>OY969555.1:0-5425299 GCA_963701005.1 uncultured Acidobacteriota bacterium
CTGACGAAGACGGCCTCGGGGAGCACGACGAACTATACTTGGGACTACGAGAACCGGCTGGCTAGCGTGGTGCTGCCGGGTACGGGCGGCACGGTCAGCTTCAAATATGACCCATTCGGTAGGCGAATCTACAAATCCTCCAGTTCCGGCACAAGTATCTTCGCCTACGACGATAACGGCGATCTCATTGAAGAGACCAATGCCTCCGGCGTGGTAGTGGCCAGGTATTCCCAGGGCATCAACATCGATGAACCTTTGGCCATGCTACGCTCGGGTGCAACCAGCTACTACCACGCCGACGGCCTCGCCTCGATCACTTCGCTGAGCAGTGCCGCTGGGTCCATATCCAACACCTACACTTATGATTCGTTCGGCAAACTCACGAATTCTACTGGCTCCCTAGTGAACACTTTGCGATATACTGCGCGCGAATTCGACAGCGAAACAAGTCTCTACTACCACCGCGCAAGATACTTTGATTCTGCTATCGGCCGCTTCTTGAGCGAGGATGGGATCGGGAACGACACGGGCATGAATCTCTACCTGTACGTCGGCAATTCCCCCATTGATTTGCGAGACCCAACTGGTTTTTACAAGCTCATCGGATTTCCTGCAAGCAAGGCCGGCGATATGAACAATGCGATCAACAATGCAATCAACAAACTTAAAGCGGATTGCCCGAGCTGTGCTGGGCCTAATGGGGCAAAGATAGCCGATGCCCTTCAGAATGCAACTTTCGTCTACAAACGTACTCTGTGGAGCCCAGATGGCAAGACTGAGGAGTGCGCAAACTCGAGACCGCCCAAATCAAACATAATTCACGTGAGCTCGAAAGCCTTCGGCCCGAAATGTTGCCGTTTGGACTCGGTGCTTGCTCACGAAGCTACACATAAGGTTACCCAGTCCCCGGATGAAGGGCCACCAAACAGCGTGGAGGATAAATGTTTCGGATGCCACTAGAGTTCCTTAAAACTCTCGTTGTGCTTGTACTCATACTTGTGCTGGCACAGCCACCGACGGCAGGAAAGTGCATCTCACTGCAGTTCACGTTGAAAGGCAAAATTCAGGGACCCACGAGGGATTTGAAGGTGATCGTGGAGATTTCCTCGGCTACGCAAGGGGACTCCGTCACAACCGTGCGCCAGAAGTCTTCGATAGAGGAATCCGATTTTCGTGTTCTTGCATGGTTCAACACAACATCAAACGTGGTTGCCGCCGAAACCTGTGATCGAAGGCCGCATTTGATCGTAGTCAAACTCATGCAGGGAGACCAAGTTCTTGATCGCCAGGCACTGACAGCAGAAAGGGACTTTCGCCTCACAAAGACGGGAGACTATGAGTTAAAGAAGCCAATTACACTTCACGCCGCCGCACCTGTACCTTGATACACGACACTCCCGAATATGGCTACGATTCTTGCACTGAGGACGGTCAGCTTCAAGTACGATCTCCACGGCCGTCGGATCCAAAAAGCCTTCACCCAGGGCTCAACCACTGATCTGCCCTCTAGCTCCGCGCACGGAATCATACGACACTCGAACCGCGTAACTGCCTGGCTTTTTCACTCGGCAGGAGAGCAATTTTCGTTCCTTTAAAATTGTTACAGGAATGTCTCCCGGTATTTGATTTGGCAAACAGATGCAAAAACAATTCCGCGAATAATATCAAATCGAATTTGGCAATTCTGGCGGGTGGCGCGCCCTCCATGAATAGCGGTGATACGCCGTAAGATCTTGAGGGTGTCGCGTCCTTTGCGTTTTTCTTTTCAGCAAAGGGTGCGTGTTTTGACTTCCCGTGTGAAGCAATTTCACAAATGAGAGCAACCGCGCCACCACGTTCGTCTACAACCCTTTCGGCACAGTGGCGCAAACCACGCCCTCATCTAATCTCTTCGAATTCTACGCTGGAATTAACCCTGAGCGGAATCGAAGCGACGCCGCCAACAATCTGACCAGCAACTGGTTTGAAGCTCTGATCTGCCCCCTAGCTCCGCGTAATAATCAGTCCCCGAGATGGGCTCACCGCTTGCAAGACAGTCGCTCATTGATTGTTGTGGAGACGTGTTTGACGACAAAACAGATATACTACCCAGACTCAGATGGGTAAGAGATCAACTATTTTCGACATCGACCGAGTTCTTGGACCAAAACTCCCATACTAGTCATTAACATAAGCGGTAAATTCCGCTTACTGGACTAGAGCCCTTCGCAACGCACCCAGTCGACTTGCAGTTGCAGGAACCAAAACACGTCAAATGGAGAGACAGAGAGGTAGGTAACACCACCTGAATCTCGATACTTCCATGGGCAATAAGCAAACATTGATAGATCGGCTGGTATTGTACGAAGGCTACACAAATCCCAAAGCGTTGCAGATAGTGAATACTGTTTTCGATGCTATGAAGCGGGCTTTGCGTGAGGGCCGGCCGATAGAGATAGAAGGCCTGGGTAAGCTGGTGGTATTCACCCATAAGCAGAAGCGGAGAGTAGAGAGAAACCTGAAGAATCAGGTAGATTCCCTTCGCACTGTGCCGCGGAAACCCAAGACAGTAAAACTACGATCTAGAATCGATCTTTCATATAAGGAGAAATAACATGCAGTCAGCAATCGAGGCAGTAAAAGAAGTCCTATCATTAGACTCCCCGACGGTGTTCAAACTACTGGGCGGTTCGTTGTTGGAGTTGGACGAGAAAGTGAAGGCGCTAGAAGGGAAGAAACAAGACAAAACTGAAGTCGCTTCAGTGGAGATTCCAGCTGCAGCACTCAACCGCGGCAGCTTACAGCAACGAGTCTGGAAGCTCCTCTCCACGGCCGGCGCCAAGGAAGAAGAAATAGCAAAAAAGATCCACGTCTTTCTTACCAGCCTAGAATAAGTCCCTCTCCGGATAGCCTTACCGGGCCACCCGGGAAGATAACGCTGGCGGCATAACTGAACGGTGTGGAGCACACCGAAACTCACAATCCTGCCGTTCCGTGGTTTCAGTTCAAGATCGGAACTCCAGCATGACCTTATAGCCTCTGGTTCTCACAGTTCCAGAGGCTATTTGTGTGTTTGGCTGTGTTGGTCCAGCCTGAAATGGACTCGATGTTCGGCGGCAAGGGCCATCTGCAGGCGGGATCGAGGCCAAAGGCAGCGAGCCGAACGGGAAGGGAGCCGGCATTGCCGGCTCCCGTTGTCGGCGACCTTAGGAGAGGAACGCGCTCCGGTGGGCCTCGAGGAATTCAGGAAGCCCGATCGGCCGTTTTCCTCCGATCTTCTCAACCAGATCGTTTCTTCCCGCAAACACCCCATTCTGGTGGTCCTTTGCAATCTCCGCAAAGTGCTGCCAGAGGGTGTCGGTGTGGTGTGTCGGACGCCGGCTGTTGGCAGCCAATCTCTTCAGGGTCCAGGCATCCACCTGCTCATAACCCACTGGTTTGCCGATGACCTTGCCGATCTCGTCGGCAATTTCGGGGAAGGTGTACTCTTTTTCTCCGTAGAGCGGGTATACCTTTCCTTTGTGCTTGTCCGGCGCCAGAAGGATTTTCGTGATCACCCGGGCCTGATCTTCCGCGGCGATCGGTGCATGCTTCCCAGTCCCGAAGGGTAGTCGCAGAGTGCCTGCCTTGATCAGATCGGTCCAATAGAGAGCCCACTCAGCGAAAAGTGTGGGTCGCAGATGTGTGACGGGAACGGCCGACCAGTTGAAGATCTGCTCCGAAATCCAGTGATCCTGGGCGGCGTGACTTTTCGCTTCTCGACGGGCAGAAATCTGCGACATGTTCACAACTGTCGCGATGCCGGCCTCCTTCGCAGCCTGAGCGAAGTACGCCGTGGCCTGCAAGATACCTGGCATGATTGGGTACACAAAGTATGCACCCTGCGTCCCTTCGAGGGCCGCGCGGACGGCTTCGAAGTCCAGCAGATCGCCTCTCACAATCTCAGCGCCTTGGGCGGCTAAACAGTTTGCGGAAAAAGTCGGGAGTTTGCGACTTGTGGGGATGGCGAGCGTCTAAGGGAGCATGCGAGGATACGACGAAGTGCAAGACGGGATGTTCAGCTACATTAGCGCGGAGCAGCGCGTGCCGGCGGATCATCCGCTGCGGCGAGTGCGGGGGCTGGTGGATGCGGCGCTGCAGCAGATGTCGCGGCAATTCAGCGAGCTGTATGCGCGCAACGGGCGGCCGTCGATTGCGCCGGAGAAACTGCTGCGCGCGCTGCTGTTGCAGTTTTTCTACAGCGTGCGCAGCGAGCGGCTGTTGATGGAACAGCTGCAGTACAACTTGCTGTTTCGCTGGTTCGTGGGGCTGAGCATGGACGACGCGGTGTGGGACGTGACGGTGTTCACCAAGAATCGCGAGCGGCTGCTGGAGGGCGAGATCGCCGAGAAGTTTTTCCAGCAGGTGCTGGAGCCGGCCAAGCAACAAGGGCTGCTCTCGGACGAGCACTTCACGGTGGACGGGACCTTGATCGAGGCCTGGGCCAACCGCAGGAGCTTTCACGAGAAGAAGGACCCGCCGACACGCGGCAGCGGATACAAGGGGCAGAAGCTGTTGCGGGACACGCATGAGAGCGGGACGGATCCGGAAGCGCGGTTGTACAAGAAGAGCCAGGCGGGAGAAGCCCGACCGAGCTACTTAGGCCATGTGCTGACGGAAAACCGGAACGGGTTCATTGTGCGGGCTTGCGTAACGCAGTCGGCGACACGGGCGGAGCGCGAGGCGGGGTTGGAAATGGTGCGAAAACTTCCGCGGAAGGAAGCAGGCGGAAAGGTAGGGCCGATCACGCTGGGCGGAGACAAGGCGTACCAGGAAGAAAAGTTCGTGGAGGAACTGCGAGCGATGCAAGTGATTCCGCACATCGCCGAATTTGAGAAGGAATCGTGGCAGTGGCCGAACTGGTTGACGACGAGCGAGCGCGAGGATCCTGGCTATGCGATCAGCCAGCGGAAGCGCAAGTTGGTTGAGAAGGCGTTCGGGTGGATGAAATTTGTGGCCGGGCTGAGAAAGACGAAATTGCGAAAACGGCGGCGGGTGGACTGGATGTTTCGTTTAGCAGCGGCCGCGTGCAACCTGATGCGCATGGCCAAGTTGATTCCTGCGGAAACATAAACAAGGGAACGGGCGGGTGGAACGAGGCGGACGGTTGGCAGGAAGGGCGGAAAACTAGATCAAAGCGAAGCTTGAAAATCGCGACCAGCCACCCGGAACACAAAAACCAACCCTTTTTCCGCAAACTGTAAAGCCGCCGAACGCTCATCCTCTCTGTGGACGAAAGCTCGCACCTCGACTCCCGCATCGACCAAGAACTTCACCGTTTTGCTCCCTGTCGCGCCAGTCGACCCGGTCACCACAAATTTCTTCGCCATATATGCCTCTCCTTGCGCTCCAATCCGTGGAGCGTTCCCAGTTTGATGTCACTCGTACTCTAAACGGTTCAGGCGAGAAACTCCTCAATCCTGCCGTTCCGTGGTTTCAGTCCAAGATCGGAACTCCAGCATGACCAGAACGCGACTTCTGGGGGGCCAGAGTGCGCTGGTCCGGTTCGTTCATAGTCGGACATAGCTATCGTTTCCCAGTTACGTGGGCGCTGCCGAGCGCCTCGCGCAAGTGAATCAGCCCATTGCGAATCTGAGTCTTGACCGTGCCGAGCGGTTTCGATAGGGCGGCGGCGATTTCGCTTTGCGTCATGCCTTCGAAGTAAGCAAGCTCGATGGCGCGTCGCTGCGGCTCGGGCAACTCATCCATGCAGGCGCGAACGCGCTCGGCGCAGCGAGCGCAATCGAGGAACAATTCGAGATTTGGCGTGGCGACGGAATCCGACATGTCGAAATCATATGAATCCTCTCGTCGGCGCTGCTTTTCATGCTTTCGGCGGAGATGATCGAGCGCACGGTTCCGGGCCAGCATGAAGAGCCATGGTCCGAGAAGGCCGCGGGAAGCCCGATACTGCGCTGCGTTGCGCCAAAGCCGGAGAAAAACGTCTTGAACGATCTCCTCGGCGGAGGCTGGCTGCTGCAAAATTCGCAATACGAGCGAATAAACAGGCAGGGCGTACCGGTCATACAGCGCCTCGAGCGCGCTGGAATCGCGCTGAGCGAGGCGCTCCATCAGAGCGCCATCGGTCGAAGGCGCCGCGCCGCTGGGATCGTGAAAAGGGAATAGCAGCACGATCGCACGCTTTCTCCGCTCCATCCATCCGGCGATAGAGCGACTACCTGGGCTTTAGACGCCAGCGTGTGTCGTTTGTCATCGCGCCGCCAGAAAGCCACGAATCAGGTCCGCGATCTGATCTGCGGCGGTGTCGAGCGCGAAATGGCCGGCGTCCAGAATGTGGATCTGCGCCTGTGGCAGGTCGCGGCGGAATGTCTCGTGAGGAGATTCATTTGCGCACCTCGATGCGCACAGGCCCGGCGAAATTCGTGAATCCTTGCATTTCAAATTGTTGGTTGCGCTCAGTTGCTTATGCCCGCGCCGGAATTGCTCCCTGCGACATACGAGTCTTAGCGAGGAAAGCGAGCATGGCCGCGCCAATCTCCTTTGCGTGCGTTTCGAGCGCGAAGTGGCCGGTGTCCAAAAATTGGATTTCCGCGTTCGGAATGTCGCGGCGGTAGGCATCGGCGCCCGCGGGCAGAAAAAACGGGTCGTTCTTACCCCACACAGCGAGTAGAGGGGGCCGCTTTGCGCGGAAATATTCCTGGAACCTCGGGTAGAGCGCGACGTTGCTGGCATAATCCAGAAATAGGTCGAGCTGGATCTCATCGATGCCTGGACGGGCCAAAAGGGCGGAATCGAGTTGGTAGGCCTCTGGCGCAATTAACGTCTCGTCTTGAACGCCGTACATGTATTGCCACTTCGTTGTCCCTGGAGTCAGAAAGTCGCGGAGTGCCGCGCGATTCTGGTCGGTCGGGTCCTTCCAATATTTTTGGATCGGGTTCCAGCCTTCGCTGAGTCCTTCCTCATAGGCGTTGCCGTTCTGCGAGAAAATCGCGGTGACTCGTTCGGGGTGCGTCAGGGCGAGCCGGAATCCAACGGGAGCGCCGTAATTGAAAACGTAGATCGCGTACCGTTCGAGCCCAATGGTTCGAGTGAAGGCATCGATCGTTTTTGCGAGCTGCTCAAACGTGTAGCGGTAATTTTTGCGATCAGGAGAGTCTGAGAAGCCAAAACCCGGCAGGTCAGGCGCGACCACATGATATCGTTCAGCCAGGATCGGAATTAGATTGCGGAACATGTGTGACGATGTTGGAAATCCGTGCAGCAGGAGAATGGCTGGGGCAGTTGTGGGGCCGTCTTGCCGGTAGAAAATGTTGATGCCGTCGACGGCAGCTCGCTGATACTTGGTCATAAAGACCTCCTCCTTGAGAAAAAGTCAAAGGCCTGACTAACACCTCAAACCCGTTCCATCTTGGCCGGGCCAAAAACCTTCACAGGTCATTGGAGACATTTGTGCCGCAAAAGTTTCAGGCACGAATTAAAAAGTCGCCATGCCCGGCCACAGGCAGAATGTATCCGCGATCGTAGGTACTGATCGCGGTTCCTGCCTACAAGTGAAGGCGAAAATGTAGTACCTAAGTTCTGAGTAACGGCGAGTCGCTGGGAGATCGCACTCTTATTCGCTGCGGTCCGTTCGGAGCTTCGCCATGACGCGGTCTATGATTGGACCGGAGACGCTCTGCGGTAGCTCGAAGGAACTACTTTCTGTCACGATCTTTACGGTCTTGCGGCTGGAATCGTACAGGACTTGGCAAGCGCGGCACTGAGACAGATGCAGTTCAAGTTCCTTGCGGACCTCCGGAGAGATTTGATTCTCCAGATAGTCGGCAAACTCAGCGAAGAATTCCTCACATGTGATCATTGAACTGCTCCCCTAGCGCTGGTGGTGAAGTGAGGCGAGAGCCACTCTCGCAGCATTAGCCGGCCCCTCAGAAGCCGCGTCTTTACTGCGGGAACGCTGAGTTCCAACTGCCGGGCAACTTCATCGGTCGAAAGCTGCTCGATATCCCGGAGCACCAGGACAACACGGAACTTGGCAGGCAAGGCCAAGATCCCCGTCTCGACGAGTTGACGAATCTCCGACTTAGAGTGGCACTGCTCGGGGTTGTCCTGCCAAGCCCTCACCTGACGAGGACGAAAATCCGGATCTTCTTCGAACCCGCCGTCATCCAAGCTTTCAACATTTTTCCGGCTTCGTAAACGCTGAAGCGCCGTGTTCCTGGCGATACTGACCAACCAAGTGGAAAACTTCGAGCGGCCCTGGAATCCGCCGATGTGCTTGAATGCATTCAAAAGCGTATCCTGCATGGCATCCTGCGCATCGGCCGGGTTGCCCAGCATTGCTGTCATGGTGCGATATATTCGCTTTTGCGAATTGATGAAAGACATCGAACACCTTGTCGCTAAAAATACCTGCGAAGTTGCGAAATTCGGGATCTTCTACGCCCACGTTGTGGTACCGCAAATGGCTAGCGTTCCCATGCGCGTTCAGTTCGAGGTGCGGGCAGTCCTGCAGCAAAAAGTCGATCAGCTGGTTCTCGTCAGCTGTAGGCGTGTTGCGAACTGAAAATGAGGCTAAAGCCATGAGCTTCCCGGCGTCTGAAAACCGAGAAAAGGGCGAATTCTTAGGAAATGTTGGATCGGCCAAGCCGTAGAGCAGGGCATAGCGATGACCAGGCTCATTCATGACATCCGCGAGTAATGTGATGTTCAGCTCAGAATCGATTTCGTAAAAAGCGCCAATCCCCCCCTCCCATGTCAACCCATAGCATGGTGTGCCCTTAGGCAGGCTTGACATGCCGAAAGCGCAAAGAAGGTGCGATCGTTCGTGCGAAGACGAGAAGTACACTATTGGTTTTCCCAGAAGGCGCCGTTGGCCAATGACAATGTCGTTCTTCGACACGCCGCGGTACCCGGCAACAGTGCGCGAGCCGGTGACGTTGTCGTCGCAAGGCCACCAACCGCCCGTACAGAGAATATCGGGTACTCCTTCGAGTTCGCCAAGAATGTCGACGACATCATGGCCAGATATAGGTGAGTGTCGATAATGTGAGTTCTTCTCCGCCTCAATCGAAAACCGCAAACGAGCGTCCTTTAGATGGGCGATCGCCCCGTCATGGCCTGGGTTATACGAGAGAATATTCACGGTGCTGTGAGCTCCCCCTTGTCAACCGCGAGATCAACTCTCTTCTCTGCAGAGTGCGCGTCTTTACGCGATAGCGTAAGGCGCACCCTAACTATGGAGTTACACTACTACAAGGTCCCACAGGCTATCGAGCGAGTTGAGAGATGACAGACACTTCGGAGCACCATCGACGGCGCTCAGAATTCATCAGAAGGCTAGTCCAACGATCCGTAGGCCGGCTCCCGATCAACGCTCGGTACGTGCAAGGCACGCCCAGAACTATCGTGCAGTTCTGGCACAACTTGCAACAGTTGCCCGGGGACGTCGAAGAGTGCATCGCCTCGTGGACTCGATTGACCTCGAGTGGCTTCGCACATCGGTTGTTCGACGAAGGCAGTGCCAGAGCGTTCATCGGTACCTCGTTGGATGCGCGCCACGAGCGCGCCTTTGAACGTTGCTACCACCCGGCTATGCAGGCCGACTACTTCCGGTTGTGCTACCTATTAGTCAAAGGCGGCTTCTATGTCGATGCGGACGATGTTTGCGTTGGTACTGATGTCGGCTGGTTATTCGATGATGGCCGGCTTAAAATCCAACCGCTCTGCTACGACGTCGCGTCTGGAACGATGGTCGCCTCATCCGTGTTTCTTCGTAGTGATGCTTACGACCCTAACTGGATTTTCTATTTTAATAACAATCCACTGATCGTAAACCGAGGCCATCCGATCATCGAACGTGCGCTTCGGCAGGCGACTATTCTTCTCGAACGTGCCAACGACAACGTGCTACCTGAGATTCAGACGACGACCGGCCCGGGAAATCTTTCGAGGTCGATATTCGAATTCGGCACTAGGTCCGGACGTGTGGAGAGCGATCTGGTGGTATTGCGTGATTGGGATTCATTTGCCGTTTCAAGATGGCCTTTGAGTCATCGTGCTGATGGCAGAAACTGGCGACTTTCCAATCGGCAACGGTTCCGCCATAGTGGAGAATAATCCGCAATGAATCTTTCTAAACCGCTGAGCGCAGCCTCACGATTTCTCCATTTCTTGTTCTTGCATTATCGAATGCACCTACCGCGGCAGCGGTGCCTTTCGTTCGTGCCGCCGTCGGACGCCCAGAAGTCGGGCATCGGTCCGATCTTTGTTGTCAACTTGGATAGGCAACCGAACCGCTGGGCTGACATCCTTCGTGAACTTGCCTGCATCCTGGACGCTGCCGGCAAGCCCCTGTCGGAGCGAGTCGTTCGATACTCCGCGTACGACGCGCAGAACGATTCGCAACAATTGCTCGATGATAGCAACGTCAAGCCATTCTACACGCTCGGCGACCAGTTGTTCGTCGAACCGCAACCTCTTGCAGTGCCTGACGTATTCGATCTGACGCGCCCGATTAGGATGAGTCAAGCAGAAGTTGCCGTCGCGCGCTCGCACATCGGTGTCTGGAGAGCCGTTGCGCACTCCACCGCCTCCTATGCTCTTGTGCTTGAGGACGATGTCTGGTTCGACCGTGGCTTTGGCCGAATCGTCGATCAGGCTTGGCGTGAGATGGAAGATACGGATCAAACCCGCCCAGCCTTTGATGTCTTATACGTGTCTTACAAGGAAGTGCGATACGGTGCGCCAAAGGAACAGGTTTCGAAGAACGTTTTTTGCCCAGAACGCGGGCTCTGGTATCTGTCGGGGTATGTCTTGTCAAGAAAAGGGGCACAAACGCTCCTTGGGCTCCTTCCTTGCCGCGGCCCCATCGACATCTGGATCAATCACAAGTTTGCCGAGATGGATGTGCGAGCTCTGCGCCGCTCAGTGATCAACCAGCGTCTGGACACCGGTTCAACAAACTCGTACTCGATTCTTCCGGTACTGGGCCGGATTGGCGTCCTCGATGACTGCGGCACTTCGCTTTTCCATCAGCGGCCGGTTCATTTTCCTGTGTTCGCGTTTGGAGCCCCTGGATCAGGCTTGTCATCCCTCGCGTTGGCTCTTTCGATGCTTGGCTATCGTTGCTGCAGCGATCTCGGCCACATTCCGAAAAATGAATTTGAAGGACTGATGGCCGGCCGCGCCCATCGCGTTTTCAATGCCTATGTCAACATAGGTTCACTGAGGTCGCACGTGCGCGCGCTTGTGTCGCGTTATCCGCGAGCCAAGTTCATCGTGATCGACGACGTAGAACGGACGAATGACGGACTGTTGGACGCGTTGCAAGGAGCGGATGTGGTCCGTCTGCATGGTGAAAGAGCTCACTCGTGGCCTGCGCTTTGCGAGCATGTGAGGCTTCCTCCGCCAGCAACACCGTATCCGGCTGTTCGGGATATTGGACAGCGAAGATATCTGCACGCTGGGGTCGACACGCTAATGGTCCGTCCAGCAAAGCGACTCCGGCACGATCGGTCACCGTGGATCGTAGAGCCGCACGCGGGATGGACAGGAATCAGCGCGAGCGTGTCGGAGCAGTCGGAGGCGTTAAGGTCGCGAGTGAGCTTCGAGGATGATTTGGCGGGCGCCCAGTCGGCGCGTTGGCTGTTACGCAACGATACTTTTCCCGGAAACCTCGGACTGTTTCGTCCGGCGAACGTCACCGCGAAATCGGGTGACGGCCTCTCGCTCACAGTCATTCAGGAGCCGCTTGGCGTTCGAAATTTCAGCGCTGCTTCGATCTCGAGCCGAGGTGCTTTCCTTTATGGCCGTTTCGAAGCCACCCTGCAAGCGACGAGTGTTTCAGGTCTAGTGACCGGCTTCTTTCTTCATCGCGATTCGCCGCGGCAGGAGATCGATGTTGAGATCACGGGAAATCGTCCAGACCGGCTCTTGGTCAATGTTTTCTATAACCCCGGGCCAGAAGGCGCCAAGTTTGATTACGGCTATCGGGGGACACCCGTAGCCATTCCGTTGGAGTTCGACGCGTCGGAAGCCGCGCACCGGTTTGCAATCGAATGGGATCCATGCGAAATCCGGTGGTTCGTCGATGGCGAACTAGTTCATTATCGTGCGGCATGGAACCCGACTCCCATTCCGAATCTCCCCATGACGTTACATGTCAACACGTGGCCAACCCGCTCGCGAGAGCTTGCGGGCCGATTGGCACTTCGCTACCTACCCGCATCAGCCATCGTGCGCAGTATCGCTGTTGATGCGTTCGATGCGAGCGCCTATACGGCTCCCTGCGAGCGGCAATTCGAGGAACGGAAAGAGGCAAGAGTCATGACTTCAGGAGATTTTGGTGTCGTATGATTTCTGTGCGCGGAGCTTGGGACAAGTCAGGTCGCTACGGTTTGGGTCTACGTTTTTCGTGCGTCAGTCGCAGACCGCTGTCGCCCAACTTCAAATGCCCGGTTAGTCGGGTGGTCTCAATGGGTCGACGCAACACTCAGGTCGAACCCAACCCGCATTGAAAACAAAGGCTAAATCGTTCGCTAGGGGTACATCAGTCGGAACACTACCCTGGCTAGGTTTTGACCGAGGACAGGCAAACGGATAGCTTCTTCCAGGGAAGTATTGCCGCATCAACTGATTGGATGGTGTTGCATCGACCGGTTGAGCTGGCACGGATAACCGTACATGTCCGGTACGCGCGCCTCAATAAGGACTAAGCTCACCTTCGGCTGGAGCCCCAGTTCGTCACACAGATCCGAGATCGGCACCCCTTCTATCAAATGCCTCCTCGGAATGGCGACCTTCGGCTCCGGAGTGTAGGGCTCCCTTTGCTTCTTCATGTGCACGCTCCGTCTTAGCGGAAGAACGCACTCTCCATTTCCAGCTGACGCAGGACGCAGCACGCGAGGCTAAAACTTCTAATCGGATAGACACCTAGTTAGACCCACCAACTCGATTTGCCTAGGACATTTCGAGCCCCGGGGGGTCTTTCTGCGTTTAGACCCGACGAAAGGAGCGTAGTGCAAATCCAACACAAAAGGAGAAGTCCATGTTGTTGACACCTACGTTCGTGGGCTTGTTGCTCGCTGGCGCCGCATTCTGGACGCTAATCTGGGCAGCCATCCACAAACTGGATGAGATTCCTTATCTCAAGGAGTCGACATCCACGCAAGAAGTCCTGGATTGGATTGAAGACCATAAGGGTCTGACACTCGTGATCACGGAAGGAATTAATTTCCTTCTGCACGGGCTGTCGCCTCATGGTGTGATGTTCACTCTAGGAGGAACGATCATCAACTTCCTGATGGTGTTTGGTTACGTGTCAGGAAGGCAAGTCCTGGCAGTTATCTCCGAGAAGATCCGGAGAAACAGCCCAGTCCTACCTCAGTAGCACAATCGCAACGCAACACTCCAGTAAGGAGAATCCGAGACCACACTAGTCTCGCTCCCTGCCCATTCGAACCTGAGTGGGCAGGAGGAGTGGCTAATGGTCACTCAAAAAGGAGGCAATATGCGCATGTCCATTGGTGTTCCAGGGATCAGCCTGTACTTCGAACATCATCAGGTGAAACCGTTCATCAAGGATCAATCCAAGAAGGCCAAGGACCTGTTCCATGAGCGGGTTGTTCCTGCGGTGCTGCGGGGTACGTGCAAGACGTTGGAATTGGTAGCGAACAACACTGCCGATGCCCACGACTACCTGATCAGCAAAAGCAAACCCAAGAAGTCTGCATGATGCAGAACGACACTCACACAAAAAGGAGACGACGATGCAGAAATATCTGGTGGTGAGCTACGACGACGATCAGCAGCAATGGTTCTGGGATTACGTCGCGGCAAAGACGGAAGAAGACGCGGTGGCCCATGTCTGCGAGCGACGCCCTTACGTCATCGCGGCGGATGCGGCTTCACTGTCGCAGGTGCAGAGCATCGGCAAAGACTTGGCAAGCCGCCCAATCGGTCGAATCATTCAACAATTCGACTCCGACACGGCAACACCGAAAGAGGAAAAAGGAGGAAGTGAACAATGAAACCGGAAAAAGCAAAGGAGTACCTCGCCCAGGGTGGCTTCGCTTGTCCCTTCTGTGATTCCCGGGACATCGAGGGTGGATCCATGGACTTCGACGCTGGTGAAATCGCTCAGAGAATCTCCTGCCACGAATGCAGCGAGCAGTGGACGGATGTCTACAAGCTCGTGGCCGTGGCGGACTCGGATTCCGGGGCGGTCATCGCCTCGATCTCCATTCAGGCAGAGTAAGTAAACCAATCTTCTTCTTCCGTTTTTCCCCGTTTAGGCATTTCCTCCAGCCGTTCGCAGTCCCTACGTTGTAATCCGTAAATTCTCCAGATTCCCCTCACCTCACTTCCCCTGCAGTTAAACGCCCGCAGTCGGTGTGTCTGCACGCAGTCAATTCCACCAAAAAGGAGCTGTGTCATGAGCAAACGAAAGAAGCACGTCTTCGATACCGGCGAGATTCCGCACTTGTGGGCCCATCGCACACAAGATGAAGCGCGGAATCGCCAGGGCAATCTGTACTTCACCGACGACACCATCTACAGCTACGGCTCGCATTTCCCCATTGCTCGTCATGTGACGAACGATGCTGGCGAACGGGCCGTCCTGTTCACCACCGAGAGCTACAGTGTCACCACTTCGGGCCATTGCTCCGCCGTTCGTTCTGCAATCCCCTCGGGCATTCCGATCTTCCATGTTCCGAACGTATGCCACGGACGGTACAGCGGAAGCGAATTAACCGCGGACGATGACGCGGGTAACCTGGCCGACTACATCGAGCGGATCGAAAAGCACGTCGTCACCTCCGCTCGGGCCAGGTTGTCCTACGCGAAGGAATGGAATCACGAGCATGCCGTTAGCCTGCGTGATGAGGCATTTGCTTATTGCGCGTTCTTTGGCCTGCCCGCTCCGAACATCCCCGAAGTGCCGGCGCTCGACTCCGACGCGCTGACCGCCATTCGCAAGCGAGAAGCGAAGCGAGCGGCAGAAAAGGCGGAGCAAACACGGTGGGAAAACGAACAGGAAGCAATCCGCCATTCCGAGAACATGGCGAAATGGCGGGCGGGTGAGTATCACGGCGGGTTCCCGTACGGATTCCCGACGATGCTCCGCATCACCGGCGACGAAGTACAAACCAGCCGGGGAGCTCGTTTCCCGGTCTCCCATGCCAAGCGAGCGCTGGCTTTCGTTCGGAAGGTTCGTGAAACCGGCCAAGCCTACGTTCGCAACGGGCACACCATCCACCTCGGCCCATACGCCCTTGACCGCATCGAGCCGGATGGAACCGTCGAGGCAGGTTGTCATGTCGTTTCGTGGGAAGAGATCGAACGGATCGCCCCGTTTCTCGATTCCGTTCCCGCACCAGCTAGTGCAATTGATTCCGCCTCGGAGGTGCAATCGTGAAAATGACGAAACGCAACAAGGAAAGGCAGAAAAGGCCCCACGACCAAGCAGTCCCCGACGTGATGTTCGATGCGTTGGTGCGCCTGGAGGAAAAACTCCTGGCGTTGCAAACGCTCGACAATTTCGACCGGGAAATTCTCACAATCATCGGGCCGGCTCTAAATGCGGCGCGAGGAGTTCGGAAGTCCCATTCGGCAGATTTGGAGGTGCTTTCATGAGAATGACCAAACGCAAGAAAGAACTGCTTCGACTGTATCAACGCGAGCGGGCAAGTGGTTTTACGGCAAGTTGGGCTCTGTCCAATGCCCGCACGCGCTTGGAATGGGAGAAACACGAAGCAGCCGAGTATTCCAGCGGAGAGCCGATTGATTCGAGACGTGGCAATGTGCGACTCCGCGTGGTGCCCGACGAAACCTGCTCCCTTGAGGGCCTAGAAGGCGACTGCTTCGACCCAAACGCTAACCCTGACATCCCCGCCTCACACCTGGAACGCGATCGCGAGGAATTCATCTCGAAAGTGGACCGGGAAGGGGTGTGGGGAATCATCGGCGAATACTTTGACGGGGAACAGTGGCAACACGCTGATTCCTGTTTCGGATTCGTCGGCGACGATTGGAAAAACTCCGGCTACGACACCGACATCATGCGGGCGACGTTGGGTGCTGCAAGAGATGCCCGCGTTTGCCGTTGCTGTGGCCGACCGATCGTCAAGGAGACGGAGGTGCGCTAATGGGAGACACATCCGTAAGCGAGTCCGTGACCGAGAAGAAATGCCCTCTTTGCGGTCGCGGCCTGGCGCGAGCCTACGGACCAGAAATCCCTTGCGTGCTATGCGTTCGGCTAGGTCCACCGTCCGTACGACGCAAGGCGCCAAATCTGAAACGAGCCGCTATCCACGCGGCCGAAAGGAAGGAGTCATGAAATACGAAACCAAACCGATTCTGTCAGGCGCCGATATCGGCAGAATCAAACGATGCCGGCACGGAGCCAAGCCGCATGAGCATTGCTCTGCCTGTGATGCCGGGAAGCTCCACGTCATTAGCCTGAACGAAGAAGAACTGGACGTGCTGCTTCGCGCTCTGACCTTCGCCGCTGATTTTCAAGATGACTACTACACGCTCTACCCAAGCGAAGACTACAACACCGGGAATGCCCGCAAACAGGCCAGAGGCGAAGGCATTCTTGCTGATTTGCGAGCCAAGCTCGGGGAGGATCTTCCTGATTCAATCAAACAAAGAGCACGCAAATGAACACGCACATCTACACACCCAGGCTGAAAGACACCGGCGAGCGATTGCGCCTGGTGCTGAATGACGGTGATTGGGCGATTGCGAACCGTCACCGTGGAACTCTTCGGGTCAGAGGAGTTGTCATGGATCAGAACACTGGCAAACGATACCGAATCAAAGGCGCAGCTTGCGGCCTTCCTTGCTGCTGCGACGCCATCGCAGAGGAGGTCTAACGTTCATCACCTTACCTTTCCAGCAGACACAATCCAATCTCACAAAAGGAGGAGGAAAAGCAAATGGCAAAACTCTACCGCGTTGTCTGGGAAATCGATATCTACGCTCGATCTCCGCGTGGAGCGGCAAAGGAGGCGCGTGCAATTCAGCAAGACAAGGATTCGACTGCGACCGTCTTTGATGTAACCGAGGAGGACAGCGACAAAACGGTTCGAATCGATTTGGGAGAAGGTGGTTAGTTCACGGAGTTGATGAAGGGAGACAGCAATGACGAAGCAAAAGAAACGACGTTTCCACATCTTAATCACGGAACGCGAACACGCCACGATTCTCGCAGCGCTGAGGCTCTGGCAAGAGGCCGATGAGCACAACCGAGGAGACCTGCGCGACATCGCGGAGGCGGCTGGCGTTCCGCTCGGCAACGAAGAAATCGACTCGCTGTGTGAACGAATCAATTCCCCTTCAAATCGGGAGGCTTAAGCAGATGGCGAAGAAACTGGATGGCATTCTCATCGAAGTCAACGGTGGACTGGTGTCTTACGTCGAGGTGGACGGCGAACCGGCCAGCGACTATTACCTGATCGACTGGGACTGTTTGTTAGGAGACTACAGCACCCACGAAGCGTGGGAAGAAATGGAGGAAGAGGTTCAGGAATTTATCCGCGACCGCTATCCCACCGAGTTCGCGGCAATCCAAGAAAGGCTCAAGGAGGAAGCTTAGGACGACGCGAACAACTCTCAGGAAAGAGGAGAATTGCTATGAACTCGAAGCAGCAGCAACTGAAGAAGGCGGAGCGCGCATGGTATCGAGCGAAGGCGCGCGCGGAGCAAGCAGCTGATCGCGTATCTGATTGCGAAAGGATGGTCGCAAGGCTCAGAGAGGAGCTGAACTCCGCGGCTGTCAGGGGCATCAAGCGAGAAAAGTAAGCTGTGCGAAGTCAGGCCGCTTCGCAGAAACAATCACAAGTAAGGGGAAGGTCCTAGGCCTTTCCCTTAGCTTTCCCGCCGGGGCTTATAGAGGATTGGGTAGAAAGGAAGGTATAAAGAGGCTGGGAGCCGGTTAAAGTGGCTAGAAACGCTTCCTATCGATCCACAGGCCTATCCTAGAGGGTTATTAACTACATCCTACCGCGTATCCAGGTAGGAAGGCAGCTCTAACAGGCTGCCTACTTGCCCCCCTTCCTTTGAGCATTTGGCACCTTCCTGCAAATCGGCTATAATGCCTGCAGGTTCAAACTAGCCTCAGGGCCGGGGTTGTTCGACCCATGAGATGCAATCCCAGGGTAAGCTGGCCCCTTGTAGCTCTACCTGTTGCACCTGTCAGGGGTCAGTTCTCCCCTAAGTCTCACTCTGCTGTAAATCGGGTGCGTTCGCCCCACAAGATTGCAGTAAGTCCCACCTGGCAGTTCCTGGTTGTCTCATGCACGTATTGAAGTCCCTTTGATTCGGTCAGGAGCTTTATGTGGGATATTCGAGTTTGCAGAGGTCGCATCTCTGCAATTTAGCGAAGTCTGGTCATGGAGAAAGGCGATCCATGAGCAGACGCGGAGGTCAAAGCGGTACAGTGGTAAGGAAGGGCAATTGGTGGCACGGTCGATATTATATTGACGTTGCGGGCAGCACGAAACGGGCCCGCAAGTCGGTAGCGATCGGCCATTGTGACGGGATGACGAAACCGGAGGCGAGACGCAAGCTGGCTGTGATGCTGAACGAGCTGGGAGTGAACGACAATTCCTATCTCGAGAAAGCACTCACTCCAGTCAAGCTTTTCTCCGAGCACGCCGAGTGGTGGGAGCAAAACGTTCTTCCCATGCACAAACCGTCATCGCAAAACTCAAGCCACTACATCCTGAAGAAGCACCTGATTCCGTACTTCGGACAAATGCCGATGGATACGATATCCGCAAGCACCGTCCAGGAATGGATTTCAGGACTGAAGCTTCAGGGTAAGTTGGAACCGAAGACGATCGGCAACCTGTGGAAGGTCCTGAAACTTATCATCGGGAAATCGACACGTGAATGGACGATTCGTCTACCGGAAATTCCTGAAACAGAGCAGCGATTCTTCACACCCAAGGAGATGCAACAATTGATCGAGGCGGCCGAGGGCCAGTACAAAGCTCTATTCGCATTGCAATTTGCAACAGGCATGCGATTCGGAGAGATTGCTGGTCTTCACGTTGAGGATCTGGACTTCTCGGAGCTGATCGTTTACATCAGACGGTCCACTTTCATTCACCAGGAAGTGAGCCCGAAGAGTAAAGCTGGCTACCGCGAAGTCGACGTAGACGCCGGCACAATGGCGATCGTCAAGGAATATCTTGGCGATCGTACATCGGGTCGAGTCTTCGAGAGCCGCAACGGAACGCCACTGGTCAATGGGAATGTGAATCGCTTTGTTCTGAAGCCACTCTGCAAGAAGATCGGAATCCCAGTCGGAACAACTCATGCGTTCCGTCACGGACGAGTCTCCGTTCTCCAGCAGAATGGTGTTCCTGGTGATTTGATCAAGCGTTGGGTTGGGCATTCATCGCTCAAAACGACGAGCAAGTACAGTCACTTCACGCGGGAATTCAGGAAAGAGATTGCTTCGAAATTGGGATAAATGCGACCGATCATGGTCCCAAGTGGTCCCAACTTGAAGCATCTAAAGCGTTGATGTAAAGTGTTTTAACCCGTTAAATCGGTGGGCGTGTAGCTCAGCTGGGAGAGCACCTGCTTTGCAAGCAGGGGGTCGCCGGTTCGATCCCGGCCACGTCCACCAATCTTCCTATTCTTGGAATTCAACAGCTCGCTCAGGCTTCGCGCTGGTTCCCCCACCAATTGCAGCGGGGCGGTATCTCAGCGACCTCGAGTATCGCAGGCCAATCGGTTGAAGATCATCCTTACGCAAGCCAAAGCCAGTAGCCAGCCCGTGGCCACATCCAGCAGATGATGCTGGTGGATCAGGACAGTCGAGGCGGCAATCATTCCTGCCCAGACCCACAACAGCACCTTGCCTACGATCGGAGCGCGGCTGGAGAAAATCGCCGCACATGCCACGGCGAACGCCACATGCAATGACGGCACGAGATTGTAAGTTAGGTTCAGCCAGTCAGCAAAGTGGAACAACCCCGCCCAAATACCCAAATCACTTTCTCGTGGCGGCGCAAAAGCCAAATCCGCCGGAAAGAGTAGGAATCCGATTCCGCTCAAGAAAATCATAATCGCCAGCGTAATGACCAAGGCCCGGAATTCGCGCGCCGTCCGCAGGATGAATGGCGCCAGCAAAAAGTACAGATACAACGACATATAGAAAACTGTCATCGAGGGAACAAACGGGATCGCTAATTCCGCCCGAAAATGAACGGGCACGCGAAAGCTGCGCAGTCCCGTAAGATAATCTGCGCCGGCATATACGAAGGCGAACCAGAGCGCATTCACGGATGAGAGCAGCGCCGCGTAGCGAAGATGCTGCCAATCCGGCCAAGCCAGGAATGGCTCCGCCCGTTCAGACGTCTTGTGGCTGGCAGCGCTTAGAACTGTCTCGAGAGATGCCACCGCGTTTCCTCGCCGAGAAATTGAAGTACAGCCAGGACCAATTCGCGGACATCCGCCTGGGGACGCAGATAATGATCCGCCCCCCAAAGCGGATAAATCAGCCCCGGCAAGGCGCAAACATCCGCCAGGATCAGGCTCCCATCGTTCGGTCCGAACGATGCCAGGCGCTGATGACACCGCCGCGCAAGGCCGGTTGACATATGCTTGCTGAGAGGAAACCCGGCGACCGTGACCATCCGGACATGCGCGGGCAATCGCAGTTCAAAATCCAGTGGGCAGCCAGGTGCGTAGTAGAGTTCGCGCAGAAATCCCAGACCCTGTCCGCGTAGTGTGAAGTAAGCTCGATTCAGCAAAGCGGCCAATCTGCACGAAAGCAGCCATTCCGCCATCGGTGTGCCGTCAAGAATCCCGCAGAGGTTGATCCAACCTGTTACATTCTCAAACGCGGGCGCCGCATCCGGTTGCGCCATGGCCATCTTCACGTCGGCGCCGCCCTTGCTCAGCGAAGCCAATATGACGGGCTGGCGACGGTGCGCCGTGAGCCAATCACAAATGATCCGCGCGTTCTGTCGCAACGAGCCTCTGCTTGCAATCGGGATTAGATCGGTCGGGCAACCGAGGCGCTCGGCAATTTCTCGCAAGATGCGCCCATCTGCGCCGGAGCGCCGATTTTCGCGATAGAAGGCCCCCGGAACAATCACGAGCGTTGCATCCGCAGTCCATGCGCGCGGCGACTCGCGCTGGGCAATCTCATCGATCCGGCGGATAAACGGCCCGTGCTCGGACGAATCCAGCACGCAGCGGTAAAGCAGCGTCGTTGCCGCATCGATTCCATCGCGCGCGGTGATTTCCCGAAGCTCCCCAGCGGTCAGGAGAATTCCGCGCTCTCTCAGAGTGCATGCCGCCTGCGCGTTCATTAGGCCTTCTTGCGGGCTTTGCCGAGAAGCATTCCGATGAGCAAGCCAACAACCAGGCATATGCCGCCGGCCCAGTAGGCCGTCCGCTTCGCCATTGTCAGCATCGGGTTGTCAAACAAGTTGTCCGAAGCATGCAAACTGGCCACCAGCCACTTGTCGCCCATCTTTACGAGCGTGGCGCTCCATCGCGAGGGCAGATCGAGCGCCGTGCCGTTGGCAAGAGTGAAATGTTCGACGGCGCTGCCAAACGAGATGCCGGTCTCGCCCCCATAGAGGAGGGTCAATTCGTCGACCTCGACGTTGGCTGAATAGGCGGAGATAAATTTGTTGGGTCCAGTGAGAATGCGATTCAAATAGGCGCGAACGCCCTCGCGACCGCGGCTCACCTCCGCGTTGTGCCAGGTGACCACGACATTCGGCGCAAGATAGGTGAGCTCCCGTTCGATGTCGCCTTTGTTCATGGCGTCCACCAAACCGTCGCGCAAGGCCCGCAGTTCATTGTGAACCGCCTCATCATTTGCCGCCGGCGCTTGCACCTGCGCGGGCGCTTTAGGAGGCGCTTGCGACGACGCGGACAGTGCCGCGGTGCACAGGAACATCAGACTTGCGAGCAAGATTTTCATCGTTCTCCTCTTTCTCGTTTGGATTTGTTGAGCAAGGGCCCGATTGCGGCATAGACGCCGCCCACTGGAAGTATTCGATCATGTCCTTGTCCACTTCGCCGAGACTCGCTGGCTGGTAGTGTGTGCCGCGAAGCCGGCGCGCTTCCTCCGCCAGGTAGCCAAAAGTGAAGAGCCTGCGCAGCCACAAATTAACCGGATCGAGGAGGCCTCGCAGACCATGATTCATCCGTGCGTAGACGATTCCCTGGCACAGCGTTTGCCCATCCTCTAAAGGCTGCATGGCAATCAGAAAACCGCTGCGCACGCGTCGAAAATCGGCCGTGATCACGCCCACATTCCCTCCCCAGATCGTGAGCGTGATTTCCACCGTTCGCCCCGCCACCACTCGCAAGATGCGATCGAAAACCGATTCTCCGATCACCTCCGCGCGGTAGGTATTTCGGCGCGCAAATGGGGCGGGGCAATCAACGGAAGGAGGACCCAGCAGTTTGCGCTCATGCACCGCCGCGAAATGTTGCGTGTCAAAAGCGTGCGCCGAATTCATAAACCACGTGCAATCGGCCACGTACTCAAACATCTCGCCCGCAATGAAATCCGCAGGGTCCGCGCCAATCATGAACGGCAGCGGAAAGAGCGCCTCGCTCCCGTTAAAAAAGAAGACGTACCCATGCCGCTCTTCCACTGGATAGGTGCGCAGCCGCGCGAACGCCGGAACCTGCCTCTGGTTTGGAACCGACTGGCAGACGCCATCCGTCCCATATCGCCAATGGTGGAAGGGGCATCGAATCGTCTCACCGACCACGCTGCCGCAACCAAGGTCCGCGCCCATATGCGCGCAGCTCCCGTCCATCACTGTCACGCGGCCGCTCGCGGTTCGAAATGCCACCAACTTTCGCCCGAGCATACGCTGCAACAGCGGCTTTTCGTCCAGTTGCGCGCTCCGGCAGAACAGATACCAGGAAGCGGGGTAGGCGGGAAAATCCTCCACCGCCGGAAGCCGCGCCGCCTTACTTGATAACTTTGCCTGCATATCGGTTCTCCACGTGCTCATCCGAAAATTGTGGGCCTCGCCACTCTTGCAGATAAGCGGCTAACAAACTGCCGCGATCCTCGCCGGGCTCGGAAAGCAACGGCAGATACACCCACGGCACGGTTGGACTCATGTGATGGTTCAAATGCCAGTTGTGGTTCAGCCAGACGCGATCGAGCCAGCCAAATGTCTTCAGATTCATCGCGCCTTTTTGAACGTCGCGCACCGTTCCGTAATGGTGCGCATACTGCATCGCGGACCACACAAATCCAAACCCGAACATCACGGCGAAGTAATGAAGAATGGGAATTTTCCAGAAATAGATCATCCCTGCGTGCAACAGAATCACGGCCAGCGCTTCCAGCTGAATAATCCTTCGATACTTCGGATTCAGTGATTCGAGGAACGCCTCCGTCGGCCGATTAAACCGGGTGTAGCGGGGCGTGATAATCGCCGGCCTGAATAACACGACAAAATTCGTCAAATAGATCAGAACCCAAAACATTCCTGTCAGCGTTCCATACAGCTGCACGTATTTCCAAAAGCGGTTTTCGTCCTCGAAGTACAAATCGAACGCTTCGTCATCCGACCGGTTGCGGATGTGATGGCCGATGTGCCCTTGACGAATCAGGTGAAATGGCGCCGGAAAGAATAGCGCCAGCAGTGCGCCGGCGATCTGGTTCACCTTCGGATTCGGATGCAGTAAGTTGTGCTCTCCTTCATGCAGCATCGCGTACCCGGAATTCATCACGATCCCATAAGCAAGCGAGAGCAGCGCAACCCACCGCCACTCGTGCACTTGCCCTGCCGCCCACATGATCGAGCACAACGCTGCGAGCTGAATCGCGGCGATGCTCAGATTCAGCCGCGCTGGAATCGCAAATTGTGAGCGGCTCATCGCGCCGCCTCCCGCAGCTGCCGGTAACCGCAGTTTTCGAGCGCTCGAAATTCAGGCCACTTATCGAACAACGCGTAGGCTCTCGGCACGATTTCACGCGAATAAAGGGACGCCTGATACTGCGCATCATGAGACAAGTCCAAAAGCTGCCGCCGCATTCCCGCTTCTCGTCCCCGCAGATCGGGAAACTCAAGAGCCAACTGGCGCACCACGCGCAATTGCGCCCGCTTCGGCGCATTAAAGAACTCGCCCAGCATCCAGGCAAATAGCCGCGCGTTCATTTTTCGCAGCAGCGGATTGGTGCGCCGCCATAGCGCTTCGATCAATTCCTCATCCCAGTGAACGTGCCCCACCTCATCTGCGAAATGCACCCGGTGCGTCTCAGCAAAATGTGGCTCGAGTCTCCCGCGCTGTGCAATGAACTTCTTCGAATAAAAAAGTGACCGCTCCTCCTGCACCAACATCAACCAGAGAAACATGGTAAAGAAACGAGGGTGTCGCGTTGCCCCGTTCAAAACCATCATCCACGCGCGCGGAGGATCTATGAAGTAGAAATCGCTCGTAGCATAAAATTGCGGGGCGCAGCGCTGGTTCAGCTGCCGGAACATTTCCGTGTGTTCTCGCTCCTCCTCCACAAATTCCCGCATCCCTTGCTCCAGCCTGCGCGGCCACGAATCGCGAAGCAACGCTTCCAGCACCTTCCGTCCAATCACTTGCTCGAAAAATATGATTTGCTCGTTGAAGTAGAGCGCCTGCAGTTGGTTGTAACGAAGCCTCTGGCCCTCCGTCAGCTGTCCATACGATTGCGTGTAAGAAAGCGGTGTGAATTCCTCGGGAATGAATCGTTTCCCGTTGTCGACGGATGTTTCCTCAAGAATGAAAGCCCTGGCTGTCGCGCTCATAGTGTCGCTGC
The DNA here is from genome assembly GCA_963701005.1 of uncultured Acidobacteriota bacterium. Classification (GTDB taxonomy): domain Bacteria; phylum Acidobacteriota; class Terriglobia; order Acidiferrales; family UBA7541; genus Palsa-295. The sequence goes on from OY969555.1 coordinate 24,779, forward strand.
CTCGACGTACGGCACACGTCCATCCAGGCTACGGTACGCGCCCTCACCATCGCCGAAGCACACGCAGAAAAGCCGCCCGGCAAACGGCGTCCGCGAATATTCCTCGAGTGCGGGCAGAAGCGGGTCGTGTTCGTGCAGCCCGATGATGGCGTAGCAGAAGGCACTTCCCACCGCGTCGTTGTAAAGCTGGCGGAGCAGCGCGCGAAAAATGGTGACGTCGTCGTGGTCCACGGCGACGAAGCTGACGTAAAAATACGGCACGTGTTCGCCAGACGAAGGAAACGCCGGCGTGCCGAGCAGCGAATGCAGCGCATTGGCCGCAGGCACAAGCCAGCGCAGCCTTCCGCCATAAGAAATCACGCGAGTCTGCTTGAATGCGCTCTGATCCCACCAGCCTACAACGCCGATTAGCTTGCCTTTGCGGCAAGCAACGTAGAAATCCGACGCTTGGAAATCTCTCCAGCGTCCGCCGTGCGTAAAGCCTTCGATGTCATGAACCGGCGCAAACTGCTTGCGCGCGTTATTTCGGTTCAGGCAATCCACGATTTCGGGCAACATCTCGCGACGGCCGCGGACAATCTCGCAATCCGCGGCCACCGGCCGCTTTCTCCGGCGCAGGTTGATGCCCGGGCAATGAATCACGCCAAGGTCGTGATATGCCGGCAAGCTGGCTCGCCCCGTGGCGATTGTCCGCAGCGCGGTTTGATTGTCGTGAAAAATCACCGTGCCGTAGAGAAGCGTGTTGCCGTCCGCGTGCAACTCGCGCAAGAAACGATAGCCGCGCGCCACGAGCGTGCCGCCGCGATACGCAGGCTGGAGTCGCAGGTCGCTCAGCCATCCGAACGATGCGGGCTCGCCGTTGATGAAGGCCTCGCTGACCGAGCGAGTGCCCAAGCCCACAATGCGTCCGGATTCAAGGTCCCTCCCAACACCAACCTGGTAGTGCGCGCCACGGATGGAGCAGGCAGCAAAAAAATCCGGCTCGCGCTCGAAAGTGACATGCATCGAACCCTTCATCGGATTCTCGCGCAGCAACGCACGCAATTCCGCGTCGTCGCGTCGCTCAGCCAGAGTGATCGCGAAACGGGAACGCGCCGGCGCCGCAACGGTTGCTGAGCTCACGCTACGTTCTCCTGTTCGGCCTTGCATTCAACCCAGTTGGGCGCGAAACATTCTTCCCAGCCGGCAAGACGATGCAAAGCAACCGTCTTCACCGCGCCCGCGCGCTGGCCCTGCGCAACGCACCGTTGGAGGTAGCACTCCGCCGCGCCACCCGCGATTTGGAAAATTTGCGGCGCCGCGAGCTGCCCGAGCCGTCGGCAGTAGGCGTAATGCGGATTCCGTGCAAGCCTGTCATCGAGCACGCCGGCGAGATTTGGGCGAACAATCTCCCCTTGAAGGAAGAGAACGTAGCGAAGCCCCGCACGCCGCGATGGCGCGAGCATCACGAAGTCCGATACGAAGGCGCGCTCTTCCAATAATTCAGCCAGGATGGAACCCACGAAAGCAGGATTCAGCTTTTCACCGCACAAGTCGCTCGTGCCATCCTCTTTGCCTATGAATTCAAGCAGCGGAATTTGCCCGGCAAATCCAGTCACGCGCACTCGGTCGCCCAGCTGGTAGCGGTAGAGTCCGCCACCAGTCGTCAGCTGAACGGAATATTCATGGTTCGCTTCCAACTCATGAAGCAATTGAGGCGCGGCGCCAGGCTGCTGGATGAACTCATAGAAGTGCGACGTCGCCGCCGCCACGTTGGCCCCGTGTTTTACAAGCGGCAGGGAAACAATGCCTTCTGTGGCGAGAAGGCCCTTTCCTTGAATCACAACACCAGGAAACAGTTCGCGAAGCGCGGGGACGGCGAGGCGTGAAGACGCATCCGTCCAGCAACTGATTACTCGGAGATTCGGCCACACGTCTTGCGCGCGAAGACACCCGTATTCTCGCCACGCGCGTTCGAGCCGTTGCGCACGACCCCGATCGGCGCGCAAATGCCTGCGCAAGATGGATTCGATTGAGCAAGGCAGCCGCTTCGGAGGCCGCAGCGTGCCCTCGCGAAGGTCGGCCAGTAGCGATTCAGCATGTGACTGCAGATGCTCGTGTAGAATGATCAAAAAGCTCGGCGCCCAGACGGAAATAAAAGCAAGCGATGGCGATTGCAGCAGAAAGCGCAGCGTTACATAGATTGCGGTTTCGAGATCAGGGATGCGCGCCACTTCCTCCGGCACGGCCAATATCTTGTGAAGAAGAAAGCGGCTGGCCGCATCGAGGTATTCCGTGTCGTTCTCAAATCCGACGCGAAGCCCTCCAGGCGTGATTTCAGTTTCTCGCGCAATCGGAGTAATGGCCCAGTACGCGCTGCCCCCTGCAAGCTGAGGATTATTCGCGTAGAGGTCGAACATCCACGCACCCACAGCGCGCTGAAATTCGCGGCGTAAAGACAAGGTGTATGGAATATATTTGGCCGCGGTCGTCGAGCCGCTCGTTTTCTCGAATATCAGCACCGGCTCGTTCGTCAGCACCCTCTGTTCACCCGCCAAAATACGATCGATCCAAGACTTCAGATCGTCATAGTCAACAATGGGCACTGAATTTTGAAAATCGCGCGCACCGCGCAATCGCCCAAATCCGTACTTGCGGCCGTAGGCGCAGGAAGCGTTGGCGCGCAGGAGCCCTTCAAGCAGCGCTTCCTGCACCGCTGCCGGATTTTTATGCGCCCGCCGCAGCGCCCGGTAAGGCCCCCAGCAACTCGCGAGCCAAGCTGCGTGAGCGCCCGCGCGAACAGTTTTCTCAAGCATGAATGCTCTCCGCTTGCTCGATCGCGGCTCTCTGCTCTTCTTCCGCCAGGATCCGCGCCGGGTACGACCTCATGTTTTCCGGCGAAATCTCAGCCAGGCAAGCCAGCTCCGTCCCCTGCGCGTACAACGGATTGCGCGAGAGAAAGAAACGCACATGCGCGTTATTCAGCCTTCGAGGCGGAACCGCAGCCAGCTCAGGCCTCAAATTCCCTCGCGATTCGGGAAACACGATCAGCCCCGTTTCGGAGTTGTAGTAATCCGGAAATTTCGCGCTCGCGAGTGCGTTCAGAATCCTCTGCTCTGCCGGTGGCGTGGGCCAAGCGCAAGCTGGATAATATTTGTCGAAGAAAACCGGCAAATAGAGATACGTCCGAAAGCCCTTCGAAATCAGAAACCAGTAAAGCGGAGTCTCCGGATCAGCGGCGCGAACCTGCCCCACGTAGCGGCACCAGGCTCGGCCTAGCTCCTGATCCCCCCAGTGGGCTGGATCAATAATCGTGTCGCCGGAAAAAATGGCACGCACCGCGCGCCCATCAACAGTCGCGTGCATCACTTTCTGCGTCGAAAACCCGCAAGGAACGCCATGGCCGTCGCGCAAAACGATTACGGCGTCCTTCTCCGCCAGATCCCTCTCGAATTGCGGCCAGCTCACGTGATCGTAATGCAGGTTGAACAGATCATAGATGGCGCGGCAATCAGACAACGGCATCCGCGAAACAGGGCTGATCTCACTAAGCATTGGCAACCTCACTTCGACTGCGCCACGAGAGATACAGCAGCGCTGGATAGCCGAACGAAACTGCAATCCAGCTCGCCACATTCACGATGCGAAAATGCGGTGTGTCCGCCGCGAAATAGATGCCCTGCGCGGGCGACGCCAGCCGACTGAATTCCCAGGCCATAAAAGTTTCCACGAGGAGGGTAATCTGGAGCACAGTCGCAACATGCATCGCACCCGAATCCCGCTTCGCAACTTCCGGGCTAATGCTCCGCCGCAGGATTGCGATCAAGCCGATAGTCAATAGGTCGTGCGCGATCCCGTAGCCGCACCGCCACGAACGCGTAAAGAAAATAATCCACAGCTCGATGGGCGCTCTCAAAGCAAAGCTCATAAATGTCCAGCCAAATAATCGCCGCGTCGCCGGCGCAAGCGTATCGTCGCGCCAAAGAAAGAAAGGCACCACGTACATGGCAACAAGCATGTAGTTCAGCCACAGAGTTTTCGCCGCTGAAATTGGTCCCCCGACACCGCCAATATGGTTCTGCCGCCAGGCAAAAAGCGCGGTAGCAGCCGAAAGCGCAGCGATGGAGCAAAGAAGCAGGCAGCGCCGGCTAACCGCGATCTGCGGCAGCCCCGCGAGTTCAGAAGCAGATGGTGATTTCACGGGGTGCCTCCTTCTCGTCCACGCGCGGATCGTTTCGCTCCGCGCAGCGGCGCAGCGCGTGGATCTTCAGCCCGAGCAAATCCGTTTCGACATGCGCGAATCGCGGGCCATCAAATCGCCGAATCTGCCGCGTCTGTGCGCGCAAGACGTCCACGTCCTGCTGAATGATGTGCCGCGAAAGCGGCTCAAAGACCAATCGAACCAGCGCGCCGATCGATCCAAATCGGAATGTAATAACTGTGTACACCTCAGTCTCGTATTCAGCGATGGGAGTGCACTGTGACGTGATAATGAAATGCCGGTCGGGGCCAAAGTCGTAATCCACGCGGCTGAGATTCGGCATCTCGAAGCGGTCGGTATGTTTCAGCTCGCGGCCTTTCGGAAAAAATAAGCGCGAAACCACGCTCTTGCTGATAGGTTCGCCGTGAAATCTAGCCTCCACGGAATCCGATCCCACCTGCACGATCGCCGTCAGCTCCCGTGTGTCGTGGCTGCGAAACCAGCCTTTGTGCACAAACACGGTGTGCGGGCAATCCAGAAAATTTTCGAGACACGATTCCACGCTCGCTTCAAAGCGCGTTTTCATCCGAAACGTCGTCCAGCCCTTCTCGCCATAATGCGGAAAATGAAACGGCTGGGATTGCGGCGCGCCTCGCCCGAGAAAAACCCAGATATAGCCGTCCTGCTCGGCCGCAGGAAACGCCCGCACGCGATGATTCGGCACGCATGCATTCGCGCCAAGCGATGGCACAGCGGTCAGCGCACCCGCACCGTCATATCGCCAGCCGTGATACTGGCATTCGATGCAGCCCTCAACGGTGCGCCCCTCCGAAAGTTCCAGATTGCGATGCGCGCAGCGGTCCTCGAGCGCCGCTGGCTCGCCTTTCGCGTCACGAAAAAGTACGAGCTTCTCGCCGTACAGCTCGATGCCGATCGGCTTGCGCTTCAGCTCGCGCGCTTCGGCTGCGATGTACCAGTTGTCCTTCAGTGGCATAAACTAAACTCCTACCTCGCTGCCCGCGTCCGGCTCGACGGTACATAGACAATCCGGTGATACTGCGCGAGCGCGAGATCGGCGTACGTCTCCGTCTCCGCGCCATACCAGTGAATTTCAATTTCCACCGGCCCCGAATAATCGTCCAGCCCGAAAAGCAGCCGCCGATCGCCCTGCGCGGAAAACCCATTCGCGATCTGCACTTCTCGCATTTGCCGCACAGGCTTGCCGTTTTCCATGTAGCTCAAAATCACCTGCGTCCCCACTGCGTCGCGGTTGATAATTTCCCCGTCGCCGTGCAAATCGAGTCCAATCCAATGGTGAACGCGCCCCGATTTCTGGTCCTCCTCCTGCAAAGTATTTCGATAGAGAGAAAGCGGCGCAAATTGATGCGTGATGGCGAGATCGAGCACGCCGCGATTATCGAAATCCACCAATGCCACGCCGCGGGAATTTCCCAACTCCGTCAGCCCGACTTGCCCGGCCACGTCAACGTATTGCATCGTCGTCTCTGCCCCGCGTGATAGATAAACCTTGTTCGCCTGCCGCCCGAAAATTTCATACCCGCGCAGATCGGGCCACCGGTCGGCATACGAGTGAACTTCCGGCCCCGATAGCATCATTTTCTCGGCGACGTACCAATAATCCCGCGGCTTGTCGAAGCGCTTGTCCGCGCTGTCATCCACCATGCCGTTCGCCTGCACCAGGTCAAGCCACCCGTCGAGATTCAAATCGCCGACCGCCGCGCCCCACCCGAATCCGCCTTCGTTCAGCACGCCGCGAATAGTGGCCTCATCTTCGAAATCCGGACGGAATGAATGTCGCGGATTGGGATGGGTCTTCCAAAGCAGGCTGCCTTCTGCCTGAAGCGGCACATGGACATTCGAAACGTAAATGTCGAGCTGCCCGCGATTGTCCAGGTCGGCGACGGAAACATTCATTCCCTTGTAGGTGTCTTTCCCGATGCTCCCGAACATTTTCCCGGCCACGTGCACGAATCGTTTTCCGTGATCATTCAAATAAAGATCGTCAGGCCCAAAATCGTTCGCGCAGTAAATATCTGTGTAGCCGTCGCCGTTCAAATCTCCCGTACCGATCGCGGTCGTCCAATGCGTTTCCGGCATGCCCATCGCCGCCATGTCCATTTTCGTGAGTTGGCCCTGGCCGGCATTGTGATAGAGCGCATTCAGACCGCCGTTCTCCGCGTTGTTCCAGTTTTCATGCATGAAGTGAAACATCCGCCGGTCGCCCGGATATTCGGGCCCAGGAAGTTTGAAAATGTTGAGCGGAGTTGGCCGGTCGTAATCCGGCAGGTATGCCGGCAGGCTGTTGCCGATCAGCAGATCCAGCCGTCCATCCCTGTCGAAATCGAAAAATGTAGCGGCAATCGAAGTCGTGTGCTCTTGAATCCCGGCCTGTTCGGTCACGTCAACGAACTCAGCCTTGCCCGTAACCGGCAGCATGTTCTTCAGCAGCCGGCTCTTCCCATAAGCCATCATCAAGAAAAGTGACTGCGCCCCGCTATTATCGTAATCAACGAAGAGAGCGCCACCGACAAGCCCGTATTTTTCCGGATGCGCGGATATCTCGTGCAACGCCGGAATATCCACGCGCTCGAAGTGATAATTTCCCAGATTGCGATAGAGTGCGTTTCTGTCTTCGGGACGCTTCAACGGGTTCGTCAGGAAAATGTCCTGCAAGCCGTCATTGTCGTAATCGCCCACCGCAATCGCATCACCGACGGAAAGCAACCACTTGGCGATGTGCTTCACGCGCGGGTCCACCTGCTCCATCACATCGCTCATCCGCGAGTCGATCCCGGAAACGGACGGCGGCACCGGCGCAAAATGAAAGCCCGGCTCGAGCACCACGCGCGGGTGAATCACCTCCGCGTAAGCCGTAAATCCGGTCGCGCCAATCAAGAGCAGAACCACCAATCGACCCATAAAACCGCGCGACAACGACGCGTGCCAATGCGCCAAACCAGTGAAATAAAACTCGCGCCCATGCAGCCAAATCAACCGCGCGGCGCTCACCAGGAAGAGCGCGTAGAAAAACGTGCTCAGCGATTGCCGCGTGTGCAGCCACAAATCCACCAGCACGATGGCCAGCGCCCACCCAATTTGCGCCCGCCGCCCGCTCGGCGAAGTCTTCGGATCGGTGATCATGTAAAAGGTAAAAAGGTAGAAGCGCGGAGACGTCAGCGCCCCCAGAATCAGCACCTCGGGCGGCAAATGCCAGCGGATGATGTAGGCCCGCAGCAAAGTCGCAATCGCATAAAATCCAAGAAAACTCAGAATCAGCGGCGTGCGCCCGACCTTAAAAACAAAAAGAGCCAGCGCCGCTGTCACGAGGAACGCAGCCATCGCCCAGCCACCACCCCACTGGTATGCCGGAGCCGAAGAAAACAGTCCGTGCCCCAGCCACAGCGCCGCCACGATTCCAAAAAGTGAAGGATTGAAGATGTGCTTGCCCCGGAATGTGAAAATGTATTTCGAGCCAATACAGAAAAACACGGGCAGAAAGAGCAGATAGTAATTGTGCGAATAATTCAGCAACAGCGCGATCGAAACGCTGCTGATGTACGCGCTCAGCGGCACAATCCACTCGCGCTGGAAAAAAAGCCAATGAAGCATCATCTCGAGCGAGCAAGCCGCCAGAATCGTCAGCAGAATCTGCAGCGGACTGCGATTAAATCTCAGTACCGTGCAACCAAGCACCGCATAAATGGTCAGGAGAATTGCGAAAGGTATCCGCGGGTCCCTCCAGCTCGGAATGATCCACTTGGCCGCCGCCGATGGTTTTCCTGAAGCGAGTACACCCGGGCTTGCAGCGAGTTCCAGGCCAACGCTCATTCCCTGAGAGAGGACGACGGGACTATACTTCCGTATCAATTTGTTCCTCCTCGCTTTTTGGCTTCCTGTGCCCAATTCGAAAACCGCCGGCCGGAATGGCGCCGCGCACAAACCGTGAATTCACCGCGAATCATCGCGCCTCCAAATTTCTCACTGCCCGCAGTAATTAGAATTTCGCGCTTCATGCAGCCACCATAGGCCGGCTTCCGGCGAATGATCAATGCACGGAGCGCCAGTTTCTCCTTGTCTTTTCCTCAAGGTCTAACGCGCTGGCAAAGAAGGGGTTAGCGAATTTCCTTATTGCCCGTCGTGGACGGCCACCCGGGTATAATCCCCGACATGAATTCGGGTGCGCAGAATCCTCAGCCGTCCGCGCCGTCCATGCTGCGTTTCGGCGTCTTCGAACTCGACCTGAAAAACGCCGAAGCCCGCAAAGCCGGCCTTAAAATCAAGCTCCAGCCGCAGCCTTTCAAAGTGCTCGCGATTTTGGCCAGCCGTCCCGGCGAGACCGTGACCCGCGAGGAAATTCAGCGTGAAGTGTGGGGCAGCGAAACATTCGTCGATTTTGACCGCGGCTTAAACGTCTGCATCCAGCAAATTCGCGCCGCGCTCGGCGATGATCCCGATGCGCCGCGCTACATCGAAACTCTCCCCAAGCGCGGATATCGATTTTTGGTTCCTGTAGGGCAAGTGGAATTCGTAACCACGCCGCCAGCCGCATCAGAAAACGCGCACCCCCCCGCCATTGCCGTTCCTGCTGTCGGCGAATCGTCTCCCCTCGCCGCAAAAGCCCCGCGAAAGGTCGGCAAGCTCGGTGTGACCGTCGTCATTCTAGTAAGCGCCAGCGCCCTCCTAGGTCTCCTCTACTTCGCCGTCCCCAAATGGCGCTCGTCTCGCCATCAAATAAAACCGATCCGCTCCCTCGCCGTCCTTCCCCTCGACAATTTTTCCGGCGACCCTGAACAGCAATACTTCGCCGATGGCATGACGGAAGCCCTCACCGCCGAGTTGGGCCAAATCCAAGGCGTCCGCGTCCCCTCGCGCACCTCCGTAATGCTCTACAAGCGCGAAAACAAGCCCCTGCGCCAAATCGCGCAGGAACTCGACGTGGACGCGCTCATCGAAGGCTCCGTCATGCGCTCAGGCGACCGCGTGCGCGTCACCGTCCAATTGCTCGACGGCTCGAATGATCAACACCTCTGGGGCCAGATCTACGAGCGCGACTCGCGGGATGTTCTGGCATTGCAGCACGACTTGGCGGCAGCCATCGCGAAGGAAATGAAGGTCAATCTCACTCCCGAGGAACGCGAGCATCTGAAATCGAGGAACGCGGTGAACCCGGAAGCCTATGCTGCCTATTTGCACGGCCGTTTCTATTGGTATAAGCGCACCAACGACGGCTTCCGAAAAAGCATCCAGTATTACGAACAAGCCATCGCCGACGATCCAAAATACGCCCCGCCCTATGCTGGGCTCGCCGACGCCTATGCTCTCCTGGGCTCCTCGCCCTATGACGACCTTCCACCTAATCAGGCCATGCCCAAAGCAAAAGCAGCCGCATTAAAAGCGTTGCAATTCGACGACGGCCTGGCCGAAGCCCACGCCTCGCTTGCGTATGTGAGCATGGTTTACGATTGGGACTGGGCAACCGCCGAAAAGGAATTTCAGCGCGCCATCGATCTCAATCCCAATTACGCCGGCGCGCACGAATGGTACGCGGAATTTCTAGCCGCCAGGGGCCGCGGTAACGAAGCTTTAGCGGAAATGAAGCGCGCACGCGATGCAGACCCCTTGCTCGTGCTCATGCACGCCGCGGTTGCCGAGGCACTCTATTATTCGCGCCGCTACGACGAAGAAATTGCGCAATGCCGCCAGACGCTCGAACTCGATCCCGATTACCCGATAGCGCATTTTCATCTCGGACGCGCCTACGTCGCGAAAAAAATGTATCCGGAAGCAATCGCCGAATATCAGAAGGCGCAGGCATCGCTAGGAGAAATTCCGGCCTTGGTCACCTCCATCGGATATGCGAATGCGATGGCAGGAAACTCCACGGCAGCCCGAAAGGCTCTCGAAGAACTGCACGCGCAATCCAAACAGAGATATGTTCCGGCGCTTTACTTTGGGGCGATTTATACAGCGCTCGGCGACTCAAACAACGGCATGTCCTGGCTCGAAAAGGCTTACCAGGAGCATTCGGACTACTTGATCTATCTAAATGTCGACCCCATGGCCGATTCTCTCCGCTCCAACCCGCGTTTCCAGGCGCTCCTGCAAAAAATCGGCCTCACGCAGTAAATTCCAAGTTGCCGAACGGCAGGTTTCACTGAAATTCGGAGGTCGCCAGGCTCTGTTGACTTCCTCTACTAGAGAACCGAGCCCTTGGCACGGCCCATATGGAGTGCGGCGGCTGGCGCGCTGTTTGCGTCCCGAGTCCCGCCGAGGGGCCGCCGCTTTGTTACAGCGAGGCTCGCCTCGCCCACGAGTTGTGCGCTGCCTCTTAGCGCCGTAGGCGCGTCAGAAGATAGCCCAGCCCGCCGTTTGCCGGCGGGCTGGGTAAACAACGTAATAGTCTCGAGCGCCGTAGGTGCGACACATCCTTACTCGCGGGGCCTCGCCAAACACCAAGGATGCCAACAGAGCCAGCTCGCTATGGAATCCGCCGCATAAATGCCCTGTCCTCATTAATCAAACAGCCTGTTTCCTCGATCCGTTCAACATTCGCATTGGCTTCCGGATCATTCATGAGCGCTGCTCGATATTTTTCATACGCATCGAGATTCGGAAAATTAATCAGCGCGAGTGCCGCATTCGTCGGCCCCGCGAGCTTCGTCGGCAGGAAATACCCAATCAATTCTCCGCCGCAACGCCGGATCGGTTCCGGCCAAGCCTGGGCATACTTTTCAAAATCGCGGTGCTTGTTTTGGTCGATGACGTACCGAATGCAAAGTGTGATCATTCCTGTTCTCCTCGCGTCGCGTACCTGCCCCGACCTTACGCTTTGAACCATCCACAATGTTTCATCCATGAATGAAATGTCGTCGCCCGAAAAGCGATAGAATCAGCAACGATGAACGCCGCCTACCCAATCGCAACCGTTGCCGAACTCATGGGCGAGCCCGCCCGCTCCGCAATCCTCATCGCCTTGCTCGACGGCCGCGCTCTGCCTGCCGGAGAATTGGCGTGCATCGCCGGCATCTCCGCGCAATCCGCAAGCGGCCATTTCTCGAAACTCGTGGACGGCGGATTGCTCGCGGTCGAGTCATCCGGCCGCCATCGTTACTACAGGATGGCAAGTCCGCATGTCGCCCACGCTCTCGAAGCGCTCGGTGCCATCTCGACGCTACACCGCCCGCTCGGCACGCTCGCTAATCGCGAACCAAATCCTCTGTACACGGCACGCTCCTGCTATGACCATCTCGCCGGTCGCATCGGTGTGGAACTAACGGAGGCCTTGCAGTCTGCCAAAGTGATCAGGGCTCGAAGCGAGAGGATTTACGAATTGGGTGTCCAAGGCAAATCGTGGCTTACGAATCTGGGAGTGAATATCAAACCGCTCCAGCGCAGCCGCCGCTCCTTCGCGCGCCAGTGCCTCGACTGGACCGAGCGAAAACCGCACATCGCAGGCGCCCTCGGGGCAGCGCTTCTTTCGCGCCTGTTAGCCATGGGTTGGTTCGCTCGGCTTCCGAAAACGCGCGCACTCCGCATCACGCACCGAGGCGCCCGCGAGTTGCACCTTCGATTTGGAATCGCCGCAATCCCGCGCCGAAGTTCTGCCAGCCTCTAAAATCCGCAGCACCGCTCGCTGTCACGCGCCATAGACGGCGCCCGCTCCAGCCCGCAAATTAATTGGCCTTTTTAGCGCCAGCTTTCTGCTTTGACCACGCGCGTTGCGCAGCAACGTAGGAGCAGTTGGCGGCCGAGCATGGCTGCGGAATTTCGCCCGCAAGCATCTTCTGCCGCACAGACCGCGCCGCAGGCCCTTGCCACACGCCCATCAGCCCGCCGTCGGTGAGAATGTTTCCGATCGGAGCCTGCAAGCAGCACATCCCCACATTCCCGTCCGCATGAACCACGGCGGCCGCTTCCATGTCCGTGGCCCAGGGCGCAGGGCAGTGCGAAATCGGGGGCGTCCGCGTAGCAAGAGCCCCCGCCTCGGTTTCGACGCGTTCGCCGCTCGGGCCGACGTCCAAAAGCGGCCGCATCGCCGTCTCCATGTTGAATGGCACATGCAATTCCCGCGCCAGCGCCCGCGCCCGCGAAATTTTCCCCGTCATTTCCGGACCGCTTCGCAGAATTTGCCGTTGATAATCGAACACATATCCATCGTGCTCCACCACCCACGCCGAGTTGCAATCATAGTCGTTCAGATACGCCAGGTAAGCGCCGGCTCGTAGCCGCGCAGCCAGCCGCAAAAATTCCTCGATCTCGTCCACATTCTCGCGCATCAATGTCATATTCAGCTCGAGCCAAAAGTCCTTTCGCGGCGATGCGGCGATCGCTTCGGAGAACGCTTCCAGATTCCGCACCACCTTGCCCCAATCCGATCGCCGTATCTTGAAAAATGTTTCAGCAGTCCCCGCGTCAAGCGAAACATTCACCCGCCACACTTTCGACGACAGCAGCCAGGCGATCCGATCCGCCGTAAGCATGGACCCGTTCGTCGTGAAATTGAATTTGACGAGCGGATTCGTCACCGCTTCGACGAACCGAACGAAAGCCGGCGACATGAACGATTCGCCCAGCCCGGTCAGCGCCACGTCGCACGTTTGCTCGCACGCGTTCAGCTCCGCGATCAGCAAATCGGCAATCGCATCCGGAAAATGCGCCTTGTCCTTCACCCCGCCGGGAAGCCCGTGCGGGCACATCACGCATTGAAAATTGCAGTAGGACGTAATCGGAATGATCAGTTGGTTAGGCGGCTTCGAAGGCGTGAGATCAGGGCTGCGCGCCTCTATAGTTTGAACAGCGGCCCCGCCGATCCGTATCAGATTCTTGCCCTTCCGCAAAGGAAGATACACACGCTGCCGGCTGAAACCAGACTCAAGCTGCAACAAGTGCCGGAATGCAGGCCGCGATCTTTCCGTTCCATGCGAATCCAGAAAAATCGTCAAGCGGTTCTCGTTGTGATCGCGAACCAGGTCCCAGTCGAGCCCCCCGGCAATCACTCCGATGTCCAGCCGTATGAGGCCATCATCTTCGCGCAAAATCTCGATAACGGACTCACCGCCTGCAACCGAATGCGTGTACTCGATCTTCTCAATCGTCTCCATGCGCTCATGCAGCTTCTCGACCATTACAGGCTGCAACACGGGAGTCGGCGGCGCAGCCGGCGAAAATTCCTGCAACCCCCGCAGCACGTTTTGAAAAACTTCCCGCGACCGCGTCATCGCCTCGATCGCCTCTTTCCGGCTGCACCTCCCGAGCAGTTCCTTCACCCGTGCAAGCTCCGGCTCGCCGACGTGCCGCGCGGCCTGTTTGAGAAATGGCACAGCTTCGTGCTCGCGGCCAACCCCGGCAAGAAAAATTCCCAGCTCACACGCCGCCCGATAATCATCGGGATTCCCGGCAAGAGCGCGCCGAAAGTCTTCCTCCGTCCGCACAGCCCCCACCACCTTGCGCCCCTTCCGATGTTTCGTGGCAGTTGGCATCTTGCTCTTTTCCTTCGAGCTACCCGCTTGTTTGCCCTTCCCGACCAACAAACTTAGAAAATTCTCATTCGCGCGGACGAGTTTCTACCCTCGAATTATGACCCCTGCAACCAGGAGACCAATCCCGCAGCTCTCCACCGGAATCGGCCAATTCGAGTTCTACCGGAGGGACTTACCACTCGCAGATTCTTCCTGAGGGAAAGAACAACATCTAGTCCTTCGCTGTCTTCGTCCCCATGCCGCCCAGGTCCTTTTCCGCCTGCCTGGACGCCGCAACATCCACCAGCGTAAGCACGCACCCATCCACTTTATTCTCCGTCGTTATATAAGGCAGGATGCGCATTTGGTACGGCGCGCCGGTGCGATCCCGCACCTGCCATTCCACCGGTACTGCCTTCGCAAGCACTTGCGAGACCTTCTGTTGCAACTCGGATATGTCAATCGTGGAACTGATGCTCGTAATCGGCCGGCCCACGTCCCCGGGAATTAATCCCAGCACTTTCTGAGCACGTGGCGTAAAGCGCCGGATCGATAGATCGCCGCTCAGCATGACCATGCAAATGTCCGTGCTCGAAAGGAAGTTCAGCAGATCGTTGTTGATCTGCGTCACATCTATATTCCGGTTGCGCAGCTCATCATTCACGGTCGTGAGCTCTTCATTCGCCGATTGCAATTCCTCTTTCGCTGTCTCCAGCTCTTCATTCGTGCTTTGCAGCTCCTCGTTGCTCGAAAGAATCTCTTCGTTGGCCGACTGCAGCTCCTCGTTCATGGATTCCTGATTCTCAATCACCGAGTTCAGGTAATCCCGTGTGCTGGCCAGCTCCTGCTCGAGCTTGTGCACTCGCCGCGCGGCGGCCTCGGATTCCACCCTTGCCACGGCGCCCGCGCGTTTCGAAGGACGCGCGCGGACGGATTCCGGAGCCACATCTTCGAATGTGATCATGTAGCATTGCTCGCCCAGGCTGCCGACATTGATTGCGGAAACTTCGAAGTTCACCCAGCGCACGGGCGATGGCGTCGTCTGGCCGCTCTCGCCTCCGTCTTTTACTTGCGCGTTTCGCACGCGCACAGGTGTCTTCTCCTTCTTCGCTCGATTCAGCGCATGGCGGAGCTCCAGCAACAAGCCCTCCCGCGCCATCTTCAGGATGCTCAGGCTCGCCCGCCCGGTCGCCAGCTTCAAATAGTGATCCACATTCCCGCGCGAGTGAATCACGTCCAGATCCGCGTTCACGAAAACCGTTGCCGGCGTGTACATGGTCAGCAGCCGCCGGTCAAATTCCTTCTGCGCTTCCAGGTAGGTCCAGGCCGTGTCGATCTGCTTCGGAGGCACGATCGCGCCGTTCAATGCGCCCAGGTCCGCGCGCTTCGTCTGCGCGAAGGTCGCCACGTAGTGTTTCGATGTCGTCTTTTTGGTGAAGATCTTGTTTATACGATCTTCGACTCCAAAAAGGTTTGTTGTGCCGCCGATCCCCTCCGATGTTCCCAGCACCAGAAAGCCGCCCGGCCGCAGCGAATAATGGAACAGCGCGATCAATTTGCTCTGCAAAATTGGCTCGAGATAGATGAGAAGATTTCGGCAGCAGACCAGGTCCATGTGCGAAAACGGAGGATCGTTCGTCACGTTGTGTTCGGAAAAAATGCACATGTCGCGAACGGTCTTGCTGATGCGGTACCCCCCATCGACCTTGAAGAAAAATCGGCTCAGCCGCTCCGCGGAAACGTCTCCCTGTATGTTCTCGGGATAAAAGCCCACCCGCGCTTTCACGATGCTCGGTTCGCTTACGTCCGTTCCGAAAAATTGCACGGGAATATTCGAAGCCTTGTCGCCAAGAAATTCCAGCAGCGCAATCGCCAGCGAATAGGTTTCCTCCCCCGAGGCGCAAGCCGGCGTCCAGATGCGAATCGGCCGGTCCGGCGAGTGCGCCTTCAGGATGCGTAGGAAAATTTTCGACTTCAACACCGAGAAAACCGGCTTGTTCCGGAAAAAACTCGTCACGTTGATTAACACGTCCTGGTACAGCGCCTTGGTTTCCGCCGGATTTGCCAGAAGAAACGCAACGTATTCCCGCAGCTTGTCGATCTTGTGCACCACCATGCGCCGGTGAATCCGCCGCAAAATAGTCGTCCTTCGATAGTGGCTGAAATCGACCCCACTGGCCTTCAATAGAAGATCGAAAATAGTCCCGAGCCCGCCGCCCTCTCCCAATGCAATCTCCGGCGCTTCGGTCGTCCGGCTGTGCGTCACATAAGGATGGTTCGCGATTCGCGCCAGCTCGCGCGCGATTCCTTTTGGTGGCAGCACGTAGTCCACAGACCCGGCTGCGATCACGCTCCGCGGCATCCCGTCGTATTTTGCCGAGGTCTCATCCTGCGCGAAGGTCACGCCGCCGTGCGCTTGGATTTCCCCCATCCCCAGCGTCCCATCCGTGCCGGTCCCCGAAAGTATTACGCCAATGGCCTTGTTGCGTTGATCCTCCGCCAGCGACCGCATAAATTGGTCCACCACCATGTGCTGGCCATGCGAGTCACCCCGCGGCATAAGATGAAGCGTTCCTTCAAGAATGGTCATCCCGGCGTTCGGCGGAATCACGTAAACCTTGTTGGGCTCCACCGCCATGTCTTCCTTGGCCTCTGCTACCCGCATGGAAGTTTCCCTGCTCACGATTTCCGTCAGGATGCTTTTGTGTTTGGGATCGAGGTGCTGAACCAGGACGAAGGCCATCCCCGTGTCCGCCGGGAGATTTCTGATCAGTTCCGAGAATGCTTCAATCCCGCCCGCGGAGGCACCGATTGCCACGATCAGGAAGCCGTCTTTCTCGCCTGGGGGATTGCTGCCGGTTTCTGCTTTTTTAGGAGGACGCCTCGGGACTTTTTTCTTCGATTTCTGCCCCACAAAATCACCTCCAGAGCACCGTCATGTAGCTGATTCGTCCAGGCCGGGAGGCGAATGTTCAGAGTGATTTTGAACAAGTGTGAAGTTGAAGGACGAATGCGGAGAGGTCATCCCACGCAGCCCTCTCCGTCATTCCACCCTTATCGCCACCAACTACAAATCTCTATACCCACGCCGATTGCAGACGAACCTTCTAGCTGGCTCCGTTTGTGCGTCCCTTATCCCCGTGCTTCGGCTGCTCGGGCGCAACCTCCAATTCCGATGCCGCCGTGCTGGCCAGCGCCGACTGGATCGGAATGGATGCGCGCACCACCGTCCCTTCTCCATTCGAGGTAATCTCGAACTTTCCGCCTAGCTCGCGGACCCGCTCGCGCATCCCGCGTAGCCCAAGCCCTTTCGTCGAATGAGCGTATTCGAATCCCTTCAGCCGCTCGCTCGCAATCCCCACGCCATGATCCTGCACCTCAAGGACGATCGCTCGCTCGTCCTGTGTCAGCCGAATGGTCGCGGAGTCCGTCTGCGCGTGCTTGTAAACATTCGTCAGGCATTCCTGCGCGATCCGGAATAGCGCAAGTTGCACTTCCGGCGACAGCCGCTCCATCTTCTCTGAGAACTCCAGTTGAAATTTCAGCCCGCTGCGCCGCGCAAATTCATCCGCGTGCCATCGAATCCCCGAAGCCAGCCCAAGCTCCTCCAGCATCGGCGGATGCAATAACGACGAAACGTCGCGCACCTCATTCATGCACGTCGTCACCAGCGACATGCACTCCGTCACCACCTTCCGCAATCCCTTCTCCAGCTTTCCATTCGCGCTATCCAATATCCCCAAATTGATTTTCAGTCCGGTCAGGTACTGTCCCAGGCTATCGTGCAGCTCCCGGCTGATTTTTTTCCGCTCCTGATCCTGCAATCGCAGTAATTCCGATGAAAGTTGACGCGCCGCCTCCTCCACGCGCTTCTCATCTGTGATGTCCGTCATCACGCCATTCAGCTGTACCTGGTTCCCCGGCAGGACACTCTTGCGCACCAGAACGCGAAACTGACGCCGCTCCCCATGGGCTGTGCTCATCCTGCACTCGAACTGCACCGCCTCGCCGCTCCTTGCCACCTCCGCGCATTTCGCCGTCACCACCTCCCAATCCTGAGGGTCTGTATGGTTCTTCCAGAAGTTCGTTTCCTTGTACCAGCGCTCGATCCAGTAGCCGAAAACGTCCTCCGCTTCCTTGCTTACGTACGTGAATTCGAGCGTCTCGGGATTCGCGCGCCACAGAACCGCCCGCAGCGACTCCGACATATGCCGCATCTGCATCTTTGCTTGCAGCAAATCCCACTGTGTATTCATTCGCAAAGTGACGTCTTGGAGTAGCACGCCCACGCAGTGCCCGCTGAGTGGAAACGCCGTCAAAGTGTAGGAGCGCTTCGCGGACTCGTTGTTTCCGCCTCCAATGTACCCAAGGCGCAGCGAGGATTTCGACAGAGCGATTTCACGATAGAGTTGCTTTGCGCTTGGCCTTTGCGCGTTCCCGTTTTTCTCGAGCGCGGGGATGGCCAGGAAATCCTCGATCGTCGAACCGATTTCCTGCGATGCCAGCGCATTTACCGCGACAACCTTCCACGTCCGCACGTCTCCCGGTTCTTGCAAATGCATCACCGCCATTCCCATGGGAAAGTCGGCTACGAACCGGTGATAGAATGATTCTAAATAGGAATTCAGTCCGCCGCTGATGGGGCGGTCATGCCGTACCGCGTCGTGCTTTCTGACGTTCGAGGAAGCCATACTTGTACTTAGGTAAAAGGATGCTGCTATTTTACCGAACTGTCAAGACCCTTGTATCAGCATGACCGGCGGGAGAGCGAATCGGTTCGACGGGAAGAATTCCACTCGTAATCGCTCACGACTGCGATGGGGGCTTCGTGAAATCCTGCTCTAGCAGCAGGGCAACGCGGAATTACTTGCTCCCCCGCCCATTTGTCAGCGGGATGAGCAAGCCATGCTTCACTTGAAATTCCAGTCCGCGCCAGCAAATCTTATCTGAAAAGAAACTGGCCACCCAGACGCCGAAATTGATTGCATCACGGAGTGGCGCCAGGATCAACCAGCGCCGCGCAACTGGATCATCCAGCCCCCATACTCCGACTACGCCATACACCGAATATCGCAAGACCAGATACGCAAGAACATATAGCCATGCGATCGTCCGCGAAGGCGCCATCAGCGCCGCCAGCACCGTCCACGGCAATCCAAACGTGAAGGCCATTGCGGCGTGGCCACCCGGCCTGACATTTCGCAGACCGATTGTCCAGCGTAGCTCGTGTTGCACAAATTGGCGGACCGTCTCACGAGGATAAACAAGCAGGACCGGGTCTTGCGCCAGCCTGATCGAGTAGCCATGCGCCGCGATCCGGCTTCCCAGCTCGTGATCGTCCACGTAGTGGTCCTTCAGCATCTCGAATCCGCCGATTTCAGAGAGCCGGGACTTGGTCGTGGCCATGGTGGCGCCGAGCGTGAACCGGATGCCCTCGAGCCATCGCGCCAGGATGGCGGCGGTCGCGAATTCCACGGCCGAGCCCGCGGCGTCGAGGGTCGCACCCACACTGCCGGCCATGTCGCTGCGGAAAAATGCGGTCACCGCGCCCACTCGCGGATCGGCAAACGGCGCCGCCACTCCCGCCAAATAAGCGGGCCCCACGCGGACGTCGCTGTCGCTGATCACCAGCAAATCGTATTTTGCCTCGCGGACCAGCCGGCACAGCTTGTTCACTTTGCTGCTGGAGCCGATTTCCCGCGCCCCCACGAGCAGCCGAATCTGCCGCTCCGGAAAATCGTGCATGATTTTTTCTATGACCGGTATTGCCGGATCGTCGGCGTCGCTCACGCAAAAAACAATTTCATACAGTGGATAGTCCAGCCGGCAGAAGCTTGCGAAGTTGTCGTACGCATTCCGGTCGAGACCGCGCACGGGCTTCAATATGCTGGCCGGTGGCGCGTAGCCGCATTCGTGCCTCACGGCTCGCTTCCGGGCGCTGAAGTATCTCAACGCCGTAAGCAGCGTCAGCACATAGTAGGCCAGCGGCCCGATTGCAAGGATCAAGACGCCGTTATGAAGTAGCCAGGAGCCCATCGGCCTAGTGGTCTCCAATCCCGCCCCACACGGGAATTTGCCAAGGCGTATTTCGACACCCGATTTTCCGGCCCCACCCGTAATGATACTCGTCCTGCAGTCGTCGCGCACCATTTTGTGTTGTCAGGCCCATTTTCCAGCTCATCATTTCTCCTTGCCTTCCCCTACCACAATTGTGCCACCTTCTCTTCGGCCCACAGTCGCCGCGGCAGCGCCAGCACTGCCAGGCTGACGATCTCCGGGTCGATCACGTGCCGGTAGTTCATCGCCGGATGCGTGAAATAATAGATTACCGGGAAGAAGACAACGACCAGTGTGTACAGAATTGCCATTTCGCGAGCCTCTTGAAACGCCCGCCGAAGCCCAATCAGCATCAAAACAGTCAGCCCGGAACAGAATACGACGTTGTACGGATCCATAGGCTCCAGAATAAGGTATCCCGGCGCAAAACTCCAAAACCCCGTCCAGGTGTAGAGGAACCGCCGGAAGCTCGTCGCAGCGAAGACTCCCGGATGGCTTCCAATGAAAGCGATTGCCTGGGCTTTCTTCTTCGCCATGTAATCCAGCTCGCCCAACCGGTCGTACTCGGCCAATTCCGTGTCGCTCGTTGAAGGATGCGCGGAATCAGGGGCCCAATAGGAAGTGTCGCCGTTGTTGCCCACCCAGACCTCCAGCCAGAAATTATCGCGTAGCGGAGAAAGGCGGTGGAAACTGCGATAGTTTCTCACCGTCCACGGAACGAGTGATGCCAGCAGAGCGAGCGTGCATATGACGCCCGGCGCCACCCATCTTTTCCTTTTCGCGTCGAGCTGGTAGCACGCCCAACCAGCCATCACGGGGAAAACGGACAATACCGCCGGGCTCGTGAGCGCCGCCAGTCCCCACAGCGCTCCGAACCCCGCCCAAGACCCGAGATTTTCAGACCGCGACAAGCGCAGCGTCCATGCGAACAGCGCCGTAAGCAGTAGCGCGGTCAGGCAGCTTTCCCAAACAAAATTCGCCGACAAAAATATCGCGTACGGAAACACCGCCCAGCCCCAGGCGGCATAGTATCCGGCTCTCTCGCCGAAGCATTCCCGCGCAGCGTAAAATACGGGCAGGCAGGTGAGCGCCGAGAACAAGCTGTCCAACGACAGGATGACCAGTGCCGAGGCTTTCGAATAAATCCCGAACACCTTAAAAACCCCGGCAAGCACAATTGGAAAAACGGGCGCCATCCACGCAGTCGGCCCTGTCTTCTCGAACAACGGATTCCCAAACCCCTCCCCCGACGCAAGTGACCTCGCGATCCTCCCGGTCTCATACCCGAACGGCCAAAAATCCCGCCGAGGCTTGTAAGTTTCCGGATAGAGAAATCCCACCAGGATCAATCTCAGCGCCACCGCAACCAACAGCATCAGCCACAAAGATCGCCAGGGACCTCGGGACTCACGCACGAATCAACTCCTCGCGGCCGCTCTTGCTCCGGTTGGTCCCGCCCATTCTCAATTTCATTCGTGACGCAGCGCTTCCGCCGGTTCGAGCTTGGCAGCTATGTCCGCGGGCAAATATCCAAATACGATTCCCACCGCGCTGGAAACGCCGAACGCAATCAGCACGGAAAGCCAGGCGAACCGCACCGTCAGAGTCCCGGGTAGTAATGGCTGGACGATGACCGGAACCACCACGCCAACCAAAATGCCCGCCAGTGCTCCGATGCCGCTGATCATCACGGCCTCCATCAGAAACTGCGAGCGAATATCTTCGCGGCGGGCTCCCACGGCTCTTCGAAGCCCAATCTCATGCGTCCGCTCTTTCACCGTCACCAGCATGATGTTCATGATGTTTACGCCGCCGATCGTTAGCGTGATGAACCCTACCAGCAGCAAAACGATGGACAGCACCATGGAAATCTTGCGCGCCGCATCGAGCAGCGACGTTAGATTTTGCACGCTATACAGAAGCCCGCTCCGATGCCTGCTTCGCAGCACCTCCGCCACGCCTCGCGTTACCAGCGGCACATCCTCGGCTCGATCCGCCTGTGCGTACATTACCAGGAGGAAATCGGCCCCCGAATAATTCTTCACCATCGCGAATGGCACCAGCAGCGTATCCCGCTGAATTTCTTTTTCTCCAAAGGTCGCCCCGCGTTCTCGAAAAACTCCGATCACCGTGAAGATCAGCTCGCCTGCCCGGATGGTCCTGCCGATAGGGTCGTCTGTTCCAAACACCCGCTGCGCCAGATCCTCCGTGATCAGGCACACCTTGCTGTGCGACTCCACGTCTCCTTCATCGAAGTACCGTCCGCGCACCACGATTAGCCGCCGTATCTCCTGGAATCCCGCGGTAACACCCACCAGGCTGACTGCTAGTTCAGTCCCCCCGGCAGCCACGCTCACTGGTATTTCATGGGACCCACCGGTGTTCACCACCTGCGGAATACTCGCCCGGATGGCCTCCATGTCTCCTAGCGACATGTAATCACCGAGCGGGGACCTCGCTTCTCCGGGTATGAATTCGGCATACACAAGATTCGAGCCGATCGATTCGATTAGCCCCGTGATGTAGGTGTTCGCGCTCAAGGAAACCGTCACCACAAGCACCACGCAAGCGCTCCCGATCCCCACTCCCAGCGTCGAAAGCAGCGACCGCAGCTTGTTCCCGCGCAGCGCGCGGACTGCCTCCATCGACGTCCCGGCAAGAATCACCAGTGCACCCGCCTAGAAGAAGTCATCTCATAAATACCGGGATGGAAGGGCGGGGATTCCATCCCCGCCGAAAAGATCGCTCATGTCAAGGCTTTAGCCCCTGAAGCCACGCACTTTTTTGGTGGCCGCCTATTTATGAGATGCGTTCAATTCAACTTTGTATACCGCATAGTGCTGATTCGCAAATACGGGAGCCGCGGGATAAGCCACGTCTCGAAATTGAATGATGTACCTCAGACCATTTTCCCGCCCCAGCATCAGCAACTGCTCCCACGATAAATGTTTATACTTTTCCGTGATGGATTCCGTCCCATTCCATTTCCCCCAGGAGTAGCCGACGGCCAGCATGCGTTCGCGGTATGCGTCGGTGAACGATGGATCAAGGTACAGCGCGATCCCGTCCGCCCATTCTCCCCAACTCGAACGCTCTGAAAATTCCCGGAACCCGCCAGGATAGGTAGGCGCCAGAAATTGCGCGTCCCGGGGCGTATTTGCTTTGGCCCACTCCTGGACGGCGAACCAATCCGCCTCCTGCGGCGTCGCAGGAATTATCGGGTTCCAGAGCCGCGAAAGCCCCGGCACTGTGCCGACGGCCGCAATCAGAATCGCGGCTGCGCAAACCCCGCCAATAATTCTTGTCTGGTTGCCGGCAGGCGCCGAAGACCGGTCGTCGCACACGAGCAGAACTCCCGCCAGTATTATCAGCGTCAAAGTCACAGTCAGGCTCCATTCAGCCTGCGCGAGCCGCGCCGCCATGGCGCCTGCGAGCAGCACCACGAGTCCGATGGCACGGACGGCCTGTCGTCGCGCCATCCCCCGCCAAATGCTTTCCGAACGTCCCCTCGCGCCTGCCCATACGATCATGGCGATAAAGAGCAACCAGAGCAACCCGAGCGAATTCGAAAGCGGCAGCACAATAGCGGTTAAACCTAGGAAGCAAGTCGTCCCGGGAACATGGCCCCGGCTCCCAAGAAGATTGGCGCCGTATATTTGCACGATCAGAATCGAGTAGAGCAGCAAAAATGAATCGGCGCGGAGCATTTGCATACGAGCCATCATCGGTGTCAGATAAACCTCGCCGATAAGCGCGCCAAGAAAAACAGGAACGAAAAACGATGCAGCCAGCGCCTCCAATCGAAAGTCCCGCCGCTCCCCCGATTTCCGCGCCACCATCACCATCAGCGCGGCTGCCAACACCAGCCCCAAGCCGCTGATCAATTCGTACGCTTCATGGCCGCGCAGCGTGATATGAAACGGATAATACGCAAGGAGCGCCCCGACATACCCCGCGGGCGCCTTCAGGTAAATTCCGCCTCGTGTCCGCAATACCCATGGAAGTGAAATCCCGAGTCCCACCAGACCCGCGATCAGAATGCCGGTTCTTCGGCGGCGCCAATCAATCAGAACAAACGCGATGAAACCAGCCGCCATAAAACTACAAAAAAGTGCGTTCACATTTACGGTCAGGGCGCAAAGTGCCGCCGCCCGAATCCAGCGGCCCTCCAGCAGAAAACAGCCCACCCACAAAAGCAAAGCGAGTGATAAGGAAGTCTGCGTCTCGATTGAGTCCAGTATGTTGGAAGCCCCGAATGGTGTGAGGTCGTTCAAGAATGGAGATAAAGCGGCACAAAGAACTATGCATCCCGCCAGAAGCTCGTTCGTCACCCTGGGCACCACGAGTCGCGCAAGCGCGACAAAAAAAAGCAGCTTCGTGAGCACAAAGAACACAAACAGTATTCTCTCCACCGCCATCCACTGAGAAAGAAATGCCACAGCTGGCCAGAACACCGTCGGAAAATGCCCGAAGGCATGCGTGATGGGATCCTGAGGATATAACGACGGGTCGCGAAGCCAGTTCGTCAGCGGCAATTCGAATTGATGATTGCCCCCGCCCACGCAAAATCCGTACGCGACGCAATTCGCATACGCTCCGGCCAGCCCCAGCAAGAAGATATGCCGCGTGCGTTCCTTGCCGCCCTCCCTTGAAAGCTCGCCGGTCTCCTGCATTAATAATCGCTCATCGCCTAGAACGCGCAATCTTCCGCTTGGCGCCACTCGCAATTTGTTCGCAAGCCGCAAATACTATCATTGAGCCACTCGCAGGGCTGGCAGAAAAGCTCCCTTCGCCCTCTCGCCCGTCGCCATTCCGTTCACCCAAAAAACTCAACACAACACGAAAGGGCGGTCAGATTGCCCCACCTGTCCCGGATTTCCATAACAAGCTATAATCCCTCCTCCTGGCACCCGCGTTCGAAATCCGCACCCCCGCCGCAGGAGGGTACGAAAATGGCCTCGGCAACATCAGCAGGTTCTGCAATCCCCTCTGAATCCAATCAACCGTTGTCGTCCGAAGAACTCCGCAAAATGCACGCCTACTGGCGCGCCGCAAACTACCTTTCCGTCGGCCAAATCTATCTCCTCAAAAATCCTCTACTGCGCGAGCCGCTAAAGCTCGAACACATCAAGCCGCGCCTGCTGGGCCACTGGGGCACCACCCCCGGCCTTAATTTCATCTATCTCCACTTCAATCGCCTCATCAAAAAACTCGATCTCAACGTCATCTACGTCGCCGGCCCCGGCCATGGCGGACCCGGCGTAGTCGCCAATGTTTTCCTCGAAGGCACCTACAGCGAATTCTACCCGCACATCCCGCAGACCGAAGATGGCCTCCGCAAACTCTTCAAGCAATTTTCGTTTCCAGGCGGCATCCCGAGCCACGTCGCCGCCGAAACGCCCGGCTCGATTCACGAAGGCGGCGAACTCGGCTACTCGATCATCCACGCCTACGGCGCCGCTTTCGACAATCCCGATTTGCTCGTTTGCTGCGTCGTCGGCGACGGCGAGTCCGAGACCGGCCCTCTCGCCGCCAGTTGGCACTCCAATAAATTCCTGAATCCCGCCCGCGATGGCGCCGTCCTCCCCATCCTCCATCTCAACGGATACAAAATCGCCAATCCGACCGTCCCCGGCCGCATGAACGACGCGCAGTTAACTCAGCTCTTCACCGGCTACGGCTACAAGCCCTATTTCGTCGAAGGCCACGAGCCCGAAATCATGCATCAGCTCATGGCCCACACGCTCGATACCGTCGTCGACGAAATCCGCTCCATTCAATCCGCAGCCCGCGCGGGCAACTCCTCAGCCCTCCCCACCTGGCCCATGATCATCCTCCGCACGCCCAAAGGTTGGACCGGCCCAAAAATCGTTGACGGCAAGCCGGTCGAAGGCACCTGGCGCGCACACCAGGTCCCCATCACCGATTTCGCCTCCAAGCCCGAACATCTGAAAATCCTCGAAGACTGGATGAAGAGCTACAAGCCCGAAGAACTCTTCGACGCCGCAGGCAGGCTCACCCCCGAGCTCGCCGCGCTCGCTCCCAAAGGCGAACGCCGCATGGGCGCGAATCCGCATGCCAACGGTGGTCTCTTCCTCACCGATCTCACCATGCCCAATTTCGAAGACTACGCCGTCCCCGTCCCCAAACCCGGCACGGAAATGCAGGAAGCCACGCGCGTCCTTGGAAAATTCCTCCGCGACATAATGAAACTCAACGGCGAAACGAAAAATTTCCGCGTCTGGGGCCCGGACGAGACCGCCTCCAATCGCCTCGAGGCTCTCTACGAAGTCACCGAAAAAATCTTCATGGAGCCCCTCCTCCCAACCGACGAAAATCTCTCCACCACCGGCCGCATCATGGAAGTCCTCAGCGAGCACATGTGCCAGGGCTGGTTCGAAGGCTACCTCCTCACCGGCCGCCACGGCCTCTTCAACTGCTACGAAGCCTTCATCCACATCATCGATTCCATGTTCAATCAGCATGCCAAGTGGCTGAAAGTCACGCGCAATATTCCCTGGCGCCGCCCCATCTCTTCTTTGAATTACCTGCTCAGCTCGCACGTCTGGCGGCAAGACCACAACGGCTTCACGCACCAGGATCCCGGCTTCATAGATCACGTCGTCAATAAAAAAGCGGACATCGTCCGCGTGTACCTCCCCCCCGACGCCAACACATTGCTCTCCGTCGCCGACCATTGCCTCCGCAGCCGCAACTACGTCAACGTAATCGTCGCCGGCAAACAGCCCGCGCTCCAATATCTCGACATGGAATCAGCCGTAAAACATTGCACCACTGGTATTGGCATCTGGGAGTGGGCCTGCAACGATCAGGGCACGGAGCCCGATGTCGTCATGGCCTGCGCAGGCGATATCCCAACTCTCGAGACTCTAGCGGCCGTGGACCTGCTCCGCCGGCATTTCCACGACATCAAAATTCGCGTCGTCAATGTCGTGGACCTCATGACTCTTCAAACCTCCTCCGAACATCCTCACGGCCTTCCCGACACCGAATTCAATTCCATGTTCACCACAGACAAGCCGGTAATCTTCGCCTACCACGGCTATCCCAGCCTCATCCATCGCCTCACCTACCGCCGAAAAAATCACGATAATCTCCACGTCCACGGCTACAAGGAAGAAGGCACCACCACCACGCCCTTCGACATGACCGTCCTGAACGAGCTAGATCGCTACCACCTGGCCGGTGACGTCGTCGACCGCGTCCCCCGCCTCCAACCCATCAACGCCCACTTCAAACAGTTCCTCCGCGATAGCCTCGTCGAGCACAAGCAATACATCCACGAGCACGGCGACGATATCCCCGCCATCCGCGATTGGACCTGGCCCTATTAAAGGTCATCTACCGTTGCCGAAATTTACCCATCCTCGTTCCCGCGCTCGGCACAACCCATATGGAGTGCGCCGGCTGGCCGCCGCTTTGTTACCGCGAGGCTGGCCTCGCCTCCTCGGTGCCCTCCAGCCTCTCTCCGTGTCCCCCGTGTTAAGCCATTTCCGCGCCTCCTTCCCGTGCCAATCCAAATGAAAATCCTCGTCCTAAATTCCGGCTCCAGCAGCCAAAAAACCAATCTCTACGAAATCGCCGGCGCTCCCCCCGAAAATCCTCCCGAGCCCCTCTGGCAATCCACCGTCGAATGGAACGCCGATCAAGCCGAAATGCGCGTCGCAACTTCCACCGGTGTGAAACTCAAAGAGGACCTAAAGGCCCAGTCGCGCGACCAAGCCCTCGAACCAGTCCTCGAAACCCTCTGGTCCGGCAACACGCGCGTCATTTCCTCCCCCTCGGAAATCCAAGTCGTCGGCCACCGCGTCGTCAACGGCGGCCCGACCTTCGAGCAACCCACCATGATCACTCCGGAAGTAAAAGCAGCCATCGCCCGCATGTCCGTCTTCGCTCCCCTTCACAATCGCGCCGAACTCGAAGGAATGGATTTCATCGAGAAACGCTTCGGCCCGGTTCCTCAAGTCGCCGTCTTCGACACAGGCTTCCACAGCCGCATGCCCGAGCCGGCCTTCGTTTACCCGGGCCCCTACGAGTGGCTCGCGCAGGGAATTCGCCGCTACGGCTTCCACGGCATCAACCATCAATATTGCTCCGAGCGCGCCGCTCAACTCCTCGGCCGCGATGTGCACTCGCTCAAACTCGTCACCTGCCACCTGGGCAACGGCTGCTCTCTCGCAGCCATTCAAAATGGCCGCAGCATTGACACCACCATGGGTTTTACTCCGCTCGAAGGCCTGATGATGGGCACCCGCTCCGGCTCAGTTGATCCCGGCATCCTCACCTACCTGATGCGCCAGGGCAACGCCACCGGCGAGCAGCTCGACGATTTGCTCAACAAAAAATCCGGCCTCCTCGGAATCTCCGGCACTTCAGGCGACATGCGCCAAATCGTCGCCTCCATGAAAGCTGGCCAAGCCCGCGCAAAGCTAGCCTTCGACATTTTCATCCACCGTCTGCGCTCCGCCATCGGCGCAATGATCGCCTCGCTCGGCGGGATCGACACCCTGGTCTTCACCGCCGGCATCGGCGAAAATTCCGCCGAAGTCCGCGCCGCCACCTGCGCCAATTTCGAATATCTGCGCCTGAAACTCGACCCGGAAAAAAACGCCCATTCCCCCCAAGATCAAGATATCGCCACGCGAGACTCCGCCGTCCGCATCTTGATCATCCGCGCCCAGGAAGATTGGGCCATCGCCCGCGCCTCCTGGCGCCTAACCTCCCCAAAATCCGCCCCCCGCCCCGCCGATTGCTAAGCGGTTCGATTCGACCCGTGGAAGACCAGTCTGGTCAGAAATTTCGTCTTCTAGCAGGGAGGAGTTCCCGCATTCCTGCACCACTGAAGCTGATTTCGTAACGCGGGCGTCCCGCCGGCGCGCTTGATTTGGCTTTTGCCCTTCGTACCGCTGGCATCCTGCCGGCGTTCTTGTTGTTGCTTTTGCTTTTGCCTTTGCTTTTGCCTTTGCCTTTGCTTTTGCTTTTGCCTTTGTTCCTGCCCTCGCGGCAGTTGCTCCTCGTCGTAACTCCGCACCGCTCCCCAGCACCGTAGGTGCGGCACAAGGTAGCCCAGCCCGCCGCACTCTGGCGGGCTGGGTCCGTCAACCTACAAACGTCAAGCGCCGTAGGTGCGCCAGATGCGGTCGAACTCCCGCCCCCGCCGCTCAAATCCATTCGGCCCAAAATTCCCACCCACCTCTCAGATTTTCCTTGCGTCCCCTCTATTGACATATGATATAATCGTGCCGTGCGAGTTATCATTACAGCCCGGCGCGCCTGCCAGACCCACCCCACCTCAAAAAGTGGGGGCGACAAAAATCCTAATCCCGCTTTCGAGATTAGAATCCACTCTAAGGCATTGAAAACATGAGACCGCGACCCATTCTAATCTGCGCAAAACACCCCCTCAGGGGGTCACGCCATGTGTGTCGCAAACCTGAATTCCAATCAGCGACTCCAATCCGCACCCTCGAGCTTCGAGCCTATTCCCATCCTGCTTTTCGCCTCCCACTAGCCATCAGCCACTCGCCTCTAGCCATTGCTTTTCTAATAGCAAACCGGACGATTAGAAATCATGCCAACTCCTAGAAAACAAACGCCGATCGCAATTTCTAATAGCAAACTTTCACCATGTTTTTATTCCGCTCCTTCTCACCCCCCATCCCTACCCCGTCATTTTCTAGTAGCAACAGTCCCCAACTCAGAATTCAAGCTAAGTCCATCCAATCCAGCATTTAGCCAATTTCTAGTAGCAACAAAAAACGGCGATCCGGCAAGGCTCGCCTTTCAAGTCCGCCGCAGCGGAATCGGCGTCCTGAGTCCGCCGCAGGCCGGGGAGTCGAAGCACCTCTCTTCAGTCCTTTTTCTGGTATCGTCGCTCTTCGAATTCCATGGGGCACGGAGCGCCGCTCACCGGCCACACAGCGCTCACGAACTCCCCCGGCGGAGGGCATCCTTAACAATGAACTCCACGTTCTATTCCCAAATTGGGAAAAGATGGCTCGATGCAATCCTCTCTCTCACCGGCCTTATCCTCGCTTCGCCGATCCTTCTTCTCGCCGCCATCGCAATCCGGATAACAAGCCGCGGCCCCGTCCTCTTCCGCCAGTCGCGCGTAGGCCGGCATGGCAAACTCTTCCGAATCCTCAAGCTGCGGACCATGTTGGATCTCGATCCCGCCGGAAGTTCTTCGGTCACCGCCGCGAACGATCCAAGAATTACCCCCGTCGGCAGGTGGCTGAGAAAAACGAAGCTCGACGAACTCCCCCAACTCATGAATGTCTTGCGCGGCGAAATGAGTCTCGTCGGGCCGCGGCCGGATCTTCCCGAGTACCGCCCAGCAGCCGCCGAATCTTCCGAAATAATTCTCAGCGCCAGACCCGGAATCACCGGACCGGCAGCCATCGCCTACTTCCACGAAGAAGATCTCCTCGAGGGCCGCCCGGACAAAGAAAATTTCTACCGCGAGACAATCCTTCCAGACAAAATCGCGCTCGACCTCGCCTACTGCGAAAATATTCGTTTCCTCGAAGATCTAAAGCTCATCATCCACACCACGGCAAAACTTCTCCATCCGCGCACGCAATCGCCGGCAGGCGAATCCCGAAATCAAACGGACATACCTCTCGCGGATGATTTGCTTGGCCGCCAAAATGTGAAGCTCTCAAATCTCCGCGATGCAATTGGCTCCGCCTACCAGGGCAAGCGCATCCTGGTCACCGGAGCCGGCGGCACCATCGGAAGCGAACTTGTCCGGCAACTTATCCCCCTGGGTCCCTCGCGAATCGCGTGCCTCGACAAAGACGAAAATTCCATTTACGAGCTCGAGCAGGAAATCCTCCTCCGAAAGCCTCCAGCAAATATCGATACGCAAATCGCCGATATTCGAGATGCGCGTCGCTTGCGCAACATATTTTCCGAATTTCGTCCGCAAATAATTTTCCACGCCGCGGCTCACAAACATGTGCCGCTGATGGAAAAGCATCCTTCCGAAGCGGTCGTGAACAACGTCGGCGGAACTCGAAATGTCCTCGAAGCAGCCGCCGAATTCGGCGTCGAGCGCTTCGTCTTCATCTCCTCGGACAAAGCCGTGAATCCCGTGAGCGTCATGGGCGCGACAAAACGCATCGGCGAAATGCTCGTGCAAAGCTTTCAGAATCGCCCCGATTTTCGCTCCGCCTGCGTCCGTTTCGGCAATGTCTTGGGCAGCCGAGGCAGCGTCCTCCCGCTCTTCAAAAAGCAAATCGCGCGAGGCGGCCCCGTTACCGTCACTCATCCGGATGCGGAGCGTTATTTCATGACCATAGAGGAAGCCGTGCAGCTCATTCTTTTCGCGGGAACTCTTGCTCAAGGCGGCGAGATTTTCGTTTTCGATATGGGCCGCCCGCGCAATATATTCGAGCTCGCGCGAGACATGATTTCTCTCTCCGGCCTCAAACCAGGAAAGGATATCGAAACCACTTTCACAGGTCTCCGCCCGGGTGAAAAATTATTTGAGGAATTGGCCGCCAAATCTGAAAATCTTCGCCGCACACGATTCGAGAAGCTCTCCGTAATCGAACCGCAATCGATTGACTCGACGCAATTCATGAACAATCTCGCGCGGCTCGAGCAAGCTGCGGCGAAAAATGATTGCGAAGAAATTTACGAAATTCTCGGCGCCATGGGACTCGGATTCAAGCAGCGGGCTGCGAAAGCCCGCACAAGGGCTGCGGCCGATTGAAAGGGAGCGTCGATTGCGATGTTCAGCCGATAATTTTGATAAACTTCTCTCGCGGCTTTTCAAATCGCGGTGAAGGGGAGCAACTTTGATGACGCAGAATTTCGAAAATCACGTAAAGCTCGTCCCCGCTTTTCACTTTTTCATTCTTCCCTTTTTGCTCTTCAATCTCGTCTGGTCCATCGCCCGCGCTGTCCGTGCTTTTTCGGTTGAGTCGTTGATTTCCGCCGTGCTTGCTCTCGCCCTCCTCTTGCTCGCTCTTTATGCCCGTATGTTCGCGCTGGCAGTCCAGGACCGCGTGATTCGCCTGGAAATGCGATTGCGGTTGCAGCAACTGCTCCCGCAAGATCTGCGCCCCCGCATTCCTGATTTCACGGTCGGCCAGTTGGTGGCCCTCCGTTTCGCAAGCGATGCTGAGCTCCCCGCCCTCGCCCGCAAAGTCCTGGAAGAAAAGCTCACCGAGCGAAAAGCGATCAAAAAATTGATTCAGAATTGGCAGCCTGACTATCAGCGCGCCTAAATCCGCCGCCCGAAAATGTGGCCGCCGTGCGCCCGGGTTCACGGCTCGGATGAGTTGGCCGCTGGCGGCTTCAGTGGTAGATTCGCCCCGCTCGCGCCTTGGGCGCGACGTGCTGCTTGCCCGAAAACAATTACGCTCGGCCTGCCGACTCAGGGACGCTCGCCGCACCTCCCGGATCCAAAAGCAGCCTTGCAGCGCGCCTGGGATTATTCGACGCCACGATGGTCGTGATGGGCGGCATCGTCGGCTCCGGAATCTTCATCAATCCGTATGTCGTCGCGACGCTGGTCCACACTCCCGCTCTAATTCTCGGTGCCTGGGTAGCGGGAGGCGCGCTCGCACTGATCGGCGCTTTCATTTACGCAGAGCTTGCCGATCGAATGCCGAAGGTCGGCGGACAGTACGCGTACCTCGCAGACGCTTTTCACCCCATCTTGGGCTTCCTCTACGGGTGGGTGTATCTGCTCGTGATTGGAGCAGGCGGCACCGCTGCGGTCGCCGTGACATTTGCAAAGTACTTCCGCCAACTGACGCACCTCGCGATTCCCGAAACCGTCCCCGCTGTAGCTCTTGTTCTGGTGTTGGTGGCAATCAATTGGATGGGCGTTCGCGTAGGAAGTGGCGTACAGAGCTTGCTCATGGTCCTGCGCATCTTCGCCGTGGCATTGATTGTTGGTGGCGGCGCATGGTTTTTGTTGCGTGGCTCGGGTGCGCCGCACGCGGCATGGCAGCCAATCTTGGACCACCCCGTTTCGCTCAATCTGCTGAGTATCTTTGGCGCTTCCATGATTCCCGTAGTCTTCGCCTACGGCGGATGGCAGACCGCCAACTTCATCGCCAGTGAAATCCGCGAGCCGCGCAAAAATCTTCCTCGCGCCCTTCTGCTTGGCGTCCTCGGCGTCCTCGCGCTCTATGTCTCCGTGAATTTCATTTATGTGCAGGTCCTCACCCCCGCCGGCCTCGCTGCGACCTCGACTCCTGCTTCTGAAGTCATGCAGCGAGTCTGGGGTGGTTTTGGAGCCGGTCTCATCGCCATTGCCATCGTCATTTCTACCGTTGGCTTCCTGAGCCAGGCCATGCTCACCTATCCGCGGCTGTACTGCGCGATGGCCGATGATGGAGTGCTCCCCGGCTTCTTCGCGCGGCTCAGTCCTCGCAGCCGTTCTCCCGTGGCGGCGATCATGCTGCAAGGGAGCGTCACCATCGTCGTTGTGCTTCTAGGGACATTCGAGCAAATCCTGAGCTACGTCATCGTGATGGACTGGCTCTTTTATGCCCTCACGGCTGCGTGCCTCTTCGTCTTTCGGAATCGCGACCGTCGCGACATTGAGAGGCGCGGCGTGCCAGAGACTGGCTTTCGCGTCCCGGGCCATCCCTGGACCACCGGCCTTTTCACCGCCGTGGCAGGGTTGATTGTTCTCAACACCATCTACAAATATCCTCGCAATGCCGGCATTGCCGTGTGTATTCTCTTCGCCGGGATTCCATTCTATTTCGTGATGCGCAGGCACGCGCGGCGTCCGGCCGGCTCCGTGTGAACGACTGATGAGCCCTCAACGGCGAGAAATCCGTTCGATGTATATCGAGTGGGCGAAGCTGCGCTCCACGGCGCGCTACAATCTCGCCGCGAGCGACGTCTGCCGTTACCCGCTCGCCGATCTGCATGTTCGCATCGAAGACCTCGAACTTACTGGCTCGAGTGGGTACGGCTATGAGCCGCTGATCCAGCGGCTTGCCGCGAAGGCCGGCGTGCCCGCGGATTGTGTCGTGCACGCGCAGGGCACCTCGATGGCGAACCATTTGGCAATGGCAGCGCTGCTCGAGCACGATGACGAAGTGCTCATCGAGGAACCCACCTACGAAGCGCTCTTGTCGGCCGCGCAATATTTGGGCGCAAGAGTCCGGCGCTTCCCGCGGCGGTTCGAGAATGGCTTTCAACTCGATCCGCGCGAGGTGGAACGCGCCATCTCCCCACGCACGCGCCTGATTGTGATCACCAATCTGCACAACCCAACCGGGGTGCGCACCTCTGATGCGAAGCTCAAGCTTGTAGGCGAAATCGCTCGAAGTTTGGGAGCGCACGTCCTCGTGGATGAGGTTTACCTGGAAGCGTGCTTCGATTCGCCCGGGCAATCGGCCTACCATCTCGGGCCGAACTTCGTTACTACCAGCAGCCTTACCAAAGCTTACGGTCTTTCCGGCCTTCGCTGCGGATGGGTGCTGGCGGCGCCCGCGTTGGCGCAGAGGATGTGGCGGCTCAACGATCTTTTCGGCGTGATGGCGGCGCATCCGGCCGAGATGCTCAGCGTGGTGGCACTCGACCATCTTCCGCAGATTGCCGCGCGCTCGAAAAAACTTCTTGATACAAATCGAGGGCTGCTGAAAAAGCTGCTCGATTCGCGGAACGATCTGCTCACCATTTGGCCCGAGGCAGGGGCCGTGGCATTCCCTCAGCTCTCGAGCGGCCACACGGAAGCTTTCTGCCAGCTTCTGCGCGAGAAATATGAGACCAGCGTGGTTCCTGGGCGATTTTTCGAAGCTCCGGAGCATTTCCGGATCGGCGTCGGCGGCGAAACGGAGATGGTGCGCGAAGGATTGTCCCGCGTCGCGGCGGCGCTTGACGAGCTTGCATCGAAGCGCTGAAGCCTCGAGCACATTCACCCCGCAGAGTGGAATCAGTATTCATGATTTTTGACCCCGGCCATTTGCGTGGGAACGCGGCAGTTTCGTTCGTAGGACTCCGACGAGCGCTTGTGCTGCGGCCGTCAGCGGGCGGTCCTCCCGATAAACCAGGTACAGGCGGCGGAGAATTCGCATCTGCCGGATGCGCAATTCCTTCAGATCGCCGCGCGCGATTTCTCCTTCCACGCACATCCGGGGAACAATGGCTACTCCCTTTTTCATTTCCACAAACCTCTTGATGCTCTCGATGGTCGGCAGCTCGATATCCATGCGGAGGGGTACATGGTGGCGCGCGAACATCTGCACCACTCGTTGGCGGTAGGGGGAATCCACAATATGCGCGACGAAGGTCTCCTTGCCGAGCGCGGAGATTTCCACGTCTCTGCGCTTGGCTAGCCGGTGTCCTGGCCAGACGATCAGAGCGAGGGCGTCGCGGTAAAATTCTACTGCTGCCAGTTCCCGCTCCTCCGGCAAGTAGGAAATCACTCCGATATCCAGCTGATGATTCAGCACCTCGCGAGGAACGTCGCGCGAAAATACGCGATGGACGCGAATCTGGATTCCGGGGTATGCCTGCCGGTAGCGGTCGAGAGCCGGAAGCAGGGCATGGATCGAGCTTTCGTTCACGCCGATGGACACCTGGCCGCGCTCGAGGCCGCGCAATTCCTTCATGCCCTTGCGGATCTCCTCGCGGAGATTGAGCATGCGGTCGGCATACTCGAGGAGCAGCACGCCGGCATCCGTCAGGGTCCGCGCGCCGGATCCCTGCACGAAGAGCGGCTGGCCCACCCAGTCCTGGAGCTTGCGCATGGCTATACTCACCGCAGGCTGTGTGCGATAGAGCTTTTCCGCCGCGCGGGAAAAGCTGCGTTCGTGCGCCACCGTTTGAAATACCTGTAAGGCCGCCAGATCCATGATTTTGGCCCTCTCCAGGGGGCCAATCTCTGTATAAGCGAAAGTTATTCTCCATGCAACAAATATAAATTGGACTTGGCCGTGCGAACCGCGTTCCACTCTCTGTGACCCACAGGAGCGCTCATGGAGACTGTCCAAATCTTCGACACCACTCTGCGCGACGGCGAGCAATCTCCGGGCTTTTCGATGAACCGCGAGGAGAAGCTCCGGCTCGCCCGCCAGCTCGAGCAGTTGGGGGTGGACGTGATCGAAGCGGGGTTCCCGATTGCTTCGCCCGGCGATCTCGAGGCGGTCCGCGCCGTTGCGGGTGAGATACGCTCCTGCCGCGTTGCCGCGCTGGCTCGCGCCCGCCAGGAGGATGTGGAGGCGGCGCTGCGTGCGCTTGAACCCGCCGTGAAGCCCCGGCTGCATATTTTCCTGGCAACCTCTGACCTGCATTTGAAGCACAAGCTGCGCATCACGCGGCAGGAAGCGCAGGCACAAGTCTCCCGCATGGTTCGATTCGGCCGGCAGAATTGCGAAGAGGTGGAATTCTCGGCCGAAGACGCCAGCCGCAGCGATATCGATTACCTGTGCGATGTCGCGGAAGCCGCGGCCGAGGCTGGCGCGACGATACTGAATCTTCCGGACACAGTCGGCTACACCACCCCGGACGAGTACGCTGAAATGTTTCGGCGCGTTCGCGTCCGCCTGGCGAGCCTTCCGAAAGTCACCTACAGCGCTCACTGCCATAACGATTTGGGACTGGCAGTCGCCAATTCGCTTGCGGCCGTCGCAGCCGGCGCCCGGCAGGTGGAATGCACCATCAACGGGATTGGCGAGCGCGCGGGAAACGCTTCGCTCGAGGAGATTGCCGTTGCTTTGCACGTCCGGCAGAGCCGCTTCTGCGTCGCTACGAACATCGCGCTCGAGAAAATCTACTCCACCAGCCGGCTGCTTACGGCCATCACAGGCATTTCCGTGCCGCCGAATAAAGCCGTCGTCGGCGCAAACGCTTTTGCCCACGAAGCGGGGATCCACCAGGACGGCATCCTGAAGAATCCGCTGACCTACGAGATCATTCTTCCGGAGAAGGTCGGCGTGCCCTCGCGGCGTCTGGTGCTTGGGAAGCATTCGGGAAGAAATGCTCTGCGGGCGCGATTGGAAGAGTTGGGCTACGAGACCACGGAAGCGGAGCTCGCGGAGTGCTACCGCATGGCCACCGCGTGCGCCGACGCCGCGAAGCAAGTGACGGACAGAGACCTTCTCGCCATCATTCATATTGTTCGCCGCGGATTGGCGCCCGAGGCGGCCGCGCGAGATACGAGTGCTGCAACAGCAGGGTGAAAACAGGGGAAAAAGGCCATGAGTGGAATCCATAGAACGATCGCGGTACTGCCGGGCGATGGAATCGGGCCGGAGGTAACGCGGGCTGCGGTGGAGCTGCTGCAGGATTGCGCGGCGGCTTTTGGTCATCAGTTCGAATTCCGGGAGCTTGCTTTCGGTGGGGCGGCGATTGATCGCGTGGGCTCGCCGCTGCCATCGGAGACGCTTGCCGGATGCCGGTCGGCCGATGCCATCCTGCTCGGTGCAATTGGGGGCCCGCGCTGGGACAGGTTGCCTCTGGCAAAGCGCCCGGAGAGCGGGCTGCTCGGATTGCGCAAGGAGCTTGGGCTTTACATCAATCTTCGGCCGATTCGGGTGCGGGCGGCCATGCTCGGAATTTCGCCGCTTCGGGCAGAGCGTGTGAGCGGCTGCGATTTCGAGATTGTGCGGGAGCTGGCCGGCGACATTTATTTCGGCGAGCACGAGCTGCAGGGAGAGAACGGCAGCGCTCGGGCGCGCGACGTCGCTACTTACACGACGGCCGAGATTGAACGAGTTTCGCGCTACGCTTTCGAGCGAGCGTCGGCGCGGCACAATCGCGTGGTGAGCGTGGACAAGGCCAATGTGCTCGCGACCTCCGTGCTGTGGCGGCAAACGGTGACAACCGTGGCGCGCGATTTCCCTGGAGTCTCGCTCGAGAATCTTTACGTGGACAACGCGGCGATGCAAATCATGCTTCGCCCGAAGCAGTTCGACGTGATGCTTACATCGAATCTCTTCGGCGACATTCTGAGCGACGAGGCCGCGGCGCTGGCCGGCTCGATCGGCCTGATTCCTTCGATGAGCCGTGGACGCGAGGACTCGCCCGCTCTTTACGAGCCGATTCACGGGGCCGCGCCGACGCTCGCGGGAAAAGATGTGGCCTGCCCGCTGGGCGCGATTTTTTCGGCGACCTTGATGCTTCGGGAATCGTTTGGTCTCGAGAATGAGGCGCAAGTGGTGGAATCGGCCGTGGACCGCGTGCTCGAGCGCGGATACCGCACGATGGACATCGCCGAGGCCGGAAGCCGCATCCTGCGCTGCTCCGAATTTACGAATCACATTCGGGGCGAGCTGCACGACGCGCTCGCTCACACGGAACACTACGGCTGGGGCGTGTAGCATTCATCAACCCACCTGGCTCTGTTGACGTTCATGCGAGAGCGCGAACGAGATGTGCGACTTAGGCGGGGCTTCCTTCCGTTCGACCACGGCCCAGCGAGCGGGGCCTTAACAAAGCGGCGGCGAGCCGCCGCACTCCATATGGGCCGTGCCGAGCGGGCGGATCTTTCGAAGAGGATGTCAACAGAGGCAACCCATCTCATTACTCCCTGGCAACCACAAAGGTGCGTGGCTTCAGGGGCTCCCCGGTCAAACGACGACCGGAACGCAAAAAACGCGAAAGCCATGCTGGGGGCACGCCTTATGGCGGGGTTGAAAACCCCGCCCTTCCGTGCCGTCCATTTTTGAGATGAGTTCATTTCAGCGCTAGGGCTTCTTGAGAACGAGACAGCCGGCAATCATGTCGTGGAGCGCCTGCTTGCGCTGCGTGAGCCCCGCACAAATGCAGCTGGCAAAAAAATACATAATTCCGAAACCCGGCACGCCGATGGCGATGAATTTACCGGTGAAAAATCTGACGCTTGAGCGTCCAAAGGAAATCCTGTTTCCCGCCAAGTCCGTGACATAGAGGCCGAGGGCTTTTTTTCCGATTGTGCCTTGCCAAGAGGAGGCTTCGAGCGAAGAGAAATAGGTGGCGCTCCCCGCCAGAAGGATCAGCAGCACGGCGAGCAAGAATCCGCCGCCTAGAGCGGCCCTCAAGGCCTCGGGAGTTTCGCCGGGTTGAACCTGCTGGATGGCAGCGGAGAGGCCCATGGCGACGGCGAGGAAACTCACAACGATGACGAAAAGCACGAAGAAAATAATCAGGTCAATCGCGAAGGCCACAAATCGGAGCCAGAATCCGGCATAGGCGACCGGTTTCGGCACGGCGACGATTTGAGGCGCGAAGGAATCCTGGCTTGCGGGTTCCGGTTCAGGCGCAACTACCGGCGCGGTGGCAGCGGCGGGGCCGACTGGCGCGCCGCAGGCGCTGCAAAACGCCGCGGTGTCTGAGAGCGCGGTGCCGCATTTCGAGCAGTACATCCTTCCTCCTCGGTGGCAACTTTCAACTACTCATCATGCGCGAATGTAACGGGCCGCGCCAGCCTACTGAAAGCGATTCTTGGTGGTCAACCTGCAAATCCGCAGGGGGGACTGATGGCCGCGGGACCCGGCTGATTGCAGCAGGCCATCCCCATTGTTTAGACTCATACGTCTAAGAGGTCCATGGGAGGAATCATGCGAATTCATTTCACGGGCGCGGCAAAAATTCTGTGCGGCATTTTTCTTGCGCTGGGACTTTTTGCCAGCGGCTACGTGGCGGGGCAAAACAAATTCGGGCAGCCGAAGACGGTGCTGCATATTGTGGAGCTCCAGTGGCGGCCGGGCGTGCCGGATATGCAGAAGCAGGCGGCGATTGACGGCATCAAGGATATGGCGGCAAAGATGCCGGGGGTGAGGAATATCTGGGTCAAAGCCGACCGTTTGCAGCCGCGGGATTTCAACGCCGCGTTCGCCATCGAATTCCGCAACCGCGACGCCGCCGACGCGTATGCGGAAAGCCCGCTTCATGACGCCTGGGAGAAAGAATACGTGCCGCTGCGAGCCGCGAGCATCTCGCTCCAATTGACGAACCCATAGCCGCGCCGCAAAAATAGAATTCGCTCGCTCCACTTTGCGGCAAGTGCTAGATTGCGCGAAACGGGGCGTGGGAAATTCCTGCCCCGGTGTGCTTCTTTTTCGAGTATCCCAGCGGCCCCGATTCGAACGCAGGAGGCGAGTTCGATCATGAAGAAAATCGTTATGGCCACCGTGGCGGTGTTTATCTTCCTGATGGCGACGAATTATCTGGTGCACAGCATTTGGTTGATGCCGGATTATGACGCGATCCCGCTGAGCCACCGCAACCTGGCGGGAATTCAGCACAGATTCTGGGCCATGCTGATCGGGCAATTCTTTTTCTCCGCGATGTTTGCGTACATTTACACGCGCGGGTCTGAGAAAAAGCCTTGGATGGCGCAGGGAATCCGCTACGGGGTGCTGGTGACGTTTCTGACGATTGTTCCGACTTCCCTTGGCGAGTACGTCGTGTACATTGTTCCTTACATGCTGGTTATCAAGTGGATGCTCGCTGGGGGCATTCAGCTCGTGCTGGCGGGACTGTTGGTGGCGGGGATTTACAAGGATGGGGGGGCGGCGTAGGGGTCTTGGGGAGGGGGTCAGACCCGGGATGGGACGGGGCTGGGACCTGACTTGGCCTGTTAGAATAACGCCACTTTTGGATCGATTAGAAAGCATCGCCGTCCTTTGTTTTCATAGAGATTAGTGAGTTTCTAATCGTCACTAGGATCGATTAGAAATCCGTGGATGCGGGGTTGAATTTGGCGGTACCAGTACCGGCGGGCGGGAGCAGCCTCGGGCGGTTGATTTTGAGGGAAGTAGCTGAGCGGGGGCCGAAGGCTTTGGTGGATGCGCGACGGGTGGCCATCGAGTGCTCCGAAACTGTGCGCGGAGTGCGGCTGTAGTTCTTCAAGTTTTCCAGCGTCCGTCATCCGAGAAATCTCCACAGCTAGCGTGACATTGCGAGGCGAAGGTTGCAAGGATGCGAGCCTGTGGAGTTTTGTGATGTGGCGGGCGACACAGAAATTCGACGGCTTTCGTCTGAAAATGTAATTGGGGGTGCACGATGATCGTAAAGGTGAAAGGTGGGTATCAAGTATTGTCGTCGAATGGGAAGAGGAATCTTGGCGGGCCTTACAAGACGAAGGCGGAGGCGCTGAAGCGGCTGAGGCAGGTGGAATTTTTCAAGCACCAGAAGAAGTAAGTGGGCGCGGGCGGCTACTGGATTCGGACCAAGCCATTATTACTGGCTGGGGTTGTTGCGCGGGGCTGCCAGCGCGAGGGTTGCGCGGGGGCGGAGCGGAGACGATTGACGAGCAGGCCGACGTTGATGGAGGTTTGAATGAAATGATCGACCTTGATGGGGCCTGCTACGGGGATGGTTCTGACCCAGTGCAAGCCGCTGCTGATGGCGCAGCCGCACTGCGAGCAATCGGGGGTGCCGCCAAAGACGCAGGGTTCGACTCGGCTGCGAAGATCGGCGGAATAATTGGCGGACATTCTGGCGAAGACGCAGTCGCCGGGATTTTCCGGGGGATGGAGGAAGGCGTTGGCGATGCCTTCGTTGAAGAGGAGCTTGGGATAGCGCTTGGCGAGGGCTGGCAACTCGCGGGCGAGGGCGGCGCGATGTTCGGGGGCTAGCATTTCGCGGCTCTGCTCGCCGAGCTGGGGGGTATAGCCGCTGACCCAGATGCGATTTACTTCGGGGCGCTGGCTCCAGAAGGAAACGTATTCTTCGAGATAGCGGGGGCGCTCTAGCATGGGGCGCGTGATAACCCAGTGGATGTTGACTTCGCGGCCTTCGATATTTTTTAGGATGCGCTCGTAGGTGGCGGGCTTGCGGCGAGTGTCGTGGTCGGGCGCGAGGCCGTCAACGGAGACGGCTACTCGGAGGCGCGGGATATTCATCCATTCGGGGGGAATGGGGATGACCGCGCTGGTGACGACGAGCGTGAAGATATTCATTTCACTGAGGGCGGGGAGGATGCAGCTCAGCTCGCGATGGCGGACTAGCGGTTCGCCGCCGACTAGCGAGACGTGAAGCGGCTTGTGCTTGCGGACGAGCGAGATGACGCCATTGACGAGCGCGTCGCCGTGCAGATCGCTGAGCTGGTTGAGGGTGACTCCGCCGCCGAGGTGCTGGTCACCATAGGCGTAGCAGCCGGGGCAGCTCAGGGGGCATTCGCGCGTGATTTCGATCGAGAGCAGGGGGACACGGCCGGCGAGGATGCGTCCCCAGGAGGTGAGGAGTTCGCGGGCGCGAAGGCTTGGATTGGGAGCTGCGGCGATCGAGGACATATTATTTGGATGCACGCCTCGGAAAAAATGGTGCACACCAGTTTCGTGAAATGCAACGGGGGTGTAGCGGGGCGATTCCTTCCGACACCAGAGGGTACAAACAAAACGACACCAATCGAGATGGTGATAGTATGAGGTGACACTGGTGTCGGATTCTCTAAACTGCAAGGGCGTGATGCCATGACACCACAATACAATCCGTTGTACGAAGAACCTGCTTATGGTGTCGCCGAGGCCGCAGTCTATCTCAAGGTTCCGTATCAGACATTGCGCTACTGGTTGACGGGCTTTAAGAAGATGCCACCAATGATCCAGACGGCGACGACAGAGCCTCTGCGCCTGAGTTTCTTGAATCTGCTCGAATGCCAAGTGTTGGCAGGCATGCGCAAGGTTTATGACCTTAAACTCCCTAAGGTTCGCAGTGGGCTGAAAAAACTAAATGAGCGCGATCCGCGGCCGCACCCATTGATAAGTCGAGCCTTCTTGACTGACCGCAGAGACCTGTTCATCGAAGAATTCGCAAAGATCATAAACGTGTCGCGAAACGGTCAAATGGGCCTGGATTTCCCTCGCATTCACCTTGAAAGAGTTGAAATCGATCCGAAGGGGATATTTCGGTTCTTTCCATTCGTGGTCGAGCCAGGCCCCCGCGAGCCGAAGTTGATTGAGATCAACCCCATGGTGGGCTTCGGGAAGCCAGTTATCGCGGGAACGGGTATTTCGACTGCTATAATCGCGTCGCGCTTCAATGCCCGGGAGTCGATTGCGTCTCTCGCGGCCGAGTATGGCTGCACGCCGCAACAAGTCGAAGAAGCAATCCGGTGGGAGCGAGCTCTCCCAGCTGCCGCCTGAAGATTTCGTCCTCTTTCTCGATGAAAACCTGTGTAATTCAGCTGCCATCCTGGAAACCCTGAAGAAACTTGGAATTCGCTTCGAGCGTCACCTGGAACGATTCGCACGCGGAGCCCTTGATGAGGAGTGGTTGCCTACTGTGGGGGCTAACGGCTGGATTTTACTGACGTCGGACAAAAAGATTCGCTACAACTTTTT
The DNA here is from genome assembly GCA_963701005.1 of uncultured Acidobacteriota bacterium. Lineage (GTDB taxonomy): Bacteria > Acidobacteriota > Terriglobia > Acidiferrales > UBA7541 > Palsa-295. The sequence continues at coordinate 67,762 of OY969555.1, forward strand.
GGAAAAACGCGCTCTCCAGAAAAATCGGGTGCGCGAGTTTGTATTCGTATCCGGAAACATGTCCGGTGCAGAAATGGCTGGTGCGCTCGACTTGGCTATCGGCAAGATGCAGAGGATGTGCCGCAGGTTCCGACCGCCATTTGTTGCGGTGATCACACGAGCGGGTGAAGTTCACTTGCGTTGGCCGCAGCCGAAGAAAAAGCGCGATTGAACTGAGGCGAGCTCGCGAATATTAGCGGCCGACCATTTTTTGGAGCTCCTCGGGGTAACGGGCGCCTGCCGACTTTAGCTTTGAGGCGGTGGTGTCGATTTCGCGGAGATCGTTGGGCGAGAGTTCGACGTTGATGGCGCCGATGTTTTCTTCGAGGCGGTGGAGCTTGGTGGTCCCGGGGATGGGCACTATCCACGGTTTCTGCGCGAGGAGCCAGGCGAGCGCGATCTGGGCTGGTGTCGCCTTCTTGCGTTCTGCAACTTGGCTCAGCAAATCAACGAATGCTTGATTCGCTTTGCGGTTCTCCGGCGTGAAGCGGGGGACTATGTTGCGGAAATCGTTTTTGTCGAACTTCGTGTCGTCGCTGATCTTGCCGGTGAGGAAACCTTTGCCGAGAGGACTGAATGGAACGAAGCCGATGCCGAGTTCCTCGAGCGTGGGGATCACCTCGGCTTCAGGCTCCCGGAACCAGAGGGAATATTCGCTTTGGAGGGCCGCGACGGGTTGAACCTTGTGCGCGCGTCGGATGGTGTGCACGCCTGCTTCTGAAAGGCCGAAGTGCTTCACTTTGCCTTGCTGAATGAGGCTTTTCACGGCGCCGGCGACGTCTTCGATGGGGACGTTCGGGTCAACGCGGTGCTGGTAGAACAGATCGATGACGTCGGTCTTGAGGCGCTTTAGGGAGGCGTCGGCGACTTTCTTGATTTGCTCGGGGCGGCTATCGAGGCCGGCCTGTTTGCCCGTCTGCGGATCAATTTTCCATCCAAACTTGGTGGCGATCACTACTTGCTTGCGGAAGGGAGCGAGGGCTTCGCCGACGAGTTCTTCGTTTGTGAACGGGCCGTAGATTTCGGCGGTGTCGAAGAATGTGACGCCGCGTTCGACGGCCGCGCGGATGACGGAGATCATTTCCTGCTTGTCTCCGGCGGGGCCGTAGCCAAAGCTCATGCCCATGCAGCCGAAGCCGAGGGCTGAAACTTCCAGATTGCTTTTTCCGAGTTTGCGCTTTTGGATTGCTTCTCCCTTTACAAGAGCGGCAGGGCTGAGACGACGTGCCTTTGGAGGCTGTTATTTACGCCGGCGCGCTTTTGATGGCTCCTAATAAGATGCAAGGAGTGTAGCGCAAGTTCCAGCGGTGATTTGTTTCGGGGACCAGGCGACGGGCCCCGAACCGGTGGTTTCGGATTTCCACAGTGGGGAGGGAAATCCACAGCGGGGGATGTTAATAATAAATTACAAGGGCTTGACGAAATGCAATTTGTTGCTATACTTTCCTGATGTCGGTGGCCCCTTGGTTTGGCGGGGATTCTCCAGACTGACCTGGGCTTGCCGTCTCATGCAGAGGTGAGGTTGGTTACGCACACCGGGTACCAAAAAAACGAGCTTCGAGCATATCCGTTCGGGAGGCTGCGCGAGTAGAGGGCGGCCCAAGCGAATGGACGGACATGCCCGGCGCTCGTTGCCGGGTTTTTTATTTTAGGGATTGTAGAATCGCAATGGCGGCTCCAAATCGCCAGTGCGCTCCGCCGGGAGCGGAGACGTTCCGATCGGAAACAGTGAGCGGAACGAACGATCTTTGACAACTGAAGGAAGTAGGCATCGCGTTACGCGGATTTCAAGGTCTGCGTGGCGCGAAAAACCGCAAATTTTTGCTCGAGAGTAGCGCAATGTGGAAAGGCGAACTTACTCCATGCGCGGTGTGCCTGCCTTAGCCGAAAGGCGAGGGTGAGGCACAGCACCCCGATGAGAGGGCTGGAAGGGCTTGCAAGACTCTTTCAGTTGTTTCCCGGGGATCCCGAGAGGGATCGTGTTGGGTAAGTTTTATGGTTAAGCTACTAAGGGCGTACGGTGGATGCCTTGGCGCCAACAGGCGATGAAGGACGTGGCAAGCTGCGATAAGCCTCGGGGAGCTGCAAGCAAGCTTTGATCCGAGGATTTCCGAATGGGGAAACCCGATCTGGTAAAACCAGATTACAGCCCGCTGAATACATAGGCGGGTATGAGCAAACCCAGGGAAGTGAACCATCTCAGTACCTGGAGGAAAATAAATCAAACGAGATTCCGAGAGTAGCGGCGAGCGAAATCGGAACAGCCCAAACCCCGGTATTTATACCGGGGGGTTGTAGGACCGCGTGAGTAGAGTTACCAAACCGGAGGCTAGGTGAACCTGCTGGAAAGCAGGGCCAGAGAATGTGAAAGCCATGTAGCCGAAAGCTTACCGGACTCGAAGCGGTATCCTGAGTACCACGGGGCACGAGAAACCCCGTGGGAAACTGGGGAGACCACTCTCCAAGGCTAAATACTCGTTGGCGACCGATAGTGAACTAGTACCGTGAGGGAAAGGCGAAAAGCACCCCTGCGAGGGGAGTGAAATAGAACCTGAAACCGTATGCCTACAAGCAGTCGGAGGGCCATGGCACGACTTCGGTCGTGCAAAGCCTGACGGCGTGCCTCTTGCTTAATGAGCCGGCTAGTTATTCTCACACGCAAGGTTAAGCGCAAGCGAGCCGCAGCGAAAGCGAGTCCGAATAGGGCGATTAGTGTGTGGGAATAGACGCGAAGCGGGATGATCTACCCTTGGCCAGGTTGAAGGTCGCTTAACCGCGACTGGAGGACCGAACCGTTGTGAGTTGAAAATCGCTCGGATGAGCTGAGGGTAGGGGTGAAAGGCTAATCAAATTCCGTGATAGCTCGTTCTCCCCGAAATGCCTTTAGGGGCAGCCTTGCGTGATTTGCCACGGTGGTAGAGCACTGAATGGACTAGGGTCCCATCCAGGATACCGAATCCAATCAAACTCCGAATGCCGTGGACAACAGCGCAGGAGTGAGACTACGGGGGATAAGCTCCGTGGTCGAGAGGGAAAGAACCCAGATCGCCAGCTAAGGTCCCGAACTGCAGACTAAGTGGGAAAGGACGTGTGAGCGCACAGACAGCCAGGAGGTTGGCTTAGAAGCAGCCATCCTTTAAAGAAAGCGTAACAGCTCACTGGTCAAGTGTTCACGCACCGACAATCCAACGGGGCTAAGTCTGCGACCGAAGCTGCGAAATTCTAGAGGCTTGATACTGGAGGCTAGATGCTGGATGAAGACAGACGAGAAGAGACCGATTCAAAGTTACCGTGATCTGAGGATATATCAGCGCAGTTATGAGACGGCGCTGGAGATTCATCGGCTCACACTCAAGTTTCCTGCATTTGAACGCGGGGAACTGGGGACACAGCTTCGAAGGGCTTCCTCGTCGATTCCAATCAATATTGCCGAAGGATACGGAAGGAAGAGATCGTCGATGGATTTCAAGCGATTCCTAGTAATCGCGCTGGGATCATGCGACGAGACATCTGTCCTTCTGGACTTCGCGCATGACCTGAATTATCTGGATGAAGAGACCTATACCAAACTCAAAGGTAAGTACGATGAGATTGGCAGAGGGCTGAACAAGACCATTCAGGTTTGGAAGTGATCCAGTTTCTAGTTTCGAGTTTCAAGCCTCTAGATTTGGTAGGGGAGCATTCTGTGGAGTTCGACGGTAGACCGAGAGGACTACTGGACGCCACGGAAGAGACTCTGCCGGCATAAGTAGCGATAAACACGATGAGAACTCGTGTCGCCGAAAGTCTAAGGTTTCCTGAGGAAGGTTAATCCGCTCAGGGTTAGGCGGGACCTAAGGTGAGGCCGAGAGGCGTAGCTGATGGACAGCAGGTCAACATTCCTGCCCCGCCACACGATCGTTTGACGATGGGGTGACGCAGAAGGATATGGGAGTCGGGTGATGGACGTCCCGATGGACTGGTGAAAGCCGGATCCCGCAGGAAAATCCACGGGGTCATTCAACGGTGAGACCAGACCCGAGGCCACACGGCCACAAAGTCTCTGATTTCACGCTGCCGGGAAAAACCTCTAAGGAGAACGTGTGGTGCCCGTACCTCAAACCGACACAGGTAGACAAGGTGAATATCCACAGGCGCTCGAGAGAACGCTCGCTCAGGAACTAGGCACATTAGCCCCGTAACTTCGGGAGAAGGGGTGCCCCGGTAGGGTTTATAGCCCGAGGGGGCCGCAGTGAAATGCGTTCGGCGACTGTTTAACAAAAACACAGCTCTCTGCTAAGTCGAATACGACGTATAGGGGGTGACGCCTGCCCGGTGCCGGAAGGTTAAAGGGAGGGCTTAGCTGCCGCAAGGCAGCAAAGGCCTGATCTGAAGCCCCGGTGAACGGCGGCCGTAACTATAACGGTCCTAAGGTAGCGAAATTCCTTGTCGGGTAAGTTCCGACCTGCACGAATGGCGTACCGATCGAACGACTGTCTTGGCGAACGGCTCGGCGAATTTGTGGTTCCGGTGAAGACGCCGGATGCCCGCATCTAGACGGAAAGACCCCGTGCACCTTAACTGCACTCTGGTCATGATTAACGGTACTGCCTGCGTAGGATAGGTGGGAGCCTGGGAACCCTCGGTCTCGGCTGGGGGGGAGGCAACGGTGAAATACCACCCTGATAGTTCTGTCGCTCTAACTTGCACCCCTAGACGGGGTGGAGGACACGGCCAGACGGGTAGTTTGACTGGGGCGGTCGCCTCCCAAATGGTAACGGAGGCGCTCAAAGCTCGGCTCAGGCGGATTGGAAACCCGCCGTGGAGTGCAAGAGCATAAGCCGGGTTGACTGCGAGACACACAGGTCGAGCAGGCACGAAAGTGGGATCTAGTGATCCGGTGGTTCTGCGTGGAAGGGCCATCGCTCAACGGATAAAAGGTACGCCGGGGATAACAGGCTGATCTAAGCCAAGAGTTCACATCGACGCTTAGGTTTGGCACCTCGATGTCGGCTCATCGCATCCTGGGGCTGTAGAAGGTCCCAAGGGTTAGGCTGTTCGCCTATTAAAGCGGTACGTGAGCTGGGTTCAGAACGTCGCGAGACAGTTCGGTCCCTATCTGGTGTGGGCGCAGGAAACTTGAGAGGAGTTGTCCCTAGTACGAGAGGACCGGGATGAACAGATCTCTTGTGATCGAGTTGTCACGCCCGTGGCATCGCTCGGTAGCGAAATCTGGAAGAGATAATCGCTGAAAGCATCTAAGCGAGAAGCTCGCCTCGAGATAAGGTTTCCCAAGGTGGCTGCGGCCATCTAAGAAGGCCAGTCGAAGACTACGACTTTGATAGGCGGGAGGTGGAAGCGCAGTAATGCGTGTAGCTGACCCGTACTAATCGGCCGTTCGGCTTAACCATAAACCTTACCCATAGCGTTGCAGCTCGCCCGCAAGGGAGGGCAGGCGCGTGGAAGGTTAAGCAATCCTTTCCACATTGCATTACTTTCAGGTGGAATTTGTGGCTTGCTCACTTCCTTCAGTTGATCATCGAAATTCGGCATTCGAAATTCGAATACTGAGTTTCGATATACAAGTTTCCTGGTGGTCTAACCGCAAGGGTCACACCCGTTCCCATCCCGAACACGGAAGTTAAGCCTTGCAGGGCCGATGATACTGCGCGGGTAACTGCGCGGGAACGTAGGTCGCCGCCAGGATTAGAATTCGAGGGCCGCATTCGCGAAAGCGAGTGCGGCCCTTTTTGTTTTTGCGCTGTTTGACGCCATCCGCTGAGAGGACTACACTGGAATTAAGAGGCCATTCGTGGGACTGACTCACATCAAGGTGGGAATAGCGAACCCGGCGAGACCGAGGCAGATGGTTGAGCTCACCTTCCTGGTTGACTCGGGAGCCGTGTACTCGGTGATTCCGGCTGCGGCGCTTCGCAAACTGCGAGTCAAGCCGCACTCGAAGCGAACCTTCATTCTCGCCGACGGGAGTGAAATCACGCGCAAAATCGGCGACGTGATATTCCGGTTGGACGGCCGGCAGGGCGCGGCCCCGGTGATCTTTGGGGAAAAGGACGACAGCACCTTGCTCGGGTCGGTGTCTTTGGAAGCCCTCGGCATGACACTCGACCCGATGAAACGCGAGCTTCGCGCTTTGCCCATGGTTCTTGCCTCGCAGCGCCGATAACAGCGCGCGCGAATGTAGGACGCCGCCAGAATTAAAGTTGAAAAAAGGCTCCGAGCAATCGGAGCCTGTTTTATTTTAGGGCGAGCACGACGGAAGTGCGCGTCACTGGCATCTGCGATATCTTTGACGACGGAGCGGAGATGGGAATGGGCGGGATCGAACATCTTGAGCCGATTTTGCTGCTGCTGCTGGTGTTTGTGGTGGGGTTGGCGGCGCTGGCAAAGCGGCTGCAGACACCTTACCCGATTGTCCTGGTGATCGGCGGGCTGGTGCTGAGTTTTTTTCCGCATGTGCCGAGAATCCAGCTCAGCCCGGACATCATTTTCCTGGTGATTTTGCCGCCGCTGCTTTTTGCCGCGGCGGCGGAAACTTCCTGGCGCGATTTCCGGTACAACCTGGTGAGCATCTCGATGCTGGCGCTGGGCTTGGTAGGCTTCACGGTCTGGGGCGTAGCGGCCGTCACGCGGTGGATTCTTCCCGGCGTTACGTGGCCATTGGGATTGGTGCTGGGCGCCGTGGTGTGTACGACGGACGCCATTGCGGCTACGGCCATCGCGCACCGCCTGGGGCTGCCGCAGCGGTTGGTGACGATCATCGAAGGCGAGAGCATGGTGAACGATGCGAGCGGTCTGCTCGCGTTCCAATTCGCCGTGGCTCGCGTGGTGACCGGGCATATCGCCGCGCCGGGCGAACGAGTGGCAACTTTCTTCTATTTGGTCTTGAGCGCGATCGCGATTGGATTGTTGCTCGCGAAGTTGGTTCGCTTCGTGGCGCAGAAGATTGATGACGCACCGATCGAAATCACCATCAGCGTCATCGCGCCTTATTTGGTATATCTGACGGCGGAGAGCGTTCATTCGTCCGGCGTGTTGGCGACGGTTGTCTGCGGGCTTTACCTGGGGCGGACGAGCAGCATATTTTTTTCGACGCGGGCGAGGCTGCAGAGCAGCGCGGTTTGGGAGACGCTCACATTTGTGCTGAACGGAATCGTGTTCATTCTGATTGGGCTGCAATTGCCGTACATTCTGGCGGAGATTCCGAGCATAAGCCTCGGCCGGTTGTTGGTGAGAGGGCTGCTGCTTAGCGGGCTCGTCATCGCGCTGCGGATGATCTGGGTGTATCCGGGGGGGTGGATTGCGAATTGGATCCGGAGAGGCTTGCAGCACCAGCAAGAGCCGCTCCCAAGCCCGCAGTACATTTTCATTCTGGGATGGACGGGCATGCGCGGAGTGGTGGCACTGGCCGCGGCGCTGTCGCTGCCGGTGGCGCTGAAGGATGGATCGCCATTTCCGCACCGCAACGTGATTATTTTTCTCACGTTTTGCGTCATCTTCGTCACGCTGGTATTGCAGGGGCTCACGTTGCCGTCGTTGATTCGCGTGCTGGGGCTTGCGGGGGCGCGGGGAAGGAATGCGGAAGAGGACGAGGGGCGGCGCGCGATGATCGAGGCCGCGCTTGCGTATCTGAGGCAAACGCGAGAGAGCGACCAGCCGGAATTTGGCCCCGTGTACGATGATCTTATACGCGCGCAGCAGGGGCGGTTGACGGTGCTTCAGGGAGACACGCCGAAAGAGGACGACTACGGTGCGCACAACTACCAGCGATTTAGGGAACTGAGTGTGACGGTGCTCGGTTTGCAGCGGGCGGCGATTCTGCAATTGCGGAATGAGGACAAGATCAATGATGAAGTGATGCGGCGGCTCGAGACGGAGCTGGATCTGATCGAAGCGCGCAATTCGTCGCTGGATGGCCAGTGAGCGCGTTGCTGGCGTCCCGGGTGCCAAGCCAATCTCTGAGGGAGATATTTAGCTGAGAAATCCTATGGCTGGATCTTCCAAGCCGCGGCGCTTTCTGGCGACGATCTACAGGATATGGATGCTGCGGTATGTGGACGTGCCGGACGAGATCGGGCGGGCGCTCGAGAACGAATCCGGGAAGAAGAAACACATTCCGGTGGTGGCATTGGTGAACGGGCGGAGTACGCGGACGACGCTGGTTCCGGCGGGGGGCGGGAGGTATCGGCTGCAATTCAATGCCGTGCTGCGCAAGGCGGCGCGGGCGGACGTGGGCGAAGTGGCCGGCGTCGAGCTCAGGATTGATCGCGAGCCGCGCGACCTGCCGGTGCCGGCGGAATTGGAGGCGGCGCTTAAGACGCGGCCGAGATTGAAGCGGGAATTTGAGCGGCTGGCGCCGGGTGGGCGGATGCAATTTCTGCGCTTTCTTCTGAAGGCGAGAGCTCCTGCGACGCGTGAGAAGCGCGTGAAAAGGATGCTGGAAATCTTGCTGGAGCGGTCGCTGCTTCGGCCGCGTGGACGACGGACGAAGCCGCACAAATGAGATGAAGTCATCTGGCCGTGGTGATGTCTGTGGTGGTTGCAATCATCCAGTGGTCAAGATTGTGGCGCGCCTACGGCGCTGGGCGCTGAGGTAGGATTTTAGAGTGCGATTCTCTTCGATTCTGTTTTTTCTGCTCTTCAGCATTGGTGCGACCACTCGCGCGCAGGCGCGGCCAGCCGCAAAACCTGACGGCGACCGGCTGGGGATGACTTGCGCGCAGATTCTGGCGATGAATTCGACAGATTGGGTTTCTCATTTCAACGAGAAGGTCAGCAAGAAAGCTGGCGACGACGAGAAAATATCGTCCGAGAGAACTGTGCGGGCGCTTGGCGTGTATGGGAAATGCTACGACGCGCGGACCGATCGGCTTGCTGCGGGGCTCGGCAAATCGGGAAGAGGGCCGCTGATGGGCGCGCGGGGAAGCTTTCGGGATTTCGGGCAGGCACTCGAAGATTTTACCGGCAAAGCTCTCGCCGCATGCGATCCGCCGGCTGATCCGGTGAAGATGGCGTCCACTGCGCTTTACGCCAAACAATTCCGGTACAAGTTCTATCGCAGCTACGTAACACGACAATTTCATACGGAGCCTCCGCCGGAGGATGTGGAAGCGCTAGGGCTGGCGAAGAATCAATTTGGCGAGTTGATCAGCGGGCTGCCGGAAGACAAAATGCGCGGTGTGCATGCGGCATTCGGGCAAATTTTCGAGAAGAGCAAGATCGCGGAGGAATGGCGCCTCGAAATTTACCGCTACGCGATTTCAATCCTTGAGCCTCCATCGGCTACGCCCTTTTCGCCGCCGCCATTTTGAGAGGACTCCAGAAATTGCGTGAACTAAGCCCGCTGGCAGTGGACCGCGACGTTTGGTAGTCTCTTCGTTTCTAATTCGGGAGACAAAATGAAAATTCGTGCACTCATGATTGGCGCAATTTTGTTTGGGCTCGTTGTCGCGGGTGGCGCTGCGCTCGCAATGACGGACGAGTCGGCGAACCGGTTGGCGCGGGAAATTTTCAAGCAGCTCATTGAAATTAATACCACGGACTCGGTTGGCAGCACGACTGTCGCAGCCGAAGCCATGGCTGCTCGGTTGCGCGAGGCGGGGTATCCGGCGAGCGACGTGCAGGTGCTGGGGCCCGAGCCGCGCAAGGGGAATCTGGTGGCGCGGCTGCGCGGCACGGGCGAACGCAAGCCGATATTGATGATTTGCCATCTCGATGTGGTGGAAGCGCGGCGGGATGATTGGTCGATGGATCCGTTTCAATTCATTGAGAAGGACGGATATTTTTATGGGCGTGGCTCGGGGGACATTAAGGATGGCGACGCGATTCTGGTGACGACCATGATTCGGCTGAAGGAAGAGGGATATAAGCCGGACCGCGATTTGATTCTAGCGCTGACAGCGGGGGAGGAAAGCGGCGTCGCAAACGGCGTGGACTGGCTGATCAAAAATCATCGCGACTTGATTGATGCGGAATTCATTTTGAATCCTGATGCGGGCGATTTCGAATTGGACCGCGGGAAGAAACTGCTCGTCGGCATTCAGGCGAGCGAGAAGCTGTATCAGGACTACGATTTGAAGGTGACGAATCCCGGCGGCCACAGTTCGCAGCCCGGCAAGGAAAATGCGATTTACGAGCTGGCTGATGGGTTGGCGCGGCTTGAGCATTTTCAATTTCCATTTGAGCTGAGCGAGGTGACGCGGGCTTATTTCGCGCGCGAGGCCGATATCGTCGGTGGAGCGACGGGCGCGGACATGAAAGCCATTTTGAAAACGCCGCCGGATGAGGCTGCGATGGGGCGGCTTTCGGCCGAGCCGTTTTACAACGGGCGCATGCGGACTACTTGCGTGGCGACGATGATCGAAGGCGGGCACGCTAAGAACGCGCTGCCGGGGATGGCGCGGGCGAACGTGAATTGCAGGATTTTGCCGGGGCATTCGCCGGACGAGGTTCAGGCGACGCTCGAAAAAGTGCTCGCCGACCCGAAAATTCATTTTACGCAAACTGTGATACCTGGATCGGGGCTGGGAACGAATCCGCTAACCACGTTGCGCCCTGACGTGATGGGCGCGCTCGAAAAAGTGAGCGCGGAGATGTGGCCGGGCGTGCCGGTGGTGCCGGTGCTGGATGCCGGGGCGAGCGATGGAGCGATTTCGCGCGCGGCGGGGTATCCCACGTATGGAATTCCCGGCGTGTTCATGGACGTGGACGACGACCGCTCGCATGGACGCGATGAGCGCATTCGCGTATCGGCATTTTATGAGGGCGTGGAATTTTATTACCGGCTGGTGAAGGCGCTCTCGTCGCCGCAGCCCGCGGCAGGCAAGGGAAACTGAGCGATGAGCCTGCTGCGCCGGACAATTCTAGTTGCCGCGCAAAATCAGTGGCTGCGGGAGCAAGCGCCGCGTTATGGATTTTTCCGGCGGACCACCAAGCGTTTCATGCCTGGAGAGAAATTGGAGGATGCGCTTGCGGCTGCGCGGGAATTGGCGGGGAATCAAATTTCGACGGTGCTGACGCATCTCGGGGAAAATATCGCGGACCGCGCCGAAGCGGAGGGCGTGACGCAGGGTTACCTCGACGTTTTGGACCGTATTCGCGCGTCAGAGCTGCCAACGGAAATTTCGGTGAAGCTGACGCAGCTCGGGCTCGATCTCGATCGAGAATTTTGTTTCAAGAATGTCGCGAGGCTAATCGAACATTGCCCGCCGGAGAAAACGCTGTGGATTGATATGGAGCAGAGCCAGTATGTGGATGCGACGCTCGAGCTTTATCGCCGGGCGCGCAAGGCCTACAAGAATGTGGGCGTGTGCGTGCAGGCGTACCTCTATCGCACGCAGACGGACCTTGAAACTTTGATTCCGCTAGGCGCTGCGATTCGTCTGGTGAAAGGGGCTTACAACGAGCCGCGCGAGATCGCTTTTCCGAAGAAGGAAGACGTGGACGAGAATTACTACCGGCTGGGGGCGATGCTGCTGAATGCGGATGCGCTTCGAGCGGGAGTGCGCGCTGCGATTGCCACGCACGATCGCGCGTTGATCAAGCGCATTTGCGACTTTGCGGCTTCGCAGGGGATTGCGAAGGAGCGGCTGGAATTTCAAATGCTTTACGGAATCCGGCGCGGAGAGCAATTGCGGCTGGCGCAAGAGGGTTATCGCTCGACGGTGCTGATTTCTTACGGCTCGTTCTGGTTTCCTTGGTTTATGCGGCGGCTGGCTGAGCGGCCTGCCAATATTTTGTTTCTGGCGCGCAATTTCTTTTCGAAGTAGGCACTCATCCCCACCCGCAAACGACTGGTGCGACGCTTGTTATTTAAATAATGCAAGCCAATTGACGAATCTGTTAGCATGCGTCTAATGCGGCGGCCTTATCGAACCCACAACGGAGGCAGACGATGAGGAATTTCATCGCTATCTCCGGCTTGACATTTCTGATGTCCATCTGCGGATTGCAGACGCGCGTGCTGCACGCTCAGCAACCCGATGATATTGTGAAACTCGAACTTGGACCGCAGATCACCGCGGAGGATGCCAAGGCCCTAAAAGAAGGACTGAAGACAAAACCCGATGATCTTCGCGCGCGGGAAAAGTTGCTCATGCATTATTTCCAAGCGCAACTGGAGTCGAGAGCCGCTGATCTCGAAGCGAAGCGTGAGGAACATGTGTTCTGGTTTATCGAGCATCATCCCGAGTCTCAGCTTGCAGGGTTACCTGAGTCGGGGATTATGCCGATGTCCTTCAACGGGAGCGTTGAGGGATATCAACGTGGGAAGCAACTTTGGCTGGAACAAGTGGAAAAACATCCTGATAATAAACAGATTCTGGAGAATGCCTCGAATTTTCTCCTGTTTTCTGACCGCAAGACCGCTCGAGAATTGCTTGAGAAGGCGTTGGCTCTCGATCCGAGCGACATCGGGACGTCATCCAAGCTGGCGCAGACGTATGATCTGGATCGAATCGAAGGGAATTCCTCCGAAGAGAATAAGGGGCTGGCAGAAAAATCGCTTTCGATCAGAGAGCGCGGGTTGGCCAAGGCCGATGACGAGCAAAGATTCGACGAATTGGGCGACCTTGCCAAGGCGGCTTTCGAAGCGGGGGAGATGGAGAAAGCCGAGCAATATGCGACGGAGTTGCTGCAAAGCGCACCCAAACATAAGGATGATTGGAATTACGGGAACGCTTTGCATGGCGGCAACACCATCCTAGGGCGGATCGCATTGCAGCGCGGCGATATCGTTGCAGCAAAGCAAGATCTCATTGCTGCTGGAGAGACGCCGGGTTCGCCGCAGCTCGATAGCTTTGGACCAAATATGGCCCTGGCGAAGGAACTCCTCGAAAAAGGCGAGCGGGAGACTGTCATCACTTACCTGCAATCTTGCGAGAAATTCTGGAAAATGGGCGGCAGCGATTTGCAGAATTGGATCGCCACCATTAAAGGTGGCGGTACGCCAGACTTCAGCAAGAACTTAAACTACTGACCGCAGCTCGCTGCAGGAAGGGTCGCGCAGTGGAGCCGCCAAGACTCTGCACATCTCTGTTTGGTTCAAGCCGACGGCACGAAGGCACTTAACGGGTGCGTTCGTCTTTTTCGATTTTGCCGTCGCGGAGGCGGATTACACGATGGGCGTGGGCGGCGATGTCTGGTTCGTGTGTGACGAGGATGATGGTGTTGCCTTGCTGGTGGAGGCGGGCGAAGAGGGCCATGATTTCCTCCCCGGTTTGGGAGTCGAGGTTGCCGGTGGGCTCGTCGGCGAGGAGGATCGAAGGGGAATTTACGAGGGCGCGGGCGATGGCCACGCGCTGGCGCTGGCCGCCGGAAAGTTCGTTGGGCTTGTGCATCATGCGGTCGGCGAGATCCACTTGCGCGAGGGCTTTTTTGGCGCGGTCGAGGCGCTCTTCGGACGGGGTGCCATTGTAAATCATGGGCAGCTCGACATTGTGGAGGGCGGTGGCGCGCGGCAGGAGATTGAACGTCTGGAAGACGAAGCCGATTTCCTTGTTGCGGATGTAGGCGAGTTCGTCGTCGTTGAGCTCGCTGACGAGGCGGCCGGCGAGCCAGTAGCGTCCTTTTGAGGGCGTGTCGAGGCAGCCGATCAAATTCATCAGCGTGGATTTTCCGGAGCCGGAGGGGCCCATGATGGCGACGTATTCGCCTTTGCGAATTTCAATGCTGACGCCGCGAAGGGCGTGGAGATGTTCGGCGCCCATTTCATAGGTTTTCCAGAGATCTTCGGTGCGAATGGCGACGCCGGAAGCGACGAGGTCCTCGCGGTAAGTCTGTGGCGCTCGCACTTCTTCGACGGCCATTTTGGCTGGGCTCCCTGAAACGGACATGACGTGGTTTCCGATCTAATCCTGCGAGGAAGTATCTTCACGCTTTGGCGGAGAATTATCCACCTTGATGCCAGCGCCGGGACGCAAAGTGCGCAACGCTTTGTAGGTGCCGGTGACGATCTCGTCGCCCTCGCGGAGGCCGCTCGTGACTTCGATGTCCGTGACGCCGCTGATGCCGGTCTGCACGGGGACGAATTCGGCCTTTTTGTTGCGGATGACGAAGACGCCGGTAATTTCGTCTTTTTGCGCCGGGGTCAGAGCAGGCTTCGAGGCGGCGAGCGTGACGCTGCTGCCGTTGGCCTGTTTCGCTTCGTCCAGTTCCTTCTGCGTGCGGACAGCCAGCGCCTGGATGGGAATCGTCAGGATGCTTTGCTTCTGCGCGGTCTGAATTTTCGCGGTCGAGGAGAGGCCGGGGCGCAGCGAGTCCGGCGGATTATCGAGCGTGACGACTACCTTGAAATCGCGCGCTTCCTGCGTATTCGCGGTTGTCTGCGTGGTGGCGGCCTGGCCGGAGGAGCGCAGGATGGCAAGCTCGCCAACTTGCGTGACGTGGCCTTTGTATATTTTCCCGGGGATCGCGTCGATGGTGACTTCGGCGACTTGACCTTCGCGGAGGTTCGTAATGTCGGTCTCGTCCACTTTCACTTCCGCGGTGACTACGCTCATGTCTGAAATTGTGAGCAGGAAGCTGCCGGTGGCGTTCTGGATGCCCGGGACGACGTTTTCTCCGACGCGCACGGCGATGTAGCTGACGATGCCGTCAATCGGCGCGGTGTAGGTGGTTTTGCGGAGAACGTCGGCGGTGTGTTTGAGGACGGCGCGCGACTGATCGAGGTTTGAGCGAGATTGTTCGCGTGCGGCGCGCGTGACTTCCACTTGAGCTTTGCTGGCATTCAGCGCGGCGACAGCGCTGTCGTAGGTGGCCTTGTTCGCGTCGTACTCCTGCTTGGAGATGAGCTGCTCCTGATACAGCTTTTGGCCGCGCTCCCAGTCGTATCTTGCTTTTTCGAGATCGGCCTGGCGCTGGGCGAGGGTGGCGACGGCGGAATCGTAGTTTGCAGCGGCGACGCGCATGCCGGCTTCCATGGAGTCGATGTTCGCAACCTGAGCTTGAACGTCCGCGCCGGGCTGAATATTCTCAAGATGCAGTAGGACGTCACCTTTCTTCACATGGTCGCCTTCCTTGACCACGATTTCGGTGATTTTGCCGATCCCTTCGCCGAGGACGTTGGTATAGGTCTTCGGGCGGACTTCGCCGGAAGCGGTGACGATGGAGATCAGGTCCTGCCTGGCGACCTTGCCGCTCTGGACGGTGACGATGTCCTTGGTTAACTGGTGGTAGATAATCCCGCCCGCGGCCAGCAGGACTACGCCCGCGCCAAGACCTGTGGTAATTTTCTGCCACTTCTTCATGAGACCAGCCTTTAGATTGCCGATTCGTGGGGACAATCGTCCCCGCCATTAGTTTCTACGACTGAGGCGCGCAGAATGTTTCCTAACTTAGACGCAGGGTTGCGGATAAGGACAGGCGAAACCGGATGGTGCTCGAGGTCCTTACTCCTAACTCCTTGCTGATGGCATTCATAGCCTCGAGCCAGTGAGGGCGGGAGGAGATGTGCCGGAGAACGATTCTAATTCGATTTTGAGTGGAAGGGAACAGCCTCGAAGAAGTTGAGGAAAGCCTTGAGGGGGAGTTGAGTATCGTCTCGGTGAATTCTTTAGAACTTCCCAAGAAATTACGAACCTGATCGACTCGAGATCGGCTTCAAGGGAGCGATGCTGTCCCAAAGTGGGCGTCAAGAAAGGACAACCTGCGGACTTGTTTGACGAACGATTTCGATAGGCGACACTCGATCGTGGTTTGTTTCCAAAGCTTGGGCAACCCATTGGAGCACAGGGGATTCCAAGCGGGTAAGGCACGGTCCGGGGGGAAACATTCGTTGACCTGTACTATAGGACAGGTTAAGATTTCTCACCAAATAGGGGGAATAGGTACGGACATGAGCCGTTGGGCCAAGGTGTTTCTTTTCGGCATTTTAGCCGGAGGCTTGGCGAGTGCGCCAAGCGCCATCGCGCGACCATCTCCGCAGGATCAGGCTGACCCTAAGGCCGCCAAAGACGCTGCCAAGAAGAAATCGAAGAGCGATAACCAGCTCAAGAAAGAACTCGATTCCCAATATAAGAAATGGCTGGACGAGGACGTGATTTATATCATCACGCCTGAAGAACGTAGCGCTTTCCTGCACCTTGCGACGAACGAGGAACGCGAGCAATTCATCGAGCAATTCTGGCAGCGCCGCAATCCGGACCCGGATTCCGCAGAAAACACCTTCAAAGAAGAGCACTATCGCCGGATTGCCTATACCAACGAGCATTTTGCTTCGGGCATTCCGGGATGGAAGACGGACCGCGGCAGAATTTACATCATGTGGGGTCCGCCGGATGAAATTGAGTCGCACCCGAGCGGCGGGTCGTACGACCGCCCGGCGCAGGAAGGCGGCGGGCAGACGTCGACCTATCCATTCGAGGACTGGCGCTACCGCTACCTTGAGGGCATGGGGAACGACGTGAATCTGGAATTCGTGGATCCCTCGATGACCGGCGAGTACCACCTGACGATGGACCCCTCCGAGAAGGATGCCCTCCTCTACGTGCCGGGAGCCGGGCTCACCGAAATGGAATCCATGGGCCTGGCGAGCAAGACGAGCCGGTTCACGAACACGGATGGGACGCATATGGCGCAGCCGCTGGGCGGGCAGATGGAGAGCGACAGCGAGTTTTCGCGCCTGGAGCGGTTTGCCAAGATTCAGCAGGCGCCGCCGGTGAAGTTCAAGGATCTGGAAGCTGTGGTGACATCACGGCTCGTCCGCGACCAGGTGAAATTCCAGTACCGCTTTGATTTTCTGCGGATTACTTCGGATACCGTGCTGGTGCCCATTACGGTGCAGATTCCCACGGGGCAACTGAGTTTTCAGGAAAAAGAGGGCGTGGATTCGGCGACGATGAACTTGTTCGCGCGGATCACCACTCTGAGCGGGCGGCCGGTGCAGACGTTTGAGGATACGATTCACCGCGATCTACCGGCTTCGCTGCTCCAGCAGTCGTTGAGCACGGCTTCGATTTACCAGAAGGCTGTGCCGCTGAGCCCGGGGCTTTACCGGCTGGACATCGTGTTGAAAGACGTGAACAACGGCAACGTGGGCGTGGTGAATACGCGGCTGGCTGTTCCGCGTTTTGATGACGACAAACTCTCCGCCAGCACGTTGATTCTGGCGGATCAGATACAGCGCGTGTCGTCAAAGGACATCGGACTGGGGCAGTTTGTGCTGGGCGACGTGAAAGTGCGGCCGAAAATGGACGGCGCTTTCACCTCTAGCGACACCATGGGCGTCTTCCTTCAGGTGTACAACCTGAAGGTGGACGACAAAACGCACAAGCCCGATGCCAGCGTGCAATTCCGCGTTCTCAAGGAAAAGGAAACCGTGCCGGTGCTGAAATTCGATATCGGCAAGGACAAGCTGCCGGAGCATGGCGAGGAATTGACGCTCGAGAACATCCTGACACTCGGGTCGCTTGGGCCGGGGAAATACAATCTGGAAGTAGCGGTAACCGATAATCTGGCGAACCAAACAATTACGAAAGCCTCGGAATTCACTGTGAAGGCAGCGGCAACAGCAGCGGCCCCACAGGGGAGGTGAAGCGTCGTGAGTCTTCGAATGATTCGCGCTCTGGGCCTCGGATTTATCCTGAGCCTAAGTGCGCTTCCGCTCGCCGCAGCGCCCAATTCGGGAAAGCTGTCCGGCGTGGTGGTGGACGCCCAGGGAACGCCGCAGATGGGGGCGACCGTCACCGTCTCGTCGGAACAAATGTTCAGCGCTTCGCTCGTCGAGCTTCTGACCAACGACCGCGGCCGATTTTCGGCTGATGCTCTGCCCGTCGGGTCCTATTCCATTAAGGTGACTCTGGCAGGCTTTCTCCCCGCTATCGAACAGCACATTCAGATTAATAGCCAGCACACGACCCTGCTTGAAATCGTGATGGGTTCCGTTTTCTCTTCGCTTGAGAAATTGCGCCGCCCGGCGGACGAGCAAGTGGCGTCGGATGAATGGGTCTGGGTGCTGCGCAGTTCCTCTGCCACGCGTCCGGTGCTGCGCTGGCAGGATGGGGATATCGTGCTGGATGGTCCGCCGCCCCAGGTGGAAATCGTGCAAAAGCGGAGCAATCATGGACGCTTGGACCTGACGTCTGGCGCGGATCATCCCGGATCGGTTTCGAATCTTGCGGATTCTCCCGGGACGGCGTTTGCGTACGACATGAACGTCGGCTCCCACGGCCAGCTTCTGATGGCCGGGCAGTTCAGCTATGAGGGCGATTCTCCGGCCGGCGGATTCGTGACGGAGTGGCTGCCATCTGGTGAATTGGGAGTTGGCTCAGTCTCCAGCATCGTGATGCGTGAATCGCGGCTGGGTCCTGAAGGGCCCACGTTCCGCGGGTTCCGAGCGTCGCACGACAACCAATTCTCTGCCAGCGACCGGTTCTCTGTCCGGTATGGCAGCGATTACGTGATGGCGGGACTCCTCGGGACGACAATGTCTGTGCGTCCACGCGCTCAGCTGGCTGTGCAGCTTTCCTCCTCCTGGCAAGCCTCCGCTCTAGTGGCGGCAAGTCCCTGGCAAGATCCGGATGGAACTGCAAGTGTGCTGCAATCGGCCATGAACTCGCTCGATGACTTCCCGACGCTGCTGATGCGGAACGGAAGGCCGGTACTCGAAAGCGGCCTGCACGAGGAAATTGCGCTGGAGCATGCGCTTACGAAAAAGGCGAGCGTCACAGCGGCTGTATTTCATGACCGTTCGAGCCACACAGCCTTGTTCGGAAAAGGCGCTGTCACGGGGTCTGATTTTCTCCAGGACTATTTTTCTTCCCTTTTTGCATACGATGGCGGCAATTCATCTTCACTGGGAGCCCGCGCTGTTTACCAGCAAAAATTCACCGATAATCTGAGCGCCACACTGGTCTACGCCTATGCGGCAGCACTCGCGCCGACGGAAGGTTATTCCGATGCGGATCTTCGCGACGACCTCTCCACGCGCTACCGGCATAGCGTGGCCGCGCGCGTCACGACGACCATTCCCCGATTCGGCACCAAGCTCTCGACCAGTTACAAGTGGATCTCCGGCCAGACGGTTTCGCGCCAAGACGCCTTCGGTGAGTCGCTTTACCGGCTCGACCCGTATTTGAGTATGGAGATTCGACAGTCCCTGCCCTGTTTCTTCCCCGGCCATATGGAAGCCATAGCTGATTTCGGTAACCTGTTCGCCCAGGGATACGTCCCGATAACTACAGGGGATGGGCGAATGGTCCTCGTGCCGTCCTATCGGTATTTTCGAGGCGGCTTGAGCTTCCAGTTTTAAGAAAACAGCTGCTACTGGAAATGGGAAGATGCCTTCCATAAACGGAATTGTCCGCAAAAACCAGCTGATTGAGCCTTGTAAGCTAATCAAAATAAGCGATTTACTAGATGCGGAATCTGTGGTTTGCTGGAAGGCGACGTGCAAGGGTAATAACCCGAAGGATACGGGTGTAGGCAAATGAAAGACAGCCTGCGAATGCGCTTGGGGGCGGTTGTCCTGGCCCTGCTGACGCTGGGGGCGGCGATATTCGCCGTCTTGAATTTCCAGCAGCGCTCGCGGTTTATCCTGCCAGATGACGGCGTCACCTGGATGGATTCGGCATCGGGTGTGGTGGCCTGGCACGTGGTGGCGGATTCGCCTGCGGCGAAGGCGGGGATCAAGCCGGGCGATACGGTGCACGCGATCCACGGCGTTGCGATCCATCGGGCCACGGATGTGACGCGCGTGCTGTTCCACGTGGGGCCCTGGGCGGGAATCCGCTACGAGATGCAGCGGGGGGGGGCCACGTTTGAGACCCCGGTGGTCACCACGCCACAGGAGAACCCCTCTTCGATTGAGAATTACCTGCGGATAACCGCGCTGCTGTATCTCTTCATCGGGCTTTTCATCTTCGTGCGGCGATGGAACGCGCCGCGGGCGATTCATTTCTACGTTTTCTGCCTGGTCTCTTTCATCCTTTACAGCTTCCATTACACGGGGAAGCTGAATTCGTTTGACCAGACCATCTACTGGATGAACGTGGTTGCGCTATTGCTGCAACCGGCGCTGCTGGTGCACTTCGCGCTGGTATTTCCGGAGCGCCGCGGCTGGCTCTGGCCAAAGCTCGTGGCCACATACACGGCCCCGTTTGCTCTTCTGATCGTGCATTTCTTCGTGGCCAGCGGGACGCTGAATTTTCTGCCGGCGGTGAGCACGCGCTACTGGCTCGACAAGATCGAGCAGGCCAACCTGGGAATCTATTTCATCCTCGCGGCGGTGATTTTTCTGATGAGCTACCGGCGGGCGCCCAGCGGAATTTTACGGCAGCAATTGAAATGGGTGACGGGCGGAACTTTCGCGGGCACGCTGCCGTTTGTACTGCTCTATATCGTGCCGTACGTCTTCGGCGTGGTGCCGCAGACGTGGATGAAGGTGTCGGTTTACTCTCTCGCGCTGATTCCGCTGTGCTTCGGCTACGCCATCATCCGCTACCGGCTGATGGACGTGGACATCATTTTCAAGCGCGGGCTGGCTTATACGTTTGCCACGGCGGGCGTGGTGGCGATTTATTTCGCGGCCATCGCGGTGATCGGCGAAATATTCCATACCACGCTGACGACGAGTCCGGCGGGCGCGGTGATTGCCATCGTAGTGGCCGCGTTTCTGATCCAGCCGCTGCGCGACAGGGTGCAGGCGCGGCTCGACCGCTTCTTCTACCGCGACCGGCTCGATTACCGCCGCACGCTGATTGAATTCGGCCGGACGCTGACGAACGAAGTGCGCCTGGAGCCGCTGGTGGGCTCCGTGCTCGATCGCATTTCGCAGACACTGCTGGTGGACCGGCTGGCGATTTTTCTCGAGGACCCGGCGAATCCCGGCCGCTTTGTGCTCTCACGCTCGATGGGCGTGCGCGCGGAATCGCTGCTGGATTTGAGTTTCCTTGATCCTTCGCGGCCGGCGCTCGCGCGCGGATGCCTGTTTTTCGAATCGGCGCGCGCCGCCACTCAGGAAAGCGAATCCGTTCGCCGGACCATCGGCGAGCTGGACCTGAATTACTTTATCGCTTGCCACTTCCGCGACCGGACCGCCGCGATTCTGGGGCTGGGCAAGACGGTGGACGGCGATTATCTCTCGAGCGACGACCTGGAACTGCTCTCGACGATTGCCAGCTACGTGGCGATCGCCATTGAGAATGCGCGGCTCTATCAATCGCTCGAGCAGAAGGCCGTGCAGATCGAGCGGCTGAAGGATTTCAGCGAAAATATCGTGGAATCGCTGAATATCGGCGTGCTGACGGTGGATCTGGAAGACCGCGTGGAATCCTGGAACCCGCAGCTCGAGGGGCTGCTGGAAATCTCGCGCCGGGATGCGCTGCGCAAGAAACTTCAGGAAGTATTGCCGCCGGATTTGGTGGCGGAAATCGGGGCGCGCGCGGCGGGAGACCACGTCTCCGGAATTTACAAGTTCCGGTTGAATACGCGAGGCTCTCGGCAACTGGTGATCAATGCCTCCATCGCCCCGCTGGTAGGCAAGAATGGGGCGCGGCTGGGCCGCCTGATTTTGCTGGACGACATCACGCAGCGCGTGCGCCTGGAAGAGCAGATGGTGCAGACCGAGAAGCTTACTTCGCTCGGGCTGCTGGCCGCGGGCGTGGCGCACGAAGTGAATACGCCGCTCGCCGTGATTTCGAATTACATCCAGATGCTGGCGAAGCAGATTCCCGCGGACGATCCCCGGCAGAAGACGATCGAACGGATCGTGAAGCAGACGTTTCGGGCGAGCGAAATCGTCAATAACCTGCTGAATTTTTCACGGACGGGCGCGGCGGAATTCATCGAATTGGATTTGAACGACGTGCTGGAAGAAACGCTGACGCTGGTGCAGCACCCGTTCAAGACCGCGCAAGTGCGAGTGATCAAAAACTATACGGAAGAGTTGCCGCGCGTGCTCGGCTCGACCACGCGTCTCCAGCAGGTGTTTCTGAATTTGTTCATGAACGCTCGCGACGCGATGCCGAGCGGCGGAATGCTCGAGGTGCGAACGGGCGCTCAGAACGGTTCGGTGGAAGTGGAAGTGACCGACACCGGGGCGGGCATTCCTCCGGAAAATCTCCATCGCATTTTCGATCCATTCTTTACCACGAAAGCCACCGGCCGCGGCACCGGGCTGGGCCTCTCCGTGAGCTACGGAATCATCAAAGAACATGCGGGCAAAGTGGATGTCCGCTCCGCGCCGGGCAAGGGAACATCGTTCCGGCTGGAGTTTCCCGTAGCCAGGAAAGCAGTCCATGCCTAGAGGATCCATACTGGTTGTTGACGATGAATTGGAGATTCGAGAAGGGCTTGAAGCCCTCCTGACCTCGGAAAGCTTCGACGTGACGCTGGCGGAAACTGGCGAAGCCGGCTTGCAGCGCCTGGAAGATCGTCCCTTTGATTTGATGCTGCTCGACGTGAGCCTGCCGGACCGCAACGGGCTCGATTTGCTGCGCGAGATTCGCCGGCGCGACCCGCAACTCTCCATCATCCTGATTACGGCATTCGGCTCGATTGACATGGCTCGCGCTGCATTCAAGGGCGGGGCGCAGGACTACATCACCAAGCCGTGGTCGAATGACGAGCTGATCGCCCAGGTTTCGCTGGCCATCGAGGGCCGGCGGCTGCGCGATGAGAACGTCCAGCTCAAGCGCGCGCTGAAGCAGCGGTATAACTTTCCGAGCATCGTGGGCAAAAGCGACAAGATGCTGGCCGTATTCGACCTGGTGACGCAGGTGGCGCCGTCGCGTTCGACAATTCTGATTAGCGGCGAGAGCGGCACCGGAAAAGAGCTGATCGCCAAGGCCATTCATTCGGCTTCGACGCGCGCCGATAAGGCATTCATCCCCATCAATACCGGCTCGATTCCGGCGGACCTGCTGGAATCGCAGCTCTTTGGGCACGTGAAGGGCGCGTTTACGAGCGCCATTGCTTCGAAGAAGGGACTCTTCGAAGTGGCCGACCAGGGCACGATTTTCTTCGATGAGATTTCCACCATCAGCCCGGAGACGCAGGCGAAGCTCCTGCGCGTAATCCAGGAGCGCGAATTCATGCGCCTGGGCGCCACCGATACGATCAAGGTGGACGTTCGCATCCTCGCGGCGTCGAACGAAGACCTGATGAAGCTCGTCCGCGATGGGCGCTTCCGCGAAGACCTGTATCACCGGTTGAATGTGATCTCCGTGCAATTGCCGCCGCTGCGGGACCGCAAGGAAGACATTCCTCTGCTAGTGGAGCGATTCCTCGCGCAGTTCTGCCAGGAAAACGGCAAGCCGCCGCGCGCCTTCACGCACTCCGCGATGAAGCTGCTGATGGACTATGACTGGCCGGGCAATGTCCGCGAGCTCGAAAACGTGGTGGAGCGGTCCGTGGTGCTCTCGACGCAGGAATCCATGGACGTGGACTTGCTGCCTGAAAGCGTGCGGTCGCGCGAAATCGTCCGCGGCGTGCGGCTGCAGCTCGCCGAATTCCTGCCGCCGTTGCCGGGCGAAACCGGCGGCCGGAGCTCGGTTCCAGCGCCGTCGCTCTTTGAGATTCTCGAGGAAGTGGAGCGGCGAATCATCATAGACATGCTCGAGCGCACGAACTGGAATCAGACGGAAGCCGCGGAGCGATTCCAGATTCCGCTTTCGACGCTCAACCAGAAGATCAAGCGCCTTGGCATCGAGACGCGCCGCCGCGCGAATGTCCCGCGCGGTGCAGCCGTCGGCTTTGGCGACACCCCCGCCGAATTCAGTACCGGAAAATAAGCACAGAAAAAAATGAGCCGGGAACCTGCCGCTCGTGCGGCTGGCTCCCGGCTCGATTGATTTGGTCTGCTAATCCGAGCGCCTCGCTCAGTGGTCGAGCGCGTGGATGATGTCAAGCAGGCCCTGAGCCTCCAAGTCGAGCTCCCTTTCCTCAAACTCCGAAATGCGCTGGCCGTGGAATTCCGCAGCGTCCAATTTCGCGGACATGCGGGCTGCCAGGTCATCGCGCAAGAGGGTGATATTGCTCAACTCGTTCTCGAGGGTGATGTAGGTGGAATCGTTCCCCGGGCTCCCCGATGCCAGGGCGCGCGTGGAAATGCGCAAGCTGGTGCGACCGAGGTCCGCATTGGGAGCGTTGATCTGCTTGTAGCGGCGTGCCAGCTCGACGAATTCGTCGCCGCTGTCGCTAACGCCATCGGGCAGCGCCCAGGGTTCAAGGTCCTCGACGAGCGCCCGACCCTCGCTCGTGTAATCGTCCTTGAGGCCGGTAAGTACCAGGATCGTCGGACGGATGTCGGTGTGATCGGACCAAACGTCGTGATTGAGCCCTTGGTGCTTCACGCCCGGGCCAACCAATCCGAGCCACGTGGTAACGACCTCCTTCTGGATGCCTCCGTGGTTCCAGGCGAACCCTGGGTTCTCGTTGGCAATCGGGCCGCTGAGCTCCCAGAACCAGTCGGCGTTGCCCCACATCACGAAAGTCGGATCGCGCTGCGGATCGGCCGTGATCATGTGCAGCAGTTTCATCCCGACGGGGTCACTCAAGGCGACGGTGAGCTGGTCCGTATTGCCGGTGATCGGACTGACGGCCGTCAGTTGGGCGGCGTCGCGTTCAAACTGACGAGCAACGGGAGAGCCAACAGCCGGTGCGCCGTCGAGGTAAAACACCGGGACATCGTCGAATTGAATATCGAACCCGGTGCTGGCGGTGCCCGGATCGAAGGTGTTGATCAGGGTCTTCATGTTCGAGTCGATTTCGCCGAGCTTTGCGTAGGAGCAGAAGTTGCCATTTTGCCCGGTGCAATTTGCCGGAGAAGGCGGTCCGCCGGCAAAATGGTCGCCCTCGTCGGCAGTAATGACGAAGAGCGTGTTGTGCTTGTCGATCCCATCGGCCTTTAGCCGTGCGAAAAACTTGCCAAACGCTTCGTCGTAAGCCGCCAGTTGCGCTTCATAGCAGGCGTTCCCCGGCCCCAGAGCGCCCTGCTCAGGATCGGTCAGGCATTCTGCAGGCGGGTTGATCCACTCGAAATTGTGGTTATCGTGCACATCAGCAATATAAGCGAAGGTCACCGGAACGCCATGCTCCTGCATCGCTGCTACATAGGCAAGGGATTGCGCTGCCGAGGGATCGAAGCCAGGGAATCCCACGTTTGGCGGCGTGTCGGTATCGGAGATCACAACGCCGTCGAGGTCCTTCAGCGGGCCACCCGGGCTGATCAGCGGAGCCACATTGAAATTGCCGTAGAGGGCGTTGAAACCAGTGTACCCACCCGGTTCTTGCGACAGCTGATCCGCCACTCCGCCGTTGGCCGCCGAACACGCTGCATTTCCCGCGGCGCAGTGAATTGCGATTCCCTCATAGTCCGCCACGGCCCCATCGAAGTTCGTCTTTACCTCGTTTTGGGCCCTCATCAGCTGCGCAGGACTATTGGCAAACGCCGTGGAAATATCGCCGAACACGTTTTCGAATTCGATATTGGCGGTTGAAACCGCGCCAACATTGCAACCGGCTCGTGTATACGGCACCCACGGCGCGGGCGCGGCATTACCGTTCGCAGTAATCATATAGGGCCGATCATCGTTTTTCGTGCTGATGATATCGGTCCAGTATTCGAAGGAGGAAGTGAAGTGCGGAAATCCCGAGGGATCGAAATAGTCGAAGGAATTGGCGATGGGCTGGCCGTGACGGTCGCCGTAAACACCCGTGAGGGAGGTAATGATGTCGTCGGCAGTATGCGACTTCAGCGGCGTGTGTTCATTGTCCGACAAAGTCCCGTTGTCCGTGAGGAAGTGGAGCAAGTTGGGCATTTGTTCCAGATCGGAGGGAACATTCGGGTTGTCGCGGGTAAAGTGGACGTTGTCGAACTGGATGTAAATCACGTGCTTGATGTCGCCGTGCGCGGAGTGAAGGTCGCAGTCGCCGGCCGAATTACCAGATCCGGGGGCCGGCGCAGGCATCCCCTTCGCCTGAACGGCCGGTGAGAACAGCGGGACGGCGGGTGAGAATGCAAAAGTGAAAGCCACCGCTACAGCCAGAACCTGGCGCAGCCGGCCTGACGCGTGGACGCTCTGTTTCCGAAGCCAATGGGCGGACTTCTTCACGCATGTAAAACTCAGTCGCACAGTATTCCTCCTCGGTGTAGGTGTGACAAACTTCTGAACGGACTGTGGCCTAGCTGGGTTAAGGCTGGGAGACGGATATATTAATAAATTGCTACTGGCGGCCGTCAATATGTCTTGTGGAAAACTACTGCGCCAGCCGGTGGCCGGCGATTTCTTCCAATATGCGGCAGGGGGCGTGCTGCGGCGCCACAAGCGACTCCGGCGGGATCAAGAATGTCTGCTCGATGGCGTATTGCCCGGACATCACCGCGTGAGGAACGCTATCCGTGAACACTACCCACGTGGCTAGCGGCGGAAATTCCAGCTGAACCTTCGGGCAGTTCTGCTGGAACGCGGAGTTCTCCTTCAGGTAATCGTGAAACCGCAGCATGAACATATCGTACGGAGTCCGGCCCATTCCACGGAAGCCCAGTCGCGCCCCCCAATCCTGAACCGTGCGCTGAAAAAGTGAATCATCATCCGCGATTTCTTGCAGCCCGGCATCCATGGCAAATTTCTGCGCGAGAACGGGGAAGCCGTCCGTGGTCTGCCACACCCGCGGGCTTTTCGGATTCAGGTTCGTGAAGACGCGCAAAATCCTGCCGCCGCGGGTGGGCCTGCTGGGAAATGCGTCCACGTGCAAGAGGTCGTTGCGCTTGTGGAGCGGGAGATCGCGGCCATATTCCTCGAGCGGCCGAAAGCTCGAATAATCCAGAATCCATTTGCCGGCATAGGGAGAAAGAAATTTCGTCAGGAACTCGATCACCTGCGCGCTGTAGTTGCGCATGATCGTGTGAACGCGGCTGACGGTCGGCGTGTCGCCGGAAAAGCCTCGCAGGAGATCCTCGGAAGGGCGATACGACACGTTTTTGTGCAGCCGCAGTTCCGTCCATTGCTGGGCGAGGAGAAACTCGCGGTCTTCCGCGGGCAGATGAAAGGGCGGCTCGCGGAAAAATAGTATCTGGCCGCTTTCGAGGAGTTCACAATAGGCGCGGGAGCGCGCGTCGCGTTGCTCGCGGCGCAGCCAGCCTGCCGGCGATTTATAGTCCTCGACGATAATCCAAGGCAGATTCGGCATGGCTCCCTTCGCCTGTGCCATCCCGCGCCGCGCTCAGCTCTTCCGTGCGGCAAGGATACAGCAGACGCGGGCACAGGACAATTTTGTGCCCGCGCGAATTTCTTGACGGATACGGAGGAATTGGCAATCGGTTAGACGCGGCTGTTACTCTTTTGTCGCGCCGGGAGTTTTGTAGCCGCGCGGGAGGAGCGTCGTGCTCAAGTCCAGGCCCGCCAGGTCCACTCCCTCGAGATTCGTTTCGCGCAGGATGGAGGTTTTCAGGTCGGCGCCGCGAAAATCCGCGCCGCGGAGCTCGGCGGCCCGGAAATTGGCCGCCACGAAGTTTGCCCGGCTCAGATTGGCGTGCCGCAGGTCCGCGCGGAAAAGCTCGGCGCCGCCGACGCGTGCTTCGCTCAGGTCCGCGCCGCTCAGATTCGCTTCCGTCAAGTCGGCACCGCGCAGATCGGCTTTGCGGAGGTTTGCCTTGCTCAGGTCGGCTGAGGCAAGTTTGGCGACGTGCAGGTTTGCGCCCGCGAGATTTGCGCCGGCGAAATTCACCAGTGCGAGATTTGCGCCCTCCAAATTCGCGCGCGAAAGATCGGCTCCCATTAGGTCGGCGCGGGCTCCCGTCTCGTCGCCTCGCACGAAGCGGTAATGCGCTTCGAGGAGCTCTGTGAGCGGCTTGCCTTTGTGACGTATGCTTTTCAGGGATCTCAGACCCCCTCCTTTACAAGCACCGAGTGTGATGCTTATTCGAGTTCCGCGCTGGATCGCAGCCTTACGCTTGGATTTTACTAGAACTGGAAGCCGTTGGCACACCTGTCCGCAAGCGCGATGGCGTGGAGCCCGCGTTCGAACGGACTAAGCCGGCGATGCGCCAAAACACGCAGTTCCACACACACGCATTTGCTTCCCCTTGGCGGATTTATGGTAACTTGGCCGTTGTGGAACTTCTCGCCAAACTAAAGAGCCGCGCGCGGACCTACCCGCAGCGCATCGTGCTGCCGGAAGGCGAGGACGATCGCGTCATCCTGGCGGCCGTTCGAGTCACAACCGAGCGCTACGCCAAGCTAACGCTCCTCGGCCGCGCAAATAATATTCGCGCGTCGGCCGCCCGGCTCGGCGCGAAACTCGACGGAATTGAAATCCTCGATCCCTCATCAAGCTCTCAGCTCGATGCCTACGCGCAGATTTATCTCGAGCGTCGCCGCGCCCGTGGTACCACACTCGAAGAGGCACTTGAGGTGGCGCGCAAGCCGCTGTACTTCGCGGCATTGAGCGTGGCGGCGGGAGATTCGGACGCCACGGTCGGCGGCGCCGCGAATTCAACGGCCGAGACGGTCCGTGCGGCGCTGAATTCGATCGGCCTCGCGCCGGAAGCGCGGTTGCTATCGAGCTTTTTCCTGATGGTCGTCCCCGCGCGCAACGGCGCGACATTCGGCGAGAAGGGCGCCATGCTTTTTGCCGATTGCGGTGTGGTGCCCGATCCCAGCGCACAGGAACTGGCGGAAATCTCGCTCGCAACAGCCGAAAACGCCCGCGCCTTCCTTGAAACCGAGCCGCGGGTGGCCCTGCTTTCGTTTTCGACCAAGGGCTCGGCGGAACACGCCCGCATGGAGAAAATTCGCGAAGCCCTGCGCATACTGAAAGCGCGCCAACCTAGCCTAGCTGTTGACGGCGAGCTGCAAGTGGACGCCGCGCTTGTCCCAGAAGTTGCCGCGAGCAAGGCCGCAGGCTCGCCCGTCGCAGGCCGCGCCAACGTGCTGATTTTCCCCGACCTCGATTCCGGCAATATCGGCTACAAACTCGTCGAACGCCTCGCCGGAGCAGTTGCGCTCGGGCCGATTCTCCAGGGGCTCGCGCGGCCCGCGAATGATTTGTCGCGCGGCTGCGCTGCGGATGACATCGCCCACGTAATCGCCATCACCGCCATCCAAGCCATCGCGCGCAAGCAACCCGCCACGGCTTCCGGGGATTGAGCACTCCTTTGCGCAAGCGGAATCTTTTCGGCCTCGGTGATTTTAAATCGGTAAATTGTAGCGGCCCGCTTGTTGCCATGATGCTTTGCATCGCGGCTTTTCTTTCCGCGCCCGTTGCGCGCGCGCAGGAAACCACCGAGCCGCCCGCCGAGGAAGTGATCGTCAACCTCGCCGCAGGGCGAGTGCTGATCGCAGTGGTGAAAGACGCAATCCTCATCGCCACGGTGGAAGATCCTATCGAGGCGGATACGCATCCACCGATTCCCGTGCAGCTCGCGAGCCGCCGCGCGGGCGTGATGCTCGGCGCCGTCGAGTGGTTTTCGGTCACTTCGCAGGTGGATCTCGCGCGGCTCGATCGCGATCTCCCGCGTTTCCACGGCCGGATGATTTCGACGAACCCAAGTTTGCAGGCGCCGGGCGAAGGCGGCGAAGCCACAGACATTCAGGCAATCGGCCAGGGATTACTCGAAGCTTTGAACGAAGCCGCGAAGACTCTCCACAACAAAGTCGAGTTGCCGGCGGATGAGCCCGTGGCTGAATTGATTGTGGCGGATTACCTCGAAAACTACGGCCCCGAAGTCTGGCGCCTTGATTTTCCGCTGCACCAGGAGCAGCAGCACGGAGAGTATTGGGACACGCGCGTTTCGCGTCCCCGCTATTTCCAGGAGTGGCCGCCCGAGAAAGGCCAACCGCACACGCTAGTCGAATTCCACTATCCGCCTTCAAGCCCTTCGACTTCTCTGCTCGACTTGCTGCGCGCAAAGGACCCGCGCATCGCGAAAATCGAAGATGCGGATCCGAAAATGTGGGAAGTGGGCAATCAGATTCTTGAGGGCCAGATCGGAAAAGTGAAGGCTGCGGATGCCATCCAATTCCTGCGCGCCGCCCTTGCTGTCACCACTCCTCCTAATTCGCGCCAAACCATGGCTGCCATAGGCATCCAAAGCGGCTTTGAGTGGGTTCTTCCGCCGCCGCCCGAGAAGCGCAAGCCGTCGCAAAAGAAGGCGGAGCGCGAAGAGGGCGCTCCGACTTTGATGAAGCCGCCTTCTTAAGCTTGATTTGTACCGGTGCTATTTTTTTTCGGCGAGTTGCTGCTTCAGGCGGGCGTTTTTCTCGGCAACTCCGCGAACAAGTTCCTCTTTGTGAGCCACGAGCCGGCGCGCAATTTCGGGGTCCGTCAATCCCAATATTTCAGCGGTGAAGACAGCCGCGTTCACGGCGCCCGCCTTATCAATCGCCATCGTCGCCACGGGAATCCCTCCGGGCATCTGCACGGTCGAAAGCAACGCATCGAGGCCATTCAGCGAGCTCGTCCCCATAGGCACGCCGATCACTGGCAGCGTGGTATTCGCCGCAATTACGCCGGCCAGATGCGCCGCCGCGCCCGCCGCCGCAATCAGCACTTTCAAGCCGCGGCTCACGGCGGAGGTGGCGTACTCGTGCGCGCGCGCCGGAGTTCGATGCGCGGAAACTACTTCCATCTCGTATGGAATTCCGAATTTCTCGAGCGTCTTTCCCGCTTCGCTCATCACCAGCAAGTCCGTATCCGAGCCCATCAGAATCCCCACCACGACGGCCCGCTCCTTCTTATCCTTGGACACTCCCATCTCCTAGCGCGCAGCCTCCAGGGCCGCTGCCACCACTTCGACCCGGTCACCCCGACGAACTTTTCCTGCTTCCACTACGCGGCAAAGCCAACCACGCTGGCCGCGCAATTCGTTTTCTAGACCCGGCCGGATTTCCTCCATTCGTGAGCAAGGCTCACATGGAGTCGTAATTTCAAGAAGCGTCTCGCCGAGCCGCAGCCTTTGACCAGCGCTCAACGACTGAAAATTGAGCCCGCGAGCCGTCACGTTCTCCTTTACTGCGCCGGGAGCCAGACCGAAGCTCTCGAGTGTCTCGGCGTCCATCAGCAAGATCTGACGCATGCTTCCCGGTCGGCCGTGGATGCATCCCTTGAAGCCCTTGTCCTCGACGGCGTCCGCTTCTTGGACTTCCTTCATCGGGAAACGGTGTACCAGACAAATAAACAGGTGCGCCACCTCACCCATTGGCCGCCTCAGTCACGATTAGGCCACTTTTTGTCTTCACGCGGCCAACGTCACTTCTATAATGAGCTCGGTCGATTGATATTCTACTAATTGTGTCGTACACAATTCGCGAAGCAGATGCCAGATTCTGGCCAAGTGCACCTACGCCGAGTATTCTCCCACCACTTGTGTAGTATTTAGATCCTTCGCGACGTGTACCTGCATGAAAGATGGCGACCTCCGGCGCTTTCTTAGCTTCCTCCAAATCGGAAATTACCTTTCCGGTCCTCGGGCTCGCGGGGTAGCCCTCAGAAGCAATCACAACGCACATACTCGCGCCAGGGCTCCACTTGGCCTGAAAACCTGCGAGCTTTCCTTGGGCAGCTTTCAGGCACGCATCCGCAAGATCAAAATCTGCGCGAAGCAATATTGCCTGCGTTTCGGGATCGCCGAGACGGCAATTGTATTCCAGCACTTTCGGCCCATCAGGTGTGAGCATCAGGCCGAAATAAAGAAAACCTCGATAGGGGATTCCGTCTGCTTCAAGCCCGGCCAAAGTGGGCCGCACGATGGTGTCCTGAATTTTCTTTTCGAGGTCCGCCGGCAACATGTCGTCAGTTGAATATGCACCCATTCCGCCTGTGTTAGGCCCTTGATCGCTGTCGAATGCGCGCTTGTGGTCACGCGTCGGCGCCATGGGAATGAAATTCTTGCCATCCGTCAGGACAATATAAGAAAGCTCATCACCCGCGAGCCCCTCTTCCAGCAGAAGACGCTTCCCCGCGACCCCGAACTCGAGTTTTTCCATCGCGCGTTCGATGAATGTGGTCGCCTCATCCGGCGAGGATGTAACGAGGACGCCCTTGCCCGCGCACAAGCCGTCCGCCTTAATTACCAGCGGCCAATCAACCGAACAGAGCGCCGTGTAAGCATCCACGGCCGAATCGTACGTCCCGTATATGGCTGCAGTCGGAATACCGTGCCGCTCCATGAACTGCTTTGCGAAAATTTTGCTTCCTTCGAGCTGCGCGGCCCTCTGCACCGGACCCAAAAGCAACTGACCGCGGCGCTCGAATTCATCCGCGACGCCTGACACCAATGGCAATTCCGGTCCCACAATCGTGAGATCGGCCCCGAGCTTGGCCGCCAAGTCGGCCGTCGCTTTCACATCGCTCAGGTCCAGCGGCACGCATTCCGCATCGTTTGCGATTCCGCCGTTTCCAGGCGCGCACCAGATTTTTTCGGTGGCCGGCGACTGGCGCAGCTTCCAGACCAGCGCATGCTCGCGCCCCCCGCCGCCAAGTACCAGAATTTTCATATTCGCTCGTTGTGAAGAAGAAGAAACGATACGGCGGCTTGTCCGCCAGTGTCAACAGGAGTTCGGCTTGCCCCGCCCGCGCAAAAATGCTTTCATCTACCGTGATGCACTGGGATTTCGCGCTCATCTTGCTTTTTCTCGGCGTCGTTGTGCCCTGGCTCGGCCGTCGCCGCATTCGCCAGCTTCTCGAGTTGCAGCAGACGACAAAGATGGATCGCCTCACGCTTTATGCGTCCACCATCGCATTCCAGTGGCTCGCGGCTGCCGTGATTCTCTGGCGCTCGAGCGCTCATGGGATCGTCGCGTCAACGCTTGGGCTCGCGATTCCACGGCTACAGCTTACGATTGAAGTATCCGTTGCGCTTGCTGCGCTATTTCTCGCCAGTCAGCTGGCGAGTTTGCGACGTCTCGTCACGCGGCCCGAGGAGATCAAGGGCATCGTCCCGCAGCTTGCGCTAAAAATTTTCCCCCAGGACAACCTCGAACGGCTGGTGTTCTTCGCCCTTGTCTCAACGGTTGCCGTCTGTGAAGAGCTGATTTATC
Source organism: uncultured Acidobacteriota bacterium (assembly GCA_963701005.1). Classification (GTDB taxonomy): domain Bacteria; phylum Acidobacteriota; class Terriglobia; order Acidiferrales; family UBA7541; genus Palsa-295. The sequence goes on from OY969555.1 coordinate 100,773, forward strand.
GGGGGTTCGTGCAGTTTGTCTTTGAATCAGTGTCCGGGGGCTATATCGTCGCCGGAATAATCGGCTCCGCGGCGCTGTTCGCACTAGCCCATCTCTATCAGGGCCGACGCGGGCTGATTTCCACATCTATTGTCGGACTCTTGTTTTCCACGGTTCGTGCCTGGACCGGCAGTTTGCTTGCGCCATTCATCGCTCATTTCGTAGCCGACCTAACCGTAGGACTCTTGGCACCTAGCCGACTCGCCACCGCGCTGGCCTCGGGTGCCCAGAGAGAGTCAAAGTCGGCACTTCCCAATATATCATTATTACTATATATGTACTACTATAATAATAGTATATAAATATGGGTGAAATTCCATGCCAACTGATTCAGGACGAACTCTCCCCGTACGGCATTGCCCCGGATGAGGTGCAGTGCCGCTCGATAAACTCGTACATTTCTCTCCTCCTGCGGTGGAACCTTCAGGTCTCCCTGACGACCGTCACAGACCCGATCGAGGTCCTCCGATTCCATTTCGGCGAGAGCTTGTACGCAACCGTATGCGTTCCCATACTCAATGGTCGGCTCGCCGACGTTGGATCAGGTGCCGGATTTCCAGCTTTGCCGTTGCGCTTGTTCTCGCCAGACCTGGCTTTGATTATGATCGAGTCGAACGCGAAGAAGGCGGCGTTCCTGAGGGAGGTCATTCGACAACTGGGCTTTTCCGGCGCCGAAGTCATACGCGAACGTATGGAAAAAGTGCCCGAAAGCGCTGACCCGTTCGACTTTATTACCGCCCGCGCCCTTGGAAATCACGCCGGGCTCCTAGAATGGTCCCGCAAGCAACTTGCAGCCTCGGGAAGATTAGTGCTTTGGCTTGGTGAAGAGGATGTCGCAAAAATTTCCACGGACAAGCGCTGGAAATGGCAAGACCCAGCTCACATTCCCGGCTCAAAGCGCAGATTTGTCCTTTCTGGCTTGCCATATTCCAGATAAGCAGCGGAACTCTTGTTCCACGTGGAACAATCGTCGCGAATAACGCTCGATCGATGCGTGTTCCACGTGAAACATCTTGCAACTCCCAAAAAAAATCTGATACAGTCGCGCTTCTACTGGGGGAATGTATTTGGCGCGAATTATTGCAATCGCCAATCAAAAGGGCGGAGTAGGTAAAACAACAACCGCAGTGAACCTCGGCGCCTCTCTGGCCGTCGCCGAGCAGCGCACATTAGTCATTGATTGCGATCCACAGGCAAACACCACCAGCGCTCTAGGATTCCCCAAGGATCCGGCCCGCCGCACTCTCTATCAGTCCCTGATTCTGGCCGAGCCGTCGGATCGCATCATTCTCCGCACCCAGGTAGAAGGCCTCGATATCATCCCATCTGACAAAAATCTCGTCGGCGCTTCTGTCGAGCTCGTTTCGATGGAAGCCCGCGAATATCGCCTCAAAGCCCTCCTTCAGCCGCTAAGGGAGGTATATTCCTTCATTCTCATCGATTCGCCGCCATCGCTGGACCTGCTGACACTCAATTCTCTGGCCGCAAGCGACTCCGTTCTCATTCCCATTCAGTGTGAATACTTGGCTCTCGAAGGCGTCTCCGAGCTACTCGATACGCTCATGCGAATCCGCCGCACAATCAACCCCACACTCGCTATCGAGGGGATTCTATTGACGATGTACGATGACCGGACAACGCTTTCGAAGCAAGTCGCCGCCGATCTTCGCAGCTTCTTCGGTACACAGGTGCTCGAATCGGTGATCCCAAGAAACGTCCGTCTGGCAGAAGCTCCAAGCCACGGCAAGCCAGTAATCTTCTACGACATACATAGTAAAGGTGCAGAGAGCTATATCCAACTTGCGAAGGAGGTTATCGTCAATGCCCAGAAACGCTTTGGGCCGGGGGCTGAGCGCGCTGATACGGGAGCCGGAGCCCCAGCAGCCGCCTCAGCAGCCGCAGCCGGCAGCAGCGCAACCAGCGGCGGGAGCACCGGGAGTAGCGGGAGCGGCGGCGGGGACAGCGACAGCGGTGGCCCTGGCCCCGGCAACACCACCAGCTGACGGCCTCTTCCAGGTCGATATCGACCTGATTGAGCCCAGCCCCTACCAGCCTCGCACGCGATTTCGCGAAGAGGCGCTCGAAGAGCTGGCGCGCTCGATTCGCGCAAGCGGAATCGTCCAGCCGCTCGTCGTGCGCAAAATCGGAGCCCGCTTTCAGCTCATCGCCGGCGAGCGTCGCTGGCGTGCCGCCCAGAAAGCCGCACTTTCGCGCGTGCCCGTGGTTGTCCGCGACGTGCCGGAAGAAATGGCGCTCGAAATGACGCTCGTGGAAAATCTTCAGCGCGAGGATTTGAATCCCATCGAGCAAGCGCACGCATTTCAGCTTCTCACCGACGAATTCGGCCTGACGCAAGAGCAAGTAGCCGAGCGCACAGGAAAAGATCGCGCCACGATTGCCAATGCCGTCCGCCTCCTCAAGCTCGAAGAACCGATTCAAGAGCTTCTCGAAGAAGGCCGACTCTCAGCCGGACACGGCCGCGCTCTCCTCGCAATTCCTGATGTGAGTCAACGCCTGGCGCTTTCCAAGCGCATCGCACGCGGCGGCATGACCGTACGCCAAGTGGAACGCATGGCGGCTCGGAGCGGCAGGCAGCGACCAGCGCCAGCCGTCGTATCTCCCGATCCGAATACGAAGGCAGCCATCGAAGAGCTCCAGCGTGAATACGGAACTCGCGTGCTCATCCATCCCAATCGCCCCGGCAAGGCCGGCCAGTTAATCTTTGAGTACTACGATGGTAGCGATTTAGCGCGCATCTACGATCAATTAATGCAAAGATAAGACTACAAATATAGGGGAGACTAATGGCCTGGTTTGACCGAAAGCGTCATGATTCCGGCGAATGGACTGGCTTTCTCGAGAAGGGCGTCAAGCTCGAAGGAAAACTCGAGACCACCGGGACGTTCCGAATTGATTCCACAATGAAGGGGACGCTCGTCTCTTCCGAAACCCTCATCCTCGGCGAAAACGCAGCCATTGAAGGGCAGATTGAAGGGAATTACGTCATCATCGCCGGCCGGTTTGACGGCACAATCCACGCGAAAGGCAAAGTGGAGATCCAAACGAAGGCTATCGTCACTGGGGAAATCCACACGCCGTGCCTGATTATCGAACCGGGCGCCGTCTTTGACGGTCGCTGCCACATGCTGGCCGCAACACAGGCAGCCAAACCCATCACCATCCCCATCCGGTCCGCAGCGCACGCCTAGCCCCGCCGCACGGCAAAGCTCAAAGGCTATTTTGCGTAGGAGCCCGCGGAGGGCACCAAAGCCGCACACTGCTTTAGCCCGTCCTGGATCGCCCCCTCGACATCGGTGTGCGGGACGGGCGAGGCCGCGGCAGCCTTGTACAAGCGCTCGGCGTCCGCCACTCGAAAGAGCTTCGACTGGCAAATGCGCGCGGCAGAAACCAGCGCTGGGACTGAAGCACGTTCCTTCGAATTCGCCTTCGCGAAATTTTCGTATTCGGAGACGGCGCGGTCCCAATTCTGCTGGCTCTCCTGGTAGCGGCACAATTCCAGCCACACGCCTCGTGGCAATCGATCGCCGCCCAGATTGGTGAATTGCACGTAGTAATTCCACGCCGTGTCCGGGTCTCCCGCGCTCACATACAACCGGCAAAGGTTTGCCAGCGTCTCCTTTTGCCCCGCGGTGTCCGACACCTTCTCCTGCGCTTTGAGCAGCAATTCGTGCGCATCCACGGAATCCGGTTTATCTTTCACGTGCTTCTGCAATTCGGAGATAGCCTCGCCCGCGTGATTTTCCCCCAATAGCTCGGTCGCGCGCACAATCGGCGCATCCGCCGTCCAACTCACCTTGGCCTCAATCGCCTGATCCAACGAATGCTCGATGCCGCTGTACTTCAGAATCACCGCGCCCACCATGCCGAATGCGAATCCGCCCACATGCACCCAATAGGCAACGCCTCCCGACGACCTGGACCAGATACCCCAGAACACCTGAATTGCGAGCCAAAGTGGCAAAATGATGTACGCCGGCACGGAGAACTTGAAGAAGCGGAAAACGACGAACCAGGCCAGCCTTATCTTTGTCTTCGGAAAGCGCGCCAGGAATCCACCCATGAGCCCAGCAATCGCTCCCGAGGCCCCTACTACATGCGTAAAACTTCCACGGAAAATTCCTCCGTGAATAGCCATCGCCAGGGCGCCGCAGATTAAATAAAAAATTGGATAGACCACCCGTCCCCAAGCGTCCTCCAGCACCGTTCCCGCCAGCCACAGGAACCACATGTTGAAGATGATGTGCAGCCATCCTCCATGCAGGAAATTCGCCGTGATATAGCTGATGGCCGTCGGATGGTAAGGATGAAACGCGTAGTTCCATGCGATCGAATCCCGGTGGTCTTGTTCCAGTTGCGTCTCGAGAACCGCCACCTGGGCGTTCACTTCCACATCCGACCAATTGCCCGAAAGCATCTCCGCATCCCAGGCGTCGAATGCCTGACGGTTGGGCAACTGCAGCTCCGCGTACGCCCCCGGGTGCTCGCGTTTCACGGCATCGACCAACGCCGTCTCGTCCGGGGTCAGCACCGCGTCCGGATAGCGCGCGCCCAACGCCCACACGTGCAAATACACTCTGCTCGTCTCTTTTTGTTCCTCTTCCATCCGCGAATGCGTGAAGAGAAAAATCCCGAGATTCATGGCGATGATGACGATGGTAACGTACGGCCACCGCCGCCCTCGCTGATCCTCATGTGCAATCGGGATGATCATTCAAGTGCTCCCAATGCGCCCCGGCTGTCCAACAGGCGATGGGGAAAACAATCCCCCCGGTCAGCCGCGCAGCATCGGAGAAATGCCAAAAACCCTATCTTCGATTGTAAGTGTGCTCCGAGGAACGCCAACCGGAATCTAGCCCGCGTATGCGAGGCCGGCAATAGTACTCGCGTTCTCTAGGCTCCGCGCTCTCACAAGCAGCCACAAGCAGAAGCAATTGAATCGAGCCAATAACAAGCCCCGTAGGCGCGGCCCCAATCTGAAGGGAATTTCGTATGATTCTCCAAATCGAGCGCCGTAGGCGCGCAACAAGCTAGCCCAGCGCGTGAGCGCTGGGAAAGTGAGCGAGAAAAGTTCCGAGCGCCGTAGGTGCGACACATTTCCGAGACTTGCGCGCCCGTCGCCTACCCAATCCTGGCGGTTCCGTATCGCGGTGGCGTTATAATTGTCCACGTGTAATTTAGGAGGCCACGCCCTTGGCACACACGGCAGTGCGCTTAACCACAACAGCAAAAGCGGCTGGCTGCGCCGCAAAATTAAGCCCCAGCATTCTCGACGCCGTGCTGAAACGCCTGCCGCCGCAGACGGATCCGAATCTAATCGTCGGCTTCGAAACCAGCGACGACGCCGCTGTCTATCGCCTGAGAGACGACCTCGCCATCGTCCAGACTGTCGATTTTTTCACGCCCATCGTTGACGACCCCGCGCTCTTCGGCCAGGTAACCGCTGCCAATTCATTGAGCGACGTCTACGCCATGGGCGGCCGTCCCGTTTCCGCTCTCACGATCGTGGCTTTTCCTGCTTCCGCGCCGCCCGAAATCCTGGAACAAATTCTGCGCGGCGGCCTTGCCAAAATGGCGGAAGCGAATTGCACGGTCGTCGGCGGCCATTCCATTCGCGACGACGAATTGAAATTCGGTTATGCCGTCACGGGCGTGATCCATCCCCAGCGCATCTGGAAAAATGTCGGGGCGCAGCCGGGCGATGCGCTCCTGCTCACCAAATCTATCGGCACGGGCGTAATCTCGACGGCGCTCAAGCAGGGCCGCGCGGAAGAAGCGTGGGTCGCCGCTTCGACAGCTTCCATGACGCGGCTGAATCGCGACGCCGCGGACGCGCTCCACGAAATTGACGATGCTGCAAAAGGCGAGCGCCCCATTCACGCCGTCACCGATGTTACCGGGTTCGGCCTGCTCGGCCACGCGCGCGAGATGGCCATCGGCAGCGGCGTCTCGCTGAAAATTAACTACTCTCGTGTCGCTTATCTCCCCGGCGCCGTCGAAGCCTCGCGCGCCAAATTTTTCTCCGGCGGCATGAAGAACAACCGCGAATTTATCGAAGGCTGCGCTGTCTTCCAGGATTCCGTCCCCGAAGAATTCCAGGCGCTGCTCTACGATCCGCAAACTTCCGGCGGGCTGCTCGCGTCCGTCGCCCCCGAAGTTGCCGCAGCCGCTCAGTCCGCGCTCGAGCGCCGCGGCGTCTCCGCACAGATCATCGGAGAGGTCGTCGCCAAGCGCTCACCGCTCATCGAGATCGCCTGAAGAATCTCGAATCGTGTACACTTTCCCTTTTTCGAATTCTTCATGGACACCGTAACCCACGGCATCGTTGGCGCGCTCATCGGCAAAGGATATTTTTCGGAGCGGCAGGGGCGCGTTGCGGTCTTTGCCGCTACGGTCGGCGCGATGTTTCCGGATTTGGACGTCGTCGAGGAAATTGCCTCGCGCGATCCTCTTTCCATCGTGAAGTATCACCGCGGGATCACGCATTCGTTTGTCGCCATGCCGTTTTTCGCGGCCCTTCTCGCGTGGCTCACTCGCTGGGTCGCGCGCCGCCGCGGAATCGAAGCGCCCTCGCAAGGCGCGCTGACATTGATTTATATGGTCGCCATCGCGAGCCATATCGTTCTCGACGGCATGACCTCGTTCGGCACGCGCATATGGGACCCGATTTCCTGGCAGCGCGTCGCATGGGACATGCTTTTCATCATTGATTTCACTTTCACCTCGATCGCATTGTTGCCGCAGGTGGCTGCATGGGTTTATCGTGACCGGGAAAGATGGCGTGGCCGCGCCATCCGCATGTGGGCGCTATTCACGCTCGGCGCACTGGCTGTTTGGGAGATAGCGCGCTCGGTACAGTACCCATTCCATCTGTGGATCGTGGCGCTCGCGAGTCTGATATTTATCGCGCTGTTTTTTCTTCCGGCGCGCGGCGATTTTGGGCTGCGCTTCACGCGCGCACGCTGGTGCCAGGCCGGAACGTACGTCCTGATCGGCTATCTATTCGCCTGCGGCGTCGCGCATCGCGCTGCTCTTAAGCGCGTGCAATCTTTCGCCGCGGAAAATCACATAGCAGTAGATCGCATAGCGGCCATTCCGCTGGCGCCATCGCTGCTGAGTTGGGGCGGCCTCATCCGTTCGACGGACGGGGTCTATCAAACGCGCATGGACCTGCGCGATCCGGTGGCGCCAGATTTCCACTTCGTCGCCGATTCTCCACCGGACGAATTCACCGCCCGCGCGTTGCGCCTCCCGGAGGTCCAACTCTATTTGCAATTTGCGCGCTTCCCGGTGATCCGCACGGAAATCGAAGACGGCTACCACGCGGTCGAATTCGGCGAGCATCGTTTCGTGAATCCGCGCCGCGGCGAGCCGCAGCCGTTCACCTATCGCGTCGTTTTCGATTCCGCTGGGAATGTGGTCGAAGAAGGCTGGCTATCGAATGGATTCCTGCGGCGCAGTATGAAGAAAATCTCGCCGGCGCCGCGCACCGGAGGCGGCCAGTGAAAATCCTGATCTTCAGCGACATTCATGGCGACCTGCGCGCGCTCGAAAAAATCATCGCGCAACCGGCCGATATTTACGTCGCCGCGGGCGACCTCTCCACCTTCGGCCGCGCCCTCGATCGTTGCGGCGAAGCCCTCAAGCCGCTCGGCGAGCGCCTCTGGGTGCTCCCGGGAAATCACGAAACGCACGAGGAAACAAGCGCCTTCTGCAAACAGTTCGGCTTTTTCGATTTTCATCGCCAAGTACGCACGCTTCCTTCTGCATCCGGCGCGACGCACTGGGCGGGTCTCGGCTACAGCAACATCACGCCGTTCAAAACTCCCGGCGAATATTCCGAAGACGAAATTTCAAAGGCGCTCGCGGCCTTCGAAGGATTCGAGCCGCTCTACCTCGTCGTTCATTTCCCGCCCCAGCGCACAAAGCTCGATGAATTTGCTCCCGGCAAACATGCCGGCAGCCCCACGCTCCGCGCCTGGGTCGAACGCGTCCAACCCGCATATCTATTTTGCGGCCACATCCACGAAGCCGCCGGACGCACCGATCGCATCGGCCAGACGCAGTGTTTCAACGTGGGCAAGCAAGGCTACGCCGTCGAAATTTAAATCATCTTGATGAATGGAATCCGCGAACGAAGAAGGATCGCGCCTGCTATTTTTTGCCGGCGGGATAAATCACAAGCTGCCGATGGTCGCCTATACCCTCGCTGATCGTGCGAATGCCGGCCGCGCCGGTCAGTTCCAGGTGAATAATGCGCCGCTCGCGCGACGACATCGGATTGAAACGGAACGCTTGCCCCGTCTCTCGCACGCGCTGCGCCGCCACGCGCGCCGATAGCTTCAGCTCTTCCAGGCGCACCGAGCGGTAATCGCCGCAATCAAATCGCACGCGATCATGCAGCCGCGGATCCAGACGCAGCCAGCGATGCGCCACGTGCTCGAGCGCCAGCAGGAGCTCCGCGTTCCGCTCCAGCAGAAAATCCTGATCGGCGCCGCGGAACGCCACGGCAATTTCCGCCTCATCCGGCGCCGCCTCGCCCGCCGCAGGCGTCTGAATCTCAAACTCGATTTCGAGATGCATATCACGCACTGCGATATCCAAAAAGCGCTTCAGTTCCTCAAGAGCGCGCGCACGGTCCAGCCGCGCCTCGCCCTGCGGATATTCCTTCCTCATCGGGCTCTTGCCGGTTGCCGCGTGTCCTTCGTTCATGCCGTCTCAGGCTTCTTCTTGAATTTACTCCGCGACGGAAGCGGCTCCGTCCGGTTCAGATAATATTGCTGGCCCATGCCCACCAGGTTGCTCGTGAACATGTAGAGGTTCAACCCGCTCGATAGCTTGAAGAAAATGAAACCCATGAAGAGCGGCATCAGCGCCATCATTTTCTGCTGCGCCGGATCCGCCGAGGTTTGCGGCGTCATTTTCGTCATCAGGTACATGGTGATGGTCATCACGATCGGCAAAATATAATACGGGTCCATCGCCGATAAGTCGTGAATCCACGTGCCGGACCACGGCGCATGCCGCAATTCGATCGCCCCATTCAACACGCGCCACAGCGCCCACCAAATGGGCATTTGAAAGAGCATCGGCAGGCAGCTTCCCATCGGGTTGATGCCTTCGCGCGAGTAAATGGCCATCACTTCTTCATTCATTTTCTTTTTGCGCGGATCGCTCATCGAATATTTCTTGTAGCGATCTTGTATCTGCTTGATTTCCGGCGCCGCTTTCTGCATTTTCTGCATCGAGCGCCAGCTTTTCATCTTCAGCGGAAACATCACGCCGTTAATCACCAGCGTCAGCACCACAATCGCCCAACCGTAATTCGGAATGTACTTGTGAATCCACTTCAGCACTTCAAATAGCGGCTTGGCGATAATTCCCGTCCACCCGAATTGCACCAGCTCATCGAGCGGAGGCTTCTCGCGGCTTAGCAGCGTCAAATCTTTCGGCCCCACATAGACGCGCATCTGGAGCGGCTCCGGCATCGGCGAGCCGGCAGCCATCTCCGCCACCTGCTCGGCTTCCGGCTTCTCGCCCGTGGTGATGTGATGGAATTGCGTCCAATGCCACAGCGAGAGCCCCGTGCTGTCGGGCATAAAGCTCGCGGTGAAAAACTGATCTTCCATGCCCGTGAATTCGAGCGGGCCCGCCTGCATCACCGGCTGAATCTGATTGCCGGAAGCGCCGAGCTTTTTCAGCGGAAGAAGTTCGAGCTTGCCGTTGAGCTTGTAAAAAACATTCACGAGCAGCGCCGCCCGGTACACGGCCTTGTCGCCAAACCCGCCGCGCCACGCAATCGCGGAGCCCTGCACCTGCTTGCCGTCAAACGTGACGGACGTCTCAATCGACGTCTCGTAGCTCTCGTTGAACGTCATCTTTTTCGTGACGTCCAGATGCCCGTCGCTCCAATGAAAAGTAATCGTCGCGGGCGCTGTGAAATGATTCGACTCGGGCGTGATCTGGTAGAGCGATGAATTCGCCAGCGTTTCCTGTTGCGCGTCGAAGAGCATCAGCGAAAATGGCCAGCCAAGCTCACCGGCCACATCCGGATTGACGAGATCCAGGTCATGCGGCGGCTTCTGGTCGTCAAAATATTTCTTCAGCTTCCAGCTTTTCACCACGCCGCCGCGATTCGACAATTCCACGCGGTAGAGCGGGCTTTCCACCACCACCGTCTTCTCTTCGTTCTCCAGGATCACCGGGATCACCGGGACGGCGGACACGCGACCAATGCCGGGAGTCTTTGTAGTCGCGGCTGCCACCGGCGGCGCCGTAGTTGAATGCGGGATTGTCTGCGCGGGCGTCGTCGCGTTCGGCTGCGGAGGCGGCACCGCCGGCTTGTAAAAATGTTGCCACGCGAAAAGGATCACCAGTGCCAGCAAGACGAAAACTACTGCGCGCACCTGGTCGGACATATCATTCACAGCGTGCGCTCCTGATCGCCCCGAGCGCCATCGCCGAAGCGATCGCTCGGAGGAATGAATTGCTCGTCCAAAATTTCCGCGCGCTCGGGCAATTCCGCCGGCGGCTCAGCGAATTTCTCAGCACCGCCATGCGCATCCGGCACCGGATCGTATCCACCCTGCGTAAACGGACGGCACCGCCCCAGCCGCTTCATCGCCAGCACGAATCCCCGCCGCACGCCGTGCTTCTCAATCGCTTCATACGCATATTTCGAACACGAAGGATAAAATTTGCAGGCCCCGCCGAAAAACGGCCCAAGAAATATCTGGTAGAAGCGGACGAATCCCAGCAGAAACCACACGCCAATGGATTTCACGTCTTCGCGGATTCCGCGGGCGCCGTGCGCGGCATCAATTTCAGCAGCTCTTCCTCGAGCGCCGTAAATTTCGCCGTCGCGACCGTGCTGCGCGGGTGAATCACGATGTCCCATCCCGGGGCAATCTCCTGTCGGTGTAATCTTATTATCTCGCGAATGCGCCGCCGCATGCGGTTGCGCCTCACAGCGTTGCCCAGCGCCTTCTTGATGCTCCAGCCGAAGCGGCTCAGCTCCATTCCGTTGGGTCGAAGAAAAACGGCGAACTCCCGGCTCGACCGGCGCCGCCCCTCCCGGTACACCGCGTCATATTCGACGCGGCGCACCAGTCGGCTTGCGCGGGGAAATCCGTACCGCGGCGGGTCAGACGCGCGTGAGACTGTGGCGCCCTTTCTTGCGGCGTTGCGCAAGGACTTTCCGTCCACCCTGGCTCTTCATTCGTGCGCGGAAGCCATGCTTCTTGTGACGGCGGCGCACGTGAGGTTGAAAAGTGCGTTTCGGCAAAGAGTTCGCTCCTTAATATGACTTGCCCCGGCTACTATCCATCGCGCGTGCCACCACGCATCGCGCGCGCCAAAGGCGAAACAACTAGTCTAGTGGAGCGACGCAGAACGGTCAAGGAACCGCTATCCACTCGCCTCGCCGCCGCGCCGCATTCCTCCCATTTGGAGTGCGCCGGCTGGTCGCCGCTTTGTTACGCCCCGGCTTGCCGGGGCGGGGTCAATTCGGGCGAGGCTCGCCTCGGTCGCCACTCCTCACTTACATCTTCGCGCGGACTTTCGGTGATTTGCCCGGTCTGTGCCCGGTGGGAGCCCCCTGTTTCAACAGGGGGAAGGAGCGGTTCAGCGCTCCGGGAAAAGCTTCGACTCATAATGTGCGCTTTAGCGCTGGGCATTGCTGCACCCCGCGCCTAATTCTTCCCGCCACCATCCATGAATTCCACCAGGTCAAACGCACACGTCTGTAAAGCAGTGGCATTCGCAAACGTAGCCTTGGCCTTCGCGGGAAGCCAGAGAACGTCGCCCGTGTGCAGCACCTTTGCAGGCTGGCCCTCAGACTCAACAGTAAGCGTGGATTGGTCGAGCACCAGCAACAACCGCGCCGGCAGCCCCGCGACCTCCGTGTACGATCCCCTCGCCGCAATCACCCCCGACTCGACAACCATCTCGTCCGTCTCGAACACTGGTTTGAGCGAAGGCGCCCCTAGCTCATTCGCCCCACCCACATTTCCTTTCGGGCATTCGCCGAGCGGCTGCCCAGCCACCACGGCCACGCAGCGATTGCGCGGCGTGCCCTGCGGCTTCAGCAGCTCGATCGTGAAATTCCGGAACGGCATGTCCGTCTCCGTGCGCACTAGGTGCGAGAACCCGCCCTTCGAATAGTTCACCTGCCCATCCGCGAGCTTCGCGTGCGTCTCTGGCTTGCCGGTTACGCCGTTCACGTAATCCGCCGGGCCCAGCGCTATTCCCAGGTAGGGCAGATCGTGATTGTGGACGAGCGTCGTATCGTGCCCCGTGATCCCAAATGCCCACACGCGCACATACTCATTCTCGAAAATCAGGTGGTGGTGCGGCTCGTCCTTCAGCGCCACCGGAGCCGCAGCCGGCGCCTGTGCCTGCACGGCATAGCAACACAGCAGCACCACTCCCAGGATAAATGATTTCATCGCGCCACCTCCGCAGTCATTCCCATGCGCACCGTATTGCATCCCCCCACGCCTGTCAATCGTTCCCGCCCCCGCGCCCCGCCCGGTTTTGCCTTTCGTGGCGCGGACACTCCTGTCTGCGCTCCTACGACCCACCCTCGCCCCGATCGCCTCCATCTATCTTCGGATCGCAAGCCCCGGCACGCTCTCCGTATTAAGTCCTTTTCCTTTCCTAGGCACCTCGCCCCACCGCCCGATGCAGTCCCCAAATCCACCCAGCTCCTATTCCCCTGCAGCCGCCTTCCCAGCTTTCTGCGCCGCGATCCACGCCGTCACGCGCGCATCCAGCACATCAAGCGGCAGCGCCCCGCCATCGAGTATCTCGTCATGAAACGCGCGAATATCATACTTGCTCCCAAGCTCCGTCTTCGCCTCTTCGCGCAGTTTCAAAATCTCCAGCTGCCCAAGCTTGTAGCAAAGCGCCTGCGCCGGAATCGCAATATACCGGTCCGTCTCCGCCTGCACGTCCGGCTCATCCTCCGACGAGTGCGCGTGAAAAAAATCTATCATCTGCTGCCGCGTCCAATGCTTGTAATGCACGCCGGTATCAAGCACCAGCCGGATCGCGCGCAACATTTCATCCGAAAGCCGTCCATAATCCGAATATGGGTCCTGATAAAATCCTATGTCCTTCCCGAGGCGCTCCGAATAAAGCGCCCAGCCCTCGACATATCCCGTGTAGCTCGCCTGCTGTCGAAACGGAGGAAGCCCCGGCAGCGTCTGCGCGATGGAAATCTGCATGTGATGCCCGGGCACGCCCTCGTGATACGCCGTGGATTCCACGTTCACAAGCGTCCGGTGCGCGAAATCGCCGGTGTTCACGTGGATGACGCCCGGCCGCGACCCATCCGGCGTCCCCTGGCTATACTCAGCCGAGGCCGCCTCTTTCTCGCGGAACGCCTCCACCGCCCGCACTTCCACTCGCGTCTTCGGCAGCAGCCCAAATAATTTCGGCAGCTCCGGCTCCATCTGCGCGATGTATTGCCGGTATTTATCGAGAATCTGCTCGCGCGAGGTGGCAAAAAGTTTCGGATTCGTCTTCACAGATGCCCGCAAGCTCTGCACATCCGCGAAGCCCAGCTTCTTCGCGATCGCCAGTTGCTCTGCTTCGATCTGCGCCACTTGCTTCAACCCAAGCTCGTGAATCGCCTCCGGGTCCATGTTCGTCGTGGTCTGCTCGTGAATGCGAAAGCGGTAGCGCGCGTCGCCATCCGGCAGCGCCCATAGGCCGGGCTCGGTCCGGCCCTTCGGCGCATATTCCGTGACGATGAAATTCGCGAGTTTCATATACGCAGGCCGCACCTCGTTATTCACCGCGGCGACGACGGCATCATGCAGCCGCGCCCGGTCCGCCGCCGGCACCGCATCGGGAAAATGCGCCGCTGGCTGCCCAAAGGCATTCGCCTCGCCCGCAGGCTCCGCGATGGATTTGCACTGGCCCACGGTTTTTTCGAGCAGAAAGCGCGGCGGCATCAGACCGTCTCGCTCGCCCTGCTTCAGCGTTTCCGTCACGTCATCCAGTTCGCGTGGAAGCTGGTGCAGCCGAGCGAGGTAATCCTCATATTGTTTCGTGGAATTAAAGGGCACCAGCGTCACGAACTGCGCGAATTGCAATTGCACGCCGTAGAACTGGTCCACCGGCATCTCGTAATTCTTCAGCTCGATGGATTCCAGGCGCTGCTTCAATGCGCGCACCATCAGCGACTGGTTGAGTTTTTCCTGCTCGGGGAAGCCGGTCGTGTCCACGGCGTCGAAGCGCGCAAGCCATTTCTGAATGTCCTGCTTCGACTGCGCGACGTGCGCGAGAGAAATGTCGCTCCAGCGATCGTTGTAGCGGTAGTCTCCGATCACGGTCGCCAATTCCGGCGACTCGCGCAGCTCGTACTCCCATTCCTCGGCAACCAGTTTATCCAACTGCTGCCGCCGCGCCTCCAGGCTCTGCCCATCTCTGCCATGCAGCGAAAGCGCAATCGAAAATATCAGCACAGGCAAAAAAACCCACACCGCCGGGTGCACCAATTTCATGAAGCCTCCATAGACATTTGTCGCAGCGCGCTTGCGTGCCAGACCAATTGTACCGGCCACCGCCCCGCCCCGTCCCCTCTTTTGACGCACCGCAAGCCCTCTCGGCATTCGAAAGTACAGGTTCACGAGCACACCCTGCGTTCCTGCCCCTTTCTTGCCCTCCCTTGTCCTTTCGACCAGTAGAATTTCACTTTTCTTCGTGCTACCCTCACTCGTGGCTAAGGAAAATCAACTCAAAAACTGCCCCGCCCCGGGCGGAATCACGCCGCCTGCCTCTATTTTGGGCTCTCCAAGAATCCCAAGTCGCCTGGTCTCCAACCGCCGGATTTCTAATAGCCAACCGGACGATTAGAAATCATGCTAACTCATAGAAAACACACGGCGGCCACCAAGTCTAATAGCCAACTTTCACCACTTTTTTCTTCCGTCCATCTTCCACACCCGAACTGCTCTAACAACCGGCTTCAAACCACGGGTCCCCAAATCCTAGTAGCAACAGTCACCAACTCAAGATTCGAACTAACTGATTGCAATCAAAGCATTTCGCGAATTCCTACTAGCAACAAAATCGGGCTTTCCGCCGGCGACAACTTCCCGCGAACTCCGAAATTCTCGGGCCGGCGGCCAGACGCGACGCAAACAGAAAAATTCCCACCGGCACCCATGAAAACGCCCGGCGGTGGTATCTTCTTCGCCATGCGAAAATTACTTCTCCTAACATTGTGTTGTGGCGTTGTTTACGCGGCGGCTCAAAAGCCGGCCGCCTCCATCCCAGACCTTCCTGCGCTCGAGGCGATGACCGCGCGCTTTGCGCCCACCGCCCTCAAAGTGGACGTCACTTCCCTCTCGCCGGGCGATCAAAAGGCGCTCGCAAAACTCGTCCAGGCCGCCCGCATCGTCAATCGCATCTTCATGCGCCAGTTCTGGAGCGGCGATCTCGCGCTCTACCAAAAGCTGCAACAAGACAAATCTCCCCTCGGCCGCGAACGCCTCCACTATTTCTGGATCAACAAAGGCCCGTGGTCCGAAATTGACGGCTACACCCCCTTCCTCCCCGGCGTCCCTCCGCGAAAGCCGCTGGGAGCAAATTTCTATCCCGAGGACATGACCAAGGAAGAATTCGAAAGCTGGGTCAACAAGCTCTACCCGGAGCATAAGGAATTCGCCCTGGGATTCTTCAGCGTCATTCGCCGCGGCGCGGACCACAAACTCGAAACGGTTCCCTACAATGTCGAGTACAAGCGAGATCTCGAGCAGGCCGGAAAACTTCTCCGCGAAGCCGCCGCGCTTACCGACAACGCCAGCCTGAAAAAAGTCCTCCTCACTCGCGCCGATGCCTTCGCTTCCAACAATTATTTCGAAAGCGATATGGCCTGGATGGACCTCGACGCCCCGCTCGACGTCACCTTCGGCCCCTACGAGACTTACCAGGACGAATTGTTGGGCTACAAGGCCGCGTTCGAAGCCTTCATCAATTTGCGCGACGACAAAGAATCAGCCCGCCTCGCCTTCCTTGGCCAGCATTTGCAGGACATCGAAAACAATCTTCCCGAAGATCCTCAGTACCGCAATTCAAAACTCGGCGCGCTCGCCCCGATTCGCGTGGTCAATGAAGTCTTCGGCGCAGGCGACGCAAATCATGGCATCGCCACCGCCGCCTACAACCTGCCGAACGACGATAACGTGGTGCAGCAAAAAGGCAGCAAGCGCGTGATGCTCAAAAACATCCAGGAAGCCAAATTCAAATCCACGCTGATCCCTATCTCGCGGATCGTCCTCCCGCCTGCCGCGCAAAAAGATTTGAGCTTCGAGCTATTCTTCACCCACATCGTGGCCCACGAGCTATGCCACGGCATCGGGGCGCACCAGATCAATATCAAGGGACGCGATACCAATCCCCGCCTCGAACTGAAAGAGCAGTACAGCGCCCTCGAAGAAGCGAAGGCGGACATCACCGGCCTCTTCGCCCTGCAATTCCTGATGACCCAAGCGGACCAGGGCCAAATCCAGGCGCCGCTCCCCCACGGCCCGGAAGCCGAGCGCCAGCTTTACACCACCTACCTGGCTTCCGCCTTCCGCGAGTTGCGATTCGGCTTGCAGGATGCCCATGCGCGCGGCATGGCCGTGCAGTTCAACTATCTGCTCGACAAAGGCGGCTTCCTCGCCAATCCCGATGGCACATTCAGCGTGGACTTCAGCAAAATCAAAGATG
Source organism: uncultured Acidobacteriota bacterium (assembly GCA_963701005.1). GTDB lineage: Bacteria > Acidobacteriota > Terriglobia > Acidiferrales > UBA7541 > Palsa-295. The sequence continues at coordinate 117,552 of OY969555.1, forward strand.
CGGTCCGCGCCCTTGACCACGACTTCCTGACGCTCGAAGCTACCGGCGATTATGACGGTGCGAAAAAAATGATGACCGAGCTAGGCACACTCCGGCCGGTCGCGCAGCAAGCCCTGGCTCGCTTGAAATCGCTGCCCACGGACATCGAACCGATTTTTGTGACCGCCGATTCGCTCACCGGCGAGCGCTCTCCGGGCGAAGGGAGCGTAGCGGCGAAATGAGCATGCAAGAGAGGCCGCGTTGACCGTCCTCGACGCGTCACCTAGAATCAAACATTGAGTGCGCGCGGACGAAAAGAGAACATATGAACGTGAGCCAGAGCGATAAGGCGAAAAAATTCCGGGCGCTGCACGAAGGGCCGGGAGCATTCATCATCCCGAACCCGTGGGATGCCGGGTCGGCACGGTTGCTAGAAGGGCTGGGTTTCGAGGGGCTGGCGACGACGAGCGCGGGCTTCGCGTTTTCGCTCGGGCGCCGCGATGGAGAGGTGACGCGCGAGGAAGTGCTGGCGCATTGCCGCACAATCGTCGAAGCAAGCGATTTGCCGGTGTCAGCGGATCTCGAGAATTGTTTCGGCGACGACCCAAAGACGGTGGCAGAAACGATTTTGGAGGCAGCAGGAACGGGCATCATAGGCGGCTCAGTCGAAGATGCCATGAGCAACGGGCAGATTTACGAATTCGAGCAAGCAGTCGAGCGAGTGGCTGCAGCGGTGGAAGCGGCCCGGAAGCTGCCGTTTCCCTTCATGCTCACGGCGCGAGCAGAGAATTTTCTGCACGGCCGCCCCAATCTCGACGATACCATCCGCCGGTTAAAAGGGTTCGCCGCAGCTGGAGCGGACGTGCTGTACGCCCCGGGATTAACAAGCCTCGATGCGATCCGCGAAGTTTGCGCGGCTGTTGCGCCGAAGCCGGTGAACGTGCTGGCAGGAATCAAGGGCCAGAATTTCCCGCTGGCGGAACTCGCGGCGGCCGGGGCGCGAAGGATCAGCGTCGGCGGAGCGCTTGCGCGGGCGGCGTTGGGCGAGTTGTTCCGGTCGGCACAGGAGATGAAAGAAAAAGGGACGTTCACATTCGTCGATCGCGCTCTGCCGACGGCAGAAGTGGGCGCGTTCATGGAGCCGCGGAAAAGGAACGCGAGCGAACGCGGCAATGATTGAACCGTATGTTTGAGACACTCACAGACAAATTACAGCGCGCATTCAAGAATCTTCGCGGCCAGGGAAAACTGACTGAAGAGCACCTCGACGCGGGGCTCGCCGAGATTCGCGAAGCGCTGCTCGATGGCGACGTGAACCTCGGCGTCGCCGACGAGTTCATCGCCCACGTCCGCCAGAAGGCGCTTGGCTCCGACGTACTGCTACAACTCTCGCCCGACCAGCAAGTCGTGAAAATTGTCCGCGACGAATTGGCCGATCTGCTCGGCCGCGAAGCCAAGCCGCAATTTGGTTCCCGGCCGCCGTCGGTGTGGCTCATCGTCGGCCTGCAAGGTTCCGGCAAGACCACATCCACAGGAAAAATGGGCAAATGGCTCGCCGAGCACGGTCATCGCCCGATCGTCGTTTCCACGGACGTGTACCGTCCCGCCGCCCGCGAGCAATTGGCGCAAGTGGCCAAAGCCACGGGAACGCCATGCTGGCCCGGCACGGGCACGGACAAGCCGCTCGAGATCGTGCGCGGCGCGCTGCGCGAAGCAAAACTCTCGGCGTGCGACGTGGTGCTGGTGGACACCGCGGGGCGCCTGCACATTGATGACGAGCTGATGAACGAACTCTCCACTCTCAAGCGTGAATTGAATCCCTCTGAACTCCTGTTCGTTGCCGACGCGATGATCGGCCAGGACGCTGTCCGCTCGGCTGGAGAATTTCACAAGCGCCTGGGCGTGACCGGCGTTGTGCTGACGAAGATGGATGGCGACGCGCGAGGCGGCGCGGCGCTTTCGATTCGCAAAGTCACCGGTGCGCCGGTGAAATTTGTGGGCGTCGGCGAAAAGTACGATGCGCTCGAGCCGTTTCTGCCGGACCGCATCGTTTCGCGGATTCTGGGGATGGGCGACGTCCTCGGCCTGATCGAGAAAGCCGAGAAAACGATCGACCTGAAGCAGGCCAAGGAGCTCGAACGCAAGCTGCGAGAGGATGATTTCACGCTCGAGGATTTCCGCGATCAGCTCCGCCAGATCAAGAAAATGGGCTCCCTCGAGCAATTGATGGGCATGCTGCCGAAAATCGGCCCGTTCGCGAAACTGCCGAAAGATGCGCAGATTGACGAGAAGCGCCTCGGCTCCGTCGAAGCCATCATCAATTCAATGACCGCCGCCGAGCGCGCCAACTCGAATCTGATTGACGGCAAGCGTCGCAAACGCATCGCCCGCGGGAGCGGCACAAGCGTCCAGGAAGTGAACCAAGTGCTCAAACAGTACGCCGACATGCGCCGCATGATGAAGCAATACGGCAGCATGGCGAAAATGAAGATGCGCGGCGTGGGTAAATTCGCGGGCCTGAAATAGAGGCGCACAGCGGCTGGCCGCCAGATTGCGATAGGTGAATTGAGGGGGCTCCGCTATAATTGTTGGATTCGCTTGAGGAGGAATTGCTAGTGTTGATGATTCGGCTGTCCAGAATAGGCAAGAAGAAGCACCCGTTCTACCGAGTGGTGGTGACGGAAAAGACGCGCCCGCGCAACGGGCGGTTCGTCGAGATTGTGGGCACCTACGACCCTTCGAAGAAGCCCGCAGCAGTCGTTTTGGACCAGGAACGCGTGAAATATTGGCTTGGCAAGGGCGCGCAGCCCAGCGACACAGTCCGCAGTTTTTTACGCAACCAGAAACCTGCCTGAGGCGTCTCATTCCACGGTGAGCCACGTACAAAGCACTCGTACATGCTCCGCCGAATTGTCTCTTTTTTTTCGGCGAACCGTGGAGGCGCGGGATGAAGGATCTTGTGGAAGCGATCGCGAAAGCGCTCGTGGATCATCCGGATCAGGTGCTGGTGAATGCGGTGGAAGGCGAGCAGGTGACGGTGCTGGAATTACGTGTCGCTCCTGACGATCTCGGGAAAGTGATTGGACGCCAAGGCCGCACGGCGAAATCCATCCGCACGCTTCTGGGCGCTGCGGGAATGAAAGTGAAGAAACGATTTACGCTGGAAATCCTCGAGTAGTGACCGCACAGCAATTACCACAGGCGGCGCGCGCCACGGTGGCGCGCATCTTGCGCCCACACGGACGGCGCGGAGAAGTGGCCGCCGAAATCCTCACGGATTTTCCCGAGCGTTTGACGCGCCTCCGTGCCGCTGCGCTCTGGGACGGCCGCGCGGAGCCGCGTAGCGTGGCCATTCGCAAGTGCTGGATTTCCCGGAGCCGCGGCGGGCAGGCGATTTTCCATTTCGAAGGCTCGGATTCGATTTCCACGGCGGAGAAACTTGTCGGCCTCGAGGTGCAGATTCCGCTCAATGAGCGTATGACGCTTCCCCCGGGCAGCTACTACATCAGCGACCTGGTCGGCTGCGAGGTAAGCGAGAAGGACGGCGCGGCGCTCGGCCGCGTTCTCGACGTACAATTTACCGGCGAGGATGTTGCAGGAACTCCGCTGCTCGTTGTGAATTCCCCGCGTGGCGAATTGCTGATTCCGCTTGCGCAGGAAATCTGCGTTCGAGTGGACACCGCCGCTCACCGCATTGAGGTTGTGCTCCCCGAAGGCCTGGCCGATTTGAACAGCAATTCCTAAGCGTCCAGCGAAAGCGTAAACTGGCCGCAGAACGAATTGCGCACTGCTGGAGTCCAGTGTGGAGAACCAAAACGGCGGCGATCCCGCGTTGGTTTTCACTCTTCTGAAGCTGGCGCTGTTCACCGTTCTGGTGCCGGGCACCGTGACGGTGTGGCTGCCGTTGTTCGGTTTCTACCCAGCAATTCGGCATCAGCCCATTGAATGGAACGCAGTTGCCGCGGGAGCGGTGATCGTGATTGCAATCGGTGTCGCTGGCTATCTATGGACCGCGCTCGATTTTGCAATCTATGGCAAAGGCACCCCGGCGCCGATTGACATGCCGAAGGTACTCGTCGTGCGCGGGCTCTATCGCTATACGCGGAACCCGATGTACATCAGCGTGCTCGCCATATTGCTGGGAGAAACCCTCCTATTCTGGTCCGTTGCGCTGCTGCGCTATGCTGCGTTGTTGACAGCCATGTTTTATATCTGGGTGCTGATTCAAGAAGAGCCCACGTTGAGGAGAAAAATGGGGCCAGCGTACGAACAATATTGCGAAGACGTTCCGCGATGGATTCCGAGATTCATCCCAAGACGGCGAACCGATGCGCTTTGACATTGTGACGATTTTCCCTGAGTTTTTCGGCGGCCCGCTTGACTACGGAATCGTGCGGCGGGCACGTGAAGCGCGGCTCGTCGAGACCCACGTCCACGATTTGCGCGATTTCACGCACGACCGGCACCGCACGGTGGACGATCGCCCCTTCGGCGGTGGCGAGGGAATGGTGATGAAGCCGGAGCCGCTGTTCGAAGCGGTCGAATCCCTGCTAGGTGGCGGTGGGGCTATGACTGCGCCGGCGGGGACTGCCATAGTGTTGCTATCTGCAGCGGGGAAACTTTTCCGGCAGGAGATGGCGCGGCGATTTGCGAGCATCGAGCGCATCGTGCTGCTTTGCGGTCGATACGAGGGCGTGGATGAACGAGTGGCGGAGCACCTGGCGACGGACGAGATTTCCATCGGCGATTTCGTGCTTTCCGGCGGCGAATTGCCTGCGGCGATGATTCTGGACGCGGTGACGCGGCTGATTCCCGGAGCGCTAGGCAACGAAGATTCCATCGTGAATGAGTCTTTCAGCGAAACGGGATCGAATGATGGAGGCGCTCAGCAGGAAACGGTGCAACAGTCAAAAGGAAAAGGTCGAATCGCGAATCACGGCATGCTCGACTACCCACATTACACGCGGCCCCCGTCGTTTCGCGGCTGGGACGTCCCGGAAGTGCTCGTCGGCGGGAACCACGAAGAGATTCGGCGCTGGCGCCGCAAGAAAGCGCTCGAGAAAACCCTGCGCAATCGCCCGGATCTACTTGACGACGCGCGGCTCGGCGACGAGGATCGCAGCATCCTGAGTGAACTTCAGCAGAGTGCGCGAAGAGGGGCCAGTTAAACGCGCCCCCGTGGACTATTTGAGCCTTGCGAATTCGTTTTTTGCCGTGCGTAGGATCGGAATGTCCGGGTCGGCGTCTTTCCACAAGCTGAAAAATCTCTGATACGACTCGCGCGCCGCAGCCGCATTTCCTTCGACCACATGAGCGCGGCCAAGCCATAGATGCGCGAGAGCACCGAACGGGGAATTCACCGCTGCGGCGCGCTGATCAATGAATTTCTGGAATTCCCCGGCTGCTTCGCTTCCCCGGTGCAAGAGCAAATAGGCTTGGCCCCGCAAATACGCTGGGTAGATGAGGGAGCCTCCTTCGAGCTGAGGCCGCGGATAGGCTAATTCATATGGCGCTGCAGGCTCGAGAGTTTTTAGAGCTTCCGCGGGATTGCCTCGATCAAGTTGGATGGCAGCACGAATGGAAGGCAGCCAGTAGCCGCCAAGTTCTTCGTTCTGCGGGAAACGCTTTTCGAGGCTATCTGCGAGGGCTTGCGCGCGGGAAGCATCTCCAGCGCGCGCTAGAACCAGCGCCGCAATTACTTGCGAGTCCCGAGTTTCGGCCAGCCTCAGGCCTTGCTCGACGGCTTCCCTGGCTGGCACAGGATTTGCAAACTCAACTTCCCTCACGGCCGCGTTCATCCGCCAAATTGCCGCGACCTCTTGGAGATCGTTCCTGTAGGCCGATTCCACTGCCCGCCGGGAAAACTCTCGTGCCTTCGCGAGCCGCCCGGAAAAGGCCCAGGTGTCAGACTGCTGGCTCAGGAGCCAGTCCTCGGCTCCCGGACTGCTGGTGGCCAGGTCAATTTGTCGCTGCATCTCAGCCGCATCGTTTTCAAGAAATGCAACAACATACATATCGGTGTGCAAGTAGGGGCCGTCGAGTCGGCGTTCGAGAGCCTTGCGGTATGTCGCCTTGGCTTCTTCCAGCCGATTAAGGGGTTCGTAAACTTCCATGAGATTCGAGTAGCTGACTGCGACATCAGGGTTCAAGCGAATGGACTCAAGGTCTTCTGAAATCGCTTTTTCATAGCGTCCGAGGTATTCGTCATTCAAGCCGATGAGTTGGTGAGGCAGTTCGTCCCGTGGATAAGCGCGCGCCCAGAGTTCACAGGTCTGATTGGCCTTCTCCAATTCGCCGGTGACGCCGACATAGAAAAGCGCGGTGATGTTGAATCTCTCTCGCTCACTCACGCGTTCCCGAAGTTCGTAGGCCTTTTGAAGGTTTTCAGAAGTCTTACTAGGCTCTCCCAGAGCGATGTACATTCCACCGAGCCGGGCATACGCCAGGGCGAAATTCGGGTCGAGTTCAATGGCACGCTTGAAAAATGGGATGGCATTGATTTCGCCGGATTCCTGAGAAGTCTTTATCGCCAGGCCCAGAGCTTTGAGGGCCTCGAGGGAAGGTGTGGTGGCCTGCTCGATGGGAGTGTCGTACTTTTGGATTGAGCTAAAAGACTCTCCAAGCTTTCCGCGCAATTCCTGCGCGGCTTTTCCGAGTGCAGCCAGGACATGGCTCTTGTCCTCGGAGGTGATCTGCTCCCGCGCCAGGTTCTCGCCCGTGTGACACTCCACCGCATTCAGGCCGACGACGTATTCGCTTTCCAGCTTGGCGATCGAGCCGTCAATCACCGCGGCGCTTCCAGCGCGCTGGCAGAGGTCGCGCGCAATTTCCGGCGTCAGCCGCTCCCCCGGAGCGCGGCCCATCAATTTCAGTGTGTTGTGAATTTTTTCGTCCGAAAGGATGGCGAGAAAGGGTGACTGCGCGAGTTGCACGGCCAGACCCTGCTTGAGCGTGTCGTCAAACACGAGATCGCCGGTGGAATTCGAGAAGTCAGCAATCACGATGGTGTCTTTTTCCGTGAGCGCAGGCCTTCTGCGGGCTAAGAAATAGGCGCCGGCCCCGATGGCAACCACAAGAATCACCAGGAATGTCGCGATTTTCCAGCGAAGGGCCGGCGAATTTGCCCCAGGGGAAATGACATCTGACCCCAAGGCGTGCTCGTCCATGGCGTTTTTCCCTGCTGACTCTGCCGTCGGCGCACTTGCTCGCTTCGGCGCCAGGGTCTCCACCGCAGGACCAACGAAACGATAGCCGCGCTTGGGAAGGGTTTCGATGAAGCGCGGCTTGTCCGCCTCGTCGTTTAGGGCCTGGCGCAGTTTCTTGACGGCCGTGTTCAGGCTGTGGTCGAAATCCACGAAGGTGTCTTCAGGCCAAAGCCGTTCGCGGAGTTGGACTCGCGTAATCACTTGGCCCGGCTGTTCCAGCAACATGGCCAGTATTTGGAAGGGTTGCTCTTGAAGCTTGATCTTGTGGCCGCTCTTGTAAAGCTCACCCGCGCGCAGGTCTAGCGTATAAACATCAAACCGCAGACTCCGAGAATCCTCCGGCGGCGCTGGCATGTGATTCGTCTCAGGTGCAGGGAATATACCACCATCGGTTTCCAGCGAGCTAAACCCTTTCGTTTCCGCAGTTTATTTGTTCACAGGGAGTTCGCCCGGAGTTCATTCCCGGTGCATTGAAGGATTTCTGGCATCGCGCGAAAGTGGGCGCAGTTCACGACACCCGGCTGAGCCCGGGCAGCCGGGAACGGAGCGGGAAACAAAAAAGGAGAATCCCATGAAAACCAAAATTCTGGCAATGGCGGGCGCGGTACTGCTCTCAATCGTCGCGGCGGGCGAGTGCCTGGCGCAATCGCGGTCACTTGAAGTGAGCGTTCCATTCTCGTTCGAGATCGGAAACAAGACGTTGCCTGCGGGAAGCTATCGCGTTGAGTCCGTCTCCACGGGGTCTGGATCCGTTACCATGGTCCGCAACGCCAACGGAGATGTGAGCCAGATGCTTTCGACGACAGCCACCAGTGTCAAAAGCGGTACACCGGCACCTGCATTGGTATTTCACCAGTATGGAAATCGCTACTTCCTCGCGCAAATCCGCACGGGTGACGGCCACGCGCGTGAAGTATTCCCTTCGCAGCAGGAAAAGGAGATCGCGCGGTCGGAACAGAGGATCGAGGTCGCGCTCGTGAATCAGGCCTCGGCTGGCAGGCAATGAACCGCACGTGTTCGCCTTAGCGGTCAGTCTGTGCGGGCCATCCGCCCAGGCTGGCCACGGGCGTGCCTAGCGGCGAATGCTGACTTGTGCGGGATCCGCTTCGTAGCCTTCGTCGCGCACTTCCTGCTGGGCGGTTGTAAGGAGCGTCTTGTCGTCCGCGTCCTTGCGCGCCTGGAAATGGCGACGGATTACCTCTTCGCCGGAAGTAATTCGAATCAGCCAGTTCGACTTGGCAGCATCCCAGGAAAGTTCCACACGATCCGCACGCATGGCAGCCTCCTCTTAAGTTAGGCGGCATTCTAGTCCAGAGCGCGACGGAGTTGAATAGTGTAGATTTGCGGGGCCAGAGTGCCTGCCCATCGCAATTTCATGTAGGCAAATTAGGGCGATTTCGGTAGAATTATTGATTGTGCGTTGTGTGCTGGCCCCACCTGAGCGGGTCTGCAGGGGAAAATAGACATGAAGCCGATCATCGCCAAGGCGCAGCAGTCCCAACTTCGCAAGGATCATCCCGTGTTCCGCCCGGGAGACACCATCCGGGTGCACGTCCGCCTGAAGGAAGGCGAGGGCGATAAAGAACGCATTCAGCCGTTTGAGGGCGTGGTGATGAGCCGCCGCGGTGAATTGCTGGGCGAATCGTTCACGGTGCGGCGCGTCAGCTTCGGGATCGGCGTGGAACGCATTTTCCCCGTGCATTCGCCGATGATCAGCACGATTGAGGTGGTGCGGCAGGGCCGCGTCCGTCGCGCGAAACTGAATTATCTGCGCGCGCGCAAGGGCAAGGCAGCGCGCATCAAGCGCGTCGAGACATTTGAGAAGGTAGCCGCAGGTGGCGCCGCCGAGTAGGCGCGCGATTTTCAGTCTTGGCCCGCTCCGAGAAATCGGGGCGGGCTTTTTTAATTGGCGTCAGCGCGACGGCGTTTGAGCAGCCGTGCAAGATTGCGAAACAAAAGCTGCGGCAGCTTGCGGCGGAGGATGCGGCGTGTGCTAAAATCCGCCGCCGATGGGACGGCTTTGTTGTGCGCGGTACGAACGCGAAGCACGCCAGCACGGGTGGCAACGGATCGCCGGACTCGATGAGGCGGGCCGCGGCTCGCTGTTCGGCCCGGTTGTCGCCGGTGCCGTGGTGCTGAATCCGCGGCGGCGGATCGTCGGCCTCGACGACTCGAAGAAATTGACGCCCGACCGGCGCGCAGAGCTGGCCGACCGCATACGCCAGCACGCTCTTGCCTGGGCGGTGGCGGAGATCGAGGCCAGCCGCATTGACGCGTGGAACATTTACCAGGCCAGCCGCCAGGCGATGGCCGCGGCGGTCTCACGTCTTCGACCACTCCCGGATTTTCTTCTCCTCGACGCCATCGAGATTGACCTGCCGATCGAACAAAAGGCCCTCATCCACGGCGATGCCCGCTCGGTCTCGATTGCGGCAGCTTCGATACTGGCAAAAGTGGATCGCGACCGGCGAATGGAGGAGTTCGACCAGCTCTACCCTCACTATGGTCTCGCACAGAACAAGGGTTACGGCACGCCGGACCATCTTGAGGCACTGCGGCGGCACGGCCCCTCCCCCCTCCACCGATTCTCCTACGCGCCGGTCCGCGAGGCAGGTTGCTGGGCAAGCGGCGCGAAGCAGAACGACCTCCCGCTGGCAATTCCCGCGGCAGCCCCTGCCCCGGAGCTCTAAAGGCCCGCCCGGGCGATTTTGGCCCTGTTATCCCCTTCGTCACCACAGGCGCGGCGTTGCATAGACCCTGCATTTTGGCGCGTGCTAACCTTCACGTCTGAGCCACATGTGTGGCTGGAAGAGACTGCCCTGGGCATGCAGGGTCGGGCAGACATAAATCATCCATGGCCTTCAATAAAAGCAAAGCGCTCGAAAACGCGCTGAAATATCTCAACCAGGGCAAGGTGGCCCAGGCCATCGGCGAATATCAGCAAATTCTCCGCAACGATCCAAAAGACCAGGCAACGTTGATGACTGTGGGCGATCTCTTCGCCCGCCAGGGAGACATGCCGCAGGCCATCGAATATTTCGAGCGTCTCGCGCAGGTCTATTTGAGCGACGGCTTCAATAGCAAGGCCATTGCGATCTACAAGAAAATCGCCAAGCTCGCGCCCAATGAGCTGGCGCCCCTCGAGCGGCTCGCAGACCTCTATGTGCAACAGGGAGTGCTCAGCGAGGCGCGGCCGCTCTTCCTGCAAATCGCGGAAGCTTATCTGAAGGCCAACAAATCCCAGAAAGCCCTGGAAGTTCTCCATCGGCTGCTCGACGTCGAGCCGGATAATCTGCGCGTGCAGATGCGGCTTGCGGAGCTCTACAACGTCATGGGCCAGAAGAAAGAGGCAGCCCAGACGTACCTGTCGTATTCGCAGCGGCTATTTGATCGCGGCGAATCCGACGAGGCGGTAAAGCTGATCGAACGGGCGCTCGAAGTGGATCCCACGAACGCCGCCGCGCTGCTGCTGAAGTCGAAGGCGCTGGCTCAAGGCGGCAAAGGTGCGCCGGCGATCGCGATTCTGGAAGGCCATCCGGAAGCAAATACCGGCGGCGAAGTAACGAACATGCTGCTGGATATGGAGCTGAAGTCCGGCCAGATTCAGAAGGCTGCCGATCGGGCGCGGAAGCAATTGGCGCGCGGCCATGAGCATTTTGCGTCGCTCTATAAGGTGGCCGAGGCGCAGATTGAAAGCGGACAGACCGGCGAAGCCTTGGCGCTCCTGCGCGAGCTCCGCGATCCCATGATCGAGGCGGGCGAGCAGGACAAGTTCCTGAAATCGCTTTCCGCCATCACCCAGAAGGACACCGGGCAAATCGCGCCGCTCGAGGAGTTGGTGGATTTCTGCCGGCACACCAGCAATTCACACCAATTGCCGTTGGCTATCATTCAGCTCTCGGATGCTTGCGTTGCGGCTGGAAATTTTGGCCGCGCCGAAGAATTAATTCAGGAATTGATCGAACGCAATAAGGACGACGAGCGGCTGGTGGAACGGCTGAACCAAATCCGCGCGAGCAGTGGCGGCGGCAAGCAAGCCGTTTCGGAGGCACCAAAACCGGCTCTGGAAGAAACGTCTAAAGTGGAGGCAGTGGAAGAGGCGCCTCCCGGGGCGCCGGCGATCATTGAAGAGACGCTTGATGAGGATACTCAGCGCTACATCGCGCAGGCGCTCACCGATGTGGATTTGTTCTCGAGTTACGGGCTGACGCAGAAGGCCACGCATTTGCTCGAAAACGTCCTGGAGCGAGCGCCGCGGCACACTCCCACGCTCGAGCGCCTTCTTGACCTCTATCTTGGCGCGGGGAACGACCGGCGCACGGCCGAGCTGGCGTCCCAGCTCGAACAGATTCACCGCGAACGCAACGACACTGTCAACGCGGACCGTTTCGCGGAACTTCGCAAGCGATACCAGAAAGCGGCCGGGATGGCGGAGGGGGATTTTCCGCCCGCGCCTACCGTTCCTCCTGCTCCGGCAACGGCGGCTGAAACGCCTGTTGAGCAAGCGATGTCACAGCCGGAGATACATGCATCTGTTGAGGCGGCGCCGGTGGAGGAAGTCCCGGTGAAGGTCGCTCCTCCGCCAGCAAAAGCTCCGGTGGCTGCTGCCCCGGTTGAATTTGAAATCCCGCTGGCTGAGCCCGAGCCGGCGCATGAGGAGCAACCCGTCGCGGCCGTACCTGTGCAGCCGGCGGCAACGTCTCCCGCGCCGGAACAGCCTGCCGCAGCGACCGAGGAAGTGGACCTTTCAGACGAATGGGAAGCCATGATTCAGGACGTGGCCGAAGCTGCCCCGGCAACAGCGGTCGCTGAACCTGCACGGGCGGTGCACGTGGAAGAGCCCGAACCCGCGTCACCTGAGCCGGTGATGGCGGAGGCGAAAATCGAAGCTGAGTCTTTGCCGGAACCTGAGACCGTGGAGCTCGAAGCCAGCACCGGAGAGGCTGCGGCCGAGCCGACGATCGAGATCGTCGAGGAGCCTGCTGACGAGGCGCCCGCGGCTGAACACCTCGCCGCAAGCGACACCGAATTCGAACTCGTGCTGACACCCGAGACGCCCGCCGCCGGGAAAAAGGCAGGAGCAGCTTCCACCGAAGACTTCATCAGCGAACTCGTAGCCGAAATTGACGATATGGAAGCGCCGGTGGCTGAGCACGCAGGCGCCGCCGCACCGCAGCCGGTCGCTGCGGCACCCTCGGCACCGATGGCCGCCGCGACGGCGTCCTCCAACGGCTCGCCTTCCACCGCTCAACCGACACCAGCAAGCTTGAACGAGCTTGCCGAAGTTTTCCAGGAATTCCGCAGCGAACTGGGTGAACTCGGCGAGGAAGACGAGGATCTGGAGACGCACTACAACCTGGGCATTGCGTATCGCGAGATGGGCCTGCTCGACGAGGCCATCGGTGAATTCCAGAAGGTGGCCAAGGCCGTGCAGAAGGGCAAGCCTTTCCGCTACACGATGAACTGCTCAACCATGCTCGGCCTTTCGTTCATGGACAAGGGTGAGCCCAAAATCGCCGCGCTGTGGTATCAGCGCGCCCTCGAAGTGCCCGGTCTCGAGGAGGAATCGATCCTGGCATTGCGCTACGACCTGGGTCTGGCGCTTGATGAAGCCGGAGAGGCGCGAGCCGCGCTCGACAGCTTCCAGCAAGTCTATGCGATGAATATTGATTACCGCGATGTGGCCGACCGGATTGCCACGCTCCAGAAACGCTAGCTCCCTGTAGCACCGCCTGATTTTGATTCCAATTCTCCCCTGCAAGCACAGCCAATCGTGAGCCGTGTCGAACGGGACTAGATGTTGCCACTGCATGAATAATCTCCCATAATCCTTAGCTCATGATGAACCGCTTGCTGCGTGTAGTGCTGCTCCTGGTCTGGCTCGAGGTGGGATTGGTGCTGATCCTTGTTCCCTGGTCCGAGGTGTGGGAAACCAACTACTTCCTGTATCAATATCCCTCGCTGGGACTTTTCGTGAAAAACCCTTATCTGCGCGGCGCAATTTCAGGACTGGGATTGATGAATGTTTTTCTGGCGCTCGAAGCGTTTCGCCGCCGGACTTCCGCCGTTGCAACCCACACCTAAACCACCGATTATCTGCTACGTCACCAGCCGAGTCTCTCTTGGTTCCGAGGCGCCGATTACAGGCTTGCTCGAGAGAATTCGTGCGGCCATCGAGGCTGGCGCGGACTGGGTGCAGATACGCGAGAAGGACTTGCCGGCTCGGGAGTTGTTGACGCTGGCGCGCGAAGGGGTTAGCGCAGGTGCTCCACGCAATCTGGGGATCGCTCGCAAGGCTGCTATCTTGATAAACGACCGGCTCGACGTGGCTCTGGCCGCCGGCGCCTCAGGCGTCCATCTTGGCCGCGAATCAGCACCCGCTCGCGAGGTGGTTCGCTGGTGCCGCGCTGGGAACGCTCCAGCTGATTTCAGAATTGGCGTTTCGTCCCACAGCCTGGAAGAGACGCGTGAAGCGGAAAGCGCGGGTGCGGATTACGTTTTTTTCGGGCCGGTCTATGAGACGCCGTCTAAGCGTCGCTTCGGCGCCGCGCAGGGGATTGGGAGGCTGGTTGAAGTCTGCCGCTCGGTGCGGATCCCGGTGATCGCGATTGGGGGCGTGAACGAGGAAAATGCCGCGGAATGCATCACGGCTGGCGCCGCGGGTATCGCGGCGATTCGCATGTTTCAAGAGGTCACCGACGCGCAAGCGCTGAAAGAAGCCGTGGGACGGCTCCATCTTCCCGCGTTATAAAATTTTTCCGGAAACTTTATCCGCTGAGCCAGCGCCCCACGGGCTGCATGCTTTCGACGTGGTCGCAGATTACCTTGATCACCGCAGTGATGGGAATCGCGAGAATCAATCCCATTCCGCCCCAGAGCCATCCCCAGAACAGCAATGACAAAGTAAGGGCCAGCGCGTTGAGCCGCACGCGCCAGCCAACCAGCGCCGGAACCAGGAGATTAGCCGCAACGAGATGAAGGATTGTGAGCACAGCAAAGATGAGGATAAAAGGCGTGGCCGTGTGGTATTGCTTCAGCCCGATTAGCAACGGCGGCAGCCAGGAAAGAACCACGCCAAGATAGGGAATGAGATTGAACATGCCCGAAAGCAGCGCCATGAGAAATGGAAATTCCAGCCCCATCGCCAGGAAGAACATCCAACTCGCTCCGACGAGTACCAGGCCAACAAGCGCGGTGCCGATGACGTAGCTGCGCAGCACCATGCTGATATCTTGCAGCGTCTGCTTCACGTCCGTCCGCTCGGTCGCCGGAAATAATTGCATGGTGGCGTGCCATACCTGGCGTTTGGCGGCCAGCATGAAGAATACGAGGAAGGGCACGAACGTCGCCGCGAGAATGAATGCATACAGCGAGCCCAGCCTCGAAAATAGCGCCGTGCGAACAGGATGAGATTCAGCCACTTGCACGACTCGTTCGCCGGTATGCTCCATCGGCTCGATTTCCGAGACGTGCGCCTCGAATGTCTCCATCCTTTTTTCGACGGCACTCGCTGCGGCGCGCAACGGCTTTTGATAACTCGGCCAGTCGCGGCCGAATTGGTCCACGCGCTCAACAAGCGTCCACACCATGATCATCATCAGCGAGAGCGAAAACAGCACCACCAGCAGCGACCCGAGCGCGCGCGGTATGTGCCACTCTTCCATCCAGGTGACCACGGGATCGAGAAAATAGGCCAGCAACACCGATACGATCAGCGTGACCAGCACGCTCGACGCCCAATAGCAGAACGCAATCACGATTCCTGCCGCGATGATCCGCGCGCTTACGGAGCTCGTGCTGATGACTTTTGTTTCATCGACAGGCATGGTCGTTACGATAGCATACCCCGTGCCGCACATGTACGCCTGTGCCCGCGTTTGCAACGCCCCGGCAGTGCGCGCGAGGGTGACATTTTGGGCCGTTGGCGGCTGGTCCGCCCGGTCGCGGGTGAGCCGCAATGGTAGAATCGCATGCTCCCTCGTGACGATGCCGGGATGCAAATTTCATGGCGAAAAAATTATTTGGCACAGACGGCATCCGCGGCATCCCCGGCGAATATCCGCTCGATGACGCAACTCTGCGTCGCACCGGGCAGGCGCTCGGAAAATATCTTCGTTCGCAGGAAGGCGCGCACGGCAATCGCCCGCGCGTTTTAATCGGGCGCGACACGCGCGAATCCGGACCGCACATCGCCGCCCGAATCGCTCAAGGCCTGGCTGCGGCGGGCGCGGAGCCAGTCTCCGCCGGCGTGCTCACAACGCCCGGCGTGGCCTGGCTCGTGAATCGCGAGGGCTTTGCCGCCGGCGTCGTGATTTCCGCTTCGCACAATCCCTATCACGATAACGGGGTAAAATTGATCTCCTCCTCCGGCATGAAATTTCCAGACGCCGTCGAAGCCAAACTCGAGGGCATGATTCTTTCCGCGAAGGGCGCAGCGCGGGCCGCCGCTGAAATGCAATTGAACGGCGATGAAAAACTTCACGAGGATTATCTCGGAGGCTTGCGCGAGGGGGTCTTCAAAGGCGCGAAGCTCGCGGGAATGAAAATCGTGCTCGATTGCGCCAATGGAGCCGCGAGCAAACTTGCGCCGCAGCTCTTTCGCTCGCTCGGCGCTGAAGTCACCGCGATCAACGACGCGCCCGACGGGCGAAACATCAACGCAGGTTGCGGGTCGCTGCATCCGGAAGGGATGCAGGAGCGCGTGGTGGAAACGGGCGCGGCGCTGGGCGTGGCATTCGATGGCGACGCAGACCGCACAATTTTCTCGAGCGCGTCGGGAAAGCTCGTGGATGGTGATGGCGTCTTGCTCGTCGCCGGCCGCTACCTGCAATCGGTCCACAAGCTCAAGGGCGGCGTCATCGTCGGCACCACCATGGCCAATCTTGGCCTGGAGCGCGCGCTCGAAAAATCCGGCCTCAAATTCGTGCGCACCGCCGTCGGCGACCGCTACGTGCTTGAAGAAATGCGGCGCATTGGCGCCAATCTCGGCGGCGAACAGTCCGGTCACATTTTATTTCTGGATGACGCCACCACCGGCGATGGAATGCTCACGGCCGTCAAGATCGCTTCCATCGTTTCGATTGCCGGTCCCTTCGATGCGCTCCTGGCGGATCTGAAAATTTTCCCTCAGAAAATCGTGAACGTGCGCGTGCAATCGAAGCCCGCCCTCGATTCCCTGCCGGAGGTTTCCCGCCTCTTCACGGAAGCCGAAAAAGCGCTCGGCGATTCCGGCCGCATCGTGCTCCGCTATTCAGGGACAGAGCCGCTCGCCCGCGTAATGGTCGAAGCCGAGCACGAAGAAGATGTCCGCCGCTGGACCGATTCCATCGCCACCGCCCTCCGCTCCGCCATCGGCGCGTAACGACCTCTTCCAAAGAACATAGAAAAGGACCCGGCAGTTTTAATAATCTGGATATGGCGACGAGGGCCGCAGCTAACCAATTGAAATCCCCGCCGCTAAGTCCCGCCTTCACTAGCAGCTAACCAATCTGTTCAAAAGTGCCAATCGTGGCAACGTGCGTGCAATCTAGAATCGCGGCTGTCTCTTATCCCGGGGTGGGCCGGTTTCGCCGCGCCGAAACCGGAATCTTAGGGGTAGAGCAAATGGGGGCTCGAAAGGGCCCCCTCTTTTTTTGCCTGTGGCATTGCGCGACGACGAACTGGCCCTGAGGCCGACGGGGTGACAGAGGCTTCCGCGTTTTCACGCGTCCGGAGGCGCGGCGGGAACCTCGCATCCTTCGCAGCTCAATTCAATCTGGTCGAGTGCGCCCAAAATTTCCTCTACAGCGGGAAAAGTATGCCCGGCAAGAGACCACTGCGCAAAAAGCTCGCCGTAACGGTCCGCCACAAACACGCCGCCACGCACGAGTCCACGCGCGGCAAAAGCGTCACCGCCTAGAAACGCTCGCGCACCATCGCCGGGCATGTCGCAGCCAACGATGATTTCCTTCGGCAGTGAATCCGTGATGGCGCGGGACGGCGGCGCGAGAAAAGCGATCAGCGCGACAGCTTGCTTCTCGCGCAGCTCGGCACCACGCGTCGCAAGCCGGCGCAAAAAATCCTCGCACAGTCGGCAATCCGCATCGAGAAACGCGATCGCCAGATTCTTCTTCTGCTTGTAATCCCCGGCGCGGATGGTGCCGCCGTCGGGCGTGTGCAGGCTAAGTGGCGGGATCAGTTGCCGCGTGGGCAGCATGGCGCCTCAAAGTGAAATTTCGAACGCGGCCCATCATAGCACCGCGCATGTGGGCACTCACCGTTCAGATACGCCGCAGAATCCGCACGTTGCTGCACCGTATTAACTATGATGTAATGCGCGGGAACCAACGCACCTTCTCAATTATGGATCCAAGCGTGCCTTTTCTGATTTTGCTCGGGCTATTTCTGCTGGTCGGCGTGCCGATACTGGCGATCGCGGCCTTCGTGCGAGTCCAAAGACTCCAGGAAAGTGTCGATCAGCTCCGCCAGCTATTTGGGCGGCTGGCGGCGCTGGAGCAGAAACTCGCCCGCCTTGAGGAGTCGCCGAGTATGACTGGCGGCGCTCCGGCCGCGCCGAAGACTGCGTCCGCTGCAACGCTGCCGGCGCCGCAACCGCCAAAGCAAGAGCCGCTGCGAACGCCTTCGCCGTCAGCCGCACCGCCAAAGCCCCCAATTGCCACGCCGGCGCGTCCCGTGTCCTCAACTCCTGCCTTGTCTTATGCGCAGGTCGTGGGCTCAACCCCAGCCCATGCCGAAAGCACGAATTTTGAAGCGCTCGTCGCAGGCCGCTGGATGAACTACGTGGGAATTCTTGCGCTGCTTTTTGGCGTGGCCTTTTTTCTGAAATATGCGTTCGAGAACAACTGGGTAGGTCCGCGTGGCCGCGTTGCAATCGGCCTGCTGGCGGGGAGCGCGCTATTTCCGTGGAGCCACCGCCTCCTCGAAAAAGACTACCGGTATTTTTCCGAGGGCATCGCGGGCTTGGGCGCGGCCATTCTCTACCTTTCCCTCTGGGCGGGCTGGCATTACTACCATGCTTTTTCCCAGTCCACGGCCTTCGTGTTGATGATCGTAGTCACGGCCTTCACGTCGGTCGTAGCCGTCGGACGCAACTCCGAACGCATTGCCGTCCTCGCGCTGCTCGGCGGCGCCCTCACTCCCCAGCTTGTCAGCACGGGAGAAAATCACGAGGTCGTCCTTTTCACCTACATGGCCGTGCTCGGCGCGGGAATGCTTGGCCTGGCGCGGGCGCGCGAATGGAAGTCGCTCCCGCCGATCCAGTTCATCGCCACTCTGGTTTATTTTTGGGGCTGGTACAGCGAGTTCTATCGTGACGATGAGCTAGCGACCACGATCATCTTCGCGACGGTATTTTTCATTTTATTCGCGGCGCTACCGGTGGCGCGCAGTTGGCGCGAGGGTGAACTTTCCATGCTCGAAGCGGGGATTGTGCTGGTGAATTCAGGCGGCTACCTCGTCGCGTTGCGCACTATGCTCTGGCCGCAATACCGCTGGGGGCTGACGGTCGCCGCAGTGGCGCTCGCGGCAGTGCACCTGGCAGCCGAACGCGTCCTCCCGGAGAAGCATGGCACGGACCAGAGGATAGCGCGCATTCTCTACGCCGGCCTCGCGCTCACGTTTGTGACGCTCGCGATTCCCATACGCCTCGATGGAAAGTGGCTCACCATCGGGTGGGCGGTGGAAGGAGCTGTGCTGATTTGGAGCGGGCTGCGGATTCGTATCGCCGCGCTACGTTACGCTGGATTTGTTCTTTTTATGATCACGGCCTGCCGCCTGGCAATTATTTCCATTCCCGCGGGGCAATTTCTGCTCAACGCGCGCTTTGCCACTTTCGTCATCGCGGTGGGATGTTTCCTGGCGAGTTGCTATTTCGCTCGGACGGAAGGTGCGCAACTGGAAGAGCAGGAGCAAATGGTCTTCCTGGGCACGGCGATCGCGGCAAACATCCTTGCGCTGGCAGCCCTCTCCCTCGAAGTCTGGGATCTTTTCCAGCGCATGCCTTCACTGGGAATAGACGCGGGATTGGCGCAAGAACTCGGACTATCAATGCTCTGGCTCGTGTACGCGCTCAGTCTGCTCGTTGCGGGATTGTGGAGGAAATCCGCGGTGCTCCGCTGGCAGGCCCTGACGCTGCTGGGAATTGTGATCGTGAAGGTTTTTATTTTCGACCTGTCATCGCTCGAGCGCTTCTACCGGATCGTGTCGTTCATTCTGTTGGGGCTCGCGCTCCTGATGATCTCGTTTTATTACCAGCGGCGCCTATCGAGCCACAAGAATGAGGAAAAACCGTGAACAGCAAATTGCGAATTCGAGCTTCGCGCTGGTTGATGACCGTGATAATCGCGCTCGTTGTGCTCGGATCTGTCGCGGCCGTTCCCTGGCCGACTGCCTGGAAGCAGTGGCTCTATTCCCGCCCCATTCAGCTGGCGCCGGCTGATGCCCCGCGGCTCGCCGGCGTCACGCTCACGGATGAAGTTTATCGCCGCACGCGGCTCGGCCTCGTGGATCTCCGCCTGATTGACGATCGTGGAACCGAGACGCCGTATGTCCTCTTCACCCGCGAAGGATCGAAAAACACGCTTTCGCGGGCAACGACGCTCCACGAAAAAAGCTTTGCGCCCGGCCTGTACACGCAGGTGGTGCTCGAGATCATCGGACAAGCTCCATTTCACAATGCCGTCGAGATTCAAACTCCGGAAACAGATTTCATCGAATGGGTGCGCGTGGAAGCCAGCGACGACGCACGGACCTGGCGCATCGTGCAGCAGCGCGCGCCTATCTTTCGCTTCGAAAAGGAGTACCACCAGGGAATCCAGCTCGTAAATTATTCCGAAAACAACGCACGCTTTTTGCGCGTCCATATTCTCGATGGCGACAAGCAGTTTCCGGTTTCTGGTGCCAATGTCATGTATCAAACGATGGAGCCCCCGGAGCGCATCCCGTTGTCGGCCGAATTAAAGCCCGATGCAAAATCGGCCCCGGGCCGCAGCGCCTGGACGGTCGATCTGGGTGGGGCCAGCGTGCCCGTATCGGAAATAAAATTCGACGTTGCATCGCCCGGAGAATTTATCCGTTCCGTCGAGCTGAGCGCCAGCTTCGACAATCAGAATTGGGACACTTTCGCGCGCTCCGAAATCTATCGCTATCGCCAGGGCGATACGGTGCAAGAGCAGCTTGGCATCCCCGTTCCGCCGGGAGGCGCCCGCGGCCGCTATGGGCGCGTGGAAATTGTGAATCACAATGATGCGCCGCTCGGTGGCGCCGTTCCGCATCTCTACGCTACTCCAAGCCACGTCATCTTCGAGCAGCAGCCGGGGCGCAGCTACCGTCTGCTCTACGGCCAGAGCCAGGTGAATGAGCCGCAATACGACATCTCGCGGCGGGTGACGGCCAAACAAATGGACGCGGCGATCGGCGGGCAAATTGGGCCGGAAGAAACCAACTCCGACTGGTCCGACCCGCGGCCCTGGACGGAGCAGCACGATGTTCTTCTATGGATTGCGCTGGGGATTGCAGTACTCCTGCTCGGCTATTCCGCAGTGCGTTCGTTGCGCCGGTCAGCGTCAGACACAACTGCCAGCTCGTAGTTCCCTTCTACAAAAAGAAGGGCGCCCCAATGTATCGGGACGCCCTTACCAGGAAATTTCGATTGTCGCGCAGGCCTAACTGCAGCCGGAGGTCGAGCCGCAATTCGAGCATTTGTAGCAGCTACCGTTTGGTGTCATGAGCATGCCGCACTCGGAGCAGGATGGCGCATCGTCAATCGCAGCCCGCGGTCGCGTGGAGGGCTCGGGGTCCGCCACTTTCATCACCGTAACTGACGCAGGAGCCTTGGCGGGTGCGGTGGGAGCCAGATCCTCTTCCGCCGTTGCCCCGTCATGATCCAGATAATCCGCGGAAATGAATTTAGCGCCCAGCCAGCGCCCAATGTAATCCACGATGGACTTGGCGTAGCGGATTTCGCGGTTGCCGGTGTAGCCCGAGGGTTCGAAGCGTGAGTTGACGAACTTGTCCACCAGCGCCCGCAGCGGCACGCCGTACTGCAGCGAGATGGAAACAGACAGCGCGAAGGCGTCCATGATGCCGGAAAGCGTCGAGCCTTCCTTGGCCATCTTGATGAAAATCTCGCCCGGCTGGCCGTCTTGATATTTTCCGACGGTGATATAGCCTTCATGGCCGCCGATCGAGAATTTGTGCGTGATGGAGTCGCGCTCGCTCGGCAGTTTGCGCCGCTTCGTGCCGGGGAATAGATCCTGTTGTTGAGGCGCAACCGGTTCGGCCTTTGAAGGGGTAGGTTCCACGACAGCTTTCACCTCGTCCTTGTCTTTTTTGCCGGCAGCAGAGAGCGGCTGCGAGCGCTTGGAATTATCGCGGTAGATGGCTACGGCCTTGAGTCCGTACTTCCAGGACTCAATATACGCCTCCATAATGTCTTCCACCGTGGATTCTTCCGGCATGTTGATGGTCTTGCTGATGGCGCCGGAGAGGAACGGCTGCGCCGCTGCCATCATGCGCAAGTGGCCAAGCCAGGAAATCGAGCGCCCGCCTCCCATGGGTGCGAGCGAGCAATCGAATACCGGCAGGTGCTCATCCTTCAAGCCGGGCGCGCCCTCGATTTTGCCGTTGGCGTCGATATAATCCACGATCTGCGCCACCTGCTCCGGCGGATAGCCAAGCTTCATCAATGCTTGGGGCACGGTGTTGTTGACGATCTTGATCACGCCGCCGCCCACCAGCCGCTTCTGCTTCACCAGCGCCAGGTCCGGCTCGATGCCCGTGGTATCGCAATCCATCATGAAGCCGATGGTCCCGGTGGGAGCCAGCACGGAAACCTGCGAATTCTTGTAGCCGTATTTTTCGCCGAGCGCCAGCGCCGTGTCCCATGAATCTTGCGCGGCGCGCAGCAGCGAAGGCTGCACGTTTTCTTCCTTGATCGGCCGCAGCGAATCCCGGTGCATGCGAATCACGTCGATCATGGCGTCCCGGTTGCGCGGATAGCCGCCAAAAGGCCCCATGCGCTCAGCAATGCGCGCCGACTGCGCGTAGGATTCCCCGGTCATCAACGACGTGATAACGCCGCAAAAATCGCGCCCGCCGTCTGAATCGTACGGCAGCGCCACGGACATCAGCAGCGCGCCCAGATTGGCGTAGCCGATGCCCAGCGGCCGGTAATCGTGCGAGTTGCGTGCAATTTTTTCCGTCGGGTAGCTCGCGTTGTCCACCAGAATTTCCTGCGCCGTGATGGTGACGTCCACGGCATGCCGGAACCCTTCGGTGTCAAACTGTCCATTGCTCCCGAGGAACTTCAGCAGATTGAGCGAAGCCAGGTTGCAGGCCGTGTCGTCAAGGAACATGTACTCCGAGCACGGATTCGATGCGTAAATTCGGTCGGTGGCCTTGCAGGTATGCCAGCGATTAATCGTCGTGTCGTACTGCATACCGGGATCGCCGCACTGCCAGGCGGATTCGGCCATCTCGCGCAGCAAATCGCGCGCGCGGAATTTCTCCACCGCCTTGCCGTCGTTCACATTGCGCGTCCACCAGTCGCGGTCTTCTTCCACGGCGCGCATGAAATCGTCGGTCACGCGCACGGAGTGGTTCGCGTTCTGGAAATAAACCGAGGAGTAGGCTTCGCCGTCAATCGAGGGATCGTAGCCCTGCTCGATCAGCACCTGCGCTTTGCGCTCCTCCTTCATCTTGCACTCGATAAACTCCTTGATGTCCGGGTGATCCACGTTGAGGATCACCATCTTCGCCGCTCGCCGCGTCTTCCCGCCGCTCTTGATCACGCCAGCGAAGGAATCGAACCCCTTCATGAAACTCACCGGCCCTGAAGCGATGCCGCCGCCCGAAAGCGATTCGTGGCTGCCACGCAGCGTCGAGAAATTCGTCCCCGTACCGGAGCCCCACTTGAAGAGCATCCCTTCCGTCTTCGCCAGGTTCATGATCGAGTCCATGTTGTCCTGGACGGAGTTGATGAAGCACGCCGAGCACTGCGGCTTGGCCTGCACGCCCACGTTGAACCACACGGGCGAATTGAACGCCATCTTCTGCTCAACCAGCAGATGCGCGAGCTCGTCGCGGAACGCCAGCCGTGAATCAGCCGTGGCAAAATAGCCGCCCTCTTCGCCCCAACGCACGATTGTATCCACCACGCGGCTGATCAATTGCCGCACGGAACCCTCGCGCTCCGGCGTATTCATTTTGCCGTGGAAATATTTGGAAGCGACGATGTTCGTCGCCGTCATGGACCACGACTTCGGCACTTCGACGTTGTCCTGCCGGAAAATTACCTGTCCCTTGTCGTTCCCGATCTGTGCCGTCCGCCGCTCCCATTCGACTGCGTCGTAGGGAGACACTTTCCCGTCCGTAAACCGGCGCTGAAAATCCAGCCCCGACGCCCGCCTCGCCTGCTTTTCCGTCTCCGTCTGAGCGTTCAATGCCGTTCTCGTTTCCGCCATCTCTGCCTCCGCGCCGGCAGCCGTGCCGTCGAATTGTGGCCGGGTAGCCGGGCAGGAGTAACTCTTTCTATTCTACTCCAACCGCGGGACCCAGACGGTTCTGTGTGTGTGGAGAAATAGACGCGGCCCTCGGGGAACAGGCCGTAAGTCGGGGCGGCAAAATGAGTTGAATCCCCGCGCCCCAAACAAAAAAACAGAAAAGCCCAGCTAAGCCGCGCAAGAAGTTCATTGCGCGCTGCGAAGTGGGGTGCTGCCCCTCTAGATTTTCGGTTTAACCCGGTCTGTTCATTCCGCGAGTCAATCGCCCGCCCAGGACGGCGACGATTAATTCGCGTTCCCCCGAGTCTGGGTGCGCAGTATCAGGGGTTGTGGAAAACTTGTCAAGAAAAATTCACATTCGAACCACAAAATCTTCGACAAAAGTTGTCGAAAGCGTCTACCAGTAGTGGTGCGTGCGCAGAACTACGCAAGCTACTATTTTTCTAGGAGACCGATTCCGTACTTGTCCGCCCCTGCCACCAGTAGTTTCCAACGCCCCTCTCGCGTGCACCCGATGCCGGTTTCGCGGCGCTAGTCTGCTATTTCCTTCAGCGACACATATGTGCTCGAAGAAGAAACACTCGCGTATTGACACGAGCAATCCATCTGGAAAAAATTAATAATGAACGCCATGAATACGCCGGCCATCGAAATCTCGGGACTCACGAAAGATTATCCCACGGGATTCTGGCGCAAGCGCATGCGCCGCTCGCTCGATAATCTCTCCCTTCAAGTCGAGGAAGGCGAGGTCTTTGGATTTCTCGGTCCCAACGGTGCCGGAAAAACCACCACATTGAAGCTTCTGATGGGCTTGATATTCCCGACAAGTGGTACGGCCCGCATCCGCGGCCGCTCGATTGACGATATCGGGATGCATCGCGAGATCGGCTACCTGCCCGAGCAGCCCTACTTCTATGATTATTTGACGGCGCGCGAACTACTCGATTATTACGCGCGCTTTTTCGGCTACGCTGCGGCCGAGCGCCGTGAACGTGTGGCGCGTTTTCTCGCCCGCGTGGGATTGTCCGCGGCCGCCGGCGTGCAACTCCGAAAATTTTCCAAGGGCATGTTGCAGCGCGCCGGAATCGCTCAAGCCATTCTCCACGACCCGCAGGTTGTATTCCTCGACGAGCCCATGTCCGGCCTCGATCCGGTCGGCCGCCGCGAAGTCCGCGACATCATTCTCGAACTGAAGCAGCAGGGGCGCACAGTTTTCTTCTCCACGCACATTCTCTCCGACGCGGAGATGCTCTGCGACCGCGTCGCCGTCCTGCTCGGAGGAAAATTGCAAGGCGTCGGCTCGCCCGACCAGATTGTTTCCGTCGAAGTAAGCGGGATGGAAATCCTGTTTGAAGCGCGCGAAGACCGCCCGCTGCCCGCAAAACTCGCGGAGCGCGCTGCAAAGACGGGCGCGCGATACCGCCTCGACGTGCCGGAGGCGGAACTCTACGCCACGCTCGATGCACTGCGCGCCTCGGACGCGCGAATCCTTTCCGTGCAGCCCCTCCGGCCCACTCTCGAGGATTATTTCTTCCGCCTGGTGGACCGCGAGAAGGCTGCTTCGCACGCCGTTGAGGTGGACACCCGATGAGCGCCGCACGCGTCGCCATTCCCGGCGTGGTCGCCGTCAACACCTTTCGAGAAGCGATTCGCGACCGCGTCCTCTACAACTTGATCTTCTTCGCCTTGATGATGATGGCCGCAGCCATCTTCGTCGGCCAGATTTCCATCGGCATCGAGCGGCTGGTGATCGTCAACCTGGGCCTCTCCGCCATCTCCATCTTCGGGCTCATCATGGCCATATTCATCGGCGTCGGGCTGGTGTACAAGGAAATGGAAAAGCGCACCCTCTATAGCCTGCTCGCCAAGCCCGTCCGCCGCTGGGAATTCCTGATTGGAAAATTCGCCGGCCTGCTGCTCACTCTCGTCGTCAATACCTCCCTGATGACGCTCGGTCTATTCGCGGCGCTGCGTTACGTCGGCGGACCTTTCCAGCATTCCGATCTTTCGATTCTCGTCGCCGTCTATTTCATCCTGCTCGAATTGGCTTTGGTCACCGCGCTGGCTCTGTTCTTCTCGTGCTTCTCGAGCCCCATGCTTTCGACGTTGTTTACGTTGAGCATTTACATCACCGGCATTTTTGCGCAGGACATTCGAGACTTTGGCGAGATAACGAAGAGTCCCGGACTCGGGGCCGTCACGCGCGTCCTATATTATTTCCTGCCGAATTTTCACAATTTCAATTCGATTGCCGCCGCGTCGCATGGCGATTCGATTCCTCCGGCACTCATCGCGCAGAATACGCTCTACGCTTTGCTCTACGTCACCTTGATCCTGCTGGGCGCCGCCGCCGTATTCTCCCGGCGCAATTTGAAATGAGCAATCGCCATCAGCAACGACTCCTCTGGACTGCAATTCTCGGCGTGCCCGTGCTTTTCACCGCCGTCGCGTCCCTTCAAAAAAATATTGATGCGCGCACTCGCACCGTAGGCCTCCAGAAAGAAGAGTTGCTGCTCCGCTCCCCCGCGCTGGTGAAGAGGCTCAGCCTTGGCTACGACCCTTTGCTGGCGGACATCTACTGGACACGCGCGGTTCAATATTACGGTTCACGCGTGGGCCTCCCGGGCGCGCAATTCGATTTGCTCTGGCCGCTCCTCGATCTCACCACCACGCTCGACCCGAGGCTCATCTCCGCGTATCGCTTCGGCGCGATTTTTCTCTCCGAGGCGGGCAATGTTGGGGCCGGCCGCGCGGATCTGGCTGTCGAGCTGGTGAAGCGCGGGATCGCCGCCAATCCCAACGAGTGGCGCCTCAATTCTGACCTCGGTTTCCTCTATTACTGGCGCTTGAAGGACTATCGGAATTCTTCCGCTGCTTATCTCGAGGGGAGCAAGAATCCAAAAGCACCGCCGTGGTTGAAAATGATGGCTGCACGCATTGCCGTAAAAGGTGGCTCCATCGAAACCTCGCGCATGCTCTGGTCGGAGCTATATCAATCCACGCAAGACGCCAACGTACGCAAGAACGCCTACGAAAATCTGCGCGGGCTCAAAGCGGAGGATGATGAAATGCATATCGATGACCTCGCGGAGGATTACCACAAACGCTTCGGCCGTTACCCCGCGAACACAAAAGAAATGCGCGATGCGGGATTCCTCCCCGGCATCCCCCTCGATCCTGATGATCTTCCCTACGTCATCGGCCCCGACGGCAAATCGCATCTCGATCCGAAAAGCACGGTCAAGATTCCGTTAATCCCAGACTACCATCCAAAATAATTCAGCCGCACGTAACGCGGGCGTCCCGCCGGCTCTCGTCTTTGTATTTCCTCCAGGGCAATTGCCGCGCTCATTCGTACCGCAGCGCCTCCACCGGGTTGAGCTTCGCAGCCTTCGTCGCCGGCCACACCCCAAACACCAGCCCGATTCCCACCGATACCGAAAAGCCGACAATCACCGCCCACGCCGGAACAATCGCTTTCAATGGGCTCACCACCGGCACCAGCAGCACGATGAGGGTGCCGACAAAAATCCCGATTAGTCCGCCCGCACCCGTAAGCGTCATGGCCTCGAAAAGAAATTGCCAAGTGATGTCGCGGCTGCGTGCGCCGATGGCTTTGCGCACTCCGATTTCCCTGGTTCGCTCCGTCACGGAGACAAGCATGATGTTCATCACACCCATCCCGCCGATCAACAGACCAATCGAGCTTAGAACAACAATCGCAAGCACCACGCCGCCGATGATGTCGTTGAACTGCTTCCGAATTTCCACGTTCGTCTGAATCGCGAAATTATCGGGCTTGTCGTAAGGCACGTTGCGCCGCCGCCGCAGCACTTCCCGCACCTGGTCCACCGCCGCATCCAGCTTCCCCGGATAAGCCAGAAAGCGCATGGCGATTTCGAAAGCCGCCGGATAAAGTTTTCGGAACGTGTAAAATGGAATCACCACGCGGCGATCCTCATCGTTGTTTCCAAAACCGCCGATCGGTTTTTCCAGCACGCCAATTACAATAAAATTTGAGCCGTCCACCAGAACTTCTTTTTCCAACGCGTCGTTCACCGTCGGAAAAAGTGCTGTCGCCACGTTTTCGCCGAGGACCACCAGGTTTTCACGGTGCTCGTTTTCCACTTCGCTGAAAAAGCGCCCCGCCTTCAAATTGGCGTTTGAATAGACTTCCAGATAAGCCGGAAACGTCCCGCGGAATTCGCCGCCCTGCACCTGATTTTTCTGGTACTTCACGGTATGCGGCTGCGTCCATTCGAAAATCGAGACAGCCGTCTGCTTCACCGCCGGGCACATCTCCATCACGGCGAGTCCGTCTTCACGAGTCAGGGGTTTGCGCTCGCGTTCCTCTTTCGGCCGCCGGTTGGCGCGCGGCCCTTGCGCGAATCGCGCCACCCAAGCGGTATCCAATCCTTCAGCGGTGATTTCATCCTGAATCGTCACGCGAAATCCCTGCACCAGGCCGACCACGAGAATAATCAGCGCCACTCCGATCATCACGCCCAGCACGGCCAGAAAGCTCCGCAGCTTGTGCGTGCGGATCGTGTCGAACGCCAGCCGCAGATTCTCGCGGTAGTCCTGTCGTAGCGCAATCATCTAATTCTCCGCTCGCAACGCTTCAATGGGGTCAAGCCGCGCCGCCCGCATCGCCGGATAAATTCCGAAGAAGAGCCCCACGGCCGTGGACAAAACCAATGCAATCGAAATCGCGAATATGGGAGTCGAAATCGGAATCGGCGTCACCGCGCGGACCACCTGCGCAATCCCCAGCGCCAGCGCAATTCCCACCGCTCCGCCCGACGCTGACAGCAACGAGGATTCCACCATGAATTGCATCATGATATGCCGCCGCCTCGCGCCCAGCGATTTGCGCAAACCAATTTCGCGTGTCCGCTCCGTCACGCTCGCCAGCATGATGTTCATGATCACGATCCCGCCCACCACCAAGAATACGGACGTCACCCAGATCGCAATCCCGAATGCGTTGCCGGTAATCCGGTTCCACAGCCCGGTGATCGAAGTGGGCGCGATGATCGAAAAATTGTCGTCATCCTGGTAGCGCACGTGCCGGCGCGACCGCAGAATCACCCGCGCTTCATCCATCGCCGCCGGCATCCATTCCGGCCCTTCTGCCTGGACGAACATGGCCACGGAATCGAGCGGCGCCAGCCACACTTTGCGGTACGTGCCCAGCGGCATCATCACGAAGTTGTCCTGCGACACGCCAAAAACGGTGCCCTTAGGTTTGGCCACGCCGATAATCAAATACTGCCCCTGCCCCGCTCGAATTTCCTTTCCGATAGGATCGGTACGCAGGAAAAATTTGTCGGCCACGTCCTTGCCGATGATGCACACGCCGGAGCGATGATCCTCATCCACCTGCGTGAAGAGCCGCCCGTTCATCACATCAATTTCACGAATCTCGGTGTACGCCGGCGTCACACCAAGAATGACCACGTCCTCGCTCAGGTCGTTGCCGTAGCGCACATCCGCCACGGTGTCCTGCTCCCCGGCGATGAGTTTGGCAAGCTTCATCCTGTCTTGCAGGGCTTCGAAATCGGACATGTCGAGCGGCGGCCGTCTGCGCGCCTTCACCCATTCGTCGAAGTTCGTGATGATCCCGATGCGGTCCACCACGAATGCATTCGCCCCCAGATTGGCCACCTTGTCCGCCACATACACATTCAGTCCGTTGAGTACGGAGATCACCGCCACCAGCGTGGTCACAGCCAGAATCACTCCCAGCAGCGTCAAAAACGTCCGCAGCTTGTGCGCCCGCAGCGTATCGAGCGCGATCCGAAAAGTTTCCTGGAGCGCGACCGCCGCCTCCCGGGTCTCAGACAGCATGCGCGAGCTTTTTTTCATCGTATCCATAATAGACGGGAGAACTCCCCGAAATGTTCAGTCCATTATACGAAAATGCGGGGCTTGCAGGCCCTGAACCTGCTCGGCCTGCCGCCACTTTCCCGGCGCAAAGACAGTTACAATAGTGCTGCAACCGGTTCCTGGCCCTGAGAATCCCACCGGGTGCACCTGTGTATGCCCAAACGTTTTGCCATCTCGATAGCCGTCGCCGCACTAGCTCTGGCGCTGGCCTTTGCACGCCTCGCCCTCGGTGGGAGCCCCTTGCGTCAGCAGGGGGGAGCTGGACTTCAGTCCAGCGGAAAACGGTTCGATTCTAAATTGGGCTTTAGCCCTGGGATTTCTCATTTCCCCTCTCCCGCGGCCCAGCAAGCCCCGCCCCCCTCGGATGACGAAATCCGCGATCGCACCGCGAAAGTAATCTCGAACCAGCACCATGACGATGATGTCGTCGAGCAATACGAACGCACCGAGCGCCACGTCGAACGCACCAGTGGCTCCGACGGGCGCATCCTCGAAGACAAAACCTATCGCGTCGTTCCCACCGGCCTCGGCACCATGAAGCTGCTTCTAAAAGACGGCAACAAGCCCTCCGATCCCGCCGAATACATCAAGCAGCTCCAAGCCTGGAAAGAAACCCTCGAGCTCGTGCTCAAGCCCGACGATTCCCGCACTAAAACCGCCACCGCAAAGTGGCAGAAAAAACGGCACGATCGCGCGGAACTAGTCGACGCAGCCCACGATGCCTTCACAATGAAATGGATCGGCCGCGAGACCTTCCACGGCCGCCTCTGCGACGTCCTTCAGCTCGAACCCGACTCGAATTTCCATCCGCACACTCTCTTTCAGGAGGCGCTAACCCGCGTCTCGGTCAAAATCTGGATCGATCACGACACGAACCAAATCGCCCGCGGCGAAGCCCGCGTCATCCACGATCTTTCCTTCGGCGGCGGCATTCTCGGAAAACTTTACCGCGGCGGCGTTTTCTCGCTCGAACAGTCCGAGGTCGCTCCCGGCCTCTGGCTCCCCACCCGCTACCAATACGACTACACCGCCAGAAAACTCCTTTTCACCTCCGAGCAGCACCAGTACATTGAAGTCAGCCGTTATCGCCTTGTCGGACCGCCCAAACAGGCCCTGGCCATCGTTCAAAACGAGCTCGCGAGCGGAAAATCCGGCATCGGAGATCCCTGACATTTCGGCGCGCGGCGGGATGAATTCTCTGTCCCCGTTCAAGGAGACGTCATGAACCGACGAACGCTGCGCATTGCCGCCGCTCTATATTTCGCCGCAATCGCAGCCTGCGCGACGAACGCGCATGCGCAAGCCGCGCAACCTGCGCAGTCCGCACAAGCGCAAACTGAGACCCCCGCGCCCGCACAGGCACAAACGGCCGCCCAGGATCCAACAACGCCTCCCGCGGCACCTCAACCACCCGCGAAAAAAGTCTGGTCGGACGATGACATGAAAGATTTGGACCCGCACTCCGGCGTGTCAACTGTCGGAAAAACAAATAGCAAGCCCGCGAATTCCGGCGCGAAGTCCTCGTCCGCGAGCCACGATGCGCAATGGTATAAGAACAAAATCGCTAAGCTCCAAGCCGAGATTCCTCCGCTCGAAAAACAAATCGCCGAGCTCCAAGCCGCCATCGACGGCAAGCCCACCGGCGACGCCGTGCAATCCACGCGTCCCTCCGGCGTCAAATTCGACAACTGGACAAACGAACTCGCCGAGTACCAAAAAAAGCGCGACGACCTCTTAGCCCAAATCGCCGCGCTCCAGGACGAGGCCCGCCACAACGGCGTCCCCGCCAAGGACATCCCATAGTCCCGACGCCAGCTCTTGCGGGACGCCCTTACTTCGCCGCGGCTGCGGCTTCCTTCTCGATCGGTGCGCCCACCAGGTTGCCCCACTCGGTCCACGAGCCGTCGTAATTTTTCACGTTGCCGTACCCCAGCAAATATTTCAGCACGAACCACGTGTGCGAGCTGCGTTCGCCGATGCGGCAATACGCAATCACTTCATTCGCGCCGTTGATTCCCTTCGTCCCATAGAGCTGTTGCAGCGCCTCCACCGACTTGAACGTGCCATCCTCGTTCGCCGCCTGCGCCCAGGGTATATTCGCCGCGCCAGGAACGTGCCCCGCCCGTTGCGCCGTTTCCGACATCCCCGGAGGCGCGATAATTTTCCCGGTGAATTCGTCCACGGATCGCACATCCACCAGCTGCGCCGCTTTCTTCTTGTCGAGAAACGCGTAAACATCTTCCTTGCGCGCGCGAATCGTTTCATCCGGCCCGGTCGCACGATAGGTCGCCGGCGCCACTTTGGCCGCTTCGGTCACGAGCGGCCGCTTTTCCTCGGCCCACTTTTTGCGCCCACCGTTCATCAGCCGCACGTCCTTGTGGCCGTAATATTTCAGCTGCCAGAAAGCGTAAGCGGCGAACCAATTGTTGTTGTCGCCGTAGAGGATCACCGTCGTCTCGTTTCCGACGCCCGCCTGCCCCAGCAGCTTTTCAAGCGTGCCCTTGTCGATCAAGTCGCGGCGGATGTTGTCCTGGAGCTGCGTCTGCCAGTTCCAACCGACGGCGCCGGCAATGTGCCCGGTGTCGTAGGCGGTAGTGTCCACGTCCACTTCAATCAGCCGCACTTTCGGGTCGTTCGCGTGGTCCGCCACCCATTGAGTCGAGACCAGCACTTCGGGATGCTTGTAATCGGTCATGTCTCTTTCTCCTCGCAAGTTGTTCGATTGAATTCCACTCTCTCCCAAAAATGAAAAACCCGCCTGCCAGTTCATCTCTGGCGGCGGGTTCGAAAATCCTTGGGCTGGAGTCCCTTCCTAAGTTTCCAGCTCCCCCGTGCCAGAGAAAGCGCAAGTACAGATGCAGCAGCAACAGCCGCCGCAGCAGCCCTGGCAAGTCATCTGGCAGCAGTTCGTCATACCCAAAAAGCCTACACCGGAATCCCGCCGATGGCAATGGGAGCATACGGAGGCGGCGGGGGCCGAGGGTTCAGGCCGACTTTCGGATGCGGCTTTGCGGCAGGCCCGATAAAGCGCGACGGGCGGCGGCACTCCGCCTTCCGCGTATGGGCCGGGTCAAGACTTCGGCGGGGATGCCGAATTTGTCGTGCAATCTGCGAATCATATTTATCGAGAGTGGCCTCTTGCCATTCAAAACCTCGGAAACACGCCCGTCGGCGCCAATAACCCCAATCAGGGCGCGATTATCTTTGCCCAGCTGCTCGAGGCGAAATTTGATGGCCTCGATGGGGTCAGGGACGTCGATCGGGTAGCGCTCGCGTTCGTAGGCTTCGATGAGCGTAGCGAGGATATCCAACTCGTCGCTTCCGACGGAGCCTTCCCGAGAATCCCACAATTTTTCGACGCGGCGCAGGGCGCGCTCGTAATCGGATTCAGTTCGAATCGGTTTAATGTCCATATTTCACCGTCTTCACGTCAATTCGGTCATAGTCCGCGTGTGTTCCAATCCATTTGATAAATACGATCTGATGCCGATAATTGACGGCCACCACGAGCCGATAATCATTGCCCTTGATGTTGAAGACCACCCGGTCCGGCCCGACAATGCTGGCGTTCGCATAAGCCTTCCGAATATCGGTGGGGCCTTTCCAGCGAGCCCGGAGCGGCTCATGGAACCATGCGTCGAGCGCCGCTTTCAACGCCTTCTGGTCCTTGCTGCCCCGGAGACGCTCAACGAACTGCTTTAGAGTCTTTCGGGCAATGACCCGCAAGGCGTGAACTCCGGCGACATGCCGCAATTATACACGTTCTCCCAAAATGGGAGACAAGTAATGATTGGTGAGAGGAAATGGCCTAACACAGTGCACGCAGCGGAGGCGCTGTCTAAGGTAATGGCAGCGGCGCGCTTACCAGATGGTCTGAAGCTGGCGGCACTTGCGGATGTTCGCGTCCTTGGTGACGAGCGGCAATCCCTCGGCGAGCGCTGTGGCCCCGATGAGGCGGTCGCAAGGGTCGCCGGAATAATCGTCCGGGAACTGGTTCGCTAGCACCGCGATTTTGGGTGTGATCGGCCGCACGGCCGTCCGCGACGAAACCTTTTCGACGAAATCCTCGACCGTGCCGGCGATTTGCAAGCGCCCGTGCGTCGCAAGACAGGCCACCTCCCACAAGGTGATTGCGCAAATGGCGATTCCCGTCTCGCGGCTGGCTTTGCGGATGGCGTCGTGGGCGCGCGCCGATAGTTTGGCTGGCTCATTCGCGAGCCAGAGCAGCACGTGCGTATCGAGCAGGATCACTTCCTCATCACTTCCCAATCGCCCGGGGGAATCACGGGCGACTCGATGTCTCCGGTGATTTTGAATTCCCCGGCCATGAATCCAAAGAGTTCATCCTGCTCGGAAGCCACGGGCATGACTTTCACGACCGGCGTGCCGCGCTTGGTGATCACCACGGGCTCGCCGGTCGCCTGCACGTCCTCCATCACGGAGAGGCAATGGGTCTTGAATTTCCCCGCCGCCATCTTTTTCATGGTGTCGGCTCCTAGTAGGATGATTCAAATATCCATGGTCATCTTAACATGACCACTTGGGAAAGCAAAGTGAGTTCAGGCGCCTGAAGCAGAGGAGGCAAGGAGGAGAGGATGAAGAAGCTTTCTATGGCCGAGGGCAGAAAGGCGCAGCAGCTATTTCCAGTCGTAGACGGCGTTGCCGCCATACTCTTTGGACCCAGCGCCGGGCATGGGCGTCAGCTTTCGCGTTGCCAGATCGCCGATCACCAGGCGGGACGCGTTGAAGTCCACGAAGATTACTTCTTTTGAGTCGGGCGAAAATTTCGCGCGCAACGAAGGAGCGTTTTTCGAAATCTGGAATTGGTCTTTCCCGTCGACTGAGCTGATGAAAACGGCGCCGTCGTCGGGAGGATAGTCCCCTACGTCCGTGCCCTTGCCGATGGCGAGAGACTTTCCATCGGGTGACCAGTCAAAATCAAAGACGCCCGGCATGATCCTCTCCGCCTTCTTGGTGTCCAACCGCAGAATCCACAAGTCAGTGACGGCGCCGCCAGAGTCACTCTCAGTGGCCTCCCACGCCGGGTCGGTCATCATAAACGCGATGCTCGAACCGTCCGGCGAGTATTTGGCTTCCCAGATGGTGGTCGCGCCCTTGTAAATCGTTTCCCGCTTGCCGGTTTCGACGTTGACTGTTTCCAGGATATTCGGCGGGGCCGGCGGGCCGGTGGCATCGAATGCCGGATGAACGATGAATTTTCCATTGGGTGAAAAACTGAGGGTTTCATACCAATGGCCGAGATTGCGCGGCGCGTCGCCGGCTGGGGGATAGGAAGCCAAAAACAAATCCCAGCTCTTCATTCGTACCATCAGGTCGTAAGCCAGATGCTTCTGGTCCGGCGACCACGCCAGGTTATTGACGGACGCATCGGTGAGCCGAGCCACGATGACGGACTGCCCATCGAGAAGGGAGAATACGCGCACGGCTTTGTCGTCGGCATAGGCAACCAGGTTCCCATCACGCGAGAGTGCGGCCGCCCCGGCCTTCTCCGCGATCTTGTGCCGGTTCGTGCCGTCGGGGTCTTGGACGAAGAGCGTGCCGGACTCCTCGGTGAGGATGTGCTTGCCTGGAAGCTTGGCGTCGTCCGCAGCGAGACGGAGGCAGCCAGGCCCAATCAGTACGAGTAAGAGAAGGAGTGCTTTCTTGCTGGGCATGGGGAGAAGTCCTTTCTAGAATTAAGCGTAGCGCGGAAAGGCGCGGGTGAGTTGGCGCGTTCCGCCAGAAGTGCTTGTCAATTACTATGGGGTTTGTTTGCTCAGGGGAGGGTCGCTCCTGCCGCTTGCTTGAGGCGGTGTCTCGGGGGCGGCGCGGCTCGCGATGAAGGGGCCGCGGGGAGCGAGATCGGAGGGGCTCGAATACGGAAAAGGCTTTTTTGTTGCGGGTAGAAAAATGCGATGTTCTTTATTTTGAGTGACTTGGTTCGGTTTTTGACTTGGCGACTGTTGCTACTAGGGTTTGGGGGATGAGGTTTAGACGTTTGAACTTTGTGGAGGCCGGGGGGCGGAAAAAAGTAGAATAAAAAAGCGCTGAAAGTTTGCTATTAGAAAATAGCAAGTGGTTTGTTTTCTGAAAGATTAGTTGAATTCTAATCGTCCGGTTGGCTATTAGAAATGCGGGGCGCGAAGGCGGTAATTGGAGGCAGGAGGGCCGAAGCAAGGTTCGGGGCCCCGCAGTGAAGCTCCCCTTCGACAATGAACTATTTTCCGTCATATGAAAACGCTAAAGGGTAGCATAGTGTGGACTGGTTGTCAATTAGTAAATTGGTGCCAAAATGGGAATATTGGAGCGGCGGCGCACATGGCGAGGCGGGACTTGGAAAGGGCACCACTCCGGAGTATCATGGGGTTGAACACCTATGAGAAAGAGGGCGAAGATCACGTCGCCGTTTCCAACGCCAATGGAAACGGCTCGCCGGCTGGGTGTACCGCCCGCGCGGGCGAAGTGGCTGATAAAGCTGGTCACCGATGGCATAAATGGCGCCGGAAAAAACGGCCAATCCCGATTGAAAGGGTCAAAGAAGGCTTCCACTTCGCGAAAGAAGTAGGCGTGTGCCGCGAAAATCTTCCAAGGCATCCCGCGACGTTTTCCTGAACATCCCTTACGACAAGAAGTTCGAGAATCTTTGCCTGGCGTACGTCTCGGGCGTTAGCGCATTTGGACTAAACCCCCGCGCGACACTGGAAATTCCCGGCGGCGCAAGGGCGCGGCAGAAAACGCCGCGAAGGTAGGCGCTTCGCGCGGATTGGTTCCCAGCCCGCCAGAGTACGGCGGGCTGGGCTATCTTCTGACGCCCCTACGGGGCTGGGGAGGGGCGCGGCAGAGAGGAGAGCCCGGCGGTAAAGCGCGCAATTAAAGTTTACGTTTTTTTCGGAGCGCTGAAGCGCTCCTTCCCCCTGTTCCCGCCTTCGCCAAGGCTTCCGCCTTCGCCGAGGCTACGGCGGACAAGACGGCGGGCCTGCGGGAAACAGGGGGCTCCCACCTTTGAGGAGCTTTCCGGACGAGACGGCGGGCGTGCCCGAAAAATCGAGAGTTCAAGGACGTGCCCTCCCGGAAACCAGGCTTGACGGCGAGCGGATCGTGTGGTATTATATTTATAGAAATGTAATGGAGCCGCGATGGAATCCGCGATCACCGTGAAAGGGCAGGCGACAATTCCGAAGGCCATCCGCGAGCATCTGCGGTTGAAGCCGGGGGATCGCGTCAAGTTTTTCGTACACCCCGACGGCACCGTGGTGCTTCTGCCAAAACTGCCCGCATCGGCCTTACGGGGGATTGTCAAGTCCCGGCACCGGCGAAGCGTAACGGTGGCTGAGATGGCGGAGGCCGTTGCTGAGGAAGGCCGCAGGGGAGTGACGCCGCGCAAGAAGCGCCGATGATCGGGTTGGACACCAATATTATTGTCCGTTACCTGGCTCAAGACGATCCGATTCAGTCGGCGCAGGCGACCGAGATTTTTGAACGCCAGCTCACGCCGCTAAATCCCGGCTTCGTGAGCATCGTGGCCATGGTTGAGACAGTATGGGTCCTCGACCGAGGTTATGGCCTGCCGAAGGGTGAGATCGCTGTGGCGGTCGAGCGCGTGTTACAGACCGACGTGCTGGTGGTCGAGTACGAGCAGCAAGTTTTCACCGCGATGATTGCGCTGAAGGAAGGGCGCGGCTCGTTTTCTGACGGGATCATCGCAGCGCTCGGCGCCAAGGCGGGGTGTTCCTACACGCTGACCTTCGACCAGCGTGCTCTAAGGCTGCCCGGCTTCAAATCGCCGTGATTCGTGAGCATTGCGTGGGGGGAATTGCAGATCTGAAATTTCAGATTTGGGAGGAAGCAAAAGCGTCCCAGCCTTCATGAAGCGAAGGGCTGGGGCACCCGGCCAGGTCGCTTGACACAGTGCTGA
Source organism: uncultured Acidobacteriota bacterium (assembly GCA_963701005.1). GTDB lineage: Bacteria > Acidobacteriota > Terriglobia > Acidiferrales > UBA7541 > Palsa-295. Next base: position 155,039 of record OY969555.1, read on the forward strand.
ATCAAGTGTACAATTCACACTTGGAATGTACATTTGGAGACGAAGATGCCCAGGGCGTCCGTATCGGTCAAGAAAGTGACAGCCAGCGATTTTCGGGAGAAGCTGAAGGTGTACCTGAAAGAAGCGCGGGCGAACACGGTCGTATTGGTCGAGAACCGGCGGCAACGCCCGAAATACCTGGTGGACAAGGAATTTCTGGATTCGCTGGTAAACGAGCGGGAGTCGATTCTGGCCACGCTGGAAATCCTGGCTGACCGGGAGCTAACGGATCGTTTGCTCAAGCTATCGAAAACGATTGATGACGACGTGCGCGCCGGGCGATTGCTGAAAACAGCAGACGTTATCGGGAAATGAAGAAGAAGCGAGAACCGCGCCTCCCCCTCCATTCCGCAGAGCTCACCCCCTCAAAACTTTCCTTCGAGCTTCGGTTCACGACGGACGCCGCGGCGGATATCCAGGGCCTTGACGGAAGCGTGCGGAAGCAGTCCCGCAGAAGCATCCGGGATGCAAATGGCGCACTCCGAAAGGTGCTCGAAAAGAAATTGGCCGTCGATCCTGAAGGATATGGATTGCCGTTGCGAGGTGCGCTCTCGAACTATTGGAAGCACGAATTCGGAAACCATCGCATCATTTACCAGATTTATTTGGAGCTGCGCGTGGTCGCGGTGTGTGCGGTGGGGGTGCGGAAGCAAGGCGACGCGGAGGACATCTACCGGAAGCTCGCGGCGGTGGCCGAAACCGGCCGGCTCGCGGAACAGATTGCTGCGGTGATCAAGAAGCTCTTACCGTGATTTGTGATCAAGAGTGAAAAGCATCCCACCATTCAAAATTCGAAGGGATGGGGCACGCGGTTGGAGCCATTGGATCAACCCCTGTTTGGAAATTTCAGCGAAGAAAAAGTTGACTTAAGCTCGCCGGGCTTAGTATCCTAGGATGCGCCGAAGCATGTACGGGAACTCTCAGATTGACACAAAATGTTCCAATTGTGCCAGATGAGAGTCGGGCGTTTGGCAATTAAACCCTTATATATCAATTAGTTCTAATTGGCAGGCAGATTGCACCCAATTCCTTGGACGTACGTCTATTTAGTAGGAGTCTAGGAGGGAGAAATGACCTTAATGGATGGCGTTATCATCACGAGGTAGTTCCGGGTTGGCGGCGGTCGAATAAAGCCATTTGTCCCTTGCTGTCCGGCGGCTCCCAATTAACATACCAGCCCTGGCCAGGCAGAAGCGGGCGCTGGAACTCCCAACGCCCCCTCGCCGGATTGCTCACTTCCTTAAAGGCTGGATGAAGTACGGAGGCCTCGCATCTCCCGATCAGATTCGGTGCCTCATTTATGACTACTACCGAACTCCCCTCCATCACGGTGTCGGAATACATAATTTCGGTACTACGCGTTCTGTACAATAATCGCGCTGCGACGTACACGTCAACACGGGCTTCCGAGTCATCCGACAGAAAAATACGCTTTTCGATTCGCAAAGATTTCTTTGCATCCTTGAGTTCATCGGGTGGAACCTCTTTCCCGGCTATCTTCACCGTTATGAAGTCGGGCAGTTCCACCTTTTCCTCGTGAAGAATAATCTCACCCTTCTCCTGGCCAATGAGATTTACTTCAAAAGGGAACTCAGCCGGTGAATTCGACAGATTCCGTACGGAGTACCACGTCTCAAAGAGAGCAACTACGCGATCTGGGGGATTTCCATCAGGTGGCGGCTGAAAGGTAATTTGATATCCGCATTTGTCCTTTGCGAAATCTTGACGCAATATAGAAGTGAGCTCGGTTGTCGTCTTAGTGCCGAGCAGACGTTGAGAGACGCCGGCAAATACATTTTCCGTAACCTGCTGTAGGTATCTTCTGAGTTCTCTTCTCTCGACTCGCCGCGCATGAACTTCTACAGCGATGATCAATATGCAACTAACGAAGAGCGCCAGGGAAACGTGTTTGGCAATCTCAACGAAGAAGGATTGCTGTTCGTCCTCAACCATGTAGGCCATGAGCGTGCGTTCAATTGCCCAATCTTCTGACTTAAGGTCTTGAAGTTTTCGTAATTCGACGGCACGCGTTCTCGCTTTGTCTTTAAGTTGGAGCGGGGCCTGTCGGGAAAGGTAGTAAAGCACTGTTGCTACGAGAAGCAAAATCAAAAATGTCACTGCAGTAGTCCTTGATTCTCCTTGATTCTTGTCCTGTGTAGAGGAATGGTTCGACATGGCAGTTCGCGCTAACGCTGAGCCGATCTCTTCTGGGCGATATGAACTTTGAATCGATTTAGCTGATGGCTTTGATATCGCGATTACGTATCTATGTCAACATCTAAGTACTGGATTCGATGGTAAGGCGTTGTTCCAGGCCTAAAAATTGACTCAGTCCCGTGTCGGGCAAGTCCTTGGGCGCGCCGCCGTTTCGGATACGAAACCTTTGATGCGACGGCGTTACGGCTGGAGAGCCTCCAAAGTCAATCCTCTGATGATTTCCTCGAATGTCGCCGTCCCATTCAAGTCCGCACTCAATGTATATCGGACGAGTCGGATTCGAGCATCTGAGGCCTTTCCCGCGCATGACTTCGCGAAATCGGCCGCTGCGAGCACGCCGATCTGACAGTCGTCTCGGAGTTCATCCATATATCCCCGCAGTTGAGAAAGGTCTTTCGGTTGAGCCCTGTTTGTTTTCACTTCAATGGGAATTTTAAACGTCGTCCCCAGCGGCACCCTCTGCTTGATTAACAGGTCGATGTGACCCTGCATTAGCGCCTTCTCGCCAAGTATTTCTAGCGCGTCAGCTCGTTCGCCAGACAAATTCAGTCGAGCCAGGAGCACCTGAAGATTTTCAACGCGCATCAAATGTCGCCGGATGGCCGACTGCAAGATTGGCTCCTTAAAGCGACACGTTTCCGGCGTGGCGAGCAATTCCGGGTTGCGAGTGAAGCGCAGGGTGAAAGTGCCGTATTCGGGCAGCGCGAGTGGTGCCGGCGTGCCGTTAGCCCGGGCTCCCATTTCTGATACGCCCTGCAATGTTGTTTGGTCAGCTTGGAAGTGGGTCTTGCGGTATCCTCCCCGCAAGAGGAGATTTTCACCGACATAAGAGAACTCGGGCTTAATGAGTGATTCACTGAACACTCGAATCGCCTGAAGATGAAGCCTGAAAGGAAAAGAATAGGGCTTGGAAGTTTCCCGCAATTTAAGGGGCTTCCAGGGTCCAACGTTCTCAGCGCTACTGATCGCCTCCCGGTCGGCAACTCGATAGAGATTGAAGACTGTGGCCCCATAGAGGAATGAAACGAAATCCCCCTTCTCGATCTCGCAAAACGTCCATGCCCCGTTTTCTCCGCTGAGGAAGCCAGCCAATCCGTACTTGATGCACAAATCGAGGTTTTCGCGAGTCGAAACCGCAATCAAAAAGTAGGAGGGACTTTGGGATACAGAGTGCATGTCAGCGGCCATGCGTGGATTAGATCATGGACCGCATCGTGCAGGGAAGATTGCTCGTGGAACGGTAAACGATGGAGGTCAAGAGCGATGTTGGAAAAACGATTCGTTAACTACTATCGATGCCCACTGGATGGTGAGGAATGGGCCGATGTTTGGTCGTGCTGCTGCAATTCCCGGTGCCCACGCTGTGGCATAAGGGACATCGAACCATTCAAGAGTTGGCGTGTTGTCCCCACGAAGACTCAGAAGCCGAAGCGTCGTAGTCGGTGATGAACGCAATCATTAAGCCAAGTAAATCTCGGTTTCGGTTTTGATGATGAAGAGGGCGTCGGAGGCGGCGCGGCCGGAGGCGCGAAATTTCTGCCAGGCGTCGTCGAGGGATTCGGCGAGGACGGAAAAGATTACCTCGCGCTTTGTCTGGCCGACGACATAGAAGCGGAGTTCCTTGTGCACGAGTTTGAATTGCGTGGACATTACTGCTGCGCGATTTGATGTGCTATTGGATCGATCCATAGATCGCCGAAGCGGATCAAGATCAATCTGGATGCAGAGCGCAGAAAAACAGACCTGTACCAGATCGGAACAGAGGCGGACTAGCGTCAGGTGAATCCATGCTTGCTCGAAATCTACTCCTACGACCTTCCGCGAGAGGCGCAGTGCGGCGACTGCGCTGGTGCCGCTGCCGAGGAACGGGTCGAGGACGGTGTCGCCTTCGGAGGAGGAGGCGAGGAGGATGCGTTCCAGGAGGGCGAGGGGCTTTTGGGTGGGGTGCTTGCCGAATTTTTTCTCGCTGGAGTCGGGAGGAGGGATGGTCCAGACGGATTTCATTTGCTTGCCGCCGGCGAGCTGCTTCATGTCCTTGTAGTGGAAGGTGTGGCGGGACTCTTTATTTTTGGCGGCCCAGATGATGGTTTCCGTGGCGTGGGTGAAATAGCGGCAGGAAAGATTGGGAGGGGGATTGGGCTTGACCCAGGAGATGTCGTTGAGGAGCTTGAATTCGAGCTGCTGCATGGCGAAGCCGACGGAATGGATGACGTGGCTGGTGCCGCTGACCCAGATGGTGCCGTTGGGTTTTAGGACGCGCTGGCAGGCGGCGAGCCAGAGGCGGTTGAAATCGTGATTGGCGTCGGGGCCGCGGGAGACGTCCCAGGCGCCTTTGTTGACGCTGACCATGCGGCCGGCGTGGCAGGTGATGCCGTTGTTCGAGAGGAAGTAGGGCGGGTCGGCGAAGATGAGGTCGATGGAATCGGCGGGGAGGGCGGCGAGGATATCGAGGCAATCGCCCTGGAAGATGCGGATGTGGTGCTTGTCGTCGCGGAAGACGGGCGCGGGCAATGGCCCGCCTTCGCCAAGGCTATGGCGGGGCGCGCCGGGCGAATGGGCCGGCTCAAGCGCTGGGTCGGAAGAGATGGGATTGGATTTAGGCACGTTAGCGGAAATGCGCACAAATGATGATCAAGAGGGATCGTTGATCGAATGGTGAATGGTGTCAAGGGCAGGAGTGGATGAGGTCGGGAATTTGAAATTGGAAATTTGAGATGGCTCTGTTGACATCCTGTCGGAGGAGAGGGTGCCTCAAGCGATAGAGGTTGTAGGTCAGTCCCAACAGCGACGCTTGGCGCTGCTGCATCGCCAGGCTGCGGCCCGGCGCTCGGGCCGAGAGTTTGCGTTTGATGATGGAGAAGACCGTTTCCACCTTGGCTCGCTGCCGGTAGGTCTTTTCCGGAAAATGCCGCCGCATCTGTCCGCGGATTCCCACGCGACTGCTGCGGCCGCGCTTGGCCGGGATGATGCTGCGCGCTCCGAGCCGCTCGCGGATGTGCCGATGGTTTTGTTCGGTGTCAAATTCGGCGTCCGCCAACACCAAATCGATCGACGCGACGCGGCTCGCCGCGTCGACCAAATCCGGCAGACTTCGGCAATCGCACCACGGCGCCTGCCGCCCGCGCTGCGCCAGAATGATCAGTTTGTCCAGATCGGCGACGATCAGCCACTTCAACCAATAGCTCCAGCGCGTCATGCCGCGCGGCCGCTGCTCGATGCGGCGAATAAAAAAGGTGCTCGCGGCGTTGTGGCTCAGTCCCGTACCGTCGACGGCCACGCGGGCGCCGCGCCGCGCGCGACGTTTTGGGCTCTTGAATCGCCGCGCCGATTCTCCCAACACACGATTGATCGTCTGGTCGTCGAGCCGCTGCAAGAAACGGTACAAGGTGGTGTAGTCGGGCACGCGGGAAAGCTTCAGGGCCACGAGCAGCTCGCCGTGCTCGCGCAAACGCACTTCGGTTTCGCGAAAGGTCCAGTCCTCGTAGCGCATCAGGCAGAGCACGGCCAGCAACTGCGGTTGGGTGAATTGGTGCTTGCTGAAACGGCTGCGGTAGGACGGCAGAGTCGCCGTGGCCACATCCAGGGCCACGCGCGCAAACGGCAGGAGTCCAATCTCTGGCATCGCTCCTCCTGCTCGCATAGAAAACACCACTCGCCCGCACCTGTCGCGGCCCAAATTCACGCTTGTGACGAGGATGTCAACAAAGCCATTTGAGATTTGAGAGGGGGCGGGGCGAGGGCAACGGCTGATCCCCCGGCTCAGCTCGGGACTCGCGGAACTGCGCTCGGCGCGGGGGTACAAACGAGCCGGGGCGAGCACAATCTTCCAGGACTAGTACTTCGGCGGGCTCAGGCATCTACCCTAGTGAGCCAAATGTAAGTCCAGTTCTCCCATTCACTTCCGAATTATTCTGCGACCCTGGCAGCGTTCTTGCCCTATCAGCAGCGGGCAGCGAAAGGCTGCTGCCGTCCCGCGCGGCAAGTTGCCCGCGGGAATGATTGAGAATTGTTTGTGCCTGGCAGTTCGGAAAGGAGTCCACCCATGAACACACAGACTTATTCGGGAAATCGTGCCGGCAACTTCCAGCCGAGGAAAGCCGAACCAGCCGACAAGCGACGGCAATATGAAAATCGCATCGAGTCTCGCGCGAACATCCTGGCGAGCTTGGTGACGCTATTGTCTCAATCGTCTTATCCGAATGTGCAGGGCGACGTGGATTCGGCCGACAAGGATCTGGAAACGCTGCTCGCGAAGGAAGCGCAACTGCGGTGGCTCGTTCGCGTGGCGAAATATTCGGAAGGCGCGAACCGGGAAGCGCTGTGGCGCGAGGCCGAAAGGAAGCTCGAGGCCCTCGAAAAGGCCGCTGAGGCGAAATTGCACCAGGAGTGCGTTTAGCATTGCAACGGAAGGACGCGAGCCGCGAGGAGGCCGCCGATGATTTTCCTTTCATTGATTAATGTCTTGATGCAGTCGATGGCTGCGCTGGTGATATTTGTCGTTGGCTATCTTGTGCTCATACTTTGCGTGATCGCTGGGCTCGCCGTCGCGGACTTGATTTTCAAGGCAGTGCGGCTCGTGTGGTTGCGCGCGACGGAACCGGGCGATTCAGGTGACGCGCTCGCAGCGAAACTTTCCGGCGCGGCGCACATGGTGCTGTGCCAGGCGGAAATCATACTGAATCGAGTCGCGCCCGCGCGCAGGACCGGCGCTTAAAGTTTTCTTCGAGTGTTGTGGAAGCAAGGGTCAAATCCAATTAGGAGTGTGAAATGAAAATACTCGGCACTTTATTGATGGCCATGTTGTTGATTGCATCGACGGCGTCGGCGCAATCGCACGACACGCGGAAGGCGGAAGATCGGCTGAAGGACGCCGGCGTGGTGATGAGCGAAGTGCTCAACATGCCGGACACGATCCCGCATCACGTGCTCGACCGGACGAAGTGCGTCGTGGTGGTGCCGTCGGTGCGCAAGGCGGCGTTTGTTGTCGGCGCGGCCTATGGGCGCGGCGCGATGGTCTGCCGCACCGGCGAAGATTTCACCGGGCCGTGGGGCGCGCCGTCGATGATGGCCGTCGAGGGCGCGAGCTTCGGCTTTCAAATCGGCGCCGAAGCCACCGACTTCGTTTTCCTGATCATGAATGAGCACGGCGCGTCGAGCTTGCTGAAAAGCAAAGTGAAGCTCGGCGGCGATATCGCAGCCGTGGCCGGCCCTGTTGGCCGCGATGCCGAGGCTGACACCGATGCGTACATGCGCGCCGAGATTTTGACCTACTCGCGCGCACGCGGCATTTTCGCCGGCGTATCGCTCGAAGGCTCGACGCTGCGTCCCGATAACGACGCGAACGAAGCGCTCTACCGCGCGAGAATCCCCGCGCGCCAGATCGTCCTGCACAATGGCGCGCCAACGCCCGCGGCCGCGGAGCAACTCGTCGCGCTGCTCGACAAAGCCACCCCCCACCCCGCAAACGGCTAAGCCAGCCGCAAGCGAATCGCGGCGCAGGCGGGAGGAGCGTTGCTCCTCCCGCCTGCGCCATTTCAATTCTTAGCGGGTCCCGCCCCTTCGACTGCGGCGTGCGCAAGGCTAGATGGCGATAACTTGCAGGTGAGGAAAGGCGGCGTGGTAGTGGCGATCGTCGAGGGTGAGCAGGCGGTAGGCGTGCCGCAGGGCGTGAGCGCCAATCAAGAAATCCGTGAGAATGCGGCGCGGGCCCTGCTCGCGCTGCCTTCGCCGGCGGGCCGCGTAGGACTGAAACGCCGCGCCGGCCATGCGCCAGACCCGCTCGTCAACCGACCAATCGACCGCAATTGCGGTGTCTGCCAGGAAGGAATCAAGGAAGGCCTCCGTGCGTCCGGGGAAGGCAAGCAGCTCCGCATAAACCGGGGCAGATATGACGAGGTTGCCGTGCGCAAGTGCGGCGCTCAGGGCCGAAGCAGCGAGCGAATTGAGAGTGTCGTCCGCATCCCAGAATGCAACGAGGATATTCGAGTCCAGCGAGGTCGTCATCAGCCGCGCATTCGGCGAACGTATCGAATCACGCCTTTTCGGCCGGAGGGGACTCCGGGATTGCCGATGCCCCGGTATTTTTCAAGCGCGCTTTCCGTGCGCACCGGCGTGACGCGGACTTCGGAACCCTTCTGCTCAAAGAGCAGGCTATCGCCCGGGCGCACGCCGAGCGCACGGCGGATTTCGTGCGGAATGGTGATCTGCCCCTTGCTGGTGATGCGCGCTTTCTTCTTCACGGAGCGCGTAGCCATTTCCTTACTGTAACACGAAATTCCTTACTTAGGGGCGAACGGCGGAGCCGGCAAATCCTTCCCGCCTCGCTCCAGGCCTCATCGAATTCCGCGGCCGCGGCGGCTCGCGGGATCAAGCTAATGGGCGCAGAGAGCCGCCCTCGAATTCGAATTCGAGGCGCAGCAGCCAATCGAAGTGAAATTTTTCCGCGGCGAGCCACTTTTCAAGCTCTTCGCGTGACGGCGCATCGAACTCAACCACCATTATTCCCTCCTGCATATTTACGAGGACGCGGCGCGTGGTGACCGGCTTGGCGCTGAAGAGGCGCCGCCCAAGTTCTTCCGCGCCCTGGCGCGTGAGGCAGGCCAGCGTGTGTTGCGAGATGTAGCGTGGCATCGAGGCTCCTGGTACCGCACGGCGAAACTTTTCTGTAATTCTCCGCCGCAAGGCAGCAAATGCAACTTCTTCGGATGCGAATGCGAGGCCATCGGATACACTGTGCCGGGAGAAAAAGCAAATGGCGGAGCGGCGCAGCGCGCATCCTTATTATCTCTACGACGCGATTCAGGCGCAGCCCGCGCTGATCGAGAAAATGTTCACGCGCCGCGCCTCGATCGAGCGGGCTGCCGACGCCATCGCGGAAAAGGCGCGGATCATTTTCGTCGGCATCGGCACATCGCTGCACGCCGCGCAAATCGCCGAAAGCTGGATGCGCGAATTCACCGCGGGGCGCTTCCTGGTCGGCTGCGAGCAATCGTTCGAGTTGGTGCACCATCCGATCGCGCTCACGCGTGACGACGCGGTTGTCGTGATCACGCACACCGGCACCACCACCTATTCCATCGAAGCTTTACGCGCGGCGCTTGCCGCCGGCGCGCTGACCATCGCCATCACCGGCGAAATGAGCGGCGAAGGAGTCCGCGGCGCCGATTTTCAGATCGAAACGTGCGAGCAGGAAATTTCCTTCGCATACACGAAGAGCTACACGACCGCGCTCGCTGCGATTGCGCTGCTGCTGATGCGCGTCGCCGACCGGCGCAAGCTGCTGCCGGGCGCGACGCTGCGCGCGGCCATCGAGCGCGTCCCGAACCTGATGCGCCAGGCGCTAACTCTCGAGCCGCAGGTGCGCGAATTCGCCCGCCGCGCCGCGCCGCTTGCGCGCATGAATCTTTTCGGCTCGGGCGCCGGCTGGGCCACGGCCCGCGAGGCCGCGCTGAAAATCAAGGAAGCATGCTACATCGCCGCCGAGGGATTCGAGACCGAGGAAATCCTCCACGGGCCTTTCTCCGAGGTTGATTCGCGCGGCTCGCTCGTGGGCCTGCTCACCGGAAAACCCTCCGACGATCGCGCGCGCCAGATTCTGCGAGCCGGCGGCGAATTGAAAATGCTGCGCGCGGCCGTCGCGGTGCCCTCGGCCAACCGCGAAATTTCCGCCGAGCACATCCTGATGGTCCCGGAAGCGGACGAGTGGCTCGCCGCTTTCGTTCATCTAGTCCCGCTGCAATTGCTCACCTATTTCATGGCGCTCGAGCGCGGCGTGAACCCCGACACCGGCCGCCAGGACCAGCCCGCCCACGCCGCCGCCAGCCGCCACTACAAATACTAGAAGTTATCTGGCCCTGTTGATGTCTTGCTCACCTGGCTCCCGCGCTCGGCACGGCCCATATGGAGTGCGGCGGCTCGCGGGCTGTTCGCGTCCCGAGCAGCTCTGGGGGGCCGCCGCTTAGTTACGGCGAGGCGCGCATTTTGCGCTCCGGAAGTTTTTGCGGAGCTCGCCTCGCCCACGAGTTACGCCCTGCGTCTTAGCGCCGTAGGCGCGTCACAATTAGCCCAGCCCGTAAGGGCTGGGTACCGAACGCGCATAGCCCCCGAGCACCGTAGGTGCGACACATCCTCTTGGCCCAGTCCCTATCCACCGAAAATCGGGCGCCACTTTCGCCTGTCCTCTCGAACAGTCCCTCTTCGAATACATCACAGGCTTGACTTTCGCCCGCGCCGCGAGGGGAAGCCTACAATTGTCTCAATGCTTCCCGGGAGTGTGTGATGAAGAGAGCGGTACTGGTCTTGCTCGCGGTCGCAGCGCTCGTTTGCGCGGCAACCGCGAACGATAAAGGAATGGGGACGCTCGCCGGCACGGTGCTGAGCCAGAGCGGAAGGCCGGTGGCCGACGCGCGCGTGACTTCGCAAGGCGCGGACGGCTCGCATCCACAGGTCACGATGACGAACGCGGAGGGTCGCTTTTTCTTCGCGCAATTGGTGCACGGCTACTACGACGTGCGCGCCTACCACAATGGCGCGTGGACCGATTGGAAGCACAACGTCGAAGTCAATACCGGGAAACAAACCGAAGTGAAGCTGCAATTGCCCAGCGCGCCGAAGGTCCTGAGCCAAGCCGTCGGGCCGAAGAAATCAAACTAGCGGCAAGATTTGCCGGAGGTGCCAGAAATGCGAAAACTCAAGGGCGCGATCCTGGAAATATCCTTCGTTGCTTCGCTGGCGTTGGCGCCAGTATTGGCGATGACGCTGTCCCCGGCAGTCTCCGCCCAACGCGTCCCCATCGGCACGCTCGCCGGCACCGTCCTCGACGGAAACGGCAAGCCGGTAGCCGACGCCAGCGTGACGATTCAAACCTCCGACGGCCTCCACCCCCACGCCACGCACACCGACTCCAACGGCCACTTCGAATTCGACCGCTGGGAAACAGGCCAATACGACGTGCGCGCCTACGCCAACGGCGAATTTTCCGACTGGGACCGCCGCATCATGATCCACTCAAAGAAAACCACGCAGATCACGCTAAGGATGCCGAAAGCCAGCGCCGAAACCATCGTCGTGAAGTAGTGCCGAAATATTCGCCGCCGCGATTCCCCGTCGCGCCTTCCGCTGCACGGAATCCCGCTATTGCGTTGCTCTGCGCTGCAATCTTGCTCGAGCGTTTGGGATTCTCGGCTTCTGTTCGCTTATTTGGGGCAATGCTGGGCCAAGAACCGGAAGACGTCGGCGCTCCAGACGGAGCTTCCGAAATAGCCGAAGCTATGACCATCCTTCACGGACTTGCCAAACGGGGGATAGATCTTGATCTCGAATTCCTTGCCGGCGTCCTTCATTGCTGCCGAGAGCGTGCGGCTCGGCGAAAGATCATAGTCGTTTTCGGCCTGGAAGAAGAAAATGGGGGCGCGCGAATTGCGGACTGCGCGAATCATCAAAGCCCGCACTTCGGGTGCTTCCGCCCAACTCTGAGCAGCGCCTGACGAGTCGATCGCCGCGCAGTAGGAAGCTTTTTCCGCGCCGAGTACCACCTCGATGCCGCCGAACGAGGTCCCTGCCACGGCAATCCGGCCCGGCTCAACGAAGCTCTGAGCGCGCAGCCAGTCGAGGGCAGCCAACTGGTCGTTCAGGTGATCGGTTTCCAGCAGGCGGACCATCGTTGCGGCTCCGGCAGCGACGCCGCCGGTTTTTTCCGCCCCAGCGATCTCGTCACCAATGTATGGTCCGGCCGAAGCACTAAGGCCCTGGCCTCGCCTGTAAGGCCCGAAGAAAACCCATCCGTGACTTGCGAATACCGGACCGAGCGCCTCGAAGGCCATTTTACTGAGCATGCCGGCAGCGCTTCCGTGGTTGTAGACGACCGCTGGAAAGGGTCCGGGTCCTTCGGGCTTGTATAGCGTTCCGTGAAGAGTTAGATCCCCGCTGGGAAACGACACGACCTCGGCCTCTGCCGAAAGCGTGAGCGACGGCAGCAGCAAAATCAGTAGAAAGCAAAGCAGTGCACAAGCGTTTCGAATCATAGGGAGATTATAAGCCAGACCACGGCGGCTGGAATTGTCCAGAGTTCTTCGAAAATTATTCGAGGCGTAGGGCTGGAATTTATCGGAGGGGTGGGCCGCTTTTGATTTGCTGTTCATTCTCTAACTATCTTCTGCTCACTGCCCCCAAACATCCACAGGCACGTACCATTGCGCTCGGCGTTTCCGCGTGTGAAGCTAACGCTGGAGAAATTTAAAGTGGCAAGGCAGAAACAACTCGCGCAACAGCGTCTCAGCTCGTGGGGAGCGGGGCGGCACTCCAATCTTTGTAGGGCGGGCTTTCAACCCCGCCATAAGCCGACGCGCCTCAGTCATTCCCCCGCTTGCGCGCTTTTTGCGTCCCGAGCAACGCCGAGGGGCGCCGATTCACCTGCGCAACTCCAGCCTTACGCTGTTGTCCCAAAACGGGAAATAGGCGTCCAGCAGCCAAATTCTAATCGATACTACCGACGATTAGAACTCCTTATATCTCCTACAAAACAAAGGACAGGGGTACTTTCTAATCGATACTAAAGTGGCGTTTTTTGGAGACAAATTAACCTGCCCCTGCCCGAAACCCAGACACTCCTCCCGCGACGCCCGCCTCCCAACCTTCGAGCGGTCACTCATAGCGCAGCGCGGTCATTGGGTCCACGCGGGTGGCGCGGCGGGCGGGGATGTAGCAGGCGGCGAGCGCGACGAGCGTCAGCAGCAAGCCGACGGCGGCAAACGTGAGCGGGTCGGTGGCACTGACGCCGAAGAGCAGGTTGGCCATCAAGCGGGTGAGTGCGAGCGCAGCCGCCGTGCCGATCGCGACGCCGAGGAGCGTCATTCGCAAGCCGCCTGCCAGCACCAGATGGAGCACATCGCGCCGCTGCGCGCCGAGCGCCACGCGAATTCCGATTTCGCGCGTGCGCTGGCCCACGAGATAAGAAACCACACCGTAGATTCCGACGCTCGCCAGAAGCAGCGCGAGCGCGGCGAAGGCGCCGAGCAGGATCATCGAGAAGCGCTGGTCTTGAATCGTGTCGGAAATAATTTCGTCCATCGTTTGCACGCCGTAAATCACTTGGTCCCCGTTTATTTGCTTGTTTACGTTGCGAATGGAGTCCATGAGTCCCGTTTGATTCCCCGCCGAGCGGACGATCATGTTGGTCCCGTAGGAAGTGAGGATGATGAAGTCGTCGTGCATTTGGGCGCAGGGCCGGTAGAGCTGCGCCTGAAGAGTTTGCTGCGCGTCGGAAGCGAGGCTCCACTGGATCACATGGCCGACCACGCCGACAATTTCGGCAGCATCCTCGTCCGTGCCGAAGCCGCTCACGTGGATCACCTTGCCCACGGGATCCTGGCCCGGGAAATATTTGCGAGCGAGGACTTCATCAATCACCACCACCCGGTGCGCGTGCTCGTCATCCTGGGGCGTGAAAAACCGTCCGCGCTTGAGCGAAATTTGCATCACCTGGAGATAATCCGGCTCGACGATATAGTTCACCGTCCAGTTCATTTCATTCTGGCTCGCGGGCTTCGGCTGGCCTTCAATCCAGAAGAGCGTTTCGTCGTCTCCGGCCATGGGAGTGGCGCCCCAAATCATCGAGATCGCTTGGACGCCGGGGACAGATGCGAACCGGCGGTCGATTTCGCGATAAGCGGCGCGAACGGCTTCGGGACTGGCGTTCATCAGCGACGGCGGCAGCGAAAGATTAAAGGTGACGACGTTTTTCGAATTGAATCCGGGATCAACGCCCCAGAGCTGGGCGAGAGTGCGGAGCATCAATCCGGCGCCGGCAAGCAGGACGAGCGCCAGCGCCATTTCGACAACCACGAAGATGCTCTGCGTGCGGTGCAGCGTGCCGCTGGTCCCGCGGCCGCTCTCCTTCAGCGTCTCATGCAAGATGGGCTTGCGAGTTTTCAGTGCCGGCGCGAGGCCGAAGACAATTCCCGAAAGCAGCGAGACGGCGATGGTGAATCCGAGCACGCGCCAGTCGATGCCGATGCCTGCCGCGCGCGGGAGCGTGAACGGCAATTTTGCGAGCGCCACGCGAGTGCCCCAGGCAGCCAGCGCCAGGCCGAGCGCGCCGCCGACGAGGCTCAGGAGCAGGCTTTCGGTCAGAAGTTGGCGGATGAGGCGGCTTTGTGTGGCGCCAAGCGTCGATCGAATCGCGAATTCGCGGGCGCGCGCTGTCGAGCGCGCGAGCTGGAGATTGGCGACATTCACGCACGCGATCAACAGCACGAAGCAAACCGCGGCAAGCATGATGAGCAGGAACGGGCGGACGCCGGCAACCATATCCTGCCGGAGCGGGATCAATGCTGCGCCAATGCCCTTGTCCGAGTCCGGGTAAGCCTCGGCGAGAGCGCGAGTGACGTTGGCCATGTCCGCGCGAGCCTGCTCGATGGTTACACCGGGCTTGAGCCGGCCAATTCCGTGAATGCCGAGCCCCGAGCCGCGGCTGAGGAGCAATGGATTTTTGTTCTGGCCGATCGGGACATAGACGTCACTTTGGCGGAAACCGCGCAGCGTCAAATCAAGGCTGGTCGGAATTACGCCGACAACCGTAAAGCCGTTTGCATCGAGGGCGATGGTTTTGCCGAGCACGCCCGGCGAGCCGCCGAACTTGCGCTTCCACAGACGTTCATTGATCAGCACGACCGGGGCAGCGCCTACTTCATCTTCGCCGGGAGCGAGTTGGCGGCCGATCACGGGATTCACGCCGAGAAGTGGGAAAAAATCCGAGGAAATAAATTCAGCGAAGACTTGCTCGGCTTCGCCCGCGCCCGTCAAGCTGAATGACAATGCGCGCGACACGGCGATGGATGAAAACGTGGTGTTGTTGCGCTGCCAGTCGCGGAAATTTGGATAGGAAATCGAGCCGGTTTGGAAATTCGGTTTGCTTTCATGCAGCGTGACGAGTTGCTCGGGATGCGGAAATGGGAGCGGGCTCAACAGCACGGCGTTCACGATCGAGAAGATGGCGGTGTTGGCGCCGATCCCGAGCGCGAGCGTCAGCACGGCGACAATCGTGAAACCAGGCGACCGCATCATCAAACGAACGCCATACCGCGCATCGGCCCAGAGCGTCTCAAGCCAGAAGCCGCGGCGCTGTTCGCGGCAGTCTTCTTTCACGCCTTCCATGGCGCCCATTTGCAGCACGGCTTGCCGACGGGCTTCTTGCGCAGTCATTCCCGCGGCGATATTGGCGGCCGTCTGGCGCTCGATGTGGTCGCGCAGCTCTTCGCTTGCTTCCTGCTCCCATTTGCTACGTGAAAACCAGTTCATGGTGAGGACCTCGCAAAAATGTCATTCGTAACGCAACGCGATGAGCGGATCGATCCTGGTGGCACGCCGCGCCGGCAGATAGAGAGCGGCGAGCGAGACGCAGCCGAACAAAAGCGTGACGCCTGCAAGCGTGGCCGGGTCCGACGCGCTGACCGCAAACACCATGCTCGCCAAGGCCTTGCTCAGCACCAACACGCCGAGAAGACCCAGCGCCAATCCCGCGAGGACCGGCTTGATGCCATCTCCGATAACCATCTTCAATACGTGGCCGCGCTGGGCACCCATCGCCATGCGAAGGCCTATTTCATGTGTGCGCTGATTCACGGAATAGGAGATGACGCCGTAAATTCCCGCGACAGCCAGTGCAAGCGCGGCGAGCGCAAAGATTGAGAGAAGCTGGAGATTAAAACGCCGAGGCGCGATCGTGAGCGAGAGATATTGATCCATCGAACGGACGTTCGAAGCGGCTACGTCGCCATCCACGCTGCGGACCTGTTCCCGAAAAGCGCCGGCGAGCGCCAATGGGTCGCCCTCTGTTCGCGCGACCCAATACTGATTGTTCTGAAGCTGGTCGATGGCGTCTTCGTGTGTTTGGCGGAAAGGTATGTAAACGTCGAAACTCGGAGAGGCGTCGAGGCCGCGATCCTTCACATCGTGAATAATTCCGACAACCTCCGCCTGGCGGGGTCCGGAATCATTGTCATCGAGCATCAGGTGAGCGCCGATCGCTTCGCTCCTGGCCCAGAAACGCTTGGCCAGAGTTTCATTGATGTAGCAGACGAGCGGGGTGAGATCCGTATCGCTCTCGGTGAATTCCCTTCCCGCCAGCAGCGAAATTCGCATGGCTTTCAAGTACATCGGGCTGACGATGCGGTATTGCGCTTCGGGAGCGTCCTGCTTCGAGAACGCGCGGCCAACGATTGTAAAGGGAACCGTCGCCACTTGCTTGCTTAGCGGGAGCAATTGGACCACACCAACAGCAGACACTCCGGGAATCGTCTGCGCCCGGGGAAGCAGCGCTTCGTAGAACCGAGTCACATCCGCACGATGAGGATAACGATCTTTTGGAAGGGACAGCCTGACCGCGAGAACTCCGTGGGGATCGAACCCAGTATTTACGGTTTGTAATCTGGAAAAGCTCTTGAGCAAGACTCCCGCGCCCGCCAAGAGAATAAGGGACAGGGCCACCTCAACAACGACAAGACCGGTCCGCAGAGCCTTTCCCCGGGCTCCTTCGGTCGAACCCCGCCCTCCTTCGTTTAGCTGCTGGGCCAAATCGCCGTGCGAGCTGGCGAGCGCGGGCGCCAAGCCGCTGGCGATGGCGGCGACAAATGAACCGAGGACAGTAAAGGCAAGCGCCGAGGGGTCCAGGCCGATCTCTCCCGCACGGGGGATGCTTGAGGGGCTCAGTGCGACCAATCCTCTTATCCCGATTGGTGCGAGCAATGCACCCAACATCCCCCCGCCGGCCGCCAGCAAGGCACTTTCCCACAGAAGTTGTCTGATGACCTGCCAGCGCGTGGCGCCCAGCGCGGAGCGAATCGACATTTCTCTCCGCCGCTTAACCGCGCGCACCAGATTTAGATTCGCGAGATTGGCGCAGGCGATCAGGAGCACAAAGCCCACCGCTCCGAGGAGCACCCAGAGCGCGCGGCGGTAACCGCCGGTTATTTGGTCGCGCAAAGGCGCCAGCTTAACGCCAATCTTTTGGGCGTTTGGCACGGGAAATTGTTCGCGGAGCTTGCGAGCCAGTGCCGTCATCTCGGCTTCGGCGCGCTCGGAAGTGACGCCCTGGCGAGTGCGCCCTACCAGCGTCAAGAAATTCACCGTGTTTCGATTCTGTCGCCAGGGGTCGGCATCGGGAACAAGAGGCACTGCCAGTTCAGCCTCAGGAAGCGGGAAGACGAAATTCGGCGGCAGAATGCCAACCAAGGTGTAGCTTGCACCGTTGATTTCGAGCGGCTGGCCGACGAGCCTGCTGTCACCGCCAAAACGCCGCTGCCACAGCCCATACGTCATCACCACAACCGGCGGGGCTCCCGGGCGGTCATCTTCGGGTTCGAGAGTGCGCCCGACAGCAGCGCTCACGCCCAGTGTTTCAAAAATATTTGCCGAGACACGCGCGCCGCTCAATCGTTGCGCGTCCCCCCGGCCCGTCAAGTTCGCGCTCCAATTTGCAATCGCAGAGAGCGAGTCAAGGGAATCGATGTGATCACGGTAATCCAGAAAATCCGGCATCGAAAATGCCGCATCCCTTCGTTCTGGCCGTACGCTCGTGATCCAATAGGCGCGGTCCGCATGCGCGAAGGGAAGCTGCCGCAAGAGGACTGCGTCGACCACGCTGAAAAGCGCGGTGTTTGCGCCGATCCCGAGAGCAAGCGTGAGGATCGCGACGAGTGTGAATGCAGGGCTCTTGCGCAAGATTCGCGAACCGTAGCGCAAATCCGCCCACAGCGAATCCAGCCAGAAACCGCGGCGCTGCTCGCGGCAGTCTTCCTTTACTCCCTCGATCGCGCCCAAAAGCAACCTTGCCTGCCGCCGTGCTTCTTCCGCGCTCATCCCGGCGGTGATGTTTGCGGCGGTCTGGCGCTCGATGTGGTCGCGCACCTCTTCGTCCAGTTCCTCGTCCCACTTTTTCCGCGAGAACCAAACCCTGCTGAAATTCATCGCAGCCCTCCGCGGCTGTCTGAGGTGCGTGCTTCTAAACCCGCTGCAAAATCAAGGCGACGGCGGAGGATATGCGCTCCCAGTCCGCCATTTCCTTTTCGAGCTGCGCGCGCCCTGTCTTCGTGAGCGAGTAATACTTGGCGCGGCGATTGTTGTCTGAAGCGCCCCACTTCGCGCCGATCCATCCCTTGCGCTCGAGGCGATAGAGCGCCGGGTAAAGCGAGCCTTGCTGGACTTGGAGCACCTCGTGCGATACCTGCTGGATGCGCTGGGCGATGCCCCAGCCGTGCATGGGCTCGAGCGCGAGCGTCTTGAGGATCAGGAGGTCCATCGTGCCTTGCAGGATTTCGACCGACGGGCTCATCTTGCCCTCCTTTAGAGTATCTAGGGGTAGAGGCTGCCACTCCTCTTGTAGAGTGTCAAGGGGAGATTGTTTTCCTGACGCGGGTTAGAAGAAAAGGTGAGCGACGAGGGAGTACCAAAGCGGCTGGCGCAGAAAATGGGAGCTGCTATTCGCTTTATTTTTAAGGGGGTACTAATACCCCGGTACCCAAAAATTGTCCCATCCGAGCCATTGTTCCGAACCGGTTCATTTCGCATTATCAAAGTGCGGGTTGGGAGCTGCGATGCGGGGACGACGGTTCCATAAGGAGCCGGGGCACGCTACCCAGCCCGTCCAAGCCCTCCTGCTGGCGTATCCCTCCTGACCCCCGTCAGCAGGCAGGGCTCGATAGCACAAGCCTTCCTTATTATTCGCTCGGCATCGTTTGGACCTCCCTTTGCGTCTCACTATTCAGTGGCCCGGCCTGGAGTCGAGCTAACTGGTTTGGAATCTTTGAGCAACAGGCGGAGGGGGAGGCGCAGTGCAGCCTTCCGGGTGCGAATTTGATGGGTAAATCAGACACTTGCGCGCGCCGACCGCAAAGCGTCCGCGCTCGGCGCGCGGTGGCGGGCATTCTTGGCGCGGCGCTTTTGCTCTCTTCAACTACGAGTGCCGCCGATTTGCGACCTGAGACCGTCGAAGCCTTCAATCGCTACGTGAAACTTACCGAAGCAGGGATGGATTCCGAGGCTGCGCGCCACGCGCCATTTCTCTGGGTGGAGACTTTGCCTGCGGAGCGACGCGCGACGGCCCGCGAGCAACTACGCGAGGGGAAAGTGGTCATCGAGCGGCTTGAGACGCTCGATGGTGGCAAGCCAATTGACGTTCCTGGCGGGCTGATTCATCACTGGATCGGTACGGTTTTTATTCCGGGTGCAACGCTGGCGCAAACGCTGGCGCTCGAGCAGGATTACGATCACCATCAGGATTATTTCCGGCCGAACGTGATGCGCTCCAAGATTTTGCGGCACGACGGCAATCACTTCCGGGTGCAACTGCGCTTCTACGCGAAGAAGATCCTCACCTCGATCCTCGACACCGAGCACGACGTGAATTACACGGCGGTCGATTCCACGCATGCCTCCAGCCGATCGCACACCACGCGCATTCAGGAGGTGGAGAATGCGGGAAAACCGGATGAACGCCTGGTGCCCGCGGGGCACGATCGTGGATTTCTCTGGAGGATGAACACCTACTGGCGCTTTGAAGAAAAAGACGGCGGCACGTACGTCGAAAGCCAGTCAATTTCTCTTACGCGCGATATCCCCACTGGGCTGGGCTTTGTCGTAGGCCCGTTCGTTACCAGCATCCCCCGCGAGTCGCTGGAATTCACGCTCTCGACCACGCGCGCGGCAGTCCTCGAACGGATGGCTGCGCGCGGTTCACCTTAGTCCGCGGCCAGCGGGGGACGTTCCCGTGAAAAATCAGAATGTGGTGCCGGCGAGGAAGATGTTCGAAAGCCCGTTGGTCAGCAGCGAAACAAGGTCGCTCCGGAAAGAAAGGAAGCTGACGGTGTGGCCATCGCCGCTGATGGAGGGGATGAGGCTGAAGCCGGTGGAGGAAGGCAACACGTTGCCGGTTGGTTGGCTGGCGACGATGGTGGTCGGCGCGCATGCCGCGACAGTTACCAGGCAGGTTTGCCGCACATAAATATTCTCAACACCAGTCGCTGTGTTGCCTCCGAGATTGGAAGCCAGGGAAGCGAAGGCGACGATCGCATTGGTGGCAAGCTCGGTGACATTACTGATACTTGGATGCTCGCTGATGTTGTCGCCGGGCGTCGATCCGTTGAACGTGGAGATGAGTATCGTTGAGGGCGTGCACGTCGTGATGGTCTCGGTGACGCAGGTATCGCGCGCATAAATCTGCTGAATACCGCTGGAAGCCACGCCGAGGTTGGTGGCCGTGGAGGCGAAGACGACAAAGCGTCCATTCGAGGAAATCACGGACTCGGAACTCGGGGCGTTGGCAGGAGTTGTGCCGTCTGGGGTCGAGGCAATCTGTGTTTGACCCAGGCAAATGCTGGCACTGATTGTGCAAGGGCGCACGAAGATTTGCGGCAAGCCATTGGGATTGGAAGCCGCCGGTCCGAGATTTTTTGCAGTTGAAGTAAAAGAGACGAACGCTCCGCCCGAAGCTACGGATGGATTCGCGCTTGAGCCGTCCGAGGGCGTGATCACGCCATTGGCGGCATTTCCGTTCGTGGAAATGAGGAATGTGGTGGGCGTGCAAGTGCTCGTGATCACGCCGCCGCAGGTTTGACGGAGGAACACTTGAGCCGTCTGTCCATCAAACGAGACGTTTGAAACCAAGTTTGTGGCCTTGGACACGAAAACGACGAATTGCCCATCGGAACTGATTGCTGGATTAAAGCTATCTCCGTCTCCCTCGCTCGTCCCGTCTGCCGAAATGGATACCAATTGGGCGGCGTCCGCACTGGCGGTGCAAGTTGGCGCTGTACTGCATGTGGGCCGCCAGAACACTTGAGTATGGCCGTTTGTCCCGACAGCAGAGGTAATAAGATTCGTCGCCGTCGAAGTGAAGGCAACATCTGTTCCAGTGCTGCTAAGGGAGGGCTCGGAACTTGCTCCATTGGCTGCGTTGCCATTGGGGTCGGAGCTGACAAGGGATGTCGTGGGAGTGCAACTTGCGGACGTCAGGCAAGTCGTGCGCAGATAAATATCGCTGATGCTTGTATTCGCGTTATTTGCGAGCAGATTGCTTGAAATCGAAGCGAAAGCTACGAATTGCCCCGCACTACTTGTGGAGGGCCCCGCGGTCGTCTGGCTTGGCGTTCCTCCTACGCAGGTATTCGCCGTTCCGCAGACTCCATTATTCGCGAGCGATCCATTGGGGGCGAGGTCAAGGATCACCGGCAATCCAGCGGTGGCCGTGGGATTCACGGCGAACGTCAGGATATTCGAGAGCCCACCCCCCGGGCCCGGATTCAGCACCTGAACCTGGTCCACGGCTCCAGCTGCAAAATCACCAGCCGTAAGCTGAGTAGTCAGTGTAGTCGAGCCCGAGAGAGCCGTCGTCCGCGGCCCACCATTGATTAGGATTTGGGAACCTGTCACAAGGCCCGTGCCGGTCACTGTCAGCGTCATCGGAGCTGTCGTCCCGGCCTGAATTCCGGTGGGTGATATTGTGGTGATGCTGGGGACCGGGTTGTTCACGGTCAGCGGCACAGGATCGGATGTGCCGCCGTTCGGCGGAGGGTTGAGCACGGCGATCATCAATTGCCCGGCTTGCGTGATGTCTTGAGCAGTGATTGACAGTAACAGCGCCGTGCTGTTCTGGAAGGTCGGCTGGCGATTCACATTGTTTACGGTGACGATTGAAGTGGGAACAAAGTTTTTGCCGCTGATGAGCAGGTTGAAACCGCCGCTGCCGGCAAGGACACCGCTCGGCTGCAGCGCGGTGATCGTCGGAATCGGGCTGGCGACGGGAGAAATAGTGAACGTAACGGGAGGATTGCTGGTTCCTCCGCCCGGTGGAGGCGTAATAACTGTCACCATTGCGGCTCCGGGAACTGTGACCAGCACCGCGGGCACTAACGCAGTCATCTCCGTCTCGCTCATGAAAATCGAAACCAGCGGAATCGCGCCCGTACCTGGATTCCATTGCACCTGGGAGCTGGGGGTCAGGTTCTTTCCGCGGACAGTGAGAGTGAATTGGGGCTGGCCGGCAGGTTCGCTGGGAGGCGCCAGGGAAGTGACAGTTGGGGCAGGATTATTGATGTACTCGCTGCATGAGGGCAGCACAATCGTCACGAGAACCAGTGTCCAAAACGCCAGCCGCGAAATTCCCTGCAAGTCTGCCACCTCTGAGTGTGTAGGTCGGAGCCGCCCAAGAATGCGCAATCGCTGAGAATACTAGAGATGGCCCAAACGGGCAATCGGGATGCCTGCCTATTACGGCAACGTGGTCCCCGACCGTCGACTCAAGCAGCCCGTGATCCGCTAACATGACATCGGGAAGACGGCGTGATTTAATCTGCGCGGTACGAGTATCCCGTCACATGAACCGGTGATCCCTCCGAAAATGCGCGACCTTGCCGCCCACATCGCGTCACGATTTTTCTTTCTGGCGCTGATTTTTGCCGCGGCAACCCATGAGGCCGCGGCTCAGGACACGACCATCGATCAAGCGATTTCTCAGCCTGTGACGCAATCGTCAGCGCTTACACCAGTGGCCGCAGATTCCGACTCTGAACCAAGCGACGTCATTACGATGTTCCCTCACTCCGAATCCAGCCGCTATTGGATTTCCGGGCAGGCCAATATCATCCTGCAATGGCACCCCACGTTCCCGGCAAAATACACCGGAACGAACAGCCTGAGTCCAGGGGCTCAGAGTTCCACGACGCACGTTCTCACGCTTTATACCGGCTTCGAGCTCACGCATACGACGGAAGTGTTCGCTGATATAGAGGATGCGACGGGCGGCGGAATCGGGAACGCGCTCGGCCTCGCCGGCTACACCAATTTGGATTCCGTGCGGCTCGTGCAAGGATTACCGCTTTCGAAGAATCCCTATTTTGCACGGCTCATGTTGCGGCAGATTATTCCGCTCACGGACGAGCGCGCCAAAGCGGAACGTGATCCACTCCATCTTCACACTTCAGTGCCGGCGCGGCGGATCGAATTTCGCATTGGAAAATTCGATCTTGTCGATTTCTTCGATCTGAATTCCTTTGGGTCGGACAGCCACCTGCAATTCCTTAATTGGACCGTGGACAACAATGGCGCCTACGATTACGCGGCGAATACGCGCGGCTACACCGATGGCGCCATCCTCGAATACGACGACCATTGGTTCACCGCTCGATTCGGCGAAGCGTTGGAGCCGAAAATAGCGAACGGAATCAATCTGGACGCGGACATCGCGCGCGCCCGCTCGGAAAATTTGGAATTTGATGCGCAGGGTGATCGGTTCTTTCATCTCCCGGGGGTGGTTCGCCTTCTCGCTTACCTCAATCACGCCGACATGGGAAGCTATGAAGAAGCGATTCGTGATTTCGAGACCAATCCTTCGTCCCCGCCGAACATCGCTTTGACGCGCCGGCAAGGCCGGCACAGATACGGCTTCGGGCTCAATTTCGAGCAGGAGATCACCAAAGAGGTAGGCGTGTTCGGGCGCCTCGGCTGGAGCGATGGCCACAATGAGGCCTGGGCCTACACCGAGGACGACCGCACGCTTGACCTCGGCGGCTTCGCGGCGGGCGATGCCTGGGATCGCCGCAACGACCGCGCGGGAGTGGCATTCGTCGCCAATGGGATCGTGGCTTCGCATCAGCAATATCTTGCTCTAGGCGGGCTCGGTTTCCTTCTGGGCGATGGCAAGCTCACCTACGGCCCGGAAAAAATATTCGAGGGATTCTACACTGCGCATCTCTGGCGCGGCCTTTTCACTTCGTTTGATCTTCAACACTTCAATAATCCGGGCTACAACAAAGCCCGCGGCCCCGTAATTGTCCCCGCCCTGCGCGTCCACGTTGATTTTTGATCCTCCGGCGAACTGGTCGCTGGTACAGCATGTCCTCTTAGACAAACACCGCTTTACATCGGCGGGCGTTCGGAATCACTATATTGGCGGGCGTCATTCCAGAGGAATCTCGAATAACCGGTAAGGCTGCGCTTTGCAGCCGGCACAACCCAGCCTAGAAAACCGAAGCCTTGCGGACGCGTGGGGAATTCACGGCAGCCGTGCCGCACCTTCTTGAATGAGCCACGGATTTCGCGATTGCGTGCGGTCGTATTGTCACATGCCAGCGGGCGTGCCAATGCGAGCGTGCAGTGGGGGTGAGAAATGACCGAGTCCTGGAAAAATTGGGAAGGCCAGGTGGCCGACGGGCAATTCCATTTGCGCCGGTTCCTGGGCGCCACGGATCGCAGTGCCGTCTTCCTCACCGATTGCCCGGCGCAGGAATCTCATGTTGCCGCGATCAAATTTATTCCCGCCGATCCAGATACCGGAGAAATTCAGCTCACTCGCTGGCGGCTGGCCGCAAAATTGTCTCATCCTCATCTGGCTCGCATTTACGCCTCTGGCCGCTGCCTTCTGGGCAACATGTCGCTGCTGTACGTCGTGATGGAGCATGCTGAGGAGGACCTTTCGCAAATCCTTCCGCAGCGCGCGCTGACGCAGGCCGAAGTGCGCGAATTGCTTCCGCCCGTTCTCGATGCGCTTGCCTATCTTCACGGTGAAGGATTCGTTCACAATCGCCTGAAGCCCGCGAATATCATGGCTGTCGTGGATCAGTTGAAAATTTCGAGCGACGGGATCCGGCGCGCCGCCAAATCGAGCGGCAACCAATCGAAGCCTGGGCCATACGATCCGCCCGAAGCCGCTACTGGAGTGATCACGCCGGCGGGTGATGTGTGGTCGCTCGGCATGACGGTCGTCGAGACGCTCACCCAGCGGCTGCCTGCCTGGGAACACTTCAGTGACGGTGAGCCATCGTTGCCCGGCGCGCTTCCAGCTCCGTTCTGCGATCTCGCGCGGCATTGCCTGCGACGCGATCCCACATTCCGGTGGACCATTACAGATATTGCGCACTGGCTGAACCCTGACGCAGTTGTACTGCAATCGCAGCCCCCCGCGGCGCAGACGGTGAATTCCGCGCCCGCCTCGAGTCCCGTCGCGCGACAATCGGCGGCACCGCCCCCAAAAATGTTTGTTAACTGGCGGTACGCGATCCCAGTGGGAGTCATGGCACTCGTAATCATCGCCATGCTCGCTGGGCCACGCCTCTTTAACCGCCGCATGGAAGCTCAGCCCGCCCCCTCGAGCGCGTCGAAGCACGCAAGGCCGCAGCCGAAATCGAATTCCGGCAGCGAGCCAGGGGAGGCGTCGCCCGCTACGCCGTCGCCTGCGCCGCTGCCCGCATCGCTCAAGACCTCGCAGCCTGCTGCAAAGCCGGAGCCGCCCGCGAAATCAACCGCTGCTGGCCTCGTTCCCGGCCAGGTGCTTGAGCAAGCCCTGCCCGAAGTTTCCGAAAAAGCGCGGGATTCGATTCAAGGAACCGTTCGAGTGAGCATCCGTGTCGAGGTGGATCCATCAGGGAGCGTTTCAGACGCCGCGTTGAATTCTCCCAGCCCCAGCAAATATTTCGCTGACCTGGCATTGCACGTCGCGCCCCGCTGGAAGTTTTTTCCAGCAACTTTGAACGGCCAAAACGTTTCAAGCGAATGGATCCTGCGGTTCAATTTCTCGAACAGCGGCACGACAGTCCACCCCTCGCAAGCCACTCCGTAAGGGCGGGCACGCGGAAAAGAAATTGTTCGAACAGCAGGAAGCGCAGAACAGCCTCAGCGGGTCTTGCCGCGGCGGGGGGCTTCATGGGACGTTTGCCACGCTGCGGCCACTTTCTTGTGCTCCCGGAATAAACCATCCGAAACTCGGATTTGCCCCTTGCGGATAAATCGTTCGTGATTTTCCTCGAGCTCGGCGGGCAGATACCGGTAATTTGCGGTCACGCCATAGGAAGCTTCGATTCCATAGGGCTTCAAATTTCCAAAGGGGAAAATTCGTTCCAGGCGTGCGCCGTTCGCAAGGTGAAATGTGGCCACCGGGTCATACAGCTTTCCGTTCTGGCGCGCCCTGGTGAGATAAGCAAGGGCAATGCGCTCCAAGGGCGCGGAAAGAATCTCGCGGTGAGCGAGAGGGCGTTCCAACAAATGGAAGAAAGCTTCGACAGGATCGCGACGCTTGGCCGCAGTAGTTAGTTCGCGGGCGTAGTCTGCCAGCAAACCCGAAACGCGCTCGCGCGTGAAGCCATCCTCATTTTCATTGTCGTGCAGCGCCTGCGAGAAGCGCGGCAGTGGCGAGAGCGTGCAATAGTTCTTGATGTTGGGAAACTCGGCGGCCAGTTCGGTCACCACCTGCTTGATCAGGAAGCTGCCGAAGGGAACGCCGCGCAACCCCTTCAGGCAATTATTGATCGAATAAAAGATGGCGGTGTCGGCTTCCTGGGGCGGGAGCACGGGTGCGTGCACGTTAAGCAAGGGTTCGAGATTGCCGGCGAGCCCCTTCGATAGCGCGACCTCCACGAAAATGATCGGCTCGTCGAGGAGCGCGGGATGAAAAAATGCAAAGCACCGCCGGTCTGCCTCCAGGCGCCGCTGCAAATCAGGCCATCCGTTTATTTCATGTACGGACTCGTAGCGAATCAGCTTCTCAAGGAGCAGCGCCGAGGTCTGCCAGCTGATTCGCTCGAGACGGAGGAAGCCGCGGTTGAACCACGATTTGAAAAGATGCTTGAGGTCAGCGTCGAGCGGCGCAAATTTCGCGGCGTGGGAGGAATCCGTGAGCAAGTCTTCACGGAGCGCGACCAGAGTTCCCGTGCCATCGCGCGCCGTATTGATCCGGCGAATCAATTCCTGACGCGGCGGCTCAACGGCCTCGAAAAGCGCTGCAAGAGTTTCGGTGTTGGGTGCCTGCTCGTAATGGGCCGCTGCAAGATGGATGGCGGCTTTTTCGGGTGAGAATTCGCGGCAGAGCATTTCGAAGAAGCCGCGCCGCTGCGCAGCAGTCATGGACTTGTAGGTGTTGATGATTTCCTGGGCCAGTGCCGTCTGCGACGCTTCGCCGCGCTCGGAGATCAGGAGCCGGCAGAGAAAAAGCATGTCCGTGCCGCGGCGCTCTCGGAGCAGGCGGAGGAGGTTGTGGAAGAGCCCGGGCATGGTCCCAGCAGATTATATCCTGAAGTTCTCCTCGGCTGCGTTTGCTCCGCAGAGCGTCACGTTAATTGAACACCCTCGCGGGCGGGCGTCTCTTCAGTGGTGGCATTTCAGGTTGCTCCTGGTGGCAACTTCCACTATTTTGTCTCTGCGGCATGGGGCCGGGAACGAATCGCCAGCACGCGTCTTGTGCTCAGGACGGTTCCGCAGCGCGTCTCGCATGGAGGAAATGAATGGCTCGATGGAAATCTATCGCTACTGTTGTGCTCGCTCTGGGCTTTGCCGCAGCTCCCCGTATCGCCGCGCAGGCGCAATCCCCATCGCAGGCCGGCCAAGCTCCGCAGGCTCCCAGTGCATCGCAAGAGGCACCCGCTCCGACGGCAGCCAAGCCCGCGGATGTGGCCTCGCCCGACGCGATTCTTGCGGCTTGCTATGAGGTGATATCGGGCCCGGCGGGACAGATGCGCGATTGGGACCGCTTTCGCTCGCTGTTTTGGCCCGGGGCGCGCTTGATTCCCACTGGGCCGAAAAAGGAAGGCGGCGGTGTCGGCGCGCGCATATACACACCGGATGAATACGTCGCGCGCGCCACGCCTATCTTCGAGAAGCAAGGCTTCTACGAGAAGCAAGCGGCGCAGCGTATGGAGCGCTACGGCAACATCGCGCAAATCTTCAGCACCTATGAATCTCGGCACGATCCGAAGGAGGCTCCGTTTGCGCGCGGCATTAATAGCTTTCAATTATTTTTCGATGGGACACGCTGGTGGGTGGTCACTATTTTCTGGCAGGCCGAGACCGCTGAAAATCCGATCCCCGCAGAATTTCTACCCGTGGCGCATTAGCGGACACGAATCGAGAGGCTGAAATGTTTCAAAGCGACTTATTGAAAGGACGGACGATCCTTGTCACAGGCGGCGGGACGGGCTTGGGACGTTCGATGGCGCTGCGCTTTGGCGAGCTGGGCGCGAATATTTTCCTCGTTGGGCGCCGTAAGGAGCCGCTCGAGGAGGCGTCTGGCGCGATTCGTGCAAAAGGCGCCCGTGCGGGCTTCGCTTCCGCGGACGTCCGCGATTTCGCCGCGGTCGTGCACGCGATCGCCGCAGCGGAGCAGGAATTCGGGCGCGTGGACACGCTCGTAAACAACGCGGCGGGAAATTTCATCGCGCGCACCGAAAAACTTTCGCCCAATGCGTTCAATGCGGTGATCGGGATTGTGCTGCAGGGGACATTTCATTTCACGCTCGCGCTCGGCCGTAAATGGATCGCCGCGAAGCAGCCCGGCAACATTCTCAACATCGTCACCACCTACGCCTCCACCGGCAGCGGGTCGGGCTACGTGGTGCCGTCGGCGTGCGCGAAAGCGGGCGTCCTTGCAATGACGCGCTCGCTGGCAGTCGAGTGGGCGCGCTATCACATTCGATTGAACGCCATCGCGCCCGGGCCGTTTCCCACCGAAGGAGCATTCTCGCGCTTGATGCCGTCGAAGGAAATCGAAGAGCGCGCCAAGAATTCTCATCCCATGAAGCGCTTCGGTCGCCACGAAGAGCTGGCCAATCTCGCGGCCTATCTGCTGAGCGAGCAAGCGGATTATGTGAATGGCGAATGCGTGGTAATTGACGGCGCTCTATGGCTCCGCGGCGCCGGCGAATTCAACGACTTCGTGGACCTAACCGACGCCACCTGGGAGATGATGGAGCAAGCGAGAAAGAAATAGCCCTCTTAACGCAATAATTTGATTTATAAACACTTACAGATAGGTATTACGAAACACATATCGATAAAGATTTGACATGCGACTTTATTATCGATAGCATTAGCTTGGACACTGCATATGACTAGAATAAAGGTCAAAGTTTCCCCGAAGTACCAAGTCGTGATCCCCAAACTCATTCGTGAGGAACTGAAGATCGTGCCAGGGCAGGAGCTCTTAGCCTACATTTATGAAGGCAGATTGCACCTTGACCCTCCGCGGTCTGTAAAGGAACTTCGCGGAATGGCCAAAGGCATGAGCTGGCGCGAGGATTATCGTGACCGCAACGACCGGTTCTGAGCTGACGGTGGTGGACTCTTCCGGTTGGCTGGAATACATAACCGAGGACGCGAACGCAGCGGGCTTTGCTCCCTTCATTGAGCGGGAAGAGCCCTTGCTCATTCCCACCATCGTGCTGTACGAGGTTTTTAAAGCGCTCATTCGGAAGCGCGGAAAGACGGACGCGAATCGATTCGTATCGCAGGCGTTTAAGCATATCCTATTGCCACTCAACGAAGACTTGGCGTTGGCTTCTGCTGAAGTAAGCCTCGAGTATCGGCTGGCGATGGCGGACGCCATCGTTTACGCCACAGCGCTCGCATATCAGGCGACGCTCGTTACTGGAGACACAGCTTTTCGCGATTTGCCAAACGTGATTATTCCTTAGCGCCCGAAACCGACGGGTGCACCTCTTGCCTTGACCGACTCCGCGCGCGCCAGTAAGCTAGCTGTTTCCACAGCGAAGGCGCAGCCAACATGGACACCATTCAAATTACGCTGCCGGACGGGGCCACCCGCGAAGTGCCGAAAGGCACCACGCCCGCTCAGATCGCGCAGCAGATTTCGCCGCGGCTTGCCAAGGAAGCGCTCGTCGCGCGCACCAACGGCGATTTGATCGATCTTTCGCGCCCGCTCGATCACGACACCAAGCTTGCGATTCTAACTGCCAAAGATCCGGATGCCGTGCAGGTGTTCCGCCACTCGGCCGCTCATCTGCTGGCTGCCGCGGTGCTGGAATTGTTTCCGAATGTGAAGCTGGGGATCGGTCCGCCCATAGAGAATGGCTTCTTCTACGAATTCGTGCGCGAAGAGCCGTTCACCCCCGAGGACCTGGGAAAAATTGAAGCCAAGATGCGCGAGTTGGCCGCGAAGGACATCCCGAATGAACGCAAGCTGATTCCGAAGCCCGAAGCGCTCGAGTTATACCGCAAGGAAGGGCAAAACTTCAAATGCGAACTCGTGGAAGAAAAGGCCACGGAGCCGATGGTGTCGTTCTACACCACCGGGAAATTCATCGACTTCTGCCGCGGGCCGCACATTCCCTCCACCGGGCGCATTAAGGCATTCAAATTGATGAATGTCGCCGGCGCCTACTGGAAAGGCCTGGAGAGCAATCCGCAGATGCAGCGGATTTATGGCGCCTGCTTCGTGGACCAGAAAGAGCTCGACGAATATCTCCACAAGCTTGAAGAAGCCAAGCGCCGCGATCATCGTAGGCTCGGGGCGGAGCTGGACCTCTTCAGCATTGAGGATGACGCTGGCCCCGGCCTGATTTTCTGGCATCCCAAGGGCGGAATCATTCGCCGGCAGATGGAAGACTGGCTGCGCGACGAACTGGTTCGCCGCGGCTATGAACTCGTCTACACTCCGCACATCATGCGCCGGCATCTGTGGGAAACCAGCGGCCACACCGGATTTTATAAGGACAGCATGTTTGGCCCCATGGAAGTCGAGAAAGACGACTACCAGCTCAAGCCCATGAATTGCCCGGGCCACATTTTGATTTACAAATCGCGCCTGCGAAGTTATCGCGAACTGCCCTACCGCCTCGCGGAGCTCGGTACCGTGTATCGCTACGAACGCTCGGGCGTGCTGCATGGCCTGCTGCGCGTGCGCGGATTTACGCAGGACGACGCGCACATCTTCTGCATGCCGGATCAGATCGAAAAGGAAATTCAAGACTGCATCGAGTTTGCCTGGGAAGTTCTGCGAGTTTACGGCTTCGATCGCTACGAGGTGGAGGTATCGGGCGGCGATCCCTCGCGCCCCCAGGACTATCCTGGCACGCCGGAAGAATGGAAACATGCGGAAGATGCGCTCACTAGCACGCTGAAGCGCATGAATGTCCCATACAAATACGTACGCGGCGAAGGGGCATTCTACGGGCCGAAGATCGACGTGAAACTCGTGGATGCGATCGGCCGCCCCTGGCAGCTCACCACCGTGCAATTCGATTTCAATCTGCCGCGCCGCTTCAAGCTCGAATTCGTCGGGGAAGACGGTGCGCGCCACCAGCCCTTGATGGTTCACCGCGCGCTCTTGGGATCGGTCGAGCGATTTTTCGGCGTGCTCATCGAGCACTATGCAGGCGCATTCCCTGCGTGGCTTGCGCCCGTGCAGGCGAGCGTGCTGCCGCTGAGCGAAAAAACTCTCGTGTACGCGCAAAATGTCGCGCAGCAGCTAAAGGAAGCGGGCTTCCGCGTCCATCTGGACGACCGCAACGAAAAGCTGCAGGCAAAAATTCGCGACGCGCAAATGCAGAAAATTCCCTACATGCTGGTCATCGGCGGCAAGGAAGCCGAGGCGGGCACCGTCGCCGTCCGCCATCGCACCAAGGGCGATCAGGGCCCGCGTCCGCTCGCTGAGTTTATCGCGGCTTTGCGCGCTGAAGTGGATTCGAAGTTGATCAGCTAGCGGCGATGACCCAAATCATTCCCAGACGAGAATTTCTCGCGCTCGCGGGAGGCGCGCTCGCCTCGGCTTCCCTACTGCGAGCTGCGGAGGATGTACCCATTTCGCTCGACCACATCGTCCTCGGAATTGACGATCTCGATCGCGGCATCGCGTTCGTGGAGGAGCGGGTGGGCGTGCGCGCGGTCTTTGGAGGAGTTCATCCGGGGCGCGGCACGCAAAATGCGCTGCTCTCATTCGGCGACCGGCGATATTTCGAAATTATCGCGCCCGATCCGAAGCAGAACGTGCAGCCGCAGTTCCCGGGAATTTCTCAAATGCACGAGCCGCGGCTGGTGACCTGGGCTATTCACACCACGGACATCGCCACAGTCGCGAAAAAAATCGCGGAAGCGGGAATTCCCATCCAAGGACCAACCGACGGATCGCGCGCGCGTCCCGATGGCAAGCTGCTCCGCTGGAGATCGTTCCGGTTGCAGGACGATCGAGGCGGCTTGCTTCCCTTCTTCATCGAGTGGAGCCGCGATTCCGTGCACCCGTCTGTTGACGCGCCGTCGGACTGCCGCCTCGAGCGTCTTTTTGCAGTGAGCCCCGAACCGAAGGATCTTGCCGCTGTCTATCATCGCCTCGAAGTGGAGATCGTCATCGAACGTGGCGAAAACGCGCAACTGCGCGCCGAAATCGCCGGGCCCAAAGGCGAAGCCGAGTTTTCTTCCTGAAGCGCTTATGCAACTGACCAATAGCGCCTAACTATACGGCCTTCAAATCCTCTTATACTTGGCTGGTAAAAGCGCTATTGCGGCCTGGCTTGGGGAGCATGCTATACTTCTTGGCCCGTACCCTTCGGAGCCTTTTTCTGTGCGCGAGGGGATGGAAAAGCGGGCAGCGAAGAATATTTTCGCGAGCCCGGGAGGTGGGTTTATCGCAGAACGTGGCGGTCCTGGTGCTCTTCGAGTCAACGAGCGGATTCGTGCTCGCGAAGTCCGCGTGATTGATGATGCGGGAAATCAGCTTGGTGTGATGACGCTGTTCGACGCGATGAAGGCGGCGCGCGACGCGGGGCTGGACGTTGTGGAAATCTCGCCCAATGCGGTTCCACCCGTCTGCAAGCTGGTGGATTACGGAAAGTTTCTTTACGAGCAAAGCAAGAAAGCGCACGAAGCAAAGAAGCATCAAAAGAGCTCGCACATCAAGGAAGTGAAGTTCCGGCCTTCCACCGCCGAGCACGATTATCAGGTTCGCAAGAATCAGATCATCCGGTTCCTTGGCGAGGGACACAAAGTGAAGGCCATGATCTTTCATCGCGGCCGCGAAATGGCTCACCAGGATGTGGGCCGCGCCAAGATGACCCGGCTGCTGAAAGACATCACGGATCACGCGCTGGTGGAATTCGGGCCGCGCATGGAAGCAAATATTTTGCTCGCGCTGCTTGCGCCCAAGAAAGGTGCGGTGGCGGCGGCTCCGGCACGTACCGCGCAATCGGGCGCGGATGGGCAAGCCTGAAGAAATTCTTTTTAAGAGGAAATTGTGAAGAAGAACAAGAAAATGAAGTTGAAGACGCATCGCGGCGCCGCCAAGCGCTTTAAGATGACTTCGACCGGCAAGTTGGTGCGCCGCCATTCGGGCATGCGCCATCTGCTCGGCACGAAAAAGCCGCGGCGGATGCGCAAACTGGGCAAGTCCGCGCTGGTGAATCCAGCCGACGTGCCCAACGTGCGGCTCGCGTTGCCCTACGGCGTCTAAATTTTTTTCCGCGCCAGGCAGAGCGTAACGGGTGCCTGCCGGCCGGATGCTCCGATTCGCTCGGAGCAATTTGGCAGTTCCACGAGACAAACTCGTCTTGCTGCTTGAGCCACGCGCGGGCGGCAGGGCCTCGTTTGTCTCCCCGTTTCATTTGAATTCAAGAGCGCCCATCCGGCGCGCAACAGGAGAAGCAATCCATGCCTCGAGTAAAACGCGGTACAAAACGCCGCGCGCGGCGCAAAAAGCTGCTGAAACACGCCAAGGGCTTTTTCCTCACCAAGGGAAAACTCTACCGCTCGGCGAAAGAAGCGGTGAACCGCTCGCTGCGGTACACCTATCGCGACCGCCGCACGCGCAAACGCGACTACCGCACGCTGTGGATTCAGCGCATCGGCGCCGCCGCGCGCAATAGCGGCATCACTTACAGCCAGTTGATTCACGGCTTGAAAGTGGGCGGCATCGATCTCGACCGGAAGATTCTCGCGGACATGGCCGTGCGCGATGCCGAGGGATTTGCGGGGCTCGTGGCGCAGGCAAAGCAGCATTTGTCCAGCGCGCCCAAACCGCAGCCAGCCGCTTAACGCGTAAGCACAGGCAACGGTTTTGTAGCGGCGGCCTTCAGGCTGGCCCGTCTTTCTTTGCAGGGGCGAGTCTCTGACTCGCCCGGTTGCCGGACGACACCTCACGATGACGATGAACG
Organism: uncultured Acidobacteriota bacterium; assembly: GCA_963701005.1. Taxonomy (GTDB): domain Bacteria; phylum Acidobacteriota; class Terriglobia; order Acidiferrales; family UBA7541; genus Palsa-295. The sequence goes on from OY969555.1 coordinate 189,208, forward strand.
ATCCAACCAAACAGACTCTCGCGCAGCTCGGCGCTGATTCTCCCGAAAAAGTTATGTCTCTGTTCGCTGAGCTGCGCTCCGCATTCGATCACGACGCGTCGCAGGACATTGCCGCGATTGATCTTGGAGCCACGCGAGTCAAATGGCTTGGCCGCAAGTCCGGCGTCCTCTCTGAAATTACGGAGAATTGGCTGAAATCTGCGGCGAAAGAAGTGAAGCCAACCGTGGGGCAGAATCTAAATGCTCTGAAGGCTCACATCGAAATGCGTCTGGCCGCGCTCGCAGGTGCAAAGGAAGCTGCCGCGGAACAGACGGTGGCGGCGCGCGATAGAATTGACCTCTCGCTGCCTGGCGTCGAGCGGCCCATCGGCACGCGCCACCTGCTGCGCCAGACTTACGAGGAGCTTTTCCGCATTTTCCTCTCGATTGGCTTCAGCGTGGTGGAAGGGCCGGAGATCGAGACGCCCTACTACAATTTCGAGGCGCTCAATATTCCCGAATACCATCCCGCGCGCGACAATATGGACACGTTTTATATCGAAGGCTCGCGCTCGCCTCATCTGCTGCGCACGCACACTTCGCCGATGCAGATTCGCACCATGGAGAAGCAGCCGCCGCCCGTGCGCATCGTCGTACCGGGAAAAGTTTATCGCCGCGATAATCCCGACGCGACGCACGGCTACATGTTCCACCAAATCGAAGGGCTCGCTGTGGATACGGACATCACTTTCTGCGATTTCAAGGGCACGGTGGAACATTTCGCGCGCGAATTTCTGGGGCCGAAGACGAAGACGCGCCTGCGGCCCAGCTATTTTCCGTTCACCGAGCCTTCCGCGGAAGTGGACGCGACCTGCCACGTCTGCGGCGGCAGCGGCTGCCGCGTGTGCAAGCAATCCGGCTGGATCGAACTTTTCGGCGCGGGCATGGTCAACCCCGCCGTGTACGGCTTTGTGAATTACGACTCGCAGCGGCTCTCGGGCTTCGCGTTCGGCATGGGCGTGGATCGGCTGGCGATGCTGAAGTACGGCGTAACGGAAGTGCCGCTGCTGTTTCAAAACGACGTGCGCTTCCTGCGGCAATTTCGATAGGACGATTTGCCAGTAGGGGCTCGGTTAGAAAATGAAAGTTCTCTACAACTGGCTGAACGAATTCGTGGACATGACGGCGCCGGCAACGGACTTGCGCGCACGCCTCTCGCTCTGCGGAATTGCCGTGGACTCGCTCGAAGAGTCTGCCGCCGGGCCAGTGCTCGACGCGGAAATCACCGCCAACCGCCCTGATTGCCTGGGCCACCTGGGAATCGCGCGCGAAACAGCCGCGATTTATCGCCTGCCACTCAAGCCGGTGCAGCCGAAATTGAAGGAAGCCGCGGAAAAAGCCGCGGACGCCACGCGCGTTGAAATCGAGGCGCAGGATTTGTGCGGCCGCTTCACGGCACGCGTGCTGCGCGGCGTGAAGGTGCAGCCTTCGCCGGAGTGGCTGCGGCAGCGCCTCGAAGCAATCGACCAGAAATCGATCAACAACGTGGTGGACATCACGAACTACGTGATGTTCGAGCTGGGACACCCGCTGCACGCGTTCGATCTCGATAAATTGAACGAGCGGCGCATCCTCGTCCGGCGCGCGCGGCCCGGCGAAAAAATTCGCACGCTTGATGGCGTCGAGCGCGCTCTCGCAAAAGATATGTGTGTGGTCGCGGACGCCACGCGCGCCGTGGGCATCGGCGGCGTGATGGGCGGCGCGGAAACCGAGATCAGCTTCAGCACGCGCAATATCCTGATCGAATGCGCGTGGTTCGACCCGATTTCAGTTCGTCGCGCGTCGAAAGCGCTTGGCCTGCGCACAGAAGCATCGTACCGCTTCGAACGCGGCGCCGATCCCGAAATGGCGGAACTGGCTTCACGGCGCGCCGCGGAGCTCGTCCAACAATTGAGCGGCGGCGAATTACTTGCAGGCGTCGTGGACGTGTATCCGCGGCCAGAGCCGCCGCGAAAAATTGAGCTGGCGCGCAAGGAATTCCTGCGCGTGATGGGCGCGGACGTTTCCGATCGCGAAATCGAGGATATTCTGAGCGCGCTCGGGTTCCGCCCCGTGCGCGTGGATTCGAATCGCGGGAGCGCCGAATCTTTGATGGCCGTGTGGGAATGCCAGCAGCCGTCGTGGCGGCGTGACGTGACGCGCGGCATAGATCTCGTCGAAGAAATCGCGCGCCACTACGGCTACGATAAATTTCCTCCGCGACTGCCGCCTGCAAAACGCCCGGCGCATCTCTTGCCGCACGCGGAGACGCAAGAGCGCGTGATAGAGCGGCTCGTCGCGCTCGGCTATCAGGAAATTGTGGAGATTCCGCTCGTGGATGCGCGCCGCAATGAATTGTTTCGCGATGAGAAGGTCACGCCTGCAGTGATCACCAACCCATTGGCCGAGGATGCTTCCGCGATGCGCTCGACCGGTGCAGTCAGCATGGCCGGCGCGCTCGAATGGAATCTAAACCACGGGCAGCGCAATCTGCGCCTCTTTGAAATCGGCAAGGCTTATGAGCTGCGCGGCGGCGAGCCGGTCGAAACGATGGTGCTCACAATGGGCGCCACCGGCCTCGCGCGCGAGAAGACAATCTACGAAGAGGCGCGCGAATTCGAATTCGCCGACTTGAAAGGCGACCTCGACCGCATCGGCGAACTTGCCGGCGACTTTGCGTGGAAGGCTGGCGGACCGGGCTGGCTCGCCGGCGCACGCGCGGCTCAAATTTCCCTCGCGGGGGCGCATACTGCCGGAAGCAGCGTGGCCGTGGCTGGGCAACTTGCGAGGCGCGTCGCCGAGCAATTCAAGCTGCGCCAGGATGCGTACATTGCCGAGTTGCGGCTCGAGCCGCTGCTGACGGCTATCGAAGCAGCGCGCTCGGCCACGCGTTTCAAGCCGCTGCCTCGTTTTCCCGCCGTCGAACGCGATTTTTCGCTCGTGCTCGCCAACGGCGTCACGTTCGTGCAAGTGGCCGAGACAATTCGCGCGCTCGGCATTCCGGAGCTGCAATGCATCGAGGCTGCGGACCTCTTCCGCGGCGGCCAGGTCCCACCGGGCAAATTTTCGCTGATGATCCGCGTCAGGTTTCAGAGCGCGCAAGCAACGCTCACCGACGCGCAGCTCTCCGATTTCTCCGCGCGCATCGTTGCGACGCTCGAACAAAAGCTCGGCGCCTCCCTCCGCGCCAGCTAGCGCCTCATCCCGTCCCCCAGCTAAGAGGACCAGCCAGCCGCCAGCGCTATAACACCGTTGCGCGAGCCCCGCCAATGGCTGACAATGGCGGCTGCCAGCCGGGGAGCGGAAAATTGAAAATCGAAATTTACGACCAAAGCTACAACGTCAGCGCGGACAACAACGAGGAATACTTGAAAGAGCTGGCTGCCTACGTCGACGGCAAGATGCGCTCCGTCGCGGAAGCCACGCACATGGTGGACTCGCTGAAAGTGGCCGTGCTCGCGGCGCTGAATATCGCTGACGAAATGTTCACGCTGCGCCAGCGCCAGCAGGAAATCGAAGGCCCGCTGCGAAAGCGTGTCGAAAAATGCGTTTCCATGGTGGAAAAGGCGCTGGAGCACTCGAACTAGTCTAGGAGAGAGAAACCGGGCGCTTATTCCTTTCGGCTGCGCCCACCCACAACCCATTGGATTACCGATACATCCAACGGGGGCCTGTAGAAGTATCGCTTCCTGAGCTTGCGGGAAATGCCTGACGAAAAAACGATACGGGATATCGAATTTTTTGGAAAGGGCAGAAAATCCATGCATACACAATATTTGCGATTTGTAGCTACTGCAGTCATGGTGTTTCTCGGAGGCGCGGCGCTGGCGCCATCCTTGCTTGCGCAGACGCCTGCCACGCAGACAAGCGGCCCGGTGCGCGTGACGCTCGACGAGGCGGTGCAGATGGCCCTCGAGCACAATCACGCTCTCAAGGCCGCGCGAACCACCATCCAGCAGGACGAGGCGCTCGAGATCACCGCCAACCTCCGCCCGAATCCCGTGCTCACCGCCGACGCGCAATTTCTCCCCATCTTTCAGCCGAACAGATTCACCGCGGATTACATCAACACCACCGCCCAATTCGATCTCGGGCTCGCCTATCTTTTCGAGCGTGGCAAAAAGCGCCAGCACCGCTTGAAGGCGGCACAGGACACTACGGCCGAGACCCGCTCGACTGTCGCCGATAACGAGCGCACTCTCGTTTTCAACGTGGCCTCGCAATTCTTCAGCGTGCAACTCGCGGAATCCACGCTCGACCTCGCGGAAACTGACCTGAAAAGTTTTCAGGCCACGGTGGACATCAGCGAATCGCGCTACAAGGCTGGCGACATCAGCCAGGGCGATTTCTTGAAGATCAAGATCCAGCTGCTGCAATTCCAGACCGACGTCGCGCAGGCAGTGCTCGCCAAGGTGCAGGCGCTCGTTGGCCTGAGGCAATTTCTCGGCTATGAGTCCGTCCCGGCTGATTTCGACGTGGCCGGCGGTTTCGATTACAAGCCGGTGACCGTGAAGTTCGAAGACCTGCAAGCGAAAGCGCTCGCGGAAAGGCCTGACCTGCGCGCCGCCCGCCAGGGCGTCACGGCGGCGCAGAGCCAATACGAGCTGGCCAGAGCCAACGGCAAAGTGGACGTCACCGGCACATTCAACTACGACCACGTGAGCGACACCAGCGCCGGCTCTTTCTTCGCCAGCTTCCAGATTCCGATTTTCAACCGCAACCAGGGCGAAATCGCGCGCACCGGCTTTGCCATCACGCAGGCGCAGGAATTGGCGGCCGCGACGAGCGATCAAGTGCTGTCCGACGTTTCGGACGCTTACGAAGGTGTACGGGCCAACGATCAGGTTGTCACGCTTTACCTTGGCGGCTACCTCGACGAAGCGCGCCTCTCGCGCGACATCAGCGAATACGCCTACAAGCGCGGCGCCGCGAGCCTGCTCGATTTTCTCGACGCGGAGCGCAGCTATCGCGCCGTCCAGCTCGCCTATCGCCAGTCGCTGGCGTCTTATCTGATGGCGGTCGAACAGCTCCGCGAAGCCGTGGGGACGCGCACGCTGCCGTAATCTTCGCCGTGCCATTTTGGGACTAGAGAGCACGCGGCCCATGGTCCGAGATCGGCTACCTTATGTGAAGTGCTAATCCAGAAAAGACCTGTAGAGCTGCTATTAGAAAATGTGATGTCGTTTGCTTGCAGGGAGTTAGAGCGAATTTTGAATTGGCATGAGCTGCGATTAGCCCTCCAGAAGGCTGGCGGGCAAGCTCCTCCACAGTGCTGGAGGGCAAGCTTTTCTTCGCCTGAGCGGAAGATTGGGCGAGAAGAGGGTGGCTTTCGAACCCCGAAATTTTCGGACGATTAGAAAATGTCATCTGCTTGTATTTGAACGGGTTGCGGCGATTTCTAATCGTTTCTAGCTGTCGATTAGAATTTGCAGGCTGCATGCTGTTTCCCAGATTGGGACTGAAATATGGTCCCTCACTCCCCGTTGGTCGCTCTCTTCGTTTCTCAGGGCAGTCTCGACGTCGGTGATTGAGAGCCGAAGCCGCATGCGATAGTGTCGTGTGCGTCGTTATATGAAAACGGTTCATGGTAGCACTTGTTTAGCAGGTAATCAATACTCGCGAAGTACAGAAAAAGTACAGGGGACTAGTACTCTGTGCGCCTTTTCGGGTTGCGCCACTGCTTTGAGATCACCGTGAGTGTCGAGTTATTTTCCGAGGGGGGTGGCGAGGGCGGCGCTGTCGAGGGGCGAGGACGCTGGGGCGCTTTGTGGCGCGCCGTCGGCGGTCACCGACGACGGAAGGAGGCGGGCGGAATTCAAGATGAAGGTGAGCTCGGAGGAAACATGGATGAAGGCGGCGAGCAGCGGATTCAGGATTCCGGCGGCGGCAAGGGCTATGCCGATGCCGTCAACGACCAGCGTGCCGGTGAAATTCTGGTGGATGATGCTCCTGCACTGCCGCGCGATCGCGACGGTATCGACGAACTTCGATAGGTCGTTGCCGATGAGCAGGATATTGGCGCTTTCGCGAGCAACGTCCGTGCCCGAGCCCATAGCCACACCGACATTTGCCTTCATGAGCGCGGGCGCGTCATTGATGCCATCGCCGACCATGGCGACCGTGTGGCCCTCCGCTAGTAATGCTTCAACACGTTCGAGCTTTTGAGTCGGCAGCAATTCCGCCGCGACCTCATCGACGCCGAGCGCATTGCCGACACCCTCCGCGATCCCGCGAGCGTCTCCCGTGAGGAGGATGGTTTTCAAGCCCATAGCTTTCAGGGCCGCGACGGCGCCGCGTGATTCCGGGCGGAGCGTGTCGCCGATACGAATCGTGCCAAGAAAGCGGCCGCCGCGCGCGACTCCCACTTCTCCGCTCGAAGCGTTCGCGTTCCATTGCGAAAGGTCAACGCCCTCTTCCTCGAGAAATGGTTTGGTTCCGACGACGATTGCTTCCCCGGCGTGCTCCGCGACCACGCCTTTCCCCGGCTTGTAGTTGAAACCGCCGGTTTCCCCGCAGACGAAGGCGCGCTCTCGCGCCTTCTTCAGAATTGCTTTCGCCACCGGGTGCTCGGAACGGCTTTCAGCGATTGCGGCGGCTTCGAGCAATGCGCGCTCGCTTACGCCGACTGCCGTGGAGATGTCGAGGACCTCCGGAGTGCCGTAGCTGAGCGTTCCGGTCTTATCGAGCAAGACAGTGTCGATACGCGCAAGCGATTCGAGATGGATGCCGCCTTTGATAATCACGCCACGCCGCGCTGCCTGGCCAATGCCGCCGAGAATCGCGAGCGGCGTGCCCGCGGCAATTCCGCAAGCTCCCGCGACGATAATCACGGAAATCGTCGAGCGGATGTTGTGGGTAATCAGGAATGTGAGCACAGCCGCGCCCAGCGCGAAATAGACCAGGTAGCCCGCGAGCCGGTCCGCTGTTTTTTGTATGGGCGCACGCGATTTCTCGGCGCGCTCGACCTCTTCGATAATCTTTCCGAACGTGGTGTCGCGACCGAGACGGTCAACGCGAATTTCAAGCGCTCCTGTTTGATTGATGGTTCCGGCATAGACATTTGCGCCGGGCAATTTCTCAATCGCCAGGGATTCGCCCGTGATCGCTGCTTGATCCACGAACGAGTGGCCGCCCACAACGGAGCCGTCCACGGGAATTCGGCCGCCCGGCCGCACCAGCACGATCTGGCCCGACTGCACCCGATCGATGGCCACGTCGCTCCAGCCCGCTGGAGTGCGGACCGTCGCCGCCTTCGGCAGCATGTCCACCAAGTGCTGGATGGCGCGCCGGCCGCGTCCAACTGTGAGGCCTTCGAGGATTTCCGCCCCGAGCACAAACATGGTGATGATGAGCGCGGTGAATATTTCGCGGATGGCAAGCGCGGCCACGATGGCGATGGCCATGGAGAGCTCCATGGTCATCCGGCGCTGCGTGATGTTTTCCCAGGCCTCGGCGAAAATTGGAAAGCCGCCCACAAGAGTGCAGATGGCGCCAGCAACCGCGACGTACGGGCTCGACAGGCCCCCCAGAAACCAGAATGCCGCCGCGGCAATTCCCACGAACACCACGCGCCCAACTTCAAGCCAGTTCAGTGCGTGTGCATGCTCATGTTCCTCTTCGTGCTCGTGCTCGACGGGATCCGGCCGCGGGGCTTCATCGGCATTTGCGAGGGGCTTCTCCGCTGCGAATCCGATTCTCTTGGTTTGTGCCATGGGGAGGACTCCAATTGGAGGCAATCTCGATTTGCTGCCTCGCTATTTCAGATAAGCTTTCACAACATCAATCAGTTCCTCGGCGGCCGCCGCTTGAGGGGAGTTTGCAGACGCGTGCGGAGAGAGCACGTGGAAGCGGATGTGCCCTTCCATCACTTCAGCCATCAAGCCGTTCAGTGCTCCGCGGCACGCGGCCATGAGTTGCAACACATCGGCACATTCCGTCTCCTCGCTGAGAGCGCGCTCGATCGCATCTATCTGGCCCCGGATCTTCCGGACGCGGAGCAGCAGTTTTTCCCTGTCTTTTGCGGTGTGAGCCATCGAAGAGGCACTATACTATAGTGGAGTATAGTTCTGTCAAGCCGCCGCCGCACCGTGCCTAACTCGTTCCAAGAAAGACAAAATCTCGTAGCAACGATTGCATGTCATGCTGCGTCTAAGTACCATCTCACCGGGGGATTTGGGGTGTATATACCGCGGCGGACAGCACACCGAGTACTGGCCATCCTCATGGCCGCGCTCGTGCTGTCGTTTGCGCTGCAGGCCGCGGGCCACTGGCACGCCAATTCATTTGAGGACCAGCAGTGCCGCGTCTGCCATGTCGCGCATTCGGTAGCTGTTGACCTATCGCTTGTTACTACGGTTGTGGCGCCGGATGTGGTCGTCCGGCTAATTTCGCCGCTGGCTATTGACCCCCAGCTCGACCCTGTTTTCCACCGACTTTCCTCTCGCGGGCCTCCCGCTTAGTCCTTCTCACACCATCGCGATTGCAATTGCGCCGTGGTCCATTTCGACCTGCGGTGGCATTCATTCAACCCTTTCATTCATCGCGCGAGGAGGATTCATGCGAGGTCGTAATTCATTCTTGGAATTGTTCTTGGTTTTGCTGTGTTTGGTTGTGGCGCCGGGGATTGCCAACGCGCAATCCAATTCGGGATCCCTTTCGGGGACGGTTGTGGACCCGTCAGGCGCGGTCGTGGCCAACGCTCCTGTTCAGATTCACAATCCGGTCAGCGGCTACGATCGCTCGACGGTGACGGACAGCTCCGGCAATTTCGGTTTTTCGAACATCCCGCTCAATCCTTATCACATGAGCGTCCTAGCGAAGGGTTTCGCGCCCTACTCGCAGGATGTTGACGTCCGGTCAACCGTGCCTGTCAACGTGAAGATCAGCCTGTCCGTAGCCGGCACAGCCACCACGGTAACGGTCGAGGCCGGCAACGACCTGCTCGAGAACGAGCCAACTTTTCATACCGACGTGGACCGCTCGCTATTCGATAAACTGCCTCTCGAAAGCGCTTCTTCATCGGTCAGCTCGCTCGTCACGCTCACCACACCCGGAATTGCAGCGGATTCCAATGGCCTCTTCCACGGGCTGGGCGATCACGCGGAGAATTCGTTTTCCGTGGATGGGCAGCCGATCACGGATCAGCAAAGCAAAGTTTTCTCGAACCAGATCCCGCTCGATTCAATCCAGTCACTCGAAGTAATTTCCGGCGCGCCGCCCGCCGAGTATGGCGGCAAGACCAGCGTGGTGATCAACGTCACCACTCGCTCGGGTCTCGGCGTTACGACGCCCCACGGCGACGTGACGGCCTCCTACGGCACGTTCGGCACTTCCGGGGCAGGTTTCGACCTTGAATACGGAGGGCAGAAGTGGGGCAATTACATCGCCGTGAATGGGCTCAACACCGGCCGCTTTCTCGATCCGCCCGAATTCACCGTGATGCACGACAAGGGCAACGAAGAGAATGTGTTTGACCGCGTGGACTATCAGCTCACCAGCGCGGATTCCCTGCACCTGAATTTCGGTTACTCGCGTTCCTGGTTTCAAAATCCCAATTCGTTCGACCAGCAGACGCACTTCGTCGCCATCAACGCACCCGCCGTTCAGCTCCTCGACCCGCTGACCGGCGCCCCCCTGGGCCCCACGGACCAGCGCTCGAAGATCAATACCTTCAACATCGCGCCCACCTGGACGCGCCTGATTAACTCCAACACTGTACTGACTCTGGGCGGCTTCGTCCGGCGCGATGACTACAACTATTACCCGAGCGCCAATCCCTTTGACGATTTTTCCCCGGACCTGCAAGGCGAGACCTTTACTCAGAACCGCAAGCTCACCAATGCCGGCGGTCGCGGCAACGTGTCTTATGTGAAGGGGATTCACAACATCAAGGCAGGCGTCACGTACGAGCAAACTTTCCTTGATGAGAATGACGCCATCGGCATAGTCGATCCGGGGCTGGTTCCGGGGATCAGTCCTTCCTGCCTGGATCCGGTGACACACCAACCCGTTCCTGGTACGCCCTGTGCAATACTTGCGCCGTTTGACCTCACAGGCGGAGGCGGTCTGTACACCCCAGGCACCCTATTCCATTTCAACGGCCACACGGACATCAAGGAACTCGCGCTCTACGTCCAGGATGCGATTACATGGAAGGATTGGTCCTTCAACGTCGGGATTCGCGGCGACCTGTATAACGGAATTTCCAAGGCAACCCAGGCCGAGCCGCGGCTGGGCGTCGCCTACAACATCAAGCAGACCAACACCGTTCTCCGCGTTTCCTACGCTCGCACGCTCGAGAGTCCATTCAACGAGAACCTGGTGATTGCCAGCACGGGTTGCAGCGTCCCGTTTCTTGCCGCGCTCGTGCCTCCGCCTGGAGTCCCCTGCGTTGCCGGACCGATCACTCCCGGCTACCGCAATGAATTCCACGCCGGTCTTCAGCAAGCATTCGGGAAATACTTTGTCTTGAGCGGCGATTACATCTGGAAGTACACGCACAATGGCTACGACTTCGGCGTGGTGGGCGCTACTCCGCTCACCTTCCCGATCGAATGGCACAACTCGAAGATTCCCGGATTTGCGATCCGCGCGGCTGTGCCAAACTATCGCGGCTTCTCGGCGCAGGTGGTGATGTCTGGCGTGGCCGCGCGCTTCTTCCTGCCGCAGGTCGCGGGGCTTCCGATCATCCCGCCGTCCACTGGCGTTTTCCGCATTGACCACGACGAGCTTTTCAACCAGACGACACACCTTCAGTACCAGCCGCGGAAAAACTTGCCGTGGCTCGGCTTCACATGGAGATACGACAGCGGGCTGGTAGCCGGCGCGGTGCCTTGTTTTAACACGAACACTGCCACTTGCATGGGAGCGTCAACCTTCATCAATGTAGGTGGCACACCAGAACCGGCAATCAACCTGATTAATACAATTTCAGGCGCGCCGCTAACCGCCGATCAGGAGTTCCAGGCCGGGTTCACCTGCAATGGCGTGCATGCCACGCCGACCGTGGCTCTTACGAACCCGTGTTTGGCGTCGCAGTTCGGGTCCACGCTCATCAAGGTGCCCGCGCCAAGCCACGAGAATGACGACCACAATCCGCAGCGCATCCAACAGCGAAATCTATTCGATATCGCCGTGGGTCACGACAATATCTTCCGCGGTGACCGCTACAAATGGAGCGCTCGCGTGGAAGTGATCAACCTCGCGAACGACTACGCGCTCTACAACTTCCTCTCCACGTTCAGCGGCACTCACTATGTGACGCCGCGCACTATCACCGGCCAAATCGGCTTCCACTTCTAGGACTTCACAAGAGAGAGGCCGATCTTCGGATCGGCCTCTCTCTGTCTTTGTGCGTTTTGTCCGAGGTGACAACTAGTCGGCGGGTTGGGCGGTCGCTTTCCCGGAAAATGTAATTGTAATCAGGAAACCGTTCGTTCCCTTGTATTCGAAGTCGTGCCCCTGCCCGGAGTAGTTTTCCACCTTGGTTTTCCACATGCGGAAGCCATTATTCGATTGCGCCTGCCAATACTGGAGGTTGGGAATCACGATCTCTTGCTTCGGGTTCGTCCCGCCAACGCGTTCCAGGATCACCTCGCCTTTTCCGTCGCTCCTTTTGGCCTGCGCCTCTCCTGTCTTCTGATCCACGTTCCAGGAAAAAGCCGCCGTGTCCGTGGCCGCCTTTTCCCACTTGAAGGGATAGAGCTGCCCAAGAATATCGGTGAGGGCCGCCTTCTGCTCGGCCGTGTCGCTGGGATCAAACGTCATCACCACCCAGGAATCTTTTCCGGTGCTCCAATCGCTTCCGAGATCGGTGGACACCCACACCTTCGCGCCATCGAGCTTGGTGGTCTTGTAATAACCCGTATCCACTTTCAGCACCAGGTTCGCGCGGCAGAATTGCTTGTCGCCATGCATGGTGGAGTGATTGTTGAAGTAGCAGGGGCAGAACATGTCGCAACTGCACGCTTCGATGTACGAAGCGGTGATGGAAAAGTCGGGTTTCGTCGCTTGGGAGGCGTCCGCCGGAGGATTGTTGTATTGCGCCATCGCGGTTCCGCTCAGAGCAAGGAACAGGATTGTCAGCCATAGGATCTTTCTCATCATGTCTCTCCTTCGCGGGTGAGGGACGAACCGGGTTTCCCCGGCGTCTCGATGGCGGAATCTTAATCCTCTAGACCGTGCGCGACAAGGCCGCAACTCCGCGCTGGAATCCGACATTTGAAGGGGCGCTGGGAGCCGTCCGATGGAATAAAGCGCCATTGGAGTTTTTTCTAGTTGACACTTATTTGCAACTGAACTACCCTTTTCTACTTGAAAATTAGTTTCAACTGGAATGTGGTGGCGATTTGATCTCGCACTCGCGTCTTACCCTTGTCCTCTTGTCTCTAACCCTCGGCGCACTCTGCGGCGCGCCGCGCGGCGCCGCGCAGGACACACCCTATTTCGTTACTTATTCGCATCATCTCGAGGAGCCTGGCAGCCTCGAAATCGAGCTCAGCTCCAACTACGCCACGCAGCGCGGCGCCGGTGATTTCATCGCTCCCTGGATCGAATTCGAATACGGCGCCAAGGCCTGGTGGACCACCGAGTTCTATCTCGACAGCCAGAAAACCTTCAGCGACGGCGTGCTTTATACCGGGCTGCGCTGGGAAAATCGCTTTCGCCCGCTCATGAAGGAGCACTGGATCAATCCCGTCATCTACGTCGAATTCGAAGACACCAACGGCGCGGACAAAACCATGATCGAAGTCGTCGGCTTCGATAGCCAGAATGATCACGCGGTCCGCAATGCCATCGCCAGCCGCGAGCACGATCACGAGATCGAGACAAAACTGATTCTCTCGAGCGACCCCAAGGGCTGGAACATTTCCGAAAATTTCATCGCCGAGAAAAATCTTGGCCACGACCCCTACGAGTTCGGCTATGCCATCGCCGCCAGCCGTCCGCTTCGTCTCGCCGCCACGCCTACCCCCTGCAATTTTTGCCGCGAAAATATCGTGGCTGGAATCGAGATGTACGGCGGCTTGGGCACCACCGATTTGCTCTCGCTCTCGCGCACTTCCCATTACGTTGCTCCGATTCTCGCCTGGCACATGCCGAGCGGCTTGACGCTGCGCGCTTCGCCCAGTTGGGGGCTTACCAGCGCGAGCCACCGTTTCCTTTTGCGGTGGGGACTGACCTATGAAATTTCCGGCTTCGGCGATAAGGTGAGGAAACTATTCCGATGAAGCGAATTTCGATTCCCTTGGCATTGCTCCTTGCCTTGGCCATTTTCGCTGCCGCCGGCGCGGCGCGCGAAAAAGATGCGAAGGAACCCAGCGATGATCGCGGCGTCCTCAGCGCCATCGCTAAGGCTCCGCTCGCCTCGCGTGATTGGCACAATCCCTACGAAGGCCAGCCGGACGCTGTTGCCGCCGGCAAAAAGCTCTATCTCGAGCATTGCGCGGAATGCCATGGCCACGACGCGCGCGGACTTCACCGTGCCGTCAATCTTCGCTCCCCCGGCGTGCAAAACGCCACGCCCGGCGAGCTCGTCTGGTTCCTGCGCAACGGCAATCTGTGGCGCGGCATGCCCTCCTGGTCCGGGCTTCCCGTCGAGCGCCGCTGGCAGATCGTCACCTACCTCAAATCGTTGCGCCGATAATTCCTGCTACAATATTCTCCGGAGTGGGCCTGCGACGCAGGTGTCGCTGCGAAAGCCTATTTGAACCAACACTGGATCCCCGGGAGCCCGAGTCGTCCCGCCCTTGTGCCGCTCCGGCCCTGCCGGAGTAGCCTGAAAGCAGGCGCAGGGCACCCACTTATTCGTGGGGTTCAGGGCCCAGCACGCACGGCGAAGTGGACCTCTCCTCTCGATACGACGCGCTCTTTGCGTCCCGGATGTCTTTGCGGGACGAAGCATCGAAAGTCCCGAGTGCGAGTTTTCGGTGGCATATGAGCACAGGAGATTTTTTTTCACCGGAAAGGCCATGACTTGAAAATCCTTTTTATCGGCGACATCGTCGGCTCCCCTGGCCGCAAAATCGTTCACGACCGCCTCCGCGACATCCTCGAGCAGCGCAAAATCGATCTCTGCATCGCCAACGGCGAAAATTCCGCTTCCGGCTTCGGCATCACGCCGCGGCTTGCCGAGGAACTTTTCGCGAGCGGCGTCGAAGTCCTCACCGGCGGCAATCACATCTGGGACCGCAAGGAGATCCTCGATTTTTTTCCGCATGAGCCGCGCCTGCTGCGCCCCGCCAATTTTCCGAACGGCTCGCCCGGCAAGGGCCTCTACGTCGGCCGCACAAAGGCCGAAGCTCCCTATGCAGTGATAAATCTCCAGGGCCGCACGTTCATGGCGCCGCTCGACGACCCGTTCCGCGCCGCCGTCACCGAGCTCGCGAAAATTCCGCCGGATGTAAAAGTGATCGTCGTGGACATGCACGCCGAAGCCACCTCCGAAAAACAAGCCATGGGCTGGTATCTCGACGGCAAAGTTTCCGCCGTCCTCGGCACCCACACGCACGTGGCCACCGCGGATAATCACGTCCTCCCTGCCGGCACCGCCTATATCACCGACGTGGGCATGACCGGCCCGCACGATTCCGTCATCGGCATGGAGAAGGCGGGGATCATGCAGCGCTTTCTCGATGCCATGCCCGCCAAATTCGGCGTCGCCGAAGGCGACGTGCAGATGAACACCGTCCTCCTCGACGTGGACGATGTCAGCGGCCACGCGCGCTCGATCGAACGCCTCAATTTCCGCCTCGATTAACCTCGCCAGCGCCACATTTCCGGAAATGCCCGTTTTGTTGCGGGTAGAAAAAAGTGATGTCCTGTGTTTTGTGCGAGTTGTAGCGATTTCTACTAATCGACTGTTGCTACTAGCCGCCTTCGAGGAAGTGCTCACTTCGGCGGCCGAGGCCCTCGTGAGGGCTAGCGGGGAGGCCTTTTCTTCTGCGGCCCGCGCTGGTCGGGGATACCCGTGGGTCGAAGCCGCGTCCGATAGTGTCGTGTGCGTCGTCATATGAAAACAGCAAATGGTAGCGCTTGTTTAGCAGATAATCAATACTCGCGAAGTACAGAAAAGGTACAGGGGACTAGTACTCGGAGTGTTTCGCGGCGGCCAAATGGCGGGTTTCTTGATGCTGCTTCACTCGTCGAAATTCTCAGGCTGAGGCTTCCTTATGGAGATCCTCGTCCACGTAAGCGACTCGTTGCTCTTGAATCGCGCACGCATCCGAGATTATTTCCTCTCGATTGCGATAGAGGTCTTTTTCAGGCATTCCCAGCAGTTGGATTAGCCGGTTCATTGCCTCATCGTGTGTTTCCAGGGTGGCGTCCGCGTGGATATGAGTTACGGGAACGCCCCGGGCGACCAACTCTCTCGCAACGAGCAAAGTGCGATGGCATACGAGCGGCTCCCTTTCAGCGCATAGCAGAGCGAGGTTGAATGAAGCCGCACCTTTCATCACACGATCCAACCCCTCCTGAAACGGAGCGGATTGCGACAACCTGCGGTATTGCACCCTGCCATTCTCGTAGAAGGCGGGATCGGCTGGGCGGGCGCCGAGTTCCCGTCCAAGAAAAACATAGGCGATTCCGTTGTCCTTCAACTTTTCTTGCAGGAATTCGCGATTGAATTGAGGGTTGGCCCGGCTGTAGGGGGATGACCGAACGTCGGCAACCGCAGTGACGCCGTGCCCATTCAGGAGTTGAACTAGTTTCTCGAGCGAATGATTCGAGTGGCCGATGGTAAGTACGGACGTACTCGTCAAGAGTCTTATCCTAGTCTGCCTCAAGTGTAATTATAGTGGCGACGGGCGGAGAACGGCACGGCAAGAAGCAAAGAAAGAGAGATTCTTCGACTGCGGGCCGGCTCGTCCCAAAAAACGGGACGAAAGAGAAAAGAGCCGGCCCTACGCTCAGAATGACAGTCAAAGGAAAATGCCACGGCCAAAACACACGGAGAAGCCGTGGTGGGGGGAGCGGATGAACAAAACTCAGTATGCTGTGCCCGAGTGCATTGAAGAAAAGTGCGATCAAGCAAAGTATTCCAGATGGCTACACCGCAAGGCAAGCGCCCACGTCAAGCGGGATGTTGTAGCAACGTAAAAATGTCACCCTAACGGCAACATGAAAATGTCACCCCCTTACTAGGTTTGAATGCTCGAGCCGGGTATCGCGGTAATAGAGCGAGACGCGGCCATTGAGAGCCTGACAGATCTGCACTTTGGCTCCGGCGAAGCTGAAGCGGCGGGGCTGCGGATGGATTTGCAGCCGCTGGCCGCTCCATTGCACGACGTTGTCGTTGCTGACGATGCGCTGGTGCGTGAAGCAGCAGATGCGCTCGAGATGTTCCGGGGCCGGACGCCAGGCTTGGGCCGCCTCGCGCGGCGAGCGAGCGAAGCGGCGATTGTAGTCGGCGACGAAGCGGCGCAGGACGCGGTTGGCGGAGTCGAAATCGCAGGCTTGCGCCAGACGCAGTTCGCTGGTGAGGCGGTCTTGGAGCACGCCCCAGAGACGCTCGATGCGTCCTTTGGCTTGCGGGCTTTGGGCGGCGATGAAAGTGACGCCGAGTTGTTCCAGGGCGCGACCGAACTGAGTGGACTGGCGCTGGCCGGCGAGTTGTTCCTCCAGAGACCAGTGATCGTCGTTGCGGGTGAAGACGCCGCTGCGATCGCCGTAGAAGGCCACCGGGACACCGTAGCGGCGCAAGAGGCTCTGGAGCAGGTGGAAATAGCCTTCGGTGGTTTCGGAAGGAAAGAACTGGGCAGCGAGAATTTTCCCGGAAGCATCGTCCTGCATGCCCAGAGCGGTGAGGAGTGGGCCGCGGCCTTCGAGCCAATCATGAGGAGAGCCGTCGAGTTGGAGCAGTTCTCCTTCGCGAGCGGCACGCAGACGGCGCTGGCGATGAGTCGGCGGGCGGCGTTTGCGGGGCGAGCCGATGCCGCTGGCGCGGAGCAGGCGACGCAAGGTTTCGCGGCTGAGGGAGAAGCCCTCCTGCTCGACGAGCTTCTCATGGAGATGGTGATCGTTGAAGCCCGGATAGCGCGTGCGTGCCAGAGCGAGGACGCGGGCGCGGGTGCGCACGGGCAGGCGACGGTGACTGGGGCGGCCGCGGCTGACGTGCGCCAGAGCCGCTGCGCTGCCTTGCCGGTAGCGCGCTTTGAGCCGTTTGATGTGCCGAGGCGATAGGTCGAGCAGCTCCGCGGCTCGGGCGCACGTCAGGTTCTGTTGCACACATTGCGAAATGACGGTCACTCGCTGCAGTTCCTTCTGACTCAACGTGCATGTCTCCTGTTTCATAGGGTGACATTTTCACGTTGCCATTAAGGGGTGACAGAATTATGGAGCTAAGACACCCACGTCAAGCGGGATAGACGTCGGCTCAACAAAGGCTGCACAATTGCGAATTACAAGGCCACCATACACGCGGCAGTCAAAAAAGGGGGTAACCTGGACTATTACACGGGAGAGGAACTCGATTGGCGTTTGATCAGCACTTTCAATAATGCCGCGGCCATAGAGGGTCGGGTGAAGTACAAGAAGTCCTTCGCGTTACTACCAACGCTGGACCACACGGAGGACGAGAACGGCCAGTCCAGATTTGTGATTTGCTCCTGGCGGGTGAACGATATGAAAAGCGACATGACTGAGTCTGAATTCTACGAGCTATGTGCGCGCGTTCTCCGACATCGAGGGAAGCACTAAGGCCTCCCAGTACGATAACGGAAGGGCGGGAACTATCCCTTAACCTTGCTGCGCGTGTCGGATGCGGAGATTTCGCGTCAACGGCTGCGCTTGGCGATGTGTATCTCAGCGGAAGAGGGCGGCGAGGGCGCGGAAGAAGTCTGCCGGGGTGGCGATGCGGAGCGAGGTGCGGCGGGCTACGGCTTGCGTGAAATGGCGCGTGTTGTGGGTTAGGAGCCAATCGGGTTTGGCGGCCATGGCGGAGAGGAGTACGGGAACATCGGCTGCATGGCGGATCGAGTGACGGCTTGATTGCACCGACTCTTTTTCGGGATAGGGGACGATTTCTGGATGGGTCAAACGGATGAGGCGGCGGTAGTCCTCAATCAATTGATCCGCATCGAGTGAGGATAGGCGCGCGGCGTGCAGGAGCAGGTTTTCCTCGACTTCATCGCGCACAACTTCTGCAAGGACCAGCCTCGAAACTCTTGCGGCGCAGAGCGAGAGGACGGCTTTATCGAGTCCCCAGGGAGAAACAATTCCAGCGGTGAGAACATTCGAGTCAAGAAAGAGACGAATTGGCTGTGTTGACATCCCGTGCTCCGATCAAGATCCAGGCGTCAATTTGAGCTGAGATCCTTCGACTGCGCCCCGCGCCCGCCAAAAATCCGCCTTCGCCAAGGCTATGGCGGACGAGGCGGCGGGAAATGCAAAGGCGCACGGGGCTATGCTCAGGATGACGAGCGGAGGAAAAACCCGCGGCAAGAAAAAACTGGGAGGCAGGCGAAATTTTCGACGATGTCAACAGAGCCAGACGAATTCTCGGTTGGGCGGTCACTTTCCGCGATGGTTTCGCGGTCGGCGCCGCCGGGAGCGCGGGGACTCTTTTTTTCCATAACGGCGTGCGAAGACGCGCTGGCGGGCTTCGGGGAGCGCGGCGAGGAGATCCTCGGAAGTCAGGCCCGCGCCAGTCAGCGTCGCGCTGACTTGCTCGCAGAGCTGTTCAAAGCGCTGCTGCTCCGGCAAAAGAATCAACCCATCGCCCAAACGCAGGACGGCAAAGGGCGCGCCGGTCCCCAATCCCAGATCGCGGCGGAATTGCTTGGGAACGGTGAGTTGACCCTTTTCGCCGATCTTGGTGGTGGTCAGGTATTTGAGGGCAGCATTGCGCGTGGCCATTTTCTACACCTGGTAGGAAAATCCTACCACAATCCCAGCGTTTCGAGCGATTCATTTTGCGGGTTGTACCGTACCTGCAACGCTCAGTCGGCAAAGACATGGTTGTCGCGGGGCTAGAAGTTATCTGGCTTTGTTGGCATCCAGCGCGTTTAGAGGGGCCCCGCAAGTAAGGACGTGTCGCACCTACGGCGCTCGGGATTATCGCGCGTCGTTTACCCAGCCCGTCAGCAAACGGCGGGCTGGGCTATCTTCTGACGCGCCTACGGTGCTGGGACGCAGCGCGCAACTCGTGGGCGAGGCGAGCCTCGCTGTATGAAAGCGAGAGCAAGCTCTCGCACTCCATATGGGCCGTGGCGAGCGCGCGGTTCCCTAACGAAGGAAGTCAACAGAGCCAGATGAGTTCTAGGGGCTGTTGCCGTTGCCGGGGGAGTTGCAGACCGCGGAATTTCATGGCAGGCAACACGCCGATATGCTGGCGCATCTTTCCGCCGTGGCAACGCTATAATTTTGTGCTCATGATTCGTCCCTTCATTGGTGTGTGCTTCGCGATGGTTTTGGCTGTCGCGGCTGGGCTGATGTGGCCGCTGGCTGGCGGGCAGGAGGCGGGCGTTGAAATCCGGGCGGTGGCGCGGTTGTTTCCGGATGTTGGGGCTGGGCTTGAGGCTGTGAAGCGCGATGCGGGGGGGAAATATTATCTGGCGGCCGCGGGTTGGCACGGCGTGGCGATTTACGATGCGGATGGGAAGAACGTTGGGCAGATTCCCAATGAGAACTCGGGCGAGGCGACGATTGAATCCGCGGCGGATATAGATATTGACGCGGAGGGGCGGCTGCTGGTGCTTGACCGCGGGGCGAGCGCGGTGAAAATTTTCTCGGCGGATGGTTCGCTTCAGGCAACTGTGCCGGTTGCCGCGGCCACTTACGTTGCGGCACTCGCTCGAGGCGAGTTCGCAGTCTCTGCTGCTGGCGCGAATCCGGCGATTTACATCTACGATGGACACGGCAAGCGGGTGCAAACTTTCGAGTCTTTGCCCGCAGCGCCGCGGCAGTTGGCCCTCCATCATTATGTGAGTCTGGGGATTATGTGCGGGGATCTTTCCGGGCACTTTTACTTTGCTTACGCATTCTTGCCAGACCCGGTGATTCGCAAGTACGACCGCTCGGGTTATGCGCTCTACGAGATCCCAATTCATTCGGATGAAATCATCGGCGGACAGGACAGGTTGCGCGACGCGCTCTCGCCTGACCGCCAGCAGGTGCCGGCCGCGAAGCCCGGCATCAACGCGCTGGCCGTGGATCCCGCGACGAAGGAGGTGTGGGCCGCGATCGGGAATACGCTGGTGGTGTTCGATAAGCAGGGCAAGCGGCGCGCGGCGTTTCGCGCGTTCACGCCGGAGGGGGCGCGGCTTGAGCCGCACACGATTCTTGTGGAGCCGGAGCGGATTCTGCTTGGGGCTGACCCGCTCGGGATTTTTGCTTTTGCGAGGCCGGAGCGGGGACGGGCGGCGGCGCGGTGAATGGCAGCATTTGTCGCACCTACGGTGATTGGGAGCGAGGCTCAACCGCATCGAAGGCCCAGCGCTAAAGCGCACAATTAGAGCACAGGTTTTTTCCGGAGCACTGAAGTGCTCCTCCCCCTCATGAATGAGGGGGCTCCCACCTGGCCGGAAATTCAAATCTTTGCGCGGGCTCCCGCCGTGAACGGCGATACCGCGCCACGCGCCGGCGAGACGCCCGCGTTACGGCGCAACGAACAAGGCCGCGCGGTGTGGATTTCATCTGGATTTCCACAGGCTGCGGCGGGCCGATTCTGTTGAAATTTATTCTTGCGGTTGATTGCCTATCGCTTTTGCTTGCGGAAACTACCAAGCGCGCGGAAATGTTTGCCGCGCGCATAAGTGCGAAACTACCGTGCCCATCGCTATTTTTTCCGCCGCGCTTGCTCCGCGAGCGTTCGCACTATCGCTCGCGTCCTGCAATCGTTCATCGTTTCATCGCTCGCGCGCAGAATTCGCCCTGTGGAAAAACTGTGAATCGCGTGAGGAAAGAGCGAGTACCATTCGTTTAATTTTCTCTTGCTGTTCACGCCGCATTTAGGCAGAATCCCGCCTCGCGTTTCTATTGCGGTTGTTACGCGAGCACTCATTAGTGGCCGCCGGCGCGGGGCGCGCTCCAGCGGTCGTGTACCTGAAAGGCCCAGACCTAAAGTCTTCCCAAATGAGGAATGGTTTTCCACAGCATTTCCACATCGGTGGAAATTGCGCTAGGGGCTGATTTTGCTATGAATCTCTGGGATAAGATCCTCCAGCACACGGAGCGTCGCGTAAACCCACATAGTTTCGCTACCTGGTTCCGCCCCACGCGGCAGGAACGCGCGGACGATGACCGTTTGGTGATCCGCGTGCCCACGCGCCTTTTCAGCAAGCGCCTGACGGAAACTTACGGGCAGCTCTTGCAGGCGGTGCTGACCGAAGTGGGAAGGCCGCAGCTGCTGCTCGAATATATTTGCGCGGAGCCTGAGCCCGTGGCACCGAATGCCGCGGCGGTGGCGCAGACGAAACTGGATTTCGACTCGTCGAATAATCAGCTCAACCCGCGGTACACGTTTGACTCGTTCATCGTCGGCGCTTCGAACCAGTTTGCACATGCTGCGGCGGTGGCGGTGGCCGAGCAGCCTTCGAAATCGTATAACCCGCTCTTCCTCTACGGCGGAGTGGGACTCGGCAAAACGCATTTGATGCAGGCGATCGGGCATACGCTGAAGCGGCGCAATCCGGCGCTGCGGCTCACCTACATCAGCGCCGAGAAATTCACGAACGAAGTGATCGCCGCGATTCGATTCGAGCGGCAGGCGGCGTTTCGCGACCGCTTCCGCAATATGGACGTGCTGATGGTGGACGATATCCAGTTCATCGCGCGCGCCGAGCGGACGCAGGAAGAGTTCTTCCACACTTTCAACGCGCTCTACGACCAGCAGAAGCAGATCGTGATTTCTTCCGACTGCCCGCCCAAGGAAATTTCCTCGATTGAAGAGCGGCTGCGGTCGCGCTTCGAGTGGGGCTTGATCGCCGATATCCAGATGCCCGATCTTGAGACCAAGATCGCCATCCTGCAAAAGAAAGCGGATAGCGAGCGGGTGCAGATTCCCGACGACGTTGCCGAGTACATCGCGCGCGCCATCAAATCGAATATCCGCGAGCTCGAAGGCGCACTGATTCGCTTGATTGCTTTCGCTTCGCTCACCGGCGCGCAAATCAATTTGCCCACCGCGCAGCAGGTGCTGAAGAACATCATCGAGACGCAGGAAAAAAAGGTGACTATCGACCAGATCCAGAAGCGCGTCGGCGAGCATTTCGGCTTGCGCGCGCAGGATCTGAAGATGCGCAGCAATTCGAAGGTGATCGCGTTCCCCCGGCAGGTGGCGATGTTCCTGGTGAAGCAGCTTACGTCCGCGTCGCTGCCGGAAATTGGCCGGCAATTCGGCGGGAAGCACCACACCACCGTGCTGCACTCGATCCACAAGATCGAAAACTTGCGCCAGGTGGACAAAGATTTGAACAAGACGATCAACAGGCTACTCGATTCATTCGGTTAGAGTTGGGGTCAGGGACCCGGCCGGGCCTCCCTTCCAGCTGTGGACGCGCTGTGCAAACGTCCCGGCTCTACGGCCCGGCCGGGATTTTTCCACTTCGGCGCGCGCGCTTCCACAAGACAGCATGGGCACCAAGCGCTGCACCCGATACGGTTTATAGCGTTATCCGCAGTTTCCACACTTGCGGCGGCGACGGCGGTTTCTTTATAGTATTCATAAGAATAGAAAAGGCTGTACAGTAGCCGCAGCAAAAAAGGGGAGCCGCATGACGGAAGCTACAGCCTCTGCCCGTGCCACGCAGGAAGAAAAAGGAACTGGCCCGATGGAATTCAGCGTAAAGAAATTTGACTTGCTCGAGGAACTGAATCTCACGCAGGGCGTCGTCGAGCGCAAGACTACTATTCCAATCCTCTCGAATATTTTGTTCGAGGCCAAGGGCAACCGGCTGACCATCACGGCCACTGACCTCGAGCTGAGCGTGCGCACGTCGTGCGATGCCAAGGTGAAAAAAGAAGGCGCCGGCACGATTCCGGCGAAGAAACTTCTCGAGCTCGTCCGCTTGCTTCCCGATGAGGAGATCAAGTTCAAGCTGCTCGAAAATCACTGGGTGCACATCACCTGCGACCGCCGGAATTACAAATTTGTCGGCATGTCCAAGGATAATTTTCCGGCGCTGCCTGCATTCCCTCACGCGCTGGTGAAAATTCCCGCGAAGCTGCTGGCGGACGTGATCGCGAAGACCACATTCGCGATTTCGCTCGAGGAATCGCGCTATACGCTGAATGGCGCGCTGCTGGTGCTGAAGCCGGCGTCGCTGACCATGGTGGCCACCGACGGCCATCGCCTCGCCATGGTCGAGGTGGATCACAAATTCGAGGGTTTCCCCGGCGAGACGCGCGTGCTTGTCCCCAAGAAAGCCATGACCGAAGTGCAGCGCCTGGCGGCCGAATCCGGCGACGACGCATACCTCGAATTCGCGCAGGATGAAAGCCACCTCTTCTTCCAGTTCGGGCGCCGCCTGCTCACCTCGCGCAAACTCACCGGCCAGTTTCCGAATTACGAAGCGGTGCTGCCGCGGGATGCGAATAAGACGGTGGTCATCGAGCGTGGCGAGCTGCAGGACGCGCTCCGCCGCGTTTCTCAACTAGCCGACCAGCGTTCGCACGCCGTGAAATTCATGTTCGCGAAGGAAGGCCTGGAAATTTCCGCGTCCAGCCCCGAATACGGCGAAGCCAAGGAAGTGATCGAGAAGGAATTCAAGGGCGAGCCGGTGGCCATCGGCTTCAACGCGCAGTATCTCCTCGATTTCCTGGCCGCGGCCGCCGACGGCCCCATCGCCTTCGAGCTCAAGGACGAGCAATCGGCCGGCCAACTCCGCCCGCTCGCGGACGAGTCCACGCGCTACCGCTACGTCGTAATGCCCATGCGCATCTGACCCGCAAGCCTGCGGCGTAATTCCTACCGGGTGTACACATACTTGCGTAGTCACTGATTAGTTGCTATCTTCTCGATGGCTCGCGTGGGCCACAGCCTGGCATCCTAGACGGGCTCGCCATTGCCCCGGGACTCCTCTGATGAAGGCTTTTCCCAGACTCTGTTCATGGGCTTGCTTTCTCTGCTCGTTGATAGTGTGCCTCGTGCTGCCTTTGACGGCCGGCGCGCAGAGTCCGCCGAGATCTCTGGTAACGCGGGCAATTGACGAATCGAATGAGGTCACGCTTCGCGGCACAGTTCACCCGCTCGCGCAAGCCCGATTCGACCAGGGCGCGGTCTCCGACTCGTTCGCGGCAAATCGGATGCTCTTGATCCTCAACCGGCCGCCGGAACGCGAGGCGGCTCTCCGCCAATTCTTGATTGATGTCCATAACCCAGCCTCCACTGCTTACCACAAATGGGTCACTCCCGCGCAATTCGGCGAACTATTTGGGCCGGCTGATTCCGACATTCAGACCGCGGTAGCCTGGCTGGCCTCGCATGGTTTCCATGTGCCGCGAATCTCCAAGAGCAGGACACTGATCGAATTTTCCGGCACGGGCGCGAATGTGAAGGGGGCCTTCCGCACCGAGATTCACCAGTACAAAATCAATGGCGAGATTCACTATGCGAATGCCACCGAGCTTACTATTCCCGAGGCTCTCGGACGCTTGGTTCGCGGCGTTTCCCCGATCAACAATTTCTACCCCGAAGCTTATGTTCAATCCGTGGGGGCAGCCTCCTATTCCCGCGCCACGCACAAAACCACCACTCTCTTCACAAACCCCAACGGGCTGACGGAATATTTTGCGGTTGCGCCGGAAGATTTCGCCACGCAGTACGATCTTGGGGCTCTCTACACCGCAGGAGTGAGAGGAGCCGGGCAGGTGATCGGCATCCTCAACAGAAGCAATATCGATGTATCGCTCGCTAACGCGTACCGCTCTCTTTTCAACCTTCAGGCGAATCCGCCGCAGGTGGTGATCGACGGCGACGATCCGGGCGAAATTGCCGACAGCGTGGAGGCCTATCTCGACGTCGAGCTCAGCGGCGCTGTGGCGCCGACCGCCACCGTGAATCTTTACATCGCCGATGGCAGCAACGTCCAGGATCCGCTGGCTCTTGCAGCTTTGCGAGCCATCGAAGATAACCAGGCGTCTGTGCTCAGTGCGAGTTACGGCGAGTGCGAGGACCTATTAGGCGACACCGGCAATCAGCTTTGGGCTGGTCTTTGGGAGCAGGCTGCCGCGCAGGGCCAGACGGTTTTCGTCTCGAGCGGCGATTCCGGTCCGGCTGCCTGCCCTCTCGGGCTGATTAGCACTTCCGGACTCATCGAGTTGATTGGATTGTCGGTGAATGGTCTTGCTTCCACGCCCTGGAATGTGGCCGTCGGCGGCACCGATTTTTTCTATGCGGACTACGCCCAAGGTGCCCCGAGCGCCCCGACGTTTTGGAATCAGACGAACGATTCAGGCTCAGGCTCTCTCAAGGCTCCGCTGCTCGAGCAGCCCTGGGGTGACGCGCTAGGATTGAACGCCATTCCTTACTTGACGTTTGGTGATTCAATCGCGGTGCCGTCCCCGGCGGGCGGAGGCGGCGCCAGCAACTGCACGCAATCGACGGAAACTCCTCCCGCCGCCCCGGTTTGCACTGCCGGCTATCCGAAACCGTCATGGCAAAACGCTCCCGGAGTTCCCAGCGACAAAGCGCGCGACCTGCCGGACGTGTCGTTGTTCGCGGCGAATGGGAAGAATTTCAGCGCCTACGCTATTTGCGCGCAGCCCGGCGATTGCGCAGGCGCGACAGGCGCACAGTCCACGGTGTTCCTCGTGGGAGGCACTTCGGCTTCCTCACCCGCGATGGCCGGTATCATGGCCTTGGTCAATCAAAGATTCGGGCGGCAGGGCCAGGCGGACTTCACGCTCTATGCGCTGGCGCGACAGCAGCCTGCAATCTTCCACGACATAACGATGGGCACAAACGATTCAATTTGCCTGACAGGATCTCCTGACTGCAACACACCCCTACCCGACAACGTCTTTTTAAACTTGATGTCCTATGGAGTGTATTCCGCCGGGCCGGGCTACGATGAGGCGAGCGGCCTCGGCTCGGTGGACGCGAATGCGCTCGTCACCAACTGGAACAAAACTTCATTCCTTCCCTCAAGCACGGCACTATCACTTTCGCCCACCAGCATCGTCCACGGCACGCCGGTTACGTTCACGGCTTCCGTGGCGCCAGCATCGGGTTCTGGAATGCCGACCGGCGACGTGAACATCTCCACCACTTCGCCGCTGGCGCTCCAAAAAAGCGGCGCCGTGCCCCTTGCCGGAGGAACTGCTACTGAAGCGGTGAATTTCTTCCCGGGCGGCACCTATCAGGTGACAGCTCAATATGCCGGCGACGGCGTCTTTGCTCCCAGCACTTCCGCGCCGGCCAGCCTCACGGTGACGCCGGAAGCTAGCGCCGTCGCGCCGATTGTCCATTACACATATGTCGACGCCACGGCGGATGTGGCCCACTCCGGCAACGTGGAGAGTGGCCAGCAAGTTCCTTTCGGCAGCCAGTGGACATTCAAGGCCGAACCTTCCGGCGCGAGCAGCCAAACCACTGGTCTCGCTTCGGGAACCGTAACCTTCACCGACGGGCCCAATTCCACGCCAGCTCTGATCGATAGCGCCGGAATCGCAATTGCTTCGATCGCGAGTCTCGCGGTCGGCCAGCATTCCGTCAGCGTCAGGTACTCCGGCGATGCCAGCTACAACCCCTCGATGGGCGGACCTCTCAACTTCGCCGTGGTGCCGGGCAACCCGCGTATCGTGCTGAGCCTCAATCCCAGGCCGGTCGATACTGGCAATCCCCTGGTGCCGACAATTCCAGCCGGATCGAGCCTGACTGTCGGATTTCTTGTGGGCAGCGGCAAGGGAGCTGCGCCTACCGGGAACATGACCCTCACATTCGGCAGTGTCGCCAAGACGGTGGCGCTTGGCACGATACTCGAAGAGGGCTTGATTTTGGGAACTGCACAGGCGACCTTCGCCGATCTCCAACCCGGGACCTATACGCTCAGTGCGAGCTACGCGGGCGATGGCAACTGGGCCGCCGCCAGGACGCAGTATCCGGTCCCCATCACCGTGGCATCTGAGAACGTCGTGGCGACAACGACCGCGCTTAGCGTCACTCCGAGCTCCATCAATTCGTCCGGCCAAGTGAAACTCGTGGTCACCGTGCAGGCCGCGGCTGCCACCATGGGAGCCCCCTTTGGGATCGTCAACGTCAATGCGGATGGCGTGGGCCTGGGCGGAGGCGTTTTGCAGGCCACGGGCCCCTCCTCTGCCACCGCGGCGATCACGCTCGCCGGCACGCGACTTCCTACCGGTTTGAGCCAACTCACAGCCGCATTCAGTGACCCGACGCTGACGTTCGGTCCTTCGACGAGCGCGCCTGTGGCCGTAACTGTCACCGAGACAGACTTCCGGCTGTACTTCGCGCAACCGCAGGTGGTCGTCATGGCCGGGCAGTCGGGCTCGGCGGCACTCAGCTTGAGCGGCGTGAATGGAGCGGCCGTGACCGTCGCGCTAAGTTGCGCGCCGTCTTCCTCGAGCATCACTTGCAGCGTGAACCCATCGCAGCCGATGGTGAGCAACGCCACTTCGGCAACGCTCATGATCAACGCCTACATCATCCCGCAACTCGGCGGAAATCTTCTGCCGCGCCCGCCAGGTGGGATTGAAAATCCCGGAACACTTGAGACCGGCATTGCCACTGCGTTTGCCTTCGTTATCTTTTTGCTGCGTCGCCGCACCGCGCGCCAATTCCCCGCAGCGATGCGGTGGGCGTCTGGTTTATGCATCTTTGCGTTACTGTTGTTCGCGGCCGCCTGCGGTGGCGGTGGGGGCAGCTCCATGGGACCACCGCCTCCTGAGAAAGTCCCAGCGCCGCCGGGTACGTACAGTGTCCTGGTCAGCGCCACGGCAAACGGCGTCGCGCACAACGCCAAGGTGATTGTCGTCGTTCAATAGCTGCTGCGGCGGGCGAGCCATCTCTCGCTCGACCCCAAGGTAATGTGCACCGATTCATGAGAGTTGTTACGAAAGCGGCTTTGGGCTCGCTCCGCAAATTCTTTCGACAGACCGCAGGGCCTCTGGCACACTAAAAAATCATGCACGAGATTTGTAATCACTCAACAGATGCCCGTGGCTTCGGAATCCATGGGCAAGAAGGCGTTGAGCCGGGGGGCGCGACTCGTGATTGGCTGATCTTCCGCATGCTCAATTTGGGGCCGTATTGCGATCATGATGGACGACCGCTCCTGGAGGGCGAGGTTCCGCGAGAACAATGGCGTTTGGGAGTGCCTTTGGAGCTGCGGCCGTGTCCTTACCCAGGCGCACGCGCGGCTGCAAAACCCGCGCGGCCCATGAATGTGTCCGCAATGAGAAGGGTACTCACGACGCTGCCTGAATCATTTGGGCTGTTCCTTTACCTACGCAGGGAATATCTGGAGCGCCTCTCCCGGAAGGAGCTGCTATTCGTGGACCTGTGGCGGATGGGAGTGCTTGCTACTTCGCTGCCAAAATTCCTTGCATCCCGCAAGCTCGATGCCGTGCCGGATGGTGAGCTGCCGCCTTACATCGCTGACGCCTACAAGTTTTCGGCTGGGGTGACCATTTTGATGATGCGGCTGGCATTTCAAGAGGCGGCCCCGGGGCAGCGAGGAATCTTGCCGGCGATGACCGTTGAATCGCTCCTGAAAAAAGCCGATAAGATGTTGGTGAGCGAAAGAGAGGTTTGCGCAGCGCCTCCAACTCTTATCGCCGAAGCGCTGAGCGCCTTCGTGGCGGGAAAAGTGGACCTTAAGACGGTTGAGCCTCCCGCGATAGCGCTCATCAAGGATTTCGATGCCTTTTTCGCCTTCGCGTCCGTAAACATGGATCTCAAACTCACCCTATGGCTCCTCGCGACCATGCGGGAGTGCGTAGTGAAAGACCTGCTCACAAAAGTCAAAGCGAATGAGAAGCGAGGCAAGAAAGGGCGATCAGTTCGGGCGCCTGTGCTCAAGTCTTTGACAGCAGCATTGACCGGCACTCATTCGCCATGGCGGCTCGACGGGTTAGCCGATGCAATGCGCTCAAGGATCTTGAAAAGCGGCCGCGATAAACAGTGCTCCCTTTTAAATCGGATGGCAGCAAAGCTCGTATCGCAGCCGGGCGAGGAAGGCGCTCAGCTCCTGCAGAAACTGGAGCGAGCGGCGGGCACTGTGCAAGGAGGCGGCGCCGTAAACCCAATCCATCTCGCCGCCATACGGAAGCGCTGGCCGCGGGTGACGGAAGCCGCAGCGCGGCGCTGCGCTGCGGCCTGGGGTGATTGCCAGAGTTTTGAAACGGCCGCGCTTGAAACTCTCGGCGCACTCGAGAGTAGCCTGAGAGTTTCGCTCGGCCACCGGCCGATCGGCGCGCCCCTCCCAGCGGGGATTTTGACCTCGGCGATAGGACCGAGCTGCACCGAAGCCCTTAATTCCGCCTTCGCACTGGCGCGGTCAAATTGAGAGAGCCGCCTGCGGCTCCCATCTGCTCAGAATTTAAGCGATGCTCCGGTGCAGGGTCTTGGTCGGCTGGATCTTCGTGGATTTCTTCATGCCCTTGGACTTTTTCTTGGCTGCCATGTGTTATCTCCTTCACTCCGAAAATCGCCCCGTCGGGCCTGCCAACTTATACGCAAACCGCGTGCCAAAGTCCAGAATGGCGTGCAGCCAGCGAATGTCCTTTGGAATGTTTGGGACTGGCGCGGCTGGGTTCCCGGGAGCCCGCACACTACGCGGTCGAATGTTGAATAAATCCGCACGAAGTTGAAAAACTCAACAGATGCTGGGCACTGCCAAGAAAGGATCCGGCCAGCTCCGCCCGCTCGCCGGCGAGTCCACGCGTTGCCGCTGCGTCGTCATGCCCATGCGCATTTGAATTCCCGGCCCAATGCCGCTCACGTACTAGCCATTCTAGCCCCTGCCAATTTCCTCGCACCTCGTTGTCTCCACACGAGATTTGCGTACCGGCTTTCCGCGGAAGGAACAAGTTTTGTGATGCCTTAGTCGTCAATTTTTCGCGGCGTTGTCACACAGCATTCACCAACCCGCCCAATCCATCCGCTAATGTTCCACTCCCAGCCTACACGTCACGGTGTAGGTTCGCCTGATTACTCCGGGCCTATCAAAGTTCCAAAACAGGAGGGTTCGCGACATGGTTCGCACAATTACGCGCACGTTCGCAGCAGTAGCAGCGCTGATGCTTTTCGGTCTCATGAATTTTCCGGTGTTCGCGCAGGGTCCCCAGGCAACGCCTCCCTACAAGCTCAACGTTTTTGCCACTGCTCCGGCCGGCTTGAGCGCGCCCGATTCAGTGGCAATCCTCGGGGACAAAGTTTTCGTCGGATATGGTGACGGCCACGATCCGGGCGGCGCAGACGGCCTCAATGGCCAGGTGGTGGAATTCCGAATGGACGGCACTCTCGTTCACATCTACACAGTGCCGGGCCACAATGACGGCCTAAAAGTTGACCCTTCGACTCATCGTCTCTGGGCGCTCCAGAACGAAGATGCAAATCCCAATCTCGTGATCATCGATACGGAAAGCCGGCGCCAGAAGCTTTACACCTTCGGACCGACGCCCCACGGTGGCGGCTACGACGACATGGTCTTCCGCGGCTGCAAGGTTTACATCAGCGCCTCGAATCCGGCAAACAATCCGAACACCGGCCCGGCAATCGTCAGCGCCCATATCGAAGGAAGCACCGTCCAGGTGGAACCCGTGCTGGCCGGCGAAGCCAGCGCGATCGACATTCCCACCGACACGACGGTCAAGCTCAATCTGCAGGATCCAGACTCGATGACACTCGACCCTCTGGGCAATCTTGTGCTCGATAGCCAGGGCGACCAGCAATTAATTATCGTCAGCGATCCAGGCTCGCCGAATCAGCGGGCATTGCGCCTGCCGCTGAGCTTTCTCTCCGCTGCCGGCCCGATGCCCGTGGAAACTGACGATACCGCGTTCGTCACCTCCACCGAAGGATTCCTGATCTTCGCCGACAAGGGTCTGAACACGGTGTACACCCTCAGGCGAAATGCCTTCTCACCAGGCTCCGCGTTTACCGCGGCGGATGGAGGGCCGTTTGTCGGAACGCTCGACCTGACCACCGGAGTCATCACCCCAGTCGTCACCGGTCTTTCGAATCCTGGCGGCATGATGTACGTGGATACGTCGAAGCACGACGGCGATCAGGATCAGGACCAAAATGTTTGCCGCGACCGCGACGACAATTTCCGCTAGAAAGTGCCGCGCGAATCTCTGCGAATCCCTTCGGCCCCCGGGGTGCGAACCACGGGGCGCCGACGGGCCTGTCGCTTTCGGACTCAGAGACGAGCAGTCCGCCGGCTATCTGCGACGCTTTCCGACCTTGCCTGTATCCTTCGTCAGGTGCCAGGTTTCGCACCAGGAGCCTAGATAGGCTCGAAGTTCCTTTGGCGCATTAGTGGTTGCGATCTGGTGCGCGGCGGTGGCCAGAGCTTCGCCTTCGGTAGCGTACTTACGCTTGCCGCTGACCGGGCATTTAGATTCGTTGTCCACCGCGCGCCCTCAGTTAGATTCCTGTTTACAGTTCGCCTTTGCTACACCTTCATTCTGCGCCATGCATCTCAATCATCCGCCATGGCGAGCTAACCGCGCAAATCTTAGATAAGCGCGGCAATCGGCAGCCGGCGTGCATGGTACGGTGCCATTAAGCAGGCAGCCTGAGCAGCGACGTGCTAGCCTGTTCGAAGGACTCGCGCGCATGGGAATCACTTCTCATGTGCCGAATCCATGCGGGAGATCGAGAATGTCTTCATCAACAGCAGGGAAACACGCGGGCCCGGGCCCGTCGAGCAACCAGCCGGCGGTCGCTGAGCCTTCTTATGCGGAACGCGCGCGCACTTTGGTGTATCTGGCTCGGCTCGGGAGTCTCTCGACGCTTTCGCGCAAGCAGCCGGGGTTCCCTTTCGGGTCCGTGATGCCCTATGCATTGGACGAGCGGGCGAATCCCGTCTTCCTGATCAGCACCATGGCCATGCACACGCAGAATGCGCAGGCGGATCCGCGATCGAGCCTGTTGGTCACCCAGCCAGACACCACCGGCGATCCCCTGGGAGCGGCCAGGGTCACGCTGATTGGAAATACGCTGCCGATACCGGCGCCGGAGCTCGCTGCGACACGAAATCTCTACCTTGAGCGCCATGCCAACAGCAAATACTGGGTGGACTTCGAAGACTTTTCTTTTTACCGGTTGGAGGCGGTGGACGTTTACTACGTGGGAGGCTTCGGTGTAATGGGCTGGGTCTCCGGCTCGGATTATTACAGTGCGCAGCCCGACCCGCTCGCCGACACGGCGCCCGGCATCATCGAGCACGTGAATTCCGATCACGCCGATGCGCTCATCCAGCTTGTCCGGAAATTTGCCGGAATCGAGTCCGAGGAAGCGGCGATGACTGCGGTTGACCGCCTGGGCTTTCACGTCCGCTTGAAAACCGAGGAGGGTATGCGTGGCGCCCGCATCGCATTCCTGCGCGAGGTGCGGAGTCTGGCGGAGGCCAGAAAAGTTCTGGTAGAAATGGTGGCGCAAGCACGGGGAGCCTAAGCAACGGTGAGTGGACCATCATGATCCGACGCGCAATTGTCGTTCCGCTGGAAAAATACACGCCCGAGCAAAAAGCGGAGTTTCTTCTCTCCACCGCAACATCCACGCAGGATTATCGCCGCGCCCGCAAGGGAGTGAAGAAGCTCGGCCTGGATCCAGATTCAATCCCTCATCGCCGCCCCAAATAGACAGACGGATCATTGATGTGCAGTTCTCTGCGGCCTACACCGTGGTGCTCGTCCAATTTGGCGCACCCTTCAATCCGCAGCGGCCAATTTGGTGCTGACCGTTGCACACGAGCGGCGCTAACCTCTGTGACGTGACACCGCTTAGCCAACAAATCCGCAAAGCCGTTGCTGCATACCGTGCCGAAATGGCGACTTGGACGCGCGCGCTTGTACGCATCCCTACCCAAAATCCACCAGCAGAAAATTACCGCACCTGCGCCGAAGCTCTTGCGCGGATGATTCGCGGAGCTGGCTTTCGCGCCAGCATCGAGAGAATTCCGCCGCCCAAGCACCTGCGAGCCGCCTCAAGTGCGCAATCTCGCCTTGAGCCGCGCTACTTGGTCCGCGCCACACTCGGCTCCGGCAAGCGCGCGCTCTATTTCCACGGGCATTACGACGTAGTCCCTGCATCGAGCGCCGCGCAATTTCAGCCGCGCGAGCGCAACGGCAACATTTTCGGCCGCGGCTCGGCGGACATGAAGGGCGGCCTCGTCGCCATGCTGTATGCCGCGCGCGTGCTCAAGGAATTGCGCGTCCCGCTCGCCGGCCGCATCGAGCTCGCGTTCGTTCCCGACGAGGAAACTGGCGGTGAGCGCGGCACGTCGGCGCTTTTCGAGAGCGGCGCGCTGGCGCCCGACGCGATCGGCATGCTCACCGCCGAACCGACCAGCGGCGCAATTTGGAACGCCAGCCGCGGTGCCATCACCATGCGTGTGACCGTTATAGGCAAAACCGCGCACGTCGGCTTGAGTTTTCGCGGCGTCAACGCCTTCGAGCGCATGCTCGCCGTCGCGCGCGCGCTCGAAAATGAAAAGCGGCGCGTCTCCGCGCGCAAAACAAAATTCCGCATCGAGCCCGCCGCCGCGCGCCGCTCCATCCTTCTGCTCGGCGGGCGCACCGAAGGCGGCACGAATTTCAACGCGGTCCCCGCCGAATGTTCCTTCACTGTTGACCGGCGCATCAATCCGGAAGAAAATCTCGCGACGGAAAAAAATCGTCTGCTCGCGATTCTGAATCGCCTGCGCCGGGGCGGCATTCAAATGGAAACCGATATTTCTCAAGAGGGAAATTCCGTGGCCGTCGAGGAAAGCCAGCCGCTGGCCCGCACCCTCGCGAAGAGCATTCAGGAGATCACCGGCTGCGCGCCGCAATTCGAAATGTGCCCCGGCCTGCTCGAGACGCGCTTCTACACCAAGCGCGGCATTCCCGCGCTCGCATGCGGCCCGGGCCGTCTCTCGGTTTCGCACGGCCCCAACGAATTCGTTTCCGTGCGCGAAATCGAAAATAGCGCCGCGATTTACGCGCTCACCGCCGCACGCCTCCTGGGAAAGGACGAATTCTCATGAACGGCGCCCGCGTTATCTCGATCCACATTGCCCCGGCCGCCGGCGTGCCGACGCTGTCCGTGGATTCAGCGCGCGCCGTTGCGGGGCAAGGCCTCGAAGGCGACCGTTACTTCTCGCACCAGGGAACTTTTTCCGCCGAACCCGGCGAAGGCCGCCATGTGACGCTGATCGAAAGCGAAGCGGTGGATGCGCTGAACGCCAAACTCGGCGCCGAACTTTCGCCCGGTGAGATGCGCCGCAATATCGTTACCCGCGGCGTGGCGCTCAATCATCTCGTCGGCCGGGATTTCCGTGTGGGCGAAACCCTGCTGCGCGGCATCCGCCTCTGCGAGCCTTGCGAGCATTTGCAATCGCTCACTCGCGATGGCGTCCTGAAGCAAATGATTCATCGCGGCGGCCTGCGCGCCAATATTCTTGCGGACGGCATGATCCGCGCAGGCGACACGGTCATGGCGCTCGACGATCCCCTCGAACAAAACAAAAATCTCATCCGCCGTTTCTTCGACGAAATGTGGAATCCATGGAATTTCACGAAGGCCGATGAACTGCTCTCCACCGATATTAAATTTCGCGGCACCCTCGGACCGGAGCTGAAGGGCCGCGACGCCTTCCGCGCCTACATGCGCCAGGTCCAGGCCGCGTTCCCGGATTTTCACAACAGCATCCTCGAAATGACGGCTGAGAGCGATCGCGTCGTAGCACGTACTTTCTACCGCGGCACGCACCGCGGCGAAATTTTTGGCCTCGCGCCCACCGGAAAAGCGATCAGCTACGCAGGCGCGGCGTTCTTCCGTATCGCGGATGGAAAAGTGATCGAGGGGTGGGTCTTGGGCGATCTCCTAGGCTTGCTGCGCGAGCTTGGCGCGCGTTCGGTGCCGTGATATCCGTATTTCTACTTAGCAAACATGGCAACAAATTGCCTTTCTCGCAGCCCGCCGAGGGCATCAATTCTCAGCGAAAGCAGCACCCTTGAATCGTCCCGTAAATCATTGAAAATAATGGCGCTACAGCGGTTCCCCGCCCCAACAAATGCCTTGTGAAATTGCCCCCATTTGGGTAAAATTAGTTGTCCGGTTTTGAGCTCTGATTCATCAGGTCAGTTCACCAGAAACCCCGCTTGATTTGCCTGCGCCAGGGCAAAAAGGGGCCTGGAAAGCACCGGATTGCCCCCTCCGCGGGGGAAAATCACTGCTTCGCCGCGCCCGCCTGTAGCGGGCGGGATGGAGCGACGAGAAACCCTTCGAGTCCCAGATCGAGGCAACTGGGGCCAATGGGCGAGGCAATTGCCGGCCACATCCGCGCGACCGCCTTCCCCAAGACTAAGTTCTGGCACTCAAGAATATGGAGCTAGGGCTACTCGCACGCGAATTTTTTCTGATTCTCTGAGGAGACGCACCACTCATGGCTGATAAAGACACTTCGGCTCCCAAGGGCGGCGGGCACAAATACGACGCCACTTCCATCAAAGTTCTCGGCGGCATCGAGGCGGTCCGCAAACGCCCGGCCATGTACATCGGCTCGACGGGCGAGCTCGGCCTGCATCACCTGGTGTGGGAAGTCGTCGACAATTCCGTGGACGAAGCCATGGCCGGCTTCTGCGACGAAATCAACGTCAGCGTCCACGACGATAACAGCGTCACCGTGATTGACAACGGCCGCGGCATCCCCGTGGATATGCACGCCACGGAAAAAAAGCCCGCCGCCGAGGTCGTCATGACCGTGCTGCATGCCGGCGGAAAATTCGATAGCGACACCTACAAGGTTTCGGGCGGCCTCCACGGCGTCGGCGTCTCGGTCGTCAACGCGCTCGCCGACTGGCTGGACCTTGAGATCTGGCGCGATGGCGAAGTCTGGGAGCAGTCCTACGAGAAGGGCGTCCCCACCACGAAGCTCAAGGCCTCCGGCAAGACGAAAAAAACCGGCACAAAAATCACGTTTCATCCCGACCCTTCGATTTTCACCACCATCAACTACAGCTTCGACACGCTTTCGCAGCGCCTGCGCGAGCTGGCCTTCCTGAATAAAGGCCTGAAAATCACGCTCGATGACGAGCGCAGCAACAAGAAAGCCGAATTCCGCTTCACTGGCGGCATCTCCGAATTCGTGAAACACCTCAACCGCGGCAAGCAGACTCTCCACGATTCGCCGATTTACATGGAAGGCAAGCGCGGCCAGGTGGACATGGAAATCGCTCTGCAATACAACGACAGCTACGCCGAAAATATTTTTTCCTTCGCGAACACCATCAATACCGTGGACGGCGGCGCGCACCTCGCCGGCTTCCGCTCCGCGCTCACGCGCACGATTAATTTTTATGCCAGCTCGTCCGGCATGCTGAAGGAGCAGAAGGACGAAGTCTCGATCAGCGGCGATGATGTCCGCGAAGGCCTGGTCGCGGTCGTCTCCGTGAAATTGCCGCAGCCGCAATTCGAGGGACAGACCAAGGGCAAGCTGAATAGCGACATCAAGGGGCTTGTCGAGCAGCTCGTCAATGAAAAGCTCGGCGAATATTTCGACAAGCACTCCTCCATCGCGCGAAAAATCATCGGCAAGTGCATTGATGCGGCCCGCGCGCGCGAAGCCGCGCGCAAGGCGCGCGAGCTTACGCGCCGCAAATCCGCGCTCGATTCGAGCGGCCTGCCCGGCAAGCTTGCCGATTGCCAGGAACGCGATCCGGCGCGCTGCGAAATTTTCATCGTCGAGGGCGAATCCGCCGGCGGCTCGGCCAAAGGCGGGCGAGATCGCCGTTACCAGGCCATCCTGCCGCTCAAAGGCAAAATTTTGAACGTCGAGAAAGCCCGCTACGACAAGATGCTCGGCCACGAAGAAATCCGCTGCATCATCACCGCGCTCGGCACCGGCATCGGCAAGGACGATTTCGATGCGGCCAAGCTGCGCTACCACAAAGTGATCCTGATGACCGACGCGGACGTGGACGGCAGCCACATTCGCACGCTGCTGCTCACCTTTTTCTTCCGGCACATGCGCGAGCTGATCGACAAGGGCCACATTTACATCGCGCAGCCGCCGCTCTATCGCGTGAAGCGCGGCAAGATGGACCGCTACATCCGCGACGAGCGCGAATTCGCCCGCGAGCTGATGAAGCGCGCCACGGAAGAGCACGTCGTGAAGGGCAAGACCGGCAAATCGCTCGAAGGCGGCGAGCTTACGCAGTTCTTGCTGAATCTTCAGGAGTACGACCAGGTGGCCGCGAAACTCGGCCGCCGCCTGCGCGAGCCGAGGCTTGTCGACATCCTCGCCGAAAGCGAGCTCGAAAAGAAAACCGATTTCGCCGACAAGAAAAAATTGCAGGAGCTGGTGAAAGCCATCGAGAAAGCCAAGCTCGAGCTCGACGCGAAATTCGAGTACGACGAGGAGCACAGCCTGCACGAGCTGCTGCTGAAAAATGGCGGCGAGCGGCGCGTGAATTGGGCGCTGGCTGCGACAGCCGAATACAAGCGCCTGCGCACCTTGCACCAGGCCATCGCCGAAAATGACCGCCCGCCCTTCACCATCCAGCACAACGGCGACAAGGTCACAAAGGACAATTCAGCTTCGCTCCTGAGCTACGTCCTCGAAGACGCGAAAAAGGAATTCACCATCACGCGCTTCAAGGGCCTCGGCGAAATGAATCCCGAGCAGCTCTGGGCCACAACAATGAACGCCGAGACGCGCACGCTCTTGAAAGTGCGCCTCGAGGACGCCGTCGCCGCCGAGGACATTTTCTCGACGCTCATGGGCGAAAACGTCGAGCAGCGCCGCAAATTCATCGAGGACAACGCCCTCGACGTCGTCAATCTGGATATTTAAACTGGACCGGGGGAGGTTTCCTTGAAAACAAGTGAAGCAAAATACGGCGTCCATCTGAATATTGCCCCTGCCAAGACGGGGAAACGCGTCATGCTTCACCGACTACCTTGTAGTCACTACAAACAGCAACATGGGCTTCGAAAAGGAACCTATAGCTTTAACAAAAACTGCGCGACATTTTCCGATGCCATAGATCGAGCTTCGGCTTGGGCGCTGGAGTGGCATGCCCCGATCGGGACTTGTTCTGACTGTATCAAGGCCACGTCGGTGTAACGCCATGCCTGAAAAATCTTTGTGGGTCGCGGTTTCAACCGCGACGTTAGGATGCGGGATAGTTTGGGCTTTAGCCCCTGAAGTTCCGTGAAGAGCAGAATCGTAAGACGAGTCAGACAAGCTGGCGTTTATTTCGTTACGACCGATACTTGGGAGCGACGGCAAATTTTCCTGAAGCCCGGCCCGGCACAAATCGTCTTAGCCCAACTTCTGGAATGCCGGGAGCGGGGATTTTACATGCTCCATGCACTTGTGGTGATGCCGGAACATTTGCATGTATTGCTCACGCCCGGTGAAGAGGCTTCAATTGAGAAGGCAGTGCAGATGATTAAGGGCGGGTCGGCGTTCAAAATTCGAAAAGAGCTGAACTACACGTCCCCAATCTGGCACAGCGGCTATCACGATCGCTGGATTCGTGATGCACATGAATACCGGATGCGGAAACAATACATTGAGTTGAATCCAGTGAAAGCGCGATTGGCAGAAAAGCCAGCGGATTATCCGTTGGGCTCAGCGAGCGGTAAATTCAGGCTCGATCCTTCCAACTTTGATGATGAAGGAGCTTCAGGGGCTAAAGAGTCTGTGTGAGAACTCGGTGCCCGTCACATGTTGGCTGCTAATTCGGGTGCAACCTAATGATGGTTGATGACGTTTTGATTTCAGCGGCGGCGGCGCGACTAGCGGGTGCGCCACATCCGCGTCAAATTATAGGCTGCGGCTGCCAGCGCCAGCTCGACCGCCACTTGCACCAGCCCGCGACGAGCGAACCGTCGCATGCCTCGCTGCTCCTTCAAGACTCCGATCACCGGTTCCACGATCGCTTTCCGCCGCTGGTAGATCATCCGCCCGGCCGGGTCGCGCAGCTTCTGGCGCATGCGACGATGCGCCGGATCCGTCGCTCGCCGGCGCAAGCGGCCGCCGCGGTTCAGCCAGCGCGCCAGATTCGAGTCCGGCACATATCCATCGATGCCCCGTTCTTCCAGCCGGTGCGCATTGTCCGCCGAGAAAAATCCGCTATCCGCGCTCACGCAGCGCGGTGTTTCTCGGCACTGCTGCTCGACTGCTTCGACCATCGGCAACAGCGCTTCGTTGTCGTTGGTCGCCTGCGTCACCCGCTGCGCCACGATCAAATGATCTTCGCTGACCGCCAGCGTGGCCGTGTAGCCCAGCGTGAATCCGCCCCGCTCCCGCAAAAAACGGCTGTCCGGATCGGTCCGCGAAAGCTTCGGCAATCTCGCTTTGTGCAATCGCTCGAGCCGCTCGGGAATCGCTTCCAGTTGCCGTTCCAACTGTTCCATCACTTCGCGCCCCACTTCCACGCCCGCTCCTTCGTTCGGATCCTCCGTGTTGCACTGCCGCTGCCACCGGCGAATGTCCCGGCGAATGCGCGCCCGCGCGTCCCGCAACGCCTGTTCGGTGTCGATCCGGTTGCGCGAAGCGTTCGCGGCGATACGCGTCGAATCAATGGCCACATGCCCGAGCTTTCCCAGCTTCGCTTTCCGCGCCAGCTCCACCACCTGCGTGAACAAATCATTCAATCCCTTCGCGTGCCGCCGCCGGAACGCGTTCAGCGTCCAGTGATCCGGCGCCGCTCCCGCCGCCAAATAGCGGAACGCCAAATCTTCCCGAATCCGCTGTTCCAGCCGGCGCGAACTGGTCACGCTCAGCGCGTAGGCGTACAGCCAAACCGAAACCAGCATCTCCGGCGCGTAGGCCGGACCGCCTTCCTCCCCGTACTCGTTGCGGAAGACGCCCAGATTCAATTTCTCCACCAGCCGCCGGATGAAAAAACACAAATGCCCCGGCCCCAGCACGTCCAGCACACTGGGCGGCAGCAAATAGGCCTGCTCCGGGTTGTAATCGAAAAATTTCGCCATCGCGTCTCCTCCTGCTCGCAGTATAAGAGACGCGTCAACCCCAGTTCTCACACAGACTCTAAAGCCCAGGACGAGCCCGAGATTTAATGTCGCGGTTGAAACCGCGACCCACAAAGATTTTGTGACCGCTCCGCGCTGAAGAGGGTCGAGGGCGTGGCTGGGAAGGGATGAATTCGCCAGAAAGCTAGAAATTATCAACAATGATCTATCAACTCACTTGGAAAATTTTGCCGGGGCTGCGGGGGATGAGCTGCTCGGATTTCAGCGCCACGGCTACCTCGGCGCCGAATACGGAGCAAGGCGTGGCATTCGAATGCGCGAGCGAAGCCGAATGCGCCGAGCTGATCCTGAAACTCGAGGCGCATTTCGGCGCGCAGCGCTTTTCGAACAATGCTTCGGCGTTTGAAACCGTGAAAGCGTACGTGCTCGAAAGAATGGCGGGAAAGCATTGAGGCGCGGCATTTCTAATCTCGCTTTCGAGATTAGAAATCGCCGTAAGTTATTGAAAACAAAGGATTGCGCCCGATTCTAAACTGCGCAAAACGACCCCCCGTAGACACCGGGGTCATTCGGCCGGGAGCCGTCGCTTGGGGCAGAAAATGGCGGGCAGAATTAGAACGAGGCAGCGAAGATAGAAAGAAGATGGAAAATGGCGAGCCCATTTTCCCTTTTCCAGTTTCCAATTTCGAATAGCGGAGCGAATCGTGGCTGACGAACAGAACCTTTCGATCATGACGCCGGTTGATATCGAATCCGAGATGAAGAAGTCGTACCTCGATTACGCGATGAGCGTGATCATCGGGCGCGCGCTGCCCGACGTGCGCGACGGCCTGAAGCCCGTGCACCGCCGCATCCTTTTCGGGATGTACGAGCTCGGGCTCACGTCCACGAAGGCCTACCGCAAGTGCGCGAAGATCGTCGGCGAAGTGCTCGGCAAATTCCATCCGCACGGGGATTCGCCGGTGTACGACGCACTCGTCCGCCTCGCCCAGGACTTCAACATGCGTTACCCGCTCGTGGATGGCCAGGGCAACTACGGCTCGGTTGACGGCGATCCCCCGGCGGCCATGCGTTACACCGAAGCGCGCCTCTCGAAAATTGCCGAGGAAATGCTGGCGGACATCGAGAAAGAAACCGTCGATTTCATTCCCAATTTCGATGAGAGCGAGCAGGAACCGACCGTCCTGCCGACGCGCATTCCGAACCTGCTCGTCAACGGCTCCTCCGGCATCGCCGTCGGCATGGCCACGAACATTCCGCCGCACAACCTGAAGGAAATTGTCGAAGCGGCGATCCTGGTGGTCGAAGACCCGGAAGCGACCCTGAAAAAAGTGATGAAGCTCGTCCCTGGCCCGGATTTCCCGACCGCCGGCTACATCTACGGCCGCGAGGGAATCGAGCAGGCTTATAAAACCGGCCGCGGAAGCTTTCAGGTGCGCGCCAAAGCCGCCATCGAGGCGCGCGGCAAGGACCGCCAGGACATCGTCATCACCGAGCTGCCCTACCAGGTGAACAAGAAGACGCTGATCCAGCACATCGCGGAGCTGATCAACAACAAGAAAATCGAGGGGATTGCCGACATTCGCGATGAGAGCGACCGCGACGGGATGCGCATCGTCATCGAGATCAAGCGCGACGAGGAGCCGGAAATCATTCTCAACAAGCTCTTCAAGATGACGCAGATGCAGGAATCGTTCAGCATGATCCTCCTCTCGATCGTCGCCGGGCAGCCGCGCGAGTTGGGGCTGCTCGACCTGCTGCGGCTCTTCATCGAGCACCGCGTGGACGTGGTCCGGCGGCGCACGCAGTACGAGCTGCGCAAGGCGCGCGAGCGAGAACATATTCTGATCGGATACCGCATCGCGCTCGACAACATCGACGAGGTGATCAAGATCATCCGCGGATCATCCAGCCGCGCCAACGCCCGCGAAAACCTGCACGAGTTCTTCTCCAACAAAAATGTGCGCGTGATGGTGGCGGGCAAGGAACGCACCGTCGAAGGCGTCAAGGTTGACCGCAAGAAGTATGGCATCGTGGCGCTCACTGGCGCGACGATTGGCCCCGCCGAAGGGGAAGGGCTTACCTACACCCAGATCGACGCCATTCTCGAACTGCAATTGCACCGCCTGACGCAGCTCTCCGTGGATGAAATCCTCAAAGAGCTGGGCGAGATTCGCAATCGCATCGAGGAGCTGGAGGAAATCCTCCACAGCGACAAAAAATTGAAAGCGGTGATCGTCGCCGAGCTGCGCGAAGTGGTGAAGCTCTATGGCGACGAGCGGCGCACGCAGATCGTGGATCGCGTGGAGGAAATCAAGCTCGAAGACCTGATCAAAGACGAGGAAATGGCCATCACCGTCAGCCATGCCGGCTATATCAAGCGCACGTCGGTGGACGTCTATCGCCACCAATCGCGCGGCGGCAAGGGCCGCATCGGCGCAAAGACGCGCGAGGACGATTTCGTCGAGCATTTCTTCACCGCTTCGGCGCACAGCTACATCCTGCTTTTCACTTCGAAGGGCCGGATTTACTGGTTGAAGGTGTATGAAATTCCCGAAGCGGCCGCGGCCACTCGCGGGAAGGCCATCAACTCGCTGGTGAAATTCCAGGAGAACGAAAAGCTCACCGCTGTGGTGCCCACGCACAATCTTGAAGAGGCCGACCGCTATGTCTTCCTGGCCACCAAGAACGGCACCGTGAAAAAGACCGGGCTCGCGGAATTCTCAAATCCGCGGCCCTCCGGCATCATCGCCATCAATCTCGATAACGACGATGAACTCATCGGCGCGAAGCTCACCGACGGCAAGCAGATGGTTTTCCTGGCGAGCCACGACGGCCAGGCCATTCTCTTCCGCGAGACGGAAGTCCGCTCGATGGGCCGCGCCGCCGGCGGCGTCAACGGAATGGATCTCGCTAAGGGCGATTATGTGGTCTCGATGGACGCGGTGCAGCCCGATTTCGGCATCATCGCGAAGGAATACAAGAAGGAGACGCAGAATCTCGATGAGCTTGAGAGCGACGAGATTCGCGAGTCGCTCACCTCGCTCATGCTCACCGTGGCCGAGAAGGGCTACGGCAAGCGCACGCCGCTCGCGGA
The DNA here is from genome assembly GCA_963701005.1 of uncultured Acidobacteriota bacterium. Taxonomy (GTDB): domain Bacteria; phylum Acidobacteriota; class Terriglobia; order Acidiferrales; family UBA7541; genus Palsa-295. Next base: position 232,437 of record OY969555.1, read on the forward strand.
ATATCGCGTCACGTCGCGTGGCGGCAAAGGCGTGATCAACGTGAAGACCACGGACCGCAACGGCTCGGTGGTCGCTGCCCTCCAGGTGCGCGAAGATTCCGACGTAATGATCATCACCGGCCAGGGCAAGGTCATCCGCGTCCACTCGGCCGAGATTCGCGAGGCCGGCCGCTCGACGCAGGGCGTCCGCTTGCTGCGCCTCGAAGAAGGCGACCGCATCGCTGCAGCCGCCGCAATCCTCGAAGAGGAAAACGGCGCTGAGACTGAGCCCGAGAAAAAGTAGGGTCTGAGAGTCGCCGGCTGGAGTGCCGGCAGCGCGCAATTACGCCCGGGGCGGAGCGCTCACACGAAGAGAGATCCCTCGTCCGGTGAAACAAAGGCCGGACTCGGGATGACAATCGTTTGGGCTGGTGCGGCCCAAAGAGAGAGCCCTCAGCCTAAATTGCGGGCCTCGGGATGACATTCGTCACGTTTTTGCCCCGAAGTTGTTCCGGGTTGGACTGCCGCTATTCAAGTGACGGAAGTTGCGCGGACCTCGGAGCGGCTGCCAAATCAATCCACTTCGGATTCCCGGATTCAATCAGCGCGACTCTCTTAGCCCGTGTCCAACTCTTGATTTCTTTTTCGCGAGCAATCGCCAGACGAATGTCTCCGAAGACTTCGTAACAAACGAGTCTTGTAACGTTGTATTTTTGAGTGAAGCCCGGAATCAGTTTTAGTTTGTGTTGTTCAATGCGGCGGGCCAGATTGTTTGTAACGCCCGTGTAGAGCACGCCAGAAGCTGAAGAAAGAATGTACACACAGTAGCTCTTCACAAGGCAGCCTACACTTTTTCTTTGGCAAGATTTTACGCCATTCAAAGAGCGCTGTCATCCCGAGGCCCGTAGTTTGGGCCGAGGGATCTCTCTTCGTGTGCGCGCGTCGCCGAGGTGTAAGCCAAAGAGAGATCCCTCGTCCGAAGAACCAAAGGCCGGACTCGGGATGACAGTCGTTTGGCTGGTATTGGCGCAATGCAAGTGAGGCACGGCATGCCGTGCCTGGCCTTTCGTCATTGAACGACTGAGGCTCTTCACGACTCCGGCGGAGGAATGTAGTAGCCGGGGCGAGTGCGGATGTTGACGCCGGGGCTATCGACCACTACTTTTATTTCGTGGTAGCCGGAGGAATCGTCCGGCGCGGGACGGTAGCCGAGCGTGTATTGCGCGTGGATTTCGCCGCCGATTTCGTCCATTGCTTTCTCGATCGAGCTGTCCTTCTTGATGCTCATGTGCATTCCGCCGGTGGCTTTGCTGGCGATGGCGAGTGAGTTCGGGCCTACCGCGTTTTTTCCCGTCTTTATCAGCCAAATGGCGAGCGCCATCAAGTCGCTCGATTGCTGCATCTGCCGCTCGAGGTCCGGCGTCTGCGGCTGGCCATTCGGCGTGGGGACGGGATAAGTTCCCGGCGGGCCGATGGTGGGTTGCTCTCTCGGCTTGGCGCGCAGGTCGGCCATCGCAGTGCTGAGGCCAATCGAGTAGATGGTCACATTCGCGAGCTGCGCCTGGCGGAGTACCTCGCCGAACCTGCTTTCACTCCCCGTGTCCTGCGCTTCTCCGACGACCACCATGATGCGCCGCTGCGGCGGGGGACGTTTCTCGAGCATGGAGATCCCGCGCGTCATCGCGTCATAGAGCCGCAAGCCGGAAGTTCCCATGCGCAAATGATTGATCACTGCCTGCGTGGCGTCGCTGTCGGTCGAGAATTTCTGGAGCAGGTCCACGTTGTCGTCATAGCCGATCACGGCGACTTCCGCCGTTGGGCCCATCACCGTCTCGGCAAAGATGATCCCGGTGTGCTTCACGGCCGGGAACATGGGCTCGATGTGCGAGCTGGTCTCGACGACGAGCACGATCGAAAGCGAATCGCCGCCGAGATCGAAGTGGTCGATTTTCTGCTCAACGCCGTTATCGAAGACGTGAAATTTGTCCTTCGTGAGGCTGAAGACGATCTCGCCCTTGGGGTCGCGCACCGTGACGGGGGCAATCACTTCTTCGACGCGCACGCGGATAGCACGCTTCGCAAGCTCCTCCGCGGGAATTTTCTCGGGCGGTATGCCGGCGCGCGGGTGGAGCGGCCCAGGCGGAGCTTCCTGGCAGCGCGCGGGGGCCGTGAGGAGCGAAAGCGCGGCGAAGAGAACTCCGGCGAAAATGATGTTCGTGCGTGCCATCGAGCCTTCAGTCTATCTGATTCGCGGCGGGCGGAGGCGCGTTGCATGGCACGAATCGGTGCGCCGAGCGTGGCTGGCGTTTCGCGGCAGCGTTCTCCTACAATGGCTATTTGCTCAAGTGCTGAGGGGGAATCATGAAGCGTGGCAGCCATCGCATGCCGCATCTGGCGTACAACGACCCGAGATTCATGGAGAGCCTGGGAGCGAGGCCGCTGCGCATACTCGCGGAGTATCTCGATCCGCTCGAACGATTGAAGCGCGCCAATGTGGGCGACACGATCGTGATGTTCGGCTCCGCGCGCATCCATTCTCGTGAGCAGGCGCTCGCGCACCTGAAGGAAACGCAGCGCGCGGCACGCGGCCGCCGCTCAGCCGAATGGCGCGACAAAATCCGTACCGCGCGGGGCCTGGTGGGCATGTCGCGCTATTACGAGGAGGCGCGCGAGCTTTCGCGGCGCATCACCTCCTGGGCCATGACGCTCGGCATGCACCCGATGCGGTTCGTCCTCTGCTCAGGCGGCGGCCCGGGAATCATGGAGGCGGCCAATCGCGGCGCGAGCGAGGCGGGGGGCGCTTCCGTGGGGCTAAGCATCCAGCTCCCCCACGAGCAGCGGTCGAATGATTACATCACGCCGGAGCTGAATTTTTACTTCCACTACTTTTTCATGCGCAAATTGTGGTTCGCGCAGAAGGCCAAGGCGCTGATTGTTTTCCCCGGCGGATTCGGGACGCTCGACGAGCTATTCGAAATGCTCACATTGCTGCAAACCAACAAGCTTTCATCGCATCACCTGGTGCTGATCTACGGGCGGAAATACTGGGACAAAGTGATTGATTGGCGCTACATGGTCCGCACCGGCACAATCAGCGAGCGCGAGTACAAGCTGCTTCAGTTTGCCGACACGGTGGATGAGGCCTTCGAACGCGTGCGCTCGGAAATGGAAGCGTACCATCTGACGCTGGATGGGGCTTAATCATTGCCGCGGGGCACACTCCAAACATTTCATGCGCGAGATTCTGCGGAGTGTGCCCCGTTGCTGCGGTGCGGGGTTAGGGGTTAGTTCTTCGAAACTTCGGTGTCCGCGAGGAATACGGCTTCAAAGCGCCGCTTCTCGTCCTGGTCGTGAAGCATCACGACAGGGGTGACGCGGAGCGACTGCTTGCAATTGCGGCAAGTGGTCGCTTCGCCCTGAAGGTCTTGCACGAACCCGTCGCTGAAGTGGTACGCCGAACGCGGACGCCGGGCATTCTTGGCTCCCTGCGTGCCGCAATGCGGGCAAGTGTACTCGACGCGATCCTCGAGCGGATCGCGATTGAGCGCTGCCCAGCCTGTCAATCGGACGCCGACTGTTTCCAATGATTCTCTATTCATGATGGCTGCCTCGTTTCGTCCCCCCGAAGAGGGCTATGACAACGGATTAGACGCACAGATCACGAATTTCGATGCACCCGGGCGCTTAGAATCTGTAACCTGGCGTTTTAGAATGCTTTAGCGGGGCGTGTAGGCGCCAAGCCGCGGAAATTCCGCCGTTTTCGGCTGGAAACTGTGACGTAATGCCGGGAACTCGGCCGCTGCTCCGGTGTCTATTCCTTCAGAGGTCGCGCGAACTCCGTAGGGCCGCCACAGCCGGGCGCGCATTCCGATTCACCCGGCGCAGTCAGTTAGTTCCCGTTGTGTGCGAACGATGCGGAGGAGGTGTGTCTATGAGCGATCTGGGAAGCCTGTCCCATTGTTTGGTGGATAGCGACACGGAAGCTTTCAGTCGCGCGCGGCGGCTGCGGCGCAAGGCGCTCGTGATTTCGCTTATTTTCGAAGCTGGACTCGTGGCGGCCATGCTCCTATGGCCGTTAATCACGCCGGGCGTCTTGCCGCGCCAGTACAATGTGACACCCGCGCCCCCCTTTCACGGCGGTGGGGCGGGCCCAAGCCATCCGCATGAGCCCTTCCGTAGGCATCCGCCGAATTGGCACCCGCCAATATTTTGCACAATGTGCGCGCCTCCCGTCATTCCGACGCACCCGTCTATTGATGGGCCAGAGCCGCCAAACATCGACAACGGTCCCGGCGGGCGGGGCACCGGTGATCCAAATCTTCCCGGCACAGGTCCGGAGTTTCCTGGCGGCTTTGATTTCGGTTCGCGGCAGCCTGTGATCCGCCCGCCGGAGCCGCCCGAGGCGCGCGGCCCGGTGCGAAAGCCCGCCGAGGTGATGCAAGCGATGCTAGTGCATCAGGTGCAGCCGGAGTATCCGAAGGTCGCCCTGGCGGCGCACATTTCCGGGACGGTCGAGCTGCGCGCCATCATTGGGAAAGACGGCGTCGTGCGCGAATTGCAAGTGCTCAGCGGCAATCCGCTGCTGGTGCAATCGGCGCGAGTGGCCGTGAGTGCGTGGCGCTACAAGCCGACGCTTCTGAATGGGCAGCCCGTGGAAGTGGAAACGTACGTTACCGTGAAATTTGTCTTGGATTGAGCTTGCTTGCGGGTTTTGCAGGAGCGCCCGCCCGTGCAGGCGCTCCTGCAAGAAAGGAATGCGGACGGGCGCTTAGAAGCGGAAAACGATCCCGGTTGAGAGCCGCGCGTTATCCTGCCTGCCGTTGAAGAAGCGCGTCATCAAGTAGTCGCCCTGAATGATCCGCCAGTAAAACGGTCCAGTGATTTTCGCGTCGATTCCCCCGCCGAGTGCCAGCGAGAAGGAGTTGTCAGTCGCCCCGGCGGCGCTAAAATGCGCCCCGCCGAAAAGCGCGTGAGCAAACGGCGAGACCCGCGTCGGCCACGACACCTGCGGCCCGAATAGATAAGTGTGGACCGAACTGCTGATCCCGGCGATCGAGCCATAGTGGCCGTCGAAATCAGCGACGCCGCCCAGCCAGTCGTTGAATTTGTATTGGCCGGAGGCTTCCCATCCGTTCAGATTGACGTTCGGCGAGGCATTGAATCGCTCGTAAGAATAGCCGCCGAATAATTCCACTTTGTCAGAGACTTGCGCCTGCGCCGAAATTGAAACCAGGAAAAACAGGCCCAGTAGCAACGACAGTTTGCGCACCATGTAAATCTCCTCCTAAGGAGTTTTGGGTATGAGGGGCACCGCGGGTGGGAGGCGGTTGCCCTTTCGTCCTGGCCTCATGGCGCCTCGAAAGCATCAGGTAGAGGCATAAAGCGCCATTCCGGGCTGGAAATTTTTTAGATGCCGCTTCCTGGGCCCGGGTTTCCAGAATGATTCGAAGGAGGACGGCGGAGAGGCTATAAAGCGAACTCCGAGGGTGTGGAGTTCAACCCGGAATCGAGTCGATCGTGATCCGATCCGTTGCGTCCCAGCCCACGTAGTAGAGTTCGACAGTCAGGTTCGGAAAATCTTTCCTGAGCGTAGTCTTTACGCGCTCGAGATCCTGCTCCTGGCGCTCGCGCGGTTCCGCGGAAGCGTGCAAGTGGCCTGGCATGGTCCGGTACCACGCGCAGTCTTGATGCTGAATCAAGATGAGCCGCCGGATTCCGTGCATTTCCACGAAGAATCGGAACCACTTCCAACTGGCCCAGGAATACTTGGGCATGTACTCAAAGAGCGTCAAGCTCAGCGGGCCGCCGGGAATCACCATGAGATCGTAATTCCCGTTCAGATTCAGGCCGCGGTTGAGGAACTCGTGGAAGCCCGCCTGAAATCGGTAATCTCCACAGTGGATTGCGAGTGTTTCGGTCTCGCCGCGCTTAAGCTTGGATTCGAGTTGGTAGGTGGGCATGGAAGGAATCGTGCGTTAGGGGCCGGGCTCGGGCCTTTCATTGCTCTCCGCTGGTGAATTGAGCACATCGCGCGCCGCGGCTGCGTCATCTTCGCGTACGAGAATCTTAAATCCAGCGCCGGACCACGCAAGGTGTTCACGCATTCCTCCCGCAGTGTCGCCCTGGATCATGGCCTGAATGCCTGCCTCTTCAAGCGCACCCTTGGCCAACTCCGCTTCGATGCGGCTACCGCACGACTGGACGACAACCAGCCTGGTCTCCTGCATAGCAACATTATATGCGCGGATGCGCCGGAGCACTCGGCTTCCCCTTTTCCGGGAAAGATTATCCGCTGCTGAATTGGACCGTATCAGAGCAGGGGTTCGCCGGAATTGCGGGCGATGATTTCGCGGGTGGTGTCGCGGAGGCGGACGATTTCGCGCCAGTCATCGCCTTCGGAGGGATCGGGCAAGACGAGTGGGCCGATGGTTACGGTCACTTGGCCGCGGCGGGGCAATCTTGTCTTGTCGCGGAGGATTTGGCGGGCGCCGCGGACTGCTACCGGGCAAATTGGGCGCTGCGTGTCCACGGCTGCCTTGAATGTTCCGAGCTGGAAGGGGCGAATGCCGGCGACGGCCGTGAAAGTTCCTTCGGGATAAATCCCCACGGATTCGCCGCGCCTGAGCGCGGCATCCACTTCCTCCGCCTGGCGGATGCGGGCTTGCGGGTCGCTGCGATCGAAACTGAATTGGCCCGAGCGGCGAATAATCGTGCCAATCAAGGGCATTGAGAGAGACTCGCCTTTGGCGACCCAGCGCACGCCGTCCGGCAAGAGCGCCAGGGAAGTCAAAATATCAAGAAAGCTCGAATGGTTCGGCGCGAAGATCCAAGGGCCGGAAGTCGGGAGTTGCGCCAGGAGTTCTCCGCCCTCGACTTGAATCGAAACGCGCGCTGCGCGGAGAATCAACCGCGCGCCGGCATGCGTGCGGCGCGCGGCGCGTTCACGATCGCGCGTGAGAGAGACAATCACCCAGAGCGGAACCAGTATCAAGGTAAAGACCGTGAGCGCGTAAATGCCGTAGAGCATCTCGAGCGCGGCGCTTGCAGCGTGCTTGAGCGAGCCCCACGCGCCAGGACCGGCTCCGCGCGCCGCGAGCATTGCGACTTGCACCCAGGCGGGCCGGACTTTCTTTCCGAGTTTCCCTTCGAGGTAGAGGCGGCGCGTCTCGCTGCGGCGCAATTTGCCGCTGGAGGTTTTGGGGATGGATTGCGGGGCGAGCAATTCGACGTGATCCGGAGGCATGCCGATGGCGTCGTCAACAGCTTGCGTGATTTCGGCGGCGATGCGCCGGGCAGCGGACATGTCGCGCACTTCCGCGGCGATCATGAGCCTTTCGGTGCCGCTGCGCGCGTCCGGCGCGCCGAATGCGACCACGCATCCCGCGCGCACGCCGGCGACGCGTCCCGCGAATTCTTCCACTTCGTGGGGATAGATGTTGCGGCCGGCCTTGATGATGACGTCCTTGGCGCGGCCGGTGATGTAAATTTCGCCGTCCGCCCAATAGGCGAGATCGCCCGAATCGAGCCAGCCGCCTTCTTGAATTAATTCCCGCGTCGCTCGCGGATTGCGATAGTAGCCGCTGGTGGCTCCCGGACCTTTAAACCACAAGCGGCCTTGCACGCGTTCGGTGAGGGCGCGGCCATCGGCGTCCACCATGCGGACTTCGACGCCCGGCATGGGCCTGCCGGCGCTGACAAATTCGAGCGGCGCGGAATCCCCAGCGGCGGCCGGAACCGCGCGGCCTTCGGATTCAAACGCGGCACGTGCGATGCGATCCACTTTGTATCCTGTGCCGCTTTTCGGGGCGGAAACTCCCAGGGTTGCCTCGGCCAGCCCATAGACGGGCGAGAGCGATTCGCGGCGGAATCCGTAAGGCGCAAAGCGCTCGGCGAAGCGATCGAGGGTTTCGGCGCGAACTGGCTCGGCGCCATTCGTTGCCGCGCGCCAGGAGCTCAGGTCGAGCCCCTGCAAATCCTTATCGGGGATTTTTCGCACGCACAATTCGTAGGCGAAATTTGGCGCCGGGCTGATGGTGGCGCGATGGCGGTGAATCGCGCGCAGCCACCGTTCAGGCTTGCTGAGAAACGAGAGGGGCGACATCACCACCAGCGGGATGCCCGTGAAGAGAGGGGTGAACCACGCGCCGATCAGGCCCATATCATGGTAGAGAGGCAGCCAGCTCACGCAGGCGTCGCCGGGCTTGATGTCGATGCCGCCGACAATCGAGTGAATATTCGAGAGCAGATTGGCGTGCGTGAGGATGACGCCCTTGGGATCGCCGGTCGAGCCGGAGGTGTATTGCAGGAAGGCAATGTCTTCGCCGCGCGCGCGGTGCGACAAGTTCTCGACCGCGCGCCATTGAGTGGGAGGCGGCGCGTCGGGCGCGGGCGTGCTCGCAAGGCGCTGCGCGTCAAGCACGTCGCGCAGGGATGGGACGCGCGGTTGCAGCAGGCGCGCGAGGCCATGCGCCTGGCGCCAGGACACGAGGAATTGAGCCTCGGCGTTGCGCAGGATGTTCGATTGCCGCGCGGCATATTCGGCGATGCGGTCAGCGCGAAACGGCGGATAAATGGGCACCGGAATTCCGCCGGCCAGCAGGATGCCGGCAAACGTCGAGAAAAATTCCGCGCACGTGGGAAGCATGATGGCCACGGTCTGGCCCGGCTCGAGGCCGCGCCGCTGCAATTCGCCTGCGACGGCCGAGGCGCGCTCGTAAAGCTCGCCAAACGTGATGGTGCGCAGCTGGTCGTTTTCCTCGTACAGGTGAATGTGGGCGCGCGCCGGTTCGCCTCGCCCGCGCAGCCGGATGATTTCCGTAAGGGTCTCGGAACGCCGGATTTGCTGCTCGAGGTCAGGGCGAAGAGCGGGAGAAGCGAAGGGGGCGGGGGCTGGTGCAACGGCGGCGGCGACGCCAGCACCGGATTCCTCCCGCAAGATCGCCTGAATCAGATCCTGTACCGTATCCGCTTCAGCAACGACGCGATCGGGCAACCTCACGCCGCAGGCTTCCCCAAGGCGCAACATCAGTTCGACGCGCTCGAGGCTGCCAAGCCCGAGTTCGCGCTCGAGGTGCGCTGCCGAATGCCGGGCAGCCAATTCTTCCAGGCCGCGCGCCCCATCGAGCTCGATCAGGAGCTGGCGCACCGCCGCGAGCGCTTGTGCCTCCACGGCAGCCTTGCGATCGAGTTTTGTTCCGGTAGCGCCCAATGATATCGTCGGCAGTTCTTGGCGCAAAAATGCGCGCGGGGCCGAACAACTGCTGACCAGAGCGTACCACCGCCCCGCGGCGGCTTCAACAAATTCACTCCGCGCAAGTACAGCGGAACTGAAGCGAAGCTTTGCAGGGGTACCTTCGTACCGGGAATAATTGAACCGACCGGCCTATCGACGCGGCAAACTCCTCCCGCCACAATTGAAAAGGATTCGGGGCACTGTGCGGCGCCCTGCAAGAGGCTCTGAAGGGCAACCTTCGGGGCAGCCGGGCCGCCCGCTGGCACCTCGAGTTTCTGCACCTCCATCACCCCATGCCCACGAGCGGCCGGCACCCCCACCGGCCGCTCCCCTTTTTTCGCCGCCTTCTTGACCCCAAGTCACGCCTGCAACTCGCTTATCCGGCTCATAAAAGCAATCTATCTTGACTTCGCATTCACCTCGCTCTATAGAAGTTCCCATTGGGGACGGGTGGGTTCGGCGAAGTCGGCATCTTGCAGGGAGTTCTCAGACGCACGCTCCAGGCGCAGGCCACGGCTTTAGTCCATGCGCCTTCTGACCCATTCATTCCACGGGGCGATTTCCAGCAAGGGGAGACGACCATGGTTCGACGCATGGGGGGTGTGTATTTTCTCGGGATCGTGATGGTGTTGTGGTGTGCGGCTGCGGCCAAAGCGCAAACCGGTGAAGGCCGCATCCTGGGTACAGTCACCGACGCGCAGGGCAAAGTGGTCGTCGGCGCGAAGGTGGTGGTCACGAATGCGGGGACCAACGTGGCGCGCAATCTCCAGACCAACCAGGCAGGCGACTATGTTGCGCCCAGTTTGCAGGCGGGCATTTATGTGATCTCCGCTGAAGCTTCGGGCTTCAAGAAAGTTGTGCACGAAAATGTGCGCCTCGAAGTGGGGACTGATGTGCGCATTGATTTTGAGCTCGTTCCCGGCTCGCTGAGCGAGACGGTGCGGGTGACGGCGGAAGCGCCGTTGATCACCACAACGAACGACAATATCGGCGGCACGCTTTCAAACAAGGAAATTAACGATCTGCCGCTCAACGGCCGCGATTACCAAAATCTGGTTGTGCTTCGGCCGGGAATCATGCGCTTCCCGGGCGGGGGATTCGAATCCATCGCCTCGAACGGCATGCGGCCCGAGGACAATAATTTCGTACTCGACGGAACCGACGACAACGATCCGTACTATTCCGGGAACATTATCAATGCCGAAGGCGTACAGGGAACGCCGGGGTCCATTCTCCCGATTGACGCCATCCAGGAATTCAACACCGAAGAAAATCCGCCGCCCGACTCAGGGTGGAAGCCGGGTGCAACCGTCAACATCGGCTTAAAATCCGGAACCAACCAGGTGCATGGGACGGCATACGGCTTTGAGCGCAATAGCTACTTAGATGCCCGGAACTGGTTCAACACAGTGGGAACTCCTCAGACCCCGCTCCGGCAGCACCAGTTTGGAGGCACAGTTGGTGGACCCATCAAACATGACAAAACATTCTTTTTTCTTGCCTATGAAGGGGTCCGCGGATTCATCTCCAATGCAGGCACCGCCCAATCGCCCGTAACGACGTCGCTTGGGGGCGATCCGACCAACAGCATACCGGACGCAATCGCCGATCTCGGAACGCACGGTTTGACTTTGAATCCACTGAGCGCGAACCTGATCGGAATGGGCAGCTTCGCCGGAAATGGCCCGTACCCGGGTCTTTTCCCCGTGAACATGGGCACGAATCCGCTGGCTATTCAAGACGTCAGCACCAATTTCCCCAACGTGAATCGCTCCGACACTGGCGTTGCCAAGGTGGATCACCATTTCTCTTCGAGCGAGACTCTATCCGGTCACTATTTGATTGGCGATAGCAATCAGATCGAACAGGACGCCACCATCCTTCAGCCCGAGTGGCGTTCGGAATCGCAAATCCGCGCACAGGTCTTCGGCGTGAGCCTTACTTCAACGCCACACGGAAACTGGGTGAATGAAGCCCGATTCGGGTTCAATAATTTCTGGCAGAAGATTCAGGCGGTGGATCACGGCGCAAACCCGCTCACTACGTATGGCCTGAACACGGGCGTCACGAATCCCTTGAATTTTGGTCTGCCGGAGATAGATATCAACGGTTTCACAGCACTCGGCAACATCAGCGGCTGGCCTCTCTTCACCACCCCGAATCGAACGTTTCAATTTTCCGACGGGGTCTCCTACACGCGAGGAGTACACACTTTCCGTTTCGGGGCTGAAGTCCGCCGCGGTTCGACCGATAACATTCGCGACCGGGCTGGGAAAGGACAAATTAACTTTTCAGGCGGAGGGGCATTTGCCGGCAGCTCGGCACTCGAGGACTTTCTCGCCGGTTTTCCTTCCACCGGTAAGATCTTTGTCGGTAATTCCGAGCGTAAAGTTCACTTCTGGTCCTTTGCTTGGTACGTCGCGGATGATTGGCGTGTTACCCCGCGACTAACGGTCAACTTGGGACTCCGCTACGAATTGAACACGGTCATCAAGGAAAACAACAATCTCCTTGGAAACTTCGACCCGAATGTCGGTCTCGAACAAGTTGGCATCAACATCAAATCACCCTACGACGGAGACCACAACAATTTCGCTCCGCGTGTGGGTATAGCGTGGGATCCGTGGGGCGGGAGCAAAACGGTGTTTCGAGCTGGAGCAGGCATCAACTACGAGATCCCCCACCTCTCGCTCTTTATCGGGCAGAATGGTGTAGACAATGCGACAACCCCCGGCCTGAACGATATTCCCACCGGGGCAGGCGGTTCAAACATTGCCGGAAACATCGTGGCTACGGGCCTGACTGTCTCTCCCAACTGGGTCGATACTACGATGCCGATATTTCCGGTGGCGACTGCAGCCCTCAACTGTGATCCCAATACTGGCGGCTCGCCGTGCGACATCCTGGGCGTCACGCGCCATCTCCGGACACCCTACGTTGTTTCTTGGAACGCGAACGTTCAGCAAGCGATTGGGAATACGACCTCGATCCAAATCGGATATGTAGGGAACGCCGGGGTGAAACTTTATAGCGTGCGAGACATCAATCAGGCCGATCCCAATTTGCCGGCCGTTCAAACTTGTTTCGCTGGAAGTGGGGGCGGGCAGTTCAACAACGCGTGCCAGCAGCTCGGGCGGCCCTTCAACGCACAGTTTCCGTTTCTGCAGTTCATCAACTTTCTTCAGAACGGGTATCATTCGAATTACAACGGCTTGCAGATCACGGCCACCCAAAGAGTTTGGCACGGTTTGAATTTCCTCGCCGGTTACACGTGGTCGCATTCGATTGACGATGCCACCAACAACCGCTCGGTGCAGCCCCAGAACTCCTTCGCTCCCAACCTCGAGCGTGGTTCGAGCGATTTCGACTTACGTCATCGATTTACGCTGGCGCTCACCTACGCGCTCCCGTCAATGAGAACCAAGTGGCAACTCCTGGAAGGCTGGCAGGTGAACTCAATCGTGACGCTTCAGGGAGGCACGCCTTACTCGGTCATTGATGGAGTGCAAAGTGGAGACGATTTCAGCGAGACCAGTGAATTTGTCGATCGTTGGGACTTCTTCGGGAATCCCAAGGATTTCAAGGCAATTCCATCGGGAATTCCATTTTTCTCGGGCACCACGGACCCCAATTGTGTGGCTGCGGCCAACACTCCTGCGCTACTGGCTTCACTCTCGTCTTTCGGCTGCTACGCAAAGGGTAGCTCCGTGATGATTCCTCCCGCCTTCGGCACTTTCGGCACCATGGGACGCAATCTCTTCCGTGGTCCCAGTTTCTACAATTGGGATTTCTCATTGGTGAAAGACACGCATCTTGGTGAGCGGGTGAGGATGGAGATTCGCGCGGAGTTTTTCAACGTTCTGAATCATCCGCAATTCGCGAACCCAGAAGCCAGCACTCTGTTCAACGAAGATCCTTCCCAGCCAGGTGCGTTTGGAGCCTCCAGTGCCACGCCAGACGTCGGGGCAGCAAACCCCGTCATCGGGACGGGCGGGCCGAGGAACATCCAGCTTGGCGTGAAATTCATTTTTTAGTGGGAAGCCGCTGTCAGCCTGGGGAAGTGAAATATCGCCTCAAAGCGAAAAGGCCCGAACCGAGGTGATCGGTTCGGGCCTTTTCTTTGCCTGGTCCTCTGAGGAGCTGCGACCCGGGGACGAAACCGCGCCCGCCCAGGAGTATGAGCCATCCGGACGCGGCCGAGCCGCTGCCATTTACTGCGGCCAAGGAATCAAGGCCGCCAGATCGTTATAGCTATTCCGTCAGCGCCGCCGTCCCAAAGGGCGATAATTTGCCAGCCCCCGGGGCCGCATGCGGAAGCGCGGCGCGAGCGGAGGCGGCACGTTGTGCAGCGGCGCGCCGCAATTGCCGCAGATTTCGCGCGGAGTATCCTGAATGCGCAGCCAATGACCGCGCGCGGAACATTCGGGATTCAAACACTGCACCGTCCCACCGGGCAGATATTGCATCTTCGGTTCGCCTCACAAGTTGTAAGTACCGGCGGCGGGAAGGGGTAAGAATGCGCCGCCGGGACGCCCCGTACAACCACCGTTGCCCCGAAAAACTGGGGGAATTGTGCGCCGGGGGAGCTAGTGTGTCAAGAAAAATGTCTACTATTAGTAGGGGTAAGGTTGCAAAGAGTCCTGCTCCAGGGAAATCAAGGGAGGCCCGCCGAAGAGGTTAATCCTGGCTGCTGCTGGAACTTTCGCTGGCAGGCGCGCTATCTTTCAATTTCGCGTCAAGCTCGTCCACTTTCTTTTGCTCGGCGTCCACTTCTTGCTGCTTTGCGTCAATCTGGCTCTGCTCGTCCGCGACCGCGTCCGCGCCGGCTTTATCCGAGGCATGATTCGGGTTACTAAGATAGGTCTGGGAGTCGAGGGCGAACTTTCGCTGGAGGAGGTCGAGATCCGCTTTCAGGCTTTGCAGGTGTGCCTTTGAGGAAGCGAGCTGTGCCTGGACGGCGGCTGTGTCTTTGGCTGACATAGCGCTGCTCTTCGTGCCGCCTGCACCCTGGGCGTTTGCGGACGGATTTGCGGCCTCGCCGTTCTCTGCCGCTGATTGTCCGACAACGTTTATCGCCGCGGCTGCCGAGGGTACATTGTCGTTGTCCCAGACCTTGGCGGGTTTAGCCTGATCCTTCTTCTGCTCGCGAGCGCGGCGCGCCGCGTCGGCGGGAGAATCTGCTTGCTGCTGTTGCAGCGGCTGTTGTTGCTGAGCCACAGCGTTGCCAATTGGCAGGACCAGCAGAAACATCAGTCCGGAAAATGCGATTCTCATGGTACTTCTCCCCGAGCGGCAGTTTGCCACTTCTTCATACTAGCCGCCAGTCGGCGTTCGTGGCAATCCGGGATTGATTCGGCACCCCAAAAGGCAACCTGTCCTTTCCGGCAGGTGGTACTCTGGCGCGCGATGAACAACTTCCGGTTGCTCAACATATTTTTGGTGCTTGCGCTCGCCTGGGTTTTGTTTCTCGCAGCAATTTCGGCATCGCCAGCAAAATTCCCGCGCGCGGCACAGCAGCCGCCGGTTACAGCCGCACCTGGTACATCGGTGCCCACGGCTGCGTCGCTCCCGGCAGAAAAGAGAGTGACGGCGTACACGCTGCCTCCCGACCAGTACAGGAAAGCGCACAATTTTGGTCAGATCGCGTTCTGGGGCGAACTGGTCACCATTTTCTATTCGATCCTCGTTTTGCTGCTGGTCTTGAAATGGAGACTCGCGCCGAAATACCGCGACTGGGCGGAAAAGCGATTCTCCACGCGGATTTTGCAGGCGGCGATTTTTGGGCCGCTCATCGTGCTCACGCTCGATGGATTGATGCTTCCAACGGCACTTGCCAGGCACTGGATTGGACTTAGGTTCGGGCTCAGCATTCAGAGTTGGGGATCCTGGGCCAGGGATTGGGCGAAGGGACGGTTCGTCGCGGTGGTCCTGGGGACGATTTTGGTCTGGCTGCTGTACGCGGTGATCCGGCGCAGCGCGCGACGCTGGTGGTTCTATTTCTGGCTGCTCTCAATACCGATCCTGGTGCTGCTGCTTTTTCTGGCTCCCCTGGTGATCGATCCAATGTTTCATAAGTTCGTCCCACTCGCCGAGAAGGATCCCGCGCTCGCCGCCGGCCTGGAGCAGATGGTGCAGCGGACGGGAGAAGACATTCCTGTTGAGCGAATGTTTTGGATGGGGGCGAGTGAGAAATCCACGGCGCTGAACGCTTACGTCACGGGAGTCGGCGCATCGAAGCGCATCGTGGTGTGGGACACGACGATTGCGAAGATGACTACGCCGCAGATCGTTGCCGTGGCGGGGCACGAGATGGGGCACTACGTTCTCGGCCACATTTACAAAGGACTCGCGTTCGCTGCCGCACTGCTTTTCGTATTTTTCAATCTCGGCTATCGTTGTGCGGGCGGCCTGCTCGCACGCCGGGGAGAAGGCTGGGGAATCCGCGGCCTGGATGATTGGGCATCGCTCCCGGCGCTGCTGTTGCTACTTACTCTTTTCGATTTCTGCGCTACTCCCATCGAGAGCGCCTTCAGCCGCCACCTGGAACACCAAGCCGACCAGTATTCCCTGGAAGTGACGCACGGGTTGACTCCGGACT
The DNA here is from genome assembly GCA_963701005.1 of uncultured Acidobacteriota bacterium. Taxonomy (GTDB): domain Bacteria; phylum Acidobacteriota; class Terriglobia; order Acidiferrales; family UBA7541; genus Palsa-295. The sequence continues at coordinate 248,246 of OY969555.1, forward strand.
CAGGCGAGGTGGCCGCGCAGGCATTTCAAGTGCTTGGAGAAGTGGACTTAGCCGATCCGGCGCCGAATCAAATCGACGTTTTCCTGTTTTACGACCATCCGCCGATACCCGACCGGATCCGTTTCTGCCTCACCTACGATCCGTGGGCGAAGGGCGAGCAGCCGGAATTCGTGCACTAGCATCGAGCTTGCAGCGTCATCCGAATTCCCTGCCGCGGCCGCAGCGTCACGAGCGGTTCCGGTATCACCGGATGGCCCGGTACGAGCCGAAATCGAAATTTCTGCGCGATGGTCGCAATCACCAGCGCTGATTCCAGCAGAGCAAATCCCTGGCCGATGCACCGCCGAGGCCCGTCGCCAAATGGAAAATACGCACCGGCTGGAAGCCGTGCGGCGAGCCCGTCGAGCCAGCGCTCCGGCCGAAACGCGTCGGGATCATCATAAAACCGCGAGTCGCGATGCATCACATACTGCGAAACAAGGAACGTTGAGCCGACGGGAAAATCGTAGCCGCCGATGCTGCACGGGGCTACTGAAGTTCGCGCGAGGATATAGGCCGGCGGGTAAAGGCGCAGAACCTCATTTACAACCGCCTGAAGATAAGGGAGACGCTCGAGATCCGCTGCTTCCGGCGGCCGGCCGCCAAGAACACCACTCAGCTCTTCGTGCAACCGTGATTCCGCGGCGGGATTTTCACTCAAAAGATACCAGGTCCAGGAAAGTGTGAGCGCCGTGGTCTCGTGCCCCGCAAGGAAAAGCGTCATAGTTTCATCGCGAAGTTGCCTCGGGGTCATCTGGGTGCCGTCTTCATCCATCGCACTCATGAGCAGCGCAAGCAGATCAGTGTGATGAACTGAATTTCCCTGCGTTTGCCGCTCGGAAATGATGCGATAGACGAGCGAGTCGAGAAATTCATACTCGCGATTCGCGCGGCGATTCTTGGCTGTCGGCCACGTCGCGGGGATGGCCACGGGCGAGCGGGCGCGGCCCAGCGAATAGCGCATCAGGAAAGTCATGGCGCGGCCCACTTGTTCGGCTTCGCCGGGAAGCGTGGTTCCGAAAAGCGTGCGGACCGCGATGTCCAGAGTCGTGGACGTCATTTCGTGCGTCATGTCCCGCACGTCGCCGGAGCGCCACTCGTGCGTGTGCGCCTGCGCGATTTCGACCATGGTCGCGGCATATTCGCTGATCCGCGCACGATGGAACGCGGGCTGCGCCAGCCGCCGCTGCCGCCGCCAAAAGTCGCCCTCGCTGATCAGCAGCCCTTGACCGAGGAGACGCTCGGTAGCTTCCTTGCTGACCGTGCTCTTGAAAAATTTGGTCTGCTGAATGACGAGCAACTGCTCGATCAAATCAGGGTGGTTCAGCAGAATGCGGTCGCCCTTCAGGACCGGAATTCGAACTATGTCTCCATACTCCCGCGCCACATGACGGAGCAGGCCCAGGAAGTTGCGCAACAGCTCGAACGATACTCCCACGATTGGCAGCCCACGTGGTCCCGGCGGAACGCGATTTCCGTTGATAGACATCTTTCGTTTGCCCCGGCTTTTCAGCGAGTTCTTCAGTGAGATTCGATGCACTCTTACCTTACTTTAGTTCGCAAAGGTTTGCAGCTTTCACGGGGCGCGCAGAATCAAATCGAGCAGGGACATTGGTGGTATCGTTGCGATTGGGTAAGATACGCGATTGCGCAGGGTGACGGCATGGAGGAACGCAGCTTGGATTTCGAACGGCCAGAATGGGTTGCGCAAATGGAAGGGATTCTCGAGACGCTGAATGAAGGCGTCCTGATCGCGGACGACTGCGACCGAATTCTCTTCGTCAATTCTGTTTTCGAGGAAATGACCGGAGTTTCCCATGAGGAAATCTTAGGGAAGGATGCCAGGAAGCTTTATTACAGTCCGGAAGACCTCGCCATCCTTGAAGAACGCCGCCAAAAAACCCGTGAGACGGGGCGGAGCCGCGCGGAATTCTTCTTGCCGACAAAGGACGGGGGAAGACTTCCGGTTGTTGTCAGCGCGCGAATTCTGGAAGACCCGGACGGCCGCCAGTTTGTGATCGTCACTTTTACCGACATATCCGAGCAGAAGAATGCCGAAGCGCGCCTGCTCGACGCGAACAAACAACTCGAAGACCGCCACAAGGAAATTGAAGAAGATCTCGTGCTGGCGGCCCGCGTGCAACAGAGCCTAGCGCCGAAATCAGTGGTCTGGGGCGGGATTCGCGTCGAAACTTTCTATCATCCGGTGCGTACCATCGGCGGCGACTTCGGCCTGGTTAGCCCGCTCGACGACCAGCATTTGAACCTGCTCGTCTGCGATGTTTCCGGGCACGGCATCGGCTCCGCGCTCGTCGCCAATCGCATTTACAGCGAGACGATGACGCAATTGCAGAACGGGGCGCCGCTCGGCAACATGCTGCGGCAATTGAACAGGTTCGTGATGCAGAATATCGGGAGCTCAGTTTTCTTCTTCACGCTCGCGGCTGCGCGAGTGGACCGCAGTGGACGGCGAATGGTTTTTGCGGGCGCCGGGCATCCGCCCGTGATGGTCGTGCAGCCCGGAGCTGAACCCAGGCTGCTCGAATCCCGCAGCATGGTACTCGGCGCGTTGCCGAATGCGGTGGATATGGAAGCCACGCTCGATGTCGACCTCGAGCCCGGCGACCGGATCGTGCTCTACACTGACGGCATCACCGACGTCTTCGATTCTCACGGCGAAATGCTGGGAGTGGAGGGCGTGCAGAAATTTGTGCGCGAGACGGCGCTGCTTCCGTTTAAGCAGATGAAGCAGGGGATTCTCGACCGGGTGGCCGATTGGCGCGAAGGACCGCCCGCTGATGATGTGTCTCTCGTGCTTGTAGAAGTCAATTGAACAGCGATGGCGGATCTAAGTTTTTCTGCCGAATTCGCAACCACTCCCAACGAAATCTTCGTCTTTTTTGTTCCGCAGCGCATGCCGCTCTGGTACGGCATTGAGATGAACTCCAAATTCGAGGTGCAAGGCGGGGCGGCGGATTTCGCGGTAGGCCAGAAGGTGCGGGTCACAGGGTTGTTGCGCGGTTACGATGTAGCGCTGACCGTCGTCATCACTGAGTATCAATGGGAACGCCTGCTTGAATGGCGATTCCAGGATTCTTATGGCGTGCGCGGGATGCAGCGCTGGGAGCTTGAAGGAACCGCCGGCAAAACGCTTCTGCGTATGCGCGATTCCTATCAGATGCCAAGTCTGTTCAGTCGGCTTTTCGATAAAGTGTTCACGCGCTTTGCGGTCGGGATCCGCGATCGCGCTTGGCTCGACCGCCTCCAGCATCTTGCGGAGCGACGCTGACAATCCGGCTTGGCGAAGATCGAGAAGGAAGCTGCCTAAACACCGATAACGCGCAGAAACTTCTTTTTGCCTACTCTTAGCGGCAACAGATCCCCTGGATTTAGGACAATCGTGCGCTTTACATCTTTCTCCACTGTTCCATCCACTTCAACCGCACCCTGTTTGATCAGCCGCTCTGCTTCGCTGCGGGATGCCGCCAATCCAGTCTCCGTCAGCACCGTAAATAGCGCGCGGCTGCCCCATGACAATCTCATCTCGGGGATATCCGTGGGTGCCTGGCGGTCGCGGAAGACGAGCCGGAATTCTTCGGACGCTTTCGCGGCTGCTTCTTCTCCGTGGAAGCCGGCCACGATCACGTGCGCCAGCTGCATTTTTGCGTCGATTGGGTGCAGCACCCCCATGCCGACTTCTTCGCGCAGACGGACGATTACGGGCGATGCAAAATCCGTGAGCAGTTCGTAGTACTGCCACATCAGCTCGTCCGATATGGACATGATTTTGCCGAACATCTCGGAGGGCGGATCGGTGATTCCGATGTAATTGCCGAGGCTCTTGGACATCTTGCGCTCGCCATCGAGCCCGACGAGGATGGGCATAGTCATTACGACCTGCGAGGGCACCCCGTATTCACGCTGGATTTCCCGGTGGACCAGCAGATTGAATTTCTGCTCGGTGGCGCCTAGTTCGACATCGGATTTGAGCTCGACAGCATCGAGAGCAGTCAGCAGCGGATACAACACCTCGTGCACGGAAATTGACTGAGGTTTCCGCACTTTGACCAAGGGTTCCGAGACTCGTCCCGGCAGCGCGTTTGAATCAACATTGGTGTTCGCGAGTTGTCCCAGGGGATTCAATTTCTGCTGTTCATACAGCCTTCCCGACTCAAGTCGGACTTTGAAATCCTCTCGTTCGAGCATCCGTGGCAGCGAATAGTGAGAGCAGAGTTTCACGACGTCGGAAGCGGATAACTTGTCGAGCCACTCGCTGTTGAAGCGGACCTCGGTCTTCTTCTTGTCCAGAATCTGGAACACCTGCTTGAGGTAGGTTTCGGAGTTTTTCTGGACCTGCTCGCGCGTGAGCGGCGGACGCGTTTCGGACTGACCCGTCGGGTCGCCGATCATGGCGGAGAAATCGCCAATCAGGAAAATGGCTGTGTGGCCCATTTCCTGAAAGTGTTTCAGTTTGCGTAGCACCACGGTGTGCCCCAGGTGGATGTCGGGTGCCGTCGGGTCCACGCCGAGATAGACGCGCAGGGGTTTGTCCTTCTGGAACGACTCGAGGAGCTTGGCCTTCAGCTCTTCTTCGCGGATGATTTCAGCCGCGCCCTTGCGCAGCAGCGCGAGTTGCTCTTCCACATGTTTGAATTTCGGTGCGGCCACTATTTCTTCTCCAATACTTTTTCGGGGAGAATCATCACTCGGCGATTTTCGATCCGGTAGCGCTCTTCCAGTACAATCCTCACGGCCTCCGAATAGATGCGGTGTTCTTCGCGCAGGATCCGTTCCGAGAGCGTGTCCGGCGTGTCGTCGTCTTTGATCGGTACGACTGCTTGAAGCAGGATCGGCCCGGCATCCAGATTCTCGTCCACAAAATGCACCGTGCAACCGGAGAATTTCGCGCCATGCTCGAGCGCCTGCCGCTGGGCCTCGAGGCCCGGGAAGGCCGGCAGCAGCGACGGGTGAATATTCAAGATGCGATTCCGAAACGCGGCCACAAAATAGGGCGAAAGCAGGCGCATATAGCCTGCGAGGCACACGAGATCCACTTTCTTCTCTTCAAGTGTCGCGGCTACCAGCCGGTCATAGGCGTCGCGCTCAAGGCCTTTCGACGGTATCACGAGCGCTTCGATTCCCCGCGCCCGCGCGCGCTCGATTCCGGGGGCGTTTTCCCGGTTGCTCACGACGATGGCAATTTCGGCGTTGGGAATGCGCCCCGCGGCGGCGCTTTCCGCCAGCGCTTCGAAATTGGAGCCGCGCCCCGAAAGCAGCACGCCGATGCGTTTCTTCATGTCCGGCAGAAATTAGCATAGTTCGGCGAGCCGTCCAAACGGCGGTAAAGCAGCAGCCGCTTGACAGGGGCGCCGAGGCGAGGCATCTTCCTCGCGTCTTCTCGACCGTTCAGGAGGAAAAGCCATGCCGCGATTGCGCTCGATCTTCTTGCTCCCCTCATTGCTCATCATGATCCTTTCAGCTGCCTGCTCGAATCAGACGGCACAGCAGCCCGCGCCGCCGCCCGACACGCGCAAGGCAGATGAAGCGGCCATTCGAGCCGCCTCCGCCGAGTGGAGCAAGGCCGCGCAGGCGAAGGATCTCGACAAGTCCGTCTCGTATTACGCGGACGATGCGATTTATTGCGTGGATAAGGGCGCGCTGGTGAAGGGCAAGGACAACATTCGGCTGGCTTGGAAAGATATTGTCGGGCCCAATGCACCGACGCTTACCTTCGCCACCACATTCGTTGAAGTCGCGCGGTCGGGCGACATTGCCTACGAGTACGGCACGTACGATTTGGTCACCGAGGTTAAGAAAGGCAAATCCACCGACGAAAAAGGCAAGTACGTGACCGTGTGGAAAAAACAGCCGGACGGTTCCTGGAAAGTCGTCGCGGACATAGACAACACCGGCGTGTAGCGTTTGCGATGCTCCTTGCGACGCCACCGTCACAGCGCGAGCTTACCTGAATAGACCACGCGGCTTTTGCCGCGGGCGGCACGCTCGATGCGTCCAATCAAATAGAATTTTTCGCGCCGGCGCTTCAGCTCCGCTTCCACGCGCGCTACATCTTTTGCCGGGACGACTAGAATCATGCCCACACCGAGATTGAAAGTCTTCAGCAGCTCTTCACGCTCGATTTTTCCGATGCGTGCTAGATAGCGAAAGATGGGCAGGACCGGCCAAGAGCCAAGCTCGACGACGGCCTGAACATTGCCTGGCAACGCGCGCGGCAGATTGCCCGTGATTCCTCCGCCGGTGATGTGGGCCATCGAGCGAACCCAGCCGCGCGCGAGAACATTCTTCAGCAACGGCCAGTAGGCTCGATGAGGACGCAGCAACTCGGCGCCGATTTTATTTTTCACATCCGCGACATACGCGTTGGGTGAGAGTTTGGCTACGCCGAAAACCAATTTGCGGGCGAGCGAGTAGCCGTTGGTGTGCAGGCCGCTTGAGGGGAGCGCGAGCAGCGCGTCGCCGGGGCGCACGCGGCGTAGGTCGAGCTGTTTCTTGCGCTCGACGGCGCCGACGATGAAACCGGCTAGATCGTATTCGCCGGGGGCGTAGATGTCCGGCATCTCCGCCGTTTCGCCGCCGATCAGGGAGCAGCCGGCTTGCTTCGCGGCGCGGCTCATTCCTTCGATTACCTGCTCGACGACGGCGGCGTCCAATTTTCCCATGGCGATGTAGTCGAGGAAGAACAGCGGTTCGGCGCCTTGCGTTAGGATGTCGTTGACGCAATGATTCAGAATGTCCGCGCCGACGGTGGAATGAATTCCGGTGGCGAAGGCGATCTTGAGTTTGGTGCCCACGCCATCGGCGCTGGCTACGAGAATCGGATCGCGCCAGCGTTTGCGGTCGAGCTGGAAAAGAGCGCCGAAGCCGCCGATAGGCGCGAGGACCCCGCGGCGAAAAGTTTTTTTCGCCATCGCGGCGATACGCCGCTTGGTTTCATCCGCAATCTCGATATTGACGCCGGCATCGGCGTAGCGCATGGAGAGAATCCGTTTCCGGAAGGGGGCCGAAAATTTTTCGCGAAGCGAGCCGACGGACAAGTTTCGCGGGTTGAGAAAACTTACCTCAGGGGCTGAAGCCCAAAACCCTGCGGGCTTCTATGTCGGAGCTAAAGCTCCGACCCCCTAAAAAGTATGGAACAGCCGCTTCCAGCGCACCTCGCGCGGGTGAATCACCGCGTTGATGTATGTGGCGAAGCGCTCGCCGACGTGCCCCGGCTCCCAGACTTCTTCGGGCGCGTCGATGGACATATAGATCACCAGAGGCGTTCCGATAATATTCGCGCGCGGGACGAAACCCCAGTAGCGGCTGTCGTAGGAATTTTCGCGGTTGTCGCCCATCATGAAATAATTGCCGGGCGGAATTTTTATTGCGGGCCGGGTCTCGAGCGGATTCGGCGGATCTTCGCGGTAAGGCTCATCGAGCGCATGGCCGTCGATGTAGACGACGCCCTTCTTGACTTCGAGAGTGTCTCCCGGCAAACCGATGGTGCGCTTGATGAAATCGGGATTGCCCGGCAGCGGGGCGCGGAAGACGATAATTTGCTGCCGCTTGGGCTCACGCCAGAGAGGCACATGCCAATCGGTGAAGGGGATGCCGGCGTCGTAGCCGATGCGGCTGACAATCAGGTGATCGCCGATGAGGACGGTGCGCTCCATCGAGCCGCTCGGAATCACGCGCGCCTGCACGAGCGTGCCTTCGATGAAGAGGAACGCGAGGATCACCCAGAACCAGGAAAGGACTTCGCGCCAGATCTGGTCCTTCAGCGTGGCCGATTTTTTCACCGGCACTTTTTCCACTGCCACGGCATCCGCCACTTCAGCCCTCACGATGAGCCTCCACTTCGAGTTGCACCAGCTCAATCGGATAGCTGCCGGTGTAGCACGAGGTGCAGAATTTTCCTTCGGTATCTTCGACAGCCGCGCGGAGCGACTCGAGCGAAAGATACCCGAGCGAATCGGCGCCGAGAAAGCGCCGGATTTCCTCGACAGATTTTTGCGCGCCGATCAATTCTTCGCGGCGCGGCGTATCCACGCCGTAATAGCACGGCGAAATCGTCGGCGGGCAGCTGATGCGCACGTGAACTTCGGTGGCGCCGGCTTCGCGGACGAGGCGCACAATTTTGCGGCTGGTGGTGCCGCGGACGATGGAATCGTCAACCAGCACGATGCGCTGCCCCTCTAGCATTCGACGCACGGGATTCAGCTTTAGCTTCACGCCAAAATCGCGGATGGCCTGCTCGGGTTCGATAAAGGTGCGGCCGATGTAGTGATTGCGGATCAGCGCCATGCGGAAGGGGATGCCTGACTCGGCAGCGTAGCCGATCGCGGCGGGAGTGCCCGAATCCGGGACCGGAGTGACGAGATCTGCTTCCACTGGATGTTCGCGCGCGAGCAAGCGGCCGAGGCGCTCGCGGCTTTGATTCACGGGGCGGCCGAAGACCAGGCTATCGGGGCGCGAGAAATATACATGCTCGAAAATGCAATACTGGTGCGGCTTTTCCGCAGTGAAGCGGATGGACTCGACCCCGCCGCGTGAGATGCGCACCATTTCGCCCGGTTCGACTTCGCGGACGTATTCGGCGTCGATTAGATCGAAGGCGCATGTTTCGGACGCGACTACCCACGCGCCATCGAGGCGGCCGAGGCAGAGCGGGCGGAATCCGCGCGGGTCGCGAATGGCGTAAATTTCATCGCGGGTGAGAAGCAGAAGCGAATAGGCGCCCTCCACTTGATTGAGCGCGTCGGCAATCGCGCCGGAAAGATTTCGGGCGGCGCTGCGGGCGATCAGGTGGACGATTACTTCGGTGTCGCTGGTGGTCTGGAAGATCGAGCCGCGATGTTCGAGGCGGCGGCGCACTTCGAGCGCGTTCGTCAAGTTGCCGTTGTGGCCAATCGCGAGCTTGCCTTTGTTGCAGTCGATCACCACGGGCTGCGCGTTCATGAGGACGGTGTCGCCGGCGGTCGAGTAACGCGTGTGTCCCATGGCGGCCGCGCCGGGCAGATGCGAAATCACTTCGGGAGTGAAAATTTCCTGCACGTGGCCCATGGATTTGTGCAGGTGGACGTCCGTGCCGTCTGTCGAGGCGATGCCTGCGGATTCCTGGCCGCGATGCTGGAGCGCGTAGAGGCCGAGATAGGCCATCTTCGCGGCTTCGGGGTGGCCGAAGATGCCGAAGACGCCGCAATGATCGTGGAAGTGATCGTCGTCGAGATGGATAGTTTTCGTCACGCGATCTAATTTCTCCGTGAGTACTTTGCGCGAACAGCGGGGAGCAGCAGCCAAAGCCGAGTGGCGCAGTTGAGAATCAAGAATCCCCAGTCGGCCGCGCGCAATCCTACAGCCTTGTAGGTGAAGGGAACGGTCAGGATACCAAAACCGGCCAGCACAATGGCGAGGACATAGGCCCAATGATTCCAGGTCACCAAGCCCCAAATACAAGCCAACGCCAGAACAATCGTAAAGAATCCCATATATGCAGGGTAGAGGGTCTGATTCTCTCGCACCCTGGAAATTATGACTGCAAAAAGTCCCGCTATGGAGCCAACCACGATCATTCCGAAATATCCGGCCACCACCCAGCGGCCCCAATTGACGAGCCTGCTCATTTGCACTCCGCGGCCTGGTCGTTGCTGAAAAATGACGAACACGCCGCCTTGATCGTGGAAGCGATCGTCGTCGAGGTGGATTGTCTTCGTCACGCGAGTTGGTCTCTCCGCAGATATTCCGCTCGCACGACGGGAAGCACCAGCCAGATCAACACTGCGCCTGCAATAAGTGCGGTGAGCGCGAATTCGAGGATCACAAGCAATCCGAGTTCTGGCGCAGTCCATGCTGCCAATGCAATTAATCCCAGTATCAGGATGGAAAGGACAACACCAAGGTTGCGGGCCCACTGCTGCCAATTGAGTATGCCCCAAGTGCAGAGCGATATCGCCACCAGAACAAGCATGTCCGACACAAGAATGTAAGTGATGTGCCGCGGATGGTCGCGGAGCGATCTGGGAAAGCCTGCGACAGATGACCATAACAGGTCCGCGCCCCAGAAGGCGAAGTATGCTGCGACCAGCCAGTGTCCATAGTCGGTGAGTTTGCTCATTTGCTGTCTGTGCCTTCGACTGCGTGCGCTAGCGAATCCGACCAGGGCTTGCGGAGAGAATGCACATCTCCGTGTATCACAGGTGAAGCATTATATTTGATGCGAAATTCACCTTGTGTGACGGTACCAATGCGCTGCGCGGTGACCTTGTATTGTGCCGCAATTGCGGTTACGCGGGCAAGGGAGGCGGGCGAAAGGGATACGACGGCGCGGGCGCCTTGTTCGCCGAAAAGTGCGAGTTCTGCGGGAGTGCAGGGAGCTTCAGGGGCTAAAGCCCTTCCTTCATCGCCGGTTGAATGTCGCGGTTGAAACCGCGACCCACAAAGATCCTCGGCTGAAGCCTCAACTTCATTTTGGCGCTGCATGTCGGAGCTGAAGCTCCGACCCCCTAAAGTGCTAGGCCCGGAGCCAACCGATGAGCTAAGGCCGGAACCAGACGACGAGATGGGGCTGCGGTTGTCCGAGGATTCGTCAGAGCCGAGCGAGACGTCGGCGGAGAGGGCGTCGGTGGCGAAGCAGCTTTCGGCGAGGGTGACGGCTAGGCCGCCGTCGCTTACGTCGTGTGCTGAAAGAAGCGCGCCTTCGGCGGCTAGCGCGATGAGGCATTCGATTAGGCGCTTTTCGGCGGCGAGGTCGATTGCTGGCGGGGCGCCGGCGACGATTCCGTGAATTGTTTTCGCGTATTCGGAGGAGGAGAAGGCGCGCCAGTCTTCGCTGGGGCCTTGGAGGCGTTTTTCGATTGCGGTGAAATCGAGTTGCGGCGAATTTTTCTGGAGCGCGGCGAAATTTTTCCAGTAGTCGTTTTTTGCGGCCTGGCTCCATTTGCCTGCGCCATCGAGGAGGAGGATTATGTCGCCTTCGTTGCGGAAGGCGGAGCCGAGTGCATGTTCCGCGTCTTCGAGGAGGCCGAGGACGCCTAGGACCGGGGTGGGGTATATCGGTTTGCCGAGCGTTTCGTTGTAGAAGCTGACGTTGCCGCCTGTGATTGGAATTCCGAGTGTGGTGCAGGCCTGGGCGATGCCGTCAATTGCTTCGCTGAATTGCCACATTACTTCGGGCTTTTCGGGGTTGCCGAAATTGAGGCAATTGGTGGCGGCGACGGGTTGCGCGCCGGTGCAGGCTACGTTGCGGGCGGCTTCGGCGACGGCATGCATCGCACCTAGGCGCGGCGAGAGCGAGCACCAGCGGCCATTGCCGTCGGTTGAGAGGGCGAGGGCGCGCTTGGTTTCTTTGAGGCGCAGGACGGCGGCGTCGGCTGCGCCGGGGCCGCAGCGCGTGTTGGTGCGGACCATGGAATCGTATTGCTCGGTGATCCAGTATTTCGAGGCGATGGCGGGGGAAGCGAGCAGGCGGCGGAAATTTTCAGTGAGGTCGCTTGCGGGCGGCGCGAATTCGACTAGCGGCTCATGCATGGCGGGAGTGCCGGGGCGGGGCGCGGATGGCTTTGCGATGGGGCGCTCGTAGCGCGGGCCTTCTTCGGCGATGGCGTGGGCGGGGATTTCGGCGGCGACGCGGCCGTGGTCGAGGACGCGCAATTTGCCGTCTTCGGTGACGTGGCCGACTTCGACGGCGTCGAGGCCCCATTTGTGGAAGACGTCGAAAACTTCACGCTCGCGGCCTCGCTCGGCGACGAGCAGCATGCGCTCTTGCGATTCGGAGAGCATGATTTCGTAGGGCGTCATGCCGGTTTCGCGCTGCGGGACTTTTGCGAGATCGATTTCGATTCCCATGCCGCCGCGCGAGGCCATTTCGGAGCTTGAGCTGGTGAGGCCGGCGGCGCCCATGTCTTGAATGGCGACGACGGCGCCGGTGTGCATGGCTTCGAGGCAGGCTTCGAGGAGAAGCTTTTCCATGAACGGGTCGCCGACCTGGACATTGGGGCGTTTCTGCTGCGATTCTTCGCTGAATTCGGCGGATGCTAGGAGAGAGGCGCCGTGGATTCCGTCGCGGCCTGTTTTTGCGCCAGCGTAAATCACTGGATTTCCGGCGCCGCGGGCGCGGGCGAAGAAAAGTTCTTCGCGGCGGGCGATGCCGAGGGCGAGCGCGTTGACCAGGGGATTATTCGAGTAGCAGGGCTCGAATTGAACTTCGCCGCCGACGGTGGGGACGCCGAAGCAATTGCCGTAGAAGCCGATGCCGCGGATGACGCCATCGAGGATGCGGCGATTGCGGGAGATTTCTTCGGGAACTTCAGGGGCTGAAGCCCCGGATTTTTTTTGCGGCTGAATGTCGCGGTTGAAACCGCGACCCACAAAGCTCTCTCCACCCTCATTCGTTGTGATGGGGCCGAAGCGGAGGGAATCGAGGACGGCGATGGGGCGGGCGCCCATGGTGAAAATGTCGCGGAGGATTCCGCCTACGCCGGTGGCGGCGCCTTGGAAGGGCTCGACGAAACTTGGATGGTTGTGGGACTCGATTTTGAAGACGGCGCAGAGGCCGTCGCCGATGTCAACTACGCCGGCATTTTCGCCGGGGCCCTGGACGACGCGAGGGCCGGTGGTGGGGAGGCGTTTTAGATGGACGCGGGAGGATTTGTAGGAGCAGTGCTCGCTCCACATGACGCTGAAGATGCCGAGCTGGGTGAAGTTGGGGTCGCGGCCGAGAATTTTTTGGATGCGGGCGTACTCGTCGGGGGTGAGGCCGTGTTCGGCGGCGATTTGTGGGGTGACTTTGAGGTCGGTATCGATCATGCGGTGTAGTACGAGGCCTCCGTAAGCCGGTCGATTCCAAAATGGCACTTGGCTTTGTTTTCAGTGAGATGCGTCATGATCGAAATGATTTTGAGAGTCGATTTCGAGGGCTTCTCGATGGCTGATTTTTGGCATTGCCGGAGCCTCCATTTTACAACGAGCGCGGACTTTGCGCCGCGGGCGGATTGTGGCAGCAAAATTGGGGCGGCGCAAGGGTACGTGTGTGTGGACTTTTTTGCGCGGCGCGCGAGCGTGAATCGCGAGCAACAATGGCTTGCACGGGATCGAGAGGGAAAGGAACTTCAGCGGCTGAAGCCGGATTGATCTTGCAACATTTACGTCGCGGTTGAAACCGCGACCCACAAAGATTTTCAGGGGCCCACTCGGAATCTTCAAGCGGGGATGCGCTCGGGGATGCGGTGAGAGAAACTTTCGACGAGGGAGCGGAAGAGGACTAGGCCGTCGGAGGAGCCGAGGGGGGATTCGACGGCGCGCTCGGGGTGGGGCATTAGGCCGAGGACGTTGCGTTCGCGGTTGCAGATGCCGGCGATGGCTTGGAGCGAGCCGTTGGGATTGGCTTCGATATCGTTTTCGCGAGATGGGCTGCCGTCTGCGTGCACGTAGTGAAAGATAATTTGGTTGTGGCGGTCGAGATCGGCGAGCGTGGCGGGGTCGCAGAAATAATTTCCTTCCATGTGGGCGATGGGCATTTTCAGGACTTGGCCGGGGATGGCGGCGCAGGTGAAAGGCGTGTCGGTGTTTTCGACGCGGATATGGACCTGGCGGCAGAGGAAGCGGAGATTTTTATTGCGCATCATGGCGCCGGGGAGCAAGCCGGCTTCGAGGAGGATTTGGAAGCCGTTGCAGATGCCGAGGACGAGGCCGCCGGAGCGGGCGAATCGGTCGACGGATTTCATTACCGGCGAGAAGCTGGCGATGGCGCCGGTGCGGAGGTAGTCACCGAATGCGAAGCCGCCGGGGAGGATGATTACGTCGGAGGAGGCGAGATCTTCGGATTGGTGCCAGATGAATTCGACGGGCTGGTGGAGGAGGGAGGCGACGGCGTGGAAGGTGTCGTCGTCGCAATTGGAGCCGGGGAAACGGACTACGCCGAATTTCATTTTTGGTGAGCTCCTCGGAGGGGATTTTAACATACACGGGGAGTACGAGTGCGATGGTGCTGATGAGCTGCATGTGTGAACGGGAGGCCGAAAAGAATCCCGGCGAACTAGCGCCTGGACAAAAACGGCGAGGCTCGCCTCGCCGTAACAAAGCGGTGGCCAGCCACCGCACTCCATATTACGCGGCTAATTTTTCGGCGCGGAGGTCAGGATTGGCTGGAGGACTTTTGGGTCGCCGTCGATTTTGGGGATTGGCAGGCCCAGGATATGCGCGATTAGGGGGTACACATTTACGTTTTCGAATGGCTGCACTGTTGCGCCTGCGCGGATATCTGGGCCTGTGGCTACGAAGAGGGCTTTCATTGACGGCATCATGTGCGGGTCGTAGCCGTGTTGGCCTGCTGGGGGTGGGCGGTCGGGTTCGCCGGGGGCGGGGGTGTGGGCGCGGATTACGTAGGGGCCTGTGGCTACGACTACGGGGTCGCCTTCGCGCGGGTTCTCGTTGTAGTGCAGTTGTGCGGGGACGTAGGCGCGGCGGTAGACTTTGAATTTGTCGCTTGCGGCTTTTAGGGATTCGTATGCTTTGGCGGCATCGGCTTCGCTTGGGGCGTACATCAGCGGGCCGTCGGTTTTGAAATGCGAGAGATCGGCTAGTTGATCGAGATTGATCCAGTTGCCGCGTACTGTTTCCATGCCGTGGTCGGCGAGGACGATCACGTCGATGGGGAGATGGAGCGCGTCGAGACCGGCGAGGAGTTTGCCGATTTCGGCGTCGAGGAATTTTACGGCTTCGGCTACTTGGGGGCTGTCGGGGCCGAAGGCGTGGCCTGCGCCGTCAACTTCGGCCATGTAGAGAGTGATGAAATGGGGGCGTTGCGCGGGTGGGAGGCGGAGCCAGGCGAGGACCTGTTCGACTCGCTGGTCGTTGGGAATATTGGGATCAAATTTTAAATAGTAGCTTGGGCGTTTGCCGGCGATTTCGGCTTCGGAGCCGGGCCAGAAGAAGCAGGCGGCGCGCATTTGATTTTGTTCGGCGAGTGACCAGAGCGGGACGCCGGTGTACCAGGTGCCGTCACGGACGGCATCGGAATCGCCGTAGGTATAGCGCTGCTGGCGGACAGGATCATAGAAATTGTTGGCGACGATGCCGTGGTGTTCGGGGTAGAGGCCGGTGATGAGCGCGAGGTGATTTGGAAACGTGGTGGACGGGTACACGGGGAGCATGCCTTCGGGGGCGCTTGCGCCGCGGGTGGCCATGGCCGTGATGTTCGGGGCTGAGTATTTTTTTGTGTAGTCGTAGCGGAAGCCGTCGAGAGAGACGAGGATGACGTAGGGCTTGGATTGTTGCGCGAGGGCGTTCGGCGGATTCGCTACTTCGATGACTTTGACGGGGGCTTGAGATTGCGAGGGAGTCTGCGGCTGCGAGAGCATCTGCGCGGAAAGGCGCGCATTCGACAGGAACAGCAGAGCAAGGACGCAAAGAGCGCTTGCCGTGTTTCTTCTGCGGTGCAATCCAGTCATGTCTACCCTCGAACGATTCCCAGCGCTAAAGCGCACAATCAAAGTCGAAGCTTTTCACGGAGCGCTGAAGCGCTCCTTCCCCCGCATGAATGCGGGGGCTCCCACCGAAAACCACCGCAAGGCAATTCAAAATCAAAGACGCCGGCTGGAAGCCAGCGGTACGAAAATCGAAGGCCTGAGGCCCAGTGCTAAAGCGCACGATCAAAGTCGAAGCTTTTCACGGAGCGCTGAAGCGCTCCTTCCCCCGCATGAATGCGGGGGCTTCCACCTAGGACTTCCAAAAGCCTTCTTATCCCAAACTGTGAAGCCATGCTCCGGCGCCCCGGACGTTTCCCTACTACCGGTGGTGAGATTTGGCGCGCGGGCGCGGCCCGCCTCGGCGGGTCTGCGACTTCGGTTTCGGGCGGCGTTTCGGCGGGCGCGCGCGACGCTTGGGCGATTTCTTTTTTGCGGGGTGGGCTGCGGATTTTAGGGCGCGGCGGCGGGCGGCGGCCCAGCCGGGTTTGTTGGACTGGCGGCCGCGGGCGATGGCGAGCGCGTCTGGGGGGACATTATCGGTGATGGTGGAGCCGGCGGCGACGTAGGCGCCGTCAGCGATGCGCAGCGGCGCGACCAACGTGGAATTGCTGCCGATGAAGACGCGGTTGCCGATGGTGGTCGGATGTTTCGCGACGCCATCGTAATTGCAGGTGATAGTGCCGGCGCCGATATTCGTATGGCGGCCGACGGTGGAATCGCCGATGTAGGCGAGGTGCGGGGCTTTTGAGCCTTCGCGCAGGACGGATTTTTTCACTTCCACGAAATTGCCGATGCGGGCGCCCGCGCGGATATCAGCGCCGGGACGCAAGCGCGCAAACGGGCCGACCATGGTGTCCGGCCCGAGACGGCTCGAAACCATGACGGAATGCGGGAGGACTTGCGCGCCGTCTTCGACGCGCGTGTCTTGCAGGACTGCGCCGGTCTGAATGAGGCAGCGAGCGCCGATGCGCGTCTTGCCTAGAAGTTGAACGCAAGGCTCGATGATGGTATCGGGGCCGGCGGTGACTTCGGGATCGATGACGACGGTTTCGGGCAGATAAATTGTGACGCCGGAAGCCATGAGCTCTGCGGCTTTGCGAGCGCGGAAGATGCGGTCCACTTCGGCGAGGCTCGCGCGGGTATTGCAGCCGAGGATTTCCTGGGGATCAGAGGCGATTTGGGTGAGGACGCGTTCATTGCGGGAGCGGAGGAGCGCGATCGCGTCGGTGAGGTAAAGCTCGCGATGAGCGTTTTCAGGGCGCAGGGCGGCGAGGCAGGGCCAAAGCTTTTCGAGCGTGAAGCAATAAATGCTGGAATTCACTTCGCGGATGGCACGCTGCTCGGGCGTGGCGGCGGCTTCTTCGACGATGGATTGCACGCGGCCTTCGGAATCGCGGAGGATGCGGCCGTAATCGGTGGGGTCGTCCAGCTCGGCGGTGAGGATGGTGGCGGCTGCTTCGCCGCGGCGGTGCGTGTCAAGGAGCGTCGAGAGTGTGGCGGCGCGGAGTAACGGGGCGTCACCTGGGACGACGAGAGCGAATTTGGCGCTGCGACGAATTGCGCGGCGGGCGACTTGCAAGGCGTGGCCGGTGCCTCGCTGCGGTTGCTGCACGACTATATGGGCGCCGAGTGCGGTTACTACCGCGCCGACTTCTTCGGCTTGATGGCCGACGACGGCGAGAATTTGCGCGGGCTTTAGCGGGTGGCAGGCGCGGACTACGTGTTCGATGAGGGGGCGGCCGCCGGCGCGATGGAGGACTTTGGCGAGGTTGGAACGCATGCGCGTGCCTTTGCCTGCGGCTAGGATGACGATGGCGGTGTCGGTGGAGGGCATTCGCGGCTATTGTCGCTTCCCGTGCGGGCTTTGGCAATCGGAAGGACGAGATGGATTGCTATGGGCGGTGGGAGGAGAAAATTATGGCTGGTTTAACACAGAGTACACGGAGAAGTGCTTGAGGGCACGGAGGGGACTACTGGGCGGGGCTGTGGGTTTGTGGTCCGAAGTTTGATGGTTGCAGGCGGCGCGAGGGTAGCTCGGAAGAGCGCAGGCAGGAGTGTCTGCGCCACTTAGAGCAAAACATAGCTCGCTTGCAGGATGGGAATGAAGGCAGATGATTTCTCGACGGGGAAAGATTGTTTCTGCGGCGAAATGGAAATTTTTCTACTTGATGTGGAGCTGGGACATGCCGCGATCTACGAGGATTATGGCGGCGATTACCATGGCGGCGGCGAGGCCGACGTTGAGCGTGATTTTTTCACCGGCGAAGAGCCAGCCGAGGAAGACGGCGACGATGGGGTTGATGTAGGTGTGCGTGGCGACGAGGGTGGGCGGGTAATGTTCGAGCAGCCAGTTGTAGCAGTTGAAGGCGAGCATCGAGCCGAAAATGATCAGGTAGGCCAGAGAAGCCCAGGAGCGATTCGAGACAGAATGCAAAGAGAAGCCGCGCCATTCGCCGGCGATGGTTCCGGCAATAATCAAGAGAATCGCGCCGGAGAGGAGTGAATAGGTCGAGAGCAGGAGGGGATTTCCGGAGAGGTGCGAGCGGCGGGAATAAACGATGCCCGCTGACCAGGAGAGAGCGCCGACGAGGATGGCAATCGCGCCGGTGGTCATGCCGGGTGCAGACTGCAGGATTGCTTTTCCAAAAAGCAGCGCGACGCCGGCGAGACCGAGGACGACTCCGGCGAAGAGCGTGCGGTTCATGCGCCAGCGGCGGTCGGCGGCCTCGGAAAGCGCGAAGACGAAGATGGGCTCGATGGCGATGAGAAGCGCGGCGAGGCCGGAAGGGAAAGTTTGTTCAGCCCAGTGAAGAGCGCCGTGGCCAAACAGGAAGAAGAGCGCGCCGATCACAACGCTGGCACGCAACTGAGCTTTCGTGGGACGCAGCCCTTTCAGCGTGCACCAGGCGAGCAGGATAAGGCTCGCGATGAGGTGGCGGAAGCCGGCGGTGTAAAGGGGCGGGATGGTGGCGACAGCGTAACGGATGGCGAGGTATGTGGAGCCCCAGATCAGGTAGATCGCTAGAAACGCGAGAACGACGGCGAGGCGATTTGCGCGCGCGGGAGCCTGCGCGGAAATTCGCGACGCGGCGGGCGGGGTGAGTGCGGGGGCCTGATCGGCGGACATGATTGCCTCGACAGTAATAGGAGAACACGGATTGGAAAAAGGATTCAGCAGATTCAGGGGGCTATTGTGGGTGCGGGAGACAAATTGGATTGAGATTGGTGATGAAAGCTGGTGTGCCGCGCCTACGGCGCTTGGATGGTTTTGCGCATCGATACCCAGCCCGCCTGGAAACGGCGGGCTGGGCTAAATTGTGCCGCGCCTATGGCGCTCCAGAATTGCCGGAGCGGGCGATTTTGCGCAGCGGGAGTATTGCTTCGGGAAAAACTGAAGCAACTCGGAGCAGCAGAAGGCGCTGCTCCTCGCGGGCGAGGCTAGCGTCGCCGTAACAAAGCGGTGGCTAGCCACCGCACTCCATATTAGTGCTCGGATCTTTTTTATCGCGAGGAAGAAACTACCTTGTGGCTTGGATGGAATCGGAGAGACGGGCGGGGGTTGAATCGGAGGCGTGGCCATTGGTGGTTTCGACCCAGAGGGAACGGTCGGCCAGGAGGCGGGTGACGAGTTGGGTGTGCAGGGCGTGGCCGGCTTTGTGGGCGACTACGCGGGCTTTTAGCGGGTGGCCGACCAGGGCTAGATCGCCGATCAAGTCGAGGGCCTTGTGGCGGCCGAACTCGTCGGGGAAGCGCAACGGGCCGTTCATGATTTTTTTGTCGTCGAGGACGATGGCGTTTTCGATGGAGCCGCCGCGGATTAGGCCCATGGCCTGGAGGCCGGGGAAATCTTTTACGAAGCCGAATGTGCGGGCGGGGGCAAGTTCGCGGCTGAAGGTTTCGCGGTCTACGGTCAATTCGACTTCCTGCGGCCCAACCGACGGGTGGGCGTAATTCACGTAGCATTCCACGCGGAATTCGTTGGCGGGGTAAATGCCGATGCGGCGGTCGCCGTCGGAGAATTCGAGGGGCTTGATCACGCGGATATAGCGGCGCTGTCGGCGGAGGCGGCGAGTGCCGGCGCGCGCGAGCAGATCGATGAAAGGCTTGGCGGAGCCGTCGAGGATGGGGAGCTCGAGCGCGTCGAGCTCGACATAGACATTATCAACGCCGCAGGAATAGAGAGCGGCGAGGACGTGCTCGGTGGTGGAGAGCAGGACGCCTTGCCGCATCAGGCTGGTGGCGTAGCTGACGCGCGCAACATTGCGGACGTGGGCTTCGATTTCGAAATTGTCGAGGTCCACGCGGCGGAAGACGATGCCAGTGTCCGCGGGAGCAGGGACAAGCCGCATTCGGCAGCGCACGGCGGTGTGCAGGCCGACGCCTTCGGCTTCTACTGGGCGTTGAATTGTAAGTTGAAAAGGCATGCGAGCCAGGCAGCCAATATATATGCATCCCTGTGCCCGCTCAAAGATGTTTTTAAGCGCATGGATTCAATGGGTTACGGGAAGGACGAAGGATTATTTCTGAGAGGTGTTGCAAGAATACAACAAATGCCTTGATTCTAATGTGGCCCGATTTGGACAGCGATGGAGTGTTCGCGAATGGATTGGCGAGGAGTTGATGGCTAGGCGTTGATGGCTAGGCGTTGATGTTGATGCCTTGACCTTGGGTGGTCGGATTGTCTGCGCCGGCTGGTTGCTGCTGCGGTGACTGAATTTCGATGGCCTGAAAGGTTAGTTGCAGCTCCTGAAAATTCACGAGGAGATTGTTTGTTTGAGCGGACTGGGCGTTTGTCGCGTTATTCGCCGAGGGTTGATTGGTGGATGCGCCCTGCTGCGTGGATGTGGACTGCTCCTGGAACGTCGCCTGAACATCGGCGAATGACAGTTGCGCTTCGAAGACGGCAGTGCCCGCGTTGCCGGCTGGCGCGTTTTGACCTTGACCTTCCAATTGAGCGAGAGGCGTGGCGGGGGGCTGGGGGGGCGTAAAGCCCTTGATGGGGGTGAGAGGCTCGGGGGTAGACTGTGCAGTTCCCTGCTGGGCCTGTGCCTGGGGCTGATTGACGTTTGCGAGCAAGGCCTGGGCGGCATTTTGGGGCTGGGCGGTGGAGGTGGGGGAGGTGGTGCCGCCGCCAAGCTGGGTGATTTGCTGGTCAACGGTCTTCAATGCCTGGACGAGGTTTTCCAGGGCGGTGGGATCGTTGGCGTAAAGCAGCAGACCGATGCGATTGAACAGGCTGATACTTTGCGGGTCGATGCCCAATTGCTGGAGGGTCTGATCGAGTTGCGCCAATTCTTGTTGAGGATTGGCTGTTGTCCCAGATTGATTTGTGTTGCCGATGGCTGCAGCGGTGCCTGGATCGGCAGGTGCGGAAGTGGCAGGAGCGCCAGTGGCGGCTGCAGTTTGCGCGCTTGCTTGCGGTGTGGGCGGTGCGCCTGGGGCAGTGGCAGGAGCGGCGGCTGGTGCGGTGGCTGGCTGCC
Organism: uncultured Acidobacteriota bacterium; assembly: GCA_963701005.1. Taxonomy (GTDB): domain Bacteria; phylum Acidobacteriota; class Terriglobia; order Acidiferrales; family UBA7541; genus Palsa-295. The sequence continues at coordinate 269,229 of OY969555.1, forward strand.
CTGCCTGGCCGGTCTGAGCCTGCGTCTGGGAAATAAATAGTGAGAATTGCTCAATGTTGATGGTGGCGGATTGCTGGACAGCCTGCGCAGGCGGGAATGAAGCAGAAATGGTCACGGTGTCCCCATGTGGGACATCTTGGTGATTTGGATCAGTTGGGCGTGGCGCGCCAGGCGCGGCCGGCGCTGGTGCCGGTTGGTCATGAGCGGCCGACTGCGATCCGGTGACTGAAAACGATAGAGAAGCCATAATCCGACTCCTTCCAGAATCGCCTAAAGCTTGGCGAATCAGGAGTTCAGGGGCCTTAAGGGCCGCCCGAAATAAGCGAACCGCTTACGGGGAACTGGTTCACTCGCTTTCTCCTGACTTCTCTATCGGCAGGTGGGGGGAGGACTTTAGGCCAATTTGGGGTGTGGGGGGGAAATTGAGCGGCTAAGGATTGTTGTTTCAATTAGTTCATCGGCGTAAAATGACTTTTCTGTAGACCATTCAGATGGCATCTCCATTCACCATACTGGGCAATACGACTCCACCGCCGCCGACGGCGCATCCGCGGCCGTCGTGGCTGCGCGTGCGTTTTTTCGGCGGGCCGAATTACCAAGAATTGAAGCGCATCATGCGGACGCTCGAGCTGCATACGGTGTGCGAGAGCGCGCGCTGCCCGAACATGGGGGAATGCTGGGAACATCGCACGGCGACGTTTATGATCCTCGGGAACATTTGCACGCGGGCGTGCGGGTTCTGCGCGGTGCCGAGCGGGAAGCCGTTGGGTCCGCCGGAGGAAGATGAGCCGGGGCGGGTGGCGGAGGCTGTCGAACGGATGGGACTGCGGTATGCCGTGGTGACTTCGGTGAATCGCGACGATCAAGAGGATGGCGGGGCGGGGATTTTTGCGCGCACGATTACGGAAATTCGGGCGCGCGTGCCTGGGTGCAGAGTGGAAGTGTTGATCCCGGATTTTCGCGGCGACTGGGCGGCGCTTGAGACGGTGATTGCGGCGCGGCCGGACGTGCTGAATCACAATATGGAGACGGTGCCGCGGCTTTACCGGCGCGTGCGGAAGGGCGCAGTGTACGAGCGGTCGCTCGAATTATTGCGGCGGGCGCGGGAACTCGAGCCCGAGATGCCGACGAAAACCGGAATGATGCTGGGCCTGGGCGAGACGCGGGAAGAAGTGCTCAAGGCGATGGAGCAGATTGCGGCGCAGCGGACGCACATTTTGACGCTCGGGCAATATATGCAGCCGACTCCTGAGCATTTGCCGATCGAGCGGTACGTCCATCCGGATGAGTTCGCGGAATTCAAGCGCGCGGGCGAGCGGATGGGATTCAAGCACGTGGAGGCGGGGCCGCTGGTGCGGTCGTCGTATCACGCCCTCGAGCAGGAAGAATCCGCGCGCGGCTGATGTTGGCGAAGCGCCCCCTTGCTTCGCTATGAAAATTCCCCTGAATCCCTGGCGCGGGCTGAAAAATCTGCCACGAGAGATATGGATCTTGTGCGCGGCGACTTTGGTGAACCGCGTGGGGACGATGGTGTTGCCGTTTCTCGTCCTCTATGTAACGCGGACACTGGGGTATGCGCCGGCGCGGGCGGCGCTGGCGTTGACGGTGTATGGCATCGGGGCGCTGGTGACGATGCCGATGGCCGGGCGGCTGACGGACCGGGTGGGGCCGCTCGTGGTGATCAAGGCGTCGCTTTTTCTTTCGGGTGTGCTGCTGTTTTTGTTTCCTCTCGCGCGCGGATTCCCGGCAATTCTTTGCGTGACATTTTTATTTGCGGTTTTGAACGAGTCGGTGCGGCCGCCGAGCCTTTCCTTGATTTCGGATCTGGTGGCTCCGGCGCAGCGGAAATCGGCGTTTGCGTTGAGCAGGCTGGCGGTGAATTTGGGGATGAGCGTTGGGCCGGCGCTGGGTGGGATGCTGGCGGTGTTTTCGTTTCGCTGGCTTTTTTATGTGGATGGGGCGACGTCTGTGCTGGCGGCGGTGGTGATGGTGCTGGCGCCTTGGCCGAAGGCGCGGCGATTGGGGATGCACGAGCCGCAATGGACGGAGCCGGAGGATTTGGGGCGGGAGATCGAGGCGGACAGCGTGGAACCGCTCTCGGTGGCTCATCCGGGGGCGGATTTGCGGGCGTTCCGGAATTTGCGGATGGTTTATTTTCTGGTGGCGTTGATTCCGGTGCAGATTGTTTTCTTCCAGCTTCCTTCGACGCTGCCGCTTTTTCTGGTGCGGAATTTGAATTTTCCGGAGACGGCTTATGGGACGGTATTCACGATCAACACGCTGCTGATTATTACGCTCGAGGTGCCGCTGAATTTGGCGATGGCGCGGTGGTCGCACCGGTGGACATTGACGCTGGGGGCGCTGCTTTATGCGATTGGATTTGGATCGTTTGGGCTGGTGACGGGGCCGGCGGGCGTTTTTGCGGCGGTGGTGGTGTGGACTTTTGGGGAGATGATATTGCTGCCGGGGAGCGCGGCTTATGCGGCTGAGATCGCGCCGGAGGGGCGGCGCGGGGAGTATATGGGGCTTTATACGATGTCGTTCAATGGGGCGTTTGCGTTTGGGCCTTGGGCGGGGGCGTCGATATTGCAGCGGTGGGGGGCGCAGGCGCTTTGGGGGACGGCGTTTTTGTCTGGGTGTGTTTCGGCTTTGCTGATGAGCCGGATTGGGGTGAAGGGGCGGGGCGCGACGATTTCAGAGGTTGCGTGACTAGAGTGACCGAGTCGAGGAAGAGACGACAGCAACGACAACGGCGAGAACATTAACACGCAGGGCACGGAGAACTGCTGGAGGACACGGAGGAGGCGAGCAGGGATGCAGGAGGAGGCGAAGCGGTGGGGCTTAGGTCCGATTGTTGAGGGGTGGATGTGGGGGGAGCGGTGCTCGTCAGAGCGCAGACAGGAGTGTCCGCGCCACTTAGAGGCAAAGCGGGATCGCGGCGACTTGCTTCAGCGGCTTTAGTGCAGGGTGGCTAGGAGGGAAGTTGCCAGGTCGCGGGCGTGGTCGGCGCAGGGGGAGGTGCCTGGGGGTAGGGCTTGGACGGCGCGGAGGTATTCGGAGGCTTTTGCGTTGCGGCTTAGTTCGGCGTTTAGGTTGGCCAGGAGCAGCAGGAAATTGGGATTTTTGGGATAGCGGGCTGTGAGCGGCTGGGCGATGTCGAGGGCTTGTTCGTATTTCTGGTCGTATTGGCGGAGGGCTCTGGCGAGGATGAAGCGGACGTCGACGTCCAGCACTACGCCGTGGGTCATGCCGGTTTCCATTTGTTTTACGCCGAGTTCTTTGTCGCCGCCGGGGATGCCCATGAAGAAGCGGAGGACTTTGACGATGGGGGAGAGGGTGGAGACGTAGTAGTTGTAGAGGCCGAGGACGGCGGTGGCGTCGGCGAGATCGGGATCTAGCTCTAGGGCGCGGAGCATTTCGGTGCGGCCGGCGACGGCGGCGTGGGCGGCGAGGCGATTTTCGCTGCGCAGGCCGTAGACGCGTACCTTGAGCACGTAGCCCATCCCTTTGTAGAAATGCATCTCGGCTGTGTCGGCTCGTGCGAGCTGTGCTTCGGCGGCCTGGATGGCTTTGTCGGCGAGCCGAAGATATTCCTCGTCTTCGGGTTCCTTTGAGCGCTTCCAGGCTTCGACCATGCCGTATTTGATTTCGATGGCGGCGCAATAGCGCTGCCACCAGCGGGCTTCGGCTTCGAGGAGGAAGCCGAGCGGATGGTCCGGGTGCGCGGATTGGATTTTTCGGGCGGCGGTGATGGCGGCGGGAGCGTCGCCGGTGTAGAGGATGTCGAGAGCTTGCTTGGCTTCGGGGGGGATTGTGAGGCCGCCTGCGCGTGAGGGTGGTGGGGACAGGGCGAGGGTTGTGATGATCGCGGCTATGATGATGGCAATGTGCGGGCGAGTCATGAAGTCATCTGGCTCTGTTGAAATCCGAGGCGTTCGTAAAAGTTTCGGGAATAAGAGTGCCGCACCTACGGCGCTCGTAATCATAGTGGATTGGTACCCAGCCCGCCAGAAAACGGCGGGCTGGGCTAACTTGTGCCGCGCCTATGGCGCTTTGCGGGAGCCAAGATGGCTGGATGTCAACATAGCAAGGTCGATTCATTTGACTCTCTTGAGCCAGCCTACCAGCCAGGCGGCGGTCACGTACATCACGAAAGTTTCTAGGGCGAAGGGTAGGAAGCCGAGGAAGCCTGGGGCGGGCATTTCGAAAATTTTCGTGTGCTGAAATATTGGGAACGTGTAGTGCCATTTGGCGAGCGCCCAATAGTTCCAGAATTCCCAGAGCCAGCCGCAGATCCATCCGGCCGCGAGGAAACCGTAGAAGCGGCGGCGGAAGCCTTCTGAGAGATCGCCCAAGAATGAGGGGAGGCTGAGGCGGCGATTCAGCGGGTCGAGGAGGAGAAGGAAGCCGAGCCAAACTAGCACGAACAAATAGGCGGCGATGTGCTGCGGTAGGACGAGCGGGAGGATGAGGCAGGCTGCTCCGGCCGCGATGCAGATATTTTCGGCGGGGCGGGAAATTTTCCATGGTTCGCCGGGGAGCGGCGGCAGGAGAGCTTGCACCAGATCGGCTGATTCGAAGATTGCTGGCGTGATGGTGGCGAAGGACCAGCCGTAGCCGAGGAGGGCGAGGGGCCAATCGAGCGGGACGCCGACGTAGGTCCAATTTTCGAGGCGGAGATTATAGGCTTCGAAGATGAGCCAGAGCGGAATCGAGAGCAGGGCCATGCGCGCGACGGTGATGGGTGCGTCGTGGAGGCGCGAGCGGTTTGTGAGGGCGAGGACGGCCGCGTCGGCGATGAGGATGTAGGCGGTCCAGGCGATGGGGGTGAAGAAGGTGGCGACTGGTGCGTATGGCCGGAAGAGCAGATATTCGGAGGCTGCGAGAACGGCGATGCCGATCCAGCCGTGCGCGGCGAATGGGCGACGGCGGCGGCTGCGGAAGTATCCAGCCACGAGGAGGGCGACGGTTCCGAAGGTGACGCCGATGCCGAATCCGAGCATGCGGGGCACATGGTAACGCAGGTCGGTGGCTTTCTAGCGATGGCCGAAAGTCTTGATACGTGTGGGGAAGAACCGTTCTAGGGATTGACTGGCGCTGAGCTCTTTGGCGTAAAGAACACCACTTCCATATCCCAAATCGCTTTCGAATTGGCAAGACGGGGGTCATCCGGCAGTTTCGGGAACTCCGCCTCCTTCAGATATTGTTGGGCATCAGGAATAAACTCACCATCCCCTGAGAGCACTTTCATGTTCTTTACTTTTCCATCGTGCCCGACTTCAATCTTGATGTGCACAATCGCGTCGATTCCCGGCCCTTTCGTGTCATTCCGAAATGCCACTGCTTGAACCGTTCGTCCACGAATGACTTCGGGCGGAAGGGACATCGGTCCTCGTGTCGCGTTCATCCCTTCCGCCCAGAAGGGATAAGTCCCGCCAATCATCCGAAACCGTCCGTCGAGATAAATAAACGAGCTCACCCATGAGGGGCTGCCGAGCTTCGGATCGTTCACTGTTGAATTGAACCGGTAGTTCTCTATTTTCAAGGCATCTTTAGGCCGTGGTACGAGCCCTTCAAATCCGATGTCAGAAAGTGGCCTCGCATTCTCTGATTCCTCGACTTTGAAGGCAAACTCGGGATACTTCCCAAGATTTCCTGTTACCCACCAGACATGGGATTGAAATTTCTCAAGTGCTTGCTGATAGGCCTGTTGCTCTTGCGCCACGCTTTCGGCGGCAAAGTGCGCCGCGATCCATTTATTCGCGTTGGGTATGCCCAGCGTGTCCAAAGCTTTGTGGATCGAAGCTTCGTCATTCGTACGCACGACCTGGAGTATGTCTGCGAATTGTTCCTCGATGCCGCTCTTCGAGTCAGCATAGGTTTTTGTTGCTTGGGTTGCACCGTTGTCGAGCGATTGGGCATTTGACCCAAGCGCAGCGATGAACACACAGAACACAACGCACAAACCTTTTCGCTTCGCAGACGTCATCGCGAATACTCCTCCGAACTAGATGGCGTTGACCCCATGCCGTCCTATTTAATGGCGAAAGTCTACTTGTAATCCCCCGCAGCCACAACATCCCGATAGTCAGAAAAAGACTTGCCATGCAAAAAATGCTGCGCAGCGAAACGGGCCGCGATTTGGGGGCTTTCTTGCTATGCTTTGCGTTCATTTGCAGCGGGAAAATTGATGGGCGAGCCGGAAAAACTGGAACGCGGGCTGGGGTTGCTGGAGGCGACCTCGCTGAACATGACGTTCATGGTGGGGATTGGGCCGTTCATCGTGATTCCGTTCATGATTCAAGCGATGAACGGGCCGCAATGCCTGATTGCGTGGGTGGGCGGGGCGATTCTGGCGCTGCTGGATGGATGCGTGTGGGCGGAGCTGGGCGCGGCGATGCCGCAGGCAGGGGGGACGTATGTTTTTTTGCGCGAGGCTTATGGGGCGGAGCGATGGGGGCGGCTGATGTCGTTCCTGTTTATTTGGCAGACGCTATTTCAGGCGCCGCTGAGCATTTCTTCGGGGGCGCTGGGGTTTGCGGACTACTCGGCTTTCGTTGCGGCGAAGATTCCGGGTGTCAATTACTGGTTCAGTGCGCACTCGATGCATGCGGTGGAGATATTGGCGAATTACAATCGCGTGGTGGCTGCGACGTTGATTGTGATTGCAGTGGCGCTGCTCTACCGTCGGATTACGGCGATTGGCAAGATTGCGACGATTCTGTGGGTGATTGTGCTGGGGACGATCCTGTGGCTGATTTACGGCGGGGTGACGCATTTCAATTCGAAGCTGGTGCTGGATTTTCCTCCGGGCGCGTGGAGCTTTTCGTGGATTTTTTTTGCGGGGCTGGGGCATGCGTCGGTGCAGGCGGTGTACAGCTACCTGGGCTATTACAACGTGTGCAATCTGGGCGGGGAGATGAAGGAGCCGGAGCGGAATATTCCGCGGGCGATTTTTCTTTCGATTTTCGGGATTGCGGCACTTTATTTTCTGATGCAGACGAGTATTTTGGCGGTGGTGCCCTGGCAGGAGGCGAGGAATTCGCCGTTTGTTGCCAGCTTGTTTTTCGAGCGGACGTTTGGCGGGCGCTGGGCGACGCTTGCGACTGGGCTGATTCTGGTGGCAGCGTTCGGATCGGTGTTTTCGGCGACGCTTGGTTATTCGCGCGTGCCTTATGCGGCGGCGCTTGACGGGAATTTCTTTTCGATTTTTGGGCGCGTGCATCCGACGAAGCGGTTTCCGCACATTTCGCTGCTGGCGATTGGGGCGGTTTCGATTTTGATCTGTTTATTTGTGGGACTGTTCGCTGTAATTCGCTCCATCCTGGCGATGCGGTGCCTCATCCAATTCGTGGGCCAGGCGGTGGGGTTGATTTTGCTGCACCGGCGATGGAAGGCGGACCGGTGGCCTTTTCGCATGTGGCTGTATCCTGTGCCGGCGGTGCTGGCGATTGTGGGATGGATCGGGATTTTCATTTCGACGGGGCGGAGGCCGATGCTGGCGGCGGTTGCTGCGATGGGCATCGGTGTCGTCGTATATTTATGGAGGGCGCTGCTGCTGCGCCACTGGCCGTTCGAGGAGGTCGTTTGAAGCGGAAGAGAGATGGGCGTTTGTATAGGTCGGTGCTCGCGATGCTGCTTGGAGGTTTCGTGGCGCCGGCGGTGGCGCCGCACTGCGGGAGCGCGGCGGCGCAATCGCTGCCGGAAACGGTGGAGGCGATCAACAAGGCGCGCGTTTCGACGCGGATCCTTTTTATTACCGCGCACCCGGATGATGAATGGTCGAGCCTGCTGACTTATCTTTCGCGCGGGCTCGATGCCGACGTGGCGCTGCTGACCATCACGCGGGGGCAGGGCGGGCAGAACGCGATTGGGCCGGAGCAGGGCGGTCCGCTGGGCGTGATACGGACGGAGGAATTGCTGGCGGCGGGGAAAGATTATGGAGTGCGGCAATTTTTTACGCGGGCGATGGATACCGGCTATGTGAAGACGCCGGAACAGGCGCGGCAGATTTGGGGCGGATTGGCGCTGGAGGATATGGTGCGCGTGATTCGGACGTTTCGGCCGCAGGTGGTGATTAATGGGTGGGGCGGCGTTCATTCGGGGCATGGGCATCACCAGGAGAGCGGGATTTTGACGCCGCAGGCGGTGGCCGCGGCTGCTGATCCGAAGGTGTATCCGGAGCAGATTGCGGAGGGGTTGCCGGCGTGGAAGGTGGAGGTCGAGCTGCGCATGGTGCGTGACAACAAAGCCGGAGGCATGCAAATACCAACAAACAATGTCTCGCCGGTCTGGGGGAAGAGTTACACGGATATGGGGATGGAGGGGCACGCGAATCATCGCTCGCAAGGGACTCCGGCGTTCTTCGGAAATCCATTTTTTCGCAGGCCGATATTCCTTGTGACGGAAAGTGAGAAAGGCGAAACCGACTTCGAATTCAATACCAAGTTGGACGAACCGATCACATCGCTTGCGGCGCGATTTCCGACTCTTCGGACGTTGCTGGCCCCGGCGCTTGCATCCGCCGACGCGCACCTAGCTGCGTCAAAAAAAGCGGCGCTCGGGCTAGACCGGACAGCAGCGGCGAAATCACTCGCGGAAGCAGCGAAATTAGTCGTTGGCTTGCAGCAACAAATTATGAAGCAGGGCGGCGCGGAATCTCCGCAGGCATTGTGGGAAGTGGAGCAGGTGCAGAAGAGGATTGATCTCGCGCTTAAGGAGGACATAGCACTGCCGATCGAGGCACAGGCCGAGCGGCACGAGGTGGTTGCTGGAGAGAGTTTCAGTGTGAATGTGAATGTCGGTCAAGCGGGCGCACTGGTGGTGTCAAAGCTCTACCCGTCGAGCATGGAGGTGCCGCCTGGTTGGACGGCAAGAGCCAATAAATCTACAGAGGACGGGAGCCAGTACATGGTGAACGTCCCGGCCGACGCGAAGCCGCCGAGTTCGCCGGCCGACGCAATTTTGCCTTTCCCGCCGCCACTGGTGTGCGCGGCCGTAAGCGTAGAAGTAAATGGATACGCGTTCAAGATTGAAGAGCCGGTGCAATCGGTCGAAGCCAGCACGACTGGGATTCATACTTATCCGCTGACACTGGTTCCGGCGGTGACGCTGACGGTGGACCCGCAGCAGATTATGGTGCCTGTGGAGAAGGCGGCTGAGCCGGTGACGTTGCTTGCGCGCGTGCGGTATCACGGGACGAAAGCTGCGAAGGTGGCGGTGGGACTGGACGCGCCGCAAGGTTGGACGATTGCGCCGGTCGAGCCGCTGGAATTTAGCGGGGCGGGCGACCAATTGATTCGCTTTCTTGTGACGCCGCCGGCACACGCGGCGCCGGGAGCTTACTCTTTGCATCCGTTTGGGCAGATCGGGAATGAAACTTTTCATACTTCGCTCGAGCCGATTCCTACGTTGCCAACGCGGAATTGGAGCGAGCCGGCGGACGCTACCGTGCACGTGATGGATCTGGTCGTGCCCCGGCGGCTTCGCGTGGGGTACGTGACTGCGGAGAACGATCCCTTGCCGGAAATTTTGCGGCAGATTGGCGTGCAGGTGGATTTGCTGGATGAAGTGGCGCTGGCTTTTGGAGATTTGGGAGACTACGACGCGATCGTCGTGGGGATACGCGCGTACGAATTGCGCGGCGATCTTTTCCGATCGAATGCGCGGCTGCTTGAATACGTGCAGCGCGGGGGGACGCTGTTGGTGCAGTATCAGCGCGATGCGGAATGGACCAAGGAGGCGCCGTATCCCGCGAAAATGCCGGAGTCAACTTCGCGGGTGACGGATGCGAATTCTCCGGTGCGTTTTCTGGCGCCGGATAGTCCGCTGCTGAATGCGCCCAATAAGATCACGCTTGCGGATTTCGAGGGGTGGGTGCAGGAGCGCGGGCTTTATTTCTTGGGGACGATTGACCCGCATTACACGGCGGTGCTGGGGCTGAAGGATCCGGGGGAGTCGGAGGCCACCGGGGCGCTCGTTTATGCGAAGTATGGGAAGGGCGTTTACATTTATACGGGGCTATCATTTTTCAGGGAGTTGCCGGCGGGAGTGCCGGGGGCGTACCGACTGTTCGTCAATTTGCTGAGCCAAACGAAGTATTGAGGGGCACGCATGAGTGGCAGTGCGAGCCGGTGCGCAAAGGCATGTGTCGCGCCTACGGCGCTTGGGTGCTCTCATGCTGTGCACCCAGTCCTTGCGGACTGGGCTAAATTGTGCCGCGCCTATGGCGCTCGCGCTACCTCGATCCGGCGGAATCAGGATTGTATCGGATTGTCTCGCGATGAAAAGCGCAAGGGAATGAGCGAACAACCGCGAGTCGAGAGCATCACTGTGGCGAGGCGGGCCGAGGAACGCAGGATTGAAACTTTACGCGGATGACTGAGACGCTTCATGTCGATTCATCGGCTAGCGCTGAATTCGCCGCGCCCGTTATGATTCTCATACCCGAAGGGTGGTTTCTGATGGGGAGCGATTCGGGGCAGGAGAATGAGTGGCCTGTGCATCGCGTCTGGGTGGACGCATTTGAACTGGGGGCTTGCCAGGTGACGAATGCCGAGTACGGGAAATTCATGGCGGCCACGGGCCACCGCAAGCCACTGCACTGGGGCGATCCGCTTTTTTCGGATCCGGGGCAGCCTGTTGTGGCGCCTTCGTGGTTCGATACTGTGGCTTATTGCGAATGGCTGAGCGCGAGGACGGGACGGGGCTATCGCTTGCCGACCGAAGCGGAGTGGGAACGGGCGGCGCGCGGCGGGGCGGAGGGCAAGACTTATCCCTGGGGTGATGAGCCGCTCGAATCGCTTGCGAATTACGGGGCGCGATGGCGGAATGCCCCCGAGGCGGTGGGGCGGGCGGAGCGGAATGCTTTCGGGCTATGCGATATTGGCGCGAACGTGCATGAATGGTGCGCGGATTGGTTTGATGCGGATTGGTATCGCCTGTCGCCGGAGCGCAATCCGCGGGGGCCGGCCGAGGGTACGCGGCGTGCTTCGCGCGGCGGGTCCTGGCGTCATGCGACGAAAGTGTCGCGCTGCGCGGCGCGGTCGAGCATTCCTCCGGAATTTCAGTATGCGGATTATGGGTTTCGAGTGGCGCGCGACATTTAGCCTCCCTTCGATCAATTCACATCAATAAGAGTTACAAGCTTGGATGTCCCGACCGAGGCAAACCCTGGGTCCTTTGGACCCACGGCCCGGCGAGCGGGGCCGCAACAAAGCGGCGGCCAGCCGCCGCACTCCACATCAGCGTTGCTGTGACGGAAGTCAGGAGATTGGCAAGCAGGGAGTGCTCGATAACTCTCGTCGGGCACACACTGAGAACCTCACTTTTTGTCATTCATGCGAGTTTTCTAATCGCCAACAGAGGGTGGCACATCGCGGCATTGCGCTCTTGTGCTCGTGCTATTCTTCGTGGCGGGCAGGAGGGATAAGGGAATGATTTCGCGAGGCGCTTGGGCGCGCTATTTTGCCGCTTTCATTGTGATTTTGCTGGCCTCATCCGCAGCGTGGGGGCAGAAAAAGAAGAAGAACCAGCCGGCGGACACTTCGCCGATGCCGGATATGCCCATGCCGCCGGCCGAAAAAATAGACATCAACATTGGCGAGATGCTGGGGGCGTTTCAGGCGGGGAATATCGAAGCGATGCACAAATACTATGCGGAAAACGCGGTGTTTGTGAGGGCCTCCACGTTTGAGCCGCCGCTCGTCGGTTGGCAGAACTACGCCAACTTAGTGGAGCAACAACGCGCGGCCTTTCCCGGGGGGATGCAGATCATCCGTAAGGATACGAATATATTCGTGCTCGGGGATGTCGGCTGGGCGTCGTATGCCTGGCAGTTCCTGGCGCAATACCAGGGGAAGCCGTATGCAGCGCGGGGGCAGACCACGCTGGTATTCAACAAGGTGGGGGATAGCTGGCTGATCGTGCACAATCACACTTCGCAGATTCCTGATGCATCCATGTGCGGGCCGCAGCAGGCGGCGCCGCCTCCGGCACAGAACACGCCCGCGGCGGCACCCGCGCCGACGAAGCCATAGCGGCGGCCGCAGCGATTTACACTCGGCTGAGATGTGCCGTCAAAAGTTCTTGTATCCTTGCCAGATCCATATCCCCGCGACTGCCACGAGGAGTGCGCTCGAGAGGACAATCAGAACCATGATTGGCCGGCCTAGTCTGTCGATGCGAGCGACCAGTGCGCGCTGTTCGCTGGCCATTGATTCTCCGGCGGCGTCGAGGAAGATCTGATCTCCCTCCCGCGTCTCGAGAGTGCTGCGGTAAATCAAAACGCAGATGAGCACAGCGGTGACGACTCCCCAGGCAACGAGCAGCGCGTACAGCATGTCGTGAATTGAATCCATGGCTGCCTCCCCTACCCGCAGGCCGTGAGGGTAAGACCGACTGGGGAACGGCCCGCGCGGGCCCGAAAGCTAGTCTATCTTGGCGGGATTATAGCACTACCGATGGGCGAGGGTGTCAAGGCCTAGGTGCCGCAAGTATAGGTAATCACGAAAGGCAAAAAGGTGCGGCGAGCGCGACTCGTTGGGGGTGCAGGGGGCGGGGATTAGGCGCGGCGTTCGTCTGGGAACTGGATGCCCCAGAAGTTTTTCGTGGGATAGAGGGTTTCGACGCCGAGTTCGTATTGGCCGTCTTCCTTGGTCTCGCTGATGCGAATCACGCGGAATTCCTGAGTTTCCTGCGAGAGTCCGTTGAGTACTGCGATGCGGGAGCCAAGATCCGGCGAGTAGGGCGAGCGGAGCAGCGCGCCATAGCGGCTGACGGCGATGGCTTCCGCGGGCGTGTCCAGCTTTTGACCAAATGCGCCATTGCTGAATAGTTTGACGGGGATGCGGATGAGGACGCGGCTGGAGCGGCGGCGCTCAATCATTGCTCGTGCGGATGCCATTGGATTAAACCTCCACCTATGCCGTGACCCAGCCAATAACTTTAGGACTTGCGCCAGCGCGGGTCAAGAGTTCCTGTGGCAGGTGTGCCGCGTTGACAAACCTTACGGGGCGCGGCAATATGGATTTGCCTCGTTTTCCCGCACCGTGCCCAAGTGGCGGAATTGGCAGACGCGCTAGCTTCAGGAGCTAGTTCTCGCAAGGGAGTGGAGGTTCGAGTCCTCTCTTGGGCACCATGAATTCAGGCGACTTACGGTGGTAAGGGCTACGGATGCCGGTTGTGCGGCCGCTGGACGAAGGGCGGGCCAATCGGGACCTGCCAGCAACCGGCGGGCAAGGATTGGCGTTTCCAGGTTGGCGCAGAAGACGCCCGACTTCCTTTTTACACCTACCATTTGAACTGTCCCGTTTAACGCTCGCTCACTTTGCTGGTCCGCCGGCTAACTGATTTTTAGCGGCGGCTTGACGTGGGTCACTAAGATGTTAGAGTGACTCTCATATTCTGAGATTTGCGCCCGGTAATCGCACGGCACCGAGCCAGGCAGCGGGGGAAAATTAAATCATGGCTCGCACCAAACCTGCTCGCGACAATTCAGCGGGCGTATCAAGGCATACAAACGGCAGCCGGCGGCAACGGACTCCGCGGGAAGCACCCGGGCTTCGCGAACGAAAAAAGGCGCGGCTTCGCGAGGACATCCTCAAGGCGGCCATGAAATTATTCCGCAAGCACGGCTACGAAAACACGCGGGTGGACGATATCGTGCAAGCGCTGGAGATCAGCCAGCCTACCTTCTTCCGTTATTTTCCGAGCAAGGATGCGGTGCTGCGCGAGGTGGGGCGGCGGGCGTTTGCGCGCCAGGCGGAAATTCTCAAGTCCGAACTCTCGACAGAGGCCAGCACCGCGGAACGATTGCGGCGATTTTACGAGTCGCTCGCGGAAGTGACGGAGGTGGGCCGGCCGCTCTGGCAGGCGGTGATACTTGCGGGCGCGATGGATCCTGTGCGTTCGCCGGAATTGCGCGGGCCGGAGGAAGCGACCGTGAATTTGCTGCGAGAGATTCTTGCCGAGGGTCAGAAGCGCGGCGACGTGACGAAAGCATTCCCCGTGGTCCATCTGGCGGAATTCATGGAAGGCTTGTTCAACACTGTGGTGCGCCAGTGGGCCGTGGACCTGACCGGGCCACACAAGCTTTCCGAACGTGCGCGCAATGCCGTGGAGTTTTTTCTGCGCGGCGTGCAGCCGTGAGGCCGCATTTTCCCCGCCTGCTTCCATCAACGCTGAGAATTCCCAAGGCGAAATAGATGAAAGCAGCTGTCCTGCACGAATTCAAAAAGCCGCTAGCGTTTGAGGAAGTGGCCGCACCAGTCCTTGGGCCGGAAGATGTTTTGATCCGGGTCGAGGCGTGCGGCGTGTGCCATTCCGATTTGCACGTGGCGGATGGGGATTGGCCGGAGTTTGCGCGAATCGTGAAGAAGCCGCTGATTCTCGGGCACGAAATCGCCGGGCGGGTGGTTGAAAAAGGCGCGGGGGTGCGCGATCTGGAGGTGGGAGACCGCGTCGGCGTGGCGTGGCTGCACTGGAGTTGCGGGGAGTGCGAATTTTGCCGCGAGGGGAATGAGAATCTCTGCATCAAGCAGAAAATCACCGGCGTCACGGTGGACGGCGGGTACGCGGAATTCGTGAAGGCGCCCGCTAGTCACGCGGTGAAAATTCCGGACAGTCTTGCGTCGGATCAGGCGGCGCCGCTTTTTTGCGCGGGCGTGACGGTCTATCGAGCGCTGAAGCAGGCGAAGATTGCGCCGGGCGAGCGGCTGGCGGTGATTGGAATTGGCGGACTGGGCCACCTGGCGGTGCAAATCGGGCGCGAGATGGGTGCGCAAGTGACGGCGATTGATATATCGGAGGAAAAACTGGAGCTGGCGAGAGCTTGCGGAGCTTCGGATACGATAAATTCAGCGGCGAAGGACGCAGGCAAGGAATTGCGCAGCCGGGGCGGCTTTCATGCGGCGATCGTCACGTCGGCGGCAAAGGCGGCGTACGACCTGGCGTTCAATTCTCTGCGTCCCACTGGAACGCTGCTTGCCGTGGGCTTGCCGGCGGAGAACATCTGTTTTCCGCCAATCATGATGGCTGCGCGGGAAGTACGGATTCGCGCGACGGCTGTGGGCACGCGCCAGGACTTGCGGGAGGTGCTCGCGATGGCGGCGGCGGGAAAAGTTCGTTGCCGAATCGCGACGCGCCCGCTCGAAGAAGCGAATGATGTGCTGAATCAATTGCGCCAGGGGCAAATTTCCGCTCGCGTGGTGCTGAACGTTCGCTGAGTTGTTCCCCGAGGAATCGCTGCAAACGACGCACTCTCTCCGCAAGAATTCTCCGCACCAATCAAGGTTTACCGCGGCAACACCCTCACTTGAATAGCTCAAGGTTATGTCTTGACGTTAGTCTCGCAAATGTGATACGAGCTATCACAATTTCCGATGGGTGCACGGGGGCTTTAGGCGGCGAATTTCAAAGAGTGTAGAGATGGGCTCCAGATTTTGGGATAGAGGTTGTGTCGCTGCGCGGAAGGCGAGCATTCCCGGGAATTTGGGGCAATTTGCCGGCATCCGGGCATCAGGGAACGTTGGGGGCGGTGAACTTGGGAGTGCTTGATGAACGGGCAACCACGATCCGCCAGATACATCTCAGAAGCATTGCGCCTCACCATCCAGGAGGAGAAGCCATGAAGACAATCAACTCACTGGTACTAATTCTATTGGCATTGCTGTTTGCGCCCAGGCCGGCGCTCGCTCAAGGCGTTGGGACATCGGGCGAACTGAGAGGCTTGGTGACGGATGCCACGGGAGGCGTGGTGGTGAAGGCGACCATCGTGGCGGTGGAGACGGGGCGTGGTGAACAGCACACGGGCACCACGGACACTGGCGGCAACTACCGGCTGACCGGGCTGCCGCCTACTACCTATGATATTACGGCGCAGATCCACGGGTTTCAGACCGAGTTGGTGAAGGGCGTGGTCGTCAACGTGGGGCAGATCACGACGCTGGACTTCCACATGAAGGTGGCCACGAGTTCGGCGACGGTGGAGGTGAACGCGGAGCCGCCGGTGGTGGAGACGGAGCGGGGCAGCCAGGCGGACACCGTGGTGCAGCAGTACATCACGGACTTGCCGATTTCCCGGCGCGACTATCTGACGTTCACGCTGCTGATGCCGGGCGTGAGCAACTCCAATACGATTGCGGATAATGCGGACTTTCGCGTGAAGCAGACTCCTCAGAGCGGGCTTTCTTTTTACGGGAGCAATGGAAGAGGCAACAGCGTGACGGTGGATGGCGGCGAGGCCAACGACGATGCCGGCGGGGTGCGGTTGACGCTGAGCCAGGATGGGGTGCAGGAGTTTCAGATTAATCGGAGCAACTACAATGCGGATCTGGGCGGGGCCAGCGGCGCGTCGGTTAATATCGTATCTAAGTCCGGGACGAACGATTTGCACGGGAGCGTCTTCGGCTTTTTCCGGAATGACGCCATGGATGCGGCGGACCCGTTTTCGTTCAGCCCGGCCCTTGCGTTCGATCCGACTTTCGCGAATTTCAATACCACCTCAACCGGCACGCCGATCAAGAATACACTCAATCGCCAGCAATTCGGGGGCAGCGTGGGCTTCCCGATCCAGAAGGACAAGACGTTTTTGTTTATCTCCTATGAAAGCTTGCACTCGGATTCGAACGACTCTGTGCCGCTACTGACGAATAGTTCGCTCTTCGCCGGGCCTTCCCTGGCTTTTGCCGGCGGGCCTAACCCCTTTCCCAGTTTTGATCCCAGGTTTACGCAACAGAATGTTATCAACGGGCTAGCTGCCCTGCCGGGTGCAGCCTCGGTGCCTTGTTTGTCGGATCCCACGAATCCAGTAAGTGGTCCACCGATTTTTTTGCCGGGGGGCAGTGGACCGGGAAGCTGCGCTTCCATCCTCTCGAATTGCCTGACGACGTCGCCGGCAGCGGGGCCTGGGGGCTGCCCCACAGCGCCCGGACACACTCCGATCAGCCAGTTCGCCATTCTTCAGTTTGAGGCAAATGGGGGAGTGTTTTCATTCCCGATTCGTTCGCATCTTGGGTCCATCCGCCTGGATCACCGCGTCAATGAGAACAATCAAGTATCGTTACGATACAGCGCTGCGCACCTAACGGAAACGGACCCTGATGTTCAGGCCTTGACGGCCATTTCGCGCGGGACATCCGAACTTGCCTGGGACAGCACGGTGCAAGGCGCGTGGTTTCACCAGTTCAGCCCCACGACGCAGAACGAGGCGCGCGTCCAGGTGAACATGTATCAGTTCAACGTGAATACCAACGATCCCGGCGGGCCTGGACTTGACGTCGAGGGCGCCGGTTTCTTTGGGCGTGGCATCTTCCTGCCGAGCCACACCAGGGCCGGGCGTTATGAGATTGCGGACAATGTGAGCCTGATTCGCGGCCACCACACATGGAAGATGGGCTTCTATGAGTTGGTTCGCGGAAACGATACCACTTCGCAGACCTTCTTCCCCGGACGATTCGAGTTCTTGGAACTGCCCGGAATCGTCCTCAGTCCATGCCTGCAAGCACCGGCATTTTTTTGTGGCCTGTCGTCGCTGCCCGCTACAACAACCGCGGCCCTCAGCAATCTACAGAGTTTCAGCCTGGGATTGCCCGGGTTTTACGAGCAGGGGTTCGGCAATCCGAAATACACGCAGACGAGACCGTTCACGGCCGCATTCATCCAGGACTCGTGGCAACTGCGGCAGAATTTCACGCTCAGCTATGGCCTGCGCTATGAGCTCGATTCCCAGTATGGGCCGCTGCATACGCCGAAATTGAATTTCGCCCCGCGTGTTTCCTTTGCCTGGGATCCGTTCAATGACCACAAGACGGTGGTGCGCGGCGGGTACGGGATTTTCTACTCTCCGATTTACGCGCAAATTCCCGGCGTGGTTTCCGTTCTCGGCAATGTGAATGGGAGCCGCACAATTGCAAACACGCTGGTGAAGCTGACTGGCGTTCCGGGAGACCCCACGGCGGCAAACTCTGCCGTGATCTTCCAGTCATTACTTGGAACCGCGTTCCCTTGCACGCTGATGAAGGGACAGCCTGCATGCATCACTCTGCATGATATCAATTTGCTGGGCATCCAGGTGCCCAACACCGGCGCACTGCCGCCGGGAACGGTGCTTTTCACCGGCCAGCCCAACTACAGGAGCCCGATATCGCAGCAGGCATCGCTCGGAATCGAGCGCGAGCTCGGGGGCGGCTTCTCTTTGGGTCTGAGTTACATTTACGTTCACACCCAGCACCTGCCCGTGGCGCTTGACACGAACCTGCTGCCGGGCGCTCCGACTGACCTAGGATCGAGCGGACTTCCCACCAATGGGATTCCAATCCAGGATTGGGGCGCGCCGGTGTGTACAGTGATCAGCCCGACGAATCCCTGCTTCCGGGACGGCACGCTGACGATCCTCCAGAGCAACCAATATAGCTCCGTCGGGTCGGCGGTGTATAACGGCGGGATTCTGGAATTGAAGAAGCGCTTCTCGAATCATTTCACGATGCTGGCGAATTACACGTACAGCCATGCCATTGATGAGTCCACGGATTTCAACAGCGACTATGCTCCATTCAATGCGACTCAGTTGAATGCCGAGCGGGCGAACTCCGATTTCGATCAACGGCACAAAGTGGTGGTTGCGGGCGTCTTTGACAGCCCCTTTAAGTCCATCTGGCTTGCGGGCTTTGAGCTATCCCCGCTCTTCACTTACAACAGCGGGCACCCGTTCAATCTACTGGCCGGGGCGGACATTAATAGTGACAATCACTTCACGAATGACCGTCCGCCAGGTGCGCCGAGGAATAGCGGCCTGGGTCCGGACCTGATCAATTTCGATATGCGGCTCAGCCGGACTTTCAAGTTAAACGAGAGGTACAGCCTGCAATTGCTCGCGGAAGGATTCAATATCGCGAACCGGACGAACTATGCCAGCGTGAACAATATCGTCGGCCCGGCGTTCGCGCCGCCATTCAACGTGACGGGGACCTCGTCTCTTTCTCCGAGCCAACCGCTGGGATTCACGTCGGCATTTCCGAAGCGTGAGATACAGCTCGGATTCCGGTTTAACTTTTAGAGTTTCGTTCCCGATCGCCGGCGGTAGCCCGAGAGGCTACCGCCGGCGAAACTCCGCAGATCCTCTCGGTTTGGTCGTGGTGTCCCCGCGCGTCGCGGGTAGGAATTCAGCGCAATCGGTTTCAACGAGAGCGGTGAATTCTCTAAATTCGATAAGAGGAGGAGTTAGACATGCATCGAACCATCAAGACGGTGATCTTCTCTCTCGCGCTGGCAGCGATTTTGCTTTTCGCAGTTTCTGGAACCGCTTTTGCGCAAGCAGGCGTCACGACGCTGCCTGGCAGCCTGCCCGACGGCGCAACTTTTCTGATTCAAGTGCCGGCAAATTGGAACGGCACGTTATTTCTCTACAGCCACGGCTATGTAGTCCCGGGCGCCGCAAACCCTGCCGAAGATGTGGGCGATCCCGTGACGGGCGCATTCATGCTGGCGAGCGGGTACGCGCTCGCAGGATCTTCTTACGCGCATACGGGCTGGGCTGTGCAGGAAGCGCTGGTGGATCAAATCGCCGTGCTCGATATATTCGATAACGCCTTTGGCCACCCACGGCGGACAATCGCGTGGGGACACTCGCTCGGCGGCATGATTACGGCGGGGCTGATTCAACGGAACCCTCACCGCTTTGACGCAGCGCTGCCGATGTGCGGCGTGCTTGCCGGCGGCGTGGCCACCTGGAATACGGCGCTCGACGCGGAAGTGGCGTTCAGCACTTTGATTGCGCCGGGAAGCGGCCTGCAAGTTGTGAACATCACCAATCCCACGGCTAACTTTGAGCTTGCCGAGGAGATTCTTGCCGAAGCGCAGGCAACGCCTCAGGGCAGAGCGCGAATCGCTTTGGGAGCGGCGCTCGGCAACACACCCGGCTGGTTCACTTCTCTATCACCCGAGCCTGCCCCGACGGACTACGCGAGCCAGGAAGAAAACCAGTTTCTGTGGGACGCGGAGGTGGATTTCCCATTTGTGTTTGCATTCCGCGAGGAATTGGAACTGCGGGCGGGCGGCAATGTTTCCTGGACCACTGGAGTGGATTTCAGGCAGCAATTCAATCTCTCGCTTGACCGCGAAGAAGTGAAAGCGCTATACCGCGAGGCAGGCCTGAATCTTGACGCGGACCTCGACGCGCTGAATCACGCGGCTCGAATCAAGGCGAATCCGGAGGCCGTTGAATATCTCGAGAACAATGTCATTTACAACGGCCGGATTCACTTCCCCGTCCTCACGCTGCACACGAAGGGTGACGGCCTGGTGGTGGACGAAAATGAGTCGGCCTACAAGCAGGTGGTGGACGAAGCGGGCAATGGAGAGTTCCTGCGGCGCGATTTCATTGACCGCGCGGGACACTGCGCTTTCACTCCCGCGGAGACAATCGCGGCCGTCGGCAAGCTCATTGATCGCGTGGACACGGGAAGATGGCACGGAGACGTGAGCGAGCTGAACGCGGCTGCTTCGGCGCTCGGGCCTGATTTCAATATTTTCGCCACGTCTGCGGGCGTATTTGAAACTCCGCCGGCCTTTATCGAACTTCATCCGGGGCCGTATCTCCGCCCGTTTGACGTTTTCGATAGAGAATGCGTGTTCGGGTTCGGCTGCCACTAAACGATTGCACGGCTCGGCTCTCGTACGGCTGATGGGTTCGGCAAAATGGCGGCGCTCCGCTGAACGCTGGGCGCCGCCTTGTTTTCAGCCAGCTGCGAGGGCACGAGACCAGATGCCCCCTTCAGGGACAGAACGAAGTTGAAAAGGCCGTTCGCGCGGTTCAGGGTTTCTTCATGAATGTCAGGCAGCTTTTTGATCTCACTGGACGTGTGGCCATCATCACTGGCGGCTCGATTGGGCTTGGCCGCCAGATGGCGGAAGGCCTTGCGGAGGCGGGCGCCAACGTGGTGCTCTGCGCGCGCAAGAAGGAACGATGCCAGCAAGCCGCGGAGGAATTGCAGAAAACAGCGGGCGTGAAGACTTTGGCGCTTGCTTGCGACGTGAAGAATCCGGCCAGCATTCAGGAGGTTGTGGACGCGACGCTCGCAACTTTCGGCCGGATCGATATCCTGATCAACAACGCCGGGGTATCGTGGGGCGCGCCCGTGGAGGAAATGACGCTCGAGCAATGGAACAAAGTGATCGAGACGAATCTTACGGGGACTTTCCTGTGCTCGCAGGCTGTGGGGAAGGTGATGATTCGGCAGAAGCGCGGCAAGATTATCAACATCGCTTCGGTGGCGGGCCTGGGCGGATCGCCGCCGCAATTGCAGGCCATTGGCTACCATGCGAGCAAAGGCGGCGTGATCATCTTCACCAAGGACCTGGCGTGCAAATGGGCCATGCACAATATCCATGTGAATGCGATTGCGCCGGGGTGGTTTCCGACGCACATGTCGGAAGTTGTCATCCAGCGCGGCAAAGATTCGTTGCTCGCAGGAATTCCCCTGGGGCGTTTCGGGAGCGAACAGGATTTGAAAGGAGCGGCGGTGTTCCTTGCTTCGGAGGCCTCGGATTACGTCACCGGGCATGTGCTTGTGGTGGATGGAGGCCAGTCCGCGTGATTGGAGCCAACTAGACCATGAACGTCCCTCTCACTCCCATTCGGTTTCTTCGCTACGCGAGCGAGCATTACCCCAACAAGCTCGCGGTCGTCTGCGGGGAAAATCGTTTCACGTACGCGCAGTTTGCAGAGCGCGTGAGCCGTCTCGCGGGGGCTTTGCGCGCTGCTGGAGTGCAGCGTGGAGACCGCGTGGCGTTTCTCAGCACGAATTGCCACCGGCTCCTCGAAGCGTATTACGGCGTGCTCGAGGCTGGGGCGGTGCTGCTTCCATTGAATATTCGCCTGGCTCCCGATGAACTGGCCTATATATTGAACGACGCGGGCGCAGAAATACTCTTCCTCGAAAGCCAATTCACGCCGATGGTGGATTCCTTCCGCCACAAGGCAACTGTCGTCACTCAGTTTTTCCTGCTCGATCGTCCTCCGCAGCCCGCCTGGCTTTCGCCGCAGAATTACGAGGAACTGCTCGCGGCAGCTACGCCCTATCGCGCCGATATCATGGAAATCGATGAGAACTCGCGGGCCGAACTCTTCTACACCAGCGGGACCAGCGCGGAGCCCAAGGGCGTGATGCTGACTCACCGAAATGTGTACCTGCACGGAATCACGATTTGCATCACTTTCCAGACGAAGCCTGACACCGTGGAATTGCACACGATTCCGCTTTTTCACGCCAATGGCTGGGGCGTGACGCACTCGGTGACTTTCGCTTGCGCAACGCACGTGATGATTCACCGCTTCGATCCGCCGGAAGTTTTCCGCTTGATCGAAAAGGAGCGCGCGCAATCGTGCAGCCTGGTGCCTACGATGGCCGCCGCGCTCGTGAATTGCTCCGAGCGGACGAAATACGATTTGAGCAGTCTCGAGCGAGTGGTAATCGGCGGCGCGGCGTCTTCGCCCACGCTGGTGAGAGAAGTGGAAGAAAAGCTCGGTTGCAATTGCTTTTCCGGCTACGGGCTGACGGAAACTTCTCCCACTCTTTCCATTTCACCCATGAAAGTGGGCCTGCAATGGGGGAAAGAAGAACATTACGCCGGACAGGCGATGACCGGGTTCGCGGTCCCCGGTGTGGAGCTTCGCGTGGTGGATCCCAATGACGTGGATGTCCCGCGTGACGGGAAGAGCATCGGCGAAATCGTGGCGCGCGGCGACGGCGTGATGGAGGGTTACTGGAAGCAGCCTGAGGCGACCGCGCGCGTGATGCGGGGCGGGTGGTTCCACTCCGGCGACATGGCCACCATCAATTCGGAAGGTTACATCCTGATCGTGGACCGCAAGAAGGACATCATCGTGAGCGGCGGGGAAAATATTTCATCGCTTGAGATCGAGAAAGCTCTCGTCGCGCATCCCGCTGTGTACGAGGTCGCTGTGATCCCCGTCCCGGATCCGAAGTGGGGCGAGGTGCCCAAGGCGCTCGTGGTGCTGAAGCCCGGCGCAGAGGCCGGCGAACAGGAGTTGCTCGATTTTTGCCGCTCGCGGATCTCTCATTATAAAGTGCCGCGCAGCATTGAATTTTTGTCCGCGCTGCCGAAGACGGGCACGGGAAAAATCCTGAAGAAGGATTTGCGGAAGCAATATTGGGGAGGCCAGGAGACCATGCGCAGCGCGGCTGCTGAGAAAAAGTGAATAGACTGCCGGAGGGATTTCCCAGATGGATCTGAACCTGACTGCCGAAGAATTGCAGTTTCGCGACGAATTGCGCGCGTGGCTCAGCGCCAATGTTCCCAAGGACTGGAGCGAATGGCGCGAAAAGCCGTTGGAGGAGTCGTTTCCTTATTTGCGCGCATGGCAACAAAAGCTCCACGAAGGTGGCTGGGCCGCGGTCTCCTGGCCGAAAGAATACGGAGGGCGCAGCGCCAGCCTGATGCTGCAAGCAATCTTTTGGGAGGAAATGGCGCGCGCGGAAGCGCCGCCCATGGCCAATTCGCTTGGCCTGGGATTGATCGGCCCGACGATCATTGCGTACGGGACGGAAGCTCAGAAGAAACGGTACATACCGAAAATTCTGGGTGCGGAGGAAATCTGGTGCCAGGGATTTTCCGAGCCGAATGCGGGGTCGGACCTGGCCAGCCTGCAAACGGAAGCGCGGCTTGAGGGCGATACGTATATCGTCAACGGCCAAAAAGTGTGGACGAGTTACGGCTGGGTGGGCGACTGGTGCGAGCTCGTGGTGCGCACCGATCCCAACGTGCCGAAACATAAAGGCCTCACGGTGCTGCTGGTGGATATGAAAGTGCCGGGAGTGGACGTGCGTCCGCTGCGGCAGATGACCGGCGAATCGGAATTCAACGAGATTTTTTTTCGCGACGTGCGCGTACCCGCGGCGAATGTTCTCGGCAAGGTGAATGACGGGTGGAATGTGGCCATCAGCACGCTGATGCACGAACGCGGCGCTTATGGCGCGCGGTTGCATCTCCTCTTCAAGCGCAATATTGACCGTCTCATCGAGCTTTCGCATACGGTGCAGCGGAACGGCAAGCCCGCCGCGCAGGACTCCGTGATCCGGCAGAAGCTCGCGCAGTGCTACGCCGAAATCGAAATCATGCGCTTGAATCAAATGCGCGCTTTCAGCCGCATCACTGCGACTGGCGCTCCCGGCCCGGAGGGGTCGATTTTGAAGATTTTCTGGAGCGAGTTGAATCAGCGTGTGCAGCAAATTGCGCAGGAGCTGTTGGGCCCGTACGGACAACTGCTGGGAACGGATAGCCGGGCTGTAGACCACGGAATTTGGTCTTACGGTTATTTGCGCACGCGCGGCAATACGATTGAAGCGGGCACGTCGGAGATTCAACGCAACATCATCGGGCACTTTGTGCTCGGCTTGCCAAGAAGCTACTAAGGGGACCACGATGCAATTCGGATTGAACGATAGCCAGCAAATTCTGGTGGACAATGCGCGAAAATTTTTCGCGGCGGAATGTCCGATGGCGCACGTGAGGCGATTGATGGAAACGGATACCGCCTACGATGCCGCGCTTTGGTCGAAGATGGCTGAGCAAGGGTTTACCGGGATCATTTTTCCGGAGGAGTACGAAGGCGCGGGGCTCGGGAAAGTCGAACTCATTCTGCTGATGGAGGAGGCGGGGCGCGCGCTTCTGCCCGGCCCATTCTTTTCCACCGTTGTGCTTGCCGGCGCGGTGCTTAACGCCACTGGAACTGCGGAGCAAAAAAAGAAATACCTCGGGCCCATTTGCCGCGGTGAGTTGCGTTCCACCGTGGCGATTCTGGAAGCGAGCGCGAATTGGGATCCGGGGAGCGCGCAGGTTTCAGCGGTAAAGGGAGCGCTGAGCGGAGAGAAGCTGTTTGTTTCGGACGCCGCCGCGGCCGATTTCATCGTCGTTGTCGCGCGAGACGGAGTGTACATTGTTGATGCGGATGCGCCGGGGATTCGGATTACGCCGATGGTTGGCATGGATTTCACGCGCAAATTGTACGTGGTGCATTTTGAGAATACGCCGGCCGTGAAATTGGGAGATGCGCAGGGTTTGCCGAAAGCACTCGACATCGCGACGGCTGCTTTGGCGGCGGAAATGGTCGGTGGCATGCAGCGGACGCTCGATATCGCCGTCGAGTATGCAAAGACGCGAAAGCAATTCGGCAAACCAATTGGAATATTTCAGGCTGTGCAGCATCAGTGCGCCGATATGTATCTGGAAACGGAGAGTTCGCGTTCGGCGGCCTATTACGCCGCTTGGACGCTGGAAGAAAACGCGCCCGACGCCGCGGTGGCCGTTTCCATCGCAAAAATGTACGCGAGCGACGCCGCGCGCACCGTGGGCAACCGCGGGATTCAGGTACATGGCGGCATGGGCTTTACCTGGGAAAATGATGTGCACCTCTACTACCGGCGCGCGAAATCGTCTGAGACCATGTTCGGCGATTCGACTTTTCATCGCGAACGCATTGCGCGGCTGACGATTGATTCCGCCGCTTGTTCCGCCAAGTCCGCGTAATTTTCAGGCAAAGAGAGCGACTACCATGAGCGACCTCGTCCAACTCACCAAAGAGAACGGCATCGCCATCATCACCATCAATAATCCGCCGGTGAACGCGCTCAGCCCCGGCGTGCCGGAGGGCATCGCTGAGGCCATCGAGCAAATCGGCAAGGACGACAGCGTCAAAGCTGCGGTGCTGATTGGGGGAGGCCGCACGTTTGTCGCTGGAGCGGACATCAAGGAATTCGGGAAGCTTACTTCAGGCAAGTCGAGCGGCACGATGGATTTTCCGAGCGTGCTATTGCGAATCGAAAATTCGCGCAAGCCCGTAGTGATGGCCATTCATGGCACGGCATTCGGCGGCGGCCTGGAATTGGCGCTCGCGGGACATTACCGCGTGGCGGCTGCCGGCGCGCAAGTGGGCCAGCCGGAGGTGAAGCTTGGGCTCATCCCCGGCGCGGCAGGAACGCAACGGCTTCCTCGCCTGGCGGGCGTCGCGAAAGCCCTCGAAATGTGTGCTGAAGGCAATCCCATCTCCGCGCAGGAAGCGTTGCGATTTGGCATCGTTGACAAATTGATCGAGAGCGATCTGCTGGCAGGAGCCGTTGCTTTCGCCCGCGAAATCGCGGATAAGCCTGCGCCCAAGACACGCGACCGCAATGAAAAACTTGGCACGCCCGATCAGAACGCGCCTCTCTTCGCGGCTGCGCGCGATTCGGCGCGCAAAAAACAGCGCGGCTTGATCGCGCCGCTCGCCGCCATCGATTCCGTAGAAGACGCCACGCGCCTGCCCTTCGAGCAAGGCTGCAAGGCGGAGCGCGAGCGCTTCGTGCATTGCCTCTTCTCGGACCAGTCGAAGGCGCTGATCCATGTTTTTTTTGGCGACCGCGAAGTGGCCAGGATTCCCGACATCCCGAAGGAAACGCCTGTGATTCCGGTGAATTCCGCGGCTGTGGTCGGTGCCGGGACAATGGGCGGCGGAATCGCCATGGTGCTGGCCAATGCCGGCATTCCGGTGGTGCTGAAGGAGACCGACCAGGCTGCGCTCGATCGCGGGCTCGGCAACATTCAGAAAAATTACGCGAATTCCGTGAAGCGCGGCCGCCTCTCGGAGCAAACGGCCGGAGAGCGGCTGAAATTGATTCAGCCTACGCTGAGCTATGACGGTTTTTCCGGCGCGGACCTGGTGATCGAAGCCGTTTTTGAAGGCATGGCGCTGAAGAAGGAAATCTTCGGCGAGCTCGACCGCATCTGCAAGCCTGGCGCGATTCTTGCCAGCAACACGTCCACGCTCAATATCGACGAGATTGCGTCGGCCACGTCACGCCCCGAATTCGTCATCGGCACGCATTTCTTCAGCCCTGCGAACGTGATGCGGCTGCTTGAAATCGTCCGCGGCAAGGCGACCAGCAAGGAAGTGATCGCGACTTGCATGCAGCTCTCGAAAAAACTCGGCAAGGTCGGCGTTCTTGTCGGCAATTGCTTTGGCTTCGTCGGCAACCGCATGTTTGGCCCTTACCGCCGCGAGGCGCAATTTCTGGTGGAGGAAGGCGCAGGAATCGAGGCGGTGGACAACGCGCTTTATGAATTCGGCATGGCCATGGGCCCGCTCTCAACCGGCGACCTGGCGGGACTCGACGTCGGCTGGCGTATCCGTAAGGAGAATCGCCACCTACGAAAGCCCGGCACACGCGATCCGCTCGCCGAGGATCGTCTTTGCGAAATGGGCCGCTTCGGCCAGAAGACGGGCGCCGGGTGGTACAAGTACGACGAAAATCGCCGGCCGTCACCCGATCCCGAAGTCACTGAATTGGTGCGCAAATGGGCGGCCGAAGCGGGCATTCCGCAGCGGCAAATTTCGGCCGAGGAAATCGTGGATCGTTGCGTCTATGCGCTCGTCAACGAAGGCGCGCGCATCCTGGAAGAAGGCTTCGCACTGCGCGCTGTGGATATCGACATCATTTATATCAACGGCTACGGCTTCCCCGCTTACCGCGGCGGGCCGATGTGGTACGCGGACACCGTGGGCCTCAAGAAGGTTTACGATCGCGTCACGGAATTTCATCAGCAGCATGGCGAACTCTGGCGTCCCGCGCCTTTGCTGAAGCAACTGGCCGAGCAGGGCAAAAAGTTCGCCGATTTCAATAAGGGCCAGGGCGCGACGGCGTAGTCGCCAAGGACCTGATGAGCCGCGTTCTCCTCCTGCGCCATGCGCAAGCTTCTTACCTCGAGCCGGATTACGACAAGCTTTCCCCCATAGGCGAAAAGCAGGCGCGCGCGCTGGGCGAGTATTGGGCGCGGCAGAAGATAAATTTCGATCGAGTGTTTTCAGGACCGCGCGTGCGGCAAATGGATACCGCGAGAATTGCGGCGGCGGCCGCGCGCGAAGCCGGCCATGCGCTGCCCGAGCCGGTCGTGCTTCAAGAATTCGACGAATACCACGGCGAGGCGGTGATGAAATATGGTCTGCCGCGATTGCTCGAGGGCGACGCCGAAATCCGCGATATGCACCAGACATATCTCGACGCAGCCACGCCCGTTGACCGCTCGAAGAGCTTCCAGAAACTGGTCGAGGCAATTATTGACATGTGGGTGGCTGGAGAGCTAGTTGTACCCGGCGTAGAATCGTGGCTTGAATTCGCGGCTCGCGTGAACCGCGGGCTATGGCAACTCATGTCCAGCGCCAGGCACGGCGAATGCTCGGTGGTATTTTGCTCCGGCGGGCCGATTGCAGTCGGCATCCAGCGCGCCCTGAATCTATCAGCGCAGGATACGTTGCGCGTCGCGTGGATGTCTCGCAACTGTTCACACACGGAGTTCCTGTTTTCCGGCGAGCGGTTCACGCTGAGCGCGTTCAACGCGTTTCCGCATCTCGACAACCTGGCATTGCTCACTTATCGCTGAGGGATACAAATTCGGAAGAGTTATGCCGGATTTTCGAGATCATGCATCGGCGGTGCGGCCCGGCGAAGAGCTCGATATTTCAAAGCTCGAGCCGTTCCTGCTGAGCCGGGTTCCCGGAGCCGCGGGGCCGCTCGCCGTGGAGCAATTTCCCAGCGGCCATTCCAACCTTACTTATCTCGTGCGGCTCGGAAATCGCGAGCTGGTTCTGCGGCGCCCGCCATTCGGCAGCAAAGTGAAATCTGCGCACGATATGGGCCGCGAATACCGCGTCCTCGCGAAACTTCACGCCGCGTACCCGCCGGCACCGGAGGTGCTTCTCTTCTGTGACGACCTCGCCATCCTGGGCGCGCCATTCTACGTGATGCAGCCGATCCGCGGCGTCATTCTGCGGCGGGCTTTGCCTCCGGGACTGGAATTCACACCTGAGATCGCGCGGCGGCTGAGCGAATCGTTCGTGGACAATCTCGCGCAGCTTCACAGCCTGGATTATTCCGCCATCGGGCTCGCCGATCTGGGAAAACCGCAGGGTTATCTCGAACGCCAGGTCCGCGGGTGGAGCGAGCGTTACCATGGCTCGCGGACTCACTATCTGCCGGAAATCGAACGCATCTCATCCTGGCTGACCGCGCACATGCCCTCGACGAGCGAAGCCGCTCTGATTCACAACGACTACAAGTACGACAATGTCGTCCTCGATCCGGCCGACATCACGAAAATTATCGGCGTGCTGGATTGGGAGATGTCCACCATCGGCGATCCGTTGAGCGATCTCGGCACGGCGCTCGCCTATTGGGTGGAGCCCGGCGATCCGGAGGAATTGCAGAAAATCCGCTGGAGCCCCACGAACCTTTCCGGCAGCCTAACGCGCGCGCAGTTTGTCGAACGATACGCGCGAACGACCGGACGCGACGTCTCGCACATGCCCTTCTACCTGGCATTCGCGAGGTTCAAGGTCGCGGTGATCGTGCAGCAGATTTATTACCGCTATCACCAGGGATTGACGAAGGACGCGCGCTTTGCCTCGATGTCCGAGGTCGTCAAAATTCTCTTGCGCGCTTCTCTCAGCTCCGCCGAGAGCGCCTCGATTTAGGTTTTCTTTCTTCTAAGCAGGGGGGATTTGCTGCCGGGATTCGCGTGCGATCAGGAATAGTAGCGAACGATCCACTCCGCCGTGCAGCAGGGTTTTTGCGCATTCTCGGCTTCAACGAAAAAGGAAAAAGTTGCCTCCGTGCCGTCGGAAAGTTCCGTGAGGGATTGCAGCGTGACGCGCGCGCGAATTTTCGAACCCGCGCGCACAGCCGAAGGAAAGCGCACGCGGTTCAAGCCGTAGTTGATGCCCATCCGAGTGCCGCTGCGAATTTCGATGGCCTGCTTCCAGAGATAGCTCAGCAGCGAAAGCGTCAGGAAGCCGTGCGCAATCGTTGTCCCGTAAGGGGATTCTTTTTGCGCGCGTTCGCGATCCACGTGAATCCACTGCCGGTCTTCCGTGGCTTCCGCAAACTGATGAATCCGCTCCTGCGTCACGGTGAACCAGTCCGTGACGGCGATTTCTCGCCCAACGAAATCCTTCAGTGCTTGCGGATTTTCCACCACGAGTGGCGGCATAGAAATTTGGAGGCTGGCCTTCGGCCACAATCGAAAAATTCTATTCCAGGAGATCGGGCTCTTCGCGAATGACGCGCGCGAGAAGCGGCTGAAATTGAAACCACCCCGCCAGATGCGACCCCACCTGCTCCCGCGTCGCGGCGGCGTTCGCAGGATCGATTTTCACCGGCGCTCCGGCGGCCTCCGCCAGAAGCTGGGCCTGGCAGCTCCGGTCCATGGTGATGAACCACCACGCGGCCTCTTCCACCGTTTGCCCAACCGTGAGCAGCCCGTGATTGCGCAGTATCGCGGCTTTGCACTGGCCGAGAGCCTTCGCGATGCGTTCGCCCTCGGACGTTTCATACACCACGCCCGTGAAATCCGCGAACACGGCGTGGTCCTCATAAAACGCGCAAGCATCCTGCGTAATCGGATCAAGCAACCGTCCGAGGGTCGCCCACGATTTCCCGTACATCGAGTGGGCATGCGCCGCGGCAATCACGTCCGGGCGCGCCGCATGCACCTGCGAGTGAATCGCAAAGGCCGCCGCGTTCACCGGGTACTTTCCCTCCACCACGTCGCCGCGGTGATTCACCATAATCAAATCCGACGCGCGAATCTGCCCGAAGTGCATCCCGAACGGATTCACCCAGAAATGGTCGCGCTGCTCCGGATCGCGAGCCGTGATGTGTCCAGCCACTCCTTCATCGAATCCGAAGCGCGAAAAAAGGCGGAAGGCTGCCGCGAGCCGCTGCTTGCGGTGCGTGCGCTCTTCTTCCGGCGTCGCGAACACCGGCGGCCTGGGGATATTAAGTACGTTTGCAGCTGCTCCGCCCATATGCCCTCCCGTAAACCCGGACAAGCTCCAAAGTCAGCGGTTAGCGCGGTTCAGATTGCGCCCGCGCCTTTTCCCATTTTCTGAGCTCTTGCTTGGCCAGCGCTTCCATGTGCACTTCGTCCGGCCCATCAGCCAATCGGAGCGTGCGGACATTCGCCCAGGCGCTCGCGAGAAATGTGTCCTGCGAAACGCCTGCGCCGCCATGCGCCTGGATTGCGCGGTCGAGCACTCGCAGGGTCACGGCCGGCGCGACCACTTTGATCATGGCGATTTCTCCGCGCGCCGCTTTGTTACCGGCTGTGTCCATCATGGAAGCGGCCTTGAGCGTGAGCAAACGGGCCTGCTCGATTTCCATTCGCGAATTCGCAATGTCGACGCGGATGGTTCCCTGTTCCGCGAGCGGTCTGCCGAAAGCCACGCGAGCTCGCACGCGCTTGCACATCAACTCAAGCGCCCGCTCCGCCACGCCGATGCAGCGCATGCAGTGGTGAATGCGCCCAGGTCCCAGCCGCCCCTGGGCGATTTCAAATCCGCGTCCTTCCCCCAGCAAAATATTTGAGACGGGGACTCGAACATTTGTGAACGTCACATCGCCATGCCCGTGCGGCGCGTGGTCGTAGCCAAAAACCGTCAGCATCCGCTCGATTTTCACTCCGGGCGCGTCCATGGGCACCAGGATCATGGACTGCTGCGTGTGCGCGGGAGCCGACGGATCCGTCTTACCCATGAAAATTGCGATCTTGCAGCGGCGGTCGCCAGCGCCGGAAGTCCACCACTTCCGGCCGTTGATCGCGTACTCGTTTCCCTGGCGGACGATGCTGGCTTCGATGTTGGTCGCGTCGGATGATGCCACCGCCGGCTCAGTCATCGCAAAACACGATCGGATTTCAGCCGCGAGCAACGGTTTCAGCCAGCGTTCCTTCTGTTCCGGCGTACCGTGACGCGCCAGCACTTCCATATTGCCCGTGTCGGGCGCCGAGCAGTTGAAGACTTCGGGCGCCATGAAGCTGCGCCCCATAATTTCGCAGAGCGGCGCGTATTCGAGATTCGTCAATCCCGCACCCTGGTCATCATCGGGCAAAAATAAGTTCCACAGCCCCGCGGCGCGCGCTTTCGGTTTTAGCTCTTCGATCACGCGGGTGGGAGCCCACCGGTCGCGCTCGATTTCTTGCTCGTGGCGCTGCTCATTCGGATAGATGTGCTCATCCATGAAGGCGCGCAAGCGGCGCTGCAATTCCTTCGTTTTGTCGTTCGGTTCGAAATCCATGCGCCGATTTTATCAGCACCCTTCCTCAACCACCTCAATTAGATTTTGCCGAGCCCCGCGTAACGCCCGAACAGACTGATCTCTCGGAGTGATGATTTCCGGACCTATCTTCCGCCGCTTGAAGGGAGGATCCGTAACCAGGATCTGACTTGGGTTGAAAAAGTGGAACCAATGGAGTGCGGACCATGCGATTGGGGAAGACTTATCAAAAACACGGCCCTAGGGCAGCGTGCCGTAAACGTCGAGTTCCGCTTGAGTGCCGATGTACACCTTGCCATTCGCGACGGTGGGGACGGAAAACTTCACCGCGTTTCCGGCGACATCACGATTGCCCGAAGCCTGGGAGCTATTCCACAACAAAGCGAGGGTATCCGCGCGGAGGGCATAGAGTACGGCGGGGCCAGCCATTTTTTGAGCCGGCGGACCATAATTGCTTGTATCAATCGCCCAGACGATGCCATCGCTTGTTCCATTTGCCGACACGGTTGGAACACAGCCCGGAAACTGAAACGCATGATTTGAAGTGATACTCGGACTCGCACCAAGCATTCCATTGCCGAACGCGAATCCCCTAAGGTTATCTCCGGATCCACAGAAATAAACATTGCCGTTCCAGTATGCTGGGATGCTCCACATGCCGCCGACCGTAGTTACAAGTTCCTGCACGATTTCGGGATCGCTATTTGAACAGGTTGTCGGCGGGCAGTAATGTTCATTGGCCGTGGTCATCTGGTCC
The DNA here is from genome assembly GCA_963701005.1 of uncultured Acidobacteriota bacterium. GTDB lineage: Bacteria > Acidobacteriota > Terriglobia > Acidiferrales > UBA7541 > Palsa-295. The sequence goes on from OY969555.1 coordinate 302,085, forward strand.
CGGTCAATCACATGGATCGTTCCATCCTTGCCTGCCTGCACCAATTCGTGTGGGTGGCTGCCATCCTGGTCGGGAAGCAGAAGAACGCCGCCTGATCCCAAATCCGTGTCCTGCTGGGCCAGATTGAGTTGGTCAAAAGGCGTGAAATAATCAAGCAGCGAGAAGGTGGTAGTCCCGTTGTAAAAAAGCTTCACGTTGCTGTCGCCCAATTCTGTCCGCGGGACATCCTCTTCATTGGATTCCCCTGGATCGTCGAAATCCCCATTCCCGGTGGACAGAAAAACATTCGCCGCAGAGTCCCCGGCAATTCCCGCTCCCGACATCCAGATCCCTCCAAGGCCGCCATTGCTGGATTCCGACGTCGGGGTGTCATTCCAAAGAGCTACTTGGGACAAGCTGGCCGCATTATAGGCAAATACCCAGCCGTAATAGGGAAACGTGCTGTCGCAGTGGGAAGCATAGGCGACGTAAATGATTCCGTTCAACCATAGCAAGCCGGGGCGATTATTCTGATTGAGAGGGACAAACGTCGCCGTCCCTCCGCCCGAAATCGGAACCGAACCCGCGATCACGGCTGGCCCTCCTAATTTTTCATTTCCCGTAGTGATGTCCAGGGCATGCAGGCGGTGGAAAAATTGCGGCCCGGCGGGCTGCTTGGATTTTGTTTCCACGTAAATCGTCCCGGTGCTGGGGTCAATCACGGGCGTGCTGGTGCTGCCAACCTGCGGAATCAAATCGGTGCAGTTGATGTCCGCGCTGCTGTTCACGGTTTTTTCGCCCGCTGTTGCGCCGTGCGCCGTATCGATCAGGTTCGCATGCCACAGCGGACTCGCGTTCGCGCTGGTGTTATTGTCGGCATCGAAGGCATAGACGCTGTCTCCTTCGGTGGCCACAATCACGACGTTGTGCGTCACTCCTCCGATGTTCACGTTGGGCACATAGAGTGGTTGAGAGTAAATGTAACCGTCCACCGGGTACGAGAATTTCTTTCCAAACGTCGTGGTGCTGCCGACATTCGCGGTGGTCAAGATGTTCTCGTTCGCGTTCAATCCTGTTCTGGAGATGTCGTTGTGCTGAGTGAAGACGCCGGCGAAGCCGTTGCCGGTGTGGCTCGTCACGCTGAGGATGGCTACGCCCGTGATGGATCCTACCGTCGCCTGAATTGAAGTGAAGCCCGCGCTCGCGCCAGCCGCCAGTGCCTGGCTTGTCGCCACGGCGCCGCTCACTGTCGCCACACTCGTATTCGAAGACGTCCACGTGACGCTTGCCGTCAGGTCCTGCGTACTCCCATCGTTGAAATGCCCCGTAGCGGTGAAAGCCTGGGTCGCGCCGGCGTCTGCGATGACGGGATTTTGCGGCCCCACCACCAGCACGGCAAGTGTTATGGGCATCACATTCAAGTTGAAGGATCCCTGCAAGTCCCCTAGTGTCGCCTGAATTGTCGTCATGCCGTTGCCAGCCGCCGTCGCGAGCCCGCCTGCCGTGATCGTGGCGACGCTCGTGTTGGTCGAGCTCCATGTCACCAACGCGGTCAAGTCCTGCGTACTGCCATCCGTAAATGTTCCGGTGGCCGTAAACTGCTCCGATCTCCCCTTAGGGATCAAAAAATTCGCGCCCGTCACGCCGATCGAAACGACCGTGGCGACAGTCACCTGCAACATCGCGGAGCCCACGACGCCATTGTTGGATGTAGCTTGAATCGTCACACTCCCCACATCCACACCCTTTGCCAGGCCGCCGCTTGCGATCGTCACTACGCCCGTATTGGACGAGGTCCAGGCCACTGAGCCGCTCACGTCTTCCGTCATCCCGTTGCTCAGCGTGGCGATAGCTCTGAATTGCGTCGTCAGCCCCTTGGCGATGCTCAGATTCGAGGCTGTAACGTTGATGGATTGCACCGCCGCCCCGCCTCCACCGCAGCAACCCAGGAAAAGAACCGTCCACAAGCAAAGAGCTAGTATTCCTATTCTCGTGGTCGGTACCAAGCTGGGCGGCCTCTCGTGTAATTTATGTTGTTAGATAAGACGACGACCTGGTCGAATGATATCTCACCTACGCGCCATCCGGGCCATATGTTCGGTAACAAGCAACCCATTTACTTTCAGGTGCGGGCGATTTCGCCACCCTTCGCCAGCCATGCGCCCGGTGTCTCCCGCATAATTTCTCCTCGCTTGTGCTGCCACCATCTCCCGTCGATTGTGCACCAATTTGCAGTAACATTGCCGTAACATTGGGGGGTTACGCTCATCGGTCTCAGAGGTACTTATGGCTCGCAGTAGTGTCGCTGATCCCCAGCACTTCCTAAATCGTCATTTTTCCTGGCTGCAGTTCAACCAACGCGTCCTTGAAGAGGCTCGCGATCCGGCCAATCCGATCCTTGAGCGCGTGAAATTTCTCGCCATCACCGCGAGCAATCTCGACGAATTCGTCGAAGTCCGCGTCGCCGGCATCCTCCAGCAAGTCGAGCACGGCAATCGTGAACCCGGCCCCGACGGCCGCATCCCCGAAAATGTCCTCACCGAGCTTTCCGCAAAAATCCACGACTTCGTCAAGAGCCAGTATGACTGCTGGCAGGGCGAGCTCGTCCCAGCCCTCGCTTCCGAATCCATTCGCGTTCTCAGCCTGGCTGAGTTGCGCCCCGCGGCACGCGAGTACATCGAGAATTTTTACACCAAGGGAATCGATCCGCTGCTCACTCCGGTCACCGTGGACCCGGCGCATCCGTTTCCGCACGTCCTTAATAAAGCGCTGTGCCTCGCATTCCTGCTTAAGCGCAAGGGCCGCGGCTCGCATACTTACCTCGGAGTCGTCACGGTTCCCCGGGCGCTCCCTCGACTGGTTCTGCTGCCATCGACGGAAGGCGCTGTCGAGTACGTTTTCCTCCACGACATCGTCCACGCCTTCGCCGAGCGGCTTTACCACGGCTACGAAATTCTTTCCGCCGCGCCTTTCCGCGTCACGCGCAATAGCAATCTGTACCTCGAGGAAGAGGAATCACGCTCCATCCTTGATTCCGTGGATACGCAGCTTCACCGCCGCCGCAAAGGCGCGGCCGTACGCCTGGAAATCGAAGCCGGCGCGAATCAGGAAATCATTGACCGCTTGCAGGCGAATTTCCGCCTTGCACCCTGGCAGGTTTTCAGTGTTCGTGGACCGGTGAATCTCTCCCGGCTTTTCCACATGTACGATCAGACGCCGCGCCCCGACCTGAAGTTCGCTCCGTTCGCTCCGCGCGAATTGGCGCTGAAGCCCGGCGCTGCTTCGCTTTTCGAATTGATTCGCAAGCGCGATTTTCTGCTCCATCATCCCTATGATTCTTATTCCGCTGTCGTGCGCTTCATCGAAAGCGCCGCGCAGGACCCGGACGTCCTCTCGATAAAGCAGACGCTCTATCGCACCAGCGAGAATTCGCCCATCGTCCGCGCGCTGATCGATGCCGCCTCGAAAAAAGAAGTCGCCGTGGTCGTCGAGCTCAAGGCGCGTTTCGATGAAGCTTCCAACATTCGCTGGGCGCGCAATTTGCAGGAAGCCGGCGTGCAGGTGTATTACGGCGTGGTCGGGCTGAAAACGCACTGCAAGCTGGCGCTGGTGGCGCGCCGCGAATCGAACGGCCAGATTCGGCGCTACGCTCACCTCGGCACGGGGAATTACAATCCCTCGACCGCTCGCTTCTATACCGATTTGAGTTTGCTGACCACCGACACGCAGATCACTTCCGCCGTGCATCATGTCTTCAACTATTTAACGGCTTATTCCGAGCGCCCGAGCTACCGCCCGCTTTTCGTCGCGCCGCTCAACCTCGGCAGAAGTTGCCAAAGCCTGATCGAGCGCGAAACCGCCCACGCGCGCGCCGGCCGGCCTGCGTTTATCGTTGCAAAAGTGAATGCGCTTCTCGATGAGAAGATTATTCAGGCTCTCTACCGTGCCTCGCAGGCCGGCGTGCAAATCGAATTGATCGTCCGCGGCGCGTGCGCGCTGCGCCCCGGCGTGCGGGGCCTTTCCAGCCGTATTCGCGTCCGCAGCGTGATCGGCCGCTTTCTCGAGCACAGCCGTATTTTTGTTTTCGGCAACGGCGGGAAATCGGAAGTGTATCTCGGCAGCGCGGACTGGATGCACCGCAATATTTATGAACGCGTCGAGGTGATGTTCCACATACGCGACGCGGCCCTCTGTAATCAGATTTTTTCGGAGGTGGTCGAGCCCTATCTCGCCGATACGCAGAAAACGCGTTTTCTGCTCGCGAGTGGCGAATACGTTCATGCCCGCGACGCGCGCCACCTTCTCCAGACGCGCAACGGCTTCCACTTCAACGCCCAGGAATTCCTGATCGGAGTCGCCGAAGGCCGCGAAGATTTCAGCTCTGTCCCGTCCGCGCGGTCTCCTTTGAAGTTGTCTCAACCCCGCCCGAGCTCACCGAAGTCCGCCTGATTCGCGGCGTATGTCCTCGCCAAGCCGGCGCCTATCGCCGGTATAATCGCGGTGCGATGTGGGCGACGCTGTCCAAATCCGTGAATTGGCTGCTTGGCCCTGAGTCCCCGAGCGAGAGCAACCCCGGCCATCTCTGGCCGCGCTGGATTTTCCTGCGCGCGCTCGGCCTGATTTATCTCTCCGCGTTTCATTCGCTGCTATTTCAAATCGAGGGACTGATCGGCCCCAATGGCATCCTTCCGGCCGGCGATTATTTGCAGGCAGTCTCCGGCGCGATTCACTCCCAGCGATTCTTCTATGCGCCGACGCTGCTCTGGTTCGGCGCGAGCAATCACGCGCTGATGCTCATCTGCTGGGTTGGGCTCATCGCTTCGCTGCTGGTCGTTTTGAACATCTGGCCGCGGGCGATGCTGGCCGTCTGCTTCGTGTGTTTTCTTTCTTTCGTCAGTGCCGCGCAGGATTTTTCCGGCTACCAGTCAGACGGCATGCTGCTCGAAGCCGGATTCATCTCCCTCTTTTTCGCGCCACCCGGTTTCCGGCCCGGGCTGGCCCCCGAGCGCGCGCCCTCACGCCTGAGCCGATTTCTCCTCCAGTGGGAGTGGTTCCGCATTTATTTCGAGTCCGGCGTGGTAAAAATCGCGAGCGGAGATGTCTCCTGGCGAAATCTCACCGCCATGGACGATTACTACCAGAATGGCCCGCTGCCCACCTGGCTCGGCTGGTATGTTCAGCACCTTCCGCACTGGTTCCACGCTTTCGCGGTGTTGCTTACGTTTGCCGTCGAGCTCGTCCTGGTCTGGATGCTCTTTCTGCCGCGCCGATTTCGTATTTTATGTTTCCTCATCGTCACGCCATTTGAAATCTCCATCATCCTAACGGCGAATTACACATTCCTGAATTACCTCGTCCTCTCGCTCGGTTTCCTGTTGCTCGACGACCGCTTCATCGAATGGATCATGCCCCAGCGCATCCGCGAATTCGTCGAGCGCAAGCCAGCGCATCCGCCGGCAAGCGAACCAAATCAAGAGTTGCAGCAAGAATCGTGGCTCGCCCGGTGGCGCCGAAGGCTTACGCCGGCGCGCATGGCGATTGCAGGCTTTTTTCTTCTGTGGGTTTTGTACTCGACGTCCGCGCAGCTCGTCTGGACGCTTTTCCGCAATGTGCCCTTGCCGGAAAAGCCCGTGCAGCTTCTCGAGCCCTTTCGCATTGCAAATCGCTACGGCCTCTTCGCCGTGATGACGCACGCGCGCTACGAAATTGAATTCCAGGGCTCGCGCGACGGAAAAACCTGGCTCGCCTATCCTTTCCGTTACAAGCCCCAGGACGTCACCAAGCCGCCGGGAATTTACGCGCCCTATCAGCCGCGCTTCGAATGGAACCTGTGGTTCGCCTCGCTCGGTTCCTGGCGCGAATATCACTTCGTCGTCTGGACCGAGGAGCGCCTGCTGCGCAGCGAACCGGACGTTCTCTCGCTCTTTGCGAATAATCCCTTCGCCTCAGGCGCGCCGCCTGTCGAAGTCCGCGCCGTAATCTGGCAATACTGGTTCACCGACATGAAAACGAAGCGCACGACCGGCGCATGGTGGCGCCGCGAACTCCTCGGTGCCTATGCCCCGGGCCTCCGGCGAGAGCCCGACGGCAAAATCGTCCTCGTTGAGATCCCCATCACCGAAGCTCCGCCCCCATGACGGCGAATTGCTACGCGCACGCAAATCCGCTAGCCTGTCCTTGCCGCCATGAGTCCATCCAGCAAGCGCCACTCGCACGATCGCCGTGAGCCGTTGCCAGCTCCGGAGGTCACGCCTGAACAGGTGATCGCTCATCTCGCGACGCTCTCGCAGCCCGCGAGCATCCGGCAGATTGCGCACGGCATGGATCTGAAGCATCGCGGCCGCCGGTATCTGCCGCGCGTGATCCAGCAGCTCAAGCGCAGCGGCGACATTGAGGAGATTCACGGCGGACGGTTTCGGCTGACAGGTTCAAAACACGCGCAACCAACCAGACCCGCCCGCGCCGCCAATGCCACTGCTGAGCTGCACAAGAAAGCAGAAGCTGCGCAAAGCGCCACGCCAAAGCAGGGCCGCGATCCGAATCTCGTTTCCGGGCGCCTCGTTGCGCACCGCGATGGCTACGGCTTTCTCGTACCGGATGCGCCGATGCCGCGAGTGGAGGGCGATCTTTTCATCGGCCGCGACAATCTTGGCGACGCCATGCATGGCGACCACGTCCTCGCGCGCATCGAGCGCCGCCGCGCCGACGGCCGCGCCGAAGGACGCATCGTCCAAGTCCTCGAGCGCGAGCATCCTACTCTCGTCGGCCTCTTCCGCTACGGCGCGCACGGCAACATGGTGCTGCCATATGACACGCGCATTCCGCATGAGGTCTCCATTCCGCCGGGCGATGAATTAACGACCGCGCTGCGCCAAAAACTTGGTGCAGAATCGGCCGGCGCGCTCCCGCCAAGTCGCCGGTTGCGCCTGCCCGAACTCGATGGCGCCGTCGTGAATGTGGAAATCACGCGCTTCCCGAAAGGCGGCCTCGCCCCCGTTGGACGCGTCATCGAAATTCTCGGCCGCCCCGGCGAGATCGGCGTGGACGTTGAGATCATCATCCGCAAGCACCATCTGCCGCACGAATTTCCGGATGAAGTGCTCGCGGAAGCGCGCGCCACGCCCCAGCAGGTGGCTGCGGCTGACTTGCAAGGCCGCCGCGATTTCCGCCATGTCCCTATTGTGACGATTGACGGCGAAACGGCGCGCGATTTCGACGACGCTGTTCACGTCGCCGCGCTGCCTGACGGGCACTTCGAGCTCCAGGTTCACATCGCGGACGTGGCGCACTACGTCCGCCGCGATTCGCCGCTCGATCGCGAGGCTCGCTTGCGCGGCAACTCCGTTTATTTTCCGAATCGCGCCGTCCCGATGCTTCCCGAAGAATTATCCAACGGCATCTGCTCGCTCAATCCGCAGGTGGACCGCCTGGTGATGAGCGTCATCATGGAAATGGACGCGAGCGGGAAATTGCTCAATGCCGATTTCACGCCGGGCGTTATCCGCTCTGCCGAGCGTATGACTTACACCAACGTCAACAAAGTGATCGAAGGCGACCCGGAAGCCAGCCGCCGTTACGCACCGCTCGCGGATAATTTCCGGCGTATGAAAGAACTTGCGCTGCTGCTCAACAAGCGCCGCTCCGCGCGCGGCTCGATTGATTTCGATCTCCCCGAGCCGGTGATCGAATTCGACGCCGATGGGCGCATGCTGAGCATCGTGCGCAGCGAGCGCAATATTGCGCACCGGCTCATCGAGGAATTCATGCTCGCGGCCAATGAGGCCGTCGCGCAATATCTCGAACGCCGCGGAATCGCTTCGCTGCATCGCGTGCACGAAAAACCCGACCCAAAGAAAGTTCTCGAATTCGAGGAGCTGGCGCATGCTTTCGGCTACTCGCTCGGCGTGGACGACCTTGCCGAGCGGCGCATCACCGTGCGCCACGGCCGTGTGATGCCGCCCGCGCGGGAAAGCCGCAGCGGACGCGGCGGCCGCGGCCGCACGCGTCCGATGAGCGTCACCATGCCCGCCGCCGATGAAGTCGACATCCGTCCGCAGCACTACCAGCGCCTGACCGAAAAAATTGCCGGCAAGCCCGAGGAGCGCATCCTTTCCTACCTCATGCTCCGCTCGCTCAAGCAGGCGCGCTACGCCGCTGATGTGCTCGGCCATTTTGCGCTGGCCACGAAGGAATACACGCATTTCACCTCGCCCATCCGGCGGTATCCGGACCTGATCGTTCACCGCTGCCTGAAATGGGCGCTTGAAAATCCGGCGGTTGCGCCTCTACGTGCGCCGTCACCCCGTGCGCGCGCGAGCGAAGGGGAAACCGTCGCCATGCTCGGCCCCTATCGCCGCATCGAGCTCGAAGAATTCGCTTCCGAGAGTTCGGAAGCGGAGCGCCGCGCCGATGCCGCCGAACGCGAATTGATGGAATGGAAGACTGCGCAATTCATGGAAAGCCATCTGGGCGAGGAATACGACGCGTTGATTATTTCCGTGCAGAAATTCGGCTTCTTCGTCGAATTGGTGGAGATATTTGTCGAAGGGCTCGTCAGCATCGACCGCCTCGAGGAAATCACCGGCCAGCGCTGCGTCTATCGCGAGCGCGACCATACCATCGTCGCGGAACCGCATCGGGGTTCGCGCCGCAGCGGCGGCTCTGAGCGTGTGTTCCGCCTGGGTGACCGCGTGCAGGTGCGCGCTGAGAGAATTGATCCCTTCCGCCATCGCGTCGAGTTCTCGCTCGTGTAATGCGCCGCTTCCTCGGCCGCTCCTGACCGCGCACGTCCTGCGCTAGCTCTTCTCGCCGCACCCCGGCTGATGTATCTTCGATCGGTGAATTGGGAGGTGAATAGTGGCTGCTCGACAATGCCCGAATTGCCTGGCGATGATTCCCGCCGGAAAAGTCGTCGCGTACTCGAACGACCTCGTGTGCCCCGGCTGCCAGAGGCCGCTCGAAATTTCGGATTTTAGCCGGAATCTGGCCGCGTTTGCGGCGCTGGCCGCTGCGTTTCTCGTATGGTGGCTCGCTGCGGCGAGCCTTTTGAATGACACATCCGCGCTCGGATGGGTTTTGCCCGTGGTATACAGTTATTTCGCCCTCAGCATCGTTGCTCCGATTGCGTTGATCCTCCTAGCCGACCTGCGCCTGAAATCTGTCGATGCAACGCCCGTTCATCATGAGGTTCCCGCTCCACATTCACCACATTAATAACGACGGATATAAATTTACCGATATATACACTAAATCGTGGTAGCATCACGGGTTCCCATCGGCAGTTTCGGTGGCTTAGAGCATGGCACGCTACGAATCGCTTGTCGGAAAACGCGTCGAAGCACATTACCGCGCGGGAGAAATCCACCTCTCGGCCGTCGGCACAATGGCTTCGGACTCTGGCAAATCCATAGTTCTCGAAGATCGCTTTTCACTGGGCGGAAAAGATAAGACCATGCGCGTCGAAATTCCCTATGAGTATGTGATTCGCGTCGTGGAAACGAAAGCTGAACCATCGGCCCCAGCCCCGGGTCCGGCGCCTGCGCGCCCGTCCACCCCGAAAAAGCGCCACTAGTCCTTTCCTCTGCTAACCCGTTGCCTCGAATTTTCACCGCTGAAAGTACTTCGCATATGGCCTGTGGCGCGGGTATATTTCATTTTTCAAGAGGGAGACATCAATGAATCCGACAGTTGGATTTATCGGCCTCGGTTTGATGGGAAATCCGATGGCGCGAAATCTTTTAAAGGCTGGATTTCCGCTGGTGGTTTGGAATCGCACGCCCGCGCGCGCGCAGCCTCTCGTCCAGGAGGGAGCGAAACTCGGCGCCAGCCCGAGCGATACAGCCAGGCAAGTGGATGTGCTGATTACGATTGTGAGCGATCCGCCGGCGGTCGAGGAAGTTCTCCTGGGGCCAAATGGCGCAATCAGCAATTTGAAGAAAGGCAGCGTGCTGATTGATTCCAGCACGGTTTCGCCGGAACTGGCGCGCCGCACCGCGTCGGTATGCGAAGGGCGCGGAGTGGGCTACCTCGATGCGCCGGTGACGGGCGGAACGTGGGGCGCCGAAAAGGGCGAACTCGTGTTCATGATCGGCGGGAAGAACGAAATTTTCGAGCGCGTGAAGCCCGTTTTTTCGGCAATGGGAAAGAAATTTTTCCTGCTTGGCCCGAACGGCGCGGGGCAAACCGTGAAGCTGGCGATGAATTTGATTCTCGCGCTGCAAGTCGAGGCGCTGGCGGAAGCCCTCGCGCTCGTCACGCGCGCGGGCATCGAGGGGGAGCGGCTGGTGGAAGTGATGCAGTCGAGCATGGCGCGTGCAGGCGTGCTGGATGTAAAGGCGCCACTGATTTTGAAGAACGAATTTCCACCGAGCTTTCCGCTCCGCCTGATGCACAAAGACATCCGGCTGGCGCTCGACCTCGCGAAGCAAGAAGGAATTTCGCTTCCCGCGGCAGCCGCTGCATTTACTACATACAGCGCGGTAAAAGACGCTGCAAAGGATGATCCCGATTTCGCCGCGGTCGCCCGCTACTGGAAGTAAGCAGCCGAAAAAAACACCGGCGCTATATCATTCACGTGGCAGGGAAAAAAGCGAGCGGAAGATCCCGCGAGGTGCGCAGACCGGCGGGCCCGGCAAGGATGGCGGGGATAGCGTTGACGACGACGGCGGCCGTGGCCACGTCGCCATGCGTGCCGCCGGGAATCGCGAGCGAAAGATTCGGCTCGCCCTGCAATTCGATTGTGTCGGCCGGCTGGCGTGCGCCGACGAACATCTTCAGCTCCAGATAAATCTTCTCTTTTCCACCGGCGACGCCGCGCGCGATTTGATGCACACCGGCCACCTGGCCAGGCGCAACCTCGAGAAATTCCGTTTTCACCGTTTCTTCCGCGATGACGGGCTCGATGGATTCCGAAATATCATCGAGCGCGAAACCGAGGCCATCGGCAATCATGGCCATGGATTCCGGAAGTCCGTGATGCTTGATTACGCCCGCCGCCACCTGAGCGCGGAATTCTTCCGGCGTCATCCCCGCGCCGATTTTTCTTTGTAGCGGCAGGCGCCGTTTCGATGCGTCCACGATGCGCACCGCTTTCGCGAAATCCACGCGCTGCGCGACGGCGCTAAGCGTCAGGACAAGCTTATCCATCACGAAGCCGGGATTCACTCCCGTGCCGACGAGCGCGACGCCTTCATCTTTCGCGGCCTCATCGAGCTGCTTCGAAAGCGCGGGATGCTTGCGAAACGGGTAAGCAAGTTCCTCGCAGGTGGAAACCACGCAGCAACCGGCCGAGAGGCAGGCGAGCAGCTGGTCCATCACATTCGGAAGATAAGAAGACGTCGAGTGGATCACCACGTCCACTGGCTTCGCCAGCACCGTATCGGCGTCGGCCGAGACAGCGACACCCCAGGGCGCGTCCGAAGCGCCAACGATTGCACCGAGGTCGCGGCCAGCCTTGGCAGGATCGCTGTCAATCGCACCGAAGATTTCGAGCGACGCTTTCTGCCGCATCAAGCGGACGATGGAAGCCCCGATGGGTCCCACACCGAATTGCACCACCCGAATTTTCTTATTCAATGTGCCGTCCTTGGATTTTGAGGAAACCCATACCTTAAAGGGTTCGCCTGGTGAGCGCAACGAGATTTACTTCGAGAGAGTGCGGTCAGGACACATGCATGATTCACTACGCGAAAATAAGCTTCCTGTGGTTTCTGAAATGAGGTGCCACCCGCACTGGCAATTTCTCTCCGAAGCTCCTTTGTCCTCGATTCCGTCAGATGTACGTTCGAGGATTCATGACGCGTCAAAGGTCACCGGCCCGTCAGTCATAAGCTCCGAGGGCAGGAATCATTCCATGGGAAGTCTTTCGCGGCTCGCTTCGGCATATGTGCGGGGCGTCCCAGTACCGGACATTTGCACGGTGACGAAGATCCCGCCTGGAGCGCTAAGTGGTTCGGCTCCTTTGGTTTGATGTCAATTCACATTGGGTTAGAACATGCACAACACCAGTCAACATGTCCTTGGAGGTGCGCGAGTGACCTCGTTCTTGCAAGACATACGCTACAGCCTGCGGCTGATCGCGAAGGCGCCGGGATTCGCAGCCATCGCCATCCTGACCCTTGCGCTGGGCATCGGCGCAAACACCACGATTTTCAGTTGGATCAATTCGGCATTGCTCAATCCAGTTCCCGGGATTGGGAACCCGAGCGAGGTGGTGGCTCTCACAGGGAGCAAGGCGGGGGACAGCCCAATTGCCTTCTCATATCCTGATATCGAAGCCTTGCGCGATGGGCAACAGAGTTTTACAGGCATCACCGCCTGCATGTTCTCTCGGCTGAGTCTGACGGGCAAAGGCAAACCCGAGCGCATCTGGGGCATGCTGGCCTCCGCGAATTACTTCGACGTTCTCGGCGTGCATCCGGTCCTGGGGCGCACCTTTCTCCCCGCGGAAGACGAGAAGCCGGGCGGCGCGCCCGTGGCCGTGATCAGCTACCGGTTCTGGCAAACGCATTTCGGGGGGAATCCCGGCATTGTCGGCCAGCCCATTGAAATCAATCAACAGACGTACACCATCGTGGGCGTAGCGCCGCCGGCGTTTCAGGGCAGTCAAACGGGCATACGATTTGAAGTCTGGCTTCCGATGATGATGGAAGCGCAATTGGTCCCCCAGGGCGACCTGCTTCACGACCATCACTATTTCTGGCTATTCGCGTTTGGACGGTTGAAGCCGGGCGTCATGCTCCAGCAGGCGCAGGAGGAAATGACGCTGCGGCTAAAGCCAGAGGTTAAAAATTATCCCGAGGAGCACAAAGGCCACGACACCGTGACGGTCTACCCGCTGTGGCGCAACCCATTTGGCTTGAATTTTTTTCTCGCCTCACTCCTGCCAATGCTGATGACCATCGCGGGCCTCGTGCTTCTCCTCGCTTGCGCCAATGTGGCCAATCTGATGCTGGTTCGTTCCATGGGACGGCGCCGCGAAATCGCCATTCGCATATCCATGGGAGCGAGCCGCTGGCGGTTGGTGCGTCAATTCCTGATCGAAAGCCTGATCCTGGCGATGGCCGGAGGCCTGGTCGCGTTGTTGATCACGCTCTGGACCGCGGGATCACTAATGAAATTTCTCCCTTCGACGGATTTTCCGATCTCGCTCCCGATCCGGACGGACCGCACGGTACTGCTGGCGACGATGGCAATCTCGGTGCTCACGGGAGTGATCTTCGGTATTCTTCCCGCGCTGCGCGCCTCGAGCATAGCGCCAGTGACCGTGTTGAAAGAGGACTCCGGGACCGCGTCAGGCGGACTGCGGAAGGCGCGCCTCGCGAGCGGGCTGGTGGTGGCGCAAATCTCGCTGTCGCTGCTGCTGCTGGTCTGCGCAGGGCTCTTTATTCGCAGCTTCCTCAGCGCGCAGCAAATCAATCCCGGTTTCAATATTCACAATGTACTGACCGCTTCCTATGATCTTTTCACCGCGGGATACTCGGACGAGACCGGAGCGCAATTCGATCGCCAGCTCGTCGCCAGGTTGGAAGCCCTGCCCGGCGTTCAGTCCGTGGCCTTGACCAGCCGCATCCAGCTCGGATTCGGCGGTCCCTCAACCAGCGTGAAGCCCGAGGGGTACGTTCCGCGGGCGAATGAATTGATGGAGACGCCGGTGGCCACCGTGACGCCGAATTATTTGCAAACCATGCAGATTCCGATGGTGAAGGGACGCGACTTCACGCTGCAAGACACAATGAGTTCGCAACGCGTGGCCATCGTCAGCGAAGCATTCGTGAATCGCTACTGGCCGAATCAGGAAGCGCTCGGCAAGCAGCTCAACTCCGACTTGACGAACGAATGGTTCACCGTGGTCGGTGTGGCGCGCGATACCAAAGTGAATAATCTGAACGAAAAGCCGACCCCATACCTGTATCTGCCCATATACCAGATTCGCCCGTCGAAACTCCCCTCCGATTCCACCACGATTATCGTGGCACGGGTTGCCGGAGATCCCTTGGGTTTCGCTAAGAAAATCGAAAGTTCGGTCCATGAATTGAATTCCGATCTGGTTTTGTTTGAAGTGAATTCGCTCGAAACGAGCGAACAGTTTGCCAGTTTCCCGCAGCGCATCGCCGGTGCATTCGTGGGCGCCTTCGGGCTGCTCGCTTTGGTCCTCGCCGCGGTCGGAATTTACGGCGTCACGGCCTATACCACTCGGCAGCGCACGCATGAAATTGGCATCCGTATGGTGCTGGGCGCGAGCAAACAGGACGTTCTGCGGCTCGTACTCGGGCACGGGCTTCGCTTGACGCTTGTCGGGGTGGGGCTGGGCCTGGCAGCCGCCTTTGGGCTGACGCGCTACCTGAGCAGCTTGCTGCTCGGTGTCACGAGCACGGATGCGCTCACATTTTCGAGCGTCGCGATTCTGCTCTGTGCTGTGGCGCTCTTTGCCACCTTCATTCCCGCGCTTCGTGCCATGCGGCTGCAGCCCACGTCCGCGCTGCGACATGAATGACCGCGGTGCTGGAACAAAAGTCGCCGCCGAACCGTTTCTATTGTCGGACTGAGGCGAAGCTCAACCTGGGCCACTGAATCGCCTGCTTCTTCGGAGAAGACACATGAAAACACTCATTCAGGATCTGAAATACGGATTGCGGATGCTGCGGAAGAGCCCGGGGTTTGCAGCGATTGCTATCCTCACGCTGGCGCTCGGGATTGGCGCGAACACCACCATCTTCAGTTGGATCAATGCGACGCTGCTGAACCCCGTGCCGGGACTGGCCAGCCCAAACGAAGTGGTGGCGTTATCGCTCGGCAAGTCCGCCGAAAACCCCTTCCCGTTTACTTACCCTGATTACGTAGCGATGCGCGATGGGCAGCAGAGCTTCTCCGGGATCACTGTGTTTAATAGCACGCCTATGAGTCTGACGGGCAAGGGAAAGCCCGAGCGCGTGTGGGGCGTGGTGGCCACGGCAAATTATTTCGATGTGCTGGGCGTGCGGCCAATCATGGGCCGCACGTTTCTGCCGGCCGAAGACGAAAAGCCGAATGGCGCGCCGGTGGTGGTGATCAGCTACCGCATGTGGCAAACGCATTTTGGCGGCGATCCAAACATCGTCGGGCGGAGCATAGACATCAACCAGAATCCGTACACGATTGTGGGAGTGACTCCCGCGGTTTTTCAGGGAAGCCAGACGGGTTTGCGGTCGGACCTATGGGTTCCGATGATGATGGAATCGCAGATCGTTCCACAGGGAGATCTGCTGCACGACTATCACTATTTCTGGCTCTTCGCGCTGGCACGATTGAAGCCCGGTGTGACAGCCTCGCAGGCGCAACAGGAAATGACTGTACGGATTCAAGCAGTGGCCAAGGATCATCCGCAGGAGCATAAAGGGCACGACACAGTGAGCATTTATCCCTTGTGGCGCGCGCCTTTTTCGGCGAATGGATTCTTTTCGCTCATATTGCCGATGCTGATGGCCATTGCGGGGCTGGTGCTGCTGCTGGCCTGCGCGAATGTGGCGAACCTGATGCTGGTGCGGTCATCGGCGCGGCGGCGGGAGATCGCCATCCGCATGTCGCTCGGAGCGAGCCGGTGGAGGCTGGTGCGTCAGTTGTTGGTGGAGAGCCTCGTGCTGGCGCTCGCCGGCGGCGCGGTCGCCATGATAATCACATTCTGGACCGCCGGTTCCATGATGAGTTTCATCCCCAAGACGGACTTTCCGATTGCGCTCAATATGCGCGCGGATCGCGCCGTGCTCTTCGCGACGCTGATCATTTCATTGCTGACGGGCGTGATCTTCGGAATCCTGCCCGCGTTGCGCGCCTCGGGCGAAGCGCCCGTGGCGGTGCTGAAGGAAGATAGTGGGAGCGCTTCGGGAGGGCGGGGAAAGGCGCGCCTCGCAAGCGGGCTGGTCGTTGCGCAAATTTCGCTTTCGTTGCTGCTGCTGATTTGCGCGGGGCTGTTTATCCGCAGCTTCCTGAGCGCGCAGCAAATTAATCCCGGCTTCAATGCGCATGGCGTGCTGCTCACGTCCTTCGACCTATTCCAAGCGGGGTATTCGCCGGCCGATGGAGTTGAATTCGATCGGCAACTGGTGTCCAAGCTCGAAGCGCTGCCGGGCGTTCAGTCCGCGGCGCTCACGAGCCGCGTACCGCTGGCTTTCGGCGGCGGGTCAACCAGCGTCACGCCCGAAGGATACGTCGAGCACCCCAACGAATCCATGGAAGTCCAGGTCGGCATCGTGACTCCGAATTACCTGAAGACGATTCAGAATCCGCTAGTCAGCGGGCGCGATTTCGCGCCGCAGGATGCGAAGACCGCGCAGCGCGTGGCCATCGTCAATGAACATTTCGTGGACCGCTACTGGCCGCATCAGGATGCCATCGGAAAGCAGGTGCGCTCCGATTTGACGAACGAATGGTTCACCGTGGTCGGCGTCGCGCGCAATAGCAAAGTGAACACCCTGAATGAATCGCCCACGCCGTTCATTTATCTGCCGCTTTACCAGGTGTACCGCGCGAGCACCATGGTCACCGTGCGTGTGGCCGGCGATCCTCTCGGATATGCCACCAGCGTCGAAAAGACCATTCACGGAATGAACGCGGACGTAGTGCTGTATGACGTGACCACGCTCGAAACGCGCGAAGAAATCGCGAGCTTCGTGCAGCGCTTGGCGGGCACCTTTGTCGGCGCTTTCGGAGTGCTGGCGCTCGTACTGGCCGCCGTGGGAATCTACGGCGTCACTTCCTACACCACCCGCCAGCGCACCCACGAAATCGGAATTCGCATGGCGCTGGGCGCGGGCCGAACGGACATTTTGAAGATGGTGCTCGGGCATGGATTGCTGTTGACGCTCATCGGCGTGGGCATCGGCCTGGCAGCAGCGTTTGGGCTGACACGACTATTGAGCAGCCAGCTTTTGGGTGTGACGAGCACGGACGCGCTCACATTTTCCAGCGTAGCGTTCCTGCTGTGCGCCGTGGCGCTGGTGGCTTGCTACATCCCGGCGCGGCGCGCCATGCGTGTGGACCCGCTAGTCGCGCTGCGCTACGAATGAACGCGGCCGCGGATTTTAGCCGATTCCGGGAATGCTGATTACACCTGCGTCAAAATCAGCTTCTTGATCTTCTTGATTTGCGCTTCATCGCGTTTGTAGAAGGTCCACTGTTTGATGCGTTTGGGCCGGAGCAGCCCGGCGCGGGCGAGGATTTTCAAGTGCTCGCTCGCGGTGGGCTGGCTGAACCGGAGCTTGCGGGCGATCAAAACGCCGCACACGCCGTCCTCGACGAGGTCGCCATCCACCTGCGGCGGGAAATGCTTCCGCGGATTCTTGAGCCAGCTTAGGATTTGCAGCCTCGGCTTGCTATCCAGTGCTTGGATGGCCAGTGAAATATCCATAGACAATTAGCTAATCTCCTTAGTATTCTATACTACCCAATTGAAAGGAGACTTGCAAGAGGCGGGCGGCGCCAGAGACAGATTGGCTCTACCAATGCTTTCAATGTGCGTGTGAAATGGCCCTGCCGCATATTGGCTGGAGAGGACGGAAAAATGCCCATGAGTTCGATTGCAATTAACCGGGAAGAAATCGCGGAGACGGCAAACCTGATTCGGCCTCTTGTCCGCCGAACTCCGATTGTGGAGGCGGAAGGCGGCGACTTCGGCCTCGATTCGATCGCGTTGGTGTTGAAACTCGAATCGCTCCAGCATTCCGGATCCTTCAAAGCGCGCGGCGCGTGCGCCAATCTGATGATGCGCGAAGTGCCGCGGGCGGGCGTGGTCGCGGCCACGGGCGGCAATCATGGAGCGGCGGTCGCGTACGCCGCGAGGCGCTTGCGGAAGCCCGCGAGAATTTTCGCGCCGACTGTCGCCTCACCATCGAAGATTGACCTGATCCGCAGCTACGGCGCCGAACTGGTGATCGAGGGCGAACGATACGCGGATGCTCTGGCGGCCAGCGAGAAATGGGCGGCCGCCTCAGGGGCGCTGCGCATCCATGCATTCGATCAGCCGGAAACGCTGCTCGGCCAAGGGACTGTGGGATTGGAATTCGAAGAACAGGATGGAAAGCTCGACACGCTGCTCGTAGCCGTGGGTGGCGGCGGCCTGATCGGCGGAATCGCATCCTGGTATCAGGGACGGATCAAAATTGTCGGTGTAGAACCGGAATTGGCCCCCACGCTCGCGCATGCGCTCACAGCTGGAAAACCGGTGGACGCCCCCGCAGGCGGAATCGCCGCCGATTCGCTCGCGCCCAAGCGAGTCGGTGAATTAATGTTCCCGATTGCGCAGAAATTCGTCGATCGCGTCGTGCTGGTCACGGAAGAAGCCATCGAAAAAGCCCAGCAGGCGTTGTGGGACAAGATGCGCATCGTGGCGGAGCCGGGAGGCGCGGCGGCCTTCGCAGCGCTTCTCTCGGGGCAATACGTCGCGAAGCGCGGAGAGCGGGTCGGCGTCTTGGTCTGCGGAGGGAATACCACCGCTGTCGAATTCAAGCGCCACGCGGAGAAGAGCGCATAACGAAAAACGCGGTACCACAATCGCAGCACCAGATTGCAACCAACCCAGGAGGAAAGCATGTCCGTTTACGATAAGTTGACCGAACTGAAGATTGCGCTTCCGCAGTTGACGCCGCCGGCCGGAGCCTACATTCCATTCGTCCGCACCGGCAACCTTGTCTTCATCGCCGGGCACATTGCCAAGCGAGATGGAAAGCCGTGGGCCGGGCAATTGGGCAAAGAAATCACAGTCGAGCAAGGCAAGGAGGCGGCGCACGGCGTGGCCATCGATTTGATGGGAACGCTGCAAGCGGCGATCGGCGACCTCAACAAGGTGCGCCGCATCGTGAAGCTCATGGTGCTCGTCAATAGCGCGCCCACATTCACCGAGCAGCATCTGGTGGCCAACGGCGCGTCGGAACTTTTCGCGCAAGTCTTCAGCGAAAACGGAAGGCACGCGCGCAGCTCCTTCGGCGTCGCGCAAATTCCATTCGGCTCGTGCGTCGAAATCGACTTGACCGCTGAAGTCGGATAGCCGCTCCCAGCTCCGTCGAAATCGCCCGACGCCACAGCGCCCGCAACGTCGCGGCACGGAAGGGCGGGGATTCCATCCCCGCCGCAAGCGGCGACTCCTCGCGAGCCTTCGCGCATTCTGCGTCCCGGTCGTCGTTCGACCGGGACGCCCTAAAGCCGCGCTTTGCGCGTCGCGCCACAAGCTGTTTGGCGCCGGGCCTTGTGGCCCGGCGCGGCGGGCCGCATAATGTGCGGGCGACCGCATGATGACCCGCGACGTCTCCACGCGCCCGGCACAGCCTCCCGAAACAGAAGCCGCGAATTCCCAGAAAAAATTTCTGCGCGCCGCGCTGCAAACGATTTTGCACTATGGCGGCAGCGCGCTCGTCCTGCTCCTGCTTTTCCGTTTCCTCCCGGGCCGTCAAGTGTGGCACGCGCTTGCGACGCTCCCTGCCCGCCTCTGGCTCCTCGCGCTCGCCGGATATCTCGCGGCGCATTGCATCGGCGTCGGCAAGTGGCGGCTGATGGTCAACGTGGCCGGCGCAGGCCTGAGCGTGCCGCAAGCCGCGCGCTGCTATGGCGCCGGATTGTTCGGGTCGCTCTTCCTCCCGTCGCTGATCGGCGGCGATTTGGTGCGCGCAGGACTCGCCCTGCGCCTCGGACGCAGCAAGGCCGGCGCGCTGCTCGGCAGCCTGCTCGACCGCTTCATTGATTTCACCGCGCTCGTAATCCTCGCGGGAGTGGGCGCGCTGCTCGTCCCCGGCGCGCTCGATGAGCGTGGGCGGCGAATTTTTCTGCTGCTCGGCGGAGTCGCCGTGTGCGGCGCGGTCGCCCTCGCAGCGATCATCGCGCTGCTGCCAGTGCGCAAATTTTCGTTTCGCTGGAAGCGGCGCGTGGTGCGCCTCAGGCGAGCGGCCCGCTCGATCGCGCGCCAGCCGCGCGCCATGTTGGCCGCGCTAAGCCTGGGGATCGTCGTGCAGCTCGCCTTCATCAGCCTCAGCATCTTGCTCGCGGAAGCCTGCGGGCTGCACTTGCAGTTTCGCGTCTGGCTCTTCGCTTGGCCCCTCGCGAAAATTTCGGCCGCCGTGCCGATCACCCAGGGCGGCATCGGAGTCCGCGAGGCCGCGCTCGCAGCGTTGCTCCTCCCGTTCGGCGCACCCGCCGTGCTCGCGGTCGCCGCCGGCCTCGCCTGGGAAGCCATCGTGATCAGCGGCGCCGTGGTCGCCGGAATCTTCTCGCTCCTCGTCGGCCGCTTTGCCCCGTAGCCGCCCCCGCTGGCGTTTCGCCGTGCCTTTACCTCCGAATGTAGCGCTGGCGTCCTCGCCGGCTGCCTTTGACTTCGTCGTTGCTCTTGCCATTGCCCTCGCCTTAGCCTTTCGTACCGCCGCACGCCTTTCGCGTCCTGAGCGGAGCCGAAGGGGCGGCTGCCTTTGATGTTCTCTTTCTTTCGCCTTTGACCTTGCCTCTCCGCCTCTAGGTTGTCATTCCGACAGAGGTCGCTTCCCAGCCGACGAGGAATCTGCTGTTGCCTCCGGTATTGTCAGTTGTTCGTACAGTTTTTGTGCGCTCGTCGTGAACTGGCTTTCCGAAACTTCTGTGAAATGTGAAATTGAAAGATTGAATAAGGCGGATGGACGAGTCAAAAGCGGAGTTATCCACGGACGAAAAGAGATGGCCGCTAGTGAAAGATGCGATTGGCCTCGACGGCGACGTGCCCCCGGCCGCTTTAGCCTGGTCTTGACCTGCCCTGGCTTACGACGGGCCTTCGCCTTCGCTCTTCGCCCCTCTCGCCTGCCCGCCGTGGGAGTCCGGTCGCCTTTTTAAAGGACGCGGGGAGCTTCCAGTGAGCAACAACGAAACCAAATTTGAGCGAGTTGCATTCTTCAGGCCAGCTTGGTCTTCGGGTATCGAATCAAGAACCTGAACCGCCATTCCTACTGTGTTGATTCGCTCAAGAACCCAAATGAACTCATTCGCCTGCTCCATAATCGATCGATAAATGACCAGAAAAGTCGCACCGATGAACTGCGTAATTATTCCCGACACTCCAGCGACAAGCGCCCGGGCAGATACCTGTGGCTGGTTTAGTGACACAACAACTCCCCAAAGAACAAAGCAAAATCCAGCGGTGGTAACAGCAACTGCCAACCAGAACACTTGATTCACTTGCGACAGGTTCCTGTCGAAATATGCCTCTAGCCTCACTGTCGCCAATTCCCAGGCGAACTTCGCTTTCTCGGGTGCTTGTTCTGCCTTGCTCGCAACTTCAGCAATCCGCGCTTTAGTCTCGGCGAGCAGTTGGTCTCGAACACGGACTGTGCGTCGAATTGTGCTTCCCCCGATAGCGAGAAGCAAAGCAAAAGCTAGTGGAAGGAGTACAATTTCGACTGGCCTTAGTTCCACATCAACTTGCAATTGCGTCGCGCGAGTTACGTTAGCAACCGTTGTGGCAATGAGTAAATCCTGTAATCCGCTTGCTGTCGGAGTAACTTCAAACCTAAAGACGTGGGAAGCCCCAGCGCCCAACAAAGCATGCTGGTCAGAAGGCGAGACGAAAGAGCCATTTCCTGAGACTGCGATTGCGACGTCAATGGGGTTGGTCTGTGGCGCTATGGCGTTCCAGCTTCCCATCTCGACTATACAGTCGAGTCTGTTGCTCCTATTCGGCCTGATCGGCGTTCCAATCGAGCATTCAATTTCGATCGTCCCCGATGGTGTCTTGATCTCGATCGGGAGGTAAGTTCTGCCCAGAAGCCCGAAAAGGCCGCGAACAGACCACAAGTAAAATCCGGCAGCCAGCACGCACCAGACCACCAGAAAGAGTGCCAGCGGGCGGCGTACTCGAGATGTTGAAAACATTGGCGCATTAAATCACAGACCACAAGAGACGCGTTAGCCAAATCCGACTCAATTAGCGGCGGGTATACGTCCTCGACTTCATATCATCCGTATCCGATAATGCATTTACTCCCATGGAGGTGCGTCCACATAGAATCCAATGAATACGGACGTGAATGAGCCGAGCGGTATCATTGGCGAAACGAGATCAACTGCACGAAATATGGATGCGAAAGGCTCGGCCGCTCGCCCCTTCGCAACCAGCGAGACAAGGAGCGATGGTATGGCACTGGTCAGAAGCTATGCAGTATGGAATAACAAAGGTGGCGTCGGAAAAAGCACAATATCCTTTCACTTGGCCGCCCGAATTGCGGAGATGCGCCCCGACGTCAATGTGTTGGTAATTGACGCATGTCCACAGGCAAATGCAAGCATGCTCCTTTTGGGAGGGGGAACGGCTGGGGAATCCAACGTCTTGTCCCTATGCACGCAGGCGTCTCCCCGCACCATCGTCGGATACTTGAGCCAAGTAATCGCAGCGGGTGCTGGGGCTGCCCTGCCCGACCCGATGAGCTTCGTCACCCAAGCTAATGAGCTAAATGCGAATCTGACTGACAATCTCTTTTTGCTCTGTGGCGATGGAAATATGGAACCAATGGCTCCAGCCATCTCGGGCGCGGCAGCTGCGCCAGCTCTAACTCCCCAATCGCAACCGTGGCGCTGGGTCCATCTGATATTGCGCGGATTGATAGATAGCATATGCCAAAATATTACTGGCCACGATTGGCTGGTCATACTTGACACGAACCCGAGTTTTAGCATCTACACTGAACTTGCAATCGCGGCAGCAGACCGCTTGATAGTTCCCGTGAACGCGGACGATTCGTCGAGGGTGGCAACAAATGCCATGTTCATTTTGTTGCATGGACAGACGCCACCGCATCCTGTATATGGCTCGTGGACGTTCGCTACGCGCGCTCAGACCTACAACATAACTGTCCCTCAAATACACGTCGTCGTCGGCAATCGTTTGACACAGTACCAAGGGGCCGCAACTGCTTTCAGCGCACTTTCTGACGCGACCGCGGACACTTTATTTGCCGCATACCAGAGCCATCCTCAGTACTTCACACCGCGCCCGGCTCCTTCGGCCACGGTCACGGACTTCAGAAATAACTACTCAGTTCCCCTGCGAGATTTCAATACAGCGGGCGTTGTGGCTGCACACTTGGGACAAAGGCTCTCTCAGATGGTGGGCGGTTACTACCAAGTGCATGGCCAACAAGTGCAGATCAACATTGCCCGCGTCGACGAGTGCATCAAGGCTCTCGATGCGCTTCTGGCGATGGTAAATTAATCTGGAAACTTCAATTTGTGGCTGTGCGGCTAGCCACGAAACAGAGGCCGGGTCACTTGGGCCTTTCCGTGCTCCCCGATCCTCCAAGCCGAATCGTGCCGACCCTGTGTTTCTTTACTTCCGCTGTAGAATCAAGTGATCGAATTTTGACACGGCTAGGCCCGGAAAATGCGACGTCCGGCAGGTTTGCCTGCCTGAGAGCCCGGCCAGATTATGGCCGAGTTTAGAACGCGTCATTGGCAGTTGGGAGAACGTAATGACCCCGAAGGCTGAAAAGCTTCAGCGATCCATTCAGGCTTGTCTTAGGAGCGGCAAGAGACTCCTAGAAGACGCCGAATGGTCAAGCAATCGACCATCCACAGGGCTTGCTCTCTCGCTGCTCGCGCAGGAGGAATGCGGTAAGGCCTTTGTGCTCGCCCTCGTCAGAGATGAGATTCTGCCTTGGACTGATGAAGTCCGTCGTTCGCTTTCTGTTCACGAATGCAAGCACTTGGTAACGATGATTATGGAATGGCTGTGGACTGTAAATGGCATTCGATTCAATGAATTACCTCTTCGAAATACAATTGAAGAGGATGCCCAACACTTGCCCCCTGATGTGGCGACCGCGATGAACATCTATCGACACGAGATGATTGAAAGAATTGGCGGGCGGAATCCTCAGCACTATCGGGAGTGGGGTGGTCGTGCCCGCAGGGCAGCTCAAGGAAACCGTGACCGCAAGAAGCAGACAGCTCTGTACGTCGACATTCGAGAGGATGGTGATGTGGCATCCGAGCCGCCCACATCGCCCCAGGTATTTGAAGAGGAATTTACTCGAGCGACGAGGTTGGTTGAGTTTGCCGGTGACGTAGACCGGAACCTCATTTTTGCGCGTCGCGAATACGAATTGTTCGCTGAGATTTTTAGGGCGATGTTCATGGACCTTTCCTCGGAACCTGAGAACAGCGCGCTATTAGAAGAGAGATTTCCAAGCGGAATCCCAGGCATCGTCTTTGTGAAGAGAACCATCACGGTCGCGAACGTCGTGCGGAGATTTGGGGACCAGGACGAGACTCGAATTGATCATTGACTCAGGCGGACGGTCGACCCGAGAGGTCGGTCCGCGGATCCAAGTGTCGGATTGCCCCCGTGCTACAAGGCAATAGCGAAGAAAAAAGCAGACCGAACACCCCCGCGCAAAATCAATTCTAGATACGAACTGCGAAGGCCGAGTCCAACCCCGGAATTTTTCATGGCGCTGGGGTACAAGGGCGCGGCAAAGTGCGCCGCGAAGGTAGAGCGCTTCGCGCCGTCGTTTGTGGCGGGGTTGGAAACCCCGCCCTTCCGGAGGCCGGATTAGAAACGAACGCTCCTGTGCAAAAACTGTACTGACGGCCAGTAGATTTTCACCCCCCGTCGTGTCATGCTACGAATGGAGGATTCTCGGATGAGACGCGCGGGGGCGCATGGCGGGGGCCACCTTCCCTCCTCAAGTTTGAGGGGGGCGAAGCAAAGCCCTGCCAGCCAGCATTCAAGAAGTCTAGTAGCAACAGTCGCCAACTCAAAATATCGGTCATCTCTCTCAAAACGCGCCACTTCAAGAATTTCTAGTAGCAACAAAACAGCGCTTTTCTCCATTGGCTTCGAATTCCAGCCTCCAGCACCGAGCATTCGGATTCCGATCTCTAATCGACCGCTAGAAACGATTAGAGATTACCGCAACCTTTTCACAATCATGCAGATGACATTTTCTAATCGTCCGAAAAAAACACGGTCGGCAGCCGGTGCCAAAACGGCAAGTCAAAGGCAGCCGGCGAGGACGCCAGCGCTACATTGGGGAGGAAGGGCGGGGGACGAAGAGCAAAAGCAACAGCGAAGGAAACAGCAGATCCCTCGTCGGCCGAAAGGCGGCCTCTGTCGGGATGACAAAGTGGAGGCAATGACGCCGGCAGGATGCCAGCGGTACGAAGGCAATGGCAACAACAAGAGAGATCCTTCGACTGCGCCCCGCGCTCGCCAGAAAGCGGCGGGAAAGAGAGAAAAGCGCGGGGCTCCGCTCAGGATGACGATCCGATGAGGATTGTCAGAGGCGAGAGGCGGAAGCGAGGCCCCTCGGCTGCGCTCGGGATCCCCAATCCTCGTCGGATTGGGAAGCGCGGCATGGGAGTCGAATTCAGGTGGCGGTGAGCCAGGGGGTGTCTTTCCAGACGCCGTTGCTGCGGGTGAATTCCATGCCGAGGCAGAACTGGCTGTCGGCGACGGGATGGCAATAGATCACCGTGCCTTGGCGGCGAAACTCGCCGGTCATGGAGGTGATGCCCAGGACTTCTCCGGGACGCCAGCGGCGGCCGGTGAGGACCCGAGCGCCGCGGCGGCTTACGTTGATCATTGTGGTGGTTTCGGCAGTCAACGAATTTTCGACGGGGACGATGTGTACCGGCACCTTGACCGTCGCTCTTTTTTCGATGCGTCCATCTGAGACCATGAGACCAGGGCTCCTCTTCACTAGGATAATTTTGGAGGCTGGGCTGATGGTGATCATTGGGCGCTCGCGGAATGGGCTTGGCGTTGGCGCTTTTGTTCGTACATGTCCTTATCCGCCTTCTCCATGAGGACTCCCAGGGAGACGACGTGATGAGGATCGAAGTGGGCCATGCCGACACTGAGAGAGAGTTGGTAGCGCGGCTCGTTGGCGTTGGATTTTTTGAGGGTTTTTTCGAGGCGGCGAAGGATGCTGGCTTCGTTTTCGGTGGAGGCGGCCATGGCCAGGACGGCGAACTCGTCGCCGCCCAGGCGGGCGAGGATGTCAGAATCGCGGAAAGCGTCCTCGAGGGCGTCGGCGGTGCGGACCAGCGCTAGATCGCCTTCGCGGTGGCCGAAGGTATCGTTGATTTTCTTTAGATTGTCGAGGTCGCAGAAGAACATCAGCATGGATTGCGAATTGCGGCGCGCGAGTTTGAGCTGCTGGGTGGCTGCGGCGAAGAAGCCGCGCCGGTTGTAGAGGCAGGTGAGGTCGTCGGTGAGCGCGAGGTGGCGGAGCTCGCGTTCGACGATTACGTGGCGGACGGCGCTCCAGACGGCGGGGTGGACGGCAACGCGGAGGGCTTGCGGCGTTGTCGAGCCGGATTTCAGGGCCTTCGAGATTTCGTCTACTTCGCGCACCACGCGGCCGAGCTCCTTATCGCCCGCGAGGAGGGCGGAGGAGAGCGAGCCCTCGAGGTCTCTGTCCGGAGGCGTTTCCCAGTCGGAGATGGGGATGGGCCTGCGAGGCGAGCGGGGGGGAGCGAATTTATGTCGAGACTTGCGGGATGATGACCGTTGTTGCCCGGCGTGATGCGGACTGTCATGGTGCCTCCCGACGAATAGGATAAAAAAGCTGGGTTGCGGCGATCAAACGAGCGCCATGTTCGCACGAGGGGGAGGGCGGGGGAAATCGGGGAGATGCCGGAAAGGCTGACCGGGTGATTGCCCCACGGCGCTAGCCCGCGGGGAGCGCTGGGAGCTTCGCAGAAACGCAATAAATCCCTTTGAATGCTGTGATTTGCGCGGGACTCAGGTGTTTACCTGAGGCCGGGGGCAGGGGTTTACTCGCTTGAGGCGTCAGGCGCGGGCGTGGTATTCCTGCGGGAATTGTCGGGGGATTCAGGGGGCCGTCAGCCAGCGAGCGGACAATTCTGTCCAAGGAGAGGAGCTTCATGGCCAAACGTGAAATCACAACCAAAGATGCCGGGGCAAGAGCGAAGCAGGGTTCGGAATTGGTGCTGAGCGAGGCGCCATCGGAGCTGCTGCGAGAGCTCGTGGCGCACCTGCGGCAGAATCGAACGCAACTCCGCGAGGAGTGGGTGGGGCGTATTTCCGAGACGCGCTTGCTGACCGCGATGACCAAAGAGGAAATTTTCGCGGAAGCGACTTCGGTGTACGACAGCTACGTGGAGGCGCTCGAGACCGAAACGTACGAGGACCTGCAAAACTACGCGCGAAACCTTTCGGAACGCATCATTCCGCGAGGCGTCGAGACTCACGAAGTGGTCGGAATCGTATTGCTGCTGCGCGACGTGCTGGCACGGTCTCTGTTTGCGAAGTACCAGACGGATTTCAAGAAACTGAATCGCATCTTGGACGCTTACGAACCCGCGGCCAACCGTATCGCGAATACCGTGGCCGTCGGCTTCGTGCAGGAGCGCGAGCGCGTCATCCGCCAGCAACAGGAAGCCATCCGCGAACTCTCGACCCCTGTATTGCAAGTTCGCGAGCGGCTGCTGATTCTGCCGATCATCGGCGTGATCGATCCGCAGCGCGCGCGGCAATTGACCGAACAGCTGTTGCGCGGCATCAGGACGAACCGCGCGAAAGTCGTGGTCATCGATATCACGGGCGTGGCGGCCATGGACGTCACCGTCGCGAACCACCTGGTGCAGACGGTCGAGGCGTCGCGCCTGCTGGGCGCCACTTCGATCGTTACCGGCCTTTCGCCGGAAATCGCGCAGACACTCGTGACTATCGGGGTTGACTTGGGCAAGATGAACACCGTCGGCGACCTGCAGGGCGGGATCGAGCAGGCGGAAAGACTGCTCGGCTATAAGGTCGTGGCTGTCGCCGAACCTCGCTAGGCCCAGCGGAGGAAGGACTAATTGGAAGTTCCCATTCTCAAACAGGGAGACTACCTGATCGCGACTTTTCAGGCAGCGCTCTCCGATGCCGACCTCGAAAATCTGCGCCGCGGGCTCCTCCAGCGGGTTGTAAAATTCCGTTCGCGTGGCGTCATCGTGGACGTCACGGCCATGGATGTTTTGGATTCGTTCGCCTCCAGGACCCTCCGCGATATCGCCCACATGATCCGGCTGCGCGGCGCCGAAACTGTTATCGTTGGGATTCAGCCCGAAGTCGCCTTCGCCATGGTGCAACTTGGTTTGACACTGGAAGGAGTCGCCACAGCCCTCGACTTGGAAGAAGGTCTTGCGTATCTGATCGAAAAATTCAAGATCGTTGACTGAGGAGGGCCGCTGTGCTAGTGGGGGACATTCGTGTGCCCATCAATTCCGACCAGGACCTTGTGATCGCGCGGCAAGAAGGCCGGGCCATAGCCACCAAGCTCGGATTCTCAAGCGTTGACGCGACCTTCATTGCCACAGCCATTTCGGAACTGGCGCGGAACATCCTGGCTTACGCTCGCAAAGGCGTCATCACGCTGCGGGCAATCCACAACTCTAGCCGCCAGGGAATACTTGTCATAGCATCCGATGACGGCCCCGGAATTCCGGACATTCGCCAGGCCTTGCGCGATGGCTTCTCAACTTCCGGCAGTCTGGGACTGGGCCTGCCGGGGGTACGCCGGCTGATGGACGAATTCGAAATCAAGTCTCGCTCCGGACACGGAACCACGGTAAAGGTCACGAAATGGAAACGATGAAATCACCTTTCGTCGAGCGCGGCGTAGCCAGGTTTGTTCTTCCCGGCGAAACCGAGTCAGGTGACCAGGATTTAATTTGCGCCAATCACGACGGCGTTCTGATCGCCGCGATGGACGGGATCGGACACGGCGCGGAAGCCGCCGGCGCCGCCAGGACCGCGAGCGCCGTTCTCAAGTCGTATGCCGACGAACCGATCATCTCCCTCATTGAACGGTGCCACGACGAGCTTCGCAAAACCCGCGGCGTCGTCATCAGTCTTGCTGCCATTGATGTCTCTCGTGGCATGATGACGTGGCTGGGCATCGGGAACGTCCAGGGAGTATTGATGCGCGCCGGCGCCAGAAAAGGAACAGTGCAGGAAGTGTTGCTCCTCCGTGGAGGTGTGGTCGGTTCGCAGTTGCCTCCCCTCCAGGCCGCCGTGCTTCCGATCAAGCCGGGCGACACACTCGTTTTTGCCACGGATGGCGTGGGCGACGAATTCGTCGAGAGTCTCTCAACTCTTGAGACGCCCCAACGGGCAGCGGAGAGAATTCTTGAACGATATCGCAGCGGCAACGACGATGCACTGGTCCTTATTGCACGCTTAACGGGAACTCGCACATGAAAGCCGCGACCAAGGCCAGGAGGAAGCCGCAGAAGACATTCGAGGATCAGTATCGCTCCGCCCTGGGTGAGTACGCCGAACGAGGCGGCGAAGAAGCCTTGCGGCATGCGTATGAGCTTGGCCGGAGAGCAATTGAGGAGGGCAAGAGTCTGATCGAGATTGCTTCGCTGCATCACGATGCTCTCTCAGAATTCGTCCGCGGAGCGGCCACGGCCGACCAGCGCGCGGCGTTCCTGACCTCTGGCGCTATTTTCCTCGCGGAGTCTCTTTCCCCCTACGAGATGGCGCACCGCGGTTTTCAGGATGCCGTGAAGGCGCTCCGCCAATTGAATGAAACCCTCGAAGAAGAGATCAAACGCATCGCCTACGCGGTACATGACGAGGCCGGGCAATTGCTCGTGGCCGTCCATCTGGCGCTCGCCGATGTATCGCGCGATCTGCCCAAGGCTCAACAGGAGCAGCTCGCGCGCGTTGAACAAATTCTCGATCAAGTGGAAGTTCAATTGCGGCGCTACTCCCACGAACTTCGCCCGACCATCCTCGACGATCTCGGCTGGATTCCGGCGATTCGGTTCCTGGCCGAGGGAGTGACCAAGCGCGCCAACCTGCCCATTCAAATCAAGGCTGCGGTTTCCGGACGGCTTGCGGGCGCCGTGGAGATCGCCCTCTATCGCGTGGTGCAGGAGGCGCTGACCAACGCCACGAAACACGCCCGGGCCACGCGCGTCTCGATTCAAATTCGCCGCGCCGGGCCGGCCTTGTGCTGTTCCATCGAGGATGATGGCTCTGGATTCGACGTCCGTGGAATTCAATCCGACCCGAGGAAAAAAGGCCTCGGGCTCATCGGCATGCAGGAACGAATGAATGCAATCGGAGGCACGCTTTCCATCGATTCGGCGCCCGGGCGCGGCACCAAGCTCTTAATCCGCGTTCCGGCGCGCCAGGAGTAACGCCATGGCCGTTCGTGTTGTCCTCGCCGATGACCATGTCCTGGTTCGGCAGGGCCTGAAATCCTTGCTCGAGCGCGAGGGCTTTCAAGTGGTGGCCGAAGCCTCCGACGGCCAGGAGGCTTTGCGTTGCGTGCAATCGCTGAAGCCGGACATCGCCGTGATGGACATCTCGATGCCCGTACTCAACGGCCTGGAAGCCGCGCGCCAAATGACCCTCTCGTCGCCGCATGCCAAAATTATTCTTTTGACCCAGCACGTGGAAGAGCAATACCTCTCCGAGGCCCTCGAAGCCGGTGTGAAGGGCTACGTCTTGAAGAGTCAAGTCGCCAGCGACTTGCTCCAGGCCCTGCGCCAAGTCTCGCGCGGAGGGAGCTACCTCAGCCCCGGCGTCTCAGGAGCGGTGATGGAAGCATATCGCTCCAAATCAGAAAGGCCAAGAGATCCATTGACGAGTCGAGAGAGGCAGGTACTGCAGCTGATCGCTGAGGGAAAATCTACAAAGGAGCTCGCTTCGATCCTCGGCATCAGCGCGAAAACGGCTGAGTCTCACCGCACCAGGCTGATGCAGAAGCTCGATATACATGAGACCGCGAGCCTGGTCCTCTATGCCGTCCGGCGCGGAATCGTTCAACCTTGAATCTTCGTTTAGGACTGCGCCGCGTCTGAAGCCGGATTAAAGATCGAATGCTATTTCCGGTGGAATGGAGTGCGGCTCCCCTGTTTAGGCAGCGGGCTCCCGCCTGGGCGAAAACCACCGCCATCGCGAGACTCCAGGGTGACGGCCCAGCGCTAAAGCGCACAATCAGAGCACAGGTTTTTTCCGGAGCACTGAAGTGCTCCTCCCCCCGCATGAATGCGGGGGCTCCCACCTGGCCGAAAATCAATGCGGACGAGACGGCGCGCTGGAACCGGGAGCGGCCCGCTACAAATGCAAAGACAAGGATTGTTAAAAGCGGGAGCGAGTGGCGCGGATGAATTCGCGGAGGGAGGTTACGTTGGGGCCGTAGGAGCCGACGCGGCCGGCGTCGACGGGGAGGCCTAGAATTTCGGCTTGCTCGATGCTGAGGCCGGCGTCGTCGAGTTCGGCGAGGCTGTAGCCTTCCGTGGGCGCGAGGCGGTTGCGGCGCGAGACGTCCACGGGACGCAGCGGGCGTTGATTGTGCCAGCGCTTGCGCACGATGTCGAAGAAGTCGTCCCAGTCTCGCCGGTTCCACATGGTGTCCTCCCGCACGCCCCGGTGCAGTTGATTGGATGCAGGCGCGGCGCGTTGAGTAGCATGAAGATTCGCGCCGGTCGGCCGGTTAGGGCCGGAGCCGCTCCGGGGTAGGAGCCTGCAGATTCTAACCCCGGGAGTAGTGGAAAGTCGCGCCAGAATGTGGCGTGTATCTTTTGAGTTATCGCCATTTACGCGCGCGGGCGGCGTGCGAATTCGAGGCCGCCTGCACGGGCTATGACTGCCATTACGGCTGAACGGCCTGCGGAAAGGATTAAGCGAATGCTCCTTAGGGCCTGAAGCCCAATGAAAGGGCCAGCGTTATGTCGGAGCTGAAGCTCCGACCCCCTAAGGAGCAGGGCTCTTCCGCAGACTGTGCAACATTGGCAAAAGCCGCGCTCGCTGCGCTTGCTGATGCAGATACACGGGCGCGCACGCTGCTGCTATACTTTGTCGAAGTTACGGCAGCATGTGAGCAGCGCGAAAATATCATGAGCAATTCGAGTTCCGTCATCGTCGTGCATTACCACGAATTGTGGCTCAAGGGCCGCAACCGGCGATTTTTTCTGGGCAAGCTGTTTACGGCGCTGCGTCAAGCGCTCCAGGGGATTCCCGTGCGGCGGATCGAGCAGCCGGGCGACCGGTTTGTGGTACGGCTGGGCGAGGGGGCGGCGGTCGAGGAGGCGGTGGCGCGAGTGGAGCGGGTGCTGGGGATCGCGTTTTACGCGGTGGCGCGGCCGGTGGAGCGGAGCATGGAGGCGCTGTGCCAGGCGGCTTGGGAGGAAGTGGAGCCGCTGCGATTCGCGAGTTTCGCGGTGCGGGCGAAGCGGAGCGATAAGTCGTTTGCGCATCCCTCGATGGAAATTGCTTCGAGCGTGGGGCGGCACTTGCTCGAGCGGCTGCGGGCGCAGGGGCGCGGCGTGCGCGTGGAGCTGAGCGACCCGGAGATGACGTGCCACATAGAGATTACGCCCGGGCCGGCGCTGGTGTATGCGCGGAGAATTCCCGGCGCGGGCGGGCTGCCGGCGAACACCGCAGGGAAAATGATGTGCCTGCTTTCGGGCGGGTACGATTCGGCGGTGGCCGCTTATCACATGATGAAGCGCGGGGCGCATATGAGCTTCACGCATTTCTATGGGACGGGGGCGCGGCCGGGAGAATCGTCGCTGCACGTGGCGAGCGGGCTGGTGCGGCAGCTGGTGCCTTATCAATTTCAGGCGAAGCTTTACCGCGTGCCGTTCGAGGGGATTCAGCGCGAGATTGTGCGCTACGCGCCGGAAAATTATCGCGTGCTGCTTTACCGGCGCATGATGCTGCGGATCGCGCAGGTGCTCGCGGGGCGCGACCGGTCACTGGCGCTGGTGACGGGCGACAGCCTGGGGCAGGTGGCGTCGCAGACGCTGCGGAATCTGGTGGCCGTGGACGCGGCGGCAAAGAAGGTGGTGTTTCGGCCGTTGATCGGCACGGACAAGATGGAAATTATCGCTACGGCGCGGAAAATCGGGACGTACGATATTTCATCCGAGCCGTTTCACGATTGCTGTCCGGTGTTTATGCCGCGGACGCCGGCGCTTTATGCGAGCGCGGAGGAGTTGGACGAGGCGGAGTCAAAGCTCGATATTGAGGCGCTCGTGACGCAGGGGATTCGCGGCACCACGCTCGAGAAATTCCGCTACGCCGGCGGGCAAGTGACGGCGGCGGAGCCGCAGCCCGTTGCGCGCGCGGACAAGCAGCGCAGTGCGATCGCATGACGGAGACAGCTTTAACTCGGATCTTTCACGGGAAGAACAATTTCAATTTCGAGGCCGCCGCCTTCGCGATTGCGGGCGCTAATGCTGCCGCCGTGGACGATTGCGATTCTTTGCGCGATGGAGAGGCCCAGGCCGGTGCCGCCGGTTTGATGCTCATGGGCTTCGGTGACGCGGTAGAAAGGCTCGAAGATGTGGCTGAGGGCATCCGGCGGCACGCCATCGCCATGGTCGGCGACGAGAATGCGCGCTGAGTCCGGGCCGTTGCGGCCGAGTTCCAGCGAAAGGGCCACCTCGGTGTGCGGCTTCGTGTAGTGAACGGCATTGCGCACGACATTTTCGATGCAGCTTCGCAGGAGCGCCGGATCTCCATTTAGCCAGCAATCGTCAGCGCGCGAAATCACCACTGATTTCCCGTCATCCTTCACTTCGTAGCGCGCGTCCTCAGCGACGCTTTCTAGAATCGAGCGGAGATTCACCCGCGTTTCGGTTTTCTGATCGGCGCGAGTTTGAAGACGCGTTAAGGTGAGGATTTGGCCGATCAAAGTGTCGAGGCGGTCCAAATCCGACTGCATGTGCTCGACGGCGTCCGTCTTGCCGCGGCGGACGAGCTCGAGCGAAACGCCCAGGCGCGTGAGCGGCGAGCGCAATTCGTGGGAGATGTCGCCGAGCAGTTCCTGCTGTTTTCGCAGCAGGGACTGAATGCGATCCGCCATTTTGTCGAAATCGCGGGCGAGGTCGGCCAATTCGTCGTTGCGGGGACCTATCGCCGGAGAGGCGCGGACGGAAAAATCTCCGTCCGCGATTTTGCCCGCGACGGTTTGCAACGTACGGATGGGCTTCGCGAGATGACGGGCAAGGAGCAGGCAAAGCAAAGCGCCGGCCAGAGCTGGAATGAGCCATTGAAGAACGGTGGTCTCGAGCATGCCGCCGAGAAGAAATTTGTAGGGGAAAATTACTTTGGCGACAAGGATATATTTTCCGTCTGGTCGTTCGTCCACGGAAGCGCCGGTCCAAAGCAGGCCGATGTGAAATTGCGTTTGGCCGGTGGCGCGCGCTTTTGCTAGAACTTCTTCCGCGCCCGGGGGCACGCCGCGGCCTACGATGTCACGGCCGTCTGGATCCAGCAAGGTGGACTGTAGGAAAGAGGCGTCCTGGATCTTCTGCAAATATTCTGCAAGGCGTTCTTTTCCGCCATGGTCGTAGATGATCACGGCGCTGCGTGCATATTGATCGAGTACGCCGATCATCCAGCTTGGCCCGAGCGTTTCCACGTGGGTGACGACGGTGATGAGGAAGACAGCCGCGCTGGTGACGGCGGTCGAGAGCATGAACCAGAGAAAAATCTTGGCGTAGATGCCGCGAATCATTCGCGCACCTTGGTGATTTCGCCGGTGTAGACGTAGCCCGTACCGCGCACATTTTGAATGCGTTCGGGTTCGCCGTCGCGGCTGCCGAGTTTCTTGCGGAGATTGCTGATGTGATTGTCAATGCTGCGATCGGAGAAGCCGATGGGGCGTCCCAGAGCGGCTTCCGCGATTTCATCGCGCGAGAGAACTTTTCCTGCCGAGCGGACGAGCAGGAGGAGAATATCGAATTCCGCGCCCGTCAAGGCGATGTCGTCGCCATCGCGAACGACGCGCCTCTGCCCGCAGTCAATGTGGAGATCGCCGATTTGGAAAGTTGGATGTGACTCGGAACTGCCTTTGCGTCTGAGAACCGCGCGCATGCGTGCGACAAGCTCGCGGGGATTGAAGGGCTTCGGCAAATAATCGTCCGCGCCGCCCTCGAGCCCGGAAATGCGGTCCGCTTCATCGCCACGGGCTGTGAGCATGATCACCGGCACTTGCGAAGTGAGGCGAATGCGCCGCAGCACTTTCCGGCCGTCGCCGCCGGGCAACATCACGTCGAGAATGACGATCGCATATTTTCCTTCGAGGGCGTGGCGGGCACCGGCATCGCCATCATGGACGGACTGGACGCTGAAGCCGTCCATACTCAGGAGCCGGCCGAGCGAAGAGCAGAGCTCCACGTCGTCGTCCACCAGCAGCACTGGGATGGAATCTACGCTTGATGACTTGCCACGTGATTTTTGTTGCGCACACATGATTACGGTCACACTGCGCCGCATTCCGGCGAAGGGAGAACAACTATTCCCGGGACGCGACCTTCAACTTTCTAACACAGCGCAACGATTATGAATGTAAGAAAGTGTCCGGCGTCCTTAGAGGTGGAATATCGACACTTCCTTACATTGTCGCGACAACCCGGTCGTACAATAAGCATCCATCAGAATAAACCAAACGGTAAAGCCCGCGAGATAGAGGTCCCGATGAAGAACGGAGCGGCACGATGAGATCTTCCATCGTTTCTCGAAGATTTCGAATTGTCACCACGAGATGCAATCACCTGCTACACCGAAGGGCTTCGCTGACACTATTCCGGATGCTGCTAGTTTCGTTCTTGGCTCTTGAGATCTCCGGATGCAGCTTCTTCCATTCCGTATCAACCGGGCCACCACCGGCGGTTTCCATCGCCCAGGTCAGCGACCTTGGGCCGATCCCGACAAGCCCAGACATACTGGGAAGAGACGGCGGATATAGCGCGCTATTCCAGGGTTTCTCTGTGTGGCTTTATGGGGACACATTCATTGCCAAGGCGGACGTGCAAGACCGGACTTTGATCAGCGATTCATGGTCATTCACGACGGATTTGAACGCGCAGGACGGTATCACCGGATTTCAGGAACGCCTCGATTCCACTGGCGCGCCGACGATGATTTTGCCTGAGACTGCCGCGGAGCAAGCATTCAACCAAGCGCACAACGGGAACAACTGCCAGGCTAAGCCTTGTGGGGCGCGGTGGGCGCTGTGGCCGATGTCGATTGTGGTGAATCCTGCCGACAACAGCGCATTGATTTTCTACATGGTCGTGATGGCGCAACCGGGTGCCTTCAACTTTCAGGGCATCGGCACCTCCGTGGCCACCTGGCAGAACATCCAGCAGCATCCGCAACGGCCCGTCCTGAATCCGCCGATCGTAGCTGACCATCCGGACTTGATTTTCACGCAGAACGAGCCCGGGTTCGGTTCGGCCTCTTTGATCAACAACGGAACGCTTTACGCCTACGGTTGCAATTACAGCACCGGATGCCAACTGGGCAAAGTCGCCCCATCCAGCGCGCAGGATCGGAGCGCATGGATGTTTTACGCGGGGAACGGCAATTGGTCGTCGCAGCTTGACGATGCCATATCCGTTTTCAACGACGCGAATATTTTGAGCGTGGCGTGGAACGAATTCCTGCAGCAGTACGTGGCGGTGTACAGCCCGCCGTTCTCGCAGAACGTGATGATGCGGACGTCGCCGAACCCGGAGGGGCCGTGGTCCGGTGAGATCCTCGCGTTCGTCGCGAAGCAACCGGCGAGCGGCAATGTGTACGACGCACTTGCGCATTCGGAGTATGAAGTAAACGGAGGACAAACTATTTTCGTCGCGTACTCGCGGGCGACGCCGGCGCCTTTCAGTAGCGAAGTCCGGCTGGTATCGGTCACGCTGCAGCCGCCCAGTTCGCCAGCGCAGTGAACAAATCCGCAAGTCGTCTGGCCTGCGACTGGATTACTCTTCCCGCGTTGCCCGCGGCTTAGCGACACTTCCTTACATAATCCGAACCAACAATTTGCCTATCATCAGCTTCCAATGGAAAAGCAGGGAACAGGCCCGGTAAGCAAGGAGAAATACTAATGAGGAAATTAATCTTGACGGCTTTTATTCTTTCCGCGTTCGGTGTTGTTGCGCATGCGCAGGTTACTCCGGTGGCGGACGTCGCCGTGGGGTATGGGTTTATCGAGGTGCCGCAGGGCTTTACGTTCATGATGCACGGCGGCAGCGCGGCTGTGGCCTTCAATGTCAACAATTGGCTCGGGATTGTGGGTGATTTCGGCGCCTATCACGCCCATCCCGGAGTGAGCTTGACCACTGAAACCTATACTTTTGGCCCGCGATTTTCCTACCGCGCGTTCGATGGATTCACTCCTTTCGCTCAGGTCCTGCTTGGCGGGCAGCACGCTTCGGCGGTGACCACAGGCTTCACGAATGCCTCCAACGCGTTCGCGATTGGCGCCGGAGGAGGCGTCGATATCGGACTCGGCGGCAGCGGACGATTCGCGGTGCGTCCGCAATTTGAGTATTTCGGCTTCCGCGCGAACGGCAATATGACGACCACGGCGCGGCTATCGATCGGCTTCGTCTTCAACATTGGAAGAAAGCAATAGGCCCGAAAACGGGAGGTGAAAGATGAACCGGCGCTCAGCTTTTTTCGCTGTCCTACTCCTGGCGTGCACCGCGCTGCCAAGCTGCGGAGGGGGTGGGAGCTCCATGCCGCCACCTGTGGGTCCAACACCATCCATCACATTGATTTCACCGTCGAGCCAGCCGGCCG
This sequence comes from uncultured Acidobacteriota bacterium, assembly GCA_963701005.1. Classification (GTDB taxonomy): domain Bacteria; phylum Acidobacteriota; class Terriglobia; order Acidiferrales; family UBA7541; genus Palsa-295. The sequence goes on from OY969555.1 coordinate 339,601, forward strand.
GCAGCGGGCAATTCAATTTGGTCTTGAACGGCCAGGGGCTTTCCCTTTCATCGAGCGTGCATTTTGGGGGCAACGTGCTCAGTCCTACAATGGCACAAGGCTGCGCTTCCAACAGCAATTGCGAAACGATCGTGGTATCCGTCCCTGGAAACGACGTGACGACAGCGGGAGCAGTGAATGTGTCCGTTTCGAACTCTACGCTCGGCTCCAACACGTTCGTATTTACAGTTACTCCCATGGGCCAGTCCGGAAGCGGCCCGCAGATTCTAGCCATTTTGCCGACGGTGGCGCGCGCCGGCGGGGCCGGGTTCTCGATGATAATCATTGGATCGAATGTGTCCCAGAACGCTGTCTTGAATTTCGGCGCCGTTCAGTTGACGCCAACGAGCCTGCTGACTTGCAGCGCAGGAGGAATTTGTCCGGAGCTCGTGCAGGTGCCTGCGTCCGCCATTACGTCTGCCGGGCAGATTTCGGTTTCGCTGACGAATCCTGGCGCGGGGGGCGGGACGTCAAGCTCAGCGACGTTCCTTGCCCTGTCTCAGACGGCGTTTCCAATCGAAGAGTCGGTGAACAACGCCAGTCCATCCGTGCCGGCGAATGCGAACAGCACACATTCCGCAATCGCGGTCGGGGGCGCACTCGTGGCCTTCGATTCGACGGCGACTAATCTTGCGCAGGGCGCGACGAGCGGGCTCTCGCAAGTCTATCTGCGCAGCAACTGCTTCACCGGGCAGCCGAATTGCGTTGCGCAGACGACGCTCGTTTCAGTGACAACCGACGGCAGTCCCAGCGGCGGCGGCGTAAAGGGGAGCGATGAGCCGGCCATTTCGCTTGACGGGCGCTTTGTGGCGTTCGAGTCCGACGACACGAATCTTCTTGCTGGCCTGGCACCGGGCCTGTCACCGGGGGTGGAGCAAATCTATCTCCGCGATACTTGCAACAGCATCCTCGGCCCGCTGCCGGGGTGCGCGCCCTCTACGACATTAATTTCGGCTACGACCCCGGGCGTGCCTGGAAACGGGCCGAGCGTGAATCCGACGATTTCAGCCCTGGGATTTTTCGTCGCGTTTCAATCCACGGCTACGGACCTGGGAAACATGGCGGCGCCGGCGGGTGTGTCGCAGATTTATCTAAGCCGCCAGTGCCCTACAATTCCCGTGATCGGCCAAATTCCGGGTTGCTCGCCGTCGCTCGCGCTTGCATCGTTTGACGCGAGCGGCAATGCGGGAGCCAAGAATTCCGTTAACCCGGCGCTCGACGGCATCGGATTCGCGCTTTCGTTTCAATCGCTGGCGGACAATATCGTCGCCGGCACGCCGGGCAACGGCTTCCAGCAGATTTACACGCGCGACACCTGCTTTCTGCTGACGTTTCCGGGTATTTCATTACCTTGCCCTAATGCGACGCTGGCCATTTCGGTTGATTCAAGCGGCAATCTGGGCACGGGCGATAGCGTAACGCCCTCGACGGGCTTCGGGGCGCTGGCCGTCGCGTACGCCACGCGCGCGCCGAACATTCTCCCGGCGAACACTTCGAATCAGCAGATCGTGGGCACCACCACTTGCCTCCTCCAGGATATTCTTCTGCTTGCATGCCAGGCCCCAAGCGTAGCGATCATCTCCGTGGATCAAAATGGGGTGCCGGGAGCGGGCGATAGTTCCAACCCCACGACCAACGGACAATCGTTCGGATTCACTTCGCTGGCCAGCTTGATGCCGAATGTTTCGGGGCAGCAGGTTTATGGCGCAAATCCCTGCATTTTCGGCGCCCCAAGCTGTTCGGCAAATGTGAAGTTGGTATCGGCCGACGCGACCGGCAAAGCGATCGGCGGGGATTTCGCGGCGATGGAACCAGCCGGGGCGTTCGTCACATTTTCGACGACGGGATCGGCGTCGTCGCCCGGGACATCGGAAGTTTTTCTCGCCGCGCCGTTTTTCTAGAAATACTCACGCATATCGCTGGCCGTATTCGCGTCGGCCCCGGGCTCCGCTTGGAGCGCAAAGTCACGCCGGGCCGCCACAGTCGCCGAAACTCCTGCCTTGAGCCTGTGCAAAACGCCCCGGGTGACTGGATGTGAAAGGTGCAGTAACATTCTCCGTGAATCATCGGAGACAGCCCATGCGCGGCACTCTCAGCTCCAGACGCAATTTTCTTAAACTGGCCGGCACCCTCGCCGGGAGCGGCCTTCTATATCCTGCTCTCGGCACGGACTCTCCGTTCGCGCACAAGGTGCAGCCACCGCAATCTCCCGCTGCGGCTCCAGCCGATTATAAAATTCGGATCGGCGCTGCGCCGATCGAGATTGCGCCGAAACACATCGTCTCTGCCGTCACTTACAATGGTCAGTTCCCTGGACCGTTGCTGCGATTCAAAGAAGGGCAGCCAGTGACGGTGGAGATCCACAACGACACGGACACTCCGGAACAACTACACTGGCACGGACAGTTTGTTTCGACTGATGTGGACGGCGCGGCGGAGGAAGGCACGCCCTACATCCCGGCGCACGGAATGCGCCGCATTGAATTCACTCCCCGACCTGCGGGTCTCCGTTTTTATCACACGCACAATCGGGCCGGCGCGGATCTCCACGCGGGGCAGTACAGCGGCCAGGTGGGGCCGGTTTACGTCGAGCCAAAGCAGGAGCCGGGGAGCTACGACCGCGAGGTGTTTCTCGTACTCAAGGAGTTCGAACCGTCTCTTAGTAAGGGTGGTGATATGGCCCAGGATTTTCTTGCCCCCGCCACGCGCGTGAAGGAACTGGAAACGGCCGGCGAATCTGCCATGAAAGCGTCGCTTGCGAATGGCATGCCGCACGGATATGAAGTGGGCTACCAGTATTTCACGATCAACGGGCGCATGTTGGGACACGGCGAGCCGGTGCGGGTAAAACTGGGCGAGCGGGTGATGTTTCATATCTTGAATGGAAGTGCGACCGAGATTCGGAGTCTGGCGTTGCCCGGACATACATTCAAAGTCGTCGCGCTAGACGGCAACCCGGTGCCGACGCCCGCGGAAGTGCCCGTCCTTTGGTTGGGAACGGCGGAGCGCATCTCGGCCATCGTCGAGATGAAGCATCCGGGCGTGTGGATCATGGGTGATCTTGCGGATGATGATCGCGGCCACGGCATGGGCATCGTCATCGAATACGCGGGCCGTCCGGGCAAGGCGCAATGGATCACACCGCCGCATTTCAAGTGGAACTATATGCGTTTCGCAAAAGCCGGTGCCACTCCGGCGACGCCAGACGAAACGATTGATATGACGTTTGCAAAGGACAACGCCGCCGAGGAAGGATTTAACCGCTGGACGATCAACGGGGCGGCTTATCCGATGACCGAGGGAATCGTCCCCGCTTCATTTCACTTGAAGCAAGGCAGGCGCTACCGTCTCCGCATGCGCAATGCCAGCGACGACATTCATCCGATCCATCTTCACCGGCACAGTTTCGAGCTCACCAAGCTCGCGGGGGCGCCGACGGCGGGCGTGATGAAGGACGTCCTGATGGTCGGCGGCTATCAAGAAGTGGAAGTGGATTTCACCGCGGACAATCCGGGTCTCACCCTGTTCCACTGCCATCAACAACTGCACATGGATTTCGGCTTCATGACGCTCTTCGACTACGTGTAAGCGAATCGGCCTGATTCCCCGACAAGAAGGACGGCGCGCATCTTTTGGCTGGCAAGCACACAAACCCTAGGAGGCCGGGGCGATATAGTCCGAATGGGCTTAGCGGTCGCGATCGCGTCCGCCGCCACCACCGCCGTGGCCGCCGCGTCCGCCACCGCCTCCACGGCCACCACCACCGCCGCCATAGCCGCCGCGTCCGCCGCCACCGCCTCCACCACCGTGGCCGCCACGACCACCACCGCCGCCTCCACCGCCACCTTCACGCTGCGGGCGGGCTTCGTTGACGACCAGTGCGCGGCCGAGAAAATCCTTGCCGTTCAGCGCGGCGATTACCTTTTCTGCTTCGGCATCGTCGCGAATTTCCGCGAAGCCGAAGCCGCGCGGCTGTCCCGTGAAACGATCGCGAAGCAGCGTGAGTGAATCGGGCTGCACGCCGATTTCCGCAAATAGCGCCGCAACCTGGTCTTCTGTGGCCTTGAACGAGAGATTCCCAACGTAGAGTTTCTTCACGGCCGTTCTCCTGGTGCCCCGATGGAGGCGCAGGGCACGCGTGCGAGGCTGAAGGAACAAGTTCGCGGCCGCGGCGGACCGGCAAGGCGCGCCGGCTGCACTCGGCTGAAGCTAGGGCTCCAGCAACTCAGCGTGCATGATGCGGCAACTATGCCCGGGAGTCAACGGTTGGGCTGGGCAGGAACGGGTTTGTGGCTGGGCGTGTGGCGATCCGGAAGCGAACGAGCGTTGAGCTAGGTGCGGTAGCTGGCGTTGATGGTGACGTATTCGCCGGTGAAGTCGCAGGTCCACATGCGGGCGGAGTGGCGGCCGCTGCGGAGGTCCACGACGATGGGGACAAATTTGGCGAGCATTTTTTTGTGGGCGACGCGCTCGTCGAAGGGATGCTCGCGGCCGCGGCGGCAGACGGGGATGCCGGCGAGGCGGATGTCGACGCGTTCGAAATTGAAATTGACGCCGGCGCGGCCGGCGGCGGCGAGGATGCGTCCCCAGTTGGGGTCGGCGCCGGCGAGCGCTGTTTTCACGAGCGGCGAATTGGCGATGGTGCGCGCGATTTGGTCGGCGGCGCGGACGGAGGGCGCGCCGAGGACTTCGATTTCGATGACGCGCTGGGCGCCTTCGCCGTCGGCGACGATGGCGAGCGCGAGCTGGCGGCAAACTTTTTCGAGCGCGGCTGTGAATTGCGTGAAGGCTGCACCTTGCGAGGAAATTTTTCGCGCGCCGGACTGGCCGTTCGCGAGGATGGCGACGGTGTCGTTTGTCGAGGTATCGCCATCCACCGTGATGGCATTGAACGTGGGGACGACGGCGCGGCGCAATGCGAGCGTGAGCAGCGCGGGGGAGATGGCGGCGTCGGTGGCGAGAAAGCCGAGCATGGTGGCCATATTGGGCTGAATCATTCCCGCGCCTTTGCAGCAGCCGAGGATGCGCACTTGTTTTCCGGCGATGCGGCATTTGGCCGCTGCCCATTTGGGGCGCGTGTCCGTGGTCATGATGGCGCGCGTGAATTCGGCGAAGGCTGGTGCGGTCGAGCGGCGTGCACGGACGAGGTCCGGGACGGCGTGAAGGATTTTCTTGACGGGCAGCGGCACGCCAATGACGCCGGTGGAGCAGACGAGAATCTGCGTAGGGTGGAGGCGGCCTAATTCCCAAGCGACTTTCAAGGTGGTGCCCGCCGCGGCGGCAACGCCTTCAGATCCCGTGCAGCAATTCGCGTTGCCGGAGTTGACGATGATGCCGCGCATTTTATGGCGAGATTTCCGCAGGTGAACCTTTGACGCGAGGACCGGAGCGGCATACACGCGATTGGAGGTGAACATGGCGGCGGCCGCGGCGGGCGTCTCGCTGACGAGGAGCGCGAGATCGAGGCCGGATTTTTTCACGCCGCAGGCCGTGGCGGCGAACGAAAAGCCGCGAGGGAGATCGGATGCGGATGGGCGCGCGCTCATGGGTTCTCCTCGAGCTTGCTGAGGCGCTGCTTGAAATCCGCGAGCGCTGCGCTGACGGCGCCTGGAGCGGTGCCACCGGCCGTCGCGCGGCGCGCGAGCGCGGATTCAAGCGTGAGCACGGTGGCGAGGTCGCGGCCGAAGGCGGGGGAAAACTCCTTTAGGCGGTCGAGCGGCATTTCGCGGATCGATTTCCCTTCCTGTTCAGCCACGCGCAGCACTTTTCCGACAATTTCGTGGGCCTCGCGGAACGGCACGCCTGTCGCGACCAGATAATCCGCCACTTCGGTGGCCACGAGCGCGGGATCCTGCGCAGCCTCGCGCAGGCGGGCTTCGCGGAAACGCGTGGCTGCAAGAGTTTTTCCGGCGATGGAAATCATCGCGAGCGCCTGATCGTGCGCGCCGAAAAGCGCTTCCTTGTCCTCCTGCAGATCGCGTTGGTAGCTCGATGGCAATCCCTTACAGATGGTGAGCAGGGCGAAAAGCGCGCCGTAGATGCGGCCGGTCTTCCCGCGGATCAATTCCCACGCGTCGGGATTTTTTTTCTGCGGCATCAGGCTGCTGCCGGTGGAAAACTCATCGGGCAGCTCGATATAAGCGAATTCGGGCGAGGCGAAGAGGACCATGTCTTCGGCCAGGCGTGAGAGATGCATGGCGAGAAAAGAGAGCGCGGAAATATATTCGAGAGCGAAATCGCGGTCGCCGACGGCGTCGAGGCTATTCGCGGTGGGGCGCGAAAATCCGAGATCGCGCGCGAGCGCCTTGCGGTCGAGCGGAAAGGCGCATCCGGCAAGGGCACCCGAGCCGAGCGGGCAAGCATCAGCGCGCGCGGAAGCGGCGGCGATGCGCTCCGCGTCGCGGAGAAATGCTTCGCCGTGCGCGAGCAGCCAATGGGAAAGCAGCAGCGGCTGCGCGTGCTGGAGATGCGTTGTGCCCGGCATGGGAATGCGGAGATTCACATCGGCCTGTGCGGCAATGGCGCGGGCAAGCGAGGCGAGCGCGCTGCGAATATCGCGTGCGGCTTCCCTCACGTACATGCGGAATTCAGTCGCGACCATTTCGTTGCGGCTGCGGCCGGTGTGCAGTTTCGCGCCGAGCGGCCCGAGCTTTTCAATCAACGCGGCTTCGACGAAATGGTGAACGTCTTCGGCTTTCGAATTGTCGAGCCAGGCGGCGTCGGATAGCGCGCGGCGTTCCAGTTCGTCGAGTGCGGCCACGATTTGCTGGCCTTCCGCGTCCGTAAGAATTCCGGCTGCTGCAATGGCGCGCGCCCAGGCGCGGTCGAGCGCGAATTCCTGCGGGAGTAGGCGGCGATCGAAGCGCCAGGAACGCTCGAATTCATAAAAGGAGGCGTCCGGGGAGCGGTCGAAGCGGCCGCCCCACATTTTCTGGTCTTCGGGGCCGCTCATCTCACCTCGGCTTTCGCGTGCGCGTCCTGGGGAACGGTGATGGGCAGCGCGAAAAGATTGATGAAGCCTTCCGCGTCCTTCGGATTGTAACCGGTCATGGTGAAGCTGGCGAGATTCGTGCGATAGAGCGAGAAGGGCGAGCGGCGCGAGGCGACAGTTACGTTGCCTTTGTAAAGCGTGAGGCCGACGGAGCCGGTGACGCGGCGCTGCGAATTCGCGAAAAAAGAGGCGAGCGATTCGCGGAGCGGCGTGAACCACATGCCGTAATAAACCATTTCGGCGTAGCGCAGCGCGAGGAGCTGCTGGTAGTGCGCCGTCTCGCGATCGAGGCAGAGCGATTCGAGCTCGCGATGCGCGTTGACGAGCAGCGTGCCGCCCGGCGTTTCGTAAGCGCCACGCGATTTGATCCCGACTAAGCGATTCTCCACCATTTCCATGCGGCCGACGGCGTTGGCTGCAGCGATTTCATTTAGCTGCTCGATGAGCGCGAGAGGGCCAAGCTTTTTGCCGTTGACCGCCACGGGAATTCCATCCTCGAAGGCGATTTCGACAGTCGTGGGCTGATCAGGCGCGGCCGCCGGCGAGACAACCCATTGCCACATGGATTCTTCCGGCGCGTTCGCGGGATCTTCGAGTACGCCGCCTTCGTGGCTCAAGTGCCAGATATTGCGATCTCGGCTGTAGATATTTTTCGTGGTCTGCTCGACCGGAACATTATGCGCGCGAGCGTAGGCGATGGCTTCCTCGCGCGAGGCGATTTTCCATTCGCGCCACGGCGCGATGATTTTGAGTTCGGGGGCGAGAGCTTTGGCGGCCAGCTCGAAGCGCACCTGATCGTTGCCTTTTCCGGTGCAGCCGTGGGCCAGCGCGTCGGCGCCGAGTTTTTTCGCGAGCTGCACCTGGCGCTGCGCGAGAAGCGGCCGCGCAAAAGAAGTGCCGAGCAGATATTTATGCTCGTAAACGGCGCCCGCACGCAGGGTGGGCCAAATGTAGCCGGTGATGAATTCTTCGCGAAGATCTTCCACGTAGGCGGCGCTCGCGCCCGTGGCGAGCGCTTTTTTTCGCGCGGCTTCCAGATCCTCGCGCTGCCCGAGATCGCCGATCATGGCGATCACTTCGCAGCCGCCGTAATTTTCCTTCAGCCAGGGAATGATGATGGAGGTGTCTAGGCCTCCGGAATAGGCGAGCACAACTTTCTTCGGCAATTCGTTCTCCTTATTTTTTCTGCGGCGCTATTTATTTACGCCGCGTGGGCCGGCCTGAAGGGCGCCGCTACAAAACCAGTGCCGCTCGTTCACTTTTCGAACGCGCAATCAGGGCTGGCGCTGCGACGGAAAAAAGCTGGCCCTTCGCCTGAACTCAGGACGCAGACCATGCGCGGGACGCCCGCATTGCATTAATTCAGCAGCGTCAGCAGAATCGCTTTCTGGACGTGCAGGCGATTTTCCGCCTGGTCGAAGACGATCGAGCGCGGCGAATCCATCATCGCATCGGTGACTTCCAGGCCGCGATGCGCGGGGAGGCAGTGCATGAAGATGGCGTCCGCGGCTGCGTGCGAGAAAAGCGCCTCGTTCACCTGATAGTCCGCAAAGGCGGCCTGGCGTGTGGCGGCTTCCTCTTCCTGCCCCATGCTGGCCCAAACGTCCGTGTAGACAGCTTGCGCGCCCGAGACGGCTTCTTCGGGCGAGCGCATGATTTCAATTTTGCCGCGCGTCTCGCGGGCCACGCGCTTCGCTTCTGCGACGATGGCTGCGTCGGGCTCGAAACCGGCGGGCGTGGCGACGCGCACGTGGGCGCCGGTGCGCGCGCCGACGGCCAGGAGCGAATGGCAGACGTTATTGCCGTCGCCAACGTACGTGAATTTGAGGCCGCGCAGGCTGCCGAAGCGCTCTTCAAGCGTGAAAAAATCTGCGAGCGCCTGGCAGGGATGGAAGCGGTCGGATAGCGCGTTGATCACCGGGATGCGCCCGTGAGCGGCGAGCTCTTCGAGCGAATGCTGCGAGAAGACGCGCGCGATGATGCCGTGGACCATGCGTTCGAGATTTTTCGCGACGTCCGAGATGGACTCGCGGTCGCCCAAGTGCACTGTGGTGTGATCGAGAAACACCGAAGTGCCGCCGAGGCTTGCAATGCCTACTTCGAATAGGACGCGCGTGCGCAGCGAAGGCTTCTCAAAAATCATGGCCAGGAAACGGCCGGCGAGCGCGCCACGGTAACGATCCGGGTGAGCTTTGAGATCCGCGGCGAGATGGTGGAGTTCGCGCACTTGCGCGGGGCTCCACTCCATCCCCGTGAGGAGATCATTCGAGACGGTGACTGGTGCGGGCGTGGCGGTGGCGTTCATATTCACCTCGAGGCAGCCAGAACCATGGGCTGCGAATGCGTTTTGGCCTGGGCAATTTTTGCGGATGGATGTGCCGCCTGCTTGTGCGTGCGGGCCAGCACTTTTTCAAATCTGGCGAGAAATTCCGCGACGTCGCGCTTGCTAATGATGAACGGCGGAAGGAGTCGGAGGATGTGTTCGTGCGTGCAATTGATGATCAGGCCCTGGCGAAGCGCTTCCTTCACGATGGGCGCGCCGTCAATGGTCAGGTCCACGCCGAGGATCAGGCCTTCGCCGCGAATTTCGCGGATGAAGTCGAAGCGCGCGGCGAGGGCTTGCAGACCTTCGCGCAATTGAGCGCCGCGTTCGAGAATATTCGCGAGCAGATTTTCGTTTTCGATGATGCTCAAGAATTCGAGCGCTGCGGCGCAGACAAGCGGGCCGCCGCCGAACGTGGTGCCGTGCATTCCTGGCGTGAAGGCCGCGGCGAATTTTTCGTTGGCGATGAACGCGCCGAGAGGCAGGCCGCCGGCGAGCGGCTTGGCGATGGTGACGATATCCGGCGGCGCGTCGAATTTCTGGTAAGCGAAGCGTCGGCCGGTGCGGCCGAGGCCGCACTGGATTTCGTCGGCGATGAGCGCGGCGTCATGCTGCGCCGCAAGTGCACGGGCGCGCGCCCAGAACGCGTCGCTGACGGGGAAAATCCCGCCTTCTCCCTGAATGGTTTCGACCACGAGCGCGCAGACGGAATCATCGAATTTGGCTTCGAGGTCCGCGACGTCATTGAAGCGCACGAACTCGACGCCCGGGACGAGCGGGCCGAATGGCTCGCGGTATTTTTCGGGATAGGTGATCGAGAGCGCGCCAAACGTGCGGCCGTGGAAAGAATTCTCGAGCGCCAGGATGCGCGTTTTGGGAGCGTTCGAGCCTTTCGCGGATTTCGCGTGGGCATAGGCGCGTGCGAGTTTGAGCGCGCCGTCCATCGCTTCGGTGCCGCTGTTGGTGAAGAAAACGCGATCGAGGCCGGACCATTCCGCAAGTTTGCGCGCGAGGGGCCCCTGAAATGGATTGTGAAATAAATTTGAAAGGTGAATGGCGCGTGCCGCCTCGCGGCGAATCACGCGCACGAGGCGCGGATGCGAATAGCCGAGCGCATTGACGGCAATCCCGGCGAGAAAATCCAGATACTCGCGCCCCTCGGAATCGTAGAGGCGGCAGCCGCGGCCGCGGACGAACACGGCGGGCGGCCGCTTATACGTGTTCATCAGGTAGCGCGCTTCGTCCTTGAAGATTTGGGCGCGGCTGACTTTTGCCGACACGCGGGCCTTTGCCGTGATTTTCTTCCTAGCCATTTTTAACGCGCGGCTCCCTGCGCGGCTTTCACCGAAGTGTGAGTGATGGGAAGCACGCGCGTGCCGGGGCAGCGCGAGCCGTTCGCGGCGGAAAGGAGCGCGCGCGGCGATGTACCGCCCACGATGCGGACTTCAGTGACTCCGCCGGCCAGGGCGCGCTTCGCGGCTTCGAGCTTGAGAATCATGCCGCCGGAGACTTTATTGTGGCGGATGAGATCCTCGATTTCGCCGCCACGCACAGCCCGCAGAACTTTTTCGCCGTCAAGCACGCCGGCGACGTCGGTCAAGAAAATCAGCCGGTCGGCGTGGATGAATTCCGCGGCTGCCGCGGCCATGTGATCGGCGTTGATGTTGTAAAGCTCGCCATCGGCTCCCAGGCCGAGGCACGATGCCACCGGCACCACTCCCGAACGCCAGAGTGAGCGCAGAAAATCGAGATTCACTTCGGTAAGGTAGCCGACGAATCCGAGGCTGCCGTCCTGCTCGCCAATTTGCATCGGCTCGGCGAGAAAGCAGGCCGCATCGGAAGCTGAGATGCCGATCGCTGGCTGGCCCGCGAGCGAAATGGCGCCGGCCAAGCGCTTATTGAGCAGGCCGCCGAAAACCATCACGGCAGCGTCGCGCGTTTCGCGGTCGGTGACGCGCAGGCCATTGACGAAGCGGCTCTCGATGCCCATGCGCGCGAGCGTGGAGGTGAAGATTTTGCCGCCGCCGTGGATGACGAGGAGCTCGTGACCCGCGCGCGCGAGTTCAGCAATCTGCCGCGCGAGCGAGTTGACGGTTTCTTCGCGCTCGAGCAGCGCGCCTGCAACTTTGATCAGCAATCTCATAGCAAACCTGCCGTTTCCGGAAAGCCGTACATTCCGTTTAGATTTTGCACTGCTTGGCCTGCCGCGCCTTTGCCGAGATTGTCGAGGCAGGAAACGATGATTAGGCGCTCGCCTGCGGGATCGAGCGCAAAACCGATATCGCAGAAATTCGTGTGCGCTACGTGCTGCAATTCCGGCAGCTGGCCGGCGGGAAGAACGCGCACCATCGGCCGCCCGGCATAAAACTGGCGATAGAGCGCTTCGATTTCGTCCGCCTGGCGCGCGGGGCGGAGCCAGACGTAAAGAGTCGAGAGAATTCCGCGCTCGACGGGAAGCAAGTGCGTCGAGAAAACGAAATCCTCGGCGCGCAGGCCGAGATGATCGCTGATTTCCGGCGTGTGGCGATGCGTGAAGAGGCCATATGCGCGAAAATTTTCATTCACCTCGACGAAATGAGTCTCGCGCTTGGGTTCTTTGCCCGCGCCGCTCACACCGGATTTGCAATCGCAGACAATTCCCCGCGAGCTATTGATCCAGCCGGATTCGACGAGCGGGCGAAGTCCCAGGATCACGGATGTGGGGTAGCAGCCGGGATTGGCGACGAGGCGCGCTTTCGGAAGCGCATCGGCGTAAAGCTCGGGCAGCCCATAGACCGCGGAAGCGAGCGTGTCGCTCGCGGGTGGCGTGAGTTTGTACCAGCGCGCGAAGGTGTCCGCGTCGCGGAAACGAAATGCGCCGCTCAAGTCCACGATGCGAAGCTTCGGATTCGCGGCCAGCAATTCGGGAACGAGCTCGAGCGAGGCCTCGTGCGGCGTCGAAAGAATCGCAACCTGTGCGCCGCTTTTTGCAATGGCTTCGACGGAGAGCTGTTTGCACGGCGCTTCGCCCCAGCCGCGGAGCTGCGGGTAAAGTTCCGTGAGGCAGCGGACCTGCGCATGGCCGTCGCGGAGAAAAAATGTGGGGCGCGCGATGTGTGGGTGCCGGAGGAGGAGGCGGGCCAGCTCGAATCCTGCGTAGCCCGTTGCTCCGACCACGGCGACCCGTAACGGGTCATTCATCGGAGCATTTCCTCGATACGCTTCTGAATTGCGGCGCGAGCGTTGCGCGAAGGAGTGATGATCAGGACCGTGTCGTCGCCCGCGAGCGAGCCGGCGATTTCTTTCCAGCGCTCGCTATCGAGCGCGGCGGCGAGCGGCTGGGCGCCTCCCGGCGGAGTTTTCAGCACGAGCATATTTTGCGCGGGGCGGATATCCAGCAGGAATTCCTTGAGCGCGCGCGCGAGCGTCGGGAGCGGAGCAGCTTCCTCGGAGGCGGCGGCCGCAAGCGGGCGGTAGCCTTCGGTGGTCTTGACCAGGCGGAGCTCGCGCATGTCACGCGAGAGAGTCGCCTGCGTGACGCGCACACCGAGATGGATGAGCTGGCGGCGCAGTTCGTCCTGGCTCGCCACCGGCTGGCCGGTGAGGAGCTTTAGGATCTGACCCTGCCGATATCGTTTTTGGACGCCCATGCTAGTCTCTGCTTGAATATTCACTCCACTGCATATTCATACATACATGGATGCGCGTGTCAAGAAAAAGTTGCATCGCAGCGCGCATGATTGCCAGCACAGCGCGGCCGAGAGAAGTTCGGGCGCTCCGAAAAATAGCGGAGAGGAAGCGGGCGCATCGGCGATACAATTCCACGCGCTCTGAAGCAGCGATGACCGGAGGAAGCGAATGAAGCGATTGGGAATTTTGTTTTTGATGGCAATGGCCGCGGCGGGAATCTGCGCGGCGCAGGAAGCGAAGAAGGCCGCGCCGGCGAGCGTGGCGGTGAAGGCGGGAAAGATTCTCGATGTGCGCACGGGAAATTATCTGTCGGACCAGATCATCTGGATCGAGGGCGACAGAATCAAGGCAGTCGGCAATGCCGCGGAAATCACGAAACAATTGCCCGCCAACGTGAAGGTGATTGATTTGTCGAAGGCCACGGTGTTGCCGGGATTGATTGACTGCCATGTGCATCTCACAGGCTCGCCCTACCTGCTCGGGCCCATCGGAATGCACACATCGTATCCGCGCGAGGCGCTGCTGGGAGCGCGAAACGCGCGCGTGACGCTCGAAGCCGGATTCACCACCGTGCGCAACGTCGGCGCGGGCGGCTATGCGGACATTGCGTTGCGCGATGCAATCAAGGCCGGCGACGTACCGGGGCCACGCATGCTTGCCTCCGGGCCCGCGCTGAGCATCACGGGAGGGCATGGCGACGAAAATTTTCTCGCGCCGCAATATCACGCGACAGGCGACGGCGTAGCGGATGGCGTGGATGGAGTGACTGCTAAAGTCCGCGAGAATATCAAGTACGGGGCGGACGTGATCAAGTTCATGGCCACGGGTGGCGTGCTTTCGGAGGGCGACAATCCGGCCTCGGCGCAATACAGTCCCGAGGAAATGAAAGCGATCATCGAAACGGCGCACGGCCTGGGCCGCAAAGTGGCGGCGCACGCGCACGGAGCGGCAGGAATCAAATACGCGGTGCTCGCAGGTGTCGATTCGATCGAGCACGGCAGCTATATCAATGATGAGGACATTCAATTGATGAAGCAGCACGGGACCTATCTCGTCCCGACCGTGTATCTCGGCGACTGGCTGATGGAGAATTACCAATTGCTGGGGCTGACGCCGAACGTGATCGAAAAAATGAAAGTGGTGCTGCCAATCGCGCGGCAGAATTTGGCGCATGCGTTTCAGCAGGGCGTGAAGGTAGCGTTTGGAACGGATGCGACTGTCTATCCGCACGGGCTCAACGCGCATGAATTCGCGGTGATGGTGAAGATGGGAATGACGCCGCTCGGATCCATCCAGGCTGCGACGGTCAATGCTGCGGATTTGCTCGGATGGTCCGATCGCGTGGGAACGCTCGAGGCCGGCAAATTCGCAGACATCATCGCGGTACAGGGCGACCCCGTGGCCGACGTGCGCGTGCTCGAAAGCGTGCAATTCGTGATGAAAGGCGGCGAGGTGGTAAGGGGCCAGTAGTCGCGAGGCGCGGCCCGGCTCGGCGCAAATTTTACCACGAGGAATTATGGTAGGCCCGTGGGGGCTCGAACCCCAGACCTCCACCGTGTCAAGGTGGCGCTCTAGCCAACTGAGCTACGGGCCTATTCGCTTCCCGTGATCTTAGCACAGCGAACTCACGCCGAGCCTCGAGTCGAGGTCTTGGCTCACTCGCGCGCCCCGATTTCATTGGCTTCCAGCCGTGCCCAGGATTGGTGAAAATTGAGCCGCCGCAGGTGGATACCATTCACGATTCGGTTGTGCGTGGTGATTGGTCTGCTCTTTTGCATTTACCTGGCTGGCAGGCATGGGATCGCCGCGTGGTATTTCCGCAAACACACACCGGAGGGAATGCAAGCCGCGATCCGCTGGGACCCCGATAACCCCGAATATTACGACGCGCTCGGAACACTCAAACATTTCTACGAGGACAAGGCAGACCCGCAAGAAATCGTTCGCCTGTACCAGACCGCTACTCGCTTGAGCCCCTATGACGCGCACTACTGGGCGGATTTGGGCGCGGCCTACGAGTGGAGCGGGCAACGCGCTGACGCTCTGCGCGCATTCAAGCGCGCGCAAGAGCTCTTCCCGCACTCACCAGAGATAAATTGGCGGCTCGCGAATTTCTATATTCGAGCGCGCGAAATTCCGCAGGGGCTGCGCGCGCTGCGGGAAGTCCTCGTGGGCGGCGGCGTGCCCCGGCGCGACGTCTTCGTGCTGGCCACGAGCGCGACGGGCGACACGCAGGCAATTCTTGATGAGATGCTCCCGCCCAGCGCGGCTTTTTATTTCGACTGTCTCGATTTTCTTACCGCCTCGAACAAAATGGAGGATGCCCAAAAAGTGTGGGCGCGATTGCTCGAGCTAAATCTGCCGTTTGACCTGCGGCGATCATTCCCGTATCTCGACGCGCTTATTCAGCACCGTGAAACCGGGCCTCTCGTGGATGCCTGGGCGGCCCTGGCAAGGCGGTTCCCGGAGCAAATTCATCCGCGCGCGCCATCCGGAAATCTAGTGACGAATGGGAGTTTTGAATTCGAGATACTCAATGGAGGCCTGGACTGGCGCGCGGCGCGTGTGGATGGCGCCGACGTCAGCGTGGATTCGCTCGACGCCTATGATGGCGTGCGCTCGCTGCGGATTGATTTCGACGCCACGCAAAACCTGGACTACTGGCAAGTCTTCCAGTACGTGCCGGTCGAGCCAAATACGCAATATCAGTTTTCCGGGTACATGCGCGTGAAGGGAATCACCACCGACAGCGGGCCGCGATTCCAGATCTATGACGCCTTCGACGCGTCAAAACTTTTCTATTCAACTGAGAATCTCGTCGGCACGGCGGGCTGGTCCGCGCAACGCGTAGAATTCAAGACCGGCGCGGACACGCATCTGGTGGTTATCAGAGTGGGCCGCCCAGCGAGCCGCAAATTCGACAATCGCATCGGCGGCACCGTGTGGATCGATCATGTCGCGCTCGAATCGGTGGAATAGTCGCGAGGTTTCGCGCCCCGAAGTTCGCTTGTCCAGTGAGTCAGTTTCTGTTTACCAGGCATGCGGGTCGCCGACGGATGACTGACTCTGGACCAGAACTTACCCTCAAACCGATCATATTCTCAGCGGTATGATTACTGTAAGATGCGAACAATGGTGGCGGCACGTAAGTCCCTTTCCGGGCTACCCAAAGAGACGTACATCGCGGGGATCACGATTATTGCAATAGCGTTGCATCTGGTGCTGCGCTATGGGACACATGCGTCGCTGCGAGTTGCACTGGCTCCCTTGGTTGTCGCGCTGCTGGTTGGCGGGACGCCGCTGGTATTCGATCTGGCAAAGAAGGTTGTCAAATGCGAATTCGGATCGGACTTGTTGGCGGGAGTGTCAATTCTCACCGCCGTGATACTGGGGCAGTACTTGGTGGCGACCATCGTGGTGCTGATGCTTTCAGGCGGTACGGCGTTGGAAGAGTTTGCAACGGCCCGGGCATCGTCGGTGTTGGACGCACTGGCACGAAGGATGCCGGGGATCGCGCACCGTCGAGGCGCGGATGGCACAGTAGATGTGAAGCTGGATGAGGTTCGCATCGGCGATGTGTTGATCGTACTGCCGCATGAGATTTGCCCGGTGGACGGCGTAGTGATCGAAGGCCGAGGAAAAATGGACGAGGCATACTTGACAGGCGAGCCTTACGAAATCGCGAAAATGGCGGGATCGCACGTGATTTCCGGAGCAATCAATGGTGATGCGGCGCTGATCATCAGCGCCGAAAAGCTGGCTGTCGATTCGCGGTACGCGCGCATCATGAAGGTGATGCAATCAACCGAGCAACAGCGTCCACATTTGCGGAGGCTGGGCGATCAACTGGGCGCATGGTACACACCGGTCGCGCTGACTCTGGCGGGGATCACCGCGCTTGTAAGCAGAGATATGCATCGCTTCCTGGCGGTGGTGGTGGTGGCGACACCCTGCCCTCTTCTCTTGGCGATCCCCACGGCGATCATCGGGGCGATTTCATTGGCGGCGCGGCGGGCGATTATCATCAAGAACCCGGCGGTACTGGAGCAGATCGATTCCTGCCGCACGCTGATCTTCGACAAGACCGGCACGCTGACGTACGGACGGCCGACGCTCACAGAAATCATTTGCGCCGAAGGATTTGAGAGCCAAGATGTCCTGCGATTAGCCGCCAGTTTGGAACAGTATTCGAAGCACCCGTTGGCGGGAGCAATTGTCGGCGAAGCGCAAAAGCAGGGGATGAAGCTCTTGGTGGTAACCGATTTGAGCGAGCCGCCAGGAGAGGGGCTGCGGGGCACGGTCGAAGGCCGCGCCGTGCGAATAACCGGAAGGAAGCAAGCGGATGTGATGCGCGCAGTTTTGCCTGTGATGAGCAGTGGTTTGGAGTGCGTCATATTTATCGGCGGACGCTATGCAGCGACGATGCGATTCCACGACGCTCCCCGGCGCGACAGCCGCTTATTTATCCAGCATCTGAAACCACGACACGGGGTTCGCAAAGTTATGCTGGTTTCGGGCGATCGAGAGTCCGAGGTGCAGTATTTGGCGAATAGCGTCGGAATCAGCGAAGTGTGTGCGGGAAAGAGTCCGGAAGAGAAGGTAGCGATCGTGAAACAGGAAACCGCCAAAGCGAAGACGCTTTTCGTCGGAGACGGCATCAACGATGCCCCGGCATTGACGGCTGCAACGGTGGGCGTGGCTTTTGGATCGCAGAGCGACATTATTACAGAGGCCGCGGATGCCGTGATTCTGGAAACGTCGCTCGGGAAGGTCGACGAACTTATGCACATCGGGCGGCGAATGCGGCGAATCGCGCTGCAAAGTGCCCTGGGAGGCATGCTGGCGAGCATCGTGGGGATGATTGCGGCCGCGATGGGTTATTTACCGCCGATTGGCGGAGCCATTGCGCAGGAGATCATCGACTTATTTGCGGTGCTGAACGCCGTGCGCGTGGCGCTTCCGGCCAACGATTTGCAGGACTTCTGAAGCCGCGCGCGAAAGGACAACCGCTAGATGTCTGGGGCCGACTTCGGGAGCCACCTCCATCTTCTTTCCCGTAGCAATAGGTTCCAGTCGACCTTCGTGAAGGCATAGACCCCACCCAGTAGCGCGATTTGCGTCAAGATGAAATAAACGCTGAAGTAAGCCATCGCTTCGGTCTCCTCCAGTGCCAGCTTTCGGGAGACGGCCGCCGCGCTCATGGTCCAGAAAGTGTAGCTCACGAAGCGGCCGATGAGGAAAGGGAACGCAAGACGGACGAGTGGCATCGCCGTCAATCCATAAGCGATGAAGAGATAATTCGAAGGAAGGGGCGTGAAGGCGTAAAACAGGAAAAGTCCAAATGTCAGCTTTGGCCGTTTCTCCAACTCCAGTTTGAGAGAGTCGATATTCGCCCTTGCCGCCTCGCTGAGCCAATGATTGCGAACAATCGTGCGGGACAGTTTTCCGAGTAGCGACCTCCCCATCGCCGCAGCGATGGCCCCTACGAGTGCGAACGACCAGCCCATGTGCGAGGGGAACCGAAATCCCAAGAAAGAGAATACCATCCAGGTAGGGGGAGCAAACGCGGGGATGACATTGAGCAGAAATATCACCACAAAAAGAATCAAAAGTGGGCTCATTCTTGTCTCTTAATTGAGCGGTACCCACTCAATGTTAACTCACTCTGGGATTTGACTCCCAAACACTCCGCAACTGGTTCGCTGAACCAACCCTGTTGGTTCCTTGCCTAGATTCACGTTGGTCGTGTTCACTGAAACTGCTCGCCAATCAGTAGAGGACTTGATTGAAGCGGGTCTGGAGCGGGCGTATAATCCCCGTTCAAAGGGCATTCGGGGGTCTTCGCCCTGCAACCTGATCAAGATACGTCCGGCACTTCACCGGATGCGGGGAGTTCTCTCGGCATCGCGGACCGGCGCGCCCATCCGCGGCAACGCGTCACCTCCATCGCCTACATCGAGTTAGGCGATAGCAACGGCGGAATCGTCCTCAACGTCAGCGAAGATGGCCTGGCTCTCACGGCAGTCGGCGTCCTCGAGCTCGAAAGCATTCCACGAATTCGAATTCAGCTCCCGCGGTCGAGGGAATGGACCGAGATTAGCGGACAAATTGCCTGGATAAGCGAATCGAGGAAGGAGGCGGGGGTTAGGTTCGAGAATTTGACGGAAGAAGTCCGCAATCGCATCAGGAACTGGATTGCCTCGGAAGTAGCCGCCAGCGAATCCCCGCGCGGGGTTTACGCACAGCCGCAAAAATCAGCGCCTCCACCGGAGATACCGCTCCCCGCGTCAGCCGCCGCCGCGACGCCCAATCATCCAGGAACTGCGCCTTCGATTCCCGAATCCGCTCCCCCGGCCACAATCGAGGCAGAGCCGGCGATGGAATCGCTCGCCTCAGCGCCTGCCGCGCCCTTGCACGATGCGATTGAGTCCGGCTCGCAAGCGATCGCGCAACAAAACCAGGAGAGCTCCAGCGCAGCGGGGACGCCGGCGATTCCTCCGCAGACTGGCGAGCGGCGGCTTCACGCACGCCGCCGCGTCAAATCGCTTTCCTATATCGAGTTGGGCCAGACGAACGGCGGCATCATCATCAACATGAGTGAAGAAGGGCTGCAAGTGCAGGCAGCCGTCGCGCTCACGGGCGACCGAATTTCGCTGATGCGTTTCCAACTGCCGCAATCGAGTGATCGGATTGAGGTGGGCGGGAATGTTGCATGGAGGTCGGAATCGCAGAAAGAGGCGGGGATTCAGTTTGTAGATTTGCCCGAAGAAGCACGCGTGAAATTGAGGGAGTGGGTCGCTTCGGAGCCTCCTTCGATTGGAATTCATGCCGTGAAGGCGCCGGCGCGCGAGAAGAGCGCTCCGCTGCCGGAATTACCGAAAGTTCAGGAGCCTGGACGCGCGTTGCGCGAGCCGGGAACGTCTGATCGCCCTGTTCTTCGCCCGCAGCCGCTGGTCGCCGCGTCTTCCCCTCTGGCGCTGTCCCCGCTGCCACAACGGAGCTCGAGACCAGAACCAGCGCCGGCCGCTCCCGCTCCTGCTCTCCTCATCATGAAATCCATCGGGGAGACGCAGTCCGAGCCTCGGCGTAAATCGGCATTTGCCTGGATGAATCTGGGCCTGCAGCGCCGGACGTGGGAAATCATTGCCGGCGTGATCGCGGTCGTCTCCACCATTTCGTTTACTAGCGGCTGGATTGCCGCGCGGCGAAGCGCTCAAAGCGCGATGGCCCCGGTGAGCGAGATGAAGCAAGAAGTGCCGTCGAGTGAGCCAACGACGAGCGTCCCGCCTCCTTCAGCCAGCGCGATTGCGCATCCCCCGAGTGGCGCGGGAGAAAAGGCGCCCGCGCCGGCCCCGCAACCTGCGACTACGCCCGCAGCTGCAACCAAGAACAGCAGTAGTGCAAGCTCAACGACGAACACAGCGCGCGCCGAAAACAAAGCGCCGCAGAAACCTGCTCCGAGCCCGATTCCAAGCACCTCGAAGGCTTCGAAGGCTACCGGAAACGACGCCGCAACTGGCGCGATTCAATCTCCTGCGCCTGTTGCTGCATCTGCCGCGATCGTTGCGAACTCTTCAGTGAAAAGTAATGCTTCACCGGGCGCCCCGGTCGCACCCGCGCAGCCAGCTCAAACACCGCGAGTAGCGCCGATTCCCGCGCCGGAGCGGCCGGCGATTGCGAACGCGACAACACCCGCGGCCGCTGCAAACGAGAATGCCGCGCCCGCGCCGGTGAAAAAAGAGCCGGAAATCCCGGCGGCCGCCCCGGGCACGGTCTCCGTAGGTCTCCCGCCTTTTCCTTCCATCCGCGTGTCGGCCGAGCTGAAAGCGCAGTCGTCCAAGATCGGGACCAGCCTGCAAATCGGCCAGCCCATTTCACGCGTCACGCCCGCGTACCCGGAAGACATCCGAAGGCAGCGAATCGAAGGAACCGTGAAATTGCACGCCATCGTCGGAAAAGATGGCGCGGTTCAGAAAGTGACGCTCGTCAGCGGCCCGGCAATTCTTGCGGCTCCCGCGATCAACGCGATTCTCGAATGGCGCTACAAGCCCACGCTTTTCGGCGGGCAAGCAATCGAGACCGAAGAAGACATCACCGTCATCTTCCGGCTCCAGAATCCGCCAGCCAGTTCAAATTAAGCGAGCTAATTCAGGGGAGAGAATCCAGCCGAAGCGCGCCGCTTCGCGCAGCGCTATTGCGATGGGCTCACAGGTGATGACCCGCCCCCGCCGCCGGCCTTGGCGGCAGCGATGGCTGCTCCCGCGCCGCCTGCAACCGCGAGCAGAATCCATCCAGCGTGGCTGGTTGATTTTGTAGTGGATGTCGAAGTTGGAGCAGCGGGCGGGGCCGCGGGCTCGGCAGGCGGAGCCGGTGGTTTTTCAACCGCGGCCAATACTCCCGCGGGCGAAATTGTCACGAATTGGCCCGCCTGGATAAAGATGCCATTGGCCCCATCAAGTGGGATCACGCCCACGCTTCCGTCGAGGCATGAGATCAGAAACGAGCCGTCGAGCGCCGCTTCGATCTTCGAAGTGGATTGCTCGCCCGCCGTCACGCCGATCACGACATATTTTCCGGCGCGCAGGCTGATGCCCGTCGAGCCGCTCAAAGAACTCATCACCACCATCCCCGACTTCAAATCCGCCACGTACTGCGGATTGCCGGGGAAGCCCACCAGGCTTTGTGGGAAAATTTTGAGCGAGCCTTTTCCACTGGTGGTGAAGGTAGCTGTGCCGTTCTGGCCGGTGCGCAGCATATCGCTCGAAAAAATCGTTGATTCCGCGGGTGGCTGCGAATCGTTCACGCGAGCTTCCCCGACGATGCTCAGTGATCCGAGCGGCTCGCGCTGCTGGTCCTGCGAATGGGTGCTCGCGCGCGCCACGGCCGGAAAGAATGCAAGTTGCGCCGCGAGGAAATAGACCAGACCAAGGTTCCCGGCAGAAATAATGGCGCGCTTTGCGTTTTGGGACACGCCCGCGATTCGATTCACACGCACCCCCTCCAGGAGGGTACTCAAGTTAGGCCGGTGCGCATTATTTACCACCACTGTCCGCGAATGTCCACCGCCGAGCGCACGCGATATTCACCGACCGCGCAGGCAGGCGCACGTGCACGCTCGCGAGGCCAAGCTCGCTGCGTCTGCGCCCTCGATTTCACCCTCCGCCACCTCGTTTTCGGGGCTAGAATGAGCCTTCCCATGAGGGTATTGCACATCGTCAAGACAGCTGTCGGCGCAGGCTGGGCCTACGAGCAGACGCGCGTGCTGCGCTCGCTCGGCATCGAGGTTGTGGTTGCGCTGCCGTCCGATACTGAAGGGCTCGCGCCGCGCTATCGCGAAGCGGGCGTCAAGGTCGTCCGCGCCGATCTCGATTTTCCAGCGCGCCAACCGTGGCGAATTCCCTCGACGCTTGCCGCATGCCGCCAGCTCGTCCGCGAAGTTCAGCCGGACTTGATTCACACGCATCACGTCGGCACCACGCTGGTCGTCCGCACCGCCCTCGGAAAAAATTCCAAGCTTCCGCGCATTTTTCAAGTCCCGGGGCCGCTGCATTTGGAGAACAATTTTTTCGCGGCGCTCGAAGCAGGGCTGGCGGGCCCGCGCGACCACTGGCTCGCGACATGCGAATGGACGCGCCAAAAATATCAAGAGCTCGGTGTTCACGCGGACCGAGTCTTTCTTTCCTACGCGGGCACCAATTTGAATCTCTTTCGCGACTCGCGAACAGGCCAGTTGCGCACGGAGCTAGGAATATCCGCCCAGGTTCCTTTGGTTGGCATGGTGTCCTACATGTACGCCCCGAAATGGATTTTGGCCGAGGACCGCGGCCTGAAGGGCCACGAGGATTTCATCACCGCGCTGAGGATCGCCCGCGAAGCCCGCCCGGAAATCCGCGGAGTCATCATCGGCGGCCCGTGGGGCAATGCCGCGTGGTATGAAGACCGGCTGCGCTATCTCGGCGCGCGGAATTGCAACGGCTCGCTGAAATTCCTGGGATTCAGGCGTGACGTTCCGCCGCTGTATCCGGATCTCGACTTGGCCGTCGTGCCGTCGCTTTCAGAGAATGTCGGCGGCGCGGTTGAGCCGCTGCTAAGCGGCGTGCCGGTGGTGGCGACCAAAGTCGGCGGCTTGCCCGATCTCATCCGCGAAGGTGAGACAGGCTGGCTCGTCCCGCCGCGCAATCCGGCTGCCCTCGCGCACGCCATGCTCGATGCGCTCGCCGATAAAGAGGAAGCCCAGCGCCGCACCCTCGCGGGGCAAAAGCTCGCGCGCCACCTCTTCGACGCCGAAAGAACAGGCCGCGAAACCGCCGCCGCGTACGAGAAAATCCTGGCGCGCCGTCCGGCCCGCTCGATGACGCAGCTAATCGCAACGCATCAGCCGGCAAGGCGTGAACCGGCCGCTCAAAAGCAGCTGCGAATCCTGCATGTGCTGGGGACGATGGACCCCGGCGGCGTCGAAACCTGGCTGCTTCAAGTCTTGAAAAATATCGACCGCGACCGCTTTCAATTCGACTTCTGCACCTTCGGTCCGCGTCCCGGACTGTACGCACCCGAAATCGAAAAACTCGGCGCCAAAGTCCTGCGCTGCCCCAAGACCGCAAATCCCGCGGCGTTCGCCCACCGCTTCCGCACAATTTTGCGCAACGGAAACTATGACGCGGTGCACAGCCACGTGCACTTTTTTTCCGGCGCCGTGCTGCGTTGGGCGAAAGCAGAGGGCGTCCCCATCCGCATCGCCCACAGCCACACGAGCAACGACGGCAAGCCCGATACCTTGGTCCGTCGCTCATATCGCAAATGGATGCGCGCATGGATCGACCGCTACTCCACCCACGGCCTGGCAGCTTCCCAGCTCGCCGCTGCAAACCTGTTCGGCAAAAATTGGCAGGCGGATTCCCGCGTTCGCGTTCTCTACAACGGAATCGATTTGAGTCAATTTCGACAGCCCATCGCCAAAGAAGAAGTCCGCATGGAACTTGGTATTCCGCTCGACGCACCTATGGTAGGACACGTGGGCCGATTCGTGCCTCCCAAGAATCATTGTTTCCTTCTGGAAATTGCTCGTGAAGTCTTGAAGAATCGGCCAGAGGTACATTTTCTGTTCGTTGGCGATGGCCCGCTTCGCCCTGAAATCGAGGCCCGAACGAGTGCGATGGGTCTCTCCGAAAGGATCCATTTTACAGGGACGCGCACGGATGTGCCTCGCCTGATGCGCGCGGCCATGGACGTTTTCGTTTTCCCTTCACTTTGGGAAGGGCTACCGGTCGCGGTAATCGAAGCGCAAGCCGCGGGATTGCCCTGCATCCTTTCTGAAACAGTCGCCGAAGAAGCGAGCATGCTGCCCGGACAAGTGACGCGGCTTCTCCCGTCAAAGGCGCCCGAAGTATGGGCGGTTCAAACGATCGGTGCTCTTGGGCGCACAAAGGCCTCTGACGACCTCGTGCTGGCATCCATTGCCAAAACGAATTTCTCGGTCCGGCAGAGTATTTCACAACTCTCGGATCTGTACGTCGCTGTAAAGGAGTAGCGAGAAGGTGCGAACCCAGTCGGGATTTCTTAAGGCTGCTCTCATCGCGTGCTGGACTTCCATCGCGGTAGCCGCCATTTGGCAGATTCATGTGCGCTCCAGCGATTCAGCTTTAGCGATAACATCCGGAATTCTACTGTTGGCCTCTATACTCCTATCGAGATTTGCGCTCGGGCTCGCCTTCTCGACAGGTCCGATGCTTTATTTAGGTCTCTTTGGTCTCTTTCACCTTGGACTCGTGGTGCCTTGGGCCTTAGGTGTGTACGACATTGAGCGGGTGCCGTGGTTTGTGCCATATGGCCTTTCCGGGACTATCGCTCTCATCATCTATTCAATTCTTTCCTATCAGCTCGGAATGATCATCGTTTTCAGCGCTACGCCTCGTCTGGAAAGTTCCATCCCAGCCGATGCCTTGAATCTTGAGGACTCAAGGATCTTTCTCACCGGTAGCCTGCTTTTTCTTGGCGCTGTGATTATATTTATTGTGGGCCTGATCCGTTTAGATCCGGCTGGTTATCAGCGTCTTACGTATTCTGATTTGTTTCGCCTACGGGCTGAATCGGACCCTCGACTCTTTGGATCTGGGATAACCATTGCTTTGATCGGCTTGTCCCTGTCTGCAGCTGGGGCACCAAAGGAGCGCATACGGATTACCCTCCTAGCCACCTGTTTCTGGGTGCTGACGCTGTTCTACCTGGGTTTCCGCGGACCTGCGCTAATCGCCGGCCTTGTCGTTTATTCGGTGGCACAAAGAAAGAGATTCCGCTTCCCGAAATGGCTCCCCTGGCTGACCGCGGCCCTCTTATTGGTCGTGGTACCGATAATGCGATTTGCACGAGAGAAACCTCTGAACGAGCGTTCACTGAACTTATCTCTAAAGGAACTTAATTTTCTCGACGGTCCAGCAGAAATGGGCGCAAGCATTCGACCGCTTATTGAGACCACCGCCCTCGTGGGGCCCCAAGATTATAGATACGGCAAAACATATCTGGTCGGCCTCAAGGGAGTCTTACCCAACCTGACTCTTCACTGGGACCCGGCTGCGACAGAATCGATCGATGACCTGCCTCCGAGTCATTGGCTAATCGCAATCGTGGATCCATGGACTTACAGAAACAACGGCGGAATGGGTTTTTCGGCAGTCGCCGAGCCATACATGAACTTCGGCATTGCAGGAGTCCTATTTTATTTCCTCCTGATTGGATATTTGCTCGTTCGTCTCGACCACCAATCAATCCAAGGCCCATACGCGCTGGCCTGTTGGGCGCTTATCCTCGGACCTCTGCTGTGGACTACTAGAAATGACTTTGCTAATTTCTTCCGGCCTGCAGTTTGGGGGCTCATGTGCCTCGGAGCGATTCGCATTTTTTCGCGAGCCGACACATCGATCACAAGTACAGCAAAGGCAAGAAACCTCCGGATTCGAGGGAAAGTCCCCGAAGCAAGGCGAATCTGAGAGAATGCGTCCCTCGTGCGTCTATTGGTCACAAGTGAGGGGCATCTTTCTCGCGGGGCTCGCGGAGTGATTTTTGGTCATGGCCATGCCAAATACGCGTCATGGTCAAACTATCTTGAGGTGTTCGACGAAGTCTTAGTGCTGGCGCGCGTGGCCGAACGGAATGAATCTGGCGTGCAAGAAGCGCCGGCCGACGGCCTTTCTGTTTCCTTCCGCGCGTTGCCGAATTACAACGGCCCGTGGGAATACCTGAAGTGCATCCGCGAGCTCAAAGCGCTAGTTCGCGAAGCCATCAAGCAAGCCGACGCTTACATTCTGCGCGTCCCCGGTCTGGTCGGCCGCTTGGCGTGGCGCGAAATCACGCGATTGGGCAGGCCTTATGCGCTCGAAGTCGTCGGCGATCCGTGGGACGCGCTCGGGCCCGGCACGTTGCGAAGCGCGTTCCGACCCATATTCCGCCGTGTCGGCACATATGAACTTCAGGAAATGTGCCGAAGCGCGCTGGCCGTCCACTACGTAACGCACCAGGCGCTCCAGCGCCGCTACCCGCCGGGCCCGGAAACCTACGCCGTCGGATTTTCCGACGCGCTCATGGATTCCGCCTTTGCTCTTCCCTCCGCGCTCGATGAGCGATTCGGGCGCATTGATCGTCATGCGGCAAGCAGCGCAAATTCCGCGAACGCAATCCGAATCGGTTTCATTGGCAGCCTGGCGCGCATGTACAAAGGTCCCGACGTGCTTCTGCGCGCCGCCGAGATCTGCATCCGCCGCGGATTGAACCTAGAAGTCGCGATGGTCGGCGCCGGCCGCCACGCGCAAGAAATTCAAGCCCTGGCGAATCAGTTGGGCATGAAAGACCGGGCTCAGCTACTCGGGCAACTACCGTCCGGAAAATCGATCTTCGATTTTCTCGACTCAGTGGACCTGTTCGTAATGCCTTCACGCGCCGAAGGTTTGCCGCGCGCGCTCCTCGAAGCAATGGCTCGCGCCTGCCCCTGCATCGGTTCCGCGATCGGAGGCATCCCGGAATTGCTCGCGCCGGAGGACCTGGTTCCCGCCGGAGACACGGAAGCGTTGGCCAAAAAAATTACGGAAGTCGCTGGAAATCCGCAGTGGATGAAGGAAATGGCTCGCCGTAACCTCGAAAAAGCGCGCAGCTTCAGCCCCGAAAACCTGAAAGATGCGCGGCGCAACTTTTTCCGCTACGTCAGGCTGCACTCCGAAGCTGGCGCAAACTCCCCGCGCGGCGCGAAATAGAAATTCAGTTCAATTTCTAAAGCGGCCGTCCCGCGACTCGCGCGAGCGCGGCAAGTTGCCGCAGGGAGGAATGCTCGCCGCCTGCCGCCTGCACCACCGCGCGAATGGCAATCTGGTTATTGAACTGGCCGGTGGTGAAATCAGCGAGCTGCCCCGAACGGATGGCCGCGTAAATTTCCCGGATCCCGGATTCAATCGTTCGCTCGCATTGAAATCCAAGCAACTCGTGAATTTTTTCGAAGGAGACGTGATAGCTGCGCCGGTCTTCATTTTCGATCGCGTCAATCCTGGTATGAGGAATGGCTTGCGCGATCAGTTCTCCCAATTCTCGGATCCGAAGATTCATGGAAGGAGAGCCCACATTTAGAATTTCACCGGCCACTGCGCTTGGCACAGCTTCAAGACACGCCATGATCGCGCGCCCCGCGTCCTCCACGTGCAGGAAAGGCCGCCACTGCTCGCCGTTCAATATCGTGATTCGTCCGGCAGAGGCCGCCCGCGCGACGAATAGATTCACCACCAGGTCGAAGCGCATCCGCGCCGATAGCCCGAATAGCGTCCCCAGGCGCAAAACCGTCGGCGCAAAATCTCCTGTCCTTGAGGCGAGCAGAATGGATTCCGAATCCACTTTCGTCTGCGCGTACACGGACAAAGGATGCACTGCGGACGATTCGTCAAGCATGAATTCCGACGCGCCATAAACTCCGCAGGACGATGCGAAAATAAATCGGCGAACCCCGCAGCCCCGCGCCACGTCCACCAGCATTCGAGTGGCGGCGCGATTCACTTCCGTGGCCAGCCGTTTATTCTCTTCGCAAGCCTGATCGCCCACAATCGCCGCCAGGTGCACCACCGCATCGCATCCCCGCATGGCCTGCACCACCGCGCCGATATCGCGCACGTCTCCCCGCACCAGCTCGCAATTCGGATTTTTCTTCGCGTCCTCGAGCGGCCCTTCGCCGAATAAAAAAGAATCGAGCACGCGCACCTTGAACCCGCGCGCGAGCAACTGCTTCACCACCACCGAACCCAGGTAGCCCGCCCCGCCAAGAATCAGAATCTCCCGCACTCTTTCGGAGCCGCTCTTCTGCTCGACGTTGTAGAGCTTAAGTACTCGATGCTTCGCCAGCCGTACGCCTCCCACCGTCACCAGCATCAAGAGCCATCCGAGCACGGCCACCCCGCGCGGAGCGAGCGCGCCGCGGTAAACAAAGTAGTCCGCGAAAACGAACAACACGATGAACAGGCTGACCGCCCGAAAAATTGCCGCCGCCTTGCGAATCCCCCCCGCATCGCGCATCCGCGGATAAAATCCGCTCAGCTGAAACACCAAGAGCGCAAGGAACGACCAGAAAATCCAGTATTCCGTGACGAAACTTTTGAATCGCTCGGCCAGCGCCTGCGAATCGGGAACGCGCAGCACAACCACATAAAACAAAAACCAGAGCGCGAACGCGGACATCAAGGAAACATTCACGAGCAAGACGTCCATGGCCATCCGGGCAAACGTGTTCTTCCACGGATAACCGCGCGCCTCGCTTCGAAATAAATTCCAGAGCAGCCCGGATTCAGGCGTTTTCATGCGCCCCGCGCCTTCGCTTTCCCGTTTCCATTTGCAAATTCGGAAAGGCGGCAAATGGCGTCGCAAACCTTTTCGACATCCTCATCGGTCAGAGACGAGTAGATGGGCAAATTCAAAACGTGATCCGAAATCTCGTCCGTCGCTGGCAGCGCGCGATTGTCCCACCACGCGGAAAAAAGTTTCTGGCGGTGGACGGGCGGCCAGAAATAGCGCCGCACATCTATATTTTCTTTTTGAAGCGAATCGAAGACCCAGTCCCGCGATCCGCCGAATGCAAGCGCGTCAACGAGCACGGAGAAATCCTTGCATGCGCTGCGATTGCCGTGCGGAATTTGCTGGAAGCGCAGCCCCGCGACAGACTTCAGGCGGCGCTGATACTGCAAGCGTATTTGATTTCGGCGCTCGATGCGCTCTTCGAGCCCACGCAGTCCGCGAAGCGCCAGCGCGGCATGAAACTCGCTCATTCGCGCGTTCAATCCGATCAATTCCGGATCGTAATTGCCATCGTGCCCGTAATTGCGAGCGGCCCGCAATCGGCGCGCCAGTTCCGCGTCGCGCGTCGCAATCAAGCCTCCTTCGCCGGCTACCACCAGCTTTGTCGGCGAGAAACTGAAAACTTCGGCCGTCCCGAATGTCCCGATATGCCTGCCGTTCACTGT
This sequence comes from uncultured Acidobacteriota bacterium, assembly GCA_963701005.1. Classification (GTDB taxonomy): domain Bacteria; phylum Acidobacteriota; class Terriglobia; order Acidiferrales; family UBA7541; genus Palsa-295. Next base: position 369,104 of record OY969555.1, read on the forward strand.
GCTTCCGAATCCGTGCGCCGCGTCGCAGATCAAATGCGCCTTCGACTGCGCGGCAATTTCCTCAAGCTGCGCCACGTTTGCGGGATTCCCAAAAATATGCACGGCAAGAATCGCCGCAGTCCGCGGCGAAAGCTGCGCCCGCACTGCTCGCGGATCCATGCAGAATGTCTCCGGATCGCAATCTGCGAAGACCGGCTTCAGCCCGTTCCATGCCACGCTGTGCGCCGTCGCTCGAAACGTGAAACTGGGAAGAATGATTTCGCCCTCGAGCCCCAGCGCCCGCAACGTAAGCGCAAGCCCTCCGGTACAGCTCGAGACAGCCACGCAGTGTGGCGCGCCGAGATACGCGGCCGCGGCGTTTTCAAATTCGCGCACAAAACCCGCGTTGGTGAGCTGGCGTGATTCCAGAATTTTCTGCACGTCGCGCAGGAATTCATCGCCCGGCAGCCCTTCCGGCGAAGCGATTGGCAAGCGCCGCTCGAAAATCGGCTGCCCGCCGGCGATCGCAGGCAGTGCAAGAGTTCCAATGGTCATCGCATCGCTCCTCACGATTTAGGACGTTTCGGTTGCGGCCCAATTTCCGCCGCGGGAACCCCGGTGACGATCACGCCTTCGCGCACGTCCTTCACGGCCACCGCGCCCGCGCCAACATAGGAATATTTGTGCACCACCACATTCGGCGTCACCACCGCCCCCGACCCGATGTACGCAAACTCTCCCACGCGCACGGCCCCCGCAAGCGTCGCATTCGGATAAATGTGGCAACTCCTCGCGAGATAATTGTCATGGTCCACCGAAGCAGCCGTGTTCACGCACACGTTCTCTTCAATCACCGTGCCCGGGTTCACCGTCGCTCCCGCCAAAATAATCACCCCTTCGCCCAACTCCACAAATCGCGACATGTGCGCCGTCGGATGAATGATCGTCACCGGATTCAGTCCGCACTCTTTCGCCTTGCGAAATTTTTCGTCGCGCACGTAATTGTCGCCAATCGCAATCGCGATCGCCCCGGCCTTCAGCTCGTCGGCCAATTCAGCCAAGCGCGCGCCCGTGCCCCAAACAGGCACGCCCAGAACTTTCTGCCCCGCTTTTTTTTCGTCGTCATCCAGGACTCCGGCCACGTCCCAGCAACCGCACGCGAACAATGCGTCAACGATTACTTTTCCGTGCCCCCCCGCGCCCCAGACAATCACTCGCCGCTTGTCGTGTCCCATGTTCGGTGGCTAGGCCAGGTCGTGCATGCGCACTTTGCCGTCCTCGCCGTACACGCCTTCGCTTCGAAGCACCACCGGGATCGTGCGAAGCAAAATCTTCAAATCCAGCCACAAAGAAAAGTGCTCGATATATTCAAGGTCGAATGCCACTCGTTCAGGCCAGGGCAGCAAATTCCGCCCATGAATCTGCGCCAATCCGGTCAAGCCCGGACGCATGCGCAGTCGCCCCATTTCGAGCGCCGAATAGCGCGAGGCAATCTCAATAAAAGCCGGCCGCGGCCCCACCAGGCTCATCTCTCCGCGAAGCACGTTCCAGAGCTGCGGCAGCTCGTCGAGACTCCACCGCCGAAGGAATCGGCCTACGCGCGTAATGCGGGGATCCGTCGCCGACGTCTCGAAGGGATGCGCCTTTTCCCGCGCGTCCTTCACCATGGTTCGAAATTTCCATTGGTCGAACGCTTTTCCGTCGCGCCCCGCCATTCGCAACCTGAAAAAAACAGGCCCAGGCGAATCGAGCCACACGCAAACGGCAATTAGCGCGAAAAGCGGAAGCAGCGCGATCAAGCCAATCAAGGCAGCGACGAAATCAAATCCGCGCTTCAGCACGAGCTGGAAATCGCGGCTCACGCTTGCGGCTCCGGGCGCTCGAAATTCGCGGGCTGCCTCCCGACCGCGATCCCCAGCACCAGCGAAAATAAAATTGCGTTCGCCGGAATGTACAGGTTGAAGTCCGTCAAGCTGTGCAGCAGGATCGCCACGATGCTTCCGGCGCACCCGAGCGCCACGCAGCGCTCAAAGTTTCCCGCCGCATTCAGAAAGGCCCGCACGGCGCGCGCCAAAATCCAAAAAATGCCGCCAAATAAAATCAGCGCCCCAGGCAGCCCCAAATCAATTGCGAGCTCCAGGTAATCGTTGTGCGCATGATTCACGAACTGCCCCAAAAAAGTGGCCTGAAACGCCGTGTAAGCAACCGGAAAAGTTCCCAATCCCGTCCCAAGCAACGGATGCTGCCGCACGAGCGCCCGCGCATCCTCCCAGATCGCGAGCCGGCTCTGATCGTGCGCCGTGAATTCCTGGCCAACACCTGCAAATCTCTCGACAATCGGCCCCGGCCCAATCCAAATCGCAAGCCCGATACTCAGCGCGACGAACGCGGCGGAAAGTAGCAGCGCCATTTTTCCCTGGAATCGCGACACTCCTGCCAGCCCAAAAACCACGAGCAGCGAAGCGCACGCAGCGGCAATCCCCATCCGCGAACGTGAAAAGAAAAGCGCCGCGAAGAGCACCACTGCCACGAACAAACAAAGCAGCAGCCTCTGCAAACTCTGTCGCGTCAAAAGGTCCCTGATATTCGCGGGCGCCGATGACCCTTTCCCGCGAAATTTTTCATACTCATAGAAAAGCAGCGCCACGCTGAAAGGCAGTATCATTTCCAGCATTCCCGCGTAGTGGTTCCGGTTGATGTATGTACCAGTGGCTTCCTCCAAATCGTATTTCTTGACGTAAAAAAAAATGTGCTGCCATCCGCTCAAGTACTGCACCAGCCCGTAAAAAGCTTCCACGGCCCCAAGGCCCAGCAAAGAAACAATCAATCGCTGCTTCCGGCTGCGGCTCTCGCTCACGATTTGCGCCAGATAGAAAACCGCGAAACAAGTCAGCAGAATCAGCAAATGACTCCGCGTGGCGTACGGCTCGATGCTCACCGTCCCATGCCCCCGCAGCGGGATGAGTTGAACGAGAACCACACCCGTCAGCAAAGCCGGAACCGCAAACGCTCGCGCCGAAAAAGTTGTCGCAACGCTCGCAGGCACTTTCGCAACCATCAACGCCGCCACGCCCAAAAAAATAACCTGCACCAGCGCAAACGAAACCGGCTCCGTGCCCCCAAATGCCAGCACAGCCAGCGCAACCCCAACGATGAGCGCCATCTCAGCCAATCGCGACATGCTGCATCCATCGAGCCGCGCCCCAACCGAATCGGGCATCTCAGCCCTTCATCGGCGGCTCTCGATCGCCCTCCTGTTGGTAGTAGCTCGAGTAGTAGCCGACGCGCGTATCCACGAAATTGATCGTGGCCCCCAGCACGTGCGAGCCGGCATCGCGCGCGGAAAGATAAGCGCGATGGACGAGCTCGCGTGGCGTGATTCCCCCGCCGACCACGAGAATCACGCCATCCACCAGCGTCGAAAGAATCCTGCTATCAGCCAGATTCAAAAGTGGCGGCGAATCCACCACCACGAATTTATATTCCTTCGAGGCCTCGCGAATCAGCGCCGGCATGTACTCGGACGAAAGCAGGTCGGCCGGATTCGGCGGCACCGGCCCGCAGAAAAGCAAATCCAATCCCGCCGGCGCCGCGTGAAAGACCAGGCTTCGCCAATCAGGATCGCCGGTTAGAAAATTCACAAGCCCACTAGAACCAGCGCTGCCGAAAAAATTATGCAGGCTTGGCCGCCGCAGATCCGCGTCAATCAACAGCACGCGCTCCCCAAGCTGTGCGAGCGATACCGCCAGATTCGCCGCGACGGTCGTCTTCCCCTCCCCCCCCTGCGCGCTCGTCACCAGCAAAGACGTCGGCGGACGCTTCGCCGTCGAGAGCAGCACCGAAGTCCGCAATCCATGAAAAGCTTCGGTGAGGCCGATGTTCTGCCCGTTTCCTTCGATCCGGTTCCAGTGCGAAGCCAGGCTCGCGCGCACCTTGTCCGTCGCCGTCAGCAAGCGTGCCCTGTGCACCAAGCCTTGCACGCCATGGTTGCCGTTCGTCCCCGCAACGGCCGGCACCGATGCCAGCGTCGGCACTTGCAAAAATCGCTCCACGTCCTCCGCGCTCTTAAACGTGTTGTCGAGATGCTCCTGCAAAAACGCCAGGCCAATCCCGAGTGCAAGCCCCAGCGCCAGCGCCAGCGAAAGATTCAGCGCAATGCGCGGCCGGTCCGGCTTCTTCGGCGGATACGCGGGATCGACGACACGGATATTCGTCGCCTTCATGCTGGTCGAGACGCCCGTCTCTTTCAATTTCTCGAGCAGCCCCACGTAAAGCTGCTTGTTCGTGTCCGCCTCGCGCTTTAAAATTTGATACTGCACGGACTTCTCGGCGATCACATTCGCCTCGCGCTGCTGCTCCTCGAAAGCCTTCAGCAACATCCCCTCGCGGTCCACCGCCGCGTGGTAGCTCTTGGTAATCCGGTCGGCGGCGCGCGCCCGCTCCTGCGCCAGCACCGCTTCGCTTTCGTCAATCTGGCTCTGAATCTCTTTCACCCGCGGATAATCCGGATTGAAAGTCGAAATCAGCCGCGAACGCTCGCGCTCGAGCTCGGCCAATTTTTCCGTCAGATCCTGCATCATCTTGTCGTCGAAGACGCCCGGCAGCGACGCGAAATCCCCCTCCTGCACCAGCCGGTAAAGCGATTCGCTCGCGAATCGGTCGGACTGCGCCTTGGTCAATTCCTCCTGCAATTGCCGCAGCCGCTGCGCCACGATGTTCTCGGTGGTTCCCTTGTCCGTTTCGAGAAATAGCAGCCCGTTGTCGCGCGCATATTTCTGCAGCTCGTCCTCGGATTTTTCCAGGTGTGCCTTCATGTCCTGCAATTGTTGTGAGAGCCACTCGGAAGCCTTCTGCGAAGCGTCCCAGCGCGCCTCCAGGTTCTCTTCGATATAAGCCGAGGCCAGCGTGTTCACCACCTGCGCCGCCAATTTCGGATCGTTCGATTCGAAAGTCACCTCCACCAGCCGGCTGCGCTTCAGCGGCTCCACGTCCAGCCGCTCCTGGAATTTTTTCAGCACCTCGTTGTCCGTATCGCCGCCGCGCGGAGAATCCCCGCGAATGGCAAATTCCTGCACCGCAGGAGTTTTTTGCTGCGGCAATCCCTGCGCAGCCGCCGCGGACTTGCTGAACTCCGGATTCTTCTCCAGTCCAAGCTGAAAAATAACCCGCCGCGCCAGATTTTCACTTTTCAAAATCCGGTACTGCGTCTCGAGATAGGTGTCCGAAAGGTTCTCCACCTGGAAAAGTTCCTGCAGCGTCGGGATATCCGGATTCTCCTTCTGAATTTCAATCAAGGCGCGCGCCTTATAGACAGGCTTCTGCTTCAGCGTCGCGAAAAGTCCGGTCGCGAATACCACGAAGAGCGTCGTCAATATCGTCGCCCGCCGCTTCTGAATCGCCCGCCAGTATTCCAGCAGCCCCGGAACCTCTTGCAGTTCCTCGGCCTCATAAGCAAGCAGCTCATGCTGACGCCGCTTTCCCAGCGCATTCTGAGAAGGCTCGTACAGCCGAATTTGGTTTTCCGGTTCCATTTTTATCTGCGAAAAATGATCAACCCGCTCGCGGTCGCCACCACCGCCTCTGTTCCCCGGTACAAAGCCGCCCGTGTCGCGCTGTTCGGGACAAAAACAATATCCGCGTTATTCAACGGCCGGTCGGGCGACTTCCCATCCAGAATTTTCCCCAGATTCACGGGGATCTCCAGGCGCTCGCCCGTGTCCTCATTCGTGCGGATGATTCGCGTACGCCCGGTCGCCGATGTCGAAGTGAGCCCTTCGGCAAGCGCGATCGCTTTCAAAACCGACATTTGCTCGTGGCTCTTCAGCACGAACCCGCCTGGCTTTTTCACCTCGCCCACCACGTACACAATCCCCGCGCGCGCCACCTTCACGATGTCGCCCGGATATACCGGCAGGTTGTACCGCGAGTCCCCGGTCTCGAGCAATTTTTGGAGATTGATGTTGACGATGTCCTTGTCGTTCGCCGCGCTATCCCCCGCGGAAACGTTCACCGCTTGAGCGCCCTCACTCGCAGCCGGCTGGTGCGCCGCGCTCGACACATTCGCCTCTCCCGCCGAATCCAAGCCCTCAATTTTGTTTGTGCCGTGCCGCAATCCCGCTCCGCGCATCACAAGCACTTCGTCCCCCGCGTCATCGGCCAGCCCTTCGGCCATCGAAAGCATCTCGAGCACGGTTTTCGGCCCCCGCACTTGAAACACTCCGGGCTTCTTCACCGCGCCCACCACGGATATCGGATGGCTTTCGATCGTGCTCACGAAAACGCCCACGTGCGGATCCTTCAAATATTTCCGCAGCCGCTCTTCCAGAACGAACTCGAGATCGCGCGACGTCAGCCCCGCCGATTGCACCGTGCCGATCAGCGGCATGGTGATTTCGCCGCTCGCCGAAACCCGCAGCGAACGATTCAGCTCCGGCGCCTCAAACACGTTTATCTCCAGCAGGTCGTGCGCGCCGATGCGGTAATCGCTCAGGTCGCTCCCCGCCGCCGTCGAAGTGAGCGACTGCCGCAATTGCTCCAGGCGCTTGTTGTATTCCTGTGTCGTTTCGCCTTGAAAGTTCCCGGCGGGCGCATTCGCGGTCTGGTCTTGCTGCTGTGCCTGCGCGTGAAAGGAAGTTGGGGAAAGCACGCATACGAGGAAAACCAAAAACACAATCCAGGCCGGCCCTGCCCGAGCCACCCGCTTCATCGCCGCGCCCATTCGCGCCGCCTTTGCGCGCGAATCTCTCTTAGAGGTCTGGTGAGCTGGCTCAAAAGCCCTGCGAAAGGAAAACGCAAAGACAATACGGCCCGTGCGGTACATCTCGGCCCCCACAACATCCCAAGTATGGCGGTCCCTGCCGGATCAACTTTTGGAGAAGCTGGTGCTCAGCGCCGTGCGCCAAGCCGGCGCCCGCCCCGGATGCCACTCGAATTCAGCCGCAGATCGGAAGGCGGGACTGGGACCGATATGGACGTCGCCCCCTACGTGCGGCGTGAGTGTAATCCCACTCATACCTGAATTGTCAAGCCCGCAGCACACGCGCAAGGCCTGTCACAATTTGAACGTGTAAAGCAGCAGCCGCGTCATAAACAAATCCGCAACAAGTACAGCCAAAGAGGCCACAACGAATGCCTTAATCGTGGCGCGCCCCACCCCTGCCGTCCCGCCCTCAACGCGCAATCCCTGATAACACCCAATCGTCGAGATGATGAACCCGAAAACCAGCGGCTTCGTGAAGCCGATAAAAAGGTCGCCGAAAACCAGTGCCTTCAGCGCCCGCGTCCAGAATTGCTCCGCATCCAGGTGCAGCGTGAAGCTTGCCACCAGGAATCCGCCAAGCAGTCCCGAGCAATCCCCCACCGCCACCAGCAACGGCAGCATCAACACCGTCGCCAGCACTCGCGGCGTCATCAGCTTCCGGATCGGATCAATGCCAAGGCCGCGCATCGCGTCCACCTGCTCCGTCACAATCATCGACCCCAGCTCCGAAGTCATCCCCGTCGCGTTCCGCCCCGCCACCAGCAACGCCGTGAACGTGGGACCCAGCTCGCGCAGCAGCGCAAGCGATAGCGCGTCGCCCGTCAGGGCCGTTTCGCCGAATCGGCTGAATTGCGACGCGGCGTTCAGCACGATTACGCCGCCAACGCAAAGCAGCGCCGCCGCGACAATCAGTATCGATCCCACTCCGATCAAGTCCATCTGTTCCACCAGGTCAGTCCGGTAACGCGCCACACTCGTGATGTGCTGGATCGACTGAAAGGCGAGCAACGAGTAATCCTGCAGGTCGTAGGTCCACGCCTTTAATGTGTCCCCGACCGTTGTGCGAACCGAAGTTGCGTTCACAGTCACCCCTCCCCTCGCGCTGGCTGGCCCCGCCGTCTGTTGAAGCTCCCCACGGCTCCCAGAAGAGCGAACATACACCGGGACGCCCCAGCCGCCCACCAACAAACAACACGGTGCGAACTGCGGCCATGAACCCTCAAAGTTCCAGCGAATTGCCGCAAATAGAATCCCGCGCCAGACAAAAGACCCCATGCTTCACAAACATGGAAACCAGGCATGTGCGCCATTCTGAGAGACACTCGCCCCAAACGGATATAATCTATCCACATGATCCCCCCTACATATAAACCGCGCAGGAAGTTCATGGAGCTGGCCGTCGCGGAGGCCAAACGCGCCGGCGACCGCGGCGACTATCCCATCGGCGCGGTCATCACCCGCCTGGTCGGCAGGCGCGAAGTGGTGATCGCCAGCGCCGGCAACCGCGTGAAGACTTCCGGCTCAAGCATCAAACACGTCGAGCTCGAAACATTAAAATACGTTTCCAGCGGCTATGGCCGCTACCTCCCCGATTTCATCCTCTATTCCACGCACGAGCCCTGCGCCATGTGCGCCGGCGCCTGCGTCTGGTCCAGAATCGGCGCAGTCGTGTATGGCGTCTCCCAGGAAGACATCGCCGCCTACGGCCGCAAGCGCGGCACGGAAGACTACAAATGGCGAGCCTGCCTCATCCCCTGCCGCCTAGTGCTCGAGAAAGGCAATCACCTAATCCCCGTCACGGGCGGCTTCCTCCGCAAAGAATGCCAAAAGCTATTCAGTTACAGGGCTCCGCGTCGCTAACTGATCCCGACTGCATTTCCCACCGCTCCAATTGGCTCAATACTCGATTAGAAGGGTGGTCTCAATGGGTCGATGCAACACTCAGGTCGAACCCAACTTGAATTGAAAACAAAGGCTAAAATCGCTTCTTAGGGTTAGCCCAGCGGAAGACTACCCTGGCTAGGTCTTGACCAAGTACAGCAGATCAGATGGCTTCTCCCGAGGAACCATTGTCGAGTCACCGTATCGGATGGTGTTGCATCGACCGCCTGAGCCGACAAGGGTTACCGGAAAAGTGAAGGACTACTTCTAATGTCCAGTAATCCGACGCAATATAAAAGGGCGCCCCTTTTGGAGTAGGGTTTGGGTGCTTGCCTCAAGCCCTACAGAAAGGAACGCCCTCAATGGACAGCAAAAAGTATATCGGCATGGACGTGCATAAGGAAAGTATTTCGATTGCCGTCACGAATGGTGCAGGAAAGATCGTGATGGAATGCGTCGTCGAGACCAAGGCCAGCATGATTCTGCAGTTTGTCGACGGGCTGCGCGGAGATTTGCACGTCACGTTTGAAGAAGGCACCTCGGCGGACTGGTTATACGATCTGTTGAAACCACACGTCACGAAATTGGTGGTGTGCGATCCACGAAAAAACAGGTCCATGAGAGAAGGCCATCAAAGTGACAAGATCGACGCTCGCCGATTGGCCGAATTGTTGCGCCTGGACCATCTCAACCCCGTCTATCACGGAGAACACGGCCTACGAACTCTGAAAGAACTGGTCCGGAGTTATCTCACCACCACGAAAGATCTTGGTCGAGTCATGTCGCGGGTGAAGGCGATCTATCGCAGTTGGGCCATTCCCTGTACTGGCAAGCAGGTCTATGCACCGCGCCATCGTGCCGAGTGGCTCGCGAAAATCAACGAACCGGGAGTGCACCGGCGCGCCGAGTTTTACTACCAACAACTGGATGCGCTGAGATCGTTGCGCCAAGAGGTGCGGCGGGAGTTGTTGGCGGAAAGCAAAAAACACAAGGCGTGGAAACTGCTTTGCCAAATCCCCTCGATCGGTCCGATCCGGGCAGCCATTTTGCTGGGCATCCTGCAGACCCCGCACCGGTTCCGCACCAAGCGGCAGCTATGGACCTATGGTGGGGTCGGCATCGAGACAAGCAGCAGCGCTGATCACCATGTTGTGAAAGGACAGCTCGAACGGAAGAAGAAGCAGGTCGAGATTCGCGGGCTAAACAGAAATTACAATCACGATCTGAAGAATCTGTTCAAGGGAGCGGCGATCGTCGCCGCGACCAAGCCTGGCCCCTTCGCGGAGTTCTATGCGGAATTGTTGGCCAAGGGCATGCGGCCGGAAATGGCGCGGCTGACCCTGGCCAGGAAGATTGCCACCATTGTGTTGATCGTGTGGAAGAGAGGAGTGTGCTTCGACGCCCAACATCTGAAACCACAAACAGCGTGAGTGTCTCTGATCGAGTCCGCTCCATCTCTGGGGACTTCTCTGGCGGTGGCCGTGGGGTTCTCGAGACACTCTGGTTCGAGAGCGAGTCTCAGCTGGTTAGTTAGGCGCTGCGTGCCTCGGGCACCGAGTCTCACATCCGACCCTAGGCCCTCTCGGATAACCAGAAAAAGCTATAGGCCACGAGTCTCAGATAGAACTATGGTTGGCACCTGACCACCGTTCTGCTTTCTGGTTTCGGAACTGACAGGCTTCGTTGCGAAGAAGCGATGAAAACCGCTGGTAGAGAAAACCCAAACCACAGGGCTATAGCGCCCAGCAACCGAGCACCTGGTGCGGGCGGTCAGAACCGCTCTTGCTCCATTCAGTGGGCTGAGAAGCGAGAAAACTTTCAGCCATCGCAGGGGTGTTTTCTTTTGACTTCTCCCTTTATAGAACTAACCAGGAGTTGACTGCGAGGGCGCAACTGGACCTTAGAAGAGCCTTCCAAGGAAACGAGAGATGCTATCGTGAATTGCGGCGGTGTCTGCGACAAAGTGAGGAACTTTGACTATCAGATGCGTGTTTCTTCTGACGGCCTGCCTGGTGCTGACGACCGGGGCGGACGCTCAGAACTCGGCGGCGGCTCAGCAATGGCGTGAGGTTGCCAGTGCCTCAGACTTCTTCCATCAGATGTCGCTGCTTCAAAGTCTTGGCCAAGACTTGCACGAGCGAGCCGCTGTGCTCAGCACGCTTCACAAGATGTGGGAGACATATGACGCTCTCCGACGACCGGAGATTGCATACCTGATGTGCCAGCTCGGCGACCGGAGTGGCATTGAGGAAGTAGCAAGAGCGTTTTTCGCCGGTGATTACGACGTGGACCGGGAACTTGAGCCTGACGGCGACGCCGCAGGCGCCAACGCTACTGACAGCGCATACCGCATGCTGATACTGTACGGGACACCGCAGGATCATCAAAGGCTTCTCGCATTTCTGAAGCTTTCAAATGACCCCTTACGCAAAGGCAACAATGTTTGCGAAATTCTCTTAGGGCTTTCATCCACCAATGAAGGTCCGGGACTACCGGTTGGCTATTCCAGAGAGAAGTTTCCGCTCGAGCTCGCCGTCACATGCCTAGACTACACGGAGGAAGCCGGGACGCAAATAATCACTGCGCCCGGCGCCACAGTGCGCTCGCAGGTCAGCCCGCGGCAGGGGTCAATCCAGGAGGGCTCAATCACAATTTCTGAAGTAGCCGGCGTATACCCCCAGCGGCGCTGCGATTATGCAGCACAGGCCATACAAAATCTTACTTCCCGTGATTTCGGTCATCGCGTCAGTGAATCAATGTCGCAGCGAGACATAGCCATTAAGGCCATTAAGAAGTGGTGGGTCGAGTCGCACACCGCGACCCAGCGACGCATGGCAAGTCCTGATTGACGCGGAAATCGAAATCTGGCCCCTTGCTCACGGAAGAGCCGGGTTTCCAACCCCGCCGTAAGGAACGCCCTAACTGGGCTTCAGCCCCTGAAGCCACGCTTTGGCCGAGCAACGTGTCAAAGCGACGAGCGGGCTTCGTAAACAGGCCGTACGCGGCCGGAAAAAGCTCGCAATAGCCACGGGGCAAAGCGTTCGAGGGCAACGAGCAGCTTGCCGTGCCCGGTGATAATTCGTTCGCGCTGGCCGCGAGCGACGGCTTGCATCATCTGCCGTGCGCACCGCTCGGTGCTCATCTGGATCCACGCGGGCACCGGATCCGCGGCCTGCGCGTGAAGGTTGCCGCGATTGTCAACGCGCCGGATGTTGCTCACCACAAATCCCGGGCTGAGCAGCGTCAGCTTCACGCCCGCGGCCCGCAATTCCGGCGTGATGGAATTGGCCAGCGCGCGCAATGCGAACTTGCTCATCGCGTAAGGCGAAGCGCCCGGACTCGCCACCCACCCGGAAACGCTGCCGACGATAGCGAAGTTGCCCCGCGCCTTTTCGAGTTCCGGGAGCGCGGCGTACAGAGTCCGGAGGACGCCGAAGACGTTGGTCTCGAATTGCCGCCGGTAGTCGTCGACCGAAAGCTTCTGGAAAGGCCCGCTGACGCCAAATCCAGCGTTGGCATACACAACGTCAAGCTGCCCATGTTGCCGCACGCCCTCGGCGACAGCCCGCTCCACATCGCCATCCCGCGCAACGTCGCATATCACGCTGATCGGCGCAGGATTCCCACGCGCAGCGATGTTTTGCGCCACGCGCGCAAGCTCCCCCTCCCGGCGCGCAGCCAGCGTGAGCCGAGCCCCGGAATCCGCAAGCTGATACGCAAGCTCTTCTCCAATGCCGGAGGAAGCCCCAGAGATCAGCACGGACTTGTTACGAAAGAAATCGATCCGCCGCCTCGATTCAGTGGCCACGAGCGATACGGTAACACAGGCCGTGAATTTGGTGCCGCGCGCGGTCCAAAGCAAAATCCCGCACCCCAAAACTGGCAGTTGGGGCATCCGTCATCGAAACGCGGGCTGATGGATCGTCCGCGGGCCAATCGCGATAACTGCCGGCCCTTCGGTTCCCGAGCGTGGATATTGATTGTGATGAAGGTATTAAACCGCGAGCCGCAAGTTCCCAGGCACTGAATCAACCGTGAACCGCTTGCGGCGGAGACGCTGCTCGACGCCGTTGAGCAACGAAGCCGCCGCACGCACCACCAACAAGTTTCAGCCCGTGGGCCACAATGTAGGCGAAAGGTTCAGGCTGCCCGCGCGTCAATGCCACATAGATCAGCGACGCCACGGCTCCCACCAACGTCCCCTGCAAAATGAAATGGGAATCCACCCGCCGGCACACCCACAGCGCTCCCAGGAAACACACGATGAAGGACCCAGGCCCAGCCGCGTAGTGCAGGAAACTGTCGCCCAGACGCAAGCCCAGAGGAACAATCGCAAGAATAAGAGCTATCTCTGCCAGCAGCCCACCAAGCAAAATACGTCCCCAGCGTATTGTTGTGCTGCTCATTCTCTGCTCCCGCGCTGCGCATGCAACAATCCGCGATTCTAACGACGAGTGATGAATTCAAACCAGTCGTTTGTTAAGGTCCCGCTCGCGCCCTTTGGCAGTCATTCCCGAGTCATGCACTATTCGGAAGCCCTTCCCCGCCAGAAGTCCACTTCTAGAAAGTCGCCGGGGGAGTTGGCCGCCCTCTTTCCCCCACAAATTGCCCTCAAGCGAGCTCTCGCCGAATCACCGTGTCCACTCCGCACAAATGTCCCTCCGATCAACTCCCCAGCGCCATCGGCGCGCCACAATTTAGCCCAGCCCGCCGTCTTCTGGCGGGCTGGGTATTCAACGCACCAAAATCTCAAGCGCCGTAGGCGCGGCACATCAGTTCACAATTTGCGCCCGGCCGCCCTTTATCATCATTCCTCTATTGACTTTATAGATAACAGTGTGGTACTCTTGGTAGCCATGAAAATGTTGATTCCAATCTACCCGGTTCCATCCACCCAATGCCAAGGGGTCGCGCGCTAGCCCCACCCCGCCATCCATCCACCCCTCCGCCTCCCGATTTTCTAATAGCCAACCGGACGATTAGATTTCCACTAATCTGCCAGAAAACAAACCACTTCCATTTTTCTAATAGCCAATTTTCCCTGGGTTTTTTAACTCACTTTTCGCCCAGAATCCGCCCCCCACAACCCCTCGCTTCAGCCCGCCCCGCCGCCCTTCCCCTCCCCAGCCTCTCCCCTGCTATACTCCCCTCCCCAGCCAACCCGATGCCTCCCCAATCCCCAAAGCGCCTCTTCCTCATCGACGCCATGGGCTACATCTTCCGCGCCTTCTACGCCCCCATGCCCATGCGCCTCCGCAGCGCATCCGGCGTCCCGACCAACGTCCCCTACCTCTTCTCCAACATGATTCGCAAGCTCGTCAAAGACTGGCACCCCGATTACCTCGGCGTCGTCTTCGACATGGCCGCCCCCACCTTCCGCGACAAGCTTTTCGCCGCCTATAAAGCCCAGCGCCCACCGATGCCCGAAGATCTCGCGCTCCAACTGCCCTACGTCCGCCGCTATTGCGAAGCCATGCGCCTCCCCATCCTAGAAAATCCCGGCTACGAAGCGGACGACGTAATCGGCTCGCTCGCCCGCCAGGCCACCAAAAAAAATCTCGACGTCATCATCGTCACCAGCGACAAGGACCTCATGCAACTCGTCACGCCCCGCGTCACCATCCTCAATCCCGCCAAAGCCGACCTCATCATCGACGAAAAAAAAGTCGAAGAGCTCATGGGCGTCCCGCCGAAAAAAGTCCCCGACGTAATGGCCCTCATGGGCGACTCCATCGACAACATCCCCGGCGCCCGCGACCCAAACGAAAAGCCCGCCCCCGGCGAGCGCCGCAAAGCAGGCATCGGCGAAGTCGGCGCCCGCCAATTGATTCAGGAATACGGCAGCGCGGAAGCAACACTGAAACACGCGAAAGAAGTAAAGCGGGCAAGCTACCGGGAGGCGCTAGAAAAAAACGCCGAGTTCGTCAAACTCAGCAAGCAGCTCGCCACCATCCCCACCGACGCCCCCGTCGACCTCGCCCTCGAAAAATTGCAAATGGAAGAGCCCGATCTCCCCGCCCTCCGCGAGCTATACACCGAGCTCGGTTTCACTTCGCTCCTCAAAGATCTCGCCCCCGCCCCCAGCGACAGCCGAGAAAAAACCGACTACGAAGCCCTCGATTCACCGCCCGCACTTCAAAAATTCCTGAAAGCGATTCCGCGCAGCCACGAAGCCGCCGCCTGGCTCGCGCTCGACGCGCAAGACCCCGACGAAGAAGGCTTCGGCACCCACGTCCTCAACATCGAAATCTCGACCAAGCCTTCAACCGCCCGCACCGCCGCAAACGACGTCGAAAACAAATCCCTGGCCGCCATGAATGACTGGCTCGCAAATGCTCACCAACCAAAAACAGTCCACGACCCCAAGCTCTTCCATCTGCTCACCGTCGATTCCGTTGACGGCGCCAAACCAATCGCCGGAATTCACCACGCCACCATGCTCTACTCCTACCTCCTCCGGCCCACCACTTCGAATCACGCCTTCGCCGAAGTTGTCCTGCGCCATCTGAATCGCTCGCTCTCGGGCGCCCCCGGCGAGCGCGCCGATTTCCTCCTCCGCCTCGCGCCCATCCTTCGCGCCGAAATCGAAAAGCAGGACCTCGCCGGAATCTACGAAAAAATCGACCTGCCCCTGGCCCCCGTCCTCGCCCGCATGGAGGCTGCCGGCGTCCGCGTGGATCCCGCGGAGCTCGACAAAATTTCCGCGAAAATGCAGGACGAAATTTCGAAGCTCGAAAAAACCATCTACAAACTCGCCGGATTCGAATTCAACGTCAACTCGCCCCAGCAGCTCGCCGAAGTCCTCTTCGACAAACTCAATCTCCAGCCTCCCCGCCGCAGCCGCGCAAAAGCCCGCTCCACCGCCGCCGATGTCCTCGAGGAGCTGGCAGCAGTCCACGAGCTTCCGAAGAAAGTCCTCGACTACCGCGAGCTAACCAAACTGAAATCCACTTACGCGGACGTCTTGCCGCGGCTAATCCATCCCGTCTCAAAACGCCTGCACACCCGCTTCAGCCAGACCGGCACGGCCACCGGCCGCCTCAGTTCCTCAAATCCAAATTTGCAAAATATTCCCGTGCGCTCCGAACTGGGCCGCGAAATCCGCGCCGCCTTCGTCGCCGCGCCCGGCGACGCCCTCCTCTCCGCCGACTATTCGCAAATCGAATTGCGCATCCTCGCGCATCTTTCCGAAGATCCCGTCCTCACCGAAGCTTTCCGCCGCGGCGAGGACATACACTCCCGCACCGCCCAAGAAGTTTTCGGCGTCGCACCTTTCGCGCAAACCCCCGAGCACCGCCGCGTCGCCAAGGTAATCAATTTCGGCGTCATCTACGGCCTCTCCGCCTTCGGCCTCGCCCAGCAGCTCGGCATAGACACCAAGGAAGCCACAAAATTCATCGCCGCCTATTTCGAGCGCTACAGCGGCGTCAAGGAATTTCTCGACCGCCAGATCGCCGAAACCCGCCGCACAGGAATCACGAAAACGCTTTTCGGCCGCGTCCGCCCCATCCCGGAAATAAATTCGCCGCAACCAAACCTGCGCAATTTCGCCGAGCGCACCGCTATGAACACCCCCATGCAAGGCGCCGCCGCCGATCTAATCAAGCTAGCCATGATCGAGCTAGACAGCCGCATGGCCGCCAATTTCGAATCCAGAATGATTCTCCAAGTCCACGATGAATTGCTCTTCGAAGGCCCCGAAAAAGAAATCCCCAAGTTGATCAAGCTAGTGAAGGAGGTAATGGAAGGCGTCCACAAACTTCGCGTCCCCCTAGTAGTGGACACAAAGGTGGGCCCCAACTGGCGCGACATGAAATAGTTTTTTCGTCGACAACGGCGCGGAAATCGCGAATGAGCGCGAAACAAAAAATGTTTTCAATCGCGGCTAGAAAAAGACACTCATCAGCAGGCCGCGGCTCACCACAGCGGAGCCACTGGCCCTTCCTTGAAAACTGGCGGAGGACCACCCTGATTCGAGAGGTGAATCGCAACCAAGTACGCTTTCACTTGCGGATCGTAAGTCACCGTAATGCTCCCTCCCCTTCCTGGCGACCCATCAGATCCACTTCGCCCGTCGGACCCGTCTCGCCCGCTGTTCCCGCTCGGAGTTCCCATTCCTCCCGAGCCTCCTCGACCCCCGCGCCCGCCCCTTCCCCCGGACCCGCCCTGACCTCCGTCAGCCTTCACCGTCAGCGCCCCTCCCTGCGGATCCACCAGATACAGCCGCGTCTTTCCTGCGGCCGAGACACTCGCTTGAAGCAGCGGATGGGTCCCGGGCCTCAATGTCACGCGTATTTGCACCGGCGGCGCGTCTCCTCCGTTTCCTCCATCCTGACCATTCGATCCGTCGGTCCCGTTTCCGCCGTCTCCACCCGCCGAGGGATTGTTCGGATCCATGGAACCCATGCTCCCGCTCGAGCCATCCATTCCGTCCGTGCCGTTCAATCCATCCGAGCCGCGGCTGCCGGAGAAATTCGAGACGAAGCTGAAGTCATAAGTGATCGGAATGTCGAGCTCCGCGCGGAGGTCCGGATGGCTCGGCACGGTGATGGACACATGCGCGGTCTTCCCATCACTGACCCGCGGATCCCGAGGAAGCGTCACATTGCCTTTCTTGTCGGCAGTCACGAGAGTTGGCGTCACCACGAGATCGCTCCACAGTACCTTCCCCTTGCCTTGCCCCTCTGTCATCAATATCGTGCCGTCCGGCTGTGTAAATTGCGCCACCAGTCCCAACTTTTCCCCCGGCGCGATTGCCGGACCTTTAGGCAGGCTGGCCTGCATCGAAGTGACGGGAGTTTTGGCCAGGTAAATCCTCATCCCCAACTTGACCTTCACAGCCGTTCACCCGCTCAGCGCGAGAAGTGCGGCCACTGCCAGACAGGCCGCCCAGCCTGTGTTCATCAAATGGGCAGCGTGGATTTTCGCGAGAAACCCATTCAGGCGGCTTGGCCTTTGAGCATCGTTGAAATTCTCCTGAGTGCTCAGCTTGGTTCCGCGGTTCGATTCGGCCAGGAGCTCGTGTCGCGTGCCGTCATTCAAGTCGGAAAGCTCATGCGGACTCATAATGTCAACCGCTCCTTCTTGTACTGGATCCGCCCACTCGGGTGGCTGACGAGGGGCAATCCGACATGCCTGAATTTTCTCGTAAGCTCAATCACGCCAAATCAAATATCAGCTATTAGACGTAGCCTTTTTGTGACCGGGTACGATTCGCTCTGGAACATCCCCTTTGGACTGCGGCTCCTGTTGCCCAAACTGAATACTACAGACGAGCGCCAGGATGGCATGCACCGAAGGCAAATGTGCTATGTTTCCACCTTCGCAGTGAAATTCAGGGCGAGGTGAACCATGCAGCACGCGGAAGGTTTTCTGAAAGTGGTGAAGGACGCAAAGACACGCATCAAAGAAGAGGACTATCGCGACATCAAAAAGAAGCTCGATGCCGGCGAAAAGATGATTCTCGTGGACACACGCGAAGACAACGAGTGGGCCCGCGGCCACGTTCCGAATGCCATCCACTTGAGCAAAGGCGTGATCGAGCGAGACATCGAGGCAGCCATTCCGGACAAGGAAGCGACCATCGTCCTCTATTGCGGTGGCGGCTACCGTTCCGCGCTGGCGGCGGACAACCTCCAGAAAATGGGCTACCGCAACGTCATCTCCATGGACGGCGGCTGGCGGGGCTGGACAGAATCAGGCTTCCCAGTCATCAGAGACTAGGAAGGTTTGGCTGGGGCGGTTGGACTCGAACCAACACCGTCCTCATTAACAGTGAGGTGTCCTACCAATTGGACCACGCCCCAAACCCTGGCTCCGATTGCAAATGCGAATCCGCGTGTTTCTCCCTCAAACTTTAGCGCATTTTGAGTTTGGTTGGTGGTACTTCGTCGCGTGGAGAATCTGCGGGCATTCAGCGCACCACCGCCATGGATACTAGAGGGGTAGGTATTTATTAGATTTGGCGGTAGGTGGCCGGGGGAAGGAAGCAGGCCCAGCCCTCAATCCCCGAAGGGATCCTCTGCTTTCCTCCCCCTGACGCATTATTACATCGCACGCAGGAAACCAAACCTAAACCACTGAAAACACTGGCCTTTCATGTGGCTGACTGAGTAAAAAGTCCCGCAAGCCAGTAAAAATTCCGGTACCACGACTGGGCCGCCGCTGCTCGCCGGTTTCGCGAATGCTTCGCCCTTCGCGTCGGCCTTGACCGCGCCGAGCCGGCTTGCTATGTTGAGAAGTTACGCTGGGCTAATTGTACCCAGTGTGCGGCGGCCCTCCTTGTAGAGGGTCCATCACCCAATCATGGGCCTGAAAAAAATCGTCATCCGGGGCGCCCGGCAGCACAACCTCAAAAACATCAGTCTGGAAATCCCTCGCAACACGCTAACCGTAATTACAGGGCTCTCCGGTTCCGGCAAATCCTCGCTCGCATTCGATACCCTTTATGCAGAGGGGCAGCGGCGCTACGTCGAATCGCTCTCCGCCTATGCGCGCCAGTTTCTCGACCAGATGGAGCGCCCCGACGTGGATTCGGTCGAGGGGCTTTCTCCCTCGATCGCCATTGAGCAGAAGACCACGACCCGTTCGCCGCGCTCGACCGTCGGCACTATCACGGAAATTTATGACTACCTGCGCGTGGTCTACAGCGCGATCGGCACGCCGCATTGCCCGAAGTGCGGCAAACCAATTACGCGGCAATCCACCGAGCAGATCGTCCAGGCAGTGATGGCCCGCAAGCCGGATGATCGCGTGATGGTTCTTGCGCCGGTGGTGCGCGGCCGCAAAGGCGAGTACAAAAAAGAGCTCGATCAATACGCGAAACAGGGCTACGTCCGAGCCCGAGTGGACGGCGAACTGGTCAACCTGGATGAGCCGATTCCGCTCGACCGGCGGAAAAATCATACGATCGACATCGTTGTGGACCGCCTGCTTTTGAAAACTGGCATCGCACAGCGGCTCGAGCAATCCATTGAGACCGCGCTGAAGCTCACGGGAGGCCTCGTCACCATCGCCGTTGTCGGCGGAGAAGACTTCGTCTATTCCGAAAAGCTCGCTTGTCCCGACTGCGGCATCTCCGTTCCGCAGCTCGAGCCACGTTCGTTCAGCTTCAATTCTCCCTACGGCGCTTGCACGGAATGCCACGGCCTCGGCTCGAAATATGATTTCGATCCGGCAAAGGTAATCGTGGACTGGTCCAAGCCGCTCTTCGAAGGCGCTCTCGGCCCCGGCTCCGGCTCCACATTCCTCCAGCGCACCATGCAGCTCGCCGCCGTGGCGCACGGGTTCGATCTGGCCACGCCATTCGAACAATTCCCCCGCAAAGTCCAAAACCTGATCCTTCACGGAAATCCATCGAACGGGAAGCCGGACAAGGGGCTCAATTTCCAGGGAGTTCTCGCGCATCTCGAAAGCAGCCTCGAAGAATCCAAATCCGATTCCTACCGCGAATGGCTCGCGCAGTACATGTCGCCGGCTCCTTGCACCGCCTGCGGCGAACGCCGCTTGCGCCCTGAAAGCCTGGCGGTGAAAATCGGCGGCCTTTCGATTGCGGACTTTACCTCGCTGCCGCTCGTCGAGGCGCGGCCCGCTGTGGACAAAATTCGCGGCCATATCTCGCTGCGGCAGCGAAAAATCGCCGTCCGTCCGCTCGCCGAAATCGCCGAGCGACTTGATTTTCTCCTCAACGTCGGATTGGGCTATCTCACGCTCGATCGCTCCGCCGCCACGCTTTCCGGCGGTGAAGCACAGCGCATCCGCCTGGCCACGCAAATCGGCTCGCGTTTGCGCGGCGTTCTCTACGTTCTCGACGAACCCTCGATCGGCCTGCATGCGCGCGACAATGGCCGATTGCTCAGCACGCTCGAAACACTGCGTGATCTCGGCAATACCGTGCTTGTCGTGGAGCATGACGAGGAGACCATTCGTCGCGCCAATTATGTTGTCGACCTCGGCCCCGGCGCCGGCAAGGCAGGAGGCTATCTCGTCGCGAGCGGCTCGCCGCAAGACATTGCTGCGAATCCCGCATCGCTCACGGGACAATATCTTTCCGGCCAGATGAAAATTCCCGTTCCGGACGGTAGACGCAGCCCGAATGGAAAGTCCATCGCCGTTCTCGGCGCGCATGGGAATAATCTGAAAAATATTGATGTGACGATTCCGCTCGGTTTGCTCACCGTCGTCACCGGCGTTTCCGGCTCGGGGAAATCCACGCTGGTAAACGACATTCTTTATCGCGCGCTGGCCGCAAAACTCTACCGCTCGATGGAAAATCCCGGAGAGCATCGCGAAATTACGGGAATCGAAAATATCGATAAGGTGGTCCAAATCGACCAGGCGCCCATCGGCCGCACGCCGCGCTCGAATCCGGCCACCTACACCGGGGTATTCGCGCCCATCCGCGAGCTCTTCGCGATGCTTCCGGAATCGCGCGAGCGCGGCTACCGCCCCGGCCGCTTCAGCTTCAACGTGAAGGGCGGACGCTGCGAAGCGTGCCAGGGTGACGGGCTGAGGCGCATCGAAATGAATTTCTTGCCGGACGTTTACGTCACCTGCGAAGTGTGCCGGGGCAAACGGTACAACGCGGAGACGCTCGCCGTCCGGTACAAGGGCTACTCGATTTCCGATCTCCTCGATTTGCCCATCGAAGATGCGCTCAAGGTGATGGAAAATATTCCCGCCATCCAGCAGAAGCTCCAGACGCTTGTGGATGTCGGCCTTGGCTACATCCAGCTCGGCCAATCCGCCACCACGCTTTCCGGCGGCGAAGCGCAGCGCACGAAACTGGCGCGCGAACTTTCCCGGCGCCAGACCGGCCGCACGCTTTATATCCTCGATGAGCCGACCACGGGCCTGCACTTCGATGACGTAAAAAAACTTCTCGACGTGCTCAACCGCCTCGTCACGCTCGGCAACACCGTGCTGATCATCGAGCACCACCTCGACGTAATTAAACAAGCCGACTGGATCATCGACCTCGGTCCCGAGGGCGGCGAAGAAGGAGGCCGCATCGTGGCGCAGGGTACGCCTGAACAAGTGGCGCGCGTGAAGAAATCCTACACTGGCCAGATCCTGGCCCGCGCGCTCAACGGCGCGAATGGCCGGCGCTCGAATTGAAGCGATGCCTTGCGCCCCTCCAGTCTCTTCGATAGAGTTCGCTAGTTCGTTGCGCGGGTGCACGAGAAGTGCGCGACCGCCAAAAATAGAGCGATGAATTTCGATAACGACGATTCCCCACCGCCTGACCCGGAGCGAGCGCCCGTTCCTTGGGAAATCATCGAGTCGCAGCCACAGGCGGAGCATTCGTCTGCTGGCCCAGCGATAATTCCCTCTGAGGATTTGGGTCCCGCAAGGGCCCCATTGGCGGAAGATTTGCGGGTGCCTTGGGGCTGGACGGAATTGCTTTTGGTCGTAGCAGTTTACATTGGGGCATATTTGGTATTGCTTCGGCCGGTTGCGAATGCCTTTTACTTGTTCGGCGTTAGCCGCTCGCAGCTCTTGAAATCCCCAAATGTCGAAGGCCTTTTTCTGATTGTTCACCAGGTGGTGGTATCGGTCGCGGTGCTCGCTTATCTCGCCGCGCAGATGCGCCTTTGGTACGGGGCGCCTTTCTGGCGGACGATCGGCTGGCGCCCTCTGGCTCAGCGCAGCGAATCGCGGCACCGCGCCTATCTCGGCATTGTCACGGGCGGATTTTTCTTTTCGCTGCTGATCCAGTTCACGTCGGCGCAATTCGGCACCAAGGCCAAGTTGCCGATCGAAGCTATTTTCCAAAACCAGCGCAACGCGATTCTGTTCATGATCATGGCCGTTGCGGTGGCGCCGGTATTCGAAGAGACGATTTTCCGCGGCTACATTTATCCCGTCCTGGCGCGGAGTTTCGGTGTTGGCGCGAGCATCCTGATTACCGGCAGCCTCTTCGGCCTGCTGCATGCGCAGCAATTGTGGGGTGGATGGGTTCAGATTGGCTTGATGATTGTTGTGGGCATCGCCCTCACGTTGGTTCGCGCCGTCGCGCGGACCGTGGTCGCGAGTTACCTGCTCCACTTGACCTACAACTCTGTCCCGTTGATTTTCTATATCATTGCCTCGCATGGATTCCACCAGATTCCCACCGGCTAGGGATGCGGGGGGGGCGGATGCTGTGCACTCATCCGCGCGGCGCCACATGGAACGATTTCGGGGAGCCTGCGGCGCCATCTTCGTAGAATCAGTTAGAATGATGAATACATTGCGAGAAATGGGCGCTGCATGACGGCGCCGGAGATACTTTCGTTGCGCACCGTTGAGCCAATTCGATGGACGAAAGAAGGTGTCGTGGTTCTCGACCAGCGGCGCCTGCCCGGTGAGGTGATCCACCACACCTACACGGACTACCGCGAACTGGCGGATGGCATTCGCGACATGGTGATTCGCGGCGCACCGGCCATTGGCGTGGCGGCTTCGATGGGGCTTGCGCTCGGCGTCCAGAATTCGAAGGCGGGAACGCTTCCGGAGATGCGCGGCGAGTTTGCGGCCATGTGCGAGGCATTTGCACACACGCGCCCGACGGCTGTGGATTTGTTCTGGGCTATCGAACGATTCAAGCGACGTTTCGAAGAGCTTGCGCGCGCGGCAGAAAAGAATGGCGAGGCGGGGCTCGACGGCATTCGCGCATCGCTCGTGGCGGAAGCGCAGCAGGTGCATCAGGAGCGCAAGGAAGCCGATGAGCGCATCGGCAGATTCGGCGCCGAACTGTTGACTAAGAATTCCTCTGGAATGACTCGGGTGATGACCCAGTGCAATGCGGGTGCGCTCGCGACCGGCGGAATCGGCACGGCGCTCGGCGTGATTCGGATGGCAGTCGAGGGGGGCTATCGGATCGAAGTGCTGGTGCCCGAGACGCGTCCCTTTTTGCAGGGAGCGCGGCTCACCGCCTGGGAGCTTCATCAGGATCGCATTCCGCTGACGCTGATCACGGACAACATGGTCGGGCACTTTTTGAGAACCGGCGGCGTCAGCGCCGTTGTAGTGGGCGCCGACCGCGTGGCGCGAAATGGGGACACGGCGAACAAAGTCGGGACGTATGGAATCGCGGTGATCGCGAGAGAGAACAAGGTTCCGTTTTACGTGGCCGCGCCGATTTCGACGCTCGATCTTTCTCTCGCGTCTGGGGATGAAATCCCGATCGAGGAGCGGTCGGCTGCGGAAGTGACACATCTTCGCGGCGTGCGCATCGCGCCCGATGTGCCTGCGGCGCACATCGCGTTCGACGTGACACCCGCTCGATTCATCACCGCCATCATTACCGAAAATGGCGTTGCGCGCGCGCCCTTCGAAGAATCCCTCGCGAAATTGGCCGCTGCTACCAGCAGCGCGTCCGCAAAATAAAATCGCCGGTACCCCATCAATCCTTCCCGCAGGCAGACTCCGTTTGCGCATCTTCTTGAGGCGGCCGCGAATGAGCATGTTTCAGAAACCTGAGGGGCGGCGAAGATGCCATTCCGTGGCTTTTTGAAAATCGCGGGCGTAGCCGATGCAGGCATCGTCTGAGAGCGCGTCGGCGATGAATTGAATTCCGATTGGCAAATTTTCTTTTGTGAAACCGCAGGGGACGGAGAGTGCGGGGAGCCCGGCTATATTGCTCGCCGCGATCACGCTGTGGCGTTCGTCGTGCGATGCTGGATTCGGAGCCGGCTTGGTTGCCGATTTATCGGCTGATTTGTCGCCCGATTTTTCGGCGGCGTCTTTTGCGGTTGGCGCGTTGAAATCCGCGTCCACGCGCGGGGCGGGGCGCATGCGGCTGGGGGCGACGAGTATATTGAAGCGCTCGAAAAGTTTTCCGAGGTCAGTTTGTATTTGGTTGCGCAGGCGGAAGCAATCGAGATAGTCGGTTGCCGGAATCGAGAGCGCGGCAACGAGGCCAAGCTTCTGCGATTCGTCCACGAGCAGTTGCAACTTGTCGCTTTGAATCAGCGGGCGGAAAATCGAGGCGGCTTCGGCGGAGTAAAGCGTGGTCGCGATGGCGCCGTAGGGATAGTCCGGGAGTTGGGTTTCTTCGAGTTTTGCGCCCAGGCCGCGGAGAGTTTCCAGCGCGACGTCGAAGGCCGTCTCGACTTCCGGATCTCCGTCGTCTTTGAAATTGGGACGAATGACGCCGATTCGCTTGCCTTCGAGGACGGCGCGGCCGGGTGCAACGCGGCGGGCGGGCCGCGAGATGTATGGCAGGCGTATGGATGTTTCGTCGAGCGGATCGAAACCTGCGATTGTTTGAAGCACCAGGCCGCAATCGGAGGCCGTGCGGCACATGGGGCCGAGCTTGTCCATGGTCCAGGAGAGGGCCATGGCGCCGTGGCGGCTGACTCGGCCGTAGGTGGGGCGAAGCCCCGAGACGGCGGAAAATGCCGAGGGCGTGATAATCGAGCCGACCGTTTCCGACCCGATTGCGAAGGCCACGAGGGCTGATGGCACCGCGGCTCCGGGGCCGCTGGAACTTCCGCCGGCCCAGTGGTCGGTGTTGAATGGGCAACGCGAAGGACCTTGGAGTGACGCGGATGGATTTGAGTATCCTCCGCCTCCGGCTAGCTCGATCATCGCGAGCTTGGCTACTAATATCGCGCCGGCCTCGTTGAGTCTGCGGATGACGGTCGCATCGTAGTCGAAGATTTGATCGCGGAATGGTGGGGCGCCCCAGGTGGTTTTGATTCCTTTCGTGGCGAGCAAATCTTTCGCGCCGTACGGGATGCCGTGGAGCGGGCCGCGATAATTGCCGGCGTCGATTTCTTTTTCCGCGTCCCTGGCTTGCTGGAGAGCGTGTTTCGATGTGATGGTGGCGACGGCACCGAGCTTGGGGCCGAATTTTTCGAGGCGCGCGAGATAGGATTCCGTCAGTTGGACTGGGCGAACTTTGCGCGTTTTGATCTGCGTGCCGAGCTCGCGGAGGCTCATGTAGAGGATATCGTCTGAGAGCATCGGCCTAGCCCTTTGCCGCCGGTCGCCGCTGGGGGACGCGAGCGCGAAAAACGAATGCGGGCTCGAGGGTGTAGGGTAAGTTGCGGCTTCTCAAGCCGGCCATATCCTGGTCTCGCTCGGCGATTTTTTCGCCTACTTTTTTCTCTTGGTCCGCGGTGAGGAGCACTTTGGTCGGCGGCTTGGGCGCCGTGGACTGCGACTGAGGCGCTTGCGGTTGCGGCGAGGCGTGTGCCAGGGCTCCCGAGACTGCGCCGATCGCGGCGAGGCGATGGAATTCGCGGCGGCTGATCCGCTTCATGAAATTTCCCTCCTGTTATTTTTTTCCACTAGTGGGCGCTCCCGACTAGTTTTTCTACGTCGGCCAATTCTTTGGGGACCGCGGCTGAGAGATTTTCCGGGGTGCCGTCCGTGACGAGGATGGTGTCCTCGACGCGATAGTGTTCGTGGCGCTCGGGGAATTCGAAAAACGGCTCGACTGTGACCACTTGGCCGGGCTTCACCGGGCCTGAGGGGCGATAGACGTCATGCGTCGCGAAGCCGAGGAAGTGTCCCGGGTATCCGCGCCATTGGTCCTCGATTCCGTATTTTTTGTAAATAGCCTCGCCCGCGGCGGCGGCTTCTTCGTAGGTGTGGCCTGGCGTGAGCAGGGCGATTGTTGCTTTCTGGGATTCGAGATCGACGGCGTACCACTTGGCCTGTTCGGGGGTGAATTTGCCGCTGATGTTGAATGTGCGGGTGATGTCCATGGTTTCGTGATCGAGCGAGCCGGCAAAATCGAAAACGACGAGTTCGTTGGGTTCGATTTTGTGGCGATCGGCGAAGTAATGGATGGTGTTGATGTCGCCGCCTGAGCTGACGATGGCGGGATAGGCCGCGCCCTGAGCGCCGTGGTCGCAATAGTAGAAGTAGGCGCGGGCTTCGATTTGATATTGGTACATGCCGGGGTGGGCGTGGGCGATGGCGTCGGCATTTCCTTCGGCGCTGATTTTTCCGATGCGGCGGAGGACCGAGATTTCATCGGCGGATTTGATGTTGCGCATGGAGTCGATCGCCGCAACGATATCGCGGAAATGGACCATGGGGTAACGCTCCTGGAGGAGTTTCGCGGGCGCTAGATCGCTTGGGAGCGGCTCGTGGTAGGGATGCGCGAATTTCCAGGCGTGATCGCGGCCGACTTCGGGGCGGGCGCCGTCGGCTTTGTCCGGGAACCCGAGACGGACCCAGAAATCCGAGCCGGGATTACGGGGGAGGGTGTTGGAGAGAATGAGGTCGAGATTGCCGATGGGGAGCACGGTGTTGAAGCCGAGACTTTGCTGTTCCGCCGCGGGCATCGCGAGGAGGTTCGGGCCGTATACCTGGGCAGTGCGGCCGGCCTGCTGCGGCTCGAAGATGGTGATGGTGCCCTTCTCGACGTCCATTAGCATGACGGCGCCGGGATCCTGTAACCCTGTGAAATAAAAGAAATCGTTGTCTTCGCGATAGTGGGCGGCTTCGGGGATATCGTTGCGGGCGAAGAGGATGGCGTAGCCGGTTTTCAAGCGGGCGGCGAGCTCGGTGCGGCGGGCGGCAAAGGCCTGTGGCCCGCCTAGGTCGTTGATGGCCTGGCGGTCGGTGTATTGGGCGGCGGCGCTGAGAGCGAAGGCTAGAAAGAGGGCAGCGCAGATACTGAGGCGAAGGAGCGAATTCTGGAAATTCTTCGAAGCGAGCTTCATGGCTGTCTCCCCTGATCCCGAAATGGAACTGATTGCAGTGGATGCGGCGGGGAGCTTACCGCAGTTGTGACGGTTTTTGTACCGGACTGTGGGGGGGAGGGGGGAGAAAAAATCGGAAACAAAAACGTGGGAAAAGTTTGCTATTAGAAATTGCCTCCGCCGTTTGTTTTCAAAGAGATACGCCATTTTCTAATCGTTTGGTTTGCTATTAGGATTTTGAGGAGCGGAGGGATGAGGGTGGGCATGGAGCTTGGATCCCAGGAGCAATTGGAGGGCACTCATTTTGTTTTGGGAGCCGGGGAGTTGGGCGATTTTTTTTGTTTAGTCATGATGAAAGTTAGCACGAAAAAAAATAGAAATCGACTGGTGAGAAGTACAAGGAGGGACAGATTTGGTACAGGTTTCGGGGTGCGATTGTGAACCTGTACTTTTTGATTTTCTTGTGAAGGTGGGAGCGAGGGAATTTCCCGAAATGGGCCGCTGGAACGGCCCATTTCGGGGCGTTTACACTTTGAGAGTGACGGGAAAAATGGAGGAGCGATGACCTAAAGCTTCGCGCGCTGTTGCCGATACCACACTGAAGGGGCCTATGAAGCTCCGGGAGCATCCGCGAATGATGGGGAGATGGCCGCCAAATGACGGGGATAGCGGGGAGGATTCTCTGAGGGCGCCTGCGGATTGCCTGGACACACTGGAGACCGCCCATTACCTGGGTACTTCCGAGCGGGGACTGCCCGGGATAGCCCTTGAGACGTTAATTGCCGAGCAACATCTCGTGCGGAAATTCTTCATATACGACCGGTGGTTTGCAAAAGAGCTGACGAAGTTCCTCAGGGACCACAAGGGAGCCACGATAAAGGATCTTGGCGAGCTGGACGTGACATTCGAATTTCTTCCGTACGTAGTTTGAGAAGAAAGCAGTCGGGCGAAGGAGGGGGAACAATGACTGGAAATGATCGCCGTCAGATGATGCGTTTCGACGTGGAAATCCCTATATCCATCCGAACGGTGGAATTACCTGAAACGCAAGCGCACACGGGGCTGTCGTCAAATGTTTCGGCGTCGGGGGTGTGTCTCTCGACCGACCTGCAACTGAAGGTGGGCTCGCCGGTGGAAATATCGATGAAGATGCCCCAGCAAGTGACGGGGAAACCACCGCGGGATTTGCGGTGCAGGGGCCAGGTGGTTCGCGTAGAGCCAAGCGGCCCTAGCGACGCGAAACCGTCTGTAGGCGTTCAGTTTCATTACTACGAGGTGATCGAAAATCCCGGAGCGCGTTTCCAGAATTAAGGCAGCGGAGGAAGCGATGCAAAGACGAGCGCTCGTGGTGGATGATGAAGCGGCGGTGTGCCAGTTGATCCAGGATGTGATGAGTTCAGCCGGAATAAAATCGCTGACACTGACAAAAAGCACAGAAGCCGCGGAGTATCTCCGGGGCGAAAAATTCGACGTTGTGCTGCTGGACCTGCGGATGCCGTCACCGGACGGAGTGGAGCTAGCGCGGCAAGCACGCGATTCGGGGTATAACCGCATGACGCCGATCATCATGATCAGCGACGACCAGCATCTATCGGCGGTCTCAGAGGGATTCGGAGCGGGGGCCAGTTTTTTTCTATACAAGCCGATTGACAAGGGGCGATTGCTGCATCTGATTCGGGCGACGCAAGGCGCCATCGAAAACGAAAAACGGCGATTCCGGCGGGTCAGTTATTCGGCGCGGGTGCGGCTTAAATCGGACCAGGGCGAACTGCAGGGAGAAACGGTTGACATCAGCATGAATGGCATGCTGGTGAAAGCGGCTCGCACGCTCGCGATCGGGACACTGGTGGAAGTGAAAATGGATCTCGCTCGCGGGGAGAAACCATTCGCGGGTTCGGGCTCCGTGGTGCGCAGGCTAAGCGAAGAGCAAATGGGCATCGAGTTCAACCTGACAGTCCAGTCAGAGCGGGGGCGCCTGCAGGAATTCTTATTGACGCTGCTCAGCCAAGATGTAGAGGCGATGCAAACTGAACAGGCGTGAAATCCGATGGACCGAGAAGGGGCGCCGTTCGCGCAAAACATTGCCGCCATTAACCCAAGCGAGCCCGCAAGGTGCGGAACGGCGGCGGCACAAGCGCGCGAAAATCGAGTTTCGGGTTCACGTCCGCGGCGGAGTCGGGACGCAAGAGGCTTTTGAGGATGTAGGGCGGAGTCTGGACGTAACGCGAGACGGAGTGTTGCTGCGGACTTCGCGCGGCGGGTATTGGGCCGGGCAGCCGCTGCAAGTGACTTGCCCCTACTGGAGCAGTCCTCTTCCCAACAATACGGCGAGAAAAGCCAGAGTGATTCGGAGCTGGCTATTGCCTGACACCCGCTACGGCGTGGCCATCGAATTCCAGCAGATGAACGGCAACGGAGTGATGCAAGGGGTGGCACGGCCGTTTCCGAATCAGGTGCGCGTGCTGGGAGTGGAATCCGATGCGCGCATGGCGCGGGCGACGCAGGATTTGCTCGAGCGCGATGGATATAACGTGGTCTTTGTGTCCACCGCGCAGCAGGCGCTGGACATCCTGGGCTGCGAAGAGCCGGACGTGCTGCTGGCAGAGGTGGAGGGCAATGGAATCTCGGGGCACGATCTCTGCGCGATTGTGAAGAAGGATGAGCGGCTGCAGCATATTCCTGTGATTCTGCTGACGAAGTCGGCGCTGCCTTCGGATTACTCTGCTAGCTACAAACTTGGGGCCGTGGTGTGCATGTCGAAACCATGCCTGCCGGAACGGGTACAGCACGCGGTGCATTTGGTGGCGCCGCCAACAGCGGAGTGTTCGGTGTATAGCGCGCGTTTCAATATGGGAGCATTCGTACGGACGTCGTAAATTTGGATTGAGTGAGTGTCCCGAGCATGGCACATAAATAACACTTACCGCATTAGGCCTTGACGGATCATTTTATTCGGCTCACAGTGAGTTCACCCCTTCCAGAGCTCTAGATTCGTCCTCTTGTTTTTCCCTCAGACGGCGAGAGCCCATTCGTTTTGGTGCACACGATGACATTCAAAAGGAAGCTAATCGCAGGGGTTGGAATGGCGCTGGCCATTCTGTTTTTCGTAGGCGTGTTTTCCTACGACAGCACGCGCCAAAACGAGAAGGACCGGCAGTGGGTGATGCACACCCATCGGGTACTTGAAAAGTTGGACAGTGTACTGGCAAACCTAGTTGACGCGCAGGCCGGCGTGCGGGGTTTCCTCCTCTGGGGGAAAGATCTATTCCTCGATCCCTACAATAATGCACTCTCCCATGTTGACCAGAATGTACGGGATCTTCGCGAATTGACTGCCGATAATCCGGTTCAACAGGCCGCACTGGACAGCTTGGAACCGAAGATTGCGGCAAGCCTTTCGTACTTGAAGGATAGCGTTGAGGCCGAAAGGCAGAAAGGAGGTGCGGGAATTGAGGTGGTTGCGGACGCAAATAGCATAGAGATTGAGCAGCAGCGGATGGACGAGATCAGAATGGGGATCGGCAAAATGAGAGAAGAAGAGGATCGGTTGCTGGCCATCCGAGTGAAAGAGACGAGCGAGAGTAGCACAAGAACGAAGGTTGCGATTGTGACCGGAAATACTCTGGCGCTGCTCTTGCTGGCCCTGGCGGGATTCGTGGTGCTGCAAGAGATGTCGCGGCGTCGCGTAGCGGAAGAAGAGGTTCGCACGCTCAACGCGGGGCTGGAGCGGCGCGTGGCGGAGCGCACTGCGGCGCTGGCGGAACGTGCGCGGGAGCTGACGCGATCGAACACCGAGCTGCAGCAATTTGCTTATGTGGCCTCGCACGATTTGCAAGAACCACTGCGGATGGTGGCGAGCTTCACGCAGCTCCTTGCCAAGCGGTACCGGGACAAGCTCGACGATGATGCGCGTGACTTCATCAACTATGCGGTAGATGGGGCCACGCGGATGCAGACGCTGATCAGCGATCTACTCTTTTATTCGCGTGTGGGCACTCAGGGAAAGGCCTTTGAAACGACGCGGTGCGATGCGCTGATGGAGCGCGTGCTGGACAGCCTGAAAATCGTCATCAAAGAGACGGGCGCGGTGATCACGCGAGACCCCCTGCCAACGATCCTCGGCGACCCCGCGCAGATCGGCCAGTTGTTTCAGAACCTGCTTACGAATGCGATGAAGTTCCACGGAGATGGAGCGCCGCGCATACGGATCTCCGTCGAGCAGGATGGAAGCAACTGGAAGATATCCGTCAGCGATAACGGGATCGGCATCCAGCCAGAACACGCGGACAGGATCTTCGTAATCTTTCAGCGGCTTCATACCAAGACGGAATACCCCGGGACGGGCATCGGCCTGGCAATCTGCAAGAAGATCGTGGAGCGGCATGGTGGACGGATCTGGGTAGAAGCAACGCCGGGAGGAGGGTCAACATTTTGTTTCACGCTTCCGACAATGGAGACAGGGGAAAAAGAGGAGATAAAAGATGATGAACTTCGACATGCAACCGCAAACGATTGACATCCTGCTGGTGGAGGATAACGCGGGGGATGTACGACTGACGCAGGAAGTGATGAAGGACAGCAAGGTCCGCAACAACCTAATCGTGGCCTCGAACGGAGAAGAGGCGATGAATTGCCTGCGCAGGCAAGGCAAGTACAAGGACACGGTCCGGCCCGACCTGATCCTGCTCGATCTCAATTTGCCGATAAAGGACGGGCGCGAGGTGCTGGCACAAATCAAGGAGGATCCGGATCTAAAGCGGATTCCGGTAGTGATCCTGACAACCTCAAAAGCCGAGGAAGACATCCTGAAAACCTACAACTTGCATGCCAACTGCTACGTGACAAAACCAGTGGACCTGGAGCAATTCATCGAGGTGGTGAAATCGCTGGAGGATTTCTGGCTGGCGATCGTCAAGCTCCCGAACCACAAACAATGAGCGACTATCAGATTAAGATTCTTCTCGTAGAAGACAATCCCGGGGACGCGCGGCTGATACAGGAATCGCTCGCCGATGCGGGAGAAGGCCAATTCAACGTGGAGACGGCTGACAGGCTGGCCACAGCGCTGCTGCGCTTGGCGGCGGGCGGCGTAGACGCAACGCTCCTGGACCTGGCGCTTCCTGACAGCACCGGGTGGGACACATTCGAGAAGGTGAGAGTGCAGTCACCGGGGGTTCCGATCATTGTGCTCACTGGTTTGAGCGATGACGCGCTGGCCGTGAAGATGGTGCAAAAAGGGGCGCAGGATTTTGTCGCCAAGGTGGGGCTGAACGGGGGGGTGCTCCCGCGGGCGATTCGCTACGCCATCGAGCGCGAGCGGACGGATCAGCAAATTCGAAAGTTTAACGAGGACCTGGAACGGCGAGTGCTGGACCGAACAGCGGAGCTAGAGGCCGCGAACCAGGAGTTGGAGTCCTTCAGTTACTCGGTATCGCACGATCTCCGCGGTCCCATCCGACATATTAACGGCTACTGTTCCATTTTGGTGGAGGATTTCGGGGCTGAGTTATCGCCTGAGGCAAGAAATTGCATTCAGAAAGTGCGTGACGCCAGCACCCGAATGGGATGCCTGGTGGACGATTTACTGCGGTTGGCGCAGGTAAGCCGGCAAGAATTGAAGGCTGAGGAAACTGACCTGGGTTTGACGGTGAAACAGGCGCTGAACGAACTGGCTGCGGATTTGATGGACCGGAAGATAGAGTGGAAGATCGGGCCGCTGCCAACCGTGATTTGTGATGCGGGGCTGGTGAAGCAAGTGTTCGCGAACTTGATCGGGAATGCGATCAAGTACACCCGAGGACGCGAGAATGCAGTGATCGAGATTGGCCATGAGGGCGCGGGAGAGGTGAAAACGCTGTTCGTGCGTGACAATGGGGCAGGGTTCGATATGCAGTATGCGGGGAAGTTATTTGGGGCATTTCAGCGGCTGCACAAGCAGGATGAATTTGAAGGCACAGGCATAGGACTTGCGACGGTTCATCGGATTGTGCAAAAGCATGGGGGGCGGGTGTGGGCCGAGGCGGAGTTGGATCGCGGAGCGACGTTTTATTTTACGCTGAGTCCCTAAGTGGATTTCCACCCGCAACGTAATTTTCACAGATTGTTCTTCTTGACTTGGAGACGGAGTTTCGCTACTATCTCCGTTTGTCTGTAGCCCTTCCTGTTGACCAGGAAGTACCAGCTCTTTGACAATCGGATGATACATGCCAGAACCCGTTTGGTTTTGCCGTGTGCCCGTTTAGGCGGGTGCATGGATTTGAGATAAACCGAGCGATTTAAAAGTTCGTTCCGGTCGTGATTGCTTAGGCATTCACGGCCGAAACACTAGGTTTCAAACGAGAGTTTGATCCTGGCTCAGAGCGAACGCTGGCGGCGTGCTTAACACATGCAAGTCGAACGCGCAGCATTCTGTAGCAATACAGGGTGTGGGCGCGTGGCGAACGGGTGCGTAACACGTGGATAACCTTCCTCTAGGTGGGGAATAACCCAGTGAAAATTGGGCTAATACCGCATAACAATGCGATGGCACATGCTGTTGCATTCAAAGGCGCAAGTCGCCAGGAGAGGGATCCGCGGCCGATTAGCTTGTTGGCGAGGTAATGGCTCACCAAGGCAATGATCGGTAGCCGGACTGAGAGGTTGGCCGGCCACACTGGAACTGAGACACGGTCCAGACTCCTACGGGAGGCAGCAGTGGGGAATCTTGCACAATGGGCGAAAGCCTGATGCAGCAACGCCGCGTGGGGGATGAAGCTTCTCGGAGTGTAAACCCCTTTCGACCCGGACGAATGCCCGCAAGGGTTTGACGGTACGGGTATAAGAAGCCCCGGCTAACTACGTGCCAGCAGCCGCGGTAATACGTAGGGGGCCAGCGTTGCTCGGAATTACTGGGCGTAAAGGGTCCGTAGGCGGTGCGGCAAGTCGATAGTGAAATCTCCGGGCTTAACCCAGAGGCTGCTAACGAAACTGCCGTGCTCGAGTGTGAGAGAGGCGAGTGGAATTACGGGTGTAGCGGTGAAATGCGTAGATATCCGTAGGAACATCCGAGGCGAAAGCGGCTCGCTGGATCACAACTGACGCTGAGGGACGAAAGCTAGGGGAGCAAACAGGATTAGATACCCTGGTAGTCCTAGCCCTAAACCATCAGGACTTGGGGTTTGCCCTGTACGGGGCAAGTCCCGTAGCTAACGCGTTAAGTCCTGCGCCTGGGGAGTACGGTCGCAAGGCTGAAACTCAAAGGAATTGACGGGGGCCCGCACAAGCGGTGGAACATGTGGTTCAATTCGACGCAACGCGAAGAACCTTACCTGGGCTTGAACCGCACAGGACCATCTTTGGAAACAGAGACTTCCCGCAAGGGACCTGTGTAGAGGTGCTGCATGGCTGTCGTCAGCTCGTGCCGTGAGGTGTTGGGTTAAGTCCCGCAACGAGCGCAACCCTTACTCATAGTTGCTACCCGCAAGGGAGAACTCTATGAGGACTGCTCCGGATAACGGAGAGGAAGGTGGGGATGAGGTCAAGTCAGCATGGCCTTTATGTCCAGGGCTACACACGTGTTACAATGCGCGCCACAAAGCGTCGCGAACCCGCGAGGGGGAGCTAATCGCAAAAAAGCGCGCTCAGTTCGGATTGCAGTCTGCAACTCGACTGCATGAAGCCGGAATCGCTAGTAATGGCGCATCAGAACGGCGCCGTGAATACGTTCCCGGGCCTTGTACACACCGCCCGTCACATCACGAAAGTGGGCTGTACTAGAAATCGCCGTGCCAACCGCAAGGAGGCAGGCGCTCAAGGTATGACTCATGATTGGGGTGAAGTCGTAACAAGGTAGCCGTAGGAGAACCTGCGGCTGGATCACCTCCTTTCTAAAAGAAAAGGGAGCACGATCCGCTTTCGAGCGGATACGGCTCTTCACTGGCCTCTCACGGGGCTGGGTTCGGTTTGCTCAATACTTGGTTCGCTTCGGCGGGCCGGGAGTAAGCCGGCGGGTTCTGGCAAGTCTCATCCGATTTTACCTGCTGTCGCGCAAACGGCGGTGGGGCAGTCAGAGAGCAATCAGACAAACGCAGGCCCGGTCCGATGTGAATCGGACCGGGCCTTTTTTTGCGCGGGGGCTTGCAGGCTTCTGTTCTTACGGCGCCGAGAGGATCAAAGTAAGCGCCATGAAAAATCGAAAAAGCATGTCAAAGGTCGGATCGCAATAAAAGCAGCGCGTGCGCCTGGCCGGCGGCGCAGATTCGCCGACCTTTGCCATCCAGTGGCTCCTCCCGATTTGATTGCTGACGCGCCACTACCAAGTCCTCTGCAAATTCTTAAGTCCCTGGAGATAATCTTCCTTTTCAAGCCTGCTTTCTACGCCTAATTCCTCGAGGATCGTTATCATCCGCCCGACGGGAACTCCCGCTAACTCCGCTGCCCTGCCAAGCGAGGCGTCTCCCTTTTTGTATCTCTCCACAGCCAGAAGGATCCTTCCGCGAGTCACCAAGTCCCGAACGGCCTTGGATAGATCGCTCCCCTCCTCCTTGGTCATCTGGTGAATGAACTCGTAGTTCTGGCGATCCATGCGAACGCTCATGGTCTTGCTCATAGCAGCCTTGCCTCCAGTCTTGCTCTGGCATCCTGGATAATTGAATCCTTGTAGCGCCCGTGTTTCGCGAGCAACTCGAGCTTCTGAAGCGCTTCCGCCCTCTCCAGCAAGTTTTGTTCCCGGGTTCGAATCAGGATGCCCACCGCAGTCGTAAATGCGACACCCAACAACTTGCAGGCGTTAATTCCGTTCTTGTCGTCAATGGCTAGGAGTTGGGCTTTCTCATTGACGGCAAGCGCGATGGCCTCCGCCTCGCCCTTGCCGAGGCTGAAGTCGGCCAGCAGCTTAGCGACAAACCGTCGATTTTTCACAGCGGCCACCGTGATGCGCGACTCATCCAGGGCTCTTTGAATGATCAAAGCGTCCATCGTTTTAGGGGAGCCGCAACATTCCCTGGCAACTTCACTGGGAATCGCAACCGGCTCGTTGACATGAGCAAGAAATAGATCGAGCAATTCAGCCTTGGCGATCAATATCAGCGTCGACGCATCGAAAATGAACATTATGACAAATTATGACAACTGTGATTTTAGCATGAAGGCTTTGGGAATCGAACTTTATTTTTTAAAAGTGCGTCCTGGCCGGTGAATGGGGAGTATAACAAGCGGAAACCCCGGCCGGATTTTCAATCAGCCGGGGCTTTTTTTGCGCGGGCTTTTGTGCGGATGCGGGTTGCCGATTTAGGCTGTCACGTTGAGAGCGTTGCCGTTCGCCTGTGTGGCGTTCGTATTCGCTCCGTTCGTCAAGGCGGGATTGCCGTTCGCGGTCAACTGCTGCAATTCCTGGTCGAGCGTGGCGAAGGCTGACTGTGCGCCGGAGAGATTGCCGGATTGCAGCGCCTGACTAAGTGAATTGAAGGCCTGCAAAATCTGGCTGTCTTCCTGGCTCTGGCCGCCGCCTTCCCCGCCACCGCCTCCGCCGTGGTGATGATGGTGATGGACCTGGCCGGAGCCTTGCTGCTGTTGCTGTGCCTGTTGCTGGACGTCCTGCTGGATGGTCGCGAAGTTCTGTAGCGCGGCCGAAAGATTTCCGGTCTGGAGATCCTGGGCCAGGGCGTTGAACGCTTGCGCGATGGGATTTGTATTGTTTTGCGTCTGAGCGGTCTGTGTTTGAGCGTTTTGGGCCTGGGCGTTCGGGATATTCTGCGAGAGAGTGGCGTAGTCCTGCTGCGCCTGCGTGAGATTGCCCGTCTGGAGATCCTGTCCCAACTGCTGAAATTCATTTTGAATCGTCTGAAAAGCTCCCTGGCCATTCTGCGAGTTCTGCGCGGCGTTCACCAGGGCATAGAGAGCGGTATTGGAAATGCTGCCGATGGACATATTTCACTCCCGACGAAGAATTTGTGACGCTGATTGCATGCGCCGCAATGGCACAAAAGTTAGGCCGCTGAAGGTGAAGAGGGTTAGTTCGACGAGGAATTGAAAGTGCATCGCGGCCCTGAGATTAATCGGCGAGCGGTGGCGGAACTTGAATGCATTCGGGGGGACATTGTGTACCATACTTGCGTGACTCAACCGCTGAATGACGATTTCGCGACAGAGCAGCGCGTACGCGACAGTTTTCTGCGCCAAGGATTAATGAAGCATCTGGGAGCGGAATTGGCGGTGGTGCGGCCGGGGGAGTGTGAGATCCGCGTACGCTACCGGCCGGAATTATCGCAGCAGCACGGCTACTTTCACGCGGGCGTGACGGCTTCGATTGCGGACAGCGCTTCGGGCTACGCTGCTTTCAGCCTGATGCCCGCGGATCATTCCGTGCTGACTGTCGAGTATAAGATTAATCTGGTGGCGCTGGCCGATGGAGAACTGCTGGTGGCGCGGGTGGTGCGCTCGGGAAAGACGCTGAAAATTTGCGCGGCGGACGTGTTTGCGGTGAAGAACAAAATTGAGACGCTTTGCGCGACTGCTCTTTCGACGATCATGGCCATGGCGAGCAAGCCGGATGGCCCGGCGGGATGAGGCGCGTCAATTTCTTCTGTGCTTGAAATCACTGCATCACAACGGTTGAAACTGTTTCAGCCCCGTGAAATCGCTGCCCTGCTGCTAATCCACTTCCACCCAAAAGTGCGATTTCCTTGTTGAAGGAGGGTTGGTCTCGAAGGGACGAACGTACTCAAAAACAATTTCAGTAGCGCCCTTCCCCACCGCCTCAAATGTCCAGACGTCATTGCCAGGCGCGACGACGTTTCCTGAAGCCGGCGGCTGATATACGTTGCTGACGTACTTCAATATGTCCACATTCAGCGGGACAGCGAGCCACCAGCTATATCCGCTTGCAGGATTGGCCGCAAGCTTGATTGTAAAAGTTTTTCCCACGCTTGCATGAATCGTGCCGGGGCGTCGCTGCAAGACGGGCCGGTCTTCGTCCTCCGCTCCACCCGGCCGAATCGCGAGGACTTTGGTCTCGCGGTAGCGGCCGGATGAATCAAAGTGAAAAGAAACGACCGCCTCACCGATCTTGGCGCAGGCGTGGCAGCCATTGAGCAAAAGATATTTGACCTTGAAATTCTGCCCATCGTTGGCCGAGGACTCCATGGTTGGCACGGATGTATCGTAGCGATCGGCGGGCCAAGTGCTGCAGTTTGGAAATTTATGGACGAGCGCGTTGTAACCTCCATTTTTCCTTAGGTCCTCTTGAGAAAGCAAATTGGGATCGTCAACGTCAACGATGGGAGGAGAACCATTCACGAGAAGAACGCCTTCCAATTCGTTCGCGCGAAACACGTATTCGACGTAGGCAATGTCCACGCGCCCCGTCTCCCGGAAGGCGCGCAAGTAGCCGATGCCCCTGGGCGCGAAGTTCCTTGCGAAACCGGTAGCCTCCGCTGAAGCTCCAGCCGATTGCATCTCGGCGTAGAAGCAATCACCAATTTTGGCGGGGTCGACTGCTCCGCATTTTGCCCGGATGCCGGCAATTATTTCCGGCCGTGGATTCCAAACGGCCTGTGGGCTGACACTCCTGCCAGGCGATTGCAGCTGCCCGGTGGCTGGACGCGCCAAGAGAAACGCACAAATGCCGCACCACAACGCGAAGACTGCGTTTGCGCGCTGCATTTCAGGTTTCCCACGCGATTGTATCCCCTCGACTGGCTATGGCCCAGGGACGAGAACTTTCTCGGCGGCGGAGAATTCGACGTTGCGCAGCTCAGAACGGATGCGAAAACTCTTTAGCTCGCCTTTGCCCTTCTTGCTGCGCGCGGTCGTGAACGTGAGCCGATACTGATTCTTTAGCACGATATCGAGCTGGGCTAGGAACGGCGCGAAGGAGATGGGAGTGGCTGTGCCCTGGAAGAAGGATTCGCCGCCGGTGGCGTCTGTGAGCTGCGCCAGATTGCTTTGCCCCAGGTTCACGCGATAGAAATTCCGGCTGAAGCGGCCAACGCCGCTCGCGAAGAGAGAATGGATCATGATTCCAGCCTGTTGCGCCCGATCGATCGTGGAGGTGACGTCGGGGCTAAAGGGATCGCCGCGGAAGCGGTCAATTCCATCGGCGATCAGCAGGATTTCGCGGCGTGCGCCGGTGACGGGCCAGCGCTTGAACAGATCCATGAGCGAGAGGTAGATGCTGGAGTAAGCGGCGCCGCGGCCGAAGGGCATGCGGATCGATTTTGCCACGGCGTCGTGGTCCGTGCTGAATTGCGAGGCGGCTTGCACTGTGCCGTTGCTGGCGTAAAAGATGGCGATGCCTGTGCTAGAGGGCTGTGACTTGATGAAATTGGTGAGGTCGGAGAATTGGATACCGAGCTCGGTGGAGGTGGAATCGTCAATCAGGATGGCCAGCTCGAGCGCGGCCTTATCGCCCTGCGCCGGAATCCAGGAGGTAATTTCTTTTTTTTCCTTGCCTTCGTAAACGGCGAGTTCGTCCTTGCCGACGGCGGGTGGAGGAGTGTATTTGGGCCCGAGCACGGTGACGACGGTTGTGATGGGGACGGTCGGAACCGATTCGCCCTTTTGCGCGAGAGCGGGAGAGGCCGCGAAAAGAATGGAAAGGAGGAATAGAGGAGATCCGAGAGCGGCGAATTTCGTTTGCATTGTTACCTCCTCAGTCGAGAGGTCCTGATCGGGCTTGTTATTCGCCCGGGACGAAAATTTTGTCGGTTGACTTGATTTCCACGCCGTTCCGTTCGGTGCGAACTTTGAGGTTGCGCAGATCTCCCTTTGATCCTTTGCCGCGATTGGTTTGCCAGCCGAGAAAATACTGATTCTTCAGCACGAGGTCGAGCTGCGTGAGGAAAGGCTCGAGAGAGATCGGCGTGGAGAAGCCCTGAAAATATGCGAAGCCGCCGGTGCCGTCTGTGAGTTTATTGAGGCTGCCCTGGCCGACATTCCTGGCATTCTGGCTGCGGCCGGCTCTGCCGATGCCGCTAATGAAAATTGCGTGCATCATGATTCCGGCGCGCTGGGCCTTCTCGACGGTAGTGTCCACGTCAGGGCTGAACCATTCGTGGCGGAGGCGGTCGAAGCCATCGCTGAGGAGCAGGATTTCGCGGCGCGCGCCGCTGACGGGCCAGCCGGCGATCAGCGCCATCAAGGATTGGTAAACGCTCATGGAGGCGCCGTTGCCGATGGGAAGGCGAAGCGTCTTGGCCACGGCTTCGTGATCGGTACTGAACTGCGAGGCAACGGAAATGGTGCTGTCCCGGGCATAGTAGATGCCGACGCTGGTGCTGGGCGGCAATGCCTTGATGAAGTTCGTCAAATCGTCGAATTGTTTGCCGACGTCCCTGCGATCGGAATCGTCCACGACGATGGCTAACTGGAGGCCGGCCTTGTCGCCCTGCGCGGGAACCCAATCGGTCACCTCTTTGCGGGCTCCACCTTCTTGCACGGTGATGTCGTCTCTGCTGACGGCGGGAGGCGGGGTGAATTTCGGGCCGAGGACGGTGACGACCGTCGAGACGTGGGCTCCGCCGGATGAATCGGCCTGCGGAGATGCCCCGGCGGGGAATGCAGCCAGCGAAATTACTGCCAGGAAAAGAGAAAACCGGAAGGGTTTCTTGCGCATTTCAGCCTCCTCAGTGGACTGAATCCGCAGCCTCAAACCTGCAGGGAAATCATGAAGCAGAAAACGATTGCGAAACAACTGTAGTGAGGGCGCAAGTCAGTGTCAAGCGCAGGTCAAGCGCGCCCGCCGCGAGCGAGGTGTATTGGCGAGAGCTGCCTGGATCAGCGGCTCAGTAAACAAGCGAGAGATGCTTGCGGCGCTCGATCCATTCTTCGGTGGCGAAAATTCGCGGCGTGAGTTCGATGAGCCGCGGCAGCATATTGAAAACGGCCACCGGGCCCCACTCGGCGCCTTTGCGCGTGCGGTAGCCTTTGCGATTGAGTTCCTCGGCAACTTTCACGATGGAGATATCCTGAATGATGAGCTCCATCATGGTGAGGAGGAACTGCATCTCGGCGGGATTTTCCTCGAGATGGTCGCAATCTCCGGCGACGCGGACGCCGAAGGGTGGTTCTTCGACGCGCGGTTCGGGTGTGGCCGCGGCCTCTTCGGTTTCGCGCTGCCATTCAACGGCGATGAGGTGCCAGCCGGCGCGCTCGTGCTGCTTCATGTATTCCGGGTCGAGCGTGCCTTCAACTGATTCTCGAATGCGCTCCTGCTTTGCCATAAAGCCTCCTGTCGGTACGGCCGCGCTTCCTAACTCGTCGAAAATTCAAAGATTGCCGGGCCACATCCACACGGATGCCCATCACTCGTGACGGAGGGCTACCATTGGGTCCACGCCCATGGCACGCCGCGCGGGAAGGTAGCTGGCCGCAAGCGCAACAATCGTCAATAGAATGGCGACACAGGCGAAAGTGAAGCCGTCGTCCGGCGTGACGCCGAATAGCAAGCTGGCCATCAGCCGCGTGAGCGCGAGGCCCGCAAGGACGCCTATGCCCACGCCGGCGAGAGCAGTCGCGATTCCCTGTCGCAGAACCAATCGCAGAATATCCGGGCGCTGCGCGCCGAGAGCCACGCGAATCCCGATCTCACGCGTGCGCTGCTGCACTGTGTACGAAATCAGGCCATAGAGTCCGACCATCGCCAGGATGACGGCGAGCGCAGCGAAACTCCCGATCAGATAGGAGGGATAGCGCCGCAAGAAAACCGACGGCGACTGGTTCACGATTTGGTCCATGGACTGCGGTTGAATCAAGGCAATCTGCGGATCGGTTTCGCGCAAAGCGGCGCGTACGGCGCCGACAAACGCGACAGGATCTCCCGAAGTGCGAACCGCATAGCTCATGAATGTACCAGTGTCCTGGTCGTTCGCGAGATACACGACGGGCGGGGCGGGAGCGGCGAGATCATTCTGGGCCACATTGCCCACCATCCCTGCGATTTCCATGAAAGGCGCGCGGGGATCATAGGTGAAGCGGATACGTTTGCCGAGCGGGTCCTCGCCCGAGAGAAAATCCTTCACGAAAGCTTGATTCACGATCACCCTCTGAGGAGCTCCCAGCGTGTCCGTGCGATTGAAGAATCGGCCTTTTATCAGGGGGATCTTCATCACCTGAAAGTATTCCGCCCCGATATCGAGGATGTCGCACTCATCTTCCTGGCCCAATGCCGCGGTGCGCCCTTCGACTACGAAGCGGATCGAATTGTTGCCAAGAAGGGGGAGCGTGCTGGAGACGCCAACGCCCTGCACGCCTGGAAGATTGCGCAGGCGATCGCTGAAATTGTGTTCGAAGATTCTGGCGCCGGGAATGTCGTAGGGCCAGTCTTTGTTCGTGGGGTAGGAGGTATCCGGGAGACTGACGTTGAAAGTGAGCATGTTGCGCGGGTCAAATCCCGGGTCTTGCCGGAGAAGCGCGCGCAGACTTTGCAGAACCAATCCGGCGCCCACAAGGAGGACAAGGGAGATGGCAATCTCGGCAACGACTAAACTATTGCGCACGCGGGCGTGAGCAGTGCTGGTGCCGCCGCGTGATTCGTCCTTCAGAAATTCGCCGGCGGGCGAATGCGCCACTGAAAATCCAGGAGCCAAACCGAAGAGAATTCCGGTGAGCACGGTGACTCCGAAAAGGAAAAAGAGAACGGGGAGATTCGTGCTCGCCTCGCGCAGGTAGGGCATGCTTAGGAGTTGCGACTTAGGGATTGCGGAAATGAGAGCGGTGACACCCCATTGAGCGGCTGCAAATCCAACGGCCGCGCCGGCAAACGACAGCAGGAGGCTTTCCGTAAGGAGCTGCGATAGCAAATCGCCGCGGCTGGCGCCGAGAGCCACGCGGACGGCGAACTCTTTCCGCCTGCCCATGGATCGTGTGAGCAACAAATTGCCTACATTGGCGCAAGCGATCAACAGGACGAAGCCGACGGCGCCGAATAGAATCAGCAGCAGCGGGCGGACCTGACCAACGATTCGATCCTGCAAGCTTCCCAACCGGGTATAAACCGCGGCGTCTTCCTTGGGATATGCGCGTGCAAGTTGAGCGCTGATGCCATCCATCTCTGCCTGGGCCTGGCCGGCGGTGACGCCTGGAGCCAGGCGTCCGATCACGTTCATCCAGCGATAATTGCGGCGCGTGGCCATGAATTCATCGAGGTGAAATGGTACCCACAAGGGCGAAGAAAGTGCGGGAGCAAATTCAAATTCCCTGGGCAGGATGCCGATCACGGTGACAGGCTTGTTATCGAGCTCGATGGTGCGTCCGACGACACCGGGATCGGCGCTGAAATCACTCCGCCAGAATGCGTAGGTGAGGATGGCCACATGCGGACCGTCGGGCTGATCCTCGCCGTCGGCAAAATCGCGGCCGAGGAGAGGCTTCACGCCGAGTGCCGCGAAGAAATTCGGCGACACTCGCGTGGCGAAGACATTTTCGGGGTCAATCCTTCCTCCGAGCGTGAAGGTCTCTCCGCTGTAGCCAGCGAGCGACTGGAAGCTTTTTGCCGTGCGCTTCCAATCGAGAAAGTCCGGATAGGACGCCGGGGTGGAATTGTCCGTGCCCTGGCGGCGCAATTCGGACAGAGTGACCAGCTTTTCGGGTTGGCGGTACGGGAGTGGGCGCAGAAGAGCGGAATACACAACGGAGAAAATCGCGGTATTGGCGCCGATGCCGAGAGCAAGGGTGAGTACGGCGACAACGGTGAAACCCGGGCTCTTCGCCAACAGGCGAATGCCGTAGCGGACGTCTTGGATTAAGTGCGTCATTTCAGCCGTTCATTGATAGCGCAGTGCCACCATGGGGGCCACGCGCATGGCCCGGCGCGCCGGGATATAGCAGGCGGCCACGGCTACCAGGCACAGGAGCAGCGAGACACCGACAAACGTCGGCAGGTCCACATTGCTGACTCCGAAGAGCATGCTCTGGAGCAATCGCGTGAGGGCAAAGGAAGCCAGCAGGCCAATCGCGATTCCGGCGAGCGAGAGGCTCAAACCGAATTTCAGGACCAGGGCAAAAAGATCGGCGCGCTGCGCTCCGAGCGCGACACGAATGCCGATTTCGTGAGTCCGCTGCGCGACGGTATACGCCAGGACGCCGTAGATTCCCACGGCTGCAAGCAGCAGAGCAAGGCCGCCGAAGAGGCCGAGCAAAAGGGTGGAAAATTTCCTGCGCGCGAGTGATACGGAGAGGTAGTCCGTCATGGGCTTGATGCTCGAGACGGGCTGGTCCTTGTCCGAGAGGTGAATCGCATCGGTAACGGGGCCGGCCATGGACATGGGCTCGCCCTTGGTACGGACGAGGATGGTCATATTCGTCAGAGGAACCTGGGCGGCGGGTTCGAAAGCTTCGGGGAGCTGTTTCTGGTCCGGGCCAGCTTGCCGAAGGTCGCTGACGATGCCGACGATTTCGCGGAAGGGAGTGTTGTCGCTGTGGA
This sequence comes from uncultured Acidobacteriota bacterium, assembly GCA_963701005.1. Classification (GTDB taxonomy): domain Bacteria; phylum Acidobacteriota; class Terriglobia; order Acidiferrales; family UBA7541; genus Palsa-295. Next base: position 413,763 of record OY969555.1, read on the forward strand.
GGCCCTGCTTGATGCGTTTGCCGATGGGGTTTTGATGGGGCCACCAGCGACGTGCCATGGTTTCGTTGATGAGGATCACCGGAGTGGATGTGTCCGCATCAGCGGGAGTAAAGCTACGTCCGGCGAGCAGCGGCGTTTGGATGGTTTCGAAATAGTGGGAGTTAGCGACGTTGAAAACGGCGTTGGGTAATTCGGCTTGTGGCGGAACAGGGCGGTCGTCGGTGATGAACTCCGAGTCCCAACACTCGCCGACCAGCGGAGGGCAAAAGACGGCGCTCGCGGACTCGACGCCGGGGATATTTCGAATATGGTCGATTGCCTGGGACAAGAAGGCAGTTCGCAGCCGGTCGGTCTTGTATTTTGTGTAGGGGAGATTCACGTCGAGAGCGAGGAGATGATCGGGACGAAAGCCTGGATTCACGGCAAAGGCTTTGAGCATGCTGCGGATCATCAGCCCGGAAGCGATCACGAGGACGACCGCGAGCGGGACCTCCGAGATCAAGAGTCCGGCGCGGAGCCGATCGCGGAATCCGCCGTGTGTGGAACCGCGTCCGCTTTTGCGAATGGATGGGTTTACATCCGTCCGCGAGGCTTGCAAGGCTGGAGCGAGCCCAAACAGGATGCCGGTGAGAAGTGCGGCGATAAAAGTGAACAAGAAGACGCCCGAGTCAATTTTCGTTTCAGCGAGCCGGGGAATATCCCGCGGGGCAAAATGAAGGAGCGGGCCAATGGACCAGACGGCGATGATGAGACCGAGGAGACCGCCGAGAAGCGAAAGCAGGATGCTTTCCGTGAGCAGTTGGCGAACAATGCGGGCGCGCGCGGCACCGATGGCGGCACGAACGGCAAATTCTTTTTGCCGAGTGGAGGCGCGGGCGAGGAAAAGACCGGCCACATTGACGCAGGCGATGAGCAACACCCAGGCGACGGCGCCGAGAAGGATCAGCAGCGCGGGCCTGATTGCCGAGACGCGCGATTCGTATAGCGGCGTGATGGCAACGCCCCAACCGCTGTTGGTTTCCGGATACTGCTGCTCGAGGCGGTTCGTGATGGTCTTGAATTCCGCTTGCGCGGCGGAGAGCGTGACGCCCGGCCGAAGCCGTGCGAGAGCGGTAAGGCCCTGATGATTGCCGCGGTTGAGATAGCTAGGGGCATTGCTGCGAAGGCCGATGGGGACATAGAGGTCGATTTGCTGCTGGAAAAATTTGAAGTCGGGCGGCAGGACGCCGACGACGGCGTAATTCCTGTCGTCGAGCACGACATTTTTTCCCACGATGGCGGAATCGGCACCGAATCTGGTGCGCCAGAAGGCATAGCTGAGAACCGTGGCCGGAGGGGCGGCGGGAGTGTCGTCCTCTGCGTCGAATGTGCGTCCGACCAGTGGCTTAGCGCCCAGCAGGGTGAAAAACTCCGCGGAAACGGCGGCGCCGCGCAGGAGAGCGGGTTCGCCGGCGCCAGTCAGGACGTAGTGGTCCTGACGACTCACCGCGATGAGCTCGAAGGATTCATTCTGGCGGCGCCAATCTAGGAAGTTCATCCAGGAGACGCTTGAGTCTCCCGTGTGCCTTTGAAATTCGCGGATGGAAACGAGGCTGTCGGGCTCGGGGTAGGGGAGCGATTTCAGAAGGACGGCGCGCACGACGCAGAAGATGGCGGTATTAGCGCCGATGCCGAGGGCGAGTGTGAGGACAGCAACTACCGTGAAGCCGGGATACTTCGCCAGCATCCGGATGCCGTAGCGCAAATCGCGCCAGAGATTTTCCACGGCCAACTCCTATTCGTGACGCAGGGCTACGATGGGGTCCACGCGCATGGCGCGGCGCGCTGGGACGTAACAAGCAAGGAGCGCGACCAGACTCAAGAGCACGGGCGCCGTCACGAAGGTCGCCGCGTCGGTGGCGCTGATACCGTACAACATGCCCGAAAGCCAGCGCGTGACCACCAGCGCGGCAACCAGGCCTATTCCCACGCCCCAGAGCGCCATGGTGGCGCCAAATCCAAATATCAGCCGCAGAACATCGCGCGGCTGGGCCCCCAGCGCAATGCGAATTCCGATTTCGTTTGTGCGCTGGTTCACGAAATATTTCACCACGCCATAGATGCCCACTGCCGAAAGCACCAGCGCGAGCGCCGCAAACAGCACCAGCAGTTGCATCGAAAAACGCCGGCTGCTCAGCGCGCGTGAGACGATTTCATCCATCGTTCTCGCGCCATAGACGGGCACCTCCGGATCCACGGCATGGACTTCGCGCGCGACGCTATCAGCCAGCGCACTCGAATTCTCAATCCCCGGCCGGATGCGCATCGCGAACGAGAGGTTGAATTGCGCGTCCTGCGCGAGCGGGCTGTACACCATGGGATTCTGGATGGCGTCCAGGGCGTTGTCCTTCACATTGGCCGCTATTCCGACGATCGTGTACCAGGGCTGGTAGTCGCGGACGAAGCCGAATACGCCGGCGGGCACCTGGATCTGCTGCCCGATGGGATCCTGGCCGGGAAAAAATTTCCGCGCGAAGGCTTCATCCACGATGGCCACTCGCTGGCTCTTTAAATCGTCGGCCTCCGCGAAGTTTCGCCCGCGCAATAGCGGGATGCCCATTACATGCAAATACTCAGGTGACCCGAAGCCCCACGCGGTAAACCCCAACTCTCCGAAATTTTCATGGCGCCCCTGAATTTTTATTGGGAGCACAAAACGCCGCGCGGACGCCAGGGGCAGAATGTCCGTGGCGGCGGCTTCTTCGACGCCTGGAAGATTTCGCAGCCGGTCGAGCACCTTGCGGTAGAAAATCGCTTTCTGCTCGGGCGTGTAGTAAGCACCGGTCGTGGGATCATTCGGTGAAGGCAGCCACACGCTCGCGGTTTGAACTTGCTGGGGACGGAATCCGGGCGACATGGTGGCGAGATTCCAGAAACTTCTCACGAGGAGCACCGCGCTGATCACCAGCATCAGCGCCATCGCAAACTCCAGCACCACGAGCGCGGACCCGATGCGGTTGCTCCGTACTCCACTCGTCGCGCGCAGTCCGGTTTGCCGCAGCGTCTCCTGGACGCTTGGGCCCGACGCCGAGAGCGCCGGAACCAGCCCGAAGAGGATTGCCGTCAGCAAGCAAATTCCGAGGCCGAACCAGAGCACGGCGTGGTCCATCTGAATCACCTGCGTTTGCAGCAGGTCCGCGGGGATCATCCGCACGAGGAAATCAAATGTGGAAAACGCGAGCCCCAGCCCCAGCGCGCCCCCCAGGAAGGAGAGCAGCAAACTCTCCACCAGCATCTGGCGCAGCAGCCGGTATCGCGTGGCTCCTAGTGCGAGACGAATGGCGATTTCTCCCTGCCTCGCGCCGGCGCGGGCGAGCAGCAGATTGGCCACGTTCACGCAAGCGATCAGCAGCACGAATCCGACCACAGCCAGCAGCACCAACAGCGCCGGGCGCACGTTGCCCGTCAATTCCTGCTGCAAAGGAGTGACACGGAGCATCCATCCGTTGTTCCCGGTGTAGGAATCGGGATACTGTCGCAGCAGCGCGTTCGAGAGTGAATCGAGTTGCGCCTGGGCCATGGCGACGGTCACGCCCGGCTGTAGCCGCGCGATCGCGCCCTGCAAGAATCTTGCCGGGCGAACCGGCGGATTTGGAAACGGCGTCGTCTTGAAGCCTGACGGCCCCCACAATTCCGTCTCGCTCAGCAGCGCCTTCCCGGGATGCCGGAAGTTGGGGGGCATTATGCCGACAACCGTGTAAAGATCGTCGTCAACTCGAATTTGTTTGCCGATGATATTCGGGTCCGCGCCGAACCGCCGCTTCCACGCGCCGTCGCTCAGGACGGCAACCGTCCCGATTCCCGGCACATCGTCCTGCTGGTCAATCACTCGCCCCAGCGCCGCACTCACTCCCAGCACGGAAAAATAATTGGCGGTATGAAGGACGGATTCAACGCGGGCGGGCTGGTCTCCTCCTGTGAGGTTGCAGTTGATGGAGATCATTCCCACAACTCCTTGGAAGAGTTGCGTATCCCGCTGAAGATCTTCGAGCTCGGGCTCAGACAATCCCAAGTCACGCTGGTTGAGCTTGGTGAATTCGCTCGTGACTTTCACGAGCTGCTGGGGATCTTTGTAGGGGAGTGGCTGTAGCAGCACGGCGTTGACGATGCTGAAAATCGCCGCGTTTGCGCCAATGCCCAGCGCCAGCGTGATCACCGCTACCGCCGTGAAGCCGGGATTCTTCCAGAGCATGCGGCTGCCGTACCGGACGTCCTGCCAGAGCGTTCCCATGCAGACACCCCCGCAGCGATTGCGAGGCTTTACTGGGCATGTTTGCTGCCTCTTGGTTGGTCGCGGAAAGCCTTGGCGGAAAAGAGGTTACCCGAGGTGCGCGGCTGCTTCTGGCGGTTTCACTGCCCGCTTGTGGGATGCCTTGTCGCTTCACCGGACAGGCGCGCCGTGGCCCTTCCTAGCGAAATCGAAACGTGACGGGGCTTCTGGGAAGAAATTGGTGGGCCTGGACTGACTTGAACAGTCGACCTCGCCCTTATCAGGGGCGCGCTCTAGCCACCTGAGCTACAGGCCCATCGGGAACACGGAAGAAACTGCGTGCAACTTTTCAATGCTACACGGACTCATCGATGAATTCAATTATGACCTCCTTCGGCAAACCGCTCCCGTGAGCCACGCGTGCGCGGGTTGCCGCCTCTTTTCTCCTGTTCTTGGTTTCATTCTCCGCTGCCATCGCGCGGGCCTCTCAGGAATTTTCGGGATTCTGTGCTGAATGGAACATACCTCCCGAGGCCATTGGTTCAGAATAGTTTTTCGGGATTCTGAATCCGAGGGTCTTGGGCTCGGAGGAGACTACAATGTTTGGATACGGGCTGATCGGAACCTTAGTGGTGATTTGTTTGGTCATTTGGATCGTTCGAAGCTTGTAGGCGGAATCGCATCATCAAAATCCATCGGGGCAAATTCCTCGGGGTTTAGTTCGCAACTCGCCAGCTTCCGACCTCTCATTATTCGTTCGCCAGAATCTCGCGCTGTGGCTCATGCATAAACTCGTCGCGCGTGCTGCGCCCGCGTTGACGGGATAGGAGATAGGAGCGAGCGAAACTGCCCTCTTTTGCACAATTTTGGTGCAATGGAAGTTTGGTGCGAGCACGGTTCTGTCCGCGAGAATGCCGGGACAGTAGGTTTGACATTTCGGCGCGCGAGTTTCGTATAATTCTGAAGATATGCCCTTGTCTTCGCTCATCGATGAGCTTCAGCGTGATGCGCTTAATCCCGATGTTTCGGTCACACAGCTGCTACAGAAATGCCTTGTGGTCGGATCGAAATTGAAAATTGTGGCTCTTGTCAATTGGGCACGTTTAGAGTTGGACGGTTACAAGGAGGCTCCGATCCCTGAATACAGGAACGTAGTGGGCTTGCCGCAAATATTCAATCCTGCCCGGGGTTATCAGCAGTTGGGTTTCGTGGATTGTGAGCAGTTCAAGTGGTATTCGACCATGCCATTCAATCAGCCGATCAGCGAACTTGAGCACTCGCTAAGACGCGCGGAGAACAGTGGCTCTGATGGATTCCACGTAAGCTATTCGCCGGAGGTTGAAATTGCTTTGAGGAAGGTGGTCCGGCCATTTCCGATGTCCCCGTCACTTTTGGTGAATGCCTCTCAATTCCACAAAATAATGGAGGCAGTACGAAAGGCAATTCTTGAGTGGGCTCTACAGCTTGAGACTGCTGGAGTCAAAGGAGAAGGAATGAGCTTTTCTCCGGAGGAAAAACAAAGGGCACGGTCAGCCATTTACAATATAGCGACCCACATCTACGGAAATGTTGAGCGTTCACAGGTTGGCACAGCTAGCAGTACGCAGCACAACGTGAACCAAGCCATCGACATCACGAAATTGAGTGAGATCGTCGCAACACTGAAAGGTACTTTGCAAACGCTGCCATTAGAACCTCAAGCTAAACTCGAACTAAGGGCCGAAATCCAGACACTGGAAGCACAGGCTGCTTCACCAAGGCCAAAGGTCTCCATAATCAAAGAAAGTCTCGCGACGTTGCGTAATATCCTGGAGGGAATTGTCGGAAACTTGGCGGCTGCTGCGATCCTCAACCAGATTGGCAGTCTTAGAATTTAAGCGAACTTCTCGACAGACTGCCCTTCCCACCAGCTACCTTTGACACCGATACGCTGGTGGAGATATGGTTTTAACAACCGAAAATGCCGAAATTTGGATTCCTCGCTAAAGCAAGTGCTTTCGTGGTCTTGGCACTTGGGAGTGCAGTAATTTATTACTATTTTTCGAGACGTTCTCCTGTCGTGAAAAGCCCTCAAGAACTGGCGATCGAGAGTAAGGGCTTGTCGGAGTTTGATGCCGAAAATAACAAGACCGAGACTGTCTCGTCCGAGAATAAAAAATACTGGAGGAAATGGAACCGATACTGACATTGATCGGCAACGGCCAGGATCCAGTGAAAATCAAAGAATCAATATCCATGCTCAGAAAGGCTCTTAGAAAATATCCTGAATATTCGGACCCTTATTTTCTACGAGCGACCCTCTCGATTAAACTTGGTGATAAAGATTATCCGCAGGCTTTGGTGGATATTGATAAGGCGATTCAGTATCACTCGTCTGCAAAATACGAGACCATATACAATTCGATTGCTGAAATGTATGTCTTAAGAGCCAAGGTAGATATGCTGGCTGGCAACGATCAGCAGGCTATGATTGATATGGAGAAGGCAATACGGGCTGATCCTGATACCAACGTATTTAACCGCGGCGGAGTTAAGCCCGAGGAAGAGTCTAATGCTGCAGCGCTGCAGAAAAGAGATTTCGATTCACTCGTCTCGAAATTCCCCGATGATTATCGCGTTTATATGTTTCGGGGCCTTTTTTATGGCTTTTTTACGCCTTTTGACGAGCAGTATTACACACCTGCTCTGAATGATTTGAAGCGTGCACAAACCCTAAAGCCCAATTCTGCGCTCGTGGAATATCTTTTGGGCGTTGTGTATCAGAAAGCCGCGTTTTGGACTAAGGCTGCTTGGGCTGATATTTCGGATTCAGGTGGTTATAAGGATAAAGTCAATGCGGTTGCCCTGCAGTACTTTGATTCGGCAGTCACGCTCGATCCAGGATTTACGGAAGCTGAGGCCCAACTAGCTGAATCCCTTTACAGCTTGAGGCGCTATTCAGAAGCAATTACAGCTTACGACAAAGTAATCGAGCTCGACCCCAATCGTATCGGAGCTTATAACGACCGAGGATTAGCTAAGATCAATGTCAACGACAACTTCGGGGCCATAAGCGATTTTTCTAAATCAATTGAGCTTAGAAAATTGAAGGCTGATTCATCGCTGAATGATACTTATGAGCATCGCGCGGAGGCTTACACGAAGGTTAGTAATTTTGGGAGTGCAATTGAGGATTATAGCAGAGCAATAGGAATGAAATTCGCTTCGCAGGTATTCTTAATGAGCATCTCTCAAATCAGAGATATATATCCAGAGTTCAAGGATATCTCAGATCAAAATCTGCTTGAGGGACTTCGGCAAAAATATTATCCAAACATGAAGCCCGCAGATTTCCTCGGTCAATACCAGAAAAATAAGAAACCGTTTGAGGATTTTGTTTTAGCTGGCCTGTATGAGAATCGCGGCGATTCTTACCTGCATGCGGGAAACTACATGAGAGCTGCGAATGAATATGCCCGTTCACTTCATGTTGATTCTACGTATCGATTGGATAGGTGGAAGGTTGTCTCGAAAACCTCTGATGCGGACTTCTCAATAGATGTTCAAACGCTCAATTTTTCTCAAGGAAATGTAGTTTCGCTTTGGCTGAAGATCTCGAAGTCAGGTTCTCAACTATATGATCAGGTTAACTATCAGATTGATTGCTCGGGGGGCAAGATCAAGACTCTCGCTTCAGCTAGGTATAATTCATACGGGAATCCGATAAATACGACGGGCGAGCAGGAGTGGCAGGTTATAGTTCCTGAAACCATCGGCGAAACATTGCACAATAATGTATGCGCCAAACGGCATGGTCTTCAGTAAGCGACGATTTCGTATTTCTGTTTCGGTTCATTTCTGAATTTCGATTTCTGCTGGATCACTCACCGCAATCTCAGGCGTTCCCCGATGGCTCGTTATCTTACCCGTTACGCAGACTCGGCTTTCCCGGTACTTCTTTTCAGGTTCACCAAACTTGGGTCGGTCGCTCCCCCAAATCAAAATTGTGAAAATCTGATTCGGGTACGGCTCATCGAGGTTCAAAAAAGTGGGCTGCCCCTTGCTCCTTTCGGCGTAGCGAGTACTGGCGACTTTGCCACAAACCATTGCCGTTTCGCCGACATGGCTCTTAGCCTCAGTGGCTGTGATTTTTTTTCCTTGAGCGTGAACAGGGAGGGTTGTGACGAAACAAAAAGTCAAAAGCGACAAGAACCTCAATGTATTCATTCGCGCCTCCGGAGCTGATGGTCTAAATGTGTGTTGCTGACAAATCTTTGCTGGTCACTTGTTTCCTACAAGGATAAGCAGGTCCAGCTTCAAGGATTGGTTCGGATCCGTGCCAGTGTACGTTACCAAGATCCTGTCATCCAGAACGGACAATGCCTGTCTTGCCGCGATTTCTGTCAATTTGCGTTTAGAAGCTGGGCCGTTCTGCCTGATTTCTATGGCGAAGCCGTGCACTGGAGTATTCTGCGAAATCAGCCACGTAAACGGTACAACTGTCCACTTAGCATCTTGGAAGACTCCACCGATTTCTATGGCGTATTCTTGTGCGTCCGGTTCAGCCGGAGTGAGGAATGTTACGGAGGCTCTCGGTCCGGATCGAGCACTGAGGATCCCAAGCATCTTCTTGCGTTGTTCGAGTGTGACGTGCCTGTCGGCTAACCTTTGTTCCAATTTTGCCGTATGCAATTGGGCATCAGCGGCATCCCTTCTGGCTTCTCCGGCCTCTTTGTTCAGCGTCGCTACCTCCGCATCAGAGATAGTCTGTAAGTGCGCTGAAAATAGAAACACGCCGCCATCCGCGAACAACTCTCCCGCAACTCCGATAATCACGAGCAACTTAAATATCTTTTCTCGCTTCTTCCATTTTTCTGACTCTGCGTACTCTCCAACAAGTCCAATAACAAGCATGACACCAAATAGCAGCAGGGCGATCTCTGACACTTCAAGTGCCCGTGATGTCGCGCATTTAGATAGCGATAAGAGAATACCCATATGGGCCTATGTTGTAACGGGTGCATCCTGGGTTTTCTTCCAGGCTAAACTATGAATTTTACTGCTCAATCGTCATTATAAGTAGCTCGCGATCTAAGGATCGGATTTTTACAGGGAGCGGAGATCACCAACACAGAATTAGAGCACTACCCCTCCGGGAGGCCCGTTTACTCTCCAGGTCAAATCCATTACAATCTCAACACGCCCCTAAATCTGGAAGCATTGAGAAGACGACATATGAAGCTGATTAGGTATTTGGCTCTCGGTCTACTGGTCATTGCGACCATAAGTGGCGTCAATGCTCAGAATACGATTCGTTCGGGGAATCCTCAAAATTTTTCTGACTGTATCAACGGTTACTACGGCTGCGATCCCCGCCAGCTGAGCGAGTCTGAGCGAGCTGCTGTTGCCGATGCCACGCACAGACGCAACTACAGCGACTGCCTCCATGGCTTTTATAGCTGCGATCTGCGCCAGCTGAGCGAGTCTGAGCGAGCTGCTGTTGCCGATGCCGCGCACAGACGCAACTACAGCGACTGCCTCCATGGCTTTTATAGCTGCGATCTGCGCCAGCTGACCAAATCCGAGCGGGCTGCTGTTGCCGATGCCGCGTACGGACGCAACTACAGCGACTGCCTGAATGGCTTTTACAGTTGCGATCTGCGCCAGCTGACCGAGACCGAGCGGGCTGCTGTTGCCGATGCCGCGCACAGACGCAACTACAGCGACTGCCTCAATGGCTTTTACAGCTGCAATCTGCGCCAGCTGACCGAGGCCGAGCGAGCCGCTGTCGGTTCCCGCAAACCAGAGACACCAAGGCCGGGTGTCGTCGCTCCTGCAGGACAAAATACTTCATCGACTGCTACCGCGCCCTGTGCAGAGAACGGTTCATGTTACGGAGACCTGAACGCAAACGGAGTACCCAAGACGGTGCACGTCAACGGATACTACAGGAAAGATGGTACCTATGTTCGTGGTTACTACCGAAGCGCTCCGGGATCTAATCCTCCGAAAGCCAGCAAGTAACCGCACTAAAGTCCGATTTTTGTTCCGAGGACTAGTTGAGCCAAGGTGCCCCAGTGCCTGGGATGCGGAATGCGGGAACCTGACCGAATGAAGGCTGCGTAGGGCTCGGAAATTCCAAGGGCCGATTGCAGAGCCGGAATCGTCACACCTGCAAGGAGTGGTTGAATCTTGTTGATGTAGATTTTTCTATCCAGCCAGTCGAGTTCCTTCGATGGTTTCCAGGCACGAATGGCAAGCACATGTGCCTTTTGGGTAGCAGACCGTTGCGCGCGAGATTCCGGTGTTTGTGCGGCGAGGCGGCCCTTGTCGAATTCCTTCAGCGAGTGGGCTGCGCCACAGGTTGCACAATAGGTCCTTTCGCACGGAACACCGCAGATTTTGCAAACTCTCGAAGGCTTTGGCGGCAATACAACCGGGCGAGCGTGTTCCCCTGCGCGTCCGGCTCTCCGATGATCTCCGGTCAAGGGTGTAGCAGGCTGCTTTCCCGTTTTTCCGACTGTGGCCCAGAGCGTGCGTGCAATCAATTCCGCCCAAGGCGCGACGGCGTTCCCCCACGTTCTTGTGGTTTGTGAAAGCTGAGCACAGAGTCCGGCCATTAGGCGGCAGGTTCCATCGCCCATCTCGAAGAAATCTCTTCGTTGGAACAAACGATGCTTGAGCCAATCGAGTACGTAAGCGTCCACTTCCGGCCGGACAGTTTCCATCAAATCGCACGCTAGGGAATCTCGGGTACGGCTGTCCATGTGTAAGAAACCGAGTCCGGGATCGAGACCGATTGCGGCTAGAGCTAGACGGGATTCAGACTCCAGGATTGCATAGAGATAATTCAGGACTGCATTCGGAGGATTGACCGCGCAACGGGGCGAGCCGGAAATAGGTGAAATGCGCGTGCCAAAAACCTTCCAATGCTCCGGGATTTTTCGCACATCAACTTTCGGGAAGATAACCGGCAGCGATTTCCAAGCGTGCCAATAGGCATGGCCCGCTTTTGCTTCAAGCCCGCGAATTGACGAAATGGTCGCAGCGCTATCGAGTGCCTCGCAGGCTTGGGAGATAGCCTGTGCAGCCATCGCGTTGTGCAGGTTTTCGCGGGCGATTCTCTCCTGACCCGCAAGCTTGGCCACAATTAAAGCTCGCGTGATTCGAAGATCGGTCCCAGATTGAGCGGCTAGAGATTGTGCACGCCGGAGCCGGGCGTCAGACGTGTGAACGGGGCCGACCGTACTGAGCACGGAGCCGTCCCGGTCGAGCATGACAAAAGCAGCGTCCTGATCGGCAAACCAACGAAGCGCGGCTAGTGAAACTATTCCATCCGATCCAATCACGACGAGGCGTCGCAAGCCATGTCCAACGCGGGCGAAGCGAGCTTTGCGGCGGTCCGGGCCGATTCCATCTTCAACGATCAGATGACCGCGTTCGACTTGAACTCGTATCCCGTAACCGAAGAGGGTTACAACCCCGTGTCGCGGTGTTATCAGGGTGGGAGAATTGCGGTCCTGCAAAGGTTGCGGTACGGTCTGCGTAGCTGCCATTGGAGTGTATGCCTCCTTTGGTGGTTAGGGCTTGTCGTCTGCTCGTAACAGACGGCAGGCCCGCTTTTTTTGTGCTCCAATTATATTATGACCTTATGCGGATGTCAGGTGATGGCCTCAAAAATCCGGGTCCTGACTCATTTTGAGTCCAACAGCCCTACAATTTCCTCGACTTCTCAAACATGGTCTGTTACGCACGCGGCCATTGTCGGAGTTAGGGCTGAAATGATTTGCGTTCACTTTTTTTTATTGAGCTTATTTATGGCTATTATTATGCTTGAGCAGATCAAGCATGTCATGCGTTTTTATCTGGCAACCAACTCATCCATGTACGAGGGGAGAACTTCTTCAATTGCGGATTCTTCGCCTGTCCTAAGTTCCAAGACGCGCATTGAAAGCTCAGCCACGACTTTGCGTGCGCCAGTTGACCACATTTCTGTTTTTGAGATGATCGCACATCTCGGCCAATGGAAATATGGAGTGTTCTCAATGTCCAAGACCAAAAAGGCATAGCGTTCGCTCTGAATCTTCCCCGGATACGAATGCGTGAGTATCTTTATTGCAGACGTTCTGTGGTCATCACGCGTGGAAACAACAAAATCAAATTGGTGTTGGAATCTTTTCCCCTTAATTGGAACCTTGGAATTTATGTTCTCTATGAACTCAGGCCGCCAGGTTCTGAGCGTCCGACTAACCCGCGATGCAATTGGTTCTTCCTCGAATTCTGGTTTATGGCCAATTAATTCAAGCATCGCCATCGTGGAACAGAGCCCTATGGCAACGATACCGTCCTGCAATTTGTCCCTCTTGCAGCCAACAGTAAATGCATCCTTGAGGAGCAAGGCTCCGTTAAGCTTGGCAATCGTTTCCAAGCGATTGCGAACCGATTCTGAAAGCTTAATGCCTTGCACAAAAAGCTCACTCAGAGATTTGCCGCCATCGTGAACAAGAAAATAATCGGGTGTCTTGCGTTCCACAATTACGTCAACAAGACGGTCATCGACGGTCTTTAGCGGCAACGTCATCACACAAGAGTCTTGGACTGTCACTACCTCTATTTCTCTTCGCAAATACTCGATTAGCGAGTCTTTAATTGAAGCGCAATTCGTCGTTGAGTCCATGGTCGTTCCTGTTCAACGTAATGTTCATCACTTGGAACGCTCGTGTCAAAAACTCCTCCAAGCAATCTGCGCCCTCGACATCTGGAATGCATCGCTTTTGCTTATCAGCTTGCTTGGATGGGCCATGCCAAATGTGGCGATGCCATCCTGATTTTGTTTCTCCATTCTCGTCGGTAAATTTGGTTTCACGGTCTATGCAATCGATCCGCGTTGCATGCATCAATAATGCAATCGTGCAATGTGGATAACCACGGCTCCTTATACGAAGTTCTACCGTAACAACAACTGGTTCTCCTGCATCTTCGATTTCCAAGTCGCATTCAAACTCGAACTCCCCCGTTTCGTATAGGTAGCGTTCGATTTCCGATTGGCTGATGTCGAAGTATTTGGATTCCGCAAGAATTCGCGGAACGAGATGGAAATTGTCCTTTGGCATCGCGGAACGAGCGCATTCTTAGCACTGAATGCACATCCATGCCAAGGTAATCCTTTGTTGACTATTACTTCGGCCTTTTGCTCCACCGCGCAAGCGCAGCTTTTTGGGCGATGCCCTGTTTCTTCTTTTTGCTGAGCTTTTTCGCTCTGGCTCTGCCGTCCTTGAGACCGCCTTTGCGGCCAATCTTTGACAGGTATTCTGATATGGGTGAACTTTGGATGGATGGTTCGTCCTCTGTGGACAGCCGCACTATCTCCGCAGCACGTTGATTTACGTCCTTTGGTAAACTGCTTGAGCGCCTCATGCATGTGAGTGTCCCACGACTGAAATGTCGTGTCTATGCCTGTGGAAAACAAAAATGAGTCAGCGCCAAAACCCACCCTCACTTGACAAGCATCTCCCTTTCGTCCCACTTCCGCTCGACCAAAGTCTTGGTACGAAGATGATTTTGCAGGAATGCCGATGTGATCGCGTAAGGCATAAACTCTTCACTGTGTTGGCCGCTCCAACAGTCGTCAATTGCTCTGCGGTAGTCGCGCCATCCCCTGAAGAGAGTCGCGCGAGTACCGCCCGCGAATAACCATCAAGCACATCGACAGCAAGCGAGCGCTGATTGCTTTTGCGTCCAGAAAGAGCCCCGATGCAGAAGACCGAATTCCGGAAGATTCTAGAACTGGAAGACCAAAGAAGGGCTACAACTTCAAAGGCCACTTTTTGGATTTGCGGACTTTGGCTTTTGCGCTTACCGACGTAGGGTATTCCCTCGAATCGGCCTGCGAGGCTTTCGGGGTTGAGCACAAAAAACAGAAGGTGTTGCGACACGGCAAGATCACAGCAAATTATATCGACTACAACCGCAGGGACGTGCTGGCTAGTTCCGAGCTCGCTCTGAAACTGATCGAGGAATACAAGAAGCACCGCCTCACTTTGCAAATAACTAAGGCCTTCTCACCGGCCTCCATTGGCAAAGCCTATCTGAGGGACATGCGGATCGAGCCTGTCCTAACCCGCCAGTCTGACTTTCCGGGAAAATTCATTGGCTACGCACAATCGGCTTTCTATGGAGGACGAACCAGCGCTCACATCCGGAAGGTGGTTGTTCCTGTCGTTTATTCAGATTTTCTCTCGATGTATCCGACCGTGAATGTCTTGATGGGACTATGGCGTTTTGTTACTGCCGAGACGATTGTGATCAAAAGGCGTTGCCAAAACGAAATCCGAAAATTTCTTAGAAATCTTTCGCCCTCCGATCTGTTTCGACAATCGACTTGGAGCCGATTACCCGCATTTGTTCGAGTAATTCCCAACCGCGACATTTTGCCGTCGCGCAGTAAATACAGCTTGGAAAGTAACGATTGGCAAGTCGCCCTGAATTATCTAACTGGTGTGAGCGGGAATCGGAAGGATGCGTTGTGGTTTACGTTGCCCGATGTGGTTGCGTCGGGTCTCCTGACGGGCAAGGTTCCAAAAATCATTGACGCTTTTCGCCTTCAGGCTCGTGGAACCTTGAAGGAACTCAAGTCCGTGAAATTGCGCGGAGAAATTAAAGTCACACCCGCTACGCAGGATTTCTTCAAGGTTGCCATCGAACAACGAAACCTGCTCAAGACCCGTAAGAATCTTTCAGAAATCGAACGGGACCGGCTCAGTAAGGCCCTAAAAGTCTTAGCGAATGCCGCAAGTTATGGCATCTATGCCGAAATGAATCGCCAGGAATCCGATCACAAGGTGGACGTAAAGTGCTTTGGCATAGATCCGCAACCTTACGGATGCAAGGTTTCCAATCCAGAAGCGCCTGGAGAGTTTTGTTTTCCACCGTTCGCGTCTTTGATAACTGGAGCAGCGCGACTCATGCTCGCCCTATTGGAGCACTGCGTGGCGAAGTTGGGCGGGACCTACGCCATGGAAGATACCGATTCGATGGCAGTTGTCGCTACGAAATGGGGTGGCATCGTTCCCTGCCCAGGGGGTCGATATCGAACCAACGACGGGCATGAAGCGGTCAAGGCGTTGTCGTGGAAACAGGTCGAAGCAATCTCAAAGCAATTCACAGCGCTGAATCCGTATGACCGTCGTGCAGTACCAGATTCCATTTTGAAAATCGAAAACGACAATGTTGATCCGGTAAACCACAAGCAACGCCAACTGTTTTGCCTAGCGATCTCAGCGAAGCGCTATGCGCTATTCCTGCTGAATCGGCAGGGTGAACCCCTCTTGCTCCGTGCGAGCTGTCCCTTCTGCCGACAAGAGAATATGCCGACAGCTACTCGATGCAAGAAATGCCGCAAGGCCATCAAAGTGAACAATGAGGACGACCGATGGTCTGAGCACGGTCTAGGTCACCTTCTAAATCCCGCCGATCCCGAGAGCGAGGACCGGGAATGGATTGCGCAGGTGTGGCGTAGCATTGTTCGCCGCGCGCTCGGATTTCCCGTAAAACCTTTCCGTTTTGAGCATCTGCCAGCCGTGGGACGCGTTACCGTCAGTAGCCCGGCAGTCATGAAGCCTCTTGCAGCGCTCAATCGCGGCAAACGGTATTCTGATCAGATTAAGCCTTTCAATTTCTTAATTACTTGCCATGTCAAACCGTTCGGACACCCTCTCGGGACAGATCCTGAACACTTTCATCTAATCGCGCCGTACGAAGCACGTCCACGACGATGGCTGAATACGGATTGGATCGATCAATACTCAGGAGAAACTTATGGGATAACTACGTCCGGCCATCATGGCAATAGGCAGACCGCCCGCGTAAAAACATATGGAGAAGTCGTCGAGGAATACGAGTTCCATCCTGAATCGAAATGCGCGGACAGCCAGGGGCACGCGTGTGGCAAACAGACGGCTGGGCTGTTGCACCGCCGTTCGATTCAGGCGAACGAACTCAGATTCATCGGAAAGGAATCCAATATTTTAGAGGATGTCGAGTCGGGTTCGGTTCATGCCGCACAAGACGCATATACGGAATACGTGGATCCTTGCCGCGATGAATGGGAAACTAAAATAAGGCCTGCCCTAAAGAAAATCCCTCTGAGAAATATCGTGGAAGAATGTCGGGGGCGACTTTCCCGTAGAGCACTCATTAATTTGAGAGCGGGGCGCAGCAGGCCGCATCGGAAGAATCGGGAGTTGCTTGACTCAATTGTTCGAAAACTTCGGTTAATCTAAAGCTGACGTAGACTGCCTCCTGCTCGACAAAAAGCAGCGAAAAGTGTTCGCAATGCCCTGTATGATAAGACCAAGAAATGATATCGTGTCCGAAAGATGGGCGCCGCGACAACCTCTTATTTGACCTGTTGTGCCCCTGACGGGATGTTGCTAACTTGAGTTTGCCTCCCGATATCGCGAATCTACTCGCGGTCGCCATCCGAGATGTCATCTGGTTCAAGGACAGTGTTTATTCCTTCCTGAAGAGCTGTCGAGTGCCGAAGCCCATTCTCGACGAAGTTAACCAAATCAAGGGGAACACTCCCACAATAAAAATAGTGCGCCTGGTCTTGGACCAACTTGGAGAACGGGGGGAGGATGGGGAAGTCGCCGCGAAAACCATGCTGACCAAGATGTACTACTGGAACGATTTGCACTCTGTGGCTGAAGACAGACGCGATAGCGCTATAGCATCCCTGAAGGCCTTGAGAGAGTCCTACAAGCGGTACGAAGCGCAGACCAGATACGAACAGGAGCAGAGAGAGAAGAACATGCATGCAGCCCGGGTGAGTCGCGGAGCCATGAGCAGTCTCGATCACGCCAAGCTCCAAACGTTCCGCGACGAGTTCGATCAAGTGCACACAATTTCGAATCCAAACGAACGTGGCAACCGTTTCCAGGACTTGATGAACCGAATCTTCAAATACTACTGCGAAGATTCGAGGGGCGATTTCAACCGGACGGGCGAACAGATTGACGGGCTGTTCTATTTTGAAAAGCACTGGTGGTATGTCGAAATACGATGGAGAAAAGAAAAGGCCAGCGCCTCTGACGTCTCGGTACTAAGGGATAGGGCGCGCGATGCGTTTGGCGGCGACACAAAGGCCCTCTTCATTTCATTTAACGGCTTTACCCAAGAATGCATTGCGAGCACCTCTGGCAAGGGCGATGAACGCGTCATTCTTATGGACGGCTACGACCTCAGATGTGTTCTGGATTGCCAGATAGCATTTGACACCCTGCTCGCAGAAAAGCAGGCAGATATCGTCCAGAATAGAAGGTGTTTTGTTGGTGCCTCTGAAATCATTGTGCGGCGGCGGGCGGCTCCAGTCTGAGCGCGCGGCTTGTTTGTCTAGCCCGCAGCGGGGTCCACTGTCCGCTCCAATCTCTCGTTTGATCTCCGGAATTGCTATAGAGCATAATACCTTTGCAAAAGGCTCTAAAAACCATCGTAGATTTCGACTAATTGATATGGTTGTAGACTCCCGCTGAGTGTTCTGGGGCGCGCACCAATGGATTGTTCCCGGAGTTGAGATGATACGAGAAATATCGGTATCGAATTTCAAGTCACTTAAGAATGTGACTATGCGTCTTTCTCCTCTTTCGATCTTCTGCGGACCGAATGCGAGTGGGAAATCGAACTTGGTGGAAGCTCTAGATTTTCTTTCACAAGTATTTCGCAATGGACTTCAGTACGGAGTGTCCGAAAAAGGCGGATTCTACAACATTTGCTTTAGAAGAATTCGGCGCACAAAGGGTGCAATTGCATTCCGTGTAATCGCCGACACTAGAACATCGAAAACCAGAAATCGAGTTCTGACCTTGGAAGTCAATTTCTCGATAAAAGCTCGGAGTGAGGCTATTCGGGCGGAGTTTGTTGTCGAGCGCGAAGAATACAGATTCAACCTCGAAGACCGCGAAAGCAGAACAACCATCGGGTTCCTGAACATTCAACGCACCGATAAGGGATACATTGCAGATTCATGGCCTGCTGATGACAAACGATTCGACGAGCTCTTTGGTTTCAAGACGAAGGCAGCTCTAGACGAATTACTGGCGGATTTGTTTGAACCTTTCCCTCAACAGCTGTTGTTCACAAGTCTCAGTCGTATTCCTTTTGGTTTTTTCCATAGAATCGCGCGGGTTGTCAGAGAGTTGGAAGGCTTACATGTTTTTCAGATTAATCCTCGCACGGCGCGGCAGGCCGGGGTTCCCTCTGTTACGCGCGGCTTGGGCAAACACGGCGAAAATCTTCCAATCGCAGTGGACCATTTCCTAAGCAGAAGAAATCTCGGGAATCGCCTACTTTCATGGATGCAAGATGTAGTGCCTGCACTCTCGTCGCTGGAAGCGGGATACACGGAAACGAAGCAAATCGGTCTATTCCTTCACGAAAAAGGATTTGGGGCTCCTTGGTACGCCGATGATCTCTCAGATGGAACAATTATGTCGCTCGCACTGTTCATCTGCTTGTTAGAGCCCAGGCACAGGACGGTGGTCATTGAAGAGCCGGAGAACTGTTTGCACCCTTGGATATTGAAAAGATTTCTTGATCGATGTCGGGAGGTTAGCACTGAACGGCAGATTGTGATAACGACTCATTCCCCGTTGGTTGTGGCGGCGGCCAAGCCAGATGAGCTCTATTTGATCGAAAGACGGAGCGGCGAAACGTCAGTCACGCCTGCGCTTGAACGAGACCAGACTATTCCGCAGCTTATCAGAAAGGATTTTCTGGACTTGGGCGATTATTGGATGAGCGGCAGTCTGGGAGCGGTTCCTGAACCACCTGAGGCCGACCTCGCAGAAAATGAAAAAGACAACCTGTGATTTGTGGTTAGGAGATCAGATTCCTTTGAGGGTCGCGATCATCGGTGAGGGACAGACTGAGTATTATTGTGTCCCTAAGCTCGCTGGGCGCTGTGGCCACGTCGTTATCGGCAGTGCTTGGATCAGAATGGTAAATCCTGACTTCGATTGGGAAAGACTCTTCGAGTTGCGCGTCGTTCCCTTAGTAATGGCGATGCTTCTGAAGAACCCGGATAAAATCGTCGTAATCATTGACAAGGAGGACAGAGTCGAGTGTCCTGCAGAATTGGCACAACGGGGCCTCGCCATAATTCAGAGCCAATGCGGTCACTGCGTGGGGAACTGCGCGATTACGGTTGTCATCTCAAATAAAAGCTTTGAATGCCTTCTGTTTGCCGACTACGAAGCCGTTGATAAGCTTCCTATCCTAAGGGCTCCGGTAAGTCAGACATTTCCTCCGACTACGAATGGTCAGTCTGTCATTCCTTGGATAAAATCTGGGCTGAAGCCTGGGAGTGCATACCACAAGATCCGAGACGGAATGTTCCTTGCACAGCGCATCGATTATGGAAAGCCTGAAATACAGGGGCGCTGCAGGTCCCTTCGAAAGCTTGTCCGCGAACTAACGTGACGAACGCGCTTTTCTCCAAAATAGGGCAGTTTCGCTCGCTCCTATCTCCTATCCCGCGCCCGCGTTGACGGGATAGGCTATAAGGCGGGGAAAAGTGATACACCCCTCGGCGCTGGTCGCGCCAAGTCCAAGATCGCTGGGGATAACCGAAACCGCCGCTGACCCGGTGAACGGGAACTGCATCTGGCACACCGATCGCGAAGTCCTGCTCCTCCACAACGCGGACTCGACGGAGCATACCGTGATGCTGCTGGGCGTGCGCGATTATCTAGGGCGCACCGCGAACATCAGGAACTACAGCGTTCCCACTGACTCGGTGTCCGCGATCTCGTTTCTCGGATCACATAGGGTGTACGGCTGGCGACAGTGCGACGGCAAGTTGCACCTGGTCGCGAGCAGCGCTGAGATTCTGCTCACCGTGTTGCAGACCGATCTGCCTTAAGAGGAGCTAAATGCCCGCGAATGCGCCTGACGTGTTCTTCGTCACTTCTTGATTCTTGACGTGACACGGACTCGTCTTTTCTGGCCATCGAAGAATTCTCGTGTGCCTTTGTAGCGAATCTTTTTTGAAACTCTGGTTGTAGCCTTCCATTCCTCATAGCTTTGTATGTGGCCCCGACGGACACCGCGTTTATACCAATGCTCCGCGAGGTCAGCGATCTTCTCACGGAGGAAGGGGCGCAGCCTGACACCTTCCGGACGCTTCGTGTTGTCTCTTAGAAACTTCTTGATTTCACGTATCGTCTTGTTCAAGGATTTTGAGCTGCCTTCGATTTTATCCGCGTTCGACATGATTTCCTCCCGCTCTCGCGACATCCACCAAGGCGCTAACGTCGACTCTGAAGAAGAGGTCCAATCCTGGGTGCGCAATTGGCTATGGTCAAGTCAATTTGAACGCATAGTCAATCTCAAAAAAACATCCGATCGCTCCGGGTCTGAAGAACGTTGTTTGTCTGTTTCGAATCCTAGAAATCTCAGGGCGGCAGATCATATACGCTCGCGGAAAACTGGAGAGTATTGACTCATGCAAATTGTCCGTCAATTCCTTGCGCGAAATATCCTTCCCTGCTAAACGGCAGACCAACACTGCACCTTTAGTAAGAAGCGGTGCGATGCCTTCCCAGGACTCGGAGAGAAATTCCCAATAGTTGTCCTGATTGCCGTGACGGTCATCCCGCGACATAGCGCTGTAGGTAGGCTGCGGTTCGTGACCGAGGAACCACAATCGAAGCCATTGGTCCTCTTCATAGCGAGTTACGTTTAGATATGGAGGTGAGGTAACGACTGCTTTAACGCGCCCGTGTAACCAACCGAAGACGTCTGCCGAATCCCTTGCATCTCCCAGAGAGACTGCTCCTTCTCGTCCGGGCACACCTGTGCTCAACCGATAGCGTGCCTTCGAACGCAAAAGGTCAAAGACTTCTCGGCGCGGCGGTAGCAAATGATGTCTTCTCCAATATCGAATCGAGTATCGCGGCTTCGTACTGATGGTGCGTGGCATTTGATTGCTTAAGTATGAGCTGGACTTGTCTGTCTCGCCGTGCAGCGAGCCGAGTACTAATGCGGCCACAAAACGATCTACATCATTTTTACGCCATTGGAGCGAATTTTGGAGAAATAGTAAACAGGCAAGCGTTGCTGGTCGGTATGCATATTGAAAGAACTCGGGAAGTCTATTTCGCTTTTTTATGAGGACCCGCCTATCAACCTCAGTGTAGGCTCGCTCGAGCGAATCAATTCTGGCCAATACGACGTCCAAAGGCGGCACTCGCGCTTTGGCACTCGAAACGCAATATGCAACTGGATTCGTATCGATGCCGGCTCCGTTTCTGTCCATCAACAGAGATTGGAGTATGGTGGTCCCTCGACCGCAGAACGGGTCAAACACGTAGTCATCTTTCTTAGTGAACGCAACGATATTTTTCGCCACGAAACTTTCTGGAAACATGGCGAAGTAGGGGCAAAGAGAAAACAATCGATTTCTCATCTATTCGCCTTACGCAGTTGCCAACGACACCATCTCACGCACTCGTTCGAGTCAGGAATTTCCCCTCTGTTCTGTGCCCAATAGGCGACCCGACAGCGATCAAAAATAATTCCAGCTCGATTGCTCGTCGCGCGCCACTCCGAGTCCCTGATTCTATGGGGAATAAAGAAGGCTTTCAAATGGCTTATCGGCTCATTCATGAGCCAATTCCGAAAGAAGACGCTGGGCTGCAATTCATGAGTCTTATCCTTCCAATCATTCCCAGACGCACACTGACCGAACATCAGCAGCTTGCCGAGTCGCTTATCGGGTGAATCCTTCCACGCGACCACATCTAGTGTGTCATCTTGGCCCATCCTTCCTCCACTGCCGCGAAAGCCATTGCCTTCGCCCATTAGGAAACAAAGCTTATTTAAAGCTTCATCGAATTTGGCTGGTAAGCCTTGCCTGGGAGCGCCAAATCTTATGCTTTCGCCGCGCAGGTAATTACCTGCAGCAACGGTCGAAATCTTTTCGAAGGCTCTTCGCGGAAATAGCCGAGAGTGTGGGCGGCGAGCACCGCCAAAAAATGACAAGCAGAGACAAAACGTGTAGGGAAGAAAGTCCTCAAAATTTGATTTAAGATGAATCTGAGTACCGTCGATATTAAAAGGATAGGAATTCGCAGCTGCCTTTGCCCTAGTCCGCAGTTCGGTGACGATGTCGGCCGCCGCCTCCTCCGGGTCAATCTGGTCGTCCGTTAGGACCGAACCTCTCTTCAGTTGTCTGCCGAGGTCTCGAATGCTGCACCGATGACTTCGACGAGAGATCGCCATAATCTCCAGCCAATCGGCTAAGGCCAGTGCGTCTGTTGAGGGAAACGGCAAGGGAAGCATTTAATTAGGCGTTCACCTTACTCTTCCGGGTAGGTTTCAAATTCTCCATCTCGCGCTTAATGTTGTCGACGAGAAGAGAGATCTCTTTGATCGTTGAGTAAAGATCTTCTTGACCTGAATAACCCGTCGTGACGGTGCCGTTCGCCACAAGTAATTCTTCTTTCGCCCTCGTGAGCGCCTCTTGAAGTCGACGTGCTTCCCCAATTCCGATCTCATCCGCCCGTTGCAGCGAGTAGCCAGCCCGGAGTGCAGCGAGAGATGCTTTCTGACTGATGACGACTCGGAGGGTATTGAGGTCAGGATTCTGGGTGCGAACAACCGGTAATTTTCCCGCTGACTTGCTTCCGTAGAGCCAGATCATCAACTCCTGAAGTTGTTCGAGATGTGACTTAGGCACCGGATTATGTTTTGCCGAATCTGCATCAGTAAGCCCCAAAAACTTTCGAAATTCGGGCTGGGCCGCCGCCGTATACAGGTGGGAAAAATTAAATCGCCCCTTATTTACGTCATCGGTACTGAAACCGCACTTAGATTGCGCCTGTTTGACCAGCAAGTATCCCAGATAGATGCGCTTGACGAAGTCGTGTCTGTCTCCGATTCGCCTCGCAATTTCGCTCAGAGAAATGCCATAGTTTTCTCGAACCTTTGCGACGAACTGCGCTTTACTGAAAGCATCCCATGCTTGAGGGCCATTGATGTGGCGGAAACCGAAATATTCCCATAGCTCTTCTCGCGTGTCATAAATCGACACGGGCAACGTTTCAAGTGCCCTGAGTTTTTCCGGGGTCACTTGGGGAATGTCACTCACCTCAAGTTCTTCACGCAGACTTCTGTCTCGCAAAACGAGTACCGCAGCGAGCCTTCGATTCCCTTCCACAACCACGAAGGTATCAGTGTCAGGATTCTTCCTGCCGGGGCTCTCAGGAATGACGATGAGGGGCTCTTCCTCGAAATATCCGTTTGCCGCGATCGACAAGGCCAATTCATCAACAGCCATCTCGTTCCAAAGAAGTTTTGCCAAGTCTCTCTGCGAAGTGCCCTCTTCTAGTGCGGCAAGACGTGGATTTTCCTTATCGAGCCTCAGGTGCTCTACCGGAACACGAACAATGACGTGCAGCACATGTGGTTCTGCGCGTCGGACAATTTTCGGTGGCATACGTTCCCCCAAGTCCAGCGGCGATTCTGCATCAAAGCTCGCTCAAAGCCAAGTTTCGTAGCGGTGAAGGACGGGAAACCTTCGAGGCTCATGCTTGGCGAATCCCAACGAGCTGGGCGAGAGTCAGCCAGTGCCGTTGATGCGGAACTCGGGAACCTGACCGGATGAAGGCTGCATAAGGTTCGGAGATTTCAAGGGCTGATTGCAGGGCCGAAATCGTAATACTTGCCAGGTGTGGTTGAATCTTGTTGATGTAGGTTTTTCTATCCAACCAGTCTAGTTCCTTTGATGGTTTCCAGGCTCGAATTGCAAGAACGTGTGCCTTTTGGGTAGTAGACCGTTGCGCCCGGGATTCCGGCGTTTGTGCGGCGAGGCGGCCCTTGTCGAATTCCTTCAGCGAGTGGGCTGCGCCGCAGGACGCACAATAGGTCTTTTCGCACGAAACTCCGCAGATTTTGCAAACTCTGGAAGGCTTCGGCGGAAATACAGCCGGGCGAACATGTTCTCCTGCGCGTCCTGCTCTCCGATGATCTCCGGTCAGCGGTGTAGCAGGCTGCTTTCCCGGTTTTCCGACTGTGGCCCAGAGCGTGCGTGCAATCAATTCCGCCCATGGCGCGACGGCGGTCGCCCACGCTTTTGCGGTTTGTGAAAGCTGAACGCAGAGACCAGCCATCAGTCGGCAGGTTCCGTCAGCCATCTCGAAGAAATCTTTTCGCTGAAACAGGTGATGCGTGAGCCAATCAAGCACATAGGAATCTACTTCGGGCCGGACAGGTTCCATGAGATCGCAAGCCAGGCTATCGCGTGTGCGGCTGTCCACATGTAAGAAGCCAAGGCCGGGGTCTAAGCCCACTGTCACGAGGGCAAGGCGAGATTCAGCCTCCAGGATCGAGTAGGCATAGTTCAAGATTGAATTGGGCGGGTTGATCGCGCAGCGAGGTGAACCGGAAATCGGTGAAATTCGCGTTCCAAATACCTTCCAATGCTCGGGCACTTTCCGCGCATCCACTTTCGGGAAATTGACCGGAAGCGATTTCCAGGCTTGCCAATACGCATGGCCCGCTTGTGCTTCAAGGCCCCGAATTGACGGAATCGTTTCAGCGCTATCGAGTGCATTGCGGGCTTCGGAGATATCCTCCGCAGCCCTTGCATTGTGGAGGTTCTCACTGGCGATTCTCTCCTGGCCCAGAAGTTTGGCTGAGATTAGCGCTCGCGTGATTCGCAGATCAGTCCCGGATTGAGTGGCCAGAGCTTGCGCGCGCCGGAGCCGGGCGTCGGACGAACAAACGGGGCCAGTCGTGGCTAGTACGGAACCATCGCGATCAAGCATCACGAACGCAGCGTCCTGGTCAGCAAGCCATCGAAGCGCTGCCAGCGAAACTATTCCATCCGAGCCGATCACAACGATCCGTCGCAAACCGTGCCTGACGCGGGGGATCCGTATCTCGCGGCGGTCCTCACCAATTGCATCTTTCAAAACAAGGTGCCCGCGATCCACGCATACGGTAATTCCGTATCCGTAGAGGGTTATAGTGCCGAGTCGAGAGGTCAGTAAATTGCGCGACTGCGGGAGTTGCGATACCGTTGCCGAAGCTGCCATCGGAGCACACCTCCTATGGTGGTTAGGGCTTGTCGTCTGTTACCAGCAGGCGACAGGCCCGCTTTTTGGGCCAACTCAAACTACACTTGCGATACTTAATTGTACGTCTGTTACCGGCGCTGCGCCACGCGATTGCTGCTGAGAGAGGATAGCCACTCACAATGGGCGATTTTGTCCTACCGCCTCCAGAGCCCTTTTGGTTCGTCAATTCGGACTTGTTGGAAGGGCTATTTCGCGCTGAGCTTTCCTTGATACAGCGTCTGCTTGTGCAGCACCCTGAGCTGCGAAATCTTCTTGATACTCCCGTTGCTACCGTGTCCGACCGGAAGACCTGTTTCACCGTGCTAGCGCATCGTAAGGCCCTGGAGATAATCTCTGATATGTTCGCTGCCCGTTATGAGCAGCCCTCGTTGAGTGACGAGGAATCGAACGCAGCGAGCGCCACGAGCGACCTCGTTCCCGGTGACGCACCGGACTGGGTACTGGAAATAGACCGCGTCGTGGAGCAGCTCCCAACCCACCTGTTTGACGCGCTGCCACAGGCGCTTCGCACAGCAAGGTTTAATCAGAATAACGCCGCGCAAATGGAGGCTATACGGACCCTAAACACGATTGAGCAACTCAAGATGTTGATCGAGGCGATTTTCGATCAACAGTTGGGACGATTAGAAAAACGTTGGTCAGCGGCCATCGTACAAGTACCGGAACCAGACGAGCTTGAAGCCTCGAAGCGTCGCTTAAAAGGCCTTGAGGGGCTTGGCCCCAAGGAAACTGATCTCTCTAGATATGCGAAATACATGGACAATTTAACAGAAAAGCAGCGGTTGGCCTTCTCGATGAAGTTTGAGTACGGCCTCGGGCTCACTCAAATTGCTTCGCGAATGGGGATTGACCGGAAGACGGCAGACGAACACATCAAGGCTGCCCAAAAGAAAGTCGAACAGGCGCGTTCAAACGAAAAGCGCGAGGCACGTCGCTCCAAGAACCCGCCCGAGTTTTAGTATCTGCACCTACCCCACAGCCCTCCCCACATTTTCCACCCCACAAAGCAGCTTTCCTTCACGGTCGCACCGATTCCTATCTATCGCCGTTTCATCGAGTTAGCCACAGATAGCACCCCACAAACACCCCACGCTTGGGGACTTAGGGTGAACGTGCAAGCTACGAGAGAAGGCGGGCAGATGAGACGTAAAAGTAGCAGGCAATCCAGAAAAAATAGGCGGCAAAGGAAGACGCCGACGCGTCTCAGCCAGACAAAGAAAAGCCTTCGCAAGCCCGGGAAGGCGAGGCAAGGGAGGCGGACTCGCACAAAGAGGCAGCAAGCGATCACAGACCCGCGTGTCGTCCGAGCTTTGGGCGCAATGCGTCGAGAGGAAATCTCAGCATCCGTCGCAGCTCGACGGGAGAGAATGAAGCTCAAAACCTTCCGCGAACGTGCGGGGAGATACCTTTACAGATCTGGTCCGGGCAAACCGTGGAGGGCGCGCACCGAAGACGAGCTTGCGGTGTCCATGACCATCCTAACTCGCCAGGGTCGAGTTGATGCGATCGTTCGCAATTCCCGTGGAAGAAGGCTACTCCATCGCTATGAACTTCTGTTGACAAGGTTTCGAGCGGGAGAAGATGACGCGGAAGCGGAACTTAAGGAGCTCAAAGGCCAAAAAGTGGCCGGCCACACGCTGATTACCGATACCAAGCTACTCATCCAATTGGAAGAGGCTGGGCAGCTCGATTTCGACAATCTTTACACTTCGTTCAGAGGGCGGTCGTGAAATCGCGTGCCCGCTCGCAGCCCGTCTGCGTGATTTGTGGCGATGGCGCTTCCGTGGAATACAACCACGCCGCGGGTAGAAAGCATATACCGTGGTTCAAGATTCCCTTTTGTAGGCAGCATCACGACCAATTTCATCGGCTACTAGAAAGTGTAGGCCTTGATCTTCACTACACACCCAATAAGCGACGGCGCTTGGTGATCGCGGCGCTTGCGCTGACCATAGCTCTATGGATGGTTCTTCAGGCACTCGGGGAAGTTCTTTCGCTATTCCCAGAGAAAAGACAGTAAAGAACTCCAGAAAAATATCTGAGCCAGCGCGTCACGACGTGTTCGTGAGGGCGCATACGCCCGTCCGACAAAAGAAGGAGTGGAAGCGACGATGGGCCGCGAAATGGCCCAAGTATTGTTTGATATTCGATACGGAAACAACTATCGATGCGACTCAGAAGTTGAAGTTTGGATGCTACCGACGCTGTAGGCTAGACGGCAGCGTATATCGTTGCATTGAAGAAGGCCTGTTTTACGCGGACGAGCTTCCAGCTAAAGAGATAGAAGTACTTAGAAGATACAAACAAAACAGAAAGAACGTCCCCACAATCGAATGGTTCCCGGCGCGGATGACACTAGGGTTGATGACCCGCTCTACCTTCATCAATCGTGTCTTCTGGGATTCAGTCCGAAAAGGACAACCGATTATCGGGTTTAACTTGCCGTTCGATCTGTCGCGACTCGCAGTTAGAGCTGCCAATGGCCGCAAGGGAAGCTGGTCTCTGGTGCTCTCGTTTCGCAAGAGCCGGAAGACAGGAGAGCTTGTTGCTAACGCGGATCGGCCTCGAATTGTCATCAATTCAATGAATAGCAAGATGGCGTTCATAAAGTTGGGCAGCATCTTGCATCGCGACGAATGGCCCAAAGAGAGTCGCTTTCTCGATCTTCGGACGCTCGGTTGGGCGATTCGAAATGAGGCATTCAGCCTAGAACGCGCGTGCAAGGGGTTTGGAGTAGAAGGCAAGATCAAACACAAACCAACCGGACGAGTCACTCTAAAAGAGATCGATTACTGTCGCGGCGATGTTGCAGCAACCGCTAGGCTACTGAACGCCATGAAAGCCGAATTCGACCAGAATCCAATTGAGTTGCAGCCCGAGAAAGCATATTCACCCGCTTCCATCGCGAAAGCTTACCTGGACGCGATGCAGATCAGACGCCCGAAAACTCATTTCAAGATTCCCAATAAAACGCTCGGAATTGCGATGCAGGCGTATTACGGTGGCCGGGCCGAATGTCGGATTAGAAGAACGCGAGTACCTGTGATCCATACAGATTTCACGAGCCAATATCCGACAGTAAATGCGCTGCTGGGAAACTGGGACTTATTGAAGGCTCGTTCAACACATTTTAAGGATTACACGGCGGTTGCACGGAAGATTCTTTCAACTGTAAAGCTGCGGGATACGTTCAATCCACAGTTCTGGAAAAAGCTTTCCTTCTTCGTCCTGCTAAAGCCGCAAAACGATATTGTGCCCGTAAGAACCGTCTACAGCGGAAAAACTCAAAACATCGGTCTGAACTATCTTTGGTCTAAGAAACCGATCTGGTATGCAGGACCCGATGCTGTCGCGTCGACACTGTTAAACGGCAAACCACCTCGCATCCTGAACGCCATCCGAATCGTAGCAAGCCGACGACCGTACAGAACGCAACCGACAAATCTCGGTGGAATGGTAAGGATCGATCCCGCGACAGGCGATTTCTACAGGAAAGTGATCGAACAGAGGATCCTGCACAAGCGGAAGAATAAGCCCCTGGCGGATTTTCTAAAGGTCCTGGCAAATTCCGGTAGCTATGGACTCTTCGTGGAGGTAAATACGGAGACGAACAGCCGAGAGAAAAACGTCAGATATTTCTCCGGCGAAAAATCAGGAAGGAAGCGTACCAACTATGTAGAGAAGCCAGGAGCTTGGTACTTTCCTCCACTCGCGTCGCTCATTACATCGGGTGGGCGATTGCTGCTCGCGATGCTTGAAAAATGCGTACAAAACCTACGGGGTAGTTATTTGTTTTGCGACACAGATTCGATGTGCATCGTCGGGTCTAAAAACCAAAGCCTCGTTCCTTGCGTTGGTGGTCAGTTCAGACTGAACGAAGCAGATGCTATAAGGGCTCTTCCGTTGTCCCACGTAAAAGCAATCGCAAAAAAGTTCAATAAGCTCAATCCCTACAATCCGAAGCTAGTGCAAGATATCTTGAAGATCGAAGACGTTAATTATGTCGATTCGGACCCGAGCAAACCATTTCGACAGCTATTTGGTTACGCAGTTTCTGCAAAGAGGTACGCTCTTTTCACGGAATGTGGAAAAAACATTTCCATTGAAAAGGCTAGCGGTCACGGCCTTGGATATTTATTTGCTCCCAAGGAGCGAGACCCTGGCGACGCTGACGATGAAACTGAAGAAACCCCTGAATGGGTTTTGGAAGCATGGGAATACTTGCTACGAAGGGAATTCAAATTTCAGACGAAACAGCCAAGTTGGCTAAGGCTTCCTGCGATGATGCGCATGGTTATGACCTCTCCAAATGTGTTGAAAAACCGCCGTCCAGATTGGCTCGCTCCTTTCAATTTCTTTTTCTTCCCTCTGTTATCCGATCTGGGAGGATATCCATTCGGGTTTGACAAAACAAACTTTCAATTCATTACTCCGCCTGAGATGGACCGAAAGAAGTGGGGCAAGCTGAAAGGCATCAATTTGTTGGACGGGCGTACCTACCAAATATCAATGGTGCCCGATCCGAACCAAGATAAAGCAACTCCAGATTCCTTTCGAATCATATTGCGGCAATACTTCGGAAAGCCAGAAGTGAAATCACTTGCGCCGGATGGCAGTCCGTGTGATGCGAATACGGCAGGATTGCTACGCCGGTCCGTGATCGTGGCCGGGAACGTAATCCCGGTAGGTAAAGAAACAGATCGGCATTGGGAACAGGGTGAAGACCCCAGCATAATAGATTTCGATATCCAGGTTTATGGGCCGTCTGGAAAACTGGTCGTGGCGGATCCTTTCGACAGGAAAAAGTGGGCCAGAGTTGGCGTCCGCCGATGGATGCGAGAGACGAAATTAACTCAAAAGGCCGTTTATGCCATCATTTCCGGCAAAGGTGTCCGTCCACAAAGTCTCGCTACTTTCAGGTCCGCGGCTGAACTCGTCGGCCTCTGAGTTCTAAGACGCAAACGTTTCAGTTAGCTGACACGGGGCTTCTTGGGAATCAGGCGCGTCTAGATTGACCGCTACTTGGGGTTACTTGCGATAGCGCCTGTTAACAACAGTAACTGCGCCCGGCGCAAATTTCCGGTTACTCGTGGACCAGCTCGATTTCCTTCTCGCTCGGAGGGTCTGCGCCTGGACCGTGGCAAGAATCAGCCGTATGAGTCTTGCCGCCATGCCGGGAGTAACTGGCTCTCGCCGGATTCAGGGGAGGGCGAGCGCGCGGCCTTCACACGTGTTCCCCGGCGCGACGGAATATTTGGTATAAAGTGGGCGCAGTCGGACGGACGTTGATGTGCGACTATCTGATTAGCTGGCTCCTTGATTGGTTGTTTCCACCGTCGCCGCGCAACTTCGCGGAGTGGATGGGAGCCGTCGGATTAGTTGGCACGGCAATCGCTTTCTGCGTTGGCCTTCGGCAATACCAAAAGAGCCAAGTCTGGAAGCGCCTCGAATTTGTTTCCGCTCAGATGAAAATCTTCTACGACGATCGCGCCGTGAGGGCATCGATGCACATGCTCGATTGGCGCAAAAAGAAATTCCCGCTATACAAATTCAGGGACGAGGACGACGACGAGGCGGTCACAGTCGAATACGCGGACATTGCGGTCGCCTTAGGCACCAGCCCGGCAGCTCACTATGACAAGAAACAATCTGCGATCAGAGAAGCCTTCGAGCGATTTCTGGAGTACCTCGCGCGATTTGAGGGCTTTCTCAGTGAAAAAGCTGTCAAGCCTACAGATCTCAACCCCGGCCTCGACTATTGGGTAAAGCTCCTCTCCGGCCATGACACTCACTCGCCAGAGGTCACAAAAGAGGTCCTTCCGAGCCTCTGGAAGTTCATCGACTTCTACGGCTACCGAGACGTTCGTCGGTTCGTTGATCGCTACCATGCCGTGGCCTTCCCCGAACTTAAAGAGTGACCACATCCTCAACGGACAACCGGTCCGTTCGAGCACGCTTGCAATCTTCCGGCGGGCGATCGAAACGGCAGTCGTTACGGGCGGTCGCTGATTGATTCGCCTGCCCTCGAGCTGGAGCGCCCGCCATCCAACACAGGCAGAAATTCCCTAAATCGACGCTCAGTCTGCTCATCTATAAAGTGGACATACACGCCGCGATGAGCTCGCGACATGAGAACTCGATACACGTTTTGTAGATGTCGAGTAAGTTCCGGATTTTTTCTTTTTACTTGGGTGTCGTATGAATTCTGGGGAACGCTTTTCCATTTTAGAGATTGCGAATCGTAAACCAAGTCGTTCCCGAAGATCACGCCGATGTAGTCGAACTCGAATCCTTGAGCTGTATATACTGTACCCACTTGCTCCATCCCTGAATCGTCCGTCGCCCATTTCCAAAAGGCAGCTTTGTTTTCCCAGGGCATCGCGAACTCCCCGATTTGGACATCATTGACGAGACTGCCGTCGGGATTGCGTTCGCTCCAGGGCCAGCAAAACCCAGCCACGATTCGCGCCGAATTCTTTTTCTCAGAATTCCTTTTTCTGATTTCGGACATCAGTTCCGTGGGAGTGGAAAAGATTCGAAATTCCATCCTCGCATCGAACCTATACTCGTCCGAATCCGAAATTCCCAAGACCTTATCCAACCATTGTAGGTACGCATCCGAACCCGAACAGCGAAATTGGGTTTTGAGTTCAAACTCAGCGATATCTTCCGGCACTACCCCGAACCGTCCAGCAGCCTCCTTTATCATGGGTACGCTGCCAATCTCGGCAGGTCGCACAATCTGGTTTTCATCGATAAAAAAGATGCAAAGCTTTGCAACACGGAGCAATTCGTCGATCTGCGGAAGATCTGACCGCGCGTTGCGGCGTATGAATCGACCAGTGGTCTTGCTTCTTATTCGATGCGCCTCGTCACAAATGAGCGCGTCAATGGAATCGGGCTCTACGGCACCGAAGTTATGCGTAAATTTGAATAAGCGCTCGGCTTTTTTCCCCACGAGTTTGCGAAGTGTGTTTGTGAAAGCACTAGAACCAGTAGCGTGAAACACTGTGTGGCCTTGCCGCATCAACTCACCCATGGTTTCTAACGCGATCACGGATTTGCCAGTCCCGGGTCCACCCTTAACGATGACAATCGACTTTCTTTTGGTCTTGGCTAGTTTCCTGGCCTTGTGCATGATCGAGTTGTACGCCGCAATCTGATCGTCGATTAGATTGAACATTTGCTGCTTGTTGATCATTTCCCTCGTGTGTTCGAGCAATTTTCTGGAGGGTCGAATTGGGCTCGTTATGAAACGCCCAAATATCTCCGTGCCGTTTCCTTTCGCCAACCGCTCTGCCAAGTAAATTCCCAGCGTCTGAACGTCCTCCCGAGTAAATAGCGGAAACTCCCGGATTTCTTTCTCGAACTTAGGAAATAGGAGGACCGGATTTTCGCCCTTTCGGGAGTAGTTGTGGCAATACGCGCAGGAATCCAAGTTCACGTCTGGCTTTTCGTTGAATATCGTAAGAAAGTCCTTCAAATCGTAGTGATAACCCTGGACTTGCAAAGACGGATGAGCGTGTTCCCTTTTGAATTGGCCGTAATTTACGACAATGTTTCCCTCCGTAGCACAATCCTCGACATTTTCGTTTGACCACTGCTTCAATTCCATGAGAACAACGCCGTCGTTTTCTCGTACGCCTCGGCCAAATAGCAGCACGTCGATCCGGCGCGTGGAATATGGGAGCTCATATTCGATAATCATTCTGTTTTCTGTGAGACCGGAATATTCGATGGAATTTCGCAGAAAATTCAACGATTGTTGCCAGGCGCGAAATTCTGAGGGGCTAACGCGTCGCTCATAATATTTTTCAAAATTTGCACGGATGCGATCTGCGACCTTATTTTCCAGAACGTCCCGATTGAATTCGAAAACGGTTCCTTCATATAAGCGCATTTTCTCTAGTTCTCCAGAGTTGTGCTGTTCAGAAAAGCAAATAGTGCCATACAAGATGATGATTCGACAGAGTTTAGTTCACGATTCGAAGGGAGGTTACCGTGTCTTCGCAGAATAAGACCCTTACGCGAGCGGAACTGTATGAAAAAGTTTGGACAACCCCAATGCGAACACTTGCAAGCGAATTCGGAGTGTCCGACGTGGGGCTAGCGAAACTTTGCCATCGCTACAATATCCCGACCCCCGGACTCGGGCACTGGAGGCTCGTCGAAACAGGCCATCCGCCAAAGCGGGTGCCGTTACCTCCAATGCAGTCGCCTGGAAACGAAAACGTTGTCATTCCAGCCCGTGAACCGAGGCCGTACGAACTGCCCCAGAAGAGGGATTTGCCGCCCGTTCCCAAAATTGAGGTGAAAGAGGACCGGGAGATTACGCATCCCATTGTGATCCGTACGAGAAAGGCCTTTGAGCCAACATCAAAGGACGACAAGGGTTGGTTCGTTCCCCACAACCTTAAGGCTCCACATTTGAGAGTTTCGAAGCATTCAGCTCCACGAGCCTTTCGGATTTTCGATGCTCTGTTTTTCGCACTGGAAGCGCAGGGTTATTCAGTTGATTGGAGTAAAGAACCTGATTCTAGGCCCCATGTACTCGTGGACGGAGAAAGGATCCTGTTCTCGTTGGCGGAAACGTTTTCCCGCAAACCACATGCTCTAACGCGAGAGGAAACGGAGCGTAAAAACAAGAATCTCTACGTCTACGCGCCGCAATGGGATTACGCTCCATCCGGAATTCTTCGTCTTTCATTTGAAGGACTGCCTTATGAACTGAAGCACATTCGCAAATCCTGGGGTGACGGAAGCACACAACGCCTCGAGGACTGCTTGGCAGACTTTGTTTCCATTCTGCCTCACTTAGCCAAAGCGCTTAAAGCGGTGGCGGAGGAAGCAGAACGCAAACAGAAACAATGGCAGGAAGAACAAAGTCGACGTGAAGAGGCGCGTCGCCAACAAGAGGAATACGATCGCAAATCAAAAGTTGTCGACCAATTCCTGGATTACTGGAATCGCAGCAAGGCCTTTCACGAATTGGCGAGATCGATAGACGCGAAATTGGAGGATTCCGCAATTCCGGAGAATGAAAGAGCAGAGCTTCGCGAAATCTCCGCATGGATTTCCCGTCACGCGGAAAATTGCAATCCGATAGCACATTTCGACTGGATGATTAGGAAATTCAACGAGTCTCATTCGCCATGGAAGTATTGACATCTGAACAGTAGCGAAGAGCTCAGCGCGCCGCGTCGCCGTATCAAAGAGCTGACGCCTCTTCCCAGCGCTCTTAGGCTTGGCGCGACTCCAAGCGCCGAGGGGTGTATCACTTTTCCCCGCCTTATAGCCTATCCCGCGCCCGCGTTGACTTGCTTTTGGGCTTGACCTAACATGTGCCGCCAGAACTGACCCACCACTCGATGCTAGGGCAAACAATCTCGCATTACCGAATATTGGAGAAGCTCGGCGGCGGCGGAATGGGCGTCGTTTACAAGGCCGAGGACACCAAGCTCCGCCGTTTTGTGGCGCTGAAATTCCTGCCCGAGGATCTCGCGCGCGACGCCCAGGCGCTCGAACGCTTCCAGCGCGAGGCGCAGGCGGCTTCGGCTCTAAACCACCCGAACATTTGCACCATCTATGAAATTGACGAGTTCGAAGGCCGCCACTTCATCGCCATGGAATTTCTCGATGGCCAGACGCTCAAGCACCACATCTCTGGGCGCCCGCTTGAGATCGAAACGCTCCTCGATTGGAGCATGCAAATCGCCGACGGGCTGGACGCCGCGCACGCCGCCGGCATCATTCATCGCGACATCAAGCCCGCCAATCTTTTCGTCACCGCGCGCGGCCACGCGAAGATCATGGACTTCGGGCTGGCCAAGCTTGCGCCCGTGCGCCAGCAAGTCGCGGAAGGCGCCACGGTCTCCGCCGGACTCACCACCGCGCCTGATCAGTTGCTCACCAGTCCAGGCACAGCGATCGGCACGGTCACGTACATGTCACCGGAGCAGGTGCGCGGCGGCGAGCTGGATCGGCGTACGGATCTTTTCTCGCTCGGCGTGGTCCTCTACGAGATGGCCACTGGGGCCATGGCTTTTCCGGGTGCGACTTCCGGCGTGATCTTCGAAGCCATCCTGAATCGCACGCCGGTGCCGCCCGTGCGTTTGAATCCGGCGCTGCCCGCCGAACTCGAGCGCGTGATCAGCAAATCGCTCGAAAAAGACCGCACCATGCGGTACCAGTCGGCCGCCGATTTGCGCGCGGACCTGCGGCGCGTGAAACGCGAAACCGATTCCACGCGCACGGCGATTCCGCAGGCGCAGGAGCGTGCAACTGCGCCGCAAGCCGCGCGTTCGCATGCCAAACGCGCGCCGCTCTATGCCGGCGCCGCAGTTCTCGTGGTGCTCGCGATCGGCGGCGCGTTTTGGTACCAAAAACATTCCGCGCCCGGCGCAACCGCCGTCGCGGCCAAGCCTTCCGTCGCCGTCCTGCCGCTGCAAAATCTGAGCACCGATCCGGACAGCACCTATTTCAGCGACGGGATGACGGATGAAATCACGACCAAACTTTCGAAAATTCAGGGCATCGACGTTGCTCCTCATGCCTCCGCGGCGGCAGTGAAATCGGCGGACCAAAATCCCGCCGAAGTGGGCCGCCAGCTCGGCGTGCGCTATTTGCTCGAAGGCACGGTGCGCAAATCCGGCAATCAAGTCCGCGTCAACGTCCACCTGATCGACTCGACCACCGGCTTCCAGGTGTGGGCCGACGATTTCACCGGCGAAATGAAAGATGTCTTCTCGCTTCAGGAGCAAACCGCGCTGAAAATCGCGCAGGCCCTCAATATGCACCTGACGCCGCAGGAACAGAAAGCCATCACTCAGCGCTATACGCAAAATCCGCAAGCGTACGAGGCCTTTCTCGTGGGCCGCGGCTTGCTGCTGGACGAAACGCCGGAAAAAATGGAGGCCGCGCGAAAAAGCTTCGAGCAAGCCCTGAAATTCGATCCCAATTACGCTCCCGCATTGGCCGGTCTCTCTCACGTCGAAGGACTCTACTATCGCGATCTCGATTCCAATGCCTCGCACCTGGCGCGCTCCGAAGAATATGCGAAGCGGGCGCTCGCCGCTGATCCCGGACTCGGCGAGGCTCATATCGCCCTGGCTCAATCGTATGCGCTGCATTTCGACTACTCGCGTTCGGTTGGCGAGTTCCGCGAAGCCACACGATTGGAGCCGGACAATCCGCTGGCCTGGGATCTTTTATCGTGGGCTCTCGGTTACGAGCAGCCCCCGGAGGCGGCCGAGGCTGAAAAAGCGGCGCGCGAGGCGATTCGCCTCCAGCCGACTTCGGCGGCCGCCCAGTATCACCTCGGCCGCGCGCTTGTATTTCAGGGGCTCTTCCCCGATGCGACGCTGGCCTTCCAGCGCGCGAAGGAATTGGGGAGCGCCCGCTACGCAAACCTCGGAATGGCTCAGCTCGCCCTCGCTCAGTCGAACTACGATGAAGCCCTCAAATACTTGTCCGGGGCGACTGACACGCGGAAAACGACGATGGATCATTACTGGCTGGCCGCCATTTACTCCGCGAAAGGCGATAAAGACAAGTCGTTTGCCGCCATGCAGCAAGCACTCCAGAGCGGCTTCCGCGATTTTTCCGCTCTCGATTCCAGCCCCTACTTCGCCAATCTCCGCTCCGACCCGCGCTACCAGCGGCTCCTCCAGCAGTACCGCAAGCAGTAAGCGCCGACGCCCGCCCCTTGCCTCGCGTGCCGCTGCGCGCATTTTGCGTCCGCCCGCCGGCCTGTCCGCTGTAGCCTTGGCGAGGGCGAAAGCCTCGGGCGTAGGCGGGCTCCCGACGGGCTGATTTGCTTCCAAATAACGCCACTTTAGGATCGATTAGAAAGTACCTCCGTCCTTTGTTTTCATAGAGATTAAGCGAATTCTAATCGTCACCAGGACCGATTAGCCTTTTCTTCGCCTCCCGCCTTCGCAACCCCATCATGCTTCGGACGGGCAAAGAGCCTCATGTCATTTTCCCGTTTTGGGCCGGGACGGCAAGGCAAAAGTCGCGCAATAGAAGCAGCGCGAGCGGTACTGAGACATAGTGGCATCGATTTGTCGGAGCTTAAGCTCCGACCCCCTAAACAGCAAATTTGAGGTCTGCTCCTAGCCCGAGCCGGTCGTTCCAAGTCGCGCTCGTCATTTGACAAGCCTCCTCGCTTCACTCCACCGGGACGCAAAATGCGCGCCTTATCCAACATGGCATAACGCCGGGAAGGAACGCAAGCGAACGAGCCTGTGGAGTTTTTTTGGAGGGGCCGGATTTTCGCAGATCAAATCAAGAGACCGGCCCTTTGAAATGGCGCAAAGGGCCGGGCACGCGGAAAGTTAAAGACTGTGCCACCCGCCAGCCCTCCGAACAAGTGGCGGCCAGACACGACGAGCACGCAGAAGAGAATTTCAAATGGCTCTGTTGACATCCTGTCGGAGGAGAGGGTGCCTCAAGCGATAGAGGTTGTAGGTCAGTCCCAACAGCGACGCTTGGCGCTGCTGCATCGCCAGGCTGCGGCCCGGCGCTCGGGCCGAGAGTTTGCGTTTGATGATGGAGAAGACCGTTTCCACCTTGGCTCGCTGCCGGTAGGTCTTTTCCGGAAAATGCCGCCGCATCTGTCCGCGGATTCCCACGCGACTGCTGCGGCCGCGCTTGGCCGGGATGATGCTGCGCGCTCCGAGCCGCTCGCGGATGTGCCGATGGTTTTGTTCGGTGTCAAATTCGGCGTCCGCCAACACCAAATCGATCGACGCGACGCGGCTCGCCGCGTCGACCAAATCCGGCAGACTTCGGCAATCGCACCACGGCGCCTGCCGCCCGCGCTGCGCCAGAATGATCAGTTTGTCCAGATCGGCGACGATCAGCCACTTCAACCAATAGCTCCAGCGCGTCATGCCGCGCGGCCGCTGCTCGATGCGGCGAATAAAAAAGGTGCTCGCGGCGTTGTGGCTCAGTCCCGTACCGTCGACGGCCACGCGGGCGCCGCGCCGCGCGCGACGTTTTGGGCTCTTGAATCGCCGCGCCGATTCTCCCAACACACGATTGATCGTCTGGTCGTCGAGCCGCTGCAAGAAACGGTACAAGGTGGTGTAGTCGGGCACGCGGGAAAGCTTCAGGGCCACGAGCAGCTCGCCGTGCTCGCGCAAACGCACTTCGGTTTCGCGAAAGGTCCAGTCCTCGTAGCGCATCAGGCAGAGCACGGCCAGCAACTGCGGTTGGGTGAATTGGTGCTTGCTGAAACGGCTGCGGTAGGACGGCAGAGTCGCCGTGGCCACATCCAGGGCCACGCGCGCAAACGGCAGGAGTCCAATCTCTGGCATCGCTCCTCCTGCTCGCATAGAAAACACCACTCGCCCGCGCCTGTCGCGGCCCAAATTCACGCTTGTGACGAGGATGTCAACAAAGCCATTTCAAATTTAAAATGGCTCTGTTGATTTCCGTGGTGTTTGGGAAGGCGCCGCGAGTAAAGACGTGTCGCACCTACGGCGCTCGGGACCAATGCGTGTGGTTTACCCAGCCCGCCAGAATACGGCGGGCTGGGCTAGCTTCTGACGCGCCTACGGCGCTAAGACGCAGGGTGCGACTTGTGGGCGAGGCCAGCCTCGCGGTAACAAAGCGGTGGCCCCTCGGCGTTGCTCGGGACGCGGAAAGCGCGCTAGCCGCCGCACTCCACATTGGCTGTGCAGGGGGCAGGGCTCTCTTGTGTAGGGGGTCAACAAGGCAATTTCATATTTGAAATGAACCCAACTCATAAATACCTGCCAACCAAAAAAGTGCGTGGCTTCAGGGGCTAAAGAGTCTGTGTGAGAACTCGGTGCCCGTCACATGTTGGCTGCTAATTCGGGTGCAACCTAGTGATGGTTGATGACGTTTTGATTTCAGCGGCGGCGGCGCGACTAGCGGGTGCGCCACATCCGCGTCAAATTATAGGCTGCGGCTGCCAGCGCCAGCTCGACCGCCACTTGCACCAGCCCGCGACGAGCGAACCGTCGCATGCCTCGCTGCTCCTTCAAGACTCCGATCACCGGTTCCACGATCGCTTTCCGCCGCTGGTAGATCATCCGCCCGGCCGGGTCGCGCAGCTTCTGGCGCATGCGACGATGCGCCGGATCCGTCGCTCGCCGGCGCAAGCGGCCGCCGCGGTTCAGCCAGCGCGCCAGATTCGAGTCCGGCACATATCCATCGATGCCCCGTTCTTCCAGCCGGTGCGCATTGTCCGCCGAGAAAAATCCGCTATCCGCGCTCACGCAGCGCGGTGTTTCTCGGCACTGCTGCTCGACTGCTTCGACCATCGGCAACAGCGCTTCGTTGTCGTTGGTCGCCTGCGTCACCCGCTGCGCCACGATCAAATGATCTTCGCTGACCGCCAGCGTGGCCGTGTAGCCCAGCGTGAATCCGCCCCGCTCCCGCAAAAAACGGCTGTCCGGATCGGTCCGCGAAAGCTTCGGCAATCTCGCTTTGTGCAATCGCTCGAGCCGCTCGGGAATCGCTTCCAGTTGCCGTTCCAACTGTTCCATCACTTCGCGCCCCACTTCCACGCCCGCTCCTTCGTTCGGATCCTCCGTGTTGCACTGCCGCTGCCACCGGCGAATGTCCCGGCGAATGCGCGCCCGCGCGTCCCGCAACGCCTGTTCGGTGTCGATCCGGTTGCGCGAAGCGTTCGCGGCGATACGCGTCGAATCAATGGCCACATGCCCGAGCTTTCCCAGCTTCGCTTTCCGCGCCAGCTCCACCACCTGCGTGAACAAATCATTCAATCCCTTCGCGTGCCGCCGCCGGAACGCGTTCAGCGTCCAGTGATCCGGCGCCGCTCCCGCCGCCAAATAGCGGAACGCCAAATCTTCCCGAATCCGCTGTTCCAGCCGGCGCGAACTGGTCACGCTCAGCGCGTAGGCGTACAGCCAAACCGAAACCAGCATCTCCGGCGCGTAGGCCGGACCGCCTTCCTCCCCGTACTCGTTGCGGAAGACGCCCAGATTCAATTTCTCCACCAGCCGCCGGATGAAAAAACACAAATGCCCCGGCCCCAGCACGTCCAGCACACTGGGCGGCAGCAAATAGGCCTGCTCCGGGTTGTAATCGAAAAATTTCGCCATCGCGTCTCCTCCTGCTCGCAGTATAAGAGACGCGTCAACCCCAGTTCTCACACAGACTCTAAAGCCCAATAAGCGGCACCATTTACGGCGGGGGTGAAAACCCCGCCCTTCCATCCCAGCATTTATGAGATGACTTCATTTGAGATTTGAGAGAAGAGGGGCGACAAGTAGAGGCCGGCGAATCTCCTTTTCAGGAACGCTCCGCATTATATTCACTTGCATTAACTACGCACATTAATTATGGTTAATGCGCTGGAATAGTCCAAGTGAATACATCTAGGTCCCTATCCACACTGCGCACGGCTATCTCGATGCTTGCTCTTGGCGGCTGGCTTCTTTTTCTGTTGCCTGAGAACGCCTTCTCGCAGGGGGAAACGACCAGCGCCATCGTTGGCCAGGTGAGCGATGCGAGCGGCGCGGCAGTGGCACACGCTACGGTGACAGCGACGAATGTGGAAACGGGGCTGAAACGAAGCGCGAGCACTGATGATTCGGGGCGGTTCAGCTTCCCGCAGCTGAAGCCGGGTGTTTACAAGGTGGAGGTGGCAGCTGAAGGTTTCGAAGTGCAACAAAATGAGGCTGTGTCCGCCGCCCTGGGCCAGAAGCAAACCGTCAATTTCACGCTGAAGATCGCCCAGTCAAAGCAGACGATCGAGGTGACGAGCGAAGCGGCGATTATTAATCCCGAGAATGCGAATACTTCGACGACTCTCAACGCCCCGGCGCTCGAAAATCTTCCGAATCCGGGGGGCGATTTAACTTATCCGCTCCAGTTTGCCGCGGGCGCGCTGATCAATACGGCCGGCAGCGGGAATGATTTCGTCGGCGGCACGAACGGGTATGGCAACGTGGAGTTCAATGGACTGCCCGCTCTTTCCAACGGCTACATCGTCGATGGGTTGGAAACGAATGATCCGCTGACCAATCTGAACAGCGGCCTCTCGACGAATCTGGTGCTTGGTTTGAACTCGATATCGGAGGTAACGGTCAATACGCTTTCCTACGCCGTGGATCAGGGGCGATACGGAGCATCGCAAATCAACTACGTGACCAAATCGGGGGCGAACCAGTTTCACGGGAACCTCTACGAGATTTGGAATGGCTCGCTATTCAACGCGGCCGACTATTTTACGAACGCCACGGCGGGAAATCACAAGCCGCGCTCGGTGGTGAATCATTTTGGGGGCAGCCTGGGCGGCCCAATCCGCCACGACAAGTTGTTTTTCTTCTTCGATAGCGAGTGGGTGCGCATCGCGCTACCGATCGTCACGCCCGCCACCGTCCCAACCCCTGCATTTCAGAAGTACGTTGTGAAGCAACTGC
Organism: uncultured Acidobacteriota bacterium; assembly: GCA_963701005.1. Classification (GTDB taxonomy): domain Bacteria; phylum Acidobacteriota; class Terriglobia; order Acidiferrales; family UBA7541; genus Palsa-295. Next base: position 455,546 of record OY969555.1, read on the forward strand.
CATTAGGCCTCACGGAGATTATAAATAATAAGCCTAAAATTATTTACCCCGCAGCGCCGCAAGAGGTCTCGTTCTATCAGCATATGTTCTCGCTCTACGGCAATACCAGGGGGACTCCGCTCGCGGTCCTCGGCTGTCCGTTCGATGTTGGTGGCGGTTCGCCTGCGGTCGCAAACGATGGCAACGGCTGCGCCAATCGCCAGAGCGTCTCGCATTCGAGCGACGATCACGAGCAGGTGCAGACGGTGCGGATCGACTACAACATCAACGAAAAAAACGCCACCTGGTATCGCTTTCAGGCGGATACCGGCGTGCAGGCCGCCTTCACTGATCCGATCAATTCCGTGTTCGACTCGGTTTCTCCGCAGCCGCTCTATTCCTTCGCGGCAGGATATACGCACGTCTTTTCGCAGAATCTCGTGAACTATTTCAACCCCGCGTTTTCGTGGTACGAGAGCTTGTTCGGCCCGGCGGATTTTCAGAAAACTCTCGCGGCATTCCCTATCGTCTTGCAAGGCAGCGGCGCCAACGCGCCTTTTACCACCGTCGGAGGGCTCGATAACACCTGGGTCCAAGGAAGGCGCGCCACCCGCTTCTTCATCAACGACAATCTCGCATGGAGCCAAGGGCCGCATGAATTCAGATTCGGAACGAACACGAGAATATTCCGATTGAATGATTTCGATTTCGGCGAAGGCACCGTCCCAACCGTCACCTACGCCACTTTGCCTCAATTCATTTACGGCGTTGCATCCACGGCAATGGAAACTTTCCCGACCTCGGCAAATGAGCCTTTCAATTTCCTGAATTTGGATTTTTATGCGCAGGACACCTGGAAAATAACCAAGAAGCTGACCTGGACCATCGGCATTCGCGACACGTTTAATTCGAATCCCTTGAACCCGCATCAACAAATCGCCCGCTTGACCGGTGCTTTCAATTCTATCCCGCACGACGTGAACGAGCCGCTCGACGCCGCGATTCAGACCAATCTCGGCAAAATATTTTCCTCGACGCCGCTCGCCATCCTGCAGCCAAGATCAGCGATCGCGTGGCAATTCGAATCCAAGTCCGTGCTGCGCGCCGGCTTTGGAATTTTCAGCGACATTCTTCCCGGCAGCATCGCCGACGTCGTCGGAGTCAATCCACCCTACGTAAAAACTTTCCAGGGCGGCCTCCTGGGCACTGTGGGCAAAGCCGGATCTGCGGGCTGCGATCCGGTGGTCGGTTGCACGGCAATCGCGATGAGCGAGCCCGGGGCCTTGGTGCCCAATAGCGCGGTCGATGCAACTGTCATGGCCAATGAAACGTTCACGAAAGGTTTCGCAACGGCCCAGCTTTCTTGCGCATCTCCGCAATCGAAGCCCGCTACGTGCCTTCCTCCGGTCGCCATCACGGCGGTGCCGAATGGTGAACTCCACGCGCCATACTTCATGGAGTGGAGTCTCGGCCTGGAACATGAATTTGGATCCACCGCCAGCATCCACGCGCAATATGTGGGCACGCGCGCCGTCAACCAGCCTTATCAAACGCAAGTGAACGGCTATCAAACGGTCTGCGATGGATGTCTCGCTCCTTTCCCGTATGTCAACCCCTTAGACCCCACTGACCCGAGATTTCAGCCCACGGATCCAAGATTCGGCGCAGTGACGCAACTATCCACAGGGGCGAACAGCCACTATAACGGTCTTCAACTGTCCGCGATGAAGCGCGCCGGCCACGGCTTCATGGGGCAGATCAATTACACGTGGAGCCGCTGCATGGACACCGTCTCGAACGGCGGCTTCCTGCAATTCTCAGCCGGGGGAATCCTGTCGCCGCTGCCTGGAGATTTGGCTCGTGACTACGGCCCTTGCGACTACGACATCCGCCAAAATCTGAATGCGCAGTATGTCTACCAATTGCCTCTCAAAGTCCAAAGCCATCTTCTCGGCTACGCGCTCAATGGCTGGCAGGTATCGGGCACGGCGTTTTGGCACACGGGGATTCCGTTCTCCGTGCTCAGCACGCCGTATTCAGCGAATGGAGAGGGCATTGTCAACGGCAGCGGACCGCAATTCGCGAGCGTCGTTCGCGGCGTCCCGCTCTACGAGCACCATCCCATTCCCGGCGTCACGCAGCCGGGCACTGTTCAGTGGCTGAATCCTGATGCGTTTGTCTCAAGCGTGGATCCGAGCACGGGCGCTTGCATCGGCCTCGATCCAACCAGCGTTAAAAATTGTCAGTTCGGAAATCTCGGGCGCAACGCCTTGCGGGGCCCGGATTTCGTCTGGAGTGATTTCTATCTCACGAAGTCGATTCCCATTACCGAGCGTGTGAATCTGCGCCTCGAAGGACAATTCTTCAACATCTTCAATCACCCCAATTTCGGGCTTCCAAGCATGGTCCTCGCGGGCATCCCCAACAAGCCCACGACACAAACAGGATTCGGCGCGCTGACCTACGCGACCGCACCGCCGACGGGCCTGCTCGGAGTCGGGCTGGGCGGCGACAGTACGCCGCGCATGATCGCTTTTCAATGCCGGCTGGAGTTCTGAGGTGCGCAACTGTCGCATGGATTCAATTTCGAATTTTTCCTTCAATGGCTTGCCGGCAGAAGGACGGGCAGGCGCACGCGATGCGCGTGCGGGGGCACGGCATGCCGTGCCCCTACGGGGAAAAGCCAAGAGACGACGGGCCGCCGCGACGAGGAAGTCGGGGCGGCCCGTGATGAACTTTACTGCACGACTAGGATGGGCACGTTGACTGTGGCGCTTTGGCCGTTGGCGGTGGCCATGATGGTCACCGTGTACGGGCCGGGAGGCGTGGCGCCGTTGGGGCCTTTGGGCAGGCTGTTGCAGGCGGCGCTGCCGAGGGCGACGAGCATCAGGACCGCGAACGAGAGGGCCCAGCGCGAGCGGCGGCGATAGGCCCACGTGAGGCTGCCGAGCGCCATCGCTGCTAGCAGCAGCTCGAGCGCGGCGACGATGCGTGCTGGCCCGCTGAGCGGTCCATTGCCCGGCCCGTTGCTCGGGCCATTTTCGGGGCCGATGGCGGGCGTGCTGCCGGCGCAGAAGGTGTTGAGCACAATGGCTACTTGCGTCCCGCCCGGCAGAATCTTGACACTGCTGGGCGCTGGCGAGCAGGTGATGAATTGCGGCGACGAACTGATGCACGTGAGCGTGACCGTTCCGGTGAAGCCGCTGATCGGCGTGAGGATCAGGCCGATGGCGACTTGACCTCCGGGCGATACCGGCGTCGGTGCGTTCGGGTTGCCGCCCGGAGGATTGTTGATCACGAGCGTGAAGGGCACGGCGTCGATGTTGGTCGGGTCGTTGGCTGTGGCCGTTTGCGTGGTGCCGCCGCCGGAGACCATCGCGCTGTTCGTGACTTTTGTGGCGGTGGTGGCCGTCACGTTGACCGTGACCGTGATCGAAGGATAGCTCGAACCGGCGGCGAGCACGTCGGCGCGCGTGCAGACGTTCGCGGGCACTGAATTGCCGCACGTCCAGCCCATGCCCGCCAGATTGACGAGCGCGAGGCCTTCGGGAATGAAGTCGGTGACGGAGACGCCGCCTGCGGTGGGGCCGGCGCCGGCAGTGTTCGAGACGGTGATGGTGTAAGTGGCGCCTTGCTGGCCGATGGCGAAGTCCGACCCGTGCGTTTTCGAGATGGTGAGGATGGGCGCGGGTGCTGCGGCGATGGTGGTCGGGTCGGATGCGTTGGCTGCTCCGGAGCCGCCGCCCGAGACAGTCACCATGTTCGTCACTTGCGTGGGGGAAGTTGCCGTCACGTTCACGGTTACGGTGATCGGCTGGTAGCTTGCGTTTGCATTGAGAATTGTGGATATGGTGCAAGTGGCGGTAGCGACGGTGCAGGCCCAGCCGGTGCCGGCCATACCGGTGAGCGTGAGGCCGGTTGGGATCGTGTCCGTGACCGTGACGGCGGTGCCGTTCGTGGGCCCGGCGTCGCCATTCGAGACGGTGACGGTGTAGGTGGCGGCTTGCTGGCCGACTGTGAAATTGCCAGTGTGCGATTTGGTGATGCCGAGGACTGGGGGATTCCCGGCCCCGGAGGTTGCGGTGCCCTGGGCGTTGACGGTGACGTTGCTAGTGCCGTCAGTGTTGACGATGAAAGGTTCGCTGAGCAGCGTGCCCGTCTGCGTGGTGGCCGTGGGAGCAAAGGTGATGATGATGGTGCAAGTGCCGCCGGGCTGAACGACTATGACACCGTCAGTGAAGCAAGTGCCGGAAGCGGTGAAGTCCGGAGCGTTGGTCTTGTCGAAGCCGGTGAAGCCGAGAGGGCCGAGACCCGTATTGGTGATGGTGATTGTCGGCGCCACTCCGGTGCTGCCGATGGCGACGGTGCCGGGAACCGTGGCGGTGGGCGCGGCGGGCGAGGGAGTACCCGGTGCGGCGGTGAGAGGCGCGGCAAAGCCGACGTGGGGATTGCTGGACGTTTGATCAAGGAAATCAAAACTAAACGGTGAAGAGACGTAGCCGGAGACGGCGCCTTGCGTGACGCTATTCAGCACGATGTGGCCGGTTGAAGAAACCGTGTAGTTCAGAGTTCCAAGGGACTGGCCGAACAAAAGATCGCCGCCGATGTGTGTTTCGTCGTCGGTGATATTCACGGTGTTCGCCGCGTCACCAAGAGGGGCAACCGCTGAGAATTCGGAGTGAGAGAGCGGGAGAGGCTCCTGCTGGCCGATGTAGAAGCCTTCGGTGAAGGGCGATGTAGCACCAAAGGGAGCGCCGACCTGTGGAACGACGCGACCGAAGGAAACGGAAGAATCGCTGGTGAACGCGAATCCAAGATCGGGCTGCGCGAGATAGATGGTGAGCGTGGTGGGGCTGGCGGTGCCGACGGGCGTGAACGTGACAACGCCGTTCTCGTTGACGGAGTAGCTGCCGGTGAGCACTTGACCGACTGTGAGAGTGCCGTGGTCGTTGTTGTCCGCCGTGATGGTGGCGGTGGGTGTGGGGGTGGTGGTGGCGGTGAGGACGCCGACGATGGCAGCCGTGCCGCCTGTGGCGCTGCCGCCGAGGCTGATGACGTCAGGACCGACGAGTGAGCTATCGCTGAAGCCTGAATTTTGCTGACGTATGCCGGAGCCGATCAAGAGGTCGTCTGTTGGCCGGGGAGTGACCGTCATCGCGAAACCTTCATTGGCATTGACCTGGTAGATGGCGACCTTGCCGACCGTATTGCCGGGGGTGAAGGTGACGGTCTGAAGGATGCGGCCGTTGGTATCGGGTGCCGTGAAGGTTCCTGAGAGCGAAACGTTGACGACTGCACCGGCTTCATTCACGGTCGCGTTGCCGGAGACGCCCAGCGAGGTAGTGAAGTTGATGTCGCCCAACTCGGCGGCGCGCTGCCCCTGGGGAGTCTGGCCGGAGAGTCCGAAAGTGTAGGTGCCGGCGAAGACGTTGGTGTTCTGTGCGCTCGGATCACGGAGCTTCATGATGCCGGAGCCAATTTTATCGCTGCTCGAATTGTTGCCCGCGTCGAAGTCGTCGAACTGGGAGAGACTCACGGTGGAGGCAACTCCGCGATAGACGTTGCCAACGGCCATGGCAGCGGAGAAGTTTCCGGCCTGGCCCGCGGCAGTGAGGGTGAGGAAACCGCGATTGTCCGGTCCGACGGAGTAAGTCCCGGTCACCGGCACTTCCTGCTGAACTCCACTGGTGGCACTGTTCATGTCGAGGACGCCAGTAACGCTGGCGGCGCCGCCTACGCCGTTAAACGTCAAGCTGCCGACGACAGCATCCTCAGCTCCAGTCAATTCGCTGTAACTCTGGAACATCAAGGCGTACTGACCGTTCAAGAGCGAGGCTTGGGTGTTCGCTGGAGCGTTGGCGATCAGGAGGCTGATCGTAGTGGAGGTTGACTGCTGCGTGCTGTCCGTGACCGTTATGCCCATCTCAAATTGTGTGTTCCCGACCTGGGGATTGCCGTTAAAGATGTGGCCGGCGTTGACGTTGCCGGTGGTGGTGGCGACCAAGTTGAAGCCCGTGGGCAGACCGCTTCCGGGCGTGACGGAGAAGGTGTAAGGCGGAGTGCCGCCCGACACTTGAATGTCTGCGCCGTAGGGCACACCGACCGCACCGGCAGGCAGAGCTGTCGAGGTGAATGTGGGTCCCGTGCCCGTTGATTTGGCAAATGCTGCGGTGACGGTGAGGTTGGCACCAGCGGGCACGGCCGGCATGCTGAATTGGCAAGTTGTGCTGTTGGTGGTGCATGGGAAAGTGAACCCAGTAATGGCAGGGCTGCTCGACCAGCCTGTAAACGTGTTGGTCGTCCCGGTCGGTGCGGCGGTCAAGGTGATGTTGGCGCCGAATAACTCTGTGAGCCCGCATGCGCCCGGGGGGACAGGCGCATTATTTGGCCCGCAGCCGATGGTGCCGCTCAGGTTATTCGGGGTGCTGGTCACCGTGCCGGTGCCGGTGCCACCTTCGGTTGAAACATCGAGCTCGAATGTGCCGATCGTGAACACCGCGCCGAGGTTCACTGTTGTGGCGGCTGCAGAATTCAACGTGATCGTGCAGGTGGTTGCCGTGCTGGAGGTGCAGAAGGCCCCGGTGAAGTTAGTGAACGTGAAGCCGGTCCCGGGTGTTTCGGTCATGGTGAGTACGGTGCCGGTGGGGTAAGCGGCGGAGCAAGCCATAGGCTTGTTGGGGTTAGTGTTGACGCAATTGATCAGGTGGGGGGTGAGGTTGTCGACCATGGAGCCGACGCCGGTGACGGTGGCATTCACGGTCACGGGAATGAGGGTGAATACGGGAGTGACGGTCTGATTCTTGCTCATGACGACGAAGCAATTGTTGCCGACCTGTGTGACGCATGAGCCGGCATAACCTGCGAAGTTGGAGTTGTCGTTTTGGACAGGAATGAGCTCGACGACTGTGCCGCTTTTCTCCGTAGCCACGGAACAAGTGCCCGTCGGCGCGCTCGTGCCGCTGAAGTTGCAACTGATTCCGCCGCCGCCGATGCTGCCGGCACCGGTAGATGCCGAGGTATTCGTGGGGAGAGCAGTCGTCAGCGTAAAGGTGCCAGGACCGTTGCCGAAGTTGGCATCGAGGGTTTCGCCTGTGCTCACTGTCATGGTGCAAACGTTCGCGGCTGTGCCCGCCTGGCATGGGTCATGCTGGCTGATCCATCCTGTGAAAATGGAACCTGCGCCAGGCGTGGCGGTGAATGTCACGGTGGCCCCTGTTGGATAGCTCACCATGCAAGTGGGTCCCGCTACCTGGCCCGTCGCATCCGAGCAATTCATTTGTGGCGGGACGGAATTATCGGTAACGGTGCCGACACCGCCGGTTCCGTTGTCCAGGAGAGAGACATTGATGGTCTGGGTGGACGCGCCGACGGCGGTGGTGATGGAGGTGGAGTTGGTGGTGGTGTTGGTGTTGTTCGTTCCGGTTACGGTGGCCGTGTCCGTTATGGATCCAGTGGCTTGGGGCGTGTCGCTGAAAGTGATCGTTGCGGTCGCTGCGTTTGCGAGCGCGCCGATCGGGCACGTGAATGTGGGCTGTCCGTTGTCGATGTTAATAACGCGGGAGCACGTCACTCCTGCTGGTGGGGTGAGCCCGGAGACGTCCGTAAAGTTATCGCCTACAACGATGGTCACGGTGACGCCTGTAGCGGCCGCGGGGCCATTGTTCGTAGCCACGACCGTGTAGGCGGCCTTAGCGCCTACCGCGATGTTGGCGGGTCCGGAGATCGTGATTGCGAGGGCGGCGCCGGGGGCGGCAGCTGCCGTGCCGCTGGCGTTGATGGTGACGGCGCCCGCGTCGGTCATTAGGGTCACGATTTCGTTGAGCGTCACACCGGTTGCCGTGCTCGGTTGCGGGGCAAAGGTGATGATGGCCGTGCAAGTACTATGGGCGAGCACGACGACTGGCGGGGTGGTGATGCAGGTGCCGCCCGTCGCCGAGAAGTCGGTGGCGTTCGTGACGCTGGTGAACGAGAGCAGGCCGTCGCTGTCGTTTGTAAATGTGAGCGTCATGGTGGCGTTTGAGCCGATGGCGACCGCCGTGGTGAAGGGTGCGCTTGCCGGGTTCGGTGTGGGATTGCCTGGAGGCATCATGAAGGATTCAGACTCATGGATGGTCGGATGGTTCTGGGTCGGGTCGATTTCGGTGAACACCGTGTGAAACGGCGTGATGACCCGGCCAATTTCATCGACTACTGTAGTTGGATTGATGTGATTATTCGTGTCGACGAACCGCCCTGTGGGCGCAACAGAGATGCCGAAAGAGGCTGTAAAGGCGTAATCGAGCCGGCCGCCTTCGTGGTTCTGATCAAAGGTGGCGCTGAGCGTACCGTTGGCTATCGAGGTAACTCCGGAAGAATCGCCACCCTGCTTGGTAGAGGCAGGTTCACGGCCGCCAAAGAAAAAGTCGGTAGCCAAAGTGGGCACGGCAAAAGGCCCGCCCGTCTGCAAGTCGATGGTCCCAAATCGGGGGTTGGCCACCGAATCCATCGTGTAGCCATGGTCTGGCCGCGAGAGGTAGCCAATAGGCTGGTTGACGTTGCCGGGGATGACGGTAACGAAGCGGCCAGTGGATGCCATCGTGTAGGTGTCGTTCTCGGTTCCCTCGAGCGTGACGGCCCCAGCGTTGTTCACGTCCTTCGTGAGCGCGATGGTTCCCGTGGTCGGATTTGGCCCAGCTGCCGGCGTGAATGTGGCCACGCCAATGAAGACATCGCTCTGAGATCCGCCGGAGGGGCCCTGTTTTGTGACGACATCAGGACCGGAAAGGGAGGCGGCCGTGAAAGTCCCGGGGTTCATTTGCCGTTCCCGTGTGGCGGCAAGGATGGTGTTGGTCGCCCCGCTGTCGATTTTCAACGAGAACAAAGTGTTCGCATCCACGATGTAAACGGCCTGGTCCGACGTGATCGTGCCGCTTACAGAGTTATTTAGCATCACGTGGTACTGCGTGCGCCCCACGGCGGAGATCGCTCCGTTGGAGCCGTCCGTGCCATACGTACCGCTGATCAACGTCTCCGTGGACAAGGTACCGTTGTCGTTGAAGTCGTCGCTGGCGCTGGTGATTGTGCCCGTGGCGTTCACCGATCCCACCCCCACCTCAGTCACGCGGTTGTGGGTGGGGTTTTGACCTGTGGCCCCGATGATGTAGGTCCCGGCCAGGGATGTTGCGGCAAAGGCGTTGGGGTCCTGAAGCCTCGCAATGCCTGTGCCGCGGAGACCCGTGCCGGTATTGTCGTCAAACTCGATGATATGGGACGTGTGGGCGACACCTTGGTAGACGTCGCCGACAGACATCGCGATTACCGCGAATGTGGCTCCATTGCTTTGCAGCTTGAGGAGGCCTCGATGGTCTGAACCAATCGTGTAGGTCCCTGTTACGGAAGCAGTCTTCGGGGTCACGCCGGTGCCGTTGCCGTTGGTATCGAGTGTCCCGCTATCAACAACTCCCTTTCCGTTGAAATGGAGGCTGCCCACGACATCAAAAAGCGAACCATCGGCGTCGCTAACCATGTGGAGCAAGATGCCGTAATTCCCATTCGCCAGCGCTTCCTGCCCGGTTGGAGGGTTGATGATGGTAAGCGTCACGGGCGTGCTGCCGTGCTCGCCAACGGAATCCGTGATATTCACGGTGAGGGGAGTTGTTCCGGCAGCAGTGGGAATCCCGGAAATCAGCGGCGACGTGAAACTCAGTCCCCCAGGCAATGTGCCAGTAAGCGTAATCGTGTACGGGGGCACACCGCCATTGAGGCCACTCGAGAGATCTGAGCCATATGGAATCCCTACGACACCTGTGGTCAGTCCGGAAAAACCAATCCCAATCGAGCTGTAGGCTGCGGCGACTATCTGCGCAGAACTGAGGGTCACGGTGCAAGTGCCCGTACCGGGACAGGGCGTACTCGAATTGTTTACGGACCAGCCCAAGAATCCGGGCCCGTTGGCGGTCAATGTGACCACGGTTCCTGACGGGAAATAGGACGTGCACGCCACTTGCGTCTGGGTGCAGATGCCGCTGGAGGGGCTGCTGGTGACGAAATCGGCAGGATTGGAGGAATCGACTTCAACGGAGAGCGGGATGGTGGTGGACCCGGCGACCACATTGGTGGTGACGGGGCCAGCACTGGCGCCGCCAGTTATGGCTGCGGAATTCATCAGGGAGCCGAGGGCCATTGGGACAACGGTGATGTCCAGGGTGACGGTTTGCCCGGCCGCGAGCGAGTTGATCGTGCAAGTTATCGTGGTTGTCCCTGCGCAGCCGGAGGAGAGCGAGGTGGCACTCAACCCACCAGGCAAGGCATCTGTGAGAGTGACGGCTTGAGCAGTGCCTCCTGGATTCCCGACTTGAATTTCGTAGGTCAGGCTGGCACCCAGCGCGAGGTCACTTGGCGCCGCAAGAGCGATCGTGGCTGGCGCCGGGCCTGCGGACATCACGGTAGTGGAGGTGGTGGCGGAATTGTTGGCGGGATTGGGATCGGGGGTGGAGGAATTGACGTTGACGGTATTCGAGAGCGTTCCTGCCGTAGTAGGAGCGACGACGATGGTGATGTCTGCGGTGGCCCCGTTTGCGAAAGTGCCGAGAGTGCAGGTGACGGTGGTGGTGCCGGAGCAGGTGCCGACGGTCGTAGATGAAGAGACAAAAGTAGCGCCGGCGGGCAACGCCTCGGTGACGGTCGCAGACTGGGCGGAATCGGGGCCATTATTGGTGACGGTGATGGAGAAAGTGAGGTTTGAACCTGTGTTGACTGGGTTGGGCGCGGCAGTCATGGAGACGCCTAAGTCCGCACCGGTGCCCGCTTCGGGCTCACCGGAGACGGCGATGCCACCGATTCCGGTGATAGCCAAGGCAGAGGTGAAGCCCAAGCTCGTGGGGAATTGCGAGACGACTGCGCCGGTCGCAATGTTGAGCCGGTACACTATTCCGGTGTTCTCGTCAGCGGTCCAGAAAGTGACGCCGTCGGGATCGAGATTCAGGCTGGATAAAGCGGCCGCTGTGCCTGGAATCGTGTAGGTTTGGGTGACATTGCCATTCGCATCCAGACGGACGATTCGGAAAGTATCCGCCACGAGTACGGTCCCGTCGGGAAGGGCCCGCAAGGCCATGGCGCCGTTCAGAGTGGTGGTGAGATCGGGTAATTGTATGTTGTCGGAGACGTCGAAAGTTTTTGCTGTCTTCGTTCCTAGGGTGTAAACCAGCGTGTCGCCATCACTCCGCAAATCGACCCAGTCGATCCCGGAAAAATCACTCTCGTACGCAGGGAAAAAGGTGGCCGTTTGCTTGCCGGTGGAGCCGGAGAATTGCAGAAGCTTATCGCCATCGGAGATTTCCTGGCCGACGTATACATTGTTGGAGGGATCCACAACCACTGACATCGGTGTGCTGTAACCGGTTCCGAAAGTGGTGGGACCAGCGCCGGTGCTTCCGAAACGTTCGACAATGCCGGAACTGCCAGCGACAGCCTGAGTGAAGGGATTGGCGGCGTACAGATTTCCCGTTGCGTCGAAGGCCATGCCCTCAATATTGCCGCCAATGTTGCCTGAGTTGAGGACTTGGACGAGGGTGCCGGTGGGGGTGTAGACAAATATCATGCCGCTGTCGGTGCCCAAGAAAACCTGGCCTTTGGCAAATGGCTGCACCGGGCCGCTGAACACGGGCGCGACAGTAGCAGCTATGGCGAATGTGTCCACCGTGCAGGGCCCTACGGGAAGGTTGCCGCATAAACCACCGAGCCACCCGGCGAAAACAGAGCCACTGACGGTGCCAGTAGGTGCGGCCGTGAGCACCACGGAGGGGATCGCCGTAGTCAACGGAAAACTGAACGAGCAGGTGCCCGTGGGCGAGCCAGAACCAGAATAGGTGCAATTGATCCCGCCAGGGGTGCTGGTGATCGTGCCGCTTCCGTTGCCGATGGGATTGATGGTGAGGACGAAGTTGCCCGGAGGCGGAGGAGAGGCCACGACAAAATTGGCTCCGATGGATTCGGACAGGGTCATCGTAAAGGAGCAGGTGCCAGTGGTGTCGGTCGCGCATTTCGATGCGTCTGGCGCGTTGCCCACACTCCAACTTTGAAACGCGAATCCGCTGTTGGGAGAGGCGAAAAGCGTGACCGGGCCGCCCGTCGGAAACGGGTCCGCGCACTGGGCGAAGTTGGTCGTTGAGTCGCATAATATTGCGCCAGGCTGGCTGGAAATTGTCCCGTTGCCGGGCTGGTTCACGGAGACGTTGAGTTCAACCGGCGAAGCGACTGGGCCCGACAAGTTGTAAGTGAAACTCTTATTCGCAGGATCGTTGGTGGTGAAGGCAAGTGTGCCGGTGATCGTGCCGCCAACACCTTCCGGCGGAGCGAAGGCCACCTGAACAAAGCCGAAACTCTTGGGCGGGACGGTTATTATGCAGGGGGAGGCCCCAGCTGGAAAACAACTCAACTGAAAGGCTGTAGTAGGTGCGGGCGAGGTGACTGTAAGGATCAGGTCATCGAGACCATTATTCTGGAACGTCACTTCTTGGACGACTTCCTGGGTGCCGCCCGCGAGAGTTGGAAGGAAATTCAGGGTGGAACCGGAAGCCGGGAAGATAGATGCCATCACCGGTTGGAGATTGACTTTGCGGATGCGGCTGTTGCCGGAGTCCGCAATGAAAAGGTCGTGATCGCCTAGCGGAGTGGTGAAGACGGCGAGGCCGAAGTTGCTTATCATTGCCTGGGTGGAAGGGCCGCCGTCACCGGAGAAGCCGCCGCCGAGATTGTTTACGTCGCCGGCTACAGTGATGACGGTTTGGTCCTGCTGGTCAACGCGGCGGACGAGGTTGTCGTTGCCGCCGCCGATATAGAGGTTCTCCGCGCTGTCCACAGCGATCTGTTCGGGAAAATTCATCTCCGCTGCTGTTGCCGGGCCGCCATCGCCACCGAATCCGGGGTTGCCGTTGAACGCAACGGTTGAAATGGTTCCGAATTCCCCGTCAATCTTGCGGATGACGTTGTCGCCGCTATCGGCGATGAACACGTCGGTGGCGCCCACGAAGAGAACCGAAGCGGCCACGGCCACGCCGAAAGGAGCGTTCAGCAAGGCAGAAGTCGGTGATCCGCCATCGCCGCAATTCGTGGGGAAGGTATTGCAGGACTGTCCCGGAGTGCCGGCAAACGTCCGGATGTTTCCGCCGGAAACGACGCGGATGGTATTTAGGTTGACATCGGAGATGTAGACTCTTCCTTGCAAATCCACGGCGACGCCGGAGGGAAAGGAGAGGCTGGCGCTGGTGGCGGAGACGTTTTCGCCGCCGCACGTTGGGAAGGTATTTGGATTGCCGGGGGCGCCGCAGGGCATACCGTTGCCAGCGATGGTGGTAATGTCGTGGGGATTGTTGGCATTGATCATGCGAACGACAGCGGCAATTCTGTCCACGATGTAGAAGTTGCCGTTGGAATCGATGGTAACGCCGAATGGGGAGACGAATCGGGCGTTGCTGGCAGGCCCGCCGTCGCCATTAATGTTGGTTCCAACCGTGCTGCCGCCGACGCCGAGGCCGGCGAAGGTGGAGATGTCCCCTTTGGTGTCGATTTCGCGCAGGCGCTCGCCGTCCGATTCGAGGGCGAAAATGTTTTCGCTCGGATCCACGGTGAGGATTTGCGCCACGCCGAGAACGGCGCTTGTTGCGGGGCCGCCATCGCCGCCCGAGCCGCCGCCGGCGAGCGCGTTGATATTGGGATTGGCGCCTGAACTGATTACGCGCACGCGCATGTTGTTGGTGTCCGCGACGATGATGTTGCCGTTGGAATCGACGGAAACTCCGCGTGGAAAATCGAACGTCGCGGTGGCAGCCGCGCCGCCATCGCCGCAGGCGCGCTCAGCGGCATTGCCGCAGATGAATCCGGTTCCGGCGATCGAGGAGATGATGTGATTTTGGGTTGTATCAACCTTGCGAATTTTGGGGTTTCCGGAGTCGGTGATGAGGAGGTCGCCCGTAGCATCCACAGCCAGGCCGTTTGGCGCGCTGATTTGCGCAGATGTTGCCGGTCCTCCATCGCCATTCGCTGCGCCCGGCGCGCCGGGATTGTTGAGGGTGCCTGCGTAGGTGGAGATGGTCGGGGTGGTAGCATCAACAACTTTGCAGACGATATCCAAAGCAGCATCGGAGATGAACACGTTGCCGGTAGTGTCCACAGCGACGCCGACCGGCTGAGCGAAGCCCGCGCCGGTGGCCGGGCCGCTGGGGCAACCGGCAGGGGCCGTGAACGAGCCAGCGTAGGTGGTGATGATTTGGGTGGTGCCATCCACACGGCGGACGAGACCATTGTTGGTGTCCGCGATGAAAAGGTTTTCGTGCTGGTCGACGGCGACACCAGAGGGGAAAGCCAGGCGGGCGCTTGTGGCCAGGCCACCGTCACCGCCGAAAGCTGGGCTGCCCGGATCTTCGCTGCCTGCTACTGTGGTGATGTTGCCGCTGGTGTCAACTCTGCGAATGCGGTTGTTCAGGGTATCGGCGATGAAGAGAACGCCGTTTGCATCAATGGCCAAGCCTTCGGGAGTAGCCAATTCCGCCTGCGTCGCGGGGCCGCCATCGCCGGAAAAGCCGATGATGCCGTTTCCGGCGTAGGGAGTCATGTTGCCGGTGGTGTCAACCTTGTAAACGATACTGAGACCTGGAATGGAGATGTAGGTGTTGCTCTGGGCGTCGCGCACAGCGGCGCGGGGCATGGCCAAAAAGGCGGAGGTGGCCGTGGTGGGATTCGTGCCGCCGCCGGCGATCGTGGTGATCGTGTTCGGCGACTGCGCGAGAGTTGGAATAACGGTGGAGCAGATGAGAATAGCGAGAAAGAAAAACCGCCTCATGAAGAGCCCTCCCAAGTTGGTCGTGCGCCGACAAGGCTGCCGGCCGGCAGCTTGACGAAACATTGTGCTTTTTGAGTCCAGGGGGCGAGTAGGCGCAAATCTATTGCGCGATGCCGGGGAACCTTACTGCAAGACATACACCGAAACAAGGATTTTCTTGGGGCTGGGGGCGGGAGAAGGCGGCCGGCATTGGCAGCCTGCATCACATTGATTGCATGCCGGTTACGTGGGGTGGTCGTGTCCGCTCCGGAGTACTGACGGAGTACTACGGGTGTGCATTTGGATAAAAGCTTACCCAAGTTTTTTCACACTTTGGGAAGTGAAAAGGACAAATTTCGGCAATTGGAGAAAGTAGCGCGACGGCTTTAGGAGAGGACGGCGAAGGCGCGGGATCCGAATTCATCGTGGTTCGCAGTTGACAATGATGACGACTCTGCACACTTTGCGATGGCACTATGAAATTTAAAATACGCGGCGGCGAGAATCGCTATAGCTTGTTGAGGCCGTCGAGCGCGGCGACCTTGTAGGCTTCGGCGAGCGTGGGGTAGTTGAAAACAGTATCGCGGAAATATTCGATGGAGCCGCCGTGGGCGAGGACGGCCTGGCCGATGTGAATAATCTCGGTGGCGCGCTGGCCGATGGCATGGACGCCGAGGAGCTTGCGCGTGTTTCGATCAAAGAGAAGCTTGAGCATGCCGGTCTCGTCGCCGAGCATCATGCTTTTCGCGAGCTCGTTGTATTTGGCGATGCCGACTTCGTAAGGGACTTTGTCGGCGGTCAATTTTTCTTCCGTCTGGCCCACGATGGAAATTTCGGGAATCGTGTAAATGCCGTAGGGAAATAATTCCGGCATGGATTCGCAGGGGAGACCGAACATGTGGCAACTGGAGAGACGGCCCTGCTCCATCGAGGTGCTGGCTAGGGCGGGAAAACCGATTACGTCGCCGGCGGCGTAAATGTGAGGAACTTCCGTCTGGAAATAACGGCTGACGGCGATTTTGCCGCGGGCGTCTGGCTGCAGGCCGGCCAATTCCAGGTGGAGACGATCGCCATTCGCCTGACGGCCGACTGCGTAGAGCAGGCCATCGGCCATGATCTTTTTTCCGCTTTCGAGCTCCGCAAAGACGCGGTCACGCTGGGGATCGATGCCGACGCGGGTGACTTTTTCGCCGAGGCGGAAGGTGGTGTTCATCTGGCGCAAATGGTACGCGAGGGCTTCGACGATTTCGCGGTCAACGAAGTCGAGGATGGTTGGGCGCTGGTCGACGAGCGTGACTTCGACACCCATGGCCGCGAGGAACGAGGTGTACTCGAGGCCGACGACACCGGCGCCGACGACGATGAGCTCGCGGGGAAGTGTGTCGAGGCTGTTGATTTCGTCGGTATCGAGGACGCGTTTGCCGTCGAAGGGAATATCGGGAGTGCGGGCCGGGCGAGTGCCGCAAGCGATGAGAATATTTTCGCCGCGGATGGTAGTCTTCTCGGAATCGCCCTCGATTTCGATGGTGTGGGGATCGGCGAATTGGGCCATGCCCTGGAAGATCGTGACGCCATTGCGCTTCAACTGCGAGCGGATCACTTCGGTTTCGCGGGCGACGACGCTCTGCACGCGGAAAGAGAGATCGTGGAGCGAAATATCGCGGTTGCTGCGATAGTTGCTGCCGTAGAAGGACTTCACGGCGTTGCCGGTTAATTGGAAGATGGCTTCGCGGACGCTCTTGCTGGGAATGGTGCCGGTGTGAACGCAGACGCCGCCGATCATGAGGGTGCGGTCAATAATGGCTACGCGCTTGCGGAGTTTCGCGGCGCAGATGGCGCCTTTTTGCCCCGCCGGGCCGCTGCCGATTACGATCAGGTCGAATTGTTGTTCGTTCATGTGCCCCGCTACTCTATCTCTGAATAAAAATACGCACAACGCCAGGAGGGCGCGCGCACGGCCCCTAAATGAAAACAGATCTGAAATGCGCCTCTTCGGAAGGGGTGGGGGAGGCGATCCCCGGGAGCAACTCTTTCAGAAGTATTTTACAGGAATGTGAACGCCGAGGGGGCGGGGAAGTTTGCGGTGGGTGCCTTCCCGGACA
Source organism: uncultured Acidobacteriota bacterium (assembly GCA_963701005.1). Lineage (GTDB taxonomy): Bacteria > Acidobacteriota > Terriglobia > Acidiferrales > UBA7541 > Palsa-295. The sequence goes on from OY969555.1 coordinate 472,424, forward strand.
GCCGCGCGCTGCGAGGAGAGGGTTGCCCCGCTGAGCGGGGCTGCCCGGAAAGGCAGAAAGTTCAGCGCTTTGGGAGCGTTTCTACTTTGCGTTCGCATCCGGTTGCAAGACGCCAAAAACGTTGCCTTCCGTATCGGAGCAATAAACGAGATATCCAACTCCAGGAATGGGCATTTTCGGCACGACAATTTTTCCGCCATGCGTGGTGATACTGGCCACTGATTGATCGACCGAGGTGACACCAATTGTGTTGCAGGTAGCGGCGCCAGGATATTGGCGGCGGAGCAGTCCGCCGTTGATTCCGGGTTGGGTATCCGGGCCGGTGGTGACGAGCCAATATTCCTGCGGGCCTTCCCACTTCTGAAAACCCCAGGCAAAGACTTTCTTGTAGAATTCCACGGCGCGTTCTGGATTGTCCGCAGGAAGCTCAAAATGGATGACTCGAGACATGGGATTTCTCCTTTGATTTTTATTTTTCAAACAGGGAGGAACCAGCCGCTGGGTCAGGTGCGTGCGGCTGTGGCGGCGTTGCCGCTGCCATACTTCTGGGTGGCGTAGCCGACGATCAATCCCACCAGCCCGCCTGGAAGCATGATTTCAAAGTAATACTTGCCCTGCATGTGCGCGACGAAAAACGCAAGCAGGAGCCCGACAGCCAGTCCGAACAAGATCCCGAGCGGCAACGAATTCACTTTGCGCGCGAAAAAGCCGATCAGAACGCCGGCGATAAGACCTTTGATTGACGAACCGACAACAATCATCATGAGCTCCGAGCGAGCCTCGGGCGTGAACCAGGCTGTGAGCCCGTCGAAAACTCCTAGAATCCCGCCGAGGATCAACCCGTATATGACCTTGTTCATCGCCTGCCTCCTGAGCTGGTGCAATTCCTGGCCCTCGCTATCCTATTAAACGCGAATTCGGATTCCTTTAGCGCCTGAGGAAAAAAAGCAGGATGGCGCGGACAACAAGATAGGTCAGAACCAGCCCGATTGCCACCCTGTGCCTAGAGGCCCAGCGCGCGAGCTTTTGAAGGACATTTTCGGGATAAGCCGAGACGGGGAGGCCATCCAGGTAACGCGCGATATCCTGGCCCAATTCGATTGCCGAACGGTGGCGGATGGATTGATCTTCGGACATGGCCATTCGGGCAATGGCCGCCACTGGGGGCGGGGCCGGCACGCTTCCAATGAGGAGAAACTGAAGGATGGCGCCGAGGGAATAAATGTCGGCTCGTTCATCGAGACTTTCAACGTCGCCGCGGGCTTGTTCCGGGGCCATGTAGCCGGGAGTCCCGAGGACGGTGCCATGCGCGGTTTCGACGGGCGTGGCTTGTGGCGCACCTGCCGCGGGAGGGATAGCTCTCCCATTTTCTGCGTCGCGGCTTTCATCGGGGCGGGTGTTTATTTCGTGGGTCGGGTGACGGCGAAGAATCTTCGCGATGCCCCAGTCCATGACGAGGACTTCGCCGAACGGACCGATCATGATGTTTTCGGGTTTCAGATCGCGGTGAAGAATTCCACGGGCGTGGGCGAAGGCGACCGCGTCGCAGATACGTTGAAAGACGCGCAAGCGGTCGGAGAGCGCGCCCATGCGCTCGATGAGGCGGTCGAGCCGCTGGCCTTCCACAAATTTCATGGCGTAGTAGATGCGGCCGTCGGCGAGAGTGCCAGCGTCGTGGACGGGGACGATGCCGGGATGCTCGAGGCGAGCGAGGATATGGGCTTCGCGAAGCAGGCGCGCGGCCAGGTCACCCGAAGGGTCGGGAAGATCGAGGATTTTCAGAGCCACGCGGCGCTCGAGGATGGCGTCCTCGGCCAAATAGACGGCGCTCATTCCGCCGCTGCCAATGCGCTGGATCAGGCGGTAACGCGTGCCGGCGAGATCCGGCAAAGCGCTGGCTGCCTGGAGGCGGGAGATCGCGTCGTCAGAAAGCCAGTTCATTCGGGTTTCACTCCGAACAGGGCGCGGGCTTCGCGTTGAAATTCGGCGTTCGAAGCGGTCATTTCGCCGAGTTTGACGAGGGCGATGGCGCGAAACTCGCGGCGGGCAAGGGCGAGATAGTTGGTGACGTCCGTGGTTGCGATGCCAAATTTACTCGCTAGATCCGCGTAGCTGGGATGAACATTCTCTTCGTCAATCAGATCGTAGGCTTCGAAGACCGCGAAGTACAACTGCTTGCCATGGGTGGAGCACGATTCGCGGAGGGAGTCGACTGTGCGGGCGAACAGGCTGCGAATGAATTCCTTTTCGAGGAAATCGTCGAGCGCTTGCGGCGGAGCCGTCGGTGGAAGTGAAGGCTTGGCGCGGCTGAGCTCGACCTCCGCGGCTGCGAAGTCGAGAGAAAAATGCGGCGCCGGGCCGCCGCGCTTCAGCCGTTTTGCGGCCTTGGCTTCATTGGCGACCAAGCGATCCAGGCAAACGCGGAGGAAAGTCCGCAGGCGTGCTTTGGCGGGATCGAAATCGTCGAGATATTGTTTTTCGATCAGGCGGGCGAGGAATTCCTGGGTGAGATCCTTGGCGTCTTCGTTGGATTTGCCCCAGCGGAGGCGCAGATATTTGTAGATCGGTTTCCAATAGGCGGTGACGATGGCATCGAGGGCACGGGAGCGTTCGGCTGGAACATTGCTGCGCGCAGCGAGAATGGCGGACCAGCGCGTGGCGGGAAACTTTCCGCTGGCGCCGCCGATCTTGGTGTCTTGCGTCATTGCTAATTCGCGCCGAGAGCATACAGGAACACAGCTGAAACTTTCACCTGGCTAGGCGAGCGCGATCAAGTCAATTTCGATGAGGATGTCACGCGGGAGACGAGCGACCTCGACCGTGGTGCGCGCGGGGCGGTTCTGCGGGAAGTAACGCGTGTAGACTTCGTTCATGGCGGCGAAATCGTTCATGTCCTTTAGAAACACGCTGACTTTTACGGCGTGATCGAGCGAGGAGCCCGCGGCTTCGACGATGGCTTTCAGATTGTCGAGGGTTCGTGCGGCCTGCTGGGCGATTCCGCCTTCGACCAATTGTCCGGTGGCGGGATCAATCGCGCCCTGGCCGGAAATGAAGATGAAGCCGTTGGCGCGGATAGCTTGCGAGCACGGGCCCATGGGCTTGGGTCCTTTATCGGTGAGGATGATTTCTTTCATGATTCCTCCTTGGGAGTTTTTGATGAGCAGTGATGGGATGCGCTATGGGTGTGATTCGGGTGCGCTTTCGTAGCGGGCGCGAAAATCTTGTGGGATGCCTTTGTCGTAGAGCCAGGTGCGGAATGGCTCCGCGAGATTTTTTCCGGTGGATTGCTCGAGGGCGGCGCGTACCTCGTCGTAGCTGGCCTCTTGGCCGCGGAGAAGAGTGACGAGATTCTTGAGGCCTTCACGGATGGGGGCTTCGCCATAGGAATCCTCGAGGGCGATGAATAGGAGGGGCGCTTTTGAGCGGGCGATGCGGCGCTGGGGTGGCGGGTCGGTCATTTTTGTGACGCCGAGGGGGCTTTCAACGGCTTGCTTGCAGGCTTCATTGTATTCGCGGAGGAATTTGAGGATGCGTTGGCGGCGGGCGGATTCGCCGGCGCGGGCTTCGTCGATGACGATTGTTGCGTAGTCCGGGAGGCCTTCGCCCAGGCCGAGCGCTGCCTCGGAGGCAAAATAAAGCTCCTCGCCGAACCAATTGTGCGCGAGGGCGTGGGCGACGATTTCGAGGAACGCATCGCTTGAGACGCCTAGGGCCAGTGCTTGCGAGTTCACGAGCGCGCCGCCTGGGAAGGATGCGGCTGCGGCGGCTTCTTCGTCGTCAAAGTGGGTGCGCAATTCGGGGGACTCGACAATGTGGGGGGCGCTGATATTTTTGTCGAGGGGGCCGAAATCGGTTTGCATCGCGGTCCAGAGAGCGTTGATGCGGGCTTCGGCTGGCGCGGGGTTGTCTTTGAGAGGTTGGAGCGTCCAGAACATGTTGGAGGGTGAAACAGAGTAGCGGCCTGCGACGACGAAGGGGGCCAAATCGGCCTGGCGGAGGAGGAAGCGATGCTCGATTTCGCCGGCGGCTTCTTTGCGGCCGGCCGGTTTGCCGCGGGAGAGAACTAGAAAATTGTTGGGGAGGCTGATGGTGACGATGGTTTTGTCCGGGCGCTTGGGAAACGGGGAGAGCGCGTGCTTGGGCGGTTGGAGGACGGGAAACCAGCCGCGATTGGCTAGATGGAAGTTTGCATCGCCTAGGGTGATGCGCGAACCGGAGTCGGCGGGCGAACTAAGCGAATACTCGATTACGAGCTCGCGTCTTTCGTGGCGCGTCCATGGGTGATCGAGGGGGATGCGGAGCGTGTTGGGCGATCCGAATTGGTATTCCTCGGGCAGGTTTGAGAGTTGGGCATCGCGGCCGCTTACCTGGGCACGCAGATTCTTTCGGCCGAAGGCTTTCTCATCGGGAAACACTGCGTCGATGAAAGTGAGGTCGCCGTTGCCATTGTTGTCCAGGGTGAAATTGGCGCGGATTTGCAATTCGGAGGGCTTGCCGGGGATGAATTTCACTTCTCTTGACTCTTTCAAGATTTGAAAGCCTGGGGCGAGCGGAACGGTGCAGGTGGCGCCGGACAAAATAAAAGTGAATGCGAGGAAGGCAAGCGGGATTGAACGCAGTGCGGTGCGATTCAAGATGGGAGGATTCTACCGGGCCAGCGCGGACTGGGGAAGGCTGAATTTGGAAAAGTGAAAATGGAAAATAGAAAATGGAAAATCCGGAGAACCCGAGATGATTACGAGCCGGCGAAGCGGCGGAGGATTTCGGCGTCTTTTGCGCCGTGGCGGCGGGAGGCGATGATGGCGGCGGCTTGGGAATCGGGGATGCCGCGGGTGGCTAGCTCTAGGATGGTGGATTCGCGGAGGCCGGCGTTTTTCATACCGGCGAGCGAAGCGCCTGAAAATTCTGGTTTGCCTTCGGCGCGATGGTGGGCGACCTGGAGGACGATGGCGTCCGACAGGCCGGCCAGGTGCATGGCTTCGAGTTCACCGGCGCCGAGGCCCAATTGATTTAGCCTGTCGAGCTCGATGATGGTTTGCTCGCGCATTCCTGCATGGACCAGGCCGGCGATGGCTTCTCCCGAATTGAAAGCTTCGCCGCGGGAATGAGAGATTTGAAATGCGGCGACGCAGCTTGCGTCTGAGAATCCGGCGCCGCGGGCGGTGGAAAGCTCGGCGACTTCCGGCGCGGTGACGTTGAATGATTGCAATTGCTTGATGGTTCCGTAATCCATGCCGGAGACGTCGAGCGGTTTTGTGTCGAGCGGCTGGACGTGCTTGCAGCTTGCGGCGAGGCCGAGGACGAGCGCCAAACAGAGCGGCGGGAAAATGGCGTGCCGGGAAATCATCCGGCCCGATGCGTGTGAAACGGGCCTTGCGCGAGAGGTCGCCATACATTTCATTGTACCGGGGCGCGGCCTGAGCGCGTGGGCGATGACGCGGAATGATAACTGGGTGCAGGGCGCAGCCATATTTTTTTTGTGGGAGTGAATCAGACATTGTAGACGCGTTCGATATCGAAGACGCCGGGGATGCGCTTTACGCCCGTTAGGATGCGCTCTAGCTGCTTGCGATCTTTTACGTCGAGGGCTACATCGATTCTTGCGTGGAGATCCTGGCCGCCGCTTTCGAAGGTGCGGATGTTGGCGCCTGCGTCGCTGATTATGGTGGTGATGTCGGCGAGCATGCCGGGACGGTCTTCGGTGAAAATTCTTAGGCGGACTGGGAACGTGGCTTGGGTGGAGCCGGCCCAGTCGACATCTATCCGGCGCTCGGCTTCGTAGAGGAGATTTTCGACGTTGGGGCAGGTCTTGCTGTGAACGGCGATGCCGCGGCCGCGGGTGACGTAGCCGATGATGTCGTCACCGGGGATGGGGTTGCAGCATTTCGAGCGATAGACCATCAGGTCGTCGTGGCCGCGGACGACGACGGCGGCATCGCTCATGCCGAGCATGCGTTTAACGGTGGTGACGAGCTTGGGGCGCTGATCTTCGAAAGGCTCGTTGAGCGGGAGTCCGCTGGCTTTCGAGAGCACCTGGCGCGCGGACCATTTTCCGTAGCCGAGATCAGCGTATAGGTCTTCGGCGCGGGCGCAGCCGTATTCGGCGGCGACGCGCTGCCAATCTTCCGCGGTAATTTTTTTCAAGCTCACACCGGCCTGGCGGGCTTCCTTATCGAGGAGGCGGCGGCCAACTTCGGTGGCTTGCGCGCGTTCGTGGAGATGGATCCACTGGCGAATTTTGGTGCGAGCGCGGGATGTGTGGATGAAGCTCAGCCAGTCGCGTGAAGGCTCGTGGCCTTTCTGGGTGATGATTTCGACGACGTCGCCATTGGCGAGGCCGTGGCGGAGGGGAACCATGGCGCCATTCACTTTCGCGCCGCTGCATTGATGGCCTACTTCGGTGTGGATGGCGTATGCAAAATCAATGGGCGTGGCGCCGCGCGGGAGGACAACGACGCGGCCCTTGGGCGAGAAGGTGTAAACCTCTTCGGGGTAGAGGTCCACGCGGAGAGTGGAGAGAAATTCGCTGGGTTCCTGCATCTCCTGGACCCATTCAATTAGTTGGCGCATCCAGACGATTTTCTGGTCGTCCGCCGGAGAAATTTCGCGGCCGTCCTTGTATTTCCAGTGAGCGGCAACGCCTTGCTCGTCGATGCGGTGCATTTCCTGGGTGCGGATTTGGACTTCGAAGGGCTGGCCGGCGTGGATGACGGTGGTGTGGAGGGACTGGTAGAGGTTGGGGCGCGGCATTGCAATGTAGTCTTTGAAACGGCCGGGGAGCGGCGGCCAGATTTGATGGATGACGCCGAGCGCGGCGTAGCAGTTTTTCACGGTGTCGGTGATGACGCGGACGGCGAGTAAATCGAAGACCTGGTCGAGAGTGCGCTGCTGCTTCTGGATTTTGAGATGGAGGGAATAGAGGCGCTTGATGCGGGCCTGAACCTCGGCGGGGATGCCGTTTTCGACCATCTTGGCGCGAATGGAGGCCTCGACTTCGTGCAGGAATTTATCGAAGACTTTTTGCTTGGTGGAAATTTTCTTCTGGATGTCGAGGAAGGATTCGGGCTCGAGATAGCGGAAGGCGAGATCTTCGAGCTCGCCGCGAATCAAGCCCATGCCGAGGCGGTTGGCGACCGGGGCGTAGATGTCGAGGGTTTCGCGGGAGATGCGCTGCTGGCGCTCGGAATCGAGATATTCGAGCGTGCGCATATTGTGGAGGCGGTCCGCGAGTTTGACCATGATGACGCGGACATCATTGACCATGGCGAGCAGCATCTTGCGGACGTTTTCGGCCTGGCGCGCTTCGGGAGCGAGGAGATCGAGGCGGCTGATTTTGGTGGCGCCTTCGACGAGGCGGGCGACGTCGGCGCCGAACTGATCGGAAATTTGCTCGAGGGGAATTTTGGTGTCTTCTACGACGTCGTGAAGGAGGGCGGCGCAGAGGGAGGTGACGTCGAGGCGCATGTCCGCGAGGATATGCGCGACCTCGACGGGGTGGGAGAGGAACGGCTCGCCGGAGAGGCGCGTCTGAGTTTTGTGCTGCTCGGCGGCAAAATCGTAGGCGCGGCGGAGGAGTTCGAGATCGTCGCCGGGACGATTGCGGCGGACCTTGTCCATCAGCTCGACGAAGCGGAGATCAACGGTGCGGCGGGCGGCGGGAGTGATGGCGGATTTTTGGAGCGGGTCCATGGGAGACGTTATTTTAGTCCGAGTGGCGGCCTCCGGCGAAGATTGTTCCTGGGAGGCAATGGGTGGCCTCCTGGAGCATCAGCGTGGGATGAGCCTCGATACATATTTGATGAAGGGGAATAGGGGTTGGTCGGCCGGTCTGGAAAAGCCAGTTAGAGAGTCGATTCCAAAATTGCATTGCATTGAAATCAAAAGGCTTATGTTCATTTCGAAATGGTTTTGAGAGTCGATTTGGATTGGGCTGGCGGGAGCATGTGATGTGCTCGCTGTGCTCAGGGAGCGGCATTTTGGGGGCGGATCTTGGGAGGAGCGCGGTGGGGCGGTTGGTAGTGCTGGCTGGGATTCCTTTCGATTTTTCTTGCGGCGCCATGGCGAAGGTCCTTGGTGCGAATCAAAGGAATTCGCTCCGTGAAAAAGCTAGCACAAAGATCGTGGGGATGTGTCAATGGCGTGGTGTAAAGAATTTGAGTGGCGTTGTTGGCGGCCGTGGTGTTTGTGACGGCCCCGCGAGTAAGGATGTGTCGCGCCTACGGCGCTCGGGACTATTAAGCGTTGTTTACCCAGCCCGCCGGAAAGCGGCGGGCTGGGCTATCTTCTGACGCACCTACGGCGCTTGATGGTGCGCAGTGGCGGGGTGGGAGCGGGGAAATGATTTGGTTGCTGAGAAGTGCGGCAGAGATCCTTCAGGCATCCTTGTCGGATGCCTTCAGGGTGAGAACGTGATGGGCTTGGAATCTTGAGGTCCGATTTTCGATTGTGGCGGTTGGGATGATGATTGCTCGTCGGAGCGCAGACAGGAGTGTCTGCGCCACTTGAGGCTCAGTGACCGAGGTCGGCGGAGGCGTTGAAGATTACCGTTAGGGGAGTTATGTGGTCGGGCTTGACGTAGCGGTTGACTAGGAAGCGCTGGCCGTCTTTTGAGACGTCGTAGGTAAAGATGTCGGTGGAGGAGATGGGGGCGCGGGCGTGGACTTGGAAGAGGGGGGTGGGATTTGCGGTGGAGAAGGAATCGGCGGTGGTGGTGACGGGGACGGCGGTGAGGACGCCTTTTGGATCGATGTAGAAGATTTCCTTGCCGTCGGGGCGCCAGCGAGGTTCCTTGCCACCGCCGCGGGAAACCTGCCAGCGTCCGGCGCCGGCGGGAAACGTGGTGACGTAAACCTCGGGGTTTCCCAATTCATCGGAGACATAGGCGGCCCATTTGCCATCCGGGGAAATCATGCCGGCGCTCTCGTTGGATTTGGAAGGGAGGAATGGCGAAACTGTGCCGCCGCGGAGGGAGATGATGGCCAGGCTTGAGCCGGAGGAACTGTAGTAGGAGCAGAGAATTTGCTGATCGTCCGCGGACCAGGAGTTGGGAATTATGTCGTCCGTGCCGCTGACGGGAACAGTTAGGGCATCCTTTTCGTGTTCGAGACCGGAAGTTCCTTTCAGAATAATATTCACGCCGCCGGTGGCAACTCGACGGAAGGCGACGATGCCGCCGTCGCGCGACCAAACACCGACGGCTTCTTCCGAGGGGTCGAAGGTGAAGCGGGAGCTGCCGGCATTGGTGAGACTCATCAGCCAAACATCGACGTTCTTGGCCTTCAGGTCGGTGACGTCCACGGACACGCGGCGTCCATCGGGTGAAATTGTAGGATTGGCAATGATGTCGGGATCACTGACGCGGCCGAGCTCCTTGCCGGAGCGGTCCATCCAAGTGAGAACGGAGAGGACAGCGCCGGTGGCGGTGCTGTAAACGAGGGTGCCGTTGGCAGCCGCGGAGAAAGCTGCCCAGTAAGTGGAAGGCTGAAACCCGACGAAGTCGGCCGCGACGGCCGGACTGCCGGAGGCAATTGCCTTGGAAGGATCAAAAGGGAGGCTCAAGAGCTGCCCCTGGGCGTCGGCGTAGTACAGGTGGCCGGAATCGTATTGGGCGCTTGAGTGGTTGAGAAGAACGAGGCGGCGGTCGTTCTTTTGTTTGTCGATGGAAGTGGCATAGATGCCGCTGACGCGGTCGTCGCGAGCCTCAGCGAAGTTTCCGCCCCAAAACAAGAAATGATTGCCATCGGGAAGGAAGACAGGCCAACGATGGGTCTGTTCGCCCTTGAGAAAGAGCGTGTCAGTGAGAGGGGCGGCATCGGTGCCGTCCGCATTGACGCGCCAGATGGAAATTCCGACGTTGGGGGCAAAAACGATCACGCCGCGGGAACTCCAGGTGCCGCCCCGTGCTGAGAAGGCATTGGCGAGGACTTGGGGAGTTCCGCCCGAGACGGGGACTTTCTTGAGCTTGTCATTGGCGAAGAAGCCGAGATAGGTGTTGTCCGGCGACCAGAAAGGAAAGCTGGCGCCCTCGGTTCCGGGGAGAGGCGCGGCATTGGGCGCTCCGAGGCGCTGGACGTAGAGCATGGGAATGCCGGAGTTTTCTCCCGGGGAGACGAAAGCGAGCATGGAACCGTCGTTCGAGAGGGCCATGTCTTTGACTTCGGCGGGAACGGAAATGGAGAACTGCATGCGTGCCGCAGGAGCGGGACGGCGGGCGACAAACCAGGTGACGGCGCAGGCAGCGACGAGAGCGGCCGCGATCGAGAGCCAAAGACCGAGCGGCTGTTTTCGTGGCGCATGCTGCGCGACTTTTTCTGTGGCAGTGGCGTCGGAACCGGAGAGTGCGCCGAGAGCGAAGGAAAGATCGCGGGCGGATTGGAAGCGCTGCTCGGGATTTTTTTCGAGGCAGCGACGGATGATGCGATCGAGCGCCGGGGAGACCGGGTGAGTGGCGGCGGAGAGTTCGGGCGGGTCTTCTTTTAGAACAGCGGTCATGGTTTCGGCGGCGGTGTCGCGGCGGAAGGCGCTGCGGCCGGAGAGCATTTCGCAGAGGACGGCGCCGAAGGCGAAGATGTCTGTGCGCGGGTCGGCGGGGAGGCCACGGACTTGCTCCGGGGCCATATAGCTGGCAGTGCCCATGACGACGCCGGCGGCGGTGTGGGAACTGGTGCGGGTGATGTCGTGCTCGGGGGGTACGGTTGCGCCGGGAAGTTGCGCGAGTTTCGCAAGGCCGAAGTCAAGAATTTTGATGCGGGCGTCTTTGGTGATGAAAATATTTTCGGGCTTGAGGTCGCGGTGGACGATGCCTTTTTCGTGAGCGGCGGCGAGGCCCTGGGCGATCTGGACACCGTACTCGATTGTTTTTCGCTGAGGCAGGGCGCCGCGATCGAGCAGGGCGCGGAGGCTTTCGCCCTCGAGTAGCTCGGAAACGAGGAAGGGTGAGCCGTCGTGTTCGCCGACATCGAATACGGCGAGGATATTTGGATGGTTGAGCGCGGCTACCGATTGGGCTTCCTGGGCGAAACGGCGGAGGCGGTCGCCATCGCGCGCGAAGGAGGCGGGGAGAATTTTCAGGGCGACATCGCGGCCGAGGCGGGTGTCGCGGGCGCGATAGACTTCGCCCATGCCGCCGGCGCCGAGGGTGGCTAGAATTTCGTAGTGGCCTGTTTTGGTGCCAGCGGCGAGCATTGTGAGCGGAGGGGATTATACACGGCGGGGGTGGATGGATGAGGGCGCATTGCGAAGGCGAGAGCTCGGAGGGCCAGGGAGTGCCGCACCTACGGCGCTTGGGGATTATCGCGGATCGGTACCCAGTGCGCCAGAAAACGGCGGGCTGGGCTAACTTGTGACGCGACTATGGCGCTTGGCAGTGCATGATTACGCGGCCGACGATATTAACGGAGCCAGAAAAATTCTAGAGCGACTGGGAAGTGGATTCGGCGGCGGGGATGGATTGGCGCTCGCGGGTGGCGGAGCGGAGCATCATGGTGGCGGCGAAGACGACGACTACTACTACGAGCCAGCGGACGTAGTAGAGATCGAGCGAGCGGACTATATAGGCGGCGATTAGGACGGCGGGGATTCCGGCGAAAGTCATGATCACGGCGGCGGGGCGGTCGTAGGCGCCTTTGCGAACGAAGCGGATGCCGCCGATGGGCATTAGGAATGCGCAGGAGCCCATCATGATGGGGAAGGCGGCGTGGGGGTCCATGCCGAGGAGGCTGATCATGATTAGGCAGGGAGCGTAGAGGCCGATGCCGAGGCTCATGAGAGCGCCTAGGGCGAAATTGCCGATGAGGCCGACGGCGAGTAGGAGGCCGCGGAGTTCGAGCGTGTTGCCGGCGGCGAGGTTGGGGTGGAGTTGGGTGCGAAGCATGAGGCCTGCTGCGGCTAGGAGAGCAAAGCCCATGCCGATTTGGACGTTGCGGCGGGACCATCTGGAGACGATGCCGGCGCCGAGCCAGGCGCCGAGGACTGAGGCGACGATGAGGAGGACGAGCGTCCAGATATCGACTTCGACGATGGAGATGTAGATGAGCGCTTGGATTACGGTGGGGAGGGCGTAGCCGACGTTGAGGGTGCCGGGAATTTTTTCGTCGGCGACGGAGCCGCGGAATTTGAAGGCGGAAGTGGTGGGGGCGAAATTGCCGATGCCGAGCGTATCGAAGAAGCAGGCGATGAAGCCGGTGAAGGAATGGTAGAGCGTGTGGGGCTTTTCGGGCGCGGGGGCGGCGGATTCTTTGCGGGCGAGGCGCAGCCAGGCGGCGATGAACCAGACGCCTACGACTACGAGCGAGAAGAGGAGGGCGTTCTTGAGGCTCCACATGGGGAGGATGCTAACGCGTAACGGGGGGAAAGGAAATTATATTTGTGCGGGGGACGTCGAAGAGTCCATAGGAGAACTGCAAGAGAGGAACTTCAGCGGCTAAAGCCGTCATGATTTGGAAGCATATATGTCGCGGTTGAAACCGCGACCCACAAAGATTCCTGTTTTAGCAGAGAGACTGTGAGAGGGGGGAAAGAGAGCTAGATGAGCCAGCCGGTGATTTGAGTTCGAGGGTGGGTGCGGCGCGGAGTTGCAAAATACGGGTGTGAGAGGAATCGGGGGCCATGACGACAATACTGCTGCTGATTTGTTCGAACATTTTCATGACCATTGCTTGGTATGGGCATTTGAAATACCGGCAGGCGCCGCTCGCGACGGTGATTGTGGTGAGCTGGCTGATTGCTTTTCTGGAGTATTGCTTTCAGGTGCCGGCGAACCGGATCGGGTATGGGGAGTTCACGGCGTTTCAATTGAAGGTGATTCAGGAGGTGATCACGCTTTGCGTGTTTGTGGTGTTTGCTTGGGTGTATTTGGGCGAGCACGTGCGGTGGAATCATGCGGTGTCGTTTTTGTTTTTGGTGGGGGCGGTGACGTTTGCGTTTTGAGGGAAGCTGTAGCGCGCCCATTGTGCCGCGCCTGCAGCGCCTTGGTCGGCGAGGCGCTGGTCATATATTGACGGATGTCGATTGATATAGGATGATGACTCGAGCGGAGCGTTGATGAAGCGGCTGGGGCGGAAGAAGAATGCGGCGGTGAAGTATGTGGAGGGGTGCTGCTGCCCGGTGGCGATCGGGCCGCTGGGGCGGGGGGATGCGCGGGAGTATGCGCGGTGGTTCCAGGCGCTGGCGGATCCGACGCGGATCCGGATATTGAATTTGCTGGCGGCGAACCGGGAGGCGGTGTGCGTGTGCGACATCGTGGAGCGATTCGCGGTGGGGCAGCCGACGATTTCGCATCATTTGAAGATCTTGCGGAAGGCGCGGTTCGTGTTTTCGGAGCGGCGCGGGACGTTCAAGTACTACCGGGTGAACCGGAAGTGCCTGGCTGAATTCCCGAACGCGGCGCGGTTAATCATGAACGTATGAACCGGCGGTATTTTTTATTACCCTAATTAATTTAATATCGTCAATATTAGATTTAGATGGACTATTTGAACGAAGAAAGGAGTGACTTATGGAGCCTCGGAATCTGACGCGAAGAAACTTTCTGGCAGCAGGCGCGGCTGCGGTGGGATCGATTGCCGCGAGCGCTTCCGACATCCCGCACGAGCTGGGGGCGCCTCGGCGGGCTTACGGCGAACGATCGCATTTCGAGAAGTCCAGCCGGTATTTTCGCGAGTCGGCCACGCCGGCGTCGGGGTCCAGCCGGACGCCGCTTCAGGATTTGGTGGGAATCATCACGCCTTCGGCGCTGCATTACGAGGTGCATCATTACGGCGTCCCGGACATTGATCCACGGCAGCATGAATTGATGATTCATGGCTTGGTGGAGCGGCCGCTGGTGTTCACGATGGAGGATCTTTACAGGCTGCCTCCGGTTTCGCGAATTCACTTCCTTGAGTGCGCGGGGAATAGCGGCGGGGAGCAAATCGGGCGGCCGGGAGCCGATCCGCAGCGGAGCCATGGATTGCTGAGTTGCAGCGAATGGACCGGGGTGCCGCTGCGGACACTGCTGGAGGAAACGGGAGTGAAGCCTGGGGCGAAGTGGATCGTGGCGGAAGGAGCGGATGCGGGGAGATTGGCGCGGAGCATTCCGCTCGAGAAAGCGCTTGATGATGTTCTGGTGGCTTATGGGCAGAACGGCGAGGCGCTGAGGCCGGAACAGGGCTATCCGGTGCGGTTGGTGGTGCCGGGGTGGGAAGGCAATGTGAATACCAAGTGGGTGGGACGGGTGAAGTTGGTGGAAGGGCCGCTGATGACGGCTTACGAAACTGCTTTTTATACGGACCTGATGTCGGATGGGAAAGCGCGGCAATTTACATTCGTGATGGAAGCGAAGTCCGTGATTACGCGGCCGGCGGGAGGGCAGCGGTTGGCGGGGCCGGGATTTTATGAAATCACCGGGTTGGCGTGGTCGGGGAGAGGGAGGATTACTGGGGTTGAGGTGTCGACGAATGGGGTGAAGGGCTGGCAGAAGGCGGAATTGAATGAGCCGGTTTTTTCGAAGGCGCTCACTCGTTTTCGGCTGGGGTGGTGGTGGGATGGGGGGGAGACTACGCTGCGGTCGCGATGCACGGATGAAACCGGGTACGTGCAGCCTACGCGGGAAGAATTGCTGGCAGTGCGCGGGGAGAATGCCACGGATCACTATAACGGGATCAAGACATGGCGAGTGCAGACAGATGGGAGGGTGACTCATGAAGAGGAATAATATTTGGGTGCTCGGGGCGGCTGCGGGGGCATTGGCAGCCTTCGCGGCTGGGGCGGGGCAAAACGACAGGTACAAGATAGGAACGCCTGCCACGGCGGAGGAAATTCGGCAGCGAGACATTTCGGTCGGGCCCGATGGGTCGGGCTTGCCGAGCGGACGCGGGACGGTCACGGAGGGGCAGCTTGTGTACCAGATCAAGTGCGCTAACTGCCATGGAGGGCGCGGGGAGGGCGTGGCGCCATACCCGGCGCTGGCGGGTGGCCGGGGGACGTTGAAAGACAAGAATCCTGTGCTGACCGTCGGCAGCTTCTGGCCTTATGCAACGACCGTATGGGATTACATACACCGGGCGATGCCATATCAGAGGCCCGGCAGTCTTACGGCGGATGAGACTTATGCGGTGACCGCTTACATTTTGTACTTAAATGGAATTGTGGATGAGAAGGCGACGCTGGACGAGAAGTCGTTGGCGGGGGTGAAAATGCCGAATCGAGATGGATTTGTGGGGGATCCGCGGCCGGATGTCGACGGGAAGAAGAAGGACAGTGCCCGTAGGAGCAAATGAAGAAGACGAAGAAAACGGCGAGAACATTAACACAGAGAGCACTGAGAACTGCTGGAGGGCACGGAGGTGGTGGGGAGTGGAATGGGAGCGGCGGCGAAGAAGAAAGCGTTGCAAAGCTTCCGTATTTCCAGTATTATGGAAATATGAAGAGCGTGCCTGCTGCGAAAATTGTGCGTTACGCGGACATGTTTTCGGCGATGGGGACGGAGCCGCGGCTGCGGATCATGCAGCTGCTGATGACGGCTGAGCCTGAGGGGTTGGTGGTGGGAGACATTCAGTCGGAGCTTGAAATTCCGAATTCCACACTTTCGCATCATCTGGACAAGCTGAAGAACGAAGGGTTGGTGACCGTCCGGCGTGAGGGAACTTATCTTTGGTATCGGGCGGATGTGGAGGCGCTGACGGAGCTGCTCGGATTTTTGTATGCGGAGTGCTGCACGCGGAATCGGGTGGTTGCGCCGAAAGAGATCGTGCAAATCTGCAAGTGAAAAGGAGAAAGAAATGGGCTCAGAAGGAATTAAGGAAGTGGTGAAGGAGAAGTACGGCGAGGCTGCACGGCGGGTGTCGGCGGGCGAGGCGGGCGGGTGCTGCGGCGGCGGGGCTAGCGCGGTTCCCTGCTGCGATCCGATTTCTTCGAACTTGTATGCTCTGGGCGAGACGGCTGGATTGCCGGAGCAGGCGGTGGCGGCTTCGCTTGGGTGCGGGAATCCCACGGCGCTTGCAAAACCGGAGGCAGGAGAGCGCGTGCTGGATTTGGGGTCGGGCGGCGGGATTGACGTGTTGCTATCGGCGAAGCGCGTGGGCCCGACGGGGAAAGCTTATGGGCTGGATATGACGGACGAGATGCTCGAGCTGGCACGTGAGAATCAGAGGAAAGCGGGCGTGGAGAACGTGGAGTTCTTGAAGGGCGAGATTGAAAATATTCCGCTGCCGGAAAATTCTGTGGACGTGGTGATTTCGAATTGCGTGATCAATCTTTCGGCGGACAAGGATCGGGTGCTGCGGGAGGCTTTGCGGGTGCTGCGGCCTGGGGGAAGATTTGCGGTTTCGGACGTGGTGGTACGCGGGGCTGTGCCGGCGGAGATACGGAGAAACATCGAGTTGTGGGTGGGATGCGTGGCGGGGGCGCTCGAGGAGGGGGAGTACCGGTCGAAATTGGCGGGGGCTGGATTCGAGGAAATCGAGATTGAAGTGACGAGGGTTTATAGCGTGGAGGATGCGCGGCAGTTTTTGACGGCGCGGGGGATTGATGTGGATGCGATTGCGGCCGAGGTGGAGGGGAAATTTGTGAGCGCGTTTATCCGGGCGAAGAAACCGGCGACGGGGAAAAAGGTGGAGGACAAGTCCTGTTGCGCGCCGTCGTGCTGCGCGGGCGGAGAAACAAAAAAGGGCTGAGGGACATGGAGAAACACTACAACGTACTTTTTTGTGCACGGGGAACCGGGCGCGGTCGATTTTGGCTGAGGCAATCTTGAACAACAAGGGCGGGGCTCAGTTCACGGCTTATAGCGCTGGGAGCCATCCGTACGGCGAAGTGCATCCGCTGGCGTTGAAGGAGCTTGAGAGGGCGCGGATTTCGACCGAGGGATTGCGGAGCAAAAGCTGGGATGAGTTTGAGAAGCCCGGGGCGCCGAAGATGGATTTTTTACTTACATTGTGCGACGACGCGGCGCGGGAAACGTGTCCTGTGTGGCCGGGGCACCCGATGACGGCGCATTGGGGGATGCCAGATCCGGGGAATGCGGGGGACGAGCCGGGAGTGCTCGAGCGCGCATTTCGAGAAGCCTTCATGATCCTCGATCATAGGATCAGGCTATTCCTTTGTTTGCCGCTTTCCAGCCTCGACAAACTGGCGATCAAGGAGCAAATCGAGCGGATCGGCCACGAATGAGCAGATCAGGTCCGGGGGGCAATGAAACTGTGCAAAATCATTCGGCTCAACAAGTCAAAGACGGCATGACCAGAGTTGCGGCTGCGCCATCCGTAGCCCACGAGAAACGACTAACATTTTTCGAGCGCTACCTGTCCGCCTGGGTTGGACTCTGCATGGTGGCCGGGGTGGCCCTCGGCAAGATCGTTCCAGCAGCCGTCCAGAGCCTTCGCGGTCTGGAATTCGGTCGCGGAAGCCATATCAACGCACCGATTGCAGTCCTCATCTGGCTGATGATTACTCCGATGATGATGAAGGTGGACTTCACGTCCATCCGAAATGTCGGGAAGAAGCCCTCCGGGCTGCTGGTCACCCTAGGGGTGAATTGGCTGGTGAAGCCGTTTTCAATGGCGCTGCTTGCCTGGTTTTTCTTCCGGGTGGCTTTCCGGGCTTTCATTGGAGCTGCTGAGGCCGATCAGTACATCGCCGGTTGCATAATTCTGGCCGCCGCCCCCTGCACCGCGATGGTGTTCGTCTGGAGCCACCTAACCGACGGAGACCCGGCGTACACGCTGGTACAGGTGTCCGTGAACGATCTCATTATGCTCATCGCGTTTGCGCCGATTGTGCGGTTTCTTGTGGCGGGAGCTTCGTCGCTGATCGTGCCGTTTCGGGTTCTACTGTACTCGGTTGTGGTTTTCATCGTTGTTCCTCTGACTGCTGGCACGTTGCTGAGAGCTTGGCTAATCCGAACACACGGCCAAGAGTGGTTTGAAGGAACGCTGCTACCGCGGTTTGCGCCTGTGACGATCACAGCGTTGCTGGCGACACTGATTTTCATCTTTGCCTTCCAGTCTGACAACATCACCAGCCGCTTCTTCCACGTGCTCTTGATCGCTGTCCCGATCACGTTACAGGTGTACTTCAATTCTTCAGTGACTTATGGACTGATGAAGGTCCTGAAGGTCGAGCACTCGGTGGCGGCTCCAGGAGCATTGATTGGAGCCAGCAATTTCTTTGAGCTTGCCGTGGCTACAGCCATTGCTTTGTTCGGACCCGCATCAGGGGCGGCACTCGCAACTGTGGTTGGTGTCTTAGTCGAAGTCCCCGTGATGCTTTCCGTTTGTTCGGCGTGCAACCGCACCCGGCATTGGTTTTCGGTTCAGTAAAGAAATTTTCGGGGTCGAAACTCATTTTTATTTCACTGGCTGGCTCCGGCGCTGCCGTCCGCTGCGAATGACGCAGCCTGAAGCGATGAGCAGGGCGCTACTTTTGCGTTACTTTTTTTGTTTGCCGTGAGAGCGAGCGGGGGGAGTCTGTCCGCCGGATTTTGCCTTCGCGCTGCCTGATTTACCTTTACCCTTGGTTTTTGCGCTGCTGCCGCTGGCTAGTTTTCCTGTTTGGAGATTCACGCTCACCGAATCGAGGTCCTGGACTTTTCCGTTTGCTGCGGGGACGCGGAAAGCTACCGAGAGTGTTTTTGCGTCGCAGGTGATTACGAGGTAGCCGAATTTTACGATGGGGTCAATTTCCAGGGTGTGGTCGCCTACTGTGATGGGGGCTGGGCCTAGTTTCTGCTGCGGGGGAGTGGCGGCGAAGCCGCCGCTGCCGGCAGTGATGTAGGGCGTTTGCTGATTATTGGGGCCGACGGTGCGCGTGAAGCGCTGGTAGAGGTGGGCGTGGCCGGAGAGGACCAGGTCTGGCCAGAGGCCGGCGGCTTTGCAGGCGGCGTCCATATCGGCTTGCTCGCCGGTGGAGCCGGCGTGTTCGGCATCGGCGGAAAGCGGAGGATGATGGAGGGCGAGGATTACGGCGCGATTGCCGGCTCTGCGGTCTGGGGCGAGGCGCTCGAGTTCGCTTTGCAGGAAGGCGAGCTGATCGTCCGTGATGGGGAAATTGCCGCCCTGCGAGGAAATTACGCCGGGGCCTTCGAGGACGTTGCTGTATAGGCCGATGATGGAAACGAAGGGAGCGTCGAGCGTGAAATAGACGCCGGCCTGGGTCATCACGCTGCGGATCAGGCCACCGGCGTCGGGGGAGGGGCCGGGGGCTGAGGCGCAGAAGTTGGTCAAGAAAGCGTCGAGCGTGGGGACCTGGGGGGCGGTTGAACCCTGGCCGAAGACGGAGCCATCGTGGTTGCCGGGAATGGCAAAGATGGGGCGATCGTAGCCGCGGAAGGGCTCGTAGAATTGATCGTAATAGTATTGCGCCTCGCCGAAATTGTAGATTACGTCGCCGAGATGAAAGAAAAAGGCCGGGGGATTCGGACCGCCGCTGGCGATTTCGGCGGTCATGGCATCGGCCACACTGGCTTCATTCGCGATGGCGCGCTGGACGGTCTGCTGATGATTTACCTTGGCGGCGCCGGTGTCTCCCACGGCGTGGAATGAAATTTGACCGGCGCGCTCGATGGCGGCGATCAATTCGGAGCCGAGGAAATCGGTCAAGTCCAACTGCAGCGGGGCATTTTTGCGCGGGGGCGGGATGGGCTGGACTTGATTCTTGTGAAGGAGGTAGTAGGGCGAGTTGTAGTAGGCCGCGCTGGTGTTGTCCACGCGGAAGGTCGCTTCATCGGCGCCGGGCTTCGGTTCGGCGAAGAGGCGGCCGCCGGGGCCGGTGAGATTTTGAGTTGGGGGCATGGGATTCCTCCGTGTGAGATTGATGGGTGCCGGGAAGCGGCAAGGCTACGCCAGACTTATGCAATTGCGCAAGTCAAAATAATGTTACTTCGGGGTGTGCTTCGATTCGTGAGGCGGGTTTTTTTTACGCCGTACTTAACACGGAGGACACTGAAAAATGCTTGAGGGCACGGAGAGGGAGAGGCGCGAGGGGTGCGAAGGATGAACGTGGTGGCGTGAAGCGACGCCGTAGGGGCACGGCATGCCGTGCCCCTACGGAGAAGAAGAAACAAGGATTGGGATGAAAAGAAAAACCGGCGGGCTTGAGCGGCCCGCCGGGGAGATGGTTGCAGGGATGGAGAAAATTCGTGACTAGGAAGTGGGCTGGGGATTCTCCATTTTCTTTTGCTTGATGGCCTTGACCTTGTCAACCAGATCGTCCGCAATCTTGTTGTCGGCGTCGTGGGCGGCGGGGGTGGCCTCCGTATCGGCTTTCTGGCGATAGAGAAGATTCAGATAAGCCATGGCGTCGTCGTAATCGGTTCTGACTTCGGTGGCTTTTTTAAGATTTTCGATGCCTTCATCAATGAGCGCGCCATATTTCTGCTGGAACTGGGCGGCGAGCGCGGGGGGCATGGGATCGGTGTCTTTGATGGTCTTCTTGGCGGTGCGGTTGTACTCCTCGCGCATGTCTTTGTTGCCGCGGTAGGCGAGGGACCAATCGATCACGCCGATCCAGTAATAGGGCTCGGGATCCTCGGGTTTGTACTGGATGTGGAGCTTGTGGAACTTCTTCGATTCCTCGAATTTGGCGGGATCGAAAGGCGTGCCGCCCATGTTGTAAAGGATCGAGCCGATGCCGTCGATGGCGGAGAGATTCTTGGGATCTTTTTCGAGGACTTCCTGAAATTCCTGAATGGCCTGCTTGCCCATGCGAATGTTCTCGTCGGAGGGAGCGCCGGGAATGTACTGGTTGGCGTAAGCCGTGGCGAGATAGAGGCGGGCATTGGTGAGAGTGGGGTCGAGGGCCTTGGCGTCCTTGAAGTCCTCAATGGCGAGATCGAACTGATTGCCCTTAAAGGCCTGAACGCCTTTATTGAGTTTGTCGCGGGCGCGGAGTTTATCGCAAGCGCTGGTGGAAGCAAGCGCGGCGAGGACAACGGCAACAAGCAAAAGAGTTTGAGGCTTCCGCTGCATCCCTGCTCTCCTTGGTGATGGGTGCGCCCGCCGTAGTGAAAAGCCCCCAGGCCGGCGGGAAAAAACAGATGACCTCAAGAACCGGACGAACTACTGGCCGGCTTCGACCTTGGCGGTGATCAGGCCGACTTTGTCGATGCCGGAGCCGCGCATGATATCAATGGCGCGGGCGACTTCGGCGAATTCGACGGCGTCATCGCCCTTTACGAAAGCTACTTTCTCGGCGCGAGTCTTGAAGATGTCTTCGAGGCGCGTGCCGAGATCATCCCAACTGGTTGCGTCCTGATTGATCAGCACTTTGCCGTTGGCGGTGACCTGGACGACGATGGTCTTCGCCAGGAGGGCGGGATCTTCGTGCGCATTCGGAGGAGCTGGCTGTGGAACGAGAGCATCGAGGCCCTTGGGCGTGGTCGGCGTGATGACCATGAAAATGATGATCAAGACGAGGAGCACGTCGATTAGAGGAACGATGTTCGGCTCCGACATACTGCCTTTGCCTGTACCAACTGCCATTCCCATGGGAGAACTCCTTTAGCGTGCCCTGCCCTACTGCTAATCCGACCCGCCGGCGGGAGGCGGAGGAGCGGCCGGGGCTTCGCCCTTCTTCTGATTTTTTTCGGTCAAGAGGCCGAGATTATCCACACCGGCGGCGCGGACTTCGTCAACGGCCTTGACGACCTCGCCGTACTTGGCGCGAGCGTCGGAGCGGACGAAGACGGTCTTGTCGATGCGGTTGGCGAGCTGGTCCTTGACCGCGGTGGTGATCTGGTCGAGGGTGATCTGCTTGCTGCCGAGGAACATTTTGCCGTCGCGGGTGACGGCCAGGATGATGGCGTCGTCCTTGTCGGCATCCTGCATGTCCTCGGCGTTATTGACCTTGGCCATATCCACCGAGACGCCCTTCTGCAACATGGGCGTGACGACCATGAAGATGATGAGCAAGACCAGCATGATGTCCGCCATGGGGATCACGTTTGGGGCGGCCATCACCGGCGGTGCTTTTGGTTTATACGCCATGGGTTACTTCTTTCCGCCTCGGCGAGTGATGAAGTAGTTGATGAGTTCCATCGAGGAATTGTCCATCTCGACGTCGAAGGCTTCGACCTTGTTGGTGAAATAGTTGAAGGTCCACACGGCCGGGACGGCGACGAGCAAGCCGAGCGCGGTGGTGACGAGAGCTTCGGCGATACCGCCGGCGACGGCGGAAAGACCGGTGGCCTTCTGGGCGGAAATACCTTTAAAGGCGTTGATGATGCCCATGACGGTGCCGAAGAGGCCGACGAAAGGAGCGGTGGAGCCGATGGTGGCGAGGCCGGAAAGGCCGCGCTTCATTTCGGCGTGAACGATGGCGACGGAGCGTTCGAGGCCGCGCTTGGCCGCTTCGATCACTTCCTCATCGCTTACCTGAGCCGAGGCCGCCTGGAATTCGGAGAGGCCGGTGGCGACGACTTTGGCGATGTGGCTCTTCTTGTTGCGCTCGGCGATGGAGATGGCTTCGTCGAGTTTATTGTCTTTCAAGGCGCCGGCGACCTGCTGGACGAAGACGCGAGACTGCTTGCGGGCCGCGCTGTACATCAAGGCGCGGTCAATCATGATGCCCACGGACCACGCGGACATGATGAAGAGAATGGCCACGACCGTCTTGGCGGGGTAGCCCATGTTGTGCCACATGGTGACCAGATCCCAGCCAACCTCGCCGCCCTGCTGCTGAAACATTACGATGGTTCCCCACGCTAAAGTCGAAAACATAAAGTTAGATCCTCCTCCATTCCTCACCCAACGAATACGGCAGCGAGAACCTGCCGGTCGGAACTTTTGCCCAACTGGCACCGGACCCGCAAGCGGGACCGGGCCGCGCCTGAATTAACCGCCGAGAGAAAAGACGACGGAAATCGTAGTGTCTACTTCGACCGGATCGCCATTGAGCATGGTGGGCTTGTAGCGCCACTGCCTGACGGCGTCCATGGCACTCTTCATCAGAAGAGGCGGGCCGCTGACGTACTCGAGATTTTGCACCGTGCCGTCTTTGCCGATGATGGCATGGAGAATGACGGTGCCGGAGATGTGCGCCGTCTTCGCGATCGGAGGATAGACAGGCATCATCTGGTGAACCAAGGAGGCAGCCTGCACGTTGCCGCCGACGCGAATGCGCGAGGGGGCAGCCTTCGGCGGGGGCGGCAGATTCGAACCCACGCCGCCAATGATTCCGCCCAGAACGCCGCCGGCAGTGCCGCCGCCGATTCCACCGACGACGCCGCCGGTGTAGCCGACGTTGCCGACATCGGGCGGGAGCTCTTCTTCCTTGATCATTTCAACTTTTTTGGGGATGACGGTGGGGGCCATCATCTGGCCGTTGTGAATCAGGCGCGCCACGGGCTTGATGATCCGTTGGACGGCCACGGCTGGCGGAGGAGGGGGAGGAGGAGGAGCAGGCGCGACCAGGAAAGTGGTAAGCATCTGCTTGGGCAGAGCTTCCGTGTAAATCAGCGGAATCAAGATCATGATGATCACGATTCCGGCCTGGATCGCGGTCGAGACGACTACAGTCCACGGCGTGTTGGTTCTCTTGGTATGCGGACTGGAGACGACAAGATCGTCAAACATGGTTACCTCCTAGCGGTCGCCACGCGCTTTTCGGCTGCGGATCCGGCGCGGCTGGCGACTCCCTGACCCCGATATTTGTTCCAAACCACCACGATGGGGGCGGCAATCCCGAAACTGGAGTATGTTCCTACCACAACTCCCACCACCATGGCAAAAGAGAACGCGCGGAGAACCTCCCCGCCCATGAGAAAGAGTACCAGAACGGTGAGGAAGGTCAGTCCGCTGGTTAGGATGGTGCGGGAGAGAGTTTGGTTGATTGAACGATTCACGATTTCCGGCAGAGACTCGCGGCGCATGAGCCGGAGGTTTTCCCGCACGCGGTCGAAAATGACGATGGTGTCGTTCATCGAATAGCCGACCAGAGTGAGCAGAGCAGCAATCACGGTCAGCGAAATTTCATAGTGAAAGAGGGAGAAGAAGCCCAGCGTGATCAGCACGTCGTGGAAGACGGCGATGACGGCTGCGACTCCGTACACCCACTCGAATCGGAACGCAATATATACCAACATGCCCGCCAAGGCATAGAGGGTAGCGAGAATGGCCTGCTTGCGGAGCTGGGCGCCGACCTTGGGGCCGACAATCTCGACGTTGAGGATCGTGAAATTGCCGAGGGAGAAATTGCCGGCGAGAGTACTGAGGACAGGCTGGGTGGCGCCGTCGACATTTTTCAATTGATCGAAATTGGTGACGATGCCGCCGTGGTCTTTGTCGCGCGCGTCGGTGAGTTTCTGGGCGAGCTGGGTGTAGCGATCGGCTCCGCCGGTGGTTGGCCCGAGATTGAGCGGGTCTTTTTGCGTGAGGTAGGCGGCGAGAGCGGAGGGCGTGACGGAATTGAAATCCTGCTTGCCCGTGGTATCGGCCGTGCCGAAGATTTTGTGAAGGACGTTGAGGATGGCCTGCTTGCCGGCGTCGAGCGATTCGTCGCCGGTGCCCTGCTGCTCCAGGCCGATTACGACGTCGTTCTGCGAGTTGCGGTTGGAGATGTCGCTGATGCCCTGAATCGAGCTGTTCGCGAGGCCGGCGGATTCGAGGCCTTTGCGGATCTGGTCAATTGACGGAGGGCTGGAGAAGCGGACGTACACGAGAGTGCCGCCGCGGAAATCAATTCCATAGTGGATGCCGTGGTGCCAAATCGAGAGCCAGCCGAGAGCCAGCAGGATCAGGGAGAGGGTGACGAAGTACTTCGCCTTCCCCATCCAGTCAACGTTAACGCCCTTGAAGAATTCCATCGAGTCCTATCCGCCTCTATTAGACACCGCGTGGCGCGGGAATGTTCCCGGCCGTTAAATGCTCAATTCTGCCTGGCGCTCCATGTGCGCCAGGTGGTAATCGAAAATGGCGCGCGAAACGTAAATGGAAGTGAACACGTTGGCTAACAAGCCTATGACCAAGGTGATGGCGAAGCCTTGCACCGGGCCCGTGCCGAACAAAAAGAGAAAGACGGCCGAAACGACCGTGGTGACGTGCGTGTCGATGATGGTGAGAAAGGCGCGATCGAATCCGGTCGATACGGCGGAGGCGGGGGCCTTGCCGTTGCGAAGTTCCTCACGGATGCGTTCGAAGACGAGGACGTTTGAGTCCACACCCATGCCGATGGTTAAGATTACGCCGGCGATTCCCGGGAGCGTGAGAACGGCTCCCGCATAGGCCATGAAGGCGACGAGGATCACGAGATTGAGCATCAGGGCCACAACTGCATTGACACCGCTGAGGCGGTAATAGATCAAAAGAAAAATCATGACCACGATGAGGCTGCCGATGGAGGCGCGGACGCCTTCGCGAATTGAATCGGCGCCGAGCGAGGGGCCTACGGTGCGCTCTTCGAGATATTTGATCGAGGCAGGGAGCGCGCCGGCGCGAAGAACGAGCACTAAATCCTGGGCGGCCGCCTGGGAGAACGATTCGATCATGCCGGAATCTTCGATGCGGCCGCGAATGACGGGCGCGGAATAAACTTGGTGGTTGAGAACGATGGCCATGCGGTGATCGATATTGGCCGAAGTGAAAGGACCGAAGCGGGCGGCGGCGGCGGTGGAGAGCTTGAAGTCCACCTGATATTGGCCGGGGTTATTTGTGTTGGGGCTGATGTTTTCGCTGCGGAGGTCTTGTCCGGTGATGATTGGCGCGCGATTGAGAATGTAGAAAACCTGGGCGGCGGGTTGGCCGGGCCCTACTCCTTCTGCCTTGCCGGGAAGAATTTCCGAGCCGGGGGGAAGCACGCCGCCATGGGCGGCGAGAGCGGCGGATTCCGAAGGATAGGTCTGGTCGTCGACGACGAGCCTGAGCTCGAGCTGGCCGCTGGCTTGAATCACGGATTTGGCGCGGGTGGGATCGCCTTCGCCGGGGAGCTGCACGAGGATTTCATTATCGCTGCGGCCGGTGAAAGCGATGGTTGGCTCGGTGAGGCCGAGAGCGTTGATGCGGCGCGAGATGGTTTCGAGCGCCTGATCCATAGTGTCTTTGCGGAGTTCGGAGACGACGCTCGGCTTCATGGCGAGGATGTAGCCGCTGGCTTCGCCGGGGGCGGGCGCCATGGTCCAATCCGGAAACTGGGTGGTGACGAGATCGCGGAAATTGGCGGAAGTGGTGGGATCGACGTCGCGGACGAGGATGTGCGTATCGTCCTGGCGGCGAATTTCGCCGACTACGACGCTTTTTTCGTGGAGCTGTTTCGTGAGCTGATCGACGGCCTGATCGCAGCGCTGGCCGATGGCTTCCTCGACTTGAACCTGCAAAACGAGGTGGCTGCCGCCCTTGAGGTCCAGGCCGAGCTTGATGCGGTCAGTGAGATTCTGCTTCACGGCGGCGAAGGACGTGGGGAAATCCGGCATGCCGACGAGCCCGAAAATGCACAGAAGGATGACGATGAGGATAAAAATGAATTTCCATTTGAGCTGGGGATTCATGCGAGCCTGCTAACTCTCCTTCGGTGGTTCGGCCTGTAGGCCAGCGATGGCGCTGCGAGCCATCTTGATTTTTACTTGTTCGGCGATGCGCAATTGAACGGCATCATCTTCGAGGCCGACAACGGTTCCATAGATGCCGCTATTGGTGATGACCTTGTCGCCGGTCTTTAATGCCTTGAGCATTTCATTGACCTTTTTCTGGCGGCGCTGGGCGGGCATGATCATCAGGAAATAGAAGATGATCATAATGAGAATCAGCGGGAGAAAAAGTGCAATGCCGCTGGGCTGGCCCTGGGCTTGCGCCACATGAGCCAAGTTGGCAGCAATCGTCCATCCAAAATTTGCGATCATGAATGCATTATCCGCCATTGCGGCCGAGCCCGCCGCATTCCGAGTGCCCGCCAGGGCGGGCAAGCCTGCCGAGGCCGGCAGACTGTACTGCCACTGCCATCACCGAAGATTCTACTCCACCCTGAACCGCGCCCAACGCCTGCTTAGGTTTGCCTATTTGAGGCGTGCCTGAAGGTCAGAGCGGAAACTTCCGAGCTTCCCAAAACGGATAGCCTCGCGAATTTTGCGCATGATGTCAAGGTAAAAGTACAGATTATGGTGGGTGCTGAGGATGGCCGCGAGCGACTCCTGTGCGGAAAATAGATGCCGCAAATAGGCACGGGAATACCGCCGGCAGACGGCGCACTGGCACGCTTCGTCAATCGGGCGAGCATCATTCGCATAGCGCGCATTCCTAATGAGCACGCGGCCTGCCGAAGTGAAGAGGCAGCCGTGGCGGGCGCTGCGGGTGGGGAGGACGCAGTCCATCATGTCCACGCCGAGCGAGACGTAATCGGCGAGCTGCTCGGGTTTGCCGACGCCCATGAGGTAACGCGGGCGGTCGGCGGGAAGGCTGGCGGCTGCGACGGCGGCGATTTCGCAGGTGACGGTGTGCGATTCGCCGACGGCGAGGCCGCCGATGGCGTAGCCGGGGAAATCGAGCGCGACGAGCGCGTCTGCATTTTCGCGGCGGAGGGTGGGGTGCGTGCCTCCTTGCACGATGCCGAAAAGCATTTGGCTCGCGGGGTCGCCATGCTGCGCGAAATAATCGCGCGAGCGGCGCGCCCAATCGAGCGTGCGGGCGGCGGCTTCGCGAGCGCGCGATTCGGGTGCCGGAGCTTCGATGCATTCATCGAGGACCATGATTATGTCCGCGCCTAATGCTATTTCGATTTCGAGGGCTTTTTCGGGGGAGAGGAAATGCTCGGAGCCATCGAGATGCGAGCGGAAGGTGACGCCTTCGCCGTTTACTTTTCGCAGATCGCTGAGGCTGAAAACCTGATAGCCGCCGGAATCGGTGAGGATTGGGTGCGGCCAGGACATGAAATTGTGCAGGCCGCCCATGGTGCGAATTAGTTCGTGGCCGGGGCGGAGATAGAGATGGTAGGTGTTGGCGAGGAGGATTTGGACGCCGAGGCATTCGAGGTCCTGCTGCGTCTGGCCCTTTACTGTGGCGGCTGTGCCGACGGGCATGAAGGCGGGGGTTTCGATCACGCCGTGGGGAGTGGTGAGACGGCCTAGGCGCGCGCCGGTGGGATCGGTGGCTAGAATTTCGAAATTAAAACTCATCTGAGGGAGTGTATCAGGAGAACCCAGCTGCGAAACGGCGCGGCGAGCTCCGCGCGATTCAGGCTGGAATTTGCGGGACGGCGGCGAGGAGAGTCTGGGTGTAGGGATGCTGGGGCTTTGTGAGGACTTGTTCGGCGGGGCCTAGCTCGACGATTTTTCCGGACTGCATCACGGCTACTCGTGTGGAGAGTTGGGCGACGACCGGAAGGCTGTGCGAGATCAAGATTAACGTGAGTGAGAATTCGCGCTGGAGGCGGGCGAGCAATTCCAGGATTTGCGCGCCGACGGAAACGTCGAGAGCTGAGACGGGCTCGTCCGCGATGATGAGCTCGGGCCGGAGAATCAACGCGCGGGCAATGCCGATGCGCTGGCGCTGGCCGCCGGAAAATTCGTGCGGGTAGCGGTCGAGCGCTTCCGCGCCCAGGCCGACGGCGGCGAGAATTTCCGTGGCGCGGGCGCGGCGCTGGGCGGCGGAGAGTTGCGGCTCGTGAATCGCGAGCGGCTCGCCGACGATGCCGGCTACGCGCATGCGTGGATTAAGCGAGGCGATGGGATCCTGAAAGACCATTTGCATTCTGCGGCGCAGGGAGCGCAAATCGACGCCGCGCGCGCTGAGCCAGTCCTGGCCGCGGAAACGGATTTCGCCGGAGTCGGGTTCGATGAGGCGGAGGAGCATGCGCGCGAGACTCGTCTTGCCGCAGCCGGATTCACCAACGATGCCGAGCGTCTCGCCGTGGGAGAGCGAGAAGCTGACGCTATCGACGGCGATGGCGCGGCGGGAGGATTGCGTGAAGGCGCCGCTTGAGACGGGATACGATTTTCGCAGGTTGCGCGCTTCGAGGAGGACTTCGCCAGGCACGATCAGTTTTTCCCGGCGGCGATGAAGAGCGCCGTATTCACCATATTGATGTCGGGCGCTTCATTGCGCGAGCTGGGAGGCGCGTCGGGGTTTGGAGGCGCAAACTGCGGATGGAAGCCGGCGCGATCGTCGGCCATGGTGGATTCCATTAGGCGGCGCGTTTCGATGTAGGCGCGATCATCGCGGTGCCAGCCGGCGACGTGCATCCAGTGGTCGAAGGAGCGCGGGATTTCGTGGACTTCGCTTGCGAGGATGCGCAGGCCGGCGGCGGCGAGCATTTTTTCGAAGTCGCTGCGCGTGAGCGAGCGCGTGTGGGAAGGGTCGCGCCTGATTTCGATGCGGTTGGCGATTTCGGCGCGGGCCGGGTCTTCGGGGACGACGATGTCAATGATGCCGACGCGGCCGTCGCGTTTCACGACGCGGGCCATTTCCAGAATCATGCGGGCGGGATCGGGGACGTGATGAAGGCTGTAACTGGTGACGGAGATATCGAGCGAGGCCGCGGCGAAAGGCAGCGATTGGGCGTCACCGAGGGTGAAGGATAAATTGCCGAGGCCGTCGCCTTCGGCGGTGCGGCGGGCGCGCGCGAGCATGGCGGGCGTCAAATCCACGGCATGCACCCAGCGGACCTGCCGCGCGAATTGCAGGGCGAGAGTGCCGGGGCCGCACGCGAGGTCAACGGCGCTGTCGGTCGGTTGCGCGGAGACAAGGCGAGCGAGCGAATCGGCGAATTGCGCGCGGTAGCTGACGGCGTAGTCCGCGAAAGCGTCGACGGTCTGGGTGAAGCGGTCGCGGATGAGAGCTTTTTGGCGCTGCTGGTCGGTCGGGGTCATGAAATAAGGATACACCGCGCGGCGTGATCTGTGGATACGGCTCGCATGGCGGGGAGGGCGGCGTCGCATTCGGCGATGTGCTGGCTGCAACGCGGAGCGAAGGCGCAGCCGGGCGGGAGCGCGTCGAGCGCCGGAACCGTGCCGGGGATGGGGATTAGTTTTTCGCGGGCGAGGCGGGGGGCGGCGCGAAGCAAGCCTTCGGTGTAAGGGTGGCGCGGGCGGCGGAGAACTTCTTTTGCGGGGCCCTGCTCGACGATGCGGCCGGCGTACATCACGATGATTCGGTCGGCGACCTGGGCGACGACGCCGAGATCATGCGTGATGAAGAGGAGCGAGAGCTGCAATTCGCGGCGCAGATTCGCGAGGAGCTCGAGGATTTGCTTTTGCACGGTGACGTCCAGCGCGGTGGTAGGCTCGTCGGCGATCAGGACGCCGGGGCCGGCGGCGAGGGCCATGGCGATCATCACGCGCTGGCGGAGGCCGCCGGAAAGCTGATGGGGATATTGGCGGGCGCGGCGCCCGGGTTCGGGGATGGAGGCGCGTTCGAGGGAATCGAGGGCGCGGCGGCGGATTTCGTCTGCGTGTAGTGCGGGCGCGTGGACTCGGATTGCTTCCTCGACTTGCGCGCCGATGCGCATTACGGGATTGAGCGCGGTCATGGGCTCCTGAAAAATCATGGCGATCTCGCGGCCGCGGAGGGCGCGGATTTTTTCCGGGGCGGCAGCGAGGAGATTCACGGCACCGCCATTTTTCGCGGCGTGGCTGGAAGAATTCGTGGTGGCGCTCGCTGCGAGGATCGCCTCGCCCTTGCGCCGTGCGCCCGGCGGCTCTAGTCCCATCAGCGCGAGGGCCAACATTGTTTTACCGGAGCCTGATTCGCCGACGATGCCGAGTGTCTCGCCTTCCGCGAGCGTGAAGGATACGTCGTTCACCGGGCGGAGCCAGCCTGAGGCGGCCGGCAATTCCACCGTGAGGCCTCGGACATCGAGCCTTGTCAACATGGGAACATGATAGTCGCGAGGAGCTTGGTGGGGCGAAAATTTGCGGAGAGAATTACTTATGCCTCTCCCTGCATGTCCAAATTGCCATGCCGTCACTCGAGCCGCGGGAAATCAGCGGTATTGCCCGAGCTGCGGATGGAACCGGGATGGAGCGTTGGCGTCGCTCCGCGGGGGCATGAAAATGATGCCCTTCGCCGTGTTGATGTTCACGGGGTTCGTGGCATTCATGGTTCGGGGATGGCATTTCCGAAACCCCATACAGATCGCGATCTTCTGTGGTGTGCCTGCGTTTGGAATGCTTGTGAATTACGTTTACGCACGGAAGAATCTGGCAACGCTTGAGGCGGTTGCGGTGCGCGCGGCGCGGCCAGGAGCAGCACCGGCTGATTCCACATTCGGTGACAGCATCCGTGGGGGCGGGGCAGACACCGACCTTGCGCCTTCGGTGGAAGCGATGGCGAAGTATCAGGCGCTGATGCGCACAACCTGTCCGCGGCAGATACGCATGTCGACGCAAGGGAAAATCGGCATCATTATGGGATCGCTGATGGCAATCGGATTCGCGGCAGTGATCAGTTTCCAACTCTACAATAAATGGGTGCCGCGGCAATCGTTCGTCAGATTTCAGACCAGCGATTGGTTTATGGCGGCCATCGGCGCGCTGTTGCTTCTGCTTCCCTACGGCATTTGGCGCGGGCAGAGGACGGAGTGCGACCTGCTGGAAAATGGTGAGGTGGCGCTGGCCAAAGTCACGCGTCAATGGACCGGCGACAAGAACAGCTCGTCCATCGAGTGTGAATTCAAGGACTTTTCGGGCCAGATGCATACAGTAATTGCAACAGACAATACCAGGCAACTTCTACAGAGCATGTCGGTCCCCGTCTTCTACGACCGCGACAATCCGAAGCGGCAGGTAGCCTACTGCGCCACACTCCACGAAGTTGTCGTTTAAGCCTGCGTTTACCCGTCACTTCTAATTTTCGATGCTTACGTTTTCGTCGAATTTTTGGCCGAGGGCTTTCAAGTAGGCGTCGAGCGTGATTCTGTAGCCGAAGGCGTAGCGGATCATGAAGCGGTAGATCACGTTGCGGACCTCGCCATTTTCGGTGATGCGCAGCGTGGCGCCGGCGGGCAGAGGGTCGATCTCGAATGTCCAGATGCCGCCATATGGCAGCTTCGGATCGGCGATGCGGGTGACGAGGCGTTGCGGCGGCGTCCACTCGAGCACTTCGTAGGGGATTGAATTTCCGTGGCCGTCGATTTCGCGCCAGGAGGGTTTGCCGTTGACGGGTGGGAGCGGTTCGACTCGGACGAGCGTTTTTCGCCACTCGGGAAATTTCTGGTAGCCGGTGATGGCCTGCCAGATGACTTCGGGAGGCTGCTGGTAGCTGGCCTCGCGCGTGACGGTGTGCTGCTTCGGCACGAAGGCGCCGATTAGCGCGGCAGCGAGCACGATGCCGACGACGATCGCGCCCGGAATTACGAGCCACTTCATTACGCCTCCTTGAAAAAATCCGCCGCATGGAATGTGTGCGGCAAAGTTGGCGCAGATTGTATAGCAGTTTACGGCGGGGAATCCTTTGGAAGATAATGCGGCGGCAATCGGCGCGGGGGAGCGATTCGCGTACCGCGTCAGGAGGTTCGCGCATCATGCTTCCGGGGCTGAAGGCGGTGTTGAATCTTCATCCGATTTTCGTGCACTTCCCGATTGTATTTTGGCTCGGGGCGCTGCTGTTTGAATTGCTGGCGGTGTGGAGAAAGAGCGACGAGATGCAACGGATGGTGGGGCGCTTGATGTATCTGGGCACTCTGGCAGCGATCGTGACTGTGTTGAGCGGGCTGGCCGCGCAGGATTCCGTTCCGCCGGGCGATGCGCAACGCACGCTGGGGATTCACGAGACGCTGATGTTGGTGACGACGAGCGTGGCGGCCGGATTGTGCCTCTTCGCATTTTTCGCGCGGAAGAATTTCACGCCTCAGCTGCGCCGGCTGATGCTGCTGGGACTGATCGTGCTCTGCGTGCTGCTGACGATTGGCGCGGACCGCGGCGGGGAGCTTGTGTATGGCTATGGCACGGCGGTGAATTGGGCTACCGCCGAGCAACAAAAATAGGAGCGAGCGCGATGGCGATGAAAAAACCGAGAGAATCGAAGCCCATGAGCGACGAGTCGGCGAAGGAAGGAAAAACGAAATGCTCGTAAAGGTGGAAGTCTACCAGGACGGCGAAACGTGGTGCGCGCGCGGCATCGGACAGGACATTTTTACGCAAGGGCAAACTGCGGACGAGCTATTTCACAATATTGAGGAAGCGGTGGCGCTGCATTTCGAGAACGGCAGCGAGCCACCAGATATCGACATCTCGTTGTCTCTGAATTGAAGCTTCCCATGCCCCAGGTGCCTCAAGTTAGCAGGCGCCATACCAACCATACACAAGAGCTATTGAATCCCCTCTCTTAACGCGAGGCGGGATCAGTAATCGTTGGCGGAGCCTTCGAGGAAGGCGCGGAGCTTGCGCGAGCGCGAGGGGTGGCGCAACTTGCGCAGGGCTTTGGCTTCGATCTGGCGGATACGCTCGCGAGTGACGGCGAATGACTGGCCGACTTCCTCGAGCGTGTGCTCGCTGCCGTCATCGAGACCGAAGCGCATCTTGATCACTTTTTCTTCGCGGGGCGTGAGTGTCTTTAGCACGGAAGATGTTTGCTCCTTCAAGCTCAGGTTAATCACGGCGTCGGAGGGCGAGACCACGGCCTTGTCCTCGATGAAATCGCCGAGATGCGAATCTTCCTCTTCGCCGATGGGAGTCTCGAGCGAGATCGGTTCCTGCGCGATTTTCAGGATTTTCCGAACTTTGGCGACCGGAATATCCATGCGCTTGGCGATTTCTTCGGAAGTGGGCTCGCGGCCGAGCTCCTGCACGAGTTGGCGCTGCGTGCGCACCAGTTTGTTGATGGTCTCGATCATGTGCACCGGGATGCGGATGGTGCGGGCCTGATCGGCGATGGCGCGCGTGATGGCCTGGCGAATCCACCATGTGGCGTACGTCGAGAATTTGTAGCCGCGTCGCCATTCGAATTTATCCACGGCTTTCATCAGGCCGATGTTGCCTTCCTGAATCAAGTCGAGGAACTGGAGGCCGCGGTTGGTATATTTTTTTGCGATGGAAACGACGAGGCGGAGGTTCGCTTCGATGAGCTCCTTTTTCGCCTGTTCGGCTTCGGCTTCGCCGCGGAGAATTACCTGCAGGGCGCGCTTCAGCTCGGTGGGGCTGATTTCGCTGGCGAGTTCGATTTCGCCTAGTTCCTGGCGGCGGGCTTTCAGGTCTTTGCGCGCTTCGGCCTGGACTTCGGCTTTGGAAGCTTCGACGCGGCGCTCGAGCTTGACGGTTTCGCGTTCGAGAAAGTGAACGCGCTCGACGGTCTGGCGAATCTTGTCGATCAGACGCTTTTTTTCGAGCGGATTGAAATCGAGCTCGCGGAACTTGTTGGACATCTCGACGCGCGTGCGGGCCAATGCATAGCGCGCGCGCAGGTAGGGGCGCTTCTTCGACCGCGGAACTTTCGCGAGCTTGGCGGCCTGCTTGATCGCCTGAAGGTAGAGCTTCGCGACCTTGTCAATTTGCTTCAGGGTCTGCTTGGTCTTCTGCTCGATTTTTTCTTCGGTCAGCTCTTCATCGTCGAACTGGACGATTTCCTTGATCGAGCGCGAGCCGGTGCGCAAATCTTCGCCCACCTGCAAGAGTTCTTTCAGGATGAGCGGGGCGCGCGTGATGGTTTTCAGGACGAGCAATTGGCCGCGCTCGATGCGCTTGGCGATGGCCACTTCGCCTTCGCGCGTCAGCAGCGGGACGGTGCCCATTTCGCGGAGGTACATGCGAACGGGATCGTTCGTTTTTTCGAGAGTTCCCGGCGTCAGGTCGAGATCGCCGTCTTCGGAGGCGGGCTCGTCTTTGGTAACCTCGGCAGGCTCGGCGGAATCAGCGGCTGCAAGCGCGGCCTTTGCTGTCGAGAGGTCTTCATACACATCAATCCCATAGCGCTCGAAAGTCGAGAGCAGGTCATCAATTTCTTCCGAGGAATGCACCTCGGCCGGCAGGATATCGTTCACCTCATCGTAGAGCAGGTAACCCCGCTCCTTGCCCATAGCGATGAGCTGTCGTACCTGATCGTATTTTTCCTCAAGAGCCAACGTCACGCTTCCTCCCCCTCGTGAAGCCGGGCGGCGCAAATGAACGGGTTGCCAAACGCAAATCGGCCGAGGCGAGACACCCCGACGCGATTCTCCTTAAACCACATTTGGACGGATAAAATTGAGACGATCTTTCGACCCGCTCCCAGTCCCTACGCCCGCGCCCTGCAAGCCCGCGCCCGAATTCACACACCTATATGATGCTCGGCACGTGCCGCCCGTTTCCTCCAAAACCCTACGAGTTTACAATATGCGTCAAGCTTACGTCAATCAAATGCCGTAAGTTATTGGCTGGCCAAGAGTTTCTGTAGTTCCAGGCGGCGAGTGACGAGCCGCCGCAATTCTTCATTCGAAGGCTTGGACTCAATTTTTTTCTGCAATTCGGCGAGCTCCTCCTGTACTCGGCGGTTGCGCAGGACGCCGAGGCAGCTTTCGGCCGTTTCCCAGGTGGCCTCGCCAAACGGCTCGAAGAGAATCTCGAAAAGCAGTCGGCGGTCTCTTTCTTCAAGGGAGGCGGCGAGGGCTGCGGGGTCCGAGCGTTCGCCCGCTTTTGAGATCAGGATTTCGATCAGCCTTTCGCCTTCGAGGCCGCGGTGCAGCGAGTCGGTGATGAGTTCGTGCGCGAGTTTTTCGCGGAAGCCTTCGGCTTCGACTAGCATGCGGATTAACTGGCGCTCGGCTGGCTTTACGGCCGGGCCGAGCAGCTCGGCTTTCGGCTTCACTTCGCTGCGGCGTTCGGCGGCGGCGATGCGCAACGACTCACGCAATACGGGCTCGTCCACGCGCAATTCGGAAGCGATGCGCGAGGCCCATTCGGAACGCAGCAGGCGGTTCGGCAGGCGCTGGACGTAGGGCATCAGGAAATTTAGCGCGGCCACTTTTCCGGCTGCCGAGGTGCGGTCCATGTGGCGCGCGCGGCCGATCAGATAATCGAGGTACGGCGGGGCCTGGGCTAGGAGTTTCCGGTAGGCCTCCGCGCCCTGTTCCTTGAGAAATTTGTCGGGGTCGGCGCCACCCGGAAGCGCTAGTACGCGCACATCAAATTCTTTTTCGAGGAGCAGCGTGAGCGAACGTTCGGTGGCTACTTGGCCGGCGGTGTCCGGGTCGTAATTGACCACCACGCGCCGCGTGAAGCGGCCGAGCAATTTGATTTGCGGCTCGGCCAGGCTGGTGCCGCAGCTCGCGACAACGTTCGCGATGCCCGCGCGGGCGACGGCGATGGCGTCCATGTAGCCTTCGACAAGAATCGCAAAATCGCTTTGGCGCAGGGCTTCTTTGGCGCGATCGATGTGGTAGAGGACGTTGCTCTTCGAGTAGATCGCCGTCTCGGGTGAATTCATGTACTTCGGCATGTCGTCACCCATCGCGCGGCCGCCGAAAGCCATCACTTTTCCCGATTCATTCGAAATTGGAAACATGATGCGGCGGCGGAAACGATCGTAGGCGCGCCCGCCTTGATCACGCGAGACGAGGCCGGAGACATCGAGCAGGTTTTCCGGATACTTCGATTTCAGGAAGCGCAGGGCGGCGTCGCCGGAGGATGGCGCGAAGCCCAATCCGAAGCGCTTCATAGACTCGCGATCGAGGCCACGATCCTCGAGATAAGCCATCGCGACTTTGCCTTCCGGGCTGTCGTGAAGCTGGCGCGCGAAAAATGCGGCTGCTTCGCGATGCATTTCGACGAGCGCTGAGCGCTGCTGATTCTCGCGGCGTTCTTCCGGCGAGCGCTCGCGCTGCCTGGGAATGGGAATGCCGCATTTTTCGGCGACGGTTCGCAACGCGTCGGGAAATGGCGACTTCTCCATTTCCATGACGAATTTGAATACATCGCCTCCCGCGCCGCAGCCGAAGCAGTGGTAGATCTGCTTCACCGGATGCACGGCGAACGACGGAGTTTTCTCCTGGTGGAAGGGGCACAGGCCGGTAAAATTCTGTCCGCTTTTCTTCAGGCGAACGTATTCGCCGATCACGCGGACGATGTCCGCCTGCTGCTTCACTTTCTCCGCAAATGATCCCGGATCGGCCATTTGATTGCGAGAAAAACCTGTTTCAAGTCTCGCCTTTCTTGGCGTGCTGGAACATCATGTAGTGCGAATCACGGAAGCTTTTTTGGGGGCTTCTTTTTGCCGGGGACTGGTCGTTTCCGACTCGCATCGACATTTTCTTTAGGGTCGTCGTTATCGGAGTACAACTCGTCATCGATGTCCCCGGCCAGCTTGCCATCCCCGCCGATTCCGATGACTTCGAGGAATGGGTCGCGCACCCTCTTTATCTGCTTCATGCGTGGTCTCCAAAGGCACCCACAGCGGGTCTAGCCAATTCTACTAGATAGACCAACATCGCGTCAGATGTTCATGCCCTCAGCTCGACGACGGTGATTGCGGTGCCGCCGCGATCTTCGGCTTCGCTGTGGATGCGCTCGACAAGCGGGTGCGCGGCGAGAAATTCGGCGAGGCCGCGGCGGAGGGCGCCTGTGCCGTGGCCGTGGATGATGCGGACTGATGGCGTGCCGGCGAGGGCGGCTTCGTCGAGGAATTTGTCGACGCGGCGGGTGGCTTCTTCGACCGTGTTGCCGATTACGTTGATTTCCTCGGGTGCAGGCTCGTCGCTTGGCTGGGCGTGGATTGTGACGCCGCGCGGGCGGGCGGCTGCTCCAGCGGTTGGTTGCGCGGGCTTTGCATCGGCCTCGATGCCGACGATGTCCGCGAGTGAAACCTTCATTCGCAGCGGGCCGGCTTCGACTTCGGCGGTACGGCCATCGTGGCGACGAAAAACTACCGGCTGTCTGAAGCCCTTCACTACGACGCGCTGGCCGGCGGAAAGCTGCTCCGGCGCTACCGGCTTCGGGGGGCCCTCGACCGCTACTCCCAGATCCGTCTGCGATGCTGCGAGCGTTTCGACGACGGCCGCGTCCGCATCAGCGCGGGCATCGGACGCGAGCCTGCCCATGCGCTTCGAAGATTGCTTTTCGATCTGCGCGCGCATGTTGCGGTCTTTTATGTCCGCGGCAAGTTGCGCTACTTCGGTTTCAAGACGCTTTTGCGTCGAGAGGAAATTCTTTTCGAGCTCGGCGATGCGCTTTTTCTGGCGCTCGACCCATTCGGTTTGCAGGGAGCGGCGTTCGGATTCGAGCTGAGCGAGTTCTTCGCGGGCCTGGCGCTTGATTTCCTCCATTTCATCGCGGCTGCGGTGGAGGTAGGCGATCAAATCGCGGGCTTCACGCGATTCAGGCGAGAGGCTTGCGCGGGCGTGGTCCACCACGCGGGCGGGCAAGCCGAGCCTGCGCGCGATTTCGATGCCGCTCGAGGTGCCGGGGACGCCGACGAGCAGCCGGTAGGTGGGGCGCAAATTTTCTTCGTCGAATTCCATTGCGGCGTTGACTATTCCCGGAGTGGTGGAGGCGTAAGCTTTCAGCCGGTCATGGTGCGTGGTGGCAAGCGTGAGCGCGCGCAAAGCGCGAAATTCTTCGAGGAGCGCGACGGCCAGCGCGGCACCTTCCTCTGGCGCGGTGCCTGTGCCCATTTCGTCCACGAGAATCAGCGAGCGGTCGGTGGCCGTATCGAGCATGGATTTCAGGTTCAGCATGTGCGCCGAAAAGGTGGAGAGGTCGGCGGTGATGGATTGCTCGTCGCCGATATCGGCAAGGACGCGATCGAAAACTGGGAGTTCGGCGCGCGCGGCGGCCACGGGAATTCCCGACTGCGCGGAGAGGGCGGCGAGGCCGACGGATTTCAGCGCGACGGTTTTTCCTCCGGTGTTCGGGCCACTGATGACCATGATCGTCTCATCTCCGCCGAGTGCGAGCGTGAGCGGCATTGTTTTCCGCCCCTGCGGCCGAAGCGTGTTTTCGAGCACTGGATTGCGCGCGGCATCGAGGCGCAGCGAATTCCCGGCGGAAAATTCAGGCATGACGCAATCGAACTCGCGGGCGTATCGCGCGCGGCCAAAAATCGAGTCGAGGTGAGCGATTTCCGTGGCGGCGGCATTGAGTGGGCCGCGATCGGCGCGCACACGCTCCGTCAATTCTTCGAGGATGCGCGCAATTTCGGCCATCTCGTCCTCGGACAATTGAACCAGGCGATTATTCAGATCAATCGCTTCGAGCGGCTCGACGAAGACGGTTTGTCCGGTTCCGCTCGCGCCATGAACTACGCCGGGGACGGCGCGGCGGTCCGCTGCGCGCACGGGGATGACGAAGCGGTCGTTGCGCAGCGTAATGTAATCCTCGCCCGCGGGCTCGCCGCGCGCGCGCAGAATGTTTTCGAGCGACTTCTGAATTTTTTCGCGCGCCTGGGAAATTCCCACACGGATGCGCCTGAGTTGCGGCGAGGCGTCGTCGCTGATTTCGCCGTTCGGCAGTACCGCTCGCCGGATCGCGGTGGAAAGGTGGCGGAGGTCGGCGAGCGCGGCGGCGCGTTCGACGAGGCAGGGATATTTCGCGGCTTCGCCTTTGAAAGTCTGGCGCACGCCGAAGACGGTTTCCGCGAGCGAGGCCACATCGAGCAGCTCCGCGCTCGATAGCACGAATGCCGGGACCGCAAGGCGCGCGAGCCATTGCTCGGGGTCGGAAAGCGAGCCGAAGCCGAGATCGGAACCGGCGCGCAGATAGGCCACCGCTTCGCGTACGAGCGCAAATTCGGCGTCGAGCGCGGGGACGTCCTGCCGCGGCGCGAGCGCTTGGGTGGCCCGGCGTCCCGGCGCGCAGGTGGTAAAACGGCTGACAATTTCTCTCAGCCGGTTGAATTCGAGAAGCTCTTCCGCGGAATGCGACACGAATGCCTCGAAATGGATTGTAGCTCGGGTCTTCAGTCTCGGGATTTTTCTTTCGGGCGCGTCAAAGGTGCGATTGGGATCCGGATTGGCGCGGCGGGATCCGCTACGGCCTGAGTTGCTTCGTGAGTTTCGCGAGGAGATATTCGGCGGCATCCGCGGGTGTGGAAGCGATCCGGACCAGGGGGTCTTCCTGCTCGCCCCACCGGGATTTGTGGCCGAGCTCCACTTCGCGGACGCGCTCGATTACCGGTTGCCAGAAATCTCCGAGCACTACGAGGGGGCGCCTGGCCATCGCGCCTTTGTTCAACATTTCCCACACTACCGCGAGCTCAACCAGCGTGCCCGTGCCGCCGCGGCAGGCGACGTAACCTCGGCCGCGCTTCACCAATTCGAAGAGGCGCTCCTGCCAGCTTTTCATGCGGATTTCTTCGTCCACCCATTTATTGGCGCGGGCGCTGAAGAATTTGGCGGTGATGCCGAGCGTTTGGCCGCCGGAATTTTTTGCTCCGCGCGAAACCGCTTCCATTACGCCGCCATAGCCGCCGCTGCAAACCACGAAACCTTTCGCGGCCAGTTCCGAGCCGAGCGCCATTGCGGCAGCATATTGATCTTCACCTTCGCGCGGGCGTGAGCTGCCAAAGACAGTGATGATTGCGCGGGCGGGCTTCATTTCTTTTTCTTCTTCGGTGGAGGGGCACCGAGAGTTTCGACCATGGCCACGGCAATTTCGTCGAGTGTGGGGACCGCCTCATGCCCTTTTTGTGGATTATTGTTCTCAAGAATTGCGAAGACGAGATGCTCGCCCCGAGTAGTTGTGGCGTAACCCGAAATGGCGTGGTCATGCTCGAGCGTGCCGGTTTTCGCTTGAATAAGGCCAGCGGCGGCCGTGCCTTTCAGGCGATTCTCGAGTGTGCCGTCCATGCCGGCGATCGGCAGCGTGGAGAGAAAATCCTCGCCCCAGGGCTGGTGGAAAGCGTAGAGCAGAAGCTGGACCATGGCTTGCGGCGTGATTAAGTTACTGCCCGCGAGTCCTGAGCCGTCGGTTAGGACGACGTCTCCATCGGCAATCCCGGCTGACTTTAGAAAATCCTGCTCCAGCTTGAGGCCAACATCGGTTGTGCCGATGCCGTTTTTTTCGCTGGCTATCTTTCGCAAGAACAATTCCGCGTGAAGATTCTGGCTCAATTTATTAGTGAGACGGACGCTTTCGAGCAGCGGGGGAGAAATATGTTCCGCGAGAATCAGCAACGGGTCGTGTGGATTCGGAGCGGGTCGCGGCACGAGTGATACTTCGCCGCTCGCGGTCCTTTCGGGTGGCGGCGAGTGCTGGACGCGAACGCCGCCCATCACGCGCACGCCGCGATCCTCCAGGAGTTGCTTCAGCGTCCGCGCCGCTGTCTCCGCGGGGTCGGTCATCGCCAGGTCCAGCTTCACGGGCGGGTGGCCGAGCGGGATGGACCCGCGCAGCAAAATAAAATTCAAGCCGGGACGGCGAACTACGGAGAGTTCGGGCTTGTCGCTCGCGGGGCTGGTGGTAATTTCCTGGCCGAAGCCGTTGATGGCTACGCCAGGCTCGACCACAACCATAGCTGGATCGCCCGGTTGCGCGCCGGGGCTGACATTTAGAGTGAGCGAATTTTCATTGAGCGCGATAGCGCCGACAGGGGCGCCGAATGAGAAAAAAAGATCGCCGATGCTCCATCCCGCGGGATAAGGGTCGTAAGGGAACAAGCTGTCGTCCGCCACGATGTCGCCAGCCACTTCTTTCAACCCCTTGGCCACGGCTGCGTCGACTATCTCAGCCAGAATTTTTTCCACGGGCCCTTCGCGCTCTACTTTTCCGGCGTAAGGAAATTTACGGTTGGAAAGATCGGGATCGCCGGAGCCGGAGAAAATCAAATCGCCGGCCAGGCGCCCGCCTGCCTCAAGATTGGTTTTCGAATCGAGAGTGGTGTGAAACCGGAAGTCAGGACCGAGAGCCGCGAGCGCGAACGCGGTGGTGAATACCTTCGCGTTCGAGCCGGGCGTAAAGAAATGGCCGGCGTTCAGTTCGTAGAGCGTTTCGCCAGTCTCGCGGTCGGTGACGAGCACGCCCCAGTAGGCTCTCTCGGCGTGCGCTTCATTGAGCGTCGCTTCCACGCGGGCGCGGAATCGCGCTACATCCGCGCGCCCCTTCGTGCGGTTGGCGGCACTCTGCGGCCGCTTGCCTTGCGCGGGCGCGGAAGAGGTTTGCGCGGCGGCCGGCATCACGATCGAAAGAGCAGCGAAGAGCAAAGCCTCGGCTGCCGTTGAGCTGGCGCCGCGGCGGCGGGCACGGGCTCTTGGGAGCAGCGCGATCATCTGAGTTGGTGAAAATTCCAAAGCGGCCAGATTATATTCCATCGCTCGTGCCGGCGCTTGGCGTTTGAAACAC
This sequence comes from uncultured Acidobacteriota bacterium, assembly GCA_963701005.1. GTDB lineage: Bacteria > Acidobacteriota > Terriglobia > Acidiferrales > UBA7541 > Palsa-295. Next base: position 514,560 of record OY969555.1, read on the forward strand.
TTAATTGCAGCGCGGGCGCAAAGCCCGTATGATAATCACCCATTCTGAGGAGGCACTCCATGAAAAGAATTCTCGCTTTGACGCTTGCGGCCGGGCTGATTGGCCTGCCGGCGCTACTGAATCCGGCCCCGCTTCGCGCGGATGACATAAAGGAAACGGATCGCTTGCGGAACGCCGGCGAGGTAGCCAAAGAAATCATGAATATTCCCGACGACATCCCGCAAGACCTGCTGAATAAAGCGGATTGCGTGATTGTGTTCCCTTCGGTGCTCAAGGCGGCTTTCATCGTGGGCGCGAGCTACGGCCGGGGCGCGATGAGCTGCCGAAGCGGCGATGATTTCCGCGGTCCCTGGAGCGCGCCGACGATGATGGCGCTCGAGGCGGGCAGCGTCGGATTCCAAATCGGCGGGCAGGCCACGGATTTTGTGCTGCTGGTGATGAACGAGCGCGGGGCGAATGCGATTCTTTCGAGCAAGGTAAAAATCGGCGGCGACGCGTCCGCAGCTGCAGGTCCCGTGGGCCGCGACGCGGCGGCAAGCACGGACGTGACGATGCGGGCGGAAATTCTCACCTATTCGCGCGCCCGGGGACTCTTCGCAGGCATTTCGCTGGAGGGATCGACGCTTCGCCCGGACAACGACGCGAACGAGCGCGTTTACAGCAAGAAGATCGAAGCTAAGGAAATCGTGCTTCACGGCGCGGTGCCTGTGCCGCCATCGGCAAAGCTGCTGATCTCGACACTGAACCGCCACAGCCCGAAGAAGCGATAGCGGAAACGGGTTATCCTTAATTGCCGCACCGGAGGTCGATAGGCCTCCGGTGCGGCGCAATCCCCTCCCGAACGTCCACGGTTGCAAGTTTGCAAGCGCCTTGACTTTCACTCATACATGACCTAGAGTCATCTATTATATCGTAAAGGTAAAAGGAAGATGCCCCGCTTGCCCGCCGCTCGCCGAAACACACTTTCCCGGCCGCCCCGCGCGAATCGCCGCGAGCGCCGCAGCGCGGAAATTCGCGAGCGGTTGTACCTCGCCGCGTTGCGCATTTTTGCGGAGCGCGGTTATCTGGAAACCACGGTCGAGGACATCACCGAAGCCGCGGACGTGGGCAAGGGCACGTTCTTCAATTATTTCCCCACCAAGGAACACGTACTCGCGAAGTATGGCGAGGAGCGGTTGGCGACAATCGATTGCGCGTTGCAAAAGGCGCGGAGCGGTAACGGGCCCGTCATCGATGTGCTCAAGGAACTTGCGGTGAATCTCGCGGGCCAGTCATCGCAAAGCCCGGCGCTATTGCGGTCAATATTCGCGGCGCATTTGTCCAGCACATCGATACGCGCGGAATTCCAGAAGCGGCTGCGGCGCGGACGACGGCTGATGGGAGAGATGTTCGCGCTGGCTCAGGAGAGAGGCGAGGTACGGCACGATCTTTCCGCCGCCGAGTTGGGCCGGCTGATGCACATCATATTCATGGGCGCGACGATTGCCTGGGCGCTGAATCCGGATTCGGTTCTGCGAAAGACGACTGAAGAAATCTGGGAGTTGCTGGGTCCTAATTTGAGAACTGCGACGACGCGATCAAAACCCAAGAGCCGCCGGCGCGCTGCGGCGTGACGTGACGGGGTCGCGCGGCCAGATAGCCATCCGCAGGGGTGAGTCGCGGGATGCCGGGCTTTCATCCAAACTCTGATAGAGAAAAGGAGGAGATTCCGTGAGACGCCGAACGGCAATTTTATTCGTCACTCTGGCGATGGCGCTGCCGCTGAGTGGGATTCCCGCGCGCGCGCAATTGACCACCCCCGCGAACGCGACGGCAATCTATGGCCCCAGTGCGAATACCTCGGGCTCTTCTTCCCCCGGTGTGCAACCGCTGAATCCTTATTCCGGCAGCGTGCCCGCGAAGCTCGTTCCGGGAACCTTGCAGATTTCGCTGCGAGAGGCCATCGATCACGGCCTGAAGCAGAACCTCGGGCTGTTGCTCTCGAATGAGGATATTCGGTCGGCGCGCGGCGAGCGGTGGACACAATTGAGCAAGCTGCTGCCGAACCTGACCACGCAAACGAGTGTAGTCGCTTCTCAAGTGGATCTTGCAACTTTGGGACTCAGCGCAGGGGTTATTCCCGGGATTCCGAATGTTGTAGGCCCCTTTTCGTATTTTGATGCGCGGGCGTACATGACGCAGACGCTCTTCGACTGGAAAGCCATCAATAAGACGCGCTCGGCCACGCAGAGCGTGAATTCCGCGAAGTACACTTACAAGGACGCACGAGATCTGGTGATTCTCGCCGTCGGCTTTACGTATCTACAAGCGATCGCGGGCGAGGCTCGCGTAGAAACCTCCGATGCCCAGGTGAAGACTGCTCAGGCGCTTTACAATCAAGCCTCCGATCAATTGAAGGCCGGAACCTCGCCCAGGATTGATGCGCTACGCGCCAATGTGGAACTGCAAACGCGGCAGCAGCAACTGATCGCCGCCAAAAATGATTACGCCATCCAGAAACTGACGCTCGCGCGTGTGATCGGACTAGCGCCCGGGCAGCAATTCGAGCTGACTGACAAATCGCTTTATCAGCCGCTCGAAGGAATCACGGTGGACGAAGCTGAGAAGCGGGCCTACGCATCGCGATCGGACTATCAGGCCGCACTCGCGGAGAAGCGCGCGGCGGAGCTTGCGCACAGTGCCGCGGTGGCGGGCTATTTCCCCACGCTTACCTTCAGTGGTGATTACGGCGCTGCGGGACAACATCCGGACACGAGTTCGCATGGCGTCTTCGATGTGCGTGGCACGCTGAATATTCCCATCTTCCAGGGCGGCAGCGTCCACGGCGACATATTAAAGGCCGATGCGCAGCTCGAGCAAACCCGCGAGCGCGTGGATGATCTCCGCGGCCAGATTGATGCGGACGTGCGCACAGCGCTGCTGAATCTGGAATCCTCCGCCGAGCAGGTAAAGGTGTCCGAAAGCAATGTGGGGCTGGCGGAGGAAACGCTGCGGCAGTCGAGCGATCGGTTCGTTGCAGGCGTCACCGATACGGTGGAAGTGGTGCAGTCGCAAGAATTAGTTGCGAGCGCCCACGAGAATTACATTTCGAGCCTCTATTCCTACAACTATGCAAAAATTTCTCTGGCCCGCGCGTTGGGCCTGGCCGAAGAGGGCGTGAAAGAGTATTTCAAAGGAAAATAGCCATGGCACAGCGAACAGAAGTTGAAACGAGCCCGAATCCGCCATCGGAAAAACCGGCTGCTGCCGAGACTCATTCGGCATCGCCTCCTCCCGCTTCTCACGCGCAAAATTTCATGCGCGAGCGGCCGGGGGCGCGCTGGTACCTGATCGGCATCATTCTGGTGCTGCTCGTCGGAGGATTTTTCGGCTACCGCTATATCACGAGCTTTGAATCGACCGACGATGCGCAAGTGGACGGGCATTTGATGCCGCTGAGCACGCGAATTTCCGGTTACGTGATTAAGGTGAATGTGGATGACAACCAATACGTTCCCGCCGGCTACGTGCTCGCGGAAATGGATCCGAGGGATTACCAGGTGGCTGTGGATAATGCCCGAGCCGACCTTGCTGCCGCGGAAGCTACCGCGCAGTCGCTGAACATTACCGTGCCGGTCACGTCGGTGAGCACGAGCAGTCAGACGTCGGCCTCGGAAGCAGATGTCGAGAACATGCGCGCGGGAGTCGCGGCCGCGAAACAACAATATGACGCTGCTCGCTCACAGTTGGCGCAGGCGGAAGCGACTGATGTGAAGGCGCAGGACGACGTGGTGCGCTACAAGCAGCTCGTGGATAAACAGGAAGTCTCCGCGCAAACCTACGACCAGGCGGTGTCTGTCGCCAAAGCAAGCACGGCGGCAGTGGCTGCCGCGCGCGCTTCGGCCGCGGCTGCTCAGCAGCAGATCACTCAGGCTCAGAGCCGTCTCGCGCAGTCGGAGGCCAACCTGCGGGGTTCGCTCACGGGCCCTCAGCAAGTTGCATCCACTCGCGCCCGCGCGCTTTCGGCTGAAGCTGCCGTGAAGCAGAAGGAAGCCGCGCTCGAGCAGGCGGAACTGAATTTGCAGTACACCAAGCTCGTCGCCCCTGTGAATGGAGTGGTGTCGAAAAACGCGGAAGTGGGGATGAACGTCCAGCCCGGGCAGCAATTATTTACGATCGTCCCGCTCGACGATGTGTGGGTGACCGCGGATTACAAGGAAACGCAGTTGAAGTACATGCGCCCAGGACAGCGCGCCGAAATCAAAGTGGACGCGAATGGCCGCACCTACAAGGGGCACGTTGACAGCGTGGCCGGCACGAGCGGCGCGCGCACGAGTCTGCTGCCGCCTGAAAACGCCACAGGAAATTACGTCAAGGTCGTGCAGCGGATCCCGGTGAAAATCGTGCTCGAACCCGGACAAAATAGCGATCACTACCTCCGCCTGGGAATGTCCGTCACGCCGAAAGTCTGGGTGAAGTGAGCTCGAGCAGCCCCATTCCGCCGCAGGACACCTGGCGGCCGCCCATAAATCCGTGGATCATCGCGCTGACGGTGACGCTCGCGACGTTCATGGAGGTGCTCGATACCAGCGTCGCCAACGTCGCGCTGCCGCACATTGCCGGGAGCCTCTCCGCGGGACAGGATGAAAGCACTTGGGTGCTGACCTCTTACCTCGTATCGAACGCGATCATCCTGCCCATGAGCGGCTGGCTTTCGAATTTGATCGGGCGGAAACGGTTTTACATGTCGTGCGTGGCGCTTTTCACCATCAGCTCATTCCTTTGCGGCCTCGCGCCATCCCTGGGAATGCTGATTTTCTTTCGCGTGTTGCAGGGAGTGGGGGGCGGCGGACTTCAGCCGAGCGAGCAAGCGATCCTGGCCGACACGTTTGAGCCCGCCAAGCGCGGCATGGCTTTTGCGGTTTACGGGATGGCGGTAGTGCTGGCGCCGGCGATCGGCCCCACGCTGGGCGGATGGATCACCGACAATTTCAACTGGCGCTGGATATTCTTCATCAATATTCCCGTCGGAATTATTTCCTTGCTGCTGACGAACCGGCTGATTTCCGATCCGCCTTACATGAAGCAGCAAAAGGCCACCGGTGGAAGAATTGACTACATCGGCCTGGGCCTGCTGGCGCTTGGACTCGGCTCCATGCAAGTGGTGCTCGACAAGGGACAGCGCGACGACTGGTTCGGCTCGGACTTCATCGTGATCATGACCACCATCTGCGTCGTAGCGCTGATCGCGGTAATTTTCTGGGAGTGGCACCACAAGGACCCGATCATTGATCTTCACCTGTTTCGCGAGCGGTCCTTCGCTGTTGGCAATCTACTGATGTTCATGGTCGGCTTTGCGCTTCTGTCGAGCACCGTGCTCATCCCGCAGTTCTGCCAGTCATTATTGGGCTATACGGCGCAGGAAGCGGGGCTCGCGCTGATGCCGGGCGGGTTTGCCATCTTGCTTTCGATGCCGCTCGTTGGTTTCTTGCTTGGCCATTACGACCCGCGGCGATTGCTGCTCTTTGGGCTGCCGATGGTCGCGTTCTCGTTGTTCTATATGACGCGCTTCGACACTTTGATTGATTTTCGCACCGTCGCCGTGGCTCGCATCTTTCAAGCTATTGGGCTGGCGTTTCTCTTTGTCCCCATCAATACGGCGGCATACGGCTCGATCCCCAAGGGAAAGAACAATGCCGCTTCAGGGCTTATCAATCTCGCGCGGAACATCGGCGGCAGCGTGGGCATTTCTTTCGTTACTACCATGCTGGCGCGCCGCGCCCAGGTGCATCAAACTTATCTGGTCGGGCATGTATATTCCGGAAGTGGCAGATTGCAGGCCATGCTGCAAGGAGCCATGCATGTGCTGCTGGGCCACGGCTCGAGCGCACATGAGGCCAGCCGCCAGGCCTATGGCCTGGTTGCGAACAGTGTTGACCAGCAGGCTACAATGCTGGCATATATTGACAACTTCCGGATGCTCGGAATCGCGATCGTGGTCATGATTCCATTTGTCTTTCTGATGAAGAAAGTACAGCCGGGAGGCACGATTGCGGCCCACTGACGTTCCGAGAGGAACGATGCCAATCCGAATCATCACTGTCGAGCGCGAGTATGGCAGCGGCGGCGCCATGATCGCCCGGCGGCTCGCTGCACGGCTGGGCTGGAAAATCTGGGACGAAGAATTAACCGCGGAAATTGCGCGCGTTGCGCACGTGGATCCGGGCGCGGCGGCGCGGTGCGACGAGCGCCGCGATCCCTTTCTCTACCGCTTGTTCAGGGTCTATGCGCGCGGAAGCTACGAGCGATCGCTCCCAATCGGTGAATCGTCGCGCGCTTTCGATACCGACTGCATGGTCGAAGTGCTTCACGAAGTGATCAAGGATGTGGCCTCGCGCGGAAATTCCGTCATCGTGGGACGCGGCTCGGCTTACATTCTGCGCGACCGCCCGGACGCATTTCACGTTTTCGTCTACGCGCCTGTGGAGGAAAAAATCCGCCGCGTGATGTCGCTCGGAAAAACAGAGAAAGAGGCACGCGAACTGGTGGAAGAAATCGATGCCGAACGCGCCGAGTTCATTCACCACTATTTCGGCGCCCAATGGCCCGCTCGCTGGCTCTACAACGTGATGATCAATTCCAAGTTTGGCGACGAGTTCGCCGCCGACATGATCCTGCACCAGGTGGCGGCGCTCGAAAAACGTCCTGCTCCGCAAAGTCTGACCGCATAGTCCGTTTGTAGTTGCCCCCGCACTTGCTGCCGGTGCTTTCTTCCCGTAACCTGAATTATTCTGGAATCGCAATGTTGGCGCGAGTTTTCCCCGGCGAAATCGCAATGTCCGTCATGTTGTGAGCGGCATCTTGGTACCTGGGTGAGAATGTTTCCGCGACTTGCCAGGAAGGAGTTTGAAACTTTCGATGAGTTGTCCTATCTGTGAAAAGCGGCCGCCGAAGCGGTTCTGTCCCGCGAAGGGCGAGAAGATTTGCGCGGTATGCTGCGGGCAGGAACGCGAAGTGACGATTGATTGCCCCTCGGATTGTTCCTACCTCTTGGCCGCCCACCGCTACGAGAAGGAGCACCGCAAGCCGATCGCGCCGGAGGAGTTTCCTCATCACACGATCGAATTTTCCGTGGACTTCGTCCACGAGCACTGGGCGGTGGTCGCCGGGCTTTCCGCAACCATCCTCGGATTCCAGCTGCAAAACAAGGACTTGAACGACGCCGATGTTTCTATCGCCCTCGAAACGATGGCTGAAACGCTGCGCACTCTAGGCACGGGAATCTACTATGAGCGGCCGCCCGATGCGCCGCTTCCGCGCGCTCTTTACGGGCAGATTGGAGCATTTCTGCAGGATTTCAAAAAACAGGAAGCGAGCCGCGCCGGTTTTTCGACGCTGAAGGATTCAGAAGCATTCCATCTCCTTATCTTTATGCTGCGCGTAGCCAAACAGGAGGCGAACGGCCGTCCTCGTTCCCGTGCGTTCCTCGGCTTTCTTCGCGAGCGATTTCCGCTCCCCGCCGAAGCCGCGAAGGAAACTTCTCGCATCATCATGCCGTAGGAGTCGCAACATTTCTTGTCAGCATGCCCCGCAGCAATGCGAATCGCGCGGATCGTTCGGCCGCTAACGAAATAATGGCGCTATGGCGTGATGCTCAGCGCCATTTGCGGAGAATGCCACTGCTTGCTTGAATTTCCATCAAGACGGGACCCAAGGCCGTATTTGCGCCGCAGATTCTCGAAGCGCGCCGAAATTTCCTTACGGTAAGTTTCCGGCGCATATCCGCCGCGGCCATACCATTCATGGTATTGCTTCACGAGCTTCGGGAATTTCGCTTCGAGGAAGGGCAGAAATTGCTTGAGCGAAGCGGGCATCAGAAACAGCACGTAGCCGCAGAACCATTCTGCGCCGGCATCGCGCGATGCTCGCGCCAGCGCATCGAGATCCTCTTCGCGGTCGGTCAATCCAGGCAGCACTGGCGCAACGAACACGCCTGCTGCGATTCCCGCCTCGCGCAATTGCCTTACAGCTTCCATGCGTAGATCGGGGCGCGGCGCGCGCGGCTCGAGCAGCCGGGCGAGGCGCGCACGGGGCGTCGTGATGCTCAGATTCACTGTCAGCGCGGACCGCGCTGAAATCCGCGTGAGCAAATCAATGTCGCGAACCACCTGGTTTGATTTGGTGGTGATTTCAAGCCGAAGCCCTTCGCGTGCCGCCATTTTTTCAAGGATCGAGCGCGTGGCGCCGAATTCTTTCTCGGCGGGCTGGTAAGGGTCCGTCGCCGTGCCGAGCGCGATGTGCTCGCCCCAGATTTTTTCATTGGCCATGTCCCGCTCGATGAGGGCGGCCGCGTCCTGCTTCACGTAAATCTTGGATTCGAATTCCCCGCCGTCGAGCTCCATATACTCGTGCGTGTACCGCGCATAGCAATACTGGCAGCCGAATTCGCAGCCACGATAGGGGTTCACCGTCCAGCGGAAGGGGACGCGCTTGGAATCGCAGGCGTTCAGAATCGAACGAACAGGAAGCAGAAAATATTCCGTCCCGCGCTTGGCATCAGCCCAGGGGGAGGAGGCGGCGAGGCGTGCAATGCCAACCAGTTCCGTCGCGGGCTTCGTTCTCCGGTCTGGGACCGGAGTGGGCGCGGAAGCTTCGCGAGGTGGCTCACAAGTGCCGTGGCGAGCGGCTGTGGGGAATAAAGTGAGACTGGTTTGCTTCGGCCGGGTCCGCCGACGTGGGAACGTCGCCGGGCTGGGCCGAAGTATGGGAGAAGTGGCCATTGATTGCCTCGCCGCACGGGGAGCACTATATTCGCTTTTTGTTCGCCATGTCAAGCGAAATCTTTCGCTTTAGTTTCGCCTGTCCATGCGGGCAGTTACGCGCCATGGAAATCCCGCCTACCGGCCAGCAGCCAAGCGCCACGGGCAGGCCTATACTGGTTGAATCTCCACTGAGGGGTGGGATCCTTGGCCGAAGTCGGAATCCTGATCATTGACGACGATATCGTCAGCCAGCGCGCGTTGAAAAACGTTCTGGATTCAGAGGGATGGCGCGTCCGGATAGTACCCCTCCCCTCGCTCGCGCTGGGTGAACTTGCCAGCGGCGCGTGGAATTTGGTGATTGTCAATGTGGCGCTCATCGACCTCCGCGGCCCGCTCTATGCCATTCTCAAGGAGTTGGCGCAGGCGGAGACCGACCCGCCCCTGCCAGAAGAGTTCGCATTGGAAGACGGGTCGGAGGTCGCGGTTCCTGTCTCGCAGAAGCGACTGCGGGTGCTCTTCCTTGTTCCCGCGTTTGCTGCCAAGCAAGTGGAACCCGTGCTTGAGCGGGACGGGCTACCCTACTCCCCCAAGCCATATCACCTGCACGACTTCCTGGAAAAAGTGAGCGAACTGCTGGTGGAAGCGGGCGCGATTGCCGAGGCCATCCGCAGCATCGGCGGCTTCTCGAGCGGACGAAAGGTGATGCGCGCCAGGCGAGTGGCGCGGGATAGCCGGCGGGGGGCGATGTTCGCCTCCCGGGAGGACTATCAAATGACGGAAGAAGAGATGACCGATTGGGAGCGCCAGGAAGAAGAAGACCGCAAAAAGCGCGAAAAAGAGCAGAGGGACCGCGAGCACCGCTAGTCGTCCGCACGCCTTCCCGTCTCCCAAACCCCACACGCACCGCTTGGGCTCCTCACCAGCGATCCTGCCCTTGTTTGACCTACCCGTCCGCTGACTTCCCCGAATCCGCGGCTGCCTCACACCCTGCAAGAAATTCCTGGCTGCACGTTCTCACCCTGGAAGCCTGCGAAAAGCGGAATTGTGGCGCTTCGGGCGATCGAGGAGGACGTCATGCGAGAGAAGCAGCAGCGATTATTTTTGAGTGCGAGCACGGGCTTATTCATTCTCATCATGGGGGTGGTCTTGATGTGGAACTTCAATTCGAAGGCTTCGGCCGCGGGCAGTGGCGGAAACCGGGGGCCCGGGCAGCAGGGGTGGCGGTTGCTCGATCCGGTTCGTTACGAAAACTTGACGATCTTTCCGGTGGTCACATCGCAGGACGCGGACACGAGCGATTTTGCGACGCTTGATGACGCGCTTGCTTCGGGCGATGCGGTGGTGAGCGAGCAGGGAAATTATATTCGCCGGTCGCGCGATGGAGCGGCGCAGCCGCAGGCGTACGGGAGCGCGCAGGTGAATCAACTGGTGCTCGTCAATCGCGGCAAGAGGCCGCTCGTGCTGCTTGCCGGCGAAGTGGTTTCCGGCGGCAAGCAGGATCGCATCATCGGCAAGGACCGCATCGTGCCGGCGGGGGCGCCGCCGCTGCCGCTGGATGTTTTCTGCGTCGAGCGCGGGCGCTGGACAGGCGGCTCTGACAAATTCGCGGGCGCAAAAATGATGGCGCATCCGAGCGTCCGCGAAAAAGCGGCGGTGGACGAGAGCCAGGCGCAAGTATGGGCTGCTGTGCGCGGGCAGGCGGCGATGTCGAGCAATATGGAAGTATCGCACGGAGGAGCCGCCGCGGGAGCCGGCAGAGCAACCGCGCCAACGGCAACGCCGCCGGTGATATCGTCGAGCCAGACGGCGGAGGTGATTGCTTCCGTCGCGCCGACCGAATCTTACAGCCGGATTTACAAATCATCGCGCGTGGGGAATTCCGTCGAGAGCTTTGCCGAACAGTTGCAGCGGCGATTCGAACGTGAGACGAGCGGGCTGAAGGGTGAGCGCGTCGTCGGCGTGGTGGTCGCTTTTGGCGGCGAAGTTGCGTGGAGCGACGCATTCGCCTCTTCGCAGCTCTTCGAGATTTATTGGCCGAAATTGCTGCGCAGCTACGTCGTCGAAGCGCTGACGCGGACTGCCTCGCAGGAGAACGCCTCGCTCGAGGACGCGCGCGAATTCCTGCGCCCGGCCACCGGCCACTACCGCGAGGAAACTGAGCCGGGCGTCTATCGCTGGCGCGAGAGCACCGAAGGCGCGTCAGCGCAAATCGAGCTTGAAGCGCTGGCGCCCAAGCCGATGACGCTGCATTGGCTCAAAGTGCTGCGTGCGAACTAGCGGGATGTGTCTTACGAATCTGCATGATCTCGGCGCTTTCAGCCGTAGGGGCACGGCATGCCGTGCCCCTACGGCGACACTTATCGATGTGGTTGGCCCCAACGGCGTGCCCCGAGGCAATTATTCGTACGCGAGACGATCATTCCGACCGCAAGCAATCAGGTACGCCACGGCCGAACTTCGCTGCGGTCCGGCGTTTCGGCCAAGAGCTCGGCGATCGTTTTCTTGAGGACGGGATGGCGCACGCCGGGTGCGATCTCGGCAAAAGGGACGAGAACGAAGCGGCGCCCGGCCATGCGCGGATGCGGAATTTCTAGGTCGGGCGTGCGCACTACACTTGAGCCGAAGAGAAGAATGTCCATGTCAATCAGGCGCGGGCCTTTCGGGACGCGGCGCTTGCGGCCGAGCGAGCGCTCGATTTCGAGCAGCGCGTGCATCAATTGTTGCGGCATCAGCTCCGTTTCCGCCTCGACCACACAATTCAGGAACCAGGCTTGGTCGCGCATCTCGACCGGCTCCGCTTCGTAGAGCGACGACTCGTTCGTGACGCGCACGCTGTGCGCTGGAAGCGCCTCGATCGCGCGGCGAATATTTTGCGCGCGGTCGCCAATGTTCGACCCGAGCGATAAGTAATTGGTTTTTGGGTTCATGAGCGAAATTGAGCTCTAGGGTACCACCCGGCGCACGAGCTCGGCTCAGGGAACCGAAGTGGCGGCGTGAGCCGTCAATTAGCGGTACAAGGGCGCAGGATCTCTGCAAAATGATGCTTTCAATTCGTACACAAATAAGGGCCTAAAAACGCCTTAAAATGCGCTATTTTGTAGCGAACTGATACCCCTCCGGCTAAACCCGAGTACTGGTACGTATATCGGAGGGATTATCATGCCGGAATACAAACCTGACAAGCAGACAGAGCGGGCGCTGAAAGCCTACACGAACCTGGTGCGGGCAACGGATACGGTGGTGATGATGCTGACGAGCCAGACGGAGGCGTTTGGGCTGACGCTCGGGCAGTTCCGGGCGCTTGAGGCGCTGCTGCATCTGGGGCCGATGAACCAGGTGACGCTTGGACAAAAGATATTCTCGACCGAAAGCAACATGCGGGTAGTAGCCGTGAATTTGGAGAAGCGCGGGTTGGTCCATCGCGAACGAAAAAAGCCAGGCCACACGGGGGTAACGGTGCACTTGACAGAGGCAGGGCGAAAGCTAATCGAGAGATTATTTCCGCTGCACGCGACGGTGATCCGGGCGCAGATGAGCGCGCTCACCGGGCGAGAGCAGGAGACGCTGCGGTATCTGTGCCGGAAATTGGGAGCAGGTGATCCGGTGGAATTCATGAAGGCGATGATGACAGCAGGATCGAGCCTCGGCTTGGCCGATACTGCCGACTTGCCTTGAGGAGGGTCGTGCGCTAGATTCGCGGCGATGACCGGCAGCGTAAACATCATGGGGCGGTGCCAGGTCTGCGGGAATGCGCGGCCGACGACGCAGGTGGCGTACTACCGCAACGTCGGCATGCTGATTATGCGGCGAACGATCACGATGCGGGGCGAGATGTGCAAGCCTTGCATTACTAAATTATTCTGGGAGTTCACGGGGAAGAATATTTTGCTGGGGCCTTGGGGAATTATTTCGCTGATTGTGACGCCGATATACCTAGTTGGGAACACGGCGAGTTATTTAGGGGCGCTGTATAGGTTTCGCGATGTGCCGATGTGATTGACGCAGGTGCGTTGGACGGCGCGTGTGCCGGTCGGCCCGAAAACAAACCTAAAGTTCCATCGATATCAATTTCAGAGACTGTCCGCAAACATGGCCCTGTAGTACCTATACCAGTCGCTTTGAAACCTCTCTTCTGGGTCATACTTCTTTTTCAGCCTGAGGAAATCGGCAAACTGGGGATAGCAACTTTCAGATTGATTACGAGTAGCATCCCGATGATACGTCAGGTAGTACGTTCCCTGGCGCCGCGCTGCCATGTCGATAAGTCTGCGGAATGCTTCGGTGGAGCGCCGAATTCCATCCGGGCTGTGAACTGTATGTAGGTTGAAAATCGTGCACGCGTACGATTGCTTTGCCCAGGGCAAGAAGCTCTCATCATCGCGCTCAATTAAGCGGACAGTACCATAAATCAGCTCGACCTGGTTCTTGCGAAAGTCGTCCCTCACTTCGTCGAAGAATCCCTTCAGCGCCGCCCTGGGGACATCAATCTCAGTGATGATCTCGGTCGCTGGGTAGGGGGCATGGAGCTTCTGATCGATTTCGCGATGATAGTTATCGGGATAAATACTCAACTGGTGCAGGTCGGACCAATAGATTTGCCCATTGGTCGAGAGATAGTAGTCTGCGTAAGTTTCGAATGCCTTTTTCGGATTGGAGTGGGCAAGGTAGAGAAGTTGTCTCCAATTCTCATCTGTCAATTGTTTTTCGGCGGGCGATATGGGCGTCTCCATCGGGACTGGCCGATAGCAGGAGAAGACGCCTTTGCGGAGGAAATCGTCAGAATCGCGATCAATTGCGAACTGGAAATCGCCGTAAGTGAATCCGTCTGCGATCCGTTTTTCGAATGCGGGGATGAGATCATCCACCGTTCGAATTTCCACGACACGCTCAATTTTTTTTCGAGGCACGAGGCGCAAGCGCACAGAGGCGACGATTCCAAAGAGCCCATACCCGCCATGAACCAATCTAAATAACTCCGGATTCTCCGATCGACTGCATATGTGAGGAGCGCCCGTGGCATCAACTAGTACAAAGGATTCAACATTGCTGATAAAGGGCTTCATCGTCAGGCCGCGTCCGTGGGCGTTCGCTGCAATTGTTCCAGCCATTGTGAGCCGATCCGCGCCAGTTTGTTTTTGTGCGATTCCCCAGCCGAGGGGATCCGCTTGCTGCAATTCAAGGTAGCTTTGAATCAGTTCCGGCCATTCAATGCCGGCCTCAATTTCAATGATTCCTCGGTCGCGATCCAGATGGAGCACTCGATTCAGTTTCCGAATATCAATCAGCAAGGTATCCGTGCCGAACTGCTGGGCTCCCATGGCATGCCGTCCGCCGGCAACCGAGATTGCGTTTCGATCTTTTCGGGCGGCGCGAATGATGTTCTGTACATCTTCCAAGGAGCGCGGCTGAATGATTTTCAAGACTCGGGTCGAATTGAGTTGGGAATGAATATCGTTGACGAGAATCGGTTCTGGTCCTGCCGCTAGCTTTCCAACCTTGCTCGAAGCGACCGCAAGCCCAATTGAGCCAGCAAGGAACTCGCGTCTTGAAATCATGTTAGGTCTTTAGAGTTGCTTGTGAATTTCTTTTTGCGATGGCCGGGAGGATGCGAGGCGACGGAGGGAGTTCGGCGACGCGGAGATCGGGGCGGCGGCCCTGTTCGAAGGCCAGCGCGTGCTCAATAGACTTGCGGAGATCGTCGAAGACTTGAATTTTGATTTTCTGGGGCATCACTTTGGCTCGACTTGAAGAATACACCAACGAAGTGCATGCCGACGGTGCGAAAGCAAAAGCGAACAGCAGATCCCTCGTCGGCCAAAGTGCGGCCTCTGTCGGGATGACAGCGTAGAGGCGAAGAGCGGAAGGCAACGGCTACGGAGCAGGCGCAAGGCAACTACCTCAAAATGGCTTGGTGGTATTATCGGCGGCGGATTGAAGCCGATTTTCGGGAACACGGATCGGATGATTGGGAAACGCGCTGATGAGTAGCGGCGAACAGAACAAAATCGCGGGGACGAAGACGCTTGCTGGGCGGATTTGGGCGGGGCTGGTGGCGGTTTGGATTGCTGGGGTGCTGTTGGTGTTTCTGGTGATTCGGGTGGCTGGGTCCAAATTGGCGGAGGCGGTGTTGCACCGGGTGAGGTTGCATTGAGCGGGATGATTTTGGGGGAGATGCGGGCTGTGCTGGCGACGATTTTTTTGGCGCTGGCGGCGCTGGGGATTGGATTTTGGGTGCGGCGCTTGTTGCCGGAGTCGTTTTCGGCGTTCGACAGGCTGGTGTTTTCCTGGCTGGGGGGATTTGGGACGCTGGGGGTGGTGCTGTTTCTTGTCGGGCAGTGGAAATTCACGCGGGGGACGATTGGAATTGTGCTGTTGGCTTCGGCGGTGGGCGGGATTTTTATTTTAGTGCGCGGGCGGCGGGGCGCGGTGGGCGCGGAAGATTCCGCCGCGCGTGGCGTTGGCAGGCCGCCGGTGATTCCTGTTTGCGTGATTGGGTTTGTGCTGCTGGTTACCGCGGTTGGCGGGCTTGCGCCGGTGGTGGGAGATTGGGGGGCGGATGACGTTGCGTATCATTATCTTGGGCCGAAGGTGTGGCTGCGTGAGGGCGTGATTCGTCCTGTGCCGGATAATTGCCATACGGCGTTTCCTGCGATTGTGGAGGTGAATTACGGGGCGCTGATGGCTTTTGGCGGGGAGCGCGGGCCTGGATTTTCGGCGGTTTTTACATCTTCACTTTTTTTGATGATTGTATTTTCGCTCGGGCGGCGATGCGGGCTTTCTTCGAGCGAAGCCTGGTGGGCTACGGCGCTGGCGGCGAGCATGCCGGCGATTTATAGCGGGGGGCACGCGGGATTTGTGGATGCGATTTACGCGGCGTTTGTGCTGGCAGCGGCGCGAATCGGGCTCGACGCGCGGCGGGGGCGCGAATATGCGGCGTTTGGAATTTTCTGCGGGTTTGCGATGGGGACGAAGTACACGGGGCTGCTGGCTGCGCCGATTTTGATTTTTTGCGCGATTCTGATGTGGGCGCAGGAACCGGGAGATAGACGGCGAGGGTTTGCGCTGATTCGCGGCGCGGGATTGGCGGCTGCGATGGCGGGGCTGGTGGCCGCTCCATTTTATTTGCGGAATTGGATTTTGCTTGGGTCGCCGATTTATCCGCCGCCGCCGATGCTGGCGGGCATTTTTCACGCGAAATATCTGCCGGCGAGCGTGACCGATTATATTTACGCTTATATTCGGAACCGCGGGCGCGGGATGGGGCGCGGATTCGGGGCTTACCTGCTGCTTCCTTTTCACCTGACGTATCACACCGCGAATTTTCATGGAGGGGGCGGGATTGGGCTTGCGGGGCTGGCGCTTGGGCCGTTGGGATTGATCGCGGGGAGGCGGGACCGGTTTGTGCAGGCGCTGGCGCTGATGGCCGTGCTGCTGACGACCGCGTGGTTTGTGACGCAGCAGGAATCGCGATTCCTGATTCATGTGTATGCGCTTGGGGCGATTTTTTCTGTGATGGGGTGGAGGTACGTGCTCGCGCAGCGGGTGCGAATTTCGGCGGTGCTGAGCGCGCTTGTGGTCGGGGCGTCGATTTTGTATGGGTTGTTCATGATCGGCAGGGCCCGGGTGGAGGAGGTGCAGGCCGCGATTTCGCCGGAGTTCGCGGAATGGTTTCGGGATGAGCATATTGATTATCTCAAGAGTTTCGATTATCTGAATCGCGAGGCGTCGGTGCGGCGGGTGCTGATACTGGATCGGAGCGTGATGCCGTTTTATTGCGATAAACCTTATTTGAAGGCGACTGGGCAATGGGGGGAAGTGGTGCTGGCGGATGCGGGGGACTTGGGGCATGTGCTGGGGCGGGCGCGGGAGTTGGGGGTTTCGCATGTGCTGGATGTGAATTCGGAGTATTGGCGCTTTCGCGTGCCGGCGCGGACGCCTGGGCTTACGTTGGTTATTGCGGGGACGAGCCAGCGAGTGTATCGGGTGGATTGAGGGACGTGGGGGCACGGCGGGGACATAGGTGTTCGGTCCGATTATTGATGGGTGCATTTGGCACGAAATAGGTCGTAAGAGCGCAGACAGGAGTGTCTGCGCCACGTAGGCCGACCTGAAGGTGGCCGCTCCAGAGGCCGAGGGCGAGGGCGAGACAAAACCGGCGGCTAGCTGAAGAGGGCGGGCTGGCGGCGGGGCTCGTCTAGGCCGAAATGTTTGTAGGCCAGGGCGGTGGCTACGCGGCCGCGCTGGGTGCGGTCGAGGAGGCCTAGCTGCATGAGGTAGGGCTCGTAGATTTCCTCGATGGCGTCTTCTTCCTCGCTGAGGGAGGCGGCGATGGTATTGAGGCCGACGGGGCCGCCGGAATATTTTTGGATGATGGTGAGGAGGAGGTTGCGGTCGACTTCGTCGAGGCCGTGCTCGTCAACGCCGAGCATTTTGAGGGCGTCGCGGGCGACATCGACGGTGATGTGGCCCTTGGCGCGGACTTCGGCGAAATCGCGGACGCGGCGGAGGAGGCGATTGGCGACGCGCGGAGTGCCGCGGCTGCGGCGGGCGATTTCGGCGGCGCCGGGCTCGTCCATTTTGATGCCTAGAATTTTTGCGGAGCGCTGGACGATTTGGAGCAAATCTTCGGGCAAATAGAACTCTAGGCGATGAACGATGCCGAAGCGGGAACGTAGCGGGGCCATGATCAGGCCGGCGCGGGTGGTGGCGCCGATGAGGGTGAAGCGGTTCAGTTGGTAGGGATGGACGCGGGCGCCGGGGCCCTGGCCGATGATGAGGTCGACGCGGAAATCTTCCATCGCGGGGTAGAGGATTTCTTCGAGGGCCGCTTGGAGGCGGTGGATTTCGTCGAGGAAGAAAAAATCGCTTGGGTCGAGCGAGGTTAGGACGGCGGTGAGGTCGCCCTTTTTTTCTAGGAGCGGGCCGGAGCTGATTTTGATGGCGGAGCCCATTTCGTTGGCGAGGATTTGGGCTAGGGTGGTTTTGCCTAGGCCGGGCGGGCCGTAGAGGAGGACGTGGTCGAGGGCTTCGCCGCGGGCGCGGGCGGCGTCCACGGCGATTTTGAGATTCTCTTTTACGCGCGATTGGCCGATGAAATCGTCGATTTTCTTGGGGCGGACGCTGGCTTCGATGCGGGCGTCTTCGTCGAGCGCGCGGCCGGAGATTATGCGGTCTTTCATTCTGCCTGGTGCTTGACCTTCTTGCATTGTGCTGAACCTCGTGACGCAGCCGAAATTTCAAGAACTTCAGAGACAAAACCAAGTTCAAGACCAGCTACTGTGCTTGATCCCTTGGCGCTGTGTACATAACTTTGGCCAAATCCCACCCTTTGCAATAGGCGCAAAGGATGGGGCACCCGAAAGTTCAAGAGAAAGCTCAAAAAAGTTCAAAAACGAAAACAAGTTCAACTACTAGTGCGCCCACCTGAAGGTGGCCGCTACAAAGTCCACTGCGGCGCGCGCAGATCATTCGTCGCGGCCGGCGCGGGCGGACTTGTGCATGGCGCCGGCGCCTAGAATCTGGAGCGCAGTGCGCAGCAACGTTTCAAATTCGGCGCCGGAGGTGGCGCGGGCTTGTTCGATGGCGCGCTCGACGGCGCGGGCGTCGTAGCCGAGATTGACGAGGGCGGAGGCGACGTCCGCTTCGAGCTGCGAGCGCGTGGCGGGTTTGCCGGCTTCGGCGACGTCCACGGCGGCTAGCTTGTCGCGCAATTCGACGACGATGCGCTCGGCAGTTTTGCGGCCTACGCCGGGGATGCGCACGAGCTGGGCGAGATCGCCTGTGCGGATTGCGGGGACGAGCTCGTCGAGGCTCATGCCCGAGAGAATTTTCAGCGCGAGGGAGGGGCCGACGCCCGAGGCTGAGATGAGCAGCTCGAAGCAGTGCTTTTCGCGCGCGGTCTGGAAACCGTAGAGGGTGAGCTGGTCTTCGCGGACGTGAGTGTGGATGAGCAGCACGGCTTCGGCGTGCAGGGCGCCGATGCTTGCGAAGGTCGAGAGCGGAATCTGGACCTGGTAGCCGACGCCGCTCACGTCGAGCAGCACTTGATTCGGGCGCTTTTCAATCAGCTTGCCGCGGAGTGAACCAATCATGTCCTGCGATTATTGATTAGCGTGCGCGGGGTGTCAACGCGGGGATTACTTTGCGCCTTCGATCAGATCCACGGAGTCGATTACGCCGATGACGGCCATGTCGATCGGGGAATTTGGGCGGCCGACGGAAGTCATTGCGGAATAGCCTTCGCTTGCGAGCAAGACGCGATCGTTGATGCCGGCGTCGACGGAATCGAGCGCGAGGACTGCTTCGCCGCGGTCTGAGCCATCGAGATTCAGCGGCTGGACGACGAGAATCTTGCGGCCTATGTGCGATGGGGCTTTCTGGGTGGCTACTACGTCGCCGATTACGCGTCCGATTAGCATTTAGGGCTTCGGCCCGGCGGAGGGAATGTTTACGGTGTCCACGATGCCGACGATGGTGGCTTCGGTGGGGACTTCGGCGGGCAGGAAGGGGAAGCTGGCTTCTTTGCCGCGGCACCAGTAGACCGTTTCACCGGCGCCGGCGCCGACGGAATCGAGCGCGACGATCGGCTTGCCTTTGCTGCGGCCGTAGCGGTCGATTGGCTGGACGAGGAGGAGGCGCTGACCGGTGAGGGAGGTGTCTTTCATTGTCGCGACTACGTTTCCGATTACGCGGCCGAGGATCATCGCGTGAGAGCCTTTGGTTCGCTCGGGGTGATGATGCTGCGGTGCGTCGTCATTTTTTACGTGCGGCGGCGAGCTCGGCTTCGTGGAGGGCGTCGAGGTGGACGGAGTCGACGATGCCGATGATGGCCGCGTCTACTGGGCGGTCTTTGCATTCGGCGGCCATGCGGGCGGAGCTGCCGGTGACTACCAGGACGGTTTCGCGGAAGCCGGCGTCGACTGTGTCCACGGCGATCAAGTAGCCGGATTCGTCTGCGCCTTCGGGGTTGATGGGCTTGACGACGAGGAGTTTTTTTCCTTCGAGGCGCGGGTCTTTTCTTGTGGAAACGACCGTGCCGACTATGCGGGCGAGGATCATAAGAGGCTGTTCAAAGTTAATAGTTAAAAGTCGAAAGTGCCCAACTGAGTGACGATGCTTCGCCGGGCGCGGGCGCTTCTGGAGCAGCGCGCCTTTGCGTTGGCCTTCGCGCCTACTTTGCTGCGGCCATCGCGGACTTGCCGATGGGCAGCGCATCTTCGAGTGACTGATGCGGGCGCGGAATCACGTGGACGGCGATCAATTCGCCCACGCGGCGCGCTGCTGCCGCTCCGGCGTCCGTGGCGGCTTTCACGGCCGCGACGTCGCCGCGCACCATTGCTGTGACGTAGCCCGAGCCGATCTTCTCCCAGCCCACCAGCGTGACTTTGGCCGCCTTCACCATGGCGTCCGAAGCCTCAATCATCGCCACCAGGCCGCGTGTCTCGATCATTCCCAGTGCTTCGCCCATTCTGTACCCTCCGACGAAACGACTCTAACCCGTGCTCAAATTTTTGCCGGCTTTTACCGTTGCTGGCGGTCTTTCTCGAGCGCTTTCTGGACCGCTTCGTCCACGAGTGTTTCTAGTTCGCGGCGAGTTAACGTGATGCGCTCGGGCGCTGCCGTATCCGACGTGACCGGGCAATCCGGGCCGACCGTTGCGGCGGTTTGCAGGCCGTAGCGGGCGCGCGCCGCGAGCAATTTTTCCACATCTCCGCCGGAAAGCAAGACTTGTTTGCCGAGAAGTTCAGAGACGAGGGCGACGCGGGCAAAATGCTCGGTGGTCTCCATGCGGAAGAAGGCGGTGAGCAGGTCGGGGCCGTAGGTGACGACGCCGTGATTGGCCATCAGGATGGCGTCGTAGCTCTGGACGAGCGGCTCAAGAGCCTCGGCTAATTCGGGAGTGCCCGGAGTGCCGTAACGGGAGACAGGGACACAGCCGAGCGAAAGGACTAGCTCGCAGAGGATGGCTTTGTTCAAGGGAATGCCGGCGGCGGCGTAGCCTGTGGCTACCGGGGGATGAGCGTGGCAGACGGCATTGATGTCCGGCCGGCGCTTGTATATCAGGAGGTGCATGCCTAGCTCGGAGGAGGGATTGCGGCGGCCGCTCAGCTTGCGGCCATCGAGGTCCGTTACGACCAAGTCGTCGGGCGCCATCATTCCTTTGCTGATGGCTGTGGGTGAGGTGAGAATCCGCCGCGGGTCGAGACGCAAGGAGATGTTTCCGTCGGTCGAGGCCACGTAGGCGCGCTCGTGAATCCACCGGCCGGCGATGCAGATGTCGCGGCGGTGCTCGTCTTCGGTCTTCAGCGCGCCCGGCGAAATTGATTCAAAATGCAGATGAGCCTCCGCGAAGGGCCGCAACCCTCCTGCGTTTATGCGTAGATACCACGCAAACGCAACGCGCGGGCCACACGGTCAATGGCGACGATGTAGGCGGCGATACGATTGTTGACGCCGTGAGTTTCCGCGTAACGCACAACGTTGTCGAAGCTTTGCTCCATCACGTCCTGCAAACGCTCGTTGACTTCGCTTTCGCGCCAGAAAAAGCCCTGGCGGTCCTGCACCCACTCAAAATAGCTGACCGTGACGCCGCCCGCATTGCCGAGAATATCGGGGATGATGAAGATTCCCTTGTTCTGGATGATGGTATCGGCGTGGGAGGTGGTGGGGCCGTTGGCGCCCTCGCAAAGGATGCGGCAATCGACGCGGTGGGCGTTTTCGCTGGTGATTTGGTTTTCGGTTGCTGCGGGGACCAGGATCTCGCAGGG
This sequence comes from uncultured Acidobacteriota bacterium, assembly GCA_963701005.1. Lineage (GTDB taxonomy): Bacteria > Acidobacteriota > Terriglobia > Acidiferrales > UBA7541 > Palsa-295. Next base: position 536,068 of record OY969555.1, read on the forward strand.
ATGGAAAAGGACTTCTTGCGCGGTCATTTTCTGGCCGCCGCCGGGAAATTCGGGCAGGGGCTTACGCTGGGTGTAAACCCAATCAATCAGCTTGGGAACGTCGAAGCCATTTTCATTGTGAAGGCCGCCGTGAATATCGGCCACGCCGATAATTTTGTAGCCGGCTTTGTGCATCAAGTCCGCGGCTTGCGAGCCGACGTTGCCGAAGCCCTGGATGATGACGCGGCAGCCGTCGCGCTTCATTTTCAGTTTTTCGGTGGCTTTGTCGCAGCAGATCATCAAGCCGCGGCCGGTGGCTTCCTTGCGGCCTTGCGAACCGCCGAGCTCGAGCGGCTTGCCGGTGACGACGGCGGTGGTGGCCTGGCGGACGTGCATGGCGTAGGTGTCCATCACCCAAGCCATGGTTTGATCGTTCGTCCCGATATCCGGCGCGGGGACATCGCGCTCGGGGCCGAACCATTCGCTGAGTTCGGCAGTGTAGCGGCGGGTGATGCGTTCGAGCTCGGATTTAGAGAGTTTGCCGGGATCGCAGATGACTCCGCCCTTGGCGCCGCCAAACGGAATATTGACGACGGCGCACTTCCAGGTCATCCACGCAGCGAGAGCGCGGACTTCGTCGAGGCTGACGTTTGGATCAAACCGGATGCCGCCTTTGCCTGGCCCGCGGATCGTGGAATGCAGAACGCGATAACCGATGAAGACTTCGAGGCGGCCGCTATCGCGAGCGATGGGAATGTAAACTGTGATTTCCTTGCTGGGATATTTCAGATAGCGATAAAGGCCGTCTTCCAAAGAAAGTTTTTGCGCGGCGATTTCAAAGCGGGCTTCGGCAGACTTGTAAACATTTAGTTCATCCTGCGCAAGCGCAGACATGACCGCCTCCTCGAATATTTCAAAACGTGAGAATCAAAGTGCAAGTACCGCGGCGTTCATTGCCCCCGGGCGGGTTCGGGTACCCATCGAAACGGCATCCGAACAGCGGCGGCCAGTATACGAACACGGACAGTGCGGCGCAAGAAAAGCGTTTGGAATTTGGTGGCCGCAGTGGACAGAAAGTGGGGCAGCGTTCAGCGGCGGGCGCGGCGCTTGACGAACTCGTCGAGCAGGAGATGGGCGAGCCTGGAGTGGTCGTGGCGGATGACGCCGTCCTGATGCAGCACGTCGCCGGTGACGTAGCTCAGGCCCATGCGTTTTAGCTCTTTAAACGAGGGCTGGACCGGTTCGGCGCCTTGGGCTTCGTAACGCCGGAGGAGGCGGGGCGTAACGCGCGTGCGATTGATGACTACAAAATCGAAGAGTCCCGGCCGCGTGTGCTCGTAGACCGCGCGGACGTGGTCTGCGACGGAGTAATGCTCGGTCTCTCCCGGCTGGGTCATGAGGTTTGCGATGTAGACGCAGGTGGCACGGGCGCGCAGGATGGTTTCCGCCATATCGTCCACCAGAAGATTGGGAATGATGCTGGTATAGAGCGAACCCGGCCCGACGAGAATCAGATCAGCCTCGCGTATCGCTTCCAGGACTTCGGCCAAGGGCCGCACTCGACGCGGGACCAGGCGAACGCGGCGGATACGCTTCGGCGACTTGGAGATGTTTGTTTCGCCGGAGACAACTTTTCCGTCCTCGAGTTCGGCTTCGAGCGTCACATTCTGAGCGGTGGAAGGAAAAATTCGGCCGCGAATCGCGAGCACCTGCGCGGCCTCGCGGACGGCTTTTGGGAAATCACCGGTCACGTTGGTGAGCGCGGTGAGGAATAGATTGCCGAAGCTGTGGCCTTCGAGACCGCGTCCGGCGGGAAAGCGATACTGGAAGAGCTTGCCGAGCAAGAGCTCGTCTTTCGAGAGGGCGACCATGCAATTGCGAATGTCGCCGGGAGGAAGGACTTGATACTCGCGGCGGAGGCGGCCGGAACTGCCGCCATCGTCGGTGACGGTGACGACGGCGGCGAGATCCGCGATGGGCAGCCTCGCGCGCTCTTTTTTTGAGCCGGCGATAAATTCCTTCAGGCCGCGGAGGACAGTGGATAGTCCCGTGCCGCCTCCGAGGGCAACAATCCGCACCGGCCGGCCGCGCGACTGCGTTTGATTTTTCACGGGATGAGGGAAGTGCTAACTGGGAGAACCGTCCCGCTCCGGGTACAGCAGTTCGGTGAAGCGGGGGTCTTCCTGCAAGAAGGCGAAATCCTCGTCGTTGCGCGCGTGGTAGCGATTTTCCGGGCGCAATTGGATGGCGACTTTCAAATTTTGCATGGCGGATTCAGCTTCGCCGGTGAGGCAATCGAGCGCGGCCATGGCGTAGACGATGTGGTCCGCTTTCGGCGCGGCTTTGCGGGCGCGATCGAGATGCTCGCGGGCTTCGTCCCAACGGCCCAAATTCATGAGCGCGACGCCTTGCGTGTAGTGATCTTCGGCCGACTTCGCCGGCGCCACTGGCACACGGGTAATGCGCTGTTCGCAAATTCGCAGGTGGACTTGGGCGCGGTCGCCTAATTCTTTGCTCGGGCCTTCTAGGACGCGCTCGAGCGATTCTTTTGCGCGGAGGAATTTTTGCTGCTGAAAGTGCTTCAGCGCTTCTTCGTAGAATTTCAGCTGCGCTTGCTTGGCCGGCGCGTCCGGATCTGGGGGCGCGGCTTTGGGTTTGGCTGAAGCCTTTAAAGTCTTATTTTTGAGTAGCTTGTGGCTGTTACGGGTGGAATTCGAGGTCCGCACTGCTCGACGCTTCACTGGTACGCTCCGCTCGCCATATCCCAAAACATAGCAAAGTCGGGGAGTTGCGTCAATGAGGGTCTTGAGGGTGAAATTGGGAAGGTTTCCTTGAAGGTATCAAAGTGGCGGTTAAGCTCGCACCTGCAATGACTTAGGAGACGGATGCCGCCGCCGAATGTGCCTGTGGGCTTTGCTATTTCTTTCCCTTTTCCTTCAACTTGGCGGCGGAATAGGCATGGGCTTCCTGCGAATACTTGAAAGCCTGCGCAGCGTATTCCATGGCCTGGCGCGAGTGTTCGTGAGCGGTCAGGTGATCCTCCTTGCCGTGATGCGTGGCCGCGGCGAGGTGGGCGTGCGCGGCTAGATTGTGAAATTCAGCGGCTCGTTGGTGCGAATCGTTGGCCATGGTTCCTCCGGGAAGCGACCAGCTGAGATTAAACCTTTGCGCATCGTGCGTCCACTTCTGGGGTGGCGGCTCTTTGGCCGGATCACGCGGCGGGAATCCAGAGGATGGTCAATTCGTTTTCGATGAGCGCGAAGTCCTTGTCGGCGGTTGCCAGATCTGATTTGCGATGTTTCGCGAGGGAGGCGGCGAAGCAGTCTGTATAAGGCAACTTATGTTTGGCGCGGAATTCGGCCGCGGAATGAGTCAATTCATGGTCTGCGTCAACAATTTGAATGGGAAGCTGGGCAATCTCACGGATGATTTTTTCCGCCGCTTCGCGGCCCTGGGCGCGCCAAACGGAATAGAAGATTTCGCCCCAATTCACTACGCTCATCGAGAGATTTCGCTTCCCTTCGACTGCTTCACGGATCAGAACTTCCATCTCGTCAGCGCCCGGGCGCTCCTCATAGAAAGACATGATAGCGCTGGCATCGAGTACCGTGCGCTTCACAGGTGGCGATCCCGTTTGCGGTCCTCTAGAAGCAGCTTGAGGGCGGAAGGCTCGCCCTTCAGCGAGCCGCGCAACTGGCGGATAAATTCAGGAGTGAGCGGCTGAAGGATAAGTCTGTGTTCCTCTTCGACAAAGACCACCTGGGTGCCCTGGCGGATGCCGTAGCGGCGGCGAAGTTTGGAGGGGATGACGAGTTGGCCCTTGGTGGTCACCTTGGCGATTTCAGTTTTCATGGGGCTCCGTGGTGTTGGACATATCGAAAAGAGTATACTACAATGAGCGATGTAAGCCAATTTTGATCTATGCTTACTTTCTTCCATTCTCGAAACTTGTGACGGCACGGGGGCTCGGGTCGCTTGGGGCGCTCCGGAGAGCGCGGCGAGTTGTCAGATGGGAAATTGAGGTGAGGCGGCGCGTTGGCCGCAAGTGGGCGGCTATGTTATAAGTAGCGGTCTGCTCAATTCTGAGGGAATTGTGCCGTTCATTAATTTTCCCGCACGCGAAATTAACTGCAAGCTTGTTTATTACGGGCCTGGCCTCGGCGGGAAAACCGCCAATCTACAGTGGATCTACGACCACACGGGGTCCAATCAAAAAGGAAAGATGGTTTCGCTCGCTACGGAGACGGATCGCACGCTTTTTTTCGATTTTCTGCCGCTCGATCTGGGGACTGTGCGCGGGTTTCGGACGCGCTTTCATCTTTATACGGTTCCCGGGCAGGTATTTTATGAAGCGAGCCGGCGGCTGATATTGAAGGGCGCGGATGGCGTTGTGTTCGTGGCGGATTCGCAGGAAGAGCGGCTGGACGCGAATCTGGAAACGCTCGATAACCTTCGAGAACACTTGAAGGATCACAACCTTGATTTCAATACCATTCCCTATGTCCTGCAACTCAACAAGCGCGACCTGCCGAATATTCTGCCGGTGGAAGAATTGCAGAAGCAGCTGGCGGTGAAGGGCGAGCCTTCGCTCGAAGCCGTGGCCATCACGGGGCAGGGCGTGTTTGACACGCTGAAGGAAGTGGCCAAGCTGGTTCTTGCGGAATTGAAGAAGAACGCCTGAGAGAAGTGGTCTATCTGCGGGAGAAATCCAGTTCAATGGGTATCCGAGTCACCATGGGCTTCTTGTGGGCATCACGCGCGGGCTGGAATCTCCATTTCTGGATGTTTTGAACGGCGACGATGGTAAGGCCGTGATCAGGGGTCTTGAGGATATTAATATCACGTGCCTTGCCATCTGTTCCGATCACGACCTGTAAGAGGACTTTCCCGCTGCCTTCCAGACCACGCGTTGCCCGCGGGAACTCCGGAGCTGGGCAAGAGGAGCAATGCGGGACAGAAATGCCCGCGTCCGTGCCAGGCACAAGAATTGCGCTCACCGCAGAATCCTGATCGATGTTCATTGAGAGATCTGCTTTCCACTTGTCGCTGAGGGGGAACGTGGCTTGAAAGGATTGCAGTGACTTGCCTTCCCTGGCGAGGAGGCAATCGAGAGTCAAACGGAGATTGCTGCCGTCAGAGGACAGTTTTCCAACAATCGCCAATTCCGCGCCGATACTTTCCGCAATCCAGGCTGCGACTTCCGGATCCGATGTGATTTCGGGTGCCAAGCGATTTGAATCGAGCGCCTTCATGGCGCGAGTGCGATCGATCACCTTGAATTTGCTGCTGGACCTGGCAAGGACATCGCTGAGGTCGTCCGCCAGCATTCCGCCCACGGGGGTGACAAAAGTGTCGGGGCCGGTGAAATTAAAAACGACGGCTGACTTAACGCTGAATTTTTCGAGGGCAACGGCGATTTCAGAGGCGAGGTCGCCGACGGGTGGATGGTCTTGAGCCCGAGCGGTCGGAATTGCGGCGAGGGCTAGGAGCAAGGCCAATAGAAACTGCACCAGCGAGCATGTGCCGACAATCATTTGGCGGGAGCGGGCGGAGTTCACGAGAATTTAGACTCGAGGCATACCGATCAAGCGTGGGCTACGCCGCCGCGGAAGCTGGCGACGGCTTTCGCCTCATCCGTGAAGCTCGGGATGGACTGGATGAGGCGCGTGAGCTCGAGGACTTCGCGGACGTGTCCGACGGGGTTGAGGAGCTTCAAGCTGCCGCCCTGGCGCTCGAGGGTGACGAAGGAGCGCACGAGGGTGCTGATGCCGGAGCTGTCCATTTGCGTGACGCCGGAAAGATTCACGAGGACGTCGCAGGGGGAGGTTTCGGCGAGCTTGCGCAATTCGGTGCCGAGCGCGTCGTTGCTCACGCCGATGATGACGCGGCCTTGCAAATCGAGAACGGTGACGTTGCCGGATTTGCGCGCCGAAATTTGCAGCCCCATGTGGCCTCCTTTTCCGCCCGGAGCGCGATGAAGCCGCCGCCGGAGCGTCCCGGGCCCGTACCGAGTGGGCGCATTATAACCCCGCATGCGCCCGGGGGCGCAAGAAGTCTGCGATTGCGGAAAGCGAACTGGCTCGAATCGCAAGAGAGCTGGAAATAGGGAATGCCAGTCGCAGAAACTTGTCCGCAAGACCGCGCGTCGCATAGTATGAGGGGCAAAGAGATTCGTTTAGCGCCTGCTCGGAGGCCTATGAGGCATCGAATCTTGTGCCACGTTATATTCTGTGCCGCAGGAATTGGCCTTGCTGGAACACGCTCAATGTGGGGCCAAGAGCCCACACCAGTGATACCCCCGCCTGCAAGTTCACCAGACAACTCGGCTACGAGGATCAAAGTGATGCCGGTGGCGTCTGCACCGCTCGATGAGGCCCAGCAGCTTTATCGCATGGGGGAATTTGATCGGGCGATCAATCGGTATCAGCAAATCTGCCGCAGCGGGGCCGACGAAGCCGCCGCCTATGCAGGTTTGGCTCGTGTCTATATGAAATTGAAAAAGCCGGACGAGGCATTTGCCGCCGCCTCGAAGGCGGTTGACCGCGATCCCGGGCTCGCCACAGTACACTCGGCTCTTGGCGAAGTTTATCTGCGGCAAGGGAAGCTTTATGAGGCTCAGCAGGAGTTCCTGTTTCCTTTCAAGACAAAGCAGGTGGACGCCCGGTCGTATCTGGGCCTTGCACGCTTGTATCAGGCAACCTTCAATTTCAAAAGGGCCAAGGTGACCATAGACAAGGCCTATGGTCTCGATCCGACTGATCCCGATATTCGGAGCGCGTGGATTCAAACACGTCCGCGCTCCGAACAGATCCAGGCATTAGAGGGTGCCATCGCCTCGCCAAATGATTTCTATAGCCGCGTCGAGAAAGCGAGATTCAAACAGCGTCTCGCATTGCTGAAGGATCGAGCCGAACATCCGGAAAGGACATGCAGCCTGGCAAATCGACCTGAAAGTGCCGAATTGTCGCTGGAGCCGATGCACATGGACGGGTTAGATTATCGTCTCAAGCTTGATGTCCGGGTAAACGGCCAGAACTCGCGGCTTTTGGTGGAAACCAGCAAAGAGGGACTCACGATCAACGACCAGATCGCACAGAAGGCAGGAGTTCAGATGGTCGTCCGTACTGATGTAGAGGGTTTCGGGGATCAAAATCCCCCCGAAGGCTACATCGGGTTTGTTCCGTCAATCGGCATTGGGAATCTTGAATTTAAGAATTGCTATGTGACCGTAATTGAGCGGATGTCTGCCCACAGTTTCTACACTCAGGTGGAGGGGACCGTCAGTGCTGAAATCTTTTCTTCGTACTTCGTGGATCTCGATCTTGCGGGCGGCAAGCTGAGGCTCCAGGCTTTGCCGCCGCGGCCAGCAACTGAAGATCCCGAAGCCGCAGCAATGGACGCCGGCGATGTCGAAGCCAAAGGACTTGAAGATCGGTACACCGCTCCGGAAATGAGCACATGGGATCAATTGTATGACTTCGGCGGCGAGTACTTCATGCCCGTGCGAGTAAATTCATCACCGCCGAAATTGTTCGTAATATCAACGGGGGACTTCACGACCATAGCCCCTCAAATCACACAGGATTCGGCGTCCAACACCAACCGGTCCAGCCCGAAGGTCTTTGGAGCAAATGGGGCCGTCGAGAAAACTTCACGGACGGGACCCCTCAAACTCGAGTTCAGCAATTTCTACTACCTCGCGCTGTCCGAGCCTTCATTCGGCCTTACGCAGGAAAGCGACCGGGTCGGAACCGAGATCCCCGGGATTCTCGGCCGCGATATCCTGCGCAACTGCGATATCAAGATCGACTATCGGGATGGCCTCATTCATTTCAGCAACGGAAAAAACAAATGAGGAACTGAACGACGGCCTTGCTGGTCCCACCGGATAACCATTAGCGCCTTAAAAGATCTGCTTAATTGCAGCCGCGATTCGTCACTCGTCAACGGCATCGCGCTGAGGGCGCTAGCTATGGCCGCCGCTGAGCTCGCGGAGGATGTCACCGACGAAGGATTTGGCGTCGCCGAAGAGCATGAGCGTCTTATCGAGATAGTAGAGCGGGTTATCGATACCGGCGAAGCCGGGGCTCATGCTGCGCTTGATGACCATGATGGTGCGGGCTTTGTCCACGTCGAGGATGGGCATGCCGTAGATGGGGCTTTTGGTGTCGGTGCGGGCGGCGGGATTCGTGACGTCGTTGGCGCCGATGATGAGTGCTACGTCGGTCTGCGGAAAATCGGAATTGATCTCGTCCATGTCGAGGAGCTTGTCGTAAGGGATGTCCGCTTCGGCGAGGAGTACGTTCATATGGCCGGGCATGCGGCCTGCGACGGGGTGAATGCCGAATTTGACGTCCACGCCGCGCTTGGTGAGGGCGTCGTAGAGTTCGCGCACTTTGTGCTGGGCTTGCGCGACGGCCATGCCGTAGCCGGGAACGATCACGACCTTATTCGCCGCGGAAAGGATGGCGGCAGCTTCTTCGGGCGACGCGCTGCGAACGGGCCGCTCCTGTTTTTGAGCTGTGGCGGTGGTCTGTTCCTGGCCGAAAGCGCCGAAGAGGACGTTTGTGAACGAGCGGTTCATGGCCTTCGACATGTTCACGGAGAGGATGAAGCCCGAAGCGCCGTCGAGCGCGCCGGCGATGATCAGGAGTTTACTGTCGAGGACAAATCCCATCGCCGCTGCTGAAAGTCCTGCGTAGGAGTTCAACAAGGAAATTACCGTCGGCATGTCGGCTCCGCCGATGGGGATAATCATCATCACGCCGAAGAGAAGCCCGATTCCCAGCACGATTGGAAACAGTTGCGTGTGGCCGGGATGAATCACGAGATAGCCTGCCAACGCGATGGCAATTGCCAGGAGCGAAAGATTGACGACGTTCTGGCCCTTGTATGTGATCGGGCGCTGCGGCAGCACTTCCTGAAGTTTGCCGGCGGCCATCAAGCTGCCGGTAAATGTGAGCGAGCCGAGAATCACTTCCATCGAAAGGACGGACATGAGAAACCGGGGGATGGCGGGCGTGCGCAGGTAGAATTCAGCGGTGCCGACCAGCGTGACGCAAAACGCACCGAAGGCGTGGCTGAGAGCGGTTCGCTGCGGGACGGCGGTCATATGCACGAGGCCGAGAGGAATGCCGATGATCGAGCCCAGGACGAGAGCGATGGCGATCCATTTGTAATCCACGATGCCGTGATTCAGGAGGGTGCCGGCGATGGCGAGAAACATCCCGATTTCGCCGGCGCGGACGCCGCGGCGAGCCGTGGCGGGCGAGCTGAGCCATTTGAGCGAGAGGATAAAGAGAGCGGTCGCGACGAGGTAAGCCAGCTCAATGATATGGTCGGTTGAAGGCATCAGCTTCGCGGTTTTTCCGTGCGGCTGGTTTTGAACATGCCGAGCATGCGGTCGGTAATCAAGAAGCCGCCGACGACGTTGCTGGTGGCGGCAACGATGGCGAGCGTGCCGAGGACGGTCGAGAGAGTGGACTTGTGTTCGCCCGCGAGAATGATCGCGCCGACGACGGCGATGGCGTCGAGCGCGTTCGTGAGGGACATCAGCGGCGTGTGCAGCAGGGGCGAGACGCGGCGGATGACTTCAAATCCGATGAACGCAGCGAGCATGAAAACGTAGAGGCTGGTGAACAGGTCCGAATTCATTTGGCTCCTTCCTCCTTACTTTGGCGCAGCGGCCAGGGCCGGCAGCGAGAAGAATTCGCGCACGCGGGCGTTGACGACTTCACCGGCGTGGGTCAGCAAGGTGCTGCGGACGATCTCATCCTCCAAATCGAGCCGAAGCTTTCCCCCGACAAACAAGTGCAGCAGAAAATTGCTGATGTTGCGCCCATACATTTGGCTGGCGTGGTAGGGCAAGGTGCTGGCGAGGTTGAACCAGCCGATAATCGTGACGCCGTGGTCGACGATTTTCTCGCCGGTCTTCGTCAACTCGCAGTTGCCACCGCGCTCGGCAGCGAGATCGACAATCACCGAGCCCGGCGCCATTTTCTCAACCATATCGCGGGTCACCAGAATCGGCGATTTTTTTCCGGGAATAACCGCGGCGGTGATGACCACGTCGCTTTCGGCCACTACTCGGCCCAGCAGCTCGCGCTGCTTTCGGTAAAACGTTTCGTCCTGCGCGCGCGCGTAGCCACCGGCGTCCTGGGCGTCCTCGGCCTCGAGAGGGAGTTCCACGAAGCGCCCGCCCAGGCTCTGCACCTGCTCTTTCGCGGCCGGCCGCATGTCGTAGGCGGAGGTGACCGCGCCTAGGCGGCGTGCCGTGGCAATCGCCTGAAGTCCGGCGACGCCGGCGCCAATCACGAGAACACGGCCGGGAGTGATGGTTCCCGCGGCTGTGGTCATCATGGGAAAAAGGCGCGGCAGGGTGTCCGCGGCGATCAACACGGCCTTGTATCCGCAGAGCGTTCCCATCGAGGAGAGCGGGTCCATGCTCTGTGCGCGCGTGGTTCGGGGCATTAGCTCGACGGCGAATGAAGTCACGCCCGTTGCTGCAACTTCTTGAATAGTGTTGAGTGAGCCGAGAGGGCGAAGAAAACCGATCAAGACTTGGCCGCGGCGAAGGAGGGGGAGGTCGGCCTTGCCCGTCTGGTCGTTCGAACCGTGGCAGAGCACCTGGACTATGATGTCCGCAGTACGGAAAACATCGGCCCGGTCGGGGAGAATTTTTGCGCCCTTGGCGATGTAGTCCGCGTCTGTGTAACAAGCCCCGGCGCCCGCGCCGGCTTCCACTACTACCTCGAAACCGGCCTTCGTGAGGCTAGGGATCACCATCGGTACGAGCGCGACGCGCCGTTCCCCAGGGTAGCTTTCTCGAGGAACGCCGATGATCATGAATCTAACTCACTGAGCGGCAAGTTGTCTCCCGGGCGAACAATAATGCAGGCTATTGAATGCCCTCTTCTATGATGGAACTCTCGATTTGGTGTTCCGAAGTCGGCGCATTATATACCAAGGTGCTTCCCGCCCTAGTGACCCCCGAACATGATTTTCAAATTGGAGCTTTGCGCGCAGCGCGGCGAGCCGTGACATTGAGGCACGGAGACGCGCGAAATCCGGGCACATGACCAGCCAAGAAAAAAACGGGAGGCGGAAACCTGGCGGCGTCCACCTCCCGGGGTGGGTGGGGTTACTGCTGGACCGTTCTTTGGGCCTTGCAAAATCCGCGTGTGACGGTCCAGCGATCCGGCAACTTCGCCGGAGTCCACGAATGCGGAAGCAAATAGCACAGGGCGCGAAAGAGTGTCAACCCGAATCGTGGGCATCAATGGTGAGAGACGAGGCGGTGTTGATCGAGTGTCTCGCGGATTTTGCGGGCGAGATCACGCGGGGAATAGGGCTTCTGGAGCATGGGGGAGCCCTGCTGCCTGGCGCGCTCGAGCATGGCGATGTCGGCGCTGTAACCGGTGGCGAAAATGACGGGCACATCCGGCCGGGAATCGCAAATGCGCGCGTAAACCTCCGGGCCACTTAATTTTGGAAGGATGACGTCGAGGAGGACGATATCAATGTGGTTTTGGGGATTCTGGAATTCAAGCACCGCCTGCTCGCCATCAACGGCCTGGATCACGTGATAGCCAAGATTTGCGAGGGTCTCGCGGGCGAGGTCGCGCAGGCCTTCATGATCTTCGGCGACGAGAATTGTTTCTGAACCACCGCGGACAGGCCGCGAATCTTGCAGGCGCTCGGGGGTTTTCACCGCCTTGGGGCTGACAGGAAAATAAACGCGGAAAGTGGTCCCAATGTTCAGCTCGCTGTAGACGTGGACGAATCCGCCGTGTTGCCGGACGATGCCGTAAACCATGGCGAGGCCCAGGCCGGTTCCTTTGCCGAGCTCCTTGGTGGTGAAGAAGGGCTCGAAAATTTTGTCGAGTGTGGCGGGGTCAATGCCGGTACCCGTATCGGTGACGGCGAGCATGGCGTATGGGCCGGGGCGGGAGAATGGCTGGTGCGCGCAGTACATCTCGTCGAAGAAGGAATTTGCCGTCTCGATCTGGAGGGTGCCGCCCTCAGGCATGGCATCGCGGGCGTTGATGCACAGATTCATCAGGACCTGCTCGACTTGCGTGGGGTCAGCGGAAACTACCGCGAGATCCGGCGCCAGTTTGGATTTCATCTCGACATTGCTGCCAATCACTTTTTCGAGGAGGCTGAGAGTTTCCGTGATGGCGTGGTTGAGGTCAATGTTGCGGGGTTCGAGAATTTGGCGGCGGGCGAAGGCGAGCAGTTGACGCGTAAGGCCAGCGGCGCGGTCGGCCTGCTGGCGTATTTTTTCGAAATGGCGATGCACGCGGGAGGCTGCTTCGGTTTCCTCCGTGCCGAGGTCGGCCCAGCCAATGATGGCGCCGATCATATTATTGAAGTCGTGGGCGATGCCGCCCGCCAGCTGGCCGATGGCTTCAAATTTTTGCGCCTGGACAAGCTGCTTTTCGAGAGCGATCTTTTCGGTGACATTCTCGACAATCACCTCGATGCATTCGATCATGCGCACCGGATCGGTGGTACGCCTGCCGTTCAAGCGCACGTGGATGCTTTTTCCGTCCTTACGTTTCCATTCAACCACTGCATCAACGCGGCCGGCCTTTTCGTACTGTGCGAGCAGGAGCAAACGCGTGGCAGGATCACGATAGAGGGCTTCCGAAACACGGAGCTTGAGGAGTTCGGCCGTGGACTCGTAGCCGAGCATGCGAGCGAGAGCAGGGTTGACTTGAAGGAGCACGCCGTCAACAGTGACCCAGTAGATTCCATAAGTGGCGTTGTCAACCAGGCCGCGGTAACGCGCCTCGCTCTCGCGGAGTGCGTCGGCGGCGTTTGCCTCTGCTTGCCGCAGCAACCGGGCATCTTGAGCCTGGCGGATGGCCACGGGCAGGCGGGCCAATTGCGCTTTCAGGACATAATCAGTGACGCCGTGCTTGATGCACTCGACGGCCAGTTCTTCGCCCAGCGTGCCGGTGACAAGGACAAATGGGACATCGAGGCCATTTTCTTTGATGAGCGCGAGCGCATCCATTCCGGTCCAGCCCGGCAGGCGGTAGTCCGAGAGAATGATGTCGAATGCTTTCTCACGCAATTTACGGGCGAATTCTTCCCGGGTGGCGACAGTCTCGACTTCGAAATCTAGATCGGACTTTCTCAGCTCCCGGAGGGCTATATCAACGTCATCAGGCTCATGCTCGACGTACAGAAGGCGCAGAGGCTTCGTCGTAAGCGGCGGAGGTTGCAAAGCGTTGCCAGAATCCGTCACGGTTTCTCCCAGGGCCCGAGGCCGAGAATTGCAAATGACTAAAAGCCAAAAAGAAGCCCGTGCAAATTTCGCAGCTAAAAGGCTTCATGAAGCTTATCGGCACAGTAAAGGCAGCGGTTCAGTGCGCGGGGATGGATCGAGTGATGAGTGAGTGGGCTGGCATGAGTAAAGGCGATTCAAACATAGAAGTTAGGCGGCAATGAGGGCTTTCCGCAAACGGAACTGGAAGATTAGTGAAATTTAATATTGTGCGGCGGGCAATTCGGTTGCCGGCATCATTTGGCAGCAGCAGGTGGCTGCGGCGGATGATCCACGAAGTATTGGGCTAGCTCGGCCGACAGCTGTTGCATGCCCGCGCGGACATTTCGGTCCATGGCTTCGACGACGTCGGGGACCGTCTTTCCTTTGACGGGCTCATCATGCGAATAAGGGGCGGACCACACGACAGAGCCGGTCTTCGGATCGTACAAATCGACACGCATGGAGAAGCGTGCGAGGAGCTCCGGCTTATCCACCTCATAGAACGAAATCAGATTGGAGCGCACGATGTAGTCGCCACGCGAAGCGCTGCCGAGCCTGGAGACCGCGCGATACTGCCCTGTTCCTCGCAAGTAAGAAACCAGGGTGTCCTGAATCATGTCGGCAGGGCTCTCTGCCCAGCGCTCGAGTTCATAGGTCCCAAGTTGAACGGGGCCCGAACCGTAGACGAGGCGATCGTCCCGATAGAGGTGCGAAGTAATGACGCGGGCCACCGAGAGACTCACGGGGAATTGCTGGGCTGCCGTACTGGCCGTGGCGGGGCCGGAGTCGAGGACATAATACTTGGTGGGGCGCACGGCACCGCAGCTGGAAATTCCAGCGAGTAATAGCATGAGAGCTGCGAGCTGAACTCTGCGCATCAACACTCCTCACTCCTTCCCGCCTATTTCGGCGGCGCCTCACCGGGTTCGTGGGGCTTGGGCGTAGAACTGCGAATTAAAGTGTAGGGCCGCGTCTTAATCGTTTCGGTGAAGGATTTCAAATTCTCGGTGACATGGCGCAAGTTTTCGATGATCTCGTCGAGATTCTCGGAGTTCGCCAGCATGGTGTGATCGAGCTGGTCCGTCAGCGAGCGAATCGAGGCCAGGGACTTGCGGGCGTCCTGGACTGTCTTGCGGATGTCGTCTTTATTGTCGGTGAGCATGCTATCGAGATGCGCGAGGGCATCATCGGCCCGCTTGATAGTGGGCTTGAGATCATCGAGCAGCTTATCGAGCTTGGCGCTCGCGCTATTGACGTTATTGAGCGCGGAATGAACAACGGGGCGGTCCTCGTGGAGCATTCCACGCACGTCCGAGAGGCTCGCGGAGATATTCGCGCGATTCTGGTCGTCGAGCAGGTCATTCACGCGAACGAGTGTTTCCTTCAACTCCTGGACGCGCTCGTCAATATGGCGCAGCAAATCCTTCGCCTGAGGAGTTAGCGAGGAGAGCGACTCGGTGATATCGGAAAAGCTGGTGGGTTCCTTTGATTTTATGGTGGCGCCGGGGCTTGCGCGCGGGGCCGCAGCAGTGCCCGCGATGATGGAAAGGAAATTGTCGCCGAGCGGGCTGGTGCTCGTGATGGTGACTTTGCTGTCGGTCTTTACCGGCACACTGGGGTGGACATTGAATTCAAAAAGCATCCGCGTCGGGTCCTGCGGGTCCACTACCACTTTCGTCACTCGACCGACGGGCGGGCCGTTCAAATAGCGAACCTCGGCGCCGGGGCCGAGGCCGCCAGCGGTCTTGAAATAAGAGCGGTAAGGAGTGTTTCCACGGCTGAAAGTTCCCGAGAGAAGAAACACGGTGACGATGAGCAGCCCGGCGGCCACGAGCACGAATAATCCGACGAGAGCTTGCTCCCGCTTTGATTCCATTGGCTTCCTCTATGATTCCCGCCCGGTGATCCGGGCAGGCCCCTCAGGCGCGGGGGAGTATAACACGACCCCTGCGTCTGGCCAGCGTTACTGCCTTTGCGGCGGGATATCTCCCGTCAGCATTTGCAAATAGTCCAATTCATTGGAAATTTCGGGCTCCGGAACGCGGTCCATAAACTGGCGGACGCGCGGCTGCTTGCTCTCCTGCAATTCCTTGGGAGTGCCATTGGCGACGATGACGCCTTTATCGAGCAGGATCATTCGATCGGCGATCAAAAAGGCGCTGGCGAGCTCGTGCGTGACCACCACGATGGTGATTCGGAAGGCTTTCTTCAATTTCAGAATGAGCTCGTCGATTCCGGCGGCAATGATGGGATCGAGGCCGGCGGAAGGCTCGTCGAAGAAAAGAATTTCCGGATCCATGGCCAGGGCGCGGGCAATCGCGGCGCGCTTCTTCATCCCGCCGCTGAGCTGGGCGGGCATGTAATTGTCGAAGCCGGAGAGGCCGACCTGGTCGAGTTTCAAGCGGACCATGATTTCGATGGTGGATTCGTCGAGCTCGGTGTGCTCGCGGAGTGGGAGCGCGACGTTGTCGGCCACACTCATGGAGCCGAAGAGTGCGCCGCCTTGAAACGACATGCCCATTTTTTTCAGGAGCTCGTCACGATCGTCTTCCGTAATCGCGGCGAAATTCTCGCCGCGGATCCAGATTTCCCCGCCGCTGGGACGTTCGAGGCCGACAAGAGTTCGAAGCAATGTGCTTTTGCCGGAACCCGAGCCGCCGAGAATCACGAGAGTTTCCCCGCCGGCAATTTCGAAGCTGATGGAATGAAGGATTTCGCGTTCGCCATAATTGACGCGCAGCTTGCGAACGGAGATGGCGGCGCCAACAGGAGCATCTGTCGCCGGCGATTTCGGATTGGGGTCGGGCGCCATTTCTCTTAGGTGGGCATCGTGAAATAGAAAATGGCGGTGAAAATGAGATCCACGGCGATGACCATGAAAATGGATTTCACGACCGCCGAGGTGGTCGAGCGGCCCACTTGCTCGGAGCCCAGGCCGGTGGAGAATCCTTCCTGGCAACCGACGGCGGTGATGACGACGCCGAACATGAAGCTCTTTACCAGGCCGGTCATGATGTCGCGCTGGACGAGGGCATTGAGCGTGGCGTGGAAATAAGAGCCCCAGGTGAAGCCGGCATTGCTGACGCCGAAGAGGCCTCCGCCCAGGCAGCCCATGAAATCGGCCCAGGTGGTGAGGCATGGAAGCATCAGGATCATGGCGAGAAATTTCGGCGCCACCAGGAAATGAACAGGCTTGAGCGCCATGGTCTCAAGCGCGTCGATTTCTTCATTCACCTTCATGGTGCCGATCTCGGCGGCGAAGGAAGACCCGGAGCGGCCAATGACCATGATGGCGGTCATCAACGGGCCCAGTTCGCGAGTGATGGCGATGGCGACGGCGGCAGCGACATATTGCAGGGCGCCCAGCTTGCGCAACTGGTAGGCGCTTTGCAGCGCGAAAATCATTCCCACGAAGAAGGAAATGAGGGAAACGATGGGGATGGCTTCGACGCCCACGGCCATGGCCTGATGAACGGCGCGGCTTATGTGAAATTTACGGCCTTGAAATGGGTCGATGAAAACAGCGCGGACTGCACCGCCTGTCAGGCGCGCCAAACCGCCTACATATGCCAAGCCTGTAATTGTGGCGGAGCCGATGGAATCAGTGAGTGCCATCTTCGATTTTGGACCGGCAAGGATTCCGAAAGGAATCCGGACCGAAACTGTCCAGAAGTTTACCTTACAGGAGCGGGAGTGTTGCCCCCGCGCAGGGCATCCTCTTCGTTGTTATAGACCTCGAAAACCTTAATCAGCCGCGTGAGTTCAAGAACTTCGCGCGCCGTACGGCTGAGGCCGTAGAGCGCAAAAGTGCTTTTCAGGTCCCGGGAAATTTTCAGGCCCTCGACGAGCGATGCGACGCCGGCGCTGTCAATATATTTCACATTCAGCATATTAATGATGACTCGCGGACTGCGCTTCTCCTTCAGCAAATCGAGGAGCACTTTGCGCACTTCGGGCGAGTTGTAAAGCGTGATGTCACCGGTGACATCCACAATCGTGGCTGTTCCGGATTTACGCGTCGAGATATCCATGGAGTTTGGCCCCTTGCGGGCGTGCAGAGTGTTTTGCCAGAGATTCCTCTCAGATGCAATCATTTTTCCTTCCCGGCGGGCAGCCGGGAAGCCTGGTGCGGGAAGGGTGTCCCAAAGGCGAAAGTACCGGCGAAAGCGCCTAGCCGCGCCGGTCGAGCGGGAGATACCCGCGCAAATCGTAGCCCAGATAAACTTGACGGGGCCGCGAAATTTTCTGCTCGGGATCGAGCAGCATTTCCTCCCACTGGGCGATCCAGCCGGATGTGCGCGGGATGGCGAAGAGCACCGGGAACATGGTCACCGGGAAGCCCATGGACTGATAAATGAGACCTGTATAGAAATCCACATTGGGATAAAGACGGCGCTTGACGAAATAATCGTCCTCGAGAGCGATGCGTTCGCATTCCAGCGCGATATCTATCAGGGGGTTTTTGCCCATGACGTCAAAAACCTCATACGCGATGTGCTTCACAATCTTGGCGCGCGGATCGTAATTCTTGTAAACGCGGTGGCCAAAGCCCATCAGCAATTTCTCGCCGTCTTTCACGCTCTTGATGTAGGCGGGGACATTTTTAATCGAGCCGATTTCGAGGAGCATGCGCAGGACTTGCTCGTTGGCGCCGCCATGGAGCGGCCCGTAAAGAGCGGCGGTGGCCGCGGCGATCGCGGAGTAGGGGTCGACATGGGAACTGCCGACGCCGCGCATGGCGGTGGAGGAGCAGTTCTGCTCGTGGTCCGCATGCAATATGAAAAGTATGTCCAGAGCGCGCTCGAGGGTGGGGTTGGGGCGGTACTTCAATTCGGTGGTGCGGAAGAGCATGTTCAGGAAATTGCCGGCGTAGCTGAGGTCGTTATCCGGATAAGCAAAGGGCATGCCCAGGCTGTGGCGGTAAGAGAACGCCGCGAGAGTGGGCATTTTGCCGATGAGGCGATACGTCTGTTTGCGGCGCGAGTCGGGATTAAAGATATCTTTTGCGTCCGGATAAAAAGTGGAGAGCGCGGCGACGGTGGAAATCAACATGCCCATGGGGTGAGCGTCGTAGTGAAAACCGTCGAGAAATTTCTTGATGCTCTCGTGAATGAAGGTGTGATGCGTGACGTGATAGGACCAATCCGCGAGCTGTGATTTCGTGGGGAGTTCGCCGTAGAGAATCAGGTAGGCGGTCTCGAGATAAGAACTTTTTTCGGCGAGCTCTTCGATCGAATAACCGCGGTAACGCAGGATTCCCTTGTCTCCGTCGATGAAAGTAATCTTGCTGGAGCAACTGGCGGTGTTCGAGTACGACGGGTCGTAGCTCATCATCCCGAAATCGGACTCGTTGATTTTAATTTGGCGCAAATCGATCGCACGGATGGTGTCGTTCTTGATCGGAATCTCATACTGTTGGCCGTTGCGATTATCAACGATGGAGAGCGTGTCGCGGCGAGTGCCGGCGGCCGTCGGGGAGTTTACGACCGCGGATGATTTGGTCGGATTCATGGCCTGACCCTTTCAATCCGTAGCGGACATTTGGGGCTGCACGCTGCGTGACCCCCAATGTACACCAAATTCGAGAGCGGACGGAACTCGATTCGTCCATGCGGGGCCAGACGGGTAAGGGAGATATACCATACGGTAGCGTATGGTGATGAATAGGGCCTGTTTTGCCGGCTCTTTCGATGTTCGTTCATGGCAAATACTCTCTTTCTTTCGAGGCGCTGCTATTTCAGCGCGGCCATTGCCTCAATTGTCACGCGATGCCGGTACTCGAACAATTTCTTGAGCTTGCGACGCACGAACCATCCGGCCACGAGATTGCCGATTGCGCCAAGCGGCAATTCGTAGTCAATGCGGTCTTCGAGAATGCATGCTCCAGGGCCATCCGGGGTGAAAAGATGCGTGTGCTCCCAGCGACGAAAGGGGCCTGAGATTTGCACATCTTGAAACTGGCGGTCCTGAATGTAATCGCGATGTTCGAAGACCCAGCGCAGGCGGAAAGGGCCCAGGCGGACGCGCAGCACTCCACGGTCGCCCGCGCGAATGCCGGGCGCGCGCTGCTCCACTTCCACTGGCTCCCATGGCGGGGACAGACGCTCGAGCGCACCGGGCTCCGCATGCCAGCGGAAAAGGTCTTCGGCGGAAGCCTGTACCCGGGAGCGAGCGATGAATTGATTTTCATTTGGCATGACCCTGAAGATAGCGCCACGTGCCGGATTTGTGGGCAGAATTTTGATAACTCATGTGTGGAGCCACCGATACGATGTCCCAATGTTCTGTCCTTTCTGAGCCCTCAGGAAAATCAAGGCTCGCGGAAATTCCATCCGCGTGATGCAAGCAAGGCCGTCAGTTCGAGCTGGACTTGACTGGCGCACGCTCGGGAGCATGAGAAGTCTGGCCCGCGGGTTCGGCGGGCGCGGCAAGCTCGGTGCGGTTGCGCCCGAGATCCTTGGCACGATAGAGCGCATCATCCGCGGCCTGCAATATTGCTTGCGGTTCAAGCGGCTTAGCCTCGCTGCTAACGGCGACACCCAGACTGGCTGTGATTTGTATATCGCCCGCTTGCGTGGAGACCGGCTTGGACTCGATGGCCTTGCGGATTCTTTCGGCGAGTCCGAGGGCGCCCGTGGAGCCGGAAGCGGGCACAACGATCAAGAATTCCTCGCCGCCAAAACGGCCAACCGTGTCGTAGGGGCGGACGGACTGCGTCATTCTCAGAGCAGCTTCCTGAAGTACGGCGTCGCCTGAAATATGCCCATACTGGTCGTTGACATATTTGAAATGATCGAGGTCCAGAAGAACAACTGCGAATTCCCCGCCTTCGCGGACCTGGCGGGAGCGTTCGCGGCGCAAGGCATCGAGAATCACGCCGCGGTTGGCAACGCCTGTCAACGCGTCATGAGTGGCCTGGAAGAGCAACGCTTCTCGAGCTGCGATCAGGTTGTCTTGCAAATCAAGGATGCGCTGGCCGACATGCAGGCGCGCGCGAAGCTCCTGAGCATCGAAAGGTTTGGTCAGGTAATCGTCCGCGCCTGAATCGAGTCCTTTCAGGATGTCTTCTTTCTGGCCGCGCGCCGTGAGCAGGAGAATGTAGATGTAGGCGCGGTTCGATTCTTCGCGGATCTTCTGGCAGACCTGCGTGCCCTCCAGGCCCGGCATCATCCAATCCAACACGGCAAGCCGCGGCGAATCCAGTCTTTGAAGTGTGTGGAGGGCTTGTGTGCCATCCACAGCCACAATCACTTCGTAGCCCCACTTGACGAGAAAGGACTCGAGGACCCGCCTGGAAACGGGATCATCCTCGGCAATGAGAATTTTGTTCTTTGACTTCGTTTCTTCGTTCATTTTGTGACCTCTTGACGAACATTCTGGCTGGTGGAGCTCGCTTCCGCGGGCGGCAACTCAAAGGATGCGGTGAAATGAAACGTGCTGCCGCAGCCTGGTTCGCTCACCACCCAAATTTTTCCGCCCATCAAATTCACGAGCCGGGTTGTGATCGCCAACCCGAGTCCCGTCCCGCCATACTTTCTCGTAGTGGAACTATCCGCCTGCGTGAAAGCTTCGAAGATGCGGTCCTGCTGCTCTTTCGGGATGCCGATTCCAGTGTCGCGGACACGGAAATGCAATTCGATGTGGCCGTCGAGA
Organism: uncultured Acidobacteriota bacterium; assembly: GCA_963701005.1. Lineage (GTDB taxonomy): Bacteria > Acidobacteriota > Terriglobia > Acidiferrales > UBA7541 > Palsa-295. The sequence continues at coordinate 556,976 of OY969555.1, forward strand.
GTGCTTCCCGGATCTACGTCGACAGCGATTTCGCCATGGTCCGTGAACTTTATGGCGTTTCCGAGTAGATTGACGAGCACTTGACGAAGCCGCGCCGGATCACCGATGAGGAGCGCAGGGATATCGGACGAGAGCCGCCCGTTGAGTTCCAAACTCTTTTGGCGCGCACGGAAGCGCATGATTTTGATCGTTTCGTTCACAGTCTGGTGGAAGGCAAATTCGATAGGCTCAAGGTCCAGCTTGCCGGCTTCGATTTTCGAGAAATCCAGGATGTCGCTCAGCAGCACCAAAAGGGAATCGGCCGAGACTTTAACCAGCTCGAGGAATTCGCGCTGTTCCGCGGAGAGGTCCGTATCGAGCGCCAGATTTGTCATGCCCAGGATTCCATTCATGGGCGTGCGAATTTCGTGGCTCATGTTGGCCAGAAACTCGCTCTTCGCGCGATTCGCCGATTCCGCCGCTTCCTTGGCGCGGAGCAATTCCTTCTCCGCCAGCTTGCGATCGGTGATATCGCGTGCCGTCATACAGACAGTTTGCGCGTCGCCATGAGGCGAAGGGAAAGGATTCACGCGAGCGAGAAACCAGTGCTCCTCGGAACCAATCGGCAATGAATACTCAATGCTTTCACCATGGCCTGAACCCAAGACTTTGCGAAAGACGTCCAGGAAAGGAGCCGATACCTCCTGGCTGAAGAAGTCGGTAATGTGCCGGCCCAAGAGCTCCTGTTTGGGACGAATCAGCAGAGATTCATCGGTGGTCCAAACATTCCGGTAGGCGCCATCCGCGTCAAATTCGAAGACCACCTGGTCAATCGACCGGACCAGGGCCTGCAGGCGCGCCTCGCCTTCTTCAGATCTTCTTTGAGATTCCGTGCGTTCGGCGATCAGGCTCCCGATGCAAAGGCCCGTGAGGGAAACGATCAATAAGACGCACTGGAGCATGCCCAGGCGATGCAAATCCACCGGGAAAGTCCACAGCGTGAGCATCACGCCGCCGTTGAGAAACAGAATGCCCGCCGTCGACCCATGAATTCCTCTGCGGACGGCAATCCACAGGATGGGGATGAAGAAAAGGTAGTAAAGCTCGGAACTTCTGGCGAGGTCCCAGCCGAAAACAATCCAGAGCGTCAACGGAATGCTCAAGAGCTGCATCACTGTTTCCAGAGTCCTGCGATAGCGCGGGAGCCCAGACCGCCGGCGGCCAATCCGAGGGATCGCATTTGAGGTGGGCGGCAAACCTGCAAGCCACTTCAGCAGCGGGACTGCGTGAACGATCAGAAACGGCGCAAAGCAAACCAACGAAGTAGCGTCACAGACCCACCAATTCAAAGTGCCCCTAAGGAATTTTCCCGGTGGAATGAGTCCGCCCTGAACAAATAAAGCAGTTCCCGCTGTGGCCACAAAGAGCGATGCAAAGAAAGCCACAAAAACAAACCTGAGAACGTCGCGAAGAGATCGAAGTTGAGGGCTGATGTGGAACACGCGCCGCAGAAGCAGGGCAGCTCCGGCATAACCGCCGGCGACCGCCACGTTGACCAGCCAGACGCTGAGCGAAGTGGGTGATTCGTTGAAGTTCACAAAGCTTGCCAATGTCCCCGCCAGGTAGGCCAGCGGAGCAAACCACAATCCGAGGCCAAACATCATCGCCAAGGCCAGGCCAACCGGCGGGTACCATGCGGTGATGCCGGCCCACATTTGAAAATAAACAGTCGAGCGGTCAAGCAGCACGTACAGTGCAACAAAAACAACTCCGATGAACACACGCCGAGGACTTATAGGCGGCGCGAACAAGCGAGAAGAGGCCCCGCGAAGCAACTTGCCTCCCGGATGGTTTCCGTGAGTGGACTCAGATTTCAATGCGCGACCTTTCCTAGAATCCCCTCGAGTTCCCGGAGCAGCGTTACGACGTCTTTCTCGACAATCTTGAATTGGGTTCCGGCGGCGCGAAAATCTCCCGCGCGCGCCATCTGTTCGAGCGCGGCCGCGGACTGCGGGAGTACCAAGGCCCCGAGATTGGAGGAGGATCCTTTCAGCGTGTGTGCAAGACGCTCAAGGAGTGGAGCATCATTGGTGTCGAACGCGCGGTGAATTTCCGCGATCGTTTTTGGGCACTCCTCCGCAAAAATTCGAACGATTTCCTCGAGGAGATCGCGGTCGCCCTCGACGCGCTGCAGCGCGGCGGCCAGATCGAAGGAATCTGCCGGGGACGTAGCCGGGGAAACCGCCGCTGAAGGAGCCTGCGCATTTGTCGCGCCACGGGCGCGATCCAGGGCGGCAAGCAGGTCAGGAGTATGGATAGGCTTGGCGAGGTAATCGTCCGCACCGGCAGCGAGACATTTCTCGCGATCTCCCTTCATGGCGTGCGCCGTCAAGGAAATGATCGGCAAATGTGCACCGGTGGTTTTTTCCTTCTCGCGAATGGCGCGTGCGGCCGTGAGTCCGTCCATTTCCGGCATTTGGACGTCCATCAGCACCAGGTCTACTGCTTCGCGATCGAGGGCCTCCAGCGCTTCGCGGCCATTTTCCGCAATGACCACTGTGTGGCCTTGCTTCTCCAGAAGTTTCCGGGCGAGAGTCCGGTTCACGGCATTATCTTCTGCGAGGAGGATTTTCATTTTGGGTCTCCCATCCGGAGTCGATGGCGGGGCTTCTGGGGCCGGAATATCCTCTTCCGGCCGCTTTCGAGCCGGCTTGGAGAAGGCATTTAAGATGGCATCGAGAAGTTCGGAAGGCTGCACGGGCTTCATCAAGTGAGCTGCCACACCCAATTCGTGGTCGCGCGCTTTTTCTCCTTGCATCATGCTTGAACTGAGCAAGAGAATCTTGATGCCGGCGAATGCGGGATTGTTTCTGACGGCTTGAATAAATCCGAATCCGTCCATGATCGGCATCTGCATGTCGGTAATGATCAAATCGAACTGGCGTCCCTCCCAGCGAGCTCGCTCAAGTATTGCGAGCGCAGAATCGGCTCCGTCTGCCGATTCGACGCCCATGCCCCATCTGGAAAGCATCTCGACGAGGATGATTCGGTTCGTTTCGTTATCGTCCACAATGAGCGTAGAGCAATTCTTGAGGATTCCAGGCTCCAAAGACACGGGCGGTTCAGGCTGACTTTTCGCCGCGCCAAATTGAACGGTGAAATGAAACGTGCTGCCGCGGCCCAGTCCGCTTTCGACCCAGATTTTCCCGCCCATCAACTGGACAATCCGCGTGGTGATCGCCAACCCGAGGCCCGTGCCGCCATATTTCCGCGTCGTCGATCCGTCCGCCTGCGTGAAAGCTTCGAAAACCAGCTTCTGTTTTTCAGTCGCGATGCCGATGCCTGTGTCTCTCACTGTGAAGTGAAGCAAAGTGCCATCGAGTGATTCACTTTCCTTCTCCACGCCCACTACCACTTCACCCTGTTCCGTAAATTTCAGGGCGTTGCCGACCAGGTTGACGAGCACTTGCCGCAATCGGCTCAAATCGCCGGAGACGATCTCGGGCACCTCCGGACTCACACGCCAGGCGAGTTCCAGTCCCTTTTGGTGGGCGCGCAGGCCCAGAGTCTTCAAGGTTTCTCCCAGGCTTTGGCGCAAAGGGAAATCAATCGGGTCGAGGTCAAATTTCCCGGCTTCAATCTTCGAAAAATCGAGAATGTCGTTGATAAGAGAGAGGAGAGAATCGGCGGAAGCCTTTACCATTCCCAGGTATTCGCGCTGCTCGCTGGTGAGTCTTGTGTCCAGCGCCAGTCCTGTCATCCCGATAATGCCGTTCATGGGGGTGCGGATTTCGTGGCTCATATTTGCGAGGAACTCGCTTTTCGCGCGGCTGGCTGCTTCGGCGGCGTCCTTGGCCTGCAGGATCGCGTCTTCGGCGCGTTTGCGTTCGGTGATGTCCTGATAAAGCACGAGGATGCCCGCAAACGCCCCCTTGGCAGCCAAGGGAACCGAGAACGCCTCCACATCGATGAGGCTGTCATCGCTGCGACGGCGGCGGGTGACCGTGTGGCAAATCTTCCCCTGCAATATTGTCCGCATGTTGGCTTGCATCTCGGCGCGGTACTCGTGCGGCAAGATCAAGTCCTTCAAGAGGAGGCCGGTTATGTCCTGCACGCGGAAGCCGAAGATGCGCTCGAAGGCGGGATTGCACATCTGAATCGTCTCATCGGCATTGAGGACAACCAGCGCCACGGGGCAATTTTCGATGAGCGAATTCAGGAATTTCTCTCGTTCCTCGAGATGCTGCTCGGCGAGCCTGCGTTCAGCGACCTCGCTCGTCAACTCGCGAGTCCGCTCATCCACGCGGACTTCCAATTCATCGCGCGCCCAGACGATTTGCGAGTCGCGCTGCTGGATTTGGACCAGCATTTCGTTGAAGCGGTCAAAGAGAAAACCGATTTCATCGTCGCTTCTCTTCGTGACGCGGACGGTGTAGTCCTTGCCGCTGGAGACGGTGAATGCGGTGCGGGCCAATTCGAGAATGGGTTCCGAAATCGCGCGCTGAAGTCGCGAGGCCAGATAATATGCTGCCAACACGGACACCAACATGACCAGGAGAATGATCCCCACGAAGCGTGCCATGCGCGCATAAAGCAGACCGAGGTCGTACTTCATATAGATCGTCCCGATTTGGTCAACATTCAGGCGGATAGGGCGGGAAATCAGCATGCTGCCGGGAGCGGATGAAACGCCTTCCGGAAGATGCAGGGGCGGCTTGAAATGCATATCCTCACCGGGGCGGCTGTAGCGGGCAATAATTTGTCCATCCGGGGTAATGATGCAGGCTTCGACAATATGCGGCCTGGCGGTGAGAGAACCGAGGCTCTCGCGAGCCGCCTCCTGGTCACCGAAAGTGATCGCCGCGGAATTGTTGGATCCTACAATCTCGGCCAGCGTACTGAGATCATTGGCCATCGAGAGCCGGAAAGTAATGATGTCGTAGACGGCGAAGACTGTGCAGGCCACGAGGACGGCCACACCGGAGGCGACCAGAACAATGCGCGTCAGTTTTTGGCGAATGGAGGTGTGGCGAAGGATTTGCATGTTAGTTCTTCGCCTCTGCGCTGTGCCCGGCGTCGTGCACGATGATTGCGAGCGCGAGGAGCTTCGAGCTGATTTTCAGTCCGGCGCGATTGGTGGCGTCCGGGTTGATGACGAACCGCACGCGGTTCTCGTCGAGAACGAGTTGAATGGCGCCCCCGGCCGACGCGAAGCCTTCCGTTTCTCCGACCACGAGAACGTTGTGCCCACGCAGACTCCCGAGAATTTCCGCGAGACGCGGGGTCTCCGCGGCGCTGACAAAGATGATGTGACACCCAACGAGTTCCGGAAGTTGGTGGGCGTGCACCAGGCTTGCCGGGTGATCACCAATCGCCTTGCCGAGCAGTGCGTCATCCAGTGCGCGGCCAAACGGGTCGCGCCCAAATACACAGATGTTGAGCGGCTGCTTGGGACTGCTGAAAGCGCTCGAAGGCCACTCGGCAAATTTCGCGAAGTTGTAGAGGAACGCCGCTTTGATCTCGTACTCGGTGGGAAGCTTGGCCTGGGCGAACAGCGGCGCGGAATAGGCCAGGGTAAAAGAAAATGCGAGAGCAACCAGCATGAATACTGCCGCTGGCTTCATGAGCGTCGTCCGAAGTTTCCCGGAGGAACGCTCGCCGCACTCGTTTGGCGCTAAATTCGAGCCGCCCAATTCGCTTTGCTCCATCCTCAGAACTGCCAGGTGAATTTTGCGTAAGCGCTGCGCTTGATCTGCCCGGACTGCATGCTGCCGAAGTTGTCTTCGAACTCGAGGTGATGGTCTTTCTGGAGGTTTTGGCCCACAGCGCTGACGGAGAGGCCTTCTCGAAGCCGATAAGTGAGCCCGGTGTCCAACCGCGTGTAAGTGGGAATCAATTGATCGTTGGTGCCGCTCTGATGGCTGAGGCCTTCCACAAAATAAGCGGCGGCATTCAATTCGAGGCCTTTGCTCAGGTCGAGATGCGCTCGAAGCTGCGCGCTCTGCTCCGGAGCCCCTTTCTCGATGTACAACGGAGTGATCGTGTCGAGGCTTCCGGGATCCGCATGCATGTGGAGTTGCTCGAGCGCGTAGCCCGGACTGATAGTCAATCGAGGCGCGGCTTTCCAATTCGCGGCCAGTTCAACCCCGTGAGTTTCTCCATGCATGTTGTTTTCGTACATCAATGTCTGAACCAGGTGCGCGGGCGGAGGCGAGTTCTCAAAAAAGGAGACAGACGGCTCGCTCGTTTGCAGACTGTGGTAGTCGTTGTAATAAGCCGCGAAATCGAGGGAGAGCTTGTCAGAGATGGTGTTTCTGTAGCCCGCCTCATAGGCAATGAGCCTTTCATCATGAAAATCGGGATTCCCCAGGAATCGCGTCAGGGTTAAAGGACCGCCGGGCGGCGTGAACGACCCTAGATTCACGACCAGGTCTGTATCGTTGCGCGAAGGAGCGCGAAGCGCCCGGGAAACCGCGGCCCAGAGCATGTTGTGTTTGTTAGGGATCCAGGCTGCACGCACGCTGGGCATGTACTCGAAGCCCGTATAGTCGTTGTGCTCGAATTTCGTGCCGACAGTTAGATACAGGCGATCGGGAAGCACGGCGATTTCGTCCTGCACGAATGCGTCGAAAAGTTGAAGGGCCTTGCTGGGCGGGTTAAAGGAAACAGTGAGACTCGAGTCGATTCGATCGGTGGTGTAGCGGTAGCCCAGCCCCCAAACAATGTCTTGGCGCTTGCCCCAGGCAAAGTGGTGCTTGTAATCAAGATCGATCGTGTCCCGAGTCTCAGGTTCGAGAGGGTCGTCGCGAGTGTACCGGGTGAAGGCGAATTGCAACGTTGAATCGGACCGGTCGGAATACGTGTGATTCCATGCCGACCGCAGATAGCCCCCTCCCAAATCAATTTGCTCCCGCATGGGGATCAAATTTGGAGACGTAACAGAGGGAAGGATGTAGCCGAGCTCACCCTCTCGGCCGCTGTAAAAACTGCCATCAAATGTCAGCGTATCTTTCGTGGTCAGAGTAGTGTCGGTCCGGAAGCCGCTGCGAAGAATGTGATACCCGTCGTCGCCGCTGTTCCCGTTTATATCCGCCATTTGGGTTTGGTCGAAATAGTGCGTGTAAACGCGATAATCCGTGGATTTGCCCAGCTGGCCTCCGTACTGCGCCAAACCGAATCCCTGCTGGATGTTTCCCGCTCCCGCTTCGATCAATACTCCGCGTGTATCCGCCGCTTTTTTCGTGAAGATGCTGATGACGCCATTCACCGCATTAGCGCCCCAGACCGACCCTCCAGGCCCACGAATCACCTCGATTCGCTCGATATCCGGGAGAGGAATATCCAGCGTGTCCCAATAAACGCCGGCGAAATTCGGGGTGTACACGATGCGGCCATCGACCATCACTAGCAGCTTGTTGCTGTATTGAGCGTTGAATCCACGGGCGCTCACGGCCCAGGTGCTTCCATTGATTTCTCCAACATCCATGCTGGGAACCATGCGCAGAAGGTCGGGAATGTTCGTCGCGCCCGACCTTCGAATGTCTTCCTGCGTGATCACGAAAATTGCAGCCGCGGTGCGCGAGAGCTTTTGCTCTTTCTTCGAAACGGAGGTCACTTCCATGTTCATGAGGTCTTCGAGGCTCTTGTTCGTGAGATCTTCGGTCTTCTCCTGCGGCCAAGCGGGGAGCGCCAGCGCTGCGAGGAGCGCCAGCCGCACGAAGACCCATACGGCACGCGGAATCATTCGAGCCATCAAATACTGGCGATGAACGCCGGCAGGCATGCCAGCGTCAAAATGCTGCTTTCGCATTCTTCTTCTCCTGGGTGAGGCGCGCGGCGCATGTGATTTGTCCAGCGTGGCGCCTTTAGTGGATCGGGCGGAATGGCAGACGCTCTCCCGCGGCGAGCGTTGTTGCTGCGGGAGCCGGCCGCCCGTCGGAACTCGCGGCAGCGGCTTCCTTCATCGTTTCGGCTGCCGGCGAAGGCACCGGCACCAGCGCGCCCTCCGCTTCCTTCGAGAATTTCAGCGCCGCCTCGTTCCCGTCCCAGTCGATCGATATCACGTCGCCGAGCGAGACCTGCTCCGTCGCCAGCAAACTCGCCAGCGGATACACCACGTGCCGCTCGATCGCCCGCTTCAAATGACGCGCCCCGTATTTCAAATCCGTCCCTTCGCGCAGCAGAAAATCCCGCGCCGCCTGCGTCACGCGAAATAGAAACCGCCCCTTGGCTGTCTCGAGCACCCGCTGCTGCACCATCCCCAGTTCGATCTCAAGAATCTGTTCCAGCTGTTCCGACCGCAGCGGATGAAACACCACCGTCTTGTCAATCCGGTTCATGAATTCCGGCGCGAATTTCCTCTTCGCCGCTTCCGATGCGGTCCGCTCCACTTTCTCGTCCAGCTTCGGCCTCGACTCCGGCGCCACCATCGGCGCGAATCCCATCCCGCCCGTCATCAATTCCGTGATTTCCCCGCCGCCCAGATTCGAGGTCATGAAAATCATCGTCTGCGACAAATCCACGCGCCGGTTGTCGCCCAGCGTCAACGTCGCTTTGTCAAGAATCCCCAGCAGCAATTGCCACAGTGCGTCCGATGCCTTCTCGATTTCGTCGAACAGCAAAAATGAAATCTTCAGCTTCTCCGTGTGATACTGCGCCAGCGCTTCCTGCGTGATCAGCGGATGCGTCTCGCGGTGCCCCAAATATCCCGGCGGCGACCCGATCAATTTCGCAATCTCGTGCGAGTGCTGAAATTCCGCGCAGTCCACCTTGATCACCGCCCGCGGATCTCCAAACAGCACTTCCGCCGTGGCTTCGACCACGCGCGTCTTCCCCGCGCCCGTCGGCCCGAGGAACAACAAGTTCCCCACCGGCCGCCCCGGCGAATTCAGCCCCGCGCGAAACACCTGGTACAGGTCCACCACCGCCTGCACCGCTTCATCCTGCCCCACGATCTTCCGCCGCAGCCCTGCCTGAAAGTCCCGTGACTCCACGCTGCGCTGAGTAGGATCCAACTTCCTTCCGACAAAGGCTCCCATGGGCGTATCCTCCACTAAACTTATCGGCAACTGGGCACACTCCTATTGCTTTGCCCGTAATGAGAGGAACAGAGCAGAATGGGGCCCAGACGCTGCGGCAAAAATCAGGCCAACCCATTAGGATTCATTAATCTGGCGGCTGAACTGAACACCGTGTGCGCCCGGATTTCGCGTAGAAAATGCCCGGCGATTGAACCAACGCCCCACATTGAAACGATCTGAAAGCTCTGCCATCCGCCAGACCCCGAAAATCACTGGCTTGCATCCGAGCCACTGTTTCCCGTATGGTGTGGGCGACTCCCAGAGAGAAAAAACCATGAAACGCGTGCTTGTAATCGAAGACGACAAAGACATCGTCGAGCTGGTGCGCTACAACCTCGAGAAGGACGGCTACCAGGTGGTCTCGAGCGGAGATGGTGCAACCGGTTTGGCGCAGGTGCGGAAATCGCCCCCGGACATCCTAGTCCTGGATCTGATGCTGCCGAAGCTATCGGGCCTTGAGATCTGCAAGGAAGTTCGCAAAGACGTCAGCTTGAATCGCCTGCCAATCCTGATCCTTACAGCAAAGGGCGAAGAGGCGGACCGCGTCGTGGGGCTCGAGCTCGGCGCCGATGATTACGTCACGAAGCCGTTCAGTCCGCGCGAACTGGCGGCCCGAGTGAAGGCGCTGCTGCGCCGGGCGGAGCCGGGCGCTCCCACGGAGAAGCTGATCGAAATCGGAGGGCTGCGAATCGATCCGGCTGCCTATCGAGTGACGCGCGCCGGAAAGCCCGTGCCCATGAGCACGCTCGAATTCCGGCTGCTCTATTTCCTTGCGGCAAGGCCAAACCGCGTCTTCACGCGCGATCAATTGCTCGACGCGGTGTGGGGCACGGAGCGATTTGTGACGCCGCGCAGCGTGGACGTCTATGTCCGCCGCCTGCGCGAAAAAATCGAAACTGACCCGCAGCATCCCGCCTACATGAAAACCATTCGCGGCGCGGGCTATCTCTTCGAAACCCGTGCGAGCTAGGCTGTTCTGGAAGCTGGGGCTGACCTATCTCGCCCTGCTCCTCGGCGTTCTGCTTACGGTGGATTTGTTCTCCGCGCGCGTCCTTCGCAATGATTACATCCGCTCGGTCAATGACGAACTCGGCTCGTTCCTGAAAATAGCGCTGGCCCACCCTCCTCAACTGGATTCGCCCGCGCAGCTACTCGCCTGGACGGACTGGATGGCGCTGAGCGGCGTGCGCGTGACGGTAATTGACAGCAGCGGCCGCGTGATTGCCGAGTCCGCGCAAAATCCGGAGACCATGGATAACCACGCTGATCGCCCGGAGATTCAGCAAGCTTTTTCCGCCGGCGCTGGACAATCGGTGCGCCAGAGCCGGACGTTTGGCCGTGAATTCGCATACCGCGCGGTGCGGTATCAGCCTCCGTCAGGCTCGCCGGTGGTGATTCGTATGTCCCGTCCAGTCGCACAGATTGATCTCGCAATGAGAGAACTTCGCCAGAGGCTGCTGGTTGCCTCGCTCGTGATTCTCGCTCTCGGGAGCATGGTCTCGCTGGGCTTTTCTCAAATGTTTGCCGCCCGCGTCCAGCGGCTGAAGGATTTTTCGCGCCGCGTTGCAGCGGGCGACTTCCGCCCCATGCTCGCTGAACAGCCGCGCGACGAACTCTCCGATTTGGGCGATGCCCTCAACGAAACCGCGAGGCAGATGGATCTGGAGATCCGGCTCTTGAGCGGCGAACGAAATCGTTCGAGCGCGATCCTGCGCAGCATGGTGGAGGGCGTGGCGGTGATTGATGCGCAGGAGCGGCTGGTATTTTGCAACCGCGCGTTTTCGGAAATCCTGAACATGGATGCCAGGAGCAGTGAGGGGCGTCCTTTGATCGAGTTGGTCCGCAATTCCGAACTCCAGGGATTGATCCGCAAGGCGCTGCAAGGAGAGGAAGGGCTCCAGAGTGATATCGCCATGGGTTTCGTGCAGCAGCAGAGTTTCTCTGTAACGGCCGCGCCTGTGAAGGCGCTCGAATCCATAGCGGTGGGTGGAACGGGTGTGCCCGAAAAACCTTCCGGTGCTGTGGTGGTGCTGCACGACGTGACGGAATTGCGGCGGCTTGAGCGCGTGCGCCAGGATTTCGTAGCCAACGTCTCGCATGAATTCAAGACGCCGCTGACGGCGATTCAGGGATTCGCCGAGACTCTGCTGGCCGGCGCTCTGGACGACCCGAATAACAACAGGCGCTTCCTCGAAATCATTCGCGAGCATGCCGCACGCCTGGCGCGCCTGACGGACGACCTGCTGAAACTGGCGCGCATCGAAGCTGGCAAACTTGAAATCGAGCTTTTCCCCGTGAGCCTGCTGGAATTGATCGAAGGTTGCGCCGAAACCGCCTTGATGAAGGCCAGCCGGAAGCAAATCACTCTGGAAATCGCCCTCCCCCCCGGTTTGCCTGCCGTTCGCGGCGATGCGGGGCTGCTGCGCGATGTGCTCCAGAACCTGCTGGACAACGCCATCCAGTACACACAGGAGGGTGGGCGAATTGAAGTGACCGCCACGGCCAAGGCCCGGGAAGCTGTGATTACCGTCGCCGATACGGGGATCGGCATCCCGGTAACCGAGCAGGAGCGAATCTTTGAGCGGTTCTACCGCGTGGATGCCGCGCGCTCCCGCGAGGCCGGCGGCACGGGCCTGGGCCTCTCGATCGCGAAACATATCGTGGAAGCGCATGGCGGCCGCTTGTGGGTGGAAAGCGCCGTGGGAAGCGGCTCGCGATTCTCCTTCTCGGTCCCTCTTGCCAACTAGTCCCCGCGAGTGAGCCCTGCTTGTCTCGAAATATTTACGCGCGCTTTACTTCCTTGCAATCAGGCTCAGCCATCCTGTAAGCGCAGAGAAAAGATTTCTGCGGCGCGGGCGCCCCTATGGCGCTCGACGGGAGGAAAGGGAACGTGGCGGCCCCGAAAAACGGCTCGGAAGAATTGTTGCAAAGCGTGCTCGTGAACTACCTGGTGTCGCAGGCACGCACGGTGGAGTCTTCGGTGAACCGGGCGCTGTGGGCCCTGCTCGAAAGAAACGAGCGTCTGGCCAGTGAAGTCTTCCTCACCGAGCCCCGCATCAATGAGATGGAAATCCTGATTGACGAGCACGCCATCCGCATCCTGCGCAAGGGAAACCTGCTGGATACCGACGTCCGGCTGATCGTGGCCACGCTGAAAATAAATAACGACCTCGAGCGCATGGGCGACCTAGCCGTAAACCTGAGCGAACGCGCCATCTCGCTGGCTGGCATGGGCGAGGTGCATACCCCCGTGGAGCTCGAGCCGATGACGACTGCCGTTCGAGCGATGGTCTCGAAGTGCCTGGGCGCGCTCATCTACCAGAATGTGGATCTGGCGACGCAGGTGCTCGAGAGCGATGACGTAGTCGACCAGTATCGCGACCAAGTTTTCGAGGCTTTGTTGGCAGGCATGACCCAGGACCCGGCGCTGGCCGCTCCCAACCTCCACTTCGTGCTCGCTTCGCGCCATCTCGAGCGGATCGCGGACCATGCAACGAACATCGCCGAGGATGTCCTCTTCTGGGTGCGCGGACTGGAAGTCCGCCACGGCCGAGCCAAGCTCCTTGAGGCGGAAACGGAAGGCAAAGCAGCGGCAGGTGCGTTGTAACGTGTTTTTCACACGTTTCTCACGCCAGGTTCAAGCCTGATGCCTAGGCTGTTCACTGTTCGGCCCAGCCGGTCGGAAAAATGGCGCTTAGTCCCGAGTAACTGGGCCGGATATTAATCTGAATTACGGCAGTCGAGCCAGAAATTTCGACGGTGACGCAATCATAAGTTCTGGCGCATAAGCAGCTTGCGCTGGAAGTGAAGCAGCAGACGACCTGCCCACCATAGAGGCGCAGCCTGATCACACCCCCGGGGCTGCGCCTCCACACCTCCCTGCCGGGAGCTTCCTATTTCATTCCGAATTCTCGTCGATGTAACACTACTGTAACAATTCAGACAAAGAATCCATGCTGAGGAGAAACCATCAAACATGCGCAAGAACATACTCGTTGTGTGGCTGTTGCTCGCCCTGGCCGCAACGGCCGGTGCACAATCAAGCGGCACAATACTTCTGAACGCCGCCGGCGCTACATTCCCCTACCCGATGTATTCGAAATGGTTTGATGTCTACCACAACCAGCACTCCAATATTCAGATCAACTATCAATCCATCGGCTCCGGCGGCGGAATCCGCCAGGTTCTGGCGGGGACAGTGGATTTTGGCGCCTCCGACGGCCCCATGACGGATGACCAAATCAAGGAGTTCAAGGAAAAGCGAGGAACGGATATTTTGCATTTCCCCACGGTCCTGGGTGCCGACGTCCCCACCTACAACATTCCGGGCGTCACCGGCGAGTTGAATTTTACGCAGAAGGCGCTTGCAGGGATTTTCTTGGGAACGATCACTAAATGGAATGACCCGGAAATCGCAAATGCAAACAAAGGTGTTAACCTACCCAGTGGCGACATTGTAGTGGTGCACCGATCCGACGGCAGCGGGACCACTTACATTTGGACCGATTTCCTTGCCAAGATCAGTGATGAGTGGAAGAACAAAGTGGGGAAGGGCACTTCGGTGAACTGGCCCGTGGGCCTGGGCGGAAAAGGGAATGAAGGTGTCGCCGGACTCGTGAAGCAGACACCGAATGCTTTCGGCTACGTCGAGCTGATCTATGCGGTGCAGAACAACATGCCTTACGGCAAAGTCCAGAATGCTGCGGGAAAGTTCGTTAAGGCGGACCTCGCGGGCGTCACCGCTGCCGCGGCGGGCGCGGCGAAAGAAATCCCCGATGACTTCCGGGTTTCGATAACCAATGCTCCAGGCGCGGCCTCCTACCCGGTTTCAAGTTTCACATGGCTGCTTATCCCCGCTAAGTTTTCGGACGCGGCCAAGCGCGACGCCATCAAAGATTTCCTGAAGTGGATGTTGGGTGATGGCCAGAACATGACGGAAGCCTTATCCTACGCAAAGCTGCCAAAGCCGGTGATTGCAAAAGAGCTGAAGGCCATTTCGAAAGTCCAGTAACGATGTTCTCGACGGCCACGACGATTGAACACGCGGCTCCCCGCCATGGCGGTGGGGGGCTGCGTTCGTTCGCCCGACGTCTCCGCAGCGGCGACGAGATCGCCCATATCCTGACGCTTATGTTCGCTGCCGGGATTTTAGCTCTGACCTCGTTGGTGGTCTACGAACTGTGGATAAATTCTCATCTCTCGCGTGCGAAGTTCGGATGGCAGTTCTTCTGGACACGAACATGGGACCCGATCTTTGATAACTTCGGCGCAGCGCCATTTATTTACGGCACGCTCGTCACTTCGCTCCTGGCATTGTTGCTTGCTGTGCCGGTAGGACTTGCGAGCGCCATCTTCCTCTCTGAGCTTGCTCCGCGCAAAATAAGCGATGTGCTTGCGTTTATGATCGATTTGCTGGCTGCCGTCCCGAGCGTGATTTATGGTCTGCTCGGCGTTTTTATCGTCGTGCCTTTGGTGCGCACCACGCTTGGGCCGCTTCTAATCAACACTTTGGGGCCTGTTCCGGTTATCGGGGCCCTCTTCAAGCCACCGAACTATGGCGTAGGCTTCTTCACTGCTGGGCTCGTACTGGCCATCATGGTTGTTCCCTTCATCATTTCGGTGTCTCGGGAAGTCCTCCTGACAGTCCCACGCGAGCAGCGAGAAGCTGCCCTGGCGCTGGGCGCCACGCGCTGGGAATCCACCTGGAAAGTCGTCGTCCCATGGGCGCGTACCGGAATTATGGGTTCGATCTTTCTCGCTCTCGCACGGGCGCTGGGCGAGACCATGGCTGTCACCATGGTGATCGGCAATGATCCGAAGATCAGCGCGTCCATTTTCGCACCCGGTTACACCATCGCCGCCGTTATTGCCAATGAATTCACCGAGGCGACCGGCGATTTGTACTTGAGCGCGCTTATCGAGCTGGGACTGGTGCTCTTCTTGATGACCTTCATCCTCAATGGATTGGCTCGTATCCTGATTCTCGCCACAGAAAGAGGAGGAGGACACCCGGCATGAATCGCCTTCTAGCCCTCTGGCGCAAGAGCCTCAATCTTGTAATGCTGACGGTCACTGGTCTGGCGGTCCTCTCGGTGGTTTTAGTCCTTTTCTTCATCCTCGGCTATCTGGTTTGGAATGGCGGCAGGGACATCAATTGGGACTTCTTTACAAAGCTGCCTAAACCCGTGGGCGAGGTAGGCGGCGGGATGGCTAATGCCATCGTGGGAAGCGCGAAGCTGCTTCTCCTCGCATCCCTGTTCGGCCTCCCGATTGGGTTCCTGGGAGGTGTCTACCTGGCGGAGTTCGGAGGGAAAACGTTTTCGTTCATCGTCCGCTACACGACTGACTTGCTGAACGGTGTTCCCTCTATCGTAATCGGAATTGTTGCTTATGCTCTGCTAGTGCTGCCGGTGAAGCACTTCTCGACACTGGCAGGCGGAGCCGCTCTTGGCATCATGATGATTCCGATTGCCGTGCGCACGAGCGAGGAATTTCTCAGCGCTGTCCCCAACTCGCTCCGCGAAGGTGCCATGGCTTTGGGAGCGAATAAGTGGAGGACCATCGCTACAGTGATTATTCCAGCGGCGTTTCAGGGCATCCTCACCGGTGTTATGCTCGACTTGGCTCGTGTCGCGGGTGAGACCGCTCCGCTGCTATTCACCGCTTTCAGCAATCGCTTCTGGAGCCCGGGCTGGGGTCAGCCCACTGCCTCACTCCCTGTTATGATCTTTACTTATGCGGTCGCCCCATACGATGATTGGCATCGTCAAGCTTGGGCGGCGGGGTTGGTCTTATTGGGATTGATCCTTTTCGCCAACATCGCCGCGCGTTTGATCTTGGCGCGTGGCACATCGTTCAGGAGCACCTGAGGTGTCCGAATTGAGTGGATCCCCCCAACCCGCGCTGGCTTCGAGTGCGCTGCGAGAGCAGATGCCTATGGAAAAAACGAAAACACACGCTTCCCAGCATCCGCTGCGGCTGAAGATTTCGAATTTGAACTTCTTCTACGGGGCAAAGCAGGCGGTTTTCGGGCTGAATCTGGACATCCCGATAAACCGCATTACCGCGCTCATCGGGCCTTCCGGCTGCGGCAAGTCCACATTTCTTCGCACCTTGAATCGCATGAACGAGACCATCCGCCACACGCGCGTGGAAGGAGAAGTCCTTCTCGACGGGCAGGACATCCATTCCATGGACGTAGTGAAATTGCGCCGGCGAGTGGGCATGGTGTTTCAGCGGCCCAACCCGTTTCCGAAATCGATTTACGACAATGTGGCCTACGGCCTTCGCATCAATGGCTTTTCGGGACGCCTCGACGACCTGGTGGAGCACAGCCTCCGGCGCGCCGCATTGTGGGAAGAGGTGAAGGACCAGCTGAAGAAGTCAGCGTTCGCTCTCTCGGGTGGTCAGCAGCAGCGCCTATGCATCGCGCGGGCGCTGGCAGTTGACCCGGAAGTGCTGCTGCTTGACGAGCCCTGCTCGGCGCTCGACCCGGTGACGACCGCGAAGATCGAGGAGTTGATGATTCAGCTGAAGGATAGCTGCACTATGGCCATCGTCACTCACAATATGCAACAGGCCGCGCGCGCCAGCGATTTCACGGCTTTCATGCTCGATGGAAAATTGATCGAGCACAGCGAGACGCCCAAGCTATTCACCACGCCCGCCGATCCCCGCACAGAGGCCTACATCACCGGCCGCTTCGGCTAGCACACGGCTTCACGGCGCGCCCGGGCTCGCGCCGCAGGATTTGCAGGGAACTGAGGATACATGGAACGCCATTTCGAACACGATCTGGAAGAATTGAAGCAGCGGCTGCTGTGGATGGGCAGCCTCGCCGAGCGCGCCGTTCATCAAGCGGTCCACGCCGTGCTGGACGCCGAAGAACATCTCGCGGAGACCGTGCTGAGCGAAGAAGACGCCATCAACGAGATGCAAATCGAAATTGATGAGCGCGTTCAGCGCCTGCTGGCGTTGCAACAGCCGATGGCTGCCGACTTGCGTTTCCTGCTCGCGGTTTCGCGCATCAATGGTGACCTCGAGCGAATCGGCGATCAGGCCGTCAACATCGCCCAATCAGCCATGCGCGTCCTGCGCCACCCGCAGGTGAAGCCCTACGTGGATCTCCCCCGCATGAGCGAGCTGGCCGAGGGCATGGTGCGCGACAGCCTGAATTCACTGGTGCGCGCCGATCTCGATCTGGCCCAGAGCGTCCTTCAGCGCGACGATCAAGTGGACCGCCTGCGCGATCAGCTTTTCCGCGAGCTGCTCACCTACATGATGGAAAATTCAGCCGTCGTTTTCGCCGCCTTCGAATTAATCCTGGTAGCAAAAAATCTCGAGCGCATCGGCGACCACGCCACAAACATCGCCGAAGACGTAATCTACTTCGTCGCCGGCCGCGACGTCCGCCACCCCGCCCTCGACCGCCGCTAGCAACCACCTCAACCACTTTTTCCCCTGTCACCGCCCGCAGCAGCCCCTGCGCGACGCCTCCTTTACCATTCAAATTGACCCTGTTGACTTCCTCCGAGAGAGAATCGCCCGCTCAGCACAGCCCATGTGGAGTGCGGTGGCTAGCCACCGCTTTGTTACGGCGACGCTCGCCTCGCCGTGTCCGACCCGAAAGAAGCGTCGCCTAAGTTGCACACCTCGTTCGCGCTCTCGCACGTCTGTAAACGAAGCCACTCAAATTTCAAATAGCCGTTTAGAAATTCCGCATCTTTCGCTCACCAGACCAGCGCCATAGGCGCGACACATCCCAATCGCAAGCCATCCACGATTACCCCGGATGTCATCAATGCCAACGCAAATTTCAAATGAGGAGATTACCTCTAAATGCGGGAAAGCGCCGTCGCTTCATCTTCGGCAAGATCAAGAATACTATCCAGGCGGACCATCTTCAGCAGCATCATCACCCTTTTGCTCGGCGCATAAAGCGTGCATTTCCCCCCCGAACGCTTCAGCAGCGTGAAGGATCGAACCAGCGCCCCTATGCCCGAGCTATCAAGTTCGGTAACCCCGGCCAGATTGACGGCCACATGTGTCGACCCGGATTCCACAAGCTGCTGCACCTGCGTGCGGAACGATTCCTCCGCTTCGCCCAACTTCAGGGGCCCTTCCAGATCCAGGATGGTCGCCTGCCCGGCCTTACGAATGGTGATATTCAAGGGTGCCTCGGTGTGCGTTGCAAAGCTAACCGAATTGCGCCCCTCAATCAAGGGGGTGCACGAAGGTAGGGCAATTCTGCCCGTATCTGGCAGGACACTTCCTTGACGGACAACCTGTGCATTTGCTAGGCTGCGCGCGTTCCCTCCCCACATAGCTTGCGGAATTGGTCCCGCGTTGGGTGAGCGAACGCGTTCCCGCCTCGGGGAGAGTAATGGAAACATCTTCGGCGCTCTTTGAACTGGCAAGCGTGTCTCTGGCATGCCGCGACCAGGACACGCTGCTGAAAACATTCGCGGCTCGAGTGGGCGCAACTCTGGGCGCGCGTGCCGTGCTGGTGTGGATGCCCGACGCCGAGGGCACAGGGCTTGTCTGCCGGATGCGTTGGACGGAGCCGGGCGAACGGCTCAGCCCCACCGATGAACCAGTCACCGAAGGGCCTCTAGTCGTCGTCTACGAATCGGGTGCCACCTCCCGCCTCTCCGCCCGCGAAATTTCTCCCGAAGCGCTCGAGCATCTCGAAGAGACCAGCCGCACGCGCGTGAAATCCGCGCTGTACGCATCGCTGCCCGGCGCGGAAACTCCCGCAGGCGTCGTCGAAGTCCTCAATAAGCGCAGCGGTGATTTCACCGCCGAAGATGCGCACTTCCTCGAAGAAGCAAGCCGCCTGGCCAGCCAGGCACTCACCAATCTGGGCGCCATCGAAGGCGAGCGCCATGCGCAGCTCGCCACCCTCGAACGTTTGACGGCGCTCTACGACTTGGGCCGCACCTTCACGTCCACGCTCGAGCTCGGCGAGCTGCTTCCCATCGTGGCCGGAAAAATACGCGACATTCTTGGCGCCGGCGCCTGCAATCTGTGGCTCGCGGACAGCAATGGTGAAGAGCTGATTCTCGTCCACAAAGCAGGCGAAGACCCAACCGTGGAAGAAGAAGCTCGCGCACCCATGTCCGAAGGCCTCCTGGGCGCTGTCGCGCAAGAGGGAAACCCCAAGCTGGTGGAGGATGCCGCGGAGGAAGAGGGCCTCGAAGAGCGGCGCAAGGCCGGCGGTGAATTCGAAATTCAGTCCTGGATGGGCGCACCGTTGCGCAAAGACGATGTCGTGCTCGGTGTGGTGGAGCTGATCAACAAATCGGACGGGACGCCCTTCGACGAGGATGATCTCTTCTTCCTCTCGAGCATCAGCGAACAGGCTGCGGTGGCCATTCATAATGCAAACCTGCTCGAATCCGAGCGTAAAGTCCATACCCTCGACGCGCTGCTGAAAATTTCTCAGGAAATCACTTCCACGCTCGATCTGGATCACGTTCTCTCCACCGTCGTGCACCAGTCGGGCTCGATCATTCCGTTTGACCGCTGCGTGATTGGTTTCTTCGACCGCCGGCGATTTGTGCTGGGCGCCGTTTCGGGCGAGACGGAAGTCCCGAAATCGCGCGAAATGAGCGACCTGCGCGAACGGCTCGAATGGGTGGCGTCGCAGGAAAATCCCATCTCCGCCGATTTATATGAAGACGGCTGGCGCATCGAGCCGGAGGCGGCGCGCGCACAGATCGTCTCCTTCCTCGAAGCCTTTGAATACAACGGCTTCTATGCCCTGCCCCTGCGCGACGATCAGGGCACGCTCGGCGTCATTGCTCTCTTGAGCGGCGACGCGGACTTCCTCACCGAAACGAGCAGGGAAACGGTGGCCATCCTCGCGAATCAGACCACCGTCGCAATTCGCAATGCTCAGCTCTACCAGCAGGTGCCGCTCGCAACTTTCCTCGCGCCGCTCGCCGAACGCAAAAAGAAGCTGCTCTCGGCCGTGATGCAGGGGCGCACGCTTCTATACGCTGAGCGAGTCGGCTTGGTCGTGCTCCTCCTTATTATTATTCCCTGGCCCATGCGCCTGGGGACGGACGCCACGGTTGTCCCCGCCGAGCGCCGGATGGTGAGCACGATCGAGGGCGGAATCGTCCAGCGCGTCCTGGTCCATGAAGGCGACACTGTGCAACCCGGGCAATTGCTCGCCCAGCTCTATAACGGCGAGAATCGTGTGAAACTGGCGGAAGCTGATGCGGCCCTCGGGCAAGCTCGCCACGATTTGGCCGAAGCGGAATTTCGCAACGACTCGACCGCCGCCGGCCAGGCTAAAATCCGCGCGGACCTCTACTCAGCGGAAGCCCAGCTTGAGCAGCAACGGCTGGCCGCCACGCAGCTTACCGCCCCTATTGCCGGCGTGGTGATCACGCCAAAGGTGGAAGAAAAGACCGGCACGATGCTGAAATCCGGCGATACTTTCTGCGAAATCGTCGCCCAGAACCCCATGGCCCTGGAAATGAGCGTGCCGGAATCGGACCTGGGGCTCCTAAGGCAGGGGAAAAACGTGGCGCTGAAGCTCAACGCCTTTCCGACGAAGACCTTTGAAGGAACCGTCGAGCGGATCGGCGCCCAGACGCGCTCCGATGCCGGCGACCAATATTTTCTCGTGCGCGCCATATTCGAAAACAGCGGCGGCCGGGCACGCGACGGCATGGTCGGGCGCGCGCGGATTCGCGCCAGTGGCGGTCTCTTCGATAGCGGGTGGTACTCGGTTGGCTACGTTTTGTTGCGTGCGCCGGGCCGGTGGCTGTGGCAGAAAATCTGGGCCTGGCTGCCGTGAGAGAAAATGAGGCAAGGATAATGATCAATCGCGCGTCGTGGGTCCTCGCTGGAGTGCTATCAATCGCGTTGGCAGGGTGCGGCAATTCCTCGGTGGCTTCCAATCCCAACTCCGCGCCAGCAGCGTCCGCCCCTGCCACGCCGCCTCCAACCCCCCCAGCCCCTGCGAAGCCCAGCGATACGGGCGAAATCCTGACGGTCCTCTCCGTCGAGCATCAGGTTGACGTGCCAACCCAAACCGACGGAGTCGTGGCTGATATTATTAAGGATGAAGGGAGCCGCGTCCAAGCCGGCGAAGTGCTGGCCCGCCTCGACGATCGCTCGATTGTCGCGGAGCTCGAAAAAGCCCAGGCCGACCTCCGAATTGCAAAAAACAACGTCAGCTACCAGGAAGCCGAGTTGAAAGCGAAGGAAGCCGCTTACCGGCGCCAGCAGCAGATGCGCCAGTACGGCCTGAGCAGCGAAGCCGATCTCGAACACGCGGAATTCGAAGCCACCGGGGCCACCTACGACCTGGCCAGCTGGAAAGCCAACGTCGAAAAGAATCAGGCCGAAATCCGGCGCTTGGAAACTGAACTCGATAAGACGCGAATCCGCGCCCCGTTCGGTGGCCTGGTCGCGCGCCGCTACATCCGCCTCGGCCAGGGCGTGAGCAAGTCGGACAAATGCTTCCGCGTCAGCCAACTCTCGCCCCTGCGCGTGCAATTCCAGGTGCCGGAAACTTCCGCGCGCCAGCCGCATCTCGGAGACACGGTCGGAGTCATGGTCCCGGGCGACTCAAGCCGCAGCTTCTCAGCGCGGATAATGCAAGTGAGCCCCACGGTTGACCCGTCCAGCGACAGCTACGAGGTCACCGCCCAGCTCACCGGCGCAGGCCTCGCGGACCTGCGCCCCGGAATGGCCGTGCGCGTTGACTGGCCCGGCACTTCACATAGCAAACCGTAGCGAGCGCAATAGCCGATGCGATTCGGTCCCACCAGCCTGCAAGTCTCGAGCGTCCTTGCCAAAGGACTGCGCCGCCCCAAAATGCGTTCCGATCTGCGAATCAGCGAGCAGACGGTGGCAGGCGAGACCAGCTACGTAATCAAGAATCCGGAAACCAACACCTACAACCGCTTTGGCGCCACGGAATACGAACTTCTCGCTTGCTGCGATGGCACGCGCACTCCGGCCGAAATGGCGGAGGTGATGACGAAACGCCATCCCGACCAGCCCATCACGGAAGCGGAAATGCTCGAGTTCCTCGATAGCGTCGAACCTGCAATGTGGGAGCGGTCCGTTGGCGAAAAAAACCTCGCCGTCCTCGAGCGCATCCGGGATGAACGCAAAAGCCGCCTCGACCAATCGAATCTCCTCTATATCAGCTTCAAAGCCTGGGATCCCGACAAGACGCTCACCTGGCTCGACCCCTATTTAAGCTGGATGTTCACCAGGGGCTTCGTGATCTTCACAGTGATTCTGCTCGTCACGGTCTCTTACCTGCTCGCGGGCGATTGGACGCGCGTCCAGCACGATACCGGCGAGCTTTATTCCTTCGCGAATAAAAGCAGCTACGACATCTGGGCATTCTGGGTGCTCCTCATGCTGCTCGGCGCGATCCACGAATTCGGCCACGGCCTCACCTGCAAACACTACGGCGGTGACGTCCATCAGATGGGCTTCCTCCTGATTTATTTCACGCCCGCGTTTTATACGGACACCACGGACATCGTCCTCTTCCAACGCGGCTTCGAGCGACTGTGGGTGATTTTCGCCGGCATTTGGGTGGAAATGGTCGTCTGCGGAATTTCAGCCCTGCTGTGGCATTTCACGAATGCTGGCTCCCTCACCAACGATCTCGCCTACAAAATGATGTTGATGAGCGGTATCCAGGGCTCGCTCCTGAATTTGAACCCACTGATCAAGGCGGACGGCTACTACGCCCTCTCGCAGTTTCTGGACATAGACAACCTGCGCGAAGATGCCTTTGCCTATCTCTTTGCCTCGGTGCGCAAATACATTTTTCGCCAGGATATCGAATTGCCCCCCGCCAGCCGCCGCCAGCGCCGCATTTTCCTTATCTTCGGCACCTCCGCTATTCTATACAGCACTGTTCTCTTGCTCGTGGTGCTGACCTTCGTGAAGAACGTAATGGTGAGCAAATTCGGCGAGGAGTGGGGAATCTTCGCCACAGCCTGCGTGGTTTATTTCTTCACCAGAAAACGCCTCCGCGCCGCCGTGCCGGTTGTTCGCGCCTGGTTGCGGGAGAAACGGGAGGAATACATGGCCTGGAAAATGTCGCGCGCGCAGCAAGCCGGCCTCGTCTGTCTCGGCCTTCTGCTTGTGATTCCGCCGGTGCCCACGAACGTGGCGACGGATATGGTGCTCGAGCCCGGAATGGACGCGAGAGTGCGCGCCGGAGTCGCCGGGAAAGTCGGCCAAGTGCTTGTCCATCAGGGCGACATGGTCCAGCCGGGGCAAGTCCTGGCCGTCCTCGAGAATCCGCAAATTGAAGAGGCCGCCCTAACCGCCTCCGCTCAGCTCGCGCTCGCCCATAGCAAGCTACGCAGCGAGCAAGACCTCTCGGACCGCTCCAAAGCAGCCCAGGCCGCCGGCGAGAGCTCGCGCCTGGAAAAAGAGCTGGCCGTGGCGCAAAGAGACTCGGAAGCCCTGCAAGTCCGCTCAACGATCGCCGGCATGGTCACGACCCCCGAGGTCGAGCAGAAATCCGGCGAATTCCTGGCCGCCGGCGATGAATTCTGCCGTGTGGCTGACCGCAGCACGATGAAAGCCCGCATCCTCGTCCGCGACTGGGAGCTAGAAGATGTCCGCCCAGGCGCATCCGCAAAAGTGAAAGTTCTGGCCTATCCCGGCCGCTCCTACTCCGGCCGCGTCGAGCAGATCCTGCCCGCAGCAGCGCTCGACCGCCCCATCTCGCAGCCCCAGAAGCTCGAGCGCCTCGGCCAGGATCTGACGAATTATTTCGCCGTGATCATGGATTTCCCCAACCCAGACGGCTCCCTGCGCGAAGGAATGACCGGAACCGCCAAAATTTCGGCAAAGAGCTATTCGCTGGCATGGCATTTCGGAAGAAGCGCCTGGCGCTGGATGCACTCACAGGTTTGGTAGCGAGGCCGTCAGCCGGCTGAATGTTCGCAAGGAAATAGCCCGCAAGAATCCGCACGGAAAAGAAAAAGGGCCGCCGTTCCTGGGACGGCGGCCCTGGGGGTTGCTGCTACTTCAATCCACCGGCCGGGCAGCGGGCCCAGCCGGGAGACTTTTTCAGTGCAGACTTAGATGATCTGCTTCAGAAGAGGCTTGGTTGTGAGTTCGCGACGCAGTGGCTTAATGGCTCCGAGCTTCTTGCCCTTCTTGACCGGCTTCGCAGTTGCTTTCATTTTAAATCCCCCTTTTTATTTGGGCCTTTTGGCCTCTGCCCTCCATACTGCAATCGTCGCGCCAAACTCATTCACCGCTACCTGCACGCGCGCCGATTGAATTTATTGCACTTAACGAACGGCAATCCCGCCAGCGCGCCACCCCCAGCCCAAAATCGCGTTGAATTTTAATCACCTCGTTGAATTATTCAACCAATCGAGCCGCCTTCGATGGTTCTAGAACTAGGGCCAGCCCTCAAGATCTGGAGGATAGATACAGTCCGCATCAGTCCGCCACGGAAGCCGCCACCCGCCGCGCATCAATAAAAAAGGGCCGCCAGCTCTTGCTGGCGGCCCCCGCCTTCTCGCAGTCCGTGGATGTTTTACAGCGTCCCGCGCCCAGGCGGGAAAACCTGCCTGCTTACTCCTTTACAGCCCACGGCGCCCGCATGAGCGGCTTGGTGGTCTCCAATTTCTTCGACTTCTTCAGTGGCTTCGTCGCTTTTTTCTGCTTCATTTCAAATCCCCTTCATTAGCACACACACTAGAAAGTACGTTAGATGCAAGTCGCCCGCCAATCTCTCGACCTTTCTTTTTGCCCCACCTAAGTCCTTTTAATTCTTCAGAATCCGAATCGCTCCAAGGATTCCCGCCCCGCCCAATCCTTCCCCGAGCCGTTGAAAGTCTCACCAAATGTTGGGTTTTTCAATGCCCGGCGAAGTCCCCACCGCTCGATCCTCGCCCATCCCAGCCACCGCAAAGAAGAGGGCTGCCAAGCATTCGCCGGCAGCCCTCGATTCCATGTCACAGCCCAGCCTACCGCGAAGGCATCCCTCGAAATCAAGGAATTACCTTCTGGACTAAATCTTTTGCCGCAAGGTCTTGGTCGATTCGAGCTTCTTGCCCTTCTTCAGCTTGGCCGACTTTTTCGTTGCCATGGAATCTCCTCCATGCTGAAATTGCCCCCCTTGGGGCGCTGCCTTGTTATATGCACATCCCCGGCCAATGTCCACGCCTATCCGATTTATCGCGCAAGCCGCGCCATCTGAGCGCGTTTCAATCTCGGCAAGACACCCGACGCGCTCCTCGCAGCGCTCACCCCATCAAAATTCCCCGCCCGCGTTGAATAATTCAACGCCCCGCTACAGATCGTACTTCCGACACAGATAGTTCAACCTGTTCCGGTCCACTCCCAGCAGCCGAGCCGCGTCCGATTTCACCTGCTTCGCCTGTTCAAGCGCCTCCTGCACCCAGCGCTTCTCAAACGTCTCCATCTCCTTATCCAAGTTGATCCCTGACGACGGCAACCGGAACCGCCCCCGTGAGTCGCGCCCCCCAGCCTGCATGATTTCAGGCGGCAAGTCCTTCGCCGTAATGATGTCGCCATCCGTCATGATCACCAGGCGCTGGATCGCGTTCTCAAGCTCGCGCACGTTCCCCGGCCAGGGGTATCGCTTCAATGCCAGCATGGCGTCATCCCCGATGCGCTTCAGCGGGAATCCATTCGCCGCCGAATAGACGCTCACGAAATACTCCGCCAGCACTGGAATGTCATCAATCCGCTCGCGCAACGCCGGCACGAAGATAGGGACCACATGAATCCGGTAGTAGAGATCCTCGCGAAACTGGCCCTGGCGCACCATTTCCTCAAGGTCCTCATTCGTCGCGCTAATCAACCGAAAATCCACCCGGATCTGCTTCTTCCCTCCCAGCCGCGTCAACGACCGGTCCTCCAGCACGCGCAGCAGCTTGCTTTGCAGCGCCGGAGTCAGCGTGGCGATCTCGTCAAGGAAAAGCGTCCCCTGGTGCGCCAGCTCCACGCGCCCTTCCTTCGTGGCCACAGCGCCCGTAAAAGCGCCCTTCTCGTACCCAAAAAGCTCCGCCTCCATCAATCCCTCGGGCAGCGCCGCGCAATTGACGCTGATAAACGCCCTGCTCCGCCGCGGACTCTGCTCGTGCAGCGCCCGCGCCACCAACTCCTTCCCCACGCCGCTTTCCCCGCGAATAATCACGTTCGTGGTCGCGCGAGCCATGCGCTTGATCGACTCAAAGACGTGCCGCATCGCGTCGGTCGCGCCAATCAGGTCGCCCAACGCGTTCTTGCGGCTGATCTCCTCCCGCAGCAGCCGGTTTTCGCGCTGAATGTGCAATTTTTCAACAGCGCGCTCAAGCAAGTGCCGCAGCACATCCGTATCAATCGGCTTGATGAAGTAGTCGTACGACCCGGCGTCAATAACTTTCAGCGCCGTAGATTTCTTCTCGTCCGAGCTAAGGACGATCACCAGCGTGTCAATATCCCCAGCCCCCAGCCGCTGCAGCAGCTCGGTACATTCCCGCACGCCCCCCGACCCGGTCGGCAGCCCCAACAGCAGCACGTCAAGCTGATACTGCTCCAGCAGCTTGATCGCGCCCTCATAATCCGCGCCCTCGAAGACTTCGAACTCCGAGCGCAGCGCCGAAGCAATCTTCGACCGCAACCCCGCGTCGTCGTCCACAATAGCAACTTTAGGTTTGGTTCCCCCGGAAGCGATGGCCATTCTCCAGCAGCGGACACGAAGCTAGCAGCAAACTGCGACCAAATAGCGTCCCGCGCCGCCGCGATTCTAGGTGCCCCCCGCCCCCCTGTCAACGCCGCGCCCATGTACCGCTGGCATCCTGCCGGCGTCTTGCCGTTGCCGTTGCCTTGCTCTTCGCCGTTACCTCCCAATGTAGCCCCGGCGTCCCGCCGGCTGCCTTTGACTTTCTCTTTCAGCGCAGGAGCCTTGCTCGTCCCAAGCCAGTCGAAGGTCCGGCCGGTTTGGACTAGAATTCGTCCGTGGCCACAATCCGCACCCGCGGCTTCCTACCGCACTGGGAAGCAAACCACGCGATTTATTTCGTTACATTTCGATTGGCTGATTCACTCCCCGTTTCGCTGCTACAACAATTCGAACATGAGCGGCAAGACATCATCGCAACTGCGCTCGCTCAAAAGCGCAAGTTATCGGCTTCCGAGCACGACCAGCTTGAAAAGCTCTTCGATGTGAAGATCCAATCGAAGTTGGATGCTGGCACCGGCTGCTGCCATCTCGCGAATCCGGCTGTGGCAGATGCCGTCGCCGAAGCGCTCCGACATTTCGATTCTTCGCGCTACCACATGTACGCGTGGTGCGTGATGCCCAATCATGTGCACACACTGTTTCGACTTCTCGCGGATCACACACTTCCCGAGGTGCTCCATTCACGGAAATCGTTTTCCGCGAAAGAAGCGAACCGGCTATTGGGACGGACAGGTGAATTCTGGCAGCGCGAGTATTACGACCATTTGGTCCGGGGCGAAGAGGGGTTCTATCGGACCGTTAGATATATTTTGGAGAACCCGGCGAAAGCCGGCTTGAAAAATTGGCGCTGGGTGGGAACGACCGTGAAGGCGTGAAAGAAGATAGCCAACGGCAGAAAGGCAAGTCAGAGGCAGCCGGCGGGACGCCAGTGCTACTTTCGGAGGTAACGGCGCTGCAAAGACGGTCGAGGCAGCACGCGAATTCTTACCTTGTGGCGCCTCAGGCGTGGATTGTGCGAGCGGCTCCCTGCCTCACGAAACCGGAAATTTGCGAGAGCAGCTCGAAGGAGCGCAGGCGGGCGGCGTGGTCGTAGATGTGGGCAGTCGAGATGAGTTCGTCAGGGTGGGTAAGATCGAGGAAGCTAAGAATGCGCCGCTCGACCATTTCCCGAGAGCCGACGGCGGAGCACAGGAGCGCCTGGCTCGTCGAGGCCTTTTCCGCGGGCGACCAAAAAGAATCGATGTCCTCAATGGGCGCAGGAACTTGTCCGGGCGTGCCGCGGCGAAGATTGGTGAAGGATTGCTGCACCGAGGTGAAATGGTAGCGGGCTTCGGCGTCGGTTTCGGCGACAACAACATTCATGCCTAGCATGACGTAGGGGCGATCGAGTTGGCGGGACGGCTTGAAGCGCGCGCGATAGAGTTCGAGAGCCTGGAGCAGGTCCGCCGGAGCGAAATGGGATGCGAATGCGAAGGGCAGGCCGAGCGCGGCGGCGAGTTGCGCGCTATAGGTGCTTGAGCCGAGCAACCAGATGGGCACGCGCAACCCAGCGCCGGGAATGGCGCGAATTTTTTGATTGGGCGCGGGCGGCTCGAAATAGGATTGCAACTCCTCGACGTCTTGCGGAAAGTCGTCGGAAGCGGCAGCGACGTTGCGGCGCAATGCGCGCGCGGTGAGCGGGTCAGTTCCGGGGGCGCGGCCGAGTCCTAGATCGATGCGATCGGGATAGAGCGACGCGAGCGTGCCGAATTGCTCGGCGATCACGAGCGGCGAATGATTCGGCAGCATGATGCCACCCGCGCCGACGCGGATCGTCTTCGTGCCGCCGGCAACATATCCGATTACGACGGAGGTCGCGGCGCTCGCGATGCCGGGGAGATTGTGATGTTCCGCGAGCCAGTAACGATGGTAGCCCCAAGCTTCTGCGTGTTGCGCGAGATCGAGAGAATTGCGCAAAGCGGCGGCGGGGGTCGCGCCTTGCGGGACGGGCGAGAGATCGAGAATCGAAAAGGGAATCATAGGCATTCGATGCCGTGTGCCGCGCCGTGGTTTCGGCATGCGGTGGGAAGCTCTTCATGCTGTTTTTCGCCCAAATCCCCCGCCGCTTAAGTGGCCAGCCCACGCAATCACTCAAAAACTGTACCAACGGCCAGTAGATTTTCACCCCCCGTCCTGTCATGCTACGAATGGAGGATTTTCGAATGAGACGCGCAAGGGCGCATGGTGGGGGTCGGCTTCCCTCCTCAACTTTGAGGGGAGCGAAGAAAAGTCTAGTAGCAACAGTCGCAAAGTCAGAAATGGAGTCAAATTACTCAAAACAGACCACATACAAAAATTCTACCCGCAACAAAAACGCCACTTCTGCTCCACGCCCCATCCGCAGGGCTCGCGGTAGGTTGCCCAACCCCCGACCGCAAGGGCGAGGGCTATCGTTTGCGCGGCGGCAAATACTTTTTGTCGATCTTGGCGATGACCACGTAATTCGGGTCCACCATCTCAGTCAGGTGAATTTTCCCTACCTTGGAAAGGAGCTCGTAGGCATCGAGCTCGGAGAGGCCGTAATCCGAGTGAATCCAGCCGATGAGCTGGGTGAAAGCGATGCGGAGCGAATCATCGAGCGGCCGATAAATTCCCGCAGCCATGATTTGATCCTGATTCTCAAAGCGCGGCCAATCGATCTTCCTGCCCTTGATGACGCTGACGCGCAGCCGCACGCGGAGCGGAACTTCCACCGCCGTCCCGGCAACTTCACCGTCGCCCATCGCGGCATGGCCATCGCCCATATAGAGGAGCGCGCCGGAAACATTCACCGGGAGATACAGCGTATTGCCGACGCTCGCCTCGGGCGCATCCATATTGCCGCCGAATTCCGCAGGGACCACCGAGCTTCGAGCTTCACCGCCCGCGGGCGCGACGCCGATGCAGCCGAGAAAATTGTGCAGTGGAAATTTCACCGAGAAATTCGAGTCGAGCGCGTGGAAAGTTGCGGTGCGGGCGGTATTGTCCACGGGATAAAACCAGATTCGCTCCGGCAGCGGTGGATTCACCATCGGCGTGTAAAACGTCGAGTTGAGCGCGCCGAAGCCGGGCGCAAAGGCTCCGACGCCTTGCGAGGAGTTTACTTCGAGCGAAAGGAATTCGACCGCGAGCGTGTCGCCCGGCTCGGCAGTCTCGATGTAAAACGGCCCGGAGAGCGGATTATCGCCCTTCACGAGCGCAAGCGTGTCGCCGGGTTTTTGGATGGCGTCGCCGAACGCGTCGAGCGTATTCGTCTCAAGGATATCGCCGGGAGCGAGACGCGCCACAGGCGGGGCAACTCCATAGACGTACTTCACCACATCGATCGAGGTGTGGTACTGCACGACGCGCGGCGACGCATTCTGCGCGCGGACCGCGGAAGCGAGAAGCAACAGGAAACAAAATCCAGCGAACATTCGGCGGGTCATCGGCAAATCCTCCTCAAAAATAAATTCGCGAGTGCAAATTGTTGCGGGCGATCCTTTGAAATCATTTTTCAAGCTTCCCTGCTCGCTAAGGCGCCAAAAAGATCACGAGCTGCCAATCAAAATTCCGACGGCAAA
Organism: uncultured Acidobacteriota bacterium; assembly: GCA_963701005.1. Classification (GTDB taxonomy): domain Bacteria; phylum Acidobacteriota; class Terriglobia; order Acidiferrales; family UBA7541; genus Palsa-295. The sequence goes on from OY969555.1 coordinate 587,320, forward strand.
TACGAGCACGCCGCCGACAATCACCTGCAGAGCGGAGGACACGATTGGCATGTCCATATAGCGGTGGCGGACAAAACTGATGATCCCGAGCTCGACGGCAACCACGAGCACGGCCGCCGTGAAGGCCAAGTGAAAATTCGAGAGAAGGAACGGCAGCGTGTGGCCGATGCCGCCCGCAGCCGTCATCGCGCCGGTGACGAGCCCGCGCAGGACAGGCTTGCCGCGGCCGGTGAGCGAGCCGTCATCCGAAAGCGCCTCGGCGAAGGCCATCGAAATTCCCGCGCCGAGCGAAGCGGCAAGGCCGACGAGGAAAGCGTCGTGACTTTTGTGAGTGGCCAGAGCAGCGGCGAAGATCGGAGCGAGCGTCGAGACAGAGCCGTCCATCAGGCCGGCCAGGCCCGGCTGAACGATTTGCAGCATGAACAGGCGGCGTTTCGAATTTTCCTCTTCGGAGCGAGCCGAAGGCGTGAGGTGCTCCGCTTCGAGCGTTCCTGCGCGGGCGTAGTGCTGGCGCTCGACGTCGGCGAGATCGCCGAGCAATTTTCTGGTCGAGGCGTCGGTGATTCTGGTGAGCGCGCGCTCGTAGAATCGCTGGGTTTCGAGCTCCATGATCTCCACTTGCTTGCGGACCGCGTTCAGACCCAGCGGGCGAATCAGCCAGATGGGGCGGCGCTCGACGAAACCTTTGACATCCTCGCGGCGGATCAGGGGAATGTGCTCGCCGAAACGCTGGCGATAAATATCAATCAGGCCCTGGCGGTGGCCAGATTCCTCCGCCTTCATTTCGTCGAAGACTTTCGCCGAGGTGGGATAGGTCTTGCGCAACCCTTCGGCGAATTCGCCATAAACGCGGCCGTCCTCTTCCTCGAGCGAAATCGCGAGCGCGAGAATTTCCTGCTCGGTGAGGTCTTTGAAGCTCTTCTTGGCCATGGTGCCGCCCCCTGAAGAGAATCCAGATTGGAGGAAGGATTATAGCCGTGGAGAGGCGGGAATGAATCCTCTTTGAGACGCGGGAGGGCAGCGGTGGTTTCGTTCTCGAAATGAATGGAGGCGGAATGATACGCTCGCGCATCGAATGGAATGTCGCGCGCTGCTGAGGACGGGAGTGGCTTTTCCATGGTGAGGCGATGACGGCGAATTCAAGCGGAAGGATTGTGCGATGAAAGCTTGCCTGCTGCATGCGCCTGGGCCTGTAGAGCGTAACCCGCTCGAATTCACGGATGCGCCCCAGCCGCAGCCGCGAAAGGGCGAAGTGCTCGTGCGGGTAAATTTTTGCGGCGTGTGCCGGACGGATTTGCATGTGGTGGAGGGCGAATTGGAGCCGCGCAAGTCGCCGGTGATTCCGGGGCATCAGGTGGTGGGCGTGATCGAGGAGCTGGGTGAGGGCGCGCATCGTTTTCCTGTGGGCACGCGCGTGGGGATTCCGTGGCTGCACAGCACAGACCAGACTTGCGAGTATTGCCGCGGCGGAATGGAGAACCTCTGCGACCATCCGGAATTCACGGGGTACACGGCGGACGGCGGGTACGCGCAGTATGCGGCGGCACCGGAGGATTTTGTTTATTTAATTCCGGACGAATTTGACGACGAGCAGGCCGCGCCGTTGCTTTGCGCGGGGATCATCGGATTCCGTTCGCTGCGGCTTTCCGGAATCAAGCGCGGCGGGCGGCTGGCCTTCTACGGATTCGGAGCGGCGGCGCATCTGGCCATTCAAGTGGCGCGGCACTGGGGTGTGGAAGTATATGCCGCGACGCGCGGCGCAAAGCACCAGCAACTCGCGCTGCAATTGGGCGCCGTGTGGGCGGGCGAAGCTACGGATGAGCCGCCTGCGCGATTGGACGCGGCGATAATTTTTGCGCCGGCGGGGGAGCTTGTGCCGCCTGCTTTGAGGGCGCTCAAAAAGGGGGGCGTGCTGGTGCTCGGCGGGATTCATATGAGCCCGATTCCTACTTTCAGCTACGATCTGCTGTACGAAGAGCGGGTGATTCGCAGCGTCGCAAACAACACGAGGCAGGATGGAGAAGATTTTCTGCGTGTCGCGGCGGAGATTCCCATTCGGTCGCAGGTAAACCTGTTCCCTCTTCGAGAAGCGAATCGCGCGCTCAATGATTTGAAAGCGGACCGCATCAACGGTGCAGCGGTGCTCGACTGCAGGCAATAAATGAGGCCGCGTGAGCAATAACCGGGAAGAGGGCGGCAGGATAGAACGATGAAAATACTTTCCATCCAAGTGGCGCGGCCGCGCATTATCCTCGTGAAGGGCAGGCAGTTTTCGACGGGGATATTCAAAGACCCGATGCAGGGGCCGGTGATGCTACGGCGGCTGAATCTCGATGGGGACCGCCAGGCGGATTTGAGCGTGCATGGAGGGCCGAACAAAGCCGTTTATGGGTATCCTTCGGAACATTATCCGTTCTGGCGGAAAGAATTGCCGGAGATGGATTTGCCATATGGAATGTTCGGTGAAAATTTCACGACGGAGGGAATGCAGGAAGAAAGCACGAACATCGGAGACCGTTTTCGAATCGGGAAAGCTGTCGTGATGGTCACGCAACCGCGGGTGCCCTGTTTCAAGCTGGCGGCGAAATTCCGGCGCGACGATATTCTGAAGCGTTTTCTGGAGAGCGGACGTTCGGGATTTTATTTCTCGGTCGTCGAGGAAGGCGAGGTCGAAGCGGGCGACGCGATCGAGCAAATTCACCAGGATGAGAATGGAATCACGGTAGCGGACATTAATCAGTTGTACTTGAATGGCGGGGATGATATCGCTTTACTGCGCCGGGCGGTGCTGGTGGAGGCGCTGCCGGATGGCTATCGCAACTATCTCCAGCAGGAATTGCAATCGCTCGAGCACTGATTTCGAATCGGGAACAAATGGAGCCTCGGCGTAAATCGCTACTCGAGCGAATTTTTCATGCCGGCATCACGCTGAAGGGATTAGGCGGCGTGACGGAAATGGTTGGCGGCATTATGCTGTGGTTCATCAAGCCGGCTTCGATGAGCCGAATGGTGCAGTTCCTCTTCCTGGAGGAACTGGCGCGAAATCCAGACGGCTTCTTCACGTCGCACGTGCTCCGAGAATCCATGAAATTCGCAAACGCCGACCCGACATTTGCGTCGCTCTATCTTTTCTCGCACGGAATTACGAAAGTGATCCTGGTGGTGTGCCTTTGGCTCAACAAACTTTGGGCCTACCCGCTGACGATTCTCGTATTCGCGGGCTTCTGCGCGTATCAAATTCACCGGTACACGCGGACTCATTCGGTAACGCTGATACTGCTGACGATCTTCGACCTCATTCTGATTTATCTCACCTGGCGGGAATATCTCGAGCAGAAGCAAATCCTGGAAGAGCAAAATAAGAAATAAGCGATAGCAATCGTTCCGGTCATCTTATTCGGAGGTCATCGCCAGCATCACGATTAGCCGGATCGGGCCGTGTGCGCCCATGACGAGTATTTTTTCGATGTCGGCGGTGCGGCTGGAGCCGGTTATGAGGCAGACGTAGGAATTCTGAAAAGCGGTGTTGCGCTCTCGCATGCGGGCGAAGGCCGCTTCCAGGTCGGGGACCAGTTGATCGCGAGTCGCGAGGACAATGTGAATTGGCGCGACGACAGAAGCGCCGCGCCCGCCGCATGCGGCCGAAACCAGCACGGAACCCGTTAATGCGACGAGCGCCTCGGCCATCGTGATTGTTGCTTGCGCGGACTCGCGCGGGCCTCCTTCGCTCGACCAGTGGATTTCTCGTTCGCCCTGCCATTGCGCGGCCGTGCGGCGCAGGGCGGAGGAATCCTGCACGAAAATTTCACCCGGGGGAAGCGAGGCGAGTAGATCGGCGACGGCCCGCACGCTTGCCGGCATGTCCGGCGTTACCGTGCATTCTGTGATGTTGGCGGCGCATTCCTTTTGGAAGCGGTCGAGCATGTCGGGGACGGGCGCAAAAATACTTCTGCTCTCAGCGCCTGCGGGGCGGGGGGCGGGTGTACGCAGCGCAGTCCGGATGCGCTCGAGGATGCGCGCGCGGCTGGGATTTTCCGCTTGCGCTTCAGTTTGTGCCATTGCGTTTCCCCCACAGGGCGCGGAAAGATTTCGCGGGAACCGGCGGCGCGGCATGATTCCTATTCCAAGGACGGGCCGGATCGAGGACCGTGCCTTCAAGTCGCAGAGCGCGCATGACTCGCATGCCCAAGCGCGCCATCCATCCGACGAATGCGAAACGATCCGCGTCTTGCACGGCCCAGCGCCACAGAGTGAAGCCCATGCGCTCGCTCCACGGGCGGTCCGAGGCGTTCACGGCATCGCGTCGGTTGTGCAAAAGGTGATGATGCAAATCAATTTTGACGGGACATACCTCCGTGCAAGCACCACAGAGCGACGAGGCGTAGGAGAGGTGCTGAAATTCATTCAGGCCGCGCAAATGCGGGGTGAGCACGCTGCCGATTGGACCCATGTAGGTGGTGCCGTACGTGTGGCCGCCGACGGTCCGGAAAATCGGGCATGCGTTGATGCATGCGCCGCAGCGGATGCAGTGGAGCACCTCTCGCTCCTCGACATTCGCAAGCAATTCGCTGCGGCCGTTGTCGACAAGAACTACGTGAAATTCTTCCGGGCCATCGGTCTCGTTTTGCTGGCGCGGCCCGCCGGCTAAAGTGCTATAGCAGGTGATCGGCTGGCCCGTGCCGGCGGTGGCCAGCACCGGCCAGAGCGTGGCAAGGTCCTGCAAGCGCGGAATTACCTTTTCAATGCCCGAGAGGACGACATGAATTCGCGGAACGCTGGTGCACAAGCGCCCGTTCCCTTCGTTGGTTGTAAGCGCAACCATTCCGGCATCGGCGACCAGGAAATTGGCGCCGCTGATGCCCATCTCCGCGGAGAAGAAGTCGAGCCGCAAAGCCCGGCGGGCCGCAGCGACCAACTGCTGCGGATCGTCGGTGTCCACATCGCCCAGCTTCTCTTTGAAAAGTGCAGCGATCTGGGTCCGGTTCAAATGCATGGCCGGCGTGACGATGTGATAGGGAGTCTCTTGCCGCAACTGGACGATGTATTCGCCGAGATCCGTTTCGACTACCTTGATTCCGAGTTTTTCGAGGGCCGGGCCGAGGTGGATTTCCTCGCTGACCATGGACTTCGATTTCACGATCTTGCGAACGCCGCGGCTGACGGCGAGATCCGCTATGTAGCGACGAGCCTCCTCGGAATTTTCCGCCCAGAACACATGGCCGCCGCGTTCTTTCACGCGCTGCTCGAATTCCAGCAGGTACCGATCGAGATTATTGACCGCTTCCCACTTAATCTCCTGGCACTTCAGCCTGGCGGCGTCCCAATCGAGAAAACGGGAGCGGCCACGCTCGACTGCCGCGCTATAGGAATCGATGGCGCGGCGAATGAGCTGGCGATGCGTGATATCGGCAGATTTCTCAGCGGCGCTGCGCAGGAATTCCTGTGAAGCGTTGCTCATTGTTTGGTCTCTGATGCAGATGGCCGGGCCTGGCGGGCGACGGAAGCGCCGGTCTGCGCGAGAATGCCAGCAAGGTAAATGGTGCGCACTTTGGAGCCCCGCCGCCGCAGAATACCGTCAATATGCAGCAAGCAGCTCGGGTCGGTGGCCGTGACGTACTCAGCACCGGACGCTTCGGCATTGCCGGCCTTCGTGTCTCCCATCGCGGCGGAAATCGCGCCGAATTTCGTGGCAAATGTGCCGCCGAAGCCGCAGCATTCCTCGCTATACGGCAGGTCCACCAGCTCCAATCCGCGGACGCGCCGCAATAGTTGCCTCGACTCCTGCTTCAAGCGCAATTCCCGGAGTGCGTGGCAGGAATCATGGATAGCTACGCGATGCGGGAAGCTTGCGCCGACGTCGGTGGCTTTCGCGACCTTCACTAGAAATTCGGAAAACTCAAACACGCGCTGCCCCAGCTGAATTGCTTCCTCACACAACGGTGTGCCAGCAAGCAGCTCAGGATAAAAATTGCGGACCATGGTGGTGCAGGATCCGGAGGGGCAGACCACGATTTCCGCTTTGCGGAAAATTTGCACGAATCGCTCGGCGACTGGCCGGGCGTCATTCCAATATCCGGTGTTGAAGGCAGGCTGGCCGCAGCAAGTCTGTTCTTGTGGAAATTCCGTCTCGTAGCCGACGCGGCGCAGAACGCGGACCGTGTCGACGCCGACCTCGGGCGTCAACTGGTCAACGAAACACGGAATGAATAGAGCTACCTTGGCCATGCTCCCGGCTTATAGTCTAGCCATCGCGCGAGTGCAAGGAAAGATGCTGCGCGTAGGGGCGAGGGGCGCAGTGGGGACGCCCACAATTTCCCTGGGTAAGATTATGCGCAAGATTGTTAGAAATCGCTAATACTGGGCATTCCTCTTAATCGTTTCAAGCGGGCAGCAAATCCCCGCAAGACGGCACTATCCCCGGTCTCTCAGTGTGAAGCTGTTGGAGAAGAGGCATTTTTTGCCGATGAAATGAATGAGGGATTCACGGGTCATGAGCGGAACCTTGAGCAGGGACAAGCACGAACAAGGTCTGCAGCATTTTCGCGACGGGCAGGTGGAGGTGGCGCTGCAACTTTTGGGGGAAGCGATTGCCGAGGGCGAGACGAGCGAAAGATGGAACGATTGGGCGGCTGTGCAACTTGCTGCCCATAATGTGGCGGACGCGGAGAAGGCTTTCCGGCGGGCCTTGAAACTCGAACCGGAGAATTTCGAAGCGGCTGCGAATTTAGGCGCCGTGCTGGCAAGTCTGGGCAGGAGCGATGAAGCCATCCCGCTGCTCGAGCGGAGCCAGAAGGGGCTGGCGACCGGCGAGAGAGCCATGGTGGCGCAGATACTGGCACAATGCCGGGCAAAATCGGCTAGCAGCGTGCTGGCAAATGGAAAGGAAGAGGAAGGACCATCGCCGCTGCTCACGAAATTGATTTCCATGCAGACGACGGCGTTGAATTCCATCGCAATTCGATTGATTGCGGTGGAAGAGGCACTTGACCGGCTAACGCGGCTACTCGAGGATACACAATCGCCGGATGCCAAGCGTAGGGAAAAAGAGATTATCCCCAAGATCAGAGCGACCGACGTCGTTTGTGAAGGCATCGAGCTGAACGTCCTCGCTCTCGACGGGAATATCGAGAATGTGAGCGTGGTGGAGTTGAAACTGATCCTGCACCTGCTGCGCGCGAGCAAAGCGCGCACAGCATTTGAATTCGGGACTGCGGATGGCCGGACAACCCTGAACCTGGCAGCCAATTCGCCAGAGGATGCGCGCATTTATACGCTGGATATCGAGCGCGAGCGGCTGGGCGCGCGATTCCGCGGGAGCGAATTCGAAAGAAAGATTACGCAGCTGAGTGGCGAGACGTCTGATTTTGATTTCTCACCGTACTTCAATTTGATGGACTTCATATTCATTGACGCCGGCCACGATTACGAGCACGTGCGAAACGACAGCTTCACTGCTTTGAGGCTATTGCGGGGTGGAAAAGGCACAATCGTATGGCATGACTACAGTCCATCGTGGAACGGTGTCTACGAGGCGCTTCATGAATTGTATCTCACGGAGCCGAAGCTCGCGGGGATGCGGCACATCAAGGGGACTGCGCTGGTGTATGTGCTAGCAGGCGAGAAAGGCTGCTGAGATACGGCGCGATCATTTCTTGTGATGCACGCGCAAATAAAAGTGGCCGATCGTATTGTAAAAGAGGAACTCAAATTCGAGATTCGGGACCTGGGGCAGCCATTCGTTGAATGCGAGCTGTTCACCATATCCGAGCAGGTGGGGCCAATCGTCGAAGACGAGAATGGCTCCGTCGACGAGCCGCGTGGTGAGATAGTTCAGGCAGTCGAGGGCAGGTTCGTACAGGTCGCAATCGATTCTGACATAACTGAATTTTTCTACTAGTTGCGCGTCCGGGCCCCGGAGACTTTTTTCAAAGAAGCCGCGCACGAGCCTGATGCGGGGGCGCTGCCGAGCCTGGACGTTTGTTGAGACTTGCTCCCAGCTGCACGCATATTGGCCTTTCTTCCAGTAGGTGCCATCGCGGGCGGGATCGGGCTGGGAGAGCCCTTCGAAGCTGTCGAAGCCGTAAATGCGACGGTGTAATCCGAGTCGCTCGGTTTCCTGCCACAGGAAATCAATCCACCAACCCTGATAGATACCGAATTCGACGATTTCTCCTTCGGTACCTTTCTCCTTGATTTCGTGCAAGAGCATGCGCACGTAATCGAATTCGACGCTCAGGAGGGCATTGTGAGCCTTGTGCCCCCAGGGCGTATCTTCCGGCCAACTGCAGGCGATTCGGGCACCGGGGACGGGGACGCGGACCTTGAAGACACTCTCGAACCAATCATCGTAGTTCGTCGAATGGACCTGATCTTGCGCGGGAGTTGGGGCGGTTACGGACACCACGAAAACGTAGGCAATCGTTGTGCCAGCCAGGGGCGCGTCGCTCTCGGAGAAGATAAGAATATTTTCATTTTGTCGCCTCTGGGAATCGGGAGTTGCGCGATTTCTGAATGGACATTGATCCGGGTGCCTCGACGTGAACCACAAAATAGCCGAAAGCCATCTCGGAAAAGCGCGAGATCGGACTTACGATTGCCTGCTTATCGATGAACGCTGGCCAGTCCAAGCTTGCCAAAATTAGAGAAGCGATGAGTTTTGCCGATTGATGCAACAGAAAGGCACAGTCCGGGTGGACCGTCCATTGAGATTGGAACAACACGGGCAGGCGGCCCGAGTACTCGTCGTGCACGAGTTCCTGCCCGAGTACGACCGTTCTGGAAGTGAGCAGAGGCATTGGCAAGTGTTGCTGGCGCTTCGAGCGCGAGGGCACGCGGTAACCTACGTGGCGCGGCACGCTATCAATAAGGATCGCTACATCACGGATCTGAACAGACTCGGTATTGTCACGTACGCCCATGACCGGGAGCGATTGGCATACATGGGGATTAGCGAGATGCCGGTTTGGTCCTTTCAGGAGGTACTGAGAACAGGAAGATTCGACGTCGCATTCCTCCTCACATGGTTCTGGACGGGCATCAGCATCCCCGAGCAATACATGGACGAGATTCGGAGAGTGTCACCGCAAACACGCGTGATTGTGGTTTGCGACGACCCGCACGGCCCGCGAGAAATGACGCTGGCCAAGCTGAGTGCAAATCTCGCCGACTTCGAGCGCGCCAAGGATTTCGAGCAGCGCGAAAAGGACATTTATCCCCTTGCAGACCTGGTGGCGACGGTCTCGGAAACAAATCGACAGAACCTGCTGGCGATGAGCGCGGATTTGCAGATCGAGATTCTGCCGAACGAGGCGGAGTCGTTGATCGATCCCTCGGGAGGACTCAGTTTTGAGGCGCGGAAGAACCTGCTTTTCCTGGGCGATTTTTTGAATTTGGCAAACCGCGATGGTCTGAAATGGTTTCTCGAGGAGGTCTGGCCGATCGTTCGGAGGAAGTTTCCGCAAATCAAGCTGGACCTCGCAGGCAGCAACATGCCCGAGAATTATGCTACCGAGATCGAGGGAGTGGAACGCCTGGGATTTGTTGCGGAGATGAAGCCACTTTTTGCGAGCCACCGAGTATTTATTTCTCCGGCTCGCTACGGTGTGAGCACGCGGACGAAAAATTTGAACGCGCTGGCCCTTGGCCTTCCCATAGTGACCACCGCCGCGGGAGCCGAGGGCTTGTACTTGCGCGATGGGAAAGAAGCTCTGCTCGCCGAAACGCCGGAGGATTTCGCCGATGCAGTTGGCCGGCTATACACGGATGTGAATCTCTGGCAATCGATCGCGGATCAGGGGCGAGCTCATATCGGAACAGCATTCTCAAAAGAGCGCCTTGAAACAGCGCTCGAACAAACAATCGAGCGAGCCCTTTCACTCGAACCGAAGAGATACGACGCCGATCACGTTTGGTCAGCCATACTTGTGGAAAAGCGATTCCCGGAGCTCGCCGAGGGGACGGCCGGTCGGAAGCAGATGCTCTTGCGTGCGATGTGCCAATTGCGATTCGCCGAAAAGCTGTTGGAGGAGGGGGATCCTGCGGGGGCGAGGGAACAGATAAGGCATATTTTTTGCACCATATTCGGCAACGTGGCGCGCACGCCTTTTCTGGCACGGGTGCTGCTGTGCCTGGAACGCTGCTATCAGAAGCTGGGTGAACCCGAGCGGGCCAAGGGCTGTAGAGAGGAGGCGCAAATTTGCCTGATGGCGTCGCAGGTTTCCGCGCCCTCCGCGGCGGCTAGCGCCGAGGCTTCCGCCCCACGGGAAGTTCGCCACAAGGCGAAGGGGTGGACTCGCCTGTCGGTAGTAATACCCACGTATAACCGCAAGAGCACGCTGGCTGCCTGCTTGCGTGCGCTCGAGCATCAAACGCTCGCTCGCAAGGAATTCGAGGTAATTGTAGTTGATGATGGCTCCTCGGACGGCACGGAATCATTCTGCCGCGATTTTAAGGCCGGCTTTCCTTTCAAATATTTTCGCCAAGCAAATGCCGGAGCAGGAGCGGCGCGGCGGCTGGGGGTGGAACATGCCCGGGGCGAATATCTTCTGCTATTCAATGACGACACGATTGCCAGTGCAAATCTGCTGGCGAAACATTTACAGGCGCAAAAGGCCCACCGCGGCGAAAAATTGGCCGTGCTTGGCGACTTTCGCTATCCACCGGGCGCGTCCGAGCGCGCCCTGACGTATTTCCTGACGCGCAATCCATTCCTGTTTCCGCAAGTCTCCTTGAAGCCGGGGGTGCATTTGCACAGCGGACTTTTTGTTACCTGCAATCTGAGCGTTGCGCGCGATGCAGTCCTCTCCGCGGGATCATTCGATCCCGATTTCCGTGTGGCCGAAGATACAGATTTGGGAATCCGGCTCATGCGTGATGGCTTTCGCGTGATTTACGTCCCCGAGGCGCTTGCGACTCATGAGCATCTTCTCTTTACGATGGCGGACCTCCTGCGACGTGCGGAAGCCTATGGCCCGGCCCAATTGCGGCTGGTCCGCAAACATCCAGAGGTGCTTGGAGAGGGCAGCGGGCCGTTCGGAAGGATGGATGAGAAATCCATGCTTACTCTGCGAGCTTACGTCAGCCGGCGCGAGCGGGAAGTGGAAGAGGCGGTGAAAGCGCTTGAAAAATTCGATTCGATCGACTTTAAGCCTTTCTTTTTGAGGAATGTTGAGAACCGGACGGCAGCGGACGAGGTGATGGAGGGGTTCGACCGGGCGATCCCCGACGTTTATTTCTTTTATCTTTACCGAAGTTTTCTGAAGGCCTGGGACGAGGAAGCCGAGGATACTGCCGCGGCGGCGGGCGGCCACTCATGCGAGGAAGAGGAAGTGAGAATCTAGTGCCACACGAAAAAAAACTGCGCATCGCCGCCGCGCTCAGGAAAATGAACGCGACACGATCCGAATTTGGTTTTGATTTTCACGGACTTCAGACCTGGCGCGTGAATGACTCCGCGGAGCATTCCGAATCCAAAAAGCCGGGCCTGCAAACATGGAGGGTGCATGCAAACTAATAAGAATCTCAAACGGCTGGTGCGAAAGCGGATCGAGGAAAGCGCGGCGGTGAAGCTCGTGCTGCTCGTCGAGGACGAAACGATCGGGCTGATTGCGGAGGTTGCCGTCGATCTGGCAACCGCTTTTCGCGACGGCCGCCGGCTCTTTCTCTTCGGCAACGGGGGAAGCGCCGCGGACGCACAGCACATCGCAGCGGAAATAGCCGGAAAATATCTGATGGACCGGCGCGCCCTGCCGGCGTTGGCTCTTACGGTGAACCCGTCTTCGCTGACCGCGATCGCCAACGATCATTCCTATGAAGAAGTTTTTGCGCGCCAGCTCGAAGCATTTGCTTCGACGGGCGACGTCGCGCTGGGTATTTCGGCAAGCGGCGATTCGCCGAACGTGCTGCGAGCGATCGAAATGGCAAACGCGAAGGGCCTGATGACGGTGGGCCTGACGGGGAGAAACGGCGGGAAGCTCAAGTCGGTGTCGCACCGGTGCATCTGCGTGCCGTCGGAGCAAACGCCACGGATTCAAGAGATCCAGATGCTGGTGGGGCACATTCTGAGCGAAATTGTGGAGCAGGAGCTATTTACCAAGGCCGCGGAGCCGGTCATCGAATTTGCAAACGTCACGTAAGTTGGAGCGGCACACGGCATGCGTCTATTTTACTGGGCGAGCGAACTCCCCTCGGGGGCGGATAGATGACCCCCTACGTTCTTCTCGATCGAGACGGGGTGATCAACCGGAAGCTTTCCAACGGTTATGTGACGTCGTGGCGCGAATTTGAATTTCTTCCGGGAGTGCTGGAAGCCCTTCACCTGCTCAAAGAGAATGGCTACAAATCGCTGGTAGTTTCCAATCAAGCGGCCGTGGGCAGGAAATTGATGACCGCGGCGCAGCTCTCGGACATCACCGTCCGCTTCCTCCAACAGGTTCGAAAAAACGGCGGGCAGATCCACGGTGTGTACTATTGCCAGCATAAAGCGGAAGACGATTGCAAATGCAGGAAGCCCCGGCCCGGGCTTCTCTTGAAAGCGCAAACAGAGCATCGGTTCGCTTTTGCCGACACATTTTTGATCGGTGATTCGGAATCAGACAGGCTGGCGGCGCAATCGGCCGGTTGCGCCTTCATTCGCGTGATCAATAAAGGGATAGATGAGAGAAACCGCGACTACCAATCGCCGCAAGAGATTTTTCCAAGCCTTCTTCAAGCGGTGAATTTTCTTCTGGTTTCAAGCGACGCAAGAAATCAAAGGGGAATGCTTCTGGCCCAGTAGGAAAGGGCAGGCCGGGCAGCACCAGCTGATGAAAAGTCGCAGGGGACGAAACCAGCATCTAAACTAGAGGTGGAATCTACAGGGGCTGCCTGTACTATTGATTCATCGAGGTTTCGGGCGCATTGTAAAAGTGCATTCATACAGTTGCTTTGGATAAGAGGATGCTTGGGAGGCAATCGTGTATCGGGGTCCGATGTTGCCGCTGCCATGGCGGATAGCTATTGACGTCGTGTATCTACTAATCGTCTTTTTCATTCAACGGTATTGGTTTGTTCGTGCGTGGCGGCTGATCGAACGTGTGGGGCAGGCAGCGGTGCGGAACAGCCTGCGAATTATCTGGATTGCGGCTGCCAGCGCTCTTGTCGTCACCATCCTCGACGGCGTCTTCGGGCATTTCATGCCGCGCACTGGCGCGCCCGCTGTGATTCTTTTGCTAAGCCGGCTGTGGCTGTCGGTGTCGTTCTTGGCGCTGGCGGCCGTGGGATTGACCGGGGCATTCAACTGGATTTCAAAATCGGTGCTGGCAGCGGCGGCGCCCGCGAACCACGAAAACCTGGATCGAGGGCGGCGGGCATTTTTCCGCAAAGCTGCGTATCTGGCCGGCGGCCTTCCATTTGTTGCAGCGGCCTACGGGTTTTTCGAGGAACGGCTGAGCTACCGGATTATGAAGGTTGAGATCCCCGTAGCGAACTTGCCGGCTGGGCTCGACGGCATGCGAATCGTGCAACTGAGCGACATTCATGCGGGCGATTTCATGCCCCAAAAAGAGATACGGCGCGCCGTGGACATGGCGAACGATTTGGGCGCCGATTTGGCGGTAGTGACCGGGGATTTCATCAGTGTGGCGCACGATCCGCTAGAGGAGTGCATTGCCGAACTCGGCCGCTTGCGCGCGCCACTGGGCGTCTGGGGATGCAACGGCAATCACGAGATTTACGCAGGCTTTGAGGCGCGGGCGCAGCAGCTCTTCGAAAGCTTCAGGATGCGCCTGCTGCGCCAGGAAAATGTGGAACTCGACTGGCGCGGCGGGAAATTCAACTTGATCGGCGTGGATTACCAGCGGGAACGCCTAGGGGCCGGGAAAAAAGCTCCAATGTTGCGCGACATGGAACCGCTGGTTCGGAAGGACATGCCAAACATTTTGCTCTCGCACAATCCGAATTCGTTCCGGCGCGCCGCGGAGCTGGGGATCGAGCTGAGCCTGGCGGGGCATACGCACGGGGGACAGGTGCAGGTGGAAATCGTGGATCACTCGTTTAGTCCGGCGCAATTCATGACGGATTTCATTGCCGGGCTGTACCGGCTGCCTTTGGGAGCTAGTTCCGGGGCAGGATCGCCTGCTGCTGGCGAGGATGACGCTTCCGGGAAGCAGGCCGCGCTGTACGTCAATCGCGGACTGGGAACGATTGGGATGCCGGTCCGGCTAGGAGTGCCGCCGGAAATTACGCTGATAACGCTCCGCACTGCGGGGTGAGGCTGTTGAGGCACATGCGGCGAAAACGAACACAGCTGCATCGCATGGCGCTCGCAACGAGTGCGGTTCCTTCCGAAGTAACTTTCTGAATTCGAAATGAGAAAAGAGCGGGTTGGTCTCCGTCAATGCCTCGGCAGGCAACCGCGAAAAACCAGGCAAAACGGACAGCCAACATTGGCTGAGCCACGGGCAGAAACGGCTGGAAAAACGCGAAACCTTGGGCAACGATTCGCGTATTATTTGGGGGCTGGCTGCCAACTGAGGGGGGCACTCATGGAAATGAAAAAAGCTAGAGAAAAAGGAGTGCTTGGAGCCACAACGACGACGATTTTGATTCTGGCGGGGATTCTGGTCACGTGGAGTGAGTTGTGGGGGGCGCCGCAGCAGACGAAGGATTTGCCGCACCAAATTTTTGAGCTGATGATCAAAGCGCCGGGAGTGAAACCGGGCGAGCGGCCGACCCATGCGAAGGGGATCGTGTGCGAGGGGACATACACGCCTTCAGGGGATGCGGGAACTTTTTCCCGCGCGGCCCACTTTAGCGGCGCGGCGGTACCAGTGACGGTGCGGTTTTCGGAAGGCGCACCGGATCCAGCGATTGCGGACAGTTCTCCGGACGCGCAGCCACGTGGGATGGGGATTGAATTCAAGCTGCCGAGCGGCAGGACTACGGACATCGCCGCGATTTCGCACAACGGATTCATCGTCGGGACAGGCGAGGAATTTCTTGGACTGCTGAAGGCTATTGGGACGACGGATCCTTCGAAGCCTCACCCGTGGCCGATCGAGGCGTTTCTCGGGGGCCATCCGCGCGCGCTGAAATTCGTGCAGGACCCGAAGCCGACGCCGGAGAGTTTCGCGACGGAAGCATTCTACGGGAATAATTCATTTGTGTTCCTGAGCCCGGATGGGAAGAAACAGGTGGGACCCTACTTCATCGTTCCACTGGCGGGGCAGCATTATTTGGATGAGGCGACCGCGAAGGCCGAAGCTTCGAATTTCTTGGCGGAGGAGCTGAGGGCACGCTTGAAAAGGGAGCCGGTGAAATTCCAGTTGCTGGTGCAACTGGCGGAGCCGGGCGATCCGACGGATGACGGCTCGGTGCTGTGGCCGGAGACGCGCAGGAAAGTTGATATGGGCGTGATCACGATTACTTCCGTGGTTGCCGACAGCCTTGCGGCCGAGAAGGACCTGATGTTTGATCCGGCGAATTTGACGGATGGAATCGAGCTGTCGGATGATCCGCTGCCGGCGCTGCGGTCGGAAGTGTACATGCTGTCGTTCATGTATCGGAGCGAGTAGCCGTGAGCGGCAGGATGCCGCAACGCAACTCGAGCAGGACTGCACTTGGGGTGGCCGCGCTTCGGGCTGTCCACCAGCTTTCGGACGGCGAACCGAAGATTCTGGATGATCCCGTCGCCGCGCGTTTGCTGGACGCTGATGTGCTGCGGCAGATTCGATCCGGCACCGGGCGGGCGCAGGAGCCCTGGGCGAGGCGATTGCGGTCGCACGTTGTTTTGCGGAGCCGGTACGCGGAAGAGCGCATGGCCGAAGCGGTGCAGCGAGGCGTGCGGCAGTGCGTGATACTAGGCGCGGGCTTCGATACCTTTGCTTACCGGCAGCCTGATTGGGCGCGCGAGCTACGCATTTACGAAATCGATCATTCAGCCACGCAGGGTGAGAAGCGCGAGCGACTGCGTGCCGCCGGGATTTCCCTTCCTTCGAATCTGGAATTGGTGGCCATTGATTTCGAGTCGGTCTCCTTGCGCGAGGGCTTGCGCGCGAGCAGCCTCAAATTCTCCGAACCTGCGTTTTTTTCCTGCCTTGGTGTGCTGGTTTACCTGGCTCGCGAAGCGGTCGATGCGGTGTTTCAGCTCGTCGCGGGATTTCCTGCTGGCAGCGAATTCGTTTTCACCTTTTCGGCACCCGAATTGGCGGAATCCGATTTGGCTGAGAGGGCCGGCGCGCTGGGAGAACCGTGGCGGACGCACTTCGAGGCTGAGACGCTTGAGCGCGAGCTTCGTGCGCTGGGATTTTCGGCGATTTCGTTTTTGAGCTTGGAAGAAGCGGAACGGAAATACTTTCAGGGGCGGAGCGATGGGCTGGCGGCGCCTCAGCGTGGAGGGATTGCCGCGGCTGTCGTTGGTGATGCGTGAACGGCGGCGGGCGGGTCGTTCGTAACTTGATAGGGGGCGCCGTTGTGGAGGTAGAGGCGCGCGGCTTCTTCGCGATTTAGCGGGCGGGCGCCGCGGCGGCCAAAGACGGCGATTTGGTGGCCACTTTCGTCAACGGCGCGATCGCGGTCTACACCTTTGGAGATGGCGAGGGCCGGGCCGGCGGTGCGATAGGTGGCGATTAATTTTGGAGTGGGGCGGGGGCTGAAGCCGTAGGCGTTCGCCGAATCCTCGGGCGAGATTAGCTGGAGGACGCGGAGGCCGTTCTGGCCGTCGGCTACGAAGGCGAACGCGCTGGCGTCCACCATGCCGATTTTTACATCGCGGGTGTCATTTAATTTTCCAGAGGCGGTGAAGAACTCGTCGAGGCGCGGGTGCTCGGGGCGCTCGACATCAATGATGGCGAGGCCCTGCTTGCCGGCGGCGACGTAGGCGTAGGTGCGGGCTACGTATATGTTGCGAGTGTCTTCGAGCGGGACTGTGGCACTGGGGACGACGCGCGGGCGATCGAGCGCGGTGACGTCGAGGACTTTCAGGCCATCGTGGTCTACGACGAAGGCATAGCGGAACTGGATGGCGACTCCCTGCGGATCATTTAATTCGGGCGCGCCGATTTGCGCGGTGACGCGCGGCTGGAGCGGATTATCGAGGTCGACGACGACCAGGCCGCGGTCGCAGAGGATATAGGCGTAGGTGCCGGCGATGGTGATGCGGCGGGCGCCGTTCAATACGCCATCTGGATTGAAGGCGAGCGCGCGTTTCAGAAAATTATTTCTGGGATCCCCATCGAGCAGCGTGCTGACGCCGGGGCTTTTACTCTTCAGGTTTGGATCGCCGACGATCACCAGGCCTTCGTATTTATCCGCGACATAAAGGAAAGCGTAGACCGGGTGAATGGGCTGCTCTTCGTTTTCAGGGCGGCGCGAACGCGCGGGATCGAGCGCCAGAGTCGAGGGGGAGGCAACGGCGGTGGCATATTTTGTTTTCAGATAGAAGCGCTGGCCGAGCGGAGACACGGGGGCGGTGATCATGCGCTCGGAGAAACCTTTGTTGTCGATGTTGGCGACGTCGTAGATGCGGAGGCCGCCTTTTCCGGTGGCGGCGTAGAGATATTCGCCGCGGAGTTGGACGTCGAGGACGGTTCCGACGTGGTGATAGTCCTCTTTTAGCTCGCTTCCGGCGCGCAGGTGCTGTCGATAATCATCCGGATAGGCGAGGCGGTGGAGATAGCTGCCGATGATGGCGGGTGGCTCATCGTGTTCGGCGACGGCGACGGCGTCGAAGCCCTTCGAGCCGTCCGCGACATAAATATAGCGGCCCATGAAATTCAGGAGATTGGTGCCCTGGAGGAGGGTCTGGGCCATCCAGGCGTTGTTGTCGTTTGCGGCGGAGACGTGGCAATCGTCGCACGCTTTGGTTTCTTTGGCGCGCACCGTGTGAGGGACGAATGTGCTGAAAGCGGTGCCGCTGAAGCCTTCGGCGGAAACGGTTTGCTGGGTGTAGTAAATCCATTCGCGATTCTGATTTTGCGAGCTGACGATGATGGCGCAGGAGGAGCGCGCGGGGGCGACGCGATGGCCGGTGACGGTGCCGTCGATGCCGAGCATGAAGCCATCGTCGCGGAGGACCTGGAAATCGTAGGCGGTCCAATTGCGCGTTAGGAGGCCCTCGTTATGGAGCATGGGCTTGCGCTGGTTGGCGGTCATGGCGAGATGGCAGCCGAAACAGTTGGGCGCCCAGGAAGTGTGGCAGGCGTAGCAGGTCATCTTACTATTGGCGTGGGCGAGTTGCGAATCAGCGGCTACGGGTAGCGAGCCCCAGGTTTTGCCGTCGGTCTGAATGGTTTTGGCGTAACGGGATTTCTCGCTGTAGTGGGGATTGCCGGGCGTGATGGAGTCGAGGACCTGAACTACTTCCCATTCCTTATCGGGCTCGAGCATGGAACGCTGGAAGAGTTTGTCGCCGCGCCATTCGAAGCGGCGGAGACTCCATGGCGTGCGGTAAGCGTCGAGATGATTGCCGCCATCGGGAGCGGCGGGGCCGGAAGTGGTGAGCGTGGCGCGTTTTTCGACGGTGCCGTGGCAATCGGTGCAATCGAGTTCGATGGCGGCACGGGGTTCGCCGTAAAGCTTGCCGTTGCCGTGAGCGTCCTGCTCGAAGTGGCAATCCATGCAGTGCATGCCTTTTTCTAGGTGAATGTCTTTCAGGTGGACCGCTTTTTCGAATTTTGCGGGATCATTCGGGGAGACGATTTTATTTTCAGCGTCGAGGAGATTGCCCTGGCGGTCGCGCTTATAGACGGCGCGGAAAATCCAGCCGTGGCTGTGAAAATCGGCGAACTGAGTTTGTTTCAGTTGCTGATTGAATTCCGGGCTGCCGGTTTTCTCGAGGAATTTGGGATCGGACCACAGGCCGCGGGGCGCGGCGCCTTCGGGATTTCGGAGAGCTGCTTGATAGCGTTCTTCCTGGGTTGGATTGTGCTGCTGGGGCGGATACATGGATTCGGCGTCGGCTTCGTTGTCCCACCAGGTATAGCCGAAGTAGGTGGTTTCCATATTCGTGCCGGGGTGGACATGGCAGACCATGCACTGGCTCGAAGGAATAGCGCGCGTGAAGGTGTGACGAATGGGATGGCCGGATTCGTTTTTGGCGGTGGTGGGATCGGAAGAGGCGCTGTAGCCGAGATGCCCGAAAGCGGCATAGGGGCCGGAATGATCGGGCGAACGATCGTTGGCATAGACGACGTGGCAGCCGGAGCAGCCGCTGCCGCGATAATCGCCGGGATTGTCGTTTGTGCCCGGGAGGGAGAGGAGCGGATCGAGTAGGCGCGTTTTTTGTAGGCCGAGAAAAACGGGATCAGTGCGGAGGAGAGTGCCGAAGGCGCGCTCGCCTAACTGGTCGTCCGGGCGGCCGGAATCTTCTTCGCGATTGGGATTTCCGATTTCGCCTTTCTTGCCGCCGCCGCGCTCGAAGACGCGAAGGACGTTGCCAGGTTGTGAAATTTCCCAGCGCTCGAGCGGAGTGAGTTCGGGGAGGATGCCTTTCGCGCGCGTTTCCTCGGGAGTAGGTGCGGGGATGGTGCGGATTGATTGCGGCTGGCCTGCGGCGGAATAGCTTTCGCCGAAGCGCGTGTTTTTGAGCGGGAACGAGCCGTTGTTATAGAGCGCGGCGCCCCAGAGCATGCCGCCGTGGGTCATCATACTGGTGCTGACTTTGAAAACTTCGGTGGCGTGGCAATCGGCAGTCCCGCAGGTCTGCGGAGCGACGCGGAGATCGCCGGGATTAACGAAGCGAACGTAGTCGTAACTTTCTTCGAGCCATTTTGCGTAGGGGCGTTCGACGGTGGCGGAGCCACGGGCGAATTCGGAATCGCGGGGCTGGGGGTGCGCCTGCTTTTTGGCTTGCTGGTAAGCGGCGGAATCTTTTGGCTTGGCAGCGGGGACGCTGGCGGTTGCGTCGCCGCCGTGGCAATCGGTGCAGCCGAGGCGGACGGTGCGAGTGGGATGCATAGTGGGCTCGTCTTCGGTGACGTGACAGGTGAGGCAGCCGGCGCTTTTGCGGTCGGCTTCGGATTGGGATTGCGTGAGCAGGCCAGGCTGGGCGGATTGAGACTGGGCGCGCGAGCGGTGGACGAGAGCGAAGAGGAGAGCGAAGAGGATCAGGAAGGCGGAGGCGCGGAGGGCGCTCGGGCGGCTTGAATTTTTTTGTGCTTCGAGCAAGATGGCCTTCACTTTATTAAAAAAAGGTTGATAGCCGAAGGGGGGCGTTTTGAGCAGTTTAGAACGAGCCCCCGTCCTTTGTTTTCAACAACTTAGAGTGATTTCTAATCTCGAAAGCGGGATTAGAAATTGGTGCTTTTCGGTGCATTTATACATCGACTGAATTGCGACAGCGAGCGTTGTGGTCTGGCTCCTTGTCCGAAGAAACAACTGTCGTCGTCTATAGCACAGAACTGCCAGACTGTCCTTGTTCAACCACTTCGTCAGAACTGGAAGCGGAAATCGGTGAAGAGCGAGTAGAGGGTGCGGCTGCCGTATATATCCTGGAGGCCTTGGCCGGGGACCAGGGCGGCGGCGCCGGCGGTGATGGAAATATTTTCGGTTAGCGGCGGGCGATAGCGGACGCCGACGCTGGAATCCCAGCCGATGGAGTGGCGGATGGGGGCCTGGAACAGGAGGAGCTCGAGGGGCTCGGTGCGCTCGAACTTCAGATAGTTCACGTTCACGAAGCCGCGGAGCTTGGGCGTGAGATTGAGATTCGTTCCGGCGTTTACGAGGAGGATGCCGGGATTCACGAAATTGGCCTGGCCTTCGTCTTTATTGGAACGCAGGCTGGGGAGGAGGCTGTTGGGCGGCGTTAACGTGACGCCGGCGCCGGTGAGGCGGATTCCTTCGCGATTCCAGAGGCTGAAAATGCCGCCGGCGAACTCGGGGAAATCCTCGATGGCGTCGAAGCCGCGGGCGCGTCCACTGCGGGGATCGCCGGAGCCGGAAGCGTAGAAGACGGAAGATTTGATGCGGACCCAGTCGAAGTCTTTCGAGAGTTCGAGGGCGGCCATTTGCGCGTTGATGGTGACGGGGCGTCCGGCGATGCCATTGAAACTGTCGTTGCCGAGAGCCTGGTAGAAAGCATTGGTGACGTTGACGGGGCCGATGTGGCCGTCGCCGGTCCAGCCGAGGTAGAGCGCGTGAATGCTGTGAGGCTGGACCATGTTGCTGGAGACGACCGCGCCGACGGGAGCGGGGCGAACGAGGAAGCCATTGTCATCGAAATGGACGGTGGCCTGGTCGATATTGTAGTGAACGCTCAATTGCGCGGTGTAGCCCTGGAAGAGGAAATCCTGGCGATAGACATTGGCGATGATGACTTGCTGATTTCTGAGCGCCATGGAATTCAGGCCGCTATTGGTATTTTTTTCGAGGAAATTGAAATAGGCGAGATTGTATTGCCAGCGATTCGAGCCGTAATTACCGAAGAGGCGCACGCCCGGTTGCTCTTCGACGAAAATGAAGCCGCGAAAATCACTGTTGAAGCCCTGGATGCCCGCGCGTAGGGAAATGAAGTCGTAATTGGAGCTGAGGTCGTGAAGTTTTACTTCGGCGAAGGCTTCCTGAAGGCCGATATGCGAATCGAGGCGCGTGGTGCCCGAGCGAACATCGATATTGACGATGCCGAGCTCCTGGACGTCGAGATAATTCAGGCTGATGGCGGGGGTGACGCGAATGCGCCAGTCAACGGGGCGGAAGGACGTGTCGCCGTGGAAAAGATCGAAGGAGAAGAGGAAAACCTGATCCACGAAGGCTTGCTTCCCTTTGCCGAAGAAATCGCCGCTGCCGGGGTTGGCGGTGCTGACGCCGCTGGGAGTG
Organism: uncultured Acidobacteriota bacterium; assembly: GCA_963701005.1. Taxonomy (GTDB): domain Bacteria; phylum Acidobacteriota; class Terriglobia; order Acidiferrales; family UBA7541; genus Palsa-295. The sequence goes on from OY969555.1 coordinate 609,109, forward strand.
GGGAGGCGGCGGCCGTCGAAGAACGTGTCGCTGATGGCGGTGAGATTGAAAAAAGTGCGCTGGCCGAAGATTGGGGCGTCGCCTTTGAGTTTGTTGCGATCGAAGGGGTCCCACCAGCGGCCTTTGACGTAGGGGTGCTCGCCGCCCGTGCCGTAGCGGTCCCAATCGGGCATGGTGATCAGCCAGCGATCGGGATCGGGATGGAAAATTTGGTCTGCGGGCGGGAGAGGCTGCTGCGGAGGGACAGAGGCGCCGGGAGTGGTGTCGGTGCGCTCGACTGCTTCAGGATATTTTCCTGGAGGTGGGGCTGGCGCGGGGGGAGGAGGCGGCGCGGGGAGAGGAGTGAGAGTGACCTCGCGAGTGGCGGCTTCGCCGGGCTTGAGCTCGAGCGAGGATTCCGAGAAATCACTGTAGCCTTCGCTTGCGATTTTTAGATCGTAGGCTCCAGGAGGGAGATCGAGGAGGCGGAAGAGGCCTTCAGCGTTTGTGGATGTGGTGTGGTCAGTGCCGGATTTGAGATTGTGCAGAATTATTTTGGCGGCGATTACGGGCTTGCCGGCGGGGTCATGCACGATTCCTTCGAGGGCGCTTTTTTGCTGCGGGGATTGGCCGGGGATGCGTTGCTGGGATTGCTGGGCGGTGGCAGGGGCTGCATTGAGACACAGGCAGGCGCTGAGCAGGAGCGCTGCGCGGAGTCGGGAGATGTGGGATGCCGAGCGCAACCGGCGGTCCTTGGATGGCGGATGAATTTTTGTGCTGAATATCGTGACGAGCCTTGCTATCACAGGTGATTTGGGAGGGGCAAGCGTTTTCGATGATTTGGTTGTGGCGAGTGGGATGCGGCGTGCCATGGTGAAGGTAAGCGGTGGCGTCAAGCGACGCCGTAGGGGCACGGCTTGCCGTGCCCCTACGGGCGACGGGAAGAGGACGGGGTGAGTAGGAACAGCAACGAGCCAGAGCGAGAAGATTGAGAAGGAGGATACGGTGTGGTAGGAATAGCCGAGGATGAGTGATGAGCGGCTGCAAACGAAACTCGACAACCGAAATTCGATAACCGGAAATCGATGACTGGGAAGCGATGAGCGACGATCTATGAACGCTATCGTGCGATCAGCGGCGCAGGTGCTTGGCTTGTGCGCGGGGATTTGCGCTGGCATGAGTGCTTGCGGGGGCGGGAGTGGTGCGCCAGCTATGGCGCCGCCACCGCCTGTCCCGCAGGTGCTGACGCAGAGCGATGTTTCCGCACTGGTGCAGGCGGCGGCTACGGCGGCGCAGTCGGACACGATGGCGATTGGGGTGGTGGACCGGCTGGGGCGGATACTGGCGGTTTACAAGGGAGCTTCGGCGCCGGCACTGGTGGCGGGAAATTTTGGAGTGATGGTGGCGCCGGATGAGCTGGCGGTTTCGCTGGCGCGGACTGGGGCGTTTTTCAGCAATGACCAGGCGCCGCTTTCTTCGCGCACCGTGCGCTACATCAGCGGGATTCATTTTCCTCCGGGAATTGCGAACACGCCGAATGCGGCGCTTTATGGGATTGAGAATACGAATCGGGGGTGCACGCTCGCGCCGAGCTTGATTGGGACGGTGCCGCCTGCGACTACAATTAGCGGAGCGAGTCCGGGGCTGGGGATTGCGACCGGGAAGCTGGATCCGAGCGACAGCGATCCAACGGCGGTGAATCCGGGCGGAGTGCCGATATTCAAGAACGGGCAAATGGTGGGCGGGATCGGGATTACTGGAGTGCCGAGCGCGGTGGCGGAATATGTGGCGTTCACGGCGGTGCGCGTGAATACCGATGGAATTTTTTTGGATCCGAGCGCGCTGCCTCCGCCGGGGGAAGTGGTGATTGATGGAGTGGCGTTGCCGTTTGTGAATCAGACGACGGCGCCGGCAAGCGTGGTGGCGGGAACGTTTAATGCGGCGAATTTTACCGTGGGGCCCGTGGCTAGCCTGGGCGCGCCGCCGGACGGGGATTTGATTCCGCCAATGAACGGGCCGATTGGCGGGTTAACGGCGGCGCAGGTGGCGCAGATTGTGGCGAATGCTATCGAGACGGCGAACGTGACGCGGGCGCTGATACGGCTGCCGCTTGGGTCGCGCGCGAAAATGGCGATTGCGGTGAGCGATCTGGATGGGACGCTGATCGCGCTGCACCGGATGACGGATGCGACGGTGTTCAGCATTGATGTGGCGGCGACGAAAGCGCGGAACGTGATTTATTTCAGCGGCATGACTCGGCAGTCGCAGGATTTGAATGATGTGCCGATGGGGACGGCGGTGACGAATCGCACGATTGGTTTTGGGGCGCAGCCTCTATTTCCGCCGGGGATTAATGGGTCGGCGGCGGGGCCGTTTTTCAATTTGTTCAAGCAGGATGTGATGAATCCTTGCACGCAGGGATTTCAGGTGCCGGGGCCTTCGTGGCCGGCGGTGAATCAGAGCGGGATTGTTTTTTTTCCTGGGTCGGAGCCGCTTTATGTGAATGGCGTGCTGGTGGGTGGGCTCGGAGTGAGCGGGGATGGTGTGGATCAGGATGATTTTGTGACGGCTGGGGGTGCGGCTGGATTTGAGGCAGCAGCGCCGATTCGCGCGGATCAGATTATGATTGATGGGGTGAGGTTGCCTTTTCTGCATTTTCCGAGAAATCCTACCGACTAAGAGCGGGGCGCGGTTCAAGCGCTGTTCCATTTCATAATTTACGCTGAGATCCTTCACTGCGTCCCGCGCCCGTCAAAAGGCGACGGGAAGCAAAAACGCGCGGGACTCCGTTCAGGATGACAGGAGGAAGCAAGGATACGAATAAGAGAAGAGCGCCGGCGGGACGCCCGCGTTACGTGGCTAGCCTTCGCGGAGTTTGTGGCCGGCTAGGTTGCCTAGGCCGTCGTAGGCGGCGTATTTGTACATTTCTGAGAGGGTGGGGAAATTGAAGACGAGATCTATGAATTCGTCTAGGAAGCCGACGTTTTCGATGGACATCATGCCGAGGTGGATCAGCTCGGTGGCGCTTTCGCCGATGATGTGGACGCCGAGTAGGAGGCGGTCTGTGCGGCGGAAGATTAGTTTCAGCAGGCCGGTGGAATCGCCGACGATGAGGCCGCGGGCGTTGTTGGAATAGCGGGCGCGGCCGACTTCGTACTCGATATTTTTTTCCTTGCAGGATTCCTCGGTCTCGCCGACGGCGGAAATTTCTGGGATCGTGTAAACGCCCATGGGGAGCATGGAGGCGAGGCGTTTTTTGTATTGGAAGCCGAAAGCGTGGCAGACGGCGACACGGCCCTGTTCCATGGAAGTGGAGGCGAGCGCGGGGAAGCCGATTACGTCGCCGGCGGCGTAGATGGAGGGGACGCTGGTGCGGTAGGACTCGTTGACATCGAGGTAGCCACGCTTATTAAGGGACAGGCCGACATTTTCGAGATGCAATTCGTCGGTGGAGCCGAGGCGGCCGGCGGCGAAGAGGGCGGCGTCTGTATCGAGCGACTTGCCGGATTGCAGCTCGATGTGGACGTCTTTTTCGTTGCGTGCGATGCGGGCCATGCGTTCTTCGAGCAGGAAATTGACGCCGAGCGAGGACAGACGCTCGCGGAGCTTTCCGGAAATTTCGGCATCGAGGAATGGGAGAACGCGGTCGCGGCCGTCAATCAGGGCGACTCGGACGCCGAGCGCGGTGAAGATGGAGGCGTACTCGCAGCCGATTACGCCGCCGCCGATTACGGCGAGGCTTGCTGGGATGCGGCCCATTTTCAGGATGCTGTCGGAATCGAAAATCACCTTGTCGTCGAAGGGAATTTCGGGCGGGCGATGTGGGCGCGAGCCTGTCGAGATGAGGATGAATTCGGCGCGCGCGGTGGCGATTTCTTTCTGGGCGGCGGTGACGGCGAGCGTGTGGGGATCTTTGAAGGAAGCGATGCCGTGGATTACGTCCACGCGATGTGCGGCCATATTTTCGGCGACTTTTCTGCGTTCCTCGGCGACGAGAACATCCTTGCGGTGCATGAAATTTTCGATGGTGAGGCCTTCCCGGAGGGAGTAGTCCACGCCATAAAGGCCGCGCTGCTTGATGCCGGAAAAATAGAGCGCGGATTCGCGGAGGATTTTGCTGGGGAGAGTGCCGGTATTGATGCAGGCGCCGCCGTAATCGGAGGAGGCTTCGATGATGGCGACACGTTTGCCGAAGTAGGCGGCTTGCGCGGCGGCTTTTTCGCCGGCCGGGCCGGTGCCGATGACGAGCAGGTCGTAATTTTGCAAGGAGGGCCTCCTTAGAATTCTTTTCCTGCGAATCAGTGGAGCAGAGAGTTTACCTGGCGCATTTGGCGGGTGAAGCGGGCGGGATCGTAGGCGGAGGGATTTTGGAGTTCGACGAAGAGGGCGCTGATGGCGGTGCGCAGCTCGGCGGAATTTTGGAGCTTTTCGTTGCGGTCGTAGGCGACGAAGAGCGATTGCAGGGCCATGGCTGCCTGAGCGGCGGCGTGTTCGCCTTGAGCAGAGATATCGTCCGCATCGCCGGAAATTTTTTGGAGCAGGCGCAGGGTGAGCGCGGGATCGTAGGGGGCGGAAATAATTTTTGCGGAGAGGTCGTCGGCGATGTGCGCGCAATTCGAGGCGGAAGCGGCGACGGCTTCGCGGTCTGGGGTGAGTTGGCTCATCAATTGTGCCAGGTGCGAAAGCTCGGCATCGAGCTTGTCTGCGCTCGCGCCTTCCATTTGGTGAACTACATCGCGGAAGACGGCGTAGCGGGATGCGTTCCACGGCGGATCGCCGGGGCGGCGGCCGGGATAGCCGCGGGCCCGTCGCCAGCTTTGCTCGGGGGGAGTGAGGCTGTGATGGCAGGCGTAGCACTGGAGCTCGGAATATTCGGGCCAATTTTTTGCGCGGGTGCGTGAGGCGAGGCGGAGCAAGGATTGGCGCAGCTGGACGGCCTGGCCGGTGGTCATTTCGCGGACGTCGTACCAGGGGTCGGCGCCGGGGGCTTCGCCGGGTTCGCCGGGCTCATGCCAGTGGCGGGGCATGACGGCGGAGAAGGAGTCGAGCTCGAAATAGAGATCGGGGTGGCCGGCGGCGATCATTTCGTGGTCCACGGATTTTTCATCGCTGCCGAGATGGCAGGAGAGACATTTTTCGGTGCGTTTGGAGATATTGCGCGTGTCAACCATTCCTAGCGCGAGGGATTTTTCGTGCGGCCAATCTCTTTCGGTGTGCGGGCCGAGCCAGCCGGACGCGGGGCCGTGGCAGCTTTCGCAGCTGACGCCTTCGCTGAGCTCGAAAGTGCGGGCGCGCTGGGCGATGGGAACATCGAGTGCGTGGCAGGCGAGACATTTGGGCGCGGACTCCGCTTTGCCTAGCGCGAGGATTGTGGCCATACGCTCGCCGACGGCGCCGGTGAGCGCGGAATAGGCGCGGGAGTGCTTGTCCTTGACGATCCAGGTGCTGTACTCGTTTTGGAGGACGCGATTATCGGAGCGCGGCTGGATGCCGCCGTGGCAACTGGTGGAGGCGCAGGAGCCGGGGCCGGTGTATTTGCCGGCGCCTTCAGCCGCGGGCGCGCTGGATTTGGTTTGCGAAAGGCTGTGCGGCGGGAGGAGGCACGCGACGATGATTGTTGCAACGGAGAGGAGGAAGATGCGCAGCGGATGCGGAGGCGCCGCTTCCAGCTTTTTTTTCAATTTCCGATTGGGAGGATGGGGCACGTTGCGGCGGAATCAGCAAAAATCGTGAACGAACCGAGTTTTTATACTACCCGGTTGATGGGGAAGTCAACGAAATCCACGCGGTTAGTTTTCGACGAACAATTTTAGCCTGGCGAGAGCCTGGTCCCACTGCTCGGAGACTCGATCGAGATATTCCTTAATTTCCTCGATTGGCTTGGGGACGAATTCGAAGAGGCTTTCGCGGCCGGCATGGGCGCTGCGCACGATGCCTGCGCTTTCGAGGACGCGGAGATGCTTGGTGATGGCCTGGCGGGTCATCCTGGAGCCCCGCGTTAGTTGAGAGATTGAACGCGGCTGCCCGCCGCACAGCTTTGCAACGAGCGATAGGCGCGTCTCGTCGCCCAGCGCGGCGAAGAGGGGGGCGCGGGCCAGCCTCGTGGCGGCTGTGCTGCTACGACGATTGCGCGACATGGGTCTCGATGCTCTTCATTTGCTGCGTCCAGCCGCCGTCGTTTTTGCGGAACGCTTCGAGGCGGCGATTGGCGGGGATTTTGTCGAAGCCGGACTCCGTGAGGATAAGGAGGGTGCCGGTCGCGGTCTTCTCAAGGCGGAATTCGACGAGCGTGGGCGTTTCCTTTGAATAATCCATTTGGGGATCGACGGCGTAGGGATGCCAGGTGAAGGAGAAGAGGCGCTCGGGCTCGATTTTTTGCACCACGACTTCCCATTTGAGATTTTCGTAGCCGGGAAAGGTCAGACGGCCGGTCGCGGCCTGTCCGGCGACGAAGGGGCCATCCAGTTTCACGCGGAACCACTGGCCGAACTCGCGGTAATCCGTGAGGGCGCGCCAGACGCGGGAAAGCGGGGCTTTGAGTTCAAGGCGCTTCTCGATTCGGTCTTTCATCTCGGGCATTTCAGTCATTTCAGGCAACCTCCAGGTTGCATATTAATACCCCTCCACAAAAAAGGCAACCATTTTGTTGCATTTCCTTATGGCACGCCTGGCCAATGCCGGGACGGCTAAAACCGGAATGAGTAGCCGATGCCGACGAAATGATCCGGAGCGGCGGGCGACAAGCCGACGCCAAAGTGGAAATCGAGTTGATGCTGCTTGGCGAGCTTAAACGCTGTTCCGACGTGGAGCAGGTGGCGGTTTCCGCCGCGCTCAGGAAAGTCGCCTGCGTACTCGAGGAAGGCATCCCAGGGCTTTGTCAATTGGCGATCCAGGAGAATCGTGGACTCGCCGGTGAGATTTCGCCGGTGGCTCTGCGTGAGCCAGTACAGCGAGAGCATTCCTGCGACGGTCCAATTCGCGGAGAGGGCGCGCGACCAGGGCACTTGGAGGCCGGGATCGTAGCCGCCGCTCGAGATGTTACTGGCGCCGGTGGGGAAACTGAGGAACACGACTGCGGAGACGTCGAATCCGCCGATGGGGCCGAGCTGCTGTTTTACGCCGAGCGAGACGTCGCCGAAACCCGAGCTGCGGCCGGTGCTCGAGTTGTAGAAATAGTCCGGGACGGTGAGGCGCAATTCTGTTTTCGTGAGGAGGCCATAACGAACCAGGGTCTCCGGGCCATCAACGATGTCTTGGCCATCGGTTTTGGTTTCGAGGAAGCCGTTTTCCGCTTGAAAGCTGCCGGTGGGAACTACGACGGTTGAGTCCGTGACTGCCGGGCGATCTGTTGCGATTGGGGTTGGGGTGTCAGAGGTTGATGAAGCGGAAGGCTGATCTTGAGCGTGCAGCGGCGCGAGTGCACACAAAATAAAAACGAGGAGGGCGGTGGAAATACGGGTGAGCATTGGCCGAGTGAACCGTCCCGAGTTGTGGTGGCGGCCACATTAGCACAGGGCGATGGGCATCGGCGATCAGTCCGGCTTCGTGAGACGCGCGGCGACCCACCATTGATTGCCGCTGGCATCTTCGACGCCGCCGGTGCGATCGCCGTAGGGCTGATCCGCGGGCGCGCGTACTGAAGTTGCGCCGGCCTTGAGTGCGCGTTGGTACAAGGCGTCCACGTCGGCGACGTACAGGAGAATCATCGCGGGCATATGTTTTTGCGGGGGCAACGGTTCGCCCATCATGATGATCGAATCGCCGATGCGCACTTCGGCGTGCTGGACGGAGCCGTCGGGGCGCTGGTGGCGCTGGATTTCCTGGGCGTCGAAGGCTTGCTTCAGGAAATCGATCAGTTTTGCGACTCCGGGAACGACGAGGTAGGGAGTGGCGGTGTGAAAGCCTTCCGGAACTGGATTTATGTTTTTTGTCATGGCACGATTATCGGAAATCGACGGTCAATTGTAAGGTAAAAATTTGAAGACAGGGCGCGCGGCACGGCTGGCTACGGTGCGGGCGCAGGTGGGGCGGCGCTTGACCAGTGCGCATTGCGAAATTTCCAGTGGCCGTCACGAAATTCGGCGATGCCCGTGAAATAGCCGGACTCATCCATGCGCTTGCCGGCCGCGTCCACGATGACCTCGTGCCATGTGGTGGCGACGACGGCGAGGTCCGCGGCTAGCGGATCTATGCGCAGATCATCGCCCCAGTGCAGTTCGATGTGCTTGATGTTGCGCGTGACATCGGGAATGCCGGCCATCGCCGCGGCACCGGTCGCGTACACCAGGTGGCCGTCAACGGCCATGAAGAACGCGGGGACGTCGGCGAAATGCTTGCGCCAAGCGAGCGGGCCTTCTTCGGTGACGTCGTGAGCGACGGTGCGCGTGAAGGCTCGGACGCCTTCTTCGACCGCGGCGGCGCGTTCGGGCGTGAGGGGGCGCGATTGGGCGGAGATGATTTGGGGCGTGACGAAAATTGCGGAAAGCAGAGTTGCGACGAGCAGGGTGCGCATGGGGAGTCCTTTCGCGGCAAGGATACACGTTTTCGGAGTGCATCGGTGCACGCGAATTCCCAGTGCTGAACGGCATGCGGCTCGAATAAGCAGCGCCGTAGGGGCACGGCATGCCGTGCTCCTACGGGCAGGAAAGGAACGCCTCGATCGAAAAAGCGGCGGCGCTGATGTGTGCGCAACAGGGGCGACTTGGAATGTGGACTTGACCGAGGAGATTTGTTATATGAATTCGTGCGCTGCACGCGCTCTCAGTCGCAAACATTTTTCACGACACGCAACAATGACCTCCCGGTGCGGGGAGATTGGCGTTGATTTTCGATGACCTGAGGGAGATTCAGCGTCAGTTCGGTTACTTGCCTGCCGAGCAGTTGCGAGCTTTGGCCCAAAAAATCGATTTGCCGCTTTACCGCCTGCATGGAGTGGCCAGTTTTTATCCGCATTTCCGATTGACACCGCCGCCGCGAGTGGATTTGCGCGTTTGCCAGGATATGTCGTGCCACCTGCGCGGAGCATGCGAGCTGCGGGCGCGGCTGGAAGCGGCGTTTCCTTTGAGCGGGCATGAGGCGGGCAACAAGGATGTGTCAATTCGCGATGTCTCCTGCCTCGGGCGGTGCGATGAGGCGCCGGCGGTTTCTGTCAACGAACGAATATTTGCGGCGGTGGATGCGGACGGTGTGGCGGAGATGGTGCGGGGCGTGCTTGGCGGGCGGGAATTGCCGGAGCCGGCGCACATGCGTCATGGAGCGCAATGCGCGTCTGACCCGTATGGCGGCGGGCAGCATTACGGGGCTGTGCGACGACTGGTGGAGACGCGGGATTGGGACGCTGCTTTTGCGGCGCTGAAGGCTTCGGGGCTGCGCGGGCTGGGCGGCGCGGGATTTCCGACGGAGTCGAAATGGCAATTGGTGCGCGCGGCGGCGGGGGCGGAAAAATATATCGTATGCAATGCGGACGAGAGCGAGCCGGGAACTTTCAAGGACCGGTTCATCATGACGCATTTGCCGCACCTGGTGATCGAAGGAATCATCGTGGCGGGGCTGCTGACGGGGGCGCGCAAGGGCATCCTTTACATACGGCATGAGTATGAGGAGCAGGAAAGGATTCTCCACGAGGAGATACGGCATTGCCGGCGGGAGGGGTTGCTGGGGCATGGGATTCTCGGGAGCGATTTAGCTTTTGAGCTGGAAATTTTCGTAAGCCCCGGCGGATATATTTGCGGCGAGGAGAGCGCGCTGCTTGAAGCGATCGAAGGCAAGCGGGCGGAGCCGAGAAACAAGCCGCCATTTCCGGTGCAGCAGGGGCTGTGGAACAAGCCGACGGCGATTAATAACGTGGAGACGTTCGCGAATGTGCCCTCGATATTGGTGCGCGGTGCGGATTGGCACAAGGCGCAGGGGCTCGCAGGAACGGCGGGGCTGAAATTTATCGGCGTGAGCGGCGATGTGGTGAAGCCGGGTGTTTACGAAGTGCCGATGGGGACTCTGGTTTCCGAGGTGATATTTCGCCACGCGGGGGGATTACCGGCTGGGAAGAAGCTGAAAGGATTCGCGCCTTCGGGGCCTTCGTCGGGATTTTTGCCGGCCGCGATGGCGGATGTCCGGCTGGATTTCAAATCGCTTGCGGATGCGGGGTCGATGCTGGGGTCAGGCGCGCTGGTAGTTTTCGCCGAAGATACGTGCGTGCTGGATTTTGCATTGAGTGCGACGCGATTTTTCCGCAACGAATCATGCGGGAAGTGCGTGCCGTGCCGCGTGGGGTCGCAGAAGCTGGTGGATTTGCTGACCGGGTGGACGCAGGGGCACGGGACGGCGGCGGATTTGGCGCTGATTGAGGACCTTTCGGACGCGCTGCGGCTGACGTCTATTTGCGGACTGGGGCAGGTGGTGCCCGCGCCGATTGCTTCAGCGATGAAACATTTTCGAGATGAGGTGGATGCGCACATCACGCGGCGCGAGTGCGTGGCGAGAGTTTGTTTCGGTGGGGCACGGCCACGGCCAGCAGTGCAGGCCGGCGCGGCTGCGGCGAGGCACACTTGAGCGCGCTCGTCGAACTGACGATTGACGGCAAGAAAGTGGCGGTGCCCGCGGGCACGACCGTATTCGATGCCGCGCGGATCAACGGCATCGCCATCCCCACGCTGTGCCACCAACAGAATGAGACGCCGGTGGGGGTGTGCCGCGTGTGCGTGGTGGACGTGGGGGCGCGAGTTTTCACCGCTTCGTGCATACGGCCGGTGGAAGCCGGGATGGTGGTGACGACGGCGAGCGAAAAAGTGCAGCGCGCGCGGCACACGCTGGTGGAACTGTTGATGTCCGATCATCCAAGCCCTTGCGCGCGGCAGCAGCAGACGGGCGATTGCGAGCTCGAGACGCTGGCGAAGAAGGCCGGCATTTCGCATGCGCGTTTTGCGCGGCGGAGCACGAGCCGCGGGAAGGATGCGTCTTCGCCAAGCATCGCGGTGGATTTCGATGCGTGCATTTTGTGCGACCGGTGCATCCGGGGCTGCAGCGAAATCCGCGAGAATTTCGTCCTGGGGCGGATGGGCAAGGGGTCGATCGCGGGAATCGCATTTGACGACAACGCGCCGATGGGGGATTCGTCGTGCGTTTCGTGCGGGGAATGCATGGTCTCGTGCCCTACGGGGGCGCTGACGAATAAAGGAGTGGCGCAGACGGCGCTGGGATCGGGGCCCGGGTTCGAGCAGGTGACGCTTGAAGAGCTGCAGCAGTTGCCATTTTTCCACGGCGTGTCGGGGACATTTTTGAGTTTGAACCGCGGAGCCGTGGTGATGCGGCATTTCAAGCGCGGAGAAGTGATTTGCCGCGAGGGGGAGTACGGATCAACGGCGTTTTACATTCTCGAGGGCAAAGCGCGCGTATCGATTTCGAGCCCCATGGCGCACGTGAAGACTTTGGGGGCGCTGCGAAAATTCCTCGGGAAACTTTCGAGCCAGCTCACGAAGCGGGACAGCGACCATCGCGAGGAGGAAAACAAACAGTCGTGGATCCCCATTGATGCGCCGGTGGACTTGGCTTACGCGAATCCGGTGGCGGATCTCGGGCCGGGGGACTTATTCGGCGAGATGACGTGCATGAGTTTGTACCCGCGGTCGGCGACGGTGCATGCGCAGACGGACTGCGTGGTGATGGAAATGCTTCGCAACGTGCTCGACATCCTGCAACGGAACAAGAGTTTTCGCGCACAGCTCGACAAAAGCTATCGCGAGCGGGCGCTGGACACGCATCTGCGCGCCGTTCCCGTGTTCGCGGACCTGACGGACGAATTCGTCGGCAGCCTGCGGGAAAAAGTGGAGCTGCAGCGTTACACGCCGGGGCAGGTGATTTGCAGGCAGGGAGACGCGGCGGACGCATTCTATTTGGTGCGCATCGGGTTTGTGAAGGTGGCGCAGGCGCATCCGGGCGGCGAAATTATTCTGGCGTATCTTTCGCGCGGCGATTATTTCGGGGAGACGGGATTGCTGCGCGGGGATGTGCGCACGGCGACGTGCACGGCGCTTGACCACGTGGAGCTCGTGCGGATCGGGGCCGCGGATTTCAGCCGGATGATCGAGGAATTTCCGGATGTGCGGCGGAAGCTCGAGGCCGTCGAGCGGGATCGCGCGGAGCAGAACCGCGAGAGGCTGTCGCTTGCGCGCAGCGTGCCGCTCGATAATTTCCTGAAGCAGGGGCTGATTGAGGCGCAGAGCCTGCTGCTGCTGGATTTGGATAGTTGCACGCGGTGCGATGCGTGCGTGCGGGCGTGCGCGGATGCGCATGACGGCGTGACGCGGCTGGTGCGCGAGGGGCTGCGCTTTGATCATTATTTGGTGGCGACTTCGTGCCGGCAATGTCTCGATCCATTGTGCATGGTGGGGTGCCCGGTGGGGTCGATCCGGCGGCGGAATTCGCTCGAAGTGATCATCGAGGATTGGTGCATCGGCTGCGGCCTGTGCGCGGAGAATTGCCCGTACGGGAATATCAATCTGCATCCGTTTAATGTGATGGCGGAAGATCCGGAGCGGCAGGGACAAAAGAAGGCGGTGGTGCGGCAGAAAGCGACTTCGTGTGATTTGTGCACGGATTACGCGGAGCCAAGTTGCGTGTATGCGTGCCCGCATGACGCGGCTCATCGCGTGAATCCGCGGACTTTTTTTGCGGGGTTGCTGGGGCAGGCTTCGGGGCAGGGTCAGACGCAGAAATGAACAGAAAATTTACGCCGCGCGCGAGGCTGCTGAAACTTGCGAATTGATCGCACACATAAGCATTGGCTGGTGGCTTCGCTCGTAATTTTGGGCGTGGCGACGGCGGTGTATGTTCCGTACGCGGCGAGCTCGCCGACTGGGCCATCGGGTGGGAGCGCGATTGGGTTGACGTTCGGAATCGTCGGATCCGCGTTCATGGTTTTTGCGGGGCTGCTGGCGGCGAGAAAGAAAGCGTCGATCTGGAGGCTCGGGCGGGCGCAATCGTGGATGCGCGGGCACTTGTGGCTGGGATTGCTGAGCCTGCCATTGATACTTTTTCACGCGGGGTTTCGGGCGGGCGGGACGTTGACCGCGGTTTTGCTCGTGCTGGTGATTATCGTGGTCGTGAGCGGCGTATTCGGCGCGGCGCTGCAGCACTTCATGCCGAAAATGATGACTGCGGAATTGCCGCACGAAACGATTTTCGAGCAGATCGATCATGTGCGCGGGCAATTGCTGATCGAGGCGGACGAGCTGATGACGCGCGCGTCGGCGCCCGTGACGCTGGTCGCGGCGGGTCCGAGCGGAGATTTGGCGGCGACGGCGGATTCGGTGTTGGCGGCGGAAGTTACGGTGGCGCCGCTGCTTGAATTCTATTCGCGGGAGATGCGGCCATTTTTACTGGACCCGGGCGGGCGGCATCGCAGGCTTTCCGATCCAGAGAAGGCGCACGAAATTTTCGCAGGGCTGCGGCGGCTGCTGCCGACGGAAGCGCATGAGACCACGAAGAACCTGGAAGAAATTTGCGAAGAGGAGAGGCAGCTGCGGCGGCAGGTGCGGCTGCATTACATGCTGCATGGGTGGCTGATGCTGCACATTCCGTTGTCGTTTGTGCTGCTGCTGCTCGGATGCGTGCATGCGGTGATGGCGCTGCGATATTGATTGGCGATAACAGCGAGGGATAGTGCCTCGAGCGAAGCTCACAACCAAGGAACTGGCGCGGCGCATTGACCTGAAATATTTCACGCGGCCGCATCCATTTCGGCGCTGGCGGACGGTCCTCTCGATTTTGATGCCGGTGCTGGCGCTGGTTTTCGTGGCCTGGGCGGGGATCGGGCGCAACGACCGCGTCTATAGCAGCGGGAAGATGTCCGCGGGCCATGCGGTGCTGACGGCGCGATGCAGCGAGTGCCATGTGCAGCAGGCCGGCTCGTTCAGCGCCAAGGCCGCCGACAACGCCTGCCGGACCTGCCATGATGGCCCGGTGCACCACGCCAATCAGTTGTTTACGCCGAATTGCGCTTCGTGCCACGTGGAACATCGCGGGCATCTGCGCCTGTCGGCTACGCCCGATTCCAATTGCACACAGTGCCATGCGAACCTGCACACGACCGGCGCTGCCAGCCAATTCGTGCTGCAAATCGAGGGGTTCAATGCGAGCCATCCTGAATTCGCGGCGCTGCGGCCGGGGAGCGTGGATCCGGGGACGATCAAGCTGAATCATTTTGCGCATTTGAAGGCCAAGCTGCTGGGGCCGATTGGTCCGGTGCAGCTCGATTGCGACGATTGCCACCGGCCGGCGGCGTCGAATGCGGCGTGGCGGTTCGGGGCGGCGCCGGCGGGCGGCGTGGCTCCGGCGGCGTGGCAGGCGAGCGCACTTGCTTTGCAGAAATTCGAGCCGCCGTCGCGAAATCTGGCGCGGGCCTACATGGCGCCTCCTACTTACGCGAGCGCGTGCAGCAGTTGCCACACGCTGCAATTCGACAAGCGCTTTCAGCAAAGCGTGCCGCACGATACGCCCGAGATCGTCCACGCGTTCGTGGTGCAAAAATTCCAGCAGTATATTGCCGCGCATCCCGGGGAATTGCGTGTGGCCGGCGCGGGACGGAATTTGCCGCAGCAGCCGATTCCCACGGCGGTGCGGGTGCTGACGCCGCAGCAGTGGGTGACGGAGCGCGTGGCGGAGTCAGAGGAACTGCTGTGGCGGAAGACATGCCTGCAATGCCACTCGCTTGTTCGTTCGTCGGGCGCGGCGCTGCCGGCGGTGGCGAAGTCGAACATCACGGCGCGCTGGTTTCCGCACGCGGTCTTTAATCACGATGAGCACCGGCTGCTGAAATGCCTCGAATGCCATGCGGGCGCGGCAAAGAGCCAGGAGACTGCGGATATTTTGCTTCCCAGCAAACGAATCTGCGAGCAGTGCCATCACGCGGGGGAGGAATCGGCCGAAGCGCGGTGCTTCGAGTGCCACACGTATCATGATTGGAGCAAAGAGAAACGGGTGAATGGGAATCTGACACTTTCGCAATCACTTCGTCGCGATTGAATGTGGTTAAGTGCCTGGAGACTGAAGGACTAGAGAGCGGGTGGGGACTCCCGCGTTACTTTGTTTTCATTACGTAGACGCCGTCCCAATCGGGTTCGGGGGCGTTATCTAGGAACTCCAGGGCGCGCTGCAGGAAAACCTGCGTGGGACCGTCATCGGGATAGAAGGAAAGCGCCTGGCCGAATTTCGCGGCGGCTTCGCGCCAGTTCTGTTCGCGGTAGGCGGCCATGGCCTGATTGAACTGGGTGAGAAGCGATTCGTATTTTCGTTTTTCGGCGATCCCGTCGAGAAGCTCGTAGATATTTACAGGCTGGTTTTTTCCCTTCACCCTGATTTTGTCGAGTTCGCGGCAGACGAATTTGTCCGCCACCTCGCGGTAGGTGGCCTCGCTGATCACAATCTGCGTGTGATATTCCTTGTTGATTCCTTCGAGGCGCGAGGCGAGGTTGACGTTGTCGCCCATAACTGTCCAGGCCAGGCGCTTGGCCGAGCCCATATTCCCGACATTGAGCAAGCCGGTGTTCAAGCCGACGCCGATGGAGAGGGTGCGGCGGCCTTCGGCTTGCCATTTTTTATTGAGCTTTCCGAGGCTGCGAATCATTTGGACGGCGCAGGAACAGGCGCGCACAGCGTGATCTTCCTGCGGGTAGGGCGAGCCCCAGAAGGCCATGATGGCGTCGCCGATGTATTTATCGAGCGTCCCTTGATTGGCGAAAACAATTTCCGTCATTTCGCCCAGGTATTCGTTGAGCAAGCTGACGAGCTCGTCGGGCGTCAAGCCCTCGGAAATGGTGGTGAACCCGCGGATATCGCTGAACATCACCGTGAGCTCCTTCATTTCGCCGCCCGGGCGGACGTATTTCTGCGGATCTTTCTCGATCAGGGTGATGACGTCCGGCGAAAGATATTGCGAGAAGGTTTTGCGGATTTTTCGTTTTTCGCGCTCCTCGAAAATCATTCGGAAGCTTGTGATGGCCGCGTAGTTTGCCACCAGCGTGCCGGCGGGAATCACAAAGCTCAGCCAGCGGCCCTGCGCGGCAAACATGTAATAGACGAACCAGGCGTAGCCCGCGAGGATGGCCAGCACCGAGATCGTGGAAGATACCGGATCGATGGGGGCGGCCACCAGTCCGAAGACGAGTCCGAAAATCAGGATGAAAGCTACGTCAATCATCTCTTCATTGAACCCGCGAGTCAGAAAACCGTGGCCTCTTTCCTGGCTGTGCAGGATGTTGTCGACGATGTTGGCGTGGACCTCGACTCCCATGTAGGCCGACTCTTCCTCCGGAAATGGCGTATTGCGCAAGTCACCAATCGCGAGAGCGGTGGCGCCCACTAGGACGATTTTGTCGCGAAAGGTTTCAGACGGAAGAGCGCCGCTGATCACGTCCCACATCGAATAGTGCTGGTACGTGTTATATGGTCCTGCGTAGTTGATCAGCGCAGTGCCCTTGCGCGCGCGCGAAATCTCGTGGCTGCCGAACTGAATTCGTTCCAATCCGTTCCAGGCGATGTAAGCTGCAATATCCTGATCGGGGATTTTTTCGTACTCACGGACAACCTGCAGGTCCAAGCAAGGAAAGAAATCCTTGTCCTGATAGCGCTCAATCAAGAGTGCATGGCGGAGAGTGCCGTCCGGATCGGGATAAATATTGATAAATCCGTAGGATGCGGCGGCCTCGGCCAGCTTCGCAATATTAGCCTCCGCACCCTCGGCCACTTTGCCGCCGTTATCTTTCCACGCCTGACCCAGATCGAACGCATGTCCATCCTTGGATTTTATCGGGATGACCTGCGGGAATGATTTTGCCCAGGCGATGTTGAAATAGGCTTCCGCCAACTCGGGATCGGCGGACTTTGCGCCCGCAGCATCAAGAAATACGTGGCCGAGAACGACATTGCCTGCTTTCTTCAGCGCAGCCGCAAAGCTGGCATCCTGATCGCTGGATATTTCCAGCTCTTCCAATTTTCCTAGAACTTCTGGAGAGGCCGAGGCGCCGAGCTCACGCTTTAGCTGCTGCAAGGCCTGTTTTGCTGAATTGCTCTCCGGAGTGGGGAATGTAGCGTCCAATGCGATTACACGGGCGCCGCCAGCACTCAATCGGTCTATCAACATTCCGTAAGTCTTGCGCGGCAGGGGGAAGGAACCGATTTTCTGGAGCGTTTTCTCGTCAATGCCGACGATGACGATACGAGTATCGTGCGGGCGGCTCCCCCTGATGCTAAACCGGAGGTCGAGAGAGCTCAGTTCAATGTCTTGAAGAAATACGAAGCCAGCATGCGCATTTTCACCGATTCCGGAAAATGCGAAGGCCGCGAGGCCAATGAGCGTCACCAGCACGGCCAGGCCGAAGGAGATTCGGCGGAGCGAAGTTCTGCGCAGCCAGGCCAGCCAACGGGACCAGCGTTTCTCCGGCAAGCTCATAAGTATCGCGAATCCTGGTTAGCGCTTCGGAAGAGCTTGCCCCGACTGCATTCCAAGGCGCGAATTGGTGGCCAGATTATGGGCAAACAGAGGCACTGGGCTGACAAGTCGGCTTCTGACCGCTGCTGTGGCTCCCGTTATTGAGGCCCATGGTCAGGCCCAGCGCCAGTCCAACGGCGACTGCGAAGCCGGCGGCAACCCACGGCCCTGCATGATCGGGATTCGCCGCACGTGGTTCCTTTGCAGGCGGCACGTCCGTTGAAGTGATGCCGTTCTGCGCCTTGGAAGGCGGAACCTGCGTGGCGTGGAAACCGCCGGGAGGAATCACGTTTGTAATTTGCACTGTTTGCCCGGGATTGAGAGTGACGGAATTGCTGTTGCCCTGTCCCTGGACTTGAGCGCCGTTCGAGGGCGTGACGAGGACCTGGCCTTCATAACACGTGACGGTTGTGGTGGTCGTCGTCGGGTCGTACTCCGCCAGGAAATGGGTGCCGATCACGCCGATGACGGCGTTGGGCGTCTTGATTTCGTATTTGCCGCCTGGCTGCGTGATCTTTTGGACTTGGCTGCGGACTTTGCCGTAGGTCAATTCGAGAGACGTCTGCTGCGAAGAGGCGTCGTGCTGCACGACGTGAAGCTGGGTGTCGGAACCCAGGCTCAAGATCGAGCCGTCGGCCAGATTCGCGCGGATGCGGCCGGTATGTTCCGTCTGCAGCAGATCGCCCCACAACAGCTCCTGGTTGGGTTTCGCGGTCTCAGAGTTGCGCATGGCTGCGGGAATCATGGCCGTGATTTGGCCGGCGTGCTGCGCGCCGCCCTGCGGATCAGCGAGGGCGGGCAAAGCAGCCATCAACGAAGACAGAAATATCGCAAGGAAACGTTTCGACGAGAGCACGAGTGCCTCCTTCAGAATCCCGAGAGGGATGACTAATCCGATTTTGGCAGAGGAGGTTGGATTGTCAACGACGGGAAAGAGGCATGTACCCCATTTAGTTACGCTGAAACCTGGACGGATGGAGGCTTGGGGGGCCGGAAGCGTAGTGGAATGCGTGGGAATGAGTTATAAAGTTTGGGCTCGAGAAACGGCACTTCGGCCAATAAAAGAAGGAATATACAAAAATGAGAAAGCTGTTTTTTTTGCTTTTGCTCGCGCAAACTCTGCACGCGCAGACGGCGACGACACCGAAGCCAGAGACTGGCGAGCGCCACGAGTTTGTGATTGCGAACTTCCGCACCGAGCGCGGCGCGACGCTGCCGGAGGCACGCATCGTTTACGGAACTTACGGCCATCTGAACGCGGCGAAGGACAACGTGGTGCTGCTGCCATCGCACTACATGGCGGATTTCCACGGGTATGAATGGCTGATCGGGCCCGATCTGGCGCTCGATACCTCGAAGCTGTTCCTGGTGGCGACCGAATTATTCGGCAACGGGCATTCGTCATCGCCGAGCAACACGCCGGAGCCTTACCATGGCCCGCGATTCCCGGTGATGACGATTCGCGACAACGTGGAAGCGGTCCACAAGCTTCTGACCGAGGAGCTGAAGGTGACGCACGTGCGCGCCATCATCGGCTTCTCGATGGGCGCGCAGCAGGCTTTTCAATGGGCGGTGAGCTACCCGAACTTCGCGGACCGCATTGTGGCCACGTCCGGGACGGCGAAAACGTATCCCCACGGAGTGGTGCGTCTCGAAGGGCAAATCGCGGCGTTGACGGCGGACGCAGCGTTCAAGGATGGCGACTACACGTCGCAGCCGACGAAGGGGATGGAGGCGTTTGCGACCGTGTGGACCGCGTGGCTTTTCTCGCAGGAATGGTGGCGGCGGGAATTGTGGCGCGAGGGAGCGAAGCCGGGGACGACATTCGAGTCCGTGCTGCACGAATTCCGGACGAATTTTATTCCGGGCGCCGACGCGAATGATCTGATCCTGCAAATGCGCACGTGGGAATTTCACGACGTGGGGACTACGCCCGGGTTCGGCGGCGACGTGGAGCGCGCGCTGCGGTCAATCAAGGTGCCGCTGCTGTACATGCCCTCCGAGACGGATTTGTATTTTCCAGTGGGCGACGCGCGCTATGAAGCGGCATTTATACCGGGGTGCACGCTGATGCCGATCCCGTCGCTTTGGGGACATACGGCCGGGGCAGCAAGCAATCCGGCGGACGGGAAGTTCCTGAACGAGAATATTTCGCGCTTCCTCTCGGCCGGCCGGTAGCGCTCGGTTTGCGCCAAGCATGGAACGAACAGCGGAGGCAGGATTGCCTGTGCGACTCAAACCAAGAGACCTGCGTTAAGGGCGAAGAGTCTTCTTATTTTTCTCGCGCGTCAATTCAAGGTCAGCGACTTCTTTTTTCTGGCGGTCGATTTCTTTTTGCGGCGCTTCTTCCTTGTCGAGGCGCGCCGATTCGATAATGGCGGCCGTGGCCTGAGCATCGAGGCGCCTTGAGACGACGACAAGCCCATAGGAATCGAGGGTGCTGGAGCGGATAAGGCTTACGGAGTTCTCCGAATCAATCCATCGGGCGATGACCTTGTCTCGCTGCGAATAATCGGCATAGGTTGGCAAATTGATCTCAGGATAAAGCCTGATTGCCGTTCCGTAGCGGGCGGAGATGGTTTGGACCATGTCGTCTTCCGTGATTCCCTCGGTGGCGCGTTCATCATAGATCACGGATATTTTGTAGAGCTCGCCGTTGTAGAAGCTGAAGACAATCTGCGAAACCGGGTCCGCTGCGACGGGAGAGGAGGAAGTGTCCATGGGCCAGTGCGTCAACTGCTGGATGACGGCGGGATTCCGGTGGATCAAAGTTGCCTGGTCCCCGTTCTGGCCGACTTGTTTTGTGAGAGCCGCGAGGCTGGTGCCGAGGGAAAAGGTCCGGTACCTGGAAAGGTCTTGAGCTGAAATCACGGGAACGGAAGCGAGCATTAGAGCGAGAGCGATTGCTGTATTTCGGATCGTTTTCATTCGAGCATCTCCTGCGAGCGATTACGGCTGAAACAGATGCGGGCGGGATGGGAGCCCGGCGAGTGAGCATTTGCCGAACTCCCAAACCTGCCAGCATGAAACCTTAAGGAATCAACAGCTAGTTTCTTGCGGAAACTTTCGATTCGTTGTGCGGCGAACCCTTCTCTAGTACCGCGACCAAGTGACGGCCGGATTCTGGAATCGAAATTCCTCCGCCCAGGATGATTTCCTTGGCGGTGAGTTTGCGGCCATAGACGTCGGCGGTGGCATCGTCATCGGGGCGAAGCGTGGAACCCTCGAGGGAAATGCCGGCAAAGAGACCGCGCGTGCGTGAATAGCTGAGAACCTCGGCGCGCATGTACGCATCGGTGTTTGCCGCTGCGTCACGCCCCACGGGACCGGCTGCAATCGAAGCGTCGCCGCCCAGTTTGACCTTGCTGCTGAGAATCGAGGACGCACCGCGCTCGTTCATGATGAGCAGGACGAGATCGGTAGCTTCGCCGCCGATTTGAAAACCAACGCTGCCGCCTTCAAGCGCGAACATCGCTGGGGCGCCCCATGGTCCGCGGAAATGCTCGCCGCTGCGGCAAACCATTGCGCCACGGCCGTAGCTGGCGCCGACGACGAAAGCCGCCTTGAGGACGGACGGAAACACGATGACGCAATCCGCCTTCTCCAATACTTCTTGTGGGATATTCTCCGGTGTATTCATGATTTCCTGCATTACGACACCGGCATTCTCGAGACGTTTCTGTTCCTTATTGCCTTCTGCTGAACAAACCATTGCTGCGACGAGCGTGAAACAAACGGCAAATATTGATTTACGTAGCATCGCTGACCTCCATGATCAGAATTGCGGCTGCGGAAGCTTGGTGTTTCCGAAACCTTTGTGAGGCGCTTTCGACCGCGCCTTTAGCTGGGGAAGCTCGTGGATTGCATTTGCTGCTCGAGCGATACCCAACCGAAACCTTCCGCTAAACTTTTTGTTTCGCGCCGATCAGTAGCAAAACTACTCCTCCGGCCAGGGCCAATCCTCCGACGAGCGGAGGAATAGAGACGCGCTCATGATCGTCCCTGGTGGCGTGAATCGAGCCCACATCGAAAACTCTTTCCCGGTGCGTATAGTTGAATCCCTGGTAGACGAGGGCTAAAGCGCCCAGAACGGCCAGCAGAATTCCCAGCACAGTGATCGATTTCATGAGTTTGTCTCCAGTATCAAGCGACCGGCCTTCGTCCCTGAAGTACACGGAACAGAAGTACGACTACAGCTAAGACCAATAGAATGTGGATGAACCCGCCCATGGTGTAAGAAGTAACCAAGCCGAGAAACCACAAAACGAGCAACACCACGAAAATTGTCCACAGCATTTTGGTTCTCCTTCAAGATCGACTGGGATTCAATCGCCTGTGCCACACCGAGAGGTACTTTGGTTGAGACAACATCCTAGACTTGTTGAACAGGGGCGTCTGTTCACTTATGCACACTCCCCCAAATCAGTTGCGAGACCCGATTTGCGTGCTAATCTTTAACCAGCGGGACGAGGGGGCGTACGGCAGCGTATGCAACCGATATGAAGCCAAAGAACGGCAAAAAGCCGAAGAAAAATGGCGCTTTCAACGCGCAGGCGTTCCTCGATTCGGCGGGTGTGGCAAGAACGATTGTGGAATTCGAGAAGAAGGACACCATATTCTCCCAGGGAGATGCCTGCAAAGAGGTGATGTACATTCAAAAGGGCTCGGTGAAACTCTCCGTGGTCTCGAAGACCGGCAGAGAAGCCGTGGTGGCGATGTTGAAGCCTGGAGATTTCGTCGGCGAGGGCGGATTGGCGGGGCAGCCGGTGCGCATCGCGACGGCAACGGCAACCACGCCCGTGACGATGCTGGTGATCGGACTGAAGGAAATGATCCGGGCGTTGCACTCAGAACACGCGCTTTCGGATCGTTTCATCACCTATATGCTGGAACGCAACATTCGCATCGAAGAAGATTTGATCGATCAGCTTTTCAATTCCAGCGAGAAACGGCTGGCGCGAGCGCTTCTTTTGCTGGCTCGTTACGGCAAACATGAAAAACCGCAATGGTCCGTTCCCAAAGTGTCTCAGGAAACGCTGGCGGAAATGGTGGGGACGACACGGTCGCGTGTGAATTTTTTCATGAATAAATTCAAGAAGCTGGGATTCATTAAATACAATGGCGGTCTCCACGTAAACGATTCTCTGCTGAGTGTTGTCCTGCACGACTGACGAGCGATCTCCCCGGAATGAAGGTAGTTGGCTCCCTGATTCATTTGAATCTCGGATTTGTGGCGGCCTATGGTGCGTTCACGGGCGCGGCGGTATTCGTGCTAGGCGCGGATAGGGGCCCTCGAGCAGGGCTGTCCGCAACCGTCGGAATCGGATTGATCAACTTTAACTGGTCGAGCGAATTCAGTACGGTCTGCCACTGAATCTGGTCCTTCTTCGTCTCGATGGGAGCCGCGGGATCGGAATAGAACTGGAGAATATTTTGACGCAGATCAGCAGTGGTTAGGTCGAACTTGCGACCCGCCAGTTGGGACAGCAGTTTAGCGTAGGTTTCATCGGTCAGCGAGTATTCCGCGGGCTTGGTTGCATTGCCGCTATCAAGGTCGCGATTGGCGAGAACGAGCGAATCCGCGCGCGCCTCTTCGAGGAACGCTCTGTACTGATCGACTGTCGTGTTGATGCTCTTGAAGTAGAGGTCCTCCGTCTGCGGCGTGGGATTATTGAAGGCCAACGCCTTGAATGGCCCGATTTTCGGCATGTAGCGGAGGAGCGTTGACAGTATGCGAGTGCCAATTCCGGGCTTCTTGTAGTCCTTCCCCCATTCTTTCTCATAGTCGGAGCGCGAAAGTCGGTAAAGGAATTTTTGCTTCGCGAAATCAGGGGTCTCGCGCATCAGGTCCTTCTTGTGGGTTTGCAGCGCGACCTTGGTCATTTCCGGAATCATCCGGCTGACCGAAAAACGATACGAGCCCACCGCGAGCTCCTCTTGCGGCAGCACATCTTTCAATTCCAGGCCGTAGACCACCGGGAAGGCGCGCTCGAGCAGGGGCTTGGATACTTTGAAGCCGATAAAATCGTGATACTGCTGCGAGGCGTAGCGGTTCTTCGCGACCTGCACCATGTCGAATCCAAACTCCGTTTTCAAATGCGCGGTCCTGTCCTGCGCATACTTCACCGAGTTACCATATTTCGCGCGTAATTTTGGATATCCGATCGCGACGGATTGGTTCACTGCCGGGTGTCCAGCGATATCCGACGCATAGTGGGCGAGGGCTCCTAGTGCAAAGGCGTACTCATCCGCATCCTGGCTTTCGAGCAGCAACTCTCGCACGAAGTCTCCGGTGCGGATGTAGTGCACGAGGTCGCTGAATTCCTTGCTCCCAAAGGGATAGTAGCCGAGGTCCTGGATGACTGCACCGCCGTAGGCATACGAATGTGCTTCGGTGATTTGATCTTCCGTAAGCGTGGGAAAACGCTTGAGTAGAAGCGGGCGGAGCTCGTCCGTCCAAAGCAGATCCACGATCTCTTCGTGCGTCAGAACAGAGTATGCCGCTGAACTGCCGGCGGACACGAGCAGGATCAGGAGCAGCGGGAGCCAACGGATGCACAAGAGGCGCAGGCGCGTGGGGCGGGCGGTGTGAAATAACCGCGGCCTAATTTGATTTTCTGAGGTCATTTACAATTCTTCTCGCCTCTTTCATTCTCTCTCTATAGAAATCGGGGCTTAAGAGATTTCTCCTGCCTCGCGGATGCAAGGATTTTTGGACGCCCTCCTTCGACAAAAACAAGGCCAGCGCCGTGTACGTCTTTATTTCTTTCTCCAGGAACTGAACTACTCGTTGTTCGGATTTGTCCACTTTGCCTCCGGCTCACGGATCACACTTCAACTCGAAAGGGAAAAGGGCCCGACCCTCACCGGGCCACAGATCCAATTGATTGCTCGCACGTGCGTTAGATACGGCCGAGAAGCAGGAGAATGATGACGATGAAGAGCACCAACCCCACTCCCCCCGTCGGGGCGTAGCCCCAATCCCTGCTATGCGACCATCGCGGTAATGCACCGAACAGCGCGAGAACCAAAATCACGATCAATATAGTCCCAAGCATTGTTTTCTCCTTTTCGCGGAGCCTGCGGTTTCCCGGCCGCCGGCTCCGTCACACGGGCGCTTGTCGCGCTACTCGATATTGACTTGGAATGTTAACGAAGGGTCACCATATGCAACTGCATACCATAGCCCGTCCGCTCCCATAACGAAGTACACGTCTTGCTGGTAGAACCACGCCGGATACGCTCCCGCATAGAACCAATAGCCGCCGTAAGAAAACTCCCGCCGTCCGTCATACATACGCCCGCCGGTTTCTTCAAAGCGAGTGTGATGGTCACGTCCGAATCTGCTTTCGTTGTACTCGTGGCCGCGACTATCTTTCTGGCCATTGTGGGCCCACTGCCCTTGTGCCTGCTCGGACTGCCTACCCTGTTGACCCTTGACTTGCTGCACGTGTCCCTGCTTTTCGGGTTTGGCCTGAGCCTGCTTCTCTTCCTTTGCTGGCTTTGCTTGTTTCTCTTCCTTTGCCGGTTTGGCCCGCTGCTGCTTCCCGGGCTTAGCTTCAGCCTGCTTCTCTTCCTTTGCTGGCTTCGCCTGTTTCTCTTCCTTTGCGGGTTTGGCCTGTTCCTGCTTTGCGGGCTTCGCTTCAGCCTGCTTCTCTTCCTTCGCTGGCTTGGCCTGTTCCTGCTTCTCGGGCTTAGCCTCTTGTTCGTGGTGTTCCTCCTGCGCGAAGGCAGGAATAGTGGCTCCGAAAAGGAGGAGCAGGGCTGTTGTGCTGATGACTCCTAGTGCTTTCATGTGTGTTGCCTCCATTACCGCGAATTCGCGCGCCTGGCGTTGGCCGCCCGGCGCTGTTTGTTGTTTGCGTCTAATGATTCACTGCTCGTTTCTCTGTCATTCATTCCGGTGTGCTTACGCCCCAACGTGGATGTGTGAGAGGGACTGAAAAAGTCCGAAAACGTTGAGCAGCCACAAGACCACGCATATCACCACCACGGCGTTCAAGATCGACTTGATCGATCCGGCCATGGGGATAAACGAATTGACCAGCCAGAGCAGAACCCCCACGACGATCAGAACCATCAATATCTGAAGTAAAGGCACGGACTGTTTACCTCCTGTGTTTCAAGCCCACACGACGGCCTGCCCCGAGAAGTGGCACGAATTTCCGTGCGATCCGAGAAGTGTTATCGCCGGCTGGAGGGATCTGGAAGCCGCGATAGTTGGTGGTTAGGCTGAAGCTTGTGGGTCTTGGTGTTGCCTTATTTCTTTTGCTCCCCCCACGGAATGACATGCTAGAAGACTCAAAGCCGGGCGTCTGTTCACTTGTGCACACATTCGTATTTCGCTGCACCACTCGGGAGAATGCAAATAAGGAGGGAAATTGAGGTGAGGGCTCGCCCGGCGGCGCCTCGATGCGCTTTCTTGCTAGTACTCGAATTTTCTGCCGTCGCGGGCTTCGCGGGATGCGTTTTCGATCATGCGATTGACGAATCTTTGAAACTTCGCGTTTAGATCTTTGTCATCGTGAGTGAATTTGAGGCGGAGTGGCTCCACATCAACTGCTTTCTGGATTTCTTCGACCGTAACCATGCCCTTTTGCTCGGCCTGCACCACCTGCGTAACGATGGATTCGAGCAGCTCCGCCTCCAGGTTCAGGAATTCCTTGTTGTGCCACGCTGGGCCGTGGCCGGGGATGATTATGTCCGCGTCGAACTGGGCCAGCGTCCTCAGGCTCTTGGCGTGCTGGCTGAGTGGCGGCGTGAAATAGGGAATGGGGTAGGAAACTAGGTCACCGGTTACGAGAATTTTTTCTTTGGGGAGATAAAGAACGGTTGTCCCGTTGGCATCGCCGACCATGCTCATGAAACAGAATTCGCGGCCGCCATGGCGGAGAATGAGCTTGTCGGTGTAAGTGTGGGTGGGGTAAGTGCGCTTCACTTTCACGGCTTCGGCGACGAAGTCGCGCTCGAGGCGCACGTCTTCTTCATCCTTGCGGCGTTGCTCGGCGGTCAGCGCGGTTCCATCCGCATTTTTGCCGCTGCTTAACTCTTGATCGAGAGCGGCCTGGTCTTTGCGCAGGTTGTTCTCGAATAGCGGGGGCCACGCATTGGCGATGTTGAGCATGAATTGCCGCGATTCCTCGGTCGAAATGATTTCGAGATTGGGAAATTCCTGGGCGAAGACTTCGTTGCCGGACCAGTGGTCCGGGTGATGGTGTGAATTCACGACGTAACGAACGGGCTTGTCCGTAATCTTGCGAATTTCGGCGAGGACCGTCCGCGCGGTGGAAGGCCGGGAAAAGGTGTCGAAGACGAGGGCGTCATTCTCGTTGACGATCACGACGGAGTTGCCGTTGGGGACGTATCCATCGGGCGCGGTGATGAACTGATAGATCCCGTCGGCTATCTGAACTTTTTGCACCGCAACCGGTGTCTGCGCGCCGCTGGGGTTAGCCGAGAGGAGAGCAAGCCAGGTCATGAGCACCCAAAGTACCCATGAAGGGCTACCGAAGGTGAGCGAGGTGCTCTCGACCGTTCTTGCCAAAGCTCGGGCCGCAGAGCCGCTTGACTTGCGCCTGGAAAAATAAGTCACTGTGAGTGTCGATCCTGCCGCCCTGCGTTCGACGTATGAGTGGAGGCCGGGGTTAGCCGGTCGAACAGCTGCCCAAGCCCTGCTCTAAAACTGAAAACAAAGGAGTTACGCCGATGCGATTCATGATGCTGATGATCCCCAAGGGGTATGAGAAGGCGGCGCCGGGCACCATGCCGGACCCGGAGAAAGTAGCCGCAATGATGAAGTACAACGAAAGCCTGCAGAAGGCCGGAGTGCTGCTGGCGCTCGACGGGTTGCATCCGCCTGCGGCTGGGGCACGCGTCTCTTTCGCAGGCGGAAAGGCCAAAGTGACCGATGGGCCATTCGCCGAGGCGAAGGAAGTGGTCGGAGGCTACTGGATGATCCAGGTGAAGTCGCGGGAAGAAGCGATCGAATGGGCGACGCGCTGCCCCGGCTCGGACAACGAAGTGATCGAGGTCCGGCAGGTGCACGAGATGAGTGAATTTCCGCCGGACGTTCAGAAGGCCGCGGCCAAGTTTTCGGAGCTGAAGAAGCAGGCCGAGAAGGGCAAGCGATCGTGACGAGGCTGGGGCGTATTGCCGGGCCTTGGACTACGCCACGCGAAAAAAAATCAATGAGTGTGTCGATTTCCGCTGGACTCATTCGACGTGTAAATGGAGGCTGGTAGTCGCCACATTAATTAGCTCGGAATGGTCAGCCCTTAACTCGAAATAAAAAGGAGATTTAGCGATGCGATTCATGATGTTGGTGAAGCACTCCGGACAAGCCGGACAACCGCCCAAGGAATTCATGGAGGCGATGGAGAAAATCAGCGAAGAGGCAGCCAAATCCGGCGCGATGGTGATGAGCGGCGGGCTCGGGGCAATAGCGACGAGCACGCGCGTGCGGCTGTATGGGGGAGAGCTTGCCGTGGTTGACGGGCCCTTCACCGAGGCGAAGGAATATGTCGGAGGCTTTGCGATTTTTGACTTCAAGACGAAGGAAGAGGCCGTGAAGGCGACGGTCGGCTTCATGGACCTTCACAAGAGGCATTGGCCGGGGTGGGAGGGCGAGACGGAGATTCGGCAAATGTTCGGGCCGGAAGATGGGCCGCCTCGGGGATGAGAGCGCCGATGCACGGATGGCCGCGGCGGAATTCGTCGCGGCCGCCCGAGGTTGCACGCGAGAATCAAAGATGATGTGATTGGTGGCGGTGAGTGCCACCGATACACATCGAGCGATCGACGCGGTCTGGAGGATCGAATCCCCCCGGCTTATTGCCGGTCTCGCGCGCTACGTGCACGATATCGGGCTTGCCGAGGATCTGGCGCACGACGCGCTGGTCGCTGCGCTCGAGCAGTGGCCGGAGTCGGGCGTCCCGGACAATCCGGGCGCTTGGCTCATGGCCACCGCGAAACATCGCGCGATCGATTTGCTCCGCAGAAATGCGCGGCTCGACCGCAAGCACGAGCAACTTGGTCGCGAGCTTGAGGCTGAGCAGATGGCAAACGTGCCGGATTTCGACGCGGCGCTCGACGATGACATCGGCGACGATCTCCTGCGGCTTGTTTTCGTTTCCTGCCATCCAATTCTTTCCACTGAGGCGCGCGCCGCGCTGACGCTTCGCCTGCTGGGCGGGCTGACGACGGATGAGATCGCGCGAGCGTTTCTGGTGCCTGAGCCGACCGTGGCGCAACGGATCGTCCGAGCCAAGCGGACACTTTCCGACGCGCGTGTTCCCTTCGAGGTCCCGCGCGGGGCTGAGCTCGCCGCACGGCTCTCGCCCGTGCTTCAGGTGATCTACCTCATTTTTAATGAGGGCTATTCGGCCACCGCCGGTGACGATTGGCTGCGGCCCGCGCTCTGCGAAGATGCGCTACGCCTCGGGCGCATCTTGGCCGAGCTCGCGCCGCGGGAGCCGGAGGTGCACGGGCTTGTGGCGCTGATGGAGATTCAGGCGTCGCGCTCGAGGGCGCGCGTGGGCCCGTCAGGCGAGGCGATTCTGCTCTTCGATCAGAACCGCGCCCAGTGGGATCACCTTCTTATACGCCGCGGGTTGGCGGCGCTCGAGCGTGCGGAAAAGCTCGGCGGCACGCAGGGTCCGTACACACTACAGGCCGCGATTGCCGCGTGCCATGCGCGCGCACTCACGCCCGGCGAAACGGACTGGGCGCGCATCGTCAACCTATATGATGCGCTCGGGAAGCTCGCGCCGTCGCCCGTTGTGGAATTGAATCGGGCGGTGGCTGTGGCGATGGCGGTTGGTCCGGCGGCGGGGCTCGAGATTATCGAAGGGCTCGCCTCCGAGCCGGCGCTACAGAATTACCACCTCCTGCCGAGCGTCCGCGGCGACTTCTTGGCCAAATTAGGCCGCAATCGCGAGGCATGCGCGGAATTCGAGCGCGCAGCGGCGCTCACGCGCAATGCGCGCGAGCGCGAACTGCTGCTCGGGCGCGCGGCGACCTGCTCGGAGGCAGCGGCGCCGCGCGATCCGGAGTAACGAGAGCGGCAATCCTCCCGGCATTATTCCATCAAGGCTTTTTGCGCGAGTATTCGAGACGGAACAGCGTCGTCCACGTGGCACCGTTGTCCATTGATTTTTCCCACGTCTGCTCGACCTTATCCGGAGCCAGGCGCACGACTTTCAGCCTATTCAGCTCCGCTTCGCCATTCGGACCACGGCTGGGCCCAAGGAACTCCGCGGAGCCTTGCGTCACTTTTCCTTCAAAAATGTGCACGCGGCCCTGATTATCCGCGAACATTCCGTGCCAGCTTTTATCATTGAAGCTGTAGCCGAAAATGTTTTTGCCCGTGTGCCCTTTTCCACCGTCCCAGCTTTCGATGATCAGGCACTTGTCGAGATCGAGATAGACCTTGCTGGTGCTGCCGCCAGTGGCCCCGGGATATGCGATGTCCCAATCGCCCAGCCAGTAGTCGAACTGCCGGCTCTCTCTGTTTGCGGCACATGATTCCGGATCGGGCGCAGCGAATGCGGGCGCCGCAAGAAACAACAAGCCTGGCAGAATTGCAAGGAAGAAGAAGCCTCTCAACCAAATGGGGCTTTGAATTTTCATGATTCTCTCCATTTTTTCTTTGCCGGCGGGGAATGCCGGACGGACTTCGAGGTTGAGCGTAGCGAGGCAAGCGGAGCGCGACCAGTGGACAAAGTCATTGCGGTCGAGCATGACTTTTGGCACATCTTGCTTAGGGTTTTTCGGTGCTAAGGCTTTCCTTGCCCGGCAAAAGCCGGCAACGGGCCGGCGTTCATTGACAGGCCCTGAAACGTCAGGAGTCTTCCTCTTCCTGGTCTGCGGCTAGACATAGCCCTTCTCGATGGCCTTCAGGACGGCGCGGGTACGGTCGCGCACTCCGAGTTTTCCCAGAATGTTGGATACATGGTTTTTGACCGTGCCTTCGGAAAGCTCCAACGCGGAGGCAATTTCACGATTGCTGTAGCCACCGGTCATCAACCCCAGAATTTCCGTCTCGCGCTGAGTCAGCTGCTCCTCACCATACTCTGGTGACGGCGAAAGTGCTGCATTCTTGAATCCGCGCAGCAGGCGCTCGGTGACGACTGGGCTGATCATCGTCCCGCCGCCGGCGACCAGGCGGATGGCTTCCGTCAATTTCGCGAGCGAAACATCCTTCAACAAGTAGCCCTTGGCGCCCAGGCGGATCCCGTTGAGCAGGGCTGCGTCATCATCGAAAGTTGTCAGCAGAATGGCCGGCGGAGCTTCGCGCACTTTTTGGAGCGCCTCAAGAAAGTCGATACCGTTCATCTTCGGCATGCGGACATCAAGCAGGATTACGTCGGGCGATGAGTGGCGAAGTTTTTCGAGCGCTTCTTCCCCGTCCACGGCGCGCGCGACCACGCGAATGTCCTCGGCAAGCCCCAGCAATTTTTCGAGGCCCTCGCGGACGAGGGTCTGGTCCTCGACGAGAAGCACACGAATCATTTCACTCCGCTTGGTCATGCGCCGGTAACCATGCCTTGAGCGAAAAGCCATGCCGAGATTCGGCATCGAAGGTGACGCCCCCGCCGAGCTCCTCGAAGCGTTGGCGCATGCTGGTGAGGCCGAAGCCGGATTTTCGCTTTGCATGGCTCTGACCGTCGTCGCGCGCTTCGATTTCGATGCCACCGCGGTTCAAGCGCAACGTGACCCACAAATTGGCGGCGTCGGAATGCTTGAGCGTATTTGTGGTTATTTCCTGGACGCAGCGCAGGACGGCATTGGCGCGCGCGGGATCGGTGATGCGCAGTTCGTCCGGCACGGAAAGATTCAGCCGCACACGAGGTATTCCCTCCGCCAGAAGTTGCAACGCAGCGCGAAGCTGAATTTCCTCGCCTCCCTGCATGGCGGAGACAACCGAACGGACTTCCTCAAGCGCCCGCCTCGAGGCGTTCTGCGCGTGCTGAATTCCTTCGCTCGCCTGATCCGCCGGACCATTCAACGCCGCTTCGAGATGCAGGCAGAGCGCCGTCAGATGGTGGCCCACACTGTCGTGAAGTTCGCGGGAGATGCGGATGCGTTCGCCGAGCTTGCTGCTCTCGCGCAGCAACTCGCGCGTGGAAACCAGGTCCGCATTGATTTTGGCCTGGTCTTCCCGCGCTTCCGATTCACTCTTGGCCATCGCGGCGGCCACGACGGCAAAAACTTGAAAGCCGATGAAGGCGGCGCTCGCGCCCCATCGCCAGCCCATATAATAATGTGGCTCGAGAAAATAAAGCAGCAATGCGGAAGCCGCAGTCACCCAGCCAATCGAAATTCCGAGCGGAAGCAGAAGTGCGACCTGCCAGGAAACGATCACCAACAAAAAGCCGACGAAATAATCCTGAAGAAGATAGGTCATCCCGATCGCGGCGAAGGTCTCAAGCAACAGGGCGGCGATCCTGAGTGGCTGTGAGCGGGGGCCGCGAATCGAGCTGTACCAGAAGGCGGGGCCGAAAACGAGAAAGAGAGCGAGCCACGCGAGCCATTCCGCGTGCGTCAATGCGTAGCCCCGGCGGGTGGCGCTATCGAAAATCGGCAGGCCGAGAAATACCCAGGTCCCGATGCCAACTGCGCGCAGCACGCGGTGAAAAGCTTGCGAACCGGGCAGACTCGACTGCATACGCCGCAATTATGGCAGAGTTCCACACGGCCGCCATGTGCTGAAAGTCATGGTCGAAGGCGGCCTGGCCCTGATTCGCGTCCTTCGATTGCTTGCCTAGCAAGATGGCGGAGAACAGAAGCGCTGCGGCGCAAATTGCCACCGCAATGTGCAGGCTTAAATTGCCTGGATGCATGATGATTCACCTCCAGCTGTTGTCAAGCACACACCGAAATGCAAAATTTCAGAGTAGCTTCACTGAGCGTCAGTGGTCAGATGCACGTCCTTCCTCTCGTGAATTTCGTTGATGGCGATCGCGCGCGTCCCGCTGCGCTCATACACCGTTCCGGTCGCCTGCACGTACTTTCCCACGAAAGGCACGAGCCTTTGGCGCTGATCCTTGTCAGGCATCGAGCCGGAAATCGGAGTGTAGATTTCCCCTTTGCTGGTAAGGATGATCAACGGCGAGCCATTTTTTGCGCAGTCCTGCGCGCACTTCAAGTTGAATACGGTTGCAGACGCGGCGGGGTTCTCAATCGGGCAGGCGATGTCGCGGACCAGGCCCTCGATCGTCTGCTTCGACCCGTGCGATGAAGCGTCGGGCGTGGATGTATTTTGGTGAGGCCGGGGCGCTGCAAATACAAGAGCGGTGCAGAAGCATACGAGCAATCCGAGTCTTTTCATTGGTTCTCCTCGTCGGGCCAATTATTCCCACACGATTTATCGACCGAAACTATTTTGGACGCGGCAACAGGACTCTCGGTAGCCAGGTTTCCTACAGATCACCCGGCAGCACGTTTGAATGCCGGCCCCGGAACATGATCAGAATCCTGAATCCTCGCGTTCCATGGCCATTGTACTTTGCCGCAGTCACATCTAAATTCACGCCTACGTGAAGCGTTGGTGTACCCCGCATTCAGCCGCGCCGATGCGCGCGGGGAAAGCGGCCAGCCGGAGGCTTCCGCGTTTTGTGTGTCTCGACGCCTCTTGTCGGGGAGTCCTTGAAGCCACGCACTTCTATCCAGGCTCGGTATTTGTGAGCTGCCTTTCCCTCAAACATCCACAGGCTCGCATCATTGCGTTTCCTGTTTCCAGGTGCCAATCTAAGTGTGGAGAATTTTATGATGAAGCTTGGCTCTGCTTATAACACCCGAACAACTCGACTTCGCGGGGCACCAGCACTTCTCTCCCGTAGGGGCACGGCATGCCGTGCCCGGCCTTTGGCTTGCCAATCAACGTTCCCCATTCCAAACGGAGGATCTGCTCCTTTCCTCTGCACCCTGAGCGAAGCCAAGGGATCGAAGAATCTCCCCTCGGCGGATTCAAAAAACGAAGATGTGAACAGCGCCATGACGCCTGCTGATCGCCGCCACCACTTGGTTTTCAGGCTCTCCCTGGCCAGACCAGCGCCTCTCGCGGTCCGCACGATTCACCGGGTCGAGCGCCATCGGCCGCTGCTTTGGCTCCCCATCATCGGCACCGAGCCTGCCCTGAGGAACAAAGGGTACGGCCAACCGGAATCGAGCGACCGCGGTCCATTCCCAATTCGGGAAATGGCATGCAGGCTGCCAATTCTAATCGATACCACTGACGATTAGAATTCCTTATATCTCCTACAAAACAAAGGACGGAGGTACTTTCTAATCGATACTAAAGTGGCGTTATTTAGCGCAGTTCCAAGCAACTCATCTCCTATATAGGTGCCGTGGAAGGGCGGGTAAGCTAGTCTGGGCGGGATTCGAATCGCGAGAGGGGAGCGATGGCAGGCGAGACTTCAGGGCCGGCGAAAAGCCAAGATCAGCGCAAGCAAAGCCGCGGGCTGCGAACGGCGGGAATCATCGCCATCAATGCTTTCCTGATCTTTCACATTCTGGCAATCGCTTGCTGGTGCCTCCCGATCAATAGCGCGCTAATCCTGGAGTGCCGGGAATTCGTGCGCCCGTATTTCCTATGGTCCGGGTTGTTTCAATCCTGGGATATGTTTTCGCCCAATCCGAAATCCGTAAACAACTACGTGGACGCACTAATCATTTATAAGGATGGCTCCACCGAAAACTGGACGTTTCCGCGGATGCAGCTCCTAGATTTCAGCGAACGCTACTACCGCGAACGCTACCGCAAGTATGAGGAGAACCTTGTCGAGCCAGAACACTCTGCCATGTGGCCGGACGCGGCACGCTACATCGCGCGGCAGCACAGCAAGGGCTCCGCGCCTCCAGCAACAGTGATGTTGATCGTGCGCTGGTCGAACGTCGTTCAGCACGACGACGGCACATTCGAACGCACGCCGTGGGACGCACACGTGTTTTACAGCTACAAAGTGCTGCCTGAGGATTTGAATTGAGAGTGCGGTCGCTGTTGGAAGCGTGGAACGCATTCTTCTTCGCGGAAGAATCGCCCACGCCCATCGCGCTATTTCGCATCATTTACGGCGTGCTGGTGATCGCGACGCTTCTCCTGCTCCGGCCGGACTGGCTGGCGTGGTACGGCACGCACGCGTGGGTGACTCTGCCCACCGAGCAGATGCTTGAGCCGGGCACGCGGCTAAACTTTTTTTCCATCATTCCGCAAAGCGATGCCTGGATCGAGGCGTTCTTCTGGGTTTTCCTGGGGTCGGCGGCACTGCTCACCATCGGCTTTCTGACGCGCCTCAATAGCGTGTTGGTATTCCTTTGCCTCACTTCGATCCAGCAAAGGAATCTTTTCATCACGCACGGCGGGGACACGTTTCTGCGCATCGCGGGTTTCTTTTTGATTTTTGCGCCGGCCGGTGCGGCCATCTCGGTGGATCACCTGCTGCGCATTTGGCGAGGGAAGGAAGGCGCGCGGATTCGGCCGCGGATGCCGTGGGCGCAGCGCATGATTCAATTCGAATTGTCGCTCATGTATTTTGTGACGTTTTGCTGGAAGGTCGAGGGAATCACGTGGGTCCAGGGCAGCGCGCTCTACTTCGTTTACAACCTGGATGAGCTTCAGCGGTTTCCCGTGCCTTCTTGGTTTCTCCATCCACTGATGCTCAAACTGGGCAGTTGGTTCGCCCTGGCGCTGGAATTTTCGCTGGGCATTCTGATTTGGATCAAGGAACTTCGCTATTACCTGCTGGCGCTGGGCGTGATGTTTCACCTCTTCCTGGAATATTCCTTGAACGTCCCAATGTTCGAATGGGACGTGCTTTCCGCTTACATTCTGTTTGTGGACGCAGCCGATATTGAACGCGCGTGGAACTGGGTCCGCGTTCGCGCGACCGCGCGTGCCGGCGGACCGCTGGAGGTGATTTACGATGGCGGCTCGGAACGAAATCGCAGAAATGTGGAGTTGTTGACCGCGCTCGACATTCTTCATCGTCTAACTTTCACTGAATTGAAAGCCGCGCGGACTCGCTACGACATTCCACGTGAGGAGGGGCGACAGCGAATACTGATTGCCACACGTTCGGGCTTGCGGCATGGAATGGATGGAGTGTTGGCGCTCGCGAGAGTTGTGCCGGTACTATGGCCGCTCGCTATCCCGGGAATTGTTCGCAGGCCGCGCGGGCCAAAAATCAGCGACGAGCGAGAGGCGAAGTAGTCAGGCCAGTGCGAATGACCGAAAGTTTCAGCTCTTTTGGAACTCTTGGAGGCTCAGAACGACAATAGTAATATACGAACGCAAAGCATTTGGATGTGGGGGCTGTTCCATGGTCGGTCGTACGGGTTGGATGCTGTGGGGACTCTCCTGCTTAGCACTGCTCCTTGCTGGTTTTGCTGTTCCGCTTCCTGCTAACGCTCAGGGATTCGTGAATGCCGTGCCGTCTCAGGCGCGCGTGTTCCCGGAAATCAATTCCGGGGTCACGGCGATGAAGTGTGACTCGGCGGGGCGTTACTACATTCTCGCGGCGCCTCCGAACGTCATCTGGGTATTCGATCGCGACGGAAAGAAAATCGGCCAGATCCCGCGCGCTGACGCGGCAATCGGGAAGATTCAGTACGCTGTGGATTTCGACCTGGACAGCAAGGGGCGCGTGCTCGTGGCCGATCGTGCCACGAATGCGGTCGAAATATTCTCGCCCGAGGGCTCCCTACTTTCGACGGTCCCGGTCTTCGCTCCCACCGGCGTCGTCGCTCTTCCTGACGACCAGTTCGCCGTCTCCAGCCTGCGCCCCAAGCGCCTGGTGGAGATTCGAACCGACCAGGGAAAATTGGTCCGCAGCTTCGGAGATCCAGCCGACGCCGGCGCGGATCCAGATTCAAAACAATTGCAGAGCATCGGAAGGATTTTCGGAGATGGAACCGGCGGGATCTATTTCGCATTCACAGCGCTGCCTGATCCGACTGTCCG
The DNA here is from genome assembly GCA_963701005.1 of uncultured Acidobacteriota bacterium. Classification (GTDB taxonomy): domain Bacteria; phylum Acidobacteriota; class Terriglobia; order Acidiferrales; family UBA7541; genus Palsa-295. Next base: position 645,531 of record OY969555.1, read on the forward strand.
CAAATATGACCGTTTCGGCTATGCCGCCGCTGACGCCACGTTTGATGTGAGCCGGTACCTGCCGACGTCGGCACCGACGCAAGATGACCGCGTGCAGTTTGGATTGAATTACCGGGAAACGAGCTTTTCCGACTCCTACAACTCCTGGGTCGCCATCGGCAACACGGGCGACATATTTTTCGGCGGCGGATTGTCACCCGGACTCGGCGCGCACACGGGAGAAGGACCGGCAACGGCCCAGACGGTGTCTTCGAGCATCCTCTCGACGGGCTTGGCATCTGGGCCGGGTGGCGGCGGTCCCGGCGGCGCGGCGGGCGGTGGAATGTTATCGGCGCAAGGATCCATCCAGGGAGACTCCGTGCAGCTCCACGTAGGGGGCAGGCCGCAACGCGCGAACGCGAAGGCAAATTCGCCCGGATCGAATTCTGCGGACGGCAAGAGCGATAGCACAAAATCAGGGAAGGATCTGGGCGAGGGGGCGGCGTTGCAGTACAACGCCCAAGAGTCGTCGGGCGACCTATCTAGTGGGGAAAATATTGACGACAGCTCTTTGCCACCGCCACCGGGTGCGCAAGGACAATACGAAGGACCGTCGGGTCGCGGAATGATGGGCGGCCTGGGTGGCTTCGGAGGAATAGGAATATTCGGTGGGCTTGGTTTCGGGCAGGGATTTTTTTCGGGGCAAGGTGGCTACGGGCAGCCAGGTGGAGCGTCCCTCGGCGAGAGGCACGGCGCCGGCGGCGCTCACGGCGAGTTTTCGCACGGACCTGGTGAAGGACACTACGGTGGTCCGCATGGCCACTTCGGCCAGGGCATATACAATTTGACCGCCAGCGTAAAGGTGAACCTCGATCAGATTGCGAACGCGGGGGACGACAAACCGGTCATCACTGCGCTGGGCGTTGACCCCGCGTCCAAGGAAATCTGGGCGGCAATCGGCAAGGTGCTCGCGCATTTCGACAAGAACGGGGATTTTCTCGGCGATTGCTTCATCGCCACGCCAGATGGCGCGCTGCTCCGCGCGAGCGCGATCATCGTTGAACCTGACCGGATAATCGTCGCATCCGATTCGCACGGCATATACGAATTTGCGCGGGCGGGCAGGTCCGCTGTTCATTCATCGGCGGCGGGATCGGCTATTACTGCGCAACCCACTCAGCAGCCGCCCTCGCACCAATAGCCTGCCGCAGCAAAGACGACTCTATGCCCAGTTGCACTCCGCAATTCTTCACTCGCCGCAATCGCAGCCTTCGCAAGAAAAATTGCGCGTTGGGCCGGCTAGGCCTTGGCGGGAGGGGCGAGCGCGACGGCGGCCTCGCTGGTGAGATAAAGGAATGTAAACGATTCCTGCAAATACAAGCGAACGATGGAATCGGTGTGGCTGAGATATCCGATCGAGACGTCCTGGCCGATGTGCAGATCGAAATCACCGCCACGAGTGGTGAGCACGAAGGCGCCGGCGATGGCGGGCGCCCAGATGATTTCGTCCTTGACGAGCCTCTTGACATGCTCGAGCACAGGGTAGCCGTAGTCGCTGGTTTCAGCGAGCGCGGTGTAAGCGTCGGCGCCGAGCAACACCGCATAGGGGCCATTGACGCCGACGAGCCGCAGCTGACTCAAGCCCTGGGCGATGGCATTCGGGTATTCGCGCACGTCGGCGGGGAGCGTCATCTTCGGATTGCTGGTTCCCTGGCGGATGCCGCCGATGGCGGCAGCGGCGTAGCCCTCGAAAATGGCGCCGTCTTCAGCGAAGGCGATCTGGCGCGCGGCGTCTTTCGCCGGTTGCCAATCGGAGTCGTTCGCGCCGCGCGCGACGTCGTCGATCATCTGGCGATCAAGCTCGAAAGGAACGCGCAGCTCGACAAGCGCCCTCGCCTCGCGCTGCCTGGCGAGGATGCCCTCGCGCGGAGCCGCGATCGTCTTCAGGTGGCCGGTGCCGACGGCGGAGAGAGCTGTGCCCTCCGGTGGGTGCACGTCAACCACGCGGCGCCCGGCGAGGTAACGCTTCAGCGTGCGCGAGGTTTCCTCTTCGATCTGTGCCCACGCCGCATCGGAAATGGGGGCAAGCTCGCGATGTAAATTATTCATTTGAAGTGTCTCCTTTAAGGGAACCGATGCCGAGCGAACCATCGCTCGCCGGCGGGACGGATGGAGTGGGTTCCGCCGCCGTTGGCGCGGCGGTGAGCTCCGCCTCCGCAGACTGGTCATCTTCCGCAACGTTGTCCAGGAATGTCGCGGACGGCACGAAGAAGAGATTTCCAGTGACGGCGGTGCTGAAGTCGAGAAGCCGGTCGTAATTGCCGGCCGGCCGGCCGACAAACATGTTTTCGAGCATCTGCTCGATCGTGCGGGGCGACTTGCTGTAGCCGATGAAATACGTGCCGAATTCAGCGTGCCCGGGCCGGCCGAAGGGCATATTGTCGCGCAGGATTTTGATTTCTTTGCCGTCCTCGACGATGGTGGTGAGCGCGTTGTGCGCAGAAGTTGGCTTGACGGAATCGTCCAATTCGATGTCCGAGAGCTTTGTGCGGCCGATGATTCGTTCCTGCGCTTCGGTGGGCAGGCGATTCCATGCGTCAAGATCGTGGAGATATTTCTGCACGATGACGTAGCTGCCGCCGGCGAACTCGGCGTCCTCTTCGCCGATAAGCACTGCGTCAATGACTGCCTGGCCCCTCGGATTCTCGGTGCCGTCGACGAAACCGATGAGGTCGCGGTCGTCGAAATAGCGGAATCCATGCACTTCATCCACCGGCGTGACGGCATCTTCGAGGCGCGCCATGATTTGCGTTGCCAGCTCGAAGCACAAATCCATGCGCTTCGCGCGAATGTGGAAAATCAAGTCGCCCGGCGTGGAAACTGCATGGCGCTCTCCCGCGCGAATTTCGCGGAAGGGATGCAGCTCCGCCGGCCGCGGCGGGCCGAAGAGGCGGTCCCAGGCGTCGGACCCAAATCCCAGGATGCAAGAAAGGCTCGCTTCAATGTCGCGAAATCCCACGGCGCGCAACAGGGCGGCGAGGTCTCCGCAGAATGATCGAACGGTCGCGCGACTATCGGCGCCGGGCTTTAGTGTCACGACCAGAAAAATCGCGGCACGGGTGAGCGGCGCGGCAACCGGCTGCGGTTCGGCTGGTGGGCCACCGCCCGAATTGGGTGCGCTGATTGGATCGGGCTGCATTGAATGTCATCCTGACGGGGCTGGCTGACTTTCGCCATTCGAGACACCGCCCCCGCCTCGCCTGCGAATTTGAGGAGCGGAAGCTTACCACCACCTGCCAGCGAACGTCCATGCCGCCTCAGCACCGAGAAGATTTCACCTCGCCTTCGAGAGCGGTCGCGAGGTCCACGACGCCGCGGCGGATTTCAGGCACGTCGACCGCGGCAAAGCCCAGCTGCAACCCCTCTCGTGCGGCCTTGCCCCGGGTGTATCTGCTTAGTGGAAATACTTCAACATTGCGGGCCGCTGCAGCCCTCATAGCCGATTCGCCGTCGAGCCCTTTGCGCAGCCATCCGACCGTCTGCAACCCGGCTTCGATTTCGGAGATATCGAGCAAGCCGGCCAATTTTTCTCGGGCGCATTCGAGCAAGACCGACAATCGCTCGGCGTACACTTCACGCATGCGACGCAAGTGGCGGCCGAAATGCCCCTCGGTGATAAAGTCGCACAACACTGCTTGTTCCATCAGCGGCGCGTGCCGCGTCGTCAGCGATATTGTCGCCGCGAAATGAGAAATCAGATGCTGCGGAATCACCAGGTAGCCCAACCTGAGCGATGGAAACAACACTTTGCTGAAGCTGCCCGCAAAGATTACCGAGCCGTTGCGGTCAAATCCTTGCATGGCCGGAATGGGGGGGCCTGAATAACGATACTCGCTGTCATAGTCGTCTTCAAAGATCAGCGCGCCAGACTGCCGCGCCCACTCCAGTAATTCCAGCCTGCGTGACAAGCTCATGGTAATTCCCAGAGGAAACTGGTGGCCTGGAGTGACATAAACAAGCCGCGCGCCACGCGAGCCCTGGCCGCGCATTTTCATTCCCTCACTGTCCAAGTGCACATCATTGATCTTTGCTCCTGCTGCTTCAAACGCAAGGCGCGCACCGACATAACCTGGATTTTCCATGCAAACGCGGTCGCCAGGATTCAAGCAAAGTCTCGCGGTGAGATCGACCGCTTCCTGCACGCCGGAAACAATGGCTATTTGCTCGGGACCGCAATTCACGCCGCGCGACGTGCTGAGGTAGTTGGCCACTGCGTCGCGCAGTGGTCCATATCCCATCGGATCACAGCCCAGCAAAAGGTGCATCGTGGCCCGCCGCAAACGGCGAGCCGTGATCTGCGCCCACAAGGTCGTGGGGAATAGATCGAGCGCCGGAACGTTGGGGCGGAAAGCGCGGCTGGGGCGAATTTCGTAGGAAGAAAACAAATTCACGCGCCGGCCGTAATCCGAGATGCGAGGCTTCCTTTCCCGCTGTGTAGATGGCCGCGAGCCAGGTGCGGGTGCGCGCGCTGCCTGGAGCAACGCCTCTGGCAAGATTTTGCTCACGTAGGTGCCGGAGCCGGCCGAGCCCTGCAAGTAACCCTCCGATTTCAAGAGCTCGAAAGCGCTGACGATCGTTCCGCGAGACAATCGATATTGCCGGGCGAGATCGCGCGTGGCGGGGAGCCTCGCCGGATCGCAAACGCCCCTCCAGAATCTCGGCCCGCAAGGACGCATACAGCCATCTGTAAGCGTGAGTTTTCGATGGCCGCGGTGGCAGCGCCAAGCCGAACCCAGTCGCTCGCTCAGCCATAAAAGTGGTACAGCCGATATACTTTAAGTGGTTCTTTGCGGCTGGTCCACTCTATTTTACAGTGTTGTCAGAAAGGAGCCGACGATGACCTCGATCCGAATGTGGGCCAGCTTAGCACTAATGATTTCGTTCGCCGCCGTGGCTGCCGGCAACCAGGTTGAATTGCAGGACACGGCTCATGCTGAAGCGCAGAAGGGCGAACGCGATCGTGTCGCTTTCTCGCACGAATTGCCGGAGTTGAACGGTGGCAAGCTCAGAGCCACGGTCGTGAAGGTCAACTACGGGCCTGGCGAGTCCTCCGCGCCGCACGGTCACCCCTGCCCGGTCATCGGTTACGTCGTCGAGGGAACGCTTCGCACACAGGTGAAGGGCGAACCTGTGGCGATTTACAAAGCCGGCGAAAGTTTCTACGAAGCGACGAACGGCGTGCACTTGATCTCGGCTAATGCGAGTGACAAGCTGCCGCTGAAGCTGCTGGCGTACTTCGTTTGCGACCGCGACGCACCGCTTAGCATTGCGGCACCGGAAGCCAATGGCACTGGAGGTGAATGATCATGGATGACGCACCGTTGACTGCTTCAGAAACTAAATCGCGTCTGACTACGGACGGCGCGCACACCGCGACCCTGGCTCGGCTGGCAATTCTCTACGCCCGCATTGCGCTTGGCGTCGCCTTCCTCTCTGCGGTGGCCGACCGCTTCGGTTTGTGGGGCAAGCGTGGAGATTGGGGAAATTTCGCCACCTTCACGCAATACACGGCGCGGGTTAATTCGTTCATGCCGGCGGCCCTGATTCCGTTCCTTGCCTGGACGTCTACGGCGGCCGAATTGTTGCTCGGCATTGCGCTGATTCTTGGTCTCTGGCGGCGCTGGGTGGCCTTCGGGTCCGCAATCCTGCTTTTCATGTTTGGCATAGCCATGGCGATTTCATTCGGGATTAAATCGCCGCTCGACTATTCCGTCTTCTCTGCATCGGCGGGAGCCTTGTTGCTGGCGGTGTATCAGGGCCGCAATTCCGGAGCGAACTGATGAACACAATCCATAACTTTCAAGGAGGAAATATGCGGCGCGTAATCACAATTAGGGTAGCAATGGCTGCTGTGCTGGCGATGCTGATCGTATCGGGCGCGGCAGCAAGCCCGGACGACCGGGCGGAACTCCTCAAGGCGCGCGAAGCGGTTTGGCGTGCCTGGTTCGTGAACGACAAAGAGAAACTCGAAGCGATGGTCCCGCCGGACACGATTGTCATCGGTTCCGGCCAGGAAAGGTGGAGGAACCAGGCGGACATCCTTCAATCCGCGGCTAATTTTCAAGCGCACGGCGGAAAGCTGATCCGGCTGGAATTCCCGCGCACCGAAATTCAGCGCTTCGGCGACGTTGCCATTTTCTACAGCCTGTATCTGTATGAAACCGAGGAGGACGGCAAGCGATCGGTCACCTCCGGGCGCGTGACCGAGATTTTCGTTCTACGCAACGGCAAGTGGACGAATCCCGGCTGGCACACCGATACGGAAAAATGAGAGCCGTTGGCCGCCTCGGAGCGCCAGGTTTGAAATTAACAAGAAGCCTGGCGCTCCGCACTTCCATCAATCGCTAGGATCAACAATCTGACGAGCGCTTAGACCGCTCGTTGAGCAGCAGCTTTCCCCAGAAAACTCACCAGCTCGGCGTTCACTTCGTCCGCATGTGTCCAGGTGATGCAGTGCGGCCCATCCTTCACCCCACCAGGCGCGCTCCGTTGATCAGCTTGGCGGTCCGGAGACCTGCGGCAGTGATCGGAAGAATCCTGTCAGCGTCCCCGTGAAGGACGAGTGTGGGCACGTCAATTTTCTTCAGGTCGTTTCTGAAGTCTTCATGCCAGGTGGGCACGCAAGCGAGACTGGCGGTGGCTGAGGAGCCAGCGGCCACAATCCAACTTGCGTGGACGGCCTGTTCGCTGACACGCTTATTCAGCAGCAAGTCCGTATTATAGAAATTCTTGAAAAACTCCGTGAAGAACGTATACCGATCCGTGGCCACAGCCTTCTCGATTCCCTTGAAGACACTGCCGTCGACCCCTTCCGGATTGTCCGGCGTCTTCAGGAGGAACGGTGGAACTCCCGAAATGATGACCGCCTTGCTTACGCCCTTCGACCCGTATTTCCCGATATAGCGCGCCACTTCCCCTCCGCCCATGGAGAAACCGGCCAGCGCGAAATCGTGCAATTCGAGTTTTGCTACCAGCGCGTGCAGGTCGGCGGCGAAGGTGTCGTAGTTGTAGCCTGTTGTCGGCTGGCTGGACTTGCCGAAGCCTCTGCGGTCATAGGTGATAACGCGGTGCCCGGCGTTCAAGAGAACCGGCAACTGCTTCTCCCACGAGGCGCCGCTCAGTGGATAACCGTGAATCAGGACAACCGGCGTGCCCGAACCATGGTCTTCATAGTAGAGATCTATATTGGCTGAGTTTTCTTTACCGACAGTAACGTATGGCATCGCACTGCTCCTTTTCTTTTTCTTTTTTTTCCGACCGCAATCCTATTCGATTGTGCCAGCTCGTAGTTTGATTCAGGCCCACGGGCAAACGGCTACTGTTGCCAGCCGCCGCCAAGTGACTTGTAAAGTTGAACGAGGCTCTGATACTCGGTACCGCGCGCCTGCGCAAGTGTGAGTTCAGCGGTAAAGAGCGAGCGTTGGCCGTCGAGCACTTCGAGATAAGTGGTGGTGCCGCCCTTGTAGCGCAAAAGGGACAGGCGCACGGACTCCGCCAGGTCCGCGACGGAATCCTGCTGGCGCAGCCGGACCTGATGGAATTTCTGGTAGCCGATCAGCGCGTCGGAAACGTCTCCGAACGCCTGCTGAATCGCTTGCTGGTACGCAATGAGTGCCTGCCGGTATTCCGACTTGGCCAGCCGCAGGTTCCCGCTCAGGGCGCCTCCTGTAAAAACTGGTTGGCTCACTTGGGCCCCGTAAGACCAAATCCCCAGCTGCGTGGTCATCAGGCTACTAAATGCGCTGCTTCGTCCGAAGGAGCCGCCGCCCGAGCCGGTTAGCGATATCTGCGGGAAGAACTGAGCCTTGGCCACGCCGATTTCCGCGTTCGAGGCGATTAATGTTTGCTCGGCCTCGCGAATATCGGGCCGGCGCTCGAGTAGCGAGGAAGGCAGGCCCGCCGGCACGTCGGGAGGGAGCCACTGCTCCACGAGCGGGCGCCCACGTGGCACGGCTTGCGGGTAGTTGCCAAGGAGAATGCTGATGGCATTTTCCTCCTGCGCGATTTGCCGTTCGAGGTCCGGGACAGTTGCATTCGCCGAATCGAGAACTTGCTGCGCCTGCAGGACGTCAAGTTTTGTGGCGACGCCGTGCTCCATGCGAAAATTCGTGAGCTTCACGGAGTCTATTTGCGTATTGACAGTTTCTTTCGTGATTTGAAGCTGAAGGTCAAGTTGCAGCAGGGCGAAATAAGCGTTCGCTACGTCGCTCACCAGCGTCAAGATAACCGTCTGTCGCGCATCCTCTGTCGCGAGGAGTTGGGCGCGTGACGCCTCGGTGGCGCGCCGCAGTTTTCCGAATAAATCCAACTGAAACGCGGCGTCGCCGGTCAGAGTCAGAAAATTGAACCTGGTTTGGAAGTTGTTTTCTTTTCCACCGGTGAAATTGCCATTTCCTTGGACCTGCGGGAATAGACTGGAACGCGTTATGGCAACCTGGTCCCGCGCGGCGTTGATGCGCTCGGTGGCAATCTGCAAGTCGTAGTTTTGCTTTAGGGCTATGCGGATGAGGTCTTGCAGTTGCGGGTCCTTGAAGACTTGCCACCAGGGCAGGTCCGCATAGGACGCTGCTTGCGCCTGTGCCTGTGAGTCTGCATTCAGATCGCGGTACGCGGCCGGAGTTTGAATATCGGGCCGGTGGTAGTTCGGGCCCACCTTGCATCCTCCGGCGAGGCTTGACGCCAGAACAAGGAAAATCAATCGCTGCGGCTTCTTCATAGATGGCTCCGCATTACGTCAATTAAGGTATGGTCCATTTCAGTCTCCGGGCGCCGGGGGTGGGCTGGCTGGCAACGATGCGGGAGTGGGCACGGCGCCGAACCACTTCTCCACAATGGTGAAGAGAGCTGGAACGAGGAGGATGTCGACGGAACTCGCTAACAGCATGCCGCCGATTACGGTGGTGCCCATGATTTGGCGCGCCACTGAGCCGGCGCCCGAGGCCGTCCACAGCGGCACGCAACCGAGAATGAAGGCAAACGAGGTCATCATAACGGGACGGAGACGAAGCCTGGCCCCTTCGAGCACCGCATCCGTCAAAGGCTTCCCCGATTCGACCTCTCCTTTGGCAAATTCGACGATCAGAATCGCGTTTTTCGCGGCCAGACCGATCAGCATCACCAAGCCGATTTGCGAGTAGACATCGTTTTCGATTTGCACCATGTAAGCCGGATAGATGGCACTGAGCACCGTGCGGCGCAGCCACAAGACGCTGAAAGCCCCGCATATCGCCCCCGACGTTCCCAGGAGCACGCTGAACGGCAACGACCAACTCTCGTACAGCGCGGCCAGGATCAGGAAGACGAATAGCAAGGAGAGTCCGAAGATCGCCGAGGCGGGCACCCCTTCGCGTGCTTTCTGCTCCTGAAACGACATGCCCGAGTAGTCGAAACCCATCTCATGCGGCATGGTCTGTTTAAAGACCTCCTCAAGCGCTGACGTGGCCTGATCCGCGCTGTACCCCGGCGCGGCGCTCCCATTGATTTGAGCGGAACGATACTCGTTGAAACGCATCGTAAATTCCGGGCCGACGCCTGACTTGATGGTGGTAAGCGTGGACAGAGGGACATTCTCCCCTTTGTTGTTGCGAACATAGAATTGCCCGACGTTTTCCGCCTGGGCCCGATCTTCGCTTTCGGCCTCGATGTACACCTGCCACTGGCGCCCGAAGCGGTTGAAATAGTTGATGAAGTAGCCGCCCATGAAGGCCTGGATGGTTCTGTACACGTCGGTGAGAGCCACACCTTGCTTGAGCACTTTGTCGCGGTCCACCTGGACAAACTTCTGGGGCACGCTAGGGAGAAAGGTGGTGCTCAAGCCGGCGATTTCCGGGCGCTTGCGTGCGGCATCGAGGAAAGTGGCCAGATTTTTGGCCAGGAATTGAACATCGCCACCGGATCGGTCCTCAAGGATAAAAGTGAAACCTCCGGAGGTGCCTACGCCGGGAATGGCCGGGGGCGAAAAGCTGAACACAAAGGCGGCAGGGAGCCGGCTTAATTCCCCGTTCAGGTGAGCCTTGATGGCTTGATATTGCTCCGCTCGGGACTTGCGATCGCCCCAGGGCTTGAGGGTCACGAAAAAGAAGGCGTTGTAGCTGGTGCGCACGTAGCTGAGCAGGCTGAAGCCGATGACGCTTGTCGTGTATCGGACGCCGGGCGTTTTGGCGAGGATCTCCTCAACCTGTTTAGCCACTATGCTGGTGCGCTCCAGCGAAGCCGCATTCGGAAGTTGCATGTTGATGAAGGCATAGCCCTGGTCTTCATCCGGCAGGAAGCTCGAGGGCAGACGGGTGCCAAAGAAACCCGCGACTACGGCGAAGGCCGCAATTACAAACAAAGCCAGCGCGCCCTTGCGAAGAACCCCGGCGCAGATTTTGACGTAGGTCTCGGTGCCGCGCGCGAACATACGATTGAACCAGTCAAAGAACCTGCTGAGTAGCCCGGTGCTCTTCTCCTTTGGCCGGAGCAGTAGCGCGGAAAGCGCGGGGCTCAGCGTGAGCGCGTTGAAGGCGGAGAGGATCACCGAGATGGCGATGGTGAGGGCAAATTGCTGGTAGAGTCTTCCAGTGATGCCAGGGATGAAAGCTGTTGGTACGAACACCGCGGATAAAACCAGGGCAATCGCCACGACGGGACCGGAGAGCTCCTCCATGGCTTTCAGGGCCGCGTTCTTGGGAGTCATGCCTTCTTCGATGTGGCGCTCGACGCCTTCGACCACCACGATGGCGTCGTCCACGACGAGGCCAATGGCCAGCACGAGACCAAATAGAGAAAGGGTGTTTACGGAAAAACCGAACAGGGGGAAAAGGACAAAGGTGCCCACCAGCGAAACGGGCACGGCCAAGAGCGGAATCAAGGTGGCGCGCCACCCCTGGAGGAAAACGTAGACCACGAAGATCACCAGTGCCAAGGCGATCACCAGGGTCATTACAATTTCCTTGATTCCTTCCGAGACGGCGAGAGTGGTATCGAGCCCGACGGCATAGTCCATGTCTTGCGGAAAGCGCTGCTTCGCCTCGGCCATCAGCTTCCTGACGCCCGCGGCGGCGTCCACGGCGTTGGAACCGGGCAATTGGTAGACAGAAACTACCGCGCTCGGTTTGCCATTGAAGCGGCCCTTCCAACTGTAGTCCTGGGCACCCAGCTCGATCCGGGCCACGTCGCGGACACGAACGATGCCGCCGTCGGGCGTCTCGCGCACCACAATCTCTCCGAACTGTTCCGGCGAGATGAGGCGGCCTTGGGCGAGGACGGTGTAAGTAAATTCCTGGCCCGGAGGGGCGGGCTCGGCGCCCGCCCTGCCGGCGGGATTTATCGTGTTCTGGGCCTGAATGGCACTGATGATATCCGTGACGGTGATTCCGAGCTTTGCCAACCGGTCGGGTTTCACCCACATCCGCATCGCGTATTGGCCGGTACCGAATACCTGAACGTTGCCGATGCCCGGCGCGCGCAGGAGCGGATCGACGAGATTGATGTAGGCATAGTTCCCCAGAAACGTGGCATCGTAGGTTCCATTCGGCGAGTAAAGTGGAAAGAGCATGAGCGGGGCGGATACCGACTTGCGCACGGTAATGCCATAGTTGGTGACGTCCACCGGGAGTTGCGAGGCGGCCTGGGTCTCGCGAGATTGGGTGAGGATGAAATCGGTGTTCGGATCCGTTTTCAGGTCGTAGTTCACAATCAAGGTGGTGGTCGAGTTGGCGGTGGCATTCAGCGAGTACATGTAGTTCATGTTGTCCACGCCGCTCATCTGCTGCTCGATCGGAGTGGCCACCGCTTGCTCAAGCGTTTGGGCGTCCGCACCGACGTAGGTGGCCAGAACTTGAATTTCCGGGGGAGCGATGCTGGGGAACTGCGCGACCGGCAGACTGAGCATGGTGATCGCGCCGACGAGCACCATAAGGATCGCGATGACTATCGCGACGATGGGGCGATTAATGAAGAATTTTGACATGGGCTAGTTCCCCTTCGCCGCTTCGGGGAACGCCTTGGGGTTTACTTGCATACCCGTGCGAACCTTTTGGACCCCCTCGGCAACAACGCGCTCGCCGGCTTTCAGTCCGCTCAGCACAATCCATTGATTGCCGACTTGCGGCCCCACCTGGATCGCCCGGATGTTCACTTTGCTTTCCCCGTCCACCACCGCCACTTGGTAGCTGCCTTGCAACTCGGAGACGGCGCGCTGCGGTACCAGCAGCGCATCGTTCTGCACCCTCACCGTCGCCCGCACGCGCCCATAGCCCCCCGGCCTCAGAATGTTTCCAGGATTCGGAAACAGCGCGGCGATACGAATCGCACCCGTCGTCGGATCCACCTGCCGGTCCGTGAAATAGAACGTCCCCTCCTGCGGGTACGTCGTTCCATCGGCCAGGATCAATTGCAGATGCAAGTTCTTCCGCGCCGCCTCCAACGTGTTCTCTGTCGGATACCTCTTGTGAAAACTCAAGTACTCCGGCTCGCTTACCGTGAAATACACCTTGATCGGGTCGAGCGTGGAAACGGAGGTTACTGGCCCGCTCGCCGGGCTGGCCAATGCGCCCACCTGTAGCAGCGCTTGGCCCGCAATGCCGTCGATGGGCGCAATCAACCGGGTAAAGTCCAGATTAATCCGCGCCGTCTCCACCGCGGCTTGGTAGGTTTTTATTTGCGCCTCGGCTGTCGCGACGGTAGCTTTGGCCGCCAAGTCGTTCTGAACGGCATTGTCGAGATCCTGCTGGCTAGCTGCTTGCTCTTGCGCCAGAGGCGTGTAACGCTCCACATCAAGGTGAGTTCTGCCTTGCACGGCTTGGGCGTTGGCGAGCTGAGCCTTGGCCTGCGCCAACTGCCCCTCGGCTTGGTCGAGCACTGCTTGAAAGGGCCGCGGGTCAATCTCAAAGAGCAATTGGCCCTTCTTGACGAAGGCGCCCTCCTGGTAGCCCTGCCGCATCAGGTAGCCCGTCACCTGCGCCCTGACGTCGGCATTTACGAGTCCGTCGAGCGTGCCAATCCACTCGCCATAAATCGGGACATCCTTCTGTTCGACTTGCACCACCTCAACGACCGGCGGTGCGCCAGGCTGCGATCCCGCTACGTGCTTCGGGCGAACCGCTCCAATAATCAGGCCGACAACGACCAGGCCAAACGCCGCGCCGATCCAGACCTTGTATCTCGAAAGTATGTTCGTCTTCATCTTCGTCTCCAACTCGATGCCCTTACGCTTTTGCCGTGTGCGATCATCGCTCGGCAGCTGGGAGTCCGGCAGTAGCCGGGGGCGACCCCATATCCGATGCGCCAGTGCGCCCAACGACGCTGGCCAGCTTACCGCTGGAGGGCCCTTTTGCACAATCAGGCCCCGAGATGCAAACGCCGGGTGGATTTGGCTCAACGCCCGCTCGAAGGCGTCAGCGATTCTTGAAAGTTGGAGGCATTCCGCCAATGAAAGACTGGTTGAGAATCACGGGATTCGCCTTTCGCCAATGAACGGAATACTCTCTGGGCAATGGATTGAAGGAAGCATCTGAAGTTGGCTCCCCGGGCTAGATCCGAACTAGCAATCCTTCGGTTAACAGTTGCGGCGAGCGGTCTTGCTACTGGGTGCGTTGCTTCGCTAGGGTATTGACTTCTCGTCCGAGTACAAGCGATTTGCTTCCGGTGCGATTAATACCAGATGAGATGGTTCTTGAGGTAGAGAGGGCACGAATTGGGGCATAGCTCTTGGACCAGTGTGACCCTCCTTAGCGCTTCCGAAACCGTGGAAAAATCTTCTAATCCCAAACCGGTTCTCTTATTAGTCCCAGTCCTCAACTCGTCCGGTAACCCGACTCATTTGGGACAGTCGACCATGCAGGGGGATACAAATGCGCGGAAAGTCCGGCTGGCCCAGCTACTCGGTTACATTCCACACATACAAGAAAGTGGCGTCGCTGGCGGTGGCGACGTCGCGTCCCGATTGCCGGGTAGCACGGTTCAGCGCGGAACGGACTTTTGCTTTTGATTCCGCAAGATCGGCCAGCGGCACCTTGAGCGCAGAGCCGGGCTTCAGATTGTCGAGGTCTCTGAGGATGGTGCTCACAATTTCTTTGTGCTTCCCATGACGGCCTTGCGGCACATCCAATTGCGTCATGGTCTTGAAATGCATCGGTGGGCCTTTCGACTGAGCGCGTGGCATACTGTCCTCCCAGGCGGCGGCACTCTAAACTAACCTGACGTTATCGTATCTCGCCGTAGCGAATCCTGCAAGTAAAAACTTCGAGGCGCAAAAGAGCAGAAATTACTCCGCCCGCAAGGTTATCCCTCCCCCTCTCGGCTAACCGAGCCGCATCGCCACGACTCATGCCACAATCCGCCGCCCAAAAGATATGACCCGTATGACTTGCCGCCTGCTAGCTTCTAGGTGTTGCGAAGGAGTTGTGATGCTCAAGTCAAAAACACATTTCGAGCAGGTTCCACTGGAGGCAGTCAGAGAAATCGTCGATGAACAAATCAGGGGAGTAACAATAACCGGACTCGAAGAGGAAACAAGAGAGAGAACTGTGGAAGGGAATCTTCTTGGACGTCCAAAAACGATCGTGAGCGAGGGGGCCATCCGATCGATTGACCAAACCAGAAAATCCGGCCAGTGGGGAGCCGGGCTTTCAAGAAATGGCAAGACTCAACAAGGACGGAACCCCTTCGACAAGAAATTTCGCATCGTTTTGCGCGGTTGAGTTTCGAGGAACAGTTTTGACAAAGGAGCTGCCATTTCCAACCATATGAAAGCGACAACCAGATCCGGCAAAAAGATTGAATTCGACGCGCAAGCTTTTCTCGATTCGGCCGGCGTGGCGAGAAGAATTAAAGCGTTTAAGAGAGCGGAGATTGTCTACTCCCAAGGTGACGCCGCTGAGAGCGTGATGTATTTGCAAGATGGCGGCGTGAAGCTCTCCGTGGTCAGTGAAGGCGGTAAAGAGGCGGTCGTCGGCATTCTCGGCCCCGGCAATTTCTTTGGCGAAGGTTCACTCGCGGGTCAGTCCATACGCATGGGTACGGCGACCACGATTACGCCCAGCACTGTGCTGGTGATTGAGAAGGTTAAAATGTTCAAGGCGCTTCACGAGCAGCATGCCCTCTCCGACCGGTTCATCACCTTCATGCTGGCGCGGAACATCCAAATCGAGGAGGACCTGGTCGATCAGCTCTTCAACTCGAGCGAGAAACGACTCGCCCGCACTCTTCTATTGCTTGCCCGCTACGGTACAGAAGACAAACCTCACGCGGTACTCCCGAAAATGTCACAGGAAGTGCTGGCGGGGATGATCGGCACAACCCGCTCGCGGGTCAATTTCTTCATGAACAAATTCAGGAAGCTTGGTTTCATCAAGTACAACGGCGGTCTCCAGATCAACTCTTCGCTCTTGAGCGTCGTGCTGCATGATTAGTTTGAGACGCCGCACCGGGGAACGAAAACATAGCAGTCTTTGCCGGGCGAGCCTGCGCTGCAAGACTGTTCAATTTTGTACAGCTACGCTTCCTTGCTGCTCTTAAGATTCTGCCTCCAGCCATGCAATGTGAAGAAGCGAGGAGCAAGAAAGAGGCGAGGTGAAGAAGATGGCTGATCGTGAGGCACATCCAAAACGGACACCAGAGCAGTCTTGGATTAATCGGCATTGTAACGATAGCATGCGCGGCCCGTTGGCCGGAGAGAGGCACATTCTGGAGTTGATTTCGCTGGGCGCGCCGCTCCCGGGAATCCTGAATAAATTGTGCACGGCGCTGGATGTTCAGATCGGCAACGTGGTATCCCTCGTCTTGGTGCCGGACCGGGAAGAGAATTGTCTTTGGTCAATCACTGAAAGCGCGACGCAGGTGGGCCTGCATGTTTTCGATTCCGTAGAAATTTTCGGGCGTGACAAGACTCTACTGGCAACGCTGGAGATTTACGGCTGCGATCCACGCCTGCCCACCGCAGCTGAATACCAGTTGATTGAGCGCGCGGTCCACCTGACGGCAATCGCGCTTCAACGCCCCGGCGTTCGTGACGATTTCGAGAAACCTTCCAGGCGCTCGAGAGACACGATGGACGGTGCGTCCGAAAGACCCCGATTTATCAATTGACCTTTGGCCGTGCGCGGGTCTTCAAATTCCGGCGGCTAAGATTGCCGTGATTGGCCTGACTAGGCGAACATGTACAAACCCTTTTTCGGACTTTCCGAGAATCCCTTTAACCTCAACCCGGATCCCCGGTACCTGTTCCTGACGCCGCAGACCCGAGAGGCGTTGGACGAAATGACGTACGGGATCCAGGTCCGCAAGGGGCTCATCCTGCTTACGGGCGAAGTGGGCACGGGCAAGACGACCCTGATCAACCGCTTGCTCGATTGGCTGCACGATCAGCAGACGCCCGCCGCGTTCATTTTCAATTCGCACCTGGAAATCAGCCATTTATTTGACTTCGTCATGGCGGATTTTGGGGTGCCGTTCGATGCGAGATTGAAAGGCAACGCGCTGATGCGGCTGAATCAGTGGCTGTTTGAACGCTACCGCGCCGGCGAGACGCCCGTACTGATCGTAGACGAAGCGCAGGGCCTGCCAAACCATGTGCTCGAAGAAATTCGAATGCTGCTGAATCTGGAGACCCCGTGTGAAAAGCTCTTGCAGATTGTGTTGTCCGGCCAGCCGGAGCTTGAACTGCGACTCAAGCAGCCCGAGCTGCGCCAGGTAAAGCAGCGGATCGCTCTTCGATGCAAGACCGCCGCCCTGACTCTCGAGCAGACTCACGCTTATATTCAGGCACGCTTGCACATCGCCGGCGCGAACGGCAAACCCGTGTTTGCATCCGAGGCCATGGACGCGGTGTACTTCTATTCGCGGGGGATCCCCCGCGTCATGAACCTGCTCTGCGAGCACGCGCTGATTAATGCGTATGTGGACCATGTACAGCCAGTGCCCGCGGACATCGTCGCCGAGGTCGCCCGCGAATTTCAGTTCGACGACATCAAACCCGTGGCCCCGCCGATTGATTCCGGTGACACTTCGAGCTCGAATTGGATCGCTGCGCAATCGGCATTCAGGGGCGGACTAGCTTCTCTACCTGCAAAGGCTGAGCCACCTTGGACGGAACACTCAGACCCTTTGACATCCCTTTTTTCGGCTCCGTTTGCCTTAGCGGATATTGTGACCAACCCTGTCGATGAACTTGCCATCGCGCCCATGCATTGTGAAGAGATTTTGGGCCATAAGGGACGTGTTGGGATGATCGAACCCCTGGGCGTTCAGGCTACAGTGCCGGTCGCGCCTGGGCCAGGACAAATCGAAAGGAATCGACCCTCGGAATTGGCTGAATTCTTCTCTGATCTCAGAATTCAATTCAACTCGGGATTGGCGATCAAACCAGTGCCGGATGCCCTGCCTCGCCTCCTTCATATTGTCGACCCGAAAGGGAGGTCCGGACCACTGGCAGGCTCAAACAGGACCCAGGTGACCGATCCTCAAGTGTCCTCGGGCCCTCCTGCTCCAGGTGACAGGGCGAAATCAGGAATTTTCAGCCGTGTCCTGATGCGGATTATTGCTCTGCGCCTTTCTCTGGTCCGTTGGAGCGTGGGTTCAAGAGATCGTATCTTGTCCGCCGCCACCTCACCGGCGCGAACGCAATGGGCTGCGATCCTGCACCGGCGGCTGATGCGATCGCTTCAGCCACTCCGAGCGTGGTATCAGGGGTGTCTTGTTTGGAGGGGTGGAATTCTGTCTGCCGTCGGCTCAGTGGATTTGAGGCACAGTAAAGCGACTCTGTATCGATGGTTGCAGCAGCCATGGGATCCAGCACAATGGCGCCTGTCGGACTTGCGGTTTTTTGAAGCGAGGCGCAGGCTCAGTTTCAAGAAAATGTGATTCTCGGTTGCCGCTCCAGCGTGGTAAAGCACTCGGCCCCACCGCCAGGATGCGGCGTGAGTCACGCCTTCAGAGGTGGAAAGCGTGCTTCATCCCTTGGGGTAGTACGATGCTGGACTTTTGGCACGGATCGAGTTCATCCGGAGTACTGTGGCGAATCCAAAGGAAACGAGTTGAACCTATACGAAACTGTTCCAAATTGAACAGCCACACCCCGCTGGCTTCCTCTACATTGTTCGCGTAATGACGTCCAGGAATTCTGCCCGTCGCCTTGTCTTACCGGCGGTCGGCCGCAGGGAATTCGGCCTTGATTTAGATGAGTACTTCAGCACAAACGGGAACAGGGCTTGATCAGCAAGGCGCAGCCGCGCGGTGCAAATCGAGCCGCCGCAGTCAAGCCATGCAAATCTTGTTCGTTCACACGGATTTGAGGGCAGTAGAGCGCTGCCTTGAAGAGTTGAATAGCGTGCAATTCAATGTCGAATCGGACGTGGCTCGAAATTTCGAGGACCTGGCCAGGTGCGTGATCTCGCAGCACTACGACCTAATTATAGCCGAGAGCCCGGGCAACGACTGCCAGGGGACGCTAATGCTCGAATTGCTGCGCCAGACGAAGAAGCGAACACCGCTTATTTTTGTAACAGACAGCCTGCGGAGAGAAACTGCAGAGGAGTTCGCGGGGGATGGCGTCCTCGATTGCATCGAAATGGATCGCATCGCTCGTCTTCCGATGGCTGTTCGGCGGGTTCTAGACGAAAAGAGCTTGCGGGAAGAACGCGATCGAGCCGAGAAAGAGTTGCGACTCTCGAAAGCCGACTACCGCGCATTGGTTGAAAACTCGGCCTACGGAATGTGCCGCTGCCGCAGGGATGGCAGCTTCCTCGATGTCAACCAGGTGCTTGTCACCATGCTCGGGTATAAATCAAGAGAGGAACTCAAGTCTGCGAATCTCGCGAGCGACGTCATCCAGGATCCGATCAAACTAGCGCAATTGCTGGAACCCTCCTTTCAAGCAGGGCGAGTCGATCCCCTCGAAACCGACTGGAAACGGAAAAACGGTACGAAGTTGAGAGTCCGTCTCAGTGGGCGCAAAGTACGCGGCGAGAAGGGCGCAATGGACGCTTTTGGAATTATCGTCGAAGACGTCACCGACCAGCATGCAATTGAGGAGGAACTTCGGCGACGAGCCGCCAGTGACGGTTTGACCGGATTGGCCAATTACCGGGAACTCGTGGACGTGCTCGATACCGAAATCATGCGCTCTAAGCGGACGGGGCGGGAATTCACTCTGCTATTCCTTGATTTGGACGGGCTGAAGCAGATCAATGACCGCTTCGGCCACCAGACAGGAAGTCAGGCACTGTGCCGGCTGGCCAACGTCCTGCGTCTCTGTTGCCGGTCGATCGATACCGCGGCGCGCTATGGGGGCGATGAGTTTGCGCTCGTCCTGCCGGAGACGGCGGCAGGGCCGGCGAATTTGGTCGCGATGCGTATCAGCGAACTTTTCGCGAATGATGGCGAGGAACCCAAGCTCACCGTCAGCATCGGTATCGCCAGTTACCCCAAGGACGCCGAAACAATTGGGCCGCTCTTATATGCCGCGGACAAGGCGCTTTATTCGATGAAGAGTCAGAAGAGAGAGTCTATCGCTGAGAAATAGCTTCAGAATTGAAGATGGAGCCTGAATCCCACGACCCCGAGTGCCGTCCCTACAAAACCCTGTTTGACAATTGTTCCTGTTGCTTGGGCGCTTCTGCTTACCTTCACCGAAAATTCGATCTCAATTTCCTGAAACCTTGAAATTTAGAACGGCGAGGCGGGCGGCCATTACTCTCCCCAGCCCTGGATTCGAGTTCTTGTCGCCCTGGCCTCGCCATTCACGGGCGCATCCTAATCGTGGAGCGAATTTGGCACTGTTCTCTTTTGCACACTGGTGCAAATATTTTTTGGTGAGCCCAGGGGCGGTGTCGACCGTTCTTCAAATCCTGAAATTCGGCCGCGAACGAATAGCGAAACGATGAGCGTGTGCAAAATTGAACAGACTCTCTCGTTCCCCACGCTTAGTATTCGGCATCACCGAAGAACTATCGATTCGGCCTTGGGAGAAACCACATGAAGCTTAGATCAACTTTGTTGCTTGGGGGAGCTGTACTGTTTGCGGTGGCGCCAGTTTGGGCCGACAAAATCCCATACCCCGGATCCGCGAATGAGCCTCGCAGCTTTGAAACCTCTGCGAAAGAGACCGGTAAATCCACCTTGAATATGAGCGAGCCTGTGAACGCTGAGTTTCGAACAGCGCCCGCCCCGGTGGAAGTATTCGCGGGTGTTCCCATGTCAGCGGATGTGGACAACTATCATGTCGACCTCGACAACCCTGATTCTCACGACCGCGTTTCCTTCTTTTCGCGTGACGAAATGGACTCGCGCGAAGTGGGAGAAGCACAGCGACCGCGCAACTCGAACTTTCATGTTTACAGGAAGGAAGTTGACCCCGTTCCCGCGGCGGAACCTGGATCCCTTTCGCTTATGCTGCTCGGGCTCGCCGCCGTCGGTTTCTTAGCCCGCCGGCGCGGAGAGTCGCCGACATCGACGTAGTATTCTGAATAGTGTTCGACTGGATCGATTCATAGATCAAACTTTTGGCCCGCCGGGCAGCGGGTTCTGACTCCCATCTCCCCCAAATGGAGGAACCCGCTGCCACCGATCCTCCCCGGTTGTTTCCCGCTCAGCAACGCGCTCGACCTCGCGTCCAATGGATTGGCAGTCCGCGGCGCCCTATGAAGCAGCTCGCGCAATGCGGCCCGCCCACATTCCGGAAGCACACGCACAGACCGAATCTGGCGACGAAATTCTCGCAGCAGCCGTTACAGTTACTTTCAGCCCACGGCAATCGGCAGGAAGGGCGCGCGTGAAATTAAGTTGCGGAAGTGTTCACAATAAGACATACGCCCGTCTTCAATGTGACTAATGTGCAGCCTGTCCGTTGTCCTCCCGCAGACGATGAGGCATCGCCGCAGACCGGACGGACGAGATCACAGCCGTTCCCGCGCTCAACAGCGAGGAGATGAAAACATGCTTGGGATGATCGCCGTAGTTCTGATTGTTCTTTGGCTACTTGGGTTCTTCGCATTTCACGTAACCACCGCCTTCATTCACATTGCCCTGGTTGTGGGCCTGATATTGCTTGTGCTGCACTTCATGAGAGGCAGCCCAGCAAGAATCTAACACGCCGGCAAAATTCAGACCCGCGGGCAGAGCCGCTATGCGGGTGACTGATGGGTGGGAAATCGCGTCGGGATGTTGCGCAATTGAAACCACGAGCGAGCACATCCAGCAAGAGACGCGTCGAGTTTAGAGGCAGGCTCGGTTGAAATCTCGTAGAGATCCAGGGAGATCAGTCGCCAAAGAGGTCCCAATGGCTTTTGTTCTTTCATATAACGCCGCACTGCAAGTGTTCGCCGCTTTTGTGATCTTTCTTCTTGGGTACGTCGCATTTTTTGCGTTTTTTACCATCTGCATGGTCATTGCAACAGCGATCTATGAAGGCGCGAAGATAGTCCGGTTTCACGCGTTGGCTTCTGGCCCAGCATACATGCCCAGATCATCGGTAGTCGAAATGCCAGTTCATCGAAAGAGAAGCTTTGGTATTCCGGGATGGTGGCAAACGCTGGTCGCAGCGACGGCCGGAGGCAGGAAAAATTGATTACGCGGCGCACGCCAATTGAGCACCGGCTTTGAAATCGATTCTAAGGAGATGACCAAATGAAGCCAAGTATCGAGAATGAAATTGCAGGCAAGGTTCACGAAGTGAAAGGCACGATCAAGGAAAAAGTGGGCGAGCTGACGAACGATCCCGACTTGGAAGGCGAAGGCATTGGCGAAAAAATAGCCGGGAAAATCCAAAATAAAATCGGCCAGGTCGAAAAAACCATCGAAAAACCGTAAACCTGGTGACGCTTCTCACAAACGAATTACAACAAACCAAAGATTGCGCATAAAGAATCGACCGTAAATTGGAGGCAAGTCATGAACCTATCAGCGATCAGCACGACCCAGATAGTCATTGCCATCGCCATCGTCGTGATGGTGGCCGCAGGCATCGCTATTTGGCTTTTTACTCGCAAACGCCGAACGGAGAGACTGCGCACGCAGTTTGGCGGCGCCGAATACACCCGCGCCGTACAAGAAGGCGGGAGCCGGCGGAAAGCGGAAGCGGCCCTCGATGAACTCGCAGAACGAGTGGAGGGCTTGCACATCCGTCCGCTCGCTCCGGGCGATCGCGCGCGGTTTGTCGAGACTTGGGGCAAAGTCCAGTCGCGGTTCGTTGACGGTCCCGGAGCCGCAGTAAAGGATGCAGACCTTCTGCTGGGTGATGTGATGTCCACACGCGGCTATCCTGTCAGCGACTTCGAACAGCGGGCGGCGGATATCTCCGTGGATCATCCGCTGGTTCTCGAAAATTACCGCGCCGCACACCTAAGCGCAGTTCGTCAAACGCAGGGGAAGGCCAGCACCGAAGACTTGCGTCAAGCGATGATTCATTACCGGACGCTCTTTGAAGAGTTGGTCCGCGAGCCAGAGCCGGCGCGTCCATAGGGCGCGTAACTGCCGCGCGTCACACATTCGTCTGGATTCTTGGGGGACGCTTGCAGTTGGAGTGGTGTGGTAAAGAACGATGTGTTCCTTTCAGTACAGAAACGGTTGATTTGAACAACTAAGATACTGCCTGGCATCACCCACGCTGTTCGGAACCTAGGAGAAAAGATGACGACTACGAAGCCTGAAAAGTGTGCACACCCGGTTTGTTCGTGCGTGACGACATCGGGCAGGTACTGCAGCACCGAGTGCGCGGCCATGGAAAAGACACCGGACATCGATTGTCTGTGCGGGCACGGCGGATGTAAGGGCAAGACACAGTAGCCATCGCCTTATGGCCGCATGTGAGATGGAGGTGCTATGTCATTCGGCATTTACTCGATTGGATTCGCGATGGTGATTTGCGGGCTGATCTATGCCGCATATTTGGTGCACATGCCCGCGCACTGGATCATTGTGGCCGCGGTCATACTCCTAGGAGTTGGAATTCTGACAGGCGTAAAGGCAACGCGTCAGAAAGATCCCGTGCGATAACGATTCTTTCAGAGCCTGATTCTCTTCGCGCCCATTTTTGCGATCCCTTCTCCATGCACGTTCTTTCCGTGATTTTTAGGAAGTGTGCCATTTCGGACAGTTTTGGAAATCCACATGTGCGATTTTGGTTCTGTCGCGTAGCCTTTCCATCCGCGCAACCCGCAGAGGCGTGGCAACACCGGGCAAGCGAAGGATGTTCCGGCGAGGTAATGAAGATGCGTATTCACCGCTCCATTCGATTTTTGCTAATCCTTTTTGTGATGCTGGCCATCCCGGCCACGTCGTTCGCACAGTTCGGCGTGTCTATCACGGTCGCTCCGCCCGAGCTGGTGGCGTACTCGCAACCTATTTGCCCGCAGGAAGGTTATCTGTGGACCCCCGGTTACTGGGCTTACGGTGACGAAGGATATTTCTGGGTGCCTGGCACATGGGTCGAGCCGCCCGAGGTTGGTGTGCTGTGGACTCCTGGTTACTGGGGTTGGCGTGATGGCGGATACGGCTGGAACGAGGGCTACTGGGGTCCGACTGTCGGTTTCTATGGCGGCGTTAATTATGGCTTTGGCTACGGCGGCTCTGGCTACGAAGGCGGATATTGGAGAAACAACGAGTACTACTACAACCGATCGGTGAACAACGTAGATGAGAGGAACTTTCGCAACAGCTACGAAAAATCCGTGAGCAACGAGAGAGCCGGAAACAACGTCAGCTACCACGGCGGAACCGGCGGAACAACTGCTCGAGCGACGGCCGCGGAAGAGACCGCAGCTCATGCGCGTCATATTCCCGCAACTGCCGCCCAGACGGGGCATCAAAAGGCCGCAAGCCAGAACCGCGAACTTCTGGCGTCTGTGAATCATGGCAAGCCCCCGATCGCTGCAACATCGAAACCCGGAGAGTTTACCGGCAAGGGTGTGGTCGCAGCCAAGGGTGCTGCACCCGAGACCAAGGCCACCGAGAATAGGGCGGCTGAAGCGAAGGCCACCGAAAACAAGGCGGCCGAGAACAAGGCAGCCGAGAATAAGGCAGCGGCAACTCGCACGAGCGAGAACAAGGCGACTGCGAATAAAGCGGCTGAGAACAGGTCGGCTGAGAACAAGGCCACTGAAACCAAGGCCGCCGAGAATAAAGCAGCGGCAACTCGCACGAGTGAGAATAAGGCGGCAGCGAATAAGGCCGCTGCGACTCACGCGAGTGAGAACAAGGCCGCCGAGAACAAGGGAGCGGCAACTCGCACGAGTGAGAATAAGGCGGCTGCGAATAAGGCTGCTGCGACTCACGCGAGTGAGAACAAGGCCGCCGAGAACAAGGCAGCGGCAACTCGCACGAGTGAGAATAAGGCGGCAGCGAATAAGGCCGCTGCGACTCACGCGAGTGAGAACAAGGCAGCCGAGAACAAGGGAGCGGCAACTCGCACGAGTGAGAATAAGGCGGCAGCGAATAAGGCTGCTGCGACCCACGCGAGTGAGAACAAGGCAGCCGAGAACAAGGCAGCGGCAAGTCGCACGAGTGAGAACAAGGCGCCTTCGAATAAAGCAGCGGCAACTCACGCGAATGAAAATAAGGCAGCCCCAGAGAAAGCGGAAAAACCCGCTCCTGCAAAGGTAAAGCCCGTGGCGGCGCGACCGGAGCCCAAACCGGCTCACACCAACACGAGCTCACAACCGTCACACCAGGCGGTTCCCCGCGCTGAAGCGGCGCCGAAACCTGCCGCGCAACATCAGGCTGCGGCAAGGCCGGAAAGCGCGCCGAGGTCCGAACCGGCGCGTAAAAGTGAGCCTAGCCCGGAGAAAAAGCCCTAAACCCGGCGGACTTCCCTTTTTTGCTGCGTCCAGCGCCAGATCATCGAGGCCCTCCAGGATGCGGACTGTGCTCTTTCGCACAGTTTTGCGAGGGCCTTCTTGGTAGGGTGAGTGTGGGTTCTGTACGGCAGGAGTGAGGTGGAAGTTCGAGATAAATATGAAACTCCAAAAACTCAAGAAAAATGGGAATGGCGACTTTTTCGACCCGCAAGTCTTTCTCGATACGGCTGGGGTGGCGAGAAAGGTTGCCGAGTATCGAAGGAATGAATCAATCTTCTCGCAGGGAGATGCCGCGGATACTGTCATGTACGTCCAGAAAGGCGGCGTGAAATATTCTGTGGTGAATGGATCCGGAAAAGAAGCCATCGTGGCTATGTTTGGTCCGAGCGACTTTTTCGGCGAGGGATGCATGGCAGGCCAGCCGATCCGGATGGGCACCACTACAGCGATCACTCCCACCACGATTCTAGTTATCAAGAAAGACGAATTGCTGCGCGTACTCCACGCGGAGCATGAATTGTCCGATCATTTCATCGCCTTCATGCTTGCGCGCAACATCCGGGTCGAAGAGGATCTGATCGATCAGCTCTTCAACTCCAGTGAAAAACGCTTGGCGCGCACGCTTCTGCTGCTCGCACGCTACGGGAAACAGGAACAACCGGACCGCATCTTGCCGAAAGTATCCCAGGAGACGCTCGCCGGCATGATCGGAACCACGCGTTCGCGTGTGAATTTTTTCATGAACAAATTCAAAAAGCTTGGCTTCATCGAATACAACGGCAAGATCAAAGTCAATAAGTCGCTGTTGACGGTTGTCTTGCACGAGTAAGGCAACACGGCCCTCTTCGACAGCTTGGGCGCAATCCAGGATTCGTCAAAAAGCCAGTTAGTAGAAATCCATCCAAGGTGGATGATTCTTGGGAAGTAATGCCGTGATTCTTCCGCAACTCACGGATTCATGGGGAATCGAATGTCGGTGCCAAAAATAATGCCTCTCACAGATACCGTTGCGCTGTTTGAAGTGCAGTCGCTGGCCTTGGAAGAGACGCCGGTCGCGCTGACCCCTGTACCGCCGCGCGCGGCACTCCCGAGTCGAATCGCGATTGTGGGCAATTATCTTCCCAGGCGGTGTGGAATCGCGACGTTTACGACGGACTTGTGCGACGCGATACACGCCGAATACGGTACGACGGAGCTGCTGGCGCTTCCGGTGAACGATGTCGAAGAGGGTTACAAGTATCCTGCAAGAGTGAGGTTCGAGCTGTCCGAAAACGACATGGCTTCCTACCGACAAGCCGCGGACTTCCTGAATTTCAGCAATGTCGATCTGGTCTGCCTCCAGCACGAGTATGGAATCTTTGGAGGCCGTGCCGGCGGACATGTCCTGGAGCTGCTTCGACGCCTGCAGATGCCTCTCATCACTACCCTCCACACGGTGCTTCGCGATCCGACGGCTGACCAGCGCGCGGTGATGGCGGAAATTGCGACCCTTTCAGACCGCTTGATCGTCATGAGCCAGAACTCTCGTGACATCCTTCAAGAAGTCTTCCACGTTCCGGCCGAAAAAATTGATCTGATTCCACATGGCATCCCCGATCTGGCTTTCACTGATCCCAATTTCTACAAAGATGGGTTCGGAACGGAAGGAAAGGATGTCCTGCTCACCTTTGGCCTGCTTTCGCCGAACAAAGGCATCGAAAATGTCATTAAGGCCCTGCCTAAAATCCTGTCGCGTCACAGCAACGTCGTTTACATGGTTTCCGGTGTCACTCACCCGCACGTCCTCCGGCACGAAGGTGATAAGTACCGCGACTACCTGCAGAATTTGGCGAAGGAACTCGGCGTCGAAGCCAATGTGATTTTCCGCAACCGTTTTGAGAGTCCCCAGGAACTGGTTGAACTGATCGGCGCGGCGGATATTTACATCACTCCATACAAACACAAGGAGCAAGTCGTTTCCGGCACGCTGGCGTATGCCTTGAGCGCCGGCAAGGCGATCATCTCGACACCTTATTTACACGCCGTCGAACTGCTGAACGGTGAGCGCGGCGCGCTGGTGCCCTTTGATGATCCGGAGGCGATCGCTGAAAAAACGATTGCGCTTCTGGACGACGAAACCGGAAGACACGCCATGCGAAAGCGCGCCTATTTGTATGCGCGCGACATGGTCTGGAATCGAGTGGCGCAAAAGTACATGCAAAGTTTCGAGCGCATCTATAATGAACGCCTGCGAAATCCGCGCGCCACGTTCTCCGCACAGAACACGGAAAAATCTCTCGGACGGCTCCCTGCCGTCAAGCTGGATCACCTGCATCGAATGACGGATGATACCGGAATCTTGGAGCACGCCGTTTTCGTGGTCCCCAACTATCCGGAGGGTTACACCACCGACGACAACGCGCGCGCATTAATCGTAACCGCGCTTCTGGAGGAGACTGGCCTTCACTCGCCACCAGGTTCCTCTGACCTCGCCCCTCGCTACCTGGCCTTCCTCTGGCATGCTTTCGATCCAGTCACCAAACGGTTCAGAAATTGCCTTAGCTATGAACGCCAATGGCAGGAGCCAGAAGGCTCGGAAGACAGCCATGGCCGGGCCATTTGGGGGCTGGGAACTATTCTTGGAAGATCCAACAACGCCGGACTGCGCGGAGCTGCCGCGCGCCTGTTTGAACTCGCCGTTCCCACAGCCGTCGAATTCAAGAGTCCGCGCGCCTGCGCTTTCGCATTGCTGGGACTGCAGGAATATCTTGACTCGTTCCCGGGTGATCGGGCGGCGCTAGGTGCCTCCGACGCGCTGGCAAATCGGCTACTGAATTCCTACCGCTCCAATCGCTCCGATGACTGGAAATGGTTTGAAAATGGGCTAGCCTATTCAAATGCACGATTGCCGCAGGCTCTGATTCGAGCAGGCGCGCGCGCCGCGAACGATGAAATGATTTCGACGGGACTCGAAGCCTTGAATTGGCTGGTCACCATCCAGCATTGTGAGCTGAAGGGCCATTTCGTGCCCATCGGATCGCACGGCTTTTATTCCAAGACAAGCGAGAAGGCGCGCTTCGATCAACAACCGGTGGAAGCCTGCGCGGTCGTCTCGGCATGTTTGCAAGCCTATCGCTCGACCGGAAAAGGCCGCTGGCGCAAAGAGGCATGGTCCGCCTTCAATTGGTTCTTGGGAGACAACGACCTCCAGATCGCACTCTACGATCCCGCAACCGGCGGTTGTCGAGACGGGCTGCATCCCGACCGCGCGAATGAAAATCAGGGGGCGGAGTCAACCCTGTCTTTCTTAATGGCGCTCCTCGAAATGCGCCAGTTGGACGAAGGCGACGGCACAGAGAAAAAGCTCGGAAGAGCATGAAGGTCTCTTTATCGACGAATCGAACTTTGGGAAATCCCTTCCATCAAAGCAGCTAAAGTCTCCATAAAGGCCACGATGACAAAATATGAAACTCTATTTCTCCGGCACTCTGCCAATCCTATCCTGACCGGCAAAGATTGGCCGTACTCCATGAACAGTGTTTTCAATGCGGGCGCAACGCTCCTGCCAGACGCGACAACTCTTCTGCTTTGCCGCGTCGAAGATCGCCGCGGGCTTTCCCACTTGTGCGCCGCCCGCTCCGTGAACGGGGTAGACGCCTGGAAGATAGACCCCAAGCCGACTTTGATGCCCGATCCAGACCAATACCCCGAGGAAATTTGGGGCATCGAGGACCCACGCATCACCTTTGTCCCCGAACTCAAAAAATACGCTGTGGCTTACACCTCTTATTCCCGCGGCGGTCCCGGAGTCTCTTTGGCTCTGACCGAAGATTTTCGGTGCTTCGAACGATTTGGCGTCGTAATGCCTCCCGATGACAAAGACGCCGCATTGCTGCCCCGAAGGATTAATGGTTACTGGGCGCTGATCCATCGGCCCATGACGCCGCTCGGAGCCCACGTCTGGATCTCTTACTCTCCCGACTTGCGCCATTGGGGAAGCCACAAGCTCATGCTCGAAGCCCGCCGTGGCGCCTGGTGGGATGCAAACAAGATTGGCATGTCGCCGCCGCCGATTGAAACTCCCAGAGGCTGGCTGATGATCTATCACGGCGTGCGCAGGACGCCCTCAAGCTCCATCTACCGCCTCGGGCTGGCCCTCTTCGATCTTGAGCAGCCCGAAAAATGCCTCATTCGCGGGGATTCCTGGATGTTCGCGCCGGAGGCGGAGTACGAGCGCCAGGGAGATGTTCAGGACGTCGTTTTCCCCTGCGGCTACACCATCGGCGCGGATGGCGACACTATCAACCTCTATTACGGCGCGGCCGATTCAAGCATTGCCTTGGCGCACGGCAGCATCCGCGCACTTCTCACCTGGCTCGATGCCAATGGCCATTCGGAACACAGTGGCGACCGACGCCACAAATAATCGGTTGCTGTGAATGCCGCCACGCCCGCTTAACCGGAGTTAGACCGTCGCTGTCAGCCTGATTCACCGAGCAGGAGAGGGGGCCAGCTCTCCGAAAGCTCGCCTGACGCGGGGATGTTGGAGGTAGGCCAGCATCCAGACTGCCGTCGTTATGACAAGTAGATGGCAAAGGATCGACGGCACATCCGGAAACATCAGATACCCCCTAAAAGCGAAGAGACTGAGAATCGTGCAGCCGATCCCCGCCACAATGGATGCGACCGATAAAAACCACGCCCATCCGCGCAGTTTCAGTACGCCAATCGCCAGGCAGATGCCAACGCCTGCGAGAACCAGCAGCGAAAATCCTCCCGCAATTCCCATTCCGGCGATTGCCACGGAGACCGGCTCCGCCTCATCTCCGCCGGTCATTCCCATGACCGCAACGAGAAAGAAAGCGGCGGAGCCCAGAGCCAACCCCGCCGCCGCGAAGAACGTCAGAACTGCGATGACTGTTACACCGATGGGTCGTTTCACACTCTCACCCTAACCTCAAAGCATTCGCCTCATGATCGAAGCAGACTCACACCGCTCCGCCGGACTCCGGCCAAGCGGTGTCACAATCGGCACTCTCGTCCAGCGAAACGCCTTCCTTAATCGTGATCTGGATGGCTGTGGCGCCAGTTCCAATATTCGTTCTGCCGTTTGTGGTTTTGTTTGCTGTACTCGCGATACTTCTCGTGCCGCTCTGTCAGATAGCCACGGTAGGCGCGGTCTTCGTGGTCATCCCAGTTGTGATAGTCGTGGTGACCAGAGTCGTACACTCGAACCTGAACGCCGGCTTCTTGAGGTACGGGAGCCGCCATAATTGAAACTGGTGCCGCAAGGGCAGCGGTGAGGAAAAGCGAAGCGATGTAACGATGTGTTCGATGCATGTGATAGGCCTCCAAATTTAGAACCTCCGCTTTCGGAATCGCGGCAGCCGCAACTATGCATCTAGGGCCGGTTGATTTATGTCACATACAGCACACATACGTCAGATAGCAGCCGATAGCCGGGCAAACCGGGCGAGGCATGCCAGGCATAACCCGCGAATGCTTTGGCTAGCGTGGATTTTTTGGAGATCTCGGGTGCTCCGCACAGACATGGGACTTGAACTCCTTGTCGCGCTGCTGTTCGAAGTGCTCCATCATCTCGTCCATGGATATGCCAAAGGGCGGCCCTGATGGGTTGAACGCCCACCCACATTCCGAGCAAGCCCATCCCTGAAAATTCGGTCTTTCGACCCACACCAGCTTGCGACGCGCCCGCTCCATGACACACCTCGAGATTTGCTCGGCTCATAATTTCTTGAAAGCCGATGGAACATTTGTCCTCGACGGCCCCGCGGCGATAAAGCCGCTCTGCCCCTTGAACGGAGCGAGGTTCCGCCCGAACCAGCGCTTTTTGAACAATCATCAAAAGCGAGGTGAGCAAACAATGAGTGAACACTAACGATAGAAAGAGGTTGCTGTCTGTGGGGTATCCGACACTAAAGAGAATTGCTATCTCAATCCGAGGTCATCCTCGAACTGTTGAATGACGCCGTAGCACTCACAGGAGGATTTCTCGAGTTTCCTGCGGTTCACGATCTTCACCGCGCCCCGCACATAATCTATGATTCCTTTTTTTTGCAGCACGGACGCTGCCAGGCTCACCGTGGATCGATCGGTTCCCATCATGGTCGCGATAAAATCGTGGGTGATCGGAAGCACTCCGGCGTCCACCCTGTCCTGAGTCATCAGCAGCCACCGCGAGAGCCGCTGCTGAATATCGTGCAGCCGGTTGCACGCCGCGGTCTGCGCGACTTGCATTCCTTGAAGCCCCGTATGCCTGTTCAATATCATCTGTAATTGCGGCGCCGACTTCAGAATGCGTTCCAGCGCATTGCCCATCATTCGGAAGCCGTCCCCGGCGATTTGGATCACTTCACGCACGGAGCTTCTGCTCAAGCCGGCTGCCAATCCTGCCCCAACGTAGCCCTCGTTGCCCACTACGCCCACTTCCACGGTCCGGCCGTCTTTGGTTACCACCACTTGAGAAACCATCCCGCGGTTCGGGAAATAGACGAACTCGATTTTCTGCGTCGGCTCATGAAGGCTCAGATGATGCGGCAGGTCGATATACCTCAGGTCGCCGCGCATCGACTCGTACTCATTATCGGGAGTTGCCAGCAGTACTTTGTTGCTGACTGGTTTTCCCTCCGTGTTCGTCCGTTGGCCGGCCTGTACGACTCGAAAGTTTTTCCCGCTCATTCCAATCCTAAACTGCGCCTGAACCCCCAGCATTCGCTCTGCGAAATTCCATGGGCTCAGAGTTTCCGTGTCAATTCAACCAAAAGAGCGCAGTAACAATCTGTGCGAAATGGGACACCTCGCAAAACCAACCCGAACCCAGCCGCGCCTTTCGCTCGCCCAATATGGAGTGCGAGAGCTGGCGCGTAGTTTGCGTCCCGAGCCTAGCCGAGGGGCTCTCGCTTTCATACCGCGAGGCTCCCCTCCTCAACTTTGAGGAGGGCGAAGAAAAGGCTAATCGCAGCTGTGCCCAATTCAAAATTCGCGCTAACGAATTGGAATCACAGGCACTTAACATTTCCTGATAGCCGCTCCACATGCTGTTTCTCACGATCCAGCCTCAAGCTTCCAGCTGTCCAGCTTCCAGAATCTAATCGACCGCTAGAAACGATTAGAAATAGCCGCAACCAATTCACAATCAATCAGATGACATTTTCTAATCGTCCGAAAAATTCGAGAGCGCATCCTGCGATGCTACGGCAAGTGGCTCTGTTGACATCACAGGTTTTAGCGACGCCGAAGACAGATTCCTCCCGCGGAACCGTCCGGGACGCAAAAGGCGCGTCGAGCCCGCATCCCGGCCCGGAGATCGAAAAGCCTGATCTTCGGGAAGGAATAAAGCGCCGGGATGCTCCGCCCAGAAAGACGCTCCCCAGCAGGGTGCGCCAAAAAGAGGAGGTCAACAGAGCCGAACAGCATTTGAAAGATCGGGAGAAGTTGGCTCCCCGGGCTAGATTCGAACTAGCAATTCGCCGCGGCGAATTAACAGACGAACCACCAATTTCACCAGAACTTGCCGGAGTTGGTGCTAATCGAAGGAATTCAGCAAGTTGCGATGAAACGGGACGAATCACTTTCTCCTTCTTTCTTCACCTTTCGTTCGCATATTGCCGCCATTCACCGCTATTACTATTACGATTTCATGACGGCGCGAAGAGCAGCACGAAGGCCGGACGAGCATCCGTGTTCTGAATAATGTGTGCAGAACCTTAGCCATTCCAAGGGTTCCGCACACAAGGTCAGTAGACCCAACGCAATCAGCATCGAAACCGAGACACGTCGATGTTGGCTTCCGGCATGGCCTTGTTTTCTTCTGGCCCGGTCCGAATTGACGGCAGCCATCAATCAACGGACAAATAGCAAGCGTCCTGAATGCCAGCGGGAGGGGGTTCAAGGAAAAGAGACGAGATCGCAATTTGGGCGCAAAATCGACGTCAATTGTGCCCAGAACTCTTCAGAAGCCGAAACTAACTCCACTGGGGTCAGCGAAACTCATGTGCTGGGGTGGTCACATCAAACCTAGTATCCAGGCTCGGGTGCGGTCCGCCTTGACGCAGGCCATAAACAAGTCCCGGGTCAATTCATTCCGAGCTAGGCTGATCACGACTCCTCTGTTGTTGCTTCGTCGTGCATAAAATTTTCTGAGGGATGGGCATGAGGGACTGCCAGTGGCAAGTGCCTGCATTCGGGCACTCGAATCCCCGCACAGTACAGGAAGCTCCTGTTTTCTCGTTGTTTGCGAATGGCATCCTGCTTGCGTAAATACTACTGAGCAAAGATCGGCAGGGCCTATATTCCAAACCGACCTTTACCAGTGCTGAGGGTGCTCTTGCAAGTGATGGAACACGCGAGCGGTCTTAACGCGCCCAACCAGTCAAACTGTTGAGGGCTGCACATAATAAATGGATCGTTCGGGTGCGCAGTGAAGCGTCATCACCTGGTGATGTGACGTCGCTCACAGAGGCCAAGAAGTGTTTCTGTCATAGGTGGCGAGTTCGATGAGTCTAAGACTCAAGGAGTGTCAATGAGCACGAAAACTGTGATAGCGCCACTGCCGCTGAGCGCGTATGGGAAAGCGCGATCCACGGTCCAAGGTTCGCCGTTGAGCTCAGAGGAATTGAGAAAGACCCACGCATACTGGCGGGCGTGCAATTATTTGGCGCTCGGGATGATCTATCTCCAATCGAATCCTTTGTTAAAAGAGCCGCTGAAGCCCGAGCACATCAAGAACCGCCTGCTTGGGCACTGGGGATCGAGCCCCGGCCTCGCTTTCATCTACATCCATCTGAACCGGTTGATCAAGAAGTTGGACCTGGACATGATCTTCATGGCTGGTCCTGGACACGGTGCGCCAGGGGTTCTAGGGCCGGGGTATCTGGAGGGTACCTACTCCGAAATATATCCAGAAAAGAGTGAGGACGAACTTGGTCTGCACGAGTTCTTCAAACAGTTCTCCTTTCCCGGCGGCATCGGTAGTCACTGCACGCCGGAGACTCCCGGTTCGATCCACGAAGGCGGCGAATTGGGGTACGTGCTTTCGCATGCCTGCGGCGCAGCGTTCGATAATCCGGACCTGATCGTCGCCGCGGTTGTCGGGGACGGCGAATCCGAGACAGGGCCGCTGGCGACTTCCTGGCACATCAGCAAGTTCCTGAACACCATTCGAGATGGCGCGGTTCTGCCCATCCTCCACTTGAACGGCTACAAGATCAACAATCCCACTCTTCTGGCGCGCATTACGCACGAAGAACTGGAGAGCCTGTTGCGCGGCTACGGATGGACGCCTTACTTCGTCGAAGGTTCTGATCCTGACACGATGCATCAGGCGATGGCTGCGACTGTCGAACACTGCGTCCTCGAAATCCAGAAGCACCGACAGGAATGCCGGGAGACCGGCGTAGCCAAGCGTCCACGCTGGCCGATGATCGTGTTGCGCTCCCCGAAAGGCTGGGGCGCACCGAAAGAAGTGGGTGGTCACAGGCTCGAGGGTTTTTGGCGTGCCCACCAGGTGCCATTGACTGAAGTGAAGAAGAACCCCGAACAGTTGCGCAGCTTGGAGAAGTGGATGCGCGACCTAAAACCCGAAGAGTTATTCGACGAGAGCGGCAGGTTGATTCCGGAACTTAAAGAGCTTGCGCCCAAGGGAAACCGGCGAATGAGCGCCAACCCGCATGCTAACGGCGGAATCCTGAGAAGGGCTCTGCGCCTACCGAACTTCTGCGACTACGCATTGAAAGTGGATCGCCCCGGAACAATTGAGGCCGAGAATGTGCCGCCGTTGGGGAACTTCCTGCGGGACGTGATGAAGTCGAACATGAACAACTTCCGCGTCTTCGGACCGGACGAAACCACCTCGAACAAGCTTCAAGCCATCTACGAGGTCACCAAGAAATTCTGGATCGCCGAGTATTTCCCCGAAGACAAGGATGGCGGCGAACTGGCCACGGACGGACGGGTTATCGAAATGCTCAGCGAGCACACCATGGAAGGTATGCTCGAGGGATACCTGCTGACTGGCCGCAATGGCTTTCTCTCATCTTATGAGGCATTTGTCCACGTCATCGATTCCATGTTCAACCAACATGCGAAATGGCTGGAGACCTGCAAGCATCTGTCCTGGCGGCAGAAGATCGCGTCCCTGAACCTCCTGATCACGTCGACGGTGTGGCGCCAGGACCACAACGGTTTTACGCACCAGGATCCCGGGTTCCTCGACGTGGTTCTGAACAAGAGCGCCGCGGTCACGCGCATTTACCTTCCACCCGATGTGAACTGTCTGCTGTCGGTAGCCGATCACTGCCTGAGGAGCGAGAACTACGTCAACGTGATCGTCTCCGACAAGCAACTGCACCTACAGTACTTGAATATGGATGGCGCGATCGAGCACTGCACCAAGGGCATCGGCATCTGGGATTGGGCGAGTAACGACCAGCATGGCGAGCCGGACGTGGTCTTCGCTTCCGCCGGCGATATCCCGACGCAGGAGGCACTCGCCGCCACGGCGCTGCTGCGAGAGGAGTTCCCCGACCTGAAGATCCGTTTCATCAACGTGGTCGACCTTTTCAAGCTGCAGCCGAGCACGGAACATCCGCACGGATTAACGGATCTGGATTTCGATTCTCTATTCACTATCGATAAGCCGATCATTTTCAATTTCCACGGCTATCCATATCTGATTCACCGCTTGACCTACGGCCGCAAGAACAAGACTCTGCATGTGCGGGGTTACAAGGAGCAAGGCAACATCAACACGCCGATGGAGCTGGCCATCAACAACGAGATTGATCGCTTCAGCCTGGCGATCGACGCAATTGACCGCGTTCCGCGACTGCAGAGAATCGGCGGCCACGCGAAGGAAACATTCCGGAACCAGCAGATTGCGTGCCGGGCCTACGCCCACAAGCATGGCATCGACAGCCCGGAGATTACCGGGTGGAGATGGCCACTCTAGCATCGTTATACAGCCGAAGTTGCGTCGATTACTCAACGGCAACTTCAATGATTTGGACAGTGAGGATTTTCAATGAGCACAAAAGTTGTTAAGACCGCGGAAGGCGCTGTGGTCGCCCCTAGAACGCCAGAAGAATGGCGCGTTTCGGAACTTCTCAAACAGTACGGGTGCGGCCCAATCCCATTTGCCGGCTCGGAAAATGCACTCTACGAACGACATTTGGTCTTCGACCGCGTCATCAACCCGAAGGTCGCGACGGCGCGAGAGCGTTTCGAGGCGGTTGCGCATTCGATTCGAGACGTCCTCGCACAACGCTGGGTGCTGACGAGGACCACGTATAACAAAACCAATCCCAAACGCGTTTATTACCTGTCCATGGAATTTCTTCTTGGGCGCTCCCTTACCAACAACATAGGCAACCTCTTGCTTAGCCCTTTGGTTCAGTACGCGGTGAAGGAGAAAGGACTCGATTGGCTCGAGCTGATTGAGCAGGAACCCGATGCGGGCCTCGGCAACGGAGGTCTGGGGCGGCTCGCGGCTTGTTTTCTGGACTCGATGGCCACAATGGAACTGCCAGCCACAGGCTACGGTCTTCGGTACGAGTACGGTATGTTCAAGCAATCCATTGTGGATGGATGGCAAAAGGAGAGTCCGGACAATTGGATCCGCATGGGTGACCCCTGGGAGGTCGTGCGGCCTCCTGAAATGGTCGAAGTGAAGCTAGGATGCTCGTTCAAATTGATCGGAGGCAGCATTCAGGTTCTACGCGGACGGCCATCAACCCTGATCGGCATTCCGTTTGACCGACCTGTCGTAGGCTTCGGAGGAAAAACGATCAACACGGTGCGGCTGTGGGCCGCAGCTGCGCCGAACTACTTCGACTTCCAGGAATTTGGTACCGGTGATTTTGTGGGAGCCCTGGGGGACACGCTTGAGGCGGAGTCGCTCACGCGCGTACTGTATCCCGACGACACAACAATGGTTGGGCAAGGACTACGATTCGTCCAGGAATATTTTCTGGTCGCCTGTTCGCTCGCTGACATCGTGCGGCGATTCCGACGGCTCAATAACGACTGGGACAAGCTACCCGAGAAGGCGGCAATCCAGCTCAATGACACACATCCGTCGTTGGCCGTCGCCGAGCTGATGCGAATTTTGCTGGATGACGCCCACCTGGGATGGGAGCAGGCGTGGGACTTGACGAAGAAGACGCTCGCTTATACGAATCACACGCTGCTTCCTGAAGCGCTTGAGAAGTGGCCTGTGGAGTTGTTCGAGATGTTCATCCCCCGCCATTTGGAGATCATCTACGAGATCAACCGGCTTTTCCTCGATGAGGTTCGCGTGCGGTTCCCAGGCGATGAGGGGCGCGTCGAGCGTGTGAGCCTTGTGGAAGAGGGGAACCACCGAAAAATCCGCATGGCCAACCTCGCAATCGTCGGCTCGCACAGTACCAACGGTGTCGCTGCAGTTCACTCCAAACTTCTGCGGACGACCACGGTGAGGGATCTGGCAGAGATGTATCCGGAGCGCTTCAATAATAAAACCAATGGGGTGACACCGCGACGCTGGTTGCTCGGGACAAATCCCGAACTGGCCAGCGCAATCACGCAGGTCATTGGGGAACACTGGATTACCGACCTAAGCCAGATCAATAAACTGAAACCATTTGCCGAGGACCCCGGCGCTCATGAACTTTTCCATGCGTCAAAGCGCAGTGCCAAGGTCCGGTTTGCAAACTGGATCAAATCGACGTCGGGGCAGATCGTGGATCCGGACAGCATCTTCGACTGCCAGGTCAAACGCATCCACGAATACAAAAGGCAACTCCTGAACTCGCTTCGGATCGTCGTCAACTATAACCGGCTACGAGAAAACCCTGACACGGAGATGGTCCCTCGTACATTCTTCTTTGCAGGTAAAGCGGCGCCGGCGTACCGCTTGGCCAAGATAATCATAAAGTTCATCAACAATCTGGCAGGCACGATTGACGGAGACCCCGCCATCCGGGGTCGACTCAAGGTCGTTTTTCTGCCCGAATACAACGTTTCGCTGTTGGAACGTCTGCTTCCAGCCAGCAACGTCTCAAACCAGATCTCGACCGCCGGTTACGAAGCCAGCGGAACGAGCAACATGAAGTTCATGATGAACGGAGCGCTGACGGTCGGCACGCGGGATGGCGCAACAATCGAGATGGCCGAAGAGGCCGGTGAAGAGAACCTGTTCCTATTCGGCCTCACGGTAGAGCAAGTGGAGAATAGCCGCGGGTGGTACAACCCGCACTGGCACTACGACAATGAGCCGGAGACGCGAGCGGCGCTGGATCTCATCTTCTCCGACTATTTCAGCCGCAACGAACCTGGCATCTTCGCTCCGTTACGCGACACTCTTCTGACGAACGGCGATCAGTACATGCACCTGGCAGACCTCACTTCGTATTGCCGGGCGCAAGAAGCAGTAGGCGCATTATATGCAAATCCGGGCGAATGGGCGCGGAAAGCGATCCTGAACGTGGCGAGCTGTGGGAAATTCTCGAGCGATCGCACCATTGCTGAATACAATCGCGACATCTGGAAGGCAGAACCATGCCGAATCCCGTAAAAAAACGTTCAGCAGTATGTGAGCCGACGCAAAACGCGGTTTCGCCACTCGCTGGTAAACCCGCACCGAAGGAACTGCTAGTGGATGTCGCTCGGCTGGAGAAGGAGTATTTCGACCGACGCCCGGACCTGCAAGACCCCAACCAGCTTGTCATCTTTGGCACAAGCGGACACCGTGGGTCGCCCTTTCAGGGCACATTCACAGAGGCTCACATCCTTGGTATCACACAGGCAATTTGCGACTACCGGCGATCGCAAGGAACGGACGGTCCGCTTTATATGGGTAAAGACACCCACGCGCTGTCCGGTCCTGCACAGCGAACTGCGCTTGAGGTGCTGGCGGCGAACAACGTGGAGACCATTATTCAGCAAAACGACGGGGTGACACCTACGCCCGTCATCTCACGGGCCATTCTTGTGTACAACCGCGATCGTAAAGAACATTTGGCTGATGGCATTGTGATCACGCCTTCGCACAATCCACCCGAAGACGGAGGGTTTAAGTACAACCCGCCGAACGGAGGGCCTGCTGATACCGATGTGACTCACTGGGTGGAAACGAGGGCAAACGAATTATTGCGCGCCGGGAACGCGGGCGTGAAGAGGTTGACCTTCGAGAAAGCGTTGGCGGCATCCACTACGCACGAAGAAGATCTGATGTTGCCATACGTTCGTGATCTCAAGAATGTTGTCGATATGGAGGCCATTCGCAGCGCAAAGTTACGGCTGGCCGTGGATCCCCTGGGCGGCGCCGCTCGGCCATATTGGGAGCCGATCAACGCGATTTACGGGCTGGAGATCGCGGTCGTCAATCCCGTGATTGACCCCACCTTCTCGTTTATGACCGTAGACCATGACGGCAAGATCCGCATGGACTGTTCCAGTCCTTATGCGATGGCGAGACTCGTCGCCTTGAAAAACCAATACCAAGTTGCTTTCGCGAACGATCCAGATTCGGACCGACACGGAATTGTCACCCCATCAGCCGGTCTGATGAACCCGAACCATTACCTCGCAGTCGCGATACGGTACCTGCTCAC
Source organism: uncultured Acidobacteriota bacterium (assembly GCA_963701005.1). Taxonomy (GTDB): domain Bacteria; phylum Acidobacteriota; class Terriglobia; order Acidiferrales; family UBA7541; genus Palsa-295. The sequence goes on from OY969555.1 coordinate 684,931, forward strand.
GCACCGGCCAGAATGGCGGAAGGAGGCTGCAATAGGCAAGACACTAGTGAGCAGCAGCATGATCGATAAGGTGGTAAAAAAACTCGGCCGGGATTTGCGCGAAGTGCCCGTGGGGTTCAAGTGGTTTGTAGAGGGCCTGTTTGGAGGTTCCTACTGTTTTGGCGGTGAGGAGAGTGCCGGAGCGAGCTTTCTGCGCCGCGACGGAACCGTATGGACGACGGACAAGGACGGCCCCATCATGGCTCTTCTTGCAGCGGAGATTACGGCCCGCACCAGCAAGGATCCAGCCGAACACTACGGCGAACTAGCAGCAGAGTTCGGCACCGCCTACTACACGCGCATCGATGCGCCGGCATCCCCTGAGCAGAAAAGCAAATTGCAACAGTTATCGCCAGATTCGGTCAAGGAATCGGGTCTGGCAGGCGAGCCGATCCTGACCAAGTTGACGCGGGCGCCCGGCAATAATGCCCCGATTGGAGGGCTAAAGGTCGTGGCAAAAAGCGGCTGGTTTGCAGCCCGGCCCTCAGGGACAGAGAATATTTACAAGATTTATGCGGAGAGCTTCAGCGGCGAGCAGCATCTGGAGTCGATTGTGGCTGAGGCCCAGGAGATCGTGAACAACGCATTGCGTTCATCCGCGGCGAGCCTGTAATGAGCGCCAGTGGCGAGGTGTCTATGCTTCCGCCGTTTCCGCCCGAATACCGCAGTTCTGGCATTCTGCTGCACGTTACTTCTTTGCCTTCGCCTTACGGTGTCGGCGACCTGGGACCATCAGCGTTTTCGTGGGTCGACCGCCTCCACGACAGTGGGCAGGGGTGGTGGCAGGCATTGCCGCTTGGGCCCACCGGTTATGGAAATTCACCGTACCAGTCACTGTCATCGTTCGCGGGCAATGGCCTGCTCATCAGCCCCGAGCGCCTCATCTCGGACGGACTGCTAAAGGCGAGTGACTGCGCATCCCAGTTTCCTTCCGATCAGGTGGAATACGATTCTGTTATTCCTTTCAAAGAGAAGCTGCTCGAAAAGGCATGGGCGACGTTCCATGCAGGCGAACGTGGGGATCTGCGTCCGGCATATGAGGAATTCTGTGCGACACAGGAGACCTGGCTGGAAGACTATGCGCTATTTCGAGCGCTAAAGAACAAATTCGGCGGCTCTTATTACCTCGAGTGGCCCGACGATTTAGTCCAGCGCAAACCTGCCGCTTTAGCCAAAGCGCGGTGTGAGCTTGCGATTGAAATTGATCGCTTTCGTTTCGAACAGTTTCTGCTGCTGCGGCAAGCCGATCAACTCAAGGAATACGCGCATGCCAATGGCGTGAGCCTGATAGGCGACCTTCCATTCTTTGTTTCACCGGATTCCAGCGATGTGTGGGCAAGTCCCGAGTTTTTCCTTCTGGACGAGCAGCGGCGGCCCCGTTTCATCGCTGGAGTACCGCCCGATTATTTCAGTGCTGATGGACAGCTATGGGGTAATCCTGTCTACAACTGGGATGCGCTTCGTTCCACGGGGTACCGATGGTGCATCGATAGGATTCGCACTTTGCTGAATCACGTAGACGTGATTCGACTGGACCACTTCCGTGGTTTCGCGGCTGCATGGCATGTGCCAGCCGGCGCCAATACCGCGCAGCCCGGAGAATGGGTGCCAGGGCCAGGAGCCACGCTCTTTCAGGCGATCCGGCAAGAACTAGGACATTTGCCATTTATCGCGGAGGATCTGGGCATCATCACTGCGGAGGTAGCATCACTGCGGGATCAATATCAAATACCCGGCACGCGAGTCCTACAGTTCGCGTTTGATGGCCACCCCGACAATCCGTATCTTCCGCACAATTTTGTCAGTAACACGGTCGCGTACACCGGCACGCATGACAACCCGCCAACACGCGAGTGGTATGAGCAGTTGCCCGATTCGCAGAAACAAACTTTGTGGAGCTATCTCAACCGCCGTCTGGTGAATAGTGCGGAAGCTGCACCGGCGCTGATCGAACTGGCATGGTCATCCGTGGCAGCTTTGACCGTTGCGCCGTTACAGGACGTTTTTGACCTCGGAGTCGGAAGTCGCATGAATGTACCCGGTCGTGCGGAAGGAAATTGGCGCTGGCGGTTCACCAAGGAGATGTTGTCGATCACCGCTTTTCAATCGCTGCACGACTCGACGGAGAGATCGAAGCGTGGCGCGAGTGCGGGATCAAACGCTCGGGCAGCCAAAGGGCAAGGCGCCACAATTGTGCGAGCGAATTGATCATAAGCGTCCGGGCGGCGGCAAAAATGCGTCTTCGAGCAGCTTATAAAAGGTGATTTTAAGCGCGAATGGGGGTTACAAAACATGAACAAGCTAACCGCTGAAGCACTTGCCAACAACAAACGCGCTCCCGGTGCGGCGGCAGCGTCACCCGTGAAACGTCCCACATGGGAGCAAATAGGAGGAACTCCGTTACCCCTGGGTGCCACGTGGATGGAAGAGGACCAGGCCTTTAACTTTGCGGTTTTTGCGGAACATGCAGAAAGTGTCACTCTGCTGCTCTATTCCGCGGAGGATGTGGAAAGCCCCATCCTGACGTTCCCCTTCGATTTCGTTCGTAACAAGTCAGGACGGATCTGGCATTGCAGGCTTCCGGTCAATCAAATGCGCGGTGCTCGTTATTACGCCTACTCGGTCTCGGGCCAAGCAGTTGCTGGGGTTCACAGTTTTGATCCCGACAAGGTTTTGCTCGATCCCTATGCTGAATGTGTTTTCTTCCCACCCGAGTTCGATCGCAAAATGGCAATTGGGCCGGGCCCCAACGCGGGAAAAGCACCGCTCGGAGTCCTCACTGGCCACGATATCACCTTCGATTGGTCAGGGGACGTTTCCCCTCACCCCGAATCAGACGTAATCATCTATGAACTTCATGTAAGGGGGTTCACGAAAAATCCAAATTCTGGCGTACACCCTTCGTGTGCCGGCACGTACTCCGGCCTGACGGAAAAGATCCCATATTTGAAGGAGCTTGGAATAACGGTTGTCGAACTGATGCCTGTATTTCAGCGCGATCCTCAAGAGGGCGACTATTGGGGCTATATGCCCTTGAACTTCTTCGCACCGCATGCGCAGTATGCCTCCACTCGTGATGAGGACGGGCAGTATCTTGAATTCAAACGTATGGTGAAGGCTCTCCACAAAGCAGGCATCTGCATCGTGCTCGATGTTGTGTATAACCATACGTGCGAGGGTGACCATCGCGGACCCGTCTATAGCTTTAAGGGCTTCGATCCGGGTTACTACATGCTGTCTTCCGATCCGCGAAACCCTTACGCCAATTACTCAGGCACCGGCAATACCTTCAACTTCAGCCAGGCGCACGTGCGCAAGATCGTGCTGGACAGCCTGCGCTATTGGAAAGACGAAATGCACATTGATGGGTTCCGTTTCGATCTGGCGTCCGTGTTCAGCCGGAATGCCGACGGGACGCTCAATTGGGGATATGCTCCGATTTTCGGCGAAATCGCCTCTGATCCCGAGTTGGGCCAACTGTTTCGAGTGGTGTTAATCGCAGAACCGTGGGACACCGGCGCCTATCAGCTCGGACGCGGATTTCCGGGCCTGGCCTGGCTCCAATGGAACGCGCGGTTTCGTGATGACCTCCGCCGGTTTGTCAAAGGCGACCCGGGCATGGTGCCAGACCTTATGCAGCGCATCTACGGCAGCGATGACTTGTTTCCTGACAGTCGCGACTACGCCTACCACCCCTATCAAAGTGTGAACTTTATCAACTCCCACGATGGCTTCACGCTGTACGATCTCGTTTCATACAACCAGAAAAATAACTGGAAGAACGGTCACGACAACTTGGATGGTATGGACGAGAATCACAGCTGGAATTGCGGCCACGAAGGAGACGAAGGCGCGCCGGCAGAGGTTCTGGCGCTTCGCCGGAAACAGGTTAAGAACTTCTGCTGCCTGCTTCTGCTGTCGAACGGCGTCCCCATGTTCCGGGCTGGCGATGAGTTCCTGAACACGCAATTTGGGAACAACAATGCGTATAACCAGGACAATGAAATCAATTGGCTCGACTGGAGCCAACTCCAGACGAATCAGGACATTTTTCGTTTCTTCAAAAACACGATTGCCTTTCGGAAATCGCACCCTTCTTTGTGCCGCAGCAGATTCTGGCGCGAGGACGTCTCTTGGTATGGCACTCGTCCTACGGTTGATTTGTCTCCGGATTCGCGGAGCTTGGCGTTCTGTCTGCATGGCGCGTCCCAGGCGGACGACGACATCTATGTGATGATCAACGCATTCTGGGAAGAGCTGCAGTTTCGGATCCAGGAAGGTACGCCGCAAGATTGGGTAAGAATCGTGGACACGTCGTTGCCGACCCCGGACGACTTCGCGGAACCCGGTGTGCCCCTAAAGCATGCGACATACCAAGTGGCCCCGCGATCCATTGTTGTATTGGTTCGAGCTAGAGCGAACAGCTAGAATCGGTGCGATTCCAGCTCAAACTCATATCGGTTATCCGGCTCGGCGGTTCCACGACCAACGCAAATACACTACGAGTCGAGCAATACCTCACCGCCGCCGTACACCCAGGCCCTGAAGTTGCCTTTCCAGTTCCTCAAGCGCATGTTGTTCCGCCAGGCCGACAGGCTGATCAACCCCCCGATGTGAAATTCGGATTCGGATCATGGCTTGCGACCGGAAATTCTCACGGGCCTCTGCGAAGACGTCTGAAGGGAACGGAATAACCTCGATGGAGCATTCGCTAGCATGCTGCGCTACAGTATCTACGATTTTCTTTAACCATGCGTAACCCAACGCGTAGTCGCCGGGAGGCGGTAGCTCCACCACATCTGTGTTGCTTAAGCCGCAAACGTCAACCTCGAAGCCAGCCTGAATGATTTGGCGAGTCGCCCCAGGCGAGCCGTGGGCTTCCTCGATGAGTACGTGGTAAGGCGAGACATCGTAGAATACGCGATACTTTTTGACCAACGCCTCAAAAATCTCAGTCATGGGGACACCGTTACTGGCGGCGCGCGATGTGCCGACGTCCCACTCCTACCATGGCAGGTCGCGTGCCATTTCCTTGGAACCGCGGTACGAAGTGCAACCAGAATGCCAAACTAAATAGGCGAGAAACACGAGCTTTCTAGGCGCTGCCGCGATTTCAGTGCCCGAATGCGGGCAGCGCACAACTCGAAAATCGTCCATCGTGACCGGCACAACCCATAGCTATGTTTCAAACCAATAATTTAGAAGCAACCCTTTCGCCTCCAAGTTTGGCCGCCTCGATGCAAGGTAGGAAATGTGAAGAGCCTAGTTCGTGAGTATCATTCGGCGTTTTTGTGATCGCGATTCTAGTCTTACTTCGCATTACTGGCGGAGCGGGGCGGACAAGCGCGGGCCATGGGTAAGGAGTCCCAGCCGCGATGAGCGGGCACAACTCTGGTCGAACCACATCGGGCCAAGGAGCTGTTGGCAGGGGGTTTCGTGTCCAAATTCCGGTTCCTAATTCTGATCTCGCTTCGATTCTTTGCAGCCCTGATGGGCCTTGGCTTACTAGGCTACTTGGTTTTTCGAACCGGCCCGGGGGTCGTTTGGAAGCAAGTGCAGGTAGTCGGCTGGGGCTTCTCCTTGATCATCATTCTGGGAGGGTTGTCTCAGTTGATCAGGACGTGCGCGTGGCGGCAGACGATTACATACGATATCAAAGGGCTTCCCTGGTCCTCCAGTATTGGCGCGCAACTGGCCTCGGACGCGTGCGGGCAACTTGGTTTCGCTGGAAAAATGATCGGGGAGGGCATCCGCGTATCCCTGTTGAGTCCTGTTGTGCCGACGGATCGTGGAATATCATCCTGCGCGATTGACGGAGGATTGCATCTCTTGACGGCCTCAGTCGTTGCTGCTTTGGGAATCTCTATCACTTTATTGCATTTCCCTCTTTCTGGACAGTGGCGAGTCTATGCATTTCTGCTCGCCGCTGTGCTCATCGCACTGGTGGTCCTGGCGTTTGTGGCCGTCGCAAGCCGTTGGCGGTTGATGGGGAACGCGGCCAGAGCGATTGGGCGATTGCCTCAGCTTCACAATTGGGTCATCGGCAAAGAGCGGACCATTGACTCAGCTGAGCACAACCTCCTCACCTTTAGTCGCAAGGCGCCTGCCGCGTTCAGGGCGAGCCTCATCTTCAGTCTCCTCTGGCACGCGCTGGCAGTGTTGGAGGTCTATGTCATCTTGCGGTTCATGGGAGCAGGGATTGCCTTCGTCGGCGCCTTTGCGCTTGAAGGCCTGACGAAGGTGATCAACCTCGTCGGCGCGCTGAATCCAGGTAACGTCGGGACCTATGAAGGTGGCAATATGCTGATTGCAAAAATGTTCGGTGTGACGGCCACTGCGGGATTGACGTTGGCATTGTGCCGGCGTGCGCGCGGCATCTTCTGGGCAGCAATAGGGGCCGTGTGCATGATCATGATGAAGAGGACCGAGTGGGGCAAAACAGAATCGAGGTGAAGTCTGATGAAAAGGATCTCTTTTTGCGTCACGCTTCCAGTTGTATTGCTGCTGTTGCCTACTCTGATCCAGGCAGACACCCCGGAGGAGCCGTATAAGTTTTTCCGCGAGTTCGCTGGATTGAATGAACAGCAGATAGCAGCGATCCGTTCGGGGAAGGCGGTTGCCAGGGTCGTCGATTCGCCTACTCCTGATGAAGTATACGTCTTCGGATCGGTGTACGTGGAGGCGACTCCAGAGAGCTACCTCAAGCTTGCCTCTGACATCGACGCGTTGCGCAAGCTCCCTAGCTATCTCGCAATCCAAAGTTTCAGCGATCCGCCTCAGCTTTCCGACCTTGAGGGCTTCACCCTGGATGAACAAGACATTTCGGAGCTGAAGAACTGCAAGCCCGGACATTGCCAGGTCCAACTGCCGATTGAGGCTATAGAAGACTTTCAGCAGTCAATCAACTGGTCCGCGCCTGATGTTGCCGACCAGGTGAATCGCCTAGCCCGGCGACTGGCACTGCAGGCGCTCCTGGAGTATATGCAAGGGGGCAACACCGCCTTGGGGGCCTATCGTGACAAGAAGCACCCCGCGGCGGTGGCGGAAACCTTCGCTTCGTTGATAAGATCCTTCCAGGCGCTTCCCGTGTACCTGCCGGAACTCAACGAGTATCTGCTCGAATACCCGACGGAGAAATCGGACAACTTGCAGGCCGGTTTCTATTGGGAAAACGTTAATTTCGGATTGAAACCGACTTTCCGGATCATACAGAAGATCGTCTATCGGGGAGCAATTGAAAAAGAGCCTGTTTACGCAGTGGCTGAGAAACAGATCTACGCAAGCCACTACTTCGAAACGGCGCTCGATCTAACGGTCTGCGTCAAAGATGCGCAACGCCCCGGCTTCTACATCATTACCGTCAAAGGGTCCACTCAGGCTGGGCTTACCGGATTGAAAGGGAGCATCGTGCGCAAGGTGGCCGTAGACAAGACCCGTTCTTCACTCGAGCGGGTCCTCGTGACCATGAAACAAAAACTGGAATCTCAGCACTCCCAGAATGAGTGACGGTATTCCCTGATTGCCGGACCGCAGACGTTCTGTATAACGGAAGAACTCGAGCCGTAGTTGGCGGATGAGAATTCGCAATTGCTCACAAAAGAAGAGGAAGTGGCGCTACCTCCTAAGTACCTCGTCCACTTCGGGCGACCGTCCGAGAGAGTCTTGCAGTTAGCATTGAAACTCAAGGCCGACCTCATCTTCATGGGCCTGTGCCGTTCGACGGACGTCGTCGCAGCCCCCTCAAACGCATTGGGCAACGGCCTATGAAATGGTGTGCGGCGCGAGCTGTCCCGTGCTAACTGTCAGGACTCAATGACCGCGACCTCGAAGGAGGCGGAAGTACGCCAAGTGATGTAAAACGTGCTTCATTCGGTCCGTACAAGAAGGCGAATACTTCAAGGTGGAACTTCAGATGTGGCGGTGCTATGCTCACGCGCATCCCGGGAGAGACGGCGGGCGGCTGCGACTGGCCGACCGCAGCGAGTAGGTATCGAGCCGTCACCGGGCAGCGCGATCGCAACGATTGCGCTGGTTGTGACACTGATCACATACGTTCGTCCGGTAGTTGAGTAATGCGTACATCATGAGCGCAGCAAGTACCCCCATTATGAGGAGCGCTGAAGATCGATATCGAACTTTGCTGGATGCGTCCAGCACTTTCGCCGATCAGCCCACGATCAAAGCTGTCCTGCACAGCCTGCGCGACGTTCTGTCCAGCACTTCGAGGTTGCACGGAACCGAACTCTGGGTCTTAAACGATGAGCAAGATAGTCTGCGCGTGCTCGAATTCGATCGAGACCCGGACGCACCTGCATTCAAGATCGGAACCAAAGTGTCACGAATTGGCGCGGCGGCGCGGGTGCTGGAGGAACAGAAACCAGTTTTCATCCCGGACACATCACAGGAAATGTTGAAGCATCCTGAGTTGTCTCCTTTTGCCGCCGAAGTTGTCGGACGAACCTCCTATTTGTTTCCAGTCTCTACCGCCCAGAAACGATACGGGTTTCTCTCTGTGACAAAGTTGCAGGGCGAGGAATTTGTCCCCGAAGACGTCGAGATGCTCCGCTCTCTGGCATCGCACATTGCCCTCGCGCTCGAGTGCGCGCTGGCGAGGGACAACGCAGAGCTTTACCAGCGACAAGTGGTGAAAGAGCGGGATCGACTCAGGCTGTTGCTGGAGATCAACAATCACATCTTTTCCAAGCTGGACATTAACGAATTGTTTGGGTCGGCATCGGCATCCCTCCGGACTTATTTTCGAAACGACTTCACCGGATTTTGGTTGATCGATAAACGATCGAACCAGCTTGAATGCGTCATATTGGATTTCCCCAGCGGCAAAGGTTCGTTGACCGCTGTCCTTAAGTCTGAACTGAGCGACGCCGATCACGAAAAGCTGCGTGCCCACGTCCCTGAACTGCTCTCGGTCGAAGCGATCGAGATGCTCCCGGCCGGAATCGCTGAGAGGCTCAAAGCTGAGTCTATCGCCTCGATGGCGATCGCCCCGATGGTAACCGCAGGCGGCCCTCTGGGTGTGATAACGATGGGCAGCCGCCGGCCGAACAACTTCGGACAGGAGGACCTGGACCTCTTGTCACAAATCAGCAATCAGATCGCCCTCGCGGTTGACAACGCGATTGCTTATGGACGCGTCACGGAGGCCAGGGATCGCCTTGAGGAAGAGCGCTTGTACCTGGAATCGGAGATCCGCTCCGAATACAGCTTCGAGGACATCGTCGGTAAAAGTGCCGCTCTTCGCAAAGTGCTGGATCAGATCGCGATTGTCGCCCCCACCGGCTCAACCGTGCTCCTGCACGGCGAAACCGGGACTGGCAAAGAACTGTTTGCCCGGGCGATTCATAACCTCAGCCCGCGTCGCGAGCGCACTTTCGTCCGACTCAACTGTGCCGCCATACCTTCCGGGCTGGTGGAAAGCGAATTGTTTGGGCATGAAAAGGGTGCTTTCACCGGAGCCTTGATGCAAAAGAAAGGCCGGTTCGAGCTGGCGGATCACGGCACTCTCTTTCTAGATGAAATTGGTGATATCAGTCTCGAACTGCAGCCAAAGCTGTTGCGCGCCCTGCAAGAACATGAATTTGAGCGATTGGGAAGTACGAGAACGATTAGCGTGAACGTTCGGCTGATTGCCGCAACCCATCGCGATCTGCAGGCAATGATACGTAACAACCAGTTCCGCGAAGACCTTTTTTACAGACTGAATGTTTGCCCGATTGAGATTCCACCGCTTCGCGAAAGGCGCGAGGACATTCCACTCTTGGTGCACTATTTTGTCTTGCGCCATTCCCGGCAAATGCAAAAGCGCGTCAAATCCGTCCCGAAGCAGGCCATGGAGGCGCTGGTGAACTCCGATTGGCCGGGCAATATTAGGCAGCTGGAGAACTTCATCGAGCGTTGCGTCATCTTCACGCAAGGGGATGAATTGAATGTCCTACGTGCAGAGCTGAAGAAACCATCGGTCCGCTCCGTTCCTTCAGCCGCGCCAAGTTTCGAACAGGCCGAGCGGCAAGCCATTATCGATGCTTTGATAGCCGCGTCCGGGAGAATCGCCGGCAAGGGCGGAGCGGCAGAGCGCCTGGGACTGAAGCGAACAACACTTCAAAACAAGATGAACAAACTGAATATCAGTCGTGTTGAGTATTCCGGGTGAGAATCCGGCCGCTCTCGAAACCAGACATTAACTCTCATCTTCAAAGCGGGCATTGAGCTGCATGGGTTTTCAAGGAAGAGGCAATCGTGCCCACATCACGGCACTGCCCGTCGGTCGGGCACAGGCGACCCCAGACACCCCTCGATAGTTGCTTGTAATTTCAATAACTTACGTAGACCAATTCCTGGCATAAGACCTGCAACAGCTTGACAGGATTCTCTCCAGCCGGCTGCCGTTGGCTGCTTAGATTCTCACGGAGGTGCGATGCTGCGCGTTGACATACGCGATTCCGCGAACGCTCTGAGCCTCAAGCTTGAAGGTCGATTCACCGGTGATGACGCTGAGAACACTCGTACGCTCATGGCGCGCTGCCACGACGGAATGGCACTGGTCGTCGATCTAACGGAAGTCACGTTCATCGACTCTGTTGGGGAAGGAGTACTATCGTTTTTTGGCCGGTTCGGGGCGGAATTTGTTGCCCAAACATCCTATACACTCGATATATGTGAGCGCCTGCATCTTCGCCTTGCTCCGAATCAGGCATCGGATGGGAACACGTCGGGCGCTTCCCGCACAAACACTGGCCGACGCAGGGCCCATGCACGGCTGCCGGAAAACGAAAAGGTCTGAAAACGCTTGTGAGTACATCACTGCGAGAATCACTATGTGAGTTTCCATGGCGATTTCGGCTGTCCCGCCGTTTCCTGCCGTGACCACGAGCATTTCCGCCCGCAGCAGAGTAGCTTCCACCGACTCTTATCTCATCGATCTGCCGAGATGACAAAAGACCTCCGACATCGCGATGTCTGTTGGCACTGTGCGCCTGCCTTGCGACGCTGCCCGCATACCGGCAGCGCAGTGCGGCCTAAACCTGTAGTGCCCAAGTAAATCAACCATTTGCAATACGCGCGAATTGGCATGTGATCTGCACTACTCAGAGCCCAAGCGAGCAGCCATGTGGATATCGACAACATCCCGAAAGTTGGAATTGCAAACCGCGGTTCTCTACACGTGGGCTGTGGTTCATGGCCTAACAATGCTTGTGAGCGATGGCCTCGCGAACGTCGAGCAACTGGGCATCGAGCGCATTGCGCAAAAAGTGGTCACAACTCTTCGGGGACTTGAATGGAGTGGAGCGTGAACAAAAGGATCGACGCTATGAAATTTACCTCGCTATTAATGGTCTTTATCCTGTGGGCTCTTACATGGCCGATGCCTTCATCGGCCCAAGAGCGAACATCGAATGGCGACACCGAGGCGCCAGTCCTCACGCTGGATGAAGCGGTTGCTCTGGCACTCCAAAACAACCGGCTTGTGAAGAACTCGGTGCTGGAGGCTCAGAAATACGACTTCCAAGTAAGTACAGCGCGCAGCTGGCGGAAGCCCCGATTTCAATTTGCCGCTCTCGGCGGCGAACTCCTGCAACCGTTTGACTTCACCATCCCGAAAGGTTCGTTAGGCACGTTTGCGAACACTGGGCCAATCCCAGCGACCAACGCCAAAGTCCACACGCCCGCGCTGTTCACTACATATCTCACTGGCAGCATCGATCAACCTCTGACACAACAATACAAAATCGGTCTCGGAATTCGCGCAGCAGAGCTTGGCCGCGACATCGCTCGTGAAGATGTCCGCGCCGAGCGGCAGAAGATCGCTGCCGAAGTCCGCGATGCATACTTCAATCTTGTCGCGATCCAAGCGAGTGTGGATGCCGCGCGGGAGGCGGTGAAAACACTCGAAGAAGCGCAGCGGGTCACGGCGCAATACGTGGCAGAAAAGACGGTGCTGCGCGCCGACGCATTGGACGTCGACGCCCGGTTAGCGAAATCGCGCTATGAGTTGTCCGTCACAGAGAATGGCATGGCAACGCAACGTGAGGCGTTGAACCAACTGCTGGGCCGCGGTGTTTCCACATCCTTTCGTGTTGACTTCATTCCGGAGCAAGACAGAAGTGATCTGACTCTCGATTCAGCCCGGCAGGAAGCTTTAGCGAACCGCCCCGAGACTCGACAAGCGCACCTGAAAGAAAAACAAGCGGAATACGACCGGCGCCTCGCAAAAGCCGAATACATTCCGGACCTGAGCCTTGAGGTGCGCTATCAGGGAATCAACAACGTGCAAGTTCTTCCGGAAAATGTTGCCACGGCCGGCTTTTTCCTGACCTACGAGCCGTTCGACTGGGGACGCCGCCACAACAAGGTTCTCGAGGCAAGCAAGACTATCGAACAGGCTCGCAACGGTATTCAAGAGACAGAATCGCAGGTCGCTGTCGAAGTTGGCGCGAAATACCGCAAATGGCAGGAAGCCTCTTTGCTGCTTAAGGCTTCTCGGACCGCTCACGAAGCGGCTGTGGAGCAATTCCGCGTGACGGGCAACAAATATAAGGAGCAGGCTGCACTGTTGAAGGACCTCCTGCAGGCTCAGGCTCAGAGTTCCGAGACGAGTTTCCGGTATCAGCAAACGCTTTCCTCGTACTGGAGCGCTTTTGCCGAGCTGCGCAAGGCGATGGGAGAAGAGTGACCATGAGAACAAGAATTATTTTGGGACTAACGGCCTGCAGGGCAGAGTTCGAGAAAGCGATTGGAGAGGAGTAGACGTTATGGGGAGCAAATTCAGAAAAAGGCTCGGACCAGCAATAACGGCTGTGCTTTTCGTCATGATGGCAGCTACCAATGGCTGTCATCAATCCACGCAAGTAGCCGCCAAGTCGCCCACGCCTGTTCACCTGGTGGATGTGACTTTGTATTCGTCGTCAGATGATTTGCGCTACTCGGCTTCCGTTCTGCCGTTCGCACAAGCGAGCTTGTCATTCAAGTCCGCAGGATATGTGACGGAGATTAAGCAGGTCATGGGCGCAGACGGACGGCGTCGAGACATAGGCCCAGGAGACTATGTTTCCCGGGGCACGGTTCTCGCGCAGATTCGGCATCAGGATTTGAAGAATCAGCTCGACCAAGCGACCGCAACTCTGAGTCTAGCCCAAGCGCAGCACGTCGAGGCAACGAAGGATTACGAGCGCGCGAAGACGCTTTACGCCTCAGAGAGCTTGACCAAGCCCGATTTCGATCGAGCGCAGGCCAAATTCGATTCGACCCTCGCGGCTGTGGATCAGGCCAAGGCTAATCTGCACCAAGCGCAGTTGGCTCTCGAGGATGCCGATTTAACGGCGCCATTTTCGGGGTACATCCTAGCTCGGAACATTGAATTGGGAAATCTCGCCGCACCCGGGATTCCGGCCTTTACTATCGCCGACACGAGTGCCGTGAAAATCGGTTTTGGCGTTCCCGACTATGCCGTAAGGCTTCTGCGCTTGGGGCAACAATTCAGCATTCATCTGCAGGACGATCCGAAAGAATACAGCGGGCGGGTCACCAGTATTGCCGCGAGCGCCGACGAAAAGAATCGCGTCTTTGCCACCGAGGTGACGGTACCCAACCCCAAAGCGCTGTTGAAGCCCGGGATGATTGCCTCACTCAGCTTGACAGGCGTTCACAAAGCCCCGGTTCCCTCCGTACCTCTTAGCGCCGTTGTTGCTGACCCCGCCTCACCTGGACGCTACGCGGTTTTCGTTGCCAGTGAAGAGGGCGGCAAATGGGTGGCGCATTTGCGCGAGGTAACGCTCGGTGAAACCCACGAGAGTGATGTGGCAGTCGAAGGTGTAAATCGAGCCGAAAAAGTCGTCGCCGTTGGAGCCACTGGTCTGAAGGACGGCGATTTCATCCAAGTTCTCCCATAGAGGTACAGAACAAATGGCACACGAAAACGAGCAAGACATCAGTAATCGCCGCAATGTCCCGAGGTTTTTCGTCGAGCACCCGCATATCTCCTGGATTCTTCTGGCCGCAGTGCTCATTTGGGGCTGGTTCGGATATACATCCATGCCGCAGCGAAAGGACCCGGACATTCCCGTGCGCCTCGGTGTGGCGGCTTGTCCATGGCCTGGAGCCACAGCGCAACAGGTCGAACAATACATTACCCGTCGAATTGAGGATGTTGCCGCCGAGAATAAGACCATCCATCCGGGAACGGATGCAGACTACGGAATTAAGTCCATATCTCTGCCCGGATATTCGTTTGTCACCATTCAACTGGATGAGGGCATCACCGATACCAAGCGGCAATTCAGCGATATCAACCTCAAGCTGGATGCTCTAAATGCTCAGTTGCCTCAGGGCGCCGGACCGATCAGCTTCCAGAGCGATTTCGGGGACACCGCCGCCCTCATGCTCACGGTCGCGAGCCCAAAGGCGGACGATATCGAGATTGCGGCTCGTGCCAATTCCGTCGAAGCAGCGATTCGCAAAGCTCGCGATGCAAAACGGCAGAATGGAAAAGGGCAGCGCCTCACGGTGGTGGATTCCTTTCCGCAATCCGTTTCGCCGCGCGCGGTTCTTGACACCTTATACCTGTTTCAAGAGGAAGCGCGGACCGACGGCATCATTCGAGACTCGGAGATCATTCAGGGGAGTGGATTCATCGGCGTCGATGGTGTCTCCGTAGCAGATGACAGTTCCATTCAAGCGCTCATCCAGCGGTTTATCTCGGAGCGGCTACAACGATCCGAGTTGCATCCCGATACATGGGAGCCAGCGATCATCCGCGATCCGGGGGAAACACGGGCGAAACTGGCCAAGGTTGCCGGCGACAAATACAGCTTTGCCGAACTCGACAATTTTTCTGACTTGATTGGGCGAACGCTCCAGGGTGCTCCCGAAGTTTCCAAGGTGGAGCGGCGGGGCGTTTTGTCGCAGACCGTCTATCTGGATTACTCGCAGGATCGCCTCGCAGCCTACGGCCTTCGTCCTGCTGATCTCTCCAAAGTGCTTTCGGCTCGGAACATCATCGCGCCGGGAGGAACTGTTGAAACCGGCGAACGCAGGGTTATTCTCACCCCCTCGGGACAATTCGATACCGCTAGAAGCATAGGGGATGTGGCTGTATCGACTACATCAGAAGGTACCCCCGTATATTTACGGGATCTCGTCCAAATCAGCCGAGGCTATCAGGCTCCTGCCCAGTATCTCAATTACTACACTTGGCGGGACACAAGTGGGCACTGGCAGCGCAGCCGCGCGATCACCTTGGCGATCTACATGCGAGATAGAAAGCAAATCGCGCACTTCGGAGAGTCCGTGAATTTGAAGCTTTCGGAGCTTCGCCAAATCCTTCCCGCCGACCTGATTCTGGCGCACACCTCCGATCAACCGCTACAAGTCTACGAAAATATTCACCTGTTCATGCGGGCGCTTCTCGAAGCCATCATACTTGTGGTCATCGTTTCGCTGATCGGATTTTGGGAGTGGCGCCTGGCGCTGATTATGGCGCTGGCAATACCCATCACACTCGCGATGACTTTCGGTATCGCCTATATGTTGGGAATTGATCTTCAACAAGTCTCCATCGCATCGCTGATCATCGCGCTGGGTCTTCTCGTGGACGTGCCGGTGGTCTCTGGCGACGGCATAAAACGCCACCTGGCGGAAGGGTTTCCGCGCAGCGTTGCCTGCTGGCTCGGCCCTACAAAGCTGGCGACCGCGATTTTCTTCGCGACCATCACGAATGTTATCGCCTACCTGCCATTTTTGATGCTCACCGGCAATACCGGCGAGTTCTTGAAGAGCCTCCCGGTGGTGATGACGGCTTCTCTGCTGTGTGCGTACGTCGTTGCGATGACGTTTGTTCCGTTTCTCGGCTACTACATTTTGCGTGCTCCAGCAAAACGAGAACCGACTATCGAGGAGAGACGGCAACGCGGATTTTACGGCTTCTATAACAGACTCGTCGGCAAAGCCATAAAACACCGATGGGCTGTCCTCGCCGGGTCCTTGGTTTTCCTGATCGGAGGCGGGATCTTCGGTTCCCGGCTTAAGACCCAATTCTTTCCCGAAGATGTCCAGTATTGGTTTTATTTGGATATTTGGCTGCCGAATGACACTCCCTTGAGTGTCACCAATGATGCTGCAATGCAGGCCGAAAGAGTCGTCCGGCAGGTGATTGACAATTCACCCGACGTCACTACGAAAGAGAACCGTGGGCATCTTCTCAAGTCACTGATGACCTTTGCCGGTGGCGGGGGACCTCGCTTCTGGTTTTCAGTCTCCCCCGAAATGCCGCAGACCAACTACGCGCAAATGATCGTTGAGGTGACGGATAAAGAGGCTTCGCCAAGGTTAGCTCGTCCGATCCAGGACGCGCTGGACAAAGAAGTACCAGGAGCGTGGATTACGGTACGCCAGCTTCAAACGAATCCTGTCGAGAATCCCGTGGAGCTGCTGATTTCCGGGCAGGCAGACGTCGACGCGAGAAATGAAGCTAGCGATGTTCGTACGCTGAGACAGATTGCCGCGCAGGCTCAGGACATCGTCAGGCAAGCTGAGGGCATCGCCGTTCTTCGTGATGATTGGTTCCCTGACGATGTTCAGCAGAGGATTCAAATCGATCCAGACCGCGCAAACGTCGCCGGCATTACTAACGCCGATGTCGCGGACGCGTCGGCCACGGCCATGAGCGGCGCAACAGTGGGCGTCTTCAAGGAAGGCGACAAGAACATCCCGATTGTGGCGCGCCTTCGTATGGAGGAGCGTGCCCAGCTTGCCGACATCAAGAACCTCTATATTTACTCTTCACAGACAAACAACCGCGTGCCTCTGCTTTCGATCGCAACGGTCGGAAATTCTTTGGAAACGGGTCGCGTCAGGCGCCGCGAGCATTTTCGCACCATTTCCATTCTTTGTTATCCCCAGCCTGGAGTTCTCGCGTCTGAGGTCCTGGAGCCATTACTTCCAAAATTGCAGCAGTTCCAGAAAAATCTTCCCCCCGGTTATCAGCTTCGTATCGGCGGCGAAAGAGCAAAACAAATAGACGGATTCAGCAACCTGAAAATCGTTCTGCTAATTTCTTTGATTGGAATTTACCTGGCGCTCCTCGTTCAGTTCAACAACGCGGTAAAACCTCTTCTGGTATTCGCCGCTGCTCCCTATGGTGTGATCGGTTCTCTTATCGCTCTCTCGATTATGCATACGCCCTTTGGATTTATGGCTTTTCTGGGCATCGCCAGCTTGATCGGCGTGATCGTCAGCCACGTGATCGTGCTGTTCGACTTTATCGAGGAAATGCATGCGAAAGGGGAACCCTTGGAGCGGGCGCTTCCGGATGCGGGAATCCAGCGAATTCGGCCGGTAATGATCACTGTGCTGGCGACTATCTTGGCCCTTTTCCCATTGGCGCTTGAAGGAGGGCCCCTCTGGCAGCCACTCTGTTATGCACAGATAGGCGGCCTTGCCGTAGCAACGTTTATCACGTTGCTCTTGGTGCCCGTCCTTTACAGTATCTTCGTTCTTGATCTGAAAATCATCCGCTGGGAAACGAAACAACCTCCAGCAGAGAGCGAAGCTCGTCCGGCCCCTGAATTGGTTCGTTGAAGGTTTTTGCGATGATTCTTTTTAATCAACTTGGCGCAGCTGTTCTTCTGCTGAGTCTTACGCTCTGCTTGCAGTGCGCCGGCGTAACGACGCTCGTCGAGTGGCTAAAGCGCGTTCTGACCAGGGACATTCACAAGCATGGGCCAGTTTACTCGGCCACCCTGGTAGCGAAATCGACGATCGCAATTGTAATTCTGCACGGGCTCGTGATTCTTCTGTGGGCCAGTTTCTACCGGACGCGTTGCTTCCCGTCATGGGAGCTCGCCTTTTACTTCTCCGCGAGCAGCTATTCCACTGTGGGATATGGTGATCTGATTCTCCCGTCCAGCTGGCGACTGTTAGGGCCGCTGGAGGCGATCACCGGTGTGTTGATGTGTGGAATATCGGTCAGTGTTCTGTTTGCTCTCGTCACCCGGTTGCTGGGTCGCGACACACCATCTTTACGAACGAATTCAACTGAACAAAGCCATGCCTAACGCCAATATCACGACTCCGGATTGGCTTCGCCAGATGGAGAGCATCCTCGAAGAGCTCAATGAGGGAGTGGCGATTCTTGATGACCAACTTCGCGTCATTTTTGCCAACGAAGCGTTAACACGATTATGGCAGTACGACCTCGACGAATTGCGGGGCTGTGCACCCGACGCACTTTTTCCTCCCGAGGATATTCCCTATATTATGCGCGAGCACAAATTGGGGCACCGCTACGGCCGGCACCGCAGCGAGTTCCACCTTCCACGTAAGAACGGCAAGAGAATCCCGGTAATCGTCAGCGGGCGGGTGATTCAAGGACCAGACGGTCAGGACTACGTTGTGGTGACCGTGACTGACATCAGCGAACTGAAGCGAGTCGAGGAGCAGCTCCGCCAGCGTCAAAAGGAAATTGACTCCGACCTCTCGACCGCGGCACGAATCCAGCAGTCGCTCGCGCCACATAATTTGGCATGGAAGGACCTCGCCGTCGAGGCCTACTACAGCCCTGCTCATACGATTGGCGGCGACTTCGGTATAGTCCTCCCCCAAGGCGACGAATTTCTAAACCTCATCCTGTGTGACGTCACGGGCCATGGTATAGCTTCGGCCCTGATGGCTAATCGCATCTACTCTGAAACACTTCATGCGTTGGAACGTAAGACTGAGCCCGGCCGTTTGTTGAAGTGCCTCCACGACTTCGTACATGATCGCATCCCGCAGGAGGGTTTTTACTTCACCATGGCCGCAGCCCGGTTTAGTCATAGCGGACGCCGCATGACTTTTGCGGCCGCGGCCCAACCGCCAGCAATACTCGTCTCGAAGGGCACGTTGCGTCTGCTCGATTCGCAAAACGGTATCCTCGGTTATCTCTCCAGATTCGCGCCGTCGGAGTCGGTGGCGGAAATCGAGCTCGCGCCCGGCGACCGCCTAGTTCTCTACACCGATGGGCTTGTCGAAGTCTTCAACAGGTCCGAAGACATGCTGGGCGTTGAGGGCCTTCAAGAGTTGGTCCGCCAGTCGGCCACACGAGCACTTCCCGAAATGAAACAGGCTATCCTCGAGGGTGCGGCCGCGTGGAGCCACGGCGCCGTGGCCGACGATGTGTCCCTCGTCATCGTGGAAGTTCGTTAGTTCCGTGGTTTGGCTCCGAGCATTAGGAATGGCGCGTTGGTTCATGGTAACGCACAACAATCCACCCCACTGGAAGCGGCGGGGCAGGACAATCCCTCCCTGTCCGCAATCGTTGACCAAGCTCTCCAATGAGCTCGTAACAACCTGGATGGCCAAGACAACACCCGCGCTCCACAAAGTGGGAGCAGTTGGTTGAATAGTCTGCTACTCGCGAAATGATCCGTGCGCAGCCGCTTTAGCGACTCATCTTGGGGGTTGTACCCGAGTCCCGGGCTATTTAGAAGTTAAGGTCAGTTATCGATTGGTACCGACAAACGCGCTAGTTTTGACGGAACCGATCAACTCCCGGAGGGTCGGACCGGCATCTTCGTCGAATGCCCTGCGTGAATTACGCTTCTATGAAGGATTATGATTCTCGGCGGACGCAAGATGGAGTTCGCTTCACGCAAACGATTGAATCAGCAGAAGAAGACTGAAACACAACTTAGCCCCACCATGCCGATCCATCTGTCGAAAAAGCAGATGGTCGGAACGAACGCGTTCACGCACAAATTATTGAAAAGAAAAACATTGATGCGCCCGGCAGAATTCGAACCTGCGACGTCCTGCTTAGAAGTCGCGTGACCACTTTAATCAAAACTTGCCGGAGCGAGCGCAAAACAGGAGGATGTCCGAGTTTTAGTTGATTGCAGCGACTCTCGTCGTTCGGCACTTTAGGTCTCCTTGCGACCGAGTTCAAGCGACTTCTATGGTTCTGACCTCCTTCTGCTGAATGCGCGACGGATTCAGGCGTTCCTTCAGCAATAGAATTTCCTGAAAGCCTTTGATCCGCCGGAACTTCTTCTCGGCTTCCAACAGTCCTGTGGCGGCCCAGCGCAAAGGCTGATCTCCTTCCCTCCAACGCTTTACGTTTCGTGCCACCCGCTGCACCGTCGATAGGCAGGATTCGATCGGATTGGTGGTGGCGAGTTTTCGCCGCAACACCCCTCCGACTCCCAAGCGATGCACGGTCAGCGTTTCTTCCAGTCCTTCCTCCAGGCTCCGGGCAGCGCTCGGATTGATCCGCTCTAACTGCCGAAAGATTTTCTCCAACGCGACTTTGGCCTCCGCGTAGCTGTTCATCGCATAGGCATTCCTCATCCGCCGGTCGTAGTCTCTCTGACAGTTTTCTGGCAGGTACTCCTTCACGTTCCGCCGCTTATGGATCTGGCAACGCTGCACTTCCACTTGTTCGCCGAAAACGTGTTCGACACCCGCACGTAGCGCTTTCGATCCGTCGATCACCACCAGATACCGCCGCTCGAGATCGAGCCCACGGTCCACCAGATCTTCCACCAGCCCTTTGACTACCGTGGTGTTCTCTGTGGCCCCTTGCCACACACCCAACACGTGCTTTTCTCCGCCTTCCGCGATCCCCAGCGCCACCACCAACACCTGGCCACCAAAGCGAATGCCATCGATCATCAGCACCACCAAGTTCAGATCCTCCAGACGCCGTTCGCATAGCGCCCGCAACTGATTGCTGCTGGCCTCTACGAACTGCCGGCTCACGCTGCTTTTCTCGATCCCGTAACCTTCCACAACACTTTCCACCGCTCGCCGATAGTTCCGCGTGGACAGCCCCGCCACCATGCGTTCCCGCACCGCTCGTTGCAGCTTTCCGTCTTGCTGCAACTGACCGTAGCTCTCTAGCTCTACTTCCTGGCCTTCACGCGTTCGTACCCGTGGCCGTTCCAGCGGGATCTTCTTTCCCCCAAAGACTACGTAACCCGGCTGCTTCCCCCAGCGCACACAGCCGGCGGTTGGACTCGGGCGATGGGGTGGTCCAACCCGGCGCGTGACTTCGTTCTCCAGAATGGCGCGTAGGATCTGCAGCCCCGCTTGCCCGGTCAGCTCTTCCACCCGAGCTTGCAGCTCCGCCCACACCTCGGCCATCGGCAACGGCACCTGCACCAGCAACTCTTGCCCTCGGACGATCTCGAACTTGGAATTGGACTTGCGGTCTTTCCTCTGGTATTTGTTTCTCACGGCGGCTCTCTCCTTTAAAAGGGATTCGCAACCCGAACTCTATCCGAGTGCGGGCGAGAGCCGCTGCTTCCTTTTCTTCAGGTTTCAACTAAAGGCGGGGCATCCTCCAAAACAGAGGACAATCAGCAAGTTGTGAGCAATGCTGATCAACTACTTGCTCCTTCTTTATCAACTTTGAGCAGCCGTTTTGCCACGATTTGTCACAACTACCATTACGTTATCATGACGGCAGGGTCTCTGCCTTGGGCGCACGACACTCGACTCCAACAACTCCAACCGTTTTCTATAACTGCTAACGTTTCCAACAATTCGGGGAATCTGCTTCTCGCTGAAAGCTATCCCCAATGCCATGAAAACGTTCGATTCGCGCACAGTTCATGCACAGCGGCGCACCTGCTTTTGCAAAAAGTGCTCTGGCAGAAAGGCATTTCCGACGTGAATTCTGGCACAGTTCCGACTCAACAGCCTCATGGCCGAGCTCATGGAAGACCACATCCGCAACCACATGCCGAGAAACAGCAAGTAGCCCGAAGTGGCTACCGATGATCTGATCGGTATTGTGTGATCAGTCTAGGAAGCGTGCCGAAAACCCTTAGAGAGGTTTCAGCATTGCCTAACTCGACCATTCTAGAAAGGTTTCAGACTCGCAATGGTGAGGTTCGAAACGAAATCTTTTCTGCCCAGGAGTCCGGTAAGCCTGGTTAACGCATCTACCGGAAGAACGGGTACTAGCCCGGAACATGATTGCATAACAATGTCGGCTCCTTGCCCCAAGTAGACTGTGGTTGCTTGACCACCGCAGGCTCGGGAGAAAGGAGCCGAACATGGTGATTATAGGCGTAGATTACCACCCGAGCTTCCAGCAGATTGCGTTTTTGGTGGAAGAGACCGGGGAATGTGGTGAACGGCCGTTGAACCACGGTGATGGAGAAGCAGAGCGGTTTTATCGCGATCTACAGCAGCGAGGAAACCGCGTGCGGGTAGGCATGGAGGCTACCGGATATTCACGCTGGTTCGAGCGACTGCTAGCAGAGCTAGGTTTCGAACTTTGGATGGGCGATCCAGCGGAGATCAAGGCCAAGCGAGTGAAGAAGCAGAAGTTCGACCGCGAGGACGCCCGACTCTTACTCCGGCTGATGCGGGAAGATAACTTTCCGCGAGTCTGGGTACCGAGTCCAGAGAACCGGGATCTGCGACAACTGCTATGGCACCGGCATCGGCTGGTGCAGATGCGCACGCGGATTATGAATCAGTTGCAGGCGTTGGCGATGAACGAGGGGTATCGCTGGAGGAAAAAACTGTTCAGCGAACGGGGGCGAGCAGAGTTGGAGAAGCTCCCGTTAGCTCCCTGGGCCAGTCGACGTCGGCAAGAGTTGTTGGAGTTGCTGGACCGCCTGAATCCGACCATCGAGCAGCTAACCGCAGCTGTGGAGCAAGAAGCCAGGAAGCGACCCGAAGTGTTGAGGCTGATGACGCACCCCGGCGTAGGTCCGCTTACGGCACTCGCCTATGTATTGATCATCGGAACTCCGACGCGGTTTCCTCGCGGCAAGCAGATCGGCACGTACGTGGGGATGATTCCGAGGGAGGACTCCAGTGCTGGCAAGCAACGGCTGGGGCACATCAGCAAGCAAGGCAGTTCCTTGTTGCGCTTCTTACTGGTGGAGGCAGCCCAAGCAGCAGTGCGTATCCATCCCGACTGGAGACGTCGGTACATCCACTTGGCGATGCGTCGACACAAAAGCATTGCCAAAGTAGCGATGGGGCGTCGGATGGCGATTCAGCTGTATTGGATGTGGCGAAATGGCTGCGAGTATTCGCAGTCAGTGCAGTGCGGTTCGTACGCGGGACAGCTCGGTACCGGACATGGCGTGAACTAGAACGCCGTGAACATGATTGGGCATCCCGCTCCCTCGCGAGAGGGAGTTCGAAGAAGTAATCATGGTCTGAAGTTTACGATCGAAGAGATGTATGGGTCGGACTGAAAACCGACCGAAAGATTACGAGCGAGCCGTGGTCGTCGAGCGAGAAGTCAACGGAACGAACCAGACCACTCCTGGAAGGGGAGGGAGAAGTCTGTTCAAAAAGGATTTGACAGGGCCGACATTGTTAGAGATGTCCGGTAACCCGACTTATCGAGACTTAGCCCTCAGGAAGTTTGCAGGCCATCTTTCGCGAATGATCCGGGTTACTTGCGATATGGCGATTTATCGACAGTAACCCATTCCGCTTATCTTGCTTCAGATTTGAGCCGGTTGACGATGCCCTCGGCACCGCCGACAAGAGCAAGAGCCTTGTCACGTGGCGAGGTTTGGCGGGCTGCCCATGCCTGCGCGCCTTGTATATCGCCGTCCTCAGTCCGCGCTTGCGCCACGCTCTGCACCACGAATTCCCGATCACTTTTATTGACAAGTGCAAACGTGTTCCACGCCCCAACCAAGTCACCGATTTCTGCCTGCTTTACAGCAAGAACCGGTAAGCTGCTATTCCATCCGTCATCCTTCCGCTCGTGGGAGGCGAGCGCAAGCGGCGCAACTTCGGCCAGAGTTTTCGCCGCTTCGTCCCGGCTGCCGATCTTTGCTTGTGAATGTGCAACCTCCTCCAGCATGAGTGCTCGGTCGACATCGTTTGGAATCTGGTGGGCTACTTCACGACTTCGTGTAAGGATCGCCACTGCAGAATTGCTTCCGCCCTCCTTGGCCACCTGCTGCCCCAGATAAGCGAGAGTGAGGGCCTTTTGGCTCACGTCCGTCATTTCCTCTACAACTAGCAGGGCCGCGCCCAGATTTCCCGCCTCGAACTGTGCCATGACGAGGTCGTGGAGTGCAGCTGTCTTACATGAATCACGGCCAATTAAGGCAATGCTGGCTCGGGCGCCGTTGAAATCTCCAGCCCGCGCCTGGGTTCCCGCGACCGTCGCAAGTGCATTTTCCTTGCCGGCTTTATCGTGCATGCCATTGATGGTTTCCAATGCACCTATGGCATCTCCAGCGTCAGCCTGAGTGAATGCGATGGCTTCAAGCGCCCTGTCCCTGGGCTCTTCAGGTTCTTCGGACATGCACGCGGCCAGTCCAGATCTTCCGCCCTCATCCTCACTCGGCTCTGCTTGCTCTGCCGCCACGAGTGCTTCTTGCATGCCATTGTGTGCGTCATCGGTGCTTGCCCCGTTGCCACTTGCAGCCGCGATGTGCGCCAAGGCAGCGGCTCTGACTTCAGCGTTCTTGATGCTGTGAGCCAGTTGTGCGGCCCCTCGCGTGTCGCCTGCATCGGCCTCTTGGGATGCGATCACTCTGAATGCCGAGTCCCTGTTGTCAGAGTCTTGTATCGCCAAAGCTGTTTGCATCGCGTCGTCAAACTTCCTGGCTCTCGCTTCAGCCGCAGCGATAAACAGAAGTGCAGATGACTTCTCAGAATCGTTCTTAACGGGAGAGATCGTTTGTTGCGCTCCTTCAACATCGCCCAACTCTGCGCGAGTCACGGCAATCTTCGCGCGGTAAAACTCACGAATATCCTGATAAGGATTCTCCTGAGGGAGGGTGGCGACTATCTTGAGTGCGTTGTCAAAACTAGCAGCCGCAGTCGACTTGTCGCCTGCTCTCCAACTGGTGCTCGCGATATGCTCAAAGACCATTAAGCGGTCGGAAGGTGATTCTATTTGGTTTGCGAGCTCAGCTGCTTCTTTGAGGAGGTGACGGGCTTCGGCATTGAGGTCAGCACCCTCTTCTTGCATCACGCGATGCGCAGGGAGTGTGGCGATGAAGACCGTGGCGATGAGGCCTAAAGAGACTGACTTGTACATGCGTGTCCCCCTCCGGATTGAGCGATTATAGCTAGAAAGGGCTGCCCAAGGCATTAACCGCGAGTGCCCTACAGTGCTACGCAATCTCTCAGGATGCCTAACTGTTGTAATCAGGCGTTATCGCTAGTGAAGCCCTCAAGTCCCGATAAACGCGCAAACCGGACATGTAGAGTCGCCCCCAAGAGGATGCCCCACGTTTAGTTGAAACTTGAAAACAAGAAGCAGCGGCTCTCGCCCGCACTCGGATAGAGTTCGGGTTGCGAATCCCTTTTAAAGGAGAGAGCCGCCGTGAGAAACAAATACCAGAGGAAAGACCGCAAGTCCAATTCCAAGTTCGAGATCGTCCGAGGGCAAGAGTTGTTGGTGCGGGTGCCGTTGCCGTTGCCGATGGCCGAGGTGTGGGCGGAGATGCAAGCTCAGGTGGAAGAGCTGACCGGGCAAGCCGGGCTGCAGATCCTGCGAGCTATTCTGGAAAACGAAGTCACGCGCCGGGTAGGGCCTCCGCATCGGCCGAATCCCACCGCCGGCTGTGTGCGCTGGGGAAAGCAGACGGGTTATGTGGTTTTTGCTGGACAGAAGATCCCGGTGGAACGGCCGCGGGTCCGAACGCGCGAAGGCCAGGAAGTGGAACTGGAGAGCTACGGTCAGTTGCAGCAAGACGGAAAGCTGCAAAGAGCGGTGCAGGAGCGCATGGTGGCCGGACTGTCCACGCGGAACTATCGGCGAGCGGTGGAGAGTGTTCTGGAAGGCTACGGGATCGAGAAGAGCAGCGTGAGTCGGCAGTTCGTGGCGGCCAGTAGCAATCAGTTGCGAGTGCTGTGCGAACGGCGCCTAGAAGATCTGAATCTCGTGGTGCTGATGATCGACGGCATTCACTTTGGCGGCCAGGTGCTGGTGGTGGCCCTGGGGATCGCGGAAGGCGGAGAAAAGCACGTTTTGGGGGTATGGCAGGGGGCCACGGAAAACACTGCGGTGGTCAAGGGGCTGTTGGAAGATCTGGTGGACCGAGGACTGGATCGCCAGCGGCGGTATCTGGTGGTGATGGATGGATCGAAAGCGCTGCGAGCTGGTGTGGAACGTGTTTTCGGTAACCAAGTGGAAGTGCAGCGTTGCCAGATTCACAAGCGGCGGAATGTGAAGGAGTACTTGCCTGAGAACTGCCAGAAAGACTACGACCGGCGGATGCGCAATGCGTACGCGATGAACAACTACGCGGAGGCCAAAGAAGCGTTGCAGAAGATCTTCCGGCAACTGGAACGGATCAATCCGAGCGCTGCCCGGAGTCTGGAGGAAGGGCTGGACGAAACGCTGACGGTGCATCGCTTGGGTGTAGGAGCGGTGTTACGTCGGAAACTGGCCACCACCAACCCGATCGAATCGTGCTTGTCGACGGTGCAGCGGGTGGCGCGAAACGTAAAGCGTTGGCGCGAAGGAGATCAGCCGCTACGCTGGGCAGCCACAGGACTGTTGGAAGCAGAGAAAAAGTTCCGACGCATCAAAGGCTATCAAGAAATCCTGTTGCTGAAGGAACGCCTGAATCCGTCGCGCCTTCAGCAGAAGGAGGTCCGGACAGTAGAAGTCGCTTGAACTTGGAAGAAGGTAGGCTTACAGTGCCGAACTTCGAGAGTCGCTGCAATCAACTAAAACTCGGACATCCTCCTCGCCCCCAATCTGCATGTCCGATTAGCCGACTAATCGGTTAGCCATTTGTTTTCCTGAATCGAACGGCAAGCACGAACTTGCGCACGGGAATTGTAATCAAAAGGAACGACCACAGAAGGAAGAGAGTGTAAATGGTCACGTTCTCTAGCCGGATGAGGCGAGTGCCGGAAAATGTAACCGGAAAGATGCTGTCAAGCGACAGGAGGCTCACCGCAAAGAGCACTATGCCCCAAACTATCGTGCACACCGCAAATACGTTCTTCCGCAGCGGGCTTTGGTGACTCACTGGCGGTTGTAAACCTCTACGTCGGTCCAAGAAGCGACCGACCAAATACCAGAGGGCAGCTACGGCGGCCAGATACAGCAGCTCTCCTGCGCTAAATCCCAAGATCGAATAGTTCGATGACCCGGCAAGGCAGAGCGGCCAAGTAGGAGCGTTGACGCCACGCCAAATCGGCCTCAGTGCAAGCACCAAAAAATGCACGTGAACGAATGATCCGGGGAGGCGTTTGCTGTCAACGAATAGCCAATCGACGCGGTCCGCCCACAGCGTTAATACCGCCGTAATGACAACCTGCACGATTGGTAGAGCGAGGGAAAACCTTAGCTTCCGCAACAATAGGGCTCCTTCATCAGCGAGAAGCAACCCTACCGTAGATAGACACCGAAATGGGAGACCGTGTGCCCACTTCATCGTAACTCCTGATAAACGCGCAAACCGGACAAGTACCCGCTGCGCCGAAACCATGTGGTTTTGGCTCGCAGCCGCAGTTCGGTTGGGTCACTGTAAACGCAGGGGTCTAGCGGTCGAGGAAACTGTCAGCCTTTCGCCACACTCAACTGCCGGGCATAGCGATGGGTCGGTCGAGGACTATCAAGGGTGGTAAAATCCCGTTCGGGGGAATATATGACCGAAACAGGTTCCGGCGAAAAGCCGAGCGAGATCGTAGCTGCCGCTCTCGACGATGATTCTGAGTTGCAGGCGATACACGATGTGCTAGCCGCTCTTGTTCCATTGAAGCGCGAAGGCCGCTCGCGGGTACTTGATTATGCTCTGAAGCGACTCGGCATGCTTCCGGAGACGGGTGGGGCAGCGGGAACGAACGCCGCTACTAGTAGCTACCTTACCCCACCACCCAAGGGCACTCCTGCTGACCGCACCAGTCGACAGGCGGATATCCGCTCGCTAAAGAACGAAAAGTTACCCCGAAGCGCGAATGAGATGGCTGCACTGGTGGCTTACTACCTCTCCGAAGCTGCACCCGAGATACATCGAAAACAGACAATCAACTCAGATGACATCAAGACTTATTTCAAGCAGGCCCCCTTCAAACTCCCATCTTCTGCAATGATGACTCTGGTCAACGCGAAAAACGCTGGCTATTTGGAGTCTACCGGCGAGCCAGGACAATATAGGCTCAATCCTGTCGGTTACAACCTCGTCGCGCACAACCTACCAGCGGGCAAAGCAAGGATAACAAAAAAAAAGAAGGCCCCACCGAAGGGCGCCAAGTCGAAGAACGCTTCCCGAAAACCCAGGTAGCGCCATAAATTCCCGAGGTCATAAACCCAATGCCTGGTCGCGAAGCAGATTTCAAAGCGTGTGACTCACTGTGGAACCGCTTTGATGTGTTGGCGGCCGCCTTAGCCAGAAATAAGGCGCGAAACATAAATTCGGCGGGGTTACGCCAGCAGGCGCGAGATGTAGTTATCGAATACTTTCGAGAGGTTCGACCTGCACTACAGCGTCTCGGAGTAGGTGACGCCACAACTGAAGCTCTAGATTTCGAGATGCAACACGTCATCGGTCTTTCAACCGGGAAGAACAGCAAGGCGTCGTACTTGAAATCGATTCGACGCATAAGGTCGAAGAGGAAGAGTCTCGAAACCGGCTTAGAGTTTCTTATCGGAGCAGAGAAGCCAGTAGTCAAGTTTCGGATCGGAAACGTCGAGGCTTCCATCCTTTCAACTCTTGAGACGATGCTCCCAAGTGCAGCCGCATCATACAGGCAGGTTTTGGCCGATGTTCAGGAAACGAATCGGAGATCGTGCCGAGGCACCGCAGCCGAACTCCGTGAAGTTGTTAGGGAGGTGCTGGACCATCTTGCTCCTGATGCGGACGTCACTAATGCGCCAGGTTTCAAGCTAGAGCCCAACCTGAAAGGGCCGAGCATGAAACAGAAAGTAAGATTCATACTTCGAGCCCGGAAAACAGGAGATTCGGCAAGGCAGACAGCCGAGGACTCCGTCCAGCACTTGGACGACAACGTCGGGTCTATTGGGCGCGCAGTCTACGCGCGGGGCTCGACGGACGTACACACGCCGCGACCGCTCGAAGAAATCCGCAATTTCAAACTCTATGCCGATGCGGTTCTCGGGGAGCTTCTAGCCATACACAGACCCGCGGCACCTGAGGCTGAACTCGTATCGAGAGCAACTGAGGAGTCGCGACCGGCCACGGCCGCACAGGTCACGCTGGATAAAGAAGACATTCGGGTATTCGTCTTGAAAGTCCTGTCCACTCGCTTCGAGGAAGGCAACAGACGTCGCGCAACATTTACTCCTTCAACGCCAGAAGAGGCGAAACCATTGCTCGAAGTTCTTGCCGTGCTCAGAGCAGAGGGCTCCGTGAACGAACTAGCTGGGACATATCAGTTCACACCCGAAGGTTACATGAAACACAGACTTACAAATTGACTGTCTCGAAATCTTCCATTTGAGAATTGCTTTCGAATCCGCTAAACGGTGTGCCGAAAGCCCATCCACCGATGTTAGCCGAACACATTTAGATTGAATTGCTTTCCAGAGCACGATCTGCTGTGCTTTAACCTCATGGTTTCGGCCCAGAAAGTGACTTGTCCGGTTAGCGCGTTTATCGGGACTTGACCGTTAGTGTGGACGAACAAACAACCAACCAGCACCGTTGCACAAACTACACCAGATTGCCCCTACCCAACCGGTTGCCCTACAAGTTGGACACTCGGCCCAATCATTTTCCCCGGTCGCACTTTGGATGCTTCCCATGCAACCGGGAACCCTGCACAGCCCGTGGCCGGCGGCGGTCATGTCGTATCCGTGTGCTCCGCAATTGGTACAAGACGTGATTGGCTTAGGGAGCTTCATGTGACTGGCAAAGGGATTCTACCGCCGCTAACCAGTAACTTGGGTACCAGGACCCACTTTACCGGTAAGCGCGTTTATCGGGACTTAGCGAATGCCCACCGATTCGGAGGGTGCGGTTGCTGTAGCTCCCACCGCGTATCATAGGCTGCAAGGGGCAATACTTCGCTCAAATCCTGCAATTATTTGCGGTATGTGCACCACCTGGAGTTAGTAAGTCTCTTCGTTTCAGCACCGCGAGAAAGGCAGAAATCGTGCGGGAGAAATGGCACCAGGGGTGTCTTACCTTCCATCTCTATCACTGCTGACCCCTAGCAAGAAGCGCAATCGGCCAAATAACCGTGACAGGAGGGCTTGTCATATGCGACGGACCTTATTGACGGTTGTAATTGTGTTGGGATTGGCGGCTTTCGGCGCGCCGAAAGCGGAGGCGGACGGCGTGTCGTTCGTAGGCACGTTGGGGACGCCGGAAACGACATTTAATGTGGTACTAGACCTAAGCTCTACTGCCACAATCACGGTGCAGACTTACGGATTCGGTGGGGGAATGAATCAGGCGGGCGTCATCATCGCGCCCGGCGGGACGGATCCGTTCCTGGCGATTTTTGCCGGGACCGGTGGTGGCGCGACGATCCTTACGGACGGTTCGGGTAACCCATTTGGGACTTCGCTGGACGTGACGAACTATGGTAACCCGTTAAATTTGACGGCCGGCCAGGACTTCGTCGGCTGCCCACCGGCCGGAGCGCCGACGATCGGAGGCGCGTCCCAATGCGGCGACGTCACCATGGTGCTTTCCGGGCTTACAGCAGGCCTCTACACCGTGGTTCTGACCGACGGGCAGAATCCAGCGAATGCCATCTTCGACGATGGGACGTTGGGTGAAGGATTTTCTGATTTGACGGGGGGGCAATTCTGCAACCTGGCGATCAATGGCGCGGCGTGCCCCAACACCTCCGGTCAATTTGCGCTGGACATTACCGGTCTGCCGGACGGGTCAACGACGTCCGTCGTTCCGGAGCCGGCCACACTGGTTCTACTCGGTGCGGGGCTCGCTGGGATTGGCCTGCGCAAACGCTCCCTGTCCCGCCGGGTGTGACGGGGCGAAGCGGAGCCTTCGGCTTCCACGCGCTTGAATACTGCCGAAAACGAAGAGTCCAAACATAGTTCCGTCTGAAATGGGGCCTATTGTAATTCGAGAATGAAGCGGACAAACAAGGAGAACAAGGATGAAATATGCAAAGAGGATGTTGATGGTGGCGGGTGCACTGGCGCTCGCGGGAATACTGGGAGTGGCGATCGTTCCGAAGGCGGCGCATGGCCTCGTCGCCGCGATGGTGCAGGTGGTGAACACGTCGGCGAATCCCGTGCCGACGCTCGAGGAGGACGCGCAGACGGCCTTTGTGGCGAATAACTTCTGCCATTTTGGCGGCCCGCCAGACGACACTGCCTTCTTCTGCGACATCTCCCCTCTCTTCCAAGTGCCGGCGGGCAAGACCGCAGTGATCGAATCGTTTACGGGATTCTGTACGACGGATTCGCCATCGGGGACTCAGGAGTTTTTGCTCAGATTCCTTGGCCCCAGTGGGACTGAGGCTCTCATTACTATCCCTGCCTCGACAGTAGTGCCCAGCTCCATCCAGAACGTGAGCTTTGCCGCGCTAAATTTCAAGTCCTATGCTTCCGGGGGCGCGTCTGGAGCTCCAATCAATTTTCAAGGCGAGGGTACGAGTAACGAAAGTACCACCGATATCTGCCAGGTCAGCCTGTCCGGCCACTTGGTCTCCACGCCATAGGACTCGCGCCTCGCGCGGCAGCCTTAGGAATGTAGCGGTGGCCCCACGCCTCCAAGGCTGAGCCGATTTGCGCGCCTCGTTGGGCGGTCCTGGTATCGCTTCCTGGAGGAATGGGTTCGGCACTTACGAGGAGTGGAGTGTAACGGCCGGATCCGTAACCGACCTTCAGTATCCCAGTGGACTTGTCATTGGGTCTGCCGCCGCCCCAATCATTGTGCCACAAGGTGGGTCAACCACGGCCGCGTTCAATGTGTACCTGCACGGCTACTTGACCGCAAATTAGGTTCTGGATCCCGGGCTGCGGTGAAGCAACCGCCCCCTCCGCCGCCGAACGTATTGCCCAATGCGCCGCTGAACTTAGTCACGCGGCGCATTTTGCATTTTCTCCCATAAATTTAACTTGGACGATTAGTCGGATTACCGGACATTTGAAGTACCACTTTATTTGTCCGGTTTGCGCGTTAATCAGGACCTAGCGCAACTGAGCCTAGTTTTCCTGGCACACTTCCAGTTCGTTTCCCTCCAAATCGCGGAATCGGAAAAATTGATTGCCGCCGGAATCGCTTTGAATGGGTCCAACATCGACTCCCTGGGTAGACAGGTATTGGTGCGCGTCCACCAGTTTTTTAGCAAACACGGTCGGAGGCCTTCCCGGGCCCCGGTTCGGACGCGCATTGTCCGAAATCTCTGCAAGGTACACGACGATTGAGTCAGGCGAGTATCCCAATTCCAACCCGACATCTTCCGCATCGACAGATGAATAGGAAAGCCCAAGTTTTTCTGAGTACCATCGCTGCGCAGCCACAACATCGTGCGCGTCAATCGTGACGTCACCTGCAGAGAAAAACATTTTCTTAGTCCAGAACATAACAGATGTCTGCTCGACTCCGAAAACTATAGTTCCCCATCCATTCTGTTCGCTCGAAGTAGAAGAGCAACCAGTGCGCCAGCAACAATGGTTAGCCCAAACCAAATTGTGGCGACCCGTGATGAGAGAATGCTGATTATGATTCCGATGATTACGGCGAAACCCAAACGCGTCAGCCACCAGTGTGTCGGACGCCTCAGGGAACCGGAATATACTGAGGGAAAAATCCTCTCGAAGATGAGGACCAGACAGACCACGGTTATAAGAAATGTGATTCCTGTGATGAGGTCACTTTGAGAATGTAAGACTGAGCGGACGGAAAAACTGACGGTCCCGGCCAGGAACACGATAACAAACGCGAAGATGATTCTTAAAAAGCTGCGCGACCAACGAGTCATCCGACAATCCTAACGTAACCGGATATTAATCCAAGTGCCTGGTAAGTCGGATAACCGGACATTAGAAACAACTCTCCGTAGACACCATCAGGGGAGGATGCGGAAAAATTCGCGCCAGACGGGAGCGTCGCCTAGGTAGACGTCGGCGCGGTAAACTCCAGGTGGAAAGTCAGCAAACGAGACGGGCCAATAGGTGCTGGATAGAGAATCAGGATGAACGTTGATATTTGCCGGCTTGGATTCTCCCACCTGACGGTTGTTCAAATCGTAGAATCTCGCCGTCGCGACGCCCTTAAGCTTCGTTTTCGCGTTCCAATTGATGAATAGAATGATCTGCCCGTCGGTTCGAGAGAACTGATCTTTAGCGTCTCGCGGCCAACCGATTCCGTTTTTCTTATCTAGTCCGAGCGCGAGGGAGCCGAACCCTACTTGATCCTGGCCCTGCAGCAGAGGAATGAACTGGCCCGTCGCGGCTAGCTCCGTGAGCGTAGTTGGGGCTGCACCCGATGGAGGAATTTTCACCAAGCTGATGGGCACTGCGAAGGCAGCTGACTCGGGGAGAG
This sequence comes from uncultured Acidobacteriota bacterium, assembly GCA_963701005.1. Classification (GTDB taxonomy): domain Bacteria; phylum Acidobacteriota; class Terriglobia; order Acidiferrales; family UBA7541; genus Palsa-295. The sequence continues at coordinate 718,398 of OY969555.1, forward strand.
CCGAGCCTGCCAAAGGGGGAAATCCACCCGTGGACGAAGATGCGACAGTGCCCATGCCCGGCAGCAGACTGCCACCGAGCAATCCGATTACCTCGCCGAATTCGTTGAGAACAGGCCCCCCGGCCGCGACCGGATCGAACGCGACAGTGAGACTCAAGCGACGACCAGCGGGCGCTTGATTCGAATCGCCAACGATCGTCGTTTGGGAGATAATTCGCGTACCGGCCTGGGAAATGCCCAAGGAGTAGCAGCGGTCGCCCACATCGCCGGATTTGTCGGGCACGGTCTTCAGAGCTAAGACTCCTGCAGCATCTACCGTGAGCACTGCCCAATCTTGCCAGCGGTTCCAGCTTGCCACCTTCCTCGTGGTTACGCTCTTTCCTCCGTCGAGGACGACCCGCAAGTCGCTCGCACCATCAATTATTCCGAAAGTAGTTATCACTTGGTCGGGAGCCATGAAAAATCCTGAGGCACGGCTAATCGCTTTGCCGCTCGGACCCAGTTTCTCGATATAGACGGTCGCTGTCTCGGCTTGATGATATATCTCTGCGGCAGTCGGGGGGAGGCGAACGTGCGCCACTGGGGTAGCTGAGGGGCCGGCGACGACCTCAAAGGTATAGCTTCCCGCGGACTCGCCGTCAATACGTGCTTCAAGCGTCCAGAAGCCTGTCGGAGGATTCTCATCCAGCAGCATCGTCCAGTATCCCGAGAAAGGGGACTTGTGAGGCTCGAACTGAAAATCGGAAACAACTACGACCTTGCCGCTGGGGTTTTTCCACAGCGCTTCAAACGTGTGCGGGCCAGTTGGGCCTTCCCATTCGAAATACACAATGACCTTGTGGTCCTCACCCCCGTGGAATTGGGCTCGCGGGTCCTCGATGATGAAACGTCCATCGCGCTCGACACCCTTAGTCCCGGAATTTGTTCGGATAACTCGGAAGGCCGGGCCGGTGGCGGCAACACCTCCACTCGAAGAGTTCTGCGCTGTAGTACTCTGGCAATAGGCTGCGACGGGGCCGACCCACGCAAACACAATCAAGATCAAGGCCACAGTGACAGGGCGAGCCCACGGCAACGAAATGCGGCTCATAGGGATGGCATTTTACCAGAAAGATCACCGATATCCCCGTCTTCGGAGAAGCCACGACACAAGACCGTGAGCTTGTTCCACAACACTGGAGTTGTCCTATGCCAATTGAAATGCAGCCGCTTATCTCACCAGACTCTGATGTCGGTTCGGAACTGAGACTTACAGCTCGACTAAGTCCCGGTAAGTTCTATAAAGGGAGAAGTCAAGAGAAAACACCCCTGCGATGGCTGAAAGTTTTCTCGCTTCTCAGCCCACTGAATGGAGCAAGAGCGGTTCTGACCGCCCGCACCAGGTGCTCGGTTGCTGGGCGCTATAGCCCTGTGGTTTGGGTTTTCTCTACCAGCGGTTTTCATCGCTTCTTCGCAACGAAGCCTGTCAGTTCCGAAACCAGAAAGCAGAACGGTGGTCAGGTGCCAACCATAGTTCTATCTGAGACTCGTGGCCTATAGCTTTTTCTGGTTATCCGAGAGGGCCTAGGGTCGGATGTGAGACTCGGTGCCCGAGGCACGCAGCGCCTAACTAACCAGCTGAGACTCGCTCTCGAACCAGAGTGTCTCGAGAACCCCACGGCCACCGCCAGAGAAGTCCCCAGAGATGGAGCGGACTCGATCAGAGACACTCACGCTGTTTGTGGTTTCAGATGTTGGGCGTCGAAGCACACTCCTCTCTTCCACACGATCAACACAATGGTGGCAATCTTCCTGGCCAGGGTCAGCCGCGCCATTTCCGGCCGCATGCCCTTGGCCAACAATTCCGCATAGAACTCCGCGAAGGGGCCAGGCTTGGTCGCGGCGACGATCGCCGCTCCCTTGAACAGATTCTTCAGATCGTGATTGTAATTTCTGTTTAGCCCGCGAATCTCGACCTGCTTCTTCTTCCGTTCGAGCTGTCCTTTCACAACATGGTGATCAGCGCTGCTGCTTGTCTCGATGCCGACCCCACCATAGGTCCATAGCTGCCGCTTGGTGCGGAACCGGTGCGGGGTCTGCAGGATGCCCAGCAAAATGGCTGCCCGGATCGGACCGATCGAGGGGATTTGGCAAAGCAGTTTCCACGCCTTGTGTTTTTTGCTTTCCGCCAACAACTCCCGCCGCACCTCTTGGCGCAACGATCTCAGCGCATCCAGTTGTTGGTAGTAAAACTCGGCGCGCCGGTGCACTCCCGGTTCGTTGATTTTCGCGAGCCACTCGGCACGATGGCGCGGTGCATAGACCTGCTTGCCAGTACAGGGAATGGCCCAACTGCGATAGATCGCCTTCACCCGCGACATGACTCGACCAAGATCTTTCGTGGTGGTGAGATAACTCCGGACCAGTTCTTTCAGAGTTCGTAGGCCGTGTTCTCCGTGATAGACGGGGTTGAGATGGTCCAGGCGCAACAATTCGGCCAATCGGCGAGCGTCGATCTTGTCACTTTGATGGCCTTCTCTCATGGACCTGTTTTTTCGTGGATCGCACACCACCAATTTCGTGACGTGTGGTTTCAACAGATCGTATAACCAGTCCGCCGAGGTGCCTTCTTCAAACGTGACGTGCAAATCTCCGCGCAGCCCGTCGATAAACTGCAGAATCATGCTGGCCTTGGTCTCGACGACGCATTCCATCACGATCTTTCCTGCACCATTCGTGACGGCAATCGAAATACTTTCCTTATGCACGTCCATGCCGATATACTTTTTGCTGTCCATTGAGGGCGTTCCTTTCTGTAGGGCTTGAGGCAAGCACCCAAACCCTACTCCAAAAGGGGCGCCCTTTTATATTGCGTCGGATAACCGGACATGTCCCGGGCTAGTACCCACTTTCCCGGTAAATGTGCTAACGAGGCTCATCGGACATCTGAGCCGAAAAGTTTCCCTTGCGACCATAGATGTCCTATAGATTGCGAAGCGGAGTACTTGACGTCCCCACGTTAATGTGCAAACCGGCCCGATATATAATCGACTGCAATCCTCGCCGGGCTAATTCTTGATTAGCGTTGGGGCCGACTGTTACTTGCGTGATAGGAAATGGTGTATCAGCCGTTTCAAGATCTAGCACACAATGCGGAATTGCCATCGCACCCTTAATTCGATACTCCATGCGTGGATCTATTGAGCCGACAAGCGCTGACGCCCGCCATTCTTGCTCTTCGCTGAAATCCGGATGCTTTAAAATTGGTGCCACAGGCAGAAGCTCTCGGCCGAAATCTTCAAGGGCAGTTTCCGCTGAGGCCATGATCGCGGCATCACTATCAATTGGTCCGACTGCTCCCAACACCCCGTCAACAACCCCCTCGATCAACCGTTTCTGCTCGCCTTCCTCATAGATGCACTGCTTCAATTGAAATCTGTGACGATCTAAGTGTTTCACTAACGTGTCGACGTCAAACGTTAGGTTATATCCGCCCTCAGGGGGGCAATATGCCCTCCACTGACTAAGCTGATTTGGCATCGCTGTCAAAGAAAACACGCAAACATACAGACCTTCAATCCGCCAAAGCGAGCCACTGAGGTCCGCAATGAATTCGAGCCAGTACTTATCCGACCGTAGCTTTGCTCTCGCTTGCAATACTTGCTTCACTAAATCCAAGGCATACAACCACTCCCTCGAATCGTTCATAAAATGGAGAAGTGGTGCCCAAACGGCTTTCGTTTTTAGAATCCCTTGCACGCCATGAATAGACGTGTAGTGATAAAGCAAAGTAGGTCCATTTGGTGGTGGCAGCGTCACCGATCGAACCGTTGAACCTGTTGGTGTTGTGCCCATTTACCGTTTGATGTGGCTTGATACTCTTATTGTAGTCCCCGTGCAACCCCTAGCAGTGCGTCGTGAGCGCCTTACTGGACAGGTGAGCCGAAAGGCTTTCTTTTTGGCCCAAAGGTCGATGAGCATACGAAGGTCTTAAGGCCGTTGGAGATATAGTGTTTCGAAAGGTCGCTGGGGAGTTTTGACGATGGTACCACGGCCATTTCAGATGACCACAACTGCTAAGAACCAATTTTGTTTGCAATTTAAGGGTTCGACTTTGCAGGCAGATTTTTCGCCAAGCGATCCATTATTTTGATAACGCGAACCCTGAGCTTTTTCATGTTTTCTGGATCATGGGTCTTCCCACAATTACACAGTTCATCGTAGCAATCTGTCAATCCATCGGGCGATAGTTCTCTCAAGCCTAATTCGAGACCTACCTGCATGATTTGGATGTGCTGGCTATCGAATTTGAAACGCATCTTGTTTATATCCAGCTTTCCGTATCGCCAATTCTGGTAATCCCTCTGAACACTCATCAACTGCCTGCTTGATTTCTCATCCCCCGCTGCATCGCCTTCGATAAGCTCAACAATAGACTTTCCGAACTTATTGAACGCAAGCCAGCCCAGCGCAACCTGCCCCTCCGACACCGTGCCTCCCTCTGGAGCATCCATAACTCCGTATATTGATAGATATGCGTCGTGTTGAGGCCTTTCCGACTGGGGAATCGCGTCGTGCATCCGATCCGCCTCTTCAGCCAATTCCGGCGGTGGTTCGTGGGTCAGTCGCAGAGCTTCCTTTTGATCTGCTTCGTTAGGACTAGAACTGAGTTTTGTTACCTGATTGTTGTATTCCAGCATGCGGACGAAGAAGGGATGGACCTTCTCTCGCCAATTCGCCTGGGTGGATTCTGGAATCTTCATTCTCGGCTTGCGCCGCTTCTTTGGTGGGGTCATCGCGGAAATGAAACGTTGATTTGAGTTCCTTTACCTAATTCTACCACTGCTGTTCGATGGACATGTCGGTGCCGCGTCTCGACCGGCTCCGGTTTGAAACGGGCACATGTCCTCCAAAACCTCGAAAAGTCGAATCGGCCCAGCTGAAAGCCTTCCTAGATCCAATTCCGTTCACGAGGATCAGCCGGTACCGGCAGAAGGCAAACTCACGCCAGGCCTCAACCCAGAAAATACCCTCGACTTAGATTCCCTTGGCAGGTTGCGAAGTTTCTTTGAACTTCTGCAAGAATGGGACCGAAAGGAGAAATCCGATGAGAAGTGACCGGCAGGCCGCTAACGTTAACATCACGTTGGATGGGTCGGAAAACGGTCAAAACAGTATGGTCGGGAGATTTTTCCCGTGTCCAGTTTGCGGTGCGAGCCTGGATATACGGATTGCACGCACGCAAAAACCGTACTGCGTCTGTATCGATTGTGGAATTCAAATCTTTTTTCGCGGCAAAGCTGGAATTTCACGCTTAAAAAAGATCATCGAAAACGAATTGCTTATTGCAGGAAGGGATTCAAATGCGAGCATTGCCACCGTTTTATTTAACAGGATTCAACACCTGAAGGGGCAGAAAGCGAATCTTGAAGCAAAGCAAGGACTTATCCTTCGCGATCCGGATTTAAAGAATGCCATTCGTGCAGTTGACAATGAAATTGAACGAGTGCAAGGTGAGCTAGAAAAATTGGGCCGTAGAGCTAGCAGGGAGAAAATAAAATGACATCCGCCGTTATTTACGCCCGTGTTTCCAGTAAGGACCAGGAACGGGAGGGGTATTCCATTCCCGCACAATTAAAATTACTTAGGGAATACGCCCAAAATAATGACTTTAAGGTGGAGCGGGAATTCGTAGATGTTGAAACCGCCAAAATGGCGGGCCGCAAGAATTTCACCGAATTGGTTCGATATCTCGAAAATTCAGCCCTGTGCAGGGTCGTTATCGCTGAAAAGACCGACCGTCTCTATCGGAACCTCCGGGATTGTCTGACGCTAGAGGATATGAATGTAGAAATTCACCTCCCTAAGGAAGGGCAAATTATTAGTAAAGATTCGAGATCGCAGGCGAAGCTGATTCATGGAATTCATGTTGTCCTGGCCCGGAATTACATCGAAAACTTGAAGGAAGAAGTGAAGAAGGGGATGAGGGAAAAGGCCGAGCAGGGAGTCTATCCCAGCCGCCCTCCGCTGGGTTATCGCAATAACAAGGTCGAACATACAATTGAAATTGATCCTGTGAAAGCGCCTATCGCGAAGCGCATGTTCGAGTTATATGCAACCGGGCGGTTATCCCTCCAGCTCGTGTGGAAGACACTGAAATGTGAATTCGAAATTGCGCTCTCAAAAAGCCATGTTGAGAAGCTGCTGAAAAACCCCTTTTATGCCGGGAACTTCTACTGGGACGGAATATTATATCCTGGGACGCACGAGCCTTTGATCAGCCGCAACTTATTCGATCAAGTGCAGGCTGTTTTCCGTGGCCATAACCAGCCCAAATACAAAAAACGTGAATTTGCATTCGGTGGATTGCTGCGCTGCGCTTACGATAATTGTACTGTTACCGCAGAAATCAAAAAAAATCGCTACACCTATTACCATTGCACGGGCTATCGCGGGAAATGCGCCCTTCCGTACTTTCGGGAGGAGGAATTAGGAAATAGGCTGGGCCAAATTCTTAAGCATATTCACATCCCGGATGACATTCTCAAGCAATTGGAGCAGTCTTTGCTCCACGACAAGAGCCGTGCTACTGCCCATGGAAAAGCTGAGGGCGAGAGGCTGCGGAACCGGCTAGGGCAGGTGCGCAGTCGCATTGAGCAGGCCTACCTTGACAAGCTCGACGGGAAGATTACCGAGGGATTTTGGGCAGCGAAGTCATCGGAATGGAGTCAGGAAGAACAACAGATTCTCATGGCTGTGCAGGGGTTGGAGCAACGGAGTCCTGAGAGGATCATGGGCGCTGTGAGGACTTTAGAACTCGCGAACAGGGCTTATTTTCTTTATCTTAAGCAACCACCAGCCGAAAAAGCAAAATTGCTCCAAATCGTACTTTCGAACTGCAAAATTGATGCCACAAGTCTTGATCCCACATATAGAAAGCCATTCGACCTCATCTTCCAGCGGGTCAGAAAAGAAGAATGGCTCCCCGGGCTAGATTCGAACTAGCAACCCTTCGGTTAACAGCCGAAATAATCGAAAATCTAACTGCCCTATCTGGTGTCGCTTACGAGAAATTGGGAGCCATTTTTCCTGTATTAGTTGCACCCACACCTGCACCCACGCGAGGAGTGGATGAGAAAACCATCCCTCGAGAGGAGCTTACGAATCCCGCTAGCGACCCGCCTGCTTGCGATCAGAGGGGCGGCAGGCAGGCGCGGAATCGAGTGGGGGGTTGAGTTCCCTCAAGGTCGGCCCTCTAGCCGAGGCCATGCTTTGATACTATTGATCGGAGAACAGGTAATAATTCCCCGTCTCGATTCAACACGGGAGACCAAAGATGGACGAGCTATTTGCAATTAACGCGGCCAAGACCGAATTTTGGGAGGCTTTCAATCTTGGCGACGTGGCGCGGTTTTTGGCGATTGCGGATCCTGAGCTGGTTAGCTTCTCCAACGGTCAAGCCAGCGAATTTGGCAAGAGCGGATTGAATGCGCTCGAAATTCGTCTGAAGAGTCTTTTCGAGCGTTTTGCAGTGAAACTAGCGGTGATTGTTAACGAGATTCGCATTGAAGGGCACGTTGCCTATGATTATGGTTTGCATGATTTAACGCTGACACCCAAAGATGACGGTCAGCCGATTCGTCAGAGGGATCGCTACGTAGATATTTGGCGCAGAAGTAAGGAAGGCAACTGGAAGTTATGGATGTATATGGATAACCAGGATGTTGCTGACCCGTTCCGCCCGGCGCAGATTCAGCTGGCGCAGGATGAGGCTAATCACGCGGATTGATTTTGCTGTACAAACGTTTGTTGAATCCCTCAGGCGTTTGAAACAGCCTTCCGTCGGCGACTAACCCCACGACATTCCGCATCCCGTCGAGGACCGCGGAACAGTGCGCGCATACTTTGAAATGCGCCTCCATTCTCTCGCGCAGTTCGGGAGAGATATCCTCATCAAGATAGTTGGATACCTCACGCCAGACTTCGACACAACTGATTTCAATTGTAGCCATTGCACCCTTCTTTGTTCACCATGGTCTCACCTTCTGGTAACTTTGTCCCGCGCTCCAAGAACCATCGATTCCAGGAGCCAGAGTATCTCTCAGGAGTAGCCGAGCCCGGTGAAGCCGAGTTTTGACTGTCCCTTCCGTTATCCCTAATATAGTTGCCGCATCTTTGATGCTCATCTCCTGAATATCTCTCAGGACCACAACCTCTCGAAAAATGGGACTAAGCGAATTAATTGCATTTTGCAATGCATCACGCATCTCGTTCTCCTCGAGCAGTTCAGAAGGTATCGGCCGCCAATCCGCAAAATCTTTTGGCCAATAGTCGGCCTCCGGTTCCTGCTGTTGCTCATCGAGGGACTCATAAAGGTTACGACGATCCTTCCTCAGCCTCATCCTCGCTTCGTTATACGTAATTTGCACGAGCCAGGTGCTGAACTTGCATTCTGCCCGGAAGCTTGGGAGTTTTGAGAACGCCTTCAAAACCGCCTCTTGTGCAACTTCCTCTGCATCGGCTTGGTTTCTTAAGATAGAAATCGCGGTCACGTAAACCAAACGTTCATATGGGCGCACTAATTCTTCGAAAGCTTCGGGCTGCCCGTCGCAAACACGCCTGATGAGCTCCGTCTCGTTGGAATCCAATCGCGGCTCTGGCATCTCCATCCCAAGTAATGATAAACGAATGTTGTCCCTTACTGTCTGATGCGGGCATCCAGAGAAAGTTACATCGCGTGCCTGTATTGCCAGGCCGATATCTCACACAGCAAATCACACAGCCATCACGCAGGAAGAAGATCATCAATCATGTGACATTTTCGATTGCCTCGCATCTCACTGAAGGAACCAAATCTCAATCGTCCGGATGCGGAGGACCGCAGATTATTGGGAACCTTCAGCATGGCGACGATCGAAAGAGGAAGGGAAAATACATGAAGTTGTCGAAGATATCTAATGGCCTGCTGCTGGGGGTGACCTTGCTCCTGGCTACTGGCGCATCGGCAGCCACCAAAGGCTCGCTGAAACTTGAGGAACCCGTCTCTGTCAATGGCATGCATTTGGCCAAAGGAGAATACAAGGTCACGTGGGAAGGGACAGGTCCCAACGTCCAACTGAGTGTCATCCAATCCAAGAAGATTGTAGCGACGGTGCCGGCGATGTTGGTTGAATTGGTCCGTCCGGGACCGGGCCAGGGTTACGGAACACGAAAGAATGAAGACGGAACGACGTTGCTTACGGCCATCTATTTCGCCGGTAGGAAGTACGAGATCGACATCGGACAAGAGTCTGCCGCGACCAAGCCGATAAATGACGGCGGTCAAAATTAGACGCGCTAGGATTTAGTAAGACGGTCTTGTCGGAGTTTCATTATGTCCGCAGCAACCTTCACGGCCATCAGGATACCGGTGGCTTCAAAGCGGCATGGCTGTTCCACGGAAGATGCCTCTGACGAAATCGCACACTGCCAGTAATTCAACGGGATTGGCAGAGGCAAGCAGAGTCCGAGCGGCGAGCACGGAGCGCGCCGCTCGAGGATCTGCCATAAGCTTTTGCTCTTCACTCTTAGCACATATCTCCGTTTTGAATATCGCAACCGAATGTTTTAACCTTCGTTATCATCTGAGTTGATGCGGACTTGGGCCCGATCATGACCCGCAGGAGGCCAGCCACAAGGGATGGTGCGGAGGATTTCTTGCCGACGATGTCGGCCGTACGTTCTCGATCAACCATTCAGCCAAAAAGGAAATTCCGGATCAGAGTTGGCGGCAAGATTCTTCTGTTCCGGCGGTAAAGGAGCACTGCAATGCACAAGAAAATCGGTGTTGTAACTCGAAGGGAATTCATCAAATCGACAGGCGGCGCGTTGGCAGCGGGGATTGCTCCAACATTTGGGTTTTCCGAAAGGATGGAAGCGATGCAAAAAGAAAAAGGACCGATTAAGGCGCTGGCTTTTGATGCGTATGGGACCTTATTTGACGTGCACTCCGTAATTTCGGCCGTGAACGAAAAATTTCCGGGCCAAGGTCCCGCCGTCAGTGCCGGGTGGCGCACCAGGCAATTGGAATACACATGGCTTCGTTCCCTGATGGGCCGGTACGAGGACTTCTGGCACGTTACCGAGTCTGCGCTCGTCGCGACCTGCAATGCCCTGAAACTACCCCTCGATGCCACGGTGCAAGCCCAATTGATGGAAGCATATCTTCACCTGGACACGTTTCCTGAAGTGAAGCAGACGCTGAAAACGCTTTCGCATCTTCCGCTTTCGATTCTTTCCAACGGCAGTCCGAAAATGCTGCATGCGGTGGTGGAGAGCGCGGGACTGCAGGGAATCTTCACCGAAATCATCAGCGTCGATGAGGTGAAAATCTTCAAGCCCGCTCCCGTCGTTTATGAGCTCGCAGTGAAGAAAACAGGCGTGGACAAGGGCCACATCGGCTTTGTTTCCTCGAATTTCTGGGATGACGCGGGGGCCAAAGCCTTCGGGCTTCGAACACATTGGATCAACCGCGCCGGCGTTCCCCCGGATGAGCTCGGCATCGCGCCTGATGTCACCTTGAAGTCCCTGACCGACTTGATTGAGATCGTGGCTTAGGGTTGCGGTCCGCACCAAGTCATCACGAACGAGAAATGAAACGCCAATTTCAGTATCTCGTGGTTGTCCGGTACTCCCGTGCCTTCCTTGCTGCCGAGCCATACGGTGAACCAAACGGGACTCATCATCTGGAGAGTATGAATGACAACAAAGACGCGCGTTGCCGTGGTTCAAGCCGCACCTGTGTTCATGGACCTCGAAGGCTGCATGGAAAAAGCTCGCGGTTTGATCCGGGAGGCCGTTTCGCGGGGCGCGGAGCTCGTCGCGTTTCCTGAAGCATGGCTTCCGGGTTATCCCGTTTGGCTGGATTCCTGCCGCGACGCGGCCCTGTGGAACCACGAACCGACAAAGAACGTCTTCGCGCGGCTCATGGAAAACAGTGTGGTAGTTCCAAGTTCACACACCCAGGCACTCGCGTCATTGTCTCAGGAATTTGGCATTGTGCTCAGCATCGGTGTCAATGAACGCGTCAAAGAGGGGCCCGGGCACGGAACTCTTTACAATTCAAATCTGCTCTTCAACAGCGATGGAGCACTTGTTAATTGCCATCGTAAGATCATGCCAACATTCACCGAGCGCATGATTTGGGGCATGGGCGATGGCATGAGCCTTCAAGCGGCCAACTCATCATCCGGGCGTGTGGGTGCGCTCATCTGTTGGGAGCATTGGATGCCACTGGCTCGGCAAGTCCTCCACGTCTCGCGGGAGGACGTCCACATCGCCGCCTGGCCTTGGGTGAAGGAAATGAACCTAGTGGCGAGCCGCCACTATGCTTTTGAAGGTCGGTGCTTCGTTGTGGCCTGCGGTGGAATTCTACGGGCAAGAGATCTACCGCAGGAACTGGAGCCGCTGGAGAGTTTACGATCGCAGCTCGATGCCTTAGTACTTAGGGGTGGCAGCGCGATCGTCGCGCCCGATGGGAAAGTCCTTGCGGGACCAATTTTCGACGAAGAGACAATACTGACCGCTGATCTCGATTTCTCGGCGATAACGAGGGAAAGCCTCACGCTGGACGTCACTGGACATTACGCCCGGCCCGATGTTTTTGATCTGCGGCTCAAATCCGCGAAATTGGCGGGGCAGTAATTGGCTCGAAACAGCGCACGGGCCACGCACTGTTCAGCTCGGGCTTGCAGTCGCTTGGTCAGCATGAGACTCGGAGGTCAACATGGCAGAACGAAACGGTCATTCCTTCATCCCTCTTGAATTTGAACACCTTTCGGCGGAAGAACAACTCTCGCGGGCGCGCGAATTCGAATTGCGCATGCGGACGCGCCGCACCGTGCGGCACTTTTCACCTCGCCCCGTCCCTCGTCAACTCATCGAGGCGGCTCTGAGGGTTGCATCTCGCGCGCCTTCTGGAGCCAACCAGCAGCCCTGGCGATTTGTAGTGGTTTCGGACCCGGTAATAAAGCGGAAGATCCGGGCCGCCGCGGAAGCCGAGGAAAGGGACAATTACGAACGGCGGTTCCCACAAGAGTGGCTGGATGCCCTGGCTGCTCTTGGTACCGATTGGCAAAAAGAGTTCCTCGAAATTGCTCCCTGGCTCATTGTTGTGTTTCGCGCAGACTACGGAATCGACCGCGACGGCGCCGGGAATGAGCGAAAGATCAAGCACTACTATGTTCAGGAATCAGTAGGCATTGCGTGCGGCTTTCTGATTGCGGCACTCCATTGGATGGGATTGGCCACATTGACTCACACACCGAGGCCCATGGGCTTTCTAAGCCGGGTTCTTGCGCGGCCGGCAAACGAGAAGCCCTTCCTGCTGCTTCCCGTTGGATTTCCCGCGGAGCATGCTGAGGTCCCCGACATTGCCAAAAAAACCGTGAGCGAAGTAGCCCTTTTTGTCGAATGATGAGCTGCAAGATTCCTTGCCTCTAAATTACCGCTAATGCCTCTGCAGCAGTCCAGAACGATGCACCCAGCAGCACCACATCCTTGATCAAGAACTGCCCCGCGTCGCCTAATACCGGCAACCCGTGACTCAGTTGCACGGCACCAGGCGTCGAGAGCAGAAAGCTGGTCGTCAGTAGAAACGTCACGATGCTCCCCAAGCTGCCCACGAATGACGCTTTTGCAGAAACAGGTCGGAGCGCCAGCAGCACTGCAACAGCGATCTCGATCGTGCCGATCAGATTCGACACACCTTGCACGCTCAGGATGACGTACATCCAGGACATGAGCGGGCTGTGCGCAACCATTGGCTGTATGCCCGCTGCTTCTGCTGCCGTGAATTTCAAAAACCCGATGAGCAACAAAACTACGACCAAACCGTACCTCGTAATCGAAACCCCCAACGTCTCTAGCTTCAACTCCGCACGCGCGAATCGAAGGGACGTCGCATTCGCCTGATCTAAATTTGAATCCACTGAACTCCTCCATTTGTCAGAGATATCATTCCTTCGTGGGATTCAGAAATCAGCAAATAGTTTCAAGGCTGTTTCTTCGGACCCATCGGACCAGCTAGAGAGTCAGAGTAAGACTCGTTTAAGTATTGTCACCGCGCTATCCTATGATTACGTCGTTGTGTTGGTCTTGATCCGCTTTATCAGTCGGTCCAAGACACGGATAAACTCGTTCGGCCGGAGGCCAGGTGTTCCAAGGCACTCCTTTCCGAGGCTGAGAACAGGCAACCACCAGTAACTCTCTTCGACGCGCAGCGAGTAGAAGAAGTTGGCACGCGAGCCCGAGAACAAACGAACCAGCCAATCGATGCTTTCGCCGTGAATTCGGATATTGCTGAGCACAATGTCAAACTTCCAGAGGTCTGACAGTTCCGCAACTTCCTGTCTCGACTTCGCAAAGTGACATTGGCAACCATTCCATTCCGCGAGTTGACGGGACGCAAGAAACTCTTGAGGTCTTTCACCCACTAACAGGACTTTGACAAGACCTGTGGCATCCATCGCGCCCTCCAGCTCACACGTCACAACGTGACCCTAACGCTGGTATCGTCTGCCTGCGAAGGCATTTCAACCACCGAAAATGCTCGACGCGAGGATAAGAGCTTGATTGAGGATAATGAATCCCGCGCGCATCATCTCCGTGCAAGTTATCGATCGACTCCAATCTACCAAACCGACTTGATGGTCGGCTCGTGGCATAGCTTGGTCATGTACTGTGTATCGCTGCGTTCTCATAAGTTCCTCCTCAAAAACATTCAGACGGCCGTTCGCTATTGGCGGCACCAGATTTTGTGCCGGGCCTGAGGCAAACGGCTGGCTCGATCGCGAGCAAGGAATCGCATCTTTCCACGTCAAGGATTCTTATCCTTGGTGCTTGCGCGGAGGTGGTGGGCGTCTGTCAGCTCTCGCTCAGCTTGGAGCCAATCGTCAAGGTCATACCCATCGGGATCAGCGACCGAGGGTTTTGAGAATGTCAATCAATGAGCCCGAAATGCTGAGAAAAGCCAGGATTGCCGTCACTCCGAACAATCCATATGCGATCATTTCGCTCCTTCCATTTCTAGTCCTTACCGAGAACATCCCCGTCCGGCTTGGATCTCTGCACTCCATGAATGTTTCAACGACTTGGTTCCGTTTAATTCGAGCAATCTCGCCCATGGAAAATAGTGGTTCACTGTATTTCGAAAGTTCATTCAGGCCCGATCGACGAACCGAGCGCCCTCTTTTCTGATCGCCACTAGAGCCGATGCTCAGCCCTTGCCAATGCGGCCGGGACCACCTGCCCGGGCCATGCACAGAAATGCGCACCCTCGGCGGCGACGCGAGAGGCGCGCCCTGCCTCCCGCGCCAGCGGCACCCTCGCCTCCTTTGAGAACTTCAGACCCGCTTCACTGCTGTCCCAGTCAATCGAGAGCACGTCGCCCAGACTTACCTGCTCTGTCGCCAGCAAGCTCGCCAGCGGATAGACCAGGTGCCGTTCGATCGCTCGCTTCAGGTGGCGCGCGCCGTATTTCAGGTCCGTCCCTTCGCGCAGCAGAAAACCCCGCGCAGCCGGCATCACCCGGAATAGGAAGCGACCTTTCATCGTCTCAAACACGCGCCGCTGCACCATCCCCAACTCGATCTCTAAGATCTGTTCCAGCTGCTCCAACCGCAGCGGATGGAACACCACCGTCTTGTCGATCCGGTTCATGAACTCCGGCGCGAATTTCCTCTTGGCCGCTTCCGACGCTGTCCGCTCCACCTTCTCGTCCAGCTTCGGCCGCGACTCCGGCGCCACGATCGGCGCGAATCCCATCCCGCCCGTCATCAACTCCGTGATTTCCCCGCCGCCCAGGTTCGAGGTCATGAAAATCATCGTCTGCGACAAATCCACCCGCCGGTTGTCGCCCAAAGTCAGCGTCGCTTTGTCGAGAATGCCCAGCAGCAATTGCCACAGCGCATCCGACGCCTTCTCGATTTCGTCGAACAGCAGGAAACTGATCTTCAGCTTCTCCGTGTGATACTGCGCCAGCGCTTCCTGCGTGATCAGCGGATGCGTCTCGCGGTGCCCCAAATATCCCGGCGGCGACCCGATCAATTTTGCAATCTCGTGCGAGTGCTGAAATTCCGCGCAGTCCACCTTGATCACCGCCTGCGGATCTCCGAACAGCACTTCCGCCGTGGCTTCGACCACACGCGTCTTCCCCGCGCCCGTCGGCCCGAGGAACAGCAAGTTCCCCACCGGCCGCCCCGGCGAATTTAGCCCGGCGCGAAACACCTGGTACAGGTCCACCACCGCCTGCACCGCTTCATCCTGCCCCACGATTTTCCGCCGCAGCCCTGCCTGAAAGTCCCGCGACTCCACGCTGCGTTGAGTCGGATCGAGTTGTAACGCATGCGCTTCCATGTTCGTACTCCCTTACCCTTGCCAAGACTCTCCACCGAAGCTGGCTCAAGACTCCCTATCGAGGTCGCCTGTCTATCTGTCCCGACCGTTCGTCACTTTGCAGCACTGAGATCTGCACTCATTACTTCTGGAATGACCAGCCGGGCCTCCAATTGAATCCCTTTTGCAACCGGACCTCGCTCCCGCCATGGTCGAAATGCACTGCGTCCATGAACGTCTTCATTAGGTGGATGCCTCGCCCATTTTCAGAGTTGATGTTCTCCACAGCGGTTGGGTCCGGTATCTTTGCAGGCTCAAATCCATTTCCCTCGTCCTGAATTACAATTGACAGCTCCTTACCGGGATGAATGCGGCACGAAACGTGAACTTTCTTGCGAATGTCCTGTTTATTTCCGTGAAGCACCGCATTGGCCAGCGCTTCGCGAAGGGCAATCTCAACATCGCACTCGTCTCCGGGGACGCAATGACCTGCCTTAATCAGACGCATGAGCTGGTCCACAAGAGGCGAAATTGCCTCGATTTCGCTTCGCATCGTCAGAGCCACGTAAAGTGTCGGGCCAGCATTGCAAGGCTCGGTGATTTTCTGCTGAAATCTGCGCTGGAGAATCGTTTCGCGAGTCATGCCGACACTGACGTTCGCTCTCATGACTTTTCCCGTCCCCTAATTTCCTGGCTCACGTGCTCAAGAATTGCAACCGAGCCTACAAGTGAGATTGCCAAGGGGGGCTAAAGTTCCACGGAAGGGGTGATTTCCTAACCGTTCTGTGACGGCAAAGAAAAAATGAATCCTGCGCTTTTATCGGGCTCAAGATCGCGCCGGGGTTCTAAGCCATGCGCTGCGGACGCGAGCGCTGGCCAGCTACCCGAGCAGAATGGGCAATAGGACGCCAGTGCCCAGCGCGAAAAACCACAAGGCAGGTGCGGGAGTCCCCAGGGGACGGATGCGGCGGAATTCGTATGCGGCGGTACGCGGATTCGAAAGTAGTCTGCGGCTATAGCGGCCTTCGCGACCCGCGAGTCGCCGGCCAAATGCGTCGAGGTCATTTTGTCTGCCGGCGAACTGGATGCTTAAAATGTGCAAAGGAGCAATGACGAGCAAACTGCGAATGCAAGCTCCCGCAAGCAGCAAGCGAGACTGAAGGCAGCCGGCAAAATTGCGCGCCTCGCACTATTGGCATACTGATTCAGCGTCACGCGGTGGCGGTGGTGCCTGCGCGAAGTTCACGCTTTCTGAAGACGCGTTCTCGGATTGAATCAGCGGAAATTTTGCCGGGGCCGAAAATCAGGATTAGGAGTCCCATCATGAGAAAGATGAAGGGATCGGCGTTGTAGAACTTGCCCGGGTCGGAGAAGAACGAAAAGAGCGCTTCCCGGTCGGCAGTGATGTACGCCGTCATCATGTCGATTGCGAGGCCCAGCGCGGCGACGCGCGAAAGCAGTCCGATGGCAAGAAGGATACCGCCTACGAATTCGAAGGTGGCGACGAACGTGGCGGTCGGCCCGGGTGCGGGCAACCCGAGGCTAGCGAAGAATTCGGTCACGTGTGCGAGGTTGTGGAGTTTCCCCCAGCCGTTCTGAGCAATTTGCCAACCCCAGTAGAGGCGCACGATCGCAAGGAACGGCGACTGCAAACCGGAAGCGCCTTGAACAAACAGGTGGTAAAGCCTTTGAATTTTGGCTAGTACATTATTCATGTTTTGTCCTTTTCTCGAATGAGTTGAATTGTATTGCGGACGCGACGGCGTATCTCTCCGGCTGGCAAAACCAGCCAAGCGCGGCCCACGCCTGGAACCAATGCTGCACTGTGCCGGGGCGATCGTCCGCGGAGATCGCACTCTTGCGGAGCGCGGACTCGATGGCGCGATGCACAGTCTTTCCGGCCCGAAGCTCTCTCAGGACAACGAGCTCTTCGCGATCGAGTCGGCGGAAATAGACAGAATCGTCGAGCCGATGCACGGCGAGGAATATGGGTGATGGCTTCAGGCGTGCAACGGCGAGAACTTTTTTGCGCTTCCGGCGCTCGGTTAACGCATTGCTCGAGAATTCTGTATCCTCATCCCTTCTGAGGGCGAGCAGCAGTTCATCCACGGGGTAACGCAAGTCGAGCAACTGGAGGTGTGGCTGAAGCCGCAAATGCAGTTTGGACGCATCCGCACCGGCGAGATCTTCTGGCTTAAGCGGGGTTTCGGCTTTGCCGTCAAAAGCTTCGACGTCCGCCCACTCCAGTTGGACCATATCAATTGCCAGAGCTTGGCGCGATCCCGCCCATGCCGGATGCCTTCTCAACCACGATTCCAGCCGGGAACACAGATTGCGCAGGGTGAACGAATGCGACGGGCAATCGCTCAAGTACGCCTTGGCGACAGCGTCGAATTTGCGCCCGCCGAGCACCGCCCGTAGTCCCGGAAAGTCTTCGGCGAAACTAGAGAGAAGGCGAAACCAGTATTGACGGTTATAAATTTCCAAGCGTTCAAATGAAGTCAACCGGTCGTTCGGCTTGATGAATTCCGCGGCCATTTCCCGCATCGGCCGACCGTTGGCAGAAACCCGCCGCATCCCCTCCGAGGGATTGAGAGGCATCATAACGGCGCGAGCCATCCGTCGCTGCAGGCTGAGTAGGTTCATACGGCTGTCGCCAGTGTCTCAGACACCAGGAATTTGTTCGCCTTCAAGGCTTCTGCGTGAACCTCGTCAAACGAAGGGATACTGTCGTCCCATTCCAGCAGGGTGGCGGTGTGTCCTGCGCGGTGGATGGCATCCGCATAAAGTTTCCATACTGGATCAATCACTGGATGGTCGTGCGTGTCCAGAATGTACTTGCGATATTTTGAGTGCCCGGCGATGTGGATTTGGGCGACACGCTCTGCCGGGATTTCCGCGATGTATGTGTGCGGGTTAAAACTGTGGTTCTGGGAGGAAACGTAGATGTTGTTTACGTCCAACAGAATCCCGCAATCCGCGCGTTCCACGACTTCAGTCAAAAACTCCCACTCGGTCATTTCGGAAACGTGAAATTCTGCGTAGCTGCTCACGTTTTCAACGGCAATCGGTACTTCCAGAAAATCGCGCACTTCCCGTATCTTCTGTGCCGTAATCTTGGCCGCTTCAAATGTGTAGGGCATCGGGAGCAGGTCATGCGTGTACCGCCCGTCCACGCTACCCCAGCAAAGATGATCCGTCAGCCAAGGCGTCTTGGTGCGCTTCACAAGTTCCTTCAGCCGCCGAAGATGCTCCCGGTCCGCTCGTTCGGCTGACCCGAAATACATCGATACGCCGTGCTGCACTACCTTGTACTGCTCGAGAATTTGATCGAGGATACGCAGCGGGCGTCCGCCATCGATCATGAAATTCTCAGAGATGATTTCGAACCAATCGACGACGGGTTTGCGAGTCAGGATGTGATTGTAATGCGGGGATCGCAACCCGATCCCGATCCCATAGTCCGTAAAATTATTGAAGGCATTAGCTGGCATTTGGTGTCCCATGCCTCCGTAAGGGGCGGATAAGAATCAACCGCCCCTCTGGAGGACGCGAGTGTGAGTTTAAAACTACTGCTGTAGGTGCTAGTTGTCTGCTGGCGGCTTGGAGCCGTCGGTAGCGCAACCACCCTTGCCTTTGCACGAGTTCTTGCCCTTGCAACCGTTGTCGCTCGCCTTGCAACCGCCCTTGCCCTTACATGAGTTCTGGCCCTTGCAAGCGTGCTTTTCCTTCACCTTCTTGTCGGCCTTCTGGTCCTGGGACTGGTCTTGTGCGCTGAACGAAGACCTCAGCCCGGGGAGTAGGTTCGATGCCTGGATGGTTGCGTTAGTGCCCGCGAGCAAACCCGCAAGCGCAGCGCCCGCCATCAGGGCCTTCTTTGACTTTGTCATTGTGCTTAATCAGCTCCTTTGAAAGTTTGGGATCGACAAGCGTTCTTCAGGTTGAAGTTCAACCGTGAAGATCGTACGTGATTCGAAACATCCTTCTTATTCCAAGGCCGAAGGTGGTTCACCCTCCCAAGTCAGAATCTAGCGGGGTGATGAACCGCATCCGACCGCCTGCAGTGTGATTCGCATCTTGCCGAAAGGTTTCATCGAGAAGTAGAAACTGTGGCTTGATTTCCGCCAGTGAGGACAATCCAAAGACAGGTGGAGGCCCGCGTGTTTCTGTCTCTTCTATCGGTTGGGCGCCGGGTCGCGGATGACCACGCTGTTTCCCTTCCGGCTGATACTTCCGTTTGACCTTGACGGTCGGGCTTTCCACATGCGCCGGAGGTGCTGACCGAAGCCTCGAGCGTTCTTCCGGGAGGCTATTTGGCCAGCCGGTCTCCGATTGTTGCGACTAGTTGCCGCGTTGCGACAACGTCGATTCCGTGGGTCCTTCCCCCCCGAATGATCGGACCGCCGATCGCGTCGAGTTCGGGCGTGCGGCCAACCGACACGTCCTTTTGCATCGAGCTTCGCATCGTGGGAGGTAACGATTCGATGGTCGTCAGGATTCTTGCCTGATCGACAGTCGCTCCTTCCGCGACCGCAACGGCGCAGGCCTCGCGTACCGCCGATTCGAGCCGTGCCCGCCATGCGGGATCGGCGAAGATCTCCTGCTTGCTCTTAGTACCCGCTGTGGTTGTGAGCGCGAATGGCGCCAGGAACGCGAGTTTGCTCCAGAGCATCGTTTTTTCGTCTGTTTGAAATTCACAAGAAAGGCCCGCGCGCCGAAGCCGTTCGGCAACGCCCTCCAGCTGTCGCTCTCCAATCGCCGAGAGTGCTAGGCGGGCAAACGGAGAGCGCTGAATAATGTGACCGGGGGCAACGCGTTCCGATTCAACGGCAATCGTCCCCGGGACAACGCGATTGTGATTGAAGCGTGATCGCAACAAAGCGACATGGTCAATGCCATTCAGGAGCGGAACAACTGTTGCGATCCCAGAATCATCGAGCGGCACTGCCCGTAACCCTGCGACAAGCTGGTGCGCCTTCACGGCTATCCAGAGAAGATCCACGGGTTCACGGAGTTCCGTATCACTTCGGACCGGTGCCTCGATATTACCCGAGGGTCCTTCAAGCCGAAGATACCCGGGATGATGGGCGAGGGTTTCTGGGCGCAGGAGCAGAGTAACCTGATCACCTTCATGAGCCAGCGCCGCTCCGATTAAACCACCGACCCCTCCCGCACCCAGAATGGCATGTTTCACGCTGCGCCACCCTGGCTTCGATTCCGGTGCGACCCTCTTACTTGCTTTTTTCCCATGAGTGTCATTCAGAGGCGGCTGCCGGAGCCAGCAGCTCGTAAGAAGACGTGAGTTGAATCGCCTTGTGCAACGTGCGATACAGGGGGCAGCGCATCGCGTAAATGCCGTGCACACGTTCCACCGTTTCTTTCACGTCTCCAGGCGCCACTAGGCGCATAGCCACATGGATCCGGCGAATCACCAGTACGCCTTCCTCCTTCTCCACCTCTCCGGTGACATCTGCTGTCAGCTTTCCATTGCTGGCATCGATTTGGCGCGCATCCAGCGCACCCCCAAAGGTACCCATCATTCAGCCAGCGGTTGCAGAGATGACATAGTCAATCGTCGACGAATGCGATTCCTTCAGTGTAGCGGGGTCAACCTTGTAGTGTTCCGCGATTGCTCCGTGAACACTGAAGATTACGGGCTGGGATTCTCCAGGTAGGTGCGCGATACGGAGCGGTCCCTGCCTTCGTTCGATACTTGATTTCGAAACATAGACGAGGTCACTCATACCTTCCTCCGTTCAAGACTCAACGATTGGTTCCTTTCCAGCGTTTCAATAGTTACTGATGCCGAATGGACTGCGGGGAACGTTTGATATCCAGCGGAGATACTTTCAAACTCCACATTACGGGCACGGACGTCGGAGGATAGCAAACCGTCTTGTCGCAAGCTTGATACCTCAACTCTCCGTTGATCGAAATCGTCTTCCCCGCGGAAACCAGCGACCGGACAATATCGGAAGTTGGAGAGAAGTTTACGGTGACGTCCTGAATGATACGGAACTTTCCTTCAAACACCGGCACGTGTTCTTGGATGGCTTCTAAGTACAGGATCTTGGAACTCGGGTAAACGACAGGCGCAAGCTCAATTCCCGAAGCCTCGTGCACCGAGAGTTGAATCGGCTTATACCCTTGCACTCCCGGAGAATAAACGTGGGTGCCTGGCGGAAGCTCGATTTCGGCAATCAGGCTCACCCGGCTACCGGGTACGACGTCATGATCCGATTGCTCAAGCGTAAGCCGAAGATGGGGCGCTTCGATCTTCTGGGTCACTTCCTCGGTCAGTTCGGGAAAAAGCTTCCCGATCACATTATTCGGCGTGAATCGGTCGGTGTATTTCGCCTCGAAGTACTTTTCACGAATAACGCCGCCGGAGTCGATGTAGTAAAATCCGGGGTGCGCCATTCCTTTGTTCTTCCCCGTCGCTTCCGCGTTCAGGACGTTGAAGCTGCTAATAATCTTAGAATCGGGGTCGGCCAATAGAGGAAACTCGATATTGTGCCGCTCGGCAAAATCCTTGAGGATCGCCTCACTATCGTAGCTGATCGCTGCCAGCTTGATTCCCTGTTTCTCGAATCTTTGTTTGGCATTTTGCAGCTGCACGAGCTGCGCTTTGCAGAAGGGTCACCAATCGGCGGAGCGGAAAAAAAGAAGTACCGTCCCGTTCGACCCCTTCAGGCTCTCGATTGATTGCTCATGGCCGAATTGATCGCGCGATGTGAAGGAGGGCGCTTTCTGCCCCGCCTCTAGGCCAATCGAAGATGGATCGGCATTCTTGGTCGATAGGTTTTCTTGCATATTGCCCTGTGCAAGGAAGCTGGAAAAAAGCAGTAATGCAGCGCCAAATTTCATTCTCTCTCCCAGTCAGATTTAGAACTGGTGCCGCCACAAGCGGTCAAACCGGTGCTGGGCCTGCAGGATCCGCAGCACTAGTTCGAGAGCCGGGCCGATCCCACGCCGAAGACTTGTCCCGTTGTCGATTCTTGAACAATCGCCACGACCCTTAATTTCACGGCATTTCCATGATTGATCTTAATGCTTACATCTCGCGAGAATTCACCGGACTGGTCCACTGTCCCGACTCGGGTAAGGCTCTGCAAAACCGCAATGTGCTTTAGAGTCCTTCCAGCATTCTCTCCGCGGCTCACGTGGGATTCGTCGCTTTCATCAGCCACAGCTATCAGCACATCCCCAGACGTTGCTCCGACGGATGAAGGCAATTGACCAGCACTTACGTGCAGACTGACGACGTTACCGGCCTCCAGGTGAATCGCAGAGACGCTGACCGGTATCTTTTCAGCCTTCGTGGCGCTCTCGATTGCCCAGATAGCTCGTCTCTCGTCGCTGCCCACGAGTTCAAAGCGCCCGTCAATCACCATCTGCGGCGTATAGACGCTGCCGAGACCAAAGTGGTCCGCATAAGTACCCTGCCGTTCGCTGTATTCATGAGAGGAGTATGGGTCCCTCCAGCCGATGTCGTTCCAGTAATCCACGTGTTCGCTCAAAACGATCAGCTCGGCGCTGCTTACTGGCTGGGATCGGTCTAATCTTTCTAGCAGTGCATCGGCAGGGGGACAATCGGAGCATCCCTCGGACGTAAACAATTCCACAAGCACAGGAGTGCGTTGCACATTGCCGTTCGCAGGGTGTGTGCCCCCGCCCACCGCTTCCAGACGCGGGAGCAACAGTGCCCCTAGAACAGCCACCGAGACGATGCCAATAAATACGAGCCTGACGCGCAACATTGCACCCCCCTCTCAAGGAAGATGAAGCCCGGCCACTCATCCGTATGATTCAATATTCGAAATAAAGTTACACGGTTTCCTTGTCAGGTGGCGCGTCCACGGCAGACCGGCGGCTAAATTCAGGCGGGACATAACCAGCAGTCGAACAGTGCGAATGGTTGGTGACCAACAGGGCCGGAATCTTCGCTTCCGGGACTGCCGTGGGAGTCTTGGCGCATGGCGAGTTGCCTGGGCGGAAGCTTCTCAACGAAATCTCTCTAGCGCCCTCCTTGCTATCTCTTCTCCATATTCCTGCACGAAGTGCCCTGCTTCGGGCAACTCCATCGGCGGCGGGCAATCGCGAATCTGCTTGCGCAAGTATTTCATCGCCGGAGCCCCCAACACCGGGTCTTTCATGCCCACGGCCATGAACGTCTGTCCATGCCACTCCGTATTCCACCAGCGCCGCGCGCTCCGCGAGAGTTCCGCCCCTTCCGCGTCGGGGTTGTCCGGCACCATCTTGGGAAAGCTACGCACTCCGGCCTTGTACCGAACGTCTGGAAACGGCGCGGCATATGCCGCACATTCCTCGGGCGACAATGTCTCGCACGCCCGAGCCATCAACCTAGCTACATCAAGATCCGGATTCATCGCCACAAACGCCCGCCACGCAAGGAATCCCGCCCCCAGCGCAACGTCTCCGGTGCCCAGCGCCGTGTTCATAACTAGCAGCCGCGCGAATCGCCCTGGCATGTCCATCGGCAGCGTCATGCCCAGTAACCCGCCCCAGTCCTGGCAAACCAGAGTGATATTCCGCAAGTCCAGCTGCTCGACGAACCGCTGCAGCATGTCGCGGTGAAATGTAAACGTGTAGACCGCCTCGTCTACCGGCTTTTCCGACCGCCCAAAGCCGATAAAATCCGGCGCCACCGCGCGATGTCCCGCCGCTGTGAATACCGGAATCATTTTCCGATAGAGATAGCTCCACGTTGGTTCGCCATGCAGGCAAAGAAACACTTGCTTAGCGTCCCCAGGTCCTTCATCCAGATAATGAATGGGGATTCCCTCGTATCCAGGCAAATTCTCAATATAGTGCGGAGCAAAGGCAAACCCTGGCAAACTTGCAAACCGCTCTTCCGGCGTCCTCAGAATTTCCATTTCTATCCCCTGGCAATCGGAATTTTCCCATCAAGCGGCAACCGGGTGATTGTGCAGCTTACGTATGCTTCGGCAAAGCAGTTTTCATCTGTCCGTGTTTCTGAAGCGCAGTCCATCGATCTTCGTTGCGCTCTCACTTGCGATGAAACTTCTTGAGGCCAGGCGAATCACATGAATCGCCGGTGGCACTTCACCAGCAAAAAAACTCATTACGAAAGGACTATCATGATTCGCGCCCGACTTAGTAAACTCCCGGCTCCTAACAAGAAGCTATTTCTTGCAGCATTCGTGGTCCTTGCTCTTTGTCCGTTGACAGCAGAACTCGCATTCGGTCGCCCTCAGGGCAATACAGACGGCGTCGGCGCGGTCGTACAGCCGCGAGCGATCCTTCCTCTGCAGATTGGATTCGCCAGAGGCGGAACGGCGCTCTACATTACTCCGGAAGTGGGGGTCGATCCTTCCGCGGGCGCCGATATCATCGCCACCGCCCACGCAGTGGCGAAGGGATTCAACGCTAACTTCATTCCTACGAACTTCGGCACTCTGCCCAACTCTCCCGCGGCGCGAAACATATTCGTGTTTAGCACGCAGGGTAATGTCCTTTCCGCCACTCCGACTCCTGCTGGCCCGGGGAACACCAACGCGAACTACTCGCCGCTCTGGCAGGTAAACTTGGTCACCTGGAACCCCGGCAGTACAGTAACGGTGCTGACCTCGACAGCGGAAATAGATGCAGCCGAAGCTGCCGGTCAAGCGACGGTTACGCCGACTCCCATCATAGTCGAGTGCTCTGTGATCTTCTCGCTCACGCCCGGCGGTCTTATACCCGATTCAAAGGTCGTGCTTGATGCTCTGAATGCGGCTGCCGGTGGCAATGTGTCATCAAAAGTCAGCCTGCCTCTCCAAGCAGGTTTCTATAACAATAAAACGGCGCTCTATATAACGCCGGAAGTTGGCGTGACACCTGGTTCAGGGTTTGCCTCTCTAGCGAATACAGTGGCCCAGGGATTCAATTCGAATTTCGTTCCTACAGCCTTCAGCACGCTGCCCGGCAGTGGAGCAGTGGATGACATCTATGTCTTCACCAATTTCACGCAGGGCAATGTGCTCGCATCGGCGCCGAATCCGGCGGGTCCTGCAAACACCAACACAGATTACTCTCCGTTATGGCAAGTCAACCTGGTCTCGTGGAATTCCGGGCGCAGGCCGCGAGCGCTGACCTCGCAGGCTGATATCTTGAAGGCCGCCTCAGTCGGTGAAGTCACACTCACGAAAACGGACATTACGGTCGAGTGCTCCGTGATTTTCACGCCTGGCGGCGGCCTGCTTCCGGGTGCCAAAATTCTCGGGGATGACGATCATTTTGGTGGAACAAGCGGCGACGGATATTGATTCGCCCGCGTTGTTCTCATTGAACTGGTGGTGTTGGGCTAACTCTCGGCTTGTGAGTCTTCCAGGACATGCATTTGACGGAGACCAGGCTCGGTGCGAATGCATGTCCTGAGGAGACGAAGGAGAGGGGTTGCGATCCCTCGAAAGGAACCTTCCTGATGACCGCGGAAGGCTCAGCAACGGAAGCAATGGGTTCTCCGTGCTGTTGGCGGGCCAAACCCAAGGTCCCGTCGTTTTGGAGCTCCCTAGCCGGGTCGATTCCGAAGCTGGGCGACTCGCGCGAATAGTCGGTGACTAGTAGGGTCGGGAATTTCGCTTCCGGGACAGCAGGCGGAGTCTTGGCACACCGCTAATCTGGTTTGCAGTCTCTCCCGAAACCTTTTTCATTCCCTCGAATCACACGTGCGCGTCCCAGAGATTGAACAAACGGGAACGTAATGGAGATTCACGATGGATCGCCTGCCGGTTATTGCTTCCGAGAAGTCCAAAGGCAGAGTGCGCATTCTTGTGGCAGATGATCACCGTGAAGTTCGGGATCTCGTGGAAAATATGCTCGAACAAGACTTTGAGGTTATCCGAACAGTAGATAACGGCAAGGCTCTCGTAGAGAGTGCCCTGGAATTGCAGCCCGACGTCATTGTCACGGATATCTCCATGCCGATTCTTAGCGGCATCGACGCCGCTAGGCAACTGAAGGAATCCGGATCCCCAGCCAAGGTGGTCTTCTTGACTTTTCATTCGGACCCTGAATTCGTGCGCGCCTGCCTGAACGCGGGAGCTTCTGGATACATCGTTAAAGTCCGCATGGACACCGACCTGTTGCCCGCGATCCGCGAAGCACTCGCCGGCCGCATTTTTCTTTCCCCAACCTGCGACCACCAGAACTAAAGGGTCCCGGCACAGAACAAGTGCCGGCGGCGCTTGAGGGCCTCAACAGTTTTCACCCGATCGGTCGAGTGGGGCGCCCCGAAGACGTAGCCGAAACGATCGCATTCCTGCTGTCGGACAAATCATCCTGGGTTACCGGAGCCATCTGCGATGTTGACGAAGGCGTAATGGCCGGGCGCAATCGATACACTGCTTGACGGCACTCTCCGGAGGAGGCCAAGTACGACTCCTCGGTCATGAAGGTTTCGTTTGGGACAGGTTGTACCTAATCCAGTCCTCTATTTCGTCGAAATGTGAATATGGAACCAACCTGCAATTCGGGTGCGTGATACCAGTGATCATGAGAGATATCCTTTTCTCTGCATCCTGCCGATAAAATAAGACTACTCTCTTTGTTGTCGCTCCCAGAAGGTACCCAGTCTCAAACCCCAAGCCAAATGAGGAACCAGAAACTTCGGCCATAAATAGATCGCACTGCTTAAGCCATGTCATGTCCCGCAGGTATACTTCTTGAGGCGAGATTGCGCGGTCTGCCTCCCACGCATCATCCCGGATCAAATGACGCGTGAGCACTTCGTGCTCCATCTCCGCCAGCAGCTCAACAATCTTTCTGGCTATTACCACGGAGGAGCGGTCCCCGGCTACGGTGAACCCAAAATAGATTTTCATGTGTGTCGAGCATACCTGCGTATTCGTACAAGATCACCGGGGAGCCTTCCGCCGAACTGAGGCGTGCCACTGCTAGCCTGGCACGCGACCTTAGGGTCGGCCAATTCAAAGGGCTGTAACCTCGAGTCGGTTCCCCGAAGCCAGCCAAACCTGAACCAATGCCCTGAATCCGAAGTCTGGCTGCTGAAATCTTGGCTTGCTCGGCTCCAGCCCTCGCTAAGAGGAATGAACAGCCCACTATCGGACCGCGAGCATCTCAAGACCTAAGCACCTGCCGTCTGGGCGAATGTGAAGGTTTCCTCTTCAGCTACCCAAAAAATTGGCGGCCCACCAGAAGATATCGACACGGCGTGGGCAAGCACCTGCTTCCCACCATCTGACGCGGCGCATGCTTCCAGATCCGCCATCGACGGGAAATGAATCTCCGCGATGCGATAGAAAGATGGAGTACCTTGCGGTGAAGCCAGCACCTTGGTCGCGACAATCTTGGTCTTGCCCTCCAGTCTTGCTACGGCCAGGGGTACATGCTCGTTTTGATAAATCTTCTCGAAGGCATCAATGTCTTTGGGACGCGGATACATCACAACAAGCTTCACGTTTGCCATTCCCCGCTCCTTTTCTCGGTGAGATTTGCAACAAAGCGCGATTTATTTTTTCTCATGATCGCTCCGCACGCCTGACCTCGAGGCCTGTGTTCACATATGGCGGGCAAGGAAGCCCCTGACCCATGAGATTCACCAACATTCAAAAAGATACACCTCCACAAACCATTTCGTGCGTTGGACTGCTCAGCCGGGCAAACTGTGTAACTTTCTTCCCATTCCATAATCCTATGAAAGCGGCGAAGCATAAACTCGTCATAAAAAAGGACCTGTTATGAATAAAGTCGCTGTCGTCAAGAATTTTGCCACACTCGCGTTTTTACTTGCATTCCTGATCGTACTTCCTGCTGCACACGCAGATAGGTCAAATCAGGCCACCAAAGTCACCTTTAATCAGCCTGTTCAGATTCCCGGACGCGTCTTGCCCGCGGGAACCTACTGGTTCGTGCTGCCTGACGCTATTACCCAACATAACCAGGTCCGTATCTTGAGCTCTGATCGAACAACGCTGTATGCAACGGTCTTCACGATTGATGCCGAGCGTCAGCAGCCAACTGACCACACTACGTTCACTTTCGCGGTGCGTGGATCCGCGCGGCCTCAGGCGATCGTGACCTGGTTCTATCCGGGTGACACGACTGGCCATGAATTCCTATATCCGAAGCAGGTGTGGAAGGAACTTGCGAAGGACAAGCAGGACACCGTCGTGGCCGGACACTAACCTAAACGCTAGGTATAAAGCATCAGCTCGTCGGCTTCTGACGTGACCGGGGTTTTTGTACCACCGGGAGTGAGAGAGAATTCACTCTGGAGGGAAGCTGGTATGCCGATGAGGAAATACAAGCCGGAGCAGATCGTGACGCTTCTGCGGCAGGTTGAAGTCGGAATCGCGAACGGGAAAACCACCCCACAAGCCTGCAAGGAAGCCGAGATCACCGCAGTGACCTATTATCGCTGGCGGGAGGTATTCGGCTTTTTGAACTGGCGCGTCAGGCGCACATCCTGTTCCAAAAGCAAGAGCCACGTGAGAAACGGCGACTTCTAGATTTCGTGGTTTCGAACTGCTCCTGGAAGGCCGTCCAGCTTACCGCCGCTTTCCGCCAGCCCTTTAATATGCTTGCGAATCCGAATACAAACCACTTGCAACACCAACCGCCTTTTCTGTCCTCGGCAGTCCATTTTGAGAAGTGGCTCCCCGGGCAGGATTTGAACCTGCAGCCTGTCGGTTAACAGCCGAACCACCAATTTAATCAGAACTTGCCGGAGTTGGTGCTAATCGAAGGAATTCAGCAAGTTGCGATGAAACGGGACGAATCACTTTCTCCTTCTTTATTCACCTTTCGTTCACATTTTGCCACCATTCACCGCTATTACTATTACGATTTTATGACGGCACGAGGAGCGCGCTTGCCTTGGGCGCACGACACTCGACTCCAACAACTCCTTCCATCACTTCTAACTACTAACGATTCCAGCAAATCGGGAAATCTGCTTTTCGCTCAAAACTATCCCCAATGCCATGAAAACGTTCCATTCGTGCACAGTTCATGCACAGCTGTGCGTCATTGAGATTCGACTCTCTAGGCCTTCGCCCGGCGACCAATTGGACGGGCCATTTTCTGAGCCATGAACAGTAGTAGCTTGCGGTCGCTCTCGCTGGCCCGCTTCAGCAGCCTACGGAAGTTGCCTAGGATCCGAGCATCTTTGCCGGAACTACCCCAGGAGACATCTTCCCCACTCCTGCGCTTAGGAATATTGGGCATCTTCGGGGGTTCCTCCCCATCGTAGAAAAGTTGATAGAGAGGAACTTCCATCGCCCGCGCCATCTTTTCCAGCGTTTCGATGGCCGGAACTGTATGGCCATTCTCGACGCGTGAAATGTAACAGCGCAGCAAACCTGTGCGCTTCTCAATATCACCCTGTGAGAGATTCTTCTGCTCACGTAAAGCACGCAGTCTATCAGCGATCACCATGTTCGACTCCTTTTCTGTGTTTGGATGTTTGGGTAGCAGGATAGGCTCGCATATTGGGATTCCCCAGGCAAGAATCCCTCCCGCATGCCCGGTGGTGGTCAAAGCGAGCGCAGGTAGCCCAGTTGTGCGAGAGTTCGTCCCGATTTGCGCAGACTTAGTGCAAGAAGCTCAACGGTTTAGTACATTCCGCCCATGCCGCCATGCCCTGCGCCTGCCGTGGCCTTCATTTCCTCTTCCTTGATGTCGGCGACTAGGACTTCGGTGGTCAGCATCAGCGCGGCGATAGACGCGGCGTTCTGCAGCGCGAGGCGAGTGACCTTGGCTGGATCAATAACGCCCGCCTTGACCAGGTCGGTGAATTCGCCGGTCTCTGCGTTGAAGCCGAAGTTCTCATCCTTCGAGTCACGGATGCGCCCGACAACCACGGCGCCCTCGTGCCCGGCGTTCTGGGCAATCTGGCGGGTGGGCTCTTCGAGCGCGCGCTTCACGATGTTCACGCCGATCGCTTCATCGTCGTGGACCTTGAGCTTTTCCAGGGCTGGCAGGCAGCGCAGAAGAGCGGTGCCGCCGCCGGGAACAATGCCTTCCTCGACCGCAGCGCGAGTGGCATGCATGGCGTCCTCGACGCGAGCCTTCTTTTCTTTTAGCTCCGTCTCGGTCGCGGCGCCGACTTTAATCACGGCCACGCCGCCGACGAGCTTCGCTAGGCGTTCCTGGAGCTTCTCCTTGTCGTAGTCCGAGGTGGCTTCTTCGACCTGCGCGCGGAGCTGCTTGATGCGGCCTTCGATCTCACTTGCCTTGCCAGCGCCCGCGACGATCGTGGTGTTGTCCTTGTCGATGGTCACCTTCTTGGCGCGGCCGAGATCTTCCAACTTCACGTTCTCGAGCTTGATGCCGAGGTCCTCGGTGATGGCCTTGCCACCGGTGAGGATGGCGATGTCTTCAAGCATGGCCTTGCGGCGGTCGCCGAAGCCAGGCGCCTTAACGGCTGCGCACTGCAGCGTTCCCCGAAGCTTGTTCACAACCAGAGTCGCGAGCGCTTCGCCCTCAACGTCCTCAGCAATGATCAGCAGCGGCTTGCCCATCTTGGCGGTCTGTTCGAGCAAGGGCAGCAGGTCCTTCATCGAGCTGATTTTCTTCTCGTGGATCAGGATGTGAACGTCTTCCAGCAAGCACTCCATCCGCTCTGGGTCCGTAACGAAGTAGGGCGAGAGGTAGCCGCGGTCGAACTGCATTCCTTCGACCACTTCCAGTGTCGTCTCCATCGTCTTCGATTCCTCAACGGTAATGACGCCGTCCTTGCCCACCTTTTTCATCGCCTCAGCAATGATGCTACCGACATGCTTGTCGGTGTTGGCGCTTATTGTCCCGACCTGCGCGATCATGTCGCCCTTCACGTCGCGGGAGAGCTTCTTGATCTCCCCCACGGCGACTTCTACAGCCTTATCAATGCCGCGCTTGAGCGCCATCGGGCTTGCACCCGCGGCAACCGTCCGCACGCCTTCGCGGAAGATGGCCTGTGCCAGAACGGTCGCCGTGGTCGTGCCATCGCCGGCCACGTCGGAAGTCTTCGACGCCACCCCACGAACCATCTGCGCTCCCATATTTTCGAGCGGGTCCTTCAGCTCGATTTCCTTCGCCACCGTCACGCCGTCCTTCGTGATGATCGGCGCGCCGAACTTCTTCTCGATCACGGCATTGCGCCCCTTCGGGCCCAGTGTGATCTTGACTGCGTCAGCGAGAATGTTGACACCCCGTAGAATCGCCTGACGCGAATTCTCACCAGTTACAATTTGTTTTGCCATTGGATTTCACCCTCCTGGGTGAATGCGACCTTTTGGCCGGTCCAATATCTTTCGGATCGGCGAAGTTATTTCTTGCCGGATGCTGCCTTGGCAATCCCACTAACCTTTGCCAGGATTTCCTCTTCGCGGAGGATCAGGTACTCCTGGTCATCGATCGTGATGTCATTGCCCGTGTATTTGCCGAACAAAATCCGGTCGCCCACCTTCACATCGAGCGGGACCCGTTTGCCCTTTACGATCTTGCCGGCTCCGACGGCCATCACTTGCCCCTCGTGAGGTTTCTCTTTAGCCGTGTCGGGGATGATGATGCCGCCCTTCGCGGTTTCTTTCTCTTCCAATCGCCTCACCAGGACACGGTCGTGCAGGGGAGTCACATTCACAGTCATCTCAATAACCTCCGTCTAATTCGTTCTAAAGATTCCAAGAATAAGGTTGTTATGACCCTAAATCGGCGCTAGGGACGAAAACTCTTTTGGTTTATTTGTCGCGCCACTTCCAGCTCGTCGGCTTCTTTTTTCAGGCGCCCGATTTCCACCTGTGGTGCCTCTTGCTTGTCGAGCTCCTCAGATTCGATGTTCGCGGCCGTGGCCTGCGCATCGAGGCGCTTCGAGAGAACGACGAGCCCATAGGAATCGAGGGTGCTGGAGCGGATAAGGCTCACCGAGTTCTGCGAATCAATCCATCGAGCGATGACCTTGTCTCGCGGCGGGTACTCGTCATTTGTCGGCAAGCTGATCTCAGGATAAAGCCTGATTCCAGTTCCATAGCGGGTGGAAACGGCTTGTACCATGTCGTCGTCAGTCAGGCCTTTTGTGGCGTCCCGATCATAAGTCACCATTATTCTGTAGAGCTCTCGATTATAGAAGCTGAACAAAATCTGTGAACTCGGGTCCACTCCGACCGGAGAGCGAGAAGAGGTCAGCGTCCAAAACGTCAACTCTTGAATGACTGCTGGGCGCTGGTGAATTAGGGTCGTCGAGTGCGAGAACGGTCCGACACGCTTCGAGAGTTCGGCTAAACTCGTTCCAAGCGAGAATTCACCGTACTTGGAAAGTTCCTGTCCGAAGAGCAGAGGAGCTGAAAGCAGGATCATGGAAAGGGAAAGAAATATTTTGCGCATCACTTTCATTTGAATATCTCCTTCAGCCAATCAACAACTCAAGATCGGGGCCTCAATCGATCGTCTCGTTCTTTCATCTGGCAGCCCGTCGCCCCTTGCGAGGTTCATGCTTTGACTCAGGCTGCAGTCAATTCCACTCGGTACCAACTCCTGAGGGTCCTTGGCAGAAAAGAGAATCAAGCTCTCCTGGATATGCCGTGAGCGAGCAGATACAGTCACATAGTGAACTGCCGGGAAACGTTCCGAGCCCACCGAGGTCACACGCGTGATTTCCAAGGCATTAAATCGCTCCGAATTTGAATCCGCCAGGATTTGCTCGATTGCCCTGCGTACCATTTGATGTCCGTCAATACCGAAGACAGTCGCCTTGAGTTCGCCGGTCACACAGAAGAAGGTCCATCCTGCTTCGTGGATTTTTCGACCCAGTCCGCACCCATCGAGATCTGTGACCAATCTCCAGCCCTGCAGCCAGGACTCGCTTTCGAACCGCAGGGCTTCCGGCAAGAGTGCGCCATCCTTTATCAGGACGGTCCCCGTCTTGATTGAGTCTGCCATTTGTGCCGTACTCGCCGCCTAGAGTGATCCATTGTTTCGAAGCAACTGGTGTCGGCTTTTGCGAGTTTGTGTTAGGTTCGAGCTTTGATACCTGTCGTCCTTCATTCCGTTGCCGGCTCAGTGTTTTTCGGTGGAGGGGCATTGGCGTTTCGTCCAAACGGCTCTTGCAACAGCCTCAGGAACGTCTCAACGAACAACTCGTACAGCAGGATTCACACCAGATGTTCCATTAAAAGATCGGGCTACCCACCAAATGCAGCCTCCTCCCAATTCTGGAGTATAGTGTTGCATCGAGCAGGGTTGTACGAGGAAAGGCCGAGCTCGCCGACGATATCCGTGTTCTTGATGGCCAGTGCTTCCTCAATGTCTTACCTTTAGCCCATTCGGTGACGAGCGAAGAGCTGGCAATTGCCGAGCCGCAGTCGAACCTCTTGAACTCCGCTTCCTCAATGACTTGAGTCTCGAAATTGATCTTCATCTGCAACTTCATCACGTCGCCGCACTCGGGCGCGCCGAGCAGGCCGGTGCCCCCAATCGGGTCATTCTTCGGTAGGCTGCCGATGTTGCGCGGGTGATCGTAGTGATCAATCACTTCGTCCGAATGAGGCATGTTGCCTTCGCTTCCGTACTTGCTTTGTTTTCCAGACGCCTTCCGCGATTCTCGAATGATTTCACCAGCCATGTAGAAAGGAGTCCATGGCTCGCTTTCGAATTGCAACGATTCCGCTATAAATTTGCCTTCCTCGATCTGCATAGTCTCCGTTTTGATTGTGTCTGCCATTGAAATCTCGCTTGCACTTACGCTGGCGCTCAAGATCAACATGCTCACAACCCTAGCGACTTGCTCACGTAGGTCCGATCTGTTATCGGCGCTGCAGTAAGTCCCGATCTCGTGATTTAAAGAATAAAGCCAGGACAATCGTGAAGGCGCCCGCACAGACCAAAAAGTCGAGCGCTAATTGGTGACTTGCGGAGGGACGCCATAACACCATCAAGAGCAATGCCGTAACGGAAACCCACTTCATGATTGTCGTGACCATCGGTGACCTCGCTTCTCCGTCCAGTTTGCCCTTCACCGGAGAAGTGAGGGGCGGGCTTGTCTCGCCCCTTCAATCAAATATTTGTCTGTCAGGCCGTGAGCACTATTGTCCTGCTTGGGCGGCCCTCGTTTTCGCTGGTGCCGCGACAGGTTCGTCACTCAGTTCTTTTTCGGCTCTAATCCAGTCATCGAGATCTTTTCCACTCGGTGCGCCGCTGCGTTGCAGATACAGCTCATAAGCTCGGCTAGCGATCTCTTCTCGCGATGGTTTTCTGCGTGCAATCATGTCAACCTCCTTGGCTGTTAGTACGCGGCCCGAGCCCCGAGTCTGTATCTGAGTTGTCGATTACTTGTCGTTTGCTGAGACGCTGATCTTTATCTGCTTTGGCTTAGACTCTTCCCGCTTCGCCACGTGCAGAGTCAAGACCCCGTTGCGATACTCGGCCCGAACGTTCTCGGAGCTGACCGTGTTCGGCAGGGAGAAGCTCCTCATGAAAGAACCATAGGCGCGTTCCACTCGGAGGTAATTGTCCTCGTTGACGTCCTTCTCAAACTTCCGCTCTCCACGGATGGTCAAGGTATTGTTTTCCACGCGGACGTCGATGTCCTTCTCCTGGAGATCCGGCAGATCGGCTTTTATGACCAATTCGTTCTCAGTTTCGTATATGTCCACAAGTGGCGCCCAGGTTGCCAGGTCGGCAGGACCCGAGCGGTCGCGAGTAAAGTTGTCCTCGAACAAACGAATGACTTGGTCCTGTAAAGATGACAAACCGCGGGACTGATCCCAACGTGTAATGCTGTTCATGGCAACCTCCTTGGTTGTCCGGCTCAAGTAAGTATTGGAAGCCTCCTGTGTTTTGTAGCTTCCCTTTTGTCGGGGAAATGAGGGGCGGACTTAGCCCGCCCCTCACCGAAGTAAAAAGATCTGCCGGAGCTAGGCTGCTACGGCAGCGGCGATCTTGTGGAAGGTTGAGTTGGTAACCTCGTAGGTTTCAACCTGAGGAGTTCCTTCAACCACTCCCGCCAGTATCTTCGTCACTTCGGGATACGTTCCGCGGTTGTAGGTTTCCGCGTTCTCTTTGTTTTCCCACAAACTGATTCCAAACGCCTTCGTTGTGCCAGGGCCGACGAACGAGATTTCGTCCTGGAACCCGGTCTGTTTTCGAAGCAGGGGAATGACTTGCTTCTCCAGCCTGTTGGTAAACTCAGCGAGGCTATTGGGTTTCAGTTGCATGGAAACTCTGCGTGCAAACATGTCAACCTCCTTGGTTGTCATGGCCAAGGGCCGATTCCAGATAACCATATTTAGTTTAGATTACCCTAATACTCCCTCAGTCGCTTAACCAACGTAGGTCAATTAACTTGACGTGTCAAGGAGAATCTGAGATTATTTTAATGCATTAAACCGACCCAGTTAATCGAGCGGAGGCGCCCCGTGGATGTATGTCTAGTGATCAAACAGCGGCTGGACGAGTTGGGGCTGGACCAGAAAGACCTGGCAACTGCCGCCGAAGTTACGGAGTCCTACATTTCCCAATTGCTGACTCGGAAGAAATTGCCTCCCGCGCCTGACCGAACGGATATCTATGACAAAATGGGGAAATTCTTGAAACTCCCGAGCGGAAACCTTTCGAATCTGGCCGGGCACCAGCGTAAGGAGAAATTGAGGAGAAGCTTGGGGGACCCACCCACGCCCTTACTTAATGAAGTTCGAGAGTTGATTCTCCGCAAATGCGCACCCGACAAAGAAAAACAAGTACGCGCGATTTTTGAGAAGCAGCCCTTCGGCGAACTCGAACGCCTAGTTACACAAAAGCTTTTGGGCATGGTCAAGAGAGTCGTCAAAGAGGAATTGAGAAGTGAAAACTGGCTACACCTGGTGGCTCGGCTCAGCGGCAAGAGCTATGAACAGATGCGAGTCATCCTCCTTGAGTTCCTGGACACGGATGTGTTCAACGTTTCCGTTGAAAACTGCGTTTCCTTCCTGGATCCGCTGATCGAATCCTGGGATATCGACCTCGTGACCTTTGCTATGGAAATTGTGTTAAACCGGAGACTAGCCTCGGGTCACCTAAGGAAATTTGAGTTTGTTGAAAAGGAAGCCGACCAGCCGTCTGAGGAATTACCAGGGTTCAAACGATTCCTTCGGGACCGTTCGCTGAGCGGGGAGGCTACCGAGGAAGAGATCGAGTTTCTAAAGAGGCTAAGGTTCAACGGGAAACAGCCCACTCCACTCTATTACTACCGAGAATTGCAGAACCTCAGAGACCCGCTCCATTTTCAGGGGCTCGTGCCCCTGACCCCGCGACAAAAAAAACTTGACCAGTCCCAGCCGGAAGGGTCAATCGCCCCGATGCACAAATATCAGGCGGCTAATGGCATTGAGAAACAACTGCAGCTTAACGGAAGGAAAAGGGCAACGCGGCGCTGAGCAGGGAACAAAGGCAGTAGGGGCAAAAAAGAAAAGGCAAAGTCATAGCAAGATTCCCCTGTTACCCGACTATACCTCTACTGGGATGGGGTGCCTCCTCTTCACTAGGGAGTCTCCATGGAAGCACTTTACAAGTACTCTCGATTTCTGAGCAAATCAGACAGCAAAGCATTCGACGAAATCCATGAAGCCGGGACTCAAACGCCATTCTCAGGTATTTTCAGATGTGAAGGGTGCGGAAAATGCGTTACATCTCTGCATACTCAACCTCTGCCAGCCCAGAACCATCATCAACACGGGGCAAAGCAAGGCCGCATTCGGTGGCGCTTGGTTGTGTCGCACGAATAGGACTTCTAAGATCCCCAATTGAGTGTCGCTACTTCTTCGAAAGCTCGCCCTTGAAATGACTTTCAACATCTTCACGACTCAGCAGGTTTCTTGCATGGGTCAATACGATCGAATAGACGACCTCATTCCCTGCAATCTGCGCGGTGATAAATGCGCCGTCTTCCGGCAGTTCTTGGTAGATGAATTTCACCTTCCTGCCGTCTTCAAGTTTCTTGACCAACTCTTCGACCTGCATGTTCATAGCTCCTCAGGCGAGGTCAGTCTGTGTCGCAACTATACGAGAGTGTTGAAAAACTCGGCTGGGGAGCTGATTTATTTGCGGTGACTATCCCCTCTTGTGTTAATGAGCGGTGCAGGAGGAATGCCGCCGATGATAAACCGCGCGTTTGGTAGCGCGGATCATGTCCCGAAGTACCCTCACTGAAGTCTTAGGCTCGAGGATGCTTCAAGTGTCTCTTGAGCCGGGTTTTTACCCACACGCCAAGTGCGTCGTAACCGCGCTGGCTTAACACTCGCGCTTCTTCACGAGTTTCGCCAATTTTCAGAAGTAAATCCAGCCTCTGCTTACTGTCAAGGGTATCGTACTGCTGTTGCGCCGTCATGCCTTCTCCATTACTTCGCGAGCTTCACATTGCTGGCGAGTATAACCGCACTATGCCACGGGTAGAGTCTTTTCTTCAAACAGAGCGGAGGACCCACTGCTCGGTGATGTATGACCTCAGTGCCAAAAAACTTTTCAGAGCCCTGATGGTTTCTCTCAGCGGGCTTGGCACCTCAGCGATGAATTTTTCTCCATTTTTTCCTTGCCAAGCACTCAAGCCTCGAGCCGCGGATCGGAAATCGCGCGGCCGACCGCGAAGTGATAGATCACCTGTCGCGGGAGAGTGCGAGGATCCCTGCATTGCGCAGGTTCCTCTTTCTTCTCTCGCAATTGCCTCGGGCCAGAAAGATGCTCTTCGCCGGATTCGGAAATCACAGGATCGAGCTCGCATCGGTCTCGGTCCTGCGTCAATGCACGTCTTGACGGCGAGCCCAGCATGACAAGTGTTGCTTGTTCCGCCGCGTGGAGCGACACACCCACGGGGGGCTCTCCGTCTTCCAGGAACCCCAGATAGCGGTGCACATCATCGTCGTAGAACGCGCCTATTCCGGTAGCGTTCCAGCCCAGTGCTTCCGCTCCGACATAGAGCCTCTGCCCGATTGCCCCGGCTTCGAAATGCACATAGCGGTAACCGCGGTTGCCGAACACGCGTGCCGCCTCAGACAGGTCCGCAATCATTGAGACGGCGAAGCAGGCGTTTCCCGCGAGCGCTTGTTCGAGGCTGAGATACGCCGCCACGCGTTCCACATTGCCGCGATGGAGCTGCTCTAGTCTCCGGCTCAACTTGGCCCAGCGGTAGACACCGGGCTCGCAGTCTCGCACGCGGTGAAAGTAGAGGTAAAGCGTCACGAAATCGGCACCACTCGCGACCGGTGTCATCTCGCCGCCGAAATTCCCGCGCCAGTCGGCCGGCCAATCCCGCGTGGCGAAATCCATTAGCTGTTCCACTTCGGCGCGCTCCATGGGCGGAGTCCGAGCATCGAAATCAAGCGCAGAGCGCCGTCGCCGCACGGTTGGTCCCAAAAGGGTATCGCGCGCCAGGTCGGCCAGAGACGGCTGGTCATCGGCGCTGACGACATTCGCCGGCGAGATGCGCGGCAACGGCCCCAAGGGATCGGGCAGGATCGTCGAGCGATGCATCCCGAGAAGCAGGTCATAGGGAACTTCTTCTGCGGACAGCTGGTTGGGTATTCCAACAGGTTCTTCCAGCAACGGGTCAGGGAATGGCCTAGATAGGCTCTGTGGCGGAAAGACCAAAAAGGCCATGGGCGCTTCGTTGCTTTCGGCTAGACCGAGCGCGTGGGTCAGACGAAGATCGCTAAAGTGGGCCACTACACCGCCAGGCAGTCCCAGCGCACGGGCCGCCAGAAGCAAGCTCATCATCGCGTGACCCAGGTCGTGGCAGCAGTAGCGATAGGCGCGATCTCCGTACTTCCACGCCTCGCGCCAAAAGATCGAGGTCAGCCCGATGATCAACGGCGACTCCGCTGCCCAAGGAAGTACGAGGGCGCGGGCGATGTGCTCCGTCCAGTCGCCACGGCTGCGAAGCTCAAGCGCGTGCCGATCAGCGCGGTAGTGATACAAGCCGTCGTCCAGTCCTGCGAACC
This sequence comes from uncultured Acidobacteriota bacterium, assembly GCA_963701005.1. Lineage (GTDB taxonomy): Bacteria > Acidobacteriota > Terriglobia > Acidiferrales > UBA7541 > Palsa-295. The sequence goes on from OY969555.1 coordinate 757,676, forward strand.
CGACCAGCGCCAGATGGGTTTCAGTGGGGTGGAGATTCCCTGATGAGGGATTCACACGAAGGCTGTAACGATAGCCTGTCCCGGGAACTTTCTTCCATGCGCTGATCCCCATGGAATGCCAGAGGAGTCGGCTCAGCCAGGGCACGTCGAGCTGGACTGCTTCGCGGTAATCAGGCTTGCTTCCCTCGGCCGTTCTCGGTCCTTCCGCCAGCGCCGCTATTGTGGCGAACGTGCCGGCCTCGAGGAAGCTGGGTTCGGCCGGGAGCGTGATCAGCGGCGCGCCTTCGTAGCTGCGGAAGGGGTCGGGCTGGTTGTGCCAATCAAGAAATCGCGCATTGGTCCGAACTGAGTCATAACTGTGCTTGGTGGCGTGGTGGTAGCCAAAAAGGCGTCCTGATTCTTCGTTGACGCCGCCACCTTCGAGATTGTCCAATGCGTGTGAGTAAATGCGCCTCATTTTTCTATTCGCTCAAATCTCGGGGTACATTTCAAGTTAAACGTCGGGATGTAACGTAACTCCCGAGTCGTGCTCATGGGCTTCGACCGGAGCGGCGAGTCTAGAGTTCTTCTACCAACGGACGCCCGAGAAACGAGCGGAGATTGTGGGAGCGCGAGGGGTGGCGAAGCTTGCGCAGGGCCTTCGCTTCGATCTGGCGGATGCGCTCACGGGTAACGGAAAACGTCTGGCCCACTTGATCGAGCGTGTGCTCGCTGCCGTCCTCCAGACCGAAGCGCATCTTGATGATCTTTTCCTCGCGCGGGGTGAGCTTGTTCAGCGCTGACGCCATCTGTTCCTTCAGGTTGAGGTAGAGGACTGCGTCCGAGGGCGACACCACGGCCTTGTCCTCGATCAAGTCGCCTAGGTGGGAACCTCCCTCTTCGCCGATGGGCGTTTCGAGTGAGACGGGCTGCTGCGCGATCTTCCGGATCTTGCGCACCTTGTCGACGGGGATATCCATCTGCTTGGCGACCTGTTCCGCGGTGGGCTCGTGGCCGAGCTCTTGGACCAGTTGGCGGCTGGAGCGGATCAGCTTATTGATCGACTCGATCATGTGCACCGGGATGCGGATGGTGCGGGCCTGATCGGCGATGGCGCGCGTAATGGCCTGACGAATCCACCAAGTGGCATAGGTAGAAAACTTGTAGCCGCGACGCCATTCGAACTTGTCGGCACCCCTCATCAGACCGATATTGCCTTCCTGGATCAGGTCCAGGAACTGCAAGCCGCGGTTGGTGTACTTCTTGGCGACGGAGACCACTAGGCGCAGGTTGGCCTCGGTCATCTCCTGCTTCGCCTGTTCGGCTGCGGCCTCGCCGCGCAGGATCTGCTGTTGTGTGCGCTTGAACTCGGTGAAGCCGACCTCGGTCGAGACTCCGATCACTTTCAGTTCCGAGCGGCGCGAGCGCAGCTCCTTGCGCGCTTCGCTGCCGGTCTCGCCCTCGGCGGCGTCGGCGCGGCGCTCGAGCCTCCCGACCTCGCACTCAAGCGAATGGACCCGCTCGACGGTTTGGCGGATTTTGTCGATCAGCCGCTTCTTTTCCATCAGGTTGAAGTCGATTGAGCGGACCAACTGCGACATCTGGATGCGGGTCCGCGCGAGCGCGTACTTGGCCCGCAGGTAAGCGCGCCTCTTCGATTTCGGGGTGTTTTCGAGCTTGGCGGCTTGCTTGAGCGCCGTCTGGTAGAGCTTCTCGATCTTGTCGATAATGCGGAGGGTCTGCCGAGTCTTATTCTCGATCCTCTCTTCCGTCAGCTCCTCGTCGTCGAACTGGACGATCTCTTTAATCGAGCGAGAACCCGTGCGCAGGTCTTCGCCCACCTGCAAGAGTTCTTTCAGGATCAGCGGCGCACGGGTGATCGTCTTCAGCACAAGCAACTGCCCGTGCTCCAAGCGCTTGGCGATAGCCACTTCGCCTTCGCGCGTCAGCAGCGGTACAGTGCCCATTTCGCGGAGGTACATGCGAACGGGATCATTCGTTTTCTCGAGAGTTCCGGGCGTCAGGTCGAGATCGCCGTCTTCGGAGGCGGGTTCATCAATTGCGACCTCGACAGGCTCGGCGGAATCAGCGGCCGCGAGCGCGGCCTTTGCGGTCGAGAGGTCTTCATACACATCAATCCCATAGCGCTCAAACATCGAGAGCAAATCGTCAATTTCTTCCGAGGAGTGGACCTCGGCCGGCAGGATATCGTTCACCTCATCGTAGAGCAGGTAGCCCCGCTCCTTGCCCATGGCGATGAGCTGCCGTACCTGGTCATTCTTTCCTTCAATCACCAGCGCCAAGGGTTTCTCCACTTGTCAGGGCACTGCCAGAGTCGGCTAGGCCCGCCCCGGGGCGATACCATTGCCGAAAGAGGGACAGCCGGACGCCCCTACTGGACGAGAACATAGAAGAAGACGGTGAAATTCCACCTACGAGGTGACTGCCTGCCGCGCTGCTCTCCGTTGGTCCTACAAGAACACTATACACTACCAGTAGTCCTCTCGCCTCAAGCTAAGATCAAGCGGCGAGGGTTCGACAATCCTCCAACCGGGCTTCGTAAATGTGGTAGGTCATCCCTGCTCCCACCTTGCGTCGTGCCTGTGGAAGTAGGACTTTGCCCTCCGGACAAACACAACGGTTGCTCTCTGGTTGATAGAGAAATGCGCTCGGTGGAAACCGGTTCGGAAGGTTGGCGCCACGCGGCGCATCTTCGTGTCGCATGGTCCCCAGAAAATCGACCTTTCGTCCGGCCATCTTCTCGATATTCTCTCGGGTGGTGTAACCGCTGTCGGCCACCATCTGTTGAGGTTTTTTCTCCAGTCGCTGCTCCACGCGGTCCACCGCTGGCAATAACTGTGCCATATCGTTGACTTCCTGTGTCACCGCCACTCCCACAAGCAGTCCATGCGTTGCATCGGTAGAAATCTGCGCGTTGTAGCTGAGCGCGAATCCCTTATCAGGATGCTTCATCACCCGCGCTTGCGGATCGCTGATGCTTACCCGTGTCTCCTTCTTGGCCTTTTCTCCGCTCTTGCGTGCCTGCCACTTCTTTAACTCTTCCAACGCACCCTCCAGCCGCTCTTGTTGCTCGCGCCGTGCGCGGGCTTGAGCTTGCTTGGCTTTTGGACTGCTCTCGTCATTCTCGGGATCGCCCATCTCCGCTACGCGCCGTCGCGCCCGCTCTAGATGCTCCCGAATCGCCCCCTCCTGGAGATAACTCCTATCGCTCGCCTGCGCCTTACTCTTCGTGCCGTCCTGCATCACTTGCTCTAGCGTGATCAGCCCTTCCTTGCTGAGCGTCGCCGATACCTGGGTGAACAGTTCATCGAGTTCCTTTTGCTTCTCCACACGGAAATCCGCCAGCGTGTGGTAGTTCACTTCCTGCAATCCTGTCAGCACTGGAACGCGGGATCGTACTCACAGCGCCGTGCCACTTCCCGTGCCGAACCAATTCCCTGGCTATAGGCGTAGATCCACAAACTGATCAGCAGTTGAGGATCGAACGCTGGCCGCCCGCCTTCTTCCGGGCTGCTTTCGATGGCTTGATAAAAGGTACTCAGGTTCAGCCGCCCTACCAGTGCCCAAATGGCTCTCGCCGGGTGGTCTTCGCCAATGAGGTGTTCCACATCCACGGCCCGCCAACCCATCTGTTGGCGGTTCACATAGCGGATCAAAGGCTGTTTGCTGATGGGATTTTCTTGGCTCATGCCGCGAGCTTACGGCAGACTTTTTAGTTTGCGAGACCGAACTTCAGAGGGTTTCTTCACAGCTTCCGGGCTAGTACTCCACTTCTCCGGCTGGCGCATTTATCAGGCGTTAGCCGTGTTTGGTGCGAGAAACCAACAGTTTAGGGAAAGACCTCGGATTGAGATAGCAATTCTTGCCAGTGTTGCACACCCTACAGACGCCAGAATGCAATCCCATGTTATTGTGGAGTATGGCTGCTCCCCCTGTTCGACGTGTATCCGCCAAGGTCGCTCGCTCCCCCCAAAAAGCAAATTCAAAGGGCCCTGCGTTTGATGTGCGATCATTTCTCAACTCGACTGGTCTGGGGAGAATAGTTCGCAAGTTTCCAGGAAAAGAGACCGTTTTCGCTCAGGGCGCTCCCGCGCAGAATGTCATGTTCATTCAGGAAGGCGCTATGAAGCTTACGGTGGTCAATGAGACGGGCAAAGAAGCCGTTGTGACGATCCTTGGCCCGGGAGATTTTTTTGGAGAAGGGTGCCTGGCGGGCCAGTCGGTTTGCATGGCGACCGCGACCACAGTTGCTCCGACGACCGTGCTCGTCATTGAGAAAAACGAGATGATTCGCGCGCTTCACGCGGAACACGAGTTCTCCGACCGATTCATTGCCTACATGCTTTCGCGAAACATCCGAGTGGAGGAGGATTTGGTAGATCAGCTGTTTAACTCGAGCGAGAAGCGGCTGGCGCGCACTCTGCTACTACTCGCGCGTTATGGCGCGCCGGGCCATCTTCAAGTGGTGCTTCCCAAAGTTTCGCAAGAGATGCTGGCAGAGATGATTGGCACAACGCGGTCACGGGTCAATTTCTTCATGAACAAATTCAGGAAGCTGGGCTTCATCAAATACAACGGCGAGATCCACGTCAACAATTCCCTCCTGAGTGTTGTCCTGCACGACTGATTTAACTTTCGCGCTATATGGAAAGTTATCGCCCTTCCGAGCCGGCAGCGGCAACTGCGGAGAGTTTTCAAAATTGGGCAGATTCGAAGCTCGATATTGTCGCATTCTTTCCGGGTGAAAAAGAGTGAACTCACGCCCAAACAGTTATCCTCCGTCCCCTGTCCTACTTGTGGCGCCGCCGTCGGGGAGGGTTGCGTGCTGCATTCAGGTGGTCCGCGCTCAGAACCACACGTAGACAGGAAGTTTGCCGCTGCTGAGGCCATCGAGGGTGAATGAATTCACCCTGATCACACATGTTGATAAATCCGCCTACCAGCAGCAATCGCCCCTGCACCGGCGCGGTAACTCCCGGTTAGCCGGGTGGTCTCAATGGGTCGACGCAACACTCAGGTCGAACCCAAGTCGCATTGAAAACAAAAACTAAAACCGCTTACTAGGGCTAGATCAGCGGAACACGACCCTAGCTAGGTTTTGATCGAGTACAGCCAAACAGACCGCTTCTCCCGGGGAAGCGTCGTCGAATCAACGTATTGGATGGTGTTGCATCGACCGGTTGAGCTGGCACGGATTACCGGACATCTGCCCAGTTGATTCGGGGGGAGATGCCACTTCCCCGGTACGGGGCGGACGCGCTACGAATTGCAATATGGCGTGGGGGACGTGGGTTTTCGACCCACGACCCTCTGTTCAGCAAGCAGAGGGTCACAGGTGAAGAAACATTTTTATTAGTCTCTTCAATTCAATGAGATAGCGCGCCCGGCAGGACTCGAACCTCCGGCATTCTGCTTAGAAGTCGCGTGACCACTTTAATCAAAACTTGCCGGAGCGAGCGCAAAACAGAGGACAATCAGCAAGTTGTGAGCAATGCTGACCAACTACTTGCTCCTTCTTTATCAACTTTAGGCGGCCGTTTTGCCACGATTTGTCACAACTACTATTACGTTTTCATGACGGCAGAGCGTCTGCCTTGGGCGCCTAGACGCCGGGGACGCGGCAGCAGGGGAGCAGCCGTGACCACCAGTTTCGATTCCTAGTCGCGCGCATTCGCACTTCAATCTGATGTTCAAGCGGGCTTCTTTACAACATGTCGGGAGTTGTATATAATTCCCGACGTTTGGTAAAAGACCTTATGTCCAATGACCGTATCGCCGACGTGGTAAGGCTCGTCAAAAGAGCCGGGATCCTGCGTCCCAGAGACCTCAAGGGGCACGGCATCCCTCGGGTGTACCTCCGCATGGCCGTTGATAGGGGAGCGATCACGCGCGTAGGTCCTGGACTGTATGCCGCTCGCGGTGCGCGGCCAAGCGAGCATTACAGTCTTGCGCAAGCCTCGAAACGTGTTCCTCACGGCATCGTCTGTCTTCTTTCCGCCCTTCGATTTCACGACCTCACAACGCAGTCGCCTTTCCAGGTCTGGCTCGCAATCAGTGAGAAAGCCCGCCTTCCGAAGATCGAAAACCCTCCGCTGCGCATTGTCCGTTTTTCACAAAAAACACTCGCATACGGAGTTCAGGAACACCGCATTGAAGGAGTTCTTGTCCGCATCTTCTCCCCGGCAAAAACAGTTGCCGATTGCTTCAGATACCGAAATAAGATCGGACTCGACGTTGCACTCGAGGCCCTTCGCGAATGTAGGTGCAAGCGCCGAGCGACTTCGGATGAAATCTGGCAAGCCGCCAAAGCGTGTCGCGTAGCGAATGTAATGCGCCCGTATCTGGAGTCACTTTCATGACCCGTGAGAAACCCAGAAATCTTGCGGCCTCGGTCCGCCAACGATTGTTTAATCTCGCTCAAGAAAGACGCGAGGACTTTGGCTTGGTTCTGGCCAAGTATGGCCTGGAACGTTTTCTTTATCGTCTGGCACAGTCACAATATCGGGACCAATTCATCCTGAAAGGTGCGCTACTCTTTGAACTTTGGACGCATCGGCCCTATCGCCCAACCCGCGATCTGGACCTCGAAGGGCAGGGCGACAACAGTATTGCTCGGATCAAACGCTTGTTTTTCGAAATCATGACCCAAGCCGTTGATGACGACGGTCTCGTTTTCGACCCGAAATCTCTCCGCGTAGCAAGGATCAAAGAGGAGCAAGAATACGAAGGCCTTCGCGCCAATCTTGTGGCTCGCCTTGAGCGAGCAAGAATTCACATGCAAGTCGATGTCGGCTTCGGCGACGTGATCGTGCCTGCACCAAAAGAGATTCAATACCCCACTATGCTTAATTTTCCAAGACCCCATCTACGAGCATGCCCACGTGAAGCAGTCGTTGCAGAAAAACTCGAAGCTCTCGTGAAATTGGGCATGGCTAACACCCGGATGAAGGACTTCTACGACCTGTGGAAGCTCTCGCACGATTTCAATTTTGACGGCGCTCTATTGACCGATGCAATCAAGTCAACATTCAAACGAAGAGGAACTGACGTGCCATCAGACATACCCCTGGCCCTACCGTTCTCGATCACCACGGTCGAGGAAGGTCGCTTTGTTGACGTGAACGACGCCTTCGAGCGTCGGTATGGTTATTCGCGTAACGACCTTATCGGCCGGAATCTTTCAGAGGTCGGCCCTTGGGATGATCCGAGCGAACTCCGCCGAGTCGTAGATGAAATTCGCGACCGCGGTGCAGCGCATGCCTTGACCGCTCGCTTGCGAAAAAGGTCCGGCGAAACCATCGATACGATTGTTTTTGCGGAGACTGTGGACCTGGACGGCAGAGAATGTTTACTCGCCATTTCTGAGGACGTGCCAAACCAAGCAGGCGCGCACGCGTATCCGACTCCCAAATCGGCTTCCGAACACTGAAAAGCCAGTTCTTGTATATTCTCGCGTATCTGGTTGCTCGTACTCCGCGGAGTAGGGTGACCCCTTAGAATCCTTGAGTCCCAGCGACCTTACTTCCTGCTCAAGGCCTGGGTTGCGGGTCATTCGTGCGAAGGGCTATTCGTATCTCAACGCGACCATGGGGTCGACGCGCATCGCCCGCCGCGCGGGAATATAACAAGCAAGTAGAGCGACACCGATGAGAAGAATGGTGACGCCCGCGAATGTCAGAGGATCTGTCGGCCTCACACCGTAAAGCAGTCCCGCCATTAAGTGCGACACGATCAGCGCACAAACAAGCCCAACCGCAGCACCAGCAATGGCAAGCCCCAATCCCTGACGTAGAACCATGCGCAGGATGTTCCGGCTTTCCGCCCCAAGTGCGAGGCGAATCCCGATCTCGTGAGTGCGCTCGCTTACGATGTAAGAAATCACTCCATAAATTCCAAGCCCCGCGAGAAGCAACGCGGTCAGAGCGAACAGACCAACCATTTCCATCGAGAATCGCCTCTCGGAGAGTGACGCGGAAAGAGCGTCATTGAGTGTCTGCGCCCCGAAAACCGGGAGTTCCGGGTTGACGGCCTGCACCTGCTCACGCAACTCGACTGGAGTCGCTGCGGGGTCCAGTCGTCCACGCAAAAATATGGCCAGCTCTTTAGACGCCCCTTGAGACGGCACCTGATACAAGCTCGTATAGATTTGCGGAACGCTCGATTCCACCAGCGATTCAGTCCGAGCATCCGCTATCACGCCGACCACCGTAGTCCAGGAAGAGTCCGCTGGAGACAGCTTGAGGCGCGCACCAAGGGGATCGCCGCTTGGCCAGTAGGTCCGGGCGAACGCCTCGTTGATCACCGCGACAGCCGGGGCGGTTTCGTTGTCCATCTCGCCGAATAAACGGCCACGCTGCAGTGTGACCCCCAGCAAGTGAAAATAGTCTGGCGTCACGCTCGACGTTTCGACCAATGGAGGCTGCTTGCTCTGGATCTCGCGACCTTCGAGGACCAACGGGGATTGGGTTCGATCATGATTCAATGGAATGGATGCCCTATTTCCGAGGGCTATTTCTTCGACTCCGGGCAACGTCCTGCCACGGCGAAGTAATTCACGTAGGAATGGCGCCTCTTGAGCAGGGGTTCCGTAGATGTCGGTCTTCGGGTCATTTGGCTCAGGCAGCCACGTCCGAACCGCCATTACATTCTGTGGATTGAAGCCCAGCCGCACATTTAACAACTCCCAGAAACTGTGAAGCAGAAGGCTCGCAGCAATCATCAGCACCAACGATAGAGCAAATTCTGTTACTACCAGCAGGCGGCGCGTTCGCGCCTGTTCCCCGGAGCTTGTCGAGCCGCGCCCTTCCTGTTTGAGCATGTGAGTCAAATCCGCCCGACCGGCATGCAATGCGGGAGCCAGACCGAAAATCACGCCGGCCACGAGAGAGGCGGCGAGCGCGAAAACCAAAACGGACCAGTCAATCGAGATGTCATGGAGCCGCGGCAGGCTGTCCGGCACGAGTCGCACCAGAAATCCTTTCGTGCAGAAAAGAATCGCTAAACCGGCTATCCCGCCGAGCAGGGAAAGAAGCAAGCTCTCGGTGAGCAACTGCCGCACCAGCCGCGTCCGCGCGGCTCCGAGCGCCTGGCGAATGGCCATTTCACGTCCTCTCGCGCTGGCGCGTGCGAGCAGGAGATTCGCCACGTTCACGCAGCCGATCAGCAGGACCAGCGCGACGGCGCCGAGCAGGAGAATCAGCGATTGGCGAACATTGCCGACTACGGTCTCCGAGAGCGGCACTAAGCGTACCGTCCATGCGCTTTGGAGCGGATATTCTTCTGGGAATTGCTTCTGCAAAGACGCGACCAACGCGTCCAACTGGCTTTGCGCCGCGGCAATCGTCAGTCCAGAGTTGAGTCGCGCGATGACGGGGGAAAGAAAATGCAACTTGCGCAAAGGGGTAGTAGGGGCGGGCGGGGTGGCAAAACCCAACGCGGCCCAGACTTCGGTGTTCCTTTGCTCGGTTGTTCGCCCTGGATCGTGATAACCGGCTGGCATGACGCCGATGACGGTATACAAGTCATTGTCAAGCCGCAAACTTTTGCCCAGAATCCCCGGATCGGCCGCGAAAGCCCTCTTCCATAGTCCGTCACTGATGACAACTTCAAGGGTAAATCCGGGCGTCTGATCCTCGGGATCAAACGAGCGCCCCAACTGTGGCTTAACGCCCAGCAGCGCAAAATAATTCGGCGCGACACCGGAGTAGCGGGCTCGCGTAGGCTGAGAGGAGCCCGTAAGATTCACGGGCCCATACACTGCTGGCGAAACATATTCGAAAATGCCGGAACGCTGAAGATCGTGCCACTCCGGCACCGACATTCCTACGTCCTGCGCGCCCACGCCGGGAAGATCATCCACAACCCGCACGAGCTGCTCCGGTTGCGAGTACGGGAGCGGGTGCAGCAGCGTGGCATCTACGACGCTGAAAATCGCTGTCGTGGCTCCGATGCCCAGCGCAATCGTCAAAATTGCAATCGCCGTGAATCCCGGAGACTGGCGCAGCATGCGGGCGGCGTAGCGCACGTCTTGAAGGAATGAATTCATGCGTCCTCACATCGCCACCTGGCACAATCCAGGCGGACTACCAAACACGAGAGGTATGTGGAGAGCAAGTCCACTTCCGAGCTGCGTGCCAATTAACAGATTCATGTTAAAGGACTTACGGTGAGATAAGGGGCGGCACCGGGGGCAAGAATGTCCGATGGTGGGACAAGGGCGTCCTCGATTAGGACATGACAAAGGTGCCTGCGAGAGCTGGAAGGCGCGGATTAATACGAACAATTTGCTGGATGGCGATTTATAGTAAACCACACCGCGCAAGGGCCACGGAGGCCATAAGCCAATCAATTCACGCGCAAGATGTTCGCTCACAGCTACCTCCCAATTTGATTTTTCTTTACTCCTGGCAAGCGTTTTTCGAACCAGTGATGTGCGTAGGGTTCGGCGTTGAACGCTTCAACTTCAACGTAGCCCGAGCGTCTATAAAGTGCGATTGCCTCGCTCAGTGCTCGATTGGTCTCAAGCCGAAGGACAGCGACACCGCGCTCACGGGCGTGCCGCTCCAACTCGTCGAGCAGTCGCCCTCCCGCGCCGAGGCCCCGCGCGGACGGCGTGATCCACATTCTTTTCAATTCGCCTGGCCTCCCTTGATGAAATTTGAGTGCTCCGCAACCGATAGGTAGCCCGCGTAAGCGTGCGATAACCAATAGCCCAGACGGCAGCGTGAGTTCTTGTGCGTCGGCGGGGATACTGAGTGCAGGATCGAAGCCTCCATCGAAGCGTGTGTCGAGTTCGGAAAAGTATTGGTCGACGCACCACCTGGCATCGGCGGTGGTCGGGTCCTCCACCGCAAAGCTCACCATAGACGCTTCGAGCAGTCGCTCGACCTCTCCCATCGCCGCCGTGAGTACTCCACGCTGTCGATCAGAGAGCGATTCCAGGATGCGTACGGCCAGCGCGTCGGATCGTCGGTCAAGCTCAGCGCGTTCACTCAGCCCCGCCTTGGTGAGAGAAGCCCGGCGCACCCTGCGGTCCCCATTGTCTGCGCGCGTCTTGACGAGTCCTTGCTTCTCAAGGGATCGCAAGACCCGACTGAGGTAGCCAGAGTCAATCCCTAGACGCCCCCGAAGCTCCCGAATTTCGGCACCCTCTGGTCCAATCTCCCAAAGCAGCCGGGCTTCATTCATTGGGCGACCTCGCCGGAGAAAGCGGTCGCCAAGGGCACCGATGCGTTCGGCCACTGTTCGGTTGAAACTTCGTACTTGTCGAAGTGAAGCCCCATCCATATTCTCTGACTATAGTCAGAGATTGTGCCCAGTGTCAAATCCGAGTGCGCTTCCGATGAGAAGACTATCCCCATCACAATAAGCGCCCGATGCGAGGTAGCCGGTGTAGAACTCGGGATTAAACGATTGACGAAGTGGCTGGCCCGCGATGAGGCGCAAAAGGAGGGCTGGGAGCGCAAAGCGAAACGAGAAGGCGTTTAGCACATCAAGCGCGCCTTGGGCAATGAGACGCGTCCGCGTCGCCGCCCACCCAACTCCGATGACTGCAAAGATTGGCAGGCTGAGCAGGAAGAAACTAATCATCTATTAGGTCGCTGCGTGCCTCGATGGCCTTGAGAACGGCAGCCATGTCAGCGTCACCGAAACCGAGCGCGCGCGTCTCGCCATAGAGCGCGTGACAAACATCGAGCAGTGGCGAGGCGACGCCTGCCTCGCGAGCCGCTTCGGCGATTAGGCGGTTGTTCTCCAGGACGGTCGAGATCGTTGCCTGGACCGCGAAATCGCGGCCGACGAGCTTCGGCGCCTTCACACGCGAGACGTCACTTGCCATCGGCCCAGCATTTAGAACTGCCACGAACTGCGTAAGGTTGAGGCCGTGGCGGTCGGCAAAATGCACGGCTTCGGCGAGGCCGGTAACGAGCGAGATCAGGAACAGATTGACCGAGAGCTTCATTAGAAGAGCGTTCGGTACCGGCCCGCAGATCATTGTCTCCCGGCACATCGGGGTTAGCAGCGGGCGAACGTCAGCGATGGCGTCTGCGTCGCCGGCGAGCATGGCGACGAGTTGGCCTGCCTCAGCGGGCTTGAGTGACCCGGAAACCGGTGCCTCGACGTAGTGCCCCCCGACAGAGCGAATGTCTGCCTCGAGCTCACGCGAATAGGCCGGCGAGGTCGTACCCATGTGCACGACCGTGTGTCCCGTCACCCGGGCCGCGAAGGCAGCGCCACCGCGGTCGAGGACTGTGTCAATCGCTCCGCCGTCGACGAGCATCAGGAAGACAGTTGCGGAGCGCGCGAACACGTCAGCCGCCTCTCGTGCAACATCCGCACCGGCCGCTGCAAGAATCTCAGCTTTGGCACGTGTGCGGTTCCAGACTAGGAGCCGCGTACCGGCCTTGACGAGTGTCAGCGCCATGGCCTCTCCCATCGTACCAAGGCCGATGAAGCCGATCGGATATGCTGCGTCCATCATCGAGCCGCCCCATTGCTCAGCGCGCGCACGATGCTTTGATGAAGAGCCGCACACATCACGCGTCGGTCGCTCGCCACAGCATGAGGGAGGCAGCGAATAGCGCTATCAGCGACAGTGCTAAATTTAACCAGCGGTAACCGGCCGATGGATTCACATTGCTCCCCGCTGTACGCTATTCGACGCTAAAGCAGAGCAGCTCCCCCAAATCGCGCGCGCAGCCGGCCCGTGCCGGCTCGCGGCTCTTAGGCTTGCCTCCCTTACGGCAGACATTCCTTGGGCAGCGACGCAGTGGCCGACTCGGCCTGCACCATGATGCCCGTAACTCGCCAGCCGCCGGCTTCTTTGATCGCTTCAATGCTGTTGATGCCGCGCGCGACTTGCTTGCCGTCGCTGTGCAGCGCGTAGCTGCTCCATAAGTGCGCGATGTTGCCGTAGCGCTCAATGTGAAATTTCAGCTGCTTTTCTTCCAGCACGGCGTGGCCACGGGCTTTGACGCGGGCGATCCAATCGTCCAAGGTCTCGAGCCTGTAGGTTGGCGCTCTGTCCGTGCCGAGTGAAACGAACATCAAGCGTGCTTCGGGTATTAACAGGGCCTTCATGCAGTCTCGATCCTTGTTCGCGGGCCCGGTGATTGCCGCATCAAGCGCGGCGGGAATGTCCTTGGATTCCGAAGGCAACGCACAGGCGGCATCCGGCGCCTGCGCCATCGCAGTTCCGGCGAGCGCGCCGGCCAGAATCGTCGCTGAAAATAGTGTTCGCAGCATTTTTTCTCCCTCGTAAATTGCGGGCAATTCCGCCCATGCCCTTCCAAACGCGCCATACCCGGTTTTTCAAAGCCTAAGCGAAGGGCCCACACACCGTCGATCAAAACCGTAGTAATGGACCTGCTTACGGAGCGGGCGCGCTTCGCTTGTCGAGATGCCGATCGAAGTACACATCCGCCGCATTGAACAACATCATCCACGATGCGTAGCGTGCCATGTCATGAATCTCGTTCGGAATCATGATTACGTCATGGTCGATGTTGTGCGACCGCAAGCCTTCGATGAGTTCGGCGGCCTGCTGGAAGGGTACAATGCTGTCGTTGTCCGCCTGCACAAGCAGCACGGGTGAGTGCCACTGGTCGATGGTCGCGATGGGGGAGGATTCCACCGCCCGGCGGTTCGCATCGGCTCCGTCGATTGGATCGCCCACCGAGGACAGGAGCGTCGAGAAGTTATGAATGCCCGAATAATCGACACCGGCCGCGAGTGCATCTGAGGCGCGCGCGAGACCGAGGGCCGTCATGAGTCCCCCATAGCTTCCCCCCCAGATGCCCAATCTATGGGAGTCGACGTCCTGTCGGCCTCGCAGATAGGTGATGGCGCCGAGCAGGTCATTGAGCTCGCTGGCGCCGCCGGGGCCGAGGTTGTCGGCCTCTCTGTAGTCAAGGCCATAGCCGGTACCGCCGCGATAGTTGACTGACAGCACGATGTAGCCCTCGGCAACGAGGTACTGATTAAATGCGTATATCCAGCTATACGTACGCTTGGGATCGAACCCCAGCAGCATCTGTCTTTTAGGGCCGCCGTGGAAGAACAGAATCGCCGGGTGCGGCTTGGAGGTGGTTTCGCGTGGCAGGAACAGTTGCGCGTGCGTTTCCTGGCCATCCTTCGCCGTAAAGGTCACGGCCTGGGGCATGACGAGCTTGGAACTCGGGAAGGAGGACGGGATGGCTTCCGGAGCGAGCCGCCGCCATTGCCCCCCCGCACTCAACGCGACCGGATGCGGCGGCTGGTTGCCGTCGCTCTGCAATGCGAAAAGAGCGCCGTCCGCGCCGATCTGCGGCAAGTCTTCGATGGCGTGGCTCTGGGCGGTGCGCACCGCCGAACCATGCTCGACATCGACCGTCCAGATATGCATCCTGTCGGTGTCATCCTGGGTGGACGAATAGACCAGGCGTTTGCGGTCCTGGCTGAAGACGACGTGTGTGACCTCGAACTTTCCCACCGTGAGTGCGCGGGCCGTCCCGCCCTGCACGGGGACGGCATATAGATGCAGCCAGCCGCTTTTCTCCCAGGGGAACACGAGATCATCATGGTTGGTCCAGAACAGGTTCGTCGCCGAGGGAGCGTCGTTCGTCGCCCCTTGCGTCGGATGGAATACACTGCCGGGTCCCGCGTCGGCAATCCAGACACGTCGTCCCTGGCCGGTTTTCACGTCCGCCGTCCAGATCGACCACGGCCGTCCGCTGCGTTGGGAGAAGTATTCGGGGGGAGTTTTCCCGGCCAGCACATGAACGAAGGCGATCCGCGCGCCGTCCGGTGAGAACGCAGGCGAGCTGTCGTAGTCGAGACTCGGACTCAACCAGACGATGGTTTGGTCAACGAAATCGTAGACACCTATCAGCGAGTGGCTGCCTCGATGGCTCACGAACGCCAGGCGCTTGCCGTCCGGCGCCCAGGTCAGCGAGTCCACTGTTCCCTGATCGATGAGCAAGGGCTGCGCGTCGCCACCGCCGCTCGCGGCCACCGTCAGAATTCTTTTCTTGTCGACAAACAGCAGCCGGCTGCCATCGGGCGAGAAGCTGGGGGAGTCTCCCGCGCCGACCTTATGCGTCACGCCGCCGGCCGTGGCAACCACCCATACTTCCTTGGGCATTGGGCCTTCCGGGGAGTTATTAACGTTGGCCGGTGTCTCGTCCTCAAGACTCTGGCCCCGTGTGAAGGCGATCGACTTCATATCCGGCGACCAGGCGAGTTCGCCGATATCGAAACCGTCGTCCTTTGTGTACGCTGTGATCTGGCGCGCTTTCGCGCCATGGGAGGGGTCTGCTACCCAGATATTACTGCAGCCCTTCGCGTCGAATACCCACGCCACGGCTGCGCCCGTGGGCGCGGCCAGCATGTACGACGGAAATGGCGCCTGCATCACATCGTTGAGTGTAAAGGCCGCTGGATGGGTTCCCGCAGCCTGCGTCATGAGCGGCGGCTTTTCCTTCACTTCATCGGTTTGTGCGCCGGCCAGCGTTGCGGTCATCCCGAGCACCGCCAAGCCGGCGACGCCCACCATCACTCTACACACTGATCTGCTCATGCTACCTCCACTGCCTCTACGCACCGGTTGTAACGGAGAACCGACAATTCCACAAGTTCATTATTATCACAATGATGTTGCCGTTTACGCACGATTCTGCTATTCGTTGGGAGGAGGTTTTAGGAGTACTTTAGGAGGCTCCCTTGCTCGATGATTTACGCGCCCTCGTAGAGTTTGCCCAGGCCGGGTCCATTGCCGGTGCAGCCGATCGTCTATTCCGGACACCCTCCGCTATAACCCGGCAACTGCAAAGGCTGGAGGCTGCATTGGGTGCTGAGTTGCTCGACCGCTCGGTAAAGCCGCCGCGCCTGAACTCGCTGGGCTCCAGGGTGCTTGAACAAGCGCGAGATCTGTTGCAGCGGACGGAGGCGATGAAGTCTGTTGCGTCGCGTGACGCCGAACCTCACGGCCTCTTGCGCATCGGGCTCGCGCATGCCCTGGCCGAGGGGACGCTTGTCGAACCCATTCGGGCGCTGACGGAAAAATACCCCAAGGTCCGACTGCGGCTGTTGAGCGATCTCACGAGTGAATTATTTAACCGGCTGCTCGCGGGTGAACTCGACGTTGCTGTCGTGTTTTTGCCCGAAGGTAAAACCGCGCCTTCACCTCTTCTGACGAATATCATCGCTAGCGACCGCATGGAGATCGTTCAAGGCGCCGCAGGCAACATTGACGATGATTGGGAAAGTTTGAGCCGAGCACCCTGGGTGCTCAACCCGTCTGGGTGCTTGCTTCGGGCAAGCCTCATCGATCAGATGGAACGTGCCGGCTTCACCCCCATGGTTGCGGCTGAAATCCACTACAACATACATTTGCAGCTAGCTCTCATTCAGTCCGGATATGGAGTCGGGTTGCTGCCAGCGCGCTTTATTGCCAGGAAAAATTGTCGAGATACGGTTGAAGTGTTGCGCCCCCCATCATTTGACTTGCGCCTGTCCGTCGCGATAGTGCGGGTCGGACAACTCGGCGCCTTGGAGAGGGCTGTCGAACTGTTGGAACACGGCATTCGTCATCTGTTTGAGGCAGGCGACACCAGGAAGCCCGTAACGAGGAGCCGAAGGAGTGTACCCGCGAATCGGCGGGAGGCGCGATTGCGCAAGTAGTCGCCGAGCATCGCCTGTTGCAGCCTCTCTACCCACTTGCGTTAGGTCATGCGGCGGCCAAACATAATCCAGCGCTACTTTTTCCGAATGCGCTGCGTCTAAATGGAGATGCGCAAACGTTCTGGCGTACGACACGATTCTGACGCCCTGGCCATGGCTTGATCGGAGCAAGTCGCAACTGGTTGGAGTCAGTCTCATAGCGGGCATAAGAGCCCGCTGGAAGGGATTCTGATGACCACATTATTTCAGGACGTGCGGTATGGACTGCGGCTGCTTTGGAAGAGTCCCGGTTTTACCATCGTAGCGATGCTTTCCCTGCCTTTGGGCGTGGGCGCGAACACGGCGATTCTTAGCATCGTGAACGCGCTTTTGTTGCGTTTTCTTTCGGGGCCAAATCTCAATACCGAGAGTGCGCATGATTGTGACAACAGGAACTTCCATTCCTTGCCGAGTTTTCTCCAAAGCCTCCGCGAAGCGCGTTGAGTCAGCGATTTCAAGTGAGCCCAATAGCGTGTGTCGGGTGAGTTCCAGCAGATGTGGCCACTCTGCTGCTATAGCTACGCTGGGACCACGGCAACAAATGCTTTCCGTTTCCTGTTGAAAGGCTCATCGGGAACTATGTCGACAAGGGCACGGCGCATACGGACGTCGAAGTTCTTCGCTTACATTACGCACTAACCATCGCTCGGTGGAACGATGGAGTTCAGAAGCATAGAAGGGAAATAGAGGCACGATATGGGCGTGCCTTCTTTCGCGCCTGGACGTTGTATCTCTGTAGTTGCGAGATCGGCTTGCAATACGGTGATCTGACTCTTTGGCAAATCCAATACACGCGGGGAGTTAACGACAACCAGCCATTAACTAGAGAGTATTTTTACGATGAATTCTTTTCTCAAGGGGAGCCTGTTCTTGAGAAAATTGCGGAGGCGAAGTGACCTCTGCGGCAAAGGATTGAATAAGCTGGGTACATAGCTCTCTTGTTTCCGGGTGGGAATGGGGACTGTGGCCTCCCGCGTCCAGCACATGACACGCAGCAGTGGGCAAGTGTTTCACCGCGTCCTTGATTTCTAGTGGCTCCGTCCTAGGATCATTTTGAGAGTGGATGAGCAAAGTGGGGACGGACAGGCTATATAGGTGACCTTGATAAAGATCGGCCGTTTGTTCCTCGCCGAGGATCAGACGAAGCCAAGCCTCGCCGCTGATCCGAATAACATCACGCCAGTTGTCTCCATGTTCTGATTGAAGAATCAGCTGGGCCTTCTCCCCTACCTCCTGTGGCCTCGTGGCAGCCATCGAAAAAAATTCTATCGACCGCTCTTTCCTGCGATAGAAATGAAAAGCTTCCAAAACGAGGCCACAGAGTCTCTGTGGTTCGAGCAGGCCCATCCATGCCGCGATAACCGCGCCGTCGCTGTGTCCCCAAACGACGCAGCGCGAAATGTTGCAAGATTCAAGAAAGGCAAGCATTTCGAGCGCTGCAATCTTATGAAAAGTTGGCTCGAAACGATGGACCCGTGAGGACCTTCCATAGCCAGACCTCCTCGGGATCCAAACTTCGTGTTTCTGGAGAAGGGCTAGCAACTGGAAGTCAATTGGGTAAAGCGAATATCCCCAACCACCGTGAAGGAACAATATCGGTACACCATGGGCTCCGTATCGCTCGTAAAAGAGCGTCGTTGTTCCTGGAACGGTTAGGGTTACGAAAGGCATACGTTTGGCCTGAAGAACTATACCGTTAGACCGCCATCCACGTCCAACCATGAGCGAAGACTTTGTTGAACGACTCCAGACTTCGTTGCTCACCTTGATGAGCCTATTCATGCCTCGGGAGGAAGCACCTGGTCCCGCGCCATGCGCCCTGCTTCCTCGGTCAACCTGCGAAGGAATTGTCGTGACCGCCATCCGTGGGGTCGATCGCTCGCCCTGCCAGAACTCTTGCTCACGTCCACGCTCATTGCGCTATTGGGTCAGCCGTCGTTGACGCACAAAGATACGTTGCCTTCCAGCGCTCCCCGCGAACCGACATTCATCCTACTCAGATGAGGTCATCACCCTCTTTCGCTGCTCATTTTCTTGGGCACAGCTTCGGGCCAATTCCTGCGCCCGGCAGCTTCCTGGCTTCTGCTTTCCCGGTTCCTCCCGAACCGCGCGGGTCCCTCCCATAAAGCAGCCACTCGCTTTGGGAGCAGCGGCCTCTCGCTTTGGGGTGCCCCAGGAAAATGGGGCGAAAAAAGGAGAGATTTAATGTACCTATATGTTAAGTAGAATAGGTTTTGAGCTGATTCGCTCGCCGACTGTGGGGTCATTAGAGCATGGTTTGAATCTCGCTGGCCACTGCCGGAGTGGAGAAGGGGCCAGTGCGTCCCGTCTCTTCCAGACGGTCTTCTGCGAGGTGACGGGGCCTGGTGACTGCTGCGTTTCCACTCGGCACGATTCCTCAACTGCGAACCGAGGCCCCGCCCTACCGTCGCACTCGCCCATCCGGGGTGAACGCAAACAATCCCGATTGCGCACTGCGCTCCGAAAAGGCTACTTGTTTCATTAAGAGATAAACTCCGTCCGGTTGTTGTCGTGTGTGCCGATAATCGCGAGCATGTTCTTCTGACCAGAAGAATACAGTCTGGTTTCAATAGTCGTGAATAATGTTTTGGCCATGGAAAGTGTTCCACTGAATGTCCGGCTCGAACAGCAACGGCCGGGCGCCCGGTGATTGAACACGCCAACGCAGCTCGTCGTCGACTTCAATGGATAGCGGCCTTGAGCAGTGATGGCATTCTGAATCGATGCGAACCTGCAGTTTCTCTCCTCTTAAGCGCCCTTGCACGAAGGACGTAGCGAACGCATCCTCCGCTCAAGCACCAAAAATGTTTTCGCCTGTCGAAAACGTGAGTTTGTGGGGTGTAACAGAAGTCGTCATAGGGAAGGCCCAACTGACGTTCCCATCCGAGTCACGCACGAGAAAGAATAAATTTCGTTCCAGGTCCGACAGGATGACAGAAACCTTCCGCAAATTTAATCCAGTTACATTTGCGATGCCGAGTGGCGAGATCGGGCTCCGGTGCCGCGGCATCTCGCGAACGACGAAGTCACGGACCATGTGGTGATCGCTCGTCATAAATGCGAGCCGGGATACCATTCTTGCCGGGAGACCCTTGATGCTTTGCACAAAAGCGTCGTCCGGTACACGGCGAATCTGCCGGCCAGTTCCCACCAGAATCGTCCCACTCATATTCGCAACCCACATCCCTGCGAAGGCGCGAAACTCCGGTCCGGCAAGAGAAATGTCTTTCTAGCCAACTCGGATTTAAGCGTCTCATCCCTGTAATATGCCTTCAGGACGTGGTCTTTCCCTCTCAACAGGTCCTTGTTATCGGCGGCAAATTCATCCCAGCTTGGCAGTCTCCCGCTGCGCTGAAGTGCTCGCGCTAAACGTTCCCGGATCAACAGCAGGAACGCCCAAGTGATCGTTTCGTGATAGAGGGTGGGCTTGCCACTGGCTGCGGCGAGCCTTTCCAACCCTTCTGAGAACCGGCGCAGTCCTTCCAGCCCCGGGAACTGCCTCATGTAGAGAAAGCCCATCCGGACGTGATCTTCGTGATGAAATTCTTCGTTGCGAATGGTACAGCCCTCAAACGCGGCGACAAGCTGATCGTCGGTCATGAAGCACTCCCGGGTACGATTCTGTCGTTTGCCGATACGCACGTGAAAACTGCTGCCCCATAAACAAGCAGCGGCCCGATTGCGAATTGTCCGTGGACGACGTGGAGCGTCGCCGCAACGGCAAAGATCACGAGCAGAGAATATCCTCCGATCCGGCCCAGCTTTGGAACCAGGAAAAGGATCGCCGCCACAATTTCTGTGCCACCCAGCGCAGGGGCGATCCATTGTGGCAGGCCCATCCGGT
Organism: uncultured Acidobacteriota bacterium; assembly: GCA_963701005.1. GTDB lineage: Bacteria > Acidobacteriota > Terriglobia > Acidiferrales > UBA7541 > Palsa-295. The sequence continues at coordinate 778,236 of OY969555.1, forward strand.
GAAGATGGCGTGTTGCGGCCTCCGAGAAACCGAATTGATACGATTCCCACAGAACCACAAGTCCTACAGTCCAACGTAGTACCCAGGCCGCAACCTGCTGTTGGCGAATGTTCACCTTCGTTTCCCCTTTCGAACAACTTGCGTCTTGTCGGCTTCGGTGAGTCTATGACTCGCACCGGAGTCTAAATCCAACCCATAAAATTTCTTGAGCTCGCGAATGCGGGCAAGCGACTCCGCCTGAAAAGCAGATTTGCCGTCAAAAGCGTGCAGCACGATTCCTTCCAGCAAATCTCCGAGGGTCAGGTCGTGGAATTCCGCCAGTGCCTTCAGTACCTTGAGAAGGCGTTTCTCCATTCGCACGCCGGTTTGCACTCGCTCAATAATTCGTGGATCTTTTTCCATATGCGTACCAATGTACCACGGTACCGCACTCGAGGTCAAGCCTGTTTTCTCAGCGGCAGGCTGTGATTGTGTGGCCGATCGAGTCACCGCCCCCAACTCGCGCGCGTTCTTTTAGACACAGAGGCATCAGTGTCGTCCGCTTGACTACAAAAAGCTGGGGTGGTGGCGGCGACGTTGGCCATCGCACGAAAACACCGAATGGGCAATTGGCTGTGGTGTGTTCGGCGTGCAGACCTTCGTCGTTGGCAATGAAAATTTCTGGGGTCCCGACGCCCTCGACTTGGTACTCGACTATTTAAGCGACCCCGGCGAGTTCCGTGATTTCGAAATGCAGAGAATTGAGCGCCTACCGGTCGGTGTGGTCCGGCCCAGAAAGGTCTATTCTCGTCCAGTGACCGAGGCTAGGAAGTGGAATTTCAAGCTTACGGCAGACTTTTGCGAGACCAACATCGGAGATGCCGTATTCGACCGCGAGTTTGCGAAGGGGAAACTGCCACACCTTCTCGTACAGTTCCTGCCGGTTCCACGTCGAGTTTTGACGATGCCCCCAAGGACACTCCTAAAAGGTTCTTCTGCTGGCTCAGCAATACGGCTGACATAATAAATCATAAATCGGGCAGCAAAATCCCTTGTTAACCGATCTGCGGCTCCGGAGAGAGCCTGCTCACGAGGCAGGCGCGTCCCTCTAACTTGTTGTGGGCTTGCCACACCATTCGGTTACGAACCGAAGGCTCCGCTACTCTCGCCCATCTTTCTTGGCCATAAAACTCAGCCCATGCGACCAATAACAATTACGGTGAGGCCCCAGAGTCCGACGGGATTATGACGTTTTTATGACAGCGCTGGTTGAGATTGGATTGATTGAAGAAAATCCCCCGGTTTTCAGTGAACATGCGGGACCTTAGATTTCGTTTAGAAACCCACGCCTTCGGTCGAAAGCCGAATGCTCTACCCAAATTCTGTAATTGCTTGAAGCCAAAGAATTTTGGCTCCCCGGGGAGGATTCGAACCTCCAACATTTCGGTTAACAGCCGAATGCTCTACCGTTGAGCTACCGGGGAACACGGAATGTAGGGCTGTGATTTTACTACACGAAGCAGGCGCTGCGCCAATTGCCGGCCCGCGCGAAATGATGCTACTCCGGCAAGTCCGGGTGCCGCGTGGTCACGTGGTAGCGGCCGGAATGAAAAACGAGCGGCTCGCCCTGGCGCCATTTGTACTCTTCCACCTCGGCGAGGACAATCACGTGATCGCCGCCGTCGTATTCGCGCGTTTTTCGGCACACGAACTGCGCGCTCGCGCCTTGCAGCAGAGGGCACCCCGCAGGCCCCTCGGCGCATTCGACGCCGGCAAATTTATCTGTATCCGTTGCCGAAAATTGCCGCGAGAGATGGTGCTGGTTCGCCGCGAGAACATTGATCACGAAATGCGTCGCGGCGCTGAATTCCGCAAAGTCGGTGGCCTGCCGCGACAGGCTCCATAGCACGAGCGGCGGCTCGAGCGAAACGGAAGTGAACGAATTCACCGTCAGCCCGATCTTTCGTCCGTCCTTCGCGCGCGCCGTCACCACCGTCACTCCCGTCGCGAATTGGCCGAGCGCGTGCCGGTAATCTCGCCGGTCAAATTCACGCGATTTAGGCTTCTTCACGCGGCCTCCGGAATTCGATGCGCGCAGTTCCGCGCAGCGTTTCGTGCATGAGTCTCGTGCGGAGTTTCGTGCAAGGTTTTCATGCAAATCACCCGCGCACACAAGATACCGCTTTCGGATGAAAAATACGCAGTGGGAAATCGCAGCGGAAAGCCGCCGAGCTACTGTAGTCTCTGTTTCTCGGCATCGTGGCCGATCAGGTTCTCGAAAATCGCGAGCACGTGCTGCCGGTAGCGCACGATGCGTTCGAGCAGCGGCCGCAGCGTCGGCTCGCGCTCGGTTTCGCGGTCCCATTTCGCGAGCACCGCGGCCGGCACGGCAATATCGCGCCGCAACTCATCCGCCGTATGTCCGCGCAGAAATAGCCCGTAGAAAAACGCCGCCTCTCGCTGCGGGAACTGGAAGTCCTGCAGGGGCTCGTCGAGCGGATTGGGCATTGTGGCCATGGCCGAAAGTCGCAGTTTACAGATTTCGTGGCAGCCGTCAAGAGTACATGGCGCGTAAGGAGAAATAAACAAAACTCCAATACACGGGCCATTTCAGGCGCGAAATGGAACGCAAGTTGCTCACCCTCCGCTCGCTTCCGGCCCTGGTTACAGTACTCAAATCTGCGCAACTTTTCTCTGCACGACGGGTTCCATCTTTGTAGCCAGCAGCGCGCGGCGCCATGGGACACGCCTCGCACCGCCAGGCTGCACTTGTATTCCCGCTGCACCCCTAGGGAGGCTCGCCCCCCGAGCCTCCCGCAATATTTTCGCCGCTGGAACGTCATGAGTCTGTGCGGCAGCCCGTTTTCGCAGTTGCCACACCGGAGCGTAATCCTCCGTTCATATTTCGCACACGCCCGTCGCACTCCTGCAATTAAACGCACGGCGCGACCGTAGAATGGATAAGAAAGGCAGCCATGATTAATTCAATCCGGACCGCAATTTTTTTCGCCGCCGCGATCCTCCTTTTCCTCGCGCAGGCGCCGACCACGCACGCCCAGCAAACGCAAGGCTCCCAACCCGCACCGCAGCAGCAGACACACGACAGCATGCCGGGCATGGACATGGACGACATGCACGGAGGCGCCAACAAAAATCCCGAAGCCGCGCAGTCCGCGAACGACGCCATGTCTGGCGATCACATGGACATGGGTCCACACATGTTTATGACCACGCTGCGGCCCGAAAATCCCGCGGACGACAAGCGCGCCGCGGACCTCGTCGTCACGCTCCGTGACGCCATCGCTAAATACAAGGACTACAAAGTCGCGTTGGCCGAAGGCTTCGAAATCTTCCACCCGGAATTGCCGCAGGACCACTATCATTTCACCAATTATCGCTACGCCTTCGAAGCCATCTTCGAGTTCAATCCGGTTCACCCCACATCCTTGCTCTACAAAAAAACCAGCACCGGCTACGAGTTGGAAGGCGCCATGTACACCGCACCGAAAAAAGCCACCGAAGATGATTTGAACGCGCGCGTCCCACTCAGCGTCGCGCGCTGGCATAAGCACGTCAACATCTGCCTGCCTCCGGAAGGCACGCGGATCTGGCAGGTCAACCTGAAGGAATTCGGCACGCGCGGCTCGATCGCTACCGAAGAAGCCTGCGAGCAGGCCGGCGGCCGCTGGCGCGCTCAAATTTTCAACTGGATGGTCCACATCTACCCATACGAGACGGATCCCGCCAAAATCTGGGCGCACTAGAAATCGGGATTTGTTGACGAAAATCGCCGAGTCGGCGTGCTGATCAATTCTGAGGTTTGTAGGCGAGCTGGCTTTTTTCGTCGGGGAATGCGACGGCGCTGACGAGCTTTTGGAAGCGCGGATCGTCTCCGACGCCTTTCATATCTGCGAATGAGCGAAGGCTCATCATTTGGTAATCGTGCTCCACGGCGGCTTTCTCGAGCCAGGCGAGGGTCTGCTGTGTGTCTCCCAATTCGCCGTAGATTTCCGCGAAGCCCATGGAGGGAATAAATTCTTGGTGGGCGCGGCGCTGGAGCGCTACCAAGGTCCGCTGAGCATCCTGCTTGCGACCGGCGCGAAAATAGGCGGAGACAAGCTTGATGCTCATCTCGGGGCAGTCACTCGAGAGTTTCTTTGCCAGCTCGAGTTCCGGTATGGCCTGAGCGTATTTCTGCTGGAGATAGTAGGCCGAGCCCAGCAGATAATGAGCCGGCGCGTAGCCCGGATCAATCTCGGTCGCTTCCTTGAATTTCTGCGTGGCACTGTCCAAATGGCCCAGATGCAGGTCGAAAATTCCCATGTTAGCGGTGACCGAAATTGAAAGAGGGTCCAATTTTTGCGCCCGCTCGGCTTCGGCCAGGCCATCCTGCGCTCTTCCCGCGTGGAGCAAATATTCGGCGTACATTTTGTGGACCATGGCGGAGTTCGGACTGAGCTCAAGAGCCCGGCGGTATTCCTTCTCGGCCTCGGCCCAATTCCGTTCATACACGTGAAGCACTTCGCCTAGAGTGACATGTGCGTCTCCCAGGGACTCGTCGAGTTCAATCGCCTTCGTCGCAGCTTCCTTCGCTTTTGGGAAGGAGTCGCGAGGGCTGAGGTATCCCCAGGCCCCGGAAATGAGATAGGAATAGCCAAGCGCGGAATAGGCCTGCGCAAATCGAGGATCCCTCTCGATCGAGCGCTGGAGAAACTCAAAGCCCTTTCGCTGACCCTCGCGCGTGCGCTTATTCAGTTCGAAGAGCCCGCGCAGATAATTATCGTATGCTTCGGGATCGGTTGTGGATGCAAGGGCACGGGCAGGAGCAGCGGAGGGCAGCAATTCCTGCGCGAGCGATTGCGTGATCCGTCCGGCAACATCGCGCTGAATGCCGACAGCATCCGCTCGCGGGCGCGCGTAAGTATCAGCCCACAAGCTGGCCCCATCGGCCACGCGGAATAGCTGCGCGTTGATGCTCATGCCGCTGTCTGAACGCCGGACGCTGCCCTCAAGAACGTAGTCCACGCCGCCCAACTCCGCAGCAATCTGGCTCAAGGACTTGTGGACACCTTTGTACTGCATCGCCGACGTGCGCGCGATCACCGCCATCCGGCTCGGATACTCGCGCCCCACCTGGGTGATCATTTCATCGGTTAATCCGTCGCTGAAATAATCCTCGCTCGGATCGCCGCTCAAATTGTTGAATGGCATCACGAACAGGACGATCTTCCCGGCGGCAGCGCGCACTCGAGGCGTTGGCTGCGTGCGATTCACGGCAAGACCGATCAGGATGAGTGCCGCAGCCGAAAGCGCCGTTATTCCGAGAAGCCAGGTCCTCGTCTCGCGTCGCAAGAAATCCCTGGCGCCGTTCGAACTCGCCGCCGGCTTCGGCAACCCCAAGTTTTCCGCCGGCTGCTTGGGCGGGACCTCCACAGGCGGCGTCGTTGCCGCAACATCCACGGCCTCAATCTGCGCAATGAAGCGGTAACCTCTGCGCGGGACCGTCTTGACGTAAAGTGGCTCGTCCGCCGGGTCTTCGAGCGCCTGCCGCAGTTTCTTCAGCGCCGTGTTCAAGCTGGCGTCAAAATCCACGAACGTATCAGCCTGCCAGAGTCGCTCGCGCAACTCCTCGCGCGTGACCACTTCTCCGGCGTGTTCCAGCAGCACCGCCAGAATTTGAAACGGTATCTCTTGCAGTCGAATGCGCTGGCCGCGGCGCTTCAGAAGCCCCGCTCGCAGGTCAACTTCAAACTCCCCGAACCGCACCATTCGGTTTTCTTGCTTCATATCCATTTAGCCGGGTCAGCCTTCGGAACTATTGATGCCTTGGACGCCAGCCCTCGGCATTTGGTAGCAGCACTGATGCGCCTAAGCCCGAAATGACTGCCTGAAAAGTATTGGCCATAACCGGCAGTGAAATTCCCAAACGCCTGCTAACCCGCCATGACTCATTGAAAAGGGTTTCCGTCCCCGTGAATCCATCTGAACTTTGCTGACCTGCCGCTTTCCACCCGAATTTTGGTTTCTATGCTGCCATCCGGTCACCACCTTTTGCTGATTTTGTTTTTCCTTTCCCACTCGTACCGCTGGCATCCTGCCGGCGTCTTGCTTGCGTTGCCGATGGCGCGTCTTGGAAAAGTGCGAATTTGTTGCGGGTAGAATTTTCGTATGTGACGTGTTGTGAATGAGTTAGTCCAATTTTTGAGTTGGTGACTGTTGCTACTAGAAAGGCAGTGGCTAGTGGCGAGTGATTAGTGGCTAGTGGAGGCCTAAGGAGGGCCGGAACGGCAACCCCGTAAGGCGGGAGTTGCGCGGATGAGGCTGCGCAAGCGGTAGGGAGACTGAGCCGTCTTTGTTTATGGCGGGGTTCCCTCGGCTTCGCTCGGGACAAGTTCCACCCCGCCCTACAAAGATAGGGGGCCCGGCTCGCGGGTGTCGCCCCGCGACCCCATCCGGGACGCCGAGGACGCAGCGTCGCTCGGGACGAGTTCACCCTCGCCCTTCTGGGGGCGCTGCGAGCTGGCGTGGTGCCCGTCGTCATTCCACAATCCTCCACATTTAGCATCGCACGAGGGGTGGGCGGAATACTACTGGCCGTTGGTACAGTTTTTGGAGGGGTGGCCTTCCGAAACGAGCGCGAAATGTGAAACTGGAAAATTGAAAAGGGGGAGCCGCTTAGGAGTCTTGCGCTCCCGGAATTGAAGCTGGGGGTGTATGGTTGCTAGAGGTTTGAGGCGAGAAGCTAGGGGTTCGAAGGGTGATGAAACCACTTCGCTCGCTCAGTAGGGAATTCATTCCATCCTTGAGACGTTGAAGGGTCCCCATCTTTTCTCCTCAGAGACGGGCGATCACAGGCGCGCCCGGGCGTCCGCTCATGCAACGCTCAGGGGTTTTGGGGCCGCTGCTTCAACGGCTCATTCGCTCTTCAATTTATAAACCAGCTCAGTAATCTCATTGCCTACAAGAGCGTCGGCGCGGGATAATCTCAACCGTGCAAAAAGTAAGAACCATCGCCTGGATCATCCCCTGGGTTGTCGCCTTCGTTTTAGTTTTCATTTTGGCGTGCTCGGAATTGCGCGTGAGATTTCTGGACCCAGTTTTTGACGAAGTCCGTCTTGCATTTTGGCATTTGCGCGTCAGATTTCTGGACCCAGTTCTTGAGCGCGTCGGTGACCTGCCAATTTTCAAGCGAATTAGAGAATTTTTGAAACGTCACCACACGGCATTACTCAACGGTTTTAATCTGCTGATGCTTATAGGACAGGCGGCCGTTTTTTATTTCACACGCCATGCTTCGCAAGCCCAACGTTTGAGAGACTGGGGCCTGCAGCAGATGCGCCATCCAGGAGTTCCCGCTTTCATCATAACGATCGCTGTGTTTACTTTTGGAAAGATGGCCTCACTTTGGAAACTGCATGCACAAAGAAGCTACGGCATTTCGGAAGTAGTTTTCGGAACCCTGCTCTGCTTCAATACGGTGTACATAGCGCCAAAATTGAACCTGTCGAGGCTTGTCGGTCTAGGCGGTGCCATGTATGTGATTTCTCGTGGTTTTAACAACATCGCCGATTCCCAGAATAAAAATCTGTCCCGGGGGAGTGTCCCGGACTGATAGTTAAGCAGGCGGGCCAGCGATTCGTAGTAATTGTCTCCTAATCTAAGACTGCGCTATCCGGCCGAACTCGAATGTTGCCAGGACAGTGCCGTCCTTGGAATAGGTGACGAAATCAGCCCCACCAGTTACCGAGTCTGCCAAGTCCAAGAGCAGCGGCAGGCCTTCGAGATCCATACCAACGGTCGCAATGAAATCCGCGACATCGAGTAGCAGCGCCGGATCGACTTTTTCTCGGTGAACCCTAAGGCCATGTTTCGCCTTGGCCGAGAACTTTGATCGTTCCAGACCGGCGTAACTCGAGTGCAGATAAGTATTTCTGAGCTCCTCTGCTCGGTGACCCACCAGAAGAAGTTCCCTTAGGGCCTCCTGGACCTCTGGTGTACTCAGCCCGTCGCGCGACTCAGATAGTGTGGGGAGAAGATGCCGAACTAGCGACGCCAAAACATCAATCTTTTGGCGGAATGACAATTCCGCGGTCATGATATGGCCGACCTTCGAATCCGCCTTGGAAAGAAGCACGATGATGTTCCGCGCTGTGTCTTCCAAATACGAAAAATTTAGGGCGATCTTCCCGATTGCTGCATCGAATTCTTCCGGGTCACCAATTCGGTCTGCAAAGGACACACCACTGATCTCAAAATCGTGGAAGTACGTCATGCGCTAATCAACGCCTCCTAGCTAGCCGGATTCTGCCCAAAGGCCACCTCCGACCAAGCGCAATTAACTTGACCCATTGCACTCAGTACACGACTGTAAGCTCATCTCGCTCAAAAGGTGAGTCAATTCACATCAAAGGCCGGCCCACTTGCCGCTGCTCACTAATTCCCCAGAACTAGCTCTTGGCCTTACTCTTTACTTCCGATCATTACATGCAGTGTATTGGGGCTAGGATCGGTTTCCTCCAGAAGCTCGGCAGTAGCGTCTATGCCTTCCGCCTGCAACGCTCGAACAAGCGCCTCGGCAGCAGGTTCATATTTAGGCAGCATACTTTTGGTCAGTTTTACGACCACGCCGGAGAAAACCCCCTGCTCTACCTTGGACCCGCTCGCCAGTGTAATCACAAAACGAAAGTCTGTTTTAGCGGATTCTTTGTTGGTCCAGTCGGAGGATCGAAGAATAGCGTCAACGGTTCTAAGTAAATTAATTGCCTCTGGGACCGGATCAACAGCGAGTTCATACGGCGTGCCAGTGAATCGCTTTATCTTAGATTCGATCCGTTGCTGTTGGTCGTCGTTGAGTATCCGAGGCGCCAGTCTATTTTCCAACTTGAGGCGCGCTAATCGTTCTCCTTCAGCGATCCTATTCGCCTCTGCCGCGCGTTCGTTGGCTACAGCTGCATCCTTTTTTGCGGAGCCTAGGTTCTCTTCAGCCCTAGCAGCGCGCTCATCGGCATCCGCTGCCCCTTGTTTTGCTTTCGCTATGTCCAATTCAAATGAGTCCGCCTCTTTCCGTGCATGCTCCGCTTGGCTATAGGCATCTGTTGCTTGTTTGTTCAGCACCGATTATTCCGCTTCTGTAATGGCTTCGAGGTGCGATGAGAATACGAAAATCCCGCCATCAGCGACCAGTTCTCCGGCAACTCCGATAATTACCATGAGTTCAAATATTCGGAGCCTTTTCTTCCATCTTTCGGACTTTGCAACCTCGCCGATCAGGCCAACGACGAGCACAATTCCAAATATGAGTAGAGCGATCTCTGACGCATCCAGTGCAGATGAAGTCGCAGACCTCGACAGAGATAGAAGCGCGCTCATATTGCCTTATGGTCCGTCAGGCGGGTTGGCTAGCCTTTGGCGTTGACCGTCTCCGAATTTAACGACGCGCCATCCGCGCGGATCCAGACATTCAATATGGAGCATCTTCCTCGATTTTCTTAGCCAGTGCATTTAGTGAATCGCAGAGGCTCTCAAAACGGTCGTGGGCACGCAGCCAAGCTCCAGCCGAGCCTATCTTTGCCTGTCCGACTGCCTGTGCCGCTGCATCGTGCGCTCTCTGACTATCTCTATGCGCCGCAAGGTTTCGTAAGCCGCACAAGTGGTCCAATGGATCTTTGAATTTGCTGTCTTTCACGTTTTTACAGAGATAATGAGACTCTGGAACGTACTTCTTGATGACTTCAATCAGGCCAGCCCGTCCCTTGAAATCAAAATAGCCCGTTCCTGTAACGAGGTATGTGCAAACTGTCTCGCTCATGTGTTTTGGAAACTTGATTCCGAGTTTTTCCGAAATGGTCGTGGAATCATTGTTGATCGCGCCCGCAAGCGCGCGCAACATCATGGCTTCGAAAGCTCCATAAAGAAGGACCACCGCATAATCAGCAGACCATTCCCGCCATTCCTCCTTCAGACCTGCCGTTTCTTTGAAGAACGTCATTATCTCGTGAGACTCCTCCATGAATGTTTGGGCTACACGCTTTATGCTTTTCTTCTTGGGCATGCACTGAACCTCACGCTTTCTCCGGCATTAATATCAAGCCGAGAAGTACGATGTCAATCTGGTAACGTAGGCTGCGATCAGCTCTCGCGGGAGAGGCGGGCTACGCATTCGTCGAGATCACGACCAGGATTTTGAGTTTTCTATACTCTAGTTCTTTCAGAGGAACTGGAAAGGCGACAAGTTAGCGAAGGAGACGATACTGATGGACACCAAGAGATGGACACTAATGTGGGCTGTCGCGATTGTCGGATGGTTCTATACGACATTCGTCCTACAAAGTCTTTGGAACTGGTTCGTAGTTGCTGCACTTAACGCACCCCAAATATCATACTGGATCATGTTCGGGCTTCATTTGATGATCCAAGTGATCGCTCAGCGTGACGATTCAAAGGATGAACTGCGTTGGAAGTGGGTCGATATAGTTCTCACGCGGTGTATACCCGAAGAGAGGCGGGAGGAAGTAGCGGAAGAAATACAGGCAGAGAAGGACCAGCTTGCGGCGCAGCTGGGTCTGAGAGTTTTTTCGATCGCATTTGGGAATACCTTCGTGCTCGGCTTAGGGTGGGTCGTTCACGCCCTTGTTGTTTAAGTGCGCCGTCCTCACCATCACGGCGAAAGGCGAAAGCTTGCGCGGGTGAGTGAGCGCAAGCGGTCAACGGCACGATTGGCGAAAGGAATCGCAACAACAAAGCAAAATAAACAGCAGATCCCTCGTCGGCCCGAAAACGGCCTCTGTCGGAATGACGGCGTCGGACAAAGCGTCGGCTGGGTGCCAGCGGTACGACAGGCAAGAACAAGAGAGAGCCTTCGACTGCGACTCGCGCCCGTCGGAAAGCGACGGGAAAATCGAATACGCACAAGTCTCCGCTCAGGATGAAGGGGGGAATGAAGAGCGGGCGGTATGTCGGAGCTAGAAGCTCCGACCCCCTAAAAGGCAGGGATGCGGGGCACAATCCATCGCCGCGGTTCGGGGGTCTAACACGGTGGGGTAGGATAAGGGGCGGAGGGAACGGACGATGAAGGGTGCGAAGAAGATTGCTGGCGGGGCGGCGGTGGGGTTGATGGTGCTGGTGGGGCTGGGGATTGCCCTCAGCGGGAAAGTGGGCGCGCCCCTCGCATACGCTCGGGATGCAAAAGACGCAGAGGCAGGCGCGACGCCCGAGCGCGCGGCAGACGCTCCACCTGAGTACACGATACGGGCGATACGGTATGCCTCGATACCTGGGTTTCCGCTGAGCGGGTTGGTGATGGGGGCTGCTGAGGACAAGAAGATTGAGATTGCTATGGTCTTTTGGGTGATACAGGGCGGGGGGCAGACGATACTTTTTGACTCTGGATTTCATCGCGAGAAATGGATCAAGGAATTTGGCGTGGTGGATTTTATGGCGCCCGATGCGGCGGTGAAGGAGGCGGGGGTTGCGGCTGAGTCCGTCACGGACATTATTGTTAGCCATGCGCACTGGGACCACATGGGGGGCGTGGATTTATTTCCGAATGCTACTGTGTGGATTCAGCGGCAGGAATACGAATACTACACCGGGGCGGCGTGGCAGCCGGGCGGTCACCACGGGGGGATCGATCCGGAGGACGTGATGGAGCTCGCGCGGCGGAACACGCGGGGGCAGCTGCGGTTTGTAGAGGGCGATGACCGCGAGATTTTGCCGGGGATTCGGGCTTACACCGGGGCGCGGCACACGTTTGCTTCGCAATATATTTTGGTCGAGGGCGAGCCGGCGTATGTGCTGGCTTCGGACAATTGTTATTTGTATGAGAATTTGAAGTCGCACCGGGCGAGCGCGACGTTTGACCCGTCGGACTGGCCGGCGAATTTGGCGGCGCAGCAGCGGATGATTGGGCTCGCGGAGTCGGAGGGGCGCGTGGTGCCGGGGCATGACCCGGAGATTTTTGTGCGGTTCCCGACGACGGGGCGCGTGGCGAAGATTAAGTAGGGGCGAGGCGTGAGGGGCGGGGGGCGAGGGAAAGGCGAGAGGCAAAAGCAAAAGCAAAAGCAAAAGCAAGAGAGATCCTTCGACTGCGACTCGCGCCCGTCAAAATGCGACGGGAAAGGCAAAGACGCGCCCCTCGGGCAGACTCGGGACGCAAACATCGCGCGAGTCTCCGCTCAGGATGACGGGCGGGGGGGAAAGAACGGGCGGGGCGACCGCGGTGGCAATCGTGACCCGGTGGCGGCAATCAACGCCGTAGGGGCACGGCGTGCCGTGCCCCTACGGGTAAAGAGCGGGCGATGCGCTACTTTTTGGCGTGGGCGAAATTTTCTGCTACCTGGGCCCAGTTGATTGTGTTCCACCAGGCCTCGATGTATTCGGGGCGGCGGTTTTGATATTTTAGGTAGTAGGCGTGCTCCCAGACGTCGAGGCCGAAGAAGGCTTTGCCGCCGTCGATGATGGGATTGTCTTGATTGGCGGTGGATTCGATTACGAGCTTGCCGTCGCGGAACAGGAGCCAGGCCCAGCCGGAGCCGAAGCGGGTGGTGGCGGCTTGACCGAGCTTGGTTTTGAAATCGGCGAAGCTGCCGAAAGTGGATTTGATTGCCGCGGCCAGATCGCCTGAGGGTTCGCCGCCGCCGCCCTTCTTCATAATTTTCCAGAACATCGAGTGGTTCATGTGGCCGCCGCCGTTATTGCGGACGGCGGTGCGAATGGCTTCCGGCACTTTGCCGAGATTCGCGAGGAGGTCCTCGACCGAGTGGGATTGAAGGTCGGGGGCGGATTCGAGGGCTTTATTGAGATTGGTGACGTAGGCACCGTGATGCTTGTCGTGGTGGATCTCCATCGTCTTGGCGTCGATATAGGGCTCGAGTGCGTCGAAGGCGTATGGCAGAGGCGGCACAGTAAAAGTCATTTGGGGAGCGGCTCCTTGTCCCGAAGTGGTGGTCATATTCTATCTCCTGATTTTCGGTTCCTGCGTGATAATTATACGCGCCTGGCGCTGGGTGGGGTACAGGGGGATGAAATTTTTGGGCGCGGATCTCGATGCCGACGTTCCTCAGGGGCTAAAGCCCAATGAAAGGGCTGGCAGTATGTCGGAGCTGAAGCCCCGACCCCCTAAGAGGCAAGGACTTTCCGCACGCTGTTGAACTGAGCGAGGATTGTTGCAGGGACGAAGGAGCTGAGGATGCCATCTGTCGAACATGTGGAGAAACATTTTACGGCGACTGCGGCGGTGCGCGACATTGTGATTGGGATGTCGGACGGGCTGACCGTGCCCTTTGCGCTGGCCGCGGGATTGACTGGGGCGACGGCGGTGCTTGCGAGGGGGAACGGAATTATCGTGACGGCGGGGCTGGCGGAGATTGCGGCGGGGTCGATTGCGATGGGGCTGGGCGGGTACCTGGCGGCGAAGACGGATACGGAGCATTACGCGTCTGAGCTCGACCGGGAGTATCGCGAGACGGTGGAGCTGCCTGAAATTGAGACGGAAGAGGTGGCGAAAGTTTTTCGCGACTACGGGCTTTCGCAGGAGCAGATGGCGCCGATTGTGACGGCGATTACGGGCAATCAGAAAAAGTGGGTGGATTTCATGATGCGATTCGAGCTGGGGTTGGAACAGCCGGACCCGGCGCGGGCGAGCCGGAGCGCGGGGACGATTGCGGCGTCGTATATTGTCGGGGGATTGGTGCCGCTGGCGCCTTATATATTGATGAGCGAGGTGAGGTCGGCGCTGCGGGTTTCGGTGGGCGTGACGCTGCTGGCGCTATTTGTGTTCGGGTCGATCAAGGGACATTTTACGGGAGTGGCGCCGCTGCGCGGAGGAATGCAGACCACGCTGGTCGGCGGGCTGGCCGCGGCGGCGGCGTTTTTTATCGCGCGGCTGATCAGCTAGCGGCTAACTGTTTTTCTGCCTATTCTCCTACTTGTTTTCCGCGTCCGAGCCGAGATTTCCGAAGGGCCACACGCCTATTGCTTTGAGGAATGAGTCCTCGTGGCGATCCACGAGCATGCGGGCGATTTTTTCGGCGGGCCAGGGAGAGGCGAGGCGCTCGGGGCGGTCGGCAATCCAGAAGCTGACGAGGGCCATGACGGTGGCGTTGCGGTCGAGGATTTCTGGTTTTACTTTGTCGAATGTGTCGACGGCTGAGTGATGCGTGTATTTGTAGTCGGGCGAATCTTGATCGAGATTGATGGCGGGGAGACCGGCGAGGATGAAGGGGCCGGTGTCGGTGTCGAATTCGGTGTCGTCATTTACGCCGATATCGCCGAAGGCTTGGAGCGAAGCCGCGAATCTTTCGACGGCCGGGACCAAATCCGTACGCCCGCCGAGTTGGAGGCCTACGACCGGGCCCTGGCCGTTGTCGAGGACCACGGCGGCAACGTGGTTGGGCATCTCCTGGCGATGAATTTTCGTGTAGGCGATGGAGCCGAGCAGGCCTTGCTCTTCACCGGTGAAGAGGACGAAGCGAATGGTGCGGCGAGGCTTTACGCCGGATTTGAGGATGGCTTCGGCGGCACCGAGGGTGGTGGAGACGCCGCAGCCGTTGTCCGTCGCGCCGGAGGCGAGGTCCCAGGAATCGAGATGGCCACCGACGACGATGATTTGTTCGGGATGTTCGGTGCCGCGGATGTCCCCGACGACGTTGGCGCTGTCAACGGGCTTGTCAGTGACGCTGTTTTGGACGTTGAGTTTTAGGCGGACGGATTTGCCCCGACTGAGGAAGCGCTGGATTTGCTCCTGATCTTCGGCGGCCATGCTGACGACGGGGATGTCGAAAAAGGTGTCGAAGCCGAGCACGCCCGTGTGCGTGAGATGCATACCGGCGGCATTGCCGCCGCTCTGGCCGCCGATGACGGCTAGGGCGCCGGCTTTATAGGCAGCCCTCAAGAACTCGCCGAATTTCACAAATCTTGCAAATTGGTCGAGTGTTCTCGGGCCTCGAGGAACGGCGAGAAGGACTTTTCCGCGCCAGTGTGGGGCGTTTTCGAGCATTTCTTCATCGAGACGATTGGAGTCCACGAGCACGACGTCTGTTTCGATGCCGTTGGCGGGCGTTGAGCCGACCCAGCCGAGCGAATCAATCATGAGACGGCGATGAATGGGGGAGACGATTTCGGCGTCGGCGGAAATGCGCGTCCAGCCTCGGGCGATTTGCCAGGCTTCGGTGTGGACATTTTCGAGGCCGATGGAATTCATTTTCTCGACGCCCCATGCGATAGCCTTCGCGGCTTGCGGCGCGCCGGTGACGCGCGCGCCGATGTCGTCGCTTAATTCTTCGAGAAATTCGGTGGTGTGGGCTTCCATTGCCCCGGCACCGGCGACGGCGGCTAGCGCCTTGAGGGTGGCGTCCTCGGGCGCGGCGGAGGATGCATTTGTAGCGCCGGCCGCCCATGGCTCGGGCAGCAGCGCCAGGAAGAGGAATACCACCGCAGACGCCAGCATGGGAATTCTTCGAGTCATTCTAAACAGCTCCTTTCAATTGGCCTGGAAAAGCCGGAGGTAGAGAGTAGGACGGATTCACAATCCCGGACAGGCATATCTTTGACGGGCGAAGTTGAGGAAGGTCGCTTCGCGAAAACGTGCTGGGCAGAGGACAAGAGGCCCGCGGAAGGAAAAGCGCCATCCATCATGGAATGGGCATTTGAAATGCCATTTACAAATGGCAAATGGCATGATATATTCTCAATATGAACGCCACATTGACCATCGATAAGGCAGGTCGAGTGGTACTCCCGAAACCACTGCGCGACGAACTAAAATTGGAGCCGGGAGATACGCTCGAAGTGGAAAGTTCGGGCGAGGAGATCACCTTGCGCCCCTTGCGGGGGCAGGGGCAGCTCAGGAAAAAACATGGCGTATGGGTGTTTCGCGCCGGCGAACCGCTCTCGGCTGCCACGGTGGAAAAAACGGTGCGGCAGGTGCGGCGGGAGCGCGAGGCCGACGTTCTGGGCAAAAAAAGGTGAAGACTTTCCTGGACACTTCCGTTCTGCTACCCGCATTTCTGGAATATCACGAGCATCACGAGGCCAGTCTGAATGTTTTATTGAAGGCGGAGAAGAATCAGAGTTATTGCGCAGGGCACAGTCTGGCGGAGCTATATGCGGCCGCGACGCGATTGCCGGGCAAACACCGACTCAGTGGCGAGCAGGTGCTGCTTTATCTCGAGAATGTTCGCGAGCGGCTGACGATTATCACGCTGACGGGTGATGAATACTACGCGGTTGTGAAGGAAGGGGCGGCGGGTTATATCGTGGGGGGAATGATTTACGATGCGATCCTGGCCCGGTGCGCCCTGAAGGCAGGGGCTGAGGTGATCTATACCTGGAACATGAAACACTTTCAACGATTGGGGACCGAGGTCGCGAAGCGGCTCAGAACGCCCTGACCTAAAGCATGAACCATTAGGTGATGGGCGCCTAGTTGACAAATGGCGGACGGATTGCATCATATATAAGGTACCCGAGATAGCCGGCAAACAGCCTGCCGCAGGTCCGGGCGGGACTCAGAGAAGATCGCATGGTGGGATTCATCAAACATGAGTCGAGCGCCGTCAATGCGGGGACTGTGAAATTAGAATAGTTCCAATAGATCAACGATTCGGAAACTAGACGGCGGTAAAAACAATTCATCGTTTACTACGTCAAACAACCATAGGCACGCGGCGCGCTACCGGCGCAGATCCTGGCGGGGCCGAAGAAATTATGGATGAAGAACAAGGAGAGACAGCTATGAAAGAAGAAGTACTGAAGATTCGGCGCTGGGTGGCCGCCATCGTGGTGGTGGCAGCGCTGGCGGCGGGTGGAATCCTGTCGCAGGGGATGAAGGATTGGACAGGCCATTCCGTATTTGGGGCGGGGAAGGCTTCGCCGACAATCGCGAGCGATGGGGTGCCCGTGACCCTGGGCAACTTCGCGAACGGGTTTTCGAGCGTGCTGAAACCGGCGCTGCCTGCGGTGGTGAACATACGGTCATCGAAGGTGGTGAAATCGCAGGGGCATAATTCGATGGCGCCGCTTTTCAACGATCCGATGTTCCGCCAGTTTTTCGGCGACCAATTCGGCCAGCAAAATCCGCAGCCGGAGCGTGAGCAGAGCCTGGGCTCAGGCGTGATCATCACGACGGACGGAACGATCATGACCAACAATCACGTGATTGACGGCGCGACAGACATCAAGGTGTATCTGAGCGACAAACGGGAATTCAAGGCCAAGCTGATCGGCACGGATCCGAAGACGGACGTTGCGGTGCTGAAAATCGAGGCCAACGATCTTCCCACGCTGCCGCTCGGAAATTCCTCATCGCTGCAAGTGGGGGACTTGATCTTCGCCATCGGCGACCCATTTGGGATCGGCGAAACGGCCACGATGGGCATCGTGAGCGCAACCGGACGCGGCGGGCTGCGCATCGAAGATTACGAGAATTTCATCCAGACGGACGCGGCCATCAACCCCGGGAACTCGGGTGGGGCGATGATTGATTTGCACGGCAACCTGGTGGGAATCAACACGGCGATTCTCTCGGGCGGATCGGGAGGGAACCAGGGTATCGGGTTCGCGATTCCGATCAACATGGCCCGCAATGTAATGGACCAGATCTTGGCGCATGGGAAGGTTGTGCGCGGTTACATCGGGGTGCACATTCAGGACGTGACACCTGACATCGCGAAGCAATTCGGCTTGAACCAATCGCGCGGGGTGCTGATCGGCGACGTCTCGCCGGATACGCCCGGAGCGAAAGCCGGACTGAAGCGCGGCGACGTGATCCTGGCGTTGAATGGCCAGGAACTGAACGATGCCAACCAGCTTCGACTCCAAGTAGCGCAAACGGCGCCGGGGACTTCGGTGAAGCTATCGGTCTGGCGGGAGGGAAAAACGCTGGACAAGACGCTCACACTGGGTGAACTGCCGGAAACCGCTGAGAAGACGAGCCAAAGCGAACAGAGCGGGGGGGCGCTGGAAGGAGTGGAAGTGGAGAACCTGACTCCGGAAATCGCGCAGGACCTGAATCTCGGGACCGGCACGCATGGCGTTGTGATTACTTCAGTTGACTCGTCAAGCGCGGCCGCTGCGACGGGACTTGGACGTGGTGATGTCATCCAAGAAGTGAACCACAAGACAGTGACAAATGTGGACGAATATCGGCGGGCGTTGGCTGGCAGCGAGAAACAGTCCGTACTGCTGCTCGTCAATCATGGCGGCGTGACGCGTTATATTGTGGTCGAGCCGCACTAAACGATAGAATAACCTCGCAACTTGCGGAGGCACAGCCATCTCCTGGCGGTGCCTCCGCATCTTCACTTATCGGGTCAGAGAATTCTGCAACCCAACTCCAGCCGTCGGGTTGAATCTCAGAGCGGAAGCGAGCCGTAATGGCGCCGAATCTCAATTGGGAAAGCGGGGGGCTAACGAAGTGTGAAGCCCTGCCAATTGGGTTATCGCTTTCAGCACGACTGGGGATAGAATGGTACTTGAGTTCTATTCACTCCAGCCGCGCGTTCTAGTACTTAAATACTGTCGGGGCACCTGTGTCTCGACGCATCCTAGTACAGGAAAGGCATCTGGAGACAGCCATGGCAAGGGTCAGCAATAAAGCCGTCTTTCGTGAGGCGCTTCTCCCCGATGGCCAGACGCGTTGGGGGTCACTCAGCGCCGGTGTGGGCTTGGAATTCCTATTTGTAACCGCCATCGTGATAGTCCCGATGCTGGTGCCCCAGAAGCTCGAATTGGTCCATCGGTATTGGACAACCCCGATTGAGGCTCCGGTGATTGAAGCCTGGAAGCCGCAACCACCGCCTCCGGCACCGAAGCCGACTCCTATAAAGAGGGTGGTCCCGAAAGTTGAGCCGAAGCCGGAACCGGTGGCAATGGTAGCGCCGAAACCGAAGATCATTTCGCCTGTTTTCAGTTCGCCCATCGCAAAGCCCGCGACGGCGAAAAAGAACACTCCAGCGCCAGACTTGCCGGACGTCGCCAAGGCTTTTCCGACGCAGGCTCCGCCGTCCATGGGCAGTTCCGCGATTCCAAACTTGAAGAAACCGAAGGAAGAGGTGCAAACCGGCGGATTTGGCGACCCGAACGGGGTGGCGCCAAACGCGCAGGCGAGCAAGCATTCGCCGAATATCAACACGGGCGGAAGCTACGATTTGCCACCCGGACCTGGGTACGGCAACGGGACGGGGGGGGCAAAGGGGGCTCGCGGAATAGTGGCGAGCACGGGATTTGGCAATGGGGTTGCAACCGGTGGAAATAGCGCCGGGCCGCGTGGCGGAGTGCAGCAAGGCGTGTTCGCAGATGAGCATGCCGCGGCTGCTGCGCCGAAGGTGAAGGCGGCGGCTAACACGTCGAACACCAAGCCGGTCGAGATTCTTTTCAAGCCCAAGCCGCAGTACACGGACGAGGCTCGGAACAAGAAGATCGAAGGGGAAGTGTTGTTGCAGGTGGTTTTCACGGCAGCAGGGGATGTACGGGTACAGCGCGTGGTGCAGGGATTGGGGTATGGGCTGGACGATTCGGCGCAGTCCGCGGCGCGCCAGATTCGCTTCCACCCGGCACAACAGGGCGGGCAACCAGTGGATTCCACGGCCATCGTTCACATCGTGTTCGAATTGGCGTACTAAATGGGGGGAAAGGCAATGCGCACGTCGAAAAAGTTCATGCTGGGTGTGATTCTTGCGGGCGCTCTGGCGGGCGCGGCAGCGGCACAGAACCAAACACAAACTGCTGACCAGACTCAGCCGCAGGTTGGGGCTTCAGCAGGCACGCCGGTAACGACAGTGGATCAGGCGATTGACCGACTGATCGCCCGCGAACACGACGAACTGGCGACCATCCGCCGGTACAATCCGATCATCGAGACTTACATCCAGGACATGAAGCCCGATAAGGACATGGGCTCCATACCGGTGAAGGACCATTACTTCCTGGGCCAGGCGGATCTGGCCAAGGGCGTGGTGGATAATTCCATGCTGGGGAAGAAGAAGGGCAAATGGGACGCCCTGAACCCGATATCGCATTTGGGCGACATGTTCTCCTCCTCGTATGTGCCTGAGGGTTTTCTGCAGATGATTTACATTGATACGAACGGATTCGACCGGCAGCACTACCAGTTTGATTATGTGCGGCGCGAATTCCTGGGAGAAGTGCGCTGCCTGGTGTTTGATGTGACGCCGCTCCCGAAGTCAGGGAGGGGCCGATTTAAGGGGCGCGTGTGGGCGGAAGATCAGAACTACACGATTGTGCGATTCAACGGTGTCTACACTCCTTTGGCGGGGATCAACGGCTTCAATTTGCATTTCGATAGCTGGCGGCTGAATGTTCAGCCCGGCATGTGGCTTCCGGCTTACGTCTTCAGCCAGGAATCGAACCTGCGGGAATTCATGGGCGGGACGATTCGCTTCAAGTCGCAGACGCGTCTTTGGGGCTATAACCTGAAGAACGTGGGACGGCAGGAGGAATTCAGCGAACTGACGATCGAATCGCCGAATGCGGTGCAAGATCAGGCGTCGGCGCAGCAGGATCGTTCGCCGATTGAGGCGGAACGGGAATGGCAGCATGTGGCGGAAGTGAACGTGCTGGACCGTTTGCAGCGCACCGGTTTGCTGGCGCCTTCGGGAGAAGTGGACAAAGTTCTCGAGACGGTGGTGAACAATCTGGAAGTGACGAACAATCTGGATGTGGAGCCGGAAGTTCACTGCCGCGTGTTGACAACCGGAACCATCGAAATGTTTTCGATCGGGCACACGATTGTGCTGAGCCGCGGCTTGCTTGACGTGCTGCCGGACGAAGCCAGCCTGGCGACCATGCTGGCGCAAGAACTGGCGGACATTATCGTGACGAAGCCTTCGACGGATCAGTGGGGCTTCAACGACATGACCAACGTTTCGACGGTCGAGGCGCTGAGCCATTTCACATTCAAGGACAGCCCCGAACAGGTGGCGCTGGCGGGCACGAAATCGCTGGAAATTCTGAAGAATTCGCCGTACAAGGACAAGCTGGGAACAGCCGGATTGTTTCTGAAGCAGCTTGATGCGCAATCCAAGTCACTGCCGGCGCTGATCAATCCGCACCTGGGGAACAGCGTGTACATCGCGTCGCAATTGACGGGGACGGCACCGAATCTTGATCCATCGAAGCTGGATCAGATTTCGGCGCTTCCGATCGGGGCGCGAATCAAGCTGGATCCCTGGAGCGACCACGTTGAACTGGTGAAGGCTAAGCCAGTGCCTTTGCTTTCGGCGCGGGAGAAGATGCCTTTTGAGGTCACTCCGTTTATGCCCTTCTTGACGCGCTACCAGAAGCCGGGCTCTGGCGTGACTGCGGATGCCGCCAAGGCCGATCTGGCGAAGAAGCAGCAGCAACCGCAGCAGCAGCAATAATTTTCGATTCCGTGAAGTGGGCCCGGCGGGGAGTTCGCTCCTCCCTGCCGGGCTTTTTGTTTTTCACCCCATCTGACTCCTCAACTTCCGCTACTTCCTGCGCTTTAGACGGCCTATAATTCCTCGCGCATTTATCGCTACTGGGAGGAAGCTAATGCACCGCGGCATTTCAGTTTTTCTTTTCTGTTTGCTCATCGCAGGCTCGGCAGCCGCGCAATCCGTTGCGGACCACTCGACTCAAGCGGCGCGGCCGCTGCGGCCAGTGCACACTTTTTCAATCGTGGCGCGCGACCCGGCGACGGGAGAT
Source organism: uncultured Acidobacteriota bacterium (assembly GCA_963701005.1). Taxonomy (GTDB): domain Bacteria; phylum Acidobacteriota; class Terriglobia; order Acidiferrales; family UBA7541; genus Palsa-295. The sequence continues at coordinate 799,899 of OY969555.1, forward strand.
ATGGGAGTGGCGGTGCAATCGCACTGGTTCGCAGTGGGCGCGGACGTGATTTGGGGAGAGGCGGGAGTGGGCGTGGTGGCCACGCAATCGTTTATTGACCCGTCGTATGGGCCGCTTGGGCTGGATTTGATGCGCGCGGGGAAGACTGCGCCGGAAGCTTTGCGAGGGCTGCTGGCCGCTGATGCGTATGCGGATGCACGGCAAGTGGCAATGCTTGACGCGCAGGGGCATGTGGCGTCGCATACGGGGGCACGGTGCATTGCGGCTGCCGGGAATATAGTTGGGATGGACTATTCGGCGCAGGCGAACATCATGGAGAAGCCCACGGTGTGGCCGGCGATGGGCAAGGCGTTCGAGATCGCACAGGGCGATCTGGCCGACCGACTGATTGCCGCGCTCGAAGCGGCGCAGCGGGAAGGCGGCGACATTCGTGGCAGGCAATCAGCGGCGATATTGGTTGTGCGTGGGAAATCCACTGGGCGTCCTTGGGCGGACAAGGTAATCGATCTGCGCGTGGATGATTCTGCTGATCCGATCAACGAGCTGAAGCGGCTGGTGCGTTATCACAGGGCCTACGATCACATGGAGAACGGCGATGCGTGCTCGACGAAGCAGGATTGGGATTGCGCGGTGCGGGAATATGGCGAGGCGGAGAAAATACTTCCCGATCAGATGGAGGTTGTGTTCTGGCACGCCGTGACGCTGGTCACGAGCGGGCACGTGGATGATTCGTTGCTGCTTTTCAGGCGCGTCTTTGCCCGCGAGCCTTTTTGGGCTGAGGTGCTGAGACGGTTGCCGGCGGCGGGATTATTTCCGGACGATCCGCAAATCATGGTGCGAATTCAGGCGCAACGGCCTTGATGATTCGGAAGTGGTTTTTTTCCTGCATGCGGGGGGAGGAGTTGGCCAGCGCGCCTGCTCAGTGCCGGAAGGCCGCCTGGGTTATAATCCCGCGCAAGCCGGCCCCACAGATGTGGAGAGAATCCAAGGACGTGAGGAGCAACTACCATGAAGCAAAATCGCAGGAATTTTCTGAAGAGCGCGGGGACAGTTTGCACAGCGGCGGCGATGGGCGGATTTGCGCGGGCGAATGCGGAGTCTGGCCCCGTGCGTGATCAGGCCCGAGGGATGGCGAAAGGCCTCACTCTGCTGACCTTTCGGCGAGACGGTGAGTACCGGCTCGGCGTGAAAACCGAGAAGGGAATTCTGGACGTGAGCGCGGCGGCCAAGGCGTTGCACATGCACGCCCCGGCGACCATGGATGATTTGCTTCAGAACGAAGATGGACCGAGCCTCAACGCGCTGGTTGATGCCGCTTCCAAATCCGCGACCGTGCAAAAAGCATACTTGAAAGAGGAAGGCATCGAGTACGGGCCGGTGGTGACGCGTCCGGAGAAAATTGTCTGCATTGGTTTGAACTACGTGCACCACGCCATGGAAATCGGCCAGCCAATTCCGAAGCAACCCGTGCTTTTCAACAAATTCAATAACGCGCTGAACCATCACAACGGAACGGTGAAGTTGCCGGTGGATTACGCCAAGAAATTCGATTACGAAGTGGAGCTGGTGATTGTGATCGGCAAGGAAGCCAAGGTGGTGAGCGAGGTCGACGCACTTTCCTACGTGGCGGGCTATTGCACGGGGAATGATTTCACGGCGCGGGATTTGCAGCTCGAGACCGGGGGGCAGTGGTTGGTGGGAAAAACTCCGGACCAGTTCGGGCCGGTCGGGCCCTATATGGTGACCGCGGACCAGATTGACCCGGACAATTTGAAACTGGAATGCCGGGCGAACGGCGAAACGCGGCAATCATCCAACACGAGTGACATGATCTTCAACAGCCGGAAAATTATCAGCTACATATCCCGAGTGATCACGCTCCGGCCGGGCGACATTATTTTTACCGGGACGCCGCAAGGCGTGATTCAAGGGATGCCGAAGGACAAGCAAGTGTGGCTGAAGCCCGGGGACAAGATTGCTTGCAGCCTGGAGAAACTGGGCGAGCTGAAGTTCGAGTTAGTTTAGAGCGCCTCCACGACTGTTGAGTTTGCGGCCGGAAAAATGAGGTGCACGAAGCGGCGCGAGGCCGCTACGTGCGTCCGCGTAGGCTACGGTGTACGTTTCGAGTTGAATCCAAACACTGAGGGGGGATCGAATATGTCACTGAATTCGGTGCTGAAATCACTTCTTGCGCTGATGGTTGTGCTGAGCCCTGCGATGGCTCGCGCGCAGCAGACTGCGAGCCCTTATGGCCCGCCGGTAACGCTGGAAAATGCCAAGAAAGCAGCGGCGGCGGCGATTGCCGAGGCGGAAAAAAACAAGTGGACTCTGGCTGTGGCGATTGTCGATCCCGATGGGACTCTTGTTTACTACGAGAAGATGGACAATACGCAGCTCGGAAGCGCAAAGGTTGCCATCAATAAGGCGCGCTCGGCGGCGCTCTTCAAGCGGCCCACGAAAGCCTTCCAAGACGCATTGGCGGCCGGTGGAGACGGGCTGCGAGTTTTGGGACTCGAGGGTGCCGTGCCCGTGGAGGGTGGCGTTCCACTGGTGATGGACGGCAAGATCGTGGGCGCCATCGGCATGTCCGGCGCGAAGAGCTCGGAAGACGCGCAGTGCGCGCAAGTTGGCGCGAACACCCTGAAGTAAGCGGCGAAACCGCTGACACTTTGGAATGAACCCAGCTGGTTCTGTTGACATCGGTGTTTGGGATGGCCCCGTGAGTCAGGACGTGTCGCACCTACGGCGCTCGGGATCATTGCGTGTTGTTTACCCAGCCCGCCAGAAAACGGCGGGCTGGGCTACCTTCTGACGCCCCTACGGGGCTAAGAAGGAGCGGGCAATTCGTGGGCGAGGCGAGCCTCGGCGTAACAAAGCGGCGGCGAGCCGCCGCACTCCACATCGGCTGTGTTGAGCGCAGAGCAACCTAGAATAGAAAGTCAACGGCGCCAACCCATCATGTAAATACCTAGGCTGCAATAAAAAGGGCGTGGCTTCAGGGTCTGAAGCCCTAGTTCGGGCACTCCTTTCGGCGGGGATGAAATCCCCGCCCTTCCATCCTCGCATTCACGAGATGACTTGAACTCAGTTAGGGGCGTCAAGGCTGCATTTCCACTCGGCGCCGCGCGAAGGTGTTCCCAATTTTCGGGCGGATGAGCGAAACTGATGGGGCCATGGTGCGCCAATCGCTGCTTGAATATTTCCAACCAGGCTCGCGTCCGCCAGATGAGATTGCTGTTGCCTGGCGGCGCGGCTACCGGATGGCGCGCTGGCGTTATTCGGACCTGCTTGGGACCGCGCAGAGATTTGCCGGCGAATTGCAGGCGCGGGGAATAGCCAAGGGCGATCGCGTACTTCTCTGGGGCGAAAATTCCGGCGAGTGGGTGGCTGCGTTTCTCGGCTGTATTTTTTGCGGCGCCGTGGCCGTGCCCATGGACGCGATTGCCGACGTGAAATTCGCGCGGCGTGTGACGGAGCAAGCAGGCGTGCGGCTGGCGGTCGTTGGCCGCGAGTTGCCTTCTCTTGGTGCAACCCTACCGACAATCCTCTTTGAAGATCTGAGCGCAGTGGTCGCGGGGCGTGAGGCAACGGGCTTTTCCTCGCCAGCGATTGGCCGCAATGATCCTGTTGAGATCGTTTTTACGTCCGGGACGACGGCGGAGCCACGGGGAGTGGTGCTGAACCACGGAAACCTGCTGGCAAATCTGGAGCCGCTCGAAAAAGAGATTGGGCGTTACCTCAAGTACGAACGGATATTCCATCCCCTGCGATTTCTGGATCTGCTTCCGTTGAGCCATGTATTCGGGCAATTGCTCGGAATTTTTCTTCCGCAAATGCTTGGGGGCACGGCCGTCTTCCTCGACACGCTGAATCCGGCGGAAGTGATCAACGCGATCCGCGAAGTGCGGGTTTCCGTGCTCGTGACCGTGCCGCGGCTGATTGAGTCCTTGCGCGATCAGATCGAGCGAGATCTTGCGGCACAAGGGCGGCTCGAAGAATTTCGGCGCGATTTGCTGGCGGCGGACAAGGAGCACTTTCTCTGGCGCTGGTGGCGTTTTCGCGGGATTCACGGGCGGCTTGGCTGGAAGTTTTGGGCAGTGATTTCTGGGGGCGCCGCGCTGCCGGCGGAGGCGGAGAAATTTTGGGGGCGGCTCGGGTATGCCGTGATTCAGGGGTACGGGCTGACGGAGACTACGTCGCTTGTAAGCGTGAATCATCCTTTTCGCCTCGGCCGGGGGTCTATCGGAAAAACACTGCCCGGGCTCGACGTAAAGCTCGCGGATGACGGCGAAATTCTGGTTCGCGGAGAAAATGTGGCCGCGGGATATTGGAAGGATGCAGGCGTCGCGACGGTGGTGGATGCGGAGGGGTGGTTTCATACGGGCGATCTCGGCGAGCGCGACGCGGAGGGCAACCTGTATTTCAAAGGGCGCCGCAAGAATGTGATTGTGACGCCCGCCGGGTTGAACATTTATCCAGAGGACCTTGAAGCCGAATTGCGGAAGGAGCCGGGGGTGCGCGATTGCGTGGTGGTGGGCCTGGAGCGCGATGGCAATGCGGAACCGTGCGCGGTCCTGCTGCTGCGTGATGATTCGGCGGGGGCCGCGGCGGGAGAAATCGTGCAGCGGGCGAATGCTCGCCTGGCTCCGTTTCAGCAAATGCGGCGCTGGCTGATTTGGCACGGTAAAGATTTTCCGCGGACATCAACACAGAAGCCGTTGCTCGCGCAAATCCGGGAATTCGCGGGAAGGGAACTCGGCGGCCCGGCTGCCGGATCCGCATCATCTGTTCCGAGCCCGCTCAGCGACATACTTGCGCGCATTTCACGCGGTGCGGCGACACAGGCGGGCGCCACGGCGCAACTTCAGCTCAGCTCGATCGAGCGCGTGGAACTGCTCAGCGCGCTCGAAGACCGCTACCAGGTGGATTTGAGCGAGACTGAATTCACGAGCGCGGAATCGGCGGCCGATATCGAGCGATTGCTCGAGCAGCCGCCAGTGCGCGGGGTTACTTACCATTATCCGCGCTGGGCGCAGAGCTGGCCGGTACGGTGGATTCGCACGGCGACGTTTTACTTGGTTGTTCGTCCGGCGATGCTGCTTCTTGGGTGGCCACGCATTCGCGGGCGCGAGAATCTTCGCGGGGTTGCAGGCCCCGTGCTGCTGATCGCCAACCATGAAACATATCTCGATCCCGGCTATGTTCTCGCGGCGCTTCCGGCGCGTCTGCGGCGGCGAGTGGCGGTGGCGATGGAAGGGGAGCTACTTGAGGCAATGCGGAAACCTCCGGCGGGCGCGGGGTTCTTTGGCGGGATGCTTCTGCGCTTGCAATACTGGCTGATCGTTGCGCTCTTCAATGTTTTTCCGCTGCCGCAGCGGTCCGGTTTTCGGAAGAGCTTCGCATTCGCAGGAGAATTGGTGGACCGCGGGTGGAGCGTTTTGGTTTTCCCCGAAGGGGCGCGGACGCCGGATGGACTGATGGCCCCATTCCGCACGGGGATTGGGCTGCTTGCTGCGCGATTGCGGCTGCCCGTCGTGCCATTCTGTCTCGACGGCCTTTACGAGCGTAAGCAGACTGGGAAGCGTTGGGCGCGCGCGGGGGAAATCAAAGTCACGATCGGCGCGCCGGTCAGTTTCCGCGAAACGGAGGATTCGGTGGAAATTGCGCGCGAGCTTGAGCGACGGGTTGCAGCACTCAAGAGCCAAAACTCGAGAGTAACGGACTGAGGCCACGACGTTAGTTATTAAGCGGGAGGCGCAGACGGGCTTCGCAGCCGCGCGTGGATTCGCGATTCTCTAGAGTGAGCGATCCGCCGTGGGCTTCGGCGATCTGGCGGCTGAGAACCAGGCCGATGCCAGAGCCGCCTTGTTTGGTGGTGAAGAACGGGACGAAAAGATTCGTTGGATTCGGGATGCCCGGGCCATCGTCCTGCACCCAAACTTCGATGTAGCCGTCTTCGTGCTCCCAGCCTACACGAACGCCACCGCCTGTCTCGAGCGCGGCATCCACCGCGTTGTGCAAGAGATTGATCAGAAGCTGATCGAGCTGGGCAGGGTCAGCCTGGATTCTCACGTCCGGGCCGGGATTTAGCTGAACTTGCAAACGGGGCTCGAGGCCGGCGACTCGGCGGATCCAATCGCCCACTTCCACGGGCTGAAAAATCGGCGGAGGGAGTTTCGCGAGGCGGGCATAGGCGCTCATGAAGCGGGCGAGGCCATCGGTGCGCGCGGCGATAACGCTGAGCCCGCTGCGCATGTCTTCCTGCCAATCCGGGGCGCGCTCTTTGCGGCCGAGCATGCTGGTGAGATTTTCTGCGATGGATTTCATGGGCGCGAGCGAATTATTCAGCTCGTGGCCGAGCACGCGGATCAGGCGCTGCCAGGCTTGCCGCTCTTCATCGCGCAGGGCGCGGCTCAAATCTGTGATGACAAGAAGCTGGTGGGCGAGGCCTGCCTCTCGAAAACTTCCGCGATGAATTTCCCAGCGGCCGGATTTTCCGGGGAAGGCAATTTGGGCTATCCGCGGGGTCTCGCCCTGGAGGCATTCGGCTAGATCGAGCTCTTCGGCCGTTTGCCCGAGCAGGCGCTCTTCGGGCCTGGCGAGGACGCGTTCGCCGGCGCGATTTACGAGGCGCAAGCAGCCGTTGCCATCGAAGGCGAAAACGGCGACGTCAATTTCTTCCATGACCTTGCGCAACAGGGCGGTGGCCTCGAGCGCGCCGAGGCGCTGCTGCCGCAAAGTTTCACCTAGCGCGTTGACTTCGCGCAGGACTTCGCCGAGCGCGTCTTCCACGTTTGCGCCGCGGGCGCGGATCGAGAAGTCGCCTTCGCGCAGCGCGGCGAGCAAATTTGAAAGCGTGCGCAACGGGAACACGACGCGGCTCTGGGCCGTGAATGCGAAGCTCAGCCACGCGAGGATCATGATGACGCTGATGGTCCACTGGAGCTTGGAGGAATAGGGGCCGGTCCAGAGGAGAATCATGGCGACAAGGGTGCTTGCGAGCCCGGCGGATAAAGCCAGGAGCAGAATGCGCCGCTCGTATAGGAGTGGTTTCAAAGGCTGTATTTTTGCAAACGTCGGTAAAGAGCGCTGCGGCTCAGGCCCAGCGCCTTGCTCGCGTGGCTCACGTTGCCGCCGAAACGCGCGAGCGCTTTCTGAATCAGCACGCGCTCAACATCCTCGATGCTCATTTCGTCGAGGCGCAGGGAGGCTTCGCGCGCCGGACGCAGACCCAGATCGCTCGCGCGCACCTGCGGGCCCTCCGCCATGAGCACGGCGCGCTCGACCGCGTGGTCCAGTTCGCGAACGTTTCCCGGCCAGGGATGATCGAGCAGGACTTGGAGCGCGACCGGCTCGAAACCTTCGAGCTGCTTGCGATATCGCTGCGCTGATTGGCGGAGGAAATGATGGGCGAGGAGCGAGATGTCTTCCTTGCGCTCGCGCAATGGCGGCAGGTGAATCTCGATGGTGTTCAGGCGGAAAAGCAAATCTTCCCGGAAGCGGCCGCCGGAAACTTCCGCTTGGACGTCGGCGTTGGTGGCCGAGAGGATGCGGACATCCACTCGGCGGGTGGTGGAAGAGCCGACGCGCTCGAGTTCGCCGGTTTCGAGGGCGCGCAGGAGCTTGGCCTGGAGATTCATGGGGACGTTGGCGATTTCATCGAGGAAAAGAGTGCCGCCATCGGCAAGCTCGAAGCGGCCGACGCGGTCGGATTTCGCGTCGGTGAACGCGCCTTTCACGTGGCCGAAAAGCTCGCTCTCGAAAACGCCTTCGGGCAAGCCGCCGGCATTTACAGTGACGAGGGGGCGGCCGACGCGCGGCGAAAGCGCATAGAGGGTGCGGGCGATTACTTCTTTGCCAGTGCCGTGCTCACCGGTGATCAGGACATTTGCGTCCGAGGGGCCCACGCGCGCGATGAGATCGAGGACTGGCCGCATGGAGGCGGATTCCGCAATGAGGGTGGGGCGGCCGTCGGCGCGCAGAAGGCGATTTTCCGCTTCGAGGCGCTGGCTTTTGCGGAGCGCCTGGGACAATTCGATCTGCGTTTTCAAAATCGCGAGCAGCCGCGCGTTTTCCCAGGGCTTCTGGATGAAGTCCTTGGCGCCGCGACGCATGGCTTCGACCGCGAGTTCGAGGCTGCCCCAGGCGGTCATGACAATGATTGGAAGCGTGCTGTCTTTCGAGCGGATATTCGAGAGCAGGTCGAGGCCTTCCTGGCCGGAGGTGGTGTCGCGGGCGTAGTTCAGGTCCATGAGCAGGCCGTCAAATTCGCGGGCTTCGAGCGCTGAGAGGACGGCGGCGGGCGAGGCGACCGTTTCCGTTTCGAATCCTTCTCCTTTCAGCAAGAGGCGCAGGGCCTCGCGGATGTCCGGCTGGTCGTCGGCAACGAGGATTCGTGTTCGATTTGAGTGGCTAGGCATCATGGGGTGATGAGGTTCTCCATTTATTTTAGCGCTGTTATCGCTGGGTGCGGCTCCTGGCGCGTTTTAGATCATGTGCTTTCAATTGTTGCTCCCAAGCAATATTTCCACGCGGCTTCATTCGTAGCGCAGCGCGACGATCGGGTCCACTTTTGTGGCGCGACGGGCTGGAAAATAGCAGGCCGCGACGGCGACTGCTGCCAGCCCCAGGACGACGCCGATAAATGTCGCGGGGTCGGTGGACTTCACGCCGTAAAGCTGGCTCGCCAGATAACGCGTGAGGATGGCCGAAGCGATGATGCCGAGAAAAAGGCCGATCACGGCGAGACGCATACCATCGGCGACAACCATTCGAAGGACGTCGGCGGGTTCAGCGCCGAGCGCCATGCGAATGCCTATTTCATGCGAGCGCTGCGTGACGCCGTAGGCCATAACGCCGTAAATCCCGATGGCCGCGAGAAGCGTGGCTATTCCGGCGAAGCAGCCGAGCAAAAGCATGCTCAAGCGCCGCTGCGAAACGGCGGAGGCGAGAAACTGGTCCATGGTGCGAATTTCCGTGACGGGCTGATTCGGATCCAGGCTTTCGATGGCGCGGCGCACCGTTGGCGTGAGAGCCGCAGGATCGCCTTCCGTGCGCACCACCAGACGCATGATGCGCGAAGGATTTTGCGCGTAGGGCAAATATACTTGCGCGACTTTTTCTTCGCCCCATTCCCATTCGCGCACATCTTGGACGATTCCGATGACCGTCAGCCAGGAATCGCGCGCGGCGGGCTGCCAGGGACTTCTTGTGGGCGGGAGATGAAGGCGAATCTGCTGGCCGATGGGACTTTCGTGCGGCCAGTAAAGATTGGCGAGAGCTTCATTGAGGAGGACGACGCCTTGTGCATCGGGGCCGTCCGAAGCTGTGAAGCCGCGGCCGGCTTTGACGGGGATATTCATGGTCTGGAGGTAACGCCAGTCCGCGACGCGATACTGCGCAGTGAAAGGCTCGCCGGGAGGCGGGGCGGGGCGGCCGGCGATATCGAGATTGCAGAAGTCACCCCATCCGCTGAGCGGCAAGAAATTGACGGCGCTGGCGGACTTCACGCCCGGCTGCGCGGCAACTCGCTCGATCATTTGCTGATAGAAATTCACGAGCGGGGGGCCGGGGGCATAGTGCGATTCGGGGAGCCAGATCTGCATGCTCAGAACGTTGGATGGGTTGAAGCCGAGATTTTCAGACATGAGCAGAAAAAAGCTGCGCATTAAGAGGCCGGCGCCAACGAGCAGAATCAGCGAGAGCGCGATTTCCACGACTACGAGCGAGGAGCGAACAAATTGGCCGCGGCGACCGGTGGTGGAACCGCGGCCGCCTTCTTTCAATGACTCAAACAATTCCGAGCGCGCGATTTGGATGGCGGGGGCAAAGCCGAAAATAATTCCGGTTAGCAGCGAGACAGCCAGCGTGAATCCCAAGACCGTGGGGTCAATTCCGATCCAGTTGGCGTGTGGAATTTCGCCGATGCCTCCTTCGGGGGGAAAAGCAGCGCGCAGAAGATGCAGCCCGCCATAAGCGACGAGAATTCCTGCCGCGCCACCGATCAAGGCCAGCAGAACACTTTCCGTCATGAGCTGCCGCAGGATGCGCCGGCGCCTGGCGCCGAGGGCGGCGCGCACGGCGATTTCACGGTCGCGCGCGGCGCCGCGGGCAAGCATCAGGTTCGCGACATTCGAGCAGGCAATTAGGAGGACGAAGCCAACCGCTCCGAACAGTACGAGCAAAGCCGGCTTCAGGGTGCGAGAAAGATCATCGCGAAAGCGGACGACATGCACGCCATTTTCCGGATCGACCGTGGGATATTGTTTCTTCAGGCGGGCGATGATGGTTTCCATTTCCGCCTGGGCATGAGGCAGCTTCACGCCATTCCGCAAGCGGCCGAAAACGATCACGGAATGATTTTCGCGGTCGTTTTGCGCACGATCGAATGCAAAGGGCATCCACAGGTCGAGTTGGCGGGTGTTTCCCCAGAGAGTGAAGTCCTTGGGCAGCACGCCGATGACGGTGTAGGGCTTGTCGTCGATTAGAATGCTGCGATTGATGATGGCCGGGTCGCCGCCGTAGTGCCGTTGCCACAGACCGTAGCTGATGATCACCACCTGCTCGTGGCCGAGTTGCTCTTCCTCAGCCGCGAAATCGCGACCGAGCGCCGGAGCCACGCCGAGCAAACGAAAGAAATTCCCGGAGGAGTGGACGCCCCAGACCTGTTCCGGCTCGCCGGTCCCGGTGAGATTGTAAAACCAGGTGCGCCAGGCGGAGAGTTCCTGGAATACGTGATTTTGGTCACGCCAGTCGAGGAACTCGGCTACCGAGGCGGTGGAGCGAGTGATATTGCGATTGGGGTCGGTATCCCACACGAGCACGATTTGATTTGAATCCGGGAATCGCAGGGGGTGGAGCAAGACCGTATTAATGACGCTGAAGATGGCGGCGTTGGCGCCGATTCCTATGGCGAGCGTCAGCACAGCAACGGCGGTGAAGCCCGGGCTTTGCCGCAGCATACGCCAGCCATATTGCAAATCCTGCCAAATGGTTCCCATGATCTCCGCTCTGAAGAGGTGAAGGAAAAGAGCAGCTATATTACTTCTGAATCACTGCTTGTCCACCTTCCAGGTTTCACTCGTACCGCAGCGCAACGATCGGATCCACGCGCATGGCGCGACGCGCGGGCAAATAGCATGCCAGCAGAGCTACCGCGGCAAGCATCAGCGCCACCGCCGCAAATGTGGCCGGATCGCTCGGCTGCACCCCAAAGAGCATGCTCGAAAGCAAGCGCGACAGCGCGAGGGCGCCGGCGAGGCCTAGCACGATTCCGGCAAGCGCAAGGCGAGCACCGCGGCCGATGATTAGATTCCAGATGTCACGCGGCTGTGCGCCAAGCGCCCTACGAATGCCAATTTCATTTGTTCGCAGGCTGACTACGTAGCTCATCACACCGTAAATTCCCACGGCCGCGAGCGCAAGTGCGAGGCCGGCAAAAATTCCGAGCAGGACGGTGGAGAACCGGCGCGGCGAGACAGAATCGGAAAGCAGATCGTCGAGAGTGCTGACCCGCGCGATCGGGAGGTTCGGGTCGACGCGATGGATTTCTTCTGCTACGGCATGCGCGAGAGCGGCAGGGTTCGTGGCGGCGCGAACCACGAGGAAGTCGGTCCATCCACCGGTGAAATAGACGTCGAAAGTGGGCGCGGCATCGAGGCCGAATTGGTGCACATTTCCGACCACCCCGACGATGGGCGACCAGCAAGGCTCGGGATTGAGCGAGCACAGGTTGATGCGATTTCCAATTGGATTGTCTCCGGGCCAGAACCTGCGGGCCATGGCTTCGTTGATGACCATGCTGGGTTGGCCGTAATCGGCGTGGGTGAGCAAACGGCCGCGCAGCAGCGGAATTCCCATCGCTGGAAAATATCCCAGGCTCACGACCCGCACCTCCGCCACTGGACGCGCGCCCGCAGGCGCAGCCGGCTGCCCTTCCGGAACGAATCTCGAAGCGGAACGGCGACTGGAACCGAGCGGCAGCGCATTGATTCCGCCAACGGCTTTCACGCCCGGCAGGGCCTGAACTCGCGCGGCAATATCCTCGAACTGATTGGACTCCTTTCGCGCGATCTCGATCTGCTGATCGTTCGTCAGATTCTGTGCCGCCTGGAATGGGGGCTGCGGCTGAGTGACCTCCATCGTGAGAGCGCGCTCGGCTTGGAAGCCTGGGGCTTCTTCGATCAGACGATGAAAACTGCGGAGCAGCAGTCCTGCGGCCACGAGCGGCACCAGCGCAAGGGCAATCTCGGATACGACGAGGATGTTGCGGATTCTTTGGCCCGCCGAAGGCGCCGATGTCCTGCCGCCTTCTCTTAGAACTCCATGTAAATCCTGTTTGAGAGTTTGCAGCGCGGGGATGAGTCCGCATGCAATTCCCACAAGAAAACAGACGGCGACCGTAAAGGCGAGCACCCAGCCATTGAGGCCGGCCTGCTTCACGTTTGCGAGATTGGAGGGAACGAAAGCGCCAAGGATATCGAGCCCCGCGCCGGCGATGAAGATTCCAAGCGCGCCACCGAGCAAAGAAAGCAGGATGCTCTCGGTGAGCAACTGTCGAATCAAACGCGGCCGGCTGGCACCAAGTGCGATGCGGAGCGCAATTTCTTTTTGCCTGGAGGCATTTCGCGCGAGGAGCAAATTCACAATGTTCGCGCAAGCAATCAGAAGCACCAAGCCGACGGCCGCGAAGAGCACCAGCAAAGCCAGCCGCATCCAGGCTGCGGACTCATTTTCGAGTTGCTGCACAATTACACCCCAGCCCTTGTGCGTGTCGGGAAAGGCGCGCTCGGCCTGGCGATTCAGAGTTTCGATTTCCGCCTGGGCCTGCGAAATTGTGACGCCCGGCCCCAGCCGGCCGATCACGGTATAGGGATGATGGATGCGTGCGCTCAAATCGTCCTGATACTGGCCGACGGGCAGCCACAAATCGGCCCACGAGACGAGGCGAAAATCCGCGGGCAGAACTCCTGCGAGCATGTACCCTTGGCCATCCAATTTAAGAGTGCGTCCGATGACAGCCGGATCCGAACCAAAGCGCGTCTGCCACAAACGATGGCTGATCATCAGCGACGGCGGGCTTGCGGGTTTATCTTCCTCTGGCGTAAAGGTTCGCCCGGCGATCGGGCGAATTCCGAGCATGGGGAAGAAATTGGAAGTGGCGAAAGCAGCCTGGAGACGCTGCGGTTCGCCCTCTCCGGTCATGTTGAATCCCTGCGCCGTATGAACGTAGGCAGCCATCTCCGAAAACTCACGAGTTTGCTGACGGAAATCGCCGAAATCTCCCGGGGACATTGGAAGCTGGCCCCAACCGGGATAAGTGTTTGAAACCTGGACAAGATTTTCCGGATGATCGTAAGGCAGCGGGCGCAGAAGCACATTTTGGACCACGCTGAAGATGGCCGTGTTCGCGCCGATGCCGAGCGCGAGAGTAAGGACTGCCACGACGGCAAAGCCGGGGTTTTTCGCGAGCATGCGGATGCCGTAGCGGATGTCTTGCAGCAAAGTTCCCAAGTTCGATTCCCTCTTATTGCGCTGCCTGGCGCATGTTGCTTTTTTCTGGTGACAATTCAGCGCTTCTTAGGATTCTTCACCCCGGTTTTCAACTTGTTATTCACTTCGCGCAGAACGAGCGCCGGCAACACTTCCTTGCGGCTCGCCAGATATTCACGCACGGCGCGCAGATCGCGCTTCGCCAGCTCGCGCAGGGCCCAGGAAAGCGCCTTCGCGACCATCGGATCGCGGTCGCGCTCGAGCAGCCGGCAGACTTGGAGCGTTCGATAGGCGTCGCCTGTTCCGCCCCGCGCCTTGCTATTGAGCGGCACGGTGCTGACGAGCGCGGCGCGCCGCCACCAGCGATCGGCGGAGCGCGCCCAGCCGTGAATCAGGCTGGTCGGGACGCGGCGCTCGCGCCACACCGGTCCCGCCAGGAACACGGCGAAGCAATCGACGTCGCCCCAGCTATCAATGCCGCGGCCAAGCTGTTCGAGTTGCCAGGCGTTTAAATGCGCGAGCGCGCCCGGATGATTATTGATGAGCTCGTAGGCAATGAAGCGGTAGTTCATGCGCGGCGCGTCAAGCAGCAGCCCGGCGAGCTCGATCACAACGTGAGGGGCAGCGTCTTTCAGCCGTCGCGAAAATTCGCGTCGGACCTGGCGGAGTTCGGCGGTTGTTGAGCCGTCCGTGCTCGCGAGCCGCTCCTGAATCTCATCTGCCAGTGCCGGGACACCGGCGGGGCTTCTCTCCTCGATTTGTGGGTTGCTCGCGGTCATATTTCGCGCAACTCTTTCGTGATTTATTCGTATCGCAACGCCACCATGGGATCCACGCGCATGGCGCGGCGCGCCGGCAGGCAGCAAGCAAGCAGCGCCACGGCCGTGAGAATGCTCGCACCAAAGATCAGGGTTGCTGGATCCGCGGGTCCGACGCCGAAGAGCAATTTCGACATCAGCCGAGTGACGGCCAATGCGCCTGCCCAGCCGAGCGCGATGCCGAGCAAAACCATTCCCATCCCGCGCTGAATGATGTGGCGCAGGACGTCCGCCGGCTGCGCGCCCAGCGCCATGCGTACCCCGATTTCCTGGATGCGCTGGCTTACGGAATAGGAAAGCACTCCGTAGATGCCGACGGCGACGAGGACCAAAGCGAGGCCCGAATAAACAGTGAGAAGTTGCGCGAGATATCGACGGTCACCGATGGATCGAGCCATCATCGATTCGAGCGACCGCACTTTCCACATGGGCTGATCGCTATCGATTGACCAGACGGCCTGACGGACGGCGTTGGCCATGCTCATGGGATCGCCTTCGGTGCGAACGACGAGAGTGGCGAAGGTGTCCGGATTTTGCGCGTAGGCGAAATACACTTGTGCCGGCGCGGGATCGCTCAGGTTTCTCTGGCGGATATCGCCGACGATGCCAACGATCGTGGCGGGCTTCTTATCGTCGAGGAGTTCAATTTGCTTGCCGATGGGGTCGCTGTCAGGCCAGAGGTTTCTGGCCATGGTACGGTTGATCACCGCAACGCTCGGTGTTCCTACCTGGTCGCTTCCTAAGAACGTGCGACCTGCGATCAAGGGGATGCCCAACGTGGCGAAATAATTCGAATCGACCATGTTGAATTCAGCGAACGGCTCGTGGCCCGGTGCCGGCTCCGGCCGGTCGAGCAGCCCCATGGACTCCCTGTCGATATTGCCCGTGAAGGGAATTCCAATTGCGACGGATGCGGAGCGGACGCCCGGCAGCGCGCTTACCCGTTCGACGACCTGGTGATGGAAATTCCATTGCAGGGCGCCTTCTTTATATCTGGATTGTGGCAGCCGGTATTCGAGGGTGAGGAGATTCTTCGGCTGGTATCCCGGATCGACTCCCGAGAGGCGCATGATCGTCTTGATCATGAGGCCGGCGCCAGCCAGTAGGATCAAGGACAGCGCCACTTGCGAAACCAGCAGCAGCGCGCGCGTGCGGGCGGGGCCAGAGGATTCGCCGGAAATCCTGCCCCCTTCCTTGAGCGATCGATTCAAATCGGGCCGCGAAAATTGCAGAGCCGGGCCAAGGCCCGAGATCAAACCCGCCAGCGCGGCCACCAAGCAGGTGAAAGCGAAAACGGTTCCATCGATTTTAATCGGGATTCCCGGAGGGAGACTGACGGGTGCGGCGCCCAGCAGCGCAGGCAGAGCCCAGTATCCGGCTATGAGCCCTAGCGCGCCTCCGGCGCTCCAGAGGAGAAGCGTCTCGGTGAGCATTTGACGGATCAGGCGGAGGCGGCCCGCGCCGAGCGTCGCGCGCACCGTGAGTTCTTTTCCGCGCGCGGCAGTCCGTGCCAGCATCAGGTTGACGACGTTGGCGCAGGCAATCAGCAGCACAAATCCTACGGCGGCGAATAGGATCAAAATCACTGGGCGCAGATCTTCGTTGACCGCATCCTGGAGCGAAATTACAACCGCGTCGCGCTGGCCGTCGGTATCCGGATACTCCTTGGCGAGATTTCGCGCGATGGCGGTCATTTCGGCCTGCGCTTGCGAGAGGGTCACTCCGGGATTCATGCGCCCTAGCGCCACCAGATTCGTAGCCTTGCGGTCGCGGGAAAAATTTGGATAGGCCGTTACCGGCAGCCAGATTTCGACGCGGTCCGGGTCGAGCGGAAATTCGAAATTTTCGGGGAGAATTCCGACGACGGTGAAGAGCGCGCCGTTCAGAGTAAGTTGTTTGCCGATGAAATTGGGGTCGCCGCCGAAGCGATTTTTCCAGAGGCTGTAATTCGCGGCCGCCACGCGATCTGAGCCGGGCTGATCTTCTCCGGGCAAGAATCCTCGGCCAATTTCCGGCGCGACACCGAGCATGGGAAAGAAATTCGCGGACACGAAGGAGCCGCGGACGCGGTCCGGGCGATCCTTTCCAGTAAGATTGACGCTCTGCGTAATACATAGCGACAGATACGCGAAGGAGCGGCTTTGCTTGCGCCAATCCTCGAAATCCGGATAAGAGATAGCGGTGCGGCTGACCTGCTTGGTTCGTCCGAGCGCGAGCACGAGCTGGCGGGAGTCTGGAAACGGAAGTGGGCGGAGCAGGACGGCATTTACGAGGCTGAAAATGGCGGTGTTCGCGCCGATGCCGAGGGCGAGCGTGAGGACAGCAACGGCGGCGAATCCAGGATTCTTCGCCAGCATGCGCAAGGCGTAGCGGATGTCTTGGAGCAGTGCACCCATTGGATTCCTGCTTTCAGCGGTTTTAGATTTTCGTCACGCTCGTGTCTCTAACTGGCGACTCCCGGCTCCAACTTTCCAGACGCGCGAGCACTTTCAGGCGGCGCCGGCCTGCGTCTGGCCGTCCACGATCCAGCCATCGGCGAGTTGAATGATACGGTTGCCGTAAGCGGCCCAGGCATCGTTGTGCGTCACCTGGATGATGGTGGTCCCGTCATCATTCAATTTTTTCAGCATGTCCATGATCATTTTTCCGTGGCTGGAATGGAGGCTGCCGGTGGGCTCGTCCGCGAGAATCAATTTCGGCTTACCGATCACGGCGCGCGCCACGGCCACGAGCTGCTGCTGACCGCCGGAAAGCTGATTCGGGTAGAGCGCCTTCTTGCCGACGATTTGGAAGCGGTCGAGGACGTCCGCCACCATTCCTTCGCGCTCCGCTTTCTTGATATCGCGATAGGAAAGCGGCAGATCGAGATTTTCGGCGACCGTAAGATTGTCGAGCAGGTGATATTGCTGAAAAACGAAGCCGATATATTTTTTGTGCAGCTCGACGCGGCGGCGATTGTCGAGCTTGTGCACGGCATTCTCGAGCAGGTGATACTCGCCTTTCCATGCGCCGTCGAGCATGCCGATGATGCCCATGAGCGTGGATTTCCCGGCGCCGGAGGGGCCCATGATGGTGACGAATTCACCTTCGCCGATATCGAGGTTGATGCGGCGCAGCACCCAGGTCTTTCCCGCGCCTGATTCGTAAACTTTTTCGACGTCCGTCAGTTTGATCACGTGATTTCATCCTCCATACAGGGCGCTTGCGGGCGCCGCGTGCCACTACTGCTTCTTCACTCGTACCGCAATGCAACCATAGGATCCACACGCAAAGCCCGACGCGCCGGGATATAGGCCGCAAGACCCGCCGCAAATGTGACGACTAAAACGGCGCCGGCAAACGTCACAGGGTCCGTTGCGCTCACGCCGAAAAGCAGACTGCTCATCCAGCGCGTGATTACGAGCGATGCAACTGCTCCTGTGGCAGCGCCGACTACCGCCAGACGCAATCCGTGCCCTACGACCAAGCGCAAAACGTCTCTTGCCTGTGCGCCCAGCGCCATGCGAATGCCGATTTCGCGGAAGCGCTGGCTGACGCTGTAAGACAGCACGCCAAATACTCCCAGAGCCGCGAGCAGCATCCCGAGCGCGCCAAGCACGCTCGCGAGCGTGGCGGCAACCCGGTTTGAGAACAGGGAAACATGCAGCAGGCCTTCGAGGTCGTCCGTCTCGAGTGGCTGCACTTTCAGGTCGAGGGACTGTGCCGCCGCCCGCACAGCGCTGATCACAGCGGATGTGGGCATTTGCGAGCGCACCAGAATATTTGTTTCGGGGGCGCTCGTTTGTAGCGAAGGCAAATAGATGAAGGATCGCGGCTCCTCATTGATGCGGTGGTACTTGATGTCGTGGGCGACACCGACCACCGTGCGCCATTCCCCTTGAAATCGCACGCGATGACCCGAGACGATTTTCCCCGGCCAGAAACGGTCGGCCATGGTTTGATTCACGATTACGGACTTCGGAGCATCGGCGCGATCCTGCTCTGAAAAATCGCGGCCGCTTACGAGGGGGATTTGAAGCGTCTGAAAATAATCGGCGCCGACGATATTGAAATCAATTCCCATGTCCTCGCCGGGGTTGGGTGTATAGCCGTCAACCTGGATACTGGAATAGGCCTGCCCGGTAAACCAGAGGGGAACAAATTGTTCCATGCTTGCGGAATCCATTCCCGGAGTGGCGCGGATTCGTTGGATGAGGCGATCGAAATAATTCTGTGCTTGCTCGCCCGAATAGCCGTTGGCTCGAAGGTCAAACGCTGCGAGCGCGACGTGGCTTGAGTTAAATCCCGGGCCGGCTCTTTCCGCGTTGCGGAGACTTCGGCCCAGCAGACCCGCACCCACGAGCAGCAGGGTCGCCATCGCAATCTCAGAGACAACCAAAAGATCGCGCAGGCGATGGCTCCCGGCACTTGCACCCGATCCGCGCCCGCCTTCTTTGAGCGATTGGGTCAAATCGATTCGAGAGCCGCGCCATGCGGGGGCGAGTCCGAACAAGACTCCGGTAAGCATCGAAAGGATCAGCGTGAAGACGAGCACGGCGCCGTCAACGCCCAGCGGCAATCCGAGAGGCAAATGCATGGGAGGGAGGAAGAGGGTGAGGAGGTTCACTCCCCAGACAGCGAGAAAGACCCCGACAAGGCCGCCTGCGGACGCGAGCAACAGGCTCTCGATGAGTAATTGGCGGATCAGACGTTTCCTGCTGGCTCCCATCGCGGCTCGAATCGCGATTTCCCTTTCGCGGGAAGTGGCCCGTGCCAGCAACAAACTCGCCACGTTGACGCAGGCGATCAGCAGGACCAGCGCCGCAACAATCATCAGGAATCCCAGCACGCTGCGGAGAAAATCCTGCGCGCCGTAGTGCGCACCCCAAACGGGGGTAACGAAAATACCGACATTCTTTTCTGCCACTGGATATTCTTTTTGAAAATCAGCCGCGAGCGTGCTCATTTCCGCCTGAGCCTGCGCGATCGTGGCACCGGGCTGCAGCTTTCCCATAATGTGTACGAATGTTGGCCAGCGCTCCTCGAGGTCTTCAGCCGGCAGCACTTGCGGCTGCATCATCATCGGGACGAAATACTCGGCGTTGATGCCCACAATCGTTCCGTAGAAATTTTGCGGGACCACTCCGATCACGGTGAACGGATGGCCGTTGAGATGCACTGTGCGGCCCACGACATTTGGATCAGACCCGAAACGCCGGGCCCATAACGCATGTCCTAGAACAATGTAAGGGTCGGAGTTCAGCGCCTGATTCGCTTCTGAGTGAAACGTTCGCCCCATCGCTGCGCGAACGCCGATCACATCAAAATAGTTTTCGGTCGTGAGCAGCCCCCAGACGCGCTCGGGTGGCGCGTCGTTGCGAAGACTCATATCCACGCCGACAAGCTCGAATCCGATAAGCCCGGAGAAAACGTGATTGCGGTCGCGATAGTCCTTGTAATCAGGATAGGAGCTGGTGTGATATTCCCCGCTGGGCATCACAGTTTCGGCTGCAACGAGGCGGTCCGCATCGGCAATGCCGGGCAACGGATTCAGCAGGACGGAGCGCATCCAGCTAAATACCGTTGCATTTCCGCCGATGCCCAGCGCCAGGATGACGATGGCAATCGCCGTAGAGCCCGGGGCTTTCGCGAGCATGCGGAATCCATAGCGCAAATCCTGGAACAGCGTTCCCAATCAGGCTCTCCCAATCGAAAGATCTATTCGACGGCGATGACGATCAGCGTCGCGTCGTCGTGCCAATTTCCATGGCAGAAATCGCCCGCGGCGCTCAGAATCTTTTTCTGCAACTCCACGGCGCCAGCGCTGCGGTTTTCTTCCAGCAGGCTGAGCAGCCGGGCTTCTCCATATTCAATCTCGTCTGCGTTGCTTGCTTCCGTCACGCCGTCGGTGAACAAAACCAGGCGATCGCCGGACGCCAGCTCTTGCGTGCCCAGCTCATATTTCTGCATCTGAAATATTCCCAGCACGCCGCCGCCCTGATCCAGGCGGTGGTGTGAGCCGTCGCGATGAAACACAATGGGCGCGTTGTGTCCGGCATTCACGTAGCGCAGCCGCCGCCCGGCGCCGTTGAGCTGCGCGTAGAAGAAAGTGATGAAGCGGTCGCTCGAATTATTGCGGCACACCAGAGAATTCAGGCGCTCGCACAGAATTTCCGGCGACAAGGCGGGCGCGGCAAGCCCGCGGACACCCGCCTGAAAATTCGACATCAGCATCGCCGCTGCCATTCCTTTTCCCGCGACGTCCGCGATGCAAAACCCGAGTGTGTCCTGATCAAACGGGAGAAAATCAAAATAATCTCCGCCAACGATGCGCGCGGGCTGCCAGGCTCCGGCGAGCTGGTAGCCAGCGAACTGCGGAATCTCCTTCGGCAGAAAACCTTCCTGAATCGCCCGAGCTTCCACGATTTCGCGCTCCTGCTGGTGTAGCTGCGTGACGATTTCGTTCTGGGCGCGGGTCTCGACAACGGCGCGGCGGCGCGCCTCGCGGCGTTCGCGGCCAATCTCGATTTGCTTCTGCAAAATTTCCAGCAGGCGCGAATTCACCCAGGGCTTCTCGACAAAATCACCGACTCCGCGTTGCATGGCTTCCACGGCCAGGCCGACAGAAGCCCAGCCCGTCATCACGACAATGGGCGGGGTGCTGCCGCGAACCTCGAGCTGGCCGAGAAGGTCCAATCCTTCGCGGCCGGACGTGGTATCGCGCGCGTAGTTGAGGTCCATCAGGAGGAGATCGAACTCCCGTTGCTCCAAGGCCTCGAGAACGGCTGCGGGCGAGGCCACGGCTTCCGTGGTGTATCCGTGGCCCTTCAGGAGCAAGCGGAGCGCTTCCAGGACGTCCGGCTGGTCATCGGCAATCAAGATTCGCCGCTGGATTGCCTCGGATTCGTTTGTGACTTCGACCGTCATAGTAGCCATTGGGTGAGACTCCCGCGCTGCGCCAATTGCAAGAGATGCTCGGGAGCCTCCCGAATATGGGCAGGTGGGATTCCAGCCGCGCGGGATTATAACACGCTCATTTGGAATGGGTTAGGCGCAATATTGCGTTGGGAGAGGCGGTCTTCTGCCCAGTTGCGGGAATAGCTGTCGCGAATTCGGACGGTGGGAGTTTTGCCCCTAGGGATGCCTTATTCGTAGCGGAGCGCGACGATTGGGTCCACGCACATTGCTCGCCGCGCGGGGATGTAGCAGGCAGCCAAGGCCACTGCCGCCAGGAAAAACGTGACCCCAAAAAATATCGGCGGATCGGTGGCTTGCACTCCGTAAATCAAGCTGGCCATCAGATTCGCGAGAGCGAATGAGACCGGCAGGCCGATCAGCATCCCGAGGCCGGTGAGAAAAACGCCACGCGACAGGATCAACCGCAGAATCTCGCTGGGCTGCGCTCCCAGTGCCAGACGGACGCCGATCTCGTGGGTACGCTCGGTGACCGCATAGGCCATCACACCGTACACACCTACCGCCGCCAGAACCAAGGCCATCGCGCCCAGCACAGCCATGATCCAAGCCACGTACGACAGGCCTACTACCGCTTCTGAAATCATCTGGGCCATCGTCTTGATTTCGTAAATTGGTTGATCGGGATCCACAGTGGCAATTGCTGCTCTTGCAGCGGAAACTGACGCCAACGGATCTCCATCCGTGCGCATGGCGATGTAAGAAAATTGGCGCAAAAACTGTTTGTAGGGAAAGTAGAGTGTCGGAAAGTCCTCGCCCTCATTCCAGTCGTAGCGCACCTCGCCGGCGACACCGACAATTGTTGCCCAGGGCGCGGCGGAATTCTCCGCCCCATCGCGGACATGTTTGCCGAGCGGGCTTTGATTCGGCCAGAAACGCTGTGCCAATCGCTGGCTGATTACCGCGACGCGTGGAGCATCAGCGCCGTCTTGCGCGGTGAAGAAGCGGCCTTCCCGCAGCGGGATATTCATGGCGCGGAAATAATCCGGGTTCACGCTCTCGGAATTAATGAAGCGGGCTTCGCCCGGTTGGGCGGGGATACCTTCGATGGAGAGGTCGCCGGTGACTCCGCTATCGGCGAACGGCAGGCGAGTTGCAACCGCCGGTACCTTTGCGCCGGGGATCGCATTTAATTGGTCGAGCACACGTTCATAGAACGCGCTGCGCTGGCGCGGCTCCTTGTACTTCGAATCGGGGAGTTGCACGCGCATGGTCAACACGGCTTCAGGCGTCATATTCTTGTGCGTGGCCAGCAGCGAGCGGACACCCTTCACCATCAAGCCAGCGCCCACGAGGAGCAATAAGGAAGCTGCGACTTCGCCGACGACGAAAGCATTGCGCAGAAAATGGCGCGACTTTCCTGCCGTGGTCCCGCGTCCACCCTCTTTCAGTTGCTCACCGAGGTCAATCTTCGCGCCCTGGAATGCCGGCGCCAGGCCCGAGACAATTCCGGCTGCCAGCGCGAGCACTGTCGTGTAGGCCAGGACATCCGCGTCGAGCTTGATGTGCTTCCACGCGGCGATGTAGCGCGCCACGTCCGGCGGCATGTGCGTCACCATCAAATCAATGGACCACTGCGCGAAGATCAGGCCTAGCCCAGCTCCGGCTACAGAGAGCAAAGTGCTTTCTGTGAGAAGTTGCCGGATGATGCGCCAGCGGCTCGCGCCGATCGCCTCGCGCATAGCAAATTCGCGCTGGCGCGCCGCCGCTCGCGCCAGTTGCACATTTGCGACGTTTGCACATGCGATCAGCAGGACGAAACCAACGGCATAGAGCAGCAGGACGCTGTATTGCCGCGAGTATTCGTCGGACGCGAAATGGCGCATGGGAATCACGCGCACATTCCAGCCCTTTTCCGTCTGCGGGAAATCCGCCTGTAAATGCCCGGCGATGGTTGCCATCTCCGCTTGCGCCTGCTCGATGGAGACTCCCGGGCGAAGGCGCGCGACCGGCCAAACGTAATGGTCGCCGCGCAGGGTTTTTTCCTTGTCCGTCATGGTCAGCGGCAGCCAGTATTGCGCGCTGGTGGGGAAATCGAAGTCGTTGCCAGCGACGCCAACGACGGAGTAGCTCAGCCCGTCGAGCGTCACCGGCTTCCCGATGATGGCGGGATCAGCGCCGAAACGCCGTTCCCACAAGCCGTGCCCGAGGATCACTTCGTGCTCATGCCCCAGCTGCTCTTCTTCGGGGAGAAACGCGCGACCGAGTTGCGGCTGGATGCCGAGGATATGGAAAAAATTCGCGCTCACGTTCGCGCCGTTAAGTTTTTGCGGGTCACCACTGCCAGTCAGATTGACGTCGCTCCATTCGTAGGCGCCCACTTCTTCGAATGACTTGCTCTGCGCCTTCCAGTCCACGTAGTCACCGGGCGAGACGCTATTTCGATCCCTGCCTTCGCCTGGAGGAACATTCGCAACGACGACGAGGCTTTCGATTGCGGGAAACCAGATGGGCTTGCGTAAGAATGCATTCGCAACGCTAAATATGGCGGCGTTCGCGCCGATACCGAGGCCAAGCGTGAGGATTGCCGCCAGCGTGAAGCCGGGACTTTTCAGCAGCAGACGGAGGGCGTACCGGACATCCTGAAGCAGTATTCCCATTCAAGACTCCCTGTGATTGATGGGCGGTGAAAAGCCGGGCTCCATCACTCGTATCGGAGCGCCTCCATGGGATCAATGCGCATGGCGCGGCGCGCCGGGATATAGCACGCCAGCAGTCCGACAAATGTGAGCGCCGCCGACACGGAAATGTACGTCAATGGATCCGTCGCGCTGACGGTGAGGAAACCGCCGACGACCTTGGCGGCCGCGAGCGCGGCCAAAATTCCAACCGCTAGCCCAACGGCAATAATCAGCAAGCCTTGGCGAAAAATCATTTTCAGAATCTGGGCGGGCTGTGCGCCAAGCGCCATGCGGATTCCTATTTCGTGGGTCTTCTGACTTGCGGCATACGAGATCACCCCATACACGCCGACGAGCGCCAGAATCAAGCCAAGAACTCCGAGCGCGGCAGCAAGGATGGCGCCGATCTGATACAGCAACAATCCATTCAGTGTGTTCAGCGCCTCCGTCATGGTCTTCACATCGAACACAGGCAGGTCCGGCGAGAGCGCTTCGATTTCATGCTCGATGGTCAGGATCATGGCTTGTGGCGCCGCCGCGGTCCGCACCTGGAGCGCCGCAAGCGAATTGATGGCATAGTGTTGCGCGAGCGGCAGGTAGAAATAGGGGTTGATCACGCCGGTCACTCCCGCGTAGCGGGAATCTTTTGCGACGCCGATCACGGTGATGATGTGGTTCGGTTCGGAGCCAATCTTGAAATGCCTGCCGATCGGGTCCACGTTGGGCCAAAACTTCTTCACCATGGCCTCATTGACGATCCCGACGAAGAGCGCATTCTGATCGTCGGCTTCCGTGAACATACGGCCTTGAAGCAACGGAATACTCAGTGTCTTGAAGTAGTCAGTAGAGATCACATTGAAGAAGCTGACCGGCGCGGGCTGCCCCGGCGGATTTTCGTAGCCTTCCACAACAACCGAATCACCGTTGTTGATATAGCCCATCGGGGTCGAGTTTGCGGTGGTGGCCGAAACGACTCCGGGGAGGGCACGCACGCGGGCCAGAAGATTCTTGTAAAACTCCCGGCCTTGCGCCTCGTTGTATCCGATTTCGTTCGGGTCCATGTAGAAGTTCACAACGTGGCTTGGATCGAAGCCAAGATTCGACCGCTGCGCTTCACCCAGACTGCGCGTGAAGAGCCCGGCGATAATGAGCAGCATCAACGAGCCGGCTACCTGTGCCACCACCAGCGCGCTGCGCAGCCGGTGCCGCCCGCCCACCAACCCGCGGCCGCCTTCATGCAGGATATGCGCCAGGTTTCCCCGCGACGCGCGAACCGCAGGAACGATTCCGACAATTAGGCCGGTCAGCAACGCGGCGCCGAAAGCGAATCCGAAAACGCGCCAGTCGAAGCCGAAATCCAGCCGAACGGGAAGATCCGTCGCGAAATTCATGTGGCTGAGTGCGTTGCTGCCCCAAAAGCCAAGCACGATCCCAGCCAGGCCACCGCCGAGGGCCAGCACGACACTCTCGGTAAGCAATTGGCGGATCATCCGTCCACGCCCGGCTCCCAGCGCAGCGCGAATCGCCATTTCACGCTCGCGGACCGTTGCTCGCACCAGCAGAATATTCGCCACGTTGACGCAGGCAAGGAGCAGCACCATCGCCGCGAGGCCTAGGAACAATCCTGAAATTACGAGTAGAGTGTTCTTCGGGTCGGGACTCGGCCTGGATCGAAGCTCCGGGTAAACCAGGAGGCTCAGGTTCTTGTCGTCTTTGGAATATTCCTGCGAGAGCCGCCCTGCCACGACGTTGAGTGTGGATTGCGCCTTTCCGATGCTCACGCCGGGCTGAAGGCGGCCGAAAACGAAGAGCTGCCGGAATCCGCGGCTGGTCATGAAATCGGCAGGATTGCCTTCGATGGTTGCCATTCCCAGCGGCAAATATCCCTGGATATCCACCAACGTAAACAGGCCGAAGAACCCCTCTGGCGCAACGCCCACGATCGTCACCGGGTGGCCGTCCACCGAAACTTTCTTTCCGACTATTTGCGGGTCGCCCCCGAAGTGGGTTTTCCAGTAAGCATAGCCGAGCACCATCACAGGGTCGGCTCCGATAGTCCCTCCTTCCGAGGGCAAAATGAAGCGGCCCAGAGCCGGCTTGATCCCCATCATTGAAAAATAATCGCCAGTAACGTAGCTGGTGACGATTCGATCCGGCTTTCCGCCAACCGTCAACCCATCCAGTCCGATCTGGTACGCGATGAGGCTCGAGAACACGTCGCCCGTTTGATTGTGAATATCGCGGTAGTCAGGCATCGAAAATGTATTTGCCGAAAGCCCGGCCGTGCCCTCGACTTGATAGCCGAGCGTGATGACCCTTCCCGGATCCTTTACCGGCAACGGGCGTAGCAGGAACGCATCGACGAGGCTAAAGATCGCGGTGTTCGCACCGATGCCCAGCGCGAGGGTCATGATGGCGACTGCCGTGAAGCCGGGGTTCTTCAGCAGCGTGCGAAATCCGTAACGAATATCCTGCATGATGGTTCCCATTTTTCACTCCCGCCAATTCATCGCTTCCAATTCCTGGGTGCCTTGCGTGCGCCTTTGATTTGTGATTGGCACGCTCGAACGATCAACCTCACTCGTACCTCAGCGCCACGATCGGGTCCACTTTCATGGCCCGCCGCGCAGGGATGTAACAAGCCATCGCTGCCGCAAACACGATTACGATTCCGACGCCGGCAATCGTCACGGGATCCGTGGCGCTCACCGAAAACAAAAGGCTGCGGACTAATTGAGCGGTAGCAACGGCCGCCACTATTCCGATTGCAAGCCCGATGACGACAGGCCTCATCCCTCCGTCGAGCACCAGTTTTCCGACGTCCCGGGCTTGCGCGCCCAATGCCATGCGAATTCCGATTTCATTGCGCCGCTGCTCAACGCTATAGGCGACCACTCCATAAATTCCCAGGGCGGCAAGCAGCAACGCGCATCCCGCGAAGAGACCGGCGAGCTGTAGCTGGAAGCGCCTGGCGGCCACGGATTCGGATACGACTTCGGCCATCGGCCGCACTTGGACGCTTGGCACCGAGGAATCCACTTTGCGAATCACTTCGCGGACCGCGGCCACAGCGGCGCGCGGATCCGCTGTCGTTCGCACCACCAGAGCGGCCTTTGCAACAGGCCGCTCCCATTGAGGGATGTAAACCATCAGAACCGGCGCGGCGTCCAGGCGCACCGTGCGAATGTCTCCCACAACGCCCACCACTTCGTGTGTCGGGTGCGTCCCAGCGGTAGTGTAGATCTGCCTTCCGATGGGATTCTGCCCGGGCCACAAACGTTCCGCCAGGCTTGCGGACACCACGGCGACGTCCCGATCGCGATCATTCTCTTGGAGCGCCCGGCCCCGCCGCAACGGAATGCCCATGGCCTCAAAATATCCCTGGCTGATGAAGCGATAGTTGACAATCGGCAATTCAGCGGGAGAAGGCTTGGCGGCATCCGCCGCCCACACGGGCGAGACGTGCCTTTCACCTTCCAGCGGCAATTCACTCACCAAGCCCGCCGCGCTCACGCCCGGAATCGCGGCGGCGCCGGCGAGTACCCGATCATAAAAGTGAATCTTGTCCTGCGGGGACGCGTAATTCGCGGAGGACAGATCAACGCCTGCCGTCAGGACGTGCTCCGTGCCAAATCCCTTCTCGACTCCGAGCAGTCTCACCAGGCTTGTCGTGAGCAGCCCGGCAAGAATTAACAGCACAGTGCTCAATCCGACTTCAAGGCTAATCAAACCCTGTCGCATCCGGGCCGGCCCACGGCCTTCGGTCATTCGTCCACCATTCGCGTTGAGCGCATGCTGTGCGTCCGCGCGCGCCATCCGCCATGCTGGCAGGATTCCGAAGAGGGCGCCCGTCCCCACGGAAAGGAAAAATGCGAACCACAGCACGCGTCCATCCAACTGCACTTCGTCCAACCGTTGCAAGCCCAGCGGAGCCACATCCATGAGCCATCGCAGTCCGTTATACGCGAGCGCCACGCCCAGCAGTCCGCCGCCGAGGCTCAGTAAGAGCGTCTCCGTCAGCATCTGGCGCACCAGCCGCGCGCGCGTCGCGCCCAACGCCATCCGCACCGCCGCCTCGCGCATCCGCCCCGGGACGCGGGCCAGCAGCAGGTTCACCAGGTTTACGCACACAATCAGCATCACCGCGCCCACAGCCGCCAGGAGCAGAAGCAGACCTCGGCGAGCCGGACCCACCACCTGTGTTTCGAGCGGCACGAGATTCGCGAGCAGATCCACGTTTTGGCCCGATTGCTTCGCAATTTGCGCCTGTACTACGTTCAACTCGGCCAGCGCCTCCTCTTGTGTTACCCCAGGTTTCAGCCGCGCGATCGCAGCATAATCAAAGTCACCGACAAGACCCATGTGCGTTGTGTCGATTCCCAGCGGCTTGAAGAACTCCGTCTTCGCTCCGAACCGCGTCAGCGTGCCCAGCCCTTCTTCCTTTGGAAAGTGAAATGACGGAGGCAGCACGCCGACGATTTCATACGGGACAGCA
This sequence comes from uncultured Acidobacteriota bacterium, assembly GCA_963701005.1. Taxonomy (GTDB): domain Bacteria; phylum Acidobacteriota; class Terriglobia; order Acidiferrales; family UBA7541; genus Palsa-295. The sequence goes on from OY969555.1 coordinate 828,278, forward strand.
TCGAGCGCGATTGTCTTCCCGATGATTCGCGGATCGCCATGAAATTCGTTGTACCAGAATGAACTCGACAGAATCACCACATGGTCGCGGCCTGGCTGATCCTCTTCCGGATAAAATAGCCTGCCGAGCGCCGGCTGAACCCCCAAAACGTTGAATAAATTTGCTGAACCCTGGGCGCCCGGCACTTCTTTCGGATCTCCAGTGCCGGTGAAGGCCATCGAGCGAGCCTCGACGATAGCGATTTGATCGAAGGACTTGCAGTCGCGCTGCCAGATCAAAAAACTTGGCGCGTTGGCGGGAATCGAAGGATAGAACTTGCTCAATTGCGGAATAACTTCTCGAATGAGACAGAGCCGCTGCGGATCGCGGTAGGAGAGCGGACGGAGCAGGACACTATTCACCATGGAAAAAATCGCGGTGTTCGCGCCGATGCCGAGCGCCAGCGTCAGGATGGCCACCGCCGTGAATCCCGGCCTCTTCAGCAGCAGCCGGGCGCTATACCGGATGTCCTGCAGCAAGGTTCCCATGAATTTCACTTCCTACTCATAGCGCAGCGCCACGATCGGATCCACGCGCATCGCCCGGCGCGCCGGGATGTAGCACGCGAAGAGCGCAACGACGGTCAGGACAATTGCGACGGCAGCGAACGTGATTGGATCGGTGGCGCTGACGCCATACAGCATTCTCACCATCAGGCGTGTGAGCGCGAGCGCCACAGCAACTCCGATTCCTACACCGACCAGCGCCATCTTCATCCCCTCGCCCAGCATCAGGCGCAGTACATCAGTTTGCTGCGCTCCCAGCGCGATTCGAATGCCGATCTCATGAGTGCGCTGCCCGACCACGAACGAAATCACGCCGTAAATCCCGATGCTCGACAAGAGCAGCGCAAGCGCCGCGAAGACGCTGAGCAGGACCATGGAGAATCGCCGGTTCGCCATTGAGTCGGCCACGATTTCCTCGAACGGCTCAGTTTCGTACATCACATTCTCGGCGTTCAATTTTTGGAGCGCCTCCCGGATCATCGGAACCAGAGCGGCCGGCGAGCCCTCGGTTCGCACGACTACGCGAGACGAGGGTGGCCCGGTCCAAAACTCGTCGGGGACTTGCATTAAGGGCATGTACGCTTGTGCGAGGATGGGGTGCTTGGCGTCTCCATCCCTGTCCAAGCCCCATTGCTTCACGTGCCCGACCACGCCGATGATTTCCGGCGCCACGCCGAAAACCTGCACGTGAATCCGTTTCCCGATGGGATCTGCGTTCGGGAAATATTGCCGGGCAAAATCTGCATCAATCACAATGACGGGAGACGAATGGGCATTATCATCCTCGGTGAAAAAGCGGCCCCGAAGAAGCGGAATCCCCATCGCTCCCGCGTATCCGGACTGTGCGAAATAGAAGATGGCTTGCGCCATTTCGCTTTCGTTCGCCGGCTTTGCCTGGCCATCGAGCCAAAAGGATTCCTCGTCATCGCTGCCCATAGGCAGGGCTCCGCCGGTGGCGGAGACTTCTTCCACACCTGGCACGCTCCGCAGTGTTTCAACCATCTGGCGAATCGCGGAACGGGATGTTTCGGGATTTGCGCCGAGCGAGGGCGATAGTGAGAATTCGAACGATAATGCGCCTTTAGGATTGAACCCCGGATTTACTTTCCATAGCCCGTACAGGCTTCGAACCATTAACCCGGCACCGATCAGAAGTGTCAGCGCCATGGCCATCTCGAACACCACGAACACGCCCTGCGCGCGATGCCGCGCGCCGCTGCCCCCCCGGCCGCCCTCTTTCAGTGTTTCTTGCAGATTCGGCCGCGACGTTTTCAGCGCCGGTGCGAGTCCGAAAATCACGCCTGCGAGGATGGAAGCGGCCAAGGTGAAGACAAGCACGCGTCCATCGAGACCGACTGCCTCGCTACGAGGAAGCGTTTCCGGCAGTGCTTTCATGGCTGCTTGCGTTCCCCAGACGGCCAGGCACAAGCCCAGAGCGCCGCCTGCCAGTGCCAGCAGGATGCTTTCCGTGAGCAATTGGCGGATCACTCGCGACTGGGTCGCCCCCAAAGCGGCACGAACCGCAAATTCGCGTGCGCGGGATGTCGAACGTGACAGCTGAAGATTGGCCACGTTGACGCAGGCAATGAGCAGCACAAAACCAACCGCGCCCAGCAACACCAGCAAGAAGGGCTGAACGTCGCCGACAACATCCTCCTTCATCGGCATGACGTCTATGCCCGCGCCCTTATCGGCGTCCGGGTACTCCGCGGAAAGGGTTCCCGCGATTTGGGTCATGTCGGATTGAGCTGCGGCAACGGTTTCCCCTGGCTTCAATCGGCCGATGGCCCTGGTCCCCTCGTGCGCGTCGCGCTCATAAAAACGCGCGCCTCCGCCCTGTGCAATCGGGACATAGACTTCTTTAGGCTTCACAAAATTCGTCGATTCCAAGTGGAAATCCGCCGGCACGATTCCGATTACCGTGTATCCGTCGCCGTCCATGGTAATCGTCTTTCCCACCACGTCAGGCGCGGAGCCGAACTTGCTCTGCCACAGGCCGGCGCTGATGAGCGCAACGTGTGGACCACCGCGGCGATCTTCCTCCGGCGTAAATAGCCGCCCGCGGACCGGGCTTACGCCGAGAATCTCGAAGAAGCCGGCCGAGACCAATCCCACACGCACGCGCTGCGCTTCTCCGCTGCCCGTGAGACTGAAATTGTCACTGCGATAGGCGGCGATGGAGGAGAAAGTGGAATTGCGGCGCTGCCAATCCAGAAAATTCGGATAGGAGATTGAGGAGCGTTCGAAATTCTGAGTCTTTTCCGAGAGAACCACGAGTTGCCTGGGCTGCGGGTACGGAAGCGGACGGAGAAGGACGCCATTGACGACCGAGAATATTGCCGTGTTTGCGCCGATGCCCAGTGCCAACGTGAGAATAGCGATGATTGTGAATCCCGGAGCCTTCAGCAGCAGGCGGACGCCAAAGCGGATGTCCTGGATCAGTGTTCCCAATTTCTGCTCCCGTACATCGAGTAAAAACACCAGTCCCGCGTTGCCGAAATTTTTTTTCGGCCTGTGCGTTCGGAAGGTTTTACGAATCTCTGGCCGGAGCCGGTTTATACGCTCGCGGTGCGCGAGCCCACCGTTTCTTCGACGATGCGCCCGTCGAAGAGATGAATGGTGCGATCGGCTATGCTGGCATAGCGCGGGTCATGCGTCACCATGCAGATGGTGGCGCCCTCGCGATGCAATTGCCGCAGCAAATCAATTACTGCTTCGCTGTTTTTCGAGTCGAGGTTTCCAGTGGGCTCGTCCGCCAGCAGGATGGATGGCTGCCCCACCAGAGCTCGCGCCACGGCCACGCGCTGCTGTTGGCCGCCTGAAAGCTGCGACGGGTAATGCTTCATGCGGTGCGCCATTCCCACGCGCTCCATCACTTCCTGCACGCGCTTTTTCCGCTCGGCTGCGGCCATGCTGCGATAGGTCAGCGGCAGCTCGACGTTTTCGTAAACCGTGAGGTCGCCGATCAGGTTGAACGCCTGAAAAACGAAGCCGATCTCGCGGTTGCGGATGCGCGTGCGGTCTGAAAGCGAAAGATTCGCCACCGCCTGCTTGTTGATCCAGTAGTTGCCGTCGGTCGGTGAATCGAGCAGGCCGAGAATCGAGAGCAGCGTGGATTTGCCGCAACCCGAGGGTCCGGCGATGGAAAGGAATTCGCCGCTCTTGATGTCCAAGTGGACGCCACCGAGGGCGTGCGTCTCCACTTCATCGGTGTAGAAAACTTTCGTGACGCCCTCAAGCTTAATCAACGATTCTGCATTACTGTTCATGCTGGGCTCCTTCCATGCTCTTGATACGTTTGCGGCGCCATTAAAAGTACCCTACTTCAATTGCACGCGGTCGAAATTATCCCAGGCGGACATGTCCGACAAAATCACCTGGTCGCCGATTTGCAAACCCTTCACGATTTCGACCGTATTCACCGACGTGCGGCCCAATTCGACCTGCACGCGCGATGCGTCTTTTCCATCGTCAACTAGTTTGAAGAGGCCGACGGTGCTGTTTGCTTCGCCGTGCACCGGGCGTCCCACATAGAGAACGTCCGCGAGCCGTTCGATTTCAACCGTGCCCTCGACGCTCAAATCCGGCCGCGCACCTTGCGGCAGCGCGCCTTCGAGGGCCACATCCACGGTCACCGTTCCGTTCACGACGGCGGGATCAATGCGCGAGACGTGGCCTTGAATTACGCCGTTGTGCGTGTCGACGGTCGCTTTCTGGCCAATGGTGATGTCTTTCGCTTGCGTTTCGGCAATCTTCAGTGCCGCTTTCAAATGCGTCGGTTGCGCGACGCGCGCGAGCACCGTTCCCTGAATCACTTTTTGACCGACTTCGACGTCGAGTTCCTGGAGCACGCCATCAATACCAGGGCGCACGTGCAACTGGTCCAGTTGCGAGCGCTTCAGGTCGTACAGCGCGCGCTTTTCGTCCACGTTGGCCTGTTGGACGGCGAGCTGCGCCGGAATGGAATTCGCAAACGTTTCGACCTGCTTTTGCGCGATGTCGTTTTGCTTGTCCAGCTCTTCGGCTTGCACCACGGAAGTTTTCACGATTGTTTCGGCCACTAGCCCGAGCGCGTAAAGCTGCTCGTTGTTGTGCCGCTGCAAATCGGCGGTGTGAAAGGCCGAGCGGATGGCCGCTGCTTGCGCGCGCTTGTCCATCAACTGATTTTCGAGCTGCGCTTTGGTGTTGTTCAGCCCCGCTTCAGCGCCGCGCAACTGAAATTCCGCATCCAGGGCCGCCTGCTGTAATTCCGGATTGCTCAAATCCAGGATTACTGTGTTTGCTTTGACGGGCACTCCGGGGAGTAGATAGCGTTGCTCAATCCGGCCGTCTGTGGCTGCCGGGAGCAACCGGATGGTTTCCGGCACCAGGGTACCTAATCCTCGGACATCGCGGAGCATCGGGCCGCGTTTCACCGTGTCGGTCCAGACCGTCGCGCGGTCAACGCTTGGCGCGGCCGGCTTCAGTCGCGATAGGGCGTACGTCATGAGCGGAATTAGTACTACCGCCGCGGCGATATAAAAAACGCGGCGCATCTTTTTCTGCCTTTTAGCTTCTGGACGGGCGATATCCACGGCTGTAACCTCTCCAATTCCTGACATATATAGCGCAAATCATCTTCCGGTGTCCCATCATCTATAAGCCCATTTGATTGTGCTTCTTACGGGCAATTGCAGGTTTCTGGCGGGACCATTTTGCCCGCTGGTGGGAATCACCTGTCCCGTTACCGGACAGAAATTGGGGTGGATAACGGGAGCGGGAAAGGGCCTCTCTTGAGGTGCAGGTTGTTGGCCTTCGTTGAGTTTTGGCATTCGTTCCCCATCAGGACGACGCTTCCGCGCTGGCTTTGATCTCTTGCCAGCGCTTGGGGCGGCGCTTCGCGTCGAGGACTTTTTTGCGGAGGCGGATGGATTTCGGGGTCACTTCGACGTACTCGTCATCGGCGATGAACTCGATGGCTTTTTCGAGAGTCAACTCGCGGGGAGGAATCAGCCGAATGGCTTCATCCGCGGAGGAGGAGCGCATGTTGGTCTGTTTCTTTTCCTTGGTGATATTGACGTTCATATCGTCTTCGCGGGAATTTTCGCCGACGATCATTCCTTCGTAGACTTCGACGCCGGGGCCGACGAACATTTCACCGCGCTCCTGGATGCCCCATATGGCGTAGGCGACTGAGACGCCGGGGCGATCGGCAACGAGTGCGCCGGTGAGGCGCATGGCCATGTCGCCCGCGTAATCCGTCCAGCCTTCGAGGAGGGAATGGATCAGCGAAGTACCGCGCGTATCGGTGAGCAGCTGGCTGCGCAATCCGATCAAGCCACGGGAGGGGATGCTGAATTCCATGCGGACGCGGCCAGAATGGTGGTTGACCATTTTTTTCAATTCGCCGCGGCGGGTGCCGAGCGATTCCATGACGATGCCGATAAAATTTTCCGGGCAATCGACGATGAGAAGCTCGAGCGGCTCCATGCGCTTTCCATTTTCGGTGCGCACGACGATTTCGGGCTTGCCGACCATCACCTCGTATCCTTCTCGGCGCATCGTTTCGATCAAAATCGCGAGCTGCAATTCGCCGCGGCCTAGGACGCGGAAGGCGTCGGTGGAGCCCATGTCTTCGACGCGCAAGGAAACGTTGGTGAGCAATTCTTTTTCGAGGCGGGCGCGGAGGTCGCGGGAGGTGACGAATTGGCCTTCGCGGCCGGCGAAGGGCGAGGTGTTGATGGTGAAGACCATGGTGAGGGTGGGCTCATCAATCAGGAGTGGCTCGAGCGGCGCGGGATTTTCGAGATCGGTGATGCTCTCGCCGATTTGAATGCCTTCGACACCGGCGATGGCTACGATATCGCCTGCGGAAACTTCCTCGGCTTCATCGCGTTCGAGGCCGCGAAAGGTGAAGAGCTTGGTGATTTTTGTCGGCTGGATTGTGCCGTTGAGCTTGGCGATGCCGACTTCCGTCCCGCGCTTGAGCGTGCCCTCGAAGACGCGGGCGATGGCTACGCGTCCGAGAAAGTCGCTGTAGTCGAGATTGGTGACCTGGATTTGGAGAGTGGCCGCGGGATCGCCCGAGGGCGCGGGCATGGAGCGGACAATTTCCTCCAAGAGCGGTTGCAAGGTGGTGGAATCGTCGCCGATTTGGCGGTGGGCGACGCCGGTTTTTGCGTTTGTGTAGATGACGGGAAAATCGAGCTGGTCTTCGGTGGCGTCGAGATCGATGAAGAGGTCGTAGATTTCATCGAGGACTTCGGCGGGGCGGGCGTCTGGCCGATCGATTTTATTCAGGACCATTATGGGCGGAAGCTTGGCGGCGAGAGCCTTTTGGAGGACGTAGCGGGTCTGGGGGAGTGGGCCTTCGCTCGCGTCCACAAGGACCAGGACGCCGTCCACCATGCGCAGGGCGCGTTCGACTTCGCCGCCGAAATCGCTGTGGCCGGGCGTGTCAACTATATTGATTTTGGTCCCGCGGTAGGTGAGGGCGGTGTTCTTGGCGAGGATGGTGATGCCGCGCTCGCGCTCGAGGTCATTGGAGTCCATGACGCGCTCGACCAGTTCCTGATTTTCGCGGAAGATGCCGCTCTGGCGGAGCATGGCGTCGACCAGGGTGGTCTTGCCGTGGTCGACGTGGGCGATGATGGCTATATTGCGAATCGGTGTCGTCATTGGGTCCCAGCCAAATGGAAAGGGCTGCAAGCGCGGTCTTGCAGCCCCGATGGATTCCTTAGGAGAATTTTCAGGTGCGGCGAACGCATTCCCATTCTACCACGCAAGGGCGGCTGGAGCCATCGGGGAGGGGGCACAAAAGCGATTAAAAAAACGCCGCTTTTGGACCGATTAGAAAGTATCTCGGTCCTTTGTTTTGTAGGAGATATATTGAATTCTAATCGTCGGTAGGACCGATTAGAAAGGCCGTGGCTAGTGACTAGTGGCGAGTGGCTAGAGGACCCTCGAACCGCCTCCGCAACCCCATCGTGCTTGGGACGGGGACAGGGGTGGAGGATGAAATTCGAGCCCTTGAAAAGGGAAGAGCCGTTTTTGTTGCGGGTAGAAAATTGTGATTTCCTTTGTTTGCAATTGTTTAGTCCAATTTTTGACTTGGCGACTGTTGCTACTAGACTTCTCTTCGTCTTGAGGAGGGCGCCGGAAAACGGATCGAAGGATGAGGTGTATGCAGGAGAACTGGGACGATCCATCGGCGGGCTGGGATGATGGGGAAGTTGGTTTAATTTTGTCACGGGAGATGGTAGCACGGGGGAGTCTGTTTGTCAATTGGTTAATAGTGCTGGTAAGGAACTGATTTTGCGATAGTTGTAGTAATGGGGGGCGATTTGTGGTTTAATTGGAGACTCAAAAGGTTCCAGTACTATATAACCATATGAGCGGACAGGCTTTAGTGTGGGCATATTACGAGGGAACCAGAAAGGCGTTTCGCGCATCTAACCAGCTATGAAAACTAATAAGCGCATGGGAAGCGGGCGGTTAGTTCCCACTCGACCCACTGGAGTCGAGTATCGTGTTAATTACGGCATCCAGCTAGTAGCACCTGAGAAGAAGCATGGGCGCGGTCCTGCGCCGACTCGTTGGGCGAAGTGCGTGGTGAAGTCGGAGAGCGCGCACCGGATCCCGACTGGGGATTACTTTCTCCACGCGGATGAAGGCGGAGTGTTCCAGGTGAAGTATTCGGGCAGTGCCTGGCAGTATCTGGCAGCGGCTTAACTGGTCTTCTGATTCGGTCATCCCGTCCGGTGGTTTGGAGCATGAGGACGGGTGTGCCTGGATTGCTCCCACTCTGGTTTATTGTTGCGTTCCTACAGGTTCGACGACTTCCTGGACGATCTTCGAGAGACGTAGCGTACAATTCAGCGCCGCCGGGGCAGGGTTAATCGTGGAACGGACGGATGCGAAAGGCTGGCGCACTCGCATTCATTCTCTTGCGCGCAAGATGGCCGCCATAATCCGGGGATTTCGACGGCCATGAATCACCGCGATAACGACGAGGGGCTTCTCACCGGGCGCATAAGCGATGAGATAATCGCGGATGGTCTGAAACCGCAGCGGCCGCGCGGTGAGATCGGAGCGCTTATGACCTTGGTGGGGAAATGTCACAAGCTTGCGAATCGCGTCGAGAATCTCCTCACGGAAGCGCGTGGCCGCAATAGGATTGTCCTCGGCGATGAACTGCCAGATCTCGGTGATGTCGTGCGCAGCGCCAGGGTGAAGTTCAAAACCCTGGTCATCCGTCATTTCGGGGAGCGGCGCTTGAGGAGTTCACTTTCGCGCCGGCGCAGGTCTTCAAAGAAGGCTTCACCATCAACGGGCTTGACGCGACCGCTCTGGATATCATCGTAGCGGCTATCGAGCATATTTCGTACATCGGCCACTTCAGTCAGATAGGCAGCCATAGCATCTTCCACAAGTTCATCAGCCGGGCGACCGCTCCTGGAGGCCAATTCATTTAGACGTGATTCCGTCTCGGGCTTAAGACGTATTTCCATGCGGTTAGCCTATGCCCTCTCGGCGCGCACGGCAGCCGCTGGCGCGGGATGCAGCCGCACGGGCTGGCGGCCCGAAAGCTGCTTCCGCATTTCATCAAGAGTAGGGCGGTCCGGGGCGTGGCGCGACTCGCGGAGAAGGTAATCCGAGAGGGACATGCCTGCGAGCGCGGCGCGCGACTTGAGTTCGCGGTGCAAGTCGGACGGCACATTGCGGATCTGAATCATGGCCGGCATGAGATCAGCGTACTTGCATGTGGAGCACATGTCAACGAGCTCTGGACGGCCGATCGGGGCCTGCCGACAAACGGCGGGCGAGGATTGGCGTTCCCCCGGGTTGCTGATAAATCATAGAGAACGATGGCACTGGCGATGCGTGTGCGATCCGATTCTTGGCGGTGGCGGTTGGGGCGAGGGTTGGTCGTAAGAGCGCAGACAGGAGTGTCCGCGCCACTGGGGTGCGGCGGGCGTTGACGGGTGCGACTCGGGGGCGCACCCGTCAACGTTGCGAGCGAGCGTTTCTATGAAGGGGACTTCATGAACGCGGAGAGGGTAAAAGAGGTCGTGCGAGGCTACCATCGGGGGTTAGCCGCATATTGCGGTAGAGAATTCACCCGATGATCCGGATCGCGGCTGCGCGTGAATCGATTGGCTTAGGAAATCGGGATGCGCTTAAGGCCGGCGAACATTTTGTCGAGCCGACCTGATTTTCCACTTTCATCGAGGACCAGAGTTACCTTGAGGCTCTCCACATAGACTCCTTCGAGGGTGTGGGAGGAGGGGCCGGGTCCGTGCCTTACCATCAGGACGCTGTGGCCCTCGTCTGGGACCGAGGTGGGGGTGATGGGGCGGGACTTCAGTACGACATCGCTGCCTTCGCGCTGAAGCGTGACCATCTTATCTTCTCCGACCGTCTTCACCGTCAACGTGTATTCCCCGGGAGCGATTTTGTGTCCGTGGCATTGTGCCTGGAAGGGCAAGGAAACTTGACCCTTGAAATCGGTTTTCTCAACCGGAGCTGTGATGGGAGCCATGTTTGTGGTTGGGTGTTCCTGAGCGCCGGTTTCCGCCTGGGCGTGAGCGACGGCCGGAGAAAAAACTGCGAGCATCAAGGCCGCGATCATCCAGGATAATTTGGTGAATGAATTTTTCATTGGTGACTCCTTTTCCCTGGGGCGCGCGAGGGGCAAGTCCTGCGCGTTATTCAGTGTTCTTATTCGCGACCGTCTATATTTTCGCGTCCGACTTTCTTGCTTCGGATGGGCGCATTCTACTCCTGGCGGGGAAAATCGGCAATGCAAGCGGGCGCAGCGGTGGGGAGGCTTGCTGCGCGCAGAACGTTACATGATTTTTCCGTCGCGGCAGCTTTCGAGCCACTTGAGGGTGTCGGGAGGCAAACCGGGCGGTTGAGTGTCGATGTAGGCTTGGACGACGGTGCGGACGCCGGGGTGCTGGAGATGCCCGAGGCCGTGCAGGGCGCAGGAATTCGTTGTGGCGTTATTCAGTTTGAGGATTTCGACTAGCGTTTCGAACGCTGCGTCAAGCAGCCTTCGGCTATCTTCGTCAAGAAGGTCATAACTTTCTGATGGAAGCTTGCGCTCGTAGGTCTGCTCGACCCAGAACGAGAAAAGAATGAGGTCCCACCACATGTAGAAGCCGGTTTCGTTTGGCTTTAGTTCTGATAGGGCTACAAAATCAGCGAACACCGAATACATCGAGCGAATGCACTGGATTCGCTGGTCCAGCGGGATGGACGAATCCCACAGGAATTCATAGAGCCGAAGATTGCAACCTAGAAGGCCCCAGACGCCCTGATCGAGTTGCGCGAGCGAAAATTTGGGGGCGATTTGGCCAAATTCGGTGAAGAGCCTGGTCATGTGCTCGACGATGACGGAGGGAGCGGAGGGGACGGCTTCGTCGAACTGCTGGCCGGAGGGATCTTGCATGAAGTAGTCGTATTGCTGGTCATCGGGGACGGGGGCGCGAGCAAAGAAGAAGTCGACGAATTGATCGAAGGGGAGGGAGGAGAGATCGAGAATTCTTGGGGCGTCGTCAGTCAAGGAATACCTTCCCCGCGGGAATGTTGAAGTTCTTGGTCTCCATATCGCGGCTGTTATTGTACTGCGCTGACGACACGGGATTCGAATATGTGGTCTCGCGCGAGGTGTGAAGAAAGCCCAGGGCTGAAGCCCAATTTAAAGGTGAAGGATTTTCCGCTGGACTGGAAGTCCAGCTCCCCCTGCTCCCGCCTCCGCCAAGGCTATGGCGGGCCTTCGGTAAGCAGGGGGCTCCCACCCGGACGAGCTCAACCAATGCCTGGACCCCTACCTAAAGATTCGGCCTCTGGAAGATGACGCAGTAGTCGCGGGCGGACCAATCCTTTACCACTTTTTCGAGTTGCAAGCCTGCGGCGGTTAGTTCGTCGACCATTATTTTTTGGGGGATGCCGTGGCCGCCGCGGTTCTTCGGGATGCCTTCGACGGGCGGCAGACTTTTATCTGGGGGGAAATCTATGATGGCCAGGCGGGCGCCGGGCTTTAGGGAGCGGAGGAGATTTTTGTCGAATGCTTGCGGCTGGGTGATGTGGTGGTAGACGTGGCGGAGGAAGATGGCGTCGCAGCAGTTTGCGGGGAGCCGGGTGTCGTCGGCGGCGCTTTCGACTACCGTTACGTTTGAGAGTTTTCGAGCGGCGACTTCGGTGCGGAGGGATTTGAGTTTGTCCTGGTCGATTTCTGTGGCGAAGACGCGGCCGGAGGGGCCGACCTTTTCGGCGGCTTCGAAGGTGTATTCGCCGTCACCGGCGCCGATATCGGCGACGATTGTGCCGGGGTGCCATTGCATGAGTTCGGCGAGGCGAGTGATTTCTTGGCGGGGGTCGGCGTGCGCGGGGGGAATGAGGTTTGCGGCCGAGAAATATATTAGGGCGGCTGCGGCAATGGCTAATGCGGGGGCGAGCCATTTTTTGCGAGTCATGATTGCGTGGCCTCCTGGGCCTGGGCTGCGGGCGCATCTATTTTGCGGCAGGCGGCGATGGGTTTCCATATTGCTTTGACGCGATGGGGCGGGCTTGGTGTTTCCGTGCGTTTTAGGGGCGGGCATAAAGAAGGCCCAGGGCTGAAGCCCGTTTTAAAGTCGGATGTTCTTCCGCTGGACTGAAGTCCAGCTCCCCCTGCTTAAGCAGGGGGCTCCCACCTGTACTACTTCGACCAACGCGGGAGCTCGCAGATTCATTTTTCATGTGCATGTCGCTTGAAAGAGTATCCTTCGAATGTAGTATTGGGCGGGGTTGCGTGGCGGGGCACCCGGCGATAAGGAGATTGAGCGATGAGTGTGGGCGTGAATCCGGGGATGGTGACGACTTCGTTTGAGCTGCCGGGCTATCGCGTGGTGAAGACGCTGGGGTTGGTGCGCGGAGTGACTGTGCGATCGCGGAGCGTGCTGGGGACGCTCGGTGCGTCGCTGCAGACGATTGTGGGGGGGAACATCACGCTTTTTGAGGAGATGTGCGAGAAAACGCGGGAAGAGGCGCTGGAATTGATGATGCAGCATGCGGCGGGGCATGGCGCGAACGCAGTGATTGGCGTACGCTACGATGCGACGGAAGTGATGCAGGGCGTCACGGAAGTGCTGGCCTACGGTACGGCGGTCCAGGTGGAACGCACCGCTTAGTTGGTGCGGGGCCGGGCTGCGGACTACAATTGCAGGTCGAAATTTTTTGGGAGGACAATTCATGTTTATGAAGGTCGCTTTGCGATTGCTGGCGGCAATTATTTTGGTGGGGGGGATATCGGCGGCGCTTATTGCGCGGGCGGGTGCGGGGGCGCCGAAGACGGAGACGGTGGAATTCAAGAGCGGGAACGACACGATTGGCGGGTTTCTTGCGCTGCCAGATACGCCGGGGCCGCATGGAGCCATCATCGTGATTCACGAATGGTGGGGATTGAATGACTGGGTGAAGGAGCAGACGGTGAAATTTGCGGAGCTGGGATTTGTGGCGCTGGCTGTGGACCTGTATCGCGGGAAGACGGCCGGAGATCCGGGCCAGGCGCACGAATTGATGCGCGGATTGCCGCAGGACCGCGGGGTGCAGGATTTGAAGGCTGCGTTTGCGTACCTGGCGGCGCGCAAGGACGTGAAGCCGGATCGGATTGGCTCGGTGGGATGGTGCATGGGGGGGGGATTTTCGATTCAACTGGCGGTTCACGAGCCGCATTTGCGCGCTTGCGTGGTGAATTACGGGGCGCTGCCGACGGATCCGAACGACATCCAGCAGATTGGGGCGCCGGTGATGGGAAATTTTGGCGAAGACGATCGCGGGATTACCGTCGCGGACGTGGAGGCTTTCAAGAAAGCCATGTCCGCCACGAGCCACACGTTCGACGTCAAGGTGTATCCGGGGGCGGGGCACGCATTTGAAAATCCGAATAACAAGGATGGCTACCGTCCAGAGGCCGCGGCGGAGGCCTGGACGCGCGAAGTGAATTTTTTCAAGTATTTGCTGAAATAAGCCGCGGAGCCGACGAGGCGCCGACGCGCTAAATTGCGATTAGTCCTGCACGAATGGCCAGGAGCGACGCGATGGCCACCAGAGCCCAGAGCAGCACGCCTTGAACGAGCGGGCGTGCGCCCACCCTTTTGAGCGTTTCCTTCGATAGACCTGTACCGATCAAATAGAGCGTTACGGTGAGGCCGATTCTGCCCAGGCGGCTGAGGATGGGATAGGCGGGGGCGAAGAACGGCACGTAGGAGTTTGCGACGGCGGCGAGGCAGAAAAATAAAATGAACCAGGGCCATTGAATCCGGGCTTTGCTCTTCATGAAGTAGGCGGTCGAGAGGGCGAGGGGGATGATCCAGAGGGCGCGGGCGAGTTTTACGGTGGTGCCGATGGCCAGGGCTTCGTTGCCGTATTTGGCGGCGGCGCCTACGACGGAGCTTGTGTCGTGAATGGCGAGGGCGGCCCAGAGGCCGAATTGGGATTGGCTGAGGTGGAGTCCGTAGCCGATGAAGGGAAAAATTAGAAGCGCGATGGAATTCAAGACGAAGACGGTGCCGAGGGAGACGGCGATTTCTTCGTCATTCGCGTGCGTGATTGGCGCAACGGCGGCGATGGCGCTGCCGCCGCAAATGGCCGTGCCGACGGTGATGAGATAGGAGACTTTTCCGCCGACTTCGAGCAGCCGCCCGAGAAAATAGCCCAGCAGCATGGTGGTCGAGATTCCGATGGCCGTGTAGAGGAAGCCGGAACGGCCTGCGCGGACGATTTCGTGGAGGTTCATGCCGAAGCCGAGCGCGACGACCGAGGCTTGCAGGAGGTAGGTGGTTAGTTTTCGCGTCTGGGCTTGATAGGGATGGGCGAAGCTGAAGCCGAAGATTAGGCCGGCGAGGAGCGCTAGCGGGGGGGAGATGAATCCGGATGCGGAAAGAATCAAGCCGACGAAGAAAAGCGCTCTCGAAATCACGCAGCCTCCTTGGACATGGTACGTGAAGACGGGGATTTCAAATTCAAAATTTCAGATTTCAGAGGGAAGGCAACGGCGAAGGACTTGAGCCGGGCGCGAGGGATGAACGCGTTGCCACGGAGCGGCGCTGCGGGGGCACGGCGTGCCGTGCCCGTACGGAGAGCGCGTGCGAGGGAGACGCTATAGGGTGTGGGGAGTCTCCAATTCGATACAGGCGATTGCGATTCCTGCTGACAATTGGGACGGGGTGGCGGATTTTATGAGGTCGCCAACTGGAGCTCAGAGGCCGGTTAGCGACGATTCAAAATCAAATCTCGCGAGGACCGGGGGAGGCGCGTTTATTTTTTTGCGCTCGGGCGCTACGCGGACAGGACCTACATGGGGATCACTTCGGGCGTGCGGATCGGGCCGTTTGAGGTTTTCGCACCGATTCAGCCGGCGGTATCGATGGTGCGGCAGTACGGGGAGCATCATTTTCCGGGAAGACTATTCGTGGTGGAAGGGATTGACGGCTCGGGAAAATCCACGCAGCTGAGCCTGCTGCATAAGTGGCTGGAATCGCGCGGGTACGGCGTGGTCTTCAGCGAGTGGAACTCTTCGGCGCTGGTGAAGGACACCACCAAGCTGGGCAAAAAGAAAAAACTGCTTACTCCGGCGACATTTTCGCTGATTCATTCGACGGATTTCGCGGACCGGACGGAGCGCAGCATATTGCCGCTATTGAAAGCGGGGGCAGTGGTGCTGTGTGACCGGTACATTTATACGGCGTTTGCGAGGGACGTGGCGCGGGGGATGGACCGCGAATGGGTGCGGGATCTTTATGGGTTCGCTGTGCAGCCGACGGTGGCTTTTTATTTTCGCGTGCCGCTCGAGACAGCTATTGGGAGGCTGCTCGATGCGCGCGACGGCTTCAAATTCTACGAGGCGGGGATGGATTTGGGCTTGAGCGATGATGCGGCGGAAAGCTTTCGGCTTTTCCAGGGGCGCATCCTGGGGGAATACGAAAAGATGATTCCGGAATTCGGGCTGACGGTGATTGACGCCACGCTGCCGATCGAGATTCAGCAGGCGAGCGTGCGGCAGATTGTGAAATCGCATCTGGCGACGGCGAAGGAAGTTAGGGTGCAGGCATGAGAGAGACTTATGGAAAGCAACTCCCGGGAATGAGGCTCGCGGACCTGGCAGGAAAGCTGATCGTGATTGAGGGCACCGATGGCGTGGGGCGGACGACGCAGATCAATCTGCTGAAGCCGTGGCTCGAGGAACTGGGGCATGCGGTGCTCGATACGGGGATGACGCGTTCACTGCTTGCGGGCGATGGGATACGCCGGGCGAAGGAAGGAAATAACCTTGGGCGCGTGACGCAATCGCTTTTTTACGCCACGGATTTTGTGGATCGGCTCGAAAATGAGATCGTGCCGGCGTTGCGCGCCGGATTTATCGTGCTGACGGACCGCTATATTTATTCGCTGATGGCGCGGGCGATTGTGCGGGGGATGGATCCGCTGTGGATTCGGAGCATTTTCAGCGTGGCGTTGAAGCCGGATGCGGTCTTCTATTTGCGGCTGGGGATCGAGCAACTGGTGCCGCGCGTAGTTTTTTCCCGCGGGTTTGATTACTGGGAATCCGGAATGGACCTCTATCCGGGGCACGACATGTTCGACAGTTTTTGCAGTTACCAGGCGGCGTTGCTGGCGGAGTTTGACCGGCTGAGCGAGGAATACAGATTCGAGACCGTGGACGCGTCGGCCGACGAGCGAACTCTCTTTTCGCATCTGAAAACGAAGATCCTGCGGCTGCTCGAAGACGATTCGCGGGAAGCGTTTCTCTCGTTGCTTTCCGCGAGGTCCGTGGAAAGCAGCGCGCGAAAGAGTAAGGAGGCGGCGGCTGCTGCGGCGGAACGCGCTGCGGGCGAGCGCCACCCGGAACAGAGAATGATTCCCACGGAAAATTTGATTTTGGCTCCATCGACCGTTGCTGCACAGGCCTCGAATGGCAATGGGCACGGGGCACTGCACCAGAAATAACAAGAGACTATCTGGCTCTGTTGACATCGACGAGAAGCATTTATGAGATAACTTCCACTCACGGTCTCAAATGCTCGGCGCGACGTTTTTTTTGGAGCTCTCGAGGAGTTATTAGGGTTATGTGCGGAATGGCACAGACATGGCGAAATTGCTGGTGCAAAGTGGCACTTCTGGATTCCGGGTCCGAGGGAGTTGCATCCGGGAATCCGGAGGAGGCTACAATGTTTGGATACGGACTGATCGGGACCATAGTAATTATCTGTTTGATCGTATGGATCGTACGCGCATTGTAATGGCGGAGTGGCATCGGCGATGGCGGCTCCGGCACGGTGATGATTCCCGAGCACTTTGAGTTAGGTCCACGCAGCAAATCTCGACACAAGATCAGCTAGGCTGATCACCATCCAAACACGCGATGATTGCTTCGGTGACGGGCTTGGTCTCAAAGGGACCCCGAACCGGGATAGACGCGACACCGGCTTCTTTAGCTGGATAGTCGTTGCCACCGACGAACAGGGCATCGCCGATGAAGATCATCTCTTTGATCGAAATAGCGAGGAGATCTCGCAGCTTTCTGATTCCGTAGCCTTTGTCGATGCCGAGTCTGGTGACATCAACGGATGTTGTGCCTCCGAGGCGCACGGAAAAACCGGGAATCAAAAAGTCGAGGATTGCTTTGATTTTCTTGCGCTTGGCGAAATCGGGGTCCCATTTGTTCTTCTCTTCCAAGGGAGCCTGCTGACCTAATGCAGAGAATGTGATCTGGCTTCCGCGGTCTTCGATTACCTCTCCCCAGACTTTTTCGGGCTTGAAGCCTGCTTCTCCGACTGCTTTCGTTAATGAAGTTGTGATTTTGTGTTTCTCATCCGCGGTGAAATCTTCTGAATAGAGCTTTTTCCAATCGCCCGTGTATTTAAAAAACTTTGTTCCGCATGTAGGGAGGAGCGAGAGATTCAGCAAGCGTTGGTCATGAGGAAGATTGAAGAGGAGCTGCTTTTCAAATTGCGGCCAATCGCCTCCGGAAATCACGGCCACTTTGACGATGGCGAGAAGGCGATGCAGCTGCACCGCCATTTCGGAATCAAGCGGTGATTTGCTTTCGGCCAGCGTGCCGTCCAAATCAAAGACAATCAGCTTGATCACTATTTGTCCGCGAATTGCTGCGATCAACCCATTTCATAAATACCTGGCGACGATAAGAGCGCGTGGCTTCCATCCCGCAAAGATCAGGGCAGCTCTAGCCCTTCCAGACGTATTTGCCGCAGGAACAGGGAACTGTCTCCAAGGGATGTTTCTTTTCCAGCGGTTGCCGGCAAACTGGACAATCTCTCTGACACATATTGATTCCTGTCTTTTCCCTTACGATTGGGCTGTTAACAGAAGCCAGTGTAGAGGGCTTGGATTCGTCTGTCTGTCTCAATCAGCACATAAGGAGGTTTTATCCGTTTCGGAGCAAGGCGGAACTCGGAGCAGCAGAAGGCGCTGCATCCTCGCGGGCGAGGCGAGCCTCGACGTAACAAAGCGGCGGCCCCTCGGCTTGGCTCGGGACGCAAACTGCGCGCGAGCCGGCGCACTCCATATGACCGCGTGTCGAATTAAAATGGGCGACGAGCGTGGGGAAAGTTTGCTTGACTCGCTTTCCTCTTGAGGCATATAGCTATACGTGATTTTGGGGGTGTCTGGTGGCGCTGGGGGCGGCGTCCGCTGCGGTTATGGGTTCCATTGGACTTTGCGATGGGATGTGTGTGCCCGGGTGGTGTTATAAGCGTCCACAGGAGAAAACAATGCGACGAATCGGGCGGTGGGGTGTGCGCGTGGCGGTGGTGTGCGCGGCGATGCTGATGGTGGTGGCGCTGGGGGTGGGGGGCGCGGCGGCGCAGACGTTTCGCGGGTCGATCCTGGGGACGGTGACGGATGCTAGTGGGGCATCGATCTCTGGAGCGACGGTGACGGTCCACAATGCAGAGACAGGCGTTGACCGCACGACGGAGACGACGACAGACGGCGGCTATTTGGTGCCGGAACTTCCCATCGGACTGTACAACGTGACGATTGAGAAGAACGGGTTTCAGAAGTCGGTGACATCGGGGGTGAAGGTGGATGTGTCGGTGGAACGGCGTGTGGACGCGGCTCTGAAGCCGGGGGCGATGAGCCAGCAGATTGTGGTCGAAGGCGAGACGCTATCGCAGGTGGAGACGACAGGTGACACGCTGGGGGGGACGCTTACTCAGGATACTGTGAAGGACCTGCCGATTAATGGGCGCGACTATACGAAATTGATCTTTTTGAATCCGGGTGTGACGGGGTCGCCTGACCAGATTACGGATTCGCCGGGATCTTATGGCGAATTTTCGATGAACGGGGCGCGCGGGCGGTCAAACAACTATTTGCTCGACGGCACGGATATGAATGATGGGTACCGGAACGATCCGGCGATCAATCAGGGCGGAGTGTTTGCGACGCCGTCGGCGATACTGCCGATTGATGCGGTGTCTGAGATGAACGTGCTCTCGAATTTCGAGCCGGAGTACGGGCGGAATGCGGGAGCGGTGGTCAACATCGTGACCAAGAGCGGATCGAACCGGCTTCATGGGACGGCATTCGAATACTTGCGGAACAATGTATTCGATGCGAGGAACGCATTTAATTTTGTGGGGCAGCCGCAGGCGCCATTTCGCAACAACCAGTTCGGAGGGTCAGTCGGCGGGCCCATTGTGAAGGACAAAACATTTTTCTTCGCGGATTATGAGGGGCAGCGAGAGGGAGTGGGTGTGGTGACGTTGGGCTGCGTGCCTGACCCGGCCCAAGTGACGGTGGACAACAATGCAATCATAATGGGAGGCGGAACGCCGAATCCGGTGACCAATCAACTGCTGAAGTTTTGGCCGAAGCCGAACCTCCCCGGGACGTTCGGGAACCCGTCCCACACGGCGGGGCAGGGCGAGGATGTGGGCTGCCCAGCCGGAAACAACGCGCAAGTGATTTCGCCGTCCTCAAACAACCTGAGCAGCTTCATTGGAAAGATCGACCAGAACTTCGACCCGAACAATATTCTGACGGGCCGGTATTTTTTTGGGGATAGCACACAGTCCTTCCCGCTGGCGCTGAACGCTTCCGGGGGGCAGCTGCCCGGATTTAACACCGTGACGCCGACGCGTGTCCAACTCGTGTCGATTTCGTACGTGCACGTGTTTTCAGGAACCAAGGTGAACGACCTGCGCTACGGGTGGAACCGGTTCGCGGAAGGATTCTTTCCGCAGGATGCAAGCTTCAACCCAAGTTCGATCGGGCTGTGCAATGTGCCATTGACGGCCGCTTCCTGCAATTCTTCGGGACTGCCGATTATTCTTGCAGCAGTGACGCCGACGGGAGCCACCAGTTTCTTCGCGCAACCCGGAGCCACGTCGGGGGATCCACGGCATCGCGTGGACACGAACAACCAACTGATCGACAGCTTTTCGTGGAAGATCGGGAAGCATGACTTGAAGTTCGGCGGCGAATACCGCCGGACGAGCATTCAACAGATTTTCGAGAAGTATTCGCGAGGGAGAATTCGATTTCACAATCTGACGCAATTTTTAGAAGGGACGCCGAGCCAAGCGTTCGATTATACAGGCGACACACTCCGGCACACGTATGAGAACGGGTATGGGCTATACATCCAGGATGCTTACCATTGGAACTCCCGCGTGACCTTCAATGTGGGACTAAGATGGGATTATTACGGGGTAGTAGCGGAGAGGAGCCACGAGTTTTCGGATTTTGTGCCGACTTCGGCGACCACGGGGTCGCTCATCCCCGTCGCTCCGGGCGGACTATCGAATCTGTACAAGCCAGACCACAAGGATTTCGCACCGCGCGCGAGCATTGCCTGGGACGTATTCGGGACAAGCAAGACCGTGGTTCGCGCCGGATTCGGATTATTCTATGACGCGTTCTCGCAGGATATGATGCTGGGCCACCTTCCGTTCTCGACTTTCTATGCTCCGGGACCAGCGTATAACAACGCGGGAGGGTCCGTGATTCAGCAGGCGGTGATCAACCCGGCCGCTCCGACAATCACACCTAATGTCCCCGTTTACGGAACGCCCTCCTGCGCCGGGAATGAGTGCGACATCTTCTCGTTTGACCGGAACATCAAGACGCCCTACATGGAGAATTACAACCTGAACATCCAGCAGCAGATCGCGAATAAGGTGGTGCTGCAGGTGGGATACGTCGGGTCGGAGGGGCACAGGCTGTTCCGGTTCTTTGACATCAACCAGCCGGGCCAGGCTGCGATCACAGCGGCGGATTGTCCTATGGGAATTGCAACGTGCGCGACGACCGGCGCGATTCAGGATTTCGGCGTGCCGCGGATCTTTACTAACGCTCCCCCCGGGACGTTTTACATTTATCAGGAAAATTCGAGTGGGCAGTCCAACTACAATTCGTTGCAAGTGAGCCTGCGGGTGAATAACTGGCACGGCTTTAGTTCGACGGCGAATTTTGTATGGTCGCGCTCGATGGACAATTCGAGCGATGGCGAAGATTTCATCCCGCAAGCCGCGCAGCCGCAGGACAGCACGAATCCCCATGCCGAATATGGGCCGTCGAGTTTCAACATTCCGAAGCGGTTCACCTGGATCGCGAGCTACGACTTGCCGACAATGGGCGGCGGGTGGCGGAAGCTGAAGAACGGCTGGGGATTCGACAGCGTGACCACCATCCAAACCGGGCAGCCATTCGCGCTCACTTATAACGGGGAGGATGATTACAGCGGGAGTGGAGAGGGGTTTGATAGACCTGACGTTGTCGGCCCGATCGTTTACGACTATCACCATCCCGGTAACTTCCTGCAGCTTGGTTCTTTCGCCATGCCGTGCACCAACAACGGGACGGTCTCGGGCGCCGCATCAGATTGCGTGCCGGGCACTCGACATTTCGGCAACTTGGGCCGCAATGCATTGACGGGGCCGCCGTACAAGCAGTGGGATCTGGCGATCCACAAGAACACGACAATCACGGAGCGGTTGACGCTGCAAATTCGGGCGGATATTTTCAATATCCTGAATCATCCGAACTACTCCAATCCGGTTCTTCCGGCGTTCATTGCGGATCCCGCCTCAAACATCAATGGAGCGTGTGGTTGCGGCTTCGCAACCAACCCGGTGAATGGCCGTGAAGTGGGGAACGGCGCGTATCAAATTGTTGCGACGGGAGACGTGGGAATTGGGAATCCGTTCCTTGGGGGTGGCGGGCCGCGGGGGATACAGCTTGCGGCGAAGTTCCTGTTCTAAGTAGCGGCGACAGAAAATCGGAGTGGAGGATTTAGCGGCTCGGCGGTCTGCGGAGGCGGACGGCTGGGCCGCTTTTGTTTTTGCGGAGGCGCGCGGAAATTTTCGTTGCGGCGGAGAACTGCGGGGGCGTTGCTTCGCGTAGTCAATCCGATGCTTGAGGTTGCTTCTGGCAGGAATGTTGCTCGTCGGAGCGCAGACAGGAGTGTCTGCGCCACAAGGGCAGGAGGGCCGGGCGCTGGGCTACGGGGCGGGGATGGGTTGGCCGCGGACTTGGTCGGTGGCGATGGTGGCGGTGCCGCTGGCGTTGAAGAGGAAGCCGCCGACGGAGATGTTGTTGCCGACGATGATGCCTGCGAGGGTGTCGGGCGTGAGATCTTCGAAGGTGGTTTGGGTGGTGGTATCAACCTTCATTTGGAGGATGTTGGTCGGGAGCGCGGTCTGGAAAATGCTGGGGAGGGAATTGAGCACGAAGGTTGAGCCACCGACCGTAGGCGCCGTGGCGACGAGCGCGGTGACTTGCGAACGGCGGAGAGCGAGAGTGCTGGTGCGGATGACTAGGCTCGGGGCGAGGATGACGTCAACATCCGCGAGAACTTCCTGGCCAACCAGGAGATTTGCGGCGCTCGTAAAGGTGAGGCCTGCGGGGAGGACGAACGAGTGATTGTCGACCGAGAAAGTGGTGGGCGAGCCGAGCTCGACGGTCTCGACCATGCCGACGAGCGCGGTGGCTTCGGCGGGCGACGTCTGACGCACCAGCATCTGGAAACTTTGCGGGGGAGAGTTCGTATCGAGCGCGACGATCAGGCCTGATATTTCTACCGCGTTCACGTCTGCTTCGAGATCCACTTCTGTTGCGAGGAGAGTTCCATTGCCTTCGAGGCTGACGTCGAGCTCTAGGACTTGGTTGACTCTGACGCAGGAAAAATTGTCGGCGAGGCAACCTGAGGGGAAATTGAATTTCGTGGTGTTGTCCGTAGTGATGCCGAGATTCACGCCGGTGGGAGTGGTGAGTGTGAAGGCATTCGAGCCGACCTTGGTGACGGTGCCGAGGGTGTGATTCAGGCGGCGGATTTGGGTGTTGCCCTGGACGGAAGTTAGTTGCGTGACGTTGAGCGCGTTCCCAATCCCGAAATTGAGTGAGAAATCCCCTTGGACAAGGTCGCCGATGTCGAGGTCAAGCTCGATGGCCACTTCCGCGCCCTGCGCAACCTGAAGGGGAAATACAGGCGCACTGCGGAGGGTGATGGTCCCGCCTGTTGAGACCGGCGTAATTTGGCAGATAGCGCCGGTAGCGCAGGTAGGGTTCAATGCCGGGGTGATGGGGCCGCCGGTGTTGTTGATGAAAATCATGGAGGGATTTTCGAAATCGAGGACGAGGCTCGTGTAATTGCCGGAGGGGATTTGCAGCGAGCTCAGGAGAGTGGTGTCGGATTGCAGCAGCGCCAGGTCGACGGTCTCCGGGAGCGAGACGGAGACGTTTCCGGGCTGCAAGGTCGCGCTCAAAACTTGCACCTGCAAGGAGAGGACTGTGATGCCGATGGGAGCGGCGTCATGGATCGTCAGGGTGAACTGATTACCGGGGTTGCCGATCAACGTGCCGTGCGATTTTCCGCAGCTCGGCAGGATGCAAAGCGAAGCGAAAGCGACGAAGGCCCAAAGCGTTCCCAAGCGACGCATGGTTTGATCTCCCTGAGCGGCTAGTTTACATCGAACGCGGCGCGGGAAGGGGAGGATTGCCCAGATGTGCACTTGGGCGGAGGGAAAGCGCAGAGATGCCGCGGCGAAAGGGCGGCGAAAGCAGAGTTCGCGGGCTAGACGATGGCTAGTTTTTTGCCGACGCGTTCGATGATTTCGGCGGCGCGCTCGAGGTCGGCGCGCTTGTGCGTGGCGGTGACGATGGTGCGGAGGCGCGCTTTACCCTCGGGGACCGTGGGGAAGCCGATGGCCATGGCGAGGACTCCTTCGTTGAAAAGCTCGCGGGAAAAATCGAAGGCTTTGGCTGCGTCGCCTACCATGATTGGCGTGATGGGGGTTTCGCTCTTGCCGGTGTTGAAGCCGAGCTTTTTCAGCTTGCGCTTGAAGAATTTCGTGTTGGACCACAATTTTTTGATGAGGCGCTCGCCGGCTTCGGAATCGAGGACGTCAAAGGCGGCCTGGCAGGTGGCCACGACCGACGGTGGATGCGAGGTGGAGAAAAGGAATGGGCGCGCGCGATGGTAGAGGAATTCGATTAGGTCGCGCGAGCCGCAGACGTAGCCGCCGAGCGAGCCGATGGCTTTGCTGAGCGTGCCGACCTGAATATCCACGCGGCCGTGGCAATTGAGATGGTCAATGGTGCCGCGGCCGCGATTGCCGAGGACGCCGGAGGAGTGCGCATCGTCCACCATCATGATGCAATTAAATTTTTCGGCGAGATCGCACAGCGCGGGGAGGTCGGCGATGTCGCCGTCCATGGAGAAGACGCCGTCGGTGATGAGAAGTTTCTTGCCGGGCCAATTTTCGGTTTCTTTCAGGACGCGCTCGCAATCGGCGACGTCTTTGTGCTTGAAGACCTTGATGGTGGCGCGGGAAAGCCGGCACCCGTCGATGATCGAAGCGTGATTGAGCTCGTCGGAGATGATGAGATCTTCCTTGCCGAGCAGAGCCGAGACGGTGCCGGCATTGGCGGTGAAGCCGGACTGGAAGACCACGCAGGCTTCGACCTTTTTGAAGCGCGCGATTTGTTCCTCGAGGTCCATGTGAATTTTCATGGTGCCGGTGATGGTGCGGACGGCGCCAGAGCCGACGCCATATTTGCGGATGGCTTCGATGGCGGCGCGGCGGAGCTTCGGATGCGTGGTGAGGCCGAGATAATTATTCGAGCTGAGGTTGACGACTTCCTTGCCGTCGAAGGTGGCGATGGGCTTCTGCTCGCCTTCGAGAACTCTTAGATGAAAATAGAGGTGCTTCGATTTCAGATCTTCGAGCGCTTCGCGCAGGAATTGGAGCTGCGGGCGCGTTGGTTGCTGAGAAGTGCTGGCCATAATTCCCCCGATCGGAAAATAAGTTAAGAGGCGCCTTACTTCGGCGAGCCGTTGGGATACAGCAAAACTTTTCCGGCCTGGCCGGATTCGAGCAGCGTGAATGCTTCGTCGAATTTTTCTAGCGGCAGTCGCTCGCGGAAAAGCGGCTCGAGATTGAGCTTGTGGTGCTTGAGCAGTTCGGTCATTTGCACCCAAGTCTCGAACATGCGGCGGCCGTAAATTCCCTGGACTGTGGCGCCTTTGAAGATTACATCGTTGACGAGATCGAAGGTGACCGGATCCTTTGGAATTCCGAGCAACGAGGCACGGCCTCCTTGGCGCAGCATCTCGAAGCCCTGGTGAATCGCGGCGGGATGACCGCTCATTTCGAGCAGGACGTCGACGCCGTCGCCTTCGTGCGTGGCGGCGCGGACGCGGGAGACGACGCCGGGCGCGGCGGGGTCGAGGACTTCGTCGGCGCCCATGGCTTTCGCGAGCTCGCGGCGGTGCGGATTTACTTCCGTGACGAAAATCGTGGCGCAGCCGGAAGCGCGCGCGACGGCAATGGACATCAATCCGATGGGGCCAGCTCCTGTGACCAGCACGTTCATTCCAGTGATCGCACCTGCGAGAACGGTGTGCACGGCGTTGCCTAGCGGATCCATGATCGCCGCGTAATGCTCGGGAATCGCCGGGTCAATTTTCCAAATGTTCGTGGCGGGGATGCGGACGAATTCGGCGAAGCAGCCGTCGGCATCAATTCCGATAATTCGCACGTTCTGGCAGACGTGCGGCTGTCCCATGCGGCAGGGGCGGCAATGGCCGCAATTGACGTGCATCTCGGCAGTGACGAAATCGCCGGGGCGGACGGTGGTGACCTCGTCGCCGATTTTTTCGACGACGCCGCAGAATTCGTGGCCGAAGGTGAGGGGCGGATGGATGCGCGAGGCGGACCAGCGGTCCCAGCCGTAGATGTGGAGATCGGTGCCGCAGATAGAGGCGTAGCGCACGCGGACGAGGACTTGCGTGGGGCCAAGCGCGGGAACGGGAACGGATTCGATTTGCGCGCCCCGCTGGGGCTGCATCTTGCGCAAGGCTTGCATCGTTGCGGTGGGCATTGGATACAGGCGGGGCAGTCATGCGCCGCCAAACGACCGATGTTAACACACGCGCCGGGGGCAGAAATGGTGAATTTGGGCGTGAAAATAGAGGGCGCTTGGCGGGCGCTTCCGTTACAATCCCCGCCGGTTGCGGTGATGTTTTCGAAACGGACGCTCTACTGGGAGAAATCGATTGGGATTCGCACAGCGATTCGAGGAAATTCGCACCGGGTTCGAGCCGGCGTTCTGGGTGGCGAATTTCACTGAGATTTTCGAGCGCATTGCGTATTACGGGACGACGGCCGTGCTCGCCGTTTATTTGAGCGAGCAGCTTCATTTCTCCGATGAATTGACGGGCTCGCTGGTGGGGACATTTGGATTGGTCGTATTTTTTCTGCCCATCCTGGGCGGGACACTCGCAGATAGATTTGGTTTTCGGCGCGCGCTGCTTTTTGCCTACCTGGTGATGACTGTTGGCTATTTTCTGCTGGGTTCGCTTGCGGCGCCGTGGATGGTGCCATTGCGGCACGCGGTGGGGGACAAGTGGCTGGTGCTCGGAATATTGATGATTCCGGCGATGGGGCCCGGTGTGGTGAAGCCATGCGTTTCGGGGACGACGGCGCGAGCGTCGAATGAGAATGTGCGTTCGATTGGGTATTCGATTTACTACACGCTGGTGAATATTGGCGGGGCGCTCGGGCCGATTATCGCTTTTCTGGTGCGGAAGCAATTGGGGCTGGGAATCGCGAATGTGTTTCGCGTGTCGGCGCTCAGCGTTTTTTTGATGTTCTGGGTGACGCTGTTTTTTTTCCGCGAGCCGGAGCGGTCGGGTGAAGAAAAAGTGGCGAGTGTGGGGGCGGCGCTGAAAAATATTTTCGTGGTGCTGCTCAATGTGCGGTTTTTGATGTTCCTGCTGATTTTTTCGGGGTTCTTCGCGATTTTCTGGCAGCAGTATGTCTCCGTGACGCTGTTTTTGCGCCACTTCGTGGACCCGAATGCGAATTTCGATCTGCTTCTTTCAGTTGATGCGATTACGGTGATTTCACTTCAGATCGTCATCGCGTTTCTGACGCAAAAAATGCCCGCTTTCTTGACTATGACGCTCGGCTTCCTGGTCACGAGCCTCGCGTGGATATTGCCGGCGCTGCACCCTACGATGCCGGTATTTGTGGTGGCTCTTGTTCTAGTGGCGATCGGAGAAATCATGCAGGTGTCGCGTTACTACGATTATATTTCGCGGATCGCGCCGCCCGGGCAGCAGGGGCTTTACATGGGTTACGCGTTTTTGCCGATCGGCGTCGGATATTTTTTTGCCGGATGGCTGGGCGGGCGTTTGTTGCACTACTTTGGCGAGGCGGGACGCAAGCCGCAGCAGATGTGGTGGGTGATTGCGGGCGTGGGAATTTTTTCGACGCTCTTGATGGTGTTGTATGACAAGTTTGTGAAGCCGGGGGATGAGGCGAAGAGTGCTGCTTAGTTGACCATGCGGCGGAGGCTTTCGACGGCTTGGCGTGCTAGGGCGTAACGCGGTTCGAGGCGCAAGGCCTCCTGAAACAATTCTCTTGCGCGCTGGAGCATGCCTTTTGCGGCGTAGACGCGGCCTAGATTGAAATAGGCGTAGTGGCGCGGATCGTAGCGCGGGGCTTTGATGGCGCTTTCGAGCCAGGGGATGGCTTCATCGAAGCGGCCGAGAGCGATCAGGTAGGCGCCGATATCGTTATAGGGATTGCCGAATTCGGGATCGACGGCGATGGCGCGTTTGCATTCGTCGATGGCTTCGTCCACTTTGCCCTGGAAATGATAGGTCCAGCCGAGAAAGGTGTGGGCTTCGGCGGTGGGGTAGGTGTCGAGCGAATCTTTGTAGAGTTCGACGGCGCGGTCGTATTCGCCGC
This sequence comes from uncultured Acidobacteriota bacterium, assembly GCA_963701005.1. Taxonomy (GTDB): domain Bacteria; phylum Acidobacteriota; class Terriglobia; order Acidiferrales; family UBA7541; genus Palsa-295. Next base: position 856,068 of record OY969555.1, read on the forward strand.
CCATTTGGGCCTGATAGGCTTCTTGAAGCAACTTCCAAGCGCGCTCGATGCGTTCGGTGGACATGATTCAGCTAGCCGCGGGCGCTCTTTTGGGAATTTGCGTTGACGGCGGCGAGCGCATCGGCGGTGGTGATAAGTTCGGCGCCGAGGGCCGTCAATTCGGCGAGGGCGCGGCGGCCGTCTTCTGCTTTCAGGGTTTCGATGGCGTCCTTTACGACTGAGACTTTGTGGCCGCGATCGAGGAGGCCCTTCACGGCGCGGCACACGCACAGTTCTGTGACTACGCCGAAGACGATGAACTCGGCGTCCTTTCCGAGGCGATCTACCAGCACGCTCGTCTGCGGATTATCGAACACGTTGAGAGTCTGCTTTTCGATCACCACCTGCTGGTAATTCAGCAGATCCTTCGGCAGCTTGTATTTTTCATCGTTCGGAATGCTGTAAAAAGTGCGCGCCAGCCCTTCGGGAATGATGCGGGCGCCTTGAGTGCCGCGAATGCAATGCGGCGGGAAAAGCTTGAATTCGGGGTCATTCTGCAAATGGCGGCAGGCGCTGGAAACGAGGAAGACGCGGCCTTCGCGTGCCGCGTCCACCAGGCGCTTTATCTTCGGGATGATTTTCTCGGCGCCCGGGACGTAGAGACTTCCGCCGGGGAGCATGAAATCTTCCTGGGCGTCCACTTCCCAGAAAACAATCTTGCGCGATGGCATGGCTCGAAGGACCTCCCGAGTGGGCCGAGAATTATTTTAGCGCAGAGCCGCGCATGCGCCGACGAACCTTTTCGAGCAAGGATTCGAGGCGTTTGCTGTAACGGACAGGATAAACGGCGGCGCGATTGATTTGGCGGTAGCGCTGCGGGAGGTGCGCGAGGCTGGAGAGGCACCGCTCGCGCAAAGCGCTGACCGATTCAGCGGGCGCGGTGCGGCGGCCGGCGCGCATCACTTCGGCGAGGAGAGGCACGCCGCCGTTCGCGGGCTCGCCATCGAGCGCGATTTTGTCGGCCGCATATTCGCCTGCAGCCGTGGAGGAGCGGAAAACTTGTTTGCGGCCGGGATAGGTGACCTTGGCCATGCTGAGCTTGGCGGCTTCGCGCATTTTGCCGCCGCGCTCGACTTCCACGAGCTTGTAAATCAAATTCAGGTGCGGAGCATCGCCGGGAGTGGCGAGCGCGGTGCCGACCCCGAAGGAATCAATGGCCGCATGTTTTTTTAGGAGCGCGGCAATTCTATTTTCGTCGAGATCGCCGGATGCGAAAATTTTCACATCTTTCCATCCGGCGCGATCGAGCTGCTGGCGGACCCAGCGGCTGTCTTTCGCCAGGTCGCCGCTATCAAGGCGGACGCCGGCGGGCTTGCGGCCCATGGCGATGATTTTTTTCACAGCGGCGCGGACGTCGTAGGTGTCGAGGAGCAGCACGGAATGCTCCGGGAACGCATCGAGGAAATGACGGAACGCTTCGGTCTCGTCCTCATGCGCCATCACCCAGGAATGCGCTTGGGTGCCGTAGGTTTCCATGCCGAATTGTTGGCCGGCGAGGACGTTCGAGGTGCCGAGCGCCCCGCCGATGGCTGCGGCACGCGCGGCGAGAAGGCTTGCCTGGCTGCCATGGGCGCGGCGCGCGCCGAACTCGACAATCTGGCGGCCCTGCGCGGCGGTGACAACGCGCGCTGCCTTGCTCGCGATCATTGTTTGGTAGCTGAGCGTGGCGAGGAGGTAGGTCTCCATGATTTGCCCTTCGATGATCGGCGCAACAATGCGCAGCATCGGCTCGCCAGGGAAAACGAGCGTGCCTTCGGGCATGGCCCAGACGTCGCCGGTGAAACGGAACTTCGCGAGATAGTCGAAAAATTCGTCGCGGATATTGCGGAAGACGGGATGGCGGCGGAGGTAATTGATTTCGTCCGGGGTGAAATGGACGTTTTCGAGAAACTCGAGGGCCTGTTCGAGGCCGGCGGCCACTAGATAATTTCGGCGCGGCGGAAGATGGCGGACAAATAGTTCGAAAGTGGCGCGGGCTTCGAAGCGGGTTTGCAGATAGCCCGCCGCCATGGTGAGCTCGTAGAGGTCGGTGAGAAGTCCGGAATGTTCACGCATGAGTTGGGCTCAATGGGATGCTCAGCCGCGATCGCGCCGCAGCGTCAAACCGCCGTCGGCTACGAGTGTCTGGCCGGTAATATAGTTGTCTGGCTCGAGAAAAAATCTTACGGCGCGCGCGATGTCTTCCGGACGTCCGAAGCGGCTGATGGCGCTGGTGGAGATGTGCCGGTCGTATTTCCCGGATTGGATGCTTGCGGCGGCCATGCCGGAGGCGGTTGCGCCGGGAGCGACCACGTTGACGCGGACGCGGCTCCAATGCTGCGCGAGGATGCGCGCGGCGTGGACGAGCGATGCCTTGGGCGCGGCGTAATTCAAGCTTCCCGGAAATGCCGCGAGCGCTTGCATGGTTGCCAGCAAGACTAAGCTGCCGCCCTCGGACTTGGTTTCCATCTCTTCGCCTATGTCTCTCGCGAGCAGCACCGGGCCAACGTAATTCGATTCGAGCGAGGCAAGGAGCGACTCGCGATCGAGTTCTCGGAACGGAACGCGCGCTGGATCGCCCGGAAAAATCGCAGCGCCGGCGAGGGGCGCGCCTATAATTGCAGCTGCTTCGAGATATTTCCGCCGGACTTCTTTTTCGGCGAGATCGCCCTGAATGAGGACAAGCCTCGAGCCAAATTGTTTTTCGATAGCAGCGGAAAGTCTTTGGGCGCGCCCGGTGTCATTTCGATAGCCAACGATAGGATGCGCGCCCTCGCGCGAAAGGAGGGCAACGGTGGCGGCGCCGAGGCCGCCCGTGCCGCCGGCGACGATGACCGTTTTTCCCGCGAGCGAATTCTGCGGGAACTCGAAGCGAAACTGGCGATAGGCTTCCGCCTGCGTCTCATCCCAGTACGGCGAGGTCATAAATCCTCATATTTGGGCGGATTTCTGTGGAAAATTCGGGCGCGGGCAGATACCGCCAGGATTGAAAGCGGAGGAAAAGACAAAACCCCCAAGCCACCGGATCGAAAACGATGCCGGGCATGCCTGAGGGTTTTGCCGCGAATCTCTGCGCCGGGCCGGGTTACTTCAATACGGCGTCTTTAAAAGCTTTCGCCGCGCGCAACCGCACGACAGTCTTGGCCTTGATCTTGATGGCTTCGCCCGTAGCCGGGTTGCGGCCCATGCGGGCTTTGCGGTGCGCCTTGACGGCGCGCCCAATGCCGGGGATGACGAATTTCCCCGCGCTCTTTGCTTCTTTTACCGCGAGGTTGAACAGTTCATCAAAGAAAGAGGCCACCTGCTTTTTGGAGACCGGCTTTTCCTTGGTGCTCACCTTCTCGGCCATATGTGCAATGATCTTTGACTTGCTAAGCGGATTTGCCATCGAGTTCGTTTTTCCTCCTGAGATGTAGTTACGCGGCGGCCCCTGGGTCCGGGATGCCGCGTGAACTATAGCCGCAGTATGCAATGAACGCAAGCGAAAACGCCGAAAAAGGCCGGAAAAACGAGGGTTTCGCCGGCCTCGATTTGGGAGCGACGGTTTTTCTATTGCGCGGCGAGTTGCTGGTAAAAGAGCGCGACGGCCTTGATGCCGCCGAAATAATTTTCAAGCGCGATGTGCTCGTCGGGCGCGTGGGCGTTTTCGTCGGGCAAGCCGAAGCCCATCAGGACGCAGGGGACTTTGAAGGTGTCGTGCATCTGCGTGACGAAGGGGATGGAGCCGCCCTCGCGAATGAACACGGCCTTTTTTCCGAAGCCGGTTTCGAGCGCGTGAATGGCGGTCTGGAAAATCGGGTGCGAATAGGGCGCTACCCATGGCTTGCCCATGCTCAGGACTTCGAACTTGCAGCTTACCGTTTTCGGCAGCAGCTTGCGGAAGTGGCGTTCGACGAGCTTGGCAATTTTCGCTGGGTCCTGATTGGGAACGAGGCGCGTGGAAATTTTCGCGAAGGCTTTTGAGGGGATTACGGTCTTGGCGCCCTCGCCGGTGTAGCCGCCCCAGATGCCGTTGACTTCGAGAGTTGGGCGCACCCAGAGCCGCTCGACGATCGAGAATCCCTTTTCGCCGCATAGGCCGGGAGCGCCGACCGTCTCGCGAAAGACTTTTTCCTTCCAGGGGAGGGAATTCAGAGCCTTGCGTTCTTTTTTCGAAAGCGTGGCCACATCGTTGTAGAAGCCCGGAACGGTGACGTGGAAATTTTTGTCGTGAAGTTTCGCGATGGTTTCCGCGAGGATGGTAATCGGATTGGGGACGGCGCCGCCAAAGACGCCTGAGTGCAGGTCCTGCGCGGCGCCAGTAATTTCGACTTGATAGTAGTTGAGGCCGCGGAGGCCATAGGTGATTGAGGGAACTCCCTTGGCCAGCATGGAGGTGTCGGAAACGACGAGAGCGTCGGCGGTGAGGCGTCCGCGGTTTTGCTGCACGAATTCCCACAGGTTGACGCTGCCGACTTCTTCTTCACCTTCAATCATCACTTTCACGTTGAGGGGGAGTTTGCCCGTCGAATTTCGGAGAGCTTCGAGCGCTTTCAGATGGATATGGACTTGACCCTTGTCATCAGCGGTGCCACGGCCGAAAAGATTGCCGTCGCGGACGGTGGGCTCGAATGCCGGGCTGGTCCAGAGATCGAGCGGCTCTGCGGGCTGCACATCATAGTGGCCGTAAAAGAGAATGGTGGGCTTTCCGGGGGCGTTCATGGATTCGCCGTACACCAGGGGGTGCATCTTGGTGGGAACGATCTCGATTTTTTCCAGGCCCGCCCCGCGCAATTTTTCCGCCACCCACCGGGCGGCGCGCTCGATATCCGGTTTATGTTCGCTCTTGGTGCTGACGCTGGGAATCCGGAGGAACTCCTTCAATTCGTTCAGGTGTTCCTCGCGTTTGGACTCGATATAGTCAATCAGGTTCATTCAGAACTCCTGCCTCCCGGATTTGTTTTGGCGATCTCCCAGCTTGAACGGAGTGGGGTTCCAAAAATCGCGCCGCACCACAATGAAACAAACGAGCCATTTTAATGAACTTTACTGAATTTCAGCAAGCTAATTGCGAACCATGATGAACTGTGTTTTTTGGACACTTTGTCTTTTCGCGGCGTTGACTGGGGGTCACGCGCATTGCACGATAGCTTATGACTATGCCCGAGGCACAGGCGACGAACACGCAGCGCCGGAGTTCCAGAGTCTTCACGCGTATTCCCGTGCGCGCGACGGGGAAAAACGCAGAGGGGCGCAAGTTCCGCGAGAATAGCCAGACGATCGTGATCAATGCGCATGGCGGCCTGCTCTATTTACAGGCATCGCTTGAACTCGGAGCGGATTTGGTGCTGATCAATCCGGTGACCGAGGAGGAGCAAGAGTGCCGCGTGGTTTATCTGGGCGATCTTTCCGATAAGGGCACCCGGGTGGGAGTGGAGTTTCTTTCGCCGAGCCCGCATTTCTGGGGCGTGGAATTCGCGCCGCAGGATTGGCCGGCGCGGCCTGCCGTGCGTCCAGTTCATTAATTGGCCGTCTTTCCGTAAATATCTTGTAAACAGGAGCCACTGGCACCACTGCGCTTGCATGCCCTTTGACGCGCGCGTGAGAAGCCGGTCTGCCAGGGAATTCAAGCACGCGGCGCAGAATGCGGCGGATATATTCGGAAAGTTTTCGGCCTGGCGCTGGGCTATTTGGCTGCGGCGGGAGACTTGTATTTCGAGAGATCAACCTCTTTCCATTTTCCCTGGATGATTGCTTCGCGAATCTGGGCGGGGGTCTTGCCAAGCTTGGTCTGCTCGTAGGCGTAGACGGCTTCCATTTTGCAGACGGCGCAGACGGAGGCGTGCTTGTCAACGTAGCAATCGAGCAGGCTGGTGTGACCGACTTCGCGGTCGCAATGGCAGTAGCAGGGCTGCTGGTAGAGGACGGGCTTCTCTTTCGCGGCCAAGGCGTAAATATTTTGATTCAGCGTGCCGGGGAACAATTTCGGATCGAGGGTGGCGGGCAAGGGGCCGGTCGGAGGATTCGCATGATACGCGGGCACGTCACTTTCATTGGGGTTATTGACTGGTGCTGCTTGCGGGGCGGGGCGATCGGAGGATTGCTGAGCGCGCAGGAAACCGATTCCGAATCCGGCCGTGGCCAATGCGAAAATCGCGACAGCGACAAGGGCTTTGCGAATCATGGGCGCACCTTCTTTTCGAGTAGGACAGCAATGCTTCGCGCCACGGCCATCCGCAGCAAAACCCATCATACCAAAAATGCGGGATTCATTGCGCTTGCGTCGCTTCCCTGCGCACGGTTACATCAGGAAACAACATCGTGCAGTTCGAGGGCGGATTCGCCGGCCGGAGAAGTGGCGCGCGCGGGAATAGCCCAGGCAAGGGCGGCGAGGGTGAGAATCAGTGGTAAACAAACGACTGTGTAGCGCGGTTCGACGGTTTGTAACCGCGTGAGCAGAGCCGTGCGGAGGATGAGAAAAGCTATCAGCAACGCGACGCCAGGAGATGCACGAGAGCGCCACGCGCCGGCGATTGCCAGGCCCACGAGCGCGAAATTCAAGAAACCGTAGGCGAGTGTCACGCCGAAGTCCCACCGATTGCTTCGCCATTTCTCGCCGGGCGGCCATAAATCTCCGGAGTATGGGAGCAATTCGACGCGCGGCGTGAACCACATCGCAAACGCGCGCTCGATCGGGATAGTGAGATACGTGCGCAGGGGGGCGCGGGAAGTTCGGGCGCGCGCCACATCCGCAAATTCGTGGTCGAGCATGGGAGTCATTTGCAGGTCGGTGTTGTAAGAATGCATGAGCGATTCGACGCGAGCGCGCTCCTCCTGAGAATCGAATGCGGAGCGGGGCAGCAATTCGGCGCGGATGGGCTCCTTGCCAAGCTTCCAGGGCACGAGATACGCGTCGCGCGGACGCACCATCCACGTTCTGGTCCAGGAATAGAAGCCGCGAGGGATGAAATCGCCGCGCGACTCGGCATAGCGTGGAGCGAGAAATTGCACGCGGCCGAGAGTCCGCGCGTTTCGCGCTGCCCAGGGCAATAGCGCCAGCAAGAGTCCCGCCGCCATCCATGATCCCGCCAGAACCAGCTTCGGCCAATCGATACGGTGGCGCCATCGAACGCACAACACGAAACCGGCTGCTGCGAGAAGCAGCGGCGATTCGGGGCGAACAAGCGTGCCGATTCCCGCGATCACTCCGGCCAGAAAAAACCAGCCGGCAAAGGGGAGCAGCATCTTGCTATTGAGTGAATCGTGACCAGGACTCGACGAAGGATCCGCGAATGCGCGCAGGAGCACATAAACCGTCAGAGTGGTCATGAACGCGGCCAGGGTTTCAGTGAGCAGCGCTGCCGTATATCCCGCTGTGAAGGGGCAGAGAACAGCCATCCATAGCGCGGCGGTTGCGACAAGAGATCGCCTGGAAGCTGGAGCCAGACGGGCCGCGATGCCGGCAATGAGGGCGCAGGTGATCAAGTCAAGACCGGCCTGAACGATCATCACTGCTGTTCGGGACCTTCCAAGCACAGTGTAAATTGCGGCAAGAAAGGCGGGATAGCCGGGCATGCGCATGTCCACGGGCAACAATTGGCCGCGGACGAAGAGGCCGTAAACACCGTGATCGAGCCAATTGCGGGCAAGCTCTTCGTAAAATTTCGTGTCTCCCGCCGGAAATGGGCGGTGCGCGATGAAAAACAATCGCAGAGCGAGCCCTGCCAGCATGGCCGCGGCGACGTGTTTGTAGGAAATCAGGCGGAACGTCATTCGGAGCTCATAGAGAAAGCCTTTAAAACCGAACATCATAACTTTTATCAGCGTGCGGTGGATATGCCAAGGCGGCGGATTCCGGCAGATTGTTCTTGGTCTTATTCCAGTCGGTTTGCTCGATCGCCGCGGATTGCCTTGCCCATGGGAATATGGCACGCTTACTGGCACCAGCGCCAAGTCTGGACTGAGGGAGGAAAAAATCACATGGTACAAGGCACATCCGGGTACAAGGGACGGCTCACGGACAAGGTAAGAATACCGTTTTTCGTCATCGCGCTGCTGGTAGCAATGCTTGCACTACCAGCGTTGGCCGGCGACGAAGAGAAAGACGTCGACACACTGAAGAACGCTACTGCCGTGTTTCAAGAAATGGTCAACCGAGGTGACATTCCGGCGAATGTGCTAGCGCAGGCCAATTGCGTGATAGTGCTCCCCGGCGTCAAGAAGGTTGGAATCGGCATAGGCGGCAGCGGCGGGCGTGGCCCGATGAGCTGCCGTTTGGGTGACAAATTCAATGGCAAGTGGTCCGCGCCCGCCATGTACAGCATCGGCGGCGCAAGCGTCGGACTTCAACTGGGTGCAACCTCAAGCGATTTCGTGATTCTGGTCACGACGGAAAAGGGAGTACACGCGATCCTGGAGGACAAGACCAAACTCGGCACCGACGCAACGGCCGCAGCGGGCCCAGGCGCCACCGCACAATCCAATACCGTGGGCGGAGCCGACGTGTACACCTACGGCCGTGCCAAGGGATTGTTTGCAGGCGTGTCGCTTGATGGGGCCACGCTGCACCAGGATCGGGACGCCAACCAGCGGCTCTACGGCAAGAAGACCGGGGCGCGCGAAATCGTTCGCACGGGCGACGTGAAGCCGCCGGCGGGAGGCGATGAGCTGGTGTCGCTGCTCAACTCCAAAGTGCCAAACCACTCGAACTAGTGGTGTCCTGTCCAGCGACGAAGCCTAAGAAAAAATAAAACGGCTTCACGCAAACGAAAACGAACAGCTGAAAACTTGAAGAGGCCGTGCGCCAGGGAGAGTTTCGCTCGTGCACGGCCTCTTATGCGTTCGCTTCGTGTTGATGGCGAATAGATATTACTTCCGCTCATTCGGTTGACTGGCTAAAGCATTGCGCGGAACGTGCTCGTCCTTCTTGTTTGGAGGCGCGGGCCTGGCCAGCTAAAATGGGATCTGCTGGAGGGGTGGGTGAGCGGTTGAAACCGGCGGTCTTGAAAACCGTTAGGCCTGAAAGGGTCTCGTGGGTTCGAATCCCACCCCCTCCGCCAGCCGGTATCGGAATTTCTCTCCTTTCATGAAATCCTAGCGACAATGGCATTCCCAACTAGTGCCAGCCCCGGAGTCCAATCACAAAGATTTCGACGAAAAAGGAAATCGCGAGCGGGATGGATACCAGCGCGAGAATGGCGGCGCCGAGGGTCAAGAAGAGATGGAACGGCCGCCGGAGGACCCTGTTGAGAAACCACAATGCCGCCAGCTCAACAATCGCGCCGGCAAGGCAACACTCCATGTATAGCAGACGCTCATCGAAGCTGAAGCGCTGTGCCTTCTTCTCGAGAAAATCCGCGCCTAGAATGCCGATCCACAGCAGATAGACCAATGCCGGTGCAAGGACCAGCGCCGTCCCGATCAGCAGCCATCTCTTTCGCCCTCTGAGAGTGGGTGTTTTGCAGCCGGGGCACGCCAGCGCGCCTTCACGAAACTCTTGGGCGCAGCTAGGGCAGAGCGGCATTTGACGAGCATCCTATCGCGATAGAAGCCGCATGAGCCTTGCTATTTCGCTTTGATCAATTTTCCCACCGCATCACGCGTAGAAGCGTCGAGCGCCGGCTGTGAGACAATTCTGCTCCATGCGTCGCTTCTATGAGGCCAGAGAGCGGAGGCGGGTGAGATCGAGATTGCCTTTGGCGCCCCAGCCGGTTACGCCTGCGGGAATTGCCGGGCGGAATTTTTCGTAGAGGCTGAAGGCGATTTGCGAAAGCTCGTCGGACGGGAAGGATTTTGCGAGGTCGCGCATGGCGGCGCGGGCGGCGGGGAGCGATTCGCCGAATTTGCTTTCGAGGTAGCGCTCGGCACTTTTTGCGTCGATGGGTTGGTTTTTGTTCACGGCGCGGACTCCTTCAGGAGTGTTGATGGCCGGGACGGCGCGGCCGCAAATTTCGATCGCAAATTCTTCGCCTCGCTTTTGGGCGCGCGCTTTTTTAAGCTCTTGTGGCACGGGTTTGTAGATACCGAGGCGGCGGCCTTTGGATTGAGCATTGAGCCCGGCGACGGCTTTGCCGAGCGAGAGCGCTTCGTCATGGTCGAAGCCGAGGCGTTCGGCGACGGTGGCCGCCCAAAGCGTGAGGACGGGGGCGCGATTGATGAGGATGGCGTGGTCGGTCATGGGCAGCGGCCCGGTTGATAGGATTACAACGAAAAATGACTGCGAGGCAACGATAAAACCTGTAACATGCACACCCACGGCAGATCAAATGAAAGACGCTGCAACCGTCTAGCGTGCCTTTGGAGGGTTGGAGCGGGAAGGCAGGAGCTTACTTCCGCCGGGCCGGACGGAAATCAATCCCACTGGGAAATCCAATCAATAAGTGGTAAACGTACACCATGAGCCGTGCCCCGGGTTGACCCAGGGGGGCACCACGACGATTTCGCGCCTTCAAGGAGCCTTTCCATGAGTTCTGCCAGCTTTGCCCTAGACAGCCTCTGCGTGAATACGATTCGGACGCTTTGCATTGATGCCGTCCAGAAAGCAAACTCAGGCCATCCCGGAACGCCGATGGCATTGGCGCCGGTGATGTATTCGTTATGGCAGCGGCATTTGCGATTTGATCCCTCGGATCCGATTTGGCCGAATCGCGATCGGTTCGTGCTCTCCGCAGGCCATGCTTCTACGCTGCTTTACTCCACGCTGCACCTTACCGGTACCAAGGCCGTGGATCCCGACTACGAAATCCTTGGCAGGCCTTCCGTACTGCTCGAGGACATCAAAAATTTCCGGCAATTCGGCAGCCGCTGCCCGGGGCATCCCGAATACCGCTGGACGTCGGGCATCGAAACAACGACGGGGCCGCTCGGGCAGGGAGTTGCGACCAGCGTGGGAATGGCGATTGCCGAGAAGTGGCTGGCGGCGCGCTACAACCAGGGCGGGCACAAAATTTTCGATTACAAGATATACGCGATCTGCGGTGACGGGTGCATGATGGAGGGAATTTCGAGCGAGGCAGCGTCGCTCGCAGGCCACCTGAAGCTCGACAACCTCTGCTGGATCTATGACAACAATCACATCACGATCGAAGGAAACACCGAGCTGGCGTTTACGGAGAATGTGGCCGCGCGGTTTGGCGCCTATGGATGGAATGTGACGCGTGTTACCGATGCAAACGATTTGGCCGCGGTGGACGCGGCGATCAAAAACGCCCAGAGCAATTCTGGCGCGCCGACGCTGATCATTGTGGATAGCCACATCGGATACGGCGCTCCGCACAAGCAAGATACCAGCGGGGCGCACGGAGAACCGCTGGGCGAGGAGGAAGTGAAGCTGACGAAACGCAACTACGGCTGGCCGGAAGATGCGCAGTTTCTGGTCCCGGAAGGCGTTTACAAACATTTTCAGGATGGAATTGGGCAGCGGGGAAAAGAGCTGCGCACGGCCTGGGAGAAGGATTTTGCCGAGTACAAGAAAGCGTACCCGCAGCTTGCCGATGAGATTGAAAGAATGCAGCGCCGTGCGAATCCTGAAGGCTGGGACAAATCGCTGGCGGCTTTTCCGGCGGACGCGAAGGGACTGGCGGGCCGGGACTCGTCCGCGAAAGTTTTGAATGCGATTGCGGAGAACTTCCCCTGGCTAATTGGCGGATCTGCGGACCTTTCGCCTTCGACCAAGACACGGCTCACGTTCAAGGGCGCGGGAGATTTTGAAGCCGGGAATTACACGGGGCGCAATCTGCATTTTGGCATTCGCGAACACGCCATGGGCGCGCTTCTGAATGGCATGGCATTGGCCAAGCTGCGGCCTTTTGGCTCGGGATTCCTGATTTTCAGCGATTACGGGAGAGGCGCGATTCGGCTGAGCGCTCTGATGGAACTCCCCGTAACCTACATCTTCACGCACGATTCCATCGGTGTGGGCGAAGATGGCCCGACGCACCAGCCGATCGAGCACTTGATCTCACTTCGCGCGATTCCGAACCTGATCGTCATCCGGCCGGGAGATGCGAATGAGGTGCTGGAGGCATGGAAAGTAATCATGAAGCTGCCGCGGCAGCCCGTCGCGCTGATTCTGGCGCGCCAGGCTTCGCCCACGCTGGATCGCGCCCGGTACGCGCCGGCGTCGGGAGTCGAAAAGGGTGCTTACGTGCTGGCCGACGCACTAAGCGGGAATTCGGGCGTGGTATTAATGGCGACCGGAAGCGAAGTATCGCTCGCCGTGGAAGCGTACGAGCAGCTTCGCGGGCAAGGCGTTCCGGCGCGCGTTGTCAGCATGCCATCGTGGGAACTCTTCGAGCAGCAGCCGCAGCAATATCGAGACACGGTGCTCCCGCCGAAAGTTGGCGCGCGCGTGGTGATCGAGCAAGCTTCGACGCTTGGCTGGGAACGCTACGCGGGGACGGGGGGAGCCATTCTGGGGATGAAGACGTTCGGTGCCTCCGCGCCGCTGAAGGTTCTGCAAAAGGAGTTTGGATTCACACCCGAACACATCGTTGCAGCGGCGAAGAGCCAGATTGAGAAGAACAAGCCGTCATAAAATTTGTGAACGGGTGAGGAACCGGTGTGGGCGGTGCTCCAAATATTGGAATCGAAATTCACGAAGATAAAAAGAAAAGGAGATCAATAAAATGCAACTCGGAATGATCGGTCTCGGACGGATGGGCGCCAACATGGTTCTGCGATTGATGCGCGCGGGGCATTCCTGTGCTGTCTACGATCGAAACCCAGGAAGCGTAGCGCAACTGGCCAGCGATGGCGCCGTGGGGACGAAATCGTTGGAGGAGTTTGTGTCGAAATTGGCCAAGCCCCGAGCCATTTGGTTGATGGTACCGGCGGCAGTTGTGGATGCCACGCTGCATGACCTCGAACGCCTGCTGGAGAAGGACGACATCGTCATCGACGGTGGAAATTCCTACTACATCGACGACATTCGCAGGAGCAAGGAGCTTGCCACCCGGGGAATTCAATACGTGGACGTGGGCACAAGCGGCGGCGTTTGGGGTTTGGAACGAGGCTACTGCCTGATGATCGGCGGCACCCCCGAAGCTGTTCAGCGTATCGAGCCAATCCTCAAGACACTGGCGCCCGGGCGCGGCGACGTCGATCGCACAGCAGGGCGCGAGAAGACCGCGGCAACGGCCGAAGAGGGGTATTTGCACTGCGGGCCATCGGGAGCCGGGCACTTCGTGAAGATGGTCCACAACGGAATCGAATACGGCTTGATGGCGGCCTACGCGGAGGGACTGAACATTTTGCACCACGCCAACGCGGGAATGCAAACGCGGACCACCGACGCGGAGACCACGCCGCTTCGCGAACCGGAGCACTACCGCTACAACTTCAACCTCGCCGACATCACTGAGGTGTGGAGGCGCGGCAGCGTGGTGGCTTCCTGGCTGCTGGATTTGACGGCGGCCGCTTTGTTCGAAGAGCCGAAGCTCGAGAAGTTTTCCGGGCGAGTCTCCGATTCAGGCGAGGGGCGATGGACGCTGCTGGCTGCGATCGACGAATCGGTTCCGAGTCCAGTTCTCAGTGCGGCCTTGTTTCAGCGGTTCAGTTCGCGCGGGGAAGATCAGTTTGCCGCCAAAGTTTTGTCCGCCATGCGCTTCCAGTTTGGCGGTCACGCGGAGCGGGCAGCCGGCGGCTAGACCGAATTTTCGCCGCAAGAAAAGCGTGGACCAATGCCAAATCACAAGAAAGTATTTCTCTTCGACGTGGATAATACGCTGCTCGATCACGATCACGTGACAGCGGATCTTCGGCGCCATCTCGATTCCAAGGTGGGGGCGGAGCAAGCCGGCAAGTATTGGAAGATTTTCGAGAGCATCCGCGCGGAACTCGGTTACGCGGATTACCTCGGGGCGTTGCAGCGCTACCGGCTGGAATTTCCGCGCGATCCGAATCTGCTGGCTGTCTCGCAGTTCCTGATTCACTACCCATTTGCGAACCGGCTGTTTCCGGGCTCCCTGGATGCCGTCGAGCACATCCAAAAATGGGGCCCAGGCGTAATACTCTCGGATGGGGACGTCGTATTTCAGCCGCACAAAATTTCGAGTTCGGGATTGATGGAGGCATTTAGTTCGCGCGTGCTGATCTATATACACAAGGAGACGGAGCTTGGCGACGTTGAGACGCGCTTTCCGGCCGAGCATTACGTGCTGATCGACGACAAGATTCGGATTCTCAGCGCCGTGAAAAAAATCTGGAGCTCGCGAGTCACGACTGTTTTTGTCCGTCAAGGGCACTACGCGCGCGATGAACGAACGTTGTCCCAATACCCACCCGCCGACATCAATTTAGAGCGGATCGGCGAACTGACAAGTCTGGATTTCAGTCCCGGTTCAAATTGAATTCGCTGAGCACGCGAAGTGCGAAGCTGAGCGAAATTAGGCCACTGCACCACGAGCGGTGTTGAGCAGACGGTTGTTCGCAGGAATTTCTATACGGTAATCACATGAACCGATTCCTTCGCAGAGCCATCATTGGATTTATTGCCGGCTTCATTGCCGGCGGGGCGCTGGCGTTCGCCACGGGCCGCCTGGTTCTGGGTTTAGTGCTCGGAGCAATGTGGGGCGCCTATTACGGCGCGTGCTCGCGCCCGGCGCGCCATGCTTATGCGGATAATCTTATGACGGCGGCGGCGCTCGGCGTGCCGCTGTGGGGTCTCGTCAGCGTAATCGCCTTGCCGGTATTTGAAGGTCAAAAGCCGCAGTGGAACGCGGAAGATATGCGGGAGCATTTTCCCGCCCTGGTGGGATGGGTGTTGTATGGCGTCGTGCTTGGGTTAGTGAACCAGGGGCTGACGGATTGGGCGAGCTCTGTCTGGGGCCCTGAATCTGAACCAAGCGCATCCACTCTGCCGCCGAAAAAACAAATCGTCATCCTGGGCGGAGGCTTCGCCGGGATGACCACGGCCCAGTGCCTTGAGCGGGAACTCGAAAGAGAAGTTTCAGCCCACATCATCCTCATCAGCGAGACGAATGCTTTGCTGTTCACTCCGATGCTGGCCGAAGTGGCCGGCAGCAGTTTGGAAGCGAGCCACATCAGTACGCCATTGCGCACCAGTTTGCGGCGGACGCAATTCATTCGCGCGCGGACAGTAGGGGTCAATCTCGAGAAGCGCTGCGTGCTGCTGCAGGAAAGCACGTCCGGCGGCAGCATGGCTGAGCCGCGCGAAGTTCCATATGACCATCTGGTGCTTGCTTTGGGTTCCGCATCGAATTATCTCGGAATGGCGAACGTTGAGAAGCTGGCATTCGACTTCAAGAGCTTGTTGGATGCCATACGAATACGCAACCATGTGATCGAGATGTTTGAGCGCGCGGATCACGAGCGTGATCCTGTTGCTCGCGCCTCGCTGCTCACGTTCGTGATCGCCGGCGGCGGATTCGCGGGTGTGGAACTCGCGGGCGCGCTGAACGACTTCGCCCACGGCATCCTGGCGGATTATCCCAACCTTTCACCGAAAGATGTGCGCGTGGTACTGGTTCACGCGCGCGACCGCATCCTTCCGGAATTGAGCGAGTCCCTGGCGCGCTATGCACTGGAAAAAATGGCGGAACGCGGAGTGGAGTTCCGGCTCAATGCGCGCCTCGCGGACGCAAAGCCTGGCGTTGTGGTTCTCAGCGACGGGGAAATTCGCGCCGAGACCCTCGTCTGGACCGCCGGAACTGCGCCAAGCGCCCTCATGAAATCTCTCGATGTGGAAAAGGATAAGCGCGGCGCCGTGAAAGTGGATCTGAACCTTGCCGTTCCGGGCCACCCCGGCTTGTGGGCGCTCGGGGATTGCGCCTTGGTGACCGATGCCAAGTCCGGCAAATCTTGTCCGCCCACCGCTCAATTTGCATTGCGCGAAGCGGCGATACTCGCCAGGAACCTGGCTGCAGAATTGGCTGGCCGGCCATTGAGAGGTTTCCATTTCGATTCACTCGGGGCACTGTGCGTGATCGGCCATCAGACCGCCTGCGCAGAACTGACCGTGCCTTTTGCGCGCACGCGTTCCTTGCGGTTTTCCGGCTTGTTGGCCTGGTTGATGTGGCGGGCCATCTATTTGGCAAAGCTCCCCGGCCTGGAACGAAAAATTCGAGTCTTGTTCGATTGGAATATCGAGCTGTTCTTCCCGCGAGATATCGTCCAAACAATTGATTTGAAGTAGGGAGTTTTCGATGGTGTCGTCACAACAATCGCCGGCGGCGGAAGCAAACATAAGCCGCGAATCATTTCCATGGGCTGGGCCTTTGCTCGGATTGGCGACTGGCGGAATTTGCGGCGCCTTCGGCAGCGCCGCGATTGGTGCGTCAACTTCTCACACCATCATTTTCGGAGCAATCTTCGGGTTGATTTTTTGGTGGGGGTTTGGCAAACGCGCGGAAAGCCCGGGCGCCGGCATGATTTGGGGGTTGGGATGCGCCGCCCTGGTCTGGCTCCTGATTCCGGTGGGCATCATTCCCCTTCTAAAAGGGACACCGCGCTCGGCTGCGATGCTGCTTGATGCTCGAACGCGCTTTCCAGAACTCGTGGCTATTCTCGTTCGCCTGGGGATGCCCGTCGGCCTGATTCTCGGCATCCTCGGCGCGATTCGTATGCGCGGCGTGAAGCAGAAATTCAGCTGGGGCCGTGCGATTGTTGTGGGAGGAGTCGCGGGGACTTTGAGCGGGCTGGTCTACAGCCGCTGGATGTACGAAGGCGAGTTTTATCCGCTCCTGAGCGGATTGGGACAGCTCAGTGCCAAGAGCGAAATGGTCGTGTTGCATTTCCTGGTTGCGCTTCTGATTGGCGCGAGTTTTGGCCTTCTCTTTCAAACGGATGTTCGCGGCCTCGGATCGAGCATGGGATGGGGGTTGGGATTCGGCATTTTCTGGTGGTTCTTTGGCCCGCTCACACTCCTTCCACTTCTGAGCGGGACCCCGCTCGATTGGTCAGCCGACCAGGGCACGGCGCTCTTTGGCTCGCTGGTGGGTCACATTATTTATGGATTGATTCTGGGAGTGATATACGCCGCGATCGATCGAGCGTGGCTGAGGCTATTCGTTCAATCGGATCCTTTGAATCGCGAGGCGGAAGGCCCGGGCCTGAAGGTCCTCCGTTCATTGGGATGGGGAGCTCTGGCGGGCCTCGCAGGCGGCGTCGCGGTGATTCCGATGTTTCTGGTGACTGGGGTGCTTCCCAGGGTCACCGGCATGGGCAACAGCATTCTCGGCATAAAGGGGATGCTCATCCATCTGACGGTGAGTGCACTTATTGGAATGACTTATGGCCTGCTCTTCCGCAATGAAGGCTCGAGCTTGAATGTGGGAGTGCCGTGGGGATGTTTATTCGGGATGATTTGGTGGTACGTCGGGCCGATGACGCTGTTGCCTCTGATACTCACGGGCGAATGCGACTGGAGCTCGGATGCCGCGTCGGCGCTTCTGCCGTCCTTGCTCGGACATCTGGTTTACGGCGCCGTCACAGCAAGCGTCTTCCTCCTGTTGGAGTATCGGTTCAAACGCTGGTTGCTGCTCGATCCAAGATATGAGGTGCGCGAGCAGAGACGCATGCGCCCGGTCGGAACGCCGGCGCCCGCGTTATGGTTTTTCGCGCTGAGTCTCGGCGTGCTGCTGCCTATTCTGCTTGGATAGAAAATTTCAAAATGAGCCCGCCAACTGAGCGCTTTTTCCCGCCGGTAACGGCTGCCGGCCTCGAGACCCAGCTTCCCGCGCTGCGGGCGAAGCTTGAAAAATCCCGGACACTCCTTCTCGAGCCTGGACCGAACGGAATTTACACCGCAAGCGCTAGCCAGACTTCCGATTCCGCCTCCGGTTACCAAAACGCATGGCTTCGTGACAACGTCTTGGTTGCATTCTCGCGTTGGGAAACCGGCAGGCGAGATTCCGCGTTGGAAACTCTTCGCGGCCTCGAGAAATTTCTTGAGAGCCAGGCTTCGAAAATGGAAGCGATCATCGCGAAACCCGCCCGCAAGGAAAATATTCAACGGCGGCCCCATGTGCGCTTCAACGCCCGAACTCTCGGGGAGCTCCCAGAAAGCTGGGCTCATGCGCAAAATGATGCGCTCGCGGACGTCGTCTGGCTGCGATTTTTAATGGCCAACGAGAACCGAGATAAAGCCAGTTTTGATCTGACCAGCGACGAGCTTGATCTCTTCCGCCTCTTTCCGCTCTACTTTAAAGCCATCGAATATTGGAAAGACCGCGACAGTGGCGCGTGGGAAGAGGCTCGAAAGGTGAATTCTTCGAGTGTCGGCACGGTCGTAGCCGCTTTGACTGAAATCGAGCGATATCTTCACGATCGGAAACAAACTAAGGGCTTCAATTTGCGTACGCTCGAAAAACTAATCGCACTTGGCCGGCGAACTTTGAATGAGCAGCTCCCGTTTGAATCCCCACCCATACGAAGGATAGACTCTGCGTTGTTGCTTCTCGTCTATCCGCTCAGGGTCCTCCAGGAAAAAGAAGCCGCGCAGATGATTGTTTCGCTCGTCCGGGCGCGGCTGGAGGGGCCTTACGGGATCCGCCGATATGTCGGCGATTCCTACTTTTGCCAGGATTACGACCAATGGTTTCCTCCTGAGATGCGGAGCGCGGACTTTAGCAGCCGAAGTGACGTCCGTGATGAGTTTCTCCAGCCGGGACGCGAGGCGCAATGGTGCCTGTTTGATTCCTTGTTGTCTGCAATCTACTCGTATGACCTATTGCAGGATTCTGCCGCGCCGTTCGAGCGCCAGTTGTACCACTTTAATCGGGCTATCGGGCAGATCACCCCGGAAGGCCAATGTCCGGAGCTGTACTATTTGAGACATGGAAACTATTTTACGAACGACAATACTCCCCTGGCCTGGGCTCAGGCCAACCTCGCGATTGCTCTCCACCGCCTCGAACAGGCCGGCCCTGAGGCCGCGCGCCGCGCCAGTCAACGCTGACAACGGCTGTTATTTTTTAGAATGACTCTTGGAAGTTCACTGCTCAGTAATGCATTGCTACGATAGAATCTTATTGGGTGCCTCCTAGATGAAGTTTTCCCGGTCGGCCGTCCTTATACTAGGCGCTTGGGTGTTTTTTCTCGGCGGATATGCCGCCGCGGCGCTGCTCCTTCCGCACGGCCTGGCGCGAAGCGCGATCTGCGACATCCTGGAATGCCTGGTCCCTCTCTTCGCAAATACATGCTTGCTCTTGAATGCAGCATCGCCCTTCCGGCGGCGCAACGCATTCTGGATGCTGCTGGCGCTCGGCTGCGCGTTCTGGCTTGCAGGCCACTTGATCGTCACCTACATCGAACTCGGGCTGCATCGCAGCGTCGAGAGCCCGTTTCCTGGCGATATCCTTTTCTTTCTGCACACCGTGCCGTGGATGGCTGCCGTCGCGCTCGCTCCCCACACAAGGAAAATGCGGGAGACGCTGCGATACGGCTTTATCGACCTGTTGCTCCTCGCGATCATGTGGCTCTACATTTACGTTTTCATGGCCATGCCCTGGAAGACGGTCTGGCTGGACCCGGAATTATTCCGCCTGCGCGATTTGCAGGTGTACATGCTGGAGAATTTGATCGTCCTCGGCGGATTCGCGTTTTTCTCAATTCGCGCGAAAGGAAGCTGGCGGATCATTTATCTCAACCTATTCGGCGCGATCTCCTTGTACAACCTGGCACTAACCGGCACCTACTGGGCGGACATGCGCGGCACCACCTATCCCGCCAATTTGTTCGACTTGCCCGTGATCGCATCCTTTCTATGGCTGGGTACGACGGGATGCACTGCGCGGCGGCTTGCTCCTGAGCCTGACCCGGCGCCAGAGCCGATTCGGCGCGATACGCAGTGGCCAGCGCAATGCGCCATGTTGGCTGTGCTCGCAGCGCCGCCGCTGGCCTATTGGGCCGTGTTCGTCAGCGACGCACCCCCTGAGGTGCGCAAGTTCCGGCTGCTGGCGACGCTGGTTGCACTATTTGTAGGGACGGGGCTCGTCTTTTTCCGCCAGCACCTGGTCTATCAAGAGCGGACGGGGCTGGTGCAGGAGCTGTGGGATTCGCTCGAAAACGTGAAGCGCCTGAAAACCCACTTTGTGCAATCCGAAAAACTCGCGTCGCTCGGACAGCTTGCCGCCGGCGCGGCCCATGAAATCAATAATCCGCTCACCGCCATCCTGGGATACGCGGACGTCCTCATCGAGGAAAGCCCCGCGCAGACGCGGCCGCACACGCTCGGCGAAAAAATTCGCGAGCAAGCGCGGCGCACGAAAGAGCTGGTGACGAATCTGCTGAGTTTCGCGCGGCAGGTCCCGGCTGAAAAGCAGCTTCTCGATCTCAATACGGTTCTTACCGGGGCGGTCCAACTTCGCAATCTCGATCTGCGCGAGAAGCACATTCGCATTGAGCTGGAGAGCCGCAGCATTCTCCCGGCGGTCCGCGGCGACCCGAACCAGCTGCTGCAGGTTTTTTATCACCTCATCAGCAACGCCGTGGACGCCATGGAAACGACGGGCGGCGGAGTCCTGCTAATCCGCACCCTGCGCGATAAGGGAAACGTGGTCATCGAATTTTCCGATACCGGTCCCGGGATGCAAGATCCCGAAAAAGTTTTCGACCCGTTCTACACCACGAAGCCTGTCGGCAAAGGCACCGGCCTCGGCCTGAGCATCTGTTACGGCGTGATGCAGGAGCATGGCGGCCGGATTACGGGATTCAATCGTGCCGAAGGCGGCTGCACGTTTCGGCTTGAATTGCCGGCGGTTCTCGCGGTATTTCCGCAAGCATCGTCCTCGCCCGTCGCGCCCGTCAATACTCGCTAGCTTCAGCGAGCCTCCGCGCATCCTTGCAGATATGCTAGAGTCCGGATTCCGATGCCGGCTCTGGCGATTTCCACGGAACATTTGACGCGCCGTTTTGGCGGCCTTGTCGCCGTTGAAGACGTGAATCTGCGCGTCGCCCCCGGGCAATTCTTCGGTTTTCTCGGCCCCAACGGAGCCGGAAAATCCACCACCATCAAGATGCTCACAGGCCTGCTTGCGCCATCCGCGGGCAGCATAGAAATCCTCGGTCTAACCCTCGCGGGGAATTCCGTGAGCATAAAAAGCCAGATTGGAGTAGTACCGGAGGGCATGGCTCTCTTCGGGCGCCTCACCGGCGCGGAGTATCTGAACTTCGTCGGCCGCATGTACGGGCTGGATCGCGAGACCGCTGCAAAGCGCGCCGCCGAGCTGTTGGAATTCATGCAGCTCGCGGACCAGCCTAAGGCGCTCGTCACCGACTACTCGCACGGCATGCAGAAGAAGCTCGCGCTGGCCGCGGCCGTAATCCACGGCCCGAAAATACTTTTTCTCGATGAGCCGTTCGAAGGCGTGGATGCCATCGCTTCCGGAACACTGAAGGCGATGCTCCAGCGCATGATCGCCCGCGGCGCCACGATTTTTCTCACCTCGCACGTCCTCGAAATTGTCGAGCGCCTGTGCAGCCACGTCGCCATCATTCATCGCGGCAAACTTGTCGCGCAAGGTTCGCTCGAGGAATTGCGGGCGGGCGTCGAGGCGCAAGCGGCGGCAGCGGCAGCGGCGCCGGCTGGCGCGATGCCTGAGGGTGACGCTCCGCCGGTCGGCGAAAAATTGACACTCGAGCAGATATTTTTGCGCATCGTGGGCGGCTCGCGCCCCGCCGAACAGGAACTCTCATGGCTGGGCTGAGCGTTTCGCCGGAGGCTCGCGGGCAATTCTCAGCCATTGCACTCCTTCGCTGGCAGCTCTTCGTCAATTCTCTGCGCACGATTGGCGGCCGGACGGAGCTTGTCTCGCGCCTCTTCATCGCGCTGGGATTCACCGCGGTCGGATTCGGCGGAGCATTCGGGCTGGGCAGCGCCGCATGGTTTCTTGTCTCCCACAACCAGGCCGAATGGCTGGCAGTCCTGCTCTGGCCGGTATTCATGTTCTGGCAGCTTTTCCCCGTCCTTGCCACCGCCTTCACAGATAATTTCGACTCGTCGAATCTCCTTCGCTTTCCTCTCACCTACCCCGCATATTTTCTCATTCGGGTCGTGTATGGATCGCTCGATCCCGCGACGGCCCTGGGAAGCCTCTGGCTGGTCGGAATCACAATCGGCATCGGTCTCGCGCAGCCGCATGTATTGCCCTGGGCCGCTATTGTCCTCCTCGTATTCGGGATCCTGAACATCCTGATCGGGCGCATGATTTTTGCGTGGGTGGAGCGCTGGCTGGCCCGCCGCCGCACCCGCGAAATCTTGGGCATCGTTTTTTTCCTGCTCATCATCGGCTTTCAATTTATCGGGCCGCTCGCGAGTCATTTTGGCGAAGGGTCGCGCCCGGCCGTCACGCGCTTCGTATCGCAATGGTTGCCGGTCGAGCGCCTGTTGCCGCCGGGACTTGCCGCATCTGCGATTTCGCGGGCCGCGCGGGGCGATTTCGGATTCGCTCTTGGCGCATTCCTGCTGCTGCTCGGCTACGGAAACGGGATCTTGTTTCTGCTGAATCTGAGGTTGCGCGCGCAATATATCGGCGAAAATTTGAGCGAAGCCGTGGCGCGCTCCGCTGTGACCAGCGAAAAAACTGCCATCCGGCCAGGGTGGGCATTGCCCGGGCTTTCCGCGCCGGTCAGCGCCATTTTCGAAAAGGAATTCCGTTACCTATCGCGCAGCGCACCGATGCTGTTCACAATGATTATGCCGATTGTCGTCCTGCTGCTCTTCCGGCTCGCACCCTCCGGCACGCGTGGTGGGGATAGTTTTCTCTCGCGCACCCCAGACATGGCTTTTCCCGTCGGCGCGGCGTATTCGCTGCTCATTTTGACGAACCTCATTTATAACAATCTGGGTGCGGACGCCTCCGGGATTCAGTTCTATTTCGTTTCGCCCGTGCGCTTCCGGCAAGTCTTACTGGCGAAAAATCTCGCGCATGCCGGCGTGCTGGCTCTCGAGACCGTTCTCGTCTGGCTCGCCGTCTGCCTGGTATTTCGCCCGCCCGAGCCAGGCGTGACGCTCGCCACCATCGCCGGACTTTTCTTCGCGCTGCTCGTAAACCTAACCGTAGGAAATCTGCTCTCGATGTATTCCCCGAAAAAAATCGACTTCGGCACGTTCGGCCGCCAGCGCGCTTCGAGCTCAACTGTCTTCGCCAGCTTCGGCATTCAAATCGCGATTTTTGGCCTAGCTGCTCTCGTGATCCTTTCCGCCCGCCATTACGGAAAATTCTGGTTTGCCACGCTCCTGTTTCTCGCTCTATCCGCAGTCTCACTCACTGCCTATGCCCTGGTGCTGAATTACGCGGACCAAATGGCCCTCAACCGCCGAGAACAACTCATTTCCGAGCTTTCTCGCGCGTAGCTTTCGATTTGTACGAGAACTGCCGCTGCGATACATTCGCGGCGCAAGGAAGTGGGCTCGCAATCGCCCGACAGGAGCAGAAATGAGGCGCCCCGATTCGTTCCTTTTTTATTCACTCTTATTCTTTCTCGTCGCCGGCGTGCCTGCCCGCGCCCAGTCGGAAAAGCCCGCGAACGTCGGAAAGGGTTTGCGCCAGGATCTCGACGAGCTTGTCGCGACGCCCGGCGTTTCCGGCTATGAAACTGAGCTTGTCCAAATGCTCCGCTCGATCCTCGCGCCGTATCATCCGGCGGTGGACAACCTCGGCGACGTGGTGGTGACCATTGGCAGCGGCGTGCCCCATCGCTTGATCGTCGCCCCGATTGACGAGCCCGGCTTCGTCGTCAGCGGTATCACCGAAGATGGATATCTTCGCGTCCAGCGGCTGCCGCAGGGTGGCCTGCCTGCGATTTTCAACGAGCTGTATTCGGCGCAACCGGTGAAGGTTCGAACCACCAGCGGCAAATGGATTGACGGCGTTTTCGCGGGCCTCTCCGTGCACCTTCAGCCGGGCCGCACAAACGCTCCGAAATCGAGCGATATCGAAAACTTGTACGTGGATATCGGCGCAACGTCCGCTGCTGAGGCGCGCAAAGCTGGAGTGGACAACCTCAGCCCAATAGTCATCAACCGCAAGGCTTTTGACATCAGTACCGAGAAAATGGCAGGCGCCTCGATTGGCGATCGCTTTGGCGCGGCGGCCCTCCTGGAGTTCCTGCGTGCAATCGAACCGACCAAGGTTTCAGGCACGCTCACGGTCGCATTCGTCGTGCAGCAGCGAACCGGAGCCCGTGGCCTGCAGAGAATCCTCAGCACGGTGCAAGCCGACGAGATGATTTATGTCGGCCGCATGCTTCCAGGCGGCCCGGTTGCCGGAATCGAGAATATTCATCGCGCCGCGCGGCGCGAGCCGGGCAGTGGTGTCCTGCTCGGCATGGAAAACACGGACGGTTTGGCGGCAGGATTAGCAGCCGACCTGAAGCAATTCGCAGACGCAAATAAAATTCCTTTTGAACTCGACTACTCCGCCGGCATCATTCCTCGCGGCTATCTCCTCCCGCCCGCCTTCCCGGCAAAATGGGCCCACATCGGCATCGCGACCGACTGGCCTGATACTCCCGCCGAAATGCTAGACGTCTCTGATCTCAAAGGACTAGCAGACTTACTCAACATCTATGTTGCAGGCGTGCCGATCCCGCCTGAAAAGCGGATACCCGCCTCTGATCCGGTCCTTCAGCCTGGTGAGGTGCGCCCCCCGACAAGCGTCCAAGCTTTGCGGAAACTGGTCGAGGTGTACGGGGTCAGCAAGCACGAAGGTCCAGTCCGCGAGGAAGTGAAGTCTCTCCTCCCGCCGTGGGCGAAGCCGGAGACAGACGACGCCGGAAATTTGATTCTGCAAATCGGGACTGCGCCGGAAGGAACGAAGACGCCGCGAATCCTGATCGTCGCGCACATGGACGAAATCGGCTTCGAGGTGAAATCCATCTCGAAAGACGGCCGCCTGGAAGTCGAATGGCGCGGCGGCGGAGATTTAAGTTTCTTCGCCGGCCACCCTGCGCTCGTACATGCAGCAGACGGCGATCACGGCGCGATCATGGAGCTGCCCAATCAATGGGACGAGCCCAATTTCACCTGGCCGAAAGAATCCGAACGCGCCATCCGTGTGGATGTCGGTGCGCGCACCCCTGAAGAAGTGGGAAAACTCGGAATCAAAATCGGCGACTCCATCACCATTCCCAAAGCCTATCGCCCGCTCCTCGGCACCCGCGCAAACGGCCGCAGCTTCGACGACCGTGTCGGCGATACCGCGCTGATTTCCGCAGTCTGGGCGCTGGGCGGCCCTCTCAAAGACCGCGACGTGTCTTTCGTGTGGTCCACCGGCGAAGAAATGGGCCTCGTCGGCGCCGCCGCCCTCGCAAAGCGGCTCGCAGCCGAGGGCCACGCGCCCGATTACGTTTTCGCCGTCGACACTTTCGTCAGCTCCGATTCGCCGCTCGAATCGAAGCGCTTCGCCGACGCCGCACTCGGAAAGGGCTTCGTCGTCCGCGCGGTGGACAATTCGAATATCGTCCCGCGCGATCTCGTCGAGAAATTGGTGAAGCTCGCCCGAGCGAATCAAATTCCGGTCCAATACGGCGTCACGGGCGGCGGCAACGACGGCTCGGCATTCGTCCGCTACGGCTCGGTGGATATCGCGCTCGGCTGGCCGCTCCGATATTCGCACTCACCGGCAGAAGTGATCGACACGCGCGACGTGGACGCGCTCGCGCGCATCGTCGCGGCAATAACGCGAAGTTGGTAAAATACTCGCGCCATGCCTGACCTTGCGCATTTTTTGACCTTCGCGGCTGCGACACTGATTCTCAACCTCACACCCGGCCCGGACATGATGTACATCATCGCGCGCAGCCTGGGGCAGGGGAGGCGCGCCGGAGTGGTCTCGACACTCGGAATCAGCGCGGGATGCCTGTTCCATGCTTTCGCCGCCACAGTGGGAATCGCCGCGGTGCTGCAGTCCTGGCCAATCGCTTTTCAAGTGGTGCGCTATGCCGGCGCCGCGTATCTAATTTATCTCGGCGGTCGCCTGATCGTGCGGCGCAGGCGCGAAGGCGAAGTCGCCACGGCTGCGCCAAATGCGCCGCTCCACGCGATTTTTCGGCAAGGCGTCATCACCAACGTGCTCAACCCCAAAGTGGCGCTATTTTTCCTGGCTTTCCTGCCGCAGTTTGTCGCTCCTTCGCGGGGCTCGGCGACGGCTCAGCTCATCACACTGAGTATTTATTTCATCTTTTCCGCAACGCTTATCAATCTCGCCGTCGCCGTTCTTTCCGGCGTCGCCGGCGATTTTCTCCGCCGTGGCCGGAATATCGCGCGCATGGAACGCGCGAGCGGCGCCGTCTTCATCGCGCTGGGCCTGCGCGTCGGGCTTGCGCGCAGCACGTAAGCAGGTACACTCATCGGCTGCCACTCATCGCTAGCTGTTTCCACAAAGGAAATCATGCCGATTAAAACCATCATCGAGCCATTCCGCATTAAAAGCGTCGAGCCGATTCGCCAGACCACGCGCCCCCAGCGCGAAAAGCTGCTCGAAGCCGCCGGCGGCAACCTCTTCCTGATCTCCTCCGAGGACATCCTGATTGACCTGCTCACCGATTCCGGCACCGGAGCGATGTCCGCCGAGCAATGGGCTGCCATCATGCGCGGCGACGAATCCTACGCCGGCTCGCCCAGCTTCAAGCGCTTCCGCGAATCCATTCAGGCAATCATGGGATTCCAGCACGTGATCCCCACGCATCAGGGGCGCGCCGCCGAGCGAATTCTCTTCAGTGTAATGTGCAAGAAAGGCGACGTTGTGCCGAACAACACGCATTTCGACACCACGCGCGCGAATTGCGAATTCGTCGGCGCCGAAGCGCTCGACCTGCCGATTCCGGAAGCGCTCGAGCCCGCACGGCAGCATCCGTTCAAAGGCAATATGGACACGGCGCGCCTCGAGCAGACAATCGAACGCGTCGGCGCAAAGCGAGTCCCACTCGTGATGCTGACGGTGACGAACAATTCCGGCGGCGGCCAGCCCGTCTCGATGGCGAATATCAAGGCGGTGAAAGAGATCTGCGCGCGGCACAAAATCCCGCTCTATATCGACGCATGCCGCTTCGCCGAAAATTCCTACTTCATCAAGCTCCGCGAGCCGGGCTACGCGCAAAAATCGCCGCGTGAAATTGCCCAGGAAATGTTCCGCCACGCCGACGGCTGCACCATGTCCGCGAAAAAAGACGGCATGGCCAATATCGGCGGATTCTTATGCACGAATAACGACGTGCTCGCGCAAGCCGGAAAAGACCTGCTGATTCTCACGGAAGGGTTTCCAACTTATGGCGGGCTTGCCGGGCGCGATCTGGACGCGATTGCCGTGGGGCTCAACGAGGCGCTCGAAGAGGACTACCTGCACTACCGCATCGTTTCGACCGCCTATCTTGGGAATCACATTGCCGAAGCCGGCGTTCCAATCGTCCAGCCGCCCGGCGGGCACGCCATATATATTGATGCGCGCTCATTTCTGCCGCACATTCCCCCGGTGCAATTTCCGGGCGTGGCGCTGGCTGCCGCGCTTTATATTGAAGGCGGCATCCGGTCGGTCGAAATCGGCACGCTCATGTTCGGCAAGCGCGATGAGAAAGGCGCGGAGCACGCTGGGCCGATGGACCTGCTGCGGCTCGCGATTCCGCGGCGCGTTTACACGCAATCGCACATTGACTACGTTGTGGAGGTGATCCTCGAGGTTTGGCGCAACCGCGAGAAAATCCGCGGCCTGGAATTGACTTACCAGGCGCCATTTCTCCGCCACTTTACCGCTCGCTTTCGTCGGCTATCGTAGCCACGCGCACGGACAGGCGTACGACCGCCAGCGGTGGCGAAAAATCAAACCGCCGGACCCTCTGCTATAATCCCGCGGCGTGACCGGCCCCAAATTCAAGCCCCCGCGTTACATCGTCGTCGAAGGCCCCATCCGCGTGGGCAAATCCACGCTTGCAAAAGTTCTGGCCGAGCAGATGCATGCCCGCCGGATATTCGATTGCGAGGACAATCCCTTCCTGGCGGATTTCTACGAGGAGAAACCGGGCGCGGCCTTTCGCGCGCAGATGTATTTCCTCTACGAGCGCCACCGCCGCCTGCTCGAAACGCACGCGGAGGATCAGTCCGCTCCAGTGGTAAGCGATTACCTTTTCGAGAAGGACAAGATTTTCGCCTACATCAACCTCGACAACGAGGAACTGAAGCTCTACGAAAAGTATTTCGAAATGCTGGCGCCGTCCGTACCGGCGCCGGACCTGGTGATTTACCTGCAAGCCAAGCCCGGCGTGCTGCGCAAGCGAGTCTCGAAAAAAGGCGCCCCGGCTGAAAAGCAGATTTCTCCCGACTATCTGGAGGCGGTCGCTAACGCCTACGAGCACTATTTCTTCCGCTATTCCGGGTCGAATCTGCTGGTGGTGGACACTTCCGAAATAGACTTCGTCGAGCGCAATCAGGATTTGCAGGAATTGCTGCGCCGCCTGCGGCAGCCCGTGAAAGGCACGCAATATTTTCTGCCGCTCGGCCAGGGTTAAAGCGAAGCCGCCTTGCTTGACGCGCCTATGCCCGCAGCCTAACATCCAATCACATGACGGCTCTCGATACCCTCCGTTCTCCCCTCGGCTTTCTGCAAAGCACGTTTCCCGCTATTCAGCACGCGGACGTCCTCGAAGCCGAACAACAGTGGTGGAAGACCGAGGGCGTCGCCATCTCCGGCTCAATTGACCGCGCCGGCACGCCTTGGGTGCGCATGTTCGATTGCTTCGGAAAGCGCGTCGACGAAATCCTCTACCCTCGCGAATACCAGGCGATTTTGCGAAAGGGCTACCGGTCCGGCGTCGTCTGGCGGTCGCTCGAAGAAAAATCCCTGATTCCGACATATCAATTGATGCACACGATTTCGTTTTACGATCCTGGAATTTGTTGCCCCTACACAGTCTCGCTCGGCACCGCCGTTCCTCTCGCGAAGTACGGCAGCGCCGAATTGCAGGCGCGCTTCCTGCCGCAACTTCTGCGCAAAGATGATTCCGTCTGGCAGGGCGCCACGTGGATGACGGAAATCGAAGGCGGCTCCGATTTGGGCGCGAGAGTAAAGACGATCGCCCGGCCCGCCGCCGATGGCTGGCTGCTGACCGGCGACAAATATTTCACGAGCAATGCCGGCGCCGAGTTGGCAGTCGTAGCCGCGCGCGCGGAAGGAGCCCCAGCCGGCGTGCGCGGGCTCTCACTCTTCCTCGTGCCGCGCTATCGCGAAGACAGAACGCTCAACTATTTCATCCGCCGCTTGAAAGACAAGATTGCCACCCGGTCGGTCCCCACTGGTGAAGTGGAATTGCGAGAAAGCGAAGCATATCTGCTAGGTTCAGCCGATTCCGGAATTTACCTGATCCTGGAAGTCCTGAATCTCTCCCGCGTGGCGAACAGCGTCGTCAGTGTCGCACTGGCTCAACGCGCCATGGCGGACGCGCTCACGTATGCAGAGCGCCGCATCGCATTCGGCAAGCCGATTCTCGATCATCCGCTGCTCCGGCATCAATTTGAAACCCGATTGAAGACGCTTCGATCCGTGTTCGCGCTCGCCTGGGAATCCGTACACCTTCTGAACGAGGTGTGGATGGAGAGGCCGCCCTACTCTGATCGATATCATTTATTTCGGCTGGTGGCTCATCTCGCGAAATATTGGACCGCCGAATTCGCGATTGATTCGGCGAAATGGGCCATGGAAGTTCACGGCGGGCTCGGCACCCTCGCGGAATTCGGAGTCGAGCGCTGGCTTCGCGAGGCGATGATCCTCGCGATCTGGGAGGGCACCTCCCACCGCCAGATTCTCGATGGTCTGGAAGTGATGGAACGCAAGCAAGCGCACAGGATGCTTTTCGCTCAGTTGGCGGAATTCGCGCCACCCAAGGAATTGCAGGAAATGGAGTCGGAAGTCGAGCGGTGCCTGAAGCTGCCGGCGAATGAAAAAGAAGTGCAGGCGGAGGCACTCTTCAAGCAGCTCGCGGTTTTTACAGCCGACAAACTCTCGTCAAAATACCCACGGTAATGTCACATAAAGCGGCCTCAATTGGCCGATCGTGAGACGCTAGCGGCCTCTCATGTTGTGTGATACAACTTCGATTCACTCGAGGTACTCCGCCCATGGGTTCGCGCAAGAAAAATCCGCTCGGCCGTCGAGATTTCCTGAAAAGCGCCGCAGCCGGCGCCACGCTGCTCGCCGTTGCTCCCAGCGCACCCGCCAGTCTGCCCATTCCGGAGCGACCCGCCCCATCGGCAATTCCCATCTCCCCCGAAGCGGAACTCCGCTCGCTGCCCACCGCCGGAATCCTCACCGAAGACCGCAGCGGCTCGGACTACATGGTTGACGTCATCAAATCCCTCAATATCGAATACGTCTGCTCCAATCCCGGCTCCAGCTTTCGCGGCCTCCACGAATCGATCATCAATTATGGCGGCAATCGCACTCCCGAGTTCATCACCTGCTGCCACGAAGAATCCTCCGTCGCCATGGCGCACGGCTACGCCAAAATTGAAGGCAAGCCCCTGCTCGTCATGGCTCACGGCACGGTCGGCCTCCAGCACGCCGCGATGGCGGTCTACAACGCCTACTGCGATCGCGTCCCGCTCATGATCATCGGCGGCAATTTGATCGATGCCACGCGGCGCATCAACCAGGTCGAATGGGCGCACAGCGTCCAAGACGCCGCCGCCATTCTTCGTGACTACGTCAAGTGGGACGATCTTCCCGTCTCACTGCCGCACTTCGGCGAATCAACCGTCCGTGCCTACAAAATGGCCATGACCCCGCCGATGATGCCCGTCCTGCTGATCGTCGACGCCGAGCTACAGGAGAATCCAATTTCGAAAGACGCGCCTCTGCAAGTCCCGAAACTGAGCCTGTCGAGTCCGCCGCAAGGCGACTCGGGCGCCGTGGACGAAGCCGCGCGTCTCCTCGCCGCCGCGGAGAATCCGGTGCTAATTGCCGGACGCGCCGCGCGCACCCCTGCCGGAATGGGCTATCTGATGGAACTCGCGGAAACGCTGCAAATCCCCGTGATCGACCAGATGGACCGCATGAACTTTCCCTCCCTCCACCCGCTCAACCAGACCGAGCGCGGCCGCGAGCTGATCGCCGGAGCCGACGTAATCCTCGGCCTCGAGGTCAACGATTTTTGGGGCGCCGTCCATTCCTTCCGCGATCAGGTGGAGCGCACTTCCCGCCTCACCGCGCGCCCCGACGCGAAAACGATCAGCATTAATTCCGCGAATCTCTTCGTAAAGAGCAATTACCAGAATTTTCAGCGCTACGCCGAAGTGGACGTAGATATGCCTGCGGACGCAGAAGCCACCCTCCCGGCGCTCACCGAAGCGGTCAAGCGCCATCTCGACCCGAGCCGCAAAACCGCCATGGCCGATCGCCGCGCCAAATTTGCCGCCGCGCGCGCGAAGAGTCTCGAGCAAGCCCGCGACGCCGCCGCATACGCCTGGGACTCGAGCCCCGTCAGCACCGCGCGTCTCTGCCAGGAGCTCTGGGCGCAAATCAAAGAGGAAGATTGGTCGCTCGTCTCGACAGCCGCGTTTTTAAGCCGCTGGCCGCAGCGACTCTGGGCTTTCGAGAAATATCACCATTACAATGGCGGCTCGGGCGGCTACGGCATCGGCTATGGAGCTCCCGCCGCAGTCGGTGCAGCGCTGGCCAACCGCAAGCACGGCCGCCTCAGCGTGAATCTACAATGTGATGGCGACCTGATGTACGCTCCCGGCGTCCTATGGACCGCCGCGCACCATCAGATTCCGCTGCTCACGGTCATGCACAATAATCGCGGCTACCATCAGGAAGTCATGCAGGTGCAAATCATGGCCAATCGCCATAGCCGCGGCACCGATCGCGCCAATATCGGCACCACGCTTTCCGAGCCCCCGATCGATTTCTCGAAGCTCGCGCAAAGCATGGGCATGTACGCCGAGGGTCCCATCTCAGATCCAAAAGACCTCGGTCCGGCGCTCGCCCGTGCCATCCAGGTGGTCAAGCGCGGCCAGCCCGCCTTGCTTGACGTGCTCACGCAGCCGCGCTAGCGAGAACAATATGACCTATCTGAACCCTGCAACCCGATGGGCAGCCCCAATCGCCTTACTTGCGATTGCATGCATCTTCGCGCCCGCGCACACCGCAGACGCGCAACACCCCGGCGACTCACAGAACGGAAAGAAAGTTTTCGAGAAGCTCGGCTGCCTCGCCTGCCACGGAAGCTCGGGTGAAGGCATGCCTTCAACGGGAGGCCAGCCCGGCACGCCAAAAATCGCTGCGACACATCTCTCGCTGTCAGAGTTCGTCCATTCCGTTCGCCAGCCCAAGGGCGAGATGCCGCCATTCGATGCAACGTTAGTCAGTGACACTGAGTTGTCAGACGTCTACTCTTTTCTTCAATCCTTGGCTTCGCAGCCAAAACTGGAGCTGCCCTCTTCCGCTAACGGGCAGAACGGCCAGCACCTCTACACCACCTTCGGCTGCTACGAATGCCACGGCTACCAGGGTCAGGGTTCCACGCAGACTGGTGGTACTCGCCTCGGGCCGCCGCAGATACCCTATTCAGGATTCGTTGCCTACGTCCGCCAACCGACCGGCCAGATGCCACCATATACTTTGAAGGCCATCACCGACGCACAGCTTGCAGACATCTACGCTTTCCTACAGACCCGTCCACCAGCCGCACCATCAAAGAGCATCCCTCTCCTGAATAAATAGCTCTTCCCACTGCCCGGAATCTCTCCGCGCAGGGATTTACCTGGGCTCATCACTCGGGGATTGTCCTTGAGGGATCGCGGGGAGAATTCCGGGACGGGAACCCCGGCGGTTCGTCCGTCCCGGCATGCCTCGGAGGAATTTAGATCAACAGCAACCGCCAGCCGGTGAAGCCTAGGCCGCTTTGTACGGCCCAGTCATCCGGTGGCGCCATCTACCCAGCGCACGGTTCACAGGATGGCTGCGGTGCAGGAACGTGAGGACCGGAGAGCGCCGCACACCGATCTTCTCGAGCGCGCGCCGGATCCGGAAATCGCGCCCCGCGGAAACCAAGCCCTTCTCGAGCGTTTCGATAGCCTCACCCGTTCGTCCTGCCTGGTGGTACACCTCGGCCAGATTCAGGTAGAGCTGGGCATGGTTGCATCGCATCCCCAGTGCTTCCCGGCAGAGCGTCTCCGCGTCGCCAAACCGCTTCTCCGAAAGCGCCGCCAGCAGACCTGTATAAGAGAGGTAAAACGGGTTCTTGGGGGCAACTCCCAGGGCGCGGCGGGCGTGCTGAAGAGCTTCTTCCGAGTGGCCATCACGAAGTTGTTTCAGGCATTCCTTGAAATCCGTCATCCCGGCATCTGCGGGAGAGGTCGTTCCTATCCAGTGGGACATAGGCTCCTTCCTTGCCCCGCTTCTGTAAGCGGAGCCAACATGAAAAGACTACCGCCAGGAATTGCAGGGTGGAATAGGACGTAGGGACAGATTTCGGTCTAGTACGCTTCCTGTACGAAGAGACAGGCGAGCAGGAAGCGCAGTAATTTGGGGCCTATTTAGGCGTTGCCAGGTACTGATTGAACCAGGAAATGGAGCGTTCGATCACGTCGCGGCTGTGCGCCGGGTTCGCGAACTCGTGGCCCTCATTCTCATAGATGACAAATTGGGTGGGGACGCCGAAGGTCTTCAGCGCATGCCAGAACTCGTAGGATTGCGGCGAGGGGCATTCGCCGTCGCTGTCGCCAACCACGACTAAGGTGGGCGTTTTGACGTTTTTGATGTAGGTGATCGGCGAGCTTCTGGCGTAAACGAGAGGGTCGTCATAAACCGTCGCCCCAAAATAGGGGATCATCCACTGGTCAATCTTATTCTCGCCGTAATAGCTCAGGTAATTGGACAGGCCCGCCCCGGCTACTGCCGCCCGGAAGCGGTTCGTTTGCGTCACGGCCCACATGGCCATATACCCGCCATAGCTCCAGCCTGTGATTCCCAAGCGGTTGGGATCCACGGGAGCCTGCTTGATGGCTTCATCCACGCCCGCCATGATGTCCACAAAGTCGCCGTAGCCGAAATCCTTCACGTTCGCGCGCGTGAATTTCTCTCCCTGCCCATAGCTTCCGCGCGGATTGGGAAACAACAGGAAATAGCCCTCGGAAGGCAGCGCGAAATGATAGTCCAGGCGTGAGGGCCAGGCTGGCTGATTTGACCACGCAGGCCCTCCATGGACGCGCACCACGAGCGGATATTTCTTCGCCGGATCGAAATCGCGCGGGTAAATGAGCCAGCCCTGCACGTCCCCAATATCCGTCTTCCAGTGGAGGCTCTTGGCCTCACCCCACTCGGGCCGCAGCGCGGCATTCCGCTGCGTGATCTGCTTCCAATCGCCAATTGCGCCGGCCCAAACCTCGGGCGCCTTCGAAAACGATTCACGCACCACGGCAGTCGTTTTGCCGTCGTTCGCGACGGACACGTAAGGAACGAACAGGCCGACCGGCAGTGTCTCCGGCCCGGTCCAGACCGGCGTGATTTTCCGGTCTGTATTCACGCGGGCAATAAAGGTCTGTCCGCCTTCAATCCCTGTAACAAGCAACCCGCTCGAGTCCGCGGCCCAATCAAGCGCGGTAGCCGAAAATTTCGAATCAGGTGTTAAATTTTTCGGCGCGCCCCCATTCACCGGTACCGTAAATACGTCCCCGCCGGGAATCGGTTCATCGCTCATCAGCCCGCCCAGAAATGCAATTGAAGTCCCATCCGGCGACCAGTGCGGCCCGGCTATCTGCATCCCCGGTTTCGGCAGCACGTCGCTGATCGCGCCCGAAGTGGCGTCAATTGTGGACAGCCCCGCCACGTACCATTCATCATCGCCATTCCCATGCGCCGAAGTGATCGCGAGCCGCTTGCCATCCGGCGACCAATCGAATTCATAAACGTACGTATCAGTCGCCGAAATCTGCCGCACGCCGCCCTTCTCGGGATCAACGAGCGTCAACCGCTGCTCGAGAAACTCCTCCGAAACCACGCCCTGATCCGGCGTTTCCGCCACCAGCGGCCCGGCGCGCTTCGTGGCATTCTCCGTGAAAAGCACCGCAATGGTCTTCCCATCCGGCGACCATCCCGGCGTCGATAGAAAGCCCTTCAAACGCGTAAGTTGCTTGGGCGCGCCGGCAGCTATATCCGCCACATAGAGTTGCAATTGCCCCGTCTTCGCGGCGTCAGAAAGGAACGCCAGCCGCTTGCCGTCCGGTGACCACGCCAGATCGTGTTCCTCACAGTCTGTCTTGCCCCCAGCGCCGGCCATCTTTCGTTTGGCACCCTTCGGAGCGCGCAAATCCGCGACGGCGGTGATTCGCTTGGCGGCCTTCGGTGCGCTCAGTTCCGCCACATAGATGGCCGCGTTATAGGAAGGCGCGCCGGCGGGCCCCTGGAGCGCTTCCACCCATGCCACGCGCTTCCCGTCCGGCGAAATCTCCGCCTGCATGAATTCATGCAAGCCAAACATGGCGTCAATTGCAGCATTGCCCGGAGGACTAGCCTTCGCTTTCGCAGCCGGTTTCGTCTGCGCCGAGAGGGAGATTGACGCGAGCAAGATTCCCGCCGCGAGTCCGCACACAATCACGTTTTTGAGTTTCACATTTTCTCCATTTCGCGCCGCCAGCCGGCCAGGTAAGCCCCAGGTCTCCCGCAGGAGGACGCTATGGTGAGCCGCGAGCCTCTGAAAATCAAGCGATTCAAGCAGACGGTCAACGCGCCCTCGGCAATCGTTCGATCAAACGCCGCGATGAATAAGGCGTGGGGCACTGCGCGGCGGAGGATTTATTGAGCTCCTCCCAAATAGTGGTCAAACCAGGTGGCGACGCGCACGATCACGTCCCAATTGTGTCCCCGATCAACAAAGAAGTGCCCCTCATTGGGATAGACGCAGAGCGCCGTCGGGACGCCCAACGTTTTCAGCGCATGCCAGAATTCGTATGATTGCGGAGCAGGGCAGGAAATGTCGCGGTCGCCCACAATGATAAGCGTAGGCGTTTTCGCGTTCTTGATGAAAGTGATCGGCGAGCTTCGTGCATATATATCCGGGTCGTCGTAAACGGTCGCGCCAAAATACGGCGGCATCCACTGGTCAATTTTATTCTCGCCGTAGTAGCTCAGCCAGTTTGCCAACCCCGCGCCCGCCACCGCCGCCCTAAAGCGGTTCGTCTGCGTCACCGCCCACATCGTCATGTAACCGCCGTAGCTCCAGCCTGTAATTCCGATGCGGTTTGGATCCACCGGCGCGCGTTTGATCGCTTCGTCCACCCCCGCCAGGATGTCGCGAAAGTCCCCATAGCCAAAATCCTTCACATTTCCTGCAACGAATTTTTCGCCGCCCCCATAACTCCCGCGCGGATTGGGAATGAACAAAAAGTAGCCCAGGGATGGAAGCGCGAAGGCAAAAGCTCTGCGCCCTGGCCAGGAAGGCAGCGCAGCCGCTGCTGGCCCGCCGTGCACATCCACAACCATGGGATATTTTTTCGCGGGGTCAAATTCGCGCGGGTAAATGAGCCAGCCCTGCACCTCGCCGATGTCTGTCATCCAATGAAGGTTCTCCGCTTTTCCCCACGCGGACCAAAGTCCTCCGTTCCGGTGCGTAATCTGCTTCCAGTTGCCGATCGGTCCTGCCCACACCTCCGGCGGCGCAGCGAAAGACTGCCGGATGGCGGCCGAAACTTTGCCGTCCCGCGACAGCGAAATTCGCGGATTGAATCGTCCCGGCGCAATGCGCTCCGCGCCGGTCCAAATATTCGAAAGTTTCCCCTCCAGGCCGACCGTACTAATCACCGTCTGGCCGCCCGATATTCCGCCAAAAAATAGACTCCCGGAATCCTGAGCCCACGTTATCGAATTCGCGGTCATTTTCATTTCCGGTGTGAGATTGCGAGCCACTCCGCCCGTGGCCGGAACAATGTACACATCCCCGCCGACCACCGGCTGATCGCTCATCAATCCACCGATGAACGCGATCCGGGAATTATCGGGCGCCCAGCGCGGCATGCCCACCTGCATCCCTGGCTGATCGAGAAGCGGCTTCATCGCGCCTGAAGAAACATCGAGCACAAACAGGTTCGCGATCCACCAGTTGTTCGAGCCGCTGCCCCGCACAGATGTCACTGCCATCCGCTGGCTGTCCGGCGCCCAATCGAATTCGTAAACGTGCATGTCCGCGGAAGAAATCTGCCTCACCACCCCCGTCGCCGCGTCAACCACCGCCACTCTCTGTTTCGAATTTTCCTCGGAGACAACCTCGGGTGAATTCGTGGGAATCGGCGTCGCGGCAGAGGCCAAATCCTCGATGAAAAGAAGCCCAACCGTCTTTCCATCTGGCGACCACGAGGGCCGCGCAAGCCGGCCTCGCAGGTGAGTCAATTGTCTCGTGGCACCACTTGTCGCATCCGCGACCCACAGCTGCAGCTGGCTCGGCTGCCCCGCGTCAGAGAGAAAGGCCAGGCGGTCGCCGGTCGGCGACCACGCGAGGTCACGCTCCTCGTACGACGATTTTCCATCGCCACCTGAAATCCGAACGGCCCGCTCAGGCGCACTCAATTCCGCGACATAGATCGCGTAGCCCGGGGCCGGAGAATTCTCCCCCTCCGGAATCGACTCCACCCAGGCGACACGCTTGCCATCCGGCGAGACCTCCGCCTGCTGAAACTCGCGCACGCCGAACATTGCCCGGAGCGCATCGTCGTAAGGGGTGACCACCGGTTCTTGAGCGGGCGTCGGTGCGCCCAACGCCACGAATCCGATCATCAGGATTGCGAAGACAATCTCCACTCGGATGCGCATGCATTTCTCTCCAGTCATTCAGCCCTCAGGAAACTGGCCCACTGTGCTAGAGCACTGCAAACGAGCCGCAATCTTCAGCTGTCCCGGCGGCAAAAATCAACACCTTTGAATTTGAATGGAAGCAGCGAAACTCCCCCGCGCCTCCAGCAATTTCCCCCTTCACTCCCGCGCAAGCCTGCCTTGCCACTAGCGCAATGCCGCGCTACCCCGCAGTAACTTCAAGGTGTATAGTCGCCTCATTGAACAGCCCCGCGAAGCAGGATCGCTCGCATTTGCAGCCGGCCCCAAAATCCTGAACGCAACGGCCCCGGTCCCCGGAGGGCATGAAAATGGCAGACCCAGTCAAAACTTCCACCCCGGTGCTCATCACCTTTCCCCCCAGCCTCGATAGCGAACTCAGCCGCTTCCTCGTCCAGCACTACGGAATCGCGCACGTCGAGCAGCGCCACACCATGATCTTCTGCTTTTTCTCCACGCTGCGCCACGGCAACACCTTCGTCTTCCCTATGCTCTATAGCGATTCGTATAAACTCATAGGGCCGCAGCCAATCTCACAGTATTTCGACGCACGTTGCGCGCCCGCCTTGCAGTTGTGGCCCCAGTCAGGAAGCGATAAGACCCAGGCGGAGAGCGACTGGCAGCAGTTCAACAACACGCTAGCCTGGGCCACCGCCGATTTCGCCTACTACTACCTCCTGCCTCATCGCGACATCATGATCCAGCCCCTGTCGCAGGGCGCTCCCGACTACGAGCAAAAGGCCGTCGAGCGCGCCTACCCGGTCTTCGCCGGTTTGCTCAATGTACTGCTCAGACTCAGCTTGCAGAGAACGCAGGCAAGCCTCGACCAGATCCGCACGATCTTCGCCGCCGTGGATGCAAGGCTCGCTTCAGGCGCGAAGTTCCTGGTTGGCGACCGCCTGACCATGTCCGATCTAGCCTTCTCCGTGGCCGCGGCGCCGGTCCTGCTCCCGCCCGAATACGGCGGACCAATTCCGCCGTTCGATCAAATGCCCGCCGAAATTCAAGCCGTGCTGAAGGAAATGCGCGCGCATCCAGCGGGAATCTTCGCGATGCGTATTTACGCGGAGCACCGCAATCGATTCGGCGAAGCACACGCGCCGCCTGCCGCAAGCACGGGACAAGCCAGCGCCGCCGGCTCAGCCTGATCGATGATTCAAACGCCGCCCACGCGCGCTATTGCACCACGTCCGAAGCGAATACCAGCCGAATCCCGCGTGCCTCAACCCGCGGAACGCCTTCCGTCAGCGCCGCAATCGTCGCCGGATGCGGGTGCCCGATGGCAATCGCCGTACCATCCCGCACCGCGTCACGCGCAGCCAGATCGAGCTGCGCAAGTATCGCCTCGCGCGTCGGAGTATCGTCGAGAAAAACTTTCCGCGATGCCGCCCGCACCTGCGACCGCTCCGCCGCCACATAAGCCACCGTCGCCGCCGTCGTGCGGCTATCAATAAAAAACAGCCCGCGCTCCCGCAGCGCCGGCATCAACTCCTGCATCAGCACAGCGTCCGCCGTCGCCCGCGATCCCTGGTGATTGTTCACGCCCACCACGTGCGGCACCGTCTCGAGCATCCCCGCAAGCGCATCCCCCACCTGCGCGGCATTCATTCCCACGCGTAATTCCACCTCTTCAGGCTTTGCGCCATCCACCAGTGGTTCCATCGGCAGGTGCAACAGCACCTGATCGCCTCGCCGGAAAGCCTCTTCAGCCACTTCCATAGAAAGCGGCAAATGCGGCAGCACGGAAACAGTCAGCGGGAAGGGCAGCGCCAGCAGCGCATCGGCTGCCGCGCGATCGTACCCAAGATCATCGAGGATGATCGCGAGCCGCGGATTCGCCGCGCCCGGTTTTGCAGGCGCCCGCGCATGCGCCACGAGCGGCGAGACAACGTGAATCGTCTGCGTACGTCTGCCGTTCAACGAGAAATCGAAGCGCTCGAGGCCACCCGAAGAACTCTGAGCAATCGCGAGCTTGTGCCGCCGCGCAATCTCATCGAGCGCCTGCGCGAATGCGCTCGCTTGCGCGGGGTCCGTGAGGCTCACGTAAATGTCGTCAGCGCCCAGCCGCCCGCCAGTCGGCTGCAGCTCCGGCCGAATCGTAATTTCGGATTTGCGCTGCGTCACTTTTTGCGCCGCAGCGACCACTTCGGCCGTCACGGCGCGCAGCTCGGATTTGGAAATGGCCTTCCCGCCGCAGCCGATCAGGCACAGAAAAATCGCCGCGGCAAGCGTGCCCGCGAGCGAAGCGCTGAAGCGCGCCATCACGCGCGAACTCGATATTTCGCGGAAAAATTCACTGGAGGGAAAAACGAATTTGTCAGCAGCCGCCCGCAGCGCGCAAAACCGCCCGCGCGATTCCCGCACGAGGCGCTACGCGGCCTTCCGCATCGCGCCGCTGCCTTGCAAAATCTCGATGGCCTTCTTAATCACCGGGTCGTCGGGCGACACAACTTGCCCCGAAGGCGCGCTCGACCCTTGGTCGTTCATCGCCGCGGAATCATCGGCCGAAGGCCGCGCTTCCACCGTCGCCGCCACTCCATCGGCCGGAATTTCTTTTCCCGCCGGCGTGTAATAATTCGCGACGGTCAAAATCAGCGCCGCGCCATCATCCAGCTGGATCAGCTTCTGCATCGAAGCCACGCCATAGGTCCGGTCGCCAACGGTGTCGCCGCGATGATCCCCGGCAATCGCCCCGGCAAGAATCTCCGCCGGCCCCGCGGTTCCATTCCCGATCAGCACGCTCATCGGCTGCGACCACACCACCTTCGACGCATCCGCCGAATAGACCACCGGCGTAATCGTCTGCCCCTTCAGCGTCGCAATCGTCCCGGACGCAAGGAAAAGCTGCGCCGCCGAAATTCCTTCCTGGTCGTCGCCCGTGCCGCAATCGCGCAAATCGAGAATCAACTTCTGCGCCCCCCGATGCTCGAATTCGATCAGCTTGTCGCGAATCTGTTTCGTCATCCCCGGCGCGAATCCCTGGACGCGCAGGTAAGCAATATCGCCCTGCAGCTTGTCCTCGAGCAATTTCGGCGCCGCCAGCCTCGCCAGGGTCACTTCCATCTCCTGCGGTTCCGCCTTCCCCCGCCGAATGACGGAAAGCTTCACCACCGCCCCCGGCTCGCCTGCAAGCAGCAGCTGCGCCTGGTCAATCCCCATCTGGTTGGTCGTGAACCCCGCGATTTTCTCGAGCACGTCGCTGACGCGCAGCCCCGCCTTTTGCGCCGGCCCGTCCGGCAGCACGTCAATCACGCCGATATATCCAAATCGCCGGGTGAGCACCATGCCGGCCTCGCCCTTCCACCCCCGCGCGCTCTTTTCCTTGTAATCCTTATATTCGAGCGGGCTCAGGTACGACGACTCCGGATCGAGCGAGTCCAGCAGCCCGTGCAGCGCCCCGTTCGTCACCAGCCTCATGTTCGGCTCGTCCACATACTGCGTCTGAATCCGGTCGAGCACGTCCGTGTACACCGTCAGCGCGTGAAACGATTTGTCGTCCGACGACCGCCGCGAAGCGTAGCCCTTCAGCACGTACCCCATCGTCACATAAGCCATCACCAGCACCGATGCCGCCACCACAATCTTTTTCGCCACTGAGTTCATCCCGTTTTCCTTTGTCCGCCCCAGTAAATTCTGATGCCGCC
Source organism: uncultured Acidobacteriota bacterium (assembly GCA_963701005.1). GTDB lineage: Bacteria > Acidobacteriota > Terriglobia > Acidiferrales > UBA7541 > Palsa-295. The sequence goes on from OY969555.1 coordinate 897,481, forward strand.
CCGCCCCCCGCGGTTTCCACCGCCCCGCCCTGCTCGAATCACACATTGTAGCACCCCCAGCGCACGATTAGCCGCCCGAGCTGTGCCTTGTGTCCTGGTATCGCACGCAAATCGCGCACTGAAATAAAATAACAGTTCGTGGCCGCGCTGCCTTCAAGAAGTACGCCTTTACGGGGATAAGCCGACGCAGCGGAGCAGGTCCGCAAATCGAGGATCGGAGCGAAGATCGTCCACGTCTGGATCAATTGAGAAAACCGACGGTCCGCTCGAGTGCATCTCCATGGATTTTTCTAACCACGCGAAGGCACGGTCATTCTCTCCGAGGATGGCATAAAGATATGCCATCAAGTCCGGATGTATGGGTTCTCCCTGCAAAGAAAGGGTCTCCATTCCGGCAGCCCATTCACGCACCGCGCCCTTAAATCCGCTGATTCGGTACCCGCGGCGAAGGTCATCCGCCAGGTCGTCATAGCCGAACTCGACCATCGCCTCTTCCCATTCTTCAACGGCTTCCTTATACATGTGGGCTCGTTCATACCCGTGACCGAGATTAAAGTGCGCCATGGCGCCAAACGCATGGCGCTCGATATCGCCGCGCATCATTTCGTTGAACCGGTCAAACTGATGCCGGCAGTAAAACACCCATGCCACTCTATCTGTGCCGGGATCCAATCCGCGGGTGCGTTCCGCCTCCTCCATGGCCTCGTCCATCCGGCCCATCACGATCAGATAGGCCGCATAGAGATCATGGGCCGTGGCCATGTTCGGATTGAGTTCAATCGCATGTTTCGCTTCGTATTCCAAGGCTGCCCAGTTCCAGTATCGGTAATCGATCCAGCCCAAGTCCACGTACGCCTCCGCCAGACCGGGATCGATCGCCAAAGCTTTTTTGAATGCCTCCCTGGCGGGCTGCGCCATCGAATTCGGTGGGTAGGGGAATGTTGCCGGCACACCCCAGATTTCCCCCATTCCGATATAAGCGGGGGCGTAGTTAGGATCCTCTGCCACGGCGCGCTGGAAAAAAGAGACGGCCTGATTCAACTCTGTTTCGTGCATCTGTCTCGCGCCGCGATGGCCGCCCATGTCCATCGCATTTCGATAGTGGTATTTTCCCTGGAGATACGCTTCGATCGCCGCCAGATTGATCGGCCGCGCGTGCGTCATGTGCAGCCTTTCCTGCGGCGTCACCTTCACGCGGATTTCTTCCGCGATTTCGTTCGCAATATCTCCCTGTAGGGATAAAACATCTTGCTCGCTTCGCTCGTAGCTGCTGGCCCAAATGTGTTTGTCGCTGGCTCCCTGAATGAGCTGTGCGGTAATGCGCACGCGGTCGCCGGAATGCTGCACGGTCCCTTCGACAACCGCGTCCACGTCCAACTCCCTCGCAATTTGCGGCAGCGACTTATCGGTTTTCTTGTATTGCATCACCGAACTGCGCGAGATCACCTTCAGCGCGCTGATCTGGGACAGCTCGGTGATCAGGGCGTCGGTCATTCCATCGGTGAAATAATCCTGTGCAGGGTCGTTCGATAAGTTGGCGAGCGGCAACACAGCCAACGACCGGATTCTGGGAGCCGTTGTTCCTCCCCACAGCCGCCCCCTCAGGCCTCCTACATTTAATCCCACGAGAATCCCGAAGAGGGCCACCGCTGCACCCAGGATCGCCAGGCCACCCATCAGCATCGCCGGCTTTCGCGTCACCTTGGCGTCCGTTTGCGTCGCCCCGGCTTCTACCTGCCGCTTTGCCTTCTGGCCGTTTTCGTTTACATCGATCGGTGCTATGAAACGGTAACCTCGCCGGGGCAATGTCTGCACAAAAATGGGATGTTCGGAGGAGTCGCCGAGGGCCTCTCGGATCTTGTTCATCGCCGTGTTCAGGCCGTTGTCGAAATCAACGAACGTGTCGCCGGGCCACAGCCTCTGGCGCAGTTCCTCTCGCGTAACCACTTCGCCGGGGCGCTCGACAAGGGCCTCCAGGAATAGGAACGGTTGGTCTTGCAGATGGACCTTCACGCCGTTTCTGCGGAGTTCCCTGGCCAGCAAATCCGCTTCAAAGACGCCGAAGCGAACGACGCGGCGAGGTTGGTTTGGATGCTCCAATGTGGGTAGCCACTATTGCGCCGGAGTTTACCACCAAAAGGGCCTCCCACAGAAGTTTCGAACGCCAGGTAAGGCGCGCCTCCAAACCCTTCTCTGTCACCAGGTTAGCGAATAAGGCAGATTCAAGGCGCTGTCTATTGATTCGCTTGCGCCTCTCAGTATCCTCGCGTGCGCTCTGTGCGTGGCGGCTGTGTTTCCTCGGAGGCGTCGTGAAAAAGCTCCTTTCGCTCCTAATTTCCATCGGCGGTCTGATCTTCCTGGGTGCTTGCACTGGTAGTAGCCACCCTGCGGTTATTGTCATGGTCCAGCCGCCTTCGGCAACAGTGCCCCTGGGTGGCGGGCAGACGTTCACGGCGAATGTCACCGGCACGGCCATCACGGGGGTACTCTGGACCATCCGGGAAGGCGCAGCGGGCGGCTCAATCGACAGCCAGGGGAACTATACCGCCCCGCAAGTTTCTGGGACTTATCACGTCGTCGCGACCAGCGCGGCCGATTCGACCATTAGCGGAACCGCGGTCATCACCGTTCCGCTCGTAATCAATGTACTTCCAAACCCGGCAACGGTGTTCCTGGGTGCCATGCAGACCTTCAGGGCGACGGTCACCGGAGCAAACAACATGGCGGTAACATGGTCCGTTCAGGAAGGCGCCGCGGGCGGCTCAATCACCAGTGCGGGGGTCTATACCGCCCCGCAAGTCCCCGGGACCTATCACATCATCGCCACCAGCGTGGCCGATCCCACCCAAAGTGCACCCGTGCCCGTCACCGTTCCCCCCATCTCGGTAACTCTCATTCCAAACGCGGCAACGGTGTTCCTCGGTGCGATGCAAACATTCATGGCGAATGTCACCGCGACCAACATGGCGGTAACGTGGACTGTCCAGGAAGGTGCGGCGGGCGGCTCAATCACCAGTGCGGGGGTCTATACCGCTCCGAATGCCGTCGGGACCTATCACGTCATCGCAACCAGTGCAGCCGATATGACCAAGACCGGAATTGCGCCTATCACCGTTCCTCCCATCACTGTCACCGTCTCGCCGAACCCTGTAATCCTGAAACAGGGTGCCATGCAGCAGTTCGGCGCCATGGTCACAGCCACCAACCCGGCGGTGACCTGGACAATCCAGGAAGCTCCTGCGGGCGGCACGATCGACAGTCAGGGAAACTATACCGCTCCGAATGTCGCCGGGACCTACCACGTGATCGCGACCAGCGTGGCCGATATGACCAAAAACGGGAGCGCGACCATCACTGTTCCGCCCCTGGCGATCTCGATATCTCCCACGATGGACACTCTGGGTCCGAAGGGACTCCGAACCTTCGGCGCTACAGTTACGGGAACAATTAACACAGCGGTGACTTGGACCATCATGGAAGGAGCAGCGGGCGGCACGGTTGACGCTAATGGCGATTACGTCGCGCCCACGGCGCAGGGCACCTTCCACGTAGTGGCCACCAGCGTGTCGGACCCGACGAAGAACGCGACAGCCACCCTCACCGTTGTGGCCTCCGGCTTCCTCCCGACAGGGACCATGACCACTCCGCGCGGTGAGCACACAGCGATGTTCTTGAGCACTGGGGAAGCGCTGGTCGCCGGGGGGATCAACCGTTTCAATTTTGTTCTGCTTACTCGTACATGCGTTCCTATTGCGACCAACATAGCGGACTTATTTGATCCCGCAACGGGGACCTTCACAGCAACCGGCTCAATGACGACCGCTCGCTCCGGTCACACCGCCACGGTGCTACAAGACAATAAAGTGCTGGTGGCAGGAGGATCTACCCTCTCGCCACCGACGGCAGAGATCTATGACCCCGCCACGGCGGTCTTCACAGCTACCGGCAACATGGTGTCGGCACGCCAATTTCACACTGCGACCTCGCTTCCAAGCGGAAAAGTCTTACTCGCCGGAGGATCGGGCGGCGGGGCCAGCGCAGAGCTGTTTGATCCCACAATGGGGACGTTCACGGCGACCGGCTCCATGACGGACTCTCATTCTAAACATACCGCCACGCTGCTTCAGACGGGAAAGGTCCTAATCGCCGGAGGATTAGATTCAAATGGCACGGTCTCCAGCGCAGAACTCTACGATCCTGTGGCTGGGACCTTCACGGCAACCGGCAGCATGGTGGCAGCACGTAATAGTCACACCGCCACGCTCCTCCCCGATGGAACGGTCCTGATTGCGGGCGGGACTAATCCAGAGGGCAATGTGCTTGGAACCGCGGAGATCTACAACCCCATGACCGGGATGTTCACTGCCACCGGCAATATGGTAGCGAAGCACACCGAACACACAGCGACCCTTTTGCCAAGCGGAATGGTGCTCATCGCCGGTGGTGGCAATTTCGTCGCGGAGCTTTTTGATCCGGGCACGGGAACATTCACTCAAACAGGGAGCATGTTGTTTTCGCGTATCGCGCACGCAGCGGCGCTGCTGATGCCGAGCGGACAAGTCGTCGTCACCGGCAGCCTAACAGGAGCTTTTGTTTTCAGAGGACACTGCACCGGTGGAGCCACCGATTCGGCTGAGCTCTATCACTGAGCGCGACGGCAAATCCGATGGAGAAGTCGGGCCAACGAAACAGCTTCAGCGGCGGTGGTCCGCTGTCGGGGTGGAAATGGACGACCGCGTCGCCCGGGTCCGCCCCCCATCCGCTCTCCGCAAAAAAAGTACGGTAATGGGACTGTCCTAAAAAATCTGTACCTCTGACCAGTAGAATTCCCCTCCTCGTCGTGCCATGCTACGAATGGAGAATTTTCGCATGACGTGCGCGGCAAGACATGCAGAAGGCCCACTTCATTCCGGCGACACTGAGCATCCCCCCTCAACTCTGCGGGGGGCGAAGAAAAAGCTAATCGCAACATTCGCCAATTCAAAAATTGGCTTAAAGAGCTGTGATCAAAGGGGTTCAACATTTTCTAATCGCAACAAAAACCGCCTTTCTTGTTTTCAGTCTTTTTTCGCGCCCCCTAATCCCGAGACGCAGCGAACGGACACTCCTTCCCCGGTTACGCTCGATGCGCGCTCCGCGACACCGCTAACCGATAGGACAAGCCGGCGTCAAACGGGGCAGAAAACTACCGGGATGAACGTCACCGCTCTCGCACTCTGGATTCTTGCCGCAATGGCGCTGCCCGCGTGGCTTGCTTGGGACCCGCTGCTTTCTTATTGCACTGCGGCGATCCTTTTGGTTGTGGGCGTCGCGATCGCGATTAAGAGGGCGCCTGCACAGGCTGACTGGGTGGAAAAAATTGTGCTGTGCGGGCCGGTGTTCATGGCCATGCCGATGGCGGTGTTTGGGACGGAGCACTTTCTGGATCCCGTATCCATCGGCGGGATGGTGCCGTCTTGGATTCCGGCGCATATTTTTTGGGCTTACTTCGTGGGGGCGTGCCTGATTCTGGGGGGCTTGAGCATCGTGGTGCAGATACGCGCGGGGCTTTCGGCCGCGCTTTTCGGAATCATGATGCTCTTGTTCGATGTGCTCTTGCACATTCCCAATGCTGCGGCGGATCCGCGGAACCGGTTTCCGTGGGTGATCGTTTTCAGGGAAATGACGTTTGGCTTGGGCGCTTTATCTTTCGCGGCAATGCACACGGAAGAGTGGCGAGCCAAGGGAAGGCATTGGCTGATATCGGTGGCGCGCGTTTGCATTGGAGGCGCGCTGATTTTCTACGCTGTGGAGCAGCTTCTGCATCCTGAATTTTTCCCAGCAATCCCGCTGCAAAGGTTGACGCCGACTTCGATTCCGGGGCATTTGTTGTGGAGTTATGTGACAGGGGTGCTGTACGTTCCAGCCGGCGTGTGCCTGATCTTAAATAAGAGAGCGCGATTGGCGGCGACCTGGATCGGGGTTTGGGTGCTTTTTATCACCGTGGTTGTGTATGGGCCGATCATGGTTCAGAACGGCGACATCGGCGGCGGGCTGAATCCGATCACGGATACGTTGATGTATAGCGGGGCGTTGCTGTGTTTGGCGGGGAGCCTGCGGGAAGAGGCGGCTGCTAAAGAGATTGTCTGAGAACCGCAAAACGGGAACTTCAGCGGCTGAAGCCGGGTTACCTTTGCAGCGTTTGTGTCGCGGTTGAACAGTTTGCGGAAAAAGTCGGGAGTTTGCGACTTGTGGGGATGGCGAGCGTCTAAGGGAGCATGCGAGGATACGACGAAGTGCAAGACGGGATGTTCAGCTACATTAGCGCGGAGCAGCGCGTGCCGGCGGATCATCCGCTGCGGCGAGTGCGGGGGCTGGTGGATGCGGCGCTGCAGCAGATGTCGCGGCAATTCAGCGAGCTGTATGCGCGCAACGGGCGGCCGTCGATTGCGCCGGAGAAACTGCTGCGCGCGCTGCTGTTGCAGTTTTTCTACAGCGTGCGCAGCGAGCGGCTGTTGATGGAACAGCTGCAGTACAACTTGCTGTTTCGCTGGTTCGTGGGGCTGAGCATGGACGACGCGGTGTGGGACGTGACGGTGTTCACCAAGAATCGCGAGCGGCTGCTGGAGGGCGAGATCGCCGAGAAGTTTTTCCAGCAGGTGCTGGAGCCGGCCAAGCAACAAGGGCTGCTCTCGGACGAGCACTTCACGGTGGACGGGACCTTGATCGAGGCCTGGGCCAACCGCAGGAGCTTTCACGAGAAGAAGGACCCGCCGACACGCGGCAGCGGATACAAGGGGCAGAAGCTGTTGCGGGACACGCATGAGAGCGGGACGGATCCGGAAGCGCGGTTGTACAAGAAGAGCCAGGCGGGAGAAGCCCGACCGAGCTACTTAGGCCATGTGCTGACGGAAAACCGGAACGGGTTCATTGTGCGGGCTTGCGTAACGCAGTCGGCGACACGGGCGGAGCGCGAGGCGGGGTTGGAAATGGTGCGAAAACTTCCGCGGAAGGAAGCAGGCGGAAAGGTAGGGCCGATCACGCTGGGCGGAGACAAGGCGTACCAGGAAGAAAAGTTCGTGGAGGAACTGCGAGCGATGCAAGTGATTCCGCACATCGCCGAATTTGAGAAGGAATCGTGGCAGTGGCCGAACTGGTTGACGACGAGCGAGCGCGAGGATCCTGGCTATGCGATCAGCCAGCGGAAGCGCAAGTTGGTTGAGAAGGCGTTCGGGTGGATGAAATTTGTGGCCGGGCTGAGAAAGACGAAATTGCGAAAACGGCGGCGGGTGGACTGGATGTTTCGTTTAGCAGCGGCCGCGTGCAACCTGATGCGCATGGCCAAGTTGATTCCTGCGGAAACATAAACAAGGGAACGGGCGGGTGGAACGAGGCGGACGGTTGGCAGGAAGGGCGGAAAACTAGATCAAAGCGAAGCTTGAAAATCGCGACCAGCCACCCGGAACACAAAAACCAACCCTTTTTCCGCAAACTGTGAAACCGCGACCCACAAAGATTCTCGAGTTGTCACAAAGGTTCAAGATTGGTTGTGCGATGAGAACCTGTGAAGAAGAGGCGAAGATTGTTGGCGGGTTGTCTATGAGGCCGTTGACAGCGGTGCGTTGAGTGGGCCATAGTGTCGGCGGGGTTATCTGTCGAATGGTTGTCACGGTCCGCGGGCTCTCGGACTGGCTGAAAGCGAAGCCTGTTTTGTTCCTGCTGGTATTCTTTTTGGGCGCGCAGGCTGCTTACGGTCAGGGAAAACTCGAAACTCCGCAACAGGCGAACGAAAAAATCCAGCAGTTGGCGAACCTCGCGCGGGTCCACCCGGTGGACACTCCCATCGGGACCGGCGATCTTCTACACATTGATGTCTTCGACGTCCCGGAGCTGACGCGCGAGGTGCGCGTGAGCGACACGGGGGAAATCAGCTATCCCTTAATTCCCGGCAAAATTGCCGCGGCCGGCGAAACTCCTTTTCAATTGGAAGTGAACCTCGAGCACTTGCTGATCGAGAACGGATTGATCTCGCATCCGCAGGTTTCCGTGTTCGTGAAGGAGCAGAACAGCCAGCCCGTCACGCTGGTGGGAGCGGTGGCGAAGCCGATGATTTATCAGATCATCCGGCCGACTACTTTGCTGGAAGTGCTGGCGACGGCCGGCGGCATCGCTCCCGAAGCGGGAAGCACCATAGTCATTTCCCGGCCGAACCATCTTATCCTGGTGAACGCGACTACGAAGGACGCGCCAGGCGACGCGCCAAGCGGCGCGGGCCCTGGTTCGCAAACGATTACGATTCAAATTCAGGATTTGCTGGAGTCGGGCAATTCCTCGTTCAATATTCCGATTTACGGCGGAGATTTCATCAGCGTTCCTGCGGCGGGAATCATTTACGTCGAGGGCTCGGGGATATCACAGCCCGGCGGGTACGTCCTGCAAAGCCACGGGGAGCAAATCACCGTGCTGAAAGCAATCGCGCTGGCGCACGGCATGACGGGATTTGCGAAATCGAATGATGCGGTGATTTTCCGCATCAATCCGAACACGGGACAGAGAGATCAAATACCGGTCCATATCAAGGAAATCGAGAAAAACAAGTCGGAAGATCTGGCGATGAAGTCAAACGACATTCTGTACATTCCCGACAGCTTTGGGAGAAAAGCGCTGGCCAGAGGCGCGGAAGCGGCGGTCAGCGTGGGTACGGCGGTGGCGATTTACCGGACGGCGCTGCAATGAACGGCGCACGGGCGAATTGGGATAACCCCGAAGAGGTTCGGAGCTGATGGAAGAAGCATCGAGACTGCTCGCGCGAGACCGCAAACCGGGAGAATCGTTGGCGGTGATTCCCGCGCCGTCGGTGCTGCCGTGGGACCAGATGCCGCGGGAACCGCACCTGCTGGATTACTTCATCATCCTGCGGAAACACCAGTGGCTGATTCTGACGTTTCTGCTGACGGTGGTGACGGTGGTGACGATCGCGTCGTTCAAGATGAAGCCGGTGTACGAAGCGGCGGCGCGCGTGGAAGTGGACAAAGAGTCGCAGAACATGCTGCCGTTCCAAGAAGTGAATTCGTATGACGAATTCATGGAGGACGAGAATTACCTGGAGACGCAGACCAAGATCTTGCAGAGCGAGACGCTGGCATTTCAGACGATCAAGTCGCTTGACCTGGGACGGTATCCGGAATTTGGCGGGACGCCAAACTCGCTGACCTGGACCCACGGCGGCACAGCGCCACAGCGGCCGGCAATCCTGGGGGCGTTTCTGGGAAGGCTGGTGGTGAAGCGAGTGCCGAGCAGCCGGTTGATTGAGGTGCACTTCGAGGCGCAGGATGCGCAACTGGCGGCGTTGGTGGTGAACACGCATTTGCAGAACTACATCGAGCAGAATTTCCGGAGCAAGTACGACGCGACGACGCAGGCTTCGACGTGGCTATCCGGCGAATTGGAAGAGTTGCGTATTAAGGTGGAAAAATCCGAAGACGCGCGGATTGCTTACGAGCGGCAGAATCAGATCTGGCAAATTGACGACAAGAAGGACATCACCACACAGAAGTTGACGGATTTGAGCAAGGCTGTCACCGACGCGCAAACTTTGATGGCCGAAAAGGAAGCGCTGTACCGGATGGCCACGTCCGGGAACGTGGACGCGCTACCCGCGACGCGTGATAACCCGGTGATGCAGGACCTGCTCAAACGCAAGACGGACCTGGACGAAAGCTATTCGGAGGCGTTGAACCAGTTCGGCCCCAATTACCCGAAAGTGCAGCGGCTGGCCTTGCAACAAAAAGACGTGGAGGCGGATCTGGAAAAGGCGCGGAAGACGATCGTCGAAAGCGTCGAACAGGAATTCAACACGGTCAAGCAGCGGGTGCAGCTTTTGCAGGATGCGGTGGACAAGCAGAAGGCCGAGGCGAATGATCTTGCGGAGAAACTGGTGCAGTACCACATTCTCCAGCACGACGCGGAATCGAACAAAACGCTTTATGATGGGCTGCTGCAGAAACTGAAGGAAGCGGGGATCACCGCCGGCCTGCGATCGAGCAATATTCGCGTGGTGGATCCCGCGCTCGCGCCCGCCGGTCCTTCGCGACCGCAGAAGGCGCGCAACATTTTGCTGGCCGTGCTTGTGGGACTCGTGGGCGGAGTCGGTTTGGCGCTTTTCCGGGAATATCTCGACAACACGGTGAAGTCGCCGGATGACATCGAGGCGCTGACAGGCTTGCCGTCGCTTGCCGTGGTTCCGTCGCTGCCGGGGATGAACGGCCACCATGGGCGGCTTGCGCGATTCTCGCGCGAGTCGACGGAGCAAGTCGGGTCGGGCCCGCGCGTGGAATTGCTGGCCTACGTCCAGCCAAAATCGCAAATTTCAGAAGCGTTCCGAGCGCTGCGAACGTCGCTGCTGCTCTCTCAGGCCGATCATCCACCGCAAGTGATCCTGGTGACCAGCGCATTGCCGCGGGAAGGGAAGACAACCGCGGCCGTGAATCTGGCCGTGACGCTGGCGCAATTGGGCGACCGCACGCTGCTGATGGATGCCGACCTGCGCAAGCCTGGAATTCGGCGAGCGCTGAACATGACGATCGGCAAGGAAGTCGGGTTGAGCTCCTATCTCGCGGGCGTGTCGACATTGGACGAGGTGGTCGTCCCGCATCCGACAATCAACAATCTCGAGGCGTTGACGACCGGGCCGGTGCCGCCGAGCCCTGCAGATTTGCTCTCCTCGCATCGCATGCGCGAGGCGATTGTGGAATTGCGGCGGCGATTTAAGTTCATCGTACTCGATTCACCGCCGATCATGGCGGCCACGGATGCGGTGATTCTCTCGTCGCTGACGGACGGTGTCTTGCTGGTCGTACGGAGCGGCGAAACGCCGAAGGAGGCGTTTACACGGACGCGCGATTTGCTGGCGGCCGTAAAGAGCCGCCTGCTCGGCGTGGTGCTGAATGCGGTGGATTCCAGCGCGCCGGATTATTACTACTCCTATCGCTACTATCCCTACGCGTATGGCTACGGGTACGGAGAGGACTCCGGCAAAACGGCGCGATTCCCTTCCAAGGCAGGAGAGAAGGATGATGCTCCCACTTAAGGTGCTCGATTGCGCTATCTGATCACTGGCGGGGCAGGATTCATCGGATCTCATCTGGCGGAAGCGCTGCTCGGGCGCGGCGAGGAAGTATTCATCCTCGATGACCTCTCGACCGGGAGCGTGGAAAACATACGCCATCTGAAGGCTCACAATCGATTTCATCATTTTTTCGATACGATCCAAAACAAGCAGACGCTGGCGGAGATGGTGGACGAGTCCGATGTAGTGATCCATCTCGCGGCGGCGGTGGGCGTGCGGTTGATCGTTGAAAGCCCCGTGCGAACGCTGGAGACGAACGTGTATGGCACGCAATTGGTGCTCGACGCGGCGTCGAAGAAGAAGAAGCTGGTGTTTGCGGCCTCGACTTCCGAAGTGTATGGCAAGAGCGACAAAGTGCCATTCCACGAAAATGCGGATCTGGTCCTCGGGCCCACAACGATTGGACGCTGGAGCTACGCGGCGTCGAAAGCGCTGGACGAATTCCTGGCGCTTTCCTACTGGAAAGAGAAAAAGCTGCCGGTGATTATCGCGCGGCTGTTTAACACAGTCGGCCCAAGGCAAACAGGGCGCTACGGCATGGTGCTGCCGAATTTTGTGCGCCAGTCGCTAGAAGGAGCGCCGATCACCGTGTTTGGAACTGGCCAGCAATCGCGGTGTTTTTGCGATGTGCGGGACACGGTCGAAGCGATTCTGCGTCTCCTGAGCAACGAGCGGGCAGTGGGGGAGGTGGTCAACATCGGAACGGACCAGGAAATATCCATCGAGGGCCTGGCGCATTTCGTGAAGCAGCGCACGAAGAGCCAATCTCCGGTTATCTTTGTTCCGTATGACCAAGCGTATGAACCGGGCTTCGAAGACATGCCGCGCCGCGTCCCTTCGCTTGAAAAGCTGGAGAAGCTCACGGGATTCCGGCCGCAAATCTCGCTCGGTGACATCGTTGACCGCGTCATGACATTCGAACAGACCAAGAAGGTTTCACAAGCAGCTCCCTCTGAAATCCCAATTGCCGCCCGGGCGGCCTCGGACTAGATTCATAATCCTGGCAAGCGCATTTCCTCAAACTCCAAACAGGAGCGGGAATTGCGTCTGAACGAGAAATTTCCAGGTACACCCGTTTATGGTAATCCAATCGAGTCCTGCAATTCCCATCGGAAAATTCACTTATCGAGGACATAGCGCCAAAGCATCACATGGCTAACAATTGACGAGGCCGCGATTGTCAGTATGCGCCCGTAAGTGAGCCGTGGGTAGAGCGAAAAGGCAAGAAGCCCCAAGAAGGGCGCGATTTGCAGGATATATCGGTCGTACAATGGAATATTTCCTCCAACCCCGATCTGTTCGAAAACAAAAAATACAATCGTTAGAAACGCAAATGCCACTGCTGGATTTGAGAATAGAAGGGTTGCTTCCCTGCGCAGACGCATGCTTAACGCGATCGCAGCGTAGATCGTCAAAGCAGCGATAGACAAAGCAAGAATGAATGCCCCGCCCCGGACCCGCGATGCAGAGTGAATCAGTGTGTGGAGAGGACCCGGCTGCAAGAACCACGACCTGAAATACGCCACCACGACTCCGCCCAGCGAGGCTGCCAAGATTGCTCGCCAACGGTGTGGGAACTTCACGCCCAAGGCGACTGGGAAAGCGAGGGGGAGGAAGTAGAAAGCTGCATAAAACGCGGCGAGAATCGGCCTGAGAAGGCTCACGCCCGCCCTGGCCTTCCAAACCATGTCGTACGAAGTGCCCGTGGCCATTCCGGGACTCGAGATGCCTTTCCAGACCAGGACCAAAAGTAGAACCGGTAGAGCCGCAATCGCCAATGAAAGGATCACACCAGTCGCCCAAAGCGGTTTTTTAACTGGATCACGTTGCCGGAATTGAAAAAGGGCCAACATCGCCGCCGCCGGCAAAAGCGCCAGATAATATTGCCGGCAAGTAACAGCGACGCCCATCGATAAACCTCCCATCATCTCCCATACAAGAAGGGCTGGGGTTGAAACCGGCCGCGACGCGCATTCGACCCAGGTCATAGCCCCCAGAACAGCAAAAAGGAGCGCGGGACCTTCCGTAAGCACGGTGGCAGTTGCGGTCACGGAGTGTGGGAAAACGAGCGAGGCCAGCAAAGCCCCATGCCAGAGCCGCGGCGTGTAGCTGAAACGAGCACCAACGAGTAACCCCACAACAAGCAGCACCCAACTGAGGAGAGCGCCAATTCGCGCATCGAGCAACTCGTCACCAGCCAATAGCCGAACCATGGCAGCCATCCAAAGGAAGGACGCAGGACCAGGCGGGTTTCTCTGCGCGTGGATTGCGGGGACGGACAGTCCTTTGGTGGCATAGGCGTGAACATCGTAGATGTTGTATTGATCGTCGTAAACCGGGCGATCCACGAAGTGCATGAAGAGCGCCGCCGAGATTACATTCAGGACGAATACGATCGCAATCAGGCGAAAGTATCCAACGCCCGAGCCCTCCGATGTGGTCCCTCCTTTTCCGATCGACGGAGCGAAAGAGTTCACGGCATTCTCCGCGAATCTCCGCCGACCTCAAGGACAGCCATAAGGGAGGAACCCAGGAGTGTTTGGGGAATCGGCTCACACCTGGAAAGCAATCGCAGCATATGGTTTATGAATCTGGATCGCGAATCGAACCCGGTCGAAACGATCTTGGCGTCGTCACGGCTTCCCGAGAGCCATACCTTCCGCAGCACTACCAGGGGCAGGAGCGGAAGCCCCCAATAGGTCCAATTCGTGATTGCAAGGTTATTTCGCCTGGCCACGTCGCGGAGAGACTGGATTGAGTAACGGCGCACGTGCCCATCCGCCCGGTCGTAGGCCGAGTAAGCCCACTGGCCCGCAGGAACATTCACGACTAGCCTGCCTCCCGGGGCCAGATGATAAAGCAAAGAAGAAAGGAACTGGTCTTCATCCGCGATGTGTTCGAGTACGTCAAAAAGATGAACTAGATCGAATCGGCCTTGAAGTGTTGGGTCCTTCTGAGAGATATCGTAACAGCAAACTGCGCTTCGCCGACTGACGTTCAGTTTTAAGGCAAACTCGTTCAAGTCAAATCCCATAACGTCCCGGCCATATTTGTCCTCGATCTGACGTTGGAGGAGTCCGTGACCACACCCGAACTCGGCAATCGTCCCGGCACCGGGAACCAATTCCCCCGCCAATCGCTGGAATACATCAAATCGCCGTTGTACCCAAAAGTGGTCTACCGAGGCGATCTCAAAGTACCGATCCGCCATGCTGACTGCTGCGGGTGGCGACAAATATGTGATGTTCGGCATGAATGTAATCTTGAAGGGAGGTTTCAGGCCGGGCGTCAGCGCTTGTTACAGAATCAGGTGAGAAATTTCTGCGCCCGCCTTAGTTTGGGCTAGCGTGCTGCGGCCGAAGCGGCTCCCCTCCCACCCTTAGCGCTGCCAGCGACGCGGCCGACGATATAAAGCGGACGGGCCTTCGTCTCTTCGTAAATGCGGCCGACATATTCACCAATCACGCCCAAGAAGAAGAGAATAAGACCGGACAGAAACATAATCGCGATAATCAGGGTGGTGAACCCCTGCGGCGTCTGATGAGTAATGAATTTCACGTACAGGGCATAGACAAAGTACAAAGTGGAAAGAAATATGGCCGCGGCGCCGAGCAACGCGGCGGCACGGATCGGTACGATGGAAAAGGCAAAAATACCGTCGGCGGCGAGCTTTGCAAGCCGCATGAGGCTGTACTTGCTCTCCCCCGAATAGCGCGGGCCGCGTTCAACAGGGAGCCCCACTTGCCGGAAGCCGACCCAACTGCGCATTCCTCGAAGGTAGCGATGATGCTCAGGCATGCAGCGAAGCTCGTCAATCACGCGGCGCGACATCAGGCCAAAATCACCGGAGTCAAGCGGCAACTGGATATCGGAAAGCCTGGCCATCAGCCGGTAAAAGAGGAAATAGCAAAAACGCAGCGCCCAAGGTTCCTTGCGAAGGATTCGCTGCGCGTAAACCACGTCGTAACCTTGGTGGTACCGGGCGACAAATTCCGGGATGGCTTCAGGGACGTCCTGCAAATCGCCGTCCATCACGACGGCGGCGTCGCCGGTGACGTAATCGAGAGCCGCCGAGAGCGCAGCCTGGTGGCCAAAATTGCGGGAGAGCGAGATCACCGAGACGCGGGAGTCCTGCCGCGAGGCCTCTTCGAGGATCGCAAACGTGTCATCCGCGCTTCCATCGTCGACAAAAACAATCTCGTGAGGGCCGCCCGCAAGCTGGTCTAGAACCATACGAGTCCGGCGTAAGAGCTCCGGCAAGACGGCTGCTTCGTTGTGGAGCGGGATGGCAACGGAAAGACGGAACCCGAGACTCATATCCCGGCTGTACCCACTTGATGATTGCTCATGGGGATCGTCGCGCTCGAGGCTCGATGTGAATGTGGCACGAGGACGATAGCTTTGGACCTCTCAGAAAAGTATCTAATCCACACGCCCGCTGGCCGTCCTACCCGGCAGGATACCAAGCTACTCCCATTAACGGCATGCGGCAAGAGCCATGCGGAGGCTGCTGCAAAGGCTTCTACTCTTGGGTTAGTTTGACGAAATAGCCTCCAGGCCGAGCAACTCCAATGCTATCATCCTGCCCCGCAGATTCTCACTTTGCGGCTTCACGGATGGTGGGAGGCGGGAGAATGGATGGGCCAACAGAAATCGCCCCGCAAGCTGCGTTAAGTGATTACCTCGCCGCCGAGCGAACATTCCTTGCCTGGATTCGCACTGGGCTGGCACTCATGGGCTTTGGCTTCGTGGTCGCGCGATTCGGGCTGTTCCTGCAGGAATTTCAAATTATCGAGCATGCGCCATCCATGCGGTCCTTCGGGCTCTCGCTCTGGTTTGGCACAGCACTTATTGCGGTTGGGGTCTTCGTCAATCTTTACTCCGGATTGCAGTATGCTCATTTGGTTCGCAAGCTTAGAGGCGGCCAGCGGACACTTTCGCGTCCCGTCGCGCCGCCCGTGATGGTCGCGTTGTTCCTCGCGCTGGTGGGACTTGCGATGGCCATCTATCTCGTTTCATTCCGCGGCTCGGCAAACTCAAATTCCCAAGGTAAGGAGACATCCATGGCGCCGGGAAAGGACAACGGAATCATCAGCAAGGCAAGCAATCACTCGGTGGACGAAACGATCGAAAAACTCAAAGGTCTCTTGCAAGCGAAGGGCGTAAACGTGTTCGCTCTTGTTGACCACAGCGGTGAGGCCCAGAAAGTTGGTTTGAAAATGCCTCCCACGAAACTGCTTATCTTCGGCAGCCCGAAGGCCGGGACGCCTCTGATGATCGCCGCTCCCAGCATCGCGATCGATCTGCCACTGAAGATTCTGGTCGCGGAAGATGCTCAGGGAAAAGTCTCGGTGTCCTATAATAGCCCAGCGTACTTGCAGGAGCGGCACGGCCTACCCCAGGAATTTATGCAAAATATCGCCGTCGTGGAAATGCTCGCAAGCAAAGCGGCGGAGTAATTCGGGCAATTCGACTAATGTCAGCAGCGGCCGTGCTGCTCGCTTGATTCGACTCCATGCTATTCAGGTGCTATCATCGCCCCGCACTGGCGTCCAGCTCGCCGTAGGCCTGATGCGCAGGAGCGCCACGGTGCAGGAGCATAACGATGGCGGACAATCAAATGCTTGAACAGAAAAGCGTTCTTGTAATTCGCGCGCCTTTGTCGGACGACGGCTACGCCTCGATTTATTTCTCGAGCGCGGATGGAAGACTCTTGACCGAGCGCGAATGGTGGAATCTAAAACAGGTTATCGAGCTGGCCAGCAAGGTTGCCATCAAAGCGGAACCAAAGGCGCAAGCGGCCGCAGCCGGCGGATAATTCTGTCGTCCGGTCCCCATCGTCGCTCGTCACTCGACAGCCGGCGACTGCGAAAGCTAGGGTCATCCCACTTCGTTCTACATTGGCTCGGGCGCGTTGCAAAACTTGGGCGCAGCTTTGGGCTTCCTCCAGCGGTTTTTCATGGGGGATGGAAGCGCCGACGTCCCCTGAATCCCTCGACATTGTGCTCAGGTGCCTCCTGTCTGAGGTTTGCTGGTCCGTTGTGGCTTCTTGAGGTCCCTATAAGAGGGGGGTGGTTTTGCGCAGTTTAGAAATGGGTTCGACCCTTTGTTTTCAATAGTTTAGCTCAATTTCTAATCTCGAAAGCGAGATTAGAATTCGCGGTTTTTGGCTGATATCGGCGCCTCCTTTTTCCTGCGGTGGTGCATGGTGCGAGAGAAGACTTAACACAGAGGACACTGAGAAAAGATGGAGGGCACGGAGGCGCCGGCGGGAATTTTTCCGTTGTGCCGATTAATCTCTATAAGGTTCGCAGCACTTCTTGCATTTGGAGTTTGGCGTTCGAGAAATCGAGGCAGTTGCGGAAGTCTTCGCATTGGCGGCAGTCCTGCCATGCTTCCACGTCCATTTCGAGTTTGCGGTCGCGGTGACCTGGTCCCAGCGTGTCCACGCTGATGTGAAAAACTTTGCCGGCGATCGGCTTTCCGAATTGGAAGTGCTCGAGGTCCGGGTAGATGGTGCCAAAACAAGTCTTCATATTTTCCTCTGATCTCTCATTACAGAAAGCGACGATGAATCTGGATTTTCCGATTGAAGACGGACGGGGCGGGCTGGTTTACCCGCCCCGTGTGGTTTCGTCGAGTGGAACTATTTAGTCGGCGGCGACCACTTTGCCTTCGGCTGCGACAATGTTTTCGATGTTCAGGCCCAGCCCCTTGGCGACGCCCGTGCCGTATGCGGGATCGGCCTTGTAGAAGTGCTGGATCTGAAGTTCCTGGATGCGTTGCGGAACGGTCTTGATGCTGGCGACAATGTTGTCGATCAGACGCTGCTTCGCGTCCGTGGGCATCAGCCGGAACAGGTTGCCCGGCTGCGAATAGTAATCGCTGTCGGTGCGGTGAGTATGGCGCCCCACCAAGCCGGTGACTTGCCGCTGGCGCTCGACAAACGCTGCGTCTTGCGTTGGGCCGCCGAAACTATTCGGCTCGTAATTCGGGGCCGAGCCATAGTTGCCGTCGGCGCGCATGGCGCCGTCGCGGTTGTAGGTTTGAAACGGGCATTGCGGTTTGTTGACTGGGAGCGTGTCGTAATTCACGCCGATGCGATAGCGGTGCGCATCCGGGTAAGAAATCAGCCGGGCTTGGAGCATTTTGTCCGGGGAAAAACCCATGCCGGGGACGATGTTTTTTGGGTCGAAGGCGGCTTGCTCGACTTCGGCGAAATAATTTTCAGGGTTGCGGTTTAGTTCGAGCTCGCCAACTTCGACGAGCGGATAGTCCTTGTGCGGCCAGACTTTGGTGAGGTCAAACGGATTCAGGTGATATGTCTCGGCATCCTTCTCAGGCATGATCTGGACACAGACACGCCACTTCGGGAAGTTCCCTTCCTTAATCGCGTTGAAGAGGTCGCGCTGTGAGTAGTCGGGGTCGATTCCTTCCATCGCGCCGGCCTGCTCGCGGTAGAAATTCTTGATGCCTTGTTTGGTTTTGAAATGCCACTTCACGTAGAAAAGTTCGTTCTTGTCGTTAATCAAGCTGAAAGTGTGGCTGCTGTAGCCGTTCATGTGGCGATAACCATCCGGAGTGCCGCGATCGGAAAAGAGGATCGTGACCTGGTGGAGCGATTCGGGCGAAAGCGACCAGAAGTCCCACATCATGGTGGGCGATTTCAGGTTGGTCTGCGGGTCGCGCTTCTGGGTGTGGATGAAATCGCCGAACTTGATTCCGTCGCGAATGAAGAAGACCGGAGTGTTGTTGCCGACCATGTCCCAATTGCCTTCCTCGGTGTAGAACTTGAGCGCGAATCCGCGCGGGTCGCGTGCCGTGTCGGCTGAACCTTTCTCGCCGCCGACTGTCGAAAACCGCAGGAACGTGGGCGTCTTTTTGCCCACGGCGTTGAAGAGCTTGGCCGTGGTGTATTTCCGGATCTCGGCGCTGGTGCAGACGAAATGGCCGTAGGCGGCTGACCCTTTTGCGTGCACCACGCGCTCGGGCACACGCTCGCGATTGAAGTGCGCCATCTTTTCGAACAGCAGAAAATCCTCGAACACCACCGGGCCGCGCGGTCCGACCGTGAGCGAGTTCTGATTGTCGCCCACTGGACGGCCGGCATCCGTGGTCATGATTTTTTTGGTCTTGCTCTCATCTGGCATAAGGTCCCTCCCTCGAACGCCAGATTAGTCCGCGCCCACCTATACATCCAATATATACTTCGCATAGAATGGATAGGCACAGCCTATGGAACTCCATCAACTCCGGTACTTCTGCGCCATCGCCGATACGGGCAGTTTCAGCCGCGCCGCGCAGCAGTGCCACGTCTCGCAGCCGTCGCTTTCGCAGCAAATCCTGAAACTTGAAGATGAGCTCGGCACGCGCCTGTTCGACCGGCTTGGCCGCTCGGTCCGTCTCACGGAGCTCGGCCGCGGGTTTCTTCCGCGCGCGCGGGCTGTGCTCCGCGACCTCGAAAGTGCCCGAAATGAGGTGGTCGAGCGAAAAACGTCGATCAGCGGGCCGATCTGCATCGGCGTGATCCCCACCATCGCTCCCTATTTTCTGCCGAGCATCCTGGCGGCTTTCTCCAATAAATTCCCGCAGGCGCGCGCGAGCATCGTGGAAGAGATCACGCCCAGGTTGCTTGAAAAGCTGCGCGCAGGAAGCATGGACGTAGCGATTGTGGCGCTGCCCCTCGATATGCGAGGCCACGAATTCGAATCGTTCCCTTTGATGAGCGAGAAACTCTTTGCAGTCCTGCCGAAGAAGCATGAATTGTCGCGCCGCCGTGTGGTCTCGCTGGACGAATTGCAGTGCGAGCCATTCTTGCTGCTTCGGGACGGCCACTGCTTCCGCGAAACCACTGTGGCGGCTTGCAAACGCGCGCGGATGCATCCGCAGATCGTTTTCGAGAGCGGGCAATTCAGCAGCATTCTCAGCATGGTGGCCGCCGGGCTGGGAGTTTCTGTAGTTCCGGAGATGGCTGTTGAGAAACGCGCCGGGTGCGCTTTCATCCCTCTTGCGGACGAGCGCGCGTTGCGGACAATCGGTGTGGTGATGCTGAAGGGCGCGTCGCGGACGCGAGTGACGGAAGCGTTCCTTGCTCACCTGGGGGTGGAATCACACCCGAAGCGGTCATGAAGAGAAGAATCATCAAGCATTGGTGAAATCATCGAGAAAATATGGTTTTGTTCCCTGCGTTTCCGCTTGCCTCCGCATTTCTATGCGCAGTTCCCAAAATTTGTATCTGGTTTTTCGGATTTCCGAATCTTGCCTGACGTAACTTTATGATAATTCGGGGGCGGAACTTTGGCGTTTGGTTTGCTCGCCGTTCGGTCAGCGTTTCACACTGCCCTGTGCCACGACTTACGTCGTGGCACGATTGGGGGCCGGCCGTCAGCAGACGCAGGGATGCATTTATCGCCCGCGTTATCGCGAGCCGCGCTCCTTTGCGACATAAAAATTTGGGGATTTGCACGGAGTTGCCGCTGAATTTGTTGAGATAGACCCAGCCTGAAGTAGAGGCAACGCCGGGCCGGTGCATCCCCCGCCGGCCCGGCGCCTTTTTAATGTGAGGCCGCCAGTTTTGCGGGGCCAGACGGATTCGTTCGCGGCGCGAGGATAAACGTTGCGCCATGAAGCGACGCCGTGGGGCACGGCGTGCCGTGCCCCTGCGGAAAACAGGGAACGCGGAGTAACGCGATAGGCCGCGGCTCAACTCTGGTGCTTCGAGCCATGGATGAGGAGTGCGCCGATCGCGCGGAAGGCGGCGAGTTCGGCGGCATCGCGGAACCAGCGGCCCGTATAGACCTCGGGATTGGGCGTGGGATCGGGAATGCGGCGGTGCGCGACGCTCGTGAAACCTGCATCGCGAAACAACTGGGACCATTCGTCGGCGGAAAGCAAATGCGTGGGCACTGCGAGCTTCTGGCCCCACTGATGGCAATACGGATTGTCGCGGTAGTAGTTGATCAGGATCCACGCTGAGGCGCCTTCGCGCAGCACGCGGAATATTTCGCGCAGGCCCTTCGTGGGATCCGGCCAGTAGTAGGAAGATTCGACGGATATCGCCTTATCGAAGAAATTCGCTTCCCAGGGAATCTCGTTCACTTCGCCGACCACGAAAACCAGATTCGTGAAATCCACGCTGGCTTGGCGGGCGTGGTGAATCATCTCGTCGGAAATATCCATCCCTACGACGCGGCCTTCCGGAACACCATTGGCGAGAATACGCGAGAGCCAGCCGGCGCCGCAGCCGACATCGAGAAGATTGTCCGTGGGGGCGATGCGCATCAGCTCGAGCACGGGCTTGGTGATCGGCCAGTGGTCGCTCTCCATGGACTCGCCCTTGCCGGCGTCGGCCCAGCGATTGAATTCTTCGCGGAGTTGTTCCTGGGGTTTCGTTTCGGCCATTGATGTCCTCTTAATGTTCGCGGCGGTAGATTTTTTCGCCTGCCTCGATCCGCACGCGCAGGCGGTTGCCGGGCGGGGGGAGGGGGCAGGTGGTATTCGGGTTGTAGGCGCAGGGCGGATTGTAAGCCTGGTTGAAATCGAGGATCACAACGTCGCCCTTCGGCGGCTCGGTATCGAGGAAGCGCGACGCGGCGTAGGTTTCTTTGCCGCTCGTCAAATCGCGAATGACAAACGAGAGCGCACCAGTCTGGTCCGCGCTGGCCTCCAGGCGAAGTTCTTGTCCTCGCAGGATAAATGTGACGAAGCCGGAAATCGGAAGCGCCAGTGAATCGCCCGCGAGGTTTTGGATGGGCACATTTTTCGGCGTATCGTATGGCACATATCGCGCGGGGACTCGATATGATTCATCGATCGGAAACCAATGCAGGCCTGTGAATTCCCTTCGCAGGGCGCTGTTCTTATCCTGCATGCGGATCGTTTGGCGCCCGCCGCTGGCATGGACCCACAACGTGAGGCCGCCGATGACCAGCCTGTCGCTCGGCGAGTCGGGTTGCAGCTCAACTGTTTCAACCTGGACGCCGTTCCTCATCACCGAAACGCCGGACTTGATGTGGGCGGTCACCGTGCTCCCGCGAAGCTCGAAGGTGCCGGCTTCGGGAGGGGCGGAATTTTCCGGCAAGACGATGTCGTTGAGCGGGTCCGAGCCGAACGTGTTTTCGCCCTCATGGAGCCAGAAGAGGCCGGATATGGTGAGCCAGCCGTGGTCGGATTTCAGATCGGCTTCGTAATCTTGGCGCCACTTTTCAACGGAGGAGCGATAGGCGGGGTCTGCGCCGGGGGCTGGGGCTTGTGGGCGAGCGGGGGTGGGGAGTGCGAGCAGGCACGAGAGCGCCACAACGGCGGGCAAAAATATTCCGGTGAATTTTGGGCGAAAGGTTTCGATCATGGCCGGCAGCGGGCCCTTAATCTGACGCCGCAGACTTTGCTTGTGGTTGTGGATCCGCCGCGAGGGCGGCAGGGGCGGGAGCTTGGCCCTCGACTTTCGAGAGCAGTTGGGCGAATTTCTGCTCGCGGTCCTTTTGGTCGAGACCCTGATAGATTTCGGCAATCTGCGTTGCGTTCATGGAGCAGAATTTGGGGCCGCACATGGAGCAAAATTTGGCTTCCTTGTAAAAATCATCGGGCAGAGTTTCATCGTGCATTGACCGGGCTGTTTCTGGATCGAGCGAGAGCTCGAATTGCTTGTTCCAGTCGAAAAGGAAGCGCGCGTAGCTGAGGGCGTCATCGCGGTCGCGGGCGCCTGGGCGATGGCGTGCCACGTCGGCCGCGTGAGCTGCGATCTTGTAGGCGATCACGCCTTGGCGCACGTCATCTGCGTTCGGCAGGCCGAGGTGTTCTTTTGGCGTGACGTAGCAGAGCATCGAAGCGCCGTGCCAGCCGATCATGGCTGCGCCGATGGCGCTGGTGATGTGATCGTAACCGGGGGCGATATCGGTGACGAGCGGGCCGAGGGTGTAGAAGGGGGCTTCGTAGCAGAGCTCGTTTTCTTTTTTCACTTGCAGCTCGATTTGATCGAGCGGGATGTGGCCGGGGCCTTCAATCATGACCTGCACATCGTATTCCCAGGCCTTTTTCGTTAGCTCGCCCAGGACGCGCAGCTCGGCGAATTGGGCTTCGTCGCTTGCGTCGGCGAGGCAGCCGGGACGGAGGCCATCGCCGAGGGAAAAGCTGACGTCGTGCTTCTGGAAAATTTTGCAGATGGCGTCGAAATTTTCGTAGAGGAAATTTTGGGCTTTGTTGAAGCTCATCCACTGGGCGAGCAGCGCGCCGCCGCGGCTGACGATTCCCGTGATGCGGTTGCGCACCAGCGGCAGGAATTGGCGCAGAACGCCTGCGTGGATGGTCATGTAGTCCACGCCCTGCTCGGCTTGCTCTTCGATCACTTCGAGCATGACGTTGAGGTTTAGATCTTCGGCGCGGCGCACGCGGGAGAGCGCTTCATAAATCGGGACAGTGCCGATTGGGACGGGCGATGCGTCGATGATGGCTTTGCGGATCATGGGGATATCGCCGCCGGTCGAGAGGTCCATCACCGTGTCTGAGCCGTAGTGAACGGCGCGGTGGAGCTTTTCGAGTTCGTCGCCGACGTTGGAGGTGGTGGCGGAATTTCCGATGTTTGCGTTGATTTTGCAGAAGAATCCGACGCCGATGCCCATGGGCTCGAGGTTGCGGTGGTGGATATTGGCGGGGATGATGGCGCGGCCGCGGGCTACTTCGCTGCGGACAAATTCCGGGTCGAGCTTTTCGCGCTTGGCTACGTACTCCATTTCTTCGGTGACGAAGCCTGCGCGCGCGTAATGCATCTGCGAGAAATTGCGCACGCCGCCATTCATGGCTGCTGCGCGTTTCTCAATCCACACATCCCTTAATGCCATTGGAACCCCCGTTTGGACACAGAGCCGCATGGCGGCTCAGCGAACGCCGTCATTATCGCACCCCGACTCGCTGGCAGCAACCGGCCGGCTGGAGCGATCCGTCTTCTGAATCGCTTAGTGAGCGGCGGCGCCGGCGGCGACTTCGGTGAGTAGCCCCTTCAACTTTTCAGGGGTTGTGACTGGTGGATGGCAGGTTGTCTCGACGCAGACTAGAGCTTGGGGCGCGGCGGCATTTAAGTGGGGGAGCGTTTCGCGGAGCGCGGGGGCGAGGCTGGCTGATGCGATTTGCTGGGGCGTAACGCGCAGCACGGCTTTGCCATAGCGGTAAATTTCATTGGCGGCTTTTTCGAGCTCGGCGGCTTTGGAATCGCCCGCTGCGCCGGTGACTACCACTTGAAGCGGATGACGGGAATGGAGCAAAGCAGCCAGGCCGTACGTCGCGGCAAATAGTCTGAATTGCGGGACCAGGCCTACGAAGGCTTCGAGCGTTTTTTCTGCCCACTCTCGATAGAGCTTTTCTCCGGTGAACGCATAGAGGCGGTCGAGGACTATTGCTGCTACCGAATTGGCTCCGGGCGTGGGCGAATCCTGAAGCGGCTTGCGGCGAACTTCGAGGCCGCCCATTGGGGCTGCATCTTTCGCGCGATCGAAGAAGCCGCCGCCTTCTGGGTCACCGAAGCGTTCGATCGCGAGTTTCATGGCGCGCTCGGCGATTTCGAAATAGCGGCGATCAAGCGTGGCTTCGTAAGCATCGAGCAGCGCGCCGACGGCGAAGACTTGATCGTCGAGCGTCCCTTCGAGGCGCGGCCCGCCGACGCGATGCTGGAAGCCCCTCGAGTCATCCCAGGCTTCGGCGATGATGCGATCGAGCGTTTTCAATGCGAATTCGCGGCAATCAGCACGGCCTAGGACGCTCGCGGCTTCGAGATAGGCCGAAATAAACATCGCGTTCCAGGCGACGTAGAGCGTCTGGTCGATCGCAGGTATTGGCCGCCGCTCGCGCCGCGCGGCGAGCAATTTTCCTTTTGCGCGGGCGATCAGAATGCGGGCGCCGGCTTCGTCCATCCCGAGCGTCTTTCCAAGCGCGGAAATGCTGCTCGCAACCCAGAGAACATTTTTCTCGGGATTGATGTGCATCTCGCCGCGGGGCTTTACGTCGTAATAGGTTTCGACGGCGAGCGATTCTTCAGGCGATAGCGCGGCGCGCGCCTCGGCGAGCGTCCACGTGAAATAATCACCGTCGTCTTCGAGTGTCTGGTCGGCGTCCTGGCTGGCGTAGAATCCGCCGAGCGCGGGATCGGAGAGCACCTCGCCAACCCAGGAGATAATTCCTTCGGCCGTTTCGCGGAAGAGCGGCTTGCCGGTGACCTGGTATCCGTGCAGGTAATTTTTCAGCAGCTCGGAATTATCGTAGGTCATTTTCTCGAAGTGGGGGACGCACCAGCGCTCGTCCACCGAATAGCGGTGGAAGCCGCCGGCGAGTTGATCGTAGACGCCGCCGAGAGCCATGCCTTCGAGTGTGCGGACGGCGACATGGAGCAGATTCGGATCGCGCGTGCTCTGGTAGCGTTCGAGAATCAGGTCCACGGCGCTGGCATGAGGGAACTTCGGCAACTGGCCAAAGCCGCCGTGCTGCTCATCGAACAATTGCAGCGCGGATTCGAGGACCGCGTCGACAATTCCGGCATCGAATTCGCCGCGGGCCGCATGATGCAATTCCGCCTTGGCTACCGCTTCTTCTAGAGCGCGGGCGGAATTGTCCACTTCCGGGCGGCGATTTCGGAAGGCTTCGGCGACGCCCAGCAAAATGCGTTTGAAGCCGGGGCGCCCCATGGCGTCTTCTGGCGGGAAATATGTGCCGCCGAAAAAGGGCTTTCCATCGGGGGTGAGAAAGGCCGTCAGTGGCCAACCACCCTGGCCCGAGATGGCGCTCACGGCCGATTGGTAGCGCGAGTCCACGTCCGGGCGCTCGTCGCGATCGACTTTCACGGGGATGTAGAGCTGGTTGATCATGGCCGCAATCTCGGGATTTTCGTAGCTCTCGCGGTCGATGACGTGGCACCAGTGGCACCACACAGCGCCGATATCGAGCAGGATGGGCTTTTCTTCCGCGCGTGCTTGTTCGAAAGCTTCCGCGCCCCATTCGTGCCAGTCAACAGGCTGATGCGCGGCCGAGCGGAGGTAAGGGCTCGCGGAATCTTTCAGGCGATTTTCGGTAATGGCGGCCATGGCGGTATCCGAATCAGGCTCGCACGAGGCGCGTCCGTTTGCAATTGGTAGTTTCGTGCGAGCCCGAAGCGGTGCGAAGGCTATTCTGCGGGGGCCGCTTGCGATTGTTCGAAGTCGGCAGGCCGGAGCGTGAGCCAGTCGGTCTCCATGCGGTCCCAGCCCTGGATGAGAAACCCGTAGGATTCGAAAAACTCGCGGAGCTGCGGCCGGCGCCAGCCGACGATTTTTTCGAGAATGGGTGCAAGGGTGGCAAGGGCATTTGAGCCGAGCACGGTGCGCTTCGCAATCTGCGCGACGTGCTTGGTTTCGGAAACGGCGATAGTGAAACCATCTCCCACGTTGACGTGGAGCATGACGTGGATATCGGAGCTGCCGTCGCCGACGTAAACCACGTGATCGGGGCC
This sequence comes from uncultured Acidobacteriota bacterium, assembly GCA_963701005.1. Lineage (GTDB taxonomy): Bacteria > Acidobacteriota > Terriglobia > Acidiferrales > UBA7541 > Palsa-295. The sequence goes on from OY969555.1 coordinate 924,057, forward strand.
GATTTTCAATTCGGATTGCAATTGCTCGAGCACCGCTACCTTGCCGTAGCCTGCGGTGGCGCGAGTGATCGTGTCGATTTCTCCCGAGCTGTGATAGCGAAACTCGGTGCCGAAAATGTGGCCCGACGGGACGATGCCTTCGAGCGCGGAATGAATTACTTCCGCCGGGGCCGCCGAGAGAACGTAGAAGTCGAAGTGATAGCCCGGAATTCCCTGATCGAGGATCTGGCCGAGAAGTTCGATATTTTCCTTTAGCCGGATGCGCTTTCCGACATGGACGAGATGCTCCCGGCGAACGCGCGAATGGAATTCGGGGTCGTGGAGCAGCAAGTACGCCAGTTCGGCGCCTTGCTGCACGAGGTTGAGTTTGGCCATGCCTGCGGTCTTGCGGCGGAACTCCTCGGCGGGAATTCCGACCATCTCGCTGAGGACGAGGCCCGTATCGTTGAACGTGAGCGTCTGGTCAAAGTCGCTCGCAAATAGATAACGCTTGATAATCTTCTCGGTCATTCATTTCTCCCGCATACAAAGACACTTTTAGAGGTCTTATGATTCTTGTGCTTACGTATATAGATTAGATGCAGCAGAGGCGTGAACGGCCATTGAATCTTGTGATGCAAACCATTACACAACGGGCATTTGATTGCGGTATTTGGCGACGCTACTGAATCGGATTGCGGTAACCGGCGTCGCGAAGGTCGATGGGTTTGCGGCCGGCGAAGCCCTCGTCCTGGCGATGATAGAAGCGGATGCGGTCTTCGCCGAGGCGCCAGCAGAGGTAGACGTCCTCGTCGTTGATGCGCGAGGGGAAATCGAGCAGCCCGACGTCGAGATCTTTCACCACGCAGCCGGTTGATTGGATGCGATCGAGCGCGGCCTGGACCTCTTCTTCGAGGCGGTTGCGTTCGAGGCGCGTCTTGCCCGCCTTCTCGTAGGAAACCATCAGGCCGCCCGAACGCTGGATGCGCTCGGCGAGCGCGCGGAGTTGCTCTTCCGCCTCGGCCATTTTGCGGCGAGTTTCCATCGCGTCGATCAGCACGGGCTCGAGCTGCGCGCGAAGGCGCTCAGCTTCCGTGAGCGAAAAATATTTGGATTCCTCGTCAGCCATTTCTTTCCCGGGAACGCAAGAACCTGTGCCGCTACTCCATATTAAATGAAGTCATCTCACAAATGGCTAGTCTCGATGCAAAAGTTCTTCTTCAGGAGCTGAAGCCCGCTTTGGGCCACACTTTACGGCGGGGATGGAATCCCGGCCCTTCCTTATCAGCCGGTTGAGAGACGAGCTGATGAGCTCGCACCAGCACGCATGCTCGGCAAGCTACCCGCCGATGAACACCATGGTTCGCGAGGGCGGGACAAAATCGGGCTCGTTGATGCGATGGCCTTTTTCCTTTTGCGCGACGATCGAGCGAATCTCAATCGCGAGATCCTCGTCGCTTGCGCCGCCACGCAGCAGAAATTTCAAATCGTGATCGTCCTTGCTGAAGAGGCACGTGCGGAGTTTTCCGTCGGCGGTCAGGCGGATGCGCGAGCAAAATCCGCAGAAGGGCTGGGTGACGGGGGCGATCAGACCGATTTCCCCGGGGGCGCCATCGGCGAAGCGGTATTTGCGGGCCGTTTCGCTGCGCTCGTTCGCGATGGGCTCGAGCGGCCAGCGGGCTGAGATGCGGCGATAGACTTCGGCCGCCGGGACCATTACGTCGCGCGTCCAGGCGCGGTCGGCATCGAGCGGCATGAATTCGATGAAGCGCATGATTACGGCGCGTTCGCGCGCGAATTCGGCGAAGGCTTCCACTTCATCGTCGTTCAGGCCGCGGACGAGGACGGCGTTGACCTTCACGGGGCGCAGGCGGGAATTTTGGGCGGCTGCGATTCCGGCCATCACGTCGTCGAAAGTTTTCGTGCGGGTGACGCGCTCGAATTTCTCGCGGTCGAGTGAATCGAGGCTGATGTTGATGCGATCGAGGCCCGCGCCGAGCAGCGCGTTGACGCGTTCGGCGAGCAGATAGCCGTTCGTGGTCATCGAGAGGTCTTGGACGCCGATGGCTTTCAGCCGAGCGATGAACTCCTCGACGCCAGGACGAACGAGCGGCTCGCCGCCCGTTACGCGCACTTTGCGGATGCCCATGCCCACGAGGATTCGGGCCAGCCGCTCGAACTCACTCCATTCGAGGAGCTCGTGATGCGCCATGTGATTCTCGGGGTCTGCCGAGCGGCAATAGACGCAGCGGAAATTGCAGCGGTCGGTGACCGAGACGCGGAGGTCGGTGATTTGGCGGCCGAATTTGTCGAAGAGCGACATTTCTACTTTCTTAGATGATGGTGGCGCTATTTCGGCGGCGCCGAAAATTAAAATGCCCAAGTCCGCGTTTGGGCTTGGGCGAAGGGCCTGGCGCGGCGATGGTGCCGCACTCGAGGTCTTCTCCTTTCCAAAACGCGGAGACAATCATGCAACCGCGAAGGGAGGAACGAGCGTTTCCACTCGAACCCTCTGCCTCCTCCGAATCGGAGGCATCGTCCCCTGCGCCTTGGGATTTCTCTCCTTTAGGCCGCGGGGATCGGAGATTTCAAGGCGATTCTACGCCTTCGATGCCGGACGGGCAATGTAATGCTGTCCCCCGCAGTCGGCGTGGCGGCGCGGGGCTCATTCGCTAGAGCACAGGGGGCAGCGGGCCGGCTACTGCAACGCAATGAGTATGATAAAGTTACGGGCCGATGCGCATCTTTGTTCTCGGCGCGGGCGGCACTGGCTCCTTGCTGGCACAATTGCTGGTGCGCCAGGGCCACACGGTGTGGTGCGGCGACCGCGATCCGGAGCGGGCGCGGCGATTTCTTGGCAAAAAGAGCGGCATCGAGGTGCGCGAAGCGAATGCGCGCAACCTGTGGTCCATCGTTCGTGCGGGGCGCGGCTGCAATTTGCTGATCAACGCCTCGCCTGCGGTTTACAACGAAATTATCCTGCGCGCCGCGTTGCGCTTGCGCTCGCACTATCTTGACTTGAATTCGCATCTCCGGCGCTCGCCCTTCAAGCCTGAACAGTTTCGCTTCCACAAGAAATTTGTGGCCAAAAATCGGGCGGCGCTGATTTGCGTGGGCGCGGCGCCCGGACTGACCAATCTGCTCGCCAAGCGCGGGGCCGAACTGCTTGACACGGTCGAATCGATTCAGATTCGGCTCTACGAAAGTACCGAAAGCAAGGATCCGATTTCGACCTGGTCCGCGGACGTGGCTTACGATGCGGCCATCTCTCGCCCGCGCATTTATCGCAGCGGACACTTTGCCATGGGAAAACGATTCGGCGAGCGCGAGAGATTTCGGTTTCCGCCGCCGCTTGGCGAGACGCCCGTGTATCTCGCGGCGCAGGATGAAGTCTGCATGCTGCCTTACGTGATCCCGGTTCGCGACGCGGATGCAAAAATTGGCGGGAATGATTTCGAGCGGTTGCGCCGCTGGTACCGGCAGGGGCGGCTGAATCGCTCGCAGGGTTTGGTGCGCAAACGATTCCCGAAGACGCCGACGCCGCGGCAGGTGGCTGCACTGATCCGGCGAGGGATTCTCGAGAATGGGCGCTTTGCGGCGGCGGTGCTGGTTCGCGGTGTGAAGGGCGACGAGCCGCTGCTTGTGCGCTGGGACGCGAGTTTCCCTACGCTTTATCAGATTCGCCAGCGCGGACTGGTTGCCACGCCCATCGCGTATGCCACCGCGCATCTTGCGGCGCTTTTTGTGAGGCATTTCCCGCGCGACTCGGCCGGCGTGATTGATCCTGAGGCGCTGCCGAATGAATCGCGCAAGGCCATTTTGGCCGAGGCCCGATCTCGCGATATCCGCATCTCGCTGAAGCTCACGCGGCTGAAGAAGAAGGAAGACGAAGAGGATTAGTAGGGCCCCGTAAGAGGCTTCAGAAGCCCGAAATCCGTGAGCCCATTCGCGACGAATTGCACCGCAAGTGCTACCAGCAGCAGACCCATCAGCCGCATCAGGATGCGGATTCCCGTCTCGCCGAGATAGCGCCGCACGCGATCAGCTCCCGCAAGAATCAGATACGACAGGTAGGCCGTCAGAATGATCGTCACGTAGACGATTCCGTGCTGCCATACGGTGTGTGACTCGCCGACGAGCACCATCACCGTTGAGATCGCGCCTGGGCCTGCGAGCATGGGCATGCCCAGGGGGATGATGCTCGCGTCTTCTTTGGCCGTGCCTTCTTCCGTTTCCTCGGGAGTCGCCTTTGTGCCTGATTGGCGGGCTTGGAGCATGTCCATGCCGATTTGAAGGAGGATGATGCCGCCGGCGATCTTGAAAGCTGGCAGCGTGATGCCGAACATCTTGAAGATCAGGCTGCCGGCCAGCGCGAATGCGCACAGCACGATTCCGCAGGTCCACGCGGAGCGGCGCGCCATCTGGCGGCGCTCTGTTTGCGGCGAGTCGACTGTGATTGCGAGAAACATGGGAATCACGGCGAATGGGTCGACCAGAAAAAAGACAGAGGTCACCGCCAGCAGGGCGAATTCAAGAACTTGGGTGAGTGCGGGCGGCATGGTCGATTTGAGAACGCAAAGTTAGCACGTTTGCACCCGCAAGGCACCGGGGGAAGCTGTAGTAAAATCAGCCGCGAGGTGACGCATGAGCCTAGCTGACGCGCCCGTTGCCCATGAGGGTTTTTTCGTCACGCACTTTTTGACGGTGAAGGATCAGAAGAGATCGCAGGAGTTCTACGTGGGCGTTCTGGGTGGAAAGGTGGTGATGGGGGAAAATCCCACCTGCATCAAGCTGGCTAACTCCTGGATTATTCTCAATTCCGGGGGAGGCCCCACGCCGGACAAACCTGAAGTGATATTGGAAACGCCTCGCGACCTCAATACCGTGAGCAGCTTCTTGAATCTGCGAGTGGCGGATATCTGGGATTGCTACAAGCAGTGGAGGGCGATGGGGGCGCAATTCCTGACCGAGCCTCTCAATAATCATGGCCACGAACTGCGATGTTACATGCGAGATCCGGACGGATATTTGATCGAGGTCGGACAGTTCACGCCGTTGGCAATCAAGCAGTTCGCGGACTACCCGGGCTGAGAGCGCCCGCAAAATGAATCATCCGAAACGAGCAGCCATTCTCTTGCCTCCGTATGTCGCTGCTGCTAGACTATCGTGGCAAGAGCCGGACTGCTGCTCCTGCCACACTTCCTGTAAAAGGTTTATTCATGTCTGGACACTCTAAGTGGGCCACAATCAAGCATAAGAAGGCCGCGACGGATGCGAAGCGCGGCAAAATCTTCACCAAGATTATCCGTGAGTTGACGATCGCGGCGCGTACCGGCGGCGCTGACCCGGACACCAATCCTCGCCTGCGCACCGCCATCCTGGCCGCCAAGGGCGAGAACATGCCCAACGACAATATCGAACGCGCGATCCAGCGCGGCACAGGGCAGCTCGAAGGCGAAACGCTTGACGAAGTGACGTTCGAGGGCTATGGCCCCGGGGGGGTGGGCGTTCTGGTGCAGGTGGTTACCAGCAACCGCAACCGCATCGTCAGTGAAATTCGCCACATGTTTTCAAAGAACGGCGGGAACATGGCTGAAAACGGGGCGGTCGGGTGGATGTTCCATCGCAAGGGAGATATCGTGGTCCCCAAGGAAGCGGCGGACGAAGAGAAAATGATGGGCATCGTGCTCGACGCGGGCGCGGAAGACTTGCGCGACGACGGCTCGGCCTGGGAAGTTCTTAGCCCGCCCGAAGCGCTTGAAAAGGTTCGCGAAGCGCTGCTTGCCGCGGGAATCACTCCGACTTCCGCCGAAGTGGCCTGGATTCCCCAGAATTACGTGAAGCTCAGCGGGCCCCAGGCACAGCAGATGCTGCGGATGGTCGAAACGCTCGAGGATCACGACGACGTGCAGCATGTGTACGCGAACTTCGATATTGATGAGAAGGAAATCCAGGCGGCTGTGGCCGGCTAGTTTCCTTCGCGTCGCGCTCCCCCGAAAAAACACTACCATCCGCTTCCGGGCCGCACGTACACTTGTGCCGGCCAAGATGCCCTCTCACACTTCCATCGTAACGGGCCGCCAGATTCGCACAGTTGCTGCTGGCCGCAAGCTGTGCATTCTGGGCGTGGACCCGGCCGTCGCGGGTGCCACCGGGTATGGCGTGGTGGAATTCGTGGGCGCGTCGCCGCGATTGGTGCGGTTCGGCGCGATGAAACTTCCCGCGCGCGCGACATTTGCTGCGCGGCTGCGAGAAATCCACCAGCTCATCGCGCGGCTCGTCGAGGAATTTTCGCCGGACGCTGTAGCTGTTGAATCCGTTTTCACCGCGCTCAATATGCGCACGGCGCTAAAGCTCGCGGAAATGCGCGGCGTGGTGCTGCTGGCGGCGGCGCAAGCGCAAATCCCCGCGCACAGCTACTCGCCGCGCGAGGTGAAGGCTTGCGTGGCCGGCTATGGCGCGGCTTCGAAACAACAGATGCAGCAAATGGTGTGTTCGCAGCTCGGCTTAACGAGCAATCCTGAGCCGGCGGACGCCGCTGACGCGCTGGCGGTCGCGCTCTGCCACGCGCATTTATCGCAAGCGCGGGAACGAATTGCCGCGGCTACGGGACTGCGCCCGGTGGCCGTGGCGCCGCGCATCCGAACACGCGCGGCTCGCGTCTAACAGATGGCCATGAGCCTCCCAGCCTGGAATCATCGCGGACTCGTTTCGTCGCTCTGCCGTGCCGCGCTTCTTGCGCTCGCGATATCCGCCGCGGCGCTTGCCGCGAGTCCGGCCGACATTCCCACGATCACCTTTCGCAAGATATTCAAATCCAGTTACCCGGAATTTGTGGAAATAAAGGTTAGCCGCAGCGGCTCCGGAACCTACGATATTCGCCAGCTTGACGAAGAAGCGAACCCCTCTTCCTTCGAGATCGGCGCCCCGTTGACTCAGCGGATTTTTGAGCTGGCGGCAAAGCTTCGCAATTTCCAATCGGTGGACCTGGACGTCCACCGGCGGATCGCCAATCTCGGCGAGAAAACTTTCCGGTACGAAAAGAGCGGCGAAGCGCACGAAGTGAAATTCAATTACACGCTCGACGATTCCGCCACCCAGTTGCTCAACATTTTCGAGGGCCTCACGCGGCAGGAATCCGATATCTCAGACCTGGGACGCACGATGCGCTATGACCACCTGGGCGTGAATGACACCGTCCAACAGGTCGAGACGGACTACAACAACAAGCTGATTCCCGAGCCGGACCGCCTCTTGCCGCTGCTCGACCATGTGGCCTCCGACAGCACGTATGTGGATATCGCGCGGCAGCGCGCCCGCGCACTTGCTGCTCGCATCCGCGCTGCCCATTAGGCGCTTGCAACTTGGATTTCCCGCGCGGCTATCCTTTCCAGCGGGTGTATCATCAAAACAAGGCAGCGCGGGATATCTGAGGGGGTGTGGCATGCGGCAGCGTAATTTCTTCCCTACATTCCTTGGTCTTGCACTCGTCGCAGTACTGCTCATAGCGATTTCTGCTGTACCGACATCTGCCGCCAGTGATGGCTACAGCTACGCGCGCATCGTGCGCTTGAGCTTCGTCAGTGGCGACGTGCAAATCATTCGCTCCGATGAGGCCAAATGGGAGCCCGCGCTGATGAACATGCCCATCCAGCAAGGCATGGCCGTGGGCACGAATGATGGCCGAGCGGAAATCGAGTTTGAAAACGGCGGGGCCATCTGGCTGGGCGCAAATTCAGTGCTGCAATTCACCGAACTCGCGCTTTCGAATGGCGGGCGCATCACCAAGTTGAACCTCTCGCAGGGCACGGCCACAATAAATCCCAATCTCGCGGCCGGCGATTCGTTCTTGCTGGTCACTCCGGAAATGCAAATCACGCCCGCGGGCAGATCGGAATTTCGCGCGGACGTTACCAAAGACAGCAGCTCGCTCAGCGTCCTCGCGGGCCATGTTTCCGTCAGCTCGCTTGCGGGAACGAAAGATGTACGCAAAGGCGAGACGCTGGCGATAAACGCAAATGCGCCGACGGACGCGAAAATCGCTTCCAACTCGTCGCCGAATGATTGGGACAAATGGGTGAAGAGCCGCTCGAGTCTTCTCACAGACGGCCAGAATCAATCGCTGCAATACACGAATGCGCCTTTCAGTTATGGGATGGCGGATCTTTCGAGCTATGGCGGCTGGTCCTTCTTCCCGGGCATTGGTTATGGCTGGCAGCCTTTCGGCGTGACGAATGGCTGGGCGCCTTTCACGGGCGGGCAGTGGTCGTTCTATCCCGGCCTCGGGTGGACATGGCTGAGCTCCGAACCATGGGGATGGGTGCCATACCACTTCGGGCAGTGGTCCTACTCTCCTGTATTCGGTTGGCTGTGGCTTCCCGGCGGATACGGCTACTGGTCGCCGGCACCGGTGCAATGGGTTGGCCTGGGGAATCGCATCGGCTGGACGCCGGTGAATCCTGCGCGGCTCGGTTCTGTTCATGCGGCCGCGGGCGTTCCGGTGGTGGTCGCGAGCAAGGATTTGGGCAAGGGCGGGGTGAATAAAGTTGTGACCAGCGAGCAGGCAGGCGAGAAACTGCAAGTTCTCTCGGCAGCGCCGCTCTCGAATGGAAAGATTGGCACTCCCGCGGAGCTGGCTGCGCTGCAATCGAGCGCGGCTGGAAATTCAGCGCCCGCGGGACACCACAGATCGCTGCAGCAGGGCGAGCCGCAGTTCGCGGTGCCGACGGCGGGAAGTCTGGCGGCGCTGCATTCGGGCGCGGTGTTTGACACAGCACAACATCGCTTCGTGAGTGTGGCCGCGACTCAAGGCGCCGCGCCGGCTCAGCCGATCGCTTTGAATGCTGCGCCGCGGCCGCTGAAGATGCCGGCTGGGTTGCCGCCTATGCGCACCGGGATGCCGACAGCCGGTAGACCCGGCACTGGTGGTGGCATGATCGGTCGTGCGCCATCTTCCGCGCGCTCGACGGGCACTGGTATTTCGGCGGGTTCCGCGTCGCATGGCGGTTCACACCGCTAGGGAGTTCCTGTCGCCGCGGGTCAAGCCAGGCTTACTCGATCGCGATCCCGGCATAGCCAACGACCCGGTCATAGTCGCCGCTGACATCACCTGACGTGGCGTAGCGAATCAGCCTGGCCTCTGTCGCGCCTCGGTCGAGCACGGCCACCAGCATTGCCACCGTTGCCGCATATCCGCACATTGAGATTCCTTCCGTCCTGACCGTATCGTAAAGCCCGCGTGGGTCGAGCGCCAGAATCCGGGCAATCGCGCGTTCATCTTTCACTCGAGTGATTGCGTCGTTCTCGTAGTGATTCATGTCCGAACTTGCGATCACCAGCACCCGCTCAGCCTGAGCAGCGACGACGTGCGCGACTGCGTGACCCAACTCCTCGAGCACCGGATACCGCTCCGTTCCCAGCACCACCGGGACGAAGCGAAAATCCGGGGCGAGCCGCTGGAGAAACGGGAGCTGCACTTCGAGTGAATGTTCGCACTCGTGTGCGACGGCGTCCTCGCGCAGCCGGGGGCAGGCGTAGGCCAATTCGCGCGCCAGTGCGGAATCAATTTGGGCTTCGCCAAATGGAGTTTGCCAGCTTCCCTCGGTCAGAATGGCCATGGACTCGCCGCGGGGAAAATGCCGCGGGCCGAGCAGGATGCACCGCCGGGGAATTTCGAGCGACGAATAGACCGCTCCGGCCACGTGGCCCGAATACATGTAGCCCGCATGGGGAACGACACAGCCGAGCGCAGAGATTTTTTCGCTCGCGCTGATCACAAATTGGTCAACGTCGCGCGCGAGTTCTCTTGGATCCGAGGAGTAAAAGCGGCCGGCAACGGCAGGCGGGCGAATCATTGCTTTGAGGGGCTGACTTGCGGCACGGCCACTCTCGAATTAATTGTGAGAGGCACCGCAACAAGTGCGTCAGATCGGCTTCGAAGGCTTGCCTTTGATCTCCAGCGCTTCCGTCTGGCCGGGCACGAACCTGATCTTAACTTTGTCGCCGTACTGGTAGCCGCCCTTGTCCACGATCGCGCTCATCTTGTCTTTCAGCGGCGCCGCGAAAGTGAAGGTGTGAATCATCATGCCGTTCTCTTGCTCGCGGACGATGATGGAGTTTGAGTCGGCGTGAATCACTTCCGCCTTGAGCCAGTTGCCATGTGGCTTCGGCTTCAGCGTAACGGTGCTGATTACGTCGGATACGATTGACGCAACGGCCGCGGCCGCAACAGGGGCCTGAGCGCGCGCGGGCGTGGCGGAAACCGCCAGTAGCGCGGCGGGCGCGATCAAAGCAGCGAATATTCTATATTTCGTCATCGAAGGAAATTTTCAGTGACTTCAGAAATTTAACGTCTTGCGGGGTCATTTCTAGCTTGGTTTCCGTAGGCTCTTCTTCCAGGGTTTCGTCGTCCACACGAATGTGGAGGGATTCCAGGAAACGGCGGTCTTGCGAGGTCATCTTTGCATCTGCGGACGTGCGGCGGGCGAGGCCGATCGTGGCATCGAGCTTCAGGACGATGTCAAAGCCGGCGGCGCGCACGCTGGATATTGCTTCGGAGATCCGCTCGGAATCCGAGACGGTATCGTTGATGGCGTGTCCCAGCTCACGGAGCAACTGTTTCATTCGGTCGTCGAGTTGCAAGGGCGGCACCTCCTGCGAATAGCCCTCTTCCTATACCAATTTTAGTTCTCGTGCAACCGGGAAAACAAGGCTCACATAGGCCTAAGATTCGCGGCGGTTACCTGTCCGGGTGTGCAGCCCAAATGCCCGCTGCGGCCGGTCGGACGCCTTGCGCGCCGGTCCTCAACTTCGATGCTAAGAGTGCGCGTTTTGATGTGCGCGGCACGGAGACGCCGGTTGTACTACAATTCTTCTATGGCCGCGCGGCTTATGCCGGTGCTGTGGAAGTCCTCCGGAGTGACACTGCGGGCGCTCTGGCGCGTTGCCCGGCAGCTATTTCACGAGGCGGCCGGCACACTGTTTGCGGCTTTCGCGATTTATGGCGTGCTCGCGGCCTGGCGGCAATGGAAGTACCGGCCGGTGCCCTGGCTTATGGGATTTGCTTTGATCTATGCGGTGATGATGGCGGCGTTCGCGATCGCGGCGTTTCGCAGCGCGCGGCGAATCAGGTGAAACTGCAAAATGGCTGACGACCGGACAAAACGCGCGGAGCTTCCCGAGCCACGGGCTGCCTCCACGACCGGCTTGCCGCTCGATGCCGTTGTCTCGCCTGAGGATCTGCCTGGGTGGGAGGCTGAGCGTGAGCTTGGTTATCCCGGCGAGTTCCCTTTCACGCGCGGCGTTTATCCCACAATGTATCGCGGGCGGCTTTGGACTACGCGGCAATATGCGGGGTTTGGGACGGCTGTCGAATCGAATCAGCGGTATCGCTATTTGCTGTCCCAGGGGGTGGACGGGCTTTCCGTCGCGTTTGATTTGCCCACGCAGATTGGGATGGATTCGGACCATCCGCTTGCGCTCGGGGAGGTCGGCAAGGTCGGCGTGGCGATTGATTCGCTCGAGGACATGCAGACGCTCTTCGATGGGATCCCGCTCGAGGGCGTGTCCACCTCGATGACCATCAATTCGACCGCCGCCATCCTTCTCGCGCTCTATGTGGCCGTCGCGAAGCAGCAGGGGGCGAATCTGGCGCGGCTTGCAGGCACCATTCAGAACGACATCTTGAAGGAATACATTGCCCGGGGCACTTACGTGTATCCGGTTCGGCCGGCGATGCGCATCGTTACGGACATATTCGCGTGGTCTCGCCGTGAAATTCCCAACTGGAATCCGATTTCGATCTCCGGGTATCACATCCGCGAGGCCGGCTCTACTGAGGTGCAGGAGGTTGCTTTCACGCTTGCGAACGCCATTGCCTATGTCGAGGCGGCCATTGCCGCGGGGCTGGCCGTGGATGATTTCGCGGCGCAACTATCGTTTTTTTTCAACTCACACAATGAATTCCTGATGCAGGTGGCTAAATTCCGGGCTGCGCGCCGCTTATGGGCGCGGACCATGCGTGACCGGTTTCACGCCCGCGATGCGCGCTCCATGATGCTCCGCTTTCACGTGCAGACGGCTGGATCCGCGCTCACGGCGCAGCAGCCGGAAAATAATCTTGTGCGGGTGGCGCTGCAATGTCTCGCTGCTGTGCTCGGGGGCTGCCAGTCGCTGCACGCCAATGCGCTTGATGAAGCGCTCGCTCTGCCGACCGAGCAATCCGCGCTGCTTGCGCTTCGCACCCAGCAAATCATCGCGAGTGAATCGGGCGTGGTGAATACGGTTGACCCAGTGGCTGGGTCCTACGCCATCGAGAAATTGACTGACGAGATTGAAGCCGGGGCGCAGGATTACATTTCCAAAATTGACGCTATGGGAGGAATGCTCCGCGCTATCGAGACTGGCTTCGTGCAACAGGAAATCCAGAAGGCCGCTTACGAATATCAGCAGGCCGTGGATTCGGGAGAGCAGGTGGTTGTGGGCGTCAATCGCTTCCAGGCCGAGGAGGAGCGCCCGATTCCTACGCTGCAGCTCGATCCTGAAATCGAGCGCGACCAAATCGCCCGCCTGAATGCCCTGCGCGCCCGCCGCGATGCCGCGAAAGCCAAAGCCGCGCTCACGGAAATCGAGCGCCGCGCCCGCGGCAGCGAGAATCTAATGCCCGCGATCCTCGCCGCCGTCGAATCCTACGCCACGCTCGGTGAAATTTCAGACGCCCTGCGCCGAGCCTTCGGCGAATACCAAGAATCCGTCGTTATTTAACCCGCGTTGATTGCGGTGACCCTCTTACGGATGTACAATTCTTCTAATGAAGCAACCTGTCATTTCTTGGACTAGACATGCGGGCAGGCTCGTTCCGGAGAGACCCGTACTGGATGAAACCACGGTCCGCCCATTTGGGGCGGGAGGCGTCGGCATTATCACAGCGCATCCGGTCGGCCTCGTGATTTCGGTTGGGGTGATTCTCATCTCAATATTCGCACTACCCGAAGCGGCCGTGTTCTTTATCGGTTCTCTTGCAGTGGGCGGTGTCTTCGGATTCTTCCTCTGGCTCCGCCACCGGTAGTAAAACTCCGCTTGTATTGAAGCGCCAGCCACACCGAAGGCTGGGCCTCCGTGACCTCTGTGTTTCTCCGTGTTCACTGTGTTAAGTTTTTGTGGATCCGGATGGCGATCAAAGTCACGCTCGAAAATGAGATTCGCTGGCCGCGGCGGGTGCTCTCGACGGCCGAAGCGGTGAAGTACATTGATGCTACGGGGTACTGCATGCTCTTCCCGGTGACCAATGTCCCACTGCCTTCGCTTTACTACGCCGTGACGCGGCGAAATCCGCATGCGGAAATGGTTTGGGACAAACATTCGGCGATGGTGTGGCGCTGGAAGGATGAATTGCCGCGGCGGCGTCGCGCGTACTACGCGAAATACTTTCGCGGGCGCGGCACGCTGATTTCGCTCAAGCTGCTGCCTCATTTCCTGGCCATGCGTGAGGCAGCTGTCGCGCCTGGCGACCACGAACGCTTCTACGCCGCGGGCCACATCCGCGAAGATGCGCGGGCTGTCTGGGAAGCGCTTGATACACACGGACCGCTTGCGACGCTCGAACTGCGCCACGCTTGCAAAATGGACACCAAGGCTGGGAACAAGCGCTTCAAGCGCGCCATCCTCGACCTGCAATGCCTGCTGATCGCGGTGCATTCCGGGGCGGAGCAGGAAACAGCGGCGTGGGCTTCCGGCCGCTATGAGCTAACCTGCCGCGCGTTCCCTAAGGAGACAGCCGCAGCGCGACGGATTCAGCCGAAGCAGGCGCGGCAGGCATTGGCGGCCAAATTCCTCGAGTGGCATACTGAAGCGCAGCCCGTGCAATTGGCGCGGCTATTCGGCTGGCCGAAGGCTGAGGCCATCGCGGCAATCGAAGCGGCGAAAAGAGAAACGCGCAAGTGAAATTGATCCTCGCATCGTCGTCGCCCAGGCGGGCGGACATTGTGCGCAACGCTGGAATTCAAGTGGAAGTGCGCGCCATTCCCATTGACGAATCGCTCCGCACCGGTGAGTCGCATTCCGGCTACGTGCAAAGGCTGGCGCTTGCGAAGGCGCGAGCCGCGGCGGACGCCGAGCGCGAACCGCGGCAGGAAATTTATGTTGTCGGCGCGGATACGATTATTCTCGCGGGCGGGGAAATCCTCTGCAAGCCGACGTCGGCGGATGACGCGCGGCGGATGCTACGGCGCTTGAGCGGGACTTGGCACGAGGTGCACACTGGCCTCGCGCTGCTGCGACGGCCGGGCGCGAATTCCGCCGCGCGCGCCTCAGGTTCATCTGAGCGCGTGATCGAAGAAATTACTCGCGTGCAACTTGCGCCGCTGTCCGAAGCCGAGCTGGACGTCTATATCGCGACCGGCGAGTGGTCGGATAAAGCCGGCGCGTACGGCATTCAGGGAATCGGCGGCCGCTACGTCACGCGCATCGAAGGGTGCTACTACAACGTGATGGGCCTGCCGATCGCGAGGCTGTGGAGCCTGCTGCACGAATTCGGATGGAACAACGGCGCAGCGGCCTCACAAGTCGCCGACGCTTAGCTGCGTATCCGCACTCTTCCATGCCGCTTCAAATTCACGGTGCGCCCATTCGGCATCGGCGGTTTTATTCTGCGCCTTTAGGCTTTGCCACAGACCGAACAGCGAGCGGCCGTTGCGCGGATTGCGCGCGAGATCATCGCGAAACACCGCTTCCGCCTCCGCAGCCCGGCCGTCTCGAAGCAGCGCGCCGCCGAGCGATTCTCGAACGGAGTAAAACCAGTCCGGCGGCTCGTTGTAGGAGAGGCCGTCCTGCACGGCGACGGCTTTTTGGAGGGACGCGATTGCGGCTTTCCGGTCGCCACCGGCTTCCGCGATTTGCGCATCAAGCATGGCTGCGGGAATTTGCATTACGGACTTCACGGAGTCAAACCCAAATTTTTGCTTCGCAGGAATCTGGTCGATAGCCGCCAGAAAGCTTTTCCGTTCGGTCTCCGCTTCCGAGAGCTTTCCGGTTGCAGCGTCAGCTATTCCGCGCGCGAAATGCCAGGTGGCCGCCATCAGCGGCAGCTTTGGATCGGGCGCCTTCGTGTCCAAAATTTCCTGCCATTTGCGGAAGCGCACCGGCACGAGGAGCGAATACGTCAAGAAGCCTTCGGTCATGGTGGTGGGCATCCCCTGGGCGCGCAAACGGACGTTTTCGGAGAGCGAGTCGCTGGCCTTGCGGGCCAATTCGTAACTGCCGTCCTGCATCGCGGCGTAGGTGAGGAAGCGGAGGTTGTGGCTGTAATACATGGCGGGATAAATTCCCTGGGCGCCCGTCGCGTTGATGTAGGCAATGTCCACGGCAGCGGCGGCTTCGTTGCTTTTTGCCGCTGATTCGAAATCGCCGATGCGCGAGTAGATGTGCGCCGGCATGTGGACCAGATGCCCGGCGTTCGGGACGAGCGTGCCCAGCCGCTCGGCGCTCGGCAAGCCCCAGACGGCGTGCGGCGATGCTTCGACCGCGTGAATGTAATAATGATTCGCGCCCACGTGATCCGGATAGCGCGCCAGCACCGATTCGAGAACGGAAATAATCTCGAGCGTCCCATCCGCCGGAGTGCCATCGAGCTTCCAGAGCCCCCACGGCCGCAGGTCCATCATGCTTTCCGCATAAATTGTGGCTGCGTCGGGGTCGTCCGGATATTTTTTCGCAAGGTCGCCCATGGCGTGCGAGTAATCGTTCGAGAGCTTTTTCAGGTCCGGCTTGGGGTCGTCGGAATAGCGCGTGGCAGCGGCAGCAATGTAGTCGCGTTCATTTTCAGGGCCGGAGGCTGCCAGCGACTTGGCTTTCTGAATCGCGTCGAAGGCGGCCTTCTCGCGCTCAGGGTCAACATCCAGGTTGTAATTCGGCCCGAGCGCGACCGCGATTCCCCACCATGGCATCGCTGCTTTGGGATCCAGTTCCGTGGCGCGACGGAACGACCGCACGGCTTCGTCGTGATTGAAGGCGTAGACGAGCGTGAGGCCCTGATCGAAGAATTTCTGCGCTTCGGGATTGCGCGTGGCGATTTCATGATGGAGCGAACCCATGCCTGAGAGCAATTGCGCTGGAGCGGTAGCTTCCGCCGCGTGGGTGTGTTGCGCCAAAGCCGGTGGACTGGTGAATGAGAGGAGGGAGATCGCGAACGCGAGCAGAATCTTCATCGGTGCTCCTGGGCGAATGGGATATGCGCGTGAATTCTAAGCGGTGAGAAAACAAAGGGCAACCTGAGGGCAGACCTCACCGCGAGGCCAATTTGGTCAACCATGCAATTGATGCGGGCAGGATTCCAATGCCGAGGGCGCGCTACTTCTTTTCTTCCGTTGGCGCAGGCGCGGCAGCCGGCGGCCCAGCTTGTGAATTGGCCGGCGGATTCGTGGGCTGGCCCGGGGTGGGGCCGTGCATGCCTTCCTTGAAGCTGCGGATGCCTTCGCCCAGGCCGCGCATCACGTCGGGAATTCTGCGCCCGCCGAAAAAGATCAGGACGATGATCAGGATGATCAGTAGATGAGGAACACTTAGAAATTCCATGCTCGAACCTCTCTTGGCGCTCGCATCCTACCGCGGCACTGTACATCACTTGGATGCGCAAAGGCAGCGCCGGGCAGCTAAAGTATAACACGCTCGTCGCCCACGCGCCGCGTGACGTGTTCGCGGTCAAGGTATTCGAGCAGCGGGATGGCGTATTTCCGGGTGACGCCGGTCAGTTCCTTGAATGCGGGGATCGGCAGGCGCTGGCCGCGCTCCTTGCGATATTTTTCGAGGATTTCGCGCAGGCGGCCGACGGCGGCGCGGTGAAAAACCAGATCCTCCGCGACTTTGATGAGGACTCTTTCCCGCAGCAGAATTTGCAGGATTTTCTGCGCGCGCCGCGATTCCACCGGCAGTTTTTCGAGCACGGCTGCAAAACTTGGGACTGATAGCCCGGCGCGCTCGAATTCTCCTTCGATCAATTCTTTCGCGCGCGCTTCGTCCGCCGTGAGTGCGATCTCGCGCCCGGCGCGCTGCACGAGATCTCCCGCAACGGCCGCCGTGCCCGCTTTGACAAGATCATCGAGCGCCGCGAGAAATACCTCCTCGCTGGTCTTTCCGGCGCGGCCACGGAGCTCTTGTTTCGGAATCCCCGGCAGCAACGGATTCACGCGATGAAATTCCTCGATCGCTTTGCGCGCAAGCGCGGCGCAATCGGCCACGCTTTTTGCCGAGGCCACCATGAACGGCTGTTCGCTCAGCACGCGCAGCTGCTTCGCTTCCGCGAGTTTTTCCGCCGATTGCCGCGTCGCCGATTCGGTCCAACCCGTTCGCGCAATCATTTGTGCCAGCGTGAGCCCCTGCGGCGCGGTTCCAACGATAGCCGCGAGGATCTCCGGGGCGCTTCCTCGCTCGAGCGTCTCGAGCAATGAAGCGACCGCCGTATCGCTGCGGCGCTGGCGCGGCGGGCGCGCGTCGAGGACGGTTCCGCCGCCGATCGTGACCACCGGCGAGAATTGACGGAGGATGAACCGGTCGCCCGGGAGGACAAGCACGGGCTGCTCTAATCGCAACTCCGCAAAACCTGTTTCGCCCGCAGCCATGATGCCCTTTGAGCCAAGGAGCACGACTTCTGCTACGGCCTCGGCCGTGCCTTGATGGAAGTGCACGCGCGTACGATTCTTCAGCGGCCGTGCCGAGACGAGCATGGTGATGCGCGCATTCAGGCGCATGGTGGGCTCGAAAATCCCTGGCGGCGCGAGGACCATCCCGCGCTCGATTTCTTCGCGTTCGACGCCCGCCAGATTCACGGCGGTTCTCTGGCCCGCCACCGCGCGCTCGACGAATTCGCCGCCGGATTGCAGGCCGCGCACTCGGACGCGCTTGCGCACGGGATACAATTCCACTTCGTCTTCGGTTTTCACCGCGCCCGAAACCAGCGTTCCAGTGACAACCGTTCCAAATCCTTTCATCGCAAACGCGCGATCAATCGGCAGCCGGAAATGGCGCGTGGCATCTTTTGGCGGCACGCTTTGCGCCGAGCGTAGGAGCTCCTGCTTCAAGTCGTCGAGCCCCGCGCCGGTCCGCGCGCTCACGGCGACCATCGGCGCGCCTTCGAGGAACGAGCCGCGCACAAATTCCTCGATTTCGAGTTTCACGAGGCCCAGCACATCCGCGTCCACCAGGTCGGATTTCGTGATGGCGACGATGCCGCGCGGAATTCCCAGCAAGCGGCAAATATCGAAATGCTCGCGCGTCTGCGGCTTGATGGATTCATCCGCCGCGATCACCAGCACCACCAAATCGATGCCGCCCACTCCCGCAAGCATGTTGCGCACAAACCGCTCGTGCCCCGGAACGTCAACGAATCCGAGCCGCGCGCCACCGAGATCCAGGAACGCGAATCCCAAATCGATGGTGATGCCGCGGCGCTTTTCTTCCTCGAGGCGATCGGGATTCGTGCCGGTCAGCGCCTCGACGAGCGTGGATTTGCCGTGGTCGATGTGCCCGGCGGTGCCGACGATGACGTGCCTGGTTGATTCCATGGGTTGGTTGGATGTGCGGCTTGATGCTAGCGGAGCAGGCGAGGCAAGGTCAAACGCCGACTCCATTGCCAGCTCGTCCTGATCGAAGGTGAAGGGCTTCTTGGCGGCTATTTGGATTGGTGCGCTCCTTTGGCCCTTCGAACGACAAGCGACAATCGCTGAGAGTCGAAAGCGGAGGGCCTTTTTTTTCGGACGATTAGAAAAAGTCATCTGATTGATTTTGAGTGGGTTGCGGCGATTTCTAATCGTTTCTAGCGGTCGATTAGAATCTGTCCTGGCGATCGGGGAAAGTGCTTTACAGCTGCTATTAGAAAATGTGAAGTAGTTGTGATTGCTATGTGTTAGCGCGAATTTTGAATTGGGGACAGCTGCGATTAGCCTTTTCTTCGCCCTCCTCAAATTTGAGGGGAGAGGTCCGCTGCGGTTGGAAGAGGTATCCTTCGACTCCCGCTGGTCGCTCAGGATGCCCATCCTTGCCCCGCTAACCCGTCCGGGACGCAAAAGGCGCGTCGGATGGGCAGTTTCCATTGGCTTTTTCTTCGCATCATTTTGAGTGCGACGGTATGTGGCCACTGCGTTACGGCCTGGCTTGCCGGGGGGCGTGCATGGCGTGCGCCGAACCGTGCGAGGCGAGCCTCGGTGTATGAAAGCGAGAGCTAGCTCTCGCACTCCATATTTGATCGCGCCCGCCATCAGACAATCCTCCGCAACTACCATGGCACGGAGAAGCATCGAATGCAATGATGCGGGCCTGTGGATGTTGCGGGCTGAAGAGGAGGAGGAAATCGCGAAAGTTCGATCAGAGCTTGCGCGGATGGGGCCTCTCGGCTTTGTGCAGGGTACGGCACACTGGGTGGCGCCATTGGTAGGCACGCTTTTGATTTCGCCCGATAATGCTGCTCATGTTGCTCTCAACCCGCATTCCCGTCTGGTGCATCGCCATAATGCTTTCGACGGCCTGCATCGCCAGCGGGCAAACCGCGCCGGATTCTGCCGTGGTCCAACAGAGCGAAGACTCTCTGAGGCGAATTTACTACGCCGCCCCCGAATATCCTCCGCTGGCGCGAGTGGCGAAGATCGAAGGGACTGTCACAATCAGCGCGCAGATTGGAACTGATGGAACGATCGTGAGCCTCCAGACTACTTCCGGGCATCCGTTGCTGATTCGCGCGGCGCTGGATGCGGTGAAACAGTGGCGCTACGAGCCGGTGGTGGTGGATGGCCGGGCGGTGATAGTGCGGACCACGATTTCGGTGATTTTTTCGCTGCACGAGAATCCATCGGACGCCTTGAAGGCTTGCACAGAGAAACCCAAATTGGTGCAGGCGGACAACAAAGGAATGTCGCTGAGTCTTCCAGAATCGGTGGGAGAAACCATTCGCTTGAAATTCCCCGGGCTTAGGATTCCGGGCGAGCGTGACATGAAAGATTTGTGGGCCACGGAGACGGCGCCGGGCACGCTGCCTTATTTTGCAGAGGGGGATTTCAACGGCGATGGGCGCGAGGATTTCGCGCTACTTCTGGCCAATGAAAAGGAATATTGGTTGGTGATATTTCATAGAGGTGCGGATTGCAGTTATTCGGTGGGCTACAAGAACGGCGGTTTCCAGTTCCAGGAAGGGATCGTGCTCCAGGACATTTTTCTCCGGACCGTGCCGAAAGGCAAAGACGAGGTGCTTGGCTCATCGGCCGAGCCGATGCATGCGAAGTAAGAGACAGATGCACTTGAATGGACGGCGGTGGGGCGAAGCATCGCACTAATTCACTGGAAGGATGGAAAATACGAGTTAGAAGATTTTGGCTCTGAGTAGTGAGAGCGCGGCTCGCGGCTGAAGATCATCCTTCACTTCGGCCAGGCGCGCATGGCGGTGCGGGCTACGCGCTGCAATTGGGAGAGGGTGGCGCCGCCGGTGGCTTCGACGGACATTCCATGCAGGACCGTGACGAGGAATCGTGCCAGGTCGGCGGGGTTGGCATGGCGCGGCAAGTCGCCTTCTGATTTCGCGCGCTTCAGGCGCTTGCGTATTGCTGCCTCGCTGGCACCGCGGCGCGCGATCAGTTCTTGTTTGATAGATGCGGACTGTTCGCCGCAAGAAAGCGCGCCCTGAACCATGAGACAGCCGTGGGGATGGCGCGGGTGGGTGAGCACGCGCGCGGACCGCTGCAATAACTCTTCAGCCATGGCGCGGGCCGCCGGTTGCTTGAGCGCTGCACGCACGAACGAGGCCTGATTGCTTTCGTAGCGGTCGAGTGCTTTGCGGAACAGGGCTTCCTTACTGCCGAAGGCGCTGTAGAGGCTCGGGCGGCTGATGCGCATGGCCGCGGTGAGATCGGAGAGGCCTGTGCCCTCGTAGCCTTTGCGCCAGAAAACTTGCAATGCGCGCTCGAGCGCCGCGTCGGTATCAAAGGCGCGCGGCCGACCG
This sequence comes from uncultured Acidobacteriota bacterium, assembly GCA_963701005.1. Lineage (GTDB taxonomy): Bacteria > Acidobacteriota > Terriglobia > Acidiferrales > UBA7541 > Palsa-295. The sequence goes on from OY969555.1 coordinate 945,013, forward strand.
AGGCGCGGAAGCGATTCAGCTGGCTGACTTTTCCTCATCACGCTGGATCGTAACTCCTTTCCGTACCGATTGGTACACAATGTTGCATCCGGCCCTGCATCCATGGCATCTGAATCGGCTGGTACCGAAATTCATTTCAGGAGAGCTACTATGCCGAAGAAGCTTGCGGGGAAAGTTGCGGTTGTAACCGGGGCATCGAAGGGGATTGGGGCAGCGATTGGGAAGCATCTGGCTGATGAGGGCGCGTCCGTGGTCGTGAATTATGCGACGAGCAAGGAGGGTGCGGACCGGGTGGTGGGCGAAATTACTGGTAAGGGCGAGAAAGCGATTGCGGTGCAGGGGGATGTATCGAAGCGGGAGGATATCGAGCGGCTGTTCGCGGAGACGAAGAAGGCGTACGGCCGGCTGGACATTTTGGTCAACAACGCCGGGATATACGAATTCTCGCCGATTGAAGGGATCACCGAGGCGCATTTCCACAAGCAATTCGACCTTAACGTTCTGGGCCTGGTGCTGACATCGCGTGAAGCGGCGAAATATTTCGGGCCCGAGGGCGGGAGCATTGTGAATCTCAGCTCGCTGGTGAGTTCACTCGCTCCTCCGAATGCGGCGGTCTACAGCGCGACGAAGGCGGCGGTGGACGCGGTGACGAAGTCGCTGGCATCCGAGCTGGGTCCGCGGAAGATTCGCGTGAACGCCATCAATCCGGGGATGGTTTTAACCGAGGGAGTGATTGCCGGTGGATTTCCCGAGAGCGATTTTCGGAAGGACCTGGAATCGCGGACGCCGCTTGGCCGGATCGGGGAGCCGGACGATATCGCTCCGGCCGCTGTGTTCTTTGCGTCGCCGGATTCGTCCTGGATCACGGGCGAAACGCTGGTGATTGCGGGTGGGCTTCGCTGACGGAGGCCGTGGCTATGCGCGGTTGGGGTATGTAGGCGCGCTTGGACGTAATGCTCTGCTGCGGAATTCCGGCTGGAGAAAGAAAAGCGGCGCCGGCATTGATGGCCGGCGCCGCTTTTCCGTTGAGGTTTAGCGCGAAGTGCGGATGATTTGACTAACCCGCGTGGGAACGTTCGGGCTTTTCCTTGTTATCGTGCGATGCGGGCTTTTTGCTCTTCGAGCTTGAGTTGCCGTTGCCTTCTTTTTTCGAGGCGTTCTCTTTGTTTGAACGGCTTTCGCTCTTGCTCGAATTCGCGCTTGCGTTGCGGGCGTCCTCCTGTTTGGCGCCAGCGTCGCTTTTTGCGGCGGCGTTGCGCGACTCACTGCCTTTCGCCGCTTTCGCGGACTCGACGCCCTTGCCGCTGAACTCGCCGGGCTTTGCCGTGGCCGCTACTGCCGGGTGTCCGTGATTTTCGGACGCGAGGAGTGAGCGGTTGGTGCTGGCGGCGTGCTCGTGCGCGGTCTGTTCGCTGGTGGCGGGAGTGTGATGTTCGTTGTCGGCCGCACGTTCGGCAGCGGTCGGCTGAGCGGTGGTGCCGCCTGTGCCGCCGTTGTAGCTGACGCGGTTTACGGTTGTGTTGTTGACGACCGTCTTGTCCACGTAGGTGTTGTGGACCACGGTGGTGTCCACGTGGGTGACGGCTGAGTTATACGCGAACACGCCGTGATTCCAGCGGCCGCCGACGAAGCCGACGCCGCCGTAGCCGAACCCGTAATTCACGCCGCCGTAGAAACCGACGTGGGGACCCCAATACCCTGCTCGCCAAACGTAGGCGCCGCCGACCCAGCCCCAGTAGCCGGGAGTCCAAAGCAGACCGGGTGTGGGCGCGAGGACCCATGTGCCGGGAACCCAGTAATACCCGTCGGGACCGTAAGCCCAATAGCCCGGGGTCCAAATGTGGCCGGGGCCTGGGCATATCGGCTGGGCGTAGACGGGTAATGCCGGTGGGCCGATGTGGATCGAGAGGCCGACGGAAATCTGGGCCGATGCTGCTCCCGGCAGGGCCAGCATTAGTATGGCAAGCAAGCAAAACCAAATCAGATGATGTTTACGCATGTAGTGCCTCCGAACTGCAAAGATTAGGATTGCCTACATGGGTAAACCCGTTTTCTCGAGGAAAGTTGCAGAGCCCGGGGTGCGGGCGGAGTAGGAAAGGCAAGGGCACCGACCACACCACAGGCAATGGCAAAGGCGGGACGCCGGCAGGATGCCAGCGGTACGAGGGCAAAAGCAACAGCAACTGCAACAGCGACTGCCAAGTCGCCGGCGGGACGCCCGCGTTACTTGGTGAATTCTTGGCGGATGGCTTGGGCGGCGGCGCGGGGGGAGGGGGCGGCGGTGATGGGGCGGCCGACTACGAGGTAGTTTGCGCCGGCGCGGATGGCTTCGGCTGGGGTGGCTACTCGCGACTGGTCGTCGGCGGATGCGGCGGCGGGGCGGATGCCTGGGACTACGATCAGGAAGGCTGGGCCGCAGGCTTGGCGGACGGCTTGTACTTCGTGGGCGGAGGCGACTACACCGTCTAGGCCGGCTTCTTTGGCGAGGCAGGCTAGGAGCGTGGCTTGGATGCCGGGGGGGCCGGACATGCCTATGCTGCTTAGGGCTGCGGCGTCCAGGCTGGTTAGGATTGTGACGCCTAGCAGGGCTGGGCGGCGCTTGCTGCTGTCGGCTGCTTCACGGGCGGCTTTCATCATGGCCAGGCCGCCGGAGGCGTGGAGGGTGAGGAGGCGGACGCGGGGGAGGGTTGCGGCGGCGGCTACTGCGCCGGCTACTGTGTTGGGGATGTCGTGGAATTTGAGGTCGAGGAAGATGTTTGCGCCTAGGCCCGCAAGCTTTCGGACAGCTTGCGGGCCTTCGGCGGTGAAGAGGGTGCTGCCGACTTTGAGGAGGTCGGCCATGCCGCCCAGTTGCTTTGCCAGCTTCAGGGCTGGCGCCAGGCGGTCAACGTCGAGCGCGACGATTAGTCGCGGCGCTCCGTGGCGGGGTGTGATGGCACCTCCAGCAGCTCCAGGCGGACTTTGGCGATGCCGCTCTGGTCAAATCCGAGTCTCCGGGCAACTTCGTAGGAGACGTCCAGTTCGCGGCCGACAATATAGGGGCCGCGATCGTTGATTCGGACCACCTGGCTGCGGTGGTTCTTGGTATTGATCACCCGCACGATTGATCCCAAGGGGAGCGTGGGGTGCGCAGCCGTGATGGCATACATATCATAGATTTCGCCAGTTGCGGTCGGCTGCCCGTCAAATCCTTCTCCGTACCAGCTGGTCGTACATTCCCAAGTGGCCAGCGGCTTCGGCTGGCTCTGGGGGTTCGAGTTAAGTTGTGGGGCGGAGGGTATGGCGTTGAGCGTGGTGGAAGTTGGGGAGGGGTTGCTCGGCTTCCCGGCGGACGTAGGATTCACCGTCGGAGTGAAGACGAGCAGACCCATACCTAAGAACACTGATTGCATGACTACGAGAATTCGCTTCGCTTTCATTTTCACCTAACCTTATTTGAATCAGCAAATTATACCTTTCGGGGGCTAGTTTGAGCAACCACTTTAACTTTCGAAGGCGCCCCTTAACTTGCTGATTTCAAATACACTTTCGTCCCGGCACCACATTTCGAGGCCTGCCGCGATTCTTTCCGAGGCCCGCGGATCCACGAAATGGGCTGTTCCCACCTCCACCGCTGAGGCCCCGGCTAGGAGGTATTCCGCTACATCTGCTGGACTTTCGATTCCACCGAGCCCGACGATCGGTATTTTGACCGCCCGGCTAGCCTCGTACACCAGCCTCATGGTTATAGGTTTTATCGCTGCGCCCGACAACCCTCCCGTCGTACTACCGAGGCGGGACCTGCGGGTGTGTGCGTCGATACACAGCGCCGGGTAGGTGTTCGCGATCACGATAGCGTCGGCGCCGGCATCTTCGACAGCCTTCGCGATAACTCCAATCATTCCAACGGTTGGAGATAGCTTTACCCAAAGGGGGCGCTTGGAGGCTTGGCGGGCGGCGGCCACGACTGTACCGGTTAGGGCAAGGTCAGTACTATATTCAATGCCCCCGCGCTCCACATTGGGACAAGAAATATTGAGCTCGTAGGCCGTCACGCCTTCGGCATCCTCAAGAACTTGAATGACTTCCACGTATTCCGCGATGGTTTTGCCGAATACGTTGGCGATGATACGGGTGTCATACTGCCGGAGATGATGCAGCTTTTCGGCCACAAAGGCGCGGACGCCGATATTTTGGAGGCCGATGGCGTTGACGATGCCGCTTGGGGTCTCGCAGATGCGGGGGGCGGCGGCTCCGGCCATGGGCTGGGCGGAGAGGCCCTTGACTACGATTCCGCCCAGGCGATTGAGGTCAACAATGGGGGCGAACTCGATGCCATAGCCAAAGGTGCCGCTTGCTGCGATGACGGGGTTTTTGAAAGAGAGGGAGCCTACGCTGACGCTGAGGTCAACTCCCGCGGGCCGATTCGGAATGCGTGCCGGCTGGGGCGAACTCACTGGGCGATAGTGTAACACGAGGGTCAAGGAATGGCGGCGATTGGGGGCGGATAGACGGGATGCGAAATTTTGGTGTCCTGTGCTAGGATGACGCCGCGCTATGCCCGTCGTAGAGAAAAGACAACTGCTATCGGCCGAGGAGATCGGCCGTACGCTCCATCGCTTGGCCCATGAACTGGTGGAAAAGAGCGGTGGAACGAAGGACCTCGCCTTGATTGGGGTGCGGCGGCGGGGCGTGCCGATTTCGCAGCGATTGGCGAAGATTATACGGACGTCGGGGGGCGTGGATGTCCCCGTCGGGACGCTGGATATTACGCTCTACCGGGACGATCTTTCGACGGTGGCTCACCAGCCGGTGGTGCACTCAAACGAGATTGATTTTTCGGTGGACGACCGCGACATCGTGCTGGTGGATGACGTGCTTTACACCGGGCGGACGGTGCGGGCGGCGATGAATGGGCTGTTTGATCTGGGGCGGCCGCGGCGAATACGATTGTGCGTGTTGATTGACCGGGGGCACCGGGAGCTGCCGGTTGAGGCGTCGTTTGTGGGGAGCACGGTGCAGACCAGCGATACGGAGATTGTGGAAGTTCGGCTTCAGGAGATTGACAACGAGGAACGCGTGATGCTGGTTGACCGGGTGTCCTGAGGCCTGGGCCTGTTTTTGGAGGCGTGGATCTAAAGGGAAACTGTGCTGGAGCGCTTGCAACACCTTCTCGGCGTCGAAGAACTCACCTGCGAGCAGATCACTTTTATTCTTGACCAGTCGAAGCCATTCCAGGAATTCCAGCGGCACCCACTGAAGAAACTGGCCACCCTGCGCGGCAAGACTATTGCGCTGGCTTTCTTTGAGCCTTCGACGCGGACGCGGATCAGTTTTGCGACTGCGGCGGCGCGGCTGGGCGCGGATACGATGAATCTGCAGGCGGAATCGTCGAGTTTGAAGAAGGGCGAATCGCTAATTGATACTGTGCGAACGCTCGAGGCGATGCGGCCGGACGGGATTGTGATCCGGCACAGCTCATCGGGGGCGCCGCACTTTGTGGCCGCGCGGCTCGAGATACCGGTGCTGAATGCTGGGGATGGGACGCACGAGCACCCGACACAGGCGTTGCTGGATGCGTTGACGATTCGGGACCGCAAAGGGAAGCTTGACGGCTGGAATGTGACGATTCTGGGCGACATATTGCATAGCCGGGTGGCGCGGTCGAATATTCACTTGCTGACGAAATTCGGGACGCGGATTACGCTTTGCGGGCCGGCGATGTGGGTGCCGAAAGAGCTCGAGTGCATGGCGCCGGGGGTGCGGCGCGTGACGCGGATTGAGGAGGCGCTTGACGGTGCGGACGTGATTATTGTGCTACGGGTGCAGACGGAGCGGATTCACGAGCCGGCGCTTGCGGCGGAGGAATTCATACTGGGGTACCAACTGACGGCTGAGCGGCTGAGGCTGGCGCGGCCTGACGCGCTGGTGCTGCATCCGGGGCCGATGATTCGGGGGCTTGAGATCGACCCGGCAGTGGCGGATGGGCCGCAATCGGGCGTGCTTGAACAGGTGACTAACGGGCTCGCTGTGCGGATGGCGCTTCTTTACCATCTTGTGGGCGGGGCGCCGGTGGACGCGCCTCATCCGGCGAAGGAACGGTCGAATGCTGCTGATTAAGAATGGGCGGGTGATTGATCCGGCGAGCCGGACGGATGCGGCGCTGGACGTGTTGATTGAGGGCGAACGAATATCGAAGGTTGGGGTGGGGATTTCCGCGCCGGGGGCGGAGATTTTCGACGCCAAGGGGCTGGTGGTGGCGCCGGGATTTATTGATTTGCATTGCCACTTGCGGGAGCCGGGGCAGGAGATGTCTGAGACGATCGAGACGGGGACGCGGGCGGCGGCGCGGGGGGGGTTCACGGCAATTTGCTGCATGCCGAATACGCAGCCGGTGAACGATAGTGCGTCGGTGACGCGCGGGATTGTCGAGCGGGCGGCGGCGGCTGGGACTGTGCGGGTGTGGCCGATTGGGGCGGCGTCTGTCGGGAGCAAGGGAGAGGCGCTCGCTGAGATTGCGGCGATGAAGGATGCGGGGATTGTCGCGGTGAGCGATGACGGGAGGCCTATCGCGACGGCGCGGTTGATGCGGCAGGTGATGGATTATTGCCGGTCGCTGGATTTGCCGGTGATAGACCACTGTGAGGATCCGAGTCTATTTGCGGGTGGGGTGATGCGTGAGGGGCCTACTTCCGTGAGGCTTGGGTTGAAGGGCATCCCTGCGCAGTCGGAGACGATTTGCGCGGGGCGGGATGTGGAAGTGGCGGCGCTTACTGGTGCGCGGCTGCATATTGCGCATATGTCGGCGCTGGGGTCGCTTGAATACGTGCGCTTCGCTAAGAAGGCGGGACTGCGGGTGAGCTGCGAAGTGACGCCTCACCATTTCACGTTGACGGACGAGGACGTCCGATACGATACGCATTACAAGATGAATCCGCCGCTTGCTTCGCGGGCGGACCGGGAAGCGCTGATTAAAGGGCTGGCCGACGGGAGCGTGGACGCTATCGCTACGGATCATGCGCCGCACCACCCGGCGAGCAAGGATGTCGAGTTTGACCGGGCGCCATTTGGGGTCATTGGATTTGAAACTGCGCTGGGGCTGGGGTTGGCGGAGTTGGTGCATCCGGGGAAAATTTCGCTGATGCGGCTTGTGGAACTTTTTACTGCCGGCCCTGGGCGCGTTCTTGGGATGGAACGGAAAATCGCGGCGGGCGAACCTGGGGACTTGACGATTTTCTCTACCGAGCATGAGTGGACTTACCGGGCGGTGGATTCGCCTAGCAAGTCGCGGAATACGCCTTTTGATGGACGGGTGTTTCGTGGGGGGGCGATGGCGACGATTGTTGCGGGGCGCGTTGTTTATCGGCGAGAGGGTGCGGTGGGGGCGTCTTGACCTGTCAGTGGATAATTGAGCGGCGCAGCTCCAGGGGTTATGACGACTGCAGAAACTGGGCACTTATAACGAGGTTAAGAACCTGCGCTTCCATTTTTCAACAAACTTGGCTTTGTTGATATCTGGGGTGATCGCAAAGGTCCGGGGATTGAAGATGTGTCGCACCTACGGCGCTCAAAGGCTCTCCGTGTCGGTACCCAGCCCTCGCGGGCTGGGCTAAATTGTGTCACGCCTACAGGGCTAAAAGGCGGTGCGTTGCTGCCGACGATATCAAGAGAGCCATCAAGCTTCTGAAACGAGCCAACTGCGTCGGCTGCGCTGTTACTTGGCGAAGCAGAGAGGAAAAATAAATGCGCGCTGGAGGATGGCCGCTAGCCACGTGGTATTTGCGTGCTGCGTTGGCCCTATTGCTTTTCACGCCGGGGTCGGCTTGGGGTCAATCCGGTGCGGGGCTTGAGACGACGCTCAAATCCAGCGCGGAATCGCGGGCGGCGCGGGCCTTGGAAGCGGCTAGGGCGAATCCGCTGGAGCTGCGGGCGTTTTTGGTGCGCATGCCGAAGGGGGCGGACCTGCACGTTCATTTGACTGGGGCGGTTTATGCGGAGTCGTTCATACGGGCGGGGGCCGAAGACAATCTTTGCGTGGACCTGGCTACGCTTTCTTTTTTCAAGGCGCAGTCGATGACGCGTAGCGAGCCGACACAGCCGGTGTGCGGCGATGGAAAAGCCGCGGCGGCACAGGCTTTCAAGGACCAGCACCTTTTTGATGCGCTGGTGGATGCGTTTTCGATGCGCAGTTTCGTGCCTTCGGCGGGGGTGAGCGGGCACGATCATTTTTTCGATACGTTTGGAAAATTTCACGGGACGGACCCGCGCCATACCGGGGAGTGGGTGGATGAGGTCGCGACGCGGGCGGCTGCGCAGAATGAGCAATATCTCGAGCTGATGGAGACGCCTGACTTCAGCCACACGGCTGCGATTGCGAAAGAACTTGGCTGGCATGAGGATCTGGCGCAGCTTCGCACTGATTTGCTCGCGCGCGGGTTGCGGGATGACGTTGCGGTGGCGCTTGGGCACTTTGATCAGGCGGAGGCGGTGCGCCGCGAACGCGAGCGCTGCGGGCAGGCGGAGGCGGCTCGGGCGTGCGATGTGCAGGTGCGCTTTATTTATCAAGTCCTGCGCGGTTATTCGAAGGAGCAGGTGTTCGCGCAGACTTTGCTGGGATTCGAGACGGCTTCGGCGGATGCGCGGGTGGTGGGGATTAATTTGGTGATGCCTGAGGATGGATATGTTTCGATGAACGACTACGCGGCGCAGATGCACATGATTGATTTTCTGCACGGCTTGTATCCGAAGATTCACATCACGCTGCATGCGGGAGAGCTGGCGCCGGGGCTGGTGACGTATGAGGGACTTTGCTGCCATATACGGCTGGCGGTGGAGCAAGGACATGCGGAACGCATCGGGCATGGGGTGGATTTGATGTATGAGGAGCGGCCGAACGAATTGCTGAAGGAAATGGCGAAGAGGCACGTGATGGTGGAGATCAATCTTTCGAGCAATGACTTGATTCTGGGCGTGAGTGGAAAAGATCACCCGTTCCCTATCTATCGCAAGGCGGGGGTGCCGGTGGCGCTTTCGACCGATGATGAGGGCGTTTCGCGGATTGATCTGACGCACGAGTATGTGCGGGCGGTTGGGACTTATGGGCTTACTTATGCGGATCTGAAGCGGATGGTGCGGACTGGGCTGGAGCACAATTTTTTGCCTGGGGCTAGTTTGTGGCGCGGGATGGATGATTTTGGAGGGGCTGTTGCGGCGTGCGCGGGGAATTCTCTTGGGGTCGAGAAACCTTCGGCATCGTGCGCGGAGTTTCTTAAGTCGAGTGAAAAAGCGCGGGGGCAATGGGAACTGGAGCGGCGCATTCGAGAGTTTGAATCAAATTTCCAGGCACCGTCTGTGAATGGCAGCCACGCGATAGAACACGGGAGTAAACAGGAAAGGAATTGACTCTGCCATTATGATTGACTACCCTGCCGGGAGGCAGCGCAGCCGGCTCGTAGAATGTATTGCGAAATCAACGTCTACCACAAAAAGACCATTACGGCAGATAAACTGGCTGAGATTTTGCGAGGCTCAGGCTGCGGCAACGAAATCCCGATCGCCGACGCGTACACCCGGAGTACGGTCTATGGCGGGAAGAATCCGTACGGGTCAACGTACGCACACGATTCAGGCCAGCATTGCTTCGCCATAGTGCAGAAAATTAACAACCTCAATCAAAGCATTTTCCATTTCGAGGCAGACCCTCACATTTCCGCGAATACTTTGCTTGAGAGCGCGGAAGAGTATGCGCAGACCTTGCAGCGTGTATTCGCGGGGCCGAATGCTCCCCGGCACTATCGTGTCACCCGGCTCGTAATTCGACCGTTTGAAAATAATTTCAAAGAGAGCGGCCTAGAAGGCAGTCTCGTGACGACGCGGCAGGCGCTGAAAGATGTAAACCTATTTCATGAAGTTGGCACAAAATTGATCGCCCTTTTCACGACGTTTCTGCTGGTACGCCTGGGATTGACGAAAGAAACCATCACAGCAGCAGAATGGACATTTGCGATTGCCGTCATGTTCGTGGCTGTCGAACTCATCCGAGCGTGGTATCAGAACCGTGGTAAAATTAGTTGGAAGCGGCGATGAAGGAGTGACCCCGTGCCAGCATCAAAAGGTACCATTCGCTACATACCCGCAGAACTGCCGAAGACGAGCGGCCAAGAGTTGTCAGATACGCTGGTGGTGCGCCTAAATGAAAAATTCCCGAATGCAGTGAAGGCGAATGTGCCTTTCGGCAACTCATTTGCCGACCTGGTGATTGAGGGACCAAACCGGGTGATTGTCGCAGAACTGAAAACGGGTGATCCGGGATTTCCACTTCCCAGCAGCACGTATCCGCAGATGGGGCTATTCATCGAACAGGCCCAAAGCCGCTACCCAGGCCGCGAAATCGTACCTCTTGTGCTAACCAATTACGGGATATCCGAATCCGACAAGAAAGTCTTCGGCGAGGAGGGTGTGCAAATTTTGGATGTCGCCTCTCGCTCGATCGACGCGATTGTGGATATCGTTGTTCAGCAAGTGGGAAAGCCGCAATAGAATCCAGCCTCCGCGCAACGACTTGATTGCAACGAATTAAAAACCAGCTAGTGGGCGGCGGGTTCGGCGGCGGGGTGCATGCCGTGCTGGGGGACTTCGTGTACGCCGCGGGCCGGGGCTTCCTGGTGGAAACGGTAGAGCTGATTTAGCGGGCCGGCGCCTTTGCCGATTTGGTAGGACTTCTCGATGGCTTTCGTGACGTAGGCTTTCGCGAGGATTACGGCTTCGCGGAGTTGCTGGCCGCAGGCTAGTTGCGCGGCGATGGCGGAAGAAAAAGTGCAGCCGGAGCCGTGGGTGTTGGGGCTTTTGATGTGGTCGCCGCCGAAGGTTTCTACCTCGCTGCCTACGCAGAGAACGTCAATTGGTTTTTCCATGTGGCCGCCGGTGACGACGACGGCGCGGGCGCCCATTTCGACTAGTTTTTGGGCGGCGGCTTTCATGGCGTTGAGATCTTTTATTTCGAGGCCGGTGAGGAATTCGGCTTCGGGCATGTTGGGCGTGATTACGCTGACGCGCTTCAAGAGCTCGTCGCGGACGAATTTCAGGCCGGCGGTATCGAGCAGCTCTTCGTTTCCGGCGGTGGGGCGGAAAACGGGATCGAGGACTACGTGGGCGAATTTGTGCTTGTCGAGGAATTCGGTGACGGCGACGGCGTTGCCGCGATTGGCGAGCATGCCGATTTTTACGGCGGCGATGGAGACGTCGTCGGCTAGCTCTTCGAGTTGGGCGCGCAATTGTGCGGCGGGCGTGGCGTGGACGGCCTTGACGCCTTGAGTGGATTGCACGGTGAGCGCGGTGATGGCGGCGACGCCGTAGCAATTGTGGGCGGCGAACGTCTTCAGATCGGCGCCGATGCCTGCGCCGCAGGACGGATCGAATCCGGCGATAGTCAAAAGAATTGGTGGAGCGTGGTTCGTGTGATTGTTCAACTTTCCGTGCCCCCGCGCGAGGCAATTGACCTTAGACAATTGCGCCGGCGCCGCCCTGCTTTCTTTGGGCACGCCGGCTAACGAAAATGTACGCGCGTTCTACTTCACAACGCAAGAATAATTTTCGGGGTGTGGAGCCGGAAGGGGCCCAACGCTAAAGCGCAGAATCAATGATGAGGCTTTTTTCCGGAGCGCTGAAGCGCTCCTTCCCCCGCATCCCGCCTTCGCCGAGGCTATGGCGGGCAAGGAATGCGGGGGGGCCCACCAGGGAAAAAAATTTCCGTGGTCTGTCCGCTCAATTGCGCGAAGAGGATGAGGCCGCCACTACCAAGGCGAGCGCGAGCTGTGGGGTGAGCTAAGGTGACACTGCCCCGGCTCCTCGAGCAGATCCGGGACGCGAAACGCGCGCACCTCCACTTTGTTCGGGATACAGACGGCGCGCGGGACGGAACTCGGAGCAGCAAAAGGCGCTGCTCCTCGCGGGCGAGGCCAGCCTCGCCGTAACAAAGCGGCGGCTAGCCGCCGCACTCCATATGGGCTGTGCCTAGCGCGGAGTCTTGTGGAGCAGGATCTCAGCAGAGCCGGAGGACTCTTATGGGAAGAGGCCGCGGACTAGGGTGGCATCGGCTACGCGGCCGACGGCCAGGCAATAGGCACCGGTGCGCATGTGGGTGCGATGTTTGCGGGCGGTTTCGTGGACTTCTAGAAAGGCGCGCTTCATTACGGATTCGAGCTTGGCGTTTACTTCGGATTCGGACCAGAAGAAACTTTGGAGATCCTGGACCCACTCGAAATAGCTGACGGTGACGCCACCGGCATTGGCGAGGATGTCGGGGAGGACCATGATGCCTTTGCGGGCTAGGACTTCGTCCGCGTGGGGAGTGGTGGGGCCGTTGCCGGCTTCGGCGATGATTTTGGCTTTGATTTGATCGGCGTTGTTTAGGGTGATGACGTTTTCGAGGGCGGCGGGGATTAGGATGTCGCACTTCATGGTGAGGAGATCGTCATTCGAGATGCGGGAGGTGCCGGGCATGCCGACGACGGTGCCGGAACGTTCTTTGTAGCGCATGGCTTTGAGCGGATCGATGCCGCGGGAATTGAAAACGCCGCCGCGCGAATCGCTGATGGCGATGACGCGGGCTTTTTTCTCGGCGAAGAGTTTTGCGGCGAGCGAACCGGCATTGCCGAATCCCTGGATGGCGACGCTTGCGCCTCGCAGTGACATTTTTTTTAGGCGGCAGGCTTCTTCGGTTACGAACATGCAGCCGCGGGCGGTGGCTTCGTTGCGACCTTCGGAGCCGCCTATCGAGAGAGGCTTCCCGGTGACTACGCCGAGCGTGGAATAGCCTTTGGTCATGGAATAGGTGTCCATGATCCAGGCCATGGTTTGCGAATCGGTGTAGACGTCTGGCGCGGGGATATCGCATTCGGGGCCGATGATGGGAAGAATTTCCGAGGTGAACCGGCGGGTCATGCGCTCGAGTTCGGATTTGCTCATGCGCTTCGGATCGCAGATGACGCCGCCTTTGCCGCCGCCGTAGGGAATGTTTACGGTTGCGGTCTTCCATGTCATCCAGGCTGCGAGGGCTTTCACTTCATCGAGCGTGACGGCGGGATGGTAGCGAATGCCGCCCTTGGCGGGCCCGCGGGCGATATTGTGTTGGACGCGGTAGCCAGTGAAGACCTTGATTTGCCCGCTGTCCATTTTCGTGGGGACAGAGACTTCGAGGATGCGCTTGGGGGTGCGGAGAATCTGGCGAAGGCCGGGATCGAGTTTCAAATATTCGGCGGCGATATCGAACTGGATTTGGGAGATGCGGTAGGGATTCAAATCCTCGCGCGGCGCAATGCGCGGAATCGGCTGGGGAGCCGCCTTGGCAACGGTTGCCATCGGTACTTCCTCCTGACGTGACGAGAACTAGGCTGCCTTCGCCTGCCAAAAATATTTTCGGGAGATGCTATTGAGCCGTAAGTCTAGCGCGAGTCGAAGTTTAGCCAAGCGGCCTAGGATGTCAATGAAAACCACGGGCAAATTTCGAGGGCTGGGAGGGCTAGACGAGGGCCTTTCGAGCAGGGCATGGCGCGGCATTCCCGTAAGTGATTGTAAAAGAAAGGTTTACTATAGAACTTGAGCCGCCTGCAGGGGAATTCGTGCGCTCGAGGGTGAGTGAAGACTACTGCACAACGCGGTTGACCGGCTGGCGGCAGGCGAGTTAGGCTGCGCGTCGTCGCCTTGCACATGTAGCGCGCGAGGCCTGCTTCCGGCGGCCAAGGGCAATCCGGGAGTTGGGTTTCGCGCGTATCTAGTAAGTGGAGCCGCTTAAACCACTTGAGTACAGGAACCGGAGCGGAATTGAGGGCCACGGACGCGGCGCTCATCGAGAGAATAGTTGCGCGCGACGAAAGGGCGCTGGCGCATGTGTACGACCGCTACGGGCGGATGCTGATGTCGATGCTGACCCGGATTTTGCGGGACACGCAGGCGGCGGAAGAAATATTGCAGGATATATTTTATCAGCTCTGGTGCACGGCCTCGAAATTCGACGCGGCGCGCGGGTCGTTGCCCGGCTGGCTGCTGGTGATCGGGCGCAACCGGGCGATTTCGCGTCTGCGGCAGCACAACCCGGCCGCGGGCGAGGAGCTGGAGGAAAATACGGCGGTGCTTTTCATCTCGCTCGAGAGCGAGGTGGCGCAGCAACAATTGCTTGGGCGAGTGAAGGGCGCGCTAGAAGGCATGCCGAAGGAGCAACGCGCCGCCATTGAACTGGCATACTTCGAAGGAATGACGCACAGCGAGATCGCCAGGCGCACGGGGGATCCGCTAGGAACTGTGAAGACGCGGCTGCGCTCGGCATTGGGAACGTTGAAACGGAACTTGCAACCATGAACGGACACCCGGCCCACGAAGAAGATTTCGATCTCTACGCTCTTGGTGTGCTTGAGGGTGAGGAGAAGGAAGCGATTGAATCGCACATCGCTTCTTGCGCCGCGTGTGCGGGCAAACTCGGCGAGGCGCGCGGGCGAATTGCGCTGCTGGCATTTGCCGCCCCGCGGACGGAGCCTTCGCCTGCCGTGAGAGAGCGACTGTTGCGGCAGCTCCATGAAGCACCGGTGAGCCGCGCTTCTACTGTGGGCCATGGGGAGGGCCGGCGGGAAGGCGGATCATTCGGAAGCTGGTGGGGCGCCTTGCTGGCTCCGGCAGCGGTGGTGCTCGCGCTCGCTACGGTATTTCTGTGGACTGAGAACCGGCGGCTTGACGAGCAGATCGCCGGGCTGCGGGCTTCCATGCAAGAGCAACAGAAGCAGCTCGACTATGCGCGGAACGTGGCGCATCTATTTGAGGCGAAGGACACGATCACTGTTTCGCTCGCGCCGATGCCCGGGATGCCCAAGGGCGCGGCAAAAGTGATGTACAACGAAAAAATGGGCGTGATCATGTACGACGGCTGGATTGAGCCGCCGCCGGACGATAAGAGCTACCAATTGTGGGTGGTGCCGATGGAGGGCAATCCGATCAGTGTGGGGGTATTCAATCCGGCCACGAGCGATTCAGCGCATTGGATGACGAAAATGCCTGAGGGTGTTCCCGCGCGGGCATTTGCAATTACTCTCGAGCCTGCCGGGGGGGCGCCTGAGCCTACCGGGCCGAAAGTCCTCGCAGGTCCCGTGTCGTAATTCAGAAACTGGAAAATTGAAAACAGAAAATGGGATGGCGGCGCCCCGCCGTGCTGGGGATTTCTTATTGGTGTGTCAATTTTCCATTTTCAGAGTGCTCAGTTGAATTGTCGGCTTGCGACATAATACGGGGCGTTATCGGGACATCATTTACAGTTGGCGGCTTGACGGGGCGGCTTTGCCTAGAAAGCTGAGCAGATTTAACACAGGGGCCACAGAGAAAGGCTGGAGGGCCCGGAGACGCTTGCGGTCCGATGCTGGATGGGTGCTTGTTGGCACGGGAGTTGGTCGTCAGAGAACAGACAGGAGTGTCTGTTCCACAGGCGAAACGCTAGGATTTTGCGGGGATGTGGTCCGTGCCCATGCAAGGACGGAGGGCTTCGGGGATGAGGATGGAGCCGTCTGGCTGCTGGTAATTTTCGACGATGGCGATCCAGGTGCGTCCGACGGCGAGGCCTGAGCCATTCAGCGTGTGGACGAATTCACTTTTGCCGCCTTTGGGCTTGGAGCGGATGCCGGCCCGGCGGGCTTGAAAGGCTTCGCAATTGGAGCAGGAGGAAATTTCCATGAACTCGGCCGCGGAGGGGAGCCAGACTTCGATGTCGTAGGTCATTGAGGAAGCGAACCCCATATCGGCGGTGCAGAGCTGCATGACGCGGTAGTGGAGGCCGAGGCGCTGGAGGACTGTTTCGGCGTTGCGGACGAGAGATTCGAGCTCTTCGTAACTTTTGTCGGGGCGGGTGAATTTGAACATCTCGACTTTTTGAAATTGGTGCTGGCGCTTGATGCCGCGGGTGTCTTTTCCTGCGGCGCCGGCTTCGGAGCGGAAGCAGGCGGTCCAGGCGCAGACTTTTATGGGCAAAGCATCGGCGTCTAGCGTTTCATCGCGATGGAGGCTGGTCAGCTCGACTTCGCTGGTGGGCGTGAGCCAAAAATCCGTGCCTTCGATGCGAAACATATCGCTCGCGAATTTTGGGAGCTGGCCTACTGCTGTGAGCGAGGCGGTGTTGACGAGGAAGGGCGGGAGGATTTCGGTGTAGCCGTGCTCGCGCGTGTGGATATCGAGGAAGAAATTCGCGAGGGCGCGCTCGAGACGAGCGCCAAGCCCTTTGTAAACAGCGAAACGTGCGCCGGTCATCTTTATGGCGGCCTCGAAATCTAGAATTCCGGCGCCCTCGCCGAGTTCCCAGTGCGGGCGGGCGGTGAAATCGAATTTCGGCGGCGTGCCCCAGCGGCGGACTTCCACATTGTCCGCCGGGCTTTTTCCGCGCGGGACGCTCGGGTGCGGGATATTGGGAATCGTGAGCATGAATTGCCTTAACTCTTCGTCGAGTTCCACAATCGTCTCGTCGGTGCGCTTAATCTCTTCCGAAATGCCCTTCATGCTTTGGATTTTCGCGATGGCTTCCGCCTTCCCGACCTTAGCGGCTGGACTATCACCCATCGCTTCAGCTGCCCCCATCAAGATTCCGATGGCATGGCTTTCCCTATTGCGCGTGGCTTTGAGCACTTCGACTACTTGGATGAGCTGGCGCCGCTTGGTGTCGATTAGGCGGAAGGGGGCGAGATCGAGCGTGATGCCGCGGTCGCGCGTCATCTGCTCGATGACATCCAAGTGCTCTCGGACGTATCCCAGGTCCAACATAGCAGTCGAGAATACCGGAATCCGGCTGGAGTGAGAAGCGTGTATGCGTGACTCCGATGTAGTGGCTGGCGTGGCCGCTGCACGCGAAGAAGCCGATGAAACGTTTCGAGAGGTCGAGTCACTACCTAGGGGGAAGTCTCGATCCCTGACAAACAGACGCGGCCACATGCTCTGGCGGGAGACAGTGAATTGAGGCGGATGCACTTAACTCATCTCTCATCGGGGCACCGCCATTGGATGTATACTCGGCGCAACGGTACAAACCTTTCCCGGGCGCCGGTGAGGCAAAAATGAAGCGTTCTCCATTCAAGTTCGTTTTCTCAATTCTCTTTCTCCTGTTCACGATTTGCGCGGTCGCGCGCGCACAATCCGAGAAAACCGCCAAGCAAATAGCCGACGAGAACAAGAAAGCGGATCAGGCTGCTTTTCAAAAAGACTGGGATGAGCATTGCAAGGCCGACTTTGATAATGCGAAACCGGGCGCGGGGCTGCGGCTGCTGACGGGCCCAACGAGCGGCTATTACTACATGGTGGGCAAGGCCATTTCCGCTGTCGTCGCCGCCAAGACCAGCCGAAGCGAAGGAAAACCGCTCGATATTGAGCCCATCAGTACGGAACAGACCAAGTGCAACTTGCTGGGACTGGAAACGAAGAACACGGAATTTGCGCTGGTGCAAAGCGATATCGCGCATGACGCGTGGTTTGGCCACCCGCCTATTCGAATGACGCAAGCGCAAGACATTACGCTGGTGGCGCCGCTGTACGTGGAAGCAGTGCACATCGTGATTCGCCCGCATTTGAATCTCGCGCATCTCTCGGATCTTCGCGGACGGCGTGTGTGGCTGGGGATCGAGAACAGCCTGACGGTTCTCTCTGCACGTCGGATTCTGGATGCCGCCGGCCTCACGGGGCACGATATCGGAGCGCTCGACGGATGTCCGAGAACATTGCAGCGCTGTCCGGCTGATTCCATCGGGCATTTGAGCAGCGGTGATGCGCTGGCCAAACTCCACAGCCTGGATCTGGATGCGGTGTTTCAGGTGGGCGCTGTTCCGTTTGACAGCCTGCGCGACAAAATCGTGCCGAACGACACGAATGGGCAGCTATTGGATTCCGAGCGAAAAAAGAAACCCTGCGACGCGATTCGGGCGGCGCGATTGAAGGATCCGTCGCTTATTGATAGCGAACTTCATCTTTTCAATCTGGATGTTGACCTGGTGCAACGGCTGGTGGCGGATGGAAGTTACATCGAGCAATTGATTCCGCCTGATGCCTATTGCCAGGGCAGCGCGACGCTTACCGTCGGCGTTCGCGCGCTTCTTCTTACCAACCTCGGCGAGTCGGACCCTGACGTGAGACGCCTGGCGACGACGATCAATGTGAACCAGCAGGAGCTGGAAACGAATTTGCGGCGGCAAGTGGAAGTGGAACAGCAGGCGCATGGCGATCCAATAACTGGCTTGCCTGCGAAGCTGGCGCTGCTTCGGGTCCCGGCGCCGGGCACGCTCGTCGTGCGCTACCACCCCGAGATTGCAGCGGACAAGATTTATTTCAATCCCTGGAAAAGGTTTGCGACGAGAGAATTACCGTTACTGGCTGCGGGGTTGCTCGTTTTCATCTTTGTGCTGTACGGCGGGCGAAGAGTGATTGGTCCATGGTTTGCTCGGCGGGGCGAGCTGGCCATCGGTCTGCCGCTGCTGGCAGGCATGTGGGTGGTCACCTCGTGCGTGCTGAAATATTTCGAGGGAAGCGTGAACGAGGATTTCAGCACGCTTTCCGCAGCACTACTTTCAACGTTTGAGGATTTGATCGGGTTCGGGAATGGACCGATCACGCAGAGCGGGCAGCAGTGGTGGTCGAGGTGCAGGTGGCTGGCGCTCGCCATTTTCGGCACGATGCTGCTTCCTTACCTTCGGCAATTGTGGGCCAAGGGCTGGAAAATCGCGCAGGCCTGGCTGTTGCGGCTGGGTCATGCGCCAGCTCCAGCGACGACGCCTGCTGCAGCCCGCGTGCCCGACACTTCCAGTGCGTCGGATCACAGCGTACCCTCTCCGACACATTAGACATTCCAACTAGAACAATGATTGGCTCGCTTTGCGATCAGCCCTTGTCTGATTGTGTGCGAGGGGCGGGAATGCGCGTGGCAGGGGTGCTCGAAACGGGCTAAGCTCGAAGGCTCAGAGGCACGGGGAGCTCACTTGATGCAAATTACCAGGGATCCGCGGTCGGTGGATGTGCTGGGGACGCTGGCGCAGGCGGCGCCGAAGACCGAGGAATTTCAATTCGTGAAATTCCGGGTGGATGGCGAGGTGGTGCGGCTGACGCTTGACCGTCCTGAGCACAATTTGCTCAATGAGCGAATGCTGGCGGAAGTCGCCGCTGGAATTAATGCGGTGGGCGAGCAGAGCGGAGTGAAACTGATCATTCTCGATTCGGCGGCGAAGGCATTTTGCGGCGGGATCGAGGTGGGGGAATATACGCAGCGCCGCGTGTTTCAGCTGCTGGATGCGTTTCATGTCGCGTTCAGCGCGATGCTGGATACTTCGAAGCCGCTGCTGGTGGTGGTGAATGGCGCGGCATATGGCGGGGGCGCGGAGCTGGCGGCGCTGGGGGACCTCGTGATCGCGACGCCGAAAGCGCGGTTTGCGCAGCCGGAAATCAAACTGGGAGTATTTCCGCCGCTGGCTGCGGCGATTCTGCCGTATATTCTTGGGCCGAAATTGGCGCTGGAACAGGTGCTGACCGGGGAGACCATGTCGGCCGAGCGGGCGCACGAACTGGGGCTCGTTAACTGGGTGGTGCCCGAGACTGAATTGCAGAAGAAAGTGGATGAAATTATCGCCAGGGTGACGGCGCAATCAGGGCCTGTGCTCACTATGGCGAAGAAGGCCATTATCGGCAGCATGGGTTTGCCGCTGCGCGAGGGCGTGCGCAATTCGATGAAGGTTTTTTTGAATGAGCTTGCCGACCTGGAGGATTCGCAGGAAGGCTTGCGCGCGCTGGTGGAAAAACGCGCCCCGAAGTGGAAAAACCGCTAGGCGAAATCCAATTATTTGACATGACCCTGCGAGCCACATACACTCGCCGGGACAATTCAACTGGCACGGGAAAAATGGAAGGCCGTGAAAATCGGCCACGGTCCCGCCACTGTGATCGGCCGACGCTGCGAATTAGGCGGCGAGGAGCCGAGAGTCAGGAACGTCACCGCGCTAGTCGAAGCTGACACTCTTCGCGAGAGAGGGTGTGGCGATGAGCCTCGCTCCATTCGCGAGGCTTTTTTATTGGACGTTTGCGGAGGGCGGATTGGGGAGCGGGCGGCGCTGGCGGATTTGTGGCGCAGTTCTTTTTGGCGCGCTGGCAGTTTGCCCGGCTCAGCGAGTGGCGGCTGGCTGGCGGACGGCGGGGCGATTCAGTGGGCAGGCTACGACCAAGGATCCTGCGGGCAAAACCGTAATTGATGAAACGGGGAGGAGCGTTACGGTGCCGGCGGAGGTGAAGCGCATTGTGACTTTGGCGCCGGACCAGACGGAGACGATTTACGCGTTGGGGCTCGGGGAGCGGCTCGCGGGCGACACGGATGATTGCGACACGCCGCCTGCTGCAAAGGATAAGCCGCACGTAGGGAACGCGGTGAACCCGAACCTTGAAGCTATCGTGGCGCTGCATCCGGACTTGGTGCTAGCGACGACTTCGATCAACCGGGCTGCGACCGTGGATGCGCTGCGGGGCCTGGGATTTGCGGTGTACACGAGCGATCCGCATACGGTGCGAGGCACGCTCGAATCGATTGGGCGAGTGGCGGAGATAGCCGGGGCGGGCGCGGAGGGAACGAAGCTAGTGGCGCAATTGCAGGCGCGGCTTAATGCGGTGCATGCGCGGGTGGCGGATTTGCCGCTGGTGCATGTGCTGTTTGTGGTGTGGGAGGATCCGCTGATTTCGGTCGGGCAGAATACGTTTATCGCGGATGCGTTGCGGTGGGCGGGGGGCGAATCCGTGATTCTGACGAATCAGAATTGGCCGCGGGTGGGATTGGAGGAAATCGTGCGGCTGCAGCCGGAGTTCATACTGCTTACCGGGGATCACATGAGGGCGGAGGGAGCGGAGGATTCGGATTTTCGTTCGCGGGCGGGATGGAAGGAATTGCGCGCGGTGCAGAGGGGACACGTGGGAGTGATCGGCTATGGAGTGGACCGGCCGTCGCCGGCGTTGATTGACGCAATTGAGCAGCTTGCACGGGTGCTGCATCCGGAGGCGTTTAAGGATAAAGGCGAAAATGGAAGAGGGAAAATGGAATATAGGTTGCGGCTGCATGCGAGCGTGGATATGTGCGAGGAGTTGAACCAGTGCGTCCGCTGACGGCGCGGCGCATTATCGCGATTTGCGGATTCCTGTGCGCGGTGCTGCTCGCGGTGATTGTGGTGGCGCTGCGGATGGGGGCTTACCCGATCACGCTGCCGGAAATCGTGATGACACTTTTTCGCGGCGCGATCGGGCGGAAGGACGAGATCCCTTCGGAATTCTGGCTGGTGATATTTGGATTGCGGCTGCCGCGCATCGCGCTGGGGATACTGGTGGGGGCGGCGCTGTCCGTGGCGGGAACGGGGTTTCAGGCGTTGCTGCGGAATCCGCTGGCGGATCCGTACGTGCTGGGGGTATCGAGCGGCGCTGCACTGGGCGCGATCATCAGCCTGACATTTGCGCCGCACTTGCTGGGGGTGATTCAGCTCTCGGCATTTATCGGCGCGGCTGCGACTATTGCGGTGGTTTATTTTTTGGGGCGGCGCGGCGGGCAGCTTGATAGCGCGACGCTATTGCTGGCGGGCATTGTGGCGGCATCATTTCTTTCGGCGATCATCATGTTTCTGCTTACCACTTTGAGCGGGCGGGATCTGCGGGGCATGGCGTTTTGGCTGATGGGGGACTTGGCCGCGCCGCCGCCGACGGAACATATATTCATATGGTTCGAATCGCTCTTCATGGTGTTCTTGATTGCTGCTGGGGCGATTTACACCACGGCGAGCGATCTGAATTTGATTTTGACGGGCGAGCAGGAGGCGCGGCATCTGGGCGTGAACGTGAATCGCGTGAAGCTGGTGGTGTATGTGGCGGCGTCGGTGCTGACCGGCCTCGCGGTATCGGTGAGCGGAGCGATCGGTTACGTAGGGTTGCTCGTGCCGCACGCGATGCGAATGATGTTTGGCACGGATTACCGGCTGCTGATTCCGACTTCGGCGATCGGCGGCGCGATCGTGATCGTGGCGGCGGACACGCTGGCGCGCACGGTGGTGGCGCCGACGGAATTGCCTGTGGGCGCGATGACTGCTCTCGCGGGGGCGCCAGTGTTTATTTACCTGATGCGGCGGAGGGTGCGATGAGCACGGGGGCGGGAAACGGAGCGACGCTATCGCAACAGCCCGTGGCATTTGCCGCGAGTGCGCGCGTGAGGTTGAAAGTGGAGCAGGCGAGCTACGCGTATGCGGCGACGGATCGCTCTGCGCCGAAATTCACGCTGGGGCCGACGAGCTTTGAGGCGGATCAACGCGAGCTGGTGGCAATTCTCGGGCCGAATGCCAGCGGAAAATCCACGCTGCTGAAATTGCTTGCGGGTGTTCTGAAGCCACTTTCCGGGCGCGTGGAAGTGGATGGAATGGAAGTGGGCGGGCTCGATTTGCGGACGCGGGCGCAGCGAATTGCGCTGGTGCAGCAGGAGAGCGAGCTGCTTTTTCCGTTGCGGGTGTGGGAATACGTGCTGCAAGGCCGCTATCCATATGGACGGCGACTGCGATTCGAGTCGGAGGAGGATTGTCTGCTGGCGGGAAACGCGTTGGCGCAGGTGGGAGCGGATGCGCTGCGAGATCGCTGGATGGATCGTCTCTCCGGCGGCGAGAAGCAGCGCGTGATATTGGCGCGGGCGCTGGCACAACAGCCGGCGCTGCTGCTGCTGGATGAGCCGACACAACATTTGGACATCGGCGGGAAAGTGGAATTGCTGCGGCGATTGCGGCGGCTGGCGGATGAGAACCGGTACACGGTGATTGTGGTGACGCACGAATTGAATCTGGCGGCGGAGTTTTCGGACCGCATTGTGCTGCTGCACAAGGGCAAGAGTTTGAGGATCGGGACGCCGGCAGAGGTTTATGAGCGCGGGTTGCTCGAGGAAGTTTTCGAGGCGCCGCTTGAGGTGGAGCTGCGGACGAGCGGACGGCCGCGCGTGATTTTGAGGGGCAGTCACTAGGGTACAGCGAATTTTTCCTTGCAACGGCGCAGAGGCGAGCGGGTGGCCACTGCAAGCGGCGATCGTGCAAATCTTTGGTCGCCGTCCACAATCACAGGAGACTCCGCGCACGGGAAGACGGTGAAAAGCCGTCGCCGCCGCGCGACTGTAAGGCGGAATTTTTCGGCGCGAGCCACTGCCGCGAGCAGCGAATCATCTAGATTCGTTGCCGCGGTGGGAAGGCCGCGCTGCTGTCCCGGCTACACCGGGGCGGGCCCTGATTGTGCTGGGGCAGAGCCGCCAAGCCAGGAGACCGGCGGAGTCTCAATCCGGATGCGTGCATGCCATTGGCGTGGGCGCATCGGGACAACCTTCAACTCCCGCGCGAGAGGGAGAGGAGGAAAAATGAGACTTCGACGAATTCCGGCCATTGCTGCCGGATTTTTGTTCGCGACACTTCTTGCAATTCCCGCCAGTGCGCAAGGGCAATCAACAGCCACAATCAATGGAAATTTGACCGATCCGAGCGGTGCGGCAATCGTGAGCGCTCATGTGATCGCCCGACTGGAAGATTCCGCTGCGGCACCGATTGAAACCCGTAGCGGAGGTGATGGGAAATTCACTCTCGCGCTTGCGCCTGGGCGCTATCGAGTGACGATTCAACATGCATCATTCAGGCGACTGGAGCAGGAGTTCTCGCTTGCTGCCGGGGAGACACGGGCGTGGGAGGTGCGGCTGGAACTCGAGCCGCTTTCTTCAAACGTAGTAGTGAGTGCAGCAGCGGAGCCGACCACTCTTCAGGAGACAGTCTTGCCGGTGGACATTGTCACGCGCGGCGATATCGACGTACGACAGGAGGTCTGGCTAACGCCGGTGTGGGCGTCGCTGCCCGGGGCGAGCTTTTCACAATTGGGGCCGATGGGCGGGAGTACGTCGTTTTTCCTGGACGGGGGGAATTCGTACTACACAAAGGTGCTGATTGACGGTGTTCCGGTGAACCAACCTGGAGTACCTGTTGATTTTTCTAATTTCACGCTGGATGGCGTGGACAAGATCGAAGTGGTCCACGGAGCAACTAGCGCGCTTTACGGATCGGACGCCATGTCAGGCGTGATGCAAATATTCACGCACCGTGGGACGACGAGCACCCCGGTGCTGGAGATTGAAGGTGACGGCGGGACATTCGGCACGGGGCACGGCGGAGGACAATTGAACGGCCTGCTGGGAGCGTTTGATTACTCGGCGACGGCAACGTATTTCGGTAGCAGCGGGCAAGGACCGGACGACTATTTTCGCGACACGACGCTTTCGGGAAACTTCGGCTGGCGATATTCGAATGCGGATACGCTGCGTCTTACGGTGAGGAACAATTCGAGCGATGCGGGCGAGCCGGGACAGACAGCGCTCGGTCCGGCCTTTTTCGTGGCCGGCCAGCATAATGTGCTGCACGATTTTTCGTCGGGGTTGACCTGGGATGATTCGATTGCGCCGAATTGGCAAAACAAACTGATGGGATTCGAGAATCGATTTGAGGACATCGAGGATACGCCGGCGTTTGGACCACCTTTTGTAAGCAAGTTCAATCGCGCCGGGTTGGACGAGCAGATGACGTACTTGTTTCCGCATGGGGGAGTGACGGGCGGGTACTACTTCGAAGTGGAAAATGGCGGGGCCATGGGAAGAACGAACATGGCGGGCTATCTGGAGTTGCACTACCAGTTCGGAAAGAGGCTGACGGCACTTGCGGGCGGGCGGGAGGAAGGAAACCAGTTTTTCGGGACGCGATTCGTTCCGCGCGTGGGAGCGGCGTATGCGTTGCATTACGGGCAGGGATTGTGGGGCGACACGAGGCTGCGCGCATCCTATGGGAAAGGGATATCGGAGCCGGAGTTGCTGCCGCCGGATTGCAGTCCGCAACTGGCGCCGGAGGAGAGCAGGACGGTGGATGTTGGATTCGATCAAGTGATGGCGGACGACCGGATTCATTTTTCCGCGACTGGGTTTTTCAACAGGTTTCACAACATTGTGAGTTTCGCGGTTGTGCAGCCCACGCCCACGTCCTCTCCCAATTGCCCGGCGTTTGGAGGGAGCTTCTTTAACACGGACCTGGCTCGAGCTAACGGGGCTTTTACGAAGATGGAGATCATGGCTACGCGGTGGTTGATGTTTTCCGGGCAGTACACGTATGACGATTCAAAGGTGCTTAAGACCGCGAACCCGCTGATGGATCCGGCGCTGGCGCAGGGAAACCGATTGTTCAAGAGGCCGCTGCATTCGGCGTTTTTGATGGCGAATGCACACACTCGGCGGGTGAATTTCAATTTTTCGGGAACTTATGTGGGAAGGCGAGCTGATAGCGATTTCGATAGCAAAATTGTCAACGACATCTGCCAGCCGGGGCCGATGAGTCCTTGCATTTCGAGCGATCCGGGCTATGTGCGGTGGGACACGGCGGCCAGCTTTCCGTTGCGTTTTGGGCTGACCGTCTTTGCTCAAGTACAAAACCTGCTTGACCGGAAATATGAGGATGCGGCGGGATATCCGGTGCTGGGGAGAAACTACCGGCTGGGGTTGAAGTATGTGTGGGGAGGCAAGCAGTGAGGCTGGGCTTGCAAGGATGCCGGCGGCGCAGGGACTAAGGGGACGGATTGAAAGTAGCGGAAGCTGAATTTCTGAAGACGCACGGCAGATGCTGGACGGCGGGGCAGGCGCTCGGATTTTCTGTCGTGAACGTGCATGCGATGGAGATTGCGGCGCCTGCTTCGCGGATTTTTCCGGAATTGGGGGCGCGCGATTTGCTGGCTCACGGATTGCTTTGGAAGCTGCTGCTTGGATTCCGAATCGGTGTTGGGAAGATTTTCGGGTGGGATCGGGGGATGGCGGTCAGCCGGCCACAGGCGCTTGAGGCTGGAAAATATTTTGGCTTCTTCCACGTCATATATGTGGATGCGCCGCGGGAGGCGGGGATGACGGTTGAGAACCGGCTTACGCGGGCGATGATGTCGTGGGTTTTGGAGGAGAATGCGGGCGGGACGACGGTCTTTAACGTTACTTGCGCCAATTTCAAAGGGCGACAGGGGCGCTTCTATTGGCGGGTGATTCGTCCATTCCATGACGGGCTCGTCGAGGATTCGCTTCGGACGGTGCGCGGACGGGTCGAAGGGCGCTGACGATTGTCGCCAAATTGGGCCGCGTGGCGGCTTACCCGAAATTCTCTGCGGTTCAAGGGTGAATGATATAATGCCGGTTTTCCCATGAGTCGAATGACACCGGAGACACCGAGCGTCGGGCCGGAGGTGATGGCGCGTTACGAGGCCGTGATCGGACTCGAGGTGCACGCGCAACTGAAGACGCAGACGAAGGCGTTTTGCGGCTGCTCGACGCGTTTTGGCGATGCGCCGAATTCGAATGTGTGCCCGGTGTGCCTGGGATTGCCGGGAGCGCTGCCGGTGCTGAACCGGCGGGGGGTGGAGCTGGCGGTGCGGGCGTCGCTCGCGCTCGGGTGCAAGGTTCATGAGCGGTCCGTCTTCGCGCGCAAGAATTATTTTTATCCCGACCTGCCGAAGGGCTACCAAATTTCGATGTACGAGCTGCCGCTCGGGACGAAGGGAGCGATCGAATTTGCGGTGGAAGGCGCGACGAAGCGCGTGGGAATCACGCGGCTGCATATGGAAGAGGACGCGGCGAAAAATTTGCATGAGGGTTTCGCGGACTCGGACAAGTGGAGCTACATTGATTTCAACCGCTGTGGCGTGCCGTTGATAGAAATCGTCTCGGAACCAGATCTGAGGACGCCCGCGGAAGCGTATGAATACTTGAACACATTGAAGCAGATCCTGGAATACACGGACGTGAGCGACTGCAACATGGAAGAGGGCTCGCTGCGGTGCGATGCAAACGTGAGCGTGCGGCTGCGCGGGGCCGCGAAATTCGGGACCAAGGCGGAAGTGAAGAACCTTAATTCGTTTCGGTATCTGGCGCATGCGCTGGAATACGAAATCGAGCGGCAGATTGGCGTGCTGGAATCGGGGGGAACGATACCGCAGGAGACGCGGCTTTGGAATGTGGCGGGCGGGCGCACGGAAGCGATGCGGTCGAAGGAATTTGCGCATGACTACCGATATTTTCCGGATCCCGATCTGCTGCCGGTGCAGGCTTCGGAATCGCTGGTTGAGCAAGTGCGGCGGGAGATGCCGGAGTTGCCGGCGGCAAAGGTAGATCGTTTCGTGAGGGAATACGGGATTGCGGCGTATGACGCGGGCGTGCTGACGGCGACGCGTCCGCTGGCGGATTATTTTGAAGCGGCGGTGCGCGCGGGGGCTCCGGCGAAGGCGGCAGCGAGCTGGATTTCGGTGGAATTGCTGCGGCGGCTCAATGATACCGGGAAAGATATTTCGAGCTGTCCCGTCGTGCCGGCGGCGCTTGCGGAACTGCTTGGGAAAGTGGATGGCGGGGAGATAACTGCCGCGAGCGGGAAGAAAGTATTTCAGCAGATGTTTGAAACGGGCAAGAGCGCGGCGGAGATCGTGGCGGCGGAAGGCCTGGCGCAAATCACGGATGCAGGCGCGATTGAGAAGATTGCGCGCGCGGTGGTCGGGAAAAACGCGGAGAATGTGGCGAAGTTTCGCGCCGGAAATGAAGGCGTGTTCAAATTTTTTGTGGGGCAGGTGATGAAAGAGACCCGCGGACAGGCCAACCCGCAAGCGGTGAACGAAATACTGAGGCGAGTGCTCGCCGAAGCGTAGCTCGCTCGTCCAAGCACAAGCGGAGACATGATAATGCTCAAAGAAGGCGACAAAGCGCCCGACTTCAAGGTGAATGCCGACGAGGGCCAGACAATCTCGCTGAAGGATTATCGCGGGAAGAATCTGGTTCTTTATTTTTATCCGAAGGCGAACACACCGGGTTGAACGACGGAAGCGTCCGAGTTTCGTGACGCCATCAAGCAGTTCGAGGCAGCAAACACCGCCATCCTGGGATGCAGCGCGGATGACGCCGAAGCACAGACAAAATTCAAGATTAAGCACAAATTGAATTTTCCGCTGCTTGCGGATACCGAATTTCAAGTGGTGGAAGCGTTCGGCGCGCGAAGAATGAAAAGTTTTCTCGGCAAGTCATTCATGGGAATCGTACGGATGTCGTACTGGATCGGGCCGGACGGGAAAATCCGTAAGATCTGGGACAAAGTGACGCCCAAGGGGCATGCGGCTGAGATTTTGGCTGCCATCGAGGAAGGTAATGCGGTCGCGGCGGGCCGTTAAATGGTTACGCGGAAGGAGTCGCCGTCCTGCTCGATGAGGGCGTTGTCAATCAAACGCGTGCTGCCGACAAAGGCGGCGAGCAGGGCGTAGCATCTACCCCGCAGGCTTAGGACTGGTTCGAGCGTTACCGCATCAACAATCTCCGCGTAGTCGAGCGTGACGCCGGGCTCGGCGTCGATTACTTTCCGCAAGGCAACGATCAAGTGTGCCGCATCGCGTTCAGCGGAGGCGATTTCACGGCGGACGGCATCGAGCGAGCGGTGGAGCGCCGTGGCAGCGCGGCGGTCGTCGCCCTTCAGATACACATTGCGCGATGAGAGTGCGAGGCCATTAGGCTCACGGATGATGGGGCCGGCTACAACCTGTGTATCGAGATCGAGGTCGGCTGCCATCTGCTGGATGATGCGAGATTGCTGGGCATCCTTGCGGCCGAAATAGGCGAAGCGCGGCTGGACGATTTCAAAAAGCTTCAGGACGACGGTGGCGACGCCGCGGAAGTGGTTAGGGCGAGAGCGGCCTTCGAGGCGATTGCTGAGGCCTTCCACTTCCACGAATGTGCGGAATCCATTTGGATATATTTCCTCTGGCGGCGGGGCGAATAAATAATCTACGGCCAGTTTTTCGAGGGCGGCGCCGTCTGCCTCGAATGTGCGCGGATACTTTTGAAGGTCCTCGGAGGGGCCAAATTGTGTGGGATTGACGAAGATGGAGACCACGACGGGCGAGCATTGCTGTTTTGCCCGGCGGACCAGGGAGAAATGTCCTTCGTGCAGCGCGCCCATGGTGGGGACGAAGCCGAGGATGCGGTCTTCTGCGCGCGCCTGTCGGGCAACCTGCTTCATCCATGCGACGGTGCGGATTATTTCCATGGTGAATTTTTGCGCGGGCTTGTATGCGGCGGGAAATGGGCGCAGTGGCCTATGCGCGCGCGGCCATAATTTGGGGAATGGATTGGCATTAGG
Organism: uncultured Acidobacteriota bacterium; assembly: GCA_963701005.1. Lineage (GTDB taxonomy): Bacteria > Acidobacteriota > Terriglobia > Acidiferrales > UBA7541 > Palsa-295. The sequence goes on from OY969555.1 coordinate 974,217, forward strand.
CGAACCACGCGCGCATCAGGCGGAGGCTCTTGTGGCGCGTTCGCGGTAGAAGAAAATCAAATCGGTGGAGATGGGTTTGGCGCCGAGCTGGCGGAGCATGGTGGCCACCTGGCCGCGATGATAGGTGCCGTGGTTGACGAGGTGCTGGAGCATTTGCCAGAGGGGCGCGGACTGCTGGACTCCTTGAGTTGTCTTGTGCTGAACGACGCGCTGGATGTCTTCAGGCGTGAGCGAGGCTACATAATCGAGCAGGTCGCGTTCAATTTCGTCCCAGCGGCGGCGGAGAGATTCGAGATCGGGATATTCGGAGCCCGGGGGGATGGAATTGTGCGAGCGGCTGTGCCAACGCTCGAGCCAGAGCCATTCGACGCCGCAGATGTGGGCGAGGGTATCGCGGACGGAGCGGAAGCTTGAGCCGAGGTCACGGGTGAATTTTTCGGCCTCGAGAGGGGCGCAAGCATCGAGGGTGCGATGGTTGGCCCAGGAATTGTAGTCGTAGAGGAGGCGGAAATCTTCGATATTCATGCGGGCGTTCTCCTTGCAGTCGATTGGATGCCGCGTGCCGAGCGCTTGGCGGGCACGTTCTTACGAATCAGGTGCGCCCGGGAGCGAGCAAGCGTTCGCGCAACTCGGCCGGCGAATGATAGGACTCGGCGTCCGAGGGGAAGCGACCGGCGCGGACATCTTCGCAATATTCCGCTGCTGCGCGGGAAATTTCCACGGCCAAATTGGCATACTTCCGCGCAAATTTAGGCATATGCCCGAGCGTGAGGCCGGCGAAATCGTTGAAGACGAGCACCTGGCCATCGCAATCAGGACCCGCGCCAATGCCGATGGTGGGAATGTGGAGCTTTTGGGTGATGAGCGCACCGAGTTCTCGTGGAACGGATTCGAGGACGATGGAGAAGGCACCGGCGGCCTCGACTGCTCGGGCATCGCGCTCGAGTTGCTGGGCGGCGTCGGGCGTCTTGCCCTGGACGCGGAAACCGCCGAGGGAGTTCACCGATTGCGGCGTGAGGCCGACGTGACCCATCACGGGAATTTCGGCTTCGACGAGCCGCGCGATCAGCTCGAGGCGGCGTTCGCCACCTTCGATCTTCACGGCTTCCGCGCCGCCTTCTTTTACGAGGCGCATGGCGTTTCGCACTGATTCCTCGATCGAGACGTGGAAGCTGCCGTAAGGCATATCGGTGACGAGCAGGGCGCGTTTCGTGCCCCGACGAACGGCGCGCGTATGGTGGAGCATATCTTCGAGCGTGACCGGGAGGGTGCTGTCGTAGCCGAGCACGACCATGCCGAGGGAATCGCCGACGAGCAGGATGTCCACACCGGCTTCATCGAGGAGCTGCGCGGTGGGATAGTCGTAGGCGGTGAGGCAGGTGATCTTTTTATTGGTAACAAAGGAGCCGTCGAGGGAGCGCGACTTGCGGGAAAGAATGTCAGGCACGGAAATTTTTCCGTTGCCCGCACGCGGTGCAACACTCATTTTGGCCTCCGGTGCCGCTCCCAGAAATCGGGATGCAGCCCATCAACAAGCCAATGATATCAGAAAAAAGGGGCGCGGATAACAAGGAATCTGTTATCGCCGCGCCCCTGGAAATACGGAAACGGGATTTGTGCTTTATTGCGCGTCGGTGACTTTGCCTTTCACGAATGTGACTTTGAGGTCCTTATAAACGTAAATCTGCTTGGGGCCGAGATTGATGATTTTATCCGGCTGTCCGAGGATGGCGGTGACTTGTTCGGGAGTCTGTCCGATTTCAACGGTGGCTGGCGGTGCAGCCGGCGCTGGGTCCGCGGCCGGAGCCGCTTGCTGCTGGTTATCGGCCGCCGCAGGCTGCTGGTCTTGCTTGTTCGCGTCGCCGCCGGAATCTGCGTTATCGTCGGGCTGAACTTTGAGGACCTCTCCGACCATCGTGAGCACTTGATCCGAGTTGAGCGTTACGCCATGCGGGTAAACAAATTTTAGGGTCGAATAGTAGCGGACATCACTGATGGCATCGGTGAAAAGAGTGAAAACGACGCCGTCCGACATGCAGTCGATATGAGTAACCCAGAATTTTTCGCCGGTGACGAAGTACCGCGTCGTCGTCTGGGCTTGTGAGGGCAAGGGATGACCAATCAAGGAGCCAAACTTTTGCGCTTTTTCGTGCACACCGTAGGCGCCCGTGGAGAGCTTGCCATCCTTATAAACGTTCTGGGGCGGAATCTGCGTGGTGGTGGGATACATGATGAGCTTGTCCTTTTGCAGAATCAGGACGGCGCCGGCGGTGACAATATCGGTCTTGTCGTCAGTCGGCTTCGTAATCGCGTACTTCGCTTCCAGCTTTTGCTGGAGCGTCTGGTCATCGCCCGAAGTGCGAGGACTGACTGCGAGGCACGAAAGAATAATTCCCACGACTAAGCTGGATTTGAATATTGCACGGAGCGAGATCATAGGCGTTTCTCCTCAGAGCAGGAAAATGAATCTGGCCGCGGTGTAAATCGCAGCAACCCCAGCGCGGCATTAAATCTCGAAAGTCTCCCGCAGGGAATGAATTGAAACATTTCGATCACGCGGTGCAGATCGGGAGCGCCAGGGGGATTCTCCCCTGACGCTCGCGATGTCGTAACGCGGCAATGGCCAACCCTGCAAAGTTGCGCGTTGCAGGGAGAGCCGGGTTCTTAGTCGTCTCCCTGGCCGGCAGACTCCGCCGCTTGTTGGACTTCTGCTTCGGTTTGATCGGCGCTCTGATCCACGGCTTGCAATTGGGCCTGCGCGTCCTTGTCCGGGTCCGCCTTTCCTTCCGGGTTCTCACGAGCCTGCGGATTGGGGCTGGCGGGCAAGCCATTCTTGCCTTGCTTATCCGCGAGCTCCTTGAGGCCGTCGTCAATTTGCTCCTGGAAGTGATTGTGCATTTCCTGGAGGTCATCAACGTCGACGGCGACTTTGGCACCGGAGGCGCAGTCAGCCTTCTTGCTGCTGGTAACGCGGACCGTGACCTTGTTGTCTTTGTCCGGTGAGTCATCGATGCGAGTAATGACGTCACCGGAAGTTAGGCTGCATTCCTCGCCGTCGGGCGTGCTCTCGTTGAGGTCATCAGCGACGACGAAGATGGTGTGTTGCGGATCGAGCGCGGCGGGAATTTGTTCGTCGGCCGGCGCGGCGGCGGGAGCACCACCACCACTGTCCTGAGCAGTCTCCGTAACAGGTTGTTGAGCGGAGGCTGCGGCTGCGGTGGGTGCCGTAGCGGCGGCCGCCTGTTCGGCGGCAATCTGCGCCCTGACTTCCTCGGCGATGGCCTGCTTGACTTCAGGCGAGAGTGCGACTGCACCGCCTGCCGCAGGAGCTTGCCCCGCGGAAGCGTCAGCATCCGCTGCAGCTGCGCCAGCTTCGGCGGCTGCGGCACCGGCGGCAGCGTTGGCTGCCGCTATCTGCGCGGCGTAGGCTGCCTGGAGGTTTGCGGCGATCAAATAATCAGTAAGCCAGAAAGCCGCACTGGGATAAACGGGATAGGGCGCGAAGTAGGCTCCATAGAAGCCGAACCAGGGCGCTCCGCCCCAGCCCCAGCCATAGGCGACTGGTCCGGGCCAGGGATTGTAAGCCCAGCCATAGTATCCGCCACCATACCAGTAACCGGGGTAGCCACCGTAATAAGCGTGGCCGTGCCAGTAGTAGCCACGATACCCGCGGCCATAGTAGCGGCCATTGCGATAGTAAGTCCGGCGGGCATAGGGGTGACCGCCGCGGAAGCCTCTATGTTCCACATATCCGCCCCGACCGCGGCCGTTGGAGACTACTCTGGCACCATTGCGGTTGGCGACAACACGGCGTGAGCCATTGGGACTGTGACTGATGGTAGTTCCATTCTTGGCGTGGATGGTGCTGACTTTGCCGTTGGAACCGAATTTTGCGGTCGCTCCACTCTTTGTGCTGACGCTGCTCACTTTGCCGCTGTTACCGTAAGAGACTTTAGCTCCGGACTTCGTGGTTACAGTCTTGCCAGCATTGGCACTCTTTGCGCCGCCGGCCCCGGCAGTCTTGCCAGCGCCTGCTCCGGCGGTCTTCGTCCCGCCGGTTGTGGTTGTCTTGGAGCCGCCAGTTGTGGTCGATTTGCCACCGGCGGTGGTGGATTTTGTCCCGCTGGCTGTAGTTGTCTTCGAGCCGGTTGTGGTCTTGGAACCGCCGGTTGTGGTCTTCGAGCCGCCAGCGGTGGTGGTTTTCGAGCCACTGGCCGTAGTCGTTTTGCCGCCGGCAGTCGTGGTGGTCTTAGTCCCGCTGGTTGTGGTCGTCTTTGAGCCGGTGGTGGTTTTTGATCCCGTAGTTGTTTTTGACCCAGTGGTCGTCTTGGCACCACTAGTTGTGGTCGTTCTTGAACCGGTAGTGGTCTTCGAGCCGGTAGTTGTCTTCGAACCGGTGGTCGTCTTCGCGCCGCCACCCGTTGTCCTTGCGCCGCCACCCGTTGTCTTTGCGCCGCCACCGCCGGACGGCCTGGCGGCCGGTTTTGCGGCAGGGGCCGCCTTGGGTGCTGAAGCATGGGAGCCGCCCCCGCCACCACCGCCGCCCTTCTTCTGGGCGCGAACATATAGCGGAGACATCAGTAAGAGTAGGGCCACAAATAAAACTTGAAGAATTCTCAAATTTGTCTTGCTGGAATTCATCGTCCCCTCCGAGTATGTGGAACTTTTCCCCAAATGCTGAACAGCAGAAAATTTTGGCGCGTTTGAAATGGATGCAAATTTACAAGCCACCCCTTTGTCCAGCGGTAACAAATCGCCATCGAGTGGGTTGCATCCACTATGCATTGCGAAATTGCGCAGGAAAAACAGTCATCCGAGTTCGAATTATTTACACGCTACGCCGATCCCCAGGGCGAGCGCCACCCCTGCGGGAGTCTGGGCTGAATATATTCCTAGTGTTATTGAGGTGTCAATTCCAAAGGGACGGGGGTGTCCATTCAGGCCTGTGCCACGGGTGCGGGCATTTGCGGCTCGACGCCGCGCCAGCCTACCGGGCGTCCCTGGACGGCTTCCTTAATCGCGCTAAAGAGCACCACGTACATCATCTGGCGATAGTAGAAACGCTGGAGGATAAGCGGAGCGAGCAGTGTCCAGTCTTCGTTTCTCTCGAGCGCGAAAGCCACGACGCAGGTGAAGAGGTCAATCAGCATGAAGATGGCGAAAAAGATTAGTGAGCGCTGGACATCCTGGAGAGTCCAGAGCTGCGGGAGCGCCGCGATGTGGAGCTGGGCAAGCCCCCACAGCGCGAGCGACAACAGGAACAACAAGTCAATAACCGGCGAAACGAGCGGGAGAACAATCTGAAATAAGAAGATGTTGGGAATGGCAATCCAGCCGAGGGTTCCATAACGCGCTTTTCCGACCGCGCTGCGATGCTTCCAGACGGCCTGGAGCGTGCCGAAGGTCCAGCGGAATCGCTGGCGGATGAGAGCATCAACGGTGTCAGGGACCTCGGTACGACCAATGGCCTCTTCGTCGTAGAGAATTTTCCAGCCGTTGCGGCGGATGGTGAGTGTGAGGTCGGTGTCTTCGGCGACGGTATCGCCGGAGAAGCCCCCGTTGGTCCGGAGAAGGTCGGTCCGCCACGCACCGACGGCTCCGGGAACCACGGGGATGCAATTCAGAAGATCAAAGGCGCGCTTTTCAAGGTTTTGGCTGGTGATGTATTCCAAGGCTTGCCAGCGAGTGAGCCAGCGGTTGCGGTTAATGACCTTCACGTTGCCTGCGACGGCGCCGACATTGGGATTGGCGAAATGACGCACGAGGCGGGGGATGGCATTGGCGTCGACGATGGTGTCTGCGTCGATCGAGACCACAATTTCGCCGGTGGATTCAGCCAGGCCGTGGTTCAACGCACTGGGCTTGCCGCGGTTCGATTGCAACAACAGGCGAACGCGATGCTCGCGGCCGAAATTGTCGCGGACGAGCTCGGCGGTACGATCGATTGAGCCGTCGTCGATGACGATAATTTCCAGCTTCGGGTAATTGGAGGCCAGGGCGGCGCGGACGGTTTGGACGATGACGGCCTCCTCATTGTAGGCGGGAATCAGGACGGAGACCTGCGGTTTGAATTCAGGATGATCCTGCGGCGCGGCGCGAAGTTTTTCCGCGAGCGCAAGCAATCCGATGATAAGTGCGCGGCCGCTGACGAGCAGGATGCCCGCGATGAAAATGAAACCGATGCTCGATCGAATCCAGCGGTAGACCTCGAACATGAACGCATCGGCGCGAACAAGCAGCCATTCTTTCTGGCTGAGGGGCGGCATCACTTGCGCCCGCGTCTGGCCGAGTAGCGAAGAGACGGAGACAAATTCGTAGCCCTTGGAGCGCAGGCCGTCAATAATTTGCGGTAAGGCTTTAAGGGTATGGCTGCGGTCCCCACCGCCGTCATGCATCAGGATAATGTTGCCTCTATCTTTCTGTGAGTCGGAAAGCACACGCTGGACGATCGTGTCCACGGGGGGCGGCGGGCCCCCGTTGGGCTCGCCCCAGTCGTGCGGGTCGATGCGTGCACCCACGATGATGTAGCCCATGGCTTGCGGGACGGGCAGCATTTGGATTTCGCTGGCCGTTTCAGGTTGATGGTCAATTCCAAAGGGCGGACGGAAGAGTAAGGTTTTCACGCCGAGGCTGCTCTCGAGAAGGAGCTCGGTGAGGTTTAGTTCAAGTTGAATTTGGGATTTGGATGCCGTATCGAATTCGGGATGAGTGAAGGTGTGATTGGCAACCTCATTGCCGGATTCATACTCGCTCTTGATCAGCCCGGGATTCCGACTGGCTGATTCTCCAATCACAAAAAACGTTGCGGGGGCCTGTTTTTCTTTCAAGACTTCGAGGATTTTGGGAGTCCAATCGGGATCAGGACCGTCGTCAAACGTGAGGGCGACCTTTTTAGGGGCGGCACCCATTTGCTGAATCCGCCAGGAGAGCGGATAGCTCTGAAATGTCTCGTCGGTGAAAAGATTAGTGTCCGGATCGTATTCGAAGGTGCGGTGGCCACTCTGGGGCTTGGCAGTGATGCGCCAGATGTCGCCGTCGCCTTCGAGAATCAAGTCATAGCCTGGGGGGACGTCCTCGAGTTTGTTGCGAGCAGTATCATCCGGATGTGTGGCGTCCCAGATGGACCAAATCGAGGGATCTTCCATGCCGAGGCGCCAGAGCGCGGTGCCTCGAACGCCGGCGCGCTCGGCGGCGCGAAGCTGGTTGTAAGCAGTGACGCCATCAAGCATCCAGACGTCGTGGACGAGATTGTTCTGATCCTCATACGAGTAATGGGGATTCAGAGACTCGGGATCGAACTCGATATCAGTTTGGGATTCAACCGCGGTGATGACTGCCTGCTGAAATGTGACTGCCTGGGCCACCGGATGAGGAGTGCCCTTGGATTTTTGGGGCCAGTCGTAGCCGTAGTTCGCAATGCCCATGACGATCTTTTCGGGCGGCACCAACTTAACCATGTTTTCGATGTCGCGAACGAACCAGTCCTGTGGAGCGATAGGGCCGGGCGCGGAATTCGGCCAGTGGAAATCGTAGTTCATCAAGATGATCGCGTCGGCTTGGGAAGCGAAATATTTGTAGTCATAGATCCAGTCCGCGGCGGGCAGAGCGACCATCAGTTTCAAGTTTTTACCGTGCAGCGACACGCTCAGGTCGTGAATGAAGCGTTGAAAATCCTGCTGGCTGGATTGCGGCAGGGACTCGAAGTCCACGACGACGCCGGGCTGATGCTCGGTATCGGCAAATTTCACGAGCTGAGTGGCGAGGTTCTGGCGGGCTGCGGGATTTGCCAGCATATGGATCATGTCCGGCGGGCACCAGCCCTTTTGGGCGTCGTAATTATTGACCATGGACATGACCGGCAGCTCGACGGGGGGAGTGCGGGCTTGGAGGGACTGCAGAAAGGCAGTGAGTTTCGGATCCTGGTCAACATCAAGCTTTCCATCGGCCGAAACGGCATGCAGGGCTTCGGGGATGAGCAGGTCGAGATCGTGGTAATGCAACTGGAGCGAGGCAAGACTGGTGTAATCGTCGCTCACGTAGAAGGCGGCACGCAAGGGATCGTAATTCGCGGGAATCTTGCCCAGCGCCGCGACCTTGCGCTTGCGGCCCTGCCGCACAGGCTTCGCTTTCAGATGGCCGCGAATCGCGTGCAAACCGACGTGGGTATCCGCCCGCAAGATGTCTGGAAGTTCGGGGTTGCGGACAACATTGGCCAGGAAGACGATGAGCACCAATGTGAAGAATGCCCCCGTGATTTCGAGCACGCGCCGGGTGCGCCGCCAGCGCCGCCGCTGCTCATCGTAGAAAATAGGCTTGCGTTCAGGCATTGAGACAATCCAAGCTAGCCGTCCGTCAGAATGCTGTCAATCACACCTACTAATAAGATGCGCACAAACATCGCCCTGGCCGCGTTGACAGGGCTGGCACTGCGAGTGTTCTTTGCGCTGAAGTTTCCCGTTACGGACTCTGGTGATGCGCCATTCTACATCGAGTTAGCTTGGAATTGGGTGAAGAACGGCGTGTATGGCTTCGCGGTAAACGGACGGCTTACGGCCGTGGATATGCGGGTCCCGGGCTATCCGGCATTTCTGGCCGCAGTATTTGCTTTTGCCGGAAAGTCTCCGCGGGCAGCTATGCTGGCGCAGGCGGTGGTGGATGTGGCGGGATGTTTCGTGATTGCGTTGATTGCGGCGCGGCTGGCCCCGGCGTCTTCCCGGCGACGAGTGACGATTGCGGGACTGTGGCTCGCGGCGTTGTGTCCTTTCATCGCGAACTATTCGGCGGTGGTGCTTACGGAAGTGCTGGTGACGTTTCTAACGGGTCTGGGGATCCTGATTTTGCTCGAGACCGACCTCGGGCCTGGTGGAGCAGCCGGGGCCAGGGGCTTCAATGCGAATCGAGTGTTCAATCCGTGGTTGCTCGCGGGGATTATCGTGGGGTTCGGAACGCTTGTGCGGCCGGAGACGCCATTGCTTCTTATTGCGGCTGGGCTGGTGCTTTGCGGGAAGTGGTGGCGGCCGCGGGATTGGATGAAACTTGGGCGCGCGGGCGTGCTGCTGGGGGCGGGAGTCCTCTTGCCGCTGCTGCCGTGGGCCGCGCGGAATTGGACTACGCTACACGATGTGCAATTTCTTGCGCCGCGGTATAGCGAGTTGCCGGGAGAATATACGCCGCTGGGATTCATCTCCTGGACGAATACATGGTTGTGGCGGGTACGCGATGTGTATCTTTCAGCCTGGAAGGTGAATGCGGAGGAGATCCCGATTGAAAATATCCCTACGTCGGCGTTCGATTCGCCGGAAGAGCGGGCGCGCGTGGAGGAAGTGCTCGAGCAATACAACGAGTCGCTGACGATGGGCCCGGAGCTTGATGAGCCATTTCGGGAGATTGCGCGCGAGAGGACGCGGCGACATCCTCTGCGGACTTACGCGAAAATTCCGCTCTTGCGCGCGCTGACGCTCTGGTTCTCACCGCGAATCGAGCTGCTTCCTTATTCGGGGACGCTCCTGCCGGTGCGAGATGAGTGGCAGGATGACCGCAAGGATTTCGTGGTGACACTGGCGCTGATTCTTGTAAACGGCTCCTACATTTTGCTGGCGTTTGTGGGGGCGTGGAGGGCGCGGGGACGGCCGGGCTGGGCGTTGCTGATTGTGTTCATCCTGGTGCGCACGGCGTTCGTGGTTTATTTCGTCGATACGCCCGAGCCTCGGTACGTGCTGGAATGTTTTCCTGCGGTGATCGCGCTCGCGGCGCAGACATTTTCAGGGCGCCGTCAGCTTTCTTCGATAGGCTCGGGATGAATCGTGAGGCGGAAGATTTGGGGGAAGCGCTCTTTGACGCGGTCTTCGAGCGCGGCGGTGATGTCGTGAACTTCGGTGATGGGGAGGGCGCCGTCCATGGCGCAATGGCAAGAGACGAGAATTTTGTGGTCCACGCTCCGAACGTGGACCTCATGGCAATCGACCAGCTCGTGGTACTCCGCCTGAAGCGAATTCAGAAAATCCTGGACGGAGCGCGAGAGGTCTCTCATTTCCTCGGCGCCGCCGATTCGCGCGCCAAGAGGCTCGATATGGATATTGATACGCGCGCGGGGATCGGTCCCAAGGCGGATATCCTCCTCGAGCTCCGTGGCCCGGCGATGCGCTTCGCGGAGGCTTGACCCCTCGTTTACTTCAAGATGTAGCTCGATGAAGAGGCGTCCATCGAACTGGTGCGCGGACAATTCGTGTACGCTCAGGCCGCGGCGCTGAGCGATGGCGCGGATTTTCTCGAACAGGTCTTCATCACTGCGCGCGCGCGGCTCTACGTGGACGACAACGTCTGCCGGGACAATCTGCGCGATGCGGCGCTCGACGGCGTCACTGGCTGCGTGGGCCTGCTCGAGGCTGGCGGTGCGCGGGACGCTGATGGTGACGTCGACGAAATAGCGCTGGCCGGCGCGGCGGACCCGCACACGCTCGCTGCGCAAGACGCCTTCTGTCTCGTCAACGGCGGTCGAGATCTGTTCGCGCAGGCCACTCGGCGCCACGTCTAGGAGCGCGTCCACTGTGCGCCTGCCTAGCCGCGAGCCGATCCAGATGATGACGCCGGCGACGGCCAGGGCCGCGATCGCGTCGAGCTTGCTCAGCCACTCAATCCCGAGCTTCATGCCGATCCATGCGCCGGAGATGCCCAGGATGACGACGAAAGTGCTCCACACGTCGGTTGAGAAATGCAACGCGTCGGCTTCGAGCGCCTCGCTCGGATATTTTTTCGCTACTCGGTTCAGAGCGCGCGCCCGGACAAAATCGATTCCCATCCCGATGGCGAGAACGAGGATCGCGGTCAGGCTCGGGCGGACATGGACCGTGTGGAACACGAGCCTCTGAAAAGCTTCCCAGATGATGTAAAGCGCGGTGAGAAGAAGGAGGCCTGTCTCGACGAATGCGGAGAAACTTTCCACTTTCCCGTGGCCATAGAGGTGTTGGGCGTCCGCAGGCTTATCCGCCACCACCACGGAGAGATAGGTGATGATGGCGGCGGTGAAATCAAGGATCGAATGCAGGGCTTCCGAAAGAATCCCGAGGCTGCCCGTGACGATTGCGAGGAAGACCTTCAGGGATACGAGCACGATCGCGGAGCCAACGGAGGCGAGCGCTGCCATGCGTTTTTCGCGAGAGGCTTGTTCGAGAATCTCTGCCATGACTCGGGCGATTATACGCTGGCGGCGCGGGGGCGAAAGGACTGCTGTGGTGCTATAAAATTATTTTCAAGAAAATGCGCACGCCGATGCGGTGGTGCGGGGTTTGGGCGATTAATCAGCGCAACGGGAGATTAGGAACGAGCGGGAGACGGCGCGGCTCGCCGTGGAAGCCGCGAATTTCCACTTCCTCAAGGAGCAGCGAAGGCGCGATGACGGAACTGGGGATGCCGCCCTGCGCGCCGCCAAACGCGCCGAGCGCCGTGCCTGCGAATCCGCCGGCGGGATTCTGCATATAGCGAAACTCGGTGGCATCGTCACCCACGCCCATGATGTTTCGAATCGAACGGAGATTGAGTCCCTCGATATGCCCACCGCGGACAAGCTCCTCGCGGCCATCGGCAACATAGACGCGATAGAGGAGCAAGGGCATGCGCTCGCCGCTGGCGATCCCCCCGGCAATTTCGCCGATAATTTCGGAGAAATCGTCCTGGCGAATCGAGGAAAGCTCGGGATTATCCATACGCTTCACTTCGATGCACCATTCGTGGCCGTCGGCGCGGCAGGCATCGAGGAATTTCTTCCGGAGGTCGGCGGGTTTGACGGCAGCGCTCGACTGGAAGAAAAGATTGCTGCTCAGGGGCTGCGTGGGGAGAAGATTGGCAGAACGCGCGTGGCCATTGGAGCTCTGGAAATCGGGGCCGGGTCGCCGGGACATCAAAAAATCCTTCAAGATTCCGTTTTCTACGATCGAGACGCGTTCTGCTTTCACGCCCTCATCGTCCACATCGTAACCGCCGAGAAGTAGCTGGCCCTGAAAATCCTTCAGAGTCGGATCATCGACGAGAGTAATGGAGGTGGGGAGAACGCGGGTGCCGACGCGTCCAGACCATTCGGTGCGTCCGCCCATACGCTCCATGATTTGGTCGAATGCGGGCATCATGGAAAGCGGCGGGCGGGCGCCGGCGAGCGATGGCGCAAGAACCTGGGCGAGAGTGGAGCCGGCAGCTTGGGCATCGAAGAGCACCGGGCCGGTGAAGTCTGGGACCAGCGGGCTCGCTCGCAATTGCATCAGCTCGCTGCCGGATTGCGCGATGCCCTTTGCGACCGTCGCGGCATCGGGCAGGTCGGCCGGCCGCGGGACGTAGAGTGCGTAAAAATTGTGCAAGGGCATGCCGTCATCGGCTTGGGTGTCGAGCGCGGCTTCCACTGCCGCGAGGCAGCGGGAAGTGCGCATGGTGGTTCCCTCGCTATTCATCAGATAGGTGGTGACGTAAATGAGGGAATAATTGACGCGGGTGCCGTAGAGCTGGGGAAAATCCCGGAGGACTGACGAGGCTGCACGCGCTTCGTCTTCCCACTTGCGGGAGGTCCAGTCCGGCTCGATGCGCGGGTCTAATTTGACGAGCGGAGGCTCCTGCGAAAAATCGTCGATCTCGGGCGGCTTGGTCAAGCTGCGGAGAAATGCCTGCTTGAGCGCCATCTGCGTGGCGGCTTCTTTGTAGGCCTGATCGGTGGCCAGCCACAAATCTTGGCGCAGGGACGTGTAATCGCGGTCGATCCCGACTTGACCGGTGGAACCGAGAAAGCCTTGAAAACCGTCTTCACTGATGAAATTGGAGCTGTCGAGATGGTAGTCGCCGATGCGGACGTTGACGGTCATGAAGCGATTGCGGGTGGTGGTGGTGGAGACGAGGGCGCCAAAGGATGCTGTTACGCTGCGAACGTCGAGGTCGAGCAGACGGTATTCGATGTAGAAGGGCTTTTGAACGTCCGGGATCTGGAGCCGGTCGCGGGAACGCTCGAGTTCATCGTGCATGGCGCGAAGCGTCTGGTCGTTGTCAGTTGCGTCTGCTGCGGGGGCACTCGCAGGAGGCTGCGAGTGCTTCACGTCGGCGGCCAGCAAGGCTGCCGAGGGAAATCCGAGGGCTGCGAGGAAAGCGATGACGGTGAGTTTCTTCACTGCTTTTGCACCTTTGCTTCCGGATCATGCGCCGGGGGCGGCAGAATCGGCGGCTTATCGGTGGAAGTCTGTTTTTTCTGTACTTCCATCTCGGAAATCAGGATGGCCGGCGCCACGGCAGAAACCGGGACGGAACCGGATTCCGCGCCGCAATAGCCGTTGAAAATATCGGGCGTGTCGCCAGTGGCCACAATTTTGGTCAAGGAAACGAGCGGCGTGCCGACGATATCCACGCCGCGAACAAGCTGGTCCGGGCGTCCATCCGGGAAGACTTTATAGACGACGAGCGGGAGCACCTGGAAGGCCTGCGGCTGGCCGCGGCCGGTAAACGTGAAGCCTCCGGCAATGTCGTCAATCAATAACCCGAACGGCTTTCCCTGCGCTTTGACGAGCTCGATCAACTTCAGGCGAAGCTGCTTATCGGTGACGGCGCGGGTGCTGGAGACGATGAGATTTCCCTGGCGCGCTACTGGGACGTAACCGAGTTGGCGGCGGCCGTGGCCGTTGGAGTGCGGGACATTCACGAGGGGGGAGCGCGACATCAGAAAGGTTTTCAAGACGCCATGCTCGACCAGGGACACGTTCTGTGCCGGCACGCCTTCGTCGTCGAATGCATAATTGCCGAGCAGCATCTGGCCGCCGAGTTGCGCTTCCGTGGGATCGTCCTTGATGGAGAGGAAATCGGGGAGAATCTTTTCGCCGATTTTGCTCGTAAACGTCTGGCCCTCGTTGATGTCTTTCTGGCGGAATCCTTCGGCGCGGTGGCCAAAGACTTCGTGGAAGAAAACGGCAGCGGCGCGACCAGTAAGGAGCGCAGGACCCGCGTAGGGATCCACGAGCGGCGCTTTGTCGAGCGATTCCGTCTCGTGGATCATGATTTGGATGCGATCAAATACGGCCTTATCGTCGGGGGCGTCTCTTGGTTCGAGCCAATCGAAATTGGCGAACCGATTGATGTCCATGCCGTCGGGAGCCTTGCTCTGGACGAAGAGTTCAAGGCGGTAGTGGATTTGGCCAAAGGCGAGCTTGGTTCCTTCGCTGTTCAACTGGTACTGGTTCATCGAGAGGGCCGAAAATGTGGCGATGGAGTTCAGGACAGCGGGTGACTTGCTGAATGCCGCCGTATACCTGCGAACCTTTTCTTCCCATGGCTTGCGGTCCACGTTGATCTCTACGCGCTTGCCGATGGAGGTGTGCGGATCTTCGCGAGAAAAATCAGGCGCCGCGCCTTCGGCGGTCTGCACCTGGACCTGCTGGCTGGTCTTGACCTTAATCAGGGCTTCGGAGGCGGCGCGGTATTGGCGGTCGGTCTCGCGCCAAATTTCGCGGCGCAGGACGGGAATGTCATCATCGAGGGCTGTGGTCGAACCCGGGCTGGTCCAACTCGGCGGACGATCGCCCAATTTGTGCGTGTCGTCGAGCTGATAAGTGCCCACGCGTGTCTGGACTTCGAGCCAGCGGGCGCGGCTGCTGGCACTTGAGAGCAAAGCACCATTCGAGCCGGATACTTCGGTATATTCCCTGTCGGCAACCGTATAGCTGATGAAATAGACTGACGGATCAGCCTTTGCCAGGACCGGCATGGTGCGATCAAGTTCGTCCTGCATGGCGGTGAGGACGGGGGGAACCGGAGCCTGTGCGGGCCGGGCTGAAGCCAGTCCTGCGCAGGCCACCGCAAAGATGGCAAGTACGCCCGTCATGTAGCTTCTATGTGTCGGTATGGTTTTCATCGTCAGGCAAAGTCCAACAGTTTAAGATAGGATGCCCTCGAATCCCAAATGAAAAGCCGGGGGTGAGTTTCCGCCCCGGCAAAGCGCCTGGTTAAATGAGGGAGCAGGCGCGGCCGGTCGAAATCAGGCACAAGGAGATTTAGATGCGCGCGATGGTAGTAAGGCGGTATGGACCGCCCGAAGTTTTCGAAGCGAAGGAGGTGCCCGACGCGCAGCCGAAATCCGGCGAAGTGCTGATTCGGGTGAAGGCAATCGGCGTCAACTTCGCTGACCTGCTTCAACGAATGGGCATCTATCCGGGAACGCCGAAGCCGCCGTTTGTACCCGGACTCGAGGTCGCGGGGGTGGTGGAAAAAGTCGCCGACGGCGGAAAAGGAGGCGAAGGAGCGTCGCTGAAACCGGGCGATGCCGTTGCCGCTTTCACGCGGTTCAACGCGTATGCCGAGTGGGTGGCTGTGGAGGCATCGCAGGCATTTCGTCTGCCCACGGGCATGCCCTTTGACGATGCGGCCGCGATCCCGGTGAATTATCTGACCGCCTATCATTCCATGTTTGCCATGGGGAATTTGCAGCCGGGGGACCGGATTCTGATACATGGCGCCGCGGGCGGCGTGGGAATCGCCGCAGTGCAACTGGCGCGAGCGCGTGGCCTGGTCACTTTTGGCACGGCCGGGCCTACGAAGCAGGAATACCTGCGCAAGATCGGCGTGGACCATGCGATTGATTACGCGAAGAGCAAGTTCGTCGATGTGGTGCACAAATTCGCGCCGGAGGGAATTGAAATGGTGATGGACGCGATCGGCGGAAAATCCTTCGCGGAAAGCGAACGGTGCCTTGGTCCCACCGGGCGGCTGGTGGTGTACGGTTTTTCCGCAGCGGCCGGCCCGGATGGAAAGAAGAGCTGGGTGCGCGGGGCGCGCGCCCTGGCGCAAACGCCGCGCTTTCACCCCCTGAAGCTGATGAGCCAGAATCACGCCGTCATTGGGGTGAATCTGGGGCGAATGGGATCGCGTAACGGAGTCCTTCGCACCGAACTGGACGAGCTTTACAGGATGTACACGGCGGGGAAAATCAAGCCGGTGATCGGCAAATCGTATCCGCTGGCAGAAGCGGCGGCGGCACACCAATACATTCAGGACCGGAAAAACATCGGCAAAGTGATTCTGACTGTGAAGTAACTGGGCGGGTGTCATTTGCCGTCGGTGGATTCGGGTTTGGCAAAGAGCGAGTCGTCCAGTTTCGGATTCAGGTGGATCTCCTGAATTTTGGATTCCACGAACTTAGCGCCGTCGCGGAATATGACGGTTGAATAGGCGAACTGCCGGCCATCCACGGAGCGGTAATCGCTCCAGCGCTGTTCGTTGTCCAAGGGCCCGCGTGGCCCGGTGGATTGATAGCGGGCGGCGGCGAGAAGGTGCGTGGCGGGGTCGAAGTAGAGTTTCAGCGCGCCAAAGGGCGCTTGGACAGAAACGCCAGTGGTTTTCTTCCCGTCGATTTCCTCTTCTCCGATCAAGTGACCGGTGAGCTCACCTATGAGAACGCGACGATACACACCCCAGCCGCCGCCAAAGAGGGACAGCCCGCGCACGAACTCGTTGACGACTTGGGAGACATCAGCCGCGCGGTCTGGAAACTGGAGCCACGCCGATTTCCCATCGCAGATTTCAATGATGTGGTTGCCCGGGAGAGTCACGTCGCCATGGGAGTGGTCCGGATAGACTACGGACCATTTGGTCGTCACGGGGTTCTCGCCATTGGCTGCGAAGAGGCTGCCGGTCTCCGTCAGCTCCAAGCTCTTGACATCAAGGAGAGTGTCGTCGCCGGCGGCTTTGGCAGCCTGAACCAGCAGTTCCCTGCCCTGCACAAAAGATTCGGGCGTGGCGGCTGCGGATTTTTCCTTCGGCTTTCTTAAATCGGGGGCGAGGACGTCCAGCTCGTCGTAGGGAATTTCCACATACCGGGCATTCGGAAATTCTTTTTTCAGGGAATCGCGGAAGGCGCTTGCGTTCCCGGCAAGGACAATATCGATGTCCTTTGCGGTGAAATACCGTTGCGCCATGGAATCGGCCTGCGGCAGTGTGACTGAGCGGACTTTGTCAGGGTAGGTCCTATTGTAATCGGCGGGCAAATCGAAAGCAGCGGCACTCAGGACGCGGTCGGTCACTTGCTCGGCGGTCTCGGATTGAATCGGGTAGACGCCCGCAAGATAATCACGCGCGAAATCGAGCTCCTTCTGAGTGACGTCGCCCGTGGACATTTTGGCAATCAGATCAACCACGAGCTTCGTGGCTTCGACCGTCGCTTCCGTACGCGTATAGGTGCCCGCAGTGAAGGCACCCGAATAGCGATGGGGATTGAAGGCGGAAAATGCTCCGTAGGTGAGCCCTTTCTTGACGCGGACTTCCGTATTGAGCCTGCTATTGTAGCCGCCGCCGAAGATACGATTGGTAACCGCGAGGGGAATGTAATCGGGATCGGCGCGGCGAATGCCGATCTTGCCCACGCGAATCTGGGTTTGCTCAGCATCGGGCTTGTCCACCAGCCAGATATGCAGGCCTGATATGGGGGTGGGCGATGCTGGCGATGCAGCCGTGACATTCACCTTCTGCCAGGCACCGAAAAATTTTTCGGCCAGAGCGAAGGCTTCCTCCGGCGTAATGTCGCCGGCGAATCCCAGCAGCGTCTGATTCGGAGCATAATTTGCATCATGGAATTTCGCGAGCTGATCGCGCTGCATTTTCTTGACAACTTCGGGCGTGCCCTCACTCGGCCAGCCGTAGGGTGAACCCCCGTACACGACGCGGGCAAACGCAACCGAGGCAAGATATTGAGGATCGGAATACTGCACCGTTAGATTTGAGAGAAGCTGCTGGCGTTGGCGGTCGAGCTCGTCCGCGCTGAACGCGGGATGAAGCACGACATCCGACATCAGGTCGAGACCGGTATTCAAATCCTTTTTCACCACGTCGAGCGTGACAGTGGTCGAGTCCTTGCCGGCTTCCGCGACGAGGGAGCCCCCCACAAAATCAATCGCGTCGGCGATGTCTTTTGCTGACCGCTTTTCGGTTCCCTGCGTCAACATGTTCGCGGTCATTTGCGCCACACCGGGCATGGCCGCCGAGTCTTCCACGCTCCCGGCCGAGAGGATCACAAGGCGGGCCGCCACTGCCGGCTCGCGATGATCGCTGACCACGTAGACGCGCAAGCCATTCGGCAAAGTCTTCGTGGCTGCTTCGGGAAATTGAAATGGCTTCGGCGCTCCCGCCGGCGGCATCTCCGGGGCGAGCCTCACTCCCGGCGGAACGATCCCTGTTCCATCCTTCTGAGTCTGTTGCTTTCCGGCCGGCGCGGCAGGTGTGGGAGCAGGCTCCTGCGCCATCGCCGCTGTAGCGGCAAACATCATCGCCGCGAGAGGGAAAATCCATCGCTTGCATGCGAGGTTCATCTTTGCTCCTTGAATCAGTTTATGGGCGGCCGCGTTCATTGGGCTGGCGGGGTAAGCGTGACGATGAGCACGGTTGAGTGCTGCGCGACAAAATAATCCTTCGCGGCGCGTTGCAAATCCGCGGGCGTCACTTTCAAATAATGATCGAGCTCCGTATTCACGAGGCCGGGATCCTTGCCGATAATGGCGGCGGACCCGAGCGCAACGGCCTTCTCCTCATCGGTATTGCGGCCAAGGATGAATCCGGAAATCTCCTGGTTCTTTGCCTTTTCAAACTCTTTCGCGTCTACCGGTTCGTTCTTCAGCCCGTCGAGAATGCCCACGATGGCCTTCTCGCCTTCTTCGGCCGTGTGCCCCTGATTCATGATCGCGTAAGCCCAGAATAAATTCGGATCCTCGGTGAAATTGCCGAAGCCGCCCGACTGCACGGCGATCTGGTCCTTGTACACCAGGGTCTGATACAGACGGCTGCTTTCCCCGCCGGCAAGAATATTGGAGGCTAGGTCGAGTGGATAAGCGTCTGGGCTGTATCTTGCGGGAATTTTGTAGCCGATGACGATGGCCGGCAGCGGGGTGTTCGTATAGGACTTCTTGACCACGCGTTCCTCGGTCTGCGGAGGCTCCGGCTTATCAATTCGTGGGATGGGCTTGTCTGATGCTGGGATGCCGTCGAAATATTTTTTGGTCCAGGCGAGCGCTTGGGCGGAATCGAAATCGCCGACGATGATGAGAGCGGCGTTGTTCGGCTTGTAGTAGGTGTTGAAGAAATTACGAACGTCCTGGAGTGTCGCCTTATCGAGATCCTCTTTGCTGCCGATGGCCGTGTGGTGATAGCCATGAACGGTGAAGGCAGCGGCACGAAGATCCTGTTCCAAGTGGCCATAGGGCTGATTCTCGACACGAACCCGGAGTTCTTCTTTGACTACCTCGCGCTCAGATTTGAAATTTGCTTCGTCCACGTTCAGGCTGCCCATGCGGTCCGCTTCGAGCCATAGGACGCGTTCCAGATAATTGCTGGGGAAGGTTTCGAAGAAATTCGTGTAGTCGTCGTAGGTGCTGGCGTTATCGAAGCCGCCGATGGCTTCGATGATGCGCGAGTGCTCGTCCGGACCCACATGGGCTGAGCCCTTGAACATCAGGTGCTCGAAGAGGTGCGCGAAGCCGGTGTGGCCGGTCTGTTCGTCTTTTCCTCCCACGTGGTACCACACCTGAAGATTGATGATCGGCGCGCCGTGGTCTTCGAGCAGGATCACCTGGAGACCGTTGGGGAGGGTGTGCGTGGTAAAGGCCAGCTTCGGCGGGCGGACCTCCAGCGCTTTCTCCTGCGCTGGAAGAGAGGCGGCGAAAAGCACCGCGAAAATCATGACCACACTAGAGCGCGTCCATTTCCTCATTCTCGATAGCTCCCATTGATGGGGATGCACTGCGCGTAGAGCCCGGGGGCCGGAGCGAAGGTGTAAGTATCCTAGACGCTGCGCACGAGTGTCAAACTGGTCTGCACTTGCAACGCAATCTCCCAGATGTTGTGGGCCAGCGCGGCCCCACGGAACGCACCTTCAATTAGACGCAAGAGGTGGCGAAAAGATTACCTAGGGCGGAGTTGCGGCGACTGGAATCCAGTAGTAAGCTCGGTTTTAATGAGTAGAAAACTTTCATTCAGCGCGAAATATGCGAGGGCGCCTGCCGGAAATCCTCAACGGGAACTGGGCGATCTAGTGTCTGTGGGACCAGCAACCGTTCGCGCTCTTCATTCGCTTGGCGTGCGGAGCGTGGCGCAATTGGCTCGCTGCAACGCGGACTCACTATACGACAAACTTTGTCGGCTGCGCGGACGGCGCGAGGATCCTTGCTGCCTCGATGTGTTCGCTGCCGCCGTAGCGCAGGCACGGGATTCGGGTTTGCCTGCGGAGAAACGCGTTTGGTGGTATTGGAGCCAGCAGCGAAAGGCGAAATCTGCCGCAGGGAGGCGAGCCCGTGGGTAGGGTGGTGGGGCTGCTCGTCGTAATGGTGATCGCGGGACTGATTTACAAATTTTACTTTGCGAAATTGCAATCGGAGGGCGCCGGCACACCGACGCAGGCCATCAGCGTGGTGGGCGTTAAGAACGATCTGCTGCAGATTGCGCAGGCCGAGCGTATCTACCAGGCTGAGCACAGCACTTATGGAACGCTCGAGGAGCTTGTGTCGGGCGGCGGGTTGAGCATTTCGAAATCCGGCCGCGACGGTTACACATACGAAGTGGAGGCGTCCACCGAAAGTTTTCGGGTCACGGCGCAGTGCCCTGCCGCGACAAGCCCTGGCTGCACGAATTTTGCGGTTGATCAAAACATGGAAGTGAAGGCTGCGCCCTGAAGCCCCGCCGCTTTCATTCGCAAATTGACGTGCTATAAGAGACCGCCCGGAAAAAACAGAGGATAGCTATTGCCGCCTGCGCTACTCCCGCTCACGAGGCACGCCTGGAAATTTCGCCGAACCCCGCATTCGTGGATGAGGACGTGCGCATCACCGTGGCTGGTTTGCGGCCACACGAGCGTGTGATTCTTCGAGCTATCACGGACGATGATGAGAAGCGCCGGTGGAGTTCCCAGGCTGAATTTCGGGCAGATGGATCGGGGTTCGTGGACGCGCCCACGATGGAATCTCTTGGAGGGACCTATCGCGGCGCTTCGCCGATGGGATTGTTTTGGTCCATGCGGCTTGAGGACGACCATGCTGATGGGCATACGACATTTGTAAAGATTGGTGCGGGGCCGAATAGCGTGTCGCTGGAAATCGAGATTAGCGACAAGGTTGTTGCTGCGAAGCGGCTTGCTAGAAATTTTCTCGGGCCGGGGACCGAAATGCGTGATTTGACTCTTGGTGGCGGCTCTCGTGATACCGGCAGCAAGAATGGGGGTCACATGGGACGTCTTTTCCTGCCTCCGGGGCGCGGACCTCATCCCGTGGTGATCGTTCTTAACGGAACCGGTGGCGGCTTTGATCTCGATAAAGCTGCTGCGCTTTCGCGTCATGGCTTTGCGACGCTCGCGCTTGCGTACTTTGGGATTCCGCCGCTGCCGACATGGCTGCATCGGATTCCGCTCGATTATTTCGAAGCGGCGCTCGCTTGGCTGGCGGCGCAGCCGGAGGTGGATTCGCGGCGCGTCGGCGTGCTGGGCGTTTCGCGTGGCGCGGAACTCGGGCTGCTGCTGGGGACGAAGTTTCCTCAGATTCGAGCCATCGTCGCTTACGCGCCAAGCAGCGTAGCTTGGGCTGCGGGCGGGCGGGACAAGGCGACCGGCGAAATAATTCCATCGTGGACCTGGCGCGGCGAAGCTGTCCCGTTTGCTCCGCTCCCGCTGCGCGAATTCATGCTGCGCTCGGCCCTCCCCGTGGCTGTGGCGCGCCGACCAGTGGTCTTTCGGAATCTTTTCCGCGCGGGCCTGCGGAATCGCGAAGCGATTGCGCGGGCGACGATTCCTGTGGAGAGGATTCAAGGCCCGGTGATGCTCGTCTCGGGCGGTGACGACCACTTGTGGCCCGCCGCGGAAATGTGCACGGCCATTATGGCGCGCCTCACGGATCACCACTTTCCCCACGTAGTTGAGTACTTCAACTACCCTCGCGCCGGCCATATGCTGCGTTACCCTTATCTTCCGACTACGTCGCGCGCGTCGCGAAACCGCCATCTGAGGAATGCGCGCTACTCCTTTGGCGGCAATCCTGCGGCTGACGCCGAAGCGAATGCCGATTCGTGGCGCCGGGCGATCGCGTTTCTGCGTTCGAGCCTTGGGTAAGGCCGGCGCGGCATTATGCTAGAATGAATTCACCGTGCTGAAAGTCCTACAGAACTTGATGCTGGTGCAAGGTGTGGACCTGCGGCTTAATGATGTTCGCGCGCGCCTCGCGATTTTCCCGAAGAAACTAGCCGAATTCGATGCGCGGGTGGCCGCCGCACGCGCGGAGGTGGACCACAGCAAGGCCGCGCAACTCGCTACCGTCAAGGATCGCAAGACCTACGAGCTCGACGTCGAGCAATGGAAAGAGAAAGTCCGGAAGTACAAGGACCAGACCTCTCAGATCAAGACGAACGAAGCCTATAAGGCGCTCCAGCACGAGGTCCAGATGGCCGAAGCCGAAATCGCCAAGGCGGAAGACCGGCTGCTTGAGCAGATGGTTGCGGGCGAGGAATACGACCGCCGCATCAAGGCTTCGGAAAAGACGCTGAAAGAAGTGCAGGAAGCCGTTCGCGGCGAACGATCCAAAGTAGAAGCCGAGAAAGCGGCGGCCGAAAAAGAACTTGCTGAACTGACTGCCGAACGCGCGCGCCTGGCTATCGAAATCCCCGAGGACATGCGCGATCACTACGAGCGGATCGCAAAGAAGCACAACGGTGTTTCACTCGCAGAAGTCCGCGACGAAAAGTGCACGGCTTGCGGCATGCGCGTGCGGCCGCACGTTTTCCAGGAGATGCGGCGCGCCAACAGCGAGGAAATGTTCCACTGCGAGACCTGCACGCGCATCCTTTACTACATCGAACCCGTAGCCACGGCTGCCCCCGCGGGCGCAGGGGCCAGTTCGGCTCCCGCCTCGGTTTCCACCTCAAGTGAAAGCTAGCACCGCCGTGTTGCAGCGACGGAACTCTAAACCTGATCGGCGCGTGGCATGAGACGCGGGTCGAAGGCTTCGCCTCCGGGCAGCGCGCGGCTCTTCTCTGATTCACATCCTGCCGCGCCGCCTGCCGGTGTTCACATTGCGAATATTGATGGAGCGTCCCGAGGCAATCCTGGCCCCGCATCCTACGCTGTCGTCCTCCGCGACCCTGCTGGGAAAGTGATTCTCGAGCTGGCCAAGAATCTTGGGCGTGAGACGAACAATGTTGCGGAATATTACGCGCTGCTGGCCGCGCTCGATTACGCGACCAGCCATGGCATCCGTGCATTACGGATCCGCAGTGATTCCGAATTACTTGTGCGCCAGATGCAGGGGCGCTACAAAGTGAAAAGCGCGGACTTGAAGCCGATGCACGAGCGGGCTTCGAAGCTGGCGCGACAGCTAGAATACTTCGCTATCGAGCACGTGCGCCGTGAAATGAACCGCGATGCGGATGGGCTCGCTAATGTAGCGCTTGATCAAGCTGGCGTGCCGAAATTCGAGGGGCGCAGTTCGAAGCTTGAAACTCGATCAAGCGCGACTGCTAACGAAACTCAAATTCCTCTGGATTGCGCCTCGCATTCCGCAGCGCGCACTTCAACGCAAACGCGAGCCGTTCGCGCGCGTTTCATCAAAGGCAATCTCGTTCCCGTCGAGCCGCTGGATTTGCCTGAGGGCGCGGACGTTACACTCGATCTGCATATTTCGCGAAAAGAGTAGGTCGACGAATGCCGCCAGGAATTACGAAGCGGCGGCGCGGGCTTGCTTCAGCGTGTAGGAGCGGTAGAGAGTGTCGCGCTGTGCGGGGATGTAGCCTGCGTCGGAGATGATGCGGCGAAGTTCATCTTCATTGGTGCGATTGCGGACGCCGGCTGCGTAGACCACGTTTTCTTCGATTAGAATGCTGCCGACGTCATCGGCGCCAAATTGTAAGCCTACCTGGCAGATTTTAATTCCGGGCGTGAGCCAGCTTGATTGGATGTGGTCGATGTTATCAAGATACAGCCGGCTAATCGCGAGGGTCTTCAGATAATCGAAGGCGGTGGCTTCCGGAATTTTTTTTCCGAGCGGTGTATTTTCGGGCGCGAAAATCCAGGGGATGAACGCGGTGAAGCCGCCGGTATCCTGTTGGATGCGGCGGAGGCGTTCGAGATGATTGACGCGGTGGCGATACTCTTCGCCGCAGCCGAACATCATGGTGGCGGTGGTACGCATGCCGAGCGAATGAGCGGTGCGATGCATGTCTTCCCATTCGTCGGACTTGCATTTCAGGCGCGAGATGCGGGCGCGGACTTCGTCGTCGAGAATTTCGGCGCCGCCGCCGGGGATGGAATCGAGTCCAGCGTCGCGGAGGCGCGCGATGGTATCGCGCACGGAGAGGCCGGAAACTTCCGCGATGCAGGTGATTTCCGGCGCTGAGAAGCAATGCAAGTGAACTTGCGGAAAACGTTCTTTGATCGAGCTCAGCATGTTTTCGAAATATTCGACTCGCAGATCCGGGTGCAGGCCGCCCTGCATCAGGATGCCGGTGCCGCCAAGTTCGAGCATCTCCTCGATTTTTTCGTAGATGGTTTCGAGCGGAAGGATGTAACCGTCTTTCGCGCCGAGCGGGCGATAGAATGCGCAGAAGGAGCAATATTCGGTGCAGAAATTGGTGTAGTTGATGTTGCGGTCGATTTGATAGGTGGCGATGCGCGGGTCGGTTTTTTTGCGGCGGACTTCGTTGGCCGCCATTCCGATGCCGATCAAATCATCGGACTCAAAAAGTTCGAGCGCTTCTTCTGGTGTGATGCCCATTGCTCTTCACTTTCCTTGTTTCCAAATCCGAATCAGACCGCATACACCGGATCATTGGTCCGGACAATTCCTTCGCGCAACACGGCGCCGTAAACGCCCATGCATCCCGCGTGTCCGCGCGCTACTTTTTCTAGGACCACCGGCGATGGCGCGGCCGTCTCGGGATCCAAAGTAATGATTACACAGCGCCCGTCTTTTTTCACGATGTGAATGGAGACGTTCTCGCCGATTCGAAGTTGCCGGCCGACGAACTGATCTTCGAAAAACGGTTCGCTGTTGCTCCACTGCACATAAAAATTTGCCCGAAAGCGCAGCGGATTCAGTTTCATTTCCGTTTCTTCCCCGAGCGCTCCTATCGTTGCCAATCCAAGAACTGAGACCGGGTACGCATCCGTCATATTGCGCTCTGAGTGCCGCAATTCAAGCGCTCGCCCGTAACGCTGCTCGAGAAAGCGCGTGAACTCCGGATCGTCCACTCGCGCCTTCTGGCCCTCGGGCGTCGTTACTTCCGTTGCGTAATCCACGGAAAAAATTCCGTCCCCGGGCGGCGCCGGCGCCAAAAATCGGGGGCGGAACAAAATCATGTCTCGCCCTTTCCGCGACGTCATCCACGGAAAATCCGTTGGGCTCGCTTTGTCCACGAACGCGTAAACGCGATCGCCGACGAGGCCCGCATACGTGACGCGCGCGGCCTCGAGGTCTTCGCCCGCCATGCCCTTTACCGGGTAGCGGCGCAGCCGGACCAGGGTTCCGATTTGCTCCACCCCGTCAAGCTCCCCGGCGCGCGCTGGCCTTCAACTGCTCTCCCGCAAATTCCAGCGGGCGATTGCGCGGAATCAGGCCGGCCGCAGCGGCCCTTTCGAAATATAGGCGCAGGCCGGCGAGATTTTCTTCGTCGAGATCGAAATTTATATTTTCCGTCAGGTAGCGCTCGAGAGCGCGCGGCGGCAAATCAAGTTTGACAGCGGCGGCCTCGGCAATTTCGCGCAGGCGCTCCATCCCGAATTGTCTCGAGGCCTGGAAATCGGCGAGAACTTCCGGCGTGATGACGTCGGGGCGACCGGCCCAGACGGCCAGGACGCAGGGCTTTCCGGTCATCTCTTCCCATTGGTAGGCGACGTCGTAGACGAAAATGGTTTCGAATCCGGGGACGGGCATGTCATCGGGGTCGCCCTGGCAGCATTGCTCGTTGTTTGGGACTTTTCCGGAGAGCGCGTCCATTTTGAGGACGACGCGGAGTGCCGGGTCGCCGATCACGAGGGCGGCGTCTGCTACTTTTAGCATTTCGGAGGGGTCGGGGGCGGCTTCGACGAATTCGGGTTGAATCTTCCAGAGGTCGCGGGCTAGCAGGCGGACCAGGGCGGCTGAGCTGCGCGAACTGGAATCGAGGGCAATTTTTTTCGCCAGCTCGATGGGTTTTTTCGAGACTACCAGGATACTGCGGACTTCACCTTTGGCCGCGACGGCCATGCCCGGGAGGACGACGAGATTTTCGATGCGCTGGTATTCGATGGCGGGGATGATGGCTACGTCGGCTTCGCCGCGGCGGAGGGCTTCGGCGCATTGCGACGGTGTGGTGAAGGAGAGGTCATATTTGCCGGCGAGCGGGCCTTCGATGAAGCCCCAGACGAGGGGGGCGGTATTTAGGTACTCAACGATGGAGATGCGAAGTTTCGCCATGTTCGGAGCAATTGTAACACAGGGGCGGGGGGCGGCTCTCCGGGGGCCGGAGGTTAGCGGGGGACAAAATGGATGGGAGAGGGGTGATTGAAAGCTCGAAATTTTCGGACGATTAGAAAAAGTCATCTGCTTGTTTATGAGTGGGTTGCGGCGATTTCTAATCGTTTCTAGCGGTCGATTAGAATTTGGGTTGCGCAATAGGTTGTAAGAGAGGTCCTTCGGCTCCCGTTGGTCGCTCAGGGTGCCCATCCTTCTCGGATGGGCATTTTTGTTGCGGGTAGAAAAATGTGAAGTCGTTTGTTGTGAGCGAGATATGTGAAATCTTGAGTTGGCGACTGTTGCTACTAGGATTCCTGAAGGCTGGCGGGAAGGCTCCTTCTTCGCCCTCCTCAAAGTTGAGGAGGGAAGCCGACCCCTAACAGGCGCCCCAGCGCGTCTCATTCGAAAATCCTCCATTCGTAGCATGACAGGATGGGGGGTGAAATTCTACTGGCCATTGGTACAGTTTTTGGGTGAGCGCGTGGAGCGGCCGTTTGAATTTCGTGCGCAATGTGAGAATTGAAAATGGGAGGGCAACGTCAACGGCTTCCCACTTTTTGCAAAGGGCGCAAAAAATGGGGCACCCGAAAAGTCAAATGCACAAGGCCAGGCCACCCGCCAACACTGCAACCCATAGCCCTTCTTCCGCGCGAACGGCTGCCGCACCAGCGCTAGGAACGCCCCGTGGAGGCGAAGAGATTTCCCCCGTCACGACAGTTCGTTTGTACGCCAGCAAATCCGCGCGAAGTCCTCCGGCGGTTTCGTAGCGATGATTGCGATCCTTCTGGAGTGCCTTCGTTACGATGCGTTCGAGCTCCGACCCGTCATACGAAACCAGCTGATGCAAAGGCTCCGGCGCGCGGTTCAGAATTGCTTCCGCAACCATCCCGCTGGTCGCTCCCTTGAACGCCAACCGGCCGGTCGCCATTTCATAAAGAACCGCGCCAAACGAGAAAATATCTGTTCGGGCATCCAAAATTTCTCCGCGCACTTGCTCGGGCGACATATAAGGTGCAGTGCCCATCACCACGCCCGGCGTTGTCAGTTCGTTTTCCGCCAGAGCGACGCTGGCATCGGCTGTCACCGTCGCGCCATCGGCCGCCTTTGCATTCAATTTCGCCAGGCCAAAATCCAAAATCTTGGCGTGGCCGCGCTTTGTAACGAATATATTCGCGGGCTTAATGTCGCGGTGCACAATTCCCAGCCGATGTGCGGCCTCCAAACCATCGGCGATCTCCGCACCCAGGTCCAGCACCTGCGCCAAACCGGGCGGACCGCAGGCGATGCAGTCCTTCAACATCTGCCCGTCTAAAAACTCCATGGCGATGAAGGGCCGGCTGTTTTCCTCGCCAATATCATAGATAGTGCAGATGTTCGGGTGATTGAGCGCCGAAGCCGCCTCCGCTTCACGCCGAAATCGTTCTAAAGCCCCCGAATCATGCGCTAGCTCATCAGAGAGAAATTTCAGCGCCACCAAGCGGTGCAGCCGGGTGTCCTCCGCCTTGTGCACCACGCCCATGCCCCCCCGGCCCAATTTCTCAAGGATGCGGTAATGCGAAATCGTCACGCCGAGGAGCGCGTCACGGCCCGCCATTGCTCTGCCAGCCATTTGCGTTGAGAGCTCCGTCCCGGCCTGTCCCGCCGCCAGCTACAGGCCTGCCAGTCGGCCCATTCTTAGCGTGCTCTATCTAGTTCGTCGGCACAAAGACGGGTGCGCCTTTGTCCTTAACCATGACCACCAGGAACTTCGCCGGTTTGGTTTGGCTGGCGTTTCGCCCCACCACGTGGACATCCGACGGACCTTCATAGAAGGTCTCGCCAGGCGTCAGCGTCACTTCTTTTCCGCCTCTCACCTGCATCACGATTGAGCCCTCCAGCACATAAACAAATGCATCTGCGTTGTGCCGATGGATTGGGTCCGAGGCGCCCGGAGGATACTCGACAGTAATCATCAGGCCTTCCTTGCCGGGGATGTCCGGCAGGTCTTTCGAAAAGAGCTGCGTGTCTTTCGCCTCTTCCGGCCCAAGCGTCACGGGCATCAGACACACCAGCATCAAAGCTAATTTTGGAATCGTCATAGACACACCTCTCATTCGAAAGAGGCCGGTTCACGCAAACCGGCCTCTCTTTGACGGAACCATTAGTGGCTGGCCGCCGCCGCTTTCGCAGCGGACTGATTGAGCCAGGTTTCGAAACGGGTTTCGCCGAGCCGCGCGCCATCGTCCGGAATCAGCGTCTTTTCGCTCACCTCGATACCGTAGTAGCGCGCCTTCGGGTCTGTCACCACCTCGCGCGGATCCTTGCTTGCCGCCAGACATTTCCGGATGAGTTCATCGAGATGAAACTTT
Source organism: uncultured Acidobacteriota bacterium (assembly GCA_963701005.1). Classification (GTDB taxonomy): domain Bacteria; phylum Acidobacteriota; class Terriglobia; order Acidiferrales; family UBA7541; genus Palsa-295. The sequence goes on from OY969555.1 coordinate 1,003,030, forward strand.
TCCGGGCCTCCCACCTCAACCATGCCATTCACTGGCGCCCCCGTCGCGACCCGGCCCACCGCACTGGCAACATCCTCGGCCGCCATCGGCTGGATGAGCGCCGTTGGCAGGCGTACTTGGTTCCCTTCGGTCGAAAAATCCGCGATGGGCTTGACGAATTCGAAGAACTGCGTCGCCCGGAGAATCGTGTAGGGAATCTTCGAGGCTTTGATCAATTCCTCCTGGGCCATTTTCGCCCGGAAGAAACCGCTGGCCAGCAGCCGTTCCGTTCCAACGACTGACAACGCCACATGATGTCTCACTCCGGCCTTCGCTTCAGCCGCGAGTTGGTTGCGGGTTGATGTTTCGAAGAACTTCAAGACCGCCGCATCCTCCCACGAAGGAGAGTTCGTCACATCAACAACCACCGACGCGCCCTTCAGCGCTTCGGCCAATCCTTCGCCGGTGATGGTATTCACGCCCGAACTGGGAGATGCGGCAACCACTTCGTGCCCCTGCCCGCGCAACTTCGTCACGAGCTTTGACCCGATCAGTCCACTGCCACCGATCACTACGATTTTCATGATTGCCTCCAATTCGACCGAGGCCAATCACAACTCCCTTTGGTCAGATTTCGGCTGGGAAAATCTTCAGGGCCTCAGGAAGGCCCGGTAGGGTAAGGTTCAACCACGGTCGAACGAACCTCTCGAATGTAGTCAGGTGACGTCTCGTGTAGGTGCACGATACGCTCCCGCACTCCGTTCTTGGTAACACTCTTGAGTCGACGAAGTCAAGAGGCTTAGGCGGGTGGCACTGTCATTGACTTTCCGGCTGGCCGTCCTTTGTGCTTTTTCAAGGGGCTGGTCTTCTGACTTGATCACTGGAAACTCGCCGACTCGGAAAAACTCCACAGGCTCGTTCGCTTACGTTTTTCCCCGGCGTCATGCGATCTTGAATACGGGGACGTGTCAAATGACGAGGGGCAACGAACAAGTGCGAGGGGTGAGGGGCGAAGGCGAAAGCAAGAGAGATCCTTCGACTGCGCCCCGCGCCCGCCAAAGACCGGCGGGGAAGAGAAAAAGCGCGTGGCTCCGCTCAGGATGACCCGCCTTCGCCAAGGCTTCCACCTTCGCCAAGGCTACGGCGGACAAGACGGCGGGCCTGCGGCGGGCGTGGGGAGTGAGGGGCGAGCGATGAGGGGCGCGGGGTGGAATTTCGAACTTTGTGGGGCGGGGTGAACTTGTGCCACGAATCGCAGATGATTTCGGCCAAGCCAAAAGGTTGCGCCTCGTATGCCGTTCAGCCGTGGGGGCACGGCCCTCCTCCGGCGGGTCTGCGACATGCAGTGCCCTGCGGCGCTGCTTGTTGGCGGTGCGTGTCTTTTAGGGGGTCGGAGCTTAAGCTCCGACATAGCGATGACTTTGACGGAAAAACACATCTTGCGCGGCCTTTTCCTTGCGCGTCCCTCAGCGCCGCGCAAGCCCTTTCTGCGCTCCTCGGCCACTGCATTTCTAATCGATACTGGTGACGATTAGAATTCGCTTGATCTCTATGAAAACAAAGGACCGACGTACTTTCTAATCGATACTAAAGTGGCGATATTTAAGGACAATTCTGGGGGCCCTTCGGCTCTTCTCAGGACGCATACGGCGCGCGCAACGAGAGGCGAAGACGAAGTCAACGGCGGCCGGCGGGACGCCCGCGTTACGTTGAAAATCGCGAGGGCGCGATTTACGGCGCAAATGTTACGACGTCGTTTTCTAGGGGGATCTCCAATTCGCGCTTCGCGGGCTGAGCGCTCGAATCGGCGGGGGTGAAGGTCCAGCCGTTGCCTTGGAGGTTGTAGGAGGCTAGGGCGAAGGGGAGGCCTTCGCTGGCTAGGCCGGAATTGGCGTTGCAGATTTGGAAGTGGAGGTGGGGTTCGGTGGAGTTGCCGGAATTGCCGACTAGGCCTAGGACTTCGCCTTGGCGGATTTTGTCGCCGACTTTTACGCGGAGGGAGCCTGGTTGCATGTGGCCGTAGTAGGCGAAGAGGCCTTCGCCGATTTGTATTATTACGTGGTTGCCGCCGATGGTTTCTAGGGTGATGGGGACGGCGCGGGAGGTGGGGCCGGGGATGTTTTGGGGGATGCCGTCTTTTATTTCGGTGACTGTGCCGTTGGCTGCGGCGTGGATTTCGGCGCCGTAGGCGCGGTAGCTTTTGTTGTCGGATTTGTCGCCGCGATAGGTTTTGCCTTCGGGGTAGAGCTGGGCCCAATCTATGGCGAAGCGCTGGGAGATGGTGGCGCGGCCGTTGATGGGGATTAGGGCGCGGCGGTGGAGGGAGGAGTTTGAGGGGGCGTTGGCGGAGAGCCAGTTTTCGCCGCGGAGTGGGGGGTTGATGATGGGGACTGGAGACTTGTTTACCGTGACGGGAACGCCTTCGAGGGTGATGGCTTCGGGGTAGTCGCCGATTTTCATGGCCAGGCGGTGGCGGAGGGTGGGCGGGACATCTTCGAGATGATCGAGGGTGAGCCAGAGATAGATGACGGCGAAATTGGCGGGAGGGATTTTGGGATTTTCGGCGGCTTTTTGGCCGGGGTGGTCGATTATGGCTTCGAGATTTTTTTCTGCGAAGCTGGCTAGCGGCTCGTTCTTTTTTCCGGCGGCGAGGACTTCGACGCGCGTCAATGTGCAATCCCACTTGCCGAGATTGGCGACGTGGAGTTCGTAGACGAGGTGCCATTTGCCGGCGGCTTGGAAGGCTTGCGGGGCGATGGGGATGGTGATATCGAGCGGGGGCGTGACGGGCTTGGGCGTGTGGGTGGGTTCAGATTGGGCGCGGCTGCGAAGGGGAAACGCGAGCGCGCATAGCAGCAGAGTGCAGGCGCTTGCCCAAAGCGATTTGCGCGGCCGATTGGCCGTCCGGCATGGCATGGGTGTCTCCTTCGATTCCGCGCTGGGTATTTTGACGGCGTAAAGCGGGACATGTCCAGAATCATGTGTGGGGCCCGGTCACAATTTATCGAGTCTCACACGGCGCGGTTTCCCTGCGTTCAGCTATATAATCCGGCGCATAGATGACCATTACCACCGGCACGCGAATCGGATGCTATGAAGTGCAGGCGCCGCTGGGCGCGGGCGGCATGGGCGAAGTGTACCGTGCGACGCAGACGAGCCTGGGGCGGCAGGTGGCGGTGAAAATTTTGAGCGCGGCGGTGGCCTGCGACCCGGAGCGCATACGGCGCTTCGAGCAGGAGGCGCGCGCGGCCTCGGCGCTGAATCATCCCAACATTATTTCTATTTACGACGTGGGGCGCGACGGCGCCATTTGCTATATCGCCATGGAGTATGTGGATGGCAAGACGCTGCGCGCGGTTCTGAACGAAGGCCCGGCGGGAATCAAGAAAACTCTCCAGATTGCCGCGCAGGTGGCCGACGGGCTGGCCAAGGCGCACGCGGCGGGAATCGTCCATCGCGACTTGAAGCCGGAGAACGTGATGGTGTCGCGCGAGGGGCTGGTGAAGATCCTGGATTTCGGGCTGGCCAAACTGGGCATGCCCGGCGATGGCGCGACGCAGACAAATCTTGGGAGCGCCGCTGGACCGGTGACCGATCCGGGCACGGTGATGGGTACGGTCGGCTACATGTCTCCGGAACAGGCGCGTGGGGAGGCGGTGGATTTCCGTTCGGATATATTTTCTTTCGGCTCGATGCTCTACGAGATGGTGACGGGGACGCGCCCGTTCCGGGCGGCCAGCACCGCACAGACGCTGGCGGCCATCATCGAGGACGACCCGAAACCGGTAGCCGAGCTGAACCCGAAGACGCCGGCGCCGCTGCGATGGATCATCGAGCGCTGCCTGGCGAAGGACCCGGAAGAGCGCTACGCCTCGACGCGGGATCTGGCGAGCGATCTGCGCGGCGTGCGCGATCATTTATCGGATACGGGTACATCCGCGGCGGCGCTTGCCGCCGAAGCCGGGGTGACGGCCGGGCCCTTGCGGCGGAAGTGGCTGAAGCCCGTCGTGTGGCTTGCGACCGGAGCGGTGGCCGGCGCACTGCTCGGAGTGTTCCTGGCGCCGCGAACGGAAGTGCGGCCGCCGACGTTTCGCAACATCACTTTTTCCGGCACGGACACGGCGCCGAGCGTTTCGCCGGATGGGCGTGTGGTGGCGTTTGTTTCGCAGCGCGACGGGAAATCGCGCATCTGGCTGAAGCAGATTGAGAGCGGCAGCGAAACGGCGCTGACGCAGGGGCCAAACGACGCGACGCCGCGTTTTTCGCCGGATGGCGGCTGGATCCTCTACGTGGGCGGGAACGTCCTGTATCGCATTCCCTCGCTCGGCGGAGAGCCGAGAAAAATACTCGAAAATGTCACTTCCGCGGACTGGATGCCTGACGGGCGCGAAGTGGTTTTTCTACGGTCAGAGTTCACGACACAGACGACCACGACGCTGGTCGGGATCGCGTCGCCCCAGGACGGGACTTCGCGGATCATTCACCGCTATGAAAACGAGCCGCTGGGCCCGCCTTCTGTTTCGCCCGACGGAAATCTCATCGCCCTGTCAGTCCTGGGACTCGGGAGCGTCGGGCCCGTGACGGGCAGATATGTGCATTTGCTTTCGCGGACAGGCGAGGACCGCAAACTGATGTGTCCCCTGCCGGGCGGAGCTTTGTCGATGCCCTCGTGGTCCGGAACCGGGGAAGAAGTGATTTACTCGGAGCCTGAATCGGCTGCGGAGGTGAGCGTTCAGACGGTCACGTCGGTCGGGTCGCCCGGGCACGTGATGGCGCAAAACATCCGGACCGGGAAAATCCGGCAGCTTTTTACGGTGCAAGCGCCGCTTTCGCGGGTGGAAATCGCGCCGGGCGGCCGCGTGATTTTTGATGCCAAGGCGCAACGGAATAATTTGAAGGAGGTTTCCATTGCCGGATCCAGTGGCGGCACACCCGACCGCTGGCTGACGCGCGGCAGCAGCATTGATCGGCAGCCCGATTATTCGCCGGACGGAGAATCCGTGATTTTTTCTTCATCGCGCAGCGGTGACGTGGATATTTGGGAGGTTTCCACGAAGACCGACGCGCTACGCCGCCTGACCGACCACCCCGCGGCGGACTGGGATCCATTTGTCACTCGCGACGGCAAATCTCTTGTCTGGAGTTCGGACCGCACCGGCGTGTTCGAAATCTGGATGGCGGACAGGGACGGCAGCTCGCCGCATCAGGTGAGCCATGACGGTTATGACGCGGAAAATCCCGTGATGACTTCCGACGGCTGGATCATTTATGCCTCGAGCAACCCGCAACACCCCGGACTCTGGAAGATTCGGCCGGACGGGACTCAGGCGACCATCCTGGTTACGGGATTGGCGTCGTGGCCCGACGCCAGCCCCGATGGCCAATTCGTCCTTTATCATCTATTGACCGGCCAGTTGCGTGCGCGAGTGATGGTTGTCCGCGTGGCGGATGGCAAGCGAGTGGATTTCGAGGCCGACGGGACGCGCGCGCGTTTCACGAACGATGGCAAGGCCATTGTGTACATCCGCGGTGCTACTGGCGAAATCGTAAGCCAGCCTTTTCCTTCGTCGGCGGGCGCGGCCGCGAAGGTACTGGTGGAGAAGCCTAGCGAATTTTTCTCGGAGACCTTTGACGTTTCTCCGGACGGCAAGCACGTCGTGGTTTCCTACCCGGAGATGTTGCGCAGCCTGATGATGGCCGAAGGTGTCACGGGCCTCGCTCCTCCGGTTCGGTCGAAGTAGCGTGCACTGCGGGTGGTCGCGCAGAACTCTTTCGATCCAAAAATTCGTATCCTCCAGGTGCATCCAATTTCATAAGACAGAGAGGCGAGATGGAAAGAAACCAATGGACGAATTCCACACTGGTGGCATTCGCGGTGATCGCCTCGTTCTGGGCGGTGTTTTCATCGCCGCGGGCGCAGGCGGGCTCAGCGCAGAAGGGCGAGGGACAGGCGGGCGAGCGAATGATCGGCGTGGTGCTCGTGACGGAGCGCGGGGAGATTGAAGTGGAGGTGGATGCGGGGCGGGCGCCCGCGACTGCTGCGAATTTTTTGCGGTATGTGGACCGGGGATTTTATGACGGCGGCGTATTTCATCGGACGGTGAGGATGGACAATCAGCCGGACAAGAAAATCAAGATCGAGGTGATACAGGCGGGGATTAATCCGGCGCGGGCCAAGGAGGATGGGCCGGCGATTTTGCTTGAGCGGACTAGCAAGACCGGGTTGAAGCATGTGGATGGGGCGATTTCGATGGCGCGGGATGGCCCGGATACGGCTACCTCGGACTTTTTTATTTGCGTTGGGGATCAGCCGGAGCTGGATTTTGGGGGGCGGCGGAATCCGGATGGGCAGGGGTTTGCGGCGTTTGGGCGGGTGGTGCGGGGGATGGAGGTGGTGCGGGCGATACAGATGGGGCCGGCGGCGGGGCAGACGTTGAAGCCGCCGGTGAAGATTTTGAGGGCAAGGCGGAAATAAGAAGGGGCGGATGAAAAGGCTACGGCGATTTGAAATTGGAGAGGGGAGGCGGGGTTGGGGTTGGGAGCACGACGAGAACATTAACACAGAGGACGCGGAGCAAAGATGGAGGGCACAGAGGGGCTTTCGGTCCGATACTTGATGGTTGCTCTCGGGTTGTGAGTTGCTCGTAAGAGCGCAGACAGGAGTGTCTGCGCCACTTGAAGCGAGTGGGAGATTGGGGGCGGCGCGCAGGTAGCGTTGCGGTCATTGGGGAACTTTTTTTGGGCGGAGGTTCGTATCCTCAGGGGAGATCAAATGCGATTCGCGTGGGAGGCGGAATGAAATTGGGACTGTGGATTGGGCCTGTGCCGGTGGGCTGCGCGGTGGTGGTGTTGTTTTGGGCGATGTTTTCGACGCCGCGGGGGCGGACGGTGGAGGCGGCGGAGGAGACGTTGGTGCTGGCGCATGCGACGATTTATGCGTCGCCGACGGAGGCGCCTATTAAGGATGGCGTGATTGTGGTGCGGGGCGGGAAGATTGCGGCGGTGGGGGCGTTTGGGAGCGTGGAGATACCGGCGGGGGCGAAGGTGGAGTCGATCGGATGGGGATACGTTACCGCGGGATTTCAGAATAGCCATGTGCACTTTGAGCCGGGGAAATGGGACGATGCTGCGCATACACCGGCGGTGGAGCTTGAACGGCATTTGAAGGACTTGCTGGGGCGCTATGGCGTTACTACGGCGGTCGATCTTGGGTCGTCGCTGCAGAACACACTGGCGATTCGCAAGCGGATCGAGTCGGGAGAAGTGGCGGGGCCACGGATACTGACGGCTGGCGGACCGCTATTTCCGCCGGATGGCGTTCCTTATTATGTGCGCGAGCGGGTGCCGGCGGACATTTTGAAGTTTCTTGCGCAGCCGGGGACGGCGCAGGCGGCGGTGGAGGTGGTGGACGGGGACTTGGATGGTGGGGCGGATTTGATCAAACTTTTTACCGGGTCGTTGGTCGAGCGCGGGAAGGTGAAGCCGATGCCGCAGGAGGTCGCTACGGCGGCGGTGGCGGAGGCGCACCGGCGCGGGAAATTGGTGTTTTCGCATCCTTCGAATCTTGAGGGGCTGATGATTGCGATGAATGCGGGGGTGGACGTGCTCGCGCATACCACGCCGATGAGTGGGAAGTGGGATGACGGGCTGATTGCGCAGATGAAGATGCATCACATGGGGGTGACGCCGACGCTGCAGCTTTGGATTTCGGAGGCGAAGGCTGGCGGGGATACGGATGAGGAGGCATTGAAATTTGCGGACGCTGGGGCGCAGGAGATGGGGGCTTATGCGCGAGCTGGGGGGCAGATACTTTTCGGGACGGATGTTGGTTATACGAACGAGTACAGCCCGCAAAGGGAGTATGAGCTGATGGCGCGCGGAGGGTTGACGCCGATGCAGATTTTGGCGTCGTTGACGACGGCGCCGGCGGAGCGGTTTGGGGAGGCGGGGAGGCGCGGACGGATTGCTGTGGGGATGGATGCGGATTTCGTGGTGCTTGCCTTCGACCCGACCCGGGCCGTGAGTAATTTCGCGAGGGTCTGTGCGACATATCGTGAGGGGCGGCCAATCTACCATTGGCATGGAACGCTTGAAGTTGGTGAGGACAATTTGTGCGGCCAATTTAACAAGAGCCAGGACGGTGTACACCTACTTCCAATGGTTTCTACTGAGCCACGGCATCCGTAATGACCGCATAGAGATGAACCTACCTTGACAATTAGTTAAGCGCGCGCCTACGCTGGGCGGAAAGTAGTTCGCGCGATGAAATCCGACCAATACTTGGGATGGTTGGCGCTGGCGTTGACGCCTGGCCTCGGCGCCCGCATGGCCGGGAAATTGCTTGGGGAATTCGGCAGCCCGGACGCAATTTTCTCGGCGTCGTTGACAGCGCTTGAGGCGCAGCGATTGCCTGCGGCGGTGGCGCAGGCGATTCATGCGCGGCGGCCGTTGAGCGATGCGGCGAAGGAAATGGCGCTGGTGGAGGCTGCGGGATGCCGTCTGCTGACGTGGGACGAGCCGGAGTATCCGCGGCGGCTGCGGGAGATTTACGATCCGCCGACGCTGCTGTATGTGCGCGGAAACGTGGAACTTTTGGGGCGGCATTTGATTTCGGTGGTGGGGGCGCGTCGTCCGACGCCTTATGGGAATCAAATGGCTGAGCGGCTGGCGCGGGATTTGGCTGCGAGGGGACTCGTGATTACGAGCGGGCTCGCGCGCGGAATTGATTCGAGCGCGCATCGGGGAGCGTTGAGCGTGACGGGTGGAGCGACGATTGGAGTGCTTGGATGCGGGATTGATGTGGTGTACCCCAAGGAGAACAAGAAAATTTTCGCGGAGATGGAGCAGCGCGGGGCGATCATCAGCGAATTCCCGATGGGGACGTTTCCTGGGCCGCAAAATTTCCCGATTCGCAATCGGATCATTGCCGGAATGGCACTGGGAGTGGTAGTAGTCGAGGGAGCGCAGTATTCGGGGTCGTTGATTACGGCGCGGCTGGCGATGGAATTCGGGCGCGAGGTGTTTGGCGTGCCGGGGAATGCGACGCAGCCTTCGAGCTTTGGTCCCAATCAATTGATCAAGCAGGGGGCGAAGCTGGTGACGGGTTGGGAGGACGTGGTGGAGGAGCTGCCGACACCTGTGCGGGCGGAACTTTTGCCTGTGGAGGCGGCGTCGGCGGAGGAGCGTGCTACGCTGGTGGAGCAGGATTTGGCTCCCGTGGAGCGGCCGCTGTATGAGTTATTGAGCCTGGACGAGTCGCGGCATGTGGACGATTTGGTGGAGCTATCGGGGCTGACGTCGTCGGAAGTGCTGGCGGCGCTATTTGACCTGGAGCTCAAAGGCGTGGTACGTCAGTTACCTGGGAAGCAATTCTTGAAAGTCCTGTTGTAATCAAGACGGGCGAAGCTAGCGTAGGATGGGGATGGGCCCCGGGCAAGAGGGGCGGAAGCGGAATTGTCGGGAAGTGGAGGAAGGCCGAGGAGCCAGAGGCTAAGATTCTGCGTGAGGACTGCAAGGAGGAACTTCAGCGGCTGAAGCCGGGTTGATTTTGCGGCGCTTATGTCGCGGTTGAAACCGCGACCCACAAAGATTCTTGAGTCGTCACACAGACTCTTGAAAGTTGGACGAGAGGGACGGCTTGACGGCGGGGTTGAAGACCCCCGCCTTCTAAAGGAACAGAAGAAGAGCATGGCAAGATCACTTGTAATCGTCGAATCGCCTGCGAAGGCGAAAACTATTAACAAGTACCTGGGGCGAGGGTACACGGTGAAGGCTTCTTACGGGCATGTGATGGACCTGCCGAAGAAGACGATCGGGATACTTCTGCCCGGCGGGGAAAACGGGAAGAAGAAGAGCAAGCGGAAGGGCAAGGCCAAGGCAGGGGCGGCGGAGAAGAAGGCGGCGAAGCCAGTGGTGGTGAATGCGGAGAATATATTCGAGCCGACCTATGAGGTGATACCGAGCAAGCTGAAAGTAATTGGCGAACTGCAACGGGCCGCGCATGCTGCGGATGCGGTGTACCTGGCGGGCGACCCGGACCGGGAAGGCGAGGCGATTTGCGCGCACCTGGCGGAAATACTCGGTAAGCCGCGGAAGTATGCCAAGGTGGTTGCTTCGGCCGTGGAATCGGCGAATGGTGACGGGGAAAAACCGAGCAACGGGGCGAAGGGCGGCGAGAGCGCCAAGGTGACGAAGAAGGCGGCGAAGGCTGAGCTGGAGATTCCGTCCACGCCGCCGAAAATTTATCGGGTGATGTTCAACGAGATTACGCAGAAGGCCATCAAGGCTGCGTTTGAGCATCCGACGCAGGTGAATGAGAACCTGGTGGATGCGCAGCAGGCGCGGCGGGTGCTGGACCGGCTGGTGGGTTACAAGATTTCGCCGATATTGTGGGACAAGGTGCGGCGCGGGCTATCGGCTGGGCGGGTGCAGACGGTGGCGCTGCGGTTGATTGTGGAGCGCGAGCAGGAGATACGCGCGTTCAATCCCAAGGAATACTGGACGATTCACGCGCTGCTTGCGGCGGGAGAGCCGCCTTCGTTTGAAGCGAAGCTAATTAAGTACAAGGGCCAGGACCTGGAGATTCCCGACCAGGCGGAATCGCAGCGGATACTGGCGGAACTCGAGCGGGCGGTCTGGCAAGTGGCGAGCGTGACGCAGAAGGAAAAGCGTCGATTCGCGCCGCCGCCGTTCACGACTTCGAAACTGCAACAGGCCGGGTACAACCGGCTGCGATACACGGCGAAGCGGACGATGATGCTGGCGCAGCGGCTTTATGAGGGCGTCGAGCTGGGGTCGGAAGGGTCCGTGGCGCTGATCACTTATATGCGCACGGATTCCGTGAGGGTTTCAGCGGATGCGCTCGAGCAGGTGCGCGGGCATATTGGGTCGACTTACGGCGGGAAGTATCTCCCCGAGAAGCCGAATTTCTTCAAGTCGAAGAAGGACGCGCAAGACGCGCACGAGGCCATTCGGCCGACGGACGTGGGGCGGACTCCTGAAAGCGTGCGGCGGTATCTCGAGGACGACATGTTCAAGCTCTACCAGATGATCTGGCAGCGCTTTGTGGCCTCGCAGATGGTGCCGGCTGTTTTTGATCAGACCACGATTGACGTGGCGGCGAACGATTACACGTTCCGGGCTAGCGGGTCGGTGCAGAAATTCGATGGCTACCTGGCGGCTTACCAGGCGGTGAAGGAAGAGGAAGAAAAGGAAGACGCGGAGGACACCGAGAGCCGCACGCTGCCGCGGGTGACGGAAGGCGAGCAACTGCGTCTCGAAATGATTCGGCCCGAACAGCATTTCACCGAGCCGCCTCCGCGATATACGGAAGCGACGCTGGTGAAGGATCTCGAAGAGAAAGGCATCGGGCGGCCTTCAACCTATGCGGCGATTATTTCCACGATTGTGGAGCGCGAGTACGTGTTGAAGGATCAGGGGCGGTTCACACCCACGCTGCTGGGAGAAAAAGTGAGCGCGCTGCTGGTGAAAGCGTTTGAGGACATTTTCGACGTGGGGTTCACGGCGCGGATGGAAGACGAGCTGGATGAAATCGAAGAGGGCAAGCTCGACTGGCGGAAGGCGGTGAAGGAGTTCTGGGTTCCATTCGAACTGGACTTGGAAAAAGCCGCGGACAAAATGGAGTCCTACAAGGCGGGAATCCCGACGGGACAGAAGTGCGAGAAGTGCGGGCAGGGAGAGCTGCTCGAGCGGATCAGCCGGCACGGATTTTTCCTGGGGTGCTCGCGGTATCCGGATTGCGATTTTATTCGCGACCTGGCCGAGCCCGGCAATGCCGAACCTGAGGGCGAACCGAAGACCGAGTATTGCGACAATTGCGGGAAGGAAATGGCTATCAAGCGCGGGCGGTTTGGGACTTTTCTCGCATGCACGGGTTATCCGGATTGCAAGACCACGCGGCGGATTGCGAGCGGGACGCGGCGGGCGCTGCAGCCTGATGTGGTGCTTGACGAGACGTGCCCGGCATGCGGGAAGGCACAGCTCGTGAGGCGGCACGGACGGTTCGGCGAATTCATCGGGTGCCAGAATTATCCCAAGTGCAAGTACACGCGGCCGATCACGCTGGGGATTAAATGCCCGAAGTGCAACGAAGGCGAGTTCGTCCGGCGCGGCACGGCCAAGGGCCGCGGGCGCGGGCGGATTTTCTATGGCTGTTCGCGGTATCCGGATTGTGACTTTACTACGCCGCATGAGCCTATCAATGAGCCTTGCCCGAAGTGCGGGGCGGCTTTTGTGGTGGAGAAGCGGACCAAGCATGGGAATTTCCGGTCGTGCATCAAGGAAGGGTGCGATTGGGAGATTGAGGCGCCTGCTGCGGCTGCGGAAGCGGCGCCGAGTAATCCGCCGCCTGAGGCGCAGCCGGTTGGGGCTGGGGTTGCCTCGCCGCTAAAGTCTTAACAACTCCTCCCGCCCTTCCGACATTTAGTAAATCGAAATGGCCACGGGCTTGGCCTGTACGACTTTTCGCAAAACTAGCCCATGCGTTTCTGGCAAGCGTGCAACCTCGTCTGCGTCAATGTGGTACGGCGAGTAGAAAGCGTTGATAAGGTACTTGCCTGATCTTTTCGTCGGGCAGTCTACGGAGATTTTTAGACCAACGATATGCTGGGCTGGAAGGTAGATGAAATCCCGATGCAGCACTGACGTGGCATCCGGATCATGTCTTGGCAACCCGTCGACTGCCATTCCGCATGTTTCGGCTCCTTTGCTAGACAATGTCGTCAGATTAACTGCGAAACCTGGTATCCCACCACCCATTTGTCCCCACCACTTCGGGATGTAAACGCCGCCACGGCCGGCCTCAAGAAGAACAGTCAGTTTAATGTCTTCACCCGATTTGAATCTATACTTGTCGAGGTGGATCGTGGCGACGGCAATCGGTTCGAGGTCCGACGCGGTTTGAGAGGGCACGGAATCCTGGCCTGAAGTGGTATAGGCAAACGCGCAAATCAATAGAAACGCGACCCTCGCGCACATGAAGTCCTCCAGTTTGTCACGCGATTGTACGATGTGCGACCGGCCATTGGTTGTTGCTTCACTCCCGCCGCCCGAATGTGATGCCTGCGGGAGAAAACAGTGCCAAGGCGGCATGAGGAAACGTGGCGGTCGAAATTGAATTTGTGTACCGGAGGGCGGAGGTCATCACCGGCGAGGCGTGTCTGGCCGCGACGAAGCGGCGGCGAGGCTGTGGACTTTTGGTCCGATATGCGATGGGTGCTCTTGGGTTGGGAATCGCTCGTAGGAGCGCAGACAGGAGTGTCTGCGCCACGGGAAGGCCGGACCCTCGAGAAAAATGCGGGTAAAGATTGGCGTTCCCGGTTAGTGCCAAGTACTGAAAAATTAGAAAGGCCGGGATTGCTCCCGGCCCGGGGAATTGGCGCGCAGCCTAAATGGCGACTGTTGGAACTTACACTATGACTACCAGCAGACGGACTTCGGGGTGGAACAGGTCGATTAGGAAATACTGGCCGTCGATATCCTCGACGTAGAAGTTGTCTGTATAGAGCCAGCCAGCCGGCCATGCGTTGACGAATTCAAACGAGTAGCCGCCGAACCGGAAGTGGCGGTCATCGCTGCGGACGACGTGGAAGGTGTGCTCACGGCCGAAGTGGGCGCGGAAATCGGCGTCCGCTATGCGACGGCCGCGATTGGCTGCGTCGTGCTGGTCGCGGTTGGCGGCCTGTGCTGGCTTTTTTTCATTTTCCTGTTGCTGCTTCGGTTTTTCCTTATCGTCCTGCCGGTGCTCTTCCTGCTTTTGCTGGTCCTGTGGTTTGTCTGTGTCTTGTTCCTGCCGCGGAAATGCGGGGCCGGCTGCGAGTAGAGCGAAAGCTGCTGCAAGGATTATCAGTTTCGTTTTCATTGTCGCCTCCATGATCGCAATTATGATCGCCAGCAAGTTCGATGAGACGTAGCTGGACGCGTTGGGTACTTGCAGTCTTTGTGCCAGGGCTTGCGAGTACTAGTCATCGAATGGAATCAGGGAGATAGAGGATTGGGGCTTCGCTAGTACCAGGTAAATTCTCGGGGACGCCGGTCAATAATTCTATCGAGTGGATTCCTGATATTTGCGTGGGGAGAAAGAAAGAGGAAGGCAAGACCTGGAACCTTAACACAGAGAGCACTGAGAAAAGCTGGAGGGCACGGAGATGGCGGGGCGGATTCGTCCCTGGGATTCCAGTTGCCGGTACATCCCTAAACGGCAGACCTTTCATCCGAGCTAATTTCGATTTACTCTTGCGCGCTTGCGCGGTACAGGAGACTCTCTTGGGTGCGCGAAAGAGCCGCAGGGGCTGCGCGCGGCTGGGCTACAAATCAGAGGAGGATGTTGCGGATGCAAAAGCTGCTGGCACTTTTCGCTTTGCTTATATTTTTTGGCCTGCCCGCCATGGCCCAGGACATACCGGTGCAGGAGGCGCCGAAGCCGGAGGAGCCGAAAACGACGCCGTCGAAAAAGAAGAAGCCACAGGTGCCGGTGCCGAAGTTCGAAATCGGCTTGGGCTATACGTTCCGGTCGTATGCCGCACCCACCGCTCCACGCTTCGGGATGAACGGATGGAACGCAGATCTCGTGTACAACCGCTATCGCTGGCTGTCAATAGTCGGGGATTTTAGCGGGACGTATAAAAACCAGGGCGTGAACGGCAAGACGTCCATTTATACGTTCATGGGCGGGCCGCGGGTGTATGTGTTGGGGCACCGGCACAGGTTGATTCCTTATGGCCAATTTACGATCGGCTACGGAGGCGAGATTTTGAGTTTGCCATTGACGGGCGGGTTCCCGGCCACAACCAGGAGCGCCACCGGGTACGCATACGCGGGCGGTGGCGGCATCGAATACCGGCTTGCGAAGCATTGGGCGGTGCGGGTGATCGAGTTTGACTACGAGAAAACGCACTTCAACGATCTGCTCTTTTTGACCGGCACCGCTTCAGAGGGAAATTACCGGATCTCCGCTGGATTTGTTTATCGCTGGGGACAAAGGAAATGAAGCCTCCCGCGCCTGCGCGATGTTGGCGTTGAGACGACGGAAATTTCAAATCTAAAAAGGCTTTATTGACATCCGCGGGAGAGCCGCGCCTTGCGTCAACGAAACGGCGGCTTGCGAAGATTCTCGAGCCGTTGGACAGGCTCCTTCAGGACTAATTCCAATTAGCGCTTGCGGAGAGGGCGATGGCCGTAGCAGATTAGCGCTTCGTGGAGATTTCTCTCGAAACCCGGGGTCAGAAGCTGGCGCTGCTTGGTGCAACGGTGGCCGCGGCGGCGCTGATGTGCTTTGCGGCCGGGCGACTGTGGCTGGCGGATTTCCGCGTGCATTCGGATCACCTGGAGCGCATGGAGCGCGGCGCGGCAATGGTTCCAGGCAATGCTGAGGCGTGGGATCGCGTGGGGCGTTTCCGGCAGTTGGATTTAGCGGACCCGGATCCGACTGGCGCGATCGCGGATTACGAGAGGGCCGTCCATGATGATCCGCTCTCGGCGCACTACTGGATGGACCTCGGGAGCGCACGGGAAGAGAACGGAGATATTTCGGGCGCGCGGGCGGCTTTCGATCGCGCGAGGGCGGTGTATCCCACTTCCGCGGAAGTGGCTTGGAATTACGGAAACTTTCTGCTGCGCCAGGAAGAGTACCCGGAAGGCTTTTCGCAGATTCAGCAAGCGGTGCGGACGGACCCGACGCTGCTGCCGCTCGGGATTTCCCGGACGTGGCGATCGAACCGCGACGTGAACCTGCTGCTGGACCGCGTGCTCCCGGCGGATGTGGACGCATATTTTCAGGCGCTCGATTTTTTCGCATCGAATCACAAAGCGGACGCCGGGCTGGCGGTGTGGCAGCGGCTACTGACGCTTGGGAAGACTTTTCCAGTCACGCGGTCGTTTCCCTTCCTTGACGAACTCATTGCCGGCAATCGCAGCGATGATGCTCGACGGGTGTGGCGCGAGGCACTGGCAGCGGCGGGACTGCCGAATGAAGACCCGGCGGGCGGATCGTTGATCTGGAATGGAGGATTCGCGCGGGATTTTTTGAATGGCGGGCTGGACTGGCGGTGGTCGCCGCTGCTGGGTGTGGCGATAGATTTCGAGTCCGCGCCGCCGTCTTACGGCACGCGATCGATCCGGCTGGATTTTGGCGGGGGAACGAATGTCGCGCTGGATGAGCCCGTCCAATATGTTCCGGTGGAACCTTCGCGCACCTACCATTTCCACGCGTACATGCGCACCGAGGCGATCTCGACCGAAAGCGGAATGAGGTTCGCGGTATCCGATGCGCGCGGCGGCGGAGCGACGAGTCTGCTGACCGAGAACCTGGCTGGATCGCATCCCTGGACCGCCGTCGAGGGGGACATCAGCACGGGGCCGGACACGCACTTTCTTATTGTGCATTTGTACCGCGCTACCAGCCGGCTATTCGACAACAAGCTGAGCGGATCGGCGTGGGTGGCGGACGTGTCGCTGGTTCCGGCTAGCGCCGAAGCAGGAAAGCCGGCGCGATGAAGGCGCTGCGCACGGGACTCTGCGTGGTGTTCGCGTTCAGCGTGCTGGCGCACGGCGTGGTGGAAGTGTGGTCCGAATCGGTGCTGGAGATTTCGGCGGCAATTCTGTTCGTGATCTGGGCAATCGACTTTGTGCGGGAAGGCGAGCGGAAGATTCAATGGAGCGCGCTCAATTGGCCACTGCTCGGATTGCTGGGGATCGGGCTTGCGCAGCTTGTTTTTCGGATGACTGCGTATTCGTATTTGACCGGGACGGAACTGCTGAGGCTGACCGCGTACTTCATTTTATTTTTTTTGGCGGCACAGGCGTTTCGGGAGCGGGCGGATCTGACGAGGCTGGCGTGGTTCCTGGTGCTGCTTTGTTTCGGCGTGTCACTGATCGGAATCATCCAGCACTTCACGTCCGAGGGGAAAATTTACTGGTTTCGCGAATTGACGGCCGGGGGCGATCCTTTCGGGCCGTTCGTGAACCGCAATCATTTCGCGGGGTTTGTGGAACTGGTGCTGCCGGTCGGATTGGCGCTGCTGGTGTTCCGCGGGGTGCGGCGGGACGTGTATCCAATGGCCGGGCTGCTGACGATCGTTCCGCTGGGGGCGTTGATTCTCTCGGGCTCGCGCGGAGGGATCGTGAGCCTGGCGTTCGAAGTGGGCGTGCTGGCGCTGCTGGCTCGAAGCCGGAAAGGGCCGGAGGGCCCGCGGATTGCGGCGATTGCGATTGTGGCGCTCGCGGCCGTTGCGCTGATTGTGTGGATGGGAGCTGGAAAAGCGATTGAGAGATTTTCGTCCATGCGCGGAGACGTTTCGCTGTCGCGGCGGGCGACGATGTTTCGCGGAGCAGCGCATATTTTTCTGGATCACCCGATACGGGGGAGCGGGCTGGGGACGCTGGTGGCCGTTTATCCGCGGTATGAGACGGGGTACGACGGCAAGGTGGTGGATCATGCTCACAACGACTACATTGAAATTCTGGCGGAGACAGGGCTTGCGGGCGGGCTCTGCTGTGCGGCGTTTTTGTGGATTCTGTTTCGCGATGCGCGGAAAGCATTTGAAGAGGAACAGGGGCATTTTTCGCGGGCGCTGCACGCCGGAGCCATCACGGCCGTGAGCGGACTTTTGCTCCACAGCTTCGTGGATTTCAATTTGCAGATACCCTCGAACGCGCTGCTTTTCCTGCTGCAGGCTTACCTGGCGACTTCGCCGCCACTGCCTTCGGGAGCGCCGGTGAAGCGGCATCGAAAGCACGAGCATGCGGAGGCGGAGAGCGAGATGGTTGGGTAGGATTTTCGCGGGGCGAGTGCATGAGCCGAATTGCTTCCGGGATGACCGGAGCGAATGACAAATCTTGCGACAGCTTGGATCAAGAAATTTCAAGTTTCAAATGGCTTTGTTGACATCCTCGTCACAAGCGTGAATTTGGGCCGCGACAGGCGCGGGCGAGTGGTGTTTTCTATGCGAGCAGGAGGAGCGATGCCAGAGATTGGACTCCTGCCGTTTGCGCGCGTGGCCCTGGATGTGGCCACGGCGACTCTGCCGTCCTACCGCAGCCGTTTCAGCAAGCACCAATTCACCCAACCGCAGTTGCTGGCCGTGCTCTGCCTGATGCGCTACGAGGACTGGACCTTTCGCGAAACCGAAGTGCGTTTGCGCGAGCACGGCGAGCTGCTCGTGGCCCTGAAGCTTTCCCGCGTGCCCGACTACACCACCTTGTACCGTTTCTTGCAGCGGCTCGACGACCAGACGATCAATCGTGTGTTGGGAGAATCGGCGCGGCGATTCAAGAGCCCAAAACGTCGCGCGCGGCGCGGCGCCCGCGTGGCCGTCGACGGTACGGGACTGAGCCACAACGCCGCGAGCACCTTTTTTATTCGCCGCATCGAGCAGCGGCCGCGCGGCATGACGCGCTGGAGCTATTGGTTGAAGTGGCTGATCGTCGCCGATCTGGACAAACTGATCATTCTGGCGCAGCGCGGGCGGCAGGCGCCGTGGTGCGATTGCCGAAGTCTGCCGGATTTGGTCGACGCGGCGAGCCGCGTCGCGTCGATCGATTTGGTGTTGGCGGACGCCGAATTTGACACCGAACAAAACCATCGGCACATCCGCGAGCGGCTCGGAGCGCGCAGCATCATCCCGGCCAAGCGCGGCCGCAGCAGTCGCGTGGGAATCCGCGGACAGATGCGGCGGCATTTTCCGGAAAAGACCTACCGGCAGCGAGCCAAGGTGGAAACGGTCTTCTCCATCATCAAACGCAAACTCTCGGCCCGAGCGCCGGGCCGCAGCCTGGCGATGCAGCAGCGCCAAGCGTCGCTGTTGGGACTGACCTACAACCTCTATCGCTTGAGGCACCCTCTCCTCCGACAGGATGTCAACAGAGCCGTTTAAAATTTCAGATGAAGCCACCTCATAAATATGAAATTTTTACATGCTCGCCAATCGAGAAAAATGGCATGCGGTCAAAGGGGGCGTAAATAAAGCCTTTTCGAGGGCCGATGATCGATAACTCACGCATTTGGAATGGCCTGAGACCATTTATGAGATAGCTTCATTTCAGATTAAAAACAAATGCGAAGCAAAGGCGCGGCTGATCGGTCGGCCTCCTTGGACCCCGCGGATTTGACCGGGGCGCGAACGACACACTCTGCTTGGGATAAGTTCATTCCCGTACCGCCATCAGAGTCATCTATGAGATGACTTGAATCTCAGCCGAGGGCTCGAGTGTGGCGACAAAGTGGAGGTTGCGCTCGAAGAGCCAGGATGCTGGTGGGGGATATAGGCCTAAGGACTCGTTGATTTCGGCTGTCTTCAACTTCACTTCTTCGAGGGCCGCGTTCCATTGCGACTTGGACCAATAATTGTAGGGAAGCGCTACGCCGTGATGGGCGTTTCCGACCCAGTCCATGAAACGGAGAGTGGGGCCGGCTAGGAGGCCTTCGCGGAAATGGTCTTTGATTAGGACCATTTTGCCGACGCGGGCTGCTTCGCTCAAGAGAACTTTGGGATCGAGCGTGTGGTGCAGGACGTCCACGAACATTACGATGTCGAAGGTTGCGTCGGGGTACGGGATTTTGGCGCCATCAAAGGGCCGAACCGGGATGTGAGCTTCGGGGCGGACGAGCACGTCGATGCCTTCGATGGAGACGTCGGGGCGCTGGGCGGCGATGAGCGAGTCGAGTGCTCCGTCGCCGCATCCGACGTCGAGGACGCGGGCGCGCGCGGGGATGAACGCGGCAAGGCGATTCGCGAGGACGCGGACCCTGCGGCCATGAACGAGCCCTTGGTGCAAGGCGCCTACGAACTCCGCCACGCTTAACCCTCCTGCAATTCGTACGGCAGCCGAACAGTCCGGACTTTCTAACGCCGCGCCATTCCCAGCAGGCTGATGAAGAAGCTCGAAAGGATGATTTGAATTCCCAGTGTGAGCGACACGAACCCGGGGATCACAATGCGCAGCGTCCTATCCGGATCGAGCAGGCCGAAATGATGAGCTTGCCAGGAATTGAGGCCGAAGATCCACATGCCTGCGCCGGCCAGCACGAGGGCGGTTCCAAGCACGAGGCCGACTTCGAGAGTGACATAGCGGTACATACGGCTTAGACGCGGATCTTCGGGCAGCAAACCTTCGGTGGTGGCAAAAATTTTGCTGAAGGCGGCGAAATTGATGGACTGAAATCCGATGAGGATGGACATGGCGCCGAAAAGGAGCGTGTGGTAATCGAAGGTGACTTTTCCGATTGTGCGCGGGCCGGGAAGCAGCCAGGCACTGACGGCAACGCCGAGGACAAAGAGGATTGCGCCGGGATAGAGAAAAAGCCAGCGAGGGCTATAGAGGAGTAGGAAACGGAGGTAACGCCAGCCGTCGCGCCAGGTTCGAAGATGAGGCGGACGGTCGCGGCCATCGGGCGCGAGGACTGTGGGGATCTCCGCGATTCGCAATTTGAAGAGAGTGGCCTTCACGACCATTTCCGTGGAGAACTCCATGCCCAGGGTTCGGAGGTTCAGCGCTTCGATGGAGTCTCTACGGAACGCACGCAGGCCGCATTGAAAGTCGCCGACGGGGCAATTGAAGAAGAGCCTGCCGAGCCAGCTCAGGCCGGGGTTTCCGAGGAAGCGGTGGAGAAAAGGCATCGCGCCCGGGAGGATTCCACCGTGGAAACGATTGCCCATGACCAGGTCATAGCCCTCCTCTAGCTTGCTGATAAACGCACCGATTTGCGTAAAGTCGTAGCTATCATCGGAGTCGCCCATGACGACGAATTCACCATGCGCCGCGGCGATGCCAGCGCGAAGGGCGCTGCCGTATCCGCGAGTTTCAACTGGAATGACACGCGCCCCCAGTTCGGTGGCGATGGCCTGCGAACCGTCGGTGCTGCCGTTGTCTGCAACGATCAGTTCACCATGGACACCGAGACGCTCGATAGCAGCTTTTGCTTTTCGGAGGCAAGCCGGGAGCGTGCGGCTCTCGTTCAAGCAAGGCATGACGACTGAAATCTTGAGGGATTTGTCGGAGGCGAGTGAT
Source organism: uncultured Acidobacteriota bacterium (assembly GCA_963701005.1). Lineage (GTDB taxonomy): Bacteria > Acidobacteriota > Terriglobia > Acidiferrales > UBA7541 > Palsa-295. The sequence continues at coordinate 1,024,033 of OY969555.1, forward strand.
TCGGCCAATTCCGGGCGAGCGGGATCTTCCCGGTCGCCGGAATGCGTTGCGCGAGATTGATTTTCGATGGATCGCAATTCACTAATCCTTCGTGTCGTTTCGCTGGAACGCTGGACGGTTCGTAATCTTATCATTGCTGCCGAGGGTGTGCAGCACGGCTGGTTCTCCAGCGGCGAACGGAGTACTAATCGCCTAGAGCGAGGGGGGATGGGGAAGACTGTATAATGTCTGGCGCGACGCGAAGAAATTCGATCGATGGCTCATGCACAATCCACACACAGAAGCGAAAAAACGATAGGCGGCACGAAAAGAATTCCGGAAGCGCCGGCGACGCCCGATCCATGGGAGGCCGCCTACCTGCGTTTTGAAACGCCGGAGCAGGAAATCCGAAAATTTCTTGGACGACTGCGAGAGCTGGGAGCAGGTGATTGGCCTCGGGATGCTCGGGTGGTGGAAATTTTTTGCGGGCGCGGGAATGGGCTTCATGCTCTGGAGCGGATGGGCTTCGCTCATGTTGAGGGCGCTGATATCTCTCCGCGGCTGCTGGCGGAATATCGAGGACCGGGACAGTGCTACGTGTGCGATTGCCGGAAGCTTCCCTTCGCGGACGGAAGCAAAGATGTCGTGATTGTCCAGGGAGGGTTGCATCATTTGCCCAGGCTTCCGCAAGACCTGGATGAAACACTGGGGGAAACGCAGCGCGTGCTGGCGAAGAACGGGCGCATGGTGATCGTGGAGCCGTGGCTGACGCCGTTTCTAAGATTCACGCACTCGGTTTCCGAAAATCGGATTGCGCGGCGGGTTTCGCGAAAGGTGGATGCACTTGCGACGATGATTGAGTATGAAAGAGAAACCTACGAGCAGTGGTTGACGCATCCGGATTTGATTTTGAGGCTGGCGCGGGCTCACTTTTCCGTTGTTCATGAATCTTTCGGCTGGGGCAAGTGGAAGTTTGTCGGCACGCCGCTGTGAAGCGGAATATCGCGCACTGCACAAGGTGCGGCATAAACGAGAAAAGCGGACCACTGATTCCCCTCGCTCAATCATCCTTGACACATTCACCAGGCACCCTCATCCGCGAAAGGCGCGACTGAATTCTCTTCCGCGCACCTCTCGGGGCGGCTGGATGGCGTGACACGGTATCGTTTCAAGGGCGGCTGGCCGGGGGGACGATGCCGTTCATGCGCAGATACTCGACCATTTGGCCGTAATGGTTGAAGGCGTGAATCAAGGACTCGACGGTGAGTGCTAATCGGGTTGTCTGGGTGGATTTCAAAGGCGAGATTGGGGATGAACGGACGGGCACGTTGGTGTCGCCGATGGCGTCGATCGCTTTGGCTAGATGAGCGAATGATGCGTTCAGGTAGTCGAGAATCTCTGCTTTGGTCCGCACTGTTTCAGGGCCGATCTCGTCTCCGGCATCGGCTGGCGGCTCCTCGCCGAGCGCTGCGGCTGCGAGGATATGATTGGTTGCCGCCAGGTGTTTCACCTGTTGACCGAAGGTGCGGACGCCGTTGAATTCGCCGTCGGTCGGCGCGAAGCCGTACTTGTCTGCCGGCATGGCCTCGGCGGCGGAGACGATTTGCTTTTGAACGGAGTTCAGGAAAACCTGTAGCGCGCGCTTTTCCATTTGGGGATCAAGAGCGGTGGCGGCCTGAACGACGTGCTGCCGAGGTGCCGCCGATTCGGTTTGGGCCAGCGCTACGCTGCAACAGGCGGGGGCAAGCAGTAATGTGAATATCGCGAAAATGTTTCTCATGATGGTCTCCTCGTGGCGGCAGGCTTGAGTCTCTGCCGTCCTCTAAAACCGTACAACTTAAAGTCAACTTTAAGACAAGGAGTATTTTGAAGATTTTTTGCAGTTTGGGATGCCCGTCGAAATGGCGGGCTGGCGAGAGGCTACTTGTGGGCGAAGGTGTGGTGAACGGCTCGGACTTCGAATGGATCGGAATCGGCGATGGGAGCTGCGGCGGTAATGTAGGTTTGCGAGATGCGATCCTGCCAGGTGAAATGGTCTTCGTCCCAGAGCGACCAGAGATAGCCGAGCATCAGCGTTGCGCCTGAGAGCAGGTAGCCGAAGCTGCGCCAGAGGAGTTGGCGCGTGTCTGGGAGAGTGCCGTCGAGGCGGACGATGGTGAGGCATCGAAGCTGCATGCCGGGAGTGGCTCCGGCAAAAGTGGTGAATAGGAAGAAATATTGCGCGTAGAGCAGGTAGAAGCAGATGAGATAGACGATGCTGTCCATTTTTTCGAAGGTGAGTTGGCCGCCGAGAGAGCGGAAGAGGCCGAGGAATCCGGCGTAGGTGAGCGCGAGAAAAATGGCGTCGAGCAAACCGGCCTGGCGGCGGGCGGCGAGATCGGCGACCGGGACGAGGGCGGTTTGGGGGTGCGCGCGATCGTCGAGGGCGGAAGAGAAATCGAGCTCGGGTTGGATATTGATTTCCATGCGCTCAGGTTGCCGCTGGCGTTGCGGGAGGCGCGGCCGCGGGCGATCGCGGACTTCTTCTTCGAGTTCGATTTCGGCGGAGAATGGGAGGCCGGACTGGGAGTCGTCGGGATTTAGCCGGCGACGGCGGGCGCGGTACTGTTCGAGGCGCCGGCTAACTTCGCGGCGCCATTCGGGTTCTTCAGCCGACGCTGGGGCGGAGGCTGCGGCGGAGACACCGACGGGCACCTGCTCGGAAGCGGAGACGTTCTCGGCGAGCGGGTTATCACAGAAACTGCAACTTTCGGAGTCCTCAAGCAAGAGGGCGCCACACTGCGAGCATATTGGAATCACTGGTCCGTTTTGCGCTGCGGAGATTCCAGTGGCGGAACGCGACTATGGTAGCACTACTGGATGTGCGCGAGCACCGGGCGGGTTGAGCGGTGTGTTGCTTATGAGGCAACCTGCGCGGGTCCGGGGTGTTCTCACGTGAGGCGCGATTGCCGGAGTGGGGGGCGCATGTTAGGCTCGAATTTCTTTTTAGGGCGAACTTTCCGGACTTTTTGAGGCGATGCCGAACGCGAGCGACTTGCAACCTCTCCGCAGATTCGTTCTTCTTGTAGCGCTTGTCGCCGGTTTTATTGCGTTGCCGCATGCTGCTTTTGGCCAGGAAACTACGAAAACGCCGCAGAAACCGGCGGCGAAATCCTCCGCGCAGAAGAGCTCGAAAGGCAGCGTGGCGCCGGGCGCGCCCGGGAGCGAAGCCACGCTCGAATCGGACCAGCAGCGGCAGGTGGGAAATGTGTTCTACGCGGACGGCCACGTGGATTTGCATCACCAGAATTCGCGGCTGCGGGCGGACCATGTGGAGTACAACGACGAGACGCAGGAGGCGGTCGCGCGCGGGAACGTGCAACTCGACTACATGACGCAGCATGTGGAAGCGAGCGATGGGAGCTACGAATTGCGGACGGGGCGGGGGAAATTTCACAACGTGCGGGCGTCGTTTGTGCTGCAGCGGAGGCCGCTGCCCACGCTGCTGATCAGCCCGAACCCGCTTTATGTGGAAGCGGAAGAAGTGGACCGGCTGGACGAGAACACGTATGAGGTTCACAACGGGTGGCTGACGGTTTGCGATCCGAAGAAGCCGACATGGAAATTCTATGCGCCAGACGCGACAATCCGGCTGCAAAAGAACGTGCGCATCGAAAACGGAAACTTCCGGATTGAGACGGTCCCGGTGATGTACCTGCCGTTCGCGACCTTTCCGGCCGAGAAGCAACGCGAATCCGGATTCATGATTCCTGATCCGGGGCATAGCACGCAGAAGGGGTATGTGCTGGGAGAAGCGTTTTACTGGGCGCCGACGGATTGGATGGACGCGACAGTTGGCGGCGATTATTTCAGCAAGCGAGGGTGGAGCGAGAAGGGCGAACTGCGCATGAAGCCGTGGGAAAACGCGCGGTTTGACATCACCTACTTCGGAGTGATGGACCGCGGGCTGGAACAGACGGACGCGCCGCCGCTGAAGGAAGGCGGGCACGAGGACCATGTGGGTTTCACGGCGCTGCTTCCCGACGGCTGGCGCGCGGTGGTGGATTTCAATCAGCTCACGTCACTTACGTTCCGGCTGGCCTGGGCGGAAACATTTTCCCAGGCGGTGAATTCGGAAGTGCGGGATACATTATTTTTGACGAATAATTTTCACGGCTTCAGCGTGGATTTTGCGGCGCTGAGTTACAAGAACTTTCTGAGCGCTTCGCCACAGTCGTCGATTACCTTGCGCACGGCTCCGGAAGCGCGGTTCAGCTCCGTGGATCAGGCGCCCTTTCCGCAGCTGCCAATTTATTTTTCTTTCGATATGTTCAGCGGGGCGGAGCACAAAGGCGAGACGGTGACGCCGTTTGATACGCCGGGCTTCATCACGCGCAGCGAGTTTGCGCCCAACGTAACGATTCCGCTTCATTGGGGGCCGTGGCTGAGCGTGACGCCGAGCTTTACGCTGCGTTCGACCTACTACGGCGAAGAAGTGGCTGATGGGAGACTCCTTGATCGGGGCTTTTTCCGCACCACGGAGGAAACGTCGGTGGACGTGCGCCCGCCGACGATCGAACGCGTGTGGGGAGACGGGGAGACGAAATGGAAACACGTGATCGAGCCCGATATCGTTTACAACTACGTGACCGGAGTGAAGGACTTTGCGCGGTTCATCCGCTTCGATGAGGACGAAACACTGACGGACACGAACGAAGTGGAATACGGCTTCACGCAGAGGTTCTATCGCAGAAAGCGTGGCGGCGAGGCCAAAGAACTGGTTAGCTGGAGGCTGGTGCAGAAATATTTCTTCGAACAGACGTTTGGCGGGGCGCTGGTGAACGGCCAGCGGAACGTGTTTCAGACGCTCGATTCGCTGACGCCATTTGCATTCGCAGACCAGCCACGGAAATATTCGCCGCTTGTGAGCGACTTGAAGGTGACGCCGGGGAAGCGATTCGATACGCAACTGCGGATTGATTATGATCCCAGGCGCGGGCAGATGACGGCGATCGGCACGCTGGTGAAATGGAAGCCGTACAAGGAGTTGTCGATTACGGTGGCGCACTTTTCCGTCGTCAACCTGCCCACGCCGCCATTTGAGAATCCGCCGGCTTTCGATTTCACGCCGCGGTCGAATCAATTGCGCGTGCTCGTCGGCTATGGGGACTTAACACGGCCGGGATGGAACGTGGTGGCGGGCGCGAGCTATGACTTCACGGCGAGCAATTTTCAGAACCAGGTGGCGCAAGTGAGTTACAACGGGTCATGCTGCGGACTGGGATTTGAATACCGGCGGCTGTCGTTTGGGAACATACGCAACGAGACGCGGTACGGGTTTGTGCTGCGGATCGCGAATCTTGGGTCGGCGGGAAATCTGCGGCGACAGGAGAAAATTTTCTAGAGGAGTTGCGTGGCTTCCCATTCCGAGTTGGACCCGGCATATATTTCGATCGAGCAGGCTGCGCGGCTGCTGCGCAAGCGGGAAATCTCGCCTGTGGAGCTGGTGGAGGCGGCGCTCGCGCGCATCGAACTCGGAAATCCTGGCCTGAATGCGTTTCTCACGGTTGTGGCGGAGCGTGCGCGCCGCGAAGCGCGAATTGCCGAGCGGGCGCTGGGCCGCGGACGGCCGAAGAGCGTCCTTCACGGCATTCCAATTTCGCTGAAGGATAATTATTGGACTCGGGGGATTCGCACGACGGCGGGGTCGAAGATTCTCGCAGATTTCGTGCCGGAAAAAGATAGCGAAGTTGCAAGGCTGCTCACGAGCGCGGGAGCGATTCTGCTTGGCAAGACGAACATGCACGAATTCGCATATGGGATCACGAGCGAGAACCCGTATTACGGGCCGGTTCGCAATCCCTGGTCGCGCGAGCGAATATCGGGCGGTTCGAGCGGAGGTTCGGCCGGGGCGGTAGCAACCGGGATGGGCTTCGCTTCGATGGGAACGGATACGGGAGGCTCGATTCGGATTCCGGCCTCGCTTTGCGGAATCGTTGGATTGAAGCCGACGTATGGGCTGGTGAGCGTCGAGGGAGTGATTCCGCTGGTCGAGAGCATGGATCACGCTGGGCCGCTGGGGCGGAGCGTGATGGATGTTTGCATCATGCTCGAGGCGGTTGCCGCGAAATTTCCGAAAGGTGCGAGAGCGCCTGATTATCGGAAAATGCGCAAGTGCATCCCGCGGCGATTTCGACTGGGTTGGCCGAGGCAATATTTTTTCGAACGCGTGGATGCGGAGGTTCGGGGGGCAATTGACACGGCTGCGAAATGCCTTTCGTCGCTTGGGGCGCGCATTGAGGAAATTTCGCTGCCGCATCTTGCGGAGTCGGTCGAGCCGAGCACAAATATTGCGCTGGCTGAGGCTACGCGCTACCACGAGGCGCAAGGGTTTTTCCCGGCGCGCGAGCAGGATTACAGCGAGGAGGTGCGCAAGAGGCTGGCGATGGGGCGCGATGTGCGCGCGGTGGACTATTTGAAGGCGGCCGCGGTGAGTCGCGAAACGGCGAGGGAGTTTGAGGCTGTCTTTGAGCGCGTGGACGCGATTCTTGCGCCGGCGACGCCCATCACGGCGCCCTTACTGGGCGAGAAGGAAGTGGAAATTGCGGGAGAAAAGGAAACGGTGCGGTCGGCGCTCGTGAGGATGAATAGGCCGGCGAATTTAACGGGCGATCCGGCTATTTCGATTCCGTGCGGATTTACGCGCGCGGGTTTGCCGGTGGGGCTTCAGCTTATCGGACCGCATTGGAGCGAAGCGTGGCTGCTGGCGATTGCGCTAGCTTATGAGGATGCGACGGAGTGGCACAAGCGGCATCCGAGCTTGAGCTAATTTTGCTTACAATTATTCGGCGATTTTTGCGAGTGCGCCTTTTCGCTCCATCAGCAAACTTCCTACGATGTACCCGACCGCGCCGACTACGATTCCCGCCAGCACATCCGCGACATAGTGATAACGGCCATAGACCGTTGCGACGCACATGCTTAAGAAAAATGGGAGCGTGACCCAGAAGAGCCAACGGCGGTAGCGGTAGGCGGCGAGGAGCGCGACCATCGAGCCGGCCACATGGGCTGAGGGGAATGCGGCGCCACGGACGCGGGCGAAGCGCTCGATGAAGTCTATGGTGGCGGTGCACCAGCCGCCCGGGAGCGGATTTGTTTCAAGCGAAGGGAGAGCGTGATACGGGCTCTGGATTGGGAGAAGCACGGCGATCACGTAGACGGAATAGTGCGCAACGGCTGTCGAGACCATGACCGTCCAGTAGGCCAGGCGGTCTTTGTTGGCGTAGAGGATGGCGGGGAGGAGGACGAGGTAAAGAAAATAGGTCATATAGGAAAATTGCATGAATTCATTCATCGCGGGGCTTGCGAAACGGGCGAGCCATATGGACGGATGAATGCCCCCGAAGCCGTAGTCGAATTCGATGAGCCAGCGATCGAACCAGCCCGGGAAGATGGCGTGAACCAGCCTTTCTAGTTCCTCGAAGAAACCAATGTAGAGAGGCAGCGGGTACCAGTCGCGGGCGAAGCGGGCAATGGCATTCTTCGTGCGTGCTGCCACCAAAGCGATGCAAATGATTCCGATGGCGACTGCGGAGTGAATTGCGAAGAGCGGCGCGGCGTGAGTTACGTTTCGATGGAAAAAAAGTAGGACCGCTTGCAGCCACGCGAGGTAGAGAAATGTCACCCATTCGAAAGCGCCGCAGGAGTGGCGAATTTCGGTGAGCGCACCGCGAAGAGCGGCAGCTTCGACGGCTGGCGTTTCGGTGAGCCAGCGAATCGGTTGGCTCTGCGAGGAATTATTGAGGAAAACTTCGCGCGGGTTTTTCATTGTGCTTGCTCCGGAGTTAGCAAGTTTTTCCTGTCAGTTGGAATTGCAGTTTGTGGCTGGACCCAGGGGCAGATGCTCCAACAATGCTTGCGTGCTCGATTTGCCAGGCGCGCCGATGGGTTGACGGCGACCGCGTGGCCGACGGCTTCTAGCATTGCGAAATCGGACATTCCGTTTCCATAGGCAAAGCTGCGGGCGAGATCGAGGTCACGTTGCTCCGCGATGATGTGAATGGTGCGCGCTTTCTCTTCGGCACTCATGTGGCTGCCTGCAAGCAAGCCGGTCCAGCGGCCGCCGAGGACTTCTAGCTCGGTGGCGAAAATCTCGCCGGGACAGGGGAGCCGAGGGACAATCGCGCGAGCGAGCGGGGCCAGAGTGCCGGTGACGAGAAAAATTTGATGTTGTTGCGCGCGATGCCAGGTCAGGCGCGCGAGACCTTGCAGAAAAAACGGCAGCTCCGATGCGGCGTGCGAATTCGACCAATCGGTGACATGCGACTCGCGAAGCCCGGCTAGGTAGCGCTTGTTGCCTTGAGTTGCTGCGCGCGGGTTGCGGAGGACGTTCGCTGCGGAGTGCGCGAACCAGCGAGCGAGGTCGCGCCCGCTGATTTCTTTGCGCGCGAACAGATAGTCGATGAATCGCCATTCGAGGGATGGTAAGGCGAGCAGCGTTCCATCGAGATCGAAGAATGCGCCGATGGGGTTGGACGACTTCATCGCGCCACCTCGACCGTAACCCGCGACGAAATTTTCTCTGGGGCCGAGAGATACACGCGGCCTTCCCAAATAACTGGAATGGCGCGGACGATGCAGAAAATTACAGTTGCCGCGACAAGAGCGTGACCTGCGGCCGAGAGCCAGTGGCGGGTGGCAGCGCTGAACCAGTGATTGGGAACATGCGGCAACGGGATCAGAAGCCCTAGATAGGAGAAGCACGCGCATTTCAGGATGGCGTAAGCGGCGCGGCTAGCGCGCGAGGCCGCCAGGCTGCGCCCCCACCAGGTTTCGAGCATGGAATTTTGTCCGAAGGCGCTGCGACCTGCGCGGGCGGCGAATCCGCGGTGGAAATCGGTGAGTGTGCCGCGCACGAAAAAAAGCACGGGGACCCAGAGCGAGACCAGGCCGCTCGCGGCGAAAAATGTGAAGAAGAGATTTTCGACCACGCGGTCGCCGAGAATATCCAGCTGAGCGCCGAGTGGCGTGGCCATGTTGCGTGTGCGGGCGAGATAGCCATCCAGGCCATCGAGAGCGATCGCAGCTATGGTGAGGAGAACAGCGACGAGATCGGCGGCGAGTGCGCGGCCTGCGAATGTGAACAGAGCCACGGCGGCAAAGGCTGCGGCAACACGGGCTGCGGTGACTTGATTCGGCGTCATGACGGCCTCCTGGGCGGAAGGTGAATCGGGCCCGCATTCGCATGCGGCAAATTTCTTTGGCGTTGCCAGCTCCAGCGAGCGTACCCGCGAGGGCAATAAAGGCATGCGCGGTGCCAACGGCTGGCTTGCGGAGAGTGCTGCAAATTCATGTGCTTACGCAGAGGCGCGACTGGGCGCGGCGATCCAGAGCGACGGCCAGCGGCTCCACCTGATGGGATTTTCCTGACATGAGCGCGCCGACAAATATCGCGGGCGCGCGTCTAAGGGATGTGGGAAAATTGGATTTTGGGCTGAACCGATGTCGCCTCCGGGGCATCCAAGAAGTTTGGAAAACACGTACATAAACTGATGGAAGTTTCCATATTTGCGGCGTTTGTTGCGGGACTGGTATCGTTCCTCTCGCCGTGCGTCCTGCCGCTTGTGCCCGGGTATATTTCGATGCTGTCGGGAATCGGCGTCGAACAGCTGAAGGAAGGGAAAACGCCGCGCGGGGGATTGCTGAAATCCGCGCTCGCGTTTGTATTTGGATTTTCGATCGTGTTCATCGCATTTGGAGCATCGGCGAGCGCTGTGGGGGCTTTTTTGCTGCGCAATCGAAGCCTGCTGGCGCCGCTTGCGGGGGCGATGATCGTGCTTTTCGGACTGCATCTGGTCGGCTGGCTGGCAAAAATTTCCGTGCGCGTGGGGCTGATGGTCGGTGTGGTTCTCGTTGCGTTGGGAGCGATGCTGAGCTTCTGGTCAGGTATTGCGGGCGCTTCGATTAAGGATGTTCAAGTTTATTCGGTGGGGCTCATTTTCTTGCTCGGTCCGTCGCTTACGCGCTGGCTGAATCGCGACGTGCACTTTCGTAACATGGGCGGGCAGCCGGGGGCGGTGAGCGGATTTCTAATGGGATTTGCGTTCGCGTTCGGCTGGACGCCGTGCATCGGGCCAATTCTTGCGGGGGTGCTCGGAATTGCGGCGACGCGCGAGACCGTGGGGCAGGGAGTTTTTCTGCTGGCATGCTACTCGGCGGGGCTGGCGATTCCATTTCTGGTGACGGCTCTGGGGATCGGCGGATTCTTGAAGTTTTATCAGCGGTTTCGCCGGCATCTGCATACGGTGGAAGTATTCAGCGGCGCGTTGCTGCTGGCGGTTGGGGGATTGGTGTTCGTCAACCGGCTGACGTGGCTTTCGGGTAAGCTTACATTTCTGAACAAGTTTTCGTGGTGATGGAGTCACAGCAAATGAAGAAGCCGCTGAATGGTCTGCTCTTCGTGATGTTGCTCGCGATCATGACCTCTAATTTTGGGGGCTGTAATGCGTCCGGGCTATTCAAAGCTTCCGCGCAGGAAGGCGGCAAGGCATCGAAGGACTTGCCGGCTGCGCCGGACGTGACGTTCAAGGGACTGGATGGAAAGGACCTCAAGCTGAGTGATCTGAAGGGAAAAATTGTGGTGATCAATTTCTGGGCCACATGGTGCGAACCCTGCCAGGTGGAGATTCCCTGGATGATCGGCTTCCAAAAGGAATACGCCGACAAGGGATTCACACTGCTGGGCGTCTCCATGGACGACGAGGGCAAAAGCGTGGTTGAGCCGTTCGTCGAGAAAACGCAATTCGATGTGGACGGGCAGCAAATGACGATGAACTATCCAATTTTCTTGGGAAACGATGAACTCTCATCGAAATTCGGCGGGCTGCTGGGGCTGCCGACGACGATTGTCGTTGGGCGCGACGGCAAGATTCATAAGCGGTTTATCGGGCTCGTGAGCCACGACGAGCTTGAAAAGCAAATTAAAGAGCTACGCTGAGCGGCGCTGGAGGGTGCGACCACTGAGCGCCGATTCCTTGCTCCAGCTCGCAATGCTGCGGTAACCTGCCAATGCCATGATGGACGAACACGAATTCCAGAAGAAGTGTGATGCTGCGTTTGAGAGCCTGCGCAAACGCTTGCAGGATCTCGGTGACGAGCATGAATTCGAGGTTGAGGGCGGGAGCGGGAAGCTTGAGATCGAGTTCGAGGATGAAGACGGGACGCGGTTCGTGATTAGTCCCAACACGCCTGTGCGGCAAATATGGATTTCGGCGCTGACGACTAGTTTCAAGCTGGGGTGGTCGGATGCGGCTGGGGATTTTGTGCTTGATAAAACTGGGGAACCGCTGAACCGGGTGATGAGCCGCATCTTGAGCGAGAAGCTTGGCTCCCCAGTTGAGGTCTAGAGTCGTGACGCGGAAGCCTCGCCTTGGATCAATTCTCTGCATGATGTTCTTGGCCGCGGGCGGAGCTTCGTTCGGGGCTTTGGGAGGGGTGGCGATTGCGCGGCAGGATTCTTCTGCACTCCCGAGTCCTTCTGCTGTTGTGAAGCCGCAGGCATTTGTATCAGCTGAACCTGTGACGCGCGGGAAGGAATTTCAGGCGGCGATCGTCGTCGAGATTGCGAAGGGTTTTCATATGAATTCGCACAAGCCTACCGACGCGTATTTGATCGCGACGACGCTCACGCCGCAGCTTCCGGCGGGTTTTCAGCTGCTTGATACGATTTATCCGGCTGGGCAGCTTGAGAAATTTACTTTCTCACCTAACAAGCCGCTTGATGTTTACACGGGCAAAGTGACTTTGCGGTTGCGAATTGCCGCGGCGGGCGATGCGCCGCTCGGGGCGACTACGATTCCTGTGACGCTGCGATATCAGGCTTGCAACGACACTACCTGCTTGCAGCCGGTGAAAATTCCGCTCGAGCTGAAATTTTCGGTGGCTGCGGCGGGGGCAAAATCGCGCGCGGTGCACCCCGAAATTTTTTCCGCTAACGCTGGGAAATAACCGGCAGGGCGCGCTGCAGGCGCGCAATCACGCGATCCTTTCCAAGCACAACCATTGTTTCAAAAAGCGGCGGGGCGACGGCGCGGCCAACGATGGCGACGCGCGTGGCGTTGATTAGCAGGCCCGCTTTGACTCCTTCGGCTGCTGCAACGGCGCGGAGCGAGGCGTCGCAGGCATCGTGATTCCAATCGGGGATCGCGATGAGCGCGTCGGTTAGTTTCGTGAGGAGCGCGGGCAGTTTTTCATCCTTCCAAAATTTTTCGCGGGCCTCGGCTTCGTACTCGAAATCGTCGGTGAAAAAGGCGCGCGCCCAGCCGGTAAAATCTGGCAGCAGGCGAGTGCGCGGACGGATCAGGTCCACGGCGTGCGCGAACCAGGCGGGGTCGCGGCTGGCTTGCGAGCCTTCCCATAGGCCGGCGCGTTTTAATTCCGCCTCGACGTAGGGGAGGAGGTAGTCGACGGGCGGCTTCTGTAGATACTGCGTATTGAACCACTCGAGTTTGGCGCGGTCGAAGATGGCGTTGGTGCGGCTGACGCCGGAGAGCGCAAACCTTTCGATCAATTCATTCGTGCCGAGGACTTGCGAATCGTCGCCGGGAGACCAGCCGAGCAACGCCAGGAAATTTCGGAAGGCTTCGGGGAGGAAGCCTTCGTCTGCATAGGAGCCGACGCTCGTTGCGCCGTGGCGCTTCGAGAGGCGCGTGCGGTCCGGGCCGAGGATTAGCGGGACGTGCGCGAAGACTGGTGGTGGCGCGCCGAGAGCCTGATAAATCAGCACTTGTTTCGGCGTGTTCGAGAGGTGATCGGCGCCGCGGATGACGTGGGAGATGCGCATGTCTATATCGTCCACGACAACGCTGAGCTGGTAGGTGGGCAGGCCATTCGAGCGGAGAAGAACGAAATCCTCGATTTCGGCGTTTTGGACTTCGCGGGGGCCGAAGACGGCGTCTTCGAATTTGGTGGCGCCGGTGCGGGGGACGCGGAAACGGATGGCGCGAGGGATGCCTTCTTTTTCGCGGGCGGTGCGGTCGGCATCGGTGAAGTCGCGGCAGGGGCAGGGGATAAATTTCGCGGCTTTGGGGCCTTCGTCATCGCCTTCGCCTTCGTGGTCTTCTGCAGCATCGCCGCCGGCGTAGGCCGCGCCTTTGCAATAGCAGGCGAAGCCGGCGCCGCTCGCGAGGATGCGTTCACCGGCGGCGCGATACATTTCCAGGCGCTGGGACTGGAAGAAGGGGCCCTCGTCCCACTCGATGCCGAGCCATTTCAGGGCCTCGAGGATTCCGTCCACGAGTTCGGGCTTGTTGCGCTCGACGTCGGTATCTTCGATGCGCAGGAGCAGGGTGCCGCCCTCGTGGCGGGCGAAGAGCCAATTGAAGAGAGCTGTGCGCGCGCCGCCGACGTGGAGAAATCCCGTGGGCGAGGGTGCGAAGCGGACGCGCGGCATTTGATTGGAGGACATTCAGTTCGATTCCCTTCCCGAATTGGAAATTATTTATTTTAGCGGAACGAGGAGGCAAAGGCGAGGCGGTGTAAAAAACGGAAGAGAGTTCCTTCGGCTCCCGTTGGTCGCTCAGGACGCGGACCCTCGCCGGGTCTGCGTTTTTCGGACGATTAGAAAATGTCAACTGGCTGAATTTGGGAGGGTTGCGGCGATTTCTAATTGTTTCTAGCTGACGATTAGAACCTGGAAGCTGGACGCTAGATGCTGGAAACTGGAACGTGGCTCGCCCAAGGGGGACCGAAGAGAGAGCGTTCGGCTCCTCCGCTTGCGGCGGACTCAGGACGACGATCCCGCCGCGGCGGACTCGAAAGGCGAGCCTCGCCCCGCTAACCCGTCCGGGACGCAAAAGGCGCGCCGGATCGTCGATTTTGTTGCGGGTAGAAAATGTGGAAAGGCTTTGATTCCAATCCCTTAGGTCGATTCTTGACTTGGTGACTGTTGCTACTAGCCCTCCGGAAGGGTGGCGGGCTGGCCTTATCTTCGCGGCTGTGGCTCGCGGCAGAGGGGCGATTGCCTTTGGGTGGCGCGCGAGAGTCTTTTTTTTCATTGCCTTAAATTACCAACAGGTAATTATGACACAGATGGTTACGGTGGGCAAGCATTTTCTGCGCGGGAGGCAAAAAGCAGGAGGGAACCTTAACACAGAGGATGCGGAGAAAGGCGGGAGGGCACGGAGGCTGTGTGGTCCGATTCTTGATGCCAGAGTTTGGCACGAGGGTAGCTCGTCAGAGCACAGCCAGGATTGTCTATGCCACTTGAGGCGCACGGGCATGTGCCGTACTTTCGGGGCTGGGGATTTTCGCTGATCGTTTACTAATTTGAAGGTTTCGTCCTGCGCGAGGGGCTTGAAAGGGGTACGAGCGCGGACACCTTGGAAGCAATCGCGGCGGGTTTTCAAGGCGGGGCTATGTGAGATTGGGTGGAAAACAGTGCCCGTTCCCAAAAGCGGAAAGAGTGCGGAACACGAAAATTCAGGAGTCGAAGCCTAGGCTGGCCGCCTTCACGCGAACGATCAATCGAAAAATTCCTGCAAAGATCGTGGAGGATTCGCAACGCGCCTCGGATTGAGTGCGAGACCTGTGGACACTCGAAGAGAAAGTCAAAAGCCCCACCCCTTCAAACTTCGAAGGGATGGGGCACCCACGTAAAATCAAATGCACCACAAAGTCAAATGCGCGAGTCGATCAAGCAACGCCGAGGTGAGGTCATTCGCGGGTGATATGAATTCGATGGGGCGGGCCACCCGCCCGTTTGTTCTCAATGCCGGCAAAGAAGGCGCCGGTCACGGTAGCCGTTACACTGTAAATGGCTTTCTCGCCGTTTCGCGCCGAGATCAAGGAATAAAATCTGTAAAAGCCCTGGTCCCTCTGGATTCCGTAGGAGACATCGTTCACTTTGATATCGGCACCGGGCTTCCGGAAACTATCGTTCACAGTGGACGCAACCACACCTGCCACGTCGCCGCCAAAGGCAACCCAGATGTTGCGGACATCCTTGCAATCCCTGGAGTACAGCGAGAAATCTTCGAAACCGACGCTCATGGATCCGCGGACGCGAATCATCTGCCCGTCGAACGACTTGGGATCGTTTGCAACATCGCATAAAGAAACTTCTCGCGGAGCGGCCTGGGCCCGAGCAGAAAGTGGAACGGAGAAAAGAGCGATGAAGGAAACCACCGGAATCAAATATTTCCACATAGAGCCGCTCAGAACCGGTCGAGGATCTGGATGGAGGTTGCTTCGAGGGGCCTCGAATCGGGCCGCCCATCTCGGTATGAAACTTCCGCGGGTTCACCCGCAAAGTGCTTGCAAACATCAATGTAAGAGGGGGCGAGCCAAAACGTTTCGGGAGTGGACATTCGAGTAGTCTTGGTCGTATTGAATGTGAGGATCTTTTCTCCGACGGCGAGAGTCAAGACTTTGCCATCGGCACTGCAGGCAAGGCTGCGGACAACTCCTCGGATCCTGGAGACGGGAGCAGCGGCGGCGTCATTTATGCCACTGGCTGCGGCGGCTTCGCTTGTGCCAGCGGCCGTTGCATCGGCGTCGTTGGATTCGGGTGCAGGCGCGGGCGTGTTGGCGGTGGTGGGATTGGAGGCCATTGATTTGCACGGGCCACCCGGCTTGCATGCCTGAGCGAGCGCGAGGAGCGATTTGGCATCCTCTTCCTCCGAGAATGGAAGTGTATTTTCGAGGGATTGCTGCGCCTCGGCTTCGGCCTTGGCGACGTCGCCAGCCTGGAGGAGGATATCGGCATACGCGAGGTGGTAGCGAACAATATCGTGTTCTGATTCGACGGCCTGGCGGGCGAATGCGACTGCCTCAGCGGCATTCCCTCCACGGTGGATTATCACCCGGGCTAATGCCATGGAAGCCGGGGCGTACATCGGATTTAATTCCACGGCGCGCCGCAAATCTGTTTCGCTGCTGGGGGGAATTTCAGTTCCCGATTTTCCGAAACTCGAGAGAACTCCCTTGTAGTAAAAAGAGAGGAAAAGCTTGGAGTCGCCAGCCGTTGCCGCAGAAAATTCCTTCAGCGCATTCAGATAGTCCACTTGCAGGACGTAATACAAACCCATTGCCTCATGAGCGCGGGCGAGCGAGGGTTCCGCGGCAAGGGCCGCGTCGATTAAGGGCTTGGCTTCTGTGGTTCGTTTGGAGTGCAGATAGTATTCGGCGAGCCATGAATTCGATTCCGCAGCGGTGAGAGTATAAACGGCGAATTCCTGACCGGAATCCGGAGGAGGGAGTGGAAGGGCAATGTATGGGTATTCGTAGGATCTGAAGTAAATGGTCAGTTTGTCCTGGAGTTTCACAAGATCGCCGAAGGCCTCTTGCGCGGCGTCCAAATGTTTCTTTCCTTGCGCGAGCAACTGAAGATAGTGTTCCAGTTGGGGCCGATGCGCGCCCTCGTCGGCCAGCATGAGATAGTGAAAGAGCGCCCATGATTCGGCATAGAAGGAGCGCTGCTGTACTTCTTCCTTGTACTCAGGGGACCGGGTGGTCATTGTTACGAGCGTGGACAGGGGAATCATCAGACCGCGGGATGTGATCTGTGTGAAGCTTCTCAAGGGCAGGCCCAATTTCGCCTCATTATCGGTGATCACCGAAAGGGAGAAAAAATCTCCCAAACCAGATCGGAACCAGAACGGAGCACGGTGGAAATTGACCCCGGACACAAGGTCCGCGTAATCCCATTTCATCTTGTATTCCGTGGGTTCGACAACCCCGGCAGGCAACACGAGTTCACCCTGGGCCCTTCCGCCCTGGAAGATCCCGGACTTGGAGACGATTAAATTCAGGTCCCTGCCCGGCCGGACGACGCTGTAATTTTTGTCACTTCTTGAGCGCTTATTGTAGTCAGGGACGAGGGACCCATATAAGTTGTCATCCGCAGTGACGAAGACAACGACCGGGGCGTTTGGGTCGGCACGAAAGCCGGGGAGAATTTTGAACAGCACCAGCCGAATGCGCTCGAGGTCAGCAGCGGCCTCGCGGGCATCTTTCTCGCCGCTGTTGCAGAGCACCGTGAAATGATCGCTCTTTACCTCGATCCAGGGGTGGTCGGCAGCTCTCAGGTGGGTGGAAATGATAAGCAGCGCGAAAGCGAAGGAGACGGTTCGAAGGGTCTTCATGGACGAACCACACCTCAATTGAGATTCACTATATCGCCATAATAAGGAAGGAAAATCAAATGAAGTTATCTCATAAACACTTTTAGGTGATTGATTGGTTGCGAGTTATGAGAATTCGCGTACACCAACAGCATGGACCTCACCGATGCCCAGTGGGCACTGCTCAGGCATTTTTTCCAGCCGAAGCGGCGGGCCGATGGGCGAGGACGACCGTGGCGCGACGCGCGCCAGGTGCTCAACGGGGTGTTGTGGATTCTGCGCACCGGTGCCGCCTGGTCGGATCTGCCCGACCGCTATCCTCCCTATCAAACCTGCCATCGCCGCTTTCAACAGTGGCAACGCACTGGCCAACTCCTGCGCCTTCCGCAGAAGCTGGCCGAGGACTTACGCGACCGCGGCAAGCTGGATCTGTCCGAAGCCTTCATCGACGGCAGCTTCAGCAAGGTCAAAAAAGGGGCTCTGCTGTGCGCTATGATCGCCGCGGAAAAGGCTGCTACATCATGGCCATCGCAGACCGCCATGGTCTTCCTCTCGCCGTGCACGTGGCCGGCGCTGGAGCGCATGAAAGCGGGCTCGTCGAAGCCACTCTCCAGCAGCGTTTCCTCTCGACGCCGCCCGAGCGATTGATCGGCGACAAAGCCTATGACAGCGCGCCGCTGGCCCGTCGGCTGCGCTCGCACTACCGCACGCAACTGATCGCGCCGCACCGGGACAATCGCTGCCGCAAGGCCACCCAAGATGGCCGCTGCTTGCGACGCGCGCGGCGACGCTGGCGAGTGGAGCGGCTCTTCTCCTGGCTGCAAAACTTCCGCCGCCTGGTGACGCGATGGGAACGTCGCGCCGAAAACTATCTGGCCATGATTCATCTCGGCCGCCTCAAAATCCTCCTGAGGTATTTATGAGATGGGCTCATTTCAGAGGAGGGCAACGGCGGGCGGAACGAGTCGGCACCCGAAAATTCATATTCCGAGAAGATTCAGGGGTTTAAGCCAAGGCTACCCGGCGCTCGGAAGCCATCGAGCGGGGAAGTGCCAGCGGCGAGGCTGACTGGGGCGGGCAAGGCCGCAGAGCGGGTGCGCAGAACGGGCAAAACGAGCCGCACTGCCACCGCACAGGGCCAGCGCCGTTTGCGGTAGACAGAACGGGGCAGGAGGGCCAGGCTCCAGAGGCAAGGGGAAGCTCAAAACGGAAATTCCAGCTGAAACATTTCACCCCTCTGGTTTCACATTCAAAGCCGCGCCATCCACGCCGGCCGGCTAGCAAAGCCTACCTGTCAATTTCCCGCGGGAAGAAATTCCTTCGGCACGGGATTCTCGGGGGTTTCGGCCTGCCAGAAGACGGTCACTATCCACCAGCGTGTGCCGTCGAAAAATAATTGGAAGCTATTGATGCCGCGCGCAAAGGGAGCTTCCTTCGGATCGTGCCGCGATTCATAGGTGCTGAAGACTTGCGCGATATTTCCGTAGCGCTCCGTGCGCTGCGCCGTTTGTTTCTCGTAGAAGGCTTGTTTGGCGAAGATGGGCGTGTCCCGCGCGACAAATTCATCCGGCGTGAAGGTGCGCGCGGCGAAACCGCCGCCTTCTTTCTTAGGCCCCGTGGGAATCAGGCGCGCCCCGGGCAGGAATAGCGACCGGAAGCGATCCCAGTCGCGCACTTGCCCCACTGGGCCCGATATCACCTGGTAGAGGGCAGCAAGGATCGCGTCAGGCGAAGCGACATCGGCGGGCTTGGCCGCTGGTGGAGCGGGCACCTCTTGCGATGCAGCAGGAGCCTGTGGCGCTTGTGCTGCCTGCGAAGGAGATTGCGCCTGCGCCCGAGGCCCGCTCGCGGCGAGCGCGCTCTTCGCGCCCTGTCCCAGGCCGCCCGCGGCAAAGATAACCACCGCCAACAGCAAGAAGATTCGCGCTTGTGTCATAAGAGTGGCTCCCCTCAATTTGAAAAAAACGAATTCAATTCGTAAATCCAGCGACGCGAGTCTACTCATAGCGCAACGCGACCAGCGGATCGACACGTACCGCCCGCTGCGCGGGAATATAACAAGCAAGTAGAGCGACACCGATGAGAAGAATGGTGACGCCCGCGAATGTCAGAGGATCTGTCGGCCTCACACCGTAAAGCAGTCCCGCCATTAAGTGCGACACGATCAGCGCACCAACAAGCCCAACCGCAGCACCAGCAATGGCAAGCCCCAATCCTTGACGTAGAACCATGCGCAGGATGTTGCGGCTTTGCGCCCCAAGTGCGAGGCGAATCCCGATCTCGTGTGTGCGCTCGCTTACGATGTAAGAAATCACTCCGTAAATTCCAAGCCCAGCGAGAAGCAACGCGGTCAGAGCGAACAGACCAACCATTTCCATCGAGAATCGCCTCTCGGAGAGTGACGCGGAAAGAGCGTCATTGAGTGTCTGCGCCCCGAAAACCGGGAGTTCCGGGTTGACGGCCTGCACCTGCTCACGCAACTCGACTGGAGTCGCTGCGGGGTCCAGTCGTCCACGCAAAAATATCACCAGCTCTTTAGACGCCCCTTCAGAGGGCGCCTGATACAAGCTCAGATAGATTTGCGGAACGCTTGATTCCACCAGCGATTCAGTCCGAGCATCCGCTATCACGCCGACCACCGTAGTCCAGGAAGAGTCCGCTGGAGACAGCTTGAGGCGCGCACCAAGGGGATCGCCGCTTGGCCAGTAGGTCCGGGCGAACGCCTCGTTGATCACCGCGACAGCCGGGGCGGTTTCGTTGTCCATCTCGCCGAATAAACGGCCACGCTGCAGTGTGACCCCCAGCAAGTGAAAATAGTCTGGCGTCACGCTCGACGTTTCGACCAATGGAGGCTGCTTGCTCTGGATCTCGCGACCTTCGAGGACCAACGGGGATTGGGTTCGATCATGATTCAGTGGAATGGATGCCCTATTTCCGAGGGCTATTTCTTCGACTCCGGGCAACGTCCTGCCACGGCGAAGTAATTCACGTAGGAGTGGCGCCTCTTGGGCAGGGGTTCCGTAGATGTCGGTCTTCGGGTCATTTGGCTCAGGCAGCCACGTCCGAACCGCCATTACATTCTGTGGATTGAAGCCCAGCCGCACATTTAACAACTCCCAGAAACTGTGAAGCAGAAGGCTCGCAGCAATCATCAGCACCAACGATAGAGCAAATTCTGTTACTACCAGCAGGCGGCGCGTTCGCGCCTGTTCCCCGGAGCTTGTCGAGCCGCGCCCTTCCTGTTTGAGCATGTGAGTCAGATCCACCCGACCGGCATGCAATGCCGGAGCCAAGCCGAAGATCGCGCCCGCGGCAAGAGAAGCTACGAGAGCAAAAAGCAAAACGGGCCAGTTAAGCGATATGTCATTGAGCCGCGGCAGGCTGTCCGGCACGAGTCGCACCAGAAATCCTTTCGTGCAGAAAAGAATCGCTAAACCGGCTATCCCGCCGAGGAGGGAAAGAAGCAAGCTCTCGGTGAGCAATTGCCGCACCAGCCGCGTCCGCGCGGCTCCGAGCGCCTGGCGAATGGCCATTTCGCGTCCCCTCGCGCTGGCGCGTGCGAGCAGGAGATTCGCCACGTTCACGCAGCCGATCAGCAGGACCAATCCCACGGCGCCAAGCAGCAGAATCAACGACTGGCGAGCATTGCCGACCACGGTCTCCTTGAGCGGGACCAAGCGCACTGTCCATGCGCTCTGCAGCGGATAATCTTCCGGGAATTCTTTCTGCAAAGATGCGACCAGCGCGTCCAACTGGCTCTGCGCCGCCGCAATCGTCAGTCCAGGTTTGATTCGCGCGATTGCTGCTGCTCCCGTCCGCCGCCTGTTGCGCAGCGGGGGAGTGCGGCCCGGGACGGCAAAACCCACCGCGGCCCAAACTTCGATGTTCCTTTGCTCGGTTGTTCGCCCTGGATCGTGATAACCGGCTGGCATGACGCCGATGACGGTATACAAGTCATTGTCAAGCCGCAAACTTTTGCCCAGAATCCCCGGATCGGCCGCGAAAGCCCTCTTCCATAGTCCGTCACTGATGAGAACTTCAAGGGTAAATCCGGGCGTCTGATCCTCGGGATCAAACGTGCGGCCCAACTGTGGCTTAACGCCCAGGAGGGCAAAATAATTCGGCGCGACACCGGAGTAGCGGGCTCGCGTAGGCTGAGAGGAGCCCGTAAGATTCACGGGCCCATACACTGCTGGCGAAACATATTCGAAAATGCCGGAACGCTGAAGATCGTGCCACTCCGGCACCGACATTCCTACGTCCTGCGCGCCCACGCCGGGAAGATCATCCTCGACCCGCACGAGCTGCTCCGGTTGTGGGTACGGCAAGGGGTGCAACAGCGTGGCATCCACGATGCTGAAAATCGCCGTCGTGGCTCCGATGCCCAAGGCAATCGTCAAGACAGCGACGGCGGTGAAGCCGGGGGATTTGCGCAGCATGCGGAAGGCATAGTGGATGTCTTGAAGCATGCCAGCGAACAAGTTGCTGCTACCCTTTCCCAACGCTACGGGCTCGCGATACAAATCATTCTCGACTGCCAGGAGGCTGCGGGCGAGCAGGTCTTCGCCTTTCAGTTCGTCGATGGCGGTGCGGAAAGCTGCGTCTTCGGACTGGCCAGTCACGAGGAGTTCGTGGTAGCGATCCTCAAGGTGCTGCGCGATCTCTTCGGCAATTTCCCCTTCGCGTGCCGGGGAGAGCCTCAGCGGGGCAAGGCGGCGGAGAATTTCCGGCTTCCATTCAGGCATTTTCAGCCTCGGTGATGCGATTGATGCCAGCGACGAATTCGCGCCAGCCGCGAAGCTGCGAAGCGAGAACTCTGCGGCCCTGAGGCGTCAGACGATAGTAACGGCGGCGGCGCTGTCCGCTTTTTTCGACCCAGCGTCCACAGAGCCAGCCGCGGCGTTCAAGACGGTAGAGCAACGGGTAGAGCGAGGCGACGTGAAAACGAACCGTGCCGGCAGAGCGTTGCTCGATGAGTTTGCTGATTTCGTAACCGTGGCGCGGGCGGGCTTCGACGAGCGAAAGAATGAGCAACTCGGCGCTACCCTTTTTCCATTCCACTTGTGACGCTGTCAGGTCCATATATGGCATCGCAATATATTAAACGACGCCGCGACTCAGGAGTCAAGCGAATGTTTCACGAGCCAGCTATCCCTGCAGGTTCGTCGCTCCCGAATGTCAGTTAATCGGGTGCTTCAGGGATTGGGAATTGCACAGAGGTCCTGACGGATTGCGATAGAGGCTGTATTCGCTAAGCGCGCCGTGCGATTCTGGACGAGTTGTCGGCAATCCGGGAACCATCCAGAAACGGGGATCTGGGAAGTCGAGTTGGCGTCACCCCACCGGTGCATAATACCCCCCCCCGGAATACGATGACGTCCGGTGAGCGCGTTACTCAGGAGTTGAGACCACGCGTTAAGCAGGCGTTGACTCTCGCTTGATGCCGCCGGTGACGCATTAGCGACCCAACTGTATTAACATGCGCTCGGAGTTGCTGTTCTCGGTGGTTCCTTGTCCCGAGGTGACAGAGATTAGGAGAAAGATTATGAAGGGCAAAATGGCGGGAGCGGCGGGATTGGCTGGGGCGTTTTTTGCGGGCATGGTGGTGGCGAGCGCGCTGGGTGGGGGAATGGCTGCGGGGGAGGGGAAGACGCCGGGGGCGGGGGTGCGGGAGCAGGAAGTTACGGTGCAGAGGGTGATCAGCCCGACGGTTTCGGACGAGGACATTGTTTTGCTGCGCCGGGATCTGCGGGCTATGAGAATGCAGGTGGTCGGGCAGAATATGTCGCTTTCGGAAGAGCAGGCGCAGAAGTTCTGGCCGATCTACAACCTTTACATAAAGGACTTGTCGGAAGTGAACAACCAGAAGTATGCGCTGTTGAAGCAGTACGCGGAGATGTGGGCAACGATGTCAGATGAAGATGCGTTGATTTATGTACGGCACTGGCTGGAAGTGGATGGGCAGGCGCAGGCGCTGCGGTTGAAGTATGTGCCGGTGGTGAGCCAGGTGTTGCCGGGAAGGAAGGCGGCGACGTTCTTTCAGCTGGACCGGCGGCTGAACATGATCATCGATCTGCAATTGTTCTCGCAGATTCCGTTGGCGCATGTGAAGGAGTAGTCGGGAAGCGATACCGGACATCAATAACCAGATACCGGGAAGGGAAGAGAGGAGCTTACCGCCGATTAGCATGGTTAGGAGCCCCATCCGCGCCTTCGAGGATGCGCGGTCACTCTGCCGCGAGGTTGACCTGGGATTCACTCCTATAATACAAGGTGATTCGTTCCAAACCGACGGGGCTCGCACATGGCTGCGAATCCTGCGGGCAGCGCATGGATCAGAATCGATGGCCTAATGAGGAACCATGCTGGAAGTTAAACTCATCCATTGTCCCATTGATTTCTCGGAGTTCTCGGTCAGGGCGTATCGTCATGCGCAATCGCTGGCCGAGCACTACCGGGCGAAGGTGGTGGTGCAGCATATCGTAGAGGTATGGCGACACCCTTCCGCCAGCTTTGCTGCCTCAACGGCCCTTTACGATGAGTACTGCCAGACACTTCGCGGGAACGGCAAGCAGCAACTGCAAGAATTTGTGAAGAACCATACACACGATGAGGTAATGCCGGAGTTCGTTGTGGACGAAGGAATGGCACCGGACTCGATCCTGTCGTTTGCAGAGGCGCAGAAATCGGACCTGATCGTGATGGGAACGCATGGCCTGCGAGGATTTGATCGGCTGATGCTGGGGTCGGTGACCGACCGAGTGATGCGCAGGGCTCCGTGTCCGGTGATGGGAGTACGTGAACCGCCGCCCGACCTAATGGCCGCCGGTCATGAGCAGCGCTACACGCACCACCTGAACCGAATTCTTTCTTGCACGGATTTCTCCGAGAATTCGGTGCTGGCTTTGAATTATGGGATTTCCGCGACAGAGGAATACAACGCCGAGCTGACCGTGCTCCACGTGTTGGAAGAGGTCCCAAGTGCGGGCAAGACGGAAGAAGCGATAGCTGCGGCGACGGAGCAACTCGAAAGCCTGATTCCACGGGAGAGCCGCAAGACCCTCAAGGTAAAGACGGCGGTGCGTATCGGCAAGCCATACCGGGAAATCATTCAATTCGCCGAGGAAACGAAAACCGACCTGGTGACTTTGGGAGTGCGCGGCCGCGGCGCCTTGGAGCTTGCAGTATTTGGTTCGACGACCTATCGGGTGTTGCAGTTGGGACCCTGTCCCGTTCTCGTAGTTCATATTTGAACCGTTGGGCCTCGGTAATTCTGATTCGGCCACCTCAGAACACGCGGTGAAGCAAGCTAACTCCCGATTAACACGAGGGCATCTCGTGAATGCCGGGTCTCGATCAGAGGGGGCCGCTTCAGGGGCTCCGCGACAAGAGGCGTCGGGACATTCTCGGGTTGAAGGCTTGCCCGAGCGCTTCGCCTGGCTCCAAATTCTCTGCTGCTGGCTGCTTTCCATTTTGTGGCGGGGGCGTCTAAGATTGAGATAGACTCAGGTCATATGTCTACCCGAGAGGCTAAAGAACGGTTGGAATTGCTGCAGGGGACGCTGGACCTGCTGATCCTGCGGACGCTTATATTTGGGTCGCAGCATGGGCAGGGGATCGCGCGGGCGATACAGGATACTTCGGAAAAGGAGCTGCTGGTGGAGCACGGGGCTCTATATCCGGCGCTGCAGCGGCTGGAGGAACGTGGGTGGATATGTGCGAAGTGGGGAGTTTCGGCGAACAACCGCAAGGCGCGGTTCTATTCGTTGACGGCTGCGGGGCGGAAGCAACTGGTGAAGGAAACCAACAAGTGGAAGCGATTGGCGGGGGCCATCGCGCTGATTCTTGGTGCGGAGGAGGCGAAAAGTTAAAGCCATGTTTGAACGCAAACGCAAATTGGACGACTTCACCTCGGAAATCGAAGCGCACTTGCAGCTTGAGATTGAGCGATTGCGGGAACAGGGGTTGAGCGCGGAGGAAGCGCGCGCTGCGGCGCTCCGCAGCTTCGGCAACGTGACGCAATCGCGCGAGCGCTACTACGAGCGAAGCCGGTGGGTGGGGTGGGATCATTTCTGGCAGGACGTGCGCTATGGGTTGCGCATGCTGCGCAAGGCTCCGGGATTCACGACCGTGGCTGTGTTGACGATTGCGCTGGGCATCGGAGCGACTACGGCGATATTCAGTGTGGTTGACGCCACGCTTTTGCACCCGCTGCCGTATCCGCATCCGGAGGAGCTCGTCAGCGTCGAGGACGATCTTCCGGGCGTGGGCGCGAGGGACGTTGGGATGTCTGTGCCGGAATGGCAGGATCTGGAGCGTTCGGGGATTTTCCAGCGTGTTTCGCCGGTGGGGGGCGGCTCGGTGAATCTTACGGGTTCGTCTCAGCCGGCGCGGATTTATTTTGGAGCGGTGCCGCCGAATTATTTTGCGCTGCTAGGGGTGAAGCCGCAGCTGGGCCGCTCGTTCGATCCAGAAGATCACACACCCGGATTTACATTGGAAGTACTGATCAGCGATGGGTTGTGGAAGGGCGCGTTCGGAGGCGACCCGAATGTGCTGGGTAAAAGCATACGGCTCGACAACGACTTGTATCGCATCGTCGGCGTGATGCCGCCCGGGTACCACGACCCGGGCCGAAGCACGGAAGAAAGGAACGCCGAACTTTGGGCGGCAACGGGATTTGCGGCCGCGCCCGCTCCTCCGCCTTTGCGCAAGTTGCATTTTCTTGCGCCGGTGATCGCGCGACTCAAGCCTGGACTGACGATTGCGGCGGCGCAGAGTCAGTTGGACGCGTTGGTGGCGTCTTTGCAGAAGCAATTTCCGGAGGACTATCCGCTGCAGAGCGCATGGACGGTGCGGTTAATCCCGCTCACGGAGACCGTGGTCGGGAATGTTCGGCAATCGCTGATTCTGCTGCTCGGGGCCGTGGCACTGGTGCTGCTGATTGGCTGCGTGAACGTGGCGAATCTGTTGCTGGCTCGCGCTAGTGCGAGAGGGCGCGAAGTGGCAATTCGCCAGGCGCTCGGGGCCGCGCGGTCGCGGCTGATACGACAGTGGCTGACGGAGAGCTTGCTGCTTTCGTTGTTGGGCGGCGCGGCCGGTTTGGCGGTTCTCTATTGCGTGAAAGGATTCCTGCTGCGAATTTTGCCCGAAAGCCTGCCGCGGCTGAATGAGGTGTCGATCAACTGGCCCGTGCTGCTTTTCGCGCTGGTTTCTTCGCTCGTGGCCGGGTTGATTTTCGGACTGGCTCCGGCGTTTCAAGCGAGCCGGCTGGATTTGACGCACATGCTGAAATTGGAGGGGCGTGGTTCGACGGGGTCGGGCGAGCAGGCGCAGACGCGCCGGGTGCTGATGGTGACGGAATTTGCTCTTTCATTGGTGCTGATGATCGCCGCGGGGTTGCTGCTGCGGAGCTTTTGGGATTTGTTGAACGTGCGGCCGGGATTCAATCCTGCGAATGTGATGGCGGTTCGCACCTGGCTGCCTATTCCGAATGATCCCGCGACCGACATTTACCGGACGCCGGCGCAGGCGGCGCCATTCCAGCGCGAAGTGCTCCGGCGGTGCGCGGCGCTTTGGGGCGTGCAGGAAGTTGCGCTTGGTAATATGGCTTCAATTCCATTGGGGCATGATCGGGGCAATCTGAACCGCTATCCTTTGATATTCGAAGGGCGCGAAACTTCCGTCAGCCGGGCTCCTTTGGCGAATGCTTCGATGGTTACGCCGGGATATTTTCATTTGCTTGGCGCGACGCTGCTGCGCGGGCGCTTGTTGAGCGAATTCGACAACGAAAATGCACCCGCGGTTGCGGTGATCAACGAGGGGTTCGCGCAGACCTACTGGCCGAATGAAAATCCGGTGGGCAAGCGGATTCAACTGCCGACGCCGGGGGATCGCACGTCCCTGACCTGGACCACTGTGGTTGGCGTTATCGGGGATATTCGATCGGAATCGCTGGCGGATGCGAGCGTGCCACAAATGTATCTGAGTTTGTACCAGCGGCCGGTGAAGGATCTGGCCGTATTTCTGCGGGGGCAGCTGGACACGGCTGCAATTCCCGTTGAGGTGCGGGAGCAGGTGCAGGCTGTGAACCCGGAACTGCCTGTTTTCGGGGCGCAGACTCTTGATGACGCGCTGTCGGCGTCGCTCTCGGTGAGGCGATTCTCGATGGAGATGGTTGCGGGGTTCGCATTGACCGCACTGTTGCTCGCCGGACTGGGAATTTATGGAGTGATTTCCTACGTTGTAAACGCGCGGACGCACGAGATCGGCATTCGGATCGCACTGGGGGCGCAGACGAGGGACATTTTGCAAATGGTTATCTTCCAGGGATTGCGGCTGGCCATCGCGGGGGCGGCGGTGGGCCTTGTGGGCGCGCTGATCGTGGCGCACCTGATGGCAGGATTGCTGTATGGTGTGCGGCCGACGGATCCGGTGACGTTCGTGGGCGTCGCGCTGCTGCTGCTTGGTGTCGCACTGCTTGCTTGTTATATACCGGCGCGGCGGGCGATCCGCGTTGATCCGCTGGTGGCCCTTCGGTATGAGTAAATTCGCATGGCTGAATTTCTGAATATAGCTCGTCTCTTGCAAATTGAGGAGAACGACTCACATGAAGAAAACACGAATTGTCTTGGTGGTGGCAATACTCATTCTTGCCGTGGCCGCCGTTGGGCGAGGCGACAAGATCGGCGCGGCTGCGGGCGCGACAGAGGCACAACAGGCGCAGCAGGCTCCGCCGACGATTGCGTCTGTGGTGGATCATGAGATCAGCAACGTCGAAAAGCAGATTGTGGAAGCTGCCGAGGCTATGCCGGAAGAGAAATTCAACTTCACTCCCGAGAGCTTGCGTATTCCGGGGAGCGAGTACAAGGGTGTGCGCACGTTTGCCGGGCAGGTGAAGCACATCGGCGCTTCCAATTATTTTATTTGGTCGCCGATTACCGGGGATAAGCTGCCGGAGGGATTGAAGGACGGGAACGGGCCGGAGAATTTGAAGACCAAGGCCGAGATCATTCAATTTCTGAAGGATTCATTTGCGCTGGGCCACAAGGCGGCGGGTACGCTGACTGCTGAGAACATGTTGCAGAACCCCGGGACAAGCAAACCGACTCGCGTGCGCCTGGCCACGTACGGCGTCGCGCATGCATATAATCACTATGGGCAGATGGTGGAATATTTGCGGATGAACGGAATTGTGCCGCCGGCGAGCCGGAAACCGTCGGACTAATTGGCGGAGTTGCCGCAATCGCCGGAGTGTAGATTTTATGGCCGCTTATTTCGCCTCCGCCGGTGTGGCTGTCGCCGGGCCTTCGCCTACGATTTCGAGGACCGCTTCCTCGTCCTTTGCGCCGTCGTAGTGAACCTGCTTGCCGAAGTGCGTGACGAAGGTGCCGGCGGGGAGCGGGACCGTGCTCTCCGGATCAAATTTTGCGCCTGTGCCTACCCACCACGTTCCCGATAGCACGGTGATGAAGCGGTCGTTCGGATGCCAGTGCGGGTGGCTCATGTGGTGGGGCGTCCATTTCACGAGGACGACGTACAATCCAGGCTTCGAAGGATCTCCTTGCATGACCGCCATCTTTGCGCCGATGGGGTCGTCGGTCCATTTGATTTGATCCGGCAATTTGTAGGCGATGGCGGCTGGGTTGAGATCCGTTGCTTTGGCTGCGGCGAGCGAGACGAAGATGGCGAGCAGGAAGGCGGCGATCGAGTGGGGCCGCAGTAGATTATGAATTGGCATGGTTTCCTCCTTTGAGTCTATTGTCTCGGGATAGTACGCTTCCGGAAAGCTCGAGACAATGCAGACGCTTGTGGTCATGTATCAACACGCGGATGCGATCGCGACGGGTTTTCGAGGTGGTGGCACGCGAGATTGGATCAGAACACGCAGCGTTTAGCAAAAGTGGGACGAGTTGGCGCGCGAAAGTTCAAAATCCGAGGAAATTGAAGAGGCCAAGGTCTGGCAGCCCGCCAACAACTTGCTAGTTGGGGCTTTGCGCAGTTGCGACGCGCTTTTTGGCGGCGGCGAGGAGGGCGACGAAGCGCGGGTCGTTGTGAAGCGGGGCGAAGGCTGGCTCGGATTCGAGGGCACTGGCCTGCTGGGGTGTGAGGCCGTGGTCGATGGTCACATGAAGCCGGGCGAATGCCTCATCGCGGCGGCCGCGGAGGGTGGCGATCTCGGCGAGGTCGTAATTGATCAGCGCGGCTTCGGGATGATCGCGACCGACGAGGCGGAGAATCGTCTGGAGATTCGAGAGGAGGATTGCCTCCGCTTCGTCATAGTGGCCCTCATAGATGAGGGTCTCGGCAAGATTATCCGACGTGCTCAGGGTCTTTAGATTTTCAGGGCCCAGGGCGCGGCGTTCCGCCTGGACTGTTTCGCGCAGGAGCTTCTCCGCTTCCTCGAACTTGCCTTGCTCACCGAGGAAGGCAGCCAAATTGCCCATGCTCGCAAGCGTGCCAGTATCGTCGGGGCCAAGAACGCGGCGCTGAGCTTCGAGGGTTTCGCGGCCCAGTTTTTCGGCCTGGTCGTGATGACCTTGTACGTCGAGGGCGACGGCGAGACTTAACATGGTGGCGAGCGTGGCGGGATCGTCCGTCCCGAGATTGCGCCGCTCGATTTCGAGAGTCTCGCGCAGCAGTTTTTCGGCGTCGGCGGAATGACCCTGCTGATTCAGAGTCCAGCCAAGGTCCGTCATGGCTCTGAGAGTTTCGGAATTCGAAGGGCCAAAAGTTTGGCGGTCGAGACGGACAGCTTGCTCCAGCAGGGATTGTGCACGGGGATATAGTCCGAGGTTCATATATGCAGTCCCCATGACGTGGAGAAGCTGCCCTTGCACTTCGGGATCGTTTGAGAGACCTGTCTCAATATCCTTCGAGGCTTTGTCGAGAACATCGCGGGTGGAAAGATTGCTGGCGTGAACCTCGGTAGGGTCAGAAAGCTTGAACATGTCGGTCATGAAGGCGGCGATGCGGTTGGCGCGGTCGCGCTCGCGGGTGATGCGGCGCAACTGAATTGCTTGCAGGACGCCGAAAGTAACTAGCAGCACGGCGACGACGGCGGCTGCGGCGACGCTGATTCTGTGGCGACGGACATATTTTTGGAGACGGTACCCGGCGCTTGCCGGGCGCGCGAAGACGGGTTCGTGATTGAGGAAGCGGCGGAGATCGGCGGCAAGTTCGGAAGGCGTGCCGTAGCGGCGGGCGCGCTCGCGCTCGAGAGCTTTTAGAGTGATCCAGTCGAGATCGCCGCGCAACTGGCTGACGAGCTGGCGAGCCTCGGTATTGCGAGCGCCGGCTGCGGGGAGGGATCCCTCGCGGGCCGTGCTCAGGCGCGCGCTTGGGCGGGGCGGATCTTGTTCCCGCAATTGCTGCAAGGCTTCAAGAAGGGGCAGCTTCCGCCAATCCTCGGCGTCGAATGGCTCGAAGCTCGTGAGCAAGACATAGAGGATTACGCCCAGCGAATAAACGTCCGTGCGCGTGTCGATATCCACAGCGCGAGGATCGGCCTGCTCCGGGCTCATGTAACCGGGCGTGCCAAGAAAGCTGCCGGCTTGGGTGTAAAGCGTGCCAGCCGGAATCTCCGGGGCGATTGCTTTGGCGAGGCCGAAGTCGATTATGCGGGGCACGGGCTTGCCGTCAACTTCGACGACCAGAATATTCGCGGGTTTGAGATCGCGGTGAATAATGGCTTTCTGATGAGCGTGCTGGACGCCATCGCAGGCCAGGATGAAAAGTTCTATGCGCTGATGGATGTTCAATTTATTCTGGTCGCAATAATCTGTGATGGGAAGGCCGGCGACATACTCCATGACGAAATAGGGCTGGCCAGTGGGCGCAGTGCCGCCGTCGAAAACTTTGGCGATGGCCGGATGATCCATGATGGCGAGGGATTGGCGCTCGGCCTGGAAGCGATGTAGCAAGGAGCTGTCGAGGGCGCTGGCGCGAATGAGTTTTAGCGCTACCTGGCGATGGACGGGCGACGTCTGATCGGCGAGCCACACCTGACCCATCCCACCCTCGCCGAGCTTTTTGAGTAAGCGATAGGGGCCGACGGATTCGAAGGGCGGGACGTTTTCGCTGGACTCAGGCGCCCAGGGGTGACGGGTGATGCCGCTGGTTTTATCGTAGGAGGAAAGCAGGGATTCTAGTTCCGCGCGGAGGGAATGGTTCGAGCCACACGCGTGCTTAATGAACTCGGCACGGCGCTCGGGCTCGCAATCGAGGGCGGCGCCAAAGAGTTCCTTAAGATTTTGCCACTGATCGGGTTTTTCTTCGTTCTCCACCGCGGCCTCTTCGCATCTCGCGGCCCAGCCATGCTTTGGCCATGCTCCAATCGCGTTTGACCGTCGCAGGGGATATTCCGAGGACTTCGGCGGTTTCAGGAATGGTGAGGCCGCCGAAGTAACGGAGTTCAATGATCCTGGTTTGCTGCTCGTCGCGTTGCGAGAGAGCGATCAAGGCTTCATCGAGGGCGACGATATCCGCTTCCAGTTGCTCGTCCGCTTCAGCAGCATAATGTTCGAGATTCAATTCCACACGGAGCTTTGCGCCGCGCTTGGCAGTGCCCCGCGCCCTGGCGTAGTCCACCAGGATTTGGCGCATGAGATTGGCGGCAACCGCTATGAAATGGGCGCGATTCTGCGTGTCCGCGGGGCCTTGGTTGATCATCCGCAGGTAAGCCTCGTGGACTAGTGCCGTGCTTTGCAGGGAGTGGCCAGAGCGCTCGTGGCGAAGATACCGGTGGGCGACGTCGCGGAGTTCTTTATAGACAAGGGGGACGAGAGCGTGGAGCGCTCCCTGGTCTCCACCTCTCCACTTGACGAGCAACTCCGTAACCGGCTGTGACGGTACTTGAACCACGCCCCTGGGGCCTCAAAAAAAAAACACCGTTTTGCGAATGTCTGGCCGAAAGATAACGGCTCTGCCGACTGATGTCAATTCAACTAATGGCCTATGAAAACGGCTGGGACGCCGGCGGATGGCGCCGAGCAAAGAACTGCAAGTTCCTTGAGCCGATTGGGCGTCGGTTGCCGCATTTACTAGATAAAGGAGGTTGCGGGTGCAGTAAGAGGTTGCGGGTGCAGTAAGAGGTGAGATGGAGGCAGGAAGAAGGAGTAATCCATGAATTCGACGAGAATCTTGCGAATTTCGATTGTGGTGCTGGGGCTCGGTCTTGCGTCATTGACCGCGCGGCCCTGCCGTGCGCAAGCGGAGATCAGCCCGGATCACTACGATGAGATGCCGGCAATGCAATCGGCTGCCACTCAAACGGCTAGCGCCCAGATCGGCGCAGATGTGATGCACGCGGCCGTGGCTCAAAGCGCCACATGCGCGGCGGAGCAAGGCTCGCGAGGCAGATGCGAAGTGATTGTGCGGACGGCGCGCGTGAGTCGACCGAAAGCCGCCGGGGCCAAGCCGAAACCGGTTCAGGAGAGCTCGACTGGCCGCGCTCCCGCCTGAAGGGGTTCCGCAGGCCCGGGAATTGGCAGCGGTCGCGGCAAAAATTCGCTGAGCCGAATTTGCGCGGCTTTTCGCATTACTAGATAGAAGGGCAATTCTGGATTTCGAGATTGGAATAATTGGAATTTCAACTAGGGAAGGTGGGGCGATGAAAATAAGAACAATGTTCCGAACTGCGACCAAGACGCGTGGGCGCAAGTGGCTTGTGATCGTTGCGTTTCTCGGTGTTGGCGGCGCTGTATCGGCGGCGGTGATCCCCAACCTATTCCCGTTCTTCGACGCGACGGGGGTGGTGTCCACCTATAACGTTAACGGGCCAATTCACGAGGACACGGCTTTCTTCCAGAGCCTGGGGACGAATGGGCGGACGTGCGCCACATGCCATGCGGCGAGCGACGCGATGGGGCTAAGGGGTGACAACGTCCGCGAGCGGTTTGCGCTGACGGGCGGGGAGGACCCGCTCTTTGCGGCGGTGGACGGCGCGAACTGCCCGACGGGCAGCGCGGGGAATCCGGCTGACCACAGCCTGCTATTGAGGAGCGGGCTGATTCGTATCGGGCTGACCGTGCCGGCGAACGCGCAATTCACGATCAAGGCGTCTCGCGATCCTTATGGGTGCGCGTCTGTGATTGATCCGACGACCGGGCAGCAAACGGTGTCTGTCTATCGCCGGCCGCTTCCTACTACGAACCTGCGGTTTCTGAGCACGATCATGTTCGACGGGCGCGAAACTATTCAACCGCTCAACAACGCGGCGACGTTTCCTGCCAACTTGAATACGGATCTGATGCACCAGGCCATGGATGCCACGCTTACGCACGCACAGGCCGCGCAGGCTCCGACTGCCGAGCAACAACAAGAGATTGTTGATTTCGAGCTTGGTCTTTCGAGCGCGCAGCTTGCCGACAATCGAGCGGGCTTTCTTGAGAGGCATGGAGCACAGGGAGGCGCGCTTGATCTTTCGCAGCAGGCCTACCATCCGGGGACGAATGACTCGCTTGGCCACGATCCGGACGGCAACGCGTTCAATCCGACGGTGTTCACGCTGTTCCAGCCCTGGACGAACTTGGCCGACTCGCGCGACCCGCTCGATCGCGAGCGAGTGGAGGCGCGAAGGAGGATCGCCGCGGGTGAGGCGCTCTTTAATACGCGCGCGCTGACAATCTCAAATGTTCGTGGCTTGAATGATAATTCCGCGCTGGGAACGGTACCTATCGCTCCGTTCCAAGGCAACTGCACTACGTGCCATGACACGCCTGAGGTTGGGGATCATTCCTTACCGTTGCCGCTCGATATCGGCACTGGGCACGACGGCGCGAAGGAAACCGATCCGCTGATTGCCAACGCAATCTCGCAATTGGATTTCCCGGACGTTCCTGTTTTTGAGATTACCGGGTGCCCGAATCCGTTTGCAGCTCCATCGCCGTCTGCCGCGCCTTACGTGATCTACACTACCGATCCGGGCAAGGCGCTGATATCCGGCTTGTGCAGCGATGTGAACCGAATCAAGGGGCCGGTGCTGCGAGGACTGGCTGCGCGCGCCCCTTATTTTCACAATGGAGCGGCGCAGAATCTGACGGAATTGGTGAACTTCTACAACCAGCGGTTCCAGATGAATTTGAGTGATGAGGAGAGATCTGAATTGATAGCGTTCCTGAACTCGTTGTAGAATTTGCTTCACGAAAAAATCATGCCAGGAAATTGCATTCGCGTGTTGAGGCATGGGTTGTTAGTGCTGACTCTGAGCGACATGCCGGTGAGTGATTGGCACTGGTATATTCGCCTTCTCGATTTGTTGCTTCCGGATTCCCCGTACGTCTGCGCGTCCTGAAAGATAATCCACTCCCCTGATTAATACGCTTCTCGGAAAAGTGTGTCTCGGCCTAAGTTGCGTTCCGTGGTGACTGGCGGTCGATTGATTCGGACTTTCCGCCCGTGGATGCGGAAGGCAATGAAAAAGCGAGGGTTGGTACGGGGGTACTCTTGACCGGGACTTGCGGGGAGGCGATATTTTGAATTGGCCATATTGATGGGGCCCGAGGCAGGCCCAGGGCCGGTAATCGGCCGCCACAGAGAGTACAACCCGGACGTTGACCTGCAAGAAACTCGGGTGGACACGCCGCCGGACAGCTAGAGAATATCTGCTATTCTCGGGAGAAGTCCGCAGTGCCATGGACGTGGAGCGTTGAGTTGTTGAGCCATGCGAACATGAGCCCAGTCGTGCTCCTGGCGAGCGCTTTTTTATTGGCGACGTTTTTTGCATATGTGTACATGCAGAAGCGGCAAGAGTATCTGCTCGTGTGGTCGGCGGGCTGGTTCATTATTTCGCTGCATTTCGTAAGCCACCTGATTGGTCCCCCGGCGTCTTCGACGAAATGGTTCGATGTATTAAACGAGTGGCTGCTGGCGGTGGCGGCGCTGGCTTTTTGCGCTTCCGCGCGGCTCTACGCGCGGCTGGCGCTGCAGGCGCGATGGGTGGTCGCCGCGGTGGGGGTTGCCGCGGTGTGGGCGCTGGCGTTTGCCAATGGCTGGATTGGCGCGCCACTCGGTTTGGGCGTAGCGCTGCTTTTCTTTGTGATCGCGCAAACATTCTGGGAAGAAGGGCGCAAGCAGGAGTCGCGGGCGGATTTGCTGCTGGCCATTACGTTCGTCGCGTGGGGCATGCTGCGGCTCACCACCGTTGCTCAGCAGCGTCTGGGATGGCTGCCTGGTAAGGATCTGATTCCACTTGTTCTCCTGCCTGAGCTCTTCGCGGCCGTGCTGATGCTGATGGCGGTGTACGAAGAGGAGCGGCGACGGGTGGAGCGCAACATGGTGGCGCTGACGAACTTGAATCTCGCGACATCGAGTTTTGTGGGCGGCGAGATTCAGAAGATGCTGGCGCAGGCGCTGGACCGGGTGTTGAACGTGGTGCGGATTCCTGCCGGGGCGCTGTGCTTACATTACGGTGAGGCGGACGGGCCGACGTCCGTGGTGGTGACTGGCCTGGGAGATTCATTTTGCGCGACGATTCAGGAAGATGATCTCGATAAGTATGTGGTGAATCTGGTTGCGCGGCTGGGCGGAATCGTGGTGCTGCGCGACCTGTGGCGGGATTCGCTGTGGGAGGCGCTGGAGAAAGAGAATTCGTTCCGGCAGGTGCGCAAGATGCTCTTGGCGCAGGAACTGCGGACGGTGGTGGGGATTAGTTTGCAGGCGAAAGAGCGCGTGTTTGGAGTGCTGCTGCTGGGGACGCCGGACAATCGGAGTTTCACGCCGGCGGAGCGGCGGCTGCTGCTGGCGCTGGGACATCAGATTGGCGTGGCGGTGGAGAACAGTTACCTGATTCAGCAGACGTCACGGCGCAGCGAAGAGCTGCACATCTTGAATGAGATTGGGCGGGCGCTGAGCTCGACGCTCGAACCGGATATTTTGTTCGAGCGAATTTATTCGGAGATGCGGCGGCTGCTGGACGTGAACAGCTTTTTCATCGCGTTTTATGACCGCAAGACGGAGACGGTGCGATTCGAGATCGAAGTGATTGACGGCGAGCGGCGGCCGAAGAGGTCGCGGCCGCCGGGAAATCATCTGGTGGAATATCTTGTGCAATCGCGCCAGCCACTGCTGGTGCGGGAACACTACGACGAAGAAACGAAACGGATGGGTTTCCAGCCGATTCAGAAGGCGGGATCCATTTGCGCCGTGCCGCTGATTCTCTATGACCGCGCGTTTGGCGTGATGGCGGTGCACAGCTCGCAGGAACGCGCGTTCGATGATGGGCACGTGGAGCTGCTGCGCGTGCTGGCGAGCGAGGCGGCGATTGCGATTGAGAATGCGCGGCTATTCGTCGAGGAGCAGAAGAAATCGCGGCAGTTGACGCTGCTGAATAATATTTCGAGCCACGCGATCACGACGCTCAACCCCGAAGAGATGCTGGCGAAGATCGCGGCGGAGATCGAGAACGGGCTCATCTACGATCACATTGGAATCGCCATACTGGATTATTCGACGAAGGAGCTGGTGATTCAGGCGGAATCCGGGAGCCGGCGCGATGCCGTGGGGCGGCGAATTTTGCTGGGCGAAGGATTGGTGGGGCAAGTGGCCCGCAGCGGGCAGATGGCGATGGTGAACGAGGTGTCGAGCACGACGCCGAGGATGGTATTGGACAGCTCGATTTCGGCGATCGCCTTGCCGGTAACATATGCGGAGCAATTGTTGGGCGTGCTGTATGTGGAGTCGTCTGAGAAGTGCGATTTCAACGAGCAGGAAGTGCTGCTGCTGCGGACGCTCGCGGACCTTTTTGCGGGGGCGCTGCACAATGCGTTGACGTTCCAGAAGGCGCAGGAGCAGGCGATTACTGATGGATTGACCGGCGTGAAGACGCACCGGTTCCTGATGGAAGCGCTGTCGTCTGAATGGAAGCGGTCGACGCGGGCGAACCGGCCATTTTCGCTGGTGCTGATGGACCTGGACCGGTTCAAATTCGTGAATGATTTCTACGGGCACCTTGAGGGCGACGTAGTGCTGCAGCGCGTGGGGCATATTCTGGAGCAGAATTGCCGGCGGTCGGATGTGGTGGCGCGGTACGGCGGCGATGAATTTGTGATTTTGATGCCGGAGACGACCGTTGAGCAGGCTCGGCAGCTTGCGAGCAAGTTGCGCGGGTGGGTGGCGTCTGACCCGCTGCTGCGCGACAAAAACATTACTGCGAGCTTCGGGATCGCGGGATTCCCTGTGCATGGGTCGACGCCGCAGGAACTGATTCAGGTGGCGGATTCTTCGATGTACCTATCGAAGCACCAGGGCGGCAATTCCGTTTCGAGCGCCGAGCAGGGAGATCCAAACGATACGAAGCGCTGGAAAAAGGATGTGCTTGAAGCGTATCTCGGCGTGACGCTGAAACGTTTGTTTTCGACCGGCCCGGAGGCATTCGAGGAAATTTACCGGCGGCTGGAGCAATTCACACGATCGTTGACGGAGCAGGGGGGAGGCGGGCCGGGAGATGGGTTGCCGCCGGCGGTCGTCGAGACGGTGACTTCACTTGCGCTGGCGATTGACGCGAAGGATCACTACACGCAGGGGCATTCGCAGAAAGTTTCCGCTTACGCGGTGATGATTGCGCAGGCGCTGGGGATGACGGTGCCTGAAATCGAGGAGATTCGATTGGCGGCGCTGCTGCACGATATCGGGAAAGTGGGAATCCCGGAGACGATCTTGAACAAGTCGGGCCCGCTGGATGCTTCCGAATGGGAGACAATGAAGACGCATACGGATCTGGGCGCGAAGATTCTCGAGCCGCTTGAGGCCATGAATCATATCCGGCTGATGGTCCGGCATCATCACGAGTTCTACGACGGCACGGGGTATCCGGAGCGCCTCGAAGGCGAACAGATTCCTCACGGGGCGCGAGTGATTGCGATTGCGGATGCTTACGATACGATTACGTCCGAGCGCACTTACAAGAAGGCGCGCACGCCGGAGGATGCGTTTGGGGAGCTGGAGCGGTGCGCGGCGAACCAGTTCGATCCGGAGCTTGTGCGTATATTTATTGAGACCATGCGGCGCGCGCCGCGGCCGACGGTTGAGGCGACTGTTGGTGTGCCTGACCCTTCGGGCAAACCCTCCCGCTAGACTCTTCACGCGAACCTCGGTAGAGTTTTCAAGAGCAGGCTAATCTTGTTTCTTGCGGGGAGCAGCAATGCAAACAGCGGTTGTGAAATGGGAAGGCAGGGAAGAATTTCTTGCGGTGATGCCGTCTGGGACTGCTGTTCCGTTTGATGCCGGCGCCACGCATAAAGGTGGGGCTGGACCGATGGAGATGCTGCTGGGGGCGCTGGGGGCGTGCACGTCGGTGGATGTGATAATGATTCTCGAGAAGAAACGGCAGAAGGTGGCTTCGCTCGAGGTGAGCGTATCGGGTGAACGGGCGAGCGAACCGCCGGCTGTGTGGACGAAGATTGATATTGTTTATCGGGTTTCGGGGAAGCTTGAGCAGAAGGCCGTGCGGGACGCGATTGAGCTTAGCCAGAATAAATATTGTTCGGTTGCGGCGATGCTTGGGAAGACGGCGAAGATTACCTACCGGTACGAAATTCTGCCGACAAAATAGAAGCCATTTGGCCTTGTTGAGATCCGGGGTGGCCGTAAAGGTCCGGGGATACAAGGATGTGCCGCACCTACGGTGCTCTGGCCTATCGCGTATTTGGTACCCAGCCCGCCAGAAAACGGCGGGCTGGGCTACCTTGTGGCGCGCCTACGGCGCTGAGAAGAAGCGCGCAACTCGTGGGCGAGGCGAGCCTCGCGGTAACAAAGCGGCGGCCAGCCGCCGCACTCCACATAGGCTGTGCCGGGAACAGAGCTCTCTAGAAAAAGTCAATAAAGCCACGTCATCTCATTATTGCAGGGTCGCGATTAAAGAGCGCCGCTTTATGGGCTGGAGGCCTGCGCGGAGCGTAGGCGATGAACGCGTTGTCATGGAGCAGCGCCGAAGGGGCACGGCGTGCCGTGCCCCTACGGGGAGGGGGAGCGAGGGGCGACGGTGGAGGAGGCGGGGGGCGACGACGCTGTCGGCCGCGGGCGGGGGAGGCGACGACGCAATGAACTTCGCGCCCTCGACGTCTACAGAACCAGATGACTTCATGGCTTGTCGCGAAAAGCATGGAGCGGGGAGCGGGACTGTTTAGCTTGTCACGTTGGCGCGCGATTGCATACAATCGCGGATTGCTTTAGCGCGAATGGAGAGTGGAATGGGCAAACGGATCGCCGCGAAGATTACGGGAGTGGCCGGGTACTTGCCGCCGCGCGTGGTCACCAATCTGGACATGGAAAAAATGGTGGACACGAACGACGAGTGGATTCGCACACGGACCGGCATTCGCGAGCGGCACTACGCGGACCCTGGGATGGCTACTTCGCACCTCGGCACGGAGGCCGCGAGAAAGCTGCTGGCGGCGAAGGGAGTGCGGCCTGAAGAAATCGAGATGATCGTGCTGGCCACGGTGACGCCGGACATGCTGTTTCCCGCGACGGCGTGCCTGATTCAGGACCGGTTGGGAGCGAAGAATGCGTGGGGATTCGATCTTTCGGCGGCGTGCTCGGGATTCGTATATGCGCTGACGGTGGGGGCGCAATTTGTGGGGGCGGGGGCGCACAAGAAGGTGCTGGTGATCGGCAGCGACGTGATGACCTCGATTCTGGATTTCAAGGATCGCGCCACGTGTGTCCTGTTTGGCGACGGAGCGGGCGCAGTGCTGGTGGAACCGGCGACGAACGATTCC
Source organism: uncultured Acidobacteriota bacterium (assembly GCA_963701005.1). Taxonomy (GTDB): domain Bacteria; phylum Acidobacteriota; class Terriglobia; order Acidiferrales; family UBA7541; genus Palsa-295. The sequence goes on from OY969555.1 coordinate 1,063,829, forward strand.
GAGGGTATTCTCGATTTCGCGAATGACATTGACGGCTCCGGGGGATGCAACCTCTATATGCCGGGGGGCGGATCACTGCATCCGTCGAGCCAGGAGACGGTTGAGAAGCGGATGCATTACGTTCATCAGGAGGGCCAGCAGGTGTTCAAGTACGCGGTGCGGCGTATGAGCGAGCTCGCCGTTGAATTGCTCGCGCGGAATGGCCTTACCAGCCGCGACCTGGCGCTGGTGGTGCCGCACCAGGCGAATCTGCGCATCATTCGCGCGATGCAGGAACGGCTGGGCGTGGACGATTCGAAGGTGCTCGTGAATATAGAGCGGTACGGGAACACCACGGCGGGGACGATTCCACTGGGGTTGATGGATGCGCTGGAGCAGAGACGGTTGCGCAAGGGGGATCTGGTGTTGTTGATCTCTGTAGGCGCGGGGTATACGACCGGCGCAATACTGATGCGCTGGGCTTATTAGGGTTTTATCTTGAAGGGCGCTGAGGCCACCACATCAGCATCAACGCGATAGCGACGACGTAAAACGGAAGTGATTGCTGCAAAGTGCCCCCGAGAAATCGCAGGGCGAAACCGTAGAGCATCACGGCTTCAACTAATACGAAGCTGACGATGTTTCCTGCTCTCCAGCGCACTAATGCGGAGGCGTCATCCGGCTGTACTTGCAACCTTTCAGCCGCCGGCCTAACCCGCTTGAATTGGAAGTAGAAGGCGATTCCGCACACTATTAGGCTAACCGCCAAAATTGAAAGCCAAATCACGCTGATGTCACGCGACTGATGCGGGCCGATCTTCTCGGCAACGATTGGATAGACAATCAATGTAAACAGTAGAATGGTGTGCAATATGCGGATGTGTCGGACTGTTCCATCCAGCGTCAACAAAGGTTGGGGCATGAGGCGAGTTCTCCCGAAATGCCGGGGCGATTTTGCCTTGAACAGGGTTGGCAGACAAGAGGCGGCGGCGAGGAACTGCGAATGGCTAAGCGATTGGGCGATTAGTAAGAGCGGATTTCGGTGGAGAGGGCGTAGTTGCGTTCCATGCGCTGGGAGAGCACCACGGTGGCATAGCGAGTGCAAAGCGCCATTTCGCGGTTGGTCCAGCCCGTTGACGTGCCGGCTTCCAGGATAGAGCTTCCCAGGGTGCTCAGGAACTGAAGGAAGCTGTAATAGAGGCGCACGGAGCGGAGATTCGTGCCGGTTTCTGCGCCGACTTCGGGGCAAAGCTCCTGGAGCGCGGATACATCGCTAAAGCTGTTTGATTGCAATAAGTTACGAGAGGCAAGGTATGATTCAGCCTCGTTCGGAAGCGGTAGCGCGGCGGTGCGGAGAAGGCCGGCACGCCAGGTGAACGCGGCGAACTGGATCATCGTCGCGATTGAGATAACGAGAATGAAGGCTGAGATAAGCATGTTCTTGACCGACCCTAGTGTGCCGTTTGGGAATGCCGTGGACAATAGAACCACCGTACTGTTTTGCTGAAGCCTCCGGCGCGGAGTGCGCTATCGCCAGAACAGCAGATCGATGCTCCTTCTGCTCCCATACCTTTTCATAGATAATGATGGCTGCTGAGGTGTTCTTGCACGAGTATGGCGATGGGAGGGACTTAATTTGCGCGCTGTGGTGACGGGTGGTGCGGGCTTCCTGGGCTCCCATTTGTGCGATTTGCTGCTTCGAGAGGGCTGGGAAGTTCTGTCGATAGACAACCTGGTGACCGGGAGCGATGCGAACGTGTCGCATCTGCTCTCGCATGCGCGGTTTCGGGCTGTGCGGCAGGATGTTTCGCGGTACATCGAGGTGCCCGGGCCGGTGGATGCGGTGCTGCATTTTGCTTCTCCGGCGAGCCCGCCCGATTACCTGAAGCTTCCCATACAAACTTTGAAAGTGGGCGCGCTTGGGACGCACAACTCGCTGGGGCTGGCGCTCGCGAAGAAGGCGAAATTTTTGCTGGCTTCGACGTCTGAGTGCTACGGCGACCCTGAGGTGAGCCCGCAACCGGAAACTTACTGGGGCCGGGTGAACCCGATCGGGCCGCGGGGGGTGTATGACGAGGCCAAGCGATTTGCCGAAGCGTTGACGATGGCGTATCACCGGGCGAAGGGGCTGGATACGCGGATCGTGAGGATTTTCAACACGTATGGGCCGCGGATGAGGCTTAACGACGGGCGGGCGCTGCCGAATTTTCTGTACCAGGCGCTGAGCGGCGAGCCAATTACGGTCTATGGCGACGGGAAGCAGACGCGGAGTTTTTGCTACGTGACGGATTTGCTGGACGGAATTTACCGGCTGCTTCAGTCGGAGGAGCATGACCCGGTAAACATCGGCAATCCGCATGAGATTACGATTCTCGAATTTGCGGAGCGGGTGCGGGCGCTGGTGGGCGCGAGCGCGCCGATTGTTTTCCACCCTTTGCCGCAGGACGATCCGAAGCAGCGCTGCCCGGATATCGGCAAAGCGCGGCGCATTCTGCATTGGGAGCCGAAGGTGAAATTGGAAGACGGCTTGAAGCTTACCTACGAATATTTCCGCGAGAAAGTGGCGCAGACCGAACGGGCCCGCTGAATCGGGCGGCAATCCCCGCGCAAAAAATATTTCCGTACGGCTGATGTGGGCGGACGATATAGGCGAAGACGGTTTTTGGTAGTAGAATCCGGCGACATCGGCGAAGCATTGCGCTTCGCTTTTAGGGGATCCCGAAGGCAGGTGGCATGGAGATTCTCTGGCCCGCGCTAGGCATTTCCGTGATCGTTGTATTTGTCTTCTTCGTGCTGGCGCAACACTGGCATCGAATCCTGCGGCATCAATCCTGGACCATCCGGCGGCTGATCGAGCGCATGCAGCAACTCGAGGAAGTGGGCGATCCTGAGTTCCGGCGGCGGCTGGTGCAATTTTCACCTTCGCCGCTGGAGCAGATTTTCACGTTCTCTTTCCGGCTGGACGAGAGTTTCTGGCGCGAGACTCTGCGCGCGTCGGCTGAGGATTTGAATTTCATTCGAGCGTTCGGAAGTTTTCTGGGATCGGTGAAGATTGAGCGCTGGCGGGGGCGCATGGTGGCGACCGTCACGGAAGTGTTGCCGGAGAGCAAGGCGGCCGGGTGGCAGACGCGCGCTTTTGATTTCTATGCAGAGGATGCGAAGAGCGGGCACGCTCTCACCCTGTGGGAGATGCCACTGGCGCGGCCGCGGGGCACGGCCGAGCGGGCGCCTTCGCTAGGGCTCTTGCTCCGGCAGGATTCGCTCGAACTTTGCACTTGCCATGCGGCAACTTCCAACGGCAATGGGCGGCAGGAAGATTACGGCAACAAAGAGATTTTATTTTTCCGCGTGCCTTTGGATGCGGCGCGGCTGGCCGAGTTTCGCAGCCAGGATCCGTTGGACGGCACAAATGGGAGCGTGGCGGCAGGCAATTCGTGGCAGGGCTTTTATGCCTGCCAGGATGAGAAGCTTGGGTTCGAATGGCAGCTTACGCTGCGGGATCTGGAGAGGAAGGCGGAGTGGGAGCAGTGGAAGATATTGGAATCGGCGCCGGTTCGGACTGGGACGGAATAGAAGCGGCGTCGCCGGGTGGAACTCGGAGCAGCAGAAGGCGCTGCTCGTACGGGCGAGGCGAGCGTCGCCGTAACAAAGCGGCGGCTAGCCGCCGCACTCCATATGGGCTGTGCCTAGCGCGGAAGCTTTTAGAACTGGATCTCAACAGAGGTATTTGGAATTAGGGAGAGTGCGGACGGACTGGGAGGCCGGCCCAGGCGTTTGCTAGGCCCAAGTACTCACGGACCACCGCTAGGGCGTCTCGCGTGTTTCTCCACCAGTGATCGGCATCGAATGGATCTTCTGGGGCTGCCCGCACGATTAGCCTTGGATTGTCGCCGACGATTCTTTTCCAGAGAGCTTTGACGCGGCGGGTGTGCTGCGGCGAGGTGACAATAATGACGGTGGCTTTCCCGGTGCGGCGCATTTCGCTCGAGATTTCTCCCATTTCTTGCTCGGTGTTGATGATTGTGCCCGGCAAAATTTGGACCGCGGATTCTGGGACGCCCTCCTTTATTACGATCTGGCGGTTGTATTCTTCTTCGCCGACGAAGTGAATGCCTAGTTCCTGCAATTCGGCTGCGGGGCTCTCCGGGCGGCTTACCCAGACCTCAGGCGCATAACCGAGGCGGGAGAGCCTGGCGGCGGCTTCCGCGCGATAGGGGATACCTCCGCTTAAAACAACGATTACGTCGGCTCGCGAGAGCGGGTCTTCGCTGACAAGCCAGCGGCCTGCTTGGCGCAGTGCGAGGACGCTTGCGACGAGCAATTCGACCAGAATGAGGAGAACGATGCGTAGGCGACGGCTTGCTGGTTTCGCTCCTTTGGCTTTTTCGGCGGATGAATTGTTGGGCTGCATTTCTATCGTTTTGCCAGCAGGAAACTCCCTGCGATTAGGGCGTCCGTGCCGGAACAGAAATAGCTGCGGACGGCGTCGCGGGGGGTGACGACGAGTGGTTCGCCGAACAGGTTGAACGAGGTGTTTACGAGCATTGCCGCGGGGGATTTCTCACCTGAGCGCTTCAATAATTTCCAGAGGAGAGGATTGCTGTCGAAGGTCACGATGTGAAGGCGCACGAGATTGTCTTTCGAAAGAAAACCCTGCTGGGGAGAGCCGAGGAGCTGCGCGGCTTTCTCCTTTGCCCTCGCCATTGTGGTCATGAAGCGGCCGTTTGCCGAGCACTCGAAATATTCGGGGCAATCCTCGGAAGGGATTGCCAGTGCGAACGGGCGGAAGGATTCGCGATGCTTGACGTAGTCATTCAGATTTTCTTTGACGTAGGGCGCCCAGGGGGAAGCGAGAAGGCTGCGATGGCCGAGCGCGCGGGGGCCAAATTCAGCGGCGCCCTGAAACCAGGCGAGAGTTTTTCCCGCATAGAGGAGGCGGAGGGCTTCTTCGATGGTGCGATCTTCGGAATCGCACCAGCGGTAGGAGGCTTTGCAATTGTCGAGCACCTGCTTGATATCTTCGTTGGAATAAGAAGGCCCGCAATAGAGGCTCGAGAGGGGCTCGAGGCGCGGCCGGCCCTGGGTTTGATGCCAGGCGAGCCAGGCGGCGCCGAGGGATGTGCCCTCATTTCCGGCGGCGGGCTGTATGAACACTTTTTCGAAGCCGGCGGTTTGCTCGATGGCCGCAACGAGAAGAGGATTGAGGAAGAGGCCGCCGGCGAGGCAGAGATTTTTTTCGCCGGTTTGAAGGCGAAGAGAGGCGAGCCATTCGGTGACGATGGTGGCGCAGGCTTGCTGAAGGCTGGCGGCTACGTTGGCTCGCAACTTTTCGTCGAGATGCGGGTCCTTCGCGTCCTGGATTCCCAGGCGCTGGTAGAACCTGGGGGCGAAAGAAAGCTCGATGGCAAACCCGCGCTGAAAATAACTCGAGTTGAGGTGCGGCTCTCCTTGCGGTGCGCGCCGGAGCATTTCGAGAAACAAGTCCAGGTAAGCAGGCTCGCCAACTAGGCTCAGCCACTGCGTTTTGTGCTCATCGCTGTGCGGACGGAAGCCGAGGAGCGAGGTGACTTGCGAAAAGACCCAGGCGAGCGAGTGAGGGAGAGCGAGGGAGGCGATTTCGTGGATTTGGGAACCGATGCCGAGACCGGCGAAGCCTGTCCGGGAGTCTCCTCGTTCGTCGAGTGTAGTGATCAGAGCCCGGTCGAAAGGCGAAGCGAAAAAGGCGCTGGCGGCGTGGCACAGATGATGGTCAAGAGCCTCGATTCGCGTCTTTGGAGCTCCCGCCATGCCACGCAGAATGCGGAAATTATTCAGCTCGCGGCCCAGGTCACCGGAGGCTTTGTTCATGAAGTAGGCGCTCGACGCAGGAGCGAGGGGGGCGAGGCGGGCGCGGAAGAGCAAGTTTCGAGACCAGGCGCGCGTGGGACGGCTGGCGATCGCGATGCGGTCCAAATCTCGCCAGGCGATGCCCGCGCGATCGAGACAGAAGCGGATCGCATCGCGCGGAATACCTTCGGTGGAACGCGAGCGGGTGAGCTTTCCTTCTTCGATGGCAGCGATGATGCCGCGATCGCCCACGAGTGCTGCGGCGGGATCGTGACCCATCGCGGAAAGGCCGAGGATATACATGCTAGGTGTGTTTTATCATTGTGGCGCGATGAATCAAGAATTCCTGGATACGAGGGGATGCGTGGCGCGACAAGGTGACCTAGAGGGCCCGCTGGTGGAACGGGCGTGTTCGCGTGAGCAGTCCGCGGAGGCCCATTAGCAGCAGCCGGGGCTGGCGGAGGCAAATGCGCCAGAGAATTTTCCAGGCTTCATCGCGGGAATATTCGCCGAGCGATTCGATGGCGGGGGCATTGAGCAAATCCACCAGGCGGCTGTAATCGGATTGCTGAAAATCGTGAAGGGAGCGGCGGAGAAGGAGGTGAAGATCGAGCTCGCGGCGGAGGGTGCGCAATTGGCGGCTGGAACCGCCGCTGAGGATGGCGTCGGCGACTCCGAGCGCGCCTCGAAAGCCGGTCACGATGCCGCCGACCGTGGTGACCTTCACTTGCGCGGCTGCGTCACCCACCAAGTAGACGGAACCCGCGCCGACCTGGCGCTTCACCGGCACCCAGCGAGTGTAAACAGGAATGCGCGCGCCCTGAAATTCGATAGGCTCGAGCTTCCTTTTTTCGAGGAAGCGCTCGAGGTGCTGGCGCGCTTCCGATCCGGTTTCACCGATCAGGCCGAGCGCGCCGCGCTCTGAGGATTCCGGGATGAGCCAGTAGAAATAGGGAGTGTCCTGGGGAACGAACCATACGCGGGCTGTGTCTGGCCGCATGTCTTTTGGCAGCCGGACGATTGCCTGGACCAGAGGGACAGTTTCGAGGGGAGGCCAACCGGCAGCGCGCGCGACCGGGCTTGAAGCTCCATCGCCGCCGACAATCGTGCCGGCGTGGACTTCTTCGAGCTGGCCGTCGCTGCAGCGCTCGACTTCGACGAGCAGACCCTTGCTATTCGGGTGCAGGGCGTGGAAGCGGCGGCCCAATTCAATGGTGGCGCCGGCCTTTTTCGCGTCTTCCGCAAGCCCTTGGATCAACGCGCGGCGCTCGATAATAAGGTCGGGCTGTTTCAGGGCGACGGTGGCGGCGCGGCCATCGGTGAAAAGTTCGAAGCGGCGAATTTCGTTGACGATGCTCGATTCGGCGGCGCGGCCCAGAATGCTGCGCATCTGGTGCGTGACGATGAGAGTGCGCGCGGCCGGTTCGAGCGACTCGATGCGCTCGAATACGCGCACCGAAGCGCCGCGCCGCGCCAACAGCGATGCCGTGAATAGGCCTGCGGCGGACCCGCCGACGACCGCGATGCTTTGGCTATCCGTGCGAGAGGTGGAAACAGAATCGTTTATTGCGCCGCGCTGCTCTGACAGCATTTTCGTTTGCTGCAATGTGCCTCACCGACGAATTTTTATGGCCGGAAGCGAACTTGCAAGAAAACTGCTGGAGCCGCCTTGAACCCCTATCAAGCGGCCCGGAGTGCCACTCCACGCGCAGCCTGCCCGAAAATATCCGAGCGTGAAGTATAACCCAGCCTGCGCGGCTCCGCCAAAGAAGAAGGCCTGCCGAGGACGCCGGATGGTTTCAGGATGCGGAGGTGGATTTTTGCAATTTCGGCTGGCGTTCGAAAGGAACGCTTTCGAGAAAGAAGACGGCCAGAACGGCGCAGAGGGCCAGGATGCCGACGAGCGCGTACATGGCCGCGAGCGACAGCCGGGGAATGAGCACGGCGATAAAGCCAAGAATTATCGCCAGACAATAGAGAACCAGGACAGCGTTGCGATGCCCCAGCCCGAGGTTGGTGAGGCGGTGCGCGGTGTGATCTTTGCCGGGTGAAGTGAACGGAAGAAGGCCGCGGCGGGCGCGGGAGATGGTGACCAGCGTGGTATCGAAAATTGGGACGCCGAGAATCAAGATTGGAACAAGCCAGTTCGCTGGGAAGGCTACATCTTCAGGGCGGATCTTCAGGCCTAACGTGGCCATCAGGAAACCGAGGAACATTGCGCCGCCATCGCCCATGAAAATTTTAGCGGGATTGAAATTCCAGCGGAGGAAACCGAGCGCGGCGCCGAGCGTGACCGCTCCCAAGGTGCGGACCATGGTCTGGCCGTTGAGGCTGGCGGAGAGCGTAAAAAAGGCCGCGGCGACGGCGGCGATGCCAGCGCAGAGGCCGTCCATGTGGTCGAGAATGCTGAAAGAGGCGGTGATGCCGACGACCCATAGGACGGTGAAGCATCCATCGAGGATTACGCCTGGAGTTCCCGCGACGAATTGGGAAAAGAGTTGCGCGCGAATGCCTGAAGCGATGAGGAACAGAGCGGCCACGGGCATACCGATGAAGAGTTTCACTTGGTGATGCAGCAGGCCGCCGTCGTCAAGGAAGCCGACGAGCGCGAGGAGGGTGGCGCCGGCGAGGACTCCGACGATTTGCTGCTGAACGGGACCGGGAAGCGTGAGAAGAACCGCCAGCACGAAGCCGAGATAGATGGCGATGCCGCCGAGGAGGGGGATTGGCTTTAGATGGACTTTTCGCGGGCCTGGTTGGTCCACCATGCCGTAACGTAAAGCAAAATGGCGGACGGGAACGGTGAAACCCAGCGACGCGAGTAGCGCCACGGCGAAGGCGATCAGATCAGTGGGGATGGTGGTGCCGATAACCAGTCCGGTCATCTCCGGTCAACTCCGATCATCTCCAGTCAACTCAGCTCAACGCGCGGTGAGCATTTTATCAAGGACGCCGCGAACTTCTTCTTGCTGCTTGCTTGAAAAATACCAGTCCATTGTTTTTCGGAGGCCTTCGCGAAAGGGAGTCTTTGGCTCCCAGCCTAAGAGTTTCTCTGCGAGTTTATTATCCGCGACGCGATTCGCCGGCCCCGTCGGCATATCGGGGCGGAACCGGATTTCCGCGCGGCGACCGGCGAATTCGAGGACCATGCGGGCTGCATCAATCACGCGAACGCGTTCCATGGTGCCGAGATTGACGGCTGTGCCGTCGTTGATTTTCTCGGCGGCGAGGATGGTGCCGCTGACGATATCGTCCACGTAGGTCCAATTGCGGATCTGCGTGCCATCGCCCCAGACTTCGAACGGATTTTGGCCGACAAAGGCGCGGGCAATCATGGCGATGACGGCGTGATTTTCCACGCCGCGCGGGCCGTATACGGTGAAATAGCGGCAGGACGCCGCGCCTAGATTGTATTCGCGGTGATAGGCCTGGAGCGTGAGTTCGGCCATCAACTTGGCCCAGCCGTACATATTGTCCGCGTCGTGGGGCGGCTTGACGTCTTCTTCGCGAAGATAAATTTCCTTTGTCGTGTCGGTCTGCATGTAATTCGGGTAGACGCAGCCGGAGGAGGCGTAGACGACTTTCTCGACGCCGGCCTTTACAGCCTCCCAGAAAATGAGGCCGTCGAGGAAAAGATTTGAAGCCGGGCCGGCCTGGTGCAAGTCCACGTAGCCGCGGCCTCCATGATCGGCGGCGAGGTGGAAGACGACTCCGATGCCGTTCATGGCCGCGCGAGTGACTCCCGGCTCGCGCAAATCGCCTTCGATAAAACTGATGCGGCCGGCTTTTATGTGGTCTTCGATATTGCTCAGGCGGCCGCTGGTGAGATCGTCCACCACGTGGACGCGGGCTCCGCGCTGGACGAGGGCATCCACCAGGTGCGAACCGATGAAGGAAGTGCCGCCCGTGACGAGAACTTTCTTATGATTCCAGATGATGCCCTCCGTTTGTCTTTGTTGCTTCTTCTATGATTCCGAGAAACTTTTGAAGCTCGTTCACTCTAGCATATTTGATTGCGGTTTCCCGCGCGCGGCGGCCCATCGCGGCGAGGCGGGCGGGGTCGGCGCGGAGCTCGCGGATCGCCGCTGCCACTGCGGCTGGGTCGTCTGGATCCGCTGCCATCCCGCAGGCTGCCTCGGTGACGATGCGCGCTGCGTCGCTTTCTGGGGCCGCCACGGCTAGGATCGGGCGGCCTGCGGCCAGAATCGAATAGACCTTGCTCGGCACGACTACGCCCTCGAGGCCGCGGCGAACCGTGACGATGTGCAGGTCTCCGGCCATCATCACGTGCGGGATCTGCTCGACCGGGCGGAACGGCAGAAAGCGAACGTTTGGCGAACCGTTTACAGATGCCTGGAGCGAGGCGCGGTTTGCCCCGTCTCCTATGAACACGAGGCCGGTATTCTCGTTGCGCAAAATTTCGGCGGCTTTGAGCAGCGTGGCCCAGGCGCCGTAGAAGCCTAAATTGCCGGCGTGCAGGACGACGAATGGAAATCCGCTGCGGATGTCCTGGACGACAGGATCATTCTGGTCCGGCATTGAAGCCGGGATGGAAGTGCCGTCGCGAACGACGACGACGCGTTCGGGCGATATTCCCTTGGAGAGAATTCTGTCGCGCATGTCTTCGCCGAGGACGATCACGCGAGCGGCCTGGCGAAGCGCTGCGCGGTGCATTTGCTCCCAGCACTCGACCCAAGGGCTGGGGCGGACGATATCGCCGCCGATGGCCATGTCTGGATAAAGGTCGCGGATATTGTAAAAAAATGGGCAGCCTGCGATGCGGGCTACGAATGCGCCTGCGATGCCTGCGACGGGCGGGTCCGTCATGGTGAGGACTGCATCGGGGCGAATCGCGAGCGCGCGCGGGACTGCTAGGGCGAGATAGGAAAGATAATTTGCTACGCGGCGGCGCATCTGGTGGCGCGGGTAGTCCGTGGAGCCGACGTGCTCGATAGTGACGCCGTTGCGCGAATCTCGTCTGAGGAGGGCGTAGGGGTAATACTCCTCGGGATCGTAGGAGGGGCGCCCCGCGACGACAGTGACTTGATGGCGCTGCGCGAGTTTTTCGGCCACCTGCGCGGCCATTTTGGCGGTGGCGGAGGTGTCCGGTGGATAGTATTCGTTGAAAAGCAAAATGTGCATGACTCGTTCAGCTCATGGTCTCGTCGCGGGCTGGGTGCTTGCGGCGAGAGGCGCAGGCGGCCAATGGAATTCTATTTCGCCCGCTTTGCAAATGGCTCTGCGTTCTCTTCGTCCGCGGCGGCTGCAAATTTTTTCTCGAGGATGAAATTTCCCATCACGAGCACGTCCATCTGCGTCCGGCGGAAGCAATCGAGGGCTTCTTCGGGGCGGCAGACGATGGGCTCATTGTCATTGAACGATGTGTTCAAGACGACCGGGACGCCCGTGAGATCGCCGAAGGCACGCAAGAGCTTCCAGTAGAGCGGATTGGCGGCGCGATTCACGGTTTGCAGACGGGCCGTGCCGTCCACGTGCGTGGGCGCGGGAATGATGGCGCGCTTTTCCGGGCGGACGGAGTAGGCAAAGGTCATGAATGGCGAGGGATGCGTCTGCTCGAAATATTCGGGGGTGGCTTCCTCGAGAATCGAAGGCGCGAATGGACGAAAGATTTCGCGGTGCTTGATGCGGCGGTTGAGGATGTCTTTCATTTCCGGGCGGCGCGGGTCGGCAAGGATGCTGCGCTGGCCGAGCGCGCGCGGTCCCCATTCGACGCGGCCCTGGAACCAGCCGACGATTTTTCCGGCGGCTATGTGGCGGGAGGTCGATTGTAGCAGCGCGGTCTCGTCGAGCTCCTCGATTTGCACGCCCTCATCGGCACCGTATGAAGCTTCCACTGCATTACGAATTTCTTGCGACGAGAATTCCGGGCCCCAGCCTGCGTGATCCATTACGAATTCGCGGGGGGCACCGAGAATCTGATGCGCGACCGTGAATGCCGCGCCAACCGAAAGGCCTGCGTCGCCGGCCGCCGGTTGAACATAAACGCGCTCGAAGGGGCTGCGATCGAAAATCTTGCCGTTGGCGAGGCAATTGAAGGCGACACCTCCGGCAAGGCAAAGCGACTTTTCTCCTGTTTTTTCCGCGAGGGCGCTCCAATGCGCGGCGAGGACTTCCTCGAGTGCTGCCTGCATGCTGGCGGCGAGATCGTGATGACGCTTTTCGAGCGGCTCATCGGCTTTGCGGGCGGGGCCGAGACGCTGCTCGAGATAGGGAGAAAAGAGGCGACCGAGAACGGGCGTGCGGTCCGCTTCGCGCCAGGACATGTCCGCGCCCTGATTCTGATGGGTGAAATATTCGAGGCCGAGGCGGAAAGAGAGCGGGCCATCCGCGCGAACAATTTTGCGGAATTCTGCGAGGAATTCCGGCTGGCCGTAGGCTGCCAGGCCCATCACTTTGTATTCGTCGCCGAACTTCCAGAAGCCGAGAAATTGGGTGAGTGCGGTGTAGTACATGCCGAGTGAATGAGGAAAGCGGATATCACCGAGGACGTGCATGCGCGGCCCCGCGCCCGTGGCCCACATCGAGCTCGCGAAATCTCCTAGCCCATCGGCTGAAAGAACGGCTGCGCGCTCGAAGGGAGAGATGAAATAGGCGCTGGCGAGATGCGCTGTGTGGTGCTCGATGCGATGGAAATGCGCGCTAATATTCTCCGGCGCTACTTCGAACGCCGCCGCCAGGTCTTCGCGGATGCCGGCGAAACGAGCCATCACGCGGGCGCGATCGAGGGCGAAACGCGGCATGCGCATGGCGTAGCGCAACTTTGTTCTCAGGCGGGCCCAGGGATTTCGCGGAATCGCGATGTGGTCCACTTCGGAGATTTTCGCGCCGGCCTGGTCGAGGCAATATCGGATCGCACGCGCTGGGAGGCCGGCCGCGTATTTGACGCGGTTTAGGCGTTCTTCTTCGACGGCTGCGAGCAGGCGGCCATCGGCTACGATTGCCGCCGATGCGTTTGCGTGATAGGCGTTGATGCCCAGTATGATCATTTCACTTTTTTTCGCTCAAGCAGCGATTCGGCCCTGCAATTTAGACAATGGAGACTGTGGCCGCTTTTGTGCGATCCGCGCCTGCAGATTGATGAGCGCCAAGATTTCTCTTTACCCATTCATTCAGGACGTAGAGGCTCCAGGGACGCGACCAGGTTGTCCGGGCCTCGAGAAAATCGTTCCACACATTGCGAGCGAGCTTTCCATGCATGCGGGGTTCGAGCGCCGGCGACCAGTCTGAGAGGCCAACTGCGACGCGTTCACCAAGCCGACCACGAAGCCAGGTTTCCCAAGGAAAAGTAAAAGTACGTTTCGGCTGCGAGACGAGCTCCTGCGGCAGGAGATCTCCGAGCGCTTCGATGAGCAACTCTTTCGGCCTTGCGCGGCCGCGCTTATCGGATTCCGGGAGGGAAAGGACGTATTCGACGAGCGGGGAATCGAGGAATGGCACGCGGACTTCTAGCGAATGGCGCATGCTCATCTGGTCCGTGTCACGCAGCAGCGTGTTCGCGAGATAGGAGCGCAGCTCGAGCCAGGAGATGGCGGTGAAATTGTCCATCGTGCGCGCTTCTTGCGCGGCTCTTGAAAGCCATCGGCCCCACGGCGTGTGATTCCATGATTTCCCGTTTTCTGCGAGCAGCGAGGCGACGGCCTGAGGCGTGAAAAGGGCGCGCGTGAAAAAATAAGAATGCGGGAGCAGATCGGGGTCGAGCCACGCGGCGAATGCCTTCCGGGAAGCGTCTGGAGAGAGCTTCAGGGCCTTCGAGCCTTGCATCTGCTCCGCGGTGAGCTTGCGCAATGGTCTTGGGAGATAACGAGCCATCGCTGCGAGATTTGCAACTCGTGGAGCGTCGCGAAACGAGGCGTAGCCGCCGAAAAGCTCATCACTGCCGAGGCCGGAGAGCGCGACTTTTAGTCCGGCTTGGCGGGCGGCCCAGGAAACGAAGTAGGTGTTGATGCCGTCCATGCTGGGTTGGTCGAAGGAACAGACGGCTTCATCGAGGCGGGCGAGCATATCTTGATCCGAGAGAGCGAATTCGCGGTGATCGGTGCCGAGGTGCTTTGCGGTGCAGCCGGCTATTTCGGCTTCACTGAATTCTGTATCGGGGAAAGCGACGGTGAAGGTGTGAATCCCTTTTTGCGCGCGGCTGGCAAGCGCCGCGAGCGCCGTCGAATCCAAGCCGCTGCTGAGGAATACGCCAATCGGCACATCGGCGATGAGATGGCCGCGGACAGCGTCTTCGAGGAGTGCGCGGAGGCGCTGCGCAGGCACGATCGGAGCATCCCCTGGCGATCGCTTGGCTCGCTCCATTTCACCTGCAATCCGCCAATAGGATTTTGGCTCGCGGGCGCGGGCTGGCTCGCCGACGGAAATTGTCATGCAATGGCCGGGAGGAAGAGATGCCACGCCTTCGACGAGGGTCATCGGCTCGCAGACGGAGCCGAAGAGGAGATAAGAAGTGAGTGCATCGTCCGAAAGCCGGGCTGGGACGCAATTGCTTGCCAGCAGCGCGCGCACTTCCGACGCGAAAAGAAAATGTCCGTCCGCGATGGTGTAGTAAAGCGGCTTGATGCCAAGGCGATCGCGAGCGATGAACACGCGGGCAGGGGCGCCGCTGCGGCCTTGCGGCATTTCGACGATCGCGAACGCAAACATGCCGCGAAGCCGCTGAACGCATTTCTCGCCCCAGGCCTCGTAGGCGTGGACGATGACTTCGGTGTCCGAGCGGGTCTGGAATTCGTGGCCGGCAGATTCGAGCTCGTGGCGCAGTTCGCGGAAGTTGTAAACTTCCCCGTTGAAGAGGACCGCGAGTGTGCCGGTTTTGTTCCAGATGGGCTGGCTTCCGCCCGGGAGGTCAATGATGCTGAGGCGCCGCGTGCCGGCGGCGGCCCCTTGAACGATCAGGACTCCTTCTTCGTCGGGGCCGCGATGAATGATGGCGGCCATCATGCGGCGCACGATTGCTTCACCTGTTTCGCTCGACTGGAATCCGATGGCCCCGCAAATTCCACACATGACGTCAGCTCGCCGTGTCCAGGAAGGCATCGACCGCCCGCCGGATTTGCACGCGAACGCGGGGCGCACGCAGGCCCAGGCGCTTTTCGCCGTACCAACGCAACACGAGGCGCAGCAGGATCAGGAACAGCACGAGCAGGATTGACGCGAGCATGACGGCGAGGGATTCGCGCTCGGCGAGCAGGCTCACGAGGGCCGAATCCTCCCAACCGGGCAAGAGCCGATCAAGAACAACCCGGAAGGGAAGACCAACGATGCTGAGGCGGGCGACGCGAATGTGGGCGGTGGATTCAAATGTGTAACTCGGATCGTAGCCGGGAACGGTCTTTATTGCAGTGCTAAAGACCGCCGGGTCCATCAACTCTTCGCGCGTAAGCAATCTGCCGTCTGTGCCGCGCAGGATGGCGCGAAATGCGGGGTCAACCACAATCCAGCGGCCGTCAACTCTTACCTCGGCGGAGACATGTTTCACAAGCCTGTGCGAGTCCAGAATCAGGAGCCGCCTGGCCTCGAGCCCTCCGCTATCGGCGAGATTGATGAAGGCGTTTGTGGCCGTGCCGCAGACTTGCAGCAGCGCATGGTAATTCAAAGTTTCGGTGGGATCGCGATCGGGAGCCAGTCCATCGGGGCCGGCCATCTGGCGCGAGGGGCCATGCTTCATCCAGTTCAAGATGGCTTCAATTTTTTCAATCGGCTGGCCGGAAACAGGGATCACCGCGTCGGAAAAGCCTTTCAGGTATCTTCGCGTCGAGAATTCCCAGCCGACGGAGTAAATCGCCAGCACGGTGGCGAGAATCAAGAAAACATTTACAAAATACCACGCCGCGCGGTAGATCCTGTGGCGGGGCTTTTCAGGAACGGCAGCAGCGGCAGGCCACTCCATCGAATCCACGGTTGCGGCTCGCTCCCGTTGCGAGAGTGGTGCGGGGGTCAGGACCGATTTAAAGGAATGCGATGGTTTCACGCGATTTCCCGCTTCTCGGTGGCCATCGCTGCCTGCGCTTGCGCCAGCACCGGATCACGCTCCACCTTCGAAGGCTTCTCTTTCACCAGATGAAATGAGTGGATGGTCGCTCCGCGATTGGAATCATAACGTGCGACGCGGACTCCCGCGTTCTTGCACCATTGCTCCACGACCTCGCGGGCCAGGAACGCGACACGAGGCGTCACGAAGTAATCATAGAAAAGATTGTTGGCGCCGCGCCAGGTCCGTTTGCCCTTCGAACGGACGAAGTGAACTAGGAAATAGGGCACCTGGGCAAAAATCGTGACCAAGGGGCGGCTCCAGCCGTGGCACAACCCCCGCCGGATCAACCCGCCTGGAAATTCATAGAGCCTGGGATAGCGGCCGGATGGCTTGTAGACACCGAGATACATTTGCCCGCCGGGCTTTAGGACGCGGCAGTTTTCGATCAACGCCGCGCGCGGATCGTCGGTGTGATGAATTACGCCGTCAGAGATCACCACATCCGCAATTCCAGATGCAAACGGCAGATGCAGGTTGTCAGCTACGACACCCGGTTTCTTATATCGCTCCACGGCGAGCCCCATGGATACGCGGCTGCGATCCAGCCCGATGCAACGGATGCCGCGGCGCGCCAGGAACCCTAGGACGCGGCCGGGGCCGCAGCCAATATCGAGAACCAGCGATTCCGGATCCAAGCGCTCGATGAGATCGATCAACGGGCGCAGCATGACTCGCTCGATCTCTTCCTCGGCGCCCGGAGGAACCCAATCGAACGGATGTTGATCGTAAAATGTGGCCGGCTCAGTGAGCGCCATTCTTCCCTGCCAAGACTTCTGTGTAATAGCCTTCCATTTTTTCGGTCAGACGGTCCCAGCTCAACTCTCCGGCAACAGCACGGCAACCGGCCGAGAGTTGTGCATACAGCGCCTTGTCGTTCAGCAGCATGTGGATCGCCTCGGCCAGCGGTTCCTTCTCCGGCTTAATCACCAATCCGGCGCGGCCTTCGACGAGCGAGCGAATACCGCAGTGTTCCGTGACGATCACGGGAACGCCGCATGCTATCGCTTCTGCGGCGGCATTTGCGAAATTTTCGTAGCGCGAGGGGAGGACGAAAAGATCCGCATCCGCCAGGAGCGTCTTCTTCTCTTCACCGTAAACCGGGCCCGTAAAGAGCACGCGCGCCTCAATGCCGGCTTCGCGGGCGCATTTCTCGAGTTGCGCGCGGTAACCAGGCTCGCCTTCGGGGCCTGCAATCACGAGCTTGCCTAAATCCGGGCACGCCTTGGCGAATGCCTCGATCAGGACGTCCGCGCCTTTGCGCGGGATGAGGCGGCCGAGGAACAGGAGGAGGGGGTCGCCGGGGGGGATGCCCCATTTGGCGCGAAAACTGCCGCGAGCCGGGTGGGGCGTGCCGTGGTTGCTTTCAATTCCGTTGAATCGCATCACCAATTTTTCCGCGGGGACGCCGTCGTCCAGCAATTCCTGCTGCTCCATTTCGGACGTGGCAATGATGCGGCTGGCATTTCGCCAGAAGGCGCCGCCCAAGCTCGCGTGCCACAAGCGTTTCAATTGAAAACTCCTGTCGATTGCGCGGTACATCCCCATTGGCTCGATCACGTAGGGAATCCCCTGGCGTCTGCAGAAATAGCTTACGGCTGGTCCCAGCAAGTCATAAAGCCCATAGAAATGAACCAGATCGAACCGCCTGAGGGACGCCCCGCAGAATCCTACCACACGAGGATTCAACGTGAGAGCGCGATAGTGGCCGAGAGTGGAGAGGTAGATGGCCTCGACTCCGTCCTCTTCCGAGCGCCAGCCCCACTGACAGGATTCGACCGGTATATCGAACCCATTGGATTTCGCGAACCCGAGATCGGCCGTCAAAACCGTGACCTGATGGCCGCGATGTGCGAGGCCGCGCGCGAGGGCCCTTACTTTAACGACGGGTCCGCCACGGTCTTGAAATGGGAAGTAAGACTGGACTGATTTTAGGACGCGCATAATCTTTGAAACAGGTGAACCCCGTAAAGACTGATGCCATTCACTTTCGGCTGGGCTGCCGCATCGTGAGGGAGACAAGAAACAATACTATGCCGGGGGGCCGGAATCCAGACCGCACTCCTCCAGAATTCGTTCAAGCCCGGCCCGAAAGACTTCGAATTGATACTTGTTGCGGACGATGCCAGACCCTTGCCGCCCCAGCTCTGCACGAAGCTTAGCGTCGCGGAGCAAACACGCCAACGCGCCCGCAAGGCGCTGGGGGTCGCGGGGAGGGATGAGCAGGCCATTGACGCCGTCCTCGATCACATCCGTGGCGCCGCCGCAGGCTGCGCCGACTACTGGCCTGGCAAACGCCATGGCTTCGAGGAAGACGAGGCCGAAGCCTTCACCCGTGCTCGGCAAGGCAAAGATGTCAGCGTGCGCGTAGCAGGCCGCGAGTTCCTTGCGCGAAATGCCGTCGAGGAAGTGGACGCAATCGGCGACACCGAGTTTGGAAGCGAGTTTTTGAAGACGGGGAAGATCGTCGCCACCGCCGACTGCTACCAAATGCAAACCTGGGAACGAACTTCGTAGTTGCGCGACCGCGCCGATTAGTTCGTCGGCGCCCTTATAGCGCTCGGAGGCGGCCCAACGGCCGACGGTCAGAATGGTTTGCCCTTGCGGAAACCCTTTCGGCAGCAGCAGTTCGGCGGGGGCATCGGCCCAGTGAAGAAAGGTCGGGCTCAGCGGCCAGGCAAGGCGGCGGATTTTTTTCGGCGAAACGCCTTGAATATCAGTGAGCTTCTGCGCGGTGTCGGTGCTTGGAGCCAGGGCAATATCGGCGTTGCGCAACGAATTGCGCCGGAGGAGCGCCAAAGGCTTCCAAACCTCCACGCCGTGTGACATCACAATTGTTTTCAGCCGCGGCGAAACCAATTTCATGCCCCTGGCGGCAGGGGCCAAGTTGGGGTGCGCGGCGAGGACAATCCCCGCCGCATTCCGTGCCTGGCCGATCGCGGAAAGGATGAAGCGCAGCTTGGAACGACCGAATCCTTGGAGGTATATGACTTTCTCGCCGACGGAAAATGTCTGGGCGCCCGGCGGGTCGTTGAGGCTCAAGAAGGTTGTGGCCCATTCATGGCGAAGGGCAATTTCTTCGAGCGCCGCGGCCGTCTGGCGTCCCGCTTCCTGCACGCCTCCGACGCCTAGTAATTCCGGGAACAGTCCGATGATTCGTTTCCTTTGTGGACTGGGATTTTGCGCGGTCATTTGCTGAAGACGAACACACCGTGGGTGGCAAAACTCGCGGGACAGATTTTCTCGGAAAATGGATCGGCCCATGCTGAAAGCGGCGCTGTGACGCGGCGAAGGGCCCAATAGGCGCGACGGGAACCGGAAATTGGCCGGGATGGAGATTCCGGCGCGGGGACATCACCGGCGGCGTGGCTTCCATTCCGGCCTCTGGCCATTAGCGCAACGCGGGCGAAGGCGCGATCCAATAGAAGAAACTCTTGGCCGAACCAGCCGATGAGTTTTGCTCCGTGCGACGCGGCCAGTTCAATCCAATCTTGCGGAGCGCGCGGGAAAATGTGCACGCCCTTCCCGCGAATCAGCTCCATCAGAATCAATCTGCCGCCGGGCTTGAGCACGCGAATCATTTCGGCGATGGCCTGCGGCTGCGACGGCGGAGGAATGTGCTGCACCACGGTCACGTCGGAGGCGCAGTCAAATTGAGCGCTTGCAAGCGGCAATCGGTGCGCTTCGCCGGCCAGAAGTGGGGAGTCCGTGCCGCGCAGGCGCGCCAGAAGCAGCATCGCGGGCGTTGCATCCACGCCGGCAGGATGCATGCCGAGCTCACGGTAGCGGCGTATCCATCGGCCTGTCCCGCAGCCGACGTCGAGGACGCGCGCGCCAGAAGGAAGGGCGGCAAGCGCCAGAGCCCGCCGCATGGCGCGGAATTGCAGTTCGTCAATCACCCGGTTGAACCAGGGAGGAGCGCCTGGATGCAACACCGGCGCGAGTCCGGCGTCGTCAGCCGAGCGAAAATCTTCCGCAACCCCGGTCCAATATTCCTTGGGTGAGTATGCGCTCATGGTTTGTTTTGCGGGACTGTGGCATTCATGATTTCTGAACGAGCGGGCGCACCGGTCTCTCCTTTTTTGCGCTGGAGGATTTCTTCGAAGATGGCCGTCAACTCGCGGCCATTGCGTTCCCACGTGTATTGACGCGCAGTCCCGGCTGCCTTTTCGGCGAGCGTGGAACGAAATTCCTTTTCTTCATACAGCCGGCGAATCATGGCCGCGAGTGCGCTGGAGTCCGTCGGGTCCTCGAGGATCAATCCGTCTACTCCATCGGTGATGATCTCGGCCGTTCCGTTTGTCTGCGAGACGATGACGGGAAGCCCGCAGGCCATGGCTTCGGCCGGCGGCTGCGCGAATGTGTCTTCGAGCGAGGCGCCGACGTAGGCATCTGCAGCGGAATAGTAGAACTCGACGTCTGCGCGCGGAGGCAAGAAATGCACGCGATCTTCGAGCGCGTGTTCATTGACTATCGCGGCATACGATTGCGGGTCCTCGCGGCCGACAACCAGGAGGTCGATCGGCAGTCCGCGCAAATCGGCCAAGGCCTGCAACAGAACCGGAAGCCCCTTATTTCGCCAATCATTGCCAATCAAGAGCAGGGTGAATCTCTCGGATGAGATTTCTAGTGCTTGCCGCGCGTTTTCTCGCAGAGAAGAGCGCCGGGTCGGATTGAAGAGGGTGTGATCCAGCCCAACCCAGACCACGGGGAAACGCTCGGAGCGGCCGTAGAATCGCGCCAAGGCTTCCGACGTTCTGCGGGCAATCAGAATCAATGTGACGTCTGGACGAGCGTAGGCGCGGCCTTCGAGCGAAATGGCCAGCGCGTAATACAGCCTGCGATGCAGGATTCTCGGCCAGGTCCACAGCGGGTGGCGCGCGAGGGTCAGCTCGGATTGAATCTGGCGAACGTATTCAGCGAAAACGATGTGCACGGAAATCGCATCGGCGTCCGGACAATTTGGCCCGGGGCTAAAGACGAGATCGTGGCGTATACCGCGAACCCGGCGGTCCCAGGCGCGCCACAGGCGATTGGCGGCAAGCCACCAGACGAAATTAATCAGGTGAGGCCCAGGAAGTTTCGGGATGCGATGCCAAGTGATTTTCGAAAGATCGAGATCTTCGACGCGCTGGCTATACACGTGAATCTCAAACGTGCCGGCAAGCTGCGAAATCCATTCAACGACGCGCCGCTCGGTGCCATGACGTTTGTCCAGGAACGGAGAAACAATTGCCAGGCGAGGCTTATGAACCTCAGCGCTCACTCATCACGCTCCGACCTGCATGATTTCGCACCAGCGCGCGAGGACGAAGACGCTCCAGAGCCGCGACCAGCCGACGGATTCGGGCTTCGCGAGGTAGCGGCGCCAAAGTTTGTTCACGGCGCCAGAATCGAGCACGCCCGCGACGGCTAGCCGGTCCGGGCGAAAGACGTCTTCGATGGTCTTGCGCAGACTTCCTCCCAGCCAGCGAGCGAATGGAAACGTGAATCCGCGCTTCGGCCTTTGCGAGAGGTCGGAATGAAGCTCTGCGGGCAAAGAATCACGCAAGGCGTCGAGGAGAAGCCGCTTTTTTTGGAGCCGGAGCGAGATCGGCAATGACATTACGTATTCCACGATCGGGTGATCGAGCAGGACGGGCCGCAATTCGAGACTATGCGCCATGCTCATTGCATCGCCGTCTCGAAGCAGCCGCGGCTCCAGATAGGCGGGAAAATCGAGAAAGGCGACTCGTTCCTGCAAATCCTGGCCTTTCGTTTGCTCGGTCCAGGCGAGAATATGCTTGGCCGCTTCGGAGTGGGAGTTGGATGAGGCGAAGGCGGGCTTCAAGAGCTCCCTGACATCCTTCTCGAGAAACAGAACGCGCACGGCGAGCTGCGCTGCCACGAACGGATCGTCTGCGCCGACTAGATAAGAAAGTTTCCGCCAACGGAACGGGAAGGCCTCGTGGTCCAGCAGGCCGCGGCCAATGACCTGCGGGAACGCCCTGAGGCCGCTGGCCACATGCGAAAAGCGATCGAACCATGCAAGCGAATCGTAGCCTCCGAATAATTCGTCGCCGCCTTGCCCGGAAAGCGCCACTTTGAAGCCGGCTTCCGCGGCCGCGCGCGAAATCCAATAGGCGTTCAAGCCATCCACGGTCGGCTGGTCCATGGCCCAGAGAGCATGGTCGAGGGAATCGGCCACGCGGGACGACGGCAGGGAAATCACGCGGCGGGGAATTCCAAGAATCTCAGCTGTTCGCCGGCTTGCCTCCGACTCGTCGAATGAGTTCTCCTCGAATCCAATGGTCAACGCGGTCAATTGATCCGCGCCGGCACGGCTCATCAAGGCGCCGAGAACAGCGGAGTCCACGCCGCCGCTTAGGAATAGCGCGATTGGAACATCGGACATCAATTGCTTGCGGCTTGAATCGAGCAGGATCTCGCGAACGTCGGCGGAAATCTCTTCCGGGCGGCGGTGAGGAATCCTGTTCGTCGCCGCAGGCAATTTCCAGTAGGGCTTGGTGCGGAAGAGGCCTCCGCGCCAGACGGCGATGTGCCCCGGCTCCAGCGGCTTTATGCCTTGAATCGCGGTCCAGGGGGGAGGGATATGGCCAAGCTCGAGAAATGCTCGCGTCCCTGCCGGGTCGAGCTTCCGCGGCAGCAACTCCGAGGCGAGCATGGCCTTTATCTCGGAGGCAAAAAGAAATGCTTCCTCGCCGACCGAGTAATAGAGCGGCTTGATTCCGAGGCGGTCGCGCGCGAGGAGGAGTTTTTGAGCGCGCGAGTCCCAAATGGCGAATGCAAACATGCCGCGAAGATGCTTGACGCATTCCTCGCCGTACTCCTCATAGAGATGGAGGATGACTTCCGTGTCGGTGCTGGAGCGAAATTGATGGCCGTGGGCTAAGAGAGTCGGGCGAAGTTCCGCGGCGTTGTAGCATTCGCCGTTGTAGGTAATCCAGACCGTCGAGTCTTCGTTGGTCATGGGCTGGCGGCCGCGATCGCTCAAGTCCACGATGGCGAGCCGAGTATTGGCGAGGAGGCAGCGGCCGAGATCCTGGACGGAGTGGCTATCCGGCCCGCGATGCAGGAGTGCTGTGGTCATCTGTTGGGCTGCGGAGAGGAATCGCAGAGTGCTATTACCAACAACGACCCCTGCGATGCCACACATCTCAGCCCCCCAGTACCTAGAATTGAAAACCACCCCGTGTTCTCGATCGGCTCGACGGGACGACAGCCGGCGCTGGTGAAGCGTTCAAAATTTCCGGCAGACGGAACAGGACGCCGACCATGAGCCATAGATAAGCATTGGTGACAAAGTTCTGGTAGGGCGCAATACCGCCGAACGTGAACGGGTACAGGAGGAGGAAGGCGTACCAGAAGATCGCGAACGCAATCGGGAAAAAACGCGTTTGGCGGAGCTTCCGCACCACCCCCCAGGCGTAATACAACAGTGCCCCTGTCCAAAGCAGCCATAGAAATGGAGCAATAATTCCCATCTCGATGATGAGCTGGCCGTATCCCTCCTCCACCCAAAGTTCAGGAGGGGGCTCGCCGAGAAGCTTGGAGACATATTGAGTGCCCAGCGATGCGGTTCCAATCCCATTCCCCAATACCCAATTCGGCCGATTAAAGGCTCCCAAAAGGTTCGCAATTGGGTAATCCCATCCGCGAGCAGTCATTTCGTAGGCGGAGCTATTCGGGGAAAGCGTTTCCTCATAGAAGGCGATGCGCGATCCCGCTTGACTCGGGAAGACCAGTAGAATTGCCGCCAGAGCCAGAGCCGCCACAATAAATGACCTGCGAACGGCCTTGATGAGACGGTGAGCCTCGCGCAAGCGCCACGGCGCGCCCCAGAGGAAACCGACGGCCAGAACCAGCGTGCTCGCGAGGCAATAAACGGTAGCTCCCCGGGACCCGCTAAAAAGCGTTGCGCCGCCTAAGAGCGCAATTACGAGCAAGGAAAGGTTGCGGTTACGCCGCGTGGCGAGCAGAAGATACCCGGCGGTTCCGATTGTGAGGATGGTCGCGAGATCCAGATAGAGGGCATAGCGCCCGGTGCTGACGAAGACAGCGGTAGGAAGCGAAAGAACCTGATTCGTCAGAGGGGTGACTCGATCCAGCTGTCCCAGTTCTTGGAGCTCCGGCGCCAGTGTTGCCGGATTCAGGAAGCTATGTCCTAGAATTGCTTGAGCGATTCCCAGCGAGGCAATCAGGCCAGCCAGCGAGACATTCGCGACCAAGAACTTCCGTAAATCCTCGTCGTTACGAATCAAGGCGTACCCGACGTACATCAACGGGACGTAGTAGAAGTAGAGTTTAAAGCCCAGCAAACTATAAACCATACTCGGAGAGTTCTGGTTGAAGATCTGCACAACGCCAAGCCAAACAAAAATCGAGAAGGGCAGGAGGAATGGGGCATGAAAGACTTTTTCCTTGCCTTTTCGGATAGCGACAAATAGCGAGACATAGGTGACGAGGGCCAGGATTTCCTTGCCGAAAAAAAGCAGCGTTCCATTGCCGAGATATTTACGGACTAAATCCTCGAACAGCAGCCACACCAGGAAAAAGTAGAACCCATAGCGCCAGTTTCGCAGGACGGTGATGGCCACCGCGCACCCGGCGAACCCAACAGTAACAAACGCGATCGAGCGCAGGTTATCCGTGGCAATCTGCCCGCCAATTTCCCAGGCGGCCCAAACTGCGAGTCCAAAAACTCCCAAGCCTATCAAGGCTTGGTTTCTGGCCACGGGGGTGCGCGCACCAATCATCCTTCTAGCACCTGTCCTTCTCCCACATGCCGAACCCGGCAGAAAAACTGCCTCGCCATTCTAACCCACCGTAACCTGTCCGAGGAGGAATCGGGGCCTTGGGACGACATATTCCAGGGCCCAGCGAAGGATCGAGCACTCAGCAGGTGCGCAGCGTAGCAAATATAGCATTTTCAACGCTCTGCCAATTAGGCTGGTTCAATGGCAAAGCGTCCCTTGCCGCCATTGCGGAAACAGGAAGCGGAAGGATTTTTCTCACCAAGACCCGGGATATTAAATCTGCTTGCCACGCCTGAGAACGAAGATATGGCAATCGCCCGTCAGCGCCGGGCCTTTGAGAAATGGCGCGATCATGCGGAAGAGCGGCACGAAATATCTTCGGCCGGTGAGCGGGAAGTCTCCGTACGGGTAAACGAAGTTTTCAATCAGTTCCAGGCCTGTTTTTGGGACGACCTGCCGAAGGAACAAATCCAGATGGATGGGCGTGATGTGCTCGGGCGCGTTGATGTCCATGGCCCGGACATTGCCGCCGATTAGGAACTTTATGCGGGCCGCAACGTTCTCGACGTTAGGAGTAGTCACGATCGCGATTCCACTTGGAGATAAGAGCCGGGCAATGCTCTTCAAAAACGCGGTTGGATTTTCCAGATGCTCGATTACCTCCACGGAGGTAATCAGTTCGAAATCATGAGGGAGGCGTTCGTCGAATTTTGGATCATTGAAGTCGAGTTCCAGAAATTCGGTGTCCAGCTCGAAGTAATTTGAAATGTCGGCGCCGGTCACTTGATAGCCTGCCGCCAAGAGACGCTCGGCCAAAGCTCCCGAGCCGGCGCCAAGATCAAGGGCGCGCACGCCGGGCCGGACGTAGCGCAAGGCCGTTTCGACTACACGTTTGTGCGTTCCCGGGAGTGCTCTCTCGGCTCGCATTTTCGCTCCTTCGCGAAGTTTCGACCAATTCTTGCGCTTCCTCGGTCAATCGGGGGGCCGCGCAGTGGATTTTCAGGCACAAAAGAATGTGCTGAGACGCAGTGCGTTCAGTCCCGAACAAGCTTCTGGTATAGATTAATATGCTCATCGATCGTTCGCTTCTCCCCGAACACCTCCGAGGCATGGATTTGGGCCTTCGCACCCAATTCCTCGGCGAGGCTCGGATCTTCGATCACACGCCGCATACAGGACGCCAGCGCGCTCACGTCTCCAGCAGGAAACTTCAAGCCATAGCCATCAACGAATTCGCCCAGTCCGCCGATATCTGAAGCAATCAGCAGGCGTCCCTGCATCATCTGCTCACTGGCTACCAGCGGTGCAACATCCTCCCATACTGAGGGCATCACGACAGCGGAGATGCCGGTCAATTGGTCCGAGATTGCATCTAGAGGCACACTGCCAACGAACTGCAAGTAGGCGTCCAGACTAAGTTCTCTCGCCAGTCCTTCGAGATACGGACGTTCGGTGCCGTCCCCCAGGATCTTAAGCCGGAATTCGTATCCTTGATCCGCAAGTTCGCGACAAGCGCGAAACAGAACCGGCAAGCCTTTCTCAGTTGTGAGGCGTCCCACATAGGCGAAGCTAGTTGCGGTTCCCGGTTTATTGCCGGGATGGTTTCTAACCGCGGGCGGTGCTTCGGGAACACCGTGGTGGATGATTTGTGATTTTGGGAGCTCGATTCGCCGTCCAATGTGATGGCTCGGCGCGACGTTGGCCGCCACTTTCTTGGCCAGCCACCGGCGTACAAACGTCAAGATGACGCCCCGAAGACTTCTGATCCAGCCATCGCGCGCGGAATTGCAGCGAACACATTTCCCGTAACGAGCAGCCATGAAATGCCCGGGGCAGACGCTGTAATCCGGTGCGTAAATCAGCAGGCCATTCGGGCACACGGATTGATAGCCGTCGTGCTCGATCACGATCGGTTTCCGGAGAACCCATCCGATCGCCAGCGGCAAAATCGCGGGGCCGGCAATATGCAGCACGTCAGCCGCACGAACCAGCTCGATTAGCTTGCGCAAGCCCGGCTGCCGGACGACCGCAAAGGGAGAATGCAAATCGTAATCCGGCTCGGCGGGAGTTTGCGTAACCAACGTGACTTCGATTTTTTCGTCCGCGTGTTGCTTCGACCAGGCAGTAATGCCGCCGGCCAGCCCTGTGCACACGGTTTGAATGCCACCGATCAAAGGCGCCCAATCGTGCGTGTACAGCAATAGCCTCAATGTCATGCAGGCCACGGCCCGAGAAATTCAACGAACGAAGCGGCAATAAAGCCCCATGAAAAATAGTTGGCGTATGCGCTTCGGCTCCTTTCAACAAGGCTCTTGTGGAGATTCACGTCTCCCAGGACTCGCGCGAGCGCGCGGCCCATCGCCTCCGCGTCACGGTACGGGACCAGTTCGACGCCTGCCTCCTCGAGCGGCGTGCCTTCGGCCGCTCCCGCATAGCCGATGATCGGCAAGCCGCTGGCGATTCCCGCCAATGCGCTGCCGCGGCGCGGGTAAAGCCGGCCGCGAGCGCAGAGCATCGCGTCCGACCCGGCAAGAATCCGGCTGATTTCTGCCGAGTCTTGCAAGCCCAGATTAGTCATTTCCACTGGAATTCTTTCGAATGCGGACTCGATTTCCTTTTTTGCCTCCGCGGTCCCTCGCCCGAGGAATACCACCCGGAGACCTGCGCCGCCATTTCCGGCGGCACGCACTGCGCGGGAGATATCATTGATTTCATCTTGCCGGCACGGCGGATCGCTCAAGCAGAAAACCACCACCGTCTTCCCGGAACCGTTGCGGCCGGCGACGGCCACTGGTGGTTCCGCACGCTCGGGAATATTTGCACCGATTGGAATGAACTTGGCTTTCGTGCTGTTCTCCGGGAGCCATGCGATGGTCTTGAGTGGCGCCGTAAAAATGCACCTATCCGCGCGGCGGTAAAGGCTCTGCACAATCCAGTTTTGGCATGCTTCGCGAATGCGGTCGATCAATCGCGGACCGCGGATGCCGAAGGGCTCGTGAAAAACCACGGCGCAGCGCGCCCCATGCCCCTTCAGAATCGCCAACGCCGCAAGCGATCCAATCGGGAATCCGCGCCTCGACCATCCCATGGCCGTGTATTGGACGATCACCCATTTTCCGCGCCAGCCTGCGCCGTCGCGCCACAGCCTGTAGAGTGACCGCAGCCAGCCATCTTCGATCCAATTCACACGCGCTTTTTCCAGCGCAACGCCCCGCCGCGCGAGCGCCTGCCCGAGAAACGTACAATAATCATTCACGCCGTCCACAGGCATGTCCCGCCGGCCGGTCAGTGCGATCCAGCTTTCAGTTGGGGCGCTTGCCCTTGGCGTTGATTCCATTGTAGCCACGCTTCAACTCTACCTCGACGAGCCCAGCATCCTGAAACCAGCGGCCGACGTCTTCGATCCGCTGCGGCTGGTCATAGACGGGCGAAAGCATGTCGAGCGCGCTCAGGATCTTTACCTGTTTCAATTCTTCATCGGTGTAGATGAGCCGCGGAGCATGGGAGATGGGCCCGATGGGGATCAAACCGCCGAGCATCGGCCCCACAGCGGGAATTCGGCTGATTGCCTTCTTTACTTCAAAGGCAGCGGGAATCGTCCAGCTCAGCAGGCGATAAATCCCTTCCGTGCCCAGCGGCCTGAGGAACGGCCGCGCGAGATATTTGAGCGGAGGAAATCCGTTGGGCTTCTCATACACGTCAATCACAATCTCGCCGCCCGGCCGCAGGAATGGAAGGAGACTTCGAAAGGCGGCGCCCACATCAGGGCAATGTTGCAATACGCCCATGCAGAAGATTTTGTCGAAAGCTTCTTTGCGCAGGGGAATCTCATAAATGCTGGCTTGAAACACGGTGACTTTCCCGGAGCCTGAATTATTCCGCCAAGCCGCGTCCACCGCCGAGCTCAAATCGAACGAAAATACTTCCGCGCCCGTTTCCAGCGCGAGCTGCGTAAACCTTCCTGAGCCGCACCCTGCTTCGAGAATCCGCTCTCCTTCGAGGCGCTTGGGCCAGCCGGTGGTCTTATAGAAACGGTCGTGGCTCAGGTCGTTGTGCATGAACTTATCCACCTGAAGGCGCTCGAAGCGATTCCATTGGAAACCAAAGGAGGCCGCATAGGATTCCGTGGGCACAAATCGCGGGAGATTTCGCACGATGGGGACCGCGGCGCCGCACGCCGTGCAGACGATTTGACCTTCGATGATTTCGTGAGCCGCTTCGTCTTCGGATGCCACCGCCGCGAGCCGCATCGGGCCCTGGCAATTCAGGCAAGTGAACATCTCGAGCGCATCGCGTCTCACGGCTTATTGCTTCCCCTGGGGCAAGGCCAGCACATGATTGGCGTCGAGAGATTCGAGGCTGTAGCCGAACCGGCCAAGATGGGTTCGCAGCTCGCGATCGTTTGCCGGCGAATGAATTTCGCAGACGATCCACGGCCGGTGCGACTCGAGCAGGTTTTCCGCGCCTCGGAACACCTCCACCTCGGCACTTTCCACGTCGCACTTAATCGCGTGGGGCGGAGGCGAAGTCTTGACGAAATCGTCGAGCGCGATACATTTTGAGGGCGTGCCGGGTGCATCGTCATCTTCGGGAACGAGCCTGCCCAGGCCATGGTCAGGAGAAGATGAATCAGCGGCGACGAATTTCATTTCGCCGGTCGTGGACCAAACGCCCGCCTCGGTCACCGTCACGTTTTCGAATCCATTGCGCGCGATATTCCGGCGCAAACGGGCCGCCACGCTTGGATCAGGCTCGAAGCTGTAAACCTTGCCGCCCGCGCCCACAAGCCGTGCCGCGAGAAGCGTAAAAAGCCCTATGTTCGCGCCCAGATCGTAAAATACGATTCCAGACTGGATCCGTTCAGCCAGCGATTGCTGCACGGCGATTTCTGCTTCGCCGCGAACGTAGCTTTGGCTTGTGCGCGGATTGAGTTCCATCCAGATTCCTTTTGCCGGGCCGACCTCGATTTGCGCCCAGACTTTTTCATCCGCCGGCAAGATTCGATGGCTCAGCCGGTGGATGATTCCCCCGAGCACCGGAACATCGCGGAGCGAGCGGAGCGGCGCCGGGGAGTGCAGCAACAGTTCACCCATCCATTTGCGCGCGCCCTGCATTCTATTTCTCCACCGCGAAGCTGCCAATCACCAGCGTGTCCATGCCGGAGCTGAAAAATGTGCGAATCGCGTCCGTCGGCGTGCACACGATTGGCTCGCCGCGCAAATTAAACGACGTGTTCATCACTACGGGCACGCCGGTTCGCTCACCGAATTCGTGGATTAATTCCCAGTAGAGCGGATTAACTTCGCGCTCGACAGTTTGCGGGCGTGCGCTGCCATCCACATGCGTCACCGATGGAATCACGGCGCGCTTTTCTGGCTTCACTTGTGCCGTCAGCACCATGAACGGCGAGTCGGTGGACGACTCAAGATATTGGTCCGCCGCTTCCGCGAGCAATGAGGGCGCGAATGGGCGCCACCATTCGCGGAATTTTACCGCGTTGTTCACCTTTGCTTTCATTTCCGGGTCGCGCGGGTCGGCAAGGATCGAGCGGCTTCCCAGCGCGCGCGGCCCGAATTCCATGCGCCCCTGAAACCAGCCAAGAATTTTTCCATTGGCGAGCATCTCGGCAGCCGTCTTGGCGGGATTGGAGACGCGCGTTGCGCGCAGCTTGTACGTCCGAAGCGCTTTTTCAATTTCATCGTCGGAGCTCTCAGAGCCAAGATACGCGTGGCGCATTTTCTTGACCGGTAATTTCCCGCCGCCATCGAGATAAGGCGCGAGCGCTGCACCCATGCACACGCCATCGTCTCCGGCGGCTGGCTGGATGAAAATGCGATCCACAAGTTCTGAGGCGAGAATTTTTCCGTTGGCTTTGGAGTTCAAGGCCACGCCGCCGGCGAGGCAAAGGCTCCGGCAACCGGTTTTTTCCACCGCCGCGCGCGCGAGCGTCATCACGGCCTGCTCGCACGAATCCTGGACGGCAAACGCCAGATTCTTGTGCCGGTCGCCGATATCGGATTCGGGCGCGCGTTTCGGACCCAGCCGCGCTTCGATTGCGGCACTCGGCGCGGAGTCGCGGCCGATTAATAGGTGCGTCGCTACTCGGTACGGATTATCGTCCGGCACAATGAATTCGCGCAGGTTTATGCCCGCCTCGCCGTACGGCGCCAGGCCCATCACTTTCCACTCGTCGCTGTAAGGCTGGAATCCCAGGTACTGCGTGAACTGCGCGTAGAAAAGACCCAGCGAATTCGGCCACGGGATCGTCCACACGTGTTCGAGATTTCCGCCGCGGCCGTGCCAAAGTGATGTCGCTTCCCACGCGCCGCGTCCATCGAGAACAAGTACCGTGGCCTCATCAAAACCCGAAAACGAATAGGCGCTGATGGCGTGGGAAACATGATGATCCACGAAGCGGAAGCGTGCCTTCGTCGGGCCGAACGCTGCGCGAAAGCGATTCTCTCCACCGCTCTGGTGCCACATGCTCAGGAATTGGCGGGTCGTATTCAGCAGCGCCCGCGAGTCCGCTGGCTGCTTGCCGGACGCAAAATTCTTCAGATCGTGGAGGAATCCTACGCGCGGCGGCGACCAGCCCTGGCAAACGAAATCCAGCTCGTCCGCACGCAGGCGCGCAAAATCCAGGCACGCGCGAATCGCCAGCACCGGGAAGCCCGCATCGTGCTTCACGCGGCTCAGCCGCTCCTCCGCAACGGCAAACAGCACTTCGCCATCGCGCACGATGCACGCCGAAGAATCGTGCATCTGCGAATAGTTGATCCCCAGGGAGATCATTTCCTCGTTACCGGCATTGCCTGAAAGATATTTGAGCGAATGCCCTCCTTCTTGCTTGCGAAGCGTTGTAGCACTCAGGATCCCCTCGACGGCACCACTGTGGCACAAGGCATTTCTGGTTGAACCGGCGCGGCCATCGGCGCGGCTTGCCTAGCTGGAAAGAATCGATCGCGTACCTTCAATATCGGAAACTCAATCAGCAGGGCCATCAAAATTCCAAATACCGTGCTCCCGATAAGATAAAACCAGAATCCTGCGATTGAATCAAATTCGACATGAAACAATCGACGCAAGACACCAGGTGCAAACGCCTGAAAAGGAATATGCCAGAGATATATCGAATAAGAATATGCTCCGACGAACGCGAGTGCCGTCCCAAGAATTCTCACGGGGCTCGCAAGCCGCGCAGGCAGGACGTCGCGGACCTGAAGGCTAAGCAAGAGCAATCCCCCGAAACCCAGATAAATAAACGAAAAGCCGAATGTGAGCATGAAGTGATTCTCGTGGGTGAAGAACAGGCAAACCGAAAGCAGAATCGCCGTGAGCAGCCCAATAACGATTCGGTTCCTCGAAGAGCCGAAGAAACTACTGACTCGCGCGGGATGAAAATGGTGAAGGTAGCCGAGAAGAACACCGAAAGTGAGGGAATCGATTCGCTCGTGCGTCGGATTCGTCACCATCCCGGAAGCAAAAACAGCAGGATTTGTATGGTAGATTGTGGCCCCTCGCAGAAAAAGACAACAGGATGCGATGAACGCAAAATTCCATGGCAGGCTCTTAAAAGGATTCATCCGGTCTCCCGAAAGCTTCATCATCACGAGAAATAGGAGAGGAAGAAAGATGTAGAAGTGTTCTTCGACTCCAAGAGACCAGGTGTGCTGCCAAATGCCCATCGAGTAGTTCTGGATGAACAGGATCTCCGGCAGGTACCTGCCGGGACGGTTGGGGAGAGAAACAATTTGCCTGGCGACAAATGTCACCAGCAGCATCACGTAAAATGCGGGATAGATTTTCAGGCCACGACGAATGAAAAAGCGGCGAAGGCTTATATCACCACGCCGTCTGAATTCCGAATAGAAAAGACCGGAGATAAGAAAGCCGCTCAAAACAAAAAACAAGTCGACGCCGACCCATCCCATCCGATTGATAATCGGAACTATCTCACCGTGGTATACGAGAACCAAAATAACGGCGACACATCGCAAAATGTCGAGGCGTTTAACTCGCATAGTACGGCTCCCGGCTCACTTGACGTGTGGCATGTGAACCCCTGAGTCAAAGCAGTTCGTTTCGGCCACCGCGCGGCGGCCGCCAGCCCTGGCAATCGCAACCGAGTTCCTTCGTGCGAACGCCGCCGAAATCAAAACAGGCGCAAATCCGCGCTGCCGCAATGCCACAGAGTACTTCGCAATCGCGAAAGATGCGAACCGAAGAATCGTCCGTGTCTGAATAATTGATTCCGAATGTCATCATGATTTCCAGCCTGAGCCCCGGATCCGATTCATTTCTTACCTCGCTCTACAACGCATAGCGAGTGAACCTCTTCGACAATTAACCATTCGTGGTTTTGCCTAGACCGAAACAATTTGTTGACGAGCTTAACTGGCCCCCACTCCGCGCCGGGCCAGCCATCCTCGAAGACCCGCGCGTCGTGAAAAATCACGACTCCCCCAGGCTTCACAAAATGGCTCCAGTCGTTCCAGTCACGTTCGACCGCCGATTCCGAATGGTCTCCATCAATGAGCAGCAAATCGATGATTGCATTCCAGTCTCGAGCCGCTTCCTGGCTGAATTTCTCTATCCAGACAACATTTCCGCGGGGGCAATTACTGACAGCGCGGTGAGCAGCGCGCTTCATGAAATTCAATGCCGGGACGCGGCTGAGATGGTACGGGTCGATCAGGTAAAGCGTGCCGTTCTCCCGCATACCTTCCCGGAGTGCCATGGCTGAAACGCCTTCTGCGACACCGATCTCGACGAGGGTAGAACGTCCCGCGGCCCAACGCTGAATCGCCGCATGTTCTGCGGCTGTGTGTTGCGCCAGCACAGGCCGCAGCCCAAGCCATGCGTAAACGGGATGCCGCAGACGATGGGTCATGCGGCCGCCGAATGTGTGTTCACCCTCCGATGTAAGCGGCAGATTGAGCACCGCATATTTCAAAGGTCGTCTCCAGAACGGTAGCCCGTTGCGTACACTGCCGAATTTTGCCCCATCAGGGTTATGGTTTGCGGGCTGCGAGAGTTAAGACATCTTCGAACTTTTGCGTGACGCGCTCCCATGTGTATTGACGCATCGTTGTTTGCGCGGCCTCGCCCAGTTGCTTCCGCAAATCTTGCGACAAGCAAACTTGTTCCACGGCGGCCGCAAGCCGCTGCGAATTCGCGGGCGGCACCAGCAGCCCGTTGACGCCATCTTCGACCACATCGGCCATGCCGCTCGATTCCGCGGTCACGACCGGCATCGCCGAAGCCATCGCTTCGAGCAGGGTCAGCGGCATCCCCTCGACGAGCGACGGAAAAACGAACACATCGTGCGCCGCGTAGAGCGCCGGCATTTCGGCGCGCGCGACGAAAGGGATCACGCTCACGCGATCCCGAATTTCGGCCGCGAAGAATTTTCGGATCTTTTCCTCGGGCTGCAGGCATCCGGCGACAGTCAGACGCACACCGAGGAGTTTCGTGGTCAATATATGGAACGCCTCGGCAAGATAATACACGCCCTTGCGATCGAGCCAGGTGCCGACATACAGGAGGCGAAGGCCCTGCTTATTGGGAAATTCGCGCTTCAAGAAAAATCGCTCTTCGGTCCCGTTGGGCACAAACGAGATTCGCCCAGGCTCGCGGCGATATTTCACCTCGGAGTTGGTCCAGCCTTCGCGATTCGCCACCGCTCCATAATCGGCAGTCTTGATTGAAATGTCGTACATGGTCTGGTGGTAAAGACGGTGCCAGAGGCGATTTTTCAAACCGAAATTTGCAGCACGGCCAAGCCGGTGTTCGGCGCGCATCATCTGCACGAAGCGGTCTTCGCTTCCTTGCATAGTCATCACATAAGGCGGCGCGCCCGCGGGCCGCGCCAGCTTGCGCCAGAGACCATAGGCGCAACCCCAGGGTGCATGGATGTTTACGACGTCGAATTCTTCCGGGCCCCTCAAAATTTTCTTGGCAACTCCCACTGCGAATTGCAGGTCCTGAAAACGCCTCCATTTTAGGCGTTCAGCAGCCACGTCCTCGGCGAACCAGCAAACCACATGGTGGCCGCGCTTTTCGAGCTCGTGTGCGTGGTTTAGCGCCACGGCCGCCGCTCCCGCTTCCTGCTGCCGTGGCACACCGATCGCAATTAAAATGCGCAAATTAGTCGCGCCGCTATGCCCGCGCATTCTCTCCGTTTTTCTTCCGACGACCTGCCTTGTATCCGCGGACTTTCGTTCAATCCGTGCGCCAATCTTTCTGGATATGCGGCATCGTGGGAATCGGAAGCCAGCGCCTGCGCGCCCGCAGATATAGATCACTCTTCGACAGTCTTTGCTGAATGGCGTAATAGGACCTGGGCGGCATGGCGATTGTCGGAAGCAGACTGAGGAGCTTAAAAGCCCGGTGCGAAATCGGCGCATCCGGATGCAGCACTTCATAGATCTTCCACTCGGTCTCGAAGGTCTCCCAGGGCCAGCCGCCATCCAGAATCAGGCGCAATTGGTCCGCATCCGCCTGGATTCGTTCCGTGAGCATGCGAACTACCCTGGCATCCACGCCGCGCCGCCGAAGCTGTTCGTCGAGGGATTGCGCGAGTTCCGCGAGCACTTTCTGCTTGCGCCTGAAACGCTGAGAATCTTTATCGGTCATCTGAAAAGCGTTCTGGTCATGGAGGCGGTAGTAGGTGAGCACCTCTGGAAGAATCTGGACGCCCGCCAACACGCCGGCAAGCGTGGACAGGTATTCGTCCGCCTGTACGGCGAGCGGCTCGGGCACCGGTCCGATGCGCTTGAGCAAGTCAGCGCGGATGGTCATGCGGCTGGTGCCAAGAAAACTACCACGGCGGCACAAGAGACGCGCGCCCTCGATCGTATCGGCCCGGAATCTGAATCCATCTCGCAAAATCTCCGGCTGTTCGTGTCCATCGCGCTGAACAATGATGACGCCGTGGCCCACGATTCCCAGCGCCGGATCCGCGTTCATTGCCTCGACGACGCGCGAAAGCTTCTTCGGCGCCCACCAATCATCGCCGTCGAGGAACGCGATGATTTCTCCCTGCGCTTGCGGAATTCCGGCATTGAATGCTGAGGCCTGACCGCCGTTCTCCTTTCGAATCAAGCGGACGCGCGGTTCGAGCTTCCGGACAAGTTCCGGAGTGCGATCGGTCGATCCGTCGTCCACCACCAGGATTTCCATTTGGTCGGGCGGAAAATCCTGGCCGAGGACGCTCGCTAGCGCTTCTTCGATGAAGCGCTCGTGATTGTAGGTGTCGACCAAAACTGTCACAGCTGGTTTCATTTTTTCAGACACCGGCACGCACGGTGCCGGCTCCAGTTTTCGCGGGCTGTTTCTTTCGGGCGAGGCAGTACAAGTATAGTCCCGCACGTCCGCTCAAGCGCAGAAAAGGCAGCAGCGACCCCGCCACCGGCACCAAAAGAAGATTTTTCAACGCGGCCAGTCGAGCCGCCAGGCGGTGACCGGCGCTGCCTTGCATCCGCGCCATCGCCTGCTTGATTTCTTCGGGATTCATCTCCGCCAGTTCGGCGAGTACCGGAGGACTTTCACCTGCCACGCGCGATACCAGCCCAGTGCGCAGGCCCGTGCTCAGCACATGCGCCACTCGACGCACATTGAGTGGCTCTTCCCGCAACGAGAGGATTTCGAACCCATTGCGCTCCAGAAAGTTTCGCAGCGCGTTCGGGCTCCAGCGAGTCAAATGGTTCGGCGGGTAGTCGAGCGTATCAGGCGCCTTTTGCCAGCGGTTGCGGTTCGGCACGCTCATTGCGATGCATCCCTCATCGGAGAGGAATTTTTTGGCCACGTCCAGAAACCATTGCGGATTTTCTTGATGCTCGAGAACTTCGAAGAATGTGACAACATCGAAGTTCGTCTGCGGGTGCGCGGCCAGAAATTTTTCCGGCCGCGCCGCTGAGACATTTCGCACTCCATAGTGCTCTTGCGCGAACCGGACCGCGTTCTGATTCATCTCGATTCCCTCGACGTCAAAGCCAGCGTCGCGGGCAGCGGCAAGAAAATTTCCCACGCCGCAGCCGATGTCAAGGAGTTTTCCGCGCTTCGGGGCCTTGGGATCGCTCAGAAAAAAGCGGTGGCCCGGCTCGAGAGGCATCGCCGTCTGGTCGCGTCCTTGATAGGCGGCCTCGTACCAGGCAGCGCCTGGCATCCCGGCGGGATGCCAGAAGTGAAGATCGCAGCCCGCGCAGGCATAGAGCGAGGCCTTATGCAGATTTTCCAGCGGCGGCTTCGCTACCACTATTCCGCACGCAGGGCATTGCGAGGGTGTGGCTGATTGCTCGTGCGCTTGCATTTCCGCCGGTCGTGCAGCGGTGCCTCCGCGGTTCATACCGTCTTCTCGGCGCCCGCGCTGATTTTCAAGTCCGCAGGGATGTTGAAAATTCCCGCCCAGTTATCTTGCTGGTGGGATAGTGGCAGGGTGTCCACGGTGAGGAACGGAACCGCATTCCACACTTCGAGCGGGCGCCCGCCCGTCAGATTGTTCCCCTCGTTATAGAGTGAGCAGAGGATCGAGTAGGTCCCCGGCCGTAAGGGCAAATAAGGCAGCATCACTTGCAGCTGCTGCAATCCCGGTTCGAGCGACAACTCTTCAAATCCCCAGCTGGCGACTAACAAGCCGCTGTCATTGTAAATGTGCAGGCCGAAGTGGCCGCGGTGTACGGGCTCTTTCGGCGAGACCGTGAAATTCATCGTCAATTCCTTCAAGCCATCCCGGATCGTATTTTCTTCACCCGGGATTTCCCACCCGAGAAAAACGGGCCCGCCCGCGAGCCCCTCCCGCCCTTGTGTTCCTCTCATCATCGCCGATTCGTAGGATGAAATTACCTGGCTGGTCGGCCCTTCTTCCCGAATCTGCCCGGCATCAATCCACAGCGCCCGTTCGCAGAGCCTTCGAATTTGGTTCATCTGGTGGCTCACGAAGACGATTGTGCGGCCGCTGCTGGAAACCTCCTGCATCTTCCCGAGGCATTTCCTTTGAAATTCGAGGTCGCCTACTGCAAGCACTTCGTCCACCAGCAAAATTTCCGGCTCCAGATGGGCGGCCACTGCGAATGCAAGCCGCATCTGCATGCCGGTGCTGAAATACTTCAGCGGGGTATCGAGGAAGCGTTCCACCCCGGAAAATTCGACGATGGCCTCGCGCTTCTGATTGATTTCCCGCTTGCTCATTCCCAGAATCGCGCCGCTCAAATAGATGTTTTCGCGCCCGGTCAGTTCAGAATGGAAGCCCGTGCCCACCTCCAGCAGGCTTCCCACGCGGCCGCGAATTTCGGCAAAACCAGACGTAGGACGGGTGATGCGCGAGAGGAGTTTCAGGAGAGTTGTCTTGCCAGCGCCATTTCGCCCGATGAGCCCTACCACCTCGCCCTGCGATATGTCGAAGCTCACATCACGAAGCGCCCACAAATAATCTGTCGAACGATTCCGGGAGCCGCGCCGGAAGGGCGCCGAGATGGCGCGCGCCAGCACGTCGCGCAATGCAAAGTAGCGCTCGCGCTCGCCCACGCGATAGCGTTTGCCCAGCCTTTCCACGTGAATGACGGCTTCGCTCATCTTCGGGAATACGAATGACTCATACTACGTCGGCAATGATCGTTTCCATTTTTTGGAAATACGCGATGCCGCTCAAAAGCACTGCTGCCACGACCACCGCGGAAACAAGTATCAAATGTCCGGGCGGATCGCCCTTTCCGGCAAGCGACCACCGAAATCCCTCGATCACTCCGGCCATCGGATTCAGTCCGTAGAGCCAGCGCCATTTCGCCGGCACGAGCGAGCTGGGGTAGGCCACAGGAGAGGCGAACATCCAGAATTGCACCAGAAAAGGCAAGACGTACCGGACGTCGCGATAAATCGCGTTCAGCGCCGAAAGCCACAATCCCACGCCGAGCGCGGTCAGCACCGCCAGGAGCAGAAAGACCGGAAGGCAGAGCATGGCAAGCGACGGACGAATGCCGTAATAGATCATCATGGCCACGAACATCAAAAAAGATATGCCGAAGTCCACCAACCCGGAAAGGACGGATGAAAACGGCAAAATTAATCGCGGGAAGTACACTTTCGTAATCAGGCGTTGGTTTTCCACCATCGTGCTCGTGGTATTTTGCAGCGCGCCGGCAAAATACATCCAGGGAAGCAGCGCGCTGTAATAAAAAATCGGATAGGGCAGCCCCAGCGACGGAATATGCGCCAGCCTGCCGAAAAAAAGGCTGAAAATGAGCATGGTGAGAAAGGGTTGCAAGACAGCCCAGGCGGCCCCGATCGCTGTCTGCTTGTAGCGGATCTTGATGTCGCGCCAAACGAAAAAGTAGAGCAGCTCGCGATAGTCCCACATCTCGCCGAACGGAAGCTCCCACCAGCGGTTCGGCGGCGCGATGCGAAGCACGGGAGGTCTCGAAAGGACGACCGATTCCGGGATGGCAGTTGCACCGTTCAATTCGAGCCGCCCGTACGCCGGGACTTGATATGCCTGAGGTCTTCTTGCTTGATATGGCCCATCAGATGTTTCTGGCGCATCAAATATGTTTCCAGCTCGTGCTGGCCCCGCTGGCATTAATTGTCCCGGCGAGCACTTTAGGATGCAGCTTTCGCGTCCAACCGCTGTAAGGCTGGAGAATCCGAGGCGCTGGCGCGACTCTCTTGATTCCGCAGGATGGCGATGAGAGATAGCGGTGGAAGCGGCAGCCATGAATCCAGCATGCGGAAAATCGGCGTCAAAAAGTTTAGTATCCGGATTTGTCCCAGCCCAAAAGTTTTTCGCTTCAGGATGCGTCCATTCAGCCACCAGGCCACCACGCCCGGCCGGTTGAATTTCAGCACCCGCTCCACGCGAAACCCGGCTTGCTCCGCCACTTCCACGAGATGCTTCTCCGTGTAGCGGCGGCAATGCCCTAGCACCTCATCCAAAGTTCCGAACAATTCCGGCCCGGATGGGACCAGAACGATGGCTCGGCCTCCGTCCGCAAGGACGCTCCTAATATTTTGCAATGCTCCCAAATCGTCCGGGACGTGCTCGACCACGTTCAGGCACACGACCGTATCGAATTCCTGGCCGCTCGGATAGGAATCCGCCTTCGCCCCGTCCGTGTAGCCGACGTGCATGTATGGCCGTGTGGCGCGCAACGTTTCCAGGTACCCGACGTATTGTGGATTGACGTCGGTGGCCCAATACACCGAGCGTGGCATCAAGTGCACCGACATATTTCCGGTTCCCGCACCGATTTCCAGAACGCGACTGCCGACATAGGGGCTGACCACGTCCGCCATCCAACGTGTGAAACGCGGCGCCTGATTCAACCGCTCGAGAATTTCGCCGCCGTGCTCGTCCGCGGTATAGATACGGCCTGATGCCGCATAGTGAAAAATCGCCCAGAGCGCGCGAACTCCGTCTTTCCAGTTGATTTTCTTGCCCTCGCGGTAGGTGCGGCCGGAATAGCTGATGGGAACTTCAAAAATTCGGCTGCCACGTTTCGCCAGCTTGATTGCCAGTTCGGGCTCCACGTCAAAAGTGGAGCTCTCGAGCGGGATGCTCTTCAGCAGGTCCGCCCGCACCATCTTGTAGCACGTTTCCATGTCTGTCAGATTCAAGTCGCATACGATGTCGCAAAGGAAGGTAAGCAGCTTGTTCCCGAGCGCGTGCCGGAAGAACAGCGCGCGTTTGTAGCCTCCAGGCATAAAGCGCGAACCGAAAACAGCGTCGGCATCCTCACACAGGAATAATTCCACCATCGGCAGAAGATCCCGCGGGTGGTATTCGAGGTCGGCGTCGTGGATCACCACAAGTTCGGTGTCCACGTGCTTCAAAGCCGTGCGGATGCCCGCTCCCTTGCCCTGATTTTTCTCGTGGCGCACCCACACCCAGCCGAATTTTGGATTGTTTTGTTCGGATTCGAGTGCGGAGCGAAACCGCGCTATCGCCTCCGCCGTGCCGTCCTTCGAGCCGTCATCCACCACGATCACTTTGATCAAGTGCAGGAGGGGCGACTCGCCGAGCACCTTCAGTCTCGCGAGGCTTGTCGCGACCAGATACTCTTCGTTGTAAACCGGCACGATCACGGAGAGCGTCGTGCTCGTCCTCATGCGTTCGGTCCCGTCCACCGGAAAGGAAGCGCCGGGGACGCGCCGCAACGACTCGCCTTTTTCCGCTCGCCGGTCTGATAGTGGATTGCTCATCGATTCTTCCGCCATGACGTCTCGAATTGTCCTAGAATCCATGCTCCTGCACAAGGATTCCTGCGGCCCGTCGGTCCGTCTTCAATCCCGGCCGGCAGAAGCACGGAATTCGCGCCCAGTTGAAAAAATCCCCGCACGGGAGGCCTCGCCCGGCCGGCCGATTCGGAAATGCTGCTCCCGCGGCTCAATTTGACTTATCCGCCTCGCGGGATTTCAGCTGCTTCAGGTCTTCTTCCTCGAGATTCCCCATCAGTTGTTTCCGGCGCGTCAAATATGCTTTCAGCGTCCGGACCGCCTGCGCTGGGACTACGGCATATTGGTTGTACGCAGCCTCGCGCCAGGAAATCGGCCCCCGCGCCGGAATCAAGTGCGTGCCCCACTGAAAGATCAAGCCCATGTTCCAGAGTATTAGGACTGCTGTTGCCGTCCAGCTAATGATCGCCGCTCGCCGTTCTTGCCATGTGCGCGCCAGGAAATCGAAAAACGCCGCCAACCCGAGCACAAAGAGAATCGTCAGCGATACGAAGAACCGGTTGCCGAACGAAGAAACACCCGCCCAATTTTGGTAGCACCCGATGGCGTAGAGGTAGACCGCGGATACGGCGATCGAATAAAGGCCCAGCACGCGATCCGTAGTGCACAGGAAGAAAAGGCCGATGACGGCCAGGACAAGTATCGGCGTCCAGCTGAACAGCCCGTGTTCGGCGGAAAAGCAGACTTTCCATAGCGCCGGAGAATTCGGGAACCAACTCTCCGTGTACCCGAAATTGAAATAGCTTCCGAAGATGATTTTCTTCGTGATCAGCGTCGGCGCGAATGCGGCGAATACCACCGCCGCGAAAATCACGTTCTTGACCAGGAGCCCTCCCACCGGCGCTGTCTCACGTGACTGGATCGCTCTCCTATAAATGGCCAGCGACTCCAGCAGTGGCAGTAGGAGAAGAATCGTGTTGGGATAGTAGACATTCATCATCAGTCCCGCCAGCGCGCCCAGCAGGACCCACTGCCCCAGCGTCCGCTCCCCGCGCGTGCGATCCCAATACCAGAAAAAAAGCGCCACGGCGAAGGCGGAATGCGCATGAGACCACGATGGATTGAAATACATGTACACGGGCAGTGAGCTGGCAAACCAAATTCCCAAGGTGGCGATGAAGGCCCAACGCTCCGGAAGATACTTCCTCGTGACCTGAAACGAAATCCAAACCGCCACGAACCCGTACAGCGCCGTCCCCAGTGAGATCGCAATTATGTAAGGCCGCGAATATCCATCCGCGGGGACATGCCCGCCCAGCGCGTCATAGGCAAGAACTCCCAGATGTGCCGCCACCAGAAACGGAGACCATAATATCGCTGGACCCACCGAAAAATGATTTTCGAGGTGTCCCGTAGAAGTGTACTGCTCCGGATAGATGTGCCCCTCCTCATCCGCGCGTCCCATCCGAAAGCTTGTGTTGCCTGCCAGCCAGTCTTTCTCGAAGTTCAAATCGTGCTCGATCAGCAACGCCCGGCCAAAGGCGTAGTATCCCACTCCATCGCCTCGCACCCAGGGGTTGATGAGCGGAAGCAAAAGGATGAAAATGAGAACGAGAATTTTGTCGTACTTCGAAAGCC
Organism: uncultured Acidobacteriota bacterium; assembly: GCA_963701005.1. Classification (GTDB taxonomy): domain Bacteria; phylum Acidobacteriota; class Terriglobia; order Acidiferrales; family UBA7541; genus Palsa-295. The sequence goes on from OY969555.1 coordinate 1,106,240, forward strand.
CGTGCAAAAATTTTTCCCTCAATTGCTTTTGGAGCCGATTTGGGCCTCGGGTGCAGCAAGCCTCCGACTTACACTTTGGGATGCTGCTTCCGCGTCCAGCGGCTGCACGGCCAGGAATCCGGCCTGCAGGCTAGATCTTCCCAGCGCGTAAATTGACGGCAGAGGAACCCGGCGGAAGCTGACGTCATGGCTTGACCGGCTGGGAAATCGGCGCCTGAAAGTGCTGGATCAGGAGCTGGCGCAGACCCTTGCGCCGGCTCCATCCGCCTTCGCCCCAGACAACGCAGGCCAATATACAATGCCGCTTGCTTTTGAGTCCAATTCAGAGGTATTTCCTCATTTCGAGCACTTCCACAGCAGCGCATCGAGAGCGTGGCTGTAACTCCGGCCTCTGAGGCACGCAATTTGCGCATATCTCCGCATGGCCATTGCGGAAGTTTGACTCGCGGCAAGACCGCGGATATACTCGCGCGTCTTTCGGGGTAGAATAGGGACATGGGCATCATTGATAATCGGTTTGAGCGCAGTTACATCCTCTCGACAGTAGACTACGTCTTCAATTGGGCGCGGAAGAGCGCGATTTGGCCGCTCACTTTCGGCCTCGCCTGTTGCGCCATCGAGATGATCGCTTCGACGACATCCAGGTTTGATATCGCGCGATTCGGAGCCGAAGTCTTTCGCCCCTCGCCGCGGCAAGCGGATTTGATGATTGTGGCGGGGACAGTGACGTTGAAAATGTCGCCAGTGTTGAAGCGCGTCTGGGACCAGATGCCCGACCCCAAGTGGTGCATCTCGATGGGCGCATGCTCGAGCGTCGGCGGGCCATTCAATGTCTATTCGGTCCTTCAGGGCGTGGACCGAATCGTCCCAGTAGATGTATACGTCATTGGCTGCCCTCCACGGCCCGAGGGCCTCTTCTACGCCTTGCTGAAGCTTCAAGATAAGATTGACCAGATGTCGCTCGCAAAGCGGCCAACTCAAGTCCGGCTGCTACCTGAGATGGTCGAGGATTTCAAGAGCGGCGTGATGGTAGCCCAGTCGCCCCAGCCCCGGTAGGGGGGGGCTCTTGGAAGGGTGGTTCGATGGCTTTTCTGCGAGCGGCAAAGAAAGATGAAGTGCCGGCTGGCTCAATCCGTGAATTCCAGCTCGAAGGCAAAGTAGTGGCAGTAGCCAACGTCGCTGGTAAGCTCTTTGCAATCAATAATGTATGCCTGCATCGCGGCGGTCCGTTGGGTCAAGGTGAGCTTGACCGGCAGGTCGTCACTTGCCCGTGGCACGGCTGGCAATACGATGTGACGACGGGCAAATTGGTGACGAATCCAGCCGTCGGCGTGGAAACTTACCCCGTCGAGGTCCGCGGCGAGGACATTTTCATCGACATCGGCTGACCTCAGGCGCCCCAGACCCTGCCTTTTCCTGCACCGGGCTCAAAATTGTTCCCACAAAGTTCTTCACTTCCCAGTACTTCCGTGTATAGTGCGCGCGGAACGCTTCCATTTGACGGATGACGCAACCGCCCCCCAAGCCAAGACGCTGGCTGCTAGCCGTTGACCCGCGGGTCTACCACTGGGATACCCTTTTCGTGAAGGGTAAAGAGATGTGGAGGCACGCCGGGAATCGTCCCGACACGCTTCGGCAACTTAAGCAAGTTCACAAGGGTGACCGCACGCTGCTCTATCACGGCAAGGCGGAGCATGCGCTCTATGCCCTCGCGGAAGTGAGCCGCGATCCATATCCAGACCCGCATCACCCGGACGAGAAAAAGGTGGTGATGGATTTGCGGGCGATCGAGCGGCTGCCGCGTCAGGTCTCCCTTACAGAGCTGCGGGAAAACAAGCTGTTGCGAAAAATCAAGTTCCTCAAAAACACGCGGCTGACGATCTGTCCGCTGACGGATGAAGAATACTCGGAAATCCTGCGCATGGCGGGGATCGTCGCTTCGCCTGGGATTCCATTGCCCTGAGACGAAGGATCTCGGCGAAATTTCGGAGCACGCACGAATGGAAAGGTCGGCGCGCTCGAATTTTGAATCCTCGCTGGAAAAGATTGCGCTAGACTGCCTTCCTCTGGAGGAAACATCCCATGTTTCGAAACTATGCGTTTGTTTTCTGCCTGCTTGTCTTGCCTGCAATCATGATCGCTCAACAGCATAAGGCAGCGCCGCGGGATGCGTGGCTCGAGGGGATCCCAGATGGCAGGACGCCGGTGGTGGACATGAGCTACGCGATCAACGGCAAGCTGCCGGCTTGGCCGGGGGATGATCGTACTTTTGAAGCGCAGGTACTGGCGACGCCGGAGAAGAACGGCTACTACACGCGCAGCTTCTGGATGCTTGAGCACTACGGAACGCACATGGACGCGCCCGGCCATTTTCCACCGGGAAACATTTCGCTCGACAAAATTCCAGCAGAGCATTTCTTCGGGCCCGCGGTCGTGATCGATGTGCGCGAGGAAGCCTCGAAGGATCCGGACTACCGGCTGCGAGTGACACGCGTGGAAAAATGGGAAGCACTGCACGGGCGGATTCCGTCGGGTGCAATCGCGCTGCTGCGGACGGGTTGGGCTTCGCGATGGCCCGATCAGACGCGCTACCGGAATATGGATGCGAACGGCGTGATGCATTTCCCGGGATATTCGGTTGAGGCGGCCAAGCTGCTGATCGAACGCGGCGCCGTGGGGCTGGGAATCGATACGCTGAGCATTGACTACGGGAAGTCCGCGAATTTCGAAGTTCACCGCTTGGATTTGCCTGCCGGTCTGTACAATTTGGAGAATCTGGCGAATCTCGATCAACTGCCGGATGCGGGCGCGTTTCTGGTTGCGGCACCGATCAAGCTCGAGGGAGGCTCGGGTGGGCCAGTACGCGTCTTCGCGATCCTGCTGCCTGGCGCGAAATAAAGGTAAGGGCACAGCGAATCGAATCAAAGTTCATCTATTTGGGTGAGCGGATAATCGCGCCGTTTTTCATCACGAAATTTATTTTGCGGAGCGACTCAACATTGTCGAGCGGGTTTTCCGGCATGGCGACAATATCGCCGTAAAGACCTGCGGCGATCGCGCCGCGTTCATTCTGGATTCGGAGCAGTTCGGCGCAATTCGTCGTCATAGCTTTCAGAATTTCCGCTGGAGGGACACCTGCCGTGCGCCAGACGGCGAGATAATCCCAAGTAAGGTCCGCGCGTGTTTTTCCGGGAATTTCAAAGACCGCGTCTGTGGAAAAAGCCATCTTGACGCCGATTTTATAGGCGCGCGCGAGCCGATCCAGAATATTTGCAGCTCTTACTTTGGCGTTCCTGTATTCAGCCCATTCCAGGTGCGCGCTGGGAAAATCGGTACCCGCGAGGTAGGTGCCCTTTTCCTTCATGAGGCGAAGCAAATCGTCGTCGAGGTCCCAACCGTGCTCGATGGAATCGGCGCCGCCGAGGATGACGTTGCGCGCAGCCTCCCCGCCGAGGACGTGGACCGCGAGTGCGCGATTGGCATGGTGTGTTTCATCCGCAGCCGCCCGGATTTCCTCCTCGGAATAATGATACGGGCCGTTGTCCGCGACGAGCTTGATTAGGTCGGCGCCATAGAAGATATTTTCGCGGATCGCTTTGCGAATTTCCTGAGGCCCGTCCGCATCGATATACTCGAAGTGCCAGATGGTGCCCATGTCGGGCGGCATGCGCTTCGATTGGCCGCCAAAAGGAGCAATGATTTTCCCAGACGTGAGAATCGTCGGACCAACGAACCAGCCCTTGTTGATCGCATTGCGGACGTCCACGGAGGCGTAATTCCCTTCGTTGCCGACGTCGCGGACCGTGGTGATTCCAGCGTTGAGCAGGACCTGGGAAATGAGCAGGCCCTGGAGCGCACGGGTCCCTTTGCCCTTTTCGAGATAATCTTCCTCGAGAGGGATTCCGTGCCCGCGCTCGACGAACGTAACGTGCGTGTGCGCGTCCATGATTCCAGGCATAACCCACTCGTTCGAGAGGTCCACCACCTGCGCGTCCGGAGGGATCGCCACAGCTGGGCCGACTTCGGCGATTTTGCCGTCCTTGACGACTATGACCTGGTTCTTCGCCACCGTGCCTTTTGCTGGATCAATCACGTTGCCGGCGCGAATTACGATCGTTTGCGCCCATGCGGGGGCAGCAAGTAATGCGAGGAACAGAACCAGGAAACGGCGCATAGAAATCCTCCGCTGAAACAGGCGTTTCAGACGGGCGGAGTGTACCACAGGCCCGAAAGATTGCACGCCAACGCGGCGAACTTTACTGTGCTACTTTGTATTTGGCGCTTGTATCTGAGGGAACATGCCTGAACTTCCGGAAGTGGAAACAGTGGCGCGCGGATTGCGGGCCGTGCTGCCGGGGAGACGCGTCCTGGGGGTGCGGCTGGGCAAGACGGATTTCATTGATGATCCCGCGGCGCTCGAGCGCGAATTGCCAGGAAGCCGCATCGCCAGCGTCCAACGGTACGGGAAATTTCTGTTGTTGGAGATGGAGAGTTCCAGCCGGAATCGTGCGGCTTTTTCGTTGCAAATCCACCTTGGGATGACCGGGCAAATCGTCACCTGCGTGCCTGAGGCCCGCGTCGCTCCTCATACGCATGTGTTTCTTGCGCTCGATGATGGACGCGAGCTGCGCTACACGGACGTTCGACGCTTCGGACGAATTCGGATTCTAGCGAATGGGGCGCGCGAGGGCATCCTCGGCGAGTTGGGACTCGACCCGCTCGAAGCGAGCGAGGAGGAATTTTGTGCGAGCATCTCGGTGCGCCGGGCGCGAATCAAGGCGCTGCTGCTGAATCAGCACGTGCTGCGCGGAATTGGCAACATTTACACCGACGAGAGTCTTTGGCGAGCACGCATTCATCCGGCGCGACTGGGAGTTAAGCTGAAGAATGAGGAACTGAAACGGCTCTTTCGCACGGTCCAGGCCGTGCTTAAGGAAGCGATTCGACTTCGCGGGTCATCCGTGTCCGACTATGTCGATTCGAACGGCGAGCCGGGGGAATTTCAATTGAGGCATCGCGTTTACATGCGCGAGGGGAAGAGATGTTTTCGATGCAAGACACCAATTCGCCGCATGATTGTCGCCGGCCGCAGCAGCTATTTTTGCCCGAGTTGCCAGCCGGCGCCTCGTGGTCGAGGAGTTCTTCGACCGCAGAAGGTGTCGGAACGGAAGCCCTCAAAGGGCAAATAGTAAGACCGTCAGGAGAACCGCGAACTCAGAGGCGTAGGTGGCGACTAACTTAGGCCCTCGACGATTCGCAGGTCCCGATCAGCTGCGTTGCCTAGGACGCGGAGTGCTGCCTTATAGGGTTCGCTTTCGTAGGTGGCGACGGCGCTGGCGAGGCTGTCAAATTCGATTAGCACGATGCGTTGGTTGATTCCTTGTTCGTAGGTTTTTGCCGGATTGCCGCGGGCGAGTATACGTCCGCCGCCCGCCATGATTGCGGGGCCGGCGAGTTCAGCGTAGCCTGAGAGGGCCGCCGGGTTCGAAACCGACCGGTAGTTTGTGATCCAGTATGCTTTCGGCATTGGGACCTTCCTTCGCAAAGATTCAAGCTGCAATGAACTCCACAAAAACCCAGATTCGAAGTCTCTTCATTCTTTAGCGCGGGCTGGCGTTACATAGTAATTGACGCTTTGCGACTGGTGAAGAAATAAATCAGCAGCGCGCCAGCCAGCGTAAAAATTCCCGCATAGAAAAAACCAGCCGCCGGGCTGACGGCTGACCACAGCGCACCGACGGCGACGCTCGAAATGAGATCGCCAATGCCGTTCAGCGTGGCGAGAACTCCGAATCCGGAGCCACGCACTTCGACGGGCATTAATTCCGCCGCGAGCGATTTTTCAAGCGCTTGCTTGAAGCCAATATGGATTCCTGACAGTGCGAAAAGAATGGCAAGGGCAGGGATTGTGGCCGGGGCGAATATAAATCCGATATTCATCGCCACGGCCACCAGGTAACCCAGTGCGAGGTATCCGCGCCGGCCTTTGCGATCGCCGAGCACTCCCGCCGGGTATGCCCACGCTGCGTTGATGAAATTGTGGAACGTATAGAGGCCGACCGAGATTGCCGCAGCGCGCGCCATACCGAATTGCGGCGTGAGGATTTGGCTCGCGCGGAGAATCAAAAGTGTGGGCGCGAAGTCGCCGACGCCGTGCACGAAGACGCCCAGCAGAAAATGCCAGTACGCTTTGGGAAGTTGGCGGAGATTAGTCGTGAAACCCTGGTGCCTGGGAGCCTCGTTGCGCTTGCTCGATGGGGCGAGCAGCGCGAAAGTGAAAGCGGCCGCGAGGCCAGGGATCACCGTCCATTGCAGAAGACCACGCACTCCAAGAAAGCCGATCAATGCCGTGGCCGAGAGCGGCCCGAGAACGGCACCGAGGGTATCCATGGCACGCTCCAAGCCGAAGGCGCGGCCCGCAAAGCTCGGCGCGACTGCGTCGGCTAGCAAAGTATCGCGCGAGGGTCCACGACCGCCGCGACCGACCCATCCGAGCGCGCGGGCCACGAGCACAAATGGCCAGCTCTGCGCGAACGCGTATGCAAACGTCGAGAGCCCGGTCACAAGGTAACCAATAAAACCGGCCGGCTTGCGCCATGCGGGACGATCCGCAATCCAACCGCCAGCGAGCTTCGCGAAACTCGAGAGGCCGTCCGCAACGCCTTCAATGATGCCGAGCGCTACCGCAGGGGCACCCAGGCTCGCGAGGAATGCGGGGAGGATTGCGGTGGCGGCTTCGTGTCCCCAATCTGCGAACAAGCTGGCGAGACCGATGCCGATGACACCGCGCGTGAGCCAGCGATTAGACTCGGGAGGCTTGCTGGGCTGGTCGCTCATGACGTCGCGTAAATTTTAGTGCGCGGCTGCATCGCGGGCCGGCGTTTCGGATTTGAGAATAGGAATGGCGGCGGCCAAAATTCGGTCGGCCCAGAAGTGGCGCTCGCTCGCATCGAGCCAGAGAATTGGCGGACGCAGTTCGTTGAACGGGGAGGAAGCGAGCAATTCGATTAGCAGATCGTGGATACGCTGCTGAAAGGACCGGTCTTCAGAGCGGAAGCCATCAGAAGGGATTCCGGCATCTACCAGAGGGACGCCGACGAGGAGCGAATATGAATTCATCCACCAGGCGAGCCAGGCTTCTAGCTGGGGCTGGCGGGCGAATTTATTCACAAGGTAGCAGTAGTTGTCGAGAACGGCGCGGTCGCAGATGACATTGGGGGCGCGACGTGCGGCATCGAGTTCAGCGGCAATCTGCGCGTGAAGGATCCAGAGCTGGCCTTCGAGAGTAGTGGCAGCGTTGACGGGGAATGGAGATTGGCGCGCAACCTCGGTGACCAGTTCGACATTGTTGTTCGCTTTTTTCAGGAGCGAACAAATTTCGTAGGCGAGGGTGGTCTTGCCGACTCCGTGGGTGCCGATGAGGGCGAGTTTCAATTTTTCGACTCGGGAAGAAATACGGTTTTGTTCTAACACAATTTCGCGGCTGTGAGAACAGGCGGAAACGGATTGAGCATGCGACGCGTCTAGTGGCTTCAGGAAAGAGTAGTGGATTGTAAACGCGGGACGCAGCGAATAGAATCGGGCATCTTTTTCATCGACATAAATTTGAACCGGGAGAGGTGACGCAGCGTGATGAAAACTCGGCGCGTGTTTGGTCTTGTTCTTGTTTTGATTCTTGGCCTTGGCGGAGGCTTCGCCGTGCTGCGAGCGCAGCAGCCGGATGCGACGGCTAAAAGCCCGGAGGCGCAGGCAGACGCAAAAATCCTGGCGGAGATTCACGACCACAACGAGATCATGGCCAACCTGGAGTACCTGTCCGATGTAATTGGACAAAGGCTGACGGGGTCGGAAAATTTGAAGAAGGCCAATGACTGGACGCGGGAGAAATTCGCGGGCTACGGGCTCGCGGGCGCTCATCTGGAGGGCTGGACCATCGCTCATGGATGGACGCGCGGATCCGCGCGCGGGCGAATCGTAAGTCCGGCCGAGCATCCGCTGACGATCGGGTCGTATGGCTGGGCGCCTGGAACCGGCGGCACACTGCGCGGGAAGGTAGTTTATGTGAAGGCAAGCACGATGGATGAGCTCGAAAAATACAAAGGGAAACTGAAGGGAGCAATCGTGATTACGACGGAACCGGTGATTCTGCCGCCTCAGGATCAGCCGGCGCCGAATCCGATGCTTGTTCCATACGGAGATTCGTTTTTGCTGATGCACCCGCACCGGCCCGGAGAAGGCCCTGAAATGTACGGGCCTGAGAGGCGCAAATTTGTGGCTGCTCGCATCGAGTTTTTTAAGAATGAAGGCGTTGCCGCAATGCTGACGGATTCGGGAAAATTCGATGGCTTGCTGAACATGACCGGGCTCGGCGGGCGCGATTATCATATTGCGCCGATTCCCGCGGCTTTCATCACATCGGAGAATTACAGCTTGATTTGGAGACTGATGCAACGCGGGCCGGTGGAAGTGGAAGTCGAGATGACGAACACGATCGGCGATAAGCCGGTGGAAGTCTATAACACGGTGGCGGAAATTCGCGGGAGCGAGAAGCCGGAAGAAGTGGTGGTCCTGGGCGCGCACATTGATTCCTGGGACTTGGGGACGGGAACGACGGACAACGGGACCGGGTCGATCGTGGTGATGGAAGCGGCACGAGCGATCGAGAAGCTCGGGCTGAAGCCGAAGCGGACGATTCGCTTCGCGCTTTTTTCGGGCGAAGAGCAGGGGCTCAACGGTTCGCGGGCGTTCGTGGCCGCGCATCGCGACGAGTTGCCGAGATATTCGGCGGCGCTGATTCACGATACGGGCACGGGCCGTGTGATCAGCATCAGCCTGATGCGCAATTATCAAGACCTCGAGCCGATGGAGGGCGTTGTCGCGCCGCTGCACTCGCTCGGATTTTTGGAATTGAGCATGCGATGGATGACGGGAAGCGATCACGTATCCTTCGACGAGGCAGGTGTTCCAGGATTCTATTGTGTGCAGGAATCGGCGCAATATTTCCAAACGCATCATTCGCAGGCGGATACGTTTGATGAAGCGCACGAGGACGATTTGGTAGAAGGTGCGCAAGTGATGGCGGTATGGGCGTACAACGTCGCACAATTGCCGGACCTGTTGCCGCGCCGTCCGGGAACGGGCGCTGCGCCGAACGTTTACTAGGTTCCGGACTGCGCGGCGAAATCCATGCGAGCAGTGGTGCAGCGGGTGAGCAGGGGAAGCGTGACGGTGGATGGCCGGGTGACCGGCGAAATCGGGCCGGGGCTGGTGGTTTTGGTTGCGGTCGGGCGTGACGATACGGCTGCTACCGCTGCGGTGATGGCTGAGAAAATCGCGAACCTGCGGATTTTCGGCGACGACGAGGGGAAGATGAACCGATCGCTGCTTGACACGGGAGGCGCAGCTCTGGCTGTTTCGCAATTCACGCTTTATGGCGACGCACGCGGGCAGCGGCGGCCGAGTTTTATACATGCTGCGCCGCCTGAATTGGGAAAGGCACTTTATGAGGAGTTTGTGCGCGCGCTGCGAGCCCTTGGCGTGCGGGTCGAGACCGGAGTATTTCAGGCGCACATGTCCGTGGAATTAGTGAATGATGGGCCCGTGACGATCCTCCTCGACACCGACAAGACCTTTTGATTAAGGCCAGCCCTCCGCTTGCTGTATCCGGTTGATTGAAGGCTTTCCGGCCAGTAAACTTGGCAAGAGGAAAATTTCGTCCTCGAATTTTTGGCGTTTGTGGTTCTTGCCTGGCCGGCTTGCGGTTTTCGGGGGTACGGACTTGAGTGAAATCAAGAGAATCCTTGACCAGATGGACCGCGCGTTTTCCGGTGAAGCCTGGCATGGGCCGTCGCTGCAAGCGGTGATTGAAGGCGTGTCGGCGGAGGATGCTTCGAAGCATCCAGTAAGGAATGCGCACTCGATTTGGGAGCTGGTGAATCACGTGGCGGCGTGGAATTCGATCGTGCGGCGCCGGCTGATGGGGGAGGTCGTGGCGGTGACCCCGGAGATGGACTGGCCGCCCGTGTGGGAAGCAACCGATGTCGCCTGGAAACGATCGCTCGAGCAACTTACGGAATGCCGCGCGCTGTTGCGGAAAGTGGTGGCGGGGCTTGCGGACGATCAATTGGGCGAGAGAGTTCCGGACGAAGAGTATACGAACTACTTCATGCTGCACGGGTTGATTCAACACGACCTTTACCATGCGGGGCAGATTGCGATTTTGAAAAAGGCTCTCCGGTGAAGAGGGATTCAGGGGGATGAGCAGATGAGCGCACCCGCGAAACAATTTGGAGCCGAGGTTCGTGCGGCGCGGGCGGAAGATTACGCGCGAATTGCGGAGCTTGCGGGACAATTGGGTTATCCCTCGACGGCGGAAGAAATCGCGCGACGGCTTGGCGGGATGAAGAGTTCGACCGAGCATGCGGTGTTCGTGGCGCAACTTCCGGGTGGCGAGCTTGCGGGATGGATCGCGGTTTTCATCTACCGGTGCGTCGAGACGGACATGCGCGCGGAGGTGAGCGGGCTGGTGGTGGATGAGCGGCAGCGCTCGCAGGGATTCGGGCAGTGGCTCCTGGAACGGGCGGAGGAGTGGGCGCGCGAAAAAGGATGCAGGGCCATCGGCTTGCGGTCGAATGTGATTCGCGGGCGCGCGCATGCTTTTTATGAGCGGGAAGGCTACGAGCACTACAAGACGCAAAAATCTTTCCGTAAAGTTTTGCAATCCTAAATATGGCTGTGAATGCGGACTTACTGGGGGAACTCGCGTTTGTAATGGTGGGAGTGTGCTGGCTGGCTTTTGGCGCGATCCTGGTGGTCGGAAAGAAGCAAGCATCGGGAATTGAGATGAAGCGCGACATGAAATCCCACATCGGTTTCGCGCTCCAGGGCGTCGCCTACGCGATGTGCTATGCGCTTCCGCGGCCATACTTTTCGCCGTTTCTGGCCGTGTCGAAACCAGGTGAAATAATTCTGACCGGATTGACGATAGCGATCGCGGCTGCGTCGGTGTGGTTTTGCTATGCGGCGGCGCGGACACTCGGGAAGCAGTGGGCGCTGGTCGCGCGCGTGGTAGAAGGACACGAACTGGTGATGCGAGGGCCGTATGCGGTGGTGCGGAATCCCATCTATTTGGCCATGCTGGGGATGTTGATTGCGAGCGGACTGGCTTCAACGCGATGGGTGATATTGGTGGTTGCTCTGGTGATATTTCAGATTGGGACTGCGATCCGAATTCGGAGCGAGGAGAAGATTCTTCGCGAGGCTTTCGGAGTGAGATTTGACGACTATGCACGGCGGGTCCCCGCATTCCTTCCACGGATCGTCTGAAGCCTTCAATACACTGTTTGCGAGGAAGATCGAGCTGCTGGTGTCTGAGTTTTGGCCGGGCGGAGGATCTTTGGCCGAGGGGCGTTTTTTTCGGACGATTAGAAAAAGGCATCTGCTTGATTTTGAGGGTGTTGCGGCGATTTCTAATCGTTTCTAGCTGACGATTAGAAACTGGAAGCAGGGGGATTGGAGTGGGCAGCCCAGAGAGAAGAGGCTTGGGGTGAGCAGAAACAAAAGGTGCTGAAAGTTGGCGATTGGGAAGGGGTGCGGCTGTTTGTTTTCTATGAGTTGCGATGGGTTCTAATCGTCTGGGTTGGCGATTGGGAATTGGGTGATTCTTGAATAGTGAGCGGCGATACGTGGTGGGATAGCCGGGCTCGTGCGGGGGGAGTGAAGGGCGGAAGCGATCGGGGCGCGGGGCGATTTTGTGCTGGGTGGGGTGGAGTTTTTGTTGGTTTAGTTGCGACATGGGTGAATTTAGCATGTTGATAAATGAAATGCTACTGGTCGGCGGTACAGATTTTGTTGGTACGGTCCCAGTACTGTACTTTTTGGCCACCTCAAATTCTGGCGAAGGTCAACGACAACAGCTTCCTACGATCTGTTTGCAGCTGCGGACGCGGCGAATCTGGAGAGGGTTTGCTGGTTGGCGCGGAAGAATTTAACACAGAGGACGCGGAGGGAAGACGGAGGGCATCTATGAAGGCGTCGGCGTAGTCAAGAGACACGGATAGCGCGACGAGGGAGAACTCGTCTTTCTTCTTCCACAGGATCTTTTCTGCTGGCCGACCAAGGCTCGCTTCCTTCGAATCCTGCGGTGGTTTTGCTCCACCAGCCATCTATTCGGCCCTACAAGCGACCATGATTCACTGCGAACTCCCTCCACGGCTTCGGAGGGAGGCAGGGTGCCCAATCACAGAGTCGATGAGTGCATCAGCCCTCCGTCCGAGCTGCCCTGCATGGGAGCCGGCGGTTGCGGGGTGTTTTTCTGCTCGAATTCCCGCAGCCGCCAGTACAACTTCACGGCCAACTTTCTGGCCACCGCTACCGCAGCGATCTTCCGCCCGCGACGAGCGGCCAGTCGGTGGTAGACGCGTGCCAGTTCCGGGTCTTTGCGGACCGCCATCCAAGCCGCTTCCACCAGCAACGAACGCATCATGCGGTTGCCCTGTTTGCTGATGTGACCCAGGCGCTGGACGCCGCCGCTGCTGTGTTCGCTGGGATTCAATCCCAGATAACTGGCGACCTGCTTGCCACGAGGGAATCGACGGGCGGTCCCGAGCGTGAGCACGAAGGCCAGACTCACAATCGGGCCGACACCGTACTGCTGCATCAACGGCACGGTATCGCTGCGCGCGTGAGCCAGCTGCTCAGCTTGCCGCGTGAGTTCGGCGATCTGCGGATCGAACTGGTCCAGCAGGTGCAGCAAGTCCTGCCGGCGCCGTGCCGCCCAGCAATCGAGCGGCAGCGATTCCAAATGCTTCCTGCCCGCCACCGTCCAGAAACGCGTGCGCGGCAAAAGGCCCTGATTGCGAGCCAGCGCCGACAACTGATTGCGTACCTGTGTGCGCCACCTCACCAAGCGGTCGCGATGCACCAACAACTGCCGGGCATCGCGTTCGGCTGGCGTGGGCACCCAGATGCGCGGGAAGCGGCTGGTGAGCAACAGCTCCAGAATCTGGCGTGCGTCCCGCGGATCAGTCTTCTGCTTGCGCACCACCGAAGCGCGAATCGTGGCCGGGTCGCCCACCTGCAGCTCGTGCCCACAGCGCCCGAGCAATCGCTCGAACCACTGCGCCGCGCAGGTCGCCTCCATCCCGATGCGAGCTCCGGGCGGCAGCGATTCGTAGAACGCTTGGGCCTCCTGGGTGATATGACTCAATCGCCGTTCGACCATCTCGCCCGTTTCCTGGTTCATCGCTGCGACCTGCTGATAGCGCGGATGAAAATCACAACCTATAATCCACATGAGTCGGCTCCTTTCTTGCAGGCCTTGGTCGGTTCGCGCTGCCAAGTGTACTCGCTAGCAAGGAGCCGACGCCTTCATGGCATCACAGAGGGGCTTGCGCGGATTGAAGGTCATGGGCGGATGCGGGCGGCGGGGGTGGGGGGCATTCGGTCCGATGCTCGGTGAGTGCGCTTGGCGCGAGGCAGCTCGGAAAAGCGCGGCCAGGATTGTCTGTGCCACTTGGAGCAAAGATCCAGATGGCTTGCTAAGAAATTTTACATCTTGATACGATATAATTGATGCCGGGATGAGACACACGAAGCTGGAAAGCATGGACTACCGTGCGCTTGCTGAATTTCGCTACGAGATTCGGCGTTTCTTGAGCTTCAGCGAGCGGGCGGCGCGCGAGGCCGGACTCGAGCCACAGCAGCATCAAGCCCTATTGGTGTTGAAGGGGCTGCCGGAAAGCGAAAAACCGACGGTGGGTACGCTCGCGGAACGGCTCCAAATCAAGCATCACACGGCCGTGGAGTTGACCAACCGGTTGGCGGCGAAGCGGTTGATTGTGCGTTCAAAAAGCCGCGCGGACCGGCGGGAAGTGCTCCTGGAACTGACGCGCCGAGGCGAGAAGCTGCTACGAGAGCTTTCGCTGACTCGCCGCGAGGAAATGGGCTCGGCCGGACCGAGGCTGTTACGCGCGCTCGAAACGACGGTCCGACTTGCCGGAAAGTTCGAAAAAGGCGCGAAGAGCAAATTCTCCAAAAGCTTTGGACGGAAACAAGAAGAGAATGAAGCGCCGAGAAGCGGGCGCGGTATAGGGAGGAAACGTGGAATCGAAAGCGAGACCCGCGAAAGGTAGCAAGCCGCAGCCGTCCGCGGGCTTCCGCATCGGACTAATTTCGCTGCTGGCGGCGATGGTTGGCATCCTCGCGGGACTGATCGCGTATGTGCTGTATGACTTGATCGGGCTGTTCACGAACCTGGCTTATTACCACGAATGGTCATTTCACTTTCGGAGTCCGGAGAATACGCATCTGGGGCTGTGGATTATCGTGACGCCCGTGATCGGCGGATTGATCGTGGGGTTCATGGCCAAGTACGGCTCGGAAAAAATCAAGGGGCACGGAATTCCGGAAGCGATGGAAGCGGTGCTGACGTCGCGGAGCCGGATTGAAGCCAAAGTGGCAATCCTGAAGCCACTGTCGGCGGCGATTGCAATCGGTACCGGAGGACCATTCGGAGCGGAGGGGCCGATCATTCAGACGGGCGGGGCATTCGGTTCGCTGGTGGGGCAATTCATTTCCACGACCGCGGCGGAACGAAAAGTGCTTCTGGCATGCGGGGCGGGCGCGGGGATGGCGGCGACGTTCAACACGCCGATTGCGGGGGTGATCCTGGCGATTGAGCTGCTGCTGTTTGAATTCCGGTCGCGGTCGTTTATTCCGCTGGTGATTGCGTGCACGCTGGCGACGAGCGTGCGGGCGGTGCTGCTGGGTCAGCGGTCGATGTTTACGATGGGCAACGTGAATTTTGACGTGCTGCGCGGGCTGCCTTACTACCTCGTGCTTGGGTTGATTTGCGGGGGGGCCGCGATTGTGTTTACGAAGACGCTTTACTGGGTGGAGGATCAATTTGACCGGTTGCCGATTGACGATCTGTGGCATCCGGCGATCGGGGCATTGGCGCTGGGCGTGATCGGATATTTCGTGCCGCGCGTGCTGGGAGTGGGGTACGACACGATCTCAGACATTTTGAACAACAATTTGGCGCTGAAGCTGCTGATTCTCGTTGCGGTATTCAAGGCGCTGGCTCTGATGATTTCACTGGGGTCGGGAACATCCGGCGGATTGCTGGCGCCGATGTTCATGTCGAGCGCGGCGCTGGGCGGGGTTTTCGCCATGGTCGTAAACCTGATTTTCCCGTCGGCGCACCTTTCGCCGGGAGCGTATGCGCTGGTGGCGATGGCGGCGGTGTTTGGCGCGGCATCGCGGGCGACATTTGCGTTTATCGTATTTGCATTTGAAATCACGCGCGACTACAACGCGATCCTGCCGCTGATGCTCGGGTGCGTGATCGCGGACCTGATCGCACTGCGCTATCTGCCGAGCTCGATCATGACGGAAAAGCTGGCGCGGCGCGGGCTATCGGTTCCCGAGGAATATGAGGCGGGAGCGCTGAAGCTGGTGCGCGTGGGAGAGGTGATGCGATCGGATGTGCAGCCGATTCCACCGGAGATGACTGTGGGCGAGCTGGCTGCGCGGATGGCGCGGGGCGAGCAAGGATTCAATCTCACGCAAGGGCTTCCGATTGCAACGAGCGATGGGCGGCTTACGGGCATTGTGACGCAGGGCGATCTGCTGCGGGCGCTTGAAGCGGATCCGCAGGGCAAAATGCCGGTGAGCGAGGCGGGGACCAGCAATCCGATTGTCGCGTATCCCGACGAATCCGTTTTCGATGCATTGTTCCGAACGTTACAAAATGACATCGGGCGGTTGCCGGTGGTGAGCCGCGAAAATCCGGAGAAGATGGTGGGCTACCTGAATCGGGCGAGCATACTGAGCGCTTGGACGCGGCAGATGGAGGAAGAAGGCGTGCGCGAACATGGATGGATTGCAAAATTTTTGAAAACGGATGGCGGATTCAGGGCCGCGCAGAAATAAAGACGGTGTGGTTGAGGTGGTTTGGTCCGATTGTTGATGGGAGCTGTTGGCTTGCGAGTTGCACGTAGGAGCGCAGACAGGAGTGTCTGCGCCACTAGAAGGCGCCGCCACCGCCGCCGCCGAAGCCTCCGCCGGCGCCTCCCCCACCGCCGAAGCCTGAGCCGCCTAGGCCGCCGGAACTACGCGGCGAGGACATCATCGCACTGCCTACCTGAGACGACATCATATTTAGATCGTTCACGAAAATGATGGGCATGAAACCCGCGCCATAGGGGCCCTGGTACCATTGCGGCGGTTGCATGGCAATTCCCGCGAAAGTCTGCACCCATTTTTTTTCCACGTGCAAGGCCATGGCATAGGGCAGAAATTTCTCGAAAAGCTCCGGCGTTTTTTCGAGGCGCTCGATGCGATCGCTTTCGACGCGGCCGAGGAAATCTTCGAAGCCCAGAACTTTTGCAAACGTGCGCGCGCCGGAGAGTGTTCGCGCAGGCATGAACCAGCCGAAGATGCAGATCACAGCGCCGGTGAGAATACCGGCAATCACCCAGGTGAGATGCGCAACTCCGGTGGCGGCTCCGAGCGCGCCGCCAAAAACTGCGAGCATTGCTCCAATTAGGATGCCCGAGCCGATGTATGCCTGACGGACAGTGTCGGGACGATGCAAATAGTAGCCGTCGGCCATCAGGGCATCGAAGATGCAGTCGCGGATGCCGGGCACGTGCGTATAAAAATGATTCTGAAGGTCGGAGAGTGAGACGTCCGTCTTCTCGCCGGCGTCGAAGAGAGCGGCGAGCATTTGCAATTCGTGCGGGCGAGCGCCGGTCCATTGGGCGGCGGGCTTTTTCAGGTGAAAAATGTATCCCTTGCTGTGGGAAAGGCCGAGGAGATGGCTTTCGTCTGTTTGCTCGATGGTGAGGTAGCCCTTGACCGCGAGGTCCACGAGCGTGGCGGTGATATCGCGCATGGCGGCTTCGTTGTCGACTAGTGTGCCGCACTCGCCGGGAGTGAGCTTGTCGGGCGGCTCGTATTGGACGGTGATCGAGTCGCGCTCGGGATCGCGGCCGCGCGTCCACCAGAGCCAGAACATGATTAGGAATGCGACGATGGGGATGAAGAGCGGCCAATTGCTGCGCAGGAAAAGCATCACGCGGGCGCCGACTCCGGGCCGGTGCACGAAACCCTTGTCCCAGCCGATTACGGCGGTGAGTCCTTCATGAAACGCGAGTGGGCGGGTGGTCTGGATCTCGACGGTGTTGGCATCGAGCTGGATGCGCGCATCCTGGGCTCGAGAGCCGAAGACTCCGGTGTAGGCGACGGCGTGCAGGCCGGTGGTGCCGAAGGGCAATTCGATGTGCGCGCTTGCGGATTCGATGGGGACCGGCCATTGGTCGCCGGTGACGTTCCAATAGAGTTCGTCGTGGTCTTCGTAAAAATATACTGCATCGAGCAGGCGGTAACGCAGTATGACGGTGCGTGTGGCGTCCTGGGCGTTGGGCACAAAGATTTTGAATTTGATGTAGCGGCCTTCGCGGGTCTTTTCGTATTTGAGGGAGTGGCCGTCTTCGTCGGTGACGGAGATGGGCTCGAGGAGGAGCGTGAAGTTCAGGCCTTGCGGCGTCGAGTACTCGACCGGGATGGTGCGAAAGATGCCCTGGTAGGAGCCAACGAATTTGAACTCCATGATTTCGGTGACTTCGACCGTGCCGTTGGCGTTGATGGTGACTTGCTCGTTGAAATCTTTTATCGAGTACTGGCGGGCGGCGACTGGGTGCGCAACGAGCAGCGAGAACAGAAAGAGCAGCGAGATGATGCGAGCGCGGCGCGTGGTGCGCGCGATGGGGCTGCCAGGAATCACGACTGTGCCGCGCCGCCGAAACTGACCTTGGGGACTTCGCGCTCAGCGGGGGCGCTGATCTCGAAAAATTCGCGCGGCTTGATGTTGAACATGCCGGCGATGATGTTGGAGGGGAAGACGGCGATCTTGGTGTTGAGGTCGCGGACGACGGCGTTGTAATAGCGGCGGGCATTCTGGACGCTGTCTTCGATTTGATTGAGAGTTTGCTGAAGCTGGGTGAAACTTTCGACGGCGCGAAGCTGCGGGTAGGCTTCTGCGAGCGCGAAAACCTGGCGGAGGGCGGAGGTGAGAGCGCCTTCGGCTTCGGCTTTTGCGGCAGGGCCCTCGGTGGTCATGGCGCGATTGCGGGCGGCGACGACGCCTTCGAGGGTGCCCTTTTCGTGGGCGGCGTAGCCTTTGACGGTTTCAACGAGATTGGGGATAAGGTCGTAGCGGCGCTTGAGCTGGACATCAATGTCGGACCAGGCGTTGTCGCACTGGACCTTGAGGCTGACGAGGCCGTTGTACATGCTGATGACGAAAACGATCAGGAGCACGATGACTATAAGGAAAATCCACATGGTTGCCTCCACAAGCTGCTGGAACGGGCTTGTCTTTAATGGCGCTGGACTTTTTTTTTGCCGAGCTTGGTGCTGCCGGAATTTTTGGTGCTGAATGGTGACCCGAGGGCCAGCATACGGCGGCTCGCGGGCGGTGTAAAGGCGCGGCGGTGGTGGCGTTGCCAGCAGCGCACGGTGCGATGGTGAGCTTGGAGAGTTGGAGGGCGAGGCATGATCAAAAGGATTGAAATCGGGTGAAGGAGGGGGTGGAAGGTAGGGGGTTTTGCGCAGTTTAGGAAACGAGATTATATACTTGACACAAAACCCGCCTCCTGCTATGCTTTATTCATGCTTTTCCTGCCATGCCGAGCGACGTGCTTGATGTGCTTCACCACCTTCGGGTGGAACAGGTGCTTCATTAGCTCGTTGCTGGTCATGTCTCTCGGATGCTTTTTCTTTTTCATGGTGACCCGATGAATACTCCCAATATCAATTTGGCGCAACTAAGCGAAAACTTCGGCACGGATGAGAAGTGCCGCAAGGCTCTGGAACAACTGCGCTGGCCGGATGGCCCGAAGTGCCCGCGCTGCGCTTCCAAGGCCACGCCAATCGCCAATCGCTTCCAGTACGACTGTGACGGCTGCCACTATCAGTTTAGCGTGACAGCGGGCACCATCTTCCATGATTCGCACTTGTCCTTGTGGAAGTGGTTTATTACCGTCGCCATTCTCTGCCAAGCCAAGAAGGGCATGTCCGCCTGCCAGATTCAGCGTACGGTCGGTATGAGCTACAAGACCGCATGGTATCTCTGCCACCGCATCCGAGCGGCGATGGTCGAGGCAGACAGGCCGAAACTTGGCGGGCAGATCGAAATGGACGAAACGTATGTTGGCGGCAAGGGCTTCGGTATTCAGCATCGCGGACGTGGAACCAAAAAGCGGCCCGTCATCGGTATCCGCCAGCGGAACGGCGAACTCCGACTGTTCCATGCCAAAGAAATCACCGGGCGCGTCCTTGAAAAGTTCCTCAAAGAGAATGTGGGAGAGGAAGTGGAAGTTTTCTTCACCGATGAACTCAATGCCTATAAAGGCGTGGCGAAGCGAGCGGGAATCTCCGGCAAGCATGAAGTTGTCCAGCACAGCAGCAAGGAATACGTCCGGGGGCGCGCACACACCAACTCCATCGAATCCGCGTTCTCTCTGTTCAAGCGCGGTCTGCGCGGTAGTTGGCATAAACTCAGTTCCAAGCATCTTCAAGCCTACCTGGAGGAAATGTGCTTCCGCTTCAACAATCGTAAAAACCCCTATCTTTTCCGCGATACCATCCTAAAGCTAATTGTCTCATCAAATCTCGAATACAAACAATTGACTGCTAAGGTCGAAGATGCTGCCTAATTCACTCTAATTTATCCCAATCGGC
This sequence comes from uncultured Acidobacteriota bacterium, assembly GCA_963701005.1. Lineage (GTDB taxonomy): Bacteria > Acidobacteriota > Terriglobia > Acidiferrales > UBA7541 > Palsa-295. Next base: position 1,125,986 of record OY969555.1, read on the forward strand.
ATTGAGTTGATCTTTTGGAAATTCTGGAGCCGACCACGTACGGATAGGTTTCTTGTGCCCGCTTTTTGAAAAACGACAAGCCCACAGCCATTTATCGCCAAATTTCTTCACAAGCACTACTTCGCCGTAAGAACCGTTAGATGTGGTAATAAAGAAAAAAAACAATTGTTTCGGTTTATCGGGGTAAAAGTAAATCTGGGGATATGACCGTGGCCTGCCTATCTCGTTAGGGAAAATAGTTCCATAATCTATCTGGCTGCCATAACCAAGCGGGCCGAACTCTGAAAGAAAAACATTGTGTAGGGGGTATTTCCCTACGAATTTTGGAATCGTCCCTCCTACCATCATTCCTTTTTTAAGAATTCCGGCATCCATTCCCAAAGGACCAGCAATGAATGAAATATCGAGATACAAGTAACTGTTTGCACCAGTGATTTCGGAATACAGGGTATTAACTCCGGTCACAGTCTCTTGAATTCTATCCGCAGCCGCCTCTATTCCTTTTTGGGTGGATTCCAAACCCTTCTTGGTCACATCTAGACTCTGCGAGATGTTCGAGAACGTCTGCGCTTGTTTTTCATCAGTCACATAAAGATTCCTTATTTCAGCCACCAACAGCACAATCATAAAGAACATCCATAAAGCCTTTTCCCATTTATTTGGTTCTTCTCGTAGCGTCATGAGAATCGCCACGAAGCCCATGACAGCAATGTAAACACCAACTGGAGGTCGGTGATCGTGAAGAGATAACCACATAGCGAGCCAAATCGTAATCGCCGAGGCAGCCACCAACGACACGTAAATCCATCTAAAACGCAACCACGATAAAATGCGATTACACCAATGCCCCTTATTCCAGATTGGCACTCTGGGCTCGACCATAAAATGAGTTTACCACAATATTTTGCGTCAAGTACACAATCTCGTTAGAATTTGCAGCTGATGAGGGATATTATTTGGGTTCTCGGGGCCGGAAGATTGAGGCTTGGGGCTCGTGGATTGGGTATATAGGAGTGGCGAGCGGGGGCTGCTTGTGATAGCGGCTCGCATTTTGCGTGGTATCGAATGCGATCTTGAGAATCTCCCACCGTAAAATCGCAGAATGAAATGCGGGGCGCAATGGAACTGTTATGTGGATGTGGGATGCCGATGTTCGATTCGCTTGAAACCGAACATCTTGGAACAATACACAGAGGGCACAGAGAAAAGCTGGAGGGCGCGGAGAGAGTTCTGGCCTTTCTCTGGTGAAGGAGTTGTAGGGCATGTGGCGCGTCATTGACGACGGGACGACTGGATTTGCGTGCGGTGAGCCACCTCGTATACTTTAGCGCGTGCGATGCATCCAATGCGGAAGCGCCGGGCGGCGCGAGGGACACTCATAAGAAAGGACACTTACAATGGCGAAGATGAAAGTGGTGCAAGTGCCGAAGGCGGGTGGGGATTTTGAGATTGTGGAGCGGGAGATACCGCAGCCGGGGGCGGGGCAGGTGCGGATACGCGTGCTGGCTTGCGGAGTGTGCCACAGCGACATGCTGACGAAGGAAGGGATGTACCCGGGGATCACATTTCCGCGCGTGCCGGGACATGAAGTGGCGGGCGTGATTGATGAGATCGGGGCGGGCGTGACGACTTGGAAGAAGGGGCAGCGCGTGGGAGTGGGTTGGCACGGCGGGCAGGACGGGACTTGTATTTCTTGCCGGCGGGGGGATTTCTCGACTTGCGCTAGTCCGAAGGTGACGGGGATTGTTTACGACGGCGGGTATCAGGAATACATGCTGGCGGGGGTGGAGGCGCTGGCGTTGCTGCCGGAGTCGCTTGACCCGGCGGATGCTGGCCCCTTGATGTGCGCGGGGGTGACGACGTTTAATGCGCTGCGGCACAGCGGGGCGTTGCCTGGCGATTTGGTGGCGGTGCAGGGAGTGGGCGGGCTGGGTCATTTGGGAATTCAGTTCGCGCAGAAATTCGGGTACAAGGTGGCGGCGATTGGACGCGGGCCGGATAACGCGGCGCTGGCGAAGAAGCTGGGAGCGCATGTGTTTATTGATAGCTCGGCGACGAATGCGGCGGCGGAGCTGCAGAAACTTGGCGGGGCGCGGGCGATTTTGGCTACGGCGCCGAGTTCGAAGGCGATGTCGTCTGTGATTGACGGATTGGGGCCGCGTGGCGTGCTGCTGGTGGTGGGTGCTACGGCCGACCCGATTGAGGCGACACCGTTTCAATTGATCACCGGGATGAAGAGAATCCAGGGGTGGTATTCGGGGATTGCGACGGATTCGGAAGACGTGCTGCGTTTTGCGGAGATGACGGGCGTGCGGCCGATGATCGAGAAGTATCCATTCTTGAAAGCGGCGGAGGCTTATGCGCGGATGATGAGCGGGAAGGCGCAGTTTCGGGTGGTGCTGATGATGTAGGAAGTTCGTGATTGGTGAGTAGTGGCCAGAAAAGAACAATTGGTGCGAGCTGAATTGGACGGAGTGAAAATAATGAAACAAATGGGGATGCTCGAGCGGCGGATTGCCGAGTGGCCGGGGGTATCGATTCATGCGCACCGGTTTGGCGGGCGGGAGTTTCGTTTTAACAGGGCGGAAGTGGGGCACATTCATAGTGGCGGGGAGGTGGATATTCCGTTCACGCGGTCGATTCATGATGCGCTCTTGGAGGAAGGACTGGCAGAGGAACATCGCTGGGTGCCGGATTCCGGTTGGATTACATTTCGCGTCCGGGGGGAAGAGGATTTGGCGCAGGCGATTTGGCTGATGCGGCTGTCGTATTTGCGGTATACGCTCAAGGTGGCCGCGGATCCTCGGAGGTTGCTGGAGGAAGAGGCGAAGGAGTTGCAGTTGAGTCCGCGATTCAGGAGCTTGCTGGATCGGTTTGCGGCAGGGATTGCGAGCGCGGCTTAGGATTTTTTGTTGGAGGCAACGGCGGCATTGGGAGCACGACGAGAACCTTAACACAGAGGACACGGAGCAAGGGCGGAGGGCACGGAGGCGCTTGCGGTCCGAATCCAGTCGGGTGCATTTGGCACGAGCGTAATTCGAAAGAGCACAGACAGGAGTGTCTGCGCCACAAAGGCTAGTAAAGTCATTGGCTTACTGCGGCATGCCCCTCTCGCGCTTCGAAATTCAGAAAATCCGAGTCCGAGAAATTCAGTGCTCATCTAAATGGGGGTATCGTACTGGGCTCTTGTGCAGCGTGCATGGATTGCTGCTGAGAGAGCCAGTCAGAAATTTCAGCACATATTGGGAGGGTGAAATGAAGAGACTCGAAGGAAAAGTGGCGCTGGTGACCGGTGGAAACAGCGGGATCGGGTTGGCGACAGCGAAACGACTTCAGGAAGAAGGGGCGAAGGTAGCCATCTCGGGCCGAAGCAGGAAAACGCTGGATGAAGCGGTGAAAACGATCGGGAACGGCGTGGTGGCGGTGCAGTCCGACGTGTCGAAGCTCGCGGAGGTGGACAAGCTGTTTTCGGAGGTTTCGAAGAAGCTCGGCAAGATTGACGTGTTGTTCGTGAATGCGGGCGTGGCGAAGTTCGCGCCGATTGCCGATACATCCGAAAGTCTGTTCAACGAGAATTTCGACATCAACATCAAGGGAGCATACTTCACGATTCAGAAGGCGCTTCCGCTGCTGAATGACGGCGCTTCGATCATTTTGAATACCAGCGTGCTGGATAGCATGGGTAACCCGGGGACCAGCGCGTACGCGGCGACGAAAGCGGCTATGCGGTCGCTGGCGAGAACCGCGGCAGCGGAACTGGTGGGGCGCGGCATCCGCGTGAATACTGTTGCGCCGGGGCTGATTGAGACGCCGATCAGTGGGAGGACGGGGCTGCCAAAGGAAGTGGTCGATGCATTCGAGAAGGATGTGCTTGCGAAGGTGCCGATGAAGCGGTTGGGACAGCCGGAGGAAGTGGCGGGTGTGATCGCTTTTTTGGCATCGAAGGATGCGTCGTATATCACTGGGGTTGAAATCAACGTGGACGGCGGGCTGGGGCAAATCTAAGCTGCGCGGGCGCGCGGGGATTCGCGACGGATTACTCGCGCGCCTTAGTTCGGGATGTAGGGGGCGGTGAAGTCGGGCTTGGATTGGCGGAGCGCTTCGCGCTGGGCGCAGAACCTGTCTATGAACTGCTGAATTAACATCCTTCGGATTTCCAGCTTCGCATCGAAATTCGGGTTCACTTTCAGGGTGGACCTCAGACCGAGGGCCTGACGGGTGAATTCATCGGGCATCTTATCCAAGGCAACTAAATATTGCTCACGAGTCCATTGCTCCTGGAGGCCTGTCTGCAACAGGGGGATGAGCCGATCGAGCGCGCGGACTTGATAGGCGCGATTCGTGAAGATGTACTTCAACTTGTCCGGAGGGCCGAACATGGTGCCGCTGGCCCAGACGGCGGCGATGACTTCGACTTTGCCGAGGAAGGGGACGCCGGGGGTGTGGCCGAGGGGGAGCGAGACGTTGGCGTTTTTCGCGATTGGTGGATTGTTTTGGATGAAAGCGTCCCAGCCCATTTTGGAGGGCGTGCGGCTTTCACTCAGGTAGGAGATCTGCAAGTAGACGGCGGTGAGCGGCTCTTCGACTTGGTTCGTCAATACGATGCGGGTGTCGCGCTCGTTCGAGATTTGAATTTCTACCTGGATTTCGGGCTGGGTGGAAAATTGCGCGGGAGGAGGCCGGCGTGATAGTTCATGGGATTCGAGAAGCAGCGGTTGAACGGGCGGGAAGATGAAGAGAATGACGAGGAAATTTGCGAAGGGTGCGTGAATGCGCGTTCCCACCGAGAGGCTTCACCTGATTGAAATATAGCATGGGTGTGCAGACGTCCGGGTTGTCCGGAAGGGTTTCGGAATCGGAATGTGTCGCACCTACGGCGCTCGGGCCTATCGAGGATAAGGTACCCAGCCCGCCAGAAGACGGCGGGCTGGGCTAAATTGTGGCGCGCCCACGGCGCTTTTCGGAGGAACCAGGAGAGCCGGAGGCCAGCAGATGTGTAAGTCATGCTTGAAAGCGAACCCTTGCGCGAGCGGGCCAACACCCGCCTTTTCCTTACTTCAGGTTGCACTGTATCATCAAGCCTAGATTGAAAATACCTAGGCAGGTACTACAATGAACAACGAATTCAATCGCTACTACTATCGGGAAACAGTCCAGGATTCGGGTGTTGGCGACGAGAAAGTCATTCGACAACGAAGCGGCAGCGGTGTGTACGCCCACGTTCGCGTGCAGATTCACGCGATAAAGCGTGGAGAGGGCATGGTTTTCGCCTGGAACGCGGGAATGAGTATTCCCGCCAGATTTATACCTGCGGTGTCGGAAGGGATTCTAGACGCAATGAATGCAGGCGAACTTGCGGGGCTTGAAGTGACCGACGTCCATGCATCCGTCGAAAATGGGAGTTATCACGAAGAGGATTCAACGGCCGAGGCGTTTAGAGAGGCGGCTGAAAAGGCCGCGAGAGAAGCGATTCATCAAGCTCAGCCGACAATCTTGGAAGCCTTGTCATTGGTCACGATTACCTTGCCTGAAAATTTTATCGGGGCCGCAGTGGCGATGGTGAGCGCAAATCGCGGGCAAATAAAGACAATGACATCAGATACTGCATCTCGAACCCTCGTGGCAAAACTACCGTCGCACAAAGTGAGCGACTTGATTGTTGAGTTGTTGCGAATCAGCGACGGCGCAGCCAAGATAACGAGCCGTCCCGCCGGTTTTGACACCACACCTGAGCCGCCGGAGACCGCAGAGCAGTGGGTTGCCCGCTGATAGTAGAGAATCCGAGCCACTAAGTGTGGCAAGCGGCCTCTTTGGCGTAACGATTTAATATGGGCAACACTGCCCGGGAACGAGAGATTCAAACCAATTTGACGGAAGGCGTCGAACGCTGGAGCTAGGATTTTTCTTTGCCGGAAATTGTGCGAAGGGTATCGAGGACGGCGGCGGCGAGTTTGCCGCGCTCGGCGAGGACTTCCAGTTGCCGGTAGATTTCGGATCGATGGTGGCGATCCTTTTTGCCAACACCAACGACGGAGACTGCTTTGAGATCGTTGAAGACCTGGTACATGACGCGATAGTCGCCGAAGTGAAAACTGCGAAAATTCTGGAGAGGCTTTGAGAGAGGTTCGGAGCAGTCGATTGGATTGACGTGTATTTTTTTCTGGAATTCCTGTTTCAGTGATTTGCGGATGGCCTTGGGGAGTTTTTTGATATTTTCCAAGGCATCGTCCGTGAAGTAGGAGCGGTACAACTAATCCTCACCGAAAACTTCCTTGAAGGAATGCAGGCGGCCGCGGCGAGTGTCTTCTTCGAGTGTGGAGGCGGCGCGAAGAATCTGGGGGAAGAGCTTGCGATCGGTGGTGATATCGAGAGTTTCGATGAGCGAGCTGAGTTTCTGGACGAGGTCGTCGAAATAGGACCTGTCGACGAGAAGCTTTTCGTCTTCCTGATCGCTCGCGGAAATGACCACGATGGTGCTGCCTTTGGCTTGCTTCAGGGTTTCGCGCTGCCTCTTGCGAAGTTCCGTCCGGTTGACCCTGATTCTTTTAGGATGCGCAAGTGTCTGGGTCATCACCCTCTCCTATGTACAGATCACAGGGACATTGTGTACATGATTAGTGTACATGCAGAATTTATGGTTTGTCAATCGCGCGGGCGAGGCGAAGAGGACTAACGGGCGCCGCCGGAACAGTATTACTGGTGTAATGGTTCGAGATGAGATACGCTGCTGGCAACGAGACACCCCCTTCCTGCTAGGGCCATTCTGGCCACTTGGGATGCTCTACAAAGCATTCAGCGCCGCGGTGTATGGAATCGACGCCTACCTTGTCGAGGTTGAGGTGGACGTGGGTCCAAGCTACCAGGGGTATTTCACCGTGGTGGGGCTGCCCGATATTGCGGTGAAGGAGAGCCGGGAGCGGATTAAATCGGCACTGCGGAATTGCGGATTTGATTTTCCGGGGTCGCAGGGGGTGACGGTGAATCTGGCGCCGGCGGATATACGGAAGGAAGGGTCGGCATTTGATTTGCCGATGGCGCTGGGGCTGCTGGGGTGCCAGGGGACGTTCTTCGGGAAAATTCTCGACTCGCACGTATTTCTGGGAGAGCTGTCGCTGGACGGGAGCGTGCGGTCTGTGCGCGGGGCGCTATCGGCGGCGATTGCGGCGCGGGAGCGGGGGATACGGAACGTGGTGGTGCCGGAGGCGAATGCGCGGGAGGCGGCGGTGGTGGAGGGGATGCGCGTGTTTGCGGTGAAGTCATTGCCGCACGCGGTGGATTTGATGAATGCGCCGGAATCGTTTAAGCCGGTGAATGTGGATACGGTGCAGATGCTTTCGGAGGCTGGGCAGTATGCGGTGGATTTGCGGGACGTGCGCGGGCAGATGGCGGCGAAACGGGCGCTGGAGGTTTCGTGCGCGGGGAGCCACAACATTCTATTGATTGGGCCGCCGGGCGCGGGGAAGACCATGCTCGCGAAGCGGATTCCGACGATATTGCCGCCGATGTCGCTCGAGGAGGCGATTGAGACGACGCGGATTCACAGCGTGGCGGGGCTGCTCGACGATTCGCGGGGGCTGGTGGGGACGCGGCCGTTCCGGTCGCCGCACCATACGATTTCGGACGCGGGATTGATTGGTGGGGGGGCAATCCCGCGTCCCGGGGAAGTGTCGCTCGGGCACAATGGGGTGCTATTTTTGGATGAGCTGCCGGAATTTCAGCGGAACGTGCTGGAGGTGATGCGTCAGCCGCTCGAGGATGGGGCGGTGACGATTGCGCGGGCGGCGCAGTCGGTGAGTTTTCCTTCGCGGTTCATGCTGGCCGCGGCAATGAATCCTTGCCCGTGCGGATTTTTCGGGGATTCGACGCGGGAGTGCCACTGCTCGCCGATGCAGATACAGAGGTATGTGTCGAAAATTTCGGGACCACTGCTCGACCGGATTGATATTCATATTGAGGTGCCGGCGGTGAAGTACAAGGAGCTGCGGGGGAATGGGGATGTGGAGCCGTCGGCTAGCGTGCGGGAGCGGGTGCTGCGGGCGCGGGCGATTCAGCTCGAGAGGTATCGCGGGGAGAAGAAGCTTTACGCGAATGCGCAGATGCCTTCGAAGCTGATCCGGAAACATTGCGCGATTTCGGCGGATGGCGAGAAGTTGCTCGAGACGGCGATTGCGCGGCTGGGGCTTTCGGCGCGGGCGCATGACAGGATATTGAAGGTGGCGCGGACGATTGCGGATTTGGAGGCGGCGGCGTCGATCGAGCCGAAACATTTGAGCGAGGCGATACAGTACCGGACGCTGGATCGGACTTATTGGGCGTAGGGTCGCGTGGCTTCGGTCCGAATTTTGGTGGTTGCTTTTTGGGGCGATGGCAGCTCGTAGGAGCGCAGACAGGAGTGTCTGCGCCACAAAAACCGAAGGGCTGGCGGGACGCCCGCCCTCCAAGCTGCCGGCGGGCCTCCGGCGTTACATCAATCTCTGACGCATTCCGTTCTGCCATTATCCGTAATCAGGTGCTGTCCTGGTGGACATGAGGCGTGTTGATCTTGCCGGTCGCGATCTCTGTCGCGGTCACGGTCTCTGTCTCGGTCTCTATCCCGGTCGGAAGCGCCTTGCTGTGCCGCTGGCGCTGCGGCTGGAGTTGCGTTGCATCCGCTAATAAGTAGGACCAGCAAACACGCGCTGGTAACTAGCAATTTCTTCATTTTGATTCTCCCTTGTGGTTTCGCTCGCGGCAAGACGCTGTACCGGAGACGATGGTACGCGTCGAGGATGGTACCGGCAGTGGAGCGTGAGCGCTGTTCAAATCCGCACAGAATCCAAATAAATCAGGAGCGGGTCGGGATTGAACGGAAGAGGACTCGGTGAAGCCGGTTCCGCTCGCGGGTGGCTGAGAAGAAGCGGGGGCGGTGGTTTACAGCCAGGGTTCGGAGGGAGCTATTTTTGGTGGTGCGCGGCTGTGTTTGTATCTGTCTGAATATAAGTGGCTTATTTCAGGTGCTGTAAGCATGAGTTTGGCATGAGCATTGCATTATGAGAGGTGGCGCTGCTAGAAAAAAGGGCGCACCGAAACTAAAACGAAGGTTTCGGGTTTAACGAGATGGGAGGGCACTTGAGATGGCCGCAGAACTTGCTAGCAGGAAACGGCGAGAGATAGTGGAGGCCGTCGAGGGAGTGCTCGAAGGAAGTTTTCTGTTGGGACCGGCATTGAAGGAGAGGGCGGTCTCGGAAGGAGTTAATAAGATGAGATATCTAAAATACGTTGGGATGGTTGCACTCTTAATGGTTGTGGCAGCAGGGACGGCTAGCGCGCAGGTGAGTGTTGGAGTGGGAGTTGGGCCGGCTTATTTAGGCGTTGGGCCGGCATATGTTGGGCCGGCGCCTGCATGCGTCTACGGATACTATCCGTATGCTCCGTACGCTTGTGCGCCGTATGGTTACTACGGGCCGGACTGGTTCGTAGGCGGAGCGTTTATCGGCGCGGGCCCGTGGTTCCATGGGTTCTATGGTCCGGGCTGGCGCGGCGGCCGGTGGTACGGCGGCCGTGGCTGGGCAGGCGGCCGAGGGTGGGGAGGCGGACATGGGTTCGCCGGCGGGCGTGGATTTGAAGGCGGACGCGGCTTCGGCGGCGGGCACCCAGTAGCTGGCGGGCGCGGATTCGCCGGCGGTGGATTCCACGGAGGCGGCGGGTTCCACGGCGGTGGTGGATTCCACGGCGGCGCAGCTCATGGCGGTGGACGGCGGTAATCGCAGAGGCTCAGTTGGAGTGTAAGGAAACGGCTGGCGGCGCGGGCTGCCAGCCGTTTTTGTTTTTGGGGGCGGCGGGGTGAGATCTGGTGCTTTGGCTTCATGACAATCGGGACATGTCAATCTAGACTGTTAAGCTAGCTTGATGAGATGGAGGAGTGGGATGCGCACCGTGGGAATCTCAAAGGCCAAGCAGAGGCTCTCCGAGCTTATCGAGCGAGCGAAGGAGGGAGAGCGCAATGGGATTACGAAGCGAGGGAAGCTGGCCGCCATGATAGTACCGGCACGGACTGAAGCGAACTTGCGGGAAGTGTTTGAGGAAATTGAACAAGTACGGAAACGAGCGCGGGCGCGAAAGGGTGTAAGCGCGAAGAAGTTGATCGTGGAAGGGCGAGTTTGAAACGAATCGTTCTCGAAATCTCGGTATGGGGAGCACATTGACTTGGGGTTGGACGCTGTGTTACCCATACAGACTCTTTTTCACGGCTTCCCTCGGCTTCGGATGACGGCGAACACACAACGAATCGAGGTCCAGCTCGAGACACTGCTCGATAGCGTGGACCTTGCCGAAAGCATCGCAATGCGCGTCGCGGAGGCCTCTGGCTTCGGCGAGGAGGACATCCATAAGATCGGGATGGCGGTGCGCGAGGGTGTAATCAACGCGTACAACTATGGGAACCAGCAGGACCGGTCGAAGAAGATACGGCTGACGGTGGAGCTGGGGCCGGAGACAATGAGCGTGCTGGTGCTGGACCAGGGGAAGGGCTTTGAGCTGACTGAGGTGCCCAACCCGCTGGCGGAAGAGAACTTGCTGCGCACGTCGGGGCGGGGGCTATTTCTGATGCGCGCGTTCATGGACCATTTTTCGGTGCGGCCGGGGCCGGGCGGGGGGGCTGAGCTCGTGATGGTGAAGAAACTCCCGACCGCAGTTTCTGACAACGGGGCCGGCCAACCGGAGTAGAATCATCCCCAGAGGTATCTCGTGGCACTCCAAGGAACGAGCAGGGAAATCGGCGAAATCGTGATCGTGGATTTGAGCGGGAAGATCACGCTGGGCGAAGGCAGTTCGATGCTGCGACGGACGATTCGCGAGCTGCTGGACCGCGGGAAACGGAAGATCGTGCTGAATCTGTACGATGTGGATTACATCGACAGCTCCGGGATCGGTGAGCTGGTGAGTGGGTACACGACGGTGCGCGGGCTCGAGGGCGAATTGAAGCTGCTGTACCTGACCAAGCGGGTGCATGACCTGCTGCAGATTACGCGGTTGTTTACGGTGTTCGATGTGCGGTCGGATGAAGAGGACGCGATTCGCAGTTTCAGCTGAGCCTGCCTCAAGACGCAGTTCCTAATTACCATCTTACCGAATCCAGATATGAATTCCGGCGCGGCGAATTTTTGTGCGGAATCCGCGCGACCCGTAACCTGAGTCCATTTTGAATCAGGTGAGATGCGCTCGCGGATTCGCGAATCAAGAACGTTTGTCGCATAATAAGCTAATGAGCCTCTCGCAAAAAAACCCACACCGGACGGGGTGCAGCGATCCGCGCGATATATGAACGGGCTTCGCCAGGGCTCCTTCCGTTTATTTCGTTTCTCTGGAATTGATGTATTCCTGCATTGGTCCTGGTTTCTGATCGCGGCGTATGAAATCAACGCTCGAAAAAGTTCGTACTCGTCGGTGGGCTGGAACGTGGCGGAATACCTGGCCCTGTTTCTGATTGTGACGCTGCATGAGTTTGGCCACGCGCTGGCCTGCCGGCAGGTGGGAGGCATATCGGATCACATTGTGCTCTGGCCTCTCGGTGGGGTGGCGTATGTGAATCCGCCGCCGCGGCCGGGGGCGACACTTTGGAGCCTTGCTGCGGGGCCGTTGGTGAATGCGGCGCTTATCCCCGTCCTGTGGGCGGCAGGGATGATGAGCCGATCCATGGGGTGGGCGCATACCGCGCCTGATGCCATTGCGCTGCTGCATTCCATCTGGTGGATTAACCTGGGATTGCTAATTTTCAACATGCTGCCGATCTACCCGCTGGATGGCGGACAGATATTGCGGTCGCTGCTGTGGTTTGTGATGGGACGCGGGCGAAGCTTGATGGTGGCCACGATCTTCGGCTTCGTTGGGTTTGTGGCGTTCATTGCTTTCGCCGTTTGGGCGCACTCGGTGTGGTTCGGGATTTTGGCGGTGTTCATTCTGATGAACTCCTGGAATGGGCTAAAGCAAGCGCAGGCATTATTGCGGCTGGGAAGGCTGCCGCGACACGTCGGGTTCGCTTGTCCGACGTGCAAAGCGGCGCCGCCGGCTGGGAATCTTTGGCTGTGCGGAAAGTGCGGGAATCAATTCGACACGTTCCAAACGCATGCGCGATGCCCGCACTGCGCAGTGCAGTTTGACAAGACGCGGTGCCTGGACTGTGGCCGCATGCATCCGATGAGCGAATGGATCGCTACCGTTCCTTTGCATCCGGCGGGGTAGGCGCGCCTGGGGGCGCGGATGGCGTGGCGAGACACTCTGGACAGAGATTTGGATTTGTGGAAGAATCCCGCCGCTGATGCGGTCTTGTAATCCTGAGGGGAAGGGCGAGTCGCGAGTTGCGCGGTGACGTCGTTCGGACCGACTGGAGTTACAAGCAACTGAATCGGGAAATCGCTTGAAGAGGAGTGCGTCCGTTGGCTCGAGAACAGGGTGTGGTCAAGTGGTTCAATGCGGCGAAGGGGTTTGGGTTCATTCAACGTCAATCGGGAGAGGACGTGTTCGTTCACTTCTCCGCCATCGAGATGGATGGATACAAGTCGCTGAACGAGGGGCAGCTTGTGGAATTTGAGGTGAAGCAGGGGCCCAAAGGACTGCAGGCTGAGACCGTCACGAAGGTCTAACAAGCACGCGCTATTGGGCCCCGTTCTGCGTGGTGCGAGCGGGGCCTTTTCTTTTGAGGGCGTGCTGGGATTTTTTATTGCAGGGAGGGATTGCGGGGAAAGTCTCAGGGCCCAGCGCTAAAGCGCACGATTCAAGTGCAAGTCTTTCCCGGAGCGCTGAAGCGCTCCTTCCCCCGCATCCCGCCTCCGCCAAGGCTACGGCGGGCCTGCGGGAATGCGGGGGCTCCCACCTGGCCGGAACCCGACTCCTTGCTGTGGCGCCCACCGATACGAAGGTCGGCCCGGCAGAAAGGGCGGCGGGGCGGGCGATTGTGGTAGGATGGTGAATCTGAGTTTTTCCTCGAGGTGCAAAGTTGGGGCAGCATATTTCCCGGAAGGAATTGAAGACGGATGAGGTGCGCGAGACATTTGCGCAGGGCGCCGAGGTGGTGCTATCTCATCAGAAGCTGACGATTTATCTGCTGGCGGCGGCGATTGTGCTGGCGCTCGGGGTTTTCGGGTGGCGGACGTACTCGGAGCGGCAGACGGTGAAGGCGTCGGCGGCGCTGAACGATGGGATGAAGGTGTTCATGGCGCGCGTGCGGACGCCGGGCGAGCCGGCCGATGCCGGAGAAGTGACGTACGTGGATGAGAAAAATAAATTCACCGACGCCTCGCAGAAGTTCGGCAGCATCGCGATGAAATACCCGCGGACGCGTCCAGGGCAGATTGCGGCATTTTATGCGGCGCTGAGCCTGGAGAAAATTGGGAAGGACGAGGACGCGCGGAAGTGGCTCCAGGGGCTTTCGGAAAGCAACTCGGATGATTTGGCGGCGAAGGCACGATTCGAACTGGCGCAGTTCGACGACCGCGCCGGGCGGAGCGATGAAGCGGAGAAAATTTATCAGCAGTTGATGGCCAAGCCCGCGCCGCTGGTTCCAAAACCCGTGGTGATGATGGCGCTGGCCGAGCATTACGCGACAAAGAATCCCGCCGAAGCCGCGAAGCTCTTCGCGCAAATCAAGACGGACTACCCCGATACGCCCATGGCGGAACAGGCCGACCAGGAACTGGCTCTGTTGCCTGGGAAAATATAGACAATTTTGATTTGCGTTGGGCGACATCTCGAAACTTCGTGATCGCCAAGCAATGGGGGAATTGCCATTGCATTACGCCGTAGGGGCACGGCATGCCGTGCCCCTACGGATCAGATTGGCGACGCGAACGAAAATAATCAGAGGGCAGTCGGGTAGAATGCAGAGCATGCCGCTGGCATCCTATGCGATGGACGTGAGGCTTTCGCGCGGGCGGCGCTATGCCGAGCCGGCGCATCCCTACCGTAATGATTACGCGCGCGACCGCGACCGGGTGGTCCATTCGCGGGCGTTCCGGCGCCTGGAAGCCAAGACGCAAGTATTTACGACGCGGTATTCCGACCATTTTCGGAACCGGCTGACGCATACGCTGGAAGTGGCGCAAATTGCGCGGACAGTGGCCGGGGCGCTGGACTTGAATGTTGACTTGGCGGAAGCGCTGGCGCTGGTGCACGACATCGGGCATCCTCCGTTTGGGCATGCGGGTGAGAAGCAGCTTGATGCGCGGATGCGCGAGCATGGGAAACGCTTCAACCACAATCTGCATGCGCTGCGAATCGTGGAGAAGTTCGAGCAGCGGTATCTGGAATTTCCTGGATTGAATTTGACGTTCGAGGTGCGCGAAGGGATCGTGAAGCATTCGCGCGATTATTCGGCGGCTGAGTTTCCGGAGCTGGCTGAATATTTGCTGGACGAGCGTCCGCCACTCGAGGCGCAGTTGATTGATTTAGTCGACGAGATTGCGTATAACACGGCGGATTTGGATGACGGCTTCGAGGCGCACCTGCTGGACCTGGATGCGTTGCGGGCGGAAGTGCCGATTTTCGATGAATCTTTCGCGGATGTGGACCGGCGCTATCCGCGGAGCCGGCAGCAATTGAAATTCAATGAGGCGCTGAAGCACGTGCTCGACCGGCTGGCGACGGATTTAATTGAACACATGCGCGGAGGGGTGGCAGCGGCGGGCGTGGAAAGTGTGGAAGAAGTGCGGCGGCTGCCGCGAAGACTCGCGGGATTTTCGCCGGCCATGGCGCGGGAGAATGGAAGCCTGAAGCGCTTCCTGCACCAGCGGCTTTATTCGCAGCCGGCGATTGCGGAGGACCGCGACAGATCGGTTGCCGCGCTCGATGCTCTATTTCAGTTTTTTCTGGAGCATACGGGGCGGATGCCGCCGCAATATGAGGAGCAGGCGGAGGGGGAGCCGCGGCACAGGGTGGTTTGCGATTACATTGCGGGGATGACGGACCATTTCTTGCTGCGGCAGTGCCAGGAGCTCCTGGGAATGCCGGCGGGGCGAAGGGAATGACCCGAAAATGGTCATTGCCCGTTTCGTGTCATTTGGACTATCTTCCGTTGGCGGCTTCCTTGACAATGTATGCACGGCACATATAATGAGATTTCGTTGGGAAAATACGGGGAAAAACGATGTTTCTGGATGTGAATGAACTCGCCCTCCGAAAGACGCGCATCCGGAAGAGCTACGCTCCGGGGACGCTGGATTTCCATTCGGGAGAGTTCCGCCAGGTAGAGCCGCTGGAAGTGCGGGCGACGGCCGAGCTATTGGAAGGGCAGATTCGGGTATGCGGTAACTTGCACACACGAGTGGAGTTAGTGTGCGCGCGGTGCCTGGATACGGTGGTGGAGGAGATTAGCCGCGATTTCGATCTTTATTACCGGCCGATGACTTCGATATCCGCTGATGAGGAACTGCACCTGAATTTGGATGACACGGAGATCGCGTTTTTTGAAGGGGATGGGTTGTTCCTCGCGGATGTGCTGGCCGAGCAAGTGAACCTGGCGCTGCCGATGAAGGTGATTTGCCGCGGAGATTGCCGCGGACTTTGTCCCCACTGCGGCGCGAACCTGAATAATGAGGAATGCCGCTGTGAGAAACACGCTTCCGATTCCCGTCTCGCCCCGCTGGCCCGCTTGAAGCAGGACTGGTTCAAAAAGCAATAAAACGCTACACTATTAGTTTCCATTTTAGAGCCCACGATGCAGGGGCCTGCAAAGAGGAGTTGAAATGCCCAATCCGAAGCGACGACACTCGAAGCGCCGAACGTCAACGCGGCGCGCCCACGATCATTTGACGCCACTCTCACTCGCGGAATGCCCGAATTGCCATGAGAAGAAGCTGCCCCACCAGGCTTGCCTGAAGTGCGGCTACTACAATGGACGCGAAGTGATTGACACCACGGCCAAGACAGCCTAAGTTTCCCTCGCCTGCTGCAATCCGAAATAGGTGCCTGAGATGATTACCATTGCGCTCGATGCCATGGGAGGGGACCATGCGCCTCGCGCGGAAGTCGAAGGAGCAATCCTGGCGGCGCGCGAGCTGGGGGTGCGGATTTTGCTGGTGGGGATCGAAGCGACGGTGCGGCAGGAGTTGAACAAGCACCGGGCTCGCGAGCTGCCGATTGAAGTGGTGAACGCGACGGAAGTGATCACCATGAGCGATTCGCCTTCGCAAGCGTTTCGGCGGAAGAAGGACAGCTCGGTACACGTGGCGGCGAAGCTGGTGCGCGATGGGAGGGCGGACGCGCTCGTGAGCATGGGGAATACCGGCGCGGTGATGACCGTCGCGCGGTTCGTGCTTGGGACGCTGAAGTCCGTGGATCGCCCGGCGCTGGCGGCGGCGTTTCCGAATATGAAGGAGAAAGTGACGGTAATCCTGGATGTGGGCGCGAATGTGGATTCGAAGGCCGTGCAGATCGAGCAGTTCGCGGTGATGGGCGAGATTTATTACCGGACAATTTTCGGGGTGAAGAGGCCGCGCGTGGCCATGCTTTCGATCGGCGAAGAAGAGATGAAGGGCAACGAGCTGACGAGGGAAGCTTCCAGCCGGTTGAAACAGACGACGCTGAATTTCGTGGGGAATGTGGAGGGGCGCGACGTGTTTCGTGGGAATGTGGATGTGATCGTTTGCGACGGATTTATTGGCAACGTGGCGCTGAAAATCAGCGAAGGGTTGGTGGAGCACATCGGGGGAATGCTGAAGAAAGCGATCAAGAGCCGGCTGACGTCGCAGCTTGGGTATGTGCTTTCAAAGAGCGCATTCGACGATTTTCGCCGGCGGACGGACTACTCCGAGTACGGTGGGGCGCCACTGCTGGGCGTGCGCGGAATCACCATTATTGGGCACGGGCGGTCGAATCCGATTGCCATCAAGAATGCTATTCGCGTGGCGAATGAGCTTTGCCGTTCGCACGTGAACGAGAAAATCGAACAGGAGGTTTCCGCTGCCGCGGCCGTGGCCGCGCGAAGTTGAGCGCAGCGGAAATCACAATCGCACACGCATGAGCAAAATCGCATTCCTCTTTCCCGGGCAAGCCTCGCAATATCCCGGCATGGGTCGGGAGCTGGCGGAGAAATTTCCGGAGTCGAAGGCCGTATTCGATGAGGCGGATGCGGCGCTGGGATTTTCGATTTCGCAGCTTTGCTTCGAGGGGTCGGAAGAGGCGCTGAAGCAAACGGAGAATACGCAGCCGGCGATTTTGACGGTTTCGACGGCGGCGTACAGGGCGCTGGCTGAGCGGGGAGTGACGCCGGATTTTGTGGCTGGGCACAGCCTGGGTGAATATTCCGCGGTGGTGGCGGCGGGCGGATTGGAGTTCGCTGCGGCGGTGAAGATTGGGCGCGCGCGGGGTCGATATATGCAGGAGGCAGTGCCGGCGGGCGAGGGAGCGATGGCCGCGATTCTGGGGCTCGCGCCTGCCGAGGTGGCGGATATTTGCAAGAAGGCGGCAGACCATCAAGTGGTTTCGCCTGCGAATTTGAATTCGCCTGAGCAGACGGTGATTTCGGGGAACGCGGCGGCGGTGAAGAGGGCTGTCGAGATCGCTTCGCAGAGCGGGGCGAAACGCGCGGTGATTTTGCCGGTTTCGGCGCCGTTCCATTGCGCGCTGA
Organism: uncultured Acidobacteriota bacterium; assembly: GCA_963701005.1. Taxonomy (GTDB): domain Bacteria; phylum Acidobacteriota; class Terriglobia; order Acidiferrales; family UBA7541; genus Palsa-295. The sequence goes on from OY969555.1 coordinate 1,143,585, forward strand.
TGATGCCGGCGCAGCTGCGGCTGGAGCCGGATTTGCGGGCGGCAAAATTCAGCGCGCTGCGAGTTCCGTTGATCACGAATGTGGATGCGGAGGCGATTGCGACTGGGGATGAGGCGCGCGAGTCGCTGATCCGGCAGGTGACGCAGCCGGTGCGGTGGCTTGACTCGATACATGAAATGATCGAGGGCGGCGTGACCATTTTTGTGGAAGTGGGGCCGGGGAAGGTGCTCTCCGGGCTCTTGCGGCAGATTGACCGTTCGGTGCGGGCTTTGAATGTGGAGGATGCGGCGAGCTTGCAGGCGACGCTGGATAAGATTGCGCAAGCGCGGGCGGAAGGGGCGGAAAGCTAGCTGCATGTTTTCCCTTAAACACAAGGTGGCGCTGGTTACCGGTGCGTCGCAGGGAATTGGGCGCGCAACAGCACTGGCGCTCGCAGGTGCGGGGGCCATTGTGGGGGCGGCGGCGCGCAATGCGGAGAAGCTTGCTTCCCTCGTTGCTGAAATCGAAGGCGCGGGCGGGGCGGCGCTGGCCGTGCCGATGGACGTGGCGGATGCGGCGCAGGTAAAGGCCGGATTTCAGCAAGTGGTTGCGAAATTCGGGCGGCTTGATATTTTGGTGAACAACGCGGCGATCACGCGGGACACGCTGGCGCTGCGGATGAAGCTCGAGGATTGGGACGCGGTGTTGCGGACGAATTTGACTGGCGCCCATTTGTGTATACAGCAGGCGCTGGGGCCGATGCTGAAGCAGCGCGGCGGGCGGATCATTAACATCACTTCGGTGGTGGCCGAGACGGGGAATGCAGGGCAGGCAAATTATGTGGCGTCGAAGGCCGGGCTGATTGGGTTGACGCGGGCGATTGCGGTGGAGGTGGCTTCGCGGAGCATCACGGTGAATGCCGTGGCGCCCGGGTTCATCTCGACGCCGATGACCGATCCGCTTTCGCAGGAAATCAAGGACAAGATGATCTCGCTGATACCGCTTGGGCGGTTCGGGACGGACCGCGACGTGGCTGCCGCGATTGTTTTTCTTGCGAGCGATGAGGCCGGGTACATCACGGGGCAGGTACTGGATGTGAACGGCGGGATGCACATGGGGTAGGCCTTGGCCGCGCGAAAAAGCATTCGAAACCGAAGGCGATTCTGAACGATGACAGAATGGATCAGACCTATAGTTAATTGTTTAGTTTCCAGTTATCTGACCTGAAGCTATCTCATAAATGGTCTCAGGCCATTCCAAATGCATGAGTTATCGATCGTCGGCCCTCGAAAAGGCTTTATTTACGGCCCCTTTGACTGCTTGTCATCTTTCTCGATTGGCGAGCATGTAAAAATTTCATATTTATGAGATGGCTTCCTATCACCTGCTAACAATTCGAGATGACATCAAGGTGATATAGAATCCCTCGCATGCACTCACAAAGAGCCCTATTTCTTATTCTCTCGCTTGCCTGCACGGCCTCGGTTATTGTCGCGCAAACAGCAAAGACTTTTCCCTCCGCAGACTCGATGCTCAGAGACGCACAGCACATGGAATCAAAAAGCGGAGTTCAACTCGATTCGAGGAACGCAATCACGATTCAGCAAGGTGTTGGGACGCCGACAACCATCAACGTTCTTTCGTTTGGCAAGAATGGAACGCTACTCGCCGCTGGCAAAGATTTTGGTCGGGTTGTGGTTTGGGATGTCGTGACTAGGAAGTTGCTGTCCGCCATTGATACTGAACAGGGTATCGTCACGGCAGTCGCTATCTCCCCTGATGGCCAATTAATAGCCACCGCCGGTGAAGGGGACAAATTCAGTCTTAAGCTCTGGCGTCTGCCCGAAGGTCAACTCGTCAAGAGCTACAGCTCTTCCGCGGGTTATATTCGGTCAGCGGCTTTTGGCCCAAGCGGCACATGGATTGTCTTCTCGGAGAATTTCGGGCCGACACGGGCGCTCGATCTTACGACGGGCAAACCGCTTCTCGAATTGAAAGAAACGTATTCCCCAGTTCTCTCTCCGGACGGTACCGTTTTGATGGTGGTCAATAAGACAGAGTTCGCGCTTTGGAGCACAAAAGACTGGACCGAGAAGAGGACATTGCCGCGTGCCCCGGTCTATGCTATGCCCCTCGCACTGAATCCAGCGACAGACCAGTTTGTTCTGACCTCTGCTGGTGCTTTCCTGCTGGCCAACCTAAGCACAGGGGAATTGTTGCCGAACCGACAGGCCCAGCTGCTACCAAAGTTCAATGGTTCTGCGGGAGGCTTCGCGGCATTCGACAACAGTGCTCCTTATCTCTTGTTCGGCCACAGTGAGGGGCGATTGTGGGCCTGGGACAGCCGCGATGGTCAGACATGCATCTCTGAAGTCCTGTACAGCGAGAGCGGTGCTCTCAGTCCGGATGGTGGGCTGCTGGTCGGAGCGAAGGACAATTCAGTGCTCGCACAAGGCCAATCACCTGACGGGGTGCTACTGTGGGACACGAAACACCTTACGGCGAAGTGCGGTTTTGGTCCCCCCAACACAACCGAGTCTGCATCGCCAAGGGCGCAATAAACTTGGCAAGTGCATGAATAACGCGGTATTCGGAAACTGAACTATTATCGGCGAATCGTCAAGCTTGGCGGATGGCTCTATGACGAGTAACTGCACCCTAACGGTTGACCCAGCATAGGGGCGCGCATAGAATGGGCAGGTTGTCTTGGGGGCGAAAACCCCGCTAGTGATGGGGCGCGGGGGGTTTTGAGACTGTTGTGACCGGAGGAACAATCAGAATGGCCAGCGTCGAAGAACGCGTGAAGCAGATTATTGTCGAGCAACTCGGTGTGGATGAAGGCGAAGTGACTCCGACCGCTTCGTTTGTGGACGACTTGGGCGCCGACTCGCTCGACACGGTCGAGCTGGTGATGGCCTTCGAGGAAGCATTCAGTATCGAGATCCCCGATGAAGATGCGGAGAAGATTGCGACGGTGCAGAACGCCGTTGATTACATCGAGAAGCACTCCAAGGGGAAGTAGTCCGCCGGTCGTCCCATTCCGAACAGGAGAGGCCTACCATTGAACCGCCGAGTTGTCGTGACGGGCGTTGGGCTGGTCTGCGGATGCGGCATCGGGACCGAAGAGGTCTGGAGCGCACTGCTGGCCGGGAAGAGCGGGATTGGCCCGATCACGCATTTTGATGCCACCGCTTTTGATTGCCGCATCGCGGGTGAAGTGCGCGGTTTCGATCCGCTGAAGTGGGTGGAGAAAAAAGAACTGAAGAAAATGGGCCGGTTCATTCAACTGGCCATTGCCGCTTCCGATTTCGCGATGCGCATGGCGGCGCTTGAAGTGAAGCCGGAAGATGGACCCGCGACGGGGGTGTACATCGGATCCGGAATCGGCGGATTCGACGTGATCGAGCGGGAGCATTCGAAATATCTGGCGGGCGGGCCGGGGAAGATCTCACCGTTTTTCATTCCTGCAACGATTGTGAATCTTGCGTCGGGGTTTGTCTCGATTCGGTATGGGGCGAAAGGGCCGAATTCGGCTACAGCGACGGCCTGCTCGGCTTCGGCGCATGCGATTGGCGACGCTTACAAGATTATTCAGCGCTGCGATGCGGAAGTGATGATCGCGGGCGGGGCGGAGGCGGCCATCACGCCGCTGAGCGTCGGCGGATTTGCGGCCATGCGGGCGCTTTCGACGCGGAATGACGACCCGCAGCATGCTAGCCGGCCGTTTGATGCCGAGCGCGATGGGTTCGTGATTGGCGAGGGCTCTGGCGTGTTGATACTCGAGTCGCTCGAATTTGCGCAGCGGCGCGGGGCAAAAATTATCGCGGAGATTGTGGGGTATGGGATGTCTGGCGACGCCTATCACATCACGCAGCCGGCTGAGGAAGGTGACGGCGGATACCGCGTGAGCATGGCGGCGATGAAGGACGCGAAAATTTCACCGGACGATGTGAGCTACGTGAACGCGCATGGGACTTCCACGCCGCTGGGAGACGCGATCGAGACGACGGCGCTGAAGCACGTCTTCGGGGCACGCGCGAAGCAGGTTCCGATTAGCTCGACAAAATCAATGACCGGGCACTTGCTGGGCGGAGCAGGTGGGCTCGAGGCGGGGATCAGCGTGCTGGCGTTGCGCGACCAGATCTTGCCACCGACGGCTAATTACGAGCATCCTGATCCAGCTTGCGATTTGGATTACGTGCCGAACAAGGCGCGGAAGGCGGAGGTGCGGTACGCGCTCTCGAATTCGTTTGGCTTTGGCGGGACGAACGCGTCGCTGCTGTTTAAGAGGTGGGAAGGAAAGTAAAAGGGACATCATGAAGATTGGGGTTTGCATTAAACAGGTTCCGGCGAAGGATGCGCCGCTGGCGATTGTGGAGGGCGGGGCTTGGATTCGCGAGTCCGACATCGGCTTTGAGACGAACGAGCCGGACGGATTTGCGCTCGAGGAAGCGCTGCGGCTGAAGGGAAAGCACCAGGGCGAAGTGGTGGCCATTTCGATGGGTCCGGAGCGCGCGAAGCAGACGATTAAGGAGGCGCTGGCTAAGGGGGCCGACCGCGGGATTCACGTGGCGGATGCGGAATTTTTCAAGCTTGATCCGTTGGGCTCGGCGCGGTCGCTGGCCGCGGCGATCAAGAATGAGAATTTCGATCTCATCCTGACGGGCTTGCAGAGCGACGACCAGGGCTTCGGGCAGACGGGCGTGCTGCTCGCGGAATTGCTGGGACGGGCGCATGCAACGATCATCATGCAGATTGACGTGGCGGATGGGCGGATGAAGCTGAAGAGGGAGCTCGAGGCGGGGTGGTTCCAGTGGGTGGAGCTGCCGCTGCCGGCGGTGCTTTCCATTCAGTCGGGGATCAACAAGCCGCGGTACGCCACGTTGAAGGGCATCATGGCGGCGAAGAAGAAAGAGATCGCGACGGTCGAGCGCGCGTCACTGGGCGTGGCTGATGCGCCGACGCAACGCGTGGAGCGCATCTACGTGCCGCAGAAGATGAAGAAGACCGAGTTCATCACCGGGCAGCCGAAAGAGATCGCGGCGAAATTTATCGAGAAATTGAAGCACGAGGCGAGGGTGCTGTAACGCGGGCCAAAAGCGGGGCACGGCATGCCGTGCCCCTACAGACGGGAACAGCAATAGGAAATTGCGGCGGCAAAATTCAAAATGAAAATTCTTCTGATTACCGAGCAGCGCGAAGGGAAGTGGAACAAGGTCAGCTTTGAGACGCTGGCGGCTGCGCAACAGATTGTGCAGCAAACGAAGGGGACGCTTTCGGGCTTGGTGATTGGCAAGGGCGTCGCGGGGCTTGCGGACGAGCTGGCCGGTTACCAACTCGATGAAGTGCTGCTGATCGAGCATGAACTGCTCGAGAAATACACGCCGGACGGATTTTCGCTGGCGCTTCGGCAGGTGATTGAGAGCGCGAAGCCTGATCTGGTCCTGCTCCCGCACACTTATCAGGTGCGCGATTTCGCGCCGAAGCTGGCGGCCTCGCTCCAGAAGGGGATGATCGGCGACTGCATCGCTTACCGCTACGAAAATGGGAAACCCATATTCGTGCGGCAGATGTTTCAAGGGCGCACGGCTTCCGATGTTGTCTTCGTGGGGGAGGCGCCATGGGTGGCGTCGTTTCAGGCCGGAGCATTTCGAGCGGACCTGGCGGCGAAGCACGCGAGCGGAAAAGCGCCGGTGAAATCCGTCAACGTGGAGCTGAAGCCGGAGCAGATTCGCACCAAGCCGCTGGAACTTTTCCGCGAAGCCAAACAAGCGGTGGATTTGACGCAGGCTCCCATCCTGATTTCCGTGGGACGCGGGATCAAGGCGCCCGAGAATATTGCGCTGGCAGAGAAACTTGCGAAGCTGATGGGCGGGGAAATTTGCGCTTCGCGGCCGATTTGCGACGAGGGCTGGCTGCCGATGGACCGGCAGATCGGGAGCTCGGGGCAGACGGTGGCGCCGAAGCTGTATTTTGCGCTGGGAATCAGCGGCGCGATCCAGCACGTGGTGGGGATGAAGGGCTCGCGAACGATTGCGGCAATCAATAAGGATCAGAACGCGCCTATTTTCGAAGTGGCGGATTATGGGATTGTGGGGGACCTTTTCGAGATTGTGCCTGCGCTGATTGAGGAGCTGGAAAAGTCGAAGGGCAGCTGAGCGGAAGCTGACCCCAGCATCATGGCTGCCGGGAGATGCGGGCTGCGCTGAGATCCTTTCCGCCCAGGCCGGAATCTTCGATCGGACATCCTTGTCGGATGTCCTCAGGATGACAGACATTTGAGTGACGCAGAAAATGCTGTGGTGGGAAGGCCAGTGTCCGGTTTCGTAAGAGTGCCTCCCATGAGCGGGCAACTCAAGTTCAGTTGGGCCCTCATATCATCTTCAACTGATAGACCTGCCTGTACTTACTCCTTTCTTTAGCTGGCAATTCAACTGCGGGATTTTCGCATGCGCAAGAGCCTAAGTGTGTCTGGGCTAACAGCGGGTTGCGCGGGCCGTCTTAGTAATTGCACTGGCATCGTTTTGCCGCGCTGCCGGCGATGCAAGAAGGTCGTGCAGAAGGAGTGACTGCGATGGAGACACTCTGGCAGGATTTTCGGTATGCGATACGGATGCTGCGGAAGAATCCGGGCTTCACGGTAGTGGCTGTCCTTACACTGGCGCTGGGGATTGGCGCGAACACAGCCATCTTCGGCGTGATTAATGGCGTGCTGCTGCGTCCACTGCCATATAAAGACCCCGGGCGGCTGGTGGTCGTGTGGAACGACTACGGAGATTCCGGGCAGTCGCTTCCGGCCGTCTCGCCGCCGGATTACAACGACTACATTCACCGCAGCCAGCTCGTCGAGGAATGGGGCAGCACCACGGGCGGGGGGGCGCAGACACTGGTGATGCAGGGCTCGACCGGGGAAGAAGTGCCCGAAAAAATCGACGCGAGATTCGTGAGTGCGAATCTGCTTTCGATGCTGGGCGTCAATCCGATGCTGGGGAGAAATTTCACCGCGGCGGAGGACGTGCTGAACGGGCCAAACGTCGCGATCCTGAGTTACAAATTCTGGCAGCAGCACTTTGCAGGCGATCCGAAAATTGTCGGCAAGTCATTCCGGCTGAATGATAAGGACGTCACGGTTGTCGGAGTTCTCCCCAAGGATTTTCATCTTCTGGTGCCGGCGGAAGCTTTCTTTGCGAAGGACGTAGATGTTTGGAGGCCGCAGCAGCTCGACTACGCTTCATTTCCGAGAAACCTGACCCTTCTGCTGGCATTCGGGCGGCTGAAGAATGGCGTGACGCTGGCGCAAGCGCAGAGCGAGATGGACCGCATCGCGGCGCAATTGCGGGCGGAAAACGAAGTGCACAAATCGTCCGGGATGCGCATTCGGCTGGTGCCGCTGCGCGAGGACATCGTGAAAGGCGTGCGTCTCTCGCTCGTAGTGCTGATGGGCGCGGTCGGATTTGTGCTGCTGATTGCGTGCGGAAACGTGGCGAATCTTCTGCTGGCGCGAGCGAGCACGCGGCAAAAAGAAATCGCCATCCGGACGGCGCTGGGCGCGGGACGAAGGCGCATTGTGCGGCAAGTATTGACCGAGGCGGTCTTGCTATCGCTTCTCGGCGGAGTATTCGGCGTGCTGCTGGCGTACTGGGGAACAGATTTGCTGCTGGCTCTGCGGCCGGCGAATCTGCCGCGCGTGCAAGATATCCATATTGATGGGACCGTGCTTCTATTCTGCCTGGGAGCATGTCTCTTTACCGGCGTAATTTTTGGAATGGCGCAAGCGCTGCCGGCAATTCGATGGAACGTGGTGGATTACCTGAAGGAAGGAACCAAAGGAGCGGGCGGGGGCGGGCGCCATCCGACGCGGAAGATTCTGGTGATTGCGGAAGTGGCGATGTCCATGATTCTGCTGCTTGGCGCGGGGCTGCTGATTCGAAGCTTTTATTTGCTCGAGCGCGTCCGGCCGGGATTTGATCCTACGAATGTGCTCACATTTCAAGTTTCGGCGCCCTTCTCGCGCTATCCGACCCCAGCGTCTGTCGCGCGATTCGAGCAGGAGGTGGAAGACCGCATCGCCGCGTTGCCGGGAGTGCTGGCAGTAGGCGGCGTCGCGCGGCCTCCACTGACGGGGAGCGGGCCGCAGACGCCGTATGCCTATAACCCGGAAACGGAACAGAAGTGGGAGAGTATCTCCGCTGACTGGCGGCCGGCGACGCCGGGATATTTCTCGGCGGTGGGCATAAGGCTGGCCGCTGGGCGCTACTTCATGAAGGCAGACGACCGCGACCATCCTCGCGTGGTGATCGTGGACGACACACTCGCGCAACAAGCGTGGCCGCACGAAGATCCCATCGGCAAGAGGCTCCAGATTATTACGTTCCACGACTTCACTTCGCCGGGGATCGATAAGGTTTACGCCCAGGTGGTGGGAGTGGTGGTGCATCCGCGGATTCACGATTTGTCCCGGGCGGTGCGGCCACAAATTTATACGGCGGCTGCGCAATCCGGATTCAACAGTTTGACGTACACCGTAAAGACGGCGGGAAACATCCAGGGGCTCGAGAAACAGATTGAGGATGTGGTGCATGGCCTCGACCGCGGGATTCCGGTCCACGACGTGAGGCCGATGGACGCATTCGTAGCGGACGTGATGGCGCCGCGGCGCTTCAGCCTGATCATGGTGCTGATATTCGGCGCGATTGCGCTGACGCTTGCGAGCATCGGGCTTTACGGGGTGATCGCCTATTCCGTGACGCAACGGACGCATGAAATGGGGATTCGCATGGCGCTCGGTGCCGGCCCGAGGGAAATTCTGGGGCTGGTTGTGGGCGAAGGGCTGGCGCTCGCCGTACCCGGCATTGTGATTGGGTTGGTGGGCGGGCTTGCTGTGACGCGGCTGATGTCCGGATTGCTGTTCGGAGTATCGGCGACAGACGTGCCCACGTTTGTTGGGGGAGCGGCCGTGGTGGGGCTGGTGGCGGTGATTGCGTGTTACGTGCCGGCGAGGCGGGCGTCGAAACTGCATCCGATGACGGCGCTGCGGTACGAATAATTTCGCGGCTTTGTGTTTCGAACGCCGAGCTTTCTGCGAGGGGGGCTGATGGGCGCGCTGCTGCAAGACTTGAAGCACGGGCTTCGCATTCTGGCGAAGTCGCCGGGATTCACGAGCGTTGCGGTGTTGACGCTGGCGCTCGGGATCGGTGCGAGCACAGCGGTATTCAGCATCGTCAATGCGGTGCTCCTGAAGGCGCTTCCGTATCCGCACGCGGAACAAATTGTTTTTCCCTGGCGGCAAGCGCCAGTCGGTTGGAATCTTGGATACAACGAAATCCAGTGGGGGCTTACGGAATTTCGCCTGCTGCTGCGCGATTCGAAAACATTTCAGGAGTTGGGCGCCTTCAAGAGCGATTCCTTCATTCTTACCGGCACGGGGGAGCCGGTGCGTCTCGACGGCCTTCGCGCGTCGGCGGGATTCTTTCCGGCGCTCGGCGTGCAGCCCGCCCTTGGGCGCGCCTTCTCGCTCGAGGAAGATACGCCCGGGCAGGAACATGAAGTGCTGCTGAGCTATGGCCTGTGGCGCGAGAAATTCGGCGCGGACCCGGGCGTCCTCGGACGCGCCATAACATTGAACGGCGAGGTGTACACGGTCAGTGGCGTGATGCCGGCGGGATTTTCGTTTCCGCGCAAGGAAGAAATGCCCGGGAGCTTCGAATTTCCGCGCGAGGCTGCGCTATGGGTTCCGCTGGCGCTGCCCGCGGCGCTTGTGCATCCGGATGACCCGGACGAGCTCGCCGTGATCGGCCGAATGAAACCGGGAGTGACGATCGAGCAGGCGCAGGGGGAAATGAATGTGCTCACGAAGCGCCTGGACACCGAGAACCCGCGGAGCAAGGGCTGGAACGTCTCGCGCGTAAAGCCGCTGGCGAGGCAAGTGGTTGGAGACACGGAGAGGCCGCTGCTGCTGCTCTTTGCCGCCATCGGCGTGGTCCTCTTGATCGCGTGCGCGAATGTGGCGAATTTAATTTTGATGCGTTCGGTGGGCCGGCAGCGCGAATTCACGCTGCGCGCTGCGCTCGGCGCCGGGAGGGCGCGAATCGTACGCCAGGTGCTGACGGAAAGCATCGTGCTGGCGTTTGCCGGAGGGGTTCTGGGAATCGCGCTTGGCGAGGCCGGCGTTTATTTCGTGAAAGCGTTCGGGCCTGCAAGCCTTCCTCGCCTTCATGAGGTGACACTCGATGCGCGGGTGTTCTTCTTCGCGCTTGGCATAACATTGATCACAGGAATTCTATTTGGCCTCGTGCCGGCGCTTGGGGCGGCGAACGAAAATCTGGCTGAGTCACTGAAGGAAGGCGGGCAAAGATCGGGAGGCAGCCATGCGGGCTCGAGGATGCGGAACGCGCTGCTGGTTTCCGAAGTGGCGCTGGCTCTTGTGCTGGTGATCGCGGCGAGCCTGCTGGTGCGGACATTCGTCCATATGCTGAAGGTAGACCCCGGATTCAATCCCGCGCGTGTGCTGACGTTTGAGCTTTCGCTGCCGGGCGCGAAGTATGGGGACACGGATCATATTGTGGGGCTGTACCAGAACACGCTCGAACGGCTGCGAAATGTCCCGGGCGTCGAATCCGCGGGGCTCGTCCGGACGGTGCCGATGGGGGGCGCCGCCGATAGCACGGGGATTCGATTTCCCGGCCATGCTGTGACCGGCGACAAGATACGTCCCTACGCGGAATACACGATGGTTTCGCCTGGCTATTTTTCGGCGGTGGGAACACCGCTGCTGCGCGGCCCGGATTTCCTTGAATCGGATAGCAGCGATTCGCAGCCCGTGACCATCATCAGCAAGGCCATGGCCAAGCAATACTGGCCGGGCGAGGATCCCATCGGGAAACAGGTGGGCCCGGGAAGCGCGCGCTACTCGCTCTTGACGATTGTGGGCATCGCCGCGGACGTGAAGCATCTTTCCGTGAGGGAAGATCCCGGCCCGGAGATGTATGTGCTTTACAACCAGAAGCCGTGGCCGTCGCTGCTGACCATGCAATTCGCGCTGCGGACGAAAGCGGATCCCGCAGCGGTGACGGCGGGAGCGCGCGAGGCTATCCGGTCGCTCGACCCGGATCTTCCGATTGCAAAAGTGGCCTCGCTCGAAACGGTTGTGGATGCCTCGATGACGCAACCGCGCTTCACGATGATCTTGCTCGCGATATTTGGAGTCGTTGCACTCGTACTCGCATCAGTCGGGATTTACGGCGTGATTTCCTACGCCGTGGCGCAACGAACGCGCGAGCTTGGGATTCGCCTGGCGCTCGGGGCACAGCGCGGAAACGTGTTCGGGATGATTCTTGGCCAGGGGATTCGCGTTGCGGGGCTGGGCGTCTTTCTCGGACTCGTGGGCGCGGCGGCGATTACTCGGGTGATGGATTCGCTGCTTTATGGCGTGCAGGCGACGGACCCGCTGACGTTCGTTGCGGTGCCTCTGCTGTTGTTGGGCGTTGCGCTGGCCGCTTGCTACGTTCCAGCGCGACGAGCGATGCGGGTGGATCCGATGGTGGCGCTGCGCTACGAATGATGCGTTGGAGCTCCTTGTAATCTAAGGTTTTCTCTCACAGGGTGAAGCGCATGGGAAACTTGCTGAATGATTTGAAATACAGCATTCGCATGCTCGGGAAAGCGCCGGGGTTCACCGCCATCGCCGTGCTCACGCTCGCCATGGGCATTGGCGCCAACACGGCCATCTTCACGCTGGTGGATGCCGTGCTGCTTCGGCCGCTCCCGTATCGCGCGCCGCAACAACTGGTCTGGATTAATGAACAGACTTCGGCGGGCGATTCGACCGGAGTTTCCTGGCCGAACTTTCAGGATTGGAACCGGATGAACAATGTTTTCTCCGGAATGGCCGGGTATCGCGACGCGAATTTGCCGCTTGCCGGGGACACCTACCCTGAGCTGATTTCCGGGCGATACGTGACGGCGAATTATTTCGATTTGATGGGAATCAAGCCGCTCCTCGGTCGCACTTTTGAGCCAGCGGAAAACAACGTGGGAGGGCCGGACGTTGCGATCCTGAGCTACGAATTCTGGCAGCAACGATATGGCGGCTCACCGCAGGTGCTGGGAAAAACGCTGCGGCTGAATTTCAAGTCATTCACGATTATTGGCGTGATGCCGAGCGGCTACGGAGCTGTTTCGCATACGGCGGTGTGGGCGCCGTTCGAGCAAAATGTTCCCAAGGAATATCTCGCGGGGCGCGGCATCGCCTGGCTGCTGTACGTGGTTGGGCGGGCGAAGCCGGGGGTGTCTCTCGAGCAAGCGCGGTCCGATTTGCAGCGCGTGGGTGAAATTCTTGCGCGCGAATATCCAGGAATCGATACGGAATCGTATCCAGTGCTGAAGGATTTGCATCGCGAGATGCTGGGAGACAACCGGGCAATCTTGCTTCTCCTGGCCGCGGCGGTCGCGCTTTTGCTTTTGATTACCTGCGCAAACCTGGCGGGATTGCTGCTGGTGAAAATGGGCGCTAGGCAGCGGGAGTTTTCGGTACGGCTGGCCCTGGGCGCCAGCCGGGGAAACATCCTGCAACAGGTTTTCGCCGAGGGTGTGCTGCTGGCGCTGGCGGGCGGGGTGCTCGGGGTTTTGGGCGCGTGGTCGGTGCTGGGCGTGGCTTCGGCGCTGCTGCCGAAAAATGTGCCGCTTGCCGGGCCACTGGCGCTCGGCTGGCATGTGCTGGCTTTCGCGTTTGGACTGACGCTACTGAGCTGTTTGCTTTCCGGACTCGCGCCGGCGCGGCTTACCACGCGTGCCGATCTGCAAAGCGTGTTGCGGACGAGTTCCCGGCAGGTCCACGGAGGGCATCGCCGCGTGCATTCCGCGCTGATCGTTTGCGAAATCGGACTGGCCATGGCGGTGCTTGTCGGCACGGGGTTGCTCGTGCGCACGATGATCGCGCTGTTTCATACGGACGTCGGATTCGATCCGAAGCATCTGCTCACGGCGACTGTGACGTTGCCGCGCGCCGATTATCCGAGCAACGTGCAAAGAACTTCGTTCATGCAGGAAGGAATCGACCGCATTTCGAAGCTGCCGGGGGTGGAATCGGCCGCCGCCGTTTTTCCCGTGCCGTTTACTCCGCAGATTTATCAATCGTGGCTGGCCGTCGAAGGACGTGTGCCCCGGATGGGAGCTGAGCAGGTTACCTATGTCTTCTCGGTTTCCTACACATATCTTCAGACCATGCGGATACCGGTTGTTCAAGGGCGCGGATTCGCTGTGGAGGATACGTCCGAAAAAATTCGCTCCGTGGTGATCGATCAGGAGCTTGCAAGCAAATACTGGCCGGGACAAAATCCGGTGGGGAGATTCCTCAAGCTGTCCACGCAGGATTTCGCCGATCCGCAGCAGCAACCCTGGACGGTGATTGGAGTCGCAGGCTCCGTTCGCGCGGCGAGCCTTGATGCCGAATCGTCGGGCCGGGTGTACGTGCTCTTGAACCAATTGCCTACCACGAACATCAGTTTTGTGGCGCGAACGAAAACAGATCCGCGCGGCCTGGCAAGCGGCTTTGAAAACGAAATCCATTCTTTGAATGGAGGATTGCCGGTCTTCAACATCGTAGCAATCGAGGACCTCGTTTGGAGTTCGCAACAACCGCGCCGGGTGGCCATGATTCTTCTGATTTCGTTTTCGATCGCAGCGCTGATTTTGACGGCCATGGGGCTTTACGGCATCATCGCCTACCTTGTGGAACTGCGAACCAATGAGATCGGCATTCGCATGGCACTGGGCGCGCTTCCGCGTGACATCATGAAGCTGGTCCTTGGGTATGGAGCGACGCTCGCGGTGGGGGGCGTTGCCGTCGGGCTGTTGGCCACGTTTGCGCTGACGCAGCTCATGCGGACGCTGTTGTATGGCGTGGCAGTGACGGACCCGCTCACGTTTGCAATCGTGGCCGCCGTGATTCTCGCGATCGCGTTGATGGCTTGCTACGTGCCGGCACGCCGGGCGATGCGTGTGGATCCGATGATCGCGCTGCGATATGAGTGATCTAGTCGCATAGTTGTGCGTGCAGTAAGATTTTTCGCGAGAGGTGCTGATGGGAATGCTGCTGCAGGATCTCAGATACGCGGTCCGCATGTTTGGGAAATCGCGGGGGTTCACTGCGGTCGCCGTCCTTACGCTGGCGCTTGGAATTGGCGCCAATACCGCAATCTTTTCCCTTATTGATACTGTGCTGCTGCGTCCGCTGCCTTATGCGAATCCCGGGCAGCTTGTCGATATCTCCACCTCTGTGCCTGAAAAAGGGCTGAAGGGAATTGTGGTGTCCTGGGTGAAGTTCCAGCATCTTCAGGAACTGACAAAGACATTGGAAAGCGTCGGCGCGTTTTACTCGACGGGCTTCAACATGGTGGGGCAGGGGGAGCCCGAGCAAATCGATGGGATCCGTGTGACCGGCGATTTGTTTCACGTCCTGGGCATATCGCCGGCGCATGGCCGCGGCTTTCTTCCTGAAGAGGACCAGATCGGCGGCGCCGAAGTGGCAATGCTATCCGATGCTTTTTGGCACAGCCATTTCAATGGTGATCCCGCGGTGATTGGGCGGAGCATTTCGCTTGACGGGAAAAGCACCACCATTGTGGGAATCCTTCCGGCCACTTTCCGGTTTCCGTTCCAACAGCCGGAGCCGGCCGTATGGGTGCCGCGCGTTTTCGACATTCTTGGACTTCGGCCGGACCAACTGCGTATGGGCGCGGGATTTCTTTCCGTCATCGCGCGGCTCAAACCCGGCGAGACAATCGCTCACGCGCAAGCTGAGGCGAATGCGATCAATCAAAGCTATACGCAAGCGTTTCCGGGCAATGCGGATTCCGGCACGCACACTTTGATTATCACTTCGCTCGAAAACAATCTTGTCGGCAGCGTGCGCCCTTCGCTGATCGTGCTGCTTGTGGCCGTCGGATTCGTGCTGTTGATTGCCTGCGCGAACGTGGCGAGCTTGCTGCTGGCGCGGGCGACGGCCCGCGAAAAAGAAGTGGCCATACGGCAGGCGCTGGGGGCTTCGCGCGGACGGCTGGCGCGGCAACTGCTGACGGAAAGCGTGCTGCTCTCGTTCGTGGGCGGCACGCTCGGCGTGATTGTGGCCGCGTGGTCCTTGCCGCTGTTGCGGTTCGCTGCTCCCGGCACAGTTCCGCGGCTCAATGAGGTTCGCGTGGACGGGATCGTGCTGATGTTTTCACTGGGGCTATGCATTCTCACAGGCGTCGCATTTGGACTTTTTCCCGCATTGCAAGTATCACGCCGCGACCTGCATGAGACTCTCAAAGAGGGCGGGCGCGGTTCTTCTGAAAGCGGCCGTGGCGGGCGGGCGCGCCGGTTGATGGTGATCGCGGAAGTGGCTGTGGCCTTGATGCTCGTGACCGGCGCGGGCCTGCTGATCAAGAGTTTTGTGAACTTGCTGCATGTGAACCCCGGATTCGATGCGCGCGGCGTGACGACTTTTCCCCTTAATTTGCCCACTACGCGCTACGCAACGGGGCCTCAGCGCGTCGAATTTTTTCGGCAGGCTCTGGAGCGCGTGCGCGAGGTGCCGAACATAGACTCCGCCGGGATGGTTACCTACCTTCCGCTCGCCGGGCCGATTCGTTACGTGTTTTTCTGTGCCGAGGGACAGGTATGCCAGGGCATTGGAAAGGATCCGCTGATTGCGCTGCGCCAAGCCAGCCCCGGATTCTTTGAGACCATGCGCATTCCGCTCTTGCGCGGGCGAACATTCACGGAGAGGGATATTCCGGGAGCGCCGCCCGTCGTGATTGTGAATCAGACGGTGGCCGACCGTTATTTCCCGCACCAGGACCCCATCGGGAAGACAATCCAAAATTCGCGCGACATGATTCCCATGCAGATCGTTGGCGTGGTGGCGGATGTGAAATTCAATTCACTGAGCACGCCGAAATTCGAGGAGATGTACTTGCCCTATCAGCAGAGTCCGTGGATGAATATGACGCTTGTGGTGCGCTCGAATTCCGCGCTGCAGCCGCTGGCGTCTGCTGTGCGCGAAAAGATCGCGCAACTCGATCCGGACCTGCCCATGACGGGAATCCAGCCGATGGAGAAAATTGTATCGGTTTCGGTGGGGCAGCCGCGCTTGATCACGGGCCTTGTCGGGGCGTTTGCGGGATTTGCGCTGCTGCTCGCGGCCGTGGGAATTTACGGAGTGATGGCTTATTCCGTCTCGCAGCGGTCGCACGAGATGGGAATTCGCATGGCGCTCGGCGCGGCCCCGCGCGACATTTTCCGGCTGGTGGTGGGGCAGGGGATGCGGCTCGTCCTTGCGGGCATCGCCCTCGGCTTCCTGGCTTCGCTTGGGCTGACGCGGCTGATGGCGACGCTTCTCTTCGGCACGAGCGCCAACGATCCTGTCACGTTCGCAGCGGTGGCGTTCATTCTTGTCGGCGTGGCGCTGGCTGCGTGCTATATCCCTGCGCGGCGCGCTACTCGTGTGGATCCGCTCGTTGCCCTGCGCTACGAGTGACCCCCTCGGTTGCATAGCTTCTGACATCGTTGCAAATCAATAACCCAAGCGATTGGGAATATGTGATAGAATCGGGCTGTGCCGACAGTCCTTCGATTTGAGGGCTTGCGGGCGGTGATTTATCTGAATGACCATCGTCCCTCGCATGTCCACGTGATCGGGAGAGGCTGTGAAGCGGTGTTCCGCTTGCACTGTCCGGCGGGTCCCGTAGAACTACGGGAGAACTATGGATTTTCGAGACGGGAGATAGCTCGGATTGAAGACGTGCTGGAGAGCCACAGAACGGAGCTATGTGCGGCCTGGGAGGCCATCCATGACAACGAATGATGCATTCGAACTGGCGAACAGGCGCGCGAAGGAACTGCAAGCGACTGTTCCGAAGGCGGTCTCTGCTCACTACGATCGCAAGAGCGGGCGAGTTTTGGTTCGCCTAAGCTCAAACCTGGACGTGAGTTTCTCACCGCAGGATGTGCAAGGCCTGGAGGGTGCCAAGCCGTCCGAGCTGGAAGACATCGAGATCAGCCCATCGGGGTTCGGAATACACTTTCGAAGGATTGACGCAGACCTTTATCTGCCGGCCCTTTTTGAGGGCTTCCTTGGGTCGAGGAAGTGGATGGCGGCCAGACTGGGTCACGTTGGCGGGCGGTCAAGAAGCAGTGCCAAGAGAACGGCGTCCAGGAGAAACGGAAGGCTCGGCGGCAGGCCCAAGAAAGTAGTCCACTGATTGACGGACGACGCGCCACTCGCGTGGATCCGCTGGTTGCGCTGCGCCACGAATCAGTCTATTCGCGCCAACAATGATGAATGAAAAGTGTGCCATCATTCTGCAGAAAAAGTACCCGTCTCCAAATGGCACTTCCCCCAAAGGCACGCGTCTATCTGTGGATTGCAACCCCCCCCCACATTAGTGTATATACATAAATGTGTTCGCCTGGGATACTCGCAAGGCGATTCGAAACTCTGCAAAGCATGGCGTCTCCTTCGAAGAGGCCATGACGGTGTTCGCTGATTCGCAAGCGCTCGACTGGGAGGACACGGAGCATTCTGAAGCCGAGCAGCGATCGAAGCGGCTCGGGAAGTCCGCCAACAGACGAGTGCTCCTAGTGTTATACACAATTCGGAGGACGAAAGATGACAAAGAAACCATCCGGATCATCAGTGCGCGCCAGGCAAGCCGCAAGGAACGCGAAGCCTATGCCGGACAGCCAGATTGATTTTTCGGACATTCCGGAATCGAGCGATGCAGAACTGAAGCGGGCGCGGAGGCTCGGACGGCCTAAGTCGGCGTACGCGAAACAATTAATCGCCATTCGGATTGATCCGCGCCTGCTCACGCGATTGCGGCGTCTCGCTCGGCGGCGGCAAAAACCATATCAAACGCTGATTCATGAATTGCTGGAAAGAGCAGCAAAGTAGCAAGGCGAGACATTGTTGTAAGCCGGGTGTACGAGATCTGAAAGGGATTAGCTAACCCGCCGTACGAGGCTCTCTCCCGAGCAAACCGATGAAACGATTGGCGCGCGAGCGTCACTACTCCAAGGGGGATTCCGACTACGGAGGAGATTGGCAATGAGCAATGGGACACTGACGATCGCCGGGGCGCTCGCCCATCCGGCGCGCGAATTCAGCACGCTGAATAGTGCTGGCTACGTGGCTGTGCGTGGCGGGCGCGTGGTGATGGTGCGGTGGAATGACGTGCCGCGCACGGCCGTGGACGCGGTGGCGGCTATCGCGAGCCTGAGGGAGGCTGCGGCAGTCACGACCGTCCCCGAGCTGCGAATTTCATTCAATAAGGCCGCCGACCATCTCACCACCGAGTTGGCCGGCGAAGTGGCGACGTTTGAACGGACCATGGAGAAAGCCACCGCCGACTTCCGCGCTTAGACACGAATCGGGCCAGCCCGCCGCCGTTCGCAGCGCATAACTCCGCCAAATACGGCTTTGTGTGTGCAGACTCGAGTGCTTGCCGCACGAGGCTGCCCCGATTCGCCGGAAATTGCAATATTGATTGCAATTTGCGTTCAACAGTGTTCGGGCGCGAGAGGCGCCACCAAGAGCCAACGGCGCTAAAGACGCGAGCGACATTTGATAAGATGGCGGGCATGGCCATCGAACGCGAACAACTTGAAGCGGATGTGCTGATTGTGGGCGCTGGGCCGGGAGGACTCGCCTGCGCGCTGCACCTGGCAAATTTGATCGAGGCGCACTCGGCTGCGAAGAAATCGCCGTCGCTTTCGAGCGAGAACATTTACGTGCTCGAGAAAGCGCGCGAGATTGGCGCGCACCAACTATCCGGCGCAATCATGGACCCGCGCGGACTGCGGGAACTGGTGCCGGATTTCGAGAAAAGCGCGCCGCTCGATACTCCGATTACGGGCGACGCGGCGTACTTTTTCACGGAGTCAAAAGCGTGGAAACTTCCTCTTACGCCGCCGCCGCTGCAGCAGCACGGCAATTACATCGTCTCGCTCAACAAAATCGTGAAATGGCTGGGCGGGCTGGTGGAAAAAAAAGGCGTCAATCTCTTCACCGGATTTGCGGGCAAGGAATTGCTTTACGACAAGAATGGCATCGCGGGCGTGCTCACCGAAGACAAGGGAGTGGACAAGAACGGCAAGCCCAAGGACAACTTCACGCCGGGATATGAGCTGCGCGCGAAAGTGACGGTGCTGGCCGAAGGGCCGCGCGGGTCGCTGACGAAAGACCTGGTCAGCAAGCTGAAATTGGACGGGCTGAACCCGCAGGCGTACGGCATCGGGATCAAGGAATTGTGGGACGTGCAGCCGGGGCGAATCGAAAAAGGCTTCGCGGCGCACACACTGGGATGGCCGCTTGATTCGAGCCTCTATGGGGGTGGATGGGTTTACGGGCTGCGGGACAATCGCGTGTCGGTCGGCATGGTGGTGGCGCTCGAATATCACAATCCGCTTTTCGATCCGCACGAGGCTTTCCAGAAATACAAGACCCACCCGTTCGTGAAGCAGATTCTCGAGGGCGGAAAATTGGTGCGCTACGGCGCGAAAACGGTCCCTTACGGCGGCTGGTATTCGACGCCGCGCAGCAGCGTGGATGGCGGGCTGATCATCGGCGATTCGGCGAGCCTGCTGAATTCGCAGCGGCTGAAAGGCATTCACACGGCGATCAAGAGCGGGATGCTGGCGGCGGAAACGATTTACGAGGCGCTGTGCGCGGGGGACACAACGACGAAAACATTGTCTGCGTACCCGCGAAAGCTCGAGGAGAGCTGGATCAAGGAAGAATTGTGGGCGGTGCGGAATTTTCACCAGGCGTTTCACGGTGGGCTGTGGGGCGGGCTGGTGCAGTCGGGCCTGCAGCTCGTGACGGGTGGGCGTGGGCTCGTTGATCCCATGCGGTCGGAGGCGGGCTACAAGGAGTACGCGAATCTGCATCGTCCGGATACGCTCGTGGATCAGAGCGGGCGATTCAAGGGCGATGGCAAGCTCACGTTTGACCGGTTGACAGACGTCTATCACTCCGGAACGCGCCACGAGGAGGACCAACCGTGCCATCTCGTCATCCTTGATCCAAATATTTGCGGCGATCGCTGCGTGCGCGAGTATGGCAATCCGTGCCAATACTTTTGCCCCGCAGCGGTGTATGAGTTGGTGGGGGAAAAAGGCGCGGCGAAGCTGAAGATCAACGCGTCAAACTGCGTTCACTGCAAGACCTGCGACATCGCCGATCCCTACCAGATTATCAATTGGGTTCCCCCCGAAGGTGGCGGCGGGCCGAATTACGAGGGAATGTAGCAGCCGATTTTGCTGGCGGAATCCTTAGCCGCCGGTAAAGGCGCGTTTCAGGCGTGCCCAGAAGCCGCCTTTCTTCTTTTCCGGTTTTTGCGCGGGCTGCGGCGGTGGGCCGCTTGCAGGGCTGCGCTGCGCCACTTCCTCAATGCGCGGCGCCTCCACATGCCCGGTGAATTGCCAATCCCTTTCGACGTGCGCGGTGCGGACGAGCAGAATCATGTCCGGAGTTGGGTCAGGAGGCGGCTCGGGCGAATTGGCCGAGAATGTGAGCGGCGGCATCACGATCTTGTATTCGGGGATGGAAACGGGAGGGGACTCAGGCGTCACATTTTTCTGCGGTGCGGCCACCGGATGCGCGCCGTTAGCATCAGCCAGGACGCCGAGCGAGACAAGCGGCTGGGGCGCCGGTTCAGGATCAGCGGCCGGTGCCGGCAAAGCAGGAGGCGCCTGCGCAACCGTTGGCCTTGCATCCAGGACAGCATCCGGAATCGGCGGCGGAGGCGAAGGCGAAGCGGCGCGAACCTGGAGCTCATCACAACGGCAACTTCCCGGCGTGCCCACGACAGGCATCAATTTGCCGCCGGCAAGAAAAAATTCGCCCAGTTGCGGGACGTCGAGAATTTCGCCGCTGAATTGCTGTTCGAGGCGCAGCGCGCCGCTCGCGGCGAGTACGCAGAGCGAATCCGTGAGGTCGAGGCCGACGGTGATATCGCGGCGGCCGCCGCTGATATCGAGCGGCGTCGCGACGATCGTGGGCGTGAAAATTCGCAGCGACGTGGCCAGCGGGAGAATCACATGCACCCGGCCGAAATTCAGCGCCAGCGTGATCGCGCCGGCCGATTGCAGCAGCGTGAATTTCGCCGGGCCGCAGATGTCGATTTCGCCGCCGGCAACGAGCACGAGGCGTGCCTGACCGGAATGCACCGTCACGACGCTGCCGTTTGAAACAAAAATGCTCGGCGCGTTCACCGCGTTGCCACCGCTCGCTGCAGCGCCGCTTTCAACGGAAATATCTTTTCCTTCGACGCGCCCAACCGTTCCCGAGGGAGCTTCCTGCGCGCGCAACGGCGAGAGGCAGACGAGCAAAATCGCGGCGAAAAGCGCCGCCAGCTTCAAGACTCCGCGACAGGGCACGCGGACAGTGCTGCGCACGAATTGGACTCGGGGAGACATCAAGACCGGCTCGAGGTCACATATACTATATCGCAGTGGACAATCGCACGACACCGGAAGCGCTCGAAGCTGCCACGCCCACAGCAACAGCATCCCGCGGGCTGATGCCGAGGTTTTCGCGCTGGCGGAGAATGCAGATTCCCGTCATCGCCTGGGCGGTTTACTGGCTGCTCCGCGTGATCGGGCCGACGCTGCGCTTCGAATACGTGGGCAAGCAGAATGCGGTGAACCGGCGGGAGACCGGAAATGCGTCGATCGGGGCGTTCTGGCACCGGTGCATCATTCCGACGCTGTGGCACTACCGCGATCACGGAATCGTGGTGATGATCACGATGAACTTCGATGGCCTGTGGACAAGCCGCGTCGTGGAGAAACTCGGCTATCGCGTGGCGCAGGGAAGTTCGAGCCGCGGCGGCATGAACGCGCTCAACGCCATGGCGCGCGAGGTGGAGGGGGGGTGGGACGTTGCGTTTACCACCGACGGCCCGCGCGGCCCGCGCTACGTGGCGAAGCCCGGCCCGGTGATGCTGGCGCGGCGGACTGGTAAGCCCATTACCGTGTTTCACATAGGGCTGAGTTCGGGGTACACATTCGAAAAATCGTGGGACCAGCAACGGTTTCCGTATCCATTTTCGCGTGCGGTGCTGGTGATGGCGCCGGCGATTTACGTGTCAAAGGATGCCGACAGCGGCGAGATCGAGCGGAAGACCGCCGAAATGCAGGTTGCGCTCGAACGCGTGCGAGACGTTGCCGAGTCGTGGTTTCAGCTCAGCCGTGAAGAGCGCGAGCGGGTACGCGAAGAGTGGGACGGAAAAGGGTCGGGCGGGTCGCTTGCGGCGGTTTCGTCGTAGAAATTTCTAGCCTTCGCCCAGTTTCACCTGCACGTCCATTTTCTTGCCGTCGCGCACGACTGTAAGGGTGAAGGTATCGCCGGGTTTCGCGCGGTTCAACATCAGATTCAAGTCCATCTGCGAGGCGATTGGTTTCCCGTTCACGGCTGTGAGGATGTCGCCGCCAATCCGTAATTCCTGCAAGCCTGCCAGCACGGACTTGGTTCCGCCGCGAATGCCTGCCTGCGCCGCCGGGCCGCCGGGGACGACACGCTCGACCAGAATTCCCGTCTCGACGGAAAGATTCAGAGCCTCGGCGAGGCCGGGCCACAATGCGCGGCCTTCGACGCCGAGCGTGGCGCGCCGGACGCGGCCCTGCGTGATTAGGTCATCCGCCACGCGGCGCGCGGTGTTGATGGGAATCGCGAAACCGATTCCGGCGGTGGTGCCGTTGGGAGCATAAATCGCGCTATTGATTCCAATCACCTCGCCGTGCGAATTGAGCAACGGGCCGCCGGAATTGCCGCGATTGATCGCCGCATCGGTCTGGATGGCTTCGTCAATGAACGTGCTCTCGCTGGTCTGCACGGTGCGGCCGAGAGAGCTGACCACTCCGGTGGTGAGCGTGCTTTGAAATCCGAAGGGGTTTCCAATCGCGAGGACGCGCTGGCCCACGAGCAAATTGCGCGAGTCGCCGAGCGGCAAGGGCACAATCTTGCGGTCCTTGGGATCGATTTGAATCAGCGCGATGTCGTTGCGCGAGTCCGCACCGATAAATTTTGCTTTGAAGCGCGATTGATCGCCGAGTGTGACCTCGATCGTTTGCGCGCCCTGGACCACGTGATAATTCGTGAGGATGTGTCCACTGTTATCGATCAGGAAGCCCGAGCCGGCGCCTTCCACCGGGACGGCATTGAAGAAAAAATCGTACTCGACCGTGCGGGTGACGATGTTTGCTACCGCCGGTGAAGCCTGTTTGTAGATGCGCACATTTTCAGTTTCCGTGGCATCCAGGCCGGATCCACTGGGCGCTTCGGACGAGGGCAGAGCGCTCACGGAGGCGTGGTTCGGCTGGCCATAGCGCGAGCCGGCCCAATACGCGCCGAGACCGATGATCAATCCGATGGCCAGCAGGCGGATTGCGCGCGTTTTGCTACTTTCTTGCTTCATCGTGATTGTCCTTTTTCGCACATGCGAGCGGAACCGGCCGCGCGCCTCAGCGGTGCCTGTAAATAAATACGCAGGCGCATCAGGATTTGTTTCCCTTCGCCGCGGCGGCCTGCTGGAATTTTGCAACTACCGCTGCCACCTGGCGCTCCGTTTCTTCGATCGTTCCTGAACAGTCGATTACCTCGTCGGCGAGCGCGCGTTTTTCTTCCGTGGGCATTTGCGATGCGATGCGGAGCGCGGCTTGTTCATTTGTAAGACCTCGTTCCACCAGCCGCGCTAGCTGTTGCTCAGGGCGGGACCAGCAGACGATCAATTTGTCCAGCTCCGGGTGAAATCCGGCTTCGATGATCAGCGCGGCTTCGACGACGGCAAAGTCGGGGCCGCCCGGGCGGTCGAGAGCCGAAAACCACTGGCGCACCACCTGAAGAATTCGCGGGTGAAGAATTTGATTCAGGCGCGCGCGTTTTGCGGGATTGGCAAAGACAATTGCTCCCAGCTTCGCGCGATCCACCTTGTCGCCCGGGCCCAGAACACCGTCGCCAAATTCGCGGACGACTTCGTCATAGGCCGACTGACCGGGCTCGAGCAATTCATGGCCGAGCGGATCCGCTTCGAGGACCTGGCAATCGCGCTCGCGCAGCATGAAAGCCACGGTGGATTTGCCGGAAGCGATTCCGCCAGTGAGGCCGATTCTAAGCATGAGGTGTCATCAGAGCTTGACGAAGGCTGCGGACGGGCGCGATGCCTGGCCCCGGCGCAGCCGCGCGGCTTTCACAGTATTGCTCATGAGCATGGCGATTGTGAGCGGGCCAACGCCGCCTGGCACGGGCGTGAGCGCGCCGGCAACGGCGGCGACGTCCGGGTGCACGTCGCCGACGAGCGCCGTGCCTTTCGCGCGGAACGCGGCGAGCCGGTCGGGAAATTTGGCGAAGAATTTTTCCGCTTGTGCGGGGTCGGTAACGCGATTGATGCCGACGTCTATTACCGTCGCGCCGGGTCGAATGAAATCGGGAGTCACCATCGCCGGGCGACCCATCGCGGCGACCACGATATCGGCGCGGCGGACCACTTCCGGCAAGTTGCGAGTCTTCGAATGGCACACTGTGACGGTCGCGTTGGCATGCATCAGCAGGAGCGCCATGGGCTTGCCGACGATATCGCTGCGGCCCAGCACCACGGCATTCGCGCCTTCGACTGGAATCCCGCTGCGGCGGAAGATTTCCATCACGCCGAGAGGCGTGCACGCAACCAGATTCGGGCGGCCGGCGACCAGGAGGCCAACATTCAGGGGATGAAAACCGTCCACGTCTTTGGCGGGATCCACGGCTTCGAGAATTTTTTTGGCGTCAACTTGAGACGGCAACGGGAGCTGGACAAGGATGCCGTCCACGTCGTCACGCCGATTCAAGTCCTCGACGATGCGGAGCAATTCCGCGGTGGTAATTGAGACGGGCGGCGTGAGATTAAAGCCCGCGAGGCCCAGCTTTTCGCACGCGGCGATTTTGCTGGTGACGTAAATCTTGGACGCGGGGCTGTCGCCCACCAGCACTGCCGCAAGCCCGGGGCGAATTCCGGCGGCTGCGAGGGCGGCGATTTCGCCCGCCAGTTCGGCGTAGATTTCATCCCGGATCGCGTTTCCGCTTAGGATGCGCGCGGCCAATCGAACCCCCCCGTCTGCTGCGTCCTATTCTTACCGGACGCGCCATGATAGCACACGGGATTTGCTCCCGGTCCGCCACGCAACCACGCATTTACACTTTGTCGAAGTGGCCTTAGAATGTCCGCCACCGATAGGGAATTGATTCCTCCGCAGGAGGCCACCATGTACGCGCGTATCTGGCACCTTCAGCTTCGTCACGGGGTGATGCAGGAATTCAAGGAAGCGCTCGACGCAGTCATCCGGCTGGTGCGAAGGGAGGAAGGATACTTCGGCGTGATTGCCCTTTCTTCAGGCCACCCGGACGCTCCCGAAGTTCGCGTGGTGGCGTTGTGGGATTCGCAGGAAGCGGTGCACCAGAGCGAGCAGGATTTATTCCTGATGCAGGCCATGACGCGTTACATGGCGTGCTGCGAAGGAGTTCCCAAAATATTGGAGAAGGAAGTTCTTGCCGCCGATTTTGCTGCCGACTAGTCGTCTGCCGCTTCAGCGGGAAGCTAGCGAGACGGGAAGCGCGATTGTGCCGGGACATCGCGACGCAACCCTGTATAGCCGGAAGGGAGTGCTTGGTGATTTTCGGAGAAGGTTCGGAACGGAAACAGCTTGAGCGCGCCATGCGGGATGCGGGGCGGCTGCCGCCGGGGCAGTCGCTGACGCTGAAATGGCCAGTGCTGCATGAGGGCGATGTGCCGCGCTTTGACCCGAAGACATGGGATTTTCGCGTCACCGGCCTCGTGGAAAAACCTCTGCGGCTTACCTGGGAGCAATTCACGCGGCTGCCAATGAAGGAAGTCACGGTGGACATGCATTGCGTGACGCGCTGGAGCCGCTTCGATGTCCGCTGGGAGGGAGTGCCGTTCACCGAATTGATGAAGCTGGTCGAGCTCAAGCCGGGAACGAAATTCGCGATGGCCCTGGGTGAAAACGGCTACACGACGAATATTCCGATTGCGGACTTGATGCGGCCGACGACGCTGTTTGCCATGAAGGAGAATGGCGAGCCGCTGCCGCCGGAGCATGGGTATCCGGTGCGGCTCGTGGTGCCGCATCTTTATGCGTGGAAAAGTGCGAAGTGGATCCGCGGGATCGAAATCATGGCCGAAGACGCACCGGGATTCTGGGAGCAGAACGGCTACAATATGTACGGTGACCCGTTCAAAGAACAACGGTACAGTGGTTAGTGAGGAGCTACGATTGGCTAGAAATAGACTCCATCCTTCAAAAAGAGCCGGCGAAAGGCTGCGATTCTTCGCCCTCGCCAAATTGCTTTTGGAGTCCACTAATCTTGGCGAGCGGCAGCGCATTAGGAAAGAGCTAGCGCGAATGATCTTTGGGCATTGATGCCGAAATTCAGGCTGCGGGATTCTTGATTACGTAGCGGACGAAGCCGTCGTGCGGGGCGTACTTGTCGTAGAGGCCGCGCGCGCGGTAATTGTTTTCCTTGGTGTGCCAGTAGAGGCGCGACCAGCCCTGCGCTTTCATCTCCTCGACGAGCCAATCAATCAGAAGCTTGCCCGCGCCCGCGGCACGCCTGGCAGGATCGACGAATAAATCCTGGAGGTAGCACGAGGGGGCGAGCGCCGAACTATTCTCGTGAATGATGTAATTGGCGATGCCGACCACCTCGCGGGAATCGCTCACCGCGACAATGGCGTGAACAGGGGACGACGCGTCCATCAGGCGCGCCCAAGTGTGGCGCGTGATTGCCTCGGACGGCTCCCTTTCATAGAAGCGCGTGTATCCGTCGAACAGCTCGCGCCAGCGGCGCTCATCGTGTGGTTCGATTTTGCGTATCGTGAAATTCATCAGCCTAGTGCCGACTTGAAAACTTACCTTTTCGCCGCGGCGGCGGCGGGCACGGCCTCCGCGAGCTCCTTGGCGATGGTCTCAACGCTCGCGATGCGCGCGAAACGGCGGCGCAGGGCGTACTCGGTGCGTTCACGAATCGCGTCCACGCCGAGCTCTTCGCCGGGCCGGTCGTGGTTGGGGATGGGGAAAGTCATGGTGGCCTCGGTGATGAAATCCACCGCAAAGCCGAGATCAGCGCCGACGCGGGCGGAAGTCTCGCAGCATTGCTCCATCTGAATGCCGGTGATCACGACGCGGCGCACGCCTTTTTCCAGCAGCAGCGCGGGCAGGCCCGTGCTGGTAAACACGTTGCGCGTGACTTTGTGAATGACAGGCTCGGAATCGCGCGGGGCGAGGAAATCCATCAGCTTGTAAAAGGGGCTGGTTCTCTCAAAGCCGGGGTCTTCGTCCGAGTGCAGAAAATAAATCACCGGCAAGCCGTGCTCGCGGTAGAGATTGACGAGTCGCGCGACATTTCTTTCGAAATCCTTGTTGTTCCTTTTTTCCCAGCGAGCCATGGACTTGAAGGAATCCTGCGCGTCGATCACCAGCAGGGCGGACTCGGAGATAGGAACTTGCTTGCTGTGCAGCATGGGGCCTCCCGGCGAATGGAATTGAACCTTCAAGGTAGCGCGCCACGGCCATAGGAAACAAGGTTACGCAAAGAGGAAGAGTGGACAATTTGGACTAGGGGCCTAGGCGAGACGACGTGTGGCGCGAGGCCGGCCCGTCATGCTACAAATTCGAAACATGACGGATAAATGGGGAAGGCGTCTCTTCGCAGCAGGTAGTGTGATGTTGATCGTGTTTGGCCTGGTGCATTCACTATCGTTGATTCATGATCCAGTTCCCGCGAACGACACGGAGCGGCAATTGATCGACTTGGCGACCAACTACAAATTCAACCTTCTCGGGACACCGCGCAGTTTGGCGGAGCTGCAGCGAGGCTTCAGCATCGCATTCATGATGTCGATTTTCGCGGTGGCCGCGCTGGACCTGCTGCTCATGCGCGAACGTGCTGCGTTATTGAAGCGTGTGGCATTGATCAACACGATCTGGCTCGCAGTGATGATCGCCATCTCCATGCGCTATTTCTTTGTGGCCCCCACGGCGTTTTTTGCGCCCCCGCTGCTCCTCTTCGCACTCGCCTGGCTGAAGCTGCCGGCTGACGAGAAAAGCTAGGGCAGGTTCGGGTACATCCACATTAACGCCGCGCGCTTTCGCACCGAAAAAAACGCCGCGGATGGGAAACTCCGCGGCGTCTTCAGTATTCGGCCTCTTGTTTCGAGGGATCTAGTAAATGTCGTACTGCTCCCAGTGCAGCGTCGGATCGGCCTGGATGATCACGCTCTTCTTCGTCCAGCGCTCGAGCTCCTCGATGAGGCCGGATTCGCGCGTCTTTAGAGCCTTTGAAATTTCGGGATGAACGCGCAGCGTAAGGCTGCCGGAACTGACTTCCGGTGCCATCTTGCGCGCCTCGCACTGGATTTCGTAGGCCAGCGTGGGAATGGATTTCACCATGCCGGAGCCGGTGCAGTAGGGGCAGGGCTGGCATAGAGTGCGTTCGAGGGCCTGCTTGGTGCGTTTTCGGGTGATGGCCACCAGGCCGAATTCGTTGAAGCGGAGAACTTTTGAAGGCGCACGATCGGCGCGCAGGGCGTCTTCAAGCGCGGCCATCACTTTTTCGCGGTTGCGGCGCTCCTCCATGTCGATGAAGTCGATGATGATAATGCCGCCCAGATCCCGCAGGCGCATCTGGCGGACAATTTCCTTCACCGCTTCCACGTTGGTGCGGACAATCGTGTCTTCCAGCCGGTTCGAGCCTTTGCCCACGAATTTCCCGGTGTTGACGTCAATGGCAACCAGCGCTTCGGTATGATTGATGACGATGTAGCCGCCGGATTTCAGCCACACTTTTGGGCGCAGACCCTTGTCGATTTCCTGCTGGATGCCGAATTCCTCGAAGACGGGCGTGTCCTTGGTATAGAGCTTCACGCGATTCACGAGCTCGGGCTGGAAACGGCTCATGAAATCCACAACCTTGGTGTACTCCTCTTCGGAATCCACCCAGATGGCGGAGAAATCGGGAGTCATGTAATCGCGCAGGATGCGCTCGACGAGATTGAGGTCGCGGTGGAGCAGGGAAGGCGCCTTGCGTTGCTCGGAACGCGATTTGATTTCGGACCACGTGCGCATCAGGAATTCAACGTCGGCACGAACTTCCTCGGGCGTTGCGCTGGCAGCGGCGGTGCGGACGATGAAGCCGCCGCCACCGGTGCCCTTCGCCTCACTGACGAGATGGCGGAGGCGCGAGCGGTCTTCGGCGGACGCAATCTTGCGCGACACGCCGGTGTGATCGAGCGTGGGCATATAAACGAGGTAGCGGCCGGGTAGAGCGACGTGACTCGTGATGCGCGCGCCCTTTTTGCCCAGCGGTTCTTTCGCGATCTGGATGATGATTTCCTCGCCCTGCTTCAGCATGTCGGCGATGAGCTGGGTGCGGCGTGGCTGCGGGCGATGATGGCTATGCCCTCCGCCACTGTGCCCGTGCTGGGGGCGGCGTCCGCGATCGTCACGGCGGCCGCCGCGATCGCCACGGTCGCGTCCTCCGCGACGCGCAGGATGCTGCATGCGCGAGCGGAAATCGCTGCGGACCTGAGCCTTCCAGGGCTGCTGCTCTTGAGGCGCCTGGTTGCCGGGTGGTGGTTCGCCGGCGGAATCGAGTGAGGCATCTTCCGCATGCATGCCTTCTGATGCTTCGGCGTGCTCCAGGGCATCGGGATGCGCGATCATGCCCTCGGCTTCGGCCTGGGCCTCTTCGTATTCTTCCTCGGCGTCGTCTTCTTCCGGCTGGCCGGCGGATTCCTCATCGCCAGCCGCGAGTGCGCCGTCGTGCGATTCTTCCTGCCCGGCAAAATCGCTTTGCTGCGCGTTGCGGGCGGCCTCTTCCACCTGAGCTTCGGCAACGTGCTCGGCGAGGGAAGCGGCTTCGTCCTCGCTGAGCTCCGGGGCGGCGTGTTCTTCGTGAGCCAAACCCGCATGAGGGAATTCAGCGGCGTGCGCGGGTTCTTCCACACGCATTGATTCATGTTCTTGCACGGCTTCGGCATCGTGTCCGCTGCGCGTGTCGAATGCGCCGCGTGATTCGAATGTCTCCTGTTCCTCCTGATGAAGGGCAGGCGGTGCGGCAGGCTCCGAGTGTTCTTCCGCGGACTGCTCTCGGGATCTATATTTCGAGAGCGACTCGCCGGGCAATGGCTCAAGGCCCGTCAATGACGACGAACGGAATTCAGACCGCGGCGGCGCGAAAGGCGCAGGCGCGATAACTTGCGGAGTGAAAGCCTGCTGAGTCGGTTCTGGAGCCGCGCTCATCTCCGCGGCTGGCGCGAAATCCTCGATCGGTGCAACGGGCGACGGCCCGGCCGCAGGATCGCGTTCCTTGTACTTAGCCAGCGACTCGCCGGGAAGAATTGTTGAGACGTGGCCTTCAGTCGGTCCGGATTCGCTGGGCGGACTGTCATACGGGCGCGACGGCGCATATTTCGATTGCGGCAATTCGCGGCCGTATCGAGGTGGGCCACTGCGGCCCCCGCCTCGTCCCGGACGCCCGCCGCCTCCGCGACCACCGCGCCGCCCATAACGGCCCTCGCGGCGGCCTTCGGACCGCCCCTCAAAACGGCGGTGATCGGAACGTCCACCGCGGTCATAACCGGGCGCGCTGCTTACAGGAGGCTGGCTCGCGGGCGGCGCCGGGCGGTATACGGGCGGCGCTGGAGCTTCAGGGATGAATGACTGCTCGGGAGCGTGAGCCTCGGCCGAGGCAGGAGTATTCGAATCGACATCGGAGGGCTCGAGCGCAGGCGTGACTATGCCATTAGCGGGGAAAACGTGCCCGCCCTGGTCCTCCATTTTCTGGACTTTGTCCTCGACGGTCGTAACGATATGGTCGAATTCCTCGATGTCTTCGAGGAAGTCGCTCACGTACAGGAAGGCGTCGCTATCGAGGCCGATATCCACAAAGGCCGACTGCATGCCGGGCAGCACGCGCGTGACACGGCCTTTGTATATGCTTCCAACTAGCGCAAATTCTTTTTCACGCTCGACGTAGAATTCACAAAGCTGGCCCTCTTCCAAAATGGCGACCCGCGTCTCGTGGGGGTTCGCCGATATAACCATTTCCTTCGACATGGAAACTCCTAAAGGCGCATCGGCGCGCGGCGGCCCCGTCGATTGCCAGGGCAAGCGCACTCGCTCGGCCGGCGTGGCAGAAAATCGTGCATTGCGCACGCCACGACGGGCCGCCCAGGAAGAACCTGTGTTGTGGTTGGATGACTTCCTTCACCCGATGCGTTCCTCAATCAAATCAAAACTGTTATCCCGGCCGGCGATTGCGCGCGTGGCACGGGCACTGAAACATAGGAGGCTCAGTTGACGAATCGCCGCATGCGGACATTCATCACCAGGCCCAAAGCCAAAAATACAAAAGCCGTTGCCGACCCCCCATAACTCATCAGGGGCAGCGGGATGCCGGTGACGGGCATATAGCCGATCACCATGGACGCATTGACCAGAACGTGGAAGCCCAGGATTGCAGTGACCCCCATGACCACGAACATTCCGGCCTTATCTTTCGCTTTCTGCGCATTATCCACAAGGCGCAGAATCAAACCCAGGTACAAAAGCAAAACCACGCAAACCCCGATAAAACCCATTTCCTCGGCCAGCGCCGCCAGAATGAAATCGGAGTATCGCACGGGCACAAAGCCCAACTGATTCTGGCTGCCCTTGCCGAATCCCTTGCCCCAGAAACCACCCGAGCCCACGGCAATTTCCGACTGTAAAATCTGATAGCCGGCGCCGCGCTGGTCCTCCTCCGGGTGGAGGAAAGTCTCGATGCGCTGCTGCTGGTAGGGCTTCAAATGGTGCCGCATGTTCCAGCCGATCGGAATCAAAAGCCCGATCAGGAGCAGGCCCACCGCGGCATGCCTCCATTCGATTCCGGCGAGGAACGCTCCGACAACGGCAACGGGAACCAGCATCATGGCGGTTCCCAAATCCGGCTGTTTGAGAATCAAGGCTACAGGAACGATGGTCAGGATGGCAATCTTGGCCAGGTCCGTTAGCGTGAGCCGGTCGGTGCGTACTTCGCTCAGGTAGCGAGCCAGCACAATGATTATAATCAACTTCATAAGCTCTGACACTTGGAAATTAGGGCCGCCACCCAGAGGGAGCCATCGCTTGGCGCCAAAGCGGGATTGGCCGATGACAAGGACAACCAGAAGAGTGGCGATTCCGAACATGTAGAGGGCGGGAGCCTGGTCCAAGAGGGTGTGGTAATCAATCTGGGAAATCAGGAACATCCCGGCGATTCCGATGCCGATCCACATGAGCTGCTTCCACTGAATGCCCGCCATGCCGCTGGCATGCGTCGAGGAATAGATTTCGAGCACTCCGATGCCGGTGATTGCGGCGACAATGGCGAGCAAAGCCCAGTCATAATCGTGAACGCGCGGACGGTCTTTCATGGGTGCTGGGCTCCCACGGTCGCGATGAGAGGGTGGGGGGTACCAGGCTGCTCCGGCGTGGCCCCATTGGCCTGCTGCTGTAAACGGGCGTTCTTCTTATCGTAGAAGGCTTTCACCACATCCCGGGCAATCGGGCCGGCCACCGCGCCGCCGTGCTCACCACCCTGGACCAGGACGGCCACGACGATTTCCGGATTCCGCCGGGGAGCATAACCCACAAACCAGGCGTTGTCTTTAAATTCCCGTTGTTTGCCGAGCCGGTTGCGCACGTCGTAGCCGATCACTTGCGCGCTGCCGGATTTGCCGCAGAACTCGATGTTCTGGAGTCTGGCCCCCGCCGCTGTTCCGCCTTCGTTCACCACGCCGTACATTCCCTGGGTAACCTTCTCGACGGTATCTTCTGAAATCGCGAAGTGATCCATACGCGGATTGGGGAAATTTTTCAGCAAGTGAGGCTCTACCAGTAGTCCGCCGCTGGCAACCGCCGCGATCATGCGCGCCAGTTGGATGGGAGTGGTGGTGACAGCCCCCTGGCCGACGGAAACTGAAATCGTCTCGCCCGCGTACCACTTGCGGTGGTACACGCGTTCCGCCCACTCTTCGGAGGGCACAATACCGGCTTCCTCGCTCGGGAGGTCAATGCCCGTACGATGCCCCAGGCCGAGCGCATTCGCATAGTAAGAGATGCGGTCAATTCCGAGCCCTTTGCCGACGTTGTAGAAGTAAACGTCGCAGGACTGGACGATGGCCTTGTGAAGATCCACTTCGCCATGCCCGCCCTTGCCAAACGTATGGCACTTGAACGTGCGGCCGTAAAAGGAAGCATAACCGGGGCAGAACGCGGTCATGGTCTCCGGCACGGCCTTCGTTTCGAGCATCGCCGTGGCCATCACAATCTTGAATACGGAGCCGGGAGCCAATTGCGCTTGAATGGCGCGATTGAGGAGCGGCGTTTCCGGATCGGAATTGAATTTCTGCCATTCCTCTTGCGGAATTCTGACGGCGAAATCGTTGGGGTCAAAAGTGGGCCGGCTGACCATCGCAAGTATGTCGCCGGTGCGCGCATCCATGGCGACGACCGAGCCTTCCTTGTTCGCCATGTCGTCTTCCGCGATGGATTGCAAATCATAATCAATGCTCAGCTGAATCGGCTTTCCCGGAATGGCTTCGACGTTGTCGAGGGTGCGCACCACTTTGCCCACACTGTTGACAACCACGCGCCTCATCCCATCCGTGCCCTCGAGCACTTCGTTGTACTGCTTCTCGAGCCCGGCCTTCCCGACAATGTCGCCAGGGCGGTAGTGACCTTCGCTGCGGTCCATATCCTGCGGTGAAACTTCACCCACATAGCCAATCGAATTCGCGAGCATATCGCCATGCGGGTAACGCCGTCGCTGCACCATCATCAATTCGAGGACGGGCAAGTCCACACGGTGCGATTCGACGAAGGCGATATCGGCGTCGCTCGCAGCGGGTTTGATCACGATGGGCTGAAATTTCGGCTCATTCTTTGCGGCATCGAGTTGCTGTTGCAAATCCTCTTTGCTGATGCCCAGGCCTTCCTCGATTTGCGGAAAACTCTTCGCCAGAGACTTGGGGTCATCACGCAGCAGGAGAATGCTGAAGGAAGGATAGCTATCCACCAGGACGCGGCCTTCGCGGTCGAGCATTGGCCCGCGAGGCGCGATGATCGGAATCGAACGAACTCGGTTGCGCTCCGCGAGGTCTGCAAAGTGGCCGGACTGAACGACTTGCAGCTTCCAAAATCCAACCAGTAATAGAACTACAAGAACCACAGACGAGTAGGAAACCAGCGCCAACCGGCCCTGTGGTATTTTTTGGTCGTTACCGCTCCACGATGGCGACAACAGAACTCCTGCGCAGCGGGTCTCGCGAATCCCTGAGGCGCGCTTCCTCTCGAATCCATGCCGGATTCGAAGTCTTCTCTAACCTATCACTTGCAAAGCGCGAGCCGCAAGGCGGCCATGTCCTTTCGGTCAACTCACATGCCGCTCTCTTCGCTTTTTCGGCACCGGAGTGTGCGGGCTAAGGAAGGTGCACTTTCGCGGCTCTAAGAAGGTCTGCGCAGGCGATCAAGCAGCGCGAAGAGGACGATGGCGACACCAGCAGTGACAAGCGAATCGAGAAACAGCCGCAAGGTGAAAAATGGCGCGGGATGATTCAGCAGCACGCGCTGCGTGATGGCCAGCACGGCCTGATGGAAATGAAACAATAAGAAGACCAGACCGAAGCGGCTGATGGGATGTTCGGTATCTATGCGCGCGCCGACGGAAGAGGCAAGGTAGCCGACGCATGTCTTCGCGATGCCATACATACCGATAGGATTGTCGTGGCCGAGCGCGTCCTGAAGAAGGCCGATGACGGCGCCGAGAAGCATCCCACTGACCGGATTGCGCCGGCTCACGCCGAAATAAATCGTAACCAGCAGCGGGAGATCCAGAAGCTCGGCCCAGCGGCCGTACTTGTGAAGAAAAGCCTGGAGCACCAGCGAAAGAAACGAGACGAGAAGAATCGCGCCGCCGTAATACTTGTGCACTTCGATATTTGGCTTCGAGTGCGTCCCGGCATTTAGCAAGTGAGACATATTACTGGGGAGGAGCCGAAGCCTGAGGTGCTGCAGCAGGGGCATTTCCCGGAACGGGAACATCACTTGGTGCGGCCGATTGCGGCGCGGGCTTCACTGGCGGCTTCACTTTCTTGGGAGCAGTGGCGGCGCCCGAGCCAGCTGATGAATTCTTTTGGGATGCGGCGGGCGGCTGAAAGATTTGGTGCGGTGGCGTGGCGAGGGGGCCTTCTTCACCCTTCTTCGGCGACAATTCCTGCTGCGTCAGCAGGACGAGAACTTCCTCGAGGCGATCCAGGCGCGCCGCGGATTGAATGTGAATCACTTGAAACGGATTTCCAGCCGCCGCGCTTTCTACCGTGCCGATGGGAAAACCCTTCGGGAATATCCGATCCTCTCCCGAAGTGAGCACGGCCTCGCCGGGCCGAACCTTTTCACCGTTCTCGACATACTCCATGCGAGGCTCGGGGTCACCATTGCCTTTGACGACGCCGTGTGTGCGCGTATCAGCGAAGAGAGCGCCAACGCCGCTGTCCTTGTCGTTAATCAACAGCACCTGCGAGGCGCTGGGAAATACTTCCACGATTTTTCCAACGACGCCATCGGGAGTGATCACGGCGAGATTGCGGCGCAGATGGTCGCGCTCACCGCGATTGATAAAAAGAGTGTGCGAAGTAGGGTCCGCGCTTGCTCCAATCACCTGCGCGGCAAGCATGGGCGCTTCCGGATGCAACTCGCGGAAATTCAGCAGCAGGGACAGGCGCTGGGCCTCGGCAGCTTTGCTTTCCAACTCGCGGTTGCGCATGCTCAGTTTTTCGAGTTCGCGCTTCAGGCGCTCGTTTTCCGCGCGCGTATCGCGCAGGCCGACGTAGCCGCTCCAGGCGCCGCTCACTTTGGAGAAGGACCATGTCCCGACGCGTTCGACCGGTGTGAGCAATTGGACCGCCCAGTAGCGCACCAGCCGCACGTCATGTTCGCGCTTAATCTGAAATGCGAGCAGCAGCACCTGGACGAAAATCACCGTGGCGAGAAGGGCCAGCGGACGATGGCGTGAAAGAACGTCGTTCATTAGAGCAATGGTCGAGTCAAAAGGTCCGGAACCTCAACCTCGATACTCCCCGGGCACATTCGAATTTCGCTTCTGCTTCCTGCAATCCAACACTTCGAAAAATACCCCTGCATCAGTCAATCGAGACGAGCCGCAGCAGCCGGAAATCGCTCAGCATTTTTCCGGTTCCGAGCACCACCGAGGCGAGCGGGTCGTCCGCGATGGAAACCGGCAATCCGGTTTCTTCCCGGATGCGCTTATCGAGATTCTTGATGAGCGCGCCGCCGCCGGTGAGCACAATGCCGCGATCGCTGATGTCCGCGGAAAGCTCAGGAGGCGTGCGCTCGAGCGCCACTCGAATGGCATTAAGGATGGTGGCGATGCACTCCGAAAGCGCTTCGCGGATTTCGCTGTCGTCAATCGTGACGGTGCGCGGCACGCCCTCAATCAGATTGCGGCCCTTCACCTCGAGAGTCAGCGGCTTTTCGAGCGGGTACGCCGAACCGATTTCAATTTTGATTTGTTCGGCAGTGCGCTCGCCGACCAGCAAATTGTATTTCCGCTTGAGGTAGTGCATCACCGCTTCGTCCATTTCATTTCCTGCCACACGGACGGAGCGTGAATACACGATGCCGCTCATGGAAATCACCGCGATATCAGTCGTCCCGCCCCCGATGTCCACTACCATGTTGCCTGAAGGCTCCTCGATAGGCAGGCCGGCGCCGATGGCGGCGGCCATGGCCTGTTCGACGAGATAGACTTCACTCGCTCGCGCGCGATAGGCGGAGTCCTGGACGGCGCGCTTTTCCACCGGCGTGATTTCACTTGGCACGCCGATGACGATTCGCGGATGCACCAGGACGCGGCGATTGTGCGCCTTCTGAATGAAATACGTGAGCATGCGCTCGGTGACTTTGAAATCGGCGATCACGCCATCTTTCATGGGCTTGATCGCCACCACGTTTCCCGGCGTGCGGCCCAGCATTTCCTTCGCTTCGCGGCCCACGGCGACCACTTCGCCGCTATTCTTATTGATGGCTACGATGGAGGGCTCGTTGACGACGATGCCTTTCCCGCGCGCGAATACCAGTGTGTTTGCGGTCCCCAGGTCAATGGCCAGGTCCGATGAGAACAGGCTGAAGACGGACCGCATATTGAAGCCGTTTTTCGTCACGTGATGCTTCCCCCTCAGGTCCCCTGGAGCGCCGCTGCGGCGGCGATTCCAATTGGCGGTCCTCTACGTCAAACTCGATCTTACGGAATCACCACATCCACACGCTTGATAGCCGTGCCACCCCGGCGATTCTGCCCGGTGATGACAATCGTGTGGCTCCCGCGGGTCATCGGCTGCGTGAAATAGCGGAAGCGCCCGTCGGGCTTGATGTCCGCTACTTGTTCGCCGTTGATGATCAACGCGGCGTTGGGCTCCGTCCGGCCGATCACTTCGACATTATTGCCGTGCAATTCCGTGGCATCCACCTCGAGCAGCATTTCCTGCTCTTTGCCCTGGTTGACAAGAGTGAATTTGAAAGCATCGCTCTCATCGCTCGTGGCGTTCTTTTCATCAATCGCGCGCACGCGCCAGAAATAATCGCCGGGATCGAGGCCGGTGATATCCACGGCGTTCGTGACGATCTTCTTGTCCATCACCACGCGATTGAACATCGAAGTGGTGCTGACCTGAAATTCGTAGGTCCTCGCCGTGGTGACCGGCTTCCATGAAAAATGAATCGGATCGTGTTTTGTGTCCGCGACGATAATCGGCGAAAGGTTGAGCGGTTCCACCAACTCGGGCGGAGCGAGTACCTGAGTCTTGGTAACCTGGCCGCCGTTCGCCGGAAACGTCGCGCGCTCCCACTGGCCGATGTCCAAGTGCTCGCCGCCGCGATCCAATTCGGCGCTGCCGGAAGCCACCGTGATCTGCTGCTCTTTCGTCGCCGGGTCGCTGCTGACGGCCATGCGGCTGTTCGGGCGCGCGGAGGCCACGGCGTTCTCGAAGGAAACTTCCGCCTTCGAACCGGCCACAGGCCACGTCCCAGTGGACAAATCAACTTGACCGGAACTGATGTGCATGCCGACGGTGGTCGCGCGGTCTGGTTCAACGTGATTCTGTTCCACTGTGACCAGTGTGTCGCCCTTTACAGTGTAGGTGGTTCCATCCGAGAAAGCGATGCGCGCCACACCTTCAGGTCCCGTCTGAATCAAGTCGTCCTTATCCAGCGTGAGCTGGTAATCAGCGTTCGTCCACTGGACGGAGTTGGCTTTCTTCACCTGCACCTTACCGTCAAGATTGACGAAACGCGCCTGCCGCGCAGTGATGGTTGCAACGCCCGGGTCGTGCGCTGGAAATGCATCCGAAAGGCGCTTCACCAGGCTGTTGGAGGTCTCGGGAAAGATTAGATACACGGAAGCGAAAACGATGGCGGCAATTACGATCACGTACAGCGCGACAGTGCGATAGCGCACCGTGTGCCAATAGACCTCCACCCGGGAAACTTTCGGCTTTGCCGTTGCGCTGATTTTTCCGTCTGTCATCACAATTTCTGCCTAATTTGAAAATCTAGCATAGGGGTATAGGCCTTTCAACACGACGGCAAAACACGTTGCCATACTGGTACCCCTCGGTTGTCGTGTCGTTTCAATTCGTTAGCGCCGCGCAAGGCGTCCCAGATTAAGCCGCGTTTTCAGGAAGTGCCATTTTGGTGGTTGACCGCAATGGCCTGATTTAGGGAGACTAAAGGCCTGATGTGGGCGTCCTTTTGTCCCCGATTGCCTGCCGCAGGATTGCCCTGAGGTGTCCGTGTGAATTCGGACCCAGCGAGGTTGAAGATCATGAACGAAATCATAGGCGAGTTGCTTCCCCCGGCGCGGGTGATGCTCACCCCGGGCCCGTCCAGTATGGACCCGCGCGTATATCGCGCGCTGGCCGCGCCGCTCGTGGGCCACATGGATCCGTGGTTCACGGAGATGATGGGCGATCTGCCGGTTATGCTTCGGAAAGTTTTTCAAACGCAGAACCGCATCACCTTTCCCATTTCTGCATCGGGATCTGGCGGCATTGAAGCCGCGGTGCTGAATCCCGTGGAAGCAGGCGATGAGTGCATCGTGTGCGTGAATGGCATGTTCTCCGAACGCATGGCCATCATCGCCGAGCGCAGCCCGGCGAAAGTGATCCGTGTGGACGCGCAACTCGGACGCCCGGTGGATCCGGAAGACGTTCGGCGCGCCGGCAAAGGAAAGAAGATCAAGTTCGTGGGATTGGCGCACGGGGAAACTTCGACGGGCGTGTTGCAACGCATCG
Source organism: uncultured Acidobacteriota bacterium (assembly GCA_963701005.1). Lineage (GTDB taxonomy): Bacteria > Acidobacteriota > Terriglobia > Acidiferrales > UBA7541 > Palsa-295. The sequence goes on from OY969555.1 coordinate 1,182,983, forward strand.
AAGATTACCGGAAGGTGGCTGACGAACTGGGAGCGCTGCTCGTCGTGGATACCGTTGCGACGCTCGCGGGAATTCCACTGGATGTGGACCGTGAGCGCATTGATATCTGCTTCAGCGGCTCGCAAAAAGCGTTGAGCGCGCCGCCGGGAATGGCCCCAATCACCGTGAATGCGCGCGTGGAGGACTTGCTGCGCGCGCGGAAAACTCCAGTGGGAAGCTGGTATTTCGATTTGACGCCGATTTTAACCATGTGGGGCTCCGAGCGGACTTATCATCACACGCCGCCCGTCTCGCTAATTTATGGCATGCGCGAGGCCTTGCGCATTGTGCTCGAAGAGGGCCTCGAAGCGCGCTGGGAGCGGCACCAGCAGAATCAGCGAGCGCTCGTGGCAGGAATCGAAGCCATGGGTCTCGAGCTGTTTGTGTCGAATCCAGCGGACCGCCTCGTCACCGTAACGGCGGTGAAGATTCCGCCCGCACTCGACGACCGGAAAGTGCGCACGCAGCTGCTCGATGAATTCAATATCGAGATTGCCGGCGGCATCGGCCCCACTAAGGGAAAAATCTGGCGCGTCGGCTTGATGGGTTATTCCTGCCAGAAAACCAATGTGCTGCTGTTTCTCGCCGCCACGGAAAAGGTTTTGCTCGACCAGGGCTTCCGCGTACCCGCGGGAGCGGGCGTGGCGGCCGCGATTCAGAGTTACCAGCACTCCGAGCAGCCCGCGGCAGTGGGCGCAAGGAAATAGGCGAAACAATGACACAAGCGGCGATTCCTACAATCCCGAATTCCGGCACGATGAGCGATTTCATCGGAGCGTTCGACGTGCCCTCGAAAGTGACGGACTACGTCTATCGCTGCCGCTTCTCGCATTGCTGGAACGGAATCGCCACGCGCCACGCCGACACAATGGACTGCAAATTCTTCGTTGACGGAAAGGGCGTCGTGCTGGGGCTGGCGCATCCGGGCTTTGTCGAATTTCACGCCAGGGCGAAACGCAACCTGACCGACCGCGAAGCAAGCTTCATCGCCGCCGAATATCTGCGTGAAAGGCTCGAGCAGGAAGACGAGCACTCTCTCTACGACGTCTCCGCCGCCGACGTTCTTCGCATCATCGAAAAGTTCGGCATCCGCTGACCGGGCCGTTTTCCGCCGCGCGACTTACAGCTTCTGTCTTGGTTAGTGACGATAGTCACATATCACCCGTCGTGCGGCACCGGTCCCACCTCTCCGTCGCTTTTAATGTTGCGCGGCAAATTCCCAGAGCGATAATGTAGCCGCACCTGCCACCAAGAGACACGGGGGGCATACGAAAGTGCCCGAAACCAAGACATCAGGGCCCCAGCGCCGGCATTTCGTTGAGGCGTTTCTGGGTGCGGGTGTGTTCGCTTCCCTTGCGTCATTTTTCTACCCTGTATTGCGCTATCTGATTCCGCCTCCTGCCGCTGAATTGGAGAGTGATCTGGCACTGGCGGGAAAGGTGGGCGAACTGAAACCAAATATGGGGAAAATATTCCGGTTTGGCAGCCGTCCGGCACTGCTCGTACTCGCTTCGGACGGAACTTATCACGCGCTTTCCGCCGTCTGCACGCATCTGGGTTGCACGGTTCAATACCGCAGCGACCTGCACGACGTCTGGTGCGCCTGCCACAACGGCCTTTATGACCTGAACGGACGCAACATCAGCGGCCCTCCGCCGCGTCCGCTCGAGGTCTACGAAGTAATCGTTAAGAAGAATGAGATATATGCGCGGCGGACGCACAACGGTTAGATGAGCGCGATCTCCAACACGCGGGCTTGGCTCGAAGAGCATTTCCCATTGAACGATGTCATCGCGTTTCTCCGCCACAAGACTGTGCCCCAGCATCGTTACACAGTCTTTTATTTTCTCGGGGGGATGACTCTGTTTCTCTTCGGAATTCAGGTGATTACAGGAATTCTGCTGCTCCTATATTACCGGCCCACTCCGAATGACGCCTTCGAAAGCGTGCAGTACATCATGACGCAGGTGAGATTCGGCTGGCTGGTGCGTTCGATTCACTCATGGAGCGCGAACCTGATGATCCTGACTGCGTTTGCGCACATGTTCAGCGTGTTTTTCATGAGAGCTTACCGGAAGCCGAGAGAGCTCACCTGGCTAAGCGGCATGGTCCTCCTGGTGCTCGTGCTGTGCTTTGGGTTCAGCGGATACCTGTTGCCCTGGAATACGCTGTCGTATTTTGCGACCAAAGTGGGAACCGACTTGCCGGCACAGATGCCCATCGTGGGTAAATGGATCCTGACGTTTCTGCGTGGAGGCGAAGATGTGACCGGCGCAACGCTGACCCGCTTCTTCGGATTTCATGTGGCGCTGCTTCCCGGGCTGGCCACCTTGTTTATCGGTCTACATTTGCTGCTCGTTCAGAGATTCGGAATGAGCGTGCCGCCTCGGGTCGAGGCCGAATGGCGCGAAAAGTCGGCGAAAGCGCGCGAAATGCCGTTCTTTCCGAACTTCTTGCTCCGCGAACTGATGGCCTGGTACATCGCCCTAGGAATCCTGGGGGCGCTCTCGGCATTGAAGCCCTGGGAGCTCGGCACGAAGGCGGATCCGTTTGCTTCGGCACCGGCGGGGATCCGGCCCGAGTGGTATTTCATGTTCATGTTCCAGACGCTGAAAATGATTCCCGCGAAAGTGGGATTTGTGAACGGAGAATTGCTGGGCGCGGTGGGCATCGGAGTGGCGGCGCTGGTGTGGACGCTGCTTCCATTTTTTGACCACAGCGAACGGGGCCGCAACCAGCGGCTCATTGCGGGCGCCGGCGTGTTCGCGCTGGCCTACATCATCGGGATGACCGTGTACGGCTACATGGCCAAATAAAAAATCGATTTAGGCAAAGTGCTAAGGTGCGAATCATCTTCACGCGAGCCCGAGGACGGGAAGTCCGATTTCCGAGCGCACGAAAGGCGCTTTGCGCGGCGCTGAGGTGTGCTGCCATACTCGGGCTTTTCGCCTTTGGGATACCTTTATCTTCAACCAGCCTTTACGCACAATCCAAAATCAGTTGCCTCGAATGCCATTCGAAATTCGATCCGCCGCTGAAGGTTACTTCCGAGGAGTTCATGAGCAGCATCCACGGACGCGTGGGATTGACTTGCGTGAGCTGTCATGGCGGCGATCTCACCAGCGATGATCCGGCCGTGGCCATGAGCCCCGCGAAAGGTTTCCTCGGTCACATCGATCGAAAGCAGATTCCCGCGCTCTGCTCAAAATGCCATTCCAATGCAGCCTACATCCGCAATTTCAATCCTTCCCTGCGCACAGACCAATACAGCCAGTATCTGACGAGCATGCACGGGAAGCGCCTCGCCAAAGGGGATACGAAGGCCGCCGTCTGCGTCGATTGTCACGGGATTCACGATATCCAGCCGCCCAACGATCAGCGTTCGAGGGTCTATCCCTTGAACGTGGCGACCACCTGCGCTCATTGCCACGCGGACTCGGACTATATGAAGGAGTACAAGATTCCTACCAACCAATTTGAGCTCTACTCCCAGAGCGTGCACCATCATGCACTTGCGGTGGGCGGCGATTTGAGCGCCCCCACATGCACCACTTGCCACGGCAGCCATGGCGCCGCCCCTCCGGGTGTTGATTCGGTCGTGAGAGTTTGCTCCACATGCCATGTATTCCAGGCGCAGGTATTTGATTCCGGTGCTCACAAGGATGCCTTCGCCGCTTTGGGTTTGCCAGGCTGCGTAACTTGCCACAGCAACCACCGCATCGTGCAGCCGACCGATGCGATGATTGGTACGGGCAAGGATGCGGTCTGTGTGACGTGCCATTCCGAAGGCGATGCGGGCTTTGAGACGGCGCAGAAGATCCGCGAAGGGCTCGCCAAGCTGGATTCGTCAATCGCACGATCCGACGAACTCCTGGGGCGCGCGGAGCGCTCCGGCATGGAAGTAAGCGAGGCCAAGCTGGCGCAATCGGAAGCGCGCGACGATCTCACCAAGGCGAGAGTTGACCTTCACGCCGTGAGCTATTCTCGGGTGGATCCGGAGATTCAGGCCGGTTTGAAAGTGACCGAGAAGACCTGGCAGGCGGGGCAGAGTGCCATGGCAGAGTTGAAATACCGGCGCAAGGGGCTCCTGTTGTCGTTCATCGCCATCCTATGCGTTGTGATCGGCTTGTTCCTGATGATTCGCAAATTGGAGTCAAATTCGTCAAAATAATCTGAGGAGGAGGAAAAATGAAGTCGTTAATCGTGATCGCAGTCTTGATGCTTGTATTCAGTCCTGCCGTCCTTGCAGCACCGGCAGGGAATGCGGATGATGGGAAAGAGCTTTTTGCGAAGAAATGCGCAATCTGCCACGGAAAAGACGCTTCCGGAAATGGCCCGGCGGCAAAGGCCTTCAATCCCCCAATCCCATCGCTTGCTTCGAAGGAAGTGCAGGCCCTGAGCGATGCGGATATCCAGAAAGTGATCACGGAGGGGAAGGGCAAGATGAAGCCCGTAAAAGATTTGACTAAGGGTGACCTGGCGAATCTGATTGCCTTCATCCGAAGTCTCGCCAAAAAGTAACGCAGCAGAAAGCGCGCGCAAATCTCCGGTGGGCCAGGACGACGAGAAGAAAGTCTAAGCAGTTAGGGTGTATCAGGCTTCGGTTTAGCGGTGGAATCTTTTCTAGCAAACGAGCGGACGTAAATCACCAGATTCCAAATTTCATCCGGCTTGGCGCGATCTCCCTCGGAAGGCATCTCGGACTTCTCCGACTTCTTTCCGTTTTTGATGATGTAGAAAATCTCCCCGTCGGTTACATCCTTCAGTGCCGCAGGGTCACGGTAGTCAGGTAAGTTCAATTTCATTTCCACAGCCAGGTCGCCCTTGCCGTCGCCGTCCGCTCCATGGCACATCGCGCAATCGTACCCGTAAGTTTTTTTGGCCTGCGCCTGTGAAGCTGCGGTCGGTTTGACGGGATTGGTCTCTTTTCGCGCCTCTGCCGGAATAGGATTTCCAGCGGAAACAGGTTTATCCACAGGCTTTTGCGTTTGCTGCGCAAATGCGGCAGAGCCAAAAAGTACGAGGGCCGAGAGAGCAATCGCATGCTTCAGCATGGTCTCCTCCTCGAATGCCACGAACTAGGTTGCAACGAACTCAGAGGGTTTCGGCGCATTTTACTCCAACGCGAGCGAAGAAGAGGACTAATTCTCCCGCACGCGGCGGCGCTCAGGCATCCGAAAGCGATTCCCCGAAGCCGGGCTCATCACTATTTAGTTCGCCGGCCTCGAGAATTTCACCGCAGTCGAGGCACTCGACGTACTGAGCGTCGTCGTCCTTGGCGATCACGCGGGTGCGCTTATGTTTGCAGGCAGGGTCCGGCATGTCCATCTCAATCGGAAACTAGGCAGATTATAGCACCGGCGATTCCCCAGCCGCAGCGTAGCGCGGAGTTGACAAACCCATGGATTGCCACTATCAGTCTCTTTGCCGGATGGCTGAAAGCGAGAAAATGTGAGCGCCGAGACTAGCACGCAGAAACGGCTGGGGAGCGCGTTGTTTTACGGCATCATCGCTTTGCTCGCTTACCTGACATTCCTTGTGTTCGAGCCGTTTCTCGCCGCGCTGGCCTGGGCCATGGTGCTTGTGATTGTCGCGTATCCAATTTACGAGCGGCTCGAACGCCGTTCGGGCCCGACCATGGCGGCCATCGTCAGCACGGCCGGCGTGACATTGATTCTAATCGTCCCAACGCTGCTGGTGATGGGCGCGTTCGTGCGGGAGGGCGTGGATGCAGTGCAGGAAATGCAACTTAGCGTGGCAAGCGGCCATTTCCGTTGGGTGAATGATTTGTGGCTTCATATTCAGCAGCGCTTCCCGGAAGCCAGCCCCGGCGACCTGGCGACCGTGCTGCGCCGCTATGCCGACCTGGCGGCGGGCTACTTCGCGAGCCGCCTTGGCGCTGTGCTGCGCAACACGGCCGTCTTTCTGTTTCACCTCAGCGTGACGCTACTGGCTATGTTCTATCTGTTCCGTGATGGCCATTCGATTGTGGAGCGGCTGCGCGAAGTGCTGCCCTTCGAGGATTCGCATCGCGAGCGGATGATCCGCGAGGCTCGTGACCTGGTGTTTGCTAGCGTGACCTCAAGCCTGGCGGCAGCCGTAGCACATGGAGTGATGGGCGGCCTCGCCTTTGTGCTGACGGGAGTTCACGCCGCAATCTTCTGGGGCGTGATGATGGGATTTTTCTCGCTCGTTCCAGTCGTGGGCTCATCGCTGATCTGGGTGCCGGCCGCAATCAGCTTGATGTTGACCGGACACATCGGCCGCGGCGTGATTCTGGTGGTCATCTGCGGGCTACTTGTGGGCCTCGTGGACAACGTCATCCGCCCGTGGCTGATCAGCGGCCGCGCTGAAATGGGAGGCCTGGTGGTTTTCATCAGCGTGCTCGGTGGCATCAGTGTATTCGGCATGCTCGGCGTGGTGCTTGGCCCGATCGTGGTGGCCACCGCCGCAAGCCTGCTGGACCTCTACGTGCCGAGTACACAAGCTGGAAACACTGCCCCCAAACCGGGTGGGAGGAAGCGAGGCGGCGTGCTAGAGTAGCGCCCTTCGGACGTTCCGATGAGCAAGAAATCAAATCATAATCACCCGAGCCTGCCGCCGGAAAAACTTCGCTGGCATTGCGACCCGGCCACGATTCCTTTTGAGACCACCGCCGATGTGGAGCCGACAACCGGCGACCTGGGCCAGGACCGTGCGTTGCGCGCGCTGCGCATGGGTGTCGAGCTGAAGGCATCGGGTTACAACCTGTTCGTCTGCGGCCTATCCGGCACGAGCCGCGGCGGCATGATCGTCCGCATGGTCGAGGACATGCGCCTCGAAAGCGAGCCAGCGCCGGACCGCTGCTACGTGAACAATTTCAAGAATACCGACCGGCCGCGGCTGCTCACTTTGCCCCGCGGCCAGGCCAACGCCTTCAAAAAAGAAGTGGAATCGGGAATTGATTTTCTCCGGCGGCGCATTCCGCAGGTTTTCGAAGGCGAGCCTTTCCAGCGTCAGAAAACGCGCATTGTCGAGCGCTTCACCTTGCGCGAAAAAGAGCTGATGGATGATTTCACGAGGCGCATCGCCCGCGAACAGTTCGCTTTGGGCCGCATGCAGGTGGGCGCCGTGGCGCTGCCCGAAATTTTCCCCGTCCTCGAAGGCCAGATGGTCCCGATTGAAGAAATTCCGAAAATGGTGCAGGAAGGGAAACTCGAAAGCGTCGCCGCCGAAGATCTCGAGCGCAAATACGATCAGTTCCGCCAGGAATTCACGGTTGTCTATCGCAAGACGCTCTCGCTTTCGCGCGAACTCGCGAGCGAGATGAGTTACCTCGAACAGGAAGCAGCGTCGGTACTGGTTGACGGCGTGATCGAGGAGCTCAAGGAAAAATATCCCAATCAGCAAATCTCCGAATATCTCGAGGAGGTCCGTCACCACATTCTCGACAACCTCGAACCATTCAAGGAGCGCGAAGGCGAGGAAGACCAGCCCCCCTCCGAAGGCGGCGGCGGAAACCGCGCCGAGCGCACGGACCGCGATCCTTTCCGAGTGTATGGTGTGAATGTAATCCTCGCTCACGGTGAACAGGAAAAAGTGCCCGTGATTTTTGAGACCATTCCCACCTATGCGAATTTATTCGGCACGATTCATCGCAGCTACGACACGCGCGGTGGTTGGAGCTCCGATTTCATGGACCTGCGCGGCGGCTCTTTGCTGCGCGCGGATGGCGGTTTCCTGGTGATGTATGCGCTCGACGCGCTTACGGAAACCGGCGTGTGGCGCACGCTGAAACGGACGCTCAATCACGGCAAGCTCGAAATTCAGCCGGTGGATGTTTTCTTCCCGTTCAGCTCGGCGGTCCTCAAGCCTGAACCGATTGATATCCACGTGAAAATCATCCTGATTGGCGACCGCGACATGTACGAGCTCTTGTATGACTTCGAGGATGACTTCAAGAAAATTTTCAAAGTCCGCGTCGAATTCGACGAGGAAATGAAATGGAGCAACGAAGTCATCGGCCAGTACGCCGGTCGTCTGCGCAAGCTTTCCGACGATGAAAATCTTTGCCCGTTCGATCGCACCGCCGTCGCCTCGTTGCTCGAACATGGTGTCCGCCAGGCCGGCCGGCGGGGAAAAATAACCGCCCGCTTCTTCGATCTCGCCGATCTCGCTCGCGAAGCTTCCTACGTCGCGCGCAATGAGAAAACTAAAATCGTGACGGCAGGCCACATCCGCGAGGCCCTCGAAGCCAAAATCGAGCGCCACAACCTGACGGAAACGAAAATTCGCGAGATGGTCGAGCAGAATTTGCTCTTCATCGATACCACCGGCACACGTGTGGGCCAGGTGAATGGTTTAAGCGTTCTCGAAATCGGCGGCTACGCCTTCGGAAAGCCCGTGCGCATCACCGCTTCGGTCGCGCTCGGTAAAGTGGGCATCATCAATATTGAACGCGAATCGAATTTGAGCGGCCGCTTCCACGACAAGGGAATGCAAATCATCTCCGGCTATTTGCGCCAGACGTTTGCGCAGGATAAGCCGCTTTCGCTTTCCGCCAGCGTCTGCTTCGAGCAATCCTATTCTGGCGTGGACGGCGATAGCGCCAGCTCAACCGAAATCTACGCGCTGCTTTCGGCGCTATCCGGGGTTCCCATTCGCCAGGAGCTCGCCGTCACGGGTTCCGTGAATCAGCAGGGAGACGTGCAGCCTATTGGCGGCGTGAACCAGAAAATCGAAGGCTTCTACGATATCTGCAAATTGAAGGGCCTGACGGGCCAGCAGGGCGCTCTGATCCCCGCCGAAAACGTGGACGATTTAATGCTGCGTGACGAAGTGATCGAAGCGGTCGCGAAAGGCAGGTTCCACATTTATCCGGTCGGCAGGATCGAGCAGGGAATCGAAATTCTCACGGGCGTCCCCGCCGGCAAGCGAACCTCCGCCGGAAAATTCGAGCCGGGGACAATCTTCGCAAAAGTGAATGCTCGCCTGCGCGAAATGGCCGTCCAGCTAAAGAAATTCGGCGTCTGACGCCCTGATTCCACGTTCCGGTAGATTCCTCGGTATCGCAAGAATGCTTTTCGTCAGGGCACGGGTTCAGCCGTGCCGAAAGGTTCCTTGCGTTAGCGGGTTTTAACCTCTGAGGTCGGCCCGGCGTCCTGCATGTGAGACAAGCGCTAGATTAACCGCCGCATCTGAATCGTTATCTGCATCGACTGCCCATTTCGCTCGATGGTCAATTTGTATTTGTGCCCAATCTGCCGGAAAAGATATCGAATCGAAGCGAGAGTCAGATCCGCGGCAGCTTCTTCATCGACGCCGGCAATGATGTCTCCCCTTTGAATTCCCGCCTCGGCCGCAGGCGTCGAGGGCTGCACGGCAAACACCTCGAATGTTTTTAGCCCCGGGCCCTTAGCAACAATCGAGAGCCCGCTCTTGTCCTCCTCCTCGTAATCCGCGAAACGGGGATTGGCCGCGAGAAACATTTGCTTGTGGGGATAGTCGAACGTCACCACAAACCGCCGCAAGATTCCTCCGCCGATTGAGCCGGCAATATTTTTGTCCGCTCCGGCAGCCGCGCCTTTCGGCGAAAATGCCACGATTGCAGATTCCACCTGGTATGGGCCGATTTGAATTTCCTTCGCGCGTCCAAGGGCGATATTTTCGCCGCCATTAATTTGCGGGTCGGATACTTGAACCGTCTTCATGCGCGCCGAGAATAAATGATGCGCCTCCGCGAATGGTTCGGAGACAAGCACCGCCGCATCGAGCGTCGTGTCCACCGTGAATTCGCCCTCGCGTGCTCTTTGTCCCGGCAAATCCAGCTTGATGCGGATCAGCGGCACTCCCCCCGAGAAACTCAGTGGAACGCTGACTCCTTTGCCGGAATATTTGTACGCGCCAGGATCGTAGAGCCGCACCGTTTGCCTGCCATAGTCAATTTCCGCAACAACTGAGCCAAGAAAATCATTTCCCAGTGCGCCTTGGAAAGCCCGTCCGATTTGTGCCGCAAAACTTTCCCGGGATACAGCAGGCAGCGTCGTCAACGGAAACTGCACGCCAGGAAGATTGAGGACGGGATTCCGCAGCGCGCCCAGTCCCAATTCCGCCGCGCGAGCAGGATCAATCGACGAAGCCGCGGCCGTGGAATCAAGCTCAAACAACGACGGCTGCGTATCGTTGATCCTCACCGGAAGAAAAACCAGATTTTCAAGAAACTCGGCGGGAATTTCGGCAGCGTTGCCCCCAAATGCAAACCGAACCGGCGCAGACGATTGTTGCGCGGGCAGCGCAGGCCATACCGCGATGGCAAGCGCCAGTCCGAACAAAATCCCGCAGCCAAGATTCCTCCAACCCATCCCATCCCCTCGCTTTTTCACCGGATCGCCCTGCCCGGCTTCGAATTCCAAATCTACGGTCCCGGCGCCAAATAACCTTCGCGCGCAAAAATCCGGTACTCGGCATTCTTGCCTTCTGCAGGTACTGGCTGACCGGTGCTGTCCAGGACTTGTAGAGTCAAAGAATGAAAATGCCCATCATGCTGCGGGTCTATGCCCAAAACATATTGATGCCGCAGCGCAGCGGCGATCTCTTTGTACGCCGGCGCGAAATCCTTGTCCGATGCGGGGTAATAGGCGCGGCCGCCGGTGATTCTTGCAAGCGAGAGCAAAGCCGCATCTGCCTTCGCGAAGCTGAGCGGATTTTCCGAGTCATCCGTTGACTGCTGAGCCTGCGAATCCGAACCTGCCGCCTTCTTCGAGGATTTCTTTTTCTTCTGGATCGGCTGCCGCAACGAGCCGCCGAGCGCCACGGGGAAGATGACTACATCTTGCGCGCGAAGTTTCTTAACCAGCGCGTCCCATCGCTCGGGCGGCGATGAATCGAGCCCCGTGGATAAAATCACCAGCGCCTTCTTACCCGGCACCGGGGCGACCCAATCCAAAACGGTCGAAATGGAATCGAAGAAATTGAGCTGGCTCGTGCCCAGCGTGTATTGAATCTGCCCGAGCGCGCCTGCGAGCGCGGATTTGTCCGCCGTGAAAGGGAGCAGCGCGTGCGGCACTTGATCGTAAGTGACAAGCGCAATCTGGTCGTCGGCCGCAAGCCCGTCAAGCAGCGCATAGGCAGCCATCAAATGCTGATTGTGAATCAGGTACACGGCCGGGCTGGTCTCAACCAGCACAAGAATCGCCGCGGGAGCTTCCACGGGCGAAAAATAAACAATGGGGTGGACCGCTTCGCCATCGCGCACACGAAAGTTCGATTGCTTCAGTCCGGCCACAAAATTCCCATGCTTGTCGACGACGCTCGCGTCCACCTTTACAAGTTCGGTGGAAGTTCGAATCGGCGTTTGCACCGACGGAGTAGGCTGCTGCGATTGTTGCTGTGCCCGAGAGGAACACGGCAAGACGGAGTGAACAAAAAAAACGAAACCCAGCGCAAGTAAAAATCTCCGGACAGGAGGGACTGTCTTACTGGAGGTACGAGTCAAAGTAAATGCCGTTCGAATCCTTCCACCAGCCGCTAATCCCCGCATGCAGGTGGCGCGCGAAAGCCTCGGGCTTGGTCAGACTCTGCCAATCGGTTGCCTGCGACGACGGCTCCTTTGACCCCTTGGCATCCTCATTCACCTGCTGAGTGATCTGCGCAAAAAAGTTCTCCCACGGAAAGTTACTCAAGTCCGCGGCGCTGATGCCGGAGAGCTTTTCCGGCAGCAGCGCTCGCATCAGCTTCAAATCCGCATTCGAAAAAGGGTCCGCAGGGGAGGCCGTACCGGATTTCGCATTGTATCGCTCGAGCGCGGCGCGCAGCATCGCTCTCCTCGGTGCGACAAGAATCATATGCGGCGTGACCGCCACGTGATAATGATTGGGTTTTTCCAGGCCGGTTATGGGATCGCGCAAAGGATAGGAGATGTCGAGAAACGTGGTATCCCCCGCCGTGTCTTCGCCTGCAATATACTTGCCGATTGTGGCGTGCATGATCCGCAGCACATCCTGCGGCTTCTGGACTGACACAGAAAATATCCGTACGGACGAGCCGTCCTCTGCATACACGGACTCAGTCGCAAACTCGCCGGCGAAAAGATGCAGGGCGTCGTCAATGGACATCCCCAGGAACGCCTGGGCCATGGTCTCGCCCGTCGCGATGTAGGCGGTCTGCTGCGGAGCCAGCGACGCCATCGCGGCAGCGCGTAACAGTTGATACATCGCCGGCAGATCAAGACGGATAATGTGAAATGGCGGCCCCGGATTCACGGCCGGCAGCGTCACAAAGGTGGCCGCGCTTGCGCCGGCGATGTCGAACAAGCTCGGCGAAGAAGTATCGCCGAGAACCGCCCCGCGCAACCGGGTCGCTTCCCCCGAAAAGCTAATTCCGGCGCCCGTAACGTGAAGTTTTTCGAGATGGAGATTCTGCGCAAAGTGCGCGCCGGGCGTGTCCTGCTTGTCCGCTGGAATCAGCTTCGCCAGGTCGGGCATGCGCACGAAATATTCCAGGGTTGCATCCGGGCCGATATACGGACGGATAGCCTTGTATTCAGGCAGCTGCGTGACGGAGGATTCCGGTTTGTCTGTCACCTGGAAACGCGCGATCAAGTCCTCGATCAAAGGCTTCTGGTCGGAGTAGAAATAGTATTTCGCGGTCCGGGCAATGTAGGCAGTATTGCTCGCGGTGGTGCGAATCTCTATGGACGTCCCGCGAAAATCATAGGATTTCACGATGGGCTTGAATTTTTCGTTGGCAGCTTTGAGCGCCTCCAGTTTATCAAGCAAGGCGGATTTCCCCGTTACGTCGTACACAAGGAAAGCCCCTACCGATGACGGGTTCTTGGCCGGCTCCGTCATCCGTGAAGCGGGGTTCAACGCGACGCCAAACGTGGCATCGTTCTCAAGCAGCGATTGATATTCAGTGAAGCTGAGCCCTGGCGGGGCGCCGTCTTTGCCTCCGCCGCCCTGCCAGGTCTTCAAAAGCGCGTCCCGCAACGGAGCGAAATCGGGGTCCTGCAGCAGCTGCAAAAGGTGATTTTTCTCTTGCGCGCCTTTGGCGAAAGTCTTCCCGCGCCAATGAATGTAGAAAATCGTGTCCGAGGAAAGCCGGTCAAGGGTGGGTGAAGATTGGGCACGAAGCCCGCCGCCCGCGAGAAGAAATACAAAAAGCGCCGCAACGAAAGAAAAAAGCCGCCGCCCGGAAGCGCCACTCCGATTCGTGTTCACTTGGCCCACCTCCGGGCGCGGGATTCAGCATCGTCGCAAAACAATCATGTGAAGCCGACCTTCCTTGACTCGCCGCGTTAATTTCCAGGCGGCGCGGATGGTGGCGGTGCACCCTTGGATTTCGGTGTGCTCAAGTACCCCTTGGCATGATCCTTCGAGAGATCGAAGACCACAATTTCATAAGGCGCGCGCGCCCCCCGCACGTAGAATTGCACGGGCTCGCCGACGGTCTTGTCTTTCTTCTCGATGCTTTTATCGTCGGCCACCACATTCAAGGTGAAGCGATATTTCTTGGTGTCTACTTTGCGCAATACCATCTGGATCGGTCCCACGTGCTGCGCCGCGTTCGACTTGTGCAGGTCGAACTCGAAAATGTCGCGCTCGTTCAAACGCTTCAGCTCTTCCACCTCATCATGATTGCGCGCGATCAACCCGCTTTGCACCCCCAGATCGCCGATGGTGCTCGAGAGCTTGCCCTTAGTCGCCTCAAGGTCCGCCTTCGTGGCCGCCACGTCGGTTTTCGTCCCGTTAATCTCCGTGGCCACTTCGCCGAATTTCGTGGACGTGTCCGCCTGCACCTGCCCAATCTCCGTCCGCAGCGCCTGATCGCTCTTCTCCTGATCCTTCTTGATCGATTGCGCCAGGCCGCGCGCGCGTGCCAGCTCGTCCTGCGTCAACCCCAGTTTCTGCGACGTCACATCGAGCTGCCCCTTCAAGTCCGCGATGCGCGAATTCGTCTTATCGAGCTGTGTGGCCAGCGCCTGCGTCTTCCGGTCCGCATCACTCAGGCCTTTGTGTAGCGCCTGATTCTCCGAAACGCTCGCGTAAAGCAAATAGCCCACCAGAACGAACGCCACGGCAAAAAGCAGAACCACCCAGCGGGGCAGCGCGCTTGCCTCCGTCATATGCATCTCTTCCGCTGGATTTGGACTGGAACTCATCAAGCCTCCTTCAGCGCGGCCTAGGCCGCTCTGGCACGGGCGAAATTATCGCTGACGTGGGCCGCTATGTCTATCCCTTGGGATGCCGAGACCCGTTGCGGCGTTGTGGCCAACGCGCCTCGACCGTCGTAGTCAGTCCCCCGCGCGGCGTGAACTCGCCGGTAACTCGGCACCAAGCCGGCCGCACCGCGGCGACGATATCGCGCAGCATTCGATTCACGGCGTTCTCATAAAAGATGCCGAGATTGCGATACGCCAGCAGATACATTTTCAGCGCTTTCAATTCCAGGCAGTGCTTGTTCGGCTGGTAATGAATCGTGATCGTGCCGGCATCCGGCAGGCCCGTCTTCGGGCACACAGAAGTATATTCCGGGAAGCGAATGGTAATTTCGTAGCCCGGAAATTGGTTGGGCCAGGTATCGAGTTTCGGCAGCCGGGCTTTGATCCCGGCTTGCGCGTGCGCATCGGTGTAAGCAGGCATTCAGAATCCTTTCGCTGAATATTCTACACCGCCCGGCTCCGCCTCCCGCCATTCGTAACTCTTGCCCGCGTGCAAGCTTTTCTGTATGCTGCCGCGCAAGGGACGGGGGAACACGGGGAAGATGATTTGTCCAAAATGCCTGAGCGGCGATTGCTTTCGTTCACACCGCGAGGGGCCGCTGGACTTCCTCTCTACGCTCGTCGGCTTGAGACCCTGGAGATGCCACAGCTGCGAGCGCCGCTTTTACGCTTGGCGCGTCGCGGTCTCGTTCACGCGTTACGCGCATTGCCCCAAGTGCGGTAATTTTGATCTCGAACTTATTTCGCGCGACCGCGTCGAGCGCGGCACGCTCATCACCATCAAGCGTCTGCTCAGTTTCCCGGCCTACCGCTGTGATCCCTGCCGCGAACGCTTCTTCAGCACGCTCCCGTTCCGTCGAATCGTCCCATCCACATTCAGCACATTGGTTCGCCGCACAAGCGCCTGAGCGATCCTGATCGAAACGGCAAGCGCCACTGCGTCGTCTGCTCAATGCAATCCGTATCAATCTGAGATTTTTTCCGCGCGGAGGCTTGTTCTGCGCCAACGCGCATGTGCGGTCGCCATCAATTCCCGATATCTTTCGCTGATTTCCCACACCTACATGAATTCGGATTATCCGAATTTTGCGATTACAATTTTTTGCACAGCCCACCGGGAAAAAATCGAACGTCACGGACAATTAACATGGCTGTCACAGTCCATTCAAATACGGCACATAACGTTCGGGGGCCGCGGCGCTCGCCCGTAGTGTAGGCGTGCGAACATGAAGGCAGGAATCGGTAAATATTTGTGCGTGCGGCCGCAACTTTTTTGTTCTGCTTTTCATCAATCGTTGTCACCAGTTGACCCGCGCAGGGTGTATTCGCTGCGTGGGTGGGTCGCGGGTCAGGGCGTTTGATTAGTCGCTGATCCAGTCTGCAGGGCAGTCACCCGGGGGGCAGAGATTTTATTCTCGAAAGCCAGTTTCGGGATTTCGGTCTAAACGGCAGGTAAATTTAAGGAGGAAGTAATGCGAGCACTAGCAGCATGGATGGTGGCCCTCGTCCTCATCGTATCGCCGGCCATGGCGGGTACGGGTGGGACTGGGGATGCAACTTCGGGGGCGGCCAATACGAACTCGGCGCCCGCTGCAAAGGAGAACGCGCCTGCTCCGGCAACCGCCGCGGCTCCTGCAACACCCGCTCCGGCGGGCCTGGACAATCAGCTTCAGCAGCTTCGCGATTTGCTCGAAGCACAGTCCAAGCAATTGCAGCAGCAGAACGAGCAGATGAAAGACCAGCAGAAGAAAATGCAGGAGATGGAAACCCAGTTGAAGACCGTGAATGCCAATGTCGCCGCCATGGGCTTGGTGAACGAGGGCGCCGATCCGGCTCTCGCCACGAACCCGGCCAACGCCACGGCCATCAATTTCGCGGCATCTCCGGACGACAAGGACCAGCCCCTCTCCCTGCACTACAAGGGAATCACTCTCACTCCCGGCGGCTTCTTCGCGGCTGAATCCGTTTACCGCAACAAGGGCATCACGAACGACGTCAACACGGACTTCAAGGGAGTTCCGCTCCCCGGCCAGTCCGCATCCCAGCTTTCTGATCTCAATTTCTCCGGCCGTCAGTCGCGCATTTCCATGAAGGCCGAGGGCAAGCTTTCCGACGTGAAACTCACCGGCTACTACGAGGCTGACTTCCTCGGCGCCGGCGTCACATCCAACAACAACCAGACCAACAGCTATGTTTACCGCCAGCGCCAGATCTGGGGCCAAGCGGCCTTCGACAGCGGCTGGAAGATAACCGGTGGACAAGAGTGGAGCCTCGTCACCGAGACGCGTCACGGTCTCGACAACCTCACCGAAGTCCTCCCGCTCACCATTGACGCCCAATACCAGGTTGGCTTCAGCTGGGCTCGCCAATACGGCTTCCGCATCACCAAGAATATTGGCGACAGGTTCTGGGTCGGCATGTCCGTAGAGGGTCCGCAGACCACCCTCGGCGGCAAGCTCTTGAACGACAAGAGCGTCCCGCTGACTGGAACGAGCAACGCAGCGGTCAGCACCACCTATAGCACGACACTGATTGCCGCGCCCGGCGACCTCAGCGGCCTTTACAACAACCAGGCCAACTACTCCTATAACGCTTCGCCGGATTTTGTTTTCAAGGCAGCCTGGGAACCCGGGTTCGGTCACTACGAGTTGTTCGGGATCGTCAGCACGTTCAAGGCACGAGTCTTCCCTTGCGCCGCTGCGAACGCTCTCAATCCCTGCGGGTCGCTTACTCCGAACACTGCGAACGCCGCGCTCGCTAGCAACGACACGAGAACGGGAGGCGGTTTTGGCGGAAATGCTAGCTGGTCACTCTTCAGCAAGCATTTGGATTTCGGCCTTCACGCCTTCGGTGGCGACGGCACCGGCCGGTATGGTTCGGCTGGTCTGTCAGACGTTACCGTGCGGCCGGATGGCACACTCGTGCCAATCCGCAACTATCAGGGCATGGGCACCATCATCCTTCACCCAACGCCGAAGCTTGACCTGTATGGCTACGCCGGCGGCGAGTATGATGCCCGCGCGTCCTACATCGCGGTTCGAAGCGTGAATACCGGAACGGTTGCGGAGCCGAACATCGTCAACCAAAACTTCGGCGTCGGATACGGATCCCCGCTGAATAGCAATGCTGGCTGCCTCACCGAGTCGCTTCCCACGAACCAGAATACGCCGGCCGCCCTCGGAAGCTGCCAGCAGGATAACCGCACCATCATCGAAGGCACCTTCGGCTTCTGGTATCGCTTCTACCAGGGCGAGAGGGGCCGCATGCAGTTCGGCATGCAGTATTCCTACGTCACCCGCAACACGTGGGGCGCTAATGCTGGCGGCTCTCCCCACGGCATCGACAACATGTTCTTCACCTCGTTCCGTTACTACATCCCTTAACCCGCTAGCTCACGGGGAGGCGCCTCAACGCCTCCCCGTGTCCAGCTCTTCTGCTTCTTGTGGCACAGACAATCCTGGCTGTGCTCTTCCGTTCAGCAGTGCCGCCATCAGCGTTTGCACACTCGTACCTCCGCAGCAATTTCATGACTTCTCTCGCACTCTGCCAGCACAATCCCCGACGTCTGTCATTCTGAGTGCATCCGACAAGGATGCGCGAAGAATCTCAGCGCCGCCCCCTCCTCCGCGTCCCGCGTCCGCCCCGTCTTAGGTTTTCGTGCCCCTCGCACTCGTACCGTCAGCATGCCGTGCCCCTACGGCGTAACAAATGTCCACACTGGCCCAGCCCTCACCTCAATTCCCGCGCCAATTGCAAAGCCGAACCCGCAGCCAAAATAAGCAGCAAAGTCCCGGTCGCGCGCTGCAGCAGTAATAGTTTCCCCACCCCAAATAAAGCGCTATAAACCATCGCGCTACCAAGCACCCAGCACCAAAGATTCCGCCCCACCCCGTGCGTCTCCTGAATCTCAGGCACCAGCCCAGCCACCGGCCGCCATCCCGTCACCTGCGGCCTCACCTTGCGGTAGAACGCCACCAAAATACTTTCCGGCTCGGCCTTCGTAAGCAGCGTCACCGCAACCCACACAATCGTCGTCCCGACCGTAGTCACAAGCGCCGTCTTCGCGAACACGACCGTGCTCGATCCGAAAAAAGGCTGCGCCCGCCCGACGAGCGAAAGCCACAGCCCCTTCCACTGAAACGCCACGGACAGCGCCAGCGATGTCGCCATCGCCGAAATCTCGCTCCAGGCATTAATCCGCCACCAGAACCATCGCAGCATGTACACACTGCCCGTCCCAGCCCCGATTTGCAGCACCACTTCCCAACCCGAACGAACCGACCCAAGCCGCGCCGAAACGTAACCGGTCACAGCCACCAAAAAAAGCGTCACCGCCTGCGAAACAACCACGTAATGCCGCTCCGTCGCGTCGCGCTTCACAAATCTCCGGTAAAAATCCTCAACTAAATAGGACGTCCCCCAATTCAGCTGCGTCGCAATCGTGGACATGAACGCCGCAAGAAACCCCGCCAGCACAATTCCGCGCAGCGCCTGCGGCACATACTGATTCACCACCAGCATGTAACCCGTCTCCGGACGTTCGAGCCCCGGATAAAGCACGATCGCCGCAAGCGCCGTCAAGATCCACGGCCAAGGCCGCAGCGCGTAATTCGCTATGTTGAACCACAGCACCGAATAAAGCCCCTGTCGTTCATCGCGCGCGCTGAAAATCCGCTGCGCCACGTATCCCCCGCCGCCCGGCTCCGACCCCGGATACCAGAACGCCCACCACTGAATTCCCAGATACACCGTGAAGGTAATCACTGGCAGCGTCCACAGCGCCTCGCTCGAAAATCCGCGCGAGAAATCCGGGAAAAACGCCAGCGGGTCCGCGCCGCCATTGGCCGCCCGCATGGCCTGAATCTTCGCGAGCATCGGCCCGATTCCGCCCGCCGCGCCCACCGCATAGTACGCAACGGCGATCACGATGCTCATCTTCAGCACAAATTGAAAAAGGTCCGTCCAGAGCACGCCCCACAATCCGCCGAGCGCGGCATAAATTCCGGTGAAGGGAATCAGAAAGAAAATGCAAATGACGAGTGCCTGACCGTCAACGCCCGAAAACGTCGCGCCAAAGATCCCCTCGAGCCACGCCGCAAACCGTGTAAGCAGCGGCCAGCCCTGCATCGTCGGCCCCATCGTCGTCGAGACGATGCTGGTCATCGCCTTGGTCACCCATCCGAGGATGAAGCAGTTCATCAGCAGCCCGAGATAAATCGCGCGAAATCCGCGCAGAAATGCCGCCCGCCGGCCGCTGTACCGCATCTCGGCGAACTGTACATCGGTCATCAGCTCGGAGCGCCGCCACAGCCGCGCAAACAAAAACACCGTCATCATTCCGGAGAGCAGCCCGGACCACCATATCCAGTTCCCGGAGATTCCCTGCGTGTACACTAGGCCCGCCACCACCAGCGGCGTGTCCGCCGCGAACGTGGTCGCCACCATCGAAGTTCCCGCAAGCCACCAAGAGACGCTCCGCCCGGAGACAAAATAATCCTCGGTGCTCCGCCCCGACCGCCGCCGGAAGTAAAGCCCCATCAGGAGAGTAATCGCGAGGTAGCCAAAAATCGCAGCCCAGTCCAGCAGCGTGAATTTCATCGCAGCGCCACCGTCGCCCCCGAAATTTCCTGCATGTGCCCGAAGTTATCTCACACCTTTCTGCATGGGTGGCCCACACGCTCCCGCCTGTGCTCTTCCGTTCACCTGCGTCTTGTGACGGCGCTCTCGTGATCGCACCGATTCGCTTCCGCATTGCGCGGCCGTCACTGTCGGGTGTAGAGTTCACTTCCAATCGGAGGTGCCCAATGAACGCGCGATGTTCCATTTCCTTTTTTCTTTTGCTGGCCGCCGCAATTTTCATGCTCACCGATCATGCCGACGCGCAGAGAAATCGCGGGCCCATGGTCACCTCCATGTCCGCCAGCATCGACAAGGACGGCCCACATCCGAACAAAGTCGAAATTAAAGGCCCCGCGCCCATCACCTGCGTCAGCACAATTGCCTATGACGCGAATACTCCTACTCCGACCTGCAAGGTTGACGGTCCAGGTTTCAAGGGAATCCTGAAGAAGGGCGAGAAAGCCGATCTGACCGAGGCAGGGACAGTAACGCTGAACTGCACCGGCCGCGGCTACGTCCGCTGCGCCGCTCGAATCAACTAGCCAAGCGCCCTGCGTTTCGCAGTAAAATCCGCAAGCAAGAAGTAGTGCCTCACATCTACGCGGAGCCGAGGGGCCTTCGGCTAGCCGCTATCCCCAAAAGTCCACAGGCTGGTTCTATTGCGCTCAACGTTTCTTCATGCCATGTTAAGCATGGAGGATTGTTAGAAGATGGTTGGGACTTTTCTAGTCGGGAGCGAGTTTCATTCCGAGCACCGGTCATCATCCGCGAAGGCGAAGAAAAGGCTAATCGCAACATTCGCCAATTCAAAATTCAAGTTAACCTATTCAAAACAAAAGGGTTTGCTATTTTCTAACCGCAACAAAATCGCACTTTTCCACAATGAGGTCAAAGAGGACTCCGAGCAGTTATTCGGTGACGACCGCCTTCACAAGGTTCCGAGGATGGTCCACAGCGCAGCCGTTGAGGACCGCAAAGTGATACGCAAAAAGCTGGAGAGGTACGACTTCAAGGATGGGCAAAAGCAGTTCAGGAGCCTCGGGGACGAAAATCACCTGCTCGGCCACCGCCGCTATTTCCCGGTCGCCCTCCGTGGCAATGGCGATGGCTTTTCCACCGCGGCCCTTCACATATTCAAGAATCGCCAAAGTTTTCCGGTACCGCAGCATCGAATCCGGATCGGCCGCCTCGCGCGTTGCGAGCACAACAATCGGAAGCTTATCGTCCACCAGCGCGTTCGGCCCGTGGCGCAGCTCGCCCGCCGGCAAGCCTTCGGCCTGCACATAGGAAATTTCCTTCAGTTTCAAAGCGCCCTCGCGCGCGATGGCGTAATGCACGCCCCGCCCAAGAAACAAGAAAGCCTTCGCATGCTGGAAGGCCCGCGCGCATTCGGCCGCCCGCGCGTCCCATGCGGCAAGAGATTTTTCGATCGCCGCGGGTGCCTCGGCAAGCTGGTGCAAATGCGTGCGAGTGACTTCGGAGGTCATACGGCCGCGCTTGCGCGCGAGAAACAACGCAAAGAGATAGAGCAATGTGAGCTGCGCCGTGAAGCTCTTAGTTGCCGGCACAGCCTTCTCAAGCCCTGCAAAAGTGAGCAGCGCAGCGCTGGCCTCGCGCGCAATCGTGGCCTCCGCCACGTTCGAAATGGCCACCGTCTTCGCCCCGCGGTTCAGCGCCTCGCGCTGCGCCGCGATGGTGTCCGCCGTCTCGCCCGATTGCGTGATCACCACGACAATCGGATCGGCCCCCGCGTGCGTCGAGCGGTAGCAATATTCGCTCGAATATTCCACGTCCACGGCCACTCCGGCCAAATCCTCCATCATGATTTCGCCCGCCAGCCCTGCATGGCGGCTCGACCCGCTCGCGGCAATAATGATTTTCTTGAAGGCGAAGAGCGCGTTCTCAATCGGCTGAAGCGCCATGGGAAAAATAATATCGCCCTGGACGTTTTCGCGGACCGTCTCGCGGATGGCATGCGGCTGCTCGTAGATTTCCCGGAGCATGCAGTGCGCAAAAGCGGCCCTGGGCGCGCTCTTCGGAGTTTTCGCTTCACTCGCCATCAGACGCCGCACCCGATCTCTAAGCTGCTCGTGAAGCTCATCATGGAATCATCGTCCCACAACGCAAGCGCGATTTCCAAGCGCTTCTTCGCGCTTTGTACCCACTTGCACCAACAAATCAGGCGTGCGAAGATTGCGGAAGGTTGCAGCAGGCGCCCGAGCGGTGTTTTTTGCCGCAACGAAATGCAAGCTTTGCAGAGCGCTCGCGGGCGAAGCAGGCTTTTTCAGTTTGCGCAATCTCTAAAACCGCCGGCGGCGATATCGTCTAAAGGTTAGGACATGGCCCTCTCAAGGCTAAAATCCGGGTTCGAGTCCCGGTATCGCTACCATCTACTTATGTAGGGAAGCCCAGGTAATCATCAGGCGCATCTTGCCGGAAGATTTTTGACTCCCATTTCTTGTTGATGGATAGTTGATGGATACTGGTCTCCCCTTCAGGATATTCCAGTTGTCGAGCTTTGAGCCTCCCTTTCCGGCAGTGCCGATGGTTTGTGCGGCGGAAGAGGTCCTCTCCCACTTCCAGTCGAAGGTGCATGAATGAGGCGGCAATATAAAGGTGCCGCGCGTCCTGGCGCGAGAGGAGTGGCCACGCTGATGCATCGGCCCGTATTGACGCCAACTTCTCTGCACCCACTCGACCGTCCCGGCTCATCGCAGAAGCACGTTTGCCGTCGGCCATACGGCCAAAGGAGTGACGCAAGACGACAACATGCCTGACCCGTTCACCCATGGACTTCTCTCATCCGAAAATCCTGTCCGTCTCCTGTTCCTCGAAAACGATTCGAACGACATCGAGCTATGCATGGCCGAGCTCAAACGGGCCGGCCTCGTGGCCACCGTTGACGTCGCCGAAGCACGCGAAGATTTCACACAGAAAGTGCGCGCGAACAAATACGACCTCATTCTCGCGGACTACCGTCTCCCCAATTGGACCGGCACAGAAGCCCTGTTGTTGCTCAATCAGTACGGCATGTCCATCCCCGTCATCGTAGTGACGGGTAAACTGGGCGAAGAAAATTCGGCTGAATGTTTGAGGCTGGGAGCCGCCGATCTCGTTCTGAAGGACCACCTCGCGCGATTACCCATAGCTGTCCTTAGAACTCTGCGGGAAGAGTCCCTCCGCCGCGAGACGCACCGCGCGAAGGAGGAACTGGCGCACGCTAACGAGAAGCTCCTGGCCCGGGTGGGCGAGCTCCATCGGCTTAGCGATGAAACCAATTTGATCCATGAAATGGGGGATCTGTTGCAGGCATGCATCAGTACGACGGAAACCTGCCAGATCATTCGCCAGTTCATGGAAAAATTATTCCCGGGAGAATCGGGCGCGCTTTGCATGCTGAACGCCTCTCATAATTTGTTGGACGCGGCAGCTGTCTGGGGAGAGTTTCCACCCGCTGAAGGAGTGTTTGCTCCCGATGACTGCTGGGCGCTTCGCCGTGGACGTTCGCATTTGTCGGAGGATTGCCCCTCGGCGTTGCGCTGTAAGCATCTCGCAGACTCTCGCCAGCCTGGCTCCCTGTGCGTGCCCCTGATGGCGCTCGGAGAATCGCTCGGTTTGCTCCATTTGCGAAGCAGTGCCACTGCTGCCACGGGCCTGAAGCAGCGCGACCCGCAGGCGCACCAATTGCGCGCGGAAAGAACGGCGGAGCGGATCGCTCTGGCGCTCGTGAATCTGAAGCTGCGTGAAAGTCTTCGCTGGCAATCCATCCGAGACCCACTCACGGGACTTTTCAACCGCCGTTACATGGAAGAGTCGCTCGACCGCGAAATCCGCCGGGCCATTCGCAACCGGCAGCCGCTCGGCACCATCATGGTTGATCTCGACCACTTCAAGAACTTCAATGACGCATACGGCCACGAGGCAGGCGACACCGTGCTTGCCGCGGTTGGCGGTCTCTTGCAAAGCCGCACCCGCGTGGAAGACATCGCCTGCCGCTACGGCGGCGAAGAATTCGCCTTGATCATGCCGGATGCGCATTTGGAATTTCTGCAGAAGCGCGCGGACGAGCTGCGAGAAGAAGCCAAACATCTGCAAATTCACTATCGTGGCAAACCACTCGATAGAATCAGCCTGTCGCTGGGGCTCTCGAGCTATCCGGAGCACGGCAATTCGGCCATTGAGCTTTTGCGAATCGCGGACGCGGCCCTTTACCGCGCCAAATCCGAGGGGCGCGATCGCGTCGTCGTAGCGGATCTCATCGAAAGCAATGTCGGTTCCCGGCTCATTTCCGCAGGAAAGCCTCTCGGCCGTCACGGCTGATGAAGGGCTGGCGTGATCGCCAGTCGAAACACGCACCTCCGTCTCCCTCCCCAAGCCCGCGCTAAGTGTGCTAGATTGACTATGCACATATAGAGTCAACCACTCGAATGAATCGATCCCTTTTCCGGCCCGCCGCATGGTTCCTGCTGATTTTTGGGTGTATTCCATTGGCCGCGCTTTCCTCAGCCTCGCGGCCGGACACGGTACTCGAAACCATGCAGCGAGAACTGAAGCGCGCCAGCGCTTCGCTCGCGAAGACGGATCCCGCGCCGTATTACATTAGTTACACGGCAACGGATATCGACGGCTTTTTCATCGTCGCGGCGAATGGCGGCGTGGAAGCATCGTCGAGCTTTCAGCGCCGCCAGGCGGACGTGATCATGCGCGTTGGCTCCCCCGCGCTTGACAACACGCACAGCCAAAGCCGCGGCTCCGGTATCGTCTCCGGCACTCTTCCTTTGAACGAGGACCCCGATGCCACAGCGCGCGTCCTCTGGCACCTGACGGATCGTGAATACGAGCAAGCCTCCGCCGCGTTCCTCAAAGTGAAGACGAACACCGCCGTGCAGTCCGAGGAAGAGGACAAGTCGCCAGACTTCTCGCAGGAATCTCCCGAAACGCATTTCGATGATTCCCACCCGCACGCTTTGCTCGACCAAAAGGCATGGGAGGACCGTGTCCGTCGCGTTTCGGCCGCATTCCTTAAATATCCCGAGGTCTATTCTTCCGGAGTGATTCTCACGGTGGTGGCCCATCGCTCCGAATTCGCGACCAGCGAGGGCACCGCCCTCGTCCAGCCCGCGGCGAATAGCCGACTGATCCTCCAGGGCGAGACGCGTGCCGACGACGGCATGGATCTCATCCGCGTCGAAACGTTTCAAGCCGATTCGCCGGACAAGCTCCCCTCGGACGCGGAGCTCACCGCCAAAGTGGACAAAATCTCCGCCGACTTGAAAGCACTGCGCGCTGCTCCCGCCGCTGAACCTTTCGCCGGCCCGGCGCTGCTTTCCGGCCGCGCTGCCGCTGTTTTCTTCCATGAAGTGCTCGGGCATCGCCTCGAAGGCCATCGCCAGCGCGATGAGACCGAAGGCCAGACCTTCACGAAAAAAGTGGGCCAAAAAGTTCTCCCCACTTTTCTTTCGGTCACCGACGATCCCACGCTGAAAGAGTTGAATGGCGTGCGTCTTGCGGGCACTTATGAGTATGACGATGAAGGCGTCCCGGCAGCCCGCGTGGTCGCCGTCGAAAACGGTATCCTGAAAAATTTCCTGATGTCGCGCATGCCCATCAAGAATTTCAGCCACTCGAATGGGCACGGCCGCCGACAGACGGGTCTGATGCCCACCGGCCGGCAGGGCAATCTCATCGTCACCTCCACGAATACGGTGAAGGAGACGGAGTTGCGCGAAAAATTTATCGAGGAGATCAAGAAACAGGGCAAGCCCTACGGCCTCTATTTCGAAGATATTCAGGGCGGATTCACGCTGACCACGCGGGCGTTGCCGCAAGCGTTCCAGGTAATCCCGGTGATGGTCTGGCGCGTTTATCCGGATGGGCGCCCCGACGAGCTTGTTCGCGGCGTGGATATCGTCGGCACGCCGCTCCTTTCGCTCAACAACATCATGCTCACGAGCGACACGCTCCAGGTTTTCAACGGCGTCTGCGGCGCGGAGTCGGGCCAGGTTCCCGTTTCTGCTTCCGCGCCGGCGATGCTTTTCTCTGAGATTGAGGTGCAGAAGCGCCACAAGGGAACGGAGCGCCCGCCGCTGCTGCCTCCGCCGGGATTTGAAAGCAGCGCGGCCACTACCCAATCGAAGCCTTCGCCCGCGGCCGGAGCGAAGCCATGAGCGCGACGGCAATAAGAGCGCGGCATCGCTCGCTTCTCGCGCTTGGCACGTTGTTTTTCTCATGCGCGCTTCCCGCGGCGGCCCAGCATAAAGATAAGCTGCCACCCAATGTTCATGCTGCCTCCGCTGCCTCCGATCCGATTCTGCAAGCCATGCGCGAGGAACTGGCGCGCTCGAAGGCGCAGCTCAAGATGGACAACGTCCCCGGGCCCTACTACATCGAGTACCGCATCTCCGATGTCGAGGGCTACGAAGCGGAAGCTGCTTTCGGGGCCTTGCGCGAGTCGCAGCGCTCGCATCAGCGCATCGTCCGCGTGGTCGTGCGCGTCGGCGATTACAAGCAGGACAGCTATTTTGGCCAGGGCATGGGAGCCGTTGATCTCGCTCCACTCGATAACAATCCCATCGCCCTTCGGCGCCAAATCTGGCTGGCGAGCGATCAGGCTTACAAAGCAGCCAGCGAGGCCCTCGCGAACAAGAAAGCCCTTCTCAGCCAGTACACGAAGGACCAGCCCTTCGACGATTTCGCTCCCGCGCCGCCGCTGGAATCCATCGCGCCGCTCGCACGCCTGGAATTCGACGCCAGCCCCTGGGAAGAAACGATTGGGAAAGCCACCGCACTTTTCCGCAGCGATCCGAAAATTCAATCGCTCTCCGCAACGGTTCGCTTCCGCGCGCAAAATCAGTATTTCGTGAATACCGAAGGCACCGTGACGCGCACGGGCCACACGGTCTATTTCGCTACGATCACCGGCTCGACGCAGGCCGCCGACGGCATGCGCCTAGATCGCTCGCCCTACTATTCCGCTGGAACTCTCCGCGAGATGCCCACGGCTGAAAAATTCCAGGCCGACACGGTGAAAATGCTCGAGACGCTGAAAAAACTTCGCGAAGCTCCGGTGGTCGAAGAGGAGTACCGCGGCCCGGTGCTTTTTTCTTCCGACGCGTCGAGCGACATTTTCAACGGGATGATCGGCGCGAATGTCGTCGGGCGCAGGCCGAAGCCGGGCGAATCGGCGCGCACGCAGGGCGCCTTCTCCTCGAGTTACAAGAGCCGCGTGCTTCCGGCGTTTCTTTCCATCGCGGACGATCCCACGCTGAAAACTTTCGACGGCAAGACTCTTGTGGGCAGCTACGAGATTGACGACGAGGGCGTTCGCGCCGCCGCCGTGGCCGTCATTACGAATGGCGAGCTTGAGAATTATCTTCTCGGCCGCGAGCCGATCCGCGATTTTCCGGCATCGAATGGCCACGGCCGCGCCGCCCCCGGACAGCCGCCGGTGCCGAGCGTCGGCAACCTGATCGTGCAATCGAAGGAGACCAGCTCGCCCGAAGAGCTGAAAAAGAAATTGATGGCCATCTGCCACGAGCAGGGCAAGCCCTACGGCTACTTTGTGGATACGCTTTCCGGATTCGATCCGCGCCTCCTTTACCGCGTTTATGAAAATGATGGCCACGAGGAGCTGGTCCGCGGGGCCGTCTTCAACGAGCTCGACGTGCGCACGCTGCGCAACAATCTGATCGCCGTCGGGAACGACCCGCTGGTGAGCAATCGTGATAGCCAGGTGCCCAGCACGGTGATCGCGCCCTCGATTTTGTTCGACGAGCTGGAAGTGAAGCGCACTGACGCGAAGAACGCCAAGCTGCCCGAGTATCCTCCCCCCGACCTTGCCCCCTCGAAGTAGCTGGTGTCCCTGTATTGTCGTGTGGTCTCCAAATATCGCCACTTTAGGACCGATTAGAAAGTACCTCCGTCCTTTGTTTTCATAGAGATCAGTGAGTTTCTAATCGTCACCAGGACCGATTAGAAATCACAGGTTGCCTCTTGTTTCCCGTTTTGGGACATGCATGTAACCGCTTATTCCCCGATTGTTGGTCGGATGGTTTCCCAGCGCCCCGATGCCGGGGATCGAGGGCTATTGCTGCGTTCGATAGTCGAGTATGCGTCGTCATTTGAAAACGTCTGAGGGTAGCAAATCCGAAGGGGCAAAGATATCCGGATGAATACGCAATTTGGAGGCGTGGGGCTAGGTGCCGGAGGCTGGAAAGCGGGATTTATACTGTGTTGCGGTTACTACGCATGCGGTTTTCGCGGAAGCGAGGATGCGGGGAGGGGATTCGTGGCAATTGGGACACAGAAATCGTGCCGGTGAGGGCCGCTGACTTGAAATTTGATCGGCCGGATAACCAGACATGTCCCGTATGCGCGTGAATCAGGAGTTACGCTTGGCGAACTCTTTGTTCCCTTGATTGACCAATTCACTGATGCGGCCTGTAGTATAGGAGGTATGGGTAAGTTTCAGCAATATGCCGGACGCCAAATGCCGAAGGTCCGGAACGTCCTCATCACCTTCGGAGTGTTCTGGCTCTCACTCTGGACGGTCGCGCCTTTGGGTTGGCTGTTCAGCAAACTCAATGACGGGATTATATATGGGGATAGCGTGCTAGAAGCCGTTGCGATGGGGGCAATGACCTCCATGGGCCGTTCTGTCGCCGCCATCCTCGCCGGGTTGCTTGTTACGTTTACCGCAGAGGGTCAGAAACCCGAGCGTTGGGCGCTCGCAATTGCAACGCTCTATGTCATAGACGCACCGGTACGGCACCATTGGCATTTAGGGCCGACCCCGTGGGACAGAATTTGGCAGACTGCTGACTTGCTGTTCCCGGCACTCGCTTGTATTGGCGCCGCGATGACTACGCGATTGCGACGAGAGACGGTCGGCGCGATGATTAACAGCGTGTTGAAAGGCGGCATACCAGAAAACAGACGACGTCTAGTGGGCATAACGTGCGTGCTCCTCGCATTCATCCCAGCATTAATGAACGGAATTTTGATAGCGCTAGACGCCAGGATTCCCAACTGGGAGATGGTGCTCCTCGTCGACGTGCCAGCTTTTCTTTGGCTTGGCCTCAGTTTCTTCTATTATCGACACACTCGCACGAGGAGCGCCGCTTGGCTGTTTGCACTGTTTCCTATCGCTTTTGCAGCGCCGGTGATGCTCGTTTTCCTGTGGTTGTCGTCCACGCCCTCTCCAAAGTGACCGTTACAAAATTCTCTTGGATCAGCACGATTTTCTCGCAAAGGGCAGACGCCTGAGTTCGAGTGCCTGGTAAGTCGCTTATCAGGACTTTCAAACTTTTTGGCTTTGTTGACGTCCCGTTTGTTTGCGGAGGTCGCCGGACTCAAGAAATGTCGCACCTACGGCGCTCGGGACTATTAGGCGTTGTTTACCCAGCCCGCCAGCAAACGGCGGGCTGGGCTATCTTCTGACGCGCCTGCGGGGCTGCGAGACGGCGATGCAGACGTAAGAGGCGACTGCAATTTCAAATTTAAAATGGCATTGTTGACATCCGCACGAGAGTGCGCACGCGCGTGCAAATCAACCTAGAGAGGGTGCAAGTCGCCGAGGATAGTGGGGATTAATTCGGAGACCGTGGGATGAATGTGCATGGCTCGCTGCAACACTGTGTAGGGGGCACGCGCGTACATTATGTCGAGGATGCAGTGGATGGCTTCATCGCCGCCGGTACCCAGGATGGTTGCTCCGAGGATCTCTTTTGAGTCCGCATCGATTAGCACGCTCATGAATCCCTGGGTCTCGCCCTTCTCGACGGCGCGGCCGACACGCGTCATGGGGCGTGAGCCCTTCATTACGCGGCGGCCGGATGCGCGGGCGGCATGCTCTGTCATTCCACAGCGACCGAGTGGCGGATCGGTGTAGAGGTTGTAGGCAGTGATACGGTCCGAGACGCTTCTCTGCTCGTGGTCCAGGAGGTTGGCTGCGACGATCTCGAAATCGTTGTAAGAGGTGTGCGTAAATCCTCCGCGGCCGTTGCAGTCGCCGAGCGCCCAGATGCCCGGGACGTTGGTGCGGAGTTGATTGTCCACAAGAATGTATCCGCGGTCATCGAGGGCGACTCCGGATTTTTCCAGACCGAGGTCGTTGGTATTCGGTGTGCGGCCCATTGCGAGCAAGACGTGGGACCCACGGACGTCTGCCGCGCCTTCGGTGCAATCCACGTGGACGCCGACTTCTCCATCCCCGAGTTTCGTCAACGCGATGCACGTGGCGTTGAGGCGGACCTGAATGCCCTCGCGCTCGAGGATGGCCTGGACTTCGGCGGATACGTCCTCATCCTCGTGACCAATCAGGTGCGCCGCCATCTCGACGATTGTGACGTCGCTGCCAAAGCGGCGGAAAATCTGACCGAATTCCAGGCCAACGTAGCCGCCGCCGACGATGATGAGATGGCGAGGAAGGACGTCGAGGTCCAGTAGCGTGGAATTGGTTAGATACGGCGTGTTCTCTACTCCGGGCATGGACGGTATGCGTGCGCGCCCTCCCACATTGATGAAAATCTGCGGGGCGGTAAGTAAATCCTCACCGACTATGACTTCTTTCGGCGAATCAAATCGGGCGTGGCCTTGATAGACCGTGCAGTTCGGCGTGTTCCGGAGCATCGACTCCACGCCGGTGCGGGATTTCCCGGAGATTTCATCCTTGCGCGCTTTGACTCGCTTCATGTCAACGCTGGGTGTCCCGGCCACTTGGACTCCAAAATCCGCTGCGCGGCGGACCATGTGCGCGTTGTGAGCGGAGGCGACCAGCGTCTTTGTTGGGATGCAACCTGTATTCACGCAGGTTCCGCCGAAGAAGTGCCGTTCGATGATGGCTACGCGTTGCCCAGCAGCAGCCATGCGGACGGCCAGGAAGGGTCCTGCCTGGCCACTTCCAATGACGATGGCATCAAATTCTTTTTTCATGATTGGCTGACCATCCTCGCTTTGAATCTGGACGCTCGAGCTTCACAAATCTATGACGACATCGCTCGCCGGCTGTGAACAGCAGACGAGAAGGTTGCCATCAGCGGGCTTGTCGAGCGGCTCCGGATCGTAGACGACCGCGCCCGAGACCAAACCGCTCTCACAATTGTGACAGACACCGGTTCGACACGCCCAGCGGACCGGGACATCGCAGGCTTCGGCCATTTCGAGGATGCTCTGGTACCGCGACGCGTCCCAGTGGGTGGAAATGCCGCTGCGCGCGAAGGATATCAATAGGCCAGTGTTTGCCTCGTTGCTGGGCGGATGCGGAGGCCGTGTGATTGCGCCGACGACGCCAGGGGTCCTGGACTCGCCGCCGTTGAAGATCTCGATGTGAATGCGGGCTGGCGCGACACCCATGGCCGCGAATGCTTCTTTCATGTCGGCCATGAATTGAGTGGGCCCACAGAGGTAGATATCAGCATCTCGCGGCAGTGCGAGTTGATCGAAAATCGATCGCGAGAAGCGGCCTGTGGCGTTGAAATCCTCGCCCATTTTGTCGCTCGAGCCAGGTCTGGTGTAGCAGATGTAGTTGCGGCCGTTCGCTAGCGCGGGCATGAGGCGGCGGACTTCGCCGGCAAAGGGATGATGCTGCCCATCGCGGGCAGTGTGCAACCACATGACCTGGCAGGTGGAGCGTGCCGCCGCGAGTGCGTGCAGCATCGCTAGAACAGGTGTGGCGCCGATCCCGGCACTGAGGAGGACGACCGGGCGATCTCCCGGCTGGAGAACAAAACTTCCGCGCGGGGAGCTGACGTCGAGGTGGTCGCCGACATGGAGATTTTCGCGGAGGTACGTTCCGGCCGCTCCGTTCGGCTCAATCTTCACGCTGATTCGATAACGCTCCCTTGAGAGCGGACCCGAGAGCGAGTAGCTGCGAAAAAGTGCCGGGCCGCCGGCGGTGGGCTTCAGACGGACGACGACGTACTGACCTGGCAGAGGCAGGGCGAGTTCGTGACCGTCGGCGCTCTGCATGGCGAACGAGAGAACGTCCGCGGACTCGCGATCAATTGAGGTGACGACGAGGGACTGAAATCCTGGCGAGGCTGGATGGGCGGCCGCGGCAGGCGCCAGTCCCGCATTCCCCGTTGCCCCTGCATTTTTTTCGCTCTGAAGCAGTGCTTCAAACGAGCCGCGCCATCCGGGTGAAAGCGCTTCGATCCGCAATGCGCGCTCCAGTTGATCGCGTGAATGATTGGGCAAATAGAGGAGCGCGTTGATCTCTGCGACGGTCATGCGCTCCGCGGCCTCGCCTACCTTTTCGATTTCGTCGCCGGCAGCCACCTCACCTTCACGGAGAACGCGGAAATAAAAGCCCGGGCGGCCGCTGGATGTGAGCAATGAGGCCATGCGGGGTTCGTTCATGCGAATGCCGACGCGAAAGCATGTGACGCGGGGTTGAGTGACCTCGAAGAGCGCGGTCCCGATCTGAAAACGATCACCGATGCAGACGGCGTCATCAGCCAGCCCTTCAATCGTAAAGTTTTCACCGAACTGACCGTAAACGAAATCGGTCCTCTTCAGTTGCTCCTGCCAGTAGCGATACGATTCCATTTGATAGACGAAGACGGCTCGATGTTCACCTCCGTGCCCGGCCAGGTCACCTTGACCGTCACCCTCGAGATTCAAACGGCCGACGCGACAGCGGCCAGCGACCGGATTCTTCCAGACGGCGGTGTGTACGGTGCGCGCTTTCCACGCGATGTCGCGGGGAAGCCCGACGTTCACTGATAGCAGCCGAGCCATGGCGCTAGGATTCCTCCCGCGTGAATTTTCTTGACGGCGACGGTACGCTCGATCAATTCAGTAACTTGCCGGCGAGCCAGTAATCGACGCTGAACTTTCCCGCACCGGAGCAGATGAGCCAGATGAAGAAGAGCACGTACAGGACTTCCGGGAGGTAGAGGAAATCGTCGAGCCAGCTAAGAGGTGAAAGTCCTTTCGGCAAGGTGGAAATCGAGTTGGTGAGCGTGGCGACAATCATATCGATCATTAAAGCCGCGCAGGCCGGGGCCGAAAGAAACCCCACGGCGACCAAGGATCCGCAGACGAACTCGACACCCGCCACGAAATAAGCCGTCTGGCGGGGAAACGGGACTTTGGCCTGAACGAGCGTATCGTAAACAGGTTTGGTGCCGCCGGGGACAAACAATTTGTTTGCGCCGGAGATGGCGAAGAACAGCCCGATCGAGACGCGAACCAGCAGGATGGCAAATTGTTCCAAATCGCTGCTGCCCAGCAGGGCAAACTGGACCAACCCCTTCCAATCCATCTCTTGTCCCTCCATTGGTTTCGGCCCCAAGATTATGTGGGAATCCGTTCGACCCATTTAGCGCGAAATGCGGGAGCCTGGAATGGATCGGCAAAGTACTGTGTTTCCCGCGCGACCTTGACGCCGGTGAACTCCATGATGCTGACGGTGTAGGACGGCTTGGCGTCATAGGTCAGGATGAATTCGGTGACCCAAAGATCACCGCTGCCAATGATTCGCCGGATGGAAAACCGCTTGTTGCTCGGCTGACTGGCGCGCTGGCCCTGTATGTTGCTGCGGCCGCGGGTTCGCTCGCCTGACTGGGGGTAGTCCAGCACCGCATCCTCGAGATAGATGAGGTGCTCGGTTTCAAAATCATTGGCATCGGACGCCGCCCAATGCTGATCCAGCGCCGCACGGATCTCTTGATCTCGCGCTGCAGGATCCTGCTGCTTCATTTGTTGACCGTTCATCTTCAGCCTTCAATTTGACGAGAAGCTAAATGCCTTAGCGGAATCACGCACACCACAAACTCTCGAAACATATCCGCCAAGATTGGCTTCGAACGCGTCCCTTCCAGGCCGAGCGTTAACCGTACTTGAGATTGGTGCTTTGTCCGACCTCGATAATGTAGCCGTCAGGATCGCGGATGTAGCAGCGAATCTCGCCGTACTTGGGGATCGGCGGCGTGAGGAACTCCGCTCCCCGGCTTTTCCACAATTCATAGCACGCTTGAATATCCGCGACGCGGAAGTTCATAAAGCTGTTGATGTGATTCGGGTCGGGGACGCTAAGTGTTACCGTCGGCTTGTCCGGGGTCGGCCCGCCCCCCACGTTAAGAATCATCCAGATATTCGCAAGCTGAAGATACGGAGGCGCGTTGCCGTCACCCATGGTCAGAATGCGAGCGCCGAAGACTTTCTCGTAGTAGCGAGCCGATCGCTCGACGTCGGCGACGGTGAGAAAATGCGCGATGGTGATCCCCTCTCGCGGGGGCATCTGATAGCTCTTCTGTTCGACTTGTACCGCGTTCATTGATGGCTCCTTTCGATATAGTGCGCAGAATATGTTAGACATCACTACAGACATCCGAAACATGTCCGCCAAGCTTGGCTTCGAACGCGTCCCATCCTTGAAGCCCAGAAGCTAGGAGCCCCGTCGGGCGATGGCCTGGCGCGCGATTTGGCCTAGGTAATATCCGAGGCGATTTTCGACATCGCCCGGCTTTCGGAAACCGTGCGCCATCAGCACTTGGAGGCCAACTAAGGTTGGTACCCGTCCGCCATCCATTTTGCGAATAGTTCAATGCGAGATTGAGGCCAGGGACCTTCTCCTCTTGGCGGTGGCGGCGGCATTAGCGCGCCACCGATTCCCCGGATGCGGTCGTAGATGGCGGCCGCGTGGGCTTTGACGGCATCATAACTTTCCAGGTTGAACCCCTTCTTCATGCCATCAATATCTCGCTGCGTAAAAAGCGGGCGAATGTCCGCTTGAAAGCTCGTCAGTTTCGCAATTGAGACCTCACACTATCTGACCATCCCAGTTGCGGGTTCGCGTTCATCTTCACCTCCCTTGTTCAGCTCCCTTGTGCTTTCCCTTTTGGGATGAAGCCAGGGACGCCGGTGTTCACCACTGGATTCAGCCGCTGTCTGGTCTGAATGCGATTGATTTCATCGAGCGCGTCTTGCGGGAGGCGCGCGATGTCGAAATTCTCTTTGGCGCGGGCCGCAGTCGTGGGCGTGGTAAGCAGAGCCGTGCCGCGCTGCACCGCCCAAGCCAGCAGGACCTGCGCCGGCGTTTTTCCCACTCGCGCGGCGATAGCCAAGATGACTGGGTCTTCGAACAGTCCCGGCTTCATCCCGTGGCCTAACGGCGCAAAAGCCAAAAGCACAATGCCCCTCACCTTGCAGAATTCCAGCAGCTCGGTTTCCGGGAGATACGGATGTGATTCCACCTGGACCACGGCTGGCTTGATTCTCGCTGATTCATAGATGGGCTTCAGTGCGTCTAACGTGATGTCTGAAAGTCCGATGGCCCGGCACTTGCCGTGGTCCACGAGAATTTCCATCGCTTTCCAGGTGTCGAGCAAAGTCACGCCGCGGTCGTAAATCACATTTCCGTTTTGATCCCGGGGATCCTGGTCGTCCCCGGGTTGGAATGCAAATGGAGTGTGAATGAGGTAGAGGTCGAGATACTCGAGCCTGAGTCGCTCTAGACTCGCTTCGAATGCTGGTTCGACGCGCTCGGGCCGGTGATTGGAGTTCCAGAGTTTTGTGGTGACGAAGATGTCTTCGCGCGATTCCGCCGGCGGCAAGTCCTGCTTGCAACGCCTGGCCTACTTCGCGCTCGTTGCCGTATCGTTCCGCGCAATCGAAATGGCGAAAGCCGGCTTCGAGTGCGTCTCGGGTCGCAGTGAGCGTGACGGCAGCTTCGGGAATTAATGTGCCAACGCCGAGCGCGGGGATTTGGCCGGCTCCGTGGTTGAGTGGAAGTCTCGTCATCCGCAGATCAGCGGTCTCGACCATGGTTACACCTCCCAATCCGCGAGACGAAAGATCGGCGGACTTTGCAGCAAGTGCCGGCCAGATAGCCAGTGAGGTCGGATATTTTACAACGAAATCAGAGGGCCAAGTCCTGGTAACCGGAAAAGTCCAGTGCCAGCACTCCTCATTTCCGCTAAGGGCCAATCGGGACTTAGGCGGTTTCCGACCGGGCTATAGCCACTGGATTCGGAGGTTGAGGAAAAACGTTTCGAAGAATGCCGATCCGCTGGACTGCCGTCCGAGACTTTATAACCCTCCCAATATGTTCTCGATGCAGTCTGATAACAATTTGGACAATTTTATCTAGGACCCTATATCAGCCGAGGCTTTGTTCACCCTTTTGATCTGGAGTGAGCGCGAAGCCAAGGTAGATCATGGACGCACCACGACAGCCCCCTGATACGAATTTTGCCGTTCAGAGGGCCTTGAATAAATTGAAACAAGCTGAGGTGGACCTTATCGCAGCAATTGCGCCGGGAGCTCATCCGAAGAATGCTCTTTTGCTTGAAGCGCATTCGATGCTTTGGGAGCTGATCTCCACGCTGGAGAAAGCTGAGTCCAGACAGGACCAGTAGTGGCCGAGCAAGAAAGACGAATAACCGGATATTGAAATCCTTACTTCACGTTTCCGATTTGCATGTTAATCGGGAGTTGAAACCTCGCATGTAGCTTGGAGGCTGTTTCGCGATGCTCGGTAGGGGCGGCGTGCTTTTTTTCTTTCTCGCCGGCTGCGGTGCTGGCTGGAGCTACTGCTGCAAGAAAATCGAGACCGTTCCGTCATTGGCGGTGGTCAAGACGGCGAGGTCGAGCTTTCCATCGCCATTGAAATCTGCGGCGACGATTTGGGACGGGCCGCTCCCTACTGCGGAGGGCGAACCGGTTGCCTGGGTGAACGTGCCATCGCCGTTGCCGAGCAGAAGCGTGACTGTGCCGTCGAGACTGTTCACAACCGCCAGGTCGAGTTTCCCGTCGTTATTGAAATCGCCGGCGACGATTGCAACCGGGCCTTTGCCTACGGGAATCGCGGAGGGCGTGCCGAAGGTTCCATTGCCATTGCCAAGGAGGATGGTGACTGTGTTGGTGGTGGAGTTCGTGACCGCGAGATCGAGATTGCCATCGCCGTTAAAGTCGGCGGCGACGATGGCACTCAAACCGATGGGAACCGAAATTGGTGAATTGGGCGCGGAAGTGAATGTGCCATCACCCTTGCCTAGGGAAACAGCCAGTCCCGCCTGCGGGAATTTTTGCGATCCGCTGCCGGCAACAACAACATCCAGCATTCCATCATTGTTGAAGTCGCCCACCGCCATACCGCTGGGGAAGCCCGTGATGAAGAGGTCACCAGCCGGGATGAACGCGCCGTCTCCATAGCCCAGCACGACGGGCGACTGCTGCGCTATCTGGCTGACCATCGATAGATCGAGATTTCCATCCTGATTGAAATCAGCAGCGGCGATCGCGGATGTCGACTGGCCGAGCGAGTTGGCGAAACCTGCGGAGGATGGAGACAGCGTTCCAGTCCCGTTTCCCAAGAGGATAACCGCGGCCTCGTTGCCGAACTCCGCAACAGCCAAACCCAGATGACCGCTATGGTTGAAATCGCCCACGGCAAGTGGTCCAACGAAGGGTGTAGCAAAATCGTCGTACGGCGGGCTAGGCACTGGCAGTGGAGAGTTCGCCGCGGGCGCAAATGTGCCGTTGCCGTTGCCGAGAAATACGTACGTGCGGATATTCGCCGCAATGGCGAGATCCGGCTTGCCGTCCTCGTTGAAATCGGCTGCAACGATCCCAAACGGCTCGGCAATCTCGAACGGTGAATTGGCGGCATTCGCGAAGGTGACTGTTGATTCTGGCGCGCCGACCTGGAAGTAGACGACGTTGGAAGAGCCGCCGCCCGGGGCGGGATTGACTACCGTGACTGCGGCCGTCGCGGCAGTGGCAACGTCCGTGGCGGGAACCGTGGCGGACAAATGCTGGCTTTTCAGAACCGTTGTTGCCAGCGGCGCGCCGTTGAAATCAATGGTCGAGCCGGAAACGAATCCCGATCCGCTTACGCGGAGGGTGAAGGTGGGACTGCCCGGTGAAACCGCGGTCGGCACGAGCGGCTGATTCAAGAATGGGACCGGATTTCCTGGCGCGGCAGTGGGATTGATTTGGAGGCTCAAGGAGCCGTTGACTGCGCTGATGCCGGTTGCGTCCGTTACCGTGGCTTCGAAATACCAGGTTCCCGCGCCGGTGGGAGTGCCGCTGATGGTGCCGCTATTGGGATCGAGATGGAGTCCGTCGGGCACGGATCCGCCGACGCTCGATCCGGTGAGAATCGGGCCGTTGTAGATACTCCATTGAAAGGGACCTGTGCCGCCGGCAAGCGCGATGGGTTGGCTGTAGGGCGCGCCGACCGATCCGTTCGGAAGGGATTGAAACGGAATCTGGAGGTAGGGGTTCACAATGAATTGCAGCATTGCGCTGCTCCGCTGGTTCGAAAGGGAGGTGGCCGTGATGGTCGCTTGCTGCGCGCCGGCGAGACTGGGAGTGGGTGGGTTATAGGTAACCGATGTCGTCGCCTGATTGCTAAGAGAGCCGGGCCCCATGAGGCTCCAGGAGACACCATTGGAGGACGAGTCGTTCGCCACGGTTGCGGTGATCGTGGCCGTTTGGCCCTGATCAATTGTTTGCGGAGAGGAAGGGGAGAGGGTCACCGTAATCGGCCCTGAGGAACTCGAACACGCGCACGTAACTGCCGCCATGGCGACGACGAGGACACCCACACCCCAAGAATACAGCTTGGACATTAACCCCTCCGCGCGCATTTTACTACAGAGATGATGCCGCGGGGATTATATAGGGTACTCGGCAGTTTTGTGGCGCGTGCGTGGGAGGATTTTGTGGTGGGAGCGCCAGTTTCGAGCGGGGAAGGAGTGCTTCCCCGCTCCGGCAAGAACATGGGCGATATTTGTGCGCTTTACCTCTGGACTGGAAGTCCAGCTCCCCCCTGCTAAAACAGGGGGCTCCTACCCGGCCGAAAACCACTGCGCAAAGCGGCTCCGCTCAGGGCAAGGACATCTCCAGCGCTAAGGAGGGCACGCGTAGTAGGTGGGTTAGTTGCCGGCTAGGAAATCCTCGACGGTTTGGACGAAGGCGTCCGGTTCTTCGTAGAACGGGAGGTGGCCGCTGCGCTCGAAAACGCGGAATTTTGAGCCGGGGATCGCTTTGTGGATCTTGTAGGCGACGAGCGGGGCGACGTTGATGTCGAAGCGGCCGCACATTACCAGGACTGGAAATTTGAATTTGGCGATTTCCGGATTCAGGTCGAAGCGGCCGACGTCGGCGCTGACGGCTTCGTTCACTTCCTTGCGAAAAACCGAGGCGGGCAGGGCGGCGACGAAGATGTCGCGTTTTTCGGGCGAGTAGAAGAGCATGGTCAAATATTCGTGGATTCTTTTTTCGACTGCGTCCTTGTCGCCCATTTCTTCGGCGAATGCGAAGGCGTCGCGGCGTTCTTCGGTCTGGGGATAGATTTCCTTGAAGAGAAAAATCGTGTCCTTCCATTGGGGCGCGGCGGAATCCACGATTAGCAAGTGGTCGATGCGTTCGGGATGGACGGCGGCGTAGGCCATGGCGAGAAAACCGCCCCAGGAATGGCCGAGGAGTTCCATGCGATTGATGCCGAGATGGGCGCGGAGGGCTTCGAGATCGTCAATCTGGTCTTTTAGTGTGAAGGTTTGCGCTTTGTGGTCGCCGAGGGAGTGGCCGTTGCCGCGCTGGTCGTACATCACCACGCGACGGTTTTTTCCGAGCATGTCCCAGGCCGGCGACAAGTGAAGATAGGTGTGATCGAAGCCGGGGCCGCCGTTGACGACCACGAGGGGAGTGCCGAGGCCGGCACCGAGGACTTCGTAATAGATGGTGGCGCCGGGCGTTTCGAAGGTGATTCCGTTTTCGTCGCGGGCGTGGCAGGGCGATGCGGCGAAGAATGAAACAAATGTCAGTAGAATTGCAGCCGGCAAAATTGGATGAGACAGGCGGTACATTTGAATTCCTCCCCAGTCTTGTGAGCCTGGCATTTGAATTGGATTTCTCCCGGTCTTAGACGCGCGGAGAGCCGTAGGGATTTTAAGCGTTTGTGCGGTAAAGCCACTCGGAATTTATTGCGGGGGCTCGACCAACCCGGTGCACGCAGCGGCTTACCCATGAGCTGGGATTGGGTTATTTGTGGCGAATGTCCGCTGGGGCGCGGGTGCGATCGAGAGGGAATACCTGGAGTTGCCATTTGACTGGCACTGAGGTGGGCATGTAGCACGTGGTTTTGTCGCACGCTTGATATTCGAGCTTTCCGTTGATCGTGAAAATTGTTCCATCTTTCGCGAGCGAGCTGCCCAGGCCTGCGGAGCTCACTTTTACATCCTGGCTGATGCGGAAGGTGCCCTCGAAGATGGGCACGCGCTCTTTGATTGCGGTTAAGTAGAGGATTTTGGACGCGGGGTAAATTAGCGGCTTGAGCTCCAGGCCGGGGACGGGATCGAGCACGAGCGCGGTGGGTTTATATCCCTGGGCGCCCTGCGCGTACACGTGCACGTCGGGGGGCAGCCGGACTTCCACGACCAGCGTGATGTGGGTGCCGGGAACGCCGCTGCGATCGGATTGTTCGAGAGCGAGTTGGAGGTGAGGAGCCTCGAGCGTTTCCGTTACTTCTTCTCCTAATTCCGGGAAGAGTTTGGCGATGAGGCTGTTTCCCGTGAGCCGCTCCCGGTATTTTGGATCGAAAAATTTCTCGCGAATGATGCCGTTGGTGTCTAGGAAAAAGTATCCGGGGCGCGCGAAGCCCTTCTGCATTCCTGTGGCCTCCTGATTCAATACGCCGTAGGCCTCAATGACCTTTGAGTCGGGGTCGGCGAGCAGCGGGTAGTTGATCTTGTGCCGGGCGGCAAAGAATTTCAGGATTTCTTCGTTGTCGTAGCTGATGGCCGCGAGCTTCAGGCCTTGCTTTTCGAATCGCGGGACTGCGTTTTGCAGCTCGACCAGCTGCTCTTTGCAAAAGGGTCACCAATCGGCGGAACGGAAGAAGAGGAGGACGGTGCCGTTGGCGCCCTTTAGCGTGTCGAGAGTTTGCATGTGGCCGGATTCGTCACGGAGCGAAAAGGCGGGAGCCTTCTGGCCGACGGCGAGGCCGATGGACATCAACTCGACGGAGGTTAAGTGAATCGTCGCGCCTTCGAGCGTGCCGCGGACGGTGACGCTGTCTCCGAGATGAGCGGAGACGGATTCCTGGGGCGCGAGGGCGTACATGACTCTGTCGGTGTCGTCATAGAGGGACACCTTTGCGCCAGGGACGTTCTGCATGCAATCGGGATTTTCGCCGAAGGCTTCGTCGGCGTTGCAACTGCTGGAGACGAGCGTGCCGGACCAGGAGCCGGCGGAATTAGGTTTGTTGGTCTGCTGAGCTGCGAGGGCGGCAGCGCAAGAAATCGAAGCGAGGCAGAGGATGAAAAGTTTCGTCATTTGATCGGATCGCAAGCGCCGGCTCGAAAAATTCATTGCAAACGAATCTGTCGGCGCCTACGGGTGACATTATCAGATGGGCGGGTTTCGCGTCCAGAATGCGGCGGAGGCTCAGGAGGGGTTGGTGCGGTAAATCCATTCAGCTCTCGATGCGGCGGCTTGGGGGGCTGCATCATTTACGTCGGCGAGAATTACGTCTACCTCGTGGCGGCGGGGCGAGAGCGTGCAGACCGGGTCGGTGGCGGTGGCGTCGTCGGCGAGGAGGAAGGCCTGGCAGCGACAGCCGGCGAAGTCGAGTGTGCGGCGCTCGCAGGTGCGGCAGGGCTCCTGCATCCAGTCCTCGCCGCGAAATTTTTGGAACGCGGAGGAATTTTCCCAAATTTCGCGGAGCGGGCGGGCTTCGACATTTTCAAATTTCATTCCTGGGAGAATTTTGGCGGCGTGGCAGGGGAGCGCTTCACCTTCGGGCGTGATGAGGAGGGCTTTGCGTCCCCAGCCGCCCATGCAGGCTTTGGGGTACTTCGCGTAATAATCCGGGACGACGTATTCGACGCGGATGCGGCCTCGTAGTTCTTCTTCGGCTTGCTTGAGGATTTGGAGGGAGCGATCGAGCTGCTGGCGGGTGGGGAGGAGGCGTTCGCGATTGGCAAAGGCCCAGCCGTAATACTGGACGTGCGCGAATTCGACGCGCGCGGGAGCGATTTTCCTGGTGAGCGCGAGCATTGCCTCGAGCTGATCGAGATTTTGGCGGTGGATTACGAAATTGAGCGTGAGGGCGATGCGGTGGCGCTTGACCAATTCGGCGACGCGCAGCTTGTGCGCGTGAGCGTGCATGCCGGCAAACTCGTCGGCGCTTTCTTGCCGCGCGGCTTGAAAGCTCAATTGGAAATGATCGAGGCCGGCACTGACGAGCTCTTCGAGGCGCTTTTCATCGAGCGGGAGGCCGGAGGTGATGAGGCTTGCGTAGAGGCCGGCGGTGCGGGCGGCGCGGATTAGCTCGGCGAGATCGGGGCGGGCGAGCGGTTCGCCTCCCGTGAAGTCAACCTGCAAGACTCCGAGCTCGGCCGCTTCCTGCAGGACTCGTGACCATGTTTCCGTTGAGAGCTCACGATCGCGCTGGGCTAGCTCGATTGGATTTGAGCAATAGACGCAATGGAGCGGGCAGCGATGGGTGAGCTCGGCGATTAGGGCTAGCGGATTTGTGGCTTGGGCGTTCATTCGATGAGTGGGCTGGTTTTGCAGGGACACGGCCCAGCGAGCGGGGCCGTTACAAAGCGGTGGCTAGCCACCGCACTCCATATAGGCGGAGAATTTTTCGTGGGCTTCATTCGAAATCCAGGGCGCGCTCTTCTTGCAGGAGCGCTAAGTAGCCTAGGATGTCCTCTTCCACTTTTTTTGGCTGGGCTTTTGCGTAGAGTTTCTGCAGCTCCGCTATGATTTGCTCGACGGTGTGTTGGCCGTCGCAGCGCTCGACGATTTCGAGGCTTGGCCCGTTGAGGCGGAGCGCGCGCTCGGGCATCAGCAGGACGCGAGGTTGCTGCGTTTTTTCGTTCATGCGGCAGCCGGGGGCGAGGCGCGGGCGGCTGGCTAGCGCGGGGGGCATTAGGATTCCTTTGCGGGCCGGAAGGCGCCGGGCGGCGGCCAGGCTGGCTCGACGTAGGCGAAGTAGAGCGCGTCAAGCATGGCCCACAGGATATCGCACTTGGCCTGGAGCGCGTTGAGAGCGAGTTCCTGCTCTTCGCGGGTGCGCGCGTGCTTCACTACCCAGGCGAGCGCGAAATCGGCATCTTCGGGAGCTTGCGTGATTCGCGCTTGAAAATAGTCGAGGCCGCTTGAGAGCCAGGGGTAGTGGGCGCGCAGGCGGTCCATGCGCAGGGTGATCAGCTTTCCCGAGAAAAGTTCGGTGAGCGAGGAAGCCACCGCTTCGAGATGCGAGCGGGAGCGGACAAGTTCAACGTAAGCTCCGACTGCGTAGCGCGTCGCGGGCAAAATTCCATCGCCGCGTAAGGCTTGTTCGCG
Organism: uncultured Acidobacteriota bacterium; assembly: GCA_963701005.1. Classification (GTDB taxonomy): domain Bacteria; phylum Acidobacteriota; class Terriglobia; order Acidiferrales; family UBA7541; genus Palsa-295. The sequence goes on from OY969555.1 coordinate 1,226,142, forward strand.
GCAGAGGCCCGTTGCTTCGACGAGGCGCAACCATTTCTCGATGCCGCCCGGCTGGGTGCCGTCGCCATCGTGATCGAGGATGCGCTTGCGCCAGGCGCGGCGAAAATCGGGGTCGTCACTGCGCGCGAGAATCAGCGCGTCCTTGATGGGGATGCTGCTTTGATACGCGTAGCGATTGAGTGCCCAAGCTTGGAGCTGGCCGCGCGTGAGTTTTCCTTCGTGCATGCGCTGATGGAAGGGATGCTTGTGGTGATAGCGCTCTTCACCGATGACGTGGAAGCGGGCGATGAAATCTGGCTCGGGGAGAAGCGCGTTGGAATCTCGGTCGCTCACAGATTGAACTCCATTCCATCATAAGCGACTTCCCAGCCCGCGTCGCGCACGGCGTGACTGGCGGTGCTTTCTTCATCGAGCACAGGATTCGTGTTGTTGAGGTGGATGAGGACGCGGCGAGTTCGGCCTGAGGATTTAAATTGCTCGAGAAGGCCGCCTGCGCCGAAGAGCGGGAAATGGCCCATGGCTCTGGCCGTCTTGGCGGCGCCTTGGACTTTCATCAGCTCGCCGTCTGTCCAGAAAGTGCCGTCGAGGAGCGCGAGATCGCTTGCGGATACGCAGCGCTTCCAATCTTCGCCGGTGCCCGACAGGCTTGGGGCGTAGAACAACCGCTTTTCGTTGTGGATGATTTCGAGACCGACGACTGCTTCTTCTTTCTGCAAGCGCTGTCGCAATTGATCACTGACGTAATCCGGGAAATCTCCGCCGAGCGGGATGGCTTTGCAGAAAAATCTTTCGTTCTCTGCACCTGGCCCCGATTCGCAAATTGCCACCTGCTGATTTAGAGGAAGTGCTTCCCAGCGAACGGGAGGATTCGAGCGTTCCAAGGTGCGGAACAGAGTGTTTTCTTCGGTGAGCGCGCGGCGAACGGATGCGGTGGAATAGATGCGCAGCGGCTGGAACTCGCGCAGGTGGAGGAGCCCGAGAACGCAATCCACGTCGGCGCTCGTCAAGATTATGGCGGCGATAGGAGTGTTGCGCGTACCTCCCACCGGGGCGAATTCGCGGTCTTGCGCAATTTGCTGCCGGAGATCAGGCGACGCGTTGAGTAGAATCCAGGAAGAGCCGGTTGGCGAGACGGCGACCTGGGCTTGCGTGCGGGCGGTGGCTTTGAGCGCACCCGCGCGCAGACGGCTGCAATTCGAGCAGCCACAATTCCATTGGGGGAAACCGCCCCCGGCGGCAGAGCCGAGGACTTTTACACGCATCTAGAGGCTAGAGTTCAGCGTTCGCGTAGGAGCTGATTTCGCAGTTCAGTTCGATTTCTTCGTGCTGCGGCGTGACCCATTCCATGGTCTATGCTCCGTTGATTCAGGTTTTGGGCGCCAAATTCGTCCCACGAAAAGCTCCGAACAGTATACCGTGAAAGTAGGCGGCTCGCAATGAGTAATTAACTCCTTTATTTTAAAGCGGTTGAGAGATTGAGCAGGAGTCGAAGGTTAGGCTTTCAGTACGCCTACCCACCCGGCAGGCAATCGCGGGCGACACTATGCTATCTTCTTTGGCAGGGCTTTTTGGTGTTACCAGGAGGGTTGGAATGGCATCGCCGGCCATGCGTCGCTCGGACCGCGTCTCGCTGACATTATTGCTTGAGGCCTCCGGCAAGGACATCAACGGCAAGGAATTCAAGGAACCGGCGCGGACCATGCTGCTCAACCAGTCCGGCGCCGTGATTCTGCTCGACCGGGACTTGGCCGCCGAGCAACAGATTCACATCCGGAGGCTGGCACCGGCGGAGGCGCACAGGCAAGGCACCGTGCGCGTGGTCGGGCAATTCGGGCGCGAAAAGGAAGGGTACCTCTATGGGATCGAGATTCTGGATTCCGGAACCGATCTCTGGGGAGTGGAATTTCCTGCCATCGCGGATTCGACGGAGGCTGTGGCGCGGATGCTGCTTGAATGCAGCTATTGCCGGGCGCGCGAAGTGGTTTACTTGAACGAGCTCGATCTGCGCGGATTTGAAACCAATCGTGGAATTGCGCGGCACTGCAAAGCGTGCGGCGTGCCCAGCATTTGGACGCAGGCGCCGCACGAAGACGAAAAGAAAATTGCTTCGCGCAGTCGCGGCCGCCGGGGGCATGACGGGAAGGACGATCCTCGGGATAGCGGCGAAAAAAGGGAACGCCAGCGCGTGCGGCTGAAGACGCGGCTCACGGCTTGCGTCCGGCAGGCGGGCGTGGATGATGAGTTGGCCGTCTGCGAGGATATTTCGCCGGTTGGAATGTGTTTTCGAAGCAAGCGCCGCTACGATTCGAACAGCACGATTCAGGTGGCCGTGCCCTACGCGCCGGACTCGGCGAATATTTTTCTTCCCGCGCGCGTAATCTACTCGGAAGAAATGCCCAAGGCAGGATTGTTTCGCCATGGAACGGAATACAGCCGGGTGGGTCCGCGCGCGAGGTAGATCCGCTGCGTTTTTACTTTTCCCGAAAAACTAGCTAACGCTGACTGAGGAGCGCTCGCGGGTGCGGCGGGCGTGATAGTGCATGGAAATATTCAGGTGCACATTGCCGGCTTGAGTTTCGAAACACAGGATTGTCGCTTCCGAATCCTGGCCGGCTGCTTCGCATTGTTCCTGCGTGAGCACTTCGGGCGGGAAGACCTTGAATTCAAAGCCGCGATCATTGAGCTGCGTCACGGCGTTGCCGATCACCATGTTCGCGAGCTCGCAGACGGCTTCGGTGGCCATTGATTCTGCTGCGTTGACATCGCCGCCCGTGAGAGCGCTTGCGACTTGCGCGGCCGCTCCCGGGTCCATATCCAGGACGACGCGCCCCTCAATCTGTCCGCGGAAAACGACGGAGGCGGCCTGGCCCTTCTTACGGTAGCCTTCCTCTTCCATGGTGAGGTCAACAATTTTGGCGGGCGCATTCATCAGCTCCGCCAGCACGGCGTCGAGCGAGCCGATGAACGGCTGGATCAGATCCATCCTCATCGCGAGTTCTCCCCTCCGGCGCCGACTGGTGCGGTGACGCCGTCGTCATTAAGCACGTAGCGGATGATTTCGTAAAGCGCGTCGGGCTTCACCGGCTTCTGCACGAAGTGGCGCGCGCCCTTTTGCAAGGCGGCGAGAATATTGTCCTGATAGCCGACGGAGGAGACCATGACGATGCGCGCCTCGGGATGCTCCGCCACGATGCGCTCGACCGCTTCGATGCCTTCCATCTGCGGCATGGTGATATCCATCAGCACAATATCAGGCTTCGTGCGGGCGTACTCCGTGATGGCGGTGCACCCGTCGCCGGCTTCGCCGACTACCTGGCCGCCAAACGATTCGATCATCTTCGCCAGACTCTTGCGGGCGAAGACGGAATCGTCCACGATCAGGTAACGGACGGCCTGATTGTCATTTTTTCGCGTTAATGCGTCGAACTGTTTCATAACTATCTCCTTCGCGAAGCCCCTTGTTCGGAACCGGCATCCGCCGGGGATGCCGCAACCGGCTCGGCCGATGGCCGCTCCGGCATGCACTTGGATTGCAGAACACTGGCCATATTAGAAAGTGAAACGACGCGGGAGGCGAATCCGCGCGAGATTGCCGCGCGGGGCATGCTATCCACCACGCACGTATCCGGACTTTGCGCGAGCGTGATGCCGCCAGCGGCTTGGATTGCTCCGAGGCCAGCGGCGCCGTCTTCGCCCATGCCGGTCATTAGTATTGCCACCGAATTGTTGCCGAATTCCTGCGCGACTGATTGGAATAAGACGTCCACGGAGGGGCGATGCCCGTTGACGCGCGGCTGGTCCACGAGGACGGCAATATCGCCGTGCGCCATCCGCCGGACTTTCATATGGCGATTGCCCGGGCAAATCAGCGCGCGCCCGGCGAGCAGCAAATCGCCCGACTGCGCTTCCTTCACTTCAATCGCCGAGGATTCGTCGAGCCTGCGCGCGAACATCTCCGTGAAGCCCTCGGGCATATGCTGCACCACGAGCAAGCAGCCGGGAAAATCTTCGGGAAGCTGCGAGAAGAGATACTGCAACGCGTTCGGGCCGCCGGTGGAGACGCCGATGGCCACCATGCGCGAAGGCCATTGCGGCATGGTGGTGCGGCGAGGCGGCTTGGTCCTCGGCGAGGGCACCGTGATGATCATTTTTGGCGCGCCCGAGGAGGCGGCGACTTTGATCTTGATGGCAAGCTCGGCGGCGATTTGCTCGATGTGGCCGGAAGCAGCGTCCTGCGGCTTGGTGACGAAATCGAATGCACCGAGCGAGAGAGCTTTCAATGTGAGGGACGCACTCTGGGTGGTCTGCGTGCTGACGACGATTACCGGCACGCGATGCTTGCGCGTGATCTGGCGGAGCATCTCGATGCCGTCCATGCGCGGCATGTCCATATCGAGAGTCACGACGTTCGGGCGCAACTCTTCGATTTTTTTCAAGCCGATGGCGCCGTCCATCGCCGTGCCGACCACTTCGATTGTGGAATCATGCTGCAGGGCTTGCGGGATCAGCTTCCGCATCAGCGCGGAATCGTCCACAACGAGAACGCGAATTTTTTCGCTCATGCTGTGGCCCCCACCGCGGGAATTCTAGAGAGATGCGAGATGACCGCGGGGACGTTCAATATCATTACGACCGTGCCATCGCCGAGAATGGAAGCGCCGCTGACGAGCGGAGAATTGATCAACCGATCTTCGAGCGCTTTTATCACCAGTTCCTCTTCGCCCATCAGATTGTCCACGGCGAGCCCGAACCGGCGCGTGCCTGAGCCGATGACGATCACGAATGTCCGCTTGGCATGTTCGCGCAGGGCCGCCGGGCCCAGGCGGTTGAGACGGACCAGCGTGAGCACCTGCTCGCGCAATTGGAAGACTTCGCGGTCATCCACGTGATGAATCTCGTCCTCGCTGATGCGCGTGATTTCGACGACGGAAGCGAGCGGCACGGCGTATAGCTTGCTTGAGACGCGGAAGAGCAGCGCTTGAATGCTGGCGAGAGTGAGAGGCACAAGCAGGCGGAATTTGGTTCCCCTGCCCGGGAAGCTCTCGAGTTCAATCGCTCCCTTCAATTCATCGAGCGCCGATTTGACGACGTCGAGCCCGACGCCGCGGCCGGAAATTTCAGTGACCTCGTCGGCGGTGCTCAAGCCCGCCTTGAAGATTAGTTGGAGCGCTTCCGATTCGTTGAGGCGCGCGGCTTCCTCAGCCGTGAGAATCCCGCGCTCGATGGCGCGACTCACGATCTTTTCGCGGTCGAGGCCGTGGCCATCGTCCGAAACTTCGATCACCACCTGGTCGCCTTCGTGATAGGCGTTCAGGCGGATGGTGCCGTGCGCGGGTTTGCCGGCAGCCTGGCGTTCGGCGGTGGATTCGATGCCGTGGTCCGCGGCATTGCGAACAAGATGGGCGAGCGGCTCGGCCAGCGCGTCGAGGATGCTTTTATCGAGATCGGTGTTCTGGCCGGCGATTTCGAGGCCCACGTCTTTATTGCGCTGCCGGGCTACGTCGCGCACGATGCGCGGGAAGCGCCGGAACAATTGTTCGACGGGCACCATGCGAATTTTCATGACCGATTTCTGAAGCTCGCCGAGGACGCGCGATTGAAACGCGAGCGCGTCGGAGAATTTTCCGCGCAGTGGGTCTTTGGCGAAGCGCTGCTCGAATTCGACGATGGTGCGGTAGAGCATGGATTTTCCGATGATGAGCTCGCCGACCAAATTCATCACCGTATCGATTCTCGTTGCATCCACGCGCAACGTGTTCTCGGCGACATGGGTGAGGCTCGCGGGCACGGAACCGGCGGAGGAATCTTCTCCGTGTTCGGAGGCAGCAGCAGGGCCAGCGGCGTGCGGCATTTCTGCCGGGACGCCTGCGGAAACAGCGGCCGCTTCCGATTCGAGGAGAATATCAAGCAGGTCGCGTGCCGGCACTTTCGGTTGCGCCGGCGCTTTTTCGACCGAAATTTTCGTGACCACCGAGGGAACCTGGCAGCGCTTGCGGATCCAGTCAGCCGACTTTGCGCTCGAGAGTGCTGCTTCAATCAGGCCGGCCTGTTCAATTGGGGCGCCGCTTTCCGGGTGCAGCGCCAGAATTTTGCCGGCGCCTTCGAGCGCTTTGCGCACAAGCTCGAAAGCTGCGGCGGGCAGCAATGCCTCGGGATCGAGATGCAGCGCGATCTGGTAAACCGTTTCGCCGCGCTGGGAAGCTTCGGCGATCATCAAGCGCTCATACTCGGTCCACTCGTACTTTGCGGCCTGCGCGGATCGCTGCGGCTGCACGGCTGGCTTGTGGAGCAAGCGTTGGATGTGCTCGCGCAAGGCGGCGCCATCGGGCGGCTGCAAATTATTGCGATACGCGGCCAGCATTTCGTGAAACGTGTCGGCTGCGGTGAGAACCACTTCGGGGATCAGCCCGGCGTGTTCCTGCGCCAGCTCAGGCGTCAGCACATCTTCAAGCTCGTGCGCGAGTTCGCTCAGGCCGCGATAGCCGCAAGCGGCGGAATCGCCTTTGAGCGTGTGCACGGCGCGGCGGACGCGGCGAAGGCTTTCCTTGTCGCCCGGACGCGCTTCGAGCGCGAGCCCGGCCTCATTCATGGACTGGAGAATCTCCTGGGCGCTCTCGAAGAAGAGATCGCGGAGTTCTGCGGCGCGCTCGTCGGGAAAAAACGTCACTGCGCCCCCTCGATTTTCTGATACACGGTCGCGTTATTCTGGTGAATCATGTGGTACTTGGTGGTCAGGCCAAAGAGGCTCTCGGCGTGGCCGACGAAGAGATAGCCCTCGGGATTCAGGCAACGGTAGAATTTTTCAATCAGGCGCTTCTGCTCGGCCTCGTCGAAATAGATCATCACGTTGCGGCAGAAGATGGCGTCGTTGCGCTGCGGGAGGTATTCCGTTTTCAGATTGTGGAAGTCGAACTGGACGAGGCTTTTCAGCGCGGGCTTGACGGAATATTTGTCGCCGACTTTATCGAAGTAACGCAGGCGGCAGGTGTAGTCCACCGGCTCCATTTGCGCTTCGGTGTAGATGCCTTGCTGCGCCGTGAGCAGCGCGGAATAATTAATGTCCGAGGCGAGAATTTCCACTTTCCACGGCGGCGGGATCAGCGGCTTCGGCGTGGGCATATCGAAAGGCAGCGGATTGCGCAGGTAGTAGTAAGCGAGTGCATCGCAGACGAGAATCGCGAGCGTGTATGGTTCCGGGCCTATCGAGCATCCGGCGCTCCAGATGCGCAACGACCAATCGCGCCGTTCCTGCTTGCGCTTCAGAATTTCTTCGAGGACGACTTTCTGAAATAGATCGAGCTGCGGGCGGATGCGAAAAAAGCTTGTTTCGTTGACGGTGAGATTTTCTAGCAACGCGGTCAGCTCTTGTTTGCCTTCGCGGCTGGTGAGCAGGCGGTAGTAGCTATAGAAAGACTCCATCTGGCAGGCCTTCAGGCGGCGTTGCAAGCGGTCGCGAAGGAAATGCGTGCGGCGCTCGTCGAAAAACATGCCGCACTCCTGGTAAACCAGGGTCTGCAAGAGCTTCAATTCCGCTTCTGTGAGTTCAACTTGCGCAGCTAGTGTGGACATTCGTCCCTCGACGTCGTCGCTCCCAAGCTTGGCCTAGTAATCTCGTGCAGCGCTGCCCGCAGGCACCGCCGCGGATTCGGCAAATTCCTCAAGGCGGCGCAATTCCTGGCTCTGAAGGACGCGGCCCAAGTCCAACAGGATCACCAGCCGCCCTTTCAATTTGCCGACGCCGGTGATGAAATTCAGCTCGCCTTCCTGGAAGACGTTGTGCGGCGATTCGATGTCCGAAGGCGGAATCTTCAGCACTTCGGAAGCGGAATTCACGATCAGGCCAATCCGGCGGGTATCCAGCTCCACCACAACGATGCGATTCTTTTTGCTCGGCTCGGAAACTTTCTCGCCAAATCGCTTGCGCAAATCCACGACCGGAATGATCCGTCCTCGAAGGTTGATAACCCCCTCGATGTAATCGGGCGCATTCGGAACGGAGGTGATTTCGGGGACGCGCACGATTTCGCGCACGATCGAGATAGGCAGCCCGAACGTTTCGCGCCCGATCCGGAAGCCAACCACCTGGAGTTCTTTGTCCATGGTTGTCGTGTGCGTTCTTACGACCGAGCCACTTCGGCGTACTCTTCGGCATCGTGCCGTTCATGGGCCATGGCGGGCCGGCGGGCCGGATTGCGCCGCGAATCCGCGCGGCCATCGTCGAGAACGAAACGGTCCATGGATTCGAGCAGCAAGCGGGAGAGCTTGGACATTTGTTCGGCGGTGGCCGCGAGCTGCGTGGAGCTGGAGGTGGACTGTTGCACCAGCTCACGCATTTTCTCCATGGCGCGCACCACGGCCTGTGCTCCCGAAGCTTGCTCTTCGACCGAAGAATTAATTTCCTGGGTGATTTCGGTGAGCCGGTTCGTCGCTTTGGCGATTTGCGAGGAGCCGCTCGATTGTTCCATGGTGGCGCCGCCGATTTCCTGCGAGAACTTGTAAACTTCGGAGACGACGTCGGAAATTTTTTCGAGCGCGATGCTCAGGTCCTTATTGAGCGTGAGCCCTTCCTGAACCATGGTGGTGCTGTTCTCCATGTTTTCGACGGCTTCGCGCGCTTCCTTCTGAATCCCTTGAATGAGCTCGGAAATTTCCTTGGTGGATTGCGTGGATTTTTCCGCGAGCTTGCGGACTTCCTCAGCGACGACGGCAAAGCCGAGCCCGTGTTCGCCGGCGCGAGCGGCTTCGATCGCGGCGTTGAGGGCGAGCAAGTTGGTTTGTTCGGCGAGATCGTCAATCACTTCGATGATTTTGCCGATGTCGTCCGCGCGGCGGCCGAGCACGTCAATGATTTCGGCGGAGGACTGAATGGCATGGCTGGTGCGGTTCAGGCCTTCGGTGGCTTTTTCCATGGTCACCATGCCGGTTTGGACTTCCTCGCGCGAGCGGTGCGAGATGTCAACGAGCAGCTTGGCGGTATCGGCCACGCGCTGGATGGAAGTGACCATCTGGTCGATCGAAGCGGAGGTTTCTGAAACGCTCGAAGCCTGCACCTGCGTGTTCTTCACCACGTTCTGCACGTTGATGCTCATTTCATGCATCGTGCTGGTGACTTCATCAATCGCCGACGCGGCCTGCACGCTCACCTTGGCTGATTCATCCGAAGCGCTGGCCATTTGTCCTGCACCGCTGGCGACTTGCGATGCGCTATCGCGCACCTGGCGGACCAGGTCGCGAAGTCCCTGCGTCATGCGGCCGAAAGCCTTGGCCATGGTGTCTTGCTGCGAGCGCGGCTGGACGGTGACGGACAATTGACCTTCGGCGATCGAGGCGGAGACGGTGGCCATTTCTTTCAAGTGCACAATCATCTTGTTGAAATTGTCGGCCAGCACGCCTACTTCATCGTCGCGATGAATATCAATGGACTGGTCCAGATCGCCCGACTCGCCAATCCTGTGCGCTACTTCAATCAAGTGATACAGCGGCTCTTTGATGGTCTTCGCGGTGCGCCAAGCAATGAAGGCACCCAGCAGCACGGCCACCAAGGTTCCGATGGTCGTTATTCCCGTGCTCCAGGCCGTCGCAGACGCGGCCTTGGCATTCGAATCGTCAAGCGTCTTGCGAACGGCGCGGTTGGCTTCGTCGAGCACACCGGAAGACTTGTTGGTCCACGACGCGGGATCGTGCTGGAGGTAATAAATCTGCATGTCGGAGACGGTGGCGTCGCCGGCATCAACCTGATGGCGCTTGGCGATCATCTCCTTGGCGAAATTCTCAGACCAGTTGCGCTCGTTCTCCTCCACTTGCGTCAGCGCGTTTTTCAGAAACGCATCATTAGCCTTGGTGCCGCCTTCTTTCGCGAGTTGAAGGAGATCCACGACCCCTTTGTTGGTTTTATCCTCGTCGCGCAAATCGCCGCTCAGTAGATAATTCCCAAGGTTGAGGCGGTTTTCCATCATCTTGTAGCGAATGGTCTCAATGGTGCTGGCATCGGCCAGAGTGGCACTGGAGGCTGAGCGCGCAGCGTATTCCCGCGCGACAGTGAAAAGATTGATCACGAACAGGAACAGCATGATCGCCAGGATGGCGCCGAAACCGAGATAAAGCTTCTTGCTAATCGTCATGTGCCACGCCTCCACTCACTGCCCAGAAAGAATCCCTCTGCCCACAGCCTGAGGGGTTCTAGTTCTGCCCCGAGAAATCGAACTCGATCACTTCAGTTGTTTCTTTTGGTCCAGGTTCGAAGCGATACTTCTTCAGCGCGTCCGCGGCTGCATTCACCAGCAGCGGGCTGCCCCCAACTACCTTTGTACTTGTCACGTGACCGTCGGCTGCGATCGTCGCTTCGAGCTTCACTTTTCCCGTAACCTTCAGTTGTCTTGCAAGCGCCGGGTAATCCGGCATTACCCGGGTTTTTATCTTTCGCTTGGCCGATTCCGGCGCAGATTCCTGCGCGGGTGCCTTCGGTGACAAAGCCAGCGTCCCCCCTAAAAGCAACGAAAGTGCAAGCCCCGCAACCCCAAGCTTCCGAATCATTCAGACCCCTCCCAGGCTGGGAGATATATCCAGCTACGGAAATTGCAAGGGCAATGCCATGAACGCAGCCTTCTTCAAGAGGGCGCGGAATCCGGCAAAATTTCTTCTATGCCACTGATTCTAGGAGCTTTCTTTCGTAGCTATTATCCGAGCGCTGGGCCTGGATCTCGGGGCATCCGTCTCAAACGGCCTGCCGCCCGCGCTTTCTAGTCTCAGCTTGCGACGCGCGCCTGATTGCCCGTTTCAGCAACACGTCCACGGGCTTCGCTTGACTCAAAATGAGATGAGACCGTAACGTCATAGAAGTAAAGGCGCAACGCGCGCAAGCCCCCAAGCCTCCATGCGTGCTTTGAAGAAAACTCGGGAGATCCCTTCTCGTCTCGATGGCTCTTTCGAGAGCCTGCTGGCGCAATTCTCCGCCACAACACTGGAATTAAACCCCTCGCTTGGCACCTCCGAGTTTGCCCGCCGACTAACCGCACGCGCCGCCGAAATGCTGGGCGCTCGCGCGGTCGTGCTGGTCCTCGCGCGCGGGTCGGAGTGGGCGATCGCCGGCTTGAGCGGGCCGGCTCAGCGCTGGGATGCAATCATCCAGCATCGTTTAGCAGCCGCGTTGGCCGAACAAGCGACAGTGCCGACGGTCGAGCTGCGATCAGGATCTGCCACCATGCTACTGGGTCGCGAACTGGGAGAGGCATTGGGCTGGAAGGATTTGCTGCTCGCGCGGCTGACGGGGAGCGAAGGCGAATTGCTGGGCGTCCTGGGCCTGGTGGACCTGGCGAGCGAGCTTTCGGCGGCGGAGATGCAGCTGCTCGAAGCGCTTGTGGGCCACGCGTCGGTGGCGCTCGAAAATGTGCGGCTTTTTTCGCGCATCGAGCAATCGCGCAAGCAGTGGGTGGAAGATTTCGACGCGATTTCGGATTTCATCGTCGTGCACGACGTGGCCAACCGGGTGCTGCGCCTCAATCGGGCGCTCGCGGATTTGCTAAAGGTGCGTCCGATGGACGCGGTCGGGCGCGATATCGGAAAGCTGGAACTTTTCGGATCGGCCGCGCAACCGGGACGATGCCCTTTCTGCCGCAACCAAAAAGCGCCGCAAGAGGAATTTATTTATCAGGCCGGGGAGCGATCCTACCTTGTTACCGCTTCCCGAATTACCAGCGGCCACGAAGATGACCTGCGCACCATCCACGTGCTGAAAGATATCACCGACCGGCGCGAAGCGGAGCGGCGCTACCGGCGCGAGCGCGACTTCAACAAGAACATCCTTAACAACACGCAGAGCATGATTCTGGTGCTCGATACTGCCGGGCTGATCAGTTACGCGAACCGGCGCTGCTTTGAGACAGGCTATCGTGAGCAGGATTTGCTTGGCCACGCGTTGATTGAAATGGTCCCGCCAGCGCGCAGGCCGCTGCTGACGGAGGCGCTCGAGCGGACGCTCCAGGGCGCGGCGCTCGACAACCTGGAAATCCCCATCGTGCGCGGCAATGGCTCGGCGGGCCAGTTCTCGATCAGTTTGAGCCCGATGCGCGACGAGCAGGCAGACATCAATAGCATCGTGGTGGTGATGACGGACGTGACGGATGCCGCCGATCTACAAGCGAAACTCATGCACACGGAAAAAATGGCTGCCTTGGGCCAGCTTGTTTCCGGTGTGGCGCATGAAGTGAATAATCCACTCGCGGCGATTGTGGGATTCACCGACCTCCTGCTCGAAAGCCCCGAAATTCCCGCGGCGGCGAAGGATGAGCTGGAAGTAATTCTCCAGGAGGCGCAGCGCACGCGCGTAATTGTGCAGAACCTTTTGAGTTTCGCGCGCCAGATGCCTGCGCAGCGCGAGCCGGTGCAGGTGAATACGGTATTGCGGCAGACATTGAAACTGCGCGCTTATGATTTCTCGAATCACGGCGTCGAGCTAGAAGAACGCTACGGAGAGAATTTGCCTGTTGTCGTGGGCGATCCGCACCAGCTACAGCAGGTGTTTTTGAATATCTTGAACAACGCCTACGACGCCGTTCAGGACACGCGCCGGCGAGGAAAAATCGAGATCGAGACTTGGCACCGCAATAGCCAGCTCGAAATTCATTTTCGAGATAATGGGCCAGGAATCTCGCATCCGGACCGCATCTTCGATCCATTTTTCACGACCAAGGAAGTTGGCAAGGGAACAGGACTCGGGTTGAGCATCTGCTACGGCATCGTGCGCGCCCATCGCGGCGAAATTTCCGCGCGGAATAACCCGGACGGCATCGGCTGCACATTCATCGTTCGATTGCCCGTGGCCACAAATGCCGCGGAATTGCTGGCCGCCGGGGCTGTTCAATGATCTCGGCGAGCGGCACGGCCACGGCTGCGCGGATTCGAATCTTGCTCATCGAAGATGAGCCATCGGTGGCCGCATTTTTGCGGATCGCGCTCGAACGGCGGGGATATGAAGTGGTGCCCTCGAATTCGGCCGCCGAGGGATTGCAAATGCTGGCCACGGGCGATTTTCGCGGCGTGATTTCGGATTTTCGCACGCCGGGCGGAATTTCCGGAGCCGACGTCCAGGATTGGCTGCGCCGCCACCGGCCCGAACTGGCGTCAAAAATTATTTTCATCACGGGTGATACGGCCAGCGCCGAGACGGCTGTCCTGCTGGCGCAGACCGGCACACCGTGCGTTGAAAAACCATTCCGTGTCCATCAACTGATGGACGCGGTGGTGAAAACGATCGGAAGGCCATGAAGGACGAACAGCGGCTTCGATTCCTGATTGTGGATGATGAACAGAGTATCCGGCGGCTTTGTATGACCGTCGGGCAGGGGCTGGGATTCGTCTGCGCGGAGGCGGAAACGGCCGAAGCGGCGCTCGAATCGCTCGAGACCGGGCCGCCCGATATCGTCGTGACGGATTTGAAGCTGCCCAGCCTTTCCGGCTCGGACTTGCTGCGAAAAATCAAAGAGCAATTGCCGCGCGCCGAAGTGGCCATCATGACCGGCCACGGCTCGATCGAATCGGCCGTGGACGCCATGCGCCAGGGCGCCTATGACTACATCGAGAAGCCGTTCCGCGTGGAAAAATTGCGTCAGCTCCTGCAACGCATGGCCGAAAAAGTGCGCCTCGTGACTGAAAACCAATTTCTGCGTGAGCGCGTGAACACGGAAACGCAGCTCGACGGAATTACCGGCACTTCCGCGAAGATTCAAGACGTGATGCGCATGGTCTCGCGCCTGAAGGATACGCGCACTCCGGTACTCATCACCGGCGAGAGCGGCACGGGCAAGGAACTCGTAGCGCGCGCGATTCATTTCCGCGGCCCGCTTGCGCAGATGCCATTCATTGCCGTGGACTGCGGTGCACTCGTTCCGACGTTGATGGAGAGCGAACTTTTCGGCCACGAGAAAGGTGCGTTCACCGGGGCACTGAAGGCCAAGCGCGGCCTTTTTCACGCCGCGAACAGCGGGACGATTTTCCTCGACGAGATCGGCGAACTGCCGCTCGAAATGCAGGCCAAACTTTTGCGCGTCCTCCAGGAGAAAGAGGTGCGCCCGGTCGGCAGCAATGAGAAAGATCCAGTGGACGTGCGCGTAATCGCCGCGACGAACCGTGATCTCGAAGCCGCTTATCGCGCCGGCACATTTCGCAAGGATCTCTATTTTCGGTTGAACGTGGTCACCGTCCACTTGCCGGGCTTGCGCGAGCGGCGCTCCGATATTCCGCAGCTCGTACATTGCTTTCTCGACCGCTACGCGCCCGGCGAAAATATCCAGGTGACGCCCGCGGCGATGAAGAGCTTCCTGCAATACGACTGGCCGGGGAATGTCCGCGAGCTCGAGAACTGCATCGCCCGCGCGATTGCGCTGGGCGATCACCGCGTCATTGATCAGAGCGACTTGCCGGCGGCTATCGGCGGCGCGGATGCAGGCGGAATCGCGGGCAGCGATGCTGCCGCGCTTTCAACCACTGCTCTTGCCGACTTGGAGCGCATGACCATCCTGCGCGTCTTCGAACAAGCCGGCGGCGACAAGGCGCTTGCCGGAAGGATGCTCGGAATTAGCCGCGCCACGCTTTACAGGAAACTGAAGCGGTATCAAATTACGAAAGGTTCCTCGGAAAAGCAGATCCTCGAAACCGTCGCGCAATCAAGTTGAGACCCGGCAGTTTCCTTTCCGCGCTGAATCCCAGCCACAATTTCAGGAAGCGCGCGTGAGACGTTTCCGTGTCAGTCTGAGACGCGGGCGAGAAATCGCGCCTCCACCCACCTTCGTATCCCCCTGCTGCGAAGCCACTTACGAATACGAGCGCTCCTGAATCTTTGGCTGCGGTCGTGCAATCCCCCTTGCGGGAAGAATTCGGTACAGGTGCATCCGCCCGCCGTGTGGCCGGCAGTTTCGGAATTTCGGCCGAGTGGCGGGAATAAAAAACGGCGCAAGGATTGGGGGTTTCGTGGCGACTGAAGCAGAAATCACATCCGTTTCTGCCGATGAGACGTGCGTCGTAAAACTGGCTCACCTTTTTCCCAGCGCATCGCCCGTGCGGATTCCCGTGCGCGTGATCACTCTCGGCAATGGCCGGCGGCGGCTTCAGGAACAGACGGTAATCGAATTCGGCACCGCTCACGAAGTGTTGTTCGCGTCCACGCTGCCGCTGGAATTTGAAGATAGCGTGCGTTTGCTTAATTCCGATGGCTCGCTCGATGCCCGCGCCACCGTCGTCGCCGTCCGCTATCACGACGGGCGCAAGGCGGTTGCAGCGCGCTTCCTCGCCGAAGTCGGCAACTGGATCATAAAACCATGACACCAAAGACACCGGTCACAACCACGAAGCAACCGGCAGGCGCGAAGAACCTCAGCGCAGCCGGCTCCGCGGATTTCGCGGCCCAGTGGGCTGAGGCACGCGCCGCCTATCCGCTCTATGCCGCGCTCGCGACGCAGTTCAATATTGTGCCGCTTACGTATCCGGACGGCGAATTGCCGCCCGCGCGGCCCACGCGCGAAGTATTCGACCGCGATCTGCAATGGTTCGCCGAGATTGACGAAAAAGTCCGCGCCTACCAGATCCGCCAGCTTCCTTCGGAAATTCTGAACGCCAGCGAGGAAGCGCTCCGTGCATTTATCCAGCGGCAATTGAAAAAGCCGGATAAGACGACGGTGGACCGCGACAAGATCGATTTATTGCTGGTGCAATACTTTGCGCTGTGCGCGCCCGTGGAACTCTATCGCGAAACGATCAAGCTCGAAGACGTCGCGCACGTCCTGCAGCCTGTGCTGGCCGGAGCCGATGCCACGCCGCTTGAATGGTGCGAGCCGCTCGAGAAAATTCTCGAGACGCTCGACACGTGCCACAGCCTGCGCGATTTGATGGAGCATGGACTGCTCGAACAAGGCCGCCTGCTGAAGGATTCAGCTGGCTGCATGTTCTACGATCCGGCCGCGCTGGTTGCCTTCTGCCGGTTCAATTTTTCTCTGCGCCGCGCTTTCATTCGCATGTTGCACGCGGATTGGACTGCGGTACAGCAGGCCGTGGAGACGCTCGAAGCTCGCGGAGTGAAATCGGTGGATTGCCGGCGCGCCGGATTTTCCGCCGCCGAAGCCACCGTGCAGCTCCGCCACTGGTGCGAAAACTGGCGCCAGCCGTTTCATAAGGACTACACGGAAAGCTCGGTGAGCCACGCATTCGAGCAACTCCTGGCCCTGCGCGCCGATCTCGAAGAGGCGCTTGGAGGCGGTCACCCGCGCGCGTCGTCCGCTCCAAAACCTGCGGCGATCTCGAAGCCCGTCACGCCTGCGGATAAGTCTGCCAAGGCGAAGACACCTGCTCCCGTTGCTCCGCCGCCTCCTGCCGCTGTGCAAGTTGCTCCTCCTGTGCCACCGGCGCCGAGGAAAACAAAGGAGATCACGGCCTCAAATGCGCCGGCTCCGGAAGCACCTTCCGCACCGGCTCCCGCAAACAAGCCCGCGAAGCCCGCGGCGGATGGTCCGGCGCAGCCCACGCCAGCGGCTGAAACGGAAAAGTGCCTCGAAGCAATCTGGGAGCAATTGATTGCCGCGCCGCCCTCGCGCGGCCGCTCGATGTCCACCGTGGTTTTGCAGGATACGAAAGTTCTGCTGTCTTCCTGGGAAGTGGCCGCGTTTGTGGCCGAAGGCGGGCAAGAAGCGGAAGATTTGCGCCGCGCCGTGGTTGCGCGCGCACTGCTGGCAGTTGCCGGCGACCAGCGCAAGCGTTCGGGCGACGAAGCCGCGCTCGCATCAGCCATCGTTCACGCGCGCAGCGAAGTTTCCTATTTCCAAGGCCGCGTCGAGCAAGCCAAACGCGCAAAGAATACCGAGGCCGCCGTGAATCTGGGCATCAGCACGAAGCGGCTGCTTTCAAATATCGAAGAGGCGGAAAAGCTCCAGCCCTGAGGCGGGGGAAATGAGCGGGCATCCCTTGAAACAACCCAGCGTCCTGATCGTATCGGACGACACGGAATTCGCACGCACGGTTGCGGCGCGCTGGCAGGCCGAGCGCCACGTGCCGGAGATAACGCTGGTCACGAGCGACGTCTGGCACGCCGCGAGCCCGCTGAACCACGAGCTCGTGATCGTCGGGCCCGTGCGCACGGGCAAGCTCGACGCAATTCTTTCTTCTCTCGACGCCTTTCCTGCGACAGCCGCCGTGTACGTCACCGATGACACGAAAGATTCTTCTGCATTGCATGCCGACCATCCGCATCTGCTTGTCGTCCCGCGGCAGGACGGCTGGACGGGCACACTAATTCTCGTTTCGAATGAAGCCCTGCGTCGCGTCGAAGCAGTGGGCCGTGCACAGCGCGCCGAACGTCTCGCTCTCGAAAGCCAGCGCCACGCCACTCTCGGGCGTTACATGCTCGACATGCGCCCGAGCGTGAACAATGCGCTCACCTCCGTTCTCGGCAATGCCGATTTGCTCCTGCTCGAGCCGGGCCAGGTTTCAGCTGAGTGCCGCGATCAAATTCGGACTATTCACACCATGGCGCTGCGGCTCAACGAGATCATGCAGCGATTCTCATCGCTCGCGGCCGAAATGCGCGCCGGTGAGAAAGAGTCTCAAGTTGAGACGGAAGCCATGTCTCACGGCTTGGTGACGCGATCGTGAAGGACGCCGCAATGGCCCGTAAGCGGCAGATTGCAAAGAGGTTTGCAAAGTAGTCGCAGTTAGCGAAACCGCTGCGAAGGGTGGCTGTGCAGTTGCAATTATTTCTGCGGGTATCTCTAGGGGGAGGTGCGGCTGTGATGAAGAAAGTGCTGGTGGTGGATGATTCGCAAGCGGAAGTTCGCTTGATTCAGAATTTTTTGCAGCAGGGCGGCTTTCACTCGGTGGGCATTTCCGATCCCACGAAAATCGAGGAAGCCATCGAGGAAGAGCGCCCCAGCGTGATCCTGCTTGACGTCGTGATGCCGCAGCGCAACGGCTTTCAGGCCTGCCGCGAGCTGAAGAGCCAGGACATCTACTCGAAAATTCCAGTGATCCTGGTCACTTCGCGGACCACGCCGAGCGACCGCTACTGGGGCGAGCAGCAGGGCGCAAACGGGTATGTGGCCAAGCCTTTCACGCCGGAGGAATTGCTGGACGCGGTGAAGAGGTTTGCCTGATGGCGAACGAGCAGGAAAACGCGGGCCTGCCTCTAGAGCTTGAGGGAGGTGCGTTTCTCGAAGGCGAAACGCTTTCCGAGGAACGCCTGCCTGAACGGCAGTATTGCGTTTTTCGCGCGGGCCGCGAGCGATTCTGCCTCAACGTGCTCGAGGTCGAGGAAGTTGTTGACTGGCCGATCGTGACGCGCGTTCCGCTGGCGCCGGCGTTCCTGATGGGAGTTTTCAATCTCCGCGGGACGATCGTGCCGCTGGTGGATATCGCGTTCACGGAGGGCCGACGGCCCGGGCTGCTGCCGAAGCATGTGGTGGTGGCCGCGCTCGAAGGCGACGCGCAGCGCGAGGATTTGCGCCTGGGCATCGCCGCCGACGAAGTGATCGGCACGTACTCGGCGACGGAAGAGGCGCTGCTCGATCAGGCGCCGGGCGATGTGCCGCATTGCCGCGGAATGCTGCGGCACGACGATCGCCTCGCGCTGGTCGTTGACCTGCGGCGCTTGACGGATGTGTTTCCGGTGCCTGTGATCTAACGCTGCGCCGGCGCAAATTGTTTTCTGGCAAACGGGGAAAAGATTTCTAGGCCTGCGCAGGGTGCGCGGAAAAGTTCTTGGGAGGAAGTCATGAAAGCTCGTTTGAGTTCCACAATCTGGTTGCTGGTCCTGTGGATCGGCGTGACGCTGTTCGGCGTCCTGGGGCTCGCGTATTACGCCGGCACGCATTCCGGCGCGCAGGCGGCCGACGCCTCGTCCGTGCCGGGCGGCGCGCAAGGCGCGCTCTTCGGCGCGGGCTTGCTCGCGGTGATCGGCGCGTTCTCGATCGTCTTCGTGCTGAGCAAGCGCGTGCTGAAGCCGGTGGACGAGCTTGCGAAATTTTCCGAGCGCCTGGTGGCCGGTGATTCGCGCGCGCGCCTCGAACTGGAATCCGGCGACGAATTCGAATTCATCGCCGAGAATTTCAATCGCAGCGCCGCGAAGGTGGCGCACGCCGTCACGAATCAGCAAGCGCAGGATTCGCTCCAGCGCAGCATCACGGACCTGCTTAATACGATCAAGGAAGTCGCTCGCGGCGATTTGACTATTCGAGGCAAAGTGACCAACGACGCCCTCGGCAACGTGGTCGACTCCGTGAACTTCATGCTCGACAACTTCACGAAAGTTCTCGAGCGCGTCCGCAAGGCCGCGATTGACGTGAGCGCGAGCGCGAATCAAATTCTCGAAGCCGCGGACGATATGACCGCCGGCGCCACGCAGCAGGATCAGGAAATCACCAACACTTCCTCGGCCGTCGAAGAGCTCACGGTTTCGATGAAACAGGTGTCCAACAACGCCGAAGCCAGCGCCGAAGCCGCGCGCCGCGCGCTCGACGCCGCCGAGCAGGGCAACCGCGCCGTCCGCGACACGCTCGAAGGCATGCAGCGCATTCGCGCGTCGGTGCAAGCGACGGCGAAGAAGATTAAATCGCTCGGCGATCGCTCACTCGAAATTTCTGAAATCATCAACGTGATTAACGACATCACCGAACAAACCAACCTGCTCGCGCTCAACGCCGCCATCGAAGCGGCCCGCGCCGGAGAAGCTGGCCGCGGATTCGCGGTCGTTGCCGACGAAGTCCGCAAGCTGGCAGAGCACTCACGCAGCGCGACGAAAGACATCGCCGCGCTCATCAAGGCCATTCAGGCGGAGACGAACGAAGCGGTCGTCGTGATGGAGGAAGGCACGCGCGAAGTGGAAGTGGGAGCGGGCCTCGCCGATCAAGCCGGCAAAGCGCTCGAAGCGATTTCAAGCGTCGTGCGCCAGTCGGCCGAACTCGTCCAGGAAATTTCGCTGGCCTCGAAGCAGCAGGTGCGCGGAACGGAAGGCGTGGCCAACGCGATGCAGATTATTTCCGGCATCACGCGGCAGACGACGCAGGGCGCGCGGCAAACGGCCTCGACCGTCGGCAACATGGTCAAGCTTTCCGAGCAGCTCAATGAAGCGCTGGCGCAATTCCGGTCTTCGCAATCGTCGCGCTCCGCTGAATCAGCGGAAGAGACGCGGCCGGCGGCGCCCGTGGGAGCCAGCCGGTAAGTGTGGGCTGATGTTCGCTGCCGGTGAAGGCAGGCCGGCGGCTGACGCGTGCCGAACATGAAACCGCATCCAGCCACCACCGCGAAAGTTACCGAGTCCGAGCTCGATGAAATTCGAGCGCTGATCGAACAGCGGTCCGCGATTCTTTTCGATGCATCGCGCGAGCGGTTTTTTTCGACACGTATTCGCGAATTTCTCGACGAGAAGGGGCTGGCCACCGGCACCGAGCTGCTGCGGCACGTGCGCGGTTCGAGCATCGAGTATGAAGCGCTGCTCGAGCAGCTGCTCACGCAGGAAACTTCTTTCTTTCGTTACCCGGCGGTTTACGACGCGCTGGACAAGAAGATTCTGCCGGAAGTGCAGGAGCGAAAGTTCTGGGAAAATCCGCGCACGCTGCGCATCTGGAGTGCGGGATGTTCAACCGGCGAAGAACCGTATTCGATTGCCGTGACGCTGTGCGAAGCGCTGAAATTTGCCGAGGCCTGGGAAATCGAAGTTCTGGCCACGGATATCAGCCGCCGCGCGCTGCGCCATGCCGAACGCGGCGTTTATTCGAAGCGCAGCTTGCAGGACGTATCGCTGGGCCAGGTGGAAGCGTATTTCACGTCCACGAAGCACGGCTATCAGGTGAGGCCGCGCATCCGGCGCATGATTTCGTTTGCGCAAATGAATTTGGTGGAGTCGGTGTACGTCGGCAAGTTCGACTGTATCTTCTGCATGAACGTGCTGATGTATTTTTCGGGAGACCGGAGGATTGCGATTCTGCGCCGCTTCTATGACGCGCTTGAGCCCGGCGGATATTTCCTGCTGGGCCATTCGGAGACGCTCTCCGACTTACCGATGAAATTTGAGCCCATCACGCTCGGCGATTGCCGGATTTATCGCAAGCCGGTCCCGACGGAAGCGAGCCGCGCCGCCGCGCTCGTGGAGGGAAGCCTGTGACCTCGCCGAATCAGGAATCGGTCGAGCTCTTCCTCCAGGAGGCTTCGGAAAACCTCCAATATTTGCGCGAGTATTCCGGCCTGTTGCAGGGGCCGCAGACTCGGCCCGAAGATCTCGAGAAGCTTTACATCGCTTCGCACACGCTTGCCGGAACTTCCGCGAGCTACGGCTTTCCGCAATTTTCGGAAGTGGCCGCAAAAATGGCGCACATCTTCCACTACGCCATGAACGCGTCGCTCACGGCGGATATGTATGGCCCGCTCACTGAATTTATTTCCGACGCGATCTCCGTGCTCGAATTCGATTTGCTCCAGATCAGTTCGACAGGGGCTGAAACCAGCGGTGACATCACCTCCTTCAAGCAGCGTTACGCCTTTGCGTTTCCAGCAGCTCCTTCCGCCGAGCCGGCGAGTGAACCCGAATCAAACTATGTCGGCGAAGGCGAGCCGATCCCCAGCGTCTTCCCGGCGGCTTCGTTTGCGGAGCATTTGCCGGAAGATGGCGAGGTTCCCGACGAAGTTCTCGAGTTTTTCATTCCCGAAGCCGAGGAGCATCTGCAGGCCGTCACGGAATCCCTGCTGGCGCTCGAATCGAATTCGAATCCGGAGGAAATCCATCGGCTCTTCCGTTCCATGCACACGGTGAAAGGCTCAGCGGCGCAGGTTGGCCTTCACAGGCTTTCCGCCGTGGCCCATCGCGTCGAGGACTTGTTCGGCCAGTTGCGCGATGGCGCGCTGCGGCCCAACTCCGAAATTGTGGATATGTGTCTCGAAGCCGTGGACGTGCTGAAGAAATTTCTGCACCGTCAATGGACAAGCACCGCGGAAATGGCCGCGGCTGTGGACCCACTGCTCGCGCGAATTTCAGAATTGGCGCCCGAGGAACCGGTGGAAGCGCCGGTCGAAGCCGCGGACGCCGCAAGCACGCAATCAGCATCGCCGGAGGCGGCACGCCCAGCCGCCGCCTCTCGGCCGGCTGCCGCATCAGCTCTGCCGCAGGCAAAGTCCGTGCGCATTTCGCTCGATAGGCTCGACCGCATGATGAACGCCGTCGGCGAATTGGTGATCAACCGTACGCGGATGGTCGGCCGCCTCTCCGAGCTCTCGAAGCTCGTCGAAGTGCTGAATTTTTCGAAGGGGCGGCTCTCCGGCAAGGTCTCCGAATTTCAGGACAAGCACGAATTCAGCCGCGTCAGCTCGACGTTGATGCCAGGCAGCCACCCGCCGCAGATGGATACCTTCCGCGGAAATTTCAATTCCATGCCGGCGATTACCTCGAACGATTTGCTCGAATTCAGCGAGCTCGAGATGGACCGCTACGATGACTTCAATATCCTCTCGCGTTCGCTCACGGAAATCTCCGCGGACGTCACCGAAGTCCTCACCCAGCTCGAGGGCTTCATGGGCCGCGTGGATACGGACATTGACGAGTTCACGAAACTCGCGCATCACCTCCAGGACGAAATCACCGCGGCGCGCATGGTGCCCATCGGCAACCTTTATACGCGCCTCTCGCGCACGGTGCGCGATGCCGCGAAGGCCACGGGCAAGCCGGTGGAACTCTTGCTCGAAGGCGCCGAGACCGAACTCGACAACAACATCATCCAGCACATCAGCGATCCGCTGATTCATCTCGTGCGCAATGCCGTCGCGCACGGCATCGATGAGCCGGATGCGCGCCGCGCCGCCGGGAAATCCGAAAAGGGCCACATCGCGGTGCGCGCCTATCATCGCGGCAATCATATTTATATTGAAGTCGAAGACGATGGGCGCGGCGTCAATTACGAAAAAGTGCGCCAGAGCGTGATCGAGTCGGGCGCCATGTCCGCAGTGGCGGCCGCGGAGCTCAGCGAACGCGAGCTGCGCGAATTTCTTTTCCGCCCGGGATTTTCCACGGCGTCCTCTATGACGGAGCTCGCCGGGCGCGGCGTCGGTCTCGACGTAGTGCGCTCAAATGTGCACGCGCTGAACGGCGAAATCGAAGTTCGTTCGGAGCTCGGGCGCGGGGCCTGCTTCACGGTTAAAGTTCCGCTCACCCTGATCATCTCGCAGGCGCTGTTCGTCCGCTGCGGCACATCCGTCTTCGCGCTGCCTCTCGCCGTAGTCGAAGAAATTCGCCGCCTCCGCCCGGATGAAATCGAAGACGTCGGCGGCAAGCTGCTCACGCGCGTGCGCGACGTGGTCACCGAAGTCATTCGCCTCGATCTCCAGCTCGCTCTTCCCCCGCTCGAGCCTTTGAACGGCTACTTCCACATGGTCATCGTGAAAGTCGCGGGAAAGCAGGTCGGCGTCGTCGTCGAAGAAGTTCTCGGCAAGGATGAAATCGTCATCAAGAATCTGGGCGACTATATGCGGCGCGTGAAACTCTTTCCCGGCACCACCATCGCGCCGGACGGCAGCTTGATCCTGCTCATCGATTTGAATCGCCTCGTTTCCGCGGACACGGCCGAGCGCCACGCCTTGCCGGCATCTTCGCCAGCCGCACGCGTTTTCGCGCCAGGCGCCGAAGCGGTCGCGGCCGGCAGCATTCCAGCCGAGGCCGTGGACCCGGTCGAGAACGATCGCGTGGTCGTCGTCGTGGACGATTCGATCAGCGTGCGCAAATTCGTCGGACGCATGCTCGAAAAAGCGGGCTACCGCGTGAAGCTAGCATCCGACGGCCTCGAAGCTTCGGAAATCGTCGCGCAGGTCGGCTGCCATCTGGTGATCACCGACCTCGAAATGCCGCGCATGAATGGCTACGAGCTGATGGCGCATTTGCGGCAGGGCCCGGCCACGAAGCGAATTCCGGTTCTGGTGGTCACGTCGCGCGCCGGCGCGAAGCATCGCGAACGCGCCATGAAGGAAGGCGCTTCCGCTTTCATGACCAAGCCCGTGCAGGAAGATCAATTGATTACGACCGTCGAGAGCCTGATCGGCTCGGACACGGCGCAAAAGCGGCCGGCGTTACCCGTGCCATTGCGGCAGGTTTGAGATGACCAAGGGCCTCGAAAAAAAGATCCGCGTCCTCGTGGTGGATGACTCCGCCTTCATGTGCAAGGTGCTTCAGGAGATCATCAACTCCGATCCGCAGCTCGAAGTGGCCGGGCAGGCGCGCGACGGGCGCGATGCAGTGGCGCTCGCGGAATCGCTGCGCCCCGACGTTATCACCATGGATATCAACATGCCGCACATCAACGGACTGCAAGCGACCGAGCTGATCATGTCGCAGAATCCGCGCCCGATCGTCATCGTCAGCTCCGAATCGCGCGAGGGCGCCGACAGCACTTTGAAGGCACTGGAACTTGGCGCCATTGATTTCGTTCCCAAGCCTTCAAGCGGCATCGATCTCGATATGCGCAACACGCGCGACGAGCTGACGCGGAAGCTCAAGATGGCCGCGAAAGTGCGCGTCGTGCGCACCGCAACTCGCTCAAAAGTGCCGGCCACGAATGGGGCGCCCTTGTCTCCCCCTGTCCGCGCCACGGGAACCGCCTTCGCGGCGCAGAATGGCGGAAAGTTTCCGATGGTCGTGATTGCCGCTTCCACGGGAGGCCCGGCCGCGGTGATGCGCGTCGTAGCGGGCTTGCCGAAGGAATTCCCCGCGGCCGTGTTCCTCGTGCTGCACATGCCGCCTGCTTTCACGCAGCAGTTCACCGTGCAACTGGCGGAGATCTCCTCGTTGCCCGTGAAGGAAGCGGAGTCAAACGAAGCGGCACAGCCGGGCGTGATTTATCTGTGCCCCGGTTCGCAGCATCTCCGGCTCTCGCCGACGGGAAAAATTTTGCTAGACGCAGGCGCGCGCATTGACGGCTATCGCCCCTGCGCCGATGTGGCCTTTGAAACGATCGGCTCTTATGCGCGCTCGCTGGCCGTGGGCGTCGTGCTCACTGGCATGGGCTCCGACGGCGCCAAAGGCGTGAAAGCGGTGAAAGGTGCGGGCGGGCATGTGATCGCACAGGACGAAGCCACTTCCGTAATTTTCGGAATGCCTGCCGAAGCGATCAAGACGGGCACCGTGGACCAGGTTCTGGCCCTCGATGAAATCAGCGCGGCGATTGACAAGCGCGTCACGAAATTGTGCCGCCTTGTCCCGGTGGATGTGCGATGAAAATTGCCAGCCAGGAAGCGGGGAAATCCAGGCGCGCGCGCCATTCGGAAACGATCATTCTGTTTTCGGTCGCGCACCAGACCTTCGCCATTTCCGCCGAGTCGGTGCAGGAAATTCGCAGCACAGACAGCCTGGCCGGCGCCGCCAACGAAATCGATCAGCCGGAAATTCCGAAAGTTCGTCACACCATTGAACGCGCCCATCGCACGTACTACATCGTGAACGCCTGCGCCCATTTCAGCTTGCCGGTCACGCGGCCGACGCTGGTTCTAATCATGCGCCAGTTGCGCGTCGCCGTCCTCGTGGACAAAATCGAGCGCATGGCGGAAATCTCCGCAGTTCACGCGTTGCCGCGCGCCTTTATGGGAGAAGAGCGGCGCTGGTACAGAGGATTTGCCTACGTCGAGGATCACGTGATTCCCGTGATTCATCCCGCGGGCTTTTTGACGAACGAAGAATTCCGTTTGCTCGACCGCACCGCCAAGGCGGCCGAGTCGCAGCGCGAAATGGAAGGGGCGGTGCAGGCATGACGGCGGCTGAAAATTCCGGCGCCAATTCCTTCGTGCTTCTTCAGGTCGGCGAACGCCGCTTCGCTCTGCCTGCGGACACTGTCGCCGAGCTTGCTCCTCCCGTTCGATTGCACACGTTCCCTCACTCTTCCGCGCTCGTGGCCGGAGTGATCGTCAGGCGCGGCCGCATCGTTCCCGTGTACGACGTTGCCCCCGCGCTGCTCGGCACGAAGTCTCCCGCGCACCGCTTTTATCTGATCGCGCAACGCGATTTCGGCGATGCGCTCGAGCCAAGCGCAATCCCTCTGAACGGAGAGTGCGAACTCGCCACGGCAGAGATGCAACCACCGGCCACGGGTCGGCCCGCATACGTTTCCGGCACGCTCGCGGTCGGCGATGAATCCGTGGAAGTCCTCGATTTCGAAGCGCTCGTATCGCCGCAGCCAGCCGATACAAACGACTCCGCGCCCGCCGAGGCCCAGCCATGAACGCCACGGCGAATCTCCCGCGCATTCTGCTTATTGACAGCAACGTGTATTTCACCAAACGCCTCAGCGAAGCCTTGCAACAGCAGGGCTTCGAAGTTGTCCCGAGCACGCAGGCCGCTTACGCGCTCACCATGCTCGAATGGAGCGCACCCGCGGCCATTCTCTGCGCCACGAATTTGCGCGAGATGGGCGCGCACGAAATTGCGCCGATTCTGCGCGCCGACCCGAAGACCACGAATATCCCGTTGATCGCCGTCGGCAGCGGCGGCGACCAGGCGCTCCTCGAAGCCTACCGCGCCGGCTGCGATGACTATGTGGACCGCCGTCGCCAGCCCTCGGACATCGCCGCGCATGTCCGGAATTTCCTGCTCAGCCGCCAGGATGGTTTTCAGCCCACGCAAATGCTCGCGGCCACGGACACGGCCCTCAGCGGCAGCCTCTCGCACCTCGATCTTCCCGGCGTGATTCAGATGCTCGGGCAAGCGCGGCAGACGGGCGCGCTGCACGTCAACGCCGGCGACACTGACGGAATCATTTTCTTTGAAGGCGGCGAAATCCTGCATTCCGAGTGCGGAACTTATTTCGGCGATGAGGCGGTGACGCAGATCGTGAAGACCTGCCAGGGCGCCGGCAAGGGCGTTTACAAATTTGTGTACGGCGCAACGGCGGCGCAGCGGACCGTGCTGCGGTCAGCCACCGACCTGCTGCTCGATGCCATGCGCGAATTCGATGAAGACGAACGCAGTAAAGTGGAGGAGTCGTCATGAGCGATACCCAGACCCTTACGGCTGCCCGGACTCCGACGGTCTATTTCATTGACGATAGCGCAACAATGCGCGAAGTCATCAAGATCGCTTTCCGCAAGGAAAACATTCACGTCATCACCTGCCCCGATGCCGCATCGGCACTCGCGCAATTCGGCGAAGCCGCGCCCGATGCCGTCATCACCGACGTAATCATGCCCGATAAGGACGGCTACGAAGTTTGCGAATTCATCAAGCAGCACGAACAATTCGGGAAGACGCCCGTGATTTTGATGTCCGGCGTCGTGAATCGCACCGTCGCGGAAAAAGCCATGGCGGTGAAAGCCGACGAGTTGATCCGCAAGCCATTTCAGCCGCAGGATCTGATTATTCGCGTCAAGACCTTGCTTTATCCGAATGCGCCTGCCCCACATGCCGCCGAAGAGACTGGTGGCGCTCCGCGCGCAACGTCACCCGCGCCGTCTCCATCCCAGCCTCACGCTTTGAGCGGCCTCTTTTCGCCGAGCGGTGCCGGCGCGCCGGCTTCACGCGCGGAATTTTCAGCCGCACAGCCGCCGCGCCCCGCCGCTCCTGCCGCGCCGGCGCCCGTGCAGCGCCCCGCTGCGCCCCCTGCGGCCGAAACTCTAAAGCTGCGCAACGAAATCCGCCGCCTCGAGCTGCTCGTAAAGAAGCTGCAAGCCGACCTCGAAGCTCAGCATCAATATTGCGCCGCGCTCGAAGCTCACATCAAGACGCTCCAGGAAGCCGAATAAAAATCATCCGGCTCCCTCGATTTCCTCTCGTGCCGCACTGGGAATCTTGTCATTTTGCCTGCCCGCCGTAGGAGGGAGCGCATCCGGCGAGGATGCGCGAAGAATCTCAGCACTGCCTATCACCTCCGCGTGGCCCATGAGGGTCAGCTCCGCGCCCACTTCGTTACTATTTTGAAATCGCGCCGGCCCGCGCCTTGACCCCACTCCACTCAACGCCTACGCTAGTACTACCTCTCCGAGTCAGGCGGTTTGCAATCTCCTGGGCGCGCGTTTCCAGAGGTGTGTTCCATGGGGCATCGCACCGAAGTGCGAATCGCCAAGCGTGTGCCGGTCCTCGTCCATGGGACGGACGGCCGCGGAAGTCCCTTCACCGACACCGCGCAAGTGCACGACATCAGCGGCTCAGGCGCGTGTCTTTCCGGATTGAACGGCATTGGTGTGCCCGGAACAAAGGTCGATATCGAATATCAGGGCCGAAAAGCGCGCTTTCGGATTCAATGGGTTGGGAAGCCCGGCACCCCGCAAGCAAATCGAGTGGGCCTTCGCTGCCTCGAGCCCGGCAATTACATTTGGGGAGAACATTTGCCCGAATGGGCCGAGGATACCTTCGATCCAAACGCAATAGAGGTCCCCACCCACGCGCCCGCCATTTTGATTTCAAACAACGGCGCTCCAATTGGTGGCACATCCAAAGAACTTCGTCAGTTTCCCCGGCAATCCTGCCGGATTGAATCACTGATTGCCATGGAAGGAACAACCATGAACGTCCCCGCCAAGGTGACAGATATTTCCTTCAGCGGCTGCTACGTCGAGATGCTGTCCCCGCTCCCCGTGGACACGCTCATCGAATTGACGCTCAATCCAGGTGACACCACTTTGCATGTGCACGGCAAAGTACGCTATTCGCAAATGGGCATGGGGATGGGCATCGCGTTTACAGGCGCCTCTCCGGAAGATTTCGAAAAGCTGCGAAAGTTGGCTCCGCCGGGCATTGGAGCATCCGTAGCAAACGCGCCAGCTCCTGCGCCTGTCCAGCCTTTGTCGCCCGCTCGGCCACGGACACCGCCGCAGCCGGACCCAACGGCCGCAAGAGAAGTCACCGCCCCTGGAATTCCACCTGCGAGACCAGCAACGACGTCGGACGCTCTCGAAGCCGTCGTGCGCGTACTTTTTCGCAAGGGGATCCTCAGCCGCAGTGAACTCACCGAGGAACTCGAAAAACTTCTCATTTCGAAATCCTGATCTTCCGCGCATCTGAGTCTGTTTTGAGCCTCCGTCCCGCCGCATCCTCCTCTTGGCAATCCCGCCCCTTAATGGCAGAATCCACGCGGTAGAAAGCTCTGAAGATTCGATGGGGGTCTGCAATGAAAAGGACCGCAATCCTGGCTGTGCTGCTCCTTGGCGGGGCAATCGTTTCTTCGCTGAACTTCTCTCGTGCCGGAGCCGCCCCGAGCGCACCCCCTGTTCCCTCGCGGAATTTCGTCTTCACCTACGTCACGCACGTTCCCGCCGTTCCGCCGGGAACGCATCAGTTGCGAATTTGGGTGCCGCTGCCGTACGAAGAGCGTTCGCAAGCGGTCACGGACATCAAAATCGAAAGCCCGGCGCGCTTCCGAATCGAGCACGAAAAGGAATACGGCAATCGCTACGCCTATTTCGACGTGGATACGGACGATTTTAAGCCGCCCTTCGACATTCGCTTGACGTTTCATGCCGAGCGTTTTGAGCACCGCGTCGCTTTGACAGTCTCCGACGACCCGCCATCCCAGCCGCTGATTTCCCCCGCCCGCTTCCTCCAGCCCGACCGCCTGGTCCCCATCAACGGCGAAATCGCCCAGCTTTCGGAGGAGAAAACCAAAGGAGCGACGGAGCCGGTCGAAAAAGCGCGCCGCCTCTACGACTACGTGATCGCCACGATGCACTACGACCACGATGGCACCGGCTGGGGCCGTGGCGACGCCATCTGGGCCTGCGACAATAAACACGGAAACTGCACTGATTTTCATTCCCTCTTTATCGCCATGGCTCGCGCCGCCGGCATTCCAGCGCGCTTCGAAATCGGTTTCTCGATTCCCGTGGGCACACACGAAGGCACGATCGGCGGCTACCACTGCTGGGCGGAATTTTACACGCCGGGTATCGGCTGGATTCCCGTGGACGCTTCCGAAGCCTGGAAGAACAAAGACAAAGTGGATTATTTCTTCGGCGCCACGGACCAGAATCGCATCATGTTCTCCCTCGGCCGCGATATTCGCCTGAAGCCCGGCCAGAAGGGCGACCTGCTCAACTACTTCGTTTATCCCTACGCCGAGCTCGACGGCAGGCCTCTCGACGGCCTAAAAAACGAATTCTCGTTTAAGGACGACAAGGTGCCGCCCGCCCCGCCGGTGAAGGTCTCAACCTCCGACTAGCGTCCCACAGATGCTCGTGTCCTTTTCGTGGCGCAGACACTCCTGTCTGCGCTCTTCCGTTCATCTAAGTGAATTACCGGCTTTCTCGCCCTCGTACTAAGCGCCGCATGCCGTGCCCCTACGGCGTAACAAACAGCCTCGCATCACGCGCCCGCAATCCTGTCATTCTGAGTGCATCCGACAAGGATGCGCGATCGAAGATTCCGGCCATGCCGGAAAGAATCTCAGCGCAGCCTCCCTCCTCCACATCTCGCAGCAGCTCCACTTCAGTCCAGCCCCTTCGAGTGAAGGAATTCGCGCGCCACTTCGCCGATGTCGCGGTGCTCCCCATCCACCGAGTAATTCATCTTCTGCATTTCCGCGTCCGAAATTTTTCCGCTCAGCTCCGCGATGGCCACGCGCACTTCCGGATGGCGCTCGAGCGTCTCCTTCCGCACGATCGGCGCCGCTTCGTACGGCGGAAAATAATGCTTGTCGTCCGCGAGAATCACCAGGTCCCGCGCCGCCAGCAACCCATCCGTCGAATTCCCGGCCACGAAATCCACCTGCTTATCCAGTAGCGCGCGGTACAGCAATCCCAAATCCAGAATTCGCGGCGGCGACGCGAACTGCAACCCGTACACGCGCGCCAGTCCCGCGTAGCCGTCCGGCCGCTCCATGAATTCGTAGCCGAACCCGGCGCGCCATTCCGGCGCATGCGGCGCCGCATCCGAAATCGTTTTCAAATGCAGCCGCCGCGCATCCTCCCCGCGCACCACAATCGCAAATGTGTTGTTGAACCCGAGCGACGGCATGACTTCAAGCCCGAATCGCCGCATGTACTCCGTTCGCACACGATCGAAGACAGCCGATGGATCGCTCTCGATGGGATCGTGCAGGATTGCGGTCAATGCCGTGCCGGTGTACTCCACGTAGGTATCAATCCGTCCAGACAGCAGCGCTTGCTGGCAAATGTAAGAGCCCGCCAGATAAAACCGCCGCGTCACCCCCAGATGCGTCCGCGCCTCCAGATGCTGCGCGACTATCTCGCCCAGCAGCGCCTGCTCGGAAAAATTCTTCGAGCCGACAACAATCGTTTCCCGCGCATCCCTCCCGCATCCAGCCGCCAGCACGCAAGCGCAGAGAATCAGCCCGGTCCACCGCGCACTTGTAGCGGCCCTCATCGCGCCGGACGCAGCCGCCGCTCCAGCACGCTCAACAGAAAATCCGCCCCGAGCGCGAGCAAAGCCGCCGGAATCGCGCCCGCGAGAATCAATTGATTGTTCACCATGGCCAGCCCGCGAAAAATAAATTCCCCCAGCCCTCCCGCTCCCACCGCCGCCGCAATCGTGGCGATCCCAATCGTCAGCACCGTCGCTACGCGCACCCCCGCCAGCACGGTCGAAAGCGAAAGCGGCAACTCCACCTGCCGCAGAATTTGCCACTCCGTCATGCCCATTCCGCGCGCGGCTTCGCGCACGGCCGTGTCCACTCCGGCGATCCCCGCGGCCGTGTTGCGAATAATCGGCAGCAGCGCGTAGAGCGTCAGCGCCACCACCGCCAGCCGGTCGGCGCGATCGCCCAGCCACGGAACGGGCAGCAGAAAACCAAATAGCGCAAGGCTCGGAATCGTCTCCGCAATATTCGCGCCGCCAAGAATCGGCTTCGAAAGCCACGGCCGCCGCGTCACCAGCACGCCGAGCGGCACCCCAATCGCCACCGACAGCAACATCGTCACGCCCACGAGCCAAATATGTTCGGCCGTTGCCTGCAGGATTTCACGCTGATGCCGCAGAAAAAATTCCACCAGGCTCATTCGTCCCCCCCGACGCCCTCGTGCATCCGAAGATGCGCCACGTACGCAGCCGTCACAGGTTCCTTCGACTCCAAAAATTCCTTCGGCGAATAAATCCCCGCGAGCCGCCCCGCTTCCATCAGCCCGATTCGCGTGCCGAGCACCAGCGACTCGCTCACGTGGTGCGTCACGATCACAATTGTTTTCTGGAGGCGCCGCTCCAGCTCCTGAAATTCCCGCTGCACTTCGCCGCGCGTTAGCGGGTCAAGCGCCCCAAACGGCTCATCCATCAGCAATATTGGCGGGTCGGCCGCAAGCGCACGCGCCACGCCCACTCGCTGCCGCTGCCCTCCGGAAAGCTCGTGGGGATAGCGCGACGAAAATTTCGAAGGGTCGAGCCCCACCATCGCAAGCAATTCCTTCACACGCGCCCGCGTGCGGTCCTCCGGCCAATCTTCCAGGCGCGGCACCAGAGAAACATTCTGTTCAACGGTGAAATGAGGGAACAATCCGGTTTCCTGAATCACGTACCCGATGTGCCGCCGCAATTTGATCGGATCCCACTCGACCGTCGAGCACCCCTCCACCAACACTTGCCCATCGCTCGGCTCGAGCAACCGGTTGATCAATTTCAGCGCCGTCGTTTTCCCCGCCCCGCTGCGGCCCAATAACACGAGAGTTTCCCCGCGCCGCACGGTGAGGTTGACGTCGTTAAGCAGTTCCTGCGTGCCTTCCATGCGGTAACTAACGTGGCGAAATTCGATGACGGCGGTGTCTGCCTCGGCGTGTCCCATTGCCCGGCAGGCTAGCAACGGATGAACAAGCTGTCAAACCGCTCGGAAGGCTTCAATTGTCCAATTTGCGCCGCGGGCTTAACGCTACTGCGGATCGAAGTACGTCACGCCAGAGCTCGCGCCAGGCTGCACCCCGATCAGCACGAATTGATTCGGTGCCACGATGTAGAACGTCGCGGGATATAGCAGGCCCTGCGTGAAATTTCCGAAAAGTTCGGCTGACACCATGGCTGTGCCGTGGCCCATCACGGGATCGGTCACCTGGAAAGTCCCATTGAATGAGCCATTCGTCACGTTTCCATCGCCTTTATGGATCGCGGTCAAGTCCCCGATGGCGGAAAACGTGCCCCCGTTGCCGTCGAAGACTGCCGCGCCTTCCGCGTTCGGAATCACCGGCGTGGACGAAGCGCCGGAACCAACGAGTGATTGCCCGGCCAAAGTTTGATTGCTGAATGGCCCTCCCGATTGCAGGATAAAATTGCCGGAGAGACCTTTGTTGACGGCTCCGCCTCCGCTTGGCGGATCCGCATCAATCAGGAATCCCTCACCGGAACTGTAGAGATAAAAAATCGCGGTATCCATGAATCCGCTGCTGGAGCCGCCGGCAATGCTAATCACGCCGCGTCCGCTCGAGGGGTCGAAGGAAAGGACGGAGCCCGCTACCTGCTGTCCAGTCTGGACACTCCCCGCGTCGTTCGTGTCAAACGTCAGCGTGAAGGAACCTCCCGAGATGGACATCGCGCCGATGATGACGTCGGGCGCCATGGAGTTTCCTCCCTGCACGGTATCGAGGCCCGTCATTTGCAGCACGGCGCCTGTGCTCGGGCTGTTCATATCGAACGTCGCTTGCTGGCGCGCCACCCCCGCCAGCAGCGTTCCCGGCTTCGCGCCGGAGTCAATTTCCATCAGGAACATCTCCACGTCATTTACAAGGTAGAAGGCAAATTGAGCTGGCGTTCCGCCGGCATTGAGCGTCAGCGTCCCGCGCCCAAACTCATCGGGCCCGGTGGCCAGCCCAGCGGCGATCGGCGACATGCAATAAGTCGGCGCGGGAGCGCATGTATTGCTCTGGTCCACCAGGCCGCCGGATATTCCACCGTTCGGGGGCCGCTGCAGTTCATTGACGATCACAAATTCGCCGGCCTCGACCGTGCGCGCCCCAATCGGGGCGTCCGAATCCAATCCGAAGGCGAAATTGCCGACCGGGTTCGCATCTGCGATCGACGTGGGGCCTTGGATATACACGATGCCGGAATTGGAAAAGCCGCTGTTGTCGAATTCAATGATCCGCCCTTGCGTCGCGCCGTTGTTGAATACAAATTTCAAGCCGAGGGGGATGCTCGTGCCGGGGAGGTTGAAGTTTGTCGTGATGGTCGTCTCGCCGCGAAGAATTCCGTCGAACGTCGAGCTCGTCGTGTAACTGCCGGTCACCGGCGAGGGCACATGCGTGATCTGCCCGGCGTCATTTAAATCCAATTCGCCTCCCAGGATGTGTCCATGATTGTCGGCGAGCAGGATTCCAGCCAGCGCCATGGGTCTGCCGTCGGGATCGAAGCCGCGCAGTAGGAGCGTGTACCCGAAGTTGGCATCGGGAGGAGGCGCAGAGGTCGAACTCCCCGTGCAGCTTCCCAGGGCCACAGCGAAGGCCAGAAGACAAAACAAGCAGAGAACGCGTCCCATGATTCTCCTGTTGTCGCTCAAGACTTTCTGGAGGGCGGGCACAATCATCCCAAGTCGAGCGCCAACGCTATGTCAACCGTGTGAATGGCGGGCTAAAATTCGGAAAATGCTCGATGACCGAATATCCACAGCCTTTTCAATGGGCAATTCGCAAGCATTCGCGGATGAAGCAGCCTGCGACGGCCCTGGCGAGAAAATTCCTTGCCCGGTAAGAGCGGCAAGGGTATAAGCGCCGCATTTCGCAGGCGCACGCGCGACGAGAGCGCAAACACGATGACCGAAGCTCACGAAGACAATTCAGCTGCCGCGGCCCCGCCGCGCGCCTCTTCGAGCTGGCTCTGGAACAAGGATCTCGCTCCCATCCCGCCCGAGCGCCGCACCTGGGGCACCTACAATTACGCCGCCCTGTGGATCGCCATGAGCGTCAACATTCCCACCTACTTGATGGCCAGCGCCATGATTGCCGGCGGCATGAACTGGAAGCAGGCAATCTTCACCGTTTTCCTCGGCAATATCATTGTGCTGATACCGATGCTCCTGAACGCGCATGCCGGCGCTGAATATGGCATTCCGTTTCCGGTTTTCGCGCGTTCTTCGTTTGGAGTTCTCGGCGCCAATGTCCCCGCCGTCCTGCGCGCGCTCGTGGCCTGCGGCTGGTTTGGCATTCAGACTTGGATCGGCGGCGAAGCCATCAATACTTTGCTCGCCGCGCTAATTCCTACGTGGAACCACCCCTGGCTTTGCTTCTTCCTTTTCTGGCTGCTCAATCTCGCCGTCATTCTCCGCGGCATCTCCACGATTCGTTTCCTGCAAGGCGTCACGGCCCCGGCCCTGCTGATTCTCGGCGTCGCCATGCTCGGGTGGGCTTATGTAAAAGCCGGCGGGCTCGGCCCCATGCTTTCCGCGCCGTCAAAATTCCACACCTTCGGCGAATTCTTCGCGTTCTTCGTCCCTTCGCTCACGGGTGTCGTTGCTTTCTGGGCCACCGTCGCCCTGAATATTCCGGATTTCACGCGCTACGCAAAAGGCCAGCGCGAACAGATGCTCGGCCAGGCCCTCGGCCTGCCCACTACCATGACCTTCTACTCATTCATCGGTATCGCGGTCACATCCGCAACGGTCATCGTTTTCGGCCAGGCCATCTGGGACCCGGTCGTGGTCCTCAGCCGTCTTGGCAATCCCGTAGCGGTCGTAGTCGCCATGCTCGCCCTGCTGCTCGCCACGCTCAATGTCAATGTCGCAGCCAACGTCGTCTCGCCCGCCAACGATTTCTCGAATCTGTATCCGCGCCGAATCAGTTTTAAAATCGGGGGACTCATCACCTGCTTCATCGGCCTGCTGATGCAGCCCTGGCGCTGGCTCTCAAGCCACGGCAGCTATGTGATGGGCTGGCTAGTTGGCTATTCCAGTTTCCTGGGACCAATTGCGGGCGTGATGATCGCGGATTATTACATTCTGCGGAAACGCGTGATTTTGACCGACGATCTTTTCGAACGCGGCGGCGCCTACGAATTCACGGCCGGCTTCAACTGGCCCGCCATCGGAGCCCTCGCCGCCGGAATCGTAGTTGCGCTAATCGGCCTCGAAGTCCCCGCGCTCCACAGCCTCTACCAATACGCCTGGTTCGTAGGCTTCGCCGTCTCCTTCTTCGTGTACCTAATCTGGATGCCCCGCCCGCGCTAATCCCAAATCCAATCTCCAAAAGTGATCTCGCTCCTGTCTCGAGCGCCCACCACCGCCAATGTGGAGTGCGGCGGCTAGCCGCCGCTTTGTTACCGCGAGGCTAGCCTCGCCGTGTTAGATTCAACGAGCCTTTCCTCTCTCACCACACCTCACCCGTGGCTCCACCCCTCCGTGATGCCATGAAGGCGTCGGCTCCTTGCTAGCGAGTACACTTGGCAGCGCGAACCGACCAAGGCCTGCAAGAAAGGAGCCGACTCATGTGGATTATAGGTTGTGATTTTCATCCGCGCTATCAGCAGGTCGCAGCGATGAACCAGGAAACGGGCGAGATGGTCGAACGGCGATTGAGTCATATCACCCAGGAGGCCCAAGCGTTCTACGAATCGCTGCCGCCCGGAGCTCGCATCGGGATGGAGGCGACCTGCGCGGCGCAGTGGTTCGAGCGATTGCTCGGGCGCTGTGGGCACGAGCTGCAGGTGGGCGACCCGGCCACGATTCGCGCTTCGGTGGTGCGCAAGCAGAAGACTGATCCGCGGGACGCACGCCAGATTCTGGAGCTGTTGCTCACCAGCCGCTTCCCGCGCATCTGGGTGCCCACGCCAGCCGAACGCGATGCCCGGCAGTTGTTGGTGCATCGCGACCGCTTGGTGAGGTGGCGCACACAGGTACGCAATCAGTTGTCGGCGCTGGCTCGCAATCAGGGCCTTTTGCCGCGCACGCGTTTCTGGACGGTGGCGGGCAGGAAGCATTTGGAATCGCTGCCGCTCGATTGCTGGGCGGCACGGCGCCGGCAGGACTTGCTGCACCTGCTGGACCAGTTCGATCCGCAGATCGCCGAACTCACGCGGCAAGCTGAGCAGCTGGCTCACGCGCGCAGCGATACCGTGCCGTTGATGCAGCAGTACGGTGTCGGCCCGATTGTGAGTCTGGCCTTCGTGCTCACGCTCGGGACCGCCCGTCGATTCCCTCGTGGCAAGCAGGTCGCCAGTTATCTGGGATTGAATCCCAGCGAACACAGCAGCGGCGGCGTCCAGCGCCTGGGTCACATCAGCAAACAGGGCAACCGCATGATGCGTTCGTTGCTGGTGGAAGCGGCTTGGATGGCGGTCCGCAAAGACCCGGAACTGGCACGCGTCTACCACCGACTGGCCGCTCGTCGCGGGCGGAAGATCGCTGCGGTAGCGGTGGCCAGAAAGTTGGCCGTGAAGTTGTACTGGCGGCTGCGGGAATTCGAGCAGAAAAACACCCCGCAACCGCCGGCTCCCATGCAGGGCAGCTCGGACGGAGGGCTGATGCACTCATCGACTCTGTGATTGGGCACCCTGCCTCCCTCCGAAGCCGTGGAGGGAGTTCGCAGTGAATCATGGTCGCTTGTAGGGCCGAATAGATGGCTGGTGGAGCAAAACCACCGCAGGATTCGAAGGAAGCGAGCCTTGGTCGGCCAGCAGAAAAGATCCTGTGGAAGAAGAAAGACGAGTTCTCCCTCGTCGCGCTATCCGTGTCTCTTGACTACGCCGACGCCTTCATAGATGCCCTCCGTCCTTTCTCCGTGTACTCTGTGTTCAGTCCAGCCATCAATCCAGCGCACCAACAAGCCATGTCCGCGTACCTCAAGCACCCCTCCGCAGTCATGTCGACAACGCACAACACCCACTACAAGCCACGCAAACATCCCCGAATATCCTTCATCACCCGCACCAGCATCGCCCCCGTCAATTTCCCCGTGAACGTATTCTGCTGGCTCGGATGATAAGACGCAAAAAGCCGAGGCAGTTCACCCGGCAACACGTAGCGAGCCCCATGTCGAAACGGAAATTCCGCCAAGCTCCTAATCTCCCCGCGCTCCTTCAGCAAACCCAGATACGCTCGCATCGCAATGCTACCGAGCACCAGAATCGCCCGCGGCCGCAGCACCTCAAGCTCCCTCTCAAAATAAGGCCGGCAATTCGCCAGCTCGCTAGGCAGCGGCTTATTCGCAGGCGGCGCACAACGCACCGTCGCGGCAATATAAGCGTCCTTCAATCGAAGCCCGTCATCCCTGCTCGTCGCCCTCGCCTGATTCGCAAATCCCGACTCATAAAGCGCCTTGTAAAGAAAATCGCCCGAGCGGTCCCCCGTAAATACGCGCCCCGTCCGATTCCCTCCATGTGCCGCCGGCGCAAGCCCCAAAATCAGCAGCCGTGCGTGAGGATCGCCGAATCCCGGCACAGGCTTGCCCCAGTATTCGCACTCACGAAATGCCCGCCGCTTCTCCCGCGCAATTTTCTCGCGATACCGCACCAGGCGCGGACACTTCCGGCACACAATAATCTCCTCGTTCAATTGTTCGAGTTCATCCATATCCACGGCCCGGGAAAAACTATCACGAAACCTGCATCCTGCCGGAAACATCTATCAGCACGGTCCGGCGCGCCAGCCGGAAGCCTTTGCGCCCGGCCGGTTTTCCACTAGGATAGGCTTGTAAGCCGCAACCGGAGCTGCCACTCCTGGAGACAGCGTCCCAATGCCCAGCGCCCGCGAAAAAATTCTCATCGTCGAAGCCGACGCCATCAGCCGCGAAAAACTGCACGCCGCCTTGCAATCAGCCGGCTACGATGTCGCGGCCTTCGCCGCCACGCGCGAAGCCCTCGACGCCATCCACGAGTCCGCACCCGATATACTCATCCTCGATGCCAGCCTCCGCGAGCCCAACGCTCACGAACTGGTAGCCAGCATCCGCGGCTCAGCGGCGACAGAGTCAGTCCGCCTGATCCTCCTCGTTGGCGCAGGCGCCGAAGAGCGCGCCTCCGCCCTCGATCTCGGCGCCGATGACGCCATCTCGCGCCCCTGCGACGCGCCCGAGCTCCTCGCCCGCGTCCGCGCCCAATTGCGCGTGCGCCGCGCAGCGGAGCAGCTCCGCGAAAAAATGCGCATCGCCGACGAAGGCCAGCAAATCGCGCACACCGCCTTCGAAGCCCTGGCCGTCACCGAGAAAATGACCAGCGACGCCTTCACTCTTGACCGCCGCCTCAAACTCGGCTTTGCCGCCGTCCTCGCCATGGCCGTCCTCATGGCCGCCATTTATTTGCTTTTCGCCCGCAGCGCTCAGAAAGAAAACCAGCGCGCCAACGCCATCATCGCCCGCCTCGAAGGCGGCCTCACTCACCAGCAGGATTTGATCGCCCAGGCCCGCAAACTCCGCGACGAGCAGGGCGCCTCAAGCGCGAACAAAGACGAGCTGAAAAAGAAAGCCGATGAATTAAAAGCCAAAATGGCGGGCGCGGATTCCAGTGAAGTCGCCACACTTCAAAAGCAGCTCGAAGACACCAACAATCGCCTGAAGCGAGTCGAGCAGGAAGGCTCAGGCGCGCAGAGCTTGATCTCCTCGGATGTCCAAAGTGTTTGCCTGCTCCACGTGGCTGTCGCATTTCGCCAGCAGTCGAGCGGCAAGCGCCTGCGCTATGCGGGCATGAACGCGCAGAATGAGCCGCTCCAGGATAGCGATGGCAATCCCATCCTCACCGTTGACGGGCGCGGCCCCGAAGTGAAGTTCGATATTTTCGGCACGGGTTTCCTCGCCGGGCCCGCGGGGCGTGCGATTACGAATCGCCACGTCGCCGAACCCTGGTGGAAAAATGACGAGCTCAGCGAACTCACCGGCCAGGGTTTTCAGCCGGAAATTTCCACCATTCGCGCCTATTTCCCCGGCGATCCCCGCGCCTTCCACGCCGAAATCCAGGATATTTCCTCGGAAACCGACCTGGCCACCATGCGCCTCGATTTGCAAGGTCTCAAGCGCACCGTCCTTTCCATTGACGCCAGCAAGACAGCCGCCGCGTCTGGAGAATCCATCGTCGTCATGGGCTACGCCACGGGCCTCGCCGCCATCCTCGCGCGCACCGATGAAGACACTGCTAAGCAAATCCTCTCCCAGGGCGGCGGCGAAGTTTCCCAGATTCTCGATGCGCTGGCCCAACGCAACCTCATCCGCCCGCTAATCACCCAGGGCCACATCGGCGATATCCTCGCCGATAAAATAGTCTTCGACGCCCAAACCACCTCCGGCGGCTCCGGCGGCCCAGTCTTCAACCGCCAGGGAAAAGTAATCGGCGTCACCTACGCCATCCTAAAAGGCTTCGGCGGCTCAAATTTCGGCATCCCCATCCGCTTCTCCGAGCCCCTCCTGGCCAAGTAGATTTTGCTCCAGCCGCCTCTTGGCTTTCCATGGCACAGGCACTCCTGTCCTCCTCGTGGCGCAGACACTCCTGTCTGCGCTCTTCCGACTTCCCGTCGTGCCAACCGCACCCAAAAAAATCGGACCGCACCGCCTCCGTGCCCTCCGTTCTTTCTCCGCGTCCTCTGTGTTAGATCAGCTCCGGCGTCGCTCTCCTCGCGCCATATGCAAAGACCGCGGTCAATCCCGGGAACGCCAATCCTTGCCCGCCAATTGCTGGAGGGTCCCGATTGGCCGCCCCGCACACGATTCCCCCTCAAATTGACATCCCCCGCCCCCGCGTCTAGCATACCTCCAGCGATTTTCCCCCAGCCGCACCGGGGTTTTGCCACAGTCCCAGCTCATGGAAACCAGCTCGCGCGCGAAAAATATCCTCGACCGAATAGTCGCGGCTCGCCGCGAATCCGTCGCCCACCGCAAACGCGTGCTCCCCGAAGTAGCCCTTAAAATCGCCGTAGAAAAAAAAGTCCCGCCCCCGCGCGATTTTCCCGCCGCCCTCACTTGCGACGCCTTCAACATCATCGGCGAGCTGAAAAAAGCCTCCCCCTCGCGCGGCATAATCCGCCAGGAATACGCCCCCGCAGTCCTCGCCGCCACCATCGAGCAAGCAGGCGCCGCCGCACTTTCCGTTCTCACGGAAGAAGATTTCTTCTCCGGCTCGCTCGCGGACCTGAAAGAAGCCAGCCGCGCCACAAAAATTCCCATCCTCCGAAAAGACTTCATCATCGACCCGTGGCAAGTCTGGGAAACCCGCGCCTCAGGCGCCGACTCATTTCTCCTGATTACGGCCATCTTGCCTGATGCGCTGCTGCGCGAGCTGCTCGATCTCGGCCGCTCGCTCAAAATGGAGCCGCTCGTAGAAGTCCACACGCGCGAGGAACTCGACCGCGCCATCGCCTCAGGCGCCCGCATCATCGGCGTGAACAATCGCGACCTCCGCGATTTTCAAGTGCACATCGAAACTTCGCTCGCTCTAATCGACGCCATCCCCGAAGACTCGATCGCCGTCAGCGAATCCGGCCTCCGCACCCACGAAGATTTAGCCCGCCTCCGCCGCGCCGGCTTCGATGCCTTCCTGATCGGCGAGCAACTCATGAGCGGCCCCGACCCCAATTCCTCCCTGCGCGCCCTCCTTCAACCGCACGCGAAGGAAGCCTGAAGCCAAATGGGCCTGCCCCACGCAAATATCCGCACTCTCGCACGCTTGCACATTCATCCCCGTCTACCTAAGATGATTGATGTGAAGCCACCTCTTGTGCATTCCGGAGCGGCATGGTGAAAGTTAAAATCTGCGGGATCACAAATCTCACCGACGCCCGCCGCGCCGTCGAAGCCGGGGCGGATTTTCTCGGCTTCAATTTCTACCCCCAAAGCCCGCGTTACATCCCGCCCGCAAAGGCCCGCGGCATCGTCCGCCGCCTAAAAGAACAAGTCACCGTAGTGGGAGTCTTCGTGAACGCGCCGGAAGAAAAAATGCTCGCCATCGCCCGCTCCGTCGGCCTCGACTATCTCCAATTGCACGGCGAAGAATCGCCCGAGCTGGTCGCGCGCCTCAAGCGCTCCTATCCAATAATCAAAGCCGTCCGCGTCCGAAATTCCTTCCGCCCAGCGCAACTCACCCCTTACAAGCGCGCCGCCGCAATCCTTCTCGACGGTTTCCACCCTAGCCGTCACGGCGGGACCGGCAAAAGATTCGATTGGAACATCGCCCGCCGCGCCAGAACCAGCAGCCGAATTTTCCTCGCCGGCGGCCTCACGCCTCTAAATGTCGCCGAAGCCATCCGCGCCGCCGCCCCATACGCAGTGGATATCTGCAGCGGAGTGGAATCGAAGCCTGGAAAAAAAGATCCAGCGCGCGTCGAATCCCTCATGCGCGCGGTGCGAACCGCGCACCGGAGGCCGCGATGAGCGCGATCGCCCAACTCGTCCCCGATTCGCGCGGCCGCTATGGCCCCTACGGCGGCCGCTACGTCCCCGAAACTCTAGTGGCCCCGCTCGAAGAACTCGAGCAAGCCTACGCAGCCGCGCAAGCCGATCCCGAATTTCACGCCGAGCTCGATTCGCTTCTCCATAATTTTGCCGGCCGCCCCACGCCGCTGCAATTTGCCGCGCGTCTCACCGAGCATCTCGGCGGCGCACGCATCTATCTAAAGCGCGAAGATCTCCTCCACACCGGCGCGCACAAAATCAATAACGCCCTAGGCCAAGGGTTGCTGGCCGCGCGCATGGGCAAGCGCCGCGTGATCGCCGAAACAGGCGCCGGCCAACACGGCGTGGCCACGGCAACCGTAGCCGCGCGCCTCGGTCTATCGTGCACCGTGTACATGGGCACGGAAGACATGGAGCGCCAACGCCTAAATGTCTTCCGCATGCGTCTCCTCGGCTCGGAAGTCATCGGCGTCGATTCCGGCAGCCGCACGCTCAAAGACGCCATCAACGAAGCCATGCGCGACTGGGTCACCAACGTCCGCACCTCCCATTACCTTCTCGGTTCCGTTCTCGGCGCGCACCCGTATCCACAAATCGTCCGCGATTTCCACAAAGTTATCGGCGAGGAAGCCCGCGAACAAATTCTGCGCGCTGAATCCCGCCTGCCCGATCATCTGTATGCCTGTGTCGGTGGCGGCTCGAACGCCATCGGCCTCTTTCACGCCTTTCTCGGCGATGCAGCGGTGAAGATGCACGGCGTCGAAGCCGGAGGCCGCGGCAAATCACTCGGCGAACACGCCGCGCGCCTCGCCGCCGGGCAAGGTTTCACAGGCGCTCGCCCCGGCGTCCTGCAAGGCACATTCACCTACTTGCTGCAAAATTCCGATGGACAAATCGCAACCACCCATTCCGTTTCCGCCGGCCTCGATTATCCCGCCGTCGGCCCCGTCCACGCCTGGCTCGCCGACGAAGGCCGCGCCGAATACACCGCCGTCACCGACGAAGAAGCCATCCAGGCAGCGCGAACTCTCTCCCGCATCGAAGGAATTATTCCCGCGCTCGAATCCGCGCACGCCATCGCCGAGCTGATCCACCGCGCCCCCAAAATGAAAAAAGATGAAATCGTGATCCTCAATCTCTCCGGCCGGGGCGACAAGGATATGGACACCCTCTCCCGCTATGTCTGAGCCCGCCATTTCAAAATCCGCTCCAGCCAAGTCGCGCGCCACCAGCGGAAGAATATCAAGGCGTTTCGAAGAACTCTCCAAAGCCGGCGAACTCGGAATCGTCGCCTACGTTACCGCAGGCGACCCTTCGCTCGAAGCCAGCGAAAAAATCGTCCGCGCAGCCACCGAAGCGGGCGCCGACGTGATCGAATTGGGCGTACCCTTCAGCGATCCCGTCGCCGATGGCCCCATCATTCAACGCGCAAGCGAGCGCGCCCTGC
The DNA here is from genome assembly GCA_963701005.1 of uncultured Acidobacteriota bacterium. Lineage (GTDB taxonomy): Bacteria > Acidobacteriota > Terriglobia > Acidiferrales > UBA7541 > Palsa-295. The sequence continues at coordinate 1,269,811 of OY969555.1, forward strand.
GCAGCGGAACCACGCTTGCCGGAGTCCTCGATCTCGCCAAAAAAATACGCACTCACTCCGATGTCCCGCTCATTTTGTTCAGTTACTTCAACCCGATTCTGCAAATGGGCCTCGAGGAATTTGCCGATTCCGCCGCAGCCGCCGGTGCCGATGGAGTCCTCGCCACGGATCTCACTCCGGAGGAAGCGTCCAGCTACCACAACATCCTCCATGCCCGCGGCCTCGATACGATTTTCCTCGGCGCGCCAACTTCCACGGACGCGCGCTTGAAACAAATTGCCGCGCACACGACCGGCTTCCTGTACCTGATCTCGCGCACAGGCGTCACGGGCGAGCGCGATGCGCTGCCCGAGGAGCTGCCGGCCCTGGTGCGGCGAGCCCGCCGCTTCACCTCACTTCCAATTGCAGTCGGCTTCGGCATCTCGCTCCCCACGCACGTCACCGTCCTCGGCGGCATCGCCGATGCCGCTGTTGTTGGCTCCGCGCTCGTGGCTGAAATTGAAAAATCGTCCTCCACAGATGCAGCCGCGGCGGCAGTTGCCGCGCGCATTCGCATCCTCAAGCGCGCCGCCCGCGAGAGCGTCAGCAAGCGAACTTTGAAACTCGAAAACTCAGGAGAGAATGATGGATAAGCGCATTGCCGATGCGGATGCCGCGGTCGCCACAATACAGGATGGCGCCACAATTCTGCTCGGCGGCTTCGGCCTCTGCGGCATTCCCGAAAACCTGATTGCCGCGTTGCGCCGCAAAGGCTCGAAAAATCTCACGCTCGTCTCGAACAACGCCGGCGTGGATGATTTCGGCATCGGCCTGCTGCTGCAAACCAAGCAAGTGAAAAAAATGATCGCGAGTTACGTGGGCGAGAACAAGACCTTCGAACAGCTCGCCTTAAAAAAAGAACTCGACGTCGAATTGAACCCCCAGGGCACGCTGGCAGAGCGCATTCGAGCCGGTGGCGCCGGCATTCCCGCGTTCTATACGCCCACTGGCTACGGCACGCTGGCCGCCGAGGGAAGGGAAGTGCGCGATTTCAATGGCCGCCCGCACATTCTGATTCCTGCGCTCCGCGGCGATTTCGCTTTCATCAAGGCATGGAAAGGCGACCGCTGGGGAAATCTCGTGTACCGCAAGACCGCGCGAAACTACAACGCCGTGATGGCCACAGCCGCCGACCACGTCATTGCCGAAGTCGAACAGATCGTCGAATTGGGCCAGCTCGACCCCAATTGCGTTCACACGCCGGGAATTTTCGTGGATGCCATCCTTCAAGGAACAAATTACGAGAAGCGTATCGAGCGCCGCACCGTCCGCAAGCGTTAGGAGGAACTGATGCCGCCAGAAATTGACAAGCGCGAAATCATCGCCCGCCGCGTGGCCCGCGAGCTGCGCGACGGCTACTACGTGAATCTCGGCATCGGCTTGCCGACGCTCATCCCGAATTATCTCCCCCCGGGCGTCGAGGTCGTCCTGCAATCGGAAAATGGAATGCTGGGCGTCGGCGCGTATCCCTACGAAGGCGAGGAAGATCCCGACCTGATCAATGCCGGCAAGGAAACCATCACCGAAATTCCCGGCTGCTGCTATTTTTCAAGCGCCGAATCTTTCGGCATGATTCGCGGCGGGCGCGTGAATCTCACTGTGCTCGGCGCGCTCCAGGTGGATGAAAAAGGCAACCTAGCCAACTGGGCCATCCCCGGCAAAATGCTAAAGGGCATGGGCGGCGCCATGGATCTGGTCGCCGGCGCCAAGCGCGTGATCATTGCCATGGAGCACACCACGAAGGAAGGCGGTCACAAGATTGTGAAGCAGTGCACTCTGCCGCTTACGGGCGTTGGCGTGGTGAATTTAATCGTCACCGAACTGGGAGTGATTGAAGTCACGCCTGATGGACTCGTGCTGCGCGAAGTCGCGCCGGGCGTGACGCCCGAGGACGTGCAAAAGGCAACCGGCCCGACACTACGCCGCGCGCCAGATTTAAAGATCATGTCCGCGTGACGCGCCGCTTTAGGGGATCGGAGCTTCAGCTCCGACGTAAGAGATCGTAAGAATTTGGGCTTCAGAGTCTGTGTGAGAACTGGGGTTGACGCGTCTCTTATACTGCGAGCAGGAGGAGACGCGATGGCGAAATTTTTCGATTACAACCCGGAGCAGGCCTATTTGCTGCCGCCCAGTGTGCTGGACGTGCTGGGGCCGGGGCATTTGTGTTTTTTCATCCGGCGGCTGGTGGAGAAATTGAATCTGGGCGTCTTCCGCAACGAGTACGGGGAGGAAGGCGGTCCGGCCTACGCGCCGGAGATGCTGGTTTCGGTTTGGCTGTACGCCTACGCGCTGAGCGTGACCAGTTCGCGCCGGCTGGAACAGCGGATTCGGGAAGATTTGGCGTTCCGCTATTTGGCGGCGGGAGCGGCGCCGGATCACTGGACGCTGAACGCGTTCCGGCGGCGGCACGCGAAGGGATTGAATGATTTGTTCACGCAGGTGGTGGAGCTGGCGCGGAAAGCGAAGCTGGGAAAGCTCGGGCATGTGGCCATTGATTCGACGCGTATCGCCGCGAACGCTTCGCGCAACCGGATCGACACCGAACAGGCGTTGCGGGACGCGCGGGCGCGCATTCGCCGGGACATTCGCCGGTGGCAGCGGCAGTGCAACACGGAGGATCCGAACGAAGGAGCGGGCGTGGAAGTGGGGCGCGAAGTGATGGAACAGTTGGAACGGCAACTGGAAGCGATTCCCGAGCGGCTCGAGCGATTGCACAAAGCGAGATTGCCGAAGCTTTCGCGGACCGATCCGGACAGCCGTTTTTTGCGGGAGCGGGGCGGATTCACGCTGGGCTACACGGCCACGCTGGCGGTCAGCGAAGATCATTTGATCGTGGCGCAGCGGGTGACGCAGGCGACCAACGACAACGAAGCGCTGTTGCCGATGGTCGAAGCAGTCGAGCAGCAGTGCCGAGAAACACCGCGCTGCGTGAGCGCGGATAGCGGATTTTTCTCGGCGGACAATGCGCACCGGCTGGAAGAACGGGGCATCGATGGATATGTGCCGGACTCGAATCTGGCGCGCTGGCTGAACCGCGGCGGCCGCTTGCGCCGGCGAGCGACGGATCCGGCGCATCGTCGCATGCGCCAGAAGCTGCGCGACCCGGCCGGGCGGATGATCTACCAGCGGCGGAAAGCGATCGTGGAACCGGTGATCGGAGTCTTGAAGGAGCAGCGAGGCATGCGACGGTTCGCTCGTCGCGGGCTGGTGCAAGTGGCGGTCGAGCTGGCGCTGGCAGCCGCAGCCTATAATTTGACGCGGATGTGGCGCACCCGCTAGTCGCGCCGCCGCCGCTGTCTTAGCTCCATAATTCTGTCACCCCTTAATGGCAACGTGAAAATGTCACCCTATGAAACAGGAGACATGCACGTTGAGTCAGAAGGAACTGCAGCGAGTGACCGTCATTTCGCAATGTGTGCAACAGAACCTGACGTGCGCCCGAGCCGCGGAGCTGCTCGACCTATCGCCTCGGCACATCAAACGGCTCAAAGCGCGCTACCGGCAAGGCAGCGCAGCGGCTCTGGCGCACGTCAGCCGCGGCCGCCCCAGTCACCGTCGCCTGCCCGTGCGCACCCGCGCCCGCGTCCTCGCTCTGGCACGCACGCGCTATCCGGGCTTCAACGATCACCATCTCCATGAGAAGCTCGTCGAGCAGGAGGGCTTCTCCCTCAGCCGCGAAACCTTGCGTCGCCTGCTCCGCGCCAGCGGCATCGGCTCGCCCCGCAAACGCCGCCCGCCGACTCATCGCCAGCGCCGTCTGCGTGCCGCTCGCGAAGGAGAACTGCTCCAACTCGACGGCTCTCCTCATGATTGGCTCGAAGGCCGCGGCCCACTCCTCACCGCTCTGGGCATGCAGGACGATGCTTCCGGGAAAATTCTCGCTGCCCAGTTCTTTCCTTCCGAAACCACCGAAGGCTATTTCCACCTGCTCCAGAGCCTCTTGCGCCGCTACGGTGTCCCGGTGGCCTTCTACGGCGATCGCAGCGGCGTCTTCACCCGCAACGACGATCACTGGTCTCTGGAGGAACAACTCGCCGGCCAGCGCCAGTCCACTCAGTTCGGTCGCGCCCTGGAACAACTCGGCGTCACTTTCATCGCCGCCCAAAGCCCGCAAGCCAAAGGACGCATCGAGCGTCTCTGGGGCGTGCTCCAAGACCGCCTCACCAGCGAACTGCGTCTGGCGCAAGCCTGCGATTTCGACTCCGCCAACCGCGTCCTGCGCCGCTTCGTCGCCGACTACAATCGCCGCTTCGCTCGCTCGCCGCGCGAGGCGGCCCAAGCCTGGCGTCCGGCCCCGGAACATCTCGAGCGCATCTGCTGCTTCACGCACCAGCGCATCGTCAGCAACGACAACGTCGTGCAATGGAGCGGCCAGCGGCTGCAAATCCATCCGCAGCCCCGCCGCTTCAGCTTCGCCGGAGCCAAAGTGCAGATCTGTCAGGCTCTCAATGGCCGCGTCTCGCTCTATTACCGCGATACCCGGCTCGAGCATTCAAACCTAGTAAGGGGGTGACATTTTCATGTTGCCGTTAGGGTGACATTTTTACGTTGCTACAACAGTCGCGCCGCCGCCGCTGAAATCAAAACGTCATCAACCATCATTAGGTTGCACCCGAATTAGCAGCCAACATGTGACGGGCACCGAGTTCTCACACAGACTCTTCAGCCCCTGAGGAGTGGAAGGCTCAGGGCCGTTGCCATTTAGGAGATTGCCCGGGAAAAGATAACTCTTGCGTCCTTTAACCATGCGCGCCGGACGCAACCTGGGATAACATCCGCTGTACGGGGTCTCCAAGGAGAGGCGATGGAGCCGCATTCGATTGTGGTGGTCAGTCTGCACAGCCCAAAAGAAAAGTTGTGGGGCGAATTGGTTGACGTCTCGAACGCCGGGGTAACTCTGCGCGGCATTGACCTGAGTTCGTTTGATGATTTCGTGCGCCAGGTGCTGCACCCGGATGGCGATCGCATGGGCTTGCCGACGCTCTTTTTCCCCATGCTGCGCATCGAGCGGATTGCGCTCGATGAAGCGCGCGGTTCCATTCCCTCCCTCGCCGAAGTATTCGAGAGGAAAGTTGGCCGCTCGCTCATCGAGTATCTGGCACAATTTGCCTGATCAAGTTTCGCGCGCCCGTAGCCGGATCGATCCATGAACAGCCGAATACTAACTGTCCCCAACCAGCTCACATTCCTGCGCCTCGCTTTCCTTCCTTTTTTCATAATGGCGATCCACTATGACCGTTACATGCTGGCGCTCGGCATCCTCCTCGCCGCCGGCATCAGCGACGGGCTCGATGGATTGCTCGCTCGCGGCCTCAATCAGAAGACGCCGCTTGGCGCGTATCTGGATCCCATCGCCGACAAGCTGCTGATGTCCTCGTCCTATCTCATCCTTGCGCTGCACGGAAAAATCAAGTGGTGGCTGGTAATTCTGGTGATGGGACGCGACGTGCTGCTCCTCGTCGCCGCCGCGGTCGTACTGATCACAGCCGGATACAGGCCGTTTCCGCCAAGCCTCTACGGAAAGGCCACAACCTTCTTCGAGATCCTTCTGATTGTGCTGGTTCTCCTGCTGGAGGTCTGGCCCAACCACGCGCTGTGGATTGCCCGACAATTGTGTACTTGGATGGTCGCGGCTTTCGTAATTCTTTCAGGCTTTCATTACAGCATCGTCGTCTCGCGCCGGCTCCACGCCGGCGGCTGAGGCATGCGATTCCGAATCGCTCAGCCCGCGAGGAAAAGTCCGCGCGCCACCATCGCAATGCTGGCAATCACAACAAGCGCCGTCCCCCAGCCAAGCAATTGCGCCCGCTTTTGCTCCTCCGGCGATGACGGCGCCCGGTCCACCATAATCTTTCCGAGACCAAAGCCCGCGATGAAGCCCCCGAAATGCGCGAAGTTGTCGATCCCGGGAAACAAAAATCCCCACACGGCGATATAAATCAACCAGCGAATGATCTGGCTGCGCATCATCTGCATGGATGCGCTTCGCCGGCCTGACGTAATCGCGAGCATCACGCCAATCAGGCCCAGCAAGGCCCCCGAGCCGCCCACGCTGAAATGTCCACGCAAACTGCTGAGCACATAGCCCCCGATGCCCGTGAGAACATAAATGAATAAGAATCGTGCCGACCCGTAGAGTTCCTCGATTTGCGGCCCGATATCCATCAGCACCCACATGTTGAAGATAATGTGCATCAGGCTGCCGTGAAGAAAGACCGCCATGACGAATCGCCAAGGTTGCGCAAGATCGTAGGGAAGCGGCAACGAAGCCCCCAGGCGCTGGAGGACGTCTCCATTAATTCCTCCGATACCGAGCAATGCGAACAGCCCGCCGCTCGGCGGAGGCTGCAACCCGGTCGCCCGCATCGTCGCTACCAGGCTCACGCCATAAAACAGACAACTGAGGGCCAGGATTCCGTATGTCGCTGGAGAGGCTGTCGGCAACAAGCGCTCGAGCGATTTGCTCGCCGCAGCCATCGAAAATGTCAGGCTGGCCCCGCACTGGTGGCATCGCGTCGCACTCGCGCCAACGAGCGTCCCGCACGCGGGGCACAATTGTGGACGCGCCGGTTCCTTGCTGCCTCCAAATAGGCCGCTCATTTGTTCTCGGATGCGATCCAGTCTCCAGCGCAGACGGGGCGAGAGTGCCAATAGGCTTCCTTGCGAGAATGTGTATGCGTTCCTATAATACCGAAAATGGGTCAAAACAAGTGAACCGGGAACCTGCGTGACGGCCACCCACCGGCCATCGGAATCTCAACGACAAGTGAAGCGAATTTATCGCGCCGAACAAACCTCTTTTGTTCGGCTCGGCCTCACGATTGGATTGGCGCTTATCGGCGCCGCCGGGTGTGCCCACCATCCTCCTATCGCGCATCAACCTGCGCCTCCTCCCCAGCCCGCACCTCCGGTGGAGACCCCTCCGTCGCCACCCTCGGGCCCTCCACCTGCGGCAGAGCGGCAGCCAGCCGTCGCAGGCGAATATCTGGAAGAGGGCGTGGCCTCCTGGTACGGCTATCCATTTCAAGGCCGCCACACTTCCAATGGCGAAATCTACGAGATGCACCAATTCACAGCCGCGCACCGCACGCTTCCCTTCAACGCTGTCGTGCGTGTAACGAACCTCCGCAACGGCAAGCAGACCGAAGTGCGCATCAACGATCGCGGTCCCTTCGTCGCCAACCGCGTGATTGACCTCTCGCTCTCCGCCGCTCAAGCGATCGACATGGTTGGAACAGGCACCGCGCCGGTTCGCCTCGAAATCCTCTCCGGTCCGAATCCGCATATAGGCTATTTCGGAGTCCAGGTGGGTGCATTCCTCGTGCAAGAAAACGCGGAGCGGCTGAAGGCCCAACTCTCGGCTCAGTATTCGCCGGTGAGCATCGCGGTCTTTGATACGCCGAATGGATTGTTCTACCGTGTGCGAGTGGGCCGCGCGCCAAGCGAGGATGCCGCCCGCCAGCTCGCCGACCGGCTCCACGCGCAGGAACAGATGACCACCTTCGTCGTCCGTCTCGACGAATAGCTGCGCGAATTCACTCGCATTCTACTTGTGCTTCATGACGTAAACGCCATCCCACGCATCGGCAGGTTCCTCGGCAAGATATTCCTCCGCGCGCTCAAGGAATATGCGGGCGGGCCCGTCATCCGGCCAGCGCCGCAGCACGTCATCAAAGATTCTCTTGGCGATACTCCAGTGGCGCTGTTTATACGCCTCGCGGCCGCGCCCAAATAATTCCACGAGCTCGATAGCCTCCTTCCCTGCCTCCGTAGTGATATCGGCAGGCAAGATCTCGTGAATCGTCACCGGCTGCAGCTTTCCCTTCACGCGGATCAAGTCGAGCTCACGAATGAGGATTTGAGTTCCGTTGAGCGCGGCTCGCGTCGAATCGCTAATGATGATGTGTGTTCCATATTCTTTGTTGAGCCCTTCGAGGCGCGACGCCAGATTTACCGTATCGCCCATCGCCGTGTATCCATACCGCAGCGCCGAGCCCATATTTCCAACCGAAGCGATGCCCGTGTTGATCCCAATCCCGATTTCGAGAACCGGTTGATTGCGCGCGCGCCATTCCTTTTGCATTTCCGCAAGTCGCGTGAGCATCTCGATGGCGCCCTCGCAGCAGCGCGTGGCGTGGCCGGGCTCGTCGAAAGGGGCACCCCAGATGGCCATCACCGCGTCCCCGATGTATTTATCGAGCGTGCCTTGGTGACGGAAAACCACTCGCGTCATCTGCGTAAGGTATCCATTCAGCAGGTCCGCGAGTTCCTGCGCATCGAGTTTCTCCGAAATGGTTGTAAACCCTCGAATGTCGCTGAAGAGCACCGTGATTTCCGTCTTGCGCGGTTTCACCCGCTCGGGATCGATCAGCAAGCGGCGGATCACTTCCGGGCTCACGTATTGCTGGAACGCCCCGCGAACCTTGCGTTTCTCCTGCTCCTCGACGAGCACGCGGTACAGCCCCACCAGGCTGATGTTGGGCACGAGCGTGAAAAGAGCAGGCACGGTCACGTTCAGCCACCACCCGTGCAGAAACGCCCAGTAAACAACCGCGCCAAACGGAGCGAGCAGTACAAATCCGAAAGTCATCCAGCGCGGCTGCACCACCGCCAGCCACATTCCCAGCGGAATCCCAAACAGAAAAATCCAGCCGATATCCACCAGCGCTTGTTTTACTCCGCGCGCCAGAAACTGCTGGTTCAGCATGTTGTCGATCATGTTCGCGTGGATTTCCACGCCGGGATAATCCAGGCTGCCAAATGGCGTCACTCGCAGATCGCCAATGCCCGTCGCCGAAGCCCCCACCAGCACAATCTTGTCCTTGAACGATCCCCGCGGGAATTTGCCCAATGCAGCATCCGCGAATGAAATATAAGGGTAGGTCCGCGCCGGCCCATGAAAATTCACCATGGCCCTCGCGATATGATCCGTGCGAACCACCAGCTTTGGCCCAAATTCGATGAAGGCTACACCCGCGTCGCTGTAATTCAGCACCACCTGCTCATTCTTCAGTGCCAGGTACATCCGCAGCGCTTGCACGTCGATGGATGCATACACATCCCAGTTCTTGGGATCTGGGTCCAGCCCATAGGGAAGCGCCAGTGGTGGCCGCCTCACCGCCCCATCCGCGTCAGGTACAACGTTGAAGAATCCGCACCCGCCCCTTTCCCCTACGATGGCTTCGTTGAGCGTATCGGTGTTTGCCTCCGCTCCCCGTGGAAGCAGGTATGTGCTCTCATACACCGAGATCAATTGCCCGACGTCGGCCTTGCCCTTCGCTGAAGGCAGCGGGCGAACCTCCGGAAACGGAAAAAATGCCATCAAGTTGGCGTAATGCTGGAGCTGCGCTTCGGTCACGCCGTGCAAGTCTGCTTGCGTGTACAAAAAATAATTCCCCAGCACCACGCGCCCGAATTTCCGGATGGCCTCGGCGAATTGTTTGTCGTAATCAAACTGTTCCTCAAGCTGCGTGATCCGCGCCATCAGTTTCGGATTCGCCGGCAACCCCCTCTTCTGATCGGCCTTGAGCTGGTCGTACAGAATCTGCAGCGGCTTCGCGGTCTCGTCCGGCTGGCTGAACGTAATGTCAAACGCCGCCACACGCGCATCTTCCTCGCGCAGCGTGTCAAGCAGTTTCGCGAAATAGATGCGCGGGAAGGGCCAGTGCCCCAGCACCTCCTGCGAATGCTGGTCGATATCCACGATCACAATTCGTGGATCGACCGGCGTGCGCCCCCGCAGTCGGAAACGCGTGTCGAGGCTATCCAGCTCCAGCCGGGTCACGAAATCGAAGAGCGGCATTGGCCGCTCCCCGATAAAGGTCACGTAGTAAACCGCCAGCGCCGCAATCGTGATTACAAAGCTAATGGCAAGCGAACCCCTGTGCTGCCACCATCCCTGTATGATCCCGGTGATTTTTTCCCTGATCGAGGTCGCCATGGCCGCTGTAAATTGACACGCACTGCGGAGGAACAAGAATCGAAGTCCGCGCAAGGCTAACAAACGGCTGCTCCTGATTCAAGGCATGGAAATTGCCCGGCCACCGCTCGGAGTCCGATCCGCCTTGCAAACGGCTGTGCTCCATGCCCTCCTTCCGTTATACTGTGGCCCAAGCCCTCATTGCTGGGAACTCATGTCTGGAAAGAAGCAAATCTGGTTTGTCGAAGGGTCGGCGGCCGCAAAGCTCGTCGCACCCTTGCGCGCGCGCTACTCTCTCCGCCCAGTCCCAGACAGTGAGCAAAGAACATCGCACGATACGTCGAAACTCAAGGCAAATGGCGCGCCGAGCGTCTGGCTCGCGGACGTAAAGGCTGGACGCCTTGCGCTTCCGGCGACCTTCCGCCAAACAGGCAATGGCTCGCGTGTAATCGGAGTGATCCCGTCCACGCGCGGCGAATCCATGCGTGGTGAAGAATCCGGCCCCGCAAGAAAAGAGCCCACCGTCTTCACATATATTTCATCCCGCACGCCGCGCGGTTCCGTCGAGAAGACCGTGGCGGCAGCTTTCCAAAATATCGAGCTAGCCGAGCGCGAACGCGCCGCCCGCCGTGCATTGAAGATAGCCGAGCGTGAACGCGAACAGCTCAACCAGATCGGCGTGGCGCTTTCTTCCCAGCGCGACGTCAAGCTGCTGCTCACCCTGATTCTCGCCATGGCGCGTGAAATCACCGGCGCCGATGCCGGATCCCTTTACCTTGTGGAGGAAGGCAGCGGGGGCCAACGCCATCTGCGTTTCATGCTCACCCAGAACGACAGCTTCGACTTCCCATTTCAAGAATTCATTTTGCCGCTCACGGAAGAATCCATGGCGGGCTATACGGCCTTGCGCGGCGAGATCCTCAATTTCGCGGATGCTTACAAAATTCCTCGCGGCCGGCCCTTTCGCTTCAACGACCGCTACGATCGCGAGTCCGGCTACCGCACGCGCTCGCTCCTCACGCTGCCGATGCGCAATGCCAAGGGCGAGGTCCTGGGCGTCCTTCAGCTCATCAACTCCAAACGCCATCCATCTGCGCGATTGAGAGGCGCCGACGATGTCGCGCGCAGCGTCCAGCCTTTCTCCCAGCGCTCCGTCCGCCTGGCACTCTCTCTCGCATCGCAGGCCGCCGTCGCCTACGAGAATCGAAAACTCTACGACGAGATCGAAGCCCTCTTCGAGGGATTCGTCAGCGCCGCTGTGACCGCGATTGAACAGCGCGACCCCACGACCTCGGGCCATTCGCTCCGCGTCGCTGGCTACACGCAATCGCTCGCGGAAATAGTTGATGCGGCTTCGAGCGGCCCATATGCCGCCACACACTTCGATCACGAGCAGATGAAGGAAATTCGTTACGCCGCGCTGCTGCACGATTTCGGCAAGGTCGGAGTGCGCGAGGAAGTTCTCGTCAAGGCCAAGAAGCTCTACCCGCTTCAGCTAGAAAATGTCCGGCAGCGGTTCGATTACATCCGCAAGGAAGTGGAAGCGAGCAATGTGCGCCGCAAGCTTCAAGTGTACTTGGAACGCGATCGCGGCGATGCGCTGGCCGAAATTGCCCGCCTCAGTGAGGATTTCGACCAACGGCTGAAACTGATCGAGGAATATTTCGGATTGGTTCTCGATTCAAATGAGCCGACTCTGCTCGCGGAGACGCAATCGCAGCGATTGCTGGAAATCGCGCACCATTTTTTCCTCGATCCGCAGGGCATCGAACGCCCGTACATAACCCCCGACGAGACGCGGCTGCTCTCGATTCCCAAAGGCAGTCTCGATGCGTCGGAGCGCTTGCAGATCGAATCGCACGTGATCCACACCTTCAACTTCCTCACGCAAATCCCCTGGACGAAAAACCTCCGCAACATTCCGGACATTGCGCGGGCGCACCACGAGAAACTCAACGGCATGGGCTATCCCTACAAACTTCACGGCGATGAAATTCCGCTCCCCGCAAAAATGATGACCGTCTGCGATATCTTCGACGCTCTCACGGCCTCCGACCGGCCCTACAAGCGCGCCGTCTCGAGCGACCGCGCTCTCGCGATTCTCGAAGATTGCGTCCGGGGCAACGAAATCGATCCCGAACTCTTTCGGCTGTTCCGCGAAGCCCGCGTCTACGAGCGGAGCGCGCGTCCGGCTTGAGACTCATGCTCGATCGCCGTTCGCGCCGCCGTTCGCCCAGTTTTTGTCGCACTCTATTTGGCGCCACGGTTATCCTTCTAGTCGCCGTTCCAATTGTGATTTTATCTGGCTCTCTTGACTTCCTCTTTCAGAGAACCGCGCATTCGCCACGGCCCATCTGGAGTGCGGCGGCTGGCGCGACCTTTTCGTCCCGAGCAATCCCGAGGGGCCGCCGCTTTGTTACTGCGAGGCTCGCCTCGCCCACGTGTTGCGCGCTGCTTCTTAGCGCCGTAGGCGCGTCACAAGTTAGCCCAGCCCGCAAGGGCTGGGTACCAACGTCGATAGCTCCCAGCACCGTAGGTGCGACACAGCCTGATACCTGGACATCTAACATCACCCCGGATGTCGACAATGTGATTTTGTCTTTGCATCCGTTTCCCGTGCGCGCGCAGTCCGCTCCAAACGCCACTTGGTCCGTCGCGATTGTTCTTCCGCCAAAGGTCGTCGCGGGCCATCCCGCGACGCTCGCGGTTTTCGGCGCCGACGGCCGCCTTGCCTCCGGTGTGACGGTCGAGACCGGTCGAAACCAGCGTGTGACCACGGACGCGACCGGCCGCGCGTCCTTCACGGCGACCTCCGACGGCAGCTTCCTTCTCGCAAAATCCTCAGGCGCGTCGAGTGCAGCGCTGGTGGACGCGGCTCCTTCCGTCGAGGCTTCGCGGGCAATCACCGTCGACCCCGTGATTTCGCTCAAGGATCGCTTTTCCATTTGCGGCGGCGGCTTTCGCGGCGATGCGGATGCTAACCGGGTGAAAATCAACGGCGAACGCGCCCTGATTTTGGCCGCGTCGCCCGAATGTCTCGTTGCGCTGCCAGGACCAAAGGCGTCGCCGGGCCCCGCCATCATCACCGTCCAGACGGCGGACATTCAGCGGACCGCAGCTGCAACGCTCGTTTCACTCGAATTCGATCCGCCACAGCCGGCGCTGGAGCCCGGGAAAAAAAGCAATCTCGTCGTGCGCGTGAAGGGCGTTCAGGAGGCATTGCGCCTCGTGGTCGAAAATCAGACGCCGGGAGTGCTTCGGTTTGTCCGAGGCGATTCGCAGGAGATGCGGACGAGCGGCGGCGAAAACAATGTCGCGCAGGTCGAAGTGCAGGCCATCCGCTCCGGCGATTTTTCTTTCCACGCGAGGCTGGTGTCTTCACCCGACCCCGCGATCGCCCAAAGATATTTGCGCGCAGCCGAACCGCTCGCGCCAAAAGATCTTCAGCATCGCTTGAGAGACGCTGTCGAGCGCCTCGAGCGCCATCCGAAGGACACCGAGAAAATCCAGCGCCAGCTCGCTCAAATCATTTCCACCACGATCGGCGGCGACCTCCGAACCCTGCTCGAAGCTGCTGCCGCCGCGCTCTAGCCGCCGCTCGATATATGCCGTCGCAGCACGGAAGGGCGGGGTTTCCAACCCCGCCGTAAAGCGTGCCCCTAAATGGGCTTCAGCCCCTGAAGCCGCGCTCTTCGGGCGAGTCCGCGCATTTATGAGATGACTTAACCCTGTTGACTTCCTCCTCAAGGGGGCCACGAGCCCAGCACAGCCCATATGGAGTGCGGCGGCTAGCCGCCGCTTTGTTACAGCGAGGCTCGCCTCGCCCACGAGTTGCTCGCCGTTTCTCAGCGCCGTAGGCGCGTCAGAAGATAGCCCAGCCCGCCGTTTGCTGGCGGGTTGGGTAAACAACTCAAACCAAAACTAGAAGCTATTCGCCGGATGCTTTTTCAAGCGCTTTCGGCGCACCTTCAGGCAGCGCCCCTTGCGACATTTGCTCGAGCGAATTCCGCGCCCGATTCAACCGGCTGTCCGCGTCCTCATAACTCAATTGCGCATGCCGAAGATGAGTCCCGAGCCTCTCATACACCTCGGCGAACGAATCGAATTGCTTCCGCAATCCCGCCAGGCCGTCGAAAAGGTGCCGGGCGTTTTCAGCGAGTTTTTGGCCCTGCAGGCTGACCGCGACGGCGTTGAGGCACGCATAAAATGTATTGGGCGAGACGGGAAAAACGCGCTTGTTGCGGCAGTATTGATCGAGCTGCCCGTATTTTGCGTCCTCAGTCATCAAGAGCTCGTAATAGATGCCCTCGGAGGGCACAAACATGAGCGCATAATCGAACGTCTGCTCGTCGGGCAGAATATATTTTTCCGCGATCGCGTCGGCATGTTTGCGCACGGCCTGCGAAAACTCCCGCCGCGCGTCCTCCGGCATTTCCACGAGTTTGCGGTAAGCATCAAGCGGGAATTTCGAATCAATCGGCAGGATGCGATCGCCGCTGCGCACGATCGCGTCCACGATAGCGCCCGTGGAAGCAAATCGAAATTGAGTTTCGTAGGCGCTGCGCGGAAGTGCGTCTTCAAGCAGCCGTTCGAGCGCCACCTCGCCAAGCGTTCCGCGAGTCTTCGCCCCGCCCAGAATTGATTGCAACGTCAGCGTGGCCTTCGACATGTCCTGGCTCGACTGGTGCATCTCCCCGATTTTCTGGCTCATCTGCAATAGCACATCGGTTGAGGATTGCAGCCGCTGCGCCACTTCACGCTGCGCCGCCGTTGCCAGCTGTCCAGTCGAAGCCACGCCACTCTGCAAATCCTGCCGGACCTGCCCAAGCTGCTGCGTAACCGTTTGCAGCAAATGGTTGATCTGCGCCGCAACGGTCTGGCCTTGCGCGGTAAGCGAGTTCTGCAATTCCAGGCGAGTGGCGTTGATTTGAGCTTCCGAGCGCCGGGCTGAGGACCAGGCGATGATTCCGACGAGAAACGCAGCGCCGACCCCGATGGCAAGCCAGATGAGAGGAGTCATGATGGCGCGGCCCCGAATGAAAGAGGTGAAATAGCAGAAAGGCGTTTTTTGTTGCGGGTAGGTTTTTGGTATTCGGTTTGTTTTGAGCAGCTTACGAGAAATTCTACTATTCGACTGTTGCTACTAGAAATTTGCGTGGAGGCGGCCAATCTACCCAGGCGTTCGTGCCGCGGGGTAGTGGCGAAAGAACCCGGAGCCGCTTCCCCGGGGATCAAGGGCCCCGTCTCTTGAGACTTGTTCATCAATGACATCCAATTCTCCACTCTCAGGCTAGCACGAAGCCGTGAGAAGGCAAGGAAACTCCATCGGATGGCGGATTGAACGCGGCAGACAGGGCGGAAGCGGAATGGAATGGGAAGCCGCGAGAATCGGGAACGGCTGCGAGAGGCCTGCGTCAGTTGCGGGTGGTGGAGCCTGTGAGCTGGACGAGAGGCTCGGGCGAGGGCGCCGCGCCGGATTCGAGCGTTTGCGGCGCGCGCCAGGCGTCAACCACGGCGATTTGATGGACACAGGAGACGGTGCACCGCGGGGCGCAGCTCTTCTTTGTGAAAAACTCGCGATGGCGCTGCTCATCCGTGTATTCAGCGAGCGGAATGCCGGGGTAGCCGCGCTGCTGCGAACAGTAATGAACCAGGCCGTCCTCGCAGATATAGAGGTAGCGCGAGCCGGCGCGGCATCGCCAGTCGTTCTCTTTCCCCTTCGCGATGTTGTGCTGGAAATAATTCACCCGCGAAAACGACTGCTTCCCGAGCGACATGATCTCCTCGAAAATTTCCTGCTCGCGCGGGCCAAGCGGCTGGAGCTGCCCATTCCCGTCATGGAGAATTCCGACCGTCGAAGTGAAGCCCAGCTCAATCGCGCGGTGCGCCACTTTCAACGCATCTTCCGGGCTGTGAATCTCGCTGCCGAGGACGGAATTGATGTTCACATGAAATTCGGCGTGTTCGGCCAGAAGCTCAAGTTTTTGGTCCAGCACCTTCAGGCTCTTCTTCGAGACGTCGTCCGGCATCGCGTTATCGATGCTGATTTGAAGGTACTCGAGTCCGGCCCGGTTCAGCTCCCCAATTCGAGCGGCCGTAAGCAGATACCCGTTCGTGATCATCCCGGCCATGATGCCGTTTGCGCGAATTCGTCGAATTACGGCATCCAACTCCGGGTGCAGCAGCGGCTCCCCGCCGCTGATCGTAATGATCCCCGTGCCCATGGCACCAAGGCGGTCAATCCGGCGAAACATTTCGTCGATTGCGACGGGCTTCGAGAAGTCGTCGAACTCGTTGCAGTAAGTACACGCGAGATTGCAGCGCCGGATGGGAATGATATGGACGAGCAGCGGGTGTCGCGTCGAGACCAGCCCCCGCGCGATCATGCGCATCTCACGCAGCTTTCGATGCGCCGCGAGAAGCTTCTTCCGAATTTTCGTCTTTGCCGTCAAGAATGTTTCAAGGAGAGGCAGGCTAATTTCCCCCGTTCACGCCGCGCTGCCTCAATCACCGTCAAATATTATGCCATATCGGGCCTGGGTTCATTCCAGCCGTACAGCGATCTTGCCTGCGGTAGTTTATTCGTTAACAGCATCCCGCCTGGCAATATGTGGTCACGGGCACCCCAAGCGATTCCCCGGCTTCTATCAAAGTTTTCGCCAACCTCAGGCAAGCAGAAACGTCTATTTGAGGGCTCCCAAGGCATAATTCAGTCCGGAAATCTGAGTTTCGTAGTCGTACCGCGCGCTGGCCTGCTCGATTTCGGCTTGCGTTTGATTCAGCTGCGCCTGGCTGAGCTCAATGATCGAACTCAGCCCGAGTTTGTAGCGCTCTTGGGCCAGGTCGAGTGCCTGATTCGCTTCTGCCAGCAGTTGGTCGGTCAAGGAGAGGCGCTGGTAAGCGGAGTTGGCGTTGAGCCATGCCTTTTGAACATCGCGCACGATGCGGTTCTGGATATCCCGGAGATATTGTTGCTGAGCCTGGGCCTGCGCAGTCGCTTCAGAACGCAGAGCGCCATAAAGGTGTCCATTGAAGAGCGGAATATTCACGTTGAAACCCGCAGCCGCGTAGCGCGAGGCAAGCTGGTCTGCCCGATAGGGCGTCAACCCCGCCGCCCCGACGGCCGTGATCGTGGGGAACCACAGATCGCGCTCCGCTGTCGCATAGCTCTGCGCCGAATTTACGTCGAGCCGCTGGCTGATGATTTCGGGCCGGTTCTGCAAGGCTTGTTGGATGAGCTGCGCGATATCCGCCGGCGGGGCCTCGGGCATAGGCTCCTCGGCCAGCGTGAATGTTCGCTGGTCGGAGAGACCCAACGCGGCGGAGAGTTCTGCGTACGATGCTTGGACATCATTCTGAGCCTGGACGAGAAGCAGCTGTGCCTCCGACAGATTGACGTTGGCAAAGCTGACATCCAAACCAGACCTGAGCTTATTTTGCGCCAGAGCGCTCACCTGGTCCGCGACCAGCTGGCGCGTCTTCACCGTCTTCTCAGCAACCTGGAGCACGGCCTGGGATTTCAGGACGGTGTAATAAGCCTGGTCCAACCGCAGCAGCACGTCTGCCCGAGTGACTACCACGTTTTCCTGTTCCGCCTGAGCGTGCAAACTGGAACTCTTGACGAGTTCGTGCGTTCGGCCGAAGTCGGTGAGAAGCTGGCCGACAGTGACTCCGTTCGAATAGCGTTCGAAAATGATGGGGTTGTTCAGAAACCCAGCGGCAATGCGGCTGTTGTTCTCCGCATCCGCGCCCGTCAGGCTGCCATACGCCAGCGGGTAATAGGCGGACTTGGCTTCCCGTACGTGCGCCCCGGCAGCCGCCGCGAGGTAAGACGCGGCTTGAATCTGGGGGTGATTCTGAATGGCAAGCTTCTCCGCGTCCGTCAGTGTGAGGTTTTGCGTATTTTGGGCCAGGCAGGGCGGTGCGCTCAACGCGAGCATAAGAAACATTGGAAACGATGAGCGTGGAAGCATCAGTGGGCCTCCTGTACTTGGGCCGCGGCAGCCGATTCAGCGCGGCGCCGATAGATCAGCAGGTACGCGGCAGGGACCACGAAGATCGTGAGCACGATGGACGTAAGCAGCCCTCCGATGATCACGCGCGCGAGCGGTGCGTAAGCCTCGCTCCCGGTTTCGAGCTTAAATGCCATCGGAAGCAGGCCGACGACAGTCGCGAGCGAAGTCATCAGAATCGGCCTAAGCCGGATACGGCAGGCATGGGCGATCGCCTCAACCAAGCTATGGCCCTCAGTGCGCAGAACATTTGCAAAATCCACGATCAAGATGCTGTTGGACACCACCATTCCTTGCAGCATGACGACTCCCATAAGCGATTGAATGTTCAGCGTCGTCCCGGTCAGCACCAGGGTAAGAATCACGCCTACCAGACCGGTGGGAACCGCCAGCACGATCAGGAAGGGATCGGTGAAGGAAGCGAATTGGGCCACCAGGATGAGGTAAACGAGGAGAATCGCGAGCAGCAGACCGATGCCAAAACTGCGGAAAGAGGCCTGCATGGTGACGATCAGGCCGCGCACATTCACACGGATATTGGAGGGGATGTTCGTGGCGTTGATGATTTTCGAGATTTCGCTTGCCGGCTTGCCGAGATCTTCGCCCTTGGGGGCGACATAGACATCCACGGTACGCTGCAACTGGTAGTGATCCACTTCCGTGGGCGTGAGGATGGGGGTGACGTCCGCCACCTGATTGAGGTATGTGGGCATTTGCCGGCCCGGCGAGCGCAGCGGCATCGCTTTCAGATCCTCGAGCGACTTCACATTGTTTTCGGGGTACTGCACGCTCACGAAATAATTGTTGCCGGTCCTGGGGTCAACCCAGTAGCTGGGTGCGATCATCACGTCAGAAGTGAGCGCGGTGATGACGTTGTCGATTACTTCTTTGGGGCTGAGCCCGAGTTCGCTGGCGCGGGCACGATTGACGTTTACTTGCAGGGCGGGATAATCCATATCCTGCGGGATATAAACGTCGGAAACGTTCGGCAGAGCTTTGATTTGCCGGGCCATGTCTTGAGCGATGCGGTCGTCCGTTTTCAAGTCCATGCCGCTCACTTGCACGTCAATCGGCGCAGGCATGCCCTGGTTGAGAACGGAATCGACGAGACCTCCGGATTGAAAATAAGTGCGCAATTGAGGCAACTCGCTCGAGATGCGCTGGCGTACCTCTTGCATATAGGTGAAGCTGCTTTCGCGATGCTCTTCTTTGAGTCCCACTTGAACAATTGCGGTATGCATTCCGGAATTTGGCGTGAATAAGGAGGATAGGTCGGGCGTGACACCGATATTCGAGACGACGGTACTGAGGTCCTCGGGCTTCACCACCTGGCGAACGATTGCTTCCACTTGTTTTACATAGTTTTCCGTCAACTCGATTCGCGTTCCCGTCGGCGCTTTCACGCTGATGACGAATTGGCCTGCGTCCGTCTGCGGAAAGAAAGCGACGCCGACAAAGGGGTAGAGCATCATGCACAGCAGGAAAAATATGATGAAGCCGACCACGACCTCGCGCGGGCGATGCAGGGCTTTTCGAACCCAGTGCTCGTAGAAATTCAGCATCTTTTCGAATTTCGCGTTGAAGCCGGCATGGAATCTGTCGCTCCAGGATTTCTTCGCCTTGGCACCCCCTTCTCCATGCCCGTGGACAAGCTTCAGAAAATAAGCGCAGAAAAGCGGAACCACCGTGACTGCGTCGAAATAGGAAGCAAACAGAGCGATGACCACCGCCAGGGCAAGGGCCGAGAACAAGTACTTGCTCACGCCGAAGAGAAAAGTAACCGGGAAGAATACGACTACGGCGACGAGCATGATGGCAAGCACCGCCAGTGCCACCTCGTTTGCCCCCTTGACCGCGGCCACTTTCGGGTCTTCACCTAGCTCCATATGGCGATAGACGTTTTCGAGAACCACCACCGAGTCGTCAATCAAGCGGGAAAATGCCAGGGCCAGCCCGCTCAGCACCATGCTATCGATCGATTTGTCCCCCGTATGAAGCACGAAAAAAGTGATCATCACGGAGAGCGGAATGGAAAGAAATATGGCCGCCGTCGCGCGCATGCTTCCGAGGAACAACCAGATCATCAAGGCAGTGAGCACGATTCCGATGCCGCCTTCACGCATGACGGTAGCGATGGCCCCTTTGACGAACAAGGACTGATCGAAAACGACGTGGCTCTTCAATTGCGACGGGATATCACGAAGGTTCAGAATGGCTTTCTTGATTCCGTCCACGACTTCAATGGTGTTCGTGTTTCCGCCCTGCTTCAGGATCGGCACATACACGGACTTCTGGTTATTCACCCGCACGATGTTGTATTGAAACGCGGAACTGTCCGAGGCCTTGCCGATGTCGGAAACGAACACGGATTTCTGCCCTTCGGTCTTCAACGGCATTTCATTGATGGCCGCGGCATTCGGCACCTGCGCGTTGGTATAGATGTTGTAATCCAGGGGACCGATGCGGACGTCGCCTGCCGGCAGGATCAGGTTCGAATCATCCACGGCGCGGACCACGTCCATCGGGCTCAACTGGTGAGCCTGCAATTTCAGCGGGTCTACGTCCACCATCACTTGCCGGTATCTTCCACCGTACGGAGGTGGAACCGTCGCGCCGGGAACACCCGCCACTTGGTTGCGTATCTGAAATTGCAGGTAGTCGTGCAGTTGTGTCTCAGTGAGCCCCTCACCCTCCACAGTGAGCAGGCAGACGGGAAGGCTGGAGGCGTCCACTTTCAGCACGACGGGGGGAAGCGTTCCCTGCGGCAATCGACGCAGGTCGGCCATGGCGAGATTCGAAATCTGCGTCACGTCCGCATTGGCATCGCTGCCGGGCTGGAAAAAAATCTTAATCAGGCTGACGCCCGCCATGGAGCGCGATTCCATGTGGTCAATCCCGCTGCCGAGCGTAAAGAAGCGCTCGAAGGTGTCGGTGATATCGGCTTCAATCTGCTCGGGAGGCATGCCGTTATAGAAGGTGGCCACGAGCACCACGGGAATATTGATTGGCGGGAACATATCCACGGGCATCTGGACAACGCTCGTCAATCCGAGGACGCATATGAACAAGCACAGGACAATGATGAAGTAAGGATGTTTGAGTGAAAATGTTGGCATAAGGCCGCCTACTCCGTTTCCGCAGGCTGAATTGATTTCGGTTTCACGAGTTCGCCTTCCTTGTATTGGCCCTGCTCGCCATAGATGACCAGCTCGCCTTCTCGCAGACCGGACATGATTTCCACTTTTGTCGCCGTCTGTAGTCCGAGCTTGACCGCCCTCTTCTGTAGCCGATTGCTGCTGTCCACAAGGAGCACGGTACCCTGGCCTTCGCCGCCGGTTTGGACTGCCTGGACCGGAATGGTCAGCACATTTGATGCGGAGCGGAGGGGAATTTTCACTGACGCGTACATGCCCGGAACGAGCTCGTATTTCGGATTTGGGACCTCGACTTCCGTGTGCATCGTGCGGGTCTGCGTGTCAATTTGATCCGAGAAGCGGACAATTTTTCCGTCGAAGATTTTGTGGGCGCCGGAAACATCCACGGCAATGGTCTGCGCGACGTGAATCTCCGAGACGGCTCTCTCGGGCACGGGGATCACGAGTCGCAGAAGATTATTTTGTGAGAGGCGGCACAATGCCAGGGCGCCTTTGCTCGAGGACGTTCCCGCCGGGAGCAGCGCTCCTGTGTACGCGTAAATTTCCGTGACAACGCCATCGAAAGGAGCCGTGATGCGCGCATAGTCGAACAAGGCTTGGTCTTTCCGCAGGGCCGCTCTTGCGGCGAGCAGGGC
The DNA here is from genome assembly GCA_963701005.1 of uncultured Acidobacteriota bacterium. GTDB lineage: Bacteria > Acidobacteriota > Terriglobia > Acidiferrales > UBA7541 > Palsa-295. The sequence goes on from OY969555.1 coordinate 1,291,571, forward strand.
TTGCTCGGCGGCTGCCAGCGCGTCTTTCGCAGAGGAGACGCCCGCGCTGGCTTCCAGGTCTTTTCCCTGCGCGACGTCAATCTCCTGCTGCGCGACGAGTTCGGGGCGCGACTTCTGCACGTCGGCGAGACGCGTGTAGGTCAGGTGTGAGACGGTGTATGCAGATTCGGCGCGGTTGAGCTCCTCATGCGCGCGTGAAAAGTCTTGTTCACTTCGGCGGACGGATGCTTCGTCTTGTTGCAACTGTTGCTGCAACTCGGGAATTTCCAGCACCGCCAAAAGCTGGCCTTGTTTGACATGCGTTCCCCAATCGACGTACAGCTTGCGGATATAGCCGGAGACCTTGGCGTATACCTCGATTTCCTGGAAGGGCTCCAATTCCGACTCGATTTCCAGATTGTCGGCAAGATCCTGCCGCGTGGCTTTGACCACTGCGGCTGTGGGAGCCTTCGCGGGGTCGTCTGCCTGGGCGCTGTGTCCGCTCCCGCAGCCGGCCGCCATTCCCGCCAGCAAGAGAAGCGCAGCCAGTTTATGATGTTTCGTTTTTTTCATCGTTTCACCTGAAGAACCATCGGTATTCTCTTCCTCCCGCGGACTCCAGCAATCAACGGCATGATTTTTTCACTTCCCCGCGAAGCTTTTCCACGGTGAAGTCAGCCGAGTGGCATAGAGCAATCAGTCGTTGCTCATTTTCGAGGATTTGCCGCGCGGCGCCTGGAATCTTCTTTGCGATTTCCAATGGGACCGTCTGCACACCGTGCATATCGCCGTGAAGCAGATCTCCCGGTTGAACTCTCATGCGTCCAACTTCTACCGCACCTCCAAAATCAAAAATGTGCGCATAGGCGTGCGAGACGGAGACACATCCAGCAAACAACTGAAACCCGGCGGCCCGTACGGCAGTCAAATCTCGTGCCGCCCCGTTGGTCACCAGCCCGATGCACCCCAGCCCTAGAAATATATTCGCGTGGACCTCGCCGACAAATGACCCCAGTCCGGGATGTTTGTCAATGTCCTGAACAACCACGATGCGGGGCTCGGGAATGCTGAGGATGTGGTCCCACCAATCTGTCCGCTCATGGTAGCAGCGGCCTTCCATGGGCGGCTCGGATGTGCGTATTCGGGCGGTTGCGGCGAAGCCGACCAGGGGAGGAAAGCCGTCGAAGATGCCGCGGACACCGCATCCGGCAAATCCGACATTGCGCAAACGCACATCGAATGTTTCGATGGCGTTCGCCACGGTGCAGGCATCGATGTGCCTTAATTCGTCCAGCAGTGCTCGTGGTAGAGGATCAGTTTTCATAGACGCTCCGGGACCGAAATTCATGGCGAATTCGCCGGAAAATATGGCCGGATTATACTGCCGGGCTAAGTTTTCGCTTCTTAAGAAGATTAAATTGCGCTAGGAGGCGGAAGGCGGGCGGGATTTTTGCTGGGGCGATATTGTCAGACAATTGAGTTGGATGGGGAGAGCCTCTGGTCCATCTTGGCGTGGCGTCAGATAAATCGGTCGCGCCGGGACCAGCCTAGCAATCGGATGCAAGGGTCTCCGATCGGCTTCAGGCGCGGCCTGCGCCGCTTTCATCTTGGTCGCACAATTGATGTAATGCGCCGAATCTGATTTCGGCAGGTACTGTACGTTTTTCGCGAGTGTCGCCAGTCCGGCGACAAGGAATAGCAGCAGTACCGCGCCAACCCGGATAAATGACTTCCCCAGTGGTGATTCGTAAGGAGAGCGGTTCGCGGATTGTTGCTTCGCGTTCATTGGTCAGCGCCCAACACATTCTGAACCAAGACCGAATGAAGTCCAGAGCCATACGAGGCACCTGCTGGCCCCGATGACCAACTACCGTCCAGCATACGGTGAATCAGATTCGTAATGCAAGCGTCTGGACGCATGAGTGATGGCTATCCGGATAAAATGCGGGAAAAGACGCCAGAATCGGGCTTTATGCGACGAGCCAGCCCCGGGGTGACGCTCGAAACTGCCAGCGAGTTCGCGATGATTGCTGCGTTCTCTGTTCGTGCCAGAACTTGAGCATCCTCTTATCGCTACTCAATTCCGATAATAGATATAAAATCAGCGCATAGCACCGGAGGGCCTGTAGCTCAGATGGATAGAGCAGCGGTTTCCTAAACCGTTGGTCGGGAGTTCGACTCTCCCCAGGCCCACCAGTTCCTTTTTAGCGGTTGAATCTCGCCAATCACTGGCACGCGACATGTCAGCGACGCTTTTGCGCACGCCAACGAAGATGCAGACCTGTTATATACTCCCGCCGAAAACGACTAACGGGAAACCAATTCACCATGCGCATCGCTGGAATCAAAGCATATCGCGTTGAACTGCCGCTGCATGAGGGCGCTTACAAATGGTCCGGCGGAAACGTCGTGAACGTCTTTGACTCGACCATTGTCGCAGTTGAAACGGACCAGGGTTTCACCGGTTTTGGAGAAATCTGCCCGCTTGGCCCCGCGTACCTTCCCGCCTACGCAAAAGGTGCGCGCACTGGCATCGCTGAGTTGGCTCCCAGCCTCCTCGGGCTCGATCCCACCGAGATTGGCGCAATCAATCGTCGGATGGACAGCACGATGCGCGGGCATCCTTACGTCAAATCCGCGCTGGACATGGCCTGCTGGGACATCTTGGGAAAAGTTAGTGGGCTTTCCGTTGCGACGCTTTTCGGTGGCCACTATGGAGAGGATTTCGCGCTCTATCGCGCCATTTCGCAGGATACGCCGGACGCCATGGCCGCCAGCGTTTCAAAATATCGCGCCGAGGGTTACACGAAATTTCAGCTGAAGGTAGGCGGCGAGCCGGATACCGATATTGCCCGCATTTCCGAAGTCTCGAAGAAACTGCGCCCGGGCGACGTGCTCATTGCGGATGCCAACACGGGCTGGACGCAGCATCAAGCATTGCGCGTGGCTGACGCTGTCCGCGAGATAGACATCTATCTCGAGCAGCCATGCGCCAGTTATGACGAATGCCGGGTAGTCCGCGGGCATACCGACCGCCCGTTTATTTTGGATGAGGTAATCGATAGCGTCGGCATGGTCATCCGGGGCTACACCGATCGTGCCATGGACGTGATCAACCTCAAGATTTCGAAAGTTGGTGGCCTCACAAAGGCTCGGCAGATTCGGGATCTCTGTGTGTCACTGGGAGTCGCGCTCACCATCGAGGACACCTGGGGCGGTGACATAACCACCGCGGCCATCGCGCATCTGGCCCACAGCACGCCGCCGGAACTGTTGTTTTCCACCACTGATTTCAATAGTTACGTAACCGTGAGCACCGCGGATGGCGCTCCGCAACGGAAGAACGGGAGAATGGCTGCCTCTCGCATTCCCGGCCTCGGGATCAATCCAAAAATGAATGTTCTTGGTAAGCCTGTCCTTGCCATCCCTTAGGCGCGTGACTTGCGCGTCAAGGATTTGGAGCAAGAGCTTTCACATCTTCAGCCGGATTTTTGAATGGAGACCATCATGAAGGTTCGCCATGCAAGGAATGCTGCGGCCACTGTGCGAAGAAGCTTCTTTTCAATGCTAACCGTCGTTTTCTTCGCTGCCGCCTGGTCACTCGCCGTCCCCGCACAAGCACAGCAGAAACTCAGCCTCGCAACGCTGCTTCACAGGATTTACGCCTCTGACGAATTCGAAGTGAAGAAATTCGGACCCGCGCGATGGCTCAACGGCGGCGAGGCTTACACAACTATCGAACCCTCGTCGGCACTGCAAGGCGCGAGCGACATCGTGCGCTACGAAACGGCCACAGCGAAACGCGAAATACTGGTATCCGCGTCGGAGTTAGTTCCCGCAGGCGAAAAGAATTCACTCCCGATTGAGGACTACAGTTGGTCGGCGGGAATGAAACGCCTGCTCGTCTTTACGAATTCGCGCCAGGTGTGGCGCAAAAAAACGCGCGGCGACTTCTGGGTCCTCGATCGCGAAACGCATGCCCTGCGAAAGCTTGGTGGCGACGCGGCCCCCTCCACGCTGAGGTTCGCAAAATTCTCGCCTGATGGTCTGAAGGCCGCATACGTCCGGGCGAACAATATTTATGTCGAGGACCTGCAAACCGGCAAGATTCGGCAGCTCACGCAAGACGGTTCGGACACCACCATCAATGGAATTGCGGACTGGGCCTACGAGGAAGAGCTGAATATTCGCGACGCTTTCCGCTGGAGCCCCGATGGACGCAACATCGCCTACTGGCAATTCGACACGCGCGGCGTCGGCAATTTCCCCTTGATCTACAATCAAGGCGTCGTCCGCCAAGTGGTCACAAATATCCCGTATCCGCGCGTCGGAGTTTACCCCGCGATTTTCGATATCCCCTATCCTCAGACGGGAACGACGAATTCAGCCGTGCGCGTCGGCGTCGTAAGCGCGGAGGGCGGCGACACACGCTGGATGCAAGTCCCAGGCGACCCGCGCGACAATTACATCGCTCGAATGGAGTGGAGCGCCGATTCCCGCGAACTCGTCCTCCAGCACCTCAACCGCCTTCAGAACACTGATGATGTTCTTCTCGCCGAGGCGCAGACCGGAGATGTCCAAGCTATTTATCAGGATCACGATTCCGCGTGGGTGGACGTGATGGATGAACTTCCCTGGCTCGCCGGCGGACAAAATTTTGTCTGGCTCAGCGAAAAAGACGGCTGGCGGCACGCCTACATGATTTCCCGTGATGGGAAAAAAGAACAACTCCTCACGCGAGGCTCGTTCGACGTTGTCAGTCTGGCGGGTATCCACGAGCCATCCGGATGGCTCTATTTCATCGCCTCGCCTGATAATGCGGCGCAACGCTATCTTTATCGCGTGCGGCTGGACGGCAGTGGCGATGCGGAAAGGATCACGCCGCCAGCCTCACCGGGCACACACGACTACGATATCTCACCAAACGGCCGCTGGGCATTCCACACGCGCTCCGCTTTTGATTCTCCGCCTTCGACCGATCTCGTCGACCTTCCCGGGCATCGCGTCGTTCGCGTCCTTGAAGACAATGTGTCGCTCCGTACAAATGCTGCGCCACTTCTCAATCGTCCCGTCGAATTCTTTCGCGTTGATATCGGCGACGGTGTCGTCCTCGACGCCTGGATGATCAAGCCGCCGGATTTCGATCCCGCAAAAAAATATCCGCTCCTGGTCTTTGTCTATGGCGAACCGGCGGATCAGACCGTTCTTGATCATTGGGACATCCGGGAAGGTCTTTTTCATCGCGTGATCGCCTCCGAGGGTTACATCGTCGTCAGCTTCGACAACCGTGGCACGCCTGCCCCGAAGGGCCGCGCCTGGCGCAAGGTGATTTACGGCACCATCGGCGTCCTTTCGTCGAAGGAACAATCTGCCGCGCTGGTTTCACTCGAGCATTCGCGCTCGTATATTGATGCGGACCGCGTCGCCGTCTGGGGTTGGAGCGGCGGCGGTTCCAACACTTTGAACCTCATGTTCCGCTCCCCGGACCTATATAAGGTCGGAATGTCCGTTGCCCCCGTACCGGACCAAAGGCTGTATGACACTATTTACCAGGAAAGGTATATGGGCCTGCCGCAGCAAAATGTGGAGGGCTACCGGGCCGGCTCTCCCATCAATTTCGCCGAAGGCTTGCGCGGCAAACTTCTGCTAGTCCACGGCACGGGCGACGACAATGTCCATTTTCAGGGATCGGAATTGCTCATCAACCGCTTGATTGAGCTCGGCAAGCCATTTGACTTTATGGAGTATCCGAGCAGAACACATGCGATCAATGAGGGCCCCGGAACCATGCTCCACCTCCGCAGCCTGCTCATCCGCTACCTGGAGGAGCATGTTCCCGCGGGGCCATCTCCGCAATAGGAGCTGCCGCGGCCGCCGCCAATTCTTTCCGTCGCCATAGCTTCGGAAAGCATTTGCATCCCCGCAACATCGGAACGCTACAGTCCGCCCTGTTACCATGCGGAAATGGTAGAGTCGAAACAAGATGCGCCTCCGATGCCCTCATTGCGACGCCCAGGTGGATTTGGACGACTCCAAAACCGCCAGCCGGAAATATCTGCAAATCCATTGCTGGATGTGTGGGCGGAGCTCGCTCCACGACGTGGCAAAACCAGGCGCTGACGAATCCACATTTATCGCGGATCCCTTTGCGCCTCTCGATCGCCCACCGGCGGCGAGGCTTGACGATTCGGTCAGCCCTCAAACGGCCAATCTCGACCTCCCTCAAGACAAGGTCATCACCATTTCAGTACTCGAGGGCGCCTCTCTCGGCTTGGAGCGTCCGCTTACTCAGCCGCTCCTCACCATCGGGCGTGTCGGGGGCGGTGCCGATTTGGAAATCGATGATCCGCGGGTTTCACGCTTGCATTGTGCGGTCGAAGTCAAGGGAGACACTGTGTTCCTGCGCGACCTGCGCTCCACCAACGGAACGTATATTTCCGACAAGCGCATTCTCTCCGCCCGCCTCGAACACGCCGCTGAATTTCGCGTGGGTACTTCCATCTTGCGCGTCGGCATCCAGTCCACCTAGCGCCCGCCTTTCTTCAGGCTCGACTATTGACATTGCGCCCCTCTGCGGCTAAGTTGTCGTTGCAGCCCTCTTGGAGGAAGCCGTGCGAATGATCGCTCGTTCCTGCCTCGTCGCATTTCTCGTGGCCGGCCTCTTGAATCTGCCCCTGCTTGCTGCAAACGAAAAGCCGCTAGGCATGATCATCCAGGCTGAACAAGCCCAGCTCGGGTCCGCCAAAGCGGCTGTCGGCGCCACTGTCTATCCCGGTGATACCCTGGCCACGGAAACCGGCGGCACCATGCGCCTAAAGGTTGGCTCAGGCCAAGTCTACCTGCTTTCCGCGAGCGCGGCGACATTTGCCGAGAACGCCAGCTTCGCACACGCGGTCATCAATCGAGGAACGGTCGGTTTCTCATCTTCAACGGCAGAACCTCTCGAGCTTGGTACCCCATTGGGAATTGTTCGCCCCGTAAGTGGCCCCAGTTACGGCCAAGTCACGCTTATCGGCCAGCGCGAAATGATTGTCTCCGCCTATCGAGGCGATCTCATCGTTGATTACAATGGCGAACTCCACACCATCCCTGAAGGGAAGTCGTATCGTGTCACTCTGGACTTGGATCCTGCTGCAGGGCCTAATGCCGCCGCACAAGGTCCCTACGGCTCTGGCGTCAAGCCGGCTGTGAATCCACATCTCCTCTTGAAACTCACCGGTACTGCCATCGCTGGTGTAGCCCTTTATTTCATTTACGAAGAGCTGGCCGAGAGTCCCTCGAAATTCGACCACTAGACAGCGGCAGGTATTATTTTGCCGGGTTCAAGCAAGTCTTCGCATGTCCACGCACCTAAGCAGATGGCAGCGCGATTCGGTCCTGCTCTAAAATTTCTACTTTCTTCCTTCATCTATTTCCGCCTTTGTTAATCGTGCTTTTCACGCACTGCTCCGTTCCGAAACACTCCTGAATTCGCATTTAGCACACTAAAAATTGGTCCCTTCGGTCTATAGCCCGCTATGCATGGGTCCCAGTACTCTGATTTCGTTGCCAGTCATTCCGATGGCAGCCGGTTTCAGAAGCAGCGAAACCGAACCAACGGCCCAGGGGAAAACAGAGATGCACTTAAAGTTAGAAAATAAATTCGGACTCATCTTAAAGATTCTGGCAGTCAGCATGTTCTTTTGTCAGCCACTCTTTGCGCAGCGTCCGCTGCCGCTGCCTTTGCAAACCAGCGAAGAAAATCGCGAGCCCGTCAGCTTCATGCGTCCTTTTTACGCAATTCACACGAGTGCGACCAGCAAGCCTTGCGGCCCACCATCAACCGCATTCACACCCGCGCAGATTCGGCACGCCTACGGCTTTGATCAGGTCACGAACCAGGGTGCCGGCCAGGTTATCGGCATCGTGGATGCCTACGACGACCCCAACATCGCATCGGATCTGACCGTGTTCGATCAGAAGTTCGGCCTGGCGGCGTGCACGACGGCAAACGGTTGCTTCCGCAAGGTGTACTCAAACGGCAGGCCGCCAGCTGGAAACATAAACTGGTCGGTCGAAATCGCGCTCGACGTTGAGTGGGCTCATGCCATCGCGCCACAGGCGACTATTCTTCTCGTGGAAGCCCCCACGAACAGCCTGAGCGATTTGATGTCCGCCGTGAGAGTCGCGATCGCGAATGGCGCTTCCGTTGTTTCTATGAGCTGGACATCCGGAGAATTTTCCGGCGAGACCAGCCTGGACACGAACTTCGTCTCCAACGGTGTCACCTTCTTAGCCGCCTCCGGCGACAACGGCACGGGCGCTGCATACCCAGCCTCTTCACCGGACGTCGTCGGCGTCGGCGGCACCTCGTTGTTACTCAACACGAATGGAACTTACAAGAGCGAAACCGTCTGGGCAGGCAGCGGCGGCGGCGTAAGCGCCTACGAGCATGAGCCTTTCTTTCAAGCGCAGTTCGGGATTGCCGATGATTCGCGCGGCTACCGCGGCGCTCCAGATGTTTCCTACGATGCCAACCCGGGAACGGGCTTCGCCGAGTACGATTCATACGGATTTGGCGCGGCTTATGGATGGTTTCAAGTTGGCGGGACCAGCGCTGGCACGCCCCAGTGGGCCGCACTGATCGCCATCGCAAACTCGATGCGCACCGCTGCTCGCAAAGCGCATCTCTCCAGCACGAACACGTCGCTTTATTCAATTGCGAAATCGCATTCCGCCGCCAATCTGCATGCCGTCATGTCCGGCAAGAACGGCACCTGCGGCTCGCTCTGCGGCGTTCTGACGGGATATGACTACATGACCGGTCTTGGCACCCCGCAAGCGAATGTCATGATTGCTTCTCTAGTCGCCCAGTAACTCTCACCCTGACCGGGCTGCCCCGATTTCGTCGGGGCAGCCCCTTTTTTTTTCCACCAAGATACTGGTGTGCAGGTTGATTCCCGCGCGCCGCCGCTCCTCGCCTCTGCTTCGCAATCTATTCGTTGGTGTATAGTTTCTTGGTGCCCGGCCCTTCCAACCCGCTTCCATTCGCCGCGCGCCTGAAACGTCTCGGATGAAGCCCCTGCTGCGAGTGATGAAATTCGGCGGCTCATCTGTTGGCGATGCCACATGCATCGCACGTGTCGCGCAAATCGTGGCAAAAACAGCTCGCGATAGTTCCGTCGTGGTGGTTGTCTCCGCCATGAGCGGCGTGACGAATCGCCTGGTCGAAGGTGCCGGACATCTGGAGAGTGGGGATCGCGCTCACACCGTAACCCTGATCGAATCACTCCGCTCTATGCACTCCCAGGCTGCGGACGCATTGATTCACGATGGCGCGCGGCGCAAGCAATTCGCGGCTCGCATGGAAGAAATCCTCGCCGAGGGACAGCGCCTTTGCGAAGGTACCGCGCTCCTTCGCGAGCTCACTCCCCGCACACTCGATTCCATCTCAAGCCTCGGCGAGCGCCTCTCGGCTCCCCTGGTCGCCGCGGGCCTTGAGGAGCTCGGCGCGCGCAGCCAATCAATTGACGCCACCGAACTCATCGTCACCGATTCCTACCACGGCAGCGCTGAGCCGCTGATGGACCAGACGCACGAGCGCTCCGAGGCCCGCCTGCGCCCGCTTTTGCAGCAGGGAATTGTCCCCGTGGTGACCGGATTCATCGGCGCATCCACCGAAGGCGTGCTCACCACGCTCGGCCGCGGCGGCTCCGATTATTCCGCCACCATTCTCGGCTCCGCTCTCCACGCGGATGAAATCATTATCTGGACGGATGTGGATGGCGTGCTCACCGCCGACCCCCGTCTTGTCCCCGAAGCGCGCACCATCCCAGAGATTTCCTATCGCGAAGCCGCTGAGCTTGCCTATTTCGGCGCGAAAGTCTTGCACCCGAAAACGCTCCGCCCCGTTGTGCCCGCCGGCATCCCCGTCTGGATCCGCAATAGCTTCGCGCCGGAGCGCTCCGGCACGAAAATCACGCCCCAGGGCCGCAGCATTGGAGGCGGGGTCAAGGCCCTCACCGCCGTCAGCGACGTCGCTCTCATCACCCTCGGCGGTCCGGCGATTGTCGGCGTACCTGACGTGGTCGGCCGCACCTTTTCCACCACTGCGGAAGTCCGCGCGAACGTGCTCTTGATTTCACAGTCCTCTTCACAGAACGATATCTGTTTTATCGTTTCGTCTGCCGATGCGCATCGCACTGTCGAATCCTTGCGCCGCCAGTTCGCCCAAGACCTGGCGCACGAAAAGGTCGAGCACATCACCATGGATCCCGAAATCGCCATCGTCGCGGTCGTGGGAGAAAACATGCGCGGCACACCCGGCGTGGCCGGCCGCACCTTCAGCGCACTCGGCCGCGAGAACGTGAATATCATTGCCATCGCGCAAGGCTCCTCTGAGTGCAACATTTCTTTTGTCGTCGCGCGCGGCGCTATGCAAGCGGCGCTCGCAGCCACTCACCGCGAATTCGCGCTCGACGCTCCCGGCCCGAACGGATCGCCTGAGCCAAGAAAAGGAACAGATCGACATGATTGAGAGGGGGGCGGGAGCGGCCGGGCAAGCGAGCGAAGGAGCTCTACAGCGCTGCATGCAGCCGGCCTGCGCGGCAGCTTTCGGAATACGGGAGCGCATCTATGTCTGCCCGCGTTGCGATGGCCCGTTGGAAATCCAAATTGATCTCAAAAACTTGGAAAATCCCCTCGCGCTGCGAAACGAATGGGCAGAGCGGGCTGCACTACAAGGTCCGCCGGATCGCAGCGGCGTCTGGCGCTATCGTGAATTGCTCCCCTTTAGCTCCGATGCCCCCATCGTCACCCTGGCCGAGGGCAACACACCACTTTATGACGCCCCCCGCTGCGCCGATTATTCCGGCCTGCTCAGCCTGCGCATGAAGCATCAGGGCTGCAATCCGACTGGCTCATTCAAAGACACGGGCATGACCACAGCGGTCACTCAGGCCGTCCTTCTCGGTGCGCGCACCGTCGCCTGCGCCAGCACAGGGAATACCGCAGCCAGTCTCGCCGCCTATGCTGCCCGCGCGGGGCTGCAGTGCGCCATCCTGGTGCCCAGCGGTCAAATCACGCCTGCCAAGCTCGCGCAAAGCATGGACTACGGCGCCGTCATCTGCGAAATCGAAGGGAATTTCGACGCCTGCATGCGCTTGATCCAGGAGCTGGGCGATGATCCCTCGATCTACATCGCCAATTCGATTAACCCGTTTCGCATCGAAGGGCAAAAGACCGTCGCATTCGAACTAATGGGCCAGTGCGCATGGCAAGTTCCGGATCATGTCGTCGTCCCGGGCGGGAATATGGGGAATAGTTCGGCCTTCGGCAAAGGATTCGATGAACTCCTCCGCCTGGGCTTGATTGAGCGCCTGCCGAGGCTCAGCATCATTCAGGCCGAAGGCGCCGCACCGCTCGCTCACCTGTTCGCTACTCTCCCTACCAATCAGCCAGCGGACGAGATTCCCGACACTCTTGTTCCCGTTGAGCGTCCGCAAACGCTCGCGACGGCCATCAAAATCGGCTCGCCCGTTTCGTGGAAGAAAGCTCTGCGTGCTGTCCTTCGGTCTGGAGGCCAGATCATCACCGTCAGCGAGCAGGAAATTGCGGATGCCAAAGCAATGATCGGGCGCGACGGTATAGGATGCGAGCCTGCCTCGGCAACCACCGTCGCAGGCATTCGTAAACTCGTCGCCGTCGGCCACATCCGCCGCGACGAATCCGTCGTTGCTGTCCTCACCGGGCATGTTTTGAAAGATCCCGGATATGTGGCCGACTATCATCGCGGAACTCTCGCGCTAGAATCTGCTGCGGGCGGTGGCTCGGCAACCCCCCGCCTGATCCCGGGAAAATTTCGAAATGCTCCTGAACGTGTCACTGCCACGAAAGCCGCGATTCTCGAAAGTCTTCGGCGGAATGGGTGAGCAGCCGCCGACCAAAAGCCATGCCAAGTCCGCTCCAATCTTCGTTTGAAGTCCGCGTGCCTGCCTCTTCGGCCAATTTGGGAGCCGGCTTCGACTGCCTGGGTCTTGCGCTCAAGCTTTATCTAAATGTCCGTGCGAAGGTGCTTTCGCAGCCTAGTGCATCCACGGTCGTGCAAAGCCGCGGCGTTCCCGGCAGCTTGGATCTCCCCAGCGCGCCCGATCAAAATCTGATTCTGCGCGCCATGCGCCATGTCGCCGAGCACGAGGGCTTCGATTTGCCCCCGGTCCGCTTGGACGTCAAGAATGACATTCCCATCGCCGCCGGCCTGGGTAGCAGCGCTGCGGCAATCGCCGCCGGCGTTGCTCTTAGTTTTGCCTTGGGCGGCCGGAAGGTCTCGCTTGATTCAGCACTCCGATACGCGGCCGAAATGGAGGGCCACGCCGATAATGTCGCCGCCGCATTTCTGGGCGGATTGGTTGTGACGCTGATTCGCGCCGATGGCAGCGTGGCAGCGATCCGAAAAAGGTGGCCGAAAAATCTCCGTGTCATTGCGGTCACACCGCTCTTGGCGCTTGAAACATTCGCCTCGCGCTCCGCCTTGCCGAAGACAGTCGGGCACGCTGATGCCGTGCACAATCTCCAGCGCTCTGCGCTGCTGGTCGCAGCGCTCGAGCAGCGCCGCTACGAGCTCCTGTGGGATGCAATGCAGGACCGTCTCCATCAATCCTATCGCCAGGCACTCATCCCCGGCCTTGCCGATATCCTCGCCATGCCTCGCGCATCCGGCTTGGCAGGCGTTGCTCTCAGCGGCTCGGGCCCCACCGCGATCGCACTCGCCACCGCTCACTTCCAGCAAATCGGGAAAGCCATCTCCGATCGCTTCAAGATGAATGGACTCGCCTCCACAGTGCGAATACTGTCGGTAGCGCAAGAAGGACTCGCGGCTACCTCTAAACGCTCTCATCTAAAGTAGCCCCCTCGAAGGTTGATGCAGGCAATAAACTATTCAGCAGGAATTATTATGGTTTCTGGTGTTATATTCGCGCCATCGGCGCTTACCAAATTCGTTACAGGAGGAGACTCGTGAAATCCATCCTCACTTTCGCGGCTTTTTTTGCCTTCGTGACCGTCTTCGCTCTCCACGCACAAGCCCAGCAAAATCCGGATGCGAAGAAGGCCCATCCCAAGTCGACTGAAGGGAAGCACTACAACCTTCCCGCCACGCCTGAGAATGTTCAGTGGGGTTGGTTTGACGTCAACGAGAAGCCCCGGCTCGTTGTGGACTCAGGCGACACAGTAAGCGTCGAAACCCTGATGCACTCGCTCGACCAGATAAAGCCCGGCGTCGAAATGGACGAAATCGTGAAGCTGCGCCTGGCAAATGATGGCGGCGGACCGCACTCGTTGACCGGGCCAATCTATGTCAACGGCGCCGAACCCGGCGACACCATGGAAATTCGCATCAAGAAGATCGTCCCGAAAGATGACGGCTTCAATTTTCATTTGCCCGGCAAACAGTTCCCGGCAGTCGGCCTGCTCGCCCCCGAATTTCCCGACGGCTACGTCCACTATTTCAAACTCGATTGGAAGACACGCCAAACCGAATTCAAGCCCGGAATCGTTCTCGACCTGAAGCCCTTCCCAGGAATCGTCGCCGTTGGCGTGGATCCAAACGAGCCAAAGGAAAAAGCCGGCCCACCAATTCACGATGCGAAGGGCCGCACCAGCTCGCTTCGTCCCTGGAAAAACGGCTCGAACATGGACGTCAACGAGCTCCAGGAAGGATCCACACTCTTCATCCCGATTTTCATCAAGGGTGGTCTTATCTGGATTGGCGATGCCCACTGCCGTCAGGGGAATGGCGAAGTGGACCTCACCGCCCTCGAATGCGCCTACAAGGAAATTGAAATCCAGCCCATCGTTCGCAAGGACCTGAAAATCGATTGGCCCCGCGCTGAAACCAAGACCGACTGGATCTTTATGGGCTACGACGAGGACCTTAATGAAGCCATGAAAATTGCCGTCCGGGAGACCATCAACTTCCTGGCGACTCAGACCATGGTTCCCATGAATCGCGACGAAGCCTACGCCCTGGCCTCCATGGCCGCAGATTGCCGCGTCTCACAGGTCGTGGATATCCGCAAAGGTGTCCACTGCATGGTCCCGAAATCGATCTTCGTCAAGAAATAAGCAATCGAAGTCAGTGCAACACAAGCAGCGGGAACGCGTACGCGTACATTATTACGACCACGCCCACAAGCGCGGCCAACGCAATGCTGTGGAAGAAGACAAAGCGCAGAATGTCTCCCTCATGGCCATACCACTCAGTCGCCGTGCTGGCAACGACGATGCTTTGCGCATCGATCATTTTGCCCATCACGCCGCCGGCGCTGTTTGCCGCCGACATCAATATGGGTGATACACCCACCTGCGCGGCCGAAATTTTCTGCAAGCTCCCAAATAAAACGTTAGACGCCGTGTCTGAACCCGTGAGTGCCACGCCGAGCCAGCCCAGCATCGTTCCGAAGAAAGGATAAAGGACGCCCGTTCGTGCGAACGCTAAACCCATCGTGGCATCCAGTCCCGAGTAGCGCGTCATGTATCCGATGCCCAGCATGGCAGCGATTGTGAGCAGGGAGAATCGGACCTTGAACAAAGTCTTCCCGTATTGCTTCACCATCTGGATCGGCCCCAAGCCCATTACGAAACCGGAGATAATCGCGGCCAGCAAAATTCCGCTCCCGGTGGCTGTGATCCAGTTGAGCACAAACACGGCGCCTTCCGGAGTCGGTTTGGCCACTACCGGAGGCACTCGCAGGATCAAGTTGTGAAGTCCGCTGACTGGAAATTTAAAGAGTGAGATCTTATCGAGATGCGTTTTGATGGAGGGAAGGCCCCAGAGGAATACCAGCACGCTAAGGATGCCCCATGGAACCCAAGCTCGCGCTACTTCGCCCGCGCTGTACCCGTGCTGTGCGCGGGCGGCCCGGTCCGCCTCGTGGCCTTCAAACCCCCAAATCCGTTTCGGATGCCAAATCAACAGCAGCACGATCACTGCCGTCATCGAGCAAACAGCAGCGATGACGTCCACGAGCCAAGGTCCGTGATAATTCGAAACCAGGAACTGAGGGACGGCGAAAAAAATACCGGCAACCGTGACCGCAGGCCAAATTTCGATCATTCCGTCGAAACCGGCAAATGTCCATATCAACCAGAATGGGACCAGCACCGAGAAGAAGGGAAGTATGCGCCCCACCATTCCACTGAGCTTCAGCAGATCGAGGCCTGTGACGGCGGCGAGTGCGATAATTGGCGTTCCGATCGCTCCGTAGGCCACCGGCGCGGTATTTGCGATCAAGGAGAGTCCCGAAGCTTGCAGCGGCTTGAAGCCCAAACCAATCAGAATCGCGGCAGTGACGGCCACCGGAGTACCAAATCCTGCTGCGCCCTCGAAGAACGCGCCGAAAGCAAAGGCGATCAGCAGAAGCTGCAGCCTGCGGTCCTGCGTAATACCGGTCATGCTGTCTTGTAGGACTTTGAAGCGTCCCGTCGCGACGGTGAGGTCGTACATGAAAATGACATTTAGAATGATCCACCCGATTGGGAACAGCCCGTAACACGCACCCAGGACGGCCGCTCTAAACCCCATCGCCATCGGCATGTGAAAAATTGCGATGGCGACAATCAAGGAAGTGGCTAGCCCGAGCACCGCGGCCCAGTGGGCCTTCACTCGGAACAATGCCAGAGCGCCCAGTAGAACGACGACTGGAAGGGAAGCGACAATCGTCGAGAGCCACCAGTGGTTCAGCGGGTCATACACCTGGGTCCAGTTCATCAGCTTCTCCTCTCGGTCAGCTAGCCGTCGGGTGCGGCGGTGAATTCTCGATCGCGCACAACAGAATCACCAGCGCTTGCCCCGCTGCCGCGTATGCACTCGGCCTCAACGTAAGGGAATTTCTTGTTTGGAAAGTCACTCTGGGGCGCTCATATAGCCCGCTGCATCTCGATTGTCAAGATGAAGAAATATGTAATCTAGAGCCATCAGCTTCCTTCAGAAGCCGTCTCCGCCGTCGTGAGCTGCGCAAAAGGTCCAGTCCTTTCGCCTGCTCCATTATTGGCCCTCGGGCCAGTAGCTTCTTCCTTCCTTCCCGCGTAATTTTGAGCGCACTAACGACCGCGTCGTAGCCATAAGCCATGAGACCCGCATCCGGGCCTTGTTGCAACGGTAAAGCGACACCGCAGACGGCCGATAGCCCAGTCCCGAAGGAGAATGAAAATCCATGCATAAACCTAGGGGTGTTTTCACTCGTTCCATGTTCCGTCTCGGCGGGAAACTATCGGTAATCTCAAATGGCAAGCTGATCTTCGTCAGCGCGTCTCTAATGGTCCTCTTATTTGCGGGTGTCGCGATCGGTCAATTTGTTGTTCGGGATCCGGGGGTGCGCGGCGGTTCGATCGATGCCGGTCAGCCGCTTGCCTCCCTTTCGCAGACTCCGGGCGCAACAGAGTTCTTCGACAACGGGTTCGGCCGGTTCCAGGAGATCGAGTCCGTCCAGGGTGGGACAAACAATGGTCTCGGCCCGCGGTTCAACGAAAACCAGTGCTCGAGCTGTCACGCGCAGCCCAGCGTCGGCGGAAGCAGCCCGAGTCTCAATGCCTTCCCGAATATCGGACCCAATCCCCAGACAGTCGTCTACAACCTCGACGGCGCACAAAACACGCTCCCGTCTTTCGTCACTCCAGACGGCCCCGTGCGCGAGGCCCGCTTCAAATATTTCCTGACTCCAAGTGGCTCGGTGAACACTTCCGCGCCTGATGGTGGTGTGCACGATCTATTTGTAATCACCGGCCGCTCCGACGCCGGCAGTTGTAATGTCCACCAGCCGGCGTTTCAGCAAAACCTTGCTCTGAACAACGTGATTTTTCGAATCCCCACGCCGGTCTTCGGCGCGGGGCTGATCGAAAACATCTCGGATGAAACCATCATTGCCAATATGAACGCCTATGCTGACCGGAAACAGGCACTCGGTATTTCCGGTCAAGCCAGCCACAGTGGAAACGACGGCACGATTACTCGCTTTGGCTGGAAAGCTCAGAACAAGTCGCTCGAGATCTTTTCCGGCGAAGCCTACAACGTCGAAATGGGCGTCACCAACGAGCTTTTTCCGAATGAACGCCCAAGCCCCGATGAAGAACAACTCGGCGGGCTTCCCAGAAGCTGCAAACTAAATCCCACACCGGAAGATACGAGTAACTTCAGTGTCCCGCAGAACTCCGACCAATATGCCTATCTCGCACAGGTTCCCAGCGACGTCGTTCAGTTCGCGATGTTTATGCGGCTGCTGGCCCCACCCACACCCTCAACCACCAGTCCGGGCGGCGCAACTTCGATTGCAAACGGCAGCCAGGCCTTTGTGACTGCCGGTTGCAACCTGTGCCACACTCAAACGCTTAAGACTGCTCACTCCTCGTTCACCCCCGGCCTGGACCAGGTGAGTGCAAATCTATTCTCCGATTTGCTGATCCATCACATGGGCACCAACCTTGCCGATGGTGTCTCGCAGGGCGGAGCTGGTCCAGATCAGTTCCGGACAGCGCCGCTGTGGGGCGTTGGGCAGCGGATCTTCTTCCTGCACGACGGACGCACGACCGACCTGTTGGATGCAATCCGCCAACATCAAGGCCAAGGTTCGGAAGCAAACGGAGTCATCAATCGGTTCAACAACATGCTCACCGACCGCCAGAGGCAGGACCTTCTGAATTTCCTGCGTTCACTCTAAGGTCGGTTGGGCAATCGGGGGTTTTGCTCCCGAGCGCGTTCTAGAAACCCACCACCATGAATTGATGGTGGTGTTCATTCAGGCCGTGCAGTTGCACCTCACGGCCTGCCGGACCGGTCTCGGGCAGGGAATTCGGCGATCTGCGCGCCGCCCTGCCCGCCGGCCCCAATCCACGTCCTCCGCCGGAAACCATTTGACACGTATGGCGACCCGACTGATAATGCCGCCCGTTGGTGCTTCTGCAGACCCCGGAGGCAAGCGTGTTAGGGGTTTTCAAAGCGGGCCGCATCATCCAAGGCAGTGAGCCAAGAGTCTTTATTGGTTGCAAGAATTTCGATTCCTTTTCGCTGTTTCCTTCAACTGTTAGTTCACTTTCACGTCCTTTCTTCTCTCATCGCTGCCCTGCAATAGACCCGCATCTTTTTGATCAATGCCACCCAGGGCCATCAGAAATCACCAAAGTCCTGTCGGACCGTTGCTCGCGGCCTCTCTGTCTCTGAGAATCGGAGGATCGGAATATGGAAACCAGTCGTCGAGATTTCCTGAAAGTCGCAACCATCGGCGGAGCGGCTGCCACGGTTTTCGGATTCGATATGGCGCCTGCTTACGCGGAGATGCGCGAGTTAAAAATCGCGCGTGCCACGGAGACGCGCTCGACCTGCCCTTATTGCGCCGTCAGTTGCGGCGTCATTATTTACACCCTGGGCGACAAAGCCAAGAACGTGACTCCTCAGGTGATCCACGTGGAGGGCGACCCCGACCATCCCATCAATCGCGGCACCCTCTGTCCCAAGGGAGCCTCTCTCTATCAGGACATCCTCAACGACCGGCGGCTCCTGAAGCCGCAGGTCCGCCGACCCGGCGGCACCGATTGGGAAGATATCTCCTGGGACAAGGCGCTCGACGAAATTGCGGCTTTGACGAAGAAGACCCGCGACGAAACCTTTGTCGAGAAGGATGCCAACGGCAAGACCGTGAACCGTTGCGAAGGAATCGCCTTCACCGGGGGGTGCACAGACACCAACGAATTCAACTATCTCGCCGTCAAAAGTATGCGCAGCCTGGGGGTCTGCTACCTGGAAAACCAGGCCCGGGTTTGACATGGCCCCACGGTCTCAAGTTTGGGACCAACGTTCGGACGCGGGGCAATGACCAATGGCTGGGTTGACATCAAGAACACCGACATGATGTTGATCATGGGCGGCAATCCTGCCGAGAATCACCCCTGCGGCTTCAAATGGGCCATCGAAGCCAAACGCAACCGCGACGCCAAGATGATCGTCGTGGACCCGCGCTTCACGCGTACCGCTTCCACGGCTGACCTCTTCTGCCAGATTCGCGCCGGCTCGGATATCGCCTTCCTCGGTGGATTGATTCACTATGCGATTGAAAACAATCGCTTCGCGAAGGAATACCTCATCCACTATACGAACGCCGCCTTCGTCATAAAGGACGGCTTCAAGCTTCCCGAAGACGGGCTGTATTCGGGATTCGATTCCGAGAAGAAGACCTACGACAAATCCACCTGGAATTATCAAGAGGGTGGCGACATGACGGGCAAGCCGGTGGTACCCATGGCCGAGCCGGCCCACATCGTCGCGCTGCCGAAGCCTCCGGCCGGGCAGCCGGCGCCTCCGGTCCTGTTGCCGCCAAACGTAGAGTACGACCTGAAGCTCGAACATCCTCGCTGCGTCTTCCAGTTGCTGAAGCGGCAGTATTCGCGGTACACGCCGGACGTGGTTGCGGGGATTACTGGCATTTCGAAGGAACAGTTGCTGAAGGCCTACGATCTGTTCACGTCGATCCGCAAGGACGGCGACACGAAAAAGGTCGCCACCATCATCTACGCCGTGGGCTGGACCCAGCACACTTTCGGCACGCAGATCATTCGCACCGCCGCAATGATTCAATTGCTCCTCGGCAACGTTGGACGCGCGGGCGGCGGCGTCAATGCTTTGCGCGGCCACTCTAACATTCAGGGCGCCACGGATATGGCGGGCATCTTCGACATTTTGCCCGGCTATCTGAAAATGCCCAACCCGAATGACACGGACCTGGCAACCTTCCTGAAGCGCACCACGCCAACTGCGTCGAAACCCGGAGCATGGGATTCTTTTAACTATTGGTCGAATACGCCGAAGTTTACTGTATCCCTGCTCAAGGCGTTTTATGGCGACGCCGCCACTAAGCAGAACGATTTCGCCTTCAACTACCTCCCGAAAATTGACCGCAACTACTCCTGGACCCAGATTTGGGACCGCATGTACCGTGGTGACGTCAAGGGCATGTTCGCCTTCGGAATGAACGGCGTAATGATCGGTCCCGATACTCAGAAGAACATTGACGCGCTCAAGAAGGCGGACTGGCTCGTCGTCGGCGAAATCTATCCGGATGAAACAAGCGAGTTCTGGCGGGCCCCGGGCACCACCGCCGACGACATGAAGAATATCAAGACTACGGTGTATCGCCTGCCCTGCGCGGGTTTTGCTGAAAAAGACGGAACGATGGTCAATTCCGCCCGCTGGCTGCAATGGAAAAACGCGGCCCTTCCACCGCCCGGGGACGCGCGTCTCGACCAAGACATCCTGGCGCAGATTTTCCTGAAAGTACGCGCCCTTTATCAGAAGGACGGCGGGAAGTTTCCAGACCCCGTGCTGCACGCGACGTGGAGCTACACCAATCCGATGCATCCATCTCTCGCCGAGGTGGCGAAGGAAATCAATGGCAAGGCGCTGGCGGACCTCGAAGACCCGAAGACGAAACAGGAAATCAAGGCTGGTCAACAGTTGCCGGGTTTTGCCTGGCTAAAGGACGACGGGACAACAACATCTGGGAACTGGCTCTATTGCGGCTCCTGGACCGAAGCGGGAGCGCTGCTGCAACGCCGCGGGACCGAGGATCCCTCTAACCTCGGAATTTATCCAAACTGGGGCTGGTCGTGGCCCATGAATCGCCGGGTCCTTTACAATCGCGCCTCATGCGATCTCGAAGGAAAACCGTGGGATTCTTCGCGCAAGCAGGTCTGGTGGAATGAGGGCGCCCAGAAGTGGGTGGGCAATGACGTTCCCGACTTCAAGCCGGACTCTCATCCCAAGGACCACATGGGGCCCTTCATTATGAATCCTGAAGGTGTCGGCCGGCTCTTCGTGCCGATTGGCGCGGTCAGCGACGGGCCATTCCCCGAGCACTACGAACCAATCGAGAGCCCGATCAAGAATCCTCTGCATCCGGAGCAATCGAATAATCCAGTGGTGAAGAAGATGACGACAGCCGCCGACAAGTACGCTCCCACCGGCGGCGAGTACACCATCGTCTGCACCACCTATCGCCTGACCGAGCAGTATCACTACTGGACAAAGAACAATCCCATGAATGTCCAGCTCGTTCCGGAGCCGTTCGTCGAGATTCCCGTCGAGCTGGCCGATGAAATGGGCATTCGGGGAGCCGAGAAAATCAAGGTAACCAGCATCCGGGGAAGCTACATCGCCAAAGCCTTCGTCACCCGCCGCATCAAGCCCATGATGATCGAAGGCAAGAAGGTCTATCAAATCGGCCTGCCCATCCACCAGGGGTTCCGGGGTATTAAAGAGGATGAGGGGGGGGATGCGCGCACGCCGGCGAACATTTTGACTCCGACCGTCGTGGATCCAAACGCCTATACCCCGGAATCCAAAGGATTTCTGGTAAAGGTCGAGAAGGTTTAGGGGGAACGGAACATGCCCAGCGCAACCATGGAAATTCGAGCGATTTCGGGCCACGCCGGTTCCGTTCCGGGCGCCGGTATGAGCCGCGATTATGATGTCTGCAAGCTCATCGACACCACCACCTGCATCGGCTGCAAGGCTTGCGAGGTCGCCTGCCTGGAATGGAACGGCTACACCTTTAGCGAAACGGTCTTCAACAACTCCTACCAGACCTTGCCGGAGACCTCCTGGAACTATTGGAATCTGATCAAATTCAACGAGTACGAGCACCCCGAGCGCGGCATGATGCTGCTGATGCGCAAAGATCAGTGCATGCACTGCGAGGATCCGGGATGCCTCGAAGCCTGCCCTGCGGACGGCGCGATCGTGCAATACATGAACGGCATCGTCGATTTCCAGCAGGAGCATTGCATCGGCTGCGGCTACTGCATGAGCGGCTGCCCGTTTAATATTCCGAAGTTCAGCGCGGAAGCTCGCAAGGTGTTCAAGTGCACGTTGTGCGTCGACCGCGTGAGCGCTGGCCTCGAGCCTGCCTGCATCAAGTCCTGCCCCACCGGCTGCCTGCATTTCGGCACCAAGGACGACATGAAATTCCTTGCCGAGAAACGCGCGAAGCAGCTTCGCGAGGTATCGGGCTTCAAGGACGCCGGCGTCTACGATCCCTCGGGCGTAGGCGGCACGCATGTGGTGTACGTGCTGCACGACGCGACCCAGCCCGAGCTTTACGGCGGCTTGCCGAAAAACCCCCATATCCCGTGGACCGTCCAGCTCTGGAAGCATCCGCTGAAGTGGATCGGGAACTTCGGAATTATCGCCGGCGCGATTGGCATCTTCGCTCATTATCTGCGCTTTGGGCCGAAAGTTGTAAAGGAAGATGAGAATGAAAAGATGGGTCAGGGAGGCAAGCAATGAGCAGCGAACCCTATCTCCTCCCCAACGGCCGCGTTCTCCGCTACTCCTACCACGAGCGCCTGATTCACTGGATGGCGGGCTTCTCCTACCTTTACCTGCTGCTCACCGGGCTGTCTTTCTGGTCGCCCTGGCTTTTCTGGATCGCCGTCGTGCTGGGCGGTGGCACGATTTCCCGTGAACTGCACCCCTGGGCCGGCCTCATCTTCGTCCTTGCCACCTGGCTGATGTATCGCATGTGGTCTTCGCAGATGAGGGAGACAACTGCCGACAAGGCCTGGTGGAATGCCATCGGCCATTACATCCGCAACGAAGACGACCAGGTGCCCACGGCCGACCGCTTTAATCCCGGCCAGAAATTGCTTTTCTGGGGATTTTTCTGGTGCGGAATCATATTGCTCCTCACGGGGCTGGTTCTCTGGTTCCCCAACTACATTCCCTGGCAGCTCAATTTCCTCAGATTGATTTGCGTGATCCTCCATCCCATTGCTGCGCTCGTCACCATTGCCCTGTTCATGATTCACGTTTACATGGGCACGGCCATGGAGCGCGGCGCTTTCGGCTCCGTCATCCGCGGGGACGTTTCTCGCGCCTGGATGGAGCACCACCACCGCACCTGGTATGAACACATTCTCAAGAGCTCCGCGGCGAGGAAATGAAGAATGGCAAGTGGGACGCCCGGATTCACCGCGCGAATGAATTAGCCTCGGCTCATCCGTCGGCCGCCGAGGGTTTGCGTTTCTACGAGCGCGTCGCTCAATTCCAGAAATCTCTTTACGTGGAAATCGAAACCGAGTGCGGGACCGTGAAAGAAACCCGCCCTCCCGGCACGCTCCGAAACGAACTGGATCTCTTCGTCGTTCTTCCGCGCTTCGTGCCCTTTCTCTCGCTGGTCGAAAAAAATGCGCCCCCGCCCCTTTCGCAATCAGCCATGGAGCTCCGCGCCCGGGGAGCGAATCGCTGGCAGGAAATTCTCGTGGATTTCTGGCGTGCCGGCTCGCATGAGCAGACGAACCTCCAGCCCGCGGAATCCTTGATCTCCTGGATTTTTCTTCAGCCCTACGCGGAATACCTCGCCGATTATTCGGAGCAGGCCTCGCTCCAGGGCACTCCTTCGCAATGTCCGCTTTGCTCGAGCCAACCTCACGTCGGCGTCCTGCGGCCCGAGGGAGATGGCGGGAAGCGTTGGCTGATTTGCGCTCTCTGCTCTCATGAATGGGAATTCCGCCGCCTCATCTGTGCGTCTTGCGGCGAAGAAGATGTGCACAAGCTCGCCATTTATACCGCCCAGGAGTTCCCTCATGTTCGCGTGGAGGCTTGCGACACCTGCCGGGGCTACATCAAGACCGTTGACCTCACAAAAGACGGCCACGCCATCCCAATTGTAGATGAGCTCGCCACCATCCCCCTGAATCTCTGGGCCGCCGATCACGGCTATACGAAACTGCACACCAATCTCCTCGGCATCTAGGCGTATTACACGAATCGCCGGCTCTTTCGCATTTGAAATTTTCGACAGTTTGTTCTCACACGAATTCATCTGCTGGAGTATGCTTTTTCCCGAGGAAATCTAAAGCCAGGAAAGCCACGGCACCGGCGCTTTTTCCTGGTGGCCAATCTACCGGGGGAGATCGTGAGGTATGGAGATGAGAACCACCATCTTGGAATGGACCGCGAAATCACCAGGCGCGATTTCCTGAATGGCTTCAGCGTCGCGATTGGAGCATCCCTTCTTCCCCATCAAATTAGTTGGCTCGAAGCTTCCGGATCGCCGCAGTCGCCCTTCGCCCCGGAAAAAAATCCCAGTTACTATCCGCCCTCTCTCACCGGAATGCGTGGCAGCCACGAAGGCTCTTTCGAAATCGCGCACCAGCTTCGCGATGGAAAGCAGTGGCCTGGTGCCGCGCGCGATCCCGAAACCTATGATCTGATCGTCGTCGGAGGCGGAATCAGCGGCCTCGCAGCCGCGTATTTCTTCCGGAAAATCGCCGGACCAAAAGCTCATGTCCTGATCCTCGAAAATCATGACGACTTCGGCGGCCACGCCAAGCGCAACGAGTTTCGCGTCGGAGATCGCACAATCCTCGGATATGGCGGTACGCAATCCATTGCCTCCCCGGCGCTCTATAGCAAGGAAGCGAAGGGTCTGCTCGCAGACCTCGGTGTTGACCTCCAGCGCTTCCAAAAATATTTTCAGCAGGGCTTCGACAAATCGCACGGTCTTTCCGCCGCCGTCTTTTTCGACCAGGAAACCTTCGGCCAGGACAAGCTTGTCGCAGGCCGCGGCCAACTCCCCTGGCCTCAATTCTTGGCCAAGACTCCCCTTTCACCGCCGGCACAGAAGGACATCGCTCGCCTCTACACGGAAAAAGTGGATTACCTCCCCGGCCTCTCTCCTCATGAAAAGAAAGCCATCCTCGCCCGGACGAGCTACCTAGACTTCCTCCTCAAATACGCCAAGGTCCATGAGGACGTCCCTGCTTTCTTTCAAAAGGAAACCTATGGCCTCTATGGAGTCGGCATTGATTCCGTTCCAGCCGGAGACCTAGCTTTTCTAAGCATTACTCTAGCGGATTCAGAAACGATCGACTATCCCGGATTCCAAGGCATGGATCTTTCCGGCCCTCCCGGACCCGGCCTCGGCGTTGAGATCACCAAGCAGGATGAGAAAGCCCCGTACATTTTCCATTTTCCTGACGGCGGCGCTTCCCTCACGCGCCTTCTGGTGCGCTCGCTCATTCCCAGTTCGGCTCCCGGCAGCACAATGGAGGACATCGTCACAGCAAAAATGAATTACGCACGGCTCGACGATCCAGTCTCGCCCGTCCGCATCCGCCTCAATAGCACGGCTGTGCATGCGCGCAATGTGGGTGATCCGGGAAACGCGAAAGAAGTCGAAATCACCTACGTTCGGGGCGGGGAAGCGCGCGCGGTTCGAGGCGCCGCCTGCATTCTCGCTTGCTGGAACATGATGATTCCTTATCTGTGCCCAGAGATGCCGCAAAAACAAAAGGACGGTCTCGCATACGGCGTGAAGGTGCCAATCGTTTATACCAATGTCCTGCTCAGCAACTGGATGCCCTTCAAGAAGCTCGGCGTTTGCAAGGTCACCTGCCCGGGCAGCTACTTCGATTCCGTGGAATTGGATTATCCGGTCAGCATGGGAGATTACCGCTTCCCGGGTAAACCGGAAGATCCCTGCCTCATCCATCTCGAGCGCGTGCCGGTGGGCCAAGGCCGCACTGCCCGCGAACAACAAATTGCGGGACGCCAAGAGCTCTACAACGCGCCTTTCAAAGTCTTCGAGCGCAACATTCGCGATCAACTCGCCCGCATGCTTTCACCCGCGGGCTTCGATCCAGCGCGCGATATTCTCGCCATCACCGTCAATCGCTGGCCCCACGGCTACGCCTATGAATACAACTCGCTCTTCGATCCCGATTGGCCCGAAGATCAGCGGCCATGCGTCATCGGCCGCCAGCCCTTCGGCCGCATCTCCATCGCCAATTCGGATGCCGACGCATTTGCCTACAGCAATGCGGCGATTGACCAGGCCTATCGCGCCGTAAGAGAGGTGTCGCAATTTGCCGGAAAGAGGGATTCCTAGCTGCTCGCTGCTTCCCAAGCCGTGGGCAGCAACAGCGGAATTGCGCTGCCATTCCCCTGAAACCACATCTCCTCGCCTCACATCTATACAGATTGCCGTCCTCCATATAAGATTTTGAATTCAGCATGCGATAATACGAATTCCGGTGTGCTAAGGACTCTCCGACGGGTGGGTTGGGGCGTCTATACCCGGGAGACCCTGGGAGCAAACGATGTGGATTGTCCGACTAGCTTTACGCCGGCCCTATACATTCGTTGTGGCCGCTATCCTGCTGCTTATTCTCGGCCCCGTCGCCATCTTGCGTACTCCCACGGACATTTTCCCCAATATTGATATCCCCGTTGTCAGCGTTATCTGGAATTACACCGGCCTCTCCCCCGAGGACATGTCCAATCGCATCATTTTCAATTACGAGCGTTCCCTCACCACTACGGTCAACGATATTGATCACATCGAATCTCAATCGCTGAGCGGCATCTCCGTCGTCAAGATCTTCTTTCATCAAAACGTGCAGATTGCGAATGCCATCGCACAGGTCACTGCGATCTCCCAGCCCATTGTGCGAAATTTGCCCCCCGGAGCCACGCCTCCGTTTATCATCACTTTTAACGCCTCCACCGTCCCGATTTTGCAATTGGCGCTCTCGAGCAAGACGCTTTCAGAGCAAGCATTGGGCGACATCGGGATCAATTTCCTGCGGACGGGCCTTGTCACCATCCCTGGCGTCGCGATTCCATATCCCTACGGCGGCAAGCAGCGGCAGGTCCAGGTGGACTTGGACACTGCTGCGCTGCAATCCAAGGGGCTATCGCCGCTCGACGTTGTGACTGCCATCAGCCTTCAGAATTTGATTCTCCCAGCCGGTACCGCCAAGATCGGACCCTTCGAGTATCAGGTGGACATGAACGGCGCCCCAGCGACCGTCAATGAACTGAACGATATCCCGATCAAAACTGTGGGCAGTTCCACCATCTATGTCCGCGATGTTGCCTACGTCCGTGACGGCTTTCCGCCTCAGACCAACATCGTTCGCGTGGACGGAACCCGCGCGTCCCTCATGACCATTCAAAAAAATGGCAATGCCTCGACGCTCGACATCATTTCCGGCATCAAGGCCCTGCTCCCGCAAATTCAGGCGGGCCTTCCTCCCGCACTGGATATCAAGCCGCTGTCGGATCAATCCATCTTCGTAAAGGCGTCCATCAATGGCGTGGTTCGCGAAGGCATCATCGCCGCCTGCCTCACCGGCTTAATGATTCTGGTCTTCCTCGGAAGCTGGCGCAGCACGTTGATCATTGCCGTCTCCATTCCTCTTTCCATTCTCACCTCGATCATTGTCCTGAGTGCTCTTGGGCAGACCATTAACATCATGACGCTCGGTGGCCTGGCGCTCGCGGTCGGCATTCTGGTGGACGATGCCACAGTCGAAATCGAGAACATCAACCGCAACATTGATCAAGGCAAGGAAATAGTCCAGGCTATCCTCGATGGCGCGCAACAAATTGCCGTGCCCGCTTTCGTTTCCACGCTCTGCATCTGCATCGTCTTCGTGCCCATGTTTTTCCTCACCGGTGTTGCTCGTTACCTGTTCGTCCCGTTAGCCGAAGCGGTCAGCTTCGCCATGCTGGCTTCCTATTTGCTATCGCGCACGCTCGTCCCCACCATGGCCAAGTATTTGCTCGTTGCTCAGACGGAAGAGGCCCGCGTCAGCGCGGCCAAGGCCGGCAACTGGTTCGTGCGCATGCAGTCTAAGTTCGAGCACTCCTTCGAGAATTTTCGCGGCCGATATCACCGGCTGCTCGAAGCCTGCGTCCGCCACCGCGGAGTGTTTACGGTTTGCTTCCTCAGTGTTTGCGTGCTCTCTTTTGCGCTCCTTCCCTTCGTCGGACAGGATTTCTTCCCGGCCGTTGATGGTGGCGAATTCAAACTTCATTTGCGCGCTCCTACAGGCACCCGCATCGAGGAAACCGCTGCTCTCTGCGACCGGGTAGACGCTGTCATTCGCAATCAAATTCCACCATCCGAAGTCGTAAGCGTAATTGACAATATCGGGATGCCCTACAGCGGGTTCAATCTCTCCTACAGTACCTCCGCGCCGATCGGCACGATGGACGCTGATATCCTGGTCGAGCTCTCGAAAGACCACCATCCCACCGCGCAATATATTCACGACCTCCGCGCCAGACTTCCTCGCGAGTTTCCGGGTGTCTCTTTTTATTTCCTCTCCGCGGACATTGTCACCCAGATCTTAAACTTTGGCCTTCCCTCACCTATTGATATTCAAGTTGTGGGCCGAAATCTGAATGCCAATCGCGAATTTGCCAGCAATCTGCTGAACGAACTGAAGTTTGTTCCCGGCACGACCGATCTTAGGATTCAGCAGGCCTTTGATCAGCCCAAGCTGCATATTGACGTGGACCGCACCAAAGCCCTCGAAATCGGCTACTCGCAGCGCGATGTGGCACAGAATCTTCTGATTTCTCTCAGCGGGAGTTTCCAGACTGCGCCCACCTTCTGGCTCGACACGAAGACAGGCGTCAGCTACAACATTGCCGCCCAGACCCCGCAATACAGGGTTGATTCGCTTCAGGGCCTCGAAAATATCCCCGTCACTGGTGCCAATCCCGCCGCGCCCCCTGAGATTTTAGCCAGTCTGGCTTCCTTCAGCCGCGGCACGGAGATGGGCGTTGTTTCCCATTACAACGTCCAGCCGGTCATCGACATCTTCGGCGCCGTCCAGGGCCGAGATCTCGGCGGCGTCGCGCGCGAGATTTTTCCCATTATCGAGCGCAACAAAAAATACCTCCCGCGAGGTTCGCAAATCATCGTTCGCGGCCAGATCGAAACAATGCGCACTTCTTTTTCGGGGCTCCTATGGGGGCTTGCCTTCTCCATCGTTCTCGTCTACCTGTTGATTGTCGTAAACTTTCAATCCTGGCTGGATCCTCTGGTCATCCTGATGGCTTTGCCCGCGGCTCTGGCTGGAATTGTGTGGCTCATGTTCGTCACTTCCACTACGATCAGTGTCCCCGCTTTGACGGGTGCGATCATGTGCATGGGCGTTGCCACTGCGAATAGCATTCTGGTGGTCAGTTTCGCAAAGGAAAGATTAGACGAAGGCGAGGATCCCGCGCAGGCAGCGCTAAACTCCGGTTTCACGCGGTTCCGGCCAGTGATCATGACCGCGCTCGCCATGATCATCGGCATGCTGCCGATGTCACTGGGCCTCGGAGAAGGCGGCGAGCAGAACGCCCCGCTGGGACGAGCCGTAATCGGTGGCCTGATGTTCGCCACTGTTGCCACGCTTTTCTTCGTCCCGGTATTTTTCAGCTTGGTTCACACTCGTCGTGAAAGAGCGTCGTCGCCGATCGCGGAAGCGGGCGATTAGGCTTCGGGAGTCGCTGTCGCCGTTTTTGGAATCAAAGAGGAAGAGGATTTGATGACTGAGCATTCGGAGTTTTCGGCTCCTCGCACGGGACAAAATCCGCCCGCTGGCGGCGCGCGGTCCGGCCATGGTGTGCTGGTCGTCGTATTGGTCCTTATTATCGTGGCGGGCATCGTCATCGCGGGAGTTGTGCCTCGCCTGAGGGCCAAGGCGGCGTTGAACACCGAAACGCACGATCTCGCCGTCCCCACCGTCTCCGTCATCCAACCAAAGCAGGGCGCCCCGCACCAGGAACTCATCCTACCGGGGAATATGCAAGCATTTACGGACGCTCCAATCTATGCGCGCACGAACGGCTATCTAAAGAAATGGTACGTGGATATCGGCGCACACGTGAAGACCGGCCAGTTGCTCGCGGAAATTGACACTCCCGAAGTTGACCAACAGCTCCAGCAAGCTCGCGCCAATCTGAATACGGCGCAGGCCAATTACCGTCTCTCGGAGATCACCGCCACGCGCTACCAGGATCTCCGCAACACAGATTCGGTTGCCAAGCAGGACGTGGATAATGCTGTCGGCGATTTCCAGGCCAAGGGCGCCATGGTTGCCTCCGCGGAATATCAGGTGAAGTATCTTGAGCAACTTGAATCCTTCAAACGAATTTATGCCCCGTTCGACGGCGTCATCACGGCCCGAAATACGGACATTGGCCAATTGATTGATTCCGGGTCCAGCGGCGGGGTGGCCAAGTCCTTGTTCCAGATTGCCGCCACGCGGATCCTGCGCGTCTACGTCAATGTCCCACAGCAGTATTCACAATCCGCCCGGTCGGGGTTGCCTGCGGAGTTGACGCTCGCGGAACTTCCTGGCCGCAAATTCAAAGGCCGGCTCGTCCGCAATGCTGAAGCCATTGCTACTTCATCGCGCACCCTCTTGATTGAGGTGGACGTGGACAATTCCACCGGCGAGCTCCTCCCCGGCGCCTATACGGAAGTCCACCTGAAACTTCCTTCGGACATCCCCACGTACATCCTTCCCGTTAATTCCTTGATCTTCCGCTCCGAAGGCTTGCGCGTGGCCACCGTTCCGGATGGCGCTCACGCGACCCTCGTCCCGATCGTCCTTGGACGCGATTTTGGGAATGAAGTCGAGGTGGTCTCCGGGCTGACCGCTGAGGATCGAGTCATCGTCAGTCCCCCCGATTCCATAGTTTCCGGCGAAGCCATCCGTATCGCGCAGCCGGCCCATGGAGCAGCATCGAAGTGAGCAGGGCGCTGCGTCCGAAACCGTTTGTGGTTCCCTCGAACCGCCGGGTTTCCCTGGCTCTCGGCGCTCTCAGCGTACTTGCAGTCTCCGGTTGCACGGTGGGTCCGAAGTATGTCCGCCCCACGGCGGAGGTCCCGGCCGATTACAGAGAGGGAAGCGAATGGAAGGCCGCTCAGCCCAGTGATGCGCTCGCGAAGGGCAAGTGGTGGGAGGTCTATCAGGACGCTCAGCTCAACGCCCTCGAAGATCAGATCAACGTCTCGAATCAAAATCTGAAAATCGCCCAGGCACAATTTCTCGAAGCGCGGGCTGCTCTCAAGATTTCCCGGTCAGGACTCTTCCCGAATGTCACCGGCAACGCTTCGGCCGCCCACTATCAACAATCGCACAATCGCCCGTTGTTCACTGGCGCGACCCCGACAACTTATTCCGATTACTTGCTTTCCGTGGACGCTTCCTACGAAGTTGATGTGTGGGGGCGCGTGCGCCGTACGGTTGAAGCCAGCCGTTCCGAAGCGCAAGCCAGCGCCGCGGACCTTGCCACCGTTGACTTGAGTCTGCACGCCGAACTCGCGCTCGATTATTTTGGCCTGCGCGGTCTGGACGCCGAGAAAGCCCTACTCGACTCCACTGTCGTCTCGTACGAAAAAGCCCTGGAACTCACGAAAAATCGCTATCAAGGAGGGCTCGCATCCGCCGTCGAAGTGGCCCAAGCGCAAACAATTCTTGATACCACGCGCGCTCAAGCCATCGACGTCAAAGTCCAGCGCGCTTCCTTCGAACACGCCGTCGCGGTTCTCATCGGGAAGCCGGCCTCTTCTTTTAGCCTGGCGGCCTTGCCTCTCTCTACGCCTCCTCCACCGATTCCCCCGGGTCTCCCCTCCGATTTACTCGAACGCCGTCCCGACATTGCCGCCGCGGAGCGACGCGTCCAGGAAGCAAACGCCCGGATCGGCGTTGCCAAAGCAGCTTATTTCCCGCTCATCACCCTTTCTCCCACGGGAGGTTTTGAGAGCGGCGTGATCACCACCTTGATCCAGGGCCCCAGCGGACTCTGGGCCTTCGGTGGCGCCGCCGCCGAAACGCTTTTCGACGCCGGCCGCCGCCGTGGCGTCTCTGATCAAGCCATTGCCACGCACGAGCAGTTCGTCGCGACCTATCGCGAGACGGTCCTGACAGCTTTTCAGGAAGTGGAGGACAACCTCGCCGCGCTCAGCATTCTTGAAGACGAATCAAAGACGGAAGAGGCCGCCGTCGCCGCCGCTGAACATTCCCTCGCGCTTTCCATCAACCGCTACAAAGGCGGCGTCACCAGTTACCTCGAGGTCACCACTGCCCAGAGCGCCGCCCTTGCCGATGAGGTCACCGCAGTTAACCTCCTCACACGCCGCATGACCGCCAGCGTCCTGCTAATCAAGGCTATTGGTGGCGGCTGGAATGTCTCGCAGATTCCCCACGTGTAGAAATTTTTTCTCCGATCGGTACTGGCAGCGATTCGCTGCATGTGATAAAGATGACGGCGAGCCGCTCGGGGGTCCCAAACGCGGCTGATTCGCGGAGTAAATATCTGCGTCGCCGTAAGACCAAAGGATCATCCATCACGCTTCGCGATGTCGCGCAAGAGAGCGGCGTTTCTCCTGCCACCGTCTCCATCGTCCTCAATAACGCGCCCCTCGCCCGCTACATCCCCCCACCCACGAAAGATCGCATCGAGCGCGCCGCAAAGAAGCTCGGCTACCGCCCCAAGCTAGTCTCACGTTTTCTCGGCGCCAAGCGAAATCGCACCGTCGGCGTGATGGTTTTCGACCTAACTGATCCTTATTGCACTCTCATCCTCCGCGGCATTGAAAACTCGTTGTATCAAGCTTCGTATCTCCCCATCTTCACCGATGCGCACAATCAGCGCGGCCGCTTCGAACGCTATCTCGAAATGCTCTTAGCTCGTCCAGTCGAAGGCCTCATCATCGTTGCCAACTGGCTGTTCGTTGACATCGAACTCCTCGCCGATCTCGAAAAACGCAATATTCCCGCCGTCATGATCGGCAGGGAACTGAGCACTGGCTCGATCAGCTCCGTCATGGTGGATAACGAAGCTGGCGCCCACCTCGCCATGGAGCATCTCTATTCCCTTGGACATCGCAAAATCGCCTTCATCCGCGGCCCCAAGATGCTCGGTGACAGCGTTCCCCGCTGGCGCGGCGTTCGTTCCTTTGCCCGCTCCGTTGGAATCGAGATTGATAATTCTCTGGTGGTGGACCTCCCGGATTCGCTCGACCCCAACTCCGGCTTCGAGGGGGGCTTCAAGCTCACCGAAGAGCTTTTGAAGCACAAGAAACGCTTCACCGCCGTAATGGCCTTCGACGATATGACCGCCTTTGGCACCATCCGCGGCCTCGCGCGCGCCGGCTGGAAGGTCCCGGAGGATTGCTCGGTGATCGGTTTCGACGATGTCATCCCCGCCGGCCTCTCGGTCCCATCCCTCACCACCGTGCGCCAACCGATGGAAGCCCTCGGCAGCGCCGCCGTCGGAATCGTCATGGAGGGCATGAACGCGGCCATCGAGGACCGCGAATTCAAAGCCGTGCACCGCAAGCTTGCGCCTGAGCTGGTCGTCCGCGAGTCCACCCGGGCCCTCTCGTGAAGCAGCGGCCCGGAATGCATCTTTTTTCTTGACACAGGCCGCGGCGCTGAATAATAGTGCTGTTTAATAAAGTTTAATAAATGTGGGGCTGACTGGCTGTCATCGGGGGGAAACTCTTATTCGCTCGCTCCAGGTTTCGCCACTTGAATATCCGCAGGTATTGCCGCGCCGCCCGGCCGGTGCCCAAGCAGCATGCTTGTTTCCACAAGGGGGTATGGCTATGCGTATTTTCCAGAGGTCACTTCCCGTTCTGCTCGTCGTCTGCCTTCTAGGCGCGGCCGCCGTCTGGGCCAGCATCTCCGGAAGCATCTCCGGCATTGTCACCGACCAGAGCGGCTCCCTCGTCCCCAACGCCCCAGTCACCGCAATCAATGAGGACACAGGCGTCAAGTCCACAATCAAAACGGACAGCAAGGGCTTCTATAATTTTCCGGATCTCCCCGTAGGCAATTACGACCTCGAAGTCGCCCAGCCCGGCTTCAAGACCTTCCGCAAGACCGCCGTCCGCATCGACGCCAACTCAGAAGTCCGCGTGGACGTAAAACTCGAAATCGGCGAAATCGCCGAAAAAGTCACCGTCCACAGCGACGTCGTCCAGGTCGAGACCCAGAGCACGCAAATGGGCGAAGTAATCGGCACCGAAAAAATTCTAGCCACCCCTCTCAACGGCCGCGATTTCACAAACCTCCTCTCCTTGCAGCCCGGTGTCGTTCCCTTTCAGTATGCGAATGCTTTGCAGGACAATAATCTCAGCGACCGAAGCGTGGGTGGCAGCAAGGATCTGAACGTGGGCGCCCAGGCGATCAACGGGCAGCGTGAGACCTCCAACGGCTTCATGGTCAATGGCGCCAATGTGCAGGAAGGAAAAAACAACGGCACCGCGGTAATCCCGAATCTCGATTCCATCGAGGAGTTCCGCATCATTACCAACAATTTCGACGCCGAATACGGCAACTACAGCGGCGGCCAGATCAATGTCGTCACGAAGTCTGGCACCAATAGCTATCACGGCAGCGTCTTCGAATTCCTTCGCAATACGGATCTGGATGCCCGCAACTATTTCACGGGCCCCATTGGTAAGTTCATCCAGAACCAGTTCGGCGGCACCGTCGGCGGCCCAATCAAGAAGGACAAGCTCTTCTTCTTCGCCGATTACCAGGGGACTCGCCAAATTTTTGGACCCACGCAGACGGCCGAGGTTCCCGATGGCACCCTCGACGCGAACGGCAACTACGACCTATCCGCCGCTCAACAAATGGTCCTCGCTACCGCCGCCGAGACTGCTGCGAATCCGGCAAATAACACGGCTGTTGGCACTGTACAAGGTGACTTGCTGGCGGCGAGGCTGAACACTAGTGTCGGGACGCCTTATTTCACTGGCCCCACCATGGCTGATATGACACGCCCAGTCTGCACGATGGCCAGCCAATGTGTGTTCCCAAATGGGGTGATTCCCAAAGCAGACTTCTCTCCGGCTGCTGCTGGCCTGCTCCCCTTCATCCCTTCGCCGAACGTGCTTAATAATTCGTCATTCAATTATTCCACGTCTGCCTTTGACCGCAGGCAGCGTGACGACAAGCTTGGCGGCCGTTTGGATTACAACACGCTCAGCTACGGCACGATTTCCGCCTATTGGCATGGCGACGACTCCACCGTCCATGACCCCTTCCCAAACTCCGGCGCCAGCGTCGCCAGCCCCAATATCGGCGCCTTTTCTGCGCTGAGCAGAACTCGGGCGCAAGTTATCGTCCTTAGCGACACGAAATCCTTCGGTTCCACCGCCGTCAATGAATTTCGTTTCAGCTACCTCCGAAATGCCGCACATCTTTTCAGCCCAGCGGGTGGGCTCTCTGAAAACGGCAAACCTATCACCCTCGGCTCACTCGGCTTCACCCCTGCTGCTGGTTCCGGCCCCACGTTCAACGGCGGCATCGCCCCCATCGCTCCCCAGTTCGAGGGAGTCCCCGCCATCGATTTTACAGGGACCCTCAACCTCACGAATCTAGGCGTTCCCCCCGATTCGCCCAACCAGTTCAACAACACATTCCAAGTCCAAGACAACTTTTCGAAGATCTTCGGGAGGCACAGCCTGAAGTTTGGCGCCAATTTCCATTATGACCAGATCAACTATCGAAACCTATTCGGCGAGAACGGCGATTTCACCTTTAGCGGAAGTGAAACCGGCGGCGATTTTGCCGATTTCTTGCTCGGCGCCCCCTCCACCTTCATTCAGGCCACCAGACAACTCCTCGACTCCCGCACGAAGTACTTCGGCTTGTATGGGCAGGATAGTTGGCGAGTCACCCCCAACCTCACTTTAAACTATGGTCTCCGCTGGGAAATGATCCAGCCCTGGTACGACACCGAAGGCAAAATCGAAACGCTCGTTCCCGGCGTTCAGTCCGTCTTGTTTCCCGGCGCTCCCACCGGATGGGTGGTTCCCGGCGATCCCGGAATTCCCTCGACTCTCGCCCCCACGCAACACAATAACTTTGGTCCCCGGCTCGGGCTTGTCTATTCTCCAGGCTGGGATTCGGGCTTGCTCGCGAAGTTGACGGGCGGCCCCGGCAAGACAAGCATTCGTGCCGGCTACGGGATCTTCTACACATCCCTGGAAGATCTCACTCAGTTCCAGGAGGTCGGCGACGTGCCCTATGGGCTTTTTTTCGTGACGAGTGGCACATTTCTTGATACGCCTTTCGCGCCACGCGACTCGAGCAGTTTGCCTATCATTCAGCGCTTCCCATTCACCTTTCCTCCCAAGAACGTCAGCGCCAAGAATCCTGATACGAACTTCTGCTGGATGCCGAACGGCACGACTTGTCCCGGAGGCGTTCTGCCGATCTCGGGCGATCTCGCCTACAACCATAACAACAAGACTCCTTATGCAGAGGACTATGAAGTTTCCATACAACGGCAAGTTGGAACCAAGACGCTGGTATCTGTCAGCTATGTGGGCACCCAGGCCCACAAACTCCTTACCTCAATTGAATCGAATCCCGCGAGCGCCGCGCTCTGCTTGCAACTGAATACAGCCGGGGCCAGTCCAGCATGCGGGCCTTTCGGGGAGGGAGGCGTTTACACCTTGCCGCCTGGCGTAGGATTTTCTTCCGTTCCTGTTGCTAATGCCAATCCGGCCGTGCAACTGACAAACCAGCAGTGTCCTGCGCCCAGCGCCGCCATGACGTGCAATGCGGTCAACGGCACATTTACAGTCTTTCCTCCTCAAAATGGCAACCAGGTCTTTAACAACAATCCTTATGAATCAACCATCGCGCAATCGTCCTACAACTCGCTTCAGGCCAGCGTCCGCCATAGCAGCAGCTATGCTACATTCCTTCTCGGCTACACTTTCAGCAAATGCCGCGACGACGCTTCCGAACTGCTCGAGGGCATAAACCCGTTCAATCCCAAGGCAAGCACGTCTCTTTGCTCTTTTGATGTGACCCACAATTTTGTTGGCAGCTATGAAGCGAAACTTCCCTTCGATCGGGCTTTCCATGCCACTTCCGGATGGGCCAGTATGCTCGCCAGCGGGTGGGCCATCTCTGGCGTCACCACCTTTGCTACAGGTCTCCCTGTTAGCTTGTCGGAAACTGATGACAATTCACTGACCGGCACGGCCAATACCTCCGCCCCTATCGACTTGCCGGATTTCACCCCCGGCAAGATCCTCGCAAATACCAACCCCCGCTCCGGGCAGCCTTACTTCAATGTCAACCTTTTCTCCGCCGAAACTCCTGGAACAATTGGAAACGCACCGCGGCGGTTCTTCCATGGCCCGGGCCT
Source organism: uncultured Acidobacteriota bacterium (assembly GCA_963701005.1). Taxonomy (GTDB): domain Bacteria; phylum Acidobacteriota; class Terriglobia; order Acidiferrales; family UBA7541; genus Palsa-295. The sequence goes on from OY969555.1 coordinate 1,328,541, forward strand.
CAACAACTGGGATATGGCCTTGCTGAAGAACACAAAAATCACGGAGTCGAAAAGTTTGGAATTCCGGTTTGAGGCCTTCAACACCTTCAATCATGCCCAGTTCATGAATCCAAATGGTTCCTTCAATTCTGGATTTCCGGATATCGTGAATGGCGTTAATCTCGGTGGAACATTTGGCTTGGTGACCAATGCTCGCGACCCACGCATCATGCAGGTCGGCTTGAAAATCCTGTTCTAAGAGAGGATAAAATACCGGGCTCCTGTGCCGAAGCGCCAAAGGAACTCGCGCACCTTTTCCGTGTGGCTCCTCCTGGCTGCGGCCCTCGTCCCTTCGCTTGCCCTCGCGGAGTCGCCTGAGCAAAATGATTCCCGCCTCTTGCTTCACTCGGGCTGGATGCTGCAATCCTCCTGCGTCGCCAAAGCCACGCCAGCTCAAATCTCCGCCCGCGCCTTTCGCACCGACGGCTGGCACTCCACTTCCGTCCCCTCCACCGTCGTAGCCGCGCTCGTAGCTGACAAGACCTACCCCGACCCCGGTTTCGGCATGAATCTCCGCTCGATTCCCGGAACCACCTATCCCATCGGTGCAAATTTTTCTCTGCTCCCCATGCCGAAAGACAGCCCTTTCCATTGCTCCTGGTATTACCGCACCGAATTTCGTTTCCCGGAGAATTTCATGGACCGCCAGCTCTCACTCCATTTTGGCGGCATCAATTACCGCGCCAATATCTGGCTCAACGGCATCCAATTGGTCCGCGCAAACGAAGTCGCCGGCACATTTCGCACCTATGATTTCAACGTGACCCCGCTCCTGTCTTCCGGCAAACCAAATGTTCTACTCGTCCAGACCTTCGCGCCGACCGAAAGAGACCTGGCCATCACCTGGGTAGATTGGAATCCTTCGCCGCCCGACAAGAACATGGGCCTGTGGCGCGAAGTGTATCTGCAGGCAACTGGCCCTGTGACCATCCGCTACCCGGAAGTCGTCACGCATTTTCCTTACGCTTCGCTCGCCGAGGCTGATCTCACCGTCATCGCGGAGCTTCATAATATTTCCACTCGAGAGCAGGTCAACGGCTGGCTCGAAGGGACCATCGAAGACATTCACATTCGCCAGAAAGTCACGCTCAATCCTGGCGAATCCCGCTCCGTGCGATTCACTCCCGACAAATTTCCACAACTAAAAATTGAAAACCCGAAGCTCTGGTGGCCCGCGCCGCTCAGCCCGCAAAATCTCCACGATCTCTCGCTTCGCTTCACCGTCGGCGACACGGTTTCCGACGCCGAATCCATCCGCTTCGGCATCCGCGAAATCACATCCGAGTTCAACCCTCAGGGCTACCTACTATTCCGCGTCAATTACAAGAAAATCCTGATCCGCGGCGCAGGTTGGACTCCCGACATGCTCCTTCGCCAATCCCCCGATCGCCTCCAAGCCGAATTCCGCTACGTTCGCGATCTCGGACTCAATACTCTTCGCCTCGAAGGCAAGCTCGAAACCGACGATTTCTATAATCTCGCCGACGAGCAAGGCATCCTCATCATGGCCGGCTGGTCCTGCTGCGATTTTTGGGAGGAGTGGGACAAGTGGAAGCCAGGCCAGCTCGAAATCGCCAGCAAATCTCTTCGCTCGCAAATTCTAAGGATGCGATCTCACCCGAGCATGCTGGTCTGGCTCAATGGCAGCGATAATCCGCCCCCAGTCAACGTCGAGAAAACCTACATCAATCTCCTCAAGGAATTGGACTGGCCCAATCCCTACATTTCCTCCGCTCATCAAAAGCCTTCCGCGCTGACCGGACCACCGGGTGTCAAAATGACCGGGCCCTATGACTACGTCCCTCCCGCCTATTGGCTGAAGGATCCCAGAAAATATGGCGGTGCCTGGGGATTCAACACCGAAACCGGACCCGGCGCTGCTATTCCGCTCGTGAGCTCGCTCCAAAAAATGCTCCCCGCCGATCGCCTCTGGCCTGTCAACGAATACTGGAATTTCCACGCGGCTTCAGAAGAATTCAAAAACACAAGCCGCTTCGACAACGCACTCACCGCCTCCTACGGCCCGCCCACTGGTCTCGATGACTATGTCACGAAATCCCAGGCCATGGCCTACGACGCCGAACGCGCCATGTTCGAAGCCTACGGCCGCAACAAGTACACCTCCACCGGCGTAATCCAATGGATGCTCAACAACGCTTGGCCCTCCATCTTCTGGCATCTCTACGATTATTATTTGCAGCCGGCAGGCGGATATTTTGGCGCAAAGAAAGCCAACGAGCCACTGCACGTCCAGTATTCCTACGACGATCGCAGCGTCATCGTGGTCAATAGTCTCTACGAAAAATTTTCAGGTCTCACACTCACTGCCGAGCTTTACGATCTCAGTCTGCAAAAGATATTTTCCAAGCAAACGAATCTGGATATTGACGAGGATGCCGTCCAGCGTGTCCTGACGATTCCCAACTTTCCCGCAACTTCATCTTCCGCAGCTTATTTCACGAGGTTGACGCTTCAAGACGCCGCCGGCAAGCTCCTCAGCTCCAATTTCTATTGGCTTTCGTCCAAGCCCGCGAATATCGAGTACTCGAAAACGCTTTACTTCGGCAATCCCGCCCCCCCCATTGACCTCACCGAGGAATCAGCCATCTTCACTCCAGCCTCTCCTTACGACGATTTCACCGCTCTCGAAAAATTGCCCCGCGTCCACCTTGCTGCCAGCGCCGCCATTGAAAAAGGAGAGCGGGGCAAGCGAGTCCGCGTCAAACTCCAGAATCCGAGCGACCATCTCGCCTTTCAAATCCGCCTCGGAATTCGCAATCACGGCGATCCAATGGAGATTCTCCCCGTGCTATGGGACGATAACTACCTTGAGCTGATGCCGGGTGAGTCGCGCGAAATCACCGCGCAATACCTCACGCCGGATGCCTTGATGGAGAACCCCGAATTGACTGTCGCCGGCTGGAATATCGAGCCGCTAACACTCCCGATCCAATCCTCTAAGTGACGGACAAAAGGAAATAATGGCCACTAACCCGAGTGAAGACGCTCCGAGCCAACCCACAGCCACTCCCATAAGACTCAAACGCGTCCTCGGGCTCTGGGACCTGATAATCATCGGTATCGTAATCATCCAGCCAATCGCGCCCATGGGCATCTACGGCGTCATCAGCAACAACGCCGGCGGCCACGTCGTCACCACAATCTTAATCGCCATGGTGGCCATGCTCTTCACCGCCATCAGCTACGGCAAGATGGCCCGCGCCTATCCCAGCGCCGGTTCCGCTTACACCTACGTCGGCCAGGAGATTCATCCGGCGCTCGGCTACATCACCGGCTGGGCCATGGTGATGGACTACATCCTCAACCCGCTTATCTGCACGGTGATTTGCAGCAAGCTCACGCAAAATATTCTCCCCGGCGTCCCCTTCTGGGCTCTAGCCATTGGTTACGCGGCAGCATTCACCTTGCTCAATCTCCGCGGCGTCAAGACTTCGGCGCGCATCAATGATGTCCTCGCCGCGGGAATGACCATCGTAGTCGTAATATTTTTCGCTTTCGTAATCCGTTTCGTCTGGGGCCTCCACGAATACGGAGTCGGCTTTTTCACCCAGCCTTTTTACAACCCTGAAACTTTCAGCTTCGCCGGAGTCTTTCGTGGCACTTCCATCGCCGTCCTCACCTACATCGGCTTCGACGCCATCTCCACATTTTCCGAAGAAGTCGAAAATCCCCGCCGCAACATCATGCTCGCCACCGTCCTGGTCTGCGTGATTACGGGCGTTTTGTCCGCGCTCGAGGTTTATGCGGCGCAACTCGTCTGGGGCTCGAAGCCTTTTCCTCAGGATATGGTCGAATCGGCCTACCCGCTCGTGGCCCAGCGTATCGGCGGATTTTTCCTCTTCCACCTGTTGAATTTCACGATCCTGATCGCCAATATCGGGTCCGGGATGGGTTCGCAGCTCGGTGCCGCGCGCCTGCTCTATGGAATGGGCCGCAGTGATGGAATTCCCAAGAAGTTTTTCGGCGCGATTGAACCGAAGAATCGCATTCCCCGCAACAACGTCATTTTCGTCGGCTCCATCGCTCTAATCGGCGCCTTCCTGATTGATTACGAGCGCGGCGCCGAACTCCTCAACTTCGGCGCTCTAATCGCATTCATGGGCGTCAACGCCGCCGCTTTCGTCCGCTATTTCCTTCGCGCCGAGAAAAAAAACGCGTTCAACCTCGTGTCCCCGCTTCTCGGTTTCCTGATTTGTCTCTTCATCTGGAGGAATCTCGCGCAGAACGCCATGCTTCTAGGCGCTTGTTGGATGGCTGCTGGTATTGCTTACGGCGCGGTCAAGACCAAGGGCTTCAAGTCCGGCCTCGTCCAGTTCGATATCCCCCCGGACGATGAATAAAGGAGCAAACACAGAATCAATCCCGCGGATCTACGTCCCTCAATCAGGCTCTTGCGTCACGATGTGGACATCCACCGCCGGAGCATCCCGCAGAAACCGGTTGATCGCATTCAAGTAGCGCAGCTTCCGCCACCCTTCGATCGCCGACCTCCCAAAAATCACTTGCGTCACGTGTTTTTCCCGCACGAATTGCGCGGTCGCATCCGCCACGTTTTCGCCCTTCAATCGCACCGGTTTCGCGCCCAGGCTCTCCGCAAATTGCAAATTCGCGGTCAGCGCCTTCTCTTCCTGCTCATCGACGCGATGGTCCAGGTCCACGTGCACCGCGTAGAGGTCCGCGTCCATCCGTCGTGCCATGCGTGCCGCCCGTGCCACTAAGTATTGCGCTTTCGGGTTCGAGCTGATGCATACCACGATCCGCTCCTTCACCAGCCAGGTCTCATGGATATCCTTCTCATCCATGTACGATTCCAGGCTGCGGTCCACCTGTTCCGCCACCTGCCGCAGCGCCAACTCCCGCAGCGCAATCAAATTCCCACGGCGAAAGAAATTCTTCAGTGCCTGCTCCACTTTCTCTTTGCCGTAGACGTCCCCGCGCTTCATGCGGTTCTGCAGCGCCTCGGGCGTCAGGTCCACCATCACGATTTCATCCGCCACTTGCAGCACCCAATCCGGCACAGTCTCGCGCACAGAAATGCCCGTGATCGCTCGAACCGTCGGAGCAATGCTTTCGATGTGCTGTATGTTCACGGTTGAAAGCACGTCGATATTCTTCTCCATGATTTCCAGCACGTCCTCATAACGCTTGCGATGACGGCTGCCGGGAATGTTCGTATGCGCGAGTTCATCCACCAGCACCACTTGTGGTCGACGCTGCAGGATACCGTCAATATCCATCTCCTCGAAAAGCGTGCCCTTGTAATCGATCTTCCGCCGCGGCACCGTCTCCATCTGGCTCGCCAGTTCGGCAATCCCTTTTCGCCCGTGGGTCTCGACGATTCCCACCACCACGTCTTCGCCGCGGCTATGCCGTCGTATCGCCTCGCTCATCATGCTGTACGTCTTGCCCACGCCCGGCGCATACCCCAGAAATAGTTTCAACGTCCCCTTGGTCTTCTCCGGTGGCCTGGCTTCCGCAAGCCATTGTTCAGGCGTTTTCGGCATGGCCTTATTCTCTTTTACGGACGGGCGAAAAGCTACGCTAGAATAGCGCCGTGCGTGAACCTATCATCAACCGCATCCTGCAATGTGCGGTTTCCGTCGCGCTCGTCGCAGGCATCGTCGTCTTCTACCGTGAAGTCGTCTCCGTCAACCCCACCACCGTCGCGCTCACCCTGCTCCTCGCCATTCTAGTCATTTCCACGGTTTGGGGAATGTTCGTCTCGGTCTTTATGTCCGTAGCGGCCATGTTGGCCTTCAACTACTATTTCCTTCCCCCAATCGGCCGCTTTACTGTTACCGACCCCCAGAACTGGGTCGCCCTATTCGCCTTCCTGGTCGTTTCCGTGATCTCAAGCCATCTCTCCACTCGCGCTCGCCATGAGGCTCAGCGCGCCTCCGCCCGCCGCCGCGAAATCGAAAGGCTGTACGCCTTCAGCCAGGGCCTGCTCGAATCCGGCAACGTGATCCAACTGCTCAATCGCATTCCCGCGCAAATCGTTGACACCTTCGAAGTCGGTGCCGCCGCTCTTCTCCTCGCCGATAAGCAAAAAATCTATCGCTCCGGCCCCGTAATCCCAATGCTCGATCTCGAAAGCCTGAAGGCCATTGTCGCCCGCGAGGAGCCTGTCATTGACGCTGCCAACAGCATTTGCTTCGTTCCCGTCCGCATGGGCGTACGTCCCATCGGCAGCCTGGGCATCTCGGGCACCATCCTTTCTCGCCAGACTCTTGAAGCCCTCGGCACTCTTATCGCCGTCTCGATGGAGCGCGCTCGCGCCGTCGAACAGCTCGGTCAGACCGAAGCCGCCCGAGAAGGTGAGCGCCTGCGGACCGCGCTCCTCGATTCCGTCACCCACGCCCTCCGCACCCCGCTCACTTCCATCAAAGCCTCGGCAACGAACCTGCTCTCCAATCGTGGCCTCAACGATGGCCAGAAGCACGAGTTGCTCGTCATCATCAACGAGGAATGCGATCGCCTGAATCGCCTGGTCGGCGAAGCCGCCGAGATGGCTCAATTGGATGCCGGCGAAGTGGAATTGAATCTTGCACCTCATCCTGTCGATGAAGTGATTGCCGCCGCGCAGAATCAAACCAAGACTACCCTCGGGAATCGCATCGTCCGTGTGCACCTCCCCACCGGCCTCCCGCGCGTCCGCGTGGACCTCGCCCGCGCCCCTGAAGTCCTCGTCCATCTCCTCGAAAACGCGAACCAATACTCGCCCCCTGCCGAACCCATCACTATCTCGGCCGAACCCAGCGGCGATTTCCTGGTGATTAGCGTCGCCGACCGTGGCAACGGCATCGACGACCCGGAACAAAGCCTCATCTTCGAAAAATTCTACCGCGGCAGAGACCAGCGATTCCGCGTCGAAGGCACCGGCATGGGCCTCCCGATCGCCAAAGCCATCGTCGAAGCCCATGGCGGCTCGATGTCTCTCACCAGCCAGCGCGGCCATGGTTCCGTTTTTTCCTTCACGCTGCCGGTGGATCACGCTCGCGCGGGCGCCCCATGAATTCCGCCACTGTCTTGATCGTGGATGACGAGCCTCAGATTCGCCGCGTACTCCGCACCACCCTCACCTCGCAAGGCTACGCCGTCCTCGAAGCCAAGAGCGGCGAAGAGGCCTTGGAAAAATTTCGCGCTGAGCATCCGTCATTGATTCTCCTCGATGCCAATATGCCCGGCGTTTCCGGCTTGGACGCTTGCCGCGAAATCCGCCAGTCGAGCGATGTCCCCATCATCATGCTCACGGTTCGCAATTCGGAGCGCGACAAAGTCCAGGCGCTCGATGCCGGCGCGGACGACTACGTCGTCAAGCCCTTCGGCGCGCAGGAATTGATGGCTCGCATCCGCGCGTCGCTCCGGCGTAGCACAACCGCCGAGGCTACCCCCGCGTTCCTTTCCGATGAATTGAAAATTGATTTCGCGAAGCGCGCCGTCACCGTCAAAGGGAATCCGATTCGACTCACGCCGAAGGAGTTTGAATTGCTCCATCAGCTCGTCGCCGAGCGCGGAAAAGCCCTAGGCCACCGCCGTTTGCTTCAAGCTGTTTGGGGACCAGACTATGGTGAGGAAACCGAATATCTCCGCGTCTTCATCAATCAGCTGCGAAAAAAAATCGAGCCCGATCCGCGCCACCCGCGTTACATTCATACCGAGCCTTGGGTCGGCTACCGCTTCGAGCCCCCCCCGGAAAAGTCCCGCACTCCTCGCACCATCGGCTGAATCTTCAGCGCTCACCGCATCGGGTGAGCCGCATCCAATTCCAGATTCAATTCGAGCACGTTCACTCGCGGCTCACCCAGAAATCCCCACTGCCGGTCTTCCGTGTGCTTTCTCACCAAGCCGCGCAAATCCGCCGCGCTAACGCCGCGCTCGCGCGCCACCCGCGGAATCTGAAATTCCGCTGCTGCCGGAGAAATATGCGGATCCAACCCCGAGCCGGACGCAGTCACCAGGTCTGCAGGCACCGGCGCCCCCGGATTCTCGGCCTGCAGCGCCTGCGCGCTCGCCGATACTCGATCGAGTAAGGCCTTGTTCGTCGGCCCCAGATTCGAGCCGCCCGAAGCCATCGGATCATATCCCGCCGTACCCGCCGCGGAAGGCCGCGAATGAAAATATCCCGTCGCTGTGAATGGCTGCCCGATCAAGCTCGAACCCACGATTTTCCCATTCACTTGAATCAATCCCCCATTCGCCTGGCGCGGGAAAATCACCTGCGCCAGACCGGTTACCACCAGCGGGTAAATGATTCCCAGCAGCACCGTCGTTGCCAGCGTCATCCATATCGCAATCAAAAAGTTCTTTTTCATCTTGCCCTCACGCCAATCCGATGTGCGTAATGATCATGTCGATCAGCTTGATTCCCAAAAACGGCGCGATAACTCCGCCAAGTCCGTAAATCAACAAGTTCCGGCGCAGCAGCGCCTCCGCCCCCAGCGGGCGGTACTGCACCCCGCGCAGCGCCAGCGGCACCAGCGCGATGATAATCAGCGCGTTGAAAATCACCGCCGAAAGCACCGCCGATTCCGGAGTCTTCAGCGCCATGATGTTCAGCACGTTGAGCTGTGGAAACGCACCCGCAAACATCGCCGGTATGATCGCAAAATATTTGGCCACGTCGTTGGCCACCGAAAATGTCGTCAGCGACCCGCGCGTGATCAGCAATTGCTTCCCGATTTCCACAATCTCGATCAGCTTCGTCGGGTTCGAGTCCAGGTCCACCATGTTGCCCGCTTCTTTTGCCGCCTGCGTTCCGGCGTTCATCGCTACGCCCACGTCCGCTTGCGCCAGCGCCGGAGCGTCGTTCGTTCCGTCGCCCGTCATCGCCACCAGTTTCCCCTTGGCCTGTTCGCGGCGAATCAACGCCAGCTTGTCCTCCGGCTTGGCCTGCGCAAGAAAATCGTCCACGCCGGCTTCCCGCGCGATCGCTGCCGCCGTCAATGGATTGTCCCCGGTGATCATCACCGTCCGGATTCCCATCGCGCGCAATTGCTCGAACCGCTCCCGCATCCCCCCCTTTACAATGTCTTTCAGATAGATCGTCCCAAGAATCCGGCGATCCTCCCCCACCAGAAGCGGCGTGCCTCCGGCGTTCGAGATCGCCTTCACGGCCTCTTCCACTTCCGCCGGAACTCGATTGCCTCCCTGCAGCGCGTATTGCGCCATTGCATCAAACGCGCCCTTTCGAATTTGCCGCCCGTCCATGTCCACGCCAGACATCCGCGTCAGCGCAGAAAACGGAATGAAAGTCGTGCCCAGCGGCGCAAGGTCGCGTCCGCGCAGGCCATATTTCTCTTTTGCGAGCACCACGATGGAACGCCCTTCCGGTGTCTCGTCCGCCAGTGAGGCCAATTGCGCCGCGTCCGCCAGCTCACCTTCCGCAACGCCTGGCGCTGTGATAAATTCCGTCGCTCGCCGGTTTCCCAGCGTGATTGTCCCAGTCTTATCGAGCAGCAGCGTATCCACGTCTCCCGCTGCTTCCACAGCCCGCCCAGACATCGCCAGCACGTTCCTCTGCACCACCCGGTCCATTCCCGCGATTCCAATCGCGGACAACAATCCTCCGATCGTCGTCGGAATCAGACACACTAACAATGAAATCAGCACAAACACGGACTGCGGCGCTCCGGAATAAATCGCCATCGGCTGCAGCGTCACCACCGCCAGCAGAAAAATAATCGTCAGCCCCGCCAGCAAAATATTCAGCGCAATCTCGTTCGGTGTTTTTTGGCGCTCCGCTCCCTCCACCAGCTTGATCATCCGGTCCAGAAATGTCTCTCCGGGATTCGACGTTATTTTCACCGTGATTTCATCAGACAGTACCCGCGTCCCGCCCGTCACCGCCGACCGATCCCCTCCCGCTTCGCGAATCACCGGTGCGGATTCTCCCGTGATTGCGGATTCATCCACCGCAGCGACGCCAACCACCACTTCGCCGTCCCCAGGAATGAATTCGCCCGCGCGAACCACCACGATATCCTCGACACGAAGCTTCGATCCCGGCATATCCTCAAACGTGCCGTCCGGTTTCATTCGTCGCGCATGTGTCTCCGCCCGCGCCTTCCGGAGCGTCTCGGCCTGCGCTTTTCCGCGCCCTTCCGCCATGGCCTCTGCAAAATTTGCAAAGAGCACCGTAAACCACAGCCACAGCGTAATCTGGAGCTCAAACCCGAGCCCGCCCGTGTGACGAATCGCGTGATCGATGAACTCCACCGTCGTTACCACGGCCCCCACTTCCACCACGAACATCACCGGATTCTTCATCAAGGTTCGCGGGTTCAGTTTCTGCAGCGAATCCCGCACTGCCCCGACCACAATTCCGCCCGTCCACAGGGATTTCTTCGACCCCTTCGGGCTCTTGCTTCCCTCGGTCGGCGTTTGAGTCGTTTCAGGAGTCATTGTCATTTCCGCGCTCATCTGCTTATCCCCCGAAAACCTTTCCAGCGTGCATCAGCAGGTGTTCTAGTATCGGTCCCAGGCTCAGCGCCGGGAAAAACGTCAAAGCGCTTACAATCAGCACCACCGATACGAGTAGTGTCGCGAATAGCGGCGTCGTCACAGGAAAAGTTCCCGCCGATTCCGGCACGATTTTTTTTCGCGCCAGATTCCCGGCAATCGCCAGCACCGGTATCACCATTAAAAATCTCCCGAACAGCATGTCGGCCGCCATGGTGGTGTTGTACCAGAGCGTGTTCGCGCTCAGCCCCGCAAATGCCGACCCGTTGTTCGCTGCCCCGGACGTATACGCGTACAGAATCTGAGACAGCCCGTGCGGTCCCGGATTCGTGATGCCTGCGGTCCCGTTCGGCGTTACCACTCCAATCGCTGTGAAAACCAAAATAATCAGCGAAAAAATAAGCACCCCCAGCATCGCCATCTTCACGTCGTATGCTTCGATCTTTTTCCCTAGATATTCCGGCGTGCGCCCCACCATCAGCCCGGCAATGAACACCGACAGAATTACGAACACGATCATCCCGTAAAGGCCCGCGCCCACCCCGCCGAACACCACTTCTCCCAGCATCATGTTGATCATCGGAATCATGCCGCCGAGCGGTGTAAACGAATCATGCACGCCGTTCACGGCTCCGCAGCTCGCGTCGGTCGTAATCGTCGCAAACAGCGCCGAATTCGCAATCCCGAACCGCACTTCCTTGCCTTCCATGTTCCCGCCAGACTGGGTCGCGCTCACCTGCTGATCCACGCCGTGCAGTTGCGGATTGCCGTGGGATTCCGCCGTGTAGGAGAAAAATACGCCGGCGAAGAACAGCACCGCCATCGCCCCCCACACCGCCCACCCATGTTTCTGCGAGCCAGTCATTCGACCCAGCGTGTACGTCAGCCCCGAGCCAATCGCAAAAATCAGCACCATCTGCACGAAGTTCGCGAGCGGCGTTGGATTCTCAAACGGATGCGTGCTGTTCGCGTTGAAAAATCCCCCGCCGTTCGTCCCGTACATCTTGATCGCTTCCTGCGACGCCACCGGCCCCAGCGTGATCGTCTGCTCAGTAAAGCGCTGCGTCGCCGTTTTTCCGTCCGCCCCGGTCACCTGCGCGCTCTGCGGATCAACAAATTGCGCCTTCACGTCAGGCCTCAAGCTCTGCACCGTCCCCTGCGAAACGAAAACCAGCGCCACCACCATGCACACCGGCAACAGCACCCAAAGAATCGTCCGGGTCAAGTCCACCCAGAAATTCCCGATCGTTTCGCTTTCCCGCCGCGCGATTCCGCGAATCACTGCAATCGCCAGCGCGATGCCCGTCGCCGCCGAAAGAAAATTGTGATACGCCAGCCCCGCCATCTGCGTGAAGTAGCTCATCGTCGTTTCGCCCGAGTACACCTGCCAGTTCGTATTCGTCGTAAACGACGCCGCCGTGTTGAATGCCAGATCGGGAGCAACAGCTCCATAGTGTTGCGGATTCCAAGGCAGCCACTGCTGCACCCGCATAATCACGTAGAGCACCACCATCGAGACCACGCTCAGCAACAGCATCGCAATGGCATACTCCGTCCAGCGCATCTCGTGCTTTTCGTCCACGCCCGTCACGCGGTAGAGCAGCCGCTCCACCGGCCGCATCACCGGGTCCATGAACGTCTTCTCGCGGCTGAATACTCGCGCCATGTAAACGCCCATCGGCTTCGTGATCGCGAGCAGCACCGCGAAATACACTCCAATTTGAAACCACCCGTTCGCTGTCATCGTGAATACCTCTTCACCTAGAACTTCTCCGGCCACAGCAGCGCCGCCAGCAAGTACACCAGCAGCAACACCGAAACTCCCAGCAGCAGAATGTTGCCAAGCATCATTCGCCCCCTATTTCAACCGTTCGCATGCCCACACGTACACGATCGCCACCAGAAAGAACCCCACCGTGCAAGCCGCAAAAAGAATGTCACGCATCGCAATCGCTCCTTCGCTTAGCACCCGCTTTCCCACTTCGAACCGATTAGAATTTCACCAGAATCGCCAGATCCAACCGGTTCTCGGTTTTCCGCAGGTCCGGCGTGAACCCCGGCACCACCGCGCCTGGCGATCCGCAAATATTGTTGTCAATAACTGGAGTCGGGCAAGAAGTCGGCGTGATCCCGCCTTGCCCCGTGAAATACGGAACATTCGCCGCCCGATGATCAAATTCCCACCGAAACGTAATGTATTGGCTCGGCATGTAATCCCAGGTCGCGGAAATGTCCCACGCCTTAAATGGATCCCCCGGATTCTCCGTAAAATACGGCGTGCCCGAAGCCGCCGTCGCCCCATTAATCGGCGGCAGCAGCACCAAGTAGCGTCCCGGATTGTTAATCTTCCCTCCGCCAAGCGTCAGCCCATACTTGTCGTGGTCAAACCAAAACCGGTTGTAGAACATGAATCCCAGAAAACTCTGTTTTGGCCCCTTCCGGCTGTTCGTGTAGCAGCTCACGCTCGTGCCGTTCGCTATGCTGCCTCCATGCTCGCACCCCGCATCCCCGGTCAGCGAAAACGCGGCTTTCGAAATAAATCCGTCTGGATTATCGTGATATTTAATCTCGACGCTGTCATCGGTGTGATACCGCACCCGCCCCGGCACGCCGAGCGCATCCTCGCCCACTCCGTACTGGTTCCCGAGCACCGATAGCCATCCATTCGGTCGGTACAGAATCTGCATTCCAAGCCCGGGCCTGCCGTTGAACCTCCCGTACGATTGCCACCCGTTCACAAACCACGGCTCAATCTTCAAATGTTCCGTCGGAAAAATCTGCACCCGCACCCCGTTAAAAAACCATGGCGTGTTCGACGAAACGTACGAAGGCTGGTACGCCCAGTTGTCGTACTGGTAGTAGCTGAACAATCCCACGTACGACATGAAAATGCCTGCATCAATATTGATCCCGTGCAACGCATTGATGTGGTATCCGCCGTACGCCTCCGAAATGTACCGGTAAGCGTCCGCCAGGTTCCATTGCCCTCGCGCCGGGCTGGCGTCATTCCTTGGCGTCGTCTCTGAATACATCCCGAACTGCGTCATGAGCCTGCCCCGAATGTTGTCGTAGTGAAAATCGCCGCCGATTCCAAGCTGCGTAATCTGCACTTCGCCGGACCGGAAAACTTCGCTCGACCCCCCGATCGTATCGTCCTTCGGATGATTGAAATCGTAGATGTAGTCCACATCCGACCGGAACTCCGGCGTGAAGAACTTCGTGTCGAGCGGCGATTCCTTCTCGCGGCTGTTCCCGTTCAGCCATGTGAAATCCGCAAATGCAAACGGCTCCGCCTTCGCCGGCTTGCTCTGGTCCGGAGTTGCCACCGTCGCTGCAACTTTCGCATCCGGTGGCCCCGCAGGCGCTGCCCCACCGCCTCCCGCTCCTCCTGACGCATTCCCCGGAAGTGCCGCATTCACCATCGCCGGCTGCCCCTCCGGCCTCTGCGCCTTGAGCTGCGCCTCGAGCTCCGCAATACGGGCGCGCATGCTCTCGAGCTCCTCGAGAATCTGGGTTGTCGTCTTTGCCGCCGCCGCTTTCGTGTTCGCGTCTGCCGCGGGCGCTGGTTTGGTTGCCACTTCGGCCGTGGCCTTGTCATCCCCCGCCGCATGTCGCGCATACGCGCTTCCCGGAAAATCGCACAACAGCAAAGCGATCAGACCAACTGCCATCGAATTGAAGTGGAAGCTATTCTTTCTCATTTTATGCAGACCAGACCTTTCCATTAGAAGTGTCATCCGATTCCCAAATTGCCCGAAGAGTGGTTTCTACGCTCGCTGCCGCGTGGGCGTATAAATTTGAGGCTCGTTACTCCCCGCGACGACCGGCGTCACCACTGCCGTCACAGGCAGCATCATTTCCAGATACGGCAGCCGGTTCGTTTGCCGCCCCGCTGGCGGAGCCGTCCCCGTGGCCTTTGCCGCCCGGCGTCGCGCAATTCGCGCAAGCTCGTTCTGGCCTCGAGACGCCCGTCCAGCGCGGTGCCGCTTCTCACCTTTCTCGGGAAACAGAACTGTCGGCCCACCGCTCGATCCCAAATATGTCAGCGACGTTGGTTTCCGCCTCGACCGCAAATACTCCCGCCGAAACCGAAGAAGAACGTACAAATAAAAGGCGCAAACCAGCACGCTCAAAATCGTGAAAATTACTTCCAGCATTTGCATTTCTCCAAGGCTCGTCCCAAGCGAACGAGCAAACCTCTCAACGCTAGCCCTTCGCGCCTTAGGAAGGCATAAGAGAGGTATAAGGATTTCGTAAGGGGAGTTGTACTTCGCGCACATCGCCAGCCGCGCCTTAATCCAGGCCCTGCACGGTTTTACGGCTCGCATACCAGCACGGGCTATCCCCGAAATGGGGAAACAGCGCGTAAACGCAGGTCACGGTCTGCGGCGTATCGAAGAGCACCTCGGTCTTGCCGCCCTTCAGCGTCACGGTGTTGTACACCGTCACGCTGCCGAACGCGTTGCCCGCCTTCGGGTTCCACATCTTGTATCGCACGCGCAAATAGTCGCCGATGTAAAAGACGGCCAGCGTCGCGCATGTCACCAGCAATATCCGCTTCATCATCATCGTCGCGCGCTCCACCCCGCGCCAGACAAACCCCGCTCCATCGTGCTAGCCTAATCGAGAAGGCCCGCGGCGGCAAATTTTCCGTCGCGCAAAAACCTTCGCACAGGGTGACTCATGGCGGACCGGCATCGAGTCGTAATCATCGGCGGCGGTTTCGGCGGCCTCAGCGCCGCCCGCGAGCTCAGGCACGCCCCCGTGGATATCACGCTGATCGACCGCTGCAATTTCCATCTCTTCCAGCCGTTGCTCTACCAAGTTGCCACCGGCGCGCTTTCCCCTGCCAATATCGCCTCCCCGCTGCGAAACATCCTCAAGCATCAGAAAAACACCAAAGTGCTCCTCGGCGAGGCCACTCACATTGACGTCGCCAATCGCCGCTTGATCCTGAGCGACGGCTCGCTCGATTACGACACCCTCATCGTCGCCACCGGCTCGAGCCACCAATATTTCGGCCATGATCAGTGGGAGCAATTCGCCCCCGGCCTGAAAACCATCGAAGACGCCACGGACATGCGCCGCCGCATCCTGCTCGCCTTCGAAGCCGCCGAGCGCGAAACCGATCCCGAAAAGCTCCGCGCCTGGATGACCTTCGTCATCGTCGGCGCCGGCCCCACTGGCGCCGAGCTGGCCGGCACGCTCGGTGAAATCGCGAACGACACGTTGCGCCACGATTTCCGCAATATCGTTCCCTCCGAAGCCCGCATCATCCTCGTCGAAGGATCCGACCGCGTCCTCCCGACCTATCCCGCAAGCCTCTCCGAAGCCGCGCGCAAAATGCTCGTCCATCTAAGCGTCACCGTCCGCACCGGCGCCATGGTCACGGACATTTCCAATGGCTCGGTCACCATTCGCGAAGGCGATCGCACCGAAAAAATCTCGACGCGCACGATTCTCTGGGCCGCCGGAGTCCTCGCCTCGCCGCTCGGCCGCATTCTCGCCGCCGAAGCCGGCGCCAAGCTCGACCGCGCCGGCCGCGTCATCGTCGAGCCGGACATGACCATCGCCGGCCACCCCGAAATTTTCGTCATCGGCGATCTCTCCAATTTCAGCCATCAGACCGGCCAGCCGCTCCCCGGAGTAGCCCAGCCCGCAATCCAGCAGGGCCACTACGCCGCAAAAGCAATCCGCCACCGCCTAAAAAATGAAAAAATCGCCCCATTCCACTACCTCGACAAAGGCAATCTAGCCACCATCGGCCGCGCCAAAGCCGTCGCCGACTTAAACTGGCTCCGCCTCTCAGGCCTGCCCGCCTGGCTAATCTGGCTCTTCGTCCACCTCCTCTACATCGTGCAATTCCAAAATCGCCTCCTCGTCCTATGCCAATGGGCCTGGCTCTTCGTCACCTACGACCGCTCCGCCCGCCTAATCACCGGCAAGAACCCCCTCCCGCTGGACCTGTGATCCTGGATTTTCGAGGAATTTTTCTGCCGCCGTTGCCTTCGCCTCATGTACCACTGCGCGCCTCTCGCGTCTCGAGCACAGCCGAGGGGGCACCTCGCCGGCGTCCTGCCTTCGCCGTTGCCCTTGCCTTTGCCGTTGCCCTCGCCACTATGCCGTCATCCCGAATCCAGCCCCGCCGCCAGTGGCTGTGTGAGGGATCTACTGTTCGCTTCTGCCTTCGGTGGTGCTTTTGCTGCCGCCCTGCCCTCGCTCGAGCGGGTCAATCGCTTACGCAGGGTTGTGGCTACACCCCTGTGAATAGTCGGCAACCTCCCAGTGGCCAGGAAGAACAGCCTAAATAACTACTCTTGACTCAGAAGGCTAGGTGTTGATATAAAAGTGAACTGATCCCGCCCTCCGGGAGAATAAGAGATGGAGCGGTTGGCTAACGCCTTGGGAGGCGAAACTGCCTGCGCGAAACTATGTGGCCGGTGCCCTTGCGCACGTCGTGCTCTATGTGCGAACTGGCGGCAGGTGTCCCGCATGCGAGTTTCTTCAAGACCTTGATCAAAAAATGGAGAAAAAGTTCAAGGGGTCATTTGACGCGCTCATAAAAATGGGTGCAGCGTACCAAAACCAAGAGCGCTTTCGAGCGCTACATGGAGAGGGCAAGCCTCTTTGGGAGTTTAAAGAGTTCGATCACAGGCTCTATTGCTATCGCCATCAGGATAAGAACAACGTATTACTGGTGGTCCTACTGACTGGGTGGGTCAAGCAAAAGAAAGGGAAGACCGATATAGAAGGGAGAGAGATAACTCGAGCTCAGAATCTGTATTGCGAGTTTCTCAATGAATATCCGGGAGGAACAATATGACTAATTGGGTTGGACGAGTCGGGAGTCACATTGATGTTGGGGTACTGGAGGAATCTGCCCTTGCGATGGCTCAATCAACGATCCAGAGCGCAATGGACGACGCTAACCTGTCGAAGGCTGGCCTTGCTGACAAGATGGAAGTCCACCGTTCGCAGGTCACGCGGATGCTCAGCGGAAGTCAAAATCTGACCATAAAGACAATGTCGCGGGCGCTGGCTGCCTGCGGGTCTGAGGTTCGGTTTCAGCGCGTTCCCATCGCGTGGTATTGGGGTGCTCTTGTTGTTAAGCCACCCCAGAAAGCGCTGCCCGCTTACGCGGGCAGTACTATGCCCGTCGGCGACACCATGACGGGTGTAGTAGTGCCCGCGTACTAAGAATTAGGAGAATACTTAGCTTGGCTGAAATAACTGTCGATTTCGCGGCAGCAGGTCGCGTGGCGAGCCGCGCGGAACTCAAGGCTATTCGCTTGATCGAAATTTCGGCGAAGTGCGACCCCGAAACGAGTGGAGCTCTCGAGCCGACTTTGGACCACGATTGTGCCGCTGCAAAGCGCAGTGGCAGTGCTCTCGAGATCGCCTGCAATTATCGATTTAAGGTGCGCACGACACAAGCTGAAGTGGCCGACGCCTCAATCAAATATCTCTTGGTATATGAGCTTCAGGGCCCCGAGCCGTTTGCGGACGAGGATATCGCACAGTTTGCAAAGTCAAACGGAACTCTGCATTCATGGCCGTTCGTTCGCGAGCTCCTTTACGCACTAACGTCAAGGATGGGCTACCCGCCTTATACTTTGCCCGTGTTTCATTTTAAGGCGAAACCGCCGCAGCAAGAAAAGGCCGAGGTGAACGCCGAGGAGCCTGCCCAGACGAGTACGCCGTCGGCGAAGCAATAGTCCCAATGACCACCCGCGATGCTAGGTGGACCACGCTTTGACGTAAGCGAGTCCCCGGATTGATCACATGACACTGGTGTTGATGCCACCGCGACAATCGCGGCAGTCGACTTGATATTCAGGGCGGCCCGCGTAAGTTCAAATCGGTTCGGAAGCAAATTCATCGAGTGGTATTATCGGCGGCGAGGCGAGGTCAAGTGCGCGAGTTAGACATGCTAAAGGGCGGGCTACCGGCGGGCTTAATAAATGCCTGCGTAAAATAAGGACGAAATCCTAAAGAGCACCATGGCTTTCGACTATTCACTTGCCGCGATGCTGCCATTCGCAAGAGCTGCGATCCGCAACACCTCAAACTTCTCGCCGGAACAGTTCGCCACCCTTATGTTCGGTGAACTTGAAAAAGTGAGTGCGCCTGGCGTTAGTCGCAACGCGCCAACGGGTGTTGGTAAATACAACTTCTCGGACCTTCAGGTTCCGCATGACCTGAAGCACGCCATCGTTGAAGTCTTCTGGCATCTGGAACATCGCGGCTTCATTTTGCCGGAGCCTCAAACCTTTCCTCAGTCTTTCAACCGTGGAATGTACTGGAAGACCGCGCGCGGCACGGCATGGGCGAATGGTGCCGCACCGCTGCCTGAAGATGTGGCGGGCTACATGCGGCATCTGTCATCGTTGGTTCCGTCTATTGATTCAGTAATTTGTCAGTACGTCGAGGAGGGGCTGGGCTCGTTTGCGCGCGGCAGCTTCTTCTCGGCCGCTGTGATGATCGGCGCTGCGTCGGAAAAGGAAATATACTTGCTTGCAGGCTCAATGGTAGACGCCCTGAAAGACCCGTCCGCACAAGCGAGGCTGACAAAGCAAATCACGACAGGTAGGTCGCTGTACGCATTACTTGAAATGATCCGAAAATATATCGAGGGGTGCGCAAGGCTCCGCGGTGAATTCGATGGCGCCTTAACACATCTGTCGTCGCTCTTTGAGGCTATCCGAGTTCAACGGAACGATGCTGTTCATCCAACTACCGGCGCTGTAGACGAAGATTCAGTTCAGCTGTCCTATGAGGCGTTTCCATATGCGATCCAAAAGACTGAAATCCTCCGAGCGTGGTTTGGAGAGCATCCGGCTTCGGTGTAGTCGAAGCCGGGCGGCCCACTTTTTGCGTCTTCGGCAAAAGGTGGGAGGCCATTGACATTGCCTCTCGACCCATCCATACCGATAACAACCGGGATCGCCTTACCCGCACCCCAATTCCCATTTTGGCACCTAGTTCCCAGCCCGCCGTAGCATGATGGGGTTGCGAAGGCGGGTCCAAATCCGCCCCTAACCTTCAACTTTTAACTTTCAACTCCTAACTTCGCCCCCCTAACCATCAAATTAAGTATTAATACGGATATCTCTCCTGTCCCAACTCTGCTACCATTGATCGTTTTCTTATGACGACGCGCGGCAGGCAGGGTGACAGACCTCTCGCCTCGGGACACCTCCCGACCGATTACCCACCGCCCCGCCCCTCGCATCCCCCCTCAAATTTGAGGGGAGCGAACAAAAGGCCTGCCCGCCAGCCTTTTGGAGGGCTAATCGCCGCTCACCCCAGTTCAAAATTCGCGCTAACGAACTGTAATCACAAGCACTTAACCTTTTCTGATAGCCGCTCTACTTGCTGTTTCTGGCGATCCCCCCTCCAGCCGCCGGGGTCCACTAGTCACTCGCCACTAGTCACTCGTCACTGGTTTTCTAATCGGTCCTACCGACGATTAGAATTCAATATATCTCCAACAAAACAAAGGACGGGGGCACTTTCTAATCGGTCCAAAAGCAACCATCCGACGAGGATGGTTGTCCTGAGGGACCAACGGGAACCGAAGGACCTCTCTTGGATCGGCGTCCTGAGCGACCAACGGGAGCCGAAGGATCTCCCTTCCGTTATTTGGAGACGAATCCACCTGCCGGGCGCTCATGGAAGGGCGGGGATTCATCCCCGCCGTAAACCTATTCGACCAAGTCCCACTACCGCTTGCGCTGGTTCTCTCGCGCAATCCCCGCCTTGGTCAACCCTCTCCAGCGACGCCCCCCATCCCCCCTCAAATCCGCAGGGAGCGAAGAAAAGTCTAGTAGCAACAGTCCCCAACTCAAAAATCGAATCAACTTACGCAAAACAGACGAGATACGAAAATCCTACCCGCAACAAAAACAGCATTTCGAGAAAAGTCGCAAAGGCAAGAGCAAGACGCCGGCAGGATGCCAGCGGTACATTCTGGGTAAATCGGGCCAAGGGGAGGAAGGGAAGGAACGAGGCGACACTATTGTGTTCGGCCGTGGGTGGCAATCATGTCGATCATCATGGACACACTACAGGCAAAGAATTGACACTGAGGGAACTGAGAAAATCCGGAGGGCAGAGAAAGGCTCGGGGGAATCATAGGAGGAACCTCCCCCTGACCCGGGGCACTCTACGTGGCCAGCTAGAGGAGGAGGGAAAAAGAGGCTTGACAAGCATCCGACATAACTGTATATTCTGTAATGACAGAAATAGGAGAAATCAATGCCAAACCTCACTCCCGTCGCGCAGAAGTTCATCCTGCACTGGGGGGAAATGGGCACGCGCTGGGGGATCAATCGCACTGTCGCGCAGGTGCACGCGCTGCTTTTCATTTCGCCGAAGCCCGTGAACGCCGAGGAGATTGCCGCGACACTCTCGGTGGCGCGGTCGAACGTGAGCACCAGTCTGCGCGAGCTGCAGGGGTGGGGCATCGTCCGCGTGGTGCACGTTCTGGGCGACCGGCGGGACCATTTCGAATCCGTGAAGGACGTGTGGGAGATCTTTCGTATCGTTGCGGAGGAGCGCAAACGGCGCGAAATTGACCCGACGCTGCGAGTGTTGCACGAGTGTGTTGAGGAACTCCATGGGACAGGCGCCGAGGACAAATACACACGGGAAAGGCTCGAGAGCATGCTCGAATTCCTCACCGTGATGACGGGACTGTTTGAAGAAGTGGTGCGGATGCCGGCGAGCACGCTGAAGGGAGTTGCCAAGCTGCGGGGGAAGGTGATCACGCTGCTCGGCGCGACGCGGCAGAAGGTGGCAGGTTAATCATGATCTCCCTCGCTTCGGAGTGGACCGATGGGAAGGGGCGCCACGCGCGCGGATGGCTCTTCTTTGACGCCGAGTGCCGCTTCTGCACGCGAATAGCGCGGTGGCTTGCACCGATCCTGGAACGGCGGGGATTGGCGCTCGCACCGCTGCAAGATCCGCGGGTGGCTGCGCTGCTGGGCTTGACGCGCGAGCAGTTGCTCTTCGAATTGAAATATCTCGGCCCGGACGGACGGCAATATGGCGGCGCGGACGCGGTGGTGGCGGTTGCGCGGGAGATATGGTGGGGGCAGCCGCTGGTGTGGCTGGGGAAAATAC
Source organism: uncultured Acidobacteriota bacterium (assembly GCA_963701005.1). Taxonomy (GTDB): domain Bacteria; phylum Acidobacteriota; class Terriglobia; order Acidiferrales; family UBA7541; genus Palsa-295. Next base: position 1,350,186 of record OY969555.1, read on the forward strand.
CCTGGGTGATGACGGGGATGCGTTCTGCTTACCGCGGGATCGCCGCACGGCGCGACTGCGCAGCAGCAAGTTGCCCGGCAAACGTGGTCTCGCGTAAAGCCTGATGCGAGAAAAGGAGACGATCATGAGCATACTCGTCATGGCTCTCTGGGTGGCAGGAACGGTTCAGGTGGCAATCGCGCTGGCCAATTTTTTCCTTTCAGGAAAATTGAAATACCGGGAAAACCTGGCGCGCGTCGAACCGATCATCCGGCAAATCTTCCTGGTGCACTCGCGCTACATCGTGGGAATCGTGCTGCTGTTTGCCGCAGTCACGTTTGGATTTACGACCGAGCTTGCGAGCGGACACGGGCTCGGGCGATTTCTCGCCGCCTCGATGGCTATCTTCTGGTTCTGCCGCGTCCCGCTGCAATTGTTCTACTACGATCCCGGACTGCGCCGCGCGAATCGCGCGGGTGACGCAGCGATGACGTTGGCGCTGCTATTTCTTGCTGCGACGTATACAACAGCAGCGCTCGTGCGGGTGTAATGAGGACGAGCATGGAAGTTGGCCTAGATGCACGGAAGCCGCTGGATTGGGTGGCGGGGATCGGGGCCGCCGCTTGGATTTGCCTGGCGTTCACAGCTGCGTCGTCGGCGGCGGGCCTCGGACTGATCGAAATTCTGTTCCTCGCAGGGCCGGGACTTGTAGTGCCCATCGCGGCGACCCTGGTCCCCCCGGTATCGGGTTCCAAGTTAGCCGAAGGTCTCCGGACACTGCAAAACTCGCTCACACTCCCAGCTGCTGGATTGGCAGGTGTGTCTTTCTTTTTCCCGGCCGGCGCGCGTGCGGGGATTCTCGCAAGCGCCTGGCTGGTGGTTTGCGTGCTCGTGGCAGGAGAAGGATTGCTAAGGCTCGTGAGTAGCGCTCGCGATTCGTTCGCGCAGCTTTGCTTCGCGGTGGGACAAATTTATCTGGTGGTTGGCGGATCATGGCTCGTCATTTCGCGCCTGGGCTTGCACCCCTTCGGATTTGAAGAACCAATCGTCCTGCTTACGGCCGTTCATTTTCACTTCGCCGGCTTCGCGTCTTGCGTATTGGCGGGGCTGGCGTATGAACGCCTTCGGGACGCGCCATGGGTGAAAATATTGCGCGCGGCACTAGTCGGAGTCGTAGCGGGCCCGGGGATTCTGTGCCTCGCGTTTCTGGTGGGACCAAAACTGAAAATTGTAGCTGCACTGCTCATCGTCGCGGGTCAGATCGGATTATCGGCGGCGATGTTGCGCATCGCATTTACAACGGCGCAGGGCCTGGGCCGATGGATGCTGAGTATTTCAGCCGGGTGCGTGGCAGTGGGAATGGCACTGGCGGCCACGTGGGCGGCCGGCGAATATCCGCTGCATCCGTTCGTGAACCTGAGCGAGATGGCGCGATATCACGGTGTACTGAACGCGCTCGGATTCAGTTTGTGCGGTTTGCTCGGGTGGACGCAAGTCAGGAGCACGACGCTTTCCAGTGGAGAACTCCGGCGATGAAACTGGCCGAAGTAGACGTGAGAGAGTCCGCTGCCACGGACTTAACGCGAGACAACGGCGAGACATCAGGAAACAGGCACGGAGGCGAATGGATTGGATGGGTGCCGCTCGCGGTGCTGCCGGCCGCTGCAATAGCCCTCCGAACTTTCCTACTGCCCTGGGTATTCATGTGGCTGCTCGCAGGCGCGATCTTTGCCGGATGTAAGTGGCAGACATTCTGGGAAGCTCGGACGGCCGCGCGTCGAATGAGTTGGAAACGGTCCGCGGCCTATCTGCTGCTCTGGCCCGGAATGGACGCGGAAAAATTCTTCGAGACTGGAGTAGGGAAGCGACACATCACATCGGGCGAATGGTTGGCTGCCATTGTGAAAACGCTCGCAGGGGCGGTGCTCTTCTGGATCGCTGCGCGATCTGTCACTCCGAGTCATCCGTTGGTGGCAGGATGGCTCGGAATGGCCGGAATAGTCTTGATCCTGCATTTCGGAACATTTCAATTGATTGCGCTCGGTTGGCAGCGCGCGGGAATTCACGCCCAGCCGATCATGCAGCACCCGCTTGAGTCGCAGTCGCTCAGCGAGTTCTGGGGCAAGCGCTGGAATCTGGGCTTTCGGAAACTGTCACATGCCCTTGTGTTTCTTCCGCTTCAGAAGTGCTTCGGAATCGTCCCGGCGACACTAGGTGCTTTTGTCGCGTCGGGGCTGATTCACGATCTGGTGATTTCGGTACCGGCGAGAGCAGGATATGGACTGCCCACGGCTTATTTTCTGGTGCAGGGACTCGGCGTGTTGGCCGAACGGTCGGGAGCCGGGAGGCGTTTTGGTTTAGGGCGCGGCGTGCGAGGCTGGTTGTGGATGGCGCTGCTGGCGGCAGGGCCGGTAGGCATCCTGTTTCATCCTTGGTTTGTGATGCGCGTGATCTTGCCGTTCCTGCGCGCCGTTGGCGGGTAAAGGGAGGACCTCAAATGCCGCGAACAATCGACGAATGGATGAGCCTGGCTTTGTGGCTCGCCGGCGGCGGACACTTTGTCGTGTTGATCGCCAGCTTTCAGGTGCCCTACCGCCTGCAGTGGAAAGAAGACCTGGCTAAGCTTACTTCCTTTAATCGCAAACTGATGTGGGTGCACGGCGGGTTTGCGGTGTACACCATCGCTTCGTTTGGCGTGCTTACATTTTTCTTGCACAACGAGATGATGCGCGGGCAGCGCGCCGGATTGGCACTGGCCACGTTCATCGGCGTGTATTGGTTGTTGCGCATAATCGTCGATTTTACGTATTACCGGCATGCGGACTGGCCGAAGGGGAAAGGATTCGTTGCCGGGCATGCGCTGCTGACTTTGCTGTTTGTTTTTCTTTCAGTTACTTACCTGGGCATTTCAGTTTGCCACTGGATCGCGTAGGCGGGTGGTCCTGCCAGTCGAATCTTTTTTCCTGGTGGCGACTTAAGCAAAAAGTCCTCAAATTCAAGTTCGGACGTGGGCGCGCGTTCGCCAAAGGACTCAGGACCTTCGGCCCCTCGGCTTCGCTCAGGACCTTCGGCGCGCGGGGAGGCGGCCGGCTTTGATGGCTTTTACGAGGGCGGCGTGGTCGCGCTCGGTTTGGTCGGCGTAGGCCAGGGCAAATTTTTCGATGGCTACGTCGAATGTGTCCTTTTTGCCGAGGTAGCCTGCGATGCGGGCGGCGTCGCCTGTGCGGGCGTGGGCGCGGGCGAGGACCCAGCCGCAGATTTCGACGTACTCGAGCCAGTCGCTCTTGGCCATGTTTTCGATGGCGATGGTCATTTTCATGTCGCGGAACTGGCGGAAATAATAGTCGCGGCCTTCGTCGTCGTGGGTCCAGCCGAGAAAAACGTCGCTCGAGGATTGGAGCATGCGCTGGCCGGTGACTACGCGCTGGCCGTGATTTTCGTAGCGGCTCTTGCCGGCGTAGGGCTCGAGGACCGAAGGGAGCGCTTCCTTGAATTGCAGGAACAGCGGATCGTTTGGCGCGGCCATGAGGAGGATGACCGCGCAGCGCGTGCCCACGCTGCCTACTCCCACGACCTTTCGCGCGATATCCACGATTTGATAGCGGTCGAGAATCACGCGGCGCTCTTCGGGGAGCGTGAGGCGGTAGCGATGAAAGATATCGCGGACTGCCTTCGAGCGCTTGCCGTAATTGGGCGGGTGATAAACGAGCGGCGGGTGATCAACGATTCGGGGAAGCCCGTTTCTGCTATCGGTAATCTTCGGAAAAACGTGCTCGGCTGTGTCGCGGATGGCCTTGTCCTCGATTTCCTGCCAACGCTTTTTCGCTGCCTCGGTCTTGGCCTCATCAATGAAAATTTCGGCATCGAGGTGCGAGTACCAGGTATCGAGGGCGCGCATGTCCGCGTAGTTGCGCATGTGCACGCGATAGCTTTCGACCGCTTTTTGCGCGGCATCCGCGCAATCGCGTTCTCGTGTGCCGGCTTGGCGGCCGGCCAGGACGATGCTTGCGGCTAGGCGCTTGACGTCCCATTCCCAGGGGGCGGGGAGGGTCTCGTCGAAATCGTTGATGTCGAAAACGAGGCGGCGCTCGGGCGAGCCGTAGCCGCCGAAATTGTTGACGTGGCAATCGCCGCAGGCTTGGACGCGCGGGCCGGTCACAGGCGTTGCTGCCAAGTCTGCGGCAAAAATTGCGGCGGCGCCGCGAAAAAATGCGAAGGGCGAACTGCGCATGCGCTCGTAGCGGATCGGCAGCAGGTCCGGGAGCCTTCCGCGGTCGCCGTTCTTCAGCAATTCGATTGGGTCTGCGCGGCGGGCTTGCGGCGCGAATCTTGCCTGTGCACTTCGCGCAACTTTATCGCGCAGCGCTTTTCCGGCGCGCAGGCGCTCTTCGACCGTCAGGCCCAAAAGCCCGTCTCGCCTCGTTGGGGTAGTTTTCTTTTTGGGATGCGCGGCTTTCATGTTGATCGAATACAGATTCATACTACAGCGCGGATCCGAAAGGCATGAAGGAATACTTACAGAAGGGAAAAGAAGTGATAACTGACGCAGCCGAGCGCTACACCGATCACTGAACCGGCGAGCACGTCGCTGAGGAAGTGCATACCGAGAATGATGCGCGAAGAGGCGATTAGGACGGCCACGGCGATCAAGGGCGCCTGCAACTCTGGGTAGAACAGGCCCACGGAAAATGTGATCGCAAAGGCGGTGATGGAATGGCCTGAGGGGAAGGAATATTTGTCGGGCGGCAGAATCGCGGCCCAGCAATGTGGCTCGACTTCGCAGGGGCGCTTGCGCCGGCTTGTTTTCTTTAGTGCGCGGAAGAGAAAGATGCCCGCGACGGCGGCTGACAGCGCCGAGCCGATGGCGGCGAAGCGGTGCGCGCCGCCATAGAGCACCAGAATCAATCCGAGCGAATACCAGAGCCAGCCGTCGCCGAGGCGCGTCATGATGATCATCAAAATGCGGAACCAGCGGGGGGCGCGCCAGCGGTGCACGCGGCGCATCAGCCGGTGGTCGTTCGATTGGATCTGATTCCAGACCGCTTTGGCTACCGTCATACCCATTCCTCCACCGCAGGTTGCGGGACCGTAATCCAGCGGGGACGTTTTCGGGCTTCCGGTTGGCCGAGAATTTCAGCGGCCCAGCGGCGGGCGAATTTGTGCTCGTTGTAGTAATTGAAGTAGGTGAATGCGGGAATGAGCAGGGCGAGAGGGGAGAGGAGCGTGGTCCAGGGGTTCTCGCGCATCATTTCGTAGACAATCTTGTAAACGTCGCGCGTCAATTTCGTGAAACAGCCGGACTCTCCTGCCACGCGGCCCAGGCCATTGCGCAGACCGTCGAAGAACTCTTCCTTCGTGCGCGCGCCGGGGACCTCGGTGTAAGTCGCCCCCGCGGACGGCAGTGCATGCGCATCGCTTCCGCCGATTTCGATTTTTTGCCACTGCTTTGCCAGTTTCGAGGCGTGTGCATTGGCCCTCTCGAGCATTTGACCGTTGCGTGTTTCGATCGCCGGGAAATATTCCTGGAACCACGCGAAATCTTCGCGCTCGCGCCTGCCTGTGAGACTGGAGAGCACATGATTGATGCTGAAAAGGAGGCGGCGTTCGGTGAGATACATCAGCAACGCGACCAAATCATTGCGGCGTTGCTGCAGATGAATGTGCTGACGTTCGTTCAAGTCGTAAACGCCGATGTGAACTTCGGTGCCGTTCGGCATTTTGCACGTGAGCTCTTCGCTGAGGAAAAATCCGGGATGGCGGCGGAGCTGTTCCGAGCCTTCGATGGAATCGTGATCGGTGAGCGTGAACAAACTCATGCCGCGATGGCGCAACTGGTGGAAAACTTTTTCGGGATCGCTATAACTTTCGCGGCAAATCTTTCCAAGAAATGCGGTAGTACATGGGCCAGAGTAGTATGAGTGAACATGCATGTCGCACTTCACAGTTGAAAGTCTGCCGGAGGCGGGTTACAGGAGGATGACATCCGCGCTAAAGTTCTGAAAATACAGGCACTTAATTCTTTAAACACATGAAACATTCTTTTAACAGAGTTGTAGCAGAGAATGGCAATTCGTTCGTCAGACTTTCGCCTGCATGGAGCGACTCGAATTCGGGTTTTTCGACGCCGGGGGCGGCCATCGTGCTGCTGCCACGGCACTTGAGATGTCCATCCGGGCGCAGCAGCGCCCCTGGGAAGTTCGCCTCACGAATTTGCAGGAACTTCTGGACGAACTCGACATTCTGAAAAAATACGGCGGGATTCGCATCCAGGATTTTTACAATGGGATGCTGCGGACGGGCTGGACCCTCGGTGCGACGCAGCTGATGAAGGTGCTGCAGCTGGCGATCCGCGTTTATCATCGCCCGAGCGTACGGGTACTTGAGGCGCAATGGAAGAAGACGCAGCCGGATATGGCCGTGTCGTTTGTGCCGCATTTCAATCGGGCGCTGTATGAGAGTTTTCATCGCGCATACCCAGGACGTCCATTCGTAACCGTACTCACAGATCTCGCGGATTTCCCACCGCATTTTTGGATTGAGCCGGGCCAGTCGCAATATTTCATATGCGGCACGGACCGCGCGGTGGAGCAGGCGCGCTCGCTGGGGCATCCGGAGAATCGCGTCTTTCGCGCGTCGGGGATGATTCTTCATCCTCGATTCTATGAGCCGCCGGTGGAGAACCGCATCGAGGAACGGGAACGCCTGGGGCTTCGCCCGGATCTCCCGACGGGGCTCGTGCTTTTCGGCGGCCACGGATCGCAGGTGATGCTGGATATTGCGGAGCGGCTGGATCGTTCGCCGCTGGAACTTCAATTGATTTTTATCTGCGGGCGAAACGAAAAGCTGGTGAAAGCTTTGCGGGAGCGGAAATCGCGATTGCCGCGCTTTGTGGAAGGGTTTACGACCAAGGTCAACTACTACATGCAGCTCGCCGATTTCTTTATCGGCAAGCCCGGGCCCGGCAGCGTGAGCGAAGCGCTGGCGATGCATCTTCCGGTGATCCTCGAATGCAATGCATGGACGCTGCCACAGGAACGGTACAACGCGGTCTGGGTGCTCGAAAAGCAGGTGGGTGAGGTGCTGGGGAGTTTCAAGGAAATCGAGGGTGCTGTTGCGCGTTTGATCGAGCCCGCTACCTTGGCGCGTTACCGGGCTAATGCGGCCGGGCTCGAAAATCGGGCGGTGTTTGAGATTCCTGAAATATTGGAAACAATTTTCGAACGTTCGCAGACGGGGGCGCGCACAGACGGCAACGCGTCACTCGCCGGGCGTCTTGCCTGAAGCCCTCGCAGTGACTGGCGGAAGATTTTCATCCGCCAATTGTTTGTTAAGCGCCGCGAGGTCGTGCTGCTTCAGCGCATCCCACTTCGCAGCTTCCTCGTTCAACTGCTTTTGAAATTCAGCAAATGCAGCTAATGATGTCGCCGTCGGGGCGCCGTCCGCGAGGCCTACGGAAATTGCAAGCGATGCGAGGGTTTTGTTCACTTCCACTAGTCCCGTCGAGGGAAGCGGGTATTCGGCTTCCTGTCCTGCGATGAGATCGGCGTGGCCATCGAAATCGCTGACTGAGGCAAGAATCCCGGCCGCTTTTGCGTTTCCCGCCAAATGCTGCCGCAGCGCGGACAATTGAGAGCGGACATCCGCAATCTCATGATCCGTTTCAGTGGCCCGAGTGAGCGCACTGTCAATATTCTGCTCGAGTTCTAGCTGCTTCGCGAGATCATCACGCGAAATCTGCTCGCGCACATCCATCTCGACAGTTAGTTTCTGGGAGCGCGATTCGCCGGCGGCAATCAAGCGCACCTCGTACTCTCCCGGAAGGACCAGTGGTCCACGCGGCTCGGTGACAGTGCCTCGATGGATGGACGCCGCCATGGAATATTCCGTGTGCATGACGGGAGGCGAAGGATAGCGCAGGTCCCAAACGAAGCGATGCATTCCAGCCTTTTTCGAGAGGCTCTCCGGTGCATGCAGCCAGTAATTGGGAAATTCGGGCGGCTCTGAGATTGTGCGTGGCTTGTCTTCACTCGAAAGCCGGCGAACCAGTTCGCCATTCTTATCGCGAATCTCGAGCAATACTTCGGACTGCGTTGCTGACTTCAAGCTGTAATCAATAATCGCGCCGGCCGGTGGGTTCTCTCCAACGGGAGTTTCCGGAGGCAGGGGCGTGTCATTCGCCTGGCTCTGGCGCCGGCGGAGGGCGTGCTGAGGGCGGTAGAGGTACGCCGCGTGCATGGCCACATGATCCCCCCATTCGCGGAGCGGCTCGATGTCGTCGAGGATCCAGAAGGCGCGACCGTGCGTGGCAACAACGAGGTCATCGCCATGGAGGGTGATGTCACGGATGGAGGTGACCGGCAGATTCATTTGCAGCGGCTGCCAGTGATCGCCGTCGTCGAGGGAAACGTAGGCACCGGTTTCCGTTCCGGCAAAGAGCAGCCCCTTGCGATCCGTGTCTTCGCGCACGACGTGAACGTAGGCACCGGCGGGGATCCCGGCGACAACGTTTTTCCAGGTTTTGCCGCTGTCGTGGGTGCGATAGATATAAGGATGCAGGTCGTCCACCTGATGCCGGTCCACGGCGGCGTAGGCAGTGGTGGAATCGAAATGCGAGGCTTCGATGAGGCTGACCATGCTCCAGTCCGGGAGGCCTGCGGGCGTGACGTCCTGCCAGGTCTTTCCTTCGTCGGTCGAGAGCTGAATGATGCCATTATCGGTGCCTGCCCAGATTTGATTCGGACGGACGGGCGACGGCGCGATGGTGTACACCACGCCGCGGTCTTTTTCTTTTTTTTCCCGGCCGCTTGCCGCATCGGTCTTCCGCAGAGTTAAATCGGGGCTGATTTCCTTCCAGGTCTGACCGCGGTCTTCGGTGCGCAGGACAAATTGCGCGCCGAAATAGAGCACGTGCGAATTCTGGGGAGAAGTGACGAGCGGCGATGTCCATGTGAATCGTAAGAGCTTGCTGGGGGAGACCTCTGGTTGAGGCGAAATATCGAATGACTGGCCGGTGGTCCAATCAAAGCGGCGCACCATTCCGTTCGGCCCGCCACCGTAAACCAGGTAGGGATCGGCGGAGCTGAGGGCGATGTAGCCGCTCTCTTCACCGCCCACGGGCGACCAATCGCGGAATGTAATTTGGCCAAAATCGGTGCGGCTGGAGACGCCGGCTGTACCGCTATCCTGCTGCGAGCCATACACCATGTAGGGAAAGCGGTCGTCGGTGGTCACGTGATAAAACTGGCCGGTGGGCTGGTTGTACCAGGAACTCCAGGATTTACCGCCGTCAACGCTGATGGCCGCGCCCTGATCGCAAGCGAGGATCATGCGATGGGGATCGTCGGGAGCGATCCAGAGAGAATGGTAATCATCGCCGCCGGGTGCGCCTTTGAAGGCTACGAAATTTTCACCGCCATCGGTCGAGCGGTAGATCGAGGTGTTCGAGACGTACACAGTGTTTGATTCACGCGGGTCCGCCGTCACTCCGCCGAAATACCATCCGCGCGTCCAAATGCGATGGTCGCTCGACAGGCGGCGCCAGTTCTCGCCCGCATCGTCCGAGCGGTAAAGCCCGCCCTCGTGCGCGTCCACCAGCGCATAGACACGGTGGCCATTTTCTCCTGGGGCAACGGCGATGCCGATTCGCCCTAAACCTTCGCTCGGAAAACCATGTCCGGTGATTTGGCGCCAAGTGATCCCGCCGTCCGTGGATTTGTAAAGGCCGCTGCCGGGGCCGCTCGTTGGAGCATAAACGCTCCACGGAGGGCGGCGTACCTGCCAGAGTGACGCGTAGACGGTTTGTGGATTGCCGGGTTCGAAGCAAAGATCGATTGCGCCGGTATCATCATTTTTGCCGAGGACTTGCTTCCAGGTCGAACCACCGTCAGTTGAGCGATAGACACCGCGTTCGGCATTGGGGCCAAAGGCGTGGCCGAGGGCAGCGACGAGGACGATGTTGGGGTCGTGCGGGTCGACAAGAATGCGGCCAATTTGGCGCGAATCGCGGAGGCCGACGTTGCGCCACGTGGCGCCCGCATCCGTGGACTTGTAAACGCCGTCGCCATAGGAGATGTCCGAGCGCATATCCGCTTCGCCCGAGCCTACGTAGATTATTTTGGGGTCCGACTGCGCAATGGCGATCGCTCCGATGGAGGCGATGGGCTGACCGTCGAAAATCGGCCGCCAAGTCTGGCCTGCATTCTCCGTTTTCCACACGCCACCGCCCACTGTGCCAAAAATGTAGGCATTCGCGTTGCCGGGAACGCCCGTCGCGGCCAGCGCGCGGCCCCCGCGAAACGGGCCGATGAGGCGCCAGCGCATTTCAGCGAAGGCCTCGGGGCCGGGTTGCTGCGAGAGCGCCACTCGCGCGCCCAAAAGTCCGGCAATAGAAATCCCAGCAACTAAAATCAGTGCGCGCAATCTAATTAAAGTGTTCATGGCCTCTGCTTTCCGCGGCGAAGTATATACTATCGAGTTTTGGGCAGATAAGCATGCCCGCGAGCACTCGACCTCACCTCCGCGTTGTGGCAACATAAACATTCAGGAATTGTAACAGCACGCTGAAGGAGGACATTTCATCCATGGCTAAAGCAACTTTTGCGGCCGGTTGCTTCTGGGGCGTCGAAGAAGCATTTCGTCATATCAAGGGCGTCACATCGACTACGGTCGGGTACACGGGCGGCACGTTGAAGAACCCCACTTATCAGGACGTCTGCAGCGGACGAACGGGCCACGCCGAGGCGGTCGAAGTCGAATACGATCCGGCGCAGGTTTCCTACGAGCAACTCCTTTCGGTTTTCTGGCAAAGCCACGATCCAACCACGTTGAACCGGCAGGGGCCGGACACCGGGACACAATACCGCTCGGCAATTTTCTATCACGATGCGGCGCAGCAAGCGTCCGCTGCCGGATCGAAAGCGCTGCTTGAGAAAATGAATGCGTTCAAGCGGCCGATCGTGACGGAAGTGGTTCCGGCCTCGGATTTTTATCGCGCCGAGGATTATCACCAGCGGTATCTCGAGAAGCGCGGGGCGAAATCCTGCCACTTGTAGAGCTCACTCTCCAAAGGGGAAGCGCATGATTCACCGGTTCGTCTTCCACAATGACCGCCTGATGCCGATCGAGCAGGTGCGGCTTTCGCCGGGACAAGCGGGACTGCTGAGCGGCTGGGGATTGTTCACGACGATTCGGATTGTGGAGGGCGTTCCTTTCGCTTTTGAACGGCACTGGAAGCGACTGGTGCGCGATGCCGAGCGGACTCACTGCCCTTTTCCATTTGAGGAGGAAACTGTCCGGGCGCAATTGGGCGAGGTGCTTCAGGCGAATGAGGTGCGCGAAGGGTGCGCGCGGATTTACGCGATTTACAATCAGCCTGGATTCTGGCGCAGCGACGAGAATTTTCCGGCAGCGGATTTGCTTCTGTATTCCGCTGGTTTGCCTTCTTATCGCGAGCCGGCGCGGCTGGGACTTCGGGAGCACGGCCGGCATGCCGCCTCGCCGCTTGCGGGCGTGAAGGTGACATCGTGGCTTACGAATGTTTGGTGTCTTTATGAGGCGCAGCAAGCCGGATTCGACGAGGTTGTGCTGCTGAACGAGCGCGGCGAAGTGGCCGAATGCACGGCGGCGAATATTTTTTGCGTGCGCGGTGGGAGCGTTGCGACGCCGCCGGTTTCAGCCGGCTGTCTTGAAGGCATCACGCGCGGCGTGCTGCTCGAAATCGGAAGGGGAGCTGGAGTTCCGGTGGAGGAGCACACGTTGCGTGCCGAGGATCTTTATGCTGCAGACGAAGTTTTCATTTCTTCGACGAATCGAAGCATGCTGGCCGTGAGCGAGATCAACGGCCACAAGATCGCGGCCACACCTGGTGCGATCACTCAGAAGCTTGAGAAAATTTTTGCCGGATACATGCGCGAATACATTGAAAAACGCGCCGCCCTCTCCGGCAAGCGCTAGCGGGACCAGGGCAGCGCGGTGGCTGGTAATTGGTTCCGAGCGGGGCCAGACGTACAAGAAAGCATTTCAGCGGAAGGAGGCAGAATCCGATGAGCGCGCTCGCGGATAAGACCTGTGTGCCGTGCCGCGGAGGAGTGCCTCCGCTTGCCGGTAAAGAGCTTGAGAAGCTTTCGCAACAGGTTCCCCTTTGGAAGGTAGTGAACGCGCACCACATCACTCGGCCATTCACATTCACCGATTTCCGCCAGGCGCTCGACTTTGTAAACAAGGTGGGTGAGATCGCTGAAAAGCAGGGGCATCACCCCGACATTTTGCTTGCGTGGGGGAAAGCCGAAGTGACGACCTGGACGCACAAAATCAACGGGCTTACCGAGAGCGATTTTATTTTGGCGGCAAAAATCGACCTGCTTTAGATTGCCCTGCATCCGCCGGTTCGCGCCGTTCGCCTAGGCGGGGCGTCCGGCCATGCGACGGGCTTGTCCCACAGGCGGACAGCAAGTTCACCTCGCCCGTATCCTCCTCTGTTCCAACTGATTGAAAATTATACCACTTGCAAATCCGATGTTTTGGAAGCTCACTTGCGACGCGGTATATCGTCTTACGTTATAGTGAATCGCGGACAAAGGACGCCAATTTATGAGCCGCCACCCTGAAGCGGAACGCCCAGAGCAGTCGCCACTGACACCGGCCATGTTTCACGTCTTGCTTGCCCTCGTTGATGAAGAGATGCACGGGTATGCAATTCTGAAGGAGGTGGAGAGGCGGACGGGGGGTAAGGTCCGGTTGAGCGCCGGGACGCTCTACGGAATCATCAAGCGGCTGAATGGAGAGGGGTGGATCGCCGAGTCGAGCAGGCGGCCAGCGGCGGGGCTGGATGACGAGCGGCGGCGGTATTACCGGCTGACCGAACAGGGCCGTAGCATCGCCGTTGCCGAAGCGCGCCGGTTGGAGGAATTGGTGGCCATGGCGCGGAACAAGAAATTGTTCGCCAAGCCCGAGCTGGCCTGAGGAGGAGAGATTCGATGAATGCAACTCCAGCCACGCGTTCCCAGAGAATTTTTCGAGCGCTCTTGAGCGTCCTGCCTTTTGATTTCCGCGTGAATTATGGCCACGAAATGGAAGGCGTCTTCGACGAACAGCAGCATGAAATCAAGGAACAGGGAGGCCTGATGGGTTTTCTAAGGCTCTGGGGGGAGACGATTGCGGGGATATTCCGCACTGCGCCGAGCGAGCACTGGGAAATTTTGAAGCAGGACATGATTTACGGCTTGCGGATGATGCGCAGAAACGTGGGGTTCACCATCGTCGCAGTTCTCACGCTGGGTCTCGGAATCGGCGCGAACACCGCGATTTTCAGCGTGGTGCATGCGGTGCTGCTGCGGCCGCTGCCTTATCCGGAGGGGAATCAGTTGGTTCTCGTCCGCCAGCAGGCTCAGAAGGAAGGAATCCAGGACATGACTTTTTCGGCTCACGAGATTGAGGACTACCGCGGGCAGAATCGGACACTTTCCGGGCTGGTGGAGTATCACAACATGTCGTTCATTCTGTATGGGCATGGCGATCCGGACCGAATTCTTGCGGCTGTCGTCTCCGCGAATTATTTCGATTTATTCAAGGTGCAGCCATTGCTTGGGCGCACTTTTTTGCCGGAGGACGACAAATTGGGCGCGCCGGCGGTGCTGATTTTCAGTTACGAGTACTGGAAGAATAAATTCGGCGCCGATCCGGCAATCGTGGGCAAGACGTTTGAGCTGAACGATCGTGTGCATACTGTCGTTGGTGTGCTTCCTCCGGTCCCACAGTATCCGGTGGAAAGTGACGTTTACATGCCGACTTCGGCTTGTCCTTTCCGTTCGGGAGAAGCGTTTATTCAGAATCGCGATTCGCGGATGCTGCAAGCATTTGGGAGATTGAAGCCGGGTGTGACTATTACTCAGGCGCGCGCGGACCTGGCTACCATCGCCGGGCGGCTCAAATCGGAATATCCGAAGTCATATCCAGAGGGCATGGGATATGCGGCGGTTTCGAGTCCACTGCAGGATGAGCTTACCCGGAGCGCGCGGCCGACGCTGATCGTGCTGCTTGCGGCGGCGGCTTTTGTGCTGCTGATTGCTTGCGCGAATGTGGCCAATTTGACGCTGGCGCGGATGTCGCGCCGGGAACGCGAACTGGCCGTTCGCACGGCGTTGGGTGCGGGGCGGAGCCGATTGCTGCGACAGCTCCTGACGGAAAGTTTCATGATGGCGGTGGTGGGTGGGGCACTTGGGTTAATACTCGCTTATAGCAGTCTTCAACTGCTGACGGAGTTTGCGGCACGGCTTACGCCACGGGCGCGGGAGATCAATATTGATGGTGGAGTTCTTGTGTTCACGCTTCTGGCTGCCCTAGGGACAAGCCTAGTCTTCGGCACCATCTCTGCCATATTTTCGCGGGCCAACCTGGCTTCGAACTTGAAGGAGGGGAGCACCGGCTCGGGCGCCGGGCGGATGAAGAACCGGGTTCGCAGCGCGTTGATAATTTCGCAGGTGGCTTTTTCCTTCATGCTCCTGATTGGGGCGGGATTGATGCTGCGCAGTTTAGTGAAGATATTGCGCGTGAATCCCGGATTTGTCCCCCAGCGCGTGCTGGCGATGAGGGCCACGCTCAGCTTCAACAAGTATGCAACGCCTGAAAAACTCCTCGAAGTCCTCAAGAAGATGATTGACCGGGTGCAAGCCGAACCCGGTGTGGTCTCCGCGGCGATTTCTTCTAGCTACCCACTCGAGCCTGAAGCAATTGCGGCCGGACCGGATGCATCTGCGTCGTCTTTCAAAATTGAGGGGCGAGATCTTGCGCCGGGCGAAGCGCTTCCAGTGGGCAGCTTTGTGGCCGTCTCGCCGGGGTATTTCCGGACGCTTGGAATCCCGTTGATAGCAGGGCGGGAGATTACTGATGCGGACGGCGGGAAGGGCGAGCAGGTGGCCATCATCAACGAGGCCATGAGGCGGCGCTCCTGGGCGAAGGATGACCCCATCGGCAAGCGGCTTTCCTTCGATGATGGCAAGACCTGGCAAACAATTATCGGCGTTATCGGCGACGTGAGGGAATTTGGTCTCGACCGCCCGATTCCGCCGGAGATTTATTTGCCTCATTCTGAGTACACAGCGCCCGCCACTTTGGCTGTGCGGACGATTGCCGATCCCAGAGCCATGAGCACGGCGATCACTCGGGCGCTGCATGAAGTGGATCCACAACTGGCCGTGACACATATCGTGACGCTCGAGCAAGCGCGGGCGGAATCGACCGCCTCGCCGCGCGTGACCGCGAGCCTGCTGGGTATTTTCGCGGGGCTAGCGCTACTGATCGCCGCTGCGGGCATTGGCGGAATCATGGCGCTGGCGGTGAGCCAGCGGGTGCGCGAGATCGGGATCCGGATTGCGCTTGGAGCGCAGCCTGCGAAGATCCTGCGCATGATACTCGGGCAAGGTTTGTTGCTGGCGGCGCTCGGTGTCGCGATTGGACTCGCAGGCGCGCTCGCTGTGACTCACCTGGTGAAATCGCTGCTCTTCGAAGTGGCGCCAACCGACCCTGTTACTTTCGCGGGAGTTGCAACGGTACTTATTTCGGCGGCAATCATCGCGAGTTATCTGCCCGCCAGGCGCGCGGCAGCCATTGACCCGATCGAGGCATTGCGGATGGAATGAGCGCTAGATCTATCGGCAAGACAGAGATTTTTTGGGGCGTAAGGAGCTGGATATGAAAAGACGTGAATTCTTGAAGGGATCGGTGGCAGGAATTGCAGTGACGGCCACGGGCTTGTGGGTGGCTGGCCATCTAGGAGCATCTGCGAGTGCGAGCGATTCATCGGCGACGGCCCTGAAACTTACTCCTCCTGCGAATGGGGGAAATATCCCGGTGGCCTTCGCGATTTCCGAGAATGTGCAGGTGATTGATTTTACGGGGCCGTGGGAAGTGTTTCAGGACGTGATGATTAAGGACGGCCATGCGGATGCTGGGATGGATCATCACATGCCGTTTGATCTTTATACTGTGGCGGAGACGATGGAGCCGGTTACCGCGACCGGCGGATTGAAGATTTTGCCGAACTACACTTTTGCAAATGCGCCCACGCCGAAGATTGTGGTGGTTCCCGCGCAGGAGGGGTCGGAGGCGCTGCACGTGTGGTTGAAAAAGATGGCTGCCAGCGCGGATACGGACCTGGTGACTTCGGTTTGTACTGGGGCGTTTCAGCTTGCTGCTGCCGGGCTGCTTTCGGGCAAGTCCGCCACGACGCATCATCAAGCTTTGAAGGCGCTCAAGGAAAAATATCCTGATATTGAAGTGAAGAGCGGCCTTCGATTTGTCGAGAATGGAAAAATTGCTACTGCGGGCGGGTTGACGTCGGGAGTTGATATGGCGCTGCATGTCGTGGATAGGTACTACGGTCGCAAGGTGGCGCAACAGACGGCCGAGTTCATGGAGTACCAAAGCAAGGGTTGGATCGCCTGAAGCGCGAAAACTCATCGACTGTGAAACACTCACGCGATTGAGGCTGGGGCGGCGCGCTGTTTCTGATGGCGCGACGCCCCGGCTCGAATTGCAAGCTGCGACTTTACTCATCAGCTCATGGACATATTGCGGGCGGCTCCGCGGCTTTGCTGTGCGGTTGCGGGTTTCCCGCCAATCGCGGCTAGCAGCGCTGAGCCATTCGGCGTGCCGAGACCTGTGCAGGGATCCCAGCCGGGTCCGGCGGACCAGCCACCGTTATCGCCCACAGTGATGTCGTGGAATGTGGTTTCGACGTTACTGGTGTAGAGCAGCGGATTGATGAAGCCGACCGTGGTGCCTAGCGACTGATTCAACCGCGCGAGGAGCCCGGCCCAGAGCGGGGCCACGGCGCTCGTTCCTCCAATCACTGTTGACTGGCCATCCACGAGCACGCGGTAGCCTGTGACCGGGTCTGCGTCGCCGGAAACGTCCGGAACGCCGCGCCCCGCGAATCCACTTGAAGATGTGGGCACGCCGGCGTTGGCCTGATACTGCGGTATGGCGAAGTACTGGCTGACGCCGCCGCCCCCGGCACCTTCGCCACTGGCGAGCTCGTTCCAGGCTTGCTCGCCGGTGATTGTGGTTCCGTTGAGGGTTAGCTTGGTGCCGCCGCAGCCGAGGATGAAAGGGCAAGCGGCAGGGAAGTCCACGGTTGGCTGGCCGGTGGAATCACCGTCGCTCGCGCCGTTGTCGCCTGAGGCGGCGAGGATTGTTACACCCATCGTTGCCGCATCCTGGCTGGCTGAGTTGAAGGCGTCGCGGGCCGCTTGCGTCCAGGTTGTTTCAGGTCCGCCCCAACTGATGGAAACGATTGAGGGGCGAAGGTTCGTATCGTGAATTGCGGTTGTGAGCGCGTCGAGGAAGCCCGCGTCTGTATTGGGAGCGAAGTAGACGCCGATCTGAGAGCCCGGTGCGACTGCGCCTGCTACTTCGATATCCAGCTCGACTTCACCATCCGGGCCGTTTGGATCGCCGGTGGGGGCATTCGATCCGCCGTCAACTGGAATGGCGGTAACTTTCGGCGTGGCCATGCCAAGCTGTTTGAAGTACGTGTTGAGATCGTCGGTGCGATAGCCGCCGCCAAGTTCGAGGATGGCGATGGACTGGCCGGTGCCGTCGGTGCCCGGAGGGAAATTGTAGGCAGCGGCAACATCGAGTGCGCTGTAAGAGATGCCCGCGGCATGAGGGCGCACGCCGCCGGCTGGATCCTTGCGCCGGCGGAAATGCGGCATTGCTTGGGGGCGATTATCGAGACCGAAGATGCCTTCGATGATGCCGTCAAGTTCGGTTGGTATGCGGATGGTGCCGACGCGGCCGCGATAGGTGCCGCCGGGATGCTGGTAACGGCTTAATTGCACGCCGAAGGCTTCGCTGAAATTGCGGACCGTGCCGGTGAGAATCACAGAACGGCGCGCACGGCTTTCAGTGGTCACTTCGAGTCCGAACTGGTTGGCGAAGGTGCGGATTTTCGCGAGATCTTCGGCCCTCGCGCCATGCGTGGCGGCGAATGCTTCGCGAGTGAGGTGCTGCCGGTCGCTGGGCATTCGCGTGCCCAACTGCTGCATGGACGGAAACGCGGCTGGGGCCGAACCACGACGTAGAGTTACGGTGACCTGAATCTTTTCGTTTGGATCGGCGGGGCCGATGATGCTTGCGCCGCGCATGGGAGCGCGGACGCTATTCTTCAATTCAACTCGATTCTCTTGCGTTGCCATGTTCTCCTCCTGGAGAGCGCCGAGAATGGCGCGTCGAAAGGGTCAATTTTCCCGGCTCCGTGGGATCGCGCTTCGACGTTGGTCGAGGGAATTCCCAAGGGCTTGGACGGTGTCAGATTTAAGGCGGCCGTCCCCGGGAAGGGGGAGGAGAAACGGCAACCTCGCGCGAAATGTTTTACGCGCCGCGAGCGGCGCAGTGTCACATGGCTGCGAAGGGGTCCTCCAAATTCGGAGGACGAATGGAATTTTAACGAGATGTAAAATTGATGTCAATATCAACGCGCTGGCGAAAAAGCCGGCGGTGAGGGCGGGGCGCTTATACGGGGCCCCCGCGGGCAAGGAATCCGGGTGCAAAATAATTCCAAATATCGCCACTTTAGTATCGATTAGAAAGTACCTCTGTCCTTTGTTTTCATAGAGATAAGTGATTTTCTAATCGTCACCGGTATCGATTAGAATTGCGCCTTCCCTGGCCTTCCCGCTGCACCTTCAGCCTCCCGAACCAAAATCTCACTGTAGCCAGATTGCGCAGCCGAGGCAGACAAATGCCGCGGGGCGGGGAAAACTTGCCCTGGAAACGTGAAATTCCGAGGGCGAAAATTTTCGCCGCGCAGCGCCGATGCCGCACATATGGCGCACGATTTATCTTAGGGAGAGCAGAATGCGAATGCAATGATGCGAGCCTGTGGATGTTGGGTCAATTTGCGCGCGCCTTGGATTCGGCCGGGATGCAAAGTGCGCACGACGCGATATCAAAGGGCGCCCCTTTTGGAGTAGGTTTTGAGTGCTTGGCTCGAACCCACTACAAAGGAGCGCCCTGTATGGACAGTGTGAAGTATATCGGGATGGATGTTCACAAGGAAGCGATCTCGATCGCAGTCTTAAATTCCTCTGGCAAGCTGGTGATGGAATGCGTGATCGAAACCAAGGCCATCACCATTCTGGATTTCCTGAAAGGTCTGCGCGGAAGTCTGCGCGTCACGTTTGAAGAAGGCACCTGGACTGCCTGGTTATATGACCTGATCAAGCCACACGTGGCGGAACTGATCGTGTGTAATCCGCGTCGGAATGCCCTGCTGAAAGAAGGCAGCAAGAGTGACCGCATCGATGCACGGAAGCTAGCCGAGCTGCTGCACTCGAACATGCTTCGTTCGGTGTATCACGGCGAGCACGGAGTGCGGAAGCTGAAGGAACTAGCGCGTAGCTACTTGGCGATCAGCAAAGATTTGGGACGGGTGATGAGTCGCGTGAAGGCGATCTACCGCAGTTGGGGAATTCCCTGTGCGGGGAAGCAGGTCTACGCGGAACGCTATCGCTCGGAGTGGCTGAGCAAGATCCAGGAAGCTGGCGTGCGCCGCCGAGCGGAGTTCTACTACCAGCAGTTCGATGCCTTGAGGACATTGCGTCAGGAAGTGCGGCGTGAGTTGCTGGCCGAAGCTCAGAAGCATGATGCGTGGAAATTGCTACGGGCGATTCCGTTCATTGGGCCGATCCGAGCGGCTGTGCTGATCGCTTTGATGCAGACACCGCATCGGTTCCGCACCAAGCGACAGCTGTGGACGTACAGTGGGTTTGGAATCGAGACGTACGGCAGTGCCGAGCAGCGTTTCATCAACGGAGAGCTGAGACGCGCCAAGAAGCCGGTCTCCATTCGTGGACTGAACCGCAATCACAATCACGATCTCAAGAACTTGTTCAAGGGCGCCGCCACGGTGGCCTCTGCCAAGGCCGGTCCCTTTAAAGATTTTTATGATGCGCTGGTGGCCAAGGGGATCCGACCGGAGATGGCGCGTCTGACCCTGGCGCGCAAGATCGCAGCCATTACGTTGATCGCCTGGAAGAAAGGAGCGCGCTTCGACGCCAAACATCTGAAACCACAAACAGCTTGAGTGTCTCGAGCGAATCCTTTCCATCCCTGGGATTCTTCCTGGCGGTGGCCCGTCGGGTTCTTGAGACACTCGGGTTCGAGGGCGAGTCTCAGCCGATAAGTTAGGCTTTGCGTGCCTCGGGCATGCTCAGTCCCACATCCGACCCTAGTCCCCCTCGGATAACCCGAAAAAGCTATGGACCACGAGTCCCAAATAGAACCATGGTTGCCATGACAACGATTCTGCTTGTGGGTCTCAGAACGGACTGGCTTCGTCGCAAAGGAAGCGATGAAAACCACTGGGAGAGAAACCCAAAACGCTCCAGAGCTGTTCGTAGCGTCCCGAGATCAAGGAACGGAAGGCGAAAACAATCTTGCTCAATGGGGTGGGCTGGACGTCATGAAAAAATCCGGCCACAGGAGAAGTTTTTTTTCTTGACTCCTTTTATAGAACTAATCGGGACTTAGGACGGACCCTCACCGGACAAATAACCCACCCACAATTTATGGCTCACCCCGGGGGACCAGCGCATCAGGGTCCGATGAACTCGGTCGCGAACCGCTCATTGATTTCGGCCAACCGCTGTGGATCGAACCGGCCATTAGCCATCATTTCGTATACGGCCCGGAAATAGGGCTCGTTACCGCCAGGGACGGTCCACTCAAGCAGGCTGGCGGTCGACGCGCCAATGTTCTTGAACGAATGCGTTCTGCCGCGAGGAGTAAAAATGAGATTGCCGGGGGCAACCGTGCTTTGCTTGCCATCGACCACCAGCGAGACGGTGCCGTCTAACACGAAAAAATATTCATCGAACTTGCGATGCAGATGTGGCGGCGGCCCTTCGCCCGGTTTCAGTTCGCCAATCAGCACGGAACATGTGCCGTCCGTCAAAGCTGCGGGAATCATGACTTTCATCTCGATACCAAACGGTCGGATGCTTTCTGCGTCCTCCCGCTGAGCGATCCACGGCTCTATCAGAGTACTCATAGAAGCCTCCCTGATGTAATCCAATTACCAAAATGTGATCCAGCCACATACTCATTTGCTCACTCGTCGCTTCGAGGCTTTGCAATTTGGACAACAGAAAAAGGCGATTCCGTAGAGGACCCATCGTTTACCAAAGATCCCTCGCAACGCCGCCGCCGTTCTCTCGGGGTCGCCGATCCCAAGCGCGATCGGCTTTATTATAATTGAAATCAAATTCGGCGAGATAGCGCTCTAAATGACGAGGCGAGCAATGATGATGGCGCGCCGGGTGCCCGATGCGTGACGGGTTATCGTCAGAAACGCGGACGCCAATCCTGCGGCCTTTCTGGAGCGAATTCGCCCGCACTGGCGCGCTCATGCAGTTCCCACGGTGAAGCACCCGTCCCTCGCGCTGCAATCAGCTTGTCAGGATCGATTGGGGCCGGCATTGACGACGAATTTCTCAGGAACTCGGTCGCAGTCCAGGCATCGCTGTAGTTGTTGACCGTGAGTTCGACCCTGTTCTGGTCCGGGTCCTCGTAGTACATCGAAGTCGCCAGCCCGTGATCCACGACCCACACCGGGAGAATGTCCAAGCCCTTGAGCCGGACATAGGTACCCAACAGATCGTCGAGAGTGGGATATTCGAAAGCGACGTGCTGCAGCCCGCTGTGGTGGCGCCTGTCGCTATCGACGGTGGCGCCCGGCATCTCAAAAAACACCAGACGGTGGTCCCTCTCGTCGTTCGAGACAAATGCGAAGGCGGAAAACCCAGGCGCATTCTGGCCTCTGGCCGGCACCGCCAAGCGGTTATTCAATGTCATTCCCAAAACCTTGCGGTACCAGTCAATCATAGCGTCCAGGCTGGCTGTAACCAGTCCGTAGTGCAACAGCTTGGGATGAGCGATGGTTTGCGTATTCATATGAGGTCTCCTTTTAGAATATATCTGCAGAATTTAGTAGCTTAATTTTGCAGATAGTGTATTTTATAAATGCAGCTAATTTATGTCAAGAGGAAATCCACACAGGAAACCCGGAAGGGGCGAGATGCTGCGGGCTCTGGGCGAACTCGCGCGGAAATTCAGCACTCGCACCGTATTGCTTCACCAGGTGATCGCGCAGTCCGTGGGGCTGAACGCGACGGATACTCGATGCTTGGACCTGATCCTCTTTCATCCCGACGGCATGCTCACACCCGGCCGGCTTGCAGAGCTCAGCGGTCTGACGACGGGCGCGATCACGCACATTCTAGACCATTTGGAAAACAAGGGTTTCGTCGAGCGGGTGCGCAACGCAGATGACCGGCGCAGAGTCTTCATTCGCCTCCGAAGGGAAAGCCTCGACCCACTCGTGCCAAAGTATGAAGCTCTTGCAAAGGCATATACGAACATGGTCGAACACTACACGGACAGCCAACTGGAGCTCATCCTCGATTACATGGAGAAGATGGCCCAACTGAGCGAGCGGCTGATGGCAGACGCAATCGCAGCCAGACAGGAGGATTGAACCGGCGCTGATAAGAAGCCAGCCACCGGCGCAACGCCCCTCTGATTCCGCGCGCAAGTGCCGCCAAGCCAGCTTGTAGGGTGCGATCTCCGCGCTTCGCATCGATCCTGGACGTGTCACGGGCCACTCGGAAACAATCCACCTGCCTGATTGCCACGGAAACCTGAGAAGTGAAGCACCGGAATGGGACGTGTCCGGTCATTCGGCTTATCAGGCACGGTGACTTTCCTTTCGGTCCGGCCGAGCCGAGAAGCATGCGCGTGGTGATAGCAGGTTAGGATTTCACTTAAGCTGGCCTTTCTGACGGATTGATCACCAACGGGTTGTATGTAGCTGGTACGAAGCGGCTGGTGTGAACTCGCCGGCCAAGGCACGCTCGTGCAGTGCCCAAGCCGACGCGCCGGCCTTGCGGGCTGGGCTAAATTGTGACGCGCCTACGGCGCTTCGGAGCGATACGCCGGCGATGCGACGTCCCAGCGCTAAAGCGCGGGATTTTGGGCGAAGCGCTTTTCCGGAGCGCTGAAGCGCTCCTCCCCCCGAATGAATTCGGGGGCTCCCACCTGGTCCGAAAGTCCAAGCATTCGGGAGGGCGCGGGCTGGCGAGCAAGACGGAACTCGGAGGAGCGGAGGAGCGGAGGACGGTGCGCGGAATTCGTGGGCGAGGCGAGATGCGCAAAATCGATCGGAGCGCAAAAGGCGCGCCTCGGTCCGCGGAAGCGTGGTGACCGCAAGAGGTGCGCTGTAACAGAGCGGCGGCGTGAAGTTACGCCGTAGGGGCACGGCATGCCGTGCCCCTGGGGAGGAGAGCGGAGCGCCGCACTCCATATGGGCCGTGCCGAGCGCGCGATTCTCTACCGTAGGAAGTCAGCAGTGCGAGATGACTTCGTCGCAGCCACGATTACCAACCCAATTGGTCCATGCGCCTGAGGATGATCGCGCTGTAGGTATTCATTCGCTCGGGGCGTCGCTTTAGGGGGGCCGGGAGAATTGCGGCGAGGCGTGCTGACTGTTGACGGCCGATATAGCGGGCTGAGGTTTCGTCGTAGTAACGGCACGCGGACTCTGCGCCATAGATGCCCGGGCCCCATTCGACTACGTTTAGGTAAATCTCGAGAATGCGGCGTTTGCCGAGGACTAATTCTGCCACAGGGACGAGTGAGGCTTCCGCGCCTTTGCGGAGGAAAGAGTGGCCGGTTCCGAAGAAGAGGTTCTTTACTAGTTGCTGCGTGATGGTGGAGGCGCCGCGGGTGCGCTCGCCTTCCAAATCGTCTTCGGCGGCGATTTGGATTTGATGCCAATCGAAGCCATGGTGATGGTAGAAGTTCGCGTCCTCTGCGGCGATTACGGCGTGTTGGAGATCGGGGGAGATTTGGGTGAGCGGAATGAAATTGTAGCGTTCGTGATAGGGGGCGCGGTGAATCCAGGACTGTACGCGGCGCTGGATGTGGACGGCGGTGGTGGGTGGGTCGATCCAGCGGGCGGCGACGAGGATCAGCGCGGCTAGCGACCAGAGAAGCACGACGCCGATGAGGAGCCATCGGAGGAAGGATCGGAGCGAGGACGGCCGAGGCGGGGTCGTGGGCTGTGGGTTCGGCAATGTACTCACAGGAAGTTATCTCACAAATGCCGTGGGCCGCGGCGTCCGGGAACTTCAGGGGCTGAAGCCCGATATTTTCAGGCCTCTAAATGTCGCGGTTGAAACCGCGACCCACAAAGATTCTCGAGTTCTCGCACAGACTCTGAAGCCCTATCAGAGGCGCCACTTTCGGCGGAGATTGAATCCCGCGCTTCCCAGCCAGTTATCTAGGCGATGAGTTGATGACTGATACGCAGTTATTAGACCACACCTGCGGAGTGAGAGAGTGCGGGGGCGGAATCGCGGGACAATGCCGATGCTAGGACTAGTGCTGATCCGCCGTAGAGTAATGTGTCGAAGACTACGTCTAACGCGTCATTGATTTCCTGCGTTGATCCGTTGTGGGCGAGGGCTAGGATCAGGATGAGCAGATATAGAGATAGAGAGAGGACGGTCATTAGTGAGCCGATCGTGGTTGCGGCCATCCGGGGTTTTTTGTTCAGGGCTAAGGCGATTCCGGCGGCTAGCAGGATCGCTCCTGCTATGTATCCCCATAGGCTGGGGAGGGGGACCCAGGAGGGTGTCGTTTCTGAGGAAGAAACGCCGGGGGCAAACTCTGGATGGAGAAAATGTTCCACGGCGAAAAAGATCGCAGCGATTGCTATGACGATGCGGCCAAATAAAATCAACCATTTCGATTGTTGGGGGGATGAGGCGCGGCTGTATAGTCCGGCGAGAGCCCATGCGGCTGCGGCATAGGTGATATCTCTGAATACGAATTGCCAGGCGAAGCGATCTTTGGGATCCGCGAGTGCATTTGGGATATGCATGAGGCAGACGAATAGAAAGAACATCAACCCGAGGAGGGTGGAGGACAAGCGTACGAACTTCCTGAGAGTGAGACTGGTGGCTGCGGCGAGGAGCGCGCATCCGACTAGATACGTCCAGAACAGGTGCGCCGGAATCCAGGATGGGACTATATCTTTGATAGGCGCCGGGCTGGCGAGATGGTCGGTGCCGAACATGGCGAGTGGGACCGCCATGAAGATGGTGCCCCAGGTGATGAGCCTGTCCCAGCCGCGAGCCGCGATGATTTCTTTTCGATATGCAAAAATACCGGCGACGAGATAGATGAGCCCGACGAAAGACATCCAGTAATTGATTGAGGGTGAGAGCATCAGAACCTCTTTCGCGAAGGGGCTGCGGCTGAAATCCCTTTCCTGATTGACGTGGGAATTGGACAAAAGGCTCTAGAATTTCAGGTGGTGCGGGCGAGCAGGGAGAGCTGAGGGCGCTGCGGGCTTGTTCGGTATTTGACTGCGGATATAAGATGGCGCAGTCGAGTGAGGAGCGATCATGGCCCATCAAGCAGCGCTTAAATATGTCTTCTACATTGCCGCTGCGCCGGAGAAGGTGTGGGAGGGGTTTGTGTCGCGGGAGGCGAACCGCGTCATCTTTTCGGGGGCGGAGTTTGAGGCGGACCTTAAGACTGGTGGCTCGCTGGCATGGGTGGGCCCGGGACCTGATGGCAAGCCGATGACCTATGTCCATGGGAAGGTGCTGCGAGTTGAGGCGCCGAAAATCCTTCAGTACACATTCGCCATGTGGCAGAACGATAAGGCGTCACGCGCGACGATCGAGCTGGTGCCCGAGACCGAGGCCACGAAAGTTACCGTGACGCATGACGAGTGGGCCGACGATGACTCGACTTACGCTGCGTGCGCCGATGGATGGCCGCGAATTCTCTCGCGCCTGAAGACGCTGCTTGAGACCGGGAAAACATTCAAGCCGCATTGATGCGTTTTGGGCATGGCCTGAAACTTTTTGTCCGGCAGCAGGCCTCAGACTGGCGCCTCTCAATCCCCACGCGAAACACCATTTGTCTCTCCGCGATTTGCGCGCGCCATTTCGTGGCGTGAGTGTGCGATGATTTCATGCTCGTGCTGAAATGTTCATGTTGATTCGCCAATGCTAAGACGCCTGTTCACTCACTATATTGCTGAAGAAGTGCGGCCGATGGTGCGGCTGGCGATTCCGCTGGTGCTGGCGGAGCTTGGGTGGATGACCATGGCTATTGTGGACACGATGATGGTGGGGCGGCAGGCGCACAGCGCGGAAGCGATCGGGGCGGTCAGCCTGGGGAGCATACTTTTCAATTCGGCTGCGATATTTGGCACGGGGTTGATGCTGGGGCTCGATACTTTGGTCTCGCATTCTTTTGGGGCGGGGAATGTGGAGGATTGCCATCGGTCGCTTGTGAATGGCGTTTATTTGAGCATTTTGATTACGCCGCCGCTGATGGGCTTGATCTGGCTGGCGGAGCCGGTGCTGCGCTCGATCGATATTGATCCTGCGGTGCTGAGTCAGGCGATTCCATATTTGCGGGCGCTATCGTGGGGGACTTTGCCGCTGCTTTTGTATTTTGTTTTCCGGCGTTATCTGCAGGGCATGAATATGGCCAAGCCGGTGATGTTTGCGTTGATCACCGCGAACCTGGTGAACCTGGCCGGGAATTGGGCGCTGATCTATGGGCATCTCGGGCTTCCAAGGATGGGGACGGTGGGGTCGGGGTGGTCCACGTGCATCGCGCGGATTTACATGATGAGTGTGCTGCTGGTGTATTCGATTTATTACGACCATCGGTACAAGACCGGGCTGCGGAAGACTCGGCGCTCTCCGAATTTTTTCCGGATGTGGCGGCTGGTGCAGCTTGGTTTTCCTGCTGCTATGCAGTTTGGAATGGAAGTGGGCGTTTTTGCCGCCGCCACCACTTTGATCGGGAAGCTCGGAGCTGTGGCGCTGGCGAGCCATCAGGTGGCGCTGAATACGGTGAGCTTGACGTACATGGTGCCGCTGGGAATTGCGTCGGCGGCTGCTGTGCGAGTTGGGCATGCGCTCGGGCGACATGATGCGCACGCGGCGAGCCGGGCTGGATGGACGGCGATGTCGCTTGGAACTGCATTCATGGCCTGCATGGGAATTGTGTTTCTTGTGGCGCCGCGATTTATCGTGCGCATATACACGCCGGACCCGGTGGTGATCCGGGCGGCTGGGTCGCTATTGTTCGTCGCTGCTTTCTTTCAGCTCTTTGATGGGATGCAAACCGTTGCGACGGGGGCCTTGCGCGGGGCCGGGGATACTCGCACGGCGATGATTTGCCATCTGATTTTCTACTGGGTCATTGGTCTGCCGCTCGGCTATTACCTGTGCTTTCATTTAGGGTGGGGGGCGGCGGGCTTGTGGACTGGGTTGTGCGTGGCTTTGATCCTCATTGGCATAGCACTTCTTTATTTCTGGCGACGGAAGGAACGATCATTCGCCGCCATGGATTTTTCGGCGGAGAAAGTGCGCGTGGCGGTTCACTAGGCTGCGCTACAATCGCAGCTGATCGCACTGGCGCCCATGCTTTCCTTTACTCGAAGCGCGCTGGGCCGGAAACTCGACATGCATAATTCTTTTATGGCTCGGGCCATCGAGCTTGCGCTCGAGAATATTCATGCTGGCCGCGGAGGCCCGTTCGCGGCGCTAGTTGTGAAAGACGGCAAAATTATCGCCGAAGGCATGAATCGCGTCACTTCCACAAATGATCCCACGGCGCACGCTGAGGTTGTGGCCATTCGCGAAGCGTGCAAGAAGCTGGGGCTCTTCGAGCTGACCGGCTGCGAAATCTATACGAGCTGCGAACCATGCCCCATGTGCCTGGGGGCAATTTACTGGGCGCGTCCGGCGCGAATTTATTTTGGGTGTACTGCGGCGGACGCTTCCAAAGCGGGCTTCGACGATTCGTTGATTTACGAGGAAATTGCGCGCGCGCACGGGCAGCGCAAAATTCCCATGACCTCCATGATGCGCGAGGAGGCGCTCGAAGCTTTCCGCGCGTGGGAAAAAAAACAGGACAAAATCAACTACTGAGGCCGCCGGTGGAGACTCGCATCATCGGGAAGTCTGTTCCGCGCAAGGAGGGCCGCGGGAAAGTCACTGGCCGGGCGCGCTATGTTGACGACATCACATTTCCCGGCATGCTTTATGGCGTGACTGTGCGAAGTCCCGTGGCGCGAGGGCACATTCGGGCCATCCATTTCGAGGGCGATATTCCGTGGCGCGAATTCACGATCGTGACCGCCAAGGATATTCCCGGGAAAAATTGCATCGCGCTGCTGATTGAAGACCAGCCGTGCCTCGCCGCCGAGTTTGTGAATCATCCGGAAGAGCCTGTCGTGCTCCTTGCGCATCAGGACAAGTACTTGGTGGAGGAAGCGCGACGAGCTGTGCGCATTGAGATCGAGCCTTTGCCGGCAATCTTCACCATTGATGAATCGCTCGCGCGCAGGGAAGTCATATGGGGCAGTGACAATATTTTCAAATCTTTCCGCGTGGAGAAGGGAAATGTGGAGGAGGCGTGGGCTGGGGCCGACTTCGTCGTCGAAGGCACGTATGAAACCGGGGCGCAGGAGCAGCTTTACATCGAGCCGCAGGGAATGATCGCGCGGGCGAATCCGAATGAAGGCGTCACCGTGTGGGGTTCGCTGCAGTGCCCGTATTATGTTCACAAGGCGCTGACCGCGCTATTCGGACTGCCGAAGGAACGGATTCGCGTGGTGCAGACGGAAACGGGCGGCGGCTTTGGCGGGAAGGAGGAGTACCCGTCCATGATTGCGGCGCATGCGGCGCTGCTTGCCTGGAAATCCGGCAAGCCGGTGAAAATTATTTACGACCGGGCTGAGGACTTGACTGCCACTACGAAACGGCACCCTTCGCGCACGCGACATCGCACGGGCGTCTCGCGGGACGGGAAATTGATCGCGATGGAAATTGATTTCACGATTGACGGCGGGGCTTACGAGACGCTGTCGCCGGTGGTGCTCTCGCGCGGGACGATTCATTCCGCCGGGCCGTATAACTGCCCGAACGTGCGAATTGAGAGCCGGGCTGTGGCGACGAATGCTCCGCCGCATGGGGCGTTTCGTGGATTCGGCGCGCCGCAAAGTGTTTTCGCGCTCGAGCGGCATCTGGATCGTGTTGCGAAGATCGTAGGCCTCACGCCCGACGAATTGCGGCGGCGGAATTTTATACACGAAGGCGAGACGCTCGCTGTGAGCCAGGTGGTGCGCGAGAAGGTTGAGATGAACCGGCTGATGGAGCGCGCATTCGAATTGAGCGGGTATTACGCAAAACGGGCGCGCTTCGACGCTGAGAATCCCGGCAGCACGATTCGCAAGGGGATGGGCTTTGCCTCGTTTTTGCATGGCGCGGGTTTCACCGGCTCGGGAGAGGAATATCTCGCGTCGGAAGTTGCGGCCGAAGCGACCGCCGACGGCGTTGTTCGTATTTATGCTGCCAGCACGGAGATGGGGCAGGGGACGAACACGATTTTCTCTCAGATTGCGGCGGAGACTCTTGGACTTGATTCGAGCCAGATCGAAATCGTGCAGCCTGATACGGCGGCGGTTCCGAACAGCGGGCCGACTGTGGCTTCGCGCACGTCGATGATTGTCGGGAAGCTGGTGGAATCGGCCGCGCGCGAGATACAGCAGAAGCTGATTCAAAGCGGGCGGCTGAAAGCGGGATATCGCGGAGACAAATTCGCGGACGCTTGCCGACAATTCATTGAACAGAATGGCCCGCTGCAATCGGTCGCGAAATATCGTCACGCGGCTGATCTTCACTGGGACGACGAGCAGTATCGCGGCGACGCGTACGGTGCTTACGCCTGGGCGGTTTATGTGGCTGAGGTTTCTATTGATTTGCGGACGGCGGAAGTGCGCGTGGAGGATTTTGTGGCTGTGCAGGAGGTGGGCAAGGTGATCAATCCTGTGCTTGCGGCCGGGCAGATTGAAGGAGGTGTAGCGCAGGGAATCGGATTCGCGCTGTACGAAAATGTGGTGTGGCAGGAGGGGCGCATGGTGAACGGGCAGATGACGAATTACATCATGCCGACATCAGTGGATCTGCCGCCGATTCGCGTTTTGTTCGAGGAAATTCCTTACGCGGGTGGGCCGGCGGGGGCGAAAGGAATTGGGGAGCTTCCGCTCGATGGCACTGCACCTGCGATTGCCAACGCGATTGCCCACGCGACTGGCGCGGACATCACTCGCATTCCTGTCACGCCGGAAGCGCTCATGGGGATGCTGGAGACTGTGCATGCCTGAGGCCTCGGGCAAAATCTCCGTTCGATTTGAAGTGAATGGCCAGCATGTGTCGCTTCGCGTGTACCCGATGGCTCGGCTGCTGGACGTGCTCCGCAACGAACTCGCGCTGACTGGAACGAAAGAAGGGTGTGGCGAAGGAGAATGCGGAGCTTGCTCGATCGAAATGGATGGGGCGCTTGTGAATAGTTGCTTGATTCCGGCGGCGCAAGCGGAGGGCGCGAGGATTCGCACGATCGAAGGAGTCGCGGATGGCGAGTGCCTCCATGCCGTGCAGCAGGCTTTCATCACGCATGGCGGCGCGCAGTGCGGGATTTGCACTCCGGGGATGATCATGGCGGCTGTAAATCTGCTCGCGCGGCATCCGCGCCCGACGGATGCGCATATTCGCGAGGGGCTTGCTGGGAATCTCTGCCGCTGCACCGGCTACATGAAAATTTTCGAGTCCGTCGTCGAGGCGTGCCGGAATCCGGAGCCTCGCGCGTGAGGGCTTATCTTCCGGAGTACGAGCTGGAATCGCCTGATACGCTTGCGTCGGCACTGGAACGGATGGCGCGCGAGCCGGGTGTTTGGCAGCCGTTCGCTGGGGGAACGGACCTGATGGTTCTTCTCGAAGCCGGCAAATTACGTCATCACCGATTTTTGAGCATTTGGAAACTGGCTGAACTTCGCGGGATTGAAGTGACGGCGGAGCACGTCACGATCGGCGCGCTCGCCAACTACACCGAAATCCAGCGGCACGAGATTCTCGCTCGTGAATTTCCTCTGCTTGGCCGCGCGGCTGCTGAAACCGGGGGAATCGCCACACAAAATCGCGGGACGCTTGGAGGAAATATCGCGAACGCTTCGCCCGCGGCGGATTCGCCGCCGGCGCTGCTTGTGTATGACGCCGAACTTGAGCTTGTTTCCGCTGGCGGCGCCCGCTGGCTGCCTTATAGGGATTTTCACACCGGGTACAAGCAGCTAAAGTTGCGGCCCGATGAGCTTATTCGCGGCATACGCTTGCGGCGCGCGCACGGCTGGACCCGTCAGTTTTACCGCAAGGTGGGAACGCGCCGCGCGCAAGCGATCTCCAAGGTGTGTTTCGCCGCCGCGGGCCGCGTTGAAGACGGCCGCATCGCTGATTTACGAATCGCGCTTGGGAGCGTGGCTCCGACAGTGCTGCGCGCGAACGAAACTGAAAAACTCCTGCGTGGCGAACGGCCATCGGCGGCCCTCTCCGAGGCCGCTGGGAAATCGCTCGCTCGCGAAATTTCTCCGATTGACGACATTCGCTCCACCGCGCGTTACCGGCTGCGGGTGGCGCAGAATCTTCTCGCGCAGTTCGTCGAATTGATGTCAGATTGAGCCGTGATGCAAGCGCCGGAAAATCCGCCTGCGAATTTTCTTGCGCCTCCTGATCTGATCGTTCGAGGCAATCGCGTGATTCTTGCGGAAGGCGAGCGACCTGCGGCAATTCACGTTCGCGGCGGGATGATTGCGGCAATCTCCGAGCGGGGCGAAATTCCTGCGGGCTGCGTTGTTCACGATGCGGGCGATTCTGTTTTGATGCCCGGCATTGTGGATACTCACGTTCATATTAACGAGCCCGGGCGGACCGAATGGGAGGGCTTTTCGACCGCCACGCGCGCTGCCGCCGCGGGCGGTGTAACCACGCTCATCGAGATGCCGCTCAATAGCATTCCCTCGACTGTTACTGCCGCGGCTTACCGCGAGAAGGTTGCCGCGGCTGCCGGGAAGCTTTCGGTGGATGTTGGGTTCTGGGGCGGCGTTGTGCCCGGAAATTCTGGCGAGCTTCGTGCGCTTTGGGAAGCCGGCGTATTCGGTTTCAAATGTTTTCTTGTGCCGAGCGGCGTCGAGGAATTCGCGCATGTTACGGAAGCCGATCTTCGCGCAGCGCTGCCTGAGCTGGCCGCGCTTGGCGCGCCGTTGCTTGCGCACGCGGAACACCCTGGACCTATTGCGGATGCGGCGCGGACCTTATCCCAGGCGGATCCGCGTTCCTATGCTTCGTGGCTGGCATCACGCCCGCGCGGGGCGGAAAACGAGGCAGTCGCGCTGCTGCTGCGTCTCTGCCGGGAATTTCGCGTGCGCACTCATGTCGTGCATCTTTCGTCTTCCGATGCGCTGGCGCAATTTCGCGAGGCAAAATCGGGTGGGCTTCCTGTGAGCGTCGAGACCTGTCCTCATTACCTGACATTTATTGCCGAGGAAATTGCTGCCGGCAGGACGGAATTCAAGTGCGCACCTCCTATCCGCGAGCGCGAGAATCGGGAAAAACTTTGGTCGGCGCTCGGAGATGGCACGATCGACTTTATCGCGACGGATCATTCGCCCTGTCCGCCGGCCATGAAGCTTGCGGCTGAGGGCGACTTTTTGCGCGCGTGGGGCGGCATTGCGTCCTTGCAGCTCAGCCTGCCCGCGGTGTGGACGCAGGCGGCCTCGCGCGGCTATGCTGTTCACCATATTGCTGCTTGGCTATGTAGTGGTCCGGCGCGACTTGCGGGACTCGGAAAGCGAAAGGGAAAAATTGCCGTGGGCTGCGATGCTGACCTGGTCATCTGGAATCCCGAGGCGAAATTTACGGTTGACCCGGCGCAGCTCCATCATCGCCACAAAATCACGCCGTATGCGGGCCGCCAGTTGACAGGGGTTGTCGAAACAACATTTCTTCGCGGCCGGAAGATTTACGATCGCGGCGAATTTGCCGCTCCGCCGATTGGCCGCGTACTGAATCGAGGCACCGTATGAAGGATTTCCTCCAGCTTGCGGATCTTGCATCGGAGCGGTTTGGCGGTGAAGTGCTTGAGGCCAACGACGAATTTTTCGGGCCGAAGCAGAATTTGCTTAAGGCTGCGAAGCCAATTTTCATCGATGGGAAATATACCCCGCGCGGAAAGTGGATGGACGGGTGGGAGACGCGGCGGCGGCGGACGCCTGGTTACGATTGGTGCATCATTCGCCTGGGGCTTCCGGGGATGATTCGCGGCGTGGTGGTGGACACGAGTTATTTCACGGGAAATTTCCCCTCGCACTTTTCGATTGAGGCTTGCGAACTTGGCGCGGCTGCACCTTACAAGAATGAGAGGAAACGGGTGCAAGCTGCGGCGACACGCTGGGTGGAATTGCTTCCTCAGACTGCTCTTGCCGGGGACTCATTGAATCAATTCGCTATTGAGCATGGTGCACGCTTCACGCATCTGCGGCTGAAAATTTATCCTGATGGCGGCGTTGCGCGCCTGCGCGTTCATGGAGAAGCGGTTCCAGAGAAAGCGCAGATCTCGCGTGGGGAATTTGATTTGGTGGCCGTCGAGAATGGCGGGAACGTGGTTGGATCGAGCGACCAGTTTTACAGTGCGCCCCTGAATCTTCTAATGCCCGGCAGCAGCAAGGATATGAGCGACGGTTGGGAAACTCGGCGGCGCCGCGGGCCGGGAAACGATTGGGTGATTTTGAAACTCGCGGTTCCGGGAGTCATCAAGCGATTGCAAGTGGATACATCCCATTTCAAGGGGAATTATCCGGATAGCTGCTCGCTGGAGTCATGCTACGTGGAGGCGGCCGCTGCACAAGGGAGCGA
Organism: uncultured Acidobacteriota bacterium; assembly: GCA_963701005.1. Classification (GTDB taxonomy): domain Bacteria; phylum Acidobacteriota; class Terriglobia; order Acidiferrales; family UBA7541; genus Palsa-295. The sequence continues at coordinate 1,384,001 of OY969555.1, forward strand.
TTCTGCCTGGCCTCCTTGGAATTTGCTCCTACCGCAAACGAAGCTGAAGGCCAACCATCGGCATGTTTTCCGCCGCGAGCTGCAAAACTTCGCGCCTTGCACTCATGTGCGATTCAATATTTTTCCTGATGGGGGCGTGAGCCGGCTGCGCATTTTCGGCCGGGCTGAACGCGCGAGCGATCGGCTAGCGGGAATCGAGCGCTTCAATCAGGATTCCGCCGCGCATGCCCGCAAGGCGCTGTTCGATTGCTGCGGGTCGAAGAAGTGGGTGGAGCTAATTCTCAAGCAGAGGCCTTTTGAGTCTGCGGCGTATTTGCTCGAGGCCTCCGATAAGGCATGGGCATCTCTGCCCCGCAAGGAATGGCTCGCTGCATTTCGCCATCACCCTCCGATTGGGGGCGCGCAAGCGAAGGCTCGGCAATCGGAGACGGCGCGCCGATGGTCTGCCGGCGAACAGTCTGCGGCGCAAAAAGCGCCTCGGGAAACGCTCGCCGTGCTGGCGGCGGCGAATCAGGCTTATCATGCCGCGTTCGGGCATGTGTTCTTGATTTGCGCGCAGGGAAAAACGAGCGAAGAGATTCTGGAGAATTTGCAGCAGCGGCTTTCGAATGATCCGGAAGTGGAACTGCGCAATGCCGCCGAAGAGCAGCGCAAGATCACGCGGCTGCGCCTGGAGAAGCTACTCGCGTCATGAGTGAAATCACCACGCATGTGCTGGATACATCCATTGGCCGACCGGCTCTCGGCGTTCCGGTGATTCTTGAAATCGAAAAGCCCGCTGGTGGATGGAAAGAGCTGAGCCGCGGCGCCACGGATGGGGACGGGCGCTTGCGGCATCTGGTTGCTCCCGGGTCGCTTGTCGAAGGGACGTACCGACTCACTTTCGAGACGGAATCTTATTTTCGTTCGCGCAAAATCGAAGGCTTTTACCCGCTTGTGACGATCGTATTTCAGGTGCGGGACGCCAAGCAGCCTCACCATATCCCGCTGCTCCTGAATCCATTCGGTTATTCCACGTATCGCGGGAGCTGACGGATGCCCATCACGCTTGGCGAAAATAATTACGGGAAATCGCGCATCCGCTTGCTGCGCGTGGTGCGGCAGGAAGGGCGGCATGACATCAAGGAATTCACGCTTGCGATCCGGTTTGAAGGTGATTTTGAATCTGCTCACACCAAGGGTGACAATCGCAAGATTCTCCCTACCGATACGATGAAAAATACCGTGTACGCGCTGGCACGACAGTATCCCGTCGAGGCTGTCGAGGATTTCTGCCTGCACCTTATCGAGCACTTTCTCACCTACAACCCTCAGATCTCTCGCGTGACCACCGAGGCCTCTGAGAATCTTTGGACGCGACTGCAGTACGGCGGCAAATCGCATGCTACGGCCTTCACACGCTCCGGCCAGGAAAAACGCACGGCTGTGCTTCATGGGACTCGAGAGGGAACTGCGATTCGCGCGGGCATTGAGGGCTTGACCGTGCTGAAAACAACTAAATCCGCCTTCGACAATTTTCTGCGTGATCCGTACACGACATTGAAAGAGGATCGCAACCGGATCCTTGCGACCGTGATCCGCGCGAACTGGGTTTACGAGGGGAACGAAACCGAATTCAGTCCCATCTGGCATGGCGTGCGCCAGGCGCTTCTTGAAACTTTCGCGGAGCATGATAGCCAATCACTTCAGCATACTCTTTACGCCATGGGCGAGGCGGTGCTCACGAGTTTTGATCGCATCCGTGAAATTCATCTCTCGCTGCCGAACAAGCATTTCAATCTCGTTGATCTCTCCCCCTTCGGCATGGACAATCCTGCCGAGGTTTTCTTGCCCACGGACGAGCCACACGGCCTCATCGAAGCCACGCTGCGGAAGGAATAGCCGGTTCGGAAGTTGATTCAGAGAAGTGCGCGGAATTCCTCGATGGTGAGCCCAGCATCACGCACAATTCCGCCCATTGTGTAGGCATCGATCGGATTGTTGCGCGGTATGGTGAGAAATCGAACGCCGTTGGACATCACGATATGTTTGCCTTAACGAATGACGCGGAAACCTGCTTTCTCGAGAGGCCGAACAGCTTGGAGATGATTGACGCCAGCAAGCTTCGGCACGTTTAGAGTGTGACTTCGATTTCTCGAACGTTTTCGTTTTGCGTGGATTCAATTACCGCCGCGAGGTATTCGCGGATCGCATCGCGAATGTTGTCAATCGCTTCCTCTTCCGTGCTGCCCTGTGACCAGCAACCTGGGAGTCCAGGACACGAGACGCTGAAGCCGTCTTCGGAATGCTGCAGGACGATTCTGTATTTCATGAATCCCTCTTGAGACAATATACCTCCGCAGGGAAGGTGCCGCGGTCATTCTTCTCCTCCAATCCTCGTAGATCATGGGCGCCGGGCATCGAGAATCTTTACGAAGGAAGCTGAGCGCAGCTCGGCGAGCGTGAGGCCGCTGAGCGTTTGCGCCTCCTCGACTGTGATCGCGCCGCAATTGATTGCACGCAGAAAATAATTCAAGAGGCCTTGGCCGGTCGCCGCGTCGTCAAAGACTTCACCGACCAGCGTTGCCTGGGCTGCTTTCCCGATGAAATTGCGCAGGCGCTCGGAGGCGGCATCGAGTCCTTCGAGGAAAAAACTGTAAACCGCGGCATAGCGCGTGGGGAGCTGGGCTGGATGCAGATCCCAACCTTCGTAGAATCCGTTGACGAGTGAATGGCGGATGTGCTCGAAGTGCAGCTTCCATGCGGCGTGGACGGCGGCACGATTTTCAGCCGACTGCTGAGCCGCCAGCGCCTCGCCCGGTTTTGCGGCGCGATGCGGGGGCACGGGAAGAATATTTGTGGCGCCGTCCGCGAGCCAAACTCCCGTGCCGGCAAGGGCGACCTGCATGGTCTCGCGGGCGAAGTCGCAGGCTGGATGAGTGTGCGTCTGATAGGCGGCGGTGATATTGCGGGCAGCCGTGTAATCGTAGGTGCCGAAATGCGCGGCGACACAGCGACCGCGGGCAGCCGTCACGAGAGGGAGCAAATTCACCTCGCCACGCTCATTGAAAATGGATTGCGTCGTCTCGATCATCAGTTCAAAACGCAACGCCCCTGGTTCGAGATCGAGCATCGGTTCGAGCCTTGAGCAGATGTCTGAAAGCGCCGCCACTTCGTCCGGCATGGTCACTTTAGGCAGCGTGAGGAAGAAGCCCTTGGGCAGTTCGCCGCGTGTTTTGGCGGCCAGTTCGGTGAGAAAAATGTCCAGCGTGCGGACGCTGCGCTCGCGCAATTCTTCGGTGAACGGCTTGATGCGGATGCCGATGAATGGCGGCAATGCACCCGTATCCATTCCGCTGGCTACTTCCGCGGCGGCGGCAACCGCATGCCCGTCTTCTTCATCGTCGGGGCGATTGCCGTAGCCATCCTCGAAATCAATTCGAAAATCCTCCACGGGCTCGCGCTTCAGTTTTTCGCGCACCCGGCGATAGACGGTATGCGCGAACCACGCCGGGCGATTTTCTTTGCGCGCCTTTTCCGGCTCCGCTTCAATGAACTTGCCCACGGTGGCTGCTTTCTCATGCGAGCTCGGAAGCAATTCCGCTCCGGGCAGCCCGATGGCCGTCGCGAAGGATGCGAAGTCCGGCGCATATTCATCGAGAGACCGCAGGGCCAGGTCGCCCAGGCGCCGCGCGGTGTCTGCGCGGAAGAGATGCGCACCGCCGTACACCACGTGGACCGGCTGTCGAGCGCCGGTCGGGCCGGGATAGCGCTTTTGAAATGCCAGGTGAGCCTTCTCGAGCCGCGTGGTAATTTCCCGCAGCGATTCCGGCGGAAGAGTCGTCTTCATTTTACGCCTCGCCTTCCGAATTGATTCGTGGTTGTTCGAAAATACCGGACAGGATACATTTGATTAGTTGTGGAGCGAAGTCCGAAGGCCGAGCGTCTTTGCTCTGCAAGCGCAGCGGTCAAGCGCGGCACCCCGGAAATGATTTGGTCCTTTAAGTTTGTAGCACGATTGAGTTCATTGAATGATTGAGAAAATACTAGTGGTGGACGACGAATCCGCCGCTCGCGCCGCCCTCGATACACTGCTGCGCCGGGAAGGATTCGAAGTCCGTGCGGCAAGCGACGGAGCGTCCGCGCTCGTTGAATGCGCGAAGTTTCGCCCCGACCTGATCCTGCTCGATATTCTCATGCCGGGGATGAGTGGTTTTGAGGTTTGCCGCCGCATCAAGGCCACGCCTGAGACACGGCTGACGCCCGTCGTGCTCATTACTGGCCTTTCAGCCACCGAGGATCGCATCGAGGGAATCAACGCGGGGGCGGACGATTTTCTTAGCAAGCCGATCGACTTCAACGAACTGCTGGCCCGCACGCGGTCGCTTCTGCGGCTGAAGCAATACACAGACGAACTTGAGAACGCCGAGGCAGTCCTTTTCACGCTGGCCGAGAGTATCGAAGCGCGCGACCCATACACGCGAGGCCATTGCGAACGGCTTGCGGAAATGTCGACGCGACTTGGGACGCGCCTTGGAATTCCGGAGGAGCACATTAAAGCGCTGGGCTGGGCGGGAATTGTTCATGACATCGGGAAAATTGTGGTGCCCGACGCGATTCTCTTGAAGCCCGGCCCGCTGACGGCGGAGGAGATGGCTGTGATGCGGAAGCATTCCGTGGTGGGAGAACGCATCTGCGCGCCGCTGCGCTCTTTTCGGCTGGTCACGCCGATTATTCGCCACCATCATGAGAAGCGCGACGGATCGGGTTATCCCGACGGTTTGCGAGGGGAGGAGATTCCGCTCACGGCGCGCGTCCTTCAACTCGCCGATGTTTATGATGCGCTGACGACGGACCGGCCATATCGAACCGCTGTTCCCTCAGAAGAGGGTTTGCGAATCATGGATGAAGAAGCCAAGCTTGGCTGGTGGGATCAGGAATTGTTCGACAAATTCCGAGAGATGATCCGGGAGACTCACCCGGCGTCCGTCGCCGGGCCAATACACAAAACGGCAAAATAAACCCGCGTGCTGGAAGTTATCTGGCTCTGTTGACATCCGGGCTGTTTGGGAAGGCCGCGCGTGCAAGGACGTGTCGCACCTACGGCGCTCGGGGGCCAACTTGGAACGGGTTCCCAGCCCGCCAGCAAACGGCGGGCTGGGCTAACTTGTGCCGCGCCTACGGCGCTTGTCGAGAGAGTCAAGAAAACAGGACTTCAACAAAGCCAAGTTATTTCATAAATGCCTGGTCTTGCTTAAAGAGCGCGGCTTCAGGGGCTAAAGCCCAATCAGAGGCGCTACTTTCGGCGGGGATGAATCCCCGCCCTTCCAAGCGAGCCATTTATGAGATGAGTTATAGTCACGGCTTTGCGATTCGTTCTTCGCCTGCGTAGACCACGAAGCGACGGCCGCGCAGGAATCCGATCAGCGTTAGCCGCAGCTCGCGCGCGAGCTGGGCTGCGAGGCTCGAAGGCGCAGAAACCGAGGCGACGATGGGCACTCCTGCCACGATGGCCTTCTGCACGATTTCAAAGCCGCCGCGCCCGCTCACCAGCAGGACGGAATCGCCGAGCGGCAGGCGCGCCTCGCGCAAGGCCCAGCCAATTACTTTATCAACCGCGTTGTGACGTCCGATGTCCTCGCGCAGCACCAGCAACTTGCCTCGCGAATCGAAGAGCGCTGCCGCGTGAAGCCCGCCCGTGCGCTCGAACACATCCTGCGATGATCGCAAGGCTTCAGGTAGCGCGACGAGGATTTCCGGATCGAATCGGAAATCGGGGTTGGGCGGCTGCAACAAACGCGATCGAACTGCATCGATGGACGCCTTTCCACAAATTCCGCAGCTCGAGGCCGCAAAGAAATGACGCCGCATTTTTTCGAAGTCCGGTGCTGCGTCCGGCGAAAGTTCCACGTCAACCACATTTCCGCGATTCGGCCCATCGCTCCCGGCGCCGTTTTCAAGGGCGACGATCTGTTCGCGCCGCTGCACCAATCCTTCCGTGAAGAGAAAACCGGCGGCAAGCTCCAGATCATGGCCGGGTGATCGCATGGTCACGCTGAGTGGATGTTCCCCGACGCGGATTTCGAGCGGCTCTTCCGCGGCCAGAAAATCGTCCTTGCGGCGCATCTTGCCGTCGTCCCATTCATGAACCTGGGTTAGATCGATACTGCGAGATTTTCGTGGCAAGCGAACGGCTCCCGGGTGACAGCATAACGCCACTTGGGTGGCGCGGTAAGGGCATATACCCTGGGAATCGAAAATTTGGGGGCCCAAAAACGGGGCTGGCTCGTCCTGACGGGGGTCAGGACGAGCCAGGGGGCTATACGTGGTGTGAGGACCTGCGGAGCTTTTTCTTGGTGCGGTTATCTCCTTAAGCGGGCGGGAGTGCGCCCGATGTTTAAGCGTTTTGGTTTTACTCGCCCAGAATTTTTCCGGTCGTGGGATCGAGAATGAGCTTCGACGCCCGGTGTGCATCGTCGAAGTCCAACATTCCGAAGATCGAGCCGGCGATTGCGTCGGCGGACCCATTGCCAATCCTGCCAAGGTTCCAATTGTCCTCGATGAAGCGAATGCTGGAGGACAGGTCGGTTACGCGGTTATCAACGAAATTCTGCTTGGCGAAGGGCGAGATCACGATGTAGGGAAGACGCGGACCATAGCCGCAACGGCCGTTCTGAACCGTGGTCAACCCAGCGATGGTTTGCGCCACGCCGCAGCTGCCAGGTCCCTCGAGGTTGTCGTCGCCTGTGCTGTTCGACTGGTTCACGATGGGGCCCAACTGATGGTCGTACCAGCCGTCGGAATCATCGTAACTGATGATGATCAGCGTGCTCCGCCACTCGTCGGTTTGCATGATCGAGTTGATGAGGTTGACAACGAAGAACTGTTCGTCGATGGGGTCGGAGTATCCCGGATGGCCGTCCTGGTAGGCGGGCGCCTTGATGAAGCTGACGGCGGGCATTCTCCCCTCGTCGAGTGCGGTCATGAAATCAGAGGTGTCGTATTGGTGATTCGCGCCGTCAGACGACGTCCCGATCAATCGGGCGTCGCTTGGCCGAGTGTGATGCGGGTTGGCGGTTGATGGGTAATATTGGAAAGGTGAGTGGTGAGGGATGTAGTCGCCGTCGCTCGATTGCGTGAGCGCGTCGTCGCCGGCGAGTCCGGTGTGGTGCTGCCCGCAAATGGCCAGCCCGCCGGGGGTGGTGCCCGTCGGAGCAAAGCCGCCCTGGAACCAACCCCAAGTGATGCCCTTCGCGTTGAGCAGGTCGCCGATGTTCTTGCCCATCATCGTGACTTGGGCGGAATTAGCAAGTCCCGGGGTAGTCTGTGTGCAATCATCCAAGTGTGGCCGGGCATCGCCGATCAAAGCGCCCATTGTGGCTGGCGGGGTAAGGTTGCCACCGGCAATACTTCCCGCTGGTTTTAGTGCGCCTTTCGTCGTAGGAAACAGCACGGCTTCAAAGGTGTTCCCGGAAATCAGGTTGATCGCGCCCGGGGATGAGGGTCCGAAGGTGGTGCCGAAGGAGTTGTCGTCCATGGCGAAGTGCTGGGCGTAATTCCAGAATGCGGTGACGGTGTTGCCATCGTAGTAGCCCATCGCAGTGTTCGGCCCTAGGACTGGATCGGAGCAGCTGACGGTGCCGGTTTCACCCAAGGAGGCCAAGGGGGTCAACCACTGGTCCATCAGGCCGCCGTGAAATGCAAACTGCTCGTCGTTGTAGTTGTGATCGTTGTCGCAGGTGACCGGAACGCTGGGGGGGATGCGGAAGGGGTTGATGCGGGTGCCCCCAGTCTCCGTATTGTAATTACCTGTGAGGAGGCCGGCGCTTTCGAGATTGTTCACGCGGGGCGTATCGTCCTTGGCGTGGAATTGAATTTCCCCGGGATTGTTCTGGGCGTGCGGGTAGGTGCCGAAATAATGGTCGAAGGAGACGTTTTCCTGGAAGATTACGACCACGTGCTTGATCGGAGTTGTTGTCTTGGAGTCGGGGGACTCGGTTGATTTATTCGCGCCTGCTTGAAGGCCGCCAGGCGTGATGAACGTCATGTTCGTGGCAAGCAGCATGGCGAGGCCCCAGCGAAAATGCTTAGAAATCATGAGCTCTCCTCAATTGTGATTTGTCAGGTCCGAATCCGCGGCTACTCACACTCGTGCGCGCCGCCGCTGAACGAGAACATTTGAGTTTGTTCAGAACCAGACGCTGGATAGAAACCCTACTTGGGCATTATTATTCCCGCGTAACAACCCGGTGAAAAGTGGCTCTTAAGCTGGCCCAGTAACACACGCTACAACTCACACTCCTGCAATCACTTCCGTTTGGGAGCAGTTGCGCCGGAAGATTTCCCCGGCAAATTTTCCACAGGAGGTTCTCCCTGGGGTTCGACGCGAATGAGTCCCATCATTCCACCGTCCTCGTGTTCGAGCAGGTGGCAGTGATAGGGAAAGAGGCCAATCGTATTGGGGTCTCGGAAATCCATGCGCAACTTCACGCTGGGGAACCTGGAGGTTTTGCCATCCCAGAAGGGGATGTTGATGGTGTCACGCAGGAAGGGCTCGTTCGCCGGACTGCCGAAGCGCTCGAGCAGGAGGAAGTGCAATTGGTGTATGTGAAAGGCATGCAATTCGAGAGAGCGATTTTCGATGATCCAGTCTTCGACGTCTCCCTGATGCGCCACGATATTTGGAATGGAGGAGTTGGGATCGAACGGCGCGGGCTGCTGGCCGTCTACCGTGATGAAGAATGTGGTGGGGCTGTTGGGGTTTTTCGGGTCCCGCAATACCTCGGAAAAGTATAGCTTGCGGGTGCGGACTGGAGTGACGTCGCCGAGCCACGGGAGATTCGGGCGGGGCATAGGTTCGGGCGAAATTGAGAGCTTTGAGCGGGGTTCAGGTGCGTCGGCGGAAACCACAATGTTTGCAAGGGGGCGCACGGGGTCGTTTTCACCGCCTGAACCTGTATCAACGCTTAGCGTTTCGAGCGTTGCGACGCCTTCGCCTGGAGCTGTGATGACGAATTCAGCGCGGCCGCCTGGGGCGATGCCCACATGCGTTTGCCAGGCGACGCCACCGCCGCCGCGGCCGTTGTAATTGAGAGGGATGCCATCGAGGGCGACTACCGCCATCCACTGCGGTGTGCCCTTGAACAGGATCTGCAAGTTCAGATAGGTGATGGCGGAAGCGTTTAAGACGCGCCAGAGCTGCCGTTGGCGTGGCTTTATGCGAATGGTGGCAGGCTCGTAATTTGGGTATGGGACAGGGACAAAATTCACGGAGAGGTCTTTTGCAGGTTTCCCTGTGCCAGTACCGGTGTTCATTACGTCGCCATCGCTATCGAGGACTACCGGGGGAGCTTCTGCTCCGGGATTCGGCGGGGCGTTTGGATTCAGCAAATCCTGATCGCGAATGACTAAGACTCGTTCGGGCATGCCGCTGAGTTCTTTATTTGCGCGCTCGATGCCTTCGACGATCAAGGCGCCGGACGCTCCTCCGAGGACTTGAGCTTTGGTGAAACCGTGTAGATGCGGGTGGTACCAGTACAGTCCTGGAGGTTGGTTCGCCGGGATGCGGACACGGTACTGGAACGGAGGATCACCCGGTTGCACGGATGTTTTCAGGACATCATCCTGATGGCAGACCGGCGGAATGTTTAAACCGTGTAGGTGAAGATTTGTCGAGGCGGCGGTCATCATGCCGCTCGTGCAAGGGTCGGCTTCGGCGCTCGTGTGCGCCGGCATGGGGGTCGCTGCCGTTGACGGCGAAAGTTCGTTCTTCAGGTCGAGCATCAGCAAATCGCCGGGGTGGACTCTTAGATTTGGAGATTCACTCCCGTCACCGAACACGTAGCAATAGCGCATGCTGCCATTGGCGTCGACCTCGTTACGGTAGGAGACGTCCACTCGCAGGACACCGTCTTGGCTGCGAAGGTCTTCGGGCTCCGGGACGGTCGCGCCCAATGCTGGACGAGAACAGGCCGCTGGGGGCCGCGACTGTGCGGCGGCGCCGCGCGCGCCTAACGTGGCTACGGTGATTGCCGCGGTGAAAGCAAGAATCAGGCTTCGCTGGATTTGCATATGCATGCTTTGAATCAGAGATGGCGAGCTTGGTTCGCAGTCGCTCCCGAGGAATGAACCGCGAAGGGGCAGGCCGCGGCTCCGCCTGGCGGTCTGCTCACACTTACCCGGGGAGAAACTAAGTTACGGATATTAGCGTGGGATGAATGATTCATGAATGGCAGCTCGGGCGGCATGCTTCTACGCAATGCGAATTCGCTGATATTGGGCCGGGGGATGACTTTTGGGCCCCGGGCACACGGGAACTCCTGAGCGGGATTTGCGTTCTAGAAAGGGCAGGGGGTGTCCACGGGGGGGGGGTGTTTTGCGCAGATTAGAATTGGTGGCGGTCTCATGTTTTCAATGACTTACTGTGATTTCTAATCTCGAGAGCGGGATTAGCTTTTTGTTCGCCTTTGGTGCGGAAAGGGGGAGTGGTGGTCTTGTTGAGATCCGAATGGGGGGCATGCAGGGGATGGCGGGGGATGCACGGGGCAGGAGCAACGACAATCTCGAATTTAAGAATTTCAAAATTCAGAGGAGGGCAACGGCGGACGGGTGCTGCGATCGAGACAAACCTTGAGTTCGGCAGGCTGGGCTGTCTTCTGACGCACCTGTGGCACTTGACGGTGCGAAGTGGGGACACGGAGAACGGTGTGGCGCTGCGTGAACAGAACTGCGGGCCAATCAGGAGATTGGCATTCTGGGGATTGTCTGCGGCATTCGCAAACGGCACGAGGAGAGCGACGCCGGAGCAGATTTAACATGGAGGACACGAACAAAGACCTGAGGGCACTGAGAAGAAAGAGGCGAGGGGGAACGAACCACCAAGCGCGATACTGCCGCGGAATCATCTCGCTGTTGCTTGTGCGAGTAGGACGAGAAATCCTAGAAGGCTTAGACAGGTGCGGACGGCGTGGAGGCGGGCCCATTTGCGGAGCAATGGCTTGGCGTCATTCTCGGCGGGCGGGGAAGTGGCATTGAGGAGCAGGCGGTTCGTCGGCATGATGATGAGCAAGGTGAAGGGCACGACCGCGCCGACTAAACTGCCGCCTGCGATCCAGCCCCAGCGGTGCGTCAGCCACCACAGGGCTGCGCTGCAAAGGAAACAGATCACCGCGAAAGCGGCCTGCATTGGTGCGGCGCGCTTGTAGCTGGCTCTGAATTCCTGGAGGGCGGCGGCGGCACCGAGTGACATGCGGGCGGGATGCTCGGCTACTGGGATGTAGAGCGCGCCGCCGGAGAACAGGCCGGCGCAGAGGACCGCCGCGAGCTGAAGGAGAGGCTGCATTCGTCAATACTAGTCCCTGGTTAGCGCGAAGGGCAATTCTGCTGGGGTGGGCCTGGGGTGCGACGATTTCTGGATTGGGGGGAGTTTGACTGGTGGGCTTAACACAGAGAACACCGAGAGAGGCTTGAGTGCACAGAGAAGAGAAAGGCAAAACAGATTCCACGGCATGGAAGGGCGCGGGGCGTGATGCTTGTCACGGGGGCGCGTGACGCGAGACACCGCGGAATTTCTGTTTTGCGGCGAATGATGGGTGCGGACGAATTACAGGAAGTCATCTCATAAGTGCCGCGAACGGAAGCGGCCGGGAACTTCAGGGAGTGAAGCCCTTTATTTTCAGGGCCCCTGATGTCGCGGTTCCCTCGGCAAGCTCGGGACAAGTCCAACCGCGACCCCCAAAGACTATTTATGAGATGAGTTGATGTCAGTTCCTTGGCGGATTTTGGGCTGGGCCTGCGACCATGAGAATCCTGGATAAACCGCTGCTGAAAAAACTTTCGACGGAACTGGGCTTGCTTTGCTCGGACATGCTGGAATTGGAAGTATCGCTCCTGAAACACCCCGGCCGAATTCATGAAGCGCACCAGCGGAGCGCGCGCAACCTGGCACATTATCTTGCGTTGCGGCGGCACGATGTGCGCGAATTGCAATCGCAGCTTGCGCTGCTCGGGCTTTCGTCACTGGGGCGCACGGAAGGGCACGTGTTCAACGCGGTACAGACCGTTCACCGCGTGCTGCAGGCGTTGCTGGGGGCTGACGGATCGCTGCCATGCTCGGATGAACCGGCGGTAGAGATCGGAGAAGGCACGGAGCTGCTGGAAGCGAACACGGAAGCGCTGCTTGGGCCGGAACCGGCGGGGAGAAAAGTGCGCATCATGGTGACGGTCTCTTCGGAAGCGGCGACAGATTATGAGCTTGTGCGGGACCTGGTGCGGAATGGGATGGACTGCATGCGGATCAACTGCGCGCACGACACACCGGAAATGTGGCTGGCCATGATTCGCAATCTGGAGAAGGCGCGGGAAGAGACCTGCCGCGAGTGCCGAATCCTGATGGATGTGGCCGGGCCGAAGCTGCGGACTGGAGCGATCGAGCCGGGGCCGGCGGTGGTGAAGTGCCGGCCGAAGCGCGATGTGTATGGGCGAGTGGCTGCGTCCGCACGGGTGTGGCTGACGCCCGAGGAAAATCAGGAGAGCGCGCCGAGTGCTGCCGATGCGTGCATTCCACTCAGCGGCAGCTTCCTTAAGAAGCTGCGACTCGGCGACAAGATTCGACTGCACGATGCTCGCGGCGCGCAGCGAACGCTTCGCGTTTCTCATATTTTGGGAACGAGCTGCTGGGCGGAAACGAGGCAGACGATTTATTTCGTGCCGGGACTCGAGGTTCGCGCCGCCCGCGACGGAAAATCGGCCACTCGCGACGCCATGAAGGGCGCACTGGCTCGCGTGGGGAAACTTCCCTCACTGCCGCAGACGCTGCTGCTGAAGACTGGCGATACGCTGATCCTGCGGCGGGCGAGCGGGCTCGGCAGACCGGCGAAGTATGGCACGAGGGGAGAACTGATCGAGCCGGCGCAGATCAGCGTGTCGTTGCCAGAAATCCTGGATCACGCCAAACCGGGCGAACCGATCTTTTTCGACGACGGGAAAATCGGCGGAGTGTTTCGCACGGTGAATTCCGATGGGGCGAGGGTGGAAATCGCGCAGGCGCGGCCGGAGGGCGAAAAACTGGGCGCGGAAAAGGGGATCAATCTTCCGGAGACGCGCATTGATGTTGCGGCGCTCACAGCGGATGACCTGGAGGCATTGAAGTTCATAGTGCCGCACGCGGACCTGGTGGGATTTTCGTTTGTGCGCAAGGAGTCTGACGTGACGCTCCTTCTGGATCATCTTGAAAAGCTGGGCGGGCAGCACCTGGGTTTGATCCTGAAAATAGAAACGCGCAAGGGATTCGAAAACCTGCCCAAGCTGATACTGGCGTCGATGCGGGTGCGATCGTTTGGAGTGATGATTGCGCGCGGGGATCTGGCGGTCGAATGCGGGTACCAGCGGCTGGCGGAAGTGCAGGAGGAGATATTGTGGATTTGCGAGGCCGCGCATGTGCCGGTGATCTGGGCCACGCAGGTGCTGGAAACGCTCGCGAAGAAGGGCATGCCCTCGCGCTCGGAAATCACCGATGCGGCCATGGGGGAGCGGGCGGAGTGCGTGATGCTCAATAAGGGCCCGTACGCGGTGACGACTGTGCGCGTGCTCGCGGACATTCTGCAGCGCATGCAAGCGCACCAGGAAAAGAAACGCTCCATGCTGCGACAGCTTCATCTTGCCGAAACTTTTTCCGCAACTTCCTAATAGAAGCCTTACGCAATCCTTATGCATTCTTGATGCGCGGGCTACTAGACTTCCGGCTGGCCGATTCGAGCTACGGACGCCCGCCGCGAGGATGCATAGCGCCACGATGAAGATTGGAATTCCACGCTAATGTGCCTCGGGCTCTCCACGCGACATTTCATGCTTTGTGCAATCGCTTTCGCGATTTGGCAGGCGCCTTGTTTTGCGCAAGGCGCTGCTGCACCGGCAACTGCCGGGAATGCGGCGGGGAACTCGGCGGCGAGCGCGACGCCGGGCGCTGGAGGCAGCACTGATCAGAAGGACGCTGCGGGCGGTTTTTTCACGCGGCTGTGGCGAGCTTATGAAGATGATTGGAAGGGAACGGCGCAGAGCGGGGCGGAACCGGCGCGACGCGGGCTCGCTGCGCCGGTGACGAATCCGCCGTTTCCGTTTGCGGATTGGCCTTATGGCGGGTCGCCGGTGATTGGCGTGCCTTGGACGCAATCGGGGCCGTTGATGCAGGCGATCTGGAGCGGGTCGAATGGAGAATGGTGGAAGAGATCGGGGATACAAATTTATGGGTGGCTGAATTTCGGATTCAACGTGAGCACGTCGGGGAAGTCTGTGCCTGGAAACAAATACAGAAATTTCCCGACGGCTTATGACGAAGTGCCGAATGCTGTTGAGCCGGACCAGCAGGTGCTGTACATCGAGCGGCAGCCTGATACGGTGCAGACGGAGCATTTTGATTGGGGGTTTCGGCTGACGAATCTTTACGGGCTCGATTACCGGTTCACGACGGCGAAGGGGATTTTCAGCAATCAGCTTCTGGGGAAAAATCTTGAGTATGGGTATGACCCGGTGATGGCGTATGTGGATTTGTACTGGGGGCAGGTGGCGGATGGGATGAACGTTCGCATCGGGCGATATATTTCGCTGCCGGATATCGAAGCGCAATTGGCGCCGAACAATTACACGTACAGCCATTCGATTCTTTATACGTTCGATGCTTACACGCAAACGGGAATCAACATCACGACCAAGCTGAATGATCATTGGCAGATTCAAACGGGAGTATCGGCGGGGAACGACGTGGCGCCTTGGGTGGGTGAGCCGAATGCGAAGCCGACATTCAATGCTTGCCTGAGTTACGGGTGGCAGGACGGGGGCGATAATCACTACGCGTGCTTGAATTCACTGAACTGGGGAAAATACGCTTACAACAATCTGCAGAGCTTTTATTACACCTGGTATCACAAAATCAGCGCGACTTGGCACACGGACACGGAGTGGTGGTACATGTGGGAGGACCGCGTGCCGAACTTGAATAATCCGGCGGCGAAACCGTTGTTGATCACCGGGGCGAATGGAGCATATTGCAATAACACGACCGAGCTTACCTGCTTTGCGCCGGAGACGGCGGTGGTGAATTACGTGGAGAAGAAATTTTCGGTTAGGAATTACCTGACTATTCGGAATGAGTTTTTCGACGACATGAAGGGGCAGCGGACGGGGACGAAGACGCGGTACTCGGAGCATCTTGTCGGCTGGGGACACTGGGTCGGTAGCACAGTGTTGTTCCGCCCGGAACTCCGCTTCGAACGCTCCTACGATTTGCCGGAATACGATCTGGGGACGAAGAAAAATCAGCTTACGCTGGCCGGGGACGTGATTTACTTCTTTTGAAGCGCATTGATGGATGAAGGCACGGGGCGGAAGATGCGATCGAAGGCGTAGCGATGGCGCGGGGCGACCAATGAGAGCGAACGCGATGGCGAAATGGCCGGTCGCTGGGGCCAAATTGCCTAGCGGAGTGATATGCTCACACAAGACAGGGCAATCGTCAGGAGGCTCGCGTGCCGACGAACACGGGTGCTGGAGGGAATCGGGAGGAGAGCCGGAGCACCTTGGGAACTTTTTGGATCCTCTATGGGATCATCCGACTGGTGGCGGCGTTTCTGCTCGTCATATACAGCGGTACAGCGACCGTAATGTTTGGCGCGCTGCTCTCGCGCGTGGCGAATCCGTTCACGCTGATGGACATTTTCCACGTCATCTATGTTGTGACCATCGTGATCGCGGTGGTCGGCGGGCTGTTTGGAATCTTTGGGGGATTGGCGCTACTTGGCGGGAAGGCAGCAGGGCGTAATCTTTCACTGGTCGCGGCTTTCCTGTCACTCTGTGACATCCCACTCGGCACAACTCTGGGAATCTACACGCTCGTGATTTTCCTCCCCTGACCTTTTTTCTCCCAACTTCGGGCACGCAGCCAAACCTTCGCTAAGGATGGCCTGCCAGCGATTTGCGCTGAAACAATCGTAAGGCTTTGACTTGAGCTAAAGACCACCCTAACATACGGCCACATACAGCCCTTGCGGCACACATGATTGGCCAGACCATCTCGCATTACCACATCCTCGAAAAACTTGGCGGCGGGGGAATGGGGGTGGTGTACAAAGCCGAGGACAAGCGACTGGGCCGCTTTGTGGCACTGAAGTTCCTGCCCGAAGAGCTGTCCCATGATGCCGCAGCACTCGAACGCTTTCGGCGCGAAGCTCGTGCTGCATCGGCGCTCAATCATCCCAACATCTGCACGATCCACGACATCGGGGAAGAGGAAGGCCATGCGTTTATCGCCATGGAGTACCTGGAAGGCGTAACGCTGAAGCATCGGATTGGTGGGCGGCCGATGGAAACCGAGTTGATACTGTCGCTGGCCATCGAGATTGCCGACGCACTCGACGCGGCCCACGCAGAAGGCATCGTCCACCGCGACATCAAGCCCGCCAACATTTTCGTGACCAAGCGATTGCACGCGAAGGTTCTGGACTTCGGCCTGGCGAAGCTGCAAGCAAAGCCGGGAAAGGATGAGGACGCGACTCAGGCGCAGGAGGAAGAGCAATTGAGTACGCCGGGTGTAGCGCTGGGCACGCTGGCGTATATGTCACCGGAGCAGGCGTGCGGCCGGCAGCTGGATTTCCGGACGGATCAATTCTCGTTCGGGTTGGTGCTCTACGAGATGGTGACGGGGAGGAACGCGTTCCATAAGGGCACGGCGGCGGAGACGATGGCGGCGATTCTCCGGGAACAAGCGCAACCGATCGGAGCGCAAAACCCGGGCGTGCCTGCGCCGCTGTGTTGGGCTATCGAGAGGTGCATGGGAAAAGAGCCGGATAAACGGTACGCCTCTACCCGAGATCTGGCACGCGAACTTGCGGCGATACGCGAGCGTATCTCGGAAAAGCCTGGGAGGCAGGTGGAAATCCGCCCGACCAATATTCCCGTGCAGCGTACAAGATTTGTGGGGCGCGAGAAGGAAGTAGCCGCGGCCAAGGGACTGCTGCTGCGAGAGGACGTGCGGCTGGTGACGGTGACGGGTCCTGGCGGGATCGGCAAGACGCGTCTGGCAGTGGAAGTGGCGAATGGCCTGATCGAGAGTTTTCCTGGGGGGATTCATTATGTGCCGCTTTCCCCGGTGGGCGATCCGGGGATGATTGCTTCCGTGATCCTTCAAACACTGGGGATCCGGGAGGCAGGCGGGCTGACGCCGCTCCAAATACTGAAGAAGAATCTAGAGGATTCATTGCGTGCGCCCATCATGTTTCTGCTGGATAATTTCGAGCACCTGATCCAAGCAGCGCCAACTGTGGCGGAGATGCTGGCCGCGGGCCCCAACCTTAAAATTCTGGTGACCAGCCGCGCGCCTTTGCATGTGTACGGAGAGCAAGAATTTCCGGTGCCGCCGCTCGCGCTGCCGGATTCGCGGTCGATGCCTGCGGTGGAGGCGTTGTCCGAGTGGCCGGCGATCGCGCTTTTCGTGCAGCGGGCCGTGGCTGCCAAGCCGGATTTCGAACTTGATGCACAAAACGCGACTGCCGTGATTGAGATTTGCGCGCGGTTGGATGGATTGCCTCTGGCAATTGAGCTGGCGGCCGCGCGAGTGAAAGTTCTATCACCCTCTGCGATGCGGACACGCCTCGAGAGCCGGCTGCAGTTATTGACCGGCGGAGCGCGAGACCTGCCGCAGCGGCAGCAGACGCTTCGGGCAGCCATCGATTGGAGCTACGACCTGCTGAGCCCTGCCGAGCAGAAACTTTTCCGAAGATTATCTGTGTTCGTTGGGGGATGCACTCTGGAGGGCGTGGAAGCGGTGTGCGACGCCAAAAGCGATCTTGATTTGGATCTGCTCGACGGGATGGCATCCATGGTGGATAGGAGTTTGTTGCAGCAGGTGGAGCAAGCGAACGGTGAATCGCGGTTCGTGATGCTGGAAACAATTCGCGAGTACGCGCGGGAAAAACTGGAGGCGAGCAAGGAGGAAGGCTCGACGAAACGCGCGCACGCCGCCTACTGCCTGGTGCTGGCGGAAGAGGAGACAACGGAACAGAGTGGAGCGGAGGTAGGGGAATGGCTGGAACGGTTCGCGCTGGAACATGACAATTTTCGCGCGGCGCTTGAATGGCTGACAGAAACCGGAGAGACGGAGTGGGGTCTGCGTCTGGGGGCTGCCTTGTTTCGCTTCTGGGAGACGCGCGAGTATCTCGCGGAAGGCAGGGACCGGCTGGCAAAGCTGCTGAAGCTTGCCGGAGCGACAGCGCCCACAAAGGCGCGAGCGCGGGCGCTTTTTGCGGCGGGCGTGCTGGCCGGGGAGCAGGGAGATTACCTCTCGGCGGATGCGCTCATTGGCGAAAGTCTAGGCGTCGGGCATCAATTACACGACAAGCAGGGAGTGGCAGTCTGTCTAAATGCGCTGGCGGTGCTGGCTCGGGGACAGGGTGACGTCGTGGTGGCGCACTCCCTGTTCGAAGAGAGCCTGGTGCTATGGAGAGAATTGGATGACCAGAAAGCGGTTGCCCGTGCGCTGAGTAACCTCGCGAGTGTCGTCAAATTGCGGGGAGACTATGCCCGCGCGCACGCCATTTACGGGGAGTGCCTATCAATCTTCCGAGGGCTGGGAGATCAGACAGGCGTCGCGTGGTCACTAAACCATCAAGGAGATGTGGCTCGGGATCAGGGTGACTCGGCGGCGGCGCGAAAATTGTACGAAGAGGGCCTGGCAATTTTTCGGGAGCTCGGTGACCGCTGGGGAATTGCCGGCGCGCTGGCTGATCTGGGAAATCTGGCGAGGGAACAGCGGAATTGTGCGGCAGCGCATACTCTGTACCGGGAGAGCCTGAGAATTTTCCAGGAGCTGGGACACAAACGAGGAGTTGCGCGATTGCTGGAGTGTTTCGCGTGCTCAGCGGCTACTCAACTCCAGGCGGAGCGTTCGCTCCGGCTGGCCGGGGCGGCTGCGGCGCTGCGCCAAAATATCGGCGCGCCGCTCACGCCCGCGGAACAGGCCAAACTGGAAACAATTCTGGATGGGGCACGGCGAACCTTGACCAATACGTCAGGGACGACGGCGTGGCTGGAAGGTTGGGACATGCCTATCGAGAAAGCCATTGATGAGGTGCTGCTGCTCGACGCGGGATCTCCTTCTTGTTAGCGCCGGGTGCTCTGATTTGCTGACGGTGGTGGAGAAAGAAGTTCAGATGCTTCGGGAAGGTACGGGCGGCGCCTACTCTGCGCTTGCCGGGTCGAGGAGGCGGCGCACGGCGGAGACCCGATTGGCAGGAAGGCCTACGCGGCGGGCGTGTTCTTGGATGGTGGCCTCGTCTGGAGCGAGGTAGACGCAGTAGACCTTGTCGCCGGTTACGTAGCTGTGAAGCCACTGGATTTCGGGGCCCATGGCCTTGAGAACGCTGACCGACTTTTGGGCCACTTCGCGAAGTTGGGAGTCAGTCATACTTCCGGCTCCGGGGATTTCGCGTTCGATGACGAACTTCGGCATGGGCGCATGCTAACACGCGGATGCAGCGGCTTCAAGACAGCTTGGTTGAGGCTGCCGCGGTGAATAGAACTGGACCAAGAATAAAAATGTAAGGCGAGGTTGTCATGGATCTTCGATCGCTTCAGAAGCCACTGAAAGAGCAGTACCGCAGTGATCCGAGCGCTTCGCGAATCACGCTGCGGGCGAAGGGCGGGCAGACGGACGCTCCGGTGTCGTGCTCGGTGGATATTGGGCGGGCCATCTACCATGCCGAGGCTCATAAGGGAGTCGGGGGGGCCGGTGCGGGGGCTTGTTCCGGCGATCTTCTGCTCGGGGCGCTGGCGGCTTGCGCGCAGATTACCTGCCAGATGGTGGCGGCGGCGATGGGGATAGCGACTGAGCGGATCGAGGTGACGGTGGAGGGAGATTTGGATCTTCGAGGGACGCTGGGAATATCGAAGGAGGTGCCCGTGGGATTTGAGAGCATTCGGCTTCATTTTGATGTAGCCGCGCCTGGGGCGACCACGGAACAGCTTCGTGGGTTGCAGGAGAAAACGGAACAGTATTGCGTGGTGATGCAGACTTTGATGCGGCCGCCCAGGCTGCAAAGCGAGTGGGTTCGTCAGGGTTGAGCGTACGACCTCTAAGGTCCCAGGCAAAGTCTTCCCCAATCGCCCCAGTAAGGCAGGCCTAGTGGAAAATTCATTCACACAGGTGTAACATACGCGTTCCCTCCCTGTTCCCTGACAGGTTGGATATCCCATGGCACATGCACTTTCACTTACTACGGGTATTTCAACGAAGCGCATTGGTCTGGAAGTGTGGATGGAGCGGGTGCTGGAGGAGGGGGAGAAGGCGCGGCGGGGGTGGGGGGCGGAGCCGGTTCACGATTTGCGGGTGGCGCTGCGGCGGTGCCGGACGATGGCGGAGGCGCTGAGCGAGGTGAATCCGGGGCCGGGTTGGCGGAAGCTGAAGAAATCGAGCCGTGCGCTCTTTCACACGCTGGGCGTGCTGCGCGACACGCAAGTGGAACGGGAGTGGGTGAAGAAGCTGGGCGAGCCGGGCGACCCGATTCGCCGGCATATGCTGCGGGTATTGGGCCAGCAGGAGAAGAAGCATCGGGGGGATGCCGAGCGGGCGCTGGACCGGTTTGACCGGAAGGATTGGCGGAAGTGGTCGCGGAAGCTGCCGCACAAGGCGGAGTTTTTCCCGCTCGAGAGCGTGGTATTTCAGCGGCTGGCGCTGGCTAGCTTGAATGCGGCGGTCGAGCTCTATCGCCGGGCGCGCAAGGGGCGCAGCCGGATTGCCTGGCACCGGTTGCGGATTGCGCTGAAGCAGGTTCGTTATCTGGTGGAGAATTTCATGCCCAAGCGGTATGAGGCATGGGGCGAGGATTTGAAGCGCATGCAGGATTTGCTTGGCGACGTGCACGATTTGGATGTGCTGCGGACGGAAGTGCGGCGGCGGTGCAAGAAGCTGGATGCGGCGGCTGTGGCTGGGTGGCTTGAAAGGATTGAGGCGCAGCGCAAGGGGCGGCTGGATGAGTTTCGGCAAATGACGAACGATAAGGAGTTTCTTTGGCTTGGCTGGCGCTCAAGTCTTCAGGGAGGAAATTCGCTCCAGACCGTCTCTCTCGTTGACGAGCAAAGCGCTTCTTCCGCCAGTTGATGCAGTCCTTCCTTGAGATCAGTGCGACAACTTAAAAACCAGAACTTAAGTGGCTTCCGTAAGCCCACGGCCAGGCACGCGGCATAAAAGTCGGACTGTGATCCGATATTAGATCGCGTCGGTTAGGGCGAGAGTTGCTTGTAAGCGCGCAGACAGGAGTGTCTGCGCCACGGTGGGCTTGCGGGCACGCGATTACGTGGCGAGCTGGCGGAGCATTTTCGGGGTCATGAGCCAGACTAGCTCCCAGCGGCCGTGGGGGGCGGCGTGCTCGAAGCAGGCTACGCCGGCTTTTTTTAGGGAGGTGAAGACGCCGCGGGCGCCGGCTAGTTCGTAGATCATTTGGTCCAGGTGGGGGGCGTGGCCGAAGCACATTACTTCCTTGGCGCGGAGCTTCGAGATTTCCTTCAGCATTTCGGCGGGGTCGCCGCCGGGCTTTAGGAATTCGCTGGCGCGGATTTTTTCCGGCGCGAATTCGAGAGCTTCGGCGAAGATTTCGGCGGTTTGGGCGGCGCGGACGTAGGGGCTGGTGATTAGCACGTCGGGCTTGACGCCCGTGGCGCGGAGGCCGAGTGCGGCGGCGCGTGTTTTTTGGACTCCTTTGGCCGTGAGCGGGCGTTCGGGCTCGGGCGGGGATTTAGGGTCGGTTGGATCAACGGCGATGCCGTGGCGGACTAAGTAAAGGATCATGGATTACTGGCCCTTTCGTGCCTCGCTAGGCGACTCATTGTCCATGCGCCCAGATGAAGGGCAGAAGGGCCAATGAGACAATGCAAAAATGCACGCTGGGAACTTCAGCGGCTGAAGCCGGGTTACCATTGCAGCGTTTATGTCGCGGTTGAAACCGCGACCCACAAAGATTTCCGAGTTCTCACACAGACTGTAAAGCATTATGCGACCTTTTCTTTGCGCTGGGCGCGGCGGAATTCCGCGTTGAGGTGGAATTCCTTTTCGAATAAATCGGCTTTGCGTTCGAGGCCGGCGAGGTCGAGCCGGATGCCCTCCGCCGCGCGAATTTGGAAGATGGCTTTGCGGCCGGCGATCTGCACGTCCACGCCGGCGACGCGCTGCTCGTGCTCGGACTCTAGCTTTTCGGCGATGCGCAATAAGGAGGAGAGCAGGCGGGCTTGGCGGCGGCGTTCGCTATCGAGCGCGGCGTAGGAGGCGTGCTCGAGCTGCGGATCGGATTTGCAATTGTGGTAGCGGACGAGTGCCGCGGCCATATCCTGGCGCCAGCCGCGCAGGCCGGGGATCTCGCCGTTGCGAATCAGGTACTCGCCGTGGCGATGGTGCGATTTGCGATGGATGAAATGTCCCACGTCGTGGAGCAGGGCGCCGATTTCGAGCACGAGCCTGAGATCCGCACCCATTTCGTGGAGCGGGCGAAGCTGGTCGAAGAGCGAGAGGGCGAGACGCGCTACCTGCTCGCCGTGCTGCGGGTCGTAATCGAGGCGGCGAGCGAACCAACGCACGCCTGAAAGCAGTTCCGCGGCGCGGCCCTTTTCTTCTTCGGAGGAGCGGCCGCCGGAATATTGTTCGGCGACGAGATCGAGCAGGATACCTTCGCGGACGCCGACGCCGGGGACGAGCATGGAGCGGACGTCGAGCCACTTCGCGAGCGTGGTGATTATGATTGCGGCGATGCCCATCACTTCGGCGCGGTCTTTTCTTACGCGAAAAGCGCGGATGCGTCCGGGAATGTCGAGGCCAAGAAGCCGCCAGGTCTGATCGCGCAGCAGGCGGACGTTGATGGTGGGCGTTCGACCGAGCATGGGGCCTGAGGCGAGGCGGACGAGAGCCTCGGCGTTACCACCGCATGCAACTGAGATGGCGCGGGAAAGATTGGGCGGCGATGGCAACGCGCTGCGCAGGAGCGCCAGGATGTGGTGGCGAAGGCGATTGGCGTTGTCTTCGTCGATCGCGCCCTGGATGGAATAAGTTTCCATCAGGCGGATGGTGCCGAGGGGCAAAGCGATGCGATGCTCGAGAACGCCGCGCTGAAAGAAATTCAACTCGAGGCTGCCGCCGCCGAGATCGAAAATCAGGCGGGGTTGCACGCGGTCGCCGAGGGCCCAGTGCACGGCTGAACAGACGAGGCGCGCTTCCTCCTCGCTGCTGATTACTTCCAGCTCGATGCTGGCTTTGCGGCGGATTCTTTCCATCAGGCGGCGGTAATTGCGGGCCTCGCGCGCCGCGGCCGTGGCTACGGCGCGGTAGGCGGTGACATGGTGGCGGTCCATGCGGTCGCGAAATTCGCGGAAGGCGCGGGCGGCTTGGGCGATGGTGTCTTCATCGAGGAGGCGGCGCGTGAAGGCATTGTGGCCGAGGCGGACGGCGGCGCGAGCGCTATCGAGAATTTGAATTTGTTCGGGAGATGTAGCGCGGGCGATCACGAGGCGGATCGCGTTCGAGCCAGCGTCGATAGCGGCTAGTTGGACGGGTGCGGCCACTCTATTAGCGCCAGAGGTGCGACAGGGCGTGCGAAGGCTGGTAGTGCGTGCTGCGGATGCCCAGATGCGACGCAATGCGTTTGCGGAGCACCCGGTTGACATCGGCGACGCTGCCTTCGCCGTCCAATTCGATGAAGCCGTGCCGTTTCGAGAGATACTCGAATTCGCGCTTAATCAAGGATTGATAACGGATGAACGATTGAAAGAGATCGTTCGAGAGCGACATGTCGCGGCCGGATTCCCAGTAGCTGATGGTCTGGGCTTTCTTGAATTCACGATCGAAGGCAATTTCCGGGCGGACGTTGAGCCAGAAGGTGAGGTCTGGCCGCAAAGCCATATCGTAGATGCCGTGAAGATAATCGCGCCCGATTCCGCGGACGGCTGAGCGGGCGATGAGCGTGAAAATATAGCGGTCGGCAAGCACGATGAGGCCGGAACGCAACGCGGGAAGGATGCGGCGTTCGAGCTGATCGAAGAAGTCGGTGCTGTACATGAGGGAGAGGGTGGTTCGCGTGACGGAGTTTTCGGCCATGAGCGCGTCGATATCAGCGCCGACGAGGAAGGATCGGCGGAGGCCCATGGTCTGGACGGCGAAGCCTTCGGACTCGAGCCATTCGGTGAGCAGGGATATTTGCGTGGAGCGGCCGGAACCGTCGGTGCCTTCGAGGACGAAGAGGGTGCCGCTGAGCTCTTCGAGCTTCACGCCGGGAAGCGGCGTGCCATAGAAGCGCGAAGGAGCCTCGGGGCGGCCATTTTTCTTGCTCTTTTTGGCGGAGCGAGATTTTGGTGCAGCGCCGGAGCCGTTGTTTTGATCGGGAGGCTTCATTGTTTCTTTGGCGCGAACTGGGTGAGGTCCACTTTCTCACCGAGAATCTGGCGCATCTGTTTCTGGAGCTTGTTTACGGGGACGGTGCCGTCCATGAGCACGAAATGATCCGTTTCGATCATCTGGTCGTAATTGCCGAGGATTCGTTCCTGGAAGATGCGGAAGCTTTCGGCGCGGTCGAGCGAAAGGCCGAGGTCCATGCCGGCTTCGTAATATTTTAGTTTGGGGCGGCCGGCGACGATGCGGTTGACGGCCACGTCGAGCGGGGCGCGGAAATAGAAAGTGATGTCGGGAACGGGAGCGAAGCTGTAGAGATTTCGCAGCCAGCGCGGGGAACAGCCGCGGGCAGCATCGCGGGCGAAGGCGGTGTAAACGTAGCGGTCGGCGAGCACCAGGTAACCGCCGTGGAGCAGCGGGAGAATCTGACGCTCGCAGCGGTCGGCGAAATCGGCGGCGTGCAGGAGCGAGAATGTGGTGGGCGTCAGCAGCCGCCGCTGCTTGCCGCGCCGCGTGGCAGACTTGACGAGCGGGGAAGAGTTCCATTCGGTGAAATGGATGCGGTAGCCGCCGATTTCAAGCCACCTCTTCAGCAAGTAGAGTTGGGTGCTCTTGCCGGAGCCGTCGATGCCTTCAACAACGACGAGGGCGCCGGGGTATTCGCGCTTGAGTGCGCGCGACTTCTGAGGCGTTGCGTCAGCGGCAACGGGAATGTCAGTCAAGACTGTGGCCATGTGGAATATACTCAGCTGCAATCGCATATCATACTTCTGAACTATGAATCCGACATGAAAAAAGTGTTACATCGGAACCATTGGTCAGGCTGTGCGAGTGCGGCATTGCATCAGGATGCGGGAAACAGTGACGTGCGATTTTCTCACTCTTGCAGATGGCTGACCCGATGAATTTAATTTTTCAAGGCAGGTAAACCCGTGACGACCAACTTCGGCAAGAAGCTCATGGCGGTGGCGGGCAGCAAAGTGAAACTGTCGGATCATGGCGCGGACGAAACCCTGGGCTGGCAGAAGAACCACAAAATGCGGGCCAGCCTCGAGAAGACGCTCGGGAAACTCGATGCATTGCAATATCGCATGTATGCCGAGAATAAACGCTCGCTGCTGATCATCTTCCAGGGATTAGACGCGGCGGGCAAGGATGGGACGATACGGCATGTGAT
Organism: uncultured Acidobacteriota bacterium; assembly: GCA_963701005.1. Classification (GTDB taxonomy): domain Bacteria; phylum Acidobacteriota; class Terriglobia; order Acidiferrales; family UBA7541; genus Palsa-295. The sequence goes on from OY969555.1 coordinate 1,409,572, forward strand.
GTCGGGTGTGAATCCGCAGGGGTGCCGCGTGACTTCGTTCAAGACGCCATCGCGAGAGGAATCGGCGCACGATTTTCTGTGGCGGGCTCACAAGGCTGTCCCTGAATTCGGCGCAATCGGAATTTTCAACCGGTCGCATTATGAAGACGTACTCATCGCCCGGGTGCACAATCTGGTGCCAAAGGAAGTGTGGTCCCGCCGGTATGGCCAGATCAATGAATTTGAAGAGATGCTGAGCGAGAACAATGTGCGGATTCTGAAATTTTTCCTGCACATCAGCAAGGACGAGCAGAAGAAGCGATTCTTCGAGCGACTGGACGACCCGTCCAAACATTGGAAACTTTCCGAAGCGGATTTCAACGAGCGGAAATATTGGGACGATTATGTGAAGGCTTATGAAGCAGCGCTCAATCGGTGCAGCACGCGGCGAGCGCCGTGGTTTATCGTCCCTTCGAACAAGAAATGGTTTCGGAACCTGGCGGTTTCGCACGTAATTGTTGAGACTCTTGAAGCCATGGATCTGAAATTTCCACCGCCGTCGATTAATGTGAAAAAACTGAAATGGGAATGAGGCGTCGGTGGGCGAAAGGGAATTTCTGCTAGAATCGCTCGTCCGTGGACGCCGATTCGCGCGGAGATTGCGCGAATTGCGGTTGCGGCAAACGGACTGGGCGGTTCCTGAAGGAAAATGATGGACGAAGCTGTTTTTCCGCGGAGTTTTCTGAAGTCGTACCCGCGCGCGGTGCGCGGGGAAGGGTGCTTTATTTTTACGGCGGATGGGCGGCGGTTTCTCGACGCGAGCGGGGGCGCAGCGGTGGTTACGATTGGGCACGGCGTTGAGGAAGTTGCGCGCGCGATGGCGGAGCAGGCGAGCCAGCTTGCGTATGTGCACTCCTCGCAATTTCATACGGGAATCGCGGAGAAGCTGGCGCAGCGGATTCTGGGGCTTGCGCCACATGGGATGCGGCCCCGTGGGCGCGTGTATTTCACGTCGGGCGGTTCGGAGGCGACCGAGACGGCCCTAAAGCTTGCGCGGCAATACTGGATCGAGCGCGGGGACAAGAATCGGTCGCGCGTGATTTCGCGGTGGCAGAGCTACCACGGGACAACGCTTGGGGCGCTGGCCGTATCGGGCAATGTGCGTCGGCGCGATCCCTTTGCTCCCATGCTTCCCGAGTGGGGGCACATTCCGCCTTGCTATTGTTACCGCTGCCCGCTAAGCCTCGAGTATCCGTCTTGCAACGTGGATTGCGCTGACGAACTGAATCGCATGCTTGAGCGCGATGGGTCGGGAGATGTGGCTGCATTTATTTTCGAGCCGGTTGTTGGAGCGACGCTTGGGGCCGTCGCGCCGCCAGATGGATACGTGCAGCGGATCGCGGAGATTTGCCGGCGACATGGAATTTTGCTGATTGCTGATGAAGTGATGACTGGGATCGGCAGGACGGGCAGGAATTTCGGCGTGGATCATTGGGGGATTACGCCGGACATGATTTTGGTGGGGAAGGGAATTTCGAGCGGGTATGCGCCGCTGGGGGCGGTGATTGTGGCGGGGCATGTGGCGGAGGCGGTTTCGCGGGGCACGGGGTCGTTTCTTCATGGGTTCACGTACAACTCGCATCCGGTGGCAGCGGCGGCGGGGAATGCAGTGCTTGATTATCTGGAGCGCGAAAAACTTTTTGCGCGCGTCGAGCCTGCGGGAAAGGAACTGCTTGGGATGCTCGAGGTGCTGCGGAAATTTTCCGTTGTGGGCGATATTCGCGGGACGGGCTTGCTGATCGGAATCGAATTCGTGTGCGACGCGAAGACGCGGAAGCCTTTTCCCGCTGATGCGCAGATCGCTTTCCGCATTCAAGAAGACGCGCTCGAGGCCGGCGTGATGACGTATCCGATTCAAGGCTGCGCGGACGGCACGAGCGGCGACCACATTCTGATCGCGCCGCCCTTCACGATTACGTCCACGATGATGCAGATGCTGGTGGCCGGGCTTGAGCATGCGATTGCGGATTTGGAGAAGTCACATCTTGCCGGTGCGGGAGGGTCCTCTGCGCTGGCTTGACGGGGCTGCTCGATCGCGCGTTTGCGTTGCGTCGCTGCTGTCGCTTGGCGCTGTTGCGTTCGCTGGTGCTCCCGTTGCTGTGACGATGTCCGGCTTTTCTCCTCGGGCAGCGGAACGTGAGGGCGCGATTGAGGCGCGCTATCGAGCGCTCACTTCGACGGAAGAAATCGCAAAATTTCATCGTTACCTGACAGCGGAGCCGCATCCGGCTGGTTCGGCGCGGAATAATGATCTGGCGCGATGGGTTGCCAAGCGGTGGCGCGAGCAAGGCTTGGAAGATGTGACGATTCACGAGTACGACGTGCTGAATTCTTCGCCACACGAAATTTCGCTCGAGATGGTGAAGCCGAAGCGTTACGTGGCGAGCCTGCGGGAAGATGCTTATGATTCGGACCCCGACACGAAGAATCCGGATGTTTCGGGCGCGTACCTGGGTTATTCGGCTTCGGGTGAAGTGACCGCGCCGGTGGTCTACGCGCACAGCGGGAATCCCGAGGACTACGAGTACCTGGCGAAACACGGAATCAAGGTGCGCGGGAAAATCGTGCTGGTGCGCTATTCGAATCCTTACAGCTATCGCGGATTCAAGGCGCTGACGGCGGAACGGATTGGTGCGGCGGCGATTTTGATTTACTCCGATCCCGCGGAGGATGGCTTCAAGCAAGGGCCCGTGTATCCGACAGGGCCGTGGGGGCCGGAGAGCCATATCCAGCGCGGGGCGATCACTTATGATTTTCTCGAGCCGGGGGACCCGCTGACGCCCGGGTGGGCTTCGGTTCCTGGCGCGAAGAGGATTGCGCCCGAGGATGCCATCTCGCTGCCGAAAATCATGGGCGTTCCGCTATCGTGGCGCGATGCGCAGCCGCTGCTTGAAAATATGGACGGGCCCTTGGCACCGGAATCGTGGCAGGGAGGATTGCCATTCAAATACCGGCTGGGCGGAAAGCGGGTGCGCGTTCACCTGAAGGTGCAGATGGATACGCGCGTGCAGCCTTACTTTGTGACGGAAGCGCGAATTCGCGGCGCGGAATCTCCGGACGAGTGGGTGATACTGGGGAATCATCGCGACGCTTGGGTTTTCGGCGGCGTGGACCCTTCGAGCGGCACGGCTTCCATGCTGGAAATGACTCGCAATCTGGGCGAGCTTCTACGGCAGGGGATACGGCCGAAGCGCACGCTCGTTATTTGTAGCTGGGACGGGGAAGAATATGCGCTGACGGGGTCGACGGAGTGGGGCGAGCAGTTCGCGGATGAATTGAAGCAGAAAGCCGTGGCGTATTTGAATGTGGACGAGGCGACTTCGGGGAAGGATTTTCAAGGCGAGGCGGTGGGCTCGCTCGCGCCGCTGCTGCTGGAAGTGAGCCACGCGCTTCCGGCGCCTTCGGGCGCGACACTGTACGATGAATGGAAGGTGTCGCGGCAGGCGGAGCTTCACGCAGCTCAGCCTGTGCCGGACTCGGAACTTGCGAACTCGCGGATTGGGAGTGGGTCCGATCACACTGTGTTTCTGAATTTTCTGGGGATTCCGACGATTGAGCTGACATTCAATGGGCCTTATGGCGTTTACCATTCGATGTACGACGATTTTTACTGGATGAATCATTTTGGAGATCCCGGCTATCGCTATCATGGATTGATGTCGCAGCTTTGGGGTGTCACGGCGATGCGCTTGGGGAATGCGGAGATACTTCCTTTCGATTTCGAATCCTACGGCGCGAACATCAGGCAATTTCTCGCGGACCTCGATGCTAGCAGCCATCTGAGCGGGCAAGTGACGCTGACAGCGTTGCTGGAGCATATTTTCAATTTTCAGGCGGCCGGGCGCGATCTGAATCAGAGCATTTCGGTGGCAATCGCGGGAGGGCGCGTCGATGGCGCACTGGCTGCGCGCGTGAACTGGGCGCTGATGCAAATCGAACGGAATTGGTGCAATCCGCAGGGGATTCCGGGGCGGCCGTGGTTTAAGCACACGATTTATGGGACGCGGTCCACTTATGCGCATCTGGAACTGCCGGGAGTGGCAGAAGCTGCCGAGGCGGGCGATTGGAAACGCGCGGCGGAACAGGTGAAGATTCTGGAAGCTGAACTCGAGAGAAACACTGCGCTGCTGCATGAGGCGAAACATGACCTGGATTCAGGCGCGTCGGCGGCAAAGCCATGATGAATCGCTTGCGGCCCGTCAATGAGAAACGCCTGGAAATAAAATCGGCTGGAGGAAGTAAAGTAATGCCACGAACTTTGCTAGAATTCAATTGCCCGGAGAGAGAGGCCCAATGAGGGGTTTCCTGTTTGGAATTGTTTTCACGGTATTGGTCGCTGTCGTTGGCGGCTTTTTCTATTTGAAGCAGGGTTATATGAATTTACAGGCGGACCAGAAACCCTCGACGATTGAGAGAAAGCTGGCCGCGAGCGCAGTGGACGCTTCGACGGAACGGCACGCGCCGGAGACAAAGAACCCAACCGCGCCCGCGGAGCAAAATCTGACCGAGGGAGCGCGGCTCTACCTGAATCATTGCGCGGGCTGCCACGGCATCCCTTCGAACCGGGAAACGCAGTTTGGGAAATCGTTCAATCCGCCGGTGCCGCAATTTTTCTCGGATGCTCCGGACATGCCGGAAAACGAGAATTTCTACATTACGCAGCATGGCATTCGGTTTTCGGGCATGCCCGCTTGGGGCGGAACGCTGAGCGAAAACCAGATCTGGCTGCTGGTGACGTTTATGAGCAACATCGAGAAGCTTCCGCCGGTGGCGCTGAAGGAACTTGAGCCAACCGGAGCGGCGGCGAACCCGCCCCTTGGCCGCTGACGTTCATTGGGGCGACGGCGGCTGTTTCGCCAGAATTTCTCCTCCGGCCGCTTGGATAATACTGATTCAGGGTGGTAGGCTGTGAGCCAACCGGGGAAAAACATCGAGCCCCGAGGGGTCGAGTCCTGTTAAAATTTGATTTTCTGCGCGTCTTGGGCTAGGGTCTGCGGGGGTAAACATCCGCGCTTCGGTCTGCCGGCGTACAGTGGACGAATCGAGCACGACGAATGATGCAACGCACCGACGGGGGTAAGCTGGATGGCTGATGCGGTGGCAGAAAAGGTGATCGCCACGCTGGCATCCGTGAAGCGGATTTCAGCGGACAAGATCACGCCGGAGACAAATCTGCAGGAATTGGGAATTGACTCACTCGACGTATTCACACTTCTGTTCGAGCTTGAAAACGCCTTCCAGATTTCGATTCCGGATGATGATGTGCGGTCGATTCGCACAGTGAACGACATCATCGCGGGCGTGAAGAAGCTCATTCCCGCCACGCCGCCCGGCAAATCCGTGGGCACAGCCACGCCGGCGGACTGAAGAATGGCGGAGCGCCGAGTCGCAATCACAGGCCTTGGAATCATCTCTCCTTTAGGACTCAACCTCACGGAAAATTGGGAATCGCTTCGCGCAGGCCGGTGCGCGATTGGTCCGATCCAGTCCGTGGACCGCTCAAAATTGAAATTCGAAATGGGCGCGGAAGTGACCGGTTACGATCCCCTGAAACATTTCGAAGGCGGGAAGGATGCCCAGATTGACCGGTTCGCGCAATTCTCCGTGGTGGCGGCACGCGAGGCGCTGCGCGATTCGGGGCTGGAGTTTACGCCTGCCCTGCGCGAACAGACGGCGGTGATTTGCGGCTCCTGCGTCGGCGGGCAATGGGCAATCGAGATTGGTTATCAGGATCTGTACCTGAAGGACCGCGGGCGCGTTCATCCGCTGACGATTCCCAAGACAATGTCAAACGCCGGAGCGAGCCACATCGCGATGGACCTGAAACTCAGCGGCCCTGCGTACACGGTCTCGACGGCCTGTTCTTCGGCGAACCACGCGATTGGGCAGGCGTTTCACATGGTGCGCGGCGGGCATGTGGAAGTGGCGGTGACGGGCGGCAGCGAGGCAAATTTTGCGTACGGATTTCTGAAGGCCTGGGAAGCGATGCGCGTGATCGCGCCGGATACGTGCCGTCCCTTCAGCAAGGATCGCCGCGGACTGATTTTGGGCGAGGGCGGGGCGATATTGATTCTCGAGCCGTTTGAGGCGGCGAAGGCGCGCGGGGCGAAAATTTACGCGGAGATTTGCGGGTTTGCGATGACTTCCGATGCGCACCATTTGACGCAGCCGACGGTGGAAGGGCCGGCGCGGGCGATGCGCGGGGCATTGCGGGATGCGGGAATGGCGCCGGAGGAAGTGGGGTACGTGAACGCGCACGGGACCGGAACGCCGGGGAATGATCCGGTGGAGACGCGCGCAATTCGGGCGGTTTTTTGCGCGCACGCGGACAAGCTCGCGGTGAGTTCCACAAAATCGATGCACGGGCATGCGCTGGGCGCCGCCGGGGCGCTCGAGGCGGTGGCCACGATTCTGGCGCTGCATCATGGAGCGCTGCCGCCGACAGTCAACTACAACGAGCCCGATCCGGAATGCGATCTCGATTACATCCCCAATCACACACGCACCCAGCAAGTGGAAGCGGCGATATCGAATTCGTTCGCTTTCGGCGGGTTGAATGCGGTGCTTGCCTTCCGCGCAGCAAATTCAAAATAGCCCGCAAGTTATTTTATGAATGCCGCGAATCGCGGCGGCAGGGATCTTCAGGGGCTGAGGCCCAAATTATCCCGCATCCAAATGTCGCGGTTGAAACCGCGACCCACAAAGATTATTCCTGAGACGAGTCAGGCTAAAAGAGGTGATGAAGAAATGGAAGGAGCGCGCCCCAGGGCTGGGGCCGCGGAGTCCAATTCCGAGTGAGCTCGTCTGAAAGCGTGAGCGCCACGAGAATGGCGAACCAGAAAAAGCCGGCGAGGATGATCACGCGGGTGAGGCCGCTGCTGTATTTCACGTGCATGAAGAAAAGGATGACCAGGAGCATCTTGGTGACGGCGATGGCGAGAGCCGCAACCGTATTCCAGCGGCCGAGATCGAAAAATGCGACGGCGGTGGTGAGCGCCGTGAGCGCGAGCAAGGCCAGAAAAATCCCAACATAAGTCCTGACCGGGACAATGTGTCCGGACATTAGTGGCCTCCTCCCAGCGCGTAGCGGCCGCCGATCAAATAGAGCAGCGGGAAGAGGAAAATCCAGACGATGTCCACGAAGTGCCAGTAAAGGCCGCTGACTTCGAGCGGCGAATAATATTCCGTGCTGAACCAGCCGCGGGCCGCCATGACGGTGAGAACGGTGAGAACGCCCAGCCCGATGATCATGTGCAGGGCATGCAGGCCGGTCATGAAGAAATAGAAGCAGAAAAACATTTCAACGCCCGGAGCGTGAGGCCCCGCGTAGGCGAAACCGAATCCGGGCACGAGGTGCTCGACAAAATCGTGGTGCCATTCGAATGTGAATTTCAGGCCAAGAAAGAGCGCGCCGAGGATCATAGTGGAAATTAGATAGAAAATAATTTGCGACTTACGCTTTCCGGCCTGGGCGGCGTGGATGGCGAGGGCCATGGTCAAGCTGCTTCCAATCAGAACGGCAGTATTCGTCGCGCCGAAACGAATGTCGAGGAGACGGCTGCCCGTTTCGAAAGCTTCCAAGTGAAGGGCGCGATAGACGGTGTAGGTGGCAAACAGGCCGCCGAAGAACATGATTTCCGTGACCAGGAACACCCACATGCCGAGGTTTCCGGCCTCGTGCTGCTGTTCCATGTCCTCGAATTGATGCGCGAAGCCCGGAGGATGGGCGCTGTGCGCCGCCAGATCAGACACGTGGCACCCCCAGATTCGGATTTGAGTAGTCGTAGGCCTCTTCGGTCACGACGGGAATTTCCTCGAAATTTTCGGTTGGGGGCGGCGAAGGTGTTTCCCACTCGAGGCCCTTCGCTTTCCAGGGATTGGGGCCGGCGACCGGGCCGTAACGCATGGACCAGATGAGATAGATGAGCGGGATGAGGTAGCCAATGCCCAGGATTGAGGCGCCTGCCGAAGACATCACGTTGAGCACCTGAAATTCGGCCGGGTAGACCGCGTAGCGGCGCGGCATGCCCAGATAGCCGAGCATGAATTGGGGGAAGAAGGTGAGGTTGAAGCCGACGAAAATTACCAGCGCGGCAAAACGCGCCCAGCCATCCGGATACATGCGCCCGGTAATTTTGGGCCACCAGAAATGGATGCCGCCGAGATAGGCCATTACGGCGCCGCCGACCATGATGTAGTGGAAATGGGCGACGATGAAGTAGGTTCCGTTCAAGTGCACGTCGGTGGCGAGTGAGGCGAGGAACAGTCCGGTGAGGCCGCCCATGGTGAAAAGGCCGATGAAGCCAAGCGCGTAAAGCATGGGGGCCTGATAGGAGATCGAACCTTTGTAGAGGGTCGCAGTCCAATTGAATACTTTGACCGCGGAAGGAATCGCCACCAGGAAGCTCAGCACGGAGAAGATCAGGCCGGCGTAGATGGACTGGCCGGTGACAAACATGTGGTGGCCCCAGACGAGGAAGCTGATGACCGCGATGGCCATGCTCGAGAAGGCCACGAAGCCGTAGCCGAAGATTCTCTTGCGCGAAAAGCAGGTGACCAGCTCGCTCATCACGCCCATGCCCGGCAGAATCATGATGTACACGGCAGGATGAGAGTAAAACCAGAAGAGATGCTGGAAAAGGATCGGATCGCCGCCGATGGCCGGGTCGAAGATGCCGACGTGCAGGAGGCGCTCGAGTCCCAGGAGGAAAATCGTGATGGCGATTACGGGCGTGCCGAGAATGAAAATGATGCTGGTGGCGTACATCGCCCAGATGAATAGAGGCAGGCGAAACCACGTGAGGCCCGGGGCACGCATCTTGTGGATGGTGACGACGAAATTCAGCCCGGTGAGGATGGAGGAAAAGCCGGTGATGAAAACGCCCAGCGCCACGGGGACAACCTGCGTGTGGGAGAAACTGCTGCTATAGGGCGTATAAAAGGTCCAACCGGTATCCAGACCGCCGGTGATGGCGGCATAGAGCGTGAAGATTGCGCCGACGGTGTAGATGTACCAGCTCAGGAGATTTAATTTGGGGAAGGCAAGGTCGCGCGCGCCGATCATCATGGGCACGAGGAAATTGCCGAGGGTGGCCGGAATAGAGGGGATTAAGAAGAAGAAAATCATGATCACGCCGTGGAGGGTGAAGAGTTTGTTGTAAGTATCCGGCTCGACGAGCGCGCCCTGCGGCTGGATAAGGTGGAGGCGCATGAGGACGGCGAACGCGCCGCCCACGAAGAACATCACCGTGATCGAGGCGAGGTAGAGGAGTGCGATGCGCTTGTGATCGGTGGTGAGGAGCCAGGAACGGATCCCATAGTTCGCGTTCAAATAGTTGACGCGGGAGGACTCCGCCGGCGCTCCCTGAGGCGTTTCTGCCACGGCCGTGCTCATTTCGAGTTCGTCTTCCTTTCTTCCGGTCCGAGCGACTTCACGTAGGCGATCAATTGCAATACCTGCTCCTCGTTGATCTGGCCCTGGAAGGTGGGCATGATCGGCGGATAATTGGGCAGGATAATCGAGTTGGGGTTGACGATGGCCTGGCGGATGAGGGCTTCGTCAACCAGGCGCATTTCACCGGAGCGCAGCTGTTCCTGCTTGCCGTAGAGACCGGAGAGCGAGGGGCCGCGGCCGGTGCCGTCGGATACGTGGCAGGTGACGCAGCCGAGCTGCGAAAACAGGCGCTCGCCGGCCTGAGCCATGGATTCGTTGCGGGCTCCGCCGGCTAGCCAGGCGGCGTAATCGGCCGGCGTCATTACATACACCCAGCCAATCATTTCCGCGTGGTCCGTGCCGCAGTACTGCGCGCAGAAGAGATGATAGGTGCCGAGCTTCGTGGCCTGAAACCAGAGGGAGGAATAGCGGCCCGGGATGACGTCTTTTTTCACGCGAAAAGCTGGGATGTAGAAATCGTGGATGACGTCTTCGGACGTCATGGTCAATTTCACGGGGACGCCGAGCGGGACGTGCAGTTCGTTGATTTCGCGGGGGCCCTCGGGATGCTGGAGGTGCCACATCCATTGCTTGCCCACGACGAAGATCTCCATGGAAGCGGAGGGCGGGCGCGAATTCTGGAAATAGAGGCTCGCGGACCAGATAAAGACCACGACTGTAATCAGCGTGGGGATCAGCGTCCAGGCGATCTCGAGCGGCAGCGAGCCTTCGATGTCGGCGGGCCTGTCGTCTTCCGATTGCCGCCGGTACTTCACCATGAAGTAGAAGATGATGGTGAAGATCAGCACGGTGAAGAATAGAGTGAGCGCGGTGAGGAAGAAATGGAGCTGGTCGACGCCTTCGGCGATCGAGGAAGCCGCCGGCGGGCGAATCGGTATGCCTTCCTGGACGGCCGCCAATAGACTGAGCCCGGATTGAATGAGGCTTGTCATGTCCCTTTCACAAAATTCGTTCGCCGGCGGCTCTTTCGCCGCGCGGACGTCAAGCGTTGCGCTGCGGCAGCTCGTAATGCTCGTGGCGCCGGAGCGCAAAGACCAGAAATCCAATCGCCAGCACCGTGAGCAGGCCGCCGGCTTTGATGACACGCGAAATCACGAGGCCGTATTTTCCAGTGATGGGGTCATAGTGGTAGCAGAACAGCAGCACTTGGTCCACGGGTGACCCGATCTTTCCTTCCGAGGCTTCCACCAGGCCGAGGCGCATGTCGCGCGATGGATACTTGATGCCATAGAAGTAGCGCGAAATTTTTCCCTCGGGCGTGAGAATCATGATGGCGCTGGCGTGCGCGAACTGCTTCGAATCGGCGTCATAGGCATAGCGAAAGCCGACCGCATTCGCGAGGCGCTTGATTTGCGATTCGTCGCCGGTGAGAAAATGCCAGCCCGCTGCGGCGCCTGGCCGCCCGTAAATTCCCGCGTAGAGATCGCGCTTGGCGGAAGCGAGCTTTGGGGTTTCACTCGGGTCGATGCTCACGGTGACGACTTCAAAATCCTTGCCGATATCCATGGGCACGTCGCGCAGGCTGCGGTCGAGACCATTGAGCACTTGCGTGCAGAGCATCGGGCAGTCGTAATACACCAGCGAGAGGACTACCGGCTTTTGCGCGAAGAATTGCGATAAGTTTACCGCGCTGCCATTTTCATCGCGGAAGACGAGGTCGCGGGGAATTGCATCGTTCAGTTTCTGATCGATGCCGACTTCTTTCAGGAGCTCGGGGCGCACGCCGATATTCTGCACCGGCCCGGTAAGCTGCGCCCGGCAGACAGCCGGATGCACGAGCAGCAGAAGCGAGACCAGCGCGCTTGCGGCGATCAAGGCGGCCGAATTGGGCCAACGAGTCATTAGTTCATGTTTCCAGAATTCATGGCAATAACTGCGCTACAAAACCGGCGCATCACTTCTCTTCCTTCGGCGCCGGGGGCTTCACGAGATAGCTGCACTGACCTTGCGAGCCGCTGGCATCCGGGACGATGGGCGCGGGTGTTGCGCCCGGCGCCGCAGTTCCGTCTGGTGGTGCACCGGGGGCAGGGCGCGAGGGCAGGCCGCGCTGGATGATCAAGTCCATGGCGCGATCCACCGGGATTCGCACAACCTCGTTGTGCGGATCCACCCATCCGTAGGTGTTGAGTTCCGTCATCTGAGTGCTGCAATAAGCCTCGAGGTCGAGACGAGGCTGCGGCTGGAGCCTCGGCTGAGGCGGCAGGACGCGCGCATTCTCAAACGGTGAAGCGGGCGGCCCGAGCTGCTGCGATGCTGCAAAGTAGGAAAATGTCCATTTCATCGAGATGAGGACCACGACGAGGATCACGAAGAGCGAAAGGCCGAACTTCAGCAGACTGCGGACATCCGCATCTTTCCGCTCGTAACCCCCGTGCTGGCCGCCGTGAGGGGCGGTGAATTTAGTCTCCATGCTCGTGCTCCAACGCACCTTCAAAGCGCGGGTCCTGCAGCGGCAGCAGCGGCCATTGCTTCAATTGCCGGAAAAATGCGCCCACCCAGATGCCGCCGATTCCCACGAGGGCGAAAATGTCGAGTAAATGAACGCGCGGGGCCGCCTCGTAGGCCGGGACGACGAGCCAATACGCATCCACAAGGCTGAGGACGATCAGCATTCCGGCGACCATTGAGAGCACGCGCAAACGGCGCTTCACGCCGCGCTGTAAAAGCAGGAGGAAGGGAAGCGCGAAGTGCAGCACGATCAGGACTACCGCGACGGCGCCCCAGCCTCCGAATGCGCGCGATACATACCAGGGAATTTCGTCTTTTATATTTCCGGCCCAGATAATCAGGAACTGGGAGAACGAGAGGTAAGCCCAGAGCATCACGAAGGTGAGCATCAGATTGCCGAGGTCGTTGAATTGCGCGGCCGTGACTGCCTGTGACATCGGCTCCTGGCCGGAAAGCCTGCGCAGCACAAAAACGACGAACGACATGGCGGTGAGCGCAGCGACGACCATCACGATCATTCCGTACATGGTGGAGAACCAGTGCGCTTCGAGTGACATTACCCAGTCGATCGAAGAGTAGGTGACCGCGATGCCCCAGAGAATCAGGCCGGGGCCGCTGATGGCCTCCATGCGCGAGGCCAGCCGGGGATCGCCGGTGCGGTCCTGTTCGCTTGACCATTTATTGAGAAGCCAGGCGAGAGTGAACCAGATGGCGAAATAAATGACCGCGCGCACGGTGAAAAATGGCGGGTTCAGGTAGGGGCGCTTGTATTGCAGCATGGGGTCGACGGCCACGGACCAGGGCTGAGCCCATTTGTAGAGGCGCGTCATCCCCAGCAGCACGGGGATGAAGAGGATGGCCATGGGCAGAAACGTTCTTGTGCCGGCTTCGAGCAGGCGGCGAATGGGATAGCCCCACCAGCCGCCCGTAAGATGATGGAGCATCAGAATGGCCATGCAGCCCATGGGGATTGCGAGCCAGTACACATAGGCGAGAAGGTAGGAACGGAAGAACTGAACCGGGTTCCAAAACGCAAAGAGGATCGTGAGCGCTGCGCCAACCAAGCCGCAGGTGAACGCGAGGCGCTCGACGCGGTCGAGTTGCGTGCGAATTGTGTCTGTCGAGCTCATTTTGGCGACCCTGGCGCCTGCGGCGCTGTTGATTCAGCGGCTTCTTGCGTCAATTTCTCACGCTGGTCCCTGGGCGCGTCTCTCAGCTCCGCGTGCTGGCTCAATTGAAGGGCACGAATGTAAGCGGCGATGCGCCAGCGGTCTTCGGGCTCCACCCGCGACGCGTAGCTAAACATGGGGCCGAGGCCATTCGTAATTACGTCAAAGAAGTGACCGGCGGGGGCGCCGCGGAGCCGGTCGATGTGGAATGAGGGTGGAGGCGAAAAGCCGCGCTGGACGATCATGCCGCGTCCGCTGCCGGTGTAATCGTGGCAGGGCGTGCAATATATATTGTAACGGTCGCGGCCGCGCTCGAGATCGGCGCGCGTGATTGGGAACGGGAATTTATCGGCAAGCACACCGTTTTCTTTTCCCGTGTAGAGGAGCTCGTCGAGGCGCAAGTGGCCGCGGGCCACGGTGCCTGGGACAGGCTGGCGCTCGGAACGGCCGTCGTCAAAGAAGGTGGTCGGCTGGTAAGGCAAATATTTCGGCTGGAGATGCATATCGAGGCGGCAGCCGGCGATCAGCAGGGCAATCGCTGCGAGGCCAGTGACGGCTGACACCCGACCCAATGCGATGAAGCGGGCTGCGCTTCGGCGGCATCCAGGCGCGAATTGGATTTCAGGCCTCAATTTCAAATACTCCGTGCGGATCCAGGGATTCGAGGAACCCCTTGGTTTGGCCCAGATCGAATTTCTTATCGCGCGCCTTCACGCAGAGGAAGAAACGGTCTTTCGATGCGAGAGCGAAGCGCGCCACGTTGAATGCCGGATGATAAGGTGTGGGCAGCCCGTTCAATGCCAGCATCCCGAAGACTGCCGCAAGTGCGGCGCCAAGCACCGTCATTTCGAAGGTGATGGGTATGAACGCGGGCCAGCTATTGAAAGGCTTGCCGCCGATATTCAATGGGTAGCTGATCACGTTGGCGTAGTACTGCATGAAAAACCCGCCGAGGCAGCCAATCACCCCGCCAGTCAAAACGACGGCTGGAAGTTTCGTGTGCTCGAAGCCAACGGCCTCGGAAAGGCCCTCGATGGGCAACGGCGTGAACGCGTCGATGCTCCTGTAACCGGCATCGCGGGTGCGACGCGCGGCCGCGAGCAACTGGTCGGGGGTCTCGAATTCAGCCAGCAAGCCGTAAATTGGTTTTCGCTTCATCTTGCTACTCGTGAATCTCCGGGTTCGGATTGCGGACGCGCGCGAGATAAGTGGTGCGCGGCCGGGTGTTCAAATCGTCGAGCAGACCGTAATTGCGCGATTGCGCTTTCAGTTTTGCGACGCGGCTGTTCGGGTCGTTGATATTGCCGAAGACGATGGCTTCCGCGGGGCAGGCGGATTGGCAGGCAGTGACGATTTCGCCGTCGCGTACGCTGCGGTCTTCCTCCTCGGAGCGGATCTTCGCCGCGTTGATTCGCTGGACGCAGTAGGTGCATTTTTCCATCACCCCGCGACTGCGGACGGTGACGTTTGGATTCCGAAGGCCGTAGAGGCTGGGCGTTTTCCAATCCGAGAAGAGCAGGAAATTAAAGCGCCTGACTTTGTAAGGGCAATTGTTCGAGCAATAGCGCGTGCCCACGCAGCGGTTGTAGGTCATCTCGTTGAGGCCCTCGGGGCTGTGGGTGGTGGCGCCGACAGGGCAGACGACTTCGCATGGGGCGTTTTCGCAGTGCATGCAAGGCACGGGCTCATAATACATTTCCGGGTTTTCGATGGCGCCGCGGAAATATGTATCCACACGAATCCAGTGCATGGCCCGGCCGTGCATTACCTGCTCCTTGCCGACGACGGCGATATTATTTTCAGACTGGCAGGCAATCACGCAGGCGTTGCAGCCGACGCAGCGGTTTAAATCAATTGACATGCCCCAGGCGTAGCCTTCGTATTTAAAGCCGGGGTAGAGCGAGAGGCCCTTGGTTTCTTCCTCTTCGCGGATCTTGGCAAAATCGGGGTCGCGGCGGAATTCTTCGAGGGTGGCGACGCGCACCAAATCGCGGCGGAAGGCTTCTGTGCTTTCCTTCTCCGCCTGATGGCCCTCGAGATCGATCGCGTATTGGTGCTGCGTGACGGCGAAGTAGTACTTGTCGCCTGTTTTTTCGACCTGCACGCCACCGGCAATCCAGGGAGCGCTGGAGGTGCGGATGAAATTCGCGTTGAAGCCCGGGCCGGTGCCTACTTGTCCGGCGCGGCGGCGTCCATAGCCTAGATGCAGTGTGATGGAATCGTCGGCATGCCCTGGGACGATCATGATGCCGGCTTTCGTATCGCGGGTGCCGAGCTGAAGCTTCACGTAATCGCCGGTCGCGAGGCCGTGTTTCTGCGCGGTCGCCGGGCTGATCATCGCGGCGTTGTCCCAGGTGAGTTTCGTTATCGGCTTCGGGAGTTCCTGGAGCCAGCCATTGTTCGCAAATTGGCCGTCGAAGACGGCGGGATCGGAACGATAGACAATTTCGAGCGAAGTGGCTTCTTTAGATGGCGCAGGCGGTTCTTGATTGGCGAGATCCGGCCTGACCGAGACTGAGATAGGCGGAAGCGCAGTGCCGGCCATCAAGCCGTCGTGGAGAGACGTTTCCCAGAAGGCTTCGAAGGCCTTGTCCTTTTCCGGGCGCTGGGCCTTCCAGTAGTCACGCACCAGATCGTGGCCGGATTTGCCGGCCTGGCCCGCGAGGATCGATACGATCTGGAGGGCTGAATGCCCGTCGTACAGCGGTGCGATCAAAGGTTGAATGACGCCGACTGTCCCGTCGTAAGCGCGGGAATCGCCCCAGGCTTCGAGGAAATGAGCGGCGTTCACATGCCAGTGGCAGAGCTCGCCTGTCTCGTCGTAATAGAGGCCGGAGTGCACGCGGAGCCTAGCATTCAAGAGCGCGGGTCCGAAATCGAGATCCGCGGGCGCGTCGTAGACCGGATTGCCGCCGAGGATGAGGAGGACGTCCACTTTTCCGGCGTTCAAATCGGCGACGAGATCGCGGAGCGAGTCGATTTCGTTGACGGGAATCGCTTCGAGCGGCTCGGTGTAATAGACCGTGTTGCCGACGTTGCCGAGCGCCGCATTCATGGCATGGGCGAGAGCGTGCACGAGCGGCGGCTGCTGTTCGCCGGCAATGACCAGACAAGAACCACGATGGCGCTCGAGATCGTGCGCAACAGCAGGAAGCCACTTTGACCACGGCGGCTGGTTCAATAATCCGGGGGTGGTGCCTGCAACTCCCGCCGCTCCGGCGAGCGCCTGGGCGATGTATTTCACATTTCCGGCAGGCTGCGGCCAACGATGATCGGCCATCGCTCCGGTGCTTGTGGGCATGCTTTCGACGACGTAGAGGCGGTTCAATTGGGAGGAAGGCCCTTGCAGTGCGCGACGGCTGGAGAAATCACGCGCATAGCGCACATGGCCCGGCCCGGAAGAGAGGAAATCGGAATCGAGCGAAAGGACTACATCCGCCTTGTCGAAGCGATAGACCGTGTTGACGGGCTTGCCGAAGGCCAGGCGTGCGCCTTCGCGCTCGTTATCGCGCCCACAAGGCTCGTACTGGTGCCATTTCGCGCCGGGGAATTGGCCGAGAACGGCTTGAATATGAGCAGCGAGCGTGGGAGATGTGACGGTATCGGTAAGAATTCGCAGCCCTGCGCCCATGGGAGCCTGTTGCGCGCGCGCATTTCCCAGGGCTGTTGAAAAGGCGCCCCAACTGCTGATCCGGCCCTCGACCATCACTGTTTGCGAGCGGTCCGGATCATAGAGAGTCAGCACGGATGCCTGCGCGAACACGTCCGTGCCGCCGCGGCTGCCAGGATGCTCCGGATTGCCTTCGATCTTGGTCGGCCGGCCCATATGGCTTTCCACGAGCAATCCGGCGGCGACTCCCGCGAGCGGCATAGAGGTGGCGTAGAAGAGCGGCTTGCCGGGGATGATTTCCTCCGGCGGCCGCACGTAGGGAACAATTTTTTCGGTGGGAAGCTTTGTACACGCGCTGAGGCCCGCAAGCGCCGCCGAAGCGGCTGCCAGCTTCAGCATTTCACGGCGGTTGATTCCCCCGGGCTGCGATTCCGCATTGGCGGGGAATTCATTTTCGAGGAATTCGCGATATTCCTTCGTCTCAGACAGTTCGTCGAGGCTCTGCCAGAAGCGCTTGCCATTGCCTTCGGCAAGCTTCGAGCGCAAGGCTTCGAGGTCCGATGGGTTCGGGCTCTTCGTGTTGGATTCGGAGCTCATCGTATTCTTCGCATCGCTTTCATCGGTGGCACGTCGAGCAGTTCGTCAGGCTTTGAATCTTATATTCCTTCACGAGCTTCAGTCCCATCTCAATCTGATTTGGCGGCGGCTCATAATGCGGGTTGAAAACTTCCGACTTGGGCCGCACGAATTTTTCGGGCGCGCGGTGGCATTCGAGGCACCAGGACATGTAGAGCGTTTGCGCGCGCCAGGTGAGCGGCATCTCGGCGATGGCACCGTGGCACGTGGTGCAGCCGACGCCTTTGCTGACGTGAATGCTGTGATCGAAATAAACGAAATTCGGGAGGGCGTTCACGCGCGTCCAGGAAATCGAGGTGTCGTTGCGATAGCTCGCGCGCACCGGCTCGAGCATCGCAGCATTTGTCCAAATCTGTGAATGGCAGGTCATGCATGTTTGCGTCGGCGGCACGCCCGCGAAGGAGGATTTCTCGACCGAAGTGTGGCAATAGCGGCAATCGATCCCGAGCTCGCCGGCGTGATGCTTGTGGCTGAACGGGACAGGCTGTTCGCGGGCCACATTCACGTTGGTGTAGTACGAAGACATGCCGATCTCATAGAGGGCATAACCGAGCAGGCCGAGAATGAACACACTCCCGTAGATGGTCAGCCGCGAGATCAGGTTCGTGCTGTGATGGAATATCTGCGCCATCGAGCTTTTTCAGATCTCTCCCTATTTGCGCCGGTCCTCTTCTTGTGTTTCCTCCACCAGCGTGCGCATTTCGTAAATCGAAATCATCGGCAGGAAGCGGAGAAAGAGGAACAGCAACGTCACGAACAGTCCAATCGTGCCGACATAAGTAGCCCAGTCCCAGCGGGTGGGGTAATACATGCCCCACGAAGAGGGCAGAAAATCGCGATGCAGGCTGATGACCACAATCACGAAGCGCTCGAGCCACATACCCACGTTCACGACCAGTGAAATAATGAACAGCATGGGGACGCTCGAGCGCACCCGAGGAGACCACATCAGTTGCGGAATAAGAATATTGCAGGCGATCAACATCCAGTAAAAGAATGCGTAGGGGCCGGTCATGCGATTGAGGATGGTGAATTTGTCAAATTGATTGCCGCTGTAGAAGGCCATGAAAGTTTCCATCATGTAGCCATAGGCGACGATCAAGCCGGTGGCGAGCATGACTTTGGCCATGTTTCCGAGATGGCGCATGGTGATGAAATCTTCGAGGCGATAGAACTTGCGAATGGGAATCGCGAGCGTCATCACCATCGCAAAGCCGGAATAGATGGCGCCGGCCACGAAGTAAGGCGGGAAGATCGTGGTGTGCCAGCCGGGAACCTGGGCGACGGCGAAGTCGAAGCTAACGACCGTGTGCACGGACACGACCAGAGGCGTCGCGAGGCCGGCGAGCAATAGCGAAGCTGTCTCGTAGCGGTGCCAGTGAACAGCCGATCCGCGCCAGCCCATGGCCAAAATCCCGTAAATAACTTGCCCGGCGCGGTTCTTGGCCCGATCGCGTAGCGTGGCAAGATCCGGTATCAGCCCCACAAACCAGAACAGGAGAGAGACAGTCGCATACGTCGAGACCGCGAACACATCCCAGACCAGCGGGCTGCGGAACTGCGGCCACGTCCACATCGGGTTGGGATAGGGGGTCAGCCAATAGGCAAGCCAAGGCCGCCCCATATGCAGGATCGGGAACAGTCCGGCGCACGCGACCGCGAACAGCGTCATGGCCTCGGCAAAACGGTTGATGGAAGTTCGCCATTTTTGGCGGAGTAAAAGAAGAATCGCGGAGATAAGCGTCCCGGCGTGGCCGATTCCAATCCACCAGACGAAATTCACAATCGCGAAGCCCCAGCCGACGGGAATATTGATTCCCCAGATGCCCACACCTTTCACGAGCAGGTAGGAAACGGACACGAGCAGCAGCATCATCAGGGAAAACGCGATGGCGAAGCCTAACAGCCAGCCTTTCGTCGTGCCGCGAGTGAGCACGATCGAGCTGATCTTGTCCGTTACGGTACCGAGTGTGTGGCCCGGCTCAAGGAGTAGATTGCCCTGGCCGGTCTCGGCTGCGTGTTCAGAACCTTCAGAGGCCACAAGGCTACCCCGACATTGAGTTTGTTAATCCTGCGAACTGCAAGAAGGGGTGTTGAATGAACTTGAATCGCAGCATTCATGCTCCCTCAAGTCTGCGACTCACCTTCCGGAGTGTCCACGCCTGCGAATGGTGCGAGAAGACCATTGCGCCGTCAGGATTAGCTGGTCCCCTGACTCTGTGGTGCACTCAGGAGGGCCTAGCATAAAGGGGGAGCCGCCCGGATGCAAGTTGAATTCCCCCTGCGCTCCAAGTTTGCAGAGAAGAGTTCTGAAATTCGGAGGCGGCGGGAGGAACGAGAGTATTAATCCGTGCGGGAAAGAATCGTGAGATGCGGATCGATCGAGATATGCGGCGGCCGGGTTTTCGAAACGAACCGGAAGTGGGTTTCAGGGCCGGTTGTCACCACCACACCGAGCCGCTCCTGCTTTCCTCCGGGCCGCCCGGCGTAGAGGGGGACCGCAGCCGTGAAAACATCATCGACGCCCGTCTGCAAGAGCCTGCCCGTGACCACGAATTCCTTCCCGTGCTGGCTTGTGCGGAAATCCACGGCGTAATGCGGGATTCCGGTTCCGCGAACCCATTGGTCAAAAAACCAATCCATCGAATGCGTTCCTTCCAGGTCCATTGCCGCCGTCATGCGCTGCTCGATGGCTCGCTGCAAATCTCCGGTCGAAAGCGAATGAAAACGATGCTCATCGAGAAGCGAGCGCAATAATTCGCGGAAGCGCTCGTCGGGATCTTTGGCATTCGGGTCGCGCAGCATTTCGTGGAGCATGTGAATTACCCACGTCCCTTTTCCGTAGGTGATTGCTTCATAGGCATTCGGGGCTTTCGAAGACGTGAGGCGGATGCCAAAAGTGAGCGGACCTGCATCGGCGACGAGTTCCGGGGAGCCTGGAATCTTGGCGGAGAGGGCTTCTCGATAGCGTTCCAGCCACGATGCCAGGCGATGATCGGCCGGCTTACGGCCATCCACGTATAGCAGGGAGAGGTAATTCGCCATCCCTTCTTCAATCCACCCGTCGCGATAAATGGCCGAGCCGACCACGTTGCCCCACCATTGATGAGCCACCTCGTGAAAGGGCATCAGCTCGTGAGTTTCCTGCTGCGTCCGCTCGGCGAGCCCGGCTTGTGCTTGCGTTTCCGGCGACAAGAAAACGAGTGTCGAGAGGTAGACCAGGCCCGGCCATCCCTGCCCGAAATTGCCGGGAATCTGCGATACGTCGAGATGGTCGAAGGGAAAAGGGCCATTCAAATTTTCGAGGAAATGAATACTGTCGGAAACCTCGCCGCCCAGATGCTTCAGCACGGAGGCGGGACTTGGCGGCGGAGGCTCAGCGGTAACACCAATTCTTGCTGGGTCATGCGGTGCTTGAATAAGCGGCGGCAAGACGGTCGAGTGGATGGAGGCACCTTTGTGCAGCATGGCCAGGATGACGTCTTCGAGCTGTTGATTGGCATAAAGCCGGATCTTCGGATGGTCTCCGGCGGCCGTTTCCATTTTGTACTCGCCCAGATTGAAGCCTGCGACGGCGAAGGGGACTTCGGATTTCCAGCGGCCGGACTTCATCTCGGAATCCTCGCTTGATTCAACTTCCTTGCCGGTGGCGATCAAAGTGAAACGCTTTGGCCAGCGGAACGAGAGGTCAAAGGGGACAAAATGATCTCCTCCACTGGTGTGGGCGTACCAAGTGCCGTGTTCACCGACGAATTCGACGCCGTTTCCCGCATCGCTGATGACGCTGCCGCGGTATTTCACTTCCACTTGAAATTCTTCACCGGGCGTGGCGGGTGCCGGGAGGACTACGAGCAGCGAATCGTTGCCTTGGCTGAGAATGTCGCGCCGGCTTAGATCCTCATTCTGGAAATAGGCAAGCGGCTGACCGTTTTCGAATGTCACTTCTTCGACGGCCAAATTGCGCGAGAGTTCGAGGGGAAGGACTCGTTCGCCTGGCCGATCGGCTTTCACGTGCAGCGTTGTCTTGCCCTCGAGCGAAAGATCTTCCGCGATGACCGTGTTCACGCGGTAGCCGGCCGGAGAGAATGTCTGCACCGGCGCTTTCGGCGCTCCAATGGCGCGGAAGGAGGCCCAGGTGTCGTAGAAGCGTGCGCCGGGGGCAAATCGCGGCTGGCCTAGCAGCACTTGTTCTTCACGGCGGCTGTCCACCAAGACGTCGAATGGGCCCACGGATTCGCTGGCAATCCCGGCATAGAAATAAGGGAGCGGATCCGTCGACAGCCAATCGAACATGATTCGCAGCGAATGCCAGGGGTTCAGGTTTGCGATCACCGGCTCCCAGGTCTCGGCGAAATCCGGATCGCTGCTTGGAACCGATTTGCTCGAGTCCAGCTGGAGCTTGATTTCGGATGCGGTGTCGTCTGTAAAGCGAAGATAAGCGCGTGAGAATGATTGATCGAGGATCGGAACGCCCAGGAATTGCGCGAGCGATTGCCGTTCGCCACGGTCATGGGGCGTGGCGAAAATATGGCCGTGGCCGGTGAAGACGGCGCCGGTTACGCGCCCGTCGAGCGCTTGCAGAAAAGCAAGCTTGCCGTCCATGAGGCGAAGATTGACGATATCGCGGCGGAGGTTCAATTCTTCCACCGTATAAACGTGCGCCGAGTCGGTGCGGAGCTCGTTGAGCGCTTTGTAGAGAGCGCGAGGGTCCGCCGAGACGCCTTTTGCAACAGACGATTGCGGGGCTGCTGCTGCCGCCTGCAACGCAAGAGAATCTGGGGGAAGTGCCAGCACGATCAGGCAGATGAAGCACGCGGCGGAGAGTGCGATAAATGAACTGGCCCGCCTGGCTTGCGAAAGAATTCGCATGAAATCGACTGTACAACTTAGGGCATCGGCCAGCAAGGAGCGCGGCAACGACGGCCCGCCCGGTTGCTAAAATCAGTTTGTGTATCGCGCCATCCCGATTGGGGCTTTGCTCCTGCTCGGCGTGTCATCCGCGGCGGCGGATACGATTGTTCTGAAGAACGGCCGCCGAATCATCGCCTCCAATGTGAAGGACGACGGCGATCACGTCAGCTACGAAACTCCCGCCGGCACGATGTCCATTCCGAAGTCGATTGTGGCGCGCATCGAGCACGACAATCTTTCGTATTCCTCGGGAGCGAAAGCTTCTTCCGAGCCGCCGGTATCGGCGCCGGAAATAGCGCCGGTCCGCGGCTATGAAGAGATTGTCAGCCTGACCATTCATAACGACTCGATCGATTTCGGCTACATCTCGCGGTTGGAATCCGATGCCAGATCCGGCTCCGCTCTCGCCATCCAGAAAGTCGCGGCGGCGCATTACGCGGCTGCCCAGTTTCTTGCGGCCAAGGGTGATACCAACTCGGCGATCGATCATTATCGCCAGGCGCTTGTCTTTGCGCCTAATGAGGTCGGCCTGCTCCTGAATCTTGCCGTTCTTTACCTGAATCAGAGCCAGCCGAGCGAGGCGCTGGATCCGCTGGAACGCGCGCGGCGCATAGACCCGAATTCATTCGATGTCGCGAAGCTGATGGGGTGGGCGTATTACGACTCGAACAAGTTGGATCAGGCTATCTCGGAATGGAACCGGGCGCTGAAACTGCGTCACGATCCGGATATCGAGCACGCGCTTGAGAAAGTTGAGCGCGACAAGGCGGAAGAGGAAAGCTATCGCGAGGGTGAGACCGCCCACTTTGCGCTGAAATACAGCGGGACGGCCACGCCTGAGCTGGCTCGCGCCATTCTGCGCGCGCTCGAAGACGACTTTCGAGATATCGAGTCGCAGCTTGACTACACGCCGCGCGAACAGATTTCCGTGATTCTTTACACCGGGCAAACCTTCGCCGATATTACACGCGCTCCGAGCTGGGTGGGCGCGCTCAACGACGGCCGCATCCGTGTCCCGGTTCAGGGACTGAGCGGCGTGACTTCGGACCTTGCGAACGTCTTGAAGCACGAATTGACGCACAGTTTTATCAACCAGAAATCGCACGGCCGCGCGCCCACGTGGCTTCAGGAAGGCGTCGCGCAGTGGATGGAGGGGAGGCGGAGCGGCGGCGATGCGGCGGCGCTTGTCGAGACCGCCGGGCAGGGGCAGCCGCCTCGGCTCGAAATGCTTGAGGGTTCCTGGATGGGATTATCGGGCGGCGCCGCGCGGTTTGCCTACTCCTATGCGCTGGCCGCGGTCGAAACCATCATTCAGAGCGGCGGGATCAGCGATATCAGCCGCTTGATCGATCGCATCTCGACAGCGCCTTCGACGGAAGCTGCGCTGCGCGAAGTGCTTCACTCCGACTATTCCGACCTCGACCAGCAGACTATCGCTTATTTGCGGCACGAATACGTTCGCTGATTTCAGAGAGTGGCTAGAAGGGCGGCAATGAGAGCGGCGCGCTCAGGCAGCGCTCGGATCACCATGTGTTCGCGCGGGGTGTGCGCGCCATCGCCGACAGCGCCGAGACCATCGAGCGTCGGCACGCCCAGCGCGGCCGTAAAGTTTCCATCCGAGCCGCCACCGGTTGCAGCCTCGCCGAGGGGAAGCCTCATTTCGCGCATGAGCGACTGCGCGCGCGTGAATAGCGCGCGCACTTGAGCCGTGCGCTCGAGCGGGGGGCGAAACGGATGCTTAATTACTTTCACGCCGGCGCCTTTCAGAATCGGCCGCAGGGCTTGAAGCTTACTTTGCACTTTTCTTGCGTCGGCTATGCGTACGCAGCGGAAATCCAGCGCCGCGCGCGCCTCCGCGGGAACGACGTTTGCGACTGTGCCGCCGGACACGATCGTCGCTTGCATGGTGATTCCGCGCCGGCGGTCATTGATTTTCATTAGCCGCGCAATTTGCAGCGCGAGCTCGTGCACGGCGTTCACGCCGTTCTCGGGGTCGATGCCGGCGTGCGCTGAGCGGCCGGTGACGATCAACTCCGCGCTTCCAACACCTTTGCGCGCCGTCTTCAGGCGTCCCTCACGCCCAAACGCCGGCTCGAGCACCAGCACGGCATCGCTGCGCCGCGCCTCGCGTTCGATTGTAGGGCGCGAGCTTTCGCTTCCGATCTCTTCATCGGAGGTCCACAGAAAGACGAGCCGTTTATCCGGGCAAATCCCGGCTGCCCGCAGCGCGTCCACCGCAGCGAGCGCCAGCACCAGTCCGCCTTTCATGTCGAAAGTTCCTGGGCCCCAGGCGCGCCCTCGCACCACGCGGAACGGCATTTTTCGGAGAGTCCCAAGCGGATAGACCGTGTCCAGATGGCCGAGAACCAGAATCTGCCCGGCGGGGCGGCCCTTGCCCAACATCATCTCGGCGCGCAAATGATTTCCGCGCGTCTTTTGGCGCAAAATACTGACTTTGGCACCGCGCCGCCGCCATTCCGCGGCGACCATGCGGCCCAACCGGTCCACCGCCTCTTTGCTGTGGCTCGGAGATTCGCAGCGCACAAATCGCGCTAGCAGCCGGACCATTTCATTTACGCGCCGGCGCAATGCGCGCAAGATTTCTCGTGTTTCTATCCGCTGGTCTCCCATCGCGCCGGTATGCTAACAGCCGGATTCCAGGACGACAACGCCAATGGCGCACCGGGCGGCGATTCCCACACGCCCATGTTTCGTATAGAATTGCTCGATTGCGGCCTGAGAAAAATTATTCTCCTTAAAGAACTGTGATAGCGAACGAGGCCAAGCGCGCAACCAATCGCAGAGGCAAACGATGATCCTCGACATTAACGGCATTTTGAAGCTGCTCCCGCACCGCTACCCTTTCCTCCTGGTGGATGCCGTCGAAGAAATGGAACACCTGAAGCGCATCGTGGGAATCAAGAACGTCACGATGAACGAGTATTTTTTCCAGGGGCACTTCCCGGAGAAGCCCATCATGCCCGGCGTGTTGATTCTGGAATCGATGGCGCAGACGGCGGCCTTGCTGATGCTGAACGAGATTCCCGACCGGGACAAAAAACTCCTGTATTTCGCGGCCATCGACAACGCACGGTTCCGCAGGCCCGTGGTCCCCGGCGACCAGCTGAAGATCGAAGTAAGAGTCGTGAACTGGCGAGGGACCGTGGCCAAATTCCAGGCGCACGCGTACGTGAAGGGGGAGCTGGCCGCGGAGGCGGAGTTGATGTGCAAGATGGTGGACCGCGAGCCGGCCGAAGCTTCGGCCACGGAACCGGTCGAGAAAGCGCGATGAGTGAGATTGATTCCCGGGCCTCCGTTTCGCCTTCGGCGCGGCTCGGTCGAGGGGTAAAGATTGGGCCGTATGCTGTCGTGGGCGACGAGGTGGAACTTGGCGATGGATGCGTCCTCGACCCTCATGCCATGGTGCAGGGGCCGGCGCGGCTGGGGCGTGAAAATCACCTCTACCCATTTTCCTCGATTGGGAGCGATCCCCAGGATTTGACTTACAAGGGCGAACGAGTGTCGCTGGAAATCGGCGACGCGAACGAGTTTCACGAGTTCTGCACGGTGAACCGCGGGACTGTGAAAGGCGGCGGCGTCACGCGGGTGGGTAGCCACAATTTGATCATGGCCTACGCGCATATCGGGCACGATTGCCAGGTGGGCGACTCCACGGTCTTCGTCAACGGCGCGACCCTTGCAGGACATGTGACGGTTGAGGACTACGCGACGATTGGGGCTTTCTGCCCGGTCCACCAGTTCTCCCGCATTGGCAAGCACTCTTACATCGCAGCTTTCACGGTGATCACGCAGGACGTTCCTCCTTACTCGAAGATTGTTGCGCCGCGCGAGACGCGCTGCTACGGCGTGAATTCGATCGGGCTCGAGCGGCAGGGATTTTCTCCCGAGCGCATCAAGTCGCTCGAGACGGCTTATCGGTTCCTGCTGCGCTCGAAATTGAACACCGCGCAGGCGGTGGAAAAGATGCGTGGAACCCTTTCCCACTCCGATGACGTCTTAACACTAATCCGATTTATCGAGTCGGCCGAGCGTGGCCTCACAAAGTAAAATGAGCATGGCTGCCTCAACGGAAACCGCGTCCGCGCACTGGGGGCTAATTGCCGGGAACGGCGATTTCCCTTTTCTTGTGCTCGAAGGGGCGCACAGCCGGGGCATTGAAATGGCGGTGATCGCCATTCGCGAGGAGGCTTCGCCTTCGCTCGAGCGCATCGCGAAGCGGCTGCACTGGGTGAGTCTCGGCGAGCTGAGCCGCACGATTGAGTTGTTGCACCAAGAGGGTGTGAATCGCGCGGTGATGGCCGGGCAGGTGAAGCACAATAAGATATTCAGCGCGATCCGTCCCGATTGGCGGCTGGCGAAAATCTTATTTTCGCTGCCGTCGAAAAACACGGACGCGCTTATCGGGGCCGTTGCTCGTGTGCTGGAAGACGAGGGCATCGAGCTGGTGGACTCGACAAAATTTCTCGGGCCGCTGCTGCCTGAGGTGGGGATTCTCACGCGGCGCGCTCCGGATAAATCGGAAGCCGCGGATATGGCGTATGGACGCGACGTGGCACAACGCATTGCGGGGCTGGACCTGGGGCAGACGGTGATTGTCCGCGACCTGGCCTGCGTAGCGATCGAGGCCATGGAGGGCACGGACGAAACCATCGAGCGGGCGGCGCGCATAGCCGGCGGGCAGCGATTGGTGGTGGTGAAGGTGAGCAAGCCGAAGCAGGATATGCGTTTTGATGTGCCGGTGATCGGTGTGAAGACCATCGAGGTGATGTGCCGTTCGAAGGCAACAGCGCTCGCGATTGACGCGGGGCGGACGCTGCTCTTCGATCGCGATGAATTGATTCGGGCTGCCGACGCGGCAGGCATCGCGATTCAGGCATTTGCGCCCGAGGGCGCCTCGCAGTCGCCGCAAAAATTGGAGACGAAAAAGAAGCCGTGAGCGAAAAGCGCATTCGCGTTGCCGTGGTGGGCGCCGGGGAATTCGGGCGTAACCATGTTCGTGTGTGGGCGGGCCTGGAAGGCGCGGAGCTCGCCGGCATCGTGGATATTGACGCGGCGCGCGCCGAGCGCGTAGCTGCGGAATTTGGGACGCGCGTTCTGCGCGGCATCGAATCGCTCAAAACCGAAGGCGTGGAGGCAGCGTGCCTTGCGGTGCCGACGAAAGAGCACGCCCGCGTCGGCTGCCGATTGCTCGATGCCGGTCTTGATGTGCTGGTGGAGAAGCCGATTGCTGCTTCGCTGCGTGAAGCGGATGAATTGATCGCGGCGGCGAGACGCAACTTGCGAATTCTCCAGGTCGGCCAGGTGGAGCGGTTCAATGCCGCGGTGATTGCGGCGCGGAAAATCGTTGCGCGGCCGATGTTTTTCGAAATCCACCGGCTGGGCATATTTACGCCGCGCAGCCTGGATATTGATGTGGTGTATGACGTGATGATTCACGACCTCGACATTTTGCTTTCGTTGGTTGATTCACCGGTTGCGGACTTGAAGGCCGTGGGTATACCCGTTATCACGGACAAAGTGGATATCGCGCACGCTCGGGTGGAGTTCGAGACAGGCACGGTGGCGAATTTGACGGCCAGCCGCGTTTCTACCGAGCGCGTCCGGAAGATGCGTTTTTTCCAGGAGCACGAGTATATTTCGCTCGATTTCACGCGGCAGGATGTGTTGCGCGTGCGCGTGGGCCCGGGCGATCCGCAGCCGCAAATCAATTTTGAAAATCTCCCGACGACTCCGGAAGAGCCGCTGCGCGCCGAGCTGCGGGCGTTTCTTGAGTCGGTTCGCACGCGCCGGGCACCGTTGGTTGACGGCGCCGCGGGCCGCCGAGCGCTCGAGCTGGCTGACCGCGTGATGGCGGGCATCCTCGAACATGCGCGGCGCGTCCAACTGGGTGCATACGCCCCGCAGGATACTCGATGATTCCCCGCATTCTGGTTCCGGAGGATGTGCGCCCCGTCTCGAAAGACGAGGCGAGAAAAGTCGGGCATCGTCTGGAAACTTACATGGACGACCGCACCGTGGTGCCCTCGGGCACTTCGGATGCGCCTCCGCTTGACGGCAAGACGACCATTCCCGCGCACCTTCCTCTGGGAGTTCTGGTCGACCGGACCCTCGTGCCACGTGGCATGCCGGCGACTCGTATTGAGAGCTTCAAACCGCTCTCGGAATATGCGCCGATAGCGATTTTGGATTCGCGTGTTGTGGTGCCTGCGTACGTGGAGCCGGCGGAGCCCGGAGAGATCCAGGAATTTGTCGACCACGCCTCGGACAGGATGAGCGCGGCGCGGCGCGAAGTGGTGCAGCCGGATATTTTCACCACCGGCGACGCCAATCTGCTGATCGAGCCGGAAGAAAAAAAAGATGCGAAAGTGGATGCGGTTACTCGCGCGATGTCTGTGGTGGTGCACATCGGCCTGATTATTTTCGTTATTTTCATTCCCAAGATGTTCCCGCCGCATGTTCCTACACGGGATGAAGTCGAGATGGCCAGCCGGTCGCTTGGCTATATTCTCCCCGAAGACATTCCCAAGTCGCCAGGGCCGCCGCCGGGGCCCAAGATGCACATCGAGCCGAAAACCTTGAATAAGGTTGCTCCGCCTCGGCCGGAATCGCATGCTCCCGCTGCGCCTCCCGTTGCTGCCGAGCGGCCGCCCGTGGAATTGCCTTCGTCTCCGACGCCGCAAGTGACGGCGCCCAATCAAGTGCCGGTGCGGCCGACGGATCCGCCCTCTAACGTCCTGCCCGTCGTGCCGCCAACCAGCCCGGCGCGCGGGAAGCTCAACCTCGGTTTGCCGAGTGCGTCTCCGGGAAAAACGCTGCAGGACCAGATGGCCGATGGAATCCAAAGGGGCGGAGGGGGGATGACTTACGGGCCGTCGGGCGGGGGCGGTGGCGGAGGGGGCGGTGGTGGCCGAGGTGGCTTGCGAAACATGCAGCCCGGCGTGTCGATCCTCACTCCCACCGAGGGAGTGGATTTCAACAGCTACATCAACCGGCTGCTGGCGACGGTGAAGAGAAACTGGTACGCGGTGATGCCGGAATCGGCGATGATGGGCGACAAGGGTGTCGTGGTGATCACATTCAAAATCAACCGCGACGGGGTGGTCCCGGTGCCTGACCCGAATTTGGAACGGACTTCCGGCAAAGAGCCGCTGGACGTTGCGGCCTTGTCTTCGATTCGCACCTCCAGCCCGTTTGAGCCGCTGCCTCCGCAATTCAAGGGGCCGTTCATCGAATTGCGTTTTATCTTCTTCTATAATCTGCCTGTTGATTACGGTCAGTGACCGTTCCGTGAAGCTGAATCGCACGCAAATTTTTGGCGCTCTTCTTCTTGCTGGTCTTGCATTGCTTCTCCTATTGCTTCGGTACTGGAAATTTTCCGGATGAGCGCGCCTGCCCGGCTCGTGGTGATTTTGGGGCCGACTGCGGCGGGAAAATCGGCGCTGGGGATATATCTCGCGGAAAAATTTGGCGGCGAGATATTGGTTTGCGATTCGACGCAGGTTTACCGGCATTTTGATATTGGAACCGCGAAAGTTCCTCCTGCCGAGCAGCGCGGTATTCCGCATCACTTGGTGGACCTGGTTGAGCCTCAAGACATATTCACGGCGGGGGATTA
Organism: uncultured Acidobacteriota bacterium; assembly: GCA_963701005.1. Taxonomy (GTDB): domain Bacteria; phylum Acidobacteriota; class Terriglobia; order Acidiferrales; family UBA7541; genus Palsa-295. Next base: position 1,439,475 of record OY969555.1, read on the forward strand.
CCGGCGAAGAGCGTTGACGGCTCTTGAAGATGTCCGGAGCCGCGGCAAACTTCCGATTCTTACGGCGGGAACTGGGCTTTATTTGCGGGCGCTGATTGAAGGGCTGGCTGATGCCCCTACACGCTCGGAAGAATTGCGCGGGCGGCTGCGAGAGAAGGCGGAGGCGCGTGGTCCTGCTCATTTGCACCGGATACTCGCGCGGCTTGATCCGGAGGCGGCGGGGCGCATTGCGCCTCGGGATACGCAGAAGGTGATTCGCGCCATCGAGATGCGGGTGATTGGGGGGAAGCCCGTCGGGGAGATACATCGCGGGGGGCGGGAGGGGCTTGAGGGTTACGAAGTGAGGAAGATCGGGCTGCTTCCGGCGCGAGCTGCGCTTTACGCCCGGATTGAAGAGCGGGTGGAGGTCATGTTGGCGGCGGGGTGGATTGAAGAGGTGCGCCAATTGATTACGAGCGGGGTGGCTCAGAATGCAAAGCCTTTTCAATTCATCGGATATGCCGAACTCCGGGCACATTTGCAGGGGAAGCTCACTAGGACAGAGGCTATACAGCGAATCCAACAGGCCACGCGGCGGTTTGCCAAGCGGCAGATTACCTGGTTTCGCAAGGAGGCGGGGGTGCATTGGCTCGAGGGATTTGGGGATGATCCGGAGATTGATGTGGAGGCGGCTCGGTTGCTGGAGTCCTAGGGAGGGTTGGATGGGGCGGGAAGGGCCGGAAAAATTGATTTCAAAACATGGCAAAAGTTTGCTATTAGAAATTTCCTCCGGGCTTTGTTTTCTATGAGTTGGCATGATTTCTAATCGTCGGGTTTGCTATTAGAAATTTCAGGATTTGCGAGGAGTGATTCCCATTTTGGAATCTGGAAATTGCTGGCGAGAGGCGGAAAACTGCGCGAGCATTGGGCGGGTCGAAGGGAGATGAGGTGCTTGGCGGGGTGGATTTTTCGTTAGTCACGGCCAATGGTAGCGCACTGACTGCGGAAATTCTACTGGCCGGACGTACAGTTATAGGCTAGTTCTGGTACTTCACTACTTGGTGATTGGTTGTGCGCGATTTGGCCTGGGTGCGTGCGCGAGAGGTGAGATGCGGGAGCTTCAGGGGCTCGCCGGCGAAGGACGTCGTGAGGCAGAAGTGACGCAAGCCCGGGCTTCGCGCAGACGGCGAGGCAAGCGTCGCCGTAACAAAGCGGTGGCCAGCCACCGCACTCCACATCGGCTGTGCTGGGTGGAGAGCTCTCTCTAGGAGGAAGTCGGCAACACTACTGCGTCCCACTTAGATTCTGGAATTCTGACACATACAATTTAATTCAGGGTTTGGGGGTGCGGGTGGAGGCGGCTAGGACTAGTTGGGAGAGGAACTCGCCCAGGCCGGGGCCGGCTAGGCGGAATTCTGTGTCGCGAGTGGCGCGGTCGAGCCAGCCTAGATAGACGAGGAGGGCTAGTTCGGACCAGGTGTCGGCGGCTTCGCCGGTGAAGCCGACTTCGCGGAGGACTCCCGCGATGTGGAGGGCGCGCTCTTTTTCGATGGAGGCGACGCGGGCGGCGATGCGTTCGTCGCGGCGGGCCCAGCCACGGAGGGCGGCTTCGAAGCGGGTGCGCTGCGAGTCTGATGCGCGCTCGACGAATTTTGCCCAGCGAGCGGCGGGGCTTCTCTGGTACGTGGAAGCTTCGTGGAGCCAGGCGATTTCTTCGCGTTCCCAATCGGCGAGGACGGAATTGAGGAGATCTTCGCGGTCGCGGAAATGCCAGTAGAAGCTGCCTTTGCTGACGCCTAGATCGCGGGCGAGGAGTTCGATGCGGACGGCTTCGAGGCCATCCTGTGAGAAGCGGACGGATGCGGCGCGAATCCAGTCCTGCGACTGGAGCGGTGTGGGTCGGATGGGGGCCTGGGCGGGGGAAGCCATGAGTTGAAAAAATGTTCGGCGTGACGATACCGGAGCGGGGGGGCGCCGTCAAGGGCGAGTCTTTAGTTAATTTTTGCGGCGGCGCACGACTAGAAAAAGATTTAACACAGAGGGCGCAGAGGGAAAAGAAGGGCACGGAGGGTGCGTGGCGGGGAAATTGAGTTGGCTGCTGCGAATTGAGGCTGAGATTCTTCAGGCATCCTTGTCGGATGCCTTCAGGATGACACGCGCGATGGCGTAGGCAGGGTTCGGTGGTCCGAAGTTTGATGTCTGCATGTGGCACGAGGATAGTCCGGAAGAGCACAGCCAGGATTGTGTGTGCCACATAAAGCGATTGCGTTATTTTCCGGTGGTGGAACTCCAATCGCCTTTGAGCACGCCCCAGTCGTAGCGTCTGCCTTTCGCGCTGACGCCTGTCTCGTCGACCCACCAGGGATTTTGATTAGCGGGGGTGGCAGTGTCTTCGGGGAAATCATGTTCGAGCCAGTAGGGCTTTAGGAGATGGGCGCGGCTGTTTACGGAATTGATTCCGGGGGCGCGATGGCATTGGACGCATAGTTCCAGGACTGGGGACATTTGATCGAGGCGGATTCCATGCATGGGCACCTCGTCGGCGCCGAAGGAATTGAACATTGCGAATTGCTTTTCCTTCGGGCTTGTTGCACTGAGTCCGCCGGAATTGTTGGCGAAGAGTTGGGGGCGGCTTAGCGTCAATTCGTAAAAATCCTGGCCGCTGTTTTCGATCTCGGCGAGCAGATTGAGGACTGGCTCCTCAGCGGCTGGCTGAACTTTGCGATATACGCGGATTTGGATGCTTTCTGTAATGGGTGTGCCCTGGAGCTTTCCTTGATTATCGAAGAGCATCAACTGGCGGACCAGAGCGAACTCGGTGCCGGCGGGGAATTGCGGCAGGTGCGGATTTATGGTGACTTGCTCGTGGCGAGGGTCGTCTGGAGACGGCAGCCAGGGCTGGGGGAAATCCCAAAGGGCGCGGATGTAATCGAAAGTGGCTTTGCGGCCTCCGGGGAGGCGCATGAAGACGAAGAAGGTGGAGCGGGAAAAAGCATCGGCATGCGATTCGGCGGCCTGGCCGGAGCCGAATCCCGGTCCTTGCGCGTAAATCTGGATCCAGGGGCCGCGGGCGTCGAATAAATCCGGGGGGAGGAATGGGCGATCGCGGCGAGCGGGGTCGTAGTCTTTGGCGAATTGGCCGGAGGCGACTGCCTGCGCGTAATTCGAAGGCAGCGAATTGATCTGGTCTGAAGTTAAGGAGAGACGGCGCAATACTTCTGCGAGGCGGGCTTGGAGTTCGCGTTTTTCATTTTCGTAGGCGGGCTCGCCCGGGCGTTGCGGCCCTCGCTCGACTGACCAATCGAAGACGGCCCAGAGATCGCGGGTGAGGATGGCTCGCTTCGCGGGGTCGTGAATTAATTTTTCGGCGTGCGTTTGCAGGAATTCGTCGAGGATTTTCAGGACGCGTTCGTGCGAGGGCTTTGCGAGGAGATAGGTCGAGTTGAGCCAGAGGGGAGGGTCGAGCGCGTCGGGGACGCGAGCGGTGTCGGGGAGATCTTCACGGATGAAGAGGACGGAGTGGAGCTGGTTCCAGAGGTGGGCGGGATCGGGATCGTAGAACGTGACGGAGGCTTCGGCGTGCAGCAGCCCGGGGGCTGAGCGCGAGAGTTGCCAAGCGCCGATGATGAGAACAGCAAGAGCGAGGGCCCCAAGGATTCGCCGCATGCGTGCCTCGGCTTCAGATTGCACGCGTATTGAACAACAGAAGTGAGATTTTGAAAAGGCGCGGGAATGTGAAGAGATTCGTGTGGGATCGCACGCGATGTGCGCGGCAAGACTCGGAGCAGCAAGAGGCGCTGCTCCTTGCGGGCGAGGCCAGCCTCGCCGTAACAAAGCGGCGGCAAGCCGCCGCACTCCACATCGGCTGTGCCGGGCGCGGCTTGAGTGGAGGAATTACTCTCTCGGAGGCGGATACGCCACGGTGGCACAATGGGCGTATAATGAGCTTACGGATGAGAACTATTCCTCTCAAGTACCCACCGGATCGAAGGCCCGCACGAGAATGAAAACTGCACAGCCTATGGACAATCGGGAACGCGTGTTGCTTGTCGGCGTGGGATTGAAGAAATCGCCGCGGGGGCGGCCTGGCGATCCCACGGCGACAGGGCGGGATTCGCTTGCGGAGCTTGAGGAGTTGGCGCAGAGCGCGGGGGCGTTTATTGCGGGGAGTCTGTTGCAGGTGCGGGAGACGTTGGATCCGGCGACGCTTGTGGGGCGCGGGAAGCTTGAGGAGATCCGCATGGAGGCGCAGCTGCAGCGGGCGCCGCTCGTGATTGTGGATCATGATTTGACGCCTGGGCAGCTGCGAAATTTTGAGAAGGGTGTGGGCTGCCGGGTGATTGACCGGACGCAGCTGATACTGGATATTTTCGCTTGCCATGCGCGATCGAGGGAAGGGCAGCTGCAAGTCGAGCTGGCGCAACTGAATTATCTGCTGCCGCGGCTGACCGGGCGCGGGGAAGAATTATCGCGGCTTGGAGGCGGCATTGGGACGCGCGGGCCGGGCGAGCAGAAACTCGAGACCGACCGGCGGCGGATTCGTGATCGCGTGCGGAAAATCCAGCAGGCGATTGAAACCGTGCGGCGGCAGCGCGCGACGCGGCGGAGCGCGCGGCAGGCGGTGCCGCTGGGGATGATTGCGCTGGTGGGATACACGAACGCAGGGAAGTCGACGCTCTTTAATGCGCTGACGCACGCGGAGGTACTGACTTCGTCGCAGATGTTCGCGACGCTTGATCCGACGATTCGGGCGCTGCGGCTGCCTTCGCGGCGGCGGGTGCTGATTTCGGATACGGTGGGATTTTTGCGCGATCTTCCGCCGGATTTGATTGCTGCTTTTCGCGCGACGCTTGAGGAGGTGCAGGAGGCGGCGCTGATTCTGCACGTCACCGATATTTCGAATCCTCATCATGCCGAGCAGGACGCGGAAGTGCTGAAGGTGCTGGCGGACCTCGGCGTGCAGGACAGGCCGCGGGTGCACGTGCTGAATAAAATCGACCAGCTGGCGAAGGAAGATTTGGCGGCGATGCTGCGCGCGAACGGGCACAACGAGCAGAAAGTGTTTGTATCGGCCGTTACGGGAGAGGGACTTGAGGATTTGCTCGGGAAGATTGATACGGCGTTGCCGGGTGATCCGATGGTGCACTTGCATATGCGCGTGCCGCTCTCGGACGGGCGGCATCTCTCGCTGGTGCATGCTTGCGGGCGCGTGATTCATTCCGAGGTCGTCGGAGAGAACATGGAATTGGAGGCGGAATTGCCGCAATCGCTGGCGCGGCAGCTTGAGGATTTTGTGGTGGAGGCGGGCGAGGCTTCGCGGGAGGCGGATGCTACGCGGCGGTGAATTTGAAGAAAACATCCCCTGGTTTTGATATTCCCGGCTGGCTATAGCGCCCCGAGCTTGGTTTCGAAATTTCCTTCCGACACTTGATGGGTGCTGTTGGTGAGATGGTTGGTCGTCCGAGCGCAGGCAGGAGTGTCCGCGCCACAAAATCGAATTCCCAACAAAGGCTTTTGGCTCGCATTTCTTTGATCCGGTTGAGATTAGAAGCCGTCTGGTGTGGAGAATGGTGTGGAAATCCCTGTGGAAATTGGATGGCCGAAACGGTGACGAACGGCGGGGATGGAAATCACGGCAAAATCTCGGTTGAGCGATTGAATGGCGTAAGGCATTGAATTGTATGGCTTTAGTCGCGGCTCCCAGCCGCCCGACCGATCCATCCTGTCAGAATTCAACTGTGATTCGTTGCTGCGCAATTTGCACAGGTTTGCAGCATTTTGTTTGCTAAGAGTTACCTGTGCAATGATTTGCCATTCTGGTCATTTGGTGCTTTGCTCCAGGCACATGGGCATTTTGGCACTCGAATTTTCGCACCGTTGACTCACCCACATCTCAGGACTATAGTGAGTTTGTCCCCAGCCGAGAGCGCTCATGGGGCCATTCGAGGTTCTTTCCGAGATTGACATGAACCTTCCGAACAGTCTGACCATCCTGCGGATATTCTTCGTGCCGCTGCTGGTAGTCGTCCTGCTCACACGCCAACCGAATTGGGAGTTTTGGGGCTTGCCCGTGCACTTCGAGGTGCTAGGTGTATTGATATTGCTGACGGCGGCGGCGACGGACGTGATGGACGGTTACATCGCGCGGAAGAGGCGCGAAGTGACAACGCTCGGAATTCTGCTGGACCCGATTGCGGATAAGCTGCTGATTTCAGCGGCGTTTATTTCGCTGGTGCAGATGGGATTAATGCCGGCGTGGATGGTGGTGATCATCATCGGGCGGGAATTCATTGTGACGGGGTTGCGGGAGATTGCGTCGGCGGAGGGATTGTTGATTCCCGCTTCGCCGCTGGGCAAGACGAAAATGATTTTGCAGGTGCTGGCGGGCTGCGCTGTAATTTTGACGGCCAAGCATCCTTCATTGAAGCTGCTTGGAAACACTTTGCTGTGGCTGGTGGTGCTGAGCGCGATTGCTTCGGCGGTGCATTATTTCCAGATGTTCTGGAGCCAGGTGAATGATCGTGTGCAGCAGCGGCGGCGCGGGGTATTGATGGTGAAGCAGGAAGAGAAACCGCAGGATGTCCTCACTCGCTGATCGCGAGAAGCAGACGCTGCTCGAAGTGGCACGGCGGGCCCTCGAACTCGCTGTCGAACGGCGCGAACCCCTGGAAAACTTTCCTTCGAACGAGATATTGCACCGGTCTGGCGGAGCCTTTGTCACTTTGCGGCGGCGTGCACGGCTGCGCGGGTGCGTTGGGCAGCTTCCGTCGAAGGAGGCGCTGGTTCGAGTGGTGGCGCATTGCGCGCGGGCGGCGGCGCTTGAGGATTCGCGTTTCGAACCTGTGCGCCAGGCGGAAGTGGCGGAGCTCGAGATCGAAGTTTCCGTGCTTTCGGGCTTATTCGTAATTGCTCCGGAGGAAATCGAAGTGGGCAAGCACGGATTGCTAATCAGCCTGGGATGGCAGCGCGGCCTGCTGCTGCCGCAAGTGGCGGCGGAGCATGGTTGGGCGGCAGAGCGTTTCCTGGAGGAAAGCTGCAATAAGGCGGGCCTCGGGAAAGATGCCTGGAAAGACCCGGAGGCCCGGGTGGAAGCTTTCACTGCGGAAGTTTTCAGCGAATCAGATTTCGGGCTGCCGGCGCAAGCGCGAACGAAACCGGATTATTCGAGTTCCGTGTAATCGCCCGCGAAAACTTCGCGCAAGCTGTAGGTGATCAGGACGGTTGAGGCGTTCGGCGCCGAGCGCACGACCACGCCTTCGCCGAGAACTTCGCGCGGCACGTTGTTCCAATTCCATTTCTTGGGAACGCTGCCGAAACCGGCGAGCCCGAACGAAGGCTCGATTTCAAATGCAATCCGGGGATCCTGATAGGCGGTTTCGTGCTCGGTGCCCTGATAACGGAAGATGCGGAAATAATCGCCGATTTTGACGCCCTGATTGACGCCGAGGTTCACGTAGACAATGCTATTCGTTCCACCCTGCACGGACCAATATTTGCCGGCGATGATCATCGCGGTGGGCTTGCCGCTGGGGGGCGCAAAGCGGTCAAAATTGCTTTCGGATTTCAGCGGCGGGGCTGGCCGCTCGGTGAAGGGAAGAACCACATCCCCGCGCTGGAGATATTCGCAGGACTTGACGATTTGCGTGATGGAAACATCGGGTTGAGCGACGACCACGCGAAGTTTGGCTATGTCGGCCCAGACGGTCCCGAGCTTTTTCAAGATGGAGAATTGCCACTTGGACCATTGAATGTCGGTGGGGTCCTCGATGCGGCGGATGACTGAGAATTCGTCACCGACTTTTACGCCCTGGCTCGCGCCTTTATTGACGTAGACATATTGGCCTTCCCAGAAGGTGTTCTGGATGTTGGAGCCTTCGCCCGTGATCACGTAGGTATCGCGCGGGACAGACTCGTTGGACACTACGCCTGAGCAGTAGATGTCGTCCTGAGTCGTGGTGGGCGCCTTCAGCTGGGCGGAAGCGCCAGCAGCCGAAAGGGCTAAAATCAGACCAGCAAAGGCAATTTTCCCGCGCATGGTGCGTGCTCCTTTGAATTCAATGCGCCAATGAGCCGGCGCTCCCCGATGAGGCAAACGTAACAGGCGTACTGGGACTCGTCAAGACAATGGTCTGCTTCCCTTTACACATTGGGTACCGCGTGGTAGAAGCCAGAACCGCCTGTACGAAGGGACAGGGGGCTCGGAAGGCTCCCGGAAGGGATTGAAAACGGTAATGATGAGAGCGGCGGGAAGAATATCCGGCGAGGACAGAATTTGCGCGGTTGCGGCTGCGGAGGATGCGCGCGAATTGTGGCAGCAACTGCGTCGGGCTCTGCAATTCACTTCCACCGTCGAATTGCGCCTCGATTGGCTCCGGGACGACCGCGAGATTGGTCGATTTCTGCACTGGCGGGCGCTGAAAGCTCCACGGGCGACATTAATAGCCACCTGCCGGAGGCTGGTGGCTGGCGGGCGGTACCGGGGGACGGTGGCTGCGCAGTTGATTCAGCTGGCGGAGGCGGTTAGCGCCGGGTGTGCTTGGTACGACCTCGAGATTGAGACTGCGGCGCTCTGCCCGCCCGAGCTTTTGGATGTGCTGCTCGGGGAGGGGAGGCAAATCGCGTCGGCTCATTATTTTCAGCGGATGCCGCGCAAGCTGAAGCGCGTGGCTGCGGAACTTGCGCGGGGGCGTCCGGATGCCATTAAAATTTCGGCGCGATGCCGGTCGCTCGCGGAGGGTTTGAGGCTGCTGCAGGTGGCGCGCGGGCGTCGGGACGTGATCGCGATACCGATGGGGGAAGTGGTGATGCCGCTGCGCGTCCTGGGGCTGCGCGAGGGGAGCGCGCTCACTTATGCACCGGTTAAATACGGGACGGCGCCAGGGCAATTATCACTGGACGCAATGACGAAGCTTTATCGCGCCGGGCAGGTGACCAAGCGGACGCGCGTGTATGGCGTGATCGGAGATCCGGTGAGCCATTCGCTCTCGCCGGTGCTTCAGAATGCCGGGTTTCAGGCGCGCGGAATGGATGCGGTTTACCTGCCGTTTTTGGTGCACGATTTGCGGGATTTTCTCGGGGCCGTCGGGCCGCTTGGGATTGCAGGATTCAGCGTGACGCTGCCGCACAAAGAGAAAATTCTGCGGCATCTCGACGGGTGCGATCCGCTGGCGGCTTCGATTGGAGCCGTGAATACAGTGGTGGTGCGTGGCGGGGGAAAGCTTTACGGCTACAACACGGACTATGTGGGAGTGCTGCGCTCGCTTGGCGGGCGCATGCCGCTTCGCAGCAGCCGCGTCTTGATACTTGGGGCCGGCGGGGCGGCGCGTGCTGTGGCATTTGCGCTGGCCGAGGCGGGGGCGCGCGTTTGCATTTGGGCGCGGCGCCGGGCGAGGGCGCAGGCGCTCGCTCGCGCCGTTGGAGGCGAGGCGGTGGGGCGGGCTTCGCTGCGGCGTGAATTTTTCGACGCGATCGTGAACGCCACGCCCGTGGGCATGCATCCGCACACGAACCGGTCGCCGCTCGACGCGCGGGAGCTGAATTGCCGGCTGGTTTTCGACACGATTTACCGGCCGCAGCGCACGAAGCTGATGCAACTTGCCGAGCGGCGCGGCATCGAAACGATTTCGGGCGTGGATATGTTCGTCGCGCAGGGCACGGCGCAATGGCAAATCTGGACTGGCGAGCGGGCGCCGGCGAAAGAGATGCGCCGCGCGGTGGTTCGCGCGCTGAAGGCTCAGGAATAAGAGCGGCCGGGAAATATTCGGCGCGCGAGAATCGGATGGCTCGAAGTAGTTCCCAATGGAAGAATCGGACTCTAAATGATTCAGCCTGACTTCAAGACATTTTGCCGGCTGGCGCGACAGGGGAATCTCGTGCCGGTGTACGAGACTTTCACCGCGGACCTGCTGACGCCCGTGGGAGCGCATCTGCGGCTGGCGCGCGACGCGAAGTATTCGTTTTTGCTCGAGAGCGTGGAAGGCGGCGAGAATATCGCGCGCTACACGTTTACTGGCGCGAATCCGCAGGAAGTGTTTCGAGCGCGCGGGCGGGTATGCAGTCTCGAGTCCAATGGGAAGCGCGTTGAATTCGAGGAAAATCCCATCGAACAATTGCGGCGGCTGACGGCGCGCTACCGTCCGGTGCGCGTGCCCGGAATTCCGCCGCTGATCGGCGGCGCGATTGGATATTTCGCGTACGACATGGTGCGGCTGGTCGAGCGCATCCCGGCGACGGGGCGCGACGATCTGGGGCTCGTTGATTGCGTGATGATGTTTTATCTCGGGCTTGTGGCATTTGACCACGTGCAGCATCGCGTGTGGGTGATTCGCAATGTGTTCACGGAGGGCAAAGGCAGCCTGCGCGCGAAATACGACGCTGCGGTGCGTGAAATCCGCCGCACGCGGCGAATGCTGGCCCAGCCGCTGCCGCCGCAGCCGCGTCCTCGGCGACACGGGCCTCTGCGCGTTCGCTCGAATTTTACGAAGGCGAAATATCTCGCCGCCGTGCGCAAAGCGAAATCGTATATTCGGGCAGGCGATATTTTTCAGGTGGTGCCGAGCCAGCGATTTTCGGCGGCAACGAAAGCGGATCCCTTTGAGATTTACCGGGCGCTGCGGGTGGTCAATCCTTCGCCTTACCTTTATTTCTTGCACCTCGATGACGTTTCCGTGGTGGGCAGCTCGCCCGAAATGCTCGTGAAGGTTCAGGGCCACGATGTTTTCTATCGGCCGATTGCCGGAACAGAGCCGCGCGGGCGGACGGAAAACGAAGACCGCGAGCTCGAAGCGAAGCTGCTGGCCGACCCGAAGGAGCGCGCAGAGCACATCATGCTGGTGGACCTTGGGCGCAATGATTTGGGGCGCGTCTGTGAGTACGGCTCGGTGAAAGTGGAACGGCTGATGTTTGTTGAGCGCTATTCGCACGTGATGCATCTGGTTTCGAGTTTGCGCGGGCGCTTGCGCGACGAGGTGGATTGCTTCGACGCGCTGATGGCCTGCTTTCCCGCCGGCACGCTTTCCGGCGCGCCGAAAATTCGCGCCATGGAAATAATTGACGAGCTCGAGCCGACGCGGCGCGGACTTTACGCCGGTTCGGTGATGTATCTCGATTTCTCGGGGAATCTCGATTCCTGCATCGCGCTGCGCACTTTGGTGGCGAAAAATGGGCGCGCATATATTCAGGCGGGCGGAGGCATCGTGGCCGATTCCGTGCCGGAGCGCGAATATCAGGAAACGGTGAATAAAGCGCGGGCCGTGCTGAAGGCGCTTGAGATAGCGCACCGCGGCGGCAACGGCAGTCGCGCGGAATGAGCGCTGCTTCTATAATCGAAATGAAGCCATGATTTTGCTGCTCGACAACTACGATTCGTTTACCTACAACCTGGCGCAGTACCTTGGCCAGATGGGGCAGCAGCTGGAAGTGCGGCGGAACGATCAGATTACACTCGAAGAAATCGAGGAGATGGAGCCTGAGCGCATCGTGATATCGCCTGGTCCTTGCACGCCGAAGGAGGCGGGGATTAGCGTGCCAGTGGTGGAGCGATTCGCGGGGGAAATTCCGATTCTCGGCGTTTGCCTGGGGCATCAGGCGATTGGCGCGGCGTTTGGCGGGCGCGTGATTCGCGCGGCGAAAATCATGCATGGGAAGACGAGCGAGATTCATCATGACGGCAAGACTGTTTTCCGGGGGCTGCCGCAGGATTTCGAAGCTACGCGGTATCACTCGCTGATCGTCGAGCGGAAATCGCTGCCGCGGACGCTCGAAATTTCCGCGGAAACCGCGGACGGGACCATCATGGGGCTTCGGCATCGCAAGCTGCGGGTTGAAGGCGTGCAGTTTCACCCCGAGTCGGTGCTTACAGGTTCCGGATTCAAGCTGCTTGAGAATTTTCTTTCGCTGTGACCACGGATTGCAAAAACGAAGTGGTGGCTGGAATTTACGCCGTAGGGGCACGGCATGCCGTGCCCCTACGGCGCGGATATTTTTGCACAACGTCAGCCGAGTCGCGTAAGACCCGCGCCATGCGCTCTTTCATTGACTTTTTCGCATGCGCTGCGTAGAGTCTTTGTGTTGCGTGAGGATTTTTCGGATGTGCCTCATGATAGCCCACTCCTGAAAACCCGGACCTCGCTCGAACCGCTGGCGGCTGCTTAGCTGCAGCGCGTTCTCCAAGTTTTTCAACAACGACCAGCATTTTGTTTTGCGCGAATCCATGCGCCGGAGAGATGCGCTGTCATGAGTGAATTCGCTCTGGAAGTTGAAAACCTTGTCAAAGTTTATCGTGCGCGGCGCGGGGGCTTATTCGAGCGGCCGAGCGCGCCGGTCCGGGCGCTTGATGGCGTCAGTTTCCAGGTCCCGCGCGGCTCGATTTTTGGCTTGCTCGGGCCCAATGGCGCGGGGAAGACGACGCTGCTGAAAATTCTCTCGACGCTGCTGCATTCATCGAGCGGCCGCGCTGCGATTGAAGGCTTCGACGTGGCCGGGCAGGCGCTCGAAGTGCGGCGGCGAATTTCGATGGTCATTCAGGAAACGGCTGCGGAGCTGTTTCTTTCCGTGCGCGACAATCTGCTGACCTATGCGCGATTCCACGGGCTTGGCCGCGAGGATGCGCTGCGCGGCGCCGGCGAGGTGATGCAGCTCTTCGATCTCACTTCCGAGGCGGATCGGAAAGTGCAGGACCTCAGCGGCGGATTTCGCCGCCGCGTGCAGGTGGCGAAAGTTTTTCTCGTGCGCACGCCGGTGCTTTTTCTCGATGAGTTTTCTACCGGCATGGATCCGATCCTGAAGCGGGCGGTGATGGAATCGCTGCGGCAGGAAGCAGCGCAGGGGCGGACTATTGTGCTCACCACGCAAGTGCTCAGCGAAGCCGAGGAGCTTTGCGACGACATTTTGATTTTGAACAAAGGCCGCCAGATCGCGCGCGGCGATTTGAATACGTTGAAGCTGCTGTCGCGGGGCGTAAGTGAAGTCGTCATCACGTTTGACGAACTGCCGCCTGGAATCGAAGCCGCCATTGCGGAGCTCAAGCCGCTGCGCCAGCAAATCAACGGGACGACGATTGAACTGACACTGAAGACGGAGGAGGCGCAGGCGCTCGATACCGTCGCTGCAATCGCCAGGAGAGGCCGCGTGCTGCGGGTGGAAATCAGCGGGGCGAGCCTCGAAGATATTTTTGTTGAATTGACGCAGAGGAAGTAGCTGAGGGGATCGCAAATGTCATCCATATCGGCCATGCTGTATCGCGAAGGAAAAATCCGCGCTACGAATCTCACGTTCGTCTTCTGGGATCTGTTTTATCCGCTGTGCTACCTGCTGGTTTTCGGTGTGGGGGTTACGGCCGCGCTGGGGTCGCCGCTTTCGGCGCCCGGCGTGAACTACAATTCGTTTTTTCTTGCTGGAGTGCTGGGGATGGCGAGCTTCGGCATCGCGTCGAACAGCTCGTGGTCGTTCTTCATGGATCGCGACAACGGAATTTTCAGCGAGATGCTCACTTACCCGATGAGCCGCGCCGATTATCTTCTCGGCAAAGTTCTCTTCAACGTTTTTATAGGCGTGTTGCAGATGGTGATCACACTGGCGCTGGGTGCTTGGCTGCTGGGGATCCGATTGCGCGCGGATTTGCTGCCGATTCTGGTGATAAGCGAGATGGCGGGGACGGCGGGCTGGTTCTTTTTCTATACGATTTTCGCGCTGCGGATTCGGCGCAACGATATCTTCAACAGCGTTACGTCAGTTTTTTATTTTGTTTTTCTTTTCGCGAGCTCGATGTTTTATCCGCTAGAGCCGCTGCCGGCTTGGTTTCGCGGCGTGGCGATGGCGAATCCGATCACTTGGCAAGTGGATTTGCTGCGCTATGGGTCGATTGGGCTCGGCAATCCGCATCGGCTGGTGTACGAGGCGGTGGCGTTCGCGATATTTGTGATCGCCTGCTTCGCCTGTGCTGTGCATTTCCTGGATCGCGAATCGTAAGCGTTGGCGTGCGCTCAGGGAGCGACTTGGCCGCGAGGTTTTTCTTTCTGAGTGAAGGCTATAAGGGCTTCGAGGCGGGCGCGGGCGGCGCCGGAATCGATGGACTCGGCTGCGAGGCGGACCCCCTCGAGGAAATCGCCGGCGCGGCCTGCGGCAACGAGCGCGGCGGCGGAGTTCGCGAGCACGATGTCACGGTGCGGGCCGTGCTCGTGCGGGGCATCGCGATGTCCGAGGACATGATGGATGATCTGCGCGTTGTGTTTTGCGTCTCCGCCGCGGAGGCGTTCGAGCGGGGCGCGGCTGAAGCCGAAATCTTCGGGCGCCACGCTGTAGCTGCGCACCGTTCCATCGTGCAGCTCGGAGATATAGGTCTCGCCGGAAATCGAAATTTCGTCGAGGCCGTCCGCGCCGTGCACCACGAAGGCGGAACGCACGCCGAGTTCGCCGAGCGCCTGCGCCAGCAGTTCCGTGAAGCTCGGGTCAAAGACGCCGACAATCTGCGCCGAGGCTCCCGCGGGATTCGTAAGCGGGCCGAGCAGATTGAAGACGGTGCGCACTTTCAGCTCGCGGCGCGCGGTCATCGCATGGCGCATGGCCGTGTGCATCGCGGGGGCGTAGAGAAAACCGATGCCAATTTCTTCGATCGCGCGGGCTACTCGCTCGGGCGCGAGATCCATGCGCACGCCCAGCTCTTCGAGCACGTCCGCGGAGCCGCAGCGCGAGCTGAACGAGCGGTTACCGTGCTTTGCGACGCGCACGCCGGCGCCGGCGATGACGAACGCCGCAGCCGTGGAAATATTGAAAGTGCCGCGCGCGTCGCCGCCGGTGCCCGCCGTGTCCACGAGCGGCTCGCCGGGCGGGAGGCGCAGGCTCGAGAAATTCGGCGCGGCGTGGCGGCGCATCGCGGTGGCAAAGCCGACCAGTTCGTCCACCGTCTCGCCTTTGAATCGCAGCGCCGCGAGGAATGACGCGATTTCGGTATCTTCGACATCGCCGGAGAGAATATCTTCCATCGCTGCCTCAGCTTCCTTGCGCGACAGATCGTTTCCTTCGCCGAGGACTACCTGGGTGATGAAGTGCAGCTGACCGGACCGCGCGCTGGCCGGTTCGGCCCCGATACCGCAAGTTGCGAACTTCTGAGGCGCTTGACGGTGCCGTTCCTCCTGGAGGGCAGCCTCTTCTTCCATGCTCATGCCTTTCATCGAAAGGGCAGTCAAGAGGGCTGTGAACTGGATAGGAGTAACGCGGCCCGCGGAAAAATCATCCAGCACAGCTTTCATTTCGCTGCGGGATAAATCCTCGCCGGCCAGCACCTTTTCGAGCGCTTCGTGGATCATTGATTTTTTCGCTGCGGCCGAGGCAGAAGCTCGCCGCCGCATTTCTCACATGCGGATTTCATTTCAAGTGTCATGGGTAGCGACTTGCTTTGAGCCTTTCTTAAAAGGCCAAAAGCTGGAGGCTCCGGGAGCATCGTCCAATGCGGACCATCCTGCAAAGCAAATAAGGACGATGATTATGGAAACGATGAAAATGAGAAACTCGTTAAATGAACGGAGCGGTACGAAAATCGCCACTATTCCTGCAGCGTATGCCACAGCTTTTAACACGTTTCGGAATGTCCGCTTTAGCGCGCCCAATCTACACCGCCACGGCTCCTTGCCCGCTTCCCGTGTTCCAAGTAAACTGAGTCGTTTTTTGCGTCTGCAAATACTAGCACTATTCAAGGCGGGCTTCCGAAAGCCGATGGAGTGGGTATGAAGATCCACGAGTATCAAGCGAAAGCAATCCTCGCGAAATTCGGCGTGCCGGTGCCGCGCGGGGAAGTGGTGTTGAAGAAAGACGAAGCGCGGGCAGTGGCCGAGCGGCTGGGCACGCCAGTAGTGGTGGTGAAGGCGCAGATTCATGCGGGCGGGCGCGGGAAGGGCGGCGGCGTGAAGCTCGCGAAATCGCCGGAGGAGGCCGGCAAGCTGGCGGCGCAAATTCTCGGCATGAGGCTGGTGACACCGCAGACCGGGCCTGAGGGGCGCATCGTGCACCGTTTGCTGATCGAGGAGGGCCTGGACATCAAGCGCGAACTTTATTTGAGCGTGCTGGTGGACCGCGCGTCGGGCGCGCCCGTTTTCATGGCCAGCGCGGCGGGCGGGATGGAAATCGAAGAGGTGGCGAAGGATCATCCGGAAGCGATTCTGCGCGAGACGATTCATCCGGCGACTGGTTTGCTGCCGTATCAAGCGCGCAAGCTGGCGTTCGGGTTGGGACTCACGGCGGAAGTCGTGAACGCGGCCGTGCCGTTTTTGCAGGCGCTCTATCGCGCGTTCATCGAAACCGACTCTTCGCTGCTGGAAATTAATCCCTGCGTCGTCACCGGCGACGGGCGGCTGGTGGCGCTCGATGCGAAAGTGAATTTCGACGACAACGCGCTCTATCGCCATCCCGAGTACAAGGACATGCGCGACCTGGACGAGGAGACGCCGCTCGAAGTGGAAGCTTCGAAATTCAAATTGAATTACATCAAGCTCGATGGGACGGTCGGCTGCATGGTCAATGGCGCGGGCCTGGCGATGGCGACGATGGACATCATCAAGCTGAGCGGCGGGAGCCCGGCGAATTTTCTGGATGTCGGGGGCGGCGCTTCCGAGGAGCAGGTGAAGAACGCGTTCCGCATTTTGCTGAGCGATCCGAGCGTGCGCGCGGTGTTCGTCAATATTTTCGGCGGGATTTTGCGCTGCGATGTGCTGGCCAGCGGCGTGGTGAACGCGGCGAAAGAGCTGAAGCTGAAAATGCCGGTGGTCGTGCGCATGGAAGGAACTAATGTGGAGCAGGGCAAAGAAATCCTGCGGAATTCGGGATTCGCATTTACGGTGGCGGAGGGAATGAAAGACGGCGCGGAGAAAGTGGTGAAGCTGGCAGCGGGCGGTGCGCGATGAGTGTGCTGATCGATAAGAACACGCGCGTGGTGGTGCAAGGCCTCACGGGGCGTGAGGGGAGTTTCCACGCGGAGCAGATGCTCGAGTACGGCACGAAAGTAGTCGCGGGCGTGACGCCCGGCAAAGGTGGGACGAAGCATCTCGGCGTGCCGGTATTCAATACCGTCGCGGACGCGGTGCGTGAGACGCGAGCGAATGCTTCGATTATTTTCGTGCCGCCGCCTTTTGCGGCCGACGCGATTCTGGAAGCGGCGGACGCGGGGCTGCCGCTGGTCATCTGCATCACGGAAGGGATTCCCACGCTCGATATGGTCCGCGTGGCGGCCACGCTGAAAGATTCGAAGACGCGCCTGATCGGGCCGAATTGCCCGGGAATTATTTCGCCGGGCCAATGCAAGATGGGGATCATGCCGGGCTCGATTCACAAGCAGGGGAACGTTGGCGTGGTGAGCCGCAGCGGCACGCTTACTTACGAGGCGGTGGACCAGCTCACGAAGCTCGGGATCGGCCAGTCCACTTGCATCGGCATCGGAGGCGACCCGATCATCGGCACGAATTTCCTCGATGCCGTGCGCATGTTCAACGACGATCCCGGGACGCGTGCGATTGTGATGATCGGTGAAATCGGCGGCAACGCCGAAGAAGTGGCCGCGGCATTCATCAAGAAGCATGTGAAGAAACCCATCGTTGGGTTCATCGCGGGGCAAACTGCTCCGCCGGGGCGCCGCATGGGCCACGCCGGCGCAATCATCAGCGGCGGGCAGGGCACCGCAGCGGATAAGTACAAGGCGATGCGAGCGGCTGGAATTCACACCGTTCAAAGCCCGGCTGATATTGGCCGCACGATTGCGCAAGTGCTGGGAAAAGCGAAATCGAAGCCCGGCGCGGGTGCGAAGAAGAGAGCAGCGGGGAAGCCGAAGAAGAAAAGAAAGTAGCGCGCAGCCATTTCGCGCGCGACGATTTCCAATTGACGGGAGAAACAACGAATGGCGGTCGAGAGAACCTTTGCAATCATCAAGCCCGACGCAGTGGGACGCGGATTGACGGGCGAAATTCTAAGCCGCATCCACGCGGCGAAATTTCATATTGTGGCCATCAAGTCGCTGCGGCTCACGAGGGCGGAGGCGGAAGGTTTTTACGCCGTCCACCGCGAGCGGCCATTCTTCAAGGACCTGACGGAGTTCATGTGCTCGGGCAAGCTGGTGGCCATGGTGCTCGAACGCGAGAATGCGATTCCGCACTGGCGCGATACGATGGGAGCCACCGACCCCGCGAAAGCTGCTGCCGGGACGATCCGCAAGGAGCTGGGAACAAGCATCCAGAACAATTGCACGCACGGATCGGACGCGGCGGAGACAGCTGCGTTTGAAATCTCCTACTTTTTTCCAGGATCGGATTTAGTCTAGCGCTCTCTCGCGCGGGCAGCGCTAGACAGCAGGATTCATCTGCGTGTCCGGCTGTTTCGGGGCGCGGCCATCCTCGTGAAATTTTCTTCTGTAGTAGGAGACGGTCAGGAAAATCGCCGGCACACCGATAAGCGTCGGCAGGATCCAGACCAGGGCGTGGAAAGGTGTTCGCGCGATGCCGGGGAAAAGCCGCCCCGCCCCGAACACAAGAAAAGCTGTGTAGCCCGCGATTCCCGTTCCGATCATCGAGCCAAGATGCTCGTACCACCAGTGCATCTTGCTCTGCGGCCCGCGCAGCAGGTAAGCCAGATTCCCGCCGCTGACGAGAAAGCCGATGGGGCTCATTACCAGGAAAACTCCATTGCGCCGCAGCAATCCCATGACGAGGCAGCCGAGCGCGGCAAGCACAACCGCGACGTTTAACGCTAGAGTGAAAGGCGTGCGGAATTTTCCTGGTTCTTGGCGCGTCTGCAGCACGCGAACACCCTGCCAGCCCGCGGCAAGCGTGAGGCCTGCGAGGTAGGAGAGGAAAAATGCGAACATGCGTGAATTTCGAATAATGCGAGCGGCTTCCTCCGCCGAAAGTGCGCGTTCGAAATTGCGCACGCGCAGAGGCCAGCCAAAAGCCATCCCGCTCAGGATGAAGGCCGTGGCGACGACGATGGCCATGCAAATCACATAAAACCAGCCGGCGTTAACGTGAACGCGGCCGCCCTTTTTTGCGGATGCCGGAATCCAGAATGCGACCAGCGCCAAGCTGCCGACGGCGATGTGAATCCAGCGCAGTCCTTGAAATAGTTCGGCCATGTTGGTTCTCCTTCTCTATTCGGGCTTGGACACGGTGGACGGATTCGTCGCACCATTTCACGTGCGCGGAAAGCGAATGAATGCCTTTTCGGAGCGCGAGCAGCACGTGAAACATTTGCGGCGAGAGGGAATCGGGATAGGTGGGATCTTTTTCGGACCAATAGCGTTCGATGGTCTGCAATTCGCGGAGCCTGGTCGAAAACACGTCGCGAAGCTCGAGAATGAATTGCAGCGTTTTTTTCAGATCGCCGAGTTCGTCCATTAAGTAAATTTTGGCCAGGTAGTCCATGCGCTCGTCGTGCATCTCCGGCCCGCTTTCGAGCCATTGACGCAGGATGCGGTGGCCGGCAGGAGTGATTTGGTAGATGCGGCGGCCGGGGCCGCGCTTTGAGGGCGCTTGGCGGCTGCGCAGCAGGCCTTTGCGTTCGAGCCCCTGCAAGGCGGGATAAATCTGGCTGAGCTCGGCGGCCCAGAAATAGTGGAGGCGCTCGTCGAAGACGGCCTTCAGGTCGTAGCCGCTGGCGGGCTCGCGGAGCAGGCCCAGCAGGATGTGTTCCAGGCTCATGGCGCGACTATATAAGTTTTTATGTAATTGTCAACTGTTATTGCCGATCACTGGCCACCGCCCCGCGCGTCCGCCCCGTCGCCGCTACGGCTGCGATCTTCAGGTAGAATACGGCGCAGTGGTGATTTCCGTGGATCCACTGCGTGAACTCGGGAAGGTGCTGGTCGTTCTCGGCGTCCTGCTGGCCGGCGCGGGGGCGCTGTTGTGGTTTGGCGCGAAGCTGCCATTTCGCCTGGGGCGGTTGCCGGGCGACATTGCCTATCAGGGGCGGCACACGTCATTTTATTTTCCGATCGTCACCTGTATTGTGTTGAGCTTGGCACTCACACTGGTTCTCTGGATCGTGAATCTTTTTCGCCGGTGATTGCCCCGCGATAAACCAATGAGCCAAACTTCTCTCTTCCACAACCTGATGCCCGAGCGCCGCGTTTGGAAAGTGAGCGAGCTGACCGAGAAGATCAGCGGGCTGCTCGAGGGCGCGTTTCCGGACGTGTGGGTGGAAGGCGAGGTGTCGAACTATCACGCCGCGCAATCTGGGCATCTGTATTTCACGCTGAAGGATGCGCGCTCGCAGATTCGCTGCGTGTGCTTTCGCGATCAGGTGCGCGGCCTGAAATTCCGTCCCGAGGATGGGTTGCACATCACGGTGCGCGGCTCGCTCGGCGTTTACGAGCCGCGCGGCGAATACCAGATTTACGTGACCAACATCGAGCCCGTGGGGCTGGGTGCGCTGCAACTGGCTTTCGAGCAATTGAAAAAGCGCCTCGCCGAAGAGGGCCTGTTCGATGAAGACCGCAAGAAGCCGCTGCCGGTGCTGCCGCGGCGCATCGGCGTGGTCACGTCGCCGACGGGCGCGGCCATCCGCGATATTTTGCGCGTGCTCAAGCGGAGGTTTCCGAACGTTCACGTGCTGCTTTTTCCGGTGAAGGTGCAGGGCGAAGGAGCGGCCGGCGAAATTGCCACAGCCGTGCAGTATTTCAATCGCGCGAAAGCAGCCGACGTGTTGATTGTCGGGCGCGGCGGAGGCTCGCTCGAGGATTTGTGGGCCTTCAATGAAGAAATCGTCGCGCGCGCGATTTCCGCATCCGCGATTCCCGTGATTACCGGCATCGGGCACGAGACGGATTTCACGATTGCGGATTTCGTGGCCGATCTCCGCGCGCCCACGCCATCGGCGGCGGCGGAAATTGTGGTGCGCTCGCGGCAGGAATTCGAGCGCCACATCTCTGATGCCTATCGCAATCTGGCGCAGCAGATACGCTACCGGCTTTCGGAGTGGCGGCACCATGTGCGCGATTTGGAAACGCACCGGGGATTTCGCCAGCTCGAAGTGCTGGTGCGGCGCCGGAGGCAGCAGGTGGACGAGCTCTCGTCATCGCTCGCGGTGGGATTGCGGCTGCGGCTGGCCGCGACGCTTCAGCGTTTGACGCGCGCAGGCTCGAAGGTGGCATCATTTGATTTGCGCGGCCGCGCCGAAGCCACGCGCCGGCGAATTGAGCAGCAACGCGGAGCGCTGCGCGCGGCGCTTGAGCGCGTGATGACGCGGAAGCGGCGCCGATTCGCCGCAGCGGAAGTGCGTTTTGCCTCGCTCGATTTGCGCGCGCGCTTCGGCCGGATGCGCCGCACGCTCGAGCAGCGTTTGACGGAGCTGCGCGTGCGGCTCGACCGCGCACTGGTCGCCAAGCGGCGGCGCTGGCAAGCGGCTGCGCTGCAACTCGAAGAGCGCAGCCCATTTCGCATCCTCGAGCGCGGCTACGCCATCGCCTACGACGCTACTGGCAGAGTGCTGCGTTCGCCCGACCAGGTCGCCGTCGGCGAAGATATTTCCGTGCGCATCGCCCGCGGCGAAGTGGACGCCACCGTCCGCCGAACAAAGAGGTCAGAAACGTAGAAGAATGGCCGCCGCCGTCGCTCCGCCCTCGCCTCTACGATCTTCACACAATGTGCAGTAACGGACAGTATTCGAACTCCTGAAGCTCGACACTGTGGCCCTACCAAGATTTCCAAGGAGACTCAACGTGAAGATTTCCGCAGTGTTGTTGGCAGGCCTTGTTGGTTTGGGCGCATCAACGCTCGCCCAGGCCCAATCCACCGTAGTTGTGCAACAAAACAATCACACGATCGTGTACAGAGTGAACGTAGTCAGCCGCACGACGCCGGCCTTGAACTACGGGCACCGCGGCGAGTCGACAAAGGTCGATTTCCAGGGCACTGACCTGATGCAGAGCGCCAGGGGTGTAGCCCGGGTCCAATACAAACACGGCGCCACGAAAATCTCCGCTGAATTCGAAGGGCTGGAGAGACCGACGAATTTTGGCAACGAATACCTGACCTTCGTGCTGTGGGCGATTAGTCCGGAAGGCCGGCCGGTGAATCTCGGTGAAGTTCTAGTGGGTGAAAATCATCGCAGCAAGCTGGAAGTGACCACGGACCTGCAGGCCTTTGCGCTGATCGTGACCGCGGAGCCTTACTATGCGGTGCGGCGCCCGAGCAATGTGGTGGTGGCGGAAAATGCGATTCGATCCGACACCGTCGGAACGAGCGAAGCCGTGAACGCGAAATATGAACTCATCGATCGGGGAGGCTACATCCCCACCGGCTATCAGTTCGACGCGGTGGTCTTGAACGAGAGCCTCCCTCTCGAATTCTTCGAAGCACGCAATGCATTGAGAATCGCCAAGTCGGAAGGGGCAGACACCTTCGCAACCACCAGCTACGAAAATGCCGTTCGCCAGATGAGGCGGGCGGATGAATTGGCAAGCAGGAGCCATGTCGAGAGGAAAGCGCTGATTGCAGAATCCCGCGAAGTGGTGCAGACGGCGGACGACGCGCGGGAAATCGCCGTGAAACGGATCGAGGCGGATCGCCTTGCCGCTGAAAGGGACGCGGCAGCCGGCCAAGTGGCAGACGCAAACGCGAGGTCCGATGAAGATATGCATGCACGCCGGAATGCGGAAGCAGCAAGCGCCGATTCCGACCGCCAACGCGCAGAGGCCGATCGGGCCGCCGCTGTGGCGCTGCACCGGCAACAGGACGCGCAAGCAGAATCAGACCGGAACCGCGCTGCCGCCGCCAATGCCAATCTCGCCGCTGCGGATGCTCAACAGGGCCGAAGAGACGCAGAGGCGGAATCGGATCGAGACCGGGCTGCCGCGGCAAATTCGAATCAGCAACTCCAGCAAGCGGTGCAGGATCGTGAAGTGCTTCGCGCCCGGCTGCTGGAGCAGTTTAATGCCATTCTCACAACACATGACACCGCTCGCGGTCTGGTCGTGAACCTGTCCGATGTGCTGTTTGACACGGGCAAGTACACACTTCGTCCGGAGGCGCGCGAGAAGCTCGCAAAAATATCCGGAATTATCCTTGCTTATCCGGACCTGAGACTCGCCATTGAGGGCAACACCGACAGCGTGGGCAGCGACGCCATGAATCAGGAACTCTCGGAGCAACGAGCGGGAGCAGTCCGCGATTACCTGGCAAAGCAGAACATTCCTTTGGCGTCGATGACGTCACAGGGATTCGGCAAGACGCAACCCGTCGCAACGAATGACACGCCGGAGGGACGTCAGCAGAATCGCCACGTAGAGATGATCGTCTCAGGCGATGTAATTGGAACTGCGGTCGGACCTGTATCGCAAAACCTGCCTCTGGCCGTCCGTCCATAAGACGGTTGCCACAGTATCGACAGGCCCCAGCGATTCAATCGAAGCTGGGGCCTGCGCAGCCGGGGAGTGATGGCTCGTCTGGCCGGCGCACAAACTGATCCACTCCTCCTAGTTGGGCCTATTAGTCTTCCTCAGTGCTGCTGGAAACTTTCAGGACCGCGAGGAAAGCTTCCTGCGGGATGTCCACGCGGCCGACGCGCTTCATGCGCTTCTTGCCTTCCTTTTGTTTTTCGAGCAGCTTGCGCTTGCGGCTGATGTCGCCGCCGTAGCACTTGGCGATCACGTTTTTGCGGATGGCGCTGATGGTCTCGCGCGCGATGATGCGGCTGCCGATGGCGGCTTGGATGGCGACCTCGAACATTTGCCGCGGAATCAATTTGCGCAGGCGCGAGACGAGTTCGCGGCCGCGGTCGTAGGACTGGTCGCGGTGGCAGATGATGGTGAGCGCGTCCACGGGCTCGCCGCCGACGAGCACATCGAGTTTCACGAGATCTGATTCGCGGTAGCCCGACAAATGGTAATCGAGCGAGGCGTAGCCGCGCGAAACGCTCTTCAGGCGATCATAGAAATCGAGCACGATTTCATTCAGCGGCATCTCGTAGGTCAGCATGATGCGCGTGGGCGAAAGGTATTCGAATTTCTTCTGCGTGCCGCGCTTCTCTTCGCACAATGACAGCACGCCGCCGAGCGATTCTTCCGACGTGATGATCATGGCCGTCAGCATTGGTTCCTCGATTTTCTGGATCGAGCCGGGCGGCGGGAATTTCGTGGGATTGTCCACTTCGATCACTTCGCCGGCCGTGTTTGTGATGCGGTACTGCACGCTCGGGGCGGTGGTGATCAGGTCAATATTAAATTCGCGCTCCAGGCGTTCCTGCACGATTTCCATGTGCAGCAGGCCGAGAAAGCCGCAGCGGAATCCGAAGCCGAGAGCCACGGAATTTTCCGGCTCGTAGAAAAATGCCGCGTCATTCAGCTGAAGTTTGCCGAGAGCATCGCGGAGAATTTCGTAATCGCTGGCGTTCACGGGAAAAAGTCCCGCGAAGACCATCGGCTTGATGGCTTCAAATCCGGGGAGCGGCGCGGCCGGGCGGTCGGCCTCCACGACGGTGTCGCCCACGCGCGCGTCCGCCACGCGCTTGATATTCGCGATGATGAAACCGACGTCGCCGGCGGCCAGCTCCTCGAGCACCACCGGCTTGGGCGTGAGCACGCCGAGATTTTCCACTTCATAGACCTCATCGTTCGCACAGAGGCGAATCTTCACGTGCGGCGTGAGGCGGCCCTCCATCACGCGCACCAGAATCACGGCGCCGCGATAGGAATCGAACCAGGAATCGAAAATCAGCGCGCGAAGCGGCGCATCAGCTGAGCCGACAGGCGCCGGGACGCGGCGGACCACAGCCTCGAGGATTTCTTCGACGCCCTGGCCGCTCTTGGCGCTGATGAGGATGGCGTCGTCCGCAGGAATGGCCAGCACATTTTCAATTTGTTCTTTCACGCGATCCGGCTGCGCGGCCGGCAAATCAATTTTGTTGATCACCGGGATGATGGTCAGGTTATGCCGCGAAGCGAGAAACGCGTTGGCCACCGTTTGCGCCTCCACGCCCTGGCTCGCGTCCACGACGAGCAGCGCGCCTTCACAAGCCGAGAGCGCGCGCGAAACTTCGTAGGAAAAATCCACGTGGCCGGGCGTGTCAATCAGGTTCATGCGGTATTCATGGCCGTCGCGCGCATTATAATGGAGGCGAATGCTCTTGGCCTTGATGGTGATGCCGCGCTCGCGCTCGAGGTCCATCGAGTCCAGCACCTGCGCGGTCATCTCGCGCTGGCTCAGCGCGCCGGTGATTTCCAGCAGGCGGTCCGCCAGGGTGGATTTCCCGTGGTCAATGTGCGCGATGATGCAGAAATTCCGGATGTACTGGGGGTCCATGGCTCTCTTGTGCGCTGGCCGATGCAGAGGACGCCGGAGAGCCTCGCTCTGCCGGCGCGCATCGCGCCCTTCAAACAATCGAGTGTGCCACAGATTATCGCGCGCGGAAAGCACAGCGGCGAGTAAGGAGACGCGATGGGTCCAGCGAGATTAGAAGCTCATCGCAAAATCAGGCACAACTCGCCCGAGCTATTCCTTGGTTTTCAGCTTCAGGCGCGGCTTGTTCTCTTCGAGGAAGGCCCGCAGGCGGTCCGCGGCGTCGAGCAGGCGGATCCACTGCTCGTAATATAGTGTCACCGGGAAGCGGCCCAGGCCGTAGACGCTCACGCCTCCCTTCTCGCCCACCTTGAAATCGAGCGTGCCGCTTTTTCTTGAGCCGGCTTGCTTTTCCAGCTCGGCGATGCGAGCCATCAATTCTTCTTTGCTTGGTTCAGACATGATCGCTTTCCCTCCCTCGGCCCCTTTGAACCGCCGTGCACGCCCTATGATACCACCTGCAATTCCAGTTCCCAGATTGCGAGTCATCATTTTCCAGGCGCGCCCGGCAGGCTATATTCACGGATTGCCTGTAATGACTTGTTATCGTAGGCTGTACCCAGTTTTGGGGCTTCCTAGACCCCAGAGGCGAATTCACCGCGCGCGGGCTGAGTCGTCCCCTTGCTCCGATACGGACAAGGCGGAATCACGTTGAAAGGAGTGAGGATGCATCGGTGGACGTTGCCACGTACGACCCCTTGGGGAAAATCCGCATGCTGAGCTGGCCAGGTCGCTCGAGCTCATCCCCATCGCAAGAATCCCATCTGCCGGAATCGCCCCGTTGAACACCCTGTTCCAGACCGCGCCGCCAGAGAAGTCGAGAGTCCCTCGAATCATCGGCTACGGACTTGCCGCCGCCAGCCTCGTCTGGGTGCTGCGCGATTTTCACATCATGAAGGCGCTGCACGAGCTGGCGAATGTAAATTACAAGTGGGTGCTTGTGGGCATGACGTTTGACGTGGTGAGTTACGGTGTGCAGGCGCTGCGCTGGAAATGGCTGCTCACTCCGTTTGGAAAAGTACGGCTGACTCGGGCGATTCGCGCCGTGTATGCCGGGCTGTTTGCGAACCTGGTGATTCCGCTGCGGCCCGGCGAAGTGCTGCGCAGCTATCTGCTCGCAAACTCGGAGGAAATTTCGCTGGGGCGCGTCCTGGGGTCGGTGGGAGTGGAGCGGCTGGTGGACCTGGTGATTGCCGCGGCGGGCCTCGCGATCGTATCGCTGCTGGTGGATTTGCCGAGGCGCTTCAAAAAAATCGCGGACACGCTGGGAATCGTTACGCTGATCCTGCTCGGCATCATCGTGCTGCTGATTTTTTATTTGGAGTACAAGCTGGGAAAAGACGCCACGCCGGAAGGGCGCCCGCGGCGGATTCCGGGCAAAGCGATGGGCGCGCTGATGGGATTGCACGCCATGGGGACGGCGCCGAGTTTCTATCCCGCGGTGTTGGCGTCGCTCTTGATGCCATTCTGCCAGGTGGTGGGGCTGTGGGCGATGATGCAGGGATACGGGCTGCACTTGTCGTTTCCCGCGGCCGTGGTGGTGCTGCTGGTAATCAATCTCGGCGTGTCCCTTCCCAATGCGCCGGCGAACGTCGGCTCCTACCAGTTTTTCTGCGTGGTGGGATTGAGCGTATTTCAAATCGAGAAATCCACCGCCACGGGATTTTCGATTTTCGCTTTTCTGGCGCTCACAATTCCGATTGCCCTGCTGAGTTTCGTCGCCTTGATTCGCAGCGGCCTCTCCTTGAAGTCCATGCGCGAGAGAGTGAAAGGGCTGCCGAGTGAAGTTCAGAAGCGGGGCTCGACCGCCTGATATACGCCGCGTAAGCACACCCACGTTCACCATTGCACCAAGCCTTGATTTCGTTTTGAGGGCGGCAACTCGTCCGTTATATAGTGGTAGTTTCAACCCGCGCGCCGAATTCGAGCCTGCGGCGAGAGCTGCAGCGAGCGAAAGCGGGCGGACTTCCCCAGCACGCCCATTCGCTGTGCTCAGGGCAAGCCCGCGACGGCCCTCTGATTCGGCCGCCCGTGGTGGTCGAAGGACGCGCGAATTCCCATGGCTTCCGACATCAACAAGCATATCGAGCGCGCGCGACGCAGCCTCGAGAAAAACAAGCTGCGCGAAGCGGTCGTCGAGTACCAGGCGGTGCTCGAAGAGATGCCTTCGCATCAGGAAGCGCTTCAAGCGCTCGCGGACATCTACACGCGCCTGAATGAACCTGCCCAGGCAGCGCAATATTACGGCGCGCAATTCGACCGGCTGGTTGACGCCGGCGACGCCGCCAAATCCTCCGCGATCTTTGCCCGCTTTCTCCGCACCTTTCCGCAGCCTCCTGACCGGCTGATGCGCTATGCCATGCTGCTGCAAAAGCAAAACCGCACAAGCGAAGCCATCGAACAGTACGGCACTGCCGCGGAACTATTTCAGCAGCAGCAGCGCGATGTGGAAGGCCTGGCATGCTACGAAAGCATAGCGCTGCTGGACCCGGAAAACCCCGCGCGTCACGTCACCCTCGGCGAACTCGCGGAACGATTGGGGCATGCGGACATGGCCTCGCGAAGTTATCTTCGCGCGGGGCAGCTCACGCTCGCTTCCGGCGGGCTCGACGAGGCGCTTGAATATTTCGGCCGCGGGCACAAATTGTCGCCGCAGGATCGCAGCGGCGCGCTGCTCTTTGCCGAAGCCAAGCTGCGCAAGGGCGATGCCGCGGGCGCGGTGGCGCTGCTCGAGCCACTATCGCCGAGCGAAAAAGACACCGCCTTTCTCGCGCTTTTCGGCGAGGCGCTGCTGCGCACCAATCATCTCGACCGCGCGCGCGAAATGTTCGAAGCGTATTACAAGCAAAAGCCGGATAGCTTCGGCAAACTCTTCGAGCTGGCGGGCGCTTTCATCCGCTCCGAGCAGGACGCCAAAGCCGCCTCGCTCATCGTGCAGACCAAGGAATGGATGCGCGCGGCCCGGCGCGAAGTGGATTTGTGCGCGCAGGTGGACCGCCTTGCCGCCGCCTACCCCGCTTCACTCGCTCTTGCGGAAGTGGTGGCGCGGCTCTATGAAGAGCTGAACCGCGAAACGAAATATTTTGACGCGCTGGTCCGGCTCTTCGACGTTTATCTTGTCGCCGGCCGCATGAAGGAAGCCTGCGACACTCTCGACCGCCTCGTGGACATCGATCCCTACGACTACCGCAATCAGGAACGCATCGCCAAACTCGAAGGAAAAGTGGATCCCGCATTCCTGCAAAATATTCTTTCGCGCGCGGCAAAAGCCGCCACCGTTTCCACGCGTACCGATGGATTCAGCGGAGCCGGCTCTGATCAGGCCGCGAGCGCAGGCCCCGTCTCCGAAGAAGTGCGCGCGCAGCAGGCGCTCGAAGACTTGATCGTGCAGGTCGAGATTTTCCTCCAGTACTCGCTCCAATCGAAAGCCGTCGAGCGGCTGGGGCGCATCGGCGAACTTTTCCCCGGCGAAGAAGAAAAGAACGAGCGGTTGCGCGCCCTATACGAACGCGCGAACTGGTGGCCGAAAGGCGCGCCTCCAAAAGCGGCACCAAAGCCGCCGCAGGCAGTGGCGCCGCAAACTCCGCCTCCTCCTCCCACGCCTGTTGTGCAGGAGAGCCCCGCGCCGAATCCGGTCGCGGCAGCTCCCACGGCCGCGGAAACTCATCGCGATTTGGCCGCCATCGCTGAAATCAACCGCCTCATGTACCGCCAGCCCACGCCGCGCGAAGTCCTTTCGACCACCGCCGCGGAAATCGGCAAGCACCTCGGCGTCACGCGCTGCCTGGTGGCCGTCGGCGGCACGGAAGAGGCCGCGCAACTGGCCGCGGAATACTCCGCACCGGGAGTGCCCGCCGCGGGCGCGTCACGAATTTCCTCCATTGTTGGATTGGTCTCGAAAGCCTCGCCCGATTCCATGGGCGGCATCGAGCTGCGTGCTTCAGGCGCGCCCGGCTTGCGCGACCTCGGCCTGGAATCCGCGCTCGGCGTTGTGCTCACGGACAAGGAAACTCAGGCGCCCTCGGGCGCGCTGCTTGTGGGAGACGTGGCCGCGCGGAAATGGAAGCCGAACGAAAGTTATTTTCTTCAAGCCGTCGGCGATCAACTGGTGCTCTCCGTGAATCACACGCGTTTGCGCTCGCTCGTCCGCTCGCTGGCCGTGGCCGACGAGAAAACCGGCCTGCTCAGCCGCGGCGCATATATTGATTGCCTCCTCGGCGAATCGAATCGCGCGCGATCGCAGGGCACGCCTCTCTCCTTGATTATTTTGCATGTGGATCACGGCGGCGATCTGCTGCGCCAGCATGGCGACGCGCCCGTGGACCACTACGTCGAGCAATTGGCGCGCGAAGTTTCCGGCGCCGTTCGCCAGACGGATGTGGCCGTGAAATACACTGCCTGGTCGCTGGTGTTCATCCTGCCGGACACTTCGATTGGAAACGCGCAAGTGCTCGCGGAAAAGCTGCGCCAGGTGGCGGCCAACGTTCGGCCTTCCTGGGGCGCGCAGGATTTGACCATCAGCGCGATAGTTGCGGAAGCTTCTTCGCGCCCGGGCGACGAAACCGAGGACCGTGTGACCGAATGGATCAACCGCGCCGAAGCCGGGCTCGATGAAGCGCGCCAGCGCGGCGGCAACGCGCTCGTGGCGCTCGCAACCCCTTAGAAGAGAGGAATCATGTTCATCACCGACGCGGTAATTTTGCACGGCGCGCGCACGCCGATGGCGCGTTACACCGGGGCGTTTGACCAGACCAGCGCCATTGATCTCGGCGCCGCGGCGAGCCGCGAGGCCATCAAACGCTCAGGCGTTGATGCCGCCGAATTCGATCACGTCGTTTTTGGCAACGTGATGCAAACGAGCGCGGACGCGCTCTATGGCGCGCGCCACGTGGGCCTGAAAGCCGGCCTGCCCGTCGAGACGCCCGCGGTCACCGTGAATCGCCTATGCGGCTCAGGAGTCGAGTCCATCAGCCAAGCAGCGCAGCGCATTTTGCTGGGCGAAGCGAAATTGGTCCTCGCCGGCGGCATGGAAAATATGTCGCAGTGCCCGCACGTGGTTCGTGGCGCGCGCACCGGCTTTCGGCTCGGCGAAGGCAAGCTCGAGGATTCGCTGATGTCCGGCCTCTACGACACCTATTGCGGCTTCAGCATGTCTGAGACCGCCGAAAATCTCGCCGCCGAGCAAGGCATCACGCGGCGTGCCTGCGATGAATACGCATTGCGCAGCCAGCAGGCCGCCGAAGCCGCCTTCAAAGCCTGCCGCATGAAAGAGGAAATCGTTCCCGTGGAAGTGAAGAAGGGGAAGAAAACAATAATGGTCGGCGAAGATGATCACCGCCGCCCGGAAACGACCATGGAAGTCCTCGAAAGTTTGCAGCCCGCGTTCCGCAAAGATGGCATCGTCACCGCCGGCAACGCCAGCGGTATCGTGGACGGCGCGGCTGCCGTGATCGTCACGCACGCGAAGATTGCGAAGGAGCGCGGATGGAAGCCGCTCGGCCGCATCGTCTCCTGGGCCACGGCGGGCGTCCCGCCGCGCATCATGGGCATCGGCCCGGTTCCCGCGATTCAAAAGGCGCTCGCGCTCGCGGGCTTAAGGCTCGACCAAATGGATTTAATCGAGGTGAATGAAGCGTTCGCCGCGCAGTATCTCGCAGTCGAAAAGGTCCTCGGCCTCGATCGCGACAAAACAAACGTGAATGGCGGCGCCATCGCGCTAGGCCATCCCCTGGCCGCAAGCGGAACGCGCCTGGTCCTCACGCTTCTGCTAGAACTCCGCCGCCGCAACGCCCGCTACGGCGTAGCCAGCGCCTGCATCGGCGGAGGCCAGGGCATCGCGATGATCGTCGAATCCACCGCGTAGCCTTCGCACTGTAGCGGCCGCCTTCAGGCGGGCCAGGTTTTTCTTTCTTGTTCTTGGTTTGGTTTTGCGTCGTCATCCTGAGCGGAGACCCGCGCGAATTTGGTTTTCCCGCCGTATGCTGGCGGGCGCGGGTCGGAGTCGAAGGATCTCTCTTCGTGTGGCGCATCACCTCGGGCGACCGTCAAGGATCCGCTTTCGGCCACACCGCTCAACTCACTCAGCTTCGCCCTTTACTCGCGTGTCGGTCGTGATCCAGTTTAATTCCCAAGTCTTGCCGCCATCATCCGAAAACGCCTGCTCAAAATGGCACGAATCCGGTGTGATATCCGAGATTACAAATCGAACAAGTATGGCCCGGCCATTCCAATCCTCCTGATCGTAAAACTCGCCGCGTCCATTCTTGAATTCCCCGACCGTGGGGATAGCCAGCGTGCCGCCTTTGGCGTTCGAAAAATTTAGGCTCCACTGATGCGATTCCGGATTGTATAGCCGCAGCGACAAACCTTCGAAGTGGCCACTCGGGCCATCGACTTCGAGTTCCACCAGATTCGCGCGCCCATTCCAAATTCTTCGCACCACGGAAGTGCCCTCATAATCGACCCACGTATTCGATCCAGTCAAAGGATGCAGGCGGCGCGACACGCGCGATTTCCAGGTGCCAATCTCGAAATCAAAATCGTGCGAGCCATCGCGTACCGCGGCAGCCTCTTGAGGTTTCGCTTTCACCTCCCCTGAATTCACCTGCGCATTCGTCATCGCTGCGCGGCCCAGCAGACCCGCCGCAATCAGCGCCGCCAATACGAGAAATTTCCGCATGAGCTGAATCTCCTTGTCTGAAGCGTGTCCCTCTTTTGCGCTCCCTTATCGATAGACTGCCGATGCCCGGCGCCGTTAGCGTTCTGCGCCACAACGGCCGTGATTTTTGCCTGGATTGGCAGCAACGCATTCTCCGATCCGCGCTTCCAATGGTTTATTGGTTTCAATCTGATTTCAGTAAGCGTCGAGATAGGCTTGGAGCGAATCATCCTAAGGAACTGCGAGCGCCGCTTCGGCTCGTATGCGCGCGCTTCGACGGTCAATTCGCATCTCTGCGTGCATGCTTGCGCCGCGCTCGCAAAAAGACAAGAATGCACTTTGCGGTAAGTAGGTAACCTAATGGAAACTGGCCCAGCCGTAAAACTCGCAAAACCCGCCGATGAGCCGCAGCTTAATCTCCCCACGAAGTGCCCGCTCACGGCGGCGCTCACCGCCATCGGCGGCAAGTGGAGCCTGATCTGCCTCTATTGGCTGGATACAGGCACGCGCCGCTTCAACGAACTGCGCCGCCTGATGCCCGACATCTCGCACAAGGTGCTGGCCGCCACGCTCCGCGGTCTCGAAAACGAAGGACTGATTTCCCGCACCGTTTACGCCGAGGTTCCTCCCCGCGTCGAGTACCGCATCTCCGAGCACGGAGAGTCCGTCCGCCCGATCATCCAGTACGTTCGAGCCTGGGGTAATGAGCATTTGCAATGGAAGCGCCAGCACGCGGAAAATAATCGCGCCTCGAGCCTCCCGAAATGATTGCCGCCCGGATCAAGAATTCGCTTCCGCGTTTGAGGCGTTGCCAACCCTGCCTCTTATCTGCACCCGTAGGGGCACGGCATGCCGTGCCCCTACGGCGTAGCCTAACGCCACCACTTTCGCCGCTGTGGCACAGACAATCCTGGCTGTGCTCCGACGAGCTACCCTCGCGCCAGACGCACCCTTCAAAATTCGGCCTGAGACTTCACGGCCCCGCCGCCGCATTTCGCGCCATTCCTCTAATCCTCTTCTCGCTGCTCTGCGCTTTCCCGCCACCGGCCGCCGCGCAATCCTGCGGCGCGCAGGGCGTCGCGGTACAAGTGCTCGGCTCCGGCGGCCCGGAGCTGCAAGACAAGCGCGCCTCCAGCAGTTATCTAATCTGGAAAGATGGCCAAGCCCTCGCGCTGATTGACGCCGGCGGCGGCAGCGCTCTCCGTTTCGGTGAAAGCGGCGCGCAAATGTCGCAGCTCGACGTGCTCCTCTTCTCGCACTTCCACGTGGATCACAGCGGCGATTTTGCCGCGCTCATCAAGTCCTCCTGGTTCGAGGATCGCAATCGCCCGCTGCCCATCTACGGCCCGCCGGGAAACGACTTCATGCCCTCGGCCACGGAATTCGTATCCGATTTCTTCGGCGATAAGCACGGCGCGTACCGCTACCTCAGCGAGTTGCTCGTCCCCGGCCAGGGAGGCAGCTACATGATGCAGCCTCACGACGTGGTCGCCACATTCACACCCGTCGCCGTTTTTCACAACGCCAATCTAGCCGTCTCCGCCGTGCGCGTGATTCACGGCCCGGTCCCAGCCTTGGCCTGGCGCGTCGAGCTCGCCGGCAAATCCATCGTCTTCAGCGGCGATACCAACGGCACCGATCCCGGCCTCCCGCGCCTCGCCATGAACGCCGATCTCTTCATCGCGCACAACGCGGTCCCCGAAGGCGCCACCGGAGTCGAGCGCAACCTCCACATGCCTCCCTCGGTGATCGGACAAATCGCCGCGGAAGCCCACGTCAAGAATTTAGTCCTCTCTCATCGCATGCTGCGCACACTCGGCAAAGAAGCCCAAACCCAATCCGAGATCAAAAAAAGATATTCAGGCCCGCTAACGTTTGCCAACGACCTCGACTGCTTCCCCATAAAATAAAAGTTCCCGCAGTTTCGAAATTCCCGCTTTTGCCTTCAAGTGGCGCAGACACTCCTGTCTGCGCTCCTCCGATCTCCCCTCGCACCAAACGCACCCACCAAGAATCGGATGGAAGCTCTAATTCCCGCCCTGCCCGTGCCGTGCAATGTCGCCGCTGTCCTTGACACCTCTCCGCCGCGTTCCTATACTCCCCGTCGCCTCGAATTTCCGTCCGGGAGGACCCCAATGTCGAAATTTTTGCCAGTAGTTGTCCTTATCGCCGCATCCGCCACCCTCGCCTCCGCGCAAGATTTCGGGCGAGCTCATCAGCCGAAGCTCACGCCGCAAACGAGCGGCACCACGCAGCTCCTGATTGACGTCAGCCCCGTGAACGACCGCATCGTCTGGGCCGCCGGCACCGGCGGCACCTACGTCGTCACCACCGACGGCGGCGAGCACTGGAAATCCGCCGTCGTCCCCGGCGCCGAACAGGAACAGTTCCGCGACGTCCACGCCGTCAGCGACAAGATTGCCTATCTCATGTCCATTGGAAATAACACCAACGATTTTCGCGTTTACAAAACCACCGACGGTGGCGCCACCTGGTCGATCGAATTCACCAACCAGGATCCCAACGCCTTCTACGATTGCTTCGCCTTCTGGACGCCCGACCGCGGCATCACGCACAGCGATTCCTTCAACGGCGTATTTCCCGACATTCGCACACACAACGGCACCACCTGGCAATCCATCGCCGCCAATATGCCCGTCGCGCTCCCCGGCGAAGCCTCCTTCGCTGCCAGCGGCACCTGCATCACCACGCAGGGCGATAAGAACGCCTGGATCACCACCGGCGCCTCGACCACAGCGCGCATCCTGGCCACCCGCGATGGCGGCAACACTTGGAACGCCTGCGACACTCCGCTCGTGAGCAATCCCAGCGCCGGAGGAATTTCGGTAGCCTTCCGCGATTCGCGCCACGGCATCGTGGGCGGCGGCGACCTCTCCACGAACACGAACGCCGACACGGCCACTTCCGATGACGGCGGCCAAACATGGACGCTAACGAACGCGCCGCCCGTACAAGGCGCCATCTTCTGCCTCGCCTATATCCGCGGCATGAACAACGATGATGACGACTTCCGCTTCGGCTTCGATGACCGCGACCGCGACGACTTCGAGCGCGCCGTCGTCATCACCACCGAGACCGAGCCGAACTTCACCTCCGGCGAAGCCGCCTGGACTCCCGACGAAGGCCGCACCTGGTTCACCCTCCCAAGCGTCAGCGGCTTCTGGGCTGTCGGCTTCGCGAATCCCCATGCAGGCTGGTTCGTCGGCAATAACGGCATGATCACGAAAATCAGCTTTTAGCGGAGTCCGGCGCGCAGGCTAGCGCGCCTGAGGGATGCGCCCCCTGTGCCGGGGCGTGTTCGTTGGGGTCGCCTAGGAAACTTGACGAATCACTCGCCGCCACGGGCGTGCGTGGGGATTTTCGCCCATCGGGGTCTGGAGCCAGGCAACGAGCGCGCCCCACGGCGAGCCACCCTCGCGGCGGACTGACTCGGCAGGTTCCGGTTGACTCGCGGCAGCCCCTTCGGGCATCGGCGAGAGAAAGCGCCCGACTCCGCCGTACGCCGTAGCTCTCGGCTCCCCTGCGGGGCTTGAAATGGGCGTCCCAGACAGGGTTTCCAGGTCTTCCAGCAGTTCCACTTGTGCTTGTGAGGCGGCGCGCGACGCGGCCAGCGGGGCAGACAACAGCCTTAGCGCCTTGCGGCCGTACGATATCACTACCGCCAGGATCGCCAGCTGTATCGCCAAACTACCCCACTCAAACCAATAGCTCTGGATCCAATCGAAGATGTCGCTCACGGCTGTGCTCCTGTAAATGAAGATACAGAGGGCCACGCCGCGAAGAAACTGGCTGAAAGTCCAAGATTCGGACAGGTGTCGTGACTGTTCCCGTGGCCTATCCCGCTGGAGGCTGCGCCGAAGCCCGAACGGAAGTTCAAAAAGAAAGGGCTGCAGGTTTTGTGCCGGCAGCCCATTTCGCATTCAGAAAACCAGTCGCGTCCATCAGCCATCGCTGGACACGCTTACTTGGTTATAACGATCTCCAGCGGCTTGGTGTGTTCGATCTTCTGAGACCTCTTCAACTTTTTCTTCGTTTTCTTGGCCATCCCGGCCTCCTTCAATCCATCTGCCCGGCTGGGCATTGCCGCCTTACATGCAAAAGGCGCGCCAAAGTCCACATGCAAATGGCAAACAGGTCAGCCGCGCGTCTCGAAGCCAGAATTTGACAAGGAACAATGTAGAGACTAACCTGCCGTTGATTTTGTCGAAATCGGAGATAACGATCTCCGCTGTGCGGCGGAGTTTGAGATGCGCATGCTGGACACTTCGCGGTTCGAAGATGCAGCCCGATTGCCTGAACTCTTCGATGCGGAGATCTTTGACGAGGTAACGGCACCATGACGCAGTCCAGCGCTCATCCCGCTTCACTGCCTCCTTTGGTCCGGTCCATTATGCCTGGAGCATTTTCACTCGGACTCGGACTGACCAATGAGTGCAACCTGGCTTGTTCCTTCTGCTACCGCGATCCCGCGCGGATGGACCGGCTTTCGCTTGAGCAGGTGCAATCCGTCATGGAAAGCCTGCCGGTCCGGTCCGTCAATCTTGGCACCGGCGAGAATGGAATGCATCCGCAGTTCCGCGAGATTCTCGCCTACCTCCGCGGCTTGCCCGTGAAGCTCACCATTACATCCAATGGCCACAGCGCAGCCGTACTTACCGATGACGAGCTCCGCGCCTTCCACGACATCGAGTTCTCGTTGGATTATCCTTCGGAGCTTGAGCAAGACACCCAGCGTGGCGCCGGCAATTGGGCCCTGATCCATGACCAAGCGGCACGCTGTGTCCGTCTGGGCGTCCCGGTCACCTTCATCGCGGTGATGATGAAGTCAAATTTTCTGCGCCTCGCCGAAGTGGCTCGCGTGGTCAAGCGTCACCAGGCGCCGCTGCGCGTGAATGTTTATCAGGCGGTGCGTTCTGACATTTTCGCATTGAGCTACGAGGAGTATTGGAATGGCTTTCGCGCATTATTTGCGGAGACCGACGTGATCTCCATCGGCGAGCCACTGGTGCGCGCCATGGCCGGTCTGCCTCCGAGAACTGGCGGCTGCGGGGTCAGCACCGTGCGCGTCACGCCCCGAGCAACTACACAGCCTTGCGTGTACTGGCCGGGAGCCGGGGACCCGCTCTCCCTGCTTGTCACCCTCCGCTCGGGAGTTCTGGAAACTTCGCCCTTCGTAGATGCGCGCACCGTGCCCGAAGCCTGCCGCTCCTGCGTTTATCTCGAGTCCTGCTACGGCGGATGCGCGGGGCGGCGCCGCATCCAGAACGCACTCGATCAGCCGGACTTCTATTGTCCCGTCGTCCGAGGACAAGTCCAAAAACTTGAAATTCGCATGGCCGCAGCTCGTGAGCTTCCCAAAGGCGAAAGCTCCTGCACAACGATTGTGATTGCACGCGATTAGAATCTTGCGCAGTTGCAGGACGTGATAGTTTGAAGCGCCTTCGAGTGCGACAATAACCGGCGCGATGAATGCGCCCAAACCTTAAAAGGAGACTTCCTATATGGCCGACCAACCTAGCGCTCCAACCGGGCTAGCGATCGTTCGGGTAACAATTGGCGCGGAGCTCGTCTGGGTCTTCTTCGAAAATCTGGGCAAAGGTCTCTACACGCCGGCGGGCTACGCCGGACTCATCAACTACTACCTCCAGCACGATCGCGCTCCGGCTGTATGGAAGTCCGTCATGGCGGCTGCGGCGAGTCACGCCGCGATGGCCGCTCCCATGCAGGCGCTCACCGAAATCTCTTTAGGGATACTGCTCGTCATCGGCCTGCTCACGCGCCCCGCCGCCTTTGTAGCGTTTCTATACCTGGGCAGTCTCTGGGTGTCTGAGTGGGGCACAGCCTGGATATGGGAGCTGCTGGTTCCCGTGCTCGCAGCGCTTGGCGTCGCGGTCGGGCGTGCGGGTCGGGCGTGGGGCGTTGATGCCTTGCTGGCGCGGCGCTGGCCGTCCTCACCATGGTGGTAGTTTGAGCCGGGATCAAGTGCGAGTCTCGGTCGTCATTCCCACGCGCAACGAAGCGCAGTCCATCGGCCGCGTCTTGGCTGATCTCCCGGCCGATATTGTCACTGAGGTCTTGGTTGTAGACAGCAATTCCACCGACGGCACTCCCGAGATCGCCTCAAAGATAGGAGCCCGTGTCTTCCACGAGCCTCGTCGCGGATACGGCCGCGCCTGTTTAACCGGACTCGCTTCCGCAACCAACCCGGACGTTGTAGTGTTCCTCGATGGCGATTACAGCGATCGCCCGGCTGAACTTCCGCTTCTCCTCGCTCCGATCATTGAGGGACATGCAGACATCACGCTAGGCTCGCGCTTGGCGGGGCCGCGCACGCCCGGCGCGCTTCCCTGGCACTCGGCACTCGGCAACCGGTTAGCGGCTGGCTTGATCTCGCTTCTGTTTCAGCAAAAGATCACCGACCTTGGCCCCTTCCGCGCCGCCCGTGCCGATGTCCTCCGCACGCTCGCGCTCGAAGAAACCACCTACGGCTGGGCGGTGGAGATAATCCTGAAAGGCGCCCTCCGCGGATTTCGGATCGTCGAAGTGCCCGTCAGCTACCACCCGCGCATTGGAAAATCAAAAATTAGCGGCACGATCTCGGGCACCTTCGGCGCCGCGTGGTTCATTTTCTCCCGCATTCTGCGCTACTATTTCCTCCGGCGACGAGCCGCAGCGCCGCAATCGGCGTGAAAGCTCGCCAGCCCCTTTTAGATCGTGCCTTCCGGCGGCAAGCAGATGACGCTTTCAACCCATCGTGATTGCACGCTGGTCATCATGGCCAAAGCACCAAGGCCCGGCACCGCGAAAACGCGCCTGGCTCAAAGCCTTCCCACCCCCGCTGTCATCGAGCTTTATCGCTGCCTGCTCGACGATACGATCGCGTTAGCCCAGTCACTCGACCACACGGATGTCGCCATCATGTGCCCAGTATCCGATGTCCTGGATTTGGCGCGCGTAGTTGGCAGTGCGGTTGCCATCGTGCCGCAGTCGGGTGATGGCCTCGCGGCGGGTCTCACGTCGGTGTTTGCACATTTCGCGGCCGCGGGCCACACGCGCGTCATTGCATTCAATAGCGATAGCCCGCACCTCCCGCCCTCCGTGCTTCAAGGCGCTTTCCAAGCACTCGCCCAGTCCGACGTCGTCGTCGGCCCCACGCACGATGGGGGCTATTACCTCGTCGGCGCCAAGGCATCTCATCCCGGCCTTTTCACCGGCGATGGACTTGGCACGACAAATGCCTTTGACGCGCTACAGGCGCGAGCTCGGGCCCTCGGCCTTTCCGTGCATCTCACGGATCCGTTTTACGATATCGACGTGGCCGACGACTTGACTCGGCTTGCCGAGGAACTCCGGCTCGCTCCGGCCAGGGCGCCGCGAACAGCGGCCTGGTTGAAACAGTGGGGAGAGGCCGTGGCACAGTTGCGCACACCCACGGAAGGCCTGTGAAGTTCACGCCATCCCACAGGCTCTACGCGCTGGGCTCCATCTTGCTCGTGGCGCTCGCGTTCTCCTCACGCAAATTCAGCAACATGGGTGAGCCGTCCTTCATCCTTCCGCTGGTAGTAGCCGGCCTCGCGTACCTCCTCGCCATTCGAGAGTTCTTCTCCACGCCGAAATTCCCCCGCCACGTCATCATCATCGGTCTCGCGATGGCCGCTCTCTGGCACCTTCCATTTCTATTCATGCCGCCGGGTCCGGATGATGACGTTCACCGGTACGTTTGGGATGGCCGCGTCCAGCGCCTCGGCTATAACCCGTATATCGTCGTTCCCGACAACCCTGCGCTCGTCGCGTTGCACACACCCGATACCCGCACGCTCAACAACCCGGATGTTCCGAGCCCCTATCCAGCGGGCGCCCAACTTTTCTTCCGCGCTGTAACAGCAATTCATGAGTCTGTCTTCGCGTTCAAAGTGGCGTTCGAAATATGCGACGTCGCGATCGTCTTCCTGCTTTTCAATCTGTTGCGCCGCGCCGGCCAGGCGGAGCATTGGGTCCTGGCCTACGCCTGGCACCCATTGCTGGCCACCGACGTTGCCGGCAGCGGCCACCTCGATATTCTCGGCGCGCTCTTGTTGCTCATCTCCGTCGCCGCGCTAGGCCGTCGCTGGCGAATGGCCTCGGCGATCGCTTTCGCGTTGGCGATCGCCGTGAAATTTCTCCCAATCGTGCTGGCGCCGCTCTTTTGGCGTCGCATCCGCATCCGCGACGGATTCGTGGCCGCGCTCGCCGTCGCAATGCTCTACGCGCCGTTTCTCGAACACGGCCGCATCCCAATCGGCTCGCTCGGTATCTACGTCCAGCGCTTCCGCTTCAACGACCCAATCTTCGCAACCGTAGAACGAATTGTCGGCCCCTATTCCGCCGCAATCTTGGCCGTCCTCGCCGGTCTACTCACCGCCGTCTGGCTGCGAAGCAAGCCCCCGCGCGCCTCATCAGACGAGTACGCATGGCCCATGGCAGCATCGCTCCTATGCGCCCCAGTCGTATATCCGTGGTACCTACTCTGGCTCCTCCCCTTCATGCGCTCAGCCTCAACGCTCCCGATCATCATCTGGACAGTAACCATCATCCCGACATACTACGTCTGGCACTTGCGCACCCTCGGCCGCCCCTGGCTAGTCCCCTGGTGGATCCTGCTACTCGAATATGGCTCCGTAGCCACAGCCGCCGCAATTATCACCTTCCGCCAATTCAAGCGGCGGGCGATAGCCCGGTCCTCAACGGACTAGGGACTCATAACCACGCGACAACACATTCCCCCCGACTGTGCTATATAATGCGCCCTCGACCGGCCAAGGGATGCCAATGGCAGGCGTGGGCGAAGCAAGGGTACTCCGCAGGCATGTCCTCCAGTTACCCGATGCTTCAGCCCCTCATCCAACGCGCATCCGTTCATCTCACTGAGGAGCGAACTCCATGAAAATTGCGACCCGTATGACAATGATCGGTCTTCTTGCTGTCGCCACGCTATTTCTAGCTACCACCTCCCGCGCGCAGACCCGCCCGCCATCTGTCAACGAAATGGCCAAGGCTTTCGGCATCGATTCCTGGGACAAGATCGAAGCCATCCGCTACACATGGAACATAGATTTAGCCGCGCTGAACCTTAAGTTGGCTCATAAGTGGGAATGGGAACCCAAGACCGGCAAAGTCTCCTTCGAAGGAAATGGTAAGGACGGCAAGCCCGTAAAGGTCACCTACCTTCGCTCTCAAATCAGCAGCCAGCCCGCCAACGTGAAAGACGAAGTTGATCCCGCATTCAACAACGACATGTATTGGCTGATCTTCCCCTTCCACGCCGTCTGGGATACCAGCGCCGACGTGCAAGACAAGGGCAAGCAGAAATTGCCAATAGGGAAGGGCACAGCAGATCACGTAATCGTGAAATATCCCGCCGAAGCTGGCGGCTTCACGCCAGGAGATACTTGGGAACTCTTCCTCGGCGCCGACCACCGAGTCGAAGCGCTCCTCTTCCGCCACGGCGGAAACGCAAAGCCGGGTATCGTCATCGCGACGTGGGCGGGCTACAAGAAAGCCGGCCCGCTCCTCGTCTCAACCGAGCACCGCGGCACAGCCGACGGCAAGCCGCTCCACCTCTGGTTCACAGACGTCTCCGTCAAGCTAGCAGGCTCAGACACCTGGATACCCGCGAAATAAAAATCGGGCCAGCTCGTGTAAACAATTGACGTAGTTCGTCGCAAATAAGCCTTCGTGGCAATCCCCGCGCAGGCACATGCATTGCCCTGCTCGCACACTGCGCGCGTCTCGCTCAATCGGGAATAATCTTGCGCCCCGCTAAAGACGCAACCTCGAAACGTAACTCTTCAACTTTCCATTTCGTCAAACCAGCTCGATCATCACGCGCCGCCGGACCATCGCCGCCGCCCGCTGCAGGCTCGAAAGTGTGATGTCGCTCTTGGGATTCAGCAGCCGGTCAACCTGGGTGCGGCTCGTCTTCAGCAGCGCAGCCATCTTGTTCTTGGATATCTTCTGTTGCTTCATGGCCTCGTCGAGCTGCCAAGCGACCACTTCCTTGATCGCCTGCGCTTGCACCTCTTCAAAGATGCCCTCTCGCTTCAGGAATTCGTCGATGCTCGAACCCAGATGTTTCCCCCGGTTCTTGTGCTTCCCGCCATTCTTCGCGCCCTTCTTGTTCATTGCTCCAGCTCCTTCTGTCGCTTGCGCGCTATTGCCAAATCCTCCGGCGTCGTCGCTCGCGTCTTCTTGATGAATCCATGCAACGCGACAAGGTGCTCTTCGTAAAGGCAGAGCAGCACGCGCGCCGTCCGTTTCGTCGGCAGGTCCGTGCGCACCTCCCATAAGCCGCTCCCCAAAGGCCGGCACAGCGGCATTCCGACCGGCCAGCGCCATTGCGCTCGCAGCAAGTCTCGCCCGATGGCGTGGCGCTCGGCTTGTGGCAACCTTCTCAGCCAGTCTCGCACGGGCTCGTTCCCCGGCCGCACACGGTAGAAAACCAGCGGGATTTTTCGCGGCCGCCGAGCTTCCATCATCCTGCACCTTATGTGGTACCACTGTACCTTATTATGTACATGCAGGCAAGCTGTTTTTGAGAGGATCACAAGGTTCGGCGCTGCGCCTCGCCGACGAGTTGCGCGCTATGTCTTAGCGCCATAGGCGCGTCACAATTTAGCCCAGCCCGCAAGGGCTGGGTACCCGATCTCCGACGAGACCCAAGCGCCGTAGGTGCGGCACATCCGCAGATGTCCGTTTATCCGGCCCCGCCCAGTCGTTACCCCGGACATTCCTGGTGAGTGCTGCTTTTCTCCCACTCAGCATTCGCGCCCACTCCTTCGATCGCGCGCTGGGTGATCCACAGTGCAAATGGGCCTGCTCCCGCGTAATTGCTCACCGCATGAATCTTTCCGCCCCTAGTCACGCGCGTGTCTTCAAATGAAGCATGGGTCACGTTCCGGTAATATTCAGGATTCATCTCGAAGAACCCGTTCCGTTCGATCAGCCACGCAAGTCTCGCAAATTCGCCACGTCCAATGTGCCCTTCCTTCGCTTCACAGAATGTGGTCCTGTCATCCGGCGCAGCACCGCGGCACCGCACTGCGTAAGACACAACGCTGTCATCCCCACGAAATACGAAGCGCAACCTTGCACACAGCAGTGCCGTGGCGCTCGACTCATACTCGATCTCGGACACATCTGTCAGCAGACTCGTTTCCGCAGAAATGTCCAACCGGCCCGCCAGCCATCTCTGAATCAACGGGTCAGGAACCAATCCCGAAAAGTGATTGCCAACAAGTGTCAACCATTCGAGATCTCCCAGCTGGCCAAGCGCAGCGGGGATCGCGCCTGTAAGTTGGTTCATACCCAAGTTCAGCGAATCAAGTTTTCTCAGTTGCCCAATCGCATCTGGAATTGCGCCTTTCAGATTATTCTCGTAAAGGTCAACCTCCACGACCCGCAGGCCCTCGTCCTCGCTGCCTCCACAACTCACCCCGTGCCAATTGCACTCCATCCCCGGAGGGCCTAGCCAGCCCGCACGATGCGTCCAGTGCTCTCCATCCGTGGCTTTGTAAAGAGCTTCAAGTGCCTGCCGCTCTTCCAG
The DNA here is from genome assembly GCA_963701005.1 of uncultured Acidobacteriota bacterium. GTDB lineage: Bacteria > Acidobacteriota > Terriglobia > Acidiferrales > UBA7541 > Palsa-295. Next base: position 1,483,021 of record OY969555.1, read on the forward strand.
CGGAATCGCGCCTGTGCTTCCCGAACGATTCTCAAATCCAGGCGCTGCGTCAGCCTGAGATTCTGTCGTTAGCCCCATAACGGGCAGCGGCATGGCCATCCCCGCCAACCAGCTCGCCGCAAGTACAAAGCGCAGAAGCATCCCGCCCATAGGACCTCCTTTTCCGTTCAATTTCTCCACCCGTCAAGTTTGATGCCACTTTTCCCTTGCAGGAATCAAGCGCATCATCGGATAAATGCTCATGAGTCGCGCCAGCAGCCTGGCCATGCAACTGGTCATTACAGCAGTGCTCGCCGCCGCTATTTCTTTTGCCATCCCCGTTCTTGTTGACCGCCATGATTACGCCAATGCCGTCGAGAATTACAGCAAGGATCGCACTCCCGCGAATGAAGCAATCCTGAAAGTCGAATGGGCAAAGAATCAGCAGATCGCCTTAAGGACCCATCTCGAGGCCGCCGGCGCCCTCTTCCTCTTGCTCAATGCAGGCTGTTTCGCACTCAGGCGATGGTCCGCCCTTGCATCAAAGAAGCGCTGAACCAGCGGACCAACGCTAATCAATCAGCAGATGTCGGGCAATCCGGCGCGCTTACCAGAGAAGTGAAGTTCTATTCAAATGTCCGGTTATCTGACCCGTCCGGCCGCGGCCTTTGATGGTTGAAACCCAGGTTCGAATGGACGCTTTTCTTAATCATCCTCCTTCGGATCCCTCAGCCAAACGTCGTGACAAGTCCCGCCGGAAAGCTATACTCCTTCCCATGCAACGCGACCAAGACGTCATCAACCGCTGGAGCGGTTCCGCTCCCTTCTGGGAAAAGCACCGCGAAATCATCCGGCACATGTTCGCGCCAGTCACCAAAGCCCTCGTCGAGGAAGCGCAAATCGCCAGTGGACACTCAGTCCTGGACATTGCCACCGGACCCGGAGAACCCGCGTTGACCATCGCCTCCTTGGTCGGCCCACAAGGCAAAATCGTCGGAGTAGATCCGATCCCGGAGATGGTCGCCGCGGCTCGTCGAGAGGCAAGCCGTCTGGAATTGAAGAACGCACAGTTTGAAGTCGCCTTTGCAGACCATCTCCCGTTTCCGGCCAACACATTCGACGCCGCGGTCAGCCGCTTTGGCGTGATGTTCTTCCCGTCTCCTCTCGCCGCCGTCCGCGAGATCCTGAGAGTCCTCAAGCCAGGAAAAAAGATGGCGTTCGCAGTCTGGCATTTCGCCGCAAGAAATCCATTCCATTTCACGCTCTCGCGAGTCGTTGACCGCTATGTCGCTTCGCCACCGCTCGAACCGGACGCGCCGGATACTTTCCGCTTTGCCACTCCAGGCAAGCTGCGGGAAATTCTGAACGAAGCAGGCGTCACAGCTCCCACCGAGCGCCTGCTGCAATTTAAAATAGACGTACCGGCGACCGTCGAGGAGTTCTGGGCGTTGCGTCTGGAAATGTCGAAGGCTCGCGAAAAAATCAGCGTTCTTTCACCGGAGCAAGTGAGTGAAGTGAAGCGCCAAGCCCTCGATTCGTTTCGAGAGTACTCCACAGATCATGGAATCAGCTTCCCAGCAGAAGTCCTAATCGTCAGCGGAGCCAAAGCCCGTCTCTCGGTGCCACCGCCGGACTAACGCGCTGACCGCACAGGTAGAGTCCTGGCGCGGAAAATGTCCGGTTATCCGCCACTTCGGGACCGAAAGTCAGCCACACCTTCTAGAGAGCCGCTCTTCCGGCATTGACCCCAGCCGTGATCAAGCCCACGTGATCGATCCCCGCTCCCCGCATTATGTCAATCGCGCGCGCGACCTCTGCGAACGGGACTTCTTCTGCGCCCTCCACGAAGGCCACCTTCTCGGGCGGGTGGGCCAGCCTTTCGCACGTTGTTCCCACAAATGGCCGCACTTGGCCGCCGACGATAACACCCGAGCAATTCGTCTCATGTCGATTTGTTTCGCATTGGATCCTGAATTTGGTTTCGAATTCGATTTTGGCCTTAGGGTGCCGCACTCTTTGCGTTGTTGGCAAAGGGTGCGGGTTTTGACTTTCCATGCGGCCAACCTCCAAATCCACGAAGGTCCACGTCAAAAAGCCCTTGCAATCGCCTGTTAACTATGATATAAATACTCTTGATTTAGTAGTTGCTGTAAGCAGTTCACCCTGCGCGTGAAGCGCATCCCCCAAAACTTTAAGCACGTAGTGTGAATCCGCCAAGGCGGAACTGGCGAAGCTCTGTCGCCACACATCACAGGAGGATGTGCATCATGGAACGGCGCAAAAGAACCTGGCCCCTCAAATACCTATTCTCCAAGCCCACACGTGAAAACCCCCGCGGCACCAGTCATATGCTTTACGCCCACGAGTGGGAGACCTATCAGAAATCCATCGAAGCCGGCCAGTCCCCCGAAGAAGCTATCCGGACGGCCCTCGGGCACTTCGCCCCACCCGCATACGCCCCTGAATCGCCCTCCGACCTTCCCGACGCCACAACTACTCCGCCCGGCCCAGACCCCGAAACCCCTTCCGAGTCCATCGTACCCGGTGAAGGACGCGGTGTCCCGAACGAAGTGAGGGGCAGCGCAACCAACGAAGGATACAGTGTCCCGAGCGAAGCGAGGGGCCCAGCATCCGATGAAGGATGTGTTGTCCCGAGTTTAGCGAGGGGCCGAAACCTCTCTATCCCTCCCGACTTCTCCCGCCACTCCCGCGGTTGCGTCGTCTGCTCCCACCCCGACCGCGACGCTATCGAAGCCGACTTCATCCGCTGGCGCAGCCCTGACCTGATCGCCAAGGAGCACAAAATCTCGAACCGCTCCTCCATCTGCCGCCACGCCCACTCCACCGGCCTCTTCGCCTGGCGCAAACAAGAACTCGGCCGCACCCTCGAAAGCATCCTCGAATGCGCCGAGCAAATTCCACTCGCATCCGCCGACATAATCATCCGCGCCGCCCGCATCTACTCCCACCTCGACGACCACGGAAAATGGTCCGAGCCGGCCCGCATCAACTTCATCCTCACCGGCCCCATCCCCGCGAACTTCAGTTCGGAAGCCTTCGGGCCAAGGGGAATCGAGCGAATCCTCTCCGAATCTAGTGGGCGCATCCACGAACAGCTGGAAGGCGAAGAAAACGCCACGGCCGCCGAACACAGCTCCCCCATGAATCCGGCTAGTAGCAACAGTCCCCAACTCAGAAATTCAGTTAACTCCATGAATCCAGAGGAGAAAGAAAATTCCTAGTAGCAACAAAAAACGCTATTCCGGCGTTGCTTCTCGTAACGCGGGCGTCCCGCCGGCGCTCTTGCCCTTCTCCCTGCTTCGCTGCCTCCTTGACTCCACCGTATCCGACGAAGGATACGGTGTCCCGAGCAAAGCGAGGGGCACCTACTTCCCGCACTTCCTTTGCTCCCGATTTTCCCTTACCCTACTACGGCGCCATCTGGCGAGGCTTCGCAGTCATACCCGAAACACAAATTGGGAGGCAGTTGCATGGCGATTGAAAAAGTAGGAGTGGTGGGATGCGGCCTGATGGGCTCGGGCATCGCGCAAGTGGCGGCGCAAGGAGGTTGCCAGGTGACGGTGCGGGAAGTGACGCCGCAACTAATCGAAAAGGGAATGCAAACGATCGAGAAAAATCTCGGCCGCCTCGTCGAAAAGGGAACTCTCACGAGCGCCGACCGTGACCAGCTTCGCGGCAGGTTGCGCGGCACCACGAATCTCGACGACCTGAAAAATTCCGACTTCGTAATCGAAGCCATCATCGAGCAACTCCCAGCGAAACGCGAGCTATGGACCGCGCTCGATAAAATTTGTCCGAAGCAGACAATCTTCGCAAGCAATACATCGTCGCTCTCAATCACCGAGATGGCCACCTTCACCGAGCGCCCCGACCGATTCCTCGGAATGCACTTCTTCAGCCCCGTGCCAGTGATGAAGCTGGTGGAAGTGGTCCGCACAATCGCAACGGATCCGAAAGTGTTCGACGAAATCGCCGCCTTCGGCGCGAGGCTGGGAAAAACGGTGGTGCGCACCTCAGATCGCACCGGCTTCATCGTCAACCGGCTCCTGGTGCCGTATATTCTCGATGCGGTGAGGGCGCTCGAAGAAGGCGTGGGCTCCGTCGAAGATATTGATAACTCGATGAAACTTGGCTGCGGGCATCCCATGGGGCCGCTCACGCTTCTCGATTTCGTCGGCCTCGACACCACCTACTACATCGCGAATATCATGTTCGACGAATTCAAAGAAAAACGTTTCGCGGCGCCACCCCTATTGAAGCGCATGGTTCTCGCCGGCTGGAACGGGCGCAAATCCGGCCGCGGGTTTTATGATTACAGCGATCCCGCGAAACCGAAGGCGATGCAGCTGACGTAAGACGGAAAACGGAAAAGAGAAAATAGAAAATGGGATATGAAAATTTGCTGTACGAAGTGAAAGACCAAATCGCGCGCATCACATTCAATCGTCCGAATGTTTTGAATGCGCTGAATCGCAAAACGGTCGAGGAACTCGGCGATTGTCTCCATGCCGTCCGGCGCGACGAAACCGTTCGCGTCCTAATCCTCACCGGCGCGGGCGAAAAAGCTTTCGTTGCAGGCGCAGACATCAATGAGCTGGCAAAACGCACACCAGTCGACGGAAAAGATTTCTCCCTCTTCGGCCAGGAAGTAATTCATCGCCTCGAAACGCTGGGAAAGCCTTCCATCGCCGCGATCAACGGCTTTGCTCTCGGCGGCGGCTGCGAAATGGCCCTGGCATGCACAATCCGGATTGCCAGCCGCAACGCAAAGCTCGGTCAACCCGAAGTGAAGCTGGGGATACTCCCAGGCTACGGCGGCTCCCAACGCCTTCCGCGCCTGTGCGGCAAAGGCATCGCGCACGAAATGATTCTCACCGGAGAAATGATCACGGCGGAAGAAGCGCTCCGCGTCGGCCTTGTGAACCGAGTGGTCGAACAGGCGGAACTGCTGCCCACCGCGGAATCGATTGCAAAAAAAATTATCGCCAACGCGCCGCTCGCTGTGAAATATGCGATGGAAGCCGTCGAGCGCGGAATGGAAATGCCGCAAGAAGAGGGGCTTTTTCTCGAGGCCACGCTTTTCGGGCTCTGCTGCGCCACCGAGGACATGCGCGAAGGGACACGCGCGTTTCTCGAAAAGCGGCCGGCAAAATTTCAGGGGCGCTAGACTATGACGGCAAATTTTAAATCATCGGGAACACGCGGCGGGCTGAATGCGGCGGGGCTGCGATTCGGAATCGTGGTGAGCCAGTTCAACAGTTTCATCACCGACCGGCTGCTCGCCGGCGCACTGGACGGCCTCGAGCGCGCCGGAGCCGGCGAAAAACAGATTGAGATTGTTCGCGTTCCCGGCTCGTTTGAGGTTCCGCTGGCGGCGAAAAAACTTGCCTCGACCGGTCGCTGCGATTCGATCATCTGCATCGGCTGCATCCTGCGTGGCGAGACCTCCCACTACGATTACGTCGCATCTGAAACCGCGCGCGGCATTCAACTCGCGCAACTCGATAGCGGCGTGCCGATGGCTTTCTGCGTCCTGACCTGCGACACGCTCGAACAGGCCATCGACCGCGCCGGATTGAAATCCGGCAACAAAGGCTACGAGGCCGCGCTCGGCGCAATTGAGATGGCGCAACTCGCCCGAAAACTTTCCGCAAAATTCGCTCCGGGTCGTCGCCATGGCCCGGGCCAAAGCCGCGGCCGGAAGCGCTAAATGACGCTCCGGCGAAAGTCACGCGAGTTCGCGCTGCAAATGCTTTTCGAGTGGGACATGGCGAGGCAAAAGCCGGCGCAAATCGAAAAACATTTCTGGAGAGCGGCGCGCGCCGCCGATTCGACAAGGAAATTCGCGAATCAACTATTCCAGGGCGCCATCGCCCAAGCGGATTTGAGTGATCGGCTGGTGGAGAAGCTGTCCGAGAATTGGAAGCTCGAGCGCCTGGCGGCTGTCGACAGGAATATTCTGCGGCTCGCGATTTACGAACTGCGCTCCGGGACCGCTCCCGCCAAAGTGGTGATTGACGAAGCGCTTGAGCTGGCAAAGAAATTTTCTTCCGCCGAGGCGCCCGCGTTCCTGAATGGCGTGCTCGATGCAGCCCGAAAAAATCTCGAGAGCTGAGCGCAGCGCCGCGGTGCGAAAAACCTCAAGCCTCGATGTGTCCTTCAGAGACGCGCACGGCCGACCCGCTAACTTTTGGAACGAGCTTACCGCGCTCGGAATTAATTTCGACCTGGATTTCGCTAGGACGCCCCATCTCAACGCCCTGCGTGATGTGCAGCGATTGGCCAGGTTTCAGCCGCCCATGCCGCACAAGATAAGCACCGCACGATCCGCTCGCGGAGCCGGTGGCAGGATCTTCCATGATGCCCCAAGGCAGCATCCCCCGCGAGTAAGCCCGTCCCGGCCCGTCGAGCGCGAAGCAGTAAGCCATCGTCCCCGTAGGCGCGACGATCGCCGCAAGCGCCCGCATGTTTATTTCGATGCGCGCGAGCGCCGCCCGGCGCGCAATGGGCACGACCAAATTGCAAAGTCCAGTGGAAACGAATTCGATGGGGAGCTTGGGATCGAAATCGGCGAGCTTCAATCCGAGCGCCGCAGCGAGGGCGGCACGGTTGACGCGCTTGGGCAAAAACTTCGCGGCTTTCTGAGTCATGGTCACGTACTTGGGACGACCGTCGTGGAAAGTGATCTCGACTGGAAGGATTCCGGCGCCTGTTTGTTGCAGCACGTGGACATGACCTTCGGCGGCAGGCACGACGCCCAATTCGGCGAGGAGGAACCAAGTTCCGACTACGGGGTGTCCGGCAAAGGGCAGCTCCCGCGTGGTGGTGAAAATGCGGAGCCGCGCGAGCGCGCGATTATTCGTGGGGCGCTGGACGAAGACTGTTTCAGCGAGGTTCATTTCGCGGGCGATCGCTTGCATCGTGGCCGGCGAAAGGCCGTCGCCATCGGTGACCACGGCAAGGGGATTCCCAGCGAACCGCTTCAGCGTAAAAACATCAACGGTGTAAAGTCGGCGCTTCATGGTATGCACCTCTTCGCCCACACACGGGCAGCTCAATCGTTGAAATCCAAGTGCGATTTATTTCTAGCACGGGAAGTTCGTTGTGGACACACTTTGAGGCGGTGTCAGGTAGGGAGAAACAAGACAATATGGATTTCTTTTTGCCGGGCGGGCCAACGAGGGCTAAAGATGGCGAACGAGCCGGGCGACTTCATCGAGGATCTGTCTAGTGGTTTTTGCTCGCTGAGTTTCCGAGTAAATGCGCAGCATTTGCTCCGTACCGGACGCGCGAACCATCACCCAGCCGGTTTCGCCAAGATACACCTTGATGCCGTCAAGGTCTTCGCGGCCGGTGATCGGCCAGTCGAGGAGGCGATTAAATTTTCCATTAGCGAAATGCTGAAGGGCTTTTTCTTTTTGGCCGGGGCGGAGGGTCAGATCCACGCGCCCGTAATGGTGAGCGCCGAATTCGCGTTCGAGCATGGCTACGAGTTCGCCGAGGCGCTTGCCGTGCCAAGCCATCACTTCGGCGAGAAGCAGGGCATTGACGGTGGCGTCGCGTTCGGGCAGGTGAAGCTTCGTGCCGATGCCGCCGCTTTCTTCGCCGCCGATCAGGACGTCGCCCTCGAGCATGCGGTCGCAGATGTATTTGAAGCCGATGGGGGTTTCCCAGACTTTGCGGCCGAATTTCGTGGCAATCTTGTCGATCATTTTCGTGGTGGAAAAGGTTTTGGCGACGTCGCCCGTGAGCTTGCGCGTTCTGGCCAGGTGCCAGAGCAGAATCGAAAAGATTTGGTGCGGCGTGATGAAGGTGCCATCGCGGTCCACGGCGCCAATGCGGTCAGCGTCTCCATCGAAAGCGAAGCCGGCGTCGTATTTTCCTTCGCGGACGGCGTGGCGGAGGGCTTCGACGTGCGGCTCGATGGGCTCGGGGTTCACGCCGCCGAAGAGCGGATCGCGCGAGCCACGGATTTCATCGCAATCAATTCCGTGGCGGCGGAAGAGATCGCGGAGCAGGCCGCGTCCGGCGCCGTGCATGGGATCCACGAGGAAGCGGAGTTTCGCGGCGCGGAGACGATCCCAATCGACGAGCCCGGCGAGCGTTTCGAGATAGGGAGTGCGCACGTCGAGCGAATGGATCAAATCTTTGCGCGGAGGCAGTGCGGGAACGCCGTCGCGCAGGACATTTTCCAGTTCCGCTTCGATCTGGGCGACGATTGCGGGGGAGGCGGAGCTCCCGTAACTTGCTTTGAATTTTATGCCATTCCAGCGGTAAGGATTGTGGCTGGCGGTAATTTGAATTCCGCCGGCCGCGCCGCGCAGACGCACGAGCAACGAAAGCGCCGGGGTAGGGCAAGCGTCGGTGGCGAGCCAGACTGGGGTGCCAGAGGCGGAAACGGCTTCGGCGGCCACGCGCGCGAAGTTTTCGGAGCCGAAGCGCGTGTCGTAGCCGACGAGGACGCCGCTGCCAGGCTTTTCGGCTCGCACGACGTAGCGCGCGATCGCGTGCGCTACCATGCGCACGTTGTCGTAGGTGAAATCCTCGGCGATCACGCCGCGCCAGCCGTCCGTGCCGAATTTAATTTGGCTCACGGGCTAGGAGTATAAGCGATGCTTGATTTGAGTAGTAGGGTGACTGCATGCGCGGCTTGGGGATGCAGGCAAAGACTGGCGAGCCGGTAGCGCTTTAGAGAAGGTCCTTGCGTTTCTTGCTTTCGAGCCATTGAACGATTTTGCCGACGTCTTGGGAACGATCGCGTGGGCAAAGCAGGATCGCGTCATCGGTTTCGACGAGGACGAGATTGCGGACGCCGATGGCGGCGACGAGTTTTTTCGGGCTCCAGAAATAGTTTCCGCTGGCGTCGAGGGCGAAGAATGGGCCGGCGGAGACGTTTGCGCCATGCTCGGAGGCGAGCAGTTCGTACACGGCGGCCCAGGAGCCGATGTCGCTCCAGCCGACTCTAGCGGGAATTACCCAGACTTTTCGCGCGCCAGGCAGCCGCGAGGCAGGCTCCAGGATGGCGTAATCAACGGAAATGCTTTTCAGACGCGGGTAGATGCGGCGCAGCGTGGGGGCGTAGCGCGGCGTTCCGATTGTCTTGCTGAGTTGTCGCAGGGCGTGGTGGGTTGAGGGAAGAAAGCGCTTCAAATTCTCAATGAACGTGGAAACGCGCCAAAAAAACATTCCCGCGTTCCATAGATATTTTCCGGATTCCAGGTACTGCTGAGCCAGCTCGTCTTTCGGTTTTTCCGTGAATCGTGCGACGGTGAAAGCCTGCACGCCTCGCGCGGAGGCGGAAACCGCACCCCGCTCGATGTAGCCGTAGCCAGTTTCCGCACGTGTGGGTGAAATGCCGAGGACAACAAGATTGCCTTTGTCGCGGGCCAAATAAAGGGCACAGCGCGCGAGCTCGCGATAGCGGACTACATTGGCGACGTAACTATCCGCCGGGAGGACGGCCATCAGGGCGTCGCCGTGCTCGTGGGCGAGATGAATCGCCGCGAGTCCGATCGCAGCGGCGGTATTGCGGCCGACAGGTTCGGCGAGAATGTGAGAAGCAGGCACTCCGCGGAGCTCGCGTTGCACGGCCGCGGCTTGCTCAATGTTGGTTACCGCCCAGAAATTGCGGATTCCGAACACTGGCTGGAGGCGCGCGACGGTCTCGTGCAACATGCTATGGGTGCCGGCAATGTTCAGCAGTTGTTTTGGAGTACGCAGGCGGCTACGCGGCCAGAAACGAGTGCCGCGCCCTCCGGCAAGCAGCACGGCACAAGCGTGCAAGGAGTTGTGCTTCACGGGTTGAGCCTCGGGTGGATCAGCCGGGACAATGCATCCCTGCTGATCCCTTGATCCGCAAGTCGGCCCGCGAATTCTTCAAGGCGATCAGGGACGTAAGTGCGCAGAAGCGTGGTGCGCGAAGAAGGAACGAGTTCAAAGGGGCCGAGCGCCGCGGGCAGCATCCATACCTGCATCGGCGCGTAATCAGCTCGTTCCTTGCGCCAGCGAATACTGCCGTCACCGTCGAGGAAGACCAGCAGATCGAAATGCTCCGACGAAGTGTCCGCAGTGATGCGGCCGGAAAACTCCCATTTCATCGTGGCGAAAAAGGGGCAGGCGGCGAAGTAGATTTCCGCGAGACCATCGCGATCAATCTGCAACGGCTCGATTTTGCCGCCGCGCTGTCTGTCGAATCGAATCACGTCGAGCGCCTTATCGATATGCAGCTCGCGCGATTTGGCATGCGCATCGCGGCGATTGTAATCGTATACACGGTAGGTGATGTCGGATTGCTCTTGAATTTCGCAGAGTACAAGTCCCGGGCCGATTGTGTGTACCGTGCCGGCGGGAACGAAGACGGCTTCGCCGGTTTTCAACGGAACGTGCTCGAGCCAATCTTCCGCAGTGCCATCCCCAATCGCGCGACGGAATTTATCTTTTGTCGCGCCGCTTCGAAGGCCGACCATTACTTCCGCGCCGGGTCGGGCACGCATTGCGTACCACATTTCGGTCTTGCCGCGGCCGCCGGAACTCTTTTCATGTTGTGCGGCATACTCATCGCCGGGGTGGACCTGCACAGAGAGTTTCTGCTCGGTGAAAATAAATTTCACGAGGATGGGGAAAGGCCGGGTGCGGTCGGCACTTGTGCCGATCCAATCGGACGGCAGCTTCAACCACGCGTCGCGAACAAGTTGTCCTTCGAAAGGCCCGCTGGCAAATCGGCATTCGTCGCCGGTCATCCAGGCTTCGCCGATGGGATCAGCGAGATTTGATTTTTCAGGGAAAAAGGGCGCGAGTGAAAGCGAGCCCCACGGGCGCGGACTGAATATCGGTTCAAAGCGTGCTGGACAAAGAATCACGTTGCTCGGCCGAAGAAGCGCGTGAGACGCCGCAGCCCTTCTTCGATTCGCTCCATCGAAGTGGCATAGGAAAGCCGCAAGTGACCGGGGGCACCGAACGCATCGCCGGGAACGACGGCTACGTGCTCGCGCTCGAGCAGTTGGCGTGCGGCGGCGGTGCTATCCGGCATGGCACCGCCTAGATGCGCCGAAATATTGGGAAAGATATAGAACGCGCCCTGGGGCGCCGTGCACGTGACGCCTGGAATCGCTCGGACACCCGCCAAAATGCGTGCACGACGGCGCGCATATTCAGCGAGCATCGCGGCGACTGAATCCATGGGCCCGCGCAGGGCCTCGAGAGCGGCATACTGCGTGATGGATGTGGGGTTCGAAGTGGACTGGCTCTGGAGCTTGGTCATGGCCTCGACGAGTGGCTGCGGTGCGAGAGCGTATCCCATGCGCCAGCCGGTCATGGCAAACGTTTTTGAGAGAGAGCCGGCGACAATCAATCTTTCTTTCGAGCCCGGGAGGTTCGCGACGGAAAACGGGCGCGCTTCGTCGTAAGTGAAGTGTGAATAGCACTCGTCGGAAAGGAGCCAGACCCCGCGCCGCTTGCACACATCGAGGATGCGCGCGAATTCGTCTGGCGGGATGACGGCACCGGTGGGATTGTTCGGCGAATCGGCGATGACCATGCGCGCTCGAGAGGTGAGAATCTTTTCGAGAGCGGCAGCGCGCAGGCAAAAGCCATCGTCTGCAAGCGTGTGCAGGATAACCGGGGAGCCGCCCGCGTATTTCACAATGTCCGGATAGCTAACCCAATAGGGCGCTGGGACGACTACTTCATCGCCAGGATTTACGAGAGAGCAGACGGCATTGAAGATGGCGTGTTTGGCGCCGACTGAGACGATGCACTCAGCTGGCTGGAAGGACGAACCAAGTTGCGCGGCGTGCCAATCGCAGACCGCCTGGCGCAGCGGCGCGATTCCGGCTGCGGGAGTATACTTGGTGCGATTTTCGTCGAGCGCCTTGATGGCGGCGCGCTTGATGTGGTCGGGTGTGGGGAAATCCGGCTCGCCGGGGCCGAAATCGGCGACGTCAATTCCGCGTGCCTTGTAACGCTCGGCTTCCTGAAGGACTACAAGAGTTTGGGAGATACCGATGCGGTTTACTCGGTCGGAAAGCTCGATGACGTCTTCCATTTTTGTACCCGTTGCAGGTTCCATTCGATGTCCCTCTAGCTGACTTTCGCGCGCAGTCTTTCTTCGACCAGCGGCGGAACAAGATCCTTCACCGGGCCGCCCAGACGCGCGAGCTCTTTCACGAGCTTTGAACTCAGGTAGCTATATTGAATGGCCGGCATCATGAACACAGTTTCGATTTGCGGCTCGATTTTTCGGTTCATCATGGCCATTTGCAGCTCGTATTCGTAGTCGGAGACGGCGCGGATGCCGCGGAGGACGACGAGCGCGTTTTTCTCGCGCGCATAATCCATCAGCAGACCGTCGAAGACGTCAACCTCGACATTCTTCCAGTTGTAGGTGACGGCTTCAAGCATGTCCACGCGCTCTTCTACGGGGAACAGCGGGTCCTTGTCGAGGTTCTGGGCTACGGCAACAATCAGCTTGTCGAAGATTGTCGAGCCGCGCTCGATCAAGTCGAGGTGGCCATTAGTTACCGGGTCGAACGAGCCCGGATAGATGGCAGTGACTGGTTTGGTTGAATCGGGAGCCATTCGGTGGGGCATTTTAACAGTTGTGCCGGGAAATTACATTGTCAAGGTTCTTGCCGTGGGATGGGGGCGGGATTCGCCGATAGCCCATCGAATGGCAGGGCGCTGAGCTTTTAAGGCGTATTGCCCGGGTACATCAGAATTCCATTTTGAGCTCCCTTCCCACAGCTCGCTGGAACCATTCGAGGTAGCTCAAAGGCAGATCGGCCGGCCAGGGTCGCCATTCGCCGACTGGGGATTGACGTGTGCGACTAAAATGGTCGTGATTTAACCTATTGCTTCGCTTGGGCTTGGGGGAAACACGTAGCTTGACATCCCGACAAGCGCAGGCCTAAAATACAAGTGCGACTGAAAGAGTCGCATATGCATCTATGCTGAAGCTATCGAAGAAAGCGGATTACGGGTTGATCGCGCTGAAGCATCTAGCGATGCATACGGGTGATTGCTCGTGCAGCGCCGCGGATATCGCCGAGGTTTATAGGGTTTCAACGCCGCTGATGGCAAAAGTGCTGCAAAAGTTGGCGAAGAGCGGATTGGTTGCAGCCCGGCATGGCTCGAGCGGAGGGTACACACTGGCGCGGCATCCTTCGTGCATTTCGGCGCTCGATGTGATCAAGGCGATTGACGGGCCACTGTTCATCACTTCCTGTTTCACTTCGCACGGGGAGTGCGACGTACACGAGACATGCTCGATACGGGAGCCGCTTCGCCGCGTAAACGACAGCATCCTGGACGTGCTGGCCAAAGTGACAATTTCGCAGATGACGGACGAATCGCCTATGTCCGAGGTCGTCGAGCTGAGAGTTTAGGAGCCCGGGGGTAAGGGCCCAATTAGGAGAAAGAGAATGGCAATCAAGCTTCCCATTTATATGGACAATCACGCGACGACTCCCGTGGATCCGCGGGTCGTTGAGGCCATGATGCCCTATTTCACGGATAAATTCGGCAACGCCGCGAGCCGTAATCACGAATTCGGATGGCTGGCGGAAGAAGCGGTGGAGAACGCGCGCGGGCAAGTCGCCCGGCTGATCAACGCTACGCCGAAGGAAATCGTCTTCACCAGCGGGGCGACGGAATCGACGAATCTGGCCATCAAGGGCGCCGCGGAGATGTATCGCGAGAAGGGCAACCACATCATCACGCAGGTGACGGAGCACAAGGCCACACTCGACACGTGCAAACGCCTGGAGAAGTATGGCTACGAAGTGACCTACCTGCCAGTGGAGAAGGACGGGCGCATCAATCTCGACGATTTGCGCCGCGCGATTACTCCGAAAACGATTTTGATTTCGATCATGTACGCGAACAATGAAATCGGGGTGGTCCAGCCGATTGCAGAGATCGGCAAGATCGCCAAGGAGAAGGGAGTCTTCTTCCACGTGGATGGAGTGCAGGCGGTGGGCAAGATTCCCGTGGATGTGCAGAAAGACGGCATTGATCTGATGTCGATTTCGGCGCACAAGATTTACGGGCCGAAGGGTGTTGGGGCGCTTTACGTCCGGCGCAAGAATCCGCGCGTGCAACTTTCCGCCATTATCGATGGCGGGGGGCACGAGCGCGGCATGCGCTCCGGCACGTTGAATGTGCCCGGCATCGTGGGGCTCGGCAAGGCGTGCGAGATTTGCCAGCACGAGATGGCGGAAGAGAGCGCGAAGCTGCGCCGGCTGCGCGAGAAATTGACGCACTCGATCATGTCGCGCCTGGACGAAACGTTCATTAACGGCTCGATGGAACATCGCTTGCCGCACAACATCAATATCAGCTTTGCGTACGTCGAAGGCGAATCGCTGTTGATGGGCATTAACGACATTGCGGTTTCGAGCGGTTCGGCTTGCACTTCGGCAACACTCGAGCCGAGCTACGTTTTGAAGGCGCTCGGCGTGGGCGAGGATCTGGCGCACACTTCCATCCGCTTCGGCATCGGCCGATTCAACACCGAAGAGGAAGTGGATTATGTCGCGGACCGCGTGGTGGACACAGTGACGCGGCTGCGCGAGCTTTCGCCGCTGTATGAAATGGCGAAAGAGGGCGTGGACGTGAGCAAGATGAAGTGGCAGGCCGCCGCGGAGTAATGACGAGGTGAGCTGCTTGGATTACGTAGGCACCATCGGAGTGCATCGGACGTTCAGCGAGGGGACGCCTGTCTTCGACGTGTTCTTTGCGCCGAAGGTGGACGATAGCGCTTGCAACTCGCGGCGATTTCGTGCGCTTGAGGAGCTTGCTGAATTTCTCGAATTTTTGGATGTGCGCGAAGAGATGGTGGAGCGCACGTTGGACGAGGTCCGCGCGGGGCGCTCGGCATTGATTCCAAACGTCACGCTATCGGACGAAGTGATTTCACATCAGGGCTTGGACAGCACGATTACCATGAAGAGGAGAATCAACTAATGGCTTACAGCGATAAGGTCATCGAGCATTACAACAATCCGCGGAACGTCGGCTCGCTCGACAAGAAGGATCCGAACGTCGGCACGGGGCTCGTCGGCGCGCCGGAATGTGGTGACGTGATGAAGCTGCAAATGAAGGTCAATCCCGACACGCGGGTGATTGAGGAAGCGAAGTTCAAGACCTTCGGCTGCGGCTCGGCGATTGCCAGTTCCTCGCTCGCAACCGAGTGGGTGAAGGGCAAGACCGTCGAGGAAGCGCTCTCGATCAAGAACACGGACATCGTACGCGAGCTTTCGCTTCCGCCGGTGAAGATTCACTGCTCGGTGCTTGCGGAAGACGCGATCAAGGCCGCGCTTGCCGACTGGAAGAAGAAGCAGGGCGAGCCCGAAACGCAGACGGCTGAGTCGGCCACCTCGCACAATTAGGATCGTGCGGTTTCTGGCGCTTGTGCGCGAACCTGATGGACGAGGATTCGTCCGGTGATGGGACGGCAATGAGATAAATCATGATTCACGTCAGCGAAAAAGCCGCGGAGAAAATCCGCGAACTATTGACGAAGGAAGGCGTGCCTGCCGAATCCGGCGGGCTGCGCGTGGGTGTGCAGGGGGGCGGCTGCTCGGGGCTCACGTACGCGATGCGGCTCGATACGGAAGCGCGCAACCGCGATAAGGTGTTCGAAGAAAATGGCGCGCGCATTTTTGTGGACCCCAAGAGCTACCTCTACCTCCACAACACCACCCTCGATTATCACGAGGACATCATGAAGCAGGGCTTCGTTTTCCAGAATCCCCAGGCGACGCGGAGTTGCGGCTGCGGCAGTTCCTTCACCGCCTGAGTTTTCCTGCGGGCGGCTGGCTGGCGGTTGTTTCCCTCGGGCCGCTCGCCGGCTAAGCAATTCTGGATGGTCTTTCGTGTGCGGGAGCTTGCTCCTGCACTTTTGGAGAGAGGCTTGGCACCCGCGCGGGGTCACATTTTATCGCTCGCGTGAGGTTTTTGGTGGGCGCGGGAGCAGCGGGAAAGTTGATGAGCGTGACACAAACACGAACCGATCCAACCGGGCGCGGCGCCGTGACGCAATGTTGGAGCTGTCAGGCACCCGCTGCGGGAGCGCATTTCTGTCCGGCTTGCGGCAAAATCCAACGGCTGCCGGCGGGCACGGATTATTTCGCGTTTTTCGGGCTGCCGCAGAAACTGACAATCGTGCCGGCGTCGCTCGAGGGGCAATTTCACAAGCTGAGCTGGAAGCTGCATCCGGATAATTTCGTTCGCGCAAGCGAGTTCGAGCGGAATCTCTCGCTCGAGCGCTCATCGGAATTGAACGACGCATACCGCACTTTGCGCGACCCGATTACACGCGTCGAATATTTGTTGCTTCACCTGGGGCTGCGCAAAGAGGGAACCACCAAGCAGCAGGCGCCGCCCGAACTGCTCGAAGAGGTATTCGAGCTGAATGAATCGCTCGACGAACTGCGCGAGGCTCGCGCCGATGGCGGCGACACAGCTGCGTTGCGCGAGCGTCTGGCAGAAGCCCAGCGGAATTTTCAAGGGAAGCTCGGAGAAGTGGACTCCGAGCTTGCGGCCGTGGGGCGCGAATGGGATGCGGCACTCGATGCGCCCGTCGACGAATCAGCAAAGAAAGCATTGCTCGCGCGGATGAACGAAATCTTGAATCGCCGCAGCTACATTCGCAATCTCGTTGCGGGAGTTCAGAAAGAATTGGCAGAGGTCTGAATAGCGTATGGGGCGCACAGTAGGCATCGATCTTGGGACCACCTTTAGCCTTGTCGCCTATCTTGACACTGCGACGGGGGCGCCGAAGTGTATTCCCGGGCCTTATGCCACGACGCTGTATCCTTCGGTGGTGAGCGTTGATCCTGACGGCAAGATTTTTGTTGGCGAACCAGCGCGCGAGCGGCTGCTGACGCAGCCTGACCGTACGATTTATTCCGTGAAGCGACTGATGGGCCGGGGCGTTGCCGACGTGCGGGATGAGCTGAAAATGTTCCCCTTCCGCATCGATCCGGAAAGCCGCAACGTGATTCGCGTGCGGCTGGGCGAGAAGTCGTTCACGCCGCCGGAGATTTCCGCGTTCATCCTGCGCGAGCTTAAAACCTGGGCGGAGCTTTATTTCGACGAGGCGGTGGACCGCGCAGTAATCACTGTGCCGGCTTATTTCAATGATGCGCAGCGGCAGGCGACGAAGGATGCGGGGCGGCTAGCCGGACTTGAAGTTCTGCGCCTCGTGAACGAGCCTACGGCGGCGGCGCTTGCCTATGGTTTGCATAAACAGAAGCGTGGGCACGTGGCAGTCTACGATTTTGGAGGCGGCACGTTTGACATTTCGATTTTGAAATTGATCTCGACCGACGAAGGTGAGATTTACCAGGTGCTCTCGACGAACGGCGACACGCATCTCGGCGGCGACGACATTGACAATCTTTTGCAGACGAGGATCCAGCAGGACATCATTGATTGTTATGGCGTCGATGTCGGGAAACATCCTGAGTTAGTGCAACAACTGAGAAAATCGCTGATTGCTGTAAAGCACCAACTTTCGCAGGACGAGGAGGCGATATTGCGATTTCCTCTTCCTAATGGGGCAGAGTACGGTACCGGATTTGCGCGTGCGGCAATCGATGAGTGGATCCGGCCCATCATCGATAGAACAATGACCCCCGTGAAGCATGCGCTTGCAGACGCGAAACTTCAGCCCGCCGAAATGGACGAGGTCGTGCTGGTCGGGGGGTCGACGCGTATTCCGCTGGTTCGCAAAACCATTGGCGATTATTTTGGCCGCGCCCCGCACTGCGAGCTTAATCCCGATGAGGTGGTCGCGCTGGGCGCCGCAGTGCAGGCGGACATTCTCGAGACCGGCGTCAAGACCATGCTGCTTCTGGACGTCACGCCTCTTTCGCTCGGCATTGAGACGATGGGTGGGGTGGTGGCAAAAATAATCCCGCGGAATTCCACCATTCCGGCGAGCGCTCAAGAATTGTTTACTACCGGTGTGGAAAATCAGACCGGAATTGATGTTCATGTGCTGCAAGGCGAGCGGGAACTCGCCAAGGATTGTCGTTCGCTTGCACGCTTCCAACTGAAAGTTCCGCCCGGGCCTGCCGGGCTCGCGCGCATCGAAGTGAAATTCCTGATAGACGCGAACGGCATCCTCCAGGTGGCCGCGCGCGATATGAGAACAGGGCAGCAGCATTTGATCGAGGTTCAGCCGAGCTACGGGCTGAATGATCAGGAAGTGGAGCGCATGCTCGAGGAATCCATTGAGTTCGCGGAGCAGGACTTCGCCGAGCGGCAGTTGATAGAGGCACGCACGGAAGCAGACGCGATCCTGCATGCCACCGAGAAAACTCTGGCCGAGCCGCGGGCGGCGGAAATAGCCGCCACTGAACTCTCCGCGGACGAGCGGCACAAAATCGCCGAGTCTTTGGCGGAGCTGAAATCCGCGCTGACCGGAACGGATTACAAGCTTATTCGCCAGCGCATTGACGAACTCAACCAGGCGAGCATGCACCTGGCCGAAATTTTGATGAACGGCGCGCTGCAAACGGCGCTTCGCGGCAAAAAGTTAGAGGAAGTGTAAGGAGCATCACCATGGGCGGCAAGAACCCATATATTGAAGAGACAAAATACACGCCCGCGACGAAGAAATATAAGATCACGTTTATCAAGGATGGCCAGCCCATCGAAGTGGACCCGTCGAAGCTTCCGTACGGCCACGATGGTCTGCCCGGCAGCATCCTGGATATTTCGCAGGGCTTTCACAAGGGCCTCGATCACGCGTGCGGCGGAGTTTGCGCCTGCTCGACATGCCACGTGATCGTTCACGAGGGGCTGGAAACATGCAACGAGGCTACCGACGCGGAACTCGATCAGCTCGATGAAGCGCCGGGCGTTACGCCAAAGTCGCGCCTCGGCTGCCAGTGCGTGCCAGACGGTACCAAGGACGTCGTAGTTGAAATTCCCGAGTGGAATAAAAATTACGCCAAAGAAGCGGAACACTAAAGCGGCGGGCAGGGAAACAGGGAGGCAAAGAGGGAATGCCGAACACATTCGATTGGGACGACACTGAGGAAATCGGCATCCAGCTGGCCGAAAAATTTCCGGACCTCGACCCGCTTACCATCCGCTTCACCGACCTTCACAAGTGGGTCACCGAGCTCGCCGGCTTTACTGGCGATCCCAAGCTCTCGAACGAAGGCAAGCTCGAAGCCATCCAGATGGCCTGGCACGAAGAATTTCAAGACCGCCAATCGTAAACCTTGGCTTTTTGTTCTGCTGCCAATTTGGAGTTTGCGTGAATAACTGCCCGTGGGGGCGCTCCTATGGAAACCTGCTAGAATTTTCGGAGCGAGTAAGGAGGGCGTGAACCAATGGAAGCGGACCTACGATACCCGATTGGAAAATTTCACCGCGTCGAGACCCTGACGCCGGAACAGCGGCGGGAACATATTGACGCCATCGCCGAAACGCCTGCCCGGCTCGTTGCCGCCGTCTCGGGCCTCAAGCCCGAGCAACTCGACACGCCATATCGCCCCGGAGGCTGGACAGTCCGGCAGGTGACGCATCACGTTCCAGACAGCCACATGAACGCCTACACGCGCTTCAAGCTTGCGCTGACTGAAGACGAGCCGACCATCAAGCCCTACGACGAAGCGCGCTGGGCTGAGCTGGCCGACGCGAAGTCGCCGATCGAGCCGTCGCTTGCGCTGCTAGAAAATCTGCACAAGCGCTGGGTGCTTGTGCTGCGCTCCATCACACCCGCCGAGTGGGGACGCAAGTTGCGCCACCCTGACCTTGGCTTGCTCACGCTCGACCAAACGCTCGCGATTTACGGCTGGCACGGGCGGCACCATGTGACGCACATCACAGGCCTACGGGAACGCAACGGCTGGCATTGACGGAAAACTGAAACTTGAAAAGGGAAAATGGTAATAGGGGCTCGCGGTCTAAGACCGCGAGCCCCGGCCGCCTGCGCTTGGCCAATTTCTTTTTTCCCTTTTCTATTTTCCGTTGCGCTGAAGTCTGCTTGTCAATTCCGGCCGTATCTTTGATAATCAAATCAGTCCCGATTGCCTCTCTGTGGCGCTATGGTGCAACGGTTAGCACGCGGCCCTTTCAAGGCTGAAATACGGGTTCGATTCCCGTTAGCGCTACCAAGGTCTCGAATTGACGCAACGGCGGCTCGCGGCTCGTCGCTACCCTTGGGCAATTGCATCCAATAAATATGGACCCGCGATCTTCATCAAAGCCTGAAGCGACGTCTGACTGGAAACTTGGTTATCTCGTCCTCCGAATGGCTCTTGGACTCGACATATTCATGCACGGCCTTGTGCGGCTGCCGCACCTCAATAATTTTGCCGATGGCATGGTCAAACAGTTCGCCGATACGCTGCTGCCTCCGCTCGTGGTGCGCCCGTTCTCCAATCTGCTCGTTTTCGTCGAAGCGATTGTTGGACTGCTCGTCTTGCTCGGACTATGGACGCGCAAGGCTCTCGTTGTGGGGGCCGCCACGATGGCCGCGCTCATGTTCGGTACCGCGCTGCGTTCGGACTGGAACATCCTCGCGATTCAGCTACTGTATGCCGCGATTTACGCTGCGCTGCTAGGTGCCCGCGAATGGAACGTCTACTCCCTCGACACTCTCTTGCGACGCTGAATTCTCATCGACTCGCGGGAGGATGGAAGGGCACGCATCGCAGTCATGCTGCGGTATTGGCTGCTTGCGGCGCTACATCGGGCTCCCTGGGATTCGCAATAACAAGTGGAGCATCGAACGAGCGGATGTGAAGGTCGCGTTGCGGCGATGGCATGTCGATTTTCTGCTCGCGGAACACGCGAAGAATTTCCAGCATCAGATCGCTCTTCACCCTGCCCGCGCGCTCGGCTACTGCGATCGTGGCGCGCAGCACGATATTGACGGTATTGTCTCCGAATCCAGAAACGAGGACGAGGGGCGCGGGGTCCACAAGGACTTCCTGATTCAGCCGGGCGATCTCCTCCAGCAGTTTGCTCACATTTTTCATATCCGAGTCGTAAGAAACGCCGACGGGAACCGAAAGGCGGACGGTGCGGTCATTCGCGGTCCAATTCGTTACCCGATTGTTGATGAACTCCGAATTGGGAACGATGATGACCTCATTGTCAAAGGTCCGCACCCATGACCCACGCGCCCCAATTCGAATCACTTCTCCATACGTGTTACCGACGTCAATCAGATCACCGACCTTCACTGGGCGTTCCCACAGAATCACCAGGCCAGCGACGAAGTTCGCTACGATATTTTGCAATCCGAACCCAATGCCGACTCCCAGTGCGCCGCCGACAACAAGCAGGCTTCGCAGATTCAGTCCCGTCGTGTCGAGACCAATGATCAATCCGAGCATGAATATCAGGTAGCCGAACCCACGCGTGATCGCATATTGCTGTCCACGATCCATGGAGGTGCGGGCCAGCACATTATTGGCGAGAATTCTCCGGCTTAGCCGTGAAAACACGGTCAGCGCAATCAAGAAGATTGTGCACTTGATGAGGAATATCGGCGTGACCGGCATGTTCCCGAAGTTAAACAGCGGCCAATTGAGGAACCATTTGGCATCCGCGTTCAGCATGTCAAAGAGCGATTGCGCGCGGGGGCGCTGAAGAATTCCCCAGGTGACAAGCAGCGCGAGGCCGGCGCCCGCGCCGAGAAATGTCCGGCTTGCAGCACTTATTTTCATCGTTGCCACTCCTTCCAGCAGCAGTAAGGTCCTCGCGCAGCATACCGACCGTCCACGGAGGACACAAGCACCGGCGCGCTCCCTAGGCTGGCTTCGCTCTCGTTGAATAGCGCGTGCCGATTTGTTGTAAGCTAGGGTGGTATTTCCGTCGAGAGGCTTTCAAAAGGAGAATCACCGTGGCGCAACTGTTGAGAACTTCGAATCCTGCGCTGAATGACAGAGCATTTCAGGGTGAGCATGCTGCACTTGGCGAGGCTATGACTCTGCAAGGCACCGTGAACAAGACGGGCGTGCTGCTGATCTGCGCGGTCGGTACAGCCGCCTGGACCTGGAACCTGTTCCTCCATTCGCCGCAAGCCGTCCTGCCGCTGTTGTGGCTCGGATTAATCGGGGGGCTTGTCTTCGCGTTGGCCACCATCTTCAAAAAGACGTGGGCGCCCGTGACGGCACCCATCTACGCGCTGCTCGAAGGACTGGTGCTCGGCAGCGTGTCGGCAATGCTCGAGATGCGCTATCACGGGATCGCCATTCAAGCCGTCAGCCTGACCTTTGGCACACTGGTGGTGCTGCTGCTTGCATACCGATCGGGATTGATACCTGTGACGGAGAAATTCCGGTTGGGAATTGTGGCCGCGACGGGCGGGATCGCGCTGCTTTATTTTCTAGAGATTATTCTGGGCTTTTTCGGCATCCACTTTACAACCATCAATGGAGCGGGGCCGATTGGGATCGGATTCAGCGTGGTGGTGGTGATCATTGCCGCGCTTAACCTGGTGCTCGATTTTGATTTTATTGAGAGCGGTGTGCGGGCCGGCGCGCCGAAGTATATGGAGTGGTACGCGGCGTTCGGTTTGATGGTGACGCTTATCTGGCTCTATTTCGAAATTTTGCGATTGCTCTCAAAACTGCGCAGTCGCGATTGATGCGAAGGGCGCGTTCTCTTGGGAAGCGCTTCGACGCTGCGCTCGTCTATGCGGCGAGGCTGCACGCGGCACAATTCCGCAAGGGCACTGCCCGGTCTTATATTGCCCATCTCCTAGGCGTGACGTCCACAGTCCTTACCCACGGTGGTGACGAATACGAGGCCATAGCGGCGCTGCTTCATGACGCTGTGGAGGATCAAGGCGGCAAGCCGCAGCTGCGCAAGATCCGGAGAAAATTCGGCGCCCGCATTGCCCGCATTGTTGATGGCTGTACTGATTCCCACACGGAGCCGAAGCCACCCTGGCTCGGGCGCAAGATAGAATATCTTAGACATCTGCGTCACGCTGATTCCTCCACATGCCTGGTTTCCGCCGCAGACAAACTCTACAACGCGCGCGAGACACTATCGGATCTGCGCGAAGAGGGCGAAAAAGTGTGGAATCGGTTCCGGGCCACAAAAGAGCAAGTACTCTGGTATTACCGCGAGGTCGAAAAGATTCTGCGCCACAAGTGCCCACGCGCACTGATGCGAGATTTGGACGTCGTCATCACCGACCTCGAGCGCCAGGCCAAGATCAAGCGATGAGGCAGGCATGAAATATGGACGCCCCTTGCTCCTCGTCCTGTTTTGCAGCACAATTCATTGAAGGGCGCGCCGAAAGGCGTTCAGGGTTTCCATGTCCACGCTTCAGGATCTCTTCGTCACCGGCCCCCTGACCCTCAACCCATCGAATTACTATTTCCGAATCCCAGGTAGGTGTCATGTCCGGCAATCATGAAGCAGCCGCAGGAATCGTAGGGTGGGGCTGGGCAGTCGGCAGCGAACGCGTCGAAGTCGCGCGCGTTGAAAAGGAATTCGGGTTGAGTCCCGGCAGGATTCTCGAGCGTGCCGGGATCGAATCAGTCGCCCGGGTGTCCCCGGACGAAAACGAACTTACGCTAGCGGCCGTCGCCGCCGAAACTGCACTCAAGAGAGGGACCGCCGAATGTGGAGACATAGACTGGATCATTGCAAGTTCCGAGACGATGTTGACGCAGCCTTCGTTGGGGGCGGCGCTGCATGCGCGGCTCAAGGTTCGTGAATCGTGCGGGGCATTGGATGTTGGGGGCGCATGCCTCGGTCTATTGAATTGTCTCCACGTTGCCCAGGCGCTGCTCGCTGGCGGGTCTGTGCGCAGCGTTTTGGTTGTCACGGCGGATGTGCACAGTTCCCGATTTCTCCCCGGTGTGGTGCCGCCCACGTTTGGTGCTTTATTCGGCGACGGCGCTAGCGCATTTCTGCTTCGAAGAGTGGAGACGAACGGCAAGCCGTGTGTTTTCCGCCTGGGAGAATTTCAGTTCGGCTGCGTGGGCACACACGCGGCCGCTTTGCAGTTTGCATTCGCGCCAGATGGAAAGGTGGCGATGAATTTCGATGGGGAAGCGCTGGCGCATGCCGCCGTCTCTCGATTAAAAAAAGTAGTCGAAAATGTGGCGCTCCGCAGCGGCGTTTCGCTCGACGCTGCATTTAGTTTTGCCATTCATCAGCCGAACCCTCGCTTGGTGGAGTTATTTGCACGTCAGGCGCAAATCCCGCCGACGAAAATCCCCAAGGTGGCCACGACTTTCGGCAATCTCGGAACTTCCACCTGCGGGGTGGCTCTCGCCTTGGCGCTCGATCAATCGGAGGCTTCACAATCGCAAGCCCGTGGACCGCTGTTTTTGGCGGCAGTCGCCCCCGGCCTGACCTGGGGCGGTGGCTTGTTGTACGGTTAAGAAGGTTTTGAGGGCCGGCCAAAAGTGCCTAGCGATCACGGGAAGAGAACCAACTCTCCTCCAAATCTCTTCGATTTAATTACGCCTTGAGCTGCGTAAATTGACGATGGCGCGGTGGTGTAGCGGCCGTCAGAACTTGTAACCTTTTTACCCCGTCCGGTCGAGAAACCGCATGGACACCTTCTGTCCAGTCGAATAAATCTATCTCTGCCTGCTGTTTACGGGCGGCTGGGCGTGGCCAGTCAGTTGCACAATCATTGCTGGATGTTGAGTGGTCGCCATAGTGACTTTGAGCGAATCGAGGGTGCCAGCGTGAAAATGAAGGAAACGAAATCGAGAAACGGACGGGGTGGGGGGGGGCAGGAGCGGGGCTTTACCATGATTGAGCTGGCCATCGTTGTCATCCTTCTGATGACTGTCTCCGCGATGGCTCTCGTCCAGCTCCATCCGACGCTTCAACAGCAGGAGGCGAATGCGGCCATGATTGAAGTGGCGTCCGAGCTTCGCCAGGCGCGCGAGATGGCCATCACGCAGCGGCGCCAGATCCAAGTGACATTCGTCGGTACCAACCAGATTAACTTGACGCGGTTGAACATCAATCCCGGGCCCGTCGGAAACATGCAAATTCAGGCCCCCATGGTTTACATGTTGACGGCCGGCAAGGGAGACACACCCGACGGATTCGGCAACGCGGGCGCGATCGATTTCGCGGGAATCATAGGCGGTCCCCCGACCATGATGTTTCAGAGCGATGGAACCTTCGTGAATACGGTAGGCGTCACGATCAACGGGACAGTGTTCATCGGGAATCCCAACGAGAAGAGCGCAGCGCGCGCTGTGACCGTGCTTGGCGCCACAGGGCGGATCAAGATGTACAAAGCGAATTCGAACGCGTGGGTGCAGCAATAAGAGAGGGCGCGAACATGCAAACGATAGCAGGTCGAAAATCGAAACAAGGGTTCTCGCTCCTCGAGACCATGATGGCAATCGTCGTTTTGTCCTTCGGCGTCCTGACCCTGGCAGGAGTTCTGGCGACGGGTCTGGCGTTCATGGGCATGTCGCAAGCGGATTTCATCGCTCAGCAGAAGGCCTCCGAAGCCGTCGAGAGCATCTTCACGGCGCGCGATTCCTCGGCGCTGACATGGGCTCAAATCCTGAATGTTCCGGATGGTGGAATTTTCACGGCCGGGCCCATCTCGCTCTTTCAACCTGGTCCGGATGGCATTGTGGGTACGCTTGATGATGTTGCCCCAATCGATTGCATCGTTGGCCCAGGCCCGGATGGGATCCTAGGGACAGCGGATGATACCTGCGCTCCCCTCCAGGGCTATACACGGACGATTGCAATCACCACCAACGTCAACGGCGACACGTCGCTTCGGCAAATTACAGTTACCATCAATTACCCGGCGGGCAAATTCGTCCGCCAATACCAGCTGATTACGTTTATTTCCCAGTCTTTCTAGGCAGGCAAAGGGGAGTCACGAATGCAGCGAGACAAAGGATTTAGCCTCATAGAAGTGATGGTCTCCACGGCCATATTGGTCATTATCATGGCCGCCACACTCGGTGCGCTCACCGATGCGCTGCACGCAAACGAAGCTGTCACCCTGATGGCCGACATGGAGGACAACCTGCGCGCCTGCATGAACATGATGGTGCGCGACATCATCCAGGCCGGCTCAGGAATTCCCATCGGGGGTATCTCGATTCCTTTTACCAACCCGGCGGCCAATCCCCTCGGCCTGCCCATTCCGCTGCCGATCAACCGGCCGAGTCCTCCGACCGACGCCTATACATTTCCGGTAGCAGCCAATCTCACCGCCGTCAACCCAGGATTCGATCTGGGGCCCACCTCGCTGGGAAACCTGACGGACATGATTACGCTGATTTACACGGACAACGAATTGCCATGGTCAACCATGGCGCCGATCAATAATGTGGCGGGACCGGCTTGCGGTGGCACAATTGCCGCCAACGGTTCCACGATCACGTTCAACACGGCAACTCTAGGCTGCTCCCAGTTGGCGGCGGGTAATGTTTCCGTGCAGCCGGGCGATTTGCTCATGCTGACCAACACACAGGGCGGGAACATAATTCAACAAGTGACAAACGTAGCCGGCAGCGTCGTGTCATTTGCACCGGGCGATGCCTTCGGTCTGAATGGCGCACTCGCTGCTTCGGGCACCATCGCGCAGTTGCAGACGGCCCCTGGCGTGTTTCCTCCAACGAGCGCGACCCGAATCTGGATGGTCACCTATTTCCTGAATACCACCATCAACCCCCAACGCCCGACGTTGATGCGACAGATAAATTTCAACGCACCGGCGGCCGTGGGGCAAGTGATGGAGGGATTGCAAATCACCTACGACGTGGTGAACGCAGTTGCTACGGTTCCGGCGAACAACGCACGCAACATCATTGCGCCGGATTCACCCAATCAGATTCGCAAGATCAATCTCTACCTGGCGGCACGGTCAGAGAACCCCTATTCCGTCACCAAGCAGTACTTCCGCGCGAACCTGTTGACTCAGGTTGGGCTGCGCAGCCTGGCATTTCAGAACATTTACAACTAGTACGTTGTTACGAAGGAGAAATCTAGTGAGAGCCAATCGGGAAAACGGCGTTGCACTGATCACGGCACTGCTTGTGCTTCTGCTGATCTCATCGATCATCATCGGTTTTTCATACCTGGTGATGACCGACCAGGCCATGGGCGGCGACACGAACCAGCGGCAGAAGGCCTTCTACGGTGCCGAAGCCGGCATGGAAAAGATGACGGCGGATCTGAACAATCTGTTCAATCAGAACTATTCCCCGAGTGCCGTCGAGGTGAATGCCCTGGCCACGATTGCCAATAATCCCGTCATCCCCGGCATCTCCTATATTGATCCGACGCTGGGAGCGGCTGGTTCAGGTTACACCATTACATTTCCGTTCGACGCCTTCGGCAACCCGGCGGCGCAGAACCAGACCATCACCTCGGGGCCTTATCAGGGATTGGTTGGCTTGCTCACTCCCTATCAGCTGACCGTGATCGCCGAAACTGCCCCAGGCTCTGAAGTGAAGCTTCGGCGTACGGTGAACACGGTCGGCATTCCCATCTTCCAATTCGGCGTCTTTTCGCAGACGGATCTGAGCTTTTTCGCGGGACCCAATTTCAACTTCGGGGGCCGCGTGCATACCAATGGCAACTTGTATCTCGCCGAAGGCAATGGGAATACCCTTACCCTAGCTGACAAAGTCACGGCCGTCGGCGAAGTGATCCGCACAAACCTCTCGAATGGATTTGCGACGGCCGGCAATTACACCGGTACTGTGGATATACTCACGGCGCCGGGGAACTTCCGGGCAATGGCGTTTACGGAAGGCAGCTTGCAGGGGACGCTGGGATCAGCCGCAAATGCCGGCTGGACGAATATTTCCACGGGTACGTACAACGGCTACATCCGCGACGGAGATCTTTTCTCGCCACCAACCGCAAATCCACTCCCCGGCTCAGGAGCGAATGGCACCGGTGCCAAGACTTTGAATCTGGCGATTGCAACTCCCCAATTGGGCGGCACTCCGATTGACTTAGTTCGCCGCCCGGTGCAAAACGAGTTTGCCGCCAACCCAGGCAAGCTTGGCACGCGCTATTTCTCCCAAGCGAGCTTGCGCATCATGATTTCCGACAATCCAATCGACATCACTAGTCTTCCTTGCGTTACGGCGACCGCGCCCGTTGACCTGAGCCAAATGGCCCAGCCCCTGGCGTCATGGCCCGCAGCGAATCCTTATGCAGCCATCAAGGCAGCGGCGGCCGCTGAAGCCGGCGGTGCTGGCGCATTGCTGCCGCCACTTGCTGCGTCGGGCGCGGGCGGTGCCGCCTATAGCGCGGTCGACGGTTATTGGGTCAAGAACGGTTCGCCCATCATCACTGGCTTCATAAAAATCGAAGCACAGACCACTTACGGGTCTCCTTGTGGGACCTACGTGGACGTTACCAATGAAATTCTCGGACTTGGGTACGCAGGCAGGAACCTGAATCCAGTGACCACAGTCGCCTCCCCGACGCTACCCGGGGCTCCAGGAGCGCAGGTGAATCCCTCGGCATGCGCCGATCCCAACCCAAATGCTGTGATCCGACTCGAGCGGGTCCGCGACAATCCATCCACTCTGGCGACCGCGGCGGGATGT
Organism: uncultured Acidobacteriota bacterium; assembly: GCA_963701005.1. Taxonomy (GTDB): domain Bacteria; phylum Acidobacteriota; class Terriglobia; order Acidiferrales; family UBA7541; genus Palsa-295. The sequence goes on from OY969555.1 coordinate 1,511,571, forward strand.
GGTGTGGCGGGCGCAGTGGTACCCCTACTCCCTTCCGATTACTGGCCCAACGCATTATTTGATCCGCGCGAAGCGAACCCACGGGACTGGTGCCCTGACGGCACGGGTGCCCTCGGCGTCGTGTGCAAGAAAAACCCCATGATTGGCGGCGTGATGTATTACGTAGAACTGGACGTCAACAACCTCACGCGCTGGTTCAAGGGCAATATCGGGATCAACGGTCCCAACACAAGAGATGCCAATACTTCGCCCAACAATTTCACCGTCTATTTCTCGGACCGCCGGGGCAACTACACGGCCGCGCCACTGGCGAGCGGATGGCCACCGGCTTCTCCGTCCACCAATGAAACAGGCGAGTATGGATTCAACGATATGATCAATTCCGGTGTCGGCAACGGATGTCCGAATAACGCTACCGAGGCCGCCGAAGAGTTTGACGCACCGAATGACGTCACCCTACAGACTTACGGCGCCCTCGCGGGGCAGTATCCTTATCCTGCTGCCGTTCCCCCGAACGGAACGTACGCTGTCCAGGGCCTCTTTAATGCCATGACAGCGTTCAGCCCTGGCATTCCTCAATTAGTGAACAACTGGATCTGCGCGGCTCCGGGGTATATCACCACGAACCCAAAGGTCTGGCCGATGTCATACGTTAATAACCGCAACGAGGCCCGCGAGAATCCGCCGCTCTTCTTCCGGCGGGCACTCAAGCTCGTCAACGGCTCAACGATCAACCTGGGCGTGTGCCCCGACGGCATCAATTGCGGTCTGGGCATATCCACGGAGAACCCCGTGTACGTGCAGGGCGATTTTAATGCCCCTGGTGGCGCGTTCGTCGCTCCCTACGGCGCGGTCTCCGTGGTCGGAGACTCTTTCACGTTCCTCTCCGACAGTTGGAACGACGTGAACTCGTTCACATCCACGTACGATGGATCGTCCGCGAACAATTGGCGGAAAGTGGCCGTCGGCGGAGTGGTAGCAACCTCGTTTCGCCTGGCAATCGGCGCCGGCAAGGGTATCTCGTTCGGCCAGCCCGCAGCCACCTATCAGGACTTCGGGACCGATGGCGGCGTGCATAACTTCCTTCGGTATATCGAGGACTGGGGCGGAGCGACGCTCAACTACCGCGGCTCCATCGTCAGCCTTTACTACAACCGCCAGGGTTCAGGCGTCTATAAGTGCTGCACTACGGTTTATAGCCCTCCGGGCCGCGGCTACAACTTCGACACAGACTTCCTGACGCCGAACTTGCTGCCGCCGCGAACCCCGATGTTCCGCGCCATCAACACCATCGGGTTCACGGAGTACATTCTCCCGAACTGATGGTTTAAGGTTTACCCCGCAACACCCAAGCGGCTCCCTTTCCCCCCGGGAGCCGCTTTCGTTTTCGGCTTCGCCTTCGCGCCTGCTATGGTCCTGCGGGCCGCGTACGCACATTGAAATTTGTGTCCACTGCGGGCGTGGTGCACTCCGTGGTCCCGCCAGAGACGCATAGATCTCCCAGGGCGATGCTGAAGTCGCTTGGGCCCACCAGCCCGATCAGCGGCTCGGCGTTGATGTTGTAGTTGTGCCCTACTGGCAAGCGGTCGAGCTCGTATGTTCCGTCGAACTGCACCGGCGGATTCGCCGGATTGCAGCTCCATCCAGCCAGGGCTGCCGCTATTACAGCGCCGGTATCCGCATCCACGGCCACCACCTGCGCGCCGAAAATTCCTGTCACGGACCTGCCGGTGGAAGGCGGCGGAATGATTGCCAGCGCGAACGGATTGGCGGGAAGCACGCGCCCCGTGATTGTTCCTACATCCACGGTGTCATTCGGGTCCGGGTACAACATCCGAATGCCGGTGCGGTCATCATCGGAGAGCGGGCGATCGGGAGCTTGCGGCGTTGGCCGAGCACCCAGGAATTGACCGGGAGGCGGCGCGAAAGGAAACATCAGCGCGCGCCACACCCCCGAATGATCGAGACCGAACCAGTGGCCCAGTTCATGCGCAAGCAATGTTTCCAGGTCGTACGCGCCAACTCCTTGCGGCGTTGCGAGTGCAGCGGGAGTGGCAAATACGGCCTGCCCGTCGTTGCGAAACAAAGTGTCCGTGTCTAGGATTTGGCCTGCGAACGCGGAAGTCGCGCTCGCGCCCACGGAGACTCCCGCGGCATTTGCAGTAATCGTGCGCGTAAAAGCGAGAACGCCGCTGCTGAAGCCCATACTTGCCTGGTTGAAGCAGATCGTGTTGAGGCCATCCACGTTGCTCTCCGCATCGTTCGTGCACGAGTTCGCAGCGCTGACACTTGCGAGCGGCGCGATCAGCCCCGGGAAAGCCGTTGCGTTGAATGTGGTCCCCGTGACGCCTGCCCACGCACTGTACGAGTCTGAAATCACCTGCTCGATTTCCGTGAGTTGGGCGGCGGTTCCCGCAGCGGCCACCGTGAGAACCGTTGTATGCATCGGCGAAAGCGACGTGCTCCAGCGCCGATTCAGCGGGGAACTGACCGACAGATTCCAACGGTCCAATTGAGGGCACCCACCGGCGAGTGGAATGGTGGACTGTGCCACGTATGCGAGTGCCGGGTTTCCGGCGATTGCCGCTTCCAAGAAAAAAAACAGCAGAAACAATGTTGCCACCCGCTTCATTGTTATTTACTCCCGGCTTGATCGCGCCGCGCCGTATCCACTTGCGCTCGCAAGACATTTATCGGTACGGAGCGAATGCCATTTGCCTCGAATCGCCGTGTGGCTGGATCAAAGGTCCCGAAGTCTGCGGAGTCTTGCACGGCGATTTCATCGCCAGTCCGAAGGTCTCGCCGGATTCGGAATGTCCCTTGCACCCAACTGACAATTGAATAGTCTCCGCGGCCTGTCGGTTCGAGAAACACGACTACATCTTCGCCAGGCAGAAAGCGAGGAACTCCGTCAACGGTCGAGGTGAGGTTTCCAGCCCGTCCCCCCAGCAGCCGCACGGTGAAACGAGAGGCCGCTGCTCCTTTCCACGTTTCTTCGGCCTGAAATATTGTGAACGTCCAGATTTCGCCCAAATCCCAGGCCGTGCTGTTGCCAATGCATCGCGCGCGCACGATCATTTCAGCCGCGCCCGTCATTTTTGCGACGGACATGCGCGCTAGGGTCGTCCCTGGTGCGCCCGCGCACACAATCAAAATCCCAATCAGAGCCATGCTCGACTTCCCGCCGATCCTTTGCATCATTTCACCTCCAACATTCCTGTGGCTGCCGCGCGGTCCTGATTCAGAGTGGTGATAAAGAGTGTTCGAACCCCTGGCAGCGTCGTGCTTCCAATTTACAAGTCGAGTTCCATCGTTCCCGGAAACAGGCCGGTGATTGTGGAGGCCGTGATTCCAATGTCTCCACCCGGCGGCCCCGTGAAGGCGTATGTAAACGTTGGATCGAGTCCATTCCCGTTCACACAGATGCTCACCGTGGTGGTTCCGGAAGCGGGACGCGTCACTGTTAGCGGGGAGCCTTGCGCGCCGCAATTATTCCCGCCCGTGAGAGGTCCGATGAAATCCACATTGATCGCGGCGGATTCGGCTGCCGTGGTTGGCTCGACCACAACTATGTCTTTGCCTTTCGCAACCGGTAGCCCCGCGCTCAACGCGATTGCGTCCTCGGATAGATCAAACGGCGCAATTACAAATGGCACGGGATTCGACAGCGCGTGCGACGGGCCGGGGTTCTGCACTTGGACTGTCAGCGTCGCCGCTGCTTGCACGTCGGCGGGAGTCAGCGCCATCGTGCAGCTCGTCGCTGCCGGGCAAGTTGTGCTGCGGGGAGCGCCGTTCAGAAGTATCACGGACCCGGAGCCGCCACTCCCGGCGACGAAGTTCATTCCCTGGACCGTAAATGGAAAGCCCTCCACTGCCCCAGCCATCACGCTTGATGGCAGGATCAGAGAGATCAGCGGCCCGGATGTGAGCGCGATCGTGCTGGTCCCTGATATTGTTGAGTCCGCCTGACTCGTGGCCGTGATTGAAATCGCATTTGGCGATGGTGCGGACGTCGGCGCAGTGTAGAGACCATTGGCGTCAACCGACCCGCAAGCCGCGCCGCCGCAACCCTGACCTGCCACGCCGCTTTGAACGCTCCACGTCACTGCCGTGTTGCTTGTGCCAGTCACCTCCGCAAAAAACTGCTTCTTTGATAGTGTTCCGGTCGAAGGCGGCACCAGCGCGAGAGGCGGTGAAATGGCCACAGTGATCGGGCCTGTTGGTCCCGCGATCGTTACAATCGCGTTGCCGCTTTTTGTGGCATCCGCGCGGCTTGTAGCCGTCAGCACCACCGGGTTCGTCAGCGGCAAAGAGGCTGGCGCCAGAAAGTCAACGTCTCCTGAAATTGGCCCAGTCGGTGGCGTGCACGGATCCGAGCCAGTCAGGCAGATTTGTCCTACTATTGCGTTGCCATTTGCTGAGCCGTTCACCGCCCAAATCACCGCTGCATCGGGCGTGTTCGTCACGTTTGCCGCAAAGGTCATGCGTTGGCCCAGGGGCACAGTCGCCGCGCCCGGAGAAACGCTCACAGCCACGCTGCTGGTCAAGGTCACTGTCGCCGCGGCTGTCTGTGTGCCACCTGCCAGCGGGCTAGCTGTCGCGTGAATCGTTTCAGGATTGGCCGGCGGCAAATCGGACGGTGCTGTATAGAGCGCCACGTTTGCGCCGGCGCTCACAATCGTTCCGAGGATTGAATTTCCACCCACCACGCCGTTCACATCCCAGGTGATCGGCGCTCCCGCCGCAAGGCAGAACGACGCAGCGAAACTTTGTGTCAGCCCTAGGCCCACGCTCGCAGCTCCCGGCGCAATCGAATTTGCAGCGCCGCATATTACGGTCACGCTCGCGCTTCCCGATTTTGTAGCGTCCGCCACGCTCGTCGCCGTCACGCTCACGGTTGGGGGCGAAGGTGGCGTCAAAGGCGCCGTATACACCGAGGTGCTGGCTCCATTCGGCACCACTGTGCCCACCGTGGTACTTCCACCCGGGATCCCATTTACGCTCCAAGTCACACTTGCCGCCCCGCTCCCTGTTCCGCTCACGCTCGCAGTAAAGACTTGCCCCCCACCTGCCGGGACATCTACGGGGCTGGGAGTGACGCTCACAGCGATGTTATCCATCAATGTGACGGCGGCTGATGCGCTCGCCTGCGAATCAGCATTACTCACCGCTTCGACCATGATGCTCGCGGACGAAGGAATTGCCGCCGGCGCCGTGTACAGCCCGCCCGTCAAAATTGTGCCGGCACTCGCACTCCCACCGATCACGCCGTTCAACTCCCATGTAACAGATTTATCCGTCGTGCCGATCACGACAGCTTGAAATTGCTGTTGCTGCCCAAGAAAAACATTCGCACTCGTTGGCTGTATGCTCACTACAACATTCGCGGGACTTGTCTGCTTTGACCCCGCGGTTCCGCATCCAGGTAGCGAGATCGCGAGGATGCAGAAAATCAACAGCGGCAATAGTTGAATGCAAGCACTTGAGTGGATTCGTGCCGGCCATACAGACTTCTGGCAACTTGCGTGCGGCGGGCTGAATCGTTGGCATTGCCTCATGATCGCGCATGCATAGCGCACGGCATGTGCCATTGCGGACCAGTCGTAGCGGACGATTACCCCTGCGATGCTGAAGGTTCAAGCGCCAGCGAAAACCGGCTAACTCCAGCTATTTCAAGGAATAACCTTCATCGCGGACCATTTGATTTTCGGCGTACATTGGGCTTGCATGGAAAGTTCGATTGGAGGACACCGTTGGCGCGCCCCAATATGGCACGCCGATCAATCCGTTTCGGGATAGCCGCTGCCATCTCTCCTAGAGAGATGTCCCTCATGGAAAGGTCTTCGCCTAGCCCCGGTCCCTGCTCGCACGAGGTTGACACCCCCGCACTCTCGTCGAATAATCCCACCATGCCGAAGCCAGAAACTGTCCGCCGCATCAAAAGCTATTCTGCTGCCACCGGCTACGTGTACCAGTATCAATTCCAGGACGTGCACCCAGCAAGCGAAGGCTCCGCGGCGGGAAACGAATATGTCTACTACGTTTCCGCCGACCGCAAGACCATGTTTCCCATTCACATTTTTGTTCCACGCGATTCCATCGAACGTTGGAACAAGAAAACGAGCCGAGCCCTTACTGGCACGGAAGAATATGCGGTAGCGAAAATGAGGTTGTTTCAAGCGTTGGATGAAATCGAGGACTTTGCAACCTCGAGGCCCAAACTCACCGTGGATGAATCTAATCTCGCGGCTCTGCTCGAGAGGCTTGACCTCTAGCCTTTGCCGCCCAGAATTTCCCGGAGCGCAGCGTCCAGATCCGTCATTCGATAATTGTAACCAGCGGCCAATATCCGCTCAGGCCGCACGCGCTGGCTCGAGAGCAACAACCCATCCGCCATCTCTCCTAGTGCCATGCGCAGAACAAACGCAGGCGCCGGAAAAATCGCCGGCCGATGCAGCACGCTTGCAAGCACTCGCGTGAATTCCGCGTTGCGCACCGGATTGGGTGCGACCACATTCACCGTACCTTTGATCCCCTCATTCGCGATCGCCGCGCGAATAATCCCCACCACATCTTCGAGCGCCACCCACGACATCCACTGCTTGCCGCTTCCCAGTCGTCCGCCAGCTCCCAGTTTGAACGGCGTCAGCATCCGAGGGAGCGCTCCGCCCTTTGCTGAAAGAATCACACCGAAGCGGAGAATCACAGTCCGGACGCCGCTCGATTCCGCGCGCGTCGCCTCGGCTTCCCAATCGCGCGCCAGCAACGCGAGGAAATCATTTCCCGCTGTGCTCGACTCCGTCAGGATTTCATCGCCGCGGTCGCCGTAGTATCCAATGGCAGACGCCCCAACGAATAGGCGCGGCTTGCGCTTCATCTGTCCGAGCGATTCCACGAGAACTCGTGTTGCGTCCACGCGGCTGCTCCGAAGCACTTTTTTGCGCTCCAGCGTCCAGCGGCCATCGCCGATGCTCGCCCCGCTGAGACAAACGACAACATCCGCCCCCTCCATCGCCGCCACATCCACGCTTCCGCTCACTGGGTCCCAGCGGACATCGCCAGCTCGCGCCGTTCCGCCCGGCCGGACAAGCTGCCACACCGCATGCCCGTCCGCCCGTAGCTCTTCCCCGAGCGCTGTCCCCACTAACCCTGTTGCCCCGGCAATCAAAATTCTCATAATTGTTTTCTCTCGCCTTCCCACATCACGGATACAAAAACTTGCAGCAGCCCCGCAAATGTACCCTACGGCCTGCCAATCTTTGCGTCAATAGAAGCCAGTTGGACCACCAGCGACGTCTAAATCCAAGACTGAACGTCCGATTCTCGGATGAGACTCCTAGTTAAGGTAGAATCACCGGCTTATCCAAGGGGTGAGAATGAATTCATCGTGGCGGTGGCTTTATGCCGTAATCCTCTTCACATGCTTATTACTGTCTCCGATCCCAGTCTTGAGCGGTCCCGGAGAAAGCGACGCGATTCGAGGTTTCTTTCCCGCGCACGTGGAAGCCGAGCGCGCGCTAGAACAAAAGCTCCGGAGTATCCCTGATGCCACGCACGCGGAAAACAACCTACACCATATCACTGCCGAGCCCCATATGGCGGGCACGGAGGCCAGTCACCGCGTCGCTGAATGGCTGCGAGACCAGTATCGCGGTTTCGGATTCGAAGCTGAGATTGTCTCCTATAGCGTCTGGCTTCCAATGCCGCGCGAAGTGAAGCTCGATCTCGTTGCTCCCGAGACGGCAGTGCTCGCCACTCACGAGGAGGCTTTCGACGTCGACAAGGACACTCGCGATCCCCGCGCGGTAGTGGGCTTCAATACTTACTCTCCATCCGCTGAAATCACCGCACCGGTAGTTTACGTCAACTATGGCATGACGGAGGATTACCGCACACTCGAGTCGCTTAATGTGAGTGTGGAAGGAAAGATCGCCATCGCGCGTTACGGCCACGGTTATCGTGGCATCAAAACGAAACTTGCAGAAGAGCACAAGGCCGTTGGTCTGATCATCTATTCCGATCCACAGGATGACGGCTATATGGCCGGCGACCCATTCCCGCGCGGCCCGTGGCGTCCGATGAGCGGCATCCAACGAGGCTCCGTCCTTTATACGGAGATTTATCCCGGCGATCCGCTTACTCCGGGCGTTGGCGCAACGCCCGATGCGAAGCGACTCGCTCCGGCCGACGCTGCAAATCTGCCGCACATTCCTACGCTCCCGATCAATGCTCAGGATGCCGCAATGATTCTCAGGAATCTCGGCGGCCCGCATGTTCCAAAGGGTTGGCAGGGCGGCCTGCCTTTCACCTATCACTCTGGACCCGGTGAAGCGGTCGCGCACATGAAGTTAGTGATGGAGTACCAGCAGCGGCCTCTCTTTGACGTGGTAGCCAAGCTTCCCGGAACAGATGACAACGAGTGGGTCGTTATGGGCAATCACCACGATGCATGGGTCTTCGGCGCCGCCGATCCCGGTAGTGGCACGGCCGTGATGCTTGAAACCGCGCGTGCGCTGGGCGAACTCGCTCGCTCCGGCTGGAAACCGCGCCGTACTATCGCGATGTGCGAATGGGACGGGGAAGAGCCAGGCCTGCTCGGTTCGACGGAATGGGTGGAAGCGAATCGCGCCGAGTTGCAAGCCAAAGCCATCGCCTACATCAACTCCGACGTTGGCGTGGACGGTCCCAACTTCGGCGCCTCTGCCTCGCCTTCGCTGAAGGACCTCATCCGCGACGCCGCGCGCGAGGTCCAAGATCCTCACACTGGCCGCAGCGTTTACGATGCATGGCGCGAGCGCGCGACCCACACAAAGGAAGAACGCTTCGGCAATGCGCGCCCCGGACCAAAACCTGAGGCCTCGGGCGAAACTCCCATCGGTCCTTTAGGCGCGGGCTCCGATTTCTGCCCCTTCTTCGATCACGCTGGAATTCCTTCGATGGACACGGGTTTCGGAGGGGATTACGGCGTCTACCACGCTCTCTACGACGATTTCTACTGGATGAAGCATTTCGGCGATCCCACGTTCGCCTATCACGCCGCGCTCGCACGCATCATCGGCACGATCGCGCTACGTCTCGACGAAGCCGATATCCTCCCATATGACTACGCTGCATATGCCTCCGAAATCGCGCATGCCTCTGACGAGTTAATCGCTCGCGCCATACAGGAGAATGCTGACGCGGCAAACATCAAGTCAATATCGGAGGCCTCCGCGAAATTGAATGCTTCCGCTTCGCGCGCGGCCCAGGCGCTTCAGGGGCTCTCCACCTCATTTCTGACGGTTGCCAGGCAGGCCGAAATCAATCGCGCCCTTGCTGGCGTTGAGCAATCCCTACTTGCGCCGAATGGTCTCGCGGGTCGCCCTTGGTACAAGCACACCATCTATGCTCCGGGAAGCTACGCTGGCTACGCCGCGGAAATCTTGCCTGGTCCCAATGAAGCCCTCGACCGCAAAGACTCCGCAACATTTCGCACTGAAGCTGAATCCTTGGCTGCCGCCCTGGGCCGCGCGGCGGAGAGTCTTGACAATATCGCCCGCCTGGCGGGGGCCTCTTCGTCTTCTCCTTCATCGCCTTGACCTTTCAATCCGCGCCCCGATGACAGGCGATTTGCGGAACCGCCCAACCAGTGTGACAATATGCCCATGCGAAAACCATTCATCATTGCAGTAAACATATTGGCGGTGGCGTTCTTGTTTCTCGGGAATGCCCGCGCACAACAGACCCCTCCGCCTGCGGCTCAAAAAACCCCAGCGATGAGTACGGCGCAACCTCCAGCAGCCAAGACCGGCCAGTCGCCTGAGACAAAAACCCAAACTCCTTCGCCGTTTGAAACGGACAAGGAAAAAACCAGCTATGCGATCGGGATGGATGTCGGGTCCAACTTGCGCTCGCGATCAATTGAAGTTGACCCCGACATCCTGATTAAAGGCCTCAGAGACGCGCTGGCTGGCGACAAGACACTCATGACTGACGAAGAAAAGCGGGCAGTGCTCACTCAACTGCAAGCCAAAGTCCGTGCAGCTATGGCCGAGCAACAAGCAGAAGCACGCAAAAAGCAGGAGGCGGAAATGCAAGTGGCCGGAGAGGCAAACCAGAAAGAAGGGCAAGCATTCTTGGACGCCAACAAGACTAAGGACGGTGTGGTCACCCTGCCCAGCGGACTTCAATACAAAATCCTGCAAGCAGGCACCGGCCCGATGCCAACAACCACTGACAGCGTCGTCTGCAATTATCGCGGCACGCTGATCAACGGCAAGGAATTTGACAGCTCGTACAAGCGTGGCCAACCGGCAACCTTTCCGGTTTCGGGAGTCATCAAGGGATGGACTGAGGCTCTGCAACTGATGCCCGTGGGATCGAAGTGGCAATTATATGTTCCCGCTGACCTGGCCTACGGCGCACGTGGAGCCGGCGCGGACATCGGTCCAAATTCCACACTCATTTTTGAAGTGGACCTTATTTCGATCGCGCCCAAGAAGTGATCTCTGATTTCAGAGTTGTCGAATCGCACGAAAGGTCAGCGTTGAGCCGCGCGCTGATTTGCCGGCCCCGGCGACTTTGATTCGTTATCCAGGCGCTCACTGCTTCTCGTTCACCCACTGCACGCGCTAGAATGTCCTCTATGCGCGTGCGCGTCCTTTTTTTCGGCCAACTTAAGGAAATCGTCGGCGTCGCCGAAGATGACGCCGAGCTCTCCGATGGCGCTCGCGTGGAAGACCTGTTCGAGCGCTATGGACGGCGCTATCCGAAACTTGCCGAATTTCGGCCCTCGATTGCCGCGTCAGTGAACCAGGAATATGCTGCCTGGCGCGCTCCGCTCTCGCCGGGAGACGAAGTCGCGTTCCTCCCGCCCGTCAGCGGAGGCCAGGAAGCTGCGGTTGCCGAGGATATTTTTCAGCTCGTCCGCGAACCTATCCTTTCGAGGGAGCTCGTCGAAAGCCTCAAGGCTCCGGATGACGGCGCCTTGGTGGTCTTCGACGGATTCGTCCGCAATAATTTCAAGGGACAGCGAACTCTGTATCTCGAGTACGAAGCCTATGAGCCGATGGCCCACGCGAAGATGCGGGAAATTGGCGCCCAAATTCGCGCGAAATTTCCTATTCACCGCCTTGCCATCGTTCACCGTCTTGGACGCCTCGAAATCGGAGACACCAGCGTGGTCATCGCCGTCAGCTCTGCGCATCGCGCCGCAGCATTTGACGCCTGCCGTTACGCCATTGATACCCTCAAGCACGCCGTGCCCATCTGGAAAAAAGAATATTTCTATGGCGGAGCCGTTTGGGCCGAAGGCGAAGTTCCCACCCAGCAAGCCATTTCGCCACCGGATGAATCTAACTCCCAGCCAACGAAATGACCAACTCATCTCGGGCTGCCCTGAGCGCCCTTCCCCTCATTGCCATCCTTTCCCTCGCGGGGCCCAGTGCAATGCTGCGCGCGCAGGGCCAGCAGCGCCAGAAATCCGGACAGATTCGCATTCAAGTTGACCTCGTCCACATCCTCGCCAGCGTGATTGACGCAGATAACCGCCCCGTTCCCGGGCTTGCCGTGGACGCTTTCACGCTTAGCGAAAATGGCGTCCCCCAAAAAATCGAAAGCTTCGAAGCACAGACAAATCGCCCGCTGGATCTGGCGCTCATGGTTGATTCCAGCATGAGCGCTCAGAAGGATCTCAAATTCGAGGACGAAGCCGCCGCGCACTTTATTCGCCAGGTCGTGCGCCCCGAGGACACGCTCAGCGTTTTCGAATTCTCGGAGACAGTGACCGAGCTCTCTGAATATACCGACAAGATTCCCACGCTCGAGGCTGCCGCCCGCCGGATCTCTCCCGGCACGGGCACGTCCATCTATGACGCACTGGTCCTTAGCTCGCAGACTTTGAAACGCCGTCCTGCGGGCCGCCGCCGCGCCATTGTGCTGGTCACCGATGCGGGCGAAACCACCAGCGTGTCGAAATTCGAAGACGCGCGGCGGGCCGCTATTTCTTGCGAAGCGCTTCTCTATTCCATCGTCATTCGTCCGGTGAAGAACGAAAGCGGCCGCAACACCGCCGGGGAACACGCGTTGATCACCATCACCGACAGCACCGGCGGCGCGCTCTTCATCCTCGATGAGCTCACGCAGCTCAACGATATGTTCGACCGGATCGATCGCGAGCTTCGCACTCAGTATCTCTTGGGCTATTATCCCAATCCGGCGCCGCCGCCCGGCAGCACGCGCTATGTCGAGGTGAAGGTGAATACCGGCGACATGGTCCGATACCGCAAGCAATATTTCACTGCGGCGGCCCCACGGTAGATGAATCAATTCCTTGAAATCGCCGTCGACGCAGCTCGCGAAGCGGGCGCTTTGCTTCTTGCCGATTTTGCCCGTCCCAAGAATATTTCCTACAAAGGCGAGGTGGACATCGTCACGGAATCGGACCGTCGGTCGGAGGCGCTTATCGTTGGCCGCCTGCGCGATCATTTTCCGCAGCACGCCATCGTCGCGGAAGAAGGCGGCACGGGAGCAGCCACAGGCGCGCGGTATTGCTGGTATGTGGATCCGCTTGACGGCACTACGAATTTCGCGCACGGCTACCCTTGCTTCGCCGTTTCGCTCGGGTTGCTCGAAGAGGGCGAGCCGATTGTCGGCGTTGTGTACAATCCAGTGACCAGGGAACTTTTCTCCGCCGTCAGCGGCGAGGGCGCTTATCTCGACCACAAGCGCATTCACGTCTCGCCAATCGAAAGGCTGGCGACGAGCCTCGTCGCCACCGGTTTTCCCACGGACAAACTCCGCCAGAGCCAAAATATCAATTATTACTGGGGTTTTACACTGCGGTCGCACGGCGTCCGCCGCGATGGCTCCGCAGCTCTCGATCTCTGCGCTGTCGCCGCTGGCCGGTTCGACGCGTTTTGGGAATTCGGCCTCAAATCCTGGGACACGGCTGCCGGGATCCTGCTGGTAAAAGAAGCGGGCGGAATGATCAGCGATTTTACGGGCCGCCCTTATCATCCCGGCGATCCCGAGATTCTTGTCTCCAACGGCCACATCCATTCAGAGATGCAGCAAGTGGCCGCCGACATTGCTGAGAAACTGTAGTCCAACGCGCTTGGCTGCATTTCCTTTTCGCCACTTTCATGTTGTAGCAACGTAAAAATGTCACCCTAACGGCAACATGAAAATGTCACCCCCTTACTAGGTTTGAATGCTCGAGCCGGGTATCGCGGTAATAGAGCGAGACGCGGCCATTGAGAGCCTGACAGATCTGCACTTTGGCTCCGGCGAAGCTGAAGCGGCGGGGCTGCGGATGGATTTGCAGCCGCTGGCCGCTCCATTGCACGACGTTGTCGTTGCTGACGATGCGCTGGTGCGTGAAGCAGCAGATGCGCTCGAGATGTTCCGGGGCCGGACGCCAGGCTTGGGCCGCCTCGCGCGGCGAGCGAGCGAAGCGGCGATTGTAGTCGGCGACGAAGCGGCGCAGGACGCGGTTGGCGGAGTCGAAATCGCAGGCTTGCGCCAGACGCAGTTCGCTGGTGAGGCGGTCTTGGAGCACGCCCCAGAGACGCTCGATGCGTCCTTTGGCTTGCGGGCTTTGGGCGGCGATGAAAGTGACGCCGAGTTGTTCCAGGGCGCGACCGAACTGAGTGGACTGGCGCTGGCCGGCGAGTTGTTCCTCCAGAGACCAGTGATCGTCGTTGCGGGTGAAGACGCCGCTGCGATCGCCGTAGAAGGCCACCGGGACACCGTAGCGGCGCAAGAGGCTCTGGAGCAGGTGGAAATAGCCTTCGGTGGTTTCGGAAGGAAAGAACTGGGCAGCGAGAATTTTCCCGGAAGCATCGTCCTGCATGCCCAGAGCGGTGAGGAGTGGGCCGCGGCCTTCGAGCCAATCATGAGGAGAGCCGTCGAGTTGGAGCAGTTCTCCTTCGCGAGCGGCACGCAGACGGCGCTGGCGATGAGTCGGCGGGCGGCGTTTGCGGGGCGAGCCGATGCCGCTGGCGCGGAGCAGGCGACGCAAGGTTTCGCGGCTGAGGGAGAAGCCCTCCTGCTCGACGAGCTTCTCATGGAGATGGTGATCGTTGAAGCCCGGATAGCGCGTGCGTGCCAGAGCGAGGACGCGGGCGCGGGTGCGCACGGGCAGGCGACGGTGACTGGGGCGGCCGCGGCTGACGTGCGCCAGAGCCGCTGCGCTGCCTTGCCGGTAGCGCGCTTTGAGCCGTTTGATGTGCCGAGGCGATAGGTCGAGCAGCTCCGCGGCTCGGGCGCACGTCAGGTTCTGTTGCACACATTGCGAAATGACGGTCACTCGCTGCAGTTCCTTCTGACTCAACGTGCATGTCTCCTGTTTCATAGGGTGACATTTTCACGTTGCCATTAAGGGGTGACAGAATTATGGAGCTAAGACACTTTTCGCCACTTTCATTGACGCGAGCAACGTCCGATGCTAGCCTCCCGAATTCCACCTCATGCGCGCAGTTGACATCATCCGCAAGAAACGCGACGCGGCGGAACTCTCCCGCGAGGAAATCGAATTTCTCGTCGAAGGCGTTACTCACGATCGGATCCCCGATTACCAGATTTCCGCCTGGTTGATGGCTGTCCTGTGGCGCGGCATGACGCGCGCCGAACTAGCCGCGCTCACCGAAGCGATGCTTCATTCCGGAGTGGTTCTCGATCTCTCTGCGTTGCCCGCCGCGAAAGTGGACAAGCACTCGACGGGCGGCGTCGGCGACAAGACCTCGCTTGTGATCGCCCCGATCGTTGCCTCCGCCACCGGACGCGGCGGCCGCATCTACGTGCCAATGATCAGCGGGCGAGGCTTGGGCCACACTGGAGGCACGCTCGACAAGCTCGAATCCATTCCCGGCTTCAAAGTGAATCTTTCGCTCGCCGAATTTCGCCACGTCCTCGAGAAATGTGGCTGCGCACTGATCGGCCAGACGCCTGAAATTGCTCCTGCCGATAAAAAGCTCTACGCGCTGCGAGATGTTACTGCCACGGTCGAGAGCCCCTATCTCATCTGCGCCTCCATCATGAGTAAGAAAATGGCCGAGGGAATTGATGCACTGGTCCTGGACGTAAAAACCGGCGGCGGCGCTTTCATGAAGAAGCAATCCGACGCCGAATACCTGGCTGAATTGATGGTCGAGACCGGTACGCGCATGGGCAAAAAAATTGTCGCGCTCATCACGGATATGGACCAGCCGCTCGGCCGCAAGGTCGGTAACGCACTGGAAGTTGAAGAATGCCTCGAGATCATGAACGGAAAGGGCCCGGCTGACTTGCGAGAGCTTTGCCTGGAGCTTTCCGCGTGGATGTTTGTCCTCGGCGGCCTCGCGAAGACGGTCGCGGAAGGAAAGCAGCTTGCCGCGGAAATGATTGCTTCCGGCCGGGCCCGTGATACATTCCGCGAGATTATCCGTTTGCAGGGTGGTGACCCAAGAGTGGTGGATGATCCGGGGCTGTTGCCGCACGCGCGACGCGAAGCTCGCATTGAAGCGCCGGGCGCTGGGTATCTCACCGCGATTGATTGTGAGATGGTGGGTGTGGCCGGCATGATGCTGGGCGGCGGGCGCGAGAAAAAAGAAGATACCGTGGATCCTGGCGTGGGTTTGGTGCTCGAGAAAAAAATTGGGGACGCCGTCAATGCCGGTGACACGCTTTGCACTGTGCATTACAACTCGGATGCGCGCGTCGTTCATGCCATTCCCCTTCTCGAGAAAAGTTTTGTGATCGGGCCGGCCGCACCGCCGGCGGCGCCGCTGGTGAGAAAAATAATCGGCGGCGCTGATATACGGTAACCCCGCAGACGCGCGTCTGGCTGCCGGGAGGGAGAATCAAGCGAATGCACCGCTTCATCGGTCTCCTCGGCATGCTCACCATGATGGGCTTCGCATATCTCTTCTCGACGAATCGCCGCGCGATTCGCTTGAAGACCGTCGCCTGGGGGCTGGGCCTCCAGATCGCATTTGCGTTTCTGGTGATGCGCTGGACGCCGGCAATTTTTGCATTCAAGAAGGCCGGCGACGCCGTCAACTGGCTTCTCGATTTCGCGTTCTTCGGTTCTGAGTTTGTTTTCGGCGCGCTTGGGAAAAAGGGGTCGGCGATGGGCTTCTTTTTCGCCTTCCAGGTCCTGCCCACCATTATTTTCATTGCCGCTGTTTTTGCTCTCCTCTACTACTTCGGCGTCATGCAATTCGTCATCAAGCAGGCCGCCAAAGTTATGACCAGCCTGATGGGCGCGAGCGGTGCCGAGTCGCTCAACGTGGCCGCCAGCATTTTCATGGGCCAGACCGAGGCCCCGCTCACTATTCGTCCGTATCTTCCGGACGTGACGCGCTCCGAGCTGATGACCATTATGACCAGCGGCATGGCCCACGTTTCCGGAGGCATCATGGCCGCGTACATCGCGTACGGGATCGAAGCCAAGCATCTTCTTGCCGCCGTGATCATGACCGCCCCCGGTACAATCCTTCTTTCAAAAATGCTGGTGCCCGAAACTGAAACGCCGGTTACCTCGGGCAAGGTGCAGATGGCCGACCTGGAGCGCGACACGAATGCTCTCGGCGCAATTTCTCGTGGCACGAGCGACGGTCTGAATCTCGCGATCAATGTTGGCGCGATGCTGATCACGTTTATTGCCCTGATATACCTTGTGGACGGCTGCTTTTCCGTGGTGCATAACTGGCTCGCTGCCGTCGGCGTTACATGGTTTCCTTCGAGCGTCGAACAAATTTTCGGCTGGCTCTTTTCACCGATTGCCTGGGTGATTGGAATTCCCTGGCAGGATTGCCACACGGTCGGCAACCTTCTCGGTTTGCGCATGGTGACGAATGAGCTTGTCGCTTTCCAGCGGCTGGGTCCGATGAAGGACGCGCTCGATCCCAAGTCATTCATCATTGCCACATTCGCGCTTTGCGGGTTTGCGAATTTCAGCTCGATTGGAATCCAGATTGGCGGGATAGGCGCGCTCGCGCCGAACAAGAAAGCCGAGCTGGCGCGCCTGGGGATTCGCGCGATGATGGCCGGCACGATGGCTAATTTGATGTCCGCTTCAATTGTCGGAGTCATGCTGAGATGACGCCGGCACGCCCGAAGTCCTCGGCGCGCGATTCGGAATTTGCGCGCGCTGATCGAGCCGCGAAATACATTCTCTCGAAAACTAAATTGCGGCCACGGGTGGCGCTGGTGTTGGGTTCCGGGCTGGGCGCGTTTGCGGACGACCTCGCGAATGCGGTGAAAATTCCTTATGAAAAAATTCCCGGCTTCCCGCGTTCGACTGCGGCGGGGCACGCCGGGCGCCTGGTGATCGGCAACGTGGGGAATGTGCCGGTCGCGGCGATGCAGGGCCGCGTTCATTACTATGAAGGGTACACGGCGAAGGAAATTGTTTTTCCGATGCGCGTTTTCGGGAGGCTGGGAATTCGCGCCGCGATCCTGACGAATGCCGCGGGGGGTATCAACCTTGAATTCAAGCAGGGCGCGCTCGTGGTGCTTCGGGACCATATTAATCTCCAGGGTTTGAATCCGCTGCTTGGTCCCAACGATGAGCGGTTTGGCCCGCGGTTTCCGGACATGACTCAGGCTTACTGGAAGACTTACCGGGAATGGGTGCTTGTTGAGGCCAAGCGGCTGGGAATCGAAGTTCACGAAGGGGTGTATGCCGCGCTCACTGGCCCCAGTTACGAGACGCCTGCCGAAATTCGGTATCTTCGCGCGATTGGCGCTGATCTCGTGGGGATGTCCACGGTGCCGGAAGTGATCGTCGCGCGGCACATGGGGATTCGCGTCCTGGGGATTTCCTGCGTTACTAATATGGCTGCGGGGATTCTGGACCAGCCAATCAATCATGCGGAAGTGATGGAGACTGGGGAGCGCGTCAAGACCCAGTTTGTAGCCCTTCTTCGGGCGGTGATTCCGCGGATGGCAGCGGAGGAAGGGTGATCCGCCGGGGGCGGGCTTGAGCAGTGAGGGGCGGGGTAGGGCGGCGGGGTGGGCTGGGGTTGGGGGTTGAGGGGGGCGGATTTGGGGCGAAAAACGAGTTAAAAAACCACGTAAAAGTTGGCTATTAGAAAAATGGAAGTGGTTTGTTTTCTGCGAGATCAGTGAAATTCTAATCGTCCGGTTGGCTATTAGAAAATCGGAGAGCGGAGGGGCGGATGGATGGCGGGGTGGGACTAGCGCGCGACCCCTGGCCATGGGGCGGGTGGGGCCGGATAGATTGGAAGCAAGCTATTCATCAATTCGCACTATAGCAGAGTAGTACCTAGAAAGTCAATATCAATCTGGAGGTAAAGGGCGGCAGGGGTCAAATTGTGGGGAAGAGAGGGCGGCCAACTCCCGCCAGGTTCCAAATTGGGAAAAGGTTAAGTTGTCCGGAAGTTCGACTACAGATTCAAATGAAGTTACCCAGATCCTCCGCGCCTTCCTAGAAGCGGACTTCTGGAAATTCAGCTAATTTTGACTTGTCCGGTAAGTGCTGCGAACTCGACCGGCCGATGCAACACAATCTGCTATAAATCTTTTCACCAAAAGTGGTGTGTATGATCCAAGGGAAACGGTGTGGACTTTCGGCGGCGCAAAAGAGCGACATGTGGCGCCGTTAGAGGGCGGGATGAGGATCAAATGAACCGAAGGGATTTTGTGCGGCTAGGGTGCGCCACCGTGATCGCCGCGGGAGCCCGCAAGCTGCCCCTAGCCTTGGCGCAGCCGTTGACGCCGCGGCAAGTCCCGTCGCCGCCCCAGCGCCCGGCGATGGCGCACTTGGAAGCGAAGACCACCGACGGCGCGGTGGATTTCACCTTGCAAATCGCACCGATGACGCTCGAGCTGGCTCCTCAGGTTGTGATCAGCACCATCGGTTACAGCAACAAGGTCCCCGGTCCTCTTCTGCGGGTGAGAGAAGGCCAGCCCATCACCGTCGACGTTGTGAACGAAACGGATGTTCCGGAATACGTACATTGGCATGGCCTGTTCGTTCCGTCGGAAGTGGATGGGGCAGACGAAGAAGGCACGCCCCCGGTCCCGCCCCACGGCCAGCGGCGCTATCAATTCGTGGCCAAGCCGGCGGGCTCGCGATGGTACCACTCGCATACCGCGGCCATGATGGATCTCCATCGCGGCGCCTACACCGGCCAGTTCGGTTTTCTCATGATCGATCCCGCGAATGACCACGGGCTCTACGATCAAGAGGTCTTTCTGGCATTGCATGAATGGGAGAGTTTTCTGACCACGATGGACCAGGACGCGGAGCAGGCGCGTCCCAGCGATCCGATGCCCGAAAAACCCGCAAATCCAGACCAGCGTCCCAACGGGCTCGAAATCAGCGCTCCACTTTACTCAATCAACGGCAAAATGCTCGGCGCCGGGGATCCCCTCCGGGTGCAATCGGGCCAGCGCATCCTGATGCACCTGCTCAACGCCAGCGCCTCGCAAATTCATCGCCTCGCTTTGCCGGCCCACAAGTTTCAGGTGATCGCTCTCGACGGCAATCCCGTGCCCGCGCCTCAGCTGGTCAGCGTGATTGAGATCGCCCCCGGTGAGCGCGTGGATGCGATCGTGGAGATGAACCAGCCGGGCGTCTGGATTTTAGGGGAGCCGCGCGATGTCGCGCGGCAATCCGGCATGGGCATTGTGGTGGAGTACGCCAATCAGCCGCAGCAGCAGCGCGCGACTTGGCTTCCACCTCCGAGCGCGCGCTGGGACTACACCATCTTTGGCAAGACCGCGCCGCATCCCGCGCCAGACCAGACCATCGACATGGTCTTTGAAAAAGTCCGCGGCGGGCCCCATGGGATCAATCACTGGCTCGTCAACGGCAAGGAATATCCGCATGAACGGGAATTCGTTCTCCGGCAGGGAGGCCGCTACCGGCTGGTCTTTCACAATCGCAGTGACGATTCCCACCCGCTGCACATGCACCGGCACCTGTTCGAGCTCGTCGAGCTCAATGGCAAGCCCACTGCCGGCATCATGAAGGATACGGTGATCGTTCCCGCATTTGGGCGCGCCACGGTGGATCTGGTCGCCGACCAGCCGGGCCTCACGCTGTTTCACTGCCATATTCAGCAGCACATGGACTTTGGCTTCAAGGCGTTGTTTCGCTACGCCTAAGAAACGAATCGCCTGCAAACCGGGCGGCGTTCGACCTCCCCATTAATGTGTGTTACGGCTTTTTCACATATTCGACACGCACAGGAAATATTGAAGGGGTAAAGACCTTCCTTCTGGCAACTATCCAACCACAAATCAGAACGGGAGGAACCGCATGAAGGCAATCGGGAAAGGGTTCCGAGCGGCAGTGCTCATGGGAGCGGCCGCCTCGGTGCTGGCATTTGCAGCTGGGGCCAAGGCACAGAATCAAAACTCCAACGATGACCAAAGGTCGAACGACAATTCGTGGCCTTACGCGACAACGGGCCGCTCGCCTGTGCTGGCGGTGGTTGGCGACATCGCCTGCCAGCCAGATGCAGACTTTGTGCCAGGTGGCGGTGAGGCTGGGCACGAAACCTGCGAAACTCCCAAGGCCCCCTACAGCAGCACCACCAGCAAGCCCCCAGGGCCGCCGTTTTCTCTGTACCAATCCCAGGAGGCCACGGCAAATCAGATCGAGGCTATGAAGCCTGACGCCGTCGCGATCCTCGGAGATCTGCAATACCAGGTAGGCCAATACCAGGACTTCGAGAAATCGTTCGATTTGACGTATGGCGCTTTTAAATTTTTACATCGGCCCTCGCCCGGCAACCACGAGTTTTATGACGAGCATAGCGAGACCGGCGTTGCCGGCTACGGCTACTTCTCCTACTACAACGGCTTCCAGCTCAATCCCGATGGCACTGTTCCGATGACCATAGTCCCGGACCCGTGCCCACAAGGTTTGGCGGCATGCAACAATCCAGGCCTTACCGCTCCCGTTCCGCAACCCGTCCCGCGGGCAGATGGACAGGCGGGGCACTTCGAATTGGGGCCGAACGCAGGCCTGAACGGATCTGGAGTCGGCGATGGCTGGTATTCCTACAATCTGGGCACGTGGCACCTTATTTCGCTCAATATCGAGTGCTCCACACAGCCCGGCGGCTGCAGCGACACCGGCGCCTGGTTTGGTGCCGAACTCGCATGGCTGAAAAAGGATCTTGAGGAGAACCACTCCTCGTGCACACTCGCCTACTGGCACCAGCCCACGTTCAGCGCCACGAACGGCATCACCCCAGAGGGCGTGGCCGCTGTGGCCTTTTGGCAACTGCTCTACGACCACCGCGCCGACCTGGTGCTCAACGGACACGACCACCTCTATGCCCACTACCGCCCTCTCGACCCCTCCGGGAATTACGACCCAAGGAACGGGATAAGGGAATTCATCGTGGGCACCGGCGGCGAAACACTTGATCCGGTCATCACAGCCACTATGACGTCTGGCTCAGGCGAAACAAACATGGAGGATCCTACCGGCAACCCGAACTTCAACGCATTGAATCTCGAGGCGGGGTCAACCGGCAACTTCTGGGGTGTGATGGCCCTGAGGCTTGATCCCAACGGCTACAAGTGGCATTTCGAGTCGGCACTGCAAGCTCCTGTAGCGCCTGCAGGGACACCGGCTACTTTCACCGACCGGGGCTTTGGCACTTGCCACGGCGGCCGGGACAACAGGTAATTGCCGGATCGTCTTCGCCACGCTAATTAACTTTCCCCACCCTTCGTCCGCCGCGGCGGACGAAGGGCGGGGCGTTTTATTTTGCCTCGAACCCTCCGAATTTTCCGCTGCGCCCACTGTGACGCCCGCACCGTGAAGCATCCCCCAGCGAAGTTGCTCGACTAAGCGCGACCACGGCGGGTATTGACGTTGCCTTTCGTACCGCTGGCATCCTGCCGGCGTCTTGCCTTTGAATTTCTTATCGGCGGCCGGCCCGGTCTCTCAGAGTTGCTCTTGCCTCAACATCGTTGAGTTCACTCGACAAATGGATTTCCGAACGCATCTGATTTGCGGGGTTCACCTGCTCCTGCGGAAGAGCGCTGTAGGCGCGGCAGAAGGTAGCCCAGCGCGCAAGCGCTGGGAAAGCTGAAAATAGAATTGCGAGCGCCGTAGGTGCGGCACATTGCTTAGGCAGGGGCTTAGGCTGGCGCAGCCTTTGACTTTCCGGATGCCCGGTCCATTGCGCTTTTTAAGGGGCCGGACTTTTGAATTGATCAGTGAAGACCCCCGACCCAGAAAAAAACTCCACAGGCTCGTTCGCTTGCGTTTTTCCCCGGCTTCATGCCATGTTGGACTGGGCGCGCTGTGTGCGTCCCGATGCCGTTTATCGGGAAGACGTCTGGAATGATGAGAGACAACAAACCAGCACGAGGAGTGGGGGGCGAGGGATGAGGGACGCGGGACGGAATTTCGATCTTTGTGGGGCGGGGATTAGTCCCCGCCAAAAACGGACGTGGCGAAGTCTTGCTACCGTTCGCGCTGCTTTTATTGCACAACTCTCACCTTGCGGTCACGCCCCAAAACGGGAAACAGCCAGCCGGCCGCCAAATTCTAATCGGTCCTGGTGACGATTAGAAACTCACTAATCTCTATGAAAACAAAGGACGGAGGTACTTTCTAATCGGTCCTAAAGTGGCGATATTTAGAGGCAAAAATCGAGTAGGCGACCCTCCTACGCCTAGGCTACGGCGGGCCTGCTGGAATGCGGGGGCTGTCACCAACAGGCTCTCATATAGGTTTTCTGCGGACTTTCGAGACTTGCAATCCGCGCAACTCAGGCTTCAACTGGGTTAGAATCGCGCGCATGGGTGAATACGATGCGTTGATTGCGGCGGCGAAGCAGGCGCGGGAGAACGCGCATGCGCCTTTTTCGAATTTCCGGGTGGGGGCGGCCGTGCGCGCGAAGTCCGGGAGAATTTTTGCCGGATGCAATGTGGAGAATGCCACGCTTGGTCTTACATGCTGCGCTGAGCGCGTGGCGATTTTCAAAGCGGTTTCCGAAGGCGAGCACGGTTTTGAATCGATGGCCGTGGTGGCGGATACGGACGTGCTGACGCCTCCTTGCGGAGCTTGCCGGCAGATTATTTGGGAATTTTGCGGCGACGTTCCCGTGATCCTTACAAACTTGAAGGGAAAAATCGAGGAGACGAGTTCGGGAATATTGCTGCCGGCGCCGTTTGACTCCTCTTTCCTGTAAGAACCGAACCCGCGAGCGAATCCGGGCGGCACCAAAGGCAGTGCATCGCCGGCAACGCTCAGGATGTGCCGAGAATTTTTCTCGAGCGTTGGAGCTTGATGGCGGTGTTGCGGAGTGTTTCGGGGATATTCTTGTTGGTGCATAGAATCTTCAGGTCCGTGGCCGTGAGGCGGGGAAGGATGTGCAGGGAAATATCGAGCGGGGTCTTCGGATTCTTGACGAGATTCCTGATGATCGCGTAGCTCTTCATGAAAACGCGATTGAGCGCAATGATGCGGAGCACGTCGGATGTGACGTTGGCCATGGCCGCAAACGATTCCACTTCGGAGTCGGTGAGGCGGGGGGACTGAAGGACGGCGCGCTGGACCATTTTATTGCGGTCGCGGATGAGCAACATGCGTTCTTCGCGGCCTCCTTTCAGCGCGAGGATGATGCGCTCGACGACGTTGAGGCGCGTCAGCTTCTGCATCAGCGTCTCGCGCTTCACGGGGTCGGGCTCTACTTCCGCGGCCGCTTCCTCGATTTCCTTCCCGGAAGCCGCTTCGCCTTTCTGCAATTCGCGAATCAATTCCTGCTGCTCGACCGAAACGGCCTGCGACTGCGCCAGGGCCTCGATCAAATGCGTGTCGGAAGTGAGCCGCTCGAGATGATCGAGCAGCGCCTGAATTCCTGCGGCGGTGAGGAAGCGGGCGACTTGAGTGACGGTGGCCGTGGGGCACAAAGGATTTTTTGCCAGCGAGTCTGCAATGCCGGGCTTATCTCCGAGGTTGTCAACGCAGTACGCGAAAAGCCGCGGATCGGCATCCGGGCGCGCCAATGCGAGCAGGAAGGAGTCGTGGCTTTGCGTGAGAAGGACGCTTTGGGCGCGCTGGGCGATTGCTTCATCGGCATCCGCGGCGAGGACGGCGAGAAGTTCCGCGCGGTCTTCGGGCGAGAGCGATGCGCCGCCGGAGCAAACCGCCAGCTTCCTTTCCGGGCGCGCATGACCGGAGCGGATTTCTTCGCGCAGCTCGGCGCTAATGGGAGCCTCCCGCGGAGGATTTGAGATCTTTGTGGGTGAGGGTGACGGTGCCGGATTGCCCGGGCAGGCCGATTGGCGGCACGGTCTGGCCGTTCAGGTCGAGCAGAAGCGCGCTTGAATCACTCGAGGTGATTTCCAGGGAGTCTTGGGCATCGAAGCGCATGACGTTGCCGGCATCTACATGTCCGTCGTAAAGGATCCGGCCGTCGGCTATTACCTTTAGGTCTGTTGATTTCCCGGCTTCGATTTTCAGTTCGAGCGTTGTCGCGGGGATTGCCGGAGCTGGCGTCGAATTTGCTGCATCTGTAACCGGAGCTGCCGTGGCGGGAGCGGCGCTATTTTCACTCGTCGCAGCAGCGCCCGAAAGCGGTGGCGCGGCTTGGACTGAAGAGTCGGACGCCGAATGCTTTCGATGCAGGCGGGCGGCAATCTGTGCGCCGTAGTGCGAGAAAATGAACCAGGCACACGCCAGGATGGCGACCAGGACAGCGAAGGCAAGAATGGCGGGGCCCCAGTTGCGGCGGGCCTCCATGGGCGGATCGGGGACGACGCCGATATCGGTGCGGTTCTTCGTCTCGAGGGCGTATTCGGCGACGAGGCTATCTTCGTCGAGGCCGAGAAAACGCGCGACGGAGCGAATGAAGCCTCGATTGAAGACGCCGCCTGGCAATTTGTCCCATTGATCGCTTTCCAGCGCCTCGAGGAAGCGCGTGCTGATGCGCGTGGCGGCGGAGATTTCTTCCAGGGAGACTCCGCGCATTTCCCGTTCGCGTTTTAGATGATCGCCGAAAGGTGCCGTTGACATCCGCAAGGACCCGCAAGCCAGGAAAAAATATAGGCGGGAGGGCGGGGTGTGTCAATGAGAGTCGGAGATGGCCGATTGGGCGGCCGATAAGTCGACCGATAAGTGTTACGTCATTGAGGCTGTGAACTCCATTGCAGCAGGGGAAAACGGTTCACTATAATGCGAGAGGTGCCCGAAGACTCCCAAGACCCGAAATCGCGTGCCCCGACGGAAACGATGCGGAGAGTTGCCGACACGAGGCTCTTCGACGGCGTCGAGCGGCGCCGGACTCCGCGCATCAGCGTGGAAGTGCCTGAATCGAACGAAGTGACGGTTTTTCACGAACTTGGCAAGGCACTCACCTCTTCCTTACAGTTGGACCAGGTGCTGCGCACCATCATGGAAAAGATTAATGAGGTGCTTCGGCCGGACACCTGGTCGCTGCTGCTGATGGACGTGGATAAAGGCGAGCTCTATTTCCAGATTGCGACGGGTAAGGGGGCGGAAGCGCTGAAGGATGTGCGCATCAAGCTCGGGCAAGGGCTGGCGGGGTGGGTGGCGCAGACGGGCGAGATTGTGGTGGTGCCGGACACGTCGAAGGATTCGCGATTTTTCGCTCAGGTGGACGCGCGGACGAAAATGGAGACGCGCTCAATCGTGGCCGTTCCGGTTCGTTTTCGGGATCATTGCCTGGGAGTGATCGAGCTGATCAATTGCGTCGGGCCGGAGGGATTTAGCCAGCGGGATTTGGCGCTGCTTGAAGCCCTGGCGGATTACGCGGCGATCGCCATCGAAAATGCGCGGCACGTGCAGCGCATTCACGAGCTGACCATCACTGACGATTGCACGAGCCTTTACAACGCGCGGCATTTGAATTTCATGCTGGACACCGAGATTTACCGTTCGCACCGGTACGCGTTTGAGTTTTCGCTGATTTTCATTGATCTGGATCATTTCAAGATGGTGAACGATACATACGGCCACTTGATGGGGTCGAAGCTGCTTTCTGAGATTGGGACTGCCATCAAGGATAAATGCCGGCTGATCGACCTGGCATTTCGTTATGGCGGGGACGAGTTTGTTGTGCTGCTGCCGCAGACCTCGAAGGAAAATGCACTGGGTGTGGCGCGGCGCTTGCACAAACTGATCCGCGAGGCTGTCTGGCTGCAGGAGCCGGGCTTGAACGTGCATATCACGGCGAGTGTCGGCGTGGCGTCTTATCCCTCTGACTCGCGCACGAAGGCGGAGCTGCTCCACTTGGCCGATGAGGCCATGTATCTGGTGAAGAATTCGACGCGCGACAGCGTGGCGGCGGCTAGCTTGGGCGTTCTCCCTCTGAATTGACGCGGCAAGCGATTATTTTGCGCGGGGCACAGACTTGGCGCGCCGTCTTCCCCCTTCAAATCGGTGAAAAGATTTCCACAGGGCAACCCCTGCTGCTTGCTTCACTTGGGTGGGCGTGTTAGTCTGCGCACGATTTCTATTCGTCTGACCAATGAACAATTTAAGATCGCGAGGGCGAGCGAGGACGCATGGCCAATGAAGCGTTAGGAATGATCGAGACCAAAGGACTGGTGGGCTCGATTGAAGCAGCCGATGCCATGGTGAAGGCCGCCAACGTGATTTTGATCGGCAAGGAATATATCGGCGCGGGGTACGTCACGGTGATGGTGCGCGGTGACGTGGGTGCCGTGAAGGCCGCGACGGATGCGGGGGCGGCTGCTGCGCGGCGCGTGGGAGAGCTGGTTGCCGTGCATGTAATTCCTCGGCCGCACGAGCTCGTCGAAGAAATTTTGCCCGGTGGCGGAGCGCCGCGGGCTCCCAGGAAATAGCCGGGCAATAGGATTGCCCGAAGCAATGCGAAACGGCGCTTCTGACGCGCAACGTATGGAAGCCCGATCAGGTATGGTTCTTTGAGCCTGCGCGACCGCGACCTGATTTCGATTCAAGAAGCCCGCGAAGCCGTCGAGCGGGCCAGCGAAGCCCAGAAGAAGTTCGCCAGATTTTCCCAAGAACAGGTGGATGCGGTGGTAGAGGCCTGCGCGTTGGCCGCTACCGAAGCGGGCGAATCGCTCGCCCGGCTGGCCGTGGAAGAAACTGGCTACGGCAATGTCCCCGATAAGATCATCAAGAACCGGCTGGCTTCGGTGGATGTGCCGCGCGCGATCCGCGGGATGAAGACGGTAGGCATCGTGCGCGAGGATCGCGAAAAGGGAATCCTCGAAATTGCCGAACCCGTTGGCGTGGTTGCTGCTGTAATACCCTCGACGAACCCCACATCAACCACAATTTACAAGACGCTCATTTCGCTGAAGGCGCGGAATGCGGCGGTGCTGAGCCCGCACCCGACGGCCATGCGTTGCATTTGCGAGGCAGTGACCGTGCTCTCGCGCGCTGCGCTCAAAATGGGGGCGCCGGAAGATTTGATCGTGTGCCTCGAGCATCCGACAACGCAAGGCACGCAGGAATTGATGCGCCACCGGCTGACGGGCGTGATTTTGGCGACTGGCGGCACTGGCCTGGTGCGCGCAGCGTACAGCTCCGGGAGGCCTGCGTTCGGAGTGGGGCCCGGCAACGTGCCCGCGATGATCGAGCGGACCGCGAACGTGCGGAAGGCGGTTGCGGATATTTTCGCCGGGAAAACTTTCGATTACGGAACGATTTGTTCTTCGGAACAGTCCATGGTGGCGGAAGAAGCGGTGCGCGACCAGGCGCTCGAGGAATGCCGCAAGCAGGGCGGATATTTTCTTTCCGAGGAGGAAATCGAGCGGTTGGGCGCGATTGTGTTTCACGGCGGCTCGCACGTGCCGAATACGCAGGTGGTGGGGCGTGCGGCGACGGTGATCGCGGAGATGGCGGGAATCAAAGTGCCGGCCGGAACGCGCGTATTGATCGCTAGGCTCGAAGGAGTGGGGCGCGAAGTGCCGCTCTCGGGTGAGAAGCTGTCGCCGATCCTTTCATTTTATTCTGCCGCGAATCTGGCCGCGGGGATCGAGTTGTGCGTGCGGCTGGTGCATTATGGCGGGCAGGGCCACACGTGCTCGATTCATTCGCAGAGTGAGGCGGCGGTAAAGCAATTTGGCCTTGCTGTGCCGGCGTTTCGCGTGGTGGTGAATTCGTCCGCGGTTCATGGCTCGATTGGGTACTCGACGAATCTTTTTCCGGCGATGACACTCGGTTGCGGCTCGCCGGGAGGAAACATCACATCCGACAATATCGGACCGCAGCACCTGATGAACATCAAGCGCGTGGCGTGGGAATCGCGCGGGGTGGAACATCGCACCATTCCAGCGGAGCAGCGGCTGGCGGGCGCAGCCATGCCCATGGATAGCCCGAAGCTGTCAACGGCAGCCGCCACCGCTGGAGCGCCTGCGGCCACTCCGGCCGCACCAGCGGCGGCGCTCGTGCCCAGTGCAACTAGCTCAATCGTGCCAGACCGGCAGACGATTGCGCGCATTGTGGAGCGTGTTTTTGCGGAGCGGGGCATTCCGCGCGGCAGCGCGGTCCAGCCGGCTGGGGCTTCGGAGGCGAAGCCAGCCACTCCGCAGGTTCAAGCCGCGAGTCCACCCCCGAGTGCCGCCAGTGCTCCAACTCCAGTTCCTTCCCGCCCACCGGAAAACACTGGCGGACAACCGAAAATCGCCCCCGCGCCCGCGGCACCCGCAGCTCCGGCGACGACGGCGGCAGCGGCAGCGGCGCCCGAGCCTGCAGTTCAGGTGGTTGAATTCGTGAGCGAAAATGAAGTGCGCACGGCGCTTTCACGGCGCGAGAAGATTTTCATTGGGCCGAAGACCATCCTGACTCCCTCGGCGCGCGACCTCGGGGATGAGCACGAAGTTTTCATTGTTACGAACATTGTGCCGGCACCCTCGAAGAAATCCCGGCGCGGCGCTTAGGCTCGCCTCCTGTTGTTCCGCGGAAACCCCTCGCCTATACTCGGATTCTAACTTGTTGTAGTGCATAGGCTGATCGGGGAGATTCCGCGGTGCAGAACAGGGAAGCGGCGCGGTACGCACGCTGGGCGGCGATGTCCGCTGGACTTATGGCCCTGGCCGTAGTGGGTATTTATGCGCGCCGAGCGTATCAGGAGGCGCGCGCGCGCCACGCAGCGCCGCAGGCGGTGCCCGCGGCCGTGCAGCAGCAATCGGCCGAATTCAGGTTTTCGAAGGTCGAGCAGAATCACACGCTTTTTACCGTACGAGCCGGGCACGCGACGCAGTTCAAGGAAGAGAACCGCAGCATTCTCCAGGAAGTGTGGATCACAATTTATGGCCGCGAGGGAAACCGCGACGACAATATTCACACGCGCGAGTGCAGCTACGAGCCCATCTCCGGCGCCATCCTCTGCCAGGGCGATGTTCAACTCGACCTTCAGGGCATGAACCCTGCAACCGGCAAGCCCGCTGGGCAGCCTCTGCATGTTCAGACACGAAGCCTTTCGTTCAATCGTGAGACAGGCGAGGCTTCCACCGCCGAAGCTGTTGCGTTCCAGTTTCCGGAAGGCAGCGGCCACGCCGTGGGAGTGACATACAGCACGCATGAATCGAAAGTGCGGCTCGAGCACGCCGTGGAGTTGACATTTTCGGTGGCGAACCGCACCGGCAATCAGCCGGTGACCGCTTCGGGAAGCAGCCTGGATATCAGCCGCCCCGGCCAGATGATGGTGCTGCACGGGCCAGCCAAGGCGAGGCAAGGGGACCGCGAGCTTTCCGCGGATCAGATCACCATTGACCTGGACGAAGAATTTCGCGCGCGGCATGCTGTCGCCGAAGGCCACCCCGTGATGCGGTCAACAGAGGGCGCCGGACAATTCGAAATTTCCGCGGACCGCTTCGAGAGCTTCCTGAGCATCGCCGGCTGGGTGCAACGCATTGTGGCGGAAGGCAACATCGCGGGGATGCGGCAATCGGCTGCGGGAATGGACCGCTTCTCAGCCGCGCGAGCGGACCTGACGATGCTTCCGGAGCATAACCTGGTGCGAGAAATGATGGCGACGGGCGGCGTGTTTTTGGATTCGCGCCAGGGCGCTGATTCGCGCACGGTGAAGACGGAATCGGTGCTGGTTAAGTTCGCGCCGAGCGAGCGCCAGGGCCAGCAGCGTCTGGATGCAGCCGAGACACTCGCGCCCGGGACGATCGTGACGAAAACCGGCGACGAAACGACCACGCTTCGGGCCAAGAAATTCGTCGCGGGATTCGGCACCAATAGTCAGCTCGAACATTTGCAGGGGCACTCGGGAGCGGAGATCCGGCGGCAATTTTCCTCCGGCGTCCCGCAGGTGATTACGGCCGACGAACTGGTGGCGACATTCGGAGCGAAGGGAGATTGGGAAACGCTCGACGAGCACGGGAAGGTCCATTTCCAGCAGGCGGATAGACAAGCATCCTCGGCACACGCTCGGATCATTCGCGCGACGGATATGGTTATCCTCGATGGCTCGCCGATCCTTTCCGATGCCACCAGCCGGACAACGGCAGGCGGCGAGGTGGCTATCAACCAGAAAACCGGCGCAATAAAGGCAGCCGGCGGGGTGATTTCGACTTACGTGTCTTCTCCCAACGGAGGCAGCGCGATAAATCTCGGCCCCGGCCCTGCACACATATCTTCGGAGTCGCTCGCAGGCTCGACCAACTCAGGCCACGCGATTTATACGGGCCATGCGCGGCTGTGGCAGGACCAATCGCTGCTCAATGCCGATCAAATCGAGCTATGGCGCGACGAGAAGAAATTGAAAGCCGATGGGAATGTAGTCGCTGTCTTTCCCCAAGCGGCCGGGCAGCTCGCCAAACCTATTGGCGGAGCTCCCTTCAGTGCCAACAAGCAAGCACCTGCGCCAGGCCAGCCCCCCGGCCCCCCCTCCGGGCCAGTGGTCTGGGAATTTCACGCGCCGACGCTGACTTATTGGAGCGATCTGGGGAAGGGGCACCTGGAGGGGGGGGTGACGGCTACCTCGCAGCAAGGCGAGATGGTTTCGCGCAGCCTGGATGTGTTTTTGGGGCCTACTTCGGGCCCTCCAGGCCAGCCGACAGGGGGTGGTACTACAG
This sequence comes from uncultured Acidobacteriota bacterium, assembly GCA_963701005.1. Classification (GTDB taxonomy): domain Bacteria; phylum Acidobacteriota; class Terriglobia; order Acidiferrales; family UBA7541; genus Palsa-295. The sequence goes on from OY969555.1 coordinate 1,542,567, forward strand.
CGGCCGGGGCGGCTGGAGGCCGTCAATTGATACGCGCATTGGCGCTTGGCAACGTGGCAGTCCGGCAGGGAGACCGGCGTGGGCTGGCTGAGCAGGGCGAATACACGGCTGCGGACGGGAAATTCGTCCTTTCCGGGGGGCAGCCGACCTTGACGGATGCTGCCAGGGACACAACTACCGGCCATTCGTTGACCTTCTTTGTAGCCAATGATACGATTTTGGTGGATTCGCAAGAAGGTTCGCGCACGCTGACCAAGCACCGGGTTGAGAAATGAACAGGCATGTTGACACTCCAAGCCGCCGACCTTAGCAAGTCTTATCGAGGCCGGAAAGTTGTAGATAACATCAGCTTAGAGATTCAACAGGGCGAGGTGGTTGGGCTGCTGGGGCCGAACGGCGCAGGAAAGACCACGACGTTCTATATCCTGGTCGGTCTGGCGCGTCCGGACTATGGGCGTGTCCTGCTGGATGGCGAGGATATCACCGATCTCCCGATGTACCTGCGGGCCCGCAGCGGCATCAGCTACCTCCCTCAAGAACCTTCGGTCTTTCGGAAACTGACGGTGGATGAGAATCTGCTCGCGGTACTGGAGACGCTGCCGCTGACTCCGGAGCAGCGCAGGGACCGCGTGGAGGAACTTTTGGCGAAGATGGGGCTTGAAGGAGTGCGCTACAGCCAGGCTTATGTGCTCTCCGGTGGAGAGCGGCGGCGGCTGGAGATTGCGCGCTCGCTGGTGCTATCGCCCTCGTTCATTTTGCTGGATGAGCCATTTTCCGGAATCGACCCGCTGACCGTGGTGGACATTCAGAAGATTATCGCGGATTTGAGCGCCGCCGGAATCGGAGTGCTGGTGACGGATCATAACGTGCGCGAGACACTGGCGGTGACGAACCGCGCCTACATCATCAGCGACGGCAAAATTTTATTTGCGGGCACTCCCGGCGAGCTTTCAACCAATGCCGACGTGCGCCGCATTTATCTCGGGGAGCGTTTTCGTCTTAATTAAACTCTATGAACTGGCTCCAGCCCAAACTCAGCCTCCGCGTGGCCCAAAAGCAGATTCTGACGCCGGGTCTCGTGCAGATGGTGAGCGTGCTGGCGCTGAACCGGCTCGAGCTGCGGGAAATGATCAATCAGGAGATCATGGCGAATCCCGTGCTGGAAGAGGCCGCGGAAGAAAACGTTGTTCCCGAAAGCTACACGGACGAAGCGTTCCTCAAGAAGGAAGTAGAAAAGGTTCCCGAGGGGGAAGCGGCGAACCCCTTCGACGAATTCGATTTTGGTTCGTTCTTCACGCAATATCTTGATACTGGCGCGGCGCGTTCCGCCGGCAGCGAGCGCGAAGATATCGAGAAGCCTTCCTTCGACAAGTTCCTTTCCTCACCCCAGACTCTCACGGACCATCTGAGCTGGCAGCTCAGCGTGAGCATTTGCAATGAGACCGTGCTGAGAATCGCCGAAGCGATTGTGGGCAATCTCGACGAAAACGGCTACTTGACCGCAACGCTCGAGGAGATCGCGCAATCCGGCAACTATTCGATGGAGGACGTCGAAGAGGCGCTGACCATGGTGCAGGAGTTCGATCCGCCCGGGGTCGGCGCGCGCAATTTGGAGGAATGCCTGCTGATGCAGTTGAAGGTGATCGATCCGCAGAATACGCTGGCGCAACAGATCATCGCGGAACACCTGAAATTGCTGCAAAATAATCAGCTCAAGGAAGTGGCGCGGGCGCTGAACCGTCCCGTGGAGCTAGTGAAACGCGCCGTGGACGTGATCAAGCGGCTCGATCCCAAGCCGGGACTGCGCTACAACAAGACCGAGCCGCGGCTGGTCGAACCCGATGTCCAGTTCCGCAAAGTGGATGGCGAGTGGCAGGTTTTCATGAATGATGACGACTTGCCGCAGCTGCGATTGAATTCCACTTACCGCCGCCTTCTTGTCCGCGATGCCGCCGATCGCGACGTCCGCAACTACGTCAAGGAACGATTTACTGCTGCAATTCAATTGATGAAGAATATCGAGCAGCGCAAGCACACGATTCTCCGCGTCTGCCAGTCCATTCTGCGCCGGCAGGGAGATTTCCTCGATTACGGCGCCGATCACATGAAGCCGATGATGATCAAGGAAGTCGCGGAGGAAGTGGGCGTGCATCCTTCGACCGTCAGCCGGGCAGTGGCGAATAAATACGTCCACACGCCGCAGGGCGTAATCGAGTTGCGCTACTTCTTCTCGGAATCCGTCAACGGGCCGCAGGGAAGCGAAATGTCGCTCCTCTCGCTGAAGCGGCGCGTGAAGAAAATGATCGAGGATGAAGATACGGCGCACCCGCTGACCGACGAGCAAATCACCAAGAAGCTGAGCGAAGAAGGCATCCACGTGACGCGCCGCACCGTGGCAAAATATCGCGAAGATTTGCGCATTCCCAGCACCCATCGGCGGCGGGTGAAGGGTTAGCCGCCCGGCCGCCGTGAAGCGCTCCACACGGACTCGCCCCTCTCGAATCCGCCCCGCCGGGATTCGCAATGCACGTCAACTGGTAATCCTCACTGGCTTATCCGGCTCCGGCAAAGGTTCGGTACTAAATACCTTCGAAGATCTCGGCTTTTATTGCGTGGATAACCTTCCCGTTGCGCTGATTCCTGTCTTCAGCGAGCTATATGACGAAGGGCGCGGCGAAATCGAGCGCGCGGCGCTGCTGGTGGACGCGCGCGAAGGCGAGCAGATCGAAAAGCTGCCGATTTTTTATCGCGCGCTGGCGAGCGATCACCATGCGACGCTCGTGTTTGTGGAAGCGAGCGACGAAGCATTGATGCGGCGATTCAGCGAGACGCGCCGGCCGCATCCGCTGGGGAGTGGCGTCTCGATCGCCGAGGGAATCCGAGAAGAGCGGCGGCGGATGGCGCCGATTCGGCGGCTCGCCGATGTGATCATCGACACCACGAAGTTCAATGTGCACGAGCTGCGCCAGTTCATCATTGACCGCTTCCAAAATCCGGGGCGGCGGCCGCTGCTCGTTTCCGTGGTGAGCTTTGGATTCCGTTATGGCATTCCCACGGACGCGGATCTTGTGTTCGACGTGCGTTTTCTGCCGAATCCGCACTTCGTGCCGCGGCTGCGCCCCTTCAGCGGCAAGGATCCTCGCGTGGCGCGATATATCCGGTCGTTTCCGCAGACGAACGAATTCCTGCGGCGGATTCAGAGCCTGCTTTCGTATCTGATTCCGCATTACATTCGGGAAGGGAAGAGTTATCTGACTGTCGCGGTGGGATGCACGGGGGGCCGGCACCGGTCCGTGACATTGGCGGAAGTGATCCGGGGAGCGGTGCAGAAGGAAGGCTACGCGACGAAAGTCGTGCACCGCGATCTCGATAAGACCGCAGCTTGACTTTTCGCCGGCGCGAACCTAGGGTTGTGCGTTTGCGCCATGAATGTTCGATTACAGTAATATGAACGCAGGTATGCAGTTCCAATCGTGAAAGACGAAAAAGAAATCCGGCGGCTGATGGGCTTCTTGCGGCCCTATACCGGACTTCTATTTGCCGGCATCCTGCTGATGGCGCTGATGGGGATGGTCGAAGGGCTTGTGGCATTCGCCATACGCCCGGCGCTCGACGTGGTGCTGAATCCGCAATCGACGGCGCAGAAACTTTTGCTCTTCCAGGTTCCCTTGACGGACCACGCGATTTATTTGAATTCATTTGTTCCCACGCGGGTGCGATACGTGTGGAGCGTCTTTGCGCTGGCGCTCGTGCTGCTGTTCCTGATCAAAGCTGTGGCGGAATTCTTTGGCGCTACGTTGATTCAATATGTGGGCCTATCAGGCGTCACGGATTTGCGGAACCGGGTGTACGGCAAAGTGGTGCAGCAGCCGGTGGGATTTTTTCAAGATAACGCTGTGGGGCGAGTGATGTCCGCGGTGATTAGCGATATCGAGCAGATGCGCAGCGTTTTCTCCGACTACCTCGCCGATTTCTTCCGCCAGATTTTTGCATTGGTCGCGTTCATATTCGTTCTTTTGCGAATCGACTGGAGAATGGCGGTCGGCTCCGCCGTGATTCTTCCGCTGGTGATCTGGCCCGTGGGGAAATTGGGGCGGCGCATCCGGCATTCGGCGGAAAAAAGCCGCACGCGTCTGGCGGACCTGAGCCAGATTCTCCAGGAAACGATGAGCGGCAACCGCGTGGTGAAAGCCTTCGGGATGGAGGGCTTTGAAATTCGCAAGTTCCGCGCGGCTTCGCGAAATTTGCTGCGCGAAAACATGCGCTGGATTCGCGCCTACCTGGCCACCTCGCCGCTGATGGATCTGCTGGGCGCCGCCGTGATTTCCATCATCCTGCTCTACGCGCGCGATGAAATTAAATTGGGCAGGCTGACCATCGGGATGTTCGGCGCGTTCACTTTCGCGCTATTCAAGGCATACGAACCGATCAAGCATATCGGCAATATCTACCAGCTTTTCCAGCAGGCGCTGGGAACTTGCACGAAGGTTTTCACATTCCTCGACCTGCCGGAAGAGGTGATGGAAACGCCCGGCGCAAAGGCACTGCCGCCTTTCACGCAGTCCGTTGAATTCGAAAGTGCCAGCTTCGGGTATAACGGCGGCAGCCCGCTCATCCTGCGAGGCATTGACCTGAAAGTGCGCGCGGGCGCGGTGGTGGCGATCGTGGGATCGAGCGGCGCGGGAAAAACGACGCTTGTGAATCTGCTACCGCGCTTTTACGCGGCCACTTCCGGCACAGTCCGAATTGACGGCTATGACTTGCGCGACGTCACACTGCGATCGTTGCGCGAACAGATGGCCATCGTCACGCAGGAAACCATCCTCTTCAACGACACCATCTGGAATAATCTTTGCTACGGCCGCCCGGACATGCCCCAAGCGAAAGTATATGCTGCTGCGAAAGCCGCGCTGGCGCATGATTTCATCACCGAAATGCCGGAGGGCTACCAAACATTGATCGGCGACCGCGGCCAGCGGCTTTCCGGCGGGCAGCGGCAGCGGCTGGCAATTGCGCGCGCGCTGCTGAAAGACGCGCCAATCCTGATTCTCGACGAAGCGACCTCGGAGCTCGATTCGGAATCGGAAATGCTCGTTCAGAGAGCGCTCAACAATCTGATGACGGGACGCACGGTATTCGTCATCGCGCATCGCCTTTCCACGATTCGCCGCGCTGACCTGATCGCTGTCCTCGAGGGCGGCACGATTCGCGAGCGCGGCACCCACGAAGAGCTTTTGGCGCGCGGCGGCCTCTACGCGCGGCTTCATGGCATGCAATTTCAAGATGCGGAGCCGGCCACGCGCGGGGCAGGGCCTGCGTAACCATGTCCGGCACCGGCCCACAATTCGCCGCTGAAATTCCGCCCAAGCCGAGGCAAGCAGGATCTAAATCGCTGCGCTCGATGACGGGGTACGCGCACGCGCAGACGACCGAGGACGGCTGGAGCCTGCGCATTTCAGTGCGGAGCGTGAACCACCGATTTCTAGATTTGCATTTGCGCGTGCCGGAAGGCTTCGAGCCGATCGAGCCGCGCATTCGAAAGATAATTCGCGAGCGTGTGCGGCGCGGCCATCTGGATGTTACGCTGCACTACGACCTGGCGGGGCCCGCGGCCGTGGGCGTCAACCGCGAGGTGGCGGCCGCTTATCTGCAAGCGGTCAATGCGCTGCGAAAAGAATTCGACATAGACGCACAGCCGGACCTGGCCTCGATCCTGCGCTTGCCCGGAGTAATCGGGCCGCCGGCAGCGTCGCTTGAAGAAGAAATGACGCGCCTGGAATCGGCGGTCGCGCGCTGCCTGACCGAATCGCTCGACAAACTCGACCGCATGCGCGAGGACGAAGCGAATCATCTGCGCGAGGAAATGTCTGCGCGCCTGCGAGGCATCACGAATCTCACCGGACAAGTGGAACCGCTGGCCGAGCGCGCCCGGCCGGCATTTGCGCGGCGGCTTGAATTGCGATTGAAGGAACTTCTCGGCGAAGCGCAGCTCGACCCCACGCGAATCGCGCAGGAGGCGGCGGTGGCAGCGGAGCGCAGCGACGTGAGCGAAGAGCTATCGCGCCTGCGCAGCCACGTGCAGCAGTTCGAATCTCTGCTTTCGGGCGCATCCGACGTCGGCAAAAAATTGGATTTCCTGTTGCAGGAAATGCAGCGTGAATCGAACACGCTGCTTTCGAAGACCCCCGGCAACGAAGCCGAAGGGCTCGAAATCACGCGGCTGGGACTGGAAATCAAGTCCGAGATCGAGAAGTTGCGCGAACAGGTGCAGAACATCGAATGATTTCATCGGAGCCGCTGGTGCTGATCGTTTCGGGGCCCTCGGGTTCCGGCAAGTCCACGCTGGTGGAAAAAATTCTGCAGCTGCCCGGAACGATGCTATCGGTTTCGTGCACCACGCGCCTGCCGCGCAAGACGGAAGCCGACGGCAAGTGGTACAATTTCGTCACCGAAGCCGAATTCCAGCAAATGGTCGAACGGGGAGATTTTCTGGAATACGCGCAGGTGTTCGGGAAACATTGGTACGGCACTCCGCGTAAATGGCTGGACCAGGCGCAAAGCGAAAGAAAAGATCTGGTGCTCGAAATTGACGTGCAGGGCGCGTTGCAGGTAAAGCGAAAGCTGCCCGACGCCATCGCTGTTTTCGTCCTGCCGCCTTCGCGTGCGGAACTCGAACAGCGCATCCGCGCTCGCGGCCAGGATTCGGACGAGGATATCCGGCGGCGGCTGGAACGCGCGCGGCAGGAAATGTTGAGCTACAGCAGCTATGATTTTGCGGTCATCAACGATAATCTTGAGCGCGCAGGGCGGGAAGTGCAGGCCATCGCGCTTGGGTCGCGCTGCCGCGTGGCGCGCAACGAAGAGCGAATTCGCGAAATACTGAAGTCTTTTGGAGGCTGATCTTCATATGGCTGTGCAAAGACACGTACCGGAAAGCCAGTTTGCCTATGTCGTGGTTGTCTCGCGCCGCGCGCGGCAATTGATGATCGGCGGGCGCCCGCTGGTAGATAATCCGCGGTCACGCAAGACCACTCGAATCGCGGAAGAAGAATTGCGCCAGGGGCTGCTTGAATACGACCTGATGGAAGTTGTGGTGGATGAAGATGACAAGGATGGGAAGCGGCGCAAGTAGCATCTCGCCGCGGACGCCATGAAAATCGCGCTCGGTGTTACTGGCGGCGTGGCGGCGTATAAAGCCGCGGAGCTTGTTCGCCGCCTGCAGCAGGAAAAGCTGGATGTGCAGGTGGTGATGACGCGGGGGGCGCAGGAATTTATCACGCCGCTCACTTTTGCGGCGCTTACCGGGCAGAAAGTAATCACCGAAATGTTCAGTGCGGCCGGGGCTGCGCCTGCAAACGTTGAGAGCGCCATTGAGCACATCGCGGTGGCGCAGCGGATTGACCTTTTGCTTGTCGCGCCGGCTACCGCGGACATTCTCGGAAAATTTGCGCACGGCATTGCAGATGATTTTCTCACCACGCTTTACCTTGCCACCAAGGCTCCCGTGATCGTCGCTCCGGCGATGAACGTGAATATGTGGGACCACCCCGCGACTCAGGAAAATTTGGCGGCGCTGCGGGCGCGCGGCGTGCATGTGGTTGATCCTGACGAGGGCTACCTTGCCTGTGGAATGACGGGCGCTGGCCGCCTGGCAGCGACCGAGGCGATTGCGAAAAAAGTTTGCGATGTCCTCGGTCTGCGGCATGACCTTGAGGGGCAGACCGTGCTCGTCACCGCCGGGCCGACCTGCGAAGATCTTGACCCGGTGCGTTTCTTGACGAACCGGTCATCGGGGAAAATGGGGTATGCGCTTGCGGAGGCTGCGCACCGGCGCGGGGCGCACGTGGTGCTCGTCAGCGGGCCGACGGAACGAAAAATCCCCGAGGGCGTGGATTGGATTCCTGTGCGGGCGGCGGAAGAAATGTGCCGCGCGGTGCGGGAGCACGCGGCGGAAGCGAGCGTCGTCATCATGGCGGCTGCCGTGGCGGATTATCGTCCGGCCGCGGCGCAGGAAAAGAAAATCAAGCGCGGTGAGGGAAGTTTCACTCTCGAGCTTGAGCCGACGCCCGATATTCTCGCCGAGCTTGGACGAGAGCGCACCGGCGGGGATGCGCGGCGCGTGCTCGTGGGCTTTGCGGCGGAAACCGACGGCGTGGCCGAGAATGCGCGGCAAAAATTGGCGCGCAAGGGCGCGGATATGATTGTCGCAAATGACGTCACGCAGGAAGGCGCGGGCTTCGACTCGGACACGAACATCGTCACGCTCTTCGTGCGCGATGGCCGCGAAATTCCCCTGCCGAAAATGAACAAGCTTGAGGTGGCGAACCACATCCTCGATCGCGTGCTGGAAATTCGCAATCAATCAAAGTAGATTCTCAATCGGAGACTCCATGGATCCGGCAAAGCGTGCAGGTGTGGAAGCGTGGCTTCGGTATGGCGACGATTTGGGCATCGCGCCCTATTTTCGCGACCGCGCTGCCTCGCACGCTACCCAGCCTGCTGCCACAGAACCCGCTGCTGCAATCGAAATGGCCGCAGCGAAGCCAAAATCCGCGCCCTTGCGAGCCGCTGCACCAGCGGCAGTGCCCGTGCCCGCCATGCCATTGATTCCCGTTGCGCCCGGGCCATCGTTGTTCGAAGCCAGTGAACGGATTGAGGGCGATACGCTCGAGCGCATCCGCGAAGACATCGGCGAATGCACGCGTTGCCGCCTCCACAAAGCGCGAACCAAGATTGTCTTCGGCGTTGGCAATCCGAAAGCGGAGCTTGTGTTCGTCGGCGAAGGGCCGGGCCACGATGAAGATATTCAGGGCGAGCCATTCGTGGGCCGCGCCGGAAAACTTCTCACGCAAATGATCGAGGCAATGAGCTTGCGCCGCCAGGACGTGTACATCTGCAACGTGGTGAAATGCCGTCCGCCGGATAATCGCTTGCCCGAAAAAGATGAAATCGCCACGTGCTCGCCGTTTCTGATGCGGCAGCTGAGCGTGATTCAGCCGAAAGTGATTTGCTGTCTCGGCGCCTGCGCGGCGCAGACCTTGCTCGCGACCAATCAGGGCATTTCGCGTTTTCGCGGCGAGTGGTTTGATTTCCACGGCTCGAAATTAATCTCCACTTACCATCCGGCTTACTTGCTGCGAAATCCGAATGCCAAGGGCGAAGTCTGGAAGGATTTGCAGAAAGTGATGGCCGTCCTGGGCTTGCAGGCGAAACGAAAGTAGCGCCTTCCTCGAGGGACAATCCTTGGGAATCATTCTCGGACTTGCGGGTGCTGTGTGCTGGGGCGTGTCGGATTTTATCGCGCGCTTTGCCTCGCGCCGCGTGGGCGCCTACCGCACGCTTTTCTTCATGCAATTTTTCGGTTTTCTCGCGCTGACTGCCTACCTGAAATGGACGGCGGGATTCGCGCACATCGCGGCAGCGGGCTGGAAGGCCTGGGAACTCGGCGCGATCGCCGGCGTGATCAATATGATCGCGTCGCTTGCGCTTTACTATTCATTTCAGATTGGCGTGATGAGCATCGTCGCGCCCGTGTCGTCGAGCTATCCCGCGCTCACGGTGGCACTGGCGATGCTGAGCGGCGAGCACTTGCGCACGCTGCGCGGCTTTGGATTGGCCGTCACGCTCGCGGGCGTGATTTTGGCTTGCACTTCTTTTGCGCCCGCCGCCACTGAAAAGCCGACAGAGGCGGAAAAACTTTCGCACGCGCATCTTGCGAAGGGCGTGTGGTGGGCCATCGTCGCGGCAGTAGGCTTCGGATTTCTTTTCTGGTTTCTCGGATTCTACGTCGTGCCGCTTGTGGGAAGCACCGTCTCCGTCTGGTTGATTCGATTGACATGTATGTCGGTGCTCGGGCTGGCTGCGGCGCCGGCGCGCCAGAGCATCCAAATTCCCCGCGGAAGCGTGTGGTGGCTGCTCCTGGGCGTCGGCGTGCTGGACACAGCCGCCTTCGTTCTCAATAACGCCGGGCTGCAAACGGGCCAAGTCTCAGTCGTGAGCGTGCTGGCATCACTCTATGGCGCGGTCACGGTTGTGCTGTCGTGGATTTTCCTGCGCGAACGGCTGGAGCGCAGCCAGTGGCTTGGCATCGTCCTTATTTTTGCAGGCATCGTCCTGGTCAGCCTCTGAAGATTTTCCACACCATCGCAGGATGAGCGCCGCTCGCCCAGACTGTTACACTACTAAGTCGCGTCCTGAAACAATGACCCAAAGATACTGCGAAGTCGCGCTGCCAGTTCCTCTGCGCTCCACGTTCACCTACGCTGTGCCTGCATCGTTCAACGGCGAAGAGCTGATTGGGCGGCGCCTCGTCGTGCCGTTTCGCAATCGCGCCATGGTCGGCGTAGGTCTCGCGGTGTCCGATCAGCGGCCGGAAATCTCGCGCGCAAAATCCGCGATCAAGAAAATTGCCGAGCTGATGGACCCGCTGCCGGCGCTGCCGCCGAAGCTCGTCGAGCTGGGCCACTGGATCAGCAAATATTATCTGGCGCCTGTGGGCGAGGCGTTTCGCGCCATGCTCCCGCCGGAAATTGAGCTTCGCCACGACCGCGAGTATGTGCTCACCGATGCCGGACGCGCGTATTTGCGCGAGCTTTCCGAAGGTGAAGAGAATACCGACGTCGAAATCCTCGAACGTGAATTTCTCCGACGCTTCGATGCGGCAGAGAAACCAGTGCCTTCGGCGAGCGTCCACCGCTGGCCGGGAGGTGACGCTGCCGCCGAGAAATTCGTTCGCCGGGGCTATCTGAGTGTCCGTGAAGTCCTGCACAAACGGAAAACACGCACCCAGACAATCGTTGCCTGGAATCCCGCGAGCACAGAGCCGCCAGAAAATTCCGCCGAGGAAAAAATCCGCGAAGTCCTCACGGCGATACGCGGCCCGATTCCCCTCGCGCATCTCGTGGAAAAGGCAAGAGTGTCGCGGGCAAGCGTGCTGCGCCTGGAAAAGAAGGGGCGCCTGCTGAGCTGGGAAGAGCCACTCACCACCGAAGACGATCCCTGGGACACGGATTTCACGCCGCCGGCGAATGTGCTCAACGCCGAGCAAAAGCTGGCCCTGGAAGAAATTTGGCGCTGGCTTGTAGCCGGTGAATTTGCAGCAGGTTTGCTGCACGGGGTGACCGGCAGCGGCAAGACCGAAGTTTATCTCGGTGCGATCGAGGCGGCGCTTTCGCGAGGAAAAACGGCGATCGTCCTGGTCCCAGAAATTGCGCTGACGCTGTGGGTGGGCCGCCTGGTGCGAGCGCGCTTCGGGGAAGGCGTGGCAATTTTGCACAGCGGCTTGCCGGATATCGAGCGCGCGAAAGAATGGTGGCGTGTCCGGCGCGGCGAAGCCCGCGTGGTGGTGGGCACGCGCTCGGCAATCTTCGCGCCGCTTGAAAATCTCGGGCTGATCATCGTGGATGAGGAGCAGGAGTCCAGTTACAAGCAGGAGGAAGCTCCGCGTTACAACGGGCGCGACACCGCGGTATATCGCGCGCGGCTCGAAGGCGCCGTGGCTCTGCTCGGCTCCGCCACGCCCTCGCTCGAGACCTATCACAACGCTCGCTCCGGAAAATACCACTTGCTCCAATTGACCGCGCGCGTCGAGGACCGCCCGCTCGCCGAGGTTCGCGTTGTAGATTTGCGCGAAGAGTTTCGCCGCGAGCATCGCACCGCGCCTGTCTCCGAATCGCTGCGGGCGGCAATCGCGCTGCGGCTCGAAGAAGGCACGCAAGCCATGGTGCTCATCAACCGGCGCGGGTATTCCTGGTCGCTCCTGTGCCGGAGCTGTGGCGCATTCGTGCAATGCCAGAATTGCAGCATCGCGTTGACGTTTCACAAGAGCCGCCAGCGCCTGGAATGCCACTATTGCGGCTATTCGATTCGCCCCATGAAGCAGTGCCCGAAGTGCCGCGGCGAGTACATGTATTTCGTGGGCGATGGCGCCGAGCGCGTCGAGGAATATTTGCGCGAACAATTTCCGAAGGCGCGCATCGCGCGCCTAGATCGCGATACCGTGCGCACCAAGCGCGAATACCAGCAGGTGCTCGGCGCGTTTGCGAAATGCGAAATTGACGTGCTGGTGGGAACGCAGATGGTGGCCAAGGGCCACGATTTTCAGCGCGTCACGCTCGTGGGCGTCGTGGCGGCGGACCTCGCGCTCGGCCGCCCGGATTTTCGAGCTGCCGAGCGCACCTTTCAATTGCTCACGCAGGTGGCAGGACGCGCCGGGCGCGGCGAACTTTCGGGTGAAGTTCTCGTCGAGACGTATTATCCGGAGCACTATGCGATCCAGCACGCCGCTCGGCAGGATTACATCTCGTTCTACGAGAAGGAAGCCCATTTCCGGCGCATGCTGCACTACCCGCCGTTCACGGCGATTGCCACGGTGCTCGTGCGCGACCGGAAAATCGAAAATGCCATCCGATGGTCGCGCGCGCTCGGGGCCTATTTCGCGCCCTTCGAAAATCGCGGCGTGAAAATACTAGGCCCGGCGGCCGCCCCTCTAGCGCGGCTCAGGCGCGAATACCGCTTTCAATTTGTGCTGAAATCCCCGCAACGGGCCGCTCTTTCGCAGGTGCTCAGCGGCTGCCTCGATTTCTGCGCTTCGAAGGAAATCCCCGAAACCGCCGTCATCGTGGATGTGGACCCCACCAGTCTCACCTGAGTCTGCTGAGGTGACGCGGTGGACTCCGGCGAAATCTTCACAGGCCGCGGCGTGAAACAGAGCAAGAAGATTGCCGCCGCGCCGATAGCCCACACCCGCCGCGAAGGCGTGAGCCCTTCCCAGCGATTGAGCAATGGCGGGTGGCGAAATCGCAAGGAGAGGATCAGCAAAATAAATCCCCAGCAGGCCCAGCCGGCCCAATCGCGCCAGGTGTAAACCCCCACAGCCAGCAATGCGAGCGACACAGCAATTGAAATCTGCTGGTGGCGACGGCTGGTGAGGCTGTACACGATATGGCCGCCATCAAGCTGCCAGACCGGCAGCATGTTCATCGCCGTGGCGAACAGTCCGAACCATGCGGCGCGCCCTACGGGGTGGAGTAGTAGCCACGCAGGGTTTACGCCTGGATGAAACCACGACATGAAGATCTGCATCAGCGGCGGATTCCCGAATAGGATGGCGGCGTCCGCCTGCGCGCCCGGCACGACTTTCGAGGCTGCAATCCCATAAGCCATCGCCGGTACAGCAACGATAAATCCGGCGACGGGTCCTGCCAGCCCCACATCGAAAAGCGCGCGGCGGCTGGGAATCGGCGAACGAATGCGAATGAACGCCCCGAACGTTCCGAAGAGAGTCGGCGCGGGAATAAAGTAGGGATAGCTGACGTCAATCCCGTAAAGCTTGGACGCGACAAAATGTCCCATCTCGTGCGCGAGCAGAAACCCGATCAGCGTGAATGAGAACGGCACGCCCAGCAGCAACAGCCGCGGATGCTCGAGCGGGTACACCATCATGGTGAACAGATTCTCATCGCCCGAGAATGGCTCCTCATCTTGCGCATACGACCGCGCGAATTCCGAGCCGACCGCAAGCGTGGAAATCACCGTCAGCAAAAAGAGAATCAGCGCAGGCCACAGCGGACGGCGGCGCGGAGGATAGATCGGCCGCAAATCAGCCGCCGGCGGAAAGCGAGCATCGAGAATTTCGACGGGAACCTGCCCGTAGCCGTTCCCACCATTGGTGTCGCTGCTCATAGGAATTGGATGCCCTGCCGCACGGAAATGGTACGGCGATTCGCCCGGCCTCTACCCTGCGCCGCCGCGAATTTCAGGACTTGGATGGAGGCAATGACTGGAGTTCTTTGCCGGGCTTGAATCGGACGGCCTTTCCGGGCGGGATGCTAACCTGTTGTCCGGTACGTGGATTGCGGCCAATGCCCGTCTTTCGGGGCTTCACGGTGAAGACGCCGAAGCGGCGCAACTCGATCCGCTCTCCGCGGGCCAGAGCGTTCTTCATGGCCTCGAAGACGGTTTCGACAGCCTGCTCGGCTTTCGTGCGGGTGATGCTGGTCTTCTGTACGATGGCGTTGACGATGTCGAGCTTGATCACACAATCCTCCAGCATTACCGGAAGCCTATGCTAGACAGGGGTTTGCAGGTTGTCAAGCACAGCGCTCTGTAATAAGATGCGCCACTCCCTAGCAACCGTCCAGGAGAGTTTTCGCCCAGGAGGAGGATCGGATGTCGGTGAAGTCTGACAAGTGGATTCGCAGGATGGCCGCCGAGCACAAAATGATCGAGCCCTATGCCGACCGCCAGGTCCGTGAAGGCGTCATCAGCTACGGCGTTTCCTCCTACGGCTACGATATGCGAGTGGCCGACGAGTTCAGAATTTTTACTAATGTTAACTCCTCGATTGTCGACCCGAAACATTTCGACGCCAAGTCGTTCGTCGAATTCCAGGGTGACGTTTGCATCGTCCCGCCCAATTCGTTCGCGTTGGGGCGCTCGGTCGAGTATTTCCGCATTCCGCGCAATGTGCTCACCATCTGCGTGGGCAAGTCCACGTACGCCCGGTGCGGCATCATCGTCAACGTGACGCCTTTTGAGCCGGAATGGGAAGGGTTCGTTACCCTCGAGATCAGCAACACTACGCCGCTGCCGGCAAGGATTTACGCCAACGAAGGATTGTGCCAGGTGCTCTTCTTCGAATCCGACGAACAGTGCGAAATCTCCTACAAAGACAAGAAGGGCAAGTATCAGGCGCAACAGGGAATTGTCCTGCCGAAAATCTAAGGGCGTTCGCGACTCTATTAGGTAACCTTCAGCCCATTCGGCACGAGCGGCAGAGACCGCAGCCGCACTCCGCTCGCGTCGAAAATAGCATTGCCGATGGCGGGCGCGAGACCCACGATCGGCGTTTCTCCCGCGCCGGCTGAAGGAATGTCCTTGCGGTCAAGCATCACCGTCTCAATTACCGGGATGTCGCTGAAGCGCGGGACGCGATAGTCGGAAAACCGCCCGTTGAGGATCCTTCCGTTCTCGAATTCGACGGCCTCAAATAACGCCCCGCCGAGCCCCATGATATTCGAGCCCTCAATCTGGTTCCGCAGGTTGTCGGGATTGACGATCGCGCCACACTCGAAGGCCGTAACGACGCGGGCGACCTTCACATCCCCCGTCGAGCGGTCCACCACAACTTCGGCGCAGGTCGCCACGTACCCGCCTTTTTCAAATCCCCCCGCGATCCCGAAACCCTGGCCGGTTGCAGTCTTCGCGCGGCCCCAGCCGAATTTTTTCGCCGCAGCCTGGTAAACGGCGCGGAAGCGCTCGTCTTTCAGATTCTTCAGCCGAAATTCGAGCGACTCCATATTGACGCCGTGCGCCAATTCGTCCATGTGCGATTCGCGGGCGAAATGATTGGCGGTCGCGGCAAGTCCGCGGTAGGAACCCTGGCGCAGCGGAGAACGCGTGGGATGAAACACGATGTGCTGATTCGGAATATCGTAGTAAGTGCGAATGGCGGAGGCGCCGGAATTGTAATTGTGGAATTCCCAGGACGTGATGGCGCCGTCGCTGGTCGCGCCGCTCGAAACTTCAATCACGCCCGCCGGTCGAAAGTACGCCCAGGTGAATTCTTCCTCGCGCGTCCACACAACTTTCACCGGGCGTTTTGCAGCCCTCGCGAGGCGGGCAGCCTCAACCGCCGTTTCGCCCGTGTGCTTGCCACCGTAAGCCGAGCCAGTGTCCGGCATGAGGACGCGGACGCGATCCTCAGGAATGTGGAATGCCGCTGCGAGCTCAGTTCTGACGCCGAACGGCCTCTGCGTGCCGGTCCAAACAGTGAGGCTGCCTTCAGACCAATGCGCGAGCGCGGCACGGGGTTCAAGCGGGGCATGCGCGATGTACGCAACCGTGTACGTCTGTTGCAGATGATGGTCAGCAGCAGCTAGGGCCTTCTCGACAGAACCTATCTCATAAGGCGTTGGATCTCCCGGCTCGCCGCGCGGTCTCTCAGCGCTGGTATTTTTCTTCAGGTAGTCGAATAGCTCCTTGTTCGAAATCTGTGGCTCGGATTTCCATTCGGCGTGGATCGCCGCGACGGCGCGCGAGGCCATCGCTTCGGTCGGCGCCGCTACGCCGATGAAATTTCCATCGTGGACAACCGTGACGCCGGGGATTTGCTCGGCTTCGCGCGTATCAATGGACGAAAGCGTCGCGCTGAAAGAGGCAGGCCGCAATACCTTCCCGTACAGCATGTCCGGCAGTTTCTGGTCAGAAGGATAACGGTGCTTTCCGGTGACAAAATCGCGCCCATCTACCTTCGGTAAGGGCTGGCCTGCAACCGTCCACTGAGATGCGGGAATGAGCGGGTCCTCGGCCGGCAGGTTTTGCGTGAGCTGCTGGCCTTTCACGAGCTGCGCATATTCGACGGAGCGGCTGGTTCTGGGGTCGGTGATTTTTCCGTCGGCGGCGACCAGGCATTTGCGGTCCACCTTCCATTGCGCGGCTGCAAGATCCAGCAGCACGTCGCGCGCGGCAGCGGCGACTTTGCGTAGCTGCAAATTCATGATGGGAGTGGTGTGGCTGCCAAACGTTCCCATGTCGTAGGGAGTCAGCCGCGTATCGCCCATCACCATTTCAATCGCGCTCATAGCCACATGCAACTCTTCCGCAACGGCTTGGCTGAGCGACGTGCGGATATTCTGTCCGACCTCGACCTTGCCGGTGTACACGGTGACCACGCCGTTTTCACCGATGTGCAGCCAGGCTCCGATTTCCGTCGGCAGCGCTTCTCCCGCTTGCTTCCGCGTGGCGCCGGATTCCTGCAAGGCCGCGGCGTCTTTGAGTACACACACAATCAATAGTCCACTCCCGAGAACCTTGAAAAATTCACGCCGATCCGCCTCGAACCTGTACGTCGGAGGAGCGGTGAGTTCGTAGCGCTCAGGTTCCAGTTGATTTCGAAAATCCGGGTTCGCGCTCATTGGCCGGACACCTTCATTGCCTTCGCCGCTTTTTGCATTGCAGCGATGATGCGCGGGTGAGTTCCGCAGCGGCAAATATTGCCTTCCATACCTTGGACGATTTCCGCCGCGGACGGATTGTCATTCGAATTCAAGATTGCGACTGCCGTCATGATCATGCCGGAAGTGCAGTACGCGCATTGCATCGCGCCTTCGTCGAGAAACGCCTGCTGCACCGGATGCAAACGGTCGCCTTGCGCCAGACCTTCGATCGTCGTAATTTTCTTTTGGCCGACGGAGCCCACTTGAGTGATGCAGGATCGGCGCGGGTTGCCGTCAATCAATACGGTACACGCCCCGCACTGGCCTTCGCCGCACCCGTACTTGCTGCCTGTGAGATCGAGTTGATCGCGGAGGACCGAAAGCAGACTTTCTCGCGGGTCCGCGTCTACGGTATAGGCGCGTCCATTCACGCTTAATTGACGTGGAGGCATTGCATCCTCCCCCCGGTGCCATTTAATTCCGCACCGTTGCTGCCGAACATCACAATTAGGCTAGCAACACGAAAATTGGATTGCAAGAGAGCGATGCGGCCACGGCGGCCCTCCTTCAAAGGGCCGAGCCCGGCGTACGGCAGGTCGTCTTGATTGCGAGCGGATCGAATATATCCGAGGACATTCTGAGAAAGGCCACTCATGCGTGATCGGGCGCGACGCCATGGCGTGCGCTCGCATCGCGATCCAGCCGCCTGAGCAAGACGATCAGCAGCAAACCGCCGAACAGGGTATAGGACTGCACGATATTCCCCGGCGGGCGGCTGAATAAATTCAATATGCCGAGATTGTTTGCGATCAATACGTACGCGGCCACCAAGAGGAGAAAGCCCGCGCGATCGGCACACTTCCCCGAAATATAAGTCCCAAAGAGCAATGCAAAAACGGGCAGCAGGATCCCGTAATAATGTTCCCATGCAATCGGGGAACACATCGTTGCTGCCAGCGCAATCAGCGAGAATTCGAAAATTCCGCCGTAATCCGTGACTCTCTTTCTCCAAGGGACGGCCAGCCCGAAAATCACAGCCGAGGTGAGCAGCGTGCCGTAGAAGACCACCGGGCGATACGGAGGATAAGCGGCGGCCGTCCAATACGTATTGTTGCCGTTCTCAAGAAGCCTGTTCAGGAGGCCGTTGAACGATTGGTTCGGGAAATACGCCTCTCCGAAATGACCAATGAAGCTTAGAAATCGAAAATAGTCCAGATGATTGGCGACGCCGAAGAAAGCGACGGAAATCGAAGTTCCGAGAAGAACCACCGCTGTGGCCGCCGATCCGAAGGTCCAGCGCTTACGAAGGAACGCCCATAGAACGATCAGGAGATATTGCGGCTTCATCAAGCAAATCAATCCGATCAATATTCCCGAAACTCGCTCGCGTTTTGCGTACCAGCTCAGAAATGCGAGAGCGAAGAATGCATCAATCACGGCCTGGAGCTGCCCGAGTGAGTAGCCCTTCATCAAAGGATAAAACGTGAGGCCCACAAAAATTACAAATGCGCATTCCAGAATGCGGCGAAAACAAAAAGTTCTGCCCTCATTCTTTCACGTGCGAAGAAAGCCCGCCGCTGAGCAGAGGGTTGCCGTTACGACTGAAATCCAGCTGAGGAAGTGCAGTGCCGCGTAGATTTGGGCCGGGGACAAACCAGCAACTTCGAGCGCCCAGATGGGTAATAGCGACGCGAGGGGGTATTGAAATTTGTCTTGCCGCTGAAAGAATGCCGCTTGATAGAGCGGCTGGCTTGGCTGAGATTGGAATTGATTCACTGCCTTGACCATGAGAGTCCAGGAATCGTTTCCTTGCTTTCCACTAAAAAAATCGGCGGTGTCGTCAAGAACCGAGCCTTCACAATATGCGGGGATCAAGCCGCGGCTGTGCAGCGCAGATGTCAAGATTGAGAGGCAAATGACAGCAAGCAGGAAATTCAAAGCGACAGCCAAGTAAACTTGTCGAGATCGCACCGGGCTATCTGAAGTCATAGTTCATAGGAATTTTCCGGCATTCACCGCGTGCCTCAAAATCCTCGCGGTCGCGCGCCGAAGAAGTCACTCCAATTCACCAAGGCAATTGACGGCTCGCAGAACAAATAACACTTGCAGGAATGATTCCAAGCTGTCGATCCCGCCGGTTCACTCGCAAAAAGCGGCCGGCCAGAGACTCGAGACGCGAAAGCGGGTATATTCTAGCCCCGAGCGAAGAACCCATTGCTGCGGCAATTTCGAAAAAGGGCGCTGCGAGAGAAATCATGGCGGTTTCGCGAGGCGGGCCAATGACATCCGACGAATTTAACGCATTGATAGCGGAAGGCAACAGCGCCGAATACACCCTCGCGCTCAAGCGACTGGCGAATGACGCCCTGCCCGAAGGCGAAGTCCTAATCGAAGTGGCCTACTCGTCGCTCAATTACAAGGACGGGCTTGCAGTAACAAGGCGCGGAAAAATTATCCGCAAGTTCCCCATGGTTTGTGGCATTGACCTTGCCGGACGTGTGCTCGAATCGAGCGTCACGGAATTCCGTGCGAGCGACGAAGTTCTGGCGGTCGGGCAGGGTCTCGGCGAGACGCGCTGGGGCGGATACACCCAGCGCGCCCGTGTCCCAGCGGATGTCATTTTGCGCGTGCCCTCGGGCCTAAGCCTGAAACGGACCATGGCAATCGGGACAGCCGGCTTCACGGCCATGCTTAGCCTGATGGCGCTCGAACACAACGGCGTGAAACCGGGAACGAAGGAGATCATCGTCACCGGGGCAGGCGGTGGCGTGGGTTCGATAGCCGTGGCCCTGATGGCCGCGAATGGATATAAGGTCGCGGCTTCGACGGGAAGAGCGGAGCTCCACCCATTTTTGCGCGCACTGGGCGCCACGACGATCGTGGACCGCGCCGAGTTGGCGCAGAAGCCCGCGCCGCTCGCGGCCGAGCGCTGGGCCGGAGCCATCGATTCGGTTGGCGGAGTGACTTTGTCTTCGGTGATCGCCGCAACCGCAGCCTACGGAGCCGTTGCCGCCTGCGGCATGGCTGGCGGGATGGATTTCACCTCGAGCGTTTTCCCGTTCATTCTCAGAAATGTCGCGCTGCTGGGAATCAATTCCGTGTCCGCCCCAAAGCCCGTGCGCGCCCAAGCGTGGGAAAGGCTCGCGCGCGAATTGCCGCTCGAAAAGCTCGACTCGCTCACGGCAGTCGAGCCTCTCTCGAAAATCAAGGAGCTATCCGAAGCCATTTTGGCCGGTAAAATCCGCGGCCGAGTGGTGATCGACGTAAACGCCTAGCCTCCCTTCACCCATAAAATTTCGAAAAATCAAAAAAAACCTGCGACCAAACGCCTCTGGCATAGTCTAACTATGCAAGGAGGCTCGGCATGCATCGAGACGAAATTCCACCGGGAACGCTCTATATGTTGATTCTGCGGACACTTGCGCGCGGCGGCGAGATGCACGGCTACGAGATCGCGAATTTCATCAAGAAGGTCTCTCACGACGTGCTCCAAGTCGAAGAGGGCTCGCTCTATCCCGCGCTCCAGCGGATGTTGCTGAAGGGCTGGGTCTCGGCTGAATGGGGCACCACGGAAGGGAATCGCCGCGCCCGGTATTACAAGCTCACCGCGGCAGGGCGGAAGCAGCTTGAAGCGGAGGTCTCACAATTCGAGCGCGTGGTGGCGGCGATTGTGCGTGTGATTCAGACGGCCTAGGGCGGAGAAATTCGATGGCCAAGATTGCTGGATGGTTTGGCGATTTCCTCAGGCGGCTCGGGATGCTGCTCGGCCGCGCGAAGTTCGATGGCGATCTGGACGAAGAGATGCGCCTCCATCGCGATTTGAAGCAACAAGAACTGATTCGGCAGGGGTCCTCCCCCGAAGAGGCCCGCTACGCAGCACAAAGGGAACTCGGCAACACGCTGCGACTGAGAGAAGAGAGCCGCGCCGCATGGGGTTGGGATTGGCTGGAGGATGCGCTTCAGGACGCACGCTTCGGTCTTCGAACGCTCCGGAAGACTCCCGGCTTCACAGCGGTCGCAATTCTCACGCTGGCCCTCGGAATCGGCGCCAACGCGGCGATGTTCTCCATCACCAATGCGGTTTTGCTTCGGCCGCTGCCTTACCCCGGCGCGGACCGTCTGGTTGCGATTACCATGGAAGATCCATCCCGCGGCATCGTTGGGATAAATATCTCCTACACGCGCCTGACACTTCTTCAGCAGCAATCGCGCGCTTTCGAAAGCGTTGGAGCCTATACGCCCTCGAGCACCAGCCTGACCACGCATGGCTCGCCTGAGGAGGTCTCCGCGGCCATCGCCACGGGCAATTTTTTCGAAGTGCTCGGCGTTGCGCCCACCGTCGGGCGGAATTTTCTGCCTGAGGAGGACCAGCCCGGCGGAGCCAATGTCGCGATCATTAGTGATGGCTTCTGGCACAGCCACTTTGGTGGCCAGCTTGACCTCATCGGCCAGTCGATCCCCCTCGATGGGCGCAGCGTTACGATTATTGGAGTCCTTCCCCCACCATTCAGGTTTCCTTTTCAACAGCCGGAACCCCAAGTGTGGTTTCCCCGCGCATTTGAAAATCCGCTGTTCACTCCTGATCGAGTTCACAGCGGCGCCGCTTATCTCACGGCCTACGCGCGTCTGCGCGCCGGCGAATCCATTCCCCAGGCGCAGGCGGAACTCGATTCGCTCGCCAGCGCATACGCGAAGGCGTACCCAGAATATTCGGACGCATCAAGATTCACCACTCGGGCGGCATCACTCAAAGAAAGCCTGGTCGGGCCCGTGCGCACATCGCTAATCGTGTTGCTCGCGGGCGTGGGCTTTGTGCTGCTGATCGGTTGCGCGAATCTAGCCAGCCTGTTGCTTGCCCGCGCTGCCGCCCGCCAAAAAGAGATCACAATCCGGCGCGCGCTGGGAGCGTCGGACGGACGCTTGCTCCGCCAGTTTCTGACCGAAAGCCTACTTTTGTCATTTCTTGGCGGCTCAGCCGGAATTTGCCTTGCCGCATACGCGCCACGATTGCTTCGCCTGCTCCCCATTGGCAGCTTGCCACGGCTCGATGAAGTCAGCTTGGATTCAAGAGTGCTCATTTTTTCGCTGGGACTTTCCGTTCTCACCGGGATCGTCTTTGGCCTCGCGCCCGCTCTCCAGACCGCCGCCGGCGGGCTGGAGGCCGCGCTCAGAGCGGCCACTCGCGGTTCAACGGGCGGGACGCGAGCGGGCCGTCTTCGTGCGGCAGCGGTGATCGCGGAAGTTGCCGTGGCGCTTGTCCTCGTTTGCGGCTCCGGTCTTTTGATCAAGAGCTTCGGCAAGCTAATGCAAGTCAGCCCCGGATTTGATCCCCACCACGTGATGACTTTTTCCCTCTCGTTGCCGCAAACTACCTATCCTCAAAGGCCGCAGCAGGCGGGATTCTTTCGCCGGCTCGTCGAAGCAGTAGAAACGGTCCCTGGTGTCCAGTCCGCCGCAGTTACGAGCTTCCTCCCCATTGGCGGTGGCACTCGCTTCGCGTACTTCTGTCCTGAGGGAACGCCCTGCCAGGACCGCGGCAAATACCCGATGGCTGCTGTTCGCCACATCAGCCCTGACTATTTCAAAACGATGCGAGTCCCGCTGCTGCGCGGTCGCGTATTCGATGCGCACGACAACGCCGACTCCAGAAGCGTGACCATCATCAATCAAGCGCTGGCGGAGAAATACTTTCCCGGTCAAAATCCTCTCGGCAAAGGCATCGTGCTTACGCGCGGTAATTTTCTGACCATCATCGTCGGAGTCGTGGGCACCGTGAGGTACGCCGGCCTGAATATGCCGACGGGCCCGGAGATATACCAGCCTCAGGAGCAGAGCGTTATCCCTGTCTCCACCATGTCACTCGTTGTCCGCTCGGATGTTTCTGCGCAACCACTGGTTTCGTCCGTGCGCGCGGAAGTCTCTAAGTTGGACCCCGATTTGCCCATCTCGAACATTCTGAGCATGGAAGAAGTGATCTCCACCTCCGTCACGCAGCCGCAGCTCACCGCGCGTCTTACAGCAGCGTTTGCAGGGCTGGCTTTGCTATTGGCCGCCGTTGGCATTTACGGCGTGATGGCGCACTCGGTGGCTCAGCGGACGCGGGAGATTGCGATTCGCATCGCTCTCGGCGCGCCTCCCGCAAATGTTTTGCGGCTTGTAGTGAGCCAGGGATTGCAGCTCGTGCTGGCGGGAATCCTTCTCGGCCTGGCTGCTTCGCTTCTGCTCACGCGCTTGCTGGCATCAATTCTTTTCCAAATGAGCCCGCATGATCCGGTTACATTCGTGTCCGTGGTTCTGATTCTGGCCGCGGTAGCTCTTCTCGCGTGTTACATACCTGCGCGGCGCGCCATGCGCGTGGACCCCGTGGTTGCATTGCGCTGCGAGTGAGCGCCGGCGGCGATGTCACGCCGGCGCTTCGTCGCTGAAGAGCAGCTCCTTCGCGCGCTGCGATGCCTTCACCACCGCTTTAATGAGCGTCACGCGCAGGCCACCCTCTTCGAGCTCAAGTATTCCGTCAATCGTGCAACCCGCTGGCGTGGTCACCATGTCCTTCAGCAGCGCCGGATGAAATCCCGTCTCGAGCGCTACTTTGGCAGCCCCCAGCGCAGTTTGCGCCGCGAGCAGCGTGGCGAGTTCCCGCGACAAGCCCATCTTCACTCCGCCCTCCGCCAACGATTCGAGGATGATGTAAATGAACGCGGGGCCGCTGGCGGAAAGCCCGGTGATCGCGTCCATGTGCTTTTCATCCGCAATCACCGTTTTCCCCACTGAATCGAATAGCCTGCGCGCCGATGCCAGGTGCTCTTCTCCTGCGAACTTTCCCTTACAGATTGCGGTAATCCCGGCGCCGACCATCGAAGGCGTGTTGGGCATGGCGCGAATCACGGGAATATTGCTGCCGAGCCGCCGTTCGATGTAATCCGTCGGCACGGAAGCCGCAATCGAGATGATCAGTTTTTCGCCATTCAATTCCGGGCGAATTTCATTCAGCACCGCGCCCACCGTTTGCGGCTTCACGCACAGCAGTATAATGTTCGCGGCCCGTGTGGCGGCGCGATTGTCCGTGCCCACCGGTAAGGGCGCGCCCATAAAATCCCGCCGGGGCTGCGTCGCGTGGTGAACAGTCGCGAAAATACTCTCTCTCCCCACCAGCCCCTGTTTCAGGAATGCCTCGATCAGAATGCCGCCCATCTTCCCGGCTCCGAGAACGGCTATTCGCCCTTGCGTGGTTTCCTCCGCCATGTGCCTGGCCCCCTTTTCGCGACTCGTCACTTAGGACGATAGCGCACCATGACATGCCCTGGAACGCCAAAAATTCCGCCTCGAATCATCTATCGCTTGCATCGAATTTCGCGATTGTACCCGGCGACGGCGGCCATGCTACTTATGTTACATGAGGCGTTTTTCACCCAGGCTCGGCGTGGCTGCGGACAGCCTTATCCCTTTGCTATAATCCCACCAGGAGTTCCATGGATTTCGATCACCTTACTACTTTTCTCGAGATTGCCAAATCTGGAAGCTTTTCGCGCGCCGGTCAGAAGCTATTTCGCTCGCAACCGGCCGTCAGCGCGCAAATCCGGCAGCTCGAGCAGGAATACGGCGAAAAACTGTTCGATCGCGTCGGCAAGTCCGTGCGGCTCACTTCCGCCGGCGAAGCGCTCCTCGAGTACGCCCGGCAGCTCCTGAACCTGAAAAATGAATCGCTGCACGCCGTGGCGGATCAGGCCACCGCGCCGCGCGGCAAGCTCACCGTCGGCGCCAACGAAGCCACTTGTTTGTACGTCCTCCCGCATGTGTTCGCGGAATATCACAAGCACTATCCGCTGGTGCAAATCAGTATTTACCGGAATTTCAGCCGCAAAGTTCTGGAGAAAATCGAGGACGGCTCGCTCGACGTCGGCATCGTCACGCTGCCGGCGAAGGCGCCCAGCCTCAAGACTCATTCGATTTTCCGCGACCGTGTGATGCTGATGGTCAACCCCTCGAACGCTCTGGCCCGGCATCGAAGCGTGCGCATCAGCGAAATCGCCGAGCAACCGCTCATTATTCCCAAGACCGGATTCACCCGGCAGCTCTTCGACAAGCACTTTCGCCCGCACCGCTCGCGGCTGCGCATCACCATGGAGCTGCCCAGCGTCGGTATGATTAAACGCTTCGTGGCTGCAGGGCTGGGCGTCTCGCTCATCAGCGAGAGCTTCGCTCGCGACGAAGTCCGCGCCGGCGACGTGAAGTTGATCGCCATTTCCGACGTCGAGCTTTGGCGCGAGCTCGGTTTGGTTTACCGCCGCGACCGCACGCTCCCGCGCGCTGCCGCGGTTTTCGTAGCCCTCCTTAAGCAACACGGTGCCTCGAATTCGGATGGGCGCATGACACGCGCCCGCTAAGCACGCTACAATTCAAATAGCGATCATGGCCATACTGGTGACGGGTGGCGCGGGCTACATCGGCAGTGTGACCGTCGAGCGCTTGCGCGCGCAGGGCGAACAAGTCGTGGTCCTCGATGACCTCGCGCGAGGCCACCGCGAGGCACTCGATCCCGATATTCCTTTCTTCCATGGCCGGGCCGGCGACCGCGCCCTCCTCGAGCGCCTCACCAAAGAACACCCCATCGAGTCCTGCATTCATTTTGCGGCGCTCGCCTTTGTCGGCGAATCTGTCGAAAAGCCCGCACTCTATTATGAAAACAACGTCGAGCAGGGCATCGCCCTAATGGGCGCGCTCGTCAAGGCCGGAGTGCGCCGCGTGGTCTTCTCCTCCACCTGCGCCACCTATGGCGAACCGCAGCAGATGCCTATTTCCGAGCGGTGCCCGCAGTGGCCTGTCAATCCCTACGGTTGGTCGAAGCTTATGCTCGAGAGGCTGCTGCATTCCTACGACTCCGCGCATGGCCTCAAATTCGTCGCCTTGCGCTATTTCAATGCCGCGGGAGCCACCGTCCGCTGCGGCGAGCATCACGACCCCGAATCGCATCTGATCCCTAACGTCCTCTTTGCCGCCGCTGGAGAAAGGCCCGACATCGCTGTTTTCGGAAACAATTACCCGACTCCGGACGGAACCGCCATTCGCGACTATGTGCACGTTGCGGATCTCGCCGACGCGCACATTCGCGCGCTCGACCACCTCCGCCGCGGTGGCGCATCCGATTTCTTGAATCTCGGAACGGGTGATGGCTATTCAGTTCTTGAGGTAATCGAAGCCGCGAGGAAAGTCACGGGACAGCCGATTCGGATCCGCCCGGAACAGCCGCGGCCCGGTGATCCTCCGCGCCTGGTTGCAGACGCCACCCGCGCCAAGACCGTTCTCGGCTGGGTGCCCACCGCATCCGATTTGCCCTTGATTATCCGCTCCGCGTGGGAATGGCGCCTGCGCCATCCGCGCGGATACGATACGCCCGTCAAGTAGCCACAATATCTGGATATACTCTTAGGGCAATTTCTCGCGAAACGAATTCTCTCCTGCCCGCCCCTGGGCGTATGCTCCTTAATTGGGGCCAGGCAGGCGAACCTCTCGCCACGCAATTTCCCCGTACCGCTTGCCTTTACAGAAAAATCCATTCAGGTGTGTTCTAAACGGGCCTAACGCTACGGGTCGGAGTCCGCCATTTGGCTCTCACCCGCTTGATTCGAAGCGAGGCGCATATGATCGAAAAATTCGCAAAGAAGACTGAGCCCGCTGGCTTCATCCTGCTTTTACTGGCGATGATCTGGGGAGGCCCTGCCGCGGCTCAATCTGATTACACCGCAGTCAAAGTCGAAGATGGCGGAACCATCACCGGCACGGTGAAATGGACCGGCCCGCTCCCCAAAATTCCAAAGTTGCCAATCACGAAAAATGCCGACATCTGCGATCCCGATTCGCATAAAACGCGCGACCTGGAGCGCCTGGAGGTCGCCTCCGACGGCGGCGTCGCTAATACTGTGGTCTATCTCAAGGACATCACCCGAGGCAAGGCCATGGATCTCCCCGAGGAGCGCCAGCATCTGGATCAGCGAAATTGCCGTTACATTCCGCACATCATGCTTGTCCCACAGAATGCCAGCCTGCAAATCAAGAGTAGTGATCCTATCCTCCACACAGTTCACATGATGGGCGCGGCAGCCAATAATATTCCCTTTCCCCTTCAGAACCAGTTCATCCCCGTCGTCATGCGGCGCAACGGCGTCGTGGACATCAAATGCAACGCCGGTCACGTTTGGATGAATGGCGAAATCCTCGTCGTGAAGCACCCCTACTATGCGGTCACAGACGAGCATGGATATTTCAAACTCACCGACGTCCCGCCCGGCGAATACGAAATCGAAGCCTGGCACGAAGGCTGGCGAATCATTTCCGAGGAAAGAGTGCTGGATGTTGCTGCCCAAGTCGAGGTCAGCCGTCCAATCTATAGCCAACCCGAGACCTGGGCGCTAAAAGTCTCGGTGAAGCCGGGTCAGACCAGCACGGTCGATTTTTCCATCTCGGCAAAATAAATTTGCATTCACCCGTCAAATCTGCGGCACCGCCGCTAAGGCGTTGAAAAAAAGACTCTTGGCACGCCAATTCGGCTGGCACTCGAATTCTGCCAGTTAGTCCTATGTATCCCTCCGCGCGAAACTACATCTAAAAACATAGGCCGCCGCGTACTTCTGGTAATACCCTATAAGCGGTGGAAGGAGCGAGATGTTGACAAAGCGTACGCCGGACCTCTCCTACAAGGATGTCACGCCCAAGGGAATCTACATGGGCCGGCGCAATTTTCTGCTCGGATTGCTGGTCACTACGGGCGCCGTCGCCGGCTGGAAGAAATTCTCCTACCTGTTGTCGGGCCCCGGCACCGGTTCCGTCCCGACAAAATTAAATGGCGTGATCAAGGGCCCCTACGGCACCGACGAGAAGCAGACTCCCTTCAACGACGTCACGCACTACAACAATTTCTACGAATTCGGCACAGACAAGGGCGATCCGGCTCAGAATTCGAAAAATTTCGTTACCTCTCCATGGTCCGTCTCGGTCGAAGGCGAAGTTAAAAAGCCCCGAAAATTCACCATGGATGAGATCCTGAAGCTCGCCCCTCTCGAAGAGCGCATCTATCGTCATCGCTGCGTCGAAGGCTGGTCCATCGTGGTCCCGTGGATCGGATATTCATTCAGCACCATCGCAAAGCTCGTCGAGCCCACTTCCAAAGCACAATACGTGGCCTTCGAAAGCTATTACGAGCCCAGGCAAATGCCGCTCGGCGGCGCCGCCGGTATCGAGTTGCCGTATGTCGAAGGTCTCCGCCTCGATGAAGCCATGAATCCCCTCGCGCTCCTCTGCGTCGGAATGTACGGCGAGACGCTTCCCAATCAAGACGGCGCGCCCGTGCGCATGGTCATTCCCTGGAAATATGGCTTCAAGAGCGCCAAGTCGCTCGTGAAAATCCGCTTCGTGCAAAACCAGCCGCCCACCACCTGGAACCTCGCCAATTCGCACGAATACGGTTTCTATTCCAACGTAAATCCCAACGTGGATCATCCCCGCTGGAGCCAGGCGAAGGAACGCCGCCTGGGCGAATTCTTGCGCCGCCCGACGCTCATGTTCAATGGCTACGGCGATCAGGTCGCGAGCCTTTACAATGGAATGGACCTGAAGAAATACTACTAGGCGGAGCCCCCGTTTGAATTCCATCCTCACAAGCAAATGGACGAAGGTGTTCGTCTTTCTGCTGTGCCTCGTCCCGCTCGCCATGCTCGTGATGCGCGCCGTGGAAGGAGAGCTAACAGCCAATCCTATCGAATTCATCACGCACGCCACCGGCGATTGGACGCTGCGTTTCCTCGTCATCACGCTGGCCATTACTCCGTTGCGCACAATCCTGCGCCTGCCGCAACTCATTCGCTTTCGCCGCATGCTGGGCCTCTTCGCGTTCTTCTACGCCTTCCTGCATTTCTCCATCTGGATTGGCGTGGACAAGTTTTTCGATTGGTCGGAAATGTGGAAGGATGTAGAAAAAAGGCGCTACATCACCGTCGGCTTCGCCGCTTTCGTCCTGATGATTCCGCTCGCCGTCACTTCCACGAAAGGCTGGATTCGCCGCCTCGGCGGCCAACGCTGGCAATTCCTGCACCGCGCCATTTATCTGAGCGCCATCCTGGGCGTGATCCACTATTACTGGCAGGTGAAGTCCGACGTCCGCAGACCGGTCGAATATGCCTGGATGGTCGGCCTGCTCCTAGCCTGGCGCCTCGGCGTCTGGATCTACGGCCGCCCGCGCCGCAACGCCGCTACACCCCCTCCTCACGAAGAAATCTCCACTGCCGAAACCGCTTAGCCAATCATTCCTTCACACCCCTTTTTCGCTCCATTCCGGATGCTGTCAGGGATTGCCCGCCGGCCCCAAAAGGTGCATCCTATCCGCGGGAGGCGAACATGCTCCAGAGGATCCTCCGCCTCGTTCCGGCCCTCGCCCTCGCCATCGCATCCGTCCTCGCGCCCCAATCCTTCGCGCAGCCGAAGCCCCTGCGCATCGATTCCGGCCATTCTTTTGCCAGCATGTCCCTCATTTCCTCTTCCGAGGCAACTCCGCCATATAACGTCGGAATCGCCGAAGTCATGGGATGGGTCGCTCCCTCAGGAAAAGACCCTCTCAAAGCCACCTTCGAGTTTTTCATCTACCCCGCGCGGCAGGGCCCAAATCTTTTCGATGCAAATGGAAACTTGCGATTCGATAGCTATGCGGAGCTGGCGCGCTATTCCTTCCTCAGTTTCAAGTCGAAGCGCGCAGTCTGGGGACGCGACGGCAAGCTCGAATTGACGGGCGATCTAATCCTCACCCACGTCGTCCGCGAGCCCACCATGAACTTCAGCATTGCCTACAACGGCCCCTCCTACAGCGAACCGGACACGGATCGCCTGGCCCGCGACGCAACCTTCATCGTCCAGACCCCGCGCGCAGTTCTCGAAGAAGGCCTCGAAGCAGGCCTCGAGGAGGGCCGCTTCCAGCTCACCGCCCTGGCCACCATTCATCGCGAAGATTTCAAGGAACTTTGGCCCGCGCTCCAGGACAGCATCTGGCCCGTCGTCGTCCTGGACCACGACTGTCGCGCCCCGGATACACACGTCAGCATGCGGGACTACAAAGGGTTCGATTGCACGGGCAGGGTTGTCCCCGTCACGCGGCCCCGCGAGCGCCCTCGCGACTTCAATGCCGCCTACCCCGGCCCTCTCTCCTCTGAACCTCCCAAAGGAAACGAGGTCACCATCCTGGTTGAATTGAGAATCATCCCGCCTAAATGAACCGGACGCGTCTTCGCGTCCCCCAGTGAAGCCCTCGAAACCGCATCTGCCGTCGTCAGAATGCCCTCAAACCTGCATCTGGAATCGAGAATTCTGCGAAAAATCAGCTCACTAAAATTTCAAGCCTCTTCTACCAATTGGGGGCGTCTTTGTGGAACCTCATTCGAATGGGCCGCACATTTTCCTGCCACCAGCCATGCACAGGGCATTCAAGCCGACAGGGGAATTTCCGCGCTCCCGGGACCGGTTTGAGCACCAGTCGGGCACCGCACTTCGGGCAGGATTCCTCAGGAGCAGCCGAGGTATTGGTCTCAGGCATTTCGGTATCTGCGTTAGGCGTGGCGCATCGCTGCTTCTGGCATCAATTGATAGCCTGACAGAACTCCGCCCAAACCGACACGCCAATCTGCATGCCGTCCGCCACATGCAAGAGGGGACCTTGGCTTGCTTCAGACCGGGATTTTCCGGATGGCTTCTTCCCAGACACCTGAGTCGAAATCAGTTCGAGGTTCAAGGGATGAGTCTTTTTCCGGGGCTCATTCGTAGTACGGATATGATAGGCCACTTGTTACTGACGTGGGAGGCTAGCGTGGGCGTGGAGAGCGAAGTTGCCCAGCTTCGACGAGGGGACCCCAACGCGCTTTCTGCGCTGCTCATGCGGTATCAGAATCGTCTGTACCGATACCTCCTTCGCATGGTGCACGAGCAAGCCGAGGCGGAGGACCTGTTTCAGCAGACATGGGTCCGCGTAGCAGAAAAGATTGCGCAATTCGATGTGCGGAGAAACTTTGAACCGTGGCTTTTTGCTCTCGCGCGGAACTTGGCCATCGACCATCTTCGCCGAGTTCGTCCCTCGAGCCTCGATGAGCCGATTGGAAGGGCTCAACCAGACATAACAGTGGGAGATCGGCTTGCTTCGAGCCATCGTCCTGTCCTCGATGGGATCTTGGAGCGCGAGCGAGCAGGGCAACTGGCGTCCGCGCTCGAAACACTGTCTGTTTCTTACCGCGAGGTTCTGAGTTTAAGGTTCGAGGAAGAAATGAAGCTCGAAGAAATCGCCGAAGTGCTCGCGATTCCACTCTCAACTGTCAAAACACGACTTCAGCGCGCACTCGAAAAAATGCGGCAAACGCTCGAAAGCAGATATCCGGACGAAGATTGGAAGGCGCTGAAATGATGGCTCCTAAACTGGATTCGCACGAAAAAATTTATGAATTGCTCGCCCTCGCTGCGGCCGGAGCGCTCACACCTGATGAAGAACTGCTCGTCGCCCGCCACCGGGAAACGTGCGATGAGTGTTCTGCCGAACTGGAGCGGTGGGGTGCTCTCACTGGCGGATTGCGACGACTGCCCACGCCGCAGCCGAGAGCGGCGGTGGTGGAACGGGCGCGTGCGCTGGCCGAGGCTCGGCTCGCCGGGGAGATGGAGCACCGTTGGCAGCGGGCCGTAATAATTTTTCTTGTTCTATATTCCTGGATATTGACAGTGGTGACCTGGCCGATTTTCCGCCTAATCACGGGCGGGCTGTTGGCCTGGTTTGAGCCAGGGTTCAATAACTACTGGTTCCTGTTCGCGGTATTCACGAGCCTGGCGTGGGCCACAGGCGGCGTCGCGGCAGTCTTGCTTGGGAGGCATCGCCAGCAAGGAAGGAGAATGGCATGAGCCGGTTTCGGGAGGAATTGCGTGTCATTCCGCGGACTGCCTGGGTAATCGGGATCGCGTTTTACTTGGTAGCATCGACCCTGGTTTGTTTCGTCGCCGTTCCCACTGATCCGAGAATGAGTCGTTGGCCGCTTGCCGGCAGGGTCGCATCCGTATACGGATTCTGTCTTGTTCTGCTCGTATGGGTCCTGTTAATCGGATACGTCTATGCCGATGCGAAGCGGCGAGGTATGCGATACGTGTTATGGACGTGGCTCTCGATTCTCGTGCCCCACGCAATCGGAATCATTCTCTACTTCGTGTTACAGGATCCGTTGTCCAGACCGTGTCCGCAGTGTGCAGCGCTAGTGAGAGAGAGTTATGTGTTTTGCCCGTCGTGCGGGACGGCGATGCAGCCAACGTGTCCGAATTGCCGCCGTGGGGTGGAGCCCGGATGGTCGAATTGCCCGCATTGCGGAGGGAAATTGCCCTCTCCAGCACAGCGGACTTCTTAATGGGACCCGCTCGCAAGTGTAGAGAGGCTCGCACCTGCAGCAGGCGGTGGTGCCTGAGCGGGAGTGCACTCAGATCCGAAGGAGGTTGACATGCATGACACAAAGGAGCGGTTGTCTCTATTCTGGCTCTTCGCGTTATTAAACTACCTGTATGCGGACGTGCTTGCCCTGTTCGCTTTCGTTGGCTCGCCGAATTCAGCCCCACACCTTCCACAATGGGCTCTGCTGGGATCAGCGGTCTTGATGGAAATACCCATCGCCATGATTGTGGCGTGTCGACTGCTTCCGTTTGGAGCGAACCGGCTGGCGAATATCATCGCGGGTGCCATTCTGACCCTTGTAAACGGTTTCCTGACCTTCGTTCTGCCTCTGACTAACGGTGACTTTCGGGACCCCGTTTATCCAGCGTACTTGTTTTTCGCGACGATCGAAACTGTATGCACCTCGGTCATCATCTGGCAGGCGTGGACTTGGTCCGGGGTTGAAGCCACAAGTTAGTTCGGAGCGGGCCGTCGGCCACTCGGAAGTTGGAAGTTCCGCTTTAATCCCAGCGATCTGCACTGCACAAACTGCGGTGCGCCTGTGAGCTTAGCGGTCGATCCGGCTAATTCGCCCTGACGGGCTACCTGAGCGGTTTGTTGCTGGGCGTGACCAGCACCGACGCGCTCACCATCTCCTCTGTGGCGATTCTGCTCTGCGCCGTCGCGCTTTGGGCCACTTTCATCCCCGCCCGCCGCGCCATGTGCTCAGACCCCATGGCCGCGTTGCGTCACGAATGAACGTTGTGGTGACTTAGCCCCTGAGAACGCACTTCCGAGATTAGGTTCAACAGAGCTGACTGTCCCGGAACTGTCCCATCGAACAGGTGAATTCTTGCGCGATTGTGCGTAAGCTCGTGGGAGCGAAATGTGTACTGAGATCTCAAAAATCGGTTGTCGAATGAGAGAGGGAATGATTTTGAGCGGCGAAAACGGTGGCGCAAACGATCGATTCGAGGCCAATAAGGCCGAATTTCTAATAGCAAACTTTTCCATGTTTTTGGAATCGCCTCCGCGTTATACCCGGCTGCCCAGACCGGCCCCCTAAAAGAGGAGAATCGGGCATGAAATTACGACCCAACCTGATCTTTGCTGCTGCCATCCTCTCTGGGGCGGCGCTACTGAGCGCCTGTGGCAGCACAAGTTCCTCGAGCCAGAATCCGGGACCCACCAAGCCATCCATCACCCAACAGCCGTCAAATCAGTCCGTGACTGTCGGCCAGACGGCCACCTTCACCGTGGTTGCTACCGGCTCAGCTCCTCTCACGTACCAATGGCAAAAAGGCACCACTAACGTCGGAACCAACTCGTCAACCTATACCACCCCGGCAACAACGTCCGGCGATAACAACGACAAATTTCAAGTCGTGATCACCAACTCTGCGGGTTCCATCACAAGCGGGACCGCCACCCTCACCGTGACGGCGGCTGCTACGGCGCCATCTATCACCAAGCAGCCGGTGAACACCACTGTGAATTTGGGGCAGACTGCGACCTTCACGGTAACCGCTACCGGAACCGCGCCTCTTACCTACCAGTGGACTTTCAATAGCAGCGACGTCGGCACGAATTCTTCCACTTACACCACGCCCGCAACAACCAATCAGGATAACGACGCGAAAATTCAAGTAACGGTGAAGAACGCCGAAGGCAGTGCGCCAAGCTCGATTGTGACTTTGACCGTCAAGCCCCCGACTCCGAGCAACGCGCAGGTTCTCACCTATCACAATGACTCCGGCCGTACTGGACAGAATTTGAATGAAACAATCTTGACGCCGAGCAACGTGAATTCGGCCACTTTCGGCAAGCTTGGTTTCATGACCGTGGATGGCCTTGTGGACGCCGAACCCCTCTACGTCCCGAACTTGACGGTTGCCAACTCGGTCCACAATGTCGTCTTTGTCGTCACGGAAAATGATTCCGTCTATGCCTTTGACGCGGACACCTTCGCGCAACTCTGGAAAGTATCCGTCCTCGGTTCGGGCGAATCCGCCAGCGACAATCGCGGCTGCGGCCAGGTGACACCTGAAATCGGAATCACCTCCACCCCGGTAATTGATCTCACGGCAGGCGCTGACGGAACGATCTACCTCGTGGCCATGTCCAAGAACGGCTCGAATTATTTCCAGCGTTTGCACGCGCTCGATATCACTACCGGCGCGGAAGAATCTGCCAGCCCCGTCACAGTTCAGGCTACCTTCCCCAATACCGGTGGACACACCACCTTCGATCCCAAGCAGTACAAGGAACGTACCGGGCTTCTACTCCTGAATGGCGTGATTTATACCGGTTGGGCCTCTCACTGCGATGGAGGCTCCTACACCGGCTGGGTAATGGGCTACAACGAAACCACGCTGGCCCAGGAAAGCGTAATCGATGTCACCCCCAACGGCAGCGAAGGCGCCATCTGGATGGCCGGCGCGGGCCTCGCCGCCGATTCTTCCGGCAATATTTATTTTCTCGATGCCAACGGCACCTTCGACGACACCCTCGACGTGAACGGCATGCCCGAACACGGCGACTACGGCAACGCCTTCGTCAAACTTTCCACCAGCGGGAATACCCTCGCGGTTGCCGACTATTTCACCATGCACAATACGGACGCCGAATCGAATGGCGACGTGGACCTCGGTTCCGGCGGCGCCATGCTTCTGCCCGACGTGAAGGACACTTCCGGCAACACCTGGCACCTCGGGGTCGGCGCCGGAAAAGATGGAAAAATATACGTCGTCAATCGCGACATGATGGGAAAATTCAACACCAACAACGACAGCGCCATATACCAGGAACTCGACGGCGTCACCGGCGGCGGTGTCTGGGCCATGCCCGCCTATTTCAACGGCACGGTTTATTACGGCGGACAGAATTCTCCGCTGAAAGCTTTTACCATCACGAATGCAAAGCTCGTGAATCCGCCGTCTTCTCAGACCTCCGGCTCATTCGGATATCCGGGATCTACTCCGAGCATCTCTGCGAACGACACATCGAATGGAATCGTGTGGGCTATCGAGAATGCCGGCGGCGGCTTGCTCCACGCTTACCAAGCCGGCAATCTCGCCCAGGAGCTATACAACAGCAACCAGGCGGCGGGCGGACGGGACAATTTTTCGAATAATAAGTTCATCACGCCGATGATCGCCAACGGAAAAGTTTACGTCGGCACACCCACCGGCGTCGTCGTATTCGGCCTCCTCCCGTGATCCCGCGCCATTACGGTTCAGGCGGATGAATTCCGAGCCGGTCGTTGTCCTCGCCGGCTTCGAGCGGCCGAATACACAGATCCGTTCCCGCCATGCTGCACTGGTATACCTGGTAAGCGGGCAGATCCTCAGCAGCCACTTCGTAGGTTCCATCTTCCATGTCCGCGGCGGAATCGGGCTCCGTCATACAATAAGGATTTCCCGGCAGCGCGCGCACTCGGAACATCCCGGAGGTTGGCTCGTAGTTCCCATAACTGAAGCAATATCCTATGCAAGCGCGGTCGATCATGTGCTGGATCAAGACCCGCGACCCGGGCAGTCGCTGGATCGTCGCCAGAATACGTTGACCGGGCGGCACAGTTCTAACCAGCCTCTCAGCCTGCACCTCCATTCGATTCAATGTTGCCGTGTCCTGATACAAGAATGTGAAAAAGAGAGCTGCGATACCGGTGCCCACAATCAAATGCCATCGTCGCGGCTGCATCGCCCCAAGCAGGCAGCACAACAGGACGGCGGAAACCGAGGTGAGACGCTCGGTGAGAAGAGCCAG
The DNA here is from genome assembly GCA_963701005.1 of uncultured Acidobacteriota bacterium. Taxonomy (GTDB): domain Bacteria; phylum Acidobacteriota; class Terriglobia; order Acidiferrales; family UBA7541; genus Palsa-295. The sequence continues at coordinate 1,578,702 of OY969555.1, forward strand.
CGCGGACGGGGGGCCCGGAAAGCGTATCCCGTCCGGAAGCAGAATCACTCCCAACTCGACGATGACGTAGAGCTCGAGCGGCATTCGATAAGCATCCCAGAGGCCGCGCTCGCGTCGCCGATGCATCGCATCCAGCAGGATTGCGGTGAAAACGAAAACGAGGAACGCTACCTGCGTGATCTTGTAGCGCGCCCCGAAAAGGACAAACTGGTCAGCGCCTGTAAAGAAATAGAGCGGATCCGTTTCGGTGTCTACGACAAAGTGGCGCTGCAGGTAGAAATGTACAATTGCAAGCGCGGCGGCTGCCGTCAGAAGCCACAAAAACTGGAGGCGGCGCGGGATCCTCTCTCCGATCGCGATGTAGAAAGCCGCCGCCCCGAGCCACGCAAGTCCCAGCGGATGCGCCAACAGAATGAATGGCGCGAGCGCAATTGGCAGCAGGCGCTCATACCCCCTCCCTCTCCAAAATACCACGATCCCAAAAAACGAGAGGCCGAGCGAAATATAGTAGTTGAAAAAGCCCATCTGAAAAGTCCACCCATACGTGACCATGGCAATCAGTGGAACAAGGTGCCACGGAGGACGGCGTATGGCAGCGCTGATAAGTGCGAAAGCGCCCCAGAAGAAAATCGATACTGCCAGCGAAGCAGAAACCTTCTCAACCACGTTCATGCTGAAAAAGCGCGCGAGCGCGCTCAGAAGATAATCAAAGAGCACGTTGGTCCATTGCGTCGCGATCACCAGGCCGTGGACCTGCCCCCGCTCGATCAAGTGTGCGAGCCACGCGTTGTAAAGATGGCTTGCGAGGTCGCCCGCTTCGATGCGGCGATGCCAGAAACAAGGAGTAAGGATGAACAGAGAGATCGCGACAAATCCCAGCGGATATTCGCGGAAAAAGCGGGCCGTCAGCACGAGGGCACGCGTGTTGGTATCGGGCGATGAGGCGCCAGCGGGTTCCTCGCTCTTATCAATGGAAGGCATTAGAACGGATTGTTGCGTCAACCCATCAGCCTCGGTCAAAGCGATTGTATCGGCTCGCCGCGAGGAAACATACCATGAGTCAGAAGCAGGGAATCACTCGATCGAGGCGGCTGTGCTTGATCCAACTTGGAGGGATTGCTACAGCAATGTCCAGAGCGTCAGGCCCCGTAGAAATTCAAGCGTCTTCTTCGACGGGCTTCGGGGCGTAAGGATACTTGGGGGCTGAATGAGTGTGGGTGGTGCGGTAGTCGTCAAGCTCGGCATCGCTAAGTCGGAAATGATTTTTCAGCGGGTGATTTTCGGACGCCGCGAGCTCGCGGTGCAGCTTGTGAGAGCAAACATCGGGCGCGTCCTGGTAGCGGACACGGTGCTTGTCAAACGCCTCGTTGGCAATCGTCAACGTGAATTCACGCGGCTCGGTGGCAGGTTCGCGGACGGTAAAGGTGTACTCGCGGACGAGATTCTTGGCTTCAAAACCGACAAATTGCACGATGATGCGGGGTTCGCTCATGGGATGCTAAAAACGCTTCCAATTGCTGCCACCATGCTGATGTTGTTTCGGCGGCCCCAGACGAAAAAAAAGGCGGGCCAGACGCCGAAGCGTTTGGCCCGCCGATCCTGACTAGAGGCTAGTCACGTTCGCAGCCTGCAGGCCCTTGGGGCCGCGGGTTACTTCGAATTCAACCGCCTGGCCTTCGTTCAGCGACTTGTATCCCTCGGCCTGAATGGCCGAGAAATGGACGAAAACGTCCTCGCCGGACTGGCGCTGGATGAACCCAAAACCCTTGCTGGCATTGAACCACTTTACTGTTCCTTGTTCTCTCACTTATTTACTTCCTTCTTTTTAAGCTATTTGTGCTTCTCGACCGCCTCCAGCCGTAACGCAAAAGAGGCTGCAAGTGTGAACTTGCAGCCCCTTCAATCGAATCTAAAGGTGTTACAAGAGCAACAAACGCAAGAACAGACTAGCACGATTATCCCGCGATGCCTAGTGAAATCTTCACCACGGTTCAGCGAAAAGGGTCGCGATTCATTCTTTTGGGGCGGAATTCAAAACCGGAGCGAGCATATCGTCGTAAATGATGCGGCTTCGTGATATGTATTTGCATCTTCTTTTCGAGTGATGAGCGGCGCATTTGGCGACGAGCCGCGAACAGGGGGTACGATGAGGCGAATTAAAGAGTCCGGGTGGAGAGGCCCCCTGCGTGGGCTGGCTATCTTGCTCTCCACCAGTCTCATGATTTTCTCCGCGCAGAAACTCGACTTAACGGAGCGATTATCACTGCACGCGGTCGCCTTCGCGCAAACCGGCGCGCAGAGCACAGCCCCTCCACAGCAGCTCAGCCCCGAAGGGCAGGCTTCGCTGCAAGCCATTATCAAGGCGGGAAGTCTCGAGCAGTTGCGGTGGCCGGATTTCAGCGATTACCGCGTGCATGTTACGAAATTCTACGACTCGTATGGCGACTCACTCTCATGGGTACGAGAAATGCAGCCGACTGCACAGGCCCGTCAGGTAATTGCGCTGTTGTTGCTCGCGGATCAAAAGGGTCTTTCCGCCGAGGATTACGATGGCTCACGGTGGGCCGGCCGGCTGGCAAGACTCAAACCCACGGTGCCGCAACCTGCTGAAGCGGATGCCCTGCACTTTGATGTCGAACTGACGGTCTGTGTGATGCGCTATATCTCCGACCTGCACATCGGCAAAGTGAACCCCCGGCATTTTGATTTCGGTTTCGAAGTGAACGAAAAGAAATACGATTTGCCCTCGTTCCTGAAGGAAGACGTTGTGGATGCGCCAAATGTTGATGACATCCTGGCGCATGTCGAGCCTCCTTACGAGGGCTATCGGCGCACGATTCAAGCGCTGCAAACGTACCGGGAGTTGGCGCAAAAGGACGAGTGGGAACAACTGCCGGAAGTGAAGAAAACAATCGCGCCCGGAGATTCCTATCCCGGCGTTCCTCGACTGACGCGCCTATTGCACCTGGTGGGGGATCTTCCGGCAAATGCTGATGTTCCGGCGGACAGCACGATTTACCAGGGAGCGCTCGTGGACGCGGTGAAGAATTTTCAGCGGCGGCATGGACGCGATGCGGATGGCCGTATCGGCGCGCAGACGCTGGCGGATATGAACGTCCCATTGAGCCGCCGCGTGCGACAGATGCAACTGACGCTGGAACGGTGGAGGTGGTTGCCGCTCGGGCCACCATATCCCCCTATCGTCGCTAATATTCCGGAGTTTCGGGTTCGGGCCTACGACGAACATGGAAAGGTGGCCTTGTCGATGAACGTGGTCGTGGGCAAGGCATACAATCACAGCACTCCCTTGTTTGTTGACAGCATGGAGTACGTGATTTTCCGCCCCTACTGGAATGTGCCGTATTCGATTGCGAAGGGAGAGCTCCTGCCCGGCCTGGCGAAGGATCCCGACTATCTGACGAAAAAGGGTTTCGAAGTGGTGGACGCACGCCAGAGCGTGGTTGGGTCAGGGCCTGTTTCGAGCGACATGCTTGAGCAGCTTCGCGCAGGGAAGCTATTCATACGCCAGAAGCCCGGGCCGAAGAATTCGCTCGGGCTCGTGAAGTTCATCTTCCCGAATAACTTTGACATCTATATGCACGACACGCCATCGACGGAACTGTTTTCAAGATCACGGCGGGATTTCAGCCACGGCTGCATACGCCTAGAAAAGCCCGCGGACATGGCGCTGTGGGTCCTGCGCAATAATCCCGGCTGGGACATGGAGCGGATTCACGCCGCGATGAGCGGCGATAAGACAGAGCAGGTGAATCTAAAGCACCCGCTGCCTGTCTGGATTGTGTATGGCACGGCCATCGTGACGGAGGATTTGCAGGTTCATTTTTACGATGACATTTACGGGCATGATGTAGAGCTCGAAAAGGTTTTGGAGAAGGGTTACCCGTATCCGGGTTAGTCGCCGGTTACGAGGCTGGCCGGACAATCGAAGCACCACTGCCGCACACGCCCTGTGTCGACATGAATGAAATCGGAATGCGGGTAGTAACCGACGCCGCCGCGATGGAGGGCCAGGGCGGCTTTGCGGAGCTGGAGGGTATTCACGACTGGCATGCGCAGATCGATGGCCTCGGCCTGGATGTGCAGGCTATTCTTGGCGACCCCGTTCGTATGGGAACGGAGGAATTCGTTGGTCCACGGCGAGCGATATCCGCAGACGATGTCAATTTCGGCGTCAGGGTGGCCCGTGGTGATGGTTAGCTCCTCGAGGATGTCATAGAGGCGAGGATCGAAGTGGCGGACATCGCCGGTACGAAAGTCGCGCAGGAAGTAGTCGAGCTTGGCGACGGCGTCCGGAATGAAGGAGTCGCCGCGGCGGTAAATGATGTCAATCCGCTCGCCCGTGTGGGTGTGGTAAAGGCGCAGGCGATGCTCTTCCGGCGGCCCGGGTGAATGGGACTGGGCGGAGGCGCAAAGCGGCGCGATCATCAGAAGCAGGGCGCTTCCGATCCAACGTTTACGAAATATTTGTTCCATTCGCTTCATATCGGTTGCTTCGACCCATTTAGCGCCAACCCGGTCTTGCATGGACGGGCGCAGCAGCATTAGCCCCAAACTATTCCACCTCTATTTTCGCAAATAGCGTTGCGGCTGTCCAGAAGGTGGGAACATCTGATTGCCGCATGCATTATTGGGGGAGTATGATTGCGCTCCCAACAAGGGCGTTGGCATCCCGCAGTTCGAGTAGGTCTCTCCGGAGGTTCGCCATGAAGAATAAGCCCCTGATTATTGCCGGCGGCGTGATCGTCGTGCTCCTGATTATCGTTCTTATCTTGCCGATGCTGATTGACGTGAATCAGTTCAAACCGAAGATCGAGACGCAACTGAATACCGCGCTGGGCCGGAAAGTGGATATCGGCAACATATCGCTGGCGATCTTTTCGGGCGGCGTGGCGATAGAAAATTTGGTTATTTCGGACGATCCGGCCTTCAGCAAGACGGCATTCCTGACGGCCAAGAAATTGACGGTCGGCGTGGATCTGTTGCCGCTAATCTTTTCGAAGAGGCTTGCGGTGCGGTCGTTCACCATCGTCGAGCCGGAGGTGTCGCTGTGGCGAAGCTCCGCCGGGGTCTGGAATTACGGGAGCCTGGCGAGTGGCGGCGGCGATTCAAAGGGCAAACCGAAAGGAGACGTTCCATCGGGGCCAACCGACCTATCGGTTGATAAGCTCGAAATATCAAACGGCAAGGTCACGGTGGGCACGATAGGGTCGCGTGCGAAACCGCTGGTCTATCAGGAAGTGAACCTCGGAGCTTCCGATTTGTCTTACACCACGCAATTCCCGTTCAAGTTTTCGGCGAAGGACCCGGCGAATGGCGCCGTGAAATTGGAAGGGAAAGCGGGGCCCATCGACAAAGCCGACACCACCCAGACGCCGATGAATGCGAAGATTGACGTGGCGCATCTGGACCTCGGAGCTTCGAGCGGGTTCCTCGATCCCGCGTCAGGGATCGGCGGGTTGATCGATTTCAATGGGGATGTTGTGTCGGACGGCCACCAGTTGACTTCGAAGGGAGCGGTGAAGGCGGACAAGCTGAAGCTGAAACCAAATGGCAGTCCCGCGAAAGTGACCGTGAATGTGGACTATGCCGTGGAATATGACCTGAAGCGGGGCACCGGGATACTGAAACAGGGCGACGTTCATATCGGGAAGGCGCTCGCGCGCTTGAGCGGGACATTCAGCACCACGGGTGAGGAGGCGACGCTGCAGATGAAGATGAACGGGCAGGGCATGCCCGTGCCGGATCTCGAAGGAATGCTGCCGGCGGTGGGCGTGACGCTGCCACCGGGCGCGTCGCTGCAGAGCGGAACACTCGAGACGAATTTGGCGATTAGCGGGCCGGTGAATCGCCTGGTGATTACTGGTCCCGTGAATCTTTCGAACGGGAAGCTGACCGGATTCAGCTTTGGATCGAAACTGGGAGCGCTTTCTTCGATTCCGGGGCTAGGCGCCGTGAGCAAGAGTCCGGACACCGAAATACAGACGCTGAGTATGAATCTGCGGATGGACGGCGAAGGGATTCATGCACAGAATTTGAACGTGGTCGCGCCTTCGATCGGGACAGTGACAGGCGATGCCAACGTGAGCGCCAGCGGCCAATTGGATTGCAAGATGAATGTGAAGCTCACGGGCGGAGGCGGGGCGGGCGCGGTGATGACAAAAATTGGGGCAGGCGGCGGAAAGGGCGGAATTCCATTCAAGATAGAAGGCACGACCTCGAATCCCATTTTCGTTCCGGACGTCGCAGGGCTCGCGGGGAGCATGGCCAAGGGCACGGTGGGAGACGTGGCGGGCGCGGGCGTGGCAGGCGGGAAGGCGGTGGGAGCGGTTGGCGGTCTATTCGGCAAGAAGAAGAGCCAATGAAACGGTGAGGCGGCGCTTGGTGAGCAGAATCCATCTGGCTTTGTTGACATCCAGCGTGTTTGGTGCGGCGCGTGAGTAAGGCCGTGTCGCACCTACGGCGCTCGGGACTATTGGGCGTTGTTTACCCAGCCCGCCAGAAAGCGGCGGGCTGGGCTAACTTGTGACGCGCCTACGGCGCTAAAATGGAGCGCAGATGGCATGGCCTGACTCTTCGGACACGCCAGTTGGACGCGCCATCCGGAAGCGCTGCGCTGGAGCTTATACTGATAGATGTGACGGGGTGCGCGCGGCTCGGGACCGAGGCTTGGGCGGAGTGCGGGTTCTCCTGGCGCCGCGAGTGGTGTGAAATGACGAGCGATCGCGGCTCGCCGTCCTAAGGCAGTTTCCTCTCGTAGCTTAATTTTTCCCTTTCCAATTTGATAGGCGTGCCGGCGGCCGCTTTTGTGGCCGCGATTTGGTGCCGCTTCGCGCGCCACGCAGCTCCGTTCGGATTAATGCAGGTCGAAAACTGTCGTCAGGGAGCAATGGATGAAGCGAATTCTTTTTGTCGATGACGACTCCCAGAATCTCGGGGAACTTCAGCGGGCTTTGGAGCCGCAGAAGGGCCATTGGGAAATGGTGTTCGCGCGGAGCGGGCAGGAGGCACTGATTCTGCTCGGGGCCAGGCCGTTCGATGCAATCGTGTCCGACGTGAGCATGGCCGAAATGGACGGCGCCACGCTGCTAAAGGCAGTCTGCGAAAAATTTCCAGGGGTCGTGCGGGTGGTGCTCGCAAGCCAGCAGGAAATGGCCGGCGCGCTGCGGGCGATTCCGGTGGCCCACCAATTTCTGTTGAAGCCTTGCGATCCGCACGTGCTGCGCGTGGGTGTCGAGCGCGCGACAAGCCTATCGCAGCTTTTGAGCAATAAGATGCTGGAAGGCATTGTGGGCTCGGTGAAAGATTTGCCCGCGCTCTCCGCGACATACATGGCGTTGCGAAATAAGCTCGCTGATCCGGATGCGTCACTGAAGGACGTGGTGCGTCTTGTGGAGCAGGACGTGGGCATATCGGCGAAAGTGCTGCAGCTTGTGAACTCCGCGTTTTTCGGGCTGCCACGCGAAGTCTCGACGGTGAGGACGGCGGTGACTTTTCTGGGCATCAATATGGTGGAAAACCTGGTGCTTTCGACGGAGGTGTTTCGCGTTTTCAATGTGACCGGCGCCTTCTCGGGATTTTCTTTCGAAGAGCTTCACGTGCATTCGCAACTGACGGCGAAAATTGCGGCGCGCCTGGAGGCACCGGGCGCTGTGCCCGGCGTGGCGGTGGTTGCCGGGCTGTTGCACGACGTGGGGAAGCTGGTGATGGCCACGCGCGCGCAGAGCTATTTCACGCGGGCGCTGAAAGGGGCCAGGGAGGAGAAGCGGCCGCTCTACGCGGTGGAAGAAGAATTGATGGGAGTCTCGCACGCGGAAGTGGGAGCGTACCTGCTGGGGCTTTGGGGTTTTCCAACGCAGGTAGTGGAGGCAGTGGCGCACCACCACCAACCGCGGCGAGTGCCGCATGATACGTTCGACGCTGTGGGAGCTGTGCATGTGGCGAATTTCCTTGCGCACGCGCATCCGGTGGGGCCGCCGATTGACGATGCCCTCGCATACCAGCCGGTGGATTTGGAATATTTGGACAGCCTGGGAATTGCAGAGCAACTGCCCGAATGGGAAGCAATGGCCGCGGCTGCGGCGGAGGAAATGTCCGGCGGGGCTGCGGAGCGAAAAGAGAGCAAGGTTGTGCGTTAGGCGAGAATTTCGGAAGCGAAGAGCTGCGCCCGTGGCGTCAGGAGCCGGCGCGGACGGCGGGGAATTTTTGCTCGAGCCAGGCGCGGGCTTCTTCCGGATGAAAGTGGAACGGGCCTAGCCCACCGCGGTAAACAATTTTTCCAGATTCATCGAGGATATAAACGCGCTCGGGCCATCCTGCGTAGAGCGTGTCCGCGGTGTTGGCCATGGAATCGACGCCCACTGGAATCGGGAAATGGAATCTCTGGGTGAAATCATTGGCGATGGCCACGCGCTGGGCGAGCGATTTCGGCTGCGGGTAGCAGACGCCTTCATCCACATTTGATTTCATTTGCCACTCGTCGAGCGGGTGCGCTTCGCGGATGTAGACGGCGAGAAAATCGGCGCGGTCCTTGTAATCATCGTAGAGTTTTGCGAGGTAGCCTACCTCGCGGCGAAAGGGCGGTCAGGTGTAGCTGCCGAAAATGAGGACGAGCGGGCGCTGGCCGATGCGATCACGAATGGCGAATCTCGTTTGGCCATCGAGCGAGACCAGTTCCACATTGGGCGCGGGATTGCCGACGCGCAAGTCTCCGCTCCGCCAGCCGGGCAGGGCGTAGCGCAGGAAGCCGTAGATGTCGCGCGGGCCGCCGATGAAATAGCTGAGCGCGCCATAGCCCGCCGCCAAGACCAAAATCAGAGCAATCGCCGTCCATTTCAGCCAGCGCACGTTGAGCACTCTCCCCTGTAAGGCCGCACGATAGCGTGCGGAGGGGCACGAGTCAATCTGATGCGATGGGCGGGCGAGAGGTGAGATGGCGCGGAAAGAGATGCGCCCGGGGATACCCCAGGGGGGTGTTTTGCGCAGTTTAGAAATGGTCTCGTGTCCATGTTTTCAATCACTTAGGGGCACTTCTAATCTCGAGACCGGAATTAGATTTTCGTCCTCGGCGCTGACCTGGGCGGCGGGTATATCTTGCGGCGGTTGCACCACGGACAGCTCACTTGGATCAGGCCCAAGAAGCGGCTCGCCGGTCTGATCGGCTTTGGGCGCCGGGATGGTAATGGTCTGCGTCGCGTCGCCGGGAACGGAGGAACCGGACGGCCCGATCGGAGCTGCTTGAGAGGTCGAGAAGAAGACGCGGGAAGGCGGGTCGGTCCAGCGTCCATATTCATCGAGGCAGGAATAGGCGCGGATGGCGCGCAGGATGCCATCTGCTGAGGGAACTGTGTGGGCAGACTGCTCGACGAGGTTGTCGAGAGCCGCGAGGAGGTTTTCTCTGCGCCGTTGGATGAGGCCGGTGGCGCGGGCGTGGCAATAAATGGAGCGAGCATCGTTGATGTCGTATTCCTGTTGAATGTAGAAGGAGGTGCTCCAGTGGAGGAAGTCTTGTTCGATGGCTTCGCGGTCGGGGTGGTGGCAGATGGAGCATTTGCGGGAGTGGCGGGCTAGAGCGTCGGCGGCTTCGGGGTGATTCGTATTTTTTTCCATTTCGTTCATTTTCGTTCATTCTCCATTTTGAAATCGTTCCGGTGAAGCGGGCGGGAACCGCGCCTTTGTGGAGGAGCCTTGGCGGGCGGGAGCAGAGAGGTGTCTGCGGCCGCGAGACGAGGCTTTCCGCACAAAATCAAAAGCTAAGTTGTAAGGGGGATAGGCAATTCTTAGCGCGGGTCTGAGGGGATTGCAAGGATGTTTGTGTGTGGATGTTTGGGGCGGGGTGGGGGAGAAGACAGAGATCTCAAATGGCTCTGTTGACATCCTGTCGGAGGAGAGGGTGCCTCAAGCGATAGAGGTTGTAGGTCAGTCCCAACAGCGACGCTTGGCGCTGCTGCATCGCCAGGCTGCGGCCCGGCGCTCGGGCCGAGAGTTTGCGTTTGATGATGGAGAAGACCGTTTCCACCTTGGCTCGCTGCCGGTAGGTCTTTTCCGGAAAATGCCGCCGCATCTGTCCGCGGATTCCCACGCGACTGCTGCGGCCGCGCTTGGCCGGGATGATGCTGCGCGCTCCGAGCCGCTCGCGGATGTGCCGATGGTTTTGTTCGGTGTCAAATTCGGCGTCCGCCAACACCAAATCGATCGACGCGACGCGGCTCGCCGCGTCGACCAAATCCGGCAGACTTCGGCAATCGCACCACGGCGCCTGCCGCCCGCGCTGCGCCAGAATGATCAGTTTGTCCAGATCGGCGACGATCAGCCACTTCAACCAATAGCTCCAGCGCGTCATGCCGCGCGGCCGCTGCTCGATGCGGCGAATAAAAAAGGTGCTCGCGGCGTTGTGGCTCAGTCCCGTACCGTCGACGGCCACGCGGGCGCCGCGCCGCGCGCGACGTTTTGGGCTCTTGAATCGCCGCGCCGATTCTCCCAACACACGATTGATCGTCTGGTCGTCGAGCCGCTGCAAGAAACGGTACAAGGTGGTGTAGTCGGGCACGCGGGAAAGCTTCAGGGCCACGAGCAGCTCGCCGTGCTCGCGCAAACGCACTTCGGTTTCGCGAAAGGTCCAGTCCTCGTAGCGCATCAGGCAGAGCACGGCCAGCAACTGCGGTTGGGTGAATTGGTGCTTGCTGAAACGGCTGCGGTAGGACGGCAGAGTCGCCGTGGCCACATCCAGGGCCACGCGCGCAAACGGCAGGAGTCCAATCTCTGGCATCGCTCCTCCTGCTCGCATAGAAAACACCACTCGCCCGCGCCTGTCGCGGCCCAAATTCACGCTTGTGACGAGGATGTCAACAAAGCCATTTGAAATTGCTTTTTGCCCCTCAACTCCCCATCCGCCCAGTCACCGGATGCTCCACTGCCAATCGCGGCGAAAATTTAAATCGCATCTTCCCATGCGCCGCCCGCAGCGCCTCCTCCACTTCCCCCGGCGCCCCCGCGCGCGCAAAAATAAATCCCAGGTAGCTCGACCCCTCCGGCCAAGCCGCAACGTAATCATGCAACCGCGCCGTAATCCGTATCTCCTCAATCCCAGCGATTCTCCCCGCCTCGTCCACTCCCTCAACGCCCTCGAAAATCCCGCCCCGCGGCACCGGAATCATCATCACTCCGGAAGCAGCCTCCTCGCGCGCAAGCTCGCTCCCCTCAAGCCCCAGCGCATGCCGCAACAAAAGCTCCTCAAGCGAAATCCGCGCCTCGCCAAATCGCAACGCCCGCCCGCACAATCCCCCAATCGGCCGCGGCGCCGCTTCCAGCACCCACGGCCCGTGCTCGTTCACACGAAATTCCGCATGCAGCGGCCCCGTAGTCAGCCCAAGCGCCCGAATCGTCCGCGCCGCGCATTCCTCGACTGCACGCTGCAACTCCTCAGGCAACCGCGAAGGCGTCACGTAAATCGTCTCCTCGAAAAACGGCCCCTCAAGCGGATCCGGCTTATCGAAAATCGCCAGCACGCGCAAATCGCCGCGATCCATCAACCCCTCGACCGCCACTTCCCTCCCCGGAATATATTTCTCCACCAGCAAATGGTCGAGCATCGGCTCGCGCAACAACTGAATCTCAGCCGACGTAAGCAGCCTCCGAATCCTCTCGACCGCCCACTCGAATTCCTCCGCATTGTTCGCCCGCACCACGCCCTGGCTGCCCGCCAGCGTCAGCGGCTTCAGTACGCAAGGAAACGTAACGCGCGGCAGCACATGCGCCACATGATGCGCCAGCGAAAAGAAAAAAAAGTCCGGCACAGGAAGCCCCGCCGCGGAAAGCGCCTCCCGCTGCCGCAATTTGTTCCGGCATGTTTCGACAGCCTTCGGCGGATTCCCCGGCAGCCCGAAAGCCTCCGCCGCATAAGCAGCCGCCGGAGTCGCCCGGTCCCCCAGCGCCAGCACCGCAGCCGGAGGATTCCCCGCAAGCGCCCGCACAATTTCCTCCACCGCCTCGCGCGGCCGCTCGAAATGCAAAGCCAGCGCGTTGTCGCCCCAAGGATCATCCAGTTTGTGGCACCGGTCCGTCCCAAACCGCACCGCCACGCCCAGCTTCTCAGCCGCCTCCGCAAACCCCCGCGTCTGATAACCAAGCTTGCTAGCCAGTATCAGCAAATTTTTCTTATCTGAGCTCATTCCCTGCTTTCTTGTTTTCTTGCTTCCTTGCCTCCGTGCTTCCCTGCCTCCCTGTTCTCGCCCTACACAAACGTATCCGCCTGCCGCATTTTCCCTCGCGCCTCAACAATGGGAACCAACTGGTCCCCGGTCGGCTCCGCTCAACAATACCAGGGCTCGTTCAAGTAGGGGATCGCCGCCCGCGCCGCCAGCACAGGCAGCGCCCGTCTCGCCCCGCGCCCAACGTCCCCCAACCCAGCCGTCGCGTAAGCCGCCTCCTCAATCCGTTCAAAAATCTGCGCCCGCGGCAATTTCATTTTCTCGCCCGCATGCACAATCCCCTGCAGCTCCCCGCACAAGCGGTCCACCCGCGCATCCGAATGCCGCCAAGGATAGACCAGCCCCGCCTCATCAAACGCGCCCACAAGACCGCGAATGTCCGCCAACTCCAGCAGCCGCGACCCCGCCGGAATCAGCAATCGAATCGCAAGCTGAATCGGCGCCACGTTCTCGACCAACTCCTGCTCGCGCAACAAATCCAACAGTTCGCAAAATCCCCCAATCGTCGTCCAAGGCGTAAAAGGCACAAACGTGGGCTGAACAGTCAGCCCAATCTCGCGCAAGATGCTCACAGCCGAAAGAAAATCCGCCCGAGTATGATGTTTATCAAGCCTCTCAACCACCGCATCATCCACCGATTCCACCGCGCTGGTAATAAACAGGCATCCGGTCTCTCGCAGCCGCGCCAAGCAATCCCGGTGCTTCAAAAGATGCTCCACCTTGATAATCACGTCATAGCTCAAGCCCGGAAATTCCCGATGCAGCGCTTCCACAAGCGGCAACGCGTGCCCAACCCCATTGAAAAAATCCGGATCGCCAAAACTAATATGCTCCGCCCCCGCCGCCACCTGCCGCCGAATATCCTCGAGCACCACATCGCGTTCCACAATCCGAAACGCGCCCTGATAAACCGGCACGATCGGGCAGTGCCGGCAAAGATGCTTGCACCCGCGGCTAGCTTCCGTGTACCCGACCGTTCGCGCGGCCCCATCCGGCATTACCAGCCGCGCATATTTCGAGAGCGGCACAAACCCACTCCTGTCAGGCACCAGAAATTTCAACCGCGCAAGCGAAACCACCGGCTCCGCCTGCGCGGTCATCGCTGCGCTGGAGGGCTCCCCCCGCTCGTCTTCCCCGCGTCCAGAAAATTTCGTTTCTTTAGGGGGTCGGAGCTTTAGCTCCGACATCTCCGCTCCCCTTTCCTTGGGCTTTAGCCCCTGAAGCCGCGCCGCAAGCGCCGCCAACCCCTCCTCAAATTCCCCGCCAAGAATGGTCCCAACTCCCAGCCGCCGCAAATATTCCTCATTCACCGGCGCATAAAGTCCATAAAAACAAATATGCCCCCGCGCATTCAACTCGCGCACAACCGGCAGCACCGCCACAGCCAACCGCGTAGCCGTATGCATCGGCACATAAAACGCAATCAAATCCGCCGCCCGCACCGCATCCTCGCACAACGCCTCGCGCGAAAGATCCAGACACCTCACCCGCGCCCCCATCTCGCGCAACCAAGCCGCCGGCGACGCCAGTCCAAACGGCTGCCGCCCCAACTCATAAGTCGATATCAAAACAATGTTCATTTTTCGCGCCGCCAAGAAAGTATGGCACGCCCCCGAACAAACCTGTTAGCCCCGCCACCGCTTCCACTGCCTAAGCGAAGCCACCCTGCTCGCCTCGATTTTGCCGTTGACCTTCATCGGAAATTTCAAATTTGAAATGGCTCTGTTGACATCCTGTCGGAGGAGAGGGTGCCTCAAGCGATAGAGGTTGTAGGTCAGTCCCAACAGCGACGCTTGGCGCTGCTGCATCGCCAGGCTGCGGCCCGGCGCTCGGGCCGAGAGTTTGCGTTTGATGATGGAGAAGACCGTTTCCACCTTGGCTCGCTGCCGGTAGGTCTTTTCCGGAAAATGCCGCCGCATCTGTCCGCGGATTCCCACGCGACTGCTGCGGCCGCGCTTGGCCGGGATGATGCTGCGCGCTCCGAGCCGCTCGCGGATGTGCCGATGGTTTTGTTCGGTGTCAAATTCGGCGTCCGCCAACACCAAATCGATCGACGCGACGCGGCTCGCCGCGTCGACCAAATCCGGCAGACTTCGGCAATCGCACCACGGCGCCTGCCGCCCGCGCTGCGCCAGAATGATCAGTTTGTCCAGATCGGCGACGATCAGCCACTTCAACCAATAGCTCCAGCGCGTCATGCCGCGCGGCCGCTGCTCGATGCGGCGAATAAAAAAGGTGCTCGCGGCGTTGTGGCTCAGTCCCGTACCGTCGACGGCCACGCGGGCGCCGCGCCGCGCGCGACGTTTTGGGCTCTTGAATCGCCGCGCCGATTCTCCCAACACACGATTGATCGTCTGGTCGTCGAGCCGCTGCAAGAAACGGTACAAGGTGGTGTAGTCGGGCACGCGGGAAAGCTTCAGGGCCACGAGCAGCTCGCCGTGCTCGCGCAAACGCACTTCGGTTTCGCGAAAGGTCCAGTCCTCGTAGCGCATCAGGCAGAGCACGGCCAGCAACTGCGGTTGGGTGAATTGGTGCTTGCTGAAACGGCTGCGGTAGGACGGCAGAGTCGCCGTGGCCACATCCAGGGCCACGCGCGCAAACGGCAGGAGTCCAATCTCTGGCATCGCTCCTCCTGCTCGCATAGAAAACACCACTCGCCCGCGCCTGTCGCGGCCCAAATTCACGCTTGTGACGAGGATGTCAACAAAGCCATTTGAAATCTCTTCAACCCGCCGCACAACTCTCCTGCAGCCTTCACGGCCGATTGCGCTAGAATATAAAGTCACACACAGAGAGGAGTTCATCCCCGCATGAGCACTTCGCACCGAAATTCCTTCGGCACCCGCTCGGCCCTCCGCGTCGGCAGCGAAAGCTTCGACATCTACCGCCTCGCCACCCTCGAGCGCGCCGGCATCGGCAACATCTCCCGCCTCCCCTTCTCGCTCAAAGTCCTGCTAGAAAATCTCCTCCGCCACGAAGACGCCCACTTCGTCCACGCAGACGACATTCGCGCCCTCGCCGGCTGGGATCCCACCAGCGCCGCAGGCGCAACCGAAAAAGAAATTTCCTTCATGCCCGCCCGCGTGCTGCTCCAGGATTTCACCGGCGTCCCCGCCGTCGTGGACCTAGCCGCCATGCGCGATGCAATGTGCGCCCTCGGCGGCGACCCCCAAAAAATCAATCCACTCCTCCCCGCCGAGCTAGTCATCGACCATTCCGTCCAAGTGGACAAATTCGGCGCCCCCAACGTTTTCGCCTTCAACGCCGAACTCGAAATGCAGCGCAATATCGAGCGCTACGCCTTCCTCCGCTGGGGCCAAAAAGGTTTTCAGAATTTCAAAGTAGTCCCGCCCGACACCGGAATCTGCCACCAGGTAAATCTCGAATATCTCGCCCGCGTAGTTTTTAGCGAAAAACAAGACGGCGCATGGGTCGCCTTCCCCGACTCGCTCGTCGGCACCGACTCCCACACCACCATGGTCAACGGCCTCGGCGTCTTCGGCTGGGGCGTCGGCGGAATCGAAGCCGAAGCCGCCATGCTCGGCCAGCCGCTCTCGATGCTGATCCCCGCGGTGGTCGGCTTCAAACTCCACGGTCGCCTCCCCGAAGGAGCCACAGCCACCGATCTCGTCCTCACCGTCACGGAAATTCTGCGCAAGCGCGGCGTCGTCGGCAAATTCGTCGAATTTTTCGGCACCGGCCTCTCAAATCTCACGCTCCCAGATCGCGCCACCCTCGCCAACATGTCCCCCGAATACGGCGCCACCATGGGTTTCTTCCCCGTGGACTCCGAAACCCTCGCCTATCTCCGCTTCACAGGCCGCTCCGAAGACCGCGTCCGCCTCGTCGAAGCCTACGCAAAAGAACAAGGCATCTTCCGCACCGACCAAACGCCCGATCCAGTTTTCTCCGAGGGCCTCGAGCTCGATCTCTCAACCGTCGTCCCCACCATGGCCGGCCCCAAGCGCCCGCAAGACAGCGTCCCGCTCACGCAAGCAAAAACATCCTTCGAAAAATCCCTCGGCGCAGCCCCCAAGCACGTCGCGGTTCAAAACAACGGCGACAAATTCGAATTAAGCGACGGCTCGGTAGTAATCGCCGCAATCACGAGCTGCACCAACACCTCGAACCCCTCCCTCATGCTCGGCGCCGGCCTGCTCGCCAAAAAAGCCGTCGAGCGCGGCCTCAGCTCCAAGCCCTGGGTGAAAACCAGCTTCGCCCCCGGCTCAAAAGTAGTCACCGACTACATCGAAAAAGCCGGCCTCTGGCCCTACCTCGAATCCCTGCGCTTCCATCTCGTCGGCTACGGCTGCACCACCTGCATCGGCAATAGCGGCCCGCTCCCAGACGCCATCGGCAAAGCCATCAAGGACAATAACCTCGTCGCCGTCTCCGTCCTCAGCGGCAATCGCAATTTCGAAGGCCGCATCAATCCGCTCTGCCGCGCAAATTATCTAGCCTCCCCGCCGCTCGTCGTCGCCTATGCTCTCGCCGGCCGCATGGATTTCGATATCGTCAATGAACCGCTCGGCAACGACAAAGCCGGCAAGCCCGTCTACCTCCGCGACATCTGGCCAACGCCTCAAGAAGTAGAAACCGCCATGCGCGAATCCGTCTCAAGCGACATGTTCCGCAAAGAATACGCCGACGTCTTCACGGGAGACGCCCAATGGCGCGCCCTCCCCATTCCCGAAGGCGATCTCTACGCCTGGGACGAGAAATCCACCTACATCAAAAATCCCCCTTATTTCGAAGGCATGCCGCTCCGTCCCGCAGCCCTCACCGATCTCCACAATCTGCGAGCCCTCGCTGTCCTCGGCGACAGCGTCACCACCGACCACATCTCTCCCGCCGGCTCGATTCCAGCCGACAGCCCCGCCGGAAAATATCTGATCGCCCACGGCGTCCAGCCAAAGGATTTCAATTCCTACGGCGCCCGCCGCGGCAATCACGAAGTAATGATGCGCGGCACCTTCGCCAACATCCGCCTGCGCAATCTCCTAGCCCCCGGCACCGAAGGCGGCTGGACCATCCACCAACCGAGCGGCGAAAAAATGTCCATCTATGACGCCGCCATGAAATACCGCGACGAGCACACGCAACTAGTGGTCATCGCCGGAAAAGAGTACGGCTCAGGCTCCTCGCGCGACTGGGCCGCCAAAGGCACAATCCTCCTCGGCGTCCGCGCGGTCCTGGCCGAAAGCTTCGAGCGCATTCACCGCAGCAATTTGATAGGCATGGGTGTAGTCCCGCTAGAATTTCTGCCGGGTGAAACTCCAAAATCACTGGGGCTAACAGGCCTGGAGATTTTCAATATCGAGGGTCTAGCAAATAATTTCGAGCCGCGCAAAAAAATGAAGGTCCGCGCCCGCGACACCAGCGGCAAAGAAAAAACATTCACAGCCATCGCCCGAGTAGACACGCCCTTCGAAGTAGCCTATTACCAGCACGGCGGCATCCTCCAATACGTCCTCCGCCAAATGCTTTAATGGAGGGAGGCTGATTCCCGTAACGCGGGCGTCCCGCCGGCCCATCGGTTCCGTGGCGCAGACACTCCTGCCTGCGCTCTTACGACCAACTCTCGACCCAACAACCACGCACAGCAGCCGGACCCGGGAACGCCAATCCTTGCCCGCCGGTTAGCGGCGCGTCCCGATTGGCGCGCCTTTCTCTCGGCCTCGCTCTGAAATCTGAAATTTTAAACTGCTCTGTCGACATCCAGCTTTCTTGGCTCCCGCAAAGCGCCAGAGGCGCGGCACAAGTTAGCCCAGCCCGCCGTTTTCTGGCGGGCTGGGTACCAATCCACTATGATTACGAGCGCCGTAGGTGCGGCACTCTTGTTCCCGAAACTCTTACGAACGCCCCGGATCTCAACAAAGCCATTTTAAATTTGAGATCTGTCGGCACACATAATCATCGTTCCGGAGAAACTGCAATCTCGAGGCTGTTCAGTTACGCACTATGCCCAGTCAGATACGGCTCCCCGCCAGCCCCCTTCAACCTCAACCGCAACAACACCGGCGCAAACACAGCATAAACCGCCGCAAACACCACAAAAAACCCAGCAAACGCCATCCACATCTCCGCCCCACTCCGCCTCAAGAGCACCACCACCGCATCCCCCATGCCAAACGAAACCACAAACAGCACCACCGCGCACACCGCCTTAGGACACAGGCTCGCATGGCAATGCGGACATACCACTGTCGATAGCCCCGTGCGCGTCCACAACGATTTCGCCGGCACTTGTTGATTGCATTGCGGGCAGGTCATCGCAGATTACCTCCCGAAGGTAGGATTTGCAGGTGGAGGAGCCAGGAGCCCCGCCACCCGGAAGACGGCGCTAATCTACCATAAATACTCCGCCACTCAATGCCGGGCAGCCATCCCCCAGCCTCCCGCATCTTACCCCTCGATTTGGGTGTCCGGCTCTTCAGGGCGGAATATGAAACGGGACCTGTACCATCGGTCTAGTTCCTCAATAGGAACATCTCCGTCACTGACCGATTTGGTTTTTCTGCCGATTGTTAGATTATCTTTCCGCGGATGGAACCAAGCTCTCGCCCGATGGCGCAGGCGAGCATAAGAGGAGCGCAATGAAACGCAATTCCCTGATTCTGATTTGTGCCGTGCTGCTGGGCGCTACCGCCCTGTTTTTCACGAGCCGCACCAAGGCTCAGTCAAGCAACGCCGAGCGCCGCATCACCCAAGCCGTTGACGAGACCCAACTGGTCCGCCTCACCGGCAACACCCACCCCTCGGCTCGCCCAGAATTCGATCAAGGCGCCGCCCCTCCCGATCTCCCCATGCAAAATATGATGCTCATCCTCAAGCCCAGTCCCGAGCAGGCAGCCGCGCTTAGTACTCTGCTCCGTCAGCAGCAAGACCGCTCTTCGCCGAATTACCACAAATGGCTCACCCCCGATGAATTCGGCCAGCAGTTCGGCGCAAGCCAGTCGGACATCGACACCGTCAGTTCCTGGCTCCAGTCCCACAGCTTCTCCATCGAACTCGTCGCCCGCGGCCGCACCATGATCCAATTCTCCGGCATCGCCCAGAACGTCAGCGACGCCTTCCACACCCAGATCCACAAATACTTGGTCAAGGGCGAAGAGCACTGGGCCAACAATTCCGACCCTTACATCCCCGCCGCTCTCACTCCCGTAGTCGTCGGCCCCAATTCTCTCCACAGCTTCCATCCCAAGGCCGCCAACCGCCACATGGGCACTTTCGCCCGTAACAAGACCACCGGCCAAGTGCGGCCCATCAATCCGAAGTTCACTTTCGGCACCGGCTGCGGATTGCAGAATATCCTGCAGACCACCCCCTGCTTCCTGATCGGCCCCGGCGATTTCGCGAAAATCTACGACGTCCCCACAGCGACCACCGGCGGCACAGGTATCACGATCGGTATCGTCGGCGACAGCGAAATTCAGATCAGCGACACCACCACCTTTTATTCGATCTTCGGGATTTCACGCAGCGCTCCCACCCAATTCACGCCCCCAACTGGCACCAACCCCGGCGTCCAACCTTGTCCCGGTGGCGATGAGTGCGAAGCCGATATTGACACCCAGTGGGCTGGCTCGGTCGCTCCTGGCGCCGCCATTGAATTAGTCAACGCCGCGAACACCAACACCCAAAACGGTGTCGACGTCGCCGCCCAGTACATTGTCAACCAGGGCGGCGCTCAGTTTCAGGTCCTCAGTGAGAGCTTCGGAAACTGCGAGTTCAACCTCGAGCAAGCCGAAAATGAAATGTTCGGCGGCGCCAACGGCGACAGCGGCTTGTGGTCACAGGCCGCAGCTGAAGGCATCACCGTCCTCGTCTCCTCCGGAGACCTGGGCTCGACAGGCTGCGATAGCCCCGACACGAGTGTAACAATCCCGCAGCCAGCCACGCACGGGCTCGCAGTCAACGGCATCGCCTCCACTTGGGACAACGTTTCCGTCGGTGGCACCGATTTCAACCAATTCTCTGACGCGGGCACCTTCTGGAACACTACCCAGAATACTCTCACCTCCGCCAAGAGCTACATCCCCGAGACCACCTGGAACGATTCCTGCAGCAACGTTATCTTCACCATGAGCCAGCTCGGCTTTTTCTCCACTGCCCAGGTCAATTGTAATGCCGCCATTGTCACTCCGTCTTTCATTATTCCCGCCGGTGGCGGCGGAGGCGCGAGCAACTGCGTCTTTATGTCCGGTGCTAATTGCAGCGGCGGTTACCCCAAGCCAACCTACCAGACCGCCCTCACTCCATCGGACGCTGTCCGCGATCTGCCGGACGTCTCCTTTTTTGCCGGCACCGGACTCTTGGCCAGCTTTTACGCCGTCTGCGATCAGGATCTGAATTCTCCGCCTGTTGCGTGCAGCACCGCCAGCGTCAGCGATATTCAAGGATTCGGCGGCACATCCGTCGGTACCGCCGCCTTTGCGGGCATAGTGGCCCTCATTGACCACGTCAAAGGCGGACCACTTGGCCCAGCGGGTCGCACCGGCCGCATCAACGACAGGCTCTACACTCTGGCCGCAACTGGCTCCTGCACTTCCGCCGCGCCCACTCCGCCGGCAACGAATCCGCCAGCCAATTGCGTTTTCAACGATGTGGTCATGGGAACGAACGCGCAGCCCTGCAAACTTAACACCCCCAACTGTTCCAGCACCTCCGAAGCGATCACAATCCCGCCCACGCGCATCTTTTCCACGCCCACAACCATCTTCATCGTCCTCGCGTGCGTCTCCTTCATCGCCGTCCTGACGCTTGGGTTCCGCCTGAAGGAACGCAATTGGAGCACGGCCTTCGCCGTCCTCCTATTCGCTGCCTTCATCGCCTGCGCAGCCTGCGGCAGCGGCGGCGGCAATGGCACGGGCACCGGACCCGCGACGTGCGAAGCCGGTGCCACCTGTGGCATCACGACCGGCTTCAGCGCCGCCGCCGGCTACGATCAAGCCACCGGTCTAGGCTCCGTAAACGTCACAGCCCTAATCAGCGCCTGGTAAAACCAATCACCATCCCGACCGGGAGCAGCCAATCGCTCCCGGTCATCCAACGCGGCTGCACCCCACGTGCAGCCGCTCCCGTTTTCAGCCCAATGCCCCACCGCCGCAGCCAAACGCCGGACCACCTCCTCATCCTGAAGACCTCCAACAAGGATGCCCGATCGAAGATTCAGGCCCAGCAGGAAAGGATCTCAGCCTCAATTCTCACCAACCAATTCCATTTCCCCGCCCTCCTCCTCCGCGTCCTCCAGTCTTTCTTCGTGACCTCCGTGTTAATGTTCCGTCCTTCGTCTTCGCCTCTCTCTTCGTCTTTGCCTTTTCGGCGCCAGTGTTCATCTGTGGTTCCAACGCGTTTTCTCGTCAGCGCCCTTGCCGAACCAGCGCATGACCCAAATACCCCCCCAGAGTTAGCGGAATATTGACTTGACGCCTTCTATCCAAAAGCAGCAGAATGCACCCCACAGGGCGCACTGATTTACTTCTTGATTTGTTACTTTGCTTGTCTGCACTATGCGCCTCTGTCCGCCCGCACCGCGGTGCGCGCCGGGATCTATAACTATCGTTCACTAGGTGCCGCATATGACCCCAGCCAGTGTCGCACGCCGTACAACCAAGCATTTCTTCGGCATTCTCCCGATCCTTTTCCTCTTGCTCCTCGCCATGCCCACCTCCGGCCAGTCCACGCCCAAGCGCTCCTTGATCACTCAGCCTATCGACGAAGCAAAACTGACCATCCTCAAGGGAAACACCTACCCGCTTGCGACCGCGGAATTTGATCGCGGCGCCGCCCCGCCCAGCCTCCCGCTCAATCGCATGCTCCTCGTCCTCAAGCGCAGCCCGGAGCAGGAAACCGCGCTCGACGCGCTCCTCGATCAGCAGCAAGACAAATCCTCGCCGAATTACCACGCCTGGCTAACCCCCGAGCAATTCGGCCAGCAATTCGGCCCCTCCGATAGCGACATCCAGGCCGTCACCGCCTGGCTCCAATCTCACGGCTTCCAGATTACCAACGTCACCAACGGCCGCATGAGCATCGAATTCTCCGGCACAACCGCGCAAGTCCAGCAAGCCTTTCACACCTCCATCCACAAATATGTTGTCAACGGCGCGGACCACTGGGCCAATTCCTCCGACCCGCAAATTCCCGCCGCCCTCGCCCCCGCCGTAGCCGGCATCGACACGCTCCACAATTTCCCCAGAAAATCCATGCATCAACTCGGCGGTATCTACAGGAGGTCGAAAGAAACTGGCAAGGCCGTGCCTGTCTCCCCTGCCCAAAATCTCAGCACGTTTTTCACACTGCCTTCTCCCGGCGGCTGCGGCGTTCAGCCGGCGGATTGTTACGCTCTCAGCCCTTATGACTTTGGCACAATCTACGATGTCCTTCCCCTCTGGAATGCATCACCCAAAATCGATGGCACCGGACAGACCATTGCAGTCGTCGCCGAGAGCAATGTCGATCCAAACGACATAAACAGTTTCCGCAAATTCTTCGGCTTGCCCACCCCCGCGAACCTGAATGTCAAGCTCAGTGGCCCCGACCCCGGTCTTGCCGGCGCCGAGACGGAAGCCGATCTCGACGTCGAGTGGGCTGGAGCGATTGCCCCGAACGCCACAATCGACCTGGTCGTTGCAGAATCCACAGAAGTCAGCCTCGGCGCCGATCTCGCCGCCGTCTTCGCTGTTGACAATAATCTCGCCCCCGTCCTCAACGTCAGTTTCGGTATCTGCGAACTCGCCCTCGGTACCACTGGCAATCTGTTCTTCAATCAACTCTGGCAGCAGGCCGCCGCTCAGGGCATCACCGTCGATGTCTCTACCGGCGATAGCGGCGCCGCCGTCTGCGACCGCGGCGATGGTCCCCCGCCGGCACCCGCCGTCTTTGGCCTCACCGTCAGTGGCTTTTCCACCACTCCATACAACGTCGCCATCGGTGGTACCGATTTCAACGATCTCACCGATGCTTCCACCTTCTGGAATCTTAACAATGTACCCCCCGCCTTCAACCCTACCGCCCTCGCCACGGCTTCCGCCAGGTCTTACATCCCGGAAACCACTTGGAACAACACCTGCACCAATGGAGTCTTCGGTTCTTTCTTTCATCTCAGCCTGAACGCCGAAACCAACTGCAATAATCCGAACCTCGCTGGCTTTGTCCAAGCCGTCGGAGGCTCAGGCGGCAAGAGCAACTGCATCTCTTCCGATGGCCAGCACGTTTCCAGTTGTACCGGCGGCTACAGCAAACCGACCTGGCAGGTAGGCAATGGAGTTCCGAATGACCAGGCGCGCGACGTTCCCGACGCGTCCCTTTTCGCATCCGTCGCCTCGCCTTCGGGGAGCTTCTACATTATTTGCGAAGCCGATATCCTCCCTCCGGGTATTACTTCCTGTGATCCCACAGACCCGAATACCGAGTTCATCGAGATTGGCGGCACCTCAGCCTCTGCCCCCACCTTCTCCGCCATTATGTCTCTCGTGAATCAGAAGACCGGCTCACGCCAGGGCAACGCCAATTACATCCTGTACAAACTAGCCGCCCAGCAGCCGACCGCCTTTCACGATGTTCCCGCCGGCGGCACCATCGCCATGCCCTGCGCCAATGGCAGCCCCGATTGCACGGTCACGAATCCCAACGACATCTTCGGCGTCCTCTCCGGCTTCAGCACCACCGCCGGCTATGACCTCGCCACGGGCCTTGGCTCCGTTGACGCCAACAACTTCGTCACCAAGTGGGACCTGGTCACCACGAAAGGCAGCCTTACCACACTGAATCTCTCCCCCACCCCCGTCAGCATCACTCACGGCCAATCCGTAAATTTCACCATCGACGTCGCGCCCGCCGTTGCCGGTGCCACAATGCCCACCGGCAATGTCTCCATCATCGCCAACACAGGATCAAGCGGCCAACAGGGCGTCCAAGCCTTCACCCTCAGCAATGGAACCGCTACAGGCACGACCGCGCTCTTGCCCGGAGGCAACAACTACACAGTCTTCGCTCAATATCCAGGCGACGGCGTCTTCGGCCCCAGCACTTCTTCGACCACTTCCGTCACCGTCGCCCCCGAACCAAGTAAAGTCCAACTCGCCTACGAACTTTTCGACCCGGTCACCAACCTTCTTACCAACCCGAATGCAACGACAGCCGTATTTGGCACTCGTTCGATCTTGCGCGTAAACGCTATCAGCCAGGCTGGCGACGCGTGCCCCAGCAATGCCCCCGGATCGGCCGGCTGCCCGACCGGCAGCCTCATGCTGACGGATAGCTACAATGGGGGAACCGCAAATCCCCTTGATGCGGGGACCTACCCATTGAACTCCTTAGGCTACGCGGAGGATCAAGTCATTGACCTTCCCGGTGGCACGCACTCAAAGCGATTTATACCGGGGACAGCAGTTACTCGGCTCCGGCCAGTCCAGCCGCTGACACACTCACGATCACCCAAGCCCCCACGACAACCACCATCACCGCGTTCCCCACAACCGTCCTAATGGGCAGCATAGTGAACTTCGATGCCAACATGACTGCGGAGAATATCTTTTCGAACATCGCGCCGGTCGACATAACAGTGAACTTCTTCGTCGGAAACACTATGGTCGCCTCCGCTGCGGGCGGCGATATTGTCAACGGTCCCAATCACTCGTTTACGTTCCTCACTTTCACAAGCACCACTTCTCTGCCACACGGCCAACTCAGTATCGTGGGCAAGTCCACTGGAGACGCAAGCTACGCCCCCTCTACGTCCGCACCCATTACCGTCACGGTCTTGTATCCGACGAACCTGGCGCTCAACTCCTCGAATCCCATGGCTCAGCGAGGCACTAACGTCACCTTCACCGCTCAGTTGACCAGCTCTCAGACCGGCGCTCCCCCGATCACTGGCTCCGTTCAGTTTGCCTCGGATGGCGTCCCCCTGGGCTCGACAAACCTGGCAAATGGACAAGCGCAGTTCACCACCTCATCTCTGGCGGCGGGGACGCACACGATCTCGGCCCAATATGCCGGAGACAGCAACTACTTCATGTCCAACAATCAAACCACAGAAACGATCAATCTGCTGAATTCGATCACTTCCATCACCACTTCGAGCCCCTCAATCCAGCAGGGCCAAAGCGTTACCTTCACTGCCCATACCGCTCCAGGTCAGGCCGGTGGCCCAGCACTCACAGGCACTGTCCAGTTCTCCTCTGCTCCTTCAATGACCGGCAGTCTTACCCCATTGGGTAGCGCTCCGCTTTCGAACGGTCAAGCAACCATCTCGACCACCGCCCTGCCCCTGAATACCCAGTTTGTCTTTGCCGGCTATAGCGGCGATTCCAATTACGCTAGCTCCTCCGGCTCCGTGTCACAGACAGTAACTCCCGGCCCCGACTTCTCCGTCGCCGCCAACCCGCAAACCATCAACATCTCAAGCCCCGGCAGCATGGGCTCGACCACGCTCACATTCACCGCCCTCAATGGTTTCACCGGCACGATCAATCTCTCGCCTTCCGCCTGCTCCGGTCTCCCCTCCGAAAGCAGCTGCAGCTTTTCCGTCTCTTCCATCACTTTCGGAGGAGCCGCCGCCACTCCCGGCATGAACCGCCCCGCTCGCGAAACCACCACCGGCACCACCATGACCGCTACTCTCACCGTTTCCACAATGGCTCCCTCCAGCGCCATGCCCCAGACAAAACACAGCCCGCCCCCCCTCGGCCCCGCCGCCACTCTGTTCGCAGCCATAATCAGCCTTCTCTTCCTTGTACGTGCCTCCTCAAACTGGAAGAAATGGCAAACCGACTTCGCCGCGTTCCTCGCCATCGCCACACTTCTATCCTTCGCAGCCTGTGGCGGCGGAGGCGGCCCCACCGGTCCGCCCCCAAATCCAGGCACCCCGGTAGGCCTGGATCCGAACGTCGTAATCTCGCTTTCAAGCGGCGCCGTTTCCCATAACCTGCCGCTCTCAGTAAACGTCGAGTAGTAAGGACAAACACAGCGCACCCGGCCCTCCCCTGGCGCAGACACTCCTGTCTGCGCACTTCCGTTCACCCATGTCCCCCATCCGCAACATCGCATTCGTACTCCCCGTCTCCCCAACCGCACACACCCTCCTGCCCGCGCTCTTCCGATCCATCCTCGCCCCAATAGCACCCCTCATCAATCGCACCGCAAGCCCACGCCGGCTCCCCTCTGAAATCTGAAATTTTAGATTTGAGATGGCTTTGTTGACATCCTCGTCACAAGCGTGAATTTGGGCCGCGACAGGCGCGGGCGAGTGGTGTTTTCTATGCGAGCAGGAGGAGCGATGCCAGAGATTGGACTCCTGCCGTTTGCGCGCGTGGCCCTGGATGTGGCCACGGCGACTCTGCCGTCCTACCGCAGCCGTTTCAGCAAGCACCAATTCACCCAACCGCAGTTGCTGGCCGTGCTCTGCCTGATGCGCTACGAGGACTGGACCTTTCGCGAAACCGAAGTGCGTTTGCGCGAGCACGGCGAGCTGCTCGTGGCCCTGAAGCTTTCCCGCGTGCCCGACTACACCACCTTGTACCGTTTCTTGCAGCGGCTCGACGACCAGACGATCAATCGTGTGTTGGGAGAATCGGCGCGGCGATTCAAGAGCCCAAAACGTCGCGCGCGGCGCGGCGCCCGCGTGGCCGTCGACGGTACGGGACTGAGCCACAACGCCGCGAGCACCTTTTTTATTCGCCGCATCGAGCAGCGGCCGCGCGGCATGACGCGCTGGAGCTATTGGTTGAAGTGGCTGATCGTCGCCGATCTGGACAAACTGATCATTCTGGCGCAGCGCGGGCGGCAGGCGCCGTGGTGCGATTGCCGAAGTCTGCCGGATTTGGTCGACGCGGCGAGCCGCGTCGCGTCGATCGATTTGGTGTTGGCGGACGCCGAATTTGACACCGAACAAAACCATCGGCACATCCGCGAGCGGCTCGGAGCGCGCAGCATCATCCCGGCCAAGCGCGGCCGCAGCAGTCGCGTGGGAATCCGCGGACAGATGCGGCGGCATTTTCCGGAAAAGACCTACCGGCAGCGAGCCAAGGTGGAAACGGTCTTCTCCATCATCAAACGCAAACTCTCGGCCCGAGCGCCGGGCCGCAGCCTGGCGATGCAGCAGCGCCAAGCGTCGCTGTTGGGACTGACCTACAACCTCTATCGCTTGAGGCACCCTCTCCTCCGACAGGATGTCAACAGAGCCATTTCAAATTTGAAGATTTGAGATTTGAGATGAAATCCATGGCCGGGGCTATGGCGTCGCTCGCGCCGAGAAATGGTGGCTGAGATTCTTTCCGGCAAGGCCGGAATCTTCGATCGCGCATCCATGTCGGATGCACTCAGGATGACAATGCGGGAGGAGCGACGGCGGGCGGGTCAGCCCTTTGCTCTTGGTGGGACGTAGCCTTCGGGGAGCTTGGCGCCTTCGCCGAAGAAGAAGGCTTCCATTTGTTCTTCCATGATTTTCTGCGAGTTCGGGTCGAGTGGATTCAGGCGGAATTCGTTCATGATCATTTTGGAGTGTTCTAGCCAGAGCTTCCAGGCGTCTTTCGAGACATTTTCGTAGACCCGTTTGCCGATATCGCCCTTCCAGGGGATGCGGTCGAGGCCGGGCATTTCACGGCCGAATTTTACGCATTTCACCATGCGCACGGTCTGGCCGGCAGGGGCGGCGGGAGCTGGCGGCGGGGCCGCGTCGGAACATTTTTCGTCAGCCATGTGGGCCTCCCTGGAATAATTCGATGCAAAATCAAGATACGCTAAGAGCGGAGGAAATTCCAGCCGCGATGCGGTGAGCCGGGCGCGAAAGGGATGGCATCCGATAAATTATGATAGGCTCTTGGGCGACGCGCGGGTCCTTTAGAGGTATGGCGGCTGTGGTGCCGTCCCCAGGCTCAATTTATCTGGGAGGTGGTGCATGAACGCTCCAGCAACGAAAGTCACGGAAGTCTCGCTGGCAGAGGGATATTACTGCGAGGCGCCGAGCGAGCCATGCGCGATCGTGATGTTCGGGGCGTCGGGGGATCTGGCGCGTCGGAAGCTGCTGCCCGCGCTATACGACCTGGCGGTGCATTCATGCCTGGCGCCGCGATTCCGGCTGGTGGGATTTGCGCGGACGGAAATGAGCGACGACGATTTCCGGCACACGGCGAGCGAGTTTTTTCCGAAAGATGAGAAGGCTGGGGCGAATACCGGAATCCGCGATGAATTTCTGAAGCACTTGCAATATTTCAGCGGGAACTATGATGACGCCGAGGCGTACAGACGGCTCGGGGAGCGGCTCGAGGAGCTTGATCGAGAGGGAGAGCTCGGCGGGAACCGGCTTTTTTATTTGGCTACGCCGCCGGATATCTACACGAAAGTGATCGAGCATCTTGGCGCGGCGGGATTGGCGCGGCCGAAGGGCGGGAAGTCATGGACGCGAATCATTATCGAGAAGCCATTTGGGCACGACCAGGCGTCGGCGCGGTCGCTGAATGAGAAAGTGCTCAGCGTTTTTGATGAGTCACAGGTGTATCGCATCGACCATTATCTTGGCAAGGAGACGGTGCAGAATCTGCTGGTTTTTCGTTTTGGGAATGGAATTTTCGAGCCGCTGTGGAGCCGCAATTATATTGATAGCGTGCAGATTACGGCGGCGGAATCGCTGGGAGTGGAGCGGCGGGCGGCGTTTTATGAATCGACCGGGGCGCTGCGCGACATGATTCAGAGCCACATGCTGCAGCTTACTTCGCTGGTGGCAATGGAAGCGCCGGCGACGTTTGATGCGACATCGGTGCGCAATGAGAAATACAAGGTGCTGCAATCGATTCGGCCGTTTGCGGCGGAGAAGGTTTGGAAGTTTGTGGTGCGCGGGCAGTATGGGCCGGGGAACCTGAATGGGACGGCGTTACCGGGATACCGGCAGGAGCCGGGCGTGAAGCCGGATTCGGCGACGGAAACTTTCGTCGCGCTGAAACTGCAGGTGGACAATTGGCGCTGGAGCGGCGTGCCATTTTATTTGCGGACGGGAAAGAGGCTGGGGCACGCTTCGACGGAAGTGGCTATACAGTTTAAGCGGGCGCCGCACATGGTTTTTCGCGGTGAGAATGTGGAGCCGAATTCGCTGGTACTGAACATCCAACCGGATGAGGGGATTTCACTTTCGTTTGGGGCGAAGGCGCCGGGGGCGCACATGCAGATAAGTCCGGTGACGATGGATTTTGCTTACCGGAAGGCGTTTGGGGGCGTTACGCGCGAGGCTTATGCCACGCTGATCAGCGATTGCATACGCGGCGATGCTACGCTCTTCGACCGCGCCGATAGCGTTGAGGCTGCCTGGGCGCTGGTGGATCCGATTCTTGATGCTTGGCGAGGGGCTTCCGCGCCGCCGTTTCCGAATTACCCGGCGGGGAGCGCGGGGCCTCGGGCTGCGGATGATTTGACGGTTTCGGAAGGCCGCCGCTGGCGCCCGCTGTAGGACCACTGCTTGCGTTTGATAAATCAAAAGAAATTCAATTGGATTTTGCGGAGGAGCTGATGATCGTCGCGGGCGACGTGGGCGGGACGAAATCCAACCTGGGGCTATACGACATCCGGGATGGGAAGCTCGCGCGCGTGGGCTCGAAGCGCTATGCCAGCCAGAAACATGCGGGGCTCGAAGAGATGGTGCGGGATTTTCTGAAGGAGACGGGCGCGAAAGTGACCGCCGCGTCGTTTGGAATTGCGGGACCGGTGGTGGACAACAAAGTTCACGGGACAAATTTGGCGTGGGGCGTGGACGGCGCGACCATGGCGCGATTGTTGGGGCTGGGCCGCGTGCGGTTGCTGAATGATCTGGAGGCCGCGGCTTTTGGGATTGGCGTTCTCGAGCCGAAGGATTTGGAAACTTTGCACGCGGGGATTTCCGTGCCGCAGGCGAATCGCGTGGTGATCGCGGCGGGGACGGGCCTCGGCGAGGGTGTGCTTTTCTGGGATGGCAAGCAGCATTTGCCGACGGCGACGGAAGCGGGGCACTCGGATTTTGCTCCCAACACGGCGCAGCAGGCCACGCTGTGGCAATACTTGAAGACGCGGTATGAGTTCGTTAGCGCCGAAAGAATTCTCGCGGGCAGCGGATTTCAGAGAGTGCATGAATTTCTGGATGCGTCGGTGCGGCATCCGGGATTTGATGACGGCTCGGTGGATCCCGCGCCGGAGATTACGCGGATGGGGCTATCGGGCGAATGCAAAGTGTGCGTGGCGACGCTGGATTTGTGGACGGAGATTTACGGGTCGGAGGCGGGGAATTTTGCGCTACGGACTGTGGCGTTGGGGGGAATTTACATTGCGGGGGGAATCGCCGTGAAGATTCTGCCCAAGCTGCGGGACGGCCGATTTGTGGCGGCGGTGCGGCACAAGGAAAAGTTGAGCGATTTTCTGGCGCGGATTCCGATTCACGTGGTGCTCAACGAGGATTGCCCGCTGCTCGGAGCCGCATTTGTGGCGTGGAAGGGGTTGTAGAGTTGCCCGATTGCGGGCCGGTGATCTCGATCATGCTGGGTGTGGGGGTTCTAGATAGGCCCAGCGCTCGGCGAGCTGTTTGTTTGCGATTCGCCAGATAACGATGCCGCGGAACTTGAGGCGCTTGTTGGTTTGTGCGTCCGTGGCTGACCAGTGGTTTCGGACGACTACCTTATCGTCTTCGGCGATCATGTCATCGATTGTTACGTGCAGATCGGGAAATTTTTTTAGCGCGCCTGCGACATATTGAATGGCGCCAGCGGGGCCGGGCAGGATGCCGGGCGGGACATCTGCTCCGTGATCCACGAAGTCCGCGGCGAAGTTCACGTTGCCGATCTCGACGTTTTTCTTGTTGACGAACTCCTCGAAGTGATCGCGAACAAATCTGCAGGCCTGCGCGTGGGTCATACCGGTTTTTGGGTTGATCGGTTCGGCCATGGCCGTCCTCATGCTTTGGCCGATTGGGCGCGGAATTCCGCGGCGAATTCCTTGAGGAAATCGCCGATGGTGATGGGGGCGCGGCCTAGCAAGTTGCGGAGCAGGCTGTCAGTGGCGCCGCCATTCCCGGCGGTGTAGTAGGCCACAAGGTCGAGGAGCGCGGTGACTTGCCAGTCCGGCATGCCCTGGTCGAGCATGGCTTTGCGAAGGGCGTCCGGCGGAATATCCACATAGTGGGCTGAGATTCCGGCGTGGCGCGAAATCTTTTCCGCTATCTCCGAGTAGGTGAGCGCTTCCGGGCCGTTCAATTCGTAGGTTTTGCCGTCGTGCTCGCCGCCTCGCAGGGCTTTCGCTGCCACTGCTGCGATGTCTCGCACATCGAGGAAGCTTGTCCGTGCATTTCCCATGGAGCTATAGAACACACCTTGGGCGCGAATCGTGGGCGCGTAGTAGGTGAGAATATTTTGGAGGAAGGTGTTTGGCCTGAGGATGCAATAGGCGAGCTTCGTGGCCTTGAGTTTGTCTTCGACTTTTCGATGCCAGCTCGGAAATGATTTTCCGTAGTCACCAGCGCCCATCGCGGAATTCAGGACGATACGGCGGACGCCTGCCGCCTCGCTCGCCTCGATCACGTTTCCTTCGAGCTTGACCAGTTCGGGGACGGGCGAGCAGACGAGATAGAGGCTCTCGACGCCGCGCAGGGCAGCCGCGAGACTCTGCTTGTCTGAGAAATCGGCGATCACGGATTCTGTTCCGGCGGGCGCTTTGGCGGCATCTTCTTTCGAGCGGTATATGGCGCGATGCTTTTGGCCGCTTTGCGCTACTTCTGCGAGGACCGCTTTGCCGACCGTCCCAGTTGCACCAGTAATCAAGATCATTTTGTTTCTCCTGAGTTGGACACGCTACAAACGGGGCGAAGGCTGCGTTCCCTGCCGTGCGAGCCTATTTTTTGACTTCGTTGGAATGGTATAAGCTTCGAAGGGTTGCCGGAAGTACGCACAAATTTGTAAGCCCGTGGCGGAGATTCCATGAAAAATCATTTTGGCTGTCCGGTGCAGGGGACGATTAATACGGTGAGCGGAAAATGGAAGGTGGTCATTATTTGGCATCTGGGGTTCAAGGCGCGGCGGTTCGCGGAGCTTCGGAAACTGCTGCCAGGGGTGAGTGAAAAGGTGCTGACGTCACAGTTGAAGCAGCTTGGGGTTGACGGGATTGTCCATCGGGAGGTGAAGCAGGCTTCGCCGCCTCAGGTGACCTACTCATTGACGCGGGCTGGGGAAGAGTTGATCGAGCCGATGAGTGGCTTGTGCTCCTGGGGCACGCGGCATCTGGGGATTCCGCCGAATTTGCCCCGGTACCCGAAGCCACGGAAATGAAAAGACGGGCGGGGCTTTAGGTTTTTAGTCCGATTCTTGATGAGTGCATCTGGTGGGGGCTAGCTCGTAAGAGAACAGACAGGAGTGTCTGTTCCACAAAAACAAAAGAGCGGCACTACTTCGTGGCGCCGATTTTTTCGGCGATGGTTTTGGCCTGGAGGAAGAGCAGCAGGTAATCCTGGCCGCCGGATTTGGAATCGGTGCCGGACATATTGAAGCCGCCGAAGGGATGGGCGCCGACCATGGCGCCGGTGCATTTGCGGTTCATGTAGAGATTGCCGACGTGGAATTCTTCGGCGGCGCGCTCAATTTTTGCGGGATTTTGGGAATAGACGGCGCCGGCGAGGCCGAATTCGGTGTCGTTGGCCATGTGCAGGGCTTCGTCAAAATTTTTCGCCTTGGTGACGGCGAGGACGGGGCCGAAGATTTCCTCCTGGAAGATGCGGGCTTTGGGGCTGATATCCGCGATGACGGTGGGCTCGATGAAATAGCCGTCGGTGGCGGGGGATTTCCCGCCGGTGAGCAGGCGGCCCTCTTTTTTGCCGACTTCGATGTAATCGAGGATTGAATCCATGGCGGATTTATTGATCACCGGGCCCATGAAATTCGAGGGATCCTCGACGGAGCCGACTTTCATTTTTTTGACGCGTCCGACGAGCTTATCGAGGAACTTGTCGTAGATTTTTTCTGAGACGATGGCGCGCGAGCAGGCTGAGCATTTCTGGCCTTGATAACCGAAGGCGGAAAGCGCGACACCTTCGACGGCTGCATCGAGATCCGCTTCTTCGTCAACGACGATTGCGTCTTTGCCGCCCATTTCGAGGACGGTGCGCTTGATCCACACCTGGCCGGGCTGTTTTTTGGAGGCTTGCTCGCTGATGCGCAGGCCGGCTTCTTTTGAGCCGGTGAAGGCGATGAAGCGCGTTTTCGGGTGGTTGACGAGGGCCTCGCCGGCGGTGCCGCCTGGGCCAGTGAAGAAGCTGACCACATCGCGCGGGACGCCGGCTTCGAAGAGGATGTCGATGAAGAGCGCGGAGATGGTGGGGGAATCGCTCGATGGCTTCACGATGGCGGTGTTGCCGGCGACGATGGCGGCGAGCGTCATGCCGCCCATGATGGCGGCGGCGAAATTCCATGGCGGGATGATGACGCCGACGCCGAGGGGAATATATTTCAGATAATTTTTCTCGCCGCGCATGGGGGTGAGTTTTTGCGGGGCGGCGAGGCGGAGCATTTCGCGGCCGTAGTATTCGCAGAAGTCGATTAGCTCGGCGATGTCTGCGTCTGCTTCGGGCCAGGTCTTGCCGATTTCGTAGGCGAGCCAGGCGTCGAGCTCGAAGCGGCGCTTGCGGAGGATGTCCGCGGCGCGGAAGGCGCAGGCGACGCGTTCTTCAGCTGGGACGCGCTTCCAGCGCTCGAAGGCTTTTGCGGCGGCTTCGACGGCCTGGTTGGCCATCTCGACGGTGGCTTTTTGGAAGATGCCGATGACGTCGGCCGGGTGCGAGGGATTGGTGGACTTGATTTTTTCGGGCGTGGTGATTTTCTGGCCGCCGATTATGAGCGGGTATTCGCGGCCGAACATGGCTTTGACTTGCTTGAGAGCGGCCTCCATGGCGGCGCGGTTTTCGGGCTTCGAGAAATCGATGAATGGTTCGTTTTGGAATTCACCGCGGTGCGGAGTGGTGGCTGGCGACGTCATTGCGTGAGGCCTCCCGGGGCGCTGGATGCGAATTCAATTGGAAAGGTTATTTTAGCGCTGGTGTCGGATTGGGACAAGCGAGGCTTGGGAATTAGCGGGCGACAATTTGGCGCGGAATGATTGGAACCTTTAGGCTGCGCGAGGGGAATTATTCGGTAGCGAAAGAACGTGGAGGATGGGTGTGCGCCGGGGCCGAAACAACTGAGGGAAGCTGGGCGGAATCAAATTGCAGGGCGGTTCGATTCGCGTGCGGGAACTTCAGCGGCTAAAGCCGATCTCGTATGCGAAGTCTATGTCGCGGTTGAAACCGCGACCCACAAAGATTTGCCGGTTCTAATCCGGGGCTGGTAATTCTGGCGGCGGACAATTGCGAGGCTCATGAGGAAAACTGATGAGAATTGCGGCTGGATGCGCGGTTCGCGGGTGTCGATGCTTACGAGCTTTGTTTTGATTTTCCTGGCGGGCTTGCTCGGCGCAGATGCGCTTGTGGGCGGGCAGGATCAGACGAAGGGTGCGCAGGACCAGACTAAGGCTGCGCCGAGCCAGACAAACACTGCCCCTGAACCAGCAAAGCCAGCGACTGACCAGGCGAAGAGTGCCCCGGATCAGGGGAAGATTACCGTCGAAGCGAAAATTGTGACGGTGTTTGCTACGGTGCGCGACAAGCATGGGCAGCTTGTGGCGACACTGACGAAGGACGATTTCGCGGTGAACGAGGACGGGCGGCCGCAAACGATCAGCTATTTTGCGCGGGAGAATGATTTGCCGCTGACGACTGGGCTGCTGGTGGATACGAGTCTGAGCCAGAGCCGCGTGCTGGACCAGGAAGTGGATGCGAGCCATACGTTTCTGGATCACGTGCTGCGCGACAAGGACAAGGCGTTCATCATTCACTTCGACCATGAGGTGGAGCTGCTGGCGGACCTGACATCTTCGCGGCAGAAACTGGATGCGGGGTTGAAAGCGATCAAGACGCCACAACTGGCGGATGCGAGCGACAGAGGGTCCCATCATTCGGGCGGTGGGACGCTACTCTATGACGCGGTGTATTTGGCGTCCGAGGAGCTGATGAAGAAGCAGCAGGGGAGAAAGGCGCTGATCATTCTTTCGGATGGCGTGGACCGCGGGAGCAAGGAGAGTTTGTATAGCGCGATTGAATCGGCGCAGCGGGCGAACACCGTGGTGTACTCGATCTTGTTCAAGGGCGAAGAGCCTTCGTACGGGCAACATGGTGGCGGATACGGCGGCGGTGGCTATGGCGGGCACGGCGGCGGACACAACCGGTACCCGCGGCAGGAAGATCAGCGGCCGGACGGGAAGAAAGTTCTGGAGCGGATATCGAAGGAGACGGGCGGGCGGCTGTTTGAGGTGTCGAAGAAAGAGACGGTGGACAAGATTTACGGGGAGATTGAGCAGGAATTGCGCGGGCAATATGTGTTGGGTTACGCGCCTGACAAAGGGCAGAACGGTACGAGTTATCACAAGATCCATCTGATGACGAAGCAGAAGGATTTGGCGGTGCAGGCGCGGGATGGGTATTACTCGGAGTGATTGAGGCAGGCGTCGAAAAATCCCAGGGCTGAAGCCCAATTTAATAACGGACGCTTTTCCGCTGGACTGGAAGTCCAACTCCCCCCTGCTTAAGCAGGGGGCTCCCACCACAAGACAGGCACCCATCGAGACGGTGGCTCGCGATAATGTGTGGTCTCGCACGAATATTGGCATCTTGATTTGGCGCGTTGAGTTGCTACGGCATGGCGAGGGCGGCGCGGTAATAGGCGGCTTTGAGCGGTTGGTGCAAGTCTTCATATTCCTGGATTAGATCGGTGCGGGCGTCTGTGACCCAATTTTTCGGAGGGACTGGTTGGCGGATTAGGAGCTCGTAGCCGGCGCGGCTTTCGGCTTCGGCGTCGGCGTAGTGATTCTGGCGGAGGAGCGAGCGGCCGAGGCGGATGCGGGTGATGGCGATGAGCTTGTGGTCGGCGGGGAGAGTCTGGGAAAACATTTGCAGGGCTTCGCTGAAATAGGATTGCGCGGGGGCGTACTGCTTGCGGACCATGGAAACGCCGCCGAGATTGGCGAGGGCGGTGCCGATGTAGTAGTGCTTGCCGTTGTAAACCGACATCCAGATATTGAGCGCGCGGTTGAAATCTGCTTCGGCTTCATCGAGCTTGTCCTGGGCGAGCGCGAGCCGGCCTAATTCGCTGACGGTGGAGGCGACGCGCGTCTGCACTTTTCCGTACACGCGTTCCTGAATGGCGAGTGCCTCGCGGAGAGTGGACCCGGCTTCGTCGAATTTGCTTTGCGCGACGAGAGCGCGCCCCAATAGTGTGAGGAACGAGGAAGTCTCCGGATGGTCTCTGCCCCACCAGTCTTGCGCGATTTCGAGGGCCTGGCGATCGTACTTCTCAGCTTCAGCGTAGTGACCCCACTCGTACTGAATGCTCGCGAGGTTGCTTAGATCTTCGGCGACATTTGGGTGATTCGCGCCGAAAGCTTTGCGGTCCATTTCCAAAATGCGGCGATTGAGAGAATCGGATTCGGCGTAGTGGCCGGTGTAGAACTGGGCGTTCGCGAGTTCGGTCATGGTGGTGGCGAGATCGGCGACGGGCGCGCCGGGGAGAGATTGCACGCGGAAGGCTTGCTGAAGGATGGGGATGGCCTGAGCGTATTCTCCGCGGGCTACGAGGACTTGGCCGAGGGCGCTTGCGGCGGCGGCAATGCCCGGATGATTGGGCGGGAGATGGCGCTTGGCCATGTCGAGGCCTGCGTGGCTGAAGTTTTCGGCGTCTTTGAGATTGCCCTGGTCGCGGCGGAGGAGGGAGAGGGAGACGAGGGTCTCGGCAACCTCGGCGCTATCGGGGCCGTAAACCGATTTTCGTTTTTCGAGGGCGGAATTATAGAGCGAATCGGCCTGATCGTATTTGCCGATGAGCTGGTAGCTGGTGGCGAGCGTTTGGTAGAGGTCGGCCTGGACGGCGGGATCGGAGTCGAGGCTGCGGGCTTGTTGAGCGCCGCGATCGAGGAGAGTGACGACGCGGAGATCGTCGGCGGGGCCGGCGGCTTCATCGCCGCCTTGAAATAAATTTTCCATGAAGTGCTGGACGCGTTGCGTGCGGGCAGCTTCGGCAATGGCGGCGTTGCGAGCGCGGGTGAGGCGCACGGTGTAGAAAATCACGAGGGCGACGATGGAGAAAAAAACGAGGGCGGCGGCGGAAACGGTGGTGCGATTTCTGCGCAGGAATTTTCCGAGACGGTAGGGCAGATTATCAGGGCGGGCTTCGAGTGGCTGGGCCTTCAGATAATGGTCAACGTCGCGAATGAGCGCTTCGACCGAACGGTAGCGGCGCTCGGGTTCTTTGTGCATGGCCGTGAGGCAGAGGACGTCGAGGTCAGCGCAGGCGGTCTTGCTGGCAGAGAGGATGGGATGGGAAGTGCGCGTCGCATTGGGGATGCCGGCGGCGATCGCGGAAGGCTTTTCGGGTTCGCTGTCGCAGAGAGTGCTCTGGGCCTGCGCGGGCGATTGATTCGAGAGGTCGAATGGAAGCCGGCCGGCGAGAAGTTCATAGAGGATTACGCCGAGCGAGTAAACGTCTGTGTGCACGCCGACGCGATCGCCGCGGATTTGTTCGGGGGCAGCGTAGGCGGGAGTCATGAGACGCGGGCCTGTGCGCGTGAGGTCTTCGGAAGCATCGACGGCGTCCAAATGCTTGGCGATGCCGAAATCGAGGAGGCGGACGGAGCCGTCATTTTTGACGAGAATATTGGAGGGCTTCAGATCGCGGTGGATGACGGCCTGGCCGTGAGCATATTGGACGGCTTCGCAGACGGAGCGGAAGAGTTTGAGGCGCTCGTTGAGAGAAAGCTGGCGCTGATTGGCGTAATCGAGGAGCGGAGTGCCCTCGACATACTCCATGACGAACCAGGGCGTGCCATCTGGTAGGGTATTGGCGTCGTAGAGGCGCGCGATCGACGGATGATTAAGGTGTGCGAGCGTGCGCTGCTCGGCGGAGAATCGTTCGCGACGGGCGGGGGAGACCCAGGCGTCGCGAAGAATTTTAATGGCGACCATGGTGCGGAGGTCAGTGCGTTCGGCGAGATAGACGACGCCCATGCCGCCTTCACCGAGAGCGCGGACGATGCGATAAGGGCCAAACTCTTTGAAGGGAAGCGCGCGGGAAAGATCGTCGTCGAAGACTTCGTGCGCGACGTCAGCGACATTGCGGTCGAGGAAGGAGGAGGCTTGCGCGTCCTCACCGAGCAGGGTGAGCACGTCGGGAATCAGCGAGGGATCGCCGGCGCAGGCTGATTCCAGATAGGCGCGCTGCTCCGATTTAGGGAGGTCGGCGGCGCCATGAAAAACGGTCTGGATTAGATCCCAGCGAGCGCTGTCCATAATCTTCTCGTAATCGGCCGGCTACTCGTGCTCCGCGGGGAGGCGCATGAGAAGGATACGAGGCTCAATGGGCTTGGCGCAACTCATGAGCAAGCCAAGCTTTGGCGGCGCGCCAATCGCGGAGAACGGTCGCTTCGGAGACTTCGAGGAGCGCGGCGGTCTCGGTGACGTCGAGCCCGCCAAAGAAGCGGCATTCGACCATTAGCGCCTGGCGCGGATTCATGCTGGCCAGCTCTTCGAGAGCGGTATCAAGCGCGAGCAGAACCTGGCCGCACACGGGCTTTTCCTGGAACGATTCATCGAAGGCGACGGTGATGTCCATGCCGCCGCCGCGTTTATTGGCATTGCGGCGGCGAGCCGCTTCGATGAGGAGCTGGCGCATGGCGCGGGCGGCGATGCGCTTGAAGTGCAGGCGCGACATGGACGCAAAATTCGAGGAGCTCGCGAGCTTCAGCCACGCTTCGTTGACGAGGGCCGTGGGGGTGAGGGTGGCGCTGGGATCGCCGCGGCGGACGGTGGAGGCCAGGCGGCGGAGTTCGTCGTAGGTGAGGCAGAAAAGCTGGTCGAGCGCCTGTCTATCGTCCGGGGCGGAGCCGGATTTGCCAGGCTTGAAAGCGTGCGTTATTCGAGAAATCCGGAGCGGCATGACAGTTTTCCCTGCGCTTTTTCGCAATGCTGAGTAGAACCCCACTACCGCGTGTCCCCCTACAGGGCTCGAGAGACAGTGGGTTTTTCCCCGAGGGCAAGAGGCTAACACTGGGATGGTGCTTGCGCAACGGTGTAGCAGGCTCTCGAAGGCCGCATACAGCACTGCAACGCTCAAAGGAGAAGAATATGCCTGGATATCAGAGTCAACAAGTTGGCGACGCGACGGAGTTCTCGACCACGCCGGAGGCTGTGCCGCAGCCGTGGCTGCTCGTGGCAATTCCCGGGGGGTTGCTGGTATTACTTCCGTTGCTGTCGGGGGCCATCATGTGGACGATCATCGCGGCCGGGTTCGTTTATGGGGCGATGTATCTCTTGACGCACTCGAAGCAAGCCACGCAGTACCGCGTGCCTGCGAAGTTCCGTGTTTCGAAGGCGGGGATCGAGGTGGGTGGCACCATGATTCCGAAAGACGCGATTCACCGCGTGATCGTTCGCAACCACGTGACGAAAGCCGCCGAGAGCGTGATTGTGGTCGCCGACCCTCACCCGAATAGCGGACAGCAGAACGTGGTGGCGGGAATGAATTGGGCGCTGAGCAAGCTCGGGCCGATCTCCTACCGGGTGGATGCGGAGGCGCGCGGAGTGCCGACCACGCTCGCGGGCGGACTGACGGAACCGACGGCCACCGCGATTATGATGGATGTGGACCGATGCCTGAATCCCGCCACGCTAGCGGCTGGGGCTTCCGGGGGCCGCTAGAGCAGCTAAACGGAATCGAGGCTGCGTCAGCTCAGCGGCCTCGATTCCTTGGCGGGGCTTGCGGCCGAGCCGCGGGTGGCGGCGGATTGAGCGCTGCGGCAGCGCGGGCGGCGGCCTCGACGTCTGATTGCGAAAGAAACGTGCTGATGCGGACGTGGCGGCCATCGAGCGAGATGCCGAAATTCTTGCTCAGGGAATCGAGCACCGGGGCCATTGCTGTAGCCGCGGGAGGACCCGACTTCGTCTGAGCAGCGGCTTTGCGGACTGTATCGTGCACCTTTTCGAAAGCGAGGCGCGCTTTCAAGGCCGAGATTCGATCGGGGTATTCGCCTTCAAGCGCGATTCTGACGTTATTTCCCTCTGACCAGAAGGCCACATCCCAACCGCTCAAATCCTGAAGGATTTCCGCTGCACCCGTTTCGGGAGGCGCGGATGCGGCTGCCGCCCGCAACATTCCCGTCTTCGGAACATCGCCGACCATGAAGAAAGGCGCACCGGAGACACGCTCGGCGCGCTCGCACATATCGTCGTGCAGGGAGGTTTCAGTGCCCTTGGCCGCATCGGCCAGGATCAGGGCTTGCGTTTCGGCGGACTTGCCGATGGTGATGGCGACTCGGTTCGGGCCGAGGAACATCAGTGCTGCCGTGCCCGTCGGCATGCCGGTGGGAAATAGATAGACGTCGCCGGATTCGTAGTGCGTCATTTTGCCCATCTTCGAAATGTAGGAGATGATTTTCGGCTGATCGAAGCGGCCTTCGAGGACAATGGCTCCGACGGCGGAATCGATTGAGCCGGAGAGCATGACGCGGTCAAGGTCGCGTTCGGCGTGAAAATTCGTGCCTTCGACGAACTCGAGGAACTGGGGGGGGGTGGGGGCGGCGGGCATGGAATCCATTTGGTGCCTCAGGCCGGAGTCGCGGAGTTTGGCGATATCGCCATACGCCAGGAAGTTGGCGTCGTAGGGCGCCACGGATACCAGGGCCGGGCAGCCGCCTTTGGGAATCGAGGGGGCGCCGTTCATCAGGGTATAGCCGCCGATGCCGGCGGCTAGAATCACTACGACCACGCCTATCAGGATGGGCTTGCTCATTGAATCCTCCGCGCGCTTGAGATCAGAATTGAGAGGCGGGGCAAGGCCCGCCGAGTGTTTCTACTACAAGTGTAGCGTTATGACCGAATTGGCAAAGTACTCTGTAAGTGGCTTGTATGCAATTGGTGACGTCCCTAATGAGGTGAACAGTGCGTCTTTACAGGAGGTGGGATCGAGCGTCGAGTCCAGTCCTCAAGATTAGCCGTGATATGAGCCGAGCCATTTTAAGGGAAATCGGCGACCGAGAACGTTTACGAGCTTTTCGTCAGCCGTCACGAGCTCCGCGCCGGAGGTTTCGGCGAGAGCTACATAAAGGCAGTCATAGAAACTGCGGCCGAACTCGATGGCTATCTCAAGCGCCGAGTCGAGCAGGGACAGGGACGGAACTGTTTGAAACCTTTTATCAGCCACCATTCCCAGCCCAGTCTTGGCTTCCGCGAGCGTCAGCCTGCGAGTTCGTGCCGCCTTCCACAGCACATTCCCGATTTCCGCCCAGAAGAGATCGGGAACGACAATATCCAGTTGTCCTTGGGCATAATTATTAAGCAATAGCAGAGCAGACTCGGAGTACGGCTCGAGGTTGGAAGGCAAGACCCACTTGGCGGCTACACTGGCGTCGACTACGACGCCTCTCAACGGTCGCGATCCTCTCGAATCATCTCCTCAGTGGAGGGAAATTCACCTTGGGGCGGTTTTCGGTCGTGCATTCGTATTGCATATTCGTAAAGCTCCCGGCGCCTCTGGAGCTCATGCTCGGTTGGGAAATTGGCCTGAAGCACAGAGATGACTTCCGCGGCAATGGAGCTACGGCGCTGCTTGGCGGCGCGACGAACAGCTTCATAGAGGTCATCGGGGACATTCTCGACGTAGAGAGTTGCCATAGGGTTCTCCTAGGAAAAGCATAGCACAGGCATAGGGTCAAAAGTACTCATGTTTTTGCATGATCCTAGAGCGGCTTACTTCAGGTCTTTTAGGATTTCGCGGGCGGCGTTGGCGCCGGAGGCTCCGGTGAGGCCGTTGCCGGGGTGCGTCCCATTGCCGCAGAGGTAGAGGCCCTTTACGGGGGTTTGGTAGCGCGCCCAGCCTAGGAGGGGGCGCATGGTGAAGATCTGGTCGAGCGAGAGTTCGCCGTGGAATGTGTGGCCGCCGGTGAGGCCGTAGGTCTGCTCGAGATCGAGGGGCGTGATGATTTGGCGCGCGAGAATTTTCGCCGGGAGGTCGGGGGCGTAGCTGGCGAGGGTTTTGATGATGGTGTCGGCGAGCGCGTCGCGTTGTTGCGGCCAGGCGGCATTTTTCAGATTGTAGGGCGCGAATTGCATGCAGATGGACATGACGTGTTTTCCGGGGGGTG
Organism: uncultured Acidobacteriota bacterium; assembly: GCA_963701005.1. GTDB lineage: Bacteria > Acidobacteriota > Terriglobia > Acidiferrales > UBA7541 > Palsa-295. Next base: position 1,621,154 of record OY969555.1, read on the forward strand.
CGAGGGAGGGATCGAGGATCGTGGGGATGGAGATATCGAGGTAGGGCGCGCGCGAAAATTCGCCGTACTTCGAATCGTCGAAGGCGCGCTCGAGATAGTCGATGCCCGGGCCGATGTGGATGCGGCCGGCAAGCGTGGCGGCGCCATCCGAGGAACGCTGGAGAGCCGAGAAAGAGGGCAACGCGTCGAGCGCGAGATTCAGCTTGGCTGCGACGCCTTGCGAGCGGTAATGCTGCATTTTCACGACGAAGCTTGGCGGGAGGTGGACGGGGTCAAGCAGGCCGAGCAGAGTGCGGCGTGGATCGGCGCCGGAGACGACGCGCTTCGAGTGAATTTCTTCGCCGCCCGCGAGAACGACTCCCGTGACGGCGCCATTTTTCACCTGGATTTGTGCCACTTCAGCGTTCGTGCGAATTTCGGCGCCGGCTTGTTTTGCGGCGGCGGCCATCGCTTCCGTGAGCGCGCCCAGGCCGCCGCGTGGGTAGGCGGAATTACCGACCGGGTAGGGGTCGGAGGCGGCGCGCAAGAGTAGAAGCGCCGTTGAACCAGCGGACCATGGGCCCATCGCCGCGCCGAAAATTCCGCGAGCGGCGACGGCGGAGCGCAGCAAATCCGTCTCGAAAAATTCGGCGACAAAATCCGCGACGGCCATAGGGCCCCAGCGGATCAGGCGCATCATTTCTTTTTTGCCGAGGCCGCGGACTTTGCGGCCGACTTTCAATAATTTCCAGAGATCCTCTTTCGAGGGCTTTTCGATTACGGGCGGCGTGATGGTGAGAAGCTCGCCGAGGATGGGGCTGAGGCGTTCGAAGGCTTTGTGCAGCTCCAGGTATTTCGCGGCGTCATTTTTTGAGAAATTTTCAATCTGGCGGGCGGAAGCGGCCGGGTCCGTATGCAGGACGAGTGCGCGGCCTTCCGGCGAAGGCGCGAAGAGGCGAATGGGCGATTCGAGTTTTTGCAGGCCGTGCTTGGCGAGCTGCATGTCCTTCACAATCGAGGCGAGCGGCGGGCCGCCGGCATGCGCGACCGTGGAGCAGCGGAAACCGGGATGAAATTCTTCGGTGACCGCGGCGCCGCCGACGATCGAGCGGCGCTCGAGGACCAGAGGCTTCAGGCCCTTCTGCGCGAGGTAGAACGCGGCAACGAGGGCGTTGTGCCCGCCACCAAGAATCACGATTTCGCGCGGAGCCGCCACGTCTAGTGCTTTCCCTTTCCCGTATCTTTCAGAATTTCGAGCGCGGCGAGATGCCCGGATGCGCCCATGATGCCGCCGCCGGGATGCGTGGCCGCGCCGCACATGTACAGCTTGCGAATGGGAGTGCGATAGCGCGCCCAGCCGGTGACGGGGCGGAGGAAGAAAAGCTGCTCGAGAGAAAGTTCACCCTGGAAAATATTGCCTTCGGTGAGGCCGGTCTGGCGCTCGATATCGAGCGGGGTGATCACCTGCTTGCCGATAATTATTTTTTTGATGTTGGGCGCGTAATCGGAAATCGTGTCGATGACCGTGTTGCCGAAAGCTTCGCGCTGCTCGTCCCATGTGCCGCTGCTGAGCTTGTAGGGCGCATATTGCACGAAGCAGGAAAGAATGTGCTTGCCGGGCGGCGCGACGGAGGGATCGGTGAGCGTGGGGATGACCATATCAATGTACGGGCGGCGTGAGTATTCGCCGTACTTGGCCTGATCGTAGGCGCGCTCCATATATTCCATCGAAGGCGAAACGGAAATCGCGCCGCGGAGATGGCGGCCGGGGCCGGGGAGGCAGGTGAAATCGGGGAGCGCGTCGAGCGCGAGATTCACTTTGCCGGATGAGCCGCGATATTTGTAGCGGCGGACTTCCTCGAGGAAATCGGCGGGCAGCTCGCGCGACTCGATGAATTTGAGGAACGTGAGATTGGGATCCACGCTCGAGGAAACTAGATCGGCGTGAATTTCTTCGCCGCTTTCGAGGACCACTCCGTGGGCGGCGCCATTTTTCACCAGAATTCGCGCGACGGAGGCTTCCGTGCGGATTTCGACGCCGGCCTCGCGCGCGGCGTCGCCGATCGCATTTGAAATCGCGCCCGTGCCGCCGCGGCTGAAACCCCAGGAGCGAAAGGCGCCGTCAATTTCTCCCATGTAGTGATGGAGGAGTACGTAAGCGGTGCCGGGCGAGCGAATGCCGAGGAACGTGCCGATAATTCCGGAGGCGGACATGGTGGCTTTGAGGACGTCGGTCTCGAACCACTGGTCGAGGAAATCGGCGGCGCTCATGGTCATGAGCTGGACGAGATTGTATTTGTCCTCGGCGGCGAGGGATTGGAAACGCTTGCCGAGGAAGGCGAGTTTTTTCAGGTCGCGCGGGTCGAAGGAAGTCGGGTCGGGCGGAATCATCGCGAGAATGGGCTTCACGAATCGGCACATGGCGACCATGGACTTGCCGAATTCTTCGTAGGCTTCGGCGTCGAGTTTCGAATGGCGCTCGAGCTCGCGGCGCGTTTTGGCATGATCGTTCACGCGCCAGAGATAATCGCCGCTGGGCATGGGCGTCATGGTGCCGTCGAGCGGGAGAATTTCCAGGCCGTGGCGCGGGAGATCGAGATCGCGGATGATTTCGGGGCGGAGAAGGGAAACGACGTAGGAGAAAACGGAAAATTTGAAGCCGGGAATGATTTCTTCGGTGACCGCGGCGCCGCCGAGAACGTAGCGGCGCTCAAGGACCAGGACTTTTTTGCCGGCGCGGGCGAGATAGGCCGCGTTGACAAGGCCATTGTGGCCGCCGCCGATGACAATGACGTCGTAGCGCTTCGCCATGGAAATGGAAAACCTTTGGCCTGCCTAAAGGCCGCCGCTCCATAAGCAAAATCTTGCAAGAGCCGAAGCATTCTACAAGTCCGCCGAGCGAGCCACAAGAACGAAGCGGGCGCGGGCTTGACTGCGAGTCAGGATAATGCGGCGGTTAGATACGGCGTGAAGCGGATACGTAGTTACGTTGATCCCGGTAACTTCACAGCGACTGCCCGCTAACGCGATGCTGATCGGAATCCGCCATAGGTGAGATAGGCGCCTAAAATTAGTGAGAACGCGGCGTAGAGCGGGAAAAGGTTTTCGTAATGAAGGCTACCGAGGAAAAATCCTGCAGCCGCATCATGGGGGAGGAACAAAATCAGTGCGCCCTTGAGGAGCATTATCCAGCCAATGATCGTGATGATGACCGGCAGTATGCCGCCGGACCAGACATTGTGGGACAGGACAATCGCGAGGCCTGCAACCAGCGCAATCAGACCGCCGATGAACATCAGCGGCGCATTGCGAACGAGCGCCGTCACTATTTCAACGGTTGCCTGTCTGTGGGCAAGCATGGCCAGCCCGACGAGAAGGAAATAGAGCCCGAGAAGCCTGCTCAGAAAAATTGTGCGTGGCGACATGATGTTTTCCGGAGCTACTGAACTGCAAATTCCGATTTGCCTTGCCCGCCAGCCGACAATATATACCGGACTGCGCCAGTATCCGCATCGCGCACCTCATATTCGCCGGGCCAGTGGATGTAAAGCCCCTGCAGGAGCTTCACGGCCTCCGCAATCTTGTCTCGGGATGCCACGCGTTCGAACTCGCCGTTCTCGAGCTGCTTGAATACGACAAACATGGTGGCAGCGCCTCCGTTCGCACCGTCTGATTCAATCCCGAGATCAGAGTACCGCTGTCCAGTGCATGCGACTGTGACCTGAGTCACAGTTTGGTGTGACCGGGACCATGCCCGGCCGGCTTGGCGCCGGCTGTTGGACCGGGAGACTGGATGCTTCATGTGGCGGGCGGTTCGCCTTGCGGTGAACTCGATGCGCGCACTATAATTCGCGGGCTGAATTCTGCGGCGGATCCACTGGGAGCAACTGTGCCGATTGGGACAGCGGTGCACGAAAGAACCATGCGGTTGTGCGAGAGCCTGAATTATCGCGAGTGGTCGGGCTACTACGCGGTGAGCGTGTATGAGACACATCACGAACACGAGTACAACGCGATACGAAACGCCGCGGCGCTGATTGACGTGACGCCGCTCTTCAAATACCGCATCAGCGGCAAGGATGCTACGAAGCTCGTGAACCGCGTGATTACGCGCGACATCAACAAGGTGGCCGTGGGGCAGGTGATTTATTGCTGCTGGTGCGACGAGCAGGGGAAAGTGATTGACGACGGGACGATCTCGCGGCTCGGCGAGAACCTCTACCGCTGGACGGCAGCGGATCCGAGCATGCGCTGGTTCCACCAGAACGCACTGGGCTTGGACGTGAAGATCGAGGACATCACGGGCGAATTGGCGGCGCTGGCGATTCAAGGGCCGACGTCCGGGCGTCTGCTGAAGCAGGCGGCGGAAGCGGACATCACGAACCTGAAATATTTTCGGCTGACGCACGGAAAAATCGCCGGCGTGGAGGTGGACATTTCGCGCACGGGATATACCGGCGACCTGGGGTACGAAATCTGGATTCCCTGGAATGAGGCGCCGAAAGTGTGGGACGCGCTTATCGAGGCCGGGAAGCAATTCGATCTGCACGCGGCGGGAATGCTGGCGCTGGACGTGGCACGGATTGAGGCGGGGCTGATATTGATCGAGGTGGATTATTTCAGCAGCAAGAAGGCGCTGATCGAATCGCAGAAATATTCGCCGTACGAAATCGGGCTGGGGCGGCTGGTGGATTTGAAGAAGGAGTACTTCATCGGGCGCGCGGCGCTGGAAGAAGAGAACCGGCGCGGGCCTAAGCGGCTGCTGATGGGGCTGGATATCAATTGGGAGGACGTCGAGCGGCTGTACGATGCGATCGGCCTTGCGCCGCAGGTGCAAAGCACGGCATCGCGCGCGGCTGTGCCGGTGTATCGCGGCGGCTTGCAGGTGGGCAAGGCGACTTCAACGACATGGTCGCCGACGCTGAAGAAGATGATCGCGCTCGCGAGCCTGAACCGCGAGCAGGCCGCAGCCGGCACCGAGCTGCACATGGAATTGACGGTCGAGGCCGTGCGCCACCGCGTGCGGGCCACGGCGAAAGAATTGCCATTTTTCAACCCGCCACGAAAGACTGCGACGCCGGTAATGTAGTTGGCCAACCAGCGAATCAACGGGTGAAATAGAGACTTCTCGCGGCTGCAGGAGCGTTGGCGCGAGAAAAATGTCACGGGTCTGCTTCCTCAGGAAGCAAGGAGATAGGATGCGTACTTTTCTAAACGGGAAAGCTTCTGTGAAATTTCTAACCGTGCTGTCACTACTGCTGGGAGCTGTGAGCATGAGGGCGCAGGGCGCGCCTCCGATTCGACTGGCGGTGGACGCGCGGCAAGCGCCGCAAAAAATTCTGCATTCGCGGATGGAGATTCCCGTTCAGGCTGGGCCGCTGACACTTGTTTACCCGAAGTGGATTCCGGGCGAGCACATGCCGACGGGCCCGATCATCCAGGTGGCAGGGCTGAAATTCAGCAGTGGCGGAAAGGCGATTGCCTGGAAGCGCGACCTGGTGGATATGTTCGCGTTTCATTTGGACATTCCGGCGGGCGTGACGACGCTTGACGCGGAGCTCGACGTGCTGCTTTCCGCGCCCGCGCAGGGATATTCCTCGGGCGCTTCGGCGACGGCGTCGCTCGATGTGCTGAGCTGGAACCAGGTGGTGCTCTACCCCGCGGGCAGCAAGGCAAAGGACGTGATGTTTCTTCCGAGCTTGCGGCTTCCCGAAGGCTGGAAATATGGGACGGCACTGCCGGGCGGAAAGCAGGCGGGAGATACGATCGAGTTTTCGGAAGTGCCGTTGAATACGCTGGTGGATTCGCCGGTGATTACCGGGAAATATTTCCGCGCGATTCAGCTCACACCGGGCCAGGACCCGCCACACGAGATGGATATCGCCGCGGACAGCGCAGCGGCGCTCGCGATGCCGCCGGATATGGAGTTCGAGTTTCGTCGGCTGGTGGACGAGACTGGCGCGCTCTACGGATCACGGCACTATCGTGATTACCATTTTCTGGTGACGCTGAGCGACGACGTGGCTCATTTTGGACTCGAGCATCATGAATCGAGCGACGACCGGACTTATGAGCGGAGTTTGATTGATGACGTGGAGCGGACCTACTTTGCGGGACTGCTGCCGCACGAAATGACTCACTCGTGGAATGGAAAGTACCGGCGGCCGGCGGACCTGGCGACACCGGATTACCAGCAGCCAATGAAGGACGACCTGCTGTGGGTCTATGAGGGGCTGACGGAATATCTGGGCGACGTGCTGACAGCGCGCAGCGGGCTTTGGACGGCGGCGCAATCGCGCGAAAACACGGCGCGGCTGGCGGCGGAATTTGCGAATGAGCCGGGACGCTCGTGGCGACCGCTCCAGGACACGGCGGATTCGGCTCCATTTCTCTACGAGGCGAAGGACGACTGGGCGAATTGGCGGCGCGGTACGGATTTCTACGATGAGGGAGAGCTTCTGTGGCTGGACGTGGATTCGATGATTCGGAAGCAGACCAACGACCAGAAATCGATGAATGATTTCTGCAAGGCGTTTCTTGGAGGACCGGGTGGAGAGCCGGCACTGAAGACGTACACCTTTGAAGATGTGGTGGCGACACTCAATGGTATTTCGCCTTACGATTGGGCGGGCTTCCTGAGGGCGCGGCTGGATGGGTTATCGGCGAACACGCCGACGGAAGCGGTCGAGAACAGCGGATGGAAGCTCGTCTATAACGAAACGCCGAACGAAATCGAAGCGAACAGGGGGATGATGAAAGGGCAGGCGGATCTTTCGTACTCGATCGGGATGACTGTGGGCGAGGACGGAATGGTGGTGGACGTGATGCACGGAGGGCCGGCGTACAATGCAGGGATTGGTCCGGGGATGAAGGTGGCGGCGGTCTTCGGGAAACAATTCACGCTGGATGCGCTGAAGGACGCCGTCGCGGACGCGCAATCGGCGACGGCACCGATCCAGATTCTGATCGCCAATGGCGCGCAGTTTCAGACTTTCTCGGTGGATTATCATGGCGGCTTGCGCTACCCGCACCTGGAGCGCGATGCGAGCCGGACGGATTATTTGAGCGAGATTCTGCACCCGCTCACACGGTAGCGATAAGAGATTCACGTGAGGGCGCCAAGGATCGCGCGGCGCAGCGGGCAATTGCGCCTAGATCCGGCGGGAGACTAGTGAAATGAAAATGAACTTTTTGACGATTGTGGGCGCGCTGGTCATCGGGCTTGGAATCGCGGCGCTCGTCCATCCCAGAATCATGATGCCGGGGTCGCACCGCGAAGTGGATATCGGCAGCAAAAAAGTGATCATGGAAACGCATCGGATTGTGGAGATACCGCCGGTTCTTGGCGGGCTGATTATTATTTGCGGCGCGGGAATTATGTTTCTGGGTGCGCAGAAAAAATAATGGGCATGGATTTAATTTTTTGAGAATGCGAAGCAGTGCTGTTGCGCGACAATTTGCTTAGTAGATCTTCTCCTCTTCAGTTTCAGCGGCTGTAATCTTCCCGGCAAAACTCCGATAGGTATGAATCATGTAGGCGGTGGCGAGGGCCATTCCGATCACCCACCAGATGAGTCCGATCTTGAGGCCGTAATTGGCGGCTTTGGAATTGGCAATCGTGAGGCCGAAGAAAGGATTGGTGGTGGCCGGAAGGAGATTGGGATAAAGGCTGAAGGCGACGCTCGTGAGCATGCCGAGCAAGTATGTGCACGAAGAGGCGAAAATCATGGCGTCTTGCTTCTCACGGATGAACCACATGATACCGAGGAGGCCGGCAATCGCGAGCAACGGGAAAATCAAGCCCAGCGGATGCGATTGGAAACTCGCAAAATGTTGAGGCAACAGGCGAAAAGTTGCGGCGGTGACGACTGCGGTGAGCACTGCAACCAACCACCAGAGCCGCGAAGCGCAACGGACGGCGCGCGTGTGCAAATCATCCGAGGTCTTGAGAACCAACCAAGCGGCTCCATGAAGAGACAGCACAGCTAGCGCAGCTACACCAATGAGGACAGTATACCAATCGAGGATTCCTGTCCGGCCGGCGGGGAGGAAGGTCGTCCAGAGCGGCTCGAAGAAATGGCCGTCAACATCGAGTGGAACTCCGCGGACTACGTTGCCGAGCGCGGCGCCATAAAAAATGGCCAGCAGAATACTGGCGAAAGAAAAAACGCCGTCCCAGAACGCCGCCCAGATGCGGCCACCCACATGGCTGCGGAACTCGATGGAAATTCCGCGAAGGACGAGCAGCCAGAGAACCATCATCAGCGGGAGATAGAAGCCGGAGAATGCCGAGGCGTAGAGCAACGGGAATGCGAAATAGAGCGTGCCACCCGCGGCGAGGAGCCAGACCTCGTTGCCGTCCCAGACGGGGCCGATGGAGCGGATGATGATGCGGCGCTCAGCGTCGTCGCGCGCGAGCAAGAGGTGGAGAATGCCCGCGCCGATATCGAAGCCGTCGAGCACGACGTATCCGGCGAGCATGACGGCCACGAGACAGAACCAAATGCTTCCCATAATTTTCTTTCCTCAGTTTGCCGAAAATCCCACCGAGGGCCGCCCAGGGGAAATTTCGAGCGGGCCTGGGCCATGCTCGATTTCCCGGCGCACGAGAAACAGGAACAAAATGCCGAGAATGGAGTACAAGCCGAAAAAGCCGAGAAGCGTGAACCACGCGCTGCCGATGGAGACGAGGGGCGAAACGCTATCGTGTGTGCGCATCAGTCCGAAAATCGTCCAGGGCTGGCGGCCGAGTTCGGCAGTGAGCCATCCCGCGGTGTTGGCGATGAACGGGAACGGCAGAGAAAGCATCAGGATCCAAAGCATGGGTTTCGAATCGAAGAGAGTGCCGCGGAATAATTTCAACGCCGCGAGCAGGAAAATTGCGATGAAGAATGTGCCCAGGCCGACCATGATGTGGTAGCTGAAGTAGAGGAGAGCAATATTGCCAGGCCAATCGGTACGCGAAAAATGATCGAGGCCATCGACGCTGGCCGTCCAGGATCTATAGGTGAGAAAACTCAAAGCTCCGGGAATCTTAATTGGATTTTCGAGTCGCTGTTTCGGAACGTCGGGCTGGCCGAGGATGACGACGGGTGCTCCAGTCTCCGTCTGGAAGAGGCCCTCCACTGCCGCGAGAGTGACGGGCTGATAGCGCGCGAGCATCCGGCCCTGGCCGTCGCCCGTGGGAAAAAGCTGGAGCAGGGAAGCGATGAGGCCGGCGATGACAGCGACGCGAACGAAAAGTTTTCCGAAATCGCGGTGGGTGCCCGCGAGAATATAAAAAGCACCGATGGCTGCCATGGTGAAGCAGCCCGTCTGGACGGCGCCGAGCATGGTGTGCGCGTACTGCCAAAGCCCCCAGGGATTCAGGAGCAGAGCCCAGAAGCTGCTGAGTTCGAATGAACCATTCGGGCCGGGGGCCCAGCCGACCGGATGCTGCATCCAGGCGTTGGTGGCAACGATGAAATAGCCGGAAAGCCAGGAGCCGAGAAACATCATCAGTGACGAGAACCAGTGTCCGCGCGGGCCGAGGCGGCGTTCACCGAAGAGAAAAAGGCCGAGGAATGAGGATTCGAGAAAAAAGGAGAAGACGCCTTCCATGGCGAGCGTCTGTCCGATCACGCCGCCGGCGGCTCTCGAGAATTGCGACCAATTGGTGCCGAACTGAAATTCCATGGGGATGCCGGTGACCACGCCGAGGGCAAAACTGATGCCGAAAATCTTGGCCCAAAAACGCGCGGCCTGATTCCAGATTTCGTTTCCCGTGCGGAGCGCGAGAGTCTTGAGCACGAAAATCAGGAAGGCCAAGCCCATAGTTAGCTGCGGGAAGATGTAGTGGAACGTGGCAGTGAAAGCGAAATGCAGGCGGTGAATCAGGAGTGTATCTTCCACGGCCCCCTCAGGGACGACGAAAGCGCGGCAGCGGGATTCTATCGCGATTCTGCGGCGACCGGTGAGAAACAATGAGTGACGCGGTTCGGATGACTTAGAATGTGCCGCGGGAATGGCACTTCGCCCCACACTTTGCGATTTGTGTGGCGGCAGAGGCATTCGGGAGGGCACATGACGATTCGAGCTCGCGGAATCGTGGCGGCGGTCGCGATTCTAATACTTGGGAGTGTGAGCCGCGCGCAAGAACCGCAGAGGCGCGCCATCACTTTTAAAGATTTGGCGGCGATGCAACGCGTGAGCGGGCCGCAGATTTCGCCGGATGGCAAATGGATCGCCTACGAAGTGGCGACGCCGAATCTGGAGGCCAATCGGATCGCACACGACATCTGGATTGTGCCAGTGGCGGGCGGGGCGGCACGGCAAGTAACGCGCGGCGGGAGCGACGAGCGGCCGCGGTGGTCGCCGGACGGGACGAAGATTGCATTTTTATCCTCGCGTGACGGGACGAAGATTGCATTTTTATCCTCGCGTGACGGGACGAAGCAGATTTATTGGATCAGGCTTGAGGGAGGTGAGGCGACCCGCGTCACTTCCATTTCTACCGGAGCGGACAATGAATTGTGGTCGCCGGATGGAAAATGGCTCGCGTTTGTCTCGAACGTCTATCCGGATTGCAAAGACGAGGCATGCAACACAGCGCGCGACGCGGAGAAGGAAAAGAGCAAGGTAAAAGCGCGGATTTACGAGCGGCTCCTGATTCGCCATTGGAATACGTGGTGGGACGGGAAGCGCAGCCATCTTTTCGTCGTGTCCACGGAGGGAGGCGCGCCACGAGACCTGACTCCAGGGGCTGATTACGACGTGCCGCCATTTAATCTCGGCGATCCGGAAGCCATCGCTTTCTCGCCGGACAGCCACGAGCTGTGCTTCACCGCGAACACGGACAAAGATGAAGCCTTGAGTACGAATGGAGACCTCTTCACCGTGCCCGTGACGGGCGCAAGCGAGCCGGCACGTATCACGAAGAATCCCGCGAACGATTGGGGGCCGGTATATTCGCCCGACGGAAAATGGATTGCTTATCGCGCGCAGACGCAGCCGGGGTACGAGAGCGATCGCTGGCGGCTGATGCTTTACGAGCGGAAGAACGGCAAGCAAATCAATTTAACGGAAGAATTCGACCGCAGCGTGGAATCGTATGAGTGGGCCGCCGACAGCAAGTCGATTTATTTCCAGGTGGAGGATAAAGGCGAGATGCCGATTTATTCAGTGGAAGCGCGCGCGGGAACCAAGCCGAAGGTGGTGCTGGGCGGGAGCCTCAACTCGGAATTCGAGGTGAGCAAGGACGGGCGACAGCTTGTCTTCACGCGCACGAGCTTGACGATGCCCGCGGAAGTTTTCGTGGCAAATTCCGATGGCACCGAGATCCGGCAGGTGACGCATCAAAACGGCGCACTCCTCGCGCAGCTCGAGCTGACGGTGGCCGAGCCTTTCTGGTTCACTGGCGCGGACGGCACGCAGGTGGAGGGGTTTCTGGTGCGTCCGCCACATTTCGATGAATCGAAAAAATATCCCATGCTGCTGCTGATTCACGGCGGGCCGCAGCAGATGTGGTCGGATATGTGGAGCTACCGCTGGAATCCGGAAGTGCTGGCGGCGCCGGGATACGTCGCCGTGATGATCAATGCGCGCGGGTCAGGAGGCTACGGCGAGAAATTCGAGCAGGAGGTGAGCAAGGACTGGGGCGGAAAAGTTTATGAGGACTTGATGAAGGGAGTGGATGCGGCCATCGCGAAATATCCTTTCATCGACAGCTCCCGCATGGCGGCTGCCGGCGGTTCCTTTGGCGGCTACATGGTGGACTGGATCGCGACGCATACGGACCGCTTCAAATGCCTGATCAGCCATGCGGGGTCGTACAACGAAGTGAGCATGTGGGCGACGGAAGAGCTCTGGTTCAATGAGTGGGAATTCGGGGGACCGCCGTGGTCGAATCCGGAGCTGTACAAGAAATGGTCGGCGCACGAATATGCGGGGGCGCTCGGGAAATACAAGACGCCGACGCTGGTGGTGGCTGGCGAACTCGATTTCCGTGTGCCATACACACAGGCTCTGGAATTCTTTAATGCGCTGCAACGCCAAGGAGTGCCCTCGAAGCTGCTGATTTTTCCGGATGAAGGGCACTGGGTGTTGAAGCCCCAGAATAGCGAGCTATGGCATAGGACTTTTCAGGATTGGCTTGCCAAGTATCTGAAATGAAAGGCTTTCACTTGGAAGTAGGGCGCTGGATTTTGCGCAGGTCACGCCTACTGCTTGCGGCCAATTCGTACGCGTCTACGTAGTTCCCGATATTGACGGGGGGAGAGGGAGGTGAGATGGTCTGATCGTATCTAATCCCTCGGAGGCCTTTGATGCAGGCGTCGAGGAGAAACTGTCTCTATGCATCGCTCGCGTTGACGCTGATTTCACTGGCGTCCCCGCAGGCGCATGCCGAAACGCTGACTATTTCGAGCGCGCCGCTTGGGGCGACGGTCGAAATTGATGGCTCGGTTGTCGGCACCACTCCCTACCAGATTGCCTACCCCGGCGGATACTTCCACAAGACGCACACTGTATTTGGGGCACGGCTTGAACACGCCATGATCGCGCACATATATAAGGATGGGTATGCGGCGCAGAAAGTGACTTTGACGAGCGGGCCCTATGAATGGGTGGCAGTGACCGGGCGCCACCACGGAAGTTACTACCTGCTGAAATCAGAACACTTCGACGTGAAATTGGAAACGGGACATGAAACGAACCGCGATCCGCTCGAGGCAGGCGGGCTCGTGGGGCCGATTCATCCGCATCCGTCGGCTTCGGCGCTGCTGAATGAAGGCGGAGCGCATTCGGATTCAGGCACAGTGACCATTGATTCGGATCCGCCGCGCGCGGACATTTACGTTGACTGGAAATTTGCCGGGCAGACGCCGTCAACGATTCGGCTCGTGAATGGACAGCATCACATCGAATTGAAATCGCGCGGAAAGCAGAATTGGGAGCGCGAACTGCAAGTTGGTAAGGATAGCCAGATCTCTTTGCATCCAGTGCTCGAAGCCCTGCCCTGAGCACCCACCGCGGCTCCACACGCAACCAGAGCAATCCGCCAAGGATTATTTATCTGCGTCGCCATGCCAACCGGGGCCGCGAAGCGCTCGGCCAGCTTTTGCGCCGGTCAGCGCGCCGTGATCGTATTCGAGCTGGCCATTGACGATGACGTAATCCACGCCCTTCGAGAGTTGCGCGGGGTTCCCGTAAGTGGCTTCGTCAATAATCGTGGCGGGATCGAAGATGGTGACGTCGGCGAAGAAGCCGGTTTTGATGAGGCCGCGGTCCGTCAAGTGCTCGCGCTGGGCCGGCATGGACGTGATTTTCCGAATGGCTTGCTCGAGAGGCATCAGGTGCTGGTCGCGCACGTAATGGCCGAGGAAGCGCGACATGGAGCCAAACGCGCGCGGGTGAGTGTGCGGCTCATAGAGCGGCCCATCGAGTGAAAGTTCGTTCGCGTCGAGGCCGATGGAAGTCCAGGGCTGCTTGAGGCCGAAGGTCAAGTCCTGCTCGCTGGCGAAGAAGTAGATCGCGCCGGTCTGCGCATGGTCGGCGAGGATGAAATCGAAAAGCGCGTCGAATTCGGGCTTGCCGACAGCTTTTGCCATTTGCGCGACTTTCATGCCGTCATATTTCTTGAGATCGGGATTGAAGACGCCGGAAATCATCACGCCTTCGCCGCCGCCGCAATCAAAGTAGATATTTTCCCAATCGGGATGATCGGAAGCCAGTTCGCGTTTGATGCGCTCGCGAATTTTTGGATCGCGCAACCGTCCGAGGAGTTTGTCAACGCCGCCATCGGCGACCCATGGAGGAAGCGACGAGGCGAGAGCGGTGGCTCCTGCAATGTACGGATATTGATCGGCGCGAATATCGAGGCCTGAATCGCGGGCGGCTTGAATTTTTTCGACAATGTGCGGCATGGAACCCCAGCGCGTCTTGCCGCTCACTTTGAGGTGAAAAATTTCGACCGGGAGGCCGCCTTCGCGGCCGATGCGAATGGCTTCATCGAGCGCCGCCATTTCGGTGGCGCCTTCGCTGCGCATGTGCGAAGCGTAAATGCCGCCATACTGCGCGGCCACTTTCGCGAGCGCGATCAATTCGTCCGTCTTGGCAAAGTGACCCGGAGGATAAATGAGCGCCGTGGAAATGCCGAGCGCGCCGTCTTTCATGGCCTGGGCGACGAGCGATTTCATTTCTTCAAGTTCGGCAGACGTGGGGGCGCGGTCGTCATCGCCCAGGACGGCTTCGCGCACTTGCGCAGCGCCGACGTAGGTGCCGAGGTTGATCGGCGTGCCATCTTTTTCGAGGCGGCGGAAGTAACCGTCGAGCGTGGTCCAATCAACCGTCAAGTGATAGTGATCGAGGTAAGGCTTCAGCGGCGCCAGCGTTTTTGCGTTTTGCGGAGCGGTGGACTGGCCCTCACCGGTGATTTCCGTGGTGATGCCTTGCGCGAGTTTGCTGAGCGAGCGGCTGTCAATCAATAGCGCGGTTTCAGACTGCCCGAGCATGTCAATGAACCCGGGCGAGACGATGCGGCCTTCCGCATCGATTACTTTTTTCGCTTGCGCGCCATCCAGCTTGCCAATCGCGGCGATGCGGTCGCCGCGGATTCCGATGTCCGCGGAATACCAGGGGCCGCCGCTGCCGTCGAGGATGTGGCCATTCTTGATGAGGACATCAAAGGGCGCGAGTTGGTCCTGAGGCGTGGTGTAAATGGCCGTGGCGATTTCGCCGAGCGCTTCGCCAACAATTTTTTGGGAGGCCTCGGGATCGTCGAGCGGAAGCGAGACACGATTTGCAAAGAGTGCGAAAGCGAGATGGCGGCCATCCGGAGTGGTCATATAGCCGGCGAGGCCTTTGCCATCGAGCATGAGAGTTTTGTCCAGAGCGTTGTAGGAGCCGTACGTGCCGGTCTTGGCGAAAACGTGCCCGGCGGCCGGCGAATTCACTTCGATTTTTGCGAGCGTGCCGTCGCGGCCGAGAATCGGGAGCGACTGCTCGAGCACGGAAAAATCTTTTTGGTGCGATAGGAACGCAAGATAATGAACCATGAAGTCCGGCGTGAAATAAGCCGAGCGGGCACCACCGGCGCCATCGGCCTGAGAAGCGCCAGCCAAATCGAGTCCGCCCTTCGCGAGAAAATCGTGCTCAAGGTTGAAGCCTGCCTGGTCGATGTCCCTGGTCGCGCGTCCCAGGGCAGCGCCGAGAATAAACGGCGTCATGCTGGCATGAAGGTTCTGGCTGACCTTCAGCGTGACTTTCAATTCTTCCGAGAGTGGCGGAGAGACGTGCTCGGCGACGAGATTTTCGGGCGTGTAGGAAGCGGCGAGCGTCTTGAAATTTGCAGTTTCGCCCGGTGGAGGCAGATTCACCTTCACGCCCTTCTCGCGAAGGGCCTCGACGAATACGAACTGAGCGAAACGGCTGGGCTGAGGAACGGGATAAGAATAAAGAATCGAGGGGCTGCCGAGTGGAAACGTTCCAGAAAATGTGACCGTGTGCGAGCCGTCAGGATTGGCAACATCGCTGATAATCTGAGCGTCGGCCTTGGAGCCGGCGGGCGTGGTGACCATTTTGTTGATGAAGGTCACGTAGGAAGTCCGGGGAGAAATCTTCAGGTTTGCGGGGGCGTTTTCAAGTTCGCCCGCAGAAACAGTGATGTCAATGAGATTGTCATTGACGGCGACGGGAGAGATTACGACGTTCGTTCCGCCCTCGCGGTCGCCTTCGGGAAACAAGGTTGCGTCCACCAGCACGCGGCCTTGGATTTGTTTCACGCCGTGCGCGGCGATCTGTGCGGCCAACTCACGGATCACGAGCAGCGGATCACCCGGTACTGCGCGAGTCTCCGGAATTCCATCGTAGGAGTGGTCTTGATCCTCGAAGGCGAGAGTGCCGTCCGGCTGGATGCGGCCGGAAAGATTCGGATCGCCGCTCGCGACCAAAATTAAATCGCCCTGAAGAGTTCCGTCCAGGGAAATTGGGCCCGCGCGGAAGATGCGTGTGTGAAACTTATAATCCTTGCCGAGCAGCTCCAAGGCAGTGCCTTCTGTCAGGAGCTTCGTCGTGGAGCCAGGAGTGAAAAGCTGCCGGCCGTGAAGCGCGAAGAGAATTTTGTCTTCGTCGAGAGAATAAATTTCGACGCCGAAACTCGAATGCTTGTATTCCGGGCGGCTGGTGACTTCGCGAATGCGGGCTGCGAGGGCGGATTCGTTTTGAGCCGGCGCCGTAGCCGGCCAAATCATGGCAGCCGAGATGATCAAGAGGAGTGAAAATAGGCTGAGAAATATTTTTCTACTATTTGGGATAGTCATTGGCGCCAAGAAATGTACCCGAGTTTGGATGCGGCGAGAAGAATGTTTCGGCAATTGTGATTCCTTGATTGCATCGGAGCAACGGGGGAACCCGCACGCATGAGGCAGGGTAGTTGCCCACTTTAAGCTTCAAACCAGCGGAAGCCCAGCCGCTGCTCGCGGTCGGCTTGCTTCATCAGGGCCAGCGTGCGCCCGCGGCGGTAATTTGCGCAGGCGACGAGAATTACATCGAGCAGAGCAATGGGCGCAACGTAGGAGGCGCCGAAGGAGGGCGTTCGTGTGGAAGCGAGAAAAGATTCGTTTGCAAATCGCGCGATGGGAGAAATGAACGTATCCGTGATCCCCACGCAATAAGCGCCGCGGGACCCGGCTTCCTGCAATCCTTCGACCGTCTGGCGCAAGCCGCGGCCGAAACTGATGGCGAAAACGAGATCGCCGCGAGCACAATTTCGAGAGAGGTGCGCGACGCGGCCGGTGGTGGTGCCTGATAGGACGGTGAGCCCGAGCATGGTGAGGTGATATTCAAAGTAGGCAACGAGAGTGGAAGCCAGGTCGCCGCCGATCAAAAGAATCCTCGCGGCCTTGTACACCCTGCGAGCCAGGCTTTCGACGCGCTTGTACTCGAGGCTGTTGCGCAAGGCCTGCAGGTTGCGGGTTTCCTGCTCGAGCGATTCGCGGACGTGCGCGGGAATGCTGGCGTCGCGCGCGGAACTGGCCTGCATCATCTCAAACGAAGTGGCGTGCGCGATCGAAAGCTCGTGAAGAAATTTTTGAAATTCGCGGTAGCCGGGAAACCCCATGGCGCGGACGATGCGTACGGTGGTGGCGGGATCGGATTTCAGCCGCTTGGCCATGCTGCGAACGCTGATGAGGACGAATTCGCGCGGGCTTTCGAGAACCGGCCGGATGATTTCCTGGCGCTTGCGGCTGAGGTTGCCGATCAATTCCGCGAGGCTGACGCGCGGAGGCTGGTGTGAATTATGCGAAAGGGCGGCCATGGCGCCGAGAGCATTGACTATGGACGAAGCAATTGTCAAGTGCGGGGATTAAATGGTCGGTCAACAAAAGCCGCGATTTCCATTTTCATGACGGTCTATCGACAACGCACAGCGGCCAGAATCGGCATTGACAACTTCGCGCGTACCTCATGTAATGAATTGCTCCACACCTATGAACACGCCAGCATCATTTCGCTCGTGACGAAGCCCGGAGAGGCTGCGGGAGCCCACGGGGGAGCGAAGCGCTATGCCTTCCTGGTTGCGCTGGGAATTTTTCTCAGCCGCGTCGCGGGGTTAATCCGGGATCGCGTTTTCGCGCATTATTTCGGCAATTCCGACGCTGCTGACGCATTTAAAGCCGCTCTGCGTATTCCTAATTTTCTGCAAAACCTTTTCGGAGAGGGAGTGCTCTCGGCTTCCTTTATCCCGGTCTATGCCAACTTGCTCGCGCGGGAAGATGAGAAGGAAGCGCGGCGTGTGGCCGGTGCCGTCGCCGGGCTGCTGGCGCTCACCACCTCCGTGCTGGTCCTGATTGGAGTTTCGGCCACGCCATACTTGATTGACGCGATTGCACCGGGATTTTCCGGCGAGAAGCGCGAGTTGACGATCCGGTTAGTCAGGATTCTATTCCCGAGCGCAGGGCTCCTGGTATTTTCCGCGTGGTGCCTGGGAGTGCTCAATAGTCACCGGCGCTTTTTTCTTTCTTACACGGCGCCGGTAATTTGGAACGTGGCCATGATCACGGCGATGTGGAAGTTCGGCGGACACTACGCACAATATCCGCTGACGGCGATCGTCGCCTGGGGGGCCGTGGTCGGGAGCGCGCTACAAGTGGGAGTGCAATTGCCAATGGTGTTGCGCTTGCTCCGCGGGCTACATCTCTCGTTCCGTTATCGGGCAGAAAATGTGAAAACGGTGGTCCGCAATTTCATTCCCGTTTTTTTCAGCCGTGGAGTGGTACAAATCAGCGCTTACGTGGACCAACTGCTCGCGAGCCTATTGCCCACGGGCGCCGTCGCGGCCCTGGGATACGCGCAGACACTTTATTTGCTGCCGGTAAGCTTGTTCGGAATGTCCGTGTCGGCAGCGGAGCTGCCGGCGATGTCCGGAGCGCTGGGAGATGAAAAGCAGGTGGCCGAAGCGCTGCGTGGGCGGCTGAATTCCGGTTTGCGGCAGATCGCTTTCTTCGTGCTTCCATCGGCGGTGGCATTTCTAGTGCTGGGCGACGTGATTGTCGGCGCGATTTACCAGACGGGGCAGTTCAGGCATACGGATGTGATTTATGTGTGGGGAATTTTGGCGGGAGCTACGGTCGGACTACTGGCGTCAACGCTCGGGCGATTATATTCATCGACTTACTATGCGTTGCGGGATACTCGCACGCCGCTGCGCTTCGCGGTGTTGCGCGTGATTTTGACGACAGTGCTTGGTTACCTGTGCGCGATTCCGCTGCCACCGATGCTCGGAATTGCGACGCGCTGGGGCGTGGCCGGACTTACAATTTCCGCGGGAATTTCATCGTGGGTTGAATTCACTCTGCTAAGACGTACATTAAATCAGCGAATCGGACACACGGGCCTCCCCGTGGATTATCTTGCGCGGCTCTGGGTGGCGGCGCTGCTTGCCGCGGGAGCTGGATGGGCGGTGAAACATTTCTTCGGGCATCACTCACCGGTACTTTTGGCCATCCTCGTTCTGGGACCCTACGGAATTGTCTATTTCGGGATGACTTTGGCGCTGGGGCTTGCCAAAGCTGAGGGGATTTTTGGCCGGATCTTCGGCAAAATTCCCAGCGCGTAAACGCGCGTGATCTGACGCTTTGAAACTTCCAGAAAATAGAGGCTATGACTCGGGAATGCCGTGGTGCTCGGACATGCAGTGCTTGTAGTCGGGCAGACTGACGCCTTCACGAGCAGGCGTTCCATCCGGCGCGGCACGCAAATATTGAGCGGGCCACGAAACTGGGAAGCCCAATTCGTTTGCGACGTGCAGCGGCCAGTAGGGCTGGCGCAGGAACTCGCGGGCGAGCAGCACAACATCCGCTTTCTCTTCTCGAAGGATGGCGTCTGCCTGCGCCGCCGTGGTGATCAGGCCCACTGCGCCGGTGAGCAAGCCCGTCTCATGGCGGATTTCGTAGGCGAACGGAACTTGATAGCCGCTGCCGACCGGAATTTTTGCGCCGGGGGCAATTCCGCCCGAAGAGCAATCGATCAGGTCAACTCCGAGCGGGCCCACAAGTTTCGCAAGCTCGACGGACTGGTCGAGGTCCCATCCGCCCTCGATCCAATCGGTGGCGGAGATGCGCAGAAAAAGCGGTGCGCTTTGCGGCCAGACGCGCCGGATGGCTGCGACAACTTCGCAAACAAGCCGCGTGCGATTTTCGAATGAGCCGCCGTAGCCATCCGTCCGCTTGTTCGAAATTGGCGAGAGAAATTCATGAAGCAGATATCCGTGCGCGGAGTGGATTTCGATCACGCCGAAGCCGGCCTGGCAAGCGCGGCGCGCCGCCGCGACGAAGGCTTTCACGATTTCGCGAATCCCGCCCTCATCCAGGGCAGCTGGATGCGGATATCCGTCGGCAAACGGAATTGCGCTAGGCGCGACGGGCGTCCAGCCGCTTTTTGATTCCGGAACCATTCCGGAGCCTTCCCAGGGGCGGATCGTGCTGCCTTTTCTTCCAGCATGCGCGAGCTGAATTCCGGGAATCGCGCCCTGTTCGCGGACGAAGCGAGTGATGCGCGCGAGCGGCTCGATATGCTCGTCCTTCCAGATGCCGAGATCCTGCGGGCTGATGCGGCCTTCGGGCGTTACGGCGCAAGCTTCCGTGAAAACCAGCGACGCACCGCCTACGGCGCGGCTACCGAGATGGACCAAATGCCAATCGGTGGCGAATCCGTCGGTGCTCGAATATTCGCACATGGGAGAAACAACGATCCGGTTGCGCAGGGTGACTTCGCGGATGGTTAGCTCGTCGAATAGGTGCATATGGGTATTCCTTTGATGATCCGTGTCAGGCCGCCGATTCTTCTTCTCCGCTGAAGTTCGAACGCCGCCGCGGATCGCTCGCCAGGTCCGCGGGGCTAGAATTTGAAGACGATGCCGGTGAAGGCTTTGGGGCTGTATTGATAGGTGCTGAAGTAGCGCGAGGCGACCATGTCCGCTCCCAGGCGCCACGCCCACCGGCTGCGGAGGATATTGATATCGGCGCCGCCGCCCGCGGTGTAGGCGAACGCCTGCTGATCGCCGAAGGGCGTCTGCGGCGTGAAGTTCGAGTAACCCACCAGCACGTGGCCCCAGAGTTCTATGCCGCGTGGGCCCGACCAGCGAAAGCGCGGACCGCCGCCGCCGAACAGGAACCAGCCGTTGGTGGCGCTCTGCCTGGTTTTCGTAGCGGCGAATTCTCCGTCCAGGCCGAACCAGTCGAAGAAGTAATACTGCATTGAGTAGTTGAAGCCGTTGGTGTCGAGTTGCGTGCCGGGGACTTCATAGAAGCGGAAGAAGGTGTAGCCGAAATAGGCTTGCCAATTGTAATTCACGTGCACGCTATAGACTGTTTGCGGTGGGTCCGCGGCCGGGTTTGCAGTGGAAGCATTGGCGGCCGGCGTGAAGGGCGCAGGCGCGGACATAGCGGGCGCGAACGCAAGCGGCGTCGCGGGCGCAGTTGCACCGGCGAGGGGCGCGAGTGCGAAGTAGGGAGTGGCGAGCAGCCGAGCATAGGCTGGGTTTTCTTGCGGCGGATTTTCCTGGCCCAGATTCTCCTGCAGATTCTTATTCTGGACCCGATTTTCCTGCTCCATATTTTCTTGGGCGGGCGCAGCGGAGGCCCAAATCAAGATCATTCCCAAAATGAAAACGACATGTCGCATCGCCTATGTCCCCCAGAGGGCTGGCTGATTCTTGCGCCCATAATTTGACTGAGATGGGGGCGGCCTGTCTACCCCAAACTGAAGACCTGATGGGAAATTCGTGAAGCCAAGGCATCAGGCAAGCTAAAGGCTCGATCGGCTCACGTGCGCCCGGCTCCGGCCGCAGCCGCGTCGAAATTCACCTTCAGGCTTGAAGGGAACGGACCCGCGTATTGGAGAGCGCCGGCGTCGCCCGGCGCCCGCCGCAACTTCTTGCAGGCGAGGAGAGGTTTCAGGATGCCGGGTATTTGAACCTGGTTGATGTAGCGGCCAAAACAACTGTGAAGGCCGTAACCGAAATGCATGTAGACGTAAGGCGGACGGTCGGTTCGAAAATCATCCGGGTGATCCACTTTGGTTCCGTCAAACATCGCGGAAAGCGTGGCGGCGAAAACTTGTGTGCCCTTGGGAATCGTCACGCCGTGGATTTGGCCTTTCGCGAGGGGATAATCCTCGCCGGTGATGCGGAATAGCCCGGGGTTATTCGGATTGAAACGCAAAGCCTCAAAAACATATTTTGCGAGGAGCGTGTCATCACCTGCGAGCGCGGCGGCTTGCGCACCGGCGAGTTCCTGCGGCCGGCTCAAGAGCTGGTCAAGAGCCTGCGCGCAACAGGTGGAAGTGGTGGGAATGGCACCGACAATCAAGCCGAGGAGATTGTTCCGAATACCCAGGTCATCCATGCCGGGGAGTCCAATTTTCTGCATGTCGAGGCAGCGCCCCAGGACATCGTCTTTTGAGATGGGATGAGCTTTGCGCGCGGCGATGGCCTGATCGAGGAACGCGCGGGTTTTCGCCGCAGCGTCGCCGGCAGCTTGGCCCACTGCTGGATCGTTGTTCACGTCCGCGAAAAGGTAAGTGAAGATTGCCGTGGCCCAGGCGGCGAGATCGGAATCGGACGCCGGGGGACATCCGAAATATTCGGCGACGAGGCGCGTGGGGACGAAGCGGCCAAGCTGCGGGACGACGTCAACTTGCCCATTCGAATTCACGAGCCGGCGCCGCGCCGTCTCCTGCACGAAGGGGGCGATGATCGAGGGCACATCCTCACGGCGAATGGCGCTGCGCATGTGGGAGACATCGCGTTCGTACGCGGGCGAATTCTGCATGCCGAGGAAGAAATTATTTCCGCCGGTGGTGATTTTCATTTTCGGGCCATAGGTGACTTGGAATATATCGTCGCGCGAGAGGACCTCTTGGACATCGTCGAAGCGAGTGACGACGGCGTAATTCTTCACGAGCAGGATGGGCTTGATCATGCGGAGAAGGGTGAAGATGGGGCGGGGATCGTGAACGGCCTGTGTCTTCAATTGTTCGAGAAAGGCCATCACGTGCGCGTCGGCTGCGGCCAGGTCGTGTTCCACCTCATTCAGAATCCCGGTAGTCAGTTCCTTAATTTCAGTCTCGCCTTCACCGACGAACCGCGCTACCGTGTTTTTCAGGACTTCGAGAAGCGCCATGATGATGTCCCTCCCACGATCAAGCGATTAAGCTTGCTACCTCGGGTCCACGGAGCCGCTCGCAATCAAACGCAGTGCCGTGATGCTTGGCAGAAAGAAATAATCTCCGCCGCGAAGTTCGACGAAGTCGGGCAGGTGCGGGCAGATGAAAGGCGGGCTCTGCGGATCGGTTGTGCCGGGGATAATAAATTTTCTATGGTCGCCCTGGTTTCCGAGAAGCAAATCTCCGTCGTTGCCAAGGTGAGCATCGTTTCCATACTGGACCCATTGCTGCTGCACGAATTCAAACTGGCGAAAAAGGCTGGCGCCGAGCGCCATGAAAATGATGCCGCGATCGTCTTCGTCGCGGACCGGCTGGCCTTCCGGGACATAGGGGCCGTAGGGGAGTCCTCGCCGCATGATTCGCCGGCGGTTGACGAGTTGGCCATTGAAGCCGAAAGCGTCGCGCGGGTTCGTGCGGCGAATGTGCGAGCCGATGGGGCAGCGCGTGCCATCTAGATCCTTGCCGTAGGTGAAATTCGTGTTGCGGTTATCGTCGTTCACGATGGCGTTATCCTCTTTGTCGGGAGAGAGCTCCGCTGGCGTCCCATCGCGCCAGCGGCCGACAAATTTTGAAGCGAGCTTTTCTTTTCCGCCGCCGTAGTGGCGCGCCATTTCGTCCAGGTATTTTCGAAACGTGGCCACATTTTCGTGTAGCTTCCGATAGACCATGAATGTTCCGTTGGTAGCCAGGAGATAGGGAACCGGTGAAACAGGCAGCTCTTTTGCTTCATCAGGGTAGCCCAGCAAATACTCGCCTGTAGCAAGCGGCACCCACTTCCCATCCGCCGTGAGTTTCCCCTGGCCGGGGACGGTGTGGCGCACGAGGCCATCGTAATCGGGATTTCCGAACCCATCGGTATAGCCGAAGTGCTCCTTCGAAGTGATTTTGCCATCGATAAAAATGGCGCCTGCTTCCTGTGTCTGAATCACATGAGCGCCTTTGGTTTGATCGAGCAAGGCATACACACACTTGCATTTCTCATCGATCGCTTGCGGCGTGTGGCCATAGACGCTTAGCCAAATATGAACCGCGTCGTGTTTCTTCCATATCTCGTCCCAATTCTCCGGGCTGTCTTTCCCCGCATCGCCGAGGATGCTGGCGCGCGCCCTCATTCCCTCGACGAACTCGTCAGGAAAGCTTTGCAGTGTCGGCTGAGGCAATCCGAGTCTCGCGAAACCCGTGTAGGTGAAAGCGATGTTCAGGGCGGAAGGCGGCGGCTGGTGGCCCCATAATTGGCCGGTAGTGACCTCGTCGGCAATGTGGCCGACGAATTTCTGAGCGGGGGCGGTATTCGTGATTGTGGCGAAAAGAAAACGCGCGTACGGAAAGCGGTTGCCGCTATAGCCTCGAGAAACGAAGCCCTGAATATCGCAAAGATTTAGCGTGGTCATGATATTGAAGTCCAGTCCGGTTCGTGTCGTCCATCCCGCCGGAAGCGGCTAGACATGCGGAGCTCCAGGCGCCGGCGGCGGAGTCGAATTCAGTCTCGCCAAAAAGTCCCGGAATGCCCTCTGCAGTTCGCCGGAGGGGCGGCCCTGGTTGTTTTCGACAAAGGCGCTCAATTCCGCCTTGACCTTCAAAGCCTTCAGAGTTTGGTCGCGAGTCCTGTCATTCACATCGGCGAAATAAAACGTGGTCGTCACCTGGCACTTTTTCATGTATTGCGCAAATTTATTCGGATCGGCAGCGCCTGGATAGCCGACGCAGTGCTTCCAGATTTGATCGAGTTCGGCAGGGATCGCTTGCGCCATGTTGCGCAGGTAGGTGTCCAAATCCACCGTGACGTCGAAATCAGAAGTGAATATCAGATATTGCGAGCCGAGATGATCAATCTTAGAGGGGTTGCCGACGAATACAACGTCATTCATCACCACGAGGCGGGCAAAATGCGTGCCGGGGACGCGGGCGAACGGGCTGTGTTCGCCGTTCGCAAGAGTCGAGAGGTGCTGTCGGAGAGCGAGATCCTGCGAGGCAGCGCGAGTGCCATTATTGATGATGGGCGAAAGAATCGTCAGCCCATATAATTGGCCGCTTTGATTGGCCATCGCTGTTTCCTCAAATTCACCGTGCGCTCAGGTGCCGACCGGGGCGGGGCCGAGCGCGCCCAGATCGTTCTGCACGGCAATCACAAATTGCAGGTAGGCTTTCTCGAAATCTTCGGGCGTCATGCCCTCGCTGGCCTTCGCGAAATTGTCGAGAGCCGCCTGGATGCGATGAGCTGCCTTGACGTCGTTCGTGGCTGCGTATGGGTAAGGGTTGTAGTAGTAGTCCGTGTCGAATTGGACCAGGGCGATATAGCGCTTGAAGGCGGTGACCGGGACGGAGCCGGGAAATTTTTCGCTCCAACGCCAGAACAAGTTCAGCCCGTCGGCAAGAACGGCGGAGAAGGCGTCAATATACTGGTTCCAGGTACCGTTGAAATTGCTGAAAAAAATCATGTAGTCATATTCCAGATTTTCGCGCGGCTGTTTGCCGCCCAACCAGGGAAACTGGCCGCGCTTGATAATCACCCAGCGTGCGAAGTGGATGAAGGAGAGGTTCTTCAAATCGGCGAGGCCGGTGAGCGGGGCAAGCAGGAAAATAAGTTTCAAAAGCGGGGTCTTCCACCACTTCATCGGCGTGATGGCGTTCATGGCGTAGGCTTTGCCGTTGATGTTGGTCATGGGATTTCCGCCAGCGATGCAAATCGGATATGCACGCCACACCCCGCAACGGAGACAGCGAATTGTGGGCATCATGCACGGTCTTAACTAAAGATGCAAGGCCCTTGGGCGGCATGCTGTGGAAAAGCCGGGAGGAGTTCGCGATTGCCTAACGTGCTTGCAAATTGAGGCGGGAGGCCGGAGCGGCGAAACGCCGGGGGCATACAAGGAGCCCGCAAAATCTAATCGTCTGCGCCAGCCGGTGCGGTCGAGATTGCCAGGAGCCTATCGATTTTCGCGCGCAACTCGTCGGCCCGGTAGACGGGCGGTGAACAGGTGCGATTCGTGCACACGAAAGCTGCGGCGGATTTTAATTGGGGATACTGGACGTCGGGATTCGGCAGCCGGCCTTCGCTTGGGTCCCACCATTCGAGGCGCTTGTAATCCGAAGGATAGCCGAGCGCTTCGCGAAAAAGTTCGCGCGCGGCGGGATCGGATTTCGCGCCGACAATCGTCAAGTGAAGCGGGGAACTGGAGAGTTCGCGATCAGCGAGCAATGCGCTCGACGCAGGGAGCCGATAGAGGATCGGCGGGGCGGCGACATAGCGCATGGCCTGGCGCGCAATCTGCTCGTACGCGTCGTCGCCCGTGTAATGGGATAGCAGATTCGCGGCGCGGACGATGGTCACGTTTTCATCGCGCTGTGGACGCGGCGCGTAGGCATGGTCGGTCGGCGCCTTCGAGGTGACGAAGCCGGCGCCATTAGGCTCCTGAAAATTTTTGTTGATGAACTTCATCGCGGATTCCGCGCGCCTAAGCCATTCGCGATCGCCCGTGGCCCCATAAAGAGCAAGGAATGCGCGTTCCATGGCTATCGTGTCACCGAGATAAGGGCCGGCAACATCGGCAGCGCCGTGGCGAAAACCACCGCCTGGAAGCGCGCGATTGGCCAGCACCCAACGCGTGGCTCGGACGGCGTCATCGAGCGCCGTTCCGTCACTGGTGGCCGAATAGAAAATGACGAGGCCATTGATGGCCCAGCCGTTCTCGCGCGCGTACATGTGTTTATCCACACGGGGAATTCCAAGCTTGCGCCGCCCAGCATCATCGAGCGCGAAATATTCGGCGCTGTGCTTTCCTTCGATCAGGTCAGCGTCCTGGCTGGTATAGAAGGCACCCTCGGGCGAGGTGAGGAAAGTGTTGAGATAGCGCCGAATTTCCTGCGCCGCGTGAAGATACGCGAGGTCGCCCCACCAGGCGTATGCGAGCGAATAGATGCGGAGATTCTCCGCCTGCATTTGCATGATCTTTTCGAAGTGAGGCGAATTCCAATCGCCATCGGTTGAATATTGATAGACGCCGCCCCAGGCGGGGTCAAGCAGATGAAGCTGCTCGGCGAGTGTTTGCCTGGCCATGTGTTCGGCTTGCCCATCGTTGTCCCGGCGGGCGAGCACCATGGCGTATTCGACCGAATCCCAGTCGAGAAATTTTTGATCCGTGCCCCAGCTTCCAAATTTCGAGTCGTAGCCGTTGAGGAAGTTCTTCTGCAATTCGTCGCGAAGCGGCGCGCTCAAAAGTGCATTCGCGGGAATTTCGAGCTTGGGCTCGGGACGGATGGATGGGCCCGGGCTCGGGTCATCAATAATGGCTTGAAGCATCGAGAGCATTTCGTCCGGAGCGAGATAGCCCTGGCGCTTGACGATTTCGTGTCCATCGCCGTCGAAGACGACGGTGGCGGGCCAGCCGTAATCCTCATAGCGATTCGATAGATCGGGTCGGGAATCCTGGTCCGCTTTCACGGTGACGTAGTGCGATTCGAGAATTTTAATTACGGCGGGATCGCTGTAGGTGTTTGCATCCATGACGTGGCACCAGTGGCACCATACCGCTTCGAGGTCCAATAGGACGAAACGGTGCTCGCGCTTTGCTTGCGCAAATGCGGCGTCAGACCAAGGTTGCCAGCGCAAGCGGGCTTCTTTTGCGGGGACAGACTGCGCGGCGACGGAAATCGACGCCAAGAGACCCAGCACACAAAAGCAGATAAATCTCTTCATGATCGGCACCCTAAAGATAGTACGTATTTAGTGTGAGAGCGGATGTTGCGCCGAAATAATTGCGCTCGAGCACTGAGCCGCTACGGCAGACTCGGATGCTTCAAGTGCCAATCGGTTGCGTTCTGGTAGGCCCTTGCGAGGGACAGCATTTCGGCGTCGCCGTAAAGTTTGCCGATGAAGGTGATGCTCGTGGGGTGTCCCTTTTCATCGAAGCCGTGAGGCACACAGACGGAAGGCTGCCCAGTGAGATTCGTCACGGAATTATTCACGGTTGCGACCGGATTCGGTGTGTAGTCGGCATAATCAAACGGAACGAGATAGACATCCACCTCCGACATGATTTGTGCCATTTCCCGCATCAGCAGCGCACGCACGCGATTCGCATTCAGGTAATCGGCGGCGGGAAGCAGACGAAGAGAATTTTGATTGGCGACGCGGTCTTGGCGGACAAGCTCGGCCGGCTCCGTTTCGATGGGATCCCGCAGCGCGGCATTAGCCTCGCCGTACATGACCATGTTGAAGTCCATGTTGGCATGTTCCGGCAATTCCACTTCGATGAGGTTGAATCCCATGCTTCTAAATTTTGCGAGCGCGGCCGCATCGTTCGCGTCCACTTGAGGTGATTGCCGTGTGTTTGAGAACGCAGCCTTCAAGTAGCCCACGCGCAATTTGCTGACGTCCGCATTCGCGTCCCAGTTGAATGGGACATCCTGCACAGCAAGATCGCGATCGTCCGGGCCCTGGATGGCGTTGAGCACCAGAGCGCAATCTTCCACGCTGCGACACATCGGGCACGTCTTGTCCAGACTCCAGCTAAGAGTCATGATGCCATAACGGCTGACGCGACCGAAAGTGGGACGAAATCCCGTGACGCCGCAGATCGTGGACGGCGCGATGATCGAGCCGCCCGTCTCCGTCCCAACTGAAAAACCGACCAGACCAGCCGCCGTAGCCGAGCCTGGCCCGGCGGAGGATCCCTGCGAACCCATCGAGAGGTCCCACGGATTCTTTGTCTGGCCGCCGAACCAGATGTCGTCGAGCGCCAACTCGCCAGTGGTCAATTTGGCGACCAGCACAGCTCCCGCATCCGTCAGGCGGGTGACTACCGTTGCGTCGCGATCAATAATGCGATTTTTGAATGGAGCCGCGCCCCAGGTGGTGGGATAGTGCTTTACTGCTGCGAGGTCCTTGACTCCCCATGGAATGCCGTGGAGCGGGCCACGATAACGACCCGCAGCGATTTCGGAATCCGCATCGCGCGCCTGCCGCATGGCAAGATCTTCGGTGATGGTGACGACGCAGAGCAGTTTTGGGTTGTAACGCTTGATGCGCGCCAGGTACATCTGCGTGAGTTCGACGGAACTGACTTGCTTCGTGCGGATTAATTCCGCGAGCTGCGTCACCTGCCAAAAAGCGACGTCCTCCAGATTGCGCGGGCGGGCGACGCGTGGGGGCGCGCTCGCGCGGAATTCGCGTTTCGTGCGGTCAATTTTCATTCCAGAGACGACGGGATTGAAATACAGCGGGGGCGCAACGCTGTTATCGAGGTGCACTTTTCGGAGTTGCTCGTAGTGAATTAGATTTTTGTTCACGCCAACAAGCATGGCATCGAGTTGCTGGTCTGTGAACGTAAGCCCCGCGACAGCGGCCGCATCGCGCAGCATTGCTTTCGTGATGGCCGCGGGCTCTTTCTCCTGAAGTTTTCCCCAGAGCACGCCGGGAAATAGAGTGGCACCCAGCCCCAAGCCGGAAAAATAGCCAAGGAATGCACGACGGTTTGGCACGCTCTGCCCGGAATCTGCCGGGCGGTCTTGTGAGTGCGTATCGCCAGCTGTTTTGTGTGTTGCTCTAAATTTCATTTCAATCTCCAGTCGCATACAACGCCCGCGCGAGTATAGCAAAGCAATAGGAAAGACCAGCGCGCTCTCGCGCTGGCGCGATTTTCCGTTTGCGAGGAATGTTGCTCTCAGCACCCGGCGAATTTCGTAGTAGCCTATAGCGCCCTATGGCTCTCCCACCCATCGATGCAGCGCGCGAACTTTGCAGCCAGGGCCGCTGGAATGCTGCCGTGGAACTCCTGCTCCAACGGGACGCCACCACCGTCGCCGATTTCATGATGACGCTCCCGTTTGAAGAGCAGCGGGCACTATTCCGCGCCATGCCGATTGATTTTGCGGCTTCCTTGATTGGGCATTTCCCCTATTTTCACGCCTACGTGCTGCTGCACTCGCGTCCAGCACCCGAGATGCACGAGATCATCGAGACGATGACGCAGGCCGATCGCGATCATTTCCTCGACGCGCTCCCGGAAGAGGCCTGGCAGAACTTGATGAACGAGCTGGCGGACACGCACGTCGCGGCGGCGCATGGAGCCATCACGACAGCGGAACCCGCGGAAGCAGAGGCAGCGGTTCCTCGGCCCGCCACCCCGAAGCACATCATCGAAGCGCGGAAAATCGAAAAAAGCTATCAGCAGCCGGACGGCCGCCAAATTCAGGTGATCGCGCCGGTGGATTTATCGATTGAGGCTGACAGCATCGTTGCACTTCTCGGCCCGTCAGGCTCGGGAAAATCCACCATGTTGAGAATGCTCTCGGGGCTGGTGATGCCGACGAGCGGGGAAGTGCTCTGGTGCGATGTCCCGATGACGAAGTGCCGCCCGAATGTCGCGATTGTGTTTCAGAGCTTTGCGCTTTTTCCCTGGCTCACGGTGGTTGAAAACGTGGAGGCCCCGCTGCTCGCGCGCGGCTTGGCGCAGGAAGAGCGCCGCCGCCGGGCCACTCAGGCTTTGGATTCCGTCGGATTGAAAAACTTCGAGACGGCCTATCCGAAGGAATTGTCGGGCGGAATGAAACAGCGCGTGGGCTTCGCGCGGGCGCTCGCGGTCGAGCCGGAGGTGCTGTTCATGGACGAGCCATTCTCCGCGCTAGACGTCCTCACAGCGGAAAACCTGCGTGGCGAGCTGATGGAATTGTGGCTCGCGAAGAAAATTCCCACCCGGGCCATTTTTATCGTTACTCACAATATCGAAGAAGCGGTTCTGCTGGCCGACCGTATCATCGTTCTCGGGCGCAATCCGGCAAAAATCCGCGCTGACTTCCGCATTCCGCTGCGCCAGCCGAGGGACCGCAAGTCCGGGACCTTTCTCCTATACGTGGACTACATCTACAAAGTGATGACGCAGCCGCAGCTCGACCTCGCGCCTCCGCCGCCTGCGGCCGGCGAGCCGAAGCCGCGTCCGCAAATGCTTCCGCATGCGCGCCCGGGAGGCGTAGCCGGCCTAGTGGAGCTTCTGAACGGCCGCCATGGCGAAGAGGACATGTATCACATCGCCGAGGATCTGCTCCTCGAAGTGGACGACTTGTTGCCCATTATTGATGCGGCGGTGCTCCTGGGATTCGTAACGGCGCGGGAAGGAGACGTCGTTCTCACGCCCAAAGGAAAGGAATTCGCTGAAGCGAACATCGCCTCGCGCAAGATCCTTTTCCGCGCCGCAGTCCTCGCCCACGTCGCCCTGCTCCAGCAGATGAAGACGACCCTCGAGACCAAGTCGGATCACGGCATGCCGGTAGAGTTTTTCCGCGACATCCTCGATGAGTATTTATCCGAAGAGCAGACAAGACTACAAATCGAAACCGCATTGTACTGGGGCCGGTACGCCGAAATCTTCGAGTACGATTCCGAAAATGACCGCCTCCAGCTCTACCAGCCTGCTCAAGCCGGCGAATCCGCCTGAAAGCGCACACTGAATGACGCCGCCAGAGAATGCGCCAGCCAGAGTCCCGGTCTGGGGAAAATTGCCTGCGGGTGTCCCCTCGGTGCTCAGGGATTTGCCGGTCGTATTTGCGGGATTGGCGCTGTTCTACGCGCTTCTTTCCATCACTCACTCCTGGGTCGCGCCAGTCGGTGCGGGCGCGGAGATTCAACTTTCACCGAGTGCGTTGCCGAAATACGCAATGTTTTCCGTGTTGCGTATCGCGTTTGCATACGTGCTTAGCTTGATCTTCACACTCATCTATGGATACACCGCGGCATACAACGCCAAGGCGGAGCGATTCCTGATTCCGCTGCTCGATACGCTCCAGTCCATTCCGGTGCTGAGCTTTCTGCCCGGCGTGATGGTGGCCATGGTGGCGCTATTTCCCACGCGGCAATTCGGCATCGAGCTTGGCTCCATTCTGCTGATTTTTACGGGCCAGGTGTGGAACATGACCTTCAGCTTTTATTCCTCGCTGAAATCCATTCCGCGCGAGATGCACGAAGTCGCCGAAATCTACCGGTGGAGCTGGTGGCAGCGGTTCACGCAGATCGAATTGCCCTACGCAACCATTGGCCTGGTCTGGAATTCGATGATGTCCGTGGCCGGCGGGTGGTTTTTCCTGATGGCTTGCGAAATGTTCGTGCTCGGCGACCGCGACTTGCGTCTTCCCGGGCTGGGCTCCTACCTCCAGACAGCAGCGAACGCCGGCGACACACGCGCCATTGTTTGCGGAGTCGGCGTGATGATCGGCGTGATCGTGCTGATGGACCAGCTCATCTGGCGGCCGGTGATTGCCTGGGCGGAAAAATTCAAATTCGAGCAAGTGGAAGCGATCGAATCGCCCCACTCCTACGTGCTGGATTTTCTGCGCCGCTCGAAGATTCTGCCGCTTGTTGCTCAGGCCTCTATCCGGCCCATGGGCGAGCGATTGAGCCTCTTCTTTGCGCGGCGTCCGGCCCCGGCGCGGGAAGGCAGCCAATCGGAACTTTTCAGGAAATGGATCGTGCGAGCGGCGCTCACGATCCTGGTGGCCGGCATCGCGTACGCGTTCCTCAAAATGACGGCACTGCTCGCCACCGTCACGGGGCCTGAAGTCCGCAGAATTTTCGTGGGAGCGGGCGCAACGTTTCTTCGTGTGGAATTCACTCTCTTGCTCGCGGGGCTCTGGACCATTCCCGCCGGCGTTATCATCGGATTGAATCCGCGCCTGTCCGCGGTGATGCAGCCGATCGCGCAGGTGGCCGCCTCCGTTCCTGCCACGGCGCTTTTCCCGATCATCCTTCTCATGCTGATTCGAGTGGGCGGCGGGTTGGGGATTGGCTCGATCGTTCTGCTTTTGCTCGGGACGCAGTGGTATCTTCTCTTTAATATAATCGCCGGCGCCTCAGCGATCCCCTCGGACCTGAAGGAAGTTTGCGGCATCTTCCAATTCACCAGTGTCGAGAGATGGCGGAAGCTTTTCCTGCCCGCCATTTTTCCTTTTTTGATCACGGGTTTCGTCACCGCATCCGGCGGTGCCTGGAACGCAAGCATCGTGGCTGAATATTTCCACTTCCACGGCCAGACGTTTTCGACTACCGGTCTCGGCGCGGTGATCAGCAGCGCCACGGACAGCGGAAATTTCCGCGTGCTGCTTGCGGCCACTCTTCTGATGGCCGCCATGGTCGTCACAATTAATCGCTTCCTTTGGCGCAGGCTCTACGTCCTCGCCTCAGAAAAGTACAAGCTCGAGAGCTGACGCCGCGCATGCCCTGCCTCTCCCCGCATTAAGTCGGCATTTGTACGCGACGCTGGAATGAATCGCCGGTTATTCATTCATGGACTGCGTATTGCTTTCCTGATTAAGTAGTGGATTGACATTTGTGTGGTGCCGTGCATAATCAGGCCTCTGAAGGCTACCGCAGAGGGCATTCCCGCAGCCCGCACTCGACTTTGGAGGTTTTATGCGTCTAACTAAGATTCTGGTGGTGCCTTTCATTCTGGCCGCTGCCGTCCTCTCCCAATTCGCGCTGCCTGACGCGAAGAGCGCTGCCCCCGGCCGTCCCGCCGCCGACCAAAACGTGAGCGTGCTCATCAGCGCTACGGACAGCAAGGGTATCCCCCTCCATGAGTTGAGCAAGGACCAAGTCTCCGTATCGGACGGGAATCAACCCACGCAGACTCTTACCGTCCTCGATGCATCCGAGCTGCCGCTCGATCTCGGCATCGTGCTGCTGGCTTCGAAAGACAAGTTTGGCCAGGAGCAAGCCGCGGCGATTGATTTGGCACAAAAAGCTTTGCGCCCTGGGAAAGATAAGGCTTTTGTGGTGACTGCCACGGGTGACAAGAGCTGGCCGAATCCGAACATTAGTTGGCTGCCGGATGCTTCCGCCGTCCTTGAGAGCGTGCATTCGCTTGACAAGAACACTGGTTTGCCGGACCTGTTTAATTTTCGCCTCGCGACGGACGCGGTCGGTGTGCAGAGGCATTCGATCCAGACCTACAACACAGGTACTGGCTTCAGTGTGTTCGATGTAATTTGGGCCATGATGAAGACCGACCCACGGCCTGCACGCCGCGCAGTACTCCTTTTTCGAAGAGCCTCAGCCCATAGTCCTGGATTCGGCGAACAGGTTACGCGACTTAGTGAAGAGACTCACGGTCGCGTCATCGCGATCGCACAATCCTTAGGCATCTCGTTCTTTGCCGTCGGCATAGACGACCAGCTTGCAAGTTCGGATGTTACTCGCTCCAAACCCGGTACCGACTACATGCCCACACATATGGGCGGTGACGACGGCAACGCGCGCGCTTACGATCAAGACATGGATAAGAGGATGGAAATGCAATATATGGCAGGACGCGACAACGTCAACCGCATCGCCGACGAAACCGGCGGCCGTTCTTACTGGACCTCGAAAAAGAATTACTCGGATGCCGTCGCCGGCATCGCGAATGAACTATCGGCCCGCTACATGGTGAGCTTCGCCCCGTCGGCCTCATCCGCCGCCGGGCAAATCCATCCCATCAAAGTGCAGGTGGCCGGCGCGGCCCACGTCTCGGCGCCGCGGGCCTATATCATGCAGTCGCAGTAAACGTGGCAGCGCCTGGCAGGACAGAATACCGAGGCGTCCTATTAAGTTCTTGGTACCCCCGCACCAGTAGCTAGAGGGGCATATCCCCGGCTTATAAATTTTTATTAGTCGCTATCATTTTGGCAACCACGCCATACCCTCCTGCATCGAATTCCGCAGCGTTTCAACGTCCACGGATGCGGGCCGCCCTTCGATTGGGAGCTACCTGAGTTCCCTTGAATTTCAGGGCTGCCAAGCCTCCACCAACTGAATCCGGGCGCGGAAAACAAAAACTAATAGACGGACATGTGCGTTTCGAACACGTGTGTCTGA
This sequence comes from uncultured Acidobacteriota bacterium, assembly GCA_963701005.1. Classification (GTDB taxonomy): domain Bacteria; phylum Acidobacteriota; class Terriglobia; order Acidiferrales; family UBA7541; genus Palsa-295. The sequence goes on from OY969555.1 coordinate 1,655,676, forward strand.
ACGCCTTCCGTCGAAGTGTATCTAAAAAGGAGAAATAAAATGAATGACGCTACAAGTGTGTTCAAACGCCAGGCAAACCGCCGTAAGTTTCTGAAGGACGGAATGATCGCCGCGGGTGCGGCCACTGTTGGTGCTGGATTGCTGACGGGTGGACTTTCCGCATTCGGGCGTGACCGCGACGATGATGACGACCGCGCTCCCATCACCAAGGGCGATTTCGCCATCCTCACTTTTCTAAGCGCTCTCGAGGAGGTCGAGGAAGATCTGTGGACGCAGTACTCCGAACTCGGCGGCGTGCAGGACAACGAGGTTTCCGGCGTGAACGGAGGGAATTCGCTCTATACAGCCGCTCTCCAGATTCTCGATGGCGACATGGCCCAATACATTCACGACAACACCGATGATGAAATCAGCCACCACCGGTTCCTCAACAACTACCTGGCTTCCAAGGGCGCGAAGACGATTGACTTGAGCAAAAATTTCGCCAACTTGCCAAGCAGCAAGGCGGATGGCGCACGGCAAATCGGGCGCCTCACAAATCTCACGCAACTCACCATTGACACCAGTTTCTGGTCACGCTACCGCAGTATCACCAATCCTGATTTCGATCCGAATGCGACGTTCGTGCAGGCCGTGCCGAGCTTGAATGTGAAGCAGCATACGGCCATTCCAAGATCGAATGCGGACACGAAGAACAGCACGATCAGTTCTGATCCCAGCAACAACCCCCTGAGCATCTCGACCCACCTCCAGGCCATTGCCTTCACCGCCGGCTTCCATTTTGCATTTATCGAGCAAGGCGGCAGCAGCCTGTACCCGACACTGGCGCAGAAGGTGACGAACCTCGAGGTTTTGCGAATCTTGCTCAGCATCAGGCCGAGCGAGACGATGCATTTCCAGACCTGGCAGGACAAGGCCGGCAATGCGTTGCCCTTGACAGACGTGGACAGCGGGCCGGGCGGAACGGGAGCGACAGTCACCTTCACGAATCTCGCTGCCGCCCAAGGCGAAACTGACCCCGAATCGCTCAACGGCGACACGTTGCAGGCCAACCTGATCATGCCCGAACCAACGCACTTCATTAACCCGAACCTCGGCCCCGTTGCCATCGTCCGGCCGACTTCGACAAAGCTCAACGGCGCCGTCGCTGCAGTGCAGGGCTTCGTTAACGACGGCCTTTTCATCGGCCAGCAGAAACAATTCACGGACTTGCTCTTCGATCTGGCTCACGAAGCAGACGAAGCACGGCGTGAATTCTAAACCCAACGAAGCGAGAACACGGTCACCGCGCGGTCCGCTGTCACAAGCAGCGGATCGTGCGGCGCCGTCCCAGCGACGGGATCGAAGCAACCTTATCGCTCAGGCGATTGCTTCGATGGCGTACGGGCTATGTGCTCGGTAGCGGCGTTCAAATTCTTCGCGCGTGCAAAGTGTCCGAATGTCGGTGATGCGGTCAACGGCGAGAATTCCATCCAAATGGTCGATTTCGTGCTGAAGCAGCTCCGAGAGGTTGCGATCGTCGCCTGCGTGGAACTCGCAAAAATTTCCCCATACGTCTTGATAGCGAACCTGTACTTCCCGGTGCCGTTCCACCTGCATGAAAATTGAGAGAAAGCTCAGGCAAGCGTCCCATACGACGATTTTCTCTTCGCTGCGCGCCCTGATCACCGGATTAATGAACGGCCAGGGATCGGCGCCCGGCAGTCGAAGGACAATCACTCGCGCATTCTCGCCAATTTGCGGGGCGGCAATGCCGCGTCCATAGCCGGTCTTCGCGCGCCAGTGAGCGAGAGTATCCGTGAGGTCGCCGATCAGTCCTTTTATTTCCGTCGATGTGGGATTGCCGACGGGAAGCGCGACTTCGCGCAACTTCGGATCTCCTAGCTGCAATACCGTTTGGATAGCCATCGTTCGGACCCTGCCATTAATTGCTCAATTCCTCAGCGGAAAATTATCCTCCGTCGGCAGCGCAGTCTCAAGCGCGACGCATCCATCTCGTCTGGGACATCCCTCGCCGCGAACCAATATTACTCGCGGCGACCAGAAGGCGCCGAAGGGCTAGCTCTCGCGAAGCATGTACGACGGGTGCATCAGTCCCGTCGGCGGATATAACTCTTCGTGCGTACGAACAAAGCCGAGCTTCGACAATAATTGCCGCGACGCTTCGTTTTGTGGGTGATGTCCTGCAAATAGAGCCGCTGCGCCCAGCGTCCCAAAGCCATAATCGATCGCCGCGCGCGCCGCTTCACTCGCCAGCCCTTGCTTCCAAAAGGCGGGGCGAAGATGTACTCCCAACTCGTAAACACGCTCTTCCACACGATAGGGCCGAAGCCCAGCGCATCCCACGTGCTGATCGCCCTCCAGCAAGAAGATCGGCCAGTACTGAAGCCCGCATTCCTGCATCTGCACGATCTCTTTTGCGAGCCGCGCCTGCACCATCTCCGCCGTAAACGGTCCGCCAAATAGCGCCGTCACTCGAGGATCGCCCCATAATTCCATTGCCTGGGCCAGATCCTCATTACTCCAGCACCGAAAGCCAAGCCGCGCGGACGTCAAGAAATAATTCATGTGCATACACGCCATCCGAAATCTCGCCAGGACAATTCTGCCCCCATCCGCGACCCGCACCGCCCGCGTCGATGTCATCGAGGCGCTGCGAGCAGAGTGACCCAGCCTTCGTTTCTAGGATGCCGATGGCACAGTGCCCCTGATGTACCGCCGCAGCCAAACACGGGGGAAGCTATTACCCGCCTGAGTTTTCGCGAAAATGGCGCGCCCGGGGAGATTCGAACTCCCGACCCTCTGCTTAGAAGGTGCGCAGTATAAAACTGCAAGTGCCGCTTCTGGTGTCGCTTGCGAGGAAGCGCGCCATTTATCTCGCCCTTGAACTGGACCGAAGTTGGACTGAAATTTTTCTCTCAAGTCGCCGCGACCCAGCCTCTGGACAGGATTCGAGATCTCGACCGCTAGGCCTACGCGGTTTGACAGTTTGCGGAAAAAGGGTTGGTTTTTGTGTTCCGGGTGGCTGGTCGCGATTTTCAAGCTTCGCTTTGATCTAGTTTTCCGCCCTTCCTGCCAACCGTCCGCCTCGTTCCACCCGCCCGTTCCCTTGTTTATGTTTCCGCAGGAATCAACTTGGCCATGCGCATCAGGTTGCACGCGGCCGCTGCTAAACGAAACATCCAGTCCACCCGCCGCCGTTTTCGCAATTTCGTCTTTCTCAGCCCGGCCACAAATTTCATCCACCCGAACGCCTTCTCAACCAACTTGCGCTTCCGCTGGCTGATCGCATAGCCAGGATCCTCGCGCTCGCTCGTCGTCAACCAGTTCGGCCACTGCCACGATTCCTTCTCAAATTCGGCGATGTGCGGAATCACTTGCATCGCTCGCAGTTCCTCCACGAACTTTTCTTCCTGGTACGCCTTGTCTCCGCCCAGCGTGATCGGCCCTACCTTTCCGCCTGCTTCCTTCCGCGGAAGTTTTCGCACCATTTCCAACCCCGCCTCGCGCTCCGCCCGTGTCGCCGACTGCGTTACGCAAGCCCGCACAATGAACCCGTTCCGGTTTTCCGTCAGCACATGGCCTAAGTAGCTCGGTCGGGCTTCTCCCGCCTGGCTCTTCTTGTACAACCGCGCTTCCGGATCCGTCCCGCTCTCATGCGTGTCCCGCAACAGCTTCTGCCCCTTGTATCCGCTGCCGCGTGTCGGCGGGTCCTTCTTCTCGTGAAAGCTCCTGCGGTTGGCCCAGGCCTCGATCAAGGTCCCGTCCACCGTGAAGTGCTCGTCCGAGAGCAGCCCTTGTTGCTTGGCCGGCTCCAGCACCTGCTGGAAAAACTTCTCGGCGATCTCGCCCTCCAGCAGCCGCTCGCGATTCTTGGTGAACACCGTCACGTCCCACACCGCGTCGTCCATGCTCAGCCCCACGAACCAGCGAAACAGCAAGTTGTACTGCAGCTGTTCCATCAACAGCCGCTCGCTGCGCACGCTGTAGAAAAACTGCAACAGCAGCGCGCGCAGCAGTTTCTCCGGCGCAATCGACGGCCGCCCGTTGCGCGCATACAGCTCGCTGAATTGCCGCGACATCTGCTGCAGCGCCGCATCCACCAGCCCCCGCACTCGCCGCAGCGGATGATCCGCCGGCACGCGCTGCTCCGCGCTAATGTAGCTGAACATCCCGTCTTGCACTTCGTCGTATCCTCGCATGCTCCCTTAGACGCTCGCCATCCCCACAAGTCGCAAACTCCCGACTTTTTCCGCAAACTGTTGAGCCATTTCTTTGATGGGCGCACCCATCTGGTACAAATCAATCGATCTCAACGTATACCGAAGGATGAGCGACTCCTTCGACCCTCCAGATCACCTGGAATTTGTCGGGGGACGTGCTCAGGACGTAGCTTGGAGTCGGCACAAGATCCGACTGCTGGATGGACGCGAGGGATTTGCTCCCGTCGTGGTCGAGGTCGATATAGAGATGCTTGATCGCTTGTATGTCGTCCTTCGTTCGCGTGTGGGCCTCGGGTTTCAGCGGATTCATGCCGAGGTAGATGTCCGAGCCGTTTCGCTCATTCTTGTAGCGCAGCCAGTCCTGAAATTGCGGGGCCGCGATTCTTACCGCCGTGCTGATGCGCTGGAGAGTATCTCCGTGCCTTCGATTTCGCACTAGCACGGCCAAGCGGTCGGAGGGATCGAAATTTGCGCGAATGTAATCTGGCGCGGTGATTTCCTTCTTGTCTGGGTTCTCAGCATTCATGGCTTTTCTCCCTGATGCACATACATGGAGCAGTAGTCGAAGAGATCGGCGTCGGGGTCGTAACTGCTGATTTCGAGGACTTCGGAGATGTATCGGCGTCCCGGTCTGCGCTCAACCTGGACGACAACGTTCAGTGAGTCGGCAATGTTCGTCTTGATGGCGCGATATGGGAGGTCAACTCCGCTCTGGAGCACACAGCTCGTGAAACGGGCGAGCCCCTGCTTGGCTGAATTTGCGTGAATCGTCGAGAGCGTGCCTGAATGCCCTGTGTTCAGGAGTTGCAACAGATCGAAGGCTTCACCACCGCGAATCTCGCCGAGAATTATGCGGTCTGGACGGTGTCGGAGGGCTGCCTTGAGAAGATCCCGGATCGCCACTGCCGGCAGGCCATTCTGAGCCTGCCGAGCTTCGAATCGGACGAGGTTCGGCTGCACCAACTGAATCTCTGCGGTGTCCTCAATTAGAAGAACCCGATCATCCTGAGGTATGAACTTTCCGAGGATGTTGAGCATCGTCGTTTTGCCGGTCCCGGTTCCGCCGCTAATGAGGATGTTTTTCCGAACGAGGACATAGTTCTTGAGCCGGTCTGCTAGATTGCCGTCGAGTGTTCCGGCTCTGATCAGATCGTCCATTTCGAAATGTCGTGTATTGAACTTGCGGATGGTCAATGTGACTCCGCTCAGACTGCACGGCGGGATCACAGCGGCAACGCGGCTTCCGTCGGGCAGGCGCGAATCGAGAATGGGCTTCGATTCCGAGATGTCATCACCCAAGCGGCGGGCGATGTTTTTCACGGCAACCATCAGAGATTTCTCCCCGAGAGACACGTCTTGTATTTGCTCAAGAAGCCCCGCTCGCTCGATGAAGACCCGGTCCGGGCCGTTCACCATGACCTCGCTGATCGAATCGTCGAGAATGAGGTGCTCGATTGGTTTCAGGAACGGAAGGATCATTTCGAATCCGTTCATCACAGCTCTCCGTCAGCGACTTGCTTGAAATAGGATTTGTTCGCGTCGTTGTAGTAGGGCTTCAGGTAGCAGAATGTTGGCGGCATTGGATTGAAGCCGTCGTATGCGATGGCAACGGACTGCGCGTTCTTGAGTTCGGTGAAGGTCTTCATATCGAAACGGAAGTCGGAGTGGGGGTAATAACTCTTGGAGGCCGTAATATTGGCTTTGTGCGAGATGGCCTTGCCGGTGAGCAGGCTTACACTCGCATCGTGCCCGCTCTCGGAAAGGTTGTAGCTAACCTTGAGTTGGTCTTCCCGACCGCAGAGCTCGCTTGCAGTGCGAGCCGAGAAGTCGTCTGAGAGAGCCAGAAATATCTTCGTGCGGAAGGTCTGAACCAGCGTTCGCCAAGTCTCCCCTGGGAGCGCCGATTTCAGTGAGCTGATGCTCTGAGTAGCGATGATGGGAATGCACTTGGGTTGACGGGAGAGACTGAAGAACTTCTCGTCGCCGGTCGGTTCGTTCTCTCCGACCGTGGCGAAGTGCTGGTATTCGTCGCACATGAAGAGGACCTGACGGAAGTGCTTTTCCTTATTGGCTTCGATCATGGGCACACGATTCAAAACGGCCCGCTCGAAATCGAGCTTCATCATGACGCCGAGGGCCTTCGCGAGACCGGGATTCATTCCGATAGGGAAATTCAGGCAGCAGACCTTTCCGCTTTCTATGAGCCAACTGAATGACGGCAGAGGTTTGCCAAAGCGGTAGTCGGCATTGGCCTTCGGGTCGTAGCATTCCGGCGGCGGGCAGAAGGTTCTTTTTACCGCCGGGTTGTCGTCGAACAGCGACAGGAAAACCGAGATGCCTTCGACGATAGAAGTCCGCAGTTTCGGCTCGATGCGCCGCCAATCGTTGTAGAACCAGCGCTTGACGGCTTGTAGTTGTTCGAGCCGGTCAGGATCGGCCTTATCGAAACCTGCTTCGCTGAGGTATTCGCAATCGATGGATTTGCTCTGCAGAAACCGCCGTGCCCCAGGAGTGTCCTTGGCCCGGTACATCTCGGTGGGTTCGTCGAGGGCGAACTCGAAGAGTTTCAGGTCGTCGAAGTGTGCTCTATAGTCAGGCGCAGAAACGAGCAGGAAGTAGCGTTCTTCGAGCCGCCTTTCCGCATCCTGAATCTTCTTCTCCAAAACGTCCGGGGAGATGGCGGACTCATAGACATCAAACAAGGTCACGTAGTCGTAGGCAACCTTGTGCAAAAGGATGATGAATTTGACGAGGTTTGTGTACGCTTGTTGCCAGAAGGGTTCCTTTCCTTTCCCGAAGAGATTGTTTAGGAGCGACGCGATGCTGTAGGCCAGGGCATAGGCGTCGAGGTCGTTGTGAAGCGGGTTGTAACGGTATTGCTACCTGAAAGTCCTCGTCATACTTTTTGTTGGCGAAACCGGGAAGACGTAGGACTCTCGTTGAGTCTGTCGCTGCGGGATCACCGTCGAATTGCCGCGCCAGCGCGTGAAGGAATGCCTCGGCCTGCTCCTGACCATCTAATGAGCGTGCGACCCCAATTGCTGGAAAAAGCATGAGGCCGGCACGAAAGTGAGCGATGAATGCCCTTGGACGGTGCGCGAGGCAGCCAAATTTCTTGGAGTGAGTCCTCAAACTGTGTATCTCTGGGTTGAGCGTAAGCAGATACCACATCTCCGCGTCATGGGTCGAAATATCCGTTTTCTGAAATCCGACCTTGACCACTTCCGTGCCTCATTCAGGCACGACCCGGAGGACAGCTAGCTCGTGTTCAGAGTTGGACGTAATTGCGATACTCGCGAGTCGAGCTGGCGGGGCAGCGCACGATTGATAACAGTCGGAATCGACAAGGAAACTAATCTCACAATCAGAGGCGATCGCTGCAATTGGGCAGGTCTTCCGTTTTTCCAGGGCTCGATGCCTACCAGCCCCTCTGAGCGCTTCGGCCAATTCCCGAAAATTCCCAGCCCCCAACTTGTGCCCGTATTCCTCGGTGCTCAACAAAACTGGGGAATCTGCTCTCGCTCAGAGTCAAACCCCGACACCGAAGACGACGTGGGGCTGGGATGATCTTATGTGAGGTTCCCTGGAGCCAGCCAACCTATGAACAGAGAATTGACACTGAGGCTCGTTAAGCGTTTCCCGGTTCTGTACCAGGATTATCGCTCCCCCATGACACAGACCTGCATGTGCTGGGGCTTCGAACATGGCGATGGATGGTTTGAAATCATTTGGCAGTTGAGTTTGGCCATCGAGGAGGAGATGAACTACTCGTGGCTACAGGAACGACGGTTTCTCCTCAAGAAAGGCCTTTCCCGCTTCTGGAACAGGCTCATCTACACGCTTTCTCCGATTCGACATGACAGGAGGAAACAGAAGGGATCCGGCACCCAGGAGGACCCGTATCGCTGGGTCGTAGTAGAGCAAGCGCCGCCCGATTGCTTAGCGAAGCTCGCCCGGAGACTCCTTCCCCGGTGCCCTTCTGACGACTTGGGCAGTTGGCGAGGTAAATTACAGCGCCTGGGGTTTAAGACCTTCGCAAGATCGCCTTACACGGGTCTGGCTGTCGAGCAAGTGAAGGAAAAATTCGGCACGCTGCGGTTCTACTGCGGCGGCACCGAGGCAATCGACAAATACATACATCTGGCAGAACGCCTCTCCGCTATAACTTGCGAATCCTGCGGGAAGACCGGCAAGGCAAACGATTCCGGCTGGATTCGCACTCTGTGTGACTCCTGTCGAAACGACGCCCATTTGCAGTGAGGCGGCCGATAGATTCCGTTGCCCCGTGTAACCAATAAGAGTACAATCGTACCCATTATGAGTACGAAGGCCGATCTGTCAAATGCGACGACACCCTCTCTTTTTGGAGCAACCCGCCGCGCTGTTCTCGCACTGCTCTTCGGTCATCCCGAAGAAGCCTATTATCTTCGACAGATCGCCCGATCCACGAGCTCAGGACTTGGCGCTGTCCAACGAGAATTGAGGCTGCTCGCGGCAGCTGGAGTCATCCGAAGGACGGTTCGCGGCAACCAAGTATATTTCCAAGCAAACGAGAGGAGTCCGATTTTTGCTGACCTCAAAGGCCTGGTGACCAAGACCATGGGTGCCGGAGACGCGCTCCGCTCAGCTCTTGCACCGCTGGCCAGCAAAATCCGCGTCGCCTTCATTTTCGGATCAGTAGCCCGAGGTGACGAACGCCCCGACAGCGATATTGATGTTCTCCTGGTTGCAACCGCGGGATTCGACGAGGTCGTTTCTGCTTTTGCGAAACCCCAACAATCACTCTCACGGGAAATCAACCCGACGGTGTATCCTCCGGAGGAGTTCCGATCCAAATTGGGAGCCGGGCACCATTTTCTTACGTCGGTATTCCAGCAACCGAAGATTTTCCTAGTGGGAGATGAGCTTGACCTTAAAAGATTGGCTCCAAAACGGATGGCTCACCGAACACCGAAGCAGCCGCGAGGAAATCCGAAACTTGCTCGCAATAGCCGATCGTGATCTTCGGGCTGGTCAGATCAAGGACCTCGACCCAGACTGGAGGTTTGCGATCGCCTACAACGCTGCCCTACAAACTGCTGTGGCAGCACTGGCGGCCACAGGACACCGCGCAGCGCGCGACTCCCACCATTATCGCGTGATCGAATCTCTCGAACTGACAATCCAAGCGGATCCACAGCTCATTCGTCAATTCGATGCGTTCCGAAAGAAACGAAACATTTCAAGTTATGTAACAAGTGGTGCCGTTTCAGATCGGGAAGCACAAGAAATGCGAGCCTTAGCGGTAAAGCTTCGCGACCAGGTCGAGAAGTGGATTCGGGACAATCACCCTGAACTACTATGACGTGACCGGCTTGCATGCACCCTAGCGCTCAGCCTGCATTTTTTCCCAGCTTCCGGTGCACTCTACTTGAATTGCGGTGTCGGCTCGTGCCACCCTTCCTCTTCTTCGACAGCTCTGCAGTGATTCTGGCGGTGATCTCCGATGCGTCCACTTTGTATCGCACAGCAGTTTGCATGAGGTTCGCTTCTTTCGAAAGTGCCTCTGCAGAGCTGTAGCCTGGGCAGTACAAGTCCGGCACCACGGAACACATGACCAAGAAGCGGTTGAGGTCAGCGGTCGTCATCGCGCGGATTCGAGCTTCGGTCAGCTTCTCGTGGTCCACCGTATTCCCGCCCCAGGAGGTCTTCGTCTTCTTCTCTTCCCACCCATACGCCTGGAAAAACCGATGATGGTTGTCGTGGCCCAGGCGGCGGAAGTAATCGAGCGCAACCATCTCGAAGTCCGCGCGCGCCAATGCAGGCGGAAGCTTCTCCCGGACGGCCTGCAAAATGCGCGAACGTGATTCCTTCTGAACCCGGACCGCGAACGCAAGTTTCCGACGCTGCTCTCTCTCCTGCGGTGAGATTTCGTAGTGGGAGAATTGCTGGTGCGTCTTGCACTTCTCATCGGCACAAACGTGCAGGATCGTCCCTGCCTTGCGACCGTCTACGATGACTGCGGCCCGGGTATTCGGACACTCACCCTCGCGCTCCGCTCGGCGATACTGACCCTCATACAGCGTGTTCGGAGCTTTGGTATGAGCTTGCCAGGAAGGACGCTCGGAAATCTGGACGGGCTGTTGCCCTTCTTTGACCAAGGGGCCAACCCGCAGTTGAACGAATGTCTGCACCTTAGCCTGATAACAGGCCGGATCTGTGCACAGAGACTTGTTCCGAATCTCGGGAAAGAGCAGTGGATTGTTCCCTGTCCGTTTCGGACAGGCCGAACAGGCGCCTGCCGCGGGCAACAAGTTCGCGTCTTCGCTGTCGAAAGGTGCATTCTTCAAGTCGAGGTGAATCTCGCATTCGATCCAATCGCGAAGTTGTCGCACCGTCAGAGCTTCGGCCTTGCGGTCCTTTAGAATGGAACCTGCGCTTCGATGGTCGGGAAAACACTCCATGAGGGCGCGCTCCTGGTCCTTCGGTTGGAGGCGCGCAATTTCCAGTGCGTGAGCAACGGTTAGCTTGCCATCGTAGAATGCGGTCTGTACCGCTGGGATCAGGTCAGCAAGAGAAATCCGGCCCTTGACGTAGGAGGGACTTTTCGCAACGGTTGCCGCAATCGCCTCCACTGTGTAGGAATCCGGATTGATATCCCTGAGCGCCCGATAACCGAGTGCCTCGTCCAAGGCGTGAATGTCGGCGCGCTGCAAGTTTTCAATGAGTTGGATTTCCCGGCACTCAGCATCCGTGAGATCCCGCACGGTTGCGGGTATCGTGCTCTTGCCGGCTAACTTGGACGCGCGGAAACGGCGGGCACCGGCGACCAATTCGTACGTCCCGTCTCCGCCATCAGGGGACGGACGCACGAGAATTGCCTGCAAGACGCCGTGCACTTTGATGTTGTCCGCCAGCTCCCGAAGCTTGGCCTCGTCGAAAACCCGGCGCGGGTTGGTCTTAGATTCGCGGATTCGACCCAAGCTGATCTCCTGAATGGTGGTGGGGTTAGTTATTTGTGAGACGACTTGCTCTTCGTTCATGGCTCTATCTCCTTTTCATGAAGTGATTGGTGTTGGTCTGGGTGAAGCAAGATCGTTGAGAGCTCGGGAAACCAAGCGACTACGCTGCCGCGTCGCCCTCTGCGGCATCAACGTTTCGAGGTACGGTCGCCTCACGCACTTCCCGGCCTTTCAGCAAAACCAAATCCAAGAACCAGGTCTGGTCCACCTTGCCGAGGTTGATTTCCTGTGGATGGTTCGTAATGAAGGTGACGATGTCTTTCTCATGGATGCGGTGGATATCGTTCCCATTCCCGCCATGGCGGCGTGTGCCCTGGAGACGATCCCGCAACCAGCCGTTCTTGATCCAACCGACAATCTTGTGGTGACCTTCACCCAAGCACAGTTCAAGCTCGCGCATTGTGTAACCGTCTCGCACGCGCCGGGACGTGTCCATCCGTTTCAGCTTATTGACGACTGAGCTTTCAGGGCGGCGAAGCCGCTTTGCGATGGTTGCAGTTGTAACGCGGCCGACGAGCTTCTCTAGGTGATCCATCTCCGCTGGCGTCCAAGGTCGCCGGTCCATTTGCATCGTTAAGCCCAAGCGTGCTGCCTGGCGCTTGAGGTACCAGCGGGGCAAGCCGGTCAGCCGAATCATGCGGTTGAGCACTTGAAAGCGGCGATTGAGCCCGCCGAAGTAGTGGGCTCGAAGATAAGCGTCATATTCTGGCCGCCACGTGTACTTCGCTGTGGCACTGCGCCGGCGCTCGGCTCGGCATTTCAAGCAGTAGTTGGCCAACTGCGGTGGTTGGCCTTGCTGGCGGCCTTCTTCGATGGGCTGACCGCAGTCGACGCAAGTCATCACTGTTCTCCTCGGGGGTTGTGTTCGGTCTAAATCAGGCGGGATACGAATCCAATTGGGGCGGCAGCCTATTCGGCCCATTCATTTCGGCGAATCGGAGAGCGTCTACTCGTCTTCTAGGAAAACCGTCCAGTCAGGAGTGTTGGCGAGAAGGTCCAGGACCTTGGCTGGTTCCGTGCCGAAAAGGAGTTGGCAAGTTTCAAGTTCGAATTCAACCTGTTCGACGATCTGCTTTGCAGCACAGCGATACGCAAGCTCGCTACCGGGTGGAATGTCAGCTAGTTTCATTGGGAGTCCTTTGGTTGAAGCGGTGGGTTTAGAGATTCGGACGCGCTGCCGAAACGCGGAACGTTTTTTCGTGAGGGGCCTTTACGGAATATCAGACCTGCGGGGAGAGATCGGGGCCGGTATCAAGGTGCGGAGGCTGACCCACTTCCCACAAAAAGGATGACACCTTAGACGTCTCGGTCGGGCAGACGGAGTAATTGGAGGTAAAGATCGATCTTGCTATCGAGGATTTGGACGGTGATTACATTTCAAGGGGCTTCACGGTCGAGGGCTACACCCTCCCACGAGGCCAGGCTGGGGCACGAGGCAAACCACTTTCTCAGTACCCGCCTCCAATCGGGTCGAGCCGCACTTCAATCAGCAGTTCGGACAAAACCAGCGCCTCATAACGGAGTAGAATCCGCGTTCTCTCGCGATGCGCGAGCATCAACAACCCCTGCCAATGACCGCATCGTTGAACCACCATAAGGTGTCGGCCTAGGTCGAAGGTGTCCGGGACTGTAACAGCTGAGACCATTTTCCCAAGCAGGTCCGACTGGGGATGCCCTACCAATCTGCAGAACGCATCGGAGACTCTCATGAACCTCCCCTGAATGTTGAGGACAATACGGCATTCACCGGGAAGCTCGTACGAGCGCAGCGCGTTGCCATCCAAAGGAAAGGGCTTAGCCGAAGGGCTAGCCGTAAGCCGCTTGAAAAAGTCACGAACCCCTTTCTGAGCGAATCGGAATGGGACGTATCCGCTCTCTTCATCTGCCGCGTGCGTATCTGCATTGCCAGGAGGAGTAACCGCGCCACCGACAGCTTTTCGAAGTCTCTGACGGACGCTAAGGGCACACATCAGCACCCCAGCGAAAAAGCCAACCGCCGCACAGAACACAGACCATGCCTCCCAGGAGAAGCAGTCCATCGCTCCCGCACGGCGGCATACCATTGGTTACAATTCGGCGGAGCCGCCAACCTCTATGTAGATATATGTCTGGAAAACGTGTTTTGTGCCAAGCGCGCCGGGTAATTGCGGCCCCCAATGACTGGCAATCGTACCTGAACCTGCTCTCCCGGACGTCCTTTGACCACAGGTTGAGATCAGCTTACTTCCTGGGCCGTGCAAGACGCGGCCCAGGAAGTCGTTCTTCGACATGTGGCCGTGCCCCGCCACTTAAGCGCACGTTGGTCAGCTGGCGAGGGGTATTGCTTGCGCTGAGCTACTGCCCGTTGTCGCAACTTCAAGGAACGATGCGAGCTTCGCGGTTGCCTTGAACTGGGGGATCGCATCGAGGTCTTTGAATGCGCTGGTGAACGCATTGGAGAGACTCCATGTCGTCCGTGGAGCAAATTCCTCGACATGCGGGTTGAAATACAGGTCGTGGACACGGCGAGCCAGGTGCTTCGGGACATCCAACTCGCCCTCGACGAAGGCACGGTAGATGACCAACTTCGCAGTTTCGTCGGGAATCCGTGTCGCTTTCCAAGTTTCGACTTGTTTCTTCATGGGTTCGAAATTCCTCTGCATGCGGTCCACGCCGACCGAGAGGATATCCACAAGGCTCAGGTGCTTGGTGTGCTTGGCGAGAACGGGCGTGAAATCGCCGTGAAACGCCATGTTGTCGCAGACCAGCACCCGATAACCGACGGTGAGGGCAAACCGCATTGCCGAGTCGCATCGAAGTCACGCTGCCCGCAAATATTGCAGAACAAATCGTGGAAGCTCGAAAGACCCACCATCTCTTTGGGCAGTTTGCTGAAAGCCTCGATCAGATCCGCTCGCGGCTTGAATCTGTGCCGGTCGAGAGAGCGGATTTGCAAAAACTGTGCGCTGGGTTAGGCATGCCTGGTGATTTTGACGTTTCTCTCATTACCTGGAAGCCAGACTACGACGCCTTCTATTACAGGCAACTGCAGAAGCGTGCTCGGCACACCTATCTCTTTCGGTCTGAATACATCTTCGATCTTGAGAGAGCGGTGGTCGTCGAAACACCTCAACTCGGGCATGCCACTTATCTGTTTTCCAAGCCTGTCAGTATGGCCGAATTTTTGGCTGTCTACAGCTTGGTCGGCAGGGAAGACATCCTCCAGAACCGCAGTAACGTGGCTGAAAGACTAGGTTTCTTAGGCCGTCTCATTCACGGTGTCAGCCCGCGTGGTTGGCTGAAGGAACTCAGAATTCGCCTCGGCGAGACTGTTGATTACGCCGAGGCTACTGTCGTCTAGGAACCGAAAGTTAGCCATGAAATTACCAATTGAGAAGAAAAACCCACTCCAGGGAAGGACAGTCTCGCATGCGAGGCGATCGAGCCTGTAGCGCGCGCAAGTGCCGCGTTCCCTGACGATTGCATTTCCCACAGTCTGACACCCGTGCCCTTCATCGAAGGTTGGCCGTTGTCTCACGCTTCCCGAGAACTTGACTACGGAATCTCACCGCTTAACATGTCCGTCGCAATACGGCTGACATTTTTGTAGCGCATATCGAGAGCAGAACGAATTGGAGCCCGTCGCCAAGAGAGTTCCCGATCTCGACCAAGAAGATCAGAGCACCAGGATGGATTCAAGCAGCCCCTTGCTGTCGGACCAAGCCGTTGATACAGTCGTCAGAGCGACGCCAGAAAAGCGGACAGGGAGAAAATCCATGTCGCGTCGATCTGGTCAGAATGGTTGCATTCAGGAGGATGGCAACTGGTACGTCGTTCGGTTCTGGAAGGATGTCGCGGGCCAAGAAGAGAGGCAGCGAGTACGAGAGAGAATCTGCCCTGTTTCCGGTCCTGGCAAACTCTCCGCATCCGAACGAAAACGCAAGGCCAAGGAAATAATCGCGGCCAGCGGAGCGGATACCGCGGAGCATTTCGAAACGGTCATTCGTTCGAACCACGGCACCACGTTTCGTGAACAGGCCGAGATTTGGTTGGAACAGATGAAGACCCGCAAACGCAAGCCGATCGCTCCATCCACGTTGACAACGTGGGAATGCTGCCTGGAGAATTGGCTTAATCCGAACATCGGCCACATCCCGCTCGATAACATCAAAAATCTCGCGCTGAAAAATCTCGGGATCAAGATGGTTGAGGGCGGCTTGGGTGAATCGGCGATCCGCGGGTACACAAACGTCGTGAAGATGGTTGTTGCTTCAGCGGTCAATGAAGAGGGCGAGGAGCTATATCCCCGCAAGTGGAATCACTCTTTCATTGACCTCCCACGAATAAGTAACCCCAAACAACCGTCTTTTAGCGGCGAGGTGGTCACCAGGATCGTTGCTGCTGCGAGGAAAGAGAAGTATCAACTTCTCTTTGCGCTTTGCGGTGGTACGGGTTTACGGTTTGGAGAAGCGCTTGGCATCAAGGTGCAGGATATCTCTCCAGACTGTTCCACTATCAAGATCGTTCAAAAAGCGTGGCGGTCGCAGATTCATAATTTTCTCAAGACCGACAGCGGCTCTCGAGAGATTGATCTGTGTCCCGCGCTTGCGTCGATGGTGAAAGAGTATCTCGGTAAGCGTCAGGGAACGCTCAAGTCCGACCTCTTATTCCAGTCGAAGTCGGGCAAGCCTCTTCACCAATCCAATGTTCTTCGGCGCACACTTCATCCCATTCTAGAAAAACTCAATGAGTTGAAGTGCGGCTGTCACGCCTTCCGCCGCTTCCGAATTACGCATCTACGGAAGAATGGCGTCCCGGAGGATCTCATCCACTTCTGGCTGGGCCATGCGGGGAAAAGCGTAACGGACCACTACAGCAAATTGAAGAACGATCTTGAATTCCGCAAAGAAGTGGCTGTTCGAGTCGGCCTTGGCTTCGAGCTTTCGTCCAAAAAAGCCGTAGTTGGACCGAATGGACCGAAAATCGAGACTGAGGCGTTACAAAAGATGGCTGCATCTGCTTGATTCAAGAGAGATAAGTGGCGCGCCCGGGGAGATTCGAACTCCCGACCCTCTGCTTAGAAGGCAGACGCTCTTTCCAACTGAGCTACGGGCGCTCTCTCCCTAATTTCTCACATTACAAAGACTTACGCTACAGCTTGCTGCACTTGAACAACTGCTGTTTTCGGTACATTCGGTACAACTGGGGTAGAAATCGACTCGGGTAGCTCGAACCCGACGCCGATTTTGTCGGCAATTTGCTTACGAAACGTTACGTTCTTCTTGAGCATGGAGTAGTCGTCCCCAACCGTCCTATTCGCGTGACCGAGCCAGAATCGCTCGATGTCCGAAGGGACTGAGTTCTCGCGGAGCCATGTCATCCGAAAGCGACGAAAGATGTGGGTTCCCCCAAGCGGGAGATCCTTCTCTTCCAACAATGGGTGAATGACGCGGTTGCGAATGTTTGACGGGTTGATCGGCTTCCCCAAGCGGTTTGCAAAAACCAAACCGGAGGTTCGGCCACCAAGGAACTCTCTTAGGAGGGCAGCTACCCCAGGAGAGATGTCAACAAGCCTCGCAGAGTTCGCCGTCTTGAGTTCCGGTGTCAGTTTCGTTCCCTTTGCCTGCTGGACGATACGGATCGTGGTGCAATCATCCAGCAAGTCCTTGATTTCGAGGCCGAGAAGCTCACCAATGCGACAGCCGGTGGAAGCCGCAAGGATCAATATCATCCGATATTTTGGACTCTTGACCTTGGCAAACTCCGCCATAGTTTCTGCTGTAATCGATGGCCTCCGCTGCTTCGATGTTTCAACCATTGGAAGATCCAACTTGTTCGCATCCCAATTGCGAGGATACAGAGGGCTGCCTTCTGCGTCCTCGGCAGACTCGACGACCGCTGCGGCCATGCGAAAGTAGGAGTTGACTGTCTGGGCGGAAAGTCCACCAGCATTCATCTTCGCTACGAGAGCCTTCATTGCCGGGTACTTTGCCGTTTCGTACAAGGGGAGGTGCCCTACCTCTGGCAAGATCCACTTGTCCAAAGCCGCTTGAATGGTTGGAACCGTCGTGACGCGAATTGGCTTGCGCTTCCGCGTCTGCGATTCTTCGAGCCAAATCTTCGACTGTTCTTTGAATGTAACGCCGAATTGCTGTTTGACAACGCGGTTGAAGTACTGCGCGCTGTCCACTTGGGCGTCGGCGATGATCTCCTTCGCCCTCCTTTCTCGCTCACTACGATTCAAAGAACCGGGACCAGAGATTGGGCAGATTCGCTCACGCACGAGCGCTCGCTTCTCCTGGCCCTCAATGTCCTTCCAGAATCGCACGACGAACCACTTTCCTGACGCTTCGATGTGACCTTTCTGACCAGTTCTGCGTGACAAGGCTTTGCCTCGCTTCCGCTTTGCTGGCGTCGCTTTCGCGACTGTACCAACAGCATCGTGCGACAGCAAGTGAGTCTTGTATTCCATTCTGGTCGGTCAAGCCCGGCAGGTTCGGCACGCCCCTCGCACGACCTAGTGACTAGGTTCGCGATTGCCCTCGTTCTCCGGCGCTGCTCCCGCACTTCGCAAAGATGTCTGCGCATCGAGTTCGCCTTGGGCCTTGGTAACGGTGCGACGGGCGTAGTCCTCGGGGTCATGCTTCTCATGCGCCCTAAACTCGGCAATGTCTCGCATCACCTCTTCTGGCGGGAGTCCTCGTGCGAGGGCTCGCTTTGCATAGGCCCAGTCACGCTCCGATTGGCTCAATTCCCGAGGGCCGGAGGCTGCTGCGCGCTCGCGAGACGGATTCCATCTCCCAGGGCCAGAGTCCACAGGTTCCGTGCGAAGCTTGAAATCCCGTGGATGATAGGTGTGATCCGTGTGCGAGTGGACTGCTACGTGGAAGTCTTCCTCGTATTTCTTGTTGGCGAAACCTGGAAGACGGAGCACCCTTGTCGAATCGGTTGCTGCGCGATCGCCATCGAATTCCCGCGCCAAGGCGTGCAGGAATGCTTCGGCTTGCTCTTGAGTGACTCCCTCGACCTTCCATATCACCTGAAATTTGTCGGGCGACGTGCTGAGGACATAGCTTGGGGTCGGCACAAGATCCGACTGCTGAATGGACGCGAGGGATTTGGTTCCCTCGTGGTCGAGGTCGATATAGAGATGCTTGATCGCTTGGATGTCGTCCTTGGTTCGCGTATGGGCTTCGGGTTTCAGGGGGTTCATTCCCAGGTATATGTCGGAGCCGTCTCGCTCATTCTTATAGCGTAGCCAGTCCTGAAATTGCGGGGCCGCGATTCGTACCGCAGTGCTGATGCGCTGGAGAGTGTCTCCGCGCCTTCTATTTCGCACTAGCACGGCCAAGCGGTCGGAGGGATCGAAATTTGCGCGAATGTAATCTGGCGCGGTGATTTCCTTCTTGTCTGAGTTCTCAGCATTCATGGCTTTTCTCCTTGATGCACATACATAGAGCAGTAGTCGAAGAGATCGGCGTCGGGGTCGTAACTGTTGATTTCGAGGACTTCGGAGATGTATCGGCGTCCCGGTCTGCGCTCAACCTGTACGACAACGTTCAGTGAGTCGGCAATGTTCGTCTTGATGGCGCGATAAGGCAGGTCCACGCCGCTCTGGAGCACGCAACTGGTGAATCGGGCGAGGCCCTGTTTGGCCGAGTTTGCGTGAATGGTTGAAAGCGTGCCAGAGTGCCCTGTGTTTAGAAGTTGCAATAGATCGAAGGCTTCGCCGCCGCGAATCTCACCGAGGATTATCCGGTCGGGACGGTGCCGAAGAGCTGCCTTGAGAAGATCCCGGATCGCCACTGCCGGCAGGCCATTTTGAGCCTGCCGCGCTTCGAAACGGACGAGGTTCGGCTGGGCCAACTGAATCTCAGCGGTGTCCTCAATCAGAAGAACCCGATCAACCTGAAGTATGAATTTTCCGAGGATGTTGAGGATCGTCGTTTTGCCGGTCCCGGTTCCGCCACTAATGAGGATGTTTTTTCGAACGAGCACATACTCCTTGAGGCGGTCTGCTAGCTTGTTGTCGAGTGTTCCGGCTCTAATCAGATCGTCCATTTCGAAGTGCCGGGTATTGAACTTGCGGATGGTCAATGTAACCCCACTCAAACTGCACGGCGGAATGACTGCGGCAACACGGCTTCCGTCGGGCAGGCGCGAATCGAGAATGGGCTTCGATTCCGAGATGTCGTCACCCAGCCGACGAGCGATGTTTTTCACAGCAACCATGAGCGACTTTTCGCCGAGCGATACGCCCGGCACTTGCTGGAGCAGGCCGCTCTTTTCAATGAAGACACGATCCGGGCCATTCACCATGACCTCGCTTATCGAATCGTCGAGAATGAGGTGCTCGATTGGTTTCAGGAACGGAAGGATCATTTCGAATCCGTTCATCACAGTTCTCCGTCTGCGACTTGCTTGAAATAGGATTTGTTGGAGTCGTTGTAGTAGGGCTTCAGGTAGCAGAATGTTGGCGGCATTGGATTGAGTCCGTCGTATGCGATGGCAACGGACTGCGCGTTCTTGAGTTCGGTGAAGGTCTTCATGTCGAAACGGAAGTCGGAGTGTGGGTAGTAGCTCTTCGAGGCTGTGATGTTGGCTTTGTGCGAGATGGCCTTGCCGGTGAGCAGGCTTACACTCGCATCGTGCCCGCTCTCGGAAAGGTTGTAGCTAACCTTGAGTTGATCTTCGCGTCCGCAGAGCTCGCTTGCGGTGCGAGCCGAGAAGTCATCCGAGAGCGCCAGAAATATCTTCGTGCGGAAGGTCTGAACCAGGGTTCGCCAGGTCTCTCCTGGAAGCGCCGATTTCAGTGAGCTGATGCTCTGAGTGGCGATGATGGGAATGCATTTGGGTTGACGCGAGAGACTGAAAAACTTTTCGTCGCCAGTTGGCTCGTTCTCTCCGACTGTCGCAAAGTGCTGGTATTCGTCGCACATGAAGAGGACCTGACGGAAGTACTTGTCCTTGTTGGCTTCGATCATGGGCACGCGATTCAAAACAGCCCTCTCGAAATCGAGCTTCATCATGACGCCGAGGGCTTTCGCGAGACCGGGATTCATTCCGATAGGGAAATTCAGGCAGCAGACCTTTCCGCTTTCTATCAGCCAACTGAATGAGGGCAGAGGCTTGCCAAAGCGATAGTCAGCGTTCGCCTTCGGGTCGTAGCACTCGGGCGGCGGGCAGAAGGTTCTTTTCACTGCCGGATTGTCATCGAAAAGCGAAAGGAAAACCGAGACGCCTTCGACGATAGAAGTCCGCAGTTTCGGCTCGATGCGCCGCCAGTCGTTATAGAACCAGCGCTTCACGGCTTGCAGTTGTTCTAGCCGGTCGGGATCAGCCTTATCGAAACCTGCTTCGCTCAAGTATTCGCAATCGATGGATTTGCTCTGCAGAAATCGCCGCGCACCGGGAGTATCTTTGGCCCGGTACATCTCGGTGGGTTCGTCGAGGGCAAACTCGAAGAGTTTCAAGTCGTCGAAGTGTGCTCTGTAGTCAGGCGCGGAAACGAGCAGGAAGTACCTTTCTTCGAGCCGCCTTTCGGCATACTGAATCTTCTTCTCCAAAATGTCTGGCGAGATGGCGGATTCATAGACATCGAACAGCGTTACGTAGTCGTAGGCAATCTTGTGCAAGAGGATGATGAATTTGACGAGGTTTGTGTACGCCTGCTGCCAGAAGGGTTCCTTTCCTTTCCCGAAGAGATTGTTTAGGAGCGACGCGATGCTGTAGGCCAGAGCATAGGCGTCGAGGTCGTTGTGAAGCGGGTTGTAACGGTATTGGGAGTCGAGACTGATCTCGATGTAGTCGTCCTCTCTGCCGTGACGAGCCAGAATCTCTTTGATCCTATGGCAGAAGTCACCTTTCACTTCGAGAACGAGACCGCCAATCCTCTTTTCTTTGTCGCCAGCGCAATAGGCAAAAATCTGTTCCGCGAAGGGGTACATGCAGCAACTCGTTTTTCCGGTGCCTACCGCTCCGAAAATGGCGATTCCGGTGAACAGTCCGCGCTCGGGTACGACCAGCCAGTGCGGGACGGCTGCCGGTACAGGCTTGCGTGGGTTGTGAACCTCACCCAACACGAGAGAGAGATCAGCGCGCTTGCGCGGATCGGGGTAGACAGGCAAGCGCCCTGGCCTAATGCGTTGCGGAATCTTGAGCGCGAAGATGTAGAAACCTGAGAGCAAAACCGAGTAGCCGATGTAGGGTGTGGTGTAAAGGAAAACGATGTAGGAATACTTGAATCCCAGGAACACGGGCCGCGCCCAGAGAAACATCAACTCGAAGAACAGGTTTCCCTCGGGGAAAGGCATCTTTATATAGAGGACCATCCCTGTCGCCGCTGCAAGGAGGCAGGCAACGAAGTTCTTCGAGTTGAGAATCCGCTGGATCATGGCGTTCTCCGAATGGCCGTGGTGTCGCCGGTTGGCTTGCCCTGCGCGGCGCTTTTCTGCTCGGCCCGCCACTTTCTGTATTCGGGGTCTCTCCAGAGAATCTTTTTCAGGACAGAGTTCGCCACATGGTCGGGCGTGCATTCGACGAACCGGGCGTATTCGTCGAGCAGCTCGTTCGTGGGCTGTTCGAGCTTGATCGAACGGCTTACCAACTCTGGTGGTTTCTTGATGTAGGCCATTTTCCTTTCCTCCTGTGGTTCAGTTACTTGCTCGAAATCCGGGACGCGGCCAAATGTGTCACGCGCTGCGCGTGACTGAGGCGGGAGCGACCCCACGAATTCCAGTGACGCACCGTGCGTCAAAGGGTGGGGTCGCTCCCGCCTCATCCGAATTTGGCCGCGTCCTTCCGGGCTCTCTCGGCACGGGGTATCTCTCTTGTTTCTCTTGAGTTCGCTTCAGCCAAGGGCTGAAGCGCGAAATCTTTGCTCCTGAAGTCTGGTACTGAAGAGGGCTTCAGCGTCTTCCACGCAGCACCATCCTCGCGACGATTGCTTCGCACGAGGAACGTTTGAAAGTTCGCGTTGCGGTTAGGAGTCGCTGCTGGAAACTGTCGGCGCACATCATCGTCGGTGAGTTTTCCCGAGCACCAAGCCTCGTGAAGAGAGTCGAAGCGGTCGCCTTGGAACCGGTGTGTTGCATCGTTCAACCACTCGATCTCGTTGTTCGAGAACAGCGCGTACTTCTTCAGGTCCCACGCTTTCCGAAGACGGAAGTACCGCAGAACATCCGCCGCAATCTCTGTTGAAATCGGTGCCCTTACCACCGAGGAGAAGCATTTCTCCGCATCGGCAAAATGGACCGGGGAATTCGATATCAACAGGAACTGGAATTCGTTCAGTTCTCGGAAGAGCGGACGATAGGCATTCAGGTGGTTCGAAAAGCCCGCGATACTGGAGTAGCCGGGGTCTACATACGACAAGGTGACCACAGGGGAGGAAGAGGACCGTGACGAGTCAAGGAAGAGCGGGTATTTATCTACAAAATATCGGAGTGTTGGCTCGCTGCTCGAACTGCCTTCGTAAGTTTTGGTCGGAAGACAAGTCTTTGGAAGCCCAAGCTCCCTGCAGAAATACCCCACCTTCTGCTCTTCCGTTTCGAGATAGTCATACTGCTGGTTCGCGATGACGAAATCGAGCAGGACCAGACGAGTCTTGATGAATTCGACCGAATGTCGGCGGCGGTTGCGAAGATTCTCTTTTCCGATCTCAGCGTATAGGTTCTTCGAAAAGAGATGATAGACACCGCCGGTGTCTTGGTATTCGCGCCAGGTTGCATGGCCCCGGCTTTCGAGCTTTTTGGAAAGCTGATCCGTTCTGTAGCCCCAACTGGCACCGGTCAGGTCCAGGAACTGGCGTGGAACGAAGTACCCGGAATGCGTTGCCACGATATAGAGGAAACGGGCTTCGTCCTCGGTGTAGCCGAGGGCTTTGATGGCAGCGATGTCGCGCTCTGCGATCTTCATAGGTTGAGAATCTCCGCGGTCAGTTCTCGCTGGTCGAGCACGCGGCGGAGGCGGTCGGCCTCGCTGCGCGAAGCGTAAAGGGAGAACCCTGCGCGCACTTTCTCGGCCAACTGGCTTGGGCGATAGTGCTCGGTCGCGAGTTCGAGGTCCACGCGGGCCATTTCTCCCTCGCGTGTCTCGTACTCAATGCGGAGATCGGGCACGGGGATTTTCTCCCCCACAACTTTGAGGCCGTGGCGAGATGCGATCCCTTGTCGCGATTCGGCCCCGAATGTCGTGAAATCCCGGTTGAGCTTCTTCTTCAGTTCAAAATCGAGAACGACGCGGAGATTCTTGCCTCCTTGGTCGAGGATTCTCCTCGCCTCTTTGTGATAAAGCCGGTAGATGTCCGCGTCGTGGTTCGTTTCCTTCGGCTTGACGAAGCCGTGATACGTGGATTGGCCATCGGAAGCAAAGCGGTTTGCGCGGAGCAATCTGTGCCCTTCTTTCGTCAGGGTCAGCATCTCGCGACGGCTCGCTTCCGGTCCTTCAAATGCCTCTTGCCGGACGAGGCCCTGCTGCGCGAGATTCCGAATGTCGTGGTCCATTTCTTCCCGATGATCCTGATAGGCATGTGTCGCGAGGTCTTCGGTGGCGATCACACGGAACTTCCCCAACTCGCTGAGGGTATGTTCTTCAGACGCGCGCAAGCGGTACGCGCGATCCCGCCCGTAAAACACGGTGCGCGAGTCCTGGGGCCGCGCACTGTCCGGGCGAGCGTCGCGTGGGGTCTCAGTGTCCCGATCAATCTGAGGGTTTCCGCCTGGGCTGTGGCGTGGCTCGGGGTGCTTCGTTTCCGATTCAGGAGTTCGCCCACGGGAGGCAGATTCGTCCGTTCGAACATCTTCAAATTCACCGGGCGTGAAATCACGGGACATTTCAGTGCTCTTCATCCTCCATCGGAGGCGGTACCGGCGAGTGGCCCGCCGTGACCTGTTTGTCCAGGTGCGATAGCTTCCGGCCCGTGTCTTTCAGGAAGAACTTGCGCTGGGTGACATACACGGCAGCGAAGACGTTCACGAACACGACGACAATCCAGGCAAGAATTACACTGCCGTACTGGTGGTAAAGGATCGATCTGTACGGAACGAGGAACTTCAACTCACCCATGAGCCAAAACCCGAGGGCAAGTAGGAGAGCAACCGTGACGATTAGGGCGTTGGCGATCATTGGACTCTCCTTGATCGGTCGGGAAAAATGGGTGGGGTTTTTCCTTGACCATGAGTCGATGTGGGGAGTGGGCGGGAAGCCGGTGAGCAACGGAGGCCCTCCCGGAGCGCGCCTGGGGTGTCTAGGAGCAACCCCGACCGGATGGGCTGTGGCGTACGTTGGTAGGAGGCTCGTGCTGCGAGGGTCGGCGTGGCGCGCGGAGGTTGGGACGATGTTGCCAGGCGACCGCCCGCGACCTCTTGGGCCTGAATGTGGGATCGACCTCTCATTTGAAAGCCTCGTCTTCACGGAAATAGGTGATGCTCAGGCCCAGGGGATTGATCGGAATCAGTTCGTTCGGGACATGGGTCTTGAAGACGAAAACAAAGTTTGCTGTGTAGAGGTCGCGCTTGATCTCGCTATGATCGGCGGGCGAGTAATAGACCATGTAGAAATCCACGCGCGCCTTGTAGGGAGGCGATTGCATGTCTTCTAGCGCGACCTTCTTCACGTCAATATCGATCTCCGGGACCGCTGTGTTCGTGAGGAACTTTTTGATGACATCGTCCTTCTTGTAGGCGTCGAGGATGCCGTCCGCCAGCTTTGAGTCGAGGAAGTACAGAGACTTCGAGAAATCGTCCTGGATCGTATAGCGGTTGCGGCGGTAGTAACGCTCACAGAACTGAGAGAGGAAATATTTCGCCTCGGCGTCCTGGGGTTTGTACTCAAAATTGTGGTAGTTGATGGCCTCCGCGCGGCCCAGGTCATCGATCCGAATAACAAGCGGGCGGAAGTTCTGGAAGGTGCGGATGGTGCGGAGGTCAACGAGGGCCAGGCCGATGGCCACAAGGGACACCAAGACCAGAGCAATCTTGAGGTACGTGTTGGTCACCATTGGATCACCGTACTGTTCGAGATAAAGCCTCTTGGCATCGTGAAAACTCGCACCATTGCTCATTAGAAAATCCTCTCCAGAATCCCCACGGAAGAGCCGCCCGACGTGCCGCTGAAGATATGGTTGGTCAAAGAGGGAACCTTCAGAAGCACGTAGATCGAAGCGAGAAACGTGATGAACAGAACTGGAAACCACCCGATGAGTTCGACGGTGGAAATGGTCCCGCCGGGCGGAAGGCGGAGAGCCCCAAGCATGAGATTCCCGATGACGTAAACAACAGCCGACGCGACGACCTGGTAGAAGGCATATTGGATGAAGCATCGAAACCAGCCCCAGAAGAGCCATTCGAGTTTCGGGACGATGAAGAAAGGTATGAAGACTGGCCCCACGAGAACACAAACAGCGGTGGCAATGAATCCGTAAGCAATAACAACGATGGCGCTGGCCTGGGCTGCTGCGAGCAGGATGGTGACGGCAACATAGATGATGGTCCCGAGGAAGTCCGCTACACCGGGGGAAGACATGCGCGTTTCGAAGTCGGCGACCCGCTCGACAACGGTTTGCAGCTCGTTCTGATTGATCTGGTTCGTGAGGAACTGCGCCTCGTCCGTCACCAAATTGTGGAAGCTCGTGCCGATGCCAGGGATCGGAGTGCTGTAGTAGTTGACCATCGCGAACCCGAAGCTGATGGTGAGTAGCAGGCTCGCGAAGTTATCGAAATGAAAGTGCCTGCCGCTGGCGGCGGAAAGTGCGGATTTCACTCCGTACCAAACGACAAGGATGGTGGCGAAGGACCGGAACAGGTTCCGGCCCATGCCGTCGAAGAAGCCGAGGTTCTGGGTGAGCAGATTGTTGATCGCCCGAAAGATGAACTGCAGAAAGTCGGTTTGCATTGTCGGCTCCTTCGACAGTGGGTCGGCCCCCCCCGCCTGCGTCAGGGCATGCGGAAGTTCTGAAGTGAATCAGTCATCGTGGAAGTAACCTGCGCCATGTTTCCGGCGAGGCTCGCCTGCCGCTGAATCTCGGCGTTGATCGTGTTGGTTGCTATCTCGCGCTGCTGTTTTGCGAGGATGGTTTGCTGTTCAAGAAGCGACGCCAGGAGCTTGTTGGAATCTTGTAGCGTGCGTAGCGTCAAGACTCCCGCCGCGTTGATCTTGTTTAGGACGGATACTTCCGAGTTGAGAGCGGGGTCGCCCGAGAACGAGTCTTGCTCAAGGTTTGCGATTTGAGTCTGAACACTGTCGGCGTTGCCACGGATCGACCCAATGGTGGCCATCGCGTTCATGTTCGCGCCATCCGCGAGTTCCACGGACGCATACTGGGACTGTACGCGCGCTAGTTCCAAGGCGTTCATACCCGAGAGTTGGTTCGGGTTGTACGGGAGCAGTTGGGTCGTGGACCTTAGGTAGCCGGTGTTGATGTTGGGAAGCAACCCGGAGTTAATGCCGCTGATCCAAGACCCAGTGTTTCCGAAAGTGTTCAACGAGGTCACATTTCTCCATTGCGAAAACACAGCGCGGTAACGAGCGGGCATGTTTTTGACGAACTGCGCCATCTGGAGGGCCAGGTTGAGCTGGCCCGTGATCTTGGCGTAGCTCTTCTGTAATTGAACGAGGTGCTGCTGCAACTGGTAATAGCGCAACAGCGCGTTGTGGTAGTTCGTCGGGTCATACACGATACCGCTCCCGAATTGCGCAGAGGCAGTACCAACGCAGAGAATCAGAACCAAGAGAACTGCTGGAATTTTCTTTTTCATCGGATTCCTTCCTTTTTTGCCTTCAGAGATTTGAAGGCATCTGGTGGTTGTTGTAATCGGGCAACACGAGATCGCTCGCGAGATACACTTTGACTCGGTGCCCCTCGCGGATCGTGACGGTGGGCATGATGTTCAGGAATTTGTCCAGGATTTGAGCCGAGGACTGAGCCGTGCTCGACGCGAATCCCTGGCGCATGAGGTCGCTGCCGGACGCCGTGAATGCGCTGCCGGTACCGGCTTGGGCCACTGCTCCGAGAGCACCAACGGCAAGGGAAACGCCGAAGATTCGTAGGTAGTGGTTGTTGACTTGGTCGCGAAGGCCAGTGTCGCCGATCTGGTCGAGGCCCTTGAACTGATCGAGGTTCACCGAGTAACCATCTGGCATGATGAGCCGGTGGAAGACAACGGCGAGACGGGTCTGACCAGAGTTATCAACCTTGCGGGTCTCGCCGAGCAGTTTCGTCCCGGCGGGGATCAGAAGGTGCTGGCGGTCATGTGAATAGACATCGCTCGAGAGCAGGCATTCGACGGGACCGGAAAACTGCCCTTCGAGCCGGTTGATAAGAACCGTTTCAAGAACAGTTCCCTCAAACAGAACGTAGGTTTTCCCTGCCGCCGCGTTATGCGTCCCACTTGGCGCGGCGGCAGGGCGTGGGCCTCCCTCCTTTCTGTCGTTATTCGTTTCCGAGGAAACGTTTTGCGTTCGGGTGGAGATGGAAGGAGCGGGTGGCTGTACCGCCGTTTGCGGAGGGGCAAGCGGCTGCAACTCCTTCAGAAGCTGTGCGAGTTGTGCGGCATCTGGACTCTCGGGCGGAGGGTTTGCAACCGTGGGGTTCGAGCTTGATTCTGTCACCGTCGGCGTTGGAGTGCCCGTAGACTTGCGGTAGCTCAGGGCGACATTTGACGCGAACAGGGACAGGAACTCACGCTTTTTCCGCTCAGACTGAATAGCGTCTTCGGCGCGTTCCGGTGGTTGATTACCCGACGCGTTCGATTGCTGGCCAGGCTGAGAGTCCTGGGGCATGGCCCCGAGCAAGCGGGTCTGCTGCGCGAGAGCGCTTTGGGCGACGAGCTGCTGGCGCTGCAATTCCTGGATACGGTTCTGAAGTTCGGTGATCTGGGTCTCGTTGATTTCGAGAGGGGCCTGTGCGGAGGCAGTTGGGTTCGCGGTTTTGATGGCGGACTGCGGCTTCTTTCCGCCTGTGAGCCACATGATCATGACCATCAAGAGGGCCAGGCCGATTAGAAGCCACGATTGGACGTTTTTCGGGACGAGGCCGGGCGGCTTAGGGGTCTTTTCTTGGATCGGTTCGTTCATGGCTCGCCTCTCAATTCGCGGACATTTGCCGTGAGAATGTGAGTTTCTTTTTGCCGACAGCCAGATATCCGCTGTCGAGGATTTTTGGGGCGATGTACACGCCGTTCTCGAATTGGAAGTTGATGAGATTGGGCTTGCCGTCTTTGAGTTCATACAGAGTCGGTTTTTCGCGCGCGGCGCACTTGATGTAGGTAAAAGCGTCGTCGTGGTAAATCGCCGAAACTAGGAACGGCGCGCGCGCGGCCTTCGAGTCGAGCGTGTAGTCGAACTGGAGTTTCGCTTGATAATCGGCGCGAAACTTGTTGACCCGTTCGGCGGCCTGATCCTGCGCGGTGCGAACCTTTTGGTCGGTCTGCGCACGTAGGGCTTCGATTTCTTTCTTGTAGGCTTCGGCCTCGCCCGCGCGGACATAACCTTGCGTGCTAGTGTTCCCGGCGATGCCTGACTCGTCTTTCGGCTCGATGAATAGCTTCAGATCCGGTTCGGCATTAGGCTCTTTGCTGATTTCGATCAGCAGGAACGAGTAGACATGCCCGCTTGCCGTGATGAGATTCAGATTGCTGCGAATGCCCGCCTGGGCGGGATGCACATAGCAGAGATTGTGAGTGCCGTTGATGATCCAAAACTCCTTGTCGCCGGTCGTGAAGTCTAGAATCTCTTCGCTCTCGGGAAGGACGATGAGGGTTGAAAAGCGGAGCTTCGTCCGGACGGGGACGATGTCTTCCTTGGAATACTTTACAACGCGCGCCGCATCCGCGCCGGCGCGCGTTGGTGTCATGCCCACAGCTAAAAGACAAAGGAACGCTAAAGCGGCGATTTGAATACGGGTGTGCTTCGTGGAAGCTGAGATTCTGTGTTTCATTGTTCACTCCTGAATTGGGATTTGTCATTCGGGGAAAGGTGTTCTTCCTGGCAAATGCTTTGAATGAGGGAATTCACGGCGATAACGAGAGCCGTCGCAACCGCTGCCACTAGCAACGGCAGCCAAGCCAGAAGGAAAGGCCGCAGGCAGACGTGGTATTGGAATCGACGCAGAAGAAATGTGAATCCCGGTTCAAAGAAACCGAGGATGACGACGAGGATAAGCGGGGCAATCATGGTTGCTCTCCTGCCAGCACTTCGAGTCCCTTCTCGAAGCCGTAGTTCTCGAAGGCTTCCCTGCGCTTCCGGTTGTCGTAGGGATCGTTCGTGTAGAGCCAGTAGCTCTTCCGGTCCACGGTGAGGTTGGCAACTTTGGCCAGCTCGGGCGTCTTGATGAGAAACTGCTGTTTCGGGATCAGGTTCGAGATAAGTTCGACTTCGTTTTCGTTCAGGTGGAATTGCCTGCGGTAAAGTTCGCGGTCCATGTCGGGATTCGCGAGAAAGATTTTTGTGGCGCAACTTTCGATAATCACATCGAGGATGTCCGAGCGCCGCAGTTCGTCGACCGACTGCGTCGAGAGCACCATCGCTGCGTTGTGCTTCCTCCAGGTCTTCAGCGCTTCCACAACGTACCGCTGGATGCTCGGGTTCTTCAGGAACACCCATGCCTCATCGATGAAGAAGGCTTTGAAGACTTGGGTGATCTGCCGGTCGGCGATGACGGCGTTGGCCCGGTGGAGGATGTAGAAGAGCAGCGGTTCGAGGATTTCCGGGTACTGGCTCATCCCCTGAAAATCAAAACACTGGAACTGTGAGAACGAGATTGTGTCTTGGGAATTGTCGAAGAGAAAGCCGAATTGCCCGCCGCGAGTCCATCTGGCCAGCCGGTCGGACACTTCATGGCCGAGTGTGTTCGCGAGGACGCCAAGCGTGCGTAACGCGGGGTCCACGGCATAGAGATTCTCAATCTGATGGTAGAGGTCGCGCTCCGTCGCCGGATCAAGTTCCCCCGTCCCGGAGCCTTGAATCAGGACCTTCAGAAACAGAGCGAGGAAATCGAAATTCTCTTTCGTCGCTGGGAGCGAGAATGGATTGATCTTGAAGTCCTGGGCTTCGAGTCCGACACGAACGTAGGAGCCGCCGAAGAGGTGCGTAAGGCTTTCGAAACTTCCGCCTAGATCAAAGATGAACGTATGCGGCGCGTACTTCTGGAGATTTGTCATCAGAAAGTTCAGCAGGAACGACTTTCCCGCGCCGGTTCGCCCGAGAATCATCGTGTGGGCAACATCCCGGTAGTGAAGATTCAGGAAGTACGGCGTGTGGTGATTCGTCTCAAGAACGGCGAGATACTCCTGCCGGAGATGCAGATTGCGAGGCTCGCCACAGTGGAGGGTGAAGAGAAAGGAAAAGTCCGCGTAGTTCGTGTTGAGCAAGTAGAGGTAGCGGAGGTTGCATACGTGATTGCCAGGAACCGCCGCGAGGAATGCGTTTAGCAGGTTGTATTTCTCTTCGTATAGCTGCGCGTCATGGACGCTGAACACCTTGTAAAACTCCGCGCATGCCCGGTCCACTTTGGCAATGTCGAGGTCATAGATGACAACGGTGAGTGAAAACTGGCCAAAGTAGTTTCCGTGAAGCTCGATCTCCTTGATGCCCTCGCCGAGTTCGCGGACCTGCGACTCCTTTGAATCGTCCAGAAGAACATCCTGGGCAGGGGCGTCGTTCAGATTGACCTGGCTGATGAACGAACGCTTTGTATTGTGGAAGTGGCGGCGTTTGGTCTGAATGTTCCGGCGGGTTTTGCCCGAGTCTTCTTTTTTCCATTCCGTGACGACGTAATAGTTGGCCTCAACTTCGAGCAGGCGCTTGAAGATGAGAGGAAAGCTCTGCGCAGACGGTTCTTTGAGCGTGAGTATCTTGACGTAGTAATCGTCGAGGCGAAGATGTCCCCTGTGGCATTCGAGATGCGACTCGCATAGGTAATAGTCGAGGAAAGTGTCGTGTTTAAGCTTTGCCAGTTCGAGCTTCTCCGGGGCGAAGTTGAGCGCCTTTTTCAGGATTCGGAAGGCTTCCTGTTTATCCAGCAGCCGTACCGTCAGGAAATCGCTTACCTGTAGGATGAAGCTCTGGGTCTTCTGAAGCAGCGTGGCCTGGGCCTTGGTGATCTCCCGGTCGAGGAAGACAACCTGTTTTCTGGTTGAGAAGTACGCCCAGATCTCGCGAAGCGCGGTCGCTGGCTGTTCGGGGAATTTCGCCAGCGCGCTTCCGATCTTGCGCTTTGGGCGCGAACCCTCGAAAAAAATCACGTAATAAACCGAAAGCGAAAAAAGCGTGTCTGCCTTGGCAGCCAAGTACGCGATACGATTCTTGATGGCGGTGTCTACGACGGGATTACCGTAGAGTTTGTAGGGAATGGTTTCGTTGTTTCGTTTGAAGAGGTACTGGTAGATGCGATAGTTTTCGTCGAAGAGTTTCAGTGCGGATTCTAGTCTCTTCGTGAGGCCGTCAATTGAGGCACCATCAAGGCACTCGTAGTCAACGCCACGCACTTCGAGGATGACGCCGAGCTCCCCCGACTTCGTGAGGAAGACATTGGAATCGATAAACCCATACAGATTCACCTGCTCGTTGAACGCGCCCGTCTCCTGGTAATTCTTGAAAATCCGCTGGAGTCTAAGCATTGCTAATCCTGCATATCGAGACTGGGCTGAATTTTGCCGGGTCGTATTGGCTGCGAAGTGTCGCTGCCGTTAGCAGGAACCTGAGAATCTGCGGGTCGGTCTGAGTCGCCCAGCGCGCGGCGAAGTACAAGAGCAGGAAAATCAGGATTCCCCCGAGCAGACTCGCCAGCAGGTTGAACGTGGCCGCCCCGAGGCACATGGCGAAGAAAAAAAGCTTCCGCTCGGCTCCGAGGATCGTGAGTGGCCGAGACAGCGACCGATGGACTCTGTTGACCCTTCTTACGTCTGCCATGTACTCCTCCAGGTTTCTCCGTGGGTCAGGAGCCCGGAAAAAGCCACGCGAGAAAGTTCACCGCCGCGATTGCCATGCCAACGCCGAACAGCACGCCCGCGAGAATGCGCTTCGATCCCCCTTCGCCGAAAGCGAACGTTAGGCCCGCCACAACAATCGCGACCAGTGACAGGCCGCGTGCGATGGTGCTGGTGAAAGCGGTTTGAAGGACCTGGACTGCGTTCTCCCAGGGAGAAGTTCCTTGAGCAAATGCGGGGGCCGCGAGAAGCAGAACCACTGCGACCGCCGCAAGAGTTCGGGGTGTGTGCCAAACTCGGGATGCCTTGCGCCAGAGTGCTTTCATGTCCGTTCGTCTCCTTCGGTAGATTTCAATTGCTTAAGTCCGAGGGAGTTCTCGCCGTGCCCGTGGCTAGCAGGGCCGAATCACGAACGCGAAAGAAGGGCCGCTGTCCTGGTTCGTTTTGGCCTTGATCGAAGTCAAGGCACACGTGGAGCACGCGCTCCGTCCAGAGGGTTTCTACTTTCGCGTCCGGCTCGGGACCTTCGAGCGGCGCGCTACTGCGCCAGGCGGTTGACCGAAGTGGGACGGCCCCACCAGGCTCACGGGAGAATTCGGTGAAAACTCCCCTCATCTATACAGAGGGGAAAAAACGGAAAAACCTCACCAACAAAATGCAATTTTTTGGTTTTTTACACTCTTGGCCGTTTGGGGGGTCGGGTTTGCGACCTTCGGTGGGAGTTTCTTGCTTTCATCCGATGGAGGAAGCCACGGTAGGTCGTGTAACACGGTGAACACGAGGTGATGTGATCCAGAACTGAGTCTTCGACCACTGCTGGTTGTTCGGCCAAAAGTCTTAATACATTGTTCTGGGGGCATCCTTGGCGGGTGGGGTTGGGAAAATCGTGGGCGAAATGCCTCCTACCAAGTTCAAGAAAGGCTTTGTCCACGGATGGTTTCCGCTTGTGTCCCTTCGACTTGCGCCTGACAGATGGCAAGGGTGACGCCCTCCTCAACCCTTTCGCCTCCGTATTTTGAGCATTTTTCTGGCGTGGTCAAGTGCTTTGCTAAATCGAGCCTCTGCCGCATGGCTTGAAATGTCAAATTGTTTCCCGATCTCCTTCCAAGTGAAACCCTCCAGACGAAGGACGATGACCTCTCGCGAGGGCCTGTCGCAGGTTTCCATCACTTCGTTCAGAAGCACGGCGGTTTCCACTTTGGCCTTTTCAGTCAAGGGAATCCGCGCTTCGCCGGATTCCCTAAGAGATTCCTCAAGAATTTTCTCTTTGTACTTGGCGTCATCCACCATGCGAATGAATGTGCGGAACAAATATGCTGCGACATTTCGTACAGCGGGTGCGCCGGAAGCTTTCTTCTCCTCGATTGCGGCAGACACGGAGGCCGCTGCCTCCTCAAAGTAGTTCATAGCCAGGGCGGGATCACCGATCAGGTTGTGGGCATAGGCGAGGGCGCGCGGGCCAATTTCCATCGAGACAGACAACACCGCAGGAGCGATTTGCCTTCCGAAGCGGTCAACCGAGTTCAACAGGAACGGGGGACCGGGCTTCGTTTCTCGGCTTGGGCGCATGGGGACCCATCTCTTTGCCGCCGCGAATATAATGATTTGGATGTGGCGAGATGGCTTGGGGTTTGTTGTAAGTCCACGTAATTGTTCTAATACCTGTAGTACTTTCGTACCACCTTCGTACCACGAAGGGATTCCGAAAACGTCGCGGCCCTTAAATAAAACCCAAGGGCTGGCAGCAATGCCCCACTAGCCAGTTTTGTGAGTATGTTGTTCCGCGACGCGGCAGAAGGAATAATTTCGAGAACTGATGCGCGCTGGCCGTGGCAAGGACACGGAGCGCCAGTCTGTGAGTACAATACTGAATTATGCCGAAGAATCCTCCGCAATTTGACGTTCGGCCTGATTTCTTGGGTTCCGCGACATTCCGTGCGCAGCACGGTACAGTGGGGAAATTCGAATGCGGTTTCTTCCTTCCCAAGTCGGAGGTCGCAAAAATCTGGGTACTTGTGCGAGTTGGTTCGCCGAGCGACAGCCCCATTGTTTTGTGCTGGAGGTTCTCATGCGAACTGACAGCCGGTGTTGATGTCTTGGTCGGCGAAGAGATTTTTCATTCTGGATACACTCAGTGGGATTGGGGAAATGGAGCGGAGAATACGCTTGTAGGAGAAGTAACTCGTCTGACAGTCAAGCGTGGAGATGTTTTCTGCTCTGCTATTTCGAAGACTCGATTCGTTATAACGCCCAGCGCCCTCCTCCGCTCAGCGGACATCGTTTCGGAACAGGATGGGAAGTTGGTGATTCGCCAGGTCGCAAGGAAAGGACCGATCTGTTCCGCTAGCCCCGACATTGCGTTCCGTTTCGGCTGTGCGTATCGACGAGGCGCTAGCGGCAAATTGGAATCAAGTGTCGAATGCGAGTTGGTCGAACCGGCGCAGATGCGAGATCCCAACCGTGTCCATTCTTTGCTCCAGGATGTGCTCGCTGTTGCATCGTTTGCTGAGCGACGCGTTTTGATGGTGACTGGATGGACGGTGTGGTACGTAAACGGGGCCACAACCGCGTATTACCGGCGCGATTTCACGGCACCCCCACAGGAGGAAGCGGATGTTGATAACACCCTGATTTCGCTGCGAGACATTGAAGAATTCGTGAACGGAAGCCTTCAGAGGTTCAGAAGCCTTCCTGATACCGGTGCGTTGAAGCAGGCTATCTACTTCGCGCTGCACGGGCAAGCCTTGGGGATCGGGGATTCATTCGTCATGCTATTCGCTGGGATAGAAACCTTGCTTAACATCTTTCAATCCGTGAAAGACGGCGATCCACCCGTCCCAGCGGACCAATGGGAACCATTGTTCGACAGCATTTCCGCCACCCTGGGAACTCAAGGAACCTTCCTCAATCTTCCAAATAACAGTAAAGCGCGGTTGCTGGATAACATTCATGGTGCGAACCATGCGTTCTTCTCAGGTCGGTTCGAACGAATGTGTTCCTCGCAAAAGATCGATTTAACGGACCTTTGGCCCATGCTCGGCGGTAAGAGCAGCCTTTACGCAGTACGCAACCGAATTGTGCACGGTCGCGTTTTTTCGAGCGAGGAAGAATGGTTTAGAGTCATATCCTCAAAGTTCCACCTGTTGTGGACTTTGGAGAGAAGCATATTGTGCATCTTGGGATGGCCTGTCGAGCGAAGCAGGAGCTCAAAGCAGAGCTTGTCCCAAATGACGTTGTACAGCACGTGGCGACAGGATCGAGAATATTTCGCTACTGCGAAGTGAGCGTGGCGGGGCAGTTGAACTGAGCGCGAGATTGCGAGGAATAGCGATGTCCCTCACTTCTATCGTCCGTGAGATTAACGAACGTGCGAAGTCTCATTTGATTGGGCAACTTCCAGAATTTCGAAAAAAGGCGAAAGGTCTATCGCGCCTGCCCGCGCGGAACATCTTCTCTCTGCAAACAACTTTTGAGCGCTACGCGTTCCACACTGGGGGTCGGAAAGAGCTACAGTTCAATGTTGGATTCGAGGGCCACGGGAGGAATCGGCGGTTTCGGCACGGCGTAGCGTTCTCCTTCAAGAAAGGACAGACACTACCTGATCCCAGAGTTTTACTGCCAAGAGTCAGGAGGTTTAACAAATTCCTGGTGTCCAATCCGAATGCTTTCGCTGATTTGAAAATGTGGCGTTGGACAAGGAGCCAAGATCGGAGCAAAAACGAGTCGCCAGCACCAATTGAGCTAAGTGCCAAGGTGCTTGTTACCGACAGTGCGTTTATATTTCTCGGGCGACTGCAACAAGGGGACAAGATCGACTATGAGCTCATCCTATCGGACTTTGACCGCCTGCTTCCGCTCTATGAATTTGTCGAAAGGGACAACGCGTCAGTAAACGAAGAGGATGATTTCGAGACCGTAGGTGGTTTCAAGTTCGAACCGCGCGACAGCGAAAAAATCACGCACACAACGGCCACGATTACGGGAAAGCGCCTGAAAGTCGATCTGCGTGAGAATAGGCTTCAATCCGCGCTGAGAGACTACCTGAGGTCCAAGTATGGTTCGAAGAATGTAAGTTCGGAGCAACTCATCAGTACGATGCGAGGATACCTTTATAGGGCAGACATAATGGTCAGGCGCGGCAACGAATACTGGCTCTATGAAGCAAAGGCGGCTTCGACCGCCCGGCATTGCATTCGACAAGCTCTCGGCCAGTTGTTGGAATACTCGTTTTGGCCCGGCCATCAGGAAGCATCTAAACTAATCGTCGTCGGAGAAGCTCCCTTAAATGTGAAGGCGAGTAAATATCTAGATCGGCTAAGGAAGGAATTTCTCCTTCCCCTTGAGTATCGGCAATTTGATCTTGCCAAGAAACGATTCGTGGAGTTCAAAAACTGATGCGACTCAAAGAACCAGCGTCCTGAGGGGCGTCCCGATTCTAGAATAGGAAAACACGGAATCACCTGGCTTCCCATCCTTGGGTCGTCAATGTCAGCGCCTGATTCATTTGTGTTTTTCCTGCCCCATCAATGGTTGAGCTGATTCCGGGAAAAACTCTCTGAACATCGGGGTTCTTCGCCCACTCAGCGAGATTGTCGATCTTATATGTGTAGATAACCGATGCTTCTTTTGAGTCGCCAACGGGAGTCGGCCCATCCCACTTGACGATTTTGTCTAAGGTTTGTTGTCCATAGCAGAGGTCGCCCTGGACCTGTTTGTTTCCGGCTAAGGCGAGGCGGTCTTTCTCCCGGTAGAATGTCTTGCCGCTGTCGGTCAGCTCGTATCGAAGAACCTTTGTCTTCACGGGGCGGCTGCTGAGCGGCGGCGTGTACTCTGTTTCCGTCTCGTGAGAGCGCACCAATCCCGCCTTTTCGAGAGCGGCCATTTCCGCTGCCCTGCCCATACCACTTCGAGTTTCGGCCTCATTCAGATCGACCGGCCAGGCGGAAGGAATGCCAAGGCAGATCTGGCCCTTCTTGGCTAGGTAGGAGTTCAACGCTTCCGAAAAGTTCTTTTCGTTCGCGTCTTTCTTGCTTGCACAGCTCACTAGCAACAAGACGCTGAAAAGTGTCAACCAAGGGAGACTCTTTTTCATGGGTCACCCCCCTTGGTATCAGTAGATGTTTGGGGGTGCTAGAGCGTTGCCATTCCTTCGACTTTCTGGCCGGTCGAAGCTCCAATCCCAGAAATTAGATATTCTGCTTTTAAACATCCGAATTACTTCCTGTTTGCCGACAACACACTCGCAA
Organism: uncultured Acidobacteriota bacterium; assembly: GCA_963701005.1. Taxonomy (GTDB): domain Bacteria; phylum Acidobacteriota; class Terriglobia; order Acidiferrales; family UBA7541; genus Palsa-295. Next base: position 1,693,049 of record OY969555.1, read on the forward strand.
CCGCCTCGTCATTTTCATGAAGCAGGTTTGTGGAAGACGAACCCATGTCCGCAAGCCAACTTCCTGACCGACGCATTATCCCGCGCGGCACCAATTGGGCGAGAGAACAAGCCAGATATCAGTTATGTCAAATCTTTCAGATAGGTGGAGCCGATGCTGCGCCGTGAAACGCGCATATTAGGGCTGTATCTCTTGAGAGGGTTTTCCCCACTAACCCAGAGCTCCACTCAGCTATGCTGTGCTGTATCCCCGCCCAGGGAAGGCCTAAGTAGCGAAGACGTATTGACGGAGGTAGCTGGTGCCCTCCCTCAGGGGACTCGGCAAGCATCGTAGCGCTCGGAAGTGACATCACTACGGCTGAGGGTTTGCTGGGTTGCCGGAATCTTCCGTCGTGCCCCATGAACTGAATTTGTGACGGAAGGTCCAGGTGGGAGTAATGACACTGTTCAAAGACTGGCGCACCCTTCCAGCCGTACCAAGCATACCAGAGGGCACCTGACGTGAGATGCTCTCTCGACGAAAGCACTGGCTGAAACTGCTCAGCAGTCAGCGACATGTTCCCTGTGTGAAGGTCCTGAAAGTCCAGCCAAAGAATTGACGGCTTGCCAGCTGTGAATTGATGCCCTCGCTGCTTGATCTGACATAAGCGGCTAATCGCATTTGTCGTGGTTGTGTCTCCAGGCTTGCCTGGCTGGGGCTTTCCGAATGGATAGATTGCATGAACGTATGAGGTGACGCCCGGCGATTTGGGTTGTTCCGCAACCCACTTGCTATGAGTTTCGAGATTTTTCTCAGTCTCTTCGTAGAATTGCTTTGCGTGCACCTCCACAATCACTTCTTCCCCACCGTCTGAAATAGTGAAGTCTGGTGTCGGTTTGATAGGGTCGGTCGGAATAGGAATCACTCGATAGCCAGCTTCAAGCAATGAACCATATGCACGCAATTCGGCAAGGGCTGAGGCTACTTCAATCGCATTAGGTCCCAGAAGCCGTGGTTTGAGCTTGTCGAGCCATTGCTCATCGGCGGAACTAATGTGTTTGAGCGCTCTCTGTGTATTTGTAGCTTGCTGCGACTTGCCATCTTCTCTCAAGAGCAATTCGATAATTGGGTGAGGACGTTCGCCAACTTCACTCTCCTTAAGAGCATCTCGCTCATCAGCGGTTATGAATTCTGATATCGTCGCATACATAGGACTGTCCCCTCTTGACAAAAGCCCACCACTACTGGGTGCCGGATTGGTTGGCATTATAAGACCGCCTGGGGCCGCGTAGGACCTGGCACGTATTTCACCCGAGTAACGGGCAAGCCGGAAGTGACCAGTAGCTTACAAATCAGTCACGAAAGAACGAGATGTCTTTCCCGTAGATTTTCGCCAACTGCTGAAGCTCGACGAAATCGACCCTTCGTTCTCCGAGTTCGCATTTGGACAGAAAGGAATGTGCTTTGCCGAGTCGTTTAGCGACTTCGACCTGTGTCAGACCGGCATCGCGGCGCGCCTGGACCAAGCGAGCGAGGAACCTCTTATATGCGTTGTGGTAGCCCTTATCGTTGACATTCACACTCGCATGTATATTCAATTCTTGACAGGTTCCCCAAAATAGGGAATCCTATAATTCCCCAAGATAGGGAATAGGTTATTGTCATGGACACTAAGCTCCCTCTGGCTAACGCACACAATTCAGGCAGCAGTGAACGTTTTCGCGTTCGTTGCGAGGCTGGCGACGATAACCGCTTCCGCGTGAGTACCGAGTCGTTGACCGTGACTGTGGGGCAGCGGGTTCTGAGGGAGGGTGCCCTGGAGATGTGGGACTCCGTGAGCATCTATGCCAAAGAGGACCAAGACGGCAATCTGGTCGTTGAGGTTCTCGTGTTCAACCCGGATTGGGACGAGCCCCTTCGGATAGCCTCTATCCGCTCCCGGCCCCAAGATGCGACGTGCCTTACGGCGGTGGGCTGCTGCTTGGATCACGTAACCCCATAAGGAGGCTCAAGGAATACGTCAAGATGCCGTCATGAAAAAGACGCGGAAGGTATCCAAGAAACTGCAACCAGACCTGGGCAAAGAATTTCCTGGCCTGAAAGGGAAGGTCGTCCATTACGTCGATACGTCATTCGAAGAGGACAGATTGTACATCCATATCCGGTTTGTGGACCGAACGGAACTCTGCTTCTGGTTGTCTTCGCGGCTCGTGATTGAAGAAGCCACTCTGAGCGATTGGAAAACGGGCGACGATGTTATTAAGCGGACGTACATCCAAAGCCCCGAAGTCAAAGCAATCGCGGCGCAGGAGCCGGAATTCCAAAGAATTTGCCGCCAAATAGAGAGGGAAAATAAACTCAAGGGCAAATAGAGATGGCACGGAAGGAATCCACAGAACTGGCAACCGAATGGGTCTCGAAATACCTGAAGATCATCATTAGCGACCGCGAGGCGCGGGAGTTTGTTGCGGAACTGCCTGATGCCATAAAGGACCTGCACCGACTCGAAGAAATTGTGGCTGACGAAAAATAGGCGCTTATGAGAATACATCGAAGCTGTGAAGGTGGGCGAGGGGTTCAAGGTGGACATGCTCCGCTGAAGTCGAGCCCCGAATCGAAGACAGATGCGATGGGTACTTGCGGGCCGCCTGGTCTGAATTTAGAGTGTGAGGCAACGTCGAACAAATGAGCGAGGAGCACCGTGGTCATTGGTGATCGATTGCGCGTGTTGCGAAAGGCGAAAAATCTCTCTCAGGAGGATGTTGAAGAGCGAGCGGGCTTGCTGTGCTGCTATCTTTCTGGCGTGGAAAACGGAGGGACGGTTCCGGCCATCGAAACGTTGGAAGACATTGCGTGCGCCCTTGACGTGCCGCTCTATCAATTGTTCTACGACGGCGAGGAGCCGCCCGCGCTGCCAAATCTTCCCAACCGGCGCAGTGCCGAAGAAATTGCGTTGAGCAGCAGTGGCGGGACGAAGTTAACCCCGAAAGGGGTACAAGGGATGGGAGGTCGCGCGCACAACGGTTTGAATGGTTCAGCAATCAGACAGGGCATATCGTTCCATCGAAATTGGGCAGCCGAGGAGGGCGCAATGGATTTGCACTGCCCGCGTTGCAAAAGCACGGACCTCAAGAAAGTGTCTCTGGCCTACCAAGAAGGGCTGTACCGTGTGGATACGCGTACTCGGCTAAGTGGCGTGCTCATTGGCAGCGGTGGGCCGGATATGGTTGTGGGTTGGGCAAGGACAAATGGAGTTCGCCAGACCGAGATTTCCAAGCGCCTGAGTCCTCCGGCGAAGTGGTCATATTTGAAGCTCATTGCTTGGGGTGGAATCATCTCGGTCATGGCGCTGGTCGCTTACGTGAATCATGTCATGTCGAGCCCCCCGCCCGTGTCCGTACTTCCTGTGCAGATATATGCCGTCCTATTTTCCGGCGCGTTCATCTTTCTGTTTGTTCTCTTCAGGAGGCACAATCGCTCTACCTATCGGCGAGAGTACGCTCAGTGGAACCGATCTTTCATGTGTGAGCGGTGCGGGGCAGTCAGTCAGCACGAGCTTCCAAACAACTAGTGGTGTCTCAGTTTGAAAGCGGCAGATTGAGCCGCGGAGGAGAGCCCATGACAAAGCGAGTTCCGCTGCCGGAGCCGGTTGCCCGCATCTACAAGGCGACCGCCGCGCTTGAGGCTCTATATCCGAGCAGAAAGTTCACGCCGGACGGTCACCTCGTCGGGTCCATCGGAGAAGTTATCGCAGCGGAAGCTTTGGGTTTGACGCTCTACCCGATGTCCCGACCCGGCCACGACGCCTACGACGCTAACGGCGATGTTCAAATCAAGATGACTGCGGGAACTAGCGTGGCTATGTACGCGACCTGCGACCGGCTCGTCGTGCTTCGGGTCGTGTCGCCGGAGGAAGCCGAGATCGTCTATGACGGTCCCGGCCAGCCCGTATGGGAGAAAGCGGGCAAGATGGGGAAGAACGGACAGCGGGTCGTCAGCTTGTCGCGCCTCCGCGCCATTGCTGCGACGCCTCATCCTTAAATTTCAGAATGAGACACTACCTAACAACTCCGTTTCTTGGTTCGAGCTGTTCTGTCATGTCTGTGGTGAACGGCCCCGACCTAGCGGAGCCGGTGCTCCGCTAGGTCGAAATATCGCTTGGACAGCTCAATGCCGATATACCGCCGACCTACCTGCTGCGCGGCAACAAGCGTTGAACCGGAACCACAGAAGGGGTCGAGAACTACATCGCCCGGCACGGAGAAGCACTCAATTAGCGGCGTCAGGATGCATACCGGCTTTTGAGTTGGGTGAAGATTGTTGCCTGAGTATTTCCATTCCAAAACGTCCGGTATTGTGGAACTCGGCTTCGTCGGATTGCCTTTCGCCAGCAAGTAGGCGTTCTCGTGTTGGTAGCGAAGGAAGCGTTCGGTCGAGGCGTACTTCTTGATGAAGGTCAAGTGCCCGACAATGCGGAAGCCCGCATCGCGCCAGGCAGTGAGGAATGTATCGGCCTTGTTCCAGCTATAAAAGCTCACGCAGAAGCGATTCCAACGGAGCACGCGAAAGATTTCCCGAAAAGCGGGTTTAAGCCAGGCGTCGTTATCGTCGTTGGGAACGGTGCGCCCATCACTGGATGAGTAATTGACCATGTATGGCGGATCAGTAAGTACGAAACCGGCGCTACCCGATGACAAACCAGAGAGTAATTCCACGCAATTGCCGTGAAGAAGTATGTTCGAGAAGCCTTGGTTGATTTGTACGTTGAATTGTTCTGATTTCATTTCCTGTTCTCCTGTTAGGTGATTTGGTTCCTTCGCCCAGAAAGGGGAACCAAAGCGCCGCGCCCACAGGAGGCGGAAAAGTTGAAGCTGTTTCTTAGAAGGCTGGAGCGGATGGCAACGGGTGTGACAGGAGAGAAGTTAGCGACTGGCTCAGCCGTGTGCTAGCGTAAGCCGGAGGAATGTAGTAACTAATTGATGAACGTATTCGAGGACAACCGTCTTTTGTACTTGCCCGCTTTTGTCATAGACACTAGAATCAACAACTTAGGGAAGCTCTGAATCGACAGGTTGGGGGAGCGGTCGCGATTCAATGCCGATCAAGGTATTCGATTTCTTTTCGGGTTGCGGAGGTACGAGTGCGGGCTTGCGATCCGCAGGCATGGATATCGTTGTTGGTATTGATATCGATCCCGATGCGGCGGCAACATACAAGGCAAACTTTCCTAAGGCGACCTTTCTCACTGCCGACCTGACAAAAACGCGAGCGAACAAGCTCAAGCGCAATGTTGAGTCATGTGGACCGCACCCCATATTGTTCTGCGGATGTGCGCCATGCCAACCGTTCTCGAAACAAAACGGAGCACGCAACGGGAAAGATTCTAGGAGTTCTCTCCTGTCGCACTTCGCTCGTTTTGTGCGCTATTACAAGCCCGACTTCGTCCTAGTGGAGAATGTGCCGGGCATTCAGAGTGTCAAAGGACATTTTTCCCCCCTCGCCGATTTCGTCAGGCTCTTGGACAAATTGAAGTATAAGCACACGCTGAAAATCGTGGACTGCCGGGATTATGGTGTGCCGCAGACCCGAAAACGATTAGTGCTGATGGCGAGTCGTAAGGGTTCGATCTCCTTTCCGCAAAAGACTCACGGAGAAGGTACGGATTTGCCGTATTCGACCGTGTGGAGGTGGATCAGAAATTTCCCAAGAATCGAAGCGGGGCAAGAATGTAAGAAAGTTCCTAACCATCGAGCGGCAAACCTCTCAAAGTCGAATTTACGCCGAATTAGAGCAACACCTCCCGGTGGGAGCCGGTGCGACTGGCCCCAGAGGTTGATGTTGGACTGTCACAAGAACGGCCACGACGGACACTCCGATGTTTATGGGAGGCTCCGCAAAAACCAGCCGGCGAGTGCGCTGACAACTCGATGCATCAGTCTTTCAAACGGAAGATTCGGCCATCCGACACAGAATCGAGCGATCAGTGTCCGTGAGGCGGCCACACTTCAGACCTTTGAACGCGATTTCATCTTCAAGGGGACGCTAACGTCGATGGCCAGGCAAATAGGAAATGCGGTTCCCGTACTCTTGGCTAACAAATTGGGAGAATCATTCCTGACACACCGGATCGCCCGAAAGAATCTCAATGGTCACGTTTAAGGCTCGTGCCCGAGCACTCGATATGCTCGGACGACAGCAGATCGCCGGAATCCCGACGGCCATTAGCGAGCTATTCAAGAATGCTCACGACGCATACGCGGATCGAGTTGTCGTCGATTATTTCCGATACGATTCGCTTCTCGTTCTGCGGGACGACGGCGTAGGGATGTCTAGGAAGGACTTCGAGGATCGGTGGCTGACAATAGGTACCGAAAGCAAACTAGGCCAGAGTGGTCTGGAGCCGCCACCGACTGATCCGACCAAACCAAAAAGAGCCACGTTGGGAGAGAAAGGGATTGGCCGTCTCGCAATCGCTGTTCTTGGCCCTCAAGTTCTGATCTTAACTCGACCACGTCGCGCAAGTGTACTTGGGCGGACGACAGTCGCGTTCGTGAATTGGCGAATGTACGAGTTGCCCGGAATTAATTTGGACGAAATTCAGGTTCCGATGGGTGAGGCGGACGGAGGGAGCCTTCCAGACCAGGCCGCCATCATTGCGCTAGTAAATCAACTACGGACCAACTTGAAGGGCTTTGGCAATAGAGTCCGGAAGGAGGTTGCAGAATCCATCGAGAGAGAGTTGGATTCGTTTAGGCCCAACATCATTGAATTGGCCCAGCGGTTGGGGACTCCGAGCCTCTCCGAAACAGGTAGCGGTACGCACTTCTACATTCAGCCTGCCGACACCCTTCTCGGCAGCCTCATTGATGCGCAAGACCCAAATGAAAATGCATCGACGCTGACAAAGCTATTGATCGGATTTTCCAACACGATGACGCCAGGGCATGAACCTCCCGCGCTGCTGACTTCATTTCGCGACCACAAGTCTTCAGAATTGTCCGAAGAATTGATCTCCGACAGGGAATTTTTCACGCCCGGCGAGTTCAAATCCGCCGACCACCATATTGAGGGTCGTTTCGACGAATTCGGCCAGTTTCGGGGAACCGTGTCCGTTTACGGAAAGCGAACAGCGAATCACAGCGTTCCTTGGAGAGCCAACAACAGACGAGCTGTCTGTGGTCCCTTCAGCATCAATGTGGCGTACGTCCAAGGACGGCTCGCCGAAACGAGACTTCCTCCTAGCGCATACGCACATATCGTGGGAAAGCTCGAACGAATCGGAGGATTGTACATCTATCGAGATGGAATCCGTGTTCTGCCCTACGGCAATAATGATTTCGATTTCCTAGATATCGAGAAGAATAGAACAAAGAGCGCTGGCTACTACTTCTTCTCCTATCGCCGAATGATTGGCGCAATACAGATAACCCAGACCGAAAATCCTCAACTCGTGGAAAAGGCAGGACGCGAGGGGTTTCGAGAAAATAGGGCGTACCTAGACTTTAAGGATATTTTGAAGAACTTTTTCGTTCAGATCGCAGCCGATTTCTTTCGGGAAGGCGGTGATCGCGCGGAGCTTTTCTTTGATCGGAAAGCCGAACTCGAAAAACTAAAAGAAGCGAGAAAGCTGAGGGAAGTCACCTCCGCCAAGTCTAGAAAAGACTTCGCGCGCCGCTTGGATACTTTCTTTACACAAGTTAAGGCGGGAGATCCCGCTACAGAGGTAGAAGCAATTACCGACCAAGCGATCAAAGAACTGGACAAGATACTAGAAGATCCAAAAGTGAACGACTTGGAAGAGAAGATATCGCAGGTTCAGTCTGAGAGCTTGCGAGCCATTGAAGAGATACGCGAAAAATTTACGGTCAAACCGCCCGCAGGAACTGGTATGACGCGTGTGCTGCGCCGTGATCTGGAAGCAAGCGAGTTTGAAGGGCGCAAGCTTCGTAAGGAAGTCTTCGGACCAGCGGCTGACCGGCTGGTGGAAACCGTCAAGCGTACTGCCCGGCAAAAGGGCATCCGGATGGACACGCAGAAATGGTTAAAGAAACTAGTCGCGAAGGAAGCGGCAAGGAGCGCTGGTCGTGCTCAAAAGGAGCGCTCTGACACTTTAGCCTTAGCAAACGAACTGGTGCACGAGATCGACTCCTTTGCAACTTCGTTGGAATCGGAATTGAAGCGAGAAGTCGAAAGGGTCCGAAGCAGATATGAAAAAATAGTTGCTGGCGCGGACGGTGCTAACACGGCATCACAGATCGCTTCATCATACGAGTCGGACCTAGAGTTGGCGACTAGAAATGCACTCGATGGGTTTAAGTCTCTGCGAGACCAGGTCTCTGCCCTGCACTGGACGCGTGGAGAGGACGGCAGTTTCATCGGCATTACCTTGATGAACGAAGCCTTGGAAGAAGATTTGATTTCCCTCCGGGAGCGGGCTGAGGCCGATTTGGAACTGACGCAGCTTGGCATGGCCATTAACGTGGTGAGCCACGAATTTGAGAACAATGTCAATGGAATCCGAAGCTCGCTGCGCAGGCTGAAAGCTTGGGCCGACAAGAACCCGTCGATTGGAAGCTTGTACAAATCCCTCCGCAATAGCTTCGAACACCTTGACGCCTATTTAGCGCTCTTCACGCCGCTCCAGCGACGACTGCACAAGCAGAAGGTTGACTTTAGTGGAGCGGACATCAGTAAGTTTATTCGCGAACTCTTTAGTCAAAGGTTCGAACGTCACCAGATCGCCCTGGAACCGACGGAGCGATTTCAGGAGCGCACTATCACGGGCTATCCCTCGACGTTTTATCCGGTGTTCGTCAATCTCATCGACAATGCAATCTTCTGGCTCAAGGACCGGCGTCCGCCGAGGACGATTCGACTGGACGCAAAGGGGAATTCGCTACTAATTTCAGACAACGGCCCTGGAATACGAGATTCCGACAAAGAAGAGATCTTTGAAATGGGATTCACCCGAAAACCTGGAGGACGAGGCCTCGGTTTGTATATTTCGCGTGAGGTGTTGGACAGAGAGGGATATTCACTGTCTGTCGCGCCAGAGCCCGATTACCCTGGAGCGACATTCGTAATCGAACCGAAATTTTGAGCCGTGAGAGATGAGTCTTGAACTTTCAAATTTCGATGAGATGTCGAGGCAAATAGCCAAAGACTTTCTTCGTTCCGTCTTGGTCGTGGACGATCATCCCGTTTTCGAAGAAGAAGAAGTTGTGGGCAAGCTTGAACCGCCAGATGTGGTCGTGGAGGCGGTTGAGAGTGCTGCCCCTGAGGGTGAAACCAAAGCATCCTCCACTGAAGACGTAGTGCCTTCGGCAGCGGCAATTGGCCCTTCGCCGGAAACCGTAGCGGCTCCGGTAGAGGCGGGGGATCCGCATACTTTGCCATTCAATAGGTTCAGCGACAGCTTTGCGGCCCTCGGAATGTTTTGCACCGTTTTAACTCCCGAGAAAGAACATTTGGACGATTTCGTCACCCAATCAGTCGGAGAAAGCGGTCTTGCGAACCGAGCGGATGTCGTGATTTTGGACTGGGTACTGCACGGATTCAAGGAAGGTGAAAAGACACTCGACATTATTGGCAGGCTGACACACGGCGAGGGAGGCGCAAAACCCCGAAAACGACTTCTTCTTGTGTACACGGGAGAGAGTGATCTGCTCGGCATCGCCACGAAAATCAGGAACAGGCTGAATGTGCCGGCTGTAGAGGGAGCCACCGCCGGAGAACAGACGCACATCACTTCGGGTGCAACCAGGATTGCGATTTATGCAAAGCCCCACGTGAAGGTCACGCAGGACCTCCAACCTTTCGTTGTGCCTGCTGAAGCGATTCCTGAGATCGTGATTTCAGAATTCGCCAACGCCTCGCCTGGATTGTTATCCAACTTAATCCTGAGGTCGATGGGCGTTCTCCGTTCGGAAACATATCAAATCCTAAAGAAATTTCCTGCGAAATTGGATTGCGGTTTTGTCACCCACAAGGTCTTGCAAAATCCTGAAGATGCGAGTGGGCATCTTCTCCCCTTAGTTGTATCGGAGATTCAATCTGCGCTGGAGGACAATCTCGCCATTGAAGTCTTGTCTGAACCAGCGCTCGCTGGTTGGCTCGATTCGAGGATTGCGGGCGGCTTCGCTTTCAATTTTCAGGGCGTCACGGAAATAGAGGCAAGAGGCGGTGTACACCAACTGTTGAAACGGTCGGTTCTCGATGTCGCCGGAGACGCTGCTCACAACAGTTTCCTTGTGGGATTCCTAAAAAGCAAAAACAAGGCTCGCGGCGAGGTTGCCAACCGCCTCACTGAGGTCCTATCCGCTGAGGCTGGCCATCGAGCGAACCAAGAGTTCGCCGTGCTGATGGCAGTGAGATCGAGATACGGTACACCTCCACCCAGGCTAGCATTGGGAACTATTGTTCACGACAGAGGACGTGGTATCTACTTGCTTTGCGTTCAGCCCCGCTGCGACAGCGTCAGACTCATCGGCGAGAGGCACTTTCCATTTCTCCCCCTGCGGGCTACCGATACGGGATACGACCACGTGTTGCTGCACGGGGACGGTATAGTCACGCTTCAGCTTATAGACGAGCCCTATCGTATCGAGATGATTGCGTTTCAGCCCTGGCTAGCAACTGATCATGAGGTCCTCGCTAAGGGGGACGGCGACGAGCTATTCTTCAAGTCTGGAGCGTCGGAGACCAACTTTCAATGGATTGCAGAGCTCCGGCCAGAACACGCGCAAAGAATCGCGAACACATTCGCAGGGAAAATCTCAAGAGTGGGATTGAACGAGTCCGAATGGCTGCGGCTGAATGCCAAGAATAAGGACGAGTGAGCTGGATCAAGATGGCCAACCGCACGGGCCAGGCGTGCTGGGGTAGCCCGGCTCAGACATGGCTTCGTCTATTGTTCTTGGGTCGGAGTCTTCGCGAAGGCTCTTACTATTCGTCCTAGCGTCGAGGGTTTGCGCAGAGTGCATTCCTTGACTCTGATCACCTTCCAGCCGTCTCGCCTCAGTGATCGAGCAACTCGGCGGTCTCTTCGTTTGTTGGCTTCTATCTTGTTGCGCCAGAATTTTGCATTGCTGCGCGGCAGGTATTTGCACCTACAGCCGTGCCAGAAGCAACCGTCCACGAAAACCGCTACTTTGCGTCCAGGCCACGCAAAATCCGGCTTGCCCACGACCGGCCAATGCTTACGGTAACCTCTAAGACCCGCGTCCCACAGTAGCTGGCCGAGGGGCAGCTCGGTCGTCGTATTGCCGCGCGACCGGACCGCCGCCATAATCTTGGACCTGACTTTCTTGGAAACATGGTCCATCGGACGCCGCCTGCATCATCGCTTCGCATAGAGCCTGAGATCGTCCGGGCCAATCTGGTCGGACGGTACGAGCCTGTAATGTTTCTCCTCGACGAGTTTCACGTCCTCGCCGTCTAGCGCCAGCTCGAACATGGCGATCACGTCGTCGGACATGAACTGCGCCGCTATGGGGCGGCAAGTAAGGCCAGTAAATTTCTCCGCACAACAAGCGATATCCTGGGCGGTCTGAACGACGCTCAGGCGGTCGCTTCCGCCCTTCGCCTGGACGGGAAGCGCGAACTGCTCGCCGTGCTTGTTGACACCGACATACACTTCGTCGATTTCAATCTGGCTGTCACCCATCGATTTCACGGTCGTCCGCAGATGATTCTGAAGCGAATAGGTAGTCAAACCGAGAAACGTGTCAATCAGGCGGTTGTACCGCACTTTGGCGAGGAGCGCCTGTTCGTCGCTCAAAGCGTAGGCGGCGATAATCTCCGGCGTCGCGTCGGGAATCTTAATCGCGATCATGCTCGGATTCGGTACGATGGTGGCCAGTTTTGCGAGCCTGAAACGATACAAGGCGCGTCCGGCAAGCTCGATGACCCACTCACGGCCCTTTCCCGCCGTGGCGACGATGTCGTCGGGCAAGGCGGTTCGGAAACGAAAGGAATAAATCGTATCGCCCAAGTTTTTGGGGAGGACTATGCCAAGCGACTTGGCGATCTCGACGAATTCGGCGCGCGAGAACTCGAACTGCGTTTTGCCCGGCTTGTAGTGCTTCTTGAAGATAGTGCCGATGATGGCGGAATAGCGATTCGGCTTTTTCGGGGATTGGGCGTCGTCCTTCTTAGCCATTCGCTTCGCCCCCTCGCGCCCGGCGGGTACGCTTCGGAACGACATCCGACGACACGCCATAGTGCGCGGCGGCCTCGGACATACCGAACGACAGCAAACGAGGGTCGCCCTGCGCGACGGGACAGTCGACCTTCTTGGGAGCCGAAAACGCTTCGCCCACCTTCGCGGCGACGGCTCTCGCAAGCAAGGGTGGCACGGAATTGCCGATTTGTCGAAAGCCATGCCACTTAGTAACGTGAAAGCGAAACCAATCGGGATAAGAATGCAGGCGCGCCGCTTCGCGGACGGTAATGCATCGCGGCGAATAAGGGTGTATGGGCCGGGGCGACGTAAACGCGCCTCGATCACTAGCGGTTCCTGCGCGAATCGTATTGCAGATGCCCTTGGGATCGAGCTTGTGAAAACGGCTGACGGGTTCGGTGTCGCCGGGCTGCGTCTCTCGAAAGCGCTTTTTCGACAGAGCCGTGTGAATGGTGCGCAGACTTGACGTGAGCAGGCTCGCGTCGAATTCGCGGGGGGCGGAGTAATCTTCCGGGTCGGATTCGTCCCCTCGCAAGAGAGCACCGTAATCGGTGGATTTCTTGAATTTCGCCTTAACCCAATCCCGATGCAGCAATTCCTCGTAGTCGTCGGCTTCGGGCAGATCCCGCAAGGCGTCCCAGACGGTAGGGGCGGTTCGAAGAAACAAGTGACCGGCGTCGCAGTTGCCGTTTCTCGGCGCTTCATGAGTATCTTGCGGGTACAAAGGCAAAGGTAGGCCCTTGCGCGCGCCCATAAGAAACAAACGCTGCCGGTCTTGCGGGACGCCATGATGCGAAGCGTTGAGCACCCGGTAGTCCTCAAGGACGCGATAGCCGCGCTTGCGAAATTCGCCGATGATTTCTTCAAGAAACTTCTTTTGAGCGCCGATGGTGAGCCCTCTCACATTCTCGAATACGAAATACGAGGCCTTCAACTCGACTACGAGGCGCACGAAATGATGAACCAGGGAATTTCTCGGATCGTCCAGCGCCCGCTTGCCGATCATGCTAAAGCCTTGACAGGGCGCGCCGCCGAAAACGACATCCACGGGCCGATCACCTATGCGCGAATGGTCGCGAATGTACTTACCGTTTATGTCGGCCACACTGCGACAGATAGCCGCGCAGTCGGGAAAATTAAACTCGTGGGTCGCGCAATGGATCGGGTCGTATTCGACCGCGGCGGCAATGTCGAATCCGGCCTGCTCGAAGCCAAGGCTCATCCCGCCCGCTCCCGCGAAGAGATCGACGCCGATCGGTCTTTTTCCGTTGGCTCTCATCGAACGAAGTAGCGCCTCAACGTTTCTATGTTTGGATACAATCGACACAAGGGATTCTATGGCGAACCGAATGATCAATCAAACGCTTTCGGGACGTGAGACGGTCTACAGCGATTAATGTTCGCAAATGGCGGCGAAAGCCGATAGGATTCCGCGTCTAGACTTTCCTTAAGCCAATGACGGCTTCGACGACAGCGCGGATAGGATACTTCGCCGTCGTAGCCGCCATTGTTTTCGTCGTGGTTTGGAAGCTTCGCCACGTCATCAGACGCAGAGAACGCAAAATGTCCGTCAGGATACCAACTAGCGTAGGTGACCCCAACGCGCAGCGCCGCTTCATCGAATCGCATAACCCGTTCCTTCAAGAGTTTCCCGCCTTGCAGAGCTTGATCGAAGAAGCGTCTAGGCTGTCGGAAGCTGAATGTTATCCAGAGTCTCAGAGCGAGCAGGCCGACGCGGACCCAACTGACGAAGGGCTTGCGCAGAGAGTTGCGTTCTATCTCGAAAAAGCAGCCTATGAGGATTTCGGTGAGCTACTGATCCTTGCTGGCAATGGCATGGGGATAGGAGCAAAGAAAACCCTTCGCAGCATATACGAGCGGCTGGTGACAGCGATGTTCATAGCAAAGAATCCTGCAGAGGCACGCATTTTTCTCGATCACGCGGACATTGAAAAGGGCAAGGTGTTGAACAGAATGATTGCCACGGTGCCCGAGCTTCTGAAGAAAGACCTAACGCCGGAAGAAATCAAGAGAATACAAGATGCCAAGAAAGCAGCCGACACCCACAAGAAAATCGAATATTGTGACGAATGCGATCAACCGATAACAGACGAAGCTTGGACCCGCGTGAGTTTGGATGCTATGGCAAAGAAGGTGGACGAAGATCTGTTCAGGCTATACGGAACCTGCTATCTATCGCCAACTCTTCTGATGCACGCCACCCCCTTTGGATTGGACCTTCGATTTAGGAAAACTGAAGCCGGACCAGAAGCACATGCTCATGATGCCCTCTGGCGTGGGCATTTCCTAATGCTCTGGTTGCTTCGGCATCAGGATAGTTATTTCAATCTGGGTCTGAGTCAGCAAATCGACGCTCGTTGCACCGCGTTCTCAACGATATGGCCCGAAGATAATGCGGCTGGCTAGGTCGAGTTGGGGAACCCTCGCATAAACCACAGAAGCTGGGAGGATGTGAAAGATCATTTGTTGGATAATTAGGGGCGAGATGTGACAGTTGCGGCGGCCCGCTCAAACTGATCGATGCGGCTCCGGCTACCGAACACGAATTAGGAAGGGCCGGATCGGCAGACGCCGCACTTGGGGGCGAATCGTGAATCCAGACCTGGCTATCATCATGAATTTCCACTCCGACCTTGCCGAATTCGCGCGGACGCGATTGGCGACAGCAGGTTACCAAACGGATTTGTCTGAGAAGCCCGAGGTAACGATCATGAAGTTCCTCAACGTTGCCAAGCGTCGCATAGCGCCGAAACCGCGAAGGGTCTTGATCTCGAAAGAATTTAGTTCTCCACCCGCGCTCCAGGCTGGCGTCGATGAGGTTCTGAGGAAAGCTGCTCGCGGCGAGGATTTAAGTCGGCACCAGAGCTCCCGCTACTTTGACCCAGATTTTGACGATGCGCTGTTGAACGATTGGGACATTCACCACTTCCATCCAGAAACCCGTCCACATCCCCGAAATAGGCAACTCGTAAAGCGCACCGGCTTGCTGCTGTTTGCCCGCGTCACAGACGAGGTGCTGTACTGCATCAACGTGTTCGATCACCAATCATTTGCTTGGCAGCGGATGCTGGGAAGCCTCCATCGCAACTGGCCGGAATCGATTGCACGTTTTCGGGCGAATGGCATTGCGGGGGAAACGCTGACCGATAGCAATATTCACACCTTGCGTCGATCGAACTGTAACACCATCCTCGCCGTAGAAGACGGAAGCGCGTATTTCTCACCTGGCGGCGGCTGCTCGTCTTCTGGTACCAGCATCATAGTCATGCGAGAGTGCGCCCGCGTAAGAGCTTACTGCCGTAGCATGGAGAGAATTGTGAGCAACTGGTTTTTGGAATACGTCCGGCAAACGGTGGCCGAAGGCAAAGAGATTCTGCGGAGGTACCAATTCCGGCTAGTTGTACGTGACGATAGCTTTTTGGCGATCGAGAACCAGGCGCGCATCACCATCAAGCTCCCCGCTCTCTGACACGTCAGACGGACCAAGCCGCTGGGACCCCCGGACCTGTCGCCTTTCTGTCGTGGAGCCAGGCCAGGAGCCTCGCTACTATGCCCGTGAAAGGAGGCGCGATGCGCCAAGAATTTAGATACGGGAAAAAGATTCAGCAGCTCAGGGATCAGAAGGGCTGGACCCAGGAACATTTGGCGGCGGTTGCCGGTCTGGAGCCACGCACGATCCAACGTGTTGAGAAGAATCAAACCAAGAATCCGGAGACGCTGTTGGCAATCGCAGGGGCCTTCGACGTGGAGCTTTCCGCTATCCGCTCGACCTGGCTGATTCCGGAGTCCAGTTTGGTCAGGGCTGAACTCGTGACGACTCACAGGGAGTTTGTAACCCTCGAAGAGTCTTACAAGACCCAGATATTTACGAAATCGATGATGGTTTCGCCGCAGGACAATCGCTTTGCCGAGATTGAAGACCTCTGGGACAAAGGTTTTGCGGACAGAGACTGCATCGAGCCGGACGAGCCGGAGATGTGGAAGACTTATGTCCAGTATATCGAAGACCCGATTAGCGCGCTATTCGATTTGGGTCTCGCGATTTTCACGATCAACGAAAAACGGGACTTCATTTTGCCGCGCACTCCAGACATTCAGCCGCTGAAACCATACATCGATGATTGGAAAATCCGTCATCACGTCTTGGTTCCACGGTACGGGTGCTATC
Organism: uncultured Acidobacteriota bacterium; assembly: GCA_963701005.1. GTDB lineage: Bacteria > Acidobacteriota > Terriglobia > Acidiferrales > UBA7541 > Palsa-295. Next base: position 1,709,398 of record OY969555.1, read on the forward strand.
AGCATAGCGGCGGTCGTCTGCATCGATTTGATGCGCAATGTAAGGACGGGGCGACCGAGTTTTTGAACGGGCTTCGGCGACGAACGGAAAGCGTGCGTATCTACCGTAATGGTCTCGAAGCGAGCCTGGGGCCGGGCGGCGAAGCCTCGATTTCCTGGTGCGAAGTGTGTTTTCCAGCGGCGCACGATGGCTTTCACGTCACGCACGAATACATCTCTGTTGTTACGGGGTTGCCGCTCGAAAAGCTCCACCAGATATACGCAGAAATCGCAGGCGATGATTCACTCCTTGGCCTATCGTAACGGAGGACCGAACCGATAGGCGGCGCGATCATTGCGCTCATCCTGTTCCGTTCTCGTTCTTTTTTTCACGAACGAGGCTAAGGGCCAGCAGAGAGTGGAACACATAGTCCGCAATCTGCTGGTTGAACGCGGTCGGATCGAGCAGACCGTGTGCAACATCGTTCCTAAGATTGAGGCCGCCGCGCTTTTCAACGTAGACGAGGGTGACCGGTAGTGCAACCAGCATTCAGGGATTTCGTACATAAAGCAGAAGAATCTACGCGTGAAATACACCCGCGAGTCTTTTGCGAAAACTCGGCCTCGAAGCCAAGGCGATGGGCGTTGGGGGGATGCGGCCCGTAACTGGCTGCTTCCGCTTAACCCTCAAACCAATAAAAGGAGTAGGAAGGATGACCAAGGGCCGCATGGAGGCTTTTAGTGACGGCGTATTCGCCGTCATCATCACCATCATGGTGCTGGAAATGAAGTCTCCGCAAGGAACCGGTCTTGCGGCCTTGCAGCCACTCCTTCCTGTTTTCTTCAGCTATGTCCTGAGCTTCGTTTACGTTGGCATTTACTGGAACAACCATCATCACCTCCTGCAGGCGGCGAAGCATGTTACCGGTGGCATCCTGTGGGCGAATCTGCATTTGTTGTTTTGGCTCTCGTTGACCCCGTTCGTTACCGCCTGGATGGGGGAGAACCATTTTGCGCCTTGGCCGGTGGCGTTGTACGGGGTGGTGTTACTGTTCGCCGGAACCGCTTATTTCCTTCTGACGAAGACACTGATCGCCCACCACGGGAAAGATTCAACGCTGGCGGCATCGATTGGAAATGACAGGAAGGGCACGCTGTCTATCGTGGTCTACGCAGCGGCAATTCCCCTGTCGTTCGTACAGCCGTGGATCGCCTGCGCCTGCTACGTTATTGTCGCTATCATGTGGCTGCTCCCCGACCCGCGCATCGAAAAAGCAATAAAGCAATAAACGGAGGACGCCAGCCCTCTGACGCAGCGTTAAATGTACTCCAACATTGGTCGTGTTCCTTGCAACGAATTCTGGGAGGTATTGAGCCGTTCCCCCTCTGCAGCGCTGCTAGGTCAGCACGACAATCTTTCCGCCCGCCTTGTTCTCCTCCATGCAGCGATGGGCCTCGGCGATCTCGTCGAGGTGGAAGGTTTTGCCGACTTGGACGTGCAATGTGCCCGCTGCGATCTTCTCGACCAGATCCTCAAGCGGCGTCCGCATGAAATCTTCCGATTCGCCAGCATAGGTAGTCAGGCTGACCGCGGTCGGGATAGCCTCCATCGGGGCGAAATTGTCGAAAGACCATTTGTTGCCGACAATGCCGGTCATGCAAACGATGCCGCGCTGCTTGGCGCAACGTAGCGAGTCTTTGAGCGTCGTTGTGCCCACCAATTCAAGCACTTTGTCGACCCCTTTCGGACAGACCTCTTGGACCTGTTCGGCAATCGAGCCGGTATCGATAAACACCTGATCGACGCCGCTGGCCCGCAGCAGTTTTTCGCGGTCAGGGTTGCGAGTCGTCGCGGCGACGAAGGCGCCGTGGCTTTTAGCGATGGCCGCAGCCGCCAGACCAACCGAGGTGGTACCGCCGCGAATCAGCAGACGCTCGCTTTTTTCAAGACGTAGCGACCTGAACAGCGAGCCCCAAGCCGTTTGCAGCATCTCCGGGATGGCTCCGAGCGTTTCCCAAGGGAGTTCGGTCTTAACGACCTGCACCTGTGTCGCGGGCACGCAGGTGAATTCGGCGTAGCCGCCGTCGAACTGCCGTCCCATGCCGCCCATAGCGGTCGCGACGATATCGCCCCCGCGAAACTCGCTTCCTGGCGCTGACTCGACGACTCCGACCGCCTCGATGCCCAGCACACGAGGGAACTTGACGCTGGGCGAGTGGCCCTGCCGCGTGAACAGTTCGGAGCGGTTGAGCCCGAACGCCTTGACCCGAATCAAGACTTCGCCGCTCTGCGGTGCGGGGATCGGGAGGCTCTCAATTTTGAGAACCTCCGGCCCACCTGCTTCGTGAATCACTGCTGCTTTCATCGTGGCCATCATTCGGCTCCTTAATCCTCATGCGCGCGGCGGGTTGGTGGTGGAAAAACAGTAGCGCGCGATCTTCCAGGTGCCGTCGATCTTCTGAAACACGAAGAGCTCCTGGTTGGCTTCCGGGCCGCCCCCGCCAGTGGCTTTGACCTTGACCGTCCCGGCCGAATTGGTGCGCGCGATTGCCCATTCGGGCGCAATCTGGTGTATTTCGGCGATATTGAAATTGACGCTCAGCGTAATGGCAGTGAACACCGAGTCGTACGCCTTACGGACCGCGTCGGCTCCGACGCTGGACGGGAAGTGCTGCGGCATGAATACGCCGTCTGAAACGTAGAGCTTCATCACTGCGTTGGTATCGGATTGATTCAATGCGTCTTGATACTTGGCTAGTACAGCGGCGACTGCCTGTTCGTCTGCATTCATGGTTTCGCTCCTTTGTGTTCGAGGATGAGTCCAAAATGGACTATAGGCTTATCCCATCTTTGAGACTAGCGGGAGAAACTGCAAATGAATTTCCCAAATTTGGGATAATCTCTTGACGAAGCATCGGAGCGGAGGAGAACGATGACAGATCTCAATTCGCTGATGATTTTCGCCAAGGTAGTTGAGGCGAATAGTTTTTCGGAAGCGGCGCGCCGCCTCAAAATGCCGACCTCGACTGTCAGCCGCCGCGTGGCGGACCTGGAGGACCAACTCGGCGTCCGCCTGCTCGAACGTTCGACGCGCAGCCTGCGGCTCACTGATATCGGGTCCGAAGTTCTCGAACATGCCCAGCACAGCGCGGAACTGAGCGAATCGGTTGACAACATCGCTTCGAACCATCTGTCGAACGTCTCGGGCGTATTGCGGCTTTCCGCGCCACCCAGCATCTCCGACTCGTTGCTTGCGCCTCTGGTCGGCGCATTCCAGGCATCCTACCCCAACGTCCGCGTACAGGTCTTCATCACCGACCGGATTGTCGATCAAATCGCCGAGGGCGTCGACTTGGTGTTCAAGGTCGGAGAGCAACTCAAAGATTCGTCGCTCGTCGCGCGCAGAATCCTGACCTACCGGCATCAGCTTGTAGCGAGCCCGGTCTATCTGGCAAAGTGCAAGCCGCCCAAAACACCGCCGGACCTGCTCGACCATCGGCTACTCGCGTTCTCGTTTTGGACGCCCGTGAATACCTGGAACTTCGCTCATGCGAACGGAAAGAAAAAGGAGACGCTTACGTTCCAGCCTTTCCTCTCGATGAACGACTACGCTGGCCTTGCGACCGCGCTGCTCGCGGGCACTGGCATTGGCGACCTTCCGCCGCTGGTGCAGCCTGAGCTGCTGCGCGACGGGCGGCTCGTCGAGGTCATGCCGCAATGGCGCTTCAGCATCTTCCATCTGTGGGTGGTCCATCTGAGCAATCGTTACATCACGCGCCCCGTGCGCGTCTTCAAGGAATTCGCGGCGCAAATGGCCCCGACCCTCTTTCCAACTCTTCCGACTTGAGAAGGGAATTTGAAGTTTGACGCTTCAACCCCCGCCGGAAGGTGAATGGCACCGATGAAGCGGGCGCGACAACAATCGCTGAAGATTACCAATTACTCTTATGAAAGGCAGCCGGAGAGTTTCTTATTTTTCAATGATTTCGACGATTGGCTTGGCGCAGTATATTACGGCGCGGGAATTCCGGATCGAATGTATGTTTTCCTGGAGAGCGGGACTAAGATACAAACCTGAGGTAAATATGAAGCGAAGCGTCAGGTTTCTGCTCTTAATTGCGCTTTTGGGAACGGGCTATACTACATCTCGCGCAGGTGACACAACGGCTGCAACCGAACCAGGGAAAGGTATGAGTTCGTCGATGTCAAATGAGGCTGCGGTAAGTGCTCTGTTCGACCGGTGGGAGCGGGTTTGGCATGAAGGTCAATACGACCTGGTCGCCCAGTGCGTCCAGCCGAACTACATCCGGCACGACGAAGCAGGAGACCGAACGGTAACACGCGAGGCTTACGCGGCGGAGATTGCCAAGACGCGGAAGGAGCGGCCCGACATACGAATCGTTGTGTATGATCACACATTCGAGGGCGACCGCGCGTGGTTCCGCTTTGAGTTCAAGTGGACCGATCCGAAAACCGGCGAGAAGCGCACGCGGGCAGGAATGCAGGTGTACCGGATCGAGGAAGGAAAACTCGCGGAGACCTGGCTTATGCTCCAACCCCTGGGCTCGGCATGGACCGATGCCGTTGCGCAGGAGCACTGGACGAGCCCACCGCCCATCAAGTAGGGCCGCAATCCCCAACCCACAAACTGCGATGTATCGTGCAACTTTGAGGAGTTCTGGCAGTCCGCGCGTTCTTATAAGTTTTTGTAATGCCACATCAAGCTGCGCTGTCGCGACAGAAGTCGGCTAGGCGGCAGTGCGTCCCATCGGAAAGCGGAATCGCAAGACTAACCAATTCGGATGGTTGCAGGGTTTGCGGAAATCACTGAAAGGCAAGTGACTTTAGTTGTGGAGGTGTGATCTTGAATTTGCACAGGGCCCGCGTCCGCCGCAATCGCGGGCGGCGGCCGTCACATGTCCGGTAACGACTTATCGGGCATTGACACAACCCATTTTACTTCGAGACGATGCGCTGGATCATCGAGCGCTTGTTCGGCTGGGACGAAGTGCGCGAGGACAAAAACTTTGCTCAGTTCTTCAAACTCGACGAAGCCAGGATTATGGCTTCAAACCGCCCACTGTCTGATAAACACTTTTCCCCTAGGAGTGAATCGTTGCTTCAAATGTAGTTTAGTAAGAATTTGAATCGCAGGAAGAGCGCCTGCGCACGAACGAATGAACCCAAGACTGTCGCCCGAGCATCAGTATGGCAAAGGCCGCCCACAAGGCGACCATCGTTCAAACATGAAGGAGACACGCACATGATTGCTGCAACTTCTCGGTACAAGAAGCAACGGAAGCAAGTGCTCGGCCGCGAAATGGCATATGTCGAGGCAGGAGAGGGCGACCCGATCGTGCTGTTGCACGGAAATCCCACTTCGTCGTATCTGTGGCGCAACGTGATGCCCCACCTGGAGCACCTGGGCCGCTGCATTGCTCCCGATTTGATCGGTATGGGCGATTCCGAAAAGCTTTCGAACAGTGGCCCGGGCTCGTATCGCTTCGTCGAGCACCGCCGCTACCTTGACGCCTTGCTCGACGCGCTGAATGTGCGCGAACGCGTGACGCTGGTCATTCATGACTGGGGTTCGGGCCTGGGCTTCGACTGGGCCAACCGCCATCGCGAGGCCGTCAAAGGAATCGCGTTCATGGAAGCGATCGTGGCGCCGCAGGGCAAAGACCATTGGGACAAAATGGGAATGCGCGAAGCCTTGGAGGCGGTGCGTTCGGAGGCCGGTGACAAGATGGTTCTGCAGGCCAATTATTTCATCGAAGAGATCCTGCCGAACGCAATTCTGCGCAAGCTTACCGCCGAAGAAATGGGGGAGTATCGACGGCCGTACACCGAGCCTGGCGAATCACGACGACCCACGCTGACATGGCCGCGAGAGATTCCAATCGAAGGCGAACCGGCTGACGTGCATGCGATCGCGACTGCATACGCGGACTGGCTGGGGCAGAGCAATGTGCCCAAGCTTTTCCTGAAGGCTGAACCGGGCGCAATTCTCGCGAGCGAGAAGCTGGTGAATCTGGTGCGGAGCTGGCCAGCGCTTACTGAGAGGAGTGTAAAGGGAGTCCATTTTGTTCAAGAAGATTCGCCGGACGAAATCGGGAGGGCCATCGCCGAGTGGATGGCGCAAGGCAAGACTAATCGCGCGGCGTCGTAGAGTTACAACGAAATCGAATGTTGCTAGGGCCGGATAGTTGGCTTATCGGACACGATTCGGGGCGGCCTGCGGACAGTCGGGCCGCCCTACCGTTCTTCCCCACAAATGAAACAGGAGAGAGCCATGAAGAGCGAATTTCCCGCAAACTCAGCGGTCATCTTAGTACACGCGGCATGGGCAGACGGCTCATGTTGGAGCAACATCATTGTGCCGTTGCAACAGCGCGGCCTTCGAGTGATTTGCGCGCCCATACCGATGACGACTTTAGGCGACGATGCTGCGGCGGTGAGCAGAGTATTGGAACGGACCAGCGGGCCTTTAGTGCTGGTGGGGCATGCCTACTCCGGTGCGGTGATCGCCGCGATACGGGAAGAGCGAATTAAGTCTTTGGTGTATATTGCTGCCCTCGCTCCCGATGAAGGCGAGCCCGTTGGGAAAGTTTTTTACCGGGACGAACCGCATCCAGATCAGCCGAAGATGGTTCCCGACTCCCATAACCTTGTCTGGATGCCGGAAGATGCATTTGGCCGAGCGCTCGCCCAGAAAGCGTCCGCGGAGCAGGCGAGTATTGCCGCCGCTGTGCAACGGCCCATCGCCGTTCAATGTGTTCAGGACCCGTCGCCAAAGCCGCTGTGGAAGTCAAAACCGACGTGGTATCTGGTAGCCGAAGAAGACCGCATGATTAATCCGAAGACACAGCATTTCATGGCCGAACGCATGGGAGCGAAGATACATTCCCATCGCGTAGACCACACTCCGATGTACGCCGACCCGAACGTTGTGGTCGACGTAATCCTCGAGGCGGCGCGGGAAAGCTTGCCCTCCTGACAATGCCGTTCTCTGGCGATAAACAATTGTGGAGTCGGGATTATCGGAAACCTATCGCGGTCAGATGATGGACTGAGTTTTTAGAATTTGCTCGTCGCGCTCGCGCATGCGGCCGATACACAATATGGCGATTCGATTAAAATCACTTCCCACTACATGGGATTTCGACACTCAGGCTAACTCCTGATTAGCTCTTATCGGACAAGTGAAATCTCGTTGACTTTCCAGAAGTCGGCTTGTGGGAAGTCTCACCAGATGAGTACCGACAAACGCACTTGTATTGACTGGGCCGGCCTCCTTCCGGGTGGGCGGCTACACGGAACCAATCGCGATCCTTTGACCTTTGACCTCGCACATCGTCTACGCTGCGAATCGGATCGTTGCAGGCCGTCACTTTTAACGAACGACGACCTCGGAAACATCTGGCATCTGCACGTTTAGTTGATTAGTAGACCAATGGTTTCGGTACAACTTCGGTATAACTGAGGGCGAGATTTCGGGAGAGGGAGCCTGTAAGCGACGCTCAGCAAAAGCTTTGTAAGATTTGCCTTCTTTGTTAGAAGGCAGACGCTCTATCCAACTGAGCTACGGGCGCATCCTTGACTATCCTTCAATTCTACTGCGCCTCCGACTCTAATTCGAGTTCCAACTCCCACAAAGTTTCAGCTCATTACGGACCGGTTGGAACGCCGAATCCAACGGCTATTGGGAGTGCTTCCGCAACATGGAGTCTTGACTCGATGTCCGCTAGTGGGCCGATTCACCCTGATCGCGGAATGGCAATTTGAATCTGCGGGCAATCTCCGGCCAAAACTCGCGCAGCACATCGAATCCCATGTCTTCGCCGACTGAAATGCCCACCCGTTGCGCTGCCGGAGAAAAACCCCGTCTGTAATCCGGATGATAGGTATTGCTCAGCGCCACCGCGCTGGATGTTCCTAGCCACTCCGTGAAATTGAACACTGGCGAGCCATTGTCCCGGTGTGCCACAAAGGCGTGCTCGATGGCGTGAAGAAAACGGCCTCGGGTGCTGCCTTGCGCCATGCGATAATAGCGTGGGTCTTCTCTAAATAGTGTCGGGTAGGCGAATTCCTTGAAGAACTCGTTCGAAGCTTGACCGGCAAAGCTGGCCCCGAATCGCGTCCCGTATCCGGCGCCACCCTGCCCATAGCTGCGGCCCGTATTTTCCGCTTGGCCAATTCCGGCGTTGAATCCGGCATAGATAAACGTGACTGGGTCGATCGTGTCCTCAACGAACAATAGGAATTTATCTTTTGTGTCGAGAACGCAAAGAGTCGCGCCTGGTTTGTAATTTGGCGGGTGCGGCGGATGAGCGGATTTGCGTTCCAGCCTCCGCCCAAAAGCGGCCACCACCTTCTGAAAAGGCCCTTGATAATCCCTGTATGAGACCATCGGCGCAGGCTGCACGCACGGGTTCGCACTCTTTTGTGTCGGCAGCTCTTGCGCTGAATCCTGCGGGACGGTCGGCTGTTGCGCTTGCGCCACAGCGACCAACGCCAGTGAACCACAAACCAATCCAATTCCACGAATTCCTCTCGAGTAACGAGCTGTTCTCAAGTGCTCACTACTCGTGAGGAAAAACATTTTCGGAATCCGGCCGTCCTCTTGAAATCACTCGTTCACTCCGCAATCAAGAGACGGAATTACGCTGCGCGCGGTTTCGATGCCTTGCGAGTCTCCGCGCTCAGTTCCAGCACCACGCGTCCGTTCACGCGGCCCTTCTTCAGCCGGTCGAACACATCATTGATGGCATCGAGCGGCTGCGTCTCAATTGTCGCTTTCACTTTTCCGTCCGCCGCAAAGGCAAGCGCCTCTTCGAGGTCCGACCGCGTGCCCACGATCGACCCTCTCAGCGTATAACCGTTGAGAACCATATCAAAAATCGAGATAGGAAACTCGCCGGGAGGCAGGCCGTTCAGCACGCACGTGCCGCCGCGCCGAAGCATCCCGACAGCCTGCTTGAATGCCGGCACTGAAACTGCCGTGACCAGCACACCGTGGGCGCCCCCGATTTTTTCCTGGATCGTCCGTGCCGGATCCGTCGTCCCCGCGTCAATCGTCAGTTCCGCTCCAAGCTTGCGAGCCAGTTCCAGTTTCTCGGAGCCAAGGTCAACGGCCGCGACATGCAGCCCCATGGCCTTCGCGTATTGGACGGCAACGTGACCGAGTCCGCCCACTCCTGAAATCACCACCCATTCACCGGGCCGCGTGTCCGTCATTTTCAGCCCTTTATATGTCGTCACGCCCGCGCAAAGAATCGGCGCGGCATCCGTGAGGGAAAGATTGTCGGGAATACGTCCCAGATAATCCGCCTGCGCCAGTGCAAATTCCGCGAAGCTCCCATTCACCGAATACCCCGAGTTCTGTTGCCCCTTGCAGAGTGTCTCCCAGCCGCGGAGACAGAACTCGCAGTATCCGCACGCGCTATGCAGCCAGGCGATCCCTGCTCGATCGCCTTCCTTCAGGTGTTTCACACCCGCGCCAAGCGCCACCACGTATCCAGCGCCCTCATGCCCCGGAACAAATGGCACTGTTGGTTTCACCGGCCAATCGCCTTCCGCCGCGTGCAGGTCCGTATGACAGACTCCTGTTGAAATTATTTGTATAAGTGCTTGCCCCGGCCCGGGAGTCGGAACTGCAAGCTCTTGGATCTCGAGCGGTTTGCCAAATTGCCTTACGACTGCAGCTTTCATTGTCTTTGCCATTGCTGTTCTCCTGACCGATCCCGCGAGTTGTCACAAGCCTTGCTGGCTCTGACGATGCATTGTGAGATAGCGCGTGGTATCCGTAAGTGACCTCGGTCACAGGAGGATGGGTTGCAAGTCTCGGCCGATTTGCTGCGGGGCGCGGAAGGACTGCTAAGTGGCTTACATTGCAGCAGGTCTATATTCAGGAAATTTGTGCGTGGTCATTTCAGTGCCACATTGGGAGAGAGGTTTTCGCGGCTTTCTTTATGGACCTCTTCACAACCGACTTTCCGAATTGCGCGCTGGCTCCGATCTCGCATCGAGAGACCACGCTCCGCCACCCATCGCAATCAGAAAGAGCAGCGAGCAGAACATCGCAAAGTCTGCGCGCGCGTCGCTCACCATGTACCAGACGCCCTGGTTGGCGCGAAATAGTTCGGGGACCTTTGTCGTTGCGATAGCAGTGGAAATCACGATTAGCAGCGGAATGGCAGCCACCCTCGTCCAAAGCCCCAGGAGCACGAAAATTCCGCACGCGATTTCGAAGCATCCCACAAAATGCGCCGTGAAATAGGGATGCGAAAAGCCGATCCTGGTGAATCGCGCCACGCCCATGCTGGGGTCGGTAAATTTCAGAATTCCCTGAGTGAAGAAAATCAGCCCCACGGCCAATCGAATAAGCGCGATGCTGGCCGGCCCTCGCGCCGGGCTGAAAAAAAATCGCATCAGTGATCTCATATTATTTCCTCATCGAAACATTGGATTGCGTTCTTCAGCCTGGCTGTCATTCGCGCGAAAATGCGTGTCGGTCTAACCTGCCCCCTTGATCTCCACCTGCACGTTATTGATTTCCGCGTCGCCCACGTTCTCGACAGTGTGCGGCGGCAGCTGCTCCAGCCATCCGGGCGCATTCAGCTTCGGCACGTCAAATCCCTCGCGCGTGTCCAGCAACACCTTGCCAAGTTCGTCGCGCCGCACGAAATCGCTCCAGTTCAATACGAATAGCACGCTCGGCCAGCGATGCGTGTGCACGGGAGTCCTCTGTCGCGGCAAGATACGCGTCTGCAGCACGCGCACGTGCTCGTTTTCAAAAAGGACCGTGTGATTGCCCGGCGCCGCCACTACCGCATCGAGCGAATCCGGCCACTGCCAGTTTTTTCTCGACGCATCCGAAAGCTCGGAACTCATCACTCCTCCTCCGCTGCCGCCATTCTAATCTCAAAATCTTCATTATGATTGGCGCGCTGCTCGAATCAGCTCGGCCGCCGCTACCATCTCCCTGTGGGCCAAATTGAGCCTCGCCTGCGCCATGCTTTTTGTGATATTCGTGCATCCCACCAAATTTGACGGAGGATGTTCGCTTCAAAAAATGACAGACCTCACTCAGCCGAGCCCCCAGGACATCAGTCGAGCCGGCCAACGCCTCCAGGAAAGCTACGAGGCTCTGAAAGCGAAAGGCCTCAGGCTCGATCTCACACGCGGCAGACCTTCCCCTTCCCAACTCGATCTAAGCGTCGAATTGCTGTCGCTTCCCGGTCCCGCCGACTACATTTCGGAGGGCGCAACCGATTGCCGCAATTACGGCGGACTTCAAGGCCTCCCCGAAGCGCGCCGATTGTTCTCCGGACTCGTTGGCGCTCCGCCCGAACAGGTAGTCGTCGCCGATAATTCCAGCCTCGCCCTGATGCACGACACGGTCGTTTACGCGTTACTGCAAGGAACCTGCGATAGCATCGCGCCCTGGTCAAAGCAGGGAGAGATTGCGTTCTTGTGTCCCGTCCCCGGCTACGACCGCCACTTCACCATCTGCGCGAATTACGGCATCCGCATGATTCCAGTCGCACTCAACGACGATGGCCCAGACATGGACGCGGTCGAACGGCTCGTGGCCCACGACACATCCATCAAGGCCATTTGGTGCACTCCCAAGTACAGCAATCCCACGGGAGCAGTCTATTCAGATGCTGTGATCGAGCGCCTCGCGTCCATGAAGACGGCGGCCCCGGACTTCCGCATTTATTGGGACAACGCCTATTGCGTGCACCACCTCACAAGCCAGCGCATCGAAATTGCCAACGTTCTGGAATTGTGTTCGCGCCACGGCCATCCGCACCGCCCGCTCATCTTCGCTTCCACTTCCAAGATCACGCTGGCCGGCGCGGGTCTGGCAATCTTCGCTGCGTCCACGGACAACGTGCGTTGGTTCCTCGCAAAAATCACGCCGCGCACAATCGGCCCCGATAAAATCAACCAGTTGCGCCACGTCCGTTTTCTGAAGAACGAAGCAGGAATCATGCAGCTGATGGACCGCCACCGTGCCCTGCTAGCGCCCAAATTCCAAAAGGTCCTGGACGTCTTCGCCGAAAAACTAGCTCACGTCCCCAACGTCTCCTGGACCAAACCAAAAGGCGGCTACTTCATCACCCTCGATGTTCCCGATGGCTGCGCCCGGCGCGTAGTCGCGCTCGCCAAAGAAGCAGGTGTCGCGCTCACGCCCGCCGGAGCCATGCATCCGCACGGAGAAGATCCTCACGACCGCACCATTCGCATCGCTCCCACCTTCCCGGAACTGCCGGAAGTCACTCAGGCCGCGGAAGCTGTCGCCGCGTGCGTCCTGCTCGCCGCCGAATCAACGCGCAATCATTAGGTGGCCGTTCAAACCTCACTCCACGTTCAACTCCTTCGGCTTCAATCCAAATCCCCGGCGCAAAATAAAATAAACCAACGGCCCGGACGCCAAAAGCCACGGCGCATATTTCCACACGTAATCTTCGCTCTGCGCCACTTTCACCGCGCACAATATCGCCGGAAAAATCAAAATGTAAATCATCCCCGCCGTGCCCCCGGGAATTCTGAAACTCCGCGGCGCATCCGGCAGCTTGCTCCGCATGCGCCAGGCCGCCAGCAGCGTCAATAGCGTCGTCGCAATGCGCGTCCATATATAAATGTTCACCAGATCTTCCACCGGATATTTCGCCAGCACGCAATACACCGCCGTCGAAACCACGATTGCCCGCGCCGGCGTCCGAAAACGCGAATGAATTTTCCCCAGCCACGCGGGAAAATAGCCATCCTCCGCCATCGTCGCCGGGATTCGAGTCGTATAGAGAATCGTGCTGTTCGATAGCGAGAGCGTCCCAATCATCGCCGCGATCAACATCGCCGCGCCCAGCCATTCTCCGCCGATCAGCCGCGAAGCCGTCACGATGTAATCCGTCTTCCACTCCTGCCAATTTCCCAGCGCGGCGAGAGCCAGCGTCGTCGGCAAAATATAAGTCAGCACGTTCATCGGCGTATTCCACGCCAGTAGCCGCACGAAGGTTTTTTGCGCGTCCTTCATTTCTCCGGTCATGCTCGAAAGCTGCTCGTACCCCGCGTAATTCCACATCGCCAGCGCCAAGCCTTTTCCAAAAACGCTCCCAAAAGGTTTTCCCGGCGGCACGAACGGCGCCACCGGGTTGTAATGCAAATGAAAAAGCGAAACCACGCAAAGCCACGTCACCGGTATGAGCACGGCAATGAGCAGCGCAATCGAAAGCCACCCCGCCACTTGAATCCCGCGCGCATTCAGGTAAGCCAGCAGGCACAGCGCCAGGCAAGCCCCAGCCCATTTCACATCGCCCTTTATCCACGGAAAATACTCGCTCAGGTAATCCATCAACAGCACGCCGTACAAGCTGTTCAATAGAAATGTCCCCGTCCAATTCCACCACCCGCATTGAAATCCCCAAAAATCGCCAAACGCCGCGCGGCTCCAGCGATAGAAGCCACCCTGCACCGGAAGAATGCCGTTCAATTCCGCGGAAGCAAATGAGATCGGTATGCTCCAAAACAGCGGAACGAACGCCAAGAACACCAGCGCCATCCCCGGCCCCGAGCTGTGAAATATTTCCTCGTAGCCGAATGGCCCGCCCGCCGTGTAGCCATAAAAAAGCGCGAGGAGTGGCAAGAAACCGATCTGGCGAAGCCGCGCCCCGTCCGTTTGCGGCGCTCGATTCTTTTCTTCGTAAGGTGTGGGCATCGTGCCGGATGGCAGAGGGCGGCATGATATGGGACCGCCCACGCCTTTTCAATCGCAAAGAAAACTTTGGGAATTATATATTCAACTCCCTGAGGAGGTTATATTTGTAGTGCTCCCCTCTAAAACTGGACACCTCAGTTAGGTAGAATCAGGGCCTCCAAACAGGAGGCAGGATGGGCAGGAAACCACGCGTAGATCGAACCCCCGAAGAGAAGTGGCAGATCGTGCAGGAAGGAATCAAGAGCGGGAACGTTTCGGAGACGTGTCGGCGATATCAGATCGCTCCGACGCTCTTCTATCGTTGGAAGGATGAAGCGGAGCAGGGAGCAAAGGCAGCGCTTGGGGGGAGAAGCGCTGCCGCCGCGGAATCGGAAAAAGATCGCCGCATCCGGCAGCTGGAACGGACGCTGGGGCGGAAGTCGCTGGAGATTGAAATCCTAAAAAACGTCGTGGGGGAGTGAGCTGCGGTGAGGCTCACTCCCAGGCGCGAGAGATGGTGACCGAGGGCTACACAGCCACGCTGGTGGCGGCGACGTTGGCCATCAGTCGGTCGAGTCTGTATTACCGGAAGAAGCCGCGAGGCAGCCGAGCGGATCGAATCTACGACGAGCAGATCGTCGCAGCGTGCGGGGAGAAACCCGCCTACGGATATCGCCGCGTGGCCTGGTGGCTGCGAAGAAAAGAAAACCTTCCGGTGAATCGCAAGCGTGTGTTGCGGGTGATGCGCGAACGCGGGTTGCTGGTCCGCGCTCGGCGTCTGCGCGCACGAAGAAAGAAAGAGTGGGGCCGCGTGGAAGCAGCAGAACCGAATCAGATCTGGCAATCGGACATGACGAAGATCTGGGCCGGGCCAGCCGTGGGCTGGGCGTACCTGGTGTGCGTGATCGACTGCTGCACGCGGGAGATCGTGGGCTGGAATCTCTCGCATCGCTGCCGGACCGAAGACGCTCTGGCAGCAGTGGAGCAGGCCGTACTCTCCCGGCTGCCCGAGGGCAGCCGGGAGGCCCGCGTGACACTCACGACGGACAACGGAACGCAGTTCACTTCAACGCGGTTCATCGAAACTCTGAACCGGCTCGGCATCACGCATCGACGGACGGCGTATCATCACCCGGAAGGCAACAGCTACATCGAACGGTTCCATCGCAGCTTGAAGGAAGAGGAAGTCTGGACGGCGGAATATCGAAGCTTGGAAGAAGCACGCGCATCGATCGGCCGTTGGATCCAGGAGTACAATCTCGACCGGCCTCATCGAGGAGTCGGAAATCGCACTCCGCACGAGGCCTTCTTAGGTTTCGCAGCTGTACTAAAAAATGAGGCCCTGACTGTCTAAATTAGAGGGGAGCACTACATATTCGTACTTATTTATTGGGTAGAGTTTTAAGAATTTTGGTCTTAGTCGGCGTCGTTGCCTTTTACATCGGGTTTCATAATTCCCAAAGTTTTGCCGCTTTCGGTCGGCAATCGGACAAGCTGTTCGGTTCCGCCATACAGGTATCTGAATGTTGTCCGTCTTTTCTTCTTGAAAATATCTGCGTAAGTGACTTCGCCATAAACGTAAATAGTGATTCCTTTAGGGCTCCCAAATGTAACGTCAGGCGGGAGAGCTTTTTTCAAGGATACGACGGTGGATTGTGGAATGTCCATGGAGAGAGTCGAACTAGAACCCGGAGCATCCTGAGCACTAAGACGAGGCGGCTCGGCATCGAGAGGGAAATTCCCAGGCATGATTCCTGCCCACTGACCGACGTTATAGGCGGGGGTTCGGCCAAAATTCTTGATCTCTACGATGCCAGTTGGAATTGCGGGGTTGGAAATATCCAAGTAAATCTTGGAAATCCCGAGATAAGCCCGAAGCTCGTGGCGAGCAGCATTGCGGCTAGTGAGGATTTGCCAAACGAGAATACCCAACTGCAAAGCAGCGACAAAGACGAGAGCGCCAGTAAAACGCATCAACCATCTATTGATTTTAGTGTCCTCGTTCTTTTTTTCGGGGGTATCGGGTGGTTTATTTTCTGCCTGATAGGTATTCGTCTCATTGAAAATGACTGTCGGTTTTGGGGATGGGGATTTCTGGCCGTTGGTTTTTTGTTCGCTATCGGCGGATTGGCTCTGTGGGTTATCCCCGATATGTTGAATTGATCGGTAGGATTTCACGCATGCAAATGGAAGAAGTAAAATTAAGGCGATTAGGGCGGGTTTCAACGTGGCCACGGCTCCCAGTTGACATAGCCACCGGATACTTTGAAGTAGGGCAGAACGGAATCGAACCGATATCTCATCTTTGGAAAAGGAGCATGCTAACCATTGCACTACTGCCCCGCAGCATCGAGAGCCTATAACAATTTAGGTTCGTGGTGCAATGGTTAGGCTGTCAGTCGCTCGTAGGTGATTCGCTTTCCCGTTACGGCGTCCACGAAGCTATCAAGCCTCTGGAGTGAATGTCGTTTCACGTTTCCTTCGTTTAATCGCCATGTGAACTCGTTGACGTACCGAGCCAAATGTTTCGGGCTGGCGTGATGATATACACCGTGCAATCCGCGCTTGAGCACGGCGAATACGCTCTCTGCACCATTCGTTGTGACCCCGTTGACCGAGTACTCGTACATGAAGTGATTTACGGAAGCGTGATTGTAATCCAGTTTCGGGAGTTTTTTGTATCCGCGATATTCATCGGTGTGAATTGTAGAGCCTTTTTCTACATTGCCCGTGATGGCTTTCTCTAGGCTGATTCGGCCAGTACCTTCAATCGGGAGCATTCTGGCGCGGCCATCGCGTTCCTTCATGCCCATCACTACCGTCTTGCCAGATGTGCCAGAGCCGAGATTCTTGCGCTTGTTGAAATGCCGATTGTCCTCTTTGCCGCCGATGAACGTCTCGTCAATTTCCACGATGCCGCGAAGTTTATCTAGGTTTTGACCGCAAGCCTCACGGAGCCTGTGCAGGACAAACCAAGCCGACTTTTGAGTGATACCGATTTCCTTACCGAGTTGCAGAGATGAAATTCCTTTACGGGCGGTCACAAGCAGATACATTGCATAGAGCCACTTGTGGAGCGGAACGTGGGATCGCTCAAAAATAGTTCCAGTCCGCACCGTAAAATCGAGTTTGCAAGTGTGGCAGCGGTAAAAGCCGTCTTTGCGCTTGCCGATGCGCTCTTTGGCCTTGCACTTGGGACAGGTAGCGCCGTCTTTCCATAGACGAGATTCAAGGTACTTTCGGGCGGATTCCGCATCAGGGTAAAGAGCGAAAAGTTGAAAAGTGCTGATTGTCGAGCGGCTCATTGTCTTATCCTCTGAGCCAAATAATACAGCAAGCCTTGCTGTTATGTCAAGAGAAAAATGGAGAAAAATGATGCCTGAATTTATTGACCCTAGACCCGAATGGAAAGATAGCGAAGGGCCGCCCCCCCTATCGTGGCGGTTCGGATTGTATCGCCGCTGGAATCCTGATTTGAACTTCCTTTATGAAGTCAGGATTAATGGAAGTCTGGCATGGGCACCGTGTTTGCGGTTTACGGATGAGGAGGAGGTACGTCTAATAGTCCGTCCTCATCATCAAAATCCAGAGCATCCGCAGCCTCATATTGCTGACTGTAGCCGCACTTCGGACAGATTACAGGAACCAGCGGAACAAAGTTAGTTTGAAAAACTCGTCCCTTCGTAGCCGCTTTTACGGCAAGTGGAATTTTCTTCCCGCATAACGCGCATTTGACGCCATAGTATTTAGTGCTCATTCTTTAGCGTCCGTTCTCGGTCTGCCGCCCCCGCGAGTCTTTCTCATGGCCGCGATCTTGCGGAAAAAGGCCGCTCCACGCTTGGCTGTTTTCTTACCGCCAATGCTACCGGAATAGGCCGTAATCAGGGAATCCCAAATTTGTTTGTCGCAATGTGGACATTTGAACATGGAAGAAAAGTACTGCAAGGCTTGTAGTTTGTCAAGACAATAAAAGAAGAGACTAGGATTCCACTACTTTCAAAGATGAAACAGGAAAGCAGCCACGGTGACTTGTATGCTTGTCGTCAAACCAAGTACACGCGGCCTCTTCTGTATCGCCAAGATTTTCAAGGAAATTAACGGTCATTAAAGGGCCGCCAGCTTTGAGTTTAACCATAGTTCCCTGTTTTATTTCATCCGTCATTTTAGCTACTCCATTCAAAGAGAGGTTTTGTGAAATGAAAAAACTTCGATCTAAACTACCTAGTGAAACAGGGGAAAAATCCTGTCCTATCCTTGCGCAGCGAGGAGTCGGGAAAAACGCTCGGTTAATTCCCTATGCGCTTCGACCTGAAGAGTTGGCAGAACTTCCGTTTGGACTGCCTTTCGTATGCCTTCCAGTCTATCCATCCGAGACCCTTGTGAAACAAATAATTGCCTCAAAGTTTCCGTCTCAGCCCGTACGTCGGCGATCATAGAAGCCACGGCAGAAAGAATTGCTTCCGTTTTCTTATCCATAGGAGTCTCCTAACCAATGTCAAATCATACTGAGAAAGGAGTGAGGGAGCTAAGTGTATAATTCCCAAAACTTTCGCTTGACGCCGCGGGGACGCCGGTTAGAGAATCCGCGTTCAATCGCCCCGCATAGCTAAGTTGCCCCAGGTGTGGAGTTTCGGAGTGTGCAACCGCTTCGCAATCCATGCTCTCAAGCTCGAGGCGCCCACCGCCATTTTGCGGCGGGTCAGCGGCTCCGTCGTGGGTCCGGCGATGGCTCTTTGGTTTCGCAGTTGCATCACTCACTCGGAGTAACTGTGTATTGTCAATTGACCGTACGTCTACATCCTGGTCCTAAGTCTCATCCGGACATGATGATGGCAGCCGCGCACAGATCCGCCGGCCGCCTCGCCCAATCGGATGAGGCGCTCGAATTGCGCAAACATTTTCTCTTTTGCCAGCCTTTATTCCTGTAGGAGGCTTTATGAGGTGCACGGGCCGTTCTTTCGTTTTTCTTTCTCTCGCCGTCATTCTTTCGCTCTGCGCGCTCGCTCCCATCGCGCTCGCGCAATCCGCGCCCGCTGCTCAGTCCCTCCAGCCCATCGCCGCCCATGACGCCAAGCCCCCTCTGCGCACCATCGAATCCGCCTACGGAAAGCTCCCGCTCAGCTTCGAAGCGAACCAGGGACAGACCGACCAGCAAGTAAAGTTCATTTCGCGCGGCCCCGGCTACGCACTTTTCCTCACGCCCGATGAAGCCGTCCTCTCCCTTCGCGCCGTCAGCAAATCCAATTTCCTCGCGCTGCTCGCTTCTGATTCCGCAGCCGCCCAAGTCCCGGCGCCCAAGGCCACCACCCTGCGCATGAAGCTCCTCGGCGCGAATTCCGATTCCACCATCACAGGTCTAGACCAGCTCCCGGGCGTCTCGAATTACTACATCGGAAATGACCCCTCAAAATGGCGCACCAATGTCCCCACCTACGAGCGCGTGAAATATCACGAAGTCTATCCCGGCGTGGACTTGATCTTTTACGGCAATCAGCGCCAGCTCGAATACGACTTCGTCGTCGCCCCCGGCGCGAATCCAAAAGAGATCTCGCTCGAAATCGATGGCTCGAGCGCTCTGCAATTGAATGAAGCGGGCGACGTAGTCGCGAACACAAACGACGGCCAGGTGTTTCTCCGCAAGCCGGTGATGTACCAGCTAAGTGCGGAAAATTTCGCCGCTTCAAATTCCGGCGACGCAGCCAGGAAGTACGTCAATGGCCGCTTCATCCTCCGCGGCAAGAATCGCGTCTCATTCGAACCCGCCGATTACGATTCTTCGCGGCCGCTCATCATTGACCCGGTTTTCGTTTTTGCCTCGTACCTCGGCGGCAGCGCCGTTGATACCGCCATCGGCATCGCCATTGATTCGAATGGAAACGCCTACGTCACCGGCGGCACTCTCTCCGCGGACTTCCCCAAGGCGACGAACACCTACGGCGGCACGGGAGCAAATTGCGGTGGCGCCGATGGCGATCTGGCCTTCGCCTGCGGCGATGCCTTCCTCTCGAAAATCAATCCCACCGGCACCACCCTCATCTCGTCCACATACTTCGGTGGCAGCGACGCCGATATCGGAATCAGTGTCACCCTCGATCCGAGCAACAACGTTTACTTGGTCGGCAGCACACGCTCGGCCAATTTCCCCAATTTCAGCGGCGTCCCAGGCACCCCCGCTTTTCAATCGCAGCTCAATGAGGGCGGAATCACTCCTTGCGGTACCGGCGCGGCGCCGCACCCTTGCGATGACGGATTTATTGTGAAGGTTTCTCCCGCCGGCACAGCCATCTACTCTTCCTTCTTGGGCGGCAGCGATGCTGACACCATCTACAACGTCGCCGCCGATTCCTCTGGCGACGCTTTCGTCACCGGACAAACCAGGTCAAACAACTTCGGCGGCGAGTCCGCTATCAACGCGTTCAACACCACTACTTGCGGCAATCATCCTTGCTCTGATGCTTTTCTTACCGAAATTAATCCTACCGGCACCTCGCTCCTGTTCACCTTTTTCCTCGGCGGTAGCGGCGGCGAATATGGCCTAGGCATTTCTCTCATCCAATCGGGTGGTGCCGCGGTCGTGGCTGTCTCCGGCAGCACCACCTCCACTGATTTCCCAGGCGTCATTTCCACTTCCGCCCAACCCATTTTCGGCGGCGGCACCACCGCTCCCGCCGAGTGCATTTCCTTCATCTGCGGCGACGGTTTTGTTTCCACGCTGACCGTCCTTCCCGGCAACAACCCACCGGTAGTGCTCAATGGCTCCACCTACCTCGGCGGCAGCAGCGATGATGCTGCTACCAGCGTCATCATCAATCCCCAGACCGCAACGATCTACGTATCCGGTACCACCAATTCCGCCAATTTCACCACAACTTCCGGCGCTGATTCCGGCCCTGCACAGCCCAAGTTCGGCGGAGGCTCGGCTGCCAACTGCCAACTTCTATTCTTCGCTTGCGGCGACGCCTTCGCCGTCGAGCTCGATCCCACCCTTTCGTTCTTTGATTACTCAACCTTCATCGGCGGCAGCGGAGACGAAGGAACCTTTTTCACTTCCGCACTCGATTCCTCCGGAAATTTCTATATTGGCGGCATCACGAACACGCCCACCGCCGGCCCCAACAAGTTTCCACTCGTCTCCCCCCTTCAGGCCGCCTATGGCGGCAACAGCGCGAATTGCAGCGGCGAACTCGCCCCCTGCGGCGACGGTTTCATCACCGTGGTCAATCTGGATGGCTCCGCGTTCCTCTTCTCCACCTATCTCGGTGGCAGCGGCGACGATATCGTCACCTCCCTGGCTATCGATCCCGTGAACTCCATTTACGTGGCGGGTGGCACCAGTTCCACCGCAGCCGCTTTCCCTGTATCGTCACTCGCTTTTCAAAAGACTCTCGACGGCACTACCGACGCTTTCGTCGCCAAGATTGCCGCTTCCGCCTCCAGCGCAATCGCCTTGCTCCCATCCACGCTTGGCTTTCCCGGGCAAGCCTCCAATGCCACCAGCCAGACTGAAATTCTCACTTTCAGCAACGGCTCCGGCTCTCTGCTCAGCATTCAGAGCATCACGGCTTCGACAAGCTTTGCAGTTCTCAGCGGCGTCGCTGGTGGCTGCCAGACCGGCGCCATGGCCGTAGGCGCCACTTGCACGGTGAACTTGGAATTTACGCCTGACGGCGCGACCGGCCAAATCAACGGGACGGTGACCGTCTCCTTTAGCCTGAATGGCGTCGTCAGTTCAGTCACCTCGCAATTGTCCGCCCTTTCATTTTCGAATGGCATTGACCAGATCGGGCCGTTAGCCGGCCTGACGTTCCCGGATCAAGTCGTCAACACAGGGAGCCCTGCCGTAGCCGTCACCATCACCAACGGCGGCACGGGCCCCATGGAGCTCCTTTCCATCGGCACGGACAATACGGATTACATAATCACGAACAACAATTGCCCCGTCCCGCCAGCTACTCTCGCTGCGCAATCTTTCTGCACCGTCAATATCAGCTTTTTCCCCACCATCCAAGGTTCCGATCCAGGAAACTTCATCACCACCGACGACACTCAGACCGGCGGCTCTTCAATTACCCTCAATGGCAACGGAGTCGTTTCCAATATCGCCGTGAACCCGGCCACACTCAGCTTCACTGAGCCGACGCTCGGCACCGCGACCATGCCCCAGCCGGTGGTCCTTACTAACAGTGGCAGCAACGTCACCGTCTCCACCATCACTACCGTCGGCAATGCCGCGGGCGATTTCTCGCCGTCGCAAAATTGCGTGGGTAATCTCAACGGTGACGACACCATGTGCACCATCCAGGTCACCTTCACGCCCTCCGCCGTCGGCCCCAGGACCGCCGATCTCGCCATCACAACCACCGGTCCAAGCGCCACTTACCTTGTTCACATGGTCGGTAATAGCGACATCCGGAGCATGCAGACGAATCCGGGTTTCTACGCCAATACTTTGCCCGCGAACGATGACGGCTCCACCGCCCTATTCCCCCTCGGTTTCACCGTCAACTTCTTCGGCACCTCCGAAACAGGCCTCTTCATCAACAACAACGGCAACGTCACCTTCGACGCTCCGCTCTCAGCATTCACTCCGTTTGGCCTCGCTGACACCAACAGCGCCATCATCGCTCCGTTCTTCGCCGATGTGGACACCACTGGCTCTGGCTCGAACGTGGTTACCTTCGGAACGGACACCGTCAATGGTTTCCCGGCCTTCGCCGCGAACTATGTCAATGTCGGATACTTCTCCTCGCACTTCGACAAGCTGAATAGCTTCCAGGTCGTGCTCATCGATCGCGCCGACACCGGTGCCGGCAATTTCGATATCGAGTTCAACGAAGACAAAATCCAGTGGGAAACCGGCGACGCCAGCGGCGGTACCGACGGTCTCGGTGGCTCCTCCGCCGTAGTCGGCTTCTCGAACGGCCAGACTCCCCCTACCTTCTTCCAGCTCGCCGGCTCGCTCGTCAATGGCGCGCTGCTCGACAACGGTCCCGCAGCGACCGCGCTCATTCGCAATAGCCTCAACAGCACCATGCCCGGCCGCTACCTCTTCCAGGTCCGCAACGGCGCCGTGCAGACCGCCGACCTCTCCGTCACCATGGCGGCCGCTCCGAATCCTGTCGCGCCTCTCGCGAAAGAGACCTTCACTGTTACGGTAGCGAACGCCGGCCCAAGCAACGCGACCAACGTCACCCTCTTGGACACGATGCCCACCAACGGCATACCCTTTTCCATCACAGCCTCGCAAGGCGCCTGCAACGGTGTTAATGGCGCTCTCGTCCAAGTCTCCTGCAATCTCGGCACGATCAATAGCGGCGCCAATGCCACCATCACCATCATCGTCACCGTCGCCGCCAACGCCACCGGCACAATCTCCAATTCCGCCACCGTCACCTCCGACCAGCCCGACCCCAACCCCAACAACAATTCCGCCTCCGCCTCCTCAACGATTACCACCACGCCTCCGCCGACGCTGGTTTCAATCGCCATCACCCCGCTTTCACCCGTGATCGGCTTGACCCAGACGCAGCAATTCGCCGCCACGGGCACGTTCAGCGACAACTCGATGCAGGACTTGACGGCCAGCGTGATGTGGGCTGCGCCGACGGTACCGACGGTTGCGATGATTAGCAACGCGAGTGGCAGTCAAGGATTGGCGAGCGCTGTCGCCCTGGGTACGACGACGATTACAGCAACCATGTCGGGCGTGACCGGCACTGGAATTCTCACGGTGGCACCGCCTATTGGTTTCGTCCTGACAGGAAGTCTAATCACCAAAAGGAGCTTGCCGAGAGCGACGCTCTTGAACGACGGGACGGTGCTCATCTCAGGAGGCGCGGGTGCCACCAGTTTTACGACGCTTGCTTCCGCGGAAATCTACAATCCCACGAGCGGAACGTTTGCAGCCACCGGCAACATGACTACTCCCCGCTTCGAAGCTACGGCCACACTGCTGCCCAATGGAATGGTACTTGTCGCAGGGGGTGAAGGTCCCAGCTCTAACATTCTGAACAGCGCGGAACTATTTAATCCTTCGACGGGAACTTTCACCGCAACGGGCAACATGACCATGCCGCGAGTTGCTCACGCCGCAACGCTGCTGCCCAATGGAACTGTGCTGATTGCGGGCGGTGTACCCTCTGGCAAAACCCCCACAACTACCGCGGAAATATACAACCCAGCAACGGGGACCTTCACTGCTACCGGCAGCATGACCTTCCCATTCGCAGGTACTGCGACGCTTCTGAACAACGGAAAGGTGTTGCTCGTTGGAATCAATGGCGGAGTCGCTGGCGCGAACCTCTACGATCCGGCCACGGGGACATTTACTGCGACCACGGGCGCAAGCAACGTCCCCAATGGTGCCACCGCGACGCTTCTCAATAGCGGCATGGTCCTTTTCACTGGCGGGCTCGCCGTCGGCAACGCCACACCTTCCTGCGAGCTTTACGACCCCGCCAAGGATGCTTTTATCTCCACGGGGAGCATGGTCACAGGTCGGTTCAATCACACGGCAACGCTTCTCAACAATGGCATGGTCTTGATCGCTGCGGGCTACGTCGGCAACAACGTCAACATTCTTATCGCGATATCGAGCGCGGAACTTTACGATCCTGCATCCGGCACCTTCACCGAAACTGGAAGCATGAACGTCGCACGCGATGATCCCACGGCGACGCTCCTGAACAACGGCAAAGTCCTCGTTGCCGGGGGAGACAACGCCGACCAGAGCAACAATGTCTCCACCGGCGACGCCCTCGCCAGCGCCGAGTTGTACACACCGAGCACGATGACCCCGCCGGGTCTGACTTCGATCGCTGTCACGCCGGCCAACCCAACGATTCCCGTTGGCACATTCCAGCGCTTCGTTGCCACCGGCACATTCAGCTCCGGCCCCGCGCAGACGCTTGCCTCCGTCACCTGGACCTCGTCCAACACCAACGTCGCCACCATCACCAACGACGCCGGAAGCAAAGGCTTCGCCGACGACTCCCCAGGCACCACCACCATCACCGCCACTGCCGGAACAGTAAGCGGCTCGACTTTGCTCACTGTCTTCGGCCCAGTCTCCCACTTCCTGATTACCGCGCCAGCTTCGGCGACAACCGGAACGTCATTCACCTTCACGGTCACCGCCCAGGACGAGGGAAACAATACGGTAACCAACTACGCCGGCAAGGTGAACTTCAGCAGCTCCGACCCAGCCGCAAATTTCCCGGCCAATGGCGCCTCCCTCACGCAGGGCGTAGGCACTTTCTCCGCAACGCTAAATACGCCGCCCTCGCAGACCATCACGGCCACTGACTCCGTCACCGCCTCAATCACCGGTACATCCAACGCAATCGCTGTCACCACCCCCGGTGCCGCCCTCGCAATCACGAAAACCGCGCCCGCCACCGTCCCAGTCAATGGCACCCTCACCTACACCATCGTCGTCACGAACAATGGCCCTGCCGCCGCAACCGGCGTCACTATGACCGATCCTGTACCGGATAACCTTCCGCCCACGATGGTGATTGCTTCAGAGGTCTGCACGCGCATCGTCAATATCGATACAGGTGCCACCACGCTCTCCTGCGCCATCGGCACGCTCGCCAACGGCGCTAGTACCACCATCAAATTCAACGTGTCCCCCACCGCCGCTGGAATTATCTCGAACACCGCAACCGTGACGGGCACAAACAACACCAACACCACCACCAATTCCGCCACCGCCAATACAAATGTCGGCGCGGCTGCCCCCGCCCTCACCATCACCAAGTCGCACACCGGCAATTTCACCGTCGGCCAGCAAGGCGCGCAGTACACAATCCTCATCTCGAATGGCGCCAACGCCGCGCCCACCGCTGGCACCGTCACGCTCACTGACGCCATCCCCACCGGCCTCGCGCTCACCAATATGGCCGGCACCGGCTGGATCTGCACTGTCGCCACCGCCACTTGCACCACAACGAACGCTATCAATCCCGGCACCATGGCACCCACCATCACCGTCACCGTGAACGTCACGGCCACCACCGCCACGCAAGTGACGAACAGCGCCACCGTCTCCGGCGGCGGCGCGCCAGCCCCGATCACCGCCATGGACCCGACCAACATCACTTCCGCCGCCGTGCCGCTCCTTAGCATCTCGAAGACGCACTCCGGCAACTTCACCCAAGGCCAGCAGGGCGCCATCTACACCATCACCGTCACGAACGGCGCCAATGCAGCCCCCACCAGCGGCCAGGTCACCGTCGCCGAGCTGATTCCCACCGGCCTCTCGCTCGCCAGCATCTCCGGCACCGGCTGGAACTGCGTCGAAAACGATTGCACGCGCAGCGACTCGCTCAAACCCGGCGCGAGCTACCAGCCCATCACCGTCTCCGTCAACGTCGCGGCCAACGCTCCGGCGCAAGTCACCAACATGGCGAGTGTCTCTGGCGGCGGCACAACAGGCATAATCACCGCCTCCGACCTCACCAACATCACGCCCACCGGCGCGCCCGTGCTCACCATCTCGAAGATGCACTCCGGCAGCTTCACCGTCGGCCAGCAGGGCGCCACTTACACCATCACCGTCTCGAACACCGCAGGCGCCGGCCCCACCACCGGCGGCGTCTCCGTCACCGACTTCATTCCCGAAGGCCTCGCGCTCGTCAATCTGGCAGGCATGGGCTGGACCTGCGGCAATTCAGTGCCCGCAAACGTCTGCACGCGCGCCGACGTTCTGGCCGCCGGCTCGAGCTATCCTTCGATCACCGTCACCGTCAACGTGACCGCCACCACCGCCACGCAAGTAACCAACAGCGCGATGGTCTCAGGCGGCGGCACCAATCAAACCGCCACAGCCAACGACCCCACCGCCATCGTCGCCGTCCCCTTCACCCTCGTGATCAGTAATCCGCCAGGCGGCAATCCGAACTCGCCGACGCCCGTGTCACAGGGAGGCCAGGTCGCCATCGGCCTGATCCTCACGCCCATCAACGGCTTTAGCGGCACGGTCACGTTCACGTGCATCAGCTCGTCGCCGCAGTTCATCACCTGCTCGCCAGCCCCCGGCAGCATCAAGATTCTGCCCGGCGGGTCGCAAGTAGCCATCGTCCTCAACACCTTCTGCGCCGGCAGCGTGCCCACAATCGGCCCCGAAAATGGCCCCCAGAACCAGCCAATGAACGGGCCAGGCAACGCGCCGCTCGGTGGCCCTGCACCCGGAGCCGCAAGAATCTTCGCCGCCCTCGAGCTGCTGCTCGCAGCGCTAGCGCTCGGCAGCCTCACCTGGTCCTATCGCCGCCGCCCACGCTGGGCCCTGACGTTCGCCGTGCTCATGCTCGTCGCGCTAGGCAGCGCCGCCTGCAACAGCCTCCCCAAAGGCCCCAACGGCGCCACGCCCCCAGGCCCATACTCGGTAACCATCATGGCCACCGCCAACGGCCAAACCGCCACAGTAAACGTGCCGATCCTGGTAGTGCAGTAGCGCGCATCCGGGCCGTCCCGGCTTCTTTGCCGCGACGGCCCAGCCTTCGTAACGCGGGCGTCCCGCCGGCTCTTCGCCGTTGCCTCCGCCTATCGTACCGCTGGCATCTTGCCGGCGTCTGGCTGTTGCTTTTGTTTTTGCCGTTGCCTCCGCCCGTTCGCTGTCATCCGGCACGCCCGCCGTAGCCTTGGCGTAGGAGGGCCGACAGAGGACGCCTTCTGGCCGACGCCTGCCCGCCATCTTGTCCGCCGTAGCCTTGGCGAAGGTGGAAGCCTCGGCGAAGGCGGGAGGGATCTGCTGTTGCTTTTCTCGCCCTCCTCTCCGCGCCCGTCATCCTGAGCGTAGCCCCGCGCGCCTTTGCATTTCCCGCCGTCTCGTCCGCCATAGCCTCGGCGAAGGCGGAAGTTCGGCGGGCGCGGGGCGCAGTCGAAGGATCCCTCTTTCTTGAATCTGGAAGCTAGATTCCTGCCCGTCGAAACGGAAAGTGCCATTTTTGTTGCGGTTAGAATTTTCGTATATCGTCTGTTTTGAATAAGTTGATTCAATTCTTGACTTGGCGACTGTTGCTACTAGCCTTTTCCTCGCCTCATATGGAGTGCGAGAGCTAGCGCTCGCTTTCATACCGCGAGGCTCGCCTCGCCCGCTTCCGCACGCAACCCGCCGCCCGCCAAATTTCGCTCCCACCCTCCTCAAAGTTGAGGAGGGAACCCGGCCCCCACCATGCGCCCCCGCGCGTCTCATCCGAAAATCCTCCATTCATAGCATGGCACGACGGGGGGCGAAATTCTACTGGCCATCGGTACAGTTTTGGGCGGGCACGTGAATTGGCCGTTTGAGACGCGCGTGAAATCTGAAAATGGACAATTGAAAAGGGGAGGGCAACGTCAACGGCTCCCCGCCTTTTGCTTTGGGCACAAAAGACGGGGCACCCGCTAAGTTACCTGAAGTAAGCCCGAATTTGGCCTGTTTGGGACGGTAGTTGAGCGGTAATTCCGCTAATCGGACGGTGCTCTATTCACTCAATCCTGCTATGGTCGAGCACAAACAGTTCATTCAGTAAATCCGTTGATGGCCATCTGGCAAAGCACCTGCGAAGCACCCGGGAGGTCCCTGATTTCGCCATTCTCTGAATGCGTGACTACGCCTTGGTTGACGGTCTTTCCCTCGCCTCTGGCCTTTCCGACTCCAGCCACTTTGTGAAGTCCTACCAACCAGCGGTCGCCGTCGTCGTTGACGGCTGCCACATCCGAAAATCTCCGGCAGAACTCCGGCTCCATCCGCAACATTTTTCCGCCTTCCTTGCAAAGCTCAATGCTTAGTTTTACAGCGACTTCGGAAGAATGCCTGACCCACCACTCGTATTGCTTTGATTCAATTGTGTATATCCATTCCGCCCAGACTGGAATTGGTTTCACATCAATCGCTTTGAACCTATCAAAGAGCGACCGCCACACCGCGGTCGGAACAATGGTCGGAGCAACGGAAACTGGACTGCCGATCCAAGGGAAATCGACCGGGTCAAGTTCGTAGGTTTGGTTGTACACGTCGCGGAAGACAACCTGAAATCGCATGGGCTTCCCGCGTTCAGCAGCGATGGGATCGCTCGTGAGATGAAATACCAGTCGAAGAGGATTGTGCGGGCTCAAATCGAATCGAGTAATATACGACCCCGGGACATCGAGTGACTGAGCCCACATCTCTCTCGACGTAAGGCCCTTCACAAATGCATCGACGATCTTGAGGGTATCCGGACCGTCGTAGGTGAAACTTCCCCCCGCCCGAACATCAGTGCGACCATCATTTCTCGCCCAGCCATGGTTGTGTCGATCAGGAACAAAGTGAATTTTGCCCGGAGACCTCACTGAATTCAGGCCGGAGACGAATCTCTCCGCTGCGGGGTTTGAAATTAGCTCTCGCAACATCGGCGACTGCTGATAATCAAACTCGAAGACCTTTGTCGTCGGCAACGTATCCGCTGCACTGGCGATCAATTTTATCGGCCCATATTCTCGCGCCGTTGGTCCAGATAACAGCCCAACTGGGTTAGTTGGAATCGGCCAGTTGAAAACCACGGCCAATTCAGAATGATCGGGATTGATGTCGCAAACGGGTTTCTTGGTTTTGTCAAAAATTAGATCGACTGGTCTAATAGGCATTTGCCCAACGTGTTCTCTGGTCACCGAGACATTTTTGACGCTTTTCGACGAGTTATTCCGGATCTCGACCCTGTACTGCAAAATTGAGCCCGGCAGAACCTCGCCTTCCTTGTTTGTCACCGATTCCACGGACCAAAACCGACGTGCGGGATTGCTTGAATCGAAAATAATTTCAAGGGGAGACACTCTGGTAGACAGTACGGCGGATTCGCGGTCCTGTATGAAATCGCGGTTTAGTTCTTCAATCTGCGCCATGAGATCGGAAGGGAAAAAATCCGTGGCGATATTCGCCTTTCTCAATCTCATCTGTCCACGACCGTGTACTCGCTCATCAGGGTCAAGAATTCCGAGCACCACCCTCCCAATTTTTCTGTTGACTAGCCTCTCTGCGCATGGGATTTTCGGCGGATTGCGACGGCTACAGGGTTCGAGAGTCGTATAAACCGTAGCTCCGGACAGCGGCACGTCCCTTAACTTTTCTTCCAGCGCGATGTACTCCCCGTGGCAGCCGAGAACTTCACCGCGGTAGGCCCTCGCTAAGACGCGGCCATCCTTGACGACTACGACTCCGACCTTCGGATGGGGGCGGTCATCCTCCGCAACGCTTTTTCGCGCTTCGTCGATCGCAAGTTGAGCGAACTTTCTATCCTCCGATTGGGTTGCTGCTGCAATTTGCTGCGGTGCGCGCAGACGGAGTCCCGCGCTTTCGGTTTGGCCATTCGGAGTTATTGTAATATTTGCAAGGTCCGCCAGACCCGGGCCTTCCCGCAACGGAACACCGGTAATGAAACCTTTTCGAAGTAATGTATCTAGCACCTTCAGCCACTCTAGGTCAGACACGTCGGAAAACTCAGGGAGGCGTCCCCGCAGGTCTTTGAAATGCACCATGTCTGGAAATTGTGCGTCCAAACTTTCCAAGATGGCCGACGCTAGTTTTTCGTTATACATGGTTCTTTTCTTTCCTGAAATGGCGGAGGGGCGGGTGGGCCAGCCTTTGGCACTTGCTTTCCTTGACTGAAAGGTGCGTCACCCGCCTATTCTTTCTCACGTTCGGCGGGTTCGCCCGTCGTGAGCAGCTTTGCGGACCGGGCTTCGCCGAGTAGCTTTCGGTTGTCCACTGGCTCGGTCGCAGGAGTTGCCGTGAGCATCGTGCCCGAATCCAAGAGTTTGAACGCATCCTTCATGATCGCTAGCTTAAAGTGTTCTCCGTCTTCTCGTGTGATGGTTCCGGCCTTGACGCGTTCTTCAATGCTGTCGATGAGCTTGAAGTTTCCTCCGATTGTAAAGTTTCGGCGGTCAATCTTATCGAACTCTCTGTCGGCTATCTTCGTCCAGATGTCATTCCAAATGGTTCTGATGCCGTCAATAGCGTCTGTCAATCCCTCAAGACTAATTCGAATATCAAACCCGGACTCTATGTACCGAATCCGGAGGTGAGACTCACGGAGCTGCAACAGTATAGTTAATTGTTCTCTTAGGTGATCGAGCGTCGCGAAGAGTTCCTCGAGGCGTTTGATATCAATTCCAGTCTTATCAAAATCTATCACGAGCAAATCAAGCACTGCATTCGGTTGAGTTGCCGGCGGCTCAGCGGGGACTCCATCCGGGCCGTTCTCGCCCAAAAACTTGGCACAGGTCTTCGTAACTGCGAGGATACGCACCAAGAAGTCGTGGAGGGACATGAATGCCGGGTTAGTTGCTATGTGCGCGAACTGCGGCGCTGAGTTAAAGGCCGTCACCAAGTTGCCGAGTTCCACGCTGGAATATATGCGGCCTACTTCGAGGGACGCAAGAATTGCCTTAGCCTGCTCGTTCTTGATGACATCGTGATAGCCGTTGTTCGAGTCAAAGATGAGCTGCGAAAATGCACGCTTTTGGTCAGGGGAGATTTGACTATTGGAAGAAGTCATAAATGGAGTGAGGAAATTCGCTAGCTCTTGGATCTTGAGAGCAGTGACCGTCTTTTGTAGGTGTTGCACAAAGTCGGTTCGTCGCATCAGAC
This sequence comes from uncultured Acidobacteriota bacterium, assembly GCA_963701005.1. GTDB lineage: Bacteria > Acidobacteriota > Terriglobia > Acidiferrales > UBA7541 > Palsa-295. Next base: position 1,740,696 of record OY969555.1, read on the forward strand.
GCATCTCCCATTTGTACGTGGAAACATTACGTTGCAGTCAAGTTCTCTCATCGGGAACCGGGATGTTACCACAAACAAAAAGGCCCGAAGCGGCGGGTCGGAAAGCCTTTGACTTTCCGCGTGCCCGGTCCTTTGCGCCATTTCAAAGGGCCGGTCTTCTCTCTTCATCCGAGAAAATCCAGTGACCCAGAGAAAAACTCCACAGGCTCGTTCGCTTGCGTTTTCCCCCGGCGTCATGCCATGTTGGATGAGGCACGATTTATGCGTGCCTGTCGAATTCGCGGGCCAAGGCGCGCCGAAAGAGCGAATCAGGGAGACTTGTAAAATGACGAGCGCAACGCACCTTCCAGGGGGCCCGCTACATCCCGGCGACGCCGGGACACCCTCCTCAACTCTGCGGTGGGGGGGCGAAGAAAAGGCTAATCGATACCGGTGACGATTAGAATTCGATTGATCTCTATGAAAACAAAGGACGGAGGTAGTTTCTAATCGATACTAAAGTGGCGATATTTAGAGCCAATTTACCCCCCGGGATGGGGACAAACCCAACGCCAACGGCAGCCTGCCCGCCGCCGAGACGGCCGCGTTACGACGCGAATCACGAGTAACGGGTCACGTCGAGGGTCACGTCAAAGACGTGGGCTTGATATGCTTCGCGGCGGACGAAGAGGCCGATGCTGTGGAGTTCTTCGCCGCTGCGGAGGTAGCGCTCTTCGTTCAGCACATCGTGAAAAAAATATTGGCGCGCGGGGGAGACGCGATCGCCCAGGCGCACGCGTCCTTGCGACGCCTCGCCGGCCATATTTATGGCCAGCACTTTCCAGGATTTTTCCGAGCGCCACTCGTACACGACTAAATTCGAAAAAGTTCCGTCCCCCTCAGGCACAACTTCGAGAAGGTTCCAGCTTCCGGAGTGAAAAACTTCTTCATTCGTGATGCTCAAAATTTTCTGAAAAAAATTCTCGCTGTATTTGTCCGGCGGCTCGGGCGCCGCGATGCGCAGCATGATGGGGAGATGAATGCGCAGGCCTTCAAGCTCGCCCTGGTGATAAAAACGCATCCCGGGCAGCGTCCCCATCAGCGTGCCGACCGCTTGCAGCCGCTCGTTGCCGAAGACGGCGGCGCGGCGCTGCTCGTCATGATTCTCCAGGAAGCGCGCGCGGCGGCTTTGCTCGCTTTCGCTGGCTGAGAGGCGCGCATGCACTTCGCCGATATTGTAATCGCGCACCGCGTTGTAAAGGTCCTTGTCGTACGCGTACGTGAAACCTAAATCGAGCAGGCGCGGCTCGGTCCCCCAATAAGCTTCGGCGAGCAGCGTGAGCGAGGGGACGGACTCGCGCACCTCCGCCCAAAATTCTTTTTTCGGCGCGGGCGTGCCGTGGAGGAAATGCGCCCAGATGCCGCCGAAAATGTGGTTGAGGTGCAGCATGGCCATGTCGCACCGCACGCCATCGCAATGCGCGGCGATGGTGCGCAGGTCGGCGATTTGCGCCGCCCTCATCGCGGGATTGAAATGATTCAGTTGCGCCACGTCTTTCCACGGCGGGAAGTAAGGATCTTTCCCGAGCGCCAGGTAAGCGGTGCCTTGCACGGACTCGACCGGGAAAAAGTACGACGGATTCTGCGCGTAATCCTCTCTGCTGCCCTGGACATAAAAATCCGGATGCTCGCGCGTCCAGGGATGATCGAGCGCCGTATGATTGCCGACGAAATCGAGGAAAAGCCCCATGCCGAGCTCGCGCAGCTTTGCCCGCACGCGATCGAGCGAATCCCAGGTGGCGATGCGCTCGTCGGGGACGTAGCCGCGGACCGCGTAGGGCGAGGCGATGACGTCCGAGGGCTTCCAGCCGGGGAGCGCTTCGGAGTAGCCGGGATGATTGCCCGTCTCATTTTGCATCACGCGGCGCGATTCCGGGCTGCGCTGCCACATGCCCATGAGCCACACGATGTTGAAGCCGAGGCGCGCGAGCGCGATCCATTCGGAGTCGGGGACGGACTCGAGATTAATCGGGCGGCCGAGGCGCGCGGTCAGCTCCTCGAGCCAGGCCCACGTGTTGATCTCGTAGAGATGCGGATGCTTGCGCGGCGCGAATGCGGGCAGCGGCGCTGGCGCGCGTGCGGCTGGCGCTGTGACCTTCCTGGGTGCAGGCTTGGGGCTCTTGGGCGGCGGCATGGTGCACAAGAGACTAAATGGGGCCTCACTCGGATGTCAATGAGATGTGTTGCCGCGGGCGTCTCGCTGGTGGGGGATGGCGGTGCGCGGCGACTGGCCGTGCGGCGCGCGGAGTTTGGTATACTGCGCCGCCGCACTCAATCCGAATCCTTCAAGGTGAAAGCTGCTGCGATGAAACTGCGAGCTTGTCCGGCGATTCTTATTCTTGCAGCCGCGCTGCTGCTGCCAACGGGCGCGCTCGCGCAAGACCAGAGCGTGCCTGCACCCACGCCTGCGAACACTGCGGGTGGCGCAGCGCTGCGAAATCTCACCGTGGATGATTATTTCCGGATCAAGGAAGTCGCCGACGCGCAGATCAGCCCGGAAGGGAAGTGGGTAGCGTACACAGTGAAAACTCACCGGCAGAAGCAGGACGACAGCGTCGAGCGCATCTGGATGATTGAGGCGAGCGGCGGCGATGCGATTCCGCTGACGTCGGACGGTACATGCTCCTCGCACCCGCGCTGGAGTCCCGATGGGAAATATCTGGCGTTTTTGCGCGAGCGCGGCGAATGCGATGGCGAAAAACAAGTCTGGCTCATGAACAGGGAAGGAGGCGAGCCGGAGCAGTTGACGCACACGGCGGAAACGGTGAAGGACTTCGCATGGTCGCCAGCGGGCGATCGCCTCGTGCTCGTGATGCAGGACCCGGATGACGAAGAGGCGGAGACGAAAAAGCACAAGGGCGCGGAATCGACAAAGGACGAAACGCCGCCGCGCCCCTGGGTGATCGACCGCCTTCACTTTAAAGAAGACGAAATCGGCTACCTCGATCGGCGGCGCACCCATCTTTACGTTTTCACGATCGCCCCGCGCCAATGCGTGCAGATTACCTCCGGCGATTACGACGATAGCAAGCCCGCGTGGTCGCCCGACGGGCGCTCGATCGCCTTCGTCAGCAACCGCAGCGAAAATCCTGACAGAAACTACAACTCAAATATCTGGGTGGTTGCCGCGGACAATACCGAGCGCGGAAAAACTCTCATCCGCGTTTCCGCGAGTCCCTGCACAGACGACTCGCCGGCGTGGTCCCCCGACGGGAAGTGGATTGCCTTCTCGAGCCAGCTCGAGCCGCAGCTGATTGAACGCGCGACGATTCACCTGGCGGTCGCCCCCGCTGCAGGAGGCGAAGCAAAAATCTTGACGCGCATGCTCGACCGCAGTGTGTATGAGCCGCGGTTTTCCGCAGATGGGAAGTACATTTATTTTTTGTCGGAGGATGACGGCACGAAAAACCTGCTTCAAATTTCACCCGCCGGCGGAGATATCATCAGGCCCATCGCAGGGCGGCGGACAGTGGACTCCTTCTCCGTCAGCGAGTCGGGCGCGATTGCCGCGATTGTCGGCGAGCTCGCCCGGCCCGACGAAGTCTATCTGCTTCCGCGGAACGGCGATTTGCGGCGCCTCACAACCACGAATGACGCGCTCATGTCGCAAATTCGCCTGGGCGCCGCCGAATACGTGCATTTCAAAAGCAAGGACGGCACTGCGGTGGCTGGCTATATTTTCGAGCCGCCCGATTTGACGCCCGCCAAAAAATTTCCTGCCATTCTGTGGCTGCACGGCGGGCCAGTGGGCGAATTTTTCGCCGAATTTGATTTCCGTGCCTGGCTACTGGCCGCGAATGGATATCTGGTGGTGATGCCGAACCCGCGCGGCTCTTCCGGCTACGGCCAGGAATTTTGCGCGGCCACGTACGCGGACTGGGGCAACAAAGACTACGACGACGACATCGCCGCCGTCGACAATGCCATCGCGCAGGGGCTCGCCGATCCGGACAAGCTCGGCGTCGGCGGGCATTCCTACGGCGCCATCTCGACCAACTGGATCATCACGAAGACCAACCGCTTCAAAGCCGCGATTTCGAATGCCGGCGAATTCCTCAACACCACGAACTACGGCACCGACGAGTATTCAATCGATTGGGAAATCGAGCTGGGTTTGCCGTGGGAGAATCGCGCGCTTTGGGAAAAGCTTTCGCCCTTCAATTCCGTCGCGAAAATTCAGACGCCCACTCTCGTCATCGGCGGCGACGAAGACTGGAATTGCCCGATCATCAATGGCGAGCAGCTTTACCAAAGTTTGAAACGGCGCGGCGTCCCAACGCTGCTGGTCGTGTATCCAGGCGAGTCGCATGAGTTCGACCAGCCCTCGTTCGTCAAGGATTACTATCTGCGTTATCTCGCGTGGTACGGCCACTACGTGAAGGGCGAAGGCCCGGCCATCCCTCCCGCATCGAAGCCTGGCGGCTAACCGCGCGCTGCCCGCCGCGTCCTGCGCCGCGATGCAAGCCCGGCGGCTGGGAAAGTATCGTCGCATGCGTCACCATTATTTCGTCGCGCTGGCGACGAAGTCTCCCACGTTTTTTCCGAGCTTCGCCAAATCGTCCGAATGCAAATACATCATGTGGCCGGCGGTGTAGTACTCGATGTGAATTTGCGCGCGCAATTTTTCGGGCAGCCCGAGATGGTCCATGGTGTATTCCGTCGCGAAAAACGGCGTAGCCATGTCGAAGTATCCAGTCTCCACCTGGACTCGCAAGTTCGGATTGTCAATCAACGCGTTCACCAAATCGCCCTCGACATTTGGCGCGCTCGGAAAAAAATCCTGCCCCTCGGTGTGATGTTTCCAATTCCAATTCCGCCCAGGCTCAAAACTAAGCGCTTCGTAATTTCGCTCCGGGCTGTATTTCAAATCCTCGCGCACGTAACTATTGAACGCCGCCGTGAACGCGCCAACGACAGCTGAATACGAAGGATCGTTCTCGGCATTCTCCGTCAGCAAATCATAAGTCGGCCCGGAAAACCGCGAATCGTAGCGCCCAATCGTCAAGCCGCGGCTCCTCTGCAGCTCGGCATTGAATTGCGGCAGCGTCACGCGCAAATTCGCCTTCACCAAATAATCTTCGCCAAGCCCCGTAAATCGCGCCAGCCTCTTCGCCACCTCAGCCTTCTCCGCCTCGCCGAGCTTCGATCCCTTCGCGAGCGCCGCCGCATATTCCGTCGAAGCATACGCGCGCGCTTCGGCGAGAAACGAATTCAAATCGTCCGGGCGATCCTTCAGCGCCTTGTAGTACCACGCCGAAGCCGCATAGCTCGGCAAATAGAAAATGTAGGACGAATCGTCGCCGGTCAAAAACCCGAGCGTCCGCAAATCCAGCACGCTCGAAATCAGGACGATCCCGTTGATGTACATTCCATTGTGCGTCTGCAAATAATTGCTCAGCGCGGCCGACCGAAAAGTTCCGTAGCTTTCGCCAATCAAAAATTTCGGCGAGTTCCAGCGATTGTTGCGGCTCACATACGTCGCGATGAACTGCGCGATCGATTTGATGTCCTCGTCAACGCCCCAGAAATTTTTGTTCTCCGCTTTTCCCACCGCGTGGCTGAATCCCGTCCCCACCGGGTCAATAAAAACCAGGTCCGCCTTGTCGAGCAGGCAATCGGCGTTGTCCACCAGCTTGTAAGGAGCGGGCGGCGTAGCCGTCGCGTCCGCAGTCACCACGCGCCGCGGCCCAAACGCCCCCATGTGCAGCCAAATCGAAGATGACCCCGGCCCGCCGTTATAGATGAACGCAATCGCGCGCTGGCTGAAATCCTTCGTGTCGCTGCGAGTGTAAGCCGTCGAGTACATCAGAGCGGTCGGCTCGCCCTTCTCGTCCTTGAGCAGAGTGGTCGAAGCCGTCGCCTTGTAAGAAATCTGCTGCCCGCCGAGGCGAATCGTGTGGTCCGTCGCGGACGATTCCTCTTTCGGCGGCGCTTCCGGCCCGGCCTTCGCGTCGTCAGCCTTCGCGCCGGGGCCCTTCGCCTCCGCGGCCTTCGAATCTTTCGCCGCCTCCTGCGCCCCCAAGCCCCCCGCCTGCCCAAAGCTCAGCAAAATCGCCACAGCGACCACACCCAGAATCCTCATCGCGTCAACTCTCCTTTAGTCACCAGCGCTCTTAGACGGATTAATTGGCGGTTGGATTCTATGCGGTAGCCGAATAATAAGTCAAAGCGCAGCCGCCGCCTGCCGTTGATTTTGCCCTTCCTCCGGCCCCTCGCTGTCATCCCGACAGAGGCCGGTGTTTGGCCGACGAGGGATCTGCTCTTCGCTTTCTTGTGCTCGGCTCCCGACGGTTGATGTGTTCTCAAAAAAACGGAAGAGAGTTCCTTCGGTTCCCGTCGGTCTCTCAGGACGACGATCCTCGCCGGATCGTCGTTTTTGTTGCGGGTAGAGAAATGTGATGTCCTTTGTTGTGAAGAAGATGAGTGAAATCTTGAGTTGGCGACTGTTGCTACTAGCCGCCTTCGCGGAAATGCTTGCTTCGGCGCCCGAGGCCTTTTCTTCGCCCTTGTCCGAGGATTGATATTCCGTTTCCTAATCTGGTCGGAAGAGAGTTCCTTCGGCTCCCGTTGGTCGCTCAGGACGCCGACCCTCGTCGGGTCGGCGATTTTCGGACGATTAGAAAATGTCATCCGATTGATTGTGAATGGGTTGCGGCTGTTTCTAATCGTTTCTAGCGGTCGATTAGATTCTGGAAGCTGAACAGCTGGAAGCTTGAGGCTGGATCGTGAGAAACAGCGAGTAGAGCTGCGATTAGGAAATGTTAAGTGGCTGTGATTGCAGTTGGTTAGCGCAAATTCTGAATCGGGGTGAGCGGCGATTACCCGCCTCCGCAACCGCATCATGCTACGGCGCGCCTTGGCCCGCCTTCGCGGAAGTGCTTGCTTCGGCGCCCGAGGCTTTTTCTTCGCCCCCCTCAAAGTTGAGGAGGGAAGCCGACCCCCACCATGCGCCCGCGCGCGTCTCATCCGAAAATCCTCCATTCGTAGCATGTCACGAAGGGGGACGAAATTCTACTGGCCATCGGTACAGTTTTGGGCGGGCGAATTGGCTTTTCGATGCCCGCGTGAAATCTGAAAATGGAAAATTGAAAAGGGGAGGGCGACGTCAGCGGCTTCCCACCCGAAAAGTCAAATGCGAAAGGCCGGACCACCCGCCGGACAAGTCAGTTACTAGCCCGGAATTTGTCCGGTTATCCGACTATACGTCCAAGTGGAATTTGCGGGAGAAATGCAAATGCGCCGCATGAAGAAAACCTACGACGCATTGGGCAATACCTTCGGCGCGGGAAGCAGTGGGTGTTTAGTGGGGCGCGCGATGCAGCAGTGAGCGATGCATTCAACTGGCCGGTGGGAGGGACGGACCTATACGTTTCCGTATCACCAGCATGAACCCGATTCCGGCAACCATGAGGCTGGCCGTGCCAAGCTCCGGGGTGACTATGGGATTGTCTATGTATCCGGCAAATGAGTCGCCTATCGGTGCGGGGATCTGCACCGAGTCAGTAATGGACACAGAAACAGTCGAATCATAGTTGATCACCCATGTAAGAATGGCCGTCGCGTCTGGGTCCATGACCGATTCATGGTCGTTTAACGCGGAGTTCTTGCACCGCGTGATCAATGAGCTTTGGCGGGTGATATCGGCGACGATTAAACCGGTTAAGTTCGGACAATCCGACGGGAACGACGTCCCGGGTGTAACGGTGACGTTGAACAACGGGTCAGTTTCGCTGAAAGTGATGCCGTCCCACATCACCTGAAGAGTCACCAATGTGTTGGTCGAACCATCGAATAGAAATATCCCGCTGGGAGTCGGGCTGCCGGCCAGTACCTGGAAAGGGATTGTGCCGAGCGTGCACACGTCAGTGGGAGGGCACGTATCCGCGTGGGCGTTGGGCGTTCCGATGGCCACCAATAGTGCGGTAAGGATGACCCACAGAGATTTTCGCATTTCGAAATCCCTCCTCGGCGTCCCCAGGCTGGAGAAAGACACACGGCCATGAGTTTACTTTTCACCCGCACGATCGCTGCCCAGGTCGCGATGCTGTAAGGAAGCGACTTACCGACACTTGGCGCTAAAATACTGCAAGTAATTGCAGAATTGAGCCCATTCTGTGAGGATGTCCGAGTTTTAGTTGATTGCAGCGACTCTCGAAGTTCGGCACTGTAAGCCTACCTTCTTCCAAGTTCAAGCGACTTCTACTGTCCGGACCTCCTTCTGCTGAAGGCGCGACGGATTCAGGCGTTCCTTCAGCAACAGGATTTCTTGATAGCCTTTGATGCGTCGGAACTTTTTCTCTGCTTCCAACAGTCCTGTGGCTGCCCAGCGTAGCGGCTGATCTCCTTCGCGCCAACGCTTTACGTTTCGCGCCACCCGCTGCACCGTCGACAAGCACGATTCGATCGGGTTGGTGGTGGCCAGTTTCCGACGTAACACCGCTCCTACACCCAAGCGATGCACCGTCAGCGTTTCGTCCAGCCCTTCCTCCAGACTCCGGGCAGCGCTCGGATTGATCCGTTCCAGTTGCCGGAAGATCTTCTGCAACGCTTCTTTGGCCTCCGCGTAGTTGTTCATCGCGTACGCATTGCGCATCCGCCGGTCGTAGTCTTTCTGGCAGTTCTCAGGCAAGTACTCCTTCACATTCCGCCGCTTGTGAATCTGGCAACGCTGCACTTCCACTTGGTTACCGAAAACACGTTCCACACCAGCTCGCAGCGCTTTCGATCCATCCATCACCACCAGATACCGCCGCTGGCGATCCAGTCCTCGGTCCACCAGATCTTCCAACAGCCCCTTGACCACCGCAGTGTTTTCCGTGGCCCCCTGCCATACCCCCAAAACGTGCTTTTCTCCGCCTTCCGCGATCCCCAGGGCCACCACCAGCACCTGGCCGCCAAAGTGAATGCCGTCGATCATCAGCACCACGAGATTCAGATCTTCTAGGCGCCGTTCGCACAGCACTCGCAACTGATTGCTACTGGCCGCCACGAACTGCCGACTCACGCTGCTCTTCTCGATCCCGTAGCCTTCCAGAACACTCTCCACCGCTCGCCGATAGTTCCGCGTGGACAGTCCGGCCACCATGCGCTCCTGCACCGCTCTTTGCAGCTTTCCGTCTTGCTGCAACTGACCGTAGCTCTCCAGTTCCACTTCCTGGCCTTCGCGCGTTCGGACCCGCGGCCGTTCCACCGGGATCTTCTGTCCAGCAAAAACCACATAACCCGTCTGCTTTCCCCAGCGCACACAGCCGGCGGTGGGATTCGGCCGATGCGGAGGCCCTACCCGGCGCGTGACTTCGTTTTCCAGAATAGCTCGCAGGATCTGCAGCCCGGCTTGCCCGGTCAGCTCTTCCACCTGAGCTTGCATCTCCGCCCACACCTCGGCCATCGGCAACGGCAACGGCACCCGCACCAACAACTCTTGCCCTCGGACGATTTCGAACTTGTGATTGGACTTGCGGTCTTTCCTCTGGTATTTGTTTCTCACGGCGGCTCTCTCCTTTAAAAGGGATTCGCAACCCGAACTCTATCCGAGTTCGGGCGAGAGCCGCTGCTTCTTGTTTTCAAGTTTCAACTAAACGTGGGGCATCCTCAAGCCCCCTGGTCAGTTCACCCTTGGGATTCGTGTCCGACAGTTCCTTGGCCGGTGTCCAATTCTAATCAACTTTCGTTCGAAGTATAATGGCCGCTCCTCGTTCTTCGCTATGCTACCGATCTTGCGTAAAGTCACGACGATTGCCCTGGCCGGTATTCTGATCGGTCCCCGGCTTAGCTCATTCGCGCAACAATCCACTTCAACTCAGAGTGCCGCCGATCAAGACAAACAAGTCTGCACAATTGCCGGGAACGTAGCCCGCGACGGCACAAACGAACCGCTATCGAAAGCTCGCATCGTGATGAGAAGCGAAGATGACAGTTCTGCACCACCGTACGTTGCAATCACGGATATTCAGGGTCGATTCATCATCGATGGCATTCGTCCCGGGCGATATGACATGCGTGTGGAGCGGAATGGGTATCTGGCAACCTCCTACGGCGAAGATGCGCAAGGGAATTCATCGGCAATCCTCACCTTGAAACCCGGCCAACATTTGCCGGACCTGATCCTCCACCTGAAGCGCTGCGCTGTAATAAGCGGGCGCATATTGGACGAGGATGGCGAGCCGGCTGAGGGCATCAGCGTGGAGGTGTTGCATCGGAGTGCCTCCCGGGGAAAGGTCAATTTAGCCACCGTCAGAATGGCACAGACAAATGACCTGGGTGAATATCGGATCTTTGACCTATGGCCCGGTCGCTATCTTGTTCGTGCATCCCCATCCCAGGGTTCGGGGCAGATCATCGGTGGAACCTTACTAGAGAATTCAATTGGCTCTGTTGACATCCTGTCGGAGGAGAGGGTGCCTCAAGCGATAGAGGTTGTAGGTCAGTCCCAACAGCGACGCTTGGCGCTGCTGCATCGCCAGGCTGCGGCCCGGCGCTCGGGCCGAGAGTTTGCGTTTGATGATGGAGAAGACCGTTTCCACCTTGGCTCGCTGCCGGTAGGTCTTTTCCGGAAAATGCCGCCGCATCTGTCCGCGGATTCCCACGCGACTGCTGCGGCCGCGCTTGGCCGGGATGATGCTGCGCGCTCCGAGCCGCTCGCGGATGTGCCGATGGTTTTGTTCGGTGTCAAATTCGGCGTCCGCCAACACCAAATCGATCGACGCGACGCGGCTCGCCGCGTCGACCAAATCCGGCAGACTTCGGCAATCGCACCACGGCGCCTGCCGCCCGCGCTGCGCCAGAATGATCAGTTTGTCCAGATCGGCGACGATCAGCCACTTCAACCAATAGCTCCAGCGCGTCATGCCGCGCGGCCGCTGCTCGATGCGGCGAATAAAAAAGGTGCTCGCGGCGTTGTGGCTCAGTCCCGTACCGTCGACGGCCACGCGGGCGCCGCGCCGCGCGCGACGTTTTGGGCTCTTGAATCGCCGCGCCGATTCTCCCAACACACGATTGATCGTCTGGTCGTCGAGCCGCTGCAAGAAACGGTACAAGGTGGTGTAGTCGGGCACGCGGGAAAGCTTCAGGGCCACGAGCAGCTCGCCGTGCTCGCGCAAACGCACTTCGGTTTCGCGAAAGGTCCAGTCCTCGTAGCGCATCAGGCAGAGCACGGCCAGCAACTGCGGTTGGGTGAATTGGTGCTTGCTGAAACGGCTGCGGTAGGACGGCAGAGTCGCCGTGGCCACATCCAGGGCCACGCGCGCAAACGGCAGGAGTCCAATCTCTGGCATCGCTCCTCCTGCTCGCATAGAAAACACCACTCGCCCGCGCCTGTCGCGGCCCAAATTCACGCTTGTGACGAGGATGTCAACAAAGCCAATTCAATTCTCAAATCTGCAGGTGGATATGCTCCAACCTATTATCCAAATGTTTCGGAGATTTCCAGGGCATCGTCGATCGATCTAGAGGCGGGCGAGGAGGTTTCAGGTATTGATCTCATGCTCCTGCAACATCGGACCTATAAGGTTCGGGGCCAGGTATCCAACACTGTCACTGACCATCCGGGTGGCGCGACGGACGTGGGACTCGTTCCTGAAGACTCGGATGCGTTCACCGTCGTAGACGCTCGCAGAGGGTACGCCAATGAGAACACCGGGGATTTTGAGATTGATGACGTTCCCGCTGGCAGGTATATCGCCATTGCACGGTGGCGAGATGGCGAGAACGAGTTCGTTGGATCGGTCCCCGTCGAGTTGATCAATATGAATGTGGACTCAGTCCGCATCGTGATCACTCGCGGGGCGGATCTTCATGGAAAGGTTGTCGTCGAGGGGAAGGTCGCGGTACCTGCCGAGATCGAAGTCAGTCTCGCAGCGAAGGACCCTCGGCAGTTGCGTTCCCACAGCATGGCACAGGTGAAACCCGACGGAACGTTTTTGCTCACAGGACTACCTGACGGCTTATATGAATTCGACGTATGGTCCAGATGCGAGGGGTGCTATTTGAAGGCAGCTATGGCGAATGGCCAAGACGTCCTCGACCAGGGTCTCCAGATTAATTCCGGGACTGCGCCATCTCCAATCGAACTCGTTTACAGCAGCAATAGTGCAACGATTGACGGCACGGTTCTCCGGGAGGACGGTTTGCCGGCTTCGGGGGCGGCGGTCGTCCTAGTCTCGGACCACTTCCGGCAAAGCCAATTTTCGGGTTACCATGAGAGATCCACCGACCAGTATGGTCACTTCATCATCAGAGGCGTTCCGCCGGGGACCTACCATGTGTATAGCTGGCAGAGCATCGATTACGCCGACTACACGGATCCTGAATTCTTAAAGCCTCTTGAGCAGAAGGCACAAACTATCTCAATCAGCGAAAATGAAAAGAAGTCACTTCAACTGTCGCTTCTTCCCGCTCCCAACAACCATCAATAAAACCAGGTCCAACCGCCTTGCAACTGCCCTATTGACGCGGTTACCGAAAAAGTTGGTGCCAGCCCGGAACATGTCCGATAATCCGGGTGGTCTCAATGGGTCGATGCAACACTCAGGTCGAACCCAACTTGAATTGAAAACAAAGGCTAAAATCGCTTCTTAGGGTTAGCCCAGCGGAAGACTACCCTGGCTAGGTCTTGACCAAGTACAGCAGATCAGATGGCTTCTCCCGAGGAACCATTGTCGAGTCAACGTATCGGATGGTGTTGCATCGACCGTCTGAGCCAACACGACTTATCGGGACATAGCGGCGGTTAGGGATGAGTTTCGGGAAGAGGACCCAACTAGGCCATCATCGTCGAAATGACTCCCACCAACGCAAAGGTCGAACGAACATGCGACCAAAATTAAGGGACGCTTGAATCTTTGATAATTTCAGCCGGAGAAATGCTGCTCTCCATTTGTTCGAATTCCCCATGAGCAAACCACCAGCCATATCGAACTTGCCATTTGTCGCTGTCAATCGCCTGAAGGTCGACCTCCACGAAAGTTCGTGGAAGCTTAGCTGACATATCGAGTGGACAGGGCGGACGTGGAAGTGGAATCCGAGGTTCGTGGAATCGGACTAGGAGATTCAGCTCCGATTCAACTGCGTAACCACGCAGGGTGGCAGGGAAAAATGACCAAAGCATGAGCTGCGACTTGATTTGTTCGAGAACAACGTCAGAGATGGTCTCCTGATGCACAGGCGTAACGCCCGTGACATGCCCGCGCACATTCACAGTTATCACCAACGACATCTCATCGGGAAGCTTGGCTGGCTCCGCCTGCAATTCGAAGAATTGCGGCGTCTTGAGGAGCGCCGGGTCCGTGTTTGTAGAGGGTGCGCCTGCGATGTTGCTTTCATCGCCAAAATCCTCGTCGACCTTCGTGATCTCCGCGCGGGTCGGAGGAATTCTGGTAGAAATGAGGTTCGTTCCGAAAAGAGTGAAAACCTCGCTGGGCCTTATAGGATGATTCAGGACGGTTTTGACGTAAGGGTGGACCATCAGCATGTCTTCTGGGGCGTCTTGCGCGGCTCCATAAAATGGGATTGAAAAAATCAGCTTGCCATCCGAGTCCAAATAACTCACAAGAACTAGCAGTTTATTAATGGTCTTCCCCGTTTCGTTTTCAAGTCGGAGCCAGCGGTATGACCCAAACGAACCGAGCGAGACTTGGCTTTCGACTACCTTCAGGTGTGCGAATTCCAGTGTAGCGAAGGGAATGTTGGATGGCGCTAGGCGCGTTCGCGTACGGCTGGGAGCGGCGTCTCGAAAATCCTCCTTACGTTATCTCGACAAAAGCCGAAGAACCGCCTGAGATGAGACTGCTGAAGGAGGGCCGCTACGACGAAGCCGCCAAGGCAATCCTAGATTCCATCAAAGATGACAAGAAAGACTACTTCAAATACCAGTCGGTAGCCGTTGTCTATGGCGCGCGTGCCGCTAAGGACCCGTCGAATCGCGACAAATGGGCTGACCAGGCAGCGTTGTATGTCGACAAGAGTGTAAGTCTGGCCCCAAACGATTTTGTAAACCTGATGTCGGCGGCATTCAATTTCGACCACATCGGCGATATTTCCGGCCAGCCCTGCGCTTACTACAAGAAGGCAAGCCGATACGCGCAAGACGCGATGAGTCAGCTAAAGAGCGACAGTGTTTTCGTGGGAGACGAAAAGATCCCGACCCAACCGATCCGGGATGACCTTGGCAAACTGCAGGAAAAAGTACGAGGCAAACTCGAAGAAAAGTGTACGGATAAGCCGTAGCACCTTAAGACCAGCGGCCACTTGTCGGCACGAGTGAAGGAGCACATGCCCAAGATTATCAGTTCCAAAATCGTCTCGGGATTGCTTTGGGTCGCCACAGTCTTGGTCGTGGGTATTGGCGGATATTTCGCGGGCTGGAGCGCTGAAGCGAAACTTGAGGATGTGAACACAAGAAATGCGCCCCTTACACCGGAGGTAAGACTCGAGGAGCAGGGTCGGTACGACGAAGCCATTCAAGTCGTGCTGGACAAGAGAGAAAAAGAAGGTCTGCCTGAAGCGGACACAGACTGGCAAGTCTCTTTGATCTATCTGGAACGGGCGAAAAAAGACGTGGCAAACCGCGAAAGATGGGCACAGCAGGCCGCTTCCTATCTTGATAAGGCTGTGGCTTTGGCCCCACAGGACATCTTCATCTTGCAAAATGCAATGGATGGATTTGACAGAGTAGGCGATTACTCTGAGAACGGCTGCCCTGATTATGAGAAATCAGTGAGTTTTGGAGAAGCTGCAATTGGCCTGTTGCAAGGCAGTACGATCAGAATCAGAGGAATTTCGGGAAACGATCGAATCCAACCGACGCAGCCAATCAGGGACGTTATCCAACCACAGCTCAAGAAGGTCGGGGCGAAACTCGCGGCTTGGTGCAGGAAAACATCCTAGCTGGCTCCACGGTGGCGCACCGAGGAGCCTAGTGCCTGATTAGCACGGATTATCCACCATGTTCCGGGCTAGTACGGAACATGTCCGGTTTGCGCGTTAATCGGGACTTAGGCGGCAGTTCCACTCGATACCTGCCCGACTCTGTGAACGAGGTATGCCGTCGTGAAAGTGTACCGCTGAATAAGATTGAACTTTTCAACGTCCTTTGATTTATTCAACGTGATTTCCGGCGCGCGCGGGCGCGTTAAGGAAATCAGGTCATTGCATCCCCCACATTTCACGCGAGATGAGTTACGCTCTCGTTGGACTGGACATTTGGCCCCGGATTTGCATATAAGGGACCGACCGCCCATGGGGGCAATCCGAAGGGAAGGGGAAAAACCATGGCATCGACGAGGGGGAGCAAGAAGTTGAAGAAGGCCAAGTCTATTAAGCACACCAAGCCACTCTCCATGACCGGCAAGCACGTCTGTATCTGATCAGTGGTGTGTCCAACATGGGGTTGCCAAGTGCTGACTGGCGATCCCTGCCTGCTCGGCACTGCGATATGCCCACCAAGCGTCACCGTCCGCGTCTGAACTCGAAACTCGCCTGTTTTAGGCTGCGCATTCGCCGTTCTCGCATTGAACGGCTTGGCGTGTTCGCCGGACAAGCAATTCCTGCGCGCAAGCGAGTGATCCAGTATACCGGCGAGCGGATCAGCGAGCGCGAGGCCATGCGCCGAACCGCAAAAATGTTCTTGGCGGGGAAAGCCGGACGGGTTTACACGGTTCGCCTGAATCGCCGCTGGAGCCTCGACGGGTCAGTAGGAGGAAGCGGTGCCGAGTTCATCAATCATGGCTGCGATCCGAATTTGACCATGCGCAGAATCCGCGGGCAGGTCTTCCTCTACAGTTTCAGGAAAATCAGGGCAGGCGAGGAGCTTACCGTTGATTACGGCTTCCGGTGCTCGCATCCCTGTCGTTGCGGCTCCTCGAAGTGCCGTGGGACCATGTGCCACGCTTGAGCTCATGAGCTAACGATTGCATGGTGGCGTTTGCATCTTCGCCCGAAGTCTTATGCCCCGCAAAGGGCTGCTGCACAATGAAATGACTGCGAACGCGATTGGATCGTGAAATCCAAAACCTGCGCCGCTATGTCCGCCGGCGGCGGAGTGCGGCTGAGGATTCACGTCGCATGCGATCCCAGAACAGCGTGTTTTCGAAGGAAAAACTCACCGGCTTTGGTTGTGGATGTAATCGCAGATCTTCCCGCATTCGGGCAAGCATTGCGATTGCATCCATCCGCTTCTGATCTACTCGCCCGGCAGGGAGCCAATCGTGGAAGTTCTGGAGCTCTCCCGCAGGCAATCGTCCGCAAAGCCCCTCCTCTAGGATTTTTTCATACGTGCGAAGAGGGTAGAAGAGAGCCTTGCCAATTTGCACGAGACTATCCGCGGTCGCCCCAGAGACGATCCCCTCCGCTGCGGCTTTTGAGAGAGTCCGCCGGATATTGACCATTGGTTCGGAGACAGCGCGATACTTTCTCGCGGCGGAGGCATGC
Organism: uncultured Acidobacteriota bacterium; assembly: GCA_963701005.1. Taxonomy (GTDB): domain Bacteria; phylum Acidobacteriota; class Terriglobia; order Acidiferrales; family UBA7541; genus Palsa-295. The sequence continues at coordinate 1,757,160 of OY969555.1, forward strand.
GCGAGAGTCACCTCGTCATCATCCGCGAGCGCGCCGTTCGCATAGTCTTCATAGATTGTTCCCACTCCGATCATGCCAAACGCAGAAAGCTCGGCCCCTCTCAGAGCGCCCATGCTCGCGCTTCCGTAGATGTGTATCCCTTTGCTCAAGGCCCAAAGTATCTCTTTGTGCCAGACGGATGGGGTGCGCTCGAAGTAGCCATCTATGATCCCAATGCCCCATGGCTTCCGGCGAGCGATTTGGTACACGTCGCCTTGTGCCACGGGCGCAAGATAAGTAGGTTGGTTCCAGATCTCAAGCGCCACCTGCCGGGGAAGTGACGGGCCTGTAAAAATGCAAACTTTCATTGATTTCCTCTGCTCGCCAACCTTGCTCTTGCACGCGGCCCCGGCGCGTATTTCGACGACGTGTTGACACCTTCGAGATACGGAATCACGATCCGCACAACGGGAATCCCGAATTGCGATTTGGTCAGGTCGACGGCAATCACTTGTTGAATCCCGGCCTGCTGAAGCCGCTGGAGCAGCCAATCCAGAACGTCCTTTGAAGTGCCGCCGCCGAAAGTGGGAACTTCTTGAAAGTCGATGCCGTATTTCGCCTTCAGGATTCTTGACCGAGAGGAGTTCAACATGCGCTGGCATCGATGGCGCACATAATCGCTCCGGGCAATATCGTCGCGAGCCCCGGAGATCACCGTGAGGCGGGATTGTGCCGCTTCCAGCAAAGCGCGGAGCAGTGCAGTATCTCGGAAAGGATGGCAGCCAGAACCGCCTGCTGTAAACAAGCGGCGAAATGTATCGTCGGACTCGGGAATAACATGGGACACAACAGTGGGAATGCCGAGATCGGATGTGACGTTCCACGCCGCCACGGCGACTTCGGCCTCCTTAAACATCTTCAGGACTCTCCGGCAGGCAGGGTCGTTGACTGTCTCGAGCCGGATTTTCGTCTTCTCCCGCTGCTCGGGCCGCAGGAGGTCCCAAAGGGAGCAGGAGTCCGACTCGATCACCTCGCATATTCCGTGGATTACAGCTTCGAGAATCTCATTACCGGCTGCAAGTCCAATCGACGTTTGGAGGAAACGCCCCGCTCCTTGCGGGCGAGGCAGGCGGAAATCCGCATGGACCAATTCGTTCGGAACCCATATGGAAGCGCCGTTGAGCAGATCGTGGCCTTCGATCCAGAAAACCCGTAGATTGGGATGGAAACGCTCGTCAGACGTCCCTGGCAAGAAATCAGGTTCCGCAACGCGAACCTGACGTCGGAGTCTCGCGTAGGTCTCAAACTTGAGCGGGCGGTCGATATTCTCGGCATGGAACAGCTCGGCAGCTTCCATCAGGCCGGAAACTTTAGCTTCGTGCAGGTCCAGTCCTTTCCCTTGCGATACGGAAAGGGCTCGAGAATTGGGCCGGCAAACCATCACGACCGGGATGCCGATATTGTCGAGGCCTGTGACGTTCGCAATCCGCGTGATGCCCATCGAGGTCAAATGCGGTGTCAAACGCGCAAGGGTTTCGAGAGGGGGACATCGCCGATAGGCGCTGTTAGGGTATGGCTTCGCAGCTTCTTCCCGGTCCGGAGTTTGGGAGGTGGCACTCACGGGACTCAATTCAACTGGGCCGTCTTCCCACATCCTACCGGGATAGCTGAGCAAGGTAAACTTCATTCACAAGCTTGAAATTCTAAGTGCCTGATAAGTCGTGTCGGCTCAGACGGTCGATGCAACACCATCTGGTATAAAGCTGTTTTTTAAAAGGTGGTGTTTATGAAGCCGGGGAAACGGTTTGGGCTTTCGGCGGAGCAGAAGAGGGACGTGTGGCGTCGTTGGAAGGTTGGGCAGACGCTGCATGAGATTGGGCGTGCCTTTGGCAAAGAACATTCCTCCATTCGTTGTCTGGTGTCGCGTCACGGTGGGATTGCTCCGGCAGCGCGGCGGCGCTCGCTCCTCGCGCTCACGCTGCGTGAGCGCGAGGAAATCTCTCGCGGGCTGGTTTCCGGTTCGTCGTTCCGTGAGATCGCCAGATGTTTAGAGCGAGCGGTATCGACCGTGAGCCGGGAGGTCGCACGGCATGGTGGCCGTCCTGCGTATCGAGCCAGTCAAGCGGACGGCGAAGCCTGGGAGTCGGCCTTGCGGCCCAAGCGCTGCCTTCTTTCCATCCACGTGAAGTTGCGGAACATCGTTGCGAGTAAACTGATGTTGGACTGGTCGCCAGAGCAGATTTCTGGCTGGCTGAAAACCCAGTATCCCGATGATGAGAGCATGCGTGTGTCCCACGAAACCATTTACCGAAGCCTGTTCATTCAAGCGCGCGGAGTGCTGAAAAAGGAGCTGCTGGAACACCTGCGATCCAAGCGCCGCATACGCCGGTCGCAGCACTCTCACATCTTCAGAGACTCGCGCGGTCAGATCGCCGATGCCATCTCCATCAGGGAAAGGCCCGCTGAAGTGGAGGACCGCGCCATCCCTGGTCATTGGGAGGGCGATCTCCTGCGCGGCTCAAGAAACACTCACATCGCGACCTTGGTGGAACGCCATTCGCGTTTCACCGTGCTCGTAAAGGTCCCCAGCAAAGACACGGCGGCTGTCGTCGCCGCACTGACTCGGCATGTTCGTAAGCTGCCCGCGGCCCTGCGCCGTTCCTTAACATGGGATCGCGGACTGGAGATGGCCAAACACAAGAGCTTTACCGTGGCCACCGATGTAAAAGTCTATTTCTGTGATCCGCAGAGTCCCTGGCAACGCGGTTCGAACGAAAACACAAATGGGCTACTACGACAATACTTCTCGAAGAAAACAGACCTGTCCGACTATACCCAGTCGGATCTGGACAAAGTAGCGCTGCGCTTAAATCAACGCCCGAGAAAGACTTTAGGTTTTCAGACTCCTGCGAGTAAACTTCAAGAAAGTGTTGCGTCGATCCATTGAGACCACCGCGCAAACCGGACATGTCCGGCAAGCCGACTATACGTCCAAGTGGAATTGAATTGGTAAACACAAGCGCGTTTATCGGGACTTAAGCAGCGTGACGGATACGCGATGTGGTATTAACATTGTGGATGGACGACAAGAATGCAATCAGCGCACAGATTTTTGGGTTGGGATGTCTCAGAATGGGCTGCGATTGTAAATGCCGCTACCATCGTAATTCTCGTTCTCATCAACGCCTACTATTTGAGAATCGCTAAACGTCAGGCGGAAGCTGCGATGGTCCAGGCAAAGGAAAGCCAAAGGCAGGCGGACGCAGCGATGGAAAACCTCAGGCTTTCGAAGGCCCAGGCCCAACAGCGAACGACTCAGGAACTTACCATCGTGGTATCCATGCTCCGAGGAGTTGCGGCGGATGTAGAGTTCTGGAAACCAATCGTGAAAGAGCACTGGAACACAGCTCCTTCAACAGTTCAGCTGGTGCCTTCCGACTGGCCGTTGGTTGTTTATCATGCCGGACGCGTATCCGCCGAACTGCGCGAGAAGGTGTTGGATGTGCATGTGGCGCTCGCCAATGCGAATTACCAGATCATGCGATTCCTGAGTGCATCCGTAACTTCGCGGGACCCGTCAATTCTAGAACCTGCTTACACAAAGTTGGTGAACGTGACGCCGGAATTAGCACACATTATCCAAGTTCTTGAGGTTTTTGAAAGATCAGCCCCGGCCTTTCTTGCATAACCTCCCGGTGGAAATCGCAGCGCTCACTTTTCTCGTAATTGCGTTTAGCAGGCACTGAGTACACGCGACCTTCGACTGAGAGGCCAACCTACTTTTGGGCTATCTCAATCCACGTGCCACAAGACAGTTCAGCTGGAAGCAAGAAGCTATGGTCGTAGATTCCGATATACGGCGCAAGAGTTCGCTTCGTGTTCTTCTCGATCAGCGCGCGTGTCTTTGCAAGATCGCCGACTTCGAGGCTGATGCCCTTGACAGGGCCAACGGCTGCCTTCAGTGTGAGTTGCTGCCGTTTTCTTGCGCGATACGACTCAACCGTAGGACTGCGGCAGAGGCTGAATAGCGCACGATGTCCTTCTTGTCGGACATTGCAGGCTCGACGTTCGCCAGCAGCGCCGGATCCCCGCGCTTGGCGATCGCCTCGACTGCTGCCGCCCGCACAACCCAGCTTTTGTCGGACACTGCTTTCGCGAGTGCCTGGCCGCTGCGCGGGTCCGGGTCGCTGGCCAATTCCCGCGCCGCCGCCGCCCGCGTCGGAGCCGTGCTTCTTTTCCTCCAAGCGTGCAAGGCCTCCACCCCGTACCCTCCGTAAGGCAGGAAGCCAATCCCCTGGTCAAACGCAAACAGGATGGCTCTCCCCGGAGTCTTCATCTGATCCAGTTCTTGGGTTATCAGTGATGTGCTCCCCTTCCGAGTGCCTTCGACGAGCGAATAATAGACGTTGTATCCCGCCTCGCTCTTGAGTTGCACCAGGGCATGACCGACAGCAAGCGCGACCGAAATGTCTTTGTCGTCCACCAGAGCTTGCAATTTCGGAACTGCTTCCGTGCAAGCAAGCGCGCCCAGTGCTTTCGCCGCCGCCGCTCGCACGTGCGCTTCCTTATCTTCGAGCGCATCTTCCGCCATCTTCACCGCCGCCGAGTCCCCCACGTCCAGGCCCAGCGCCTGGATTGCGTTCGCGCGCTTATCCATGTTCCCGTGCGCACCTTCCTTGAGAATGTCCCAAGCTTGCTTCTGAGCATCGGCCTGCGCAGAAGACCGACGCGACGCAAGAGGTGAATCGACAGCGTCTGGCGAGAAACACAGCAACAAAACGAGAACTCCCACGACGGTGCCCATTTCACTATGCCAAAAACAAGACGATCGATTGGATTGCAAGGACTACCTCCTGAAGACGCGCTTTGTGCCAGTACGTTACCACTACAGGCAGGTTTTGTTCTGTCGTTTCACGCTTGGTCGGTCATCCGGCGCGTTAACTCCTGGGAAGTCGCCCTGTGTTTACTGATGACTTTCGGGGAAGAGGGTTTTCCCAGATGTCGGACTCAAGTCCCGATAAACGCGCAAACCGGACATGTCCGGTTAGCCGACTATACGTCCAAGTGGCCGCTGGCCGGCCTCACAGCACTTCACGCGATACTTTCAAATTAGCCGACCATCCGGAAGTAATTCCTTGGCGGCTCGAACCGAAATGTCGAGCACGGCTACTTCCGAGGGTAGCGCCTTACACGCCCGAGTGGTAGAAGGCCAGACACGTTCAACTCTTAACATCCACCATGCGAGTCGTATGCTAGAGTATGCAAGCTGGTGTCTGCCCTCTTGGCAGGAACCGTTCCAATTGGCAAACGAGACTCTCCGCGCTCAAGGTAGATGAGTGCTTCGATGCTGAAGGTTCTGCTGTTTCTGTTTTTCCTCGTCATTTACGGATTCTTGGGATTGGCTGCTGTCAAGTCTCTCAAGAAACTTCAAAGCGACCTCTTGGTTGGCAAGTCGTTCTGGGGCGCCGAGCTGTTGACGCTGATCGGCCTCGCAGCGTTCTTCGGGTACATCTACTTGCTCTCCGGGCTGTGGAGCCTGAAGCTAGTTTTGTTGATCCTCATCGCGTCCCAATTGGGAAGCTTGGTAGCTTGGGTTCCGAACGCCGTCCTGGGCCAACGATCCGAAAACGCCTGGCTCCGCACTGCGTGGGCTGGGAAGGAAATTACTCCCAAGTATCCCAAGGTGGTCATGACTCTAAACGTGTTGGCCACCGCCTTGGCGTTTTTGTATCTCATCGTGGTTGGAGTTGCTTTCTTCCGGCATCAGTGGGGCTCACCGGTGCTTCAGGTCCTGGTGGTGAAGTACTCGCTGTTGCTGCTGATTTTCTCCAACTACTTCACCGTAACTACCATGAACAGCATGATGCTCGCATCCGCGAACCTGGATGAAGACTCGCGGCAAAACATTTTTTTTAACCGACTCGGCGAAATGATCCCGACGGCGGTTTATCTCGCGCTCGCTTGCTCGGCATTTGGATTCGGCGAAAAGGCACTTTCCCATAGCTACCTGGGGGTCCCAGGGACCCTTTCCCTTCAAGCGTTCTGGCTGCTGCTACTATTCTTTGTGGCCATGTTCCTGATTCCGTACCTGGTCGGGACACTGCGGGCGCGTAGAGCAAACCTGAGCTTTCTGGAGAAAATCAGGGACTATGTCGCCGAGCTCGCAGACATTTTGGAGGCACCTACCGGCACCCTCTACATCACCAGGCTCACCGGATTGGCCAATAAGGTCATCAGCACGCGAGACAAGTTCACGAACGACGATGTTGTATTGACCCTTGTGAAGAACATTGAAAAGAACCCCGACCAAATTCCGTTGGAACACAAACCTATGGTGGACGTATTCGAGAAAACGCGCGACCTTGATGCACGCTACAAGTTCCTCGATGAGCTAGACAAGTTCGAAAAAGAGTTAAGCGAGATTGTCGCGAACTTGCAGGAGCGAACCGAAGCGACGATCGAGCCAGCTGCCCGGCATTGGAGCAAGAGGTATGAGTCTCGCAAAGCTGACCTAGTCAAGGAAATTGAGGCTACCGGAAGCCGGAAGCCTCTAGTCACGGTCGTCGTGGGCACGCTGGTTACGACAATTGGCAGCGGCATCTTGAGCGAGGTGGCAAAGCTCGCCTGGCAATTGATTCCGCACGCTCCCAAATAGTCGGCACCTTGCCCCCAGCAACGATTATTTCGTCCGCCTGGTCACTTTGGCGATCGTTCCTGGATAACGGTTACTCGGAAGTAGTCCATTTGGACGATTAACGCGCAAACCAGACAAGTCAAGTACTAGTCGGGAAGATGTCCGGTAATCCAACTAACCAGGACTTGAGCCATTGTCTTTGTCCAGCGTGCGCTCGGTATGCAATATCAGGATTCTTCGGACGCCATCCCTGCGCAAGACATTGAAGGCGGCACATCGATCGCATACAGTCCCAAGTATCCGTCGGAGGCAGTATCCAAGCGAGGTCCCGCCTGTCCGCAAGAGGTTAGACGTCCCCAAACGCCATAAACTCGGGCTCCAAAACGGCCCGAATCACATCCCGGCGCGAAATGATTCCTACGAGTTTGCCCTGCTCCGTGACCGGCACGCGGACGATGCGGTGCTCCTGCAAGGTCCGCATTACCTCTTCGAGCGAAGCTTCGATGTCCACGGTGACCGCGGGGCTGGTCATGAAGTTCGCAGCAGCCACGGTCTCCAGCCGATGTCCGTCTATCAGAGAGAAGACAATGTCCGCTTCGGTGACAACGCCCAGGACCTTGCCGTCGGGCTCGGCCACGGGCATCCCACTGAACCCGTACTGGAGGATTTGCGAGGCAATATCGCGAAGGGAAGCGCGAGGAGTGGCGGCGATGACAGGCTGCTGCATGACGTCTTTAGCTTTCAATGGCATATGCCGCACTGTTTGTTGTACGGCTACCGATGTAGTGGACATAAAAAACCTCCTTTGTCTAGTTAGGAAGTCAAATTCTCCCTGAGGTCCGAACCACACCTTAGTCTATTCATTCAAAGGGCAGGCCCGGCATTTTTCGGGGCGGAGTATTTGTTCTTCCTTCAAATCAAGCTGACGCACTACGAATTTGCCATTTGGTAGCATGTCCGGCTGACCTGCGTCGGCAAAGTAGTCCCCGACCAGCTCCAAAGCCCGGTACTTAGTCGACGCGAGCAAGTAGATACTCTCCGTACCGCGCAATGTGACCTCATACAAGTTCAGATTCATAATCTCCCTCATCGTTGGTCCGGCGATTCATCGTGCGCAAGTACGATTCCAAATCCATAATAGCGTCAATTCCGGAGGCAATGGCGGCATGTTCGCTTCTTCTCCGAGATGGAACAGCCTCAAACAAAAAAGAGGGGGCCAACTTCGCCCCCTCATCTCAAGAGAAAATCAGACCGTCGCCGCAAAGGCAATCTTGTGGAACGTGGAGTATTCAGCTTCGAACTTCTTCACCACGGGGACGCCCTCAATGAACTTCGCCACGATCTTCTCGATCTGTGGATACAGTTCCCGATTGTAGGTCTCCGCATACTCCTTCGTTTCCCACAAGCTGATTGCCACCACTTCCCTTTTTTCCGGTGTGACGAGCAAGAGCTCATCGAGGAATCCCTTCTGCTTCCGAAGCAAGGGCAGGATTTCCTTCTCAAACGTTACCGGAAATTCGTTCGCGAAATTGGGCTTTACTTGCAAGGTCACCAGACGTGCAAACATATACGCCTTCCTTTCAGTTGCTTTGGGGGGCGATGCCGCTGATTCACCTACGTTTCCTCCAGGAAGCAGTAGGATCGAAAGTTCATTCCGTCCCCCTCCAATTTCCTTTTTCGCTCCAAGCGACAAGAACTGCAGTGCCGGGCATCACGCCTCTACGTGTTCCACATCACCTGCCGTTTACGCCGCCGTTTGCACTGGGGCCGTTCGACGGGCTCTCGATTCCACGAGTGCTGCAGCAACAGCATGCTCCAACTCGCGCGGATAAGGTGGGTAAGCGAGGTAGTCATACGCTCCGGCAATCATGGCCTCGAGGTAATCAGTCCAGTCGTCGTACGATCGCGACATCACAACGACGCGTGCATCGCACGCCGAGCCCTTCAATTCCCTAATCAAATCCCGAAAGCCACCGTCTCGCATTGCGTCATCGCAGACGATGACCTCGATCTGGTGCCGCAGAACGAGGCCCCTTGCAGCGGATATCGTTTCGCAGCAAACCGGCACCCACCCGCTACTGGACATGACTTCGCTCAGCTTGTGCCGGTGTTTTGGCTCGCCGCTCAAAATAAGAATTCGCTGTAACATTTGCCCCTCCACTTCGAACTCGTCCGGCTCTCCTTGCAATTGCGAGTTCCGGTTGAGAAGCAGCGGCCAGCCGCTAAACACACCCCATGGAGCGGCAAGTGGGCCGGCCCAGACGCCTAGCCACTGTTCCGAGGCTGGCCGCTGCCCCTGAGCGAAGGATGGTGCTCAGTTGGAACCACGGTCACTTGATGAAGGTCAGGATCCAACTTCGGAGCTCACTGCGCCCTCACCCTTCCACTCCGTCGAGAGCCCGAGTCCTTCGTCAACGTTAGAGTTCTTCTTTGCAGGCGGGAATGCAATGTCACGGGTCACACGGCAACGTGATAGCCATCACGAGGGCGCACAAGACTTGGCGAAACGTGGCCAAGTTCCGATAAACGCGCAAACCGGACATGTCCGGTGATCTGATTTATGGGGTTCTGGAACGTAGTGTAACGCGGCTGCGGGACGGACCCGTAGTGTCGCGGCCCGTTCGTCGGGATTACCTAGGAAACCTGCCGAATCACACGCCGCCACGGGCGCGCTTGAGGATTATCGCTCATCGGCGTCTGAAGCCAGGCAACGAGCACGTGCCACGGCGAGCCGCCATCGCGGCGAACTGACGCGGCGGGTTCCGCTTGGCCCTCGGCAGTCCCCTCGGGCATCGGCGAGAGCATGCGCTCTACTCCGCCGTACGCAGAGGCTCTCGGCTCCGCTGCGCGCCGTGAAACGGGCGTCCCAGACAGGGTTTCCAGGTCTTCCAGAAGTTCCACTTGTGCCTGGGAAGCAGCGCGCGACGCGGCCAGCGGGACGGACAACAATCTCAGCGCCTTGCGGCCGTACGATACCACCACCGCCAGGATCGCGAGCTGTATCGCCAAACTGCCCCACTCAAACCAATAGCTCTGAATCCAATCGAACATGTCGCTCATGACTGTGCCCCTGCATAAGAGGATACAGAGGGCCGCGCCGCGAAGAAACTGGCTGAAAGTCCAAGAATCGGACAGGTACCGCGACTGTTCCCGCGGCCTATCCCACTGGAGGGTACGGCGCGCTCAGCCTTTCTCCCTTTGAACCCCGCTGCCCACACCCTTCATTTCCAACCGCAATCTGCAGTGGCGACTCTCTTGCCTTTGTAGCAGCCGCGTTCAGCCGGGCAGCGGTGGAGCTCTCTTTGTCCTGATGAATGCAGTTTGCCTTCGCAGCAAAGCCATGGTCCGCGGGATCCTCCAATACGGTCTGACCCAGTGAATAATTACGGGCAGATGTCCGGTTATCCGGGTGGTCTCAATGGGTCGACGCAACACTCAGGTCGAACCCGACTCGCATTGAAAACAAAGGCTAAATCGCTCGCTAGGGTTACATCAGTCGGAACACTACCCTGACTAGGTTTTGACCGAGGACAGCCAAACAGATCACTTCTCCCTGGGAAGAGTTGTCGAATCAACGTATTGGAAGGTGTTGCATCGACCGGTTGAGCTGGCACGACTTATCGGGACTTAGCCTGCCGTTGCCAGGGGCGGTTGCTGCTGGTAGACGAATTTATCAACTTCTATGATCAGGGCGAATTCATTCTCCCTCGATGACCTCAGTAGCGGCAAACTTCCTGTCTACGTGTGGTTCTGAGCGCGGAGCGCCTGAATGCAGCACACAACCCTCCCCGACGGCGGCACCACATGTAGGACAGGGGACGGCGGATACCTGTTCAGGCGTGAGTTCTCTCTTTTTCATCCAGGAAGAATGCGACAATGTGAGGCTGCGAAACAGCCTAATTTTGGACACTCTCCGCATTAGCCGCTGCCGGCTCCGTAGGGCGATAACTTTCCATGTAGCGCAAAAGTTAAATCAGTCGTGCAGGACAACACTCAGGAGGGAATTGTTGACGTGGATCTTGCCGTTGTATTTGATGAAGCCCAGCTTCCTGAATTTGTTCATGAAGAAATTGACCCGTGACCGAGTTGTGCCAATCATCTCCGCCAGCATCTCTTGCGATACCTTGGGAAGCGCCAATTGAGGATGGCCCGGCGCCCCAAAACGCGCGAGTAGTAGCAGAGTACGCGCCAGCCGTTTCTCGCTGGAATTGAAGAGCTGATCGACGAGATCTTCTTCGACTCGGATGTTTCGCTCAAGCATATACGCGATGAAGCGGTCGGAGAACTCGTGTTCCTTGTGGAGCACGCGAATCATCTCGTCTCTCTCAATGACCATCACCGCGGTGGGTGCAATCGTGGTCGCAGTCGCCATTGATTTGGACTGGCCCGCAAGACATCCTTCCCCGAAAAAATCGCCCGGGCCAAGGATCGCCACAACCGCTTCTTTGCCGGTCTCATTGACCACGGTAAGCTTCACACCGCCTTCCCGAATGTACATAACATCCCGCGCGGGAGCCCCCTGGGCGAAGACGGTTTCTTTCACTCGAAACTTGCGAACCGTCCTCCCCAGACCCACCGAGGCGAGAAATGATTGCACATCGAAAGCAGGGGTTCTTGAATTCGCTTTTTGGGGCGAGCGAGCGACCTTGGCTGATACGGGTCGAACAGCGGCAGGAACCATACGTCAGAATAGCATGGAATTGAATCCTGCCGTCTGTAGGATGTCCGACAATGGCAAGAATCGTTATCTCAACCCGAGGTCTGTCCCTCCACTGTTGATTTCTGGTAGCCGACAGGTTGTCCGCAGTCTTAAAATTGAAGATTCAGGCGGCTATCGTGCCCCAGATGCTGAGCACATCGCGTGGCGGCCAATCGCCGCAAATGCACAGCGCTACCCCGTTATCAAAGGCCAGCAGTTACTATTGAGTTTTCTTTACGCATGTGCTAAGGTTGCCCATGAAGAATAATCAACAGACAACGCATCTCCATAAGAGAGCGGGCGCAGTTGTGTTGCTGGAATCATCGGCAGAGTTGGCCAAAGTGCTCGTACCGGAGAGTGCCGACGAGTTCTGGGTCAGGTGGACCGACCTAACTGAGTTGGTCGGCGGTGTGATTGAGAAAAGCACGCTCCGCAAGAAACAGCTTGGGAAAAACCGCCCGAATGCCCCAGCGAACAGTCAATACCATGTAGTCCGTGCCGCTTAGTGCACCAGCCCTTAATTCCCGCTAAGCGAGCCTTCCATTACATTCAGGTTAGGAATAATGGAGGGGTGATGCGAGATTCGAAGGGTGATGAAGACCGTAATGCGTCCTTAAAGAAAGACTCTGACCAACGCCGTCTAGATTTTGATAGTAATTTGATAGGCATTGTGAATACCGAGTTGGATTTGGCTAACACGTTTGTCAGAATCGCAAAATCTGGTGGTGAAGAAAAAACACTACGAAACCGAAAGAACGCCCGTAAGTCCTACGACGCCGTGCTTTACTATCTGGACAAAACCACACTTACACAAGAAGAAAAGACACAAATCGAGGATCAGCTCGCGACCCTTAAATCTGATCTTCAATCGCTAGGTGAGACTTTCTGAACCAAGGAAAACCGCGACGACTTGGTCCCGTTCGCAGACCGCTAGAGCAGCGAGTCCCGATTAACGCGCAAACCGGACATGTCCGGTAATCCGTGTCGGCTCAGACGGTCGATGCAACACCATCTGGTATAAAGCTGTTTTTTAAAAGGTGGTGTTTATGAAGCCGGGGAAACGGTTTGGGCTTTCGGCGGAGCAGAAGAGGGACGTGTGGCGTCGTTGGAAGGTTGGGCAGACGCTGCATGAGATTGGGCGTGCCTTTGGCAAAGAACATTCCTCCATTCGTTGTCTGGTGTCGCGTCACGGTGGGATTGCTCCGGCAGCGCGGCGGCGCTCGCTCCTCGCGCTCACGCTGCGTGAGCGCGAGGAAATCTCTCGCGGGCTGGTTTCCGGTTCGTCGTTCCGTGAGATCGCCAGATGTTTAGAGCGAGCGGTATCGACCGTGAGCCGGGAGGTCGCACGGCATGGTGGCCGTCCTGCGTATCGAGCCAGTCAAGCGGACGGCGAAGCCTGGGAGTCGGCCTTGCGGCCCAAGCGCTGCCTTCTTTCCATCCACGTGAAGTTGCGGAACATCGTTGCGAGTAAACTGATGTTGGACTGGTCGCCAGAGCAGATTTCTGGCTGGCTGAAAACCCAGTATCCCGATGATGAGAGCATGCGTGTGTCCCACGAAACCATTTACCGAAGCCTGTTCATTCAAGCGCGCGGAGTGCTGAAAAAGGAGCTGCTGGAACACCTGCGATCCAAGCGCCGCATACGCCGGTCGCAGCACTCTCACATCTTCAGAGACTCGCGCGGTCAGATCGCCGATGCCATCTCCATCAGGGAAAGGCCCGCTGAAGTGGAGGACCGCGCCATCCCTGGTCATTGGGAGGGCGATCTCCTGCGCGGCTCAAGAAACACTCACATCGCGACCTTGGTGGAACGCCATTCGCGTTTCACCGTGCTCGTAAAGGTCCCCAGCAAAGACACGGCGGCTGTCGTCGCCGCACTGACTCGGCATGTTCGTAAGCTGCCCGCGGCCCTGCGCCGTTCCTTAACATGGGATCGCGGACTGGAGATGGCCAAACACAAGAGCTTTACCGTGGCCACCGATGTAAAAGTCTATTTCTGTGATCCGCAGAGTCCCTGGCAACGCGGTTCGAACGAAAACACAAATGGGCTACTACGACAATACTTCTCGAAGAAAACAGACCTGTCCGACTATACCCAGTCGGATCTGGACAAAGTAGCGCTGCGCTTAAATCAACGCCCGAGAAAGACTTTAGGTTTTCAGACTCCTGCGAGTAAACTTCAAGAAAGTGTTGCGTCGATCCATTGAGACCACCCGACTAATCGGGAGTTAAGGCCAGCCAGGCTAGGTCCGTGTACGATACTCCTCAGTACCCTATATACTTGCAGGCTCCTACCAACAGGCCTATATTTCGCCGTATGCCACTCCGGGCAGCCCTCCAATATTTGCTCCTGGGATCCGTCTGTGCGTGCCTATGCCCCACGAACGGGCATGCTCAGTCGGCTTCAGGATCGGGTTCCTGTCCCACTCCAGTTGTGTCCGACGATGACTTCACCGAAATGACCGGAAAGAAGGTCTTTCCAAAAGCCATTATTGACGATGTGACGTTCGATGGCCCCGTAAGCCTCCCGCCTGCAACACTGGACGAACTCCTCACCTCGATCAAACAGAAAAAATCTTCCACTTCAATCTCCGACTGGTTGGAGGAAACCGTGGAGATCGCCGTAAGAGGTGCCTGGCAGAACAATGGCTACTTCAAAGTTAAAGTGAGCTGGCAAACGATTCCGCATTTGGGCGACCCCGACTATCAGCATTTTTCGGTCGTCTTCCACGTGGACGAGGGCCTTCAATACCGCCTCGGGGAAATTCGTTTTCGCACATCCCAGGACCCGACCGAAACACAGGCTTCTTCAACGACAGCAGCTCGCTCTCAGATGGACGAATTGAATGACAGTGAATCCGGGTCGGCAGACTCCGAAGAACCGGCAAATAATTCATCACGGCCAACACTCCGCAAGAGGGAACCAACGAACGATGACGAACCTATGTCCGCAAGCACAACTCACCCTCCGAGATTTCCAGAGGAGGAATTGCGAAAACTAATCCCCCTGCAGCAAGGAGACATCCTAAGCTCCGAAAAGATTAGAGAGGGTCTTGATGCCTTAAGAAAGCTATATGGATCTCACGGGTACATCGATTTCACACCGACGCCCGAGACAGAAGTGGACGAGGAGCATCAAGTCGTTTCGATCCTTTTGGTACTCGATGAGCAACCGCAATACCGGATCGGAAAAATCAGAATTGTCGGCTTGAGTGCCAATGCGGAAAACGCCTTGATTTGGAAGATAAAGCCCGGCGACATCTTTAACAATGATCTCTTTAAGCAGTTTTTCGAAGACAATCAGCCCATCTTGCCCGCCGGGTCCTCCTCTGCCGAAAATTCGGAATTCACTCGCAAGGATGGCATTGTCGATATAAAGCTCAAGTTTTCGCCGTGCTGGCACCAATAGGCCTGACTGGGCGACTGCTCGCACCAGAAGTTATGACCCTGTATGGGCTCAATGCCTGATTAACGCGCTTTCCGTCCATGTGAAGTCCCGGTACGGAACAAGTCCGGTTATCCGACGCAATATAAAAGGGCGCCCCTTTTGGAGTAGGGTTTGGGTGCTTGCCTCAAGCCCTACAGAAAGGAACGCCCTCAATGGACAGCAAAAAGTATATCGGCATGGACGTGCATAAGGAAAGTATTTCGATTGCCGTCACGAATGGTGCAGGAAAGATCGTGATGGAATGCGTCGTCGAGACCAAGGCCAGCATGATTCTGCAGTTTATCGACGGGCTGCGCGGAGATTTGCACGTCACGTTTGAAGAAGGCACCTCGGCGGACTGGTTATACGATCTGTTGAAACCACACGTCACGAAATTGGTGGTGTGCGATCCACGAAAAAACAGGTCCATGAGAGAAGGCCATCAAAGTGACAAGATCGACGCTCGCCGATTGGCCGAATTGTTGCGCCTGGACCATCTCAACCCCGTCTATCACGGAGAACACGGCCTACGAACTCTGAAAGAACTGGTCCGGAGTTATCTCACCACCACGAAAGATCTTGGTCGAGTCATGTCGCGGGTGAAGGCGATCTATCGCAGTTGGGCCATTCCCTGTACTGGCAAGCAGGTCTATGCACCGCGCCATCGTGCCGAGTGGCTCGCGAAAATCAACGAACCGGGAGTGCACCGGCGCGCCGAGTTTTACTACCAACAACTGGATGCGCTGAGATCGTTGCGCCAAGAGGTGCGGCGGGAGTTGTTGGCGGAAAGCAAAAAACACAAGGCGTGGAAACTGCTTTGCCAAATCCCCTCGATCGGTCCGATCCGGGCAGCCATTTTGCTGGGCATCCTGCAGACCCCGCACCGGTTCCGCACCAAGCGGCAGCTATGGACCTATGGTGGGGTCGGCATCGAGACAAGCAGCAGCGCTGATCACCATGTTGTGAAAGGACAGCTCGAACGGAAGAAGAAGCAGGTCGAGATTCGCGGGCTAAACAGAAATTACAATCACGATCTGAAGAATCTGTTCAAGGGAGCGGCGATCGTCGCCGCGACCAAGCCTGGCCCCTTCGCGGAGTTCTATGCGGAATTGTTGGCCAAGGGCATGCGGCCGGAAATGGCGCGGCTGACCCTGGCCAGGAAGATTGCCACCATTGTGTTGATCGTGTGGAAGAGAGGAGTGTGCTTCGACGCCCAACATCTGAAACCACAAACAGCGTGAGTGTCTCTGATCGAGTCCGCTCCATCTCTGGGGACTTCTCTGGCGGTGGCCGTGGGGTTCTCGAGACACTCTGGTTCGAGAGCGAGTCTCAGCTGGTTAGTTAGGCGCTGCGTGCCTCGGGCACCGAGTCTCACATCCGACCCTAGGCCCTCTCGGATAACCAGAAAAAGCTATAGGCCACGAGTCTCAGATAGAACTATGGTTGGCACCTGACCACCGTTCTGCTTTCTGGTTTCGGAACTGACAGGCTTCGTTGCGAAGAAGCGATGAAAACCGCTGGTAGAGAAAACCCAAACCGCAGGGCTATAGCGCCCAGCAACCGAGCACCTGGTGCGGGCGATCAGAACCGCTCTTGCTCCATTCAGTGGGCTGAGAAGCGAGAAAACTTTCAGCCATCGCAGGGGTGTTTTCTCTTGACTTCTCCCTTTATAGAACTTACCGGGACTTAGCCGTTCCATCTGCGCCGGGAAAATTCATCCGCAGAACCAAATCCTGAAACTTCGGATCCGAACGAAGACTGTCGACCTCAGGATCGACCTTAATTAGAGCTAGAAAAAAGAGCGCTGCAGATATGCGTGCTGGAGATGCGCGAGCGCTTGAGCCTTGTCGCCCAGTGCGGCATAGACCGTAGCCAAGATATATCCCGAGACATAGCTGTGCTTGGAGCGCGAAAGCAATTCTTCGAAAGTCTGGTGCGCCTCGGACTGTTGGCCAGACAATGCATATGCCCGCACCAACTCCGCATTCAACACGAGGCTCGAATCCTCTATGGCCCGCGCTACCTTGAGAGTCGCGATCGCTTCGGCAAAATGCCCCTTCTGCTCCAACGCCTGCGCCAGCGGGTAATCCGCGGGCCAATAGCCGGGATCGAGGTCGAGGGATTTGTGGAGCTCGGTGATGGCCTCGTCGTACCGGCGGGCAAGGTATAGCTCGAAACCCAGCATGTAAGAGATCTCGGCGGAAACGGAATCCAGCGCTTCCGCGCGCCGGGCTTCTTCCAGCGCCTCGTCGATACGTCCAACCATGATCAGGTACGCCGAATAGAACTCATGCGCCGCCGCATAATTCGGACCAAGTTCCAAGGCGCGTTTGAATTCGCGTTCCGCCAGCGGCCAGTCGTAGTCGTACCACGAAGCCACATTGCCAAGCTCGACGTGCGCCTCCGCGAGTGAATCGTCAAGTTCCGCGGCCCGCCGCGCTGCCTCCTTGGCCTTTGGCATGGCCTCCGTGGGCGGCAAGAGCCAGTCGGAAGCCCAATTATAGGAGAACGCGATTCCGGCGTAAGGCAGTGCATAATTCGGATCCAGAGCGACGGCCTGCTGAAGGAAATCGATCCCCTTGTCGACTCCTTCTCGGGTACCTTTGGAGGCGTAGAACCGGCCTTTTAAATAAAGTTGATATGCCTCCGGATTGCCGGTTTGGTGTTTCGCCATTTGTGCCATCTGATTATTGTTCAGACGCAGCCGCAGCTTTGCCGCGATCTGGTGGGCGATTTCCTGCTGCATCGGCAATGCATCGGCCAGCGTGCGATTGTACTGCTCACCCCACAGATGACTATTGTCGTCCACCTCCACGAGTTCAGCCCTGATTGAGAGCTTGTCGCCGCGCTGAATAATCCTGCCCGCCAGAACGGCGCGCACGTTGAGCTCACGCCCCACGGTGTGCGGATCCACGTCTTTCCCTTTATAGCGCGAGACGCCGCTCCACGAAGTCACCTTCAGGCTAGGCAACTCGGAGAGGCTGTCGATGAGGCTCTCGGCGATGCCGTCACTCAAGTAGTCCGTGTCCGGATTGGAGCCCACGTTGGCGAACGGCAGAACCGCCAGCGAGTTGATGGCCTCGCCTCGCGTGCGGAACGCGCCATACCAGATTCCCAGTGCCAGCAGTGCCGCCAGCGCCGTTCCACCAGCAACCAAAGCCACCTTTCCGCGCCACCACGGCATGGCCCCTGCGGAGGGAACGGTTGTGCTCCTCGCGGCGACGTGCGCTGAATCGCTGTCGCGTTTTAAGCGCTGCAGGTCAGCCCGCAAGTCGGAGGCGGTTTGATATCGAAGCTTGCGATCCTTCTCCAGCGTTTTGTTGATGGTTTCTTCAAGCTTGGGCGGCACATCACTATTGACGCGGCCCGCGGGGATCGGGGCCCGGTTCAGAATTCCGTCTGTGATGACTCCGGTCGTGTTGCCGATGAACGCTTGCCGGCCAGTGGCCATTTCATAGAGCACCAGACCGAAACTGAATATGTCCGTGCGGGCGTCTAACTCTTCGCCCCGTACCTGCTCTGGCGACATGTAGGCGAGAGTTCCCGGCGCCGAACCAGGCGTTGTGATCTCCTCTTCTCCAGTGGTTGTCGGTGCGGCAGAACGGTCCCCATCCGGCCGGAGCTTCGCCAATCCAAAATCGAGGATTTTGGTCTCACTGCGCGTGCTTACGAAGATGTTCGCTGGCTTGATGTCGCGGTGGATGATACCATTGGCGTGCGCAGCATCCAGCGCGTCCGCAATCTCAATTCCCAACTCTAGCACTTGTTCTAGGGGTAGCGGCTTGCCACTAATGCAGCGTTTCAGTGTCTGACCATCCAGAAACTCCATGGCGATGAACGCCTGCCCATCTTGCTCGCCAACATCGTAAATTGTGCAGATGTTTGGGTGATTCAGCGCCGATGCGGCCTGCGCTTCGCGTTGGAAACGGGCCAGTGCCTGCGGGTCGCGGGCAAGCTCCGGCGACAAGAATTTCAGCGCGACAAAGCGATGAAGCCGCGTGTCCTCGGCCCTGTAAACCACACCCATACCACCGTCGCCGAGCTTGTCGACGATGCGGTAGTGTGAGATCGTTTGGCCAATGAGCGGGTCGGTGCCTGGCATGTGCAGCACATGCTAGGTTGCGGGTAGGAAACAAGTCAACGAAGGGACCCAGTTTGGAGGCTAAGTCCCGATAAACGCGCTAACCGGACAAGAGACCTTGACGGGTACGGTATTGTTTCTACGGGCGAGCCGGGTGCCGGGTCTGTCCTGCCTCAGCTGGAAATGGAGAAAGCGTTCATCCGTTAAGATAACGGAGCGAACCCATGAAAAAGCAACGGAAGCACTACACACCGGAAGAGAAAGTCGCCATTCTCAGGCGGCATTTGGTGGAAGGAGTGTCGAACTCTGATCTGTGTGACGAACGGGGACTCCAGCCAACCGTGTTCTACCGCTGGCAGAAGGAGTTCTTCGAGAACGGAGCTGCCGCTTTCCAGCAGAGAGGACTGACCGACCATCAGCCCGAACAGGAACGAATCGCGCATCTGGAGAAGAAGATCCAGACGAAAGATGAGGTTTTGGCCGAACTGATGGCGGAGCATGTGGCCCTAAAAAAAAGAGTTGGGGAACTCTGACCGGGGTCTGGGTTCCGCATGATACGCGGGACCAGATCGTGGACTTTGTCCGGCGCTGGTCGGAGAAGACCGAGATCAGCGCCGGGCGGTTCATTCGCTGGCTCGGCATCACGGCCAGCAAGTTCTACGGCTGGCGCGAGCGGTACGGCAAGGTCAATGAGCATAACGGCTGGATTCCCCGAGACTTTTGGCTGGAGGATTGGGAGAAGCAGGCGATCATTGCGTTCCACCTGAAAAATCCGCTGGAAGGCTATCGGCGGCTGACATTCATGATGCTGGACGCCGACATTGTGGCGGTGAGTCCGGCCAGCGTGTGGCGGGTGCTCGGTCGAGCGGGACTGCTGCAGAAGTGGAACGGAAAGCCCTCGAAGAAAGGGACCGGCTTTGACCAACCGCCGCAGCCGCATCAGCATTGGCATATCGATGTTTCCTACCTGAACGTTTGCGCGGCGTTCTACTACCTGTGCAGCATCCTGGACGGCTACAGCCGTTTCTTGGTTCATTGGGATCTGCGGGAGTCAATGACGGAGGCCGACATTGAGATCATTCTGGAAGGGGCCAAAGAGCGGTATCCGGGGGTTAAACCGCGAATCATTTCCGACAACGGTCCCCAGTTTATCGCCAAGGACTTCAAGGAGTTCATTCGGATCTCGGGTATGACGCACGTCCGGACTTCGCCGTATTACCCTCAATCGAATGGAAAGATCGAACGTCGGCACAAATCACTTAAAGGGGAGTGCATTCGGCCCGGCACGCCGCTTTCGCTGGAAGATGCGCGGCGTCTGGTCAAGGGATACGTCGAGCATTACAACAACGTGCGTTTGAACAGCGCCATCGGCTACATCACACCAAAGGACATGCTCACCGGGCATCAGCAGGAGATTCAGGCCGAGCGGGATCGAAAGTTGGAGGCGGCGCGGCAACAGCGGAAGACTCGCCGCCAACGGGCTGCGTGAGGAAAACGATGCGCCATCTCCCATGCCCTGAATGGCGTTCGGTTTCCTGCCGCCACTAGAAAAAAGCGGCAGAACCAGAGCCTTGATTACCCAAAGACCGCAATATTCTGCACAAACGTGGGTAACGGCAAAGGAGGCATCTGGACCCGATTATGCCCTACGCCTTTTAGAATCAATAGGTAGCAGCCTAGCGCAGTTTTAGCGAACTCCGGCAGAGCATAGGTCCCTGAAATGCAAGGAATTGTGGGTTGTTTTCCGTCGGGCCGTTGATCAATCGAGCCTGCGGCGCGAGGCCGAAAATGCGAAAAACGATGTGGATGATCCTTACGCTGCTCCTTGGGGCCATCGTTGCGCCCTGCGCCCGTGCCGACAGCGTGACCTTCGCATGCGTGGCAACCGAGTTTGTGAGTTGTACGGTCGCGGCACCGACCGCACCAGACGTGACATTCCCGTCGCCAACCCTCGTCATCACGTGGGATTCTCAGACATTCGACCTTACGCTGCTTAGCGGCTGGCTTGATACGGACTCCTTTTCTTGGTTCGAATCCAACGAAATGTTTATAATCAGCGACATAAGCCAACCCCTATCCTTCTCCGTTAGTTTTGGCCCCATAAACACTAACTCCCCCCCCGTGAATGATCAGGGCGGCACATTAACCTTCACTCCAGCTACCCTTTCCATGCCGGAGCCAGGCACCGTCACCCTAATGCTGGTCGGGATAGGACTCGTGTTGGTGATGCGGAAACGGATAGGGCTGTGCCATTCACAGGGCACTTGAACGCATCGCTCCCTAACAAAAACCGAACACCACTCATCACCCACCGCTTCCAGCGCCGAACGTATTGGTCAACGCCTCGCCGGATAACCTCCAGCGGGGCGTTTTGCTCATAAAGCCCAGCCACACGTTCTTGAAATGTTTCCTAAGCCGAGGGCGCGACGCCAGTCACGCCATGGTTCGTAATCGCAAACCTGAGCTACAATGACCTTGCCCCAAGGGGCGGATTACTCACCAACGGAAAACGCCCTCATTCCATTTCAGGCTGAACCAGCACAGGTCCTTTGCGCCTTTTCAAGAGGCCAGTCCTCTGACTTGATCAGTGAAAACCCGCCGACCCAGAAAAAACTCCACAGGCTCGTTCGCTTGCGTTTTTCCCCGGCGTCATGCGATGTTGGATGCGGAGACGTGTCAAATGACGAGGGGCGACAAACTAGCACGAGGAGTGAGGGGCGAGGCCCTCCAAGAGGGTGGGGGTCCTCCAAAAAACTGGCGGACTCCAACGGCGAGCATTCTGGATGAGGGGCGCGGGGTGGAACAACCGGCTCGGTCTAGAAGCAGATGTCAAATTTGATGTTTAGGGGGTCGGAGCTTAAGCTCCGACAAATTGATGCCACTATGTCTCAGGACCGATCGCGCTGCTTCTATTGCGCGAATCTTGCTTTGCGGGGTTTCTAGCCACTCGCTTGCCCGCCGTAGCATGATGGGGTTGCGAAGGCGGGCCACTAGGCACTAGCCACTGCAATTCTAATCGATACTGGTGACGATTAGAATTCGCTTGATGTCTATGAAAACAAAGGACGGGAGTGCTTTCTAATCGATACCAAAGTGGCGATATTTAGAGACAATTCGGGGGGCGGCAGGAGGGGCGAAGGCAACGGCAAGAGGGATCCCACGTCGGACGGAAGGCGTCCGGCATCGGGATGACAACCTTAAGGCGACGAGCGAAGGCAACGGCAGCATCAACGGCAACAGCGACAGCAACAGCAACAGAAAGAGAGATTCTTCGACTGCGGGCCGGCTCGTCCCAAGAAACGGCACGAAAGGAGAAAGGAGCCGGCCCTCCGCTCAGAATGACGGGCATGGGGAGGGGGCAACGGCAGCGGCAACGGCGTAAGGGCAAGTCAAAGGCAGCCGGCGGGACGCCTGCGCTACATTGGGAGGTAACGGCGAAGGTAACGGCGAAGGTAACGGCAGGAGCGAGAGGCCGGCGGGACGCCCGCGTTACGAATGCCGGGCACGGGGAGGAAGGCCACAAATCACTAATCACCAGTCACTACTCACGAATCACTTCGGCTAGACGCGCTCGATGATTGTGGCGATGCCTTGGCCTACGCCTATGCACATTGTGCATAGGGCGTAGCGGGCTTTGGTGGCTTGGAGCTGATTGATCGCCGTCGTGACGAGACGGGCGCCGCTGGCGCCTAGCGGGTGGCCGATGGCGATGGCGCCGCCGTTGGGGTTGACTTGCGGCGCGTCGTCTGGGAGGCCTAGGTCGCGCGTTACGGCTAGCGCTTGGGCGGCGAAGGCTTCGTTTAGCTCGATCACGTCCATTTGCGCGAGCTTCAGGCCGATCTTATCGAGGACTTTGCGCGTGGCTGGGGCGGGGGCGAAGCCCATGATGCGCGGGGCGATGCCGACGGCGGCTGTCGCTAGCACGCGGGCGCGCGGCGTGAGGCTGTATTTTTTTGCGGCGGCTGCGGAAGCGAGCAGGAGCGCGCAGGCGCCGTCGTTGATGCCGGAAGCGTTGCCGGCGGTGACTGTGCCGTTGGGCTTGACGATGGGCTTCAGCTTCGCGAGCACTTCGAGAGTGGTGTCCGGGCGGGGCTGCTCGTCCGTGTCGAAAATTTTCGGCTCGCCTTTTGGCTGCTGCACGGCGACCGGCACAATTTCATTTTTGAAGAAACCGGCGGCTTGGGCGCGGGCCCAGCGCTGCTGCGTGCGGAGGGCGAAGGCGTCCTGATCCTGGCGGCAGACGTGAAATTCTTCGGCCACGTTTTCGGCGGTTTCGGGCATGGAGTCCACGCCGTAGCGGGACTTCATGAGCGGGTTGACGAAGCGCCAGCCGATGGTCGTATCGTAGAGTTGCGCGCTGCGGCTGAAGGCGCTCTCAGATTTTCCGGTGACGAAGGGAGCGCGCGTCATGCTCTCGACGCCGCCTGCGATCATTAGCTCCGCTTCGCCGGATTTGATGGCGCGCGCGGCCACGCTGACGGCTTCGAGGCTCGAGCCGCACAGGCGGTTGACCGTCGCGCCCGAAACTTGCTCGGGGTAGCCGGCGAGGAGCAGTGCCATGCGCGCGACGTTGCGATTGTCTTCGCCGGCTTGGTTGGCGCAGCCGTAGATGACGTCGTCGAGGGCCGCCCAGATTACGAGCGGATTGCGTTCCATGAGCGCGCGGAGGGGGAGGGCGGCGAGGTCGTCGGCGCGGACTGAGGCGAGCGCTCCGCCGTACTTCCCGAAGGGAGTGCGGATGGCATCGCAGATGAAGACTTCGTTCACGTGGGGCTCCCCGGCGCGCGCCGTCACAAACCGCCGCCGACAATGATATATTTTGCAGCCATGGACAACAAAAATCCAACAGCAGCCGCCGGCAACGACCGCCTGCTGCTTCGTCATACGGTGGCAACGCTGGCCTATCGCGCGAGGAAGCCGTTGAGCGATGCGCCCGCGGGTTTCGCGAGCTTTCACGCTTTGGAGGGCGCGCGGACGCCCGGGCAGGTTCTAGCGCACCTGGGCGACTTGGTTGACTGGGCGCTTTCCCAGGCGAAGGGCAAGCCGGAATGGCACGATTCGCCGGTCGTGGGGTGGAAGGAGGGCGTCGCGCGATTTTACAAGTCGCTCGAGGCGCTTGACGCCTACCTCGCGTCGGACGCGCCGCTCGGCGAGACGCCCGAGAAGATCTTCCAGGGCGCCATCGCGGATTCGCTAACGCACGTCGGCCAGCTCGCGATACTGCGCCGCCTAGCGGGCGCGCCGATTCGCGGCGAGAATTACCACAAGGCTGATATAGCCGCCGGGCGCGTCGGCCAAGATCAGCCCGCCCCCCGCCGCGAATTTTAGTTAATGCGTGATTGGTGATGCCGGGAAAATTGAGGCGAGAGATTGCGCGAAGTTTTGAAGGATTATCGGCCGGACAGAAAAGTGGCCGGGGGCTAGGCTGAGGGACCCAAGCCGCCCGGCCTTTTCCTACCCATCTCCGCAGGGTCTGGGTAAGAACTCGTTATGCCGCGTGTTCGCCGTTGCGCATGAACTCGTAACGTTCGATGGCGGCTGCCACTCCCACTTCACCCGAATATTCGGGGCTGCTCCGAAGGACGCGGCCGAGACAGCGGACGCGCACGGGGCCGGCCTGGGTCAATTCGTGCGGAAGGGTCATCACAATTTCGACCGGAGAGCCGCTCTTCAACCCTTTGGGCAAATGGAAATAGAGGCCACGCGAGCTGACCTCGCGTGATTCCGTAGCGGCCTCACCGACGACAGATTCATCCGTCCAGCGGACGGTGAGCGGCAGACGCATGAGAAAGCGCCTTGTTGCACGTCGCTCTTTTAGAGCCACAGTTCACCTACCTCCTAATTACCTGTCCAGTCTGGGATTTAACCCTCGCACGCTCAATAGAGCAATAGGGCCAATTCGGGACCAAGGAGTCGGTACGGAAGTACTAGGAGAGGCCTAGAACTGGCTACTTTTTGATGCATTCCCGGGATGGGGCGATTGGGGGTTTTACTCTGGCGTGGCGTTGCGGAAAGCGCGGAGGATGTCGGCCAGGGTGATGACGCCTTCGAGGCTGCTGAGATCTGCGCGGCTGACTACCGGCAGTGCCGGCCAATCGCCCATGGAATGAAGTGCCTCCTCGAGCGATTGATCGCGGAAGAGGATGGGCAGAGGGCCTTTCGAGCTGGCATCGGAGATCTTGCCATCGCCGGGGGATTTCGCGGCGAGCTGCGCGATTTCGTCGCGATCGAGTAAACGCCAATCGCCCACGCGCGCGTAGACCATCAGTGGGGCGCCCGGCTTTGCCTCGGCACGGCGAGCGACTTCCGCGATGGTTTCGCGCGGCGCAACGGCGATTGCCGCGTCGTATTGCATCGCTTCCTCAACCATCAGCGACATTTGCTCACGCTGCTCTTCGATCGAGGGCAGGACGAGGCCGTCCTGGCGGGCCAGCAAATCGAATAGCGGGACGCGCTGAAACTGGCGCGAAATCAAGTAGGCCACCAGGCTCGCGATCATCACCGGCAGGACGGCCGTGTAGCTGCCGGTAATCTCAAACACGATAAAGATGGACGTAATCGGCGTGCGCAGAAAACCGGCGAAAAATGTGCCCATGCCGACGAGCGCGAATGTTCCCACGGTTCCCGTCAGGCTCGGGAAGATATGATGCTCGACGCTGCCGACAGCCCCGCCGAGCATTGCGCCGATAAAAAGGGTGGGAGCAAACATGCCGCCGGGCGTGCCGCTGAGAAAAGAAAATCCAGTGGCGAGAATTTTGAGCGCGGCTAGAACGAGGAGCAGCTTCCAGGTGAATTGCCCGTGGAGCGCCTGATCCATCACCGGGTATCCCGCACCCATTACTTGCGGCAGCCAGATGCCGATAAATCCGACGAGCAAGCCGGCCAGGGCCGGCAAGAAATGCTGCGTCCAGCGCGGGAGCGACTGGATCCGCGGGCGGGCGTAAACAATCCATTTCAGGAACAGGAGCGAGGCGCCTCCGCCGAAGATTCCGAGCACTACATATGCGAGGAGTTCCCCGGCGCCGGCAATGTGAAATACCGGCACGCGGAAAAGAGACTCCGCGCCGAGAAAGGACCGCATGGTGACGACGCTCGAGACCGCTGCGAGCACGATTGCTCCGAGAACGCCGGCGCTCCAGGTGCCGATGACTTCCTCAATGACGAACAGCACGGCAGAAAAGGGCGCGTTGAACGCTGCGGCCAAGCCCGCGGCGGCACCGACGGGAGCAATCAAGCGAATCTTTTCTTGCGACAGATTCAAGCGCCGGCCGAGGGCGGAAGCAATCCCCGCGCCCATTTGCAGCGAAGGATCTTCAGGCCCCAGCGATTGCCCGCTGCCGATGGCCAGCGCGCAAGTGACAAATTTTCCAATCACGGTGTTGAAGGGCACGTAGCCATTCGAGATGTACACGGCCGACTTGGTCTGGTTCACGCCGCTCCCGCGCGCCTGCGGGAATAGATAGAGGATCAAACAACCGACTGCGATCCCGGTGATCGTAGGGACCAAGAGAACGCGCAAAGGGGGAGGTGCGAGCGACGAGCCCAGCAGGACGAGGTGTGTCCAATCAATCGCGATGCGAAAACAGACGACGGCGAGCCCCGAGAACATTCCGATGAGCACGGCGAGAAAAAGAAAGAGGTAGTCCTCGCGCAGCGTCAGAATGCGATGCGTCCAGGATTGCCAAAGCGCCCAAAGATTCCAGGGAGAGCGCGGTGGTTCCGGCGGGGGCGTCGATTCAGCCGTTTGCGTGGCGATTTCGGTCATTAGGGGATGACCCCGCGAGAGCGCCCGAGCAGCCAAAGTGCATTGTCCTTGCCCTGCGGCGCGCCACAGGTCTGCGTTGCAAGATCTTCCAATCTGAAGGCAATGGACATTGCCTCATCCACGCGATCTGGAAACCTGCGGAGGCTGTGCTCGCTCCAATTCGTTTTCTTCTGCTGGCTCATCGCATAGGCCGTCTGCAAATCGGATTTCGGTGGAGAATCGGTGAGCGATATGCCTCGGCCGCTTGCACATTCCTGGACGCGAGATTCCGCAGTGGCGAGCGCGGTGGCAGCCCGCTGTGCCCGTACGTCGTCCGGAATGCCGGGACGAAACGGATCCCCATCCAGAATTTCGCGGGAGGTCTCGATCATTTGCGTTACTTGCGAATCTGCGGCTTGATCGTGAGGCAAGCGGTCGAAATATTCCACCGCTTGCAAATATTGGCCGAGTTGAAATGCCGCCGTGCCTGCGCCCCGCATGGCCTCGGCATCCCGAGGTTCGGCGGCCAGCACGGAATGAAACGCGCTAAGCGCTCGAGGCCAAAGCTGTGCGCGCAGCAGTAGATTTCCGACAATTTTCAGCTCTTCGGTGTCGTCTGGAGGCGTATTTTCGGCAAGCAGAATGAGTTCCGCGACGGCCTGATTCGCGGCGCCATGATCGAGCAAATACTCGCAAAGCTCCCGGCGCAAGCGCCAGCGCATGGCGATCGGGTCTGAATCCCAAACACCGTAAACCGCGGCGTGATAATAGCGCAAGGCCTCAGGCATGGCGCCCTGGCGGGCGGCAATTCGCGCCAGTTCCAGATTGATTTGCCCGTCGCCCGGTGATTCGGACAACAGATTCAGCAAATAGGCACGAGCTTCATCGCCGCGGCCGGCAGCGGCCAGGGCCTGGGCGAGATGAAATTGGAAGTTGGTGCTGTTCGGTGAATAGACGAGCGCGTTTCGATAGTCGGTGAGCGCTGCCTCAATATCGTGTGCCTGGAAGCTTGCTTCACCCTTTGCAAACCACTCATCGCCGAGGGTGTGAACCTGATGATGGTACATGCGCGTGAGAAACGCGGTGGACGCAAAGAAAATCAGCAGCAGCCCCAGACACGCCAGCAAAATCACCTCGCGGGAAAAACGATGCGGGCCGGCCGATTCGATGGCGGCGGCATTTGGCGGTGTGCTCACGTTAATTCCCGAAAAAAAGAATACCTCATCCTGCGGCATCGGAGGCGAAAGGTTTCGCTTGGCGGCAAGAGCAAAGGGAGCGGGAAAACTAAGCCTGATCGATCAGGCGGTGATGGATGGCGTAGAGAGCCAATTCCAGGCGGTCGGAAACGCCGAGCTTATCGAAAATATTGTGGAGGTGGTTTTTCACGGTTTGTTCGCTGATGAAGAGCTTCTCGCCGATTTCGCGGTTCCTGAATCCCTGCGCGACGAGCTGCACGATTTCCTTCTCGCGATCGCTGAGCAGCGGCTTTTCGCGGCGCTGCCCGGATTCGGCCGATTTTTTGAAGGCGTCAATCACTTCGGCGGTCATCCTGTTGTCGAGCCAGATTTCCCCGTCATACACCTTGCGAATGCTTTTCACCAGCAAATCGCTGGCGGACTGCTTCAG
The DNA here is from genome assembly GCA_963701005.1 of uncultured Acidobacteriota bacterium. Taxonomy (GTDB): domain Bacteria; phylum Acidobacteriota; class Terriglobia; order Acidiferrales; family UBA7541; genus Palsa-295. The sequence goes on from OY969555.1 coordinate 1,785,350, forward strand.
CACCACGCCGCGCGCTCCCAGCCGCATGGCGCGGACCACGTCGCGGTCATCCTCCGCCGCCGTTAATACAATAACGCGCGTGGGCATGGAATCAAAGTTCACTTCTTCGAGGACGCCCAACCCGTCCTTTTCCGGCATGCGCAGATCGAGCAGCAAAATGTCGGGCTTGAATTTCGCCAGCATTTTGACGCACTCGTTCCCGTTCGAGGCTTCGCCGACAATTTGGATCTCATCGGCTGCCTCAAGCAGCTTGCGGAGACCGTCGCGGAAAATAGCGTGGTCGTCCGCGACCAGGATGCGAATCACCGGTTTCGCTTTCGTCATTTTAATTCAATGGAATTTCGATGGTTAGACGCGCCCCGTGCCCGGGATTCGATTCTACCGTCAGCGTTCCCCCTACGCCTCTTGTTCGTTCCTTGATCGAAATTGGCCCGAGACGCAGCCGGTCCAGCTCCTCGCTCGTAAATCGCCCAGAGAAGCTGAAGCCCCGGCCATTATCGTCCACAACGAGAGAGACTTTCGCCTCATCTTGCCCTAGTTTTACCACGACGTGGCTGGCATTCGCATGCTTTTTTATGTTATGTAGTGACTCTCTGTAAATCTGGAAAAGCTCCCTGCAAATGCGGTCCGGGAGCCGTAAATTCTTGTCTTCAATGAACAGATCGAGAGCCAACCCCGATTCATTGCGATAGCGCTCCGCAAAGCCTAACATTAATTCGCGCATATCGGCACTCTCAACACGCAGAGGGCGCAAATCCGTCACCATCCGGCGCAGTTCCTCGCTCTCCTGCTGGACGGTTCTTTGCAGGCTGCCAAGCTCCGATTCGGCCTGTTCGGGCGTCCTGGGCAGCTTGTGGCGCAGCACGCCGAGCTGAATATTCAGGCTCAGCAGGGTCTGTAGGATCCCGTCGTGGAGGTCGCGGGAGATGCGGCTGCGCTCGGATTCCACCGCCCGCGCCCGCAAATGGCGCAGCAGGAAGACATTCTCGAGCGGGGGCCCCAGGTGCCGCACGATCTGTTCGAGCCAGCGGAGATCGCCCGTCGAGAATTTCTTTCGCGGATTGATCAGCAGGACCCGCCCCGCTGGCCTTCCTCCGGCTTCAATTGTTACGGCCAACAGGGACTTTGCGCCTAGCTCCTCCCGCGTGCCTCCCGGTGGCGCTGGAACGGTGCGAAACCGTTCGCCCGTCCGGCGGTCCCACCCGAAGCCTTCGCCCTGGCCATTCCTGAATTCCCAGCACATGGAAATCTCCAGGCAATCGGCCAGGAAAGTGTCCGAGCGCGTTAGGGGAAGCCCTTCCGGGGAGTGCTGCTCCCGCTCGTTCGGGCGAACTCTCCAGACGAACAGCCGGTCCAAGTCTTCATCGCGAATTACCAGGCACGCCTGCTCGCATTTGAAGGCCAGGCACATCTCTCCGAGCGCCTGCCGGATGGATTCCGCGAGGCCGCGATCGAATTGCAGTAGCTGGGTCACTTTTTGCAGGAATTGCTGGCGGACCAGGTGCTCTCTTTCGCGCGTGCCCAGGAACCCCATGCCCAGCCCGGAGACGAGGGTCCCGGCTCCCACTGCTACCCAATGCATGGCGCTGTGCCAGCCGAATGCGTCGGCGGCTGCGACCCGAACGATAATTCCGCAAGTGGCCGCGCCCACGAGTAAGGCCATTCCGCGGTTGTCGTCCCGTGTGGCCAGCGCAAAGACGGCGAAAAGAAATAGAAACCAGAAAGCCGAAACGGAAGGGGTGACGAACAAAAAAGCGCCGATGACGACAAAATCAACCGCCAAGGGAATTTGAAATTTTCGCTCCGGCAGGAAATTCTCGGCCAGGACGGCGGCGATGGCGAAGATCAAGTACGCGGAAAGAAATATCACCGCGGTACGGCGCGCCGGATCGCCCGAAGTCTCCACCAGATCCACCAGCGCCAAGGCCGCAAGGATTGCGCGTGCCAGCGTGACCTGGCGTTGCAGATACAAACGCTCGGCGTTGTCGAGAGGCATTGTGGCGGGCGGCTTCCATTAAAAGTCTAGCAAGCCCTCAGCGCCGCGCAACCGCGTGTCTTCTTCTGGTAATCTTTGCGCCCGGGCGGCTGGACACTTCTTTACGACATTGCGGACACGCCAATGATTGACAATGGGTGCATAATCATTCGCAGAAGTCCGCACGACGCGGGGGTCCGTCGGCTTGGCGCAACGTTATACACGAAGAGAGGTCGGGCGCATTCTGGGACTTGATGCGGGCCGGCTTCGCTACTGGGAAAGACTTCGGCTGGTGCGTCCCAAGGCGCGCTGGGGCGAGCGCTTTTACAACTTCGGAGATTTGGTCGCCCTGCGCACGATCAAGCGCCTGACGGACAATCGCATCCCGGCGCGCCGCGTGCGCCACACGGTCACTTTACTCGAGCAGCAGTTCGGCGAACCGGCGCGCCCGCTGCAGGAGCTTCGCCTTCTCGAGCAGGGCCGCGAGCTTCTGGTGATTCCTCCCGGCGATTCGAGGCCATTCAATCCTCTTCGGCAACAGTGGGTTTTCCCTTTCGGCGCGCCGTCGCAACGGGCGAAATTGCATTCCATGACCGGACGCACGCCCGAAGAACTCTTTGAAGCCGCTCTGGAATGCGAGACACGCCAGGAAATGCTGCCCGAGGCGATTCAGACTTATTTGCGCGTCGTGGAGCTTGCGCCGGATTGGATTGAGGCGCACATCAATCTAGGCGTTGCCTACTACCAGATGGGCCAGCTCTCGGATGCGCGCGCTGCATTTTTCAACGCTGTCCAGCTCGATCCGATGAACGGCATCTCGCGTTACAACCTTGGCTGCACACTCGAGGAGTTGGGCGAGCTCGATGAAGCCGTCGAGCATCTCGAGCGCGCCGCGCGCGCCATGCCCGCGCATGCCGACGTCCATTTCAATCTCGCGCTGGCATATGAGAAACGCGGCGAGCGCCGCCGCGCCCGCGAACATTGGGTGTTCTATCTCCGCTACGCGCCGAATGGCCCCTGGGCACAGCAAGCACGGGCGCGGCTGAAGCAATACTCGAGCGGACGCGCGCGCCGCCGCTCGGCGCCAATTCCATTCCCACGCAAGGCGTAAATTCCACGATTATTCGGTGTCGCTTGGCTGTGCACCAACCCCTGTTCGCATCCATCGTTTCTTTCTTGGGCTTTGCTGATGCGCGCAGCGGCGTGCTATGATTTTTCCAGGCGGTGAGCGTAGCTCAGTTGGTAGAGCATCGGTCTGTGGCACCGAGGGTCGTGGGTTCAAATCCCATCGCTCACCCCAGACTTTTCGATCACTTCTATTTGACCACTCTCAGCGTCCGTTTCACCCCAACGATTCGCGGTTTCATCACATTTGTCTCTTCATGCGTCCAATCGATTTCATAATGAATGTCGGAACATTACTGAAGGTTGCGGCTTATTGGATTGATTACAAAAGCTTCTTTATGAACGCAGAAATAATGCGAGTCCTTGAATGCTTCGGCCATGGCCCGGCTTTGCTGTGTGCGACGCTTCGCCGTTTTCCAAGAAAGATGTGGGCCTACAAGGCCTATCCGCATCGTCTGAGCATTCACGAGACGGTCTGGCACCTCGCAGACCGTGAGGTCGTCGAGTACGTTCATTGGCGCCGTTTTATTTGCGGGCCGTCCTCGGGGGTCCCCGGGATTGATTCGTCGGCTTGGTCTAGCAGCCACGGATCCTACTATCAGGACATAAAAAATGCTGTGATCATTATTCGTGCACTGCGAATGGTCCTATATCGTTCTCTAGCAATGCTGCCCACAATCGCCTGGGCTGCTACGGCAGAGGTTCCAATTTACGGGCGGATTTCGCTCGACCAATGGCTTGAAATACGGGAACGTTCTTTTGCAGAACAGATTGGCAGAATGGAGGACATTTACTCCGAATGGCTCGAAGTTACCTCGTCGGCCAAAGCAGCAAGATTAGCGCGCAAGTCGCGACCAATGGAGATGCACGTTTCCACTAGCTCATAATTAGAAGGAATTCGTTCTTATTGGGTGAAAGGCGCATCGTTCCCCACCCATAAGTGCGCAAGGGATCTTAGGTTCCCCTTATAAGTGCGCGACACGGTGTATTCCTTTCCCCCTCTTGTACGAAGCAGATACTCTCCCGTTGTCCAGGGCTGAATTTCTTGAACGCAGGAAACGTTGACCAGCACCGAACGGTGAATCCGTATAAAACCGTAGGGTCGAAGCTTCTCGGCTAACGTTGAGATGGACGCCCGGAGCAAATAGGAGCCTGACAGTCTTTGAAGCAACGCGTAATTGCCCTGTGCCTCTACGGCGACCACTTCCGCAGGATCGATGAAAAGGATCTTGCCTTCTATCTTGATTGCGATCTTCGAAGATTTCGATAGCAAGACCTTCAACTGCGGCATTATTTCCATCAAACTCGCGGCGCGCTCACTCGCCGTTCTCCGAATCGCAACATTCAGAGCTTCCTGCACGCGCTCGTTCGAGAAGGGTTTCAGGATGTAGTCCACGGCGCGTCTCTCGAAAGCCGCTACGGCATGCTGCTGATGCGCCGTGACGAATATGATTGCAGGTATTGCCTGCTCCCGTTTCTTCAGGGAATCAACGAGTTCGATCCCGGACAATTCCGGCATGTTGATGTCGAGCAGGAGGACGTCATATGTTTCCTTTTGCAGCTTCTCGATCGCCTCGAAAGCATCATTCGCCGAATCGAAGAGCTCAACGTCGTCCCTGGCGGCCAATGCATTCGTCAACGCGCTTCGAGCGAGCGGTTCGTCATCCACAATCAGTACCCGCATTAGCCTTCCTTTTCCGTCATTCTTGCGCACTCAGAATCGATACGGTTGCGGAAGCTTGCTGCCGAGATCCGAACAACGGGAGGGCGAGTGTGGAGGTCGCGACGCGCTCCTCAGCTACCGCGAAGGAAAATGTCGCTTCGTCGGAGTAGAGGTACTTCAATCGTGCCGCCGTATTTTTCAGGCCGAGGCCCATTCCTCTCTGGCTCTTTCCGCCAACGCTGTTTTGGACCTGGAGTTCGAGAAAGCCTTCGGCGCGCCGCGAGATGATCTCAATCCAGCCTCCTCCGCGGCAGCAAGCGATCCCGTGCAGGATGGCATTCTCGACGAGCGGCTGCAGGATCATCTGCGGAACGAGTATTTCTTCAGTTCCAGGCTGAATTCTCCAGCGCACCTCCAGCCGATTCCCCAGCCGCATCTTCTCGAGGTCGATGTAAGACTCTATGAATTTAATTTCCTGTTGAAGTGTGACGAGATCGGAGCTGTCGTGCTGTAGCGCAGTGCGAAGCAGGCTGGAAAGCTTGATAACCATCGCTTTGGCGCGTGTTCCATCGGTGTCTATCAACGTGGAAATCCCGTGAAGTGTGTTGAATAAGAAGTGAGGGTGCAACTGGCTTCTCAGGGTTTGCAGTTCGCTGGTCACGAGAAGCTGCTGTAATTCGTGTTGCTCGAGTTCTTTGGCTCGGGCTCGCTTGATATATTGATAGGCATGAGCAACGACTACGATCACGGCGTACAGGCTGATGATGTCAAGGATGTCTACAGCGATAAATTCCCGCACCACGTCGAACGATCGCGGCACGAATTGCTGGAGACGAATGCTCCACATCGGCGCAAAAAGATAGCGAATGCAGGCATAGGAAAACACGAAGGGTAAGAACCCAAACAGGTAAGCGAACACGCCCCGGAACGTTTTGTGGAGACCGATGGGGAATCGAGCAACCAGGAAAAATATGGGCGGCGTGAGCATCGCATACGCGATGTCACCAGCATAAAACATTCGCAAAAATCCAAGGAATGGCACGTGATTCCCGCCGGCCCAATTGAAGGCGTACTGCTGCCAAGCCATCGTCAAACACCACAGGCCCCAGAACGAGAACGACCACACATAGGCCAAAATAATTCGCCGAGCGCTTTTAGACGGCATGCTCATCCTCTTCCTGGCAACGATTGTAGCTGGAATCGCCATCATTTGGGGTTGAGAGGTGTGAATGACATAAAAAGCGGGGCCAACGTACAGAAAATCGCTTTCAATTAGCGCAGGTTCCAACGAATCAAGAGTCGCCGCTGGCCGGAAGTTGTACCGATACTTGGTTCCGTGTGCAACATCTTCGCAGCGCTAAACATTCACAATTTGGAATTTATCCGGCCACCCCTTCTATTTGATGTGAATTAACAAAAATCAGTGTTGATTCTACGCGTGCATCTTCCCGGGTACCGGATGCGCGGGGGGGAAGATAATTTTTTAGGTCCGCGAAATCATATCCTCATCAACTATTTCGGAACGTAAATCATTGTAAATGCTGATTGAAATCTTTGGCCCTCCCCTTGCCATACAGCTCCTGAAGAGGAGGAATGTTGGAACGTTGCATTCGACAGGTCCCACGCTCCAACTCGGAAATCCCTTTTGAATGTCACATGCGGAAAACTGAGGCGCATTGAATCGCCGCGCAATTCAATGCGCCTCAGTGCCTCCGCAGGGGGCTTCGGGTCTCCGAAGTGGCCGCATTAAACGGCTGAAAGTTCCAAATTCGAATTAGAGGAGCATCCTAGATGAAAAGTAAGGGGTGGTTGTTCTTAGGAATCCTGACCGTGGCTCTGGTGGTGGCTCTTGCGCCATGCGTCTCGGCGCAGGAATCAGCAGCCAAGGGTTCACTGAATGGCACGGTGGTTGACTCCACGGGCGGAGCCATCATCGGTGCGCAAACGACATTAACCGGTCAGCAGGGCACTCAGTCCCAGACGACGAACGCGCAGGGCACGTTCATCTACCAGGACCTGATCCCCGGGACCTACAAGGTTCGGATCGAGATGAAGGGTTTCCGAGCAGCGGAAGTGCCAGACATCACGATTAACGTCGGACGTGTTTCGGCCATCCGCGTTCAGTTGGAACCGGGCAGCATCACTTCAACCGTTGAGGTCGTCGCATCGGCCGTGACGGTGGACACATCGTCCACGGCGGTAGCCTCAAACCTGAACGACGATTTCTATAACAAGCTTCCCGTTCAGCGCGGCGTCGCGGGCCTGTTCTACCTGGCTCCTGGCGTCGTGAGTGGCGGCGGCACTGGCTCCTCGAATCCATCCATTGGCGGCGCCACAGGCCTTGAGAACCTGTACATCGCCGACGGCGTCAGCATCACCGACACAGCCTTTGGCGGATTGGGCCTGTATTCCCGCGTGTACGGCTCGGTGGGCACGGGCATCAACCTTACATTCATCAAGGAAGTGCAGGTAAAGACCGGCAGCATTCAGCCGCAGTACGGTGGCGCGACCGGCGGAGTCGTCCAGATCGTAACCAAGTCCGGCGGCAACCAGTATCACGGCGCGCTTGCCGGCTACGCCCAGCCGAACCAGTTTGAAGCCCAGCGGTTGAACGCCGATGATTTCAACCTGGCCAATCCGCTTGGCAAGGTGCTGCACATTGCCAACTTTGACGTCTCCGGAGAAGTCGGCGGCCCGGTCCCCGCGGTTGGGAGGGATAAGTTGTTCTTCTTCGGTTCGTTTGATCCATCAAGAGTCGACACCCTGGCAATGTCTCCGCCTCTAGACGGCAACGCTGCATTTGGTGCGCTTAGCGGGCGACAGTTGAGCTTGAATTATGCTGCCAAGCTGACCTTCAAGCTGAACGACAGGAACACCCTCGAAGGATCGGTCTTTGGCGATCCCACGGGCACAAATTCATTTCCGTGGTCACGCTTGACAGTAGGCGTTAACGGCATCCCCAATGACACTACCTTCAGCAAGCTGAACTTCGGGAATCGCGACGTGGTGGCACGCTACAATGCCACGCTCTCTCCGACCTGGATACTCAACCTTGATGTCACCTGGCAGCACAATAAGTTCACTGAAACTGGCTACGATGATGCCGTTTCCCGAATCGTTGATGAGACCCAGACACTCGTTGGAGCCGCTGGTGGTTCGGGCATTCCCGCGGGTGTTCAACAAGGGCAGTTCACTGCGCTTGGTAGGGGCTTCGTGGAAAATACCCGCGACGAAAGCTATGGCGCCCATATCAACACAACAAAAATCGTGAATTTCTGGGGCCAGCATGCCTTCGACATCGGTTATGGTTACAGTCGCCCCTACTACGATGGCGAGCGGGCCAATTCCGGTCCGGCGCTTACCGCTCCTGTCCTCAACCAGAACGGCGCCCTCGCCGGTTTCGGCTTCCAATGCACAGGGGCGGGCGCGACTACGAATTGTCCGTGGTCGGGTACCAATGCTAACTATTTGTGGACCCTCAACAACTTTCAAAATACCAACCCCAACGGCGCTAACTACTGCCCGACGGGTGGTGGCGGGACCACACCAGTATGCGCATTGATGAGCGTTCCCGGTCTAGGACCGAACGGAACCTCAGCGTCTGTGCCCGTGGCGCTTGAGGAATTCCGTAGCGAGTTCGGCGTCTCGGCCGATGGGTTCAAACACTTCGACACGACCGGAAGAATTCATTCCGCGTACGCGAACGATAGTTGGACCATCAACAAATACGTGACCCTGAATGCCGGCCTCCGCTGGCAACAGGAGCGCTTGGTTGGAGAGAGCACTCAGTACACGTTCACAGACAACTGGTCTCCTGCACTTGGGGTGACCGTGGATCCATTCGGCGATCGCAAGAACAAGTTCTGGTTCAGCTTCGGGCGTTATAACTACAACCTGCCTCTCGATCTGGCGGAACGTTCTTTGACGAACGAGCTCGACCTGTTCAGCATCGCTCTGGTTCCTGCTTTCACGGTGAATGCGGCCGGAGACAGAGTGGCCACACTCAACAATTTCGGTACGGTGACCCCGGTCATTGACACCACCCACACTTTGAACAATGCAGTGGGCTCGCCCTTCGGCGGCATATTCGGCTCAACCGAAAGCTTGGAAGGAATTCACACCGGAACCAAGCTCACGTACGAAGACGAATACGTCATGGGCTTTGAGCATGAGTTCTCGCATGGAATCATTCTCACCGCGAGATACATGCACCGCAGCCTCAGGAGAATCGTCGAAGACACTGGCGGTATCGCGCCGGAAGCGGCAAATGCCGGAATCGCCCAGCAGTTCTCGATCACCAACCCGAAGAAGAACCTCGACATCTTCACCAACCCTCAGGAATTCGACTTTACTGGTACAACGGTTCCTGACGCGAGTAGCCCCACGGGAAAGGGCTTCGCGGCGGGTGTACTGCCGGCTGCCTGCGTGCCGACCGCAGATGCGGGGAAGCCCTTAATTCCTTCGAGTGACGTTACGTTTAACTTCCCAACGAACAGCTTCGGCAGCCCCATCACCGATGCCCAGGGGAACAACGGTGCTTGCTTCATTTCAACTGGGCTTGGCGTCAACGGCCAGCCTGAAGGTAGCCTCAGTCCAGACGGCATTCCGGACGGCTTTGCTGACCCGGTACACAAGTACTGGTCGGTGGTGTTCGAGGTCAACAAGTCGTTCTCTCACAACTGGCAATTGCGTGCGAACTACACCATCTCGAAGGTGTTCGGTAACTTCGAGGGCGCGTTCCGCAATGACAACGGCCAGTCCGACCCGGGCATCAGCTCGTTGTTCGACTTCACTCAAGGAAACTTCAACCAACTCGGTGGTCAAAATACGCCCGGTATCTTGAACCAGGACCGGCAGCAAGTGGCCAACGGCTACTTCAGCTACGTGTTCGATCATGGGATGCTGAAGAACCTGACCCTGGGTACGGGCGTGAACGTCGCAACCGGTACTCCGCTTACGGAGCTGGCTGCACACCCGGTTTACCTCGACTCTGGTGAAATTCCAATCGGAGGGCGCGGTGCCCTTGGCCGCACACCCACGACTGGGACCGTCAATTTCCACACCGACTATCTGTGGAGCATGACGGAACGGTTCCATCTCCGCTTTGGCGCTGACCTCTTCAACGTTGCCAACACCAAGCGAATCAATTCCATCGACGAGGACATCGACCTGAAGTTCGGCGTCCCAAACGCGGATTTCTTGAAGCCATCAAGTACGGCCGGGACCACTTTTGTTAGCTCGCTACCTTCCGCCATTCAGGCTCCGTTCAACGCTCGGCTGTTCATGCGGCTCGAGTTCTAACAAACCTGCTAAACCCGAGGGGGGAGTGTCATACACTCCCCCTTCATCTTTTGAAATTCTGACAGCGAGGTGAGGCAAAGGCGCCTTGACCGATTTCGCGTAGTATGCCCCTCACGAGTTGGGATCACTCTATCGCCGCGGCAATGCCTGAGGTACGGAAACAGTGATCGCCACATTTTGAGTTTGGCGGTAGCATCGGGCATCACTTAGATTCGTACCCTTAGGAGAAAATCAATGAACCGAAGGACCATCAAGACCATCGCGATGGGTGGCTTAGCGCTCGCGATCGTGCTGAGCGCAACCTGGCAAACTCGCGCGCAGGACCCCAAGACGCCGTATCCGAGCATGCCGCCTCTGGAACAATATCTTATGGACCGAACTGCCGAGATCGCCCTGGCACGAAGCGCGGCCCCGCCCTCCATTTCCCGCGATGCCACAGTTATGGTCCTCGGAATTCACGGCTATGAAACGGCGGTCGAAGGCAAGAATGGCTTCGTCTGTGTTGTAGAACGCGGGTGGATGAACCCATTCGATAGTCCGGAGTTTTGGAGTCCTAAAACTCGCGGCCCCCTCTGCTTCAATCCGCCGGCTGCGCGAACTGTGCTGCCGATCACTTTGATGAGGACAAAACTGGTGTTGGCTGGAAAGTCCAAAGCTGAAATCAAAGAGGGTATCAAGGCCGCGATTGAGAAAAAGGAACTGCCGGCGCTCGAAGCTGGCGCGATGTCTTACATGCTGTCCAAGGATGCGTATCTAACCGATGCTGGTGGGCATAACATGGCCCACCTTATGTTCTACACGCCGCTTGGTACGGAATGGGGAGCAAATCTCGTGGACTCCACAAATAACCTGTCGGAAACGTTCCCGGGATCCCCGGTCATGCTGGCTCCCACCTTTAAAGGCAACCCGGAACCGATATATATGTTCCTGATTCCCACTGGCACGTGGTCGGATGGGACGGCGGCCCCCATGTAGGACGCCGCCTTCCGCATGGAGAGAAATGCGGCGTGTCGTGCCCGAGTTTTTCCTCGTCCGTTCGGTCAACACTGGAGTGTGAAAGCGTGCTGAAAACTGGGTTCGAGAGAGCCGAAAGGCCAGTCTCGCAATGCGGGAAGCTTCTGCTTGCCGCCTTGCTATTGTTCCCCTCACTTGCATTTGGACGAGAGCAATTACCGGCAAAGCCGGAGCCGACCGCAGTTCGCCCGTTCAAAATGCATGTTCCGGACAGCGTTCTGATTGATCTCAGGCGCCGTCTGGCGGAAACCAAATGGCCGGATCAACTGCCGGGCACCACCTGGGAGTACGGCGCCGACATCAAAAAGGTCCGGGAACTCGAGGAGTACTGGCAGAACGGCTTCGACTGGCGCGCGCAAGAAGCCAAGATCAATCGTTTTGACCAGTTCACGACGGAAATTGATGGGCAGCAGATTTATTTTATCCATCAGCGCTCTCCCCGCCCTGGCGCCATACCCTTGCTATTGATTCACGGTTGGCCGGGTTCGATTGTTGAATTTCTCGCCATGATCGACCCGCTAACCAATCCCAAGGACAGCCATAGTCCGGCATTTGACGTCATCGTTCCTTCGCTCCCTGGCTTTGGATTCTCCGGACCAACCACGACTCGCGGCTGGGGGTCACAGCGTATGGCGAAGGCTCTGATCGTTCTGATGGATCGTTTGGGCTATTCCAAGTACGGCATACAGGGCGGCGACTGGGGCTCGGAAATCGCGCGTGACATGGCTTATCAGGCGCCCACACACGTGATCGGGCTTCATCTGAATCTTATTGTCGTGAACCCGCCGAACCCGCAGGCAGTCGCGCAAATGAGCGATGCAGAGCGAAGACGATACTCGTACTTCGACCGGGAAGAGAGCAGTTTTTTCTTTCTCCAGTCTGCTGAACCGCAGACACTGGCCTACGCCTTGACGGACTCCCCGGTTGGGTGGCTGGCCTGGATGATTGCTAAATTTCAAATGCTTACGGACAACGACGGCGATTTTCTTACGGCGGTGGACCGAGATACATTTTTGACCGATGTCACGCTCTATTGGGCAACCGGTACGGTTGGCTCCGCCATGCGCATCTATCGTGAGAATCGGCTGGCCGGCGGAGAAAAGTCGCCACCCGCACGGCTGGAGATTCCCGTGGCGTACGCAGATTTTCCAAAGGAGGTATTTGCGTGTCCGCTTAGCTGGATTACCCAGACTTACAACCTAGTCCAAACGACGGAGATGCCGAAGGGCGGACACTTCGCGGCCCTGGAACAGCCCGATCTCCTGGTTGACGATGTACGGAAGTTCTTTGCAAAGGTTGATCAGAAATAAGCGGAAATTGCGCCTTGGCTTGCCGCGGGGGCAGTGGCATTGCGCTTCTCCGGCTTCAACGCGGATGTGACGCTGCGGTATGACCTTCCTCCAATTTGTTCCACTTTTCCACCGTCATTTATGACGAGATTCGGACCGGCTTATCCGCCTAAAACGTGCTTGTGACAACACTCACAAATGAGTGTGACGGGAATCACAGCCCAAAGTTGGCACACCCTTCACTATCCCCCCACGGGCCGTTTAACGCTAAGAGCCTTGTACTCAATCCGGCGTCATGCAAGGGGAGGGTTCGGCGATGGATCGACGAGGGATGCACGTTGTCGCGATAATGAGTTTCATACTGCTCGCGATTCTGGTTTATTCGCTGGCAAGCACACCGCAGGTGAACGCGATCCCTGCTTTCTCGCGCAAGTATCAGACATCTTGCACCACTTGCCACAATAACTATCCTGAATTAAATGACTTCGGACTGGCATTCAAGCAGAACGGGTTCAAATTTCCAAAGGATGACGAAACCTTTGTGAAAGAGCCTCCCGTTCTGCTCGGCGCAAAGGCGCAGAAGGAAGCTTTCCCCGACGCCGTTTATCCGGGTCAGATTCCCGGGTACTTGCCGATCGCCTTCCGCTACTCCGGCAATTTCACCTGGAACGCCAAGCAGCCGCAGCCGCTGCAGGCGGCCGGGTTCGTGCCGCAGACCGACCTCTTTGTGCCGAACACGTTTACGATCATCAGCGCAGGCAGCTTTGGCCCGAATTTGGCGTTCTGGATCGATGACGATATCTCGACCGCAGGAAGTGGTGCAGGCGGAGGGCTGGGCGATGGATATCTCCGGTACAACGACCTCGGGCACATCTTTCACCTGCCGAAAAATGCGCTGAATGTCCGCTTTGGACAGTTCGAACTGGATTTGCCGTTCACGCAAGCCCGGTCGGTTTATCCCTCAGCATATGACGTTTACAGCGAGACCGCTGTAGGTGCGGGCCCGACGTGCGGCGGTGCGGTGACGATATGCCAGACAACGAGCAATCCTTTCTTCCTGGGGACTCCGCAACGCGGCATCGAGTTCGGCGGATTTCCCTACAACGGAAACTTTACCTGGTCCGTAGCTGTCGTGGACGGCACCAACTCATCCTATGGAGTCCCCGCAGTCAACGCCAACGGTACGGAAGTCGCAGGTGTCCCATCACTTTCAGCACGCAACACGAAGGATGTCTATATCCGCGTTTCGCAGAAATTCAACCTGGAACGCGATCCCGAAAGCCGCAATGGAGTGCAGGCCTCGGGACCAACCGGGCCGCACGACCACACTTCGATCCGCGTCGGCGCTTTTTACTATCACGGGACGAACCAGCAGAATTTCGGAGACTCGCAATTCAGTGGCCTGGGCACGATCGACGAGCCTTTCTACCGGACCGGTGGAGATGTCCGCTTCAAATTCCGCAATCGGCTCGAGGTTTTTGGCCTCGCCATGGTGGGCCACGATAAAAATCACCTGGTTAACATAACCACAGCCACGCCGGCCATTACCAGCGCGCCCGCGATCACCTTCACAGGCGGGTTCGCCGGCACTAATTTGTGGATTTACCCCTGGTTGATCACCTACGTGCGCTATGACTTCGTAAACTCACCGACCGACTTCGCGAACGGCATTTCGCAATATCGGACGCGCAACCGCTATAGCCCCGGATTCCAGATCCTGGTTCGCGCGAACATTAAGGTCATCGGCGAGTATCAATATCACTGGGGGCAGCCATATACCGACCCAACAACGACCAATACGCTGTTCTTCCGGCCGAATTCGTTTGTCGGCGGCGTCGACTACGTTTTCTAGTGTCGTAAATGTCGCACGGGCTCAACGCACTTAAATTTAAATTCGAGAGGAATGTCATGAAACTTTCAGCAATCGCAGTGAAGGGCGCATTCGCAGCAGCAATCACGGTGGCTCTTGCCGGCCATGCACTCGCGGGAGACATAAAAGGCAAAGTGACGGTGCAGGGGCTGCGCTCCGCGGAAAACATCGCCGTGTACGTGGACGCCATCCCGGGAAAGAAATTCGATCCACCGGCGCAGCATGTGGTGATCGACCAGCGCAAGATGGCCTTCGTTCCGCTGGTCACCGTGGTATTGCAGGGCACCACCGTCGATTTTCTCAATAGTGATGCCGTCGGGCACAACGTGTACTGGCCGTCCATCAGCGGCAACAAGAAGCTGGGGCACAATCTCGGCACCTGGCCCAAGGGCGATAGAAAATCATTCCAGTTCAACGACCTTGGCGTTGCTTCGCTTCTCTGCAACGTGCATCCGGAAATGTCCGGGACGCTTGTGGTGGTCGCGACGCCGTACTTCGCCGTGACCGATAGCGACGGAACCTTTGAAATCAAGAACGTGCCTCCGGGGACCTATACCCTGAAGACCTGGAGCGAGGATGGTAAAGCCACGACGCAGTCGGTGACCGTTGCGGCCGGCTCGGTAAATGTCGAACTGACCGTAAAGAAGTAGCGGCTCGGACAGGAGAATTAGCGTGAGGCCTGCGAGAAAAATGGCGGCGCTGGACCGGCAGTTTTGTGGCGATCGATGCGAAAATCCCGGTCCAGGCCGCCGGCAGGTGGAATGCAAAGCTTTTAGAAAGGCAACAACATGATTCGCAGGAATTCGTTCTTTGCCTTCGCGCATACCTTTTTCTTCGCTGGAATCGGCCTCCTTGCGGCGAGTTCCGCGCTGGCACAAGTAGCTCCCAAGGAAATCGCGAATCCCAAATTGAGCGCCACCGAGGCGGACTATCTTCCGCAGCTTCAATCGCTGCAGCTCGCAATCGGCCAGACGCAATTTCGCCTCCCTTTCATTCTCACGCGCTATGTGGGACTGGATCCCTCCCAGCAGAAGTCGCTCGATACCCGCGGCCTTGAATTCGTCTATTTTCAGAATCGCATGCTGCTGAAAACCTCCGGCTTCTACTCGGCAGCCTTCGATCCTGAGCAGCTCACCTCCAACGAGCGAGCCGGCCGCACATTCCAGGAAGTCGTCATCCCGATCCTTCGCATCATCACGGAGCAGATTTCCCCGGAGATCCCCTGCGACGGCATCGGATTCGAAATTGCCTATCACACCCGGGCTGCGCGCAAGAATTCCGATTTTGAAGGCAGGGAAATCCTCGCGGTGGTGCTCGACCGCGCCGACGCCTTCGCGTTTCTAGGCCAGCCGGGAATCTCGCAGCAACAGGCGATTCTCAATCGTTCGGAAATCTATGTCGACGGCAAGCCTTTCGGGCTCGCACTGGGGAGAAAAGATCCTCTCAACGTGGAAGCCCTGGAGAGGTCCGTTCCTGACGAGGCCGAGCCGGCGATGCCCCCTGCCATTGCCTCTGCTACTCCCGCACGGTGGCCCGTCGCAAGTCCGAGATTTTCGTCCGGCGGCTCATCGAACGCCGCATCAAGCCCATCGCATGCCGCGCCCGCACCCGATGCAAAAGCGGCCCCGTCCCCGGCACCTACGCAAGCAGACGTGGACCGCCTGCAAACGGAGGCTCAGCCGCAATTCGACGCGCTCCTGAAAGAAGCCGGCGCGCAATTCCATCTCGTGGAGTATGCGCCGCCGTCCTTCGCGCTCTACCATAAACAATTGGTGCTGCAACTTACCCTTCGAAGCCCTCTGACATTCGAGAAGGACTCGAGTTCGATTTACAAACGCGCCGCGCAGAGCTTCGACCTTTTTCTCGCTCCACAACTCAAGCCGCTCATTCCCAGGCTTCCATTGGACCCGCAGGTTGGCGCGCTCGATTTTTCCGTGCTCAATCATCTCGGCGCCGCGAAGGATTCCTCGGAGGCCATCGAGTTTATCTGCCCGCTGAAGTCCATCCGTTCCTTCATCGAGGATGAAATCACCAGCCAGGATTTGATTGATCAGAGCCTGGTGATCGTCAATGGGGTGCGCATCAACCTCCATTTAGAGATGGTCGAATGAAGACCGTCCCGCCCGGCGAGCCGCTCAAAAAAAAGCGCTCGCACTTGAAAAGCCTGTTTGTGGTCTTCCTGCTGGCGACATCACTCCTCTCCGCCCAAACGCTCGGCACGAAAGACGTTCAAGTCACGGCTGTCAAAGGCGAAAGCTGGCTCCGGCATCTTCGCAGGGCCATCACCGAGACCAGCATGGGCAAGACGGGTGAATTCGGGCCCTCTCCCTCCGTGCCGGGGGAGGAGCCACCGCGCTGGCAGCCGGATCTAACGCCCGACTTTGCGACGCAAACCCTGACCATTCATGGCGCGGATCTGTACCGCTTGAATTGCCAGGCATGTCATGGCGCGTCGGGCGGCGGCGCTCCGCCGGAAATCAATTCTGTCATCAACCCCGTTCGCGCGACTTCCGTGGCCTTAATCCTTGAGCGCACAAAAAAAACCGGCCAGGAAATGAGCCGCGCGGATGCGGCGCTGCTCGCGTCGCAGGCGAAAACTCTCTTGATGCAACGGCTCCACAAAGGCGGCGAGGCCATGCCGCCGTTCTCTCAATTGAATGAGATCGAGATCCGCTCGATTGTCGCGTATCTCGAACAGCTTACGGAAGTCCCCGGCGCGGAAAGAAATCAATTAACTATAAAAGAATCTCCTTATCGCGTCGGCGAGCTCATCGTGAAATCCACATGCCACGTCTGCCACGGCGCTGTCGGGCCGAACCCCGACCCGCAGCAACTTCTAGACGGCACCATTCCGCCGCTCAGCACTCTCACCACTCGCACGAGCCTCTTCGAATTCATCAGAAAAGTTACCAACGGTTCGGTCGTCATTCTGGGAACTCCGCCTTTTTCTTATACCGATTCTTACCGGGGCAGAATGCCTGTCTTCCGCTACTTGACCCAGGACGAAGCGGCCGACGTTTACCTCTACCTGACGCTCTACCCGCCGCGAGAATAAGGACCAATCTGCTTGAACCTGACAGGCTTTGCGCTGGAAACCTGCTAGAATTGCATCACCCTCGAGCTTGGGAACGTATGAGTAAAGATGTCCGCTAAATTGCCCGCCGCTCGCTGCGGCCTTGAAGTAAAGTTGCAGGTCGGGAGCTGCCGCTGGGTGATTCGTTGGAACGCAAACCCTGTGCGCGCCGTCACTAGTAGAAGCCATTTTCAGGAGGAAAGATGAAGATAGCTGTGCTTGGAGGCGATGGCTATTGCGGCTGGGCCACCGCGCTCTATCTGTCGGCGAAAGGGCACTCGGTTGCGATCGTCGATAACTGCGTGCGCCGCCAGTGGGATTACGAGCTCGGCGTGCAAACTTTGACGCCCATCCGCCCGTTGAGCGAGCGAGTGAAAGTCTGGCAGAAAATCACATCGAACGCGATCGAAGTGTTCATGGGCGACGTGACCGACTACGATTTTCTCGCCTCGATGATTTCGGCATTCGAGCCGGAGGCGGTGATTCATTTCGCCGAGCAGCGCGCCGCTCCCTATTCCATGATCGATCGCAAGCACGCCGTCTTCACGCAGGTGAACAATGTGGTGGGCACGCTGAATCTGCTCTTCGCGCTGCGCGAACTCCAGCCCGATTGCCACTTGATCAAACTCGGCACCATGGGCGAGTACGGCACACCGAATATCGACATCGAAGAGGGTTACATCACCATCGAGCACAACGGACGAAAAGACGTTCTCCCTTATCCGAAGCAGCCTGGTTCCTTCTATCACCTCTCGAAAGTCCATGACAGCCACAACATCCTGTTTGCGTGCAGGATTTGGAAGCTGCGCGCGACGGACCTGAATCAGGGAGTGGTGTACGGAACGCTGACGGATGAAGTGATGCTCGACGAAGCGCTCATTAACCGCTTCGATTACGACGAGGTGTTCGGCACCGTTTTGAATCGCTTCTGCGTGCAGGCCGCCATCGGCTCGCCGCTCACCGTTTACGGCAAGGGCGGGCAAACTCGCGGATTCCTCGATATCCGCGATACCGTGCGGTGCATCGAAATTGCCTGCATGAACCCGGCGAACCCGGGTGAATGCCGCGTCTATAACCAGTTCACCGAGCAGTTTTCCGTTCTCGATCTGGCGCGAATGGTGCAGGCCGCGGGGGAAAAGATGGGGCTTGTGGTCGAAGTGGACCACCTCCAGAATCCACGAGTGGAAGCCGAGCAGCATTACTACAATGCGAAGCACTCCAAACTGCTGGATCTCGGCTTGCAGCCTCACCTCCTCTCGGATTCACTCCTGGATTCACTTATGAACATCGCCGTGAAGTATCGTGACCGCATCGATCCATCGCTGATGCTCCCGCAAGTTGACTGGCGGCAACCGAGCAACGCTCGCCGGCAGCGTGCCGTGGAACCCGCGGAGCGCCTCCCACGGCCGGTTCGCAAGCGTGCGGAAGCCAAAGGCTCGCGAGCGAAGCGGGGCACTTCGCGCGTCGCGTCGAAATGACGTTCATCCCGAAAAAACTGTACTCTTCTAGGTCATGGATAGGCGCCGGATTTCGCCTTCGATTTCGCCGGCGCTCCAGCGGAACCTAGGCGCGAGAGATTTGTTGCCCCGCACAGACGCGAGTCAAACGCCGAGTCCGGAGCTGCATCCCCACACGGAAGCTCCGCTTCCCCATGCGCGTAGAGGCATGCTCCTCGCTCTTCTTTGCCTGGTCTGGCTCACAATTTATGTTGGAGGAATGTTCCAGCCCGGGTTACTCGACGACGCTGACTCCGTGCATGCCGAGGCGGCCCGCGAAATGGTGCTGCGTCATGACTGGGTGACGCTCTACATCAACGGCATCCGCTATCTTGAAAAAGCTCCGCTGATGTACTGGTCCATCGCCTCGAGTTTCAAGATTTTCGGAGTTCATGATTGGTCGGCGCGGCTGCCGCTGGTGCTCGCTGTGGGAGCACTGATGGCCGTCACTTTCGTTTTCGGACGGCGCTTTTTCGGCGACTATGGCGGATTCTATGCCGCGCTCGCGATTGCCACCGGCCCGGGAATTTACATCTACACGCGATTTCTGATTCCCGAGGTTTTGGTGGCGCTCTGGCTCGCGCTGGGCCTGTTGTTTTTCTTTACCGGGTACGAACAGAAAAACCCGTCGCCGTGGGCCTGCTGGGGCCTGGCAGCGACGGTTGCCTTGAACGTCCTGACAAAAGGACTTATCGGAATTGTGTTCGCCGGCCTGATCATCTTTTCGTTCCTGCTTATCCTGGGCAACTTGCGTTACTTGAAAAAAATGCGCCTGCTTTCGAGCAGCCTTGTTTTTCTATTGATCGCGGCGCCCTGGCATATTCTGGCGGGGATTGCGAACCCCGGTGAATCCAGCGGCCCCCAGAAAGGATTCCTCTGGGAATACTTCGTCAACGAGCATCTCCTGCGCTACCTGAACCAGCGCATTCCGCGCGACTACGACAAAGTCCCGCTGCTGATTTTTTGGGCGCTCGCAATCGTGTGGCTGATTCCTTGGTCTGCTTTTATCTGGCCCGCGCTACGGCAAATTCCCATCAGGCTCCGCACCTTGCGCGAAAATCTTGGCTCGCGCGGCCGCGCCAACTTGCTGATGTTGATCTGGGCCGCCGCGATCATGCTCTTCTTTAGCTTCTCGACGCGCCAGGAATATTACATGCTCCCCGCATTGCCCGCGGTGGCGCTCCTGATTGGCGGCTGGCTCGAGCACGAGCCGTCTGACGCCCGCGCCAGGCGTTCCGGAATCCGCGTCGCAACAACGCTCGTCGTGATTGGAATCGTTTGCTTCGTCGTTGCAGAGACGCTCTTCGTCGCGGCGAAACCAGTGCCCGCGGGCACCTCAATATCCGATGTGCTTATCGATCGTCCGGGCACCTACACGCTGTCGCTCGGCCATCTTCGCGATCTCACGCTCCAATCGCTCGGCATTTTCCGCGCGCCGCTCTGGGAGATAGGCGTGTTTTTGCTCGCCGGAACGGGAGCGAACTGGTGGCTCCGCGGCCGCGGCTCGCTCTTCCGCGCGAATCTCTCGCTCGGCGCGATGATGCTGGGCGTCCTGTTCTGCGTCCACCAGGGCTACGTGATTTTCTCGCCGGAGCTTTCCTCAAAGCCGCTGGCCATGGCGATCAAACAGCAGTACGAGCCTGGCGAGACAATCGTGCTGAACGGCGAATACGCCTGGGGATCAACGCTGAATTTCTATACCGGCGTCCAACTTCACCTGATGAACACCAAACGAAATGACTTGTGGTTTGGCTCGCTTTTCGCCGACGCGCCTAAAATTTTCGAGGACGTTGATTCCTTCACAAAATTGTGGAACGGCGACCGGCGCGTCTATCTCTTCACGAAGGATTTCAACAAGCAGGCCGCGCTATCGCGAGTGGATCCGGCGAGCGTGTACGTCGTCGCGCGGCAAGGAAACAAGGTCGTGCTCTCGAATCGTCCGCCGCTGCGCCCCGGTCACCTCTGATTCGAAGCCACGGGAACCAATTGCCCGTCGCGAATGCGGTACTCCGCATCGCGCCAGCGAATGCTCGAGCGCGAAAAGCTCGCCAGCCAAATCATGAATGCAACCGCATCCCAGAGCCCGATGAGCCACATCTTGCTCCACAGGCCGCGCTGCTTCAGTCCTCTCACTCCGATCTCCCACGTCATGGCGATTCGCAGCACGAAGTAAGACGCCAGGTAGCCGATGGTGACGATCGCTGTAGGATGCACCGCGATGGCTGCCAGCGACCACGGCAGCCCCTGCGTAAGCAGCAATCCCAAATGTCCCCAGGGCCGCATGTGCCGCATCACCACGATCCACCGCAGCCGCTTGTGCAGTAGCGCGCTAATGGAGTGATAGTCAACGACGGTCTCGACGCGATACGGCAGCAGCGCCACCTCGTGGCCGTGCTGGGCAATCAAGCGGCCCACGAGCAGATCGTCCGCGGGGCGGTTCTCGATCGCCGAATAGCCGCCAAATTCGGCGAGGCGGGTTCGCGTGGTCGCGATTGTCGGCCCGAGCGTGAATTTCACTCCGTCGAGCTGCCGCGCCACCAATATTCCAGGGTAGAAATCGGAAATCATTCCGACCGTCTGGAGCCGGTCCGCAAATGTTTTTTCTTCCACCGGCACATAGAAGCAAGTTGTCGCCCCAACTTTCGGATCGGCCAGCGGCGCCACCACGCTCCGCAGATAATCCGGCCGCACCCTTACGTCGCTATCGCTGATCACCAGATATTCGTGGCTGGCTTCGGCTACGAGCCTGACCAGCTTTGAGACTTTGTCGTTGGACGCGGTGCGGCTGGAGCCAAATAGCACGCGGATTTGTCGTTCGGGAAAATCGTGCTGGAGTTTTTCGATCACCGGCAGCGCGGGATCGTCGCGGTCGCCGACGCAGAAGAGAATTTCGTAATCCGGATAATCCTGCTGGCAAAATGTCGCAAAATTTGTGTAGGAGTCCGGATCCGCTCCGCGAATTGGCTTGAGGACGCTTACCGGCGGCGTGAACCCCGACTCCGCCCCGCCATACGGTGGCTTGAAATCGAAGAATCGCCGCGCGCTGTAAATAACGATCAGGTAGTAAGCCAGCGGACAAATCGCGACAAGCAATATCAAATAGCCGCCGGCCGTCACAAGCATCGCGCCTCGCTCGCGTTTCGAGCCCGAGTATTTGGCCCTGTCCGAATAGATAGAGTGTATATCACAGTCGCCCGCCGCGAAAACGGCGCCCGAGAAAAGAGTGATTCCGGCGCCCGCTGACAGCTATTTCCGTGTACGAATCTCATTTACCAATATTCAATGCCCGGTATAATTGACCGCCCCGCAATCCTCCATGGAGGAATACCGATGAAACGCGCGCCCGCAAGAAGATCCCACGGCATCCTGGTGATCGATATCGGCGGCACAAACGTCAAGATGCTCGCCTCCGGCCAAAAAGAGCCGCGCAAATTTCCCTCCGGCCCCAAAATGACGCCGGCCATAATGGTCCGCGGCGTCAAGGACGCCGTGCACGATTGGAAATTCGACCGCATCTCGCTCGGCTATCCCGGACCGGTGATCAACGCCCACCCGCTGCGCGAGCCGCACAATCTGGGCCACGGCTGGATGGGTTTCAACTTCCACAAAGCTTTCGGCTGCCCGGTGAAAATGATCAATGACGCCTCGATGCAGGCGCTCGGCAGTTACAAGGGCGGCCGCATGCTTTTCCTCGGCCTCGGCACGGGTCTCGGCTCCGCCATGATCGTTGACGGTAAGCTCGAGCCCATGGAGCTCGCGCACCTCGAATACAAGCACGGGAAAACTTACGAGGATTATCTAGGCCTGCGCGGCCTCGAGCGGCTCGGCAAGAAAAAGTGGCGCCGCCACGTCGCCAAAATCACGACGAAATTGAAGGCTGCTCTCGAAGCCGACGATGTCGTCATCGGCGGCGGAAACGCGAAGAAGCTCAAGGCCGCCCCTCCCGGCGCCCGCCTCGGCAGCAACGACAACGCGTTTCTCGGCGGCTTCCGCATGTGGGAGAAGGAATAAGGCGCGCGACGGTTCCTCGGGGCGCGACTCCTGGCACATCCCAGCGCGGGCCGCACGCGCAAGTGGCAAATGCGCGGGCCGCGCGCCACCTCATCAGCTACTTTTTCTCGAGCTTCGCGTTCAGATTAATCGCGCTGCCAGCCAGCACGTGCACGCGCCGCACCCAATCCTGATAGCCCGCTAGCTGCACATTCACCTGGTGCTCGCCCGCCGCCATGTCGAAAGTGGACGGCGTCTGCCCCACCATCTGCCCATCAATATATATATCCCCGCCAGCCGGATCCGATTGCACCGCCAACTTCGCGTTCGCGGAATTCTGCCCCGTCTGATTCGCCGAGACCAATTTCCCGCCCTCGAGCACCACGATCAACCCCGGATATGTCAGCCACGTTTTCCCCTGCAAGGTCACCTCGCGTTGCGGCGCGCCCATCGCTGCCACCACCTGCTCGCGCGACATTCCCGGCGCCAAATCCGCGGCAGGACGCGCGGGCGGCTCAGCAGGCGGCGCTTGCGCTGCTGCTGGTGCCGGCGCCGCCGCAGGAGCCGGCGTTGAAGCAGCGGCCGGCGCTGCAGCCGCCGCAGGCGCCGGTGCCACGGGCACACCGCCCACAGCGGTCCCGCCCGAGCGCCCCTCCGGCACAAACCAAGGATCGATCGCGCGAAACGCCGCGTCCTTATCCGCGTTCGCGATCACGTCCTTCGGCAAATAAAATGTCGCAATCGCCCAGACGCGCGCCGCTCCCTTTGGCGTGGCCACGCCTCGCGACGAAAGAAGCCCGAAATTCACCGTCTCCTCGCCCACCGTCACGCTGAAAACGTAAAATCGCTCGCCCACCGGCACTTTGTAATCGCTCTTCCCGCGGTAAAGCGTGGTGTCCGACCCGTGAATTTCCGTCGAAGCGATTTGCGCGCGATCATACGAAGCACTCAGCCCAGCCCGCTGCACCACCACCACAATCCCCGCGCGCCGAATCTCCGTCGCCGACCCGAGCCCCATCGCATGTTTCCCCACCAGCGACGGGTAATACGTCTGCGTCAGAATCTGCTCGAGCACCTCGCGCTGGTCGAGCGGAACGCCTGCCTGCTGCCCCCAGCCGGGCGTCGCAGCGAAAATCAAGCTCACAAATAATCCAATTAGTAGGCGTGGCAACAAGATGTTTCTCCTCTCGCGCGCGCAGGGAAGTATATGACCCCTCCCCGGCCGCCACAAGGCTTGCCTGGAAATCCAGCCCAGATGATCGAGTGAGCCGCAGTGCCCAAGCATCGGCATTTTAGGGGGTCGGAGCTTCCAGCTCCGACATAAAAACAACCGCGCGAAGCGCGCACCTAGACTAGAGCGAAGCGAGGTGCCTTGCTGCTTAACATCCGAGACACTCGCACCATGTCTCTAGCCTGTCACCTCCACGCACTCGCCTTTCAAATTCTTCGATTCCGCGCTCGATTTAATCCCGCGCCGCAATGTAGGATAACCGCTATGATTCGCCGCGCATTTCTGGCGTTGTCCGTCATCTTTTTCGTCGCGCCCTTCGCCGCCCGCGCCTGCACCTGCTCGAAAGCGCCGCCGGGCACGTGCCCCGGCTTGCAGCAGGACGACATCGCTTTCCTCGGCACCGTCACCGAAATCGAAAATGTCACTCCGGCCCCCGCCGCCCCGGCCGAAGCGCCGCCAGCAAACGATGCCTCCGCATCCGATGCCGGCGCCCCCGCCGCCACAACCTCTACGCTCGTCTGGCGCTATCATTTCCGCATCAACGAACGCTTCGCCGGCCCCGACGCGCCCGAGCTCGATGTCTTCTCCGGCGGCGACGACGGCGATTGCGCCTTCCGCTTCCAGAAGGGCGAGCAATACGTCGTCTTCCCCTTGAAATCAGACGACGGCCGCCTCTTCGCCACCATTTGCAGCGGCACGCGCCTGGCTTCGGAAGCCCGCGCGCTCATCCCGCAACTGCGCGCCATGCGCAATGGCCTGCGCGTCGCTTCCGTCTTCGGCGTCCTTCGCCGCTCGGATCCGCCTCTCCTCGAGCCCACCGACGATCCCGACGACCCGCTCCCGCGCATCAAACTGAAGCTGCGCTCGAAAGACGACCGCTTCGCCACCAGCACCAGCGACGACGGCGCCTATACTTTCTACGACGTCCACGCCGGCGAATATATTTTCACCGCCGATCTCCCCGCGCGCTTCGAATTCACCCAGAAGACGCTCCATGGCGGCCTGCCGCCCTTCCGCATCCCCAATGGCGCCTGCTATGAGTACAACGTCAACGCCCTGCCCACCGGAAAAATTCGCGGCAGCATCCTCGGCCCGGATAAAAAGCCGCTGCCCAACGCCTCCGTCGAGCTCTATCGCGCCGACCGCTACGAAGACGCTCGCCCCGGCCTCTGGGCTTTCCAGGGCTCGAAAGGCATCTTCGAATTCGATCACATCGGCCCCGGCGAATATATTCTCGTGTACAACCGCCTGAATCGCCAGGACCCGAACTCACCTTTCCCGAGAACTTTTTATCCCGGCGCCTCGAGCGCGAGCGAAACCAAAATCATCAAGCTCAAAGACGGCCAGCAGCTCCTCAAAGCCGATATCCGCGTGAAGGCCGGCTACCCCACGCGCAAAATTCGCGTGAAATTGGAGTGGCCCGGCGGCCGCCCCCCCGGTGAAGTCACGATAATGGCTAAAGCAGACCGCGGCGAAAATCCCGCCGCCGAAAAATTAGCCGACGGCCTCTACCAATTCACGCTCCTCGAAGCCGCCCACTACACAATCTCCGCCTGGGAGGATCTCGACCCGCAGCGCGCCCACTCCCGCCACGGCGCGAGCGATTGCATCGTCCCAGCCCGCATCGAAGCCGAGCCAGTCGTCCTCGACGCCTCCGACACCACCTGGACCGATATCACCCTAACCTTCAACAATCCCGCCTGCGCCAAGCAAACCGAGTAAATTTTTCTCGCTGGTTTCGTACCGCTGCTCGCCCTCTGAGTCCCGAGCGGCGCCGAGGGGGCATCCTGCCGGCGGCTTGCAGGCTGGTTTGACTCGAAAAAATGCCACTTTAGTATCGATTAGAAAGTACCTCCGTCCTTTGTTTTGTATGAGATACATCAATTTCTAATCGTCAGTAGTATCGATTAGAATTTGGCTGCTCGCCGCCGATTTCCCATTTTGGGCCGGGACCGCAAGGCAAGAGCCGCGCAATAGAACCGGCGCCCCTCGGCGTTGCTCGGGACCCGCCTTCGCCCGATGGCGGGGCTACGGCGGGCAGGCGCAAAAAGCACGCCCATTCGCCACGGCACTCAGGACTGGCGGGCAAAACAGCCCGCCTGCAAGCGGTAGGGAGACAATGCAGCATTCCTTTACCGCGGGGTTGAAACGCCGCCTTTCCACATCTGTTTCGTAGCGCGTTTTTGCCCTCCGTCATTCGACACATCTTCCAATCCAACATGTCATAACGCCAGGAAGAAACGCAAGCGAACGAGCCTGTGGACATTTTTTTCTGGGTCGAAGGGTTTTCGCTGATCAAGTCAGAAAACCGGCCCTTTGAAAAGCCGCAAAGGACCGGGCACCAGGAAAGTCAAAGGCTGTGCCATCCGCAAAAGTCAAAGGCGAAAAGTAGTGTCACCCGCCCTGAGTTAGAACTCCAAGAGAGGCTCCTTGGGATCGTGGCTTGAAGCGAAGTAACCAGCCTCCGGTCCCGTGCGATCCTCAGGCCTGAGCGAGTTGGTCATCGAGACTCCGTCGTCGAAATGGATTACGATAGCTTTCTCCTCATCTATCGAAACTTCTATTACTTTGCGGCCGATTCTGGCGCACAATACATTTCTGTAACCCACTTCCCCGAAATGAGCCTCTTGGTCAGCGAGAACAATGACAGGCCAAACAAATAGTGTCAGCGCTGGACCGTCGAAATGTAACTGCAAGTAATCTTGCACGAATTCAACAGAGCTGAGTTGCTCGCCTACGGCTGGTTGGAGAAACATTGGCGTACTCCCGTTCATGAGCTTCCCGAGGTTTTGGTAGGCGGTCTAGCCGGGTGCCCCGCGCCTTGCGACTGTTGCAAAGGGTGGGATGCAGTTGACGTTGCCCTCCCTTTTCAAATTTCCTTTTTCTGATTTCACGCGGGTCTCAAACGGCCATCAGTACTTGTGGCCCTCGTGGATGAGGTCCTTGATTCAAAGACCCGCCAGCTTGTTCCCCTTGCGCAACTCGAGGATTCGCTCGATGGCGGCGCGTACTGATGGAAGACGATCTTCGCCTGTGGTATCAAACGCCTGTCGAGCCAGGATTTCCTGCACATAGACCTCGACCGACATCCCGCGCGCGCGGTCCTCGGCTGCCAACTTGTCAGGAACCTTTATGACGACTTCCATTTTCTTTACCCTGGCTTGGGACGGGTAACGGTACAGCCGTCAGCCGTCTCCAGTGATCTCGCTTCATTATACGCCCGCTGGACACGATTCAATTCCCGGAGGTTCCGAATTCCTTCTCCGTCTTTTTCAATTTTCCATTTTCAGATTTCATACGCATCTCAATCGCCCAATTCGAGCGCACACACAAAAACTGTACCAATGGCCAGTAGTATTTCGCCCCCCGTCGTGCCATGCTACGAATGGAGGATTTTCGAATGAGACGCGCGGGGGCGCATGGGGACGGTCGGTTCCCCTCCTCAAATCTGAGGGGAGCGAAGAAAAGTCTAGTAGCAACAGTCGCTAAGTCAGAATTTGACTTATCTCATTCAGAACAAACCACTTCACATTTTTCTAGTCGCAACAAAAAACAGCTTACCGCAAAAAGTAGATCCCTCCCGCCTTCGCCGAGGCTACGGCGGGCAGGCGTTGGCCAGAAGACGGCCTCTGTCGGGATGACAAGCGAAAGCAAAAACGTGGAGACTTCCGGTAAAATCCGGGGGCTGGGATTACCGAGAAAGGAGCTAGGCGCATGGAACGAAGACGAGCGGCGGAATATCCACAGGAGCTGCTGAATTTATTCGATCATTATGTTCACGGCGAGATTGGGCGGCGGCAATTTTTGGATGGCGCGGCAAAGTATGCGGTCGGGGGCCTGACGGCCATGGGGATTTGGGAGAGCCTCAGACCAAATTACGCGCTGGCGCAGCAAGTTGCGAAAGACGACAAGCGGATTCACGCGGAGTACGTGACGGTGGACTCGCCGCAAGGGAACGGGAGTATTCGCGGCTATTTCGTCCGGCCCGCAAACGCTGGCGGAAAATTGCCGGGGGTACTGGTGATACATGAGAACCGCGGGTTGAATCCTTATATAGAGGACGTGGCGCGGCGACTGGCGACGGCGAATTTTCTGGCGTTTGCGCCGGATGGGCTGTCGTCGGTCGGGGGATATCCCGGCGACGACGAGAAAGGCGCGGCGCTATTTCAGAAAGTTGACCAGGACAAAATGTTCGAGGATTTTGTGGCCGCTGCGAGGTGGCTGAAAGCGCGGCCGGAATGCACGGGCAAGATCGGCGTCGTCGGCTTCTGCTTTGGCGGCGGCGTCGCGAATAAATTGGCGGTGCGGCTCCCGGATCTCGGGGCCGCGGTGCCATTTTATGGGCGGCAAGTGCCCGCCGCGGACGCCGCCAAAATCAAGGCGCCACTCCTGATTCATTACGCGTCGCTCGATACGCGCGTAAACGAAGGGTGGCCGGCTTACGAGGCGGCGCTGAAGGCCAATCACATCACGTACACGGTGTACTTCTACGAGGGCGCGAATCACGGCTTTCATAATGATACGACGCCGCGTTACGACGAGGCTGCCGCCAAGCTGGCCTGGCAGCGCACCCTCGACTTTTTCAATAAATACTTACGGAGCTGAAAGGAATGCGTAGTTCTGCTGATAGACCGGTGTGGCGGCGGAACCTATACTGATGCGATGAATACGAACACGGAACTGATTGGAGCGCTGCGGCGATACTGGGGGTACGACTCGTTTCGGCCGCTGCAAGAGAAGATCGTGCGCAGCTTGCTCGATGGGCGCGACAACTGCGTCGTGATGCCGACGGGCGGAGGCAAGTCGCTGTGCTACCAACTGCCGGCGGCATTGACGCCGGGGCGAACGGTGATTGTGATTTCGCCCTTGATAGCGCTGATGCAAGACCAGGTGGCGCAACTGACGGAGATGGGAATTCCCGCGGCGGTGCTCAATAGTACGCTCGTTGGGCGGCAACGGACGGAGGTGATGCGGCAGGCGTGCAAGGGAGATTATCGCCTGCTTTATATTTCTCCGGAGCGGCTGGCAAATCCGGAAACGATTGAGTGGCTGCGCCAAGTGCCGATCGCGTTTTTTGCAATTGATGAGGCGCATTGCATTTCGGAATGGGGGCACGAGTTTCGCCCGGACTACCGTCAGCTGAGCCGGCTGCGGCAACATTTTCCGGACAGGCCGATTGCGGCGTTCACGGCCAGCGCCACGCAGCGCGTGCGACAGGATATTCTCGATCAGTTGCAATTGCGCGATCCCGGGAAACACATCGCGAGTTTTCACCGGCGGAATTTGCGCTACATCGTGAAGGAATGCGCGAAGGGCACGCAGCCGGAGCTGCTCTTGCGGGCGCTGCGGAATTACGACGGAAGCAATGTGATTGTGTACGCTCCGACGATCGCGCGCGTCGAGGAGACGGTGGACTGGCTCGAGAAACAGGGAATCGCGGCGATTGGGTATCACGGGAAGATGGAGGCCGGCGAGCGGCGGCGGAATCAGGAACGATGGATGTCGGATGAAGTGCGCGTGCTGGTGGGCACGATCGCTTTTGGGCTGGGCATCAACAAGGCGGCGGTGCGAGCGGTGATTCATCTGGCGCTGCCGAAATCGATCGAGCAGTTTTACCAGGAAGCTGGACGCGCCGGGCGCGATGGGCTCGAGGCGGATTGCGTTTTGCTCTGGCGGAAGCAGGATGCCGGGCTGCTGGCGCATTTTGCGGCGCAATTTACCGACGCGGCGGAGAAGGAACGCGCGTGGCAGCGTTATCACGAGATCCGCGATTTCGCGGAATCGAAGAGCTGCCGGCACCGGCAGATATGCGCGCACTTCGGCGAGCGCGTGAAGTGGACTGAGTGCGGAGCTTGCGACGCTTGCGGGTGCAAGCTCGCGTGGCTGGCGGAAGAGCCGGCTGCGGTGCTGGACAAGACCTCAAAGGCTGCGAGAGAGACGATTCGGCTGCTCGCGCAGGGGGAGACGCTCGAGGGAATCGCGCGGATTCGCGGGATCAAGCTCTCGTCGGTCATGGAATTCGTCGCGGAGATGGTCGAATGCGGGCAACTGAATTTTGATCCCGGCTGGCTGGAAGCAAAGAAGCTCCAGAGTATCGAAGCGGCCTGCGCGCGTCTCGGTTACGAACGGCTCTCACCGTTGAAGGCGGCCCTGCCCGAGGAAACCACGTATGGGGAAATAAAACTTGTCGTCTCCCGGCTGCGAAGCGCGCCAGGCCAACGTAAGGCCGCGGTGGCGGAGGAGGAGCGTGCGCCGGGGCGGCCTGCGACCGTGGTCGCGACAACGCGCATTGTGTACACGAGGAGCGCAGTGCAGGCAGAGTTTCCCGGTAAAATTGCGGCCCCGTCCGATGGCGCTGGCGGAGATGACGAGGAGTTGCGCGAATACTTGCGAGAGTGGCGGCGGGCGGCGGCGAAGGAGCAGGGCGTGGCGGCGTTCGTCGTGATGCACGATACGACGCTCGACGAACTTTGCCGCGTGCGGCCGAATTCGCTTGCGCAGTTGCGCGACGTCTCCGGATTCGGCGAGCGCAAGACCGCGCGATACGGCCCGGGCATTCTGGACGCGCTCAAGCGATTTCGAGCGGGCGAGCGGGCGGCTGCGGCTGCGGCGCCGAAACGCAAAGCCGCCGGTGCGTCCTGAGGCGCTTCGTGAGCGCGCGGGGAAATGCGGGATTGCGCTAAGGGGATCTCCGGCGGCGCTTGATTATGTCGATTACGAGAAAAACTAGCGCGGCGATAAGAAGCAAATGAACCGGGCGGCCCCCAAGAGGGGAAATGATGTAGGTCTTCACCCAAATGAGGAAGAACAGAATCGCAAGAAGCAGAAGCAGCCCGAAGCCCATTCGGTTGACCTCCCCGCGTGCGCGAAATCGGGATTGTATCATCGCGCTGTGTGAGCGCGAGGGAAGGGAAGCGCTAGGCGGACTTGCGTCCCTTGACTAAGTGGATCACGAGCAAGACCAGCGCGACCAATAGAAGCAAGTGAATCATCGCGCTGGCGACGTGGAAGACGATAAAGCTGGCCACCCAAGCAAAGACGAGCACAATCGAAAGCAAAATCAACGGCGCGCATCCCATCTGATGGCCTCCCCTGAAGAGCGAATTCGCGATTGTATCATTGCGCTTCGTGGGCGCGGCGGCGGGACGCCCGGGTGACGGAAATCTCCAGGACGCGCGCGTTTTGCAGGAGCGGCGGGCGGCGCGAGCGCAATCGTTGCAAAGCATTTACAAAACTGTTGTATATTTTTAGCTCTCCGCTGATGCATCCAGGGGTTTTCCACGGCGGGCAAGCACAAAAAGGACGCATGGTTGGGACGAAGGCGGAGAACTTACTATAAAAAGAAACGGAGAACGCGCGTGAATCATAACACCTCGGATAATCGAAAGAGCATGCTGGCTAAATTGGCGGTGATTTTCAGTCTCGCGGGAGCCGTTTCACTTGCAGGGTTTACGCGCATGAACGGGAATGAGCCGGGCGCGTCAGGCTATCACGTGGTGAAGACGATTCCGATCGGCGGCGACGGCGGATGGGACTATGCGCTGGTGGATGCCGATGCGCGGCGCGTTTATGTGTCGCATGCGACGCACGTGGTGGTGCTCGATGCAGACAGCGGCGCGAAGCTGGGAGACATTCCGGATACGCAGGGCGTCCACGGAATCGCGCTCGCGCCAGAGCTGGGGCGGGGATACGTGAGCAACGGGCGCGCGAATACGGTGGCGATTTTCGATATGAAGGATCTGAAGACAATTGCAACGGTCAGCACGGGAGGACAGAACCCCGACGCGATTTATTATGACGCCGCGACGAAGCGCGTCTTTGCGTTCAACGGGCGGAGCAGCAACGCGACGGTCATCAACGGAGCGGACGGCACGGTCGCGGGGATGATTCCCGTGGGCGGCAAACCGGAATTTGCGGCCGGTGCGGGGGACGGGCACGTGTTCGTGAATGTCGAGGACAAGTCCGAAATGCTCGAAATCGATGCGCAAAAATTGACGGTGCTGCATCGCTGGCCGCTTGCGCCTTGCGAGGAGCCTTCCGGCTTGGCCATGGATACAAGGAATCGGCGGCTTTTTGCGGTGTGCGACAACAAAATGATGGCGGTGGTGAATGCAGATACGGGCAAGGTGGTGGCGACACCCGCGATTGGCGATGGCCCGGATGCAGCCGGATTTGATCCGGGAACGCAACTTGCATTCAGCTCGAATGGCGGATCGGGAACGCTGACGGTGATTCACGAGGATTCGCCGGACAAGTACACGGTGGTGGAAAATGTGCCGACGAAAAAATATGCGCGCACTATGGCGCTAGACGCAAAGACGCACGCGATTTATCTGCCCATTGCGGATTTCGGGGACACGACCGCGCCGGGCGAACGCCGGCCGCCGATGAAGCCGGATACGTTTGGTCTGCTGGTAGTTTCAAAGTAAATTCGAAATTGAATTGCTGGAGCAGTTCGAGCGGCACCGATGACGAAAAAATCCGAAAGGGAAACGCCGGGCCATCATGGAAAGAATCATGGGCACAAGATGGTGTCGAAAGACTACCCCACGCTTGTACACCACTACGACGCGATTTCCCTGAAGGGACAATCGCGCTATCTGCTCTTGATTCGGCTGGAGCTCATATTGGCTGTGGGCGCGGCAGCGGTGAGCGACGCGATCCACGAGATTCCAGCGAATGGTGTGCGAATCGGAGTGTATGGGCTCATCGCTCTCCTGGTGGGTGGCCTCGGCGTGCAACTCTTGAGACTGGGAAAAAGGGAAGATCAAAGCTGGTTTGAGGGGCGAGCGGTGGCGGAAAGCGCGAAGACGCTGACCTGGCGATTCATGATGAAGGTGCAGCCGTTTCACCTGGAGGCCAACCTCGAAGAGGATTTCATGAGCCGGCTGCGGGCGGTGCTGCACGGCTGCAAGGTATGCGACCCCGTGGCAACCACTTCCGTGCGTGAAATCACGCAGCGGATGCGCGACACGCGAGATTTTGGCTGGGAAAAGCGGCGTGATTTTTACGTGGCCTCACGCTTGAATGATCAGATCAAGTGGTATTTGGGAAAGGCGAGGTATAACGCGGGGCGATCGCAGCTTTGGCTCGTGTTGTCCATTGTCGCGCAAATCGCGGCGATCGTGGCGGCCTACTATGTGCTGCGCAGCAACGGCAAAATGAACTTTGTGCCGCTAGTGACCACGGTGGCGGCCTCTTGCGTGGCCTGGTCTCAGGCGAAAAATTTCGATGAGCTGCGGGAAAGCTACCGCATGGCCAACGACGAGCTTTGCCAAATCAAGGACGAACAAGTGTTGCGAGCGGCGACGGAAGCGGAGTTCCTCGAGGCGGTGGTGAACAGCGAGGGCGCAATTTCGCGCGAGCACACCATGTGGGCGGCGAGGAGCGGATCGCCTGTGGTATGGAAAATTGCATGATTACTCGGCCCACGGGCTAGTACACGCGAGCGGATGCGCGGGAGACCAGCGTGGCTGACCTGCCCCCCATCACTTCATTTCACTACGAAGCCTTCATCAGCTACCGGCATGCCTCTCCGGACGACAAGATTGCCGAAGCCCTTCACCGTGCGCTCGAGGAGTATGTAGTTCCCCGCAGTCTTGTGAAGAGGGGATTCCCGCGGCGCCTTTCGCGTGTATTTCGTGACCGGGAAGAACTTCCCACTTCAAACAGTCTGACTGATGGAATTCGCGATGCGCTGGCAAAGTCTCGCGTCCTGATCGTGGTGTGCTCGTGGCGTACGCCGAGCTCAAAGTGGATCGCGAAAGAAATCGAGATATTCAAATCGCTGGGGCGCAACGGGCAGATTCTGTCGCTGCTCATTGACGGGGAGCCGGAGGAGTCGTTTCCGCCGCTGCTGCGAGAGGCGCGGCAAATCATCACGACGCAGGATGGTGCGACGAGCGAGCAAGTGGAGGAAATATCCCCGCTGGCCGCGGATATTCGTGCGGGAAGCGAATCCGAATCGTTGCGGCTGCTGAAGAATGAAAAGCTCCGGCTGCTGGCCCCCATCCTCGGATGTTCCTTTGATGACCTGAAACAGAGGCACCGGCAGCGCACGATTCGCCGCCTACGGATTGCATTTGCATCGAGCATCCTCGGAATTGTGGCAGCTGCAGCGACGGGCTTCTGGTATTGGACCGCGCACGATGAAATCAGGACGGAATACTACGCCAATTTCACGAAGCAATGGGGCGCGGCCAAGGGGGTTGGGAGACTGACGCCTGAGCAGGCGAGCCACCGCGAAAATTCGCTGAAATTTTACGTGCGGGGAAAGCGGGTAGAAGGGTTCGACGTCGTCAACGGGTACGGCGGGATGACGGTGAACAACATGGTGGGAACATTCATCGGTGAGACGGACACCTCGAACGACGCGAAGCGCGATTTTCATTACGAATGGGAATACAACACCGAGGGGCGCGTGACCAAGGAGCTGGCGTTTGACCGCGCGCATCGTATGGTCTGGGCCTTTATTTACAACGCCGGCAGCGCGGATATCGGCCACTATGCCGATAAGAACGGGTACCCGCGGCCCCGCACGGGTTCGGGCGCGGATTACGTCCAATTCACGCGCAACGCCGAAGGCTATGAAACACAATTGCTGTTTACAGACAGCAAAGGGGATGCCGAGCCGAATCATGAGGGCGTATTCGGGTGGAAGTATGTGCTGGATTCGAACGGGATGGCCGTGGAGGAATCGAATCTGAACCGCGACGGCCAATTGATGCTCAATCACTATGGGTACGCACGGGCGACGTACCGCCGCGATTCCCTTGGTAACACGGTCGAGTCCCGATTCTTCGGCGTCGATGGCAAACCCATCTATGAGAAGTACGGATTTGCGAAGCAGACGACTTCCTTCGATCAGTACGGTCGGAGGGTCGAGGTGAAATTCTGGGACCAGGGAGATAAACCCGCCGTGCTCGCGGGCGGCTACTCGGAAGTCACCTACGCATACGATCTTCGCGGGGATGAAACAGAAAGGGCTTACCGAGACGCCGCTGGCAAGCCCGCCGCAAAGCCCGGCGACTTCGCGCGGATCACCTACACCTATGATGACCATGGACACATGATTCGCATGGGCTGGTGGGAGGCGGACAATAAACCTTGGAAAGCCAAGGACGGCCATAGCCAGCTCTCTTTTGAATACGACGCCAACGGCTACCAGAAGTCGCAGACTTTTCTGAATGCCGACGGCAAAAAAGTCCTCAGCGACAAAGGGTATGCAAAAATTGCCTGGACCCACGACGACCAAGGTAATGAGAATCAGCTATCCCTGTTTGGATTGGACGACAAACCTGTAATTGGCCCGGGCGGATTTTCTTCCATGAAGAGGAAGTTCAATTCGCACTTCGAACAAATCGAGGAAACCTACTACGGCTTGCGGGGGGAGCGAGTTGTCTCCAAGCGCGGCATAGCAAAGACAACATCCAAATACGATGAGAGCGGAAGCGGGATACAGGAATCATACTGGGATTTGAAAGACCGGCCGGTGCTGAGCACTGACGGCTATGCCAGCATTTCCGTGGTCCGCAATGAACACGGGCAGATTGCGGAAACTTCCTTTTACGGTACCGACGGCGCTCCGATTCTGATTCCGGATGGCTATGCCAAGATAGATCGGAAATACGACGATCGCGACAACCAAATTGAATCGATTTACTACGGTGTGAACGGAAAACCGCGCCTCACCAAGAATGGCTTCGCCCGCGTCACCAGAACCTATGATCAATCCGACAGACCGATTGAGGTGGCGTACTGGGGAGCGGCCGGCGAGCGGGTGACGGCTAAGGTAGGGTATGCGCGTCTGGTTTATACCTATGATGAGCGCGGAAAAGTGACCAGCACGGAAAAATTTGACTCCACGGGCAAATCTTTGGGAAAAGAAACTCCCGCCTCCGAATAATTCCGCGCTCGATTCCAGATCCCATGAAATTTCAGGGCCTTAATTAAGTCGAAAGCTGCAATTTCGTCCGTTACGTATGCCGGGCGCGAAGGTCAGTGCCAGTGCCGGCCGTGCGATGCAGAGAGAACGGGCCCAGAGGCACGCCGTGCTTGCATGGTTCTAGAAGCGGCGAATGGCCCCAGTCGTGGGCAGTACGATTCCTGGGAGTCGAATCATGAGCGGTGAGGAAAGCGCAGGCCGAGTTCTTGATTGGGACAGCCAGCCCGAAACTGAACTCACGCAAAGGGATAATGAGCTGATAGAGGGTAATGCTGTCAGCAATACATAGATAAAGATGTCCGCATTCCGGCTGGCAAGGCAATTGCTCGTTTTTACATGATTGAATGCAAGCGGCAAAATCATTAAGCGGCTCTAATAACTCGCTCGTGGTTTGTGAAGCTCTTGGGAAGAGGTGACCGTTCGAGAAGGTGAACCGGCTGGGCGGGAAGCAGATTCGCCTGGACATGGAAGGAAAGGAAACGGAACTCGACAAGACCATTATCGAGGCGATCAAAGATCCGCTCACGCACATCGTACGGAATTCCGCGGACCACGGTATCGAAACTCCCGTAAAGCGAGTCGCCGCGGGCAAGTCCGCCGAAGGCCGGCTTCTCTTGCGCGCGTATCACGAGGGCGGGCAGGTGAACATCGAAATCTCGGACGACGGCGCGAGGCTCGATCCGGAAAAGCTGCGGAAGAAAGCAATCGAGAAAGGCCTGATCACGGCGGACCAGGCCGCGAAGATGGGCGAACGGGAAGTGGTGAACCTGATTTTTCTGCCGCGTTTCTCGACGGCCGAGAAAGTCACGAACGTATCCGGCCGTGGCGTGGGCATGGATGTGGTCAAGACCAACATCGAGAAAATCGGCGGCGCCGTCGACGTGCAGACGAAGCTAGGCTCGGGCACCACGGTGCGGATGAAGATTCCACTGACGCTGGCCATCATCCCGGCGCCGATTGTCACCGACCGTGGCGACCGCTACGCCATTCCGCAGATCAGTTTGCTCGAACTCGTGCGCCTCGATGGTGAGGACGCGCTGAAGGGCATTGAGCTGATCCAGGGCGCTCCGGTGCACCGCCTGCGCGGGCAATTGCTTCCGCTCGTATACCTAAACCGCGAGTTGAAAGCCGAGCGCCTGGGCCCGGAGGTAGCAAAAGCCACGGCAGTAAATATTGTGATCTTGCAGGCGGACGAGCGCCCGTTCGGGATGGTCGTGGATGAAATAAATGATACGGAAGAAATCGTCGTGAAGCCGCTCGGGAAGCAGCTCAAGGGAGCGAAGGTGTTTGCGGGGTCCACGATCATGGGCGACGGGAGAGTGGCGCTCATTTTGGATGTGCTCGGCCTGGCGCAAACCTCGAATGTGGTGAGCGAAAGCCGGGAACGGACGCTCGCGGACAAAGAGGCGCAAGTGGCCGCGGTCTCAGGCGAAAAGCAGGCGATGCTTCTCTTTCAATGCGGGGTGGACGGGCGGATGGCCATGGCGCTTTCTCTCGTGGCCCGGCTCGAAGAATTCAAGCCGGAAGTGGTCGAAAAGGCCGGCGACCTGCAAGTAGTTCAGTACCGCGGGCAAATCATGCCGCTGATTCGCATCTCGGAATATCTGCAAGCGCAAAACGGCAATGGGAAGCGCGATCAGGCGGAAGCGATGCAGATAGTGGTGTATTCGGAGCAGGGGCGAAGTGTCGGCCTGGTAGTGGAACGGATTCTTGACATCGTTGAAGAGGCCATCGTTCCGCAGCAGCCGTCGAAACGCGACGGTTTGCTCGGCTCCGCCGTGATCCAGCAGCGCGTCACCGACCTGCTCGACGCGCGCGGCCTAGTTCGCACCGCGCATCCGGCTTTCTTTGAGAGCGAACTCGCAGTCCAGGAGCGATAAATTTGGCGAACGCACAGCAACACTGCACGTTTTTCATCGACGGACAATTTTTCGGCGTTCCGGTGCAGCAGGTGCAGGAGGTCATCCGTTACCAGGAGATGA
Organism: uncultured Acidobacteriota bacterium; assembly: GCA_963701005.1. Taxonomy (GTDB): domain Bacteria; phylum Acidobacteriota; class Terriglobia; order Acidiferrales; family UBA7541; genus Palsa-295. The sequence continues at coordinate 1,823,303 of OY969555.1, forward strand.
ATCGAGTGCCGCTCGCACCGCAAGTGATCCGCGGGTTGATCAATCTTCGCGGGCAAATTGTGGTGGCCATCGATTTGCGGCGGCGGCTATGCGCCGCGGAACGGCCGGAGGGCCAGCTGCCGATGAACGTGGTGGTACGGACGGAGGACGGCGTGGTCAGCCTGCTGGTGGATGAAATCGGCGACGTCCTGGAGGTCCAGGAAGAAACCTTTGAATCGCCGCCGGAGACCCTGCGAAACGCTTCCCGCGAGCTGGTGCTCGGCGTGCACAAGCTTCCCAATCAGCTTTTGTTGATTCTCGATGCGGAGAAGGCCGTGAACGGAACCGAGAAGGAAGCCACACTCGTGGGAGCGGAGGCCTGAGGTGCTGCACATTCTATCCACGGTTGTGCTGCTGCTGATTGCCACGGGCCTGTGGTTCCGCAAACGCAATCCGCGGTGGATGCCATCGGCGCCATCACGCGAATCATCACGCAGGTGAACGACATTTCCAGCACGATCGCTTCGGCGGTGGAAGAGCAGAACGCCACCACGAATGAAATGTCGCGCAACGTCACCGAAGCAGCCCGGGGCGCGAGCGAAATCTCGAAGAACATCGCGGGAGTCGCAGAAGCGGCGCAAAGCACGTCGCGCGGCGCGGGCGATTCACAGAAGGCGGCGCAGGAGCTTTCGAAGATGGCTACGTCGCTCCGCGAAATCATCGACCGTTCCGCCAAGAAATAACGGAAGAGAAGCACGGAGGGGCGGTGACGCCCCTTCGCGCGTGGCCTGAAGGCTGAATCTAACTTCGCGCTCTGTGGCTGAGGGAGAGCTCTCAATGCATCGCAATGTGACTCGAGCGGTGGAACTCGCAGCGCTCGGGAAGGAACTCATTGCCCTCCGCCGGGGAGGAAAGGCGCGGGGAAAGCGCAGCCAGAGGCAGGTGGTCGACCGGCTCGCCCGTCTTCACGGCCTGCCACAGAAGATCGGCCAGATACTGTCGCTCACCGAACTGATGGATGATGCTCCGATTTTCACGCCGCTCGTCGAAGCTCCCGCACAACTCTCTGCTCCCGAGGCATTCGCTGAAATCGAGCGGGCGCTCGGACGGCCCTGGCGCACCTGCTTTCGGTTTCTGGAACCGGAAGGAATCAGCGCGTCGCTTGCACAAGTGCACCGCGGAATCACGCATGACGGACGCGACGTCGTGGTCAAGATTCAATATCCCGGAATGGCGGAGGCGCTGGAGCTCGACCTGAAGGCTCTGGGTTGGCTGACCGCGCCTCTTGGCGGACTGCGCAAGGGCTTTGACCTCAGGGGCTACCGGCGCGAAGTCGGCATGATGCTTAGAGAAGAACTCGATTACCGCCATGAAGCGGAGATGCTGAATCGCTTCCGTATATTTGCATCCGGGCTCGAAAACGTAGTGGTCCCCGAGGTAATCGAGGAACTGAGCGGCGAGCGCATTCTGACGATGACTTGGCTCGACGAAAGCAATTTCAGCAAGGCTCGCCGCTGGCCGCTCGATGAGCGGGCGCAAGTCGGCGCCACGCTCGTCTCGGTCTTCTTTGCCAGTGTTTTTTCGGCGTGCTTGCTTCATGCGGACCCGCACCCGGGCAACTATCGGTTCCAGCACGGCCTGAGGGGCGTGACAGTGGGAGTTCTCGATTTCGGGTGCGTGAAATCACTGGCGCCTGAAACCAGCAAGGCTCTCCTCGCGCTCATAGCGGATACCATCGCGGGCCGTCTGCAGGGCAACGCGGCAAGAGCGAGATTGCGTTTTGAGGCGCTCGGCTTTCAGCCGCTATTGCTCGCGCCCATGCAGCACTTGCTTCCCGAGCTTTGTGAAATTCTCTTCGAGCCGTTTCTCCGTGACCAGCCTTTTGACATGAAGACTTGGCGCCTGGGAGCCCGCGTCGAAAAGGTGGTGGGAGATTTTCGTTGGAACTCTCGAATCGCCGGCCCTCCCACACTGATCTACTTCATGCGCGCCTACCAGGGCCTCGTTCAATATGTATCCGCCCTCGAGGCGCCGGTGAATTGGCGCGCAGCGTATGAGCAGGCCGGAAATCCGCAGGCGGAGGAGCCTATTCCGTGGGCGGAGGCACATGCTTCTAAGCCGGCAAAATCAGAATTCTTGCGCGTCCGCGTTTCGCGCGAAGGCCGCACCAGGGCGGAATTAACGTTTCCGGTTGCGGCTGCGGAAGACCTCTGCGATCTGATACCGCCCGAGGTCGAACCAAAACTGGCCGCGCGGCACATCGATGTCCTGGGAATCAGCCAGTCCGCGATCGCAGAAGGATTTCCCCCGGGAGAATTATTTTCGCTGCGGGAAGGCGAAGACAATTTTCGTGTTTGGCTGGAATGACGCACGGACTGTGAAACAGAAAAACTGGAGTTCGAGGAATTATGCCGCCGATTCGCGTTCTCATCGTGGATGACTCGGTCGTCATTCGCAGAGTGCTGAGCGAGGCGCTCACTTCCGATCCAGCAATCCAACTCGTCGGCACCGCCTCGGATGGCAAAATCGCGCTGGCCAGAATCAGTCAACTGAAGCCGGATCTGATCACGCTGGACGTCGAAATGCCGAACATGTCCGGTCTCGAGACCATTGCCGAGACCTGCTTATTCCGTAGCCCGCCGCAACTGGCGGCACTGGATAAAGTCATCCTACCGGACCTGATCACTACGCGGTCGAAGATCGGATTACGAAAGCTTCGCATCTGGAGTGCCGGCTGCTCGACCGGAGAGGAGTCCTAAACCGTCGCGATGTTTCTTCTGGAACAGACCGAGAAACAGCTAAAAGGATGGACCTTTGAAATCACGGCCACCGACATGAACGATCGCTCCGTCGAAACCGCCAAGGCCGGCATCTATGGCGACTATGCGCTCCGCAATACGAGCGATCTGTACAGGCGAAAATGCTTCACGCCAGCCGGTGGCGGCAAACTGCAAGTCAACAATGACGTCAAAGCGCGGATCACATTTTCTCGGTTAAAACTCAGCGACGACACCAAGATGCTCTTCATGAAGGGCATGGACTTGATTTTCTGCTGCAACGTGCTGATTTATTTCGACGTGGCCTCCAAGCGAAGGGTGGTGCAGCACTTTTTCTCGAGTCTTCAGCCTCCCGGCTACTTTTTCCTTGGCCACGCCGAGTCGCTCTACCAGGTAACCGACCAATTTCGGCTCGTGCATCTCCCCGGAACTACGAGCTACCTAAAACCGGTTCCGGGAACCGAAGGGGCGGCCAAGCCATGACAACAACCGTAAATTCAGAGCTTCGAGAACGCGTCGAGAAGATCCGTTCGCTGCCATCATCACCCGCGGTGCTGAAGCCTCTACTGGAGTTGCTGCACCAGCCGCCGGACAAGATCAAGATCGAGCAAGTGGTGCAGTTGGTTTCCTATGAGAAGACCATCGCCGCGCAATTACTGCGGATCGCAAACTCGCCCTTATTTGCACGCTCGCGGCCGGCGGAATCGATTCAGGCGGCGATTTTGACGCTTGGCATCCAGCGTATTGAAGACATTCTTCTGGGCAATTGCTTCAGCAAGATGATTCCGCAGGACAAGTGGGTGGTGGATCCGGCTGTTTTCTGGCGTCACTCGTTTGGTTGCGCGCTGGTCTGCCAGGAATTCGCGCAGCGCATTGAATATGTCGACCCGGAAAGGGCTTACCTGGCCGGCTTGCTCCACGATCTCGGCATCATCGTGAATTCGTTGGCGTACACGGAGGAGTACCGCAAGGTGCTGGCCGCCGCGGTACAGACTGGACGGCCGCTTGACGAGCTGGAAAGGGAGATGCTGGGGTTCACTCATTGCGAGAGCGGAGTGATTCTGGCGAAGACTTGGCAACTTCCTCCGGCGATTGCCGTGGTGATCGAATGGCATCACGACGTCGAGCATGGGCCATCCGGAAATCCGTTGATTGCCATCACGCACCTGGGTGATTTGCTGTGCCGGCTTCGGGGCCTTGGTTATGGGTACGAAGAGTGGCGGGCGATTGATCTTGCGGCAGATCCTGCGTGGGTGGGGCTTGCGAAACACTGCCCGAAACTCGCGAGCATTGACCTAGCCCGATTTACGCTGGACCTCGACGCCTACGTAGTCCGCATCACGAAATTAGTAGACACAATTTTTGCCCCGACGAGCGCGTCCACGGAACCCAAGAAAAGTTCGGCCGAGGATAACTAGTGTTGAATTTGAGAGAGTGAATTCAGGAGAGCAAATGTGAAGAAACTTAAAGTTCTGATTGTTGATGATTCATCGGTGATGCGGAAAATTGTCGACCGGGCTCTTCGGCAAGCAGGCCTCGATCTCTCGGAAGTTCTGGAGGCGAGCAACGGCGCGGAAGCGCTGGCCGAGGTCCAGAAAGGCGGGCTGGACATGATTCTAAGCGATATCAACATGCCCGTGATGGATGGACTTGAATTCCTCAAGAATCTTGCCGGGGTCGAATGCGCCAAGGGCATGCCCGTCGTAATGATCACCACCGAAGGCAGCGAGGCCCGCGTGGTGGAGGCGCTGTCTGCGGGGGCCAAAGGCTATCCCCGCAAACCATTCACACCGGAACAAGTGAAGGAAAGAATCATGCCGCTCCTAGGAGGCCATCAGTGAGCCCTATGGCGAATCTTCAAACGAAAACGGCAGTCAAATTCGACCCCAATTGGAAGTCGATCATGGAATGCGCCGTCATCGAAGTGTTTCAGCTCATGGCGAATGCGCAACTGGAAGCCAACCCCGCCTCCACCGATGAGCCACATGGAGAGCAAACTGCCATGGTGGGTTTGGCTGGAGCGCTCTGCGGGATGGCCACCTTGCGCTGCTCGCAGAAAACGGCTGGAAAATTTGCTGCGTCAATGCTTGGAGGAGACGCGGGTTCGAATCCTGCCACCGTGCAAGACGCGCTCAGCGAGTTGTGCAATATGATTGCGGGTAATTTCAAAGCGAAGGTCAGCAACCTGGCGGATCATTGCATGCTGTCGGTGCCGACCGTGATAACGGGTGAAGATTACTCGTTGGATGCACCCGATCCGAGCGATGGCTTCACAGTGGCGCTGACATACGAAGGCGACCCGCTTTGGGTCGCACTCATCATTCACCCCCAGCGAAGAAGGCACTCGTTCGCTGGATGGCATCGAGCGGTTGGGACCGGAGCCTCGTGGTCCTTTGGGCTGATTCCGGCCGCGTCCATTGATCTTCCCACCGCCGATGAACTGAGTCCGAGCGTGCGTTGAATCAGGCCGGACTTGCTTGGCGGATTTCCTTCCCGACCTGTGCTGCCAAGCATTTCAAAGTTTCCTTGGGCCAAGACTGAAGGGAAGCATGAACAAGTTCATCGCGCGGCAGCCGATCTTCACCTCCGGCAAGGATATCCTCGGGTACGAGATACTTTTCCGCGCCGGAGCTGAGAATTATTTCACTCCGGACAGCACGGATATTTCCACGGCCGCGGTTGACAATCTTTTTCTGTTCGGCATCGAGCGCATGACGTCTGGCCGGTTGGCGTTCATAAATTGCTCGCGCGACTTTCTGCTCCGTGATCACCTGACTTTGCTGCCCCCTGACCGTGTCGTCGGCGAGATTCTCGAATCAGTCTCCCCGGACACGGAAACACTCGAAGCCTGCAGGCGCCTAAAGCACGCCGGCTACCGGCTCGCTCTCGACGATTTTGTTGAGACGCCACAGATAGCGCCCTTCATCGAACTTGCCGATTACATCAAGATTGATTTTCTGGCGACGACACCGCTCGAGCAGCGGCGGCTGGCATGCGAGCTCAGGCATCGGGATGTGCGGCTGATTGCCGAAAAAGTGGAAACGAACCAGGACGTGCAACGCGGCATCGAAATGGGCTATCACTATTTCCAGGGGTATTTCTTCTGCCGGCCGGAAATGTCGAAACGGCGCGATATTCCAGCGTACAAGCTCAACTACCTGCGCGTCCTGCAAATCGCAAATCAGCAGGAACTGGACGTGGGAAAGCTTACCGATGCGATCAGGCGGGAAGCCTCGCTTGCCTACCGGCTGCTGCGCTATCTTAATTCACCGGCGTTCGCGTTGCGCGCGAACGTGGGTTCGATCTCGCACGCACTCACGTTGCTGGGCGAGCGCGGCATTCGAAGATGGATTTCGCTCGTATCCGTTGCCGCGATGGGTGACGACAAGTCGCCCGAGCTAGTCATGACGCTCCTTGTAAGGGCACGTTTTTGCGAACTGCTGGCGGATTTCGCTGGCCTGAAAAGACAAGCAAGCGACCTGTTTCTGATGGGCTTGCTTTCCGGGATGGATGCGATATTGGACCAGCCGATGAGCGCGGTATTGGCGGATATCCCCGTCGAGAACGAAATCAAGGAAGCCTTGCTCGGCAATGGCGGTACCTTTCGCGATATCCTGGAAATCGCCACAAGTTACGAGACGGGAACCTGGAAACAATTGATTGAGTCCGCAAAACAGGCACGGATTCATGAAGAAGTCGTCCCGGATCTTTTTTTGCAGTCGTTAGCCTGGGCCGGTCAAGTGCTGGGCGTGGCGCCCCACGTGTGATGTGCCGTCATTCTTGCACGGCTACGACTCGAATTCGCACTGACTCTGTGCCATCCCCGCGCTATGGCGCTTTGCTGACGAGTTTGGCCGGCGATGGAAGCTGCGAGGAGTCCCAGCCTCCGCCGAGCGCCTGGATCAAGCCCTCGCTGGCCGTCATTTGCTGGATTCGAAGATTTACCGCGGTTTCCTGGTTGGCGAGCAATGTGGTCTGTGCAGTGATCACGTTCAGGTAGGGATCGAGTCCTGTCCTGTACCGATCCATGGCTACTGTGAGGGTTCTTTGCGCGGATTTCACCGCCGAGTCCTGATGTTGAATCTCTACTGAAAGCACGCGCAGCGACGCTAGATTGTCTTCCACTTGCTGAAACGCCGTTAGAATTGCCTGCCGGTAGTTGGCTACCGTCTCGTCGTACTGTGCCTTGAATTGCATCACCGTGGCGCGGCGCAGCCCTGCGTCAAAAAGTGTTTCCGCAGCCGCCGGGCCGACCGAGAAAAAGCGGCTCGGCCATATGAACCAGTTCGCGATGGATGTGCTTTCGAATCCCGCGATCGCGCTCAGCGTAACGGTGGGATAGTAAGCAGCCCTGGCGATTCCGATCTGCGCGTTGGCCTGAGCAACCAGGCGCTCCGCCGCCGCAATATCGGGGCGACGCTCCAGAAGTTCCGAAGGCACGCCGAAGGGAATCGCCGGCGCATTTGTCGTGAGAGGCCTAGACGGGATTGAAAATGTCGATGCCGGCTGCCCAGTCAGCATTGCGATGGCATGTTCAAATTGCGCCCGTTGGATTCCGAGAGCGTCATCCTGGGCTTGCGTCGATTCGAGCTGTGTTTCGGCTTCGGCCACGGCTTCGTCTGAGTCAATGCCCGTGTCGAACAGAGCCTTGGTCAAATCGAGGGATTCTCGAAACGCGATCACCGTCGAATCCAATAGTTCCTTCAGCGAATCCTGCCCGCGAAGTTGAAAGTAATCGGCAGCGACTTCAGCCTGCACGGTCAGCCGCGTGTTTTCCAGATCGGCCGCGCTGGCCTGCGCGCCGTAAGCCGCGGATTTCACTGTGTTCCGGATTCGGCCAAACAGGTCCGGCTGCCAGGTGGCATCGAATGGGAGCGAGTAGTCTGCGAAGGTGCTCGTCGCGGAAGATGCAGAACCCGTTCCCGTGCCGCTTCCTGATCCACCAGGTTTTACCGTGGCAGAGGGTCGTTGCACCGTAATCGCCGGGTTCGTCGAGGCCGTTGGGAAAAGCTGCGAGCGGGCTTGCTTCACCAGCGCGCGCGCGGCAAGGAAGCTTGCGGCGGCAGACGCGATATTCTGGTTCGAGACATTTACCTTCTCTTCGAGGGCATTCAATTCAGGCTCATTGAAAATCTCCCACCATTTTCCGCGCAGGGCGTCGTCCTTGGGCTGCGCCACTTTCCAACCTTCCGTTACCTGATAATCGGCTGGAGTTAATTCCTTGTAAGCGGCAGGAGTGTCTGCTGTTGGTGTGTGGTACTTCGGCCCGACCATGCATCCTGTGATAAAGAAAAGGGCGACGGCGAGGCCCAATGAGCTTAAGCGATGGAAATTAGTCATGGTCATATACGATCCATAGTCACTCGAATTAATCCGCCGCACTGGGCGCTGGTCCAGGCCCCTGCTGGATGACGTCGTGCTGTTTTCCCTGCATGCGCAGCCGCAGCCGGTCGAGCGTCAAATACACGACTGGCGTGGTATAGAGAGTGAGCAGCTGGCTCACGATCAGCCCGCCGACGATTGTGATGCCGAGTGGACGGCGAAGTTCAGACCCCGTGCCGGTGCCGAGCGCGAGCGGCAATGCGCCAAACAAGGCAGCCATCGTGGTCATCAGGATCGGGCGAAACCGCAGCATGCAAGCTTCAAAAATTGAATCGGTGGTGCTTTTTCCCTCCACGCGCTCTGCCAGGAGCGCAAAATCGATCATCATGATGGCGTTCTTTTTTACGATGCCAATCAGCAGCACGATGCCGATGATCGAGATGACGCTCAGATCCACTTTGAAAATCATCAACGCCAGCATGGCGCCTACGCTGGCGGAAGGCAATGTGGAGATAATCGTCAGCGGATGCACCAGGCTTTCATACAAAATTCCCAGAACGATGTACACCGCCAGCAACGCCGTCAGAACTAGCATTGGCTCGCTGCCCAGCGATTGCTGGTACGCCAGCAGCGTCCCGGCGAAAAACCCTTTGATTGTGGAAGGTGTGCCCAGCCTTTGTTGCATCTCGAGGATGCGCAGAGTGGCGTCGCTCATGGACTCATTCGGCGCAAGATTGAATGACACGGTGACCGAGGGGAATAAGCCCGTGTGGTTAATGGCCAAAGGAGTCGTATTCGTTTGAGCTTTGGCCATGGTGAGCAGCGGAATATTGTTGCCACTCGCAGAACTCAAGTAGATGTCTTTCAGTCCCTCCGGGCTTTGCCAATACTTGGGAGCGACCTCCAATACCACGTAGTATTGATTTAACTGTGTATAAATGATGGACACTTCCGATTGCCCGAACGCGCTATACAGCGTTGAGTCCAGCGACTGCGCGGTGCGGCCGAGCTTGGCCGCCGTGACGCGGTCATAATCCAAGAGCTCCTCAAGCCCCCCATTTTGCTGGTCGGTGTTTACGTCCTGGAGTCCCGGCAAGCGCTTCATCTCGCGCAGCAGCACAGGGCCCCAGGTGAAAAGGTCCTCCACATTGTCCGACTGGAGTGTGTATTGATAGAGCGCGCTGCTGGACCGGCCGCCGATGCGGAGATCCTGAGCTGCTTGCAGGAACGTGGAAGCAATCGGCAGACTGTTCAATTTGGGCCGCAGGCGATTGATTACCTGAGGGGCGCCGATTTTTCGCTCGGAGAGTGGTTTGAGGGCCATGTAAACAAACCCGGCATTGGTGGCGCCATTGCCGCCGGTAAACGCAATCACGTTCTGGACGGCGGAATCATCCTTGATCACCCCGACAATCTGTTTAATGGAATCGTTCATCGAAGTGAAGGAAGAATTCTGCGCGCCTTGCACTCCGCCGGCAATCGCCCCCGTGTCCTGCTGCGGGAAAAACCCCTTCGGTAATTTGATCACCAGCACCACATTCAGCGCGATGGTCAGGAAAAGCACGGTCAGTGTGAGTCCCGGATTGTCCAGCACCCAATGCAGGCTGCGGCGGTACGTCAACAGCACCCAATCGAAAAATTTTTCACTGGCCATATAAAGGCGACCATGCTTTTCCTTGTGTTGGTCCTTTAGCAAGTAGGCGCACATCATCGGCGTCGTGGTCAGCGAGATCACCATGGAGACCATGATGGCGGTCGAAAGCGTGACTGCGAATTCGCGGAATAGGCGTCCAACGATTCCGCCCATCATCAAGAGCGGGATGAATACGGCAATCAGCGAAACACTGATCGAAAAAACGGTGAATCCGATTTCCTCCGCGCCCTTCAACGCCGCGGCAAAAGGTTTCATGCCGCTTTCCAAATGGCGCGAGATATTCTCCATCACCACAATCGCGTCATCCACCACGAACCCGGTCGAAATCGTTAGCGCCATCAGCGAAAGATTGTCCAGGCTATATCCGAAGAGATACATCGCCGCGAATGTACCGATTAGCGAGACCGGCACGGCAACAGCAGGAATCAGCGTGGCGCGGGCATTTCGCAGGAAGAGAAATACCACCACGATAACGAGCGCGATGGAAATGATTAGAGTCTTCTCCACGTCGTCCACGGAGGCCCGGATGGTGGTGGTACGATCCAGCACGATTGTGGTTTCGACGCCCGAGGGAATCGTCGCCTTGATGGATGGAATTTGCGCCCTTATCCGGTCGACGGTATCGATAATGTTCGCGCCAGGCTGGCGGTAGATGATCAGCAAGACAGCGCGTTTGCCGTTCAGATAGCCGCCGGCGCGGATGTTCTGCACAGAGTCGGTCACTTCCGCAACATCGGAAAGATGCACGGCTGCGCCGTGGCTGTAACCGACCACAAGAGGTTTGTAATCCACGGCATGTGAAATCTGATCGTTGGCAAGGATGTCCGCCGTCACATTGCCATCGGTGATTTGTCCCTTGGCCAGGTCAGCGTTTTGGAGGCTCAGGACCGACTGCAAATTCGTAAGTGTGAGGCCATAGTGGGCCAATTGCGTGGGGTTCGCGTCAACGCGTACGGATGGGAGAGCGCCGCCACCAACATTCACTTGTCCCACGCCCTGAATCTGCGACAGTTTCTGCTGGATGACCGTGGAAGCCACGTCAAATAGCTTATCCGGGCCGTAAACGTCTGACGTCAATCCAAGAATCATGATCGCCGTATCGGCGGGATTCACCTTGCGATAAGTTGGGTTCGCAGGAAGGTTTGCGGGCAGGTACGTGCGCGCTGTGTTGATGGCTGCTTCGACGTCCCGCGCCGCACCGTCAATATTGCGGTTCAGATCAAATTGGATTGTGATGGATGTACTGCCGAGGGAGCTGGCGGAGGTCATCTCCGTCACGCCGGCAATGTGGCCAAACTGCCGCTCCAGCGGTGTGGCGACGGAGGAGGCCATGATTTCCGCGCTCGCCCCCGGCAGGTTTCCATTGACGGAAATGGTCGGGAAGTCAACCTGGGGCAGAGGCGACACCGGCAGGACATTAAATGCAATTGCTCCGGCAATGGCAACCGCCACTGTGAGCAGCGTGGTGGCCACTGGCCGATGAATGAAGGGGGTGGAAACGTTCATGCCTGCCCCGCTGGTTCCGGCTCGCTTCCAGGTTCCGCCTGCTTCGATGCGTGCGCAAAGCGATGTCCCAGATTGTCGAAGAAGATATAGATGACGGGCGTGGTGTAAAGCGTGAGCGCCTGGCTAAGCAGGAGCCCGCCCACCATGGCAATGCCCAGGGGTCTGCGCAACTCGGAGCCAAAGCCGGTTCCCAAAGCAAGCGGGAGTCCGCCCAGCAGCGCGGCCATGGTGGTCATCATGATGGGGCGGAAGCGGAGGAGACAGGCTTCGTAAATCGCATCCGTGGCGTTCTTTCCGTGTTTCCTCTCGGCTTCCAGCGCGAAGTCCACCATCATGATGCCGTTCTTTTTCACGATACCGATCAGCAGCACAATGCCGATGATTGCGACCACGCTCAAATCCTGATGGAAGAGGATCAGCGCCAGGAATGCGCCCACACCCGCCGATGGCAGCGTGGAGAGAATCGTGATCGGGTGGATGAAGCTCTCATACAAAACGCCAAGCACGATGTACACGGTTACCAGGGCCGCAAGAATCAGCAGCGGCTCATTCGAGAGCGAGTTCCTGAACGATGCCGCCGTCCCTTGAAAATCCGCCTGAAGACTCGGAGGCATGTTCAGATCTTTCTGCACTTTGCTGATCGCGGTAATGGCATCGCCGAGTGCGGCATTCGGCGCGAGATTAAACGACACGGTGATCGCCGGAAATTGGCCCTGGTGCGTAATCGCAAGCGCCTCTGTCGTCTTCTCGAAGTGAGAGAAAGCGCTCAACGGCACAGCATTGCTCATTGCCGAACTGACGGAGCCCGCGGAGCCTGCCCCCTTGCTGCTCGTCGTCGAGACGCTACTTGCGGAAAGCGCATTCCCAGGAGGAGCGAGGCTACTCGCCGCTGGGGTGTAGAGTGCCGGGGCTGTGAGCGCATTCGAACCTGCGGAGGCTGATGCCGAGGCCGCAAACGAGGTTGAGGCTCCTGCACCCGTTGCACCGGAAGACGCATTCGACTGGATGTAGAGACGATTCAGTTTGTTCGGGTCAAGCTGAAAGTCCGGGTCGCTCTCGAGGACCACGTGGTACTGATTGAGCTGCGTGTACATGGTGTTGATTTGGCGCTGGCCGAAGGCGTCATAGAGCGTGTTGTCGATGGTCGCGGGCGCGATGCCAAGGCGCGAAGCGGTCACCCGGTCAATCGCTAAATACACGGCAAGCCCGCCGACCTGTTGATCGCTCGCCACATCCTCCAGCATCGGGAGTTGCTTCAGCCGTTTTATGAATCGATTGGTCCAGGTGTTCAGTTCGTTTATGTCGGGGTCCTCGAGCGTGTATTGATATTGCGTGCGGCTCACCCGATCGTCCACGGTGATGTTCTGCACCGGTTGCATGAACAATTCAATTCCCTGCACCTGGTCGAGTTTTGTCTTAAGGCGGCGGATTACGTCGGAAGCGCTCAACTTGTTGCGCTCGTCAAGCGTTTTCAAATTGATCGACATTCTGCCGCTATTGATTGTGGTGTTCGTTCCATCAGCGCCGATAAAGGACGAGAGGCTATCCACGGCCTGGTCGGCCAGTATTACCTTGGCTAGCTCCTGCTGCTTTTGGGCCATGGCCTTTGACCCAATCGTTTGCGAGGCCTGCGAAATCCCCTGGATCACGCCCGTGTCCTGCACCGGGAAAAACCCTTTGGGGATGATGATGTAAAGAAATATCGTAAGGAGCAGTGTGGCCACCGCCACCAGCAGCGTAATCGTCTGGTATCGAAGAACAAACTTCAGCGTGCGCCCGTAAAAGTCGATCATCCAGTCGAATGCGCGCTCCGAGGCTTGAAATACGCGTCCCTGTTGCTCTTTTGGCGTATGCCGCAAGATGCGCGCGCACATCATGGGCGTGAGCGTGAGCGACACCACCGCCGAGATGACGATCGTCACGGCAAGTGTCACGGCAAATTCGCGGAAGAGGCGGCCGACCACGTCACCCATGAACAAAAGCGGGATCAGCACGGCAATCAGCGAGACGGTCAGCGAGAGAATGGTGAAGCCAATCTGCTCCGCGCCCTTGAGGGCTGCTTCCATCGGCGGGTCGCCATCTTCGATGTAGCGCGCGATGTTTTCAATCATCACGATGGCGTCGTCCACCACGAAGCCGGTCGATATGGTCAGCGCCATCAGCGATAGGTTATCCAGGCTGTAGCCGAGGCCATACATCGCCGCGAACGTGCCGATCAGCGAAAGCGGGACAGCCACGCTGGGGATGATTGTGGCGTAAACGTTCCGCAGAAAGAGAAAGATGACCATTACGACGAGCCCTACCGTGAGCATCAATTCAAATTCAACATCGGCGACGGACGCTTGGATTGGAGTTGTCAGATCCGTGAGCGTGGTCACCTGAATGCCCGTCGGCAGGTTGGCCTCGAGCTGCGGCAGGAGTTTCTTGATGCTCTTCACCACGCTGATGGTGTTGGCGCCCGGCTGGCGTTGCACGTTCAGGATCACCGCCGGCGTCAAATTCATCCATGCCGCCTGGTTGTTGTTTTCGATCCCGTCGACGATCTTAGCGACGTCGGTGAGCATCACGGGCGCACCGTTGCGGTAGGCCACCACAACGTTTCGATAATCCTTGCTGCTAATGAGCTGATCGTTCGCGTCAATCTGGTAATTCAGTTTCGGTCCATCGAAATTCCCTTTTGCGGCGTTCACGCTGGCTTGCGTCAGCGCCGTGCGCACGTCTTCCAGGTTGATGCCGTAGGAGGAGAGCGCCGCGGGATTCGCCTGAATGCGCACCGCCGGCTTTTGCCCGCCGCTGATGGTAACCAGCCCCACGCCGTTGAGCTGCGAAATCTTCGGCGCCAGCCGCGTGTCCACAAGATCCTCCACTTGCGAGAGCGGCATGGCGCTCGAAGTGATGGCCAACGTGAGTACGGGAGCATCGGCTGGGTTGGTCTTGCTATACGTCGGCGGCGCGGGCAAGTTTGACGGCAAGAAGCTCTGTGACGCGTTTATCGCGGATTGCACCTCTTCCTCAGCCACATCAAGATTCAGAGTGAGGTTGAACTGAAGGACGATGACGGAACAGCCCCCGGAGCTTGTCGAGGTCATTTGGCTCAAACCTTGAAGCTGGCCAAATTGGCGTTCGAGAGGGGCAGTCACCGTTGTCGCCATCACCGTCGGGCTTGCTCCGGGATAAAACGTGACAATTTGAATAGTCGGATAGTCCACTTCCGGTAACGCAGAGACCGGCAGCTGCGTGTAAGCAACAATGCCGGCCAATAGAATTGCAGCCATCAGCAACGACGTCGCCACCGGCCGCAAAATAAATGGGCGAGATGGACTCACGGCGCGCCACCCCCGCTGGTGCTGGCCGGAATGGGCTTGGTCGCAATGGTGATCGCGGAATTGTCCTGTAACTTATCGAAACTGCTGTTGGCCACCACATCCCCGGGATTGATGCCGTCCACCTGCGTCTTCCCGCCGTCCGTCACCCCTGGTTTTACGCTGCGCATATGAGCGACATTGTCCTGAATCACGTACACGAACGACGCTTGCCCATTCTGTTGAATCGCCGATGCCGGAACCAGCGTCACTCCTTGCAACGTATTCACCAGCAGCCGCGTGTTCACAAACTGATTTGGAAACAGCGCATCATTCTTATTGTCAAAAATAGCTCGCCCTCTTAGCGTGCCGGTGGTCGTATCAATCTGGTTGTCGAGGGTCAGCAACTCCCCGCTTCCGATTTTCGTTTGCGCCGTTCGATCGAAGGCATCCACCGCCAGTTTGGCCTTCGTCCGCAGACGTGCTTCCACTTGCCCCAGATTGTCTTCCGGTATCGTGAAAATCACGGTGATGGGCTGCATCTGCGTGATCACCACCAGAGTTGTAGTTCCGTTAGCCTGCACCACGTTGCCCGGATCCACCAGCCGTAAACCGACCCGGCCGGAGATGGGAGCGACGATGTGGCACCATTCGACCTGAATCTGGTCAAAATGCACGACCCCCTGGTCGTTCTTCACCGTCCCTTCATTCTGCAGCACGAGCTTTTCCTGGTCGTCGAGGATTTGCTTGGCGATCGCATTACGCGCCCACGCTGCTTTGTAACGTTCCAAGTCCATTCGCGCTTGTGCCAGCAGATTCGAGTCCCGGTCAAGCGCACCTTGCGCCTGCAAGAGATTCGCTTCGTACGGCCGCGGATCGATCTCAATCAGCGATTCACCCTTTTTTACGAGTTGGCCCTCTTTATAGTTGACCGCAACGACGATGCCATTCACCTGGCTGGTAATCGAGGAGGTATAAACCGGCGTGACCGTGCCGATGGATTCCAGGTAGACGCCGATGTCGCCCTTTTGCGCGGTGGCAGTCGTCAGCGCCACCTTCGGCGTCGGCGGCGCTACTTTCTTTGCGTCACCATGCCGCAATACAAGCATGAACGCCAACCCAAAAACGAGCAGCAACACGATCCATATAACGGCTCGCGTTACTTTATGCCCGCGAGATTCCGAATCACGAGAAGGGAGTGAACTCTTAGCGCCGGTAGACGGCTGCTCATGTGCGTCAGCGGTCAAAAGGAATCTCCTTTTTCGCCTTTAAATCGCCCAAATTGTACGTCTCGAACACGCCACTGCAAAATCAAAGCTGCATGCAAGCCAAGAACGGACACAATTACGCCGCATCTTGAGAACCACGAGTCAAAAACAAACGCCTACTTACATCTACAACGACGCGCCGAAGATTGCTGCCCGAAGTTTGCTGCCAAACGAGCCATAGTCCGCCAAAATACCAAGGCTTCTATGCGCTCGACCACTCCGTGCCATTACACGCTTAGCACCGGTATGTGCACTGCGCAAATAATTGCGTAACCATGAGTTCTCAGGCGCTCCCCATAGGGGCGGCTACCATTCACCAGCAGGTCCGCATTCGTTTGCTCCACAGCTTTGCTCAGCACCTTCGGCACGTCACCACTTCCGATAAACACCTCTGCCTTCGTACCCACGTCCTGCTGCAGCTTTGCGATATGCTCAGTAGCGTCGCTGACCAGCTCCTCTTTCCACCTTTCATTTACGTAGTCGCCACCCGGCCCCCAAAGCTCCACACCGGCAGTAACGTGCGCCAGCGTAAGACGAGCGCCAAATTCGGTGGCCAATTGCGCGGCCCACGATAATGTCGTGTGATTACGCGAGTCGAAATCGACTGCGCAAAGAATGCTTCGGATCGCAAGTTTCCCCATTCGGGATTCGTCCACGTGCGCGTCACACCAAACCGGACAATCCGTCCCATTCAGCACTTTTGCCGTCACAGAGCCCAGCAGAAACTGGGAAAACGTTTGGCCATGGGACGGCATCATGATCAGGTCGATTTGTTCATCCTGAGCCGTCTGCATAATAGCCTGAGCCGCGTCTCCCTTGGCCAACACGCGCTGAACTGTAAGGTCTCGAAGCTCCGGCGCGAGAGACTGGTCGTGGTTTTTCGCAGCTGCTTTCTCCATCTCCGCAAGTAAATCCCAACCAGCGAGCTCCGGGCCAGCCTCCGGCACGCCGGCCGCATGACTCTGCGCCGTCACGACGTGCAACATTACAATCTCCGAATGGAAATGATGGGCCAACGCTGCAGCCTCATGAATCACATGCAACGACGTATTCGGGAAATCGACCGGCAGCAGAATCTTCTTAATGTTCAGCATCGCGCATCAGCCGGAGCATCAAAATATCCCGGACCGTCTCACTTAGGACGTATTCAATCCAATTTGGGGTGCAGACAATCTTACTAGAATGCTGCTTAGGAAGGGTGATGTCGGCAGACATTCAAAGCCCCAATCGACCGGATCACATCCCCACTGCGGCTAAGGCATTGAATGGATTGGTCGGGGCGTGGAGATTTGAACTCCAGACCTCCTGCGCCCAAGGCAGGCGCGCTACCAGGCTGCGCTACGCCCCGACATGAAGTGCGTAATGATTATAAAGCACTTCCCAACAGAATTGTTGCTCCACCAGTCCAATTTGGCCTTCAACTGTGCCAAAACTGTGCCAAATAGAATTCACTGAACCATCGCTGTGCCAAAATCCAACGGCATTTCATTGGCTTGGCGGTTGATTTTCTCCAGAGCTTCTCTCTTCATTTGCAGTTTCATTTGCGAGTAGCGTTTGAAGACCTGAGAGTCCCCTTGGCGAAGCAATTGTGTCACCCACTCATCGGCCACGCCGCCCGCACTGAGGCGAGTGGCATACGTGGATCGCAAATCGTAAATCCGAAAGTAAGGAACCTTCGCTCGTCGAAGGGACTTTTGCCAAACGGTCTTCAACTCTACTTGGTGTCCGGTTGGATTCAAATCGCTGGGGAATAGAAATGGCCCGTCTCCCGCAATTGACAATTGATCTCTGAACGCATCAACGGCAAGGGGCGTGAGTGGTACCTCAGCGATTCCGTTCGAAGTCTTGGAGTCCGGAATCCAAACGACTGCGTTTGGAAGGTCTAGTTGGTCTTTCTTCATGGACATCAGTTCCTTGTAGACCCTAAGACCGGTCTCCGTGATGATCCGCACGATATTCCGCAAGTGCGATTGGGCGTGTAGTTCGATTCGTTTCTGCTCTGACCAACTGACATAGTGTGGCCGGAACAGACCCTTCACACGAACGGGGAATTCGACACCGGAACATGGGTTAGCCGGGAGCAGTCTCTTCCTTACGGCAACGTTCAACACGCGCCTAAGGACGCGAAACTCCTGGTGTACCGTCGCGGGCTGCAGAACTCCTTTCTCTCTGAATCCAATGGAAGACTTGATTCGGACTCGCTGCCGGAGACGATCTCGCAAGTAGATTTCTACGTGGTCGGCAGTGATGTCCACTAAACTGCTCGACGCGAAGGCACATTTGAGGTGCTTCACAGCGCGTAGATTTATCTCGTGAGTCTTCTCGGCTCGCATGGGTGGCTTCGAATAAGTTTCCAAAAAGAAGTCAGCCCATTGTCCAAAACTCAAGGATTCCCCTTTCTTTACGACATCAAGTACGTTGTTGTCTCTGGCCTGGAGCCTGTCTCTGAGTCTCTTCTGGGCTTCATTCCAGTCTTCCGTGAGTGTTGACTCCCTTAGACGAACGCCGTTTCGGTCTCTATAACGAATCCACCAGACCCGGCTTTCCTTTCTACGAAAGACAACACCGTCGTGCACTCGTGATCTAGGCATTCTCCATCTCCTGTCTGAAGGATGCGCGGAACGAGTCCAAATCCGATTTCAAGAACCGGATGTTGCGACCCATCACGCGGAGATGGGGAATCTGCTTTCGCTCAACCCAAAGATACACCGTCTGCGGACTGACGCCAAGATACCGAGCTGCTTCTCTGACCGTTAACGGACATTGATCTGAGGATTTCCAAATCTGTTGGTCGGTGTCAACAAAGGCAGCACGAGTCATGGCATTCCCCTCTGATCTTCGGTGAGTTGATGGTCTTCGATTTGTTGTGAATCGTTTGTTCCCACGGTAGCGGTTCCTCGGTGCAGGTCAGCTTGGGCTTTGGCGACGGTGTGCCGTGCGTAGTATTCGGGGTCTTGCTTGTCATCGGCGCGGAAGTCGGCGATCCGCTGGATTACGAGTGCGGTGTCGTCGCCACGGGCGAGGGCGCGCTTGGCGTAGGCCCAATCCTGTTCGGACTGGCTCTTGTGTCCCTGTGACAATCTCCGCCCGGATTCGTCCCCCAGATGGCGGGATGTGTCGGGCGAATCCTCCTGAACCCTGAAATCGCGGGAGTGATAAACTTGGTTCGATTCGTGGAGGACCTGAACAACGAATTCCTCGTCGTACTTCTTGTTGGCGAAGCCCGGCAAGCGCAGAACCCGCGTGGAGTCGGTCGCTGCAGGATCGCCGCCAAACTGATCGGCCATGGTGCGTAGCATTGACTCAGCTTGCTCTTGGTCTAGTCCTTCGACTCTCCAAACGACCTGGTGTTTGTCGGGAGAGGTATCGAGGACGAAGTTTGGTGCGGGAACTTCGGGCGAGTTGCGAATGGACTCCACGGCCTCGTGGCCATTCGTGTCGAGGTCGAGATAGAGATGGCGAATTTCCCGGATGTTGCCCTTCGTCCGGCTGTAGGCACCGTCCTTGATTGGGTTCATTCCTATGAAAATGTCCGCGCCAGCGGAGTTCTCCCGTCTCAGCGAGGATTGGAATTCTGGACTTGCCACGGTTTCCGCCGTTGTGATTCGTTGCACCGTTTGGCCCGTCCTGCGATTCCGCGCCAGGATCGCGACGGTGTCCGAAGGCTCGAAGAGTGCCAGGGCGTACTCCGAAGCTGACAGGGACTTTGGTGTGAATTGGGAATCTGCGGTCACGTATGCTCTCGCTTTGCCAGCTAGACAGCGCCGAAGTCGTAGAGGTCGGCGTCGGGGTCATAGCCGTTGATTTCGAGGACTTCCGAAATGAACCTGCGTCCCGGTCTCCGTTCGATCTGGATAACCACATTGAGTGATTCGCCGATGTTGGCCTTGATGGCGCGGTAAGGCAGGTCCACTCCGCTCTGTAGAACGCAGCTCGTGAACCGGGCAAGTCCTTGCCGAGCCGAGTTCGCATGAATGGTTGAAAGCGTCCCCGAATGGCCCGTGTTCAGGAGTTGCAAAAGGTCGAATGCCTCGCCCCCACGAATCTCGCCGAGAATGATGCGGTCCGGGCGATGCCGGAGGGCAGCCCTCAGGAGGTCGCGGATCGCCACTGCCGGGATACCGTTCTGCGCTTGCCGGGCCTCGAACCGGACAAGGTTCGGCTGGACCATTTGAATCTCAGCCGTGTCCTCAATGAGAAGGATTCGTTCGTCCTCCAGGATGAACTTCCCGAGGATGTTCAGGAGTGTGGTCTTGCCCGTTCCTGTTCCCCCGCTGATGAGGATGTTCTTGCGGGCGAGGACATAATCCTCAAGACAGTTGGCGAGCGGGCGGTCGAGCGTGCCGGCATTGATGAGGTCCTGCATCTCGAAATGCCGCGTATTGAACTTGCGGATCGTCAGAGTGACTCCGCTCAAACTGCACGGCGGGATGACCGCAGCGACTCGGCTGCCGTCCGGCAAGCGCGAGTCGAGAATAGGCTTCGATTCCGAGATGTCGTTGCCCAGACGGCGGGCGATGTTCTTCACGGCGACCATTAGAGATTTCTCCCCGAGTGAGACACCCTTGACCTGCTGCAGGAAGCCCGCCTTCTCGATGAACACCTGGTCCGGTCCGTTCACCATGACTTCGCTGATGGAGTCGTCGAGGATGAGGTGCTCGATAGGTTTGAGGAAAGGAAGGATCATCTCGAATCCGTTCATCACAGACCTCCTTCCGCGAGCTGCTTGAAGTAAGACTTGTTCGGATCGTTGAAGTAGGGCTTCAGGTAGCAGAACATCGGCGGCATCGGATTCAAGCCGTCGTAGGCAATCGTCACCGATTGCGCGTTGCGCAACTCGGTGAATGTCTTCATGTCGAAGCGGTAGTCGCTCTGTGTGTTGTAGCTCTTCGATGCCGTGATGTTGGCCTTGTGTGAGACGGCCTTCCCGGTGAGCAGACTCACTCTGGAGTCGTGGCCGCTCTCCGAGAGGTTGTAGCTGACCTTGAGCTTGTCTTCCCGTCCGCAAAGCTCGCTCGCAGTGCGAGCGGAGAAATCATCCGAAAGCGCGAGGAAAATCTTCGTGCGGAAAGTCTGCAAGAGCGTGCGCCAGCTATCCCCCGGCAGGGCGGATTTGAGCGAACTGATGCTCTGCGTGGCGATGATGGGGATGCATTTCGGCTGGCGCGAGAGGCTGAAGAATTTCTCGTCGCCTGTGGGGTCGTTTTCGCCCACGGTTGCGAAGTGCTGGTACTCATCGCAGAGGAAGAGGACCTGCCTGAAATGCCGCTCCGGGTGAGCTTCGATTTCAGGAACGCGGTTGAGGACGGCGCGTTCAAAATCGAGCTTCATCATGACGCCGAGAGCCTTCGCGAGTCCTGGGTTCATCCCGATGGGAAAATTGAGGGCGCAAACCTTGCCCTTTTCAATGAGCCAGGAGAATGAAGGAAGGGGCTTGCCATAGATATTGTTGACGTTGTTTGCGGGGTCGTAGCACTCCTTCTTCGGGCAAAAGACTTTCTTCACTTTCGGGTTGTCGTCGAAGAGAGAAAGGAAGACGGAGATCCCTTCGACGATGGAGGTTCGCAGCTTGGGTTCGATGCGTTTCCAGTCGTCATTGAACCAGCGCTTAACGGCTTCCAGTTGTTGGAGTTTTTCGGGGTCGGCTTGCGCGGGGTCGAGGACGCTTCTGGACTCGGAGCCGATTCCCCTGTTTTGCAGCGTCTCGCGGAGTTGAGGTGTGGCTGGGGCGAGGTAGCGGTCTGCTTTCGGGTCGTGAACAAATTCAAGGCCCGCGAGGTCCGCCGTGCGCGCTCCGTAGACTTCTGGCTTGATGGCAATGTAATGGCGGCCCATGACGATCTCTTCGGCCTCGTGAATTCTCTCTTCAAGAATCGTTGGCGAGATGGCGCACTGGTAGACATCGAAGAGCGTGACGTAGTCGTAGGCGACCTTGTGAAGAAGGATGATGAACTTGACGAGGTTCGTGTACGCCTGTTGCCAGAAAGGTTCTTTGCCACGGCCAAACAGGTTGTTCAAAAGGGACGCGATGCTGAAGGCCAGCGCGTAAGCGTCCAGGTCGTTGTGGAGGGGATTGTATCGGTATTCGGAATCGAGGCTGATTTCGATGTAATCCTCGCCCCGTTGGTGGCGGTCGAGAATGCCCTTCACCTTGCGGCAAAAATCACCTTTGACTTCGAGGATCAGGCCGCCGATTCGCTTCTCTTTGTCGGCGGCTTTGTAGGCCAGAATCTGCTCGGCAAACGGGTACATGCAGCAGCTTGTCTTGCCGGTTCCTACAGCACCGAAAATCGCAATCCCAGTGAACAATCCGCGCTCTGGAATGACGAGCCATTGCGGGGTCTCGGAGGGTCCCGGTTTGCGAGGGTTGTGGACCTCGCCGACCACGAGATAAAGGTCGTTCCTCTTGCGTGGGTCGGGATACCGAGGAAGACGGCCCGGCGAGATGTGCCGACGGGCTTTCAGCGTGAAGATGTAGAGGCCCGAAAGCACGGTCGAAAAGACCATGAAAGGCGTTGTGAACAGGACGATGTTGTAGAGGTACTGGAAGCTCAGGAAGGCATGGGGGGCACGCATGGCGATCACGCGCAGGAAGATCTGGTCTGCGGGAAAGGGGTGTGTGTAATAGAGGAAGACTCCCGTGCCCATCGCAAGCAGGGCCGAAACGAAGCCGCGCGAGTGGAGAATCCGTTGGATCATGCCTTTACCCTCGGGTCCGTTGTTTCCGCCTTCTCAGGACCGCTGCGGCGCTGCTCCCGCCACTTGCGATAATCCTGGTCGCGCCAGAGGACCTTCTTTAGGGCAGCATTCAGAACGTGGTCCGGGGTGCTTTCGATGAACCGGGCATAGTCTTCGAGCAGTTCGTTGACGGGTTCTTCGAGATGAACCTCGCGGGTCTTGATTGCCGGTGCTTTCTTGATGATGGGCATTTCATTCCTCCTCGGATGTTTTGACTTGCCTTGTGCCTTTCTCCGTCACCGTGGAAAAAACACCTGGCACAGTCAACTGTGCCGGAGGGCGGGAGCGACCCCACGGTTCACTTGGGCGGCTGAAAGCCGAAAAAGTGGGGTCGCTCCCGCCCGATTTGGTGTTTTTTCCACGGTGTCTTTTCTCCTTGCCGCGTTTGTATTGTTCTCTCGGTCAAAGACTTCGCTGCACCGCAGGGTGCAGAAAGTAGTGAAGAAAAAGGTGCAGCGCATCGTTTCTATCCTCTTCACCCTTTGTCGGTGGGTTCGCCGTCCGCTGCGGCGACCCGTCCAAGGACTTGCACGCCAAAATGCACCGTGTGATGGAGGCCGTCTCCGCCGAACTCCTGACGGATGTTCCCCTCTGTCACTCGCGCGGCCTTCCATCCGCGATATAGGTGCTCGAATCGATCCCCGGCGAACCGCCCTTTGGCGTCATTTCGGAAAATCAGGTCACCTTCGGTCAGGGTGGCGTATTGCTTGAGATCCCAAGCCTTGCGAATCTGGAAGTACCGGAGAATGTCCTTCGCAGCGTCGGATTGGAGCGGAATTGTGACAAGGGACTCGAACAGTTCCTTTGCCTTTTCGAAGTGGGAATCTGTCCGAGCGAGGTACAGGAATCGGAACTCGGAAAGCTGCCGGAAGAGCGGCAGGTAGGCTTCCAGGTGATGAACAAAATCGGTCAGGCTTGCCTCGGCTCCCTGGATGTATGTGAACGTCACCACAGGGGAGAAAGGGGAGGATTCATTGCTTAGGCACATCGGGAACTTGTCCACGAAATAGCGAACCGTTGGCTGGGAGGTTCGCTGTCCGTGATAGGTTTTCGCGGGGAGAAAGTGATTGGGCACTTTCAGTTGATCGCAGAAATAGCGGACCTTTTCCGGCTCGGTTTCGAGGTACGTCCGCTGTTGATTTGCGAGGACAAAATCGAGGATTGCGATGCGTTGCCGGATGAATTCGATTTCATGTTCGCGGCGGTTGCGAAGGTTCTCTCGTCCGATCTGGCGGTAGAGCTTCCGGGAGAAGAGGTGATAGATGACTCCGCTCTTCGGAAAGCACTCGGTCCGGGCGTGTTTCTTCGTGTGGAGTTTGTCCCAAAACGTGGTTGTCCGCTTACCCCAATGAGCTTCGGTGAAGGCAAGGAATTGACGCGCCACAAAGTAGCCCGAGTGCGTCGCAACAATGTAAAGAAACCGTGCTTCTTCCTCGGTGTAGCCGAAGGCTTTCAAGGCGTCGAGATGGGAAGAAGAGATGTTCATAGCGCAAGGATTCCTGCGGTGAGGTCCTGGTTGTTCAGAATGCGGCGCAGGCGGGATGCGTCTTCGGGGCGGCTGTAGAGGGAGAATCCCGCCTTGGCTTTTGCCGCTAATCCCCGAGGGCGGTAGTCGCGCGTTGCCAGTTCAAGGTCCACGCGGCTGAGTTCACGCTGTGCAGTCTCATACTCGATGCGAACGTCGGGCACGGGAATCTTGCCGTTGACGACGCGAAGTCGATGCTTTTCGGCAATCAATTCCTTCGCATCGGGGTCGTCTTTCTCTGGCCCGAGCGCGGCTAGGTCGCGATTGAGGTCTCGCTTCAGTTCGTAGTCCAGAATGACGCGCACCGGCCTGCCGCCAGCGCGTTCGATCCGGGCGGCTTCCTTGTGATAAAGGCGATACAAATCAGCGTCGTGTTTGGCCTCTCGCGGCTTGACCAAACCGTGATAAATCTCCTGGTTTTCAGGAAGCCGGTTCGTCTTCTTGAGAAGCCTCTGTCCCTCCTTGGTCAGGGTGAGGACGCGCAACGTTTTTCTTTGTGAGGTTTCAAGGGTCTTTTCCGTCAGCAGCGACTGCTCTTTTAGCCGCCTGATGTCCCGCTCCATGCGGGCGCTGTCTCGGGCGTAGCCGTACTTTGCGAGGTCACGCGGAGCAACGACGCGGAACCTGCCAACTTCTCCGAGTGTATGTATTTCAGATTCGCGGAGGAGATAGGCACGGTCGCGCACGTAGTAGGCGCGAGGGGAATCTTCGCGTTCTGGCTTCAGAACATTCCGGTCGCGTGTTTCCGGGGCTTCACGGCCATTGTGGGGTGCATCTCCCGATCCTCTGTTTGTCCGCGTTTCAGAGACATCCGCCTCATGGTGCCTGTGAGGACGGCGAGGGGTTGTATCCCGCGTGTCTTGCGGATCGTAGGAATAGAAATCGCGGGACATCTCAATTCGGCTCCTCGTCGTCGGAGGGAGCGGGCATCTCCGTCTGTCCAACGTTGAACTGTTTGTCGAGGTGCGAGAGTTTGCGTCCCGTGTCTTTAAGGAAGAACCTCCGGTTGATCGCCAGAGCAGCGCCAAAAACGTTCAGGAACAGGACAGCAACCGCAGTCAGAAGCACCGGGCCGTAGGCATGGAAGATGACGGCCTTGTAAGAGGCCATGAATTTCAACTGGTCCATGAGCCAGAAGCCGTATCCGAGCAGGATGGCGATGGTCAGGATCAGAGCATTCGCAATCATGGGGTTTCCTCGCTCGAAGGTGCAGGTGGTATCAGCTTCGTGAAGGCATCGAGTGGAAAGATTTCAAGAACGCTCGCGCCCAACACTTGCGAAATGCCATAGGCGAGCGCGAGACTCGGTTTCCATGCACCTCTTTCGATGGCATTGATAGTTCCCACAGAGATGCCCACGCATTCCGCCAATTCTCTTTGAGACCACCGTTTGGCGATTCGTAAGGCGCGGACGACGTTTTGTCTCTGGTGGTTTGTTTCGTTCGGGACGGGATCTATGTCATACGCAGTTTCATGGATCTCAGCTGCCGGAAGAATCTCCGGTTCGTGGGGGAACACCTCGTCGATCCTCTTTTCGAACGCATCGGCGAAACGGTAGGCGAGCGCCAAGCTCGGGTCGCGCCTCCAGTGTTCAAAGAGGCTGATCATCATGCGAGTTATCCCGACGCGGTTGGCGAGAGCTTGCTGAGTCCATCGCCTTTCCACACGCAAAAAGCGAATCCTGTTTTTCATTTGAACGCCTCGTCTTCCCGGAAATAGGTGATCGCCATTCCAAGCGGATTGATGGGGATGAGTTCGTTGGGAACCTGGCTCCTGAAAACGAAGACGAAGTTGGCGGTATAGAGGTCGCGCTTGATCTCGCCGTGATCGGCGGGCGAGTAATAAACCATGTCGAAGTCCACGCGAGCGCGGTAAGGCGGGTTCTGCAATCCTTCGAGCGCGACGTTTTTGACATCAATGTCGATCTCAGGCGCTGAGGAGTTCGTGAGGAAGTTCTTGATGATGTCGCCCTTCTTGTAGGCATCGAAGACGCTGTTCGCGAGGCTGCCGTCGAGGAAATACAGCGACTTCGAAAAATCGTTCTGAATCGTGTAGCGATTCCGGCGGTAGTAGAGCGTGCAGAACTGGGTCAGGAAGTACCGCACCTCGGCATCATGTGGCTTGTAATCGAAATTGTGATAGTCGAGCGCCTCGGCCCGCCCCAGTTGGTCAATGCGGATCACCAGCGGCCTGAAGTTCTGGAATGTCCGAATCGTTCTCAGGTCCACGAGGGCCAGGCCGATGGCCACAAGAGAGATGAGAACGAGGGCAATCTTGAGGTACGTATTCGTCACCATGGGATCACCGTACTGTTCGAGGTAGAGCCGCTTGGCATTTTGGAAACTCGCGTTGTTGTTCATCCGAACACCTTTTCCAGAATTGCCGCTGAAGACCCGCCCGACGTGCCGCTGAAGATGTGGTTAGTGAGCGCCGGAATCTTCAAAAGCGCATAGATCGCAGCTAAGAACGTGATGAAGAGGACGGGAAAAGCCTCGATGAGTTGAACGATTGAAATGGTGCCTGTTGGTTCGAGGTCGAGGATGCCGAGAATGAGGTTCCCAATGACGTACACAACCGCTGCCGCGATGACTTGATAGAAGGCGTATTGGATGAATGCCTTGAACCATCCCCAGAAGAGCCATTCGAGTTTGGGAACGATGAAAAACGGCACAAAGACCGGCCCCACCAGCACGCACACGGCGGTGGCGATAAATCCGTAGGCGATGACGACAATGGCGATGGCCTGGGCCGCCGCGAGCAGGATGGTAATGACGACGTATTCGGCTGTTCCTAGAATGTCGCCGAAGCCCGGCGAGTCCATGCGAGTTTCAAAGTCCGCAACTCTCTCTTCAACGGTTTGCAATTCCGTCTGATTGATCTTGTTTGCGAGGAATTGGGACTCGTTGGTAATGAGGCTGTGAAAGCTCACGCCGATGCCGGGAATTGGAGTGCTGTAGTAGTTGACCATCCCGAATCCGAAGCTGATCGTCAGCAAGAGGGCCGCGAAGTTGTCGAAATGAAGGAAGTGTTTGCCGCTGGCGGCGGAGAGCGCGGACTTCACGCCGTACCAAACGACGAGAATCGTCGCGAACATCCGAAAAAGATTCTGCCCCATCGCGTCGAAGAAGCCGAGGTTCTGAGTGAGGAGATTGTTGATCGCCTGAAAGATGAACTGCAGATAGTCGGTTTGCATGGCTGCGGCTCCCTCGACGCGGCTGGGTTGCTTGCTCTACGGCATCTGAAAGCTCTGAAGCGAAGTCGTCAGCGTGCTCGTGACCTGGGCCATGTTGCCGGCGAGGTTCGCGCGCCGCTCGATGTCGGCGTTGATGGCGTTAGTCGTGGCCTCGCGCTGCTGCTTGGCGAGGATGGTTTGCTGTTCGAGAAGCGACGCGAGGAGCTTGTTTGAATCCTGGAGCGTGCGAAGCGTCAAGACTCCCGCTGCGTTGATCTTGTTCAGGACGGAAACTTCACTGTTGAGATTTGAGTCGCCCGAGAAAGAGTCTTGTTCGAGGTTTGCGATCTGAGCCTGGACACCTTGGGCGTTGCCACGAATCGAGCCGATGGTGGCCATTGCGTTCATGTTCGCGCCATCTACGAGTTCGACGGACGCGTATTGGGATTGCACGCGCTCTAGCTCTGAAGCGTCCATGCCTGAGAGTTGGTTCGTGCTGTATGGGAGCAATTGGGTTGTAGACTTCTGGTAGCCCGTGTTGATGTTGGGAAGCAGCCCGGAGTTGATGCCGCTAATCCAAGAGCCGGTATTTCCGAAGGTGTTCAACGAGGTCACATTTCTCCATTGCGAAAACACAGCGCGGTAACGAGCGGGCATGTTTTGGACGAACCTCGCCATCTGCATAGCGAGGTTGAGCTGGCCCGTGATCTTGGCGTAGCTCTTCTGCAATTCAATGAGGTGCTGCTGGAGCTGGTAGTAGCGAAGCAGCGCGTTGTGATAGTTGGTTGGGTCGTACACGATACCGCTCCCGAATTGCGCGGAGGCAGTACCAACGCAGAGAATCAGAACCAAGAGAATTGCTGGAATTTTCTTTTTCATGGGATTCCTTCCTTTTTTTGTCGCCTTCAGAGATTTGAAGGCATCTCGTGGTTGTTGTAATCGGGCAATGCAAGATCGCCCGAGAGATACACTTTGACTCGGTGGCCCTCGCGGATCGTGACGGTGGGCATGATGTTCAGGAACTTGTCTAGGATTTGCGCCGACGACTGTGCCGTGCTCGACGCGAATCCCTGGCGCATGAGGTCACTGCCGGATGCTGTGAGTGCGCTGCCGGTACCGGCTTGGGCCACTGCTCCGAGAGCACCAACGGCAAGGGAAACGCCGAAGATTCGTAGGTAGTGGTTGTTGACTTGGTCGCGAAGACCAGTGTCGCCGATCTGGTCGAGGCCCTTGAACTGGTCGAGGTTCACCGAGTAACCATCCGGCATGATGAGCCGGTGGAAGACAACGGCGAGACGGGTCTGACCGGAGTTATCAACCTTCCGGGTCTCGCCGAGGAGTTTCGTCCCGGCGGGAATCAGAAGGTGCTGGCGGTCATGTGAATAGACATCGGTCGAGAGAAGGCATTCGACGGGACCGGAAAACTGCCCTTCGAGCCGGTTGATAAGAACCGTTTCAAGAACAGTTCCCTCAAATAGAACGTAGGTTTTCCCTGCCGCCGCGTTATGCGTCCCACTTGGCGCGGCGGCAGGGCGTGGGCCTCCCTCCTTTCTGTCGTTATTTGTTTCCGACGAAAGGTTTTGCGTTGGGGTGGAGACGGAAGGAGCGGGTGGCGGTGCCGCCGTTTGCGGAGGGGCAATCGGCTGCAACTCCTTCAGAAGCTGTGCGAGTTGTGCGGCATCTGGACCCTCGGGCGGGGGGCTTGCAATTGTCGAGTTCGAAGTTGGTTCCGTTTGCGGCGGCGTTGGAGTGCCCGTAGACTTGCGGTAACTCAGGGCGACATTTGACGCGAACAGGGACAGGTACTCACGCTTTTTCCGCTCAGACTGAATGGCGTCTTCGGCGCGTTCCGGTGGTTGATTGCTCGACGCGTTCGATTGCTGGCCAGGCTGGGAGTCCTGGGGCGTGGCCCCGAGCAAGCGGGTCTGTTGCGCGAGAGCGCTTTGGGCGACGAGCTGCTGGCGCTGCAATTCCTGGATACGGTTCTGAAGTTCGGTGATCTGGGTCTCGTTGATTTCCAAAGGGGCCTGTGCGGGGGCAGTTGGGTTCGGGGTTTTGATGGCGGACTGTGGCTTCTTTCCACCTGTGAGCCACATGATGGTGACCATCAAGAGGGCCAGACCGATGAGAAGCCACGATTGAACGTTTTTCGGTACGAGACCGGGTGGCTTGGGTGCCTTTTCCTGGATCGGTTCGTTCATGACTTGCCTCTCAATTCGAGGAAACTTGGCGTGAGAATGTGAGTTTCTTCTTGCCGACAACCAGATATCCGGTATCGAGGATTTTCGGGGCGATGTACACGCCGTTCTCGAATTGGAAGTTGATGAGATTGGGTTTGCCGTCTTTCATTTCATACAGCGTCGGCTTTTCGCGGGCGGCGCACTTGATGTAGGTAAAGGCGTCGTCGTGGTAAATCGCCGAAACCAGGAACGGCGCGCGCGGGGCCTTCGAGTCGAGTGTGTAGTCGAACTGGAGCTTCGCTTGGTAATCGGCGCGAAACTTGTTGATCCGTTCGGCGGCCTGCGCCTGGGCGCTGCGGACCTGTTGGTCGGTCTGCGCACGCAGGGCTTCGAGTTCTTTCTTATAGGCTTCAGCCTCGCCCGCGCGGACATAACCATGCAAGCCGGTGTTTCCGGCAATGCTTGACTCGTCTTTCGGCTCGATGAATAGCTTCAGGTCCGGTTCGGCATTCGGCTCCTTGCTGATCTCGATCAGCAGGAACGAATAGACATGCCCGCTTGCGGTGATGAGATTCAGATTGCTGCGAATGCCCGCTTGGGCGGGGTGCACGTAGCAGAGATTATGCGTACCGTTAATGATCCAGAATTCCTTGTCGCCGGTCGTGAAGTCCAGAATCTCTTCGCTCTCGGGAAGGACGATGAGAGTTGAAAAGCGGAGCTTCGCTCGGACGGGGACGATGTCTTCCTTGGAATACTTCACGACGCGCGCCGCATCCGCGCCGGCGCGCGCCGGTGTCAAGCCCACGCCTAAGAGACAAAGGACCGCTAAAGCGGCGATTTGAATACGGGCGTGCTTCGTAGAAGCTGAGATTCTGTGTTTCATTGTTCACTCCTGAATTGGGATTTGTCGTTCGGGGAAAGGCGGTCTTCCTGGCACATGCTTTGAATGAGGGAATTCACCGCGATAACGAGAGCAGTCGCAACCGCTGCCACTAGCAACGGGAGCCAAGACAGGAGCAAAGGCTCTAGGCAGACTTGATATTGCAAACGGTGGAGGAGAAACGTGAATCCCGGCTCAAGGAAACAGAGGACGGCGGCGAGGATAAGCGGCGCAATCATGCGTGCTCTCCTGCCAGAACTTCGAGTCCCTTCTCGAAGCCATGCGTCTCGAAGGCTTCCCTCCGCTTCCGGTTGTCGTAGGGATCGTTCGTGTAGAGCCAGTAGCTCTTCCGGTCCACGGTGAGGTTGGCAACTTTGGCCAGCTCGGGCGTCTTGATGAGAAACTGTTGTTTCGGTATCAGGTTCGAAATCAGCTCGACTTCGTTGTCGTTCAGGTGGAATTGCCTGCGGTAAAGTTCGCGGTCCATGTCAGGATTGGCGAGGAAGATTTTTGTGGCGCAGCTCTCGATAATCACGTCGAGGATGTCCGAGCGCCGCAGTTCGTCGAGCGACTGCGTCGAGAGCACCATCGCGGCGTTGTGCTTCCTCCAGGTCTTGAGCGCTTCCACAACGTACCGCTGGATGCTCGGGTTCTTCAGGAACACCCATGCCTCATCGATGAAGAAGGCTTTGAAGACTTGGGTGATCTGCCGGTCGGCGATGACGGCGTTGGCTCGGTGGAGGATATAGAAGAGCAGCGGTTCGAGGATTTCCGGGTACTGGCTCATCCCCTGAAAGTCAAAACACTGGAACTGTGAGAACGAGATCGTGTCTTCCGAATTGTCGAAGAGAAAGCCGAACTGCCCGCCGCGAGTCCATCTGGCCAGCCGGTCGGACATTTCATGGCCGAGTGTGTTGGCGAGCACGCCAAGCGTGCGCAGCGCAGGGTCTACGGAATAGAGGTTCTCGATCTGGTGGTAGAGATCTCGCTCGGTCGCGGGGTCAAGTTCCGCCGTCCCGGAGCCTTGAACCAAGACTTTCAGAAAGAGCGCCAGGAAGTCGAGGTTCTCTTTGGTTGGTGGCAGCGAGAATGGATTGATTTTGAAATCCTGGGATTCGAGTCCGACACGGACATAGGAGCCGCCGAAGAGGTGCGTAAGGCTTTCAAAACTCCCGCCGAGATCGAAGATGAATGTGTGCGGACCGTATTTCTGCAGGTTCGTGATCAGAAAGTTCAGCAGGAATGATTTGCCCGCGCCGGTCCGTCCCAGAATCATCG
This sequence comes from uncultured Acidobacteriota bacterium, assembly GCA_963701005.1. GTDB lineage: Bacteria > Acidobacteriota > Terriglobia > Acidiferrales > UBA7541 > Palsa-295. The sequence goes on from OY969555.1 coordinate 1,854,883, forward strand.
TGTGTGCTACGTCCCGGTAGTGGAGGTTCAGGAAGTACGGGGTGTGGTGATTCGTCTCAAGAACCGCGAGATATTCTTGCCGGAGGTGCTGATTGCGAGGCTCACCACAGTGGAGTGTGAAGAGGAACGAAAAATCCGCGTAGTTCGTGTTGAGCAGGTAGAGGTAGCGAAGGTTGAAGATGTGATTGCCGGGAACAGCCGCGAGAAATGCGTTCAGCAGGTTGTATTTTTCTTCATAAAGCTGCGCATCGTGAACGCTGAAGACTTTGTAGAACTCGGCGCACGCCCGGTCCACTTTGGCAAGATCGAGGTCATAGATGACGACTGTGAGTGAAAACTGGCCGAAATAATTTCCGTGAAGCTCGATCTCCTTGATGCCCTCGCCGAGTTCGCGGACCTGCGATTCCTTCGAATCGTCCAGAAGAACATCCTGCGGTGCTGCGTCGTTGAGGTTGACCTGGCTGAAGAACGAGCGCTTTGTGTTGTGGAAGTGACGGCGCTTCGCCTGGATGATCCGCCTGGTCTTACCGGAATCTTCCTTCTTCCATTCCGTGACGACGTAATAGTTGGCCTCAACTTCAAGCAGTCGGTTGAAGATCAGAGGAAAGCTCTGCGCGGACGGCTCCTTGAGTGTGAGGACTTTGACGTAATAATCGTCTAGACGGAGATGCCCGCGATGGCATTCGAGATGCGACTCGCAAAGGTAGTAATCGAGGAAGGTGTCGTACTTGAGCTTCGCCAGTTCCAGTTTATCAGGCGCGAAGTTCAGCGTCTTTTTCAGAATGCGGAAGGCTTCCTGCTTATCGAGCAGCCTGACCGTCAGGAAATCGCTCACCTGCAGAATGAAGCTTTCGGCCTTCTGCAGCAGTATGGCCTGGGCCTTCGTGATCTCCCGGTCGAGGAAGACAACCTGTTTTCTGGTTGAGAAGTACGTCCAGAGCTCGCCGAGCGCCTTCACTGGCTGCTCGGGAAATTTCGCCAGCGCGCTTCCGATCTTGCGCTTCGGACGTGAACCCTCGAAAAAGATCACGTAGTAGACCGACAGTGAGAAGAGGGTATCGGCCTTGGAAGCCAGATACGCGATGCGGTTTCTGATGGCGGTGTCTACGACGGGATTGCCGTAGAGTTTGTAGGGAATGGCTTCGTTGTTTCGTTTGAAGATGTACTGATAGACGCGGTAGTTTTCGTCAAAGAGTTTCAGCGCCGATTCGAGCCTCTTCGTGAGTCCGTCAATCGAGGCACCATCGAGGCACTCGTAGTCAACGCCACGCACTTCGAGGATGACCCCGAGTTCTCCCGACTTGGTGAGAAAGACATGGGAATCGATGAACCCGTATAGGTTCACCTGTTCGTTGAATGCGCCCGTCTCCTGGTAATTCTTGAAAATCCGCTGAAGTCTAAGCATTGCTGATCCTGCGTATCGAAACCGGGCTGAATTTTGCCGGGTCGTATTGGTTGTGAAGTTTCGCCGCCGTGAGCAGGAACCGCAGAATCTGCGGGTCGGTCTGAGTTGCCCACCGCGCGGCGAAGTACAAGAGCAGGAACATCAGGATTCCGCCGAGCAGACTCGCAAGCAGGTTGAACGTGGCCGCCCCGAGGCACATGGCGAAGAAAAAAAGCTTTCGCTCGGCTCCGAGGATCGTGAGTGGCCGAGACAGCGACCGATGGACTCTGTTGACCCGTCTTGCGTCTGCCATGTACTCCTCCAGGTTTCTCCGTGGGTCAGGAGCCGGGAAAAAGCCACGCGAGGAAATTCACCGCCGCGATTGCCATTCCCACGCCGAACAGCACGCCTGCGAGAATGCGTTTCGATCCGCCTTCGCCGAACGCAAAGGTCAGACCCGCCACCACAATCGCAACCAGTGACAGGCCACGTGCGATGGTGCTGGTGAAAGCCATTTGAAGAACGTTGACTGCGTTCTCCCACGGGGAGGCTCCCTGAGCAAATGCGGGGGCCGCGAGAAGCAAACCCAATGCGACCGCCGCGAGCGTCTGGGGCGCGTACCTAAGCCGGGATGTCGTGTGCCAGAGCGTTTTCATATCTGTTCGTCTCCTTAGCTGGTTAAGTCCGAGGGAGTTCTCGCCGTGCCCGCGTCTGGCAGGGCCGAATCACGAACGCGAAAGAAGGGCCGCTGTCCTGGTTTGTTTTGGCCTTGATCCGACTCAAGGCACACGTGGAGCACGCGCTCCGTCCAGAGGGTTTCTACTCTCGCGTCCGGCTCGGGACCTTCGAGCGGCACGCTACTGCGCCAGGCGGTTTACCGAAGTGGGACGGCCCCACCAGGCTCACGGGAGAATTCGGTGAAAACTCCCCTCACTTATATAGAGGGGTTTTTTCGGCAAAATCTTTCCAAGAATTTGCAACTTTTTTGATTGGGGCTGCTATTGCTTGGCAGGTCTGCGGGCTTTCCGGGTGAAACCTTTCGCCTTCAGTCGTCGAAGGTAGCGGCTGAAAGTTCCATAACACGGAGAACAGAAGCTGATGTGGTCGAGTACAGTACCGTCTACGTGTCCGGGGTGGAAGGCTAACTCCTTTAGCGCGTTGTTGGGGGGGCATCCTTGGCGGCTGGGATTGGGGAAGTCCTCGGCGAAATGCCTTCTGGCCAGTTCCAGAAAGCGCTTGTCGTTGCCGAGACTCTGTCGACGTTTTTTTGCTTTAGTTTTTGAAGCGGGCAAGGATGAGATTCCTCCTCATCCCTTCCGGACTCTTGTCCGTAAAGTTTTTCGTGCCTGTTCGAGGCTCTTGTTGAATCGGAGTTCTGCCGCGTTAGCGGATATGCTGAACTCTTTACCGATCTCCTTCCACGAAAAGCCTTCGAGACGGCGGAAGACGATTTCGCGTGCCACTTTACCATAACTTGCCATCACTTCATCCACAAGCACGGCGGTTTCCGTTCTGGCCGCTTCGTCCCGCGAAGTTTCAGGGCCGGCATACGCTCTTAGGGACTCGTGCAATAGAGCGTCTTTGCGCCTTGCTGCACTAACCATTCTGATGAACGTGCGGAACAAGTATGCCGCGAGGTTCGTGACGGTAGGAGCGCCTGCGCTTTTCTTTGCTTCGAGCACTTCAGAAACGGTGGCGGCGGCCTGTTCGAAAAAGGTTAGGGCGAGGGCAGGATCGGCAAGGAGTTTTTCTGCGTAAGAGACGGCACGGGGGCCAATCTCCTTTGCGACAGACAACACCGCCGGAGCGATTTGTCTTCCGAAGCGGTCCACCTCGTTCAGCCAGAACGGAGGACCGCGCTTCGTTTCTCCCTTTGGGTGCATGGGTACCCAATACTTCCGAGCCGTGAACCTAATTGCTGATTTGGATGTAGCCAGAGGACGGTTGGTTTCTTCTCAAGTTATTGATTCGATAGTACTTTAGTACTACCTTCGTACTAGCGCGATTTTCGCCCTTTCGCCTGCCGAGCGAGTCAATTTGCGCGGAACTGAAGGGTATCGATGAGAGCCACACAGCTTCCGACAAAACAAGAGAGGCCTCGGAGAAACCGAGGCCCCTCACTGTTGGTCCGGTCAGAAGGGAACCTCCTCCGGCTGTGCGTCGGGCGGCGCATTGTCCGTCACCTGGTCCTTCCGGGTGCGATTGAGCTTGCGGATGGAATCCGCCTTCACCTGCCAAGCCTTGAGCGGTACGATGATCTTGCTCTTGCCTTTGCCGTACTCCTTCTCGTAGGTGCTGTTCACCAGCGTGCCCTCGACGTAGATGTGATCGCCCTTGCGCAGCTTCGCCGCAGCGTACTCGCCGAGGCCGTTCCAGGCGACGACGCGATGCCACTCCGTCTTGGAGTGCCATTCTTCGTCGGCACCCTTCCAGGATCGCTGAGTCGCCAGCGACAGAACCGCGTATTTGCGGTCTGACGCTCGAACCGACTTGTGCTCCGGGTTCTTGCCGAGATAACCGATGAGATGAACTCTGTTTTGGTACATTTTCTTTCTCCGTTTCTGCCCTTGTAATTGGGGCACCCCAGAGCGAGCGGATACTGCTCCCAAAGCGAGCGGCTGCTTTTTGGGAGGGACACGAGGAATCTTCGGCGCGGTTTCAGAAGATTTCTTGGGAGGAGCCGGAAAAGCAGAAGACGCGAAGCTGCCGGGCGCAGGAATTATCCCGAAGCTATGCCCAATGGAAAGGGTGGGAACGGAGAAAATGGACCGAAACTCCTCCCGAGATCAGTGAAAACCGGAGCCACAGTCAGAAGGTAGCGAGGGACCTGCTCATTTTCCGTGTCCCTGCGCGGAGTGCCGCCGATGCAGCGCGACTCGGCAGTGACAGCGAAGATTGTACTGGCAGGCGTCACAAGGGTAATCGGCAAGAAAGGGCTTGACTCTGGACTATACTCCAGAGTGTAGCTTATTGGAGAGGAGCCAGAGCAATGCAGATTGGCACGGTTGGAAAGAAGGTCGGCCTCAGCGTTGACGCGATTCGCTTCTACGAGCGTAATGCGCTGCTTCCGCGACCCCCAAGAACGCAGGGTGGTTTCCGTCGATACGGCGAAAGTGATGTGGAGAGACTGGGCTTCATTCGGCGCGTGCAAAACTTAGGGTTCACGCTCCGCGAGGTCCGCGACCTCTTGGAATTGCGGCAGAGCCGTTTGCAGCCTTGTGCGCCAGTGCGCCGCCGCTTGGAGCAAAAGCTCGCCGATATGCGCAAGAAACTCTTAGACCTTCAGAAGTTGGAGCACGAGCTGCGTTTGGCCCTGTGCAGTTGCAACAGAGAGATGCGCAAGCGATCCGCTCGTTGCCCGCTCTTGAAAGAAACAAACAAGCGGAAGCCGGAGAGCGCCGAATGAGAGCTGAAGCGCTTTGTGTGCCTGAATGTTCGCGTCATTGTGCAGCGGTAAGCTGCCCAGGAGAAACCCGATGAAGGAAAGATCTTTGGCGATTGGCTCAACCCTAGCTGCGTTCTTGGCGTCGCTCTGTTGCCTGGGTCCGTTGCTTCTGGGTGGTGCCGGACTAGGCGCAGCACTTGTAGCAACGTTCGCTCCTCTGCGACCCTACTTTCTTGCAGTGAGTGCACTTTTATTGGCTGGTGGATTTTATTTCGTTTACCGCAAGCCAAAAGCAACCGAAGCGTGTGCCGGAGAGACGTGCGCACCGAAAAGTGGGACTCGCCCTATGGCCAAGCCCCTGCTCTGGCTGGCGACGCTCGCGGTTGCTGCGCTGGCTTTTTTCCCATCCTACGGCGTCAAGTTGGTTGGCAAACCTGCTGCGGCATCGCTAATCTCTTCGGCAACTCTCCAAACAGCGGAGTTGAAGATCACTGGCATGGATTGTCCAGTCTGCTCTGGAGTGATTCAGCGAAAGCTGCGCGAAACGCCTGGGGTTGTGAAGGCCGAAGTGCGGTACCCGGCTGGCTCGGCAACAGTGCAATTCAATCCCTCCCAAACCGATACCAGCAAGCTGATCGCAGTTGTGAAAGGTACGGGGTACAAGGCAGCGGTTTCCAATTCTGCACAAGAGTGAGGCGATTGCCGTAAATGAGCAATGCCTCCGAGCGGAGCGTGATTCTTCCCGTCGAACATGAATGCTGAGAGAAAGGCATGACGAGAAAATTTGATCTAGTCGTTATTGGAACCGGATCAGCGGCATCGGCAGTGGCGTCGCGGTGCCGCTCTGCTGGGTGGCAGGTGGCGATTGTCGATTCGAGGCCGTTCGGGGGCACCTGTGCGCTGCGGGGATGCGACCCCAAAAAGGTTCTTGTTGGCGCTGCGGAAGCCGTTGACTGGGCACGCCGAATGAAGGGCAAAGGAATTCAAGCCGAGAAACTTCAAATTGATTGGCAGGAGTTGATGCGCTTCAAGCGGTCTTTCACCGAGCCGGTTCCCAAAAACCGGGAAGAGGGATTTGCGAAAGCCGGGATTGTGGCATTCCATGGCCGCGCTCGATTCGTTGGCCCATCCTCAGTTCAAGTGAACGACGATGTGTTGGAAGGGCGCTATGTAGTCATCGCAGCAGGGCAAAAGCCAGCGGACTTGAGTATTCCCGGAACGGAGCACCTTACGACGAGCGACCAGTTCTTGGAACTGGATGAACTTCCAAAGCGGATTTTGTTTATTGGAGGCGGGTATATCGCGTTTGAATTTGCTCATGTGGCCGTGCGTGCCGGAGCACAAGTCACCATCGAGCACCGCGGCTCGCGTCCCCTCCCGCTCTTTGACCCTGACTTGGTCGATCAAATTGTGAAAAGTAGTCGCGAGCTTGGGGTTGATGTTCAGCTCGGGACCGAAGTCGTAGGTGTTGAAAAAAGCTCCGGCCAACTGATTGTTCGGGCCTCTGCTTCTAGTCAGAAGCGCACGTTTGAGGCAGACATGGTGGTCCATGCTGCGGGTCGTGTACCTGAAATTGACGACCTGAATTTGGATGGCGCGGGAGTGGAAAGGAACAAACGGGGCGTCACCGTGAATGAATTCCTGCAGAGTGTATCGAACCCAGCTGTGTATGCAGCGGGCGACGCTGCTGCAAGCGGAGGCCCGCCCCTCACGCCCGTGGCAAGCTACGACGGCATCATCGTCGCGGCGAACTTATTGAAGGGGAATCACCAAAAGCCGAATTATCTGGGCATTCCGACAGTGGTCTTTACGATTCCGCCCGTGGCTTCTGTGGGACTCAGTGAACGCGAGGCACGCGAGCAAGGTCTGAAATTCCAGGTCAAGAAAGAGATGACTTCCAACTGGTATTCATCTCGCCGCGTCGCGGAGAAGTATTCGGGGTTCAAGGTTCTCGTCGAGGAAGGCACAGATCGCATCCTGGGAGCTCACCTGCTTGGCAGCGAGGCCGAAGAAGTAATCAATCTCTTCGGGGTGGCAATGCGGTCGGGGATGCGTGCCGCCGATCTCAAACACATGTTGTTTGCCTATCCGACGCACGGATCAGATCTACCGTACATGCTGTAGAAACTTCCAAGGAGACGACGATGCGAAATATGAAGACAAAAATAATCCTATTGGGCGGGCTGCTGGCAATCCTCGCGCCCTTATCAGGATTCAGCCAGGGGCCGTCAAGGACTGCACAATCTGGAACAGCCAAGTTACAGGTCACTCAATGCGCGCTGAAGGTCAGCGGCATGACCTGCGGAGGCTGTGCCGGAATGGTGGAGAAAAGCCTGCTCAAGCTGGAAGGTGTGACAACAGCCAAGGTGGATTACAAGACGGGCGAAGCACAAGTCCAATTCGACTCAAAAAAGACCACGCCCGAGAAAATTGTGGGGGCGTTCAACCAAGCCAATTCGGGTTTTCGAGTCGAACAATCGAAGTCTGCTGGAAAGTAGCTGAGAGTTCTGCAGAAGGATGGGGCAAGGAGACATTTATGTCTGACTGCTGTTCTGTAAGTCCGAAGAATGGTACCGCGCCAGCGGTGATGCCTTGTCCGGTCAACGGGGCACGTTCCAAACAAGTGGACGTGCTCACCGTGAAAAGTCTTGTTCGTCAGCTACCGCTAGGAATGCCAAACGATCAGTACTACTTCTGCGAAGCGCGTGACTGCGATGTGGTCTATTTCCCCTTCGACGCTCAAGCGCCGGTCTTTCGTCGCGAAGACCTGCTGGTACGGGTTGGTGCTAAAGAGAAGGCGGACCCCATTGCGGTTTGCTACTGCTTTGGCTTCACGCGAAGGGACATTCGGGACGAGATCGCCAACACAGGGCACTCTACTGTGGGAGACCGGATCACAGCGGAAGTGAAGGCGGGCAACTGCGCCTGCGAAGTGAAAAATCCCTCCGGCAAGTGCTGCCTCGGGAACGTCACAAAGGTTGTTCAAGAGTGTATGCGGGCTATGCAGAGAGACAGGGCTGTCTCCCGTCGATAGTCTTCGGGAGCGGAATTGCGGTGCAAATCCGGTCTCTCGCTATGAAGCTCACGCTGCCCGAGAGCGGAGGCGCTCTTGCGCACACTCATAGTAGCCAGGGTCAAGTTCGATGCCGATGAAGCGGCGGCCTTGTAGCTTTGCCGCCAGCAGCGTCGAGCCGGAGCCGCAGAACGGGTCGAGAACGACATCGCCGGGGCGTGAGAAGGACTGAATCAGCGGCGTGAGAACGCAAAGCGGCTTTTGCGTCGGATGTAGGCTGTTACCGGAGTACTTCCATTCGAGCACATCGGGAATCCGCTGCGTCGGCTGTGGCGGATTTCCCTTCGCGAGCAGGTATGCGTTCTCGTGGTGGTAGCGCAGAAACCGCTCCGTTGAAGGGTACTGCTTCGTGAACGTCAAGTGCCCGGCAAGCCGGAATCCTGCCTCGCGCCACGCGGCGATGAATTTGTCCGCCTGGTGCCAGCCGTAGAAGCTTACGCACAACGAGTCGCGTCGCAATGCACGGAAGATTTCAGCGAACGCGGGCTTCAACCACGCTCCATCGCGGTCGTTGGCGACTGTGCGACCGTCGCGCGAGCAATAGTGTGCGAGATACGGCGGATCGGTCAGCACAAAATCAACGCTGCAATCGCGGAACCGCCGCATGACTTCGACGCAATCGCCTTGCAGGACCGTGTTCGAGTGTGACCCGGTGACGATTTGTTTGCTCTGCTCTATATTCATTTTAGTTCTCCCTTTCGTGTCGGGATTTGATTCCCTTCACCCAAAGACGAGGGAACAAATCTCGACATGGAGAGAACTGCGGGCGAAGGCGTTGCTGGTCCGGGCCGAAGCGGATAGCAACGCGAGTGACGGGAAAGGAGTTTTATGACTGGCGCGAGAGTTTGCAAGCGGAGGCCCGGCGCGAAGGGACGACACGTACGTGTCGCACTCCTGCAATGCCGGAGTATCGTGGGCAGAGGAAATCAGAGAGTGACGCAAACGGGTCAGCGTCGAAGCAGCTAGCCAGCGGCTACAGGAATTGAGACATAGCGGAAGGCAGAGTAATCTCGCACGTCAACGTTGGAATAGTCACGCCATTCTGGTGAATACCGCGCTGTAAGCCTTATTGGTTCCTCTCGGTTGCGCTTCGTTCCCGTGCTAGCACGCGCCGACCAATTGAGCTCACCCGAGAGCACCCTCCCGTCGTGAAGGCTGAAGGCATCTGATGTGCCCGCTATTCCTCGGGGATTGCACCAGTACGCGCTGTCATTCGTAAGAAGAATCGCATAACCACGAATCGCCTGTGAACCGGCGGTGACTGCTTCCAGACGCATTAGATCCCTGAGGAAGTCGTATCGCCCTAACGGCTGGGCACCGTGATTCTGAAGCCGAAATGTTTCCTGACCGAGAGTTATGGATGCGGCGCGAGTTTTGTATTTTAATTCGAAAGCGTATGACTGGTCAGCAATCTGACAAAACATGTCGAGGTGCAGCCGACCCAAGGCTGAGGAGAATACTGTTTCGAGCCGAATCTGTGCGGTCGGGTGTTGCAAATGAAGCTGCCACGCGAACGAGTGCTGAAAATCCGCCTCTGAATGAAAAACTGGACGTGCTTTTGAGAGCGCAACGATCAATTCGTCGATTTCGAGCATCGAAGTCTCTGGTGATAGGACACCTGTTTATTCTGCCCCGAATTCATTTTGTAGGAACTCGATAGTCTTGGGGTCGCGTAACTTGCAAACGATATTCTGATTGGCGAAGACCCCTTTGAAGGTCCGCGCTTCTTCGCGCGAATAAGCCTTCAGCCATTTCACGCCAACGGCCCATTCTCCTAGCTCTGGAGAATCCTTATTCTCGTCAACGCGAGGGGCCTGGAGTGGAAGCTCTAGCAGGGGCTTGCCGATTGAATCGACAGTGAAATCCTTGACCATGGTCGCCTGCTTGGTGACTTCGCCATATCCAACATATCCTCGCCCCTTTATGTAGGCGAAAAGCTTGTCACCGGGCTTTAAGCGCGTTAGCGGTCGGGAATACTTCTCACCTTGGCCAGCACCGATATAGCCATACTTGCGATTATCATCCCAATTGCGGTGGTCTCCTTCGCCGACATTCACGAACCAATACCCAGACCAGGGAGTCCGTTTTTTCGATTCGGCTCTTTCGATGGTTTCGGTTGGGTCCCGGAGCCATGCGCGGCCAAGGAATTCTGACTGCCCGTCACGGAAAAAGCTAAAAAAGACGGCGTTGATGCTGACTCCGTGGGCGTCCGAGAGATAGGAGATGATTCTTTCGGACGAGTCATCGAGTTCGGACGCAACGATCACCATATTGTGGTCGGCATTCACTTGATCCGGGATTGCGGCCCCAAAACTCTCTTGGAATACAGTGGCGAGGCTTTTCTTTCGGTAGTCCTCCGCAATTTGGTCCAGTTCGCCGTAACCGATCCCTCTAATCCATGCTGCATATTCGAGTATCTGGGCGACGACTTCCCGAGGAGTTCGGCCTCTTTTCAATTCGAGGATGACGCAGTTTGCATCAGCATCTAACGCGAGCAGGTCGATACGCCCCCCGAATCCCGTTTGAACCTGTCTGCCGATAACGGCAAGGTCCATGCCAAGTAATGCGGGGTCTGCGGCAATCCAATCTTCGAGGCGCTGTTCCTCATCCAAATGGGACGAGGTTATGTTCTCTAGCTTTGATCCGGCTACACGCCAAAGTCTCATTTCAAATGGCATAGTTGCACCGTCATAGGATGTTGCATTACCGGCAGATCGCAACCGAGAGTTTAGCTGATTTGCACCGCGTAAATATCAAGCCCGTTTGTGCGTTGGCGAGAACGATACTTGGGGAGGATGCGGGAGGCTCGTTGAAACGAGCCTCCCGCGCGAGGATTGTCTTAATCAGTCGGCGTGATAGCGGCGAGAATCTCTGCGCTGGCGCGCTGCACGTGCTCAAGCGATTCCTCAAGGGTTTCCTTGCCGCCGGAATAAAGTTGGATGTAATCGGCTGAATTTTGCGCTTTCAATCCGATGGCTTCACAGACGACGAATGCAACGGCTTCGGCCTCTGTTTCCCGGACAGTCTTCGTCGTCTCGCCGCGTCGAGCCTGGCCGTGAAGGAGCGCGTGCCCCGTCTCATGGGCCAGCGTAGCAAATTCCTCTGCCGCTGACTGGCCGGGCAGCAGGACGATTTTGCCGGGTGAGCACTGCCCTTGCGCCGGATGGATCGCGTCCGAGTATTCGAGTTGAATTCCACGGCTCGCAACAAAATCCTTTAACCGTTGCATGTAGCCTGAGGGATCACCCTCGGCGTTTCCGAGTTCGGGGAGTGGTTTGCCGTCCGTGTCGCCAACATCGAACACGTAAACCGCGCGGAATCGGATAGCTGTCCGTTCGGTCTCTTCCTCGTGATTGTTTGATTCGGCGTCTTTGCGAAGCACAATGGGCGCAAGGATTAGAATTCCCTTCGCGCCTTTCTTCACGAAGCGTCCGAGTTGCTTCCACGCCTGGAATCCAGCGACGTGGGAAGCGTCTGGCCTTTGCGATGCAATGAGCATAATGTTGTGCAAGCTGTAGCGATGGAACCGCGCCATTGCAGCGAGGTATTCCCTCAGCGTCTCACTGTGGCCCCGTTCGAGGGCCTGACTGAGTTGCTCGATGGTCTTGCTTGCGATCTGTTTTGCTTGTTCGACTTTCATATTTTTTGTCCTCCTGTTTCGGGGAGTCCTTGCTCCCTTCACCCCACGACGAGGGAGCAAGGACGCGAAACAGGGGAGACAAGCGGCGAGATTGGCGCGTCCAGGTCGGAACGGGCCGCACGTCTGAGTGACACGGGGGTTTGGTGGCGCAAGGCGTGCTAGAGAAGACCGGAGGCGGGCGTCTTACCCGCCGGGACGCGACAATCCCGAAGCGGCGAAAAGAGGAGGACGAACCAAAGCGTCGCCTGATGGTCAGCCGAAATTTGTTGAGAGATGCTTCGACCAGAGTTACAGTCATCTTCGGTGGAGTGGTAGGCGCAAGAAAGTAGGGTCAAGATGATTATCGGTGACCGTTTACGTGCTGTACGTGAAGAGAAGAAACTCTCCCAAGGGGACATCGAAAAGCGGACGGGCTTGCTTCGTTGCTACATTTCTCGCGTTGAAAACGGCCACACGGTTCCGGCCATTGAGACCTTGGAAAAGATGGCTCGGGCGCTCGAAGTTCCCCTTTATCAACTGTTCTACGACGGCGAGGAGCCGCCCGCCCTTCCAAATCTTCCGAAGCGGCGGACGGCAGATGACATTGCCTGGGGTAGCTCCGGGAAAGAGGCTCGCGTTCTGGGGCTATTCCGCTGACAGCTCCGTCGCATGGGCGAAGACGACCGACGGTTGCTCCTGTATTTGGCTCGGAAGATGGCGCAAAAGAGACCGGCTCGGGCAGGAAGTCGGAATTGATCTTGCCGTGCGCCAATTTTGGACGTTTGAGCTTCAACATCAGAGGCTATGAGTTGACACAAGACGCGTGCAACGTTTCGACCGAAGAAGTAATCAGAAAGGGTATATACCCCTATAAAAATGGGGCAGGGTTGGGTGATGCGATGGACTTACACTGCCCGAACTGCAACAGTACCGACCTGAAGAAGATTTCCCTCGCGTATGAGGAAGGACTTTCTCGGTTAAACGCGCGCACGCGGATACGTGGCGTAGTGGTTGGGAGTGATGGACCAGACTTGGTCGTTGGCAGAGCGACTACGAAAGGGACGCAGCAAACGGAGATTTCGAAGACTCTGACGCCTCCGAAGAAGTGGTCCTACCGGAAGCTTTCTGGCTGGTCGATCTTGGTATTCCTATCGGTCGGCTGGATAGTCTTTTATGTGAACACCATCACGAAGAATTCTTCGTCGGTTTCATCAGTTCCTTTGACGATCTATGCTGTGCTCTCCGCTGTCGTGTTTGTTGCCGTTTTTCTCGTATATTGGAAGCATAATCACTCCACCTACGCACGACAATTCCAGCGATGGCACCAATCCTTCATTTGTGAACGATGTGGTGCTGTCAGCCAACCGTTAACCGAGCCATCGATTCAATCTTGAATTGTTCTTGGGCGCGAGACTCAACCCAATGTTTGAAGGACAAATCTGAGACGAATCGATTTGCAGACGCAAAACCAAGGAGCTAGACGCAATGTCGAGATTAGCGCCTGTCAAGAAGATTGTTTTCAAAGCTTCCGTTCGGCGCGATGGAAATATGTGGCAGGGCTATTACACCACCAGATTGGCATCTACGCTGCTCGGTTTTCCCGATGAAGGCCCGGTCGAGTTATCCACCCCCCGTTTTCAGGAATGAGAATGAGCGTGACCCGTCCTGAATTCGCAGTTTAGGTCGCAGGACAAAGCGTTTCATGCCCGTTCTAGCGTCCAGTTCAGATGTACTCGCTTGGTCCTGAAGGTTCGTATCCGCCAAGTTAATCATTGGGAACACGTACCATTGCCTCCTTTCGTTTCGTGAAGTAAATGTAGAGTCGATACGGAACATTTTGGCAATTATGCTCAAGGTCGAGAGGAGAGAGCTGTGATCCCAACGATTGGTTTGATGATTGGCGTCTACATCTTGTTCCGCTTCTCTGAAACACTGGCCTTGTCCCCGTCAAGATATCGAAACGCAGCAGCGAACGTTACGATCATTGTGTTCGCTATATTGGGCTGGCTTGTCGTCGCATTCTGCACGGTCGATCTGATGCTGTCGGGAACTAAGACGCCCGGCGTCCCTTAGCGGTGTCGTCAGCTTGAAAAATGGGAGCGCCCCGACCGGAAACATGAAGTCGGCTTTCAGTTCAACAGTAGGACCAGAAATTGTGTGGGGGGCTGGGTTCTCACGGGTGGCGGCTAAAGCGGCATGGTGAAAGTACCGTCATCGGGCAAGGGGAATGACCATGAAATTGCTAAGCATGATAGTCGTTGTGACGGTCCTAGTGGGTTGTGGCAGCACAAGGAGTGCTACTGTCCAACCTGCGCCAAAGAGGCTGAGCGATAACTATGCCATTTCAGCCCTTTTGGCCCTGAAGGCAATAGAAGGTGACACGTATGTTCCCGAAAAAGGCTCGAATCTTGTCAGCCGATTCACCCAGGAGAAAATTGACGCAGCTGACGTCACGGCTGTTTCTCCTGAGGAGAGAAACATGACCGCTTTGCTCAATAACGTTTACCATGAGAGACTGTCTTTGAATAGTGACAAAGCCAAGCTTAATCAAGACAGTCGCGAATGGCTAGAGGTATCTACACGTCTTAGCAAAAAGACGAATGACGAGCTTATAGATAAGTTCACTGAATCCGGAAAGTCAATTAAGGCGCGTGAAAGTCAGCTCGATTCGTGTTTCGCTGACTTCGATACGTCACTAAGAGCACGGTCGGTCGACACACCAGCATCGTGCAAGTAGCTGCTGTTCGGGTGGATGATCTGGAAGGCGGAGGCAAGGTAGCGAAATGGACGCGGTAAAATACGACCCGGCGCTGCCTACGCTGCCAGCAGGCCAACGGCAGGTGCCGAGCAAGGCACTGCAGGTCGCGCACAAGTACAGGGACAACCTCCGGCTGGAAGTTTTCACTCACTACTGCGGGGGCAAGGAGCCACACTGCCAGTGCCCCGGTTGCCGCGTGACGTACATTGCTTTCCTACAGCTTGATCACGTGAACGGCGATGGCATGGCCCACCGCAAGAAGCACAATCTTGGCACTGGTGCCGACAGGCTGTGGCGCTGGGTGCGTGACAACGGCTATCCGCCGGAGTTTCAAGTGCTGTGCTGCAACTGCAACCATTCCAAGTTCAACGGTCCGGCCTGCGCACTGGCGGGGCAGCCGCATTGCTCACACTTCAAGGAAACAACCGACGAATATAAAAGCGAATCCGGGAACATTTGAAATAGTCAGATGTTCCCAAGCTGTTTCAGTGAAAAGATAGGGTCAGCGGCCAGCAACGTGAACTGCATTGGGGGTCCGACTGGGAATTTCAACGCTCTGGTTCCAGTAACCCATCGTGTCGTAACCGTTCATTCGTCGCGCGGGGTGTGGAATACTTCGTACGCCTTGAAGATGGACGGGGGCATGTCGGGTTTTATGGAATTAGTGAGGAGAAGAAGGATACGCCGAAACCAAATACCATACTGAAGTAAACCCTTGGCGGAAGGGCCCAGGGTTCGCACCCGTGGTCCTTCTGCCCCGCAGTTACCAATCGGGAACTCGTACCATTGCCGCTGTTCATTTCCTGAGAGAACTTTGAAGCAGAAAACATCTTGGACGTTGGGATGGCATGTCCGTTCCAATTCCACGTGCAACTAAGGACAAAACGGAAATGAAAAGAGGACTTAGAACAGCGTCGGTTACAGTGCTGTATCTGGCGCTGGCGTCCGGTGTGTTCGCGCAGACGCCGGAGATTACGGAAAGACCCGATCCGGCCCTTGGCGTGACGCTCTTTGCTCCGAAGAAAGTCAAGTCAGTGAGCGTGAATCAAGGACTCCTGAAGATGGATCGCATTAGCTGGCGTGTCTATCCGATTATCTACCAGACGATGGACAAGGCGCACAAACAGGCGGCAATGCAAATTGACATCCTCGGCCCGCTCAATGGCGGATTCACCTATGCGTCCCTCGCCGTGAACATTGATGGTCAGGTAGTCTCGGGTCCGGTTACGTGGACCGCAGCCGATACGATTTTCGGAGACAACGCCGTCTCCACAAAGGTAGCGCTGCACGACGAGACAGGATCGTTTCGCAGACTCGCAGCCGCTAAAGATGTTTATCTGACCGTGCTCTTACAGGGACGGACAGACCGGTACACGGTTCACCTCTCCGGCGAGCATCTGGCCGTGTTTAAGACGATGCTCAGTAAGTATGACGCGCTAGAGCCACACGAGGACGCAGCGAAATGACGGATCGCGAGGTTTGATGAACAACGAGGAGGCATTACGAGCCTTCGTCCGTGGGGAAAAGCTAGAGCAGCCAACCATTAAACGCCTTCACCGAGAGGGCTACGTTGAGGTTTGTGATGTCACCAACATGCAATCAACTGAGCAGGAGCTGCTTCCAACTTTCCTAACGAAGAAAGCCGAGCGGTTGCTGGCAAGCGGCAAAGCACGGGAGGGGGTATAGCTCTCATGGCGGAACAGAAACTATGCACGGTCTGCGGGACAGTCGGAAATACGAAACGCAACATGAAGGGGTCGATCCTTACCGAGTTGCTCTTGTGGTGCTTCTTCTTGGTTCCTGGATTGATTTATTCCATTTGGCGGCATAGCACCGTCGCGCAGGTTTGCAGGAATTGTGGGAGCCCGGCGGTAATTCCCATCAATTCGCCTGTAGCACAACAAGTTCTTGCGAATCGCGGAACCAGCAGTGTGCAAATCCAAGCCCCAGCGGCGCATTCCCGCGCTTACGCTCTCGGTGCTGTTGCTCGCCGTGCCCCGACTGGCAAGATAGCAGTGGGGATTGTTGCAGGCTGTCTGCTAGTCGTGATCATCAGTGTTGTGATGAACACAGGTACACCCACGAACACGGCGCGTCAGAACACGGCGGAGCCTTCCGCGCCACCGGCGGCTCCGCAGGCTTCTCAACCCGTCGCATCAAAAGTGGCGAAGCGAACGCGGCACACTGGGAATGTCGCGCAGGACAGGCTCGCAGTCTTCACAGAGAGCGAACAAGCAGTTTTTCTTGGCGAGGCAGTTGGGGAAGGATGCGTCGGAACACGGGCATTCTTCATGGGAATGGACCACGAGAATGATGCGTTTTGGAGTGTTGGCTGCGCGAATGGGCAAAGCTATTCGGTCGAAATAAACCCCGATTCGACCGGAAGCACTCAAGTGCTGGATTGTTCGGTTCTCAAGGCTGTGGCTGGGATGAGTTGCTTTACAAAATTCGCGAACTAGGAGCGTTCAATGGCCAGGAAGGCCTTTGCAATAGCAGCACTTTTGTTCATCTCGTGCTCGCCCGCGTTGGCGCAGGCGACGCAAAATCCCGATCCGTCAAAGTGGATGTGCCGCAATCTCGCGGACTCTGGGGGATTCGTTTATCAAGGCGAGACCATATTTGGCTCTCAAGCCTGCCGTCCAATCCCACAAGCTTCAGCCCGGGCACAGCCGGCAACATCTCCCGCAACGGGTGCGTCGGCTCAGACTCAACCAGCACCCGCTTCAGCGCAACGAGCGGTACCTGTGCTGGGATCTTCTTCGGAGCAAACACAAGCCACCATATATTTCTATCGTCCCCGACGATTCCAAGGAGCGGCGCTCAAGCCATCGGTTTTCGTTGACGATGCACGTGTCGGGCACTTGCACAATGGGGACACGATTAGAGTTTCTGTTGCGGCCGGAAGCCATCGCATGTATTCAACGGACAAATCGACAGGCGTGGAACTAGACGCGAAGGCCGGAGAAACTTATTACGTGCGCGTTGACATCCAAGTCGGCTTCTTCAAAGGACACGGCGGCGTAACGCTTGTCAATCCACAGGAAGGAAAGTACGAAGTTGCACAAGCCGCCCATCAAGGCGCTGATGATAATCAATGACACTTTCGGAGGTCCGTCAGTGTCCGGCAACTTGGCGCTGGCGTAACTCATCGAGGCGGGGGGAAAATTGAAGCGCCTGTTAGCAAGGAAGGAATTTTCGCCATGAAAAGCTTGAGGCTGGCGGTCATCCTGTTGTACGCAAGCATAGCTTTCGGTCAGTCGAAACCGACCTACTTCAAAGCGCACCGTATGGGTGAAACATTCACGGAATGGACCGTAGCTGAGAACGTTAACATGGAAATGTGCGTTAAGCCGAAGCGTGATGTCAAAGATGCGTGCAAACGCCTTGAACGGATTCAGGCCGGGGAGAATTTAGACTTCTCCACCACAGACGGTAAGCAAACCCGGACGTTCAGCTTTAGCGGCGGAACCCTTCGACAAATTGAAATCCCCGAGTTAATGATGGGAACCAATTTTGAAGAGCAGCTTGGGTTCCTCACTGAAAGGTATGGGAAACCCGCAAACACAAAAACGGTCACGTACCAGAACGCAATGGGTGCGAAGTGGGAGTGTGGTGAAGCCGACTGGCTGATGCCAGACGGCGCAGCGATTATGGCGGTTGAGTCAATCGAGAACCTTCCGATTTCCGGCCCAACGCGAAAATTGACAATCACAATTATCTCTAAGGAAAGAGTGCAAGATTTGACGACCGCGCAGCAGAAAAAGCAGAACCCCTATTAAAGGGTGCCCGACACGGCGGACGCAGCAGTGACGACGGACGATGAAAAGCCGATGACCGTGGTCCCGTTCTGGATAGGTCTGAGTCTCGAAGCGATGAGGAGCCTTCTGGCTCGGCCATTTTGGAAAGGCCAGAGCTAGTACAAGAGCCGGGGAAAGATTGCTAAACCGAGGACAAGACCATGAGTGAAGCCGATTGGCGAACCGCAGCGTTCTTGCGTCTAGACAGAAGGTTCTCTGAATACCCGCATCTGCACGCAACGACGAACGCTGCCGGAGATTACGAGATTCGATGCGCTGTATGCGGAGAGGTAGAGACCTACCTCGGTACCGGCGACAAGGAGGCATGATCGCAGAGGGTGGCCCCGATGGTAATTTTGATAGGTTTGCTTCTCTTCGTCATCCTGTTCTGGATGATCGCGCGGCGTTCCACACAGAGAGTCCTTCCAGAACCAATAGGGTCTTCTTCCAGCAGGTCCACGGCATCAACTACAAGAACGACGATGGCGCAAGCCGTCAGGCGATCATAGGCCGCTGCTGCGAGGGTGAGGAACTCGTACTCGTGCCGGAGCCGACTAATCCCTACGACCCTGACGCCGTCAAGATTTGCAGGAGGAACGGCGAACAGCTTGGTTACTGGCCCGCTGACGGGCGTATGGCCCATGATCTTGCCAATGGGTGGACATACCGCGTGACGATTGACGAAATTTATTCATTCAAGGAAAACCACAAGAAGCACGGCGTAAGGCTCCGCGTCGAAGTCCTGACCATGAGCCATAAGACGGAGGAGAGAAGGAAGCGCGCGGCAGCTAAGGCACAGGCGGGTCCGCAGGCAATCTAAGGAGTGCAGAATGAAATCGAGTCCTCATCTTACTTTTAGCGGCCAATGCGAGGCGGCGTTTAAGTTCTATGAGCGGTGTCTTGGCGGCAAGATTGTCACAATGCTTTCGTACGGTAATTCGCCCATCGCAGAACAAGTGTCACCGGAATGGCGCGGCAAAATCGTCCATGCGAGCCTAACCGTTGGCGACAATTGGTTGATGGGTGCCGACGCTCTTCCTGAGCACTATCAACAACCACAAGGCTTCTATGTTCTGCTACACATCCATGACCCTGTGGATGCAGAACGCATATTTCACGCACTGGCGGAAAACGGTGCGGTGCGAATGCCGATCCAGAAGACCTTCTGGTCCCCTCGTTTTGGCGTGCTGGTCGATCAATTCGGCATACCGTGGGAGATCAGCTGCGAGCAAGCGCCCAGCGAAAACGTGGCAAGCGAGGCATTCTCAGTTGATGTGACGCTCAGGGATGATCGTGAGAGCATCAAAGGCTTTCCAAAGTACGAGGAAGACTACAACAAGGCCCACGCTCTGTTCCGACAGACCATCGGAGAAATCCAGTCGAGGGGGCACGCTCCTCAAACCTACATGGTCAAACTGTATTTCCCAAAGGGCAGAAGCGGCCACACCGAAATAGTCTAGACATTGATGCTCGCAAAGATGGGCCGCAAAACCCGTGTGACACTTGCGCCACTTTTCGTCCCAAAGCGCCGTTCAAGACCACGGTACTGCTTCCACCTCGTCGCCGGCCCACTTACTTCGTGCAGTCCTGTTTGAATAGCGCCCCTTGTATCCACAGGCATTTAGCATGCAAAGATCCAAGTACCATGACGCCAAAAACCAAGTGTCCATAAGTGCTCGTGGGTGGGTTTTGAGGCGGGCTCTTTTTGCCGGGCTTGGATGTACAAGTGCATTGCGGATCGAAGTGAACCCTTCGGGACCATCCGGTATCTGGTTGGCACTGCAGTAGGTGCTCAGGCCGGAGAGGTCTGGCGGTATCGAGATCGGGATCGAACTTTGGGACAGCAGGCTTCGCAGCTTGCTCGAGAATGGATTACTCTTGTCCTTCCAGTCCTTCACTGTCAGGACCTTCTTCTCTTCCACCAGCCGAACCCACGCGAACAGTTCGAGAGCCGCTTGCATTAGGACGATCGATTTCTCAGCGGCGCCGGTGCTGCTCTCGACGTACCACTGTGTAACGATTCGCAGCGCATCGCCCCATAGCCCGGAGAACCAAGCATCAGCATAGCCTTCAAATGCGCTTTGAATACCCGCAGCTGCCGGCTCTTTTGATGGCACCCAGGAGATCGTCGATTTATAGCGATCAACGATATCGCTTGTCCAGCGCCTCCCGATAACCTTTCCGGCTCTATCTTCCGCTGAGAGGAGGATCGTTCGTGTCCACGCGCCACGACAGAATGACAAAAAGTATGAAATGCACTCCAGCAGTGGTTCACAATCCGTCAGCGAGAAGGGGGCACCGTCTCGGCGCACTATCGTGCCAACGTGGGTCAGTCCGTTTCCGCCGCTGTTGTTGAGTTCCTGATGTTCGCGGTTCTCGAATTTGATCGCGTCGATGATTACGTCCCATTCGCCGTGTCGAAGCGGGAAGCGCTTCCGGGCGCCGCCGCCTTCGTGGGTGCGGACGGGACCGCCTGACCATAGTGGCAGGTTCGGAATGTGAAACCGGAGGCATGCGCAGCCGTCGTTCTCTCCACAATTGATCTGACGGACTACGCCTTCTACGGGTTCAGTCGAAGGACCAGGGAATGCGAACGGTACTCGCGTGAGATTCAAGTCGGCTTCAACATCAGATTCAAACATCCGAATTCGCAGTTTAGAAGTCTTCAACTCAATTTGAGCATTCAGTTCCGACGGACGAAACCTCATCGCCACCCGGCTGAACGGAAGCCACTCGAATCGAATAGCGCCAGTGCCGCGCCAGGACTTGCCATCTTGCACGATCTCGATCTCGCCTTCATACAGAATTATCGGTTCGTCGATTTCAGGCGTATTGTACTCGGGCGACAATTCAATCGGGAGTTGTTCGAACATTCGTTCACTTTAGCAGCATTCCAGGCGCGATTGTGGTCTTCGCCGGGACTCCGGGCACCCTGTTGCAACAGGCTGTCCGTCGAGTCCATCGCTCTTCCGCCTGCATAGCTCGCCCACTCCGATTGTTTTCGGTATCTGCCACCGAACACCGACTGCGAGGCGATAGGAAAACTCCTCAGGACGTCTTGTCGATATCGCTGATTATCGGCCTGTTCCCTTGCGAGGAGGAATAGTTGGGCGATTGAAGCGGCCTTTCTCTGTTCTTGAAATCTTTGCCGGTCTGCGTTCCGGGATGCGCAACTCAGGGTACTTAGTGGGGTCTGCACGCTCAGGCTTGCGCAGCTTATTGTATGCCTCAAAGCATTTCATCCGAAGGCCATAGTCGTCCTGGCAGAGCCATCAACAACATCAATGTCCCTTGCGCCATAATCTTTGGGGTTGGTGCTAACGTTTTCTGACGTCGCTTTGAGGAAGTCAAGAGCATGCTCCGTCTGATCGAATATCGAGAAAACACCGTTCACATCTGTGTAGACGCAAGCCATGATTGTTCACTCCTCCTTCGGGACTGTACTATGCGGTTCCTCCACAGTGGCAGACCTGGGCACTCGCGAGCCTTGTCAGTCTGCACGAGGAGTTGCCCCAACTTGCTGAATCCACCCGATTAGCGGCTCCTCTGGCAAGATTTGGCAAAAATGTTCGGACGGCTTCTAAGCAGAGGGTCGGGAGTTCGAATCTCCCCGGGCGCGCCATTTTTTTAAACACTTACAGTCAATCGACTTGTGAGCGTTTGCGGAGTGTAGCGGATACTGTAGCGGGTGGCCGTCGTTTCTGTGTGTTTTTGCCCCGGTCCTGCCTCTTGGTTCACGGGCGTTTGCGCGCAGCGCAGCTTTCAGCAAGTCCGACCGATTCGAAGGTCGAAGCAGCCACAAAGCCGGGTGGGGCCGTGTCCGTAGAATGCACGATCAAGACGGTACACAGTACCTCAAATAAGTTGTAGTATTGTGTCATGCGAAAAGGACGCAAAGAAGCCGCCAAGCGGCTCTACGGGATTGCAGAAGGCCAGCAGGGTTTCTTCACCACGAAGCAGGCTAAAACTGCCGGGTTCGCGGAGAATACTCACCCGTACCACGTTCAGGCGGGAAACTGGATTCGCGAGCATCGGGGAATCTATCGGCTGGCTAGCTTTCCGCAAGGCGAGCGCCCTGACCTGATGCTTTGGTCGCTCTGGTCCAGGAATCGGGGAGAGGCCGCCCAAGGAGTCTACAGCCATCAAACTGCTCTGAGCCTTCATGATCTTTCGGACGTAATGCCAGCGAAGCTGCATATGACTGTACCGAGACGCTTCCGGCGAAATAGCGAAACCCCTCGCGTGCTCGTCCTGCATCTTGCTGATCTCCCTCAGAGCGATATCGGAGTTGCCTATGGAGTGCGGGTAACGAAGCCTATGCGAACAATTCTTGACCTACTGGCAAGTGGAGAGGTGCCGCTTGCGACCCTTCGGCAAGCACTGCGCGAAGGGCTACGGCGCGGGCTCATTCGCAGAAGCGAAATTGCAGAGGCTAGGAAACATCTCGCGGATAGTAAGCAACTGCGAACCCTTTTTCAGAGAGTAGCCGCCTGATGGAGACCAAGAGATACGCGACAGCCGCAGCGTTTCGAAGAGCACTGGAGGACAGGCTTCAGGATATTGCCAGGAAGGAAGGCGTTGACTTGCAGCGTCTACGCCGTCAGGTTGCCTTTGACCGGCTCTTGTCGCGACTGTTTCAGGCGGCACAGCCTCCCGCGCTACCTTGGGTACTGAAGGGTGGTTACGCGATGGAGCTGCGGATTAAGACCGCGCGCACGACGAAGGATATTGACCTGACAATGCGTAGCGTCTCCAGTTCCGGCGAGAAGAAAGACGATAAGAGGAATCTGGCCGTGCTGGAGAAGCTACAAGAAGCCGCTGCATTCAGTAGCGACGACTTCTTCGTTTACATGATAGGTGAGCCAATTTCTGACCTAGATGCTGCGCCGTATGGTGGCGCGAGATTTCCGGTCGAAGCTCGCCTCGATGGTCGCGCATTCGTTGGATTTCACCTAGACGTAGGGATAGGCGATGCTGTGATGGAGCCGCTCGAAGTCATCGAAGGGCGCGACTGGTTGGGGTTTGCCGGTATTGCGAGCCCATCGTTGTACATGATCCCCCGCGAGCAGCAGTTTGCTGAAAAACTTCACGCCTACACTTTCCCACGACAAGGTACGGTGAACAGCCGCGTGAGAGATCTCGTGGACATGGTTCTGTTAATTCAGTCCGCAACGCTGACCTACAAGAAAGTCACTGAAGCAATCCGCGTTACTTTTGAGCGCCGCAAGACGCACACGTTGCCGAATACGCTTCCAGTGCCTCCCGCTGAGTGGCAGAAACCGTACGAGGCACTCGCTCGGGAGTGCGGCCTATCCGGGCAAGTTGAAGATGCGTTCGAGATCCTGCGAACGTTCGCTGAACCAATAGTAGGCGGCTAGTAGGTTCACGCGAGGGCCGCGCTGCTGCAACCCGCGACACAAGGCCCGCTAGAAGGCGGCGGCTCCAGTCTGGACTGCTGTGCCAGCTGTGCCAGAATGCGCTGGGGAGGGCCCCTGCTTTGGAAGCATCGGCGCGGAGCAGGCGCGTCCCCTGTGCCAAAACTGTGCCAGAATCCGATGTTTTCATGCCATTGGGGTTAGCTTTGAGCGAAAAGCAGATTCCCCAAATTACTGAAAACGCAGAGAAGTCAAAGTAGAGAATGGAGCTGTTGGAGTCGGATGGTCCGCGCCCAAGGCAGGCGCGCTACCAGGCTGCGCTACGCCCCGACAAGACTCAGCGTTCAGTTTATCGCAGTTCCCAGTTTTTTCGACGCCGTTCCGAGCACTTGCCGCGTCCCCACTCCCTACGATTGTCATTCCGAACGGAGCGAGGAACCTCTCTTTCTTTCGCCTGTGCCGTTGCCTTCGCCTCTACATTGTCATCCCGACAGAGGCCGCTTTTCGGCCGACGAGGGATCTGCTGTTTCTTTTGCAGTTGCCTTTGTCGGTGCCGCCGCTCTTGCCGTTGCAGTTGTCGTCGCCCCCCTCCCCGAGCCCGTCATCCTGAGCGGAGCCCCGCGCTTTTTCTCTTCCCCGCCGCATTTTGGCGGGCGCGGGGCGCAGTCGAAGGATCTCTCTTGCTTTCGTCTTCGCCTCTCGTTTCGCCCGCTGAATTGTCCTTAAAAAACGCCACTCTAGGACCGATTGGAGAGTACCCCCGCCCTTTGTCTTGTAGGAGATATAACGATTTCTAATCGTCACCACGACCGATTAGAATTTGGCTGCCCGCCGCCTATTTCCAGTTTTAGGACGGGACCGTAAGGCGAGAATCGCGCAGCAGTACCAGCGCAAGCGGTACCGACGCTCCGCACGGTCCGTTTTCGGCGGGACGAATTCCCGTCGAAAACGGACGCCTTGTTTATCGAAGCGAATTTCTGGCCGGTCCCAGTCGCAGGACCCCAACTGCGCCCTCAGGCCGCCTTCATGTTGACACAGGTTCTCAAATCCTTTGCGACCTTCGGGAGCTTGACCTCTAGATGTCCGTTGTTGAGCGTGGCTGTGGCTTTCGTGCTATCGATTTCCGACGGCAAATCGATAATCCGCAGGAGTTCGTTGGAGGACTGCTCCTGATAAGTCGCCTGCCCTTTTTTCTGTTCTTCCTTGGTTTCCTTTTTACCGCTGATCGTAAGCCGCCACGGCTCGAGACTGACTTCCAGGTCCTTGGCCCTGAAACCAGGTGTCTCTGCGTCGATGGTTAGAGAATCTTCCTTTTCCATTATTCGGAGCTGCAAAGGAGGAAGAATTTCGGATTCCGCCTTGAACCAGTCTTCGAGGTCATGACCGAACAGCCTTCCGTTATTTTCAAAAATCTCGTAGGCTCGTCGAGAAATTTGTTCTGAAAGATTGTTCAGTCTCTGCCTAAAAGTCTGCGGTTCAACTAATTTCACTTGCGTGGGATCTGGTACCGTCTGTGTAACTGCCATTTTTTTATCCCCCTCGCGGACGGCCCGTGCGCGGATTCAACGCCCGACCGTCAACACAATCAGTCTGGGTCGTCTAACGGAGCTGTGCAATGTCGCCGGTCACCACTCCACGTGATTCAGGTCACAAATTAGCGATGGCACTGCGATCAGTGGGGCGTTGGTCGTCCCATCCTCAGAGCATGGAGGGATAGGTCTCCGGCACTTCGCCGTGCTCCCAAACTGCGGCTCGTTCAAGAGGTTCAACTGCCCGCGTTTCGTCAAAATGAAGAATGGCGTCGAACTGATCGGCAAGCTGGGCGTGGAAATAATGGCTCAAGCGCTCTGATTGAGGCGCATAAATCACGCCGATGGCGCGCTCCAGACGGGGTAGCCGCAAGTGACGTCTCGCTTCCTGGTCTTCATCGAGCACCAATAGGAAATTGGGAATGCCGCTGTTGTGAAAGAGCGATTCGTAACTCTCGGGCAGGGCGGGCCGGACGAATTTGCGTTCCGCCGGGCCGTCCCACTCAGATGCCGCAGTCACGGTCCCGGTGAAAGTGCTGAAACCAACTAGGAACACTTGCCCGGCGTAGCGCTGGCGCAAGAGCTGCCCCAGGTTCAGTTCGCCTCGCTGACCCATTTCGGTGGCACGCGCATCGCCCAGATGAGAGTTGTGCGCCCAGACGACAATTTTTGCGTCTTTGGCGCCGAAATGCTCGACGAGCGCCTTGAACGTCTCGGCCATGTGGGTATCGCGCAAGTTCCACGAGGATATCCGGTCCCGAAACATCGAACGGTAATACTCCTCCGCATTTTTCACGAGGCGGGCGTTCTGCTCGGCGAAGAAGAATTCGTCCGGAAACGCGCGGCCATCGCGGCGGGAAAGATCGGCAGCGCGGCGACGCATTTCCAGCCATTGTGTGGTGGCCTCGTCTTCGCAGCTTTTAGCTAGCCCAAAACCGGCGGCGTATCCGTACGCTTGTGTATCCTCGCCGAATTGTTCGAAGCAGGAGTAACGATAACGAGCGCGGCGCGCGGCTTCTGGATCCACTTTATCCAAGAAATCCAAAACTGCGCGCATGGAGGAATGCAAACTGTAGAGGTCGAGTCCGTAAAAGCCGACGAGCTTTCCGTGATGTTCGTTGTAGTTCCGCAGCCAGCCAACGAAATCGAGGACGTCGGCGTTGCGCCACATCCAGGCCGGAAAACGCCGAAAGCCGGCCAGCGCATCGACGGCGTCTTGATCCTCGCCTTCCGCGCGGACGAATTGGTTGACGCGATATGCATCCGGCCAGTCTGCCTCGACCGCGACGGCATGGAAGCCCTTTTCCGCGATCAACCGCTTGGTGAGTTGTGCGCGCAAACGATAGAACTCGTGGGTGCCGTGGCTGGCCTCTCCGATCAGGACAAAACGAGCCTCGCCGATCTGCTCGAGCAAAGGATCGAAGTCCGTTGATTCGCCGGTGAGCCGGTGAGCGGACTTGCGAATGGCGCTTAAGACATCGTAATCATCACGGACGGGCATTTTCGCACCTCGGGTTTCAAATCAACTATTGCCGGCAGCCGCGGACGCGTTAGTTTGTGCGGCAGTCGTAAGATGATCGATGAACCAATCCGCGGCGATCCGGGCCACGTCTTCCAGGGCCCCGGGTTCTTGGAAAAGATGCGTGGCGCCCGGGACGATGACCAGCTTCTTCTTCGGGCACTTGATTTTTGCCAGCGCCGCTTGATTCATGCTGACCACCGGCTCGTCATTGCCGCCCACGATCAAGAGAGTAGGAACCTCCACGGCACGGAGAGCAGTTCCCGCCAGATCCGGCCGGCCTCCACGAGAAACCACTGCGCTCACTGCTTCCGGAATTCTCGCGGCAGCAACAAGCGCCGCGCCCGCCCCCGTGCTGGCTCCGAAGTAGCCAATCCGGAAGCCTCTCAAGTCCGGCTGTTGCATCACCCAATGAGTCGCTCCGATGAGCCGTTCCGCAAGAAACGAAATATTGAAGCGCAGC
The DNA here is from genome assembly GCA_963701005.1 of uncultured Acidobacteriota bacterium. Classification (GTDB taxonomy): domain Bacteria; phylum Acidobacteriota; class Terriglobia; order Acidiferrales; family UBA7541; genus Palsa-295. The sequence goes on from OY969555.1 coordinate 1,881,785, forward strand.
TCTCCCGTGTATTCATCCACCGACTCTTCTGCAGGAGTTAGGAGATCAAACAGAAGAGTCGCGATTCCCCGGGATTGCAATACCTGCGCGACGAAGCGGTTTCGCGGACTGAGGCGGCTGCTGCCGCTTCCGTGGGCAAACAATACTATTGCCGTTGCCCCGTTTGGAACGCTCAGAGTGCCATCCAAAAATACTTTGCCCAACTCAACGGTGACTTCCCTCTCGATCCGAGCGGGTTGGGGAGTTTGACTGGGAATCACTGTCGTGCTCCTCTCGGCAATCGTTCTGCATTGTCAGCTACCGGCCCAGTGGGCTCGCGGGAAGCGCGATCCAGGAGTTCGTTCACTTCCCCGTCAGATACTTGAGAGAAGTCGCGGTAAAACTGGCCAACCCCGAAAAAAGACTCCGGCATTTCAACGCAGACCGATTCATCGGCCTCATTTTCGAGATCACTCAGAGTTGAAACGGGAGCGACTGGAGTTGCAACCACAATCTGCGCGGGCTCCATTTGGCGGATCGCTCGAATGGCCGCCCGCATGCTGGATCCGGTAGCGATGCCGTCATCAACAAGAATGACCGTCTTTTCTTTGACGTCTAATGGCGGCCGCGTACCCCGGTAAACGCGTTCACGCCGTTTTAGCTCTTGTTTTTCTGCGGCCGTAACAAGGTCGATATCCAGCGCGGAGATTCTTAAACCCGCTACAATCTCCGGGTCAAGAACGCGCACGCCCCCGCTCGCGATTGCTCCGAAAGCCAGTTCTTCATGGCCGGGAACACCCAGTTTGCGCAGGACAAAAACGTCCAGCACTGCGCCCAGCGCCGTGGCAACCTCGAACGCGACGGGGACGCCGCCACGCGGGAGTCCAAGTACAATCACATCCGTACGGCCTGCGTATTTCGTTAAATGCTTTGCCAGCTCCTGGCCGGCTTGCGTTCGATTCGTGAAGATCATGTTCTTGCCTCATGCCTGCTTATGCAGTTCTCGCCGCCGGTTCAACAGCAGGATTTCATCCATTTCGTGCGGCTGCCCGCAATAGAAAAAATCCCCCTGCGAATCCATTGGCGCGGCGGTGTTCGATGGCTTGGAAATTTCCGCGAGTGTCGCCGCAACTTCCATGGCCGGAGAGTGAAGCGCCACGTCGGCTTGCGACACGATACCGATGCACCGGCCCCGCTCATCCACAACGGGGATTCTGCGAACCTGGTTTTCCTGCATCAGTTTTTCGCAGAATTGCATTGTGTCCCCGGGTTCGCAGGTTACGGGCACGCGGGTCATCAACTCTGCGATCTTGACGCCGCTCGCATTTCTGCCGCTCGCAACAATCTCGCAGCATAGATCGCGGTCCGTCACAATCCCTTCCAGTAAGGCATCCGCCGGGTCGAGAACCACCGGAATGGCTCCCACTCCGTGCATCTTCATTAGCCAGGCTGCTGTTTGTGCTGTGTCTGACGGCGTGCAGCAGACGATTTGTCTCGACATCAACTCGCCTACCAACATGGGGTTCCTCTTTTTTGGCCAATTCATGGTTAATCTGTTTTCACAACCAGTGCAGTGAACGCCGTCACGTCCGTGGGTGATGCCTGTCACATGGCGGCTGGCGTGACCCTTCGCATTTGACTGTCCGGGTAGGGAGCGATTGACGTTGCCCTCCTCTTTTCAATTTTCCATTTTCGGATTTCAAGTGGGTCTCGGGCGGACGGTCCAAGAGCTTGCTCCAAGATGCTGGCGGACTCGGACACCGAACAAAAACTGTACCGATGGCCAGTAGAATTTCGTCCCCCGTCGTGCCATGCTACGAATGGAGGATTTTCAGATGAGACGCGCGGGGGCGCATGGTTGGGGTCGGCTCCCCTCCTCAGCTTTGAGGGGGAGAAGAAAAAGTTAATCGCAGCTCACCCCAATTCAAAATTCGCGCCAACCGATTGGGATCACAGGCACTTAACATTTCCTAATAGCCGCCGTACTCGCCTTTTCGCGATCGGCAAGCCGGATTCTAATCGTCAGCTAGAAACGATTAGAAACGGCTGCAACCCATTCGAATTCAATCAGATGACATTTTCTAATCGTCCGAAAATAATCGAGGTGGACCGAGCACCAAAATACCAAAGGCAATGTCAAAGGCAGCCGGCTGAACGCCCGCGCGAGGACCGTCATGCAGGTAGCCCGGCGAAGAATTCGCAAGCGGCGTCAGTTCGTCTTGTCTTTCGAATAGCAGAGCGATTCGAGATTGCACTCGATGCATTTGGGCTTGCGGGCTTGGCAGACGCGGCGGCCGTGCCAGATCAACTGGTGGGAGAAGAGAATCCATTTTTCCTGCGGGATGATCTGCATCAGGTCCTGCTCGATTTTCTTCGGATCGGTATTTTTCGTGAGATCGAGGCGCCCTGCGAGACGCTGGACGTGCGTATCCACCACGACGCCGGAAGCGATCCCGAATGCGCACCCGAGGACGACGTTGGCGGTCTTGCGAGCTACGCCGGGGAGCGTGAGCAATTCCTCCATCGTTTTTGGCACCTCACCGCCAAAGTCTGCGAGGATTTTCTTGCTTGCCCCGATTATGGATTTTGTTTTGTTGCGGAAGAATCCGGTGGGGCGAATGTCTTGCTCGAGCTCTGCCGGATTCGCGTAGGCGAAGGCTTTCGGATTTGGATATTTGGGGAAAAGCGTCGCGGTGACTTTATTCACGCGCTCATCGGTGCATTGCGCAGAGAGAATTGTCGAAATGAGGAGCTGGAACGCGTTGTCGTGGTGCAGGGCGCAAGTGGCGGCCGGATAGGCTTCGTCGAGTTTCGCGAGGATCGCCCGCACCCGCGGGGGACCGGTTCCGCGTCCGGCAGCCGGGCGCGCCGAAGATTTAGATGGGCGCGCAGCCGCGGATTTTCGAGCACGGGGCGATTTTCTCTTCAGCGGTTTCTTTTTAGTCTTGGCCATGGGGCCAAAAAATATAACACAGGTGGGCTACGGCTCCACGCGGCGCCCTACCAGACAGCCATGGTCGACGCGGCTTCCGGGAGCAAACTACACGGCAAAAAACAGATTCTGCGCGAATTGCCATTCGGAATCGAACCACTGCGCGGAGCAGCGGTATCCGGTCCGCTCGCCCATGCGGATTACTTCCCGCGGATTGTACTTGTGCGAACTTTCAGTCCAGATGGTTTCGCCTTCGCGCAGGTAGATGCCAAAGCCGGCTTTGCGGATAGTGATGCGCTGCCCAGTGGTGGAGCGGAGATGCATCTCCACGCGACGCTCGGCTTGATCGTAACGGACTACGTGCTCGAAACGCGTGAGATCGAAATCCGCGCCGAGTTCGCGATTGACGCGCGCCAGGAGATTCTTGTTAAACGCGGCGGTGACGCCGGCGGGATCGTCGTAGGCGAGAAGCAGCCGCGGCACGGGCTTTTCGAGATCGGTCGAGAGCAGCAGCGCATCGCCCTCACGCAGAATGGCGCGCACCTCGCGGAGAAATTGATCTCCAGCCGGGCGGTCGAAATTGCCAATGGTGCTGCCGAGGAAGAGCAGGAAAATGTGTTCGCCATCCTTGCGGCGGGCGGCCACTTCCTGCAAGCCATCGAGATAGGCGCGCTCGAATCCGACGATGCTCACCATATCCATGTGGCCCAATTCCTGCTGGCAACGGTTGAGTGCGCTGCCGGAAATATCGATGGGGTAATAATTCACGCGCTGCCGCCGCGAAAGCGCTTCGAGCAGCCAGCGTGTTTTCTGCCCGCTACCGCTGCCGAGTTCGGCAACAATCACCGGGCCTGGCAGGTGGCCGATGATGTCGTCGGAATAGCGCCGTGCCAAACGCATGCCGGCGCGGCTCAGTCCATATTCGGGGATAAGGCAGATTACGTCGAAGAGCGCCGAGCCAACTTCGTCGTAAAGGTATTTCGAGGGCAATTCCTTCTGGCCTGGGTGGCTGAGGCCGATGACCACATCCGAGGCAAACTCGGAGATCGCCGGTATAGGGAATGCCGCATGTGCCATTCGCGGAGAAGCGCCCATCGTTTAATCCTCCACGCAGCGGAAAGTGGCGTACACGTACGGGTAGTGCGGTTGAAACCAATTTCGGAAGGATCGGCGGGCCATGCAAGCGTCTGTGCGCGGCGATCCTCCTTTCATCACGAAATGCTTCCCGTCGAAGAAATCGGCGGAATACCCGGGATAAAAAGGAAAGGGCTGAAATCCCGGCAGGGGAGCGAAGGGAGTGGAGGTCCACTCCCATCCATTGCCTAGCAGATCGAAAACGCCGAACTTGCTTGCGCCCGCGGGAAATGCATCCACTGGCGCGGCGTCCCACCGCTGGAAGTGGAAATTGCCGTGAGCAGGGCGGGGGAGTTCATCACCCCACGGGTAGGCTTGCTCGGTTCCCTGCGCTGTGCCATTCGCTGCGCGGTGCCACTGCGCCTCGGTGGGAAGTTTTCTGCGTGCCCAGCGGGCAAAGGCCGAGGCCTCGGCGTGGCTCACATAAACGGGCCAGGATTGCGGAAGGGGGATGGTCCCAAACATCGCGCGATATTCCCACTGCGTGTCCGGGTCTGTGGCCGGCGAGCTTGAGCGCGGGAGCCAGAAATGCGGATGTTCGAGCCGATGCTCGCGTTTCCATTCCCAGTCTTCGGGACTCCAGTAGGCTTGATTTTCGTAGCCGCCGGCGCGGATAAATTTCAGGTACTCGGAATTGGTGACGGGGAAGACGTCAATCGAAAAGCTGGGAACCGAAATTTGGAGCGCATCGAATTCATTGTCCCAACCGAAGGTGTGAGGCTCCTTGCGCGTCTGTCCGAGTGTGGCGACGCCCGCCGGGATGGTTACTTGGCGGGGCCGGGGGGCGGGATGCGGATCACAGTGAGCATGGGGCTGAGGGATCTTGCGCTCGAGCGGGAGATTGTGGAGCAGGTAGGCCAGCGTCTCCGCGTGCATTAAGCGATGCTCGATGGCCACATTCAGAAGCGTGCCATCCGCGAGCGATGATTCCGGAGATCGCGCCTGGCCTTGCGGTCCTTGCAGCGCAGCATCCAATCGAGAGCGAGTCTGCCGATTGTATTTTTCCACCTGGGCGATGCCGGGCCAGTCTCCTGGCGCGTCCGCCGGCAAGCCGCCGCCGATCGGATCGATACCGAAGGCGAATAACTTGTCGAATTCCGCGTGCTGCGTGTCGAGCTCCAGAGCGTGGCTGAGCAAATTCCAATCGAAGGCTTCGAGGTGGCCGAGATAAAAAATCAGCCGGTGACGTTCGGCAACCGGGCGGTCATAAAATGAATTTGGGGGAAGGAGCTGAAACAGGGCGTCGGTGCGGGCGCGGGCCTCAGCGACCCTCGCCAAAAGAGTCGGCTGAAGCTGCGGCGCTATTTTAGAAGAAGCCATGGGTCACCTCTGCGGGGGAGCCTAGTTTCTACCCCTAGTGGCAGCCTGAGGGCAAGCTGTTTTGTCGGCCCGTGGGTTTAGATGCACGGGGCTATGAAAAAGTGACAGAATTCTCTGGGGCCAGAACCGCGAGCGCTTTTCGAAAGGCTTTACCGCGATGGCTGTAGCGATTTTTTTCATCGGGGGTGGTTTCCGCATAGGTGCGGCCGAGTTGCCCGAAAAAGAAAATGGGATCGTAGCCGAATCCGTTCGTTCCGCGCGGCTCTTTTGTGAGCATCCCCTCGGCGCAATCGGAGACGACGGCGAGGACGCGGCCTTGGCGCGCGATTGCGGTGACGCAAACGAATCGTGCACTACGCTCCGGCCCTTCTTTATCTTCCATGGCGCGCAATAATTTTTGGACGCGATCCGCATCGGTTGCGTGCGGGCCCGCGTAACGCGCGGAATGGACACCTGGCGCGCCGCCGAGAGCCGGCACGACGATGCCTGAATCATCGGCGAGAACAATTTCGCAGGTGTGGCGGCTGTAGTGCAGAGCTTTGCCCGCTGCATTCTCTGCAAACGTGGGGGCGGATTCCTCGAAAGCGGCAATCTCGCTGAAATTCGGAAACGGGGCGAGAACGATCGGGGAATCGCCGACCAACTCGGCGTATTCGCGCAATTTGCCGGGATTGGACGTGGCGAGAAGAACGCGAACCGGCGCGGGATTCGCGGCTGAGGATTTAGCGGGCGCGAGCACTGAATTTCATGTGCAGCAATTCCTGCTGCGCTTCGACGAGGCGGCGAATTCCGCCGCTGGCGAGTGTGATCAATTGCTGGAGTTCGTGCTCCGTGTAGGGTCTGCCTTCGGCGCTGGCCTGGACTTCGACGAAGCGCCCGCCGCCGGTCATGACGACGTTCATGTCAACCTGGGCGCGGGAATCTTCTTCGTAGGCGAGATCGAGGAGGAGCTGATCTTCGACAATGCCGACGCTGGTGGCGGCGACGGAATCAAAGAGCGGAACGGAGCGGAGCATTCCTGCGGCGACCATTCGCTCGAGCGCGAGCGCGAGCGCGACGAAGGCGCCGGTGACGGAGGCAGTGCGCGTGCCGCCGTCGGCTTGAATCACGTCGCAATCGAGCCACACTGTGCGCTCACCGAGTGATTTCAGATCCGTGACCGCGCGGAGCGTTCGCCCAATCATGCGTTGGATTTCGAGAGTGCGTCCGGATTGCTTTCCGCGAGAGGACTCGCGCGGGGTGCGCTCTTCCGTTGAGCGGGGCAGCATTCCATATTCGCCGGTGACCCAGCCTTTGCCCGTGCCTTTCAGAAACGAGGGCACGCCGTCTTCGACTGAGGCCGTGACGATCACGCGTGTCTGGCCGGCTTCGATCAAGACGCTGCCTTCGGCGCTCGGGATGAAGTCCGAGGTAATCTTTACTGGCCGCAATTCGTCGGCTGCTCGCCCGTCTGCTCGCAAGAACGATTTCCCCCTGCGCCAAAAATCAAATGGCGCGAAAAATTTGAATTTACAGTTTGCCGACTGCCGGCAGCACTGTCAACACGTCGAGCCTAACTCTCCGCCTCAATGCGCCGATTTTAATTGTGCAGCCGCGGCAGCCGAAGGCGCGGCGGCTTGCGAGGCACTTTGAGACGGAGAAGCCGCGGGCTGTTCCGATTGCTGGCCCGGCGGATTCAAATCAAAAAAGCCGGTGAGGTCGAGATGGCCGGCGAGCGTATCCGCCTCCTGCCCGTGAATTAAAAGTTTCAGCCGATGGACGTTGGCCAGATTATTTTCGAGAGTTCTCGCGATCGAATCGATAGCCAGTTCCTCGCTCATGATGCCCGAAGGAGTTTCGACGGCGAGCGCGTCGGAAAAATCGGCGATCGCAGTGCCGTCGGGCAAGATATAGAAAGCCAGCAGCGTTGTGTCAGCGGGAAGAGTGCGAAGGTCGGGCGTCGGCGGGGTTTCGATCAAGGCATGAAGGACCTGGCGGGCGCGCTGGACAGGATCGGCGGAGAGAGTTAGTTCCACTTCCACCGGGGCGGTTCTATCCGGGCCGGCCGCCCAGAAAATTTTGGTTTTCACTTTGACGTCCGTCGGTGTGGAGATCGGCGGGGCGAGCAATTCGCGGCGCGACTGCTCTTCGGAATTCTGGTTTTCGGAAAGCTTTTGGATGCGATTGTGCAGGCCATTCAGGCTGATCAGCCCGATCAAGACCGCGACGCTTAAGATGCCGAGAGCGATTTGCAAATTTCGCGGCATCAGTTGGCCCCCGCGGCACTCTGGGCACGGAAGAGATCAACGCTGCGCTCGATGGCGGTGGCGAGCGGCGGGGCCATGGAGATCAAGGTGCGAGAGTCTGTAACACCGACATTTGACAGCTCGACCGCAACCGCGGGCAATGCGACGGAGCGCAATTCGCGGACCGCGGCCGGCGAAGAGGTGGCCGGCGAACCGGGAAAACGCTCTGCCAATTCGAGTTCGAGGATGTCCGCGAAGTGCCGGCTCGATTCCGTGTAGGGTTGCTGCGCATCTTCCCATAGAGCCAGGCCGCCCGTTTGCGGCGCCGGCGGCGGAGGAGCCGGATTTGAATTCGAAGCGGCTGCGGGTATGAGAGGACTCGCGAACCGATAGTAGTAAGTGTGGGCGGTTCCAATTGTTCCGGTGGTGGAAATGTGGATGCTGATGAAAATGGCGTCGCGGTGGGAATTGGCGACGGCGGCGCGGTCGTTGTAGGAGGGATTGGTGTCGTCATTGCGGGTCATCGCGACGCGATAGCCCTGGCGCTCGAGCTCGATGCGCACGATGCGGGCGATCATGAGGGCGGCTTCTTTTTCCACGGCACCGCCGGGCCCGCGCGCGCCCGTGTCTGAGCCGCCGTGGCCGGGATCGAGGATGATCAGGGGGCCGGGGTGGGCGGGCGGGGCCTGAGCGGGCGGCGGGATTTGCGCTGGTGCTGATCCTTGAGACGGCGGCTGCGGTGTGGCGCCCTGCTCTGGTGTGGATTGCTGTTGAGTGAGGTGCGGCGCGGGCGGTGATGGGGCCGCTTGAGCGACTAGAAAGGATGCTGCGGCGGAAAAAATCAGGATTGTGTGGAGGAGGGGGTTTGGCACGGCGAAAAGAATAGCAGAAATTTTTGGGAGGATGCCGGGGAAGAAGTGGGGAGGTGCCGGGTGAGGGGGCTGGCGTAAATCCTCCACTCTTGCTGCTGGGCCAGATGGACCGTTCCACTTCTGATTTTGCTCCTCAAAAAACGCCACTTTAGGATCGATTAGAAAGTACCTCCGCCCTTTGTTTTCATAGAGATTAGTGAGTTTCTAATCGTCACCAGGATCGATTAGAAATTGTGCCCTCGGAGTGCGTTTCCCGTTTTGGGACAAGATTGCCGGGCAAGTGTTCCGCCCGTTCGCCAAAGGACTCAGGACCTTCGGCGGGCAAATCGGCGCGCGAGGCCGCGAAGGAGTTGGTGGATTCAAATTGCGGGCAGGGGGTAGTAGGTTCGAGGAGAATGCGTTTGGTCCCCGGTTCGCGTTCCGGAGGTTCGATGGAGGGGGATCGAAGTGCGGCGCAGGGTTGCTGAAGGACCGGCTCGCGTGTGAATTGTCCCGTTTGAGTTTGTTGACGTGCGCCATCTGAGAATTCTCCATGGCTAACATGGCATGCAGGAAGGCTGAGCGCAAGGATGCGGGCCTGTGGATGTTTGGAGGTAAAGCGAAATTCGAAGAGTGGATCAAGCTGCCGCGCGGTGGCGGGGAGAGGTTCAGACGGGCTGGAGTTGGCGGCTGGCGTCCTGATTTGCGACGGCATTCAATTTTTGCAGGAAGGTTTCGCGGGAGAAGGGTTTTTGAAGTTGGCCGGCGTTCCGCACGAAATCCTTGTCGGAGCCGTGTTCGAGGTAACCAGACATATAGAGGATCTTAATGTGGGGATGAGCGCGCTTGAGGCGTAAGGCAAGCTCGGTTCCCCGCATGCGCGGCATGACAACATCGGTGACCAGGAAGTCGATGGAATTTTTGTGCTTCTTGGCGAGTTCGCGGACCGCATCCTCATCTTCGGCGAGGAGAACGGTGCCACGTCCGCGATCGCAATGCGACGGCTTGCTGGAAGCGGAAAGGGCAGAAGCGACGCCAGCGGTTTGCGGCAGATACACTTCGAAGCGCGTGCCCTGGCCTGGAGCGCTTTCCACCCAGATGTAACCGCCGCTCTGTTTCACGATGCCATAAACGGTGGCGAGGCCGAGGCCAGTGCCTTTGCCGGCGTCTTTGGTGGTGAAGAAGGGCTCGAAAATTTTCGCTTTGGTGTGTTCGTCCATGCCATGGCCTGTGTCGATGACGAGAATCAGAACATAGTGGCCCGGAACGGAAGGAGGGTGGGAACGGGCGTAATCCTCATCGAGGAAGACGTTTTTGGTCTGGATGCTGAGCTTGCCGCCGCTGGCCATTGAATCGCGCGCATTGACGGCGAGATTCATAATCACTTGTTCCAACTGGGAGGGGTCCGCTTTGACGGGGGCGAGCTGGCTGCCTGGCAGAAATTTGTACTCGATTTCTTCGCCGAGAAGAGTCGGCAACATTCTGTTTAAGTTTACGATGAGGGAATTGAGATCGAGAATTTGAGGCTGAAGAACCTGCATGCGGCTGAAGGCCAGAAGTTGGCGTGTGAGGGCCGAGGCGCGGTCAGCGGCATTCTGGACTTGGGTAACGCTGTGCTGCACCGAACTGTGCGTTCCGAGCTTGAGCTCAAGCAGGTCGCCATGACCTTTGATGACGGTGAGCAAATTATTGAAATCGTGGGCGACGCCGCCGGCAAGCCTGCCGACGGCTTCCATCTTCTGTGCCTGGCGAAGCTGATCGCCGAGGATTCGATTCTGTTCTTGATTTTGGCGCAATGTGGTGCGCATTCGATCGAATGCCGCGGTGACTTGCGAAACCTCATCTCCGGTATCAGGGCTCAACGGATAAGAGAAGTTCCCTCGTTCGAGCGCATGGACGCCTTCGACCAATCGTTCCAGCGGCCGGGTGAAGGTGCGGGAAATCAGAAACACAAGCGCAGCCCCGACGAAGACCGCAACGAAACCGAGGAGAATGAGGCTCCGATTCAGGCGTGCGATGGAAGTGAAAGCCTGATCATAGGGCTTTAGCACGGTGAGCGTGAGAGCGGGGCGCAGTCCTGGGGTCAAATCGACAGTCGCCACGAAATAGCGCTTGTCGTCGATGGTAACCCTAGCCAACCGCGTTGCCGGCGAGAGTTCGCCAGAAACCAAGCCCTCATCGAGCGGAGAAAACGAGCTGACGACGGGTTCGTCGCCGTAGCGGAAAGCAACCTGGCAAAGCGCGATGCGGCCAACTTCACGCGCCAGCTGAGAATCGATCTCGCGGCCGATGATGACCGTACCCAGGTGCAAGCTGTCCTTTCGCGATCCTAGATTGATGGGACGAATCGCCACCTGGTAAAGATGGCCGCGACCGAACCACCAGCCACCCGACTCGCCAACGCCCTGTGAGCGGGAGAACAGTTCTGCCGAGGCGATGGTCGAAAAACCGGGCGTAGTGGTGTGTAGCGCGACGATTTTGCCAATTGAGTCGGATAGAGCGAAAAGGTCGACATCGCCGGAACGCCAGACTTCCTCGGAAGCAGCCTGAACGTCAGCCGCATCTTCGCTCGCCATGAGAGCCTTCACGGTGGGCAAGGTGGCAAAGAGTTCGGCCTCACGCATCAGTTCCATTTGGCGCTCTGCGCGGAGATTCTGAAATGTAAGGACAGAATTGAGCGTGTCCTGCTCGACTCCCTTCTGAACCTGCCCTTCGGCGGCGTGGCCCACGATGAGGAGCGTGGAGGATGCAAGCGCGGCGATAACAAGAACCAGGGAGAGCAGGAATTTCGTACGGAGCCGCAGGTTTGCGGGCAAACTTTGGCGATTGGCAAGCCATCTAAACGGCTGTGCCAGCGCGACTTGCATGCGAAGTAATGCCAACTGGGCGTTCTTATTCATGCCTGTTTCATCAAGGACGGCTCAGCTTAGCTATCGCCGATGAGTGAGTGAATGGGCCGCAGGTACCATCGAGCAGGACCGAGTGGAGCCTCAGCGCGAGATGCGCGCCTGAGGATTGAGCGAGGTGACCGGGCAGGCCTGGTAGGGGAGGGAGGCTAGGCGGCTTTGCGTTGGTTTTTTAGGGCTGTGGGGACCCAGCCGCGCTTTTCTACTGCGGATTTGGCTACGTAGACTGCGAAGCCGGCGGCGATTAGTAGGGCGCCGAAGACTAGGCCGTTCATGCCGAGGATGTGCTCGTCCTGGCCGTGCACTACCGAGAAGCCTAGTAGGAGGGCGGGGAAGATGCCTAGGAGGATTGCGCCGGGCATGCCGCCTGGGACTCGGAAGGGGCGGCGGAGGTCGGGTTCCTTGATGCGCAGGGCGATTAGGGCGACGAATTCTAGCATTAGGCTCGTACCGTAGAGCAGGACGTCGAGGGTGACAAGGCGCTCGAAGCCGATTCCGAGGCAAAGGGCCCAGCCGGTGGCTAAGACTGCGATCGAGACCCACGGGGCGCGGGTCTTCGATTGGAGCTTGCCGAAAACTGAGGGGAGCATGCCGTCCTGGGCCATGGCTAGCGGTAGGCGCGAATAGCTCATTACTAGTGCGTTGAACATACCGAAGGCGCTCATCATGCCGCCCATTACCAGGGCGACGCGGAAGGCACGGGCTACCAGCGGGCCTCCTACGAGGCCGCCCATCATGCCGGCTAGGTCGGCCCAGGAGCCGGTCTCGAAGGCCGAAGAGGGAACGCCTGTGAGCCACATGGCTGCGAAGGGGAGAACGTAGCTGAAGGCCACTACGATGACAGCGAGTAGCATGGCTTTCGGGTAGGTTTTTTGCGGGCGGCGGACTTCGGCGGCGATGGTGGAGGCGTTGTCCCAGCCCATGTAATTCCACATGCAGATTAGGAGGCCGCCAATCAGGCCGACGTTTGAGGCGCTGGGGGCGACGGCGACATCGGCGAGTGCGCCGATTTTCGTGGGAGCGATTAACACAATCAGAGCAAACGGCGCCGAGAGAAGGAAGAAGAGCCACAGCGAGGAGATCGCGACGACGCGGATGCCTGCGATATTCATCACTGCGCAGATGGCGACTACCGCTAGGCCGACGTAGACGCCCCGGTGGCCGACGGCGAACCAGGGGAAGAGGCGCGTGAGGTAGAGGACGAAGAGCGTCGGGTAGATGGCCATGTCGAAAACGCTGGCGACGAGCGAGAGCCAGGCTTCCTGGAAGCCCCAGAAATTGCCGAGGGCGCGGCGGACCCAGGCGTAGTAGCCGCCCTCGACGGGGAGGGCGCTGGAGAGTTCGCCGATCATGTAGGTGGTGGGGAGGCTCCAGATCAGCGGCGTGATCAGCAGGAGCAGGATTCCCATGCCGTAGCCGGCGCCGTGGATGATGTCTTCGGTGCCGTAGGTGCCGCCCGAGACCATGAAGAAGGTGGCGGCGACAAGCGGCCAGAGTGTTAGCTTGGCAACTCTTTTCGTGGAAGGAAGCGCCCGGGAGGGAAATTGGGCTGGGAGGGATAAAGTGCTCAATTGCTTGTCGCGTCCTCCATCAGCGTTCCTCTCTCTCAGCCGCGCATGCGGAGCGAGTACGCAAAATGCAGAATACGGAAAAAATTTTCTGATGCAAGAGAAATATGTATGTGAGGCGAAGATTTTTTTCGTTGCCGACGCGCGGTGCCAGTGCCAAGAGCGAAGAGAGATCCTTCGACTCCGACCCGCGCCCGCCAAAAGGAGGCGGGAAAGAGAAAAGCGCGGGTCTGCGCTCGGGATGACAGCCGGTCGGCCTTGGATTTAAGGCGTGGCGGCCGCCCGTGAGTGACGACTGAAAACCGGAGAGAGAGACTAAGGCGGGAAAAAGATCTAACACAGAGGGCACGAAGGGAAGCAGGAGGACACAGAGAAAGGCGGGAGGGGGCGGAGAAAAGCTTGAGTGGACGGAGGAGCGGGGTTACTGGGCTTTTGGCGGGGGTGGGGCTGACTTGGCTTCGCGCTTTTCGCGCTGCTCGGCGGACCAGGTTTTCTGCTGGTCGGGGGTTAGGACGGCGAAGACTTGGGCGCGGGTTGTCTTGCGAATCAGCTTCACTCGGCGCTCCTTTTGTTCGGGGGTGAGTGTGGCGTCTTTTTCGGCGGCTTGGATTTGCAGGTCGGCGTCGGCGCGGATGGATTTGATGCGGGCTTTTTGGTCGTCAGTTAGGTAGAGGGTGGTGTCGTTCTCGGGTTCGTCGGCGTTGCCCTGGGGCTTCGTCGCGGGCGGCTTGGAGGGAGATGTGGCTGGGGTGGTTTGCTGGGCGCTGGTTGGAGATGCGAGGCCGAGAGCGATGAGGAGAGCGAGTGGCAGCAGCCGGGCAATTGTTGACTTCATTCGTTTATTCCTTCTCAGCTAAATTGAGCGAGAGCAATCATCCCACAATTCGGGTTTGCAGGGCAGTGCGACTGAAATAAGTGTCTTAGCTCCATAATTCTGTCACCCCTTAATGGCAACGTGAAAATGTCACCCTATGAAACAGGAGACATGCACGTTGAGTCAGAAGGAACTGCAGCGAGTGACCGTCATTTCGCAATGTGTGCAACAGAACCTGACGTGCGCCCGAGCCGCGGAGCTGCTCGACCTATCGCCTCGGCACATCAAACGGCTCAAAGCGCGCTACCGGCAAGGCAGCGCAGCGGCTCTGGCGCACGTCAGCCGCGGCCGCCCCAGTCACCGTCGCCTGCCCGTGCGCACCCGCGCCCGCGTCCTCGCTCTGGCACGCACGCGCTATCCGGGCTTCAACGATCACCATCTCCATGAGAAGCTCGTCGAGCAGGAGGGCTTCTCCCTCAGCCGCGAAACCTTGCGTCGCCTGCTCCGCGCCAGCGGCATCGGCTCGCCCCGCAAACGCCGCCCGCCGACTCATCGCCAGCGCCGTCTGCGTGCCGCTCGCGAAGGAGAACTGCTCCAACTCGACGGCTCTCCTCATGATTGGCTCGAAGGCCGCGGCCCACTCCTCACCGCTCTGGGCATGCAGGACGATGCTTCCGGGAAAATTCTCGCTGCCCAGTTCTTTCCTTCCGAAACCACCGAAGGCTATTTCCACCTGCTCCAGAGCCTCTTGCGCCGCTACGGTGTCCCGGTGGCCTTCTACGGCGATCGCAGCGGCGTCTTCACCCGCAACGACGATCACTGGTCTCTGGAGGAACAACTCGCCGGCCAGCGCCAGTCCACTCAGTTCGGTCGCGCCCTGGAACAACTCGGCGTCACTTTCATCGCCGCCCAAAGCCCGCAAGCCAAAGGACGCATCGAGCGTCTCTGGGGCGTGCTCCAAGACCGCCTCACCAGCGAACTGCGTCTGGCGCAAGCCTGCGATTTCGACTCCGCCAACCGCGTCCTGCGCCGCTTCGTCGCCGACTACAATCGCCGCTTCGCTCGCTCGCCGCGCGAGGCGGCCCAAGCCTGGCGTCCGGCCCCGGAACATCTCGAGCGCATCTGCTGCTTCACGCACCAGCGCATCGTCAGCAACGACAACGTCGTGCAATGGAGCGGCCAGCGGCTGCAAATCCATCCGCAGCCCCGCCGCTTCAGCTTCGCCGGAGCCAAAGTGCAGATCTGTCAGGCTCTCAATGGCCGCGTCTCGCTCTATTACCGCGATACCCGGCTCGAGCATTCAAACCTAGTAAGGGGGTGACATTTTCATGTTGCCGTTAGGGTGACATTTTTACGTTGCTACAACAGTGCGACTGAAATAAGGGCCGACACTTCTACGCCGAGGCTTGCGCCTTCGCTGAGGCTTCCTCCTTCGCTAAGGCTACGGCGGACAGGACGGCGGAGGAGAGGGCGGGTGGGACGCGCGGCCGCCAAAGACGCGCCGGCGGGACGCCCGCGTTACGTTGGGCTTGTGCCATTGGTAGGGGTGCTGGCCTGCTCACGCTGCTGGTTCGGGTTGGTTCAGTCTGGATACTTTACTGAGCAGCCGTAGGGGCGAGTGGCTGGATCGGTGACTGGCTTGCCTGCCAGGGCTTCGCCTAGGGCTTGCGAGACGTAATTTTTTGCGTCGTTGATGTCGGCGCGATCGGTGGTGGGGTGGTCGTCTATGGCGCCGTTGTAAATTAGGGTGCCTTGCGGATTGATGATGAACATGTGCGGGGTGGTTTTCGCGTCGTAGAGATGGCCGAGAGAGCCGGTGGGGTCGAGTAGGACGGCTGTGGGGGTGGCGTTCATTTGTTTTAGGAAGGCGTTTTCGTCGGGGGCGGTGATGTAGCCCTGTTTGCCGGGGGCGGAGGAGATTACCGTGAGCCAGATTACGCCGCGGGAGGTCCATTCTTTTTGGAGGCGCTGCATGTTGCCGGAGTCGTAGTGCTTGGCAGTGTAGGGGCAGCCGCGATTGTGCCATTCGAGGACTACGAACTTGCCGGTGTAGTCGGAAAGTTTGTGCGACTGGCCGTTGGTGTCTGTGGCGGTGAAATCTGGGGCGCGGTCGCCGACGCGGGCGGCCCAGGCGGTTGAGAGCGCGAGAGCGGCTGCGAATGCGAGTGCTATCCATACGACGATCATCTTTTTCATTTTTGGCCTCCTAATAATTCATGCAAGGAAATTCAATCAAAGCGTACGGCGACCCCAACTGGAACATCAATTTTATACGCGTGATTTTTGTCGAGCACAATCACGCCGCGCAACCTGGAGAGAGGCTTCACGGGTTGGTCGAACCACTTGAGCGTGAGGCGAGCCACCTTTCCATTCGATGTTAGGGACTGGGGCGCGGAGTTTTCAATGACCCCGGGGTCGAGGGGGAAAAATCGCGTGTCGTTCGTCGCGGGCGAGCCCTCGATCTGCAGCACAAAATATTTGCCCATGGACGTGGCGTTTATCCTTAAGTCGGCCGGGAGCGGATTCGGCAATTGAGCACGCGTCGCCTGGAAAAGCTTGCGCGATGGAGATGCGTCTGCGTCTGTCTGCTTTTCTGCGGGAATTGAAAGCGAGAGGTCGGCTTTGCCGGGGATGCAGATTTCGCGGCAGACGACGTACTTCACCGTTGCGGCGACTTCGACGGGGGCGGCCGCGGGTAAACTGGGCGGCGCGTGGAGTGGGGTCATCAGGAGCACCTGGCCTTCGTAGCCGTAGTCGCGGACGGAGCCGGAGCCGAGGGGGATGGGGCGCGGTCAGAGGATTTCGCCCGCGCGGAAATTTGGCGGGAGCTTCCATTGGAACTTTGGAGGCTCGCCGGAATCGCCGGGATTTTGCCAGTAGATGTGCCAGCCGGGGTCTAATTGGAAGAGGGCGCCGACCCAGAGTGGGTGGCCGGGGCGGGGTGGGTTGCCGTCCCAGATGAGTTGGACGCGGGCTGGGAATTGCGGCGGGGCTTGCGCAGGCGCGCTCGCCGCGAAAAACAGGAAGGTCGCGGCGAGGCGGAGAGGGGAACACCATCGCAGCTGGCTTCGTCGCACACGAATCCCCCGGTGGCTCATGCTGCGTTCACCGTGACCGCTGGTTAATGTCGCCACGCCACCATGTTTGACGGGTGTGGACGCGGTTTCGTTGCCGGAGACTGCCATGGAATGGGCACGGGGCAGTCTCCGGCGCGATGCATCCCGGCGGAGAAGATGCGGCCGTTGGGGTGGAACATTTGGGCGCCTGCTGGCGTCTGGGAAGCGGCGGCTACTTGCGCTTCTTTTGCCCGCCCGGCATGTCGCCGCCGATGACGATCTTGTTGTTGCCCATCATGCGGTTACTTTTTCTGTTGGGCAGCGAGCCGAGTGCGAGGACGTCGTAGTCGCATTCGGTGGCGCCGGCGGGGGATTGACCGATCAGATAGGCGGCGCCGAACGCGGGTACGACGAGCGTCATGGGATAGTAGCCGCCGTCGGGTACGTCAAAGGCGATCTCCCAGGAGTGCCCCGTCTCGGACTCGAATTTGACGATGCCGCCATCCGGGATTTCCACCGTTTCATTATCAACCCCGCCTTTGCTGTCAATCTTGACGGTCGCGTTCGGAGCGAGGGATGCCACTTTAGTCTTTGCTTTTGCTTGACCAGTCTGTGCCATTGGAATTCTCCTTTCGAATTTTTACTTCCCTGCGGGTAAATGGAAATTTGGGTCTTTCAGGACCGGGACGAGGCCGGGAATGTTTTTCAGGTCGTCGAGATCGTAGCCGCGCTTGATTCCATCTTCGGTGTCGGCGATCGCCCGGCCGCGTTCGCCCAAGTTTTCGTAGGCTTCGGCGACATCCATGAGAATCCAGGAATCCTCGGGTGACAGGGCCAGCGCGGCCTGGATGCGGGTGAGGGCTTTTTCGCGCTGCTTCTTCCTGGCGTAGAGAACTGCCAGGCTGGATTGGATTCGCGGGTCGCTTGAGCGGACCTTCACGGCGGCTTCGAGCAGTTGGAGTTCATGGTCGGCAGCCGCCTGGGCCTTCGCGTGGTCACCGAGCCAGGTGTAGGCATTGTCCAGGTTCTGCCAAACACGATAATCCTTATCATTGAGACTTAGCGCTTTCTCAGTTGCTGCGGCGGCATCCGCATAGCGCTTCTCCGAGTAATAGAGAGAGCCCAGATTCGAATAGGCTGCGTAGCTCGGAGCGAGCTCGATGGATTTTTTGTAAGCTGCCTCGCTCTCGGCGTTTCTCCCGAGATCGGATTCTGCGGCCGCCAGATTGCTGTAGGCCGTGGAGTTGTCGGGTGTGAGTTCGAGGACATGTTGGAACTGAGCCAATGCGTCCGCGGCGCGACCATGGCGGGAGTAGAACCAACCAAGATTGTTGTATCCGACCCAGTACTCCGGCCGTAGCGCCGCAGCTTTTTTGTAATTTTCTTCGGCATCCTCGAGCCGCCCGGCCTCCTCGTAAGTTCTGGCGAGGCCGGCAAAAACTTCCGGATCGTGCGGATTGAGCTGTAGGGCATGCTGGAATTCCTGGAGGGCAAGGTCGTGCTTACCGGTGCTCGCATGCAATTTCGCAAGCGCGACGTAAATTCCCGGAAGGTTATTGTTCAGTTCAATCGCCTTTTGCGAATTGGCGAGTGCTTCATCCACCCACTTTGGGTTTTGGTCCAGTTGGAACTTGAGGCGGAAGGCTTCGCCGAGCTGGGCGTAGGCTACGGCGAAGCGGGGGTCGGTTTTTACGGCGGAATTCAGGGCGTCGATGGCGGAGTCGAGATTGC
The DNA here is from genome assembly GCA_963701005.1 of uncultured Acidobacteriota bacterium. Lineage (GTDB taxonomy): Bacteria > Acidobacteriota > Terriglobia > Acidiferrales > UBA7541 > Palsa-295. The sequence goes on from OY969555.1 coordinate 1,900,301, forward strand.
CGGGCTTGTCGTAGCGCTGCATGTAGCCTAGGGCTTTGAGGTAATCCTCGTAGGCGGCGGGGGTGACGGAGCCGCCGGTGGTGCGGAGCATGTCGGCGGTGACGTTGATGTGCATTAGGCGGGCGAGCTTTGAGACGGCTTCGTCTTGGAGCGTGGCGAGGTCGCCGGCGCGGTCTTCTACGCTGGCGGAGCCGATTTGGCGCATGTTTTTGGTATCGATTAGATTGACCGTGAGGTGAACGTCCTGGCCATCGCGCTGGATGCTGCCTTTTACGGCTAGCGTGGCGCCGAGATCGCGCAGGGCGCCTTCGGGGTCGGTGATTTTTCGGCGGCGGACTTCGCTGGCGGGGACGACCCAGAGGGATTGCTGGCCTACGTCGAGATTGGACAATTTGCCGGCCAGGCTGTCCATGAGGCCTTCGGCGAGGGGTTCGTTGGCCGGGTCGTTGCCGATATTGTCGAAGGGGAGGACGGCGATGTGTTTTTGGCTGCTGGCGGCAATGCTGCCGGCGAATCTTTCGCGGATTGAGGGGACGAAGGAAAGGCCTGCGGCGACGATCAGGGCGGCGGCGATGCCGAGGACCAGCCAATGAAGCTTGCGGCGGGGTTGCGGGGCTTGCATCCAGGCGGAATTTGAGGCGTGCTCGACGAATTTCTGGAAGTCGGCTGGGCGGAGGGATTGGGTCGGGGCGGAGAGGTCCACGGCAGCCGATGATGGGTCGGGTAGCTGGGCGCGAACACGCTGCAAATCTGAGATTACTTCGGAGCAGGATTGGTAGCGGTTGGCGAGATCCTTTGAGAGCGCGCGATAGACGATTTGCTGGAGCTCGAGCGGGACGCCGTCCATGGGGCGGGGCGGCTCATTCAAAATCGCGACGATGATCGAGGGGACGGCGTCGCGGCGGAAGGGATTTTGGCCGGTGAGCATTTCGCCGAGGATTACGCCTAGCGCCCAGATGTCCGTGCGTTGATCGACGGCTGAGCCGAGCGTCTGCTCGGGGGACATGTAGCCGACGGTGCCGGTGGTGCCGCCGGTCTGGGTCATGCTAGGGGTGGTGAAGGCGCGGGCTAAGCCAAAATCCACGATCTTCACTACGCCCTGGGTGGTGAGCATGATGTTCGAGGGCTTGATATCGCGGTGGACGATGTGGTGGGCATGGGCTTCGGCGAGGCCTTGCGCGATTTGCAGGGCGGTGTCAACAGCGTCACGGAAGGGAAGAGGGCCGCGGCGGATTTTCTGGGTCAGCGTTTCGCCTTCGTAATAGGCCATTACGATGAAGGAGCAGCCGTCGGGAGTTTCTTCGATGCCGTGGATTACGCCGATGTGGGCGTGATCGAGCGAAGAGGCGGTGCGAGCTTCCTTGAGGAAGCGATCCTTATCTTTTTCGTTAACGTTGATATCGGGGGGGAGGAATTTGAGAGCTACGGTGCGCTGGAGTTTTAGATCGAGGGCCTTATAGACCACACCCATGCCGCCGGCGCCGAGCATTCCCAGAATTTGATAGTTGGCGACGCGCTCTCCAGACGCGAGAGCGCTGGCTGCCTCGGACATGTCCGCTCCCCGGTTGGGCTGGCAATCTGGAAGGGGGACGCGTTCTCTTCGAGAGATGCTGGCCGCGCGGAACCCGGTGCGGGGTGATGATAAGCCTGGGGATTGGGGGCTTGCAAGGATGGTTTTCTGAAATCGGTAATTGCGGGGGGAGTTAGCGTTCGGGGCGCGCATCCGGCGTGAAAGTTAATGTGCCGCACCTACGGTGCTCGGGGATTCTTTGTGATGTTTCCCAGCCCGCCAGAAAACGGGGGGCTGGGCTAACTTGTGACGCGCCTACGGCGCTGGACGCGAGGTGAAGTGAGGACTAAGGCCCAGCGCTAAAGCGCACAATCAGCATGGAGATTTTTCCCGGAGCGCTTAAGCGCTCCTTCCCCCTGTTGAAACAGGGGGCTCCCACCAAACTTCTGGCCCAGGTCCCATGTGTGAATACGGGGCTCCCATCAAACTTCTGGCCGGCCTTCAGTGTAAAGTGCCACGACATGGTTTACAGGGGGTGCCAACACATCCTTTACACATTGGCATCCGTCTTGGGTGGTGTTTTTTCCGGGGAGAACGCGGAGGGAGCCCGTAGGGCGACCGGAGCGTTCTCCCCGGCGCCGCGCGTTACCACCAGTGCCCGCGACCCGCGGCGCTCCAGATCGATCTCGCGAACGTACATGTGCCGGTAGCTCACCAGCAATTTCCTGTCGAATCGCTCGATCCGGACGCGTTGGTTCGCCAGTGCCCCACACACGAACCATCGATGCCGTTCGTCGGTGAGCATTCCTTGCGAGTTCAAACGCTGCACCTCGCTGCCCGCCGGATACTCCCACTCTTTCACGCGCTCTTGGTAGCTTCGTGGACTCCGCTGGTAGCGCTCGGCTGGACGCTTCATCCCCAGTGCTTCGTGCGGTCGTTGTTCGTTGTAACTCGACCGAAATTCCTCCAGTGCTGCCGCCCACTCGCCGAACTGCTTCGGTACGCCTCGATGCCGTAGCGCCTCGCCCAGGGTGCGATGAAATCGTTCCACCTTCCCCTGTGTCTGCGGGTGACGCACCCGCCCGTACAAAAGCTGGATCCCTTGCTCGATCAGCCGCACCGAGAGCCGCGTCAACCCCCAGCCGTTCCAGGCCGACCACCACAACGAGCCGCGGTCCATCAGCATGGACTGCGGCACTCCATAACGCCGAAAGGTCTCGACCAAAAATGGAAAAGCCTTCGCGCCGCTCAACTCTGGCAGCGCGTAGAGCCCCACCGCGTAGCGGCTGTGATCGTCCACGATGGACAGCGGATGACACTCCCCGTCCGTCAACGGATATTTTCCCTTGCTGTCCATCTGCCACAACTCGTTCGCCTCGGAACGCTCGAAGCGGCCCGGCGCTGGGCCGTGCGCGTTTTCGCTGACCAAGCGGTGAAGTTCCAAGATCCGGTGAATCGTCCATACCGGCAGCGGAATCCCGTCCTCTTCCTGCAACAAGACCCGCAACTTTTTCGCGCCCCAACCCACCCGCTTCCGCAGGGCCACCACCCGCTGCACCTTCCAAGAGTCGGTGCGGCGCGGACTGCGGTGCGGCCGTCGGCTGCGCTCGGATACCTGCGTTAAGCTGTCGGCCTGCCGGTAGCGCTGTCGCCAGAGATAACCTGTCGGTCGCGAAATTCCAAACTCACGGCAGAGCGCCGTCATGCGCTCCTTGCCGCTGGCCGCTCGAATCACAAACTGCATCCGCTGCTCATCCACGTCCATCCTTTTCCACGGCATCGTCTCCGGCCTCCCTGGCCGAAAACTCTACCCGAGATGTAAAGAATGTCCTGGCAACGACTGTAAAGGATGTCATGGCACCGTACACTGAAGGCCGCCGCTACATGGGCAGGGGGGACCTCGGAGCAGCGGAAGGCGCTGCTCCTCGCGGGCGAGGCTAGCGTCGCCGTAACAAAGCGGTGGCGAGCCTCCGCACTCCATATGGGCGGTGCCTGGCGCAGAGTTCTCTTGAGTGGGAAATCGACAGAACCAAATTAAATCTGCGATTGATTACTTGATGGCGCCTACGGTGAAGCCGGCTATGAAGCGGTCTAGGAAGGTGTTGTAGAGGAGGGCTATGGGGAGGCTGGTGATTAGGCAGGCGGCCATTAGGGAGCCCCAGAAATAGACGTCGCCGCGGACTAGGAAGATGGGGATGCCTACGCCAACCATTTGCTGGGATTCAGGGGAGATGAAGGTTAGTGCGTAGACGAATTCCTGGGTTACTAGCGTGAAGGTGAAAATTACTACCGTCAGGATGCCGGAGATTGAGATTGGGACTACCAGGCGGAAGAAGGCGCCGAAGCGGGTTAGGCCGTCGACCATGGCGGCGTCTTCTAGTTCTTTGGGGATGGATTTGAAGAAACCCATCAATAGCCAGACCGAGAAGGGGATTGTGAAGCTTGGGTAAACGAGGACCAGGGACCAGATTGTATCTTGCAAGCCGAGGATGGCCACGATCCGTGAGAGGGGGATGAATAGTAGCGTCGGGGGAATCAGGTAGGTGAGGAAGATGGCGATGCCCATTCTTTGGCCCCAGCGGCCGGTTAGGCGGGCGAGGGCGTAGGCGGCCGGGAGGGAGAGAGCGAGCGTGATTATTACTACGAGGACTCCCACTAGGGCGGTATTGCCTAGCCAGCGGACGTAGCGCGTTTCGTTGAAGAGGAGGCGCAGGTGGTCGAGAGTGGGGGGGAGATTGAAGAGGAAAGGATTGTTATCCGTGTTGTAGAGATCGATATTTTGTTTGAAGGTGGCGATGAACATCCAGTAGAAGGGAAATGCGAGCAGGACGGTGAAGATCGCGAGCACGGAATACTTCAGCGCGCCGATTTCGAATTTCCGAAGATTCCAGCGCGGTTTCATGACACCTCCGCCTGATAGGCGGAACGAAGCATGAAGTAGGCAATCAGAATCAGGACGGGAACGAGAAATAGGGAGATGGCGGCGCCGGCGGCGAGGTCGCTGCCCTGGATGCCGGTGGCGAAGGCGAGCGAGGGGAGCACTTGCGTGGAGTCGTAGGGGCCGCCGGCGGTGAGGATGTAAACGACGGCCATATCCGTGAAGGTGAAGATGGTTCCGAAGAGCACGGCGACGTTGATGATGGGGAGCATCATGGGGATATTGATGAGGAATTCAGTGCGCCAGAAGCCGGCGCCGTCAATTGCGGCGGCCTCGGGGATTTCCTTGGGGATGGCGGTGCGGCCGGCGAGCAAGATGACGGTGGAGAAGGGAATGAGGCGCCAGGAGTGAACGAGAACGACGGAAGCCATTGCCAGAGCAGGTTCACCGAGCCACATGGGCGCGTTGTAGGGCTTGAAGACGTGCGCCCAGACAAGCACCCAGGTGATGACGCTGTAAATCGAATCGAGGAGCCATTTCCATCCGATGGCGCCGAGAGAAATAGGGACGACCCAAGGAAGTAGAATCAGGAAACGAACGAATTTGCGGCCGGGAAAAGGATCGGCGAGGACAATCGAAAGGATGCCCGAGGCGACGATGACGATGATCTGCGCCGAAATGGTGAATACGACGGAATTGCGAAGCGCGGCGCGAAAACTGGGAGATTGGAGGATGCTGCGAAAATTCTCGAGACCGACATAGTGGAAGCCTGTAGTGCCGATGCGGGCGTCACTGAAGGCGTAGAGAACGGCGAGAACCAAGGGGACGCCGATCAAAAGAAGAATGTAAGCAACGGCTGGAAGAAACATGTAGAGGCCGACTTTGCGATCGTCTACTGCCACGGATAGGGCCTCGGATTTGTGCGCTTTTGAGACTGGCGATCGAAGAAACGGAGGTCCAAATTGGCGACTGCGAAATCGTAGACGTTGCCGGCCTCAAAGCCGGTGGGCATGGTCCAGGAGAGACGCGAGACGATCTCCTTCGACTCAATGCCGGACCCTTCGAGTCCCCCGTAGAGGATGCGTTCCGCGCCGAGGTATTCCACATAATTCACGCGGAAGCGGAATTTCACTTGCGCGGCGCCGGGTATCACTCCGTCGGGAACGAGGCATTCGGGGCGAAAGCCTACGATTACGCCGGGGAATTCGAGCAGGTTCATGGGCGGAGAGCCGAGGAAAGTGGCGACGAATGTGTCCGCCGGCTGGTCGTAGACTTCCTCGGGGGTGCCGATTTGGCGGACTTCGCCCTGGTGGAGGACTACGATGCGGTCGCCCATGGCCATGGCTTCGACCTGATCGTGGGTGACGTAGATGGTGGTGGTCTGGATGCGATTGTGAAATTGCTCGAGCTCTTCGCGGGCGGAGGCGCGGAGTTTGGCGTCGAGATTCGAGAGCGGCTCATCGAGGAGGAAGACGCGAGGCTCGCGGACGATGGCGCGGGCGAGGGCGACGCGCTGACGTTCGCCGCCGGAAAGCTGGCGGGGCTTGCGGTCGAGCAATTTTTCAATGCCGAGGAGGCCGGCGGCCCACTCGACTTTCTGCTTGTGCTTTTCTTTTGGGATTTTCTGGGCTTTCAGGGGGAAGACGATATTTTCGCGAACGCTCAGGTGCGGATAGAGCGCGTAGCTCTGGAAGACCATGGCGATGCCGCGTTCGCGGGGCGTGAGATTATTTACGACGCTGCCGCCGATGCGAATTTCGCCGGAGGTGGGCGCTTCGAGGCCTGCGATCATGCGCAGGAGCGTGGTCTTACCGGAACCGGAGGGGCCGAGGAGGACGAGGAATTCGCCCTCCTTCGTTTCGAGATTAATGTTGTTGACTGCGCCCAGCGTGCCTGCTTTGAAGACCTTGGTGAGATTCCTGATTTCAACTACGGCCATCGAGCCCCCAGCCTACTTTCCCAGGTGATTTGCTACTTCCAGCGGGCGAAGATGCGCTTGTACTCTGCTTCTGCGGCTTTCAAGGCATCTTCCGGCGATTCGTCGCCGCGCGCGACTTTAGCAAACATTGTGGGGATTACCCAGGTCTTGAAGGCTTCATCAATGGCCGCGGAAGCGTAGCCGGGGTAGCCGACGTTGGTGGCCCAGTCGAGAACGTTGCCGAGAACTTTGTACTTGTCCGTGGGATTGGCGCGCGAATCGGTGGCAATTTCCTTTTTCAGGTCAGGCACGAGGCTCGGGAAACAGGGGAAATTGTAGAATTGGCCGGCTTCGAAGCCATCGTGGAAGTGGTCCAGGTAGTCGATCAGGAACTGCTGGGCGCCTTCCTTATTTTCCGCGAAATTCCAGATGACGTAGCAATTCATTACGTGTTCGGCGGCGATGCGGCGGGCCGGGCCTTTGAGCGCGGGGCTGATCATGATCTGGGGGTCAATGGGCAAGTGTTCGCGTTCCGCCTGGCGGGAGATGGAGATGGCGTTCATCACGAAGGAGACCCGGCCGGCGAGCATGGCCTGATTGTTCGAGGGGGGAGTCCAGGTGAAGACTTCGGGAGTCTCGGTCTCCTGGAAGAGGGCGCGCATGTATTTGAGAGCTTCGAGGGTTTCTTTGGAGTTGATGGTGACGTTGCCGGCTTCGTCCTGCTCGGCGCCGCCGAAGGACCAAAGGATGGCGCGCATGGCCATGCTGGTGTCGAGTTCCTGGGCGAGACCGATGCCACAGGGGTGGCCGCTCTTGTCGCGGATTTTTTTCGCGCCGGTGCGAAGATCGTCGTAAGTGTCGGGGCCATTGGGATAGCCTGCTTCGGCCCACCAGTCTTTGTGCCAATTGCCTGGGTCGGGGGTGTAGGCGTCGGAGAAGGCGAAATAGCGCTTGGTTTTCGGGTTGTAGGTGGATTTGTGCGCGAGTTCAATTTTCTTGCCGTGCTTCTTTTCGACTTCCTGGTACACGTGCGACATGTCAATGGTGACGTTTTCGTAGGCGGCGGGGGGTGAGAGGAACATGAAGAGGTCATGGCCCTTCTGGGCGGAGACTTCGGAGGCAGCTCTGGTGCCGAGGTCCACGAGGTTGATGTTGTCAACGACGACATTTGTATTGTTCTTCTGTCCCCATTCTTTGGTGAAGGTGCCGTTGAACCAGGTGTCGAAAGCTGGGACGAAGTGGCTCCACTGGAGAATTTTCAGCGTCTTTTGTTGCGCGAGAGCTCTTTCGGGAAACAGGAACGCGGGGCCCAGTCCTGCGGCGACCGCGCCGGTGCCGGCGAGCTTGACGAAATCTCTGCGGGAAAGTTTCGAGCCCTTTTTCTTCGCCATGGTTTTCATCCTCCTCGGATTGCGGGTATGTGGATTTCTTGCGTGGTCCTTTTATTCGACGGAGCCAAACTGCTTGATGTCCTCGGGCCCTTCTTTCTTGGCAACTTTTTCTTTTCCCTGCACCTGGACACGGATTTGCTCGACCACGTCTGGATTCGCGAGCGTGGTGATGTCGCCGACGTCGAGGGTGTTCGAGATCGCGGCTAAAACGCGGCGCATGATTTTTCCGGAACGGGTCTTGGGCATGTCGGGGACAATCTGCACAGTCTTCGGGCGGGCGATCTTTCCAATCATGGTTTCGATTGTCCGAATGACCTTTTCAGCCACCTCCTTGTGAGGAGTAGTCACGCCCGGCTTGAGCGCAACATAAACTTCAGGCATGCGGCCTTTGATTTCATCCACCACGGGGACGACGGCGGCTTCGGCAATCTCGTCAATCGTGAGGCACGCGGATTCGAGCTCCTTGGTGCCCAGGCGGTGTCCGGCGACGTTTATTACGTCGTCCACGCGGCCGAGAATGCGGAAATAGCCGTCCTTGGCCAGCAGCGCGCCGTCGCCGGCGAAATAGGGCCAATCGTGCCAGTCTTTGCTCTTGGGATCCGTGTTATACTTCTGGTAATACTGCCGGACGAAGCGGTCGCGATCTCCCCAGATTGTCTGCATGATTCCGGGCCACGGATTCCGGATGCAAATATTCCCAGCCTTCACGGAGCCCGCCGGCAATTCCTTTGCGTTTTCATCGAAGATAACTGGGTAAATTCCCGGTACGCCCGGGCCGGCGCTGCCCGGCTTCATGGGATCGAGAGCGGGCTTGGTGCTGCACAGGAAGCCACCGTTCTCCGTCTGCCACCAGGTGTCCACGATTACGGCCTCGCGTCTCCCAACGGTGTTGTAATACCATCTCCAGACTTCCGGCTCGATCGGCTCACCTACCGTGGTCATGTGTTTGAAGTGATAGTTGTACTTTTTTGGCTCTTCGGGTCCGGCTTTTCTCAACATTCGAATCGCGGTCGGCGAAGTATGGAAAATATTTACGCCCAAGCGCTCTGCGATCCTCCAGACACGGCCTGCGTCGGGGTAGACGGGAACACCCTCGTAGATGACGCTGGTAGCAGCCAGCGCGAGCGGCCCGTAGACGATATAGGAGTGACCGGTAATCCATCCAATGTCCGCCATGCACCAATAGACATCTTCCGGATGGATATCCTGAATGTATTTAGAAGTGCCGGTGACGTAGGCCAGATAGCCGCCGGTGCGGTGCTGGCAGCCTTTCGGTTTACCGGTGGAGCCGCTGGTGTACATGAGGAAGAGCGGGGCCTCTGCGTCCATGGAGACCGGATCGACTTTCTTACCGCGAAAATCCTTCAGTGCTTCGTCAATGAAGAAGTCGCGCCCCTTTACCATCGGAGAGGAGGACCCATACTTGCCTGGGTGACGCCGCCAGACGAGCACCTTCTCGATTTCTTGGCCGTCCCGCTTGGCAGCTTGAACCGCGATGTCCGCCGCGGATTTATGGTCCACCAGCTTCCCACTGCGGTAATAACTATCGGCATAAATCAAGACATGGCTCTTTGAGTCGGCCGCGCGCATGCCGCTGGCCTCGCCGCTGAACCCGCCAAATACGACGGAATGGATCACGCCGAGGCGAGCGCAGGCCAGCATGGTGATGGGCAATTCAGCGATCATGGGCATGTGAATGGTGACGCGGTCGCCGGCCTTCAGCCCGGCGAAATCGCGAAGCATCGCCGCCGTCTCGTTGACGCGGTTGTAGAGTTCCTGGTAGGTGAGAACGACCGGCTCTTCGCTTTCCGGTTCAGGGGCAAAAATAATTGCCGCCTTGTTCTTATACTTCGCGAGATTGCGGTCCACGCAATTGTACGAGGCGTTCAGTTTTCCGCCGACGAACCATTTCCAAAAAGGAGGGTCGTTGGTGTCGAGAACCGTTTGCCATCTTTGATCCCAGGTCAGCATGTCGGCATACTCTTCGAAGCATTTCGGAAAATTCTTTTCGCTGAAGCGTTCCATCACTTTCGGGTCTTTGAGGTTAGCTTGTGCTATGAACTTCTCGGACGGCTGGTAAAGTTCCTCTTCCTTCCAGTGAACTGCGATGTGCGCTTCGCTCGCTTCAGTACCGCGTTCCGGCTTCTGAGGGGTAGCCATTTTGATGATCTCCTTTGATATGTTGATCCGGCGCTATTCTACGTCCCTGTGGAAAGACCCGCAACGAGTCCCGGCCGTGCCGGGGGCGTTGGTATTCGCTTCGTTCCGCCGGACGAAATTCCGGCTAGGATCCTTCATGCGGTGGCTTGGCCCGGAACCCGGGGGCGCTTTGCAAGGAATTCGCAAAGCAGCGCAACTGCCGCAAGACCTGCCGCCGTGTAGAATGCCATCTGGTAGTTGTGGTACTTGTCATATAGCAAGCCGCCGATGCGCCCACCGAGGAGACCGGCGATACCCCAAGCAGTGAACAGCAAACCGTAATTGATGCCCACGTTTTTGGTGCCCCAGAAGTCGGCTGCCGTTGATGCGTTGACCGAAAGCTGGGTCCCGTAGCACCAGTAAACGATGAACAACATGGTGAACAGCGCAAGCACATTGCCGCCGACGTGATACAGAATGGGCATAGCAACCATGGAGATGCCGATCATCAAACGCAACACATTGATGCGGCCCAGGTGGTCCGACATCCAGCCCGAGAAGATGCGGCCCATGGCGTTTCCTGCCGCGCCCACCACCAAGCCAAAGGCAGCCAGGGTGGTGCTGGGGATACCGACGCTCTTAGCGAAGGGCACCAGTTGGCTGATGACCATTAGTCCGGCCGCGCAGCCAAACGCGTACGCCACCCACATAAAGTAAAAGGTGGGTGTTTGCAGCACCTCGCCGGGCGTGAACTCATAGGCGGTAGCCGTAACCTTGGAAGCCGGAGCGGGCGTCCAGCCAGCAGGCTTGTAGCCTACGGGCGGATTCTTCAGCAGGAACGCCCCGAAGGTCGTCATGACGAAGAAGATCACGCCCAAGACTTGGAAGGTGGCGCGCCAGCCAAAGTGGGGGATCAGGTAGCTGGCAGCCAGCGGGCCGAATATGGCTGAACCGCCACCATAACCGGCAACCGCCAATCCGACGGCGAGACCGCGCTTGTCCGGGAACCACTTGGACATGACGGGAATCGGCGTCGCGTAGCCGAATCCGTTGCCCAAGCCTCCCAGGACGCCAAAGAGGATGAAAAATTTGGTTATGCTGTCGGCATAAGCACAGAGGAAAAAGCCCAGGCTTACGAGAACGGCGCCAATCAGGGAAATCTTGAAGGGCCCAAGTTTATCCTGCAGCCGACCTGCTACAATGAATGTCAGCGCGAACACGACGACAGCGATGGTGAATACCGTTGAGGTCTCTGCGCGCTTCCACCCGAACGCTTTCTCGAGCGGAGCCACGAACACGCTCCAGGCGTAAAGAGAGCCAAGCGCAAGATTCATACTCATTCCACCCACAACCCGCCACCACCGACTGATTGAAACTTCGCTTTCCGCCGCTTGTGCGCTCATAGGTTTATCTCCTCCATTCTTGGCGTTCTCAATTCACACTAACTCATCCAATTCCTTTCCGGCTGGGCATACCTCCCCGTGTTTCTGCAGTAGCCCGCGGAGCCGCCCGAAAGGGAAGCTCCGCAGGCGCCGCAGTGGAAGTACTGTTTTGCTAGAACGTAACGACTGTTCCGAACTCTTCGCGAATGCCATGCGCTTTCGTGGCAGGTCTGCCTTGAAAGAGCTTGGGTTCGCCGGTGTCCTGCGCGTCCGTCGCCGCTTGCGTTGAGAGATAGGTGACTTCATTGACGAACGAGACCCACCTGTTGATCTTGTAGGAGAGGCTTCCCGTGTCGTAATCGCTCCGGACTAGCCCGCCGCCATGACGTGCGTCCTCGGCCTTGGCGCGGTCTGTGCCGTAGAGCACATGGAATACCCATCCGGCGTTTTTGCCCTCCGGCTCGGCGTGGAAGATTCGGGAGAGCGGGAAACTTGCTTCCACAAATCCGCCCTGGCCACGAATCGGATTGAGTGCCCCGGTGGTGACGGGGCCGTTGCAAGTGGTCGGGATTGGAAGCCCCAAGCCACTCGGACACCCGAAGTCAATCGTCGCTCCGCTAAAGCTTGTTGCCGTTCCAGCCGTAGCAAGTCCCGCCCCCGGAGTTGCAAAGGCGGAGTTGAGCTGGCCGGCGAAAAAGAACCGCATGTCATCGCCGTTGTGATACTGACCGTCAATAGTTACCCACGGCGTGGGGAGTTGAACTTCAGCCGACCAAATGTTTTGGGGATAGCTCACCTGGACACCATGCGGGAAGCAAGTCGCGAGCGAGTCGCCGCCATTGGCGCAAGCGGCACCAGGGATCACGGTCCCTGAAAGGCCGTTGCTGCCCCCCAACGCCGTTAGCGAAGGAGCCGGTGTGGCGGTGGAAGCTCCGTGCGTGACGATTTCATTGATCGTGGCGTGGTGCCCGCTGAAGATGATCTGCGCCGGCGGGACAGCTTGCCAGCTATGCGAGAGCGGGAACTGAAATACGACCCGGCCTTCGACCCCTGGTTCGTTGCTGTCCGCTCCGGCCCGATCGCCGAACCCTGTCCGCTGGAGTTCAGTTAGGGTTGAGTCGGCTGATACCGGCTCCACAATGGCAAATTCGGGCTGCACCTTGAAGTCGCCGGAGTGGATGATTTGGGCGCCGATTTTGAACTGCGGCATGCGCTCGTAGAGGGAGCCGTACCCCACCATGAGACCGGTGGTCTCGTAAATATTGGGCAGGGTGGAGGAACCGAGGAGGGACCAATCCTGGCCAATTTCCGCGAACACCGGCATCTCTCCCCAGTGAGTATCGAGCCTCACATAGGCGAGGCGGAGCGACAGCTGGTTTGAGCGGACCGAACTGATGCTCCGGTTGTCTACAGTGGTGTAATCGCCTTCGAAGTCGGTCTCGAGTCTTCCGGTGATCACGAGGTCGGAATTTTTCGGAACCCATTCGAATTGGCTCCCGACCCGGAAGCTGCGAGCCTTGATCAGGAAATAGGGATCGCTTTTGGGTCCCGTGTCACCCAGCATGAGCGGGAGCGGGAAGTCTTGACCACCGCCATTTATCGCGCCGCCGCTCGACGCAGTTTGTTCGACCGCGGAAGCTTTGAAGAAGCCATACACTTTCATGTTGGCTCCGCTGCCGAGCTTGATGTCCGGAATCAGGCCGCCCTGTTTCGGGACGTCAATTGGAAGAGCCCGAACGGGAGATACGGCCGGAATTACGCCGCCCTCGGACGGCGCCCCAAAGGTGTAGGGGTCCGAGCTGGCAGGCGTGGGTTCAGAGGCTTTTGTGGGAATGTGAATGATCGCATTCAGGAAGTGCCCGGTGCCCGAGGTGTCGTCGCTCGCCGGGACCGCCGAAGGTGCGACCATGCGGCTGTAGTCATCCGTGCTGATCAAGCCTTTCTGCACCAGCAAGCGCGCCAGCTGAGCGTTGGCGTCGTCTGCAGACGACGCATGGCTCAGCTGCGCTGCTTCATCCGCGGTCAAAATGCCCTTGGACTGAAGCAGCTGAACGAGCGGTGGTGTTGCCTGGTGATCGGCCGGCTGCTGAGCAAAGGCGGGAAACGCCAGGCCAGCAACTAGGGCCATCACCAGAATTAGGTATCTCACTTTCATTGACCGAACCTCCGACGAAGGATTTGTGAACCGTGGGCCCGGCTCGCTTTTCAGATCGTGCCCCCCGTAAAGCGAGCGAAATTGCAGCCTAGATACTCGGGGTTTGAGGGAAAGTCAAGTAAATACCAGCGGGTAAACAAGATGCGGGGAGTACGTAGGTGGGGGAACGTGAGTGGGATTGGGAGGGGGTGGGAATGGGGTTATTGAAATCGAAAGAAGAGGAGTGGTTCTCCGTGAGAGATTGGACCCAGAAAGATGGGCGCGCGGAGTTAAATCGTATTACAGCCGAGATGTCGCGCGGCGAAGAGGCGGCCAGAGCCGCACTTTAGGTATTTCTCAAACTTTTCGGCGAGTCCTTATTCTTCGAATGCTACGTAGAGAGAGATTTTCCACGGCTTGAATTTGTTGGTGTGTGAGGATTTTCCAGCGTTGTGCTCTTTGAGGCGGGTGCGGAGGTCGTGAGTGTAGCCGATGTAGGTGTGTTCAGGATTGCTTTCGCTGCGGAGGATATAGACGTAGTACATCAGTGCTCTCGCTTTCTGGGACACGAGGTAATATTTAACGGCCCGCCTTCGCGAGGTTTATTGGTGGCTTGCGAATTTTAATAACGGTGAAGATTTAGTGACGCCGCTTGCTTTTAATTACGGAGCTACGGCGGGCATTCGCCTTCGCCTTGATGAGTGGCCGCATGCTTGCTGTTCGATGCTTCTTTTCGAATTTGAACACATTCGCCTTCGCCGGGCTTTGGCGAAGGCGAATGGAGGCGGGGGGAGTTGAACCCCCGTCCGAGAAGCCTTGCAACACGAAGACTACATGCTTGTCCCGTTCCGGTTTGATTCGCCGGAGGAACTCAGAGCGGGCAAGACGCGCCGCCGGCTAGTCCGATAATCTCGCCGCCGCGTTACGGACCGAAACGCGGCGGCCAGCCTACTGTGTGACGCCTCATCTCAATCGCGCAGGCGACGATTGAGGAGACGCGCTACCTAAGTTTGTTTAGGCAGCGAGAGCCAACTGTGAGTTGCCAGTTGTACTGTTCCACCCGATAACGGGCAGGTGGCGCCCGGCATGCCTTCGGGCCGCGACAGCTTCCGTCGAAACCGTTTCGCCCCCGTTGGTATAGATAGAATACCACCTCGGGTGATTCGCAGCAAAAACGCATGGCCGGCGGGCGCGAGAAGCCTTACTCTCCCTCATTGACTTGGCGGGAACCCGCAATTAACATCGCGCCGCATGCCTGAGACCCAACCAATCATCGGGCGCATGGTGGCGCGCTACAAAGTGGTGGAAAAGCTTGGCGGCGGGGGGATGGGTGTCGTTTACAAGGCGGAAGATACCAACCTGCATCGATTTGTGGCGCTCAAATTTCTTCCAGATGATTTGGCGGCGGATCATATGGCGCTGGAGCGTTTTCAGCGCGAGGCGCAGTCCGCCTCTGCGCTGAACCACCCGAATATCTGCACCATTTATGACATTGGGGAGGACAAGGGGCAGGCGTTCATTGTCATGGAGCAGCTCGAGGGGCAGACGCTGAAGCACCGGATTAGCGGGCGCCCGGTGGACGTCGAGACGCTTCTCGACCTGTGCATTGAAATTGCCGACGCGCTTGATGCGGCGCACTCGAAAGGAATTGTTCACCGGGATATCAAGCCTGCGAATATTTTTGTGACCGACCGCGGGCACGCCAAGATTCTCGATTTCGGGCTCGCCAAACAGATCAAGGCGGAGCCGGCGTCGGATACCACGCAGGACGCGACGCGCTCGGGCGATACGGGGTCTGGGATACGGGCGAAGAATCTCACTATGCCGGGCACTACTGTGGGCACGGTGTCGTACATGTCGCCGGAGCAAGTGCGCGGCAAGGACTTGGATACACGTACCGATCTGTTTTCATTTGGCGTCGTGATGTACGAGATGGCCACGGGCACGCTTCCTTTTCGCGGCGACACTGCTGGCAATATCACGGATGCGATTTTGAACCGGGCGCCGGTTCCCGCGTTGCGGCTGAATCCCGACATTCCGCCGAAGCTGGAAGAAGTAATCAATAAAGCGCTCGAGAAGGACCGCACGTTGCGGTGCCAATCTGCTTCTGAAATTCGCACGGATTTGAAACGCGTGAAGCGTGACGCTGAGTCCGGCCGGAGTGGTGTTTCCTCTCCGCTGCCGCCGGACCAAACATTGCCGACTGTGCGGGCTCCAGACCAGACCGTTCCGACGGTGCGGTACTCGACTCCTTCGGCTCCTGCGGCATATCCTGGACCGCCATCGGCTCCTTCGGCGCCCGGATATCCACAGTCGGCCTCGAGTGCGCCTGGCTATCAGCAGCCGGGGCAATCCGGTCCCGGTGTTCCGTACCCGGTGCAAGCGCCACCGAGCGCGCAGTATCCGGTGCAAGGACCTTCGAGCGCTCAATACCTGGCGCAATATCCCAGCAGCGCGCAATACCCGGTGCCGCCGCAGTATCCGGCGATGCCAATGCCGCCAACGGGAGCCGCGCAGCCTCCTGCCGCGCACCGGACGAACAAGTACCTTGTGGCCGGCCTGGTGGGCGCGCTGCTGGCACTGGCTGGCTTTGCGGTTTATCACTTTTGGCCGCGTCCCGTTGTAAAGCCAGTGGGGCCGGCGAGGGTGACGCAAGTGAGCCACTGGAACAAACTGATGAGCGGAGCCGTGCTCTCGCCTGATGGGCACACGGTGGCGTTCACTTCGCCGGCCGGTGGCGCGTACCAAGTGTTTGTCATGCTTACCTCGGGTGGCGAACCGGTTCAGGTGACTAGCGACGAGGGCGACAAACACGTGGAGAGTTTTTCCGCGGACGGTAGCCAAATTTATTTCCGGCGGACGCTCGGGCACTTCGAAGTGTGGGCTGTGCCGACCCTCGGAGGAACGCCAGCCCGCCTCGTCGCCGGCTTGCATCTTGCGCGATCTTCCGACGGCAATTCTCTCTACTTTGCGAGGGGTGGAAGCCGAGCTATTTTTCGCTCGGATAAATCGGGACTGGGCGAAGAACAAGTTTACGATTTCGAAAGCGCCGGCGTGATCCCTTCCTCGATATTGCCGTATCCTGGCGGCACGGATTTGCTGGTGCTTACTTCGAGCCCCAATTTTTCGCTCGAAAAATCCGTTTTGTACAAAGTGAATTTGGGGGCGCACTCAGCCGTTAATCTAGGCGAATTGTCCAGCAGCTCTGACGTTGTGTGGGCCGAGCCCGGAAAGAAGCTGATTTTCAGCCGGACGGTAAATGGTGTCACGAACCTTTGGGAATACGGTCTGGATGATAAGGCGCTGACGCAAGTGACTACCGGGCCAGGGCCCGACTCCTTTCCCATGCCGGATCCCGCGGGCCGAGGCATCTTTTATATCAACGGTAAAGCTTCCGGTTACCTGACCATTTACAACGTCAAATCCGCGGGAGCCTCGGACATCGTGTCCGAGAATGTGACGCGGCCGCTCATCTCACCGGATGGAACGCACGTCATGTACGTCACCATCCCCGAAAAGGGGCGCAATGAGCTGTGGGTTTCTACTGTGGATGGCGGAACAAAGGTAAAACTCGCTTCGGCCGGCAGCCTTGAATCCGGGTCTTGGTCTCCGGATGGTTCACAAGTAGCTTTCATCGAGAACGCGCCGTCGGAGGCCAAGATCTTCGTCGCTGGGCCTGATGGAAGCGGTCTTCACCAGGTCCCGTTGTCAGCAAGTTTCCTGGTTGGGGCCGTTTGGGGATCGGACTCGAAATCAATCTTTGCGACGGGCTTCAGCACGGCGCCTTCGAAATTTACGATTTGGAAGACGCCGCTCGACGGTGGGGTCGCCGAACCGTTTCCCACGGCTTGCGCGATTGTCACCGATGCGTCGGCGGACGGGAAGTACCTGCTCGGCACGCTCTCTCGGGGAGACAAGGCCGGCATCTACGAAATTTCGGTGGCTGATAAGAAATGCACTCCGCTGGTTCTTGGTACCGTCACCTTTAACGCGGTTTTTGCGCGCGACGGCAGATCCTTCCTCTACGCCACCCCGTCGCAAGGAGAGGTGACCATCTATCGCCAGACCTGGCGCGACGGGAAGAATTACGGGGCGGCTCAAGCTGCTCTGAAGGCTCCCGGCGCTTATACGCTGATCTACTCTGCCAATATGTACGACTTCTCCCGCGATCTTTCCACGCTCGTTTACTCGCGTCCAGCCGGGCAGTTTGATTTGTATCTTTTCAGCCAAAAATAGCTTGCGCCGTCGCGCCCTTTTTCCTCGCGAATGGGTCACTACACAGTCAGGAACGCGCGCATGGAATGCCAGTTGACACCCCTTGCGCCCGTTTCCATAATCGCAAAGTGACGGACAAGCATTCGAAAGAGCGCAACAAGCCCCAATCTCTCGAGCGGGCGCTGGAAGAAGCGGTTTCGCGCGCGTTGCGCGATAATCTCGCACCGTTGCAACGCACCGCAGACGAGCTGCACCAGGCTTATGCCGATCTCGTGGCTGCTTGTTCATCGAGCCGCCCGAGCAATGCTCTCCCGGCGATGCTCCGTGCGCAGACGGCTGCCTCCGCACTGGCCGCCGGGCTATCCGTGCTCTCGAATTTCGTGGCCGTGGCACTGAATCCGCGTGACCACCACGGTTCGGGTGATCGCGGCGATTCATCCACTGCAGTAGAGGAAGCGGAAGAAGAAGCGCTGGCTGCCGCGCCTGAGGCCGAACTGGTGGAAGAACTGCCTGCGCCCCAGGCCCAGGCTACTGTCGAAGAGCAAGCTCGAGAAGAACTCGCTGAGGTGGTGGGTGAAGAGGTCGCCGCCGGGGAAGCTCAGGCATTTGACCTGGCCAGCCTGCCGCCCGAAATTCAGGATCTGCATCGGCGCGCGAATCGAGTAGCCAAAGTGGCCATGCAAGACATCAAACTATTGCGGCCCAAGGACGTGAAACTGGCCCGCGAACAAAAAGACATCTGTCAACGGTTGCGCAGTGATCTCGATAAAGCGCGCAAGGAATACGACCGCCGCTTTCGCCCGATTTCGGATCATCCCGTGGATTACTTCCGACACTGGATGGTGGAAATTCTCGCCGATGGCGACGCTGAAGCCCTCGGAGAATATCCCTATCCCTCTCCCGTTCTGCGGCACTAAGAAGAATGTGATGAAATTCGCCGGGCGGCTCCTTTGCTCCGCCGGGGTGTTGCTGCTTTTCTGGACGGGGGCGCTGGCGCGCCCGAGGTCTGGGGACGGGGCTGCAGCGACGAAGGCGGCGCCCACCGAACGAGATCTCGAACAATATTCCCGGGCGCTCAAGCAGCGGAATGCTGCGCCCGCCTATGCCAAGCTGAGTGCGCTGGCAAACCTGAAATCATCGGGCGTCCTTGGGATGCGCGCGGCTCTTGCGCTTGGCTACTTTGATTACAACAAGGGAAATTTCGCGCAGGCTGCCAAGTGGCTCGACCGCGCGCTGGCCGATCCGCTGCTGCGCGACTACTCACTATATTGGTCCGCCGAAACTAAGATCGCTCTCGGCCACCACGCCGAGGCGCTCGCCCAGCTCAAACAACTTCGCAAGGATTTTCCGGATTCGGTGCTGACCGACCAGGCGCTTCAGTCTCTCGCTCATACTGCGCTGGGATTGAATCTGCCTGGCGAAGCGCTGGCTGCGCTTAACGCTTATGCCCCCACGACGGAAAAGCCCGCGCTGCTTTTTCTGCGAGCGCAGGCTCGCGAACAAGGCGGCCAGAAGCTCGAAGCGGCCGCTGACTATCAGGCGGTTTATGTGCGGTTCGCGATCAGCGACCAGGCGGGTGAATCCTGGATGAAACTCGATTTTCTGCGGAGCGGTCTTGGCGAAAATCTGCCGCCGATCCCGCTTGACCAGCGAATCGCGCATGCCGCGGTACTTTTTAGCGCGAGGGAATGGACGGAGGCGCGCAGTGAATATGCGCGGCTATTGCCGCAGGTGACCGGGCCTGACCGCGAGCGCGCGGAACTGCGCATACTCGAATGCGGAGTGGCGCTGGGCGCAGGCCCTTCTGAATTGCTGGGGCTGAAAGTGGAAGACCCGGATGCGGATGCCGAGCGGCTTTACTCCATTGCGCAATACTATCGCTTGCCGCCGCAGGAAACGCCGATGATTGCGGCGGTTGAAGCGGCTGCGGCGCGCGCTCCTTCGAGCCACTGGGCTGAGGCCGCGCTCTTTCTGGCTGGAAATTATTATTGGGTGCAACTTGATCGCGATCGCGCGGCGGCTTATTACAAGCGCGTGGTGGAAAATTTTCCCGCGATTTCAGATGCGACGGCGGCGCACTGGCGCACTGCTTGGGTCGCGGTCCTCAAGCGGCAGCCGGAAGCCTCCGAATTGCTCGCCGATCATCTTCGGCGGTTTCCCGGCTCGCAGTTCACTCCCGATGCGATTTACTGGCTCGGGCGGTTGGCCGAGGAGGCCGGGAACGCCGGGCTCGCGCGGAGCTACTACGGAAAATTGCACGGGCGCTTCCCGCAAAATTATTTCGAGAGCCTTGCGTCGGGGCGGCTTGTGGCGCTCGGGGCCGGGCCGATTGTTGATGCTGACGTGCTGGCGGCGGTTCCGCCTGTCCCGCCTGTCCCCCCAATCGCCGCCGTGATTCCGCCGGCCGCTGCCGAGCGCCAGGCGCGTGCGGATGCTTTGCGCTCGATTGCCTTTGACGCTTCGGCGGAGCTTGAATTGCGCGCCGCCTTTGCTGCGACTGGGGAGCCGCGGCTTCTACTCGAAGCGGCTCAGGCAGCCGTTACTGCCGGCCATTGTGGCGCCGCATTCATTGCCGTGCGGCAACTTTATCCGCAGCTCGAGTCGCGGCCATTTGCGGAGGTGCCGCGCGAGGTTTGGCTGGCGGCCTATCCGCTGCCGTTTGAGGGCTCCATCCGACAGTGGTCCGCGCATGCGGGCGTCGATCCGATGCTTACGGCGGGGCTGATTCGCCAGGAGTCTGCGTTTGAGCCCGAGGCGCGCTCCGGCGCGAATGCCATGGGATTGATGCAGATGCTGCCAAAGACGGCGCGACTGGTTGCAGGCGGCGCGAAAGTCCGCTATTCCCGGGCGCAGCTTTTCGACCCCGACTATAATGTCCATCTCGGCACGATTTATTTCGCGGGCTTGCGGAAAAGCTTCGGTAATGTGGAATCGGCACTGGCCGCGTACAATGCCGGGGAAGACCGCGTGACATCGTGGACGGCAGGGCAGGCGTACCGCGAGACGGCTGAATTCGTGGACTCCATCCCGTTCACGGAGACGCGCGAGTACGTGGAAATCGTGACGCGCAACGCGGACATTTACCGCCAGCTTTACGGGGTACAAAATGAATCCCACACGGAAACCCGCAAGCCTCCCAAGCGCCGAAAACATTAGCGCGCGAATCTCGCATAAGGCAGGGCAATTCACCGAGTCCGTGATTCGCGAGATGACGCGCCTTTCGCTTCAGTATGGGGCTGTGAATCTTTCGCAGGGCTTTCCCGATTTTCCTGCGCCGGCGGAAATCAAGCGGGCGGCGCAGGATGCCATTGCCGCGGACATCAATCAGTACGCTATCACCTGGGGTGCGAAATCGCTGCGCAACGCGATCACGGAAAAGTTTCAGCGCTGGCAGGGCATTACGATTGATCCCGAGCGGGAGATCACTGTTTGCTGCGGGTCGACGGAAGCAATGATGTCTTCGATGATGGCGATCATCAATCCCGGTGACGAAGTGGTGGCTTTCGAACCCTTTTATGAGAATTACGGGCCTGACGCCATTCTTTCCGGGGCTACTCCTCGTTTTGTGAAGCTTCGCGCGCCGGATTGGACGTTTGATCCCGAGGAATTGGCGGCGGCATTCGGCCCGGCGACGAAGGCCATCATTCTCAACACGCCGAATAATCCTACCGGGAAAGTTTTCGAGCGCGCTGAGCTTGAGGCGATTCGCGATCTCTGCCTGCGCTGGAATGCTTACGTCATCACCGACGAAATTTACGAGCACATGCTGTATGACGGCGCGACGCACATCTCGATGGCCACACTCGACGGCATGCGCGACCGGACGATTACAATTAATGCGCTCTCGAAGACTTACAGCGTCACGGGCTGGCGGGTCGGCTGGGCCATTGCGCCGCCCGAAGTGACTTCCGCGATCCGCAAAGTACACGATTTTCTCACTGTCGGTGCGGCAGCGCCGCTGCAGGAAGCTGGGGCGCTGGCCTTGAGATTTCCCGTGAGCTATTACGAGACGCTCGCCGCCGAATATCTTGCGCGGCGCGACCGCATGCTGGGGATTCTTTCCGGTGCCGGCTTCGACTGCTTCAAGCCGCGCGGGGCTTACTACATCATGACGGACATTTCTCGTTTTGGTTTTCCGGACGACGTGGAATTCGCGAAATATCTCGTCAAGGAGATTGGTGTTGCTGCGGTTCCGGGATCGAGTTTCTATCAGGATGCAGCCGCCGGCCGGACGCACCTGCGGTTCACATTCTGCAAAACGGAGAAAACATTTCAGGCTGCGGCGGAACGGCTCGCGAAGCTGAAAGCCGGGGCAGCCCCGGCCGCAAAATAAAAGCTCGGCACCTGTGCTAGAATCCGCCAGATTTTCATTCGGGAGATGAACCGCATGGCGATGGAATTCGATTTGATCCCCGCAGGCACGCGCCTGACGGCGAATGGCGATGGCGAGCCGCGCGATATCGGCTCGAGCCAGTCGCGCACTTTTCTTTGCTCGATGAGCATCGCCGATCAAATCGAGCAGGAATCGGTGGACGTCTCCGTGTGGGGCTCGGCCGATGGCCAGGATTTTGGGAAGATGCCGCTACTGAAAATGCCGCAGCGTTTTTATCGCGGCGAGACGCGCCAGATTCTCGATCTATCGCATCGCCCCGAAATTCGTTTCCTCCGTGCAAAATGGGAGCTGGCTCGCTGGGGCCGCGTGGCACCGCATCCGATGTTCGTCCTCGGCTTCCTTCTCAGCGAGGTTCCCGCTTTTGTGCATGCCACCGTCGCGAAGTGACGCGCGGCAAGATTGACGTTCAACTCCGTATAGATTCCGAGTTCGAGCTAGATATCCATGAAAACCGAATCAACCCGAGGCGTGCGAAAACGGTCGGCCCAGACCATCTCGGGTGTGCCATTATTCGATATCGCTTACGGGCCCGATCCGGACCTCGGTGAACGGCGTGGCAGCGCCCATGGAATCATCGCCATCGGTGACGAGGCGCGCGGCTGGCTGGCGCTTGGCGGATCCGCGCGCGGTTATATTGCGTTGGGCGGCAGCGCACGCGGCATCATTGCGCTTGGCGGAAGAGCCGTTGGTGTCATCGCACTGGGCGGGCTTTCGATTGGCGTAATAGCGCTAGGCGGCCTTGCTCTGGGGGCCGTTGCTCTAGGCGGGCTTGCAGCCGGAGGCCTCGCGGTCGGTGGGGTTTCGGCAGGGGTGGTTTCCGCTGATAGACGCCGGCGCGCGGCGAAAAATGAATGATGGTCGCGTTTTCAGGCTACACGCTCGACTACCTCACAGCGAGCCTCTCACAAATCAAATGATTGCTGGTGCGCGGGGATGGTTACTGGCCAGTGGAATTGGCTTGCGACTGCATCTCGGAGGGAATTGAGCGCTATCGGCTCGCCGTGCACGAGGAAGGTTTGCTTCGGCGCGGCCTGAAAACCTGAAAGCCAGCGCAGCAGCTCGCTTTTTCCCGCGTGGGCTGAGAGCTGACCGATGGTTGCGATTTCAGCGCGCACCGGAACTTGCTGGCCGAAGAGACGGACGTATTTTGCGCCGTCTTGCAGGGCGCGCCCGCGCGTGCCTTCCGCCTGGTAGCCTACGAGCAAGACAGTGCTGCGCGAATCCGGCAGACGCTGCGCCAGATGGTGCAGCACGCGGCCACCCGTGGCCATACCGCTTGCCGAAACAATTACGCATGGCGAAACCACGTCATTGATTTTCTTTGAATCCTCAACCGAGCGCATCATGTGAACTTCACGCATATTTAACGGGTCATGATCGCCTGTCTGTTCTTCCTGAGCGAATTCCAACTTGTGATCTTCGCGATGACGCACGTAGAAATCCGTCACGTTGATGGCCATCGGGCTGTCCATGTACACGGGCAGGTGCGGAATCCGTTGTTGGTCCTCGAGCTCGCGCAGGTAGTACATGATCTGCTGCGTGCGGTCCACGGCGAAGGCGGGAATCACGACTGCGCCGCCGCGCTTTGCCGTGCGGGCGATGATGGCAGCCAGTTCGTCGGCAACGGAGCCGGCCGGATGATCGCGGTCGCCGTAGGTGGATTCGCAGAGGAGATAGTCGGCACGCGTTGGCGATTCGGGATCTTTCAAGATTGGCTGGTTGTAGCGTCCTAGATCGCCGGAAAATACCACCAGGGTCTGCTTCCCGTTTTCCGTGATGGTGAGCTCGATCCAAGTGGAGCCGAGAATGTGCCCGGCGTCGTGCGGGCGCGCGGAAAATTGGGGGCTGATCGTGAATGGAGCGGCGCGTGGAATCTCTCGGAACTGTCTGAGCGCAGCCTGTGATTCTTCGACAGTGTAAAGCGGCAATGGCGGCTTGTGCTTGCTGTAGCCTTTCTTCGCGATGTATCGCGCGTCCTCTTCTTGCAGGTGCGCGGAATCGGGCAGCAGCAGGCCGCAGAGCTCGTGCGTCGCGGCGTTCGCATAAATCGGCCCGCGAAATCCCATGCGGGCGATCCGCGGGATGTAGCCGGTGTGGTCGATGTGCGCATGCGTCAGCAGCAGCCAGTCGATGGTCGCCGGATCGACCGGCAGGCTCTGCCAGTTTCGCTGCTCGAGTTCGTTCGAGCCTTCGAAGAGGCCGCAATCGACCAGGAGCCGCTTGCCGCCCGCTTCGATTAGATATTTCGAACCGGTGACGGTGCCTGCCGCGCCGAGAAAGGTAATTTTTGGCATAGGGCGCGTATTTTAAATCGAATTCTCGGATATTCCTCGAGCGTTTCTCCGTTTATTCGCCGCGACACTGACATCTCTGTTGTAGCAACGTAAAAATGTCACCCTAACGGCAACATGAAAATGTCACCCCCTTACTAGGTTTGAATGCTCGAGCCGGGTATCGCGGTAATAGAGCGAGACGCGGCCATTGAGAGCCTGACAGATCTGCACTTTGGCTCCGGCGAAGCTGAAGCGGCGGGGCTGCGGATGGATTTGCAGCCGCTGGCCGCTCCATTGCACGACGTTGTCGTTGCTGACGATGCGCTGGTGCGTGAAGCAGCAGATGCGCTCGAGATGTTCCGGGGCCGGACGCCAGGCTTGGGCCGCCTCGCGCGGCGAGCGAGCGAAGCGGCGATTGTAGTCGGCGACGAAGCGGCGCAGGACGCGGTTGGCGGAGTCGAAATCGCAGGCTTGCGCCAGACGCAGTTCGCTGGTGAGGCGGTCTTGGAGCACGCCCCAGAGACGCTCGATGCGTCCTTTGGCTTGCGGGCTTTGGGCGGCGATGAAAGTGACGCCGAGTTGTTCCAGGGCGCGACCGAACTGAGTGGACTGGCGCTGGCCGGCGAGTTGTTCCTCCAGAGACCAGTGATCGTCGTTGCGGGTGAAGACGCCGCTGCGATCGCCGTAGAAGGCCACCGGGACACCGTAGCGGCGCAAGAGGCTCTGGAGCAGGTGGAAATAGCCTTCGGTGGTTTCGGAAGGAAAGAACTGGGCAGCGAGAATTTTCCCGGAAGCATCGTCCTGCATGCCCAGAGCGGTGAGGAGTGGGCCGCGGCCTTCGAGCCAATCATGAGGAGAGCCGTCGAGTTGGAGCAGTTCTCCTTCGCGAGCGGCACGCAGACGGCGCTGGCGATGAGTCGGCGGGCGGCGTTTGCGGGGCGAGCCGATGCCGCTGGCGCGGAGCAGGCGACGCAAGGTTTCGCGGCTGAGGGAGAAGCCCTCCTGCTCGACGAGCTTCTCATGGAGATGGTGATCGTTGAAGCCCGGATAGCGCGTGCGTGCCAGAGCGAGGACGCGGGCGCGGGTGCGCACGGGCAGGCGACGGTGACTGGGGCGGCCGCGGCTGACGTGCGCCAGAGCCGCTGCGCTGCCTTGCCGGTAGCGCGCTTTGAGCCGTTTGATGTGCCGAGGCGATAGGTCGAGCAGCTCCGCGGCTCGGGCGCACGTCAGGTTCTGTTGCACACATTGCGAAATGACGGTCACTCGCTGCAGTTCCTTCTGACTCAACGTGCATGTCTCCTGTTTCATAGGGTGACATTTTCACGTTGCCATTAAGGGGTGACAGAATTATGGAGCTAAGACAGCGACACTGACATCTCTTGACCCGCTCGCCGGCTTATCCTACCCTCTCGGATTCGATCTGCAGGCATCTTGTGCGGCGGCCGTGGTGGGGGAAAATGAAAATCATTGCCGGAATGTTTTTTGCGCTGCTTCTCGCGGCCAATGTGCGCGCGCAGGATCTTCCCTCATCGTCGCTTACGCGGGGGACATGGGACTTCGGGCTATTCGCTGGTGGCGGGACGGGGCTCGGCAAATCCGATAACACGCAGTTCTTTTTCGCGGGAGGCTGCGTGGGCCGCATCCTCACTGGCGATCACTTGTCTGGGTGGGCGCGGGGCAATTTCGAATGGGCGATTGATGTGATGCCGCTCTATGCTGTCCTTCCGCCTGGGAGCGCGGTTTATGGCGGCAGTTTCAAGCCTGCGATCTGGCAGTGGAATTTCACCAGCGGGAAAACGATCGCTCCTTATATTGCGGCGGCCGGCGGGGTCGTATTCAGCCACAGCAATATTCCGCCCGGAAACACTTCCTGGGTGAACTTCACTCCGCAGGGCGTTTTTGGTGTGCACATTTTCACGCGGCCGGGCCGTGCGCTGCAGCTTGAAAGCTCCTTCGGGCACCTTTCGAGCGCGAGCCTCGGCAATCACAATCCCGGCTACAATGGGACATTCCTCTTTTCGGTCGGGTATTCCTGGTACAAGACGGCGAAGTAACGACTCGCGCGTGCCATTCGTTTGACGCTGCAACTCCTGGGTGTTATAAAAGTAAAAGCTTGTCGTCCTGCTCCGTGGGGCCGTAGCGCAGTTGGGAGCGCGCCTCGATGGCATCGAGGAGGTCGCGGGTTCGAACCCCGCCGGCTCCACCAATTTATCGCACCTCCCGCGATGTTCGTTAGGTTTTCATCGCTGGCCACTTATCTGTAACATCCAAGAAACAAATGCCTTAACGGCGCTCTCTGCGGTGTCCGGTAGTACTTCCGGTTCATACTACTTGCTGCTTTCTCTGCTATGCTTGCAACATACTTGGGCGCATTGGTGTCTAAGGATATAGGGACACGCCCGAGAGGAGACCGGCGGAAGGCATGTCCGACCTGGCACAATCACTATCGTGGGGCCGCGATGAAGCCGAACTGGTGACGGAGCTTCAGGCGGGATCCGACGCGGCCTTTGAATGGCTCGTCACCTATTACCACGGGGGTGTGTTCAACCTGGTTTACGGCATCCTCGGGAATTCAGCCGATGCCGCCGACGTCACGCAGGAGGTTTTTCTCCGCGCCTTCCGAGGGATACGCGGTTTTCGGCGCGGCAGCTCTTTGAAGACCTGGCTTTATCGCATTTCGGTGCGCCAAGCGCTGAATCATCGGCGATGGTTCTGGCGGCACCAGCGGCAGCAAGTATCGATTGATGCTGAAGAAGCAGGCCAGAAGCCGGCGTTCGAATTGAAGGATGGGGAAGCGACTCCCTATGAGCAGTACGCCGCGGACGAAACGCAGACGACGGTGCGCCGGGCGTTGACGCAAGTGCCCGCCACGTTTCGCAGCGCAGTGATATTGAGAGATCTCGAAGGCCTATCTTACGAAGAGGTAGCGGAAGTGCTTGAAGTCTCCGTCGGAACCGTGAAATCCCGCATCTTGCGCGGACGCCGCATGCTGAAGGAAATTCTTGACCCGCTTCTTCGCGCGCCGGCCGCCGAAGCCGCTCTTCCCACGACGCCGGTGGAAGCACACATTGCGCCGCCGCGGCGTGTGGCACCAGTTCCGTTCGCTCCGGCCCCTGCGGCTCCGATTGCTGCGCGCGCATCGATACCACGCGCCACGATCCAGGCCCCGCTGAAATCATTTGGAGGCAAGCGATGAATTGCCGCGAAGCCCAGCGCCGGCTGCCAGGATACCTCGATGGTGCCATCTCCTCGCGCGATCATGCGCGGCTGCGCGAGCATCTTGCCGGCTGCGATGGCTGCCGCGTACAACTCGAGGACTATCATCGGCTATCGTCTCAGCTTTCCCAGCTCGAAGCCGTGGCGCCGCCGCCGGGATTGGCCGTGGGCATTCGCGTGCAGATTGCGCAAGCGCAGCCGCCCTGGGCGCGCGCGCGCCGCATGTGGTTCCGCGCTCTTCATGTATTTGAGGATATTCTCGAGCCGCTGGCAGTGCCCGCCACGGGCGGAATTCTCACCGCGCTGGTAGTCTTCGTGCTCCTGGTTCAAAACATCCTGGTTGGCGTGCCGCTGGGCGGGGTTGTGGAAAACGACCTGCCTTTGAACATCGTGCAGCCGGCGCGATTGGAAAGTCTGGCGCCATTTCCGGTTTCCGATGTTGTCACCGCGGATGGTCACGCGGGTTCGGGAGTTCTTCTGGTGGAGGCCACGCTGAATGCGCAAGGGCAAGTGGTCTCTTACAAGGTACTTTCCGGCCGCAGCGATACGGCCGTCGATCGGCAGCTTGACCAGGTCATGATGTTCTCTCGCTTCCGCCCGCGATTCAGTTTTGGCCGACCAACGGGCGGCGGGCATGTGATGCTGAGCTTCAGCGAAGTCCGCGTCCGCGGCTAGCCGCCGATTCGCCGGCCGGCTGGCCCGCTCCTTCTGCGTTTCCTTGACTCCGCATGAGACGACCGTTAGAGTTTGTCTGCATGCGCGGATTGCACAGGTCGTGCGCATGACATGGTGAAACTGCGCATCACAGCAAGAGAGATATAAAGGGATCCCAGCAATCTGGAACCCCCGCTGATTTGAGGAGTTTGCGTATCCGAAAGCTCGTTCATTTAATTTGCGTGCTCTTTTCGCTCGCGGTCCTGATTCTGCTCGCGTCATTGACCGGGGCGAAAGCGCAAGGCCACCAAACCGAATT
Source organism: uncultured Acidobacteriota bacterium (assembly GCA_963701005.1). Lineage (GTDB taxonomy): Bacteria > Acidobacteriota > Terriglobia > Acidiferrales > UBA7541 > Palsa-295. Next base: position 1,928,723 of record OY969555.1, read on the forward strand.
GCTGAATTACACCGGAATCAGCGTCGAGCCCAGCCCGCAATTGTTCTCCACCCTGTGCGCGCTCGATGCCGCGGGATTCGGCGCGGACGAAAGCACGCTTGCGGAAATGCCTTCGCGCCTCGCTCTGCGCGAGGACTTGCTCAAGATGCAGGGGCCGGCGACGGAAGCTCTGCGCCAGTATTACAACGACAACGTGCTCGCCGATCCCGGCGAAACGCTATCGCATTTCATCACCTTCGCGCTGGCGGTCGGGCCGCCGCCGGGCTTTACCTACCGCATGAATCACGAGTTGCTTCCCCCGGACGTTCTGCCGATCGAGGACTTTCAGGAAATTCTAGTGAATTTTTACCGCGAGGCTCATCTCGATGCCCGCTGGGCAAAAATTGCGCCGGAGTACGTTCGCGCCGCCGCGCGCTATCAGGCGCCGGTCCGGAGAATCGTGACGGCCACGGACGACTATCTGCGCGAGGTGCTGAAACCGCAGGGGCGGCGTGCATTCGCGGTTTACGTCGAGCCGCTGGTGGGCAATCGGACGAATTTTCGCAACTTTGGAGATCAATACGCCATCGTTGTCGGCACGCCTTCGCAGATGCCCGTGGACGAAATCCAGCACGCCTACCTGCATTTCGTGCTTGACCCGCTGCCGCTCCGCTATCGCGAAGAGATCATGTCCAGAAGAGCGCTTTTGAATATCGCCGCGCGGGCGCCGCGACTGCCGGTGGAATATCAAACCGATTTCCTTGCTTTCGCCGACGAGTGCTTCATCAAGTCTGTCGAATTGCGCCTCCGGCATCTTTCGCCCGCGCAACTTGAAGCTTCCTTGAACGATGCGGACCGGGCCGGATTCATCCTGGTGCGGCCTTTTGTGGCCGGATTGCAGAAATTCGAAAAAGCTGAGCCCTCGATGTCGTATTATTTCCCGGACCTGCTCGCGGGCATTGATGTGGAGGCTGAGCAGGAGAGATTGCAGAACATCCATTTCGAGCCCGCGATCGCCGCGGCCGAGCCGCGCCAGGCAGATGCGGCCGTGAGCCAGCCTTCGGAGCTTGACGCGTGGCTCGCGGAAGGGAATCACGAAATCGCGGCGAAGGATGCGGCGGCGGCCGCCGCGACATTTGAAAAAATTCTGGCGAAGTACCCGGACGAGCCGCGGGCAACCTATGGGCTGGCCATCGCTTCTGTTTTGGGCGGCCATGCTGCGCGCGCCAGGGATTTGTTTTTGACGTTGGTTTCCGGTCCGGCTGCGGCGACTTCCGATTCGAGGAAACCAGGCGCGCCAACGGACCCGACGATTCTGGCGTGGTCGCACGTTTATCTGGGGCGCATCTATGATCTCGAGGGCGACCGCGATGCCGGGCTGGCTGAATATCGCGCTGCGATCGGCGTTATAGGGGCGCCTGAAGCAGCGCGGGTGGCGGCGGGGCGCGGCATAGACGCGGCGTATAGTCCGCCGCACGCACCTGGGAATCAAGGCACTGGGACCAGCAATTCCAAGGGGACAAAGAATCCCTGAGATCGCTGCCGATTGCGCGCTCGGGGACATCCAAAACGAAGGAAGGTAAAGGAAATGAAACTCCCGTCAATCCGTTGTGCATTTAGAATCCTGGCCATAGTTCTCCTCGCCGCTCTCGCCTTCGCTCCCGTTGTGTTGGCGCAATACGGCGGTGGCGGCACTGGGCAGCAGCCGCAGCAACAACAGCAGCAGCAAACGCCGCCGCCCGCCACGGCCGCGACTCCTCCGCAGCAGGCCGAGGCGCCCAAGACGGACCCGGAGGAGGAAGATGCCTACAAGAAATTCTTTGAAACGAAGTCCACGGACATTGATCAGGTGATTAAGCTTGGCGAGCCGTTCGTGCAGAAATATCCCAACAGCAAGTACTCCGGGAGTGTCTATGCCGGTCTCACACATGCGTACTATGGCAAGGAGCAGTACGACAAAATGTACGCGGCGGCCGAAAAAGCTTTGGCCTTGAATCCCAACGAAGCCGACGTGCTCGTTCTCATCGGCTGGGTGATTCCTCACAATTACGACCCGAACGACATGGATGCCAATCGCCGGCTCGATAAAGCCGAAGACTACGAAAAGCGCGCACTCGTGCTGTTTGCCACCTTGCCCAAACCAGACACCATGACCGACGAACAGTTCGCCAAGGCCAAATCGGACAAGCTTTCTATGGCTCATAGTGGCCTTGGACTGGTCTATTTCCGCAAGCAGGAAGTGGAGAACTCGGCGAATGAGCTCCAACAGGCCGTCAAGCTGGCCAGCACACCTGATTCGGTGGATCTCTTCGTGCTCGGACGCGACTTGCAGGTATTGAAGCGTTACACGGATGCCCAAGAGACCTATCACAAGTGCGCGCAAATCCCGGGCGGCGTGCAGGATCGTTGCAAGCAATTGGAAAACGACGTGAAGAAACTGGCCGCATCCCAGCCGGCGCCGGCGAAGCCGTAATCGAGGCCTTCAACCAATGACCGAAGAAGAGCGCGGAGAACTCGAGGCGATTTTCGGCCATCGCTTCGAACGCCCCGAAAGACTGGAGCGGGCGCTCACGCACCGCTCGCATCGCCAGAGCGATAATGGCTCCGATAACGAGCGGCTGGAGTTTCTGGGTGACCGTGTCCTCGGCCTGGTTGCGAGCGAGCGGCTTTGCCGTACCTTTCCGGAGTGGGATTCGGGCAAGCTTTCGAAAGGCCTCGCCCGATTGGTGAGCGCCAATTCGATTCACACGGCTGCGAAGCGCTTAAAAATCGGGAAGCATCTGAGACTGGGGCCCGGGGAAGAGAAGACCGGCGGCCGCGAAAAGAAACGGTTGCTCGCCGACGCTTACGAAGCTATCACCGGCGCCATTTATCTTGATGGCGGCCTTGATGCCGCGGCAGCCTTTTTGGACCGGACTCTTCTCGCGCCGGCACTCGACGGCCACGTCGAAGGGCTCGAGCGCGCCGATCACAAATCAGCACTCCAGGAATGGCTCCAGCAGCGCGGGCTCGGGGTGGCCGAATATCGCCTCTACAAAGAAACGGGACCCGATCATTTAAAAACATTTGAAGTGGAAGTTTGGCTCGCCAGAGAAAAGCTGGCTGCCTCGGAAGGCCGCAGCAAGAAAGAGGCCGAGCAAGCGGCGGCAAGGATGGCGATGGAGACGCTCGAAGCCGGCCGCCCGTCCTCCTGAAGGGAACTCATGGATTTGGAAACCACGGCCCCTGTGGCCAATGACGCGAACGAAGCGCCGCAGCCGGCCGATTCGCCGCGCCACGAGGCGCATAAAAGCAGTTTCGCGGAAATTGCCGAATCACTTTTGGTCACCGTTCTCCTGGCTCTATTCGGAACCACTTTCATCGTTCAGGCGTTCAAGATTCCTTCGCAATCCATGGAGCCGACGCTGCTCGTCGGCGATCATCTGCTGGTGAACAAATTCATTTTCGAGGGGCGGGGCGCCTGGTATGAAAAAGTCCTTCCATACCGCGCCATTCACCGCGGCGATATCGTCGTCTTCAAATTTCCATTTGACGATCATCCGCACTACGTGAAGCGGGTGATCGGCTTGCCCGGCGAGCGGCTTCGTATCGTGGACCAGCAGGTGTATATCAACGGCGAACGGCTGAACGAGCCTTACGTGATTCATGACCCTGCCGGCGCGGATTCCTTCGGCGATACATTTCCACCGAGCCAGCCCTATTTCAGCTCTGTGGGCCTGCGTCCGGAATGGGCGCATTCCATTCTCAGCTACGTGCAGCATAGCGAGCTCCAGATTCCCGCGAACAACTATTTCGTGATGGGAGATAACCGCGACCGGAGTTGGGACAGCCGGTACTGGGGTTTCGTTGATCGCGACGCGATCATGGGCCGCCCGATGGTCATCTACTGGTCCGTGCAGGCTACTTCGGACGACTACGTCAACCGCGGATTCGAGGGCACTCTGCGGGGAATTGGCTCGACTTTGCTTCATCTGCCGAGCCGCACGCGCTGGCATCGCATGTTCCACGAAGTCCACTAGGATTTTTGGGCCCGGTGGCAAGAGGCCAAGGAAATCCCAGAGGCTTACTTTATCCAGCCCTCGGATTCGAATATGACGTGCTCTGCCGAGACGAAGTAAGCGGTCCTGCTGTGGTCGATGAAGTTGGCTTCATCAGCGCTCGAGGCTTTCCATTGATGGGATTTTCGAGCCGCCATCAAATCCTCGACACTGTCGAACCAGAGTTCCGCCACGCCGTCGAAATCCGGTGGCCGCGTGTCTTCAGCAACGGTGAGGCGGCGGCTTTGCACCAGTTTGCGGAGGCCAGGGATCCGGACGCCGATCGGGCCGTGGATATTTTCCCAGTAATCAAAAAATTGCTCGTCCGTCAGTCCTGTCTTTTTGGTGACGCAATAAACAATCTTGATCATATTCCGCCATCCTAGCAGCGCCGGGCTCGCAGCTTTTTTGTCCCGATCGGGAAAATGCAACTTCGGACCGCGATTCTTACTCGTGGGTGGGATTCATTTCTTGTTCATGGTCCCACGGCATTTGGGCGAGCCGCAGTGGCAAACGGCGCGTTTGGCTTCCGCGGGGAAACGATAATCAACTGTCAGTTCTTCACCAGGCCGAATTTGACGCCGGCTGAAATAATAGATGTGGCCTCCGATCCTCCTGGTTTTTAAATTCGGGTCGCAGCAATGGTTAATTCGCTCCGCCCCGCTTCCGTCAACGGCCCCATCTACCGCCCAATTACTGTTCAGCCGGAACAATGCATCGATTTTTGTTCCGCCGCGGCTCCAGTTCTTCCTTTGCCGGGCTGCGGCCTGCTCAAGGCTCAGCCGCTCCCCGGTGTATTCGATCACTTTTCGGCCCCGAGGAATTACATCCACCGCGAAGACTCCGAAACGGTGAATTTGCGAGCGGCCCACGCGAAGGGGGAATCTTGCGTAGCGAGGATCAATTGCGGGGACTGTTTTGCGGCGGCCGGTCATATCCGTTACTTAGCTCGAAATGAGGAGGGCCACCGGTTAGTCGCCAGCAGCCCTTTCTTTCCGGATGAGGGGCTCCTCAAGAGCATCTCCGCGCGTTCCGTTTCCCACCGGACGTCGCTGGGAGTCTGAGCCGGAACCTTACGGTGGAAATCCCCTCGCCGCGACTAGACCGCATCCTTCCAGCGGAGTGGCTTGGTCGCTTCGATCTTCTTCGATTTCTTCAGGCGCTTCGTCGCTTTGCTTTTCTTGGCCATGCGCTTTCTTCTCACACATGATTGCCCTTCCGGGCGCTAACACCTTATATGCAAATCGCGCGCCAATGTCCATCACCGGCTTGCCGTCCGCGCATGTGCATGCGGCTCATCCGCTTGCCACGGCAGCGAGAATGTGCCGATCCGGAACGGGCCGTTGATTTATTACATGTGCGTTGATTTATTCAACGAGGTCGCTCTCCGCGCTTTCTCCTCCGCGAACCCGGCTTCTATACTGGCCGGCGCTTGACATGAGCCGGTTGCTGCCATATGGTCTTGCGCAAAGACGACGATAAGGTTGAAACCGCAACCTTCGCTCAAATCAACAATCATTTTCTTTGGGAGGTATCCGATGCCATTGAACCTTATGACGCTCACGGTCGTAGACAGGCCGGTCACCCTCGAAGAAGGCCTGAAAATCCTCGACCGCGATCAGCATCGTTGCCGCTACTGCGGGCTCGACGGAAAGGCCAGTTTCGAAAACGCGCTGGTGATGTCGGTTGATTTCGTCATCCCGCGCGCCAAGAAAGGGAAGAAGGATCCGGAGAACCTGGTCGCCTGCTGCCGCCCGTGCAATATGATCAAGGGGACGCGGGTTTATCGCGATTTGGATGAAGCCAAGGCCTACGTCCTGGCGCGCCGCGAAGAATTGCGCAAGGCCTGGGAAACAAAGACGGGGCGGAGCAAGCCCGCGAAAGCGTAGCGCAATCCTTCCATGTGCTGTGCTCGTGCGCTGCGCGCGCGCTCTCGGGCTAATGTTTCGCCTGATCCCCCGGTGGGACCACGATAATCACCGCGTCGGGTTTGCCCGCTCGGATCAAGTGCGGCATGTTCCTGGCCGGCGGCGGCGAGCCAAGATCCTGATCGGTGCCGTAGGGTAGATAAAACATCAGGTGCGGTGGAATGTGCACCAGCGAGATGCTATCGGCAATGTAGAGGACCGCGACATTCGACATCATGTACACGATCCCCGGCTTTTGCGGCGCGCGGTATTTTCCGGATTTGTAGCCGGCCTCAATCGCGGCTGTGATTTCCTCCTCGCTTTTCCCTTTGCCTCGCTCCTCCTCCGCGTAGAAACGGGTCAGCAGGGTTGTCGCGCTTCCCTCGGCGTCAAAGCACGTGGGCTCAAGATTGAGGGGAGTTTGCCGGTCCACAAAGCACGAGAAGCCATTCGTCCCCTCGCGCACCTTCACGTATCCCGTGCGTTCCAGCACATACACGGTTGCCTTCCCTGAAATTTCAGGAGGCGCCGCGCTCTCCGCCAGCTTGATTCTTTCCTCGCGGGAAAGAGAGAAATCATAAGCCGGCTTCGGCTTTTCCGCCTGGGCGTGTGCAGCCGCGTTCGTTGCGAGAAGCATTCCAGCCAGAATCAAAATGCGCATGGATTTCCTCCCATACCGAATACTGGTTTTGGCCCGAAACATCCGCTGAACAATTGGACGCGAGTGGAATGCTTCCGTGAGCCGTCAAAGCCGGCCGGCGACCGAATCCGAATTCCGACGCACACAGACCCGCGCCGCGTGCAACAAGACGCTTGCGAAAACAGCAAGCGATGCTTACGCTCGATGGGTTGGACGTCTGTCGCGAGCGTTCTCGCTCGCAGGAGGCCGGGATTTTAGATTGGCGAATAGCATTTCAGAAACGGTTATGCGCATCGAGCCCCTTGAGATGGCTCCCGTCCGCCGCTCGTCATGGTCCCGCTGGCCTAAACGCGTTCTGCTTTTCCTCGCATTTCTCTGGCTCGCGGGTGCCGGCAGTTCATTCGTGATACAGCACAGCCGCCTGCACCGGAAAATCACCGCGCGCCTGGAATCCGTTTTCGGGCGGCCCGTCCAAGTCGGCCGGTACGATTTCAGCCTGTGGGGCTGGCCTACACTCGCGGCTGAGTCCATCACGGTTGGCGAAGATCCGCGCTTCGGCTACGAATACTTTCTTCGCGCCGAATCGCTCACCGTGCGCCTGCGTTGGCTCAGCCTATTGCGCGGCCGTCTGGAATTCGGCACGCTCTCACTCGACCGGCCAAGCCTGAATCTTGTGCGCAACACGGAGGGAGATTGGAACCTCGCCGAGTGGCTGCCGCGCCCGGCTTCCCCCGGCATCGCGCCGGTCGGTCCGCAGCGCCCTTCTTCTTCGCCGCTCCGATTGACGCGCATCGAGGTGGATTCCGGCCGCATAAATTTCAAGCGCAACGAGGAAAAAATTCCCTTCGCGTTCACGGACGTGAAGGGTTTTCTCGAGCCCGAAGGCCCCGGCCGCTGGCGCTTCGACCTCGAGGCGATTCCCTCGCGCGCCGCCGTCGTCCTGCAACAAGCAGGCAAGCTGCATCTCAGCGGCCATCTCGGCGGCACTTCGTCGCGCCTCCGCCCCGCGGCCCTGGATCTTTCCTGGACGGACGCCTCCATCTCCGATTTGCTCCGGCTCGCGCGGAGCTATGACTACGGCGTCCGCGGCACGTTTGCACTCGCGCTCCACGCGCAAACGGACGCCGATGCCTGGGCTGTGGGAGGGCGCACCGAACTGAGACAGATTCACCGCTGGGATCTTCCGCTGCGCGCCGATAATCCAGCCGTCAACTTCATCGCGAAGATGCGCTGGTACCCGCTTGATTCAGGCCTTGATTTCGAGGATGCCTCGCTTGAGGCGCCGCATTCTCATGCCAGCGTCCGCGCCGCAATATCATGGGAGGACCGCCGCATCCCTCGGGCGGAGCAGCCGCCTCCCTTTCGCGTCCAGGTGAAATCGTCGGCCATTGATTTGGGCGACCTGCTTGCTTGGCTGCGAGCATTCCATCCGGGTATCGCCGATGACGTTTCCCTCCACGGTGTGTTGAATGCGAGCGGCCTGGTGGCCGGGTGGCCGCTGCATTTAGAGAACGTCAGCATCGAGAATGTCGGTCTTGGAGATGCGCGCGGTGAAAGTGTCCGCGGTGAAAATGAAGCGGCCGAACTAACGGCCGCGAGCTTGCGCTTTCCCGTTCGACTGAGCGAAATTAATTTGCGTTACGATCGCGGCCTCGATTATTTCAGCCCGCTCACGCTTTCCTTTGGCGCGGCGGACGGCTCCTTGCGCCTGGAAGCCTCCCGCAAGCCCCGCGCGAACGTTCTCTCCGAACTGCGGCTCACTGGAAACATGAAGCAAGTCCGAGATCTGATCGCGACCGCGGCTGCGCTCGGCTGGAATATTTCGCGCGGGTGGGATTTAGCCGGCCCGGTGCGATGCGATTTGCGCTGGGACGTTGGAAATATGTCGTGGCAATCGCGGCCAACCGGAACAATCGACTGGGGGGCCGAGCCATCCGGAGGTTTTCTCAGCGCCGCATTTCTAAATCAGCCATTCGAACAGATTCGCGCTCACGCTGAATTGAAGCCGGGGGCGCGCCACATCACGCTTTCCTCGGCTGTGGGTTTTGGCGCCCATTGGAATGGGACGTTTGACCGCCGCGAGACGGACCCCGCCTGGCAATTTGCTTTGTCAGCGGACCATCTGGCTGCGGCCGACTTCGACCGCTGGCTCAACCCACGCTGGCGGCAGACCCTGCTTGACCGTGTGCTCCCGTTCTTGAGTTCACGGTCAGCTCCGATCGCGATTCCGGAAAATCTGCGCGCAAACGGAAAGATTACGGTCGACCAGTTCATGATCGCCCCGCTCGCGGTCAATCATTTGCAAGGCGATCTAAGACTCGAGGGCCGCCGCATCGAACTTGCAAATGCCAAGGCTCAATTTTACGGCGGCGATCTGGCCGGCTCCTTCATCGCCGAACTGGCAGCGCCCCCCAGGTATCACCTTAAGTTCGATTTCTCACGTGTGGATTTGGCTGCGCTTACGGGCGCAACACCAACCCTCGCAAATCTCTTCGCCGGCTCGGCCACGGGAAATCTATCGCTGGAAACGCACGGAACGAGTCGCGACGAGCTGCTGACAGCATTGGCCTGTCAAGGTTCCGCACATGTGTTCCGCGCGGAATTGCGAGACATGGACCTGACAAGATCGCTTCGTGAGGGGGTTTTCCATTCTGGCTCGAGCAATTTCTTGAATGGCGAAAGCAAGTTCACATGTGCAACTAGGACGATCAATTTCAAGACTATGGATTTCGGCAACATTGATACGGGAGTCGACATATCGGGCACCATTGATTTCAATCGCAATCTTGATCTGCGATTGACTTCCGTCCACTCGAGCTACGAGCCCAAGGAACCAACCTACCGGCTGACCGGCTCCCTCGCCGCTCCGGAAATCGTCCGCGCAACCGCGCCCGCGGCGCGTCGTTGAAACCGCACCGACTTCGCATCGCGATTTCGGCAGCATTGTCACTCGCCGCGCTTGCTCTCGCGGCCACACCTGAGCAGCGCGTCCGGCTCATCCCCAAATTCACGCCGCAGGAATCGCTCCGCTACCAGATTGAGACGCGCCTGACCATCTCCGGCACCACCACCACGCCCATTGAAAATCCTGAGGGCGCATCGCTCCTCAAGCAGACCGTATCCATGCTTGTGCGCCTGGACATCCTCGATGCCCAGCCGGGCACGGCCACGTCCATGGGGCGCGTCCGCCTCCGCGCCACCTACGAAAAATCCGACGCCACGTCAGAAACCGACGCTTACGATCCGCAGGCTGCCGCCCTTGAAGACCAGTTCACGCGCCTCGAAGGCCACTCCATGCAATTCACACTCGAGCCCGACGGGAAACTTTCGGATATCACCGGCCTCGAGGAGATTCTCTCGAACCCATCGGCCGCGCAATCCGTCCGCGCGTGGATGTCCGGACTTTCCTCCGGCGCCGGCTTCCCGAAATCCGGAATCGTCGTCGGCCAAAAATGGAAAAATGAGCAGCCGCTCACGGGCACTCCGCTGGGCGGACTTTTTTCGCGCACGGAAGCCACTTATGTGCGCAACGAACCGTGCCGCGCGCCCGCTTCCGCGCCAGCGACGCCGCAAGCATCGCCGGCAACTGCCGCGTCAGCAAAGCACAGCGCACCTCGATCCGCAGCCACGGATGAAATCTGCGCGATAATTCTCACGCGCTTCGAAATCGTCCACCACAAGTCGCGCGAGGACGACACCCCGGAAGACTACCGCCGCAACGGCCTGCGCACCTCCGGCACATGGACCGGCCGCGGCGAAAGCCTCGACTCCATTTCGATTTCGACCGGCATGGTCGTCAGCTCCACGCAAACTAGTTCCCAGGAAATGGATTTCCAGATTCTGAGCAAGACCGCCGGCAACCGCCTGTTTCACAAAGGCCGCGTCCAGAGCGAGACGGACATTACTCTTTTGCCGCAAACTGTCGCGGCTCCCTGAGGTGGTCAAAACCGAAAGTTGCGTTACGAGTGAGAGGAATTTTTCGTGGAGGGATTATGCCGCCGCACCAGCAGCAGCGATTGGTCATCCGCCGCGTGTCCAAAACGTTTCGCTGCATCTCGAATAGCCTGCGAAATCTCGGCGAGCGAATTGCCCCCTTGCACGGCTAGGACAGCTTTCACTCCCGCGAGCCCGAACTCCTCCTGCTTGCTATTCGCGACCTCCAGCAGCCCGTCAGTCAGCATCAGGAACACATCATCCGCGCCGCATTCCAGTGTGCCGCTCACGAATTCTTGGCCATCAAACATTCCCAGCGGCATATTTGAATACGCCGCCTCTTCCGAAACTTCCTTTGTCGCCGAATGGTAATGCAGGATCGAAGGATGCCCGGCCAATGAGTACTCCAACCGCGCCCCATTCCATGCCAGGTAGGCGAAGGTCGCGAACATATCTGGCTTTTTGATCGGGTAAAGGACGCTGTTCAGCCGTCCGAGAAGTTCAGCGACCTTTTGTCCCGACGAAAGCTCCATGCGCGCGGCGCTCTTCACCATGGCCATCACGACGCCGGGAGCAACGCCATGCCCGGAGACGTCCGCGACGTAGGCGGTCCATCCGCTTTCTCCTTGGAACACGTCAATCAAGTCCCCACCCACATCGCCGCTTGCCACCGACCGCCCGTGAAACTCAAATTCATCAATACGCATATCAATATCCGGGACGAGCACATGGTGAATCTCCGCAGCCAGCGCCATTTCCGCGTGCACGTGGAAATAGCGCCGCCCTTCGGTGATGGACACATATACGAAACATGCATAACCGAGAAAGACGCCCACCGTTATGGCCACCCCGTCAAACGCCAGCCGGCAGTTCAGTGCGGTGATTTCAGCTGCTCCCATCTGCGCTACGATTGGCGTGTCTGGGATCCGCCATTGCAACAGATTCATCGTGGCCTGCTGTAAGACAAATATGGGCAACACCCCCATCCACCACTTACCGCGCAGTGCAAATCCCGCATAGGCATAGAGGATGGCAAACACGCCGAATTGCAGCACGTTAAGGACGAATCGTAGCGTCGGCTGGCGCCCCATCCCCGCCACGTCGTTGGCAAACCCGATTAAACTGAAAATAAAAAACACACCGAGCAGGAAAATAACCACCGAACTGCGAGGAAAGTTTCGCCAAAAATGAGTGGGTGAGCTCATGGGAATAGCGTACGCGCCGCGCCCGCGAATCCTACCACAGCAACTCTTTGACCTAGCCTTGGCAACTTGGTCTGTCTAGTTTTTCTGGCTGGCAGGGTCGACGGAAGGTTGGGTAGCCAGGCCCTTCAGGTCATTTACAAGGGTTGCCATCGCCTGATCGAAATATTTGCGACTCGTGGCGTCCTTGGAAGACTGGGGAACGACCTCGCTGAAAGCCCAGAGGACAAAGTTGGATTTGGGGTCACGGAGGATCACCCGGAACTCATAATCTCGGTCTGAGCCTCCGTGGTTTGTCGCACCGACAACAAACCTGAAAGAGATTTCAAAGACCAGGTCAGCATCTGCGGGAGCGGAGACAAGCTCGTACCGCCCCCAACTCTTCATTGCCGCATAGAACTTGTTGTAAGTTAGATCCCCGGTCCCAGTGGGCACCATCGTCTCGCCCGAAGTGTTGGAAATGAAACCCTTCTTACCCGTGATAATCGGTGAGGGGATCGGAGCATTCGGCGGCTGCGCTGTCTGCTGCGCCGCAACTGCACCGGCTGCCGTCATCATCAACCCAAAGACGATAAAAAAACCCCCAACTCTCGCCATTCTCATTTTAGATCCTCCGTCTGACCTCACCAGGATCGGATATTCTTCAGTCATATGGACAATATCTGTAACTTTATCATTCATACTTAGCGGCCACCTCATGTTCGGCCTGCCCCGCAGCGATCGCGCTGGAAACTTAGTGGCTGGCGCCCGCGAAAAGGGATAACATGCAAGCCCAGTGGCCGCGCAGTGACCTTAGGCCCGCGAGGTGCCAGCAGGTGCGGGCTCGCTGCCGGGTTTGCCGGTTTTTCGTTTTAGCATTCCAACCTTTGCTCACGGTTTTGTGAGGTCTGCACGGATGTGAGGCGCGCGGCTATGGTTTACGTCCCCAGACATATGAAGTGGTGGGGTTGGGGCGATGTCGAGGCCGGTTTTGATTCCATTGCCCATCCTGGGTTCTGGCCCTTCGCGAAATCACGACTCGGCATCGAAGTCGAAAATCCTCCCACGCCGCCAGTGCCGCTCGAAGCCGTTCAACTTTCAGAGGCAATCGTAAACCCCTGTTTTCTAGCCGAGCTTCGATCCGCTTTGCACGCCGGCCAAATCTACGACAGCCGCGAAGAGCGTGTGATTCACGCGTACGGCAAGGGCTTTCGCGACCTGTTCCGGCTTCGACGCGGAGCAGCGGAAGGCGCTCCTGACCTGGTCGTATACCCAGAGAGTGAGAACGATGTATTGGTGACGCTACGGGCCGCGGCGGACCGCGATGTGACGGTGATCCCGTTCGGAGGAGGCTCGAATATATCCGGTTGTCTCGAGCGCATGGAGCCGCATCGCATGGCCGTCTCGCTCGATATGCGGCGCATGCGGCGTGTGATGGCCGTGGATGGGGAATCATTCACCGCACGCGTGGAAGCGGGCGTCTTTGGCCCCGATCTCGAAGACCAATTGGGCGCGCGCGGCATGACGCTCGGCCATTTTCCCGATTCGTTTATGCATTCCACGCTTGGCGGCTGGATCGCGACGCGTTCCGCCGGAATGCAAAGCGACAAGTACGGCAAGATCGAGGACATGGTCATCGCGCTGCGCATGGTGACGCCCGAAGGCGTCCTGGCCACGCGCGCAGTTCCCAAATCCTCGAATGGAATTGACGTGAACCATTTATGCATCGGCAGCGAGGGAACGCTCGGCGTAATCACCGAAGCCACGATGCGCGTCCATCCGCGGCCGGAGTCGAGGCTTGTTCCCGCCTACCTCTTTCCCGATTTCGAGAGCGGGCTCGAGGCCATGCGCGAATGCGTGCGCAGGGAGTGCATGCCTTCGATGGTCCGGCTCAACGATCCGGACAAGACCGCGCTTTCGCTCGCGTTCAAATCGCCGTCATCGCGGCTCTCGCAGACGGTAAGCAAGATCTTCAAAAGCTACTTGCGAGCGAAGGGCTTTGACTTGCCGCGCGCGTGCCTGATGCTAACCGCTTTCGAGGGCCGCAACTCCGATGTCAGCCGCCAAATGCGTCTAGTCAGCGCCATTTACCACAGATTCGGGGGAATCAGCCTCGGGTCCGGCGCGGGCAAATCGTTCGAAGCCACAAAATACGATTTTCCGCATATCCGCGATTATCTGCTTGAGCGCGATGTCACCTCAGACGTGAGCGAGACATCGACCGTGTGGAGCAACATCCTTCCTCTTTACCAGGCGACGATGAAAGACTTACGCGATGGGATTTTGGAAACCGGTGTGCCGCCTTTTGTCGGGTGTCATATCAGCCACACGTATCGCTCGGGCGCGAGCCTATATTTCACATTCGGTTTCAAGCAACAGCAGGGAAGCGAAATGGAGCAGTATCTCCGTGTCAAGCGCGCCGTCCAGCAGTCGTTCATCGACCGCGGCGCCACGCTATCGCACCATCACGCCGTTGGTACCGAACATTTGCCCTGGCTTGCCGCGGACATTTCGCCGCTCGGTGTGCGTGCCGTGGCAGCAATCAAGCAAGGCCTCGACCCCGGCAACAACATGAATCCGGGCCGCCTGCAGCCATCAAGCAACCCTTTCGAGGATTGGTCGCGCATCGCCAGCGACTCCAATCGGGTCACGAAGGCAAAGGCTGCCCACACGACTTAGCGCGAATTTTCATTCACGAAAGGAGTAGAATTCGCTTGAGGAGCAGTTTTTAATTCGCCGGAGGTGAATCCAAATGAACAAGAACATGTTCACCATGCTCGCAGGCGCAATCTTTCTGATCGTCGCGGTCGCACACGCGTTACGCCTAGCCTTCAAATTGCAAGTGATCGTCGCCAATTGGCAAGTTCCCATGTGGATTAGCGCCGTCGCGTGCGTTGTAGCAGCCTATCTTGCCTACGAAGGCTTCCATGTGAGGAAAAGCAGTTAGCTAACTCAAGACCACCATTCGCGCCGTCAAAGCTAAGCCTGCAGGTGGAGCCCCCTCGCCCCTTGCGCCCCGCCGCTGCCCTCTGGACAACTGCGCTATAATAGAAATTTTGCACCGCGCCTGTTTTGGGCGCTGAGGCGCCCCGACCATGAAATTCAAGCTGGCCAGCGACTACGAACCCCGCGGCGATCAGCCGGAAGCCATCTCGAGCCTCGTCCGCGGCGTCAAAGACGGCGAGCGCCACCAGGTGCTCCTCGGCGTCACCGGCTCAGGCAAGACCTTCACCATGGCCAAGGTGATCGAGGAAATCAATCGCCCCGCCATCGTCCTCGCGCACAATAAGACGCTCGCCGCTCAGCTTTTCCACGAATTCCGTTCATTCTTCCCCTCGAATGCCGTCGAATACTTCGTCAGCTACTATGATTATTACCAGCCCGAAGCCTACGTCCCCTCAAGCGACACCTACATCGAAAAAGAAGCCACCATCAACGAAGAACTCAACAAGCTCCGCATGAGCGCCACGCGCTCCCTCTTCGAGCGCCGCGACGTCATCGTCGTCGCTTCCGTCTCTTGCATCTACGGCCTCGGCTCCCCCGAAGCCTATTACGGCATGCTCCTCATGCTCGAGAAGGGGCAACCCATCGCGCGCGAAGCCATCCTGCGCAAGCTAGTCGAAATCCAGTATGAGCGCGGCGAAGACCTCCGCCCCGGAACTTTCCGCGTCCGAGGCGACATGATCGAAATCTTCCCGCCCTATGACGATCTCGCCGTCCGCGTTGAGATGTGGGGCAGCCAAATCGAAAACATCCGCAAAATCGATCCGCTCACCGGCGAAATTCGCTCGCAGGACGGAGAAATCACGCGCACGCCGATTTACCCGAAGACGCACTACGTCCTCCCCGCCGCCCAAAAAGAGCGCGCCATCCAATCTATTTACGAAGAGCTTGAATGGTGGAAGCCCGAACTCGCGCGCCAGGGAAAAATCGTGGAGGCGCAGCGCGTCGTTCAGCGCACGCTCTTCGATATCGAAATGATGCGCACCATCGGCTATTGCCACGGCATCGAAAATTATTCGCGCCATCTTTCGGGCCGCCTCCCCGGTGAAGCGCCACCGACGCTGCTCGATTACGTCCCGTCCGACTATCTGCTCTTCATTGATGAGTCGCACCAGACCGTCCCGCAACTTCGCGGCATGTATCATGGCGATCGCTCGCGCAAACAGACGCTCGTGGATTACGGCTTCCGCATGCCCTCGGCGCTCGACAATCGCCCGCTCACCTTCGAGGAATTCGAGCATCGCGCGAATCAGGTCGTCTACGTTTCCGCCACGCCTGGCCCTTACGAACTCACCAAGGCAGGCGGCATAGTCGTAGAACAGGTCATTCGTCCCACCGGCCTCGTCGATCCCGAAGTCGAAGTCCGCCCCGTGAAAGGCCAGGTGGACGATCTCCTCGAGCAGATTCGCCAGCGCTCCGCGCGCAACGAACGCGTACTCGTCACCACGCTCACGAAACGCATGTCCGAAGACCTCGCCGAATATTTCGCTGAGGTCGGCGTGCGCTGCCGCTACCTGCACTCCGAAATCGAGACGCTGGAACGCGTCCGAATCTTGCGCGATTTGCGCCGCGGCGAATTCGACGCGCTCATCGGCATCAACCTCCTGCGCGAAGGCCTCGACCTGCCCGAAGTCTCGCTCGTCGCCATTCTCGACGCCGACAAGGAAGGCTATCTTCGCAGCGCCACCTCGCTCATCCAGACCATCGGCCGCTGCGCTCGCCACCTCGAGGCTCGCGCGATTCTCTACGCCGACAGAATGACCGACTCCATGCGCCAGGCCATCGGCGAAACCAACCGCCGCCGCGCCAAGCAGGAAGCCTACAACCGCGAGCACAACATCACGCCTTTATCCATCATCAAATCCGTGGATATGCAGCTCGCCAGAATCGTCGAGGCCGATTACATCACCGTTCCCGCGGACGACGCCGCCATCGGCGAAATCACGAGCGAAGCGCAGTTGGTCCAGGCCATTGCGCTCATCGAATCGCAAATGCGCGCCGCCGCCAAGAATTTCGAATTCGAGCGCGCCGCCGCCCTGCGTGATAAAATCCGCGCCCTTAGGCAGCGCGATCTGGGCGTAATCTCATCACTCGACTCGCCCGTCGTCTCCAGCGCAGGATCAACTCACGTGCAAGGGGTGGACTCTTGAGAGCTTTTATTTCCGCCGTGCTAATTCTGATCGGCCTCATTGCCGCCCCCGCTGCTCGCTGCCAAATCGCCGAAAACGACGTGCCTAAAAATGAGTTCGGCGCATGGGCGGGCTACTCGCCTGACTCTCCCAAGGTGATCGGCACCACGAGCCATCGCCAGCTAGGCCTCCTGGCGGTTCGCTACGCCAGGACGCTCTGGGAAAATAATTTTGTCTCGCTCCAATACACGATCGACGTTCTCCCCCTGGAATTGATCCTTCAACCCAAAGTCACGCAGGAAATCTTCACCACGCCTCCGCCCCGCACAACATTTGTTTATGGCCACCGCGAATACGTTTACGCGGGCGGAGTTAATCCCATCGGCTTCAAATTCAATTTTTTCCGCCCGCACCGCCTCCAGCTTTTCGTTGCTCCCAGTGCCGGATTCGTCGCGTCCGAATCGCGCGTGCCGATCGACGTCCCCGGCGGCACGCTCTTCAATTTCACTTTCGATTTCCAGGGCGGTTTCCAGTATTACAATTCGTCCCGCTCGGGCGCATGGATGCTCGGCTACAAACTCCACCACATTTCAAACGCAAACCGCTCATCCTTGAACCCAGGCATGGATAGCAACGTAATTTTCGTGGGCTATTCGTTCTTCCGGTAAGCGATTGAGGCTACTTCTCGCAAGCTGCAGCGCGGCGATTCATCCTCTTTCAAACTATCCCGCGCCGCAATTCCTCCAGCGGATAAAAAGTCCCGCGCCAGGTAATCCCGCCGCTCCACAGCGTCACAATCGTCGATCGCACCAGCATCCATGCAAATATCAGCGCCCCCAGCGGCTCCGTCAGCGCATACAGCGGCGACACGCCCACCTCGATCGCCACGCCTCCCTCCGTTGCAATCATCACGCCCACCGCAATCGCATCGAAAACGAGCGCCCACCCGCGCAAAAACGGCAGCGCCATCCACGGCAGCACGCACATCAGCAGCATCATCGCGAGCTGTAGGCATACGATCCAGAAATTAAATCCCGCCGCCGCGAAAAAATTCTTTGTAGTCCCGCGCACGATGTTCCCTAGGCCCGCGTGCCACCTCACCACCACTTCCTTCCAGCCCTTGGCGACACCCGAGCGAATTCCCGCCTCCTTCACTAACTTGCCGAGCTTCATGTCGTCCACCACTTCCATGGCCAGCCGCCGGTGTCCCCCGATCGCTTCGTACGCCCTTCGCCGCGCCATTTGAAAGGCGCCGATTCCGGCGTATCCGCTTGTGCGCGGATCGCCCACGCGCCACGGTCGAACGCCAATCACGAACGTCATCCCAAAAAACGTCATCGCAATTCTTTCGCCAATACTGTGCATTTCCACGCCGCCGAGAATCGTCATGTGCTCCCAGCTCTCCCGTTGCGCCAGTGCCACCGTCCGCCGCAGTAAATCCGGTGAAAAATGCACGTCCGCATCCGTGAAAACAAGCCAATCGCCGCTCGACTGCTCGTAAGCCCGCTGCATTGCATGAGGCTTGCCGAGCCAGCCCGCCGGCAAGGATTCAACCCGCGCGTACTTCAGACGAGAATCCTTCTGCGCGGCCGCTTTGAGAATCTCCGCTGTGCCATCCTCCGATCGGTCGTCCACCGCAATCACTTCGTAGCGTGGATAATCGAGCGCCAGAAACTTGGTCAAAGCGCCGGGAAGTTTTTCCTCCTCGTCACGAGCCGCAAAAAGTATCGAAACGGAAGGGCAATCGGCATCCTCGAGTGGCGCGACGTCAGAAATAGCAGGCAGTTTCGGAACTCCCCTGGCAAGATCGATGGCGTTGAGCACCCACAGGAAAGCGCAGACAAACGTGAGCCCGAGAACAATCGTATGCAGCACGCAATTTCCTCGACCGCGATAAGTGCGAACAAGCTATGCTAGCACGCTGGATGTCGCGGACTATTACCATCGTCGGCGCGGGTCGCGTGGGACAAACTCTCGGAAGGCGCCTTCGCAAACTCGGCTGGCGTATCGGAGCGGTTGTCACTCGATCGAAAAAGGCTTCGCGCACCGCAGCGCGCGCCATCGGCGCTGGCACGCCTCATGCAGCGCTTACGCGCCAGGTGTTCGATGCCGATGTAATTCTTGTGACCACTCCCGATGCCGCGCTGAAAGAAGTCGCGAGGACATTGGGTCGTCTGAACCTTGATGACATCCGCGGCAAAATAGTCCTTCACACCAGCGGCGCGCTCGACCGCACCGTCCTGGCCCCGCTTGCGCGCCGCGGCGCTTCCACTGGCTCGCTCCATCCCATGCAGACTTTCAGCGGCCGCGGAACGCCGCGTCTCGACGGCGTAATTTTTGCCGTCGAGGGCGACCGCGCTGCTCTGCGCACGGCAAAGCAAATTGCGCGCGCACTTGGCGGCGTTCCTGTCGAGATCCGCGGGGAGAGTAAGCCCGCCTATCACGCTGCCGGCGCGCTCGTCGCCGGCCACGGCCTCGCGCTGGTGGAAGCCGCCACGCTCACACTAACCAAGCTCGGCTTGTCCCGCTCCCGCGCCCTGCAAGCTCTGCTCCCATTAATTCGCCAAATGCTTGATAATTATGAAGGGCTCGGTCCGCGCGCCGCCTGGACCGGCCCGATTTCCCGCGGTGATTACGATACGGTGGCAAAACACGGCCGAGCGCTCCGCCCGTATCCGCGCGAATTCAAGGATGCGTACGCGGCGCTAGCTCTGCTCGCGGCGCGCGTTCTCTCAAAGCAGCCGGCCGCCACTCGCAAGAAAATCGAGCGCGCCTTGAAAAATTCCAGGGGAGGCGACATTTGAATCATCAGCCGAAGAAACTTCACATTCCCGTCGAGCACACCAAGCTCGCAAATGGACTGCGCGTGATCGCCTCGCCGGACCACAGCGCTCCTGTCGTCACCGTCGGCGTCTATTACCAAATCGGTTTCCGCCTCGAGCCCCGCGGCCGCAGCGGCTTCGCGCATCTCTTCGAGCACATGATGTTCCAGGGCTCCGAAAACGCCGGTAAGATGGAGCATATCCGCCTAATTAATTCCTCCGGCGGCCTCTTGAATGGCACCACCAATTACGACATCACCAACTATTTCGAGTCCGTTCCATCGAATGCGCTCGAGCGCGTCCTCTGGCTTGAAGCCGACCGCATGCGCGCCCTCAAAGTGGACGATGAAAATCTGCGCAATCAGCGTGACGTCGTGAAAGAAGAAGTCCGCGTCAATGTCATGAACCAGCCCTACGGCGGCTTCCCTTGGCTTGACCTGCCGCCCGTCGCATTTCGCAATTGGCCCAACGCCCACAATTTCTATGGCGATTTCGCCGACCTCGATGCCGCCACACTCGCCGATGTCCGCAGCTTTTTCCACACCTACTATTCGCCCAATAATGCCGTGCTCCTGATGCTCGGCGATCTGGATCCTGCCGATGCCTTTGTGCTTGCGAAACGGTTCTTCGAAGATATTCCGCCAGGCCCGCAGCCTCCGCGGGCGGATGTTTCCGAGTCGCCCCAGACCGAGGAACGCCGCGGCGAAGTTCCCGAAAAATTCGGCACGCTACCCGCCATCGCCATCGGCTATACCGCTCCGCCGCGCGAAAGCGAGGACTGGTTCGCGGCCAATATGCTCGAGCGCGTGCTGCACGGCGGCCGCGCCGCTCGCGTCTATCACCAGCTTGTGCTTGAAAAGCAGATTGCCGTTGATACGGATGGCAGCTTCGATGCCTTCGACACGAACGGCCCAACACAGATGGTCTCCCGCATTTTTCATCGCCCTGAGTATTCAGCCGATGCCACCATTGGCGCCTTTGATGAGGTCATCCGTGAAATCCAGGAGAAGGGCATCACCGTGGAAGAGCTCGAGCCCGTAAAAGTGAAATTCCGCTCGGACTATTATTCAATGCTCGAAGGCGGGATGGGTTCCTACATGCCGCGATTCGGGCTGATGCACTATCTAGCCTGCTTCACTCTCTTCGATGGCGACCCGCATCGCGTGAATACGATTCTCGACGGATTCCAGGCCGTCACGCCCGCCCAAGTCCAAGCTGTGGCGAAAAAATATCTCGTGCCGCGGAATCGAGCGGTCGTCGTGCGAACGCCCGTTGCGAAAGGAGCCGCCCGATGACCACCACGAGCACATCCCCCGCATCAAGCCAGCATCATTCCTCGCCGCCCGCGCTCGGGCCCGAACGTCCAGTCGCCTGGCCGCGCCGCACCGTTCGCACGCTGCCAAACGGCATGCAAGTCGTCCTTGCGGAGACGCGCACGTTCCCGAAAATCTCCGCGCAGCTTTTCTTCCGCAGCGGCAATTCAGTCGTAGCCCATAGCGCGCCCGGCCTGGCTGACATGACGGCCACGGTTGTCCGCACTGGAACCGCCTCACGCCCCAGCCGCCGCATCGAAGAAGACCTGCGCCGCATGGGCGCGGATCTCGGCTCGCATGCCGGCGCCGATAACACCGCCATCTCCGCTTCGGGCCTGGCGGAATTTTCCGCGGGCATTCTCGAACTCGTCGCCGACCTTGCGCGCAACGCTTCGTTTCCCGTCGACGAGTTCGAGCGCGAACGCCGCCAGAAAATCGAAGGCTTGCGCGTCGAGCGCACCACGCCCGGCTTCCTCGCGAGCGAACGCCTCCGCCGCGTCCTATTCGGCGACCATCCCTACGCGGTCGTCGCGCCCACCGAAGAGCAAGTGGCCGCATACCGGCGCGAGCAGCTCGAAGATTTCTACCGCCGCTACTATTCGCCCGCCAACGCCTTGCTCGTCGCCGTCGGCGATTTCACCGCTGCGGAGATGCTCGCGCAGATCGAGAAAATCTTCGGCGGCTGGGAAGTCCCCGAGCCGCAATCGCTGCCAACGCCCACGCCGCCGCGCTATTCGGGCCGCCACGTCCACCTCGTCCATCTCCCCGAAAGCGTGCAGACGCAGGTGCTGCTCGGCAACCTAGCCATCACACGCCGCGATCCCGATTGGTACCGCCTGGTGCTTGCGAATTCGATTTACGGCGGCGCATTTCATTCCCGCCTGGTGATCAATATCCGCGAGCAGAAGGGCTACACGTACAGCCCACGCAGCGGCGTCAGCCCATTGCGCCAGCACGGATATTTCAGCGTGCATGCCGCCGTGCGCAACGAGGTGGCAGCCGCCACGCTCACCGAAATGTTCTACGAAATGGACCGCATGCGCGCGCTTCCCGTCACAGTCGAAGAGCTCGATAGCGCGCGCAGCTACCTGAGCGGCGTCTTCTCGCTCGGCGTCGCCACGCAGGATGGATTGCTCGGCCAGCTCTCGAGTGTTTACCTCGACCGCCTGCCCGAAGATTATCTCGAGACCTACCGCAAGAAAATCCACGCGCCCACAGCGGACGACATCATGGCCGCGGCACGCCGCCATTTCGATTCCGCCAACGCTCAAATCGTCCTGGTCGGTGATCGCGCGCAAATCGCCGAGCAGGCCGCGCTCTTCGGCCCGGTCACGGAATACAACGCGGCCGGCGAAAAGATGTAGCAAGCCGTGCGCGCGGAATGAACATGAATGTCCGCCGACAATTTCTGATGGCGCTAGGAATCGCACTGGCTTTTGTACTTGGAATTGACTCCGGCCTTGCCCAGAAAAAGTCGCCGGCGAAGCCGATCGATTTGAATACCGCGACGCTTGAGCAGCTCGAGCAATTGCCGGGAATCGGCCCGACCACCGCGAAGGAAATTATCGAGTTTCGCGAAAAAGGCGGGCCATACAAGCGCGTTGAAGACCTGCGCGCCATCCACGGCATCTCAAAATCAAAACTAGAAAAGCTGCGCCCTTACGTCACCGTCAGCCCGCCGCCGCATAAATAATTCGCGCTAGAGCGTCTGATGGCTGCTCTTGCCGTGCTCGACTGCGAGCGGCACTTGGTCCGCGATCTCGAGGCCGTAGCCTTCGAGCGCGACCACTTTGCGCGGATGATTCGTCAGCACGCGAATCCGCCGCAGCCCCAGATCAATCAATATCTGCGCGCCGATGCCGCTTTCGCGCTGCACCAGCCGCTGCCTGCCCGGGTCCTGCTCAATTTCCTCGCGCCGGTGAAATCGAATTTGCGGCAGCGCGCTTTCATCTTCGTTCCGCGCGCCGAGCTGGAATCCTCGGCCGGTGTGATGCAAATAAACGAACACGCCGCGGTCCGCTTTCGCAATCGCCGCGAGCGAGCGCTCGATAATCGAATGGCAATCGCACGCAATTGAACCGAGGACATCGCCGGTGAGGCAATGTGAGTGAACTCTCACGAGAGGCGGTTCGCCGTTCGCGGCTGCCGCATTCGCGTGAGCGCCCAGCGCGTCGCCGCCGAGCGTATCAGTTGCAGTCAGGTCGCCGCGAACCAGCGCCACGTGCACCTCATGATCGATGTCGCTCGAATACGCGATCATCCGGAAATTCCCATGGCGCGTCGGCAGCACCGACTCCGCAATCCGCCTCACGTAGCGTTCGTGCTGCATGCGATAGCGAATCAGGTCCGCCACGGTCGCCAATTTCAAATTGTGCGTGCGGCAAAAATCGACGAGCTGCGGAATCCGCGCCATGGTGCCGTCATCGTTCATGATCTCGCAAATGACGCCCGAATGATCCCGCCCGGCGAGCCGCGCCAGGTCCACGCACGCCTCCGTCTGCCCCGCGCGCACCAGCACGCCGCCATTGCGCGCACGCAAGGTATGGACGTGCCCCGGTCGCGCCAAATCTTCCGGCCGCGTGTTCGGGTCGGTGGTCGCAAGAATCGTGGTCGCGCGATCCGCCGCGCTGATTCCCGTGGTCGTTCCGCGGCGCGCGTCAATCGGCTCGCAAAATGGCGTGCCGAAGGCCGACGTATTCCGCGCCGAAATTTGCTTTAGGTCGAGCGCGTCGCAGCGCTGCTCGGTGAGCGAGAGGCAAATCAGCCCGCGGCCATTTTTAGTCATAAAATTGATGGCTTCGGGCGTCACCCGGTCCGCCGCCATCGTCAAGTCGCCTTCGTTTTCGCGGTCCTCGTCATCCACCAGGACGATCATGCGCCCCTGGCGGATTTCCTCGACCGCTTCTTCGACGCTCGCAAATGGTAATTTTCGTTCGCTCATCTCACGCGCACCCAATTCAAGATTAGACAACGTAGCAGCGCCGCATGCTCCCAAGCCTGCCCTTACTATTCTACCTCCACCGCCGTCATCTTTGCCCGGCCCCCGCCTTGTTTACCTCCCGCCCGACTCGCAGTAGAATCGCCCCACCTCGAACGCTCCTCATCGGTCAGGAGGCTCCATGGTCGCGCGCGTCACGCACTACCGTATCCGTCCCGGCAAGGTCGAAGAATTCGCCGCCGTCCTTGAGTCGCTCGTCTCGACGATCGACAAAATCCGCGGCTTTCGCGCCGTCCTCGCTCTGCGCGGCCCGGACGAGGACAGCCTCGAAGCCACGACCATGTCCGTCTGGGAGACCGCCGCCGACCTCCGCGACTGCGACAGCAACGACTTCTATTACCATGTCATCGCGCGCCTCATGTCCTGCTGCGAAAGCTTCTCCCCGATGAAGGAGCAGGAGGTGCTGGTCAGCAAGTTCCCAGCCGCCAAGGCCGCGCCCAAAACAAAAAAGGCCTCCCGCTGAATCAGAACGCACTTTGAATTTGCCCCCCTCCCAGTGCATCCGAACTACCCTCGCAGCGACTGTGCAAAATTGAACAGACGCCCTCCTTAGCAATCTCTTAGGGTGCCCCTGCCCCGCGAAAACGTCCTTGCGGGCGGAGTGTCTGAGGCTCAGCAACCAAGTTCGGAGAAAAAGATGAGACCCATTACCACTTCCTTTCTTCTTGTAGTATTCCTTGCGTTGACTGTATTCGGCGTCATGCTGGCCCCCCTCGCATCCGCCGATACCCTCAATACCGCTGACAATTTTGCCGTCCTGGCGGGTTCGACAATCACCAATGCCGGCGCCGGAGTGCTCGGCGCCACCGTCATCACCGGCGAGATGGGTGTTTCCCCGGGAACTGCATGCACTGGCTTTACCACCTGTCCGATCACGGGCCCAGGCACCTCTGGCACGGTGCACTTGGCCGACGGGGTCGCACTCCAAGCCCAGAAGGATCTCACCACCGCCTACACAACTCTCGCGGGTCTGTCCGGCACCCTCGAGCCTAATAACCTTACGGGCCTGACACTCGGCCCGGGCGTCTATGATGTCGGCGCAGCGGCTTTGGCGGGCGCACTCACTCTCAATGACCATGGCGTCGCGGGCTCGCAATTCATTTTCCTGATTTCGAGCTCGCTTACCACCTCGCCCGGCTCCTCGATCAATGTCAGCGGTCTCCTTCCCGGCGACAGCGTCTTCTGGGTGGTCGGCAGCACCGCCACTCTCGGCAACAACACCGTCTTCGACGGCAATATTCTCGCGCTCACGTCCATCATTTTCGATCCCGGCGCAATCGATCCGTGCGGCAGAGCGCTGGCTCGCAATGGCGCAGTCACGTTTGCCGGGCAGGACCCGACCTCCTTGATTGAGAACCAAGTCTCCATCACCTGCTCCGGCAATCTGGCTGGCAGCAACGGCCTGGCTGGCGGAACCACTACCACTGGCGGAGGCGGCGGCACCCCCGTTCCGGAACCCGGCACGTTGCTCCTCGTAGCCCTCGGCGTTGCTGGCGCGCTCGTCATGACACGCATAAGCGGCCCGAAGCTCTCGAGAGCATAACCACCCATACAGCCTCGGCCGCCGTCCGCGCGCCTCTTTCTTTCCGGCTTGCGGAGAAGTATGCTTGGCCGCAAGTCGAGAAGGAGGAGGCAACCAATGCCGTGCGATGAATATAACAAGCTCTTCAAAGACTACGAAGCCGCCGCAGCGAAAATCACTCCATACCCGATGTCCACCAACGGCGTCCCCCAATCGTTCCACGACGTCCTCGCCGCCGAGCAATTGCAGCGCGTCTTGCACCAGAAATCGGCCGCGCTTGAGGCGCACGAAAAGTCTCACGCCTGCGCGGTGGCGGCTGCAGCCAAGAAGTAGGCAGGCAGCTCGAGCTGTCGACGACTTTTGCCTTCGTTTGCGCCACTCGCCGAAGGTAGCGCTGGCGTCTCGCCGGCCCAGCTTCGGCAAGCCTCCGGCGGGCAGGCTGTCTTGTTTTCCAAATATCGCCACTTTAGGATCGATTAGAAAGTACCTCCGTCCTTTGTTTTGTGGGAGATATAAGGAATTCTAATCGTCGGTAGGACCGATTAGAATCTCGAAACTGAATGCTGGAAGCTGGAGGCTGGAACGTGGCGCTCCGAAGGAAAAGTTCAAATTTGTTGCTACTAGAAATTTGTGAAGTCTTGTGTTTTGAGAGAGATGGTCGAATTCTTGAGTTGGCGACTGTTGCTACTAGGCTTTTCTTCGCTTCCCGCGAGTTCGACCGGGACGCCAACACCGCGCCCCGCAAATTTGAGGGGGGATGCTTGGTGTCGGATGGGTCCGGGATCATTGGGGCTTGCCCCAAGGTGAGGGCCGATAGTCTTGATCGCGTGGTCATATAAAAACAAGCTACGGTAGCACGATTGGAGGGTGCGAATCTATCCGTATGAATACTGCTTTTGGAGGCTTGAGGCTGGGTGCTGGAGGCTGGGAATGGGGATTTATACTGGGTTGCGGTTTATACGCATGCCGTTTTCGGGAAGTACTGCGATCCAACCCGGGTCGGTCCTCTAAAAAGCTGGCGGGCTTAGAAGTCGAGCTTGCGGGATGGACGTTAGTGAGCCATTGGCCGTCCGGAAAAGATTGGGGGTGAGATCGGAACGAGACGATGTGCCCGGGTCAATGACGGGACGGACGAGCACGAAGGGCGGACGAGGCGCCTCCTCACTTCGGGAGAGGAGCTATGTAATTTCGACACGCACATATGTGACAGCGCTCACAGCTTTCCTCAATAACGCCGGGTTATAACCCGCCAAAATTTATGACTAAATTCCCCTTTCCGTGGCGTGCAACAGCAGTTGCGTTCACCTGCCTTTTTTTGACCCAAATCACGTTCGCTCAAAAGAAGTCAAAGTATTGGAGCGATCAGTCCGGCAAGGCCGTAGAGATTCCCGGCGCGACTCGCGTGGGCGCGGAGACGTGCACGGGATGCCACGCAGAGACCGCGAACAATTTCCGGCACGCGTTTCACGCACAGCAAGGGATCGAGTGCGAGGATTGCCACGGAGCAGGCAGTTTGCACGCGGAGGCAGGAGGGGACCCGAAGAAGATAGTGAGCTTCAAAAAGCGCACGGAGAAGGAAGCCAATGGCGTTTGCCTCAGCTGTCACGGGCAGGACGAAACGATCCGCAACTGGGTCGTTGGGCCGCACGAAGCCGGGCGCGTGCGCTGCACGGACTGCCATGAAGTACACAGCAAAGCGATCCAGAAGATTGCCGCGGACCGGTTGTCGTACGACACGTTGTCGCCGGGAGGCGCGACGGCCGTGGAAACGATGGTGCCGGAAGACAAGGTATTTCTCCAGACGAAGTCGCAGGGAAATGAAAGCTGCCTGAAGTGCCATGCCTCGCAGCGCGGGGAACTGAGTCTGCCCTATCACCATCCGCTGCGTGAAGGGAAGGTGGGATGCGATGACTGCCACAACCCGCACGGAGGCCCGGCGGGCAACAACCTGAAGACGGCGACGGTGAACCCGCTGTGCTTGAGCTGCCACGCGCAATATCGCGGCCCGTTCACGTACCAACATCCGCCCGTGAGCGAAAACTGCATGCTATGCCACTCGGCGCATGGGTCTGCCAACACGAACTTGCTGAATGTGAGCCAGCCGGCCCTGTGCATTCAGTGCCATACGGCTCACCACAACGGCGCGAATTTGCCGCTCGTGGACCGCTGCACGCAGTGCCACGGCTCGATCCACGGAACAGACGTTTCGAGTGCGACAGGAGGGAGCGTTTTCATCGATAAGCCGGCCGGCGGGATGGTGAACGCGGCGGCGATTCACGCGGGGAATATCCGCGCAGCGCATCCTTCGATGACCCCGGCGATGGCGGCGGCACCGGCTGCATCGGCGGGGCTGCTGGGGCCCGGGCTAGGGAGTCTGCTGGCTGAAATGGGCGGCAGCTCATTCACAGCCGGAGGCGAGCCGGGGCCGACGGATACGACCGCAGCGGCGATGTCCGCGGCAGGATCTTACAGGTTGCTGGACCCCACGGGGTACCGCGGACGAGTGGGAGAGTATGACAGCTTGCAGCAATCGGGCGGCGGCGACGTGGAAACCGCTTACGTCTCGATGACAAGAAACCTGAGCGCGGTATCCCGTGCCACGATTCTGACGGGAGATGATTACCAGATCGCGTCGCAATTCAATGTGGGCGAAACATTCCGCGGGGGGTTTGATATCCGGAGCTTCCGTCAGCAGCAGGATAATTATCCGTTCTTTGCCGACATCATCTCGCCGGACATCGTGGCGAGCCGCGACACTCCGGTGGGCAGCGTATTTGGGATCACCCGAAGAATGGGCAACGCGAATGCGAGGGTGAAGTTGCCAAAATTGCCCGTGCACTTGTTCGTCAAGGGGGAGTGGCAAGCAAGAGAGGGGACGAGCCAGTCCGCCTGGTACGACATGGGAGGGGACACGGGCTGCAACTTCTGCCATTTCACGTCGCAATTTCAGCCGGTGAACTACACCAATAGAACGGTTGGGGGCGGCGCGGAAGCAAATCTCGGGCCGGTCACGCTGATGTGGGAACACGATTACAACAGCTTCAACGACCGGCTGCAATTTCCAATGGGCGCGTTTGGGGCGACGTTGGGCTTTCCGCTGACCCCAGACGTACTCCCGGCGGGGGTGCCGAATACGCCAGCCGGGACGTACCCGTTCGATACACCGTCCTCGAGTCAGGCGTCAACGGATACGGTGCGGTTGAGTTGGGCGCCGATACCGCAATTAATTTTCAATGGACAAATCAGCTACACGCGGGCGAGAGATCTCTTCACGCGAAACGCGCAGAACAGTTTTGATTCCTATTTGATGCTGAACTGGCGTCCCATCGAGCGCCTGCGGCTCACGGCGAGTTACGGCCAGCAAAACCTGTTGAACGATTTCACGCCCGCGTTCGCGCTCTTCGGCAACGTGTCGTATCACCGGCACTCAGCCGGCCTACGCGCGACGTACGATTTGACGAAGCGGTGGGACGTGGAGACGCGGTATGAGCGCGACGGCATCACGCGCTCGAATTCCGCGCTCTGGCCGCAATTCTATTCCCCGGACAATACGGATCTGCTGGAGGTGGTTCCGGCGTCGTTCAGCAACACCATCGGGGAAGCATTGCGCTACCACGGCGGCGGGCTATGGAGCGCCCGCGCAGGCTACGAATGGACGGGCACGCACGATCCCGGATACCTGACCGTGCCGCAGAGCAATAACCGCATTTTTACAAACCTGATTCTCATGCCGACGAACTGGCTGACTTTCTCGAATGACGCGAACATCACCGTGCAGAACGCTTTTGCCCCGGTTGCCCTGCCAAATACGCCCGGCCAGACGCCGGGATTGGGCGCGGACATTTCCGGCCTGCCACCTGATTTTCAGCGGCGCTACCGATTCTATTCGGAAACGTTGGTTGCAAACATGCGGCCGCAATCGGACTGGAATCTGCAACTTGGCTATTCCTATCAGCAGAATAATCTGAATACCTACATGGCCATCCAGAACGATTCGAGCGTGGGTTACGTGCTCGACGAGCCGTTCGTGCCCTACCGGCAAATCAGCCAGACCTATTGGGCGGGATTGGGAGCAAGATTCTTCCATGAGCGTTTCGGCATCAACGGCCGAGTCACTTACAATTCTGCGCGGAGCGGCTTGCAGCCGGATTTGAACCCTGCCGATGCGGCGCAGCTAGGGAATGCGGCGCTTATCCAGGGAGGAGTGTTTGACCCGGTCCTATTTGGGCAGGCGCTCAGCTCAGGCCTCAACGGCAATCCGAACCAAGGCGCGCTCAGTCTTGCGGCCACGCAGATTTCCCAGGTGATCGTTCCGGAGTGGATCGGCCAGGCAAAAATCTATTACCGCCTGCCAAAGGGATTTGATGCAGGGCTGCTTATTTATTACGGCAGTTACCGCGACGAATTGACTCCCACCTTGAACGGGGTGCTGCGCACTTTCAATATCTACGTGCGCCGCGCCTGGTAAAAAAGGCCGCGCCAATAAATCGGAGCGCCCTTTGAATCGAACCCCGAAGAACGCAGCCATCCATCGGCGGGCAAGCAGCGGGCGGGAGGGGCGATGACCCTAACGGACCGAGCCCGGAAATGCACGGGCATGGTTCGTTCCTTGCGGTTCGCTTCGCGTGTTGCTACAATTGTTATAACAGGGAGAGAGTGGCATGATGGAACTGAAGGTTCGCAGGATTGGCAATTCACTGGGCGTGGTACTGCCGAAAGAGGCCGTCTCGCGCCTCAAGGCGGATGAGGGCGATCGGCTTTTTCTAATCGAGGGGCCGGAAGGCGCTTATCAACTGACGGCGTACGACCCCGCTTTCGAGAAGAAAATGGAGAAGGTCGAGAACATTATTCGCCGCTACCGCAACGCCCTGCACGTGCTGGCCAAGTGAAGGATCCCCTGTGGATAGACGAGCGAGACGCGCTCGCTCTGCATGACCGTCTGCTGGCGCTCGAAGGCGGCGCGGCAGGCATGCGCGATCTGGGCTTGCTGCTGTCCGCGCTGGCGCGGCCGCAACAGCTCCGCGCCTATGGCGATAAGCCGGACATCATTCAGATGGCCGCGGCTTATACGGCCGGGATTGTCCGCGACCACCCATTCATTGACGGGAACAAACGCACGGGATTTGTGGTGGGCGTGCTGTTCCTTGAATTGAACGGCTACCGGTTTGCAGCTTCCGAAGAAGACGCCGCGCAGGCGGTGCTGAGTCTCGCGGCGAGAACGCTCGAGGAAACCGCGTTCGCCGCATGGATGCGCGCGAACGTTAGGCGGCGGTGACGAGTATTCTTGCTACTTTGCGAGTGTGCGGTTTCTGGCGGATGACGATCTCGACGTCACAGTCGAGCGCTGTTAGGAAATTCATGAGCCGCTCGACGGAGAAGCCCTTGAGGCGGTAATTCGCGAGAGCCGAAATCTTGGGCTGATTAATTCTCAAGCGCCGCGCGGCCGCCGCCTGCGAAAGGTCATGGCCAGCGAGAAGCTGGTTGATGGCCACGGCAAGGCGTGCCTTGATGAGCTTCTCTTCCGCGTTCGGCAGACGGAGATCGGTGAAAATATTGCCCGAACTCCGAATGATTCGTGAACGATTCTTTCGCGCTGCCATATTGCATTTTTATCCCAGTTCGGGGATAAGTAGTCAAGAGGCAAAGGCAACGGCAAGACGCCGGCGGGACGCCCGCGTTACGAGACGCAAAGACAAGGGCAAGATGCCGGCAGCCCTCCTACGCCAAGGCTGCGGCGGGCCTGCGGGATGCCAGCGGTACGTCAGGCAAAGGCAGCAGCAGGTCAACGGCTGCCGGCGGGACGCCCGCGCTAAGTTCGGAGCGCAGCAAAAAACGCGGCTGCGGCTTCCTACCCTTTGAGCCCGCCGAACAGGACGAGCAGGCCGAAAATTACGCCGAGTGTGGCGGCTACCTCGACGCCGAGCCAGATTTGCTTCGTTGCGGGCGATGGCCAGCGGATATTTTTGACTTCTGCGTAATTTAGTCTGGTGGAGCTGCTGCTGTGGGTTAGCTGGAACGCGTCGGCGCCTGCTTCGCTGATAGAGCCCTGGAGGAGTTGGCCGTCGAAAGTTTCGATTGTTACGCGGCGGTGGTGTTCGAGGCATGCGGCTACCCGCTTTTTGATTTTGGCGATTTGTTTTTGATCGGGGCCGGCGGCGGACCAGAGCCGGGGGCTGATGAGTGTGACGAGGAGCAGGCAGGCAAATATTTTTCTCATGGCGGTGTATCTCCGGTTGTGAATTGCGTACGGGGGAGCAGGGGGCACGTCGAATGCCACGGGGCGCGTGCGCCTTGCGGCCGGCAAGTCGCGAGATTGCAACAGGAATTCGGCGGAAGAGAATGGAAATATTCTTTACCTGCCAGCAAAACACAGCGGCAGTGTCGCGCGCACCTGCCAAGGGTATGGCAGCGGAACAAAAAAGTGGCGCCGCAGCGGTGAGCGAGCGGATTTCCTTAGGTGCGTTTCAGCACTTGTTCGATCTCGAGCGTCACGCCGCCTGGACCCTTCAGGTAGGCGGAGCGGGCGCCCCACGGCCGGTCTTGCGGCGCCTCGATGGTCTCGGCGCCGCGGGCCTTCACGGCGCGATAGTCCGCATCACAATCCTCACTATCGAAGCCGAGCGTAAGCAGGCTATCCGTGTCTGCGGCGTCCAGAATCAAGCCAAAATCGCCGAACCCGAGCCAGACCATCCGGTCATTGTTGAACACAGGGGCGGCCTGACACACCTGTTCGAACCAGCGCGCGGCGGCGGGCAAGTCCTTTACGCGGCAATGCACGTGTGACACTTTCATCGGACCACCTCCCAGGCAGGGAAAGGTGGGCTGAGCATAGCACTGCCGCACGCGCCAAAAGCAAAAAGCGCAGCCCCGCGGCCGGCACGCAGCGATGAAACGTTCCTGGGCGCCGGATCACTATCTATGCGGCAGCGGCGAGAGAAGGTTGGTCCGTCGTTTGGCTTCTTCTCTCACGCTGAACACGACACGCGAAGAGAGCACCAACGCTATGACGTTTTGTGCTTGGGAGGATAAGTATGTCTACCGGAGAACAGCTGCAAAAAGTTCCGACCAATGAAGAATTACTGGCGCCGTTTCTTCTACTCCTCATCGGCAAAATGACCGGCTGGATGGAACCTACGTCGATTGGAGGCGATCCCGTCTATCTGACAGGTGAACAAACCGCGTCGCTGGCCGCGGAAGGCATCAGTCTGCTGGCACCCTATCTGCCGCAGGAGACTGCCCAACGAGTCACCACCGCTATCGCGGCTGCTTTCGACGGCACCGCGGGTGGCCCGCCCACCGGCGGCGGTGCACATGGACCGGGACGGGTTGAGCGAATTGCGCGGCTGCGACTGGGAAGCACGGAACAAATGCTTCTCAACATCGGCAAGATGGGCTGGCCGACCGTTTTCCAATCCGGCGACGGCGAAGGGCCCGGGTGTTGCGTGGGGACGCCGCGTGGGCTTGTGTGCGTGAGGGTACGCGCGTAATTCCGATTGAAAAAAAAGGGCGCTCCGATGAATTGGAGCGCCCTTTGTATTGAAGCCCGAAGTGCACAGCCAGGATTGTCTGTGCCACTCGGGAGCAATTTAGTACATGCCGCCCATGCCGCCGCCACCGCCTGGCATGCCGCCGCCTGCGGCGCTCTTCTTGTCGTCTTCCTTGATGTCCGCCACGAGAGCTTCGGTGGTGAGCATGAGGCCGGCGATAGATGCCGCGTTCTGCAGCGCGAGACGGGTGACTTTGGCTGGGTCGATTACGCCGGCCTTGACCATGTCGCCGTACTCGCCGGTATCGGCGTTGAGGCCGTAGTTATCTTCCTTGGAATCGCGGACGCGGCCGACAACGACGGCGCCTTCATGGCCGGCGTTGAGAGCGATCTGCCGCATGGGCTCTTCGAGCGCGCGCTTCACGATGTTGACGCCGATGGCTTCATCGTCGTGGAGCTTGAGCTTTTCGAGCGCTGCGATGCAGCGGACCAGCGCGACGCCGCCGCCGGGAACGATGCCTTCCTCGACAGCTGCGCGAGTGGCGTGCATGGCGTCCTCGACACGAGCCTTCTTTTCCTTCAGCTCGGTTTCGGTTGCCGCGCCGACTTTAATTACAGCGACTCCGCCGACGAGCTTGGCCAGGCGTTCCTGGAGCTTCTCGCGGTCGTAGTCGGAAGTGGTGTCCTCGACCTGGGTGCGGATCTGGCGGACGCGGCCTTCGATCTCGCTGGACTTGCCGCCGCCCTCGACGATGGTGGTGTTGTCCTTGTCGATGGTGATTTTCTTGGCGCGGCCGAGATCCTCGAGCTTCACGTTTTCGAGCTTGATGCCGAGATCCTCGGTGATGGCCTTGCCGCCGGTGAGGGTGGCGATGTCTTCGAGCATGGCCTTGCGGCGATCGCCGAAGCCAGGAGCCTTGACGGCGGCGCACTGGAGCGTGCCGCGAAGCTTATTGACCACGAGAGTCGCGAGCGCTTCGCCCTCGACGTCTTCCGCGATGATCAGCAAAGGCTTGCCCATCTTCGCGGTCTGCTCGAGAAGTGGTAGCAGGTCCTTCATCGAGCTGATTTTCTTTTCGTGGATGAGGATGCGGACGTCCTCGAGCACGCATTCCATGCGCTCGGGGTCGGTGACGAAGTAGGGGGAGAGGTAGCCGCGGTCGAACTGCATGCCTTCGACCACTTCGAGCGTCGTGTCCATTGTTTTGGATTCTTCAACGGTGATGACGCCGTCCTTGCCGACCTTCTTCATGGCTTCCGCGATGATGGAGCCGATCTGCTTGTCGTTGTTGGCGGAGATGGTGCCGACTTGCGCGATCATGTCGCCCTTGACGTCCTTGTGGAGCTTCTTGATTTCCTCGACGGCGACTTCGACGGACTTCTCGATGCCGCGCTTGAGGGCCATGGGGCTTGCGCCGGCGGCGACCGTCTTCACGCCTTCGCGGAAGATGGCTTGAGCCAGCACGGTTGCGGTGGTGGTGCCGTCGCCGGCAACGTCGGAAGTCTTGGAGGCGACTTCGCGGACCATCTGCGCGCCCATGTTCTCGAGCGGATCGGGCAGCTCGATTTCCTTTGCCACGGTGACGCCGTCCTTGGTGATGATCGGCGCGCCGAACTTCTTTTCGATCACGGCGTTGCGCCCCTTGGGGCCCAAGGTGATCTTGACTGCGTCGGCGAGAATGTTGACGCCGCGCAGGATGGACTGGCGAGAATTTTCACCAGTCACGATTTGCTTTGCCATGTGTCTATCTCCTCTTTCTCTTTTGCGTTATCAGGATGGTTGTCGGGTGCGGCGTCGGCATGCCCAGGTGCGGCAAGAGCTCGTCGCCGGTCCCGGAAGTTACTTTCTGCCGGCTGCTTTGGCTGCGCCGCCGATTTTGGCGAGGATTTCGTCTTCCTTCAGAATCATGTATTCCTCGTCGTCGATCTTGATGTCGTTGCCGCTGTATTTGCCGAACAGGATTCGGTCTCCGGGCTTTACGTCGAGCGGAATGAGTTCGCCCTTTTCGCGGCGACCATTTCCGACGGCGACGACTTCGCCCTCTTGTGGCTTCTCTTTGGCCGAGTCAGGGATGATGATGCCGCCCTTCACGGTCTCTTTCTCTTCCAACCGCCGGACCAGCACGCGGTCGTGTAGTGGCGTGATGTTGACTGCCATTTTTGCAATTCCTCCGATGGAGAACTTAGAGTTTCTTGGGGAGGGGCGCTGAGGGCGGAACCGCCGTTTAGCACTCCTCTCAAGCGAGTGCTAATATAGCATACCGAGGGTGACTGTCAAGGGAAAAGCTGACAGGGAGGGGCTCAGATAGCCGATGGCGAGGCTACACTAAGGCACGCGATTGCATATGTTTACGAGATGTCCGATTTTTCCGACACTTGGTGATTGAGTTGCAAATCATTGAGGGCTAGAATCCGCGGCACAGAGGCGCTTGGGTGGACTACCTCTTCTATGCTCGCTTGGTTGCGTTTACGGCGGGAACGCTCGTTTATCTGTTCCTGCTGGCGCTTATCTTGGGGCACAGGCGACCGCGGAAATTCGAGCGGCTGCTGTTCTTCCTGCTTCTTGGATTGTTTCTCATTTATGCGGGGAACCTTCTGGAGGCCAACTACGGCCTTCAGTATCGGCCTTGGCACCACTCATCGATCACGCGCATTATTTTCGAGGGCCTTCAGGCGCTCGGAGTTCTGCTACTGGTTCCTCTTGTATGGCACGTTCACTACTCGTACCGGACAGAGATATCCGACCCGGTCCGAATTCCAGGATCCCGGCCTGCATATCTTGGCAAACCTGTTCTGATCGCTTTCTACTTGATCGCTGGATGGATGCTCGCCACAGGGGTAGCCATCTTCCTGCTATATGCCTACCCTGGCTTCGGGATCGGCAGGGGTCTATTCAATGCATTAAATTCAGTGACTGAGTTCGGAGAGTTCTTAGTTCCGGTCCTTGCACTGTGCACTGCGATCTTGGAATTGCGAGATTACCGGGCGGCCAAGGCTTCGCCCGAACGTGAGTTGTTCAAATCACTTTGCATCGCATCTTCGCTGATTGGGGTGTTCTTCATCGGCTATCAATTCTTGCGGGGGTTGAGTTACTTCCAATACGACTCGCTTTTGACGGCCGGTGTAATCGCCGGGGTATTGCCGGGCGCGATCCTGGTCTATTTTTCGCTGCGGCATAACTTTCTGGAGTTTGGGGCACAGAGAAATTTGGTGTACGCGCTTTCGGGGACATTTTTGGCGCTGCTATATCTTGCGCTGGTGCGGCGGGTGAGCGGGTGGCTGGAACCCGTGCTGCCGCCGGAGGCGACGGCGAGCATATTGCTTTTTGTGCTGATTTTTCTTTTTGAGCCGCTTGAGCGGGTGATCGGGCCGGCGCTGCACCGGGCTCACCTTGAACGATTTGGGCGCGTGCAGAAACTGGCGGTCGAGCTGCAGCAGCAGGCGCGGCATGGAGACGTGGCGAACTTGCTTGCCGAGTGCGAGCGACGGATTCGCGAAGAGTTCGGGTTGGCGGCGCTGCGAATTTCGGTTCCGCGCAATAGGGGATTGAAACCGCTCGAAGCGCCCGGCGGGCTGGGGCATGCGGTGCGGATTCCCTTGCTTAAGGACCGAAACGAGATTGGTTTGCTCGAAGCGGCTACTACCGGGTCGTATCTCACGGGCGAGACTTCCGCGGCACTGGAATTTCTTGCCGAACAGCTTCCGGCAATGATTGACCTGTGCCGGTTGATCGAGGAAAAGCTGCGCCTCGAGCGGGAACTCGCGGAACGCGAACGGATGGCGCTGCTCGGGCAGATGGCGGCTAGCGTGTCGCACAATTTGCGGAATCCGCTCAGCTCGATGAAGACCGTGCTGCAAGTGCAGCTTGAGAATCCGGAGTTGCCGCTCGACATGCGCCGCGATTGTACGCTGGTGGTGAGCGAGATTGACCGGATGAGCGCGAAGCTGACGCAGTTGCTGCGATTTGCGAAGCCCTCGATCAACGGGCAGCGGGTGGCGGCGAACACCCTTGCGAGGGAGACGGCTGTGCTTTTCCGGCACGATGCAGAGCGGCGGAACGTGCGCTTGGAATTCGAGGCGGCGTCGGACGAAGTTTACGCACTGGGCTCGGAAGATGCGCTTGGCGAAGTTTTGTCGAACTTGATCGTCAACGCCATTGAAGCGCAGCCGAATGGCGGACGGGTGCGCGTGGGGCTTGCGCGGCGGGGGGAGCAACTGCAGATTCATGTGGAGGATGATGGGCCGGGGATTTCTGCGGAGGTGCGGGCGAGGATTTTTCAGCCGTTTTTTACGACTAAGGCTACTGGGACGGGCTTGGGGCTTTCGATTGTTGCGCGGCGGGTGGCTGAAATGGGCGGGACATTGGAGTGCGAGAGCCCGGTGCGGAATGGAGTGGGGACGCGGTTTAGTTTGATGCTTCCGATTGCGAAGTAGGAATACGAGGAAAAAAAGCAAAAACAAAGGCAAAGGCTATTCGGAACATTAACACAGAGTACACGGAGAAAGGCGGAGAGCCCGGAGACGCGCAGGCTTCGCGGGTGAGAGACGAGGATGGATGAGTGCTGTGAAAACTATTTTGATTGTGGATGACGAGGCGGCGGCGCGGTATGGGATTCGGCGCGCGCTTGAGGGGAAAAATCGCGTTGTCGAGGCGGATTCTGCGAATGCTGCGCGCGAGGCTCTAGCTTCTGGCGTCGTGGATTTGATTCTCCTTGATCTCATCATGCCGGAGGAGGACGGGCTTTCATTTCTGCGCCGGCTTAGGGAGAGCGGCGACGAGACGCCGGTGCTAGTGGTGTCTGCGCTCGACAATGCGAAGACGGCGGTGGATGCATTGCAGGCCGGAGCCGCGGACTACATCACGAAGGGATTCGACATCGAGGAATTACGCAAGCGCGTGGCGAACATTTTGAAGATGGCCGAGCTGGGGGCGGAAAACGAGCGCTTGCGGCGCGAGCTTGTGGCCGACGGGCAATTTGGGCGCATGCTGGGCGCGGCTGCGGCGATGCGGCGCGTTTTCGAGATGGCGGACCGCGTGGCGCCGACTGATACGACGGTTCTGATTCTCGGCGAAAGCGGGACCGGCAAGGATTTGCTGGCGCAGGAAATTCACGCGCGCTCGCCGCGCGCGCCGAAACCATTTGTGGCCGTCAATTGCGCGGCGCTTCCGGAAAATTTGATTGAATCGGAGCTGTTCGGCTACGAGCGCGGCGCGTTTACGGGGGCGGCGCAGCAGCGCAAAGGAAAATTTGAGCTGGCGTCCGGAGGCACGCTCTTCCTTGACGAAATCGGCGACATGAATCCTGTGACCCAGGCGAAAGTGCTGCGGGCGCTCGAAAACCGGATGATCGAGAGGTTGGGGGGCTCGCAGTCGATTGCGGTGGACGTTCGCGTGATCAGCGCGACGCATCGCGATTTGGCCGCCGAAATTGCAGCGGGGCGATTCCGCGAAGATCTATTTTACCGGTTGCGCGTGGTTTCACTCGATTTGCCTCCATTGCGCGGGCATAAAGAGGATATCGGGCTGCTTGCCGGGGCGTTTCTCGAGCAGCTTGGCGAACGCCACAAGCGGCACGTGCGCTTGAGCCACGAAGCGATGGAACTGCTTCGCCGCTATGATTGGCCGGGAAACGTGCGCGAGCTGCGGAATGCGCTTGAGCGAACGCTGGTGTTGGCCGACGGCGACGAAATCACCAAGGCTGACCTGCCGGAAGAAATCCGGCTCGGCACAAGCGGCTTGGGGGCCGCGCGTAATTCGGGCGCGGATACTTATCTTGCGGAAACTGATTTTCGCGAGGCCAAGCGGCAATTCGAGATTGCTTATTTGAAGCGCAAGCTTGAAGAACATCACTGGAATGTTTCGCGGACTGCTGCGGAAGTGGGGTTGCACCGGCAAAGCTTGCAGGAGAAGTTGCGGGAGCTTGGGATTCAGCGGCCGGGAAAATAAATTGAGGACAAATAGAAGCTGGTAGATAAGTCGGCAGCTGAGATCCTTCAGGCATCCTTGTCGGATGCCTTCAGGATGACAGCGGGGCGAGATGGGCTGATAGTGGGAGGTCAGCAGCGCAAGATGTGGCGCACCTACGGTGCTCGTGGACAATCGCTGATCGGGTACCCAACCCTTGCGGGCTGGGCTAACTTGTGGCGCGCCTACGGCGCTTGTTCATAGGCAGTGGCGAGGTGGGAAAATGGATGTGGTCGCTGAGAATCGAGGCTGAAATCGGTTCCGGCCCGTCCAGAATGTTCGATCGAGCATCCCTGTCGGATGCCTTCAAGATGACTACAAGGGAATCGCGATACGGAATTTGATGCCACGCGAGCAAATCGGTGGATTCATTCTGGCGGGCGGGGAGAGCTCGCGCATGGGGCGCGACAAGGCGCTGCTTGAATTGTGCGGGGCGCCGCTGATTTTGCGCATCGCGCGGCTCGTCGAATCCGTTGCGGGAGCGCCGACTATTGTTGGAGCCCCCGAGCGATTTGCCGCGCTTGGCTTGCAAGTGGCGGCAGACGATTGGCCGGCCGCGGGGCCGCTGGGAGGGATCGCGACGGCGCTGCGGACGTCGCGCGCGCGATGGAATCTTATCGTTGCATGCGATTTGCCGTATCTGACGAAAGCGTGGCTCGAATCGCTTGTGGGGCGAGCGCTTGCGTCAGATGGCGACGCGGTGCTGCCGATGAATGAACGCGGCGCCGAGCCGCTTTGCGCGATGTACCAGGCGCGATGCGAGCCGGCGATTCGCGCGGCACTGGAACGCGGGACGAGAAAAGTGACGGACGGCCTGGCCGGTCTGCGCGTGGAGAATATAGAACCGGCGGAATGGAAAGCCTTTGATTCCGAGGGTCTCCTATTCAAGAATATGAACTCGCCGGCGGATTACGAAGAGGCGAAAGCAAGACTGAACGGAAGCGGACGAGGATGAGCGAACACTATCTCGAATTTCGCGGCGTCTCGAAATCCTTCGGCGACAACGACGTGCTGAAGGATGTGAGTTTTTTCGTCGAGCGAGGGGAGACGGGCGTGATCCTGGGCCGCAGCGGCGTGGGGAAATCCGTCTCGCTGAAACTTCTGCTGGGCTTTCTCGAGCCGGACGAGGGGAGAATTATCGTGGCTGGGAAGGACGTGGCCGGATACACCGAAGCGCAATTTGCGGAAATTCGGCGAAGCGTCACCATGGTTTTTCAATCGGGCGCGCTCTTCGACTCGCTCAGCGTGGCGGAAAACGTGGCCTTTCCGCTGGTGAATCGCGGCGGCCACGAAGATTCCGATCAAGTGGAAAAGCGCGTGGCCGAGCTGCTGGAAATGCTCGAAGTGACGGCTTACGCGGATCGCTTGCCGTCTGACCTCAGCACGGGCATGAAACGCGCGGTGGCGATTGCGCGCGCGCTGGCCGAAAATCCGGAAGCCATCCTCTACGATGAGCCGACCACGATGGTGGACCCGTTGATGGCGGCGCACATCGGCGAGCTGATCGCGAAATTGAAGGCGAAATTCCACAAGACCTCGATCGTGGTGACGCACGATACGCACCTGGCGAAAAAACTTGCGGACCGCGTGATTTTCCTCCAGGAGGGGCGCGTGGCATTTTTCGGCACCTGGCAGGATCTCGAGGATTCGAAAGACCCGTTTCTGCATAATTTTCTGCTGCAAGATGAATTGATTCCCGCCTTGGACGCCACCGCGTGAGCACTCCTGCGCCCGGCGATGTGAAAAAACAGCTACCGCGGGTGATGGGCGTTTGGGACGTGCTGCTTTTCAACGTGGCGACCGTGCTGGGGCCGCGGTGGATTGCTTCGGCGGCGCACAACGGGACTTCGTCGATCAGCTTGTGGATTCTTGCGGCGATCTTTTTTTTCGTGCCGACGGCGCTGGTGATCACCGAACTTTCAACGCGATTCCCCGAAGAGGGCGGCTTGTACGCGTGGTCGAAGGACGCATTCGGGGAATTTCATGGGTTCGTGGCGGGCTGGAATTACTGGGTGTACACGCTCTTCTATTTTCCGGCGCTGCTTTTCGCTAGCGCCTCGATGGCTGCTTACATTGGCGGGATCGGGTACGCGCCGCTGGCGCAGAACCGCACGTTTCTGCTCGTCGGCTCATTCGTTTTGCTGTTCATCGCGGTTTTCATGAACATCATCGGCCTGCACATCGGCAAGTGGCTGCAGAACGCGGGCGGCGTCTCGACTTTTCTTCCGCTGACGATTCTCGTGGTGGTGGCGGCCATTGTGTGGCACAAGCAGGGCTCGGTGACGCAATTTAACTGGAGCAACATCTGGCCGCACTGGGATTGGGACACGGTGAATTTCTGGCCGCAGATTGCTTTTGCGTTTGCCGGGCTCGAGTTGGTGTCGACGATGAGCGAAGAAGTGCGCGAGCCGCGCAAGACTTTTCCGCGCGCGATTCTCGGATCGAGCATCGCGATCGCTGTGGCGTATATTGCCGGGACTGTGGCGGTGCTTTCGCTGATGAGCAGCGTGGCAGTAGATCCGAAGAGCGGCGTTTTCGAGGCGCTGACGATTGGGTCTGGAATTTTGAAAGTGGGCGCGCTGGGGATGATTGCGGCGATGCTGGTGACGGTGGGGAATGCGGGCGGCGTGGGAAGCACGGTCGCTGGAATTGCGCGAGTGCCTTTTGTGGTTGGACTCGATCGTTATTTGCCGCAGGCGTTTGGCAAAATTCATCCGACGTGGAAGACGCCATACGTTTCGATTTTGGTGCAGGCGATTATTTCGGGCCTTATCCTGCTGCTGAGCCAGATCAATGAGACCACGGTGAGCGCGTATCAAATTCTTGTGGACGGCACGAACATTCTTTATTTCATTCCGTTCATGTACATGTATGCGGCGGCGATCAAGCTTGCTTACCGGGCCGACCGCGAGAATTCGCCGGGAGCGGTGTTGATTCCTGGCGGGAAGACGGGCGTGTGGATTGCGGGCGGGCTAGGATTCGTCGTATCGGTCGCGGCCATCGTGCTCTCAGTGATCCCCCCGGGCGACACGGTGAATAAACTTCAATTTGAGATGAAGCTTGTTGGGGGGACTGGGTTCGCGATCCTGCTTGGGATCGTGCTTTATTTTCGCGGGGCGCGGCAGAAGGCGCGCGAGGCCGGGAGGCCTGCCGCGCTTTAAATGACGCTAGAAAACCGCGCGTTTCTGGACGTCTTCTTTTGTGGCCAGCGTAAAACGCGGATCGATGCCGGCTCCCTGCGTAATGTGCGCGGCGACGTATTCACCGAGCGAGGGGCCGTGCTTGAAGCCGTGGCCTGAGCCGCCGCCCACCAGCCAGACATTTTCGAACGCGGGATGCCGGTCGATCAGGAAATCGCCATTCGATGTGTTTTCGTATTGGCAGACGCGCGTTTCGATGATGGGCGCGTCTTTCAGGGCAGGGAAGCGGCGCGCGACATAATTTCTAGCTGCTGCCATTCCTTCCGCGCTGGGCAGGCGCGATTGCGTGTCGGGATCCACCGATTCGCCGTGGCGATCGTTGGCGATTTTGAAGCCGCGGCTTTCGAGGTCGGGCATGCCGTAATATTCATCTTTCATCTCGAGCCACGTGGGCATGGCGGGCGGTCCGAAGCGCGCGTCGCCTGCAGGGACGCCGAAGAAATAAATCTCCTGGCGCGACGGGAAGATGCGCGCGCCAAGTAGATCCGGGAAAAGTTTCGGCAGCCACGGGCCGCAGGCGAAGATGAATTTTTCCGCCGCGATCGTTTCGCCGCTGGCGGCTTTCAGTTTCGTGATGTGGCCGCGGCCTTCCGGGGCGAGAATTTCTTCCTGCCAATATTCCGCGCCGAGTTTTTGCGCACGCTGGACGACGAGCTGGACGGCGCGGCGGGCCATCAGGACTCCGCTTCGGCGTTCGAGAATGCCCCAGGAGTCGTCGTCGAAGACAATTTGCGGGTAGTGGTGGCGCAAATCCACCAGAGAAAGCTTTTCGAATACCGCGCCGGCTTTTTCGAGTGTGGCGAGCGTGGCTAGCGCGTATGGCTCGTCCTGGTGCGCGATCCAGAGCACGCCTGTGGGGCGGAAAAGCTCCGGCTGGCCGGCTTCGGCGAAAAGCTGCTTCCAGAGCGGGAGCGCGCGCATGGACCAGCGCGTGTAGATTTCGTCGGCGCCGTAGCCCATGCGGATGATGCGCGATTCGCCGCCGGAGCTTGCGCGGGCGTGCGCGGGGCCGTAGGCGTCGAGGAGCGCGACGGTGGCGCCGGATTTTTGCAAATAGTAGGCGGTCCACGCGCCGAAAACTCCCGCGCCGATAACGGCGGCGTCGTACGTTTTTTCCGCGCTCATCGGAGTGAAGAGGCCCGGGGCAAATTAGAAGCCCTCTTCGATGAGTTCGCTGATTTTCAGATGGGGCGCGGCGCCGGATTTTTGCGCGGCGAGCAGGCTTTCGACGTACTTCGCGAGAATATCGGTTTCGAGATTCACCGCGTCGCCGACGACCATCGAGTGCACGTTGGTGTGCGTGTAGGTGAACGGGATGATGGCGATATCGGCGACGCCTTCCTGCCAGCGGGCGACAGTGAGGCTGACGCCATCAATCGCGAGCGAGCCTTTTTCGGCCACGTAGCGGCGCAAATCTTCGGGGACGCGCACGGAGAGCCACCAATTTTCGCCTTCGGGGACGAGGCGCGTGACGAGGCCGACGCCGTCAACGTGTCCCTGGACAAAATGGCCGCCGAGGCGCGCGCCTGCTGAGAGGGGGCGTTCGAGGTTCACCGGGTCGCCAGATTTTTTTTCGGCGAAGGCGGTGCGGCGCAGCGTTTCGCCGGAGAGGTCGGCGGAAAAATGATTCTTGGCGAATTCGACGACGGTGAGGCAGCAGCCGTTGACGGAAATGCTGTCGCCAAGCTTCATTTCCTTCGCGAGCTCGTGCGCGCCGGCCAGGCTGATGCGGAGACGGCCGCCTTCTTCGCCGCGCTCGAGCGAATCAATTTTTCCGACG
The DNA here is from genome assembly GCA_963701005.1 of uncultured Acidobacteriota bacterium. GTDB lineage: Bacteria > Acidobacteriota > Terriglobia > Acidiferrales > UBA7541 > Palsa-295. The sequence continues at coordinate 1,972,618 of OY969555.1, forward strand.
TGTTCGGTGATCCCTGTAAACATCGTAAAAATGTCCTTGGACGACGAAATCCGAGCCGCAGCGATTCAGAGTCAAATTCTTCAGCGCCGGCGATTTGTCGAACCAGCGCGAGGGGATGCGCGCCATAGGCACGCCGCCCGTCCCCATGATTTTGGGAGCATAGAAGAGAATCATCTTGTCCACAATTCCTGCTTCGAGGGCTGCGCCATTCAGTTCGGCGCCGGCTTCGAGCAGGACATTCAGCATCTGTCGGCGGCCCAGCTCGCGCAGGACGGCGTGCAGATCCGCGCGTCCGCGCTCTGCAGGCACGCGGACCACCTCCGCGCCGGCGCGAAGGAGGGCGCGCGCTTTCGGCGAATCGGCAGATTGCGTGGTGAAGATGATGAGATCGTGCCCGGCTGATTTCACGAGCTTCGATTTCAGCGGCATTCGCAGCCGCGAATCTACCACGGCGCGCATTAGCCTTCGCCTGCGGGGCTCGCCGGTGCGATCGGTGAGGCGCGGGTCGTCGGAAAGAACGGTGCCGATTCCGGTGAGCAGCGCGTCGGCGGCGTGGCGAAGCCTTTGGACAAACTCGCGCGAGGGTTCACTGGTGATCCAGGTGACGCTGCCTGAGCGCTGGGCGATTTGGCCGTCGAGCGTGAGCGCGGTTTTGAGCGTGACGAACGGCAGGCCCGTGCGAATCCACTTGGCGAAATCCTCGTTCAACTCGCGCGCGGATTCGTGGCTGCGCTCGAGCACGTGCACTGCAATTCCCGCGCGCTTGAGTTCCGCGAACCCGTGGCCTGAGACCGCCGGGTTCGGGTCTTTCATCACGGCGTACACTTTTTTGATTCCGGCGGCGATGATGGCTTTCGTGCAAGGGCCTGTGCGGCCGGTGGTGGAGCACGGCTCGAGATTCACATAGAGCGAAGCGCCGCGCGCTTTCGCGCCGGCGTGGCGCAGCGCGACGATTTCGGCGTGGTCGCGGCGATCGTAAACGTGAAAGCCTTCGCCCACCTTGACGCCATGCTTTACGACGACCGCTCCCACGCGCGGATTCGGGTGCACCAGGGCCATGCCTTCGCGGGCGAGCGCCACCGCCTCCGACAGCCAAAAATTATTTTCGTGGAGCGGCTTAATCGAAGAGCGAGTTGACATAGGTTTGAGCGTCGAAGGGGACGAGGTCGTCCATCTGCTCGCCGGTGCCGACGAAACGGATGGGGAGATTGAGTTCGCGAGCGATGGCCACGACGATGCCGCCCTTGGCCGTGCCGTCAAGCTTGGTGAGCACGATACCCGTGACGCCCGCGTGGCTCCAGAATTCGCGCGCCTGATTGAGGCCGTTTTGGCCGGTGGTGGCGTCGAGGACCAGGAGCACGTCATGCGGCGCGCCGGGGACGATTTTCGCCGCGGTGCGTTTCATCTTTTCGAGCTCGGCCATCAGATTCGATTTCGTGTGCAGGCGGCCGGCTGTGTCCACGATTACGGCGTCGGCTCCGCGGGCGCTGGCGGCCGTGAGCGCGTCGAAAATCACGGCGGAAGGATCGGCGCCGGATTTTTGCTTGATCACTTCGGCGCCCGCGCGACGGCCCCAGACTTCGAGTTGTTCAATGGCTGCGGCGCGAAAGGTATCGGCGGCACACAGGACGACGGTGGCGCCCTCTTTTTTCAGGCGATTCGCGAGCTTGCCGATGGTGGTGGTTTTTCCCGTGCCGTTGACGCCGACGACGAAGAGCACGCGCGGCGCGGCCGTTGCTTGCGCAGTCGCCGCGCCTTGTTTCCCATCGGAATTCGCGGCCGGCGCGGTGAGGATTTTCAGCACCTGGTTTTTCAGCTCGCGCTTCAGGTCTTTCGAATCGGTCAGCTTGTGCTCGTTCACCTGCTGGCGGAGCGCGGCGAGGATTTCTTTCGTCGTGCGCACCCCGATATCGGCGCTGAGCAGCGCGGATTCAAGCTGCTTGAGCAGCTCGGGATCCACGGGACGGTCGCCCGTGAGAATTTGCTCGACCTTGGCGGCGAGTTCCGTGCGCGTCTTGCCGACGGAGTCTTTCAGCCGCTCCAGTAGAGTGGGTTCCGGTGGTCCGAAGAGAGTAATCATGCGAGATCCGCGCAGCGCGCGGAATCATTCATTCTAGCAGAGGATTCCGGCGCAGGAGAGATGAGTAGGGAGAGAGAAGCGGGTCAATCTCCGAGGATTCGTTTTCGACGAAGCGAAAACCGAGGGCAGGGCGCCGGATTCAGTTCGCAAAGGAATGTTGGTGGAGAAAAGCTCCCGGTGTGACGGGAGCTTTTCCCCACCTGTGACAAGCTATTTGCCGTCTCTTTCCGGCCTGACGCAAACGAAGTTGGCCGCATCGTTCGTTGCGCCCGTGCCTTTGTAGCGCGTCTGCTGCGGGAATGGACAAATCGGGCGTGTTCCCCCGGTTGGAAAATTCTGAGCCACGCGGGGATCAAAAGGCGCACCACTTGGAAACGGCGAGGACGTATTCGTGTTGGCGGCGATGATCATATCCGGCGCAACTCCCTTCTCGACCCACGTAGTGATGGCTCCCAGGAGATTGGGGTTAAAGCTGTTGGTCGCCGGCCCGCCGCCGCAGTGCGCCATGTTGGGGATCATGAACAATCTTGCGAAATCCCGCGCATGACCGCGCATAACATCGTCCAGCAGACCGTAATACTCAACCAAATCGACGCCTGAGAAGATGCCATCGTTCACCGAATCGTACATGATCATCTTTCCGTTGTGGTTTCTGAACGGAAAAAGGAAGGGCGACGGCCCGAACGGCGTCCCGGTCATGAAGTCCATTGGACTCTCCGGGTATTGGGGTGTTGACTTGAAAATCGTCGGCGCGTCCGTATCGAAATTGTAATTGAAGATGAACGCCTCCTGCCCATTTGTGCCGGCGACTGGCGTGACTACCGGCGGGTTCGTAAAGATCATCGGAATCGCGCCGGCCCCCAGGGTGAGATTAATGGCCGTGTTTGTATTCGGCGGACCGAAAAATGACACGTTCCAAGCTTGCCAGCCCGCACCGAACGCCGAGGGCGGATCCCAAATGCCGGCGTCCCAAAACCAGCTCGAATAGAGGGGGAGACCGTGCGAGTTCCGGGGACCGGCAAAGATCCTCTTGAGCGCATCGACCTGCCCCGCAGTCAGGCAATCGCCGCCGTGGGGCGTGTTGCCGTGGGCGCCGGTGGAGCTGCATGTATATGCGGCCAGCGCGGGATAGACCTTATCGTTGGTGCATGCCAAATAATTGTCGATGATGCCGTCAACCAATCCATCGAGGGCATCGCAGGCGCTAAGAATCGCCGCCGAGGCAACTTCCAAATCCTGGGGTTGAAATGTGGGAGGCAAGTAAGGCTGGCCGTTGCTGTCCGTGGTGGTCGCCAGCGGGGCGAGCTGCTGTTCGTTCCACGCTTCCGCGACGCCTGCGCGCGGCAAATCGAAACCGGGATTTCCAGCGACGAGACCGTCGAACATTTCGGGCTCGCGCTGGGCTGCGACCATCGCATCGCGTCCGCCGTCCGAGCAACCCCATAGATAGGAATATTGTGGCTCCTGGCCATAATAGCGGGCGATGATCAGCTTCGAGATTTCCGTGGTTTTCGCAATGCCTTTGTAACCGTAGTCGACGCGTGCCTGCTCGTCCAGGCCGAAGTGCGCCGTACCTCCCGCGTTGCTATCGTCGTCAATCCAGCTAAAGGCGGGATTTCCGGGTGCGTCCTCGTGCCCGCCGTCGTCGGCGGCGACCGCCCAGCCCTGGCCCAGTTCCGTGCCGGCGCTCCCTTGGGGACTCGCGACGGATCCGTCGGTGCCGCCACCGCCCATCATTTCGAACCGGCCGACCCAAGTATCGGGCAGGTTAACTTCGAATCCGATACCATAAACGAAATGATCAGGATCCTGGGCGCTGAAGCGCTCGTCGATCACTCCGATCACGTTGCAGTAATTGCCGCTGGAACTGGTGACCTCGGTTGCGCTTATGATGCGCGTATTTGGCAAAGATAGATTCGTCAGGCTTGCACAAGTCATTTTGGGAATCGTCGCCGACGCTCGGACGTCCTGGGCGGAAACACCGTCAAACAGCCAACTCGCCATAGCGAGTAACGCAAACAAACACAATGCGGATCGCTTCACATTCATAGTGACACCTCCTGAGGCATGGAGTAACGGTACTCACAGCAATCACTGGGAATCGGTCAGCGCGCGGTCGCGCCCCTACTTTACAAAATCATCCTCTTGAGGACTGCGGATGACCGTCCCAATATTTCTGAGCAAAACCGCGACACTCTGAATCCGCGTCACAGTCCGTGTCAAGACCAAAAACGAATGATTTGGCATACCGAAAAGGTATTTATATTAAAAAGGTATGGCGCCAAGGAGTGTTCCGTTATACTCCGCAGCCTTATGGAACTTCATCATCTTCGTTATTTCGTCGCCGTTGCCGAAGACCTCAGTTTCACGAAGGCCGCGAAGCGGCTCAAAATGGCGCAACCTCCCTTGAGTCGGCAGATCCGCTCGCTGGAAAACGAGATCGGCGTGCAATTGTTCGAGCGGCGGTCCGGCAAGGTCCTTCTTACGGATGCCGGATGCCGCTTCTTGAGCGGAGTCAGATTGGCGCTGGAACAAGTTGAAGTGGCCGTTGACGTGGCTCGTCAAACCAAAAACGGCGAGCTGGGAACCGTGCGCGTGGGATTCGGGAAAGGGCTCGGGGATGTGGTCAGTCTGGCCATCAACCAACACATGCGGTTGTTTCCGAAGATTGAAGTCGATGTCAGAGACATCCTTTCAGGCCATCAGAGCCAAGCCCTTTTGACCCGAAACATTGACGTCGGATTCTCACATGGGCCCGCGACTTCACTTGAACTCGCATCGGAGAAACTATTTAAGGAGAGTCTCTCGGTAGTTCTGGCGCGCTCAAACCCGCTGGCAAAGCGTACGCATCTTCGCCTGAAGGATTTGAGCCACGAGACGCTGCTGCTGATTGAACGATCCATCTCGCCGCATTTCCATGACCTCGCGCTCGCGTTGTGCCGCGATGCGGGACTGAGCCCGAGGATTGTCCTTACCGAATCGACAGTGTATGACGAAGCCGGCGCGATGATGGCGGCATCAGGAAAGGGAGTAGTCCTCGCCGTGGGCAAGAATCCCAGCCACCCGTCGTTTGCCGATCGCCTTGTGGCCCTGCCTCTCCGGGAACCGTTGGCAACACTCGAGGTGCACGTGGCATGGCGAAGAAGCGAATCTTCCTCAACCGTTCTCAACTTCCTCGATACGATGCGAGCATTGTTGCAACGAGTATCACGAGTCTTGGACATGCGGAATTTCCCACGGATCGCCCGGCCAGCCTCGGCGCTCACAGGTCGAGTATTAAGACGCAGGTCGTGACTTCAGGTTGACTTCTCTTGCTGTCTTGCGGAGTCGGTCTCGATTCATTGAGCCCGGATGGCTTGTCGGGAGTCGAAGCTTTTGATATGACGACGAAACCGATGGCGAGATGCGGCCGAGTTACGAGTCGTCGCGACGCGGCGAGAGAATTTGGCGAAGGTTACTGAGCGGGCTGGTCTCGCAGCCGCTGGCGTTCCGCGATTTCTTCGTCGGTGAGGCGGGCGTCATAAATGGATCGCGGCTCGACGCTGCGGGCTACGATTGTTGCAATCGCCACGACGAGCAGCAGGGGCAAGATGAAGGAACGAGCTCTGCCCGTCAATTCCATCATTAAGACGACCGTGGATATCGGGCCCTGCGTGGTCGCGCCGAGCACTGCGCCTGCGCCGAGCAATGCATATAAGCCGAGGGGGGCGCCGGGCCAGAGGTGCGACCAAAGCAGCCCCATCACGCCTCCGAGCAAGGCTCCAGCCGTCAGAGAGGGCGTAAACAATCCGCCGGGTGCTCCGCTGCGCATACATAAGATGGTGGCGGCGGGTTTCAATGCGAGTAACGCGAGCATCAACAGGGGCGCCACCTGGCCGGTGAACAGGAGTTGCGAGACATCTTTTCCATTGCCGAGAATCTGCGGCACCCAGATCGATGCGACTCCGAGCGACCCCATGATGATTATGGGAGCCAGGAGCCGTCTCCAGCCTTCGGGCCGGTGGCGATAGGCCCAGGTAACCAGTCGAACGTAAGCGACAGACGCCAGACCAGCGATGGGGCCCATGATCAGCGCCCAAAAAATGATTGGCGACGAGCTTACATAGGCAGGAATCGCATAGGTGGGCGCGTTGGGAAGCACAAACCAGGAAACTCCCGTAGCGACCATCGAGGCAAAAAGAGCGGGAAGCACATAGCGAAGCGCCAGCTTGCCGCGCATGACTTCGAGCGCAAAGAGCGCGCCTCCCAAAGGCACTCCGTAGGCGGCGCCCAATCCGGCACCCGCCCCGCAGGCAACCAGCAGGCGGCGCTGCTCGTCGGACAAACGTTCCTTGTCAGAAAAGAAATTGGCGAAGACCGCGCCTGCTTGTTTGGGGGCGCCCTCGCGGCCGAGCGATACTCCCAAGCCGACGATCAGGACAGAGAGCACGGCGCTTCCGAGCGTGCGCAAGGCCGGCAATCGTCCAGCGTGGAACCAGATGGCGGCGGTTGTGTCGATGCCGTTTGCGCTGGAGAGCTGCTTGAGGAGGAGTTGTCCCACACCGGTGAGCAGAGCGGCGGCGAGGAGCACGACGATGCGGCGCGAGGGGCTGGCTTGCTGGGCCGCGTCGAGGATGTCGGTCGGTGATCCGCGCCAGGCGAAATGCTGGGTGACTTCGAGTAGGCGAGTCAGCGCTATCGCGCCGAGTCCCGTGCCAACTCCGGTGAGCAGAACGGCTAACCAGAAACGCAGGGCGATTGGCTGCTGGAGGGTCGAGGGAATGAGGTCGCCGGCTGAGGCTGGCGTTTGAGCTTCCGTGGTCATTTCGCGGCAGCTTTCCCTCTTCGGCTGGGAATATAACACAGCGACGGGCGGTGCCCGGCCGCCGGTGCGGAGAGTTTCCCATGCGTGATGCGAACCTTCGTCCCGGAAATCGGCTTCTACAGATTTTGTTTCAACCAAGTATCGAGGCGGTCGAGGCAGGGATTGTAGGAGCGGAGGCCAATCAGAAAGAGTAGCTCAGCCAGTAGGCATGCCGCGACGGGGACGATTATGAGGGAATAGCGCACGGCGGCGTCGAATCCAAAGACGTGGTCGGTGACGAGCGCGATCGCGGTGGGGCCGATTCCCAAGCCGATCAAATTTACGATCAGGAGATAGACGGCGGTGGCTTGGCCGCGCATGGCGTTGGGCACGAGCTCCAAGATGGCTGCGGGGATCAAGCACGTGGGCATGCAAAGAAAAAACGTCGCGATGTAGATCAAGGTCACGACGGCAACGGTTTGCGATACGAGCGGGTACAAAATTCCGGGAATGAACCAGGCGGCGCAGGAAATGGCCGCAACGCGCATGTAGGCGTCTCGACGGCCTCGCTTCATCAGCCACGCGACTAGCTTGCCAGCAGTGAGCATCCCGAGCGAGCCGGAGACGATTTGCGCGCCGCCGAAATAAATGCCCGCCTGCGAAGCGGTCATTCGATGGTTGCGAACGAGGAAGGTGATCCCCCAGGCGGAGGTGCCGTAAGCCGCGAGGGCTACTAAGGCCATGCCGACGATGAGCGAAAGCAGCGTGGTTCCGTTCGCCGCGAAGTAGTTCCAGACTGCTTTGAGCGGGAGGCGTTCGATTTTTGCTCTCCCTGCCGCCGTCGCGATTGCGCGAGCGCCCTTTCGCGAAGGATCGCGAAGGGTGACGAGCACGAGTGTGAATAAAATTCCAGAAACTCCCAGAAGCAAAAAAAGCGTTTGCCACGGACGAACAACGCCGATGACGGGCAGATGAAACAGCTCCCTGGTCCCGAAGGAGCGCAGCAGCAATCCGCCGAAGAGGAACGCGAATCCGCCGCCGACGTAGGTGGCCATGGTGTAAACGCCGAAAGGCACGGAGCGTTTATCGGGCGGGAAGGAATCGGAAATCATGGAATAGGCGGCGGGCGAAAGCGTGGCTTCGCCGATGCCGACACCCATGCGCAGGAGAAAAAGCTGCCAGTAGGAGCTGACCAGGCCGCATCCGCCGGTCATCAGGCTCCAGGTGAGCATGCCAGCGAAAATCAATTTTGGGCGATTCACCGAATCCGCGAGGCGGCCAAATGGCAAGCCGAGCACGGAATAGAAAAGGGCGAAGCTGAAGCCGATGAGCAGGCTCATCTGCGTATCGGTGATCGCGAGATCGCGGCGGACCGGGGCGACCAGGAGATTCAAAATTTGACGGTCAATGAATGAGAAAATGTAGGCGCATAGCAGGATTGTGACGGTGTACCAGGCCCAGCGCGTCGAGGGGTAGAGGCTCTTAGTCTCCGTGTGCGGCTCGCGGATAACTGCGTTTTGTGGAAGCTCCATGCCGCTCCTGCATTTTAGTATCGCGGGCTTCAGTGAACTTTGGCGCAGACCCACGCCCACGCTGCATTCGAATCGGCGCGGATGGTATCACTGATTGACGGAGCTAGAGAGATTTCAAATTGGAGATTTGAGATGGCTTTGTTGACATCCTCGTCACAAGCGTGAATTTGGGCCGCGACAGGCGCGGGCGAGTGGTGTTTTCTATGCGAGCAGGAGGAGCGATGCCAGAGATTGGACTCCTGCCGTTTGCGCGCGTGGCCCTGGATGTGGCCACGGCGACTCTGCCGTCCTACCGCAGCCGTTTCAGCAAGCACCAATTCACCCAACCGCAGTTGCTGGCCGTGCTCTGCCTGATGCGCTACGAGGACTGGACCTTTCGCGAAACCGAAGTGCGTTTGCGCGAGCACGGCGAGCTGCTCGTGGCCCTGAAGCTTTCCCGCGTGCCCGACTACACCACCTTGTACCGTTTCTTGCAGCGGCTCGACGACCAGACGATCAATCGTGTGTTGGGAGAATCGGCGCGGCGATTCAAGAGCCCAAAACGTCGCGCGCGGCGCGGCGCCCGCGTGGCCGTCGACGGTACGGGACTGAGCCACAACGCCGCGAGCACCTTTTTTATTCGCCGCATCAAGCAGCGGCCGCGCGGCATGACGCGCTGGAGCTATTGGTTGAAGTGGCTGATCGTCGCCGATCTGGACAAACTGATCATTCTGGCGCAGCGCGGGCGGCAGGCGCCGTGGTGCGATTGCCGAAGTCTGCCGGATTTGGTCGACGCGGCGAGCCGCGTCGCGTCGATCGATTTGGTGTTGGCGGACGCCGAATTTGACACCGAACAAAACCATCGGCACATCCGCGAGCGGCTCGGAGCGCGCAGCATCATCCCGGCCAAGCGCGGCCGCAGCAGTCGCGTGGGAATCCGCGGACAGATGCGGCGGCATTTTCCGGAAAAGACCTACCGGCAGCGAGCCAAGGTGGAAACGGTCTTCTCCATCATCAAACGCAAACTCTCGGCCCGAGCGCCGGGCCGCAGCCTGGCGATGCAGCAGCGCCAAGCGTCGCTGTTGGGACTGACCTACAACCTCTATCGCTTGAGGCACCCTCTCCTCCGACAGGATGTCAACAGAGCCATTTGAGATTTGAAATGCCGAAAGATTAAGGCGATGAGCGGGTGCATTGCGGCGCCGAGTCAGTGCTCGGCGCCGGCTTTGCGAGGCGAGGTGAATCGTTCCGCTGGCTCGGCGCTATTGCGGCCGCGCGATGATTCCGCAGGCGATTCGCGGCGGCGCGCTGGCGGAAACATGGCCTGCCACGGCGTGAAATACGAGGGCGGTGCCGCCGTTGGTGAAGACGGAATTGGGCTCGTTGCCGAGCGTGACGTACGGTGCGATCACACTCGTGTGGGCTGTGCCATCCGCGGCCACCGTCAGCACAAAATTGGGGATGTCTCCCGCCGGTGGGCCTGCTGGGCCGTGCCCGTCGTGGCTTGCGCCCGACGGATTGAAGTGGGCGCCCGCGGACTTGAAATCAGGCGGGACGCATTCCGGGAATTCGTGGATGTGCATCAGGTGCGCGCCGGGTGGCATGTCCTTGATGGCCAGAGTAATCTTCACGCCATGCTGTGCTTCGGAAAGGACTGCGGTTCCGACGCTGTGCCCCTCGGCATTGATGATGTCCACATTGACGGGCTTCGCCGCGGCATGCTTCGGCGCGTCTTGTGCGAAAACTGCTGCACCGGAAAGTAAGAGGGAAAATAGCGCACTCGTGATGGCTCTCTTCATGTTTCTCCTTCTGCTCTTCAAACGTTAGGCACGCCCTAGGGGCGGCGTCTTTCATTTTACTAATGAAAATTTCCTAATGCGGCATGATGTGCCTTTTAAGGCAACTAACGCGTCAAGCCAATCTAGCTTGTGCGTTTCAGGCGAGGGCAATTTGCAGGGAGGCGGCAGCTACAGCTTTCGCAGATATAGCGCGGAGATAGCGACGGCGAGCAGGAGCAGGAATCCTGTCGAAAGCGAGAGGGAAATTTGCTGCGTTGTGGAGGGCCAGTCAGCGTGCTGATGGTGGAAGTGCGAGTTATGCAGAATCGCGACGGTCCCCGCAACAACCATGGCCCAGCCGCAAACTTGGTTGGCCGGGTACCAGACCTCCGGCGACGAAAGCGTTTTGCGCGTTCGGAAACCGTAAAAGCGATTGGGCGGGACGAGCCCCAGCGCCATCGGGAGCCCGAACACGACGGCCATGCCGGGCAGGATATAAGCGACCAGGGCGAGGTTTATGTCCATAAAATTTGTTTGCCTGGGAGCTTACACCTCGACGAGCGTGGCGGAGAGGCGGAGGCGGCCGTCCTTCACCGCGGATTCGAGGGCGGCGACAACTTTCGGGTCGAAGCGTGCGACAGCGAGTGACCGCACGCGGTCGAGCGCGTATTGGAGGTCCATCGCCGATTGGTAAGGGCGATTGGTGGTGATGGCGTCGAGCGTGTCCGCCACGGCGATGATGCGCGCCATCATGGGAATCTGGTCGCCCGACAACCCATATGGATAGCCCGCGCCGTCCAGCCGCTCGTGATGCAGCTCGATGCCGGGCAACACGTCCTTCAATTGCGCGACGGGACGCATGATATTGGCGCCCTTCACGGTGTGCTGCTTCATCAACTCGAATTCCTCGTCGGTCAGCTTGCCCGGCTTTTTCAGCACGCGATCGTCAACGCCGATTTTGCCGACGTCGTGGAGCAAGGCCGAAATGCGCAGGCGGTCCAGGTCCGCCGACTCGAGCTTGAGATATTCGCCGATGATCATCGAATATTTCGCCACGCGGCCGGAATGGCCACGGGTGTAGGGGTCCTTCTCGTCGATCGCGGCGGCAAGCATGCGGATGGAGCCAAGGAACAGGTCGCGATTTTCCGCGGCGGCCTGCTTCAGGCGCTCGACGTACTGCTCGATATCGCCGGCCATGTTGTTGAACGTCTCGGCCAGCTCGCTGATTTCAGCGGCGCCGCGGACTTCCGCGCGCTCGTGGAATTCGGCGCGGCTGATGGCGCGGACGGAAAAGACGAGTCCCCGGATTGGGCGCGTGATACCGACAGCGAATAAATATCCGAAAAGCAGCGCGACGAACGTGACGCCGACGACGAAGCTGAGCGCTTGCGCCGTCAGCTCTTTCACGCCCGCGTCAATGCGCGCTTCGTCCAGGCTGCGCTGCGCGATCACGGCCCAGCGCAATTCGGGGATGGTGCTGTAGGTCCCGATCATCTCCACCGACCGGCCGTCTGTTTTTGCGGGTTCGGAGAAGTGCATCGTTTCGGTGGCGCGCAGTTCCTGCGGCAAATCCTCGAATTGCTTCACGAGAGGGGAGGAATTGCTGACATCGCGTCCTGGAACCACGTCGCGCGTATCCGGGTGCGCCACGATGTGCCCGTGCACGTCCACTATGTACACCACGCGATCGCGCACGCTGGCATCGCGCAGGCGGCCAAGCAAGCGGTCGATCGAAACCACCGAGGCGAGCATGCCGCTGAATTGCCCTTCGGAGAAGAGCGGCACGGACATCACGAGCGCGGGGCGGTTTTCGTGCCCAAGCGCGAAAGGCTCGCTGATGAAATTCAGTCCCTGAATGCTGGCGGTGAAGGCGCGTTTCAGGGCCACTTCGACGAAGGGGTCCGTATCCGCATGGATGCTCCCGGCGGATTCGCCCTTGGCCTGTTTGTTGACGGCGGTGACGTAAAGAATATTCGGGTTGTTTTCGACGAAATTTTGCAGCAGCCGCGAAAGTTGCGGAGCGTGCGCGGTGTCGTCCACGTTCAGGATCCAGCCGGTCAGAGCTAGAGTTTGCCGCTGGCTCAGGAGCTGCTCGCGCAAGTTCTGCTCGAATTGCAGCGTTTCGTTGGCGAGCGAGCGGGTGATTTCGTTTTGCTGGACGCGCTCGGTGTCCTGAAGCTTTTGTTCGCTCAGCCGCAGCACCTGGCGGTGGTAGAGCCACAGCGGCGTGATGCTGACGAGCAGCAACGCCCCTAGCACGATCCAAAGGATGCGCAATCGGCGCGTCGCGGAATGCTTGGGGGCTGGTTTGGGCACAAGATTCCCTGTCATTGAAATGCTAGCCGACAGAAGCGGGGCGTACAACGGGACCTTAGTACTGGCGTTGCCGGATAAGCTACGGGGCTATTGGCACTTACGCGACAGGTCTATTCACAATTGCGTTCTGTGCAACCAAACTTCGAGGCGGGCGATTCTAAATGATGAGCCCAGCCAATCAAGTACTAAAGCCATGCCATGGCGCGACAAATCGAAACTCGGCAAACACAGTGTCGGAGAATCGTACCCGGGCGAGCTCTGCCTGCCCGCGCCGTGGCTACTCGCCCACAAAAATACAGCCTTTACCTGATTCCGTGCCTTCTCGCGGCCTTTCTGGCCTGCTTTGCCTGCTCCCAGGCTTACGGCGATGTGGGAGTTCTCCTCAACGAGTCGCTGGACACCAGCGTCGCGCGCATCACCGGCTCGGGACACAGCGCCGTCTATTTTTCGAATATTTGCCCGGAGACGCCCGTAAAACTGCGCCTTTGCCGGCCCGGCGAACTGGGATCCGTGGTGAGCAATTACACCACGCTTGGTGAGGATCAGCCCTACGAATGGAACGCTGTGCCTTTCAGCATCTACCTTTACGGCGTCGAAGATCCACAGAACCGGCCAATCTTCGGCTCGCGGAAGATTAAAAAGGCCCTTGAGGAAAGGTACCGCGAGAAATATCTAACTGGTTTCTGCGCCAGCCATTCCTGCCAGACCAGCAACGACGCCGAATGGCGCGAGATGGTGGGCGCCACACTTTCCCGCAGCATTTACATTTTCATCGTGGATACCTCGGTCGAACAGGATCTGGAGATCATCAAGGAATTCAATTCGCAGCCAAACGTGAACCATTTCAACGGCGTCACGCGCAATTGCGCGAATTTCACCGAGCGCGTGGTGAATACTTATTTCCCGCATTCCGCCAGCGCCGATTACCTCAACGACTTTGGCATCGCGAGCCCGAAAGCCATCGCGCGGACGTTCACTCACTACGCCGAAAAACATTCCGAGGCGCATTTCCGCGTCCTGCATATCGCGCAGGTGCCCGGCACCATCAAACGCAGCAGCGAAGCCCGCGCCGGCACCGAGCAGCTCTACCACTCGAAAAAGCTGCTGGTGCCCATGTTGATTTTCGCCGATCACGAATTGCCGTTCGTGGCCGCATCTTACTTGCTCACCGGGCGTTTCAATCCCGAGCACGAAATGGAAGAGCACCCGACCGCGGAAGTGACCGATATCAGCTACCAAATCAAACAGGCGAAATCGGAGAAGGACACCGCGCGCGCGGAAGAGCTGGAGGCCGTGGCCGGCGAAGCGCGCAAACAAATCGTGGGCACTTCCAAGGAATGGGAAAAATACCGCACGGACTTCGATTCGATCGCCGAGGAAGCGGTGAGCGAGCAGATCATTGCCGCACGCGGCGACCTGAGCCACACGTTCAAATACCTTGACCGGGCGGGAACACCCCGCCTGGACAGCAATGGCGCCGTCTGGCTGGATATTTCGAATCAAAACGAGATTTCCACCGTAGGTCTGAGCGCAAGCAATATTTTCGCTTCAGGGACCGATGCCCGTCTGGAATACGAATTCGTTCTCGCACGCACCGATCACGTGCTGAAAAGCCCCAAGCACAGCCGCGAGACAATGCTCGAATTCCGCAATGACTGGACGCTGTTGCAAAATGCGCGTGTGGAGAGGGCTCCTGCCATTACTCATGCCGCCGCATCCGCAGCGAGCAATCCCTCCTCGGCAACTTCCGCCGGCAACCTCGACTGAGCTGACCACGGAACTCCCGGCCGCCAGTTGCATGCGCTGCCTGTTTCGCTCCGCCCGCATGCCAAGTTGACTTTGCATCACGCGTTTCCTACCATGCTCCCTGATTCCGCACCAACGCAGCGATTCCTGGCATAAAACTGATGGCCTCTTCGAGCGCGCAGTTCTCATCCTCTCCTTCTGGCTTTCGCAGATTGCTCGCCAGGCAGCAAGTGCTCATCATCGTTGCGGTCGCGGTGTTCGCGCTCCTCAAAGTTACGGATATGCAGGGCGTGGATTTTGGCGTCATTCTCATCTACTCGCTTGTAATCGGCAATCTCACCTGGCCGACGATGGTCTGGTTGGCGCCAGTTTGCGGCCGTTTCCGCAGCCCTCTTGATTGGCTCGTCTATATCCCGCTTCTTTTTCTAGTCGCGCTTACCAGCTCGGCCCTGGCGCTTTTGGCGGTGATGGCAGTGTATCGAGCGCCCCTCGCGGTATTTCTCGACCAATTCTGGATCGGCGGCAGACTGGGGGTGGTCGTAGTCTTGATCACGGGCTCTATCATCCGCTTGTATGGCGTGACACGCGACAGACTTGAACGCAGGAACCTCGAATTGCAGCGCAGCCTCGAGGATGGAAAGACGCAGTCGCAGATTCAAGAGGAGGAATTCGGAAAGGCGCGCGAGATTCAGGAAGCCCTTCTGCCGAAACAAATCCCGCAGGTGCGGGGCCTGGAAATCGCGGGAGTGTGGCAGCCGACGCTTGCCGTCGGTGGAGATTTCTATGACATCGTGAAATTCAGCGAAGGAAAAGTGGGCATATGTATCGGCGACGTGGTCGGCAAGAGAATCAGCGCCGCCCTTCTGATGGCGAACCTGTTGGCCAGCTTTCGCGCCTTTGTCTCAGAACTTGTTTCGCCAGGCATCCTCGTGGGGAAATTGAATGACGTGCTCTGCAATAATATCGCGGCGGACAAATTCATCACCTTCTGGTACTGCACGATTGACGTGCACAAAGGGGCGCTCAGCTACGCCGGGGCAGGGCACTGGCCGCCGATCCTGTTTCGCAAATCCGGCGAGGCGATTTCATTGAAGGAGGGGGGAACTCCGCTGGGAATTTTTCCCGGCCAGGATTATGAAATTGCAAATGTGAAATTGGAGTCCGGCGACCACCTTGTGCTCTACACCGATGGGTTGACGGAGGCGGCGAATTCAGAGGGCGAAGAGTTTGGCGAGGCAAGATTGATCGGGTTGGCGAATCGCAACCTCCGGTTGAACGCCTCCGGCCTGCTCGAAACGATGGCTAAGGAAGTGACGGGCTTCTGCGGCGGAAATTTTCAGGACGACTTGACGCTGGTAATTGTCAGCGTGAAGTGACGCGCTACCGTGTGAGCTTGAGTTTGCTTTCTTCGCCGGCGACAAGCCGCCTGATATTTTCGCGGTGCTTCACCAGGATGAGAAGAGCAACAAACGTGGTGCCGATCGTGACGATATCCGGCGGCGCGTGGCGCGGTGCGTAGAGCAGGTAAACGAAGACTGGCATTGCAGCAGCGGCCGCGATCGACCCCAGCGAAGAATACCGCCAGAACACAACCACCAGCAGCCAGAGCACGACTCCGGCCGCGGCAGCTTGCCAGCAAATTGGAAAAAATACGCCGAGGCCGGTCGCCACGCCTTTTCCGCCGCGAAATCCCAGCCAGATCGGAAACACGTGGCCGATCACGGCGGCGACTGCCGCAATCATCATCCAGCGAATGCTTGCGCCTGTGAAGTGGGCCGCAAGCCAAACGGCCAGGTAACCCTTGGCAGCGTCGAGGAGCAGCGTGAGCGCGCCCGCCATCGGTCCCGCATTACGTGTGACGTTGGCGGCGCCGATATTGCCGCTGCCTTTTTCGCGGATGTCCGTCCCCGAAGCGGCTTTCACGATGAGTAGGCCAAATGGAATTGAGCCGAGCAGATAGGCGGCCAGGGGAATGAGCCAGTAGTAGATCACGCCGGTCCCTTCGCGATTGGAAATGTCCGCTGCCGTTTATATTCCGCGCCGGTAGGTTTCAGCAAGCTTTCGATGAGATGGAATTCCGTCTCTCTCGATTCGCCGAAATCATACGACTTTAGTTCGCCGGCGGCGCGCACAAGTTTTTCGAGATCGCGCAGCGCGTTTCCCTCCGCGCGGAATCGCGCGAGCGTGAGATGCGGAACGAATTCGCGCGACTCAGCCGCGATGCCCAGCGGCACGAGCGCCCGCTCGACGCCTGCCGCAACCTCGGCAAAATTGGCTGATGCATTCACGCCGCACCATAGGACGCGCGGGCGGCGCTCGTTCGGAAAAAATCCCACGGCGCGAAAATTTATATCCAGCGGCTGAGCGGAGTGCACCTCAGCGAGCGCCGCGCAAATCGACTCGAGTCTCGCCGCGTCCACCTCGCCGATAAATTTCAACGTCACGTGCATCGCTTCCGGCCGCACCCACTTCGCGCCGCGGCATTCCGGCTTTAGTCGCGCAATCAGCTCGCGGAGCGAATGCCGCACCGCATCGGGGAGTTCGAGCGCGACGAATAGCCGCACTTTCTAGCCTCGCGCGTGCGCCGGATAAAGGAAATACCGGCGCACCGTATCGAGTGCCGTTTGCGAAGCCTGGATGCGAATGCGATCGCGGTCGCCGGGAAAGCGGAAAGCGCGTTCGCGCGGCCCGCGCTCATCCGCGATGCTGATGTGCACCAGGCCGACCGGCTTCTCGGGTGTGCCGCCGCCGGGGCCCGCGATTCCCGTCACGCCGATGCCGAGCGTTGCGCCGGTGCGCTTGCGGATGCCCTCGGCCAGCGCCAGGGCAACTTCAGGGCTGACGGCGCCTTTCGCTTCGATCATCTCCGCCGGCACGCCGACGAGCGCCGTTTTCAGCTCGTTCGCGTAGCACACCACGCCGCCAACAAAATAATTCGAGCTGCCGGGAACGTTCGTCAGCCGCTCAGCGAGCATCCCGCCTGTGCAGCTTTCCGCGACGGCAATCGTGACGCGATTTTCGGTGAGCACACGCGCGACAACGTCTTCAAGCGATTCGCCGTGTGTCGAATAGAGATGTTCGCCCAGGGCCAGCGCCATGCGCTCGACAATTTCATCGAGCAGCTTCTCGGCCTTCGCTGCATCATCCGACCAGATGCGCGGGTGAAGCTGAATCCCCGTCGGCGAAGAGAGGATGGTCGTTTCCGTGTCGGGGTAGAGCGCGTAGAGCGGGCGCACGCGCTGCTCCACTTCCGATTCGGGCAGGCCGGTGATGCGCAGGTCGCGCGCAAAAAGTTGGACGTGATGGCCGACCTTCGCAAGCCGCGGCCGCACTTCCGCTTCAAACATCGCGCGCAATTCATTCGGCACGCCGGGAAGCAGCACCAGCACGTGGCCGTTGGCTTCGAGCCATAGCCCGGGCGCCGTGCCGCGCGGATTCGGCAAAATCGTCGCGCCCTCTGGCACCATGGCCTGGCGCGCATTGATTTCCGGCATGGCGCGCCCGAACCGGCGAAAGCGCTCCTGAATGCCGCGCAGGATTTCCTCGTCGCGCCGCAGCTTTCGTCCCAGCAGCTCGGCGACGGTTTCTCGCGTGCGGTCGTCGTCGGTCGGACCCAGGCCGCCTGAAGCGACAATCAGCTCGGCGCGGTCGAGCGCGTGGCGAAAGGACGAGCGCATCTCGTCCGGCGAATCGCCCACCACTGCTTTGTGAATCACGCGGATGCCGAGCTGATTCAATTCACCGGTGAGATAAAGCGAATTCGTATCCAGGCGGTAGGGCGTGAGCAGTTCCGAACCGACGGCGATGATCTCCGCTTTCATTCACAACAGTTTTACTCGATGAGACGCGTGGCGTGCAAGCCGCCTCGCGAATTGGGAAAGACCTATTTTGGCGTGCGTTTCATTTCAAGCCTAATGCGGTTGGGTGCTTCGGCTGGTAAAGACCGATCTCGCCTCCGCCGGGAAGCTGCATCTTCGTGATGGATCCCCATCGTTCATCATGCACTTTGGAGCACTTCACGCCCTTCTTCGCGAGCGAAGCCATTTCGGCTTTTAGATCGTCGCACATGAAATAGAGTTCATGCGCGCCATTTTCGCCGGGGTGGAATGCGGCTTCTGCCGGCGGCAAGCCGAAGATCAACCAGCCATGGCCCGCATCCACGGACTTGAACCCGAGAACGTCGCGGAAAAAAGCACGGTCCGCCTCGGCGTCCTTGCTGTACACAATTGCGTGAGCGCCTGAAATCATGTGCCCCTCCCGAGAAATGCACGCTCAGCGGTTCAGAGGCAGGCCTTCGACGTCCCAGTCGAGCGAGTAGAGCGCGTTGTTGGTGGTAATCATGGCGCGATGGGAGGGCATGAGCGCAAGGCCGACGATATTGAGGCCACTCAAGACGACTTCCGCTTCCGCCTGTGGAGTGAGGCGCACGATCCCGCGCTTGCCGCCGAGTGACCCAGCCACGTACAAATTGCCGAGGCGGTCAAACGCGAGTCCTTGCGGCCGTCCAAGCCCCCGGTAGAAAGTGGTGACTTCACCCGCGGGCGTAATCTTGTAAACGCGGTCGAAGCTCGAAGTAGTAGGCCCGGTGACGAATAAATCGCCGGTGGGGCTGAAAGCAAGATGGTACGCGGACATCGAAGGCTCGAGCGTGGCAAACACGAAAACTTCCCT
Organism: uncultured Acidobacteriota bacterium; assembly: GCA_963701005.1. GTDB lineage: Bacteria > Acidobacteriota > Terriglobia > Acidiferrales > UBA7541 > Palsa-295. The sequence continues at coordinate 1,991,503 of OY969555.1, forward strand.
GTCCGCGCCGATTTTGAAAACCGTTCCACTGCGATCCCCCACATAAAGATTGCCGTTCTTGTCAAACGCCAGCCCCGTCGCAATTCCCATGCCTTCGATCCACTGCATCGCGCGGCCATCGGGCGAAACGCGGTGGATGGTCCCATCCTGCCGGCAGGAAACGAAAAGATTGCCGTCGCGATCGAGCGCGAGGCCCGTTGGATTCGTCAGCTCGGTGATGAAGGGCTTCACCATCTGATCCGGCGTCACCCGGTAAAGCGACACGGGAACTTTTTGTCCGCGCTGGCCGCTGAACGTGACGTACACGTTGCCGTCCGCATCCACCGCGGGATTCGCCACCGGGTGCAGATTGTCCGCCACCTGCGTGCCGAGCGCCATCGGATACGGCGCGCTCTCGATGCTGCCCATTTTCACGCGCACCGCGCCGCCAGCCGCGCCTTCAGGCACGCGTGCGATCAGCATATTTTCAGCGGCCATCACCAGGCTGCCTTCGGCCGTGCCGAATTGCACTTGCGGCCGCGTGTGATTGCGCACGCCGAAGCCGCTGCCCTTGATGGACACCTCGCCACCCGGCAACGCGGCTCCCGGCTTCACACTCTCGATTCTCGGCGCGCTATTTACCATCGAAGGAGATTTCCTCGTGAACTACAGACCGAGCGCCCTCGCGCCCCACAAACCGATCGCGGCGTAGATTCCCGCGATCCAATCGTCCGCCATGATTCCCCAGCCGCCCGGCAAAGATTCCGCCTGGCGCGCGGGAAACGGCTTCCAGATGTCGAATACGCGAAAAAGTATAAATCCCAGCAGTAGATATTTCCAGCGAGCGTCGCCATGCCACCAGAATCCGTATTGAAAGTTGCTCATGCCATCGAGGTAGCGCTCGGTGCTGCCAAACGCAAATAGCAGTGGAATCATTTGCCCGGACACTTCATCCACAACGATCACCTGAGGATCCCTGGCGCCAAGGTATTTTGCCGAGCGATCCGCGGCCCAAACACCGACCGCAGCCACCGCGAAAATGAGCGCAGCAGCAGGCACGCCGAACGGCAGAGCCCAGCCCCCGAGCGGTGGGCCCACTTCCCAGATTGAGGTGTGCGGCCACAATCTAAGCAGCAGCCAGCCTAAAGCTACACCCAGGAGTGAGCCCCACGTGCCAGGGGCCACGGGTAAATATCCAAGGCCGCCGGCGGTGGCAATGAAAAGCGCGAGGCGCGGCTTCGATTGGGCTGATGCAGCCGAAGCGGCGGGCAATGGCGGCGCGGCGGATGCAGACGGTTCCACGTTATTTTTCATCGGCATCCGAACGGGAATCTTCAGGCGTGGATTCGTCGATCACCGGCTCGCTGATCACGTATTTCTCGCTCGCCCAATTGCCCAGGTCGAGCGTCTTGCAACGCTCGCTGCAAAAAGGAAAATCCGCCTGCGCCTCGGAATCCACCGGCTTGCGGCAAATTGGGCAGCGCCATTTCATCCCAATGAGGATACTCCAAACCTTGCCGGATGTCCGAGTCCGTACCCCGGCGGATTTTGGAAGGGTCAGCGCGAGCTGAGAATCGGGAACAAATTCTTCGCTGATGGCACAAGCTGCGGACGCAAAGGCGGCGCGGCAAATTCGATGGCGCGTGCGATCAGGTCGTACTCTTTCGCCTCGGTCAATGCGACGGTCGCAAGCGTGCCAGCCGGCGGGAGATCGGCGGCATCATTCACGCCCTCGAATTCCGTGATGTACACCTTGCCGTCAATTTCCGGCGCCATGCCCTGGTGGCGCGCTTCCCAAATGAGGTCGGTATCCTTCGAGGGGCCCTCGAGCAGCACCTGAATTTTTTCGCCGATGCGCCCGCGCAGTTTGCGCGCCGAAATTTTCTTCTGGATGCCCATCAGCGTATTGCGGCGGCGTTCGATCGTCTTCGCGTCCACTTTGTTTTCGCACGCGTAGCTTTTCGCCGCGTCTTCATCCGAATACGAGAAGACGCCCATCCAATCGAATTCCGCCGCCCGCACGAAATCGCATAGCTCGCGAAAATCCGCTTCCGTTTCGCCTGGAAAGCCCACAATAAATGACGTCCGAATCGAAACGCCGGGAATCGCCTTGCGCGCTTTTTCGAGCATCTTCAGAAACGCGTCGCCATTCGACCCGCGTTTCATCCGCGCGAGCACGCCGCGGCTCGCGTGCTGGAGCGGCACATCGAGATACTTCGCGAGCCGCGGATGCGCGGCGATGGTGTCGAGCAGCCGTGGAGTGATGCGGTTCGGGTAGCAATAGAGGAAGCGAATCCAGTGGAGCTCCTCGATCCGCGCCAGCCGCTCGAGCAAAATCGGCAGGCCGTCGCGAATCCCAAGGTCTTCGCCGTAGAAAGTGGTGTCCTGCCCGATCAGGGAAATCTCGCGCACGCCGGTGGCGGCCAGATTCTCGGCTTCGCGCACGACGGATTCAAAGCGCCGGCTCCGGAATTTTCCGCGCAGCTGTGGAATCACGCAGAATGTGCAGGGATGATCGCAGCCCTCATTAATTTTGATGTAAGCGGTGTGGCGCGGCGTCGCAAGAATTCGCGGCGTGAGATCGTGATAAAGAAACGTGGGCAACTCGCTCGCACGCCCGGCGTCGGGCCGAAGCTTGCCTTCGCACGCCTCGAGAATCTTGTCCACTTCGCCCGTGCCGATCACCGCGTCCACTTCAGGAATCTGTTCGCGGATCTCCTCGCGGTAGCGCTCCACCATGCACCCGGCCACAATCAATTTTTGCGCGCGCCCGAATCTCTTGTACTCCGCCATCTCGAGAATCGACTGCACCGATTCCTGCTGCGCCGGCTCGATGAAGCTGCACGTGTTCACTACCAGCACGTCCGCTTCGCCCGCCCGCGCGGTAATTTCATATCCCGCGCGCGCAAGAATGCCCATCATCACCTCGCTATCCACGAGGTTTTTCGGGCACCCCAGGCTCACGAATCCCACTTTAGGCATATCTGCGCGCGTCCTCGACCACTCTGGAAACGAACAATTCTATCACATGCGCCCGACGCGAGCCGGCACTGCTGCTTCGATCGCCTGGACGGAACCATCGTCAACAATCGAACCACGAATGTAGAATGGTGCCGCTTGCCCAACCGGCCCGAATTCGATCACGTGCGCGTCGTCCTGGTAGGCACGCGCAACCCGCTCAATATTGGCGCCGCCGCTCGCGCCATGAGCAACTTCGGATTTCTCCGCCTGCGCGTGGTCACTCCCTACGAAGTCGCGTTTCGCGAAGCGCGCTCCGCCGTGGGAGCTTCTGAGCTGCTCGCGAGCGCCGAAGAATTCGATACCGTCGCTGACGCGATCGCCGATTGTCCGCTCGTGGTGGGGACGACGGCCGTCGGCGACAGGGAATTGCATCATCCTGTCCGCCGCCTGGAAGATGGCGCGCGAATGATCCGCAAGCGGTTCCGCTCAAGCCCCGTCGCGCTCCTCTTCGGCTCGGAAAAAATCGGCCTCACGAATGAAGCGCTCAGCCATTGCCACTGGCTGATGCGCATCCCCACGCGCGAAGAACACCGCTCCATGAATCTGGGGCAAGCCGTCGCAATCTGCCTCTACGAACTCGCGCGCGAATTCAAAGCCGCCAAGCCGCGAGCCAAGCCAAAAACAGCCACGGCCGGCGAAGTCGAGCGAATCGTTCCCGTCCTCCTCGAAGCGCTGCGCAACACCAGCTACTTCAAACCGCCCGAGACGGTCCACTCCGAAGAAAAATTGCGCCGCATGATCCGCCGCCTCAATCTCTCGTCGGATGACGCCAAAGTTTTTCTCGGCATGCTGCGGCAAATTGCCTGGAAATTGCGCGGCGGAAACGGTTCTCCGGGCTAGGCGGGAGCATCCCCTGATTTGCAAATCGTGAGCCACAATTTCGATGCCGTGATTCTCGGCGCGGGCGCCGCAGGGCTCCTGTGCGCCATCGAAGCGGGCAAACGCGGCCGCCGCGTGGCCGTGCTCGAGCGCGCCAACCGAATCGGAAAGAAAATCCTGATCTCCGGCGGCGGGCGCTGCAATTTCACCAATATTCACTGCCGGCCCGAAAACTTCCTCTCCGCGAATCCGCATTTTGCAAAATCCGCACTCGCCCGGTACACGCAGGCGGACTTCATCAGTCTCGTCGAGAAGCATCGCATCCCGTACCACGAAAAAACCCTCGGACAACTTTTCTGCGACCGCTCGGCGGAGGACATCACCGGCATGCTCGAAGCCGAATGCGCAGCCGCCCGAGTGAAAATATTTCTCGAGAGCCGAATCCGCGAAGTGCGGTACAACGATGGCTTCGTCGTCCGCGCCGAGAACACTGAATTCCGCGCGCCCGCGCTCGTCGTCGCGACCGGCGGCCTTTCGATCCCGAAAATCGGCGCCACGTCTTTCGGCTACAATCTCGCTCGCCAATTCGGCCTGAAGATCGTCCCCACGAAGCCGGGGCTTGTTCCACTCGTGCTCAGCGGAAAAGACCGCAACCGGTATTGCGATCTGGCCGGCGTCTCGGCCGAAGTAATCGCTGCCGCCGGAGGGGAATCATTTCGCGAGAATCTACTGTTCACGCATCGTGGCCTGAGCGGTCCGGCGATCCTGCAAATTTCCTCGTATTGGAGCCCGGGCCAGCCGGTCCGCATTGACTTGGCTCCCGGCCGCGAAGTCACGGCGGCAATCCTGCAAACCAACGTCCGCAATATGGCCGCCGCACGATCCGCCTTCCAAGGGATACTTCCGAAGCGTTTGGCGGAGAAGTGGCTTGAAGTTCACGCGCCGCACGATTGGACGAACCAGGCACTAAAAGATCTCGAGCGCCAAATTCACGAATGGGTGCTCATGCCCGCGGACACCGAAGGCTACGCAAAAGCCGAAGTGACCGCCGGGGGGGTGGACACCGATGAGCTTTCGAGCAAGACAATGGAATCCCGCAAGGTCCCGGGATTATTTTTCATTGGCGAAGTCGTGGATGTAACCGGCCATCTCGGCGGATTTAATTTCCAATGGGCGTGGGCCTCAGGCGCAGCCGCGGGCCGCTCACTCTAAACGCGACGCGATTCGCTTGATCGTCCGATTCAAACATGAATAAACGTGAGTTCAAGACTTGCGTCCGCGAATCGATTCGCGGATCGCGCCGAGCAGCGCCGACATTCGATTCACGGGCGCCGGATGATCCCCGAAGCGAGCGGATTGGTAGAGCTCGGTAAATTCCACCACCGGCGCCGCCACATCCGCCGCCGCGATGCCGGACGCGAATTCAAGCGGCGTCTGCGATGGCGCTTTCTTCCACCCGCGCTTCTCAAGCAGCCTCAGCATCTCGCGATATTCGAGCGAGGCCAGCGAAGCCGTCACATTTCCGCCCAGGCGCGCCCGCAGCGCCATCCGCGCAATGAAGTAATTTATCAACGACCGCCCGCGCAAATACACGAGCAGCGCGACCAGGAAAAAAAGCAGCGTGGGCAAAAAATACGGCGAGGCTTCGATGCGCCGGTCGAGCGCGAGCAGCACCCTCATCGCTTCGTTCCGTTTCTGCTCGTAATAGGCGCGCGCACGGCCGCCATAGTCGCGCGAGGACTTCTGCAAATTCTGCGCCAGCACTACCTGGTGCGTGAAATCGTAATTGACGATCCATTCGCTCCAAGCAAACTGGAACCAATCCCAATAGAGTCCCAGCCTCCCAAGCAGCCCGGCGTGTTTTGCTTCCCCCGAAGGCGTGGGATCAAACGTGATCCAGCCGTGCCCGGGGAAATACGCCTCCACCCAGGAATGCGCGTCGCTCCCGCGAATAATGTAATCGCCGCCCACATCATTGAATTCGCCCGGCAGAAAGCCGGTCACGTAGCGCGAAGGAATTTGCAGCGTGCGCAGCATGATGGTCATCGCCGAAGCGAAATACTCGCAATGTCCGGTTCGGCGCACAAAGAGGAAATTAGCCAGCGGGTCATCTACGGGCGGGCCGCTGAGATCGAGTGTGTAGCCATAATGTGTTTTCAGGTAGCGCTCGATATTGGCGGCCTTGTCATAATCGTTGTGCGAGCTGGCCGTAATCTCCGCCGCGAGTTTCGGGATGCGCGGGTCGAGCGGAGGCAATTCCAAATAAATCCCGCGGACTGTCCCCGGAAAATCCCGCGAGGACTTTCGCAATTCCGCCGGCGGCACCATGGGAAGAAAGGAAGTCGCCTCATAGCGCACTTTCATCGCGTTGTGAAACGGATTCAAAATCGCATCGGTCCTGTCGAGCAGCAGGTAGCTCGACGGGCGCCGGCTCCCCGGCCGTTCCGTCTCATTCGTGAAGTGGCCGCGAATAGTTTCCAGTCGCGGTGCGACGAAAATCGCGTCCGTGGCGATGGGTTCCATCAGCACGGTGTAATGTAGCGGATAAAATTCGCCGGCCTTGAGCTGCGATTCACCCAGCTCGTAATCGCCCTCGCTGTCAGGGCTGATTACCGTCGGATCGTGCAACGGCGTGAACCAGCGCTTGCCGTCAAAATCCGTGAGCGCCAGGCCGCGCCAGTGGACTTCGCTCGCTCGCGCCGGATCGCCCTCGATGCGTATGCGCATCACCACCGCGGGGCTTTGCTTGATGAGCCCAATTTCGCCGAGCGCGACGTTGTCGCTGAACCCCGTCATCAGCGTGGGCTGTATGTTCATCGCGCTCAGGTATCCGGTGGTGAAGCGTGGGAGCAAAAAGAAAAGCACCCCGCCAATCAGGAGAGCTCCCGCGGCGACAAGCAACGATACGAGTCCGAGCGCGCGATTCAGTCGCTGCGCCAGTGGCGTCCCCGGCTCGAGCGGTGGTGACACAGCTCCCGCTGCGCTGCGGCGAATTTCGAGCGCCACGAATGTCGAAACAGCCAGCACCAGGAAAATCGCCAGGGAAACAAGGAAACTGGTCTCGACCGTCAAAATCGCCGCAGCAAGAATCGACGTGAACGCCAGAACCGCGAGAAACGCGTAATCGCGATTCGTGCGTGCCGAGTAAAGCCGCACCAACGTCGCGAACAGCAGCAAGTGAATTGCCGCGAGCAACGCCGAATAGAGTGACGAGTTCGGCGCGTCCTGCGCCAGATTGCGCGAGAAAACCCACAGGTCAAACGGGAAGAATAGGAAATAAGCCAGCACCAGCCCGGTCGCAACGCGCGAGGAAATTTCCGGCCCGCGTCCGCGCCAAAGCCGCAGCCCTTTGTAAGCCAGCGCCACCGCCGGAACAAAGGTCGAGACAGGATCCAGCTTGCTGGTGGTGAGGATGGCCATCACGCCCGTGCAGACAAGCAGGTACAGCGAAATTTCGAAGTACCGTTGCACCGCCGAAGCCGGCGGCGCGCTCACTCGCGCGGCGGATGCCATAGCCCCAATTCCATGCTAGCACCCGCAATGCAAGCATGCATGGACGCGCCGCCAATGCGCCACTGGGCCTCTATCGCGCGTTGACTGCGGCTTGCGCGATTTTGCGCGTGGCGCTCGAAACGGGCAGGCGCGCGAGGCCATCGAGCGCCACGATTCGCGTGCGCGGCAGCTTGGGCAGCCGCTCGACGCGCACGAGGAAGGGAAGCAGCGTGATGTTGCGGTATGTGACAGCGTGCCGCGCGTGAGTCAAAGCTTCAAGCGGCACGGGTGCGATCTTCAACGTAGCGCGCAAATGCTCCTCGAGATCGGCTTCCGCGTCGCGCGCCACTTCAACGGCGGGGAATTGCCACATCCGCGAAAACAGCACGCGGTCATGTGCGCCTGGGTCGCGCACCAAGATCGTGCGCCCGCGCGCGTCAACCAGAATCGCAGCCGCAATTTTCACTTGCACAGTGGCGCGCTTGCCGCGCGGCGCAGGGATCTCGGCCACAACGCCTTGCACGTATGCGTGGCACCACTGCGAGACCGGGCACGCCCCGCAGCGCGGTGCCTGCGGCGTGCAAATCGTCTCGCCCAGTTCCATCAGCGCCTGATTCCAATCTCCAGGCGCTTCAGACGCCAGCAACTCCTGCGCCGCAGCCGCAAGCGACTTCCAACGGCGCGACGCGCGCAAGTCGCCGTGAATCGCGCCCAGCCGCGCCAGCACGCGCGCCACATTCCCATCAAGCACCGCCAGCGGCGCATCATACGCGATGCTCAGCACCGCGGCCGCCGTGTAGCGCCCGATCCCCGGCAGTCGCAGCGCGGATTCGAGTTCGTGCGGAAATTTCGCCTCGTGGTTTGCCACGATTTCCCGTGCCGCGCGATGCAGATTGCGCGCGCGGCTGTAGTAGCCGAGGCCCGACCAAAATTTCAGCACTTCCTGCTCGCGCACCCGCGCAAGCGATTGCACGCGAGGAAAGCGGCGAAGAAATCGCCGGTAATAGGGCAGGACGGCGGCGATGCGCGTCTGTTGCAGCATCACTTCCGCCACCCAAATTCGATAAGGATCGCGGCTGCGTCGCCAGGGCAAATCCCGCTGGTACGCGCGAAACCACGCAAGCAGCCGCGCCTGAAATTTCCGCCGCGCAGCCCCAGTGAAATGGATCGCCATGCGCGCCGTATTCTCGCACACACGGCCGCCGCTACAGCGACTTGATGAAGACGAAATATGCGGAAGACCACAGCGCGCTCGGAATCGTTCGCTGCGGCCGGCTGGTCACGATGATCTTGAAAATTTCGCGCTCGTTCGAAAGCTCGTCCAGAAAAGCGCCGCCCATTTGCGATGCGTCCGGCTCCACCAACGCCATCGCCCGCAGCGCATCGTAAATCACTTCGCGTGCCGGAGCCATGGGTGTGGAAAAGCGGTCGGTGCGGAATTGCATCACGGAATTAATTTCGTTGAAGTGCCAGGCTATGCACGCGGCCATGGAAACCGCGCGCTCGAACCGCTCGGCGTGCTCGGGCTCCGAGAGCGGCCCCAAATCCGTGCGCGGCGGCCCCATGAACGGGTCCAGCACCAGCATCACGCGCCGCTCATCCTCGCGCGCGAATTCGCGCACCATCAAGCGGCCCGTTTTTGCGCTCACTTTCCAGTCCACAAATCGCGCGCTGTCCGCCGGCTGGTAGGCGCGCAAGGAATGCAACTCGTGCCCGCGGCCGCGAAAATGGCTGGCCATCTCCCCGCTCAGCAGCGGCAGCACCTCATAGAATTGTTCAGTCGGCTCCACGCGCGGATAAACCACCATTTCAATTTGCGATCCCACCTTGCGCGTCTTCTCGAAAAAGCCGAATGGAAACCGCGTGCGAATCCCGAACGCGTTCTGCCGGTAAACGCCGCGCCGAGGAAAAATCAGCTCCACCTTCTGCCGCGCCGCGCCCAATCGCGGGATGTAAGGAAAATAAACGGGGCGCGTCAAAATTTGCGCTTCATCCCTTTTGTGTTCTCCCACCACACGCAGCGAAAACGACGGCAGCATTTGTTTCTCGTTGCGCAGCTCGAGCTCCGCCAGCACCGGCTGTTCCGCGAAAATGTGCTCGGGCAAATCAAACTTCAGATCCACGCCCGTCAGCACCACGCGCGAAAGTATCCCCGAAATCAAAATGCCGGCAAGCGAGCAGGAGAGAATCATGAAAAGCAGATTGTTGCCGGTATTCACCGCGGCGAGAATCAAGATGAAAACAGCACCAAGATAAACAATCCCCTCGCGCGTCAGGCGGTAATCCACCTGATACGCGAGCCAGCGCAGGCTGGTGCGCCGCGCGAGCGTCGGCACGATCGTCACCGCCACCCATCCAGCGAGGCCAAGCGCGAAAGCCGTCGTAATGCCCGCCACCCAGATGCGCCCCGCCTGCGCCGCCGCCGCAGAAAAAAGCGCGATCACCAGCGCCGCGGATAGCACCAGCATGGCGATGCCGAAGCTTCGCCAGCCTTGCTTGTCGCGCCGCTGCCACCAACTTGCGACGATTGATTCCGCCATGAGATTTAAACCGGGACGCGCACGGTTTCGAGGATTTCGCGGAGAATTGCTTCGGCCTGCTCGGATTTCTTCTGCGTGGAGACGTACCGCGAGCTCACCACCACGCGGTGCGCGAACACAGGAACGATCAGCCGCTTGAAATCGTCAGGCAGGCAAAAATCGCGGCCTTCCAGATACGCGCGCGCCTGCGCCGCCCGATGCAGCATCACCGCTCCACGCGGGCTCACTCCCAGCGTCAATTGCTCGGTCTGCCGCGTGCGCTCCACAATCTCGAGCGCGTAATCGAGCAGGCTCTCTTCCACTTTCACTTTTCCGACAGCTTCCTGCATCGCCGTCACGTCGTTCGCATCCATCAGCGGCACGAGCGATTCCGCTGGCGCATGCCCCGCGCCGTTGCGAATAATTTCCTTTTCGCTTTCGCGCGCCGGGTAGCCCATGCGGATGCGCATCAGAAAACGGTCGAGCTGCGATTCCGGCAGCGGATAAGTTCCGTGATGCTCGATGGGATTCTGCGTCGCGAGCACCAGGAAAGGCTTCGGCAGCGGATGCGTGTGATTGTCCACCGTGATTTGCGCTTCGTTCATGGCTTCCAGCAGCGCCGATTGCGTTTTTGGCGTGGTGCGGTTGATTTCATCCGCCACGATGATGTTCGCGAATATTGGCCCGGGCTTGAATTCGAATTCCTGCCGCCCGGGATTGAAGACGCTCACGCCGATCACATCGCTAGGCAGCAGGTCCGAAGTAAATTGGATACGCTGGAACGAGCAGCGGAAAGAGCGCGCCAGCGCCTGCGCCAGCGTCGTCTTGCCCACGCCCGGCACGTCTTCGATCAGCAGGTGCCCACGCGCCAGCAGCGTAGTCAGCGCGAGTTGAATCACGTCTTCCTTGCCCTTCACAACGCGCGCGATCGACCGTTGCAATTCCGCAAGCCTCGTATGCGCTGAAGTAGTAGTGGTTTGCAATTCGCCTAGCCTTCTGCTACAAAAAGTAGATGTAACGCGGGCGTCTCGCCGGCGTTTTTGCTTCGGTTTTACAAATCGATTTCGTGGGCGACTAGCTCAGTTGGTTAGAGCGCTCCCCTCACACGGGAGAGGTCAAAGGTTCAAGTCCTTTGTCGCCCACCATGCCCCACCCAATTCTGCCATCATTCCTTCGACACCCTGAACCACTCATTTGGATGCTTGTGTTCAAGAAGTGGCAGTACCTTATTGATGGCGCTTTTTCGGCGGGGCAAGGGAGGATCGCCCGTCTATAGCCGCAGGCAGTTCGTCGCTTGCGCCTGTATATAGAAATATGTATAATAGTATAGAGATTAGCGGTCGATGGAAACCCATCAGGTGGATTGGTCCGTCACTGAGGGTGTTGCGTTCCTTTCCTCGCGCAGTCAGGAGAGAGATAGGTCAGGCGCTCTTTACTGCCCAGGAAGGTGGCACCGACCCAGCCGCCAAGCCCCTTAAGGGATTTGGCGGTGCCAGCGTGCTTGAGATTGTGGTGTCTCACCGCGGCGATGCGTGGAGGGCAGTTTACACGGTGCGTTTTCAGGATGCCATCTATGTCCTGCACGTCTTTCAGAAGAAATCCACGAAGGGGATTGCCACCCCGGCGCGAGAGATCGAGTTGGTCAGGCGAAGGCTGGCGGAAGCTGAAAAAGACCACAGAGAGAGGCGGGACTAGCATGAAACCGAAATCCAAGAGCGCGCGCAGCCGAACCGCTCGCGTGAGCCAAGGCAGCCGAAACATCTTTGCCGACCTGGGCCTCCCCAATCCCGAGCAGGAGCTGCTCAAGGCTCAGCTCACTCTCCAAATCCACACGATTCTCAAGAGCAGCGGCAAGACGCAGGCGGAAATTGCCAAGATTCTCGGTGTGCAGCAACCTCAAGTCTCTTTGTTGATGCGAAACCGTGCCGGCAGTTTTTCCGTGGGACGCCTCATGGAATTTCTAACAGCTCTGCGCCAGGACGTTCAAATCACTGTTCGTCCCACCAGAAAGGAGCATGGGGCATTATCGGTCATCTCTGCGTGAACCGCTACCAGCTCTGCCCGCCTCAATATTTCAAAAACTCTCCCAATGACATGATCCCCATCAGCAAATAAAATCCGCCCACAAATCCCGCGAACCCCGCGCAGCACACCGACAGCGCCCCCAAAGCGCGCATTGGATTCCCCGCTGCGCGAATCTCCCGCATCACTCGAAAAATTCCGCACACCGCCAGAATCAAGCTGGCCACGCCGCCACCTAGCAAAATTGTGGACCCAGCCGCGTCTCGCGGCCCTGCCCACGGCCCGCCGCCAATCGCCAGCAGCCCGAGCGGTAACAGCAAGAGCGCGATCCAGCAAAACCACAATCCCGATTTGAATTGATTCTCACGCGGTTTTATTTCGAACACGCGTTGCCTCCCCTACGCCTGCAACACCACCGCTCCACATGCCGGGTAGTCGCCTAGAGATTTCAGAAGTATAGTAACGACGCTTTCTTTTAAGCTGGCCTCGTTCCATTCTAGGGGAGTTGCCGATGACCAACATCCTGCGATTCGTCCAAGTATTCGCGTTAGGCACCTGGGTCGGCTCGATTTTCTATTTCAGCGCCGCCGTAGCCCCTGCCGCATTTCGCGTGCTTGCCAATCAGGACCAGGCCGGCCAGCTCATCGAGTTCACTTTGCGCCGATTGCACACCATCGGGGTGTTCGCGGGAATGATTTTCCTTTTCGCCTCGGCAGGTTTGGCCATGGTAGGAGAGGTCTCCGGCGAAACGCTCGTCCTGCCGAAGACCGGCAAAGCGCAACTCCTGCCCGTAGCCGGAGTAATCCTCATGCTAGTTTTCACCATCATTTCGCAGCATGTCGTGATTCGCCGCATGCACCAATTGCGCGCGCAGATGGTCTCCGTCGCCTCCACCCCTCCCGACAATCCCCTACGCGCCGAATTCGACCGACTGCATCAATGGTCGGTCCGTCTCGAAGGCTCGGTCCTCCTTCTAGGCTTCGCCTCGCTTTTCCTGACGGTTCGCAGGCCTTCGTAATGGTGTTCTCAAATTGGCCGGCCTCCTGAATTTCGCCAGCGCGGGCCGGGTATGGCAGCACGCCGAACCTGATTAACGACGCGGACGGCTTGATCGGGCGGCATGGATCACACTGGCGGTTGCCGGAGGAATGTGAATCACGGGCGAATTTCTAATCCCGGTTTCGAGATTAGAAATCGCTGTAAGTTAATGAAAATAAAGGACGGGGACAATTTCTAAACTGCGCAAAACCACCCCCGTGGATACCCCGTCGCAACGAAAAATTTCGGATTACGAAGCCCTTTTTTTCCGCGCAGCCTTCTTCGCGGCGCGCTTCTTCTTCGGCCCAGCCTTCTTGATTTTCCGCGCGTCTTTTCCCGCAAGTTGCACCGCGCGCCACATGTACCAGCTCGCGACAGTCCGGTAAGGCCGCCAGCGCTCGCCAAATTCCGCCAGTTCCCGCGGCTTCGGTATCTTTTTCTTGCCGTAGGTCAGCGCAAACCCCTTCTGCACGCCGTAATCATGAATCGGCAGCACGTCCGGCCGCCCCAGCCGAAAAATCAAAAACATCTCGACGGTCCATGCGCCAATGCCGCGAACCGAAATCAGCCGCTCGACCAGCTCCTCATCCGTGAGTTTCTGCGCTGCTTCGAGAGTGGGCACGATGCCCTCGACCGTTTTCTGCGCGAGATCTTTCATCGCCAGCGCTTTGGCTTTCGAAAGCCCCGCCTTGCGCAGCACTTGCGGCCTGGTCCTCAGGATTTCCTCCGGTGTCGGACAGACGCCGTTCGCGCCCAGCGCTTTGATCCGCCCAAAAATCGTCACGGCCGCTTTGCCCGAAATGCTCTGATGGGTGATGGCTTCGAGTAGCGATTCGTAGACGCTCTCGCATTGATCGAGCTTGAATCGGAATTCGCCCACTTGCTCAATCACGCGCGATAGGTGCTTGTCCGTCCGCGAGAGATGCTCGTGCGCGGCCACGTGATCGAAGGGCAGAGGGTGTATTTCAGTCATTGGAGGGCTGCCAGCATACCGGAAGCGCTCCCGGCAAGACAATCATCCGTGATTCGACGCACCACGGCCGGCGCCTTTAGCGCCAGTGTTGTAGCAACGTAAAAATGTCACCCTAACGGCAACATGAAAATGTCACCCCCTTACTAGGTTTGAATGCTCGAGCCGGGTATCGCGGTAATAGAGCGAGACGCGGCCATTGAGAGCCTGACAGATCTGCACTTTGGCTCCGGCGAAGCTGAAGCGGCGGGGCTGCGGATGGATTTGCAGCCGCTGGCCGCTCCATTGCACGACGTTGTCGTTGCTGACGATGCGCTGGTGCGTGAAGCAGCAGATGCGCTCGAGATGTTCCGGGGCCGGACGCCAGGCTTGGGCCGCCTCGCGCGGCGAGCGAGCGAAGCGGCGATTGTAGTCGGCGACGAAGCGGCGCAGGACGCGGTTGGCGGAGTCGAAATCGCAGGCTTGCGCCAGACGCAGTTCGCTGGTGAGGCGGTCTTGGAGCACGCCCCAGAGACGCTCGATGCGTCCTTTGGCTTGCGGGCTTTGGGCGGCGATGAAAGTGACGCCGAGTTGTTCCAGGGCGCGACCGAACTGAGTGGACTGGCGCTGGCCGGCGAGTTGTTCCTCCAGAGACCAGTGATCGTCGTTGCGGGTGAAGACGCCGCTGCGATCGCCGTAGAAGGCCACCGGGACACCGTAGCGGCGCAAGAGGCTCTGGAGCAGGTGGAAATAGCCTTCGGTGGTTTCGGAAGGAAAGAACTGGGCAGCGAGAATTTTCCCGGAAGCATCGTCCTGCATGCCCAGAGCGGTGAGGAGTGGGCCGCGGCCTTCGAGCCAATCATGAGGAGAGCCGTCGAGTTGGAGCAGTTCTCCTTCGCGAGCGGCACGCAGACGGCGCTGGCGATGAGTCGGCGGGCGGCGTTTGCGGGGCGAGCCGATGCCGCTGGCGCGGAGCAGGCGACGCAAGGTTTCGCGGCTGAGGGAGAAGCCCTCCTGCTCGACGAGCTTCTCATGGAGATGGTGATCGTTGAAGCCCGGATAGCGCGTGCGTGCCAGAGCGAGGACGCGGGCGCGGGTGCGCACGGGCAGGCGACGGTGACTGGGGCGGCCGCGGCTGACGTGCGCCAGAGCCGCTGCGCTGCCTTGCCGGTAGCGCGCTTTGAGCCGTTTGATGTGCCGAGGCGATAGGTCGAGCAGCTCCGCGGCTCGGGCGCACGTCAGGTTCTGTTGCACACATTGCGAAATGACGGTCACTCGCTGCAGTTCCTTCTGACTCAACGTGCATGTCTCCTGTTTCATAGGGTGACATTTTCACGTTGCCATTAAGGGGTGACAGAATTATGGAGCTAAGACAGCGCCTTTAGCGCCAGCCGCTCGCGCGCGGCGCGTGTGCTAGACTCAAACGCTTATGCAGACAGGAATTATCGGACTACCGCAAGTAGGGAAGACCAGTTTGTTCCGCATCCTCACGGGCGCCCGCGTGGATACGCACAGCGGGCCGAGCCAGACGCACGTAGGCATCGCCCGTGTCCCGGATGCGCGCGTCGCCAAGCTCGCCGAAGCGTTCAAACCCAAGAAAATCACCTATGCCACGATCGAGTACGTGGATATCGGCGGCTTGCAGAAAGACCGCGAGAAAAATTCCGCCTCGCTCGTGCCGTTGCGTGAAGCGGATGCCCTGGCTCACGTCGTGCGCCTGTTCGAGAATCCAGCCGTGCCGCACGAAGGCGGCTCGCTCAATCCACTGCGCGATATCGAAGGCGTCGAGATCGAATTGATGCTCAACGATCTTGAGCAAGCCTCGAAACGCATGGAGCGCGTCGAGAAAGACCTGAAGAAGAAGAAAGAGACGCTGCTCGAAACCGAGCTGCACCTCCTGGCGCGTTGCCGCAAGGCGCTCGAATCCGAAACGCCCCTGCGCGAGCTCGAATTCAAGCCCGAAGAATACAAGATGCTTAACGGCTTCATGTTTCTCACGCGCAAGCCCATGCTCTACGTCCTGAATCTGGGCGACGAAGAGGCGCCGGAAATCGACCGCGCGGTCGAGAAGCATCACCTAGAAAAGCTCGCCTCCAAGCCGCAAACCGCGGTCCTGCCTTTCTGCGGAAAAATCGAAGCGGAGCTTGCCGAGCTGCCCGATGCAGAAGCCGCGGAAATGATGCGCGCCTACGGCCTCGCCGAATCCGGCCGCGACCGCCTCATCCAGGCGAGCTATCGCCTGCTCGGCCTGATTTCATTTCTCACCTCCGGCGAGCCGGAAGTCCGCGCCTGGACCATCGAGCGCGGCATGACCGCGCAAAAAGCCGCGGGCGCCATTCACAGCGACATCGAGCGCGGCTTCATCAAAGCCGAAGTCGTGAACTGGGAAGACCTGCTGAAGGCCGGCGGCTTCCCCGGCGCGCGCGAGCGCGGCCAGGTGCGCCTCGAGGGCAAAGAGTACATCGTGCAGGAAGGCGACGTAATCCTGTTCCGTCACTCGAGTTGATCGCCATGCTCGCTCCCCGTTTCCTGCGCGTGCTGCTGGCTATCTTGCTCGGTGTAACGGCTGCCGGAGCAAACGTGATCGGCGGCTCGCTCGTCGCTCACCGCAATTGGTCGCGCCTGTACCTGAAATATTTTATCGCCCTGGGCGCGGGCTTTATGCTCGCCACCGCGCTGATAGAAATGATTCCGAAGTCTTTGGAGCTGCACAGTAGCTCTTCTTCGGCATTCCTGGGCGGCACGAATGGGGTTTTCCTCTATGTCCTCGCGGGCTACTTCCTGGTGCACTTCTTCGAGCACACCGTCGCGCCGCATTTTCATTTCGGCGAAGAGACGCACCACGATGAGATTTCCCATGCGCACGCGAGCTACGCCGCGCTGCTGGGTCTCGTGATCCACACGTTCTTCGACGGCGTCGCTATCGCGTCCGGCCTGCTGGTTTCCGCTTGGCTCGGCGGCGTGATTTTCACCGCCGTCTTCCTGCACAAATTGCCGGAGGGATTCACGGTCGCTTCTCTGATGCTGGCAAGCGGGCAAAGCCGGCGAGTAGCTTTCGTCTCCTCGGCGATCCTGGGCGCGGCGACGCTACTGGGCATGGGGCTGATGTTCGCACTGCGCGGCGCCGTGGCGGCGGCGCTGCCGTTTTCCGCCGGCGTCACTCTCTACGTTGCCGCTTCCGACTTGATCCCTGAGGTAAACAGCGAGCCTGGAGTTGGGATGGCGGTATTGGTTTTCCTGGGCGTTGCGATCATGCTTGGCTTGAAGCTGCTTTTCGATGTGTAGTGCCGCTCTGCTTCGCGGGATTTTATCCCGCGACCCAGATGCCCGCTTGCTTCAAAAATTTCCATTTCCCATTGTGTTTTTTCAGCAGCACCAGGTAGCCGTGCCCGCAAAGCAATTCGCAGGAATTCCCGAGATAGACGAGAGCCTGATCGCGCGCCGAATTGAAACCAATTCTTGAGACGAGCGTGAATCCAGTTGCGCCGGGATAATTCGCGTAGAAGATTTTCCAGCTTCCGCTGCCCCTCGGAAAACTCACCTGCTCATCCATCTGTGTCAGCAACCGGATCCTCTCCACCGGCTGAATTTTCGGCTCCAATTTGCAGGGAGCCTTGTTCTTCCTGTCGAAATCATCCCTCGTTTCAAGGGTCGAAGCTTCCAACACTTCCTTTTGATTCTCCGCGGTCGATTTCATGGTGGCCATCCCCGGCGGATAGCCCGCGGAAGTCCGGTCGCGGAGGATCACGCGCGCCGGGTCGCCATGGTCTTTCAGGAGCAGCTCCTGGATAGTCGCCGAGTAGACGTCCAGCTCATCCGGCGTCAGGTTGCAAGCTTCAGGCTCGGCGGCCGGCGCGTTCCCCGCACAGGCCAAACCGGGAAAGACCAAGGCCAGCAGGAAAAGGAGGAGGAACGCCAAAAGGGAACCCCTGACTATCATAAACGGCTGCCTAAGGTGATGAGTTTAAAGGGATTGATTGAGCAAACGGTCCGTCGCATCATGTCGGCCCCCTTTTTTAGCACAGTTTTGAGCCCGTGCGGCAGGGCAGATTGCCAGCTCGCTGCGGTCCCGGCGGTGTCATCTTGGCGACGGCAAGCACGACGCAACTTTATGGCAGGACGCGTGTTAGATAGACTGTGGAGGCCATGACCAGGTCTGACGTCCAATTGATGCTGGACGTAAAGGCAGGGGACGATGCGTCCTTTGACCTCCTGCTACAGAAGTATCGAACGCCCCTGGTCAACTTCCTGTATCGCATGGTCCGGGACGCGGCCACGGCGGAAGATCTGGCGCAAGAGGTTTTCCTGCGGGTCTATCGCGCGCGCAAGCAGTACTCTCCGAGCGCCAAGTTCACCACCTGGCTGTTTCGCATCGCCACCAACCTGGCGTTGAATTCGGTGCGCGACAATCGCTACCGACGCATGCAGGTGTCGCTCGATGCTCCCGTCGAAGAAGATGAGGCGCCGATTCAATTGCCGGCAAAAGATATGCGCATGGACGAACACATGGTCGAACGCGATCGAGCCCAAATCATCCGCCGGGCAGTGGCTGCGCTGCCGGAAAAGCAACGCGTGGCTGTTCTGTTGCATAAATACGAAGAGATGGACTACGGTGAGATCGCAAAAATTTTGGATTGCTCGGAAAGCGCCCTGAAATCGCTCCTGTTTCGCGCTTACGAGACCCTGCGTGTGCAACTGGCCCCGCTTGTCACCCAGCCGGCGGCGCATCGAGCAGGGGAAGGAAGGCCAACATGAAGTGCGAAGATGTTTCAAAAGAACTGATTGCTTATCTGGACCGCCGGGCGAATTCGGCCGAGCGCGTGATGGTGGAAGAGCACCTGGCCGGCTGCACCGCCTGCCGCGCCCGCGCCGAAGATTTCCGCAAGCTCTGGAGTGTGCTCGACGAGGTGCCCATCCACGAGCCTTCGATGGGTTTCGATGCGCGGCTTCGCCAGCGGATTGCCGCCGAACCGCGGCCGAGATGGTTCACCTGGCTTGTGCCGCAACCGAGACTGGCCTTCTCCATGGCGCTCCTCCTGGCGCTGAGCATCTGGATGGCACGGCTGCCGAAGGATCAAGCCCCATCCTTCGCGAACGCGCCGAGCGAGGAAGAGCAGTTTCAGATGATCGATCATCTCGGCGTGCTCGAGAATTTCGACGTGCTCAGCAAATCGGACGTGCTCTCAGAGCTGCCTTCACGGACGGAGCCCAACGAGGCGCCCGCGCAAGATGAAGACCAGCCCAAAGGAGACGGCGGATAGTTGATGCGACGCTTCCGCCTTATTCTCGCGATGGCTTTCGCCCTCCTCCTGGGCCTGGTGGCCCAGCCTGCCTCGGCCCAGCGTCGCGGGCCGGCCAACCCTCCAAGAGCCCGCCAGGGCGGAAGGGGGAGACCGAACGCAAATGGCAAGAAGCCTGGCCCGCACCCGGGGAACCCCGGAGCAAGAAATCCGAACGGCGCAAAGCCGAATCCAAACAATAGCGCCGCGAATACGAATAAAGCAGGGGGAGCAAATGGGCAGCAGAACAACCGCCCTTTGGCCGGACTGCCCCCGAAATGGGTCCAAAATCTGCGCGACAGGTCTCCTCAGGAACAAGAGCAATTCATGCGGAATAGCCAGCAGTTCCGGAACCTTCCGCCGCAGCGACAGGCGCAAATCCGCCAGAACCTCGAAAAATGGAACAGACTATCCCCCACTGAGCAGAATGCCATCCGCGACCGCCAACGCACTCTGGAGCAAATGTCGCCGGAACAGCGTCAGCATTTCCAGAATGACGTTCTTCCGAAGTGGCAGCAGATGCCGCCGGCACGAAAGCAGTTGATCAAGGGCCGTCTGCAAGCACTTCGCGGCATGAGGCCCGCTGAGCGCGAAGCCGCACTGAACGACCCGCAGTTCATGCATGGCCTCTCCCCGGATGAACAGTCCACGCTGAGGGACCTTAATTCGCTGACGAACCCGGCGACGCCATGACGTTGGGCGACAACTCGAAACGCGGCGCGGAACATTTTTTCCACTTGCTGTTAACTGTTACAAAACATTTTTCGGCTTTCGCGGCAATCGACCGACTAGTCCTGCGGAGAGCAATCTCGCCTCCCCACCACTAATAGTGGTTTCTTCGGCGGAAACCACAACGCAACTCCGCCAATTCCAGAATTAATTTTCATTTTGAGAATAATTCCCCTTGACATGCGGGCGAACCTATCTACAATCGGGGCACAAAGTGGGAGAAAGTGGCGCAGAGTGGTAGGAAATGTAGGGCAGTGGAAGGGGCGCAACCAAGAGTGATTTCTAGGGCGTACTCGCCGGGCGGTTTTCAGAAGGGCTTTCATGCTGCGGGGCAACTATCCAGCGACGGTGGACGAGAAGGGACGGGTGAAAATCCCCGCCGACTTCCTAGAAGAACTGCGCAAGTCCGGGAAGAAATTCTACGTCACTTCGGCGCGCGGAGACCATGCCCGTATCTATCCCATGAAAAAGTGGGAAGAGATCGAGAAGAAACTCGCGCAGCGGTCCTCCTACAATCCGGTGAAGCAGAAATTCTTGGCGCGCACGAATTACTACGGTCAAGTGGTCGAGGTGGATGGGCAGGGGCGCATTCTAATTCCACCTGTTTTGCGGGAATCGGCGCAGATGAAGGGCGAAGTGGACGTTCAGGGGCAGTTGACGTACCTGGAAGTCTGGAATCACGCGCGATTCCTCGAACAACTGAACCGTAATCCGATCACGGCGGAAGACGAAAAAGCATTCGACGAATTGGGCATCTAGCTTTTGAGCGTTCTGCATACGCCGGTTCTGCTCGAAGAAGTAGTGAACTGGCTGCGGATTCGATCCGAAGGCACGTACCTAGATGCCACGGTCGGCACGGGCGGCCACGCAATTGAGATTTTGCGGCGCCTCACGACCGGACGGCTGGTGGGGATGGATCGCGACCCGCGGGCGCTGGAAATCGCGCGGGAGCGATTGGGGCCGCAAGAGCGGCGGGTGATTCTGGTGCAGCAAGAATTTTCAAAGATCGGCGAAGTGGTGGCAAATCTGCAATTGCCCCCGCTCGATGGAGTGGTCGCCGACCTCGGGATTTCAAGCCTCGAGCTCGACAGCCCTGAGCGCGGATTTTCTTTCCGCTGGGCGGCACCGCTCGATATGCGCATGAATCCCGATGAGCCGCTGACGGCGGCAGAAATTGTGAACCACTGGCCGGAGAGGGAACTGGCCGACCTCCTCTATCAGAACGCGGAGGAGAGGAACTCACGCAGAATCGCCAGGGCGATCGTTCGGGCGCGGCCCATTCGCGACACCGAACACCTGGCAACGATTGTGGCAGGGGGGCGTATTGCAAGGGGAAGGCAGAAACTGCATCCCGCGACAAAAACGTTTCTGGCGCTGCGGATAGCGGTGAATCGAGAGTCGGAGGAACTCGGGCAGTTTCTTTCACGGACCCCTGCCACTATTTCTTCAGGAGGACGCTGGGTGGTCCTCAGTTACCACTCCCTCGAGGATCGTCTCGTCAAGCACGCCTTTCAGCGCTTGGCCCGCGAGGGAACCTTCCGGGTGCTGACGAAGAAAGTGATCATCCCCGGCGAGGACGAAATCCGGAACAATCCCAGAGCACGGAGCGCAAAGATGCGCGTAGCGGAAAAGGTGGCGACTACGGAAAGCGAGGCGCCCCAGGCATGGTCATGACCGAATATTACACCGTAAAGCGCATTGATAATTCGCGGCTGGTTCGCCCGGCTTCACCTGCGCGACTGCGCGATTTCCGGCGTCGCGCGATTGCCGGCGCTGCCATCGCGGCATGTCTGCTTTTTTACGCCTGGCAACATTTCGAGTGCATACAGTTCCGCTACCAGCTCGAGGAACTCGAATCGAGCCGTGCAAAGGCCACTGTCCTGAATCAGCAATTGCACCTGGAAGTGGACACGCTGGGCTCACCAAGCCGCGTGTATGCGATTGCGGGCAAGGATTTAGGCCTGACGATTGCCGCGCCTGGACTCGCAGCCCCGGCCGAGAGTTCGAGCGATGCGGTGCTGGCTCAGGCGCGCTCCGTTGCGCTGCCGTCCCGGCCCTGACGTGATTTGGCAGCGGCCCGACACTCGGGGCCCTTTCCGGCGAGTTCAGATCGAAACGCGCCGGCCAGAATTTCCGATCGGATAGGCCGGAGTCCATGGAGCAGCGCAGCCCGCGTCTCCGCTGGTTGGTTGTCTGGGTCCTCGCGGTGGTTTGGATGGCGGCGGTGCTGGCCCGCCTGAGTTACCTCCAGCTTTTCTGCTACAGCGATTACTTCGCGAAAGCCCAGCGTCAACAACAGCACACATTTGAAATCAGCCCGAAGCGCGGTTCGATCTATGACCGCAAGGGCCGGGAGCTGGCTGTCAGCATCCCGATGGATTCCTGCTTTGGCGATCCCGGAGAAATCAAGGATGCCGCGATGGTGGCGCGCCTGCTTTCTCCGATTCTGAATTTGCCCTCGGACGAACTCGAGACAAAAATCCGCGACGCGAAAACGCCTGTGCGTTTGGCGCGGAAAGTCCCTCCCGAAACCGTTCAGCGAGTCCAGGACATGAATCTGCGCGGCATCTTTTTCCAGAAGGAGTATCGCCGCGTGTATCCGCAGCACGAACTGGCTCCGCACGTTTTGGGCTACGTGAATGTGGATGAGAAGGGGCTCGGCGGAATCGAACTGTCGCTCGACAAACAAATTCTCGGCCGGCCGGGACGAATGATGGTGATGGCCGATGGGCGCCGCCGCCGGTACGATCGCAGCGAATCGGCGCCCGATCCGGGCGCGACGGTGGTGCTGACGATCGACGAGACGATTCAATTCATCGCCGAAAAAGAGCTCGCCCGCGCGATCGAGGAATCGCACGCGAAAAACGGCACGGTCGTGATCCAGGATCCGAATGACGGACAGCTCCTTGCCGTCGCCAACTGGCCCACATTCGATCCGAACGACGCCGGCAAATATTCCGACGAAGTGCGCATGGATCGCGCCGTCGCCGCTGCTTACGAGCCCGGCTCGACGTTCAAAATGATCACGCTCGATGGCGCCCTTGAGGGCGGCTTGACGAATCCGGCCGAACTGATTGACTGCCAGATGGGTTCCATCCTGGTGGCGGGGCGCTTGATTCACGACCACAAACCCTTCGGCATCCTGAGCGTGCGCGACGTGCTTGCGCAATCGAGCGACGTCGGGACGATCAAGATCGTTTTGCGCCTCGGCAAATCGAAACTCTACGACAAAATGCGAGAATTTGGTTTTGGGCAACTCACCGGGATCGAACTGCCCGGCGAAAACCGCGGATTGCTGCGGCCGCCCGAAAATTGGTCGGCGAATTCGATCGGTTCGATCGCCATCGGCCAGGAAGTCAGCGTTACGCCGGTCCAAATCATCTCGGCGATTTCGGCGATCGCCAATGGCGGGACTTTGTATCACCCGCGGATTGTGAGCGATATCCAGGGCGCGATTGTGCCGGCGGCGCGTCCGAGCGATGACCCCGAGCAGGTGACGGACGGAAAAACCGCGGCCACGCTGCGGGAAATGATGGAGAGCGTGGTCCTCGAAGGAACAGGGAAGCCTGCGAAATTGGACGGCTACACCGCCGCGGGAAAATCCGGCACCGCGCAGAAAATTGATCCAGCCACGGGGCGGTATTCTCCCAACCAGTACATCGCTTCGTTCGTGGGTTTCGCGCCGGTGAATACTCCGGCGGTCACAATCCTTGTGGTGCTCGATTCCCCGGTGGGCTTGCATTATGGCGGCGACGTCGGCGGCCCGGTCTTCAAACGGATCGCCGAGCAAGTACTGGCATACTTGAATGTACGGCACGACGTCCCATTGGCCCCGAGCGTGGAGAACGCCGGCAATCATCGCCCGGCGCCACGTCAGGCACCGAATACGGATGGCAATCGAGCGCGCTTCCAGGCCGCGGCCGCGAAAAACGAGAACGCACCCGCCGCGGGCCCAACCGTTGCGTTCGGAGACGAAGATGCCGTTATTGTTCCGGATTTTGCGGGGCAAACACTCCGCAACGTGACGGAGATGTGCTCGCAGTTGGGGCTGGTCCCCGCGCCGATTGGCAGCGGAGTTGCCTTGGAACAATCACCGGAGGCAGGAGCGCGCGTCCAGCGCGGCAGCCGCGTTACTGTGCGATTCGGACGCGCGGGTGAAATTGTGCCCGCGGCTTTGCGAGGGGATAGGAATTGAGCGCGGGCGTTAAGGACCAAGCCCTTGTGGAGCCTGCAAACAGGAGCGCGAGTGCGAGGCTAAAAGAAGCAAAAATGGAGCTGCCGGAAATACTCGCGGGTGTAGAGGTCGCGTCGGTGAAAGGCCCGGCGGACGTCGAAGTCCGTTCGATTATCTACGACAGCCGGAAAGCCGCGCCGGGAGCAATGTTTTTCGCATTCAAGGGCGAAAAACTGAATGGACTTGAATTCGTGGCGGATGCCATTCGTGGCGGAGCGGTCGCAATCGCGAGTGAACAACCGCGCCTGGCGGGATCACCGGAGGAAATTGCCTGGGTTCAGGTGATGCCTGGTTCAGAACGCAGGAGCCTGGCGAGCGCGGCGTCGAATTTCTACGGGCATCCGGCCGATGCGCTGAAACTCACCGGCGTGACCGGAACGAACGGAAAGACCACCATTTCCTTCATCGTGGATTCGATTTTGCGCGCGGCGGGATTTACCACCGGATTCATCGGGACGACGGGCTATCGCACGCCGCAGGGCAGCCGCAAAGCGGTGAACACCACGCCGGAATCGCTCGACCTGCAAGAGATGTTTGCGGAGGTGCGCGACGCGGGGGGCACGCACGCCGTGCTGGAGGTAAGTTCGCACTCGCTGGCCATGGAGCGTGTTTGGGGCTGTCACTTCGCCGTCGCAATCTTCACGAATCTGACGCGCGATCACCTGAATTTTCACAAGACGTTTGAAGACTACTTTGCCGCCAAGCGCCGGTTGTTTGAAGGCATGGGCGCAGGCGCGCCTGATGTCGCCGTGATCAACTCCGACGATCCGTGGGCGACGCGGCTCGAGGGGCTGGCCAAGCGAACGTTCACATACGGTCTGCAAGGCGAACCGGACCTGACAACGAAAAAATTCAAACTAAGTTTCGACGGCCTGGAATTCACCGCCGAAACTCCGGCGGGAAAAGTGGAAGTGCGCTCATCGCTCGTCGGCACCATCAATGTTTACAATATTCTCGCCGCCATCGGAGCGGGTATCGGCCTCCAGATTCCCATCAGAAAAATCGAAGAAGGAATTGCGAATCTCGCGCTCGTCCCGGGCAGATTCCAGCGCATTGACGAAGGGCAGCCGTTTCTAGTGGTGGTGGACTATGCGCACGCGGACGACGCGATGCGCAATCTCATCTCGACAGCCCGCGAACTGAATCCGGCGGGCCGCATCATTACTGTCTTCGGCGCCGGCGGTGAACGCGACCGCTCGACGCGTCCACTGATGGGCGAAGCTTCCGGCTCGCTCAGCGATCTCGTGATCCTGACGAACGACAACCCGCGCAGCGAGGACCCATTGCGCATCATCAACGACGTGGTAGTCGGCCTTCAGAAAGTGAATGCTAATTACCGGATCGAGCCGGACCGCGAAGCCGCACTCGAAATAGCCATTGAAGAAGCGCGCCCGGGAGACATCGTGCTTCTCGCCGGTAAGGGCCATGAAAATTCCCAGATTCTGCGCGATCGCACATTCGAATTCGACGATCGCGAAAAGGCGCGGGCAATCCTGCGCCGCAAGGGTTATTCGAAGAAACGGGCCGGGCAGTAATCGGACGAAGCGGCCCTAAATTTGCACTTCCGAGAGCTGGCGTTTGAGAGCGAAGCCGAGCCCATTGGAGACGCAATGCGGTGGACAATGGTTCAAGTGGCTGAAGCAATGGGTGTCCCGGTTCCCGCGGGGCTCGACCCCCTGGCCCGGGTGGCCGGCTTCTCGATTGATTCTCGTACTGTTCAGCCCGGCGAACTGTTCCTCGCCATACGCGGTCCGCGTCACGATGGACACGATCACGTCGCCGAGGCACTGGCTCGCAACGCTGCAGCCGGGGTGGTGGCGCGCGAGCGTTTCACGGAATACTCGGCGGAAATTCGCGGCCGGCTCTTCGCCGTGGACGACACGCTCGCGGCACTGCACCGGCTTGCCAGGCGCGCCTGCGAAATTTGGAGGAATGCGCGGCCGGGGCGAAGAATCGCGGGCGTGGCGGGCTCGATCGGCAAGACCAGCACAAAAGAAATTCTGGCGGCGCTCCTGGCCGCGCGGTTCCGCGTTCTGAAGACGCAAGGGAACTTGAACAACGAATACGGGCTGCCGCTCACGTTGCTGCTCCTCGACGAGGAGCACGACGCTGCGGTGATCGAAATGGGCATGTCGCACCGCGGCGAACTGGCGCGCCTGGCGCAGATTGCAGCACCGGACGTTGGCGTGATTACGCGCGTGGCTGTCGAGCACTTGGAGTTTTTCTCCTCGATCGAGGAGATTGCGCTGGCTGAGCGCGAGCTGATCGAAAATCTGGCGTGGCCGAATGCGACGGCCGTGCTGAATGCGGACGATGAACGCGTGGCTCGGTTCGCCGAGGTTGCGCGCGGGCCGGTGATTTTATTCGGCGCCACGCCGAAGGCGGAATTCCGTGCGCAGGCGATTGAGGAGCGCGGCGTCGAAGGCTCTGTATTCAATTTTGTTTCGCCGACAGGCCGCGCGCGCCTGGAATTGCCGCTCATCGGTCGGCACAACGTGATGAATGCGCTCGCGGCGCTCGCGGCGGCGAGCATTTGGGGCATCGGCGCAGAGGAAGCGCGCCGCGTATTTCCCGCGCTGAAGCCCGCGGACAAGCGCGGAGAAGTGGTGCGGTTCGAAGACGGATTTACGGTGATCAACGACTCTTACAATTCGAGTCCTTCGGCGCTGAATGCTCTTGCGGAGCTCCTCGGGGCAACACCCGGATATCGGCGGCGCATTCTTGCCGCAGGCGAAATGCTTGAGCTGGGCACTTCTGCTCCAGAGCTGCATCGAGAATGCGGGCAAGAAGCCGCAAAGCTCGGATCAATTGACTGGATCTTTGGGGTGCAGGGAGACGCGGCCGAAATCGTGCAGGCAGCCGTTCGAGCGGGCCACGCAAATGCCCGCGCGCAATTCTTCGAAAATTCCGCCGAAGCGGCGAAATTCATCGCTGAATTCATCACCCGCGGCGATTTGCTGTTGCTGAAGGGTTCGCGCGGCGTCCGCATGGAAAAGATCCTCGAAGCGATCGAAGCGAAGCATCCGCGCGCCGGCGCCAAGGCAGGCAACGATTCCGTGGAAGCCGGGCGAAAGGGGCGTAGCTGAGATGCTCTACTACCTTTTCTTCTACGTCCTGCGCCCATACTTCAGCCCGCTGAATGTATTCCGCTACATAACTGTGCGCACGGCGGTCGCAAGCCTCACGGCCTTGCTGCTTTCGCTCTTGCTCGGCCCCTGGGTGATCGAGCGCCTGCGTGAGTTGCAAGTGAAGCAATATATCCGCGAGGAGGGTCCCAAGGCGCATCACAAGAAAGCGGGAACTCCCACGATGGGTGGCGTACTGATCGTCGCAGCGATTGTGATTCCCACGCTGCTATGGGCGGACCTCCGCAACGCCTACGTGATTCTTGCCCTGGGCGCCACGCTGGCGTTCGGCGCCATTGGCTTCGTTGACGACTACAATAAAGTTGTCCGCCGCCGCAACATGGGTCTGAGGCCGCGCGCGAAATTCGGCTTTCAAGTTCTGACCTGCGTTCTCGTGGGCGGAATCCTGCTCGGATTGCAGGCGCGCGGCGCCTATTCCACCCAATTGAGCGTGCCGTTTCTGAAGAAGCTTCATCCGAATCTCGTGATTGATTCGCTGCTCGGCCACAATTTCATTTGGCCACTCGCGTACGTCCCTTTCCTCGTGTTCCTCGTGCTCGTAATCGTGGGCACCTCGAACGCCGTGAATTTGACGGATGGGCTGGACGGCCTCGCGATCGGATGCGTGCTGGTTTCCTCGGCGGCGCTGACCGTCCTGACTTACTTATCGAGCCACGCGCGCTTTGCCGAGTACCTCGAAATTCAGAGAATCCCGGACGTCGGCGATCTGGTAATTTTCTGCGGCTCAGTGGCAGGCGCGTCCCTTGGCTTCCTCTGGTACAACGCGCATCCCGCCGAAATGTTCATGGGCGACGTTGGCTCGCTTGCATTGGGCGGGGCCATCGGAACGGTCGCCGTCATCATCAAACAAGAGATTCTCTTGCTTTCGATCGGCGGCGTTTTCGTGCTCGAGGCGTTGTCGGTGATTATCCAAGTGGGCTCGTTCAAGCTGACCGGCAAGCGCGTCTTCCGCATGGCCCCGCTGCATCATCATTTTGAGCTGCTCGGATGGAGCGAATCGAAAATTATTGTGCGATTCTGGATTGCGGCGCTGGTGTTCGCGCTGTTTTCCTTGACCACTCTAAAACTGAGGTAAGAGGGAAGTGAGACCCGGGATTGATCTTGCAGGGAAGCGCGTGCTGGTCGTCGGACTGGCGCGGACAGGAATGGTGACAGCGCTTTTCAGCGCGGGCTACGGCGCGACCGTAACGGCCACGGACGAAAAGCCGGAGAGCGAACTTGCTGAAGCCGCAGCGAAATTGCGTGCAGCGGGCGTGAAGCTCGAATTGGGAGGCCACTCACCGAACATCTTCGCCGACCAGGACCTGATTGTCGTAAGCCCCGGCGTGCCCGCCAAACTCCCGCAACTCGAGGAGGCGCGAGCCCGCGGTATCCCCGTCTGGAGCGAGATCGAATTAGCCTGGCGCCTGCTGCGCGGAAAGCTCGTGGCCATCACCGGCTCGAACGGCAAGACCACCACGACTTCGTTGGTGGCGCACATTTTGAAGACCGCGAACATTCCCACTCTCGTAGGCGGAAACATCGGTGTCCCGCTTCTTGCGCTGGTTGAGTCCTCGATGGACACGACGGTCACCGTCGCCGAAATCAGCAGCTTTCAGCTCGAAACCATCGAAGCGTTTCGTCCCGAAATCGGCGTGCTGCTGAATCTCACGCCGGATCATCTCGATCGCCACGCCTCATTCGACGACTACGCGCACGCCAAGATGCGCATGTTCGAAAATCTCCTCGACCGCGACGCGGCCATCCTGAATGCGGACGACCCGGAAATCACGCGGCGGATGCCGTCGCACGGGCACATTTACTGGTTCAGCCGGCAGAAGCGCGTCGCGGAAGGCGCCTTCTTGCGCGACGAACAAATTTACTTCCGCGTGGAAGGCTCAGAGGTTGCGCTTGCGCGGCGCGAGGATATCCAGCTGCGCGGCGACCATAATCTCGAAAATGTCCTGGCAGCGTGCGCCGCGGCATACCTCGCCGGCGCGGACCCAGCCGCGATTGCCGCCGGCGTCAAGACCTTCAAGGGCGTCGAACACCGCCTCGAATTCGTCACCGAAATTGGCGGCGTCACTTTTTACAACGACTCGAAGGCCACCAATGTGGACGCCACAAAAAAAGCCCTCGAAGCTTTCCCCGGCCCGCTGATTGTGATCCTCGGTGGCAAGGACAAGGGCAGCCCGTACACGCCTCTCCGTGAACTACTTCACGATCACGCGCGGTTCGCGCTTTTAATCGGCACGGCTGCCGAAAAAATCGCAGCCGATTTGGGCGATGCCGTACCTCTGGAGCACACCGGAACAATGGACCGCGCCGTGCAAATTGCCATGCGACGCGCGAAACCAGGCGACGTGGTGCTGCTCGCGCCCGCCTGCTCAAGCTTCGATCAGTTTGAAAATTACGAGCATCGCGGCCGCGTGTTCAAGGAACTGGTCTCGAAGCTCGAGGGCCAATCCGCGGCAGGCGCCACGGCACCCAAAGGAATCAACGATGCCGCGTAGCCTGCAACCCGACCGGCAACTTTTCGGCGTCACGCTCGTTCTGTGTTTCATCGGCGCGGTGATGGTCTTCAGCGCCTCGGCCGTCACGCTCGGCCAGCAAACGGGCAACGGCTACACGTTTCTCCTCCGCCAGTTGCTATGGATCGCGCTCGGAATCGCCGGAATGTTCTGGCTGATGAATACGGATTACCGAAAACTCCGCCAGCCGCGCGTGATTTTCACGGGGCTGGCTGTAACGCTGGTGTTGTTGATCGCGGTCCTGTTCCTCGATCGCTCGCACCAGACGCACCGCTGGATCCGGCTCGGCCCGCTGAGCTTGCAGCCGTCTGAAATCGCCAAACTCGTAGTGATTCTGTTTCTAGCCTGGTTTCTTGAAGTCAGGCGCGCGCCGCGAGGTTTTGGCGTAAACGATCCGCTGCACACGGTCGTGCCGGCACTCGGGACGGCGCTGCTGATGGCTGCCCTCGTTCTGAAAGAACCGGACATGGGCACGGCGTGCATGATTTTCCTGATTGCTATGGTGATGCTCTACGTCGCAGGGCTCTCTTACCGCTACATTTTCGCAACCGCCCTGGCCGCGCTGCCCGCAATCGCTTTCCTGATCGTGCTCGAGCCATACCGCCTCGAACGCGCTAGAGCGTTTTTCGCGCGTGACTCCGACCCTCAAGGGCATGGATTCCAATTGCTGCAATCGCTCATCGCCGTGGGCTCCGGCGGCTTCTCAGGGGTCGGGCTGATGGAAAGCCGCCAAAAACTTTTCTTTCTTCCGGAGTCGCACACCGATTTCATTTTTTCCATAATTTGCGAAGAAGTGGGCTACATCGGGGCCGTGATCGTTCTCGCGCTCTTCGCGGTATACGGCTGGCGCGGCTTTGTTGCAGCCATGAAAGCGCCGGATGAATTCGGCCGCATGCTGGGCCTGGGAATCACGACCATGGTGGTCGGGCAGGCCCTCGTGAATCTGAGCGTGGTGCTCGGCCTGATGCCGACGAAAGGCATCCCGCTCCCGTTCATCAGCTACGGCGGCTCGAGTTTGCTCGGAATGCTCTTGGCCACCGGCGTGCTCTTAAATATCAGCCAGCACGCGGACGAGACGTGAAGCCCAGTGCGAAGAGCTTGCTGATTGCAGGCGGCGGCACTGGCGGCCACGTATTTCCGGCCTTGGCCGTCGCGCGCGAATGGCTCAAGCGCGGCAATGAAGGAGAAAGAAAAGTCGTGATCGTGGGAACCGAGCGCGGCCTCGAAGCCAAATTGGTCCCACAGGCGGGCTTGCCGCTCGAAACCATTCGTGTGGCCGGCCTAAAAGGCATGGATGGAGCGAAACTCCTGCGAAACGCGGCGATGCTTCCCCTGGGCCTGTGGGATTCGGCCGCGATCATCCGCCGAAATAATTTCCAGGCGGCGTTCGGAGTGGGAGGCTACGCCTCCGGCCCAATGATGCTGCTCGCCACGCTCCACTCAATCCCGACCGTGATTTTCGAGCCTAATGTCGAGCCCGGCTTCACGAATCGCATTCTGGCCGACCGGGCCACGCGCGTCGCCGTAGCCTATGAAGAAACCGCGCAGCGCCTGGGTCGAAAATCGGTCGTTACAGGCTGTCCCGTGCGCCGGGAGTTTTTCGCCGTGCCTCGCAAAGAGCACGGTGTCCCCTTCAACATCCTTATCACCGGCGGCAGCCGCGGCGCGCTGCCCATAAATCGCGCCGTAATCGGCGCCCTCGACCTGCTGAGCGCCCGAAAAAATCAGCTTTTCATCGTGCATCAGACCGGTGAACGCGATTATAATGCGGTTCGCGTGGCTTATGCGCAGCGCGAATTCAACGCGGAGGTTTTACCCTTCATCGAGAATATGGCGGAGAGGTTTGCCCAGGCGGACTTGATCGTCTGCCGCTCGGGCGCGATCACGGTCGCGGAAGTTTCCGCCGCCGGACGCGCCGCCATCTTCATCCCCTTCGGCGCCGCCACCGATGCGCACCAGATGCGCAACGCACAGGCCATGCAAAGCGCCGGCGCCGCCCGGCTGCTTCCACAGGACGAACTCGGGCCTGAGCGGCTGACCAACGAAATTT
Organism: uncultured Acidobacteriota bacterium; assembly: GCA_963701005.1. GTDB lineage: Bacteria > Acidobacteriota > Terriglobia > Acidiferrales > UBA7541 > Palsa-295. Next base: position 2,023,290 of record OY969555.1, read on the forward strand.
TCTCCCTCCTGGACCAGCCCCGGAGAATCGCTGAAATGGAAGACCGCGCCCGCGCGCTCGCCAAGCCGCGCGCTGTTGAGGACATCGTGGACTTGCTTGAAAAGCTGGCAGGGATCGAAGCGCCCCGAGAAATGGTGCGGCCATGATGGTCACTTTCCGCAATTTTCAGCGCATCCATCTCGTCGGAATCGGCGGCAGCGGCATGAGCGGCATCGCCGAAATTCTGCTCTCAAGCGGCTACGCGGTTTCCGGCTCGGATCTGAAGACCACCTCCATTACAGAGCGGCTGCGGAATCTCGGCGCGAAAGTTCAAGAAGGGCACAAAGCCGAAAACGTTCACGGCGCCCATGTCGTGGTTGTCTCCTCAGCCGTGCGCGCGGACAATGTCGAGCTCGTCGAAGCCCACCGGCTGAAAATCCCCGTAATCCCGCGCGCGGAGATGCTCGCGGAATTGATGCGCCTGAAATACGGCATCGCGGTAGCCGGCGCACACGGAAAGACAACCACCACTTCAATGGTCGCTTCCGTCCTGGCCGCCGCCGATCTGGATCCCACGTTCGTGGTCGGCGGCCGCGTCAATCATGCAGGCGCGAATGCGCGCGTCGGCCAGAGTGAGTATATGGTCGTCGAGGCGGACGAGAGTGACCGCTCATTCCTGCTCCTCGCGCCCGTGGTCGCCGTGGTCACCACCATCGATCGCGAGCACCTCGACCAGTACCACTCGCTCGAAGAAATTCAAGATACCTTCCTGCAATTCGTCAATCGCGTTCCATTTTATGGCACCGTTATCCTCTGCCTTGATGAGCCAAACGTGCAGGCAATTCTCGCCGGCGTAAAACGCCCGATCATCACCTACGGCACCTCGAGCCAGGCCGACCTGGTAATCAGCAACGTCACGTTGCGCGGTCTCGCGAGCGAATTTCGCCTCACTTATCACGGCGATGACCTCGGAATCTTCCGCCTCTCTTCGCCCCCGGGAATTCACAACGTCCGCAACGCCGCCGCCGCGGCAGCCGTTGGTCTCTCTTTGAACGTTCCCGCGGACTTGATCCGCGCCGGCCTCGCAAAATTTTCAGGTGTCGGCCGTCGCTTCGAACTGAAAGGCACCTACGCAGGCGTCACCTTGATCGACGACTACGGCCACCATCCGGCTGAAATTCGCGCCACGCTCGAAGCAGCCCGCGGCTGCGATTACAAGCGCCTGCTCGTTCTTTTCCAGCCGCATCGCTATTCCCGCACCCAGCACCTCTGGGACGATTTTTGCCGCTCCTTCAATCAGGCGGACGTCCTGGTCATGACGGAAATCTACGCCGCGGGCGAATCGCCAATCGAAGGCATCACGGGCGAGCGCTTGGCGGAGGCGATTAGCGCCGCGGGCCACAAGAACGTCATCTACACCAGCACCATGCAGGCGGCCATGGAATACATGCTTCGCGAAGCGCGCCCCGGCGACGCCGTGATGACTATCGGCGCTGGCAGCGTGGGCCGCGTCCTCGATCAGCTGGCCATGCTTTTAGGAACGAACGTCTCGAGTTCACATGCGGATTAGCGACGGGACGGTGGCAGCGCGCCTCACAGAACTTGGGGTCGAGCTGCGCCCGGGCGTTTCGCTCACGGAAAAAACATCGCTCGGAATCGGCGGCTCAACGGACGAACTCCTCCTCCGCCGCTACGACACCATCCCACAAGTCATGCGCCTCCTCGCGGACGAAAATATCCCCTATCGCTTCCTCGGTGGTGGCACAAACGTCCTGATCGCCGATGGCGAATTGCCATACGTGGTCTTGCATCTTCCGTCCGCGCATCCCGGCGTGCGAGTTGAAGGCAACATGGCGTACGTGGACGCCTCCGCCGATCTTGGCGGCACGGTCACCTTCTGCGCAAAAAACGATCTCGGCGGAATGGAGGGACTGATCGGCGTTCCGGGGAGCATTGGCGGCGCTCTGCGCATGAACGCCGGGGCTTACGGAACGCAAATCGGCTCCTACGTGCGCGAAGTGGAGCTTTACCGCGCATCGAGCGGCGAAATCGAAACGCTGCGCGGCAACGACATCCGCTTCGATTACCGGCACACCTCGTTCGCGCCGAACGACGTGATGCTGCGCGTGACCCTCGAATTGCCCTCGAAGCCGTACAAAGAAATTCTCGCTGGCATCCGCGTGTGCAACGAAAAACGCCGCGCCAGCCAGCCGCTGAATCAAAAAAGCGCCGGCTGCATCTTCAAAAATCCTCCTGGCGGCTCGGCCGGACGCATGATTGACGAATTGAAATTGAAAGGACACCGCGTGGGTGACGCTATGGTCAGCGACCGCCACGCGAATTTCTTCATCAACGTGGGCGCGGCAAGCTGCACCGATATGCTCCGGCTGATTGACGACGTCCGCGAGCGCGTGCGCGGCGCCTACGGCATCGTTCTCGAAAACGAGGTGATCGTCTGGCAAAACTGAGAGCCATGGACGCGGACACATACCCGCAGGAAGTCCTCGCGGACGAAGAGCCGAAGTATCTCCGGCGGCAGAAGCCGCTCGAGATCAAGCGGCGCAAATTCGGCCGGAAAGCCTGGATGACCTATCTTCGCGTCGCGATGTGGATTGCCATCGCGGTTGCAGGGCTATGGGTGTCTTACGTCACCGGCCGCTTTCTGCTGGCCTCCCCGGAAATGGCCCTCGTGCATCCGGAGCAAATCGAGCTCGCGGGAAATCATTACGTCCAGCGGGCCAGCGTGCTTGCAATTTTCTCCGCGGACCGCGGCCACAGCGTCCTACGCATTCCGCTCGCTCAGAGGCGCCACCAGCTCGAAGCCATTCCGTGGGTCGAGCAGGCCACTGTCCGCCGCGCGCTCCCGAATAAAATCGAAATCGAGATCACGGAGCGGACGCCAGTTGCATTTCTGCGGCAGGGAAGCGAGCTCAGCCTCTTGGACATTCACGGTGTAATCCTCGAGCGGCCGATCAAAGGCAATTTTCATTTTCCAGTAATCACCGGCATTAGTGCCGACCTGCCGCAAGACGACCGTGAGAGGCGCATGCTGATGTTCGCTGGATTCACGCAGCAGGCGGAATCAGCCCGTCCGGGCGCGATGGAGCAGGTGAGCGAAGTGGATCTTTCCGACGCGAATGACCTTCGCGCCACAATTACAGGCCTTCCCGGAGGCAATGCCGGAGGCGCTTCCGGGGGACAGGCCGACGCGCCGGTACTCGTTCATTTCGGCGACGGTGATTTCCTCACCACGTATCGCACGCTGCTCGCAGACTTCCCGATGTGGCGCGCGAAAGCCGGCCGCGTGGAATCCGTGGACCTGCGATTCAACGGCCAGGCCGTCGTAAACCCGGACACACAAGCCGGCTCGCAGCAGGTTGCCGAGCAGCGCCCGCCCAAACCGGCGCCGGCTAAGGCGGCGAAGAAGAGCCCGGCCAAGAAGCCGAAATAATTGAGAAGCGATTCCGCGCATCTAAATACGCGCGGCGTGGAAGCGCAAGGAGCGGCGGATTTGACCAAGAAAGAACGGCACATTGTGGCGCTCGATATCGGCAGCACGAAGACGTGCGCGCTGATCGCCGAGCTGGAAGACGACGGCACGGCGAAATTTGCCGCCTTCGGCGCCGCGGAATCAAAAGGCTGGCGCAAAGGTCAAATCGTGAATCTCGATCTGGCCGTCAGCTCGATTCGGCGCGCCGTGGAAGAGGCGGAAACCATCGTAGGCGTGCCAGTGGAATCGGCCATGATCGGAGTGGCCGGCGGCCAGGTACGCGGCGTCAATAGCCGCGGCGGGATCACCGTCGGGGCGCGCCCGCGTGATATCCAGCGCGACGACGTGCGGCGCGCGATTGAAGCAGCGCGCGGCGTCATGCTGCCCGAAGACCGCGAAGTCCTCCACGTCCTCCCGCAGGAATTTTTCCTCGACGCGCAGGACAATATCCGCGACGCCATCGGCATGGTCGGCGTGCGCCTCGAAGCAAACGTCCACATCGTCACCACCTCGGGGACGGCCACCCAGAATATCGTCACTGCCGTCAACCGCGCCGGAGTCCGCGTGGACGACACAGTCCTCGAGCCGCTTGCTTCCGCCGAGGCCTGCCTCACTCAGGATGAACGCGAACTCGGCTCCGCGCTGCTCGATATCGGCGGCGGCACCACGGAATTACTCGCTTACACCGCCGGGGTCGTGCGCCACACGGCAGCCATCCCCGTCGGCGGCGACCATTTCACGAACGATCTAGCCGTCGGCCTGCGCACTCCGATCCCGGAAGCCGAAAAGATCAAGCGCGAGCGCGCCTGCGCCTGCCGCGAGCTGCTCGATCAGGACTACCCCATCGAAATCGCCAGCGTCGGCGACCGCCCGCCGCGCACCGTTTTCGCCCGCATGCTCTCGGACATCGTTGAGCCCCGCGCCCAGGAATTGCTCATGCTCGTCCGCGACGAACTGCGCCGCGCCGGCCTCGAATCGCAAATCCCCGCCGGAATCATTCTCACCGGCGGCGGCGCGCATCTTCGCGGCCTGCCCGAATTGGCCGAGCGGATTTTCAATCTGCCCGTTCGCGTGGCCGTGCCGCGCGGCCTTGCAGGCATGAGCGACGAAGTTTCCCAGCCCGAGTATTCTACCGCCGTTGGACTGGCGCTTTACGGGGCGCGCACCAGGCGCCTGGCGGGAGCGCGGCCCACGGGATTCATGGGCAAATTGAAGAGCATGTTTGCGGGAGCTTGAGATTCTATTCGCAATACCGGAAAGACTGAGGGAGGGAGCATGACACCAAAAGAATCGAGCATTCGAGTATCGTTCACGGAGGAGCCGCAGAACGGAGCCAAAATCAAAGTCATCGGTGTGGGAGGCGGCGGCTCCAACGCCGTCAACCGCATGATTCGCGCAAAAGTCGAGGGCGTCGAATTCATCGCCGCCAATACCGACTTGCAGGCGCTGAAACTTTCGCAGGCGCCCGTGAAATTGCAATTGGGCGCCAAGCTGACGAAGGGTCTCGGCGCGGGTGCGAATCCCGAAGTCGGCCGCAAAGCCGCGCTCGAAGACACCGAAAAAATCCTCGAAGGGCTCGACGGCGCGGACATGGTCTTCGTCACCGCCGGCCTCGGCGGCGGCACGGGCAGCGGCGCCGCGCCCGTAGTCGCGAATCTCGCGAGCGAATTGGGAGCGCTCACCGTCGCCGTTGTCACCAAGCCCTTCGCCTTCGAAGGCAAGCGCCGCATGCAGCAGGCCGAGCAATCGCTCGCCGAGCTGATCGGCTGCGTGGACACCGTCATCGTGATCCCCAACGAGCGCCTGATGGAATGCGTCGAGCACGGCACCAGCTTCTTCGAAGCCTTCCGCATCGCGGACGATATCCTGCGCCAGGCCGTGCAGGGCATCAGCGACATCATCACCATTCCCGGCATCATCAATCGCGACTTTGCCGACGTGAAAACCATCATGTCCGGCCAGGGCTATGCGGTGATGGGCACGGCTGTCGCCTCCGGCTCGAATCGCGCGATTGACGCCGCGAACCGCGCCATCAATAGCCCGCTCCTCGAAGACAATTGCATCCAGGGCGCGCAGGGAATCCTGATCAACGTCACAGGCTCGTCCACGCTTTCGCTCCACGAAGTCCACGAAGCTTCCTCGATCATCCAGAAGGCCGCGCACGAAAATGCCAACATCATTTTCGGCGCCGTGCAGGACGATGCCATGAAGGAGTCCGTGAAAATCACGGTCATCGCCGCCGGCTTCCGCGAAGTGAGTGGTAAGAAAGCGCACACCAAGACTTCCTATCTGCCGAAAACGTGGAAAGCGGGCCGCGACCAGTCAAGCGTCATCCAGCAGCCGACGAACGTGGTCCAGCAGGTAGCTCGCAACGTCAGCGAGGTCGTCCCCGAAATGCCCGCGGACGATCTCGACGTCCCCACGTTCCTCCGCCGCCAGGCCCAAAAAGCCTAGCGCCTCACATCACCGGCAGGGGCACGGCGTTCCGTGCCCCCGCGCTCATCAGAGGTTTGGCCATGATCCCCAGCTCTCTCTGTCGTCCTTCCTCTACCAATTTTCTCAATCCCCCCGTCGCGTTATAGACTCGGATTCATGCAGTCCGTGATTCGAATTCAAAGCGGGCTTCCGGAGCAATTGCTCGTTCATGCTCAGCGGAACGTCAACGAGGAATGCTGCGGGCTGCTGGCTGGGAGTGGCGGCGAAATCACGCACGCATTTCCAGCCACGAACGCCGCGGCCGATACCGCGAGTGCATATGAAATCGCACCCGAAGAGTTATTTCATCTGATGCGAGAAATTCGGGCGGCGGGCCTTGAGCTTCTGGGGATTTACCACTCGCACCCAACCGGAGAGAACAAGCCATCGCAGCGCGATATTGGGCGCGCCTACTACCCGGCAGCCGCCTATTTCATCATTTCGCCGCGCGCCGGTGCCACCAACCCCATTTGCGCCTTCGCGATCACCAATGGGCAAGCCTCAGAACTGGAAATTCAAATCGTGTAGGGAAGATTGAGGCGCGCTGATTCCGCTACCAGGGAGTTACCGGAACCGGAGGAAATGAATCCTCCACCTTCGATTGCTCCTGCCGTGTCCCGTCACTCGATGAATCGGGATCGCTCAAATTCCGTTCCACCAAAGCCGGTACCTTCAACGCGACGGCAGTAATGTCATCGGTCTGCTCCGTATGAATCGAAAAGGATCGCGCGCCGTTCACCAGGAATTCCAGCGATTCATCAGCGGACTTCTGCGCACAGCCCTTCCACAGCTCGCTCAATTCCGACCATCCGAAATCCTCATCCCAGTGATTTCGCAATTCATGCAGCCCATCAGTGGCGAACAGCACAATATCCCCCGGCGAAAGCTGCACCACGTGCTGCTCATAAGTTGTCCCCGGAAAAAGCCCCGAGGGAAGCCCGCCATCGCCCAGCCGTGTAATGCCGCCGCTCGAAACCAGCAGTGGGTAGGGCAACCCCGCGTTCGAAAATGTGAGTTTGCTCTTCGCGGGGTCAAACACCGCATACAGCGTCGCGCAGTACCGCCCGGGAACTGGACGCACCAGCAATCTTTTATTCAGCAGTTCCAGCACGTAAGCCGGATCCGCGCCCGTCTTGTTTATTCCCCGCAGCATCCCCATCACCAGCGCCGCATACATTGCCGCGGAAAGTCCCTTGCCAACCACGTCGCCCACATACAGCCCCACACGCCCGTTCGGCAACTGGAAAAAATCCGCGAAGTCCCCGCCAACCTCGGCAAGCGGCGTAAACCGGTGGGCAATTTCGAAACTCTCGCCTTTCAAACCCCCGGTGGGAATCAGCGACTGCTGAATTTCCCGCGCTTCTTCTTTGTCCGCCCCGCAGACGTGGTCACAGCACGGTGCTTCGTCAGCCCGGCGCCAGCGCATTTTGAGAACACCCCTCGCGGGAAACTCGCTGCTTCTACTCCATTCCTCATCGGCAAACGAACGGCCAAACCCTGCATTCAAGGTAAAGGTGGCACCGCATGAAGGCAAGCCTTAGCTCTAGCCCACGCGTCGCATCAATTACCTTTGGCCAGAAATGTGTTCCACAAGAGCACAGATGAGCGAGGTTGAAACCGTTTTGACGTGCACTGGAGCTGTTTAGGCGTGGTCTCGATGGGGAGGAACTATGAACTAGCGCGATGACTCGCAACCGTGGCAAAAGCGTCCGCAGCCTCAAGCCGCCTCGCATACAGAGGAAATTTCGAGGCAAACGCCGCAACTTCTGCCCGTACCCGCTGCTCGGTAGCCGTGTCACCGAGGTGAGTGAGCACATCAGCCATCCACCCGGCGATTTTCGCCATCTCCGGCTCGCGCATCCCCCGCGTCGTCACCGCCGGGCTGCCCACGCGAATCCCACCCGCCTTCATCGGAGGCAGCGGATCAAACGGGATCGCGTTCTTGTTCACCGTCATCCCAGCGCGTTCAAGCGCCAGCTCGGCATCGCGCCCGGTGATTCCGCGCGAGTGCATGTCCACAAGGAAAAGGTGATTGTCCGTGCCCCCCGTGACGATTCGAAAACCGCGTTTCGCAAGCTCCTCCGCCAGCGTCCGCGCGTTCGCCACCACTTGCTTCTGGTACTCGCCGAAAGCAGGCTCCGCCGCTTCCTTCAGGCAGACAGCCTTCGCCGCGATGATGTGCTCAAGCGGCCCGCCCTGCACGCCCGGAAACGTGATGCGGTCAAGATCCTTCGCAAATTTTTCGCGGCAAAGCACCAGGCCGCCGCGCGGGCCCCGCAACGTCTTGTGCGTAGTGGTGGAAACGAAGTCTGCATGCGGCACCGGGCTGGGGTGAATTCCTGCCGCCACCAGTCCCGCGATGTGCGCCATATCCACAAGAAAAAGAGCGCCCGCTGACCGCGCGATTTCCGCGATCCGCGGAAAATCAATAATCCGCGCGTAAGCGCTCGCTCCGGCGACGATCATCTTCGGTTGATTCTCGCTCGCAAGCCTCGCCAATTCATCGTAGTCAATCGTTTCCGTATCTTTCGTCACGCCGTACGCGACAAATTTGTACGTCTTCCCCGAAAAATTCAGCGGATGCCCGTGCGTCAGATGCCCGCCGTGCGCCAAGTTCATGCCCAGCACAGTCGCCCCCGGCTCGAGCACCGTCATATACACGGAAATATTCGCCTGCGTCCCCGAGTGCGCCTGCACGTTGGCATGTTCAGCGCCGAAAAGCTGCTTCGCGCGCTCGATCGCCAGCCGCTCCACCCGGTCGACATTTTCGCAGCCGCCGTAATACCGCTTGCCCGGATAGCCTTCGGCGTACTTGTTCGTGAAGACCGAGCCCATCGCCTCCAGCACCGCTTCCGAAACGAAATTTTCGGAGGCAATCAGCTCCAGGCCGGTAGCCTGCCGGCGCACTTCGTCACGCAGCGCTTCAGCCACTTCTGGGTCCACCTGCTCCAGCGGCCGGCTCATTCGTTGCAACTCGGGGGTATCGTTTGCCATCAAAGTTTCCGTATGAATTCTATCGGAGGGTTGTTTCGTTTGCAATCAAACACCACGAGAAGCGCTTCAGGGCGCGGCTTGATGTGTATGGGATTCCTCAAAGGAATCGCCAAATACATCGAAAAAGTTGGAACTTGATATACCATATCGCGTCAAATAAAGGCTGAACCATTCCGGCTCTACAGAGAGAAAATCCTTGAACCAAGATCTCCGATTTGAAGTTCGCCTTGCGAAACTTTGGGTGTCGATCCGGCAAATTCTGCCTACCGGGCATTCGCTGAATTCGCCGTGGCCGGGTCCGGTGGCAAATTCCCCATGCCAACGCAGACGAAACTCATGATGCACCGGCCCGAGGTGCAAATCGAAAATTCCGCGTTGAGTCTGGCCTGCAAGGGAGGGAAAGCCCTACTTGGTTTTGTTCTGGCGCTAGCACTTATCCTGTTCGGACCGAGTTCATGGGCGCAAGAGCCCAGTTCCCCTTTGGCGCCAGCTGCCTCTTCGCCGCCCGCGAAGGCTGCGCCGCCCGCGAATCAAAGTACGCAGCCGTGCACTCCTCCGGAACAGTCAGGTACACCGAGCGCCGCCGGCGACGTCAAGAAGCCCGATGCGAAAAGTGTGGACCAATGCAAGGAGTCTGGGACTCAGGGCGTCCAGCCCGAAAAGCAGCAACCGAAACGAATCCTGGGCGTGATGCCCAACTTCCGCGCTGTCAGCGCCGGCGCTCTCCCGCCGCCGCCGACGCCGAAGCAAGCCTTCATCATCGCGACGCGGAACAGCTTCGACTACTCCTCCTTTATCTTCGTGGGAATTACTTCGCTCTTGGCTGAGGGAACAGATGCGCACCCGCAACTTGGGAAAGGCACCGGCGGATATGGGGAATACTACTGGCGCGGGCTTGTCGACAAGACAGATGGCAATTACCTCGTCATCTTTGCTTTACCTTCTGTCTTCCATCAGGACGAACGCTACTACGCAAAAGGCGAGGGCAATTTCTGGAAACGCGCCATCTATTCAGCATCTCGCGTTTTAATCACTCCGGACTATCACGGCCACGACGGCTTTAATACTTCCGAACTCCTTGGCCGCGGCATGTCACAAGCAATTTCACTCGCGTATTATCCAAGCAAAACTCAGACTGCCGGCGGGTTCGCATCAAAGTTCGGATACGCGATTGGGCGCGACGTGCTGACGAACGTGTTCCGCGAATTCTGGCCGGATATCGCCGTGCATGTCCTGCACCGGCACCCGTGAGCCGGAATGGCGACTACTAGTCCGCGTGCTCCCAAGGTGAGCCTGAACTCCGATGCATTCTAATCCGGCCAATCATCCGATGGCGCTCTCCGGGGCGCGTGCATGATTCTTTCTTTCCTCCATCACTCCCTCCATCCCTGCGGCTCTTGTTCGGCACGCTTCCGGCTGCTAAGGATTATCATGCCGCCTCCCTTCGGACTTTCGGGAGTCGACCAGTGACCTTGGCTTTGGTTTTTGGCGACAACCGCCCTTATCCAGGAAACTTCTGGAAGACTCGCGCCCAGTCGACTATCCGACTCGCCGTCCTCATTCTTGTATGCGGCTCGGCCACACTCGCGGCGCCACCTCAGGCTCAACCACCCTCAGCGAATCAGCCAGAAGCCGCTCAGACTCCTGCAAAGCCGGATAATTCAAAGCCAGAGCAACAACCTTCACCCGCCTCAGCAGCTTCCTCCCCGCAACAGCAGCCTTCGGCAAGTCAATCGCCCGATAGCTCCAACGATCAAAAGACCAAGCAGCAAAAGAGCAGCACCTCGAATGATCGCCTGTTCTGGACCTTTCCGAACTTCGCTACGGTACAGGATGGCCAACACCTGCCGCCTCTTACGGCCGGTGAGAAATTCAAATTAGTAGCCCGTTCGACGCTCGATCCCGTCGAATTTGGTTTCATCGGGGTCGTCACCCTGATCGACCAGGCGGAAAATACCGAACCTGCCTACGGCCAGGGAGTGGAAGGCTATGCAAAACGTTACGCAACGAACTTCGCGGATACCGTTGTCGAAAACTTCATGGTGGGCGCCGTCTTCCCCTCGGTGCTTCGTCAAGATCCTCGCTATTACCGATCGGGAAAAGGTTCTTTTCTGCGTCGCACCGGGTACGCCATTAGTCGAATCGTGATTACGCGCTCGGATTCCGGGCACACACAGTTCAACTTCTCCGAAGTCCTTGGAAGCGCTTTTGCCGCTGGTGTCTCCACGTACGCTTACCATCCCCAAGGCGACAAGACTCTACCCAATACAGCCAGCGTTTGGGGGACACAGCTCGCATTGGATTCCATTTCCAATATGCTCAAGGAATTCTGGCCCGACATTCGCCGCAAACTCCTCAAGGGAAGGCAGCGTCCCGATCCACCCTCTTCCGGGAAATGAACGCACTCGAAGTGTATTCCTCGATTTCCTGTGGATTCCAGCGGCAGCCGATTCCAATCCGCGGCGCTTAGGGCTCGGGGTTTGGCGCCGCGCGCTTGCTAGTGAGATGCATCCGCTCCAATAGGCTGTGTGGTCCGCCGTACAAAAATTCGATGGCGATGTTCCCACCCGCGTACGCCAGCAGGCTGTAATTCCCGCTGCGAAAGCCGTCTTTCGCGCTATACCGGCTCGGATACCATCCCAGCGCAGCGGTCATTGTCCCTGCATATGGAGCAGCGAGAGCTGCAAACGAAAAGACGCGATGGCCTTCATCGCCGCGCCGCGCCGTAAAGGTCGAAATCATGGCGTGCCTCAGCCGCGGCCAGGCCCCCTTGCATTCGCAGCGGTAGTACAACGTGTCCTCGCGCAGAACTTCCGCCAGTCCGTACCGCGTCGAAGTGGTCACCAGCGCAACTCCGAAATCGGAGCCCACTCGCTGGCCATATGCCGATGCGCCTTGCTTCCACTCGGGCGGTGAGTTGGTCGCCTGCTGGATCCCCGCCACCAGCGCCGCGCCCACAATCGGGTAAGGCCCGAACGAATCGAACAAATAGTTATCCAGTTTTGTTTTTTCTGTCGGGCGCGAATAGGTACTGCTCACCTGCGCATGCTTGCTCTCTGATTGTGCCGTTGAGGCCGGCGATGAAGCTTGCGTTGAAGTTGGCGACGAAGCAGGAGGCGCTGAAGCTCCCCCTACACCAGCCGGAGACTGCCCCCGCGCTGGTGGCGCCAGCATAATGAACAGGGCGGCGCCCAATACGAGCATGGGCGCTTGGCACCGCTTCTTTCCAATTGGCTCGCTTCCTGTAACCCCCACAGACAAGCCTCGGAGGAGTGATTATCCTAGATCACGCTGAAGACTGGGTCGATTTCCAAACTACTGGAAGTTTTCTTGAACCATCTTCGCCCCTTTCTTGGCGAAGTCATACGTGGCTCTCAAATTCCCGCCCAAAAACCGGACCTTCCCGGTGATGTCGCGTTCCAGAACCACTTTTCCGGTCTTATCAACGAACTGGCAGTGAATGGTCACGGAGGTCGTCCCTGCAACAGTTGTCACCTGCCGCTTGCGCTCGCTTCCCGGCTTGAATCCGGTCACGTCGCCGCGAAGAATGAGCAGATCCGGTGTGTCCGCAGCGGCCTTGTCCCCATCCCGGTACACATGCTGGAATTTCCCCGTCTTTTGAATCTCTTCGATGGCATGTTCATAGAGCGCCATCTGAAATTCCGCGGGTATCTTCACTTCGTCAGAGTGCACTGGGACGATCTGAATCGCGGATGCGGAAAGTTTTGCCTGTGGCTTGTCTTGCGCTGAGCTCACGCTCACCGCCATCAGCAGCCCCATCACAACGAATACGAATGCGTACCATCGGCTGGTCGTCTTCATTGTTTTGGCTCCTCGGCTTTCGGGGTTGCGGGCGCCGCTTCGATTGGTATCGTCGTCTTCGCACCCTCCGCGAGCAGCTCCTTCTTGAAGTCCTCCGCTCGGCCCTCGGGCAGCGCGAAGATGGCCCCGTGCAGCCCGCCTGAGGCGTCGTGATACTGGATGGTCAGCGTGTCAATTTTCGTCCGGAAAAGGCTCAGGAATCGGCCGCTGCCATAAGGACCAAACATCGAAATGGTCCCTACCACGCCACCAATGGTGCGCTGGCTGTCCTTATCCGTAATCACGTCGCTGATCGACGTCACCTTCAAATCCGTTGTCTTCTTCCCCCTCTTGAACTCCAAAGTGCCATTCGCCACGCTAAGGGTTCCCTTCTTGTTAGGCTTCACATCTTCGTAGCCGAGAACCTGCTTCGCGTCTGGCACAACCCCCGGCTGCGTCGCTGGCTGCTGCTGCGCGAACCCCGCGGGGCACAGCAATATCACAACACTCAGGGCCGCCATGGCGACAAACATAGTCGGGACCACCCGGCGCTTGCTCATCTCAATTTTCTCCTTGATAAATCGGCGCGCCAGTGGGACCCGGCGCGGGAGATAGCCTACACCAAGTCCCTTGCTTTTGTTCATCAAAAATTAATATTTCACGGCCCTTGACCGCTCTGATTGACTTCGCCGCACGACTCCCCTAACCTAACTTGTTTACGACGCCGCTCCCGCGCGATTGTGTCCTTCATCCGCCTGCCGGGCGCAGAAAAGAGCAAACGACCGCATGTCGGATTTGAAGCTTCCTACTCGTTCAGAGGATTTTTCGGAATGGTACAACCAGGTCGTCCTGCGCGCCGAGATGGCTGATTACGCCCCCGTCCGCGGCTGCATGATCGTGCGGCCCTACGGCTGGGCGCTTTGGGAAAACATCACCGCCGCGCTCGATAGCCGCTTTAAGGCCACCGGCCACGTCAACGCCGCCTTCCCGCTCCTGATTCCCAAAAGCTTCATCGAAAAGGAAAAATCGCACGTCGAAGGTTTCGCGCCCGAGCTGGCCGTGGTCACCCACGGCGGCGGCGAAAAACTCGAAGAACCCCTGATCATTCGCCCCACTTCGGAAACCATCATCGGCTATTCCTACGCCAAGTGGATTCAGTCCTACCGCGATTTGCCCGTCCTGATCAATCTCTGGAACAGCGTCGTCCGCTGGGAACTGCGCACCAAGCTCTTTCTCCGCACCCTCGAATTCTACTGGCAGGAGGGCCACACCGCCCACGCCACCGCCGAAGAGGCCGAATTCGAGACGCGCCAGATGCTCGATATCTATGCGGACGTGGCCATCCGCGAAGGCGCCCTCCCCGTGATCCCCGGGAAAAAGTCCGACTCCGAGAAATTTGCCGGTGCGGACCACACCTACTCCATCGAAGCAATGATGGGCGATGGCAAAGCCTTGCAGTCCGCCACGTCGCACAATCTCGGCCAGAATTTCGCCAAAGCCTTCGAGATTCGCTACCTCGATAACACCGGCGTCCACCAGCATTGCTGGACCACGTCCTGGGGCCTCTCGACCCGCTTCATCGGCGCGATCATCATGGTCCACGGCGACGATCAGGGCTTGATCCTCCCCCCGCGCCTCGCCCCGTTCCAATTGGTGATCGTCCCCATCTACAAAACGGACGACGAAAAATCCACCGTCCTCGAGAATGCTCAGCGCCTCCGCAAGGAGCTTTCGGATGCCGGCATCCGCGTCAAGATGGACGAGCGCGAAGGCATGAGCCCCGGTTTCAAATTCAACGACTGGGAGATGCGCGGCGTCCCTCTGCGCCTCGAGCTCGGCCCGAAAGACGTCGCGAAAGGCTCGGTAGTGCTCGCGCGCCGCGACCGTCCCGGGAAAGAAGGCAAGTCCTTCGTCCCGCAGCAGGGAATCGCCGCCGCTGTGGCGCAAACGCTCGAGGAAATCCAGCAGTCGCTCTACGATCGCGCTCTCGCATACCGCAAAGCAAACACCGCCGAGCCGGCCGATTACGAGGAGTTTAAAAAGGCGGTCGAGAAAGGCTTCGCATCCTCCTGGTGGTGCGGCGGCGCAGCCTGCGAAGCCAAGATCAAGGAAGAAACAAAGGCCACCATGCGCTGCATTCCGCTCGAGCAGCCCGGCGGCTCAGGGAAGTGCATCTACTGCGGCCAGCCCGCCGCCGAAAAAGCCATCTTCGCGAGAGCCTATTGACGCGTCGGGCCGCCCGGCTCCGCTCCGTTAACTCATCAAAAACAGCCCCTTGCAACTCCCCCCTCCCCTCCGCCCCCCGGTGCTAGGATATTTGTATCGCTTCTATGTCCATGCGTGATTTAGATTGGGAGGAATCGCCATTCTAGTAGGCCAGCCAAACCGGATTCGAGAGCGCGGCGGTTCGAAAATGAACCTCATCCTGACGCTGCTCATTGTCGGGTTCCTTGTGTTTTCCGGCGTCTCCGTCGTTCCAGCTCTCTTCGCGAAGTATCAGCTCCAGGACGCCATTGAGACCGAATCCCGCTTTGCGGTGATCAATCACAAAGGCGAAGACGATATCCGCGAGGACGTCTGGAAAAAAATCCAGGAACTAGGAATTCCAGCCACAAAAGATGGTATTCGAGTGAGCGTTGCTCAGCGCGACGTGAGTATCACCGTGGACTATGCCGTCCCGGTGGATCTAAAAGTCTATCAATTCACCATGGAATTTCACCCCCACGCGGACAACCATACGCTTTAGAATAGTAATCCACTCTAGTGCATGGCCGATTGGACTCGGCCCAACCCGTGGCGCGCCTGCCCGGCCGCGGCGATTGGCTATCTTTCACGCTATCCTCGGGTCGTAGCGGAGAAAACGATTGCGGATTCGGATCGCCCGCGGCTTCTGGACATCTCGCTTCGGCATCGCGCTCTTGGGCGCGACGCTGGCATTGCTGCTCACCTTCGCGGGTGTCTTCACTTTCTATTACATCCAGTTCGGCCGCCTGATTAATCAGCACCTCACTGGTCAAATCTTCCAGAATACTTCGCGCGTCTATTCCGCTCCCGGCCATATTTACGTCGGCGAAACTCTCCGCGCGAACGATCTCGCTGCCTATCTTCTTCGCGCCGGTTACCAGGAAGGCCCCATCCCCGGCGCACCGGGGCAATATCGGGTCAGTGGCTCGACAATAGAAATCCGCCCGTCTCCCGACTCCTACTTCCGCGGCGCCAATGGCCTCCGCGTTGATTTCACGGGCCCTGCGATTTCCCGCATCTCTCAGCTCACCAACGGCCTGCCCCGCGATGCCGCCGAGATCGAGCCTGAACTCATCACTAATCTCTTCGATAGCTCGCGCGAAAAACGCCGCGTCATCCGCTTCGACGACCTCCCGGGCTATCTCGTCAACGCCGTCCTCGCCGCCGAAGACAAGCGCTTCTTCGAGCACGGCGGCCTAGACGTAATTCGCGTCATCGGTGCCGCCCTCGCCGACCTCCGCCTCGGCCACAAAGCCCAGGGCGCCAGCACCATTGATATGCAAGTAGCCCGCAGCTTCTTCTTCACCACCAAACGCGAATGGCGCCGCAAAGTAAAAGAAACCCTCATGGCCTTCGAGATCGATCAGCGCTTCACAAAGCAGCAAATCTTCGAGCTCTACGCCAACGAAGTCTATCTCGGCAACCGCGGCAGCTTCGCCATCCGCGGATTCGGCGAAGCCGCCCAGGCCTACTTCGGCAAAGACGTCCGCGAGTTGACTCTCGGCGAAGCCGCCTTCATCGCCGGCATCATTCGCGCGCCCAACCGCTACTCAGCCGCCGAACGCCATGTGGACCGCGCCGTCGAATCCCGCGACCGAGTCCTCGCGCAAATGGTCGAGGACGGCTACATCAAGCAGGACGAAGCCGATGCCGCCAAAAAAGCGAAATTTCATTTCGTCAGCGGCGGCGTCGAAAGCAGCTCAGCCCCCTATTTTGTGGACATGGTGAAGGATCACCTCCTCGAACAATATTCCGAGAACGATCTCCAGACCCAGAGCTTCCGTATCTACACCACGCTCGACCCTGACCTCCAGAGCGCCGCAGCCATTGCCATCCAGAATGGCATGCTGCAAGTGGACAAGCTTCTCGCCAAGCGTTACGCCCTCTGGAAAAAAATGGGCCAGCCTGCCCCCACGCCGCAGATAGCGCTCGTAGCGCTCGACCCGCGCACCGGCGAAATCCGCGCCCTAGTCGGCGGCCGCAATTACGGCGAAAGCCAGCTCAATCACGCACTGTCGCGCCGCCAACCCGGCTCGGTCTTCAAGCCCTTCGTTTACGCCGCGGCTTTCGACAACGCCGCCGAAGGAATGCAACCCGTCGTCACTCCCGTCACCACCGTGGACGACGTCCCCACTACTTTCCAATTCGACGGCAGGGACTACACTCCCGACAATTTCGGCGAGGAGTTCTACGGCACCGTCACCGTCCGCGACGCGCTAATCCATTCCCTCAACGTCGCCACCGTCAAAGTAGCCGAAATGATCGGCTACCAGCGCGTCCGCGACGTAGCCCGCCAAATGGGCCTAGGCAACAATATCCAGGGTACTCCCGCCGTGGCGCTCGGCGCCTATGAGATGACTCCCATCGACGTCTCCGCCGGCTACACGCCATTCGCCAACAATGGCTTCCGCGCCGAGCCGCTCTTCATCCGCAGCGTGCTCGCTGCCGATGGCGGCGTCGAAGAATCCAACGACCCAAAGACCCGCGCGGTCCTAGACCCACGCGTCGCCTATCTAGTCACCAGCCTGATGGAAGACGTCATCAATCGCGGCACCGGAGTCACCGTCCGCACCCTCGGCTTCACCGCACCAGCCGCCGGAAAAACGGGCACCTCCCACGATGGCTGGTTCGCCGGCTTCACCTCGAATCTCCTCTGCGTCATCTGGATCGGCTTCGACGATAACCGCGACCTCGGCCTTTCCGGCAGCCAATCCGCCGCCCCCATCTGGGCCGAATTCATGAAGCGCGCCGTCACCCTCCCCCCCTACGCCAACACGCAGGATTTCGACCCTCCGCCCGGAGTAATCGAAGAAAGGATCGACCCGCAAACCGGCCAGCTAGCCACCCCATCCTGCCCGCAGACCGAGCCTGAATACTTCATCGCAGGCAGCGAGCCCACCCTCTATTGCGAGCTGCACGGCGGCGGTCATCTCGCGGAATCGCAACCAGGCTCCTGGCTCGCGCATCTTTTCGGCAGGGGGTCAAATAACGCGCCTCCCCCCCCGCCCGCCCCCGGCGCTTCACCGGACAAATCCCGCGCCAAGCCCAATCAGGCCCAGACCCCCGGTACTCCCTCATCCCCGCCGGCTGACGATCAGGAAAAGAAAAAAGGCTTCCTCGACCGCATTTTTGGTATCTTTGGATCAGGCAAGAAGCCTGCGGATAACCAGAAACCTCAACCGTAGGCCGGGGCGCGGAAAAAGGAGCAGGGCCATGAGAGTTTCAGCCCTTTTTGCAGTTCCGCTAGCCCTGGTGTTTTCACTCACTCTACAAGCCCAGCAAGTCACGCATCCCCCGGCGCAGGACCAGTCTCCTTCAAGCGCCGATTCCGCACCCGCTACGCGGCAGATGACGCCCGCGCAAACTGCCGAACTTCGCGGCGACGTCATGATGGCCCGCAAGGAATTCGCCCAGGCCGTCAGCGCCTACGAACAGGTCACCGCCGCTGAGCCAAAAAATTCCCTGGTGCTCAATAAGATTGGCGTGGCCTACCAGGAATTGGGCGATCTCAATCGCTCCTCGCGCTTCTACAAAAAAGCCATGAAGGCCGATAAAACATTCGCCAGCCCAATCAATAATCTCGGCACCATCGAGTACGAAAAAAAGCACTACGGCCGGGCCATCAGCCTCTACACCAAGGCGTCCACACTCAAGATCGATCTCTCCACCATCTACAGCAATCTCGGCTACGCCTATTTCGCAAACAAAGACTACCCGCAGGCCATGGAAACTTTCAGCAAAGCGCTCAAGCTTGATCCCACGATTTTCGATCACAAGGGAGGCGCCGGCTCCATCATCCAGCAGCGCACCACCACCGATCCCGGCCTCTTCTCCTTCTTCGTCGCGAAACAATACGCCAGCATGGGCGACGCCGAGCGCACCGCCCACTATCTAAAACTCGCTCGCGACGACGGCTACTCCAATTTCCTCTCCGCCCAAACCGACCCCGCCTTCGCAAAAGTAATCAAAGACCCGCGCGTCCAGGAAGTCCTCCAAGCCGCGCCTCCCTATCTCGACAACGCCAAAAAAACTTCCCCGAACTGACAGGCGCTTCCGCAAGCATCACCGCTCCGAAGAACGCCGCATCGTTCGCTCGCTCTTGCTATACTATCCGCCGGAATGGCTCCTCGCTCACGGCGAATCCTCGCGTTCTGTGTGTGTTTTGCGGCGGCCTTGTCTCTCGCTTTTGCCGCATCCGCGGGCGCACAAGACACTCCCACCGTTTCCGCGAATGCCCCGGCAATAGTCTCGCGGCTTTTCATCGATGGCGAGATCGAGCCCATCCTCGCCGAATACATCGTCGGCGGAATCCAGCAAGCCGCCACCGACCACGCCGCCCTAATCCTCATCACCATCAATACGCCCGGCGGCCTCGATAGCTCCATGCGCGAAATCATCTCAGCCATCCTCGCCTCGCCCGTTCCGGTGGCAACATTCGTATCACCCACCGGCTCACGCGCCGCCTCCGCTGGATTTTTTATTTTGCTTTCCGCCGATATCGCAGCCATGTCCCCGGGCACGGACACCGGCGCGGCCTCTCCCGTTTTCATCTTTGGCGGACAAACCGTGCAGGTTGACGAAACCATGCACAAGAAAGTCACGAACGAAGCCACCGCCTACCTGCGCAGCTACGTCACCAAGCGCGAACGCAATCCGGACCTCGCGATCACCGCAGTCACCGATGCCAAAGCCTTCAGCGAAAAAGAAGCCCTCGATGGCAAACTCGTTGACCTCGAGGCAAGCTCGCCGGACGATCTCATCGCCAAACTAGACGGCCGCACCATCACGCGCTTCGACGGCTCGACCGTCCGTCTCGCCTTGTCGCATCCCGTCATCGTCGCTCACGAAATGTCCGGGCGCGAAAAATTCCTCACCCGCATCGTCCAGCCAGACGTCTTCTTTATCCTTCTAATCATCGGCGTTCTCGGCCTCTACGCCGAATTCACTCATCCCGGCCTGTTCGCTCCCGGCGTGATCGGCGGCATTGCACTGCTGCTCGCTCTCTTCGCCATGTTCCATCTTCCCGTCAATTTCGCGGGACTTCTCCTGATTCTTCTCGCCCTCATTTTGTTTGTTCTGGAGGCCAAATTTCCCACGCATGGTGTGCTCGGCGTGGGAGGAGTGGTATCCATGGTCCTCGGCGCCCTGATGCTGATTCGTTCGCCGATTACAGGCATGGGCGTAAGGTTCGTCACCGCCCTCGCCGTGGTGATCCCGTTCGCCATCATCGTCATCATTCTCGCGCGCCTCGTCCTGAAGTCGCGCTCCTGGAAAGTTTCAACGGGCAAAGAAGAGCTTCTCGGCGAGCTCGGTGAAGTGAAGCAGCCAGTGGGCTCGGCCGGAAATTTCGGAATGGTTTTCGTTCATGGCGAACTCTGGCGCGCGGCCGCCTCGGACGGTCAGCCAATTCCAGCCGGCGCCCACGTCCGCGTCAAAAAAGTAAAAGGACTGACTCTCGAAGTCGAGCCGGTCAAGGTGCCGCAGTCGGCGACTTCGTAAGAAAATTTTTGGAGGAGGACACCATGGAATTCCCGATGCTTCTGATGGGCGCAGGCATCCTCATTTTCCTGATCTGGCTCTTCAACTCCGTCTATGTCATCAAGGAATGGGAACGCGGCGTCGTCTTGCGCCTCGGCCGCATGCTGCCGCAGGCCAAGGGCGCGGGTCTCCAGCTCGTCCTCTACCCCATCGACAAGCTCACCCGCATCTCTCTCCGCATCGAGACGCTCGACGTCCCTCCGCAAGACGTCATCACCCGCGACAACGTCTCCGTGAAAGTAAACGCCGTCTGCTATTTCCGCGTCGTGGACGCCAATCTCGCCCTCTCCCAGGTCCAGAATTATCTCTACGCCACCTCCCAGCTCGCCCAGACCACCCTCCGCAGCCTGGTCGGCCAGTTCGAGCTCGACTCCATCCTCTCGGAGCGCGAAAAGGTAAACGCGAAGTTGCAACAAATCCTTGACCAGGATACCGAGCCTTGGGGTATCAAGGTAACGAAGGTTGAGGTCAAACAAGTCGATATCCCGGAGAATATGCAGCGCGCCATCGCCAAGCAGGCCGAGGCCGAGCGCGAGCGCCGCGCAAAAATTATTCACGCGGAGGGCGAGTTTGAAGCCTCCACGAAGCTGGCCGATGCCGCCGAGGTGCTCGAAAAGCAGCCCGCGGCCATCCAGCTTCGTTATTTGCAAACATTAACCGAAATCGGCGTCGAAAAAAATACGACCATCGTATTCCCGCTGCCCGTTGACATCATTTCCCAATGGGTGCAATCGGCCGCGGCTGGTAAAAAGTAGGTGAAAATGAGCGGAAGTGGAAGGCGCGGGGGCGGCGAACGAGTGCTCGAAAGCCGGCACCTCGTCGGATTATTTCTAGGCGTCGTGCTTCTCTGCGGCGTTTTTTTCACGCTCGGCTACGTGATGGGCCGCACCCAATTCGGCGGCCCAGTCCAAGCCTCAGCCGCTCCCGTGAGGCCCCTGCCGTCCACACCGGTGTCCCCGAAGCCGAAGGAATCGCAACCCGCCGCCCAGCCCGCCACCTCCGAATGGGATTTCTACGGCAAAAAAGACACCAACCACCTCGAGCCCGCGCCGAAAAACGCCGCGCCCGCTCCAGCCGCGATCCCGGCCGTAGCCTCGAAGACGAAGGGCGAACCTCCCGCGGCCTCGACAAAATCCGTCTCCGCTCCGGCCAAGCCTTCATCTGTGCCCATTCAGTCGCAAAGACTTCCCAAAGGTTCCTTCATTCTCCAAGTCGCGGCCCTTTCTCGTGAAGGCGACGCGCTCAAGATGGCTGAAGAAATTCAAGGGAAGAAGTTCCCGGCCTTCGTCGCCACTCTCCCAAGCGACAGCCTGTTCCATGTCCAGGTCGGCCCCTACACCGATGAGAAATCAGCCGAGTCCGCGAAACACTCGCTCGAACAAGTCGGTTTCAAGTCTATAATCAAACGCTGAATGAATTTCCGTCGGCATACGCGAGTGCTGCTCGCGCTTGGCAGCGGCGTCGCTCTGGGCCTCTCGTTCCCCAATTACAATCTCTCGCTATTGGCCTGGTTCGCCATCGGCATGCTCGTCCTCGCATCCTCGGGCGCGCGTCCACTCGAAGCGCCGCTCTACGGCTTTCTCCACGGTCTGATTTTTTATCCCGTCTGCGTGCCCTGGGTGGCCACCGTCGTACGCCAATACGGCGGCCTCGACATTTGGAGCGCCGCAGGTTTCGTCGGCCTCATCGGTCTCGTTGGCGGCTTGATCTGCTCCATGGTTTCGCTCGGCGTCGCTCTGGCCTCAAGGAAAAGCCAGGCCCTCGCCTGCGCCGCCGCCCCGTTCCTCTGGGTCACCGCCGAATTTGCCCGCACGCGCTTGGTCATCTTTGGGTCGCCATGGGATCTCGCCGGCTACGCCGTCAGCAACAATCTCGCTTTCCTCCAGGTCACCACTCTCACCGGAATCTACGGCCTAAGTTTCCTCCCCGCCGCCTATGGCTCGCTCGTCGCCTACGCCATCATCGTCCGCACCAAGCGCGTCTGGATCATCACCATGTCCACCACCGCCGCCCTGGTCCTCATCGGCGTCGCCGGCGTCTATCTCGTTCCCACTGCGGCGCCCCACCACGTCGCGCATCTCGTGCAAACGAATTTCCCGCAGTCCGAGCGTTACCCGCCCGACTGGCTCCAGATTCACGCGAGCGAACTCGACCAGCTCGAACAAATCAGTGTCGAAGCCGCGCACCGCGCACCCGGCCTGATCGTCTGGCCCGAAGTTCCCGCTCCCTTCAGCATGCAGGAGCCGCCATTCGCCATCCGCGCGGTCCGCATCGCGCGCGATTCCGGCAACCCTTTCCTCGTCGGCGTGATCGATTGGAAAAGGGACAAGCAAGCGCAGTGGACCGCCTCAAATAGCGCCGTCCTGCTCGACGCAAGCGGCCGCCGCGTCTTCACCTACGACAAAATCCACCTCGTCCCCTTCGGCGAGTACGTCCCTCTCCGCCGCTACCTCGCCTTCGCCGGCAGGCTCACAGCAGACATCGCTGATTTCACCCCCGGAACGGGCTATCACATAGCAACACTCCCCGACGGCACCTTCGGCGTCTTCATCTGTTACGAAGCAATATTCCCCGCCGAAGTCCGCCAATTCACCGCCGCCGGCGCCGAGCTGCTAATCACCATCTCGAATGACGGCTGGTTCGGCCGCTCCTCCGCCCCCACGCAACACCTAATGATGGCTCGCGTCCGCGCCGTAGAAAATCGCCGCTGGATGCTCCGCGACACAAACAACGGCTTCACCGTCTCTGTCGACCCCTACGGCCGCATCGTCGCCCGCCTGGCCCCAGACATCCGCGGCCAACTAGACGCCCCCTATGACTACCGCACCGACCGCACCCTCTACTCCCTCTTCGGCGATTGGTTCGCCTGGATTTCCATTATCCTCGCCATCCTCCTAGTAGTCCTCGCCCTAAGGAAGAAGGAAAATGAAAAAGTGAAAATGAAAGAGGGCAGCTCAATGCTGGCATGACAGCTTTGGATTTGATGTGAGAAGGGAACTGAAGTGCCCATTTTCTAATTTTCTGACAGGGCGTGAATCCTCTCCTGGGCGCGATCTTTCTGGATGGGGGTCAGTCTCGGTTTGATTTTCTCCAGCGAGATTCGATAGTCCGATAAAGCGCGATCCTTATCGCCGCTTATCTCGCCTGCTCGCGCCCTGTTGTAGTAAACCCAAGCGTTGTCGGGGCTGAGGGCAATGGAAGCCTCAAATTCGTTACATGATTCCCGATTTTGCCCCAAGCCTGCAAAGGCCACGGCCCGTCCATTGCGCACAAATGCCTCTACCTCCCTGAGCCACTCCCGCCAGCTTTCATCCGGCCTTGCTGTGGTTTCGATAATTCGCACAGCGATGTCGAGATCGTCCAGGGCTTTGGCGCTCTCGCCAAGCTCGGCAAGCACCTGCCCCCGTCCTGAGCGCGACAATAGATGGGTTGGCTGGAGCTCGATTGCCCGATTGTAGTCGCCAATCGCATCACCAAGGCGCCCGCTGTACCAAAGTGCTCCCGCTCGCTCGCAGTACGCAATGCAATCGCTCGGATAGCGCTCAAGATACTGTGAGAAAAATACGATCTGCTCATCAAAGCGGTTCCGGAGCAGCCACGTTGCCGCCAGTCCGGTCAAAATCCATTCGATTATCGCTCCATCATGAAGCCTCTCGCGCCATTCGACCATCTTGAGACAGATTGGCTGAGCTTTTTCGTATTCTGCCGCTTTGAGCAATTCGTGCGCCTCTTTCATCATCAATGCAAGGTCCTGCATCGCCCCAGTTTGATCGCGGCGGCCAAAAAGCTTGCCTGCTAGGTAGTTCCAGCCTTTCATATGTTCTTAGCATATAGGATTTCATTGGGCACTCAAGAGGTGTGTCTTGAGCGAGTTTCGATTTTCGAATTTCGTGTTTCCCATGTAGAATTCAACAATGCCTGCTCACATTGAAGACATCCAGCACGCCTACGCCGACCTAAAAAAGCGCGTCGCGCTCGTCCGGAGTTATCTTTGACGCCGCCTCCGCCCGCACCCTACTAGCCGCACTAGAAGAAAAGATCAGCGACCCGAATTTCTGGCAAGACCAGCAAAAAGCCCAATCCCTCCTCCAGCAGCGCAAGCTCCTCGAAGCCCGCACCACCGCCGAAGAAATGCTCGATCGCAAAATCAGCGACCTCGATACCTACGTCCACCTGGCCCAGGAAGAATCCGACGACGCCCAGCGCAACTCCATCCTCGACGAGCTTTCGAAAGAACTAGCCTCTGCCGATACCTTCCTCTCCGACCTCGAAACCAAAACCCTCCTAGCCGGTGAAAGCGATCGCCTCAACGCCATCCTAACCGTCAAGCCCGGCGCCGGCGGCACCGAATCCCAGGACTGGGCCGAGATGCTCCTCCGCATGTACCTCCGCTGGGCCGAGCAAAAAGGTTTTCGCGCCACGGTTCTCGATTCCACACCCGGCGAGGAAGCCGGAATCAAATCCGCCACGGTCCAAATCGAAGGCGAAAACGCTTACGGCATGCTCTCCGGAGAAAGCGGCGTCCACCGCCTCGTCCGCATCTCGCCCTTCGACCAGGCCGCCCGCCGCCACACCTCCTTCGCCTCCGTCTTCGTAATCCCCGAAATCGACGACCAAATCGAGATCGTCGTCAAGCCCGAAGACCTGCGCATCGACACGTTCCGCGCCGGCGGCCACGGCGGCCAGAACGTCAACAAAGTCGAATCCGCCGTCCGCATCACGCACCTCCCCTCCGGCATCGTCGTCCAATGCCAGAACGAGCGCAGCCAGCACAAAAATCGCGAAATCGCCATGAAAGTTCTCAAGTCCCAGCTCTACGAACTAGAGCTCGATAAGCGCCGCGAAGACCTCCGCAAACTCGACGCCTCCAAGCCAGAAATCAGCTTCGGCAGCCAAATCCGCTCCTACACCCTCCAGCCCTACCAGCTCATAAAGGACCACCGCACCAAGGTCGAACGCGGCGATATCCAGAAAGTCCTCGATGGCGACCTTGACCCCTTCATCCGTCCCTATCTTCTTTATCGCCGCGACATGGACCAGACCAAGTAGAATTCGGGAAGGGAAGTCCCCCTCCGGGAATGTTTTAGCCCGCTTACCAACGCATTCCCGCCCCCAATTTCCGCATTTCAACCGTCATTTAAACCGTTTCGATGCAGAAGATTGACAGCACTAGAAGCGCATGCTAGCCTCGTTGATTCAAGTCGCAATTCGAAAGCGCATTACGGCCCCGTAATTGCCTTTCATCCCGCTGGAGGACACTGTTTTGGCGCATGCCGACGAAAAGTTTCTCTTCACCTCGGAATCCGTAACCGAGGGTCATCCCGATAAAATAGCCGACCAGATTTCCGACGCTGTCCTCGACGCCGTTCTCACTGACGACCCCATGGGTCGCGTGGCTTGCGAGACCCTCGTCACCACCGGCCTCGTCGTCGTCGCCGGCGAAATCACCACCAAAACGTACGTCGACTTCTCCGGCGTCGCTCGCCAGGTAATTCGCGACGTCGGCTACACCCGCGCCAAGTTCGGCTTCGATGCCGATACCTGCGGCGTCGTTTGCACCATCAACAAGCAATCGGACGATATCGCCATGGGCGTTGACACCGGCGGCGCCGGCGACCAGGGCCTCATGTTCGGCTTCGCCTGCGATGAGACTCCCGAACTGATGCCCATGCCCATCCAAATCGCTCACCAGCTCACTCGCCGCCTCGCCGAAGTCCGCAAGTCCGGAAAGCTTGATTTCCTCCGCCCTGATGGAAAATCGCAAGTCACCATCGAATATATTGACGGCCGCCCAGCCCGCGTCGATTGCGCCGTTATCTCCACACAGCACAGCGACAAAGTCTCCCAGCACGATTTGCACGATGGCATCCTGAGCGAAGTCATTAAGCCGGTCCTCCCCAAATCGATGGTCGACAAGAACACCAAGTACCACATCAACCCCACCGGCCGCTTCGTCATCGGCGGCCCCATGGGCGATGCAGGCCTCACCGGCCGCAAAATTATTGTCGACACCTACGGCGGCTACAGCCGCCACGGCGGCGGCGCTCTTTCCGGAAAAGATCCCACGAAAGTTGACCGCTCCGCCTGCTACATGGCCCGCTACGTCGCTAAAAATATCGTCGCTGCCGGCCTGGCCACCAAAGTCGAAGTCCAGATCGCCTATGCTATCGGCGTCGCCGAACCTGTTTCCGTCATGACAGACACATTCGGCACCGGCGTCATTCCCAACGCTCAAATCACCGAACTCATCCGCGCGTTCTTCAAATTGACGCCCAAGGGCATTATCGAAACTCTTGACCTTCGCCGACCCATCTTCCGCCCGACTGCTGCCTACGGCCATTTCGGCCGCACCGGTCCGGGCTTCACCTGGGAACGCACAGACAAGGCTGACGCAATCCGCAAGGAAGCCGGCGTGAGCCGCCCGGTGGCAGTTTCGCGCGGCTAATTTTTTTCTCCAGAAACTAATTCATCAAGGGAGTTTCTCGTGGAAACAGCACCCAAATTGTCGGGCGATGTGAAGGACCTTGCTCTCGCGGAAGAAGGCAAGCGCAAAATTCAGTGGGCCAATCAGCACATGCCCGTGCTCCAGCTCATTCGCAAGCAATTCATTAAGGAACAGCCACTCAAAGGCATTCGCATGTCCGCCTGCCTGCACGTTACGAGCGAGACGGCCAACCTCGCCATCACCTTGCGCGATGGCGGCGCGGACGTCGTTCTCTGTGCCTCGAATCCTCTCTCCACGCAGGACGACGTCGCCGCCTGCCTCGTGAAGGACTACGGCATTCCCACCTACGCCATCAAGGGCGAAGACAACGCCACCTATTACGCGCACTTAAATGCAGCGCTCGAGCATCACCCGCAAATCACCATGGACGATGGCGCCGACCTCGTCACCCAGCTCCTCACCAAGCGCCCCGACCTGCTTAAAAATGTCATCGGCGGCACGGAAGAAACCACCACCGGCGTAATCCGCCTCCGCGCCATGGTCAAGGACGGCACGCTCAAATATCCCATCATCGCCGTCAACGACGCTCTCACGAAACACATGTTCGACAATCGCTACGGGACCGGCCAATCCTCGATCGACGGCATCCTCCGCGCCACCAATCTCCTCATCGCCGGCCTCCATGTTGTCGTCTCCGGCTACGGCTGGTGCGGCAAGGGCGTCGCCATGCGCGCCAAGGGCCACGGCGCCGATGTAATCATCACCGAAATCAGCCCCACCCGCGCCCTCGAAGCCGTCATGGATGGCTTCCGCGTGATGCCCATGAGCGAAGCCGCCAAAATCGGCGACGTTTTCATCACCGTCACCGGCAACAAATCCATCCTCGCTCACGAGCACTTCGAAAAAATGAAAGACGGCGCGGTCATCGCCAATTCCGGCCACTTCAACGTCGAAATCGATATCCCCGCGCTAGAAAAACTAGCCAGCGCCAAAAAAATCGTCCGCCCCTTCGTGGAAGAATTCGCCATGAAGGACGGCCGCAAAATCTACCTGCTAGGCGAAGGCCGCCTCATCAACCTGGCCGCCGCCGAAGGCCACCCCGCCTCGGTAATGGACATGAGCTTCGCCAATCAAGCCCTCGCCTCCGAATACATGGTCAAAAACGCGAGCCAGCTAAAGCCCCA
Organism: uncultured Acidobacteriota bacterium; assembly: GCA_963701005.1. Lineage (GTDB taxonomy): Bacteria > Acidobacteriota > Terriglobia > Acidiferrales > UBA7541 > Palsa-295. The sequence continues at coordinate 2,051,440 of OY969555.1, forward strand.
GGTCTACTCCGTCCCCGAGCCCATCGACCGCCACATCGCCAAACTAAAGCTGGAATCCATGGGCATCCAACTCGACAAACTAACCCCCGACCAAGAGCAGTACCTCTCCTCCTGGTCCGAAGGCACCTAGAAATATTTTGGTTAAGTGTGCTTGCGATACTCGGCGCGACCGCTCGGCACCGCCAATATGGAGTGCGGCGGCTCGCCGCCGCTTTGTTACGGCCCCGCTCGCTGGGCCGTGTGCGAGATCCGATCAAGGCTTCGCATCAAACACGCGGTCCCGAAGACGATAGGGGTTGGCGTTGCACTCACAGTTGCATGATCCCTGAGCCATTGTAGCTGCCACTTCTCAATCGCTGTCATTTTGAAGGCATCCGACAAGGATGCCCGATCGAAGATTCCGGCCCGGCCGGAAAGAATCTCAGCGTCCAATCCAGGCACCCACGCCGCCCACCACGCCTCGATCGCCCCCATCCTCTTTTTCTTCGGTTCACGCCACATCTCATCATAGAATGCCTACTCCATGAATCGCCTGCATTTCCCCCGACTCGCACTGCTCCTCGCATTCGCACTAGCCGTCACGCTTCTCGCCGGAACGCTCGCTGCCCAGGATTTCAACGCCATCGAAAGCCCCGCTCGTCCCGCAATCGAAAAGTTAATAAAGGAAAGCGGCGCAGACGTCTCCGTGGCCTTCCGTTCCCTCGACGGCAGGCAGGAACTCTTCCTCCACGCCGAAGAGCCATACGAGGATCACAACGCCCTGCGCCTCGCCGTCATGATCGAGCTCTATGCCCAAGCCGAGTTAGGCGCCCTCCATCTCACCGACACATTACCTGTGCTAAGCGGCTCCGGCGCCGCTGCCGGCGCGACCGTCACGCTCCAGGAACTTTGCCAAGAAATGATCGTCAACAACAGCGACCCAGCCACCAATCGCCTCATCCAGCACCTCGGTCTCTCAAACATCCGCCAGCAGATCAATACGCTAGGCGCCGCGGGTATGAATCTCGGCGCCCCCTTCCCGAAGAACGAGAACAATCACACCACTGTTCGCGCCGTCCTCATCCTCCTCTGGTCTCTCGCCACCGACGGAGTAGTCAGCCCCGACGCCAGCAGAGCCATGGTCGATCTCCTATCTCGCTCCCCCCTGCAATCCTCCCCCACCTTCAATCCCAACTCCGCCCCCAGCAAGCCAGCCGCCTCGGGCGTCGTGCACGATGCCGTAGTAATCTTCGGCGCCCATTCCTTCGCCTTCGTAATTCAAGTCCGAGGCATCGCCGACCCCACCGCAGCCGCACAGCTCCTAGCCAAAATTTCCCAAGCCCTCTCCGCCGCAATGTAACCACTCGGCGGAAATGATTTCGGCAACCCCCGCAACCAACTCCCCGGCCTCTGCGCTTGGCACCGCCAAATGTGGAGTGCGGTGGCTGGCCACCGCTTTGTTACCGCGACGCTGGCCTCGCCCGCGAGGAGCAGCGCCTTCAGCTGCTCCGAGTTCTTCCCTATCCGTGTTAATCATCCGTTAAAAGCAATTCGCCCACGTCGCCTCACTGCAAGCTTCGCCTCCTCCGTGTCCTACCGCCGTTCTCCGCGTCCTCCGTGTTCATGTTCTCGCCGTTGCCTTTGCTTTTTCTTTCTTCCAACCCGTCACTTCACCGCCGGCACGAGAATCGGCTCCGCCGTCCTGCTCCACCCCTTCATCTCGATCTTCCCGTCCGCCCGCACCGTCCCCGTCATCATCCCCCCGGTATTGAAAGGCGTAGCCACATTCCCCTGCCGGTCCAGCACAATCACACCACCTTCCCCACGCTGCTCCACAAGCTCCTTCATCACCACGTCCTCCGCCGCCTGCCCCACAGTCACATGCAAATACCGCACCCGCTCGCAAATATCCGCCGCCACCACATTGCGCATAAAAAACTCGCCCACCCCAGTCCCCGATACCGCGCAACTCTCATTGTTCGCGTAAGTTCCCGCCCCAATAATCGGCGAATCCCCCACGCGCCCCGGCATCTTCAGCGTCGTCCCGCCCGTAGAAGTCCCCGCCGCCAGATTCCCCGCCCGGTCCAACGCCACCACGCCCACCGTTCCATGCTCTTCATCGCCCGCGAGCGAGGAAACTTTCTTCTTCTCCTCCTCCGCCTTGGCCTTCTTAAACTGTTCCCATTCGTGCTCATTGTAAAAATAATATGGCGACACCAATTCAATCCCCTGCGATTTCGCAAACTCCTCCGCCCCCCCGCCCACCAGCATCACGTGCGGCGTCTTCTCCATCACCAGTCGCGCGAGGTGTATCGGATTCGCAATATGCTTCACCGACGCGACCGACCCGGCCCCAAGCGTCCGCCCATCCATAATCGCCGCATCCAATTCCGGCACTCCCTCCCGCGTGTAATAAGCTCCACGCGCGGAGTCAAATAGCCCCGAATCCTCCATCACCTCAATCGTCGCCTCCACCGCATCCACGCTCGACCCGCCGCCAGCCAATATCCCGTAGCCCTTCCGAATTGCCTCGATCATCGCGAGCCGCCGCGCCTCCAGTTTCTCCGGCGTCAGCCCGGTGTAACTTCCAGCCCCTCCATGCGCCACAAGAACAAATCCCCCACCCGCAGGCGACGCGGGCCTAGCTGCCTTTGCAGCCCGCGCGGACCCGTCGTGATTGCTAACAAGCAGCATCAAAGCGACCGCAGAAAATATCACCAACAAAATTTGCATCCTCTTCATCTCATCCTCCCAGCGGATCGTCTAGAATTTTCCCGAAGAATCTTGCTTCTTAGGGGGTCGGAGCTTCAGCTCCGACATACCACCACCCCGCTCGTTGGGCTTTAGAGTCTGTGTGAGAACTGGGGTTGACGCGTCTCTTATACTGCGAGCGGGAGGAGACGCGATGGCGAAATTTTTCGATTACAACCCGGAGCAGGCCTATTTGCTGCCGCCCAGTGTGCTGGACGTGCTGGGGCCGGGGCATTTGTGTTTTTTCATCCGGCGGCTGGTGGAGAAATTGAATCTGGGCGTCTTCCGCAACGAGTACGGGGAGGAAGGCGGTCCGGCCTACGCGCCGGAGATGCTGGTTTCGGTTTGGCTGTACGCCTACGCGCTGAGCGTGACCAGTTCGCGCCGGCTGGAACAGCGGATTCGGGAAGATTTGGCGTTCCGCTATTTGGCGGCGGGAGCGGCGCCGGATCACTGGACGCTGAACGCGTTCCGGCGGCGGCACGCGAAGGGATTGAATGATTTGTTCACGCAGGTGGTGGAGCTGGCGCGGAAAGCGAAGCTGGGAAAGCTCGGGCATGTGGCCATTGATTCGACGCGTATCGCCGCGAACGCTTCGCGCAACCGGATCGACACCGAACAGGCGTTGCGGGACGCGCGGGCGCGCATTCGCCGGGACATTCGCCGGTGGCAGCGGCAGTGCAACACGGAGGATCCGAACGAAGGAGCGGGCGTGGAAGTGGGGCGCGAAGTGATGGAACAGTTGGAACGGCAACTGGAAGCGATTCCCGAGCGGCTCGAGCGATTGCACAAAGCGAGATTGCCGAAGCTTTCGCGGACCGATCCGGACAGCCGTTTTTTGCGGGAGCGGGGCGGATTCACGCTGGGCTACACGGCCACGCTGGCGGTCAGCGAAGATCATTTGATCGTGGCGCAGCGGGTGACGCAGGCGACCAACGACAACGAAGCGCTGTTGCCGATGGTCGAAGCAGTCGAGCAGCAGTGCCGAGAAACACCGCGCTGCGTGAGCGCGGATAGCGGATTTTTCTCGGCGGACAATGCGCACCGGCTGGAAGAACGGGGCATCGATGGATATGTGCCGGACTCGAATCTGGCGCGCTGGCTGAACCGCGGCGGCCGCTTGCGCCGGCGAGCGACGGATCCGGCGCATCGTCGCATGCGCCAGAAGCTGCGCGACCCGGCCGGGCGGATGATCTACCAGCGGCGGAAAGCGATCGTGGAACCGGTGATCGGAGTCTTGAAGGAGCAGCGAGGCATGCGACGGTTCGCTCGTCGCGGGCTGGTGCAAGTGGCGGTCGAGCTGGCGCTGGCAGCCGCAGCCTATAATTTGACGCGGATGTGGCGCACCCGCTAGTCGCGCCGCCGCCGCTGAAATCAAAACGTCATCAACCATCATTAGGTTGCACCCGAATTAGCAGCCAACATGTGACGGGCACCGAGTTCTCACACAGACTCTTCAGCCCCTGAAGCCGCGCCTTGAGCATCGCCCCGCAAGCACCACCTTCGAGCGCCCCATCACAAACCGATTGTCATTCTGAGGGCATCCACGAAGATGCCCGAAGAATCTCAGCGCGGCCTCTCAGCGCCGCGTCCCTTGTCATGCCTCCAAGTCGCCCACGCCAACCGATTTCCACCCTCTCAAACCCGCGGCATTGTATACCCGACAGTCAATCAGATCGAACCTGCCTGTTGAGCTCCAGCTCCCCTACCCTCCCGCAAAGCGCCATAGGCGCGTCACAAGTTAGCCCAGCCCGCCGTTTGCTGGCGGGCTGGGTATCCAATGCGCGATATCCCGAGCACCGTAGGTGCGACACATCTTTGCGCAAACCAGACAATCTCATATTGCTCGCGAGCGTACCTCGCCGCCTTGCGCGAAAACCAGTTGAGATGTAGCGTATTCACTCGCAACCCATCAAAGCCGCCAACAGGAGCACGCATGATTCCCACCGGCCGTCACTTCCTGCAAATCCCCGGCCCCACAAATGTCCCGGACCGCGTCCTCCGCGCCATGGCCCAGCCGGTCATTGACCACCGCGGCCCCGAATTCGCCAAACTAGCCACCGAAGTTCTCGGAGGCCTGCGCCCCATCTTCCAAACCAGCAGCCCAGTAGTGATCTACCCCTCCTCCGGCTCCGGCGCCTGGGAAGCCGCCATCGTCAACACGCTTTCCCCCGGCGACCGCGTGCTCATGTTTGAGACCGGCCACTTCTCCCAACTCTGGCGCCAGGTAGCCGAATCCTTCGGCATAAAAGTCGAATACGTCCCAGGCGATTGGCGCAGAGGCGTCGCACCCGCCGAAGTGGAAGCTCGTCTCGATGCCGACAAGCACCACACCTTCAAAGCCGTCATGGTCGTCCACAACGAAACCGCCACCGGCGTCACTAGCCGCCTCCCTGAAATTCGCCGAGCCATGAACCACACCCACCACCCCGCCTTGCTAATGGTGGACGCAATTTCTTCCCTCGCCTCCATTGACTATCGCCACGACGAGTGGGGCATTGACGTCACCATCTGCGGCTCGCAAAAAGGCCTCATGATTCCCCCTGGCCTCAGCTTCCACGCAATCTCCGAGCGCGCCCTCGCCGCCAATAAATCCGCGAAACTCCCCAGATCCTATTGGGACTGGCAGCAAATGCTCCAGTCGAATCGCACTGGCTTTTTCCCCTACACCCCGCCCACGAATCTCCTCTTCGCCCTGCGCGAAGCCCTGCACATTTTGCAGGAAGAGGGCCTCCCCAACGTTTTCCGCCGCCACCAGCGTCACGCCGAAGCCACCCGCGCCGCCGTCCGCGCCTGGGGCCTCGAAATCGTTTGCGAAGAGCCGCTCGAATATTCCGGCACCACCACAGCCGTGTTCACCCCAGCAGGCCACGACGCGGACCGCCTCCGCGCGATCATCCTCGAAAATTTCGACATGTCCCTAGGCGCCGGCCTCTCCAAACTAGCCGGCAAAGTCTTCCGCATCGGTCACCTCGGCCATTTCAACGACCTAATGCTAGCCGGCACGCTAAGCGGAGTAGAAATGGGCCTCCGCCTGGCCGCCATCCCCCACAAAAATGGCGGCGTAATGGCCGCCCTAGATTCCCTAGCCCCGGCAACCAAAGCCGCTGAGCCCGCCGCGTCAACAAAGTGATCCCTCTCACTAATGTGTCACCCTCGCCTTCCCACATAACCACCCAACCATCCATCTCTCCGTCGATTCACGTAGCGCAGACACTCCTGTCTGCGCTCTTCCGCTCACTAATTCCCATAAGCAGCAACAACACTCTCGTCCTCCCCGCACCATAAGCACTCCTCTGTGCCCTCCGTCTTCCTCCGTGTTCTCAGTGTTAATGTTCTCGCTTTTGACTCTCGCCCCATCTCAAATTCCCAATTTCAAATCCGCCTTTTCCCCACCCCATCGAACGCATTACCATCCTCACAACTCCCCACCCCAATTGCCGAGATGTCAACCAGCCCGATAACTTCTATACTTACCCGGTCGAGAAAAACCACTTGCCATCCCCGACCCCACTCCCGCCAAGCTCCCACGCAAAACCCGTCGACACGTTTCCCCAAGCCGCCGCCCTCGCAGCCGAATTAAAGCGCACCATCCGCGGCGAAGTCCGCTTCGACCGAGGCAGCCGCGCCCTCTTCTCCGTCGACGCCTCCAACTACCGCCAAATCCCCATCGGCCTGGCAGTCCCACGCGATTCCGACGACGTAATCGCAGCCGTCGCTGCCTGCCGCAAATTCAACGCGCCCATCCTCCCCCGCGGCGCCGGCACGAGCCTAGCCGGCCAAACATGCAACGTCGCCGTAGTCCTCGATTTCACCAAGTACATGAATCAAATCCTCGAACTCAATCCCGCCGAAGAATTCGCCCGCGTCCAACCAGGCGTAGTCCTCGATAACTTGCGCGCCAAAGCCGAACTCCATCACCTCACCTTCGCCCCCGACCCCTCCACCCACAACCGCTGCACCATCGGCGGCATGATCGGCAACAATTCCTGTGGCACCCACTCCCTCCTCGGCGGCAAAACAGTCGACAACGTCGAGTCCCTCCGCGTCCTCCTCTACGACGGCACTCTCCTCACCGTCGGCCCCACCGATGACGCCGCGTTCGCCCGCCTCCTCGCCGCCGGCGGCCGCCCCGCCGAAATCTACGCCACACTCCACGGCATCCGCGACAAATACGCCGATCTCATCCGCGAAAAATTCCCGCGCATCCCTCGCCGCGTCTCCGGCTACAATCTCGACGAGCTGCTCCCCGAATACGGCTTCAACGTCGCCCGCTCACTCGTCGGGACCGAAGGCACTTGCGCCACCGTCCTCGAAGCCCGCCTGAAATTAATTCACAGCCCCCAGCACCGAACGCTCGTCGGCCTGGCCTACAAAAATGCCTTCCTAGCCGCCGACCACGTCCCCGAAATTCTAGAATTCGATCCCATCGCCCTCGAGGGCTTCGACGGCAGCATGGCCGACAGGCTCCGGCAAAAGGGCGCGCCAAACATAGATTTGCTCCCGGTAGCCGGCGGCTATCTCCTCGTCGAAATCGGCACCGACGATCCCGCCGAATCGCAAGCCATCGCCCGCCGCGTAGTCGAGCGAATCTCCAAATTGCCGGGCGCCCCAGTTTCGCGCATCTACACAAAACAAGAAGCCCCCGCCGTCTGGCAAATCCGCGAAGCCGGTCCGCGCGCCGCTCAGTTCGCGCCCGGTGCCAAGCCGCAGTGGGATGGCTGGGACGATTCCTCCGTCGCCCCAGAAAAAATGGGTAAGTACCTCCGTGATCTCCGCAAGTTGCTCGACGAGTTCGACTACGAAGGCCCCTTCTACGGCCATTTCGGACACGGCTGCGTCCACATGCGCGTCACCTTCGATCTCCAATCCGAAAACGGAATCCGCAAATACGCCGAATTCATCGACCGCGCCGCCGATCTAGTCATCAGCTACGGTGGCTCGCTCTCCGGCGAACACGGCGACGGCCAGTCCCGCGCCGCGCTCCTCCCAAAAATGTTTGGCCCCGAGCTCATGAAAGCTTTCGCGCAATTCAAGCAAGCCTGGGATCCCGCGAACGGCATGAATCCGCACAAAGTAATGGACGCCTACTTACCCACGGAAAATCTCCGCCTGGGCGCCGACTACAAGCCGCAAGAGCCCCCAACGCATTTCAAATTCCCCGACGACAACGGCTCCTTCACCCAAGCCGCCCAGCGCTGCATCGGCGTAGGCGCCTGCCGCAAAAGCGATTCCGGCGCCATGTGTCCCAGCTATATGGTCACGCTAGAAGAAGCACACAGCACCCGCGGCCGCGCCCACATGCTCTTCGAATTGCTTCAGGGAGAAGTCCTTCGTGAAGGTTGGAAAGACGAGCAGGTAAAAGAGTCGCTCGACCTCTGCCTCGCCTGCAAAGCCTGCAAATCCGAATGCCCCGCAAACGTTGATCTGGCCACCTACAAAGCAGAATTCCTATCGCACTACTACGACACCCACCGCCGCCCGCTCTTCGCCCACGCTTTCGGCAAGATTGACAAGTGGCTGCACCTAGCCGCGCACGCCCCGCGCCTAGCAAATTTTCTCAGCCGCGCCCCCATCCTAAGCACCATCATCCGCAGCGCCCTGCGCCTGGCGCCCGAGCGCCAAATCCCTCAGCTCGCCAATTCCACATTCACCCAGTGGGCCCCAAAAAATCACGTCGCTGCGGGGAAGGGAAGCGCCACACCCGAATCAACCGCATCCGCGCCCACCCGCGGCGATGTCATGCTCTGGGCCGACACATTCAACAACCATTTTCACCCGGACACCCTCCGCGCCGGCCTCGAAGTCCTAACCGCCGCCTGTTTCAATGTCACCATCCCCCAGCAGCGCCTCTGCTGCGGCCGCCCCCTCTACGATTTCGGCATGCTCAACGAAGCCAAAAAATATCTCGAGCAAATCATGCAATCCCTCACCCCGCAAATCGAAGCGGGTATCCCGATCGTAGTCCTCGAACCAAGCTGCGCCTCCGTCTTCCGTGACGAGCTCCGCAACCTTTTCCCCACCGACCCACGCGCCACAAACCTTCGAAAGCAGACCTTCCTCCTGGCAGAATTTCTGCAAAAACATGCCCCGGACTATCAGCCCCCAAGCCTCACAAGAAAAGTCCTACTCCACGGCCACTGCCACCAAAAATCTCTAATGAAAATGAACGCCGAGGAATCTCTCCTCCGCAAGATGGGCGCCGATCTAAATTCCCTAGACGCCGGCTGCTGCGGCATGGCCGGCCCCTTCGGCTTCGAAAAAGAAAAGTACGCCATCTCCCAAGCCATAGGCGAAAGAGTCCTGTTACCAGCCGTCCGCCAAGCAGCACCCGAAACGCTAATCATCTCCGACGGCTTCAGCTGCCGCGAACAAATCCTGGAAGCCACCGGCCGCAAACCCCTCCACTTCGCCGAAGCCCTCCATCAAGCCTCCCGCCCCACTCAGCATCCGACAAAAACAGATCAACCCAAGTGAACCCGTCTTGCGTGACACCGGCCCGCCGTCTTGTCCGCCGTAGCATTTGCATATCGTAACGCAGGCATCTTGCCGGCGTGTTTGCCGTCGTCCTGTCTCCGAATTGCCTTGCCTAGGTTTTCGGTGGGAGCCCCCCTGATTCAAGCAGGGGGGAGCTGGACTTCCAGTCCAGCGGAAACAGCCTTCGAACTTAAGATGGGCGTCAGCCCTGGGCCTCTGCTTCCTCCGTGCCCTCAAGCAGCTCTCCGCGTCCTCTGTGTTAATGTTTTGACCTGCCTCAGTCCGTAATTAAGAAATAAATTCCCGAATAAACGCATTCACCTTCCCCGGCTTCTCATGAATCACCCAATGCGATCCATCAGCCACCCGCTTAATCGTCAAATCCGGAACAAACTCCTCCAACCCCCTAAGATTCTGCACAGTCAAAGCCGTATCCTTCTCCCCCCAGATCACCAGCGTAGGCACCCTAACCACAAGCTTCCCCGAGTTCGAAAAATAATCCGTCCCAGGAGGCCCAATCTCGCGCACCACCTGCCCCGCCCCCGGCGGCCCCAGATGATTCGCCCGATAGTAATTCAATCCCCCAGTCAGCGCCCCAGGCTGCGACCAAGCCCTCAAATACTCCGCCTTATCTTCCTCGGTAAAAGCCCCAGTCTTAAGCCCCTCACCCATCACCACATTCACCAGCACTTCATAATCATTCGCCGCAAGTATCCCCTCCGCCTCAGCACTCCGAAACATCGTCATATAAGCGCTCGCATTCTGCTGCTCTGGATCCGAAGCCAGCAACCGCCGGAAAATCGCCGGATGAGGCGCATTAATAATAATCAACTTCTCCAAAAGCTCCGGAAACGCAATCGCAAACGCCCAAGCCAGCGCCCCGCCCCAATCATGCCCCACCAAAATAAATTTCTTGCCAGGCGAAAAATGCTCCGCCAGCCCGTGAATATCCTGAATCAAAACATGAATCCGATAACCCTCCACGTCCCCAGACTTGTCAGAAAGGTTGTACCCCCGCAGATCCGGCGCCACCGCCAAATGATCCTTCCCAAACTCCCGAAGCTGCCTCCTCAACTCATACCAAAACTCCGGAAACCCATGCAGAAACATCATCACCGGCCCCGCGCCCTCCGTAACGCAATGCAATTCGACGCCGTTCACTTTCACTCGAGTCATCGCGCAAGCCTATGCCCTCACCTGCCCCAAAATCAATCCAAGTCTCCTAAGCTGAGCCCCGAAGCAATCCAGCCCTTGTAGCGGCCTTCAGGCCGGCCCGGTTTAAGTTGCAATGAAACTCCCGTCCGCGCTCCACCGATCCCCCAAATTCATTTTGCCCCGCCAAATCCCGCACAAGGCAAAGCCCATATGGAGTGCGGGGGCTGGCCACCGCTTTGTTACGGCGACGCTGGGCTCGCCCGCGAGGAGCGGCGTCTTCCGCTGCTCCGAATCGGCCCGAGTTCCCCATCAAGCCAAGCTTCCCACTCCGCGCAATCGTCGGCACCACCTATCCCCCAGCGCCGTGGGCGCGGCAGAAGATAGCCCAGCCCGCCGATTGCTGGCGGGCTGGGAAAACAAACGCAAAAGATCTCGAGCGCCGTAGGTGCGACACATTCGTAATCCCCGAATAAAAATTCCCGTTCACGCGGTTCCATGCCGCCAAGAACCGATTCCGCAAGGCCTGCATCATCAATCGCTCATTTTTTCACCCGGCATTTTTCGTCCCTCGCCACTCCTTTTTCGCCCTTCAATGTCATTCACTTGCCTCCCACCCTGAATCTGGTTTAAAGTCTAGGATTGTTTTGAGGCACTGAAAGGCACTAGAGGGAGGCAGGACAAAGGACATTTCTAATCGATCCTAGTGACAATTAGAAATCGACTAATGTTGTTGAAAACAAAGGATCGGGACTCATTCTAATCGATCCTAAAATGGCGATATTTAGCGAAGATCTCAGCCCCAAGGCACCCGCCGCAAGGGGGGAATAGGGGTCGCACCACCTCGAAAACGATGCAAGACTGGGCCAATTCGGGAATCGATACCGCCATCCGCCGCGGCGCCTCCTACGCCGACGCCCGCGTAATGGACATCCGCCAGCGCGAAATCTCCACCAAAAACGACGAAGTCGGCACCCTCGTCGAAGCCGAGACCCTCGGCATCGGCATCCGCGTCATCGCCGGCGGCGCCTGGGGCTTCGCCTCCACCGACCGCCTCACCCGCGAGGGAGTCCAGGCCTGCGCCGCAGAAGCCGTCGCCATCGCCAAAGCCTCCGCCCTGGCCAAGAGGGAAGACGTCGCCCTAGCACCCGAACGGGCCTACGTAGACACCTGGCAGAACCCCTACCTCAAAGATCCCTTCCGCATCCCCGTCGAACGCCAGATAGACCTCCTCCTCGCCGCTAATAAAGAAATGCTGAAAGTAAAGGGCGTCACTCTCGCCGAAGGCGCCATGTCCTTCCGCCGCATCGACCAGCTATTCGTCTCAAGCGCCGGCTCCGAGATCCACCAACTGAAAATGCAATCCGGCGTCGGCATCGTCGCCACCTCCTTCGCCGGCACCGAAATCCAAAAGCGCTCCTTCCCGAATAGCTTCGGCGGTCAACATACCCTCCAGGGCTACGAGCTGATCGAATCGCTCGACCTCGTCGGCAATGCCCCGCGCGTCGCCGAAGAAGCTGTCGCGCTCCATTCCGCCGCCCAATGCCCCGAAGGCACACGCACCATAATCCTCGGCGCCTCCCAGCTCGGCCTCCAAATTCACGAGTCCATCGGACATCCCATCGAACTCGACCGAGTCCTCGGCCAGGAAGCGAATTTCGCCGGTATGAGTTTTCTCACCGTTGATAAATTGCGCAAATTGAAATACGGCTCCGACATCGTCAACGTCGTCGCCGACGCCCGCCTCGCCCACGGCCCCGGCCTCGGCACCTTCGCCTACGACGACGAAGGCGTTCCCGCGCAATGCACTCCCATAATCACCAACGGCCTCTTCACCGGCTACCTCAGCAATCGTGAAACAGCCGCGGCCATCGGCGAACCCTACTCCAACGGCACCATGCGTACAGAATCCTGGAATCGCCTCCCCATCATCCGCATGACCAACGTCAGCCTCAATCCCGGCACCTGGAAATACGACGATCTCATCGCCGATACTGACGACGCCATCTTGATGGACACAAACCGCTCCTGGTCCATTGACGACCGCCGCTACCATTTCCAGTTCTCCACCGAAATCGGCTGGGAAATCAAAGGCGGCAAAAAAACGCGCATGATCAAAAACCCCAGCTACAGCGGCATCACCACCGAATTCTGGAATAGCTGCGACGCCATCTGCTCCCGCGACCACTGGACTCTCTGGGGCACACCCAATTGCGGCAAAGGCCAGCCCATGCAGACCATGGGCACGGGCCACGGCGCCGCGCCTTCGCGCTTCCGCAATATCAAAGTCGGAGTCGCCTTCGCCGAATAACTCGACCGCCCATGACTCGCCCAAAGAAAAAATCGCCGGCTCGCCGCACCAGCGCCCTCTCGGCAAATGGCGCGCTCTACACTCTGGCAGACCTCGAACACATCGCCGAGCGCATCCTCAAAATCAGCGAAGCCCACTCACCGGAAATCGATGAAACCGAAGTCGAAATCACCAGCGTCACCGACGCCCTCACCCGCTTCGCCAACAACGCCATCCATCAAAACGTCGCCGAACATACTCTCCTCATCACCGTCCGCGCCGTCGTCGACGGCCGCACCGCCCGCGCCGGCACCAATAAAACCGATGAAGAGTCCCTGCGCCGCGTCGCCTCCACCGCCGCGCGCCTCGCGAAAAACCAGCCCGAAATACCCGGCCTCCTTCCCATGCTCGGCCCGCAAAAATATCGCAAGGTTCAGCGCTTCTTTCCTGCTACCGCTGCGGCCACTCCGCAGGATCGCGCCCAAGCCGTCAAGCGCGTCTGCCAAATGGCCGAAAAAAATAAGCAAACCGCCGCCGGCATATTCTCCACCGGCTCCATGCAATCCATCTTCACAAATTCAAAAGGACTCTTCGCCTCGGAACAAGAAACGGAGGCCGAATTCTCCATCACCATCCTCGAGCCCAATTCTTCCGGCTGGGCCAAAGCCAATTCACTCGACGTCCGCGCAATTCATCCCGACGCGCTCGCCGAAAGCGCCAGCCGCAAATCAGCCGATTCGCGCTCCCCGCGCGAGCTTCCGCCCGGCCGCTATACCGCCATCCTCGAGCCCGCCGCCGTCCTCGATTTTCTCGGCTTCCTTTTTTATGATTTTGCCGGCACTGCCGTCCTCGACAAGCGCTCCTGCCTCAACGGCCGCATGGGAAAAAAGATTTTCGGAGACTACATCACCATCTGGGACGACGTTTACCACCCACTCCAGTCCGGCGCCGTCTTTGACGGCGAAGGCTACCCCCGCGAAAAAGTTCTTCTCGTGGACCGCGGCGTCCCCAAAAATCTCGTCTACTCCCGCGCCACTGCGAAAAAAATGAAAGCGAAGCCCACCGGCCACGGCTTCACTCTTCCAAATGAATACGGCGAAGCTCCCATGAATCTCGTCATCGCCGGCGGTGAAAAATCCCTCGACGAAATGATCCGCTCAACCGGCAAAGGCATCCTCGTCACCCGTCTCTGGTACATTCGCGAAGTGGATCCCTACGAAAAAATTCTGACCGGCATGACCCGCGACGGCACGTTCCTCGTCGAAAATGGCCGCGTCGCCGGCGGCATTCGCAATTTCCGTTTCAACCAGAGCATTCTGGAAATGCTCTCGAATGTCGAGATGCTAGGCCCCAGTGTCCGCGCCGCCGGCGAAGAATCCTTCGAAATGGTCGTCCCGGCAATGAAGGTCGCGAATTTCCACTTCAGCGAAGTCACGAAATTTTGAGAGCGAGAAATCGGAGTCGGAAGTTTTAAAATTGACAGTGGAAAAATTCGCCGCACCGACTGAAATCTTTGTAGGTCGCGGTTTCAACCGCGACATAAATGCTGCAATATGAATTCGGCTTTAGCCGCTGAAGTTCCCGAATGCTGTGGACCAAGCAATTACGAAAATGTTTGGCCAAAAAATGTGGCTGCAAGAACCGCGGATTGTCGACTGGCAGCTTCCGTTTAATTCCGCAGAAACTGAAGGCTAGAAATCGTCCGGTTGATCACGTTCTCCTGAATTTGCACCAAATCGCTTTCCGCATAAGTCATTCCGAAAATCGTGTAGATGTGCGGCCCCAGCGGCACGAACACAACCACGCCGGACCACTCGTGCGCGTCCACGCTCCCGCGGAACCGGTGCGCAATCGACGACACTCCGGAAACCATCATCCGTTTTTGTTCGGTCACCCGGAAACTCGCCATCACTTCTCGCAGCCGCTGTTCCGCGTCGTCAATGTCATCCGTCAGCGTCTCCCCCGCAGGCGAAAGCCCGATCAGCAAGTAAGTTCTCTGGTCCGAAGTGCCCATCGCTGTCAGCGCTCCGGGTAGAATCGCGCGCGCTCCCGCGATCACATCCCATCCCGGCGGCTTGTACATGCGGAATCCGTATGTATCGTTCGTGTACAAGTTCCCGCTCACTTCCTCGCGCACCGGTGCCGGTGCAGCAGGTTTTGCAGGAGGCGGTGGTGTGGCCGCCGCGGGTGGCGTGGCTTTCACAGCGCTAGTCGCAGCAGGCGGAGAAGTCTTAGGAGCGTTCGGCGTTGCAGGTGTCGAAGGTGTCGTCGGCGTCGGTGATGGTGTCACCGTTCCTGGAGCTGCGGTGCTCGCCGAAGTCGTCGTCGCCGCAGCAGGCGTAGGTTTGCTCGCCGCGGCAACAGGTGCTGCCGGCACAGACGTGCTCGCACTTTCAGTCTTCGCAGGTTTTGCCGGCGCGCTCGTGGGAGCCGCATTGCTCGCAGCCGTCGCAGGTGTGGGCGCTGGCGGTGGTGCAGGTGAGGCCGCAGGCGCCGACGCTGCCGCGGTTTCCACCTTGACCGGTTTCACTGGCGCGGCAGGCTTCTCAGCCGCTGGCTCAGCCTTCCTCTCCGTCTCCGGTTTGGCCCCCGCATCCGAAATACTGATCGAGACGACTTGGTCCCGCTGCACCACAGCGTAGCCGTAGCTAGTCTTCACCTTGAACGAGTTCTCTTCAAACCCGATAATCGACCCAACAATCTTCGATCCGTCCTTGAGTTTCAACTCGTCCGCACGCACCGCACCAGGGAAGAGCATCGCACTCATGATCGCAATCGCGGGAATTGCCGCCAGGGAGGTGCCTCGCCTCATGGGTCCGAGTATCGCGCTTCATCGCCCGCGCAGCAAGCCTCCGGGCTCGTTTGTTGTTACGTTAGTCAGCAAGAGCTCTGGTTTCCTCCCGGCTCACGCCAGCTTCAATCCCCGGCGCCAGTGCCAGGAAAGGCGCAAAAGCTTCGCGGAGGAGCGCCCGATATTTCGCCCGGTCGTAGCCATGAAATCCTTCCCAGGCGGCATAAGCGCGAACACGGTCGTTCGGCACCCGTGAAGCCGCGTCGGTAATGATGTACTCGATGGTCTGCCCCGGACGCAGCCGCACGCCCCGGCCGAAAAGCTGCTGCGCCGCAATGGCCGTATGGCTCGCTTTTTGGTATTCGCGCGGCGCCCGCGTCAGCCGCTTGCTCACGATTAAATCCTCGACGGCAATTTCGTCGTTGGCGAGCCGATCCTCGTACCGTCGCACCAGCCGGACAGCCTTTTCCAGCCGCCGGCAATACCCGTCGTAGTCCCGCGCCTCCGCCAGCAGCTCCAGCACTTCCTTCTGCATCCTGGCAATGAGCGGCGGCGTATCGTGCCGCCGCGATTCCAGCCCCCGCACTTTCAGTTCGCCTTCCTCGCTGACGGCGAAAAACCGGTTCGGCACGGGAACATCCTCGAATTGCTTCGACGGCAGGAAGACGACGTAGCGGTATATAGCCTCGATCGCCAGCGGGAGCCGCGTTCGCTCGGCGATCTCGCGCGCGAGCTCTTCATAATCCTCGTGTGTGGCGCCCGGTCTTTGAACGTAAAGCGAATCCACAAGCGCGTGAATTAATTCGAAACCGTGACCTTCGGCCAGCTCTTTGGCCACCAGCAGCGTCTCGCGCGCGCAGGCATTGATCGCTTCATGCGCTTCGATTTTCCCGAAGCGCGCATTTTTGTAGCCCGTATAGCCGAAGCAGCAGACCAGCAGCCATTTCAGCGCGTCGCGCTGCAATTTGTAGCGCCGCGCCAGCTCTTCGGGCATGTCCGGCGTCTCGCGCATGCGCCGTTTCCATTCCGTGCGCTTCTCGATCAATCCCTTCACCACGCGCCCGGTGATCCCGCGCCGCCGCTGGCAGACGCGGTAACCGAGCTCTGGAATCGTCGGCGCGTCCGGACAGCACGGGCAATTCACCGTTTCGGGCGAGATATTGAAATGCGCCATGATGCTGGGATACTCGCTGACGAAATCGAGCTCGGCGACGTTGGCAAAGAACCCAATCTTGGGCACGAAGACAAGCCCGCCGCGATCGGCGGTCAGCAATTCGTCGGGCGATTTCGGATCTTCGGGCTCGGCCTTTTGCTCCGGGATCAGCACGCCGTCGTGATGCGCGAGCTCCATCTGCATGTAGGAGATGCCGGTGCCGGTGGTGGTGCGCGCGGCGTACTGCACCGGCAATTTGGTGATGCGCGCCAGCTCCCACAATCCGTTGAGTTCGCATTTGCCGGCGATGAAGGAATTTTGCGTGTCCACGTGCAGGCGGCCGAATAGCGTTGTCGCCGTATTCTTGAAAAGAATGCGGCCGTAGCTCATGTAGCTTCGCGCGCGGCTTTGCTGCACGCGCGCCTCCGCATCGCGATTAAATGGGAGCTTGAGCCGCAATCGTTCCGCCTGCCGGCGAACGCGCGGCAGAATCGTCGAATCGCCCCAGTCGGTGATGATCAGGTCAGGATCGTGCTGCTTCAGCAGATGCTTCAGCGCAACGGCCGCAGGCCCTCCCGATTCATCAAGCTCGTACGAGCGGCCGTCCACTTCCACTTCGAGCGGCGTTTGCCGGCCGTGCGCCGGATCAATGCAGGAAAGTCCGCCCAGCCGCACCTCCATGATTTCGAAGGGCGGAAGTTCGTAATCAATTGCCCACGCATCATCGCGGCAGGCGATCGACTGCACGTGGTTTTCTTCATCCGCTTCGATTTCCACTCGCGCCAGCGGAAACACGCCCCGCTCCCAGCAATACATCGAAGCGAGCATCAGGTCGCTGTTGTAGAGCCGCAGCTGAGAATCGAAGCGATGCACCCAGCGCGACCACGCCGAATAATCGCTCGGACGCTCGACCGCAATCTCCAGCACCTCGATCGGATCCCGCTCCCAAATATCGATGCGCTCTGTCAGCCGGCAGGAGACGCCGCGGCCCCGCGTTTCGATCGCGGCCTGGAGATGTCGCAGAGCTTCGCAGGAACCCGCCGCATAGAATGATGGCGCAAAACGGTCAATCAGAAGATGGTGTTTCCGGTTCGGCTCGATCAGCCACAGCTTCATCCCCTGCGGGGAGGGATAGAGGTCGAAGATCCAGCCCTGGAGTTTCATGCAGTTCCTCTTTTTGCAGATGGAGCGCGCGCTCGAGCGCGTCCATGCGCTTTTCCTGGTCGAGCGCGATCGAGAGCAGGATTGCTTCCATGGGATTGTCGTGGCACTGGTAGGTGGCCGCCTGCGTGTAGAAGCGCGCGCGGCGGAAGAGGCGGTCGAAAAACGGCTGGTCCTCGCGGCGAAGAGCGCGGCGGAATTTCACCCAGCGCGCCGCGGCGTTCTGGATCAATTGAACGAATGTCGGAACGGTGCGGCCCATGGAATTGTCCTTTACGCAACCGAGCGCGGAATCTGCCGCGGACGTTTTTCGCCGGCGAGCGCGAGCCTGCCGCCTTCCTCCACGACGAATTGTGAAACCTGGTCCGCCTGCGCAAGAAGCTGCGCGAAAAAGTTCTTGCGCGGCGTTTCGAAAGACGTGGCGTCGGTGAAAACAGTCGTCACGAGAGGAAGCGGCCGCAAAACGCGCAGCGCCTCAAGCGCGCGGCGAAACGACGCGGCTGCCTCCCGCTCGCGCACGTCTTCATCGAAATACAAATCCGGAAGCGCCGTGACGATCAACGCTCGCGCCGAAAATTTTTCGAGCAATCGCGGCGTGCGCGCGAGCAGTTCCGTCAATTGAAAGCAGGTGAACGCCCGGGCCACGCGCAGCCGCTTGTTGAAGACGGCCGCCTCCATATCTCTTTCGCGGGCAAACCGCGCGATCAGCAGCGGGTCGAAGCGGTTCGCTCCGTCAAGACACAGCACCGGTTTCCCCTGCGAAACCAACCGCGGGAGAAAATAATGAAACAAGCGCGGCACGTCCGGGTGCCCGTGAAACACGGCCAGCCCCGTTTCCGGGAGCCTCCAGGGCACGTGTTTCGACCCATTCTCCGGAGCAATGGTCAACGAAGAAGCAGCGCGACTCGGCGAAACAATGGCAGTAGAGCCAGGGTGGCACATGGGCAGTCCTCGGGGCAGGGAACGGGAAGGGCAGTGGCACGGGTGCGTCGCGTCGCGCAGCACAGGTGCTCTTGATTGCCTGTGCCTCGAAAATGGCACAGACAATCTCGCAGTCAAAAGCAGCCATGCCACGCGCGACGAAACTCGGGCGGGTGAGGAGCGGTCCGTGAGAGCCGGGTAGATCCCGAAGGATAAACCCTGAACGGCAATGGGGCCGCGGCCTCGCCCGCCTTCCCGTTACCTCTACCGCTAAAAAGTATAGGCGAAGAAAAAGCGAAAGTCAAATCGAATGTCGAACGCTATTTCTTGCGGCGGGTCGGCGCTGCCGGCTTCTTTTTCGATTGCAGGGCCAGCAGTTCGGTTTTGAGCCGCGCGAATTCTGTTTCCAGCGTCTGCAATTCTTTTTCGGCATCGCGCAGATTGCCGGCTTTCCCCATGGCTTCGAGGTTGCGCCCGGCGCCGACGGCACCCGGTGCGCCGAAAATTGCCGCCGCTCCTTTGAATGCGTGAGCCGCGCCGGCCAGCTTCGCCGCGTTCTTCTGCGAGACGGCGCGCCGGATATCGGAAAGTTTTTTGGGAGCGTCCTCAAGAAACGATTTGACGAGCGAACGAATCAGCTTCTCGTTTCCACCGGTCGTGCGCTGCAAATGCACCGCGACACTTTCCGAAGGCGCCGCCGATTGCGCAGCAGTCGGAGAGGGCGAGGCTGCAACGGCTTGCGACGCGCCAGGTGAATGAGCCTCGATCATTTGAAACAGCACATGCATGTCAAAGGGCTTCGGAACAGAGCCGTCCATCCCCGCTTCACGCCGGCGCTTTCTATCTTCTTCGGAAACATTTCCCGTGAGACCGATGATGATCTGATGCTTTCCGGAAGAAGCTTCCATCTGGCGAATCGCGCGCGTGGCCTCGATCCCATCCATGCCGGGCATCTGCTCGTCCATCAGGACCACGTCGAATTGCTGCTTGGCAAGCGCGGCGAGCGCGGCGCGGCCATCTGCAACAGCACTGACAGTATGTCCGCGCTTCTCGAGAAGCTCCTTGACCAACTCGCGGTTGACGTCCATATCTTCCGCGACCAGAATACGCAGCCGCTTGGCAGCTTTGCTGGCGCGAGCAGGTGAGTCCGCAACGGCCTGCTCCTGCGCCGCGGGTTCTTTCGGTGTTTCCGTGACGGAATGTTTCTCCGGGCCGCGCGTTGCCGTCGACTTCATAATGCAGGGGATTTTAAACCAAAATCGCGAGCCTCCGCCCGGACGATTTTGCGCGCCGATGCTGCCGCCCCAGCGCTCGACGGTAATCTTGCAAAAATAAAGTCCTAGGCCGGCTTTGCCGGGGCGGTCCTTGCCTTTGGAAAAAAGTGCGAAGAGCCGGTCAGCGGAAGCATCCTTCGGCAGGCCGGGGCCTTCGTCGTCCACGAATGCAAGCAGGCAATGAACTTTATCTTCGATGCCCACGGCGACAGCCGATCCTTTGGGAGTGTAGCGAAGCGCGTTCTCGAGCAGATTTCCGAAGATGCGCTCGAGACGCGGAGCGTCGCCCGCGACCTTCCAACCGCGAGAGACGTCCAGGCTCGGATCGAGTTGCAGACGAATATTTTTTTCCATGAACGCGGGAGAAAACTCCTGCACCACTCTTTGCGCGCAGCCGGCCAGGTCAGCCGCATCCGCCGCCTCTTTGGCAGGCCCCTGCTGCGCCGCGAGTTCTCCGGAAAATGCTTCCAGGATTCCGCGAATCATCTGTTCTTGCCGCTGCGATTCGCGCTGCCCGGTCTCCACCATGCGCCGCTGCTCGCCGGGAAGTTTTTCCGTGGAAAGAATATTGAAGCAGCCCCGCATGGCGTTGAGCGGCTGCGAAAGATCGTGGATGATGCAGTGCAGCAGAATTTCTTTCTTTTGAATTTCGCGCATCAGCCGCTCGTGCTCCAGCGCCGCATCGCGCGCGGCCTGATATAGCTGTTGCCGCTCCGCATAGGTGTCCGAAAGGTTTCGCACGATCAGGATGGGCTTTTCTTCCAGATGCAGCGCCCAGGCTTCAAGAGGTATTTCGCGCCCGGAGGGAGTTCGCTCCACCCACACGCCGGAATTCGCTGCCGCCCTTTTTTTCGAATTCCAGAAGCTGTCGGCATCCACCAGGAAATTTTCAAGGAACGGCGATTGATCACCCAGGCGGATTGTTTGCTCGCCATCACTCGCCGGGCCCCACATTTCTACAATCCAGGGAGGTGGATTCCCGACAGGACGAAATTCGCCGTCACCAAGAGACTCGAACAGGGCATAGCCCTGGTCCGCGAGAAACGATTCGGAGATGGGATGGTCCGCCATTCATTTATGGAGCATGGCCAGCGCGAGTTTTGAGAACGCTTCCTCGACGCCTTCACCAGTTTTTGCGCTCGTGCGCATCACAATCCGGCCGCCCGAAGCGAGCGCAGCCTCGCGGTCCGGTTCGATTTCCCATTGCTCGCTCAGATCGCATTTGTTGAGCGCCAGCACGCAAGGAATCTCACCCATCGTTTCCAGCACCCGATTGTTCAGAGTGAGCGCTTCCTCGAGCGTCTGCCGGCGCGTGCCATCCGCAACGAGCAGATACCCGGACATCCCGCGAAAAGTAGTCACGCGAATTCTCTCAAATGCGTCATCGCCGTGGACATCCCAGAGAACAAGCCCCATATCCTGCCCATCCACTTGAAGCGATTTCTTGTCCACGCTCACACCCACGGTTGTCTTGTAAATCTCGGAAAAAAACATGCGGTTCACAAATCGGCGCACCAAGCTGGTCTTGCCCACGGCGGATACACCGAGCATGCAAACTTTCTTCTGAATCATGGGTTTAGCCGGCTCAGTTTACCGGAGTGGCGGGAGAAAAAGCGACTCTGAAGGTCACGCTGCGGTTCAGACGGCGTCCCTCTTCCGATTCCTCGTTGCGCAGGGGTTCGGATGTGCCCACGCCGCGAGGACGCAGGTCACTCTGCTTGATGCCGGCGCGCCGCAACCTGAGAATGATCAAGTCAGCCCGTTGCCGGCTGAGCGGAAGATTGCTTGCCTCCGCGCCAGTGCTGTCGCTGTGCCCAATCACATCGAGCGAAATTGTTCCGTTCAAGCGCTGCGCATCGACCAGAATCCCTTGAATGTTTTTCGTGGCCTGCACCAGCGCACCTTCCTGGCCGGACTCGAGTTCGGCGCGGCCCAGCGGAAACAGCAGTACGGCCGATTCGAGTTCCGTCTTGAGTCGGCTGAGTTCAACGAGATCGGCATTCTGCAGATGAGTATCATCGACCGCGTGCACACCCGCAATCCAAGGCGCGTGCTCTTGAAATTGCGCAATCCATTTCGGCCCGGCGAGTCCTTCGGCATGAAGCACGCCGTCCTTCTCGGATAGCTTCACCCCGGCAGGCGGGTGGAGCAGCACAGTGGCGCGCCTGAGAACGATGGCATCCTCCACGGAATACACCGGCGTTAATTCCAAAATCGCATCTTTCGGATCGAATCCCGCTTGCTCGAGCAGCTTCGCAGGATCGGCCGCCAGCGGATCCCTCAACCCTTGCACGTGTAAGCGCCTGCCTTCTTTATTGTAAGAAAGCACCGTAATGCCGGGCTCCTGGCGAAGCACCTTCAAGAATCGAGACCACTCCCACAGCAGGTAGGAGGAGTAGCCGATCCAACCAATCAAGCCCGCCAGAATCAACGCGCCGACAGCAATCACGGCGCGCGGCTTTTTCGCCGCATCCTTCTCTTCCTTGTAATGTGCTTCGAGCAGTCGCGTCAGGCGGTCGCCCGCAGCCCGAAACGGGCCCGCGTCACCTTGAAAAGTGCCGAGTGTGGAGCTGTACTGTCGCTGTATATCTTCAAGCGCCTCTTTCATCGCCAGTCGGTAATCCGACGGCGCATGCCCGCGAATCACCGCCGCGATCACGGCGTCGGGACTCTCCTCCACCCAAACTTCCAGCTCTTCGAAATTCAGGCTCCCAAGCGCTTCCTCGCGCGCCGAATTAAATGAATCGCGTACAAACTGCTGAATCGCGGAAAGCATCCCGGCCACCATATCCGGGTCCTGCGTAGCAATCGATGGGGCGACGACGTGATTAAGCACCAGCCCAGTCTCGCGATGAATCAGAAATACCTGCTCGACGCGGAAGAGCAAACTATGCATCAGCACGATTTCGGCAAACGATTTGTCCGTGCGGAACGCCTCGATTCGCCATTGAATCCCGCGCCAGGAGAGGCTGTGCTCGAGCGCCTGATTGAAGGACTCCAGCATCGAGCGCAAAGCCTCGCTGATGGATTTCCGAATCGCGGGGCCCATCACGGGGAATAGAGCGTCGGCAAGAACGTGCGGATCTCTCCGCACCGATTCGCGCAGCGTCTCCTGAATCGTCGGCGATAGCGCCTCGGCCAGCGCTCGATCGTCCCCCTGCTCGCGGCGCATCTGGATGGCTTCCGCGACGACGGAACTCACGTCTTCAGCGCGCCTCTCCACGCTATCGAGCCGCTCGCGAATTTCCTGTAAGCCCTCTTGCTCGGGTGCAACGATCAAGTGGCGAAGCTCTTCGAGCTCCTGCTCATCTTCATGGGAATTGCCCGGCTGATTCGGGACTGGAGCGCGACGTTGGGCTTGCTCGGCCATGGGGGAAGGTTTGGTCTGTCCCGGCGGGTCCTTAGCAAGCCCCGCGGAGAGTCTGGAATTCCGGTTCGCCGGCTATTTCTCCGGCAGCTCGAGATCGTTCTTCAGGCGAAGTGAAAACTCGGCGAAGAGATCGGCCAGCGCCGCGCGGTCGGTTTTCTCGGCGCGCAGTGTTTCGACTTCGGAATCGAGCGAAGCCGCCGTTTCGCGGCGCAGCTTGTCAATCTCGTTCATCACCGCTTTCGAATGTTCCAGGATCTTGCCGCGCAATTCGCTCTGGCCGTCGGCAAAGCCCTCTTCGAGCTGTCCAATTTTCTTCTCGAGAATCTTCGCCGCGTCCTTCAGCTCGCGCGAAATTTCCTTGAAGCCGTCGGTGCGCTCGCCCTTCTCGGTCTTCAGTCGCTGGCTCAGCGAATCCACTTCCTGTTGCACGTAACCGCTCAGCGTATCGAACCGCTTGGCCATGTCCTCCCGCAGGTTCTCAATGGCCTTCGTGACGTTGTCTTCCAGACGCGAGAATCGCTTCTCGTAATCCCGCATCTGCGACCCGAATAATATGTCGCGTATCTTGTCTACATTTGCGCCTTCCGCGCCTTCTTTGCCGGACTGATTTGTGATTTTTGCGTCCGCCGGGGATGCCATTTTCCTACCTCTCCTTTTGCGGCCTTTTATGCGCTGCCGGGGAGACACGCGCGCGCTGCTTCTGGGCATTGGCCGACACTACTACGAAAAAACATCGGCCGCAATAAGCACATGATTAACCGCACGTGAACGGCCAGGCCGGGGCTCGCTCGCCAATTCGGGTGTGCCCGTCCGATACACCGCGTCACACAACACAAGAAAATTCACGACGAAAGCGTGATTCCAAGCCAAAAAGCAATGGTCAGCAAGCAGGTCAGAATCACCATCAGCCGCAGCCGCTTCTTCCGAAGCGTGGCGATAATGATCCCCATGGCACAAAGCAGAAA
Organism: uncultured Acidobacteriota bacterium; assembly: GCA_963701005.1. Taxonomy (GTDB): domain Bacteria; phylum Acidobacteriota; class Terriglobia; order Acidiferrales; family UBA7541; genus Palsa-295. Next base: position 2,075,724 of record OY969555.1, read on the forward strand.
TCCGAACTGCGGCCAAAAAACGCGCGAGCCCAAGCCCTGCGCCCACTGTCCTGCCGATTCCTGGATCCAGAAGGAAGCGAACGAAGTGGCGGCCGCGAGCGAAACTGCCACCACGCCCGCCAGCGCCATCCCCCTCACCCACTCCGGCAGCACCCAGTTCTTTCTCGTGTCGCGCCAGTCCAGCCACGTTTGCGCGACGATGATCCCCACAATCAATATAACGAACAGCGCCACGTCCCCCTCCCAAGCTAGGGCCGCTGCTGTCGACTCACGCCCTCAGGCCTTAGCCGCCTTCGCCTTCAGCGGCATCGCTGCTTCGACAGATCCCTCTGCCTTTTCTTGCTTTGACTGTGCCTCTTCCATCAAACGCTCTTCCGCCAACCGCTTCAACATCGTCTGAATCACGCTGCTGCCCTGTACTGCCATGCCTGAATCTCCTCGTTCCAAAAAAATCAAATCATACCGGGCTGAACTCGCCCTGAATGATCAAGTCCTCGCTCATCACTCTTGCCTGCGTGAATAGCTCCACTTCTCCGGGAAACGCCTCGGGAGAAGTCTTCGCCGGCAAATCGCCGATGATGCGCTTCAGCTCTTCATCGAAAAGGCGTGTAATCAATTCCGGATTGTGCGAAATGGGCTTTCCAGTCTCGTCCACCACCGGAACAGTATTGTGGTGCCGCATCCGCTGCGCGATCATCAGCCGATAAATCCGGTCAGTCGCCAAATCTTCCATGTAGCCGTCGAGAAGGCTCGCGCCGCGCCCGCTCAGCACGCCGTGCCGATAGCGAATCACCGTTCGCACCGCCGCGCGCGTCCCCGCAAGCGTGTGCTTTCCCACGCCGGTCGGAAGCGGCCGCAGATCAGGATGCTGCTGGGGATTCGTGGGGCGCGCTCTCACTTGATTCGGAAACGGGAATTGCTTCACGGCAATTTCGTTCTGGTCGGGATGGCCCGTCCACGCCCCATCCATCAGAGACAGCGCCTCGTTCTTCTTGTCTTCCGCAAGCACCGCCAGCGCGCGCGCATTCAGTTCGGCATCCTCGCGGCTCGGGAAGAGTGCCGTCATTCCCCCGATGGCCAGGAATCCGTGCTTGTGGCAAATCTCCGGTATCAAGTTGCGCAGATTCTGGAAAAACGGCACGTCGTGCGGAATCGTGTTGCGATCGGGCAACACCCAGTGCGGGTCATTCAGGTTGAAATGGATCAAGCTGGCCATGTAATCCCAGCGGCCCAGATCCAGCGCCACGATATGGTCGCGCAGGTTGTAAGCCAACTCCTCCATCTGATATGCGAGCGGGTGCGATTCCACCAGGACCATGCACTTGATGTAGTCCTTGGGCCAGCCCTTGGCACGCGAGATGGCCTGGAACAAGTCCCGCCACCACAGCGCCTCTTCCGCCGACTCCATTTTTGGAATGTAGAAAGTCAGCGGATGCTTCATTTGCGACGGATCCGCTTGAAACGCCAGCATCGCCACATCAAAAAGCGATGCAGAAAGAATTTCATTGCCCAGAACGCCGGCCTGGTGCAGATGCAGCCCGCGCGGGCGGAGAATTATCACCGTCTTGCTCGGCTGAATCGTCACAGTCCGATCCCGCTTCTTATCGAAATAGCTCAGCTCGCCGCGCAGCGCCGAAAGAATATTCTTGATGCCGAGCGTCAAGTGCGCCCAGGAATTTGCGAGCGAGTCTTCGATATCGAGCATCACTCCCGGCGCGCCGGAATTCAGCATCTTCACGACCATGTCCGCGTCATCCGCCGGACCCGTCATCTGATTTCGCTGATCCTGGCACCAGTCCGGCAGCTCCACTTGCCAATTTTCCCGCGTAGCCGCAGACGCCGGCAGGTAATCCGGCAGGCGCCCCTGTTGCGATGCAGTCAGTGCCGCCACCTGCTTCTCAAGGAGCTGCTGCTGCCGCGGCGTGAACTCACGGTGCAATGGAAGAAAGAACTCGAGGAACCCCTTCGGCAAATCGCGCGCAGCATCAAAGCCCGCAGGCGCGGTATTCATCGGCATGATCGGCTTCGAAACCTGATTTTTATGACCTGGTGTGCTCGCCATTAGCGCCGAATCCTCACCGAAAATTTGACCGTTGCCCGGGGTGTATATCACAGAGTGCAATTAAAAATCAGCTACGTCCCAAGTAAAGCCCCTGAGTGGCGATATGTGGATGGCAATCCGGCTACCAAAGGCGCCAACCAACTCAATTGTGGCCCAGCCCTATCTGATTGAAAAAAATACAGATAGCGCGCCAGGCGGCGCCCGGCCGTTCCACAGCTTCGGAATTGGCCTGCCCAATCAAACTGTTTTTCCTTATTGAGCAAGCTTTTTCACGTCCCCTGGCGCCCGACCGTGTCCGGCACAAATAACCCGGTAAGGAACGCCTGATCGACACTCCCTCCCAACCACCGCGTTTGCATTCCCGCAACGCCCTCGAACAGCGCCAATTCAGCCCCAGCTTGAATCTGCTAGGATAGCCCCGGGCATGCGTAAACCTTGGGTCATCGCGCATCGTGGCGCCTCCGGGCACGCGCCGGAGAACACCATGGTCGCCTTTGAGCGCGCCATCCAGCTCGGCGCCCCATTCATCGAGACCGATCTCCACCTCACCCGCGATGCGCACTTCGTAGCCCTTCACGACTCCACGCTCGAACGCACCACCAACGGCCGCGGCAATGTCCACGATTTCACCCTGCACGAGCTCCGCCGCCTCGATGCCGGCCTCTGGTACGACCGCTCCTACATGGGCCAACGCATCCCCACGCTCGAAGAAATTCTCGAATTTTCGCGCAAGCACGATGTCGTCTTTTACCTCGAAATCAAATACGACGCAGCTTGGGGAATGCATCACGCCCTCGTCGGCGCGCTCCGCAGGGAGCAGGATACGGCGCGCACCATCGTGATTTCGTTTGACGCCTCCACGCTCGAAAGCGTCCGCAAGCTCGAGCCAGCCATCATGACCGGCCTGTTGTTTGACCAGCCGCAAGCAGACATCGTAAAAATTTCCGTCGACGTTGGCGCAAGGCAGCTCTGCCCGCAATTGCCACTCGTGACTCCCGAACTCGTCGAGGCCGCCCATCGCGCGGACCTTCACGTTGCCACCTGGACCGCGGACCAGCCGGAAGAAATGCGCGCAGCAATCGCCGCCGGAGTGGACGGCGTTATGACCGATTTCCCCGACCGCCTCCAGGCAGTCATCGAACCGTAGAACCCGCTACGCGAGCTGGCCAAACAGCGATGCGAATTGCGCAAGCGTGAGCTGTTCCGCTCGCGCGTCATTTCGGAGTCCGCAGCCAGCAAGCGCCGCATGAATTTTTTCGTCCTTAGCGATTCCGCGCAGGTTATTCCGCAGCGTCTTCCGTTTCTGCCCAAAGCAAGTAGCAATGAATTCGATGAATAGTTTTTCATTGCCAATATTCAGTGCTGCAGATTCACCGGGAACCATCATTCGCACCAGCGCCGAGTTAACCCGCGGCGGCGGCCGAAACGCACCCGGCGGAATTCTAAAAACAATTTCAGGCCGCGCATAATACTGGCAGACCGCCGAAAGGTATCCGTACTCGCGCCGGCCGGGAGCCGCCACAATGCGCTCGGCCACTTCAAGTTGGATCACGATGTGAATTGAGACAAGCCGGTCGGTGTAAGCGAAGAGCTGATGCAAAATCGGAGAAGTAATATAGTAAGGCAAATTGCCATACACACGAAAATCTCCACCGGCAATTTTCCGCAGGTCCAGCCCCAGCACGTCGCCCTCGACAATTTCCACCTTTCCCCATCCAGCCGCATCATCCTTCAGCCGCGCAGCAAGCTGTGGATCCGCTTCGACTGCTATAACGCGCCGGCCCTCTTCCGCCAGCAGTTGCGTCATCTCGCCATGGCCCGCGCCGATTTCGACCCAGGTCTCGTCCACCGCGCGCGGAAGCGATTCGAGAATCCGTTTCCGCCAACTCAGGCTGCCCAGAAAATGCTGTCCCATCCGTTGTCGCGCCATGGCGAAGCCGAGTGTAGCAATTTCAGATGGAAATCGCCCGCAGCCGCGGCTTGACGAACTTCCTCCGTTCCGTTACCGTTTTCGCTTCAACTGAGGCCCCATGAAAATCTTGTTCGTTTCCTCGGAAGGGCTGCCATATTCGAAAACGGGCGGCTTGGCTGATGTGGTGGAAGCGCTGCCCAGAGCTCTCGTCGAGATGGGCCACGAAGTCGCCGTCCTCCTCCCGCGCTACCACGGCAATAAAATCACTTCGGTGATCATTTTCAGCGTCACCATCCCGCTCGGCGATTCCCCGCGCTTCCCAACTCTCGCCGAAGGCCAGTCCGTCGAAGGCGTGCGCTACTTCTTCGTGGACGACCCCGCCTATTTCGATCGCGAGCAGCTTTACGGCGATAAGTCCGGCGATTATCCGGACAACGCTGAGCGCTTCGCCGAATTCTCCCGCGCGGCTATCGAGTTCACCAAGCGCGTCTGGCTCCCCGACGTAATTCACTGCCACGACTGGCAAACTGCGCTCGTGCCCGTCCTCCTGCGGACGCAGCACTCGACCGATCCCGTTGTCCGCAACCTGCCGGTCGTGTTCACGATTCACAACCTCGGTTACCAGGGATTATTTCCGCGTGCGGCCATGCAAAAAATTGGCCTGCCCGATAGCCTCTTCACCATGGACGCGCTCGAATACTTCGGCAAAGTAAATTACCTGAAGGGCGGCCTGATTTTTGCCGATTACCTCACCACCGTAAGCCGCCGCTACGCAAAAGAAATTCAGACTCCCGAATACGGCCTCGGCCTTGAAGGAGTCATCCGCAGCCGTTCCGATCGCCTCGTCGGTATCCTCAATGGCGTTGACTATTCCGTCTGGAGCCCCGAAGCCGATACCTTCATCAGCCAGAATTACTCCGCGCACAATCTCGACGGCAAAAAGGCCTGCAAGAAAAATCTCCTCGAGCTTTTCAAATTGCCCGTCGAAAATATGGACCGCCCGCTCATCGGCATCATCTCCCGTTTTGCCGATCAAAAAGGTTTTGACCTCATCGCCGAAGAAGCCGCCGACCTGATGAACGAAAATCTGGCCATCGTTGCCCTAGGCACCGGTCAGCCCGAACACGAAAAGCTCTTCAAGCAGCTCGCTGAAAAATTCCCGGCCCGCGTCGGCGTCAAAATCGGCTTCGACAATGCCCTCGCCCACAAAATCGAAGCCGGCGCAGACATGTTCCTCATGCCCTCGCGCTACGAGCCCTGCGGCCTGAATCAGATTTACAGCCTGCGCTATGGCACGGTCCCAGTCGTGCGCGCCACCGGCGGCCTCGACGACACCATTCAAAATTTCGATCCCAGAACAATGCAGGGTACCGGTTTCAAGTTTGAGGAGTACACTGGTGAAGCGCTGCTCGAATGCGTCCGCGCAGCGCTCAAGACTTTTCGCGACCCCAAGGCCTGGCGCACCATCCAGGCCAACGGCATGGCCAAGGATTTTTCGTGGAAGACTTCGGCGGCCTCCTATGTCACGTTGTATGAAGCCGCTAAGAGGACTAGAATCCCGCGGGCTGCTGGAACATCTAAACACTAGCGCGGAAAGGCCGCAATCCAGCCCAAACCGCGATAAGGGACAAAAATGGCAGACAACATTCAAGCCGTAAACGACGCCAATTTTCAGGCGGACGTAATCGAAGCAAGCAAGACGCAGCCCGTCATGGTGGACTTCTGGGCCGACTGGTGCCGCCCATGCCACATGCTCTCCCCCACGGTCGAAGAAATCGCGCGGGAGAATGCCGGCAAACTCAAAGTCGTCAAGCTCAACGTGGACGAGAACATCAATGCCGCCGGCAAGTTCAATATTCGCGGCATCCCCACCCTGCTAGTTTTCAAGGGCGGGCAGGTAGCCGACCAAATCGTCGGCGCCGTGCCCAAAGAGCAGATCGTAAAAGTCCTCGAACGCCACCTCTCGTAGCCGCATCCCCATGACACCAAGGGGCCACAGCGTCACCGCAACCACCCCGGCGACGCAACGCAACAAGTGTGCCCCAACGCAAAAAAAGTGCGGCGCCTGCGGCCAGCTCTTCGACTGCGGCGCGCCAAGCGCAGGCTGCTGGTGCGAGGAAGTGAAACTCACCGCCGAGGCACTCGAAAGTCTCTGCACGCGCTACGGCGATTGCCTATGCCCTCGCTGCCTCACCGCCGCCGCGACCCTCGCCTCGAATGCGCCGTGAGGCCCGGCATTTTGTACCGCTGGCATCCTGCCGGCGTTCTTTGATAGGGGTTCGCAGCGCCGTAGGCGCGACAAATGCCGCGTCTGCTTTTGCCTCGCGTGCCTTCAGCCTGCGAAGGATTCTGGTGGGAGCCCCCGCATTAATGCGGGGGAAGGAGCGTTTCAACGCTCCGTGAAAAAACTTAAACTTTGGATGTGCGCTTTAGCGCTGGGACTCAAGAATTTTCGCGGATCGCGCTCGCACGTAACGCGGGCGTCCCGCCGGCGCTCCTCGGTCGCAGCGGTGCTCTCTCGTCGGTAGGGGCACGGCACGCCATGCCCCCTCGGCGCCGCTTCCCACCGCATCGTCAAGCCTGCCTCGCCGTTTGTCGGCGATCAGCTCGAGCCTTTGTAGCGGACACCTTCAGGTGGGCCCGCGCGCCTTCGCAGTTCTCAGACAGTCCCTATAGAGTCTGTGTGAGAACTGGGGTTGACGCGTCTCTTATACTGCGAGCAGGAGGAGACGCGATGGCGAAATTTTTCGATTACAACCCGGAGCAGGCCTATTTGCTGCCGCCCAGTGTGCTGGACGTGCTGGGGCCGGGGCATTTGTGTTTTTTCATCCGGCGGCTGGTGGAGAAATTGAATCTGGGCGTCTTCCGCAACGAGTACGGGGAGGAAGGCGGTCCGGCCTACGCGCCGGAGATGCTGGTTTCGGTTTGGCTGTACGCCTACGCGCTGAGCGTGACCAGTTCGCGCCGGCTGGAACAGCGGATTCGGGAAGATTTGGCGTTCCGCTATTTGGCGGCGGGAGCGGCGCCGGATCACTGGACGCTGAACGCGTTCCGGCGGCGGCACGCGAAGGGATTGAATGATTTGTTCACGCAGGTGGTGGAGCTGGCGCGGAAAGCGAAGCTGGGAAAGCTCGGGCATGTGGCCATTGATTCGACGCGTATCGCCGCGAACGCTTCGCGCAACCGGATCGACACCGAACAGGCGTTGCGGGACGCGCGGGCGCGCATTCGCCGGGACATTCGCCGGTGGCAGCGGCAGTGCAACACGGAGGATCCGAACGAAGGAGCGGGCGTGGAAGTGGGGCGCGAAGTGATGGAACAGTTGGAACGGCAACTGGAAGCGATTCCCGAGCGGCTCGAGCGATTGCACAAAGCGAGATTGCCGAAGCTTTCGCGGACCGATCCGGACAGCCGTTTTTTGCGGGAGCGGGGCGGATTCACGCTGGGCTACACGGCCACGCTGGCGGTCAGCGAAGATCATTTGATCGTGGCGCAGCGGGTGACGCAGGCGACCAACGACAACGAAGCGCTGTTGCCGATGGTCGAAGCAGTCGAGCAGCAGTGCCGAGAAACACCGCGCTGCGTGAGCGCGGATAGCGGATTTTTCTCGGCGGACAATGCGCACCGGCTGGAAGAACGGGGCATCGATGGATATGTGCCGGACTCGAATCTGGCGCGCTGGCTGAACCGCGGCGGCCGCTTGCGCCGGCGAGCGACGGATCCGGCGCATCGTCGCATGCGCCAGAAGCTGCGCGACCCGGCCGGGCGGATGATCTACCAGCGGCGGAAAGCGATCGTGGAACCGGTGATCGGAGTCTTGAAGGAGCAGCGAGGCATGCGACGGTTCGCTCGTCGCGGGCTGGTGCAAGTGGCGGTCGAGCTGGCGCTGGCAGCCGCAGCCTATAATTTGACGCGGATGTGGCGCACCCGCTAGTCGCGCCGCCGCCGCTGAAATCAAAACGTCATCAACCATCATTAGGTTGCACCCGAATTAGCAGCCAACATGTGACGGGCACCGAGTTCTCACACAGACTCTATAGCCCAGGCCCCCCGATTTAGGTAATCTCGCATTTCACCCCAGAATCCAAAATGAAACAAAAAATCGAAAACTCCCCCCGCCGCTGCCACTGGGCCAAAAACCCCTCCATGATCGCCTACCACGACAACGAATGGGGCGTCCCCCTCCACGACGACCGCCGCCTATTCGAATTCCTTATCCTCGAAGGCGCCCAAGCCGGCCTAAGCTGGGAAACCATCCTCAACAAGCGCGAAAATTATCGCCAAGCATTCGATAATTTCGACGCACAAAAAATCGCGCGTTACGATAAACGAAAAGTCCGCGAACTCCTCGCAAACGCAGGCATAGTCCGCAATCGCCTCAAAATTGCCGCCACCATCTCAAACGCCCAAGCCTACCTGGCCATCCAAAAAGAATTCGACACCTTCGACAGCTACATCTGGCAATTCGTCGGCGGCCACCCACGCCAAAATAATCGCCGGTCCTCCCGCCGCCTCCCCGCCAGCACCCCCGCATCCGACGCCATGAGCAAAAACCTAAAACTCCGCGGCTTCCGCTTCGTCGGCTCCACCATCTGCTACGCCTTCATGCAAGCCACCGGCATGGTCAACGACCACGCCCGCGATTGCATTTCCCGTCGCCCGGCCCGGTGAGAGGTAGCGACTCAATCTCCGACCGCCCGACCACTCAGAAGTTGCGAACCTACTCACATGCTCATGGCTGAATCAGCCTCGTTTGTCCTCAGGTTCGTTAGCGTCTGGGCGGTGACGTTCGAGGTTCAACGTGATGAACGTGGGGCTTCCGTATTGAAGCTGAGGCGGAAACAGTCTTTGGTAGAGCAACAAGCCGCTTGTGCCAACTCCGAAAGCAACGGGCCAAACCAGCAGGATATACAGTGTGTCAGATATCTCCTTTTCGAGCAGAACCGTTGTGGATACGTAGAGAATCTGGTAAGCAGACAGACCAGCCCAGCGCATTGCCCTGCGATAACCGTCCGAAACACTAATCTGCTCGTGGCACGCAGGACAGTCGAAGGCCTCTCTTATCTTTATCTGAAAACGGCTTAATTGGGGCTTGCAGATTGGACAGCGAATGCACCGAATCCACGATTTCTGCTGCTCTTCCGGTGAAAACTGCCCTACTGCCCATAAGTAAACCGCTTGTACCGCTAAGTGAGCCGCAAACGGAGCAAAAAAGGATCGTTGCCAAACAAAGAGCATTCCAAGTATCGCCCCTTCCAAAACTGCAAGTATCGAACCCTCTAGACCGTTTCCAAGAGATGCAAGACCAAATGCTAGCGCCGTAGCCGTGACGGAGAAAGCCGCAGAGTATCCGTGGGCGAGCAGTGCCGCAATGCAAAGAACACGCCACAATTCTTCAGAGAGAGCACCGACCAACCAGATGGCGATCTGTTTCCGAAAGCGAGCTCCGTACCCCGGAACCGCGCGGCGAAGTCGTTGTGGATTGGAGAGCACAAGCCACAGCCAGAGCCAAATTCCAGCCCACGACAGACCGAAGTATGCGCCCTTAGATGCCGCAGACAACAAGCCTTCGCTCCGAAAACCCACTAGGGGAAGAAGACCCGGAGCGAGCCATAACCACAAAACCAAACAGCAAAGCAATGTGACGTACAACGTCATCGGCACGTTTACACCGAGACGGGTTGCGGTGGCTTTACCCTCCTCACTGGTAGCGCTCAGGGGTAGTGCAGGGAGCTTTCGAATCTCTTCCGGGTACAACATGAAGTAAACCAGCGGGGCAGCAAAGCTAGCCAATGGGTAGAGTGCAAGTATTGCAATGGGGATGAGCGAGAACAAAGTACTTCATTCTACATCACGAATGTTCCAGCGTCATGGCGATGAAAGGCGGCAGTACCTCATAAGGGCGTAAACCAGAAACTGAGTGTGCACCCGCTGACGCGCAGACTTGCGTTGCAAGCACGTCGAGCGTACCATCATTCTTCTGTTCGTTGCCGCCTCAGCCCTCCCGTAATGCTTCATGCACGATTTTGTCGGGGGATTGTGCGGCCCGCGAAGTCCCGGGGTGGCGAAGCGGATGCAAAAGCCTGCGACCAAAGCAGTCGTGGTAGTCGGCGCCCAATGGGGCGATGAAGGAAAAGGAAAAGTAGTCGACTACCTCGCAGCCTCGTTCGACTACGTCGCCCGCTACGCCGGCGGCCACAACGCCGGCCACACCGTCATCTTCGATAATCACCGTTACGTTTTGCAACTAATCCCCAGCGGCATCCTCCGCCCCGAGAAAAAAGTCGTCATCGGCGCCGGTACGGTCGTGGACCCCGCCGCCCTCGTCGCCGAAGTCGAAAATCTTAAGAAATCCGGCGTCGAAGTTCGCGGCCGTCTCTTCCTAAGCGACCGCGCGCATCTTATTTTCCCCTACCATCGCGAAATGGACAAAGCCGCCGAATCCGCCCGCGGTGCCGCAGCCATCGGCACCACCTCGCGCGGCATCGGCCCCGCCTACGAAGATAAAATGGCCCGCCGCGGCATTCGCGTTTGCGATCTCCTCGATCCCGATCGCTTCGGCGAAAAGCTGGCACGCGTGATCCAGGAAAAAGACGCCATCAGCCGCGCCTCCTACGGCCACCCGCTCGAAACCGCCGGCCTCCTCGATCAATATTTGGAAATAGCCGCGCACATTCGCGGCCTCGTCACCGACACGGCGACGCTCCTAAATCAAGCTTTGGACAAAGGCGAATCCGTGCTATTCGAGGGCGCGCAGGGAACCATGCTCGATATCGACCACGGCACCTATCCCTTCGTCACCTCTTCGAATGCCACATCCGGCGGCGTCGCCACAGGTCTCGGCGTCGCACCCACTCGGCTCACAGGCGTAGTCGGCGTCACCAAGGCGTACACTACGCGCGTCGGAGCCGGCCCATTCCCAACCGAAATGCCCGACCTCGACGCCAAAGAAGTTCGCGAGCGAGGAAAAGAGTTCGGCGCCGTTACCGGCCGCCCCCGCCGCTGCGGCTGGCTAGATCTCGAAGTCCTCCGTTTCGCGAAAATGCTCAACGGAATCGATTCGCTCGTCGTCACCAAGCTCGACGTCTTCGACGCCCAGCCCGAAATCAAAATCTGCACAGCTTACAAATACAAAGGCCAGCGCCTCACCGCCATGCCCCCGGACGTCGAAACCCTCGCGCAGGTCGAACCCGAATACCACACACTTCCAGGCTGGAAGACGCCCACGCCTGGAATCCGCGACGTGAAGGATTTGCCCTCCGCAGCACGCGATTACCTGAATTTCATCTCCGACCAGCTCCAGGTCGAAATCGGAATGATCTCCACCGGCCCGGAGCGCGACGCCACCATCGTTCCGCGAGGAACCAAACTCGCTTCCTGGCTCTAATTTGCCATGCTTTCCTTCGAAGCAGCCCGCGCAAAAGTAATCGAAATCATTCGCGACCGCGCGCCCGCTTCCCCCACCGAAGCAATCATCTACGCCCAGGATTATTCGCAAGCCCTCGGCCGCTTCCTCGCCGAAAATATCTCCGCTGACCGCAACTATCCCCCGTTCAATCGCTCCGCCCGCGATGGATTCGCCCTACGCGCCGCCGATGCCGCCCACCCCGGCGCGAAATTGCGTCTAATCGGCGAAAGCCGCGCCGGCGGCGCCTTCGATGGCACCATCGAGCCCGGCACCTGCATCCTCATAATGACCGGCGCGGCATTACCGCGAGGCGCCGACACGGTAGTCATGCAGGAGCATGCGCACATCGAGGGCGAAACCGTCGTATTCAAGCATCCCGCTCAGCCCCACCACAATTTCGTTCTCGCCGGAGCCGAAACGCGCGCCGGCGAAGTAGTCCTCACCCGCGGCACTCGTCTCGGCTATCCCGAGCTGGCCATGGCCGCGCAAGTCGGCCGCTCGCGCCTCTCAGTCAGCCGCCGTCCGCGCGTAGCCATCCTCTCAACCGGCGATGAAGTCGTGGTGGTAGATCAAACGCCCGGCCCATTCCAAATCCGCAATAGCAACAGCATTTCTCTCGCCGCGCAAGTCACAATCGCCGGCGGTGACCCCGTCGTCCTCGGCATCGCCCTCGATGAAATAGACCAGCTCCGCACATTAATCAATCGCGGCCTCGAAGCAGACATGCTCCTCCTCACCGGCGGCGTCTCAGTAGGGAAGTACGATCTCGTCGAGCAAGTCCTCCGCGAATTCGAAGCCGAATTCTTCTTCGACGCGCTCGCCATCCGCCCCGGCAAGCCCGCCGTCTTCGGCTGGTGCAAAGGAAAGCCCGCCTTCGGTCTCCCGGGCAATCCCGTCTCAACAATGGTCACCTTTGAAATCCTGGTCGTTCCAGCCATCGAATTAATTTGCGGCCACAAACCCCAACCCATGCCATTCCTCAAAGCCAAGCTCGTGCACCCGATCGAACAAAAAGCCGCGCTCACTCATTTTCTTCCCGCCCGAGTCACTTGGCCGAGCGGCGAACCCAATGTCGCCATCCTCCCTTGGGAAGGCTCCGGAGACATCGGCGCGGTCGTGCGTGGAAATTGCTTCCTGGTAGTCCACGAATCGAAATTAAAACACGCCGCCGGTGATTGGGTGGATGTCCTCCCCCGCCGTGGTTTATTCTAGTTCAGCCCCGAAATGAAGAATCTCTCGCATTACGACAAGAAGGGCCGCGTCCAAATGGTGGACGTCACCGTCAAGCCCTCGACGTCCCGCACCGCCATCGCCCACGCCTTCGTCCACATGCAGCGCTCGACACTCGCCTCCGTGCGCCGCCTCAAGTCCCCCAAAGGCAATCCCCTCGAAATCGCTCGAATCGCCGGAATCACCGCCGCCAAGCGCACCGCCGAGCTGATTCCGCTTTGTCACCCCATCCAGTTGACGCACGTAGATGTCCGCGCAAAGCTGTGCCAGAATGGAATCGACATCACCTCGGAAGCGACAGCCACTGGGCCCACAGGTGTCGAGATGGAAGCGCTCGTTGCCGCTTCGGTGGCCGCGCTCACCATTTACGACATGTGCAAAGCCCTGGAACGCGGCATGGAGATCACGGATTTGCATCTCGTGAAAAAATCCGGCGGGCGGAGCGGTCTTTATCTGCGCCCTGCCAAGCGTGCAAAGCGATGACGCCCATGAAGGATGTCAAAGTCCTGGTCGTGGACGATAACGCCCTCATCCTCGACCTCCTGATGAAAGGCCTCTCGCCGCATTGCGACGCGCGTGCCGCTGGCGACGGCGCCGACGCGCTCCTAAAAATTGTCGACGACCCGCCCGACCTAGTCGTCTGCGATTACCGCATGCCCGGCCTCGACGGCCGCCAACTCTACGAAAAACTCCGCGGCCGCCAGCAAACAAAACAAATTCCATTCATCTTCCTCGCCAGCCGCAGCGACATCGAAGAAAAGCTCCGCCCCATCGTCGAAGGCGTCGAGGAATTCATCCCCAAGCCTTTCTTCCTAAAAGACCTCGTCCGCCGCGCCAAAAAAGTCGTCGATCGCCTCCACCTCGAAAAATTGCAAACCCGCGCCGCCCGCCCAGGCGTCGTCCAGGGACGCCTCGAGGAAATGAGCATCCTCGACCTGATGCAATCCCTCGAAATGGGTCAGAAATCCTGCCGCCTCACCATCCGCCGCGGCGACGAAACCTGCGAGCTTTTCTTTTCCTCCGGCCAATGCACCGACGCAAAACTCGGTCCCGCCGAAGGAGAGTCCGTGGTCTTCCAGGCCGTCCGCTGGCCCGACGGTGAATTCGAGATTGATTTCAACGCCGCCCCCACCCGCACCACGATTTCCCGCACCACCACCGGCCTGCTCATGGAAGCCCTCCGCGTAATGGACGAAGATCAGCGCGACGGCTCCGACAACGGCGCCGGTGCCGCCGAAGGCTAGTCCGCAGCCATCCGCCCCATGCGCATTTCCATCCTCACCGTCAGTGATTCGGTCGCCGCAGGCAAATATGAAGATCGCTCCGGCCCCGCCGTAGCCGCGCGTTGCAAGGAACTCGGCTGGACCATCGCCTCCACCACAGTCCTCCCAGACGACCGCGAAGCCATCGAAGCCTTCCTCAAGAAAACAGCCGTCTCAAACGAAGCCGACGCAATCCTCTCGACAGGCGGCACCGGCGTAGGCCCCCGCGACGTCACCCCCGAAGCTACCATGGCCGTGGCAGAGCGCCTCATCCCCGGTTTCGCAGAACACATGCGCGCCGAAGGCCGCAAGAAAACAGAACGCGCCCTCCTCTCCCGCGGCGTAGCAGCCATCCGCGGCACCACAATCATCATCAATCTCCCCGGCAGCCCCCGCGGCGCCGTAGAATCCCTCGACGCCATCGCCGCCCTCCTCCCCCACGCCGTAGCCGTACTCCACGGCGCCCACCACGAATGATTCTCGTCAGGGCGCGGCTTCAGCCGTGCCAAAAAGCACCCTTCGTTTAAGAGTTTTAACCCCTGACGTCGGCAGGACGGCCAGTCATCCTATTTTGTGAGATAGGCCAGCTTTCTTGGCTCCCGTAAAGCGCCGTAGGCGCGGCACAAGATAGCCCAGCCCGCCGTTTGTTGGCGGGCTGGGTACCCAACCCGCGATATTTACAAGCGCCGTAGGTGCGGCACACTTTTTCCCGAAACTTTTGAGACACCCCGGATATCAACCGAGCCAGCTGCGTTCAAGAGATCGCCTGCAGCGTGATGCATCTACAAATCCTTCAGAGTCCCTTTAGACTTCTCTTCATCTGCCTCACGCTCAAGAAAATCGAGCCTTCCAGTCCGAGAGTCGGCCTCTATTTTTAGATCCCACTTCGCCCAGTCCTTCTCAGAGAGCCAGCGAAAAATCTCCGCGAACTCCTCGCTGGAAAGCCGCTCAATCTCCGCCTTGAGTTTATCTATCTTTGACATAGGGTTGCCCTTTGTTCCACCCCAAAAAAAACCGTGCCACCGCGTTCGTTGATCGATTTGCCATCCATGATAGCGCCACTCCCGATCCAGCCCCGGTCGTTTTCCGAGAACCGCAACGCCATGACGCAATAATACGGACACCGCGAAAACGAATCCACGCTCCCTCCTCAAATCGGTTTGGCCCCCGCTTGACCGGTGTGCTAGCATGTCGCTTCTAATTTACCAATGCCAAGCCAATACATCCCGGTCCTGATTTACGCAATTCTCGCCGCATCCTTTCCCGTCGTCACTCTCGCCGTTTTCAAACTCATCCGTCCGGACATGAAGTCCATCGGCGCCAGGCTCGAGCCCTACGAATGCGGCGTTCCCGCGGAGGGCTCGGCACGCGGCCGCTATTCCGTCCGCTTCTACATCGTCGCAATCCTATTCGTCATTTTTGATGTCGAGACGATTTTCCTGTTTCCCTGGGCCATCAAGTATTACCAGTTGGGCGCCTTCGGCCTGCTGACCATGCTCGTCTTCCTGGGCATCTTGCTGGTCGGCTACGTCTGGCTCTACCGGAAGGGCGCGCTCGACCTCATTTGAGCCGCCCGAAAGTTCTTCCTGAATGCGTTGACGTTGTTTTTGGGGGTGTGTTAAAAAGGCGGGCTGCTCGCGGTCGGGGCGTTACACCTGCACCCTCGGCTCAAGCGATCGCAGACATTTGAACCGATGGCCAACGACCCCTCGGAAAAAGGGCCTCTCTCGAATCCGCCAGATGGCAAGGCGGAAGGCGCTCCCGTTCCCCAAAAGCCCGCGGCTGAAGGCGCCGCTGCACCCCCGAAACCGGCAGCCCCTGCCGCCCCGCCTGCCGCTGCTCCCCCGCGTCCCGCTGCGCCTCCCCCTGCTAAGGAAGCCCCGCCGAAGCCCGTCCCGCTCGATAACGAACTGGTGCAGCGCCTAAAAGCCCGTTTCGGCGAAGCCATCCGCGAAGCCTCTCTCGACCGCAAACAAGCCATCATCCTGATCGCCGCCGATAAGCTCCGCGAAATTTCGCGCTACTGCCGCGACGAAGAGAAATTCGACATGCTCGCGGACTTGACCGCTGTTGACTGGCCCAAGCGCGAAAATCGCTTCGACATCGTCCTGAATCTCTACTCCTTCCCGAAAAATGAGCGCCTGCGCCTAAAAGCTCACGCCGCGGAAAATCAGCCCGTGCCAAGCGTCGTCGAAATCTGGCCCACGGCCAACTGGCTCGAACGCGAATGCTACGACATGTTCGGCATCATTTTCGAAGGCCACCCAAAATTGACGCGCATCCTCCTCCCCGATGAGTGGGAAGGCTACCCGTTGCGCAAAGATTACGACATCCTGAAACAAGACACCGCCTGGGTACGCGAAAACCTGGGCATCGAGAGCGGGCAATAACGCTCACATAAAATGCCCAACACGCCCACAAACGGCGGCTCCCATGTCGACACCACGGTTCTCGGCGCCGACGAAATCATCCTTAATATGGGCCCGCAGCACCCCTCCACGCACGGCGTCCTGCGCGTAAAGCTAAAGCTCGATGGCGAACGCGTGGTCGATTCCGAGTGCATCATCGGCTACCTCCATCGCGGCGTCGAAAAAATCGCCGAGCATCGCAGCTATCAGCAATTCGCTCCTTACGTTGACCGCATGGATTACGTCGCCGCCGTCTCAAACGGCCTCGGCTATTGCGAAGCTGTCGAAAAATTGCTCGGCGCCGAAGCCCCCCCCCGCGCCCGCGTCGTCCGCACAATTCTCACCGAGCTCCAGCGCATCGCCAGCCATCTGCTCTGGCTCGGCACCCATGCGCTCGATATCGGCGCGCTCACTCCCGTCTTTTATTGCTTCCGTGAACGCGAAGAGATCCTGAAAATTTTCGAGAAATATTGCGGCGCGCGCCTGACCACCCACGCCTTCCGCATCGGCGGCCTGCAATACGAGACCTACGATGGCTTCGAGCACGATGTGAAGCGCTTCTGCGACGATTTCTCGACGAAAATCGACGAGTACGAAACCCTGCTCACAGAAAATCGCATTTGGGTCGGCCGCACCAAGGGCATCGGCATCCTCAACACCGCCGACGCAATCGCCCTCGGCGTCACCGGACCGGTCCTTCGCGCGAGCGGTCTGAAGTGGGACCTCCGCAAAGCCCAGCCCTACGCCGCCTACGACCAGTACGAATTCGAAATCCCCACACGCCCCACCGGCGACACCTACGACCGTTACCTCGTGCGCATGGAAGAGATGCGCCAGTCGCGCCGCATCTGCCTGCAAGCAGTCGAAAATATTCCCACCGGCCCCATCATGGCCAAGGTCGGAAAAGTCTTGAAGCCACCCCCAGGCGAGGTCTATCACGCCATCGAAGCCCCCAAAGGCGAGCTCGGCTACTACATCGTCAGCGATGGCACCACCCAACCCTACCGCGTCCGAGTCCGCCCCCCATCCTTCATCAATCTACAGGCTTTCGACAAAATGGCCCGCGGCGCCCTAGTCTCCGACGTAGTCGCGATCATCGGCACCATTGATATAGTCCTCGGGGAAGTGGACCGCTAATGGGCTGCATAACAATGATCGGCTACATGATAAATTCCCGCCTCATTCCACCCGCGATCCTGCCGTACGTCCTCCCCGTCGTTTACGGTATCGTCATCGTCGCGATCTTGCCGCTTCTCGCGGGATATATCGTCCTGCTAGAGCGGAAAGTCATGGCCGACATGCAAGCACGCCTCGGCCCCATGCGCGTCGGCCCGCACGGCCTGCTCCAACCCCTCGCGGATGCCGTCAAATTGCTCCTCAAAGAAGATATCGCCCCAAAAAATGCCGACCACTTTCTCTTCTTCGTCGCCCCAATCCTCAGCGTCACCATGGCCTTGCTCGCCTACGCTGCCATCCCCTTCGGCCCATCCTTTCAGGTTGCTGACTTGAACGTCGGCATCCTTTTCATTCTCGCCATCAGTTCGCTCGGAATCTACGGCATCGTCCTCGGCGGATGGGCTTCCAACAGCCACTACTCGCTCCTCGGCGCCCTGCGCACCGCCGCTCAACTCGTCAGCTACGAAACCGCCGCCGTCCTCGGCCTCGTCTCCGGCTTATTGCTCGCCGGCTCGCTCTCAATGAAGGACATCGTTCAAGCGCAGTATGACCAGGACATCTGGTTCATCCTCGTCGCACCGGTCGGCTTCTTCATCTATTTTGTCGGCTCCATCGCGGAAACGAACCGCGCTCCCTTCGATTTGCCCGAAGCGGAATCCGAACTGGTCGCCGGCTACATGACTGAATACAGCGGCTTCCGCTGGTCGCTCTATTTCCTCGCCGAATACGCCAACATGGTCATCGTCGCCGCAATTGCCACCACGCTCTTCCTCGGCGGCTGGCTGCGCCCCTTCCCCCGTCTCCACACCCATCTCATAGGGACACCCATCGAATTGCTCGATGCCTTGCCCGCGCTGATTTTTCTTGGCGTTGCGCTCTATTGTTTTAAACTCGCGCCCCGCCAGCCCGTCCAAGTCCAAAAACTGGTCATGGCCGCGATTGGCGGTGCCTGCGTGCTCCTGGCTGGCGTAATGGTCGCTTCGTTGTATCCGCCGCTCGATTTGGCGCGCGAAGGAATCCACGGCGCTTTCTGGTTTATGGCCAAAGTGATGGCCTATCTCTACGCCTTCCTTTGGATCCGCTTCACGTTCCCGCGCTACCGCTTCGACCAGTTGATGCGCCTCGGCTGGCGTTTCCTGATTCCGCTCGCGCTCGTCAACGTCATCGGCGTGGGCACCGCGATTGTTCTCCAGCAGGAATGGCACTGGAGCCCGCGCTTGGCCGAGCTGGTCACTTTGATCGCCACGCTCGGTGTGGCCGTCTGGCTCGCCAACGAAGAACACAAGCCCATGGGCGCGGCGCAACCGGCGGAAGGTGAATAAATAATGGTCGATAAAATCCTCTTCGCCTTCTTCGCCGCTCTCGCGATCGGCTCCGCTCTCATGATGGTCACGCGGCGCAATATCGTCCACAGCGCCGTTTTCCTGATCACCACCTTGCTCGCCACCGCCGGCATTTTTCTTCAGCTCCAGGCCGAGTTCCTCTTCGTAGTGCAAATCATCCTCTACGTCGGCGGCATCATGGTCCTTTTCGTTTTCGTGATCATGCTCGTGAATCTCGATGTCTCCATGCGCCTGGTGCAGTTCAATCACCAGGGATTTGTCGCCGGCGCCCTGGCGCTCGTCCTGGCGGGGCAAGTGTTCTTCGCTTTCTGGATTGGCCGCACCGGGCTGCGCCTCCCTGCGCCAGGAAATCTGTCTCCCAAAAATACCGAGGCCATTGGCGACGCCCTCTTCCAGCACTACATGCTGCCGTTTGAAATCGCCTCGATCCTGCTGCTCGTAGCCATGATCGGCGCCGTCGTGATGGCGAAGCGGAGAGTGTGATGATCCCAGTCCAATATTATTTCCTGCTCAGCCTCGCGCTCTTCACCATCGGCGTGATTGGCGTGCTCACGCGCCGCAACGTCATCGTCATGCTCATGTCCATCGAGCTGATCCTGAACGCCGTCAATATCAACCTCATGGCCTTCTCGCGCCTCTATGGCGATGTGAACGGCCAGGTCTTCGCGATTTTTATCATCACGGACGCAGCCGCCGAAGCCGCCGTCGGTCTCGGCATCATTCTCGCGTTTTTCCGCAATCGCGAAACGCTGCTCTCAGACGAAATGGATTTGCTGAAATGGTAAAGGCCATCGCATGAACGCTGCGCTCCCATTCTTTCTCGGCCACATCTGGCTGATCCCGCTGTTTCCTCTCGCCACAGCGGCGCTCATGCTTTTCTTCGGCCGCCGCTTGCAAAACAGCGCCGTCAACGCCCTCTGCGTAGGCAGCGTTTTCGTCTCCTTCCTCTTTTCCCTAGGCGCCTTCTTCCAATTGGTCGCCATGCCGATAGGTGAGCGCCTGGCCACCAATATCCTCTTCCAATGGATTCCCGCCGGCCCCTATCACATGCTCGACGGCCGCCTCGCGAATTTCGTCGCCGACTGGGGCTTCCAGCTCGACCCTCTCTCCGCCGTAATGATCCTGGTCGTCACCGGCGTCGGCTTCCTCATCCACGTTTATTCCACCGGCTACATGGCCCACGAAGGCGGCTATTACCGCTTCTTCGGCTATCTGAATCTCTTCATGTTCTCGATGCTCATGCTCGTCCTCGCCAATAATCTCCTGCTCCTCTTCGTCGGCTGGGAAGGCGTAGGCACCTGCAGCTATTTGCTAATCGGCTTT
This sequence comes from uncultured Acidobacteriota bacterium, assembly GCA_963701005.1. Taxonomy (GTDB): domain Bacteria; phylum Acidobacteriota; class Terriglobia; order Acidiferrales; family UBA7541; genus Palsa-295. Next base: position 2,095,848 of record OY969555.1, read on the forward strand.
TATTTCCACAAAAAATCCGCCTCCGACGCCGGCAAAAAAGCTTTCATCGTCAATCGCATCGGCGACGCAGGCTTCCTCCTCGGCATTTTCATGACCTCCGCCCTGCTCGGCACCATCCGCTTCGCGGAAATCGGCCCCGCGCTCGTCGCCGGCCAATTCGCAATCGGCGACCCGCGCATCGTCGCCATCGCCTTCCTCTTCTTCGTCGGCGCCACCGGCAAGTCCGCCCAAATCCCGCTCTACGTCTGGCTCCCCGACGCCATGGAAGGCCCCACGCCCGTCAGCGCCCTGATTCACGCCGCCACCATGGTCACCGCCGGCGTTTACATGGTCACGCGCACCAACGCCATCTACAGACTCGCCCCCTCCGCCATGGCCGTCGTCGCCGTCATCGGCGCCATCACCGCCCTTTTCGCCGCCTCCATGGGCATCGTGCAGAACGACATCAAAAAAGTTCTCGCCTACTCCACCATCTCGCAGCTCGGCTACATGTTCCTGGCCCTAGGCGTAGGCGCATTCGCCGCGGGAGTCTTCCACCTCATGACCCACGCCTTCTTCAAAGGCCTCCTCTTCCTCGCCGCCGGCAGCGTAATCCACGCGCGCTCCGGCGAGCAGGACATGCAAAAAATGGGCGCGCTCTCGGGCAAAATTCGCAAAACCTACCTAACCATGCTCGCCGCCACTCTCGCCATCGCCGGCTTCCCGGGATTCGCCGGCTTCTTCAGCAAAGACGAAATTCTCGGCCACGCCTTCCATTACAACCATTTCCTCTGGTTCATTGGCTGGATCACCGCTGGCATGACCGCCTTTTACATGTTCCGCCTCCTGTTCCTCACCTTCCACGGCCAGTCGCGCGTTGATCACGAAGTCGAGCACCACATCCACGAATCGCCAAATTCCATGCTCATCCCGCTCATGATTCTCGCCGTCCTCTCCGTCATCGGCGGCTGGATCGGATACGGTGGCCGCTTCGAACATTTCCTCGCGCCAGTCATGCATGTCCAGCACCACACCGAAGGCTTCCACCGCGTCCCGCTTCTCGGCCGCGAGGGCGCGATTCGTTCGGAGGAGGCACGAAAGGTCCTGGAGGAGGATCTTGAAGCCACCACTCCTGCGGCCCCCTCGGAAGACATCATCCTCATGGGCGCTTCCATCGCCATCGCCTTCGCGGGAATCGGCCTCGCTTGGTACCTCTATATCAAGCGCACCGACCTCCCCGCCAAAGCCGCGAAAAGCCTCAATGGCTTCTACGAACTGGTCTTCCACAAATATTATGTGGACGAGATTTACGACGCGCTCTTCGTCAATCGCACGAAAGATCTAGCCCTAGCTCTCGGTGCCTTCGACCGCACCGTAATCGACGGCGCAGGCGTCAACGGCGCCGGCTGGCTCACGCGCTTCGTCGCCAAAGTGTCCATGTGGTGGGACACCTGGATTGTTGACGGCTCGATCCGTCTAGGCTCATTCCTGGTTTACACTCTGGGCTTCGTCTCAAAATTTCTAGAGACCGGTTATGTTCAGAATTACATGCTCCTGTTCGTGATCGGCCTGATCGGTTTTCTGGCGTACTACTTTCATCTGGCGCATCAACTGATTCACTAGCGCAACTACCGCACCGCCCCGGTCCACCGGGGCATGCTGGGGGCCGCATGCAATTAGAAGGCGAGGGAACGGATGCTCTTCTCCGATAGCCACATTCTCAACACGATCTTGTTCACGCCGCTCGTCGGCGCGATTCTGATGCTCTTCATCAAGCGCGAAAACGTCAACGCGCACCGCTTGATGGGCAACCTCTTCGCGTTCCTCGGCCTGCTCGTCTCCCTGCCGCTCATCTGGCGCTTTAATTCCCACGCCGGCGCGCCGCAATTCCAATTCGTCGTGGACCACGCCTGGATCCCCTCCATCGGCGCCCGCTACACGCTAGGCATCGACGGCCTCAGCTTCCTCATGGTCATGCTCACCACCATCCTCGGCGCGATCTCGATTCTCTCCTCCTGGTCCGCCATCCAAAAACGCGAAAAGGAATATTACATTCTCTTCCTTCTCCTCCAGACCGGCATGCTCGGCGCCTTCATGTCCCTCGATTTCGTTCTCTTCTACGTCTTCTGGGAAGTCATGCTCGTGCCCATGTATTTCCTAATCGCCGTCTGGGGCAGCGAGCGCCGTCTATATGCCGCCATCAAGTTTTTCCTGTTCACGCTAGCGGGTTCCGTCCTGATGCTGCTCGCGGTCCTCGCCATTTATTTCAACGCGCACACGTTCAGCATCAAGGCCGTCCTCGAATCGCCCACGGTCATGTTCTCCGTCGAACTCCAGAAATGGCTCTTCTGGGGCTTCTTCTTCGCCTTCGCCATCAAAGTCCCCATGTTCCCGTTCCACACCTGGCTACCCGACGCCCACACCGAAGCCCCCACCGCCGGCAGCGTCATCCTCGCCGGCGTCCTGCTGAAAATGGGCACATACGGCTTCCTGCGCTTCTCGCTCCCCATGTTTCCCGACGCCACAAACAAATACCGCGGCATCATGATCATCCTCTCGCTAATCGGCATCATCTACGGCGCGCTAGTCTGCATGATGCAAAAAGACATGAAGAAGCTCATCGCCTATTCCTCCGTAAGCCACATGGGCTTCTGCACTCTCGGAATTTTCGCCCTCACGCCGCTAGGCCTCTCCGGCAGCATCATCCAGCAAATCAACCACGGCATCTCCACAGGCGCGCTCTTCCTCATCGTAGGCGTCCTCTACGAGCGCCGCCACACGCGTCTGATCTCCGAATTCGGCGGCCTCTCCACACCTATGCCGAATTTCGCCGCCGTCTACATGATCGTCACCCTAAGCTCCTTGGGCATGCCGCTACTCAATGGTTTCGTCGGCGAATTCACAATCCTCCGCGGCGTCTTCGAAGTCCGCTGGCAATGGGCCGCCTGGGGCGTCCTCGGCGTAATCCTAGGCGCCGCCTACCTGCTGTGGCTCTACCAACGCGTAATGTTCGGCAACGTCACGAACCCAGCAAATGAGCATCTCCCGGACCTAAATATGCGCGAATACGCCACACTAATTCCCCTAGTCGCCCTAGCCTTCTGGATCGGCCTGTACCCCAAGCCCCTCTTCGAAGTCCTGGACGCCCCCGTCCATCGCCTGGTCGAGCGCGTAGATCCCGGCTACTATTCACGCCAATCCGCCACCTCCATCGCCACCATGCCCGCACAGGCCGCCACGGCTCACGTTGTCCCGAGCGATGTCGAGGGAGCCTTACCACTGCCTCATTTTCTTGCCGAGAATTTTTCTTGTCGTCATCCTGAGCGTAGCCCCGCGCTTTTCTTCTTCCCCGCCGTAGTTGGGCGGGCGCGGGGCGCAGTCGAAGGATCTCTCTTCGGCTGCGCAAATGCCGGGAATGTCATTCGCGCCGCCTATCCAACGCTTCAATCGGGGTTTGAATCGCCCTCGACATTCACACCACGCACAATGGCCACTCTCGTCCCATCCATCCCGAGCGAGGCCCGCTAAATGAACTGGGGCGACATCTTCGCGCAGACCCGGGGCGACGTCTCCCTCATCTTCCCCGAAATCATGGTCGCCTTCTTCGGCCTGGCCATCCTGCTAACCGATTTCCTCCTAGGCGCCCGCCAACGCGGCTGGAACTCGCTCACCGCCATGATCGGCGTCCTCCTCAGCGCCGCCTCTCTCTACGTAATCATGCCCACGGCGACGCCCCCGCTAGGCCCCACGCTCGCCTTCGATCGCTCCATAGTCATCGACCCCTTCTTCATCTTTTTCGGCTTCATCTTCCTCGCCTCCGCAGCCCTGGTAATCCTCCTCTCCGTCCGTTACATGGAAATCGAAGAAGAGCAGCACGGCGAATACTACGCCCTCATGCTCTTCGCCGTAGTCGGCATGATGTTCCTGGCCTGTGGCAACGACCTGGTCGTCCTCTTCGTAGCCCTCGAGACCATGGCCCTGAGCTTCTACGTCCTAACAGGCTTCCTCCGCCGCGATCGCCGCTCCAACGAAGCCGCCCTAAAATACGTCCTAATCGGCGCCTTCAGCTCCGGCGTCCTGGCCTACGGTTTCTCCATCCTCTACGGCCTCTCAGGCTCCACAAATCTCGACGTAATCGCCATCCGCCTGGCCCAGCGCCACGCCCAAGCGCCCGGTGCCGATCTCCTCATTTTCTTGGCTCTAGGCACAGTAGCCGCCGGCGTCTTCTTCAAAATCGCCGCCGTCCCATTCCACCAATGGGCCCCCGACGTCTACGAAGGCGCCCCCACAGCCATCACCGCCTTCGTCAGCGTAGCCTCCAAAACCGCCAGCTTTGCCCTCCTCCTCCGCCTCTTCCTCACCGTCTTCTGGCCCGTCCGCATGGACTGGATCATGCTAATCGCCGCCGTAGCCGTCCTCTCGCTCACAGTCGGCAATCTTGCCGCCATGACGCAATCCAATATCAAGCGCCTACTCGCCTACTCCTCCATCGCCCACGTCGGCTACATCCTCCTGGGCTTGGTAGCCGCCGTAAATCCCGATGGCTCGCTCAACCAGCGCGGCCTCCAATCCATGGCCTTCTACCTTTTCGTCTACGCCTTCTTCAACACCGGCGCCTTCGCCATCGTAATAGTCCTCCGCCACAAAGGCGTAATCGGCGACGAAGTCGAAGATCTAAACGGTCTAATCCAGCGCAACCCAGGCGCCGCCGTCCTAATGCTAATCTTCCTACTCTCGCTAGCAGGCATCCCCCCCACCGGCGGCTTCGTCGCCAAGCTCCTAATCTTCTGGTCCCTAATCGAAACCCGGCACTACGTCCTAGCCGTAGTCTCAGTCGCCTACATCCTCCCAGCCGTCTATTATTATTTCCGCATGGTAGCCGCCATGTTCGTCCGCGATTCCGCCGACCCAGTCCTCCCCACAATCACCCCAGCCCAAAAATTCGCCCTAGCCACCATGCTAATAGTCACCCTAGCCGCCGGCATCTTCCCCGACCAGTTCCTCCGCTTCGCCTCCTACTCCATCCTCCTACCCTTCGGCCGCTAAGCGAGGACCGCCTATGTCCTCCCCCTCTCCCACCCCCCGCAAGCGCCCCACCGCCTTCGTAAATCAAATCGCCCTGGCCATGGAGCTCCCCTTCATCCTGATCGGCGGCATCGTAATCGGCGGAGGCCTCGGCTGGCTCCTCGACCACCGCGCCCACACCTCACCGGCATTCACGCTAATCGGAGGCGCTCTCGGATTCGCCGGTGGCCTCTGGGACATCCTAAAGCGCCTAACCCGCGCCGAAAAAAACCAAGAGAAGGGCAATGGCGGAGGATGAATCCTTCTACGCGGCCGCCGAACGCCGTATCGAATACCTCACCCTCGCCATAGGCGCCGCCGCCGCAATCGCCGCAGTCTTCCTCTTCAATGCCAAGGCAGCCGCAGCCCTCGCCGCAGGCGCAGCCCTGTCCTGGATAAATTACCGCTGGATGAAGCAGGGAATCAGCGCCCTAGCGCGCCTCTCAACAGCCCAAGCCGCCGAAGAAAAACCACGCGTGCCCACAAGCGTCTACATCAAGTTCCTCGGCCGCTACGCGTTGCTCATCATCGCAGCCTATGCTATTCTGCGTGGCTTTAGTTTGCCCGCCGCAAGCTTCATTGCGGGTCTTTTCGCCGTAGTCGCCGCGGTCCTGGTCGAAATGATCGGCCAGTTGTTCCGCACCGGCCCGCAACCGCGCGCCGATTCTTGAAGGGGTGGAAGTGGCAGAACATCAAATCTGGTTCACGGAAATCCTCAACCGCTTGGTGGGCGGGCCCGTGGCGGCATTGCTCGACGCCCTGCACATCCATCCCGCGAACCCCGCCGCTCCGATTCCAAATCACGTCGCCATGGAAGTCCTCGCCTTCCTAGTCGCCGCGATTTTCTTCCTCTGGCTGAAACAACGAATCTCCGCCGAACGCCCCGGTGGCACCCAGCAATGCATGGAGACCATCCTCACCAATTCAATGGGCGTCGGCATCCGCGATCTTCTCGAAGACAACGTCGGCCACGGCAGTGAGAAATATGTCGCCATGCTCGGCAGCATCGGCATCTTCGTTCTCCTCTGCAATCTGATCGGCCTCTTTCCGACGATCGAATCTCCCACCGCAACAGTCTCCGTCCCCCTCGGTTGCGCCATCGTAGTCTTCATCTATTACAACTACGCCGGCATCGCCAAACACGGCCCCCTCGGTCACGGCAAACATTTCCTCGGTCCTGACATGCAAATGCCGCCTCCTATAAGCTGGATCATTGCCCTCCTGATGCTCGCAATAGAGAGCGTGAGCAATCTCGCCCGTCTGCTATCGCTCACAGTTCGTCTTTGGGTCAACATGCTCGTCAGCGAGATCCTTTACATCCTCTTCCTCGGTTTGATGATGGAAATGTACTTATACGCCGCCAAAGCCAGCGTCGCGCTCCAAGTCTTCGCATTGATCCCATTGCTAGGCCCCATAGCATTCATACTGCTCCACATTTTCGTAGCCGTCTTGCAAGCATTCGTTTTCACGATTCTCCCGGTAATCTACGTAGCAGGAGCAGTCGCCGAAGAGCACTAATTCCGGCTGCGTCGCCGCTCAGTCTTTGGCTATGCGACCCAGCCTTTGACTTTGTACCGGCGGCCTTCAGGCCGGCGAGTTTCGTCGCTCCAGGTGGGAGCCCCGGAAAGCTGGGAGCCCGCGGATTCAGTGGCCGTAAGTCGGCCAAGAATTTTGGTGGGAGCCCCCGCATTCATGCGGGGGAAGGAGCGCTTCAGCGCTCCGGAAAAGTTAGTCATTAATAGTCGCGCTTTAGCGCTGGGCCTTTTTCTTGCTGTTGAAGCGTCCAAATTATTCCGGCATCATCGCCGCCAATGTGATCCCGCCTGCTCGAGGATGTCGGGAGCCACCGCCTGGCGGCAATATCATAACGAGGAGAACACCATGAAAAGGTACGCGCTGTTCCTGCTGGCGGTAATCGCCATCAGCATCTTCGCCCCCGTCGCCTTCGCGCAAGGCGGCTCCGCCGCCGCTGCCGAGACCAACTGGGTCGCCATCACCTCCGGCTTCGCCATGGCCATCGCCTCAGCCGCCGGCGGCTACGCCCAGGCAAAAGCCACAGCCGCAGCTTGCGAAGGCCTGGCCCGCAACCCAGGAGCCGCCGCAGCAATCCGTTTCGCCCTGATTCTGGCGCTAGTGCTGATCGAGTCGATGGCCCTATACACCTTCGCCATCGTCTTCCTGAAGGTAAAGTAAGTTCCAAATCGGGAAAGCAACGGCCCGGAAGCGTGCGACAACCACGTTTCCGGGCCTTTTTTACATCATTCCGCTTGACGCACGGTTACCATTATGCTAACATGACCCGTGAAAAATCGCCGCAACCCGCCGTGGGCCTCAACTTCAGCCTCCACAACCTCATGTGAGCGTGTCCCAAATAAACAGGCGAAAAAAAGTCTAGTAGCAACAGTCACCAACTCAACTTTCGACTCAACTCACAGAAAACAAACCCTTAATCAATTTTCTAGTCGCAACAAAAACGCCGATCCGACGAGGATCGGCGTCCTGAGCGACCAACGGGAGCCGAAGGATCTCTCTTCCGAAATCCCGCCGCCCCCCTCGCCGACTTTCAACTTTCAACTCTTAACTGTAGCCCCCGAATTTCTAATAGCAAACCGAACGATTAGAATTTCACTCAACCCGCAGAAAACAAACGACCTGCAAATTTCTAATAGCAAACTTTTCCCATGTTTTTGGAAGTGTTTCGACCTACCGGAGGGACAACGAATCAGCAGCAACCTTGGCCAGCGCCAGCACCCGCGCAGGGAAGAGCCCCAGATACACCACCCCAGCCGCGGCAATCCCCAGCCCCACACTCAACGACGGCGCAACCGCAGTCGGCACATACTCTTTCGAAGGCTCCCAGAAATACATCGCCACAATCACCCGCAAATAATAGTACGACCCCACCACGCTATTGATCGCCGCGATCACCACCAGCCACACCACCCGAGAATCCAGCGCCGCCTGAAACGCGAAGAATTTACCCAGAAACCCGCCCGTCGCAGGCAAGCCCAGCAGCGAAAGCAAAAACAAAGTAAAACAAGCCGCCAGCACCGGCTGCTTGTGCCCCAGCCCCGCATAATCCTGAATCTCCAGCCGCTTCTCGCCCTTCTGGCCCAGATGCGCAAGCACCAAAAACGCCCCCACCTTCATCAACACATACGCCGCCATATAAAAAAGCACCGCCGCCACGCCCAGGTCCGTGCACGCAGCGAACGCCACCAAGATGTACCCCGCATGAGCGATCGAAGAGTAAGCCAGCATCCGCTTAACATTCGTCTGCACCAGCGCCGCAAAATTGCCGATGCACATGGTCAGAATCGCCGACCCCCACACCGCCCAGAACCATATGCTGCTCGTCGAACCGAACGACACATAGAATATCCGCAGCATCAGCGCAAATGTTGCCGCCTTCGGCCCCGACGCCAGCAACGCCGTCACCGGAGTCGGCGAGCCCTCGTAAACATCGGGCGCATAAATCTGAAATGGTGCCGCCACCACTTTGAATCCGAGCCCCACAAAAATCAGCCCCAGACCCAAAATCACCAGCGCCGGAGGGCGCCCCATCCCAAGCAACGCGGCTTGCACCAGATCAATCCGAGTCGTAGCGGTCGCCCCATACACCATGGCGATCCCGTAAAGAAAAAACGCCGTCGCGAAAGATCCCAAAATAAAATACTTCAGCGACGCCTCATTCGACTGCATCGCCCGCTTCCGGAATCCCGCCAGGATATAGCTCGATATCGAGCTCATCTCGAGGCCAATGAAAGCAGTCACCATCTCGTTCGCGCCCGCAAGAATCCCCATCCCCGCCGTCGCAAACAACACCAGCGCGTAATACTCCCCGCGCTGAATCCCCTCGTCCTCCAAATATTGCACCGACCCCAAAATTGCCAGCGCCGCCGCCCCAATCACCACCACGTGAACAAACACGCTGAATGCATCCACCCGCATCAGCCCGCTATAAGCCAGCCCCGGATCAGATGCCGCAAAGTGAATGGAAAAAAGCGCCGCCAGTGCGCCAATAAACGCGAGATACCCAAGGCCCCGTTTCGGCCCCGCCCCAAGAAACGGATCCACAATCATGATCAGCAAGCCGAAACCGCACAGTACGATTTCCGGCGCAAGCCGGTAGAGATTGGCCACCTGCTCGGCGGGAATTTGAATCACGGCCGCTCCCGCTCTTCAGCCCTGGTCACAGGCAGCACTCCCGCCGCTGGTGTCAGAGGCAATATAATTCGCAGGGTTACCGGCGCCCCAATCACCGGACGCGACGCATTTTGGCTGCGCTCCATCTGCTTCATCTGCTTCAGCAAATTGTTCGTCGAAGGCTCCATGCGCCGCGTAAACAGCGGGGAAGCGACGCCCATGAAAAGTATCACCACCGCCATGGTCACCAAAATCACGCGCTCGCGAATCGAAGCATCCGCCAACGTCTTGTTCTTCTCCACGGTCACATCACCGAGGGCCACCCTTTGATAAGCCCACAACAAATAGATCGCCGAAAGCACCGACCCCGACGCAGCCCAGGCCGCCCACGCGTGATGATGATCAAACACGCCAATCAAAATCAGAAACTCACCCACGAATCCGTTCAGCAGCGGCAGCGCCAGCGACGACAGACAGATAAACAGGAAAAACGACATCAGTACCGGCATCGGCGTCGCCAACCCGCCGAACTCCTTGATCTCATGCGTGTGCCGCCGGTCATACAGCATCCCCACGCCAAGGAAAAGCGCCCCGGTCGACACGCCGTGATTGATCATCTGGTAGATCGCGCCCTGAATCGAAATCGTGCTGAACGCGAAAAGCCCCAACACAACAAATCCGAGGTGGCTCACCGACGTGTACGCCACCAGCCGCTTCAAATCGTGCTGCACCGTCGCCACCAGCGCCCCGTACACGATCCCGATAATTGCCAGCACTCCAATCAGCGGCGCCATCCGGTGCGCCGCATCGGGAAAGAGCGGCAGGCAAAATCGCAGCATCCCGTAGGTCCCGAGCTTCAGCATCACTCCCGCAAGAATCACAGACCCAGCCGTGGGAGCTTCCGTATGCGCGTCAGGCAGCCACGTATGCAAAGGGAAGAGCGGCACCTTGATCGCAAACGCGAGGAAAAACGCGCCAAAAAGCAGCAACTCGGTCTGCGGCGGCAGCGCCACGATTCCCGCCTGCAGCTTGGCTTGAACGTCCGCCAAATCAAACGTCCCAGTCAGGTTGTAGAGCCACAGAATCGCCACCAGCATCAGGATCGAACCGAACATCGTGTACAAAATAAATTTCACCGCTGCATAAATTCGCCGCTCGTGTCCCCAGATCCCGATCATGAAATACATCGGAATCAGTGTCAGTTCCCAAAAAACGAAAAAGAGAAAAAGATCGAGCGAAACAAAAACGCCGATCATCGCCGTCTCGATTACCAACAACGCGATGAAAAACCCCTTCACGTTCTCGCGAATCGCTTCCCAGGAACACAGAATCGCGAGCGGCGTCAGGAAGGTCGTCAAAATCACAAGGAACAAGCTGATCCCGTCCACCCCCAGGTGATAGTGAATATTCGCTCTGCCGATCCAATCGTGAATTTCCTCGAACTGATACCGCGCATCCACAGCGACAAATCCTCTAACCAGGAAAAGCGAAATCACGAATTCGCACAGCGAAACCGCCAGCGCCACGCGCCGGATCCAGGTGTGATCCTCCGAGCGCAGCAACAGCAACGCCGGCACGCCCAGCATCGGCAGAAACGTGATCACCGTCAGCAAATGAGGTTGCATTTCCACCCTATCGCGCCATCTCCCACAGTCCCAGCACCAGCACGGTCATCCCCACCGCGCCAATCACCACCCACGTCGCATAGCTCCGCGCATTCCCCGATTGCAATTTCCGCAATTGCCCGCCGGCCTCGCGCGCCACTCGCGCCGTTCCATTCACCGTCCCGTCGATTATTCCCTCATCCACCGTATGCCAAAGCACGTTCGTCGAAATCCAAAGCAGCGGCCGCACAATCAGCGCAAGATAAATTTCGTCCACGTAGTATTTGTTCAGCAGCAGCGTGTAGGGACCGTGCAAACTTTCCGCCAGCTTCTCCGGCACTTTCGGCTTGCGAATGTAAAACCACCAGGCAACAAACAATCCGATTAACGCAATCAGCACGGCCACCCCGGAAAGCTCGAGCTCCAATCCGTGTGCGGTCTCTTCGCTCATCAGCACAGGCGGTGCCAGCTTATCCGCCGATGCAAATACCGGATCGAGAAAATTGTGGAAATAATTCTGGCCGCCCCAGATTGTCGGCGCCGCGAACCATCCGCCCACCGTCGCAAGAATCGCAAGAATCACGAGCGGCACGAGCATGTTCTTCGGCGATTCGTGCACATGTACTTTCTTCTCGTCGTAGCGCGGCACGCCGAAAAACGTCAGAAAGATCAGCCGGAACATATAAAACGAAGTCAGCAGCGCGGCAAAAAGCCCGACCAAATAAAGCGTGGTATTCGCATACGGTCCGGCATAAGCGCTGTAAAGGATTTCATCCTTGCTGAAAAATCCCGCGAACGGCGGTATCCCCGCAATCGCAAACGTGGCGATAAACATCGTCCAATACGTAACCGGAATCTTTTTCCGCAGGCCGCCCATGTTCCGCATGTCCTGGTCGCCGCCCATCGCGTGTATCACGCTCCCCGCGGCAAGAAACAGGAGGCCCTTAAAAAACGCATGCGTCATCAAATGAAAAATCCCGGCAGCATAGGCGCCCACGCCGCAGCCAAGAAACATGTAGCCAAGCTGCGAGACAGTCGAATAAGCAAGCACCTTCTTGATGTCCGTCTGCACCAAACCGATCGTCGCGGCGTAAAAAGCCGTCACGGCTCCCACGACAGCAACCGCAAACATGGCAATCGGCGCCCGCGCAAACAGCGGATTCATCCGCGCCACCATATACACCCCGGCCGTCACCATCGTCGCCGCATGAATCAGCGCACTGACTGGCGTCGGCCCTTCCATCGCATCGGGCAACCACACGTAGAGTGGCAACTGCGCGGATTTTCCAATAGCCCCGGTGAAGAGCAGCAGACAAATCGAAGTGAGAACGCCTACGTCGGTCGTGTTCTCAGACACCTTCGCAAAAATGGCACCGAAATCAACCGACTTGAATGTCCAGAACAGCAGCAGTATCCCCACCGTGAATCCGAAATCGCCCAGCCGCGTCACGATGAACGCCTTTTTCCCAGCGTCCGTTGCGGATTTCTTCAAAAACCAGAAACCAATCAGCAGGTAGCTACAAAGCCCCACCCCTTCCCACCCGACAAACATCACCACAATGTTCGCCGCCAGCACCAGCGTCAGCATGAAAAACATGAACAGGTTCAAATAACAAAAGAATCGGTAGTAGCCCCCCTCGTGCTCCATGTATCCCGTCGAGTAAATGTGGATCAGCATGCCCACGAAGGAAACCGTCAGCAGCATGACGACGGTCAATTGGTCCACCCGCAGCGCAAAATCCACGCGAAACGTGCCCGCCATCATCCACGTGAAATAATCCTTCACCCATGGAATTTGATCCGGAGCAAGCTGCGAAAATTCGCGCACCAATTCGGCCACGGCAAGAAACGCAAGCGAAACCGAGCCGATGGCCACGGAATTCACCGCGGATTTCGGCCACTTCTTGCCGAAAAGCCCGTTGACTGCCGCTCCGGCGAGCGGCAGCGCGAGAATGATCCAAAGTTGATTAAGCAAGAGCATCAGAATTTCAGAAGGTTCACGCGCTCGACGTTGAGCGACTCGCGGTTCTGCGCGATGGTAATCACGATGGCCAGCCCCACGGCCGCCTCAGCCGCCGCCACCACGATCACGAAAAACACGAATACAAGACCGTCAAGCTGGTTGTGCGCCCGCGCGAACGCCACGAAGGCAAGATTCACAGCATTGAGCATTAGCTCAATAGCCATAAAAATTGTGACGATGTTGCGTTTGAACACGAATGCCACAACGCCCAGTCCAAACAGAATGGCGCTCAGCGCCAGGTAATAGGAAATGGGAACCGCGCTCATTCGTCCCTCTTCGCCAGCACCAGCGCGCCAAGAATGGCGATCAAAATCAAAATCGAGGTCGCCTCAAATGGGAACAGGTATTTCCGGAAGAGCATCTCTGAAAGCCCCCGCGTGGAAAACGCGGCATTCGCAGCTCCTGCGCCATTCGCCACCGTTGCGCCCGCTTCCGAATGCGCCAGGAAATGCGCCAGCTCAAGCAGCAGGAAAATCCCGAGTGGCAGCCCTGCGTATGTCGCGATCTTGCTCCAATTCGTCCGCTCTTCCACGCCCGCATTCAGCAGCATGATGACGAACACAAACAAAACCATGACCGCGCCCGCATACACGATGATCTGCACCGCCGCAATAAATTCCGCGCCCAGCAGCAGATACAGCGCCGCGAGCGACACCATCACCAGAATCAGCGCGAGCGCGCTATGAATCGGCTCGCGCGCCAATATCAGCAGCAGTGCCCCCATTACTGCAACGATCGCGAAGATGGAAAACAAAATAAATGGCAGGCTCATCCGTGGCTCACCAGCTGCGGATAAATGATCCACAGCGCCGTCGCAATCAGATTGATCAGCGAAACCGGCAGCAGCAACTTCCACCCAAACGACATCAGCTGGTCATACCGCAGCCGCGGCAGCGTGCTCCGCGTCCACACATAGAAAAACAGCAGCAGCCCCATCTTGAATGTGAACCAGAATGGCCCCTGAATCACCGGCATCACTCCCGGCACCATGCAAAGCGCTCCCAGCCCGAGAGCAAGCAACGTCGCCACAGCCAGCTGGATCCGCGCGAACCCCCGCATATTCCGGATTGTGTCGTATCCCAGATAGAGCCCGAGCAGCACAAGCCCCGCGCCGGGAATGTACTGTGCCCATGTCCATGTCTCTGGAAACGGCGAGAGCCATCCGCCGAGGAAAAGAATCGTCGCCAGACACGAAACCGTGACCATATTCGCGTACTCAGCCATGAAGAACATGGCGAACTTAAAGCTCGAATACTCGGTGTGAAATCCCCCGACGAGTTCCTGCTCTCCTTCCGGCAGGTCAAATGGCGCGCGGTTCGTCTCCGCAATCGCCGCCGTGAAGTAACACAGGAACCCGACAATTTGCGGCAGAGCACCACGGCCTGCATGAATCACATTCCAATGCAAAAATGAACCGCTCTGCCGCTCGATTATTTCACTGAAGTTAAATGTCCCCGCGAGAAGTAGGACGCCCACGACAGAAAGCGTCAGCGAAACCTCATAACTGACCATCTGCGCTGAACTGCGTAGCCCGCCCAGGAGCGAATACTTGCTGTTCGAGGACCACCCCGCCAGCGCGATGCCATAAACGCCAAGCGACGTGATGGCAAACAAGAACAGCAGCCCAATATCCACGTTCGCCACCACCAGATGTGTCTCGTGCCCCAAAATCGAAACAGTCGCAGGCCCGAAGGGAATTAGCGCGAGCGTCGTCATCGCCAGCGTCAGCGCAAGAAACGGCGCAAGCGTATAGATAAACTTATCCGCCGCCGACGGCGTCACATCCTCTTTGAACAGGAACTTCACGCCGTCCGCCAACGGCTGCAGCAGCCCGTGCGCTCCGACGTAGTATGGGCCCCAACGCGATTGGATGTGCGCAATGATCTTGCGCTCAAACCAACTCAGGTACGCCAGTATCGTCATCAAAATGCCGAGCAGGATGGCGATTTTAACTAGCGATACCACCAGGACTGGATGCTGGGCGATGAACTCCACGGCGTTTCCTTGGCCTCGTTCGTCGAATTGAGCTTGGAACAGTATCGTCCCAGCGTCCCGCTTGAAAATAAATTATCGTTGGAAGAAAAGACCACGCCCGCAGGCACGTCGTAGCCCGACTCGTTTGATTTGCAGCTCGCGCCCGCCAGCTCTGTGCCGCCCGCCAGCAAGCTCGCCATCGAAAGATCGTAGCCCGCCACGTTCTGCCGAATTTCATCAAGTGCCGCTTCTGCCGTGCGCAGCCGTATAGGCGATCCGATGCCGAGCATGGATAGCTGATGCGAAAGAATCCGGATCAAGTCGAAATCACTGCGCGGTCCTTGCGGGTCAATGGACCGGTGCGTCATTTGTACTTCGCCCGCCGTGTTCGTAAGCGTGCCGTCCTTTTCGTAGCTCGAAGCCGCGGGCAGCACCACGTCAGCGCGTTGCGCCGTCTCCGTCAAGAACATTTCGTGCACCACCAGAAGTTCGAGCCCCGCAAGCCGGTCGGGCCGCGAAGCGCCAAACGATTTCACGGGGTTTGCGCCCACCACATAAAGTGCTTTCAATTTCCCGGCACCCGCTGCCTCCATCATCGAAGGAGCGCTTAACCCCGGCGCCGTGGGAATTTCGCCGCCCCAGAGTTTTCCAAATCGTGCGCGCTCGGGCGCGTCGGAAAGTGACACATAACCCGGCAGCCGGTCAGGCAGAATCCCCATATCCGCTGCACCACGCGAATTTGAGTAATCCCCGAGCGCCATGTAGCGCGTCTGCCCCGCGAGACGCGAGCCAAACTCGACAAGATCTCGAATTGCCGCGCCTTGAATATCCGCGGCGAACAGAATCACGACGTCGGTTTCTTTTCCGAGCGCCGTCTTTAACGCCGCCAGGTCATTCGAAGTGTTTCCTTCGAGTTGGCCTTCGCCCGTCGCCAGCCAGTGAACTGCCGTGCGCTCAGCACCCTTGGCGACATCGACGGCAAGCGCCGCCTGGCGATGAATCTTGCTAGGGCGTGCGTTGATTGCATACAGGCGCGCCCCACGGTGTCGGACGGCGGTCCGTATCTGCCACGCAACGAGCGGATTCTCCTGGGTCACGTCGTTGCCGATCAGCAGCGTCGCATTCGATTCGTACACATTCGCCATCGTCGCGAGTGCCGCTCGTGCCTTCTTCCCAAGCGCAGCCGCCAGACCCGTATAATCCGCCGTCCGATGGTGATCCAGGTTATTCGTGCCCAGCGTCGCGCGCGCAAAGCGATTCAGCAAGTAATTCTCTTCATTCGTCGTGTGGTTCGAGCCGATCACGCCGATCGCCGCCGGCCCGTGTGCGTCGCGCACCTGTTTCAATCGCCGCGCCACTTCTTCGAGTGCATCCTCCCAGCTTGCCGGCTCGAGCTTGCCGTTGCGTCGAACGAGCGGCTGCCGGATGCGCTCCGGATGATGTGTGAAATCGAAGCCGAAGCGTCCCTTGCCGCACAGGAACTCGCCATTGATCCCGGAATGGTCCCGATTATTCGCGCGCAGGATTTCATTGTTACGGACGCTCAGCGTCGTTTTGCACCCGTTCGAGCAATGCGCGCAAGGATTTCCGACGTAAGTCATCTCCCACGGCCGCGTTTGATAGCGATATGTCCCACTCGTGAGCGCGCCAACAGGACATATATCAATGCACATCCCGCATTCTTCGCAGGCAAGCTCACCCGGTTTGTTCGGGAGAATTACGGAGTGCACTCCGCGCGCGCCGACTCCGAGTGCTTTCACGTCCATGCCTTCATCGCACACGCGCACGCACCGAAAGCACAGAATGCATCGCGGAGCGTCGTAAAAAACCAGCGGCGACCACTTTTCCTCGGGATAGTGCAGCTTTTCCTCGGCGAAGCGGCTGTGATCCAGGCCGTACCGAAAAGTCATGTCCTGCAATTCACACTCGCCGCCCTTGTCGCACACCGGGCAATCAAGCGGATGGTTCGAGAGCAGAAACTCGATCATGTCCTTGCGCGCTTTGTGGACTTGGGGCGTGTCGGTCTTGACCACCATCCCTTCCACCGCCACAAGCGTGCATGCCGTTTGCAGCTTCGGCGCCTTTTCCACTTCCACCAGGCACATCCGGCAGGCAGCCTGCAGCGAAAGCCCCGGGTAGTAGCAAAACGAAGGGACCTCGATGCCCGAGCGCTTCGCCGCTTCGATCACGAGGGTGCCGGCGGGCGTGGTCACTTTCCCGCCGTTGATCGTAAACGTCACTTGTTTCTGTTCCGCCATGCGTGTCCTAGTCCGCTCCGGCAATCATCTCGGCGGGTTTATATGCGCATTTCCCGTGGAGATGATCCTCGAATTCGTTGCGCCACTTCTTGACAATGCTGATGGTCGGCATCGCCGCGGCATCGCCTAGAGGACAGAATGTCCGCCCAAGCATGTTCTTCGACAGCTCGTCAATCAGTGGAATGTCTTCTGCGCGTCCGCCGCCTTCGTGGAACCGATCGAGCAGCTTGCGCAGCCACGTCGTGCCCTCGCGGCATGGAATGCACCACCCGCAGGACTCATGCGCGTAGAAATGCATGATCCGGCGCGCCACGTCCACCATGCAGGTATCTGCGTCAATGATCACCACGCCGCCAGATCCGAGCATCGACCCTGCTTTCGCCACCGAATCGAAATCAAGCGCGATATCGATTTCACTCGCCATCAGCAGCGGGCACGAACTCCCGCCCGGAATCACGGCTTTCAATTTTTTCCCGCCTGCCACGCCGCCGGCCACATCTTCGATCATGCGCTTCAAATTGAAGCCCAGCGGGAGCTCATAAATTCCGGGGCGATTCACATGGCCCGAAATAGAGTAAAGCCGTGTCCCACCGTTCTTCGGTGTCCCCAGCCCCGCATACCACTCACCGCCGCGCAAGATTACCGACGGCACGGAGCTGAGCGTCTCGACGTTGTTGATTACCGTCGGACAGCCATAGAGACCCACCACGGCAGGGAAGGGCGGCCGGATGCGCGGGTAGCCGCGCTTGCCCTCGAGCGATTCCATCAGCGCGGACTCTTCCCCGCACTCGTACGCCCCCGCGCCCGTGTGTGCCGCGAGGTCGAAATCGAACCCGCTCCCAAGAATGTTCTTGCCCAGATAGCCTCTCGCGTACGCTTCCGCGATCGCGCCCTCCACGATGTCAATCACATAACGATATTCCCCGCGGATATAGACGTACCCGCGATTCGCGCCCACCGCTCGTCCCGCAATGATCATCCCCTCAATGAGTTGGTGCGGGTCCATTTCGAGCAACGGGCGGTCCTTCGAAGTTCCCGGCTCACTTTCATCCCCATTCGCCAAAATGTATTTTGGTTTCCCGGTATCTTTGGGAACGAAGCTCCACTTCATTCCTGCCGGAAAGCCCGCGCCGCCACGCCCACGCAGATTCGATTTCTTCATCTCCTCGATGATCGATTCGGGCGTCATCTGTTTCAGGGCCTTTTCAAGCGCTTGGTAGCCTTCATTCTGCAGATAAACGTCAATCTTCTTCGAGTCCGGAATCCCAAAGCGCCGGCTGATTACCACCACTTCCGCGGGATGCCGCTCGTGCAGCGCCCCGGAAATCACCGGGACAGGCTTAGGTTTCCTGCCCTCTTGAAGCTGCTCGAATATCGCGTCCACTTTCTCCGGATCGAGATTTTCGTAGTAGTCGTAATTCACCTGCATCGCGGGCGCGCCTGTGCAAGCCCCGATGCATTCCACTTCTTCGAGCGAAAATGTCCCTGTCGGCGAAACTTCCTTGTTACCGATGTTCAGCCGCTTCTGCACGTGCTGATACAACTCATTGCCTCCGCGCAGCATACAGGAAATATTCGTGCACACTTGGATGTGGAAGCGTCCGGCTGGCTTGCGCCGCAGCATCGAGTAATACGCCAGCGTTTCGGTCACCTGAATCATGTTCGTGCCGGTCCTCTTCGCTATTTCCTCGAGCAGTTCATCGCCCAGGAAACCGAAGTGGTCCTGCGCATACATCATCATGGGGATTAGCGCCGAGCGCTTCACCGGATAGCGCCCGAGCAGTTCGGTAAATTTCGCTTCCAGTAACGGCGGCAGTTGCATGGTTAGGACTCGCCGAACGACCTAGCGGTCCACTTCTCCCAGGACGATGTCGGTGGTGCCGATGCAGGCGACTACATCGGCGATTAGGCGGCCTTCTGCCAGTTTCGGCAAGGTTTGCAGGTTGATGAAGGACGGCGCGCGGACCTTTACCCTGTACGGCTTGGCCGATCCGTCGCTTACGACAAAGAATCCCAGCTCGCCCCGCGGCGATTCAATCACTTGGTACACTTCGCCCGGCGGGGGGGCGAAACCTTCGGTATAAATCTTGAAGTGATAAATAAGCCCCTCGATCGAGGTTTTCATCTCCTCGCGCGATGGTGCCACGATTCCCGGAGCTTCCGTCTTAATCGGTCCTTCCGCTGGAATTTTCTCCATCGCCTGGCGGACGATCTTAATGCTCTCGCGAATTTCAGCTACGCGTACTTGATACCGCGCGAAGCAATCGCCCGCTGCCTGCGTCTGGATGTTGAACTCGAATTCGTCGTAGCTCGAATACGGAAATGCCTTTCGCACATCGTAAGCCACGCCGCTCCCGCGCAACATCGGCCCGGAAGCTCCCATCGCGATCGCATCGGCCGCGCTGATAACGCCGACTCCCTTCGTGCGCGCGAGCCAGATCCGGTTGCTCGTCAGCAGATCTTCATACTCGTCAATGTGGCCCGGCAACGCATCAATGACGCGCCTCACTCGGTCCAGCCAGCCCGGAGGCGGTTCGAGCGCCAGACCTCCAATGCGGAAGTAGCTCGTCATCATCCGCTGACCGGAAACGTGCTCAAAAATCTTCATGATTTCTTCCCGCTCCCGGAACGTGTACAGGAAGACGGACATGGCCCCGAGGTCAATCGCGTGCGTCCCAACCCAGACTAGATGCGAGGCGATGCGTGTAAGCTCCGTCAGCAAGACGCGGATGTACTGCGCGCGTTTTGGAATTTCCAATCCCAGTAGTTTTTCCACCGCCAGGCAGTAGCACAGATTATTTGAGAGCGGCGCAAGGTAATCGAGCCGGTCTGTAAGCGTGATCGCCTGCGAGTAGGTTTTCGCCTCACAGCTCTTCTCGATCCCCGTATGCAGGTAGCCGATCATCGGCTGCGCCTTCACCACGATCTCGCCATCGAGCTCGAGAACCACTCGCAGCACTCCGTGCGTTGACGGGTGTTGCGGCCCCATATTCAGGACCATTGTTTGCACGGGTCCGGTAGGTGTTTCGACAGTTATCGTCATCGCTCGGCGATCTTCATACAGAATTAACGGTATCCCTCGACGGGATAATCCTTGCGCAACGGATGCCCTTCCCAATCGTCCGGCATGAGGATCCGCCGCAGATCCGGATGTCCTTCAAAGCGAATCCCAAACAAATCAAAATTTTCGCGCTCGTGCCAGTTGGCCGTCGGCCATACGGAAACCACCGACGGCACCGTCGCATCGCTTCCCGCCAGGCACACCTTCAGCCGAAGCCGTTCTCGCCGGTCGATTGAAAGCAGGTGGTAATTCACCTCGAAGCGCGGTTCGATCGGAAAGCGATCCACCGTTGAGATATCCGAGAGAAAGGAAAACCGCAGGGAAGGTTCGCTGGCCAGGTATTCACCGGCGCGCCGAAGTTGTTCGCGCGGCACCACGACCGTCGTTTCGCCGCGAAATTCATTCACCTCGGCGACCGCCTGCGCGTCCCACTCCCTCAGTTTTTGCACCGCCAGGTTCTTGTCAGCAGGCTCTGATTCCACAATGATTTCGATTCCAGAGCGCGGTTAGTGCTCCCAGTCGAGCGCGCCCTTCTTCCACAGAAAAATGTACCCGACAAGCAGGATTATAATGTACAGGAGCATCTCCACAAAGCCGAACACCTTCAAATCGCTGTAAACCAACGCCCACGGATACAGGAATATCGCCTCGATGTCGAATAAAATGAACAACAGCGCCACCATGTAAAATTGCACCCGAATCGGCGACCGGGCATCTCCCGTCGGCGTGACCCCGCACTCGTAGGCCTGGTCCTTCACCGGCGAAGGTTTGTGCTTGCCCACCAGCGCCGACACAAACAAAATCGCGCCGGACAATCCACCAGCGAGTATAAACATCAGCAACAACGGCCCGTAGTTGTCCAGGTAATTGCTATTCATTTTCTTCGCGCTGGTATAATAACGGCCCGTGAGCGCCCGGTCAAATGAACTCCCAGCCGTCTAAATTTTCTCCATTCCGTTTTCGGGCATTCCCGAATCGGGAAGGCGCCGCCCGATGAGTTCTGGCTTCAATACAGACGTCCGCGTCGGCGCAAATGTCTTCCATGTACAAACGGAGGATCGCGGACCCACCCACTTGGTCATCGACACGGCCGTCTATCAGAGCGGGCGTGTGCTCCACCGCCGCTCGTTCAACTATCAACAGCTGCTGGCCTTAGACGCTGCTGGTGCGGAAGCACTCCGCCAGCGCGTAGAGGATCAGCACCGCGCCGTAATCGATGATATTCGTTCGGGAGCCCTCGACACCGAAATCGCGGCCGCTCTTGAACAGGCCAGCCGCGCCGGTGGCATTCAAGTTCAGCTCCTCAATCCCGGATCATGGTTATCGGCAGGCAACGTCTCGCTCGAGGTGGAAATCCTCCGCCGCGCCAACGGCCAGCCCGAGCCGGGCGCCCAAGTCGAGGCAGTAATCGAAGGCGCGCTCCAAGACGATCAACATACGGCGACCTCCGACGAGCAGGGGCGTGTCAAAATTCAGTTCCCATTGCCGCCGCTTGGCAAAGGGGATCTCGCGTTGGTCATTCAAGCGCGCGCCGAAGCAGGCAAGGATGAAATCCGCTTCACCATGCGCTCACGCGCAAAAGCCCCTTCCGCGGAAACCTCCCAATGACGGTAACCATAAATGGCGAACGCCGTGAAGTTCCCGACGGCCTCACCGTCACCGCCCTCCTCGAGCACATCGGCATGCCTCGCGACCGCGTCGCCATCGAACGCAACCTCGATATCCTTCCCCGCGCCCTCTGGCTTGAAACCCGCATCCAGCCCAACGACTCCTTCGAAATCGTCCACTTCGTCGGTGGCGGCTAGCCCCTCTTCCGCCCGGCAAAATATTCCTTCCATGGCTTCCAGTAATATATGTGCCACCCTTTTGTCACCCCGGCGTGATCCTGCGGCGGCACATTCGCATGAACCAAATCAATCCGTCCGCCACCGGGCACCTTGCTGAATCGCAAAATTAAAATCGAATCAGGGTCGGAAGCCTTGAAATTCACAGACCGCCAAGCCTGCACGATCATCCGATTCGGAACGATCAGCAGGTTGTGTCCCCAGAGCTGCCCATGCCACGCCTTGAACTTCCCGCCCACTTTTCGGCTTATCTGCGCCAGCCCACCGGTCGCAGCAGAATGCTTTTTCGAATCGAGATACGTCTCGAAGAGCTGCCTGGGCGAAACTGGGAACCGCGCTGATTGTTGAATCGATTTCGTCATCGTCGCTTAGACTACAGCCCCGCCAGAATATGCCCGAGCTTATCCTTCTTGGTTCGCAAATATTTCCGGGAATGATTGGTTGTCCGCGGCCGGCAGGGAACTCGCTTCACCACGCGAACTCCCCCCCGCTCGAGCTGCTCCACCTTGTCCGGATTATTCGATAGCAGGCGCACCGCACGCACTCCCAGCGTCTTCAGCGCTTCCGCGGCGAATTCGTAGTCGCGCGAATCGGCCGCAAATCCGAGCCGCCGGTTTGCCTCCACCGTGTCGAGGCCATCATCCTGCAGCTCGTAAGCCCTCAGCTTGTTCAGCAGCCCGATCCCGCGCCCTTCCTGCGGCAAATAAAGCAGCACCCCCGAGGGCTCCTTGGCGATCTTGCGCAAAGAATATTCAAGCTGCGCCCGGCAATCGCACCGCTCGGACGTAAATACATCTCCGGTCAGGCATTGCGAATGCACGCGCACCAGCGGCGTCCGCCCGCCCCGCGGATTGCCGCGTTGAACGGCCACCGCCTCTTCACCTGCTTTCGTGCCCTTGATCCCAATAATCTCAAATCGTCCAAACCGCGTCGGCAATTGCGCCCGAGCCACCACGCGAGCCTTCCCGGTTTGCTTTCGTCGTTTCATTGGAATCGCCAATTATAGCAGGCTTCCCAGTATCGCCCGTTGCGCGCAACCCCTCGCCACGTTCGCTTTACTTCGTTCGCCTCTTTGGCTAACTTACATCGAGCAGGTTTTCCGGCCCGAGCCGGCCAACGAAATGGGCACACTCTCTGGCGGCACAGATCTATTCTTCACATTGATCCTAAAAGTGTGCTGGGCGGCGGCCCTCGCCGCGCTCCTGGTTCGCTTTCGTTCCTTCCGCAATCTCGTCTTTACGGAAAACCGCGATTCCGACCAGAAAGTGATGCTGCTCCTTTTCCTCACACCTCCGCTTGCCCTGGGCGTAATGCTTCGCTTGGTAGGCTACCGTTTCTTCGACCTCACGCTCGAAGGCTCATTCCTCATGGGCTTGATTGGCGGCCGAATCGTTGGTCTCCTCGGCGGCTCGCTCATCAGTCTCCCGGCTTTTGGAAACCACGAATGGCTCTCAAGCCCGCTCGCCGCGCTTGTAGGACTGCTCGCGGGATTCATCCGCGAGGTGATGCCGGAAAAAGAGGACATCTGGCACTTCGGCCCTTTTCTTTTCCTCGGCATCCCTCAGTGGCTCTGGAAACTCGTGCGCACCGCGAAGGGCAATTGGGCCATGCTGCCGCTGTTTGCTTGCGCCGCGTTTGCAGTCGGCCAGATTGAATTGGCAGACGTCGTTCCTCCGCACTGGCTCTTTGCCATCCGCCCTGCCAATTGGGGTTACACACTGCTAGTCGTCCTCTCTTCCGTCATGTGCGTAGCCATGGCTGTGAAAATCTGGAACAACACGCGCATTGAAATGAACCTCGAGCAAAATCAGCAACTGCTTCTCAAAGCCCGCATGGATGCCCTCACCAGCCAGATCAATCCCCACTTCCTCTTTAACACGCTGAATACCGTCTCTTCGCTCATCCGGTTCGATCCGGATATGGCCCGCGGCGTCGTCCTGAAGCTCTCGAACATCCTCCGCCGCCTCCTCCGCAAGCACGAAACTTTCGTCGCCCTCCGCGAAGAGCTCGAATTCATCGACGATTACCTCGATATCGAGGTCATCCGCTTCGGCCGGGACAAGCTCCAAATTTTCAAGGAAATTGACCCGGAAACTCTCGACACCTTCGTCCCAAGCATGTTCCTTCAACCCATGGTCGAAAATTCGATCAAGCATGGCCTTGCCCCGCGACTCGAAGGCGGCCAGATCCACATCCGCACTCATCATCGTGATGGCCGCCTCTCCATCGAAATTGATGACAACGGCATGGGCATTTCCCCCGACCGCCTAGCCGAAGTCTATGGCGGCGGCATCGGCATCAGCAACGTCCATGAGCGCCTCCGCCTCCTCTACGGCGACCAATTCAAAATGGACATCCGCAGCCAGGAGGGCCAGGGCACTCAAATCCACATCGAAATCCCCGCGCTCGTCACCGCCGAGCCTGCCACGAGTTAAACGCTCCCCATTCGGACCCGCCGATCACTGCGCGCCAGGCAGCATCTTCAAATCTGGTTCCAGCCATCCCGCCTTTGCCTCGGCCGACTCCACCCGCCCGCGGCTGAAGTATTCGTAAATGACCGCCTTGTTGTTGAGCCGCTCGACAACCCTATTGACGCCCGCAACGCCCTCATCATTTGCCCGGATGTCCCGCAAGGTATGTTTCACAAGCCGCAGCCAGAACTCCGTAATCGTCACGTGATAACCACTCTTCCCGTGATGCCGGATGAATTTCTGCAATCCAGCCCGCATGCGCCCCTCCGCTGCACTCGCCTCGAAGTGCAAGAAATACCAGGTAGCCACCGTCAAATGCCTGGCGTGGACGAACTCGTCCGGCAGGTATTCGCAGCTCTCAAATCGCCGCACCACCTCCTCAATTTCTGCCGCGCTGCCGTATGCCTTGAATTCCGTCATCGTTCCTCCAAAAAAAAACCGCCCGCATCCGCGAAAGCGGATACGGGCGGTCAATTTCGTTCTCAAACTATTTTACACGACCGTTCGTTTCTCGTCCACGGTTTCGGCTGCTTTCGGGCTCGAGCTCGATGCGGAGGGCAAGCAACTCACCTCAACCCCGTGTGCGTCTACTCATGCAGCGCTCCGGGCTGTCAGACCCGCCGGCGCGCATCGGTCACATCTGCTTAAATTTGAATCTCCGGCCCAGCGCATTTTCGCCATTCGATTCGCATACGACGGGGGTAAAATGGCCACACCACAATCCCTTGGGGCAACCATCCAAATGAACGATGATGCTGAAAAGAAGAGTTCCTCGCTGTATGCGATCATACTCGCCATTGCTGTCATCGTCGTCGCGATCTTCTGCGTAGCATATGGTCTGCAAACCCTCGCCTGGGTGGAAGGAAGGCAGTGGTCTTCCGTCAATCCGTGGCTGCGAGATGTTCCGCAGCCTCTCCCAACCGCGCAACCGCCGGCGAAAGGCGAGCTGATCAAAGCTTACGACTACGAATTCATCAGTCCTTGGGGCGCCGGCAAGACATCCCAGACTTTAACTTATTCAGAGTTCCGGTTCCCGTTGGGCCAGGTGGTAATTTTCTTCGATCCCGACTCGCAACTCGACACCATGCGCGTCTTAAAATCCTCGAATCCGCTCGAGTACCAGAAATTCCAAAATGTGTTTTTCGATCATCCCATCGAAACGAATTACGACCTGTATCAAGCGGTTTACGGCGCTTCCCCCGCGCAATTGTCTCCGATCATGTCCAGTCGCGACGCCATGCGCATGAATGTCCTGTTGCTTTGGAAGCTCTCGTTCGGTTTTGATCTCGGCTCGGAGATTTATTCCTTCGAATACGGCAAGAACAAGGGGTTTCAATTCAATGACCCTGCCAAAGGTGGCCCCGTCGCCGCCCGCGTTTTCGACGACCGCGCCCGCCAGCACCGCTTCATCTTCCTGGTCGCCGCCGGCAAGAATGCCCAGATAACTCAGGACGACATCAATACCGTCGTCTCTTCCCTCAAGCCAGTCCCCATCCTCGACCGGTAACTTTCCTCCGATATCACGCGCCGGCCGCCGCGCCGCTCGCGTTCAACACCTTCTCGTAATACGCCTCGTATAGCGGGATCACGTCGTTCGAGCAATATCTTCGCCGCGCATTCACGCGCGCTCGCTGCCCCATTGCGCGGCCTCGGTCGGGCGGCCCGAGAATTTCCAGCGCGTACTTTGCCCCTGCTTCCACGTCGCGCGGTGGAATCAAATAACCATCCACTCCGTGCGTAACCACTTCCGGCAGCCCACCCACATCCGATGCGACCACTGGAACCTCGCAAGCCATCGCCTCAAGCGCAGCCAATCCAAACGATTCCAGATCGCTCGGCAGCAAAAACAAATCCGCCAGCCCCAATTTTTCCTGTACACGGTCCTGCTTACCGAGGAAGAACACATCCTTCGTCAGGCAGTTCTTGCGTACGATGTATTCCGCCGCGCCACGGTCCGGACCATCGCCCATCATCACCAGCTTTGCCGGCATTTTCTTGCGCACCAGCGCAAAGATTTCCACCACGTCGGTCGTCCTCTTCACCGGGCGAAAATTTGAAAGGTGCATCAAGATCGGCTCGCCCCCAGGCGCCCACTGTGCCCGCAGCTTTTCGTCATCACTACGCTTGTAGAGGTCGCAATTAACGAAATTCGGCACCACCTCGATCGGCCGCTTGATCTCGAATTCCTTTACCGTCCGCTCGCGCAAATAATTCGAAATCGCCGTCACCCCGTCGCTTTGCTCGATCGAAAATCGCGTGATTGGCAGGTAGCTCCGATCGTTGCCCACAAGCGTGATGTCCGTTCCGTGCAGCGTGGTGATAAATGGCAATTTTCGCGGCGCCGCCATCAGCCGCGCCAGCAGCGCGCTCACGGAATGCGGAATCGCGTAATGGACATGCAGCAGGTCGAGCGAAGCCTCCTCGGCCACCTCGATCATTTTCGTCGCCAGCGCCAGGGTATACGGCGGGTGGTCGAACAAAGGGTACGTGGTCACCTCGACCTCATGAAAATAAATCCGCTCGTTTGTCGCGCTCAGCCGGATCGGCATCGCATAGCTGATGAAATGTATCTCGTGTCCGCGCGCCGCCAACTCGATCCCCAGCTCTGTCGCGACAACGCCCGACCCGCCGTACGTTGGATAACAGGTAATCCCTATTTTCATATGGCCCTCATCGCACTCTACCAGCCGAAAACCATCCCCAGCAACATTGCACCTTCGCTTGCGCCCCGAGCACACCCGATGCTAGATTCGCCGTTTCCTTCTCGTTCATTAGACGGGCGAGGGGCTTATAAGATGCCGCGACTTTCGGACAAAGCAGCCCTCATAACTGGCGGGGGCACAGGCATCGGTCGCGCCTGCGCCATCCTATTCGCCAGAGAAGGCGCCCGCATAGCCCTCGCCGGGCGCCGAAGCGCGCCATTGCAGGCCGCCGTCCAGGAGATCAAATCCGCCGGGGGTGAAGCTTTCGCAATCCAAGCCGACGTGGCTGATCGCGCCTCCGTGGAATCCGCCGTCGCCGCAGTTACGAGCCACTTCGGCCGCCTAGATATCGTCGTCAATAATGCCGGCGCCGTTGTGGTGGCCACGGTCGAGGAAACATCAGATGAGGACTGGCATCGCCTCCTCGAAATCAATCTCACCGGCACCTTTTATGTCTCCCGCGCGGCTTTACCCGCCCTGCGAAAAGCCGGCGGCGGTTCGATCGTGAATATCGGCTCCATTCTAGGACTCGTTTCCCGCAAGCAGCGCGCCGCCTATTCCGCCGCAAAAGCGGGAGTCTCCGGGCTAACCAGGGCCATGGCCCTCGATCACGCCCACGAAAACATTCGCGTGAATTGTGTCTGCCCCTCGATCATCGAAACAGAGCTCGGTCTCCAATCCATGGCCAAAGCCCCCAATCCCGAAGCCGAGTACAAAAATCGCGTCGCCGGAATTCCGCTCGCCCGCCTTGGAAAACCCGAAGACGTCGCCCAAATGGCCCTCTATCTAGCCTCCGACGAGTCTGCCTGGGTCACCGGCGCGTCTCTCCCTCTGGATGGAGGCCTGACGGCCTACTGACATGCCGCGCCCCGTTAAATCCGAGGTGCAACTCGCCATTGCAGAATTGAAGGCGCGGCTGCGTTCGACCAACACCACGAAGCAATTCGGATTCGTGCTCGCCAAGGCAGAGCCGGGCCGCGTAGTGATGCGCATGCGCGTTGACGAGCGCCATATGCAGGTCCACGGCGTTGTCCACGGCGGCGTCATTGCCGCCCTCGCGGACACCGCCGGCGGCCTCGCCAGTTATTTGGCCTGCCCTCGAGGCACACGAGTCGCAACCATCGAAATGAAGATCAATTATCTGGAATCAGTCGAAGGCGGAATCGTCGAAGCCGAAGCACGCGTCATCCGCCGCGGCAGGCACATCGCCGTCGTGGATTGCGACGTTCGCGACGACCACCGCCGCCTGGTTGGAAAAGCCCCGATGACTTTCTTCGTTGGCCCTTTTATGGACAAGAGAACACGCCGCCGCTGAAGTTCCCATCTCGGGCGGATGCCAAACGAATCCTACTGCCCGTTCGTCCCGCCCTGGGCCGCGTCGTCGCCTTCCTTGTACAAATACTTGATGCAGTGCTTGTAAACCAGAAGATTCGGGCTCCCAAATCGCGTCAGCTTGATGCAGTCGCGGTCGTACCATTCCACTGTCCCGCGCAGCACTTCACCATCATTCAACACCACCGCCACCGGCGTCCGCGCCTGCATCTGCTTCACATAATAGAAATTCTCCGCGTGCGTCTGTTCCGGTGGCGCAGGCTTCTTCCGCTGCGCCGGGACCTGCTGTGGCAGAGGCTGCGGCTGCGCTGGCCGTGGCGTGTACTGCTCCTTGACCTCTGTAAGGGTAGGTCGGAATAGTTTTCGGTTTACCATGATTGCTCCCCCAGGATGCTATTTGTTATGACTATGGAAGAAGTGGTTCGGTTGCAGCCGTTCGCAAAATATTCACAAATTATTTGGACGCCTCGTGCAACCCCGGAGATGCCCCCAACGAGGTAACGTAAGCATCCAGCCCCAATTGACGGCCAATATTGCGCCGCAAGCGGCTTTCCAGGCTGTCCAGGTCGCGCGTGGCGCGCAAAACCCACTCCAAATCTATCTTCTTGCTGAGGACCTCGATCTCCCGCTGCAAATCGGGATTACGAGGGAGACTACTCTTTGGGCCTTGGGAAAATTCGAGTAAGTCCGTGAGCAAACTATAGAACAGCTCGAGAATATTTTCAAACGATTCCTTCTCCTGCTTGGCCAGCTGCGCCGTCGCCGCGAATATGCCCGCGAATTTTTCCCCCGTCACTCCCTGCTCGATCAGCCGCAGCACGCTTTTCCTCAGCCGCGACGATTCCTCCAGATCAAGCGCCAGCGCCACGCCCGGGCTCCCGCCTGAAAGTTGCGCGGCCAGTTTGCGCTCCGATGCCTTCGCGTCCGTGCGCTCCTTTAAGAACGCCTCAATCTCCGCGGCAGGCACCGGCGCGAAATGAAATTGCAAGCAGCGCGAACGGATCGTTTGCAGCAGCGAATCGGGCGCCGGCGCCAGCAGCATGAACGTCGCCGATTCCGGCGGCTCCTCCAAAATTTTCAAAAACACGTCCGCGTCCGTCCAGCGCATCGTATCCGCGCCGTCCAAAATAAAAAGACGCCGCCGCCCCTGCGGCTTGAAATAGGCCGCCCGCTGCACCGCCCGCAATTGCCCCACGCGAATCATCGGACGCGCCACCGGAGTCCGCAGCCGCACTGGATCCGGCACGATCAGCCAAACGTCCGGATGCGTCTCGAGCAGCAGCGGCATCCGCTCGACAGCCGCGGTGTCCGCGCTTTCGCCGCGCTCGGCCAGGCCGGCCTCAATCAGCGGCACGGGATTGGCAAGAATCGTCATCCGCTTGCATGAAGCGCACTCGCCACAAAAATCATCCGTCAGCCGCTCGCACGTCGCCGACTGCGCAAACATCCGCGCCAGCGTGTATTTCCCGATGCCGCGCGGCCCGGTAAAAAGAATCGCGCTCGGCACCCGCTCGCGCCGCAGCATGCCCCGCAGCGCGCTCACAATCCGTTCGTTCCCGAGAAATTGTTCGAATCCCATTCAATCACCGTATAGCGCGAAGCGCGGGAAAAATCCGCGCCTCCACCGCCGCCACTATCTCCTTGTGAATTTCTTCCGGAGCTCGCAACACGTGCGCCGCCCCGTCGAAGCACTCGATCCGCGCCCAATTCGGCTGCCGTGCCAGCTCGTCATACACCTCGGACGCCGCTTCGAGGTGCGCGATATCCGCCTCCAGCAAGTCGCGCCGGAGCTTCGTATAGTCGCGCGCGCCCTTTTGGCCCACCAGCCGGTGTGCCTCCGCGGCTGGCACGCGCAGGTAAATCACTAAATCCTCCGCAGGCAGCGCGTAGATCTCATATTCGAGCCGCTTCAGCCATTGGAGGAATTCCGCCCGCTTTTCCGCCGGCACTCGCGCGCTCTGATGCGCCAGGTTCGACCCAATGTAGCGATCCGCCAGCAGAATCTGCCCCTCCGCCAGGTTCGCTTCCATTCCTGGCTTCGCCTCCAGGCGATCCCCGGCATACAACAGCGCCGAGAAGTGCGCGTCCACCGCATGGAGCGGCCCGAACTCGCCGTTGAGAAAGCTCGCAACCATTTTTCCGAAGAAGCCGTCGTAGCGCGGGAAACTGAGCTGCGTGAAGGCAATCTTTCGCGCCTCGAGCGCACGCGCGAGCATTTCGAGCTGCGTGCGTTTTCCGGAGCCGTCGATTCCCTCGAGAGCGATGAATTTTCCGCGAGCAGGCATGAATTTGAAGCCCAGTCTAGCATAGGAGCGCGGCCGCTCCATTCACCGCCGCCGCGAAAGGCCGTTCGGCTGGCGGACCAATCGCGAAATTGGACTGGCCAGCGGCGCGAGAATTTGGTGTAGTTGGTAGCGCGGAATTTTTCGCCGAGTGTGGCAAGCGGGCCTGTGAGAGTGGAACCTCGCGGGCCAGCGCTGCGTAACCTGAAAAAGCGGCAACGAAATTTGGGCCTGACAAGGACGAAGGACCATGGAACGGTGAGCAGCGCGGCGACCATTCTACGCACCAGCATATTTTTCGCTCTCTTCGCGCTCGGTTGCTCGGCCGCGTTCGCGCAGGGCGGGCCGCCGTATCTTACGACTGACCCCATCACCCCCGGCAATCTCAATTGGGAAATTAATATTGGCTACATGCCATTCCTCTACTCGAATAATTCCACCACCCACACACCGGACGTGGACATCAATTTTGGTCTCGGCTCGCGCATCCAGCTCACCTATGAGAGCGCCTGGTTGCGCGTTCAGAATCCAACGGGCAATCCGAAATACGGGTTGGAGCAGGATATTTTGGGCGTCAAATGGCGATTCCTCGATCAGGGAGAGGACGGTTTCAAAATCAGCGTCTTCCCCCAGGCTTCGGTGAACAATCCAAACAACGCGTTCGTCCGCGGAATCACGCCGCGCGGCGCGAGCCTTCTCCTTCCCGTCGAATTCGAAAAAAAGTTTGGGCCCGTGCACGTGAATTGGGAGGTTGGCTACAACGTCGTTCATTTCGGCTCGAATGGGTACCTGGCGGGCCTGATCGTCGGCCACGACTTCACAAAGAAACTCGAGCTCGACGCCGAATTTTTCAACCTCGGCACGTATCACCCCTCGGAATGGCAGCCCACTCTCGATGCCGGCGCCCGCTACAAGATCCACAAGCCGTTCATCATCCTGCTGATGGCCGGCCGAAGCGCGCGGCCCACGTCGCCCATGCAGACCTACATGGTCGGCTATTTCGGCGTCCAGATTCTGCTCCCGCCAAAATCCTACGACGCGGAGTGAGCCGCCTCTCGCCCGCAAGTCTTGCACTACCGCTCCCAGCGCCGTAGGTGCGGCACATGCCCCTGCAGCATGCCGCAATCTCCGCGCCATCGCCAAAGATGCCGGGTCTTGACGCTATCGTCGTTTCGTTGGTGTCTTTCCGCTCGCCAATCTGCATCGCTCCCGAGCGCCGTAGGCGCGCTACAAGGTAGCCCAGCGCGTGAGCGCTGGGTCCGTGATATACAGGAGCTTAAAGCACCGTAGGCGCGACACATGCCTCACACGTACACCCAAAACGCCATCCATGTTGTCTTCAACACCAAAGACCGCGCCAAACTCATCCCGAAAGATTTTCAATCGCGCCTCTGGTCCTACGCGGCCGGCATCTGCCAGAACGACAAAATTTTCGTCCACGCCATCGGTGGCATGGACAATCACATTCATCTCCTCATCGAAATCCTGCCCACTTTGGCGCTCGCCAAAGCCGTCAACGCCGTCAAATCGAATTCCTCCCGATGGGCAAACGAGGAAGGCTTTCCATTCGCATGGCAACAGGGCTACGCGGCCTTCAGCGTGAGCGCCTCGAATGTCCCTGCCGTCATGCGCTACATTCAGAACCAGGAATCCCATCACAAGAAAATGAGCTTCGAAGTGGAATTTATAGCCCTATTGAAAAAGCACGGCGTGGAACATGACCCGAAATTCGTCTTCAGCTGAGCCCTTGCCAAAGCCATGTGCCGCACCTACGGCGCTCGCGATTATTTTGCCAGCTTTCCCAGCGCTCACGCGCTGGGCTACCTTCTGCCGCGCCTCCAGCGCTCTTCCGAACGAGCGGATGCCACCCAGAAATTCCAAGACTCGTAAGCCTGAACGGGAAGCCACCCGCCCTCCCGACCTACCCTCCAACCAAACGCGGCTCTCAGGAATCGAACAAAGCATCGTCCTGAATCAGCAAAACATGGTGTATAGGCAGCCGTCGCATCCCAAATGGAGACGGCCAGAAATTGTGAAATCAATGAACAAGCTACGCCGTAAGACCATAGTTTCCTCAGTCTTGCTCGTTCTGAGTGCCATTGGTGCCCAAGGACAGAATGTATCTTCCGCAGATCCCCCGCTTGTCTTGACTCCTATAGCTGTCTCACGTGAAGAAGTTGAGGATCATCGTACTGCACCGCTACCAATACTCCGATTTAGTCCAGACGCTGGCATGACACCTCTACTCGCTCTGGTCGGAATCGAAGTAAAGGTGATCGTGAGTCCCGATGGAGTCGTCGCATTCGCGCATTCCCATTCTCGTTCTGATCCTCCAGACGCTCCAGCACAGATAACGAAAGAAGCCGAGGCTGCGGTTAAGGAGATGCACTTCCGTCCCTTTGAGCGTAATGGCCATCCCATTTGGGCAACCTTTGAGGAAAGGGTAGCTGTCTTGCCTACAGAACTGAAACCATTGCGGCACATCCCTTTTCCGGAAGTTCGCGATTGGAAGGCCGTAGTCATCACGCTTACGCGGACTGGATGTCTCGGCTTCTGCCCCTCTTACAGCATTCAGATGCACGGGGACGGGACTGTTATCTACTATGGGACAGCATACGTCGCCATCCAAGGAAGACACCAATGCGCGGTTTCCCAAGGAAAAGTTCGTGAACTCGTGGATTTGTTCCGGAAGGCCGATTACTTTTCCCTACAGAATAAATATGCTTGGAATGCGACAGATTTACCCACCTACATCAGCACAATCGAGATCGATGGCCAATCGAAGAAACTCACTGACTACTTTGGACTGGGAGTTGGAATGCCTTTTGCGGTTTCTGACTTAGAAAAGTCAATCGATCGCCTCGCCGAAGTCAAGCGATGGACGGAGGGCAATGCCGATACCGTTCGTTGTCTGCGGGAAGAGAAGCAGGATCTCAATTCCGCGGAAGGCGCTCGGATACTCGTCGGAATCGCGGAACGCGGCAATGCCGAGGCTCTTCGTGAACTGGTGGCAGCTGGAGCGCCCCTGGATGGACAAGATAGCATGCGCCAGACTCCAGTAATGTTGGTAGCCCGTAGGGGCAATGTTGAGATGCTCCGCATATTGTTGGAGGCGGGCGTTGCCAAGAAAGACGCTCGCGGGACTGCTGCGGCTATTGCAATGGCAATCCGCTTCGGAAAAAGCGATGCATTGAAATTGCTCTTGAGCTTTGTCAAAACAACCGATTCCGAAGACACGCAAGGTCAGACGATGTTGATGTTGGCAGCCGCATCTGGTGTGCCAAACGTGGTAGACGAGATTCTCAAAACCCATTCGGACGTAAATGCGCGCGATAAGAATGACAGAACGGCCCTAATGGAAGCGGTGAGCCAATATCACGACGGGGCTGAGGCACCAGAGGTTAATCGAGCTTGGGTCGTGCGAACGCTGCTTGAGATCGGAGCAGACCCAAACCTACAGGACAAGGATGGGAACACCGCATTGATTGATGCTGCGTGGGATGCCAATGCCGTGCTGGTCCTATTGCAAGGAGGTGCAAACATCAACGCTCAAAACAAAAAGGGATACACAGCGCTAATCAATTGCGGTGACCCCGAAGTAGCGTGGGTCTTGCTGGCAAATCACGCCGACCCATCGATTCGCGACGCGCAAGGTAGGACAGCTCTCGAGGTGGCGAAGCAGTACAACATGAAAGAGAAGGAAGCCGTCTTGTTGACCGGCAAAAAACCGTAGCAAAGAGATCGAATTTCGGACTCTCGAGACGGATCCATATGGCAAAGCCCTGACAACGCCTGACAAACGGACAAATCGGACAACCGATTCTAGCGGCTACGGCCCCTGATTCACGGGCGAGCCCGGCAGCGACTCATTTTTTCCTTGCAATCGCCCGATAATCATGCTATACTGGTGTCGGTTTAGTGTCTACTGTAAGCAGTACACCCTGCGCGTGAAGCGCATCCCCTAAAACTTTAAGCACGTAGTGTGAATCCGCCAAGGCGGATCGCTGGAGCGCGCTTTTTGCGTCCCGGTCGGTGTTCCGGGAACTTTTGTCTCCAGACATCACAGGAGGATGTGCATCATGGAACGGCGCAAAAGAACCTGGCCCCTCAAATACTTAATCTCCAAGCCCACACGTGAAAACCCCCGCGGCTCCAGTCATATGCTTTACGCCCACGAGTGGGAGGCCTATCAGAAATCCATCGAAGCCGGCCAGTCCCCCGAAGAAGCTATCCGGACGGCCCTCGGGCACTTCGCCCCACCCGCATACGCCCCTGAATCGCCCTCCGACCTTCCCGACGCCACAACTACTCCGCCCGGCCCAGACCCCGCAACCCCTTCCGAACCCACCGTATCCGGTGAAGGATACGGTGTCCCGAACGAAGTGAGGGGCAGCGCAACCAGCGAAGGATACGGCGTCCCGAGCGAAGCCAAAAGCACCCCATCGGACGAAGGAGACGCGATCCAGATCGAAACGAGGGCCACCCTCCAAGCCTCCTCTCCCACCATATCCGACGAAGGATATGGTGTCCCGAACGCAGAGAGGGGCGACCCCTCACTCCCTCCCGATTTCGACCGCCACTCCCGCCGATGCGCCGTCTGTTCCCATCCGGATCGCGACGCCATCGAAGGCGAATTCATCCGCTGGCGTAGCCCCAAAAATATCGTCAGGAACCACAAGATCGCCGACGCCTCCTCGCTCTACCGTCACGCCCACGCCACAGGACTCTTCGCCCGCCGCAGACGTGAATTCGCCCGCGTCCTCGAAGATATTCTTGAGATCGTGGAAGAGAGCTCGCTCGACACGGCGGACGTCATCATCCGCGCCGCTCGCCTCTATGCCCGCCTCGACGAAAATGGAAATTGGTTTGAGCCCACCAGGACAAACATCATTCTCACTGGTCCGGCGCCCGGTCAATTCTCCGAAAACCCAGACCTCGAAATCTCGGCCGTTCCCCCAAACCGACCGCGCAAAATCCCGTTCAAGCTGGCAAGCAAACTAACCGAGGAGAAAAAGGCGAAGAAAAGGCTAATCGCAACACACCCAACTTCAAAAAGTGAGTCAAACTCATGAAAACAAAGGCTCAACGAAACTCTAATAGCATCTCTAAATATCTTTTCCGGTTCGCCACTCGGGGCCTCCCGGCCCTGCCCAAATGCGAGCTACCCTTCATCCCCGTCCATGTCCTCCTCGTCCTGCTGCTTCGAATCGAGATGAAGCTCCGGCAAATTCGCGGTCTTCAGGTCGCGATTGATTGCAGGGAGATCGGAGGACTTGATTTCTTCCCAGCGTTTCAGCGGCGACGCGAGGTCTGCGGCGATTGTGTCGGCGGCTTTTTCTTGGGCTGGAGTTGGGGCGGCGTCGGCGCGGTCTACACTTGTGTAGAGCATGTAGATGTCGGCGTCCACGTCCTTGAGGGTTTTTTCTGGGGCTTTCGCGACCGCAGCCTCGGCCGAGCCGTCTAGGACTGCGCCGATTTTCTTTTGGAGCGACTTGATCGAGTCGGCTAGCGGGCCGGTGGCTTTTGCGGAGAGGGCGTCGAGTTGGTCGGTGGCTGCGCGGGCTTGCATGGTGGCTTCGGAGGCGTGGGTCATCATGGCGGCTAGCTTCGATTGGAGCTTGAACATTGCTTCGAGGGCTGCGGCAGAGGTTTTCACGCGCGGGTCTTCTTTTATCGTGAGTGGGGCGGATTGTTCGAAGACTTTCGAGGTGGCCTGCGCGACGCTTGCGACGCAGTTGAGATTTGTGGTGAGGCGCACGGTGTAGGTGCCCGGGAGCGCGCGCGGGCCTTCTGGGACGCGCGGCGTATTGCCGGGGACGGCGGAGATTGGGAATTCGTGGCGGACGGAAACTGGCGCGGGGTAGTGCAAGTCCCAGAGCCAGCGGTGCATGCCGGATTCGGCGGAAAGAATTCTCGGCATGCGGATCCAATAGAGAGGGATGTGCTGCTTCGCGAGCTCGTCCAGGGTGACGTCGGGCTTGTCTGTGCTTGAGAAGCGGCGGACGAGCTTGCCTTGCGCGTCGAGGATTTCAATCGTCAGTGATTCGCAGGTCGGAGGCATGAGGTAATAATCAATGATGGCGCCGTCTGGGGGATTCTCGCCGAGCGGCTCGTCGGGCGGCACGGGCGTGTCGGTGTATGTGCTGCGGCGGACGCGATAGGCCGGTGCGGGTTTGAAGAGCACGGCAGGAGAGGTGGCGGTTTCTTTTTCGATTTGGCGGAGGGGCGAGATGTCGTCGAGGATCCAGAAGGAGCGGCCGTGAGTGCTGAGGATTAGGTCGTCGTCGTGGATCCAGAGGTCGCGCATGGAGGTGTGCGGGAGATTTAGTTGCAGCGATTGCCAGTTGTCGCCGTCGTCGAGGGAAACCCAGACGCTGGTTTCTGTGCCGGCGAAGAGCAGGCCTTTGCGGACGGGGTCGGCACGGACGGTGTCAACGGGAGCGTCGTCGGGGAGGCCGGCGGTGATTTTCTGCCAGGATTTGCCGCCGTCGTGGGTGCGGTAAATGTAGGGGCGCAGATCGTCAATGCGGAAGCGGCTGACGGAGGCGTAGGCGGTGTCGTCATCGAAGCGCGAGGCATCGAGCTGCGTGACTTTGCTCCAGGGGGTGAGGCCGGGCGGCGTGATGTCGTGCCAATTTTTTCCGGCGTCGCGGGTGAGCCAGATTAGGCCATCGTCGGTGCCGGCCCAGAGCGTGGACATTGTTTTGTAGGAAGGCGCGAGGGAATAGATTACGCCGCGGGGCTTGGCGGCCTTCGGATCTTTGTCCGCTAGATTGCCTAGGCTTGCGGGAATTCCTGGGTGCGGGCGGGCTAGATCGGGGCTGATGGTTTCCCAGTTTTCGCCGCCGTCGGTGGTTTTGAAAAGGAAATTTGTCGTGTAGTAGAGCGTGTGAGGGTCGAGCGGGGAGAAGATGACCGGTTGCGTGCGGTCGGCGCGGTATTTTTCGGCTTTCACTGGGATGGGCGTCACGTCTTGGACTTGACCTGTGTCCCAGTGATATTTGGTGACTTCGCTGCGGCCGCCGCCGTAAATGATGTTGGCGTCGAGCGGGTCAGGCGCCGAATAGCCATATTCGATCGTGCCTACGGGATGCCATTCGCGGTAGGTGATTTCGCCGTCGTTGCCGCGGCTGGAGACGCAGACGGAGCCGCTTTCTTGTTGGCCGCTACAGACGAGGTAGGGGAACGAATTACTTACGCCGACGTGATAGAGCTGGGCGGTGGGCTGGTTGTACCAGGAGCTCCAGGATTGGCCGCCGTTGACGGTGATGATGGCGCCTTGATCGCTGACGATGAAAATTATATTCGGGTCGTTGGGGTTGATCCAGATGTTCTGGTAATCGTCGCCGCCTGGGGCGCCGCGGATGCTGGTCCAGGTTTTTGCGCCGTCGGTAGAGCGGACGGTGACGATGCTGACGCTGTAGAGGATGTCGGGATTTTTCGGGTCAACTTTGGGGATGGGCAAATCGCCGCCGCCGATGCGCTCGACGGGGCGCGGGTCGGAGGTGGCGAGGTTCCAATGTTCGCCGGCGTCGTCGGAGCGATAGAGGCCGAGGCCTTTGCCTGAAGCGTAGCCGCCGGGTTCGGTGGTGCCGACGATGCAATAGAGGCGGCTCGGTTGGCTGGGCGCGATGGCTACGTAATTTTGCGTGGCGTTTTTTGGGAGGCCGTTCATTACGGGGTGCCAGGTGTCGCCGCCGTCGGTGGATTTGAAGATGCCGCCGCCTGTGCCGGAGTAGGAATTGCCGTCTTCCCAGGGGCCTTGGGTGGATTGCCAGAGCGAGGCGTAGAGGATGTTTGAATTCGACGGGTCCATTTGCACGTCGGAGGCGCCGGTGTTGGCGTCCTTATAGAGTACTTTTGTCCAGGTCTGGCCGCCGTCGGTGGAGCGGAAAATTCCACGTTCTTCGCTGGCGCCGTAGGGATGGCCGAGGACGCCGGCGAAGAGGCGATTCGGATCGCGCGGATCGACGACCAGCGCGGGGATTTGCTGGCTGCTGCGGAGGCCGAGATGCTGCCACGTTCTTCCGGCGTCGGTGGATTTGTAGATGCCGTTGCCGACAGAGAGATCGGGGCGGTGGAGGCCTTCGCCGCTGGCTACGTACACGATATTTGGATCGGAGGGGGCGACGGCGATCGCGCCGATGGATTGCGTGGGCTGCGCGTCGAAGATTGGATTCCATGTGCGGCCGTAGTCGTCTGACTTCCAGACGCCGCCATTCACCGCGCCGATATAGAAGACGTTGGGCTGGCTGGGTACGCCCGCGAGCGCTCTTGTGCGGCCGCCGCGGAATGGGCCGATCATGCGCCAGCGCATTTCCTGGTAGGTGCTTGGCGGCACCTGCTGCGCTCCGATGACACTCGCGCTCGAAAAAATAAATGCACATGCGAGCAGAAGAAAGATGAACTGATACATTCGTTTCACGCGGACCCTCCGGCCGAAAATTGCGAGCGGCACAGCATAAATCAAATCAGCGCGGAGGGAGGAGGAAATTTCCGGGCGGATGCCTTGATTCTGGCGCGTGTTAGAATTGCGCGCATGACGGCGGAACTCGCTCTCATCCAAACGAATATCGAGAGAGTGCACGAATCCATGGCGCGCGCGGCTGGGCGAGCGGGCCGGCGCGTGGAGGAAATCACGCTTGTGGCCGTGTCCAAAACATTTCCCGCCGACTCCATTCGTGCTGCGTTTGAGGCGGGCCAGCGGCACTTCGGTGAAAATCGCGTGCAGGAATGGGAATCGAAGCAGCCGCTTGTGGCGGGACTCGCGGCCACCTGGCACCTCATCGGGCATTTGCAAACCAACAAAGCTCGGCGGGCGGCGCACCTGTTTCATCGCATCGATTCCGTGGATAGCCTTCCACTCGCGCAGAAACTGGATGCCGCCGCGTCACTTGAAACAAATCGCCTGCCCGTACTTATCGAAGTGCGCTTGAGCGATGAAGCCACGAAGAGCGGCGTGGCCGAACCCGACTTGCCGGCGCTGGCAGAGGGCATCGGTGCCCTCGCCCACCTCGATCTGCGCGGCTTGATGACCATTCCACCGTTTTTCGAGGAGCGCGAACGCGCTCGGCCCTATTTCGCGAAGCTGCGCGAATCGCGTTACCGCTTGGAGAAAAAACTCGGGAAATCTTTGCCCGTGCTTTCCATGGGCATGAGCCACGATTTCGAAATCGCGATCGAGGAGGGCGCCACGGAAATTCGCGTCGGGAGCGCCATTTTCGGCGAGCGGCGGCCAAAGCCGTGATCGAAATCACGGAACGCGATGGCGCGGTTGTTTTCGCGGCGCGGGTAACACCGCGCGCCAGCCGCGACGCCATCGAAGGGGAGTATCAAGGCGCGCTGAAAATCCGGCTGACGGCGCCGCCAATCGAAGATCGCGCAAACGAAGCGCTTTGCCGCTTGCTGGCCGAGCGTTTGAACGTGCCCGCGTCGGCTGTTAGAATCCTCGCGGGCGTAAAGAGCCGCACAAAGCGCGTTTCCATTGCAGGCGTTTCGCGCGCGCAAGTCTTGAAGCTGTTGGGCACCAGTCAAAAAGAGGGCGAATCGAATCATGGCCGAAATTAAAGAAATTCAATCGGAAATGCGTTCCACCAAGATTGACGGCTGGCTCTTCTTCGATCATCACCATCGCGACCCCATCGCCGCCCGCGTCTTAGGCCTAAGCTCCAACGGACTTGTGAGCCGGCGCTGGTTTTATTTTATCCCCGCGAAAGGCGAGCCGCGCAAATTGGTCCACCGCATCGAGCAGGGCACGCTCGATTCGCTTGCCGGGCGCAAGTTCGTGTACGCGGGGTGGGAAGAGCTGCACAAAACCCTGCCCAAGCTTCTCTCCGGCGCCAAAACAATCGCCATGCAATACTCCCCGGAAAATAATATTCCCTATATCGGTCTCGTGGATGCGGGAACAATCGAGCTGATTCGCAAACTCAAGAAAAAAGTCGTCAGCTCGGCGGACTTGGTCCAGAAATTCGAAGCCACCTGGACGCCGCAGCAACTGGAATCGCACCTCGAGGCGGGCAAAATTGTCGATTGTGTCCGGTCCGTTGCCTTCGAACGCGCCGCCGCATTCGTCCGCG
The DNA here is from genome assembly GCA_963701005.1 of uncultured Acidobacteriota bacterium. Lineage (GTDB taxonomy): Bacteria > Acidobacteriota > Terriglobia > Acidiferrales > UBA7541 > Palsa-295. The sequence goes on from OY969555.1 coordinate 2,136,667, forward strand.
AAGGCAAGCCGCTCACCGAGGCCGATTTGCAGCAATGGATCGCTGAGAAATTTCGCGCAAGCGGCCTCACTCCGGAACAGACTATCGTGGCCGTGCAGCCGAACAACGGCGACCCGCACTACTCTCCCAATCCGAAAACTTCGCGCCCCATCCGCGCCGGCGATCTTTTGTTGCTCGACATGTGGGCGAAATTCGATAAGCCGGGGAGCGTCTATTACGACATCACCTGGATGGGCTTTCTCGGCAACCGCGTTCCCGACGCGTACGCGAAAATTTTCCGCATCGTCAAGCAGGCCCGCGATAGTGCTGTGGAGTTCATCCAGGAGCGCGTCGCGGAGGGACGCGACGTTCGCGGGTGGGAGGTCGATCGCGTTGCGCGCGGCACAATCCAAAAAGCCGGCTACGGAAAATATTTCGTCCATCGCTTGGGCCACAGCATCGGCCAGGAGGTGCACGGCAACGGCGCGAATATGGATGGTCTCGAAACGCGCGACGACCGCAAAATCGTGCCGCGCACCTGCTTTTCCATCGAGCCGGGAATTTATCTTCCCGAATTCGGCGTGCGCACGGAAGTCAATGTATACGTCGGCGAACGCGAGGCTCGCGTGACCGGCGCCATCCAATCCGAAATTCTGCCGCTGCTCGCCTGAGGCTCCGTGAACGATACGATCTCGACCGAACAGGCTCCAGCCGCAAGACCAGCAAAGCGAAATTCCGCCGCCCTGTTTGTCGCCATCGCCGGGTGGCTGATTCCCGGGCTGGGACATCTCCTCCTTCGCCGCTGGGGGCGTGCCCTGATTTTTTTCATTGTCTGCGGCGGACTGGCGATCACGGGTTACCTTCTGCGCGGGAATGTGTTCCCGCTGCAATCAGCCGACCCTTTCGGCAAGCTCGGCTTCCTGGCCGACGCCAGCTCGGGCGTCTTCTATCTCCTGGCGCGCTTCTTTGAGGCGGCTGGCGCGGATGTATCGCGCGCCGCGGGCGACTACGGCACGCGGTTTATCGCCGCCGCGGGAATCGTGAATCTAATCAGCATTTGCGACGCCTGGGAAATCGCGTCGGGGCGGAGGAGCTGAGTGCCAATCGCCGCGCTGTTTCTGAGCCATTTTCCCGCGCTGCTCATTTTCGCCGCGCTCGCTTCTTTGGCGCTTGCATGCCTGACGCATCGGACGGCGGCGGAGCGCGTCAAGTACGCGGCGTGGTCTTTCGCGTTGTTTGTGGTGATCGCTGTGGGAATTGCGTGGGCCATGTATCCGCTCTCGCGCTGACTTTTTCGCGCACGCGCCGCATTAATTGACAGTTTTTTCCGCACGATGTTACAGTCGAATGCAAGGCCGAGGTAGCTCAGTTGGTAGAGCAGCCGATTCGTAATCGGCAGGTCCCCGGTTCAAGTCCGGGCCTCGGCTCCAACTTCATCCAAATTAGTTCGATATGCGTTTGTGATTGGGCGGCTGCAAGAATTCTCGGTCTATCGATCTTCTTCTGAGTGGATTGCACGGTGCTTCGATTTTCCTGCGGTAGCCGATCAACCAAGCCAGCATACCGATCAAGGTTGCGAGCAGGGATACGACCCCGACTGCTTAGTTTGCAAATCGCTCGGGCTCGGGGATTCGCCCTAGATTCAGGAAGATGATGGGACTAACGATTCCGCTTCGCTCGATGGCGCGAGCGTCGCGATCGTTTCTCGTGGCCGATGACGGCTTGGAGAGAGCGCAAGAGCGAAGGTCCTACCGTGCGCAACTCGGTGCGATGCGAGAGCGTGAGCTTTTGCAGGAGCTTTTCCCCGCGGGGCGTCAAAGCGAGGAGGACTTCGCGGCGGTCCGCCGCGCTTCGCGAACGACGAATCAGCCCTCGCGATTCCAGGCGGTCACTCAGCTCGACCGCGCTGTGATGACGGATTTGAAGGCGCTCCGCAAGCAGGCCCATCGTCGGCTTCACGCCTTGGCGCAAACCTTTGATGACGAGCAGCGCCTGATGCTGGTGCGGCTCAATGCCCGCCGCTCGCGCCCCCTGCTGACTGAAGTTTAAGAAACGACGGATCTCATAGCGGAAATCCGCCAGCGCTTCGAAATTGATACTTCGCCCCTTCCCTCGTCCCATGGGTGGATACGATTATATCGCCAGCCGATGGAAAAGCCAGGCGGCCGCCGCACTTCCCTTCACTGCAGAAAAAGTGTATATAATATCGTATTGCGATATAGTATTCGCGTCGGAGGAGGTTGCAATGGCAAGTGGGCGCTCTGACGGCAAGAATGGAAATCACCGCAACTGGGTAAGCTTCGTTCCCTACGGCCTTAACGAACAACATCCGAACGCCTACAAAGACATCGCCGACACCATCTGGGAGAACAAGGACAATCTCGGCTACGCTTGGCGCATTCTGAATGACGGCTGCTGCGACGGCTGCTCACTGGGCACCTCCGGAATGCACGATTGGACCATGAAGGGCATTCATCTCTGCGCGTTGCGCTTGAAGCTGCTTCGTCTGAACACGATGCCCGCAATGAACTGGCATCTGTTGGAAGATGTCGATGCTTTGCGCAAAGTCTCTTCACGCCATCTTCAAAAACTCGGGCGCCTGCCTGTCCCCATGGTGCGCCGGCGAGGGGAAAAGGGGTTTCGGCGAGCCTCCTGGGAAGAAGCGATCGGGCTCGCGGCTGACGGCCTGAAAGCCGCCGATCCGCACCGCATCGCGTGGTATCTGACTTCGCGCGGCCTGACGAACGAAGCCTATTATGCGCATCAGAAAGTGGCTCGATTCTTCGGTACCAACCATGTGGATACCAGCGCTCGCATTTGCCACGCTCCCAGCACGGCGGGCCTAGGCGCAACCGTCGGTTGTGCGGCTACCACGTGCTCTTATTCCGACTGGATCGGCGCCGACTTGCTCATCTTCGTCGGCACCAACATCGCCAATAACCAACCCGTGGCAACCAAATACCTTTACTACGCGAGGGAGAAAGGAACGAAGGTTTTTGTCGTCAATCCGTATTTCGAACCGGGCCTTGAGCGCTACTGGGTGCCTTCCGTTCCGAAAAGTGCGTTATTTGGCACACGCTTTGCCGACGATTTCTTTCCCGTCCACGCGGGCGGGGACGTTGCGTTCTTCTATGGCGTACTCAAACACCTGATCGAGAGCGGTTGGACCGACCCGGAGTTCATTGCGGCGCGGACAGTGGGCTGGGACAACGTTGCAGCCAAAGCCCGCGCTTTTTCCTGGGAAAAATTGGAACACGATTCGGGACTGACGCACGCCGATATGTACCGCTTCGCCGAAGCCTTTGGCAAAGCTCGAACGGCCATCATCGTTTGGAGCATGGGCATTACGCAGCATCGCTACGGGAGCGACAACGTTCGCGCCATCGTCAACCTGCAACTCGCCAGGGGCAACGTGGGCCGCCCAAATACGGGCCTGATGCCCATCCGCGGCCACAGCGGCGTGCAGGGCGGGGCGGAGATGGGCGGGATGCCGAGCGCCTACGTGATGGGTGCGCCGGTGAATGAGGAAAATGCGCGTCGTTTTGCGCAGCCGGAGTATTGGGGCTTCGAACCACCCACTTGGAAGGGCCTCACGGCCGCCGCAATGATCCTTGCCGCGGAACGCAATGAAATCGATGCCATCTGGCAAAGCGGCGGAAACTTCATCGAAACTCTGCCCGAGCCGGATCGGGTCCGGCGCGCGGTAGGCAACATCCGCTTGCGCATCCATCAGGACATCGTGGTGAGTTCCAACATGCTGGTGGATCCGGCCGAAACCGTTCTTCTGCTGCCTTCTCGAACACGCTACGAGCAGCGCGGTGGGGGCACGGAAACGAGCACGGAGCGGCGCATCATTTACAGTCCGGAGATACCCGGGCCGCGCCCTGGGGAAGCAAAGGATGAATGGGAGGTTCCGGTTCTCGTCGCGCGCCACGCCGACCCGGTGCGCGCCCAGAGTTACTTTTCGTGGCGCGACACGCAGGACATCCGCAACGAGATCGATCGCGTCTGTCCCACTTACAAAGGCATCGCCAAGCTGCAAAAGAAAGGCGATCAATTTCAGTATGGCGGGCCGCGACTCCTCGTGGATCGCTTCCTGACTCCCGACGGGAAAGGGCATTTCTCTCCCATCGAGTTACCCGAGGAAAAGGTTCCCGCCGGCATGTTCCTGCTCGCGACGCGGCGCGGAAAACAATTCAACAGCATGGTTCATGGGGAAATCGATCCTCTCACCGGCGCGCATCGCGATTCGATTTTCATTTCCCGGGAAGACGCCGAACGGCTTGGATTGAAGAGCGGAGATCCGGTGCTGCTTCGCAACGATCGGGGCGAGTACCGCGGACGCGTGAAGATCGACCGCATCAAGCCCGGGTGTCTGCAAGGCCACTGGCCGGAGGTGAATGTGCTTGTGCCCGCCGGTTGCCTTGATCCGAGCGGCGTTCCTGACTACAACGCGATCGTTGAAGTCATTCCCGCGCGGCAACCGGTGGCCGCCATGGCCGCCGCGAGCGACTGAGCTCATGCGGAAAGTTTCTCACGCCGCGTAGCACGGTTGATTTCGGGTTCTTGGGCCAGGGAATTTCAGTCGCGGCCACTTTGGGCCGCTCATGATGAGGAGGGCTTTTATGACGTCCGACAACCTTCGCAATCGCTGGGGCATCGCCCTGGCTGCCGTGTTGATGCAGATATGCCTCGGCGCCGTGTACGGCTGGAGCGTGTTCAAGAAGCCGCTGATGGGCGCACAGCACTGGACAGAAACATCGGTCCAGTTGAACTTCACACTTGCCATTCTATTTCTTGGCATCGGCACGATCATCGGCGGCCTTTGGCAGGACAAAGTGGGGCCTCGCAAGGTGGCCTCCGTGGCAGGGGTCCTGTATGGAATCGGTCACATGCTGTCAGGATATGCTGCGAGCCACCACTCTCTTGACGCGCTTTATCTTGGGTACGGCGTCCTGGCCGGCATCGGCATGGGCATGGGGTATATCTGTCCTGTCGCGACTCTTGTGAAATGGTTTCCAGACATGCGCGGCCTGATGACGGGAGTGGCCGTCTGCGGGTATGGATTTGGCGCTCTAATCATGAGCCCATTTGCGGCATGGGAAATCATCCACTATGGAGTGCCGACGACCTTCTGGACGCTGGGGATCGTCTATCTGATTGTGGTTGTCGTTGCTGCGCAGTTTTATGCAAATCCACCTCGGGATTGGCGGCCGGCAGGTTGGGAGCCCAGGAACGCGGTGGCCAAAGCGGCCAGCACCTATGATTTCACCGTGGGCGAAGCCATGGGAACGTGGCAATTCTATCTGCTGTTCCTGCTGCTATTCCTGAATGTTTCGGCCGGCATCATGATCATCAGCCAAGCTTCGCCGATGGCCCAGCAAATGGTTGGTATGACGGTCCTGAAAGCCGCGGGCATGGTGGGCTTGATCTCGTTGTGCAACGGCTTGGGCCGCGTTTTCTGGGCATTCGTATCGGACCATATCGGACGGGCACGCGTTTATTTCCTGCTATTCCTGATCCAAGTGATCATCTTTGGCCTGCTGCCTCGGATTCACAACTGGACGCTGTTCAGCTTGGCGTTTGCGCTGATCGGCTTGTGCTACGGAGGGGGCTTCGGAACGATGCCGTCGTTCACCGCGGATTTCTTCGGAGCGAAATCGATGGGGGGCATTTACGGGATCATCCTGCTGGCCTGGGGGCTGGCCGCCATCCCGTCGCCCATCATGATCGCGCACATCCACCAAGACATCGGAAAGTATGGGCCGGCGATCAATGTGATTACGATCGTGATGTTGTGTTCGTTGATTCTGCCGCTGATCGCGCGCAGGCCGTCGAGAGAACGGGCTTCGGCCTCTTCATCGCCGATCCCTGCGCACCGATGAGGACTGTTCTTGCCGATACTTGACCGGTGAATCGGGGCTAAAACGCAACAGAACGGGAAGTGGACTGAACCGCTACGCGGCAGGCCGAGGTCCCGGCAAGAAGGCGCGTTTCCAGAAACATCGATTTTGTTGCTATTAGAAATTTTCTTTCTCCTTTGGGTTCATGGAGTTGACTGAATTTCTGAACTGGCAACTGCTGCGATTGGCTTTTTCTTCGCCTGTTACTTTTTCTTCGCCTGTTGGTTGTTCGGGCGCGTAGGACATTTGACTGGCGCCGCGGGGATTTTGCGGTGTGGGCCTCGTCATTAAGAATTTGACGGGCCAAGTTCGTTTGCGCCGGTTCATGATGTACACCCCTTCTGTGATGCCTGGAGACAGAGATATCCAGACGATCCGCATTCGCAGCATCACAATTCCACTTTAAATTTAGGGGATGCGCTTCACGCGCAGGGTGAACTGCTAACAGCAGCAACTAAAACAACAACATCATACCATGGTTATGGGGAAAAGCAAGTGGTTTTTGGGGGTGGGAGGAGCCGGAGAAGAGGGCAGCGAGAGAAATCGAAGGCTAAAGGCCAGACAGTCCGCCGGGACCTTAGGCGTGTTTGTGTGAGGCTGTATTAGTCGGGATTTGGACCCGTCTGTGAAAGAATCCGTGAAAGTTATTTCAAGCATGCGGAGTCGAGACCGTGCTTCTCCCAAACCGTCTTGCATGTTATGGCGAAGGTGCTCAACGCCACGACTTCTTCGGCTGCATCTCGTTCAGTTAACATACTGAACTCACGATGATTTTCCGATATGGCCTTGGCGCGCCGATAGTTACACGCCTTATCGAACAGGTCCCGGAATTCAGCGGTGAAATCTCTACGGCCAGCAGTCACAACCTTTCCCCAGGCGTTCACCACGTCCTGAGCTAGCTCCGGCGCCTGTTCGATGTACTTTTCAAGCGGTTCCATTTTGTTCCCCTCGATCATTCTTGCATTGAATATTATCACATTCTGGCGAACTCACGGGTTTGCCTCGCAGGCATTGTTTGGCTCCGAACTAGGTGTACTTGTAGCCGCCTTGGTTACAAAGTAGGCATCCGCCCCACCGTTGCCGCCGAAAGTGTGAACGTAGTACTGCCCCCCTTGGAGCGCGATTTCGGGCTTACCGCAACTGCTGAGGAACTTTTCCACGCCAGCTTGATCAGTAATCGTAACGTAGTAGACGTGCTTTCTTACTGGATGGCTCCCGCAGCCGATAATCGAAACGACCAGCAGAACTAACGAGAGAGCCCGCCGGTGAGAGTGTCCTTTGGAGTGGTGCCCCATTTTCTCTGTCACTTATGTGGTAAGGGATTCCCGTTCTCATCGAATAGCGACGGATATTGGCGGTGACGTTCCCGCGCTTCATTCCTATCCTCTATATCACACGATGCACTAAGCGAATCTGGATTCTTCCAGTCTGCTTCGGAAGTTAGTAGCAGGCAGCTACGACCCGTTGCTGTATCGAGTCTCCAAGTTCGGACTCCTTCGCGATAAAGTTGATATCGCCCGACCTGCTTGGCGAGAGCTGCCGAAGCCTTCAATTGTTCGTATTCAGCTTTGGATATAACAACGTCTTTAGACTTGTCCACCACGCCAAAATCACCGCAACTGGTCACGGCGATCAGAGACAGGATTGCAAGGAAAGTCAGGAGTGGGCGTGCCATCGAAGGCCTCCCGTGGGGCGGATTCTAGCACTTCTCAAGATCGGCCCTTTACAAATACCCACATTAGTGTTTTAATCCAGTAGTGATTGCGGCAATGCTGACAGGAGACCAACACTAGACAACGACTACGATCTGTACCACGACGAATCGAAAGTAGCAGGATACTGGCACGGTGTTTTCTTTGTCCCTCGCAAATCCCGCCCGACCCTTTTGAAACTTCTCGCAGACATCCGTCAGAACACTGAGCGGCCAAATCGACTCTCCTTGAAACTGGTAAAGAAGCCGACCGGCAAACTCCATCGATGCGTCAAGTGCTGGCTGGATGTTGGCGTTGCCTCTCTGGCTCAGAGGTTCAAAGGTAGACCTCATTTCGTGCCAACTGGGAGAGCTGATCTTCGCAGCGAGTACGCTCCCATGCCGGAGCCGTTAGCTGCGCGATTCATCTTGTTTCGCGTCGGCACTCCATTGGAGTACATGACGCTTTGCAAGAACCACGTATCGAGGGTCGAGGCAACGATTCGCATCGCCCTCGACGGAGGCCTTCGTCTGTTTTCAAGTCAGGGAGATAAGCTTTGCGTCCGTTCGCTTCATTTTGACGGGCACGAACACTATAGCAGGAGGCTAAGTCTCAATAGCATCCTGCGCGATCTGAGAAATGCGCAGGACAGCATCGAGATTCCCGACGACGTGGTGTTGGACGACGCAACATCAGACCACCAGAAGCCTGATTGCCAGCCATACGATGACTGCCAGTTCCTACAGTTGACAGACCTTTTGGTCAGCGGTTTCAGGACAATCCTCGGCAAGTCTGAGAACGATGCCCAGCGGCGAGTCTCAGTCCCTCTGGAAGCCTTGGCCGAAAAGTGGAATCGCGGTCGAAAGGGTTTCGGCAACAGTAGGTGGTACAAGGGATTCTGTATCAGCGAAGGGCGGCTTGAAAGCGGAGCCTGGCAATTCGAAGACATCACGTCCCCGATCAACGCCAGACAGTTGGTGTTTCAACATGTAGATCGGAATCTAAAATGAGAATGGAGGAGACAAGATGCGAAAGTTCATCGCGGGTGCTGTGCTCGGGATTTTCTCGGTTGTGCTGCTTGCGCACATGACTAGAGGACAGGCAGCCGGAACCACTCAGATCAGAAATGGCCAGGTCGTACAGGGAGACAACGTGACGATGGATGTTTCAATAGACACGGCCGCAAATCTTTACGGGACCGTGATGGTTAAAGCGTTCCCCGAAGGCATGACGAACGGAGGCGTTACGCCGCAGTGTGGTTTGGATTCGGGCAAAACCACGTGCACGGCGTCCACAAGGGTGCCTCTGGACGCCAAGCTCGGCAAGTGGGTCATCACTGAAATCACATTTATACCATTAGCCGGGGAAGCGAAGATGCTGAGCAAGCATGGTGATTCTTCATTTCATGTCGTTGCTCATGGAAACATCGTTCTGCCAGACAGCGCGACGATCTCAAACATAAAGTAGGAGCGCCTCGGACCTCAACGTCGCTTGCTGCTTCTTTTGAATGTGCGCTTCCGACGACGCTTCCGAGTCCCTGTGCCAAAGCCACCCCCACCGCCGCTCGGCGATCGCTTGGAACCACGAGTGCCGGATCGTCCGGGACGACGCTTCGGTCGCGGTGGCCTGAAAAGCCTGGTTCGTGGCGGAGTAAACGGGACGCCAGTCTCGAATTCAACGAAAATATTCTGGCCTTGATACAGCGCGTCGAGTGCAAGCCCCTCGCGTGCACTGTTCGCCTCTTCCACTGTCTCATAGGGGCCGCGCTTGGCTACGACCGGGCCGTTAGTTTTGACGAAATAAGGCATAGAGCGATTCATCCGCCGAAGAGGGCATTAGTGAGTGGTTTTTGAGCCGCGCTTGTACTCATACTGGTTGCCCTTTTCCGTGGTTGGCGGAATCCTTTCACCTCGCTCAATCACGGTAACGCGACCGCCTTCTACTTTACCTCCACGGGGTCCGACTTCGATCAGCTCACCAGAATCAGGCGCTATCTCGCCCGGCTTGTAAGTGGCCATTAACTCCTCCCCAAAACGACGCTCTAACAAGAAGGTCACGTGGGGGTCGAGTCCTACCCTTGCAGCCTCTTGCCAACAAGGAACGGTAATTAAGAGGCTCCAAACATCGCTCCCTGTTGACGTTCATAACAAGGTAAGCGCGTGGCCGTGCGACGCGAGTCCTCACGACCCCCGTGGACTATAACGCACGCCCGGTTTCGGGCGAAGCAGTAGCTTAACATAAACTATCCCACATCGATAAACATCAGATCCGGCGGGCGGCCTGGCCTTTCGTAACTGACTTTCCGATTGCCCCGTCCTTTGCGGGCACTAGCAAAGCGTGGGGCCCGTTGACGCGGTCGTCCTTTTTTCGATTTTCATGCGGGTCTCGAACATCCACAGGCCCGATCGCTTGCAGTTTCCGTTTCCGCGCGCGATGCTAACAGTGGAGATTTTTGCGATGGCAGACGACAACCAGCGCGCGCGGCCGCAACTTGTCCGCGTGGAGCGCGCCGAGAGAGCCGAGGGGCCGGGGGATTCTTGCCTCGCGGCGTTGGTTCAATAGGGGGGATTGGGCGCTCAGCGAGGAGAACGAAATCGACTCTCAAAACCATTTGCAAATGGTCTTAACCCATCCAAAATCAGGGGAGTGCAAGATTGGAATCGACCGTCCAATAGGGCGCGGCGTACTACACGCGAAGCCCCGGGGGGAGCAGGCCAATTGGCCGGCCTCCCTCGGCATTGCTCGGGATAAATTTCGGCCGCCGCTACATAGGCTGAGGAGGAGAGCAAGAAAAGGCAGCCGGCAGCCCTCCGAACGACTGGCGGGCGTTCCGGATGTCAGCGGTACGAAGGCAAAGGCAACGGCCACGACAAAGGCGACGGCGAAAGAAACAGCAGATCCCTCACCCAGCTGCGGCTGAGTTCGGGATGACAGCGTAGAGGCAGGGGCAAGGGCAACAGCAAGACGCCGGCGGGACGCCCGCGCTACATTCGGGAACGGCAACGAGAAATGCCGTCTCGGTGGCCGTGAGGTGGAAGGCTTTGCGGAAACGTGGGGCGAAGGCGCTGATCAGCCCCCAGGCCGCAAAACAGACGGCAAAAGAAATCGTCCCAAGAGCGAGCTGGAGCTTTGGGCTTGATCCGGTTTGCGGTGAATCCATTCGTGCGGCTCCGAGCAGACATTGGCCAGAAAAATCGGAAGGCCGAGAAACTGCCAAGCGGAAGGGAATTTAACCTTACCGCTGATTCCCCGCCGCCAGAAGTGAAACTAATCGCCGGTGCCCAGTTTGTCTACGACAACTTCACAGGCATGCCGACCACCACCGACTCTTTCTGTGCATGACTGGGTTCGAGAATGAAAGTACCGAGCATATTGATGGCAAAGATGGTCAGCCCGGCGAGCTCACAGAGCGCTGAAATCGGCAAGCCCCTCCAGGCCCATGCAGCGTAACCCTGGTAGGCGATGACTTCACAAGAAACTCGCAAGGTGCAACCGACAGTCACGAGCACGAGGCCGGCGAACATCAACTTCGTGCTCCACAACAGCCGCATTCCCGCAAACGCGGGCAGCACACGCTGACCCACGCACAGGATCATCACAGCGATAAATCCGACAGTCAGCGCATGCCGCGACGCACCCCAAATGCCACCTGACGTATCCAATTTCACCGCCGCCGCGCCGAGCAGGGCGGCCACGATCAGCCATGCGTAAGCCAGCCGGACAAAGTACGGGAAGCTCGAGTGCACGCCGCGTACTTTGGCTTCCTTCGCGGGTGGCTCAAACATGCGCAAGGCGGCAATCGCGGTGGCAACGCCCGCAAAAAGCACCCACGTGCCGATGGCGCTTAGCCCGGCGATTGTCAGCGCCAGCCCGCCGATATTGATCAGCAGCGCCGCCAGCAATAGCTTTGTGCGCAGCGGCTTCAGTCCTAGGAATACGGGCATCCACTTGGCGCTGAATCCCCACACAAATGGCACCAAGAATCCCCACGCCATGAGCGCGAGATAGCGTTGGTCGAATAAATGCGGAAAAGCCGGAGTGGCGCCGCGATCTGCAACGTAGAAACAGCCCGCAAGATTCGTCAGGAGCAGGAGCATGAACCCGACGCAGGCAGCGATGACCACCCAGACCCAGGGCTCCAGGCCGGTTTTGCCTGAATCCTCGGGACGGTGCTGAGAGACGGAGCGGAAGAAAATGGCGAACGCCGCCAGTTCCAGAACGGCGGAAACCGGCAACAGCACCCGCCATTCCCACAAGTACACGTTCGCGGCCCATCGCAGCGATACTCCCACCGTCCACATGGTCCAGCAAATCCATGCTGCGCCGAACTGGTTGTTTGCCGCGCCGCGCAGTTTCGGAATGGAATAGAAGCCGATTCCCAGTATGAAGCTTCCCACCCATCCGAAAACCTGCGCGTGACCGTGGGCTTGCAGCCAGGCTGCCGAAATCGAGGACACGCTTTCACGCCCGCTGATCTGCAGCAGATTCCAGACGCCGAGAAACGTCCCGGGGAAAACCATGAAAAAGAGCCCCGACGTGATGAAGGCCATCAGCAGGCGGGAGAGCGCCTCTTCGCGTGCCCTCGCGATTTCAAAAATCTGCGCGGGTGACTCGGATGAAGCACGAGAAGCGGGGTGGGGCGGTTCGACGGTTGCTCGGGAAGCGTTCATAATCCTTACTCCTGGTGAGCGACCGCGGCTTCCAATTCGACGGCTCGTGGAAACAGGATGTTGTTCTCCAGATGCACGTGTTGATGCAGGTCGGCTTCGAATTCCCGCAAATCCTGATACAGCGCCCGATAGCTCGTGCAGGCGTCCGAGGGCGGAGTGTAATCGCCGCTGGCTTTGCGAATTTGTTTCACCAGGTCGCCGGCGGAGTCGTGCTCCTTCATCATCGCGTGAATCGGATTCTGAACCGTGCCGAAGAAGGGAGGCTCGAGCGGTGTGTTGGTGTTGGCGGATTTTTCTACCGCGTCAATATAGGGAAACAGGATCTGCTCCTCTTTCTGCATGTGCATGGTCATCTCGCGGCCCACTTCGGCGAATAGCCGCTCGATCTGCGCGACTTCGGGATGATTCTCTCCGTGCTTCGTCTTTACCTTTTCAAGCAGCGGCCGGAGGCGCGCGATGGCTTCGCGAACATAGTGGTGATGTTTGGTGCGGATGTGACGAGTAAGCTCGGAGAGCGGAGCCGCAACCCAATTGGCCTCCTCCGGTGAGACTTGCCGGCTGTTCTCATGCAGCCGCCGGAGAATTTCTTCCGCGCCTGCGGCGGCGTGAGTGCACGCGTCGTGCAATGATTTGCCACCGCCACAGCAATAGTCCACGCCTGCATCTTCCAGAATCTGACGGGCGCTTGGATTTGAAAGCGCGATATCCTTCACCTTCGTCTCAGTACTGAACTTCATGGTTTCCTCCATTCCGGCCGCTATTTTCAACGGAAACAGATGAAGGAGGCAGTGACTAAAGTCACTAGGCTGAAACTAATTGAGGGGAAAGAGTTTACTCTGAGCTGACCTGCGCGGATTTTAGCCCCTGGATGTCTTTGATCACTATCTTGCGGCCATCCACATCGAGGAAGCCCTCGGCTTGCAACCGGCTCAAATTGCGGGAGATCAGCTCCCGTACTGTTCCGAGTTCGGCGGCCAAGTCCTGGTGACTCATAGTCAATTCTATGCGAACACCGTCCGCTGAGGACGTCCCCGTTGATTGTGCCAGACGCAGAATCACCCCGATGAGTCTCTGCCGGACGGTGCTGAACGAAAGATCTTCGATGATGCCGACAAGGCGCCGCAGCCTGGAGCCGACCACGGCAATCACCTTGAGTGCGACGTCGGGATGCTCGCGACAAAAATTCTGGAAGTCCTTCCGCGAGATGAACAGGACCTCGGCGTCCTCGAGTGCAGAGGCCGAGGCGGGGTAGTTGCCGCCGTCAAATACCGGAAGCTCGGCGAAAGAGCTGCCGGGACCTTCCACGGCCAGCACCTGCTCCCGGCCGGCCGCGGAAATCTTGAAGATGCGGATTTTCCCCGAGGCCACAAGAAACAGGCCAGCGCACGCGTCACCCTCATTGAATAGCAGTTCGCCGCGCTGAAATCGCCGGCGGCTGACACGGGCCTGTAGTGCTTCCATTTCCGCGGCCGACAGGTCGGCGAAAATGAGAGCTTTTCTCAGAACCGCTTCCGAGTTCTGGGTCATAGATTGAGAAACGCAGTCTATTGCAACAATGCGTCAGCGGTCCAGTGAGTGGATTCGTTGTCAACTGCGCACCTTCAAAGCTGAGGGGCGGGAGGGGAGAATCCTGAGACGCAATCACCCTCGACCGAGTAATTTGCTGCAACACAAATTTTTCGTAGTTGACGCGGCTTTTGCCGTGTTCGCTGGCAGTAGGTCCGCACGAACAGGTCCTCAGTCCTGCGTTGTTGGTGACAGCGATCACATTCGCCGGTGATCAGCGTCGCATCGACCCTGTGCAGGCCAGGGATATAAGGATTGTGTAGGTCGGCGGGTGCGGGTGCTGCGTCCCTGCGAAACGTGAGCAACAGAGCCGCAGGGCAGCAGCGGCAGGCGATGCAGAGCCGATGATTTCAGGAGGTGCGCTGATGGTCACTCAACCACTACACATGCCGGTGCCGACGCTCCCACATCGTCGACCCACGGCGATTCGTGAAGAGCAGCACGCGCGCGCTGGGAATCCCTTTGTGGGCGCGATGCTCGATATGCCCCTGTCGCGGCTCGAACGCCGGAATCCGCTCGAGTGGCTCGCGTCGCTGGCCTTTCACGTTATTTTCCTCGGGGCGCTGATCGTGGCCCCGCTCTACTTCACCGACGCCATTGATATGAGAGCCTTCACGCAGACTTTTCTCGTGGGGCCACCCCCTCCCGCGCCGCCTCCACCAGCCGCTGCTATTGCGCGGCCGGTGGTGCGGACGAGCGCGGTTCGGCTTTTGCGCGGCGGGCAACTAATGGCGCCGAGCGTCATCCCCCGAACGATCGCAATCATTAAAGAAGAGGCGCTGCCACCGGATCCGGGCCTGGGTGTTCCTGGGGGCGTGATCGGCGGAATCCCGGGAGGGCAGATCGGCGGAGTGCTGGGCGGGATACTCGGTGGGACGGGGAGATCAATGGCGGAATCAATTGCTGTGCCGCCACCGCCAATGAAGCGTGTCGTCCGCGTGGGAGGGCGCATCAGCCCGCCGCGGGCCATATCTACGCCGCCGCCAATCTATCCGCCGATCGCTCGGGCCGCGCATGCGCAAGGCGAGGTGGTGATTGACGCGATCATCGATGAGCACGGCGAAGTCACCGAAGCGCGGGCCATCAGCGGTCACGGACTGCTGATTCCAGCGGCGCTGGCTGCGGTGAGCAAATGGACTTACCAGCCGACCCTGCTGAATGGCGAGCCGGTGTCCGTGCAGATGCACGTGATCGTTACCTTCACGATTGATTGAGCGGTGCCGGCGGGCGCAAGCTTTTTGCGGCGAATCTGCTGCGCACGGGCAGGCAGCAGTCCCCTAAAGACGGCCAAATGGGCGGGCGAGTGTAGCCCTTCGGGACAGTGCCATTTTGGACAAGGAACCGCTAGGCGGCGATTCCCCGCATCCGCCCCTGGCGCATACTTCAATGGCACGGCGCGGCGAAGCGGCTTGCTTGGGTGCCGGCAGGGGGTCTGCATCCGCTATGAGGGAAATCACCAAATTTATTAAGGTATTTGCTGTAATTCTGGTCTCGTTCTCGCTGGTAACCTGCTCAAATGCGCCCTCTTGCACACTATTGGGAAGCAATCCTACGGCAGTTCCGGTAAGCCGGGCTTCACGGTTTTTTAGCTCGGCGGCAACAACTGGATGTCCGAAGGGCGGCGGCGGCGGAAACGGCTCGTGCAGCAGTACTTTGACGCCGACCGAAGTGCTTTTCGCGCAGGCTTCCACTGGCGACATCACCACTCTCGCGATCCCTGCAATCGCGGGTGACGCCCTCGCATTGATGTGCACCACTGCCACGGCAAACTCCGGCCAAATTGTGATCGCAAACGTCATTTCAACAGGCGCCAACTATCTTTACGTCTTGACGCCGCCTTCAAAAGCGGGGCCGAACACCGTCACAATCAGTAGTTTCCTCATCGGCCACACTGCTCCAGTCACGCTGACCCCCGTGGGAACGCCGCTCACCGTCACAGGGGCCGGTTCTTTCATCGGAACCTTCGCGCTTCAAACCGACCCATCCGGCCTTTTCTTGACGCTCACGGATACTTCTAAGAGTGTCGTTCATATTTTCCTAATCACTCAGAGCACCGGCGCCCTCACCACCGAAGCCCCTGGATCGCCTTTTCCCGCAGCTAACGCGTTCCTGACGGCTGCAGCAGTGAACGGGCTCGGGGAATTCTTGTACGTGACGGATAATGAGGACGGGCTGATCTTCATGTTTTCCGTTAATGTGAATTCAGCAACCAACGTCCTTACGGCACTTGCAGGTGTTTCCATCAATGCGTCTGGCGGGATTGCGGCGAATAGTCCTATTTCAATGTTAGTGAACTCTACTGCGACTCTCCTCTACACGGCGAACAACCTAAGCATCTCGATTTTCGCGATTAGCGGGGCTGACGGATCATTGGGGCCCGCTGTGGGCCTCGCTTCACCCGTCGTACCCGCGCCTGCCTTTAGCCCACAATTGCTCGCCGTCGACTTTACAAACAGCTTCCTTTACGCAACTGGGCAGGGAACTGAGGGAGTGCTGGGCTACATGATTAATGGAGACGGATCCCTGCAGGTCCTCAATGGTGGAACTCCCTTCGCTTCCGGTTTGGCCGGCGGCGTGACTGATATCGTGGCTGACCCGACGGAGTCCGTGATCTATCTCCTGATCAATGGAGTGATAAATCCCTACACCATCAGCACCACTTCACTTGGAAACTTGGACCCGCCGACGGGCACGCAAACATTCACCTCGTCCACGAACATCGCCCTCGCAGGCGTTTAGTAAGGGCAGGGGGCGCTTCGGCGCCCCCTGCGCATTTGAAATGGTCTTCTTCAGCTAGATTCCTCGCGCCGATTTCCGGCGCACGCGATGTCTTGCCGCCCGTCTCCTCAGATCGAGAGCAGTGTATACACCAAGTCACCTGTACGGAATCTTCTATTTACAGAGAGCTATAAAACAGAATTGATAATTACTTTGACAGATACAATCTGTTGGTATATATCTCCGCCCGAACTGTGACACGCAAGACCCGCGGCCCCCATGCCGGCTTGCGGAGGAGATCGTCCAATGCGGATGGAGCGCAATCGGCTTACCAGTGTTTGCCTCACATCATTTCTATTCTTGATTTCGCTGCATCAAGCTTGGGCTTCCTCGGGTGGGTTTGTTTTTACCGGTAACATGATCACGGCGCGCGTCGAGCACACTGCGACGCTCCTGAATACTGGAATGGTTCTCGTTGCCGGAGGCATCGGAAATGTAGGGGGTCTTTCGAGCGCGGAGCTTTATAATCCCGTGACAGGGAAGTTTACTTCAGCGGGAAACATGACCACCATCCGCTTGTACCACACTGCGACACTGCTCAACAACGGCATGGTATTGCTTGTTGGGGGCTCCGGCGGAACAAACACCCTCTCGAGTGCGGAGCTTTACAACCCCGCAACGGGAAAGTTTACGGCTACTGGGAGCATGAATATCGCACGCGGTAATGCAACCGCGACACTACTCGACAGTGGCATGGTATTGATCGCAGGGGGCGGCAACTCGGCAGGCTTGGTTTCAAATGCGGAAATCTATAACCCGGCAACGGGAAAATTTACGCTCACGGGCAGTCTTAATGTCGCGCGCTATTCGCACACGGCGATCCTACTAGACAACGGATTCGTGCTAATTGCCGGAGGCCAGAATACTGGATTCGTGTCGAGCGCTGAGTTGTATGACCCAGTGGCGGGAACTTTTACCTTAACTGGGAGTATGAGCCCGACGTTGGGTAACAATCTGCCAGCCGAATTGCTAAATGACGGAATGGTTCTATTTGCCGGTGGCTGGACCGGTCCATATTTGTCGAACGGTGAGCTCTACAACCCTTCGAACGGGACCTTCACTGCTACCGGGAACTTGAATACTGCGCTCTATCTGGACAAGGCCTTGCTACTCAACAACCGAATGGCTTTGATTGTTGGCGGCGGTAACCCTAAAAGCTTGGCTAGCGCGGAGCTGTATGACCCGTCGTCCGGAGCTTTCACGCTGACCGGTAGCCTGAA
Organism: uncultured Acidobacteriota bacterium; assembly: GCA_963701005.1. Classification (GTDB taxonomy): domain Bacteria; phylum Acidobacteriota; class Terriglobia; order Acidiferrales; family UBA7541; genus Palsa-295. Next base: position 2,154,474 of record OY969555.1, read on the forward strand.
CACAGCTCGCATTCTTCACACCGTGACACGCCTCGAGAACGGAATGGTTTTGGTTGCTGGAGGTGGAGCTGTTGAGGGTCCGTTTCTCGCAAGCGCAGAACTGTACCAGCCCACGACGCTAACGCCGTCGGGGCTGATATCAATCACTGTAAGCCCATCCAACCCATGGATCCCGCTTGGGGGGTTCGAAGGTCTCACAGCTACGGGGACTTTCACCGGCAATGTCACAGAGACGCTGAGTTCCGCTACATGGGGCTCTAGTAACAATGCCGTCGCGACCGTCACCAACGACTCAGGCAATTACGGGCACGTCTTTGGAGTTAGTAGCGGCTCTGTGACAGTTACTGCGTGTGCAGGTTCGGTGTGTGGATCGACAGTAGTAAATGTTGCGCCGCACACTAATGTCATCCTCGGCGGCGTAGCCGCCACTGGTGCCTTTGAGACTTACGACGATTCAGGCGATCTCCTGAATTCGGGAAGCCTTAGTGTTGCCGTCAGTATGCACAGTGCGACGCTCTTAAACAACGGCACGATTTTTGTGGCTGGAGGTCGGACCACAGACGGTTCCTGGGAGATCCTGAATATCAAGGGCCAGACGCTGAGTTCCGGATCACTCCTGAATGGTTTCTACTCGCATTTTGCAGTCCGCCTCGCAAATGGAAACGTGTTTCTAGGTGGTGGAACGGCTTCGCCGGATGCTTGGGAGATTCACAGCCCGACTGGAGCTCTCGTAGGTTCCGGTAGCCTCCTTGGCAAACGAACGCCTGGGGCAGGGGCAGTTGCCTTACAGAATGGCAATATCTGGATCTCGGGAAGTAGTGCCGGACAGCACACTGACGAATGTAGTTGGGAGATTCACGACATCAACGGAAATCTTCTAACTAACGGGACGCTCACTACTTGCTTTGCCTCTGGCAAACTATTCGTACTCAGTAATGGAGATGTAGCCCTCATTGGAGGTTTCAATTCGCCCTCGACGTACGAGATTCATACGCAAACGGGTGCATTTGTGAGCAGCGGTAACCTCATTAACGCATTTGACGCTAGTTCGGGAGCTGTACAGCTGAACAACAACATCTTTATTTTCGAAGAGGGTTTTTGGGAGTACGTCGGATTCGATGCCAATGCCAATGAGACTTTTGACACAACTGGCTCGCTGCTTGATTCTCGAATTGGTGCCAAGGGGGTCGTTACCTCAACCGGGAACATCTTCATTACGGGCGGAAGCGCTGCTTCGGGGTCATGGGAAATGTGGACACCGAGTGGCACTACGGCAACCCTATTCAAGTTTGGGAGTTTACTTGACGCCCGCGACGTTGGATTCACAGACACGCACTTCTAGATTTGAGGTTTGACGGGCGTCCTGGGCAAAACAACCTGTACTTGCCATCGCGGAATAGGATTTACTTGATTTCGGCGAGGTCGAAGTCGGGTGCAAAGTGCTGGCCGTCCGGCAAGTCGATTTTTATCGTAAGGACTGAGGAATCAATCTTCGCGGCGTCGCAAGCGAGTTCCACGTGTTCTCCATCGCGTTTAGCCGATGTCTGGGCGTTTTGAAACGGGTAGTCGGGCCAGCTCTCGACGATTCGCCAGGCGATTTCTTTCTTATGCTGCATCAGTTTTATTCTCACGCCTCTCAACGGATCCGAGGCGTCCGCCGCGGGTTTAGAGCTGTCTGATGCGGCCGGGTTGACGGGCTTGTAATAGACATCCAAATTCACCCGAAATTCCATCGGCTTTTCGAAATAGTCTTTTTCCGCGTCCTGCGCGTGATAATTCGCTGCGTCGCGGGAATGCTCGGCGATTTGCAAATAGGGCGTGTCTAACGTGACGAGCGAGCCGGGAGGATCATTCTTCGAATCGCCAAGGGTCTGGGAATACTGGTCGTAGAAATCAGCGTCCCTGCCTTTCTGTCCGCTGCCGAGAAAATAAGCGTCGCGGATGGCGTCGGTGGAGAGTGGATACTCGTATGCGAGGGCCGGAAGTGCCACTGCAAGAATCAGGATGAATGCAGAAAGGCTGAATCGGGTGTTCGTTTTCATTGAGCGCGCCTTACTATTACTGACGTGGTAAACGGGGCGTTGGGTGCAGATCTTTCGCGAGGATGTGATCGAATGGAAACCGGAGGTGCGAAAAACAGAAGGCCCGCCTGGCGGCGGGCCTTCGAGGGGAGAAAGCTCCTGGCCAATGCGCGGTAGGCCACAGAACCATATCCTCGAGCGCAGTCTAGTTTACGGCTAGAAATGAGTCAAGCGGGAAAGCCAAATTTCGTCAGCGCCATAACTTCAATATTCCCAGCGATTTACGGAGAATTCCCGGTTTCGGGCCTCTTTTTCCACCGCTGGGCTACTTTGGCGGGGAGCCTCCAAGGCCGTAAAAGTCCTCTGCATTGATGGGTTTACTGGAGAGTCCCAGCTGCAGGACTTGCATCTCGCTGCTGCGATCGAACACGCGATCGGGGAAGAAACGCTTCACGACCAGCCGGAAACCACCGAAAGCGATGCCGGAAATCAGCGCAAACGCGCAAATGATGCCCGTCCCGATAATGGTACCGACCACGATTGTCCCGATATTCGGCTGCGTCAGCTCGAAATTTGGTTCATTCCATGTGACTTCCGCGCTCGACGAAACCTGCTTGAGTAAATTATTCGCTTCCGCTTCGGATTGCGCGCCGGAGACGATGGCTAGAAGTGTGAGCGAGCGCTTGGCGTAGATCGGCGCGCCGTTGGCAGCATCGGAGTTGTTGACGTTGAATTGCTGCGGGAGCTCGCCTAACTTTTTCTGCGCCGCTTGCGGAGTGGGGAAATCGGCGATCAAAAGTGTTACTTCATGGCCTGCAAGATGGTACTTCGCAAGTTCCGCCTCCGCGCCCTGGGAAAAACCGAGCCAGTCGCCACTGGCTAGCGGGAGAAATTGACGCAGAGCGGAGGGCCCGAGCAAATAATGGTCCGTGTAATGTTCAACTCCAGTGATCGGCAGTCGTTCCCAAAGCGTCGGAGAAATCCCGTTCTCCGCGTGCCCACCAACACTCGCGACGAGCGATTTCAAATCCGCCAAGGATTTTGGCAGTTCCTTGCCCGAAATTTCGAGCACAAGATTTCCGGTCAGTACCAGTACACGTTCCCTCGACACGGCGGAATGCTCCGCTAGGCCGGCGGCCGTCATCTCGGGCGTTCGCAGAAAAGTGTATTCGCCATAGGAGCCGCTGGCGTCCTTCATGCGGTAGAGCTTTACAGTGAGCGAGTCCGCGCCTCGCGTGTAGGCGCCCTCTTCGCCGGCAACAAATCCAAATTCATTCAGGACCGCAGTCTGCTGCGCGGCGGCCAGCGAGCCGACCTTATCGCCGTTGTAAACAACTGGCGGAGTGATGCCGGCCTTTGTGCTGCCCGACCATCCTGCGAAGGAATTCGGAAGAATCCCCTGAGCCGAAGCCGGGAGCGCGGCTAGAGAGAGAATGGCTGTGAACAGAATGACGCGTGCGCGCATTTGTACCCCATTATTAGACTCCAGAATTCTACTTTGTGTTCCCGCCGGAAGCTACTGCCGCGACGCGGTTGTCTGAGATCAACTTCGACTTGTCGTAGGAGAGGCTATTGAGGTTTTCGAGGTAAGAGGAGATGCCGCGAAAGAGGCCGTCGGCGACGCGCTGGCGCTGATCGCCCTTGCGAAGGAGGCGCTCGTCATACGGATTGCTGATGAAGGAAATTTCCGAAAGCACGGAAGGCATGTTGGCGCCGATCAGGACGATGAAGGGAGCTTTTTTGACGCCGCGATTTTTCTCATTCTGGCCGACAAGCTGCATACGATGCGTCAGCGAATCCTGGATATCGTTGGCGAGCTCTTTGGACTCCTCGATTTTTTCGTTGCGCGCGATTTTCTTGATGATGTCCTGCAGGTCGTGCAGCGACGATTGTGAAAGCGCGTTTTCGCGCGTGGCCACTTCCATGGATTCCGCGGAAGTCGAAAAATTCAAATAGTAGGTTTCGATGCCGCGGGCGGCCTGATCGTGGCTGGAATTCGCGTGAATCGAAACGAAAAGGTCGGCCTTGGCGTCATTCGCGATGGTGGTGCGCTGCTCGAGCGGGATAAAGGTGTCGTCCTTGCGCGTGTAGATCACTTCCGCGCCTGGAAGCTTTTCCTCGATCAGGTGGCCGAGGCGCAGCGCCACGTCGAGGCAGAGATCCTTTTCCATCAAGCCGTGAGGGCCGATCGTGCCGGTATCGTGGCCGCCGTGGCCCGGGTCAATCACGATGCGGCTGATTTTCAGGCCCAGTTCGCGAGTGAGCGAGCGTTGGCCATCGCGGTTTGGCTTGGGCAAGGTCGGAGGCTGAAGCGCTACGGTTGTCTTCGAGCTGTCCGCCGCCTTGCCGCCTGGCGCAGCTTTCGCGGCCGGCTTAGTTGCCGGCGCCGGGGCACGATTATCAGCGCTGGCAGCTTTGGAATCGGGCGCCTTCGCTGCGGGCTTAGGATCGGATTTTGCGGTCTCGTTCTTTGCCGGTGCAGCAGGTGCCGCTGGTGCGGGTGGCGTATTTTTCGCGGAAGCTGCGGCCGCGGCTGCAGCCGACCCGGTGCGAATATCAATCACCAGGCGATAGGGCTTCGAGAGCAGAAACGCCGAATAATCCTTCGCGCCGTCGACATCGAGCACCAGCCGCACTACGCCCAATTTGTTTTGAGCCAGCCGCACGGATTTCAGCAGGCCGTTATCCACGGTGATCGTCTTCTTCGCGAGCGCGGGAGTGAGATTAGCTTTGTGGATGTCGAAATATATCCGGTCGGGTGAGGCGATGCGCACCGCGTTGTACATCACGGTGTCTTCGAGCGTGACGACGATGCGCGTGTGATCCTCCGCGTTCCATGTGCGGATGTCTGTGACGTGCGGAGTGCGACCGGTGGTTTCGCGCTGCTCGGCTATCTGGCCTTTGATCGCAGGAATCGGATCCGTCTCATGCGCATTCTTTTCGGCGGCGGCAGCGGCCGCTTTTGCGTCAGCGACGGCTTTGGCTTCCGCCGCAGCTTTTGCCTCTGCTACGGCCTTGGCTTCAGCGGCGGCCTTCGCTTCCGCCTCCTGCTGCTGCTTTTGATCTTCGCGCGCGTCGGCAATTTCCTTCAGTGCTTCGCGCGCGCCATCGGCTTTCGGGGATTTCGGGAAGCGCTTCAAGAATTCCTTGAAAGTCGCTTCGGCATAATCAGGCTTATCGAGATTGTCTTTCTGAATCTTGCCGACGGAAAATAGTGCCTCGGCGCGATAGCGGCTGCCGGGATACTGCTTGAGCAAAAAATTGTAAGTATCCACGGCCGATTTGAAATATTTCGAATCGAAGCGCCGGCCCATCTCCTGATACAGCTCTCCCTCGGCAATCAGCGATGGCGTCACCTCTTCAGCCTGCGGCGAGATCAAATAGACTTTCTGGTACGCGGTGACGGTCTGCTTGTAATCGGCGAGCGAGCGGTCCCTCTGCGGAGTGCTTTCAAGCGTCGTGCGCAATCGGACAGCGCGCTCGAATTGTTCGCGCGCGTCCATCTTTCGGTCGGGGCGGGCAGAACTTGCCGGACACACAATTAGTGTTATGAGGGCGAGAAAAACAGCGGTCGCGGACTGGATTCCAACCGGATTGAAGCGTTTCATTCGTTCGTAAAAACTACCCGTCCATTCGAGGCGACTTCCTTCCGCACTGGATGTTTTGGAGCGCTCCAGAGCGTCGGGTCGCGTCCCGAGCCGGGCCGGAAGTATGCGTCAGTAACTTTTCGAACATACTTTTGCGTCTCCCAGTAAGGGGGCATGCCGCCGCTGTTATCCACGGCGTGCTCGCCGGCATTGTAAGCCGCGAGCGACTTGGTCAAATCGCCGTCGTAACGGTCGAGCAGCGACCGCAGGTACGTTGTGCCGGCTTCTACGTTCTGAGCCGGATCGAAAAGATTACCGCCGCCAAAGCGTCTTGCCGTCGCCGGAATCAGCTGCATCAAGCCCACGGCTCCCTTGCTGGAAACCGCGCGCGGATTCCACCCCGACTCGGTGCTGATTACGGCTTGAACCAGCGCCGGGTCCACCTTGTGCCGCTCGGCAGCATCGCGAACGATGCGATCCAGGCGGTCAGTAGGTGGCGCCAACTTTCCCACCGGAGCACCCAGCGGGTCAGATGACGCGTCCGAAGCCGGCTTCATGGTACTCCCATGACGCGGTTCGGGGGAATCCCTGTTCACGAAGACGAGCTTTCCGTGCTCATCTACGGTAGATGCAATCTGGGCGCGGGAGGTCGTCGGTAGCGAGAGGAGAATTCCCGCCGCCAAGATCGCAACGATGATGCAGTTCTTCCTCATACTCTCAAAGGGCCTCGGGGAAGGCAGAACGCTTCGCTTCCGAAATTGGTGCCGAACGAAAAAACCGCCTATGCGCGCAGAGACAATTTCACGTGGGAAAGGAGGCTTTCCCGGCGTAAGTTTCTGGCGCGACTGGGATTATAGCGAACGCTCGATGAGCGGGTAAACAGTACGCAAGGCACTTTCTACCCCGGATGTGTCTTTTCCGCCAGCCTCGGCTAAATCGGATCTTCCGCCGCCGGAACCCCCTACTAGCTTCGCTAATTCCTGGACGATTTTGCCGGCGTGGAGACGGGCGGTGAGATCCTTCGTAACTCCTGTGATTACAGCGACTTTGCCGTCTTCCGTGGAGAAGAGAACCACTACGCCGGAGCCCATTTTTTGGCGCAATGTGTCGACCATTTGGCGGAGGGATTCGCGGTCAAATCCGGTCACTTTGGCCGCTAGTACTCGGACATCCTTGATTGTACGGGATTCGGCTAGAAGCTCGTCGGCTACCGAGCCGGCTGCCTTGCGTTTCAGGGACTCGAGCTGCTTTTCGAGCTGCTTTGTGGCGTCGAGTTGGCGCTCGATGGCGGAGACGACTTCGTCTTCGCCTACGTTGAGCATGCTCGCGGCTGAGCGGAGGGTCGAAAGGGCGCGCTGATATTCGGCGAGCGCGCGATCGCCGGAGATTGCTTCGATGCGGCGAACTCCCGCGGCTGTGGATTGCTCGGCGAGAATTTTGAAGACGCCGATTTCGCCGGTGCGGGTGACGTGGGTGCCGCCGCAGAGTTCCTTGCTGTAGAAGCCGCGCGGGGAAGAGGCGTCTGGAATCGTGACTACGCGGACATTTGATTCGGGATACTTGTCGCCGAAGAATGCCAGGGCACCGGAAGCGAGCGCGTCGTCAATATTCATGATGTCCGTGCGCATTTCGAGATCTTTCAGGATTTCTTCGTTCACTTGCTGCTCGATTTCGGCGAGCTCGCTCGCGTCCACCGCCGCGAAGTGCGAGAAATCGAAGCGCAGGTGATCGGGGGCCACGAGCGAGCCGGCTTGCTTCACGTGCGTGCCGAGAATATTGCGGAGCGCGGCGTGCATCAGGTGCGTGGCGGTGTGGTTGCGCATGTCGCGCATGCGGCGGACCGGATCGGCGACGGTCGCGACGCGGTCGCCGACGTGGAGGTCTTCTTTGGCGACGATGCGGTGCGCGATGAGTCCGCTCACGGGATAGTAGGCGCCTTTTACTTCGGCGACTTCGAGCGACATGTCGTTGTCGTAGAACGCGCCGGTATCGGCCACCTGGCCGCCCGATTCGGAGTAGATGGATGTGCGGTCGAGGACGACTTCGGCCTCGGTGCCGCGCGGGATTTCGTTCACGGCGCCTTGCTTCGTGACGATGCCTTCGATGCGGGCATCACGCGTCTGCGTGCCGAAGTAAAAATCCGGCTCCGTCTTGAACGCCTCCGCGAGCTTCGAATAGACAGGATTCGCGGCCTCTTTGTGCGCGCCTTTCCATGATGTTTTGGCACGCGTTCTTTGCTGCTCCATCGCTTCATCAAAGCCCGCCCAGTCCACCTTAACGCCTTCGTCGCGGGCGACATCCTCAATAAAATCCCTCGGCAGACCATACGTATCGTAGAGTTTGAAGGCTTTGACTCCAGGATAAATCGGATTGCTTGATAGCGTTCCGGCAGTCGTGAGTTTCGTTTCAACCAGTTCCGGTTCCAATTTTTTCAAACCTATTTCAACAGTCCGAGCGAATCGCCGCTCCTCTTCCCCAAGAACTTTACTTATTCGTTGTGCATTCTCGATGAGTTCCGGATAGGCCCCAGCCATTTCGTCTTGCACAGTCTTGGACATTTCAGGGAGTATGGGAATTGCAGGCACATCTCCGCCTCTTAGCATGTATGCGTGGCGAAGTGCGCGGCGAATGATTTTGCGCAGAACATAGCCTCTGCCCTCATTACTCGGCATGACGCCGTCTGAAATTAGGAAAGTCGCGGCACGCGAGTGGTCCGCGATTATTCTCAAAGAACTCAGATGAAGAGGTACCTCAGCACGCGCATTTGGCGGGATAATGGTTTCCGCTTTTTCTATCAAAGGCATGAAGAGGTCCGTTTCGAAGTTGCTGATCACGCCTTGAAGCACTGCGGCGGTGCGTTCGAGGCCCATGCCGGTGTCGACGGACGGCTTCGGGAGGGGATTGAGCGCGCCGGTCGCATCGCGATTGAATTGCATGAAAACTAGATTCCAGATTTCGACGTAGCGGCCACAATCGCAGCCGAATTGGCAATCGGTGTGGCCTTGGTCCGAGGCAGCCGGTCCCATATCGTAGAAAATTTCGCTGCACGGGCCGCAAGGACCTGTGTCGCCCATGGCCCAGAAATTTTCTTTCAAGCCGGGGACGGCGATGATGCGGTCCTTGGGCGCGCCGACTTTTTCCCAGTAGCCGGCGGCTTCGGTATCGGTCGAGAGAACATTGCCGGAAACTTCCGCGCCGCCGAAGACCGTGAAATACAATTTCTCGAGAGGGATTCCGTACCAGTTTGCGGACGTGACCAGCTCCATCGCGTAGGCGATGGCCTGCTCCTTGAAATAATCGCCGAAGGAAAAATTGCCGAGCATTTCGAAGAAGGTGTGATGGCGGTTGGTGAAGCCGACGTTTTCGAGGTCGTTGTGCTTGCCGCCGGCGCGGACGCATTTCTGGCAAGTGGTGGCCCGGTTGTAATCGCGCTTTTCGAGGCCGAGGAAAACGTCCTTGAACTGGTTCATCCCCGCGTTGGTGAAGAGCAGCGTCGGGTCGTTCGTGGGGACAAGCGAGCTAGAGCGGACGACGCGATGGCCGCGCTCTTCGAAGAAACGCAGAAATGTTTTGCGAATTTCGTTGCCGCTCACGTTTTTCACAAAGCCTCAGTCGAAACAATTCATTATGGCAGACGCATTCTGCACCCGCAACGGATTGGCCTCGCTTCACGTGGCGCAGACACTCCTGCCTGCGCTCTTCCGAGCTACCATCGTCCAATGCGTCGCAACCAAAAATCGGACTGCGTAACCCGAGAACGCCACTGTCCCGATTGGCGCGCCACTCACGAAAAAATCGCACCGATAGTTCACATCCACAAAAAGTACAGTACCGGGACTGTCCTATAAAATCTGTCCCTCTGACCAGCAGATTTTCGTCCTCAAATCGGGTACCATCGCTCATGACTAACGAAAAACAACCTAAAATCCACCGCAACACAATCAGCCCCTTCCCACTCCGACCCTGGTTTCACCCCCTGGCGCCCTCAGATCACCAACTTCCAGCTTGCGAATTTCTAATAGCAAACCGAACGATTAGAAATCATGCTAACTCATAGAAAACAATCACCCGCGGCCAAGTCTAATAGCAAACTTTCCCCATGTTTTTTGTTGCGCCTTTTCCCATTCCGGCACCCTCCAAACCGCACTTCCAACCCCCTATACGGATCGGCGGCACAAATTCAGCGACGCAATAACCAAGAACAAGTGCAAGAGGATCAGAAGCAGGGAGGGCACGACACTTTGGGAGAGTGCCAGGGGGAGTCATTACGACTCCCCTGGCGAGAAAGCGGCTACATGGGCTTTTTGTCGGCGGCTTTCTTTTCGGCGGCTTCCTTCGCGGCTTTTTGGGCGGCGATGGTCCAGGGCGGGGTGATGTCGTTTTCGCGGGCGTAGGCTACTAGCTGGCCCATGTGCTCGTGAGCGTCCGCGACGAGGATGTAGATGACGTCACCGGCGTTGGCGTCCGGGCCGAGCTTGGGGATGGGGCGGGCGAAATCGGCGTTGGACATGGAGTTGATGGTGGCTTGCATGAACACGCCCGTCTTTTTCAGCTCGGCGACGATTTTGGTTTTGTCAGTGGTGGATTTTTCGTAAGTCTTGGAGTCGAAGTCCGCGGGCGGCTTGGCGCCTCCGAGGGCGAGAATATCGTAGCGCTCGCCGGCGACGTGGAGAAAGACTTCGGCGAAGGAGCGGGCGTCGGCGGAGGGGCGCCAGTTGAATTTGTCCTGGGGGAGCGCTTCGGCGAGGCTGATGAATTTTTTGTTCTGGGTGTCGAGATCGAGCAGGGCCTGGGCTTTCATGTCGTAGCTGGGAGCGGTTTTGTCCACGGGCTGCGATTGGGCTGGCGCTTGGGCGAAAGCCCGCGTGGGTAGAAGAGTGGCGACGAGAGCGAGCGTGATGGCCAGAAATGCAGGGGAAAGCTTCTTCATTTTTCGTGCTCCTTTAATTTGTGCCGCACAGGATCCCGACTGAAATTCCCCCCGCGGACTGGCACAGGAGGCGCTGCCCATCTTAGACGCAGCGGCGGAAAAAAGCTCTCTTGAGAATATTTGGTTTTCATTGGATTCCGGATGGCTATGGCGGGTTCTGGATCAGTCGGTCCGATACATGTTGATTGCATCTGGGCGTGTGAAGCTCGTAAGAGCGCAGACAGGAGTGTCCGCGCCACGGGGCCGTAAGAGGCTGTGATATTGGTTTAGAGGTCGGGATTGGTTTCGGGCTCGTCGCTGAGGTCGGGCAGATCGGGGAGGTCGCCGTGAGTTACCGTGCGGAGTTCGGCGCGGATTACGTCGGAGGAGAAGCCGGCGGTGAGGAGGCTGCGGTAGAGGGAGGCTAGCTTGCGGTGGTCGAGCTTGCCGCGGAGGCGGGCGAGGCGGCGCTTGAGGCGGGCGCGGACGAGGGAGGCTTCGTCAGTTTCGGCGAAGACGGTGTTGAGGGCGGCTTCGATGAGCTTATCGGGGACGCCGCGGGCGCGGAGTTCGCGGGCGATGCGGAAGCGGCCGCGGTGAGAACGGACGCGGCTGCGGGTGAAGTCGAGGGCGTAGCGGGCGTCGTCGAGGTAGTTGAGCTCGCGGAGGCGGGCGATTACTGCGGGAATTAGAGATTTGTCTTCGGCGCGGCGCTCGAGGTGGGCCTTCATGTCGTGTATGGAATAGGCGCGGCGCATCAGGGCTCGCTGGGCGGAGAGGTAGAGCTGGTGCTCGGTTGAAAGTTTGTGAGGCGCGGAGCGGGAACGCACGGGGGGAGAATACAGTGACTAGTGGCGAGTGGCTAGTGGCTAGAAAAAACTAAGGCAGGAACTCACGGGAGGCGCTGGAAGAAGGGAAACAGGGAAGCGCTTAATCATTAAACAGTGAAACAACAATGTATGCGACGACCAAGACCAGAGCGAGAGCCACCATCTTGACCTTATCTGTGGCCTAGGCGCTCGAATTCGGTCATGGCGCGTTCCATTTCCTCGCGGGCCTGGTCGGCGGAGGAGCGGACGCCCTGGACGCGGAGGCGGAAATCGTCCGGGTTGGAAGCGCGCATTAGGGCTTCCTCTAGTGTGATTAGGTTACGGGAATAGAGATCGAAGATGGATTGATCGAATGTTTGCATGCCGTATTGGCTGGTGCCGGCGGCGATGGCGTCGCGAATCATGCGGGTTTTATCGGGATTGATGATGCAGTCGCGGATGTAGCCGGTTGTGATCATGACTTCAACGGCGGGGACGCGGCCCTGTCCATCGCTTTTGCGAACGAGACGCTGGCTGACTACGGCCTTGAGAGTGGAAGCGAGCTGCAAGCGAATCTGTTTTTGCTCGGGCGGCGGAAAGACGGCGATGATGCGCTGAATTGTTTCCGTGGCGTCGAGAGTGTGCAGGGTCGAGAGCACCAGGTGGCCGGTTTCGGCGGCAAGCAAGGCGGTGGAAATGGTTTCGAGGTCGCGCATTTCGCCGACGAGGATGACGTCGGGATCTTGACGCAGGGCGGCGCGGAGCGCGGTTGAGAAGGAGGACGTGTCCACTTCTACTTCGCGCTGGTTGATGAAACCTTTTTTGTCGCGATGCAGATATTCGATGGGGTCTTCGATGGTGATGATGTGCTCGGCGCGCAGGGAATTGATGCGGTCAATCATGGCGGCGAGCGTGGTGGATTTACCGGAACCGGTGGTGCCGGTGCAGAGGACCATGCCGCGCTGCTCTTCGCAGACTTGCGTGAGGATGCGCGGAAGCTCGAGTTCCTCGACGGTGCGAATTTTCGTGGGAATGACGCGGAGAACCATGCCGACGTTGCCGCGCTGCTGGAAGACGTTGACGCGGAAGCGGCCGAGGCCGGCGACGCCGTAAGCCATGTCGAGCTCGGCGGTCTCCTTGAATTTCTGCTTTTGCCGGTTGGTCATCATGCTGAAAGCCATCGAGAGCATTTCTTCCGGCGTGATGCGGGGGACGTCGGTGAGGCCGCTTAGGATGCCGTCAACGCGCAGATAGGGGTGATTGCCGACTTTTAGGTGCAAGTCGGAGGCGCGGCTTTCAACGGCGCGACGCAACAGATCGTCAATATTGATGGCCACTAAGTAGCTCCCAACCGACAGGCTTCAGCCAAGCTAGCATGCGGGTATGGGGGTGGCAACAACGCGGGAAGGAGGGAGTTCTACGATGGCAACCTGACCTTTGGGACAGGTGGAAGGAGCGGGAGGCAGGGAGGCAGGGAAGCAAAGGAAACGGCGAGAACATTAACACAGAGAACGCGGAGAAAGGCGGGAGGGCGCAGGGGAAGCGACGAGAGATAGTCTCACACGGCATTCTCTGGTGCGGATACTCATGCTGGGGGTTGATCGCGGAGGAAGAGGCGATCGTAGATTACGCCTGCTACGACGCCGCCCAGGAGCGGGCCGACCCAGTAGACGCCGTGGTTGGTCCAGTGATGAGCGGCGAGGGCTGGGCCGAAGGCGCGGGCGGGGTTCATGGCGCCGCCTGTGAAGGGGCCGGCGAAGAGGATGTCCATGGTGATGGTTAGGCCGATGGCGAAGCCGGCGATTTTGTTGAATGCGCCTTTGGCGTCGGCGGCGGTGGCGAAGACGACGAAGACGAGGAGGAAGGTGGTGGCGGCCTCGAGGGCCATGCCGTGGATGCGCGTGAAATCTGCGGCGAGATCGGGAGTGCCGAGGCCGGCGGGGCGCCAGATGGTGTCTGGGACGATGGCGATGATGAGATACGCGGCGGCTGAGGCGCCGATGAGTTGCGCGATCCAGTAGGAGAGCGCGTGGAGAGTGCTCATGCGGCGGGTGACCCAGAAGCCGATGGTGACGGCGGGGTTGAGGTGTCCGCCGGAAATGTGGCCGACGGCTGTGACCATGATGCCGATGGCGAGGCCGTGGGCGGCGGCGATGGCGAGCAGGCCGACGCCCGGCTGGCCGGAGGCGCGGAGATATTGGTCGGCGCAGATGGAGCCGACACCGATGAAGATGAGGGTGAAGGTGCCGACGAGTTCGGCAAAGAATTTTTGCGGCAGACTGTACACGATTTGCCTCCGCGAGCAGGTGGGCGCGGCCGCGCCGGTAGAAGGCTACAAGTCATCTCATCATTGCTTGGTCTGGATCAAAAAGCGCCGCTTCAGGGGCTGAAGCCCATTTGGAGCGCACTTTGCGGCGGGGTTGGAAACCCCGCCCTCCCATGCCTGCCATTCACGAGATGAGTTGCACTCAGGAACGGGCGCGATTCTACTGGAATAGACCGGGGGCAGTCAAAGAAAGGAACGTGGTGTTGGCACGGAAGAGCGCGATGGCGGGCGGCTCGATAGGTTGACGATGGGCCGGGCGCTAACAGTTTGAGAGGCGTGGCGTCTATCGGAAGAGGTCCGGCCGGAAATTCCGCTCTAGAAATGAGGTAGAGATGCGCAGACATCGAGCTCGAATGTTCGTCGTAGTGGGATTTATTTTCTTTTCGTGCACGGCGTTTGGCCAGGAAGCAAAGCCGCGCGCGGCCACATTCCGCCTGGATTCGTTGAGCGGGCTCGAAGCCATCAACACCAGGGCGGAGGTAGCCGAATATCACGGGCGGCGCGCTGTCCGGTTGACTAGGCCGGAGAATAAAGGCGCGGAAATTAATCCGAATAACGAGTCGCTCGCAATTATTACCGGCACTGATTTTAAGGACGGAACGATCGAAGCGGAAGTGGCGGGGATGCCGGCAGCGGGGGCTCCGGCGGATGCGCGGGGATTTATTGGAATTGCGTTTCGGGTCGCAGCGCACGGGGAAAAATTCGAATGCTTTTATTTGCGGCCGACGAATGGGAGAGCGGACGATCAACTACGGCGCAATCATTCAGTGCAATACGTTTCTTCTCCGGACTACCCGTGGTACCGGTTGAGGAAAGAAAATCCGGGCGTGTATGAATCGTATGCGGATATGGTGGCCGGTGAATGGACGAAGATCAGAATCGAGGTGGAGGGCACGAAGGCCAGGCTGTATGTGAACGGCGCCGAGCAGCCTTCCCTGATCGTGAATGATCTGAAGCTGGGGGAGGGCCGCGGCCAGATTGCGTTGTGGACGACCGTCGAAACGGACGGATACTTCTCGAATCTGACGGTGAAATGATCCGCTGCGGACGGCGCTAGCGGACGGATGCGGCTACGGGCACGCTGACGGGCGAGAGCCAGCCGTGGCGGTCGGCTTTCGCGCCACTGGTGATGGCGAAAAATTCATCCTGGATGCGCTTGGTGATGGGGCCGCGAGTGCCATTGCCGACGGTGACGCGGTCGACGGAACGGATGGGCGTGATTTCGACGGCAGTGCCGGCGAAGAAAAGTTCGTGGCAGATGTAAAGCATCTCGCGCGGGATGATTTGTTCGACGACGGGGATATTGAACTCACGGCAGAGCGTGATGACCGTATTGCGAGTGATGCCGGGGAGCGCGCCATTGGAAAGTGGCGGCGTGATCACGGTGCCATCGAACACCATAAAAATATTTTCGCCGGAACCTTCGCTGACCTGGCCGTTGACGTCGAGGGCGATGCCTTCGGCGTAGCCGTTTGCTTTCGCTTCGATGCGGATTAGCTGGGAATTCATGTAATTCGCGGCGGCCTTGGCCATTTGCGGCAAGGTATTGGGCGCGGGACGATTCCAGGAGCTGACGCAGACGTCGACTCCAGTGTGTTGCGCTTCTTCACCGAGATATTTTCCCCAATCCCAGCAGGCCATATAGACTTCGACAGGGCAACCTTCGGGGCTGACTCCCGCCGAGCCGTAGCCGCGCATGACCACGGGCCGGATGTAACAGGCGCCGATTTTATTGATGCGCACGAGATCGAGATTGGCCTGGGAGATTTCGTCGGGAGTGAAGGGAATATCCATCCGATAGATGCGGGCGGAATTGAAAAGGCGCTGCGTGTGTTCGCGCAGGCGGAAGACGGCGGGGCCTTGGGGCGTCTGGTAGCAGCGGATGCCTTCAAAGACGGCTGAGCCGTAACTGACCACATGGGAGAGGACGTGAATCTTCGCGTCGTCCCAGTTGATGAATTTGCCGTCGTGCCAAATCTTTTCGGTCTTTGGGAAAGCCATCGGGCCGCTCCGCACTGACTCGAATGCTCCAACTGTGACGCTGGGCGAATTATAGCACACGGATTTTTGCGTCAACGGGAAGACAAAAATTTAGCGGCCGGCGACCGCTACCATATTGGCCGGGCGAATTCTGGTCTGCGCTGGTTACTCCTCGCGCAAGGCGACGAGCGGATCCACTTGCGTGGCGCGACGTGCCGGGATGAAACAGGCGAGCCAGGCGACAGCGGCGAGGAGGGCTGCAAGGGCCGTGAAAGTGAGCGGATCATTGGGCGTGACGGCGTAAAGCAAGGTGCGCAGGAAGCGCGTGAGGATCGAAGCACCGACGAGACCCACGCCAAGTCCGACGGCGACGAGGGACATTCCTTCCGTGAGAGCCATGCGGAGAATGTCGCGGGGCTGAGCGCCCAAAGCCATGCGGATGCCGATTTCGTGAGTTCGCTGGCTGAAGGTGTAGGCCATTACGCCGTAGATTCCGATGGCGGCGAGAAGGAGTGCGACGCCCGCGAAGAAGCCGAGGATTTGGAGAGCAAAGCGGCGCTCGGCCGTGGATCTTGCAATCACTTCGTCCATGGTGCGGACGGCGAAAACTGGCACGTTGGGGTCAACGGCCTCGACTTCGTGGCGAACGGCCTCACCGAGGGTACCCGGATCGCCGGCAGTGCGAAGGTAGATGACGGCGCTGTAGGGCGGATTTTGAAAGAGGGAAAGGTAGACGTGTGGCGCTCCGGGCGCCTCGAGGGAGTCTGATCTTACATCGCCGACGACGCCAACGATGGTCAACCAGGGGCTATTGGCACGGATGAAGACGGTATTGATGCGTTTGCCGATAGGACTTTCATTGGGCCAGTAGCGGCGCGCGAGGGTTTCGTCCACCAAGGCGACGGGCATGGCCGACTCATCATCGGAGTTCGTAAAATTTCTTCCCGACAAAATGGGGATCTGAAGAGTGCCGAACTGGGAGGGAGTCACAGAGGCAAATTCCGCCACCGGCGCGCGCTCGGAATCCGCGGGGCGGCCTTCAATTGAGAAAGTTAAGGTGTTTCGCGCATGGAGCAATGGCAGGCTGCCCCCGGCGCCTATAGAAGCCTCCTCGACACCCGTGAGGGCCGAGATGCGGCGAAGGAGTTCGCGGTGAAATGCGGCACGTCTGGGGACGGATCCATAGGGGTCGTTCTTCGGATCATTTGGGACGGCCATCCAGATCTGGGCAGTAACGACGTGGCGAGGGTTGAAGCCGGGGCGGACCTGGAGGATTTGCCAGAAGCTGCGGAGGAACAGGCCGGCGCCGACCAACAGGATGAGTGAAAGCGCGACTTCGGAAATGACGAGAGCGCGCGAGGCGCGAGAATGGGCCTTGCCCACGCCCGAACCGCGGCTGCCTTCTCTGAGGCTGGCAACATGATCAGGGCTCGCAGCCTGGAGAGCCGGAGCAAGGCCGAACAAAATTCCGGTCAGAATGGAAACCAGGAAGGCGAAGAAAAGGACTTGTCCGCTGATGGTGACTTCGTTTATCCGTGGAAGATCCGCCGGAGCAAATTTCAGCATGGCGGTTTTCAACCACATGACTGTGACAAGCGCAACGCAGCCGGAAATAAAAGCGAGAAGCAGGCTCTCCGTGAGCAGTTGCGAGATGAGGCGTCGGCGGCCGGCGCCGAGGGCCAGACGGATCGCGATTTCGCGCTGGCGGCCGGAGGCGCGCGCAAGGAGAAGATTCGCGAGGTTGACGCACGAAATCAAGAGCACGAATCCGACGGCGGCGAAGAGAACGAAAAGTTCGGCGCGGACGCCGCCAGTCAGGTCCTGCTGAACAGTGAGGAGGCGCGGGCCCCAGCCCGCGGCGAGAGGATAATCCGTGGGATATTCGCGCGTAAGTTCCGAGTCGAATGCATCGAGGCGAGCTTGCGCTTCGCCGACGGTCAAGCCCGGCTTGAGACGCGCCATGGCTCCGGGAAGCATGCGAAGCGAACGCGGCGGCGGCACGGGAAACGGCAGCGCGTTATAGCCGGCGGCGATATAGCCATCCTCATCCGTTTCGAGGGTTTTTCCGGGATGGTGAAATCCCGGAGGCATCACTCCGATCACTTTGTAGAGATCACCATCGAGTCGAAGGCTTTTTCCCAGGATATTCGGGTCCGCGCCGAATTCGCGGCGCCAGAAGCCGTCGCTCAAGACGACCGCTTCGATAAAGCCGGGGACGTCATCCCGCTGGGTGAAAACGCGGCCAAGCTGGGGCTGGGCACCCAGCATGGTGAAGTAGTTTGCGGAGGTGGCCAGGACTTCGATGCGTTGAGGGCGATCAACTCCTGTGAGGTTGACCGGGATGGGCCAAATGACAGCGATATCTTGAAAAACGCCCGCATGGTCGCGGTAGTCCCAAAACTCCGGGACGGACATGCCTATATCCTTCGTGTTTGAGGAGCGTAAGTCGTCAAAAACGCGGACGAGTTGGCCGGGCTGCTGGAAAGGCAGCGGCCGGAGAAGTACGCCGTCCACGATACTGAAGGCGGCGATATTCGCGCCGATGCCCAGGGCTAGGGTGAGAATCGCGACGATAGTGAAGCCGGGAGTCTTCAGCAACATTCGCCAGGCGTAGCGCAAATCTTGAAGATAAGAATTCATGCGATTCTCCGTCCGTCGCCCGGCTTGAACCAGGCGAACCGATCCAATAGAAGGGTGCGAAAGACGAGCAAATCACCCTCCGCGCTGGTGTGAAGCTAAGGGATTTATTGTGAGGTGTTTGCGGCAATTGAAATTGGGACACTTAGTTGCGCGTGCTCGCTCATGGGACGGGAGCGTCCACGATTGAGACAATTTAAGAGCCTGTATTGCCGCGTGAGGTCGCGAAATTGAGGCTAGTGCTCCTTATAAGTTCGAGGCTCGAGGATTTCACTCAGGTAGTCATGCGTGCCGGGGATTCGCTCGAGGTGCGGGTAACGGATGCCTCCGGCGTATGGAATTTCGTGGGATTCCACGGTGTCAAAGTTGCGGACTACGACCGTAATCTTGCCGTTTCGTGGATGTGCGATCGAATCGTCCAGCACATCGGCGGAGTACGCGTGGCCATCCACGGCGAGAATGGTCATATGCGGGCCTAGCCCCGCGTCGTAGGCAGGCGACCCAGGCAAGACGTCGTTGATTGCGCCGTCTTTCACGACGTCGAGCCCGATTGAATAGACCGCAAAATATCTGCCGGGGAAGAACCGGGAAAAGAAGGCTTCACTGTTGGGCCCTGCATTGTAGACGAGCCGCCAGCCGGCAGCCTCGAGACCATCTGTCGGCGGCTTACTATTCACCTGGTAGATGTGGGTCTCAAAAAACGTGTGCCAGTCATAGGGCAGGATTGCCGACAGGGCCGCTTCGACGTCTTCGCGGGTGTAGGGAACGACAATTGGGCCTGTATCGCGCTGGCCGAGAAAGCTGCGCAAGAAATCGTCGAGCGAAAGGCGGCCCTGGGATTGTTCGCGAATGATGGTATCGGCGCGCAACCAGACGAGGGCGCCTTCGTCATAGTAATCCTGGCTCCGGCGCAGCGAGGACCATCCACTGTCAGTGGTGCGGACTACCCAGCTCTCCGTCGCCGTGTCAACGAGGGCCGAGGAAGCGCGGCCTGCCTCGTTCGCGGATATTGCAGCCGTCTGCGCGAGATAATCGCGCATGTACGCTGCGTCATTGAAGCCGGCGCGTGTGCCGAGCAGCATTCCAATGTATTCATTCAGACCTTCATACACCCAAAGGAGGGAGGTGCGCTCGGGGCCCTGGTAGTCGGGCTTTGAATAGAGCTCGGCTGGGCGGCGGTACTTGCCGTCCCAGGAGTGCGATTGCTCGTGGGCGAGAAGCACCCAGCCGAATTTTTCGAGTGCCTCTTTCTTCGAAAGCTCGGCGTCGCCGATGGCGGAGTAAGGCGAATCCTCGTGTTCGAGTCCATCGAAGGGACGCGCGTCGGATTGCGACACCAGGAGGTGCAGGGTTTCCCAGTGCCGGAAGCCGAACATGGCGCGATCCTGGTCGACTAGTTTTCCAAAGATGGCGGCCGCGTGCGCGTCCTCTGCTCTGTCGATGGCGGCCTGGCTATCGCCGGTGATGTCGAGTTCTGCGGGCCAACTCGACGCGAGCGGCATCACGCGAAGGAATTCACCGGCCAGCACGGGCGAATCAATCAAGCGCTCGAGCGAAATCGGTGCAAAATTCACGCGGGCGCCGGCCTGACTCGTGACGTGCAGCGCGCAGGACTGTTTCCATTTTGAAGGCAGAAGGAGCGAGGGCTCGATCATCAGCTCGCGCTTGTCAATATTGCGGGGGTACAGCACGACCGTATTCCATGCCACCAGGAGTTGATGATCCGAGATGGTGTTTTCGAGCAATGTATCGAAGTCGACGGTGATTTTTCCGGTGCCGGGCGGAATCTCCACGTGGAATGTGTTGATTTCCTCGGGATCGCGTGTCCAGGGAAGTGTCGCGTCTCCGGCGTGGATTCGCAGCGCGGCGAAGTTTTGAATAGGGCCGGAGGGACCGTGTTCGCCGGGAATCCAGCGCGGATAGGCGAGTGCGAGGGCGCCGGGGCGGACCCGAATTTCCTCGTGCACAAAGGCAATTCGCCTGGCGGCTTGCGATTCGTCAACATGTAGCGTCATGACAGGCGCCGAAGTTTCCTGCGGGCGCGCAGTGGCCCTCGTCGCGACACCAGATATTGCCACTAACACCAGCGCAAGATATTTCGACGCAAGCTGCACGCTCATGCACGTCCTCCCGTAAGGCGGATTGGACCGACACCCTTGGTGTATTGACGCAGAGGAGGCCAGGAAGAATCTAAATATATTGGAGAAAATTGCGAGTGGGAATGGCAGAGGAAACTCACTCAGCGGCCGTGGGCCTGCTCCCCGCGGAGAACCATGCAAGTGGAAGAGGAACGCGCGACTAATTGGCCCTGGGAGTTTGTGATGTCGCAATCAACCATGCCGACGGTACGGCCGCGCTTGACCACTTTCCCCACGGCGCGGAGCTGTTCCCTCCAGACCGGGCGCAGAAAATTGATTTTCAATTCGAGAGTGGTGAAGGACTCGCCGTCTGCGAGCGTGGAGGAGAAGGCAATGCCCATGGCCGCGTCGGCGATGTCGCAGAGGACGCCTCCGTGGAGCGTGCCCATGGGATTCGAGTGGGTCTCATTGGCTTCGAGTTCAACAACGGCCTCGCCATGTTGAACGGCGGTGAGTCGAAAGCCGATTAGCTTGGCGACCGATGGCGCCTGGGACTCGCCGCGCGCGAGCTTCTGGAGTCTATCGAGGTGTTGGGTCATTAGTCTCGGGTCCTCGGGTCTCGCCCCCATTGGATTGGCCGGGCGTGAATAAGATTCAGGCTGGACGGAAGTCATAGGCGAGGACAGCGGCCGCCTAGTCCGAGTGGTCGTCGAGAGCCAATTCTTCCTGGCGAGAGGCGGAGAAGCCGGTGATGCGGCCCCAGGCGCTGGTGCGCCAATTGTCCGTGATTTCCTTGGCGAGGATCCAGGGCGGAAGATCCAAATAGAGATAGGCCGCCAGGGCCTGGAGGTAGGGCTCGTACATCTCACGGAGATGAGTGAGCTTTTTTTCCGCGGCTTCCGAACTGCTCATCTCGAAGCCGATTTGTTTCAGGGTGGCGCGAAGGCGCTCGAGCTCACCGGGAGGCAATCGATCGGGCGCGCCTACCACCGGCTTGCGATAGAAGACCTGTGACAAGTCCACCACCGTGTGGCGGCACATGGCAAACGTGAGGCGTGCCTGGCGCGAGCAAGCATCATCCGCATGGGCAATGAGCAGAGCGCTCACATCGAGAATCGCGGCAAGCGCGGCAATCCAGGATTCATTGCTGTGCTGCGAGCGGAAATAGCTGACCACGGGATAGGAAACATGGCTCTCCAGGATTTGCGCGGACCAGCGCTCCCAATCGTGCAGAAGCACGCGGAGGGCCTCCTCGCCATGCGGCCCCGAATGGCGGCGAAGGAGTTCGGCGGCCGTGGGCGGGGAACCGGCGCGGGCGTCGAGAAGGACGATATTCACCTCGCGGCGCGAGAAGGCCTGATAGATGACCGGCAGATAACTGACGATGAGGGCAAGGAAGCCCAGGCCAAGCCCGCTTTCGAGGACGGCAAGGACCCGCTCAGCGGAAGTGTGGGGAGTGACGTCACCGAGGCCAAGCGTGAAGAATGTGGTGCCGCTCAGGTAAATGCAGGTGGAAAGCGAAGGGCTGGTGAAGTCATGATTCGCCGCCGCGCCAAAGTAAAGAACGCCGAATGACAAGATCAGCCCCGTAGCCCACAGAGCGAAGAGAACCAGAAGCGAGAGAGGACCGAAGAAGCTGAGAAACGTCTCGCGGGTCTTGGTCCTCGGAATACGCCGCGCGATGGCGCGCCAGGGAATCCACGTGGAGAGATAGAAGATGCGCGTGAGCCGGAACCAGCGAGAGACGCGGCGGGGCAGAATGATGGTTTCGAATGCGTCCCAGAGGACGATGATGATGACGAGTGCGCCGGCGATGGCCGGAAGAATCAAGCAGCCGCCTCCAGGCTGGCGGTCATCGAGATGTCAGCTTTCAAGACACGAGAGACGGGGCAATTGGCTTTTGCGCTCGAGGCCACGGACTGAAACGCCTCGGGTGTGATGCCGGGAATTCTTGCGGCGACGTCCAGGTGAATTTTCGAGATAGTCCAGCCGGCTTCGAGCTTCTCGAGAGAGAGCGTGGCCGTGGTGCGCAGGCTCTGCGGTGTGAAGTTCATGGTGCCGAGCTGCGCGGAAAGCGCCATGGTGAAGCAGCCGGCGTGCGCGGCGGCGATCAGCTCTTCGGGATTTGTGCCTTTGGCGTTCTCGAAACGTGTGACGAAAGAATAGGGCGTGTCGGCGAGGACGCCGCTCTGTGTGGAGATGGCTCCTTTGCCGTCCTTCAGTGCTCCGGACCAAACTGCTGTAGCTGTGCGCTGCATTTTTTCCTCCTGTGAAAGTTAGAGTTCGAGAGAAATCATAGGGCTTTTTTGACTGTAAAAAAGGCTGACAGCGACCTCAGGGAATCAACACGATCTTGCCATAAGAGCCAGGCTCCATGATGGCCACATGCGCACGCGGCGCTTCCGAAAGAGGGATTTCCTGGCCGACGACGGGCCGGAGCGTTTCATTTTCGAGGCCTGCATGGATGGCCGCGTGGATGCTGATTAGATCCGGCTGGGAAATATTCCACAGCGTCATGCCGAGGATGGCGGCATCGCGGCCCATGATGTCGCGCGGATTGATTTCGATTGTTCCGCGATTGCCCACCGAGACAACTCGGCCATGCAGCGCGAGGATGGTCAGATCCTTCGCGAGGTTCACGTTGGCCAGCATTTCGAGGATCACGCCGTAGCCCTTGCCACCGGTGACGGCGAGCGCTTTTTCAAAATGGTCGGCTGCTTTGTGGTCGAGTATCTCATGCGCTCCTTCGGCGGCGACAAGCTTTCTGCCCCGATCTGAACCGGCAGTGCCGACGACGCGGAGGCCCGCGGCGCGCGCGAGCTGTACGGCGGCGATGCCCACGCCGCCACTTGCGCCATTGATTAGGACGGTTTCGCCGGGGCGAGCGTGCGCGCGGTGGAAGAGCGCGCGATACGCCGTGGCGTAGGGGATATGAATCGCGGCGCCTTGCGCGAAGGAAACGTGGGGCGGAAGCGGAACGAGAGTCCACTCATCGCAAAGCGCGAATTCGGCGTATGTGCCGGTGAGGCTGCCTGCCAGATAGACGCGATCGCCGGGGGCGAATTTCTTGGCGTCTGTTCCAACGGACTCGACGGTGCCGGCTCCGTCTGTTCCGGGCGTGAAGGGAAGAGCGGGCTTGCGCGGGTATGTGCCGGCTCGAATGTAAGCTTCCACCGGGTTGACGCCCGCAGCTTTAACGCGCACGAGGACTTGTCCGAGACCAGGAGCGGGAGTGGGCACTTCTTCAAGCCGCATCACTGCTGGGCCGCCCAATTCATGCACCCGAATTGCCTTCATCGATTTCTTCCTCCTTCAGACATTCGATGTCATGAACTCAATTTCGACTTCATAGATTTTATGCCGCAAGTGGTCTGGCCTACTCAGCGGGGGGACGGCGCTGTCCGCTGGATTTCTCCACTCAACCGCATAAAGTCCTGCTGGATTCTGGCCAGGCGCTTGCCGGAGGCGTTCTCATAAATTCCGAATGCCAGGAACGGAATCATTGCAGCGAGCACCCACAGCTTTGCGCGCGTGGGAGCCTTCGATTCCGGTTCCCAGCGGAAAAGCTGGCGCGCAATCTCGAACGCGACGAGGATGCCTATCGCCAGCGCCACAATATCCTCCGCAACCTCCCCAAAAGTTGCGAGGTTGGTCGTTGCGGATTCGAGGCCGGTGGCCAGATAAGTCGCCGGCAGGAAAAACGAAACACGCTGAATCCACGGCGGAAAAACGGCCAGGGGAACGCTCGCGCCGGAAAGAAACAGGAATCCGGTCCAGATCAGATTATTGATCATCTGGGTTTCCTGCATAGTGTTGGTGACGCTCGCGACGATGAGCCCGAATGCCGCGAACGCCGCCGATCCGAAAGTGACGAGCACGAGGACAGCCCAGAGGTTTCCCCAGGATTGCATGTGAAATACCAGGCGGCAGACCAGGATTTCTATAAATACGGTCGGCAGGATCATCAGATAATTCGAGAGAATGCTCGATGCCAGCATCGGTCCCGCGCCAAGCGGCGCGAGGCGGAAGCGCCGGAGGATGCCTTGCTCGCGAAAGGTGACGAGCTGCACGCTCAAGCCCCAGAAGCTGCCCATCACGCTGAGCGTCAGCACGGCGCCAAGAATGTAGGCGATCCATTCCTGGCGGCCTCTGGCCATCACCGGCACGAAAAAGAAAAGGAAACCCAGCGGCATCACCAGGCTGAAGAAAAAGAAGGCGCGATTGCGCATGGCCAGGCGAATGCGCACCATCGTCAGCCTCCAAGTGTTGGTCAATGGATTCGGCGCCATTTCAGTCTCTCAGCCTCCTGCCGGTGAGTTCGATGAAGACATCCTCGAGCGAAGGCGAGAACATTTCCAGACTTTGAAGTTCATTTTTTTCCGCTTCGAGCTGCTTCACCAGCGCGACGATGGTCTGTGGGGAGCTTCGGGAATGCAGCACGTAGGTGCCTTCGAACTCGCGGCAATCGGCGACGCCTTCGAGGTGAGCGAGCGCGCCATCCGTCATCGGCTTCGCGAGGCGAACTTCGATGCGCGTGGTGCCGGCGGACTTGCCCTTTAGTTCGCGGGGTGTGCCGATGGCGATCACGCGGCCGTAATCAACGATGGCGACGCGGTCGCAAAGGCGCTCGGCTTCTTCGATATAGTGCGTCGTGAGCAAGACAGTTTTTTTGTCGCGCTTCAGCTCCTCGATGATGAGGTAAATCTCGCGGCGCACTTGAGGGTCGAGGCCGGCGGTGGGCTCGTCGAGGAAGACCACTTCCGGATCGTTCACCAGCGCCATGGCGAGAGCGAGGCGCTGCTTTTGTCCGCCGGAAAGCTGGCTGTAAAGGGCGTTGCGTTTTTCATCGAGCTGGAAGCGGCGGAGAAGGTCGTCAGTATTCGCGTGATGGCGATAGAATTCCGCGAAAAGCTCGATCGCTTCCCTTACCCGAATTTTGTCGGGCAGGGAAGTGGATTGCAAGACGGCGCCGATCTTTTCCTTGAATTCAGTGCCGCTTTTTTCGGGATCGAGGCCGATGACGCGCGCGAGCCCGCGGTCCGGCGTGCGCATGCCTTCGAGGATCTCGACGGTGGTCGTCTTGCCCGCGCCATTCGGGCCCAGCAGGCCGAAGACTTCGCCTTGCTCGACCGCGAAGCTGACGCCGCGAAGCGCGGCAACAGCGCCATAATTTTTGTAGAGGCCTTCGACCTGGATGACGGGATCGCCCACGAAATGATTCCTCTTGGTGTTGGAGATTGTTTCTATACCACACTGACCGCGCGAGTGCGAATCACCGCGAACGCGCTCGTTTTTTCTTTTGTTTCGGGCGGGCCGATTTTCGCTTCGCGGGCGACCAGCCGTACGTCTTCATGTCGATGACGCCGCCGTCTAATGCAATTCCCTCGGTTTCGAGCATCTTGCGCTGCTTGGAGGCATATGGTTCGGGAACGCGAACGCGCCCGCCCGCGCCGATGACACGATGCCAGGGAATGCCCCTGCCGCTGGGAGTGGCCGCCATGGCGTAACCGACGGCGCGCGCGCCTCCCGGCAGCCGCAACGCTTTGGCGAGTTCGCCGTAGGTGGTCACGCGCCCCCGCGGGATTTTCTTGATTAGACGATAGACCGGGTCCCAGGACATTGGCCGCCTTAGGAATGATAGCCGTGCATGCCTGTTTTTACCATGTGCGGCTTGGTTGCCAGCGTTTCCTCGCCTGCGGGCCAGTTACTCGGAAGCAGGTGACCGGCAGACACAATCACGCATCTTATTAGCAGGAGGGCAATCAGAAGTGAAGTGAAGGGTTAATTGGATGTCCTAGAATCCCGTGCCGCAAGACTCTTGTTTGCAGTGCTGACGGACCCCTCGAAGGAATCCTCAGAACTAATAACCGATTCGGAGCAAATCTGGAAACACCACCGGATCGTACCATTGACGGGGTAGTGGACAGTTCCTACACTACGGGCTGCTCGGCCCGAAAAGGAGGCAGTTGTGGCTTTCGTTCGGCGCAAAGGCAACACCTACTTCCTGGTGCACAACGTGCGCCGGCAGGGGAAGGTGCAACAATTACATTTGGCGCGACTGGGCGAGCGGCCGCGCATAACCGACGACGTGGTTCGCAAAGTATCGCGGAACCACCCGTTCCTCGATCTGGACTGGTCGCGCCTGCGCGAGCAGGTGAACAGCCGGGTGGAGCTGTTCAATATACGTTCGCCGTACGTTCAAAACTTAATGCATTCACTTCGAAACCTAAACTTGGACCTGGCCCATCTTTCGCCGCCAATGTTGCTGGTGACGGATCGGGCCAATTCGAGCCGGGAACTGGTCACGCAATTGAGACTGTTACGTTCGACCCTCGATATTAAGCTGGATCAATTCGAGCGGTCCGGGCCGCGCAGTCAGGAGAGCGGAAGAATTTTCCGGTAAGGGAGCACGACCGTGGGCGCGCGCGCATTACAACTCGACCCGACACAACGCAGCGTGGAGTCGCGGGATTTTGAGGCAGGGCTGCGGCGGAAGATCGTGGGGCAGGATGAAGCGGTGCAGGCGGTGGTGGACCTGTACCAGGTGTTTCGCGCGGGGCTGAATTCGCCGGGGCGGCCGGTGGGGAACTTGTTGTTCCTCGGGCCGACGGGCGCGGGGAAGACGCGCGTGGTTGAGGCCACGGCGGAAGTGCTGTTTGGAGATCCGCGGGCGGTGATCAAGGTGGACTGCGCGGAATTTCAGCACTCGCACGAGATTGCGAAATTGATCGGGTCGCCGCCGGGATATTTGGGGCACCGCGAGACGCATCCGCTGATCACGCAGGAAGCGCTGGCGCAGTATCACACGGAGAAGCTGAAGATTTCATTTTTGCTGTTCGACGAAATCGAGAAGGCATCGGACGCACTGTGGCAATTGCTGCTGGGGATTCTTGACAAAGCGACGCTGACGCTGGGCGACAACCGGCGCGTGGATTTGTCGCAGACGATGATTTTCATGACCTCGAATCTGGGCGGCGGGGAAATCACGGAATTGATGACGGGCGGGATGGGATTCGCGCCGATGGTGGCGCCGGAGTCGAGGCCGAAGCTGGACGAGAAAGTGGAGCGGACCGCATCGGAAGCGGCGAAGAGGAAATTCGCGCCGGAATTCATGAACCGGATTGACAAGACGGTGGTGTTTCATCCGCTGCGGTCGGAACAGCTGGAACAGATTCTTGAGATCGAACTGGGGATGGTGCAGCAGCGGGTGCTCGAGACAGCCAAGGGGCGGTTTCTATTTCGCGTGACGCAGGCGGCGCGGGATTTTCTGCTGCGCGAAGGGACGGATTTGAAATACGGGGCGCGTCATTTGAAGCGGGCGATCGAGCGGCACGTGGTGTATCCGCTGGCGAGTTTGCTGGCGACGGAGCAGGTCTCGCTCGGCGACGTGATATCGATCGACTGGGACGGGAACGAGGCGGCGCTGAAATTCTCGAAGGAAGCGGAGGGCGCGCTGGTGCCGGTGCCTTCGCCGGCAGCCGAAACGATGAAGGAAGCCGCTGCCGCGAGTTCTGACGGGCGCACGACATTCTTCCCCGCGGCTACGGCTGCGGTGGACGTGACGTCGCCTCAACGAACAACTCCGGTGGCGACGCGCGGCGTGCCCGTAGAAAAGGGCAAGATCGACAGAAAGTAAAATCGGTCTCCGTGATTTTGACACGCGGAGAGATTCAGAAAAGTCGTGGCGTGCGCCAGCAGAAATCGATCGCGCGCTGCGACTTTTTCATTTAAACTGCCAGAAGAAGTGGGCTGCACGCCGGACGTCGACTCGAAATTCAAACAGCAAATTCCAATCGCCAAGCTAAGCCCTATTCTTCGGGGAGGCCCGCCATAGGCTCGTCGAAACTGCCGCCATAAATGTTGGGGACTTTCGCTCCCATCGGCCGAAGGTAGGCAGTGAGCTGGCCGCGATGGTGAATAGTGTGGTTTAGCATGAATTGCACGTAGAGAACGGCGGGGTAGTTGAAGATTCCGAAGAAGGGAAGAGGAGTGGCCCAGAAAGCGGGGGGCAGCTTCAACACCTCGTCGAGTTTTGGATTGAAGCCTTCTTCGTACCACAGCGCAATTTCTTCGGGTTTCGAGAAATCGGCGGGCATGGTGTCGTCTTCCATATCAAACTTCCCGGCGAGGAAACTGTCGAGGAACCAGATATCCGCGGAGGCGGTGTGCCAGACCAATTCGAGCGCGCTGCGAGAATTCGGGTGCGGGCGGTAATTGCACTTGTCGGCCGGGACCGCGCGGATCACGCGGAGCGTCGTCCCCGATTCCTTCCGGAGTGAAGGAAGGAAAATATTCAGCAGAAAAACTGCCTGGTCTGGTGTCATCGACAACTTTCTCCTGGCCCGCGCCCCGAGCGCATTTAGGGCCTCCAGCGAAGAATCGGTTTGCGCGCGGCGGCAACTTCGTCGAGGCGCCCCACGCGCGTCGAGTGCGGGGCAGTCTTCACAAGCTCCGGATTCGAGTCTGCCTCCACGGCAATTGCGCGCATGGCGCCGATAAAAAGATCGCACTCCTCTTTCGATTCCGATTCTGTGGGCTCAATCATCATGGCGCCGGGAACGATCAGCGGGAATGCGGTCGTATAGGGGTGGAAGCCGTAGTCGATCAGCCGCTTGGCGATGTCCATGGTATTCACGCCCTGCTTTTTTTGTCGCGCGTCGCTGAATACGACCTCGTGCATCGAGGGCAGATTGTACGGCAAATCGAATACGTCCTCGAGATGCTTGCGAATGTAATTTGCGTTCACCACGGCGTCCTCGGTGGCCTGGCGAATTCCGGGGCCATATGCAAGCGTGTAAGCCAGGGCGCGCAGGAGAACGCCAAAATTTCCGCAATAGGCGCGGACGCGGCCGACGGAACTCGGGCGGTTGCTATCGAGAGAGAATTGGCCGTTTTCTTTTCGCACGACGACCGGGATCGGAAGGAACGGCTCAAGAATTTTCTTCACCATCACGGGGCCGGCGCCAGGGCCGCCTCCGCCGTGCGGCGTCGAAAACGTTTTGTGCAGATTGAGGTGCATCACATCCACGCCGAAATCTCCGGGGCGGGTGATGCCTGCGAGCGCGTTCATATTCGCGCCGTCCATGTAAACGAGCGCGCCGCGCTGATGCAGGATGTCCGCAATTTCGGCGATGCGCTCCTCGAATACGCCGAGAGTGCTGGGATTCGTCAGCATCAGCGCGGCTACATCGTCGGTGACAAATTCGCGCAGGTGGTCCGTATCAATCTGGCCGCGCTCATTCGATTTGATGTTTTGCACTTCATAGCCGGCGATGACGACGGAAGCGGGATTGGTGCCGTGCGCTGAGTCTGGAATCAAAACCTTCTTGCGCGGATTGCCCTGGCTTTCGAGGTAGGCGCGAATCATCAGCAGACCGGTTAGTTCGCCTTGCGCGCCGGCGGCGGGCTGCAATGTTGCCGCGTCCATCCCGGTAATCGCGAGCAAGCAATTTTGCAGATCGTAGAGGATGCGCAGGCAGCCCTGTGAGACTTCGGCGGGCTGCTGAGGGTGCTCGGTGCCGAGCCCTTCCAGGCGCGCGACGAATTCGTTGACGCGCGGGTTGTACTTCATGGTGCAGGAGCCGAGCGGATACATGCCCAGGTCAATCGCGTAATTCCAACTGGAAATGCGAGTGAAATGGCGGATGACTTCGATCTCGCTGACTTCGGGAAATCCTTCGATCGAGTCGCGCAAGAATTCGCGGCCGAGCGCCGCGGCGGGATCAACGGCCGGGACATCGAGCGGAGGAATTTCCATGCCACGTTTTCCGGGCGCGGATTTCTCGAAGATCAGGCCCTCATCGCGGCTGACGTGGCGGCCGGCCGTGTGAGCCGTGGCTGCGATAACTTCCGTATCTGTCGCTTTCGGGTTCAATGCAAATAACTCCTCAGACAGGGGTTTCCAGAAATCGCCGGACGGCGGCGGCAAAGCGCTCGATTTCGGCGCGCGAAATTGTTTCCGTGACGCAGACGAGAGCACGCTTCGTCAGCTCCGTGTATTGGGTGCCGAGCGCGAAGGGGCCGACAATTTTCTCGCGCAGCAGCGCCGCATTGATCAATTTCACCGAGCGCGGAAATTCGAGGGTGAACTCGTTGAACCTGGGCCCGGAAAAAGCGCGGCGCACGCCGGGAATTTTTTCTAGCTCGGCCTGGGCGAAACGCGCCTTCGAGAGATTCTGCGCGGCCATTTCACGCAGCCCCTCCTTGCCGAGCAGGCAAAGGTGAATCGTGGCCACGAGAGCGTAGAGCGCTTCATTGGTGCAAATGTTGGAAGTGGCTTTCTCGCGGCGGATGTGCTGTTCGCGTGTGGCGAGCGTCAAGACGAAGCCGCGGCGTCCGGCCGCGTCCGTGGTCTGCCCCGCGAGGCGGCCTGGCATTTGGCGCACGAATTTCTCGCGCGTGGCGATCACTCCGACGTAGGGCCCACCGTAGCTGGGTGGCACGCCCAAGGCCTGCCCCTCCATCGCGACGATATCGGCCTCCGAGGGCGGCTTGACGATTCCAAGCGAGACGGCTTCGGTGATCGTGGTGATGAGCAAAGCTCCAGCGCCGTGCGCCGATTCGGCAAGCCCGGGGATTTCTTCGAGGACGCCGAAAAAATTCGGCGACTGAACAACAACAGCGGCCGCATTCGCCAATTTTTCAGGCGTGAGCGCGGCGCGGTCGAGCTGGCCTGAGGGCGTGTAGCCAATTTCCTCGATTGTGAGGCCAAGATTTTTCGCATACGTGGCGAGCACCTGACGGTATTCCGGGTGCACGCTGCGCGCGACGAGGACGCGATGGCGGCCCGTAAGCCGCTCGGCCATCAGCACAGCTTCGGTGAGCGCCGTTGATCCATCGTACATCGAAGCGTTGGCGACTTCCTGCCCAGTGAGCTGGGACATCAAAGTTTGAAATTCGAAGATAGCGGTGAGCGTCCCTTGCGCGAATTCGGCCTGGTAGGGCGTATAGGAAGTGAGGAATTCGCCGCGCTGGACGAGCGCGTCCGTGACCACCGAGCGCAGATGCGAATAAACGCCGGCGCCGAGAAACGAAGTGTAGCCGCGCGCATTTTCCGCGGCGCGCGCCTGAAAATACTGGATGATTTCCATTTCCGAAAGAGGGCCGGGCAAAGGCAAAGGCTCGCGCAGACGAAATTTCTCCGGGATGGATTGGAAAAGCTGATCCACGGACCGGGCCCCGATCGCGTCGAGCATTTCCTGGCGTTCAGATGGGCTTTTGGGGAGGTAGCGCATCAGGCCGAATGTTCCTTGGCCTTCTCGGCGATGTATGCCTGATATCCGGCGGCGTCCATCAGGCCGGAGACTTCGCCCGGGTCGGCCAGCCGCATTTTCACGAGCCAGGCGGTGGCGTGAGGATCCTGATTAATTTTTTCGGGCGAGTCCGCAAGAATCGGATTTGTTTCCACGATCTCGCCGGCAACGGGGCTGAAGATTTCGCTGACGGCCTTGACGGACTCGACGGTGCCGAATGATTGCCCGGTTTTGAACTTCACTCCGACTTTCGGCATTTCGACGAAGACGACGTCGCCGAGCTCGGACTGCGCATAGTCGGTGATGCCGATGGTTCCGATGCCGCCATCCATCTTGATCCACTCGTGTTCTTTCGTGTAGCGGTAATCCGTTGGGTACATATTCGCCCCCTGCATGAATTTTTGCGGCTAGTGAGGCCGTTTATAGAACGGCAAAGCGACAAGGCGCGCGGGCGCCGACTGCCCACGAATACTGATTTCAATTTGCGAGCCGATAGCGGTGGCCGCCGGCGGCACGTAGGCCATCCCGATGTTTTTCTTGAGGTGCGGCGCCGGGCAGCCGCTGGTGACGCAGCCCTGTTCGCGGCCCGCAATCAACACCGGATATCCGTCGCGGCCGATGCGCTTATCCAGCATTTCAAATCCCACTAACCTGCGCTCGATGTCTGATTGTTTCTGGCGAGCGAGCACATCGCTTCCGAGAAACGGGCCCTTATCGAGCTTGCAAATCCAGCCGAGCCCGGCCTCCCAGGGCGTCGTAGTGTCGTCAATTTCATGCCCGTAGAGGCACATGCCGGCTTCGAGGCGCAGAGTATTCCGAGCGCCCAGGCCGCAGGGAATCATCCCAGCGGATTTGCCCGTCTCTAGAAGATTGTTCCACAATTTCTCCGAGAATTCCGGGGCAAAATAAATCTCGAAGCCGTCTTCGCCGGTATAGCCCGTCCGCGCAATCAGGCAATCGACGCCATCCACTTTTCCGAACGTGAAATAGTAGTAGCGGATCGGGTCGAGCGTGACGTGCGTGAGGCGCTGGAGAATCTCTTTCGCGCGCGGGCCTTGAATGGCCAATTGAGAATAGCGCGGGCCTGCGTTTTCGACTTTGGCGTCGAAGCGGTTGTTGGCAAGCACGTGATCGAAATCGCCCTCTTGATTTCCGGCATTGACGCATAGCAAGTAATGCGTATCGGAAATTTTGTGGACCAGCAGATCGTCCACGAATGTTCCGCGCGAAGTCATCAGGCCGGAATACTGCGCCTGGCCGATGATCAACTTCGCGGCGTTGTTGGAGGTGACGTGCTGCACGAGCGCGAGCGCTTCGGGCCCGCGCACTTCGATCTCGCCCATGTGGCTCACGTCAAAAAGTCCCGCGCGCGTGCGCACCGCCTCGTGCTCGGAAAGAATTCCCGAATATTCGAGCGGCATATCCCAGCCGCCGAAATTCACCATCTTGGCGCCGAGGCGGCGATGGATGGCGTTCAGTGCGGTCTTGTGGATTTCAGCGGTGGCCGGCGTGGTCACAGAGTATTTCCCAGGTTTTGCAACAAGATAACGAACGTAGCATGCGGGTTGTGGAGTGTCAAGAAAGCGCCCCGCGGGCGCGAGTTTTCGAATTCTTCGCGTGGCAACGTGGAATTGGCACGGGGCATCCGTAAATAGGCTTGGCGGCTTCAGCATGGCGGGGGCGAACCTGCTTGTCGCGCATCGGCACCTGTCCTACTATGGAGTGAAGGCGAAATAGGCGATCGACAGGGAGGCCATGCAGTGCTCGTACTTTGCTCGCAGTGCGACAAACCGGAGACTCAGTGTACTTGCGAGAAGTACTGCTGCTTCTGCCAGTCGCAATACAATGTTCGCCTTTGCGTCGATGGATTGTATTATTGCCCGGACTGCCGTGAGGCCTGCGACGTACGCGTCGCCGATAAAGATGACCACTGATCACCACCACACGGAATTGACTTTGCAGGATGATCCGCGGCTCCTGGCGGGGATCGGCGCGCTGGTTTCGCACTTGTCTCAAATCGCGGGGCTATCGGATAAAGCGCAAGAGGGATTGGCGGCCGCCGTGGTGGACGCCTGCCGCGAAACATTTCCGCTGGTTAATGCCGAGGGCGAGCACGACGGCGCTCTGCGGATGATCGTCGAGGATTTTGCGGACCGCGTCGAAGTGACCATCGAGCATACGGGCGAGGCGCTTCCCTCGGCCGGTCTCGATTCATTTTGCGGCGGCGCTGAGGGAGTTATGGCGGGAATCAGCAATTCTCTTCAAGATACGCGGGTGGACCGCGTGCAATACGAAACGCGCAACGGGCTCTCGCGCATGACGCTGATCAAATATTGCGGCGAGCGCAGAGCCGCCGTCTGAATCTCCGCTGTCGACCTGCCGCAGAAACTCCGCGATTTAAATCACATCGGTACGGCAAAAACTTTCGTGCGTATCAGCGCTCCCAACTGATCCTCGCTCACCGTGGCATCCACTTTCAGGCGGTCGCCTGAAGGCGTCACTTGCACGCTATCAATCACGCGGGCCAAATCCGGATTTGATTGCGCTTCCTGATAGCGGCGGTACATCAAGCCCGCCTGCATCGCGGCGGCGAGCAGATTCGCGTCATCCACGGAATCGCAGACCGCCTGGAAGTGCGCGGCAACGCCGCTATCGGCGTCCACCGAAATGGTCATGGCATGAATTCGATTCACGATCGCGGCGGCCTGCGGGAACTGGTTCGCCTGTGGCACTAATTGCTGCATGGCGAGGTGAGCATATTTTTGGTCGAGTACGGCCCAGATTGTTCCGCTGCCATTCGCATCGCTGATCAAGGGGAAGAGCTGCGAATTGTTCATCAGGCTTTCCGAGCCGCCGCTGCGGACGTCGATTAATTTTTCGAGCGCGCCGCGATGGCCGAACGCGGCCGTATTGGAATCGATGAAGACAAAGAAAATGTCGCCCGCACCTGATCCGCTGCCGAAGGCATACATGTGGTAGCTGTGAGAATCGACGACCGCGAGCTTCTGCGCCTTGAATCTCGCTTCGATTGATGACGGGTCAAATGATCCGAGCGCCACGCCAACGATTTCCTCGCCGCCAGATTCCGAGGTAGTGATGCCGGCCCAGGCCAGCTCTTCGACCTGCGTATTCGGGTCAATACCAGCCGAAGACAGGAACTGCTCGAACTGGCGGAAGCGCGACGGCAAGAGTTGCTCGCGAATTTGCGGGAACCAGGAAAATTTTCGCGCCGCTTTCAAGTCGGCATAGGCAAATTCGCCTACCTGCTTCGGAAACATCCCGATTACCGCGGTGCTGAGTGCGCCGGCCGAGCTGCGAGCGGGTAAAAGAGTCAAGCCTGCAAGCAGAACCGCCACTCCAACAAGCGTGATTGCGATAAATCTTATTTTTGGCTGTCTCATAATTTTATCCCTCAGTGCTCCGAAAAATCTTATGGCCGGCCCGCGCCAACCGCGCTTTCGCCGACGCGTGCCAGAAGCGATGCCGATTCCGACCTCATTTGCGCGGCAAAAGCGGCGTCGGTGACGGACTCCAGATTAATGGCGACATTTTCGAGCGCGCCTCGAACTCCCGCAGCCGCCATCAAACGGCCCACGCGAATGTCTGAAAGCATAGAGGGGCTGGAGATGGGTTCCAGTTGCCCGAGGCGTTCAAATATATCCGCGGCCCTCCGCGCCACCTCCAGCGGCACCCTGGCCGCGCCCTGCAATGCATGCTGAATAGCTTCCTCGCGGCGGCGCTGCTCTTCGGGATTGCTTTGCGGCAATTTGTACGCGGCCATCACGGATTCAAATGACGCGGCATCCCGGTCAATCGCTTCCGCCAACGCCTGCGAGGCTGTCTGAAATTCGGCGACGGCTTCACTGAGGGCTTCGACATGTGCTACCTGCGATTTCTTTTTGCGCGAAAGGCCGGCGACCATTTGGCCGAGACTTGCGCCGAGCGCGCCTGCGAGCGCGGCTACGGAGCCGCCCCCGGGAGTGGCCGTCGGCTGCGCGACCGCATCGAGAAAAGGCAGTGCGAGCGCCGCAAGCTTCCCCGCCCCTTCGGAGGCCACGCCGCTCAGCGAAGCTTCCAGTCTATTCTCTAACACCTGCGCGGGAGAAAAGTTCTCAAGCTGAAGATAGAAGTCGGCGGTCAATTCAATCGCGCGCTTGGGAATCAGCCCCACAATTTCGCTACCGACAATCGTCACGCCGTAACGCTCGGCCTCGCGCTTCACCATCTCGAAGACCCGATGGATCGGCGTCTGCTCGAAATCGGTGAGGTTAATCGAGACTTGAGCGAGATGGCGTGCGCGCAAGTCCACGCCCATGGCTTTCACGTAGCGCAATCCGCCATTCGAGAAGCGGATATTCTTTCCAATGCGCTTGGCGATATCGAGATCGGGCGTATTCAAATTAATGTTGTAAGCGATCAGGAATTTGCGCGCGCCGACGACGGTGGCCCCGGCCGTCGGATGCAGCCGCGGTTCGCCGATATCGGGAGCGCGGTCGGGATTGCGCAGGACTTCTTCGCGCAGGCCTTCGAACTGGCCCTTGCGGATGTTTTCCAGATTGGCGCGTTCGGGCTTTTGCGCCGCAGCCTCATAGAAATAGACAGGAATGCGGTAGCGCTCCCAGATTTCGCGGCCTGTTTTTTTCGCCAGCGCCACGCAATCTTCGATCGTCACGCCCTCGATGGGGATGAACGGCACCACGTCTGTCGCGCCCATTCGCGGGTGCGCTCCCGTGTGGCGGGTGAGGTCAATCAGCTCGGCAGCTTTACCCACGCCGCGCATGGCCGCTTCGGCGACGGCTTCGGGTTCACCCGCTAGCGTGACCACGCTGCGATTGTGGTCCGCGTCGCTTTCACGATCGAGCAGGAACACGCCGGGAACTTCGCGCATGGCGGCAACGATGGCGTCCACCTTCGCCGTATCGCGGCCTTCGGAAAAATTAGGGACACATTCGATGAGTCGTTTCATGGCCTCAGAGGCGCTGCGATGGTCCGTCCCACGGCGCTAAGTAATTTTCGAATGAACGACTGTGCCGCGCTTCATCGTCAGGCTGCACAGGTTCACACCGAAATAATAAGGGATTTCGCGGTAGTCGGCCACGTCAAACGCTGCGAGGTCAGCATACTTGCCAACCTCGAGCGAACCGACGCGGTCATGCTGGCGCAAGGAATAGGCTGGATTCACGGTGGCGGCGGTGATGGCTTCGGCGGGAGTCATGCGCATCTGCGTGCACGCGAGCGACAAAATCATCGGCATGCTGAGCGTGGGGCTGGTGCCGGGATTGAAATCGGTTGCGAGGCCCACGATGGCGCCTGCTTCGATCAGCTCGCGAGCGTGGCCATATTGCCCGAGCCCGAGATGAAAGCAGCAGCCCGGCAGGAGCGTGCAGACGACATTCGAAAGGCCGAGCGCGCGAATGTCGCCCCGATTGATTTTCTCGAGATGGTCGGCGCTCGCCGCGGACAATTCAATCGCAAGCCGCGATGCTCCAGTGCGCTCGAGCTGCTCCGCGTGGACGCGCGGCACCAGGCCGCAGGCACGCCCGGCACTGAGAATTGTCCGCGCCTGTGCCACAGTGAATGCGCCGCGATCGCAGTAGACATCACAAAATTCCGCCAGGCCCGCCGTGGCAACTGTCGGAATCCAGCGCCGTGAGAGAAGATTTACGTAGGCATCCGCGCGGCCGCGAAATTCCGATGGCACCGTGTGCGCGCCGAGGAACGTCGAGTGGATGTCGATGGGCTGCTCCTGGTGGAGCTCGTAAAGAATTTCGAGCATTTTCAGCTCGTTCTTCCAGTCCAGGCCGTAGCCGCTCTTCGCTTCGACAGTCGTGGTTCCATGCGCCGCGAATTCGTGGAGATTCATTCGCGCCCGAGCTTTTAATTGCTTCGCCGAAGAACGCCGGAGGTGTTCGACGGTCGAGCGAATCCCGCCGCCCGCCTGGGCGATTTCTTCGTAGGTTGCTCCGGCAATGCGCTGCTCGTATTCGGCTGCGCGGCTGGCAGGAAAAATCAGATGAGTGTGGGAGTCAACGAATCCAGGGAGGACGACGCGGCCATCGAGATCCAGCTTCTCCGCGCGCCGGGCGCCGCGCATCCGTTCGATGCGCCGCCGCTGGCCAACGGCGGCGATGCGGTCGTCGCGAATCAGCAGCGCGCCGTCGCGAATAATCCCAAGTTCGCTGAGTGCACGGCCGCGCCGCGGTACGGCCCCGCGCAGCGTCAGAAGTTCTGAGCAGCCGGTGATCAGCCAATCAGGCACGGCAGGTGCTCTGATACTAGCGTGACGGGCGGCAAAAAACTACTGGCCGCCGATTAAGCGCTAGCAGTCTTGCCGAGAAACGCCGGGGCGAAGACCTCCGCCGCGAATGATTCGAGCGTTGTGGGCGTCGTATTCTTTGCCGTGCGAGGCGCCTGCGCCGCAACAAGCCCCGCGATGGCCGCCTTCCACATTTCGATCATCAGCGCCGCTGTGCTTTTCGGCATGCCCATCTGAACCAGCGCCGGTTCGAGCATCATAAATGGCACTTGCATGTATTTCAGGTCGGGTTTGCCAATTGCCTTGCCGAGGATGGACGCCGCCTCTTTCATCGTGATGTCCCGCTGGCCATGAAGTTCGTGCGCGGAGCTGCCCACGAAATCCATGGCGGCAAGACGTCCGGCGGCGTACGTTCCGATGTCCTTCGCGGCAATCATCGGCATCGGCACATCAGCCGGCAACCCGCCGGGGAGAATTCCCATGGTCCGCAAAGGCTGAATGCTCATGAAAAAATTCTGCATGAAAAAGCCCGGGCGCAGGTGCAGAACGTTGAGGCCCGGGATGCGATTGAGTTTCTGTTCCAGATTGTGCAGGCCCACGATCGGGCCCGTCTTTTCCGAATGCTGCGCGCCGATGCTGCTCAGCGTGACAGCGTAAGGCACGCGCGCCTTCAAGATCGCCGCGGCATATGCATCCGAGAGGCGTTCTTGAAATGCGCGCATGTCTGGCTGCATCACATCAGCGGGCAGCACCAGATACACTGCATTGGCGCCTTCGAAAGCTTTCGTCAAGAAAGCCGCGTCTGCCGCGTTGCCGGCGGAAGCTTCCGCGCCTTTCTGGACAAGCGGCTCAAGTTTTTTCGGATCCCGGCCGATGGCGCGGACTTTCTCACCCTTTGCCAGCAATGCTTCCGCCGCCGGCATTCCGGTATTTCCTGTGGCTCCTGTGATGGCGATCATGGTCCCTCCGTAAATGGAACGGTCCGTTGGGGTTGGTTAACGGATTGGATGAGAATTCATATCGAGGCGATGCAAAATTAAAGCATTGGGATCTTGACGCCGGCCTTGCGCGCAAAATCAATTGCTTCGGGATAACCGGCGTCCGCGTGACGCGCGACGCCGATTCCCGGATCGTTCGTGAGCACGCGTTCGATGCGCGCGGCCATTTCTTTCGTCCCATCGGCGACCGTCACCTGCCCGGCATGCTGCGCGTAGCCGATGCCGACGCCTCCGCCATTGTGTATCGAGACCCAGCTCGCGCCGCTGGCGGTGTTGAGCAGGGCATTCAGCAACGCCCAGTCGGCTACGGCGTCTGAACCATCGCGCATTTTTTCCGTTTCGCGGTAGGGCGAGGCGACGGAGCCGCAATCGAGATGGTCGCGCCCGATCACAATCGGAGCTTTCAATTCGCTGCGCGCGACCAGCTCATTGAGCGCCAGGCCAAATTTGTCGCGTTCGCCGTATCCCAGCCAGCAGATGCGGGCCGGCAGTCCCTGGAAGCGCACACGCTTTTGTGCCAGTTTGATCCAGCGGCACAAGATTTCGTCGTGCGGAAACATTTCGAGCACAAGCTGATCCGTGCGATGAATGTCCGAAGCTTCTCCCGAAAGAGCCGCCCAGCGGAAGGGGCCGCGCCCTTCGCAGAAGAGCGGGCGAATGTAAGCGGGCACGAAGCCGGGAAAATCATAAGCGTTCTTCACGCCCTGCTCGAAGGCGAACGTGCGAATGTTATTGCCGTAATCAAACGTGACGGCGCCCATTTTCTGCAGCGCAAGCATTCCTTCCACGTGTTTGGCAATGGATTCGAGCGACCGCTTCCGGTAAGCCTCCGGATCGCTCTGGCGCAGCTCCGCGGCTTGCGCGACATCGAGCCCCTGCGGAATGTACCCGCCGACTGGATCGTGCGCGCTCGTCTGGTCGGTGAGCAAATCGGGCACCACGCCGCGGCGCGCCAATTCCGGAACCACATCCGCGCAATTGCCGACCAGCCCGACCGAAGTCGCTTCGCGCTTGCGCACCGCATTCTTCAGAATTCGGAGCGCTTCATCGAGGTCGTTCACCATCACGTCGCAATAGCCCGTCTTCACGCGACGCTTGATGCGCTCGGGATCCACGTCAATTCCGAGGAATGCTGCGCCGTTGAGAGTGGCGGCCAAAGGCTGAGCACCGCCCATACCGCCCATCCCGCCGGTGACCACTAGCTTTCCGGCGAGGACTCCGTGAAAATGCTGGCGCCCCGCTGCGGCGAAAGTTTCATACGTGCCCTGAAGAATTCCCTGCGTGCCGATGTAAATCCAGCTCCCCGCCGTCATTTGCCCATACATCATCAATCCGGCGCGGTCGAGCTCGTCGAAATTCTTCCAGTCGCTCCAGTGGCCCACGAGATTCGAATTCGCGATCAGCACGCGGGGCGCATAGGCGTGCGTACGAAAAATTCCCACCGGCTTGCCGGACTGCACCAGCAGCGTCTCGTCGTTCTCAAGCGACTTGAGCGAGGCCACGATCGCGTGAAAGCATTTCCAGTTGCGCGCGGCTTTCCCCCGCCCGCCGTAAACGATTAAATCTTCCGGCTTCTCAGCCACCTCCGGGTCGAGGTTGTTCATCAGCATGCGCAGCGCCGCTTCCTGCTGCCACCCCTTGCAGGAAATCGCGGTCCCACGCGGCGCCCGCACCGGCTGGTAACCTGTCGCGTCTTCCGTGGCGATTTTGGGCATGAGGCATCTTATCGCACCCCGGCACAGGAATTGTAGGCCCGCGTTGCGCGGCGCGGCCCCGATACGCTAGAGTTGATTGAATGGCGACTGATTATCCCCCTCTCACGAAATGCTATCTCGACGCCGTGGACCGTTTCGCGAATCCGCAGGCGCAGATGTACCGCACCTCGAACGGTTGGAAATCCATTTCAGCTATCGAAATGCTGCGCCGCGTCGCGGGAATTTCGAAAGCGCTCGGTGAACTCGGCATCAAGCCCGGCGATCGCGTGGGCATTTTCGCGCCCAACTGCCCCGAGTGGCACATAGCCGACTTCGCGATTCAAGGCGTAAGCGCGGTCAGCGTGCCCGTCTACTTCAACGAATCCCTGGACCGGCTCAGTTACATCCTGAATGATTCGGGCGCGCGGATTGTGATTACTCAGGGCGAGTCGCAGGCCAGAAAAATCGCCGAGTGCCGCGACCGGCTCGCGAAACTCGAGCAGGTGATTTCCGTGGCGCCGCCTGAGGATCTGCGCGGCGATTTCCTTCGATACGAAACGCTGATCGCCACGGCAGGCGACGCCGATATCGCGGACTATCGCCGCCGCGTCGCCGACGTCTCCGTGGACCAACTCGCCACCATCATCTACACCTCGGGCACCACCGGCGAACCCAAAGGCGTGATGCTGACTCAATCGAATCTTAGTTCGAATGCGCTCGACTCTTCCAAGGATTACGAAGTCCTTCCCGGGGATATCGGGCTTTCGTTTTTGCCGCTCGCCCATGTTTACGAGCGAGTGATGGATTACGGCTATTTCTTTCGTGGGGTCTCCATCGCTTATGTGGAACAGGTCGAGTCCGTGGCGCAAGCTCTTCTCGAAGTCCGTCCAACAATGACGGCGGCTGTGCCGCGCTTTTACGAGAAGATGTACGCGAACATTCTAGAGAAGGGGCACCGGACGACCGGCTTGAAGCGCATGCTCTTTGATTGGGCGCTGCATGTTGCGGATGAGGCTGCGCCCTGGCGCGCGTTTGGAAAAAATGTGGGGATTCTCGTCAAGTTCCAATGGTGGATTGCGAATGCCCTCGTGTACTCGAAGATTCGTGAAGGGCTGGGAGGGCGCATCCGCACGTTCTCATCCGGCGGCGCGCCGCTCGCGCCCGAGCTTACGGAATTTTTCTGGACGCTCAACCTGCCGGTCTACCAGGGCTACGGGCTAACGGAAACTGCGCCGGTGGTTTCCGCGAATCTTCCTTCGGCAAACAAAGTTGGGACGGTGGGACGGCCGATTCCGCACGTCCAGGTGCGCATCGCGGAGGACGGCGAAATTCTCGTCAAGGGGCCGTGCGTCATGCAGGGCTATTACCGCAAGCCGGACGACACGCGCCAAGTTTTCACGCCCGACGGCTGGCTATGCACCGGCGACATCGGCCGCCTCGATGAAGACGGCTACCTCGTAATCACCGATCGCAAAAAAGAGCTGCTGAAGACGGCAGCCGGAAAATTTGTCGCGCCTGCGCCGATCGAAAACTCGCTGAAGACTTCTCCCTTCATTTCGAATGCAATCGTGGTGGGCGACAAGCGAAAATTCGTTTCGGTTCTCATGGTTCCCAATTTCCCGGCAATCGAGGCCGAAGCGCGCAAGACCGGGCGCGAATTCCAGGGCCCCACGCAGATGACCAACGATCCCTGGGTGCGCGATCTGCTTTCGAATGAAATTGAACGGCTCACTGCAAGCTTGGCGCAATACGAAAAGCCGAAACGCTTTGCCCTGCTCGAGCAGGACTTTACCTACGCAAACGGCGAATTGACCTACACCATGAAAATGAAGCGCCGCGTGATCGAAGAACGCTATCACGACGTCATCGCGCGCCTGTATGCGGATGTCGAAGAGCCTCGCCCCCAGCCACTCGCCTGACGAATTGCTTCCATTTTGGCGCCGCGTTCGATTTCGCCTTCTGCGTTGCGCAGTGCCGCGAAGCGCCCGCGAGATGTACAATACGGGTGGAGATAATTCGGAGACATATCAATGACCGACCAACTCGTAATTGCCGGCCGCGCATTCAAATCCCGCTTGATTGTCGGCACCGGAAAATACCGCAGCTTTCAGGAAATGGTGCGGGCCCACGAAGCTTCCGGCGCGGACATGGTGACCGTCGCGGTCCGGCGCGTGAATTTGACCGACCGCACCAAAGAATCCTTGCTCGATTACATCGACCGCAAGAAATATTTCATTCTGCCGAACACGGCGGGATGCTACTCCGCGGATGAAGCTGTCCGCGCCGCGCGGTTGGGCCGCGAAGTGGGACTCTCCGAGTGGGTGAAGCTCGAAGTGATCGGCGACGAGAAGACGCTTTTCCCCGAAACCGAGGAGCTCATTCGCGCGACGAAGACGCTGGTGAAGGAAGGCTTCATCGTTCTCCCGTACACCAACGACGATCTCATCGTCGCGCGCAAACTGATTGACGCCGGCGCATCCGCGGTGATGCCGCTCGGCGCGCCCATTGGCTCCGGTATGGGAATTCAAAATGTCGCCAATCTGCACATTTTGCGCGAGCGGATCACCGAAGTGCCGTTGATCGTGGACGCGGGCGTGGGCACAGCTTCGGACGCGACCGTCGCGATGGAGCTGGGCGCCGAGGGCGTGCTGATGAACACGGCGATTGCCGGAGCGCAGGACACGGTCCTCATGGCCGAAGCGATGCGCGCCGCCGTCGAGGCCGGCCGCAAGGCGTATCTAGCCGGCCGCATCGAGAAAAAACTTTACGCCACGGCGTCCAGCCCGCTTTCGGGAGTTGTTCGCTAGCCGGTGGATTCTTGCGCGGTTCAGCGGAATAGCACGTGCCACGAAATATCCACCAGCGCGTGGACGAGCGTTGCGGGAAAGAGCGAGCTGCTTTTCATCCACGCGCGGCCGTAAAAAAAACCTGCGATAGTCGCCAGGATCACGTACTTCCAATTCGGAAATGGCGCGTGCAGGATGTGCGACGCCCCAAAAATGATGGATGCGACGGCAAGCCCCGCCCACTGATTTCTGAATGTCCGTGAAAACAAATTCTGCAGCACTCCTCGAAATAAAAATTCTTCGGGCCACGCGGTGAAAAAGAGTATCCCCACCGCCGATAGCGGCAGGGAATGTAGACGCGAGGGGGATGGTTCGTATGTCAAGAAGCCCATCTTCATACCGAGCGGAATGGCGATCACTCCAAATGCAGCAAAATTGAAAATCACATTCCAGCCGAATCCGCGCTTCCATTCGACGGCATAGCCGATGCCATCGAGCCGGCGCACAATGAGAAACGCGGCGACGCCCGTGCAGAGCGCCAGCAGAATCGTCAAAATATGCGTCAGCGGCGGCGGGAACGGAAATAACCGGTACATCCATCGGAATTCCACGGGCAGCCAAATGAGGATGGCAGCAAGATAATCCTGCCAAGTCCCCGCAGTTTTTCCAGCGCAAGTGGCGAGCAAAAGTGACGGCACGACTGCGTAAGCAGCAGCCGCCAGTGTCCATTTCAAATTGCCCGCGACGCTCGCTGAATAAATGAGTACGGCGAACAATGGCACGAGCGCCGCAAGCACCCCGCCGTGCTCGCCGAGCATGCCGCGCACTTTCTGGAGCACAGGCGGCGCGGCAAGAAACAGCTCGAACGCAAAAAGCGCCGCGCCGACCGCAAGCGCGACTGCGAATCGCGCGCCGCCATAGCCGAGCCAAGGCCCCAGAAACACTGCGAGAATCACCACCGCGGCCCAGACCGCTGCCGCAGCCGGAAAATTCATTCGCCAGGTTCTCGAATTGGCCGCCACGGGTGAGGATTTTACTCGCCCGCGCACACTTTCCGATAAGAACTTGATTTGCGTTTGCGGCTCGGCGATTCTGGGGCCTCTGAGCGCGATGGCCGAATCCGGAAAGCAGCGTATCTCCTATATCGACTGGATGCGCGGGCTCGCTTGCCTGCTGATGTTCCAAACGCATTGCTACGACTCGTGGCTGGGAGGTGCGGCGCGCAACACGCGTTTCATTGGATGGTCCCAGCTCGGCGGCACA
Organism: uncultured Acidobacteriota bacterium; assembly: GCA_963701005.1. Lineage (GTDB taxonomy): Bacteria > Acidobacteriota > Terriglobia > Acidiferrales > UBA7541 > Palsa-295. The sequence continues at coordinate 2,199,070 of OY969555.1, forward strand.
CTTCCTGCTCCACTCTTCCTTTTTCTCGCGGGCGTTTCGTTTGCGCTGGTCACGGACAAGATGCGCCGCAAAGGCGTCTCCGCAAATGAAATCGCGGCGACCACAATTCGACGCGGCGCGGAAATCTATGGCCTCGGACTGCTCTTCCGCGTCCAGGAATTTGTCCTCGGCCAGCCGTGGGCGCCGTGGACCGATCTATTGCGCGTGGATATCCTGAACACGATTGGCTTTTCGATGATGTTTATGGGCGCAGCTTCACGCGTCACAAGGACGCGCGCGGCGAACGCCGCCCTCGCCATCGCCGTCGCGCTCGGCGTCGCGCTTGCCACGCCGCTGGTCTGGACCACGTGGCGGCTGAAGTGGCTGCCGTGGTATCTCGAGTCTTACATCAACGGCGTTCACACTTTCAACAAGCCGCAGCCCTGGCTCTTCCCGATTTTTCCGTGGACTGCTTTTGCCTTTGCCGGTCTGGCCATCGGATTTTTTCTCTTCAGCGACTGGGCCATGAAGAATGCGGCCAAGACCACCGCACTGTTGGGCGCCGCTGGCGTCGGACTTTTTTACCTTTCTTCGTGGCTAGATTCGCGGCCTGTGCAGCTTTACGCCGTGTACGACTACTGGCATACCAGCCCGAATTTCTTTCTCGCGCGCGTGGGAATCCTCCTGATGATTATTTTCGCGAGCTACGCGTGGTGCCGCTGGGGACTGGGCCAAGTGGGCTTCAGCCCGCTGATTCAGATCGGACAGACGTCGCTGCTCGTTTATTGGGTGCACATCGAATTCGTTTACGGGCGGTTTTCCATTCTTCCGAAGCGCGCGCAGACTATCCCGATGGCGACGCTAGGCCTCGCGATTATTTTCGTGGCGATGGTTTTGCTTTCGCTGGCGCGCACGCGGTGGAAGGGGCGCGGCGCGGAGGTGCTTGCCTGGATTCTTCGCAAGCAGCCGGCGGCTGTGCAGAATTAGGATTTCCCGGCGGCGCGCCAGGCGGCAGCGGCGCGCTTGATTTATCGGCGCTGTCCCCGTGAGTCTCGAAAACCAGTTCGCCGGGACGGTAGAGATGCATTTCCTGCCGGGCGATTCGTTCGATGGTGGCGGGATCGCTCTTGAGCGCTTTCACGCGGTCCTGCAATTTCCGGTTCTCGTCGTCAAGCTGATTGATTTCCTTGCGGATTTTGGCGGCTTCCTGCTGCGTGCGGCGCATCGCCAGCACGCCGTGAGTCCCGAAGATATCCTGGAGCAGCAGAAGTGCAAATCCGGCGGCCAGAAACCAATTGAAATTGCGGTGAAGAAATTCGCGCATCTGCTCGACGAAAGTCTCTCGCTGATTCGTCGGCGCCGGCTTCATTGTTTGTTGATCCATGACTGCGCGTCTTCCGCCAGTTTTTGCGACTCGCTGGGCGAAGCCGATTCCGTGTAGATGTGGACGACCGGTTCGGTGCCCGAAGGGCGCATCAGTACCCAGGTGCCATCGCCGAAAATCAGTTTCAGGCCGTCGGTGCGATCCGTGCGCGCAACCTGCCGCCCGGCGAATTCCTTGAAATCCTGCCGCAGGCGTTCCGCGAGTCGAGCTTGCACCTCTTCTGCGAGATGCAGGTTGACGCGAACAGGCCAGAATTCAGTACCAACGCGGCGAAAGAGATCGCGCAACTGTTCGGCAATCGTCGTCTGGCGCGCGGCAATCATTTCCGCAACCAGCAGACAAGCCAGGATTCCGTCTTTCTCCGGGACGTGCCCGCGGATGGTGAGCCCAGCGCTTTCTTCGCCGCCGATTGCAATTTTGTTTTCGCGCAGCAGCGGGCCAACATATTTAAATCCCACCGGCGTTTCGTACGTCTTCACTCCATGAAAACGCGCAACCGCGTCGACCAAATGCGACGTGGCGACGCTGCGCGAAGCGCCTAGCTTGTCCCCGCGTGTTTCAAGCAAGTAATCGAAAAGCAAGCCGAGAATATGATTCGGCGAGACGAACGAGCCGTCACGATCCAGAATCCCAAAGCGATCGGCGTCACCGTCAGTGGCGAGGCCCGCGAGCGCACGTTTTTCAACGACCGCCTTTTTCAGCGGCGCCAGATTTTCCTCGGAAGGATCCGGCCCAGTGCCATCGAATAGCACATCGCGCCCGGCACGAAGCTCGCTGACAGCGATGCCATTTGCCGCGAGGATGCGATCCAGCCACCCAGCGCCGCAGCCATGGACCGCGTCGTACACGAAAGTTCCTTTGGCTTTGCTGATGACGTCGAATCGAACCATCTTGTCGAGCTGCGCGAAATACGGCTCGCGCGGTTGAACGCTCTCGAAATCATCCACGATGTTGTCGAGCGCGATGGGTTCATCTTCAATCGCGGCGGCGCGCTTCTCGATGTCCTTCGTCACGTCCGGCAGGGCCGGGCCGCCTTCAGGGCCGGAAAATTTCAAGCCGTTATACTCGGCGGGATTGTGGCTGGCGGTGATGTTCACTCCACCGTCGAGCCGGCCATGAATAATGGCGTGTGCGACGGCCGGCGTCGGCGTCGCTTCGCGGCAGAGCAGGACCCGGCATCCATGAGCCTTCAGGACACTTGCAGTCGTGAGCGCGAACTCTTCAGCAAAAAATCGCGTGTCGTGGGCCACAATCAGCGCCGGTGATTTCTTCTTCGCGCGGACGTGACCGGCAATCGCGGCCGCGGCACGGCGCACGCCGGAAAAAGTGAAATCATCGGCGATGACGCCGCGCCAGCCCGAAGTGCCGAAATGGATCGTTTGAGAGGTCACGGGCGGCTATTGTATCGTGGCGTGCGAGCCGTGGGCATACACCATTCGCACATGGGAGAGTCGCAAGAGTAATCGCGCAATCGCCCGTCTGGCGGGAGAAAGCGCACGATGATAATGGGCGAACAATGACGGACAAGATTGTGGTCCTCGTGACGTGCGGGTCCGCGAAAGAAGCACACCGAATCGCGCGATCACTTGTGGAGCAGAGGCTTGCAGCCTGTGTGAATTTTCCCGATGTTGCAGTGCGATCCGTTTATCGCTGGAAGGGAAAAGTGGAATCCGGGAGGGAATTTCCGCTGGTGATCAAATCCTCGCGAAAGCAATTTGCAAGACTCGAAAGCGCGATCAAGAAACTTCACAGCTACGACGTGCCTGAAATTATCGCGCTGCCGATTGTGAGCGGCTCGCGCGAATACCTCGCTTGGCTCGGCGAATCGATCCGGCCAGCGGGTCCTCGCAAGAAAAATCCTCACTAGCCCGCAGCATTCTTCGCGAGACGAGTTCTTTCCTTGTTGTACTGCTCGACTACGACCTTCCAGTAGCGCACCGGCATCAGGCGCTGCAATCTATCCAGTCGAATGGCACTCTCGCCGATCAAGATGCGCGGTTCATTCCGCCTGACGCCGCGAACGATTCGGACAGCCGCTTCGTCCGGGGAGAGAGTGGCCACGCGCTCGAAAAGCGCAAGATTCAAATCCCGGATCGAAGGATGAACGCCGGCGCCGACTCGCGCATTTTTTGCGATCGGCGAGCGTATTCCGCCCGGGTGAACGCAGGAGACGCCGACGTTGGTGGCTGCGAGCTCATGGAGAAGCGCCTCCGTGAATCCGCGAACAGCGAATTTACTCGCGCAGTACGCCGTCTGCCCCGCGGGCGAAATCAGGCCGTAGATGCTCGAGACATTCACAACGTGCGCGCGCGGTTGCTGGCGCAGGATGGGAAGAAAGTTCCTGACGCCGTAAACCACGCCCCAGAAATTGATGTTCATCAGCCACTCGAAGTCGGCGAGAGAAATTTCCTCGAAATTCCCTTGCAGCGCCACGCCGGCATTGTTGATGAGAAGCGTCACCTTGCCGTGGCGCTGGACAACATCCGATGCGAATGCTTCCATGCCCGGCGCGTCGGCAACGTTGACGATGTGCGTCGAGAGCGAGAATTTTCTTTCGCCGAACCGATTGATCAGTTCGCGCCCCGTTTCCGCAAGCCCGGCTTCGTCCACATCGGCAAGCGCCAGCGTCATTTTCTCGGCCGCCAGCCTGTGCGCGAGCGCTCGCCCGATTCCCGACGCTGCCCCGGTGACCACGGCAACTCCGCCTTTCAGATTCCAGCTCAATAGACCTCCACGTCGCGCGAGATCGAAATCCCTTCGCGCGGCACCACTCTGGTTTTGAATCCGCCGGCCAGCTTCTTTCGCAGGCGCCGCTCCTTCCACACAAGCAGCGGCAGCAGGCGGCGGCTCCGCCTAATATTTCGCAGCGCCGCCATGGGGTCCACGAGATGCGTAGTCGGCAGCTTCGCGCCGGATTCTTTCAGCACCAGCCCGAGCGGCAGCTCCATCTGATCCTGCAGCTCGATCATGCGCGCGATCAAATCGGCGCCCGGCGTAACGACTGGCCCGAAGCCGTAGCGAAGCTGCGACGTCCCGATGATGTAGAGATTCTTGTAGTCGGGGAGCAGCATGCCTCCATACACGTATGCAATGCCGCCCTTCACGGGGACAAGGCCCGGCGGCAAAAAAGGAAAGCTCACATGGAAGCCCGTGGCGCAAACGATGGTGTCGAATTCCTCTTTCGTTCCATCAACGAAATGCACCAGATTTCCTTCGAAGCGCGCGATATCAGGACGCGGGCGAATGCGGCCGTGCTTCACGTAATGGAGCAGCTCGCTATTGAGTGTGGGATGAGTGTCGAAGATTCTGTGATCGGGGCGGGGAAGGCCATAGTCTTCGTATCTGCCGACAACGACTCGCAGCATCGCGCCGATAAAAAATCTCTGCGCCCACACGGGAAACCACGGCTGCATCAGCTCCGGCAACGGGATCCCAAATAAAGTTTTCGGCAGAAACCAATAGCCGTGGCGAATGCTCAAGCTGCAGGAGCGGCCCACGCGCGCGGCCTCGGAAGCAAGATCACAGGCCGAATTTCCGCCGCCGATGACGAGGATGCGCTTGCCGGCAAGCTGTTGCGGGCTTTTGTAATCTTTCGAGTGCAAAACCTCGCCCGAAAATTCTCCCGGATAGGATGGAAATTTCTTGTCCCAATGGTGGCCGTTGCAGACGAGCAGGCCTTTGTAAATTCTTTTTTCGCCGTTCCCGAGCTCGAGCTCCCAGCGGCCGTCGGCGAGCGGCAGCGCCATCAGCACCTTGGCATTGAATTGAATCTGCGCTCGAAGCTGGAAATGATCGGCGTAATCGCGGAGATAGTCGAGCATCTGCTGCGCGCTCGGGAAATCGGGATAGTCCGCCGGCATGGGGTAGTCGGCGTATTCGGTGGTTTTTCTCGAGGAAATGATGTGCGCCGTGGGATACACGCCGTGGTACCAATTGCCGCCGAGATCGTCGTCGGCCTCAAGCTGCTCGTAGGGAATATTGTGTGCGAGGAGCGCCTTGGCGATGGCCAGCCCGACCGGCCCCGCGCCGATTAATGCGAGGCGCTTCGATCTCGCATCCGCCGCCGCTTCAGCGCTCAAGCTCTTCGAGGCACACATCGCGCGCTCCCACAATCACTGCCGGCATGATATCTGGCGGATGCCAAAGAGGCTAGACCTTCGCGAGAGCCTGCTCTAGGTCTGCGATCAAGTCTTCGACGTCTTCGATGCCCACGGAGATGCGCACGAGTCCCTGCGTGATCCCAATCTGCTGCTGCAATTCGACGGGAACGGAAGCGTGCGTCATCAGCGCCGGATGCGAGATCAAAGTTTCGACGCCGCCAAGACTTTCGGCGAGTGAGCAAATACGCACGTGGTTCAAAAGTTTGCGGGCGGCTTCGAGCGAGCCAAGGTCGAAGGAAATCATCGCGCCGAAGCCGCGCTGCTGCTTCTTGGCGATTTCGTGCTGCGCATGGGACGCAAGCCCCGGGTAAATCACGCGCTTCACTTTCGGATGCGATTCGAGAAATTTTGCCACCGCCATGCCGTTGGAATTGTGGCGTTCCATGCGCACAGCCAATGTCTTCACGCCGCGGGATACCAGGAAGCAATCCATGGGCGCAAGCCCCGCGCCGGCGGAACGCTGAATAAAATAAATTTTGTCGGCGTCTTCCTGGCGCGTCAGGATCACAGCGCCGCCTGTGCAGTCACTGTGGCCGTTGAGATACTTGGTCATGGAATGGACGACGATATCCGCGCCAAGCGAGATGGGCTGCTGGAGATACGGGCTGAGAAAAGTATTGTCCACCACGAGCGTCAAATTTCTCTCGCGCGCCAGTTTGGAGGCCGCAGCTATGTCCGTGACGATCATGGTCGGGTTCGTGGGCGTCTCGACATACAGCATTCGCGTCGAAGGCTTGATAGCCTCGCGCACCTGGTCGAAACGCGACGTGTCCACGTAACTGAATTCAAGACCGAAATCCACAAGCAGCTTGGTCGTCAGCCGGAAGACGCCGCCGTAAACCGCCTGCGAGAGGATCACGTGGTCACCCGGGCGAAGCAATCGGAACACCGCGTCAATCCCGGCCATGCCGGACGTGAAAACGTACGCGGCCTTGCCCCCCTCGAGCTTCGCGATGGTGCGCTCGAGCGCCTTGCGGTTGGGATGATTCGTCCGCGCGTAGTCGTAGCCCTTGTCTTTGCCCATTTCCTCGAGAACGTACGTCGAGGTCTGGTAAATGGGCGCGACAATGGAGCCCGTGAGTGGATCCGGCTCCTGGCCTATGTGAATCGCATCGGTCGAAAACCCCATGTCGTCCCTCCTGGCAATTGAGAATTATCGTAGTCTGAGCGCGTTATAAGCATGAGATGACCCAGACGCTGAGCATGACTGCCAAAATTTGCACAGCCGCGATGCGAAGAGTCAACCCCGGTCTCGCGAAAGTCTTATCGTTGCAAGCTTCCATCATACGCCATCAACAAGGAGCGCGAAAATCGCGCGGAGCAAATTCGCCGCCAATATGGCTGGCCATTAGCAGCGAGAGGATGTCCGCGAGTCATATCTCAAGAAAAGCTTTCATTTTAAAATGGGTGTGGCTTTCGAGCGCTCGCGCGAGGACACCATGGCAAAAACGCACCGCTACGCCGTCACCCTCCAATGGACGGGCAACAAGGGGACCGGCACGTCCAGCTACAAGGGCTACGAGCGGGCGCATGAAATTTCTGCCGGCGCTCAGAAGCCGGTGATACCGGGATCCTCCGACCCGGCGTTTCGCGGCGACCTGGCGCGCTGGAATCCTGAAGAATTGCTGGTCGCCTCACTTTCGGCATGCCACCAGCTCTGGTACCTGCATCTCTGCTCGGAAGCGAAAATCGCCGTTACCTCGTATATTGATCATGCCGAAGGCGAGATGGAAGAATTGGCGGACGGCGCGGGAAATTTCAAACGTGTAGTACTAAGGCCGAAAGTCACTGTCGCGCCCGGCTCGGATATTGCCAAGGCTCGCGAATTGCATGGCGCGGCGCACGCTAAGTGCTTCATTGCCAGGTCCGTGAATTTTCCGGTGGACCATGAACCGGAGATAATCGCCTCCTGAGGACGATCCGCATCGCGCCCTGCTCCGGCTTTTGGATTACCGCATCTCGCAGGATTTCATGGCGCTTGAGGTGCGCCGTGGAAAAGAGTAAAAAAGAATCACGATGAGCGGTGAATACCAGCGCGCGCGTCTTTCTCACCGTGGAAAATTTACAATTATTCTGGCAATCGTTTTGCTCAGCGCGGGATCGGTTTTTTGCCAGACCAGCGGCGCCGGGAACCCCGCGCCTCCCGCTCAATCTTCAGGACAGGACAAAAAGGAAACCAAATCTTCCGATGCGACCATCACCAAGTTGCGCATCTTGGTGACAGGCGGCGACAAACCCGTCGGTAACGCCAGCGTTTACGTCAAATACAACGAACCGGGCGGCTTGTTCCATCGCGAAAAGCTCGCGGAAATGAGTTTCAAGACGAATGAGGACGGCTCCGTGAAAGTTCCGGAAGTTCCGCGAGGGAGAGTTTTGATACAAGTGATCGCCAAAGGATGGCATACCTATGGCAAGTGGTACGACATCGAAACCGAAGGCCAAACCATTGAAATCAAACTCGAAGAGCCGCACCACTGGTACTAAAATCTCCGCCGCAAAATAATTTCCAGCCGCAAAAAATAATTCGCTGCGCTTGAAGCGATCGTCGCGTGCCCGCAAATGCCGCTGCTGCAACGCAAATTTCGCCGGCGAGCTGGACGGCTGCACTGAACTTGTGCAATGAGTAGTAAGCCTATGGAATCGCGGATGATTTTCTTTTTCGCGGAGGCCTTTTCCACAAAGATTTCAACAGAACTGTTGAAAACTTTTACAGAGCATTCATATTTGTCGGCGTGCATGCGAGAAGTTTGGCTTGGGAATTGCCTGCGGATAAAATCTCTGCCCATGTTCTTTCAGGCGAAAGTCCGAGGCTGCAATCCCTATCTCCGCTGTTTTCAATGCGGTTTCGCGCTCATGGTCCCCCGCACCGCAAGCAGCTGGTGCGCGGGCCGCACGCGAGCGTGTTATCATCCTTGTCCGCACAGTGATATCCCCAATCAAGCCATGAAGCTACTGATTCTAAATGCTGACGATTTTGGACTGACCCGTGGCGTGAACCAGGGCATCCTTCGCGCTCACCGCGAGGGAATCTTGACGAGCACGACCCTGATGGCCAATGGCGCGGCATTTGACGATGCCGTCGAAGGCGCGAAAGCCAATCCCGCGCTCGGAGTCGGATGCCATCTGGTGCTGCTCGGAGGTCGCGCGCTTACGCCGCGCGAAGAAATCCCCTCGCTCGCGGACGAAGAAGGCCGCCTGCCCGATTCGTTGCCCGCATTCGTCGCGCGCGTTAGCTCAGGAATGTTGCGAACGCAAGATATCGAGCGGGAGATGCGCGCGCAAATCGAGAAAATCCGCAGGGCAGGAATCGAACCGAGCCATCTCGACACCCACAAGCACACACACGCGCACCCCCGCGTGATGGAGGCGCTCGCCCGCGTGGCGCAGGAATCTGGAATCACGCGCGTGCGAAATCCGGCTGAGGACATTCGAGATTCCTGGCAGACGTCGCGAGGCGAGGGCGCCGGAATCGCGAAGCAGCTCGTGGCCGCAGCCGCGGTCCGCGCCGTGTCGCCGCGGCTCGAAGCCCTTGCGCGAAAGTACAGCCTGCGCTGGCCCGATCATTTCCTGGGCCTCGCGATGACCGGGCAACTCGGCCCTGCAAATCTTCGCCGCCTAATTGACGGACTAGATGAGGGCCGCACCGAAATTATGCTGCACCCGGGAGTTTGCGACGCGGACCTCGTGAGCACGGGCACGCGGCTTCTGCGCCAGCGCGAGACGGAGCTCGAGGCACTGCTCGATCCGGGCTCGAGGAGTGCCATCGAGGAACGGGGGGTTCGGTTAATCAGCTATCGGGAGTTAAACTAGCCATATGCGGGAACACGATCGCACAACGCCCAAGTACTCGGTGGTTGTCCCTTTCCACGACGAGCAGGAAAGCGTGCGCGAGCTTCACCGGCGATTGAGCGAAGTGATGGCCGGGCGTTACGAACCGGTCGAATTCGTGTACGTGGACGACCAGAGCACCGACGCGACCGCGCAATTGCTCAGCGAAATCGCGGAAGCGGACCCGCGCGTAGCCGTGCTGCGCCTGAAGCGCAACTACGGTCAGACGACGGCGCTCGCCGCTGGATTCGATTACGCCTCAGGCGACGTCATCATTTCGATGGACGGCGACCTGCAACACGATCCAAGCGACATTCCCGCGATGCTAGCGGCATTCGAGGCCAACGGCTGCGACATCGTGAGCGGATGGCGCCAGAAGCGCGTGGACAATTTTCTCCTCCGCCGGCTTCCATCTCTCATCGCCAACGGCATGATGGCCAAACTCTCGGGAGTGAACATCCACGATTTCGGCACCACTTTCAAAGTCTACCGGCGCGAGGCCATCAAGGACATTCCGCTTTACGGCGAGATGCACCGGTTCATTCCCGCGCTCGCCGCATGGAACGGCGCGAAAATCGTCGAAGTCCCGATTCAAAATGTCGTGCGGCCGGGAGGGAAGTCCCACTACGGCCTTTCCCGCACGCTGCGAGTGCTATTCGACATCATCACGATTCGATTCCTGCTCCGATACATGACGCGACCGCTGCACTTTTTCGGGCCGCCTGGGCTTCTCGGCATGCTCGCAGGCGCGGGAATCATGCTGGTGCTGTTCGCAAAAAAAGTGATCTGGAGCACCCCGATCTTCGTGCAGCACGGCCCGCTGCTCGTGCTGGGGATGATGCTGTGTTTGTTTGGAGTGCAATTGCTGGCCGTGGGTTTGGTGGGCGAATTGCTCATGCGCACGCATTTTGAATCTCGCGCAAATCCGGTGTACCGCATCGAGCGCGTCATGGGCGCTTCTGGATTGGCGCAGGCGGCGAGCATTCCGCGCGAAAATCCGCTTGCTGCAAAGCGCGCCGTCAGGTAGGTTGCGAGCTATGTATGACCAGGCAGCCTGTGTGATCGCTGGGGCGCGCTCGCCCAGACTTGCCATAACGAATGAGGAGAAATACCGCAGTGCGAAAACTAGTTATCGGAAGCCTGGCAATAGTCATCCTTGCGAGCCTCGCCTGGGCCGCGGGCGATCCTTGGAAGGCCAAGCCCTACACGCAGTGGGATGAAAAAGATGTGCGCAAGATTCTGAGCGACTCGCCCTGGTCAAAGATCGTTCAGGTGCCTGCTGCGTGGTCCGCGGGCGGCGATTCGGGAGGGTCGAGTCTTCCCAACGCCACCCAAGAACACTCGCCAGACGGCGGCGTGATGGGCCAGGGAACGGGCACTCCCAAACCCGACGCAGCCCCGCAGATTCCACAAGCAACTTTCGCGGCGCGCTGGGTTTCCTCTCGCACAATTCGCGAAGCTCTATTGCGCAGCCAGGTTCTCGGCGGGCAAATGAAAGAGGACGAGGCCGAGAAGCGTGCCGCGCTGGCGGTTGACTCTTATCAGATGCTGATTGCTGGTCCGGACATGAAGCCATTCCAAGGCGTGGACGAGAAAGCTCTGCTCGCGAAGACGTATCTAAACATGAAGAAATCGAAGCAGAAAATTCCGGCGACCGGCGTCGAATTCGAGCGCGGGCCTGACGGCAAGACGGTTCTCGCGGCCGTCTTTATTTTCCCAAAGAAAATGGAAAACGGCGAGCCGACGATCGCCACGGACGAGAAAGGCGCGGAATTCAATTGCTCGATCGGCGGCACGAACATACGTGCAGCCTTCGAGATTTCGAAAATGGATGACTCGCAAGGCCGGGATCTGTAGTTCCAAATGCACGACGGGAATCCGCGGAGTGAAGGAGCGTTCATGAGGGCGTTCTCGAAATTGACGGTGACGATTGCTTTGAGCCTGCTCGCAGCAACGGGACCGACGGCGTTTGCGCAAATGGGCCACGGTGGACCGCCCCAAATGCACGGCGTCTGGAGTCCGGTCGTGGGCCATGGCGCAGCCTATGAAATCCAGTCGGCCGACGGCAAGAATTCCACCATGGAGATTACCGTAGTTGGCAAAGAAACAGTCGATGGGAAGGACGCTTACTGGCTTGAAATGGCCATGGCAAGCGAGGACTCAGGCCACGCAATGCTCATGAAGCACCTCATGGTGCTCGATGGCCAGCAGACGCGCGTGGTTCGCATCATCATGCAGATGCCTGGGCGCCCGCCGATGGAGATGCCTGCGCAAATGGCTCAGCGCAATGCTTCTCATCCCGCGGACATACGCAGCGACGCGCAGGATCTGGGCAGCGAATCGGTCACCGTGCCCGCGGGCACATTCTCCGCCGAGCACTACAGAATGAAGGACGGCGGTGACGCATGGGTCACGAAGGACGTCTCGCCGTGGGGCATGGCGAAGTTTCAATCAAAAGACACCACCATGGTGTTGACGAAGGTCATCACCGACGCGAAAGACAAAATCACAGGCACGCCCCAGCCATTTGACCTTTCGCACATGGGAGGACGGCCCCAGCAATGACGCCCGCAATCTAATTCGAAATGCGAGGCGCCCTGGCCGTGCCGGGGCGCCTCTTTTCTTTTGATGCGGTATTTCTCCGTGACCGGTTCGTGCAGCCACTTGGGAGGCGATTGACGGATGACCTTACCCGATGACAAGTTCTATCGCGCCCACGTGACTCACCGCGAGGAATTGTCCGCCGATCTTTGGAAGATTCGAATCGATCCGGGCGGTGATTTCCAATTCGTCGCCGGGCAATACGCCACGCTGGGCGTCCGGACGCCCGAAAAATTAATCGAGCGGGCCTATTCGATCGCGTCTTCCCCCCTCGAGAAGGAGCTCGAAATTTTTATTGAGCTCGTCCCCCAGGGTGAGTTGACTCCGCAGCTTCACAAAATTCCCGCCGGCGGCGAAATCAGCCTGCGCAAAATGGCCAAAGGCCGGTTCACTCTCGATTTCAAGAGCGGGCACAGGAATCATCTTCTCCTGTGCACCGTCACCGGTGTCGCGCCATTTATTTCCTACGCCCGAACACTGTTGATCGATTGGAATGAAAAACGGTTTCCCGCGGACATCCGCCTTTACATGATCGACGGCGCCAGCCGCTCCTGGGAATTTGGGTATCGCGAGGAGCTCGAAAAAATCGCGGCGCGGGTTCCATGGCTCACCTACGTCTCCACGATCAGCCGCCCGTGGGAAGACCCGGCTTGGCACGGTGAAACGGGCCGCGTCGAAGACATCATCCGGAAATACTCCGATCAATGGGGACTCACCGGCGCCGATACTACCGGCTATCTCTGCGGCCATCCGGAAATGATCGAGCACGGAAAAGGCATTCTGAAGCGCCACGGGTTCGCCAAAGAATCTCTGAAGGAAGAGGTGTACTGGATTCCTGCGAAAGAAGCGGCGACCTGATTCGAGGCCTCACCCCTGCTAAATCCCGCAAGGCAATTCAGACTGGACCTTCAATCGCGCTGGTGTTTGAAATAAACCGCAGCGAGAGGCGGAACCTTGAGTTTCAACGAAAAGGGGCGATTGTTCCAAGGGATGCGCTCAGCGCGGACGCCGCCGCCGGAGCCCACATCTTTTCCCTCGTAAAACACGGAGTCGGTGTTGAGAATTTCGCGATAAAATCCGGGAACAGGCACGCCCACGCGGTAGTCCTCGCGGATCACCGGCGTGAAATTGCACACCACCAGAATAAAATCCTCGGGGTTATTCGCGCGTCGGATGAATGCCAGCACGCTCGCGGAAGCATCGTCCGCTTCCACCCATTCGAACCCGGGCCACGCGAAGTCCACTTCATGCAGCGCCGGCTCGTGCACGTGCAGCCGGTTCAAATCCGCCACCAGCCGCTGCACGCCTCGGTGCGGCGGCGATTGTTCGAGCGACCAATCGAGGCTGCCCTCCTCCCAGAATTCGCCTCGTTGTCCCAGCTCGCCGCCCATAAAAAGCAGCTTCTTGCCGGGATGCGCGTACATATAGCCGAATAGCAGCCGCAGATTGGCGAACATCTGCCAATCGTCACCCGGCATTTTTTCGAGCAGCGCGCGCTTTCCGTGCACCACTTCATCGTGCGACAGCGGCAATACGAAATTTTCGTGGAAAGCGTAGATCATCGAAAACGTAAGCTCATTGTGATGATACCGGCGATGCAGCGGGTCGAGAGCGATGTAGCGCAGCGTATCGTTCATCCATCCCATGTTCCATTTCAAATCAAAGCCCAGGCCGCCCATGAATGTCGGCCGCGAGACGGCCGGCCACGACGTGGACTCCTCGGCAATCATCAGCGCGCCCGGATGGCGTGTGTGCAGCACTTCGTTCAAGTGCTTGATGAATGCAATCGCCTCCAGATTCTCGCGCCCGCCAAATGGATTGGGAATCCATTCGCCGGGTTTGCGCGAGTAATCGAGGTAGAGCATTGAAGCGACGGCATCCACGCGCAGCCCGTCAATGTGATACTTATCCACCCAGAAGAGCGCATTCGAGATCAGAAAATTCTGCACCTCGTTCCGCCCGTAGTTGAAGACCAGCGTGCCCCAATCCGGATGCGCCCCGCGGCGGGGATCGGCGTGCTCGTAGAGGTGCGTGCCGTCAAAATAAGCCAGGCCATGGCCGTCGCGTGGAAAATGCGCCGGCGTCCAGTCAAGAATCACGCCCAGGCCTTCCTGGTGGCAGCGATCCACGAAATGCATGAAGTCGGCCGGCGAGCCAAAGCGGCTGGTCACGCCAAAATAGCCAACTGTCTGGTAGCCCCACGAGGCGTCCAGCGGATGCTCCATGACGGGCATCAGCTCGATGTGCGTAAAGCCCATGTGCTTCGCATAAGGAATCAGCTCATCCGCCAGTTCGCGGTAAGTAAGCCACCGATTCCCCTCGTCCGCCCTGCGCCGCCACGCGCCCAGATGCAATTCATAAATGGTCATCGGCGCGTGCAGCCAGTCACGCGACGACCGCGCTTGCAGCCACCCGCTGTCGTTCCACCGGTACCGGTCAATGTTACAGACCACCGACGCGCTCTTCGGCCGCACCTCCGCCGCAAATCCGTAAGGATCCGATTTGAGTCCCAGGTAATTCCCGTCGCGTCCGAGAATCTCGAATTTGTAAATCGTCCCCTCATCCAGGCCGGGTATGAAAATTTCCCAGATGCCGGTCAGGCCGCGGCTGCGCATCGCGTGCACGCGCCCATCCCATGTATTGAAATCCCCCACCACGCTGACGCGGTGCGCGTTCGGCGCCCAAACCCCAAAGTGCACGCCGCGGATTCCGCCCACTTCGCGCACGTGCGCGCCCAGCTTTTCATAATTCAGGTAATGAGTGCCTTCCCCGGAAAGATGAAGGTCGTAGTCCGTGAGCAGCGGTGGAAAAGCGTAGGGGTCGAAGGTTTCCATCGTCGCGCCGTCGGCAAACCGAATCCGCAATCGGTAAGCTCCGGGCCCACTCACCTCGTCATCGCGCCTGTGGACAAAATCCGCGGAAAGATTCGCCTCAAATACTCCCGCGGGATGAATCTGTTGCGCGAAGGCCGGTTCCATGTTGCCGTCCCAAATCACCCCGATTTCGACGGCGGCCGGCCGGAACACCCGAATAGAAAGCGAGCGCTGGCCCTGATCTCCGGTCCAGTGCGGGCCTAGAATGTGGAAGGGATCAGAATGCTGTCCATGGACGAGGCGCTCCATTTCATCGCGAAAGGAGTCCCGCGGCTCTTGGACGTCCCCGGATTTTTCGTCTTTTTCAATCATGAAAATTCAATTATCACCGCTCGAGCAAGTTTTGTGCGTAGCGCCCCTCATCAACACGCTCCTCATTTTACCGGAGAGAGAGAGACGCTCCAACCCTCGCCTCGTCCTTATGTGCTTCACCTCCGCTGTCGCTGGACTTGCATCGAAAAGCTGGGTAGGCTATGCGCGTCCTTGGGGCTCGCAGCGAGGCAATCCAAACAGGAGATCACCAATGAGAAAGCTCGCTCGTTTTATCCTTTCGCTCGCGCCTCTTGCCCTGCTGGCCCTCGCCGGAACGGTCCACGCGCAAGGCACGCCGCCGCCCGAAAAGAAAATGACGCCGTCGGAAGCCGTCCTCGACAATTGGAATGATGTCGGCTCGAGATTGGTCACCATGGCCGAGGACTGGTCCGCGGAAAAGTACGACTACCGCTTGAAGCCTGAAATGCGCACATTTCAGGGAATTATCCTGCACATCGCCGGCGCCAATTATGACCTGCTGAATCGCATCACGAATTCAAAAGTAGGCGACGCGCGCAACGA
Organism: uncultured Acidobacteriota bacterium; assembly: GCA_963701005.1. GTDB lineage: Bacteria > Acidobacteriota > Terriglobia > Acidiferrales > UBA7541 > Palsa-295. Next base: position 2,214,729 of record OY969555.1, read on the forward strand.
TCCGCCCGTAAGCGAATACAAGACCAAGGCGGATGTGGTCGCGTTTCTGAAAAAATCCATCGCTGACGGCGTGGCGGAAATTCACAAGGAAGGCGACGCCGGCGTCCTGCAGCACCTCGATTTCTGGATCGGCTATACGGAGCACATGGGTGAGCACTACGGGTTGCTCGTCGCCTACTATCGCGCAACCGGTGGTGTCCCGCCGGAATCGCGTCCGAAAAAGTAGCGCCGGCAGAATCTGTGTGAGAGCTCGAGTATCTTTGTGGGTCGCGGTTTCAACCGCGACATCGTCGCTGCGAAACAAGACCGGCTTTAGCCGCTGAAGTTCCGGTCTCTCATTTCTCACACAGACTCCGGCAGCGATTGCATTACTTTGAGGAGCTACATGCATGGTCGGTTCGCATTCATTCTGCTGTTGCTGGGGGTGAGCATGCCATTCGGGAGGGCCTTGGGGCAGGACCGCACGCAGGGCCGCTCGATGATCATTTCGCGCGATGGAATCGTGGCCGCCGAAAGCCCGCTCGGGGCGCAGGCTGGCGCCACGATTCTCGCGCGCGGCGGGAATGCCGTTGACGCCGCGGTGGCCGCGAACGCCGCCATGGGCGCAGTCGAGCCCATGATGAATGGAATGGGTGGCGACCTCTTCGCCGTCGTCTATGACGCGAAAACCGGGAAACTGTACGGCTTGAATGCCAGCGGCTGGGCGCCCGCAAAACTCACCATCGCCCATCTGAAACAAAAGGGTCTCGACAAGGTCCCCGAGCACGGAATTGATTCCGTCACGATCCCCGGCGCAGTCGACGGCTGGTCGAAGTTGCTCACGCGTTTCGGCACCAAAAAATTCTCCGACGTCCTCGCCCCCGCAATTCACTACGCGCGCGAAGGATTTCCAGTCCCGGAGCTTGACGCCGGCTACTGGGCGGGCGACGGCGAAGCCTTGCGCGGCGATCCGAATGCCGCCGCCACATTCCTTGTCAACGGGCGGCCGCCGCGCCTCGGCGAAATTTTCCGCAATCCCGATCTGGCCCATTCTCTTGAGCTAATCGCCGCCGGCGGACGCGATGTGTTCTATCGCGGCGAAATGGCGCGCCGCATTTTAGCCACCTCCACGCGCCTGGGCGGCACGATGGCCGCCGAGGATCTCTCCGATTATTCCAGCGAATGGGTCGAGCCTATTTCCACCACCTACCACGGCTGGACAGTTTATGAAATTCCCCCGAACGGGCAGGGAATCGGCGCGCTCGAAATGTTGAACATCATGGAGACATTTCCACTCGCGAAGTACGGCCACAATTCCGCCGACGCCCTCCACGCCATGATCGAAGCCAAAAAATTGGCCTACGCCGATATGATCCGCTTCGTCGCCGACCCGAAATTCAGCCGCATCCCGGTCGAGGGAATGCTCTCAAAAGAGTACGCCGCGCAGCGCGCGAAGCTAGTGAATATGGCAAAAGCCAATTGCGCGGTGCCCCCAGGCGAGCCGCCTTTCCCCACTGCAGGGGACACTACGTATCTCACGGTAGTAGACCGCGAAGGAAACATGGTCTCGCTGATCCAGAGCAATTTCGATGAGTTCGGCTCCTGGATCGTTCCTGACGGCACCGGATTTGCCTTGCAGGATCGTGGCGCCCTGTTCAGCATGGACCCCGCATCGCCAAATGCTCTCGCTGGCCGCAAGCGCCCGCTCCACACCATCATCCCCGGCTTCATGTCCCGCGGCCAGGAGCGCATCGCCTTCGGCATCATGGGCGGCTTCAACCAGGGCCAAGCCCACGCGCAGTTTGTCGCCAACGTGGTTGACTTCGGCCTGAATATCCAAGCGGCCCTGGAAGCCGCCCGCTTCACGAAGCATTCCTTCGCAGGCTGCGACGTCGAGATGGAAGACCGCATCCCCTCCACCGTGCGCGAAGCGCTAGCCGCCCGCGGCCACCAGATCGAACTCCGCGGCAGCTTCTCCTCCAATATGGGTGGTGGCCAGGCGGTCCGCCGCGATGATTCGGCCGGGGTGAACTACGGCGCCTCGGACCCACGAAAAGACGGCGCCGCCATCCCGCAAGCCCCGCCGATCCCATAAAAATGGCCCGTTTAGCCGCCCTTCGCCCGGCTTAAAAAGTGTCGTAAGTGCCTCTAAATATAACCCTTTAGTACGAACGTACCATTGTGACTGGAATCACACCCAGCTATACATATCCGTGGGGTAAATCCACGGAGCGCCGTCATGGCTCCGAGCCTTGAGCCATGCCAGGGAAAACTTCACAGGTGCGTCCCAAGCGCAAGGCATCTCCGCGCTCCAGGCACCAGCAGGGAGCCGTCATTGCCGCAATGGCTCCTGCCGGCGCGGCGCCACCACGCAATGGCTCAGCCGAAGCGCCCACAAATGGCGCAAGGCCCCTCACCGCCCGCGAAGTTGCCGAGCACAACGCTTACCTCCAAGCCCTGATTGACAATAATCCGCTGGCCATCGCCGTCTCCGACGTGAACGGCCACATCCAGATGTGCAATCCCGCCTTCGAACTTCTGTTCGGATATCACCAGTCAGAGATTCTCGACACCGACCTCGATTCCTTGCTCGCGCCCGCCGAACTCTCAGACGAAGCGACGGAAATGACCCATCACGTCCGGCACGGAGAAGTCGTACGCGCGAAGACCAAGCGCCGGCGCAGCAATGGCTCATTCGTTGACGTTCAGATTTTGGGCGTCCCCCTGGTCGTCAACGGGAAGCAAATCGGCAATTCCGCAATGTATGAAGACATCACCGACCACCGCAAGGCAGAGGAAGCCCAGCAGCGCGCCGAAGAAAGATTCCGTAGCCTGTTCGAAAATGCCGTCGAAGGCGTCTATCAGACCACTCCCGATGGCCGCGTGCTCAGCGCCAATCCGGCCGTCGCCCGCATGTGCGGCTATGCGTCCCCCGCGGAGCTGATGAACAGCATCCACAATGTCGCCAGGGAATCCTATGTAGATCCCCAGCGCCGCGAGGATTTCAAGCAGTTGATGGAAGAGCAAGGCTTCGTCGAAGCTTTCGAATACCAAATCCGCCGCAAAGACGGATCGAAGATCTGGATTTCAGAGCACGCCCGCGCCGTCCGCGACGCCGAAGGCCAAGTCGTCAGCTACGACGGCACCATGGAAGACGTCACCGAACGCAAGCGCGCCGAGCTTGAGCGCCAGGTAACCTTTGAAATCATCCACGCCGTCAACGTCACCGACAATTCGGACGACCTGCTCCGCCTGATTCACATGGCGCTCAATAAAGTCCTCTACGCCGAGAACTGTTTCGTAGCGCTCTTCGAGCCCGATACCGGCATGTTCCACTTTCCGTTTTTCGTGGACCATTTCGACCAGGTTCCGCCCCCGCAGAAAGTCGGCCGCAGCTGCACGGCCTACGTCTATCGCACCGGCCGCGCCATGCTGATTCCGCAAAAAGCCTTCGATGAGCTTGCCGCCCAGGGTGAGGTCGAACTCGTCGGTACCCCCTCGCCTTCCTGGCTCGGCGTTCCATTGCGCACCCCCGCCGCCACCATCGGCGTGCTCGTCGTCCAGCACTACGAAAACGAAGACGCGTATACCGAACGCGACCTCGAATTCCTCTCCTCCGTAGGCGGCCAAATCGCCTTCGCCATCGAACGAAAACGCGCCGAAGAAAAAGTCCGCGGCAGCGAAGCCCGCCTGCGTGTGCTGATCGAGCAGCTGCCCGCTGTCCTCTGGACCGTTGACAAGGATCTGAAGTTCACTTCCGTCCTCGGCGCCGGTCTCACGCGCCTGGGCCTGAAACCCAACCAGCTCGTAGGCATGTCGCTCCTCGAATATTTCGAAACAGCGGACCAGACTTTCCTCCCAGTCGCCGCGCATCGCCGCGCCGTCGCTGGCGAAGCCGTGACCTTCCACGTCGAGTGGAAAAGCGGCTCCTACGCCTGCCACGCCGAGCCCCTGCGCGACGCCAATGGCCAGTTGCAAGGCGCCATCTGCATGTCGCTCGATATCACCGACCGCAAACAGCTCGAAGAACAGCTCCGCCAGGCGCAAAAAATGGAAGCCGTCGGTCGTCTCGCGGGCGGCATCGCGCACGACTTCAATAATTTGCTGATGGTAATCCAGGGCTACGCAGACTTGCTGGCCGAGCGCATCCCCACCGGTGAGCCGCTGCGCCGCAATGCCGAGCAGATTCAAATGGCTGCCCAGCGCGCCACATCTCTCACGCGCCAGTTGCTCGCGTTCAGCCGCAAGCAAATGCTCGCGCCAAAGGTCCTCAGCGTCCAGACAGTCGTCGCCGACATGGAAAAAATCCTCCGCCGCCTGATTGGCGAAGACGTGGCGCTCGAAACCACCTCCGCTCCGGACCTATGGCTCGTGAAAGCCGACCGCAGCCAAATCGAACAGGTGATCCTGAATCTCGCCGTCAACGCCCGCGACGCCATGCCTCAAGGTGGCCGCCTCACCATCGAAACCGCCAACGTCGAATTGGACGCCTCCTACGCCCACCCCCCCGCCGTGCTCTCCCCCGGCCAATACGTGATGCTCGCCGTCACCGACAACGGCTGCGGCATGGACGCGCAAACCCAAGCCCACATCTTCGAGCCTTTTTTCACCACCAAGGAAAAAGGCAAGGGCACCGGCCTCGGCCTCGCCACCGTCTATGGCATCGTCAAACAGAGCGGTGGTTACGTTTGGGTATACAGCGAGCCCGGCCGTGGAACAAGCTTCAAAATTTATCTCCCCCGCATCGAGGAACAGCAAACCGGCAACGTCCGCGATCGCAAGCCTGATTTCCGCTCTCTCCCCCGCGGTTCGGAAACCGTCCTCCTTGTCGAGGATGAAAAGGGCGTCCGCGAACTCGCCCGCGAGTACCTCGAGATGAGTGGCTACAACGTCCTCGAAGCCGAAAATGGCCACACCGCTTTGGAACTGGTCGGCATGCACGCCGGCCAAATCCACTTGCTCATGACGGACGTCGTGATGCCCGGCATCAGCGGCCGCGAACTCGCCGAGCGCGTCACCGTCATTCGCCCCGGGATCAAAGTCCTCTATATGTCCGGGTACACGGACCAGGCCGTAGTCCATCACGGCATCCTCGAAGGCGACGCCACGCTCCTCCAGAAGCCATTCACTCTCGCAACCCTAGCCGCAAAGCTCCGCGAAATCCTCACCCTCGAAACGGTCCAGTAATCCGTCTTGCTTGCGGATGACCTGCAGAAGTTCCCGGCCAGGTGGGCCCCCCCTGTTTCCCGCAGGCCCGCCCTCTTGTTCGCCGTTTTTTGTCCGCTGTCTTGTCCGCCGTGGCCTTGGCGAAGGCGGAAGCCTCGGCAAAGGAAGCAGCCTTGGCGGACGTGGGACCAGGGGAGGCTGCTGTCCTCGCTGCTTTTCGGCCAGGTGGGAGCCCCCGCATTCATGCGGGGGAAGGAGCGCTTCAGCGCTCCGGAAAAAATGTCTGTCTCGATGTTGCGCTTTAGCGCTGGGCTTTCCCGATTGCGCCTCGCTCACCGGCGCCGTGGGCGCGCGAAAAGCTAACTCCAAATCGCCGTGAAATCCTCGATCTTTGGCCAGTCATGCAGTCCAACAGGCGTTGTTAGTATCCGGCTGTCCTCGCTTCTCGGACAAGCGCCGTACGCGCGCCAGAAAATAGCCCAGCCCGCCGTTTTCCGGCGGGCTGGGAACTCGATCCACGTCAGCCCGAGCGCCGTAGGTGCGACACGTCTTTGCTCGGGAAACCTTTACGACCTCACCTCCGATCAAGGAGGCCATTCAACTTCCTTCCCGCCAAAATCACGTAAGTCTTTCGTGCCCGCCTGAAACATTTGCACGCCATGGCACACTCTCGCGAATGCCTGCACTCGCCACATGCTCAGCTCCAGGCGCTGCTTCGGCCTGTAAGGCCAATGATGCCAATCGCTTGCCCTCATAGAACAGACAGCGAAAGCTCCCTACGCGGTTGGCGAGCCAGGTGCACTGGTAGCAGCAACGCCGTTGGCAAGATGGACGGGGGATGGGCCAGCGAGCGGAATCCAGATGCAAGGGGGAAGGGTGATGGCAGAAAATACGAATCAGATTCATGCGGTGGCAGACAACGCGGTAACGGAAGAATTGATCGGCGAAAATCGCCTCTGGACAGCCGTAATCGTGAAGGCCGTCGAGGACTGGCGCACCGGCAGCCTGCGCGCCCGCCGCGAAGCACAAAAGTTTCTCTTCGAAGACGACCGCGATTTCAACGACGTCTGCGCCAGCGCGGGCCTGGAACCGAGCCGCTTGCGGTCCCAGCTCCTAAGGATCGGCCGCAAGATCGAGATGGAAGGCGCGTTCCGCAATCCTCTCGCGGCGTAGTAACCCGCGACATGCGGTGTGCGTCCAATTGTTCAGTGGCAATACAGCTTTCATACTATTCATAGTGTCAAATTCATAAAAAGTTTCCTGCGCCGCCGGGCCTGAGGGCGGCGCAGGCTTCCCTCCTCCCAGAAGAATCCACCGGTAGCCATCGTTCAAATAGCGTAGAATTTCCCCGCGCAATTAAGCGCCTCATTGCATGCCTCCTCCCGCGAAAGACGCGGTCTGCCCCGAAAAGCGCCTGCTCGTCTGCTCCGCGCGCACAAAGATCTCGCCCGCTATCGCGGAGCACATTCGCGAGCTCGTCGCACACTCGCTCGATTGGTCCTATCTCCTCTCGGAAGCAGCGGAAAATTCCATCACGCCGCTTTTTGAACGCGCGCTTCGCGCCGCCGCCCCCAGCGCCATTCCGCCGGAATACTCCACGCAATTAAAGGCCGCCCTGCGCGGGAATACCGTTCGCTGTCTTTTCCTCACCGCCGAACTAAATGGAATCCTCGCCCTCTTCCAAGCCGCCGACATTCACGCGATTCCATACAAAGGCCCCGTCGCCGCCGCGCAGGCGTATGGCGATATCACCCTGCGCGAATTCGAAGACCTCGACATCATTCTCCGCCAGCGCGATCTGCCCAAAGCCCATGAGATCATCGTCAGCCTCGGCTACCAGCCGAAATTCCCCTGGATTCTTTCCCCCGGCGCTGCCGCAGCGCTCGTCCCGGGCGAATACAATTACCGCGACGACGCCCGCCGCGCGATGGTCGAGCTGCACACGGAAATCACCCTCCGCCATTTTCCCGTCGTGCCGGATCTTGACGATTTCTTGCACCGTTTAGTCCCCGTCGATCTCAGCGGCCACGCAATCCAGACATTCCGTGTGGAAGACGCTCTCCCGATCCTCTGTATCCATGGCTCCAAGGATTTCTGGGAGCGCATTTCTTGGATTGCAGATATCTCCGAGCTCGTCCAATCGCACCCAGCTCTCGATTGGGACCAAGCCGAGCGTCGCACCGAATCTCTGAAAGCCCAGCGCATGCTCCATCTAGGGCTCACCCTTGCAGCCGATCTACTGGACGCTCCGCTGCCACCCGATGTCCTAAGCCACATAAGAGCCGACGCAGCGGCCGCAACCATCGCCAAAGAAGTACAGCACAGGCTCCTCAGCCGCGAACTTCCCGCGCTCGACGCCAAGGGCCGATTAAATTTCCGCCGCCGCATGGTCCCAGGAGTGATGGCCGGTTGGCGCTACGCGGCTCGCCTAGCCGTCGTTCCCGCCGAAGAAGACTGGCAAATGATGCGCTTACCAGCCCCGCTCGCCCCGCTGTACATCGCCCTCCGTCCCCTGCGCCTCCTCCGAAAATACGGTTGGGCTGGCCGCCGCTCCCCCCGCCTTTCCTCCTGATTTAGATCGCCCATACACGTCCCTCGCGCATTAGTCACAATTACGACACGCGCCCCGCCAACCTTGTTGACCTCTCACGTATTGGCGGATGAGACTGGGCACTGCTTCCTCTCGTTTATTTCGGAAATTTGAAAGGTTTCGGCGCTTGCGGGTCTTCCTCCAGGCCGCCGGCAGGCTGCCGCAGGCACTTGGTCGGAGGATTAGGCGATTTGAGCAGACTATTGATCGAGCCGCAATTCAGCCCAGCGCTCGAAATCTCCATTGGTCGCGCGCCGCTGGTGCTTTTCAATACTCCCGCCAGTCATTGCACGAAATCCGGACCTTCCATCGACTGGGCTTTCCTGAATGTCACCGGCGCTGCTTGTGTTCGACGCAACACCGCAGGTGTGCCTGGTTTTTCAGCAGCTGGAAAAGGCAAAACGCGAATTCCGGTTTCTTCCGGAAAGAGTGATTCAAAATGAAATTGAACAAGAGCTGGTTCATACGACTGAGCTTGTTTTTCATCTGCGCCCTTGCGCTCGCATCATGCATGAGCGCACCGGTATTCGCGCAGAGCTTCGCGAGACCGGATGGCTCGATTCCTGTGCCATTGGATTGGACCTCGAAGCATGTTCTCTTTACCTCGGACTTCACGCCCGATCAGGCCGCAAAAATGCGCAACGAGCCTCGAGTCTATGCACTTCGGCTTCATCATGACGATGGTCGCCCAATTTCAATATGGCGCCGCAAGCCGCCAAAGCTGCCGAGGCCGCCATTGCGATCAAGCCGCAAGATGGGAAGGGACTGGGCCGTTTCGCTGGGCGCCGGCGGCGTTGCTCAGGGCATGTCGCCCGCCAAGTACACCTTCGATGTGAACGCGGCGCCAAGCTGCGCCCTGGATTTCGCCGTATTCCCCATCAACGCTTCAACAGGCAACACGCGCGCCAATGTTGTCGGGACTTTCACCGGAGAGCCGGCGGCTGGCGCCACCACAGCCATCACCATAACCCCGGCAGGTAAAAGCGCTGTCACTTTGACCTTGACGTCATCGGCCGCCTCGAACACCGGGCTAAATTTCCAGATCTCCGCCACGATTGCCACCAATGCGGCTAATCTGGCGGCCGCGATCAATCGTAATCTCAATAGTTCCGCTCTCGACCGTATCGTGGCGGTTGCGTTGGGAGCCAAGGTCACCGTCTACGCGCTTACACCCGGAAATGGCGTGACGCTGACTGATGCAAACGCCCTGACCAATTTTACCTGGGGCGCCGTCACTGCTGGGACGGACGGAACCCAGGCCAACATCATTGCCTTCAACCAGCTTTATAGCGGCTCCGGCACACCGCTGTGTGTTGGTTTCACAAATCCGGAATTCATCTTTTCCTACGCCTCCGGTGTCGGACCGGTCGCAACCTCCCCCAACCTCTCGCTCGATGGCAAGAAGATCTCCTATGTGGAAAACGACCTGAATATCGGTGCCATCCTACACGTGCTGACCATCGGCAGCGGCAGCACCGAGTATGGAACCGTTTGCGCCAGCACCAACAACGGCACCTCCATGCCGACCTGCGCAACCAACCCGGTGATCCCTGGAAGCACCGCGACCAGTACTGCCACGGACTTCATGCTTCCTCTGGGCTTGGTGGCCGCCAATGCAGCCACGGGGGCGGCTGGAGCGGCGGACAGTTTCTCGTCCCCGTTCACCGATTACGTAACCGACACCACCTTCGTCGGCGACAATAACGGCTACCTCTATTCGATCAAGCCGACGTTCAACGCGACGCCAGCCTATGCCGGAGGCAACTTCCCGGTCCATGTAAGCGCCACCCCTGCGTCTGTTGCCCCGACTGCGGTCACGGCAAGCACAACTGTAGTGACTGTCACCGTGGCTAACACGCTTGGTATCGGAGAATTAGTCACCATCGCTGGCGTGGCCGCCAATAACGGCAACGGCTGCACCGCCGCGGACGTCGCTGTCATCAATGGAACACAAACCGTCATTGCCGCCGGGTTAAGCGGAGCTAAGTTTGAATTCAATGCGACGATACCCAGCGCTACTACCGGCTGCAACGTCGCTGGAGCAACCGTCACCCCGGGATCCAACTATCTCTCGGCCCCGGTCGTCGATGTAAGTGGCACGGGCAATATCTTTGTCGGTGATAGCAGCGCTAACTTGTACGAATTGACGCCCGCCGGAACTACGGCAGCCCCATCACTATCGGTCGGCGAAAACTTGAACGGTGGGATTCGCGACGCCCCAATGATTGACTCGACGAACGCCGTGGGTTACGTCGTCACAGCCTGTACCGCTGGCACGACCGGTGGCGAGACAGATACGACGAATTCCGCTCTTATCCAATTTAAATTCACAAGCAACACCCTGACCCAAGTTGCGGCCGCGGGACTCGATTCCGGCGCAAATCAGGCCTGCACGGTCGCCGGCTTTCCGTTGTACGCCGCAACGCCGGACGACCGCTACTTTGTATTGGGCATCGCCAGTGCCACGGCGGCAAACAACGGCGAATTCATCGCTGCCAGCTCCGGCACCGGTGGCCAACAGATAAAAGCCTTCCAATTCGTTAGCTCCGTCTTGCAGACTGCGCCTGAGGGCGCTGACAAGCCTCAGCTTGGAACCGGCGCTTCGGTCATCTCCCCTCTCACCGAGTTCTTCAACAGCCAGCAATTCGCCGTGACTGGGCTGACCGCGACTGCCGCCGTCGTGACTGTCACCGCGGCCAACACACTGGCTGCCAATGATTTGGTCACCATCTCGGGCGTGATTGCCAATCCCGGCAACGGTTGCACCGGTGGCCCCAATAGCGACCTCAGCGCCATCAACGGAGTACTTCAGACCGTCGCATCCGCAACCCCAACGCAGTTCACCTTTGACGCCACCATACCCAGCCCGACTATGGGTACCGGCTGCACCGTCACCGGCGCTACTGCCACTGGCGGCCCGGACTACATGTTCATGGCAGTAAATCAAAACCCAACCGAATTGTATTCGTTCCTTTTGCCTGCCGAGGTCCTAGTCCCAGGATTGGATAACGCACCCACTCCTGCGGCGACAAATACCGCCGATATCGTCGGGGGGACAAGTGCCATGATCGTGGACAACAACTCAACTGCCGGACAGGCATCCAGCATGTATTTCGGTACGCTCGCGACCTCCACGACGGTTTGTGGAGCCACTGCCGCGTTCTGCGCAGTCAAGCTAACGCAAGTTGCCCTGCAGTAGTTGGCCGCTTACAGGAGTTACGGCCGCGCTGAATGTGGGCCAGTGAAAGGGATGGAATCAATTTGACGATGAAAACTCCCGGGGGACTTCGGTGAGCATGGAACAGCAAGACAAAGCCCCTGAAAACCAAGAGTCAACGCCGAAAGATGCAGGCGCCAAAAAGCCTTACCAGAAGCCCGCATTTCTCCACGAGCGCGTTTTTGAAACGATGGCGCTCGCCTGCGGCAAAGTATCCGCCACACAGTTTCAGTGCCGTTTCAATAGGAAGCTTTCGTGAATTTTGTCAACTCATTGCAGGCGGCCCCGGTGGCCCCTAGCGAGTCGTTGCGCTTGGAGCTCGCAGCGAAAGTCTTGCGCGATTTCGGAGAGCTGCGATTCCGGGCGTCTGGTGGCAGCATGCTCCCGGCAATTTTCCCGGGAGACATTCTCCTGGTCCGCCGTGAACCAATTGCAAGCATCCGGCCCGGCCATATCGTCCTTGCCTCCCGAGCCGGCCTGTTTTACGCGCATCGCGTTGTGCGCATCCAGAATCGCGGCGCGGCCCTGCGCCTGATCACTCGCGGCGACGCGCTGCGGATGGACGATCCCGCCGTATCCGAAGACGAGTATCTCGGCCGCGTGACGGAACTGACGAGAGGCCGCACGCACAGACAGACCATTCATGAGCCAGTCCTTGCAAGCCGCGTTATCGCCTGGGTTTTGCGGCGGTCGGATTTTCTGGCCGCTTCTTTGCTGCGATGGCACTCGCTGCGTCTGCGATTTGCAGGAAAATCAAAATTAACCGGATCCGCGAATCGTGAATTGGCAGCGGAGTTCCCACGATGATCGCCGGAACGTCCGTGGATGCTTCGGCTGCCGCGCCTCGGAGCGAACCGCAAGGAGTAACCGTCGAGATTGGCGGCATTCCCATTCTCTTAAAATCCAACGACGCCGATTTCCGCGCCATGATCGAACAGCGCTACGCAGGTTTCCTGAATCCTTCCGCACAGCCTGCGAACGAATTTAGGATTCATCTCTACCCGCCCCCCGCAATATCGCCCGACGAAGACGCGCACGTTTCCAGGCACGATTCTATTTGGCGCTTCCAGCGCGGAGACTTTCGCGCCGAATGGGATGCCAAGTCCCGCCGCGGCCATGTCCACCAATCGGCCAACCCCTACGCAATTGACACCGTACTGCGCATCACGCACTCGCTCGTTCTTGCCGCCAAAAGCGGCTTCCTCGTGCACGCCGCCAGCGCCGTGCGCAACGGACGGGCCTTCCTATTTGCCGGCGCGTCCGGCGCTGGTAAAACTACAATGGCAAGCCTCGCGCCCAAAGATGCCCTGCTGCTAACGGATGAAATCTCGTACGTGCGGAGACAGGAAGCCGGCTACATCGCTTTCGGCACACCCTTCACAGGTGAGCTGGCCAAATCGGGTGAAAATATTTCCGCGCCGGTCGCCGCGTTGTACTTGCTCGCGAAGGGGCCGAAAAACAGCATTGAGCCCGTTGCCCGCACCGAAGCCGCACGCGCGCTCCTCTCCAATATTCTTTTTTTCGCGGAAGATCCGGAATTCGTTGAGTTGGTCTTCCAGTCCGCCTGTGAATTCGTCGGCCTCGTCCCGGTTTTTCGGCTCACGTTCGTGCCCGATGCTCGTGTGTGGGAGATGATTGTATGACCAGCAAGCGATACATCCGCAGCCCCCAAGTCGCGGCTCGCCGCCTAGGCGATGAAATAATCATCATGTCCGCGCCCGATTCCACTCTCTTCACCCTCAACGAGGTAGCGGCTCTTATTTGGGAAGCCGCCGACGGTTCGCAAGCCCTGCACGAAATCGTCGAACGTGAGATTTGCCCGGCATACGACGTCACGCCAGACCTGGCATTGCAGGACGCTGAATCGCTGGCCGAAGATCTCGCCGCGCTCGGCATCTTGCTGCCCTGTGAAGGGCCGGTCTTGGCAGCCCTCGAGTCGAAATGACCACGCTGATCCAGCGCATGGCCGCCAAGGCACTCCAGTTAGGCGTCCCTCTCAGCGTGCAAGTGGACTTGACCTATCGCTGCAACGAACGCTGCGTCCATTGCTATCTCGATCACGAGGACCACGGCGAGTTGACCACCGCCGAAATCAAGCATCTCCTCGACGAACTAGCCGAAGCCGGCGTTTTTTTTCTCAATTTGAGCGGCGGTGAAATCCTCGTCCGTAAGGATTTCTTCGAGATTCTCGAACACGCCCACGCCTTGCGCTTTTGCGTGAAGCTGAAAACAAACGCGCTTCTGATTCGCGAAGCCCAGGCGGACTGTATCCGCTCACTCGGCGTCCAATCCGTGCAGATCAGCATCTATTCCCATCGCCCCGAAGTCCACGATTCCATCACCATGGTTCTCGGATCGCTCTCCAGATCTCTCGATGCCATCCGCCTTCTCAAAGCCCGCGGCCTGAAAGTCATCATCGCCGATGTTCTGATGCTTCAGAATCTCGAGGATTACCCCGGTGTCAGAGCATTGGCCGCCGAGCTGGGCGTCGAATTTACGATTGACCCCACGGTCACGCCAAAAATGGACGGCGATAGGTCGATCTTGAATCTGAATGTTGATCAGGCCTCGCTCCAGCAGGTCTTCCGTGATGAAGCCCTGGTCGGCAATGTGCAGGAATTCTGCTCGGCCCCCACGCCCGCGGACGAATCTGATCTCGACGGTCTGCCTTGCAGCGCCGGCCACACCGCTTGCTACGTTTCCCCTTACGGTGACGTCTATCCCTGTGTCCAGTTTCCTCTTCCCAGTGGAAATGTCAGGCGTACACCTTTTCTCGACATCTGGCGCCATTCCGACCAGTTGAATGAGGTCCGCTCCATCACCGTGCGCGACCTCCCGTCTTGCTCCCAATGCGTTCACATCGTCGGTTGTACGCGCTGCCCCGGTCTGGCATACATGGAAGGCAACATGCGCGGACCCTCCGTCCAGGATTGCGAGAAATCCTTCGCCCGCACGGGAATCCCGTCAGCGAATTTGCTCTCGAAGAAATCATCTGTATCGAGGCTCGTGCAGATTCAAGGCATATCGAACGCCCCTCATGCGTTATCCGCCTCTCCCGCATGAGGAATCCCCGCCGAGCCTAAGTCCGCAGGAAAATTCTCTCGGATAACGCCTCACTGAGGTAGAATCACCCCCTGACAAGATACCCGGCGCGGAACCTCAAATCCGTCTGCCACCAATTCGCGTATTAGAAGCGGTCGCTGCCGGGATGGATTAGCAATCCTTCTTAGACCTGCTCGGTGCACGCCTGCCGCGGGATGCACCGCCAACGAATTGCGCGCGCCGAAATTGTAGAATTTAATAGAGGGGGAATCGCCATGAGCACATCTGCAAAGCCAACTGCCAGGTCCCAGGACTCCAAGCCATCCTCGAATCCGCTGAAGGCATTGATTGGCTACGGCCAATCCGTCTGGCTGGATTATATTCGCCGCAGCCTTATCTCCACCGGCGAGCTCGCACGCCTCATCGAAGAAGACGGCCTGCGCGGCGTCACCTCCAACCCCGCCATCTTCGAGAAAGCCATCACCGGCAGCACCGACTATACCCAGGCGCTCGAAGAGCTCTCCAAGCGCAAGGATCTCGACGCCAAGGGAATTTTCGAGCAGCTCGCGATTAAAGACATTCAAGACGCTACCACCGTCCTCCACGACGTTTACGATCAGACCAAGCGCCGCGATGGCTATGTCAGCCTCGAAGTCTCCCCTTACCTCGCCCACAAAACCGAGGAAACCCTCGAGGAAGCCCGCCGCCTCTGGAAAGCAGTCTCCCGCGAGAACACCATGATTAAGGTCCCCGGCACCACCGAGGGCATCCCCGCCATCCGTCAGCTCATTAGCGAAGGCATGAACATCAACGTCACCTTGCTATTCGCACAAGACGTTTACGAGCGCGTTGCCGAAGCCTATATCGCCGGCCTCGAGGAACTCGCCAAGCGCGGCGGCGACGTCAGCCGCGTCGCCAGCGTCGCAAGCTTCTTCGTCAGCCGCATCGATTCCTTGATCGATGCCGATCTAGCTGCTCGCATCAAGGTTGCCAAGACGCCGGCCGAGCAAGCCGTCCTTCGCGGCCTCCAGGGCAAAGTCGCCATCGCCAATGCCAAGCTTACCTACCAACGCTATAAGGAAATTTTCAGCGGCCCTCGCTGGGCCGCTCTGGCTGCCCGCGGCGCGCAAACCCAGCGCCTCCTCTGGGCCAGCACCAGCACCAAGAATCCCTCCTATCGCGACGTCATTTACGTCGAAGAACTCATCGGCCCCGATACCGTGGACACCATTCCTCCAGCCACCTATGACGCTTTCCGCGACCACGGCAAACCGCGCGCCAGCCTCGAAGACGATGTCGAAGACTCCTACGACACCATGCAGACCCTCGCCAAAGTCGGCATCTCCATGAAGGAAGCCACCGACAAGCTCACCGAAGACGGCGTAAAGATTTTCGCCGAAGCCTTCGATAAGCTCCTCGGCGCTGTTGACAAGCACGGCGCCAAGGCAGCTCCCTCCGCCATCAACAGCCTCGCCTACCGTCTGCCCGATTCGCTCGCTCCCGCCGTCAAGGCTACCCTCGAGGACTGGAAGACCAATGGCAAAGTGAAGCGCCTCTGGGCTCGCGACGCCTCCCTCTGGACCAATTCCGACGAAAGCAATTGGCTCGGCTGGCTCGGCATCACCGACGATCAAATTTCCCATCAGGCTCAATTCAATCAGCTCGCGAAAGAAATCCAGGCCGCCGGCTTCACCCATGCCGCGCTTCTCGGCATGGGCGGTTCGAGCCTTTGCGTCGAAGTCTCGAAACTGACCTTCGGAAAAATTCAGGGCTTTCCGGAGATGCACATCCTTGATTCCACTGACCCCGCCCAGGTTCGCGCCCTCGAATCCAAGCTCGATTTGGCCAAGACCATCTTCATCGTCTCCAGCAAATCCGGCAGCACTCTCGAGCCCAATATTTTCAAACAATATTTCTACGAGCGCGTCAAGCAGACCGTCGGCGCCGCCGAAGCGGGCAAGCACTTCATCGCCGTCACCGACCCCGCTTCCAAGATGCAGCAAGTGGCCGAGGCCAGTGGCTTCCGCCACATCTTCTTCGGCCTCCCCAGCATCGGCGGCCGCTATTCCGCGCTCTCGAATTTCGGCATGATCCCCGCCGCAGTCCAGGGCCTCGACGTTCCCAAATTCCTCGACCGCGTCGAGGAAATGGTCCATTCCTGCGCTTCCGTCGTTCCCGCCGATGAAAACCCCGGCGTGATCCTCGGCGCCATCCTCGGCACCGCGCAGAAATTGGGCCGCGACAAAGTCACCATATTTGCCTCGCCCGCGATTTACGATCTCGGCGCTTGGCTCGAACAACTCCTCGCAGAATCCACTGGCAAAGTCGGCAAGGGCCTCATCCCCGTCGATCGCGAACACATCGGCTCTCCCGATGTTTACGGCAACGATCGCGTCTTCGCTTATGTCCGCCTGGAATCCGCGCCCGATGCCAAGCAGGACGCCTCCGTCGCCGCGCTCGAAAAAGCCGGCCACCCCGTCGTTCGCATCGGCGTGCGCGACATTTATGACGTCGGCCAGGAATTCTTCCGCTGGGAGATTGCCACCGCCGTCGCCGGCTCCGTCATGGGCATCAACGCCTTCAATCAACCCGACGTCGAGGCCAGCAAGACCGCCACGCGCAAGCTCACCTCCGAATACGAAAAAGCCGGCTCGCTGCCCCCCGAAGCCCCCATCTTCACCGAAAAGGGCATCAAGCTTTTCACCGACGACAAAAATGCCGCCGCCCTAAAGCAATCCGTCGGCAGCAATCAATCTCTTGTCGCCTATCTCCGCGCGCACCTCAACCGTCTGAGCGCCGGTGATTATTTCGCGGTCCTCGGCTACATCCAGATGAACGACGCGCATGAATCGCAGCTCCAGACCATTCGCCACGCCGTCCGCGATAAAAAGCGCGTCGCCACCTGTCTCGGCTTCGGCCCGCGTTTCCTGCATTCCACCGGTCAAGCCTACAAGGGCGGCCCGAACTCAGGCGTCTTCCTCCAAATCACATGTGACGACGCCGCGGATCTCCCCGTGCCAGACCAGAAATACACTTTCGGTATCGTCAAAGCCGCTCAAGCCCGCGGTGATTTCCAAGTGCTTGCCGAACGCGATCGCCGCGCTCTTCGCGTTCATCTCCCGGCCGATTTGGCCACCGGTCTCAAGACGCTCCAAGACGCAATTCAGCAGGCGCTGTCTTAACTCGTTCCGTCGGAGGAACCGCTCATGGACTCATTCGATCCAGCCACATTGACGCAGGAATCTCTCGGCCATCCCAGCGGCCCTTGCGCCATGGTCATTTTCGGCGCCGGCGGCGACCTCACCAAGCGCAAGCTCATTCCCGCGCTCTACAATCTTGCCAAAGGCAAGCTGCTGCCCGCGCAGTTCGCCATCGTCGGCACTTCGCGCGAACAATCCTCCACCGACGATTTTCGCCGCAGAACCACCGAGGAGATCAAGCAGTTCTCCACGAGCGGCTTCGACCAGCTCTCCTGGGACTGGTTCGTTGAGCGCCTCTATTACCATCCCGGCGAATTCACTGATCCCCAGGCCTACGTCAAGCTCGGCGAACTCCTCGCCCAAGTTGACAAAGAGCAAGGCACGCAAGGCAATCGCCTTTTCTATCTCGCCACCAGCCCCACTTTTTTCCCCGTCGTCGTCAAACAGCTCGGCGGTGCCGGTCTCACCAACGCCGAAAACGGCCAATGGAGGCGCGTGGTCATCGAAAAGCCCTTCGGACACGATCTGGCCTCCGCTGTCAGCTTGAATCGCGAGGTCGGTCAGGTCCTTAACGAAAACCAGATCTACCGCATCGATCATTACCTCGGCAAGGAAACCGTCCAGAACATTCTTGCCTTCCGCTTCGCCAATGGAATTTTCGAGCCTGTCTGGAATCGCCGCTACGTGGATCATGTCCAGGTCACCGTCGCCGAAGAGCTCGGCGTCGAACTCCGCGGCGGCTATTACGACACGGCCGGCGCCCTGCGCGATATGGTGCCCAACCACATCTTCCAGTTGATCACTCTCACCGCCATGGAGCCGCCCATTTCCTTCGAAGCCGCGGCGGTCCACGATGAGCAGACGAAAATTCTCCGCGCCATCCAGGCGCTCTCCCCTGAGCAGGTTCTCACGCACGCCGTCCGCGGCCAGTACGGCGAGGGCGTTATCGACGGCAAACACGTACCCGCATATCGCACCGAAGCAAACGTTCCCCCCAATTCCACCACGGAAACTTTCGTGGCCATGTCATTGAGCATAGACAACTGGCGCTGGGCCGGCGTTCCTTTCTATCTCCGCACCGGGAAGCGCCTCCCCAAGCGCGTCACGGAAATCGTCATTCGCTTCCGCCGTCCGCCCTTCGTTCTGTTCCGCAAAACTTCCGTCCAGAAATTCCAATCGAACGAGCTGGTCCTCAATATCCAGCCCAACGAAGGAATTTCCCTGAGCTTCGAAGCCAAGGTTCCCGGCCCCGTCGTTCGCCTCGGTGCCGTAAATATGGATTTCCAATACACCGATTATTTCGGCGCCACCCCCTCCACGGGATACGAGACCCTTCTCTACGATTGCATGAAGGGCGATCCCACTCTTTTCCAACGCGCCGACATGGTCGAAGCCTCCTGGACCGTAGTCCAGCCCATCCTCGACGTCTGGAAAGCCCTCCCGCCCCGCGATTTCCCGAATTACGCCTCGGGCGCATGGGGCCCCGAGCAAGCCCACGAAATGCTCCGCCGCGACGGCCGCGAATGGCGCGACCCGGCTCGCCCAGCCGCCACGCTCCAAGGCTCCGCCCACACCCGCGCCGCCAACCAGTCCGTCGCCACAGCCAGCCAAGACTAGCCGTAGCGTAGCCGTGGGTCAGGCGATCGTAGCTCGATGTGGCGCAGACACTCGTGTCTGCGCTCCTCCGTTCACTCCCGTTTCCTAGCGGCAACCGCACCATCGAACTCCACGCACCATCAGTCCACCTCCGTGCCCTCCAGCCTTTCTCAGTGAACTCCGTGTCAATGTTCCAAGTTTTTGACTTTCTCGCCCTCCCCCCTCCACCCAAATCTCCACACACAACCATCCTTGCGCTCCGCCTCGCTTCATGCCAATTTATCCATGGAGATCTATGTAATGACGCGTCCCGGAAAATTGGCGAGCATGGCCGTCGTTCCCGCAGCCTCGCTCGAATTCACACCCGTGATGGCCATAGTCCCCCTCGCCAATTGCCCGACTCCAGTCATTCACAGTACGATTTCTAATCGGTCCTACTGACGATTAGAAATCCGTTAATCTCTATGAAAACAAAGGACGGCGACCATTTCTAATCGGTCCAAAAGTGGCGTTTTTGGAAGCCAATTTCACCCCACCTCCAACCCGCCCAAAATGGAACCAGCCCCACATTCGAGGCCCGCGTGAGGCCCCGCCCCGAGGCCCTCCAAACCATCGCAGGCAAATCCGTCGACCTCTGCGTAATCGGCGGCGGCGCCACAGGCTCCGGCTGCGCCCTAGACGCCCAACTCCGCGGCCTGAAAACAATCCAACTCGAAGCCGGCGACTTCGCCTCCGCCACCTCCAGCACTTCCACAAAAATGATCCACGGCGGCGTCCGTTACCTCGAAGAAGCAATTCGCGGCCTCGACATAAAACAATTCGAAGTAGTCAACCGCGCTCTCCACGAACGCATCCACATGCTCCGCAACGCCCCTTACCTCACTAAAATCGAACTGTTCCTCACGCCCTGCTTCAATTGGTTCGGCGTTCTCTATTTCGGAATCGGCCTCAAGCTCTACGACTGGATCGCTGGCCGCTCAAGCCTCTCCCCCAGCTTTTTCGTCTCGCGCAAGGAACTCCTCCGCCGCATGCCCGCGCTCGATCCCGCCCGCCTCGTAGGCGCCGTCGCCTACGCCGACGGCCAGTTCGACGACGCCCGCTACAATATCTCGCTCGTCTCGACTTTCGCCGAAGCCGGCGGCGAACCCCTCAACTACGCCCGAGTCACCGCCTTCGAAAAGGGAACTGACGGCAAAATCGCAGCCGTCGAAGTCGAAGACCAGCTCTCGCGCCGCCGCTTTTCCATCCGCGCCCGAGCCTTCATCAATGCCACCGGGCCATTCGCGGACACCATCCGAGAAATGGCCGCCCCCGGCATCCCCCCCCGCATGCGCCTCAGCAAAGGCGTCCACATCCTCCTGCCGCTCGATGCGCTCTCGAGCAAAGACGCCCTGCTCATCCCCAAGACCGAAGACGGCCGCGTCCTCTTCGCCATCCCCTGGTTCGGCCGCCTCCTCGTCGGCACCACCGAGCAAGAAGTGAAGGTCCACGACGAGCTATACCTCACGCGCGAAGAAGTCGACTATCTCCTCCGCCACCTCAATCGCTATCTCGCCCATCCCATCTCAGCCGATCGGATCGTCAGCGGAAGCGCCGGCGCGCGCCCGCTAGTAAGTTCCGCGACTTCGAAAGACACGAAAAAACTAGCCCGCGACCACGAAATCGAAATCGAGCCCCGCACCGGCCTAATCAGCATCATGGGCGGAAAATGGACCACCCACCGCGCCATGGCCGAAGACACCATCAACGCCGCCCAAAAATTTCTCGGCAGTCCCGTAACCCAGTGCCAGACTCTCAACCATCGCCTCCTGGGCTCCGATGGCTACTCCCCGGATTATTGGCAGACCTTGATGACGAAATACGCCGTGCCGGAAATCACAGCCCGTCATCTAGCGCAAAAATTTGGCACCCGCGCCCCGCAAGTAATGGACTTGGCCGCAAGCGACGCAGCCTTGGCCGCCCCGCTCGTCCAAGGATTGGCGCCTGTAGGAGCAGAAGTGGTCTATGCCGTCCGCCACGAAATGGCCACCACCATCGAAGATATTCTCGCCCGCCGCACAGGCCTCCAGCTATACGGCTGGCGCGACGCCATCAAGGCCGCCCCCGCCGTCGCCCGCTTGCTCGCCCGCGAATTCCGCTGGTCCGAAGCGGAAACGCAAGATTCCGCCACCCACTACACAGAAAAAATTCGCGGCCTCCTAAAAAAAGCAGGCCTCGATGCCTGAACAAAGGCGAAAACGGAGTGCCTAGATCATGCCCGACTACATAGGCGCGCTCGACCAGGGCACCACCAGCACTCGTTTCATCATATTCGACCGCGCCGGAAAAATTGTCTCCCACGCTCAGAAGGAGCACGAGCAGATTTATCCCCGCCCCGGCTGGGTCGAACACAGTCCCGCCGAAATCTGGCGCTGCACCCAGGAAGTAGTCGCCGGCGCGATGCAGCAAAAGAATCTTCGCCCCGCAGACCTCGCCGCGCTCGGCATCACTAATCAGCGCGAAACAACCATCCTCTGGAATCGCAAAACGGGAGCGCCCGTCACAAACGCCCTCGTCTGGCAAGACACGCGCACCGACGAATATGTGAAGCAGTTCTCTCTTCCAGGCGGCCAGGATTGCTTCCGCAAAAAAACCGGCCTCCCCCTTGCCACCTATTTCAGCGCCCTGAAAATTCGCTGGCTGCTCGAAAATATCCCCCACCTTCGAAAAAAAGCCGAAGCCGGCGAAATCCTCTTCGGAAATATCGACACTTTCCTTCTCTGGAACCTCACCGGCGGACTCGACGGCGGAGCACACGCGACCGACGTCTCAAACGCCAGCCGCACTCAAATGATGAATTTGGAGACGCTCGCGTGGGACAAGGAAATTCTCGCCACCCTGGAAATCCCGGAAGCCATCCTGCCGCAAATCCGCTCGAGCAGCGAAATGTACGGTGCCGCCCGCCTCGATGCCATCAAGGACGTTCCGATCGCCGGAATCCTCGGCGACCAGCAAGCCGCCCTCGTCGGCCAGACCTGCTTCCACAAAGGCGAAGCAAAAAATACCTACGGCACAGGCTGCTTCCTGCTCATGAACACCGGCGAAAATATCGTGCACTCAAAGTACGGATTGCTAACGACTGTTGCCTATAAATTCGGCCCGCAACCGGCGCAATACGCGCTCGAAGGCAGCGTCGCCATCACCGGAGCTCTCGTCCAATGGCTTCGCGACAATCTCAAACTGATCGAACAAAGTTCGGATATCGAAGCCCTCGCCAGATCTGTCACTGACAATGGCGGCGTCTATTTCGTCCCCGCCTTCTCCGGCCTCTACGCTCCCTACTGGAAGACAACCGCGCGCGGCGTCATCGCCGGCCTCACCCGCTACGCAAATCGCGGCCACATTGCCCGCGCCGTTCTCGAAGCCACCGCCTTCCAGGTTCGCGAAGTCGTCGA
Source organism: uncultured Acidobacteriota bacterium (assembly GCA_963701005.1). Taxonomy (GTDB): domain Bacteria; phylum Acidobacteriota; class Terriglobia; order Acidiferrales; family UBA7541; genus Palsa-295. The sequence goes on from OY969555.1 coordinate 2,236,953, forward strand.
AGCCATGGAAAGCAATTCGCAAATCCCGCTCGACACTTTGCGCACCGACGGCGGCATGACCACGAACGATCTCCTCATGCAATTCCAGGCAGACATCCTCGCTCGCCCGGTCGTCCGCCCAATGACAAAAGAAACCACTTCGCTTGGCGCCTGTTACGCCGCAGGTCTCGCCGTCGGCTTCTTCAAAGACTCGGATGAGCTGCGCGAGCATTGGGCAGTCGACCGCACATGGAAACCAGCCATGGGTGCAGCCACGCGCGAAGCCCTCTATCGCTCGTGGAAAAAAGCGGTCACCCGCTCTTTCGATTGGGTTGAATAGGATGGAATCAACGATCCGAGGTGATGGCTTGGCTCGCCGCCCGGCGCGTTTGAAATGTCCCGCGCTTCGAAAGCAGCTCGGAGGCCCACAAAAGCATGTCGAACAAACGCGCGCGCTCCAAATTGTCGAGCCCCCTCAGCGGTCGCAGAAGATTCGCGGCCTGGTCCGAGCACTGCTGAAGAAACCGGTCGGCCGACTCCGGGGTTTCGTCATTCCGCCGCGCAAACGGGGCCGGGCTGAACTGATCCAGCCGCTCATAGCAGTGTGTGATGAAATGATCCACGCAAAAGAACCGCAGATCGATCGTGCACATAGCGGGATGTCCGCACTGCTCCCTACCGCACCGAATCGGTTTTCTGGTCATGGAATTTGGGCCCTGGCGTTCTCTGATTGGTTGTTGCGATTCTTCACTCATATTCATTCGTGTCCTGACTTCAACGCTTCTATTGATTCGGGGGATGCCCCTGCGGCTCCGCATGCCGCTTGCGCATCCCCCTCCGCCAGGTCAGCAGACCTGGAGAACGCTTTCCGGCAATCCCGCTTCAGCCGACTTCGGCAGGGCTGCCTCATACGTGTGCACCTTCGTGCAGACATCAATCAGCTCCCGAATCATCCTGCGCACCGCCCGCGCATTTTCCCAATGGCATCCCGTGGACGCCTTCTCAGACTTCCAAAATGTCAGCACAAGAATCAGCCGCGGCTCCTTGTGCGAAGTCAGCACGATCGCGCTCGAAAACCCGCGCTGCAGCTTCAGGAACTCCATCACCTCTTCCCGAATGCATGTCCGGAGTTCTCGAATTCTCCCCGGCTTGGCAATGAGTTCCACCGCCCGCGCGTTCAAGGTAATAAACCGGGATTTCCCGTCAGAATCCAAAGTGGGCCTCCATCCCTCGGAGTTGCAAGTCACCTCATCAATCTTCATCATTTCAATTTCGCTGTGCTGATTCATCCTCGGCCTCTTTCCTCTATCTTTCTGGCGCTGGGCGGGGGGCGCATCCCGGTTCCCCTTCCAAAAGCAGATCCGGGACGCGCCTCGGGGGCTTGGGGGCTCGGTCGATTGCGTTATGAAGGATCGGCATTTCCCGCATATTCCTCTGCACGAAACCACTCATACCCAGAGGTAGTGCATATCAATGCGAATTCGTTTCACTTCGGGATGGTCTTTTTGCGGATACTACGTAGACACAATTATTCACATAAACTCTGGCTGATTCCTCCCACCGGCCACTTCCAGGCGGCGGAAGTGGGTGATTGCACTCATTTTAGGAGCGGGATATACTCCCGACCGCTTTCTGAGGCGCGCGTGGAATTATTTTCCTTCGATGAAGTGTATCTCAAGCGTCTCCGCGAACGGGATTCCCTCACGGAGCAGCACTTTGTTGCCTACTTCAGCAAGCTTCTGCTCATCAAGCTTCGTTCCCGGCTCAGGTCATCGCAGGCCGTGGATGATATACGCCAGGAGACCTTCGTCAGGGTCCTCAAAGCCATCCAGGCCAAGGACGGGATTCACCAGCCAGACCGCCTGGGCGCGTTCGTTAACTCCATATGCAACAATGTGATACAGGAGTATTTCCGGTCATCCTCCCGCGGCATCCCATTAGACGAGAGCCAGGCGGACCCCCCTGATATGACCATTGATCTGGACGGCATGCTGGTTACCCGCCAGACTGGCGAGCAAGTCCGCCGGATCCTGGCCCAAATGTCGGAAAAAGACCGCCAACTCCTCCGCGCTATCTTCTTGGAGGAAAAGAACAAAGACGAGGTTTGCCGCGAATTCGGCGTTACCCGCGACTATTTGCGGGTACTGCTGCACCGGGCCAAGCACAACTTCCGTGCCTTCTATGAGAAAGGCGGGGCGGGGGGGCAGCAACCGCTTGCACAATAGCGCAGAAAAGGCGTAACGATTCGCGCCTTAGATTCACTACTTGTTGGACGGATACAATGGATCATACAGAAGCAATTCGAGCGAAGGCTGCCGAGCGTTACCTGCTCGGGGAACTCAAGGCCGACGAGCGCGACCAGTTCGAGGATCATTACTTCGGCTGCTCCGAATGCGCTCTCGACATCAAGACGGGCGCCACCTTCCTGGACAACGCGCGAGACGTCCTCGCCTCCGATAAGGCGCTCGCTCCCCTAGCAGCTCCACGTCCTCGCCCGCAGAGTTGGTTCACACTATTCTTGCGGCCGGCCTTTGCCGCTCCCGCCTTTGCGCTTCTCCTGCTGGTTGTTGCTTATCAGAGCGGCATCGTGATCCCGCAGTTGAGGACGCAGCTGGGCCAAGCTACCGAGCCGCAGGCCGTCCCCTCGATTTCATTGATCGCGGCAAACTCGCGCGGTGGCAGCCCTCTCGCGATTCGCGTGCCTGAAAACAAGCCCTTCAGTATCTATTTAGATATTCCCCCCGGATCCCAATTTCCCTACTATACTTGCCAGCTGCAATCGGTGTCGGGCAGCCCTGAATTTTCTGTGAATGTTTCCGCTGCCGAAGCGCGGGAGGCCATTCAATTATTGGTCCCTGCTTCTCGATTGGCTGCCGGGAAACACGTTCTGGTCGTCCGTGGGGGCGGGTCACCTGACGGAACCGGCGCTGCCAAGGCTGAAGTCGCTCGATATTCTTTCTCTCTCGAATTCGCAAAGTAAGGCAATCACCCCCAGGAGCATATAGGCGATGCACAAAGGATCTCACCAGCCCGTATTCCACTACAACGCACAAGGTCACGCCCTGAGCGGCCACATCGTACGGCCGCTCGACCACCTAATCGAAGTGCAAGCGCCGACTTCTTTGCCCACGACCGGTGGCCACGGAACATCACAAGTTGAGGATTTTGGATTTCAAAAATTCGTCTCCTTCAAAAAAGGATCGTCTTACGCTTCCGGTAGCCAGGAGAAGGACGAAAATACTTTCAATACGCTGGTCACGGCCACGGTCGAGGGATTAAATATCCTCGACGTGGTGACCGCCGACCGCGTCGTCGCGCGGATTTCCTGCCACCATGTGGTGCCTGATGACGAAGCGCGCATCATCGTTCTGGGCAGCCATTTTGAAAATCTGAGAGTTGCCGGCTGTCCCGTCCATGTGGAATTGGACCACGAGCTATTTCTGAAACTCGACACGCTTCAGACGGTGACGAAAGAGCTTGCAAGCAACCCCGATTTCCGCAAAATGGCTGAGGATCCGTTTCAGACGGGGCAGGCTCGGAAAACCCCCAACCCGCATGGGAGCATTCATTGTTCGCTCGTCAAGGACATGACGACAAAATGTCCGGGTGTGAAGCGCCGCGGCCACATGTTCGAAGTGCCGCAGTTCGGCAACGTTTACGTGGCCGAAGTAATCGTGGAACACTCACGGCGCACATTGACAATGCTTCGCGTCGAGTTGGGCTGTCCCGTCGGTGGTTCCATCGTCACGGCACAGGTGCAAGGAAACGGCTGGCCCTTGTAGTAAGTTTTTTCTCTCTGTTTTGCGCGGCTGCGCTCTCACGCTGCGCGCAACATCAGCAAACTCTGCCGACCGCGCTCTATCAAGATGCGCGGCAGAAAATGCTGCGTGGCGAGCTCGCGCTCGCTCTCGGTGAAGCGCAACAAGGCCTGGCCGCTTCACCCGACGGCAATTCGGAATGGAATTGGCGATTTAAGGTCTTGAAAGCCGAAGTCCTCCTCAAGCAAGGCTCGGTTAGAGAATCGCAAGCACTTCTCGATCAAGCTCCCCCGCAGAGCTTTATCCAGCAGGAGTTCGCCGTTCGCAGGAAGATTGTGCAGGGCGCTGCGAACAATTTTCTCCAGCGATTTGACGTCGCAAAGCAGTGCTTTGCGGATTCTCGCCAACTCGCCACCTCCTACCATCCGGAGCTGCTCGGAGAAGTTGCTCTTGCATCCGGAACTCTGTCTCTCATGCAAGGCGATTTCGCGGCAGGTGAGTCCTCTTACCAGACAGCGCTCCAAATTGCCCGGGACAATAAGCAGCCATTCCTCGAAGCCGCGGCCCTCGGCGATTTGGGACTCATCGCCATGCGCAAGCAACACTACGATGAGGCAATTGACCTGGACACAGAGGCGCTGAAGGTTTCGGAAAGCTTGGGCGCGCAGTCATTCGCCTCTAGCATCCGTGGAAATCTCGGCTGGTGTTATTTCCAGATGGGCGATTACGAAAAAGCTCTGGCCTATTCGACGGAGGCGGAAGAGCAAGCCGCAAAACTGGGAATGAGGCTGGAGCAGATTCCCTGGCTAACGAATATCGGCAGTATTTCCCTCGTTCAATCCGACTATCCGCGCGCTCGCGACTACTATTTGAAAGCCCTCGCCCTCGCCAGAGAGCGCGACAACATGGCCACGGTAACGCAATGCCTCAACAATCTGGCATTCACCGCCCTCGAGCAGGGGCAGTTCGATTTAGCCGATCAATACAATCGCGAAGCTCTCGAACTCGTGCGTAAGAATCACGATCGCTTCGGCGAGCCTTACGCAATCTCAGTGAATGGGCGAATCGCCGCGGGCCGGAAAGATTATCGCTCTGCAGAAGCCCTCTTTCGCCAGGTAATCGATGATCCCACTGCGGAGAAGCCTGTGCACTGGGAAGCGCAAGCCAGCCTCGCAAAAGTGTACGCGGACGAAAATAAGCCCGCGCTCGCAGAGCACCAATTCCGTGAAGCGATGGCGTCGGTTGACCAAGCCCGCTCTTCGCTTCAGCGAGAAGAATTCCGCCTCTCGTTCCTTTCCGGCGCAATCAGCTTCTACGACGACTACATTGGTTTCCTGAGCGCCCAGGGTCGCACGGTAGAGGCACTCGAGGTGGCCGAACTCAGCCGCGCTCGCACGCTTGCCGAGGGCCTGGGAGTCCACACGGGCGCCTTAGCTTTCCCCATCAAGGGATTCGCACCCGCACGATTGGCGAAACAGCTGAACAGCGTGATCCTCTCCTACTGGCTAGGCCCGCAGCGTTCCTATTTGTGGGTTGTCACGCCCGCTCGCGTAGTTTCTTACAACCTGCCCCCGGCAGCGGAAATCAATTCGCTCGTCCAATCGTTTAGCGCTGCCTTGGTAGGACCGCGCGACGTGCTCGAAACCGGAAACGCAGAAGGCAAAAAGCTCTACGAGACATTGATCGCTCCTGCGAAGGACCTGATTCCACCCGCATCGCGTGTGACAATCCTCCCCGATGGAAGCCTGTATGGTCTGAATTTCGAGACGCTGCTGGTAGCAGCCCCGCAGCCGCGCTATTGGATTGACGATGTCACGATCACGAACGCGAATTCTCTCGAACTCCTCGCCGCTTCCGCATCGCCTCAGCACCCTCAATCAAGAAAGCTGCTCTTGATTGGCGACCCCATCTCGCCGGCCGCCGATTTCCCCGATCTCCCGCAGGCCGCTTCGGAAATGCAACGAATTGAATCGCGGTTTGCGCCTGCCAACGAGATGGTTCTTTCCCGCGGCCAGGCCACCCCCGAGGCCTACTTGGACAGCCATCCCGAACAATTTTCGCTCATCCACTTTGTAGCCCATGGCACGGCCAGCCTCACCAGCCCACTTGATTCCGCCGTCGTGCTCACGAAAGTGGCCGATTCCTACAAGCTCTACGCGCGAGACATCATCAAGCAGCGCCTGCACGCCGATCTCGTCACGATTTCGGCCTGTCACGGTGCCGGCGAACGCACCTATTCGGGCGAAGGGCTCGTAGGGCTCACCTGGGCATTCCTGCGCGCCGGAGCCCACGGCGTAATCGCCGCGCTTTGGGAAGTGAGCGACAATTCGACGCCCCAGCTAATGGACCAGCTTTATTCGGAGATAACGAAGGGAACGCCGCCGGACGCAGCGTTGCGCGACGCAAAACTCGCGCTAATTCATTCCGGCACCGTGTACCGCAAGCCTTTCTACTGGGCCCCGTTTCAAATCTACAGAGGCTCGTAGGCCGCCTGTCCAGACTAAAGTTCGCGCAAGGCGAATGCCGGCGGCCGGCGCGCGGCGCGGATGGCGGGCGGAACGCCACCAACCAAGCCCATGAGTAGGGCGAAAATGATGCCGATGCCCAACAAGACCGGGGTGATTTTGAATGCAAAGGCCAGGTGCGAGAAAGTCTGCCAGTTCATTGTGCCGGCCGTGAATCCGTTCAGCGGCAGCACCGCGATACATCCGAGCAACCCACCGATAAAAGCGATCAGCAGCGCCTCGAACAAGAACGAGATGACGATGCTCCAGGCGCCGAACCCGATGGCCCGCATGGTGGCAATCTCACGCGACCGGTCTGCGACCGCCGAATACATCGTATTGAGGGCGCCGAAGATGGCGCCGACCGCCATAATTGTGGCCACCAGAGTGCCTAGAATCGTAATCAGAGCCGTCAGAACGCGCGATATCTTCTCGTAGTATGTCACTTCTCGATCCACCTGGACTTTCATGCGGGGGTCGGAAGTGAGTGAGTCTTTAAACGTGTCAAGCGCCGAGGCCGAAGTAAGGTGGACCGTAACGGTCGAAAACAAGTTTTCCGGGCGTTTATAAACTTGTGAGAGATTGTGCGCGTCGCACCATACTTCAGAATCGAAGGCGCTGCCACCCGCGTCATAGATGCCGACAACTTTCCAGGTTCCCCCGCCGAATTTTATCGTGTCGCCGAAATTGAGTCCGGCATACATGCCCGGAACATTGCGGCCGACGATCAGTTCGTTGAGGCCTGCGCCGAAGAAACGGCCCTGGATAATGTGGACGTTCCTGCGGACTTCGAGGACATTCGAAGAGACGCCCCGTACCTGCACGTTTGCGTCAGTGCTGGTGGATTTGAGCGGAAAGGAGGCGATTACGACCACTTCCGGACTCACCAGCGGCTGGTTCGCGCTGTCGCGGGCTATACCCGGGGCATCCTGGATGACGCGGACCTGATCGAGCGGAATGACCCCGTCAATTTCCCCAGTCGCCCCATCCCGCCGAATGAGCGCGTTGTCGGCCGACCCTGAAGCCACGAGCGTGGCCTTGAATCCTCGCGCAAGGGCGAGCATAGCGATGAAAACGCCGACAGTGCCGGCGATGCCGAGGACTGCCACGATCGCGGAAACCCAACGGGCACGAACACTTCGCAGGTTATAGATAATTGGGATCGCCATTAGCTAGACCCTCCGGAGTGCGTCAACCACGCGCAAGCGCATTGCCGAGATGGCAGGCAATATGCCGGCGAGAATCCCAACAGCCAGTGCGATGCCGAATCCGGCGGACACGGCCAAGAAGGGCAAGGAGATTAGGGGCAAGTAGGATCCCAGGAGTTTCTCCAACAACGGCGTCGAGAGTTTGCATACCGCGAGACCGAACATGCCGCCCAGCGCGGCAATGAGCAATGACTCGCCCAGGATCAGCATCATCAGGAATCGGTCGCCAAAACCAACCGCCTTGAGAACAGCCAACTCGCTCATGCGCTCGCGGACGGCGAGCCCCATCGTGTTACCCGTAACCAACAATAAAGTAAAAAAAACGACCCCTCCGACGCTCATCATCAACAAGGAGATGTTCCCGGTTTGCTTCGCAAAATCAGCGGCCAATGCCTTTTCGGTTTCTGTTTTTGTTTCGTAGGGAGAATTAGCAAAAGTCTGGTCGATCGCTTTTGCAACATGGGTCGCATCATCAGGTCCATTGAGTTTAACGATATACCAGCCGACGAGTCCCTTTCCGAACTGGCGGCGCTCGTCGAGATACTTGTACTGGAACCAGAATTGAGTGAGGTCGTCGTTGCCGCGCGTGCCCTGGTAGATTCCGCGAAGGTTGAACTCCCAATTGCCAGCATAAATTGCTCCTTTAATGGGAATGCGATCGCCGATTTTCCAGCCGAAGCGCTTCGCGGTTTGCGCTCCGGCAATGGCGCCTTCACGATCTTCGATAAAGGCCTTCCATTGGTCATCGGGGATCGCAAACTCGGGGTACACGACACGTTGATTTTCAGGATCAATCGCAAATTGAGCGAAGAAATTCTTTTCGTCCTGATATACGCCGCCGAACCACTCGTCAAATGTGACGGCCTTCACACCTGGGATGCGCAAAATCTGGTCACGGTAGGAGTAGGGAAGTGGCTGGATGATCGTGGTTTTATTGATGACGTCCAGGCGATCGGCGCCCGCGACATCGATGCCTTGGTTAAAGGCGCCATGAACTATTACAAGAAGCCCGAAAAGGAAGAGAGCAACAGCGAAGGAGCCGATGGTGAGACTGGTACGCAGTATTTTGCGAAACAAATTGGCAATAATCAGCGGAAGATATTTCATGTGGCGCTCCCGGCCGCAGCCGCCACGCCCTCCACCAAAACGCCCTTATTTAAATGGAGAATTGCCTGAGCGCGCTCCGCAGCCATCGGATCGTGCGTCACCATCAGAATCGTCTTTGAGTATTCCTTCGAAAGCTGCGTGAGAATATTCAAAATGTCGTCGGCGCTCTTCCGGTCCAGGTCGCCCGTCGGCTCATCGCACAGCAGAAACGTCGGATCGGCAACAATCGCGCGAGCAATCGCTACGCGCTGCTCCTGCCCGCCGGAAAGCTGCCGCGGATAGTGATTCATGCGGTCGCCGAGCCCAACCACCGCCAGCGCCGTCTCAACGTGCTTGCGCCGCTCGGCCTTCGAGAGCTTCGTCAGCAGCAGCGGCAATTCCACGTTCTGAAACGCGGTGAGCACGGGGATCAGGTTGTACATCTGGAAAATGAAACCAACGTGCCGCGCCCGCCACTCCGTCAATTTGCTGCCGGACATGTGCGTGATCTCGTCGCCGTCCACAATAATGCTTCCACGCGATGGAACATCCAGGCCGCCGAGCAAATTCAAGAGCGTAGTCTTCCCGGAACCGCTCGGCCCCATGAATGCAACAAACTCTCCCTTATCCACATCAAGGTTGAGTCCTTCCAGAACGTGAATCTCCTCGCCGCCGCGGCGATAAATCTTATCGAGCCCGCGAATTTGAACCAGGCTCCCATCACCGCCTCTGCCGTCCACTCGAACCATGTCCAGGGCTCCTATTTCTTGATTTCGATTGTCTGGCCGTCGCGCAGATTCGCCGGCCCTTTCACCACCACCGTGTCTCCCGCGCTGATTCCCGCGAGCACTTCCGCGTCTGTGCCGCGCGTGCCGCCAAGCGTCACGGCGCGATGCTCGATCCGCTCGTCCTTCACAAGAAAAACAATCTTCTCGCCGTCCACATCTCGCACGGAATCTGCCGGCACCAGTGCTGCCGGCGCCGCTGCGCCGCTTTTTTGTTCGGGCTCATTGCCGAGAAACGTCACTTTAATTCCCATGTCCGGCAAAATGCGCGGGTCCAATTTCAAAAACGAGATGCGCACTTTCACGGTCGCCTTTTGCCGGTCAGCCGTCGGGATCACTGTCCGCACGCGAGAGGGAATCTGCCAGTCCGGATACGCGTCCAGCACCGCCGTCACAGGCTGCCCCGGCAAAACGCGCGCGATATAGGCTTCGTTCACATCCACTTCAATTTCATTCGAATTCATGTCCACGATCGTGGCGATGCCCGTACGGGTGAACCCGCCGCCAGCGGAAATCGGCGACACCATTTCTCCCACCTGCGCATCCTTCGACACCACGATGCCTTCGAATGGCGCGCGTATCACGCAGTTGTCAACCGCCTGCTGAGCCTCGTGAATTCGCGCCTCGGAAGCGATCACTTGCTGCTTCGCCAGCGCAATCTTGGCTCGCAAACTATCGGCGGCCGTCCGCGCGTTATCCAAATTTTCCTGACTCTGCACGCCCGCAGCCTGAAGTTCCAGCGCTCGGTGCAGCTCGAGCTGCGCGTATTTGAGTTGCACTTCGAGATCGGCGATGGTCGCTTCCGTCGCGTTGCGGTCCGCCATCGCGGAGTCGAGCGCGCGTCGCGCGTCTAAGTCGTCCAGCGTCGCCAAGACAAAGCCTTCGCGCACGTGCATGCCTTCATCGAAGTTCACGGCGGTCACGCGCCCGGTGATCTTCGCCGCAATCGTTGCGCGGCGCCGCGGAGTCACGTAGCCGCTCGCGTTCAGGAGCGCAGGCCGCCCGGCCGCAACCTTTTGCGCGACGGCCACCTCCACCACCGGCTTCTGGTTCCGAAACGCAAATACCCCGCCCGTAACAATCACCAGCACACCCACGAGCGCGCCTGCAATACCGAAAAATTTCCCCGTCCGCCCGCGCTTCCGCTGCCCCTCGCCGATGCGCAGCGAGCCGAGGTCTGCTTTGGGTGTTTGAGGTGGCGACGACATCAGCACCCACACTCCTAGCTATTCGATCGCACTACTTCTATAACGGATTCAGCGGCCAATTATTGTTGGCCGTTGCTGCCAACCCCACCGCGCAGTCACTATTGTATCGTGTGTTGCCCTTCTTTTGTTTGACTCCGAACATTCAAACCCGTTCTGCGCCTCCATGGGCTCGCCGACGGATAAGGTCTCAGACACTCCGACGCTCATGCGTAGCTATCGTGAGCCGGAGGGAATCAGAACAGAAAGTACCGTTGCGCGAGAGGCAGGACGGTGGCGGGATCGCAGGTAATTAAAACGCCGTCAACGCGGACTTCATAGGTCTCGGGGTCCACTTCAATTTTAGGCGTGGCGCTATTGTGCAGCATGTCCCGCTTCCCAATCTTGCGGCAATTGCGGACCGCACGCGCAATCTTCCTCAAGCCAAGCTCCTGCGGCAAGCCAGCCGACAACGCAGCCTGAGAAATAAACGTGATACTCGTCGCTGCGGTGGCTGCTCCAAAGCTGCTGAACATCGGCCGGTAAAGAACCGGCTGCGGCGTGGGGATGGACGCGTTCGGATCGCCCATCGCGCTCCAGGCGATGAAGCCGCCTTTAAGGACAAGCTCGGCCTTCACGCCGAAGAACGCCGGTTTCCACAGTACCAGGTCCGCAAATTTACCGGCCTCAATCGAGCCAATTTCGTCGGACATGCCGTGCGTGATCGCGGGATTGATGGTGTACTTCGCCACGTAGCGTTTCGCGCGGTGATTGTCATTACGCGTCGAATCCTCCGGCAATGACCCGCGCTGCATTTTCATTTTGTGCGCCGTCTGCCAGGTGCGGATGATGACTTCACCGACGCGTCCCATAGCTTGCGAATCGCTCGACAGCATGCTGAGCACCCCCAGGTCGTGCAGGATATCTTCCGCGGCGATAGTCTCGGGGCGGATACGGCTTTCCGCAAAAGCGACGTCTTCAGGAACCTGCGGATTCAAGTGATGGCACACCATCAGCATGTCGAGATGCTCGGCAATCGTATTGATGGTGTAAGGCCGCGTGGGATTGGTCGAGGACGGCAGAACATTCGGAAACGAAGCGATGCGAATAATATCCGGAGCGTGCCCGCCGCCCGCGCCTTCGGTGTGATACGTATGAATTGCCCGGCCGGCGATTGCGGCTACCGTAGCCTCGAGGAAACCGGCCTCATTGATCGTGTCGGTGTGAATCGCTGCCTGCACGTCGAATTCGTCGGCAACTTTCAGGCAAGCGTCAATCGCGGCCGGCGTCGTGCCCCAATCCTCGTGGAGTTTCAAGCCGCAGGCGCCGCTTTCCACTTGCTCAGCGAGTGGCCCCCTCGACGCAGCGTTTCCTTTACCCAGAAAGCCAAAATTCATCGGCCATGCTTCCGCAGCCTGCAACATGCGCGCAAGATTCCATGCGCCCGGCGTGCAGGTCGTCGCCGCGGTGCCCGTCGCAGGGCCAGTGCCACCGCCGATCATTGTCGTGACGCCGCTAGAGATGGCCTCATATATCTGTTGCGGGGAAATAAAATGAATGTGGCTATCGACGCCCCCGGCTGTGACGATCATGTTTTCACCGGCGATCACTTCGGTTGCCGCGCCGACGACGAGCTGCGGATCGACGCCGTCCATCGTATCGGGATTTCCCGCTTTGCCGACCTTCACAATCCGGCCGTCCTTTACTCCGATGTCGGCCTTGACGATTCCCCAGTGGTCCAGAATGACAGCGTTGGTAATGACCAGATCGAGCGCGCCCGGTTGCGATTCGCGAATGGCGGTGCTGCTCTGGCCCATCCCATCACGAATCACCTTGCCGCCACCGAAAGTGATCTCATCGCCGTAATGCGTATGGTCCTTCTCGATTTCGATGAGCAAATCTGTATCAGCAAGACGAATGCGGTCGCCCTTCGTGGGACCGTAAAGGTCGGCATAAGTGCGGCGAGGAATCTTCAAGGACATTATCTCTTCGCCTCGATGAATTGAAATCCTTCCTTGCGCGCCCGCTCGATCGCGCGCTCGCGCGCGGCGGAGTCGGCGAGATCACCGCCCGGCAGATGATCGAGCAACCCGTTGAAGCCGTGGATCACCCGACGCCCTCCAAATTCAACGAGCCCCACTTCCTTCTCTTCGCCAGGCTCGAAGCGAACTGCAGTTCCTGCGGGAATATTAAGCCGCAAGCCGTAAGCGGCGGCGCGATCGAACGCTAGAGCGCGATTCGTCTCGAAGAAATGATAGTGGCTGCCAACCTGGATGGGCCGGTCACCCGTGTTGCGCACGAGCAACCGCTGCGTTTTTCGCCCGCCGTTCGCGATCACCGGCCCTTGCGACTCGTCCAGAAGGTATTCGCCCGGTTTCATCGCGCCTCTCTTTCAACGAATCGGATCGTGAATAGTGACAAGCTTCGTGCCATCCGGAAAAGTGGCCTCCACCTGGACCTCATGAATCATTTCCGCGATGCCATCCATCACCTGGCTCCGATTCAGAATGTGCGTGCCGAAACTCATGATTTCGGCAACAGTTTTTCCATCACGCGCCGCTTCCATCACTTCAGCGGAAAGAATCGCGACGGCTTCAACGTAGTTGAGTTTCAGTCCGCGCGCCTGGCGCTTTCGGGCAAGTTCGGCGGCGAACGCCACCATTAGCTTTTCCTGTTCACGCGGCGTGAGGTGCATTCGGTCCTCTCAGTTCACTTTTCGCGGAGGCACCGCTTCCGTGCCGTAAAGCGCGAGTTTCGCCGATCGCCAAAGTTGGTGAAGCCCGAAGAGCACGTCGCGCCCACGCATCGCGACACAGCGGCAGGCGAGACCATTTGCCGTGAGCGTGCTGATTCCCCAGCGCGTTTCGCACGAAGAGGTCAACTCGCGAGCGACTTCCCGCAAGCGGTCTTCGAGCTCAAGCCAGACGCCGGCTCGCAGTCCCACGCGGCAAATGTAGAAAGTTGCCCAGTAGCGGTACGACCCGAGCCGCGCCGAAGACGCAACCGGATACTTCCGCGGTTCTAGCCTGACGCGGTCCCTCGCAAGCAGCCGGCCCTCCGCGCGCAAGTCCGCTTTCAGTTCGACAAAATCATACGCAAACAATTCTCCGTGAGCCTCTCTTCCAGGCGCGAGGATCTCCCACCAAAATAGCCCGGCTCCCGGAGCCAGCTCGAGAGTTGTCCGCTGCGAAAAACGCGAGCACGCATATGGAATTATCTGGTCGGGCAGATATTCAAGAAAGGCATTCGGGCCGATCCCGATTTCAGTCCTTTGCGCCGCAGGTCCTGCCTCCTCCCGCGCGCGGTAGATGCGCGTGGCCCCTGTCGTTGTGAGCTGCACTTTCGCATTTTCATCGACGCGGACCACGAGCGACAGACGGTCACCGCTGAGCAGCCCTCCAGAGACATTGTGCAAATGAACTAGCGCCGCACCATCCGCTTGCACGAATGCACGAACAACCCTTAGCGGAGGCTCGCACGAGCTTTCCGAAAGGATTGTGCTTCGTGTCGCCGCGTCGTAGCCAAAACGGAGAGCCAGTGACGAGTCGATGCGCGGGAATATCGCGGGCTGCGTTACCGAAACGACCTCTTTCAATAGAGCCATACGATCAGCGAAACGCCCCAGCCAAGAGTTTCCGTCAACTGATGAACAGACGAGTCGAAAGCGCCGGGTGTTCCATCGCGCCCCAATCCGGCAATGGCGTAAAGCACGACACATCGTCCAGCGACATCGCCGCGCTACGGGTCGCAGCTTCCAGTGTCGCTGGCTTGAGATTCCACAAGATTCGGCTGGCGTGAGTCTGCCCAAGCGGCAACAAACGTTGGAAGCCGGACACAAACGAGGCCACCCATTGATGCAGGTAAGCGAGAACAACCGTCTCTTCGTCGAATCGAAGCGTCCCGCCAACTAGCCCGAATGCGGGGCTGTGTTCGATGACGCGCGAGTGGCCATCGGATGAATCGCCCGCGTGGAATTCGTCCGCAGCTTCCAGCGCCTCTCTCAAAATTCGCGATTCGCCGAGTGCGAGCACGGCCCGCAGGAAATTGCGCCCCAGGACAACGCTGCCGGCGCGCGCCTCGCGCCCGGGCCTGAGCGCAGCGAGTGTGTCGTTTAATTCCCGCCACCGCGCGGCAGGAAATCCCGATGCAGTCGCGAGCCGTGCCGCTTGCCGGCAAAAAACCGCTTCCACCACCCCGGCCTCCTCGAGATAACCGAGCAGGAAATTTTCCAGATCGCCCGGCGCGAGCAGACCAGCCGACACCAGCGTTTCGATTCCAAACGAATGAGCGAGCGCTCCGATTGGAAACGTGCTGTCAGCCAAATGAAGAAGCCGAAGAAATGCTAAATTCGCCCGCGACGAATCACCTGATGAAGGCAAGTTTCTATTCACCGGACCCATCTCTAGTGATGATGATCGTGCCCGTGGGTGTGAGCATGACTATTTTCGTGCGAATGAGGAATGCCCGTGTAGGGAGCGTGCGCGTCAATCAGAGACCGGCGCGAATCGGGCGGCAAATTAATTTGCTGCTCCACCCACGCGACGACGGAATCGAGGCCCACCGCATCTCGCAGGTTCGTAAAAAGGAACGGCAGATCTCCTCGCATTCGCCGCGAGTCCCGCTCCATCACGTCAAGCGAAGCTCCCACGTAGGGAGCCAGATCAATCTTGTTGATCACCAAAAGATCCGAACGCGTGATACCCGGCCCACCCTTGCGAGGGATTTTATCGCCCTCAGCCACGTCAATCACATAGATCCACACGTCCACGAGCTCTGGACTGAATGCGGCCGACAGGTTATCGCCGCCGCTTTCGACGAAAATCAATTCCAAGCCGGGCAATTTTCGTTCCAGGTCCGCGATCGCCTGCAAATTCATCGAAGCGTCCTCGCGAATCGCGGAATGTGGGCAAGCGCCAGTCTCCACTCCGCGAATCCGTTCGGCCGGCAGTGTCCCCTGACGAATCAAAAATTCCGCGTCTTCTTTCGTATAAATGTCATTGGTGACCACCGCGAGACCGTACTTCGGCCACAGCTTCTGACTCAGGCGATCCACGAGCGCGGTCTTCCCCGAGCCAACAGGCCCCGCTACGCCGATTCGAAATGCACGATACGTGGGTTGACTGGCCATCGAGCGACCTCGCGCATTCATCCAGCCTATCCGGCGAAATTCCCGTCGAAGCCGCCGGCCAAATTTTGCGGATTATAACAAAGTGCGAGACATATGCTTACTTGCAAAGTGTGGAATGCCGTTCAACTGAATTAGAAAACTGTCAGCGCCGCTCAAACCGCTGATGCCCCCGCGGCTTCGATCCGATCTGATGGAATATGCCCGATGTGCGTTGTCGCCGCCGGCGGCTTTTCCAATCGCGCCAGAATCGGCGACCACGTTTGCTCGAGCGAGCAAGGCAAATGCACGGGCTCAAGCCGCACCAGTGGCAATGGACCCTTGAGCGCCAGGATTCGCATCGCCTGTGGGCTGGCCGTGCGGCGGACGTGCTCCTCTAATACGACTCGCAATCTGGCCTGCTCGTCCGCTTCCAAGCGCCCATGATTCGCGCCGTGCACAAATTCGCGGCTGTAGCCGCCCTCCTTCAAATGCTGTTTCAAGATGTAGGCGAGCCCTCCCGTCATCCCCGACGCCAGATTAATTCCAGCCGGGCCGAGAATTATGACGACGCCCGCAGTCATGTATTCGCAGCCATGCTGTCCCACGCCCTCGACGACGGCGAGCGCCCCGCTATTCCGCACAGCGAAGCGCTCCCCGGCGCGGCCTGCAATGTAAAGTTCGCCCGATGTGGCGCCATAAAGCGAAGTATTCCCGGCCAGCAGATCGCCACGCCGAGAGGCCTCCGCACCCGCTTCGATGGCGATCGTGCCTCCGCTCAGACTCTTGCCAACGTAATCGTTCGCCTCGCCATGCAGCCGAAAGCTCAGTCCATCGGTCAGAAAGGCGCCAAAGCTTTGCCCGGCAGTCCCGTGGAATTCAAATTCCCTCGTCTCATGGCTTGAATCCGCGTATCTGGCGCGGCGCAAAAGATATCCGCTCAGATGGGCTCCCACGCTGCGGTTCGAATTTTTGATCGCGAAGGATCGCGGCAGAGAATAGTGCGAATCGCTCCTGCGGACCAATTCGCTTTCGAGGTCGTCTTCGAGATCGCGCATCTCAGGAACTTGAAGCGACAGTTCGCCAGGAGTTCGAGACGATAGCTCCAAGAGAGATTCGACCGCGCGGCCGGCACTCGCATCGCGCGGGCGAAGCCGCCCAACCGCACCCACCACATCCGCGAGCGACCGCACACCCAGCAAAGCGAGTCGCTCGCGTACCTCACCGGCCACACCACGGAAGTAGGCCATCACCATCTCGGGATTGCCGGCAAAACGCGCGCGGAATTCTTCATTCTGCGTCGCGATCCCCACCGGGCAAGTATTCAGATGACATTGACGCGCCATTACGCAGCCAATCGCCAGCAACGCCGAAGTGCCGAAGCCGAATTCATCGGCTCCTAGAAGTGCTGCAACAATCACATCTCGTCCGGACTTGAATCCGCCGTCCACCCGCAGGCGTACTCGATGCCGAAATCCCGTCTGAAGCAAAGTAGTGTGCGCTTCGCGAAGTCCAACTTCCCACGGCAGCCCCGTATTTTTGATCGATGTCAGCGGAGAAGCGCCTGTGCCGCCATCGAATCCGGAAATGGTGATCACGTCGGCGCCTGCCTTCGCCACTCCGGCAGCAATGATCCCGACCCCGGACCCCGAAACAAGCTTCACGCCAATTCTCGCGCGCGGATTCACCGCACGCAGGTCGTGAATCAGTTGCTCCAAATCCTCGATGCTGTAGATGTCGTGGTGCGGCGGTGGTGAAATCAACGACATGCCCGGAACAGCATGGCGAAGCCGCGCGATCAGGGGCGTAACCTTGGTCGCGGGAAGCTGCCCCCCTTCGCCAGGTTTCGACCCCTGCGCCATCTTGATTTCAAGCTCATCCGCGCGCACAAGATATTCAGTCGTCACCCCAAATCTCGCGGAAGCAACTTGCTTCACCCGGTTGCCCGCTTCAGGTTCGAACCGGTACACGTCAGGATCCTCGCCGCCCTCCCCGGTATTGCTTCGCGCGCCCAGGCGATTCATGGCGATTGCGAGAGTTCGATGTGCTTCGGGACCAAGCGCTCCCAGAGACATTGCCTGCGTGCTGAATCGCCGCAGGATCGCGTTCTCATCCTCGATATCGGAGAGTGGAAGGGAAGTCCCAGGTACGAAATCAAGCAGGTCGCGAACAGCTACTGGCTCACGGTTTTCGGCCAACTCCGCGTAAGCGCGATAATTCTCCGCAGTGGGATCCTTCACGTAGCGATGCATCAGCCGGACCAGCGCGGGCGAACTCGAATGGCGTTCTCCCGTCTGGCGGAAGCGGTAAAGCCCATCATCGCGAAGCTGAGAAGTAAGCGGATCATACGCCGATACATGCCGATCCAGAGCGTCTTGCAGCAATTCACGCAGCGATTTGCCGCCGAGAGCCGCCCCGGCATCCTCGAAAAATGTTTCGTGCACCCTCTGATCCAATCCAACGGTCTCGAAAAGCTGGCTGTTTCGATAGCTCGCAATCGTGCAGATTCCCATGCGAGCAAGCACCTTGCGCAAACCGACCTCGACGGCCTCTCGATACTGGCCGCCGCCTCCAGCCTTCAAGCTTTCTGACAGTTGAAGCGCAAGATACGGAAATACGGCACTAGCTCCCGCCGCAATCAGCATCGCCAGATGATGTGTCTCGATGACCTGCCCAGTCTCGACGATGAGGGGAATTCCGCAAGCACCCGTGCGCACCATCTCCTTCCACACCGCGGCCACCGCAAGCATCGCCGGCAGAGCCGCTCGGCTGGCGCATACGTTGCGGTCGGTCAGCAAAACCATTCCCGAAGGGCTCGCCGCACTCTCACTTGCTTCATCGCGAATGCGCTGCAGCGCATCCATAGCGCTATCGACTCCTCCGGTGGCTTCAAACGTGAAATCGATGCGTCGCACCCGAGGCAGCAAATGCGTCGGGAGCGCGGCGAACTGTCCTTGGTCTAGCAGCGGCGATCCGATCATCACGCCTTTGCCGAGATGCACGTCGAGCGACATCACATGCCCCTCGCGCAACGGATCGATCGGCGGGTTTGTCACCTGCGCAAAGCGCTGCTTGCAGTAGTCCCACAGCGGCCGCCGCATCGCGGAAAGAAAAGCAGGGGGAGCATCGTCGCCCATGCTCCAGGTAGCTTCCTTCGCGTTCAGCGCGAGCGATTCGAAGAGCAGGCGATATTGATCCTCGGTCCACCCGAGCGCGGATGCGACTTTCCGCGGTTCACTCGTCAATCTTGCCGGGACGATATTTCCGCGAAGCCGTGTGCAGCGCACTCGTCTCGCAGCCGAATTGAGTTCCGCGAATTGACCCGCAAGATCGCTCTCGCGGAGGATTCTCTTCCCAGCCGGGTCCACGAGCAGCATTTCTCCCGGCCCCAGCCTTTGCCGCTCGATCACTTTCGTCGAATCGAAATCCACAAGCCCGGCCTCGGAACCCATCACGACAAACCCGTCCGATGTAACCGAGTACCTCAGCGGGCGCAGTCCGTTTCGATCGAGTTTTGCGCCCACCATTCGCCCGTCGCTGAAAACCAGCGCCGCCGGCCCGTCCCATGGCTCCTGTTCCAATGATTCGCGCATCAAAAATCTGCGCAGATCGGCGCCGAGACTCCTGTCGGTCTCCCACGCAGGCGGCACCATCCGCAACATCGCCGCGGCCACGTCGTAGCCGCGATAGAGCGCCACCTCTAGAGCATTGTCAAAGCTCGCCGAATCGCTCACCCGCTCTTCCAACGTGCGAAACCAGCCGCCGGTCTGGAGTTCCTTGCGAACAAATTCCTCGCGCGCCCGCGTCCACCGGCGATTCCCGCTGATCGTATTGATCTCGCCGTTATGCGCAACGTGCCGGAAGGGCTGCGCCATCGCCCAGCTTGGCTGTGTGTTTGTGGAATAGCGCTGGTGAAAAATTGCGAAATTGGCCGCAAATTCCGGACTCGTGAGATCTGGATAAAATTCACGGAACTGCCTGGGCGTCAACAGCCCCTTGTAAACCACAGTCCGAGACGACAGCGAACAAAAATATGTTCCCGGTTCACCCTCGGCCTCGACACGCTTGCGGTAAAAGAGAAGCAATCGCTCCAGGTCTGCCCCGGGCTGACTAGCGGCAAAAAAGCACTGGCGCACCGCAGGCTGAGTGGAAAGGGCCCGCGAGCCAAGTGTCGCGCCCTCAAGCGGAACATCCCGCCACCCCAGGCATCGCAAGCCAGACTGCTCCGCCAAGAATTCAATGGCCTTGCGCGCGCTCGTTTCTCGCTGCTTCGGAAGAAAAACCATCCCAAGGCCAAAATCCTCAGGCAGGCAGATATCCACATGCTCCGCGCGCTCTCGAAAAAACTCCTTGGGAATCGGCAGCAGAAGCCCCGCACCATCGCCGCTCAGTCCGTCCGAGTCCACACCTCCGCGATGCGTCAAGCGATCAAGCGCGGAAAGCGCCAGCTCGACCACTTCACGCGATCCACTGTCGCCCAGGCGAGCGATGAACCCGACTCCGCATGCGTCGTGGTCGAGCCCTGGATTGGGGACGGCTGCCCTCATACTACATAGCTACGCTAGTGTCCCGTCCAAAGTACAATCCAGAGTTTGGATATAATGTATCGAAAATTTAGAGGGCCTCACTCGGTTGCGAAAAGTGAATCTGAATGATATGGAATCCCTGTCAAATCACTGGCAGACGTGCAGCGCGCCAGACAAGGGAACTTTGCGAAAATGATCGGTCTAATCTCCATCATCGCACTAGGTTTTTTCCTAGGCATGCGCCATGCCACCGACCCCGATCACGTGATCGCCGTCACCACCATCGTCGCCCGCTATAAGAAGGTCAGCCATGCGGCGCTCATCGGCGCCTTCTGGGGACTCGGTCACACGCTCACGATCCTCGTCGTCGGAAGCGGAATCATTCTTTTCGGCTGGGTGATTCCCGCGCGCATCGGCCTCTCCATGGAATTTTCCGTCGGCCTGATGCTGATTCTCCTCGGCATCCTCAATCTGGCTGGCATACTCCAACGGATCACCAACACGATTTCTCCCGCCGTCGGAATTTCCGGATCAGCTCACTCCCACCCTCACAGTCACGGCGATTACGTACACACTCACTCGCACCGGCATGCCCCCGAAGCTCACCCGCACGCGCCAGAACAAACGCCGCTAAGCTGGTTCGACCGCCATTTCGGTCGCGTAGGCCTCTTTCAATTCGCGCGTCCCCTCGTCGTAGGACTCGTCCATGGCCTCGCCGGCTCAGCCGCGGTCGCACTGCTCGTCCTCACGACCATCCGCAATCCCAAATGGGCAGTCGTCTATTTGCTCGTTTTCGGGGTCGGCACAATTGCAGGGATGATGCTCATCACGGGAGCGATGGTCCTCCCGTTCGCCTACGCGGACAACCGATTCTCAAATCTCAATCGAGATTTGCGCGTAGCCTCGGGCCTAATTAGCGTAGCCTTCGGCCTTTTCATCGTTTACGAAATCGGCTTCGTGAATGGCCTATTCACCAACCATCCGCAGTGGATTCCACACTAACAGGCCGTTTGAGTTTGGCTCTCTCGCAATATCGCTGGGGCGCGCAGCCCGATGCCGCAGCGCAAGGCTTGTTTGCGGGTGAGAGCAATGCCTGCCCAGCATTTTCGATCAAATAGCCCAACCGAAAAAAAGGCCGTGCGCCTGGGCCCAGCCCTGCGATCTCAAATTGGTTGCGGGGGTTGGATTTGAACCAACGGCCTCCGGCCCCCGAATCCCGCGGTGTTTGCGGGACTCGCAAATAAAACGTCAGCCCGGCTTTCGGGCTCATAAGCGGGCGGCAATAAAAAGGCCGGGCGCCTGGGCCCGGCCTTCCAATCTCAAATTGGTTGCGGGGGTTGGATTTGAACCAACGACCTCCGGGTTATGAGAATGGCGATGGTGTTTTTGCCTATTTTATTTTACCTCGCCTGTTTCGTATTTTCAGAGACTTAGCAAAACAGGAGAGATATAAAAAAACAACGAAAAGTAGGCAAGCGTTAGCTAGATGTTAGCAAGAATGGAGGACCCCGAAGTTCTGAGCCTCGACTCCTATTGCTTGAGTCGTTCGAGCATCTCCTTATCGTTCACATCAGTCACGACAATATTCACGATGACTTCGAGTCCGATGTCTGGATGATGCAAATATTCAAAATGCCTCGTCAGAACCCTGTAGTCGCGCGGGCCGCCAGAGGTTTCAAGACTGACGCCGACGGTATCGCCGACTGCGGGGATTGGAACGGTCGCGATCGGCGTCCCGTATGGAACTTCAAATCTGAGAGGTTCCTCCTGTATGTAGTCGAATGGCCGAGGCTGGCCAGGAGGCATGTGCTGGAATTGGACTGACACTCTTGTTTTCAAGTTCGCCATTATGTTCTCCAAATCTAAAATCTATCACACTTGTTATGGCATCTGTCGGTTCGTAAGCCGGTTCTGATTTCTCTCCGCCAGGTCGCGCATCAGCTGTCGCCTCGGCAGTAATCCGCTAGCCTTCGGTTGCTTCCTCGAAAAATGGATATACTTTCTTAAACTCTTGCATAGTCCTTGCTTCTCTATTTGACGATGTGCTATTTTTTATGCACGCGAGGTCAGGCGCAAGCCGGGCAGTTGCCCGCGCAGCAGTTGGGGACGCGCGGGTTTCAAATTCGGGACTGCGGCACCCGGACGGCAAAACCAGAAAGCGCCTGATTTTTGTACGCACAAGCCGCAAAGCAAAGCAGGGGCTCCGCTCCGGCGCGATAGCCGGCGAAAATGCCCTCCCCCTGCAAGCCCCGCCGATTTTTGGCACGGGCCTCTGGAATCAGATCAGAGGTGTGAGCCGTGCCAACAAAAGCAAATCCGCAAAGTAAAATCCCCACCAACACGTCACTGCTCGTCGATCTCAAGGGTGCGGCCGAAATCCTTGGCATCGCCCGCAGCAGTGTCCGCGTTTTGATTGGTCGCCATTCCTTGCCAGTGCTTCGCGCCGGCCGCGGCGGAAAAATATTCGTCCCGCGAGCCGAGCTTTCGAGGCTCGTCTCAGAATTGCCGGGGCGCCGGCAGCGTCTACGCCGTGCTACGCCGAACGGCGCGAGGTGAAGAATGGAGCCCCAAATCTTTCCGGCAGACGATCTGCTTTTGCTTGTCAAGACGAAGTCCGATCTCGAAGCGGCCAGCGGATTCGGCATCCAGGCAGTGTGTGATGACAAAGCACACGGGCTCGGAAAATTTCTATTCCGCAATGTCATCGCCGTAAGCCGTCAGGGCATGAAACTCATCAGCCTCGGAGGATCGGCGACCCTTGCCGAATGGAAGAGCCGCGGCGGTACGAAGCAAAAGTTTTTGGACCTCGTTGCCAACGCGCCGAATTGGGAGCCGCCAGAGAGCGAAGGTGCCAAGATTATTCCCTTTCCCTCACGCAATTCCGTTGGGGAAGATAGTGACAACAGCTTCAAAATTCCCAATGAAGAAGAACTGAAAAAGCAATACCCGCACTGGCCTTACCTCGTGCAAGACGGAAGGATTTATTTCGGGACCGTCAAGGCACTCGACATCGAACTGACCCGGTTGTCCAATTTCACGGCGAGAATCACTGAGGAAATTACCCGTGACGACGGCGCAAACAGCGCCTCCTTCGCTTTTCATGTCGAAGGAGCGCTTGACACTGGACATTTGCTTCCGCGCGCAACTGTGCCAGCAGCTCAATTCAATTCCCTCGCGTGGATTTATCAAAAATGGGGGTCAAAGCCGATTGTCAGTGCCGGCAGTGGGAACAGGGACAAGCTGCGTGAAGCGATCCAGTCATTTTCAAACGCGACCAAACATAGTATCTACGTTCACGCGGGATGGCAAAAAATCGATGGGAGGTCGTTCTATCTGGCCGCAAACGGAGCGATCGGACAGCATGGATTCGACGAAACCGTGGATGTCGACCTCGACGAGGAGCTTTCGAGATACAGACTGCCGCAAGCCGCCGAAGAACCTCAGACCGCGATGCAGGCTAGCCTCTCTCTACTCGACATCGCCCCACTTACGATTACCGCTCCCCTTTGGGCCGCCATGTTCCGGGCGCCGCTTGCTGCTGCTCTTCCCCCAGATTTCACCGTATGGCTCGAAGGACAAACCGGCAAGTTCAAGTCAACAATTTCTGCTTTGTTTCTTTCGCATTTCGGCGAATTCGATGTTTCCCATTTACCGGGCTCGTGGAAATCCACGGCAAACTCTCTTGAGAAAATGGCGTTCACGTTAAAAGATGCGCCGATGGTCATCGATGACTACGCCCCCACCCAAGTTGACGCAGGCGAACTCCGCGACAAAGCGTCGAGCCTGGTTCGCGCACAAGGCAACCTAGCGGGCCGCGGGCGGCTTCGTTCGAACCTAGAACAACAGCACAGCTTTCCGCCAAGGGGAATAATCATCTCGACAGGCGAGCAGCATCCGCCTGGGCATAGCTTGCTCGCTCGAATGCTTGTGATCGATGTCGCTCCAAGCGCCATTGACAGAAAAAAATTGACCGAGGCGCAGGACCGGTTGCCGTCGCTCGGACATGCCATGGCAGGTTACCTCCAATGGCTCGCTTCAAAGATGGACACTGTCCGTGAAAAGTTGGAGAGAGATTTTCACTCTGCGCGGGACCGGGCGACGAAAGAGGGCGGCCATCTGAGGGTTCCAGAGATCCTAGCGCATCTCGATCTGGGGCTGAATTTTGGGTTAGCGTATGCCGAAGAGATTGGATCTATCACCAGCAGCGAGGCTGCGGCACTGCGAGAAAAATGTTGGAAGACATTCCTCGAGCTTGGCCGAAAACAGACTCGTCTGCTTGAGGGCGAGCGGCCTAGTGAACGATTCCTTGTCATTTTGAGCGTGCTGATTGGCAAGGGTCGATTGGAGGTTGTGTCCTCAGCCAGTGCTGCTGCCGCGCAAGAGAAACAGAAGTCAACTGTGATTGGTTGGCGCAAAGGCAATCTGCTCTATCTTCCACCCGATTTGACTTTCGCCGAGGTGAGCAAGTTCTGCCGCACTCAAGGTGAACCCTTTCCTGTGCCGCGGGCTCGACTCTACAAAGACCTCGACGCGGATTGCTTGATAGAGCATGACCGCGATCACCTCACGAAGGTTGTAAACGTCCGAGGACACTCAAAACGCTGTCTTGCACTGCGCCTCCACGCGGCCGAAACAATTCTGGGAATGCCTCTGCCGGTCGATGATTGATCGCTGCGAAAGCGTCTGCGTGATTACCGAAATTACCGATTTCAGGAGATGGAACAACTTGAAAATACGCAAGGAAAGAGGCATCCGAATGGGCATCCTAGGGGCATTTGGCTTGTGGTGGGGTGAGGAACGGGGGTTTCTGTGAGCAAATTTGTTTCTCTCAACGCTCCCGATTCGAGGCAAGAAATCTGGGGCCAGTCCCGCTGCGCGAAGTGCGAGAAAACCATTTTGCAAGGTGAACCGCGGTGCGTCGTGATGCTGGCCGAACTCGGCCTCGGCCCCGGACATCCTGCGTATACAGCGGACAATGTGCAAGAAGACATCAAGGATTACCAGAGCAGTGACAATTGCGCGCCCGCAACCCGCAGTTTCGGGCTCATCAACCAATTTTCGATTGCCCTGTCGATGTGTTGTGAATGCAGCGGAAACAGTCTGACGATCGAAGTCACAAACCCATGGTTTCTACATCGCGAAACCATGACCACCCCTGGTCCGAGTGTGTGGACGATTCCGATGAGCCAGATGAAAATTCCATCCCGAGACCTGGAAAAAGATCACCTTGAAACGTCGGCACCTGAAGAACGAAAAGGTGCATTGGCTTCAGCTGGCGCTGAGGCCGAAGACCGGTTCATTTCTGAAAGGGTGAGCAATTCGATTCAGCCACCGCTGACAGAAAACGACTACCGGGATCGGATGACGCGATTCCTGGCGACGACTGACTCGCAGGGAATGCCGGCGAAGATGCGCAAAGTTTGCTCACTATGGGCGCAGGGAAAGAAGCAGAGGGAAATCGAAGTTGAGTCTGGAATAGACCAATCGACGGCCTCGCGGCTGATCAGGGCAGGGAAGGCGATGCTTTATTCACGGTGACTGTTAAAAAGATAAGTATCGTGGAATGTTATTTATACAGGACATTTCAACCACTGAAGCTGCATATTCGGACATATAGTAGGGGCCGATACTTCAGCAATGATCTCCATGTGGGCCGCGCTTCCCGGCGCGGCCCTTTTTTTCGGCCCGGCAGTTTTCAATTTTCAAAACATGACCCCCTCAGAGCTTCGTAAATCGCGCATCTCGGTTCACCTTTCGCAGGCCGAGCTAGGGCGTCGGGTCGGCGTAAGCCAAATGGCGATTTCGCTGTGGGAGAGAGGGATGCGCGCCCTGCAATGGGAACGCGTGGAGGCGATCAGGCGCGCCGTCGAAGTGCAGAGGAAGATTCTCGAGCAAGTGCGCCGCTCTCTTGCTGGCGTAGATTGAAATAGCGATTTTGCGATTCCCAAAATGAAAAACGCTTTCACCTTTGGAGTCGGTCGGTAATGTATGGCGCGCAACCGTCTGATCAAGCTGGAGTTTTGGCGCGACGAAAAAATTGGCGCCCTGAGTCACTCGGCGCGTTTGCTTTTCATCTCGCTTTGGACTTTTGCGGACGACTCAGGAAACGGCCGGTCCGATGCACGCCTACTCCGGTCGCAAGCGTTTCCGTATGACGCACATGTTACGGTCGACGAGGTAGAGCAGTGGCTCCAGGAGATCGCAAGCCTTGACATGGCGGAGCTTTACGTGATCGGTGGCGCGCGCTATTACTCGATCAAGAATTTTCTACGACACCAAGTCATAAACCGACCTTCGAAATTTCGGTATCCTGAGCCTCCCAAGGGAGCAGGAAACACTCCCGAATCACTCACGGAAGGCTCAGTGAGTGTTAAGGGAGTGGTCACGGATGAAAGTAAAAGAGAAAGAGAACGTAAACGGGGAAAAAGGGAAGGCGCTGTCGCGCCCCCCAAACAGAAGTATTTTGAGAATCGCAAAATAACGACTGACGACGTGGACCCTCGATTTGAACTGGTGAAAGAGCTTTACTTCGCCGAATTTCAGAAGCGGTTTTCAGCTGTGAAGCCAGCGTTTGACGGCAGCGACGGATCGGCGCTCAAGAGACTGCTGAGGCAGCAACCGGACGCCAAAACGGAAGAACTGATTGGGTGGCTGAGGAATGCATTCGAATCAGACGACGTTCCGCCGCTGCGCCCAGGCTTTCGGATGCGAGAGTTTGTTACTCATGTGACCAAATTCACCAAAGGTCCACTCTTGAAGGCTGGATCACGCAGGGAGGTGAGTAGGTGGGAGAATTCCGATCCGGGGAAGTTCGAAAAAATCGTCCAATGAGAATCTCTGATGAGGAACCGGTCGATTCGTTGAAAACCCGCGGCGTTCCACCGCGATACCGTGAATGCCGGCTGCAGAACTTCAGTGCCTACACGGATGGATTGGCGAAAAAGCTCGAGCAGATAAAGCACCTCGCGAAGGAAGCCAGGCCACGCGGTCTGTATCTGTTTGGACCACCCGGAGCTGGCAAGACCCACCTGGCCGTTGCAGTAATGGCCGAGCTTCTCAGCCGTGGCTTCAACGGTGAATTCGCCCAGGCGATGTGCTACTCCCTGCGGGTACAACGCGCCTACGGCGACCCGACAGAAATCGTCGCCGACATGCTCCATGAAGCACACTTCATCGTCCTCGACGACATTGGGGCCGAACGCAGCAGCGAAAGCGCGAGAGTGGCCCTACTCTCATTGATCGACGAGCTCTATACACGTAAGAGATGCCTGATCGCGACTTCGAACCTTCGGCCCGCAGACCTGGAAAAGTTCGAGCCGCGGGCGATGTCCAGGATCGCCGAGATGTGTCTGCTGGTCGAAGTCAACGCAGCAGATTACCGCGTGAAACTGGCCACAGAGCGACAAACGGCCGAACAGAACGCCGGCCGCGTAACGGTGAACTAGAGAGCGGCGGCGCCACCAGCAGAACTGAGACATTCGCCACTCGACTAGGGGAATTCGCGAACAGCCGTAAGACTACACAGAGCCAAGAGTGAGTCGCGGTGAGGTGAGCGTGATCGGAGATAGAAAAATATTCACGGTGATTGAGAAAGACTGGCTGCGATCTGCGGCTGCCGGACAAGGGACAGGCACGACATTCAAGGACCATGGCAAAACGATGCAGATTGAAGAAGTCGGCCCAGCATACGAAACCGACAAAGACCGCCTCGTCGATATTGAGGCAGTCGAGATTGCCCCTGTCGAGGCACCGGTTATAGCCAGGTGACGGGGAAAGACCTCCGAAAGTAGTCCGTCGCGCGCCCGCGTGCGCGGCAACAAAAAATCGACAATTTCTGGTGATTTTGGCCGCCGCCCGCGGCTATTTCTGTTTTTGGGGAGTTTTTGTGACAACTTCGAGAATTTTGACCATCGAGCAGGTGGCTGTTCTCCTGAACGTTCGGGAGAGCTGGATTTACCAGCGAACAGGCGACGGCTCGTTGCGCGGTACAGGTCGAGGACGACGCGGGAAGCGAAATTGCGCCAAACCCGAACCGGTTGAGGCCGTCGAGCGCATTCCGCACTTCAAGGCGGGGCGCCTGTTGCGTTTTGACGAGGCCGAGGTGCTCGCCTGGTTCGCGAAAATGCACCGAAATGGGGCCGAACCTTCGGTTGTCCAACCCGAAGAGGTCGAAAAACGGGCCGTAAACCAATGAAAATACGCGGCGAATCTTTGACGCTAACGGGCTGCTAACGGATGACCGTCGAGAAAAAACCTCAAAAGGGTAAGGCTGGAGCTTCACACCGGAGGATTTCCCGTGCCGGACGTGCCGCGATGGCCCGAGCTGGTAGTGCGAACCTCTCGGCTTACCGCAACAAGTGCAACCAGGCCAGCCTGGCGCTGAACGACGACCACCTACCGCCAGGGCTGAAAGAGAAGCTGGACCGCTTTGAACGTGAGCTGATTGAGGGCCTCGGCAACGAACTGACGGCGGCCGAGCGTGCGTTGGTTGGTTCGGCGCGGATCAGCTACGGAGTCATCGAGTTAGCTTTTATCCAGCTGTCTTTAGCTCCGGGCCGTCTGGCCCGCTCAAAAGGTCTGTCGGCGACGATCACGGGCCATCAGAACAGCCTTTTGCGCGCGCTGAAGGCGCTCGGATTGAAAGGGTGCCCGAAACCCGGAGTGACACTCGCGGAGCGGCTCGAGCAAATCGCGAAGAGCGAGGAAGCCGGGGACGATGAAGCCAAATCCTAAAATCAGCTTCGCCGCTTTCTGTCGGGATGTCTTGGATGAGCCGATTTCGCCAGCGTGGAATGTCGCTTACCGCGCGTTCGACGGAGAAGAATTGGCGCCGGCTGAATTGGAAACATGGCGCGCACTCACTGGTCGTGACCATTACGACCCTCGAGCCTCGCACGAGTTGGTTGCGGTCAAGGGGCGAAGGAGTTGGGGAAGCAAAACGGCCACAAAGTATCTGGCGTACAAGATTCACACGGGCGAGTTTAGGAAGCATGCCGCGAAGGGAGATCGCTTGCACGTGCCGATCATCGCGCAGAGCCGGGATACGGCCCGCGAGATCAAGTCTTACCTTGACACGTTCTACTCGACAACGGATCTCCGCGGCGAAGTTGGAGAGCTTTTTAAGACGAGCCTGGAGTTGAAAAACGGTTTTGTTATCTCAGTCGCGACGTGCAGCTATAGGGCGCCGCGCGGAATCACGGTTCCGCTTGCGCTGTTGGATGAGGTTGGAGTGTGGAGAGTCGAAGGCGCGGACGTGGACCGCGAAGTCGTTCGCTCGTTAACTCCAGCACAGATTCAATTTCCGAATCGCAAACTCATCCTGCTTGGCTCACCGTGGGTAAAGGCAGGCGTGCTCTTTGACCGCTTCGAGCGTCGCAGCGAAGCCGGCGATCGGCTCGTGGTGCATTGCCCAACGCCACTGATGAACCCGCTGATTCCTGCCGAGGAATTGGCGCGTGAGGAACAGGCTGACCCTCAGAACTATCGCCGCGAGTTTCTGGCAGAGTGGCTCGATGACGTAGACCAGTTCTTGCCAGATTCCGACATCACCGCGGCGATTCGCTCGGGGATCCGTGTACGGCCGCCGGCAGACGTGTTCAAAGGCTCCTACGTGGCGGCAATCGACGCATCAGGACTTTCAGGCAAGGACAAATTCACGCTCGCGATCGGGCATCCCGCGGTCCACGGATCATCGGGCGTTGGCGTGGCATTCGATTTGCTGAGCGGCTGGTCACGCGCCCCGGTCGCGACCGTGTGCGACGAAGTTGCGGCTCAGCTCAAGAGTTACGGACTGAAAAAAGTGGTCGCGGACCAGTTCGGGTTCAGTTTTCTGAAAGAGCTGCTTTCGGTACGCGGCATCGATGTTCAGCAGCTTGCGTTTACCGCGCGCAGCAAGCCCGAGATCTTCCTGGACCTAAAGATCGGTCTCTCGCAAGGTCGAATTCAACTGCTCGATTACCCAGAGTCATTGCGCGAGCTTCGGATGCTCGAGTCGAGGCGCACGAGCGGCGGAAATTACAGCATCGCGGCCCCGCGCGGCCAGCATGACGACTACGCGTGCGTCATTGCGCTTCTAAACCACCATTCCGCGAAAGCCAGATCGGATGGCCGCGGAGCGTTCCTAGCTGTCGGCGGTCGAATTTTTCGATGAACACGGGCTCCAATACGAACGAAACTGGACACGCGGCAACACGGTACGGTCGCTACGCAACGACTGACGTTTACCAAGCGGCATTTTTCGTCTATCGCGGACGGCCCGTTCAAAAGATTGAATGGAGTTCCAAACGATGCAAATTCGTGTTTGCCTGGGATGAGACGTTCGGGAAGGATCTCCGCGATTTCCACGAGAACACGCCAGTCCCGATTCGCGAACTGATCTCAGCGATATATTCAACGAGGCGAATGCTGGCAAGGGCCAAGCGCGAACATGAAATCAACTCCAGAAATTCAACTGCTTGAGCGTCTTGCCGTTGTCGAGCTGCCGTTCGGTGCGGACCGCGAACAAAGTGACGGCTACCAAGGAGTGAAAATAACGATGAGCAACCTTCAGAACAAAGGCGAAACAGAAGCGAAGGACGAACTATTGCCGGGCCTGAGCGATCTATTCGCCAAAGCCGTCACCGAGCAGGAAACCGAACGAGCCGACCGCGAGATTAAAAAAACCGTCAGCGAAGCACTTCCTACGATGCTGCCCCAACTCGTGCAGGAGGCCGGCGATTCGATTTTCAATTTTGTGACACGCATTTTTGACGCGCCCGTCAGTCACCGGGCGAATTCGACCAAGCGGCGGGATTTCCAAATTCTCTCCCGAGCGGCATGTGAGCTTTCAACTTCGGGCGGAAACGAAGCGGCATTCGACGCACTCCACCGCGGCCTCGTTCGCGCCGAGGGCGCCCTAGACCGCGGCGACGAAGAGAGGTTTCGCGCGCGGGTTAGGCTCGCCCTCGATAAAGCGTTTAAGACGGGTTGGACGGGGGAAGATTTTTTAGCGCTCGACCAAGAGATCAAAAAACAGGAACGCCGCATGGAGTTACACCGCACAATCCGCCGGTTGATTGGCTCGAAAGGTTTGAGGCGCATCCGCAAGTCTCGGCAAAGGCGAGTGTCGCGCCAGTGTGAAATGTCACCGGCCGACGAAAAATTCTACACATAATTTCCGGCGAGTGCGCGAAAGATGCGAGGTGGCCGGAACGGCTTGACAACCCGTGGTACACCTCGTCTATGTGATCGTGTCTGCGCGCGCCCGGTGCTTCCGCGCCGCATTTTAGCGGGCACGATTCGAGCGATCTGGGCACCGGATGGCGGTCGGTGCCCGGCATCGCTGGAAATACGAATTCGAATGGAGACGCCATGAAAAAAGAACCACGAGGTACCGACGAACAAGAACGCGAAATCGGCGCGCGCGAGCGCGTTTTTGATCTTGCGCGCGACCGCGTTGCCGGCCTGGAACGAGCGGTCGAAGGACTGAAAAAAACTTCGGAAGCTCAATATGCGCGTGTGGTGAATGATCGGCTCGTGCTCCAAATCTCTCGCGCGGAAAAAGAGCTTACCGAGGCTCGCGCTGCGCTCGTCGAAGCAGAGTCAAGAATGCGCGAGGGGCACGGCTGGCGAACTGCAAAATCGGCGCCAGGGGAATAGGCAATGCTCGAAAATATTTTTTCACGGAGGAGACCGATGCAAGAAGAACAGGCGGTCGCGCCCATGACGCATGAGCGGCGAGAAGAGCTCGCGGCGCTGAACGTTCGGATTTCTGAAACGGAAACCAAGATAAATCGGTTGAAGGGCGAGGTCTCATATTTCCAAGAATTCAATGTCCGCCCGTTGAAACTCGCGCTGAACTCGACCACATCGGCGCACACGCGGAACAACATCGAAATCTCGCTGCGAGACTGCGAGCCGCAGTTGCTCGCGAAACAAAAAGAGCTTTCCGACCTGGAAAGCCAACTTCGCGGCCTGTGCGCTCAGCGCGCCGAAATCGCCGCTTAGCGGCGGAGAACGGGGTTTTTGCCACGGGCATGGAGAGATAGGCAATGGAATGGCTCAAGAAAATTCGAGAACGCAGGCGCGAGCGCCAGGAACGCAAAGAGGTCCAACAAGCGCGGTACGAGGGCCTCGTTCGTGGCATTCAATTTCGCGGCGCCAAATTGCGAATAGTTCTTCTCGATCAGAGACTCGCGTTGGCCGTGGCTTGCGGCGACGAGCAATGGGCGCAGGAAATCGCGCCCAGGTTGCAGGTCGCACGCGACGAATACCAAAAACTTCTCGCGGAAGAAGCCGCGGAAAACGAGCGACTGGCTGACTTGATTCAGAAATTGAAGGAGACAGAATAATGGGTAGCATACCCGGACCCGTCATAAAATTTAGAATCGATGGACCGGCGCTTTCTGGCGCTGTGAAGCCGGCGATGGACCAGGTGCGCGCGCAGGCGAAGTCCGCTTCCGATGCGGTCGCCGAAGACTGGAGGGTAGCGGCTGCAAAAATTCGCGCGTCGATGGTGACTGGAATTTCAGACAATAAGGAAATTCTCAGCTCTCGCCAGCAACTCGTCTCGGTCCTCAATTCGGAAATCGAAGGGCTACGAGTAAGAGATCAACTTACGAAGTCGCAACTGTCGAATCTGAAAGCGATGACGCTCGAAATCGAGCGGCAGGCATCGCACCTTAAAGGCACTGGCGGCCTAACATCTGGGACGGCAAGTGCGCTTAATCAGGTCTCGCTTCAAACCACGCTTGGTTTTGAGCGCATTCTCGATTCGCTCGTCAACCGCTATCTCGGTGGTGCGGCCGGAGCGGCTACGCGTTTGGCGCGCGATGTCACTTACTACGGCGCGCAGGCGGGGGCGGTCAGTGGTACGGGAGTGGCCGGAGGCATCGGAGCCACATTCGAATCATTGGCGGAAAAAGTTTCTCCCGCCACCATCGCACTTACTGGAATGCTTGGAACACTGACCGCCATTGCAGCGATCGGCGGCTCGGTGACTATCAGCCTCGCAAAACAGAATGAGGAATTCGAAAACCTCGCGAATGTGACGGGACTATCGAGCCGCCAGGTACAGATTTTCACGGAACTCGCGAAGGAACAGGGCCTTGAAGTCAACGGCATTGTTACCTCGATTGCGCGCTTCCAGGCGGAGCTTGGCGAGTACGTTCGCAAAGGCGAAGGCGCAAACGCGGAAACGATTCGTTTTGTTGCTGCCGCAAAGCAATTGGGCATTGCTGTTACGGACTCCGAAGGACATCTCCGGCCCGTAACGGAGTTGTTGATTGATCTTTCGGATGCGTTGAAAGCCATACCTCCCGGCAGCGAGCAATCGGCCGCCGGTCTGGACCTCTTGGGCATTCGCGGCCGCGCGCTTCTTCCTCTGCTTCTTTCGAATAAAGGAGCGCTGCGCGACCTGATTGATGAAGTGTCGCGCTCCGGCCCCATCATTGACGAGCAGATGAGCGCGAAGCTTGACACCGCGAAGACCGCGTGGGACCGCATCAGCCGTTCGATTTCTACGGCAGCTCTGAATACACGGGAGCTGATTGCGAGCGGATTCTTGAGCCTTTTCGAAACGCCTGGCGTCCCGCAATTCAATGAGCAGCAAGGGGCGTTGATTAATCAGGCGCTCAAGCTTGGCTCAGTTCCGCTTCGCGCGGGCGAGGGGGTTTTTGTTGGAACGGCGGCGGACAATCAAGCGCTGCTTAGACAGGCGCAATCCGTCGCGGGAAACACTCCGCTCCAGGCGGAGCTTGAAGCGAAGCGCAAAGAACTGAACGCCGCAATCAAGGATAATCAGGGCGCGCAAGCGCTTGAACTCGCGAAGCAAGTTCACTCGCTTGAAGAGGCCGTCAAGAACGAACGCACGCGCACTGAGGAAGCAAAAAAACTCGCCGAACAGGTGCTGAAATACCGCGAGCACCTGACAAACGTAATCACGCTCGGAGACAAGCACGTCGAGCAAATGAAAGCGCTTCGCCAAACGCCTACCGGCAGCACGGGCGGAGTTTACGGGCCGTTCAACGCGCCGATTTCCGGCCCTCCCGAAGTTGCGACCGGCGATCCGGGGAACATTCTGAATTTTCTCGGGCCGACCAGCCTCGAGAAGTTTTCAAAGGCGAGCGATCTGCTCAAGCAAATCAACGAAGAGAACGAAGAACTCTTCAAATCTCAAGAGGACAAAGCCAAGGAGCATTACGACGAAGAGCTCGAATCGCTGAAAGAGGCGCTCGGGCAGCAGCTCATTTCCAGGCAGGAGTATGCGGATGCGGTCAAGAAAATCACGGCCGACCTGAATAAGACACTATTCGACAGCGAGAAGAAATTCGACTCGGAAGCCGGCTCGTTGTTCGACACGCTTTTGACGGGAAAGGGTCAGGCGATTCAGCAAAAACTCAGGAGCACGATTGAGGGCATTGTTCTCCAGCCGTTCAAGGATTATTTCGAAAGGGCGGTGGGCGGCGCATTCGCAAACCTCGCAAAAATTACAGATGGACTATTCAAGAAGGGCACCGGCCAAGGAAACACTGGAACCGGAACGGCCGGGACTGGTGGTGGATTCCCGATTGATTTCGGCGGCGTGTTCGGCCCGAATTCACCCGGCGGCACTCCGGGCTGGTGGCGCGGGAGCCTTGGTATCGGCGGAACCTCTGGCACAACGGGCGGAACGATCAGTGCTGGCCAAGTGGGCGCCCTCACGCAGAATATGTACGTCACAGCTCAGCAGGTTTATCTGACGGGTACGCTTGGCGTTCCCGGCAGCGGGGGTCTTGGCGGTCCAAATGCGTTCGGAAATTTCTTCGGGAACCTGAATCCGTTCGGAGGCGCGCAAGCCCTTGGCGGAGCTGGCGGCATTGGCGGCGGCGTTCCCGGTTCGGCTGGCGGTATCGGCGGAACGCTCAGCACGCTCGGATCATTCATCCCTGGCGCCGCGCTTTTGGGCATTGGTGTGGGTACGGGAAGCGCTCAAGCAACCGCCATCGGTGCCGCGATGCTTGCGAAGGCAGGGATTGGAGGGCTTCTCACTTACGCCGCCAACAATCCATCCAGTGCGATTGGGTCGGCACTGTCTGGTTCAGCCGGTACGGCGCTTGGGGCAATCGGCGGCGCGCTTCCAGGAATCGGACTCGGAATCGCAGGGGGTCTTAAAGGCGGCGTAGGTGGAACGCTTGAAGCTGGCGTCGGGGGCGCCCTGACGGGCGCATCTTTTGGGGCATTGGCTGGACCAGCAGGAGCGCTGATTGGCGCGGCGGTTGGAGGTGCCGTCGGAATCATCGGCGGAATCATCAGCACAATTTTTGGCGGGTCGAGCTACCAGAACCAAATCAACCACGCCATCAAGTACAACAATTACATCGCACCGCCGAGTGAAACATTCTCGTTCGCGGAAGGGAACTCGATCGCGCAGACACTTTCGACGGGATTCTCGCAGAGCGGGAACAGTGTCAACACTTACGGTCTCGGCAACACGCCGTTCTATGCGAGCGCGCTCACGGGAAAGTTGGGAGCGAAGGAAATTCAGGATCTTCGCTTGGAAGAGTCGGGACTGCTTTCAAACCAGCCGTTCCTTGGACAAGGCATTGGCCCGGGCGTGAATCCATTTCTGGGGCAAGGGCCGATTGGAAACCGGGCGCGGAGTTTTCCCGTGCAGGTGCACTTCAATATCAGCGCGATTGACGGGCAAAGCGTCAACGATTTCTTGACGAAGAACGGGCAGAGCATCGCGAAAATCGTGTCGAGCCAAACCGGGCAGACCTCTTCCGGGTTTGCGACGAACGTTCGCCGCGCGGCGTTTCTGCCTTGAGGTTTGATCGCGGTTTGCGAATCGCAAAAGTCTAAATTCGGGCACTCGAAGGTTTCGATCATAAGCCCACTCGACGCTGCCCGCACTTAAGGGCTTCTGTAGCCAATTTCTTTTCTTCGCTTTTTGATGGCCCTGATCTGTTCGGAAGTCTCCGTTGTGGCCAATTGAGGGAACGCCTTGGTAAGCATTTTTACGAGGATTCCCAGGTACTCATTTGTGGTTCTTATTTCTGAAAGGATTCTTACTTCGGTAGGGATCAAATTCTGACCCCGGTGAGGTGATGGAATGTCCATAGAAAGTACTCCCGAACCAAGGTGTGTACGAGTAGAACTCGCACTTGACCCGATACTGTCTCAAATTATGCGGGCCTTGGCGATGGCGAAAAAAGGCGAAGCGGGAATCTATCTGGAAAAAGCCGCTTGGCTCTATGAGAACGTCGAAGCCCGTTTCTTTCTGGAAGAAGGCGCGGAAACGGCCCGAGATGCCGCCTTAGCACCTCTTCCAAACAGAACCGCTCCCGCGCGCGTCCGGCGACGAACTCGCCGAACATAATCGGGCGCGGTTCATAAATTTCACGGAGGCAACAAAATGGAAAACGAACAACCAGTCCCAGATCCTCAGCAGCAGCACCCTGCGATCCCTCATCTCCAGGACGCGTTAAAAGCAATCAGTGCCATGGAACAACAGACCGCAGACTACATCGCGAGCGGCGCCCAGGTGTCTTTCAGGAACCGAGACCTTGCGAGCTTCCCCGACAATCTGAAGCGCGTTCAGGATGCGATTGCTCGAGCACTCGCATTGGCTTGATCGATTCACCCACTCATCCTTTCGCAGTTGAGTTTTGAAAATCACAAATCTACGGAGGCAACAAACAATGAAAGTCGAGAAAGCAAAGCCGGCTGAAGGTATGCCCGACGACTTGGAAAATCAGCCCGAGATGCCGCCTGGGGCTCAGGAACCGCAAGCGACCAGCGTTGAGGCGGCGACATCGAGCGAAGCTCCCGCTTCGGCCGATCCGCCCGCGGTAGGGCCGATCAGTAGCGGCGAAAGCGTTCCAACGACGATTGTTTCGCCCTGCTGAGGGCAACCGAAAGCACGGCTCAAGCGTAACGGGGCGTTCGTCGGTAAAGCGAACGCCCTTTTTCTTTACCGAGGACTCTCGACATGCAACTTCATGGCGTAGGACACACAACCACGGCAACAACCGCGACGCTTGCGGCCGCTCCCGGCGCGGGTGTCAGGATCAAGGTCCAAGGGCTCCACATTTCCACTTCCGGGGCTGCGACAATCACGATTGGATTTTCGGCAACGAACCAACGCGTTTACACGTTCGCCGCTGCAGGGATTTTCGACCTCGGCGTTATGGATTGGGAGGGCGATGCGAACGCGGCGCTCACGGCGCAATCAAGCGCGTCCGTGACGGTTGACACCACGGCGGACTATACGCTCGAAGTTTCACCAAGCTAGCTCTCGATTCAGAAATTAAGGCCAACCCACCTTCGCGGTACAAGTTTGCGAATCGCAAAATGGGTACACGGGAGAATATACAAATGACGATCTGGGACCGGCGACTTCTGGCCATCTTCTATATCGTTTACACGATCGCGGCATTCGTGTGGGTTTCGGGGCCGCACAAAACCGCGGCGGCGGCGAATGTGCGAACCGACTGGGATTCAAGCATTCAGCTCTGGGATCCCGGCATTGATTTTTACCGAATCAAGGCCGACTATTTTTCAGGCCAGTTGTCGGTTGAAACCTACAGGCCCACCTACAGAACCACCACGGCAGTACGCAGAATAAAAACAATAAAAACTTCGCGAGCGGCATTCCCGCCGAGAAGGGGATTCAACTTTGAAAACATCATCCTTTCTCGCGACCCTTCAAAGGAACGCTTCTTTCCGCACGTGACATTGCCGAGGCTGCCGGATTTGGCGAGCCCCGAGCGCGAGAACTTGTCCGCATATCGAAATGCGGCATGTCGCCCCGTCGTTCCCTTTAGAGAAGGTTTCGGACCTGTAAATTGCTCGCATCCAGAACCGGCCCTGGACGATCTTGAGCCAGACCCGCAACAGTGCGGCATGGCCGCGCTTGGCGTGGGTGGTGGCTGCGCTCCCGCTGTGACCGTCACTGGCGGCTGGACGTGGCTGCAAGGAACGTCAGGTGGAAACGGTGCGACAGGTGGCTCGGAGGTGCAGCTTAACGCTTGCGGCAGCACTACTGGGACGTTCGTCACGGCGTGCTCAATCAAAGTGTTCACCACAACGGCGGGCGACGATATGTTGGTCGGTAGGGTGATGGGGGAGGCAAGCACGGGTCACATCATCTCGGCCTATTCCTGTGCTACATCGAATCCTTGCCTCAGTTCATCGGGTGATTTGAAGGATACCTTTTCTCTTTGCCCCGGTTCATCCTGCCTGCTCACGAATTCTGGGATGGATCATGATGATGCAGCTTATGTCGCTGGGGGAGTCGGAGGAGCAACGATTATCACCGTGAACGTGAATGCCGCCCCTGTTACTTTTGATTATGCGGAGTTTGTTGAGGTTCTGCCTCCGATGTGCGGAGCGTCCGTGTGCGCCTCGACGGTGGACAACTCCGGAAATGGAAACACCGCCTTAACTACAAGCGGTTCGGGTTGCAGCCCCTGCACCGGGCCATCGTTTACGGTGACGGGCACGGACGCCATCGTGGAGATTATAGACACCAATTCTACGGTGAATACGGTGAGTGCCGGGTACAACGCCGACTTCATCGGGAACTTGTTCTCGCTCAACAACACGACGGGAACCGCCGTGACCTTCGATACTAGCCAGCAGTTCAGCCTTACCGGGCTTGCCTTCAAGGTGGCTACGTTCACGCCTCCGTCCGCGCCGTTTACTTTTGCGAACGGACCTGTGCCTCCCCAGAATTTCTCATTTGCTTGTGTAACTGCATCTCCTTGTTCCATCACTCCACCAAGCTCCGCTTCTGGAGATATGCTAGTTATTGTTGAGCAGCCGAATTCATCTGGTGGCCCGACTATGACCGCCGTATCCGGGCGCGGCGGGACGTGGACCGTTCCTACGGGGGCGAACACCTGCCAGAACACAGCCGTCTGGAATATCGGCTGCGCGTACAACTTGACGAGCACGGGCGGCGCCGGGGCGCTTTCTATCACGATGTCCGCGACATGCGCTTCTGGCTGCAACTTCTATATCTTCGACATCGCTAAGAATAGCGGGACGTTCGCTCTAGATGCCCAGAATTCGTCGAACACGACCACGGCGACGACCCTCACTGGGCAGACGCTTTCGCTGAATGGAAGTACACCTGACGTTTGCTTCGTGGAATATTCGTGGCTCACCACTTCTTCCGTCGAGTACGTTGTGCAGTCTTACCCAAATCCGGGCGGCGGGAACTTCTTCGGCAACAACACTGAGAACAGTGGCGCTGTAGGACTTTTGCTGAATACGATAACTGGAGGGACGCCGAAGATTATCCTGAGCGGCGCGAGCGGCAACTACGCTACAGGAGCGATTTGCTTCCACAACTGAATAATCGATCAGGACACGCGCGTTTCACGGCTCGGATGAGTGAACCAAAGTGACCTTCTCAGGACAATCAGGCGGCGTGCCGAGCAGGCCGGTGATCTGGCGAAGCAACAAAACCAATCGGCAGCGCCGGCAATGATAGCTGTGGAGCTGCTTGCCCGCTTCATCTCGATAGTCATGATCGAGCGCTGCGACAGCGTTCCAAATCGTGTCGGGGCGCGGAATTTCCCACGGCCGAGTCTTCTGCATGTGGACACCTGGCGGCCCTTCGGGAAAAAGGTCGGGGAATTGGTAGCGGCATTGTGAGTGTACCACGCACGACCGGAGGTCAAGAATGGAGGCAGCTCTGCGGTGCTGCGTCTGTGGTGAAAATCCGATCGAAGCGCCGACAGGAACGACGAAGCGTACACGCTTTTGGTGCCGCACCCGTTGCGCTCGACTGGCGCGAAATAAGAACATCGCCGAATGCCGGGAATTTGCCGAGGAACTGCGCCAACAAAAAGAGGCCGCGAAGCGACGGCTACGTGCGCGCCGCGTGGCAAAATACCCCTCTGCAGCCGCCATCCTAAGTCGAATCGCGTCAACCACGTTCTAAGGAGTCATCCGCCGTGGCTCGACCGAAGACGAGACCAGATCATCAGCGAGAGCGTGCCCAGGGAACGGGCTCTAAGGGTGAGACTTTGCATCGCACTGCGAGCCCACGAGGGCGACGATCCTAGGGCGCCAGACGGAGGTTTTCCAGAATGAAACGATTTGGCCCCTGACTGCACTACCTAATGGGCAGGACTCGGGGGATCAATTGACACCATCTAGCCGGAAGGGCCTAATCTATCACTGCCAAAACCCAGAATGCGGGTGTGAAATGGAAGTCACCAAGGGTTCTCTGCTCGACGCCGCGCAAAATCCTCGCTGCGGCTGCGGCGCGGAAATGAAAAAGGCCTACGTCAAGCCAACCGTCACCAGCCGGCCGATGGGGGAGTCGAAGGGAAGGGGCGCGTCAGCAGGTTGACGCCGGTGCTATCATCACCCGAGATGCGCCGCTCGGACCGAAACACGATTCAGATCGTCAGAGCTCCCACCCCGAAGGACTTCATCGCTCTCGCTCAGAATGGCCGCCGCGTTGCTGAAGAACTGGAACAGCTCTCGACCAGTCTCCATCAGGCCAACGGCCCGGTGATGATCATGCGGTACGCGGCCGCTCACCAGATGGAGATCCCGCGGCTTGACCTGGCGGAATCCGTGCGCGCGCTGCGATCGAACGCCGGCATGCTGTTTCTGATTGCGAACTCTCTTCAACACCGGGCAGCACTCGCGAACGGACTGGCGTCCTCCGACTCCGATTCCGCCTCGTAAGATTCGTCGGCGCGCGGGCGCCGCATCCGCACCCACCAAGGAGTGCCAGTATCCTTGGAAGTGACGTTCAGATCGTAGTATATTCTCGGTGCGCCTGACTCCTGCTGGGCTTCAACGAGAGGGAGCCTCGAAGGAGTACCGCTCATATCCGGTCAGGCGCAAGGCGGGGTCTCGCCTCCGAAAGGAAAGGCCCCGTCTCTCCTCCGCCGCGAAACTGCTATTTTCTCAGGCTCGCCAGCCACACATCCAGAACTGCAAGGCTGCTGGGCTCAATCGCGGTAAAAGCGATTCCCATTCCCGACCTGGCCCGTGAATAAGTCACTCTGCCTTGGGCGACCAAGTGTGTTTCAGCACGCGAGATTGTCAGGCTGACTTTCGTCCCTTCAGGGAATGAGTCCTCCGTCACTGCGAAGCACCCGAACATGCTTAAGTCCTTGGTATGTCCTGAGATGTGCTTCTCGGACTGCATGTCAGTGAGTTCAATTCTGGCGATGAACTGATGGCGGGGCGCGCGATGACGTTCGGGGTAAATCGGGGAACGACCTCAGCGTGGTCGGATTCTAGTCCTGGCCGAGCCCTTAGACAAACAGAATCAACCGCTAGGTCCGCGACGTCGCCCTTGATTGAGCAGCCGCGGCTGGCCTAGTCAGTGCAGCGAGGTTTGCCACGCCTTCATCGCTTCCGCGGCCGTCAGGAACCGAATTTCGGAAGGCTCTACCTCGTGGTATTTTCTCCAGCCGCGAACCTTGCTCCAAACGAGGCCGCCGCGACGAATGACCCACTGACCCTCAGGATGGAAAATGGTGGTGTCGTTCGACAGCTCAGCCCCATCAGCCAGTTTGAAACTCTCTTTTTTCATGGGAACGCCCCGCGGCCCCTCGGGAGGAGGGTCAAGAGAATTGGCAGAGGCGGGTGAGATTCTATCACCGCGTCTGCGCTTGTTGCTCAATCGAGCAGACATTTCCGGAGCTGAAAAGGGGGTAGACTTTGATCAGTCAAAGGAGTGCGGGGGGGGGGCAGAGCATGCGGGTTTGTGTCAGCAGAACCGAGAAGCCGGTTGGAGTGCCTTACTTTCGGCCGGCCGATGACCCGAAGAGCCACAGCTACGTCGATTTGAAGGAGCACCCGGAGAAGATTTCCCTCATCCCGGAGATTCGCGACTGACCAGAACTGGAAGCGACGGTGCGCGATCTGAATGCGAGCTCACGGTTCAAGACTATCGGGTGTGAAAAATCGCCAATTCGCCCCAACGATGGCTCCTGTGGGGTATCAGGGTACGTCGATGTCGCCTTCGAGGATCTCGCCCTCGCCAAACAAATGGAGCCGCATCTCCGACTCTTTCAGTTTTTCCAAGGCTACGCGGTCAGCCGTTGGCCGGACACTGGGACGTGTGTGGAGTTCGTAACGCAGCCCACGCAATGGATTGAACTGCAGCAAGTGTCTTGGAGTTTTCAAGTGTGGGTGGTCGCCGGAAACTGCGGAAGTGCGATCGAAGCGAAGGAAAAGTGGTCGGCGGCGCTCAAGGTGGTCCGCGAATTCCTTCTGGCAGACGAAATCTTCGCCATGGTGACAGCAAACTAAAATCAAGTGATTTCGGAACCCGTGGACGCACATTCTGCCCTCACTGAATCCACACGACTTGCAGCACAAGACGAGTCGGGGTTTTTGGAACCCTGCACACTTGACTTCGACTCAGCCGGCAAAAATGAAAAGGGGCGCCACCCGGCGCCCCTTTTGAGAATGCTGCGCGAAATTTAGCGTTGCTACGTCAGGATACCAGCATGCCCTTCCGGCGACGACCAAGAATGATCAGCCCAAGGATGCCGGTGCCCAGCATGACAATCGTCCCTGGCTCAGGCACAGTATTTGAAGTCCCCTGCATCGAAACAAATTCTAACTGAAAGGTTGCGCCCAGGTCGGATGCCCCGCTAAAGGAAACGGTCGCGGGAAACGTGAGGTTATTTATCTGCGCTCCACCAAGGTCTGTGGTTTGCCCGAGGCTATCCATGATCATGCACGCATCGAACAACGCCGCAGCGCCGCCGCTGATTTGGCATGACCCGTTATTCGCAACCCCAGTTCCATTCTGTCCGGTGCTCTGGAGCTCGAAGGAGAAAGAGTTGGCGATGTTGTTGGTCACTCGAAATACGTCCGTGCCCTCTCCGAGACTGTCGAGAATGTTCGGCGTGCTCAGAACAGTGAGAAGGGTGCTCAGTTGCCACGGGCTTGCGCTGTTGCAATCAGCCACGGCTTGGGTTAGATTTTGGCAACTTCCATTGTCTTGTTCCACTTTGAAAATGTCTGCGCGTGCTGGGCCTGCATAGAACATCATCAGCAGGAGCCCCAACGTCGCGCCTGCGATGAGCCTTGAGATACGCATGTACATGGTCCTCCCGAACTCCCCGCAATCACGCCGCAATTCGGGAGCCGAACCAGCTAATCCTTCGCGTCTCAGTTAACCGCCCAGATTTCAGCAACATACGAAGTTGCAACCCCACCTTTCCTATGCCGTGGCCGCAAAGTCTTGCATCATTGTGGACAATCCGTTCCCCCGTGACCTATTCATTCGACTCAGGTTAACACCTTAGTCTCGGATGAAAATCATCGGGTTTGAATATGCGGAGGTGGTCGAATCGAGCTTGAAGCCGCTTCTCTAAACTACGGACGCCCTGTCGGAATCAACCCAGATTGCCAGGAGCAATCACTATCGCGTTCCAAAAACCTTTTCCTGAGTTTTGGAACGCCCAGGGGCGAAGCGATAGAGAGTTCCGAAGCCAACCCCTACCACTTGCCCTTTTTAGCGCGACCACGCCTCGCACGTTTCTTCGCCAACTGATTCGCAAACCCCAAGACAAGACGTTGGTCTCGGTCATTTAGACGCCGAAGGGCTCTAGCGAGAGGAGCCAGTCCTTCAACCTTTACAGTCCTGCGATTCAAGGTTGAGGGAGGGAGCAAGTCTCTTGGCGGCTTCTCACCTTCGTAGAAAAACCGGTACAGCGGGATCTCCAGAGCACGCGCATACTTTTCGAGCGTGTCCACAGTTGGAATCGTATGGCCATTTTCCACGCGGGATGTATAGCACCGCAGCAATCCGGTCCGTTTCTCCATTTCGCCCTGACTGAAATTCTTTGCCAAACGAAGCTGTCTAAGTCTTTCGCTGATGAGCATCGAATGAGTCTACTACAAGCGATCTGATTTTCCGCGCTCGCCTGCTAGTGCTACATATCTTGACACAAACCCTTTTCGGGTTTACGGTTTGGGTTGATTCCCGCCTAGTTAATCCGAGAACGAAAGGACGGTGGCGCCCGTGAATAGACACTTCCGCGTACTCTGCTGTCTTCTGTTCGCCTATCAGTCGAACGCACTCGCTCAGCAATCATCGCAACAAACCACAAGTGCGCAGAGTCACTCCCAGCCTCGCGTCTATATCTCGGACAGTCAATCTTGGGAGATGGTCGGCGGTTGGGGAATGTCTGGAAGCAAGAACGCCAATGGCAGTGGGAGTTTTGGCGGTGGAGGATACACCGCTGGCGGCGCTCGACCTCAGAC
The DNA here is from genome assembly GCA_963701005.1 of uncultured Acidobacteriota bacterium. Taxonomy (GTDB): domain Bacteria; phylum Acidobacteriota; class Terriglobia; order Acidiferrales; family UBA7541; genus Palsa-295. The sequence continues at coordinate 2,281,303 of OY969555.1, forward strand.
CGCAGAGATTATCAAGACCTTCAACCAGCGCTGCTCAAGTGTCACGATCACAAACAACATTCAGAAAGCGGACTTTGCCGTTATTCTCGACCACGAGGGTGGAAAAGGGCTGGTGCACCGTCGCAACAAGATTGCTGTCTTCAATCGCGACGGTGACGTGATCTTCAGCGATTCAACTCGCGAGCTGGGGAATTCTGTCAAAGACGCATGCCAAGCAATTCTCACTGCTCCCCCGCTGAAACCGCAACAAGCGACACCACCTCCAGCTTCGCCCCAGCCGGCCGCGTCGGTGAGTGGCGCGAGTCCACCCCAAACCAGCGCCGATGCTTCGATCGAGGTCACTTCCACGCCGAGCGGCGCCGACATCGAGTTAGATGGGAGTTTTGTTGGGACCACTCCATCCACCGTGGGCGTATCGGCAGGAGATCACGCAGTCAGCATTAAGAAAGGCGGATATAAGCGCTGGGAAAGAAAACTAAAAGTTAGCAGCGGGAACGTCAATATCTCTGCAGAATTGGAGGCAGAGACAAAACAGACCTCGCTCGGAGTCTCCGCGGAAACGACAAGGCCGTCAGCCGAAGCTCAGCAAAAGACAGAGCCCAACCAGCCAGATAACGCAAAGCCCGAGATACGAACAGCCGAGACTTTCGGTACAGTGTCCCTAACATCTGACCCGAGCGGAGCGGATGTTTACGTCGATGACTTTCGAGTGGGCACAACTTCTGGGACATTTAAACTGACCGCGGGGCAGCACTACATTCGTACGTTCATGAAGGACTACAAGAATTGGTCCCGACAAATCACGGTTGAGGCCGACTCAGAACTGCACTTGGCAATCACCTTAGAGAAAGCGAACTAGAATTTCCGGAGGCTAACTCGAAGGTCTAGCGTTTTGCGATTCGCAAAACAGGGATAGACTCTATTTCTGCACTTCGTCGCAGCCATTAATTAGCGTCATAACCTTATGACAAAACCTCTTGACACCTCCCGATTCCTGATGGATACTTCGGCCATGAAAGGCGTCAGTACTGCCCAGGCTGCGAAGCTAGTCGGAGTTACAACGCGCACCTTGTTTCGTTGGCTCGACAGCGGACTGCTCCCCGAGCCGAAGCGCGTGCAGATGCCCGGTCAGTTGTGGCGCCTGTGGTCGGCCAAGGATCTAGCTCGCGCTCGAAAGCTGAAAGCGAAAATCAAGCGCGGGCCGGCATCGAAGAAGAAGACTTAGAAAAGCGCGCCGCCTCAGTGCTACCAACACTGGGGCGGCGCTAAACACCAAAGGAGAGTGACCTCCCATGGCATCTAGACGCAAATTATCCCACTCAGTTCTTCCGCGCAAGACGGTTTCCTCGAACGCGAAATCTCCGACGATCGGCCCAACCTGCGGCTGCACCATCACGACTCAAATGGACGGCTTTATCGACATGCAGGGACCGCCGAGAATTGTTTACTGCAAACTCCATTATGCCGCGCCGAAGTTATTAGAGGCATTACACCAGTGCCGCAAGCTGGTTGACGCAGCAATCGCCGCGACCTCGGCTGCGGCGTAGAGGCTACCGTGAATCCTACGCCAACCTCGCGAGCTGGTTCCATGCTGGTCCTCAAGCCGCGGCGCGACCTCGCGCGTCGGCAAACCAACAGTCTGGCCTTGGTCGCCGATTACCTGAAAGACGCAGAACAGCGAGGCCTGGCGAAAATGACGCTGGTTCGATACCGTCAAGTCTTCCGCGACTTTTTCGCAGTCGTAGGCAGCATCCCGCTCGACGAACTGAAACCGCGAGACGTTCGTGACTTCTTGGCCTGGATGCAAGACCGGGGCGCGTCCGACGAGACTCTCCGGGCAACGCTCTGCGCTTTGCGCTCTATTTTCCGGTTCGCCGAGGTTATTGATGCCGTATCCGTTTCGCCGGCGCGTGCAGTCCAAACCCGTCGCGTAAAACGACGGCTTCCGCAACCGCTCAGTGAAAAAGAGATCGACCAGCTGATCGTCGCTACCCAAACTCCGCGCGACAAGGCGCTCATCGAATTTCTTTACTCGACCGGATGCCGGGTCGCCGAAGTCTCCGGAGCGCGCATCGAGAATGTGAGTTGGTCTGACCGCACGCTTCGGGTCGTGGGCAAGGGCAACAAGGAGCGCTTGGTGCCTTTGAACGGCCGGGCCATCGGGCTGCTTAAGGCTCATCTCGGCAACCGCACGGCGGGATTTTTATTCGAAGGCGGACGCCCTGACCAGCGGGGTGGAGTTACCAAGGAATTCGGAAAATTCTGGCTCGGTACGTGGCGGGAGGATTATGCCATCGGTTCCGATGGAATCTTGCGGTCAAGTCTTGCCAAAAAGCGGCTCGGGAAAGTCGCGGAGATGTCCCGTGAAGAAGCGCGGCGGAAACTCGCCGACCTGATTGCCGACAAGCTCAAGCCTAGGCCGCGGCGTGGTCAACCACTGACGATCAGGGCCATCCGGAAAATTGTTGCGCAGACGGCGCTCAAGGCGGGATTGGGCCACGTTCACCCGCATCAATTGCGCCACAGTTTCGCGACTCACCTGCTCGATCATGGCGCTGATCTAATGGCGATCAAGGAATTGCTCGGACACGTGAGCGTTAGCACGACTCAGATTTACACCCACGTGAGTCAAGCGAAGATCCGCGAATCCATCGAGCTGCACCCGCACTGGAGGCAACCGTGAGAACGAAAGTGGAAATCCTGCCGGGAGAACAGCGGCCAGACCTGGCGCTCGAGCCTTTTTTCCGCAACCGAGAAGAAGCGCGCCTCATCGACCTTCTCCGCTCCGTTCCATCCAGGCGCAAGTACGCCATCTATTTCGAGCGCCACGGCTGTTACAAGTGCGGCCGCCGCGACGTTCCTCACGCCGCCCATGCCCACTGCGCCAAATGTTACAGCCGCGAACGGGGCGTGTTCATGAGGATCGAAGCGGAAATCAAAAACGGAGATATCTGATGTTCAAATCGGTTTCATGCGACCCTCCTTGGCCTCGGTGGCCCGACCCGCCAGAGCCGGAGCCCGTTCACGCGTATTCGCAAATTGGAATCGGTTGGTCCGAAACGCACGCGGATCGGTCAGCGCGCGTCCACCGCAATTGAGTCCCGCTTCGCGGTGCCGATGAGGATGACGGGACAGGGGAGGGGTGAATGGTAAAGCAAATCAAAAAGATGAAAGCAATCAAGGCTGCAAAGCAACTTCCACGGGCAACCGAATTCGAAAGGCCGATTTCGTTCGCGAATGACGACCCTATGATCGTCGGTGATTTGGTGAGCGTGGCGCGCGGTGCTGCACTCATCCTCAATGCGGCTCAAGAACACGCGAGCAAGGACGACTACGAAATGATTGGCCTGGGATTGTCAGCAGCGCTCCGCGTGGCCGCCAACAAGGTAGATGTGAAATTCTTTCAATGCCTCGGAAGCATTGTCAGCGATGGCGGCGAAATCCCCGGCATCACGGATGAAGTCTTGGGTTACCTGCTACAAGAGGAGCTCGCCAAGATTCGCGAGCGAATCCACAAACGAGCCCGATTGGGAGAGCAAGGATGAAAACTAAGCGGAGAACATACGCGGTTGATGTCAACTGCCCGGCGTTAAGAATGCGGAAGACCTATCGCATCCGCAGCAACTCCAACAGCAGCGCCTGGAACAAGGGTTTCCGACAATTTGTGAATAAATTCCCGCGAGTGTTGAATCACGGTTTGGCTGTCGGCGGCGATTGCAAGGTGGCTGCCTGACCACACGGCCCTCTGGGGCCGTTGAGCATTTCACGATTCGCAAAATGGAGGATGACGATGGAAACGAATCAGGCAGTTCAAGTGGCCGAGCCGGCTTCGCAGAAGCCGCGGCACCGAGCGAATAGGCGAGGTCAGCGCGGCTCGATTTTCCGCCGGCCGGGGTCAAGCAGCTATACGATCATTTTTCGCGCCACAAGCGACGGTGGGAAACAAAAACAAAAATGGGAGGGCGGATTTCGAACGAAAGAAGATGCACAAAAGAGACTCGACATTGTGCTGGGAAGCATTCGCGAGAATCGTTACGCCGAACCGAAGGACGTTCTCTTCCGAGACTTCTGCGACGAGCGAATGAAGAGTTGGAAGCCGACCCTAAAGCCCAAGACCTGGGCGTCTTATCAGTCAGCGCTAAACAGATGGATTGCTCCCAACTCTGATGAGCGACGAAAGGAGCTCGGGACAGATGGCGTGCCCATCCTTGGCGACTGGTCGATCTCGGCCATGAATCGGTCTCTAGCCAAGAGCTTCGTAGGCCACTTGCTCGGAATGCCAGGACTGAGCCGCAAGTTCGTGAAGAATGTAGCTATCTTGCTGCACCGGCTCTTTGAAGAGGCAATTGACCTTGAGTATGTCGCCACCAACCCGTTTCGCAAAATGCACATTCCAATGACTGAATCGGCAGACCTCGCGGAATCACATGATGTGATCGTACCGACCCCCGAAGAAGTCGTGAAGACGTTCGCTCGGCTTCCGCCAACGTATCAGGTATTGTTGGCGACCAGCGCATTCACGGGGGCAAGGCGAGGAGAACTCCTCGGCTTGAAGTGGGAAGATATCGATTGGCTGAACTCTCTGATTCAGATTCGGAGGACCCTCCAACGCCTACCAGAGTCCCTCTTGGACGGTGGAAGATTCCGCGGCGTGGACCGACTCGGCGATAGTTGCCTTGCCCTCGTAAGCCCGAAGTCTAAGAAAGCACGTCGAAGCATCGAGTTCCCGCCTAAGCTTACCGACCTATTCAAAGCGCTACGTGCTAGCCAGAAGTCTCATGAGAGTTCATTCGTTTTTCAGAACGAGATCGGTCAGCCGCTCGATCCTGATGGCGTGTACGACGTGATTCATGCCGCCCAGGACAAAGCCGGCGCGCGCCGATTCGGTTTGCACGGACTCCGCCATCTGTACTCGAGCCTGCTCGTTGCGAGCGGCGCCGATGTGAAGTTCGCCCAGGACAGGCTTGGACACGCCTCTGCGCTCACAACTCTGAATATCTATAGCCACGCGATGACGGAACACGGCCGCGAGTACGCTGCGACGATCGAAGCCTCTTTTCCTTTTGTTAGCAATTTGTTAGCAGAAGGGAAGAAGGACGATTCCAAATCGGAGAGACCAAACTGAAAAAGTGATGGGCGCTCAAGCAGTTACGCCGAGCGCCCTTGGTTGCGGGGGTTGGATTTGAACCAACGACCTCCGGGTTATGAGCCCGACGAGCTACCAGGCTGCTCCACCCCGCGCCATAGATACTACGCGACTTGCAGCTGTTCTGCAAATACCAGCGTGCGCGTTAAGTGTCCAGTTGGGCCGTAGGGTCATCATTTCACTGCATTTACGCGAAGATCCAAAGTTGAGGATGAATCCCCCGGGATATCAGCCCGACGAGCAACCAAGTCGGTCTCCAGTGCTATTGCTACTATGAAACGTGCCATTCTCGTACAATGAATTTGACCCTCTATTCACAAAACAGAGGATCATCGGAACGAGACCCGACGGTGTCGCATCGCCTCAAGACCCTGCTACCTACAGCTGCTTGAAATTGCAACCATCAAGACAAAGCCTGTCACCTGGTCCGCTCCGCTGCGAGGCAGGATTGGCATTACTTCCGGTTTGTCCGTAACTCAGGATTTATCCGAGACAGACGGCGACACAACCGATTCACAGTCCACTTCACAAAACCGGACTCCTGGCCAGTCAGCGAGATTTGACTCGTCCGCTTACTACGGTGGTCTCAATTGGTCGACATAACACTCAGCTCGAACCTAACTTGCATTGAAATCAAAGACTAAATCGCTAGCTAGGGTTACATCAGTCGGAACAGGGCCCTGGCTAGGTTTTGACCGAGGACAGCCAAACAGATCGCTTCTTCCAAGGAAGTATTGCCGCATCAATTGCTTAGACGGTGTTGCCGAGGGCAGTACTTTCGTACTGTTATCGTCAATACGCATCAATATCATCAATCTGTCGACATAAGCCACCACCACAGTTAGGTTAGATCAAGGCCGCCTTTCATTGGTCAATTTTGGCTGGAAAAGTCTGTTCACCAGGCCTGGAATCCACGCGCGTGGATTTTGCGATTGGCGAGCCGGAACTGGTTGAATTGCGCGCGGGTGCGCTCGTTGAAGGCATAAATGGAAAAGGTGCTGCGAGTTCGCGAGCTTTGTGTGCAGTATTGCTCCTTGGACGGAGCTTGGTTCGACGCCGTCGAACTCGTCAGCTTCGACATCGAGCGTGGGGAAGTGCTGGGAGTGATGGGCGAGTCGGGGTGTGGAAAGACCACCATCGGACTGAGCTTGCTTGGATTGCTGCCCAAAAACCGCGCGCGTGCGTCAGGTTCGATTTCATTTCGCGGGCAAAACCTGCTCGCGATGGATGAGCACTCACTCCAGCGAATTCGCGGCGCACAGATTTCGATGGTGTACCAGGAGCCGGGGATGTCGCTGAGCCCTGTGCTACGCGTGGGCGATCAAATTGCCGAAGTGATTCACGCTCACCGTGACTGGAATTGGGATCGCTGCCAAGCGGAAGCAGAATCCATGATGGCACGCGTAGGGCTTCCGGGGACCGCGAGGATTTATTCGGCTTATCCACATCAATTGAGCGGAGGGCAGCTCCAGCGCGTAGTGCTGGCCCAGGCTTTGTCGTGCGACCCGACGCTCCTGATTGCGGATGAACCGACGGCATCGCTTGATGCGCGCAGCCAAGCCGAGTTCCTCGAGTTGCTGCGTGAATTGAAGGAACGGTCGCGCATTTCGATTCTACTGATCAGCCACACGCCTGAAATCCAGGCAAGCCTGTCGGACCGTCTGCTGGTGATGAAGGATGGGCGGATTGTGGAAGTAGGAAGCTTTGCGCAGCTCTACCGGCAACCTTCCCATCCCCATACGCGAGCCATGCTGCGGCGCACTGCGCTCAACGGGCCGGATGAAACCGCCAAGCAGGAAGTCACCGCAAAGGGAGAGCGTGCGCAATGAGCACAGATGCCCGGCTGCTCGCGCGCGCGCAAGGCCTCGGTAAGGACTACGCACAGCGGCGTCCGCTGACCCAAACGAAATTCACCGTTCAAGCTTTTGAGGATGTAAATCTGGCCATCCATCGCGGCATTACTCTTGCCGTTGTGGGCGAGTCTGGGGCCGGCAAATCGTCGCTCGCTCGCTGCTTGGCGCTGCTGGAGAGGCCGACGAAAGGTGACTTCTGGTTTGAGGGTGAAAATCTAGTTGCGCTGCCGAAGCATGAGCTTCGCCGAATGCGGCGGCAGGTTCAGCTCATTTTTCAGGACCCGAGTTCCGCGCTGAGCCCTCGACTCACAGCCGGAGAGATTCTCGCGGAGCCGCTCCTAATTCAGAACGAGGGGACAAGAGCGCAGCGACGGGAGCGCGCGCTGGAACTGATGGAGCAGGTGGGCCTGCACCCGGACTGGGAACGAAAGATGGCGCGCGAGTTCAGCGGCGGCCAAAGGCAGAGACTGGCGATTGCACGGGCGCTTTCGCTGCGGCCGAAATTGCTGATTATGGATGAAGCGCTGTCGAATCTCGATATCCGCAATCAGGAACTGATTCTCACGCTCCTGAGCGCCCTCCAAGTGGCGCATTCGCTGACGTACGTTCATATCTCGCACGATCTGCGGCTGGTGCGGCAGTTTGCGGACGAGGTTGCCGTGATGCACGAGGGAAGGATCGTCGAGCACGAAGAGGCGTGGAAGCTATTTTCGGCACCGAAGCATTTCTATACGCAAGAGCTGCTTGGAGCCATGTCGTCGCTCGAATCTATTAGTGAGGAGCGCTTTGTCTAGGAAGCGGCCATGAAATATCTTTCGAGACGCATCCTTCACTCGACGCTGCTGTTGCTCGGGATTTCGTTCCTGTCCTTTGCCTTGCTGCAAATGGCGCCCGGCGACTATTTCGATGCCATACGGCTGAATCCCCAGATTTCAGCGCAAACGATCAAGGGGATTCGCTCGGAATATGGCATGGACCGGCCACTCCCCGTCCGCTACGAATTGTGGTTGAGGTCGGCAATCCGGGGCGAGTTCGGATTTTCGTTTGCATACGCCGGGCCGGTTGGCCCACTGCTGTGGGCGCGAGCGCGAAATACACTGCTGCTCACGGGCACGGCGACACTGCTCGCATGGGCGCTTGCGATTCCGATTGGAATCTGGAGCGCTTCGAAACGCGGAGAATGGAGCGATCGCGTCTTCGGGCTGATTACTTCCACACTGCTCACGATTCCTGAGCTTCTTTTCGTTTTGTGCTTGCTGCTTTTGGCCGTGCGCACGAGTTGGTTTCCGGCCGGCGGAATGATTTCACCAGGAGCGAGCGAAGCGGGGCTGTGGAGCAAAGCCCGGGATGTTTTTTATCATTTGGTTCTACCCGGCGTTGGATTGGCGCTGGTTACGATGCCGACGTTGGTGCGGCACGTCCGGTCGGCGATGATTGAAGCACTAGACGCGCCCTTCGTGCGCGCTGCTCGCGGCCACGGGATCCCTCGCGTTCGCTTGCTTTTTCGCTACGCGCTTCCGGTGGCCGCGAATCCACTAATTTCGCTGATGGGGCTATCGATTGGCGCGATGGTGAGCGCATCTCTACTCGTGGAAGTGATTCTGAGCTGGCCGGGGCTCGGGCCGCTGATGGTGGAGGCGATTCTGGCTCGAGACGTCTATGTGGTGATTGGCGTGGTCATGTTGTCTTCGGTTTTTCTGATCGCGGGAAACCTGCTGGCGGACTTGCTGCTCTTCGCGAGCGATCCGCGGATTCGAGTGGAGTAATACTTTGAAGCAAAGGCACAAAATTTGGGGCACATGGATCCTGCTCGGGGTATTCCACGGCCTGATTCTATTTGCGGGATTCTTTGCTCCTTACAGCTTTACGGCGCAGGACCGGCAGTTTGCTTTCGCGCCGCCGGTGCGGGTGCACTTGATTGATGAGAGCGGGGCGCTGCATTTTCACCCGTTTGTTTACGGGCTGAAGGACGACCCGGCAAATTTCGGGGCGTACCTGACGGATGCGACCCGCCGCTATCCGGTGCGATTCTTCGTGAACGGCACGCCCTACAAGCTCGCCGGCATGCTTCCGATGCGGATGCACTTCTTCGGCGTTGAAGGGCCGGGGAGAATTTTCCTGATGGGCAGCGACGGATATGGGCGGGACCAATTTTCACGGTTCCTATATGGCGGCCAGATCTCGCTGCTCGCCGGGCTGATTGCCGCGACGCTGGCGGTTTCGCTGGGCCTCGGGCTGGGAGGGCTCGCGGGATTCTACGGGGGCAGGATCGACAATCTGCTGATGCGCGGCGGCGAGCTTTTCCTGGCGCTGCCCTGGCTCTACCTGCTATTCGCGGTCCGAGCCGTCTTGCCCTTGCACGTCACCAATTCACAAGTGTTCCTGCTGCTCGTCGCGGTGATGGGATTGATTGGCTGGGCGCGCCCCGCTCGATTGATTCGGGGACTCGTGCTGAGCGCGAAGGAAAGGAATTTTGTGGTGGCAGCGCGGGGATTTGGAGCGAGCGATCGCTACCTTTTCTGGCGGCACGTGCTGCCGCAGACTGGCGGCGTGGTACTGACGCAGATCGCGCTTCTGATTCCTCAATATATTCTGGCGGAGGTGACGCTGACATTCCTGGGGCTCGGCGTCGATGAACCAATGCCGAGTTGGGGAAGCCTGCTCTCCTCGCTCCAGCAATATGCCGTGCTGAGCTCCTACTGGTGGATGTTCCTGCCGGCCCTGCTGCTGATGCCGCTCTTCCTGGCATACTACTCGGCGGCCGATGCGCTGCAGGAACGTCTGAAATCCGTCTCGCTGTAAAAACGAATAAATCTCTGCTAAGAGTTGACGTATGGCAAAAGCTTCCCTCCAGATGACGCGCATCGCTGCGTTCGCCGCCGTGATTCTGTGGGTATTTTTGCGCGTGCCGATGGTGCCGGGGCGAGCGGCCGAAGAGTTGATGGTTGTGGATAGCGCTCCGGGTCGCGCCGGCGGGCGAGTAGTCGTGGGGCTGCGGTCGGAACCCAAGACGCTGAATCCAGTGCTCGCGGCGGACGACACGTCTCGGGACGTGATTCGTTGCCTGACCGCCGATCTGATCCACATCAACCGCGAATCGCTGAAAACTGAATCGGCGCTTGCGAAATCATGGACCGTCTCGCGTGACGGCAGGCAATACACGCTGCACCTCCGGCAAGGTCTGCGATTTTCCGATGGCCACCCCCTCGACGCCGATGATGTGCTTTTCACCTTTCAAATGTACCTGGATGAAAAAAATCATTCTCCGCAGCGCGACTTGCTTGTGATCGCCGGGAAACCAATCGAAGTTGAGAAACTGGATCTGTATACCATCCGATTCGAACTAGCCCAGCCGTATGCCGCGGCAGAGCGAATCTTTGACGGGCTCGGCGTTCTTCCAAAACATCTTCTGGAGGGGTCTTACCGGGAGGGCAAATTCGGCCAGGCCTGGGGTCTTTCGGTGGCCCCGAGCCAATTCGCTGGGCTCGGCCCTTTTCGACTGAAGGAGTACGTGGCGGGGCAGCGCGTGGTGCTGGAAAGGAATCCGTTTTATTGGAAAGAGGATTCTGCGGGAAAGCGGCTGCCGTATCTCGATGGAATTGTTTTTCTTTTCGTTCCCAATGAAGACGCGCAGGTTGTCCGGTTTGAGGCTGGCGATACGGACATACTGACCCGCTTTAGCGCGGATAGCTTCCCGGTTCTTGAGAAGCAACAAACGGCCAGGGCTTACCATCTTTACGATCTGGGAGCCGGGCTGGAATACAATTTTCTTTTTTTCAATTTGAATGATCTGTCCGGGAAAGGTCACGAGGAAATCGCCAAGAAACAGGCCTGGTTTCAGGATGCGCGGTTCCGGCAAGCTGTTTCGGCGGCAATTGACCGCGAGAGCATCATTCGCCTGGTGTATCAAGGGCGCGCAACGGCTCTGTGGGGCAGCGTTACGCCCGGGAACAAACTTTGGGTAGATAACGCGCTGCCGCACCCCGCGCAATCGTTCGACCGGGCGCGACAGCTTCTGCAATCGGCAGGCTTTTCGTTCGCGAGTGACGGAAGACTTCTTGACGCTCATGGCGCGCCGGTGGAATTTTCAATCCTAACGAGCTCCTCGAATGCCCAGCGCATGAAAATGGCCACGCTGATTCAAGATGACCTGAGCCACTTGGGAATGAATGTTCACGTGGTGTCACTCGAATTTCGAGCCATGGTTGACCGGCTGCTGAATACCTACGACTACGAAGCAGCCGTAATGGGCCTCGTGAGCGGAGATGCCGATCCCACGCCGGAAATGAATGTGTGGCTTTCGAGCGGCGAAACCCACTTGTGGCATCCCGGCCAGGAAAAACCCGCGACTCCGTGGGAAACAGAAATAGACGGCTTAATGCAAAAGCAGATGGTCACCCTCGATTACGCGAAGAGGAAACAGTTGTATGACCGTGTTCAAGAAATCGCCGCGGAAAACCTTCCGATCATCTGTCTGGCAAGTCCCAATATTCTGGTGGCCGCAAGGGATCGCATCGGGAATTTCCATCCGGCGATTTTGGGCCCGTACGCACTGTGGAATATTGAAGAGCTCTATATCCGGTAGCTAGGCGACAGCAAGCCCCATGGCTGCTCTGAAAACTGCAACGCTCGAAGAATTGCGCGAGGCGTGGCCCGATACACGCCTGGTTCGCGAATGCATTCGCGGAGAAGAAGTGGCCTGGTCGGCGCTAATCGACAAGTACAAGAACCTGATTTACTCGGTCCCCATCAAGTATGGCTTTTCAACAGACGATGCCACGGATATTTTCCAGGCGGTTTGCCTGGAGCTGCTGACTGAACTCCCCAAGCTGCGCAAACCGAAAGCGCTGCCGAAGTGGATCATGCAGGTTACCTTTCACAAATGCTTTCATCGAAAAAAGCAGCAGCAACGAACAGAGACTTCCGGCCCGGACGATGAAAAGCTCGAGCGCAGCACTCCGGCCCTCGCCGAGGAATTGCTCCGGCAAGCAGAAGAGGAACAGAACCTGCGGGAGGCAATTGCCGAATTGCCGCCGCGTTGCCGCCAGCTCGTCCACATGCTTTTCTATGAGGAGCCGGCGCGCCCGTACCAGGAAATTGCCGGCCTGCTTGGAATTGCAACGGGCTCGATCGGGTTCACCCGGCAGCGCTGCCTGGAACGATTGCGCAAGCGGCTGCACGAGGCGAGTTTTTAGTGAGCGCCGGGAATCAGCACCCCCCTCTTTCCGAAAAAAACCTTCGAGAGATCGGGAAGCTCGCCGATGACGCAAGCCGGACGCGTTATCTCGCACGGCATTTGAAACTCCGCAATGCTGCCGTGATACGGCATTTGAATGAAGCCGTTCAAGCAAACCTGCGCATCGACCCTCAGCAAGCGCTCTCACTCGCGGAAGCCGCCGTCGCCATCGCCCGCAAATTGCGCAACGAGGAATTGCTGGCCCGAAGCCTGCGTTCCAAGGCGAATGCTCTGTACATGATTGGAGACAACCAAAAGGCGCTGGAATTTCACGCTCAGGCGCTGAGCATGTTTCAAACATCTCACAATGCGGAGGAAGAGGCCCGCACGCTGAATTCCTCAATCCAGCCTCAGATCCTCCTGGGCAATTATGACCGTGCCCTCGAGGCTGCCGATGGCGCACGGAAAATTTTCGAGCGCCTGGGAGATCACCGGCGGCTCGCGCACGTGGAAATTAATGTTGGGAATCTCTACCACCGCCAGGATCGTTTCGAGGACGGCCTCGCTCACTACGAACGCGCTTACGAAATGTTGCTGCCGCTCCGCGACACGGAAGGATTGGCCGTTGCCCTCTATAACATGGCCGTCAGCCTGATTACGCTGAATGACTTTCCGCGCGCGCTTTCCACTTACCAGCGTGCGCGGGAAATGTTCGTGCAGCACGGCATGACGCTGCTCGTGACGCAGAGCGATTACAACATCGCCTATCTCCATTACCTGCGAGGCGAATACAGCCGGGCAATCGGGATGCTCCGTGCCACGCGCGAAGCCTGCGAAAAAAATGGTGACGCCCACGTGATAGCGCTTTGCTACCTGGACCTGTCGGAAATATATCTCGAATTGAATCTGAGCACCGAAGCAAAGGAAATGGCGCACGAAGGGAGCCTGCGCTTCCAGAAGCTGGGAATGGGTTACGAGGAAGCGAAGTGCCTGGCCTTCGAAGGCATGGCCACCAGCCAATTGGGGAAGGCGCTCCACTCGCTCGATCTGTTCGCGCAGGCGCGCGCCAAATTTGTGCGCGAGAAAAATCTGGTCTGGCCGTGGCTGATCGACCTATATCAGGCCGTCGTGCTCTACAATGAAGGGCGCTTTTTCGAAGCCCGCCGCCTGGCTTCGGGCGCCGCAGCTTTTTTCGACACCTCGTTCCTGCCCGGCAAAGCGGTTCTCTCCAGGCTGCTCCTGGCGCGGCTCTCGCTGCGAACGGGCGACCTGCAGTCCGCGCGAGCGGATTGCGAGCGCGCGCAGGAGCGGCTAGCCAAGCTCGAAGCTCCCGTACTGCGATATCAAGCGGAATTTCTGCTGGGGCAGATTCAGCAAGCAATCAATGATCCGCGCGGGGCTTACGACTCTTACCAAAAAGCGCGCGAGGCGCTCGAGACTCTGCGCAGCAGCCTGCACGGCGAAGAGCTCAAGATTGCATTCATGAAAAATCGCCTGGAAGTTTACGAGTGCCTCGTGGTGCTCTGTTTGCGCGACGGCTCGAAGCCGGACTCCGCCGAGGAATCTTTCGGCTACATGGAACTGGCCAAGTCCCGGAGCATGGCAGAGCTTCTGATGCAGCATTCGTATGCACCACCGCCGGCAGATTCAGGACAGAGCGGTCTGGTACGCCGCATCCGGGAAATGCGCGAAGAACTCAACTGGTATTACCGCCGCATCGAGCGCGAACAATTACGCGCCGAAGATCCATCCCCGGAGCGGATCGAGAAACTGCAAAAAGAAGCGCTGGCCCACGAAAATGAATTATTGCGCGCGCTGCGGGAAGTGCCCGCATCGCAGCCGGACGCGAGCCTGAATTCCAGCACAGCAATCCAGTCACTTGAAAATATCCGTGCCTGCATGCCGGCGGAAACCGCGCTCGTCGAATATTTCGCCGTCAAGGAGCAATTTGTTGCAGCTGTATTGACTCGGGAAAACTTGGAAATTTTTCCGCTTACGCCCGTGTCTCGAGTCGTCAACCTGCTTCGCATGGTGCAGTTTCAAATCTCCAAATTTCGCCTGGGCAGTGAGTACGTCAAGAGTTTCGAAAAATCGCTGCTCGCCGCAACGCAAGGGCATCTCCACGAGCTTTACTCCGAACTCCTCGCTCCACTGCGCGGCCAACTGAGCGCACAGCACCTCGTGATCGTCCCCCACGGCGTGCTGCACTATCTCCCCTTTCACGCGCTCTTCGATGGCGACCGCCATTTGATCGATACATTCACATTCTCCTATGCACCGAGCGCCAGCATTTTTGCCTTCTGCCAGAAAAAGGCCTCGAAGGCAGACGGTCCGCCGCTAATCCTGGGAGTGCCGGATGTGCAGGCCCCGCTCATCCTGGAGGAAGTCCAATCGGTGGCTAAAACTCTGAACGGGGCCGAATTGATCGTTGGCGCCGAAGCCAACGAACGCGCGCTGCGCGAGAAGGGGGCACACAGCCGCCTGATTCACATCGCCACGCATGGCAGCTTTCGACAGGACAATCCCATGTTCTCCGGGATCCGGCTCGGAGGCGGATATGTGAATCTCTACGACTTATACCAGCTTAAATTGGAAGCCGAGCTGGTCACGTTAAGCGGATGCGCAACAGGTATGAATGTGGTCGCCGCAGGCGATGAACTCCTCGGGCTGATTCGCGGCCTGTTCTTCGCAGGCGCGCAATCTCTCCTGCTCACCTTATGGGACGTCAATGACCGAAGCACCGCTGACTTCATGACCTGCCTTTACCGGCGCCTGCTACAGGGCGAAAATAAGGCGACAGCAGTCCAGCGCGCGATGCAGGAACTACGCGAACAGTACCCGCATCCCTATCATTGGGCGCCATTTACGCTCATCGGCAAGACCGTCTAAGCGTAACCCCAGATTTCTTTCTGGCCCCTATATTTTCTCCCCCCTCCCTACCCTTGTTCACAGTGATGGAGAGCCGATTCCCGCACCTCCTCCGGGAGGAGCGGCAGAAATCGAAAGGCCTGGGGGGATGGGATGAGTCATTTCAAATTGGAAGAATGGGCTGATTTTGTTCGAAACGTAGCGACTGAGGAGCGGAAGAAAGCAATGCAAAGCCACCTCGATACCGGATGCAAGGGATGCGCCAAGCTATTCACCACTTGGAAGCGCGTTCAGGAAGCCGGTCGTCGCGAGGCCTCCTATCAGCCGCCCGATAGCGTTGTCCGGTCCGTCAAGGGCGCGGGCGTGATTCATGGGCTTGGTCAGGGTCGCCCAGCAAAGGCTCCGATTGCCGAGTTGCTATTCGACAGTATGCGCAACCCCATGGCCGCAGGCGTTCGGTCCAGTTCAGCGAACTTGCGGCAGCTGCTCTATGGCGTGGGTGGCTACCGGCTCGACCTCCGCATCGAGCCGCGGGAAAACTCCGACAAGGTAGATCTCGTCGGCCAAATTCTCAATTCCGCTGATCCTGAAAAGCCCGTAGGCGTCACACCCGTTGTGCTTAAGAAGGGCAACAGGGTGATGGCAGAGTCCGTAACCAACCGATTTGGGGAGTTTCAATTGGAGTGCGATCTAGCGGGTAGCCTCGAGTTGCATGCTGACCTTCCGCATGGGCAGGTCGTTCACGTCCCGCTCGTCGAGCTTGTAAGTGGCACGTCTGCGAAGGAGCCGCAACCCGATGATTCTATTGGGTTAAAGCGACTCCTTCATAGGATTGAAAAACGTACTAGGAAGAAAGTTTGAGTGGAAATAGACCCAAATTAGCCGTCTGTACCATTGAGGAACACACCTCGTCCTGGCAAAACTAGGACCTCCATAAAGGTGAGCGGCTAGTCGGACAAGGATCAAAGGAGCCGTCTTAAACATGAAACGCATAACCTGCATAATCGTACTGATAGGCGCCGGACTGTGGGGCCAACCGGCCGCGGCCCAGGGTCTCCTGGGAGGCCTGCTCACCCAGGTCGGACAAGTCCTCAACACCCTTACGGGGCAACCGCAAGGTGTAATCGTTCGCACAAACCTGGGCTTGGCCGGGCTACAAAGTACCTGCCAGCAGAATGGATGCTCCGTCGTGGGCAATATCGACGGCAGCCAGAACATGGTGTTCCTGGTGAAGCCAACCCAGCAGGGGCTTGTTCCTGATCTCCTCGCGGCAGTCTTGCGGCTTGTGGACGGAATTCTGGACGCCGAACCAGACCAGTCGCTCCAGATCCCTCCCAATCCGACGAACCAGACCAACTCCAACACTCCTCCGGCCGGCTTGTGGGACAACACCCCGGTCAATTACTACGGCACAACTGTTACGCACGGCTATGTAAATCAGCCCGCCGCCCAGATTCTTCAATTGTCACAGGCTCATAGTGCATTCAATGTGAGCGGCTCAGGGATTATCGCGGACATCGACACAGGGGTTGACCCGAATCACCCGGCGCTAAAGGGCTCCTTGCTTCTGGGCTATGACTTCACGCGGAACCAGCTGGGCGGTTCGGAGATGAACGATATCTCGATGAGCTCACCGCCGCCATGCGAAACGTGCGCGGCCGCCTTCGTCAATCAGCACACTGCGGCAATGGTGGACCAGCACACGGCCGCAATGGTGGATGGCACCGCCTACGCTGCTTTTGGCCACGGCACGATGGTGGCGGGCGTGATTCACCTGGTCGCGCCGACGGCGCAGATTCTGCCGCTGAAGGCGTTTCATGCCGACGGGAGTGGAAATCTCTCCGACATCATAAGCGCGCTTTACTACGCGGTGCAGAACAACGCGAGAGTCATCAACATGAGCTTCGATCTCACCACCAGCTCAACGGAACTTGCCGATGCGATCGATTACGCCACTGATGCAAACGTGATTTGCGTTGCTTCGTCCGGGAATGACGGAGAGAAAGAGGTCGTCTATCCAGCCAGCATTCAAGGCGTGATGGGCGTGGCCTCTACGAATAACCAGGACCAGCGCTCCACTTTCTCGAACTATGGCAATCAAGTGGTGTGGGTCGCGGCCCCCGGCGAAGGCATCATCACCACCTATCCTTTCGCCACCTACGCGGCTGGATGGGGAACATCATTCAGCTCGCCCTTCGTTGCAGGCACTTCCTCGCTGATCGTGAATATGCAGCCGAAGGACGGGCAATCCCAGGCAGCCTGGGCCATCGCTCACGCGAAGTGGATTGGGCCGAACATGGGCAACGGGCGGCTGAACATTTACTGGTCGCTCTCGGCCTTGAATCCAATTCAAGGATTGCTCCAGTAAACCCAATCACGGACCCAAAAATGGCTGCGAACTTGCAAATCCCGGGCACTTCTGAATCGGCGGACGCAATCAAAGCCGGTGCGGAAGTGCCCGCGTTTCTCGCAAGCTATCTGAGGAATTCCTCCCCAGTGCACTCGCTTGTTGACATGCGCGTCAAACAGATCGAGGAGCAGCTGTCAGCGCTGCGAACCTCGCTCATCTGCGCATTCAATCAACTTTTGGACCTCAAAGACCTGAATACCGGCGTGCACAGCACGCGCCTCGCGGAATGGGCGCTGCACGTGGGGGGAGAGCTGGGACTGAGCGAAGACGACCTGGCTGACCTTGAAGTTGCCGCGCTTCTCCACGACATCGGCAAAGTGGGAATTCCGGACGCCATCCTCAACAAGCCCGGCAAGTTGTCATCCGATGAATACGAGCTGATGAAAAAGCATCCCGAATTCGGATGGGCCGTTCTGCATCAGGTTCCCGGCATGGAGCGCGCCAGTCTGCTGATTCTCCACCATCACGAGAGAGTTGACGGCAAAGGCTATCCTGCCGGGCTCAAGGGCGACGAAATCCCCATCGGATCGCGCATCGTCTGCACGATCGACGCATTCGACGCCATGGTTTCGAATCGCCCGTATCGCGAAGGTCTGCCCTTCGAAGAAGCTGTACGCAGGCTGATCGCCGATAGCGGAACCCAGTTTGATTCCGAAGTGGTCAACCATTTCATTCCTGTCGCTCGCGCGGAAATGTCCGCCGTCTTCGCCGCCGCTGGCATCACAATCTCCACCGTCCTCTGATGTCATTTCGCGCTCGCGCTTTTTGAGGCCTGCCCAAGATCCCGTCGCGGCATGGCTCGCAAATACTCACGAATCTATTAAGTCTTGGCCTCCGCACCAGCGGCCCCATCTCACTTGATTTGAACCACGCCCAGTTGGTGTTATACGTGCGCCGCACTTCGCGTCCTACCCTCGCATGGCGTCCGGCAACCCAGAAAAGGTCGCTCTCGTCCTAACTCTAGATAAGTTGTTGTATGCTCGTGACGGCAAGACGGAGCAACGGCGCCATCATGCGGAACGTCCTAAATTCACCCCATGCCATGCGACACCTTTTCATCGAGGCGGCAAAGTGAAAATTAATCCGACCGCCGGAAAGCCAGCCGCCGCCTCAATCCTAGTGAATGTTCCGAAACTCGTCACGGCCTATTACACGCTCCAGCCCGACCCGAATGAACCCACACAGCGTGTTGTCTTCGGTACGTCCGGTCACCGCGGCTCCTCTTTCGACGGCGCTTTCAACGAGTGGCACATCCTCGCGATTACGCAATCAATTTGCGACTACCGGAAAACGCAGGAAATTGACGGGCCCCTCTTCCTTGGAATGGACACTCACGCGCTCTCCGAGCCCGCCTTTGCCAGCGCGCTCGAAGTCCTCGCGGCCAACAACATCGAGGTAATGTTCTCGCAGGGCACTCCCTACACGCCCACTCCCGCCGTCTCCCACGCGATTCTGCGCTATAACCACGCCCGGCAGACCGGGCTCGCCGACGGCATCGTGATCACGCCCTCTCACAATCCCCCGGACGACGGCGGCTTCAAATACGATCCTCCGCACGGCGGGCCAGCCGACGCGCGCGTCACATCCTGGATCGAATCGAATGCCAACGAATTTCTCCGCGCCAGGCTGGAGGGCGTGAAACGAATGCCGTTCACGCAGGCGTTGCGCAGTTCGACGACCCACCGCTACGACTACCTGCATACCTACGTCGCCGATCTCGAAGGCGTTCTCGATTTGCCCGCCATCCGCGATTCCAAAATTAAGCTCGGCGTAGATCCTCTCGGCGGCGCTGGAATTGACTACTGGCCGGTGATCGCCGAGCGCTACGGCCTCAATCTGACGGTCGTGAACGAATCCGTCGATCCAACATTCCGATTTATGACCGTCGATTGGGACGGCAAAATTCGCATGGACCCCTCCTCCCCCTACGTCATGCAGCGCCTCATCGGAATGAAAGACAAATTCGATATCGCCTTCGCCGCGGACACCGACCACGACCGCCACGGCATCGTCACAAAGAGCGCCGGCCTGTTGCCCCCGAATCACTACCTTTCCGTCTGCATTCACTACTTGTTCGCGAATCGCAAGAGTTGGGGCAAGGATATCGCTGTTGGCAAGACCGTAGTAAGCAGCAGCATGATCGATCGCGTCACCGCGCGTCTATCACGCCGGCTCTACGAAGTGCCTGTGGGCTTCAAATGGTTTGTCGAAGGTCTATTGTCCGGCCGGCTGGGCTTCGCCGGCGAAGAGAGCGCAGGCTCTTCGTTCCTCTGCCGCGATGGCACTGTGTGGTCAACCGACAAAGACGGTATCATCCCTTGTCTCCTCTCGGCGGAAATCAAGGCGCGTCTCGGAAAAGATCCGGGCGAAATCTACCGCGAACTCACGAGCGATTTGGGCGACCCGCTCTACGAGCGAATCGAGGCTCCCGCCACGCCAGCGCAAAAGGCCGCTCTCGGGAGATTGTCGCCCAACGACCTCCACGTCACCGAAGTCGCGGGTGAAAAGATCGAGCAGATTCTCTCGACCGCTCCCGGAGACGGCAACCCGATCGGCGGAATTAAAGTCGTCGCAAAGAACGGCTGGTTTGCAGCGCGTCCTTCAGGTACGGAAGAAATCTATAAGATTTACGCCGAGAGCTTCCTCGGCCAAGACCATCTGCGGCGCATCGAAGAAGAAGCTCAGACCATCGTCTCAAAGGCGCTCGCGCAAAGCGGTTCCGCGCCCGGCGCCAATTAAACCCCAAGGAGGATTCAACGATGAGCAGCCCCGCACCAAGCAATCGCCACTCGAAAACGGAAACTCTGGATGCTCTCACAGAGCTGGCCCTCGACTTGCGCTGGTCTTACAACCGTTCCTCCGACAAGCTTTGGGAGCACATGGATCCCGAGCTATGGGATCTCACCCACAATCCCTGGATCGTCTTGCAGACAGTATCTCGCGAGAAGTTGCAAAGCGTTACTGCTGACCCGGATTTCCAGTCACTAGTCGCTGATCTCCATAGCGAAAGGCGAACTGCCGAGCAATCTCAAGGCTGGTTTCAAAAGACGCACTCCCATTCCGGTCTCACAAGCATTGTGTATTTCTCCATGGAGTTTATGTTGAGCGAAGCGCTGCCCATTTATTCCGGCGGCCTTGGAAACGTCGCAGGCGATCAACTCAAAGCCGCAAGCAATCTCGGCATTCCTGTTACCGGCATAGGTTTGCTCTATCAACAAGGATACTTTCGCCAGGAAATCGATGCGCACGGTCAGCAATTGGCTCTTTATCCCTTCAATGATCCCGATCAATTGCCCATCAAGCCCCTGCGTTTGCCAAATGGTGAATGGCTGCGTCTAGCAATCGATTTCTCTGGCTCCAAACTTTGGATCCGCGCCTGGCAAGTGCAGGTGGGCAGAGCGAAACTGTATCTCCTCGACACAAACGACCCCGCGAATATCCCCGCCTACCGGGGCATCACCAGTGAACTCTACGGTGGCGGTCCGGACTTGCGCTTAAAACAGGAGCAGGTCCTCGGAATCGGCGGCTGGAAGCTCGTTGACGCTCTCGGTCTTCAGCCCGAAGTCTGCCATCTCAACGAAGGTCACGCTGCCCTCGCTGTGTTAGAGCGGGCCAGGTCGCACATGGCACGAACTCACCAGCCGTTCGATCTCGCCCTCACCATCACGCGCGCCGGAAACCTCTTCACCACACACACTCCCGTAAGCGCAGGCTTTGACCGCTTCGCCCCGGACCTGATGGAAAAATACTTCAAGGGTTATGCCGAAGACCAGCTTTCGATTTCATACCGCGACCTCCTGTCTCTCGGCCGCCAGGATCCGAATGACTCATCCGAACCCTTCAATATGGCTTACCTGGCTGTCCGCGGCAGCGGCTCCGTTAACGGCGTCAGTCAGCTTCACGGCCAAGTCAGCCGCCGGATTTTCCAGTCAATATTTCCGCGATGGCCTGAGGCTGAAGTCCCCATTACCCACGTCACAAACGGCGTGCACATGCCCACGTGGAATTCCAACGCGGCTGATCAACTCTGGCAGGCTTCCTGTGGAAAGGATTGCTGGCATGGCGTGGTGGAAACCATGGAGGCCGATTTCCGCAAAGTCAGCGACTCCGACCTTTGGCAGCTCCGCACCGATGGCCGCAATTCCCTCGTGGCCTACGTTCGCAAAGTCCACGTCCGGCAGTTGAAAATCCGTGGCTCATCTCCGGAGAAACTCTCCGAGGCCGCGCAGGTCCTTGAACCCGACACCTTGACTCTTGGCTTTGCTCGCCGCTTCGCCACCTACAAACGCCCGAACCTGCTCCTACACGACCCGGAAAGACTTGTCCGCATCCTCACCAATAGAGACCATCCCGTCCAGCTCGTTCTCGCAGGCAAGGCTCATCCTCAAGATGGCGGCGGACAAGACATGATCCGTCAGTGGATCGAGTTTGCCAGGCGCCCGGAGGTGCGGCCCCATGTCGTCTTCCTCAGCGACTACGACGCGCTCATGGCCGAACACCTGGTTCAAGGTGTCGACGTCTGGGTCAACACGCCACGCCGCCCTTGGGAAGCCAGTGGGACCAGCGGCATGAAAGTGCTCGTCAACGGCGGCCTGAATCTCTCCGAACTCGATGGCTGGTGGGCGGAAGCGTACACCCCCGAGGTCGGTTGGGCCATCGGCGATGGCCGAGAGCACGGTGATGACCCTGGCTGGGACGCTGCCGAAGCCGAAACTCTATACGGCTTGCTCGAGCGAGAAATCGTTCCCGAATTCTACACGCGCAACGACAAAGGTATCCCGCTCCGCTGGGTTGCGCGCATGCGCCAAAGCATGGCGCACTTGACTCCCACCTTCTCCACGAATCGCGTTGTCCGCCAGTACACCGAACAACTTTATATTTCCGCTGCCACGGCCTTTCGCGATCGCGCCGCGAACAAAGGTACTTTGGGCGCAAAATTGCTCAATTGGCAGCTTGACATGGCGAAGCACTGGCCGAAACTCCGCTTCGGCTCCACCAAAATCGAACAGAAAGGGAAGGTGAACTTATTTCAGATTCAAGTCTTCCTCGACGATCTTGATCCCTCGAGCGTGAGCGTCGAGCTATACGCGGAAAGTCGCAACGGAAATGTCCGCGTCCGGCAATCCATGGACCGCGGCGAGCGCCTCGTCGGCTCCGTAAACGGCTTCATGTACACCGCCAGTGTTCCGGCCACTCGCCCCGCGGCCGACTATACCCCGCGCCTCGTCCCCTATCATGAGGGAGCAATCGTGCCGCTGGAGGCCTCTTACATTCTCTGGGATGATTCACCTTCCTGGCGATAAACAAGGCGGGAACTCCACCTGCGGAATCATCCGAGCGGCAGCGCCATGCATGCCCAAATCAACCGAGGAAATCTCGCGCGCCGCTCACCAACTGCTGTAAGCGCTTCCATCAAACGGCGAGACCTTGGACGACGAGGAATTTACATCGCAAAACCCGCCCGAAACTTGGTCGGGGCTCAGCAGGCTGTCGCACCCGCTCGTGGACCAATCCGTCTGGCCCGTCATGGGATCCTTGGGGATGCTGCGGAGATACTGCCCACTCACCAAATCGTCCAGTGAATTCGGCGCGGCCTCTTTATCCAGCGTGTAGTCGCGGATTGCCTTCCGCATGTCTTGCAGATCTTCCTTCAGCGCCGCTTCTCGCGCTTTTTCCACCGCCCGCGTGTACCCACCCGTCGCCATCACCGCCAGAATCGTGATGATCGACATCACCACCATCAATTCCAGGATCGTGAAGCCGCGCTCCACGGTCGTACGCCGCTCAATTCCCACTTCGCGAAAGAGAATCTTGTTCATACAACCTTCAATTCGCCCAAACAATGCATCAACTCCTAAGCGCCGTAGGCGCGTCACAAGTTAGCCCAGCCCGCAAGGGCTGGGTACGGATGCAAAATAGTTCCCGAGCACCGTAGGTGCGGCACATCCTGATCCCAGGACATCTATGATCGCCTTGGATGTCATCAAACCCGGATAATTTCATTACCAATCCGAGTATTTCGTCCCATTCATCGCCGTTCCCGATGATTTCGAGTACACGTCGAAAACATCCTGCCCGCCCCAAGACGTTGAATCCGTATCGTCCTGCACCGCCCGCAATCCCCAATCCGTATTTCCTGTCATCGGGTCCACTGGAATCTTGCTAAGAAAATGCAGGTGCTTGGAGGTCAGGCTCCCCCCACTCGGCGCGCCCAGAATCCCCGCCGTGGCTCCTCCTCCGGCCAGCGGCACGCCCGTGACCAGCGTTTGCAGATCCGGCGGATAACCTTCTGTCCCGGCCTTCACCTGAATTTTGCCCTGATCCGCATAGTCCTTATACCGGTCAATCGCAGTGCGGAGTTCCCGCAGGGCCACGCGCAAGTTTTCTTCCTTCCGTCTCATCACCGCCACGCGCGCCAGCGGCACCGCCGTCGTTGCGAGCACCAGCAGAATCGCGCAAGCGATCGTCAATTCCAGCAGGGTCATCCCTGCTGCGATCGCGCGTACCCTTCTCCGCATAGGGGAAGCAGTCGTGGAGAATGGCTCGCGACCGCCAAGACGAATGCTTTTACGAGGAATCCCGGTCATCAAGCCTCACTGCACCTGGATCGTCGCTTCGCCGGAAACCATCGGAATCGAGTGCTGGTGCGAGTCGCGCCCGTTCACTTGCAGAATCTGCAGCGCCGTTTTCCCGGGAGCCAGCGCGCGAACCACGATGCCCAGCAGCGTTCCAGTTCCATTCACGCCCGGCGTGTTCGGCTGCCGCGTTGAGGAGACCACCACTTCACCCTTTTGCTGGTCGATCCGCTGCACGATGGCGATTTCCTGCGTCCCGCCGGAGAGAAACCCGCCGTCGCGAACCTCCTCCACCTGCACCACCGCCGGATCGTAGTGAATCAGCAGCGGAATCGAATATAGATCGTTCACGTTCGAAACCGCCAAAGCCAGCGTCGTCGTATCGCCTTGTTTCAGCGTCAGGTTCGCCGGCTCAAATCGAAGCTGCGCTGCCGGCCCCGAATTCTGCGCTGGCGGTGAGGATGAAATTGGCCCCGTCACCGGTTTTGTCGTAGGCGATGGCGCCGCTGAATCTGTATCCGCGCCCTCGTGAAACACGCGCACCACCGTATCCGTTCCCGCGGCCATAGTTTTCAAATTTTCAGCCGAGATGGAAGGCAGCCGCACAATGTGCGGCGTCAGCACAATCAACACTTCGCTGTCCTGAACGTCCTTACTATTATCCGAAAAAAGATACCTCACCAGCGGCGCCTCTCCCAGCCCAGGAATGCCGTTTATGTTCCTCGTCTCCGTCCGTTGAACCAACCCGCCCAGCACGCTCACTTCGCCTTCCTTCAATCGCACGTCGTGCTCGATCTTGCTCTGGCTAATTATCGGCTGATTGATTCCCCCAATGCTGCTGGTCCCCGAAACCGCGGAGATTTCGATGGAAAGCTTCATGCTCACTTCATTGTCCGGGTGCACCCGCGGCGTCACGTCAATATTCACGCCCACATCAATATATTGGAATTGCGTGTTCACCAGCGGGTTCACCACGCCGGCGCCGCCCCCCACTCCCACGCCCACTCCCGCCTGAAAGCTCCCCGTTGCCACCGGGATGCGGCTCCCGATTTTCAGCGTGGCTTTCTGCCCGTCCGTCACGCGCAATTCCGGATCCTGGATCATGCGAGTCCTGTCATCCGTCAGGACGAAGTTGGCTACCGCGCCAGGCAGCGTCAAGCTGTAGTCCGCGGTAGAAAGATGCTTCAAATTCTGAAGTGTGATCTGGTTTCCGGTACTTGATGTCGTTGAAGTAGTCGAGGTTGTCGTGGTTGACGTCGTCGACGTCGTCGAAGTACTGCTGTTCGGTTGTAGCGCCGACCGCGGAGTAAATGCCAGCGAAACACTCTGCCCCGGCAAAATCCCCAAATCCCTCAGCCGATCGAGGCTTGCTGACAACACCTGCACGTGGATCAGCACCTCCGGCTTGGCCTTGTCAATGTCGCGAATGATTTTCGCCGCCAGCGCCAGTTTGTCCGGCGTATCCCGGATCACGATCGCATTCTGCGCGTTCACCTGCTGCACCCGGTGCAGATCCAGTAGCTGCCGCAAACCCGTCACGATCTCCGTCAGATCCTGCGGCGTCAGCGTGTTCGATACATAGAAGGTCCGCACCTCTTCGTCTTCCACATCCTTCCGCTTCTGCGCGTTGTCCGGAGCCACGAATATAATGTTGGCGGTCATCGGCTTCCAGAACGACTTGCTTTCCATCGACACCGCATCGAGCGCCTGTTCCAGCGTCACGTTCGGCAGCTCTGCCGTAATCCTCCTCGTCGTGAAGTCCGGATCAAAAATCACGCTCAAGCCTGCCAGCTTCGCGATCGTCTCGTACACCACGCGCGCCTCATTCGTCATTTTTAAATTGATTGGTTCGCGCGAAAGAGGCTTCAGAGCCGGCGGCGTTGAAAGTATCGTTTCATCTTGGGCCAGATTTGCATTCACGTTCTTCGGAGCTTGCGCGGCTTGCTGCGCTCCCAGCAAATCCATCGTCTTCCGCAATTCCTGGTCCGCAATCGTGCTCGAAGGATCAATGGCCTGCGCCTTTTGGAATTCTGCCAGCGCCATTTGCACATCGCCACGCTGCAGTGCCTGGCGGCCCCGTTCGACGTGCCGCTGGCCCGCCTCAAATCGCATGCGCACCGCGTGCAGCTTATATTCGGCGTTGGTTGGGTCGTCTCGGAGGGCGCGCTCATAATGGACCAGCGCGGTATCGTAATCCTCTAGGGCCTCAGCCTTGCGGGCCGCGGAGTAATCCTGATTTCCCTTGCCTCTGGGGCAGCCGCCGAGCAATAGAGCGGCAATTGCCAATAATGGCAGATACGTTAAACGGCGCAAAAGAGGTCCTCCGCGGGGGGGGCGCGCGATTCCTCGCAAGTCTAGCACCCAGGCTCTGATGCGGCAAGGATTCCCATGTGTTGTGTCCCGCATCCAAATAGCCTATCCCGGCAGGGGGGCCCCACTATTAGTGACGCGCAAAAAATCTGCTCGATTCGCTCCGAACCCCGTAGAAATCTGCGACTTGCAGCCGCTCCCACACGGCAGCTATGATAGGTCTGACGTGAAGAATAACGCCAAAAAGTCCGATTATGAAGGTGTGAAGATTGTCGCCCAGAACCGCTCGGCCTCCTATAACTACAATCTCCTCGATAAACTCGAGGCCGGCCTGGTACTGGTAGGCACCGAGGTGAAAACCCTCCGCGAGGGCAAAGCCTCCCTCCGCGAAGCCTACGCGGAAATTCGCGCCGGTGAAGCCTGGCTGGTAAACTGTCACATTCCGGAGTACCTGCCCGGCGGCACGCGTAACCACGACCCCCTCCGGAAGCGGAAGCTGCTCCTCAACCGCCGCGAGATTGACAAGCTCCTGGTCCAGACGCAGCAGAAGGGCATGACCGTCGTTCCGTTGAAGCTCTACTTCCGCGACGGCATGGCAAAATGCGAATTGTCGGTCGCGCGCGGCAAAAAATTCCACGACCGCCGCGAATCCGAACGCCAAAAAGAAGCCAAAAGGGAAGCCAGCGAAGCGATGTTCCGCTCCCGCCGGCGCTAACCACCACAGCCGCAAAAACGAAAGGGAGACATGCAGATTCTATTGGAAACTCAGCCGTACTCATCCATTCAAGCCGACGCCCTCGTCACCTACATCTTCGACAAAGAAAATAAAATCGAAGGCGTCCTCGCGGACATTGACCAAGCCACCAGCGGCCACGTCGCTGCCCTCGCCGCCACCGGCGAACTAACCGGCAAATCCCTCGAACTCGTTCTCGTCCATTTCCCCGAAGGCATGGATGCCAAGCGCCTCCTCCTCGTCGGCGCCGGCAAGCCCGATAAATTCTCCGTCGCCGATCTCCGCAAAATCGCCGGCACCGCCCTGCGCTACCTGAAATCCCGCGGCGTAAAGAAAATCGTCTTCCTCGCCCGCGAAGGCGAGCGCGGCCCCGCCGCTGTCCAGGCCGTCGTCGAAGGCCTCACCACCGCCGACTTCGAATCAAACAAGTACCAAACCGAAAAGAAAAATAATCGCGAGATCCAGTCCGTCCAGCTCTCCGGTTTCGATCCCGCCCCGGGCGCAAATCTTTCGGACGCGCTCGATCGCGGCCGCGTCATCGCCGAATCTCAAAATTTCGCCCGCGACCTGATCAACGAGCCATCAAACCGCCTCACCCCGCGCATGCTAGCCACCAAAGCCGAAGCCATGGCCAAAGAAGTCGGCCTCGGCGTCGAAATCCTGGACGAGCGAAAAATCAGCGAGCTGAAAATGGGCGCCCTGATCGGAGTAGCCCAGGGCAGCATCGAGCCCCCGCGCGTAATCGTCATCCGTTACGTGCCGGAAAATCCCCGCCCCGGCGGCCCGGTCCTCGGCCTCGTCGGCAAAGCCGTCACCTTCGACACCGGCGGCATCTCCATCAAGCCCGCCGATAACATGGAAAAAATGAAGTACGACATGGGCGGCGGCGCCACCATGCTAGGCGCCATGCGTGCCCTCGCTTATCTCAAGCCAGCCGTCCCGGTAATCGCCGTTATCCCCGCCACAGAAAATATGCCCGGCGGCCGCGCGCAAAAGCCCGGCGACGTCCAAGTTTCCATGTCAGGAAAAACAATCGAAGTAATCAACACCGACGCCGAAGGCCGCCTGATCCTGGCCGACGGCGTTACCTACGCCAAAAAATTAGGCGTCACCCACATCATCGACGCCGCCACCCTAACCGGCGCCATCCAGGTCGCCCTGGCCAACGTCCACGTAGGCGCCTTCGGCACCCCCCGCGAATATCTCGATCAATTCCTCGATAGCGCCAAAGCCGTAGGCGAAAAAATGTGGCCCATGCCCATCGACGACGAGTACCAGGAAATGATCAAGAGCACCATCGCCGACATCCGCAACACCGGCACAGGCAAAGGCGGCGGCGCCATCACCGCCGCCTGGTTCATAAAAGAATTCGCCGAAGACACCCCGTGGATCCACCTCGATATCGCCGCCACCTGCTGGGTAGACGAAGGCCGCCCCTGGCTAGCCAAAGGCCCCACTGGCGTAGCCATCCGCTCCATAGTAGATTTCGCCATGAAATTGTAACGCGGGCGTCCCGCCGGCTCTGAGCTTTTGCCTTTAAGTGGCGCGGACACTCCTGTCTGCGCTCTTACGAGCGACCATCCGACCAACCGCACCCATCAACAATCGGACCACACAGCCTCCGCGCCCTCCGTTGTTCCTCAGTGTCCTCTGTGTTAAATCAGCGCCGCCACCCTCATCCCAAGTGTCAAATCCCCTCCGCCTACATCTTCTCCGGCGCCAAAATCCCCATCAACCCAAGCCCCGCCACCAGCTGATCATGCACCAGCCCAGTCAATCGCAAAAGAAACGCCCTCTTCTCCCCATCCCCCTCACCAAGTATCGGATGCTTGTGATAAAAATTATTAAACTGCTGCGCCAATTCAAACGCATACCGCGCCACAAACGCCGGCTCCTGCGCCCCCACCGCCGCATCCACGCGTGCGCCCAGCGATCCCGCCAACAAAACAAGCTCCCACAAATCATCCCCCCCCGGCCCGCCAAGAAACCGCCCCACATCCAGACTCCCGCCCTCCATCCGCGCGTAATTCTCCAGGTCCGCCTTCTTCACGCTTTCCTCAAGCTCCTCCCATTTCCGCCCAATCCCATTCACCCGCACCACCGCATACTGCACATAAGGCCCCGTCTCCCCCTCAAAACTCAGCGCATCCTTGAAATCAAACGCAATCACGGTTGACCGCGTAAACCGCAGCAAAAAATATCGCAGCGCCCCAATCGCAATCGCATGAGCAATCGCCGCCCGCTCAACCTCCGGCGACTCCCCATGCCGCGCATCCACTTCCGCCCGCGCGCTCTCCTCCAACCGGTCCAGCAAATCGTCCGCCTTCACCCCCTGCCCCTTCCGCCCGCTCACCTCCACGTAAGGTTTCTTTGCATCCTCCTCCGGAATCTCATACCCCATCTCCCGCGCGCACCGAGGCGTCAACGCCACCACGTTGTATGCAAAATGCTTCAAATGATCCGCTTCCTCGTTGTAACCAAGCGCCCGCAACCCCGCCACCACCACCATCTGCGGATAAGCCTGCCGCGAATCAATCACGTTAAACACATCATGCGCATGCCCGAATTCCGGCGCTCCCGGATCATCCCGGTCGCTAGCCGTCACCCAAGCCTCATGCCCATCCGGATGCGTATGAAATCGCCGGTAATGAAAATCCCGCGAAAGCAGCCCAAATTTCCAAAGATGATGCGCGATATCTTTCCCCACGTAAGTGACCGTCCCGCTCGACCGCACAATAATCTTCGCCTCCGCCTCTTCCGTCGGCTCCTCCTCTTCACTCGTCTCCCGCTCCGAAGGAAGCTGCATCACCCAGCACCCAGCATTCTTCCCCGAAGTCGCCATCTGAATAGCCCCGCGCTGCTTCAACATCTCAAACGCCGCATCCCAAAATTTCAAATGCAGTATCTCGCTCTCCTGCGAAAGCAAATCGTAATCAATCCCCAGCCGATCAAGCGTCCGCAAATGGCAGTGGACAATCGCCGTCGACACCAGCTCGCCCATCCGCGCCGCGTCCCCATGCCCCTCCTCGATCTCCTTGAGCATGTGCGCCCGCAGCTCCAGCCGCGTCTTATCCTCAGCCAGAAAATGTGTCACCCGCGTGTAAAGATCCCAGCACAGATAATCAAATCGCGGCGCCTCCGCCAACCCCCGCACCTCTTCAAGCGATTTCCGCTCGATATGCAAAAACCCCAGCACCACATCCGCCACCTGCACCCCGGTGTTATCAATATAATTCTGAATTTCCACCCGCCGCCCCGTATGCCGCAGCAACCGCCCAAACGTGTCCCCCAGCACCGCATTCCGCAAATGCCCGATATGCGCCGCCTTATTAGGATTGATCGCCGTATGTTCAACCACAGTCTTAGGCGCATCCGCCGCAGCCACCACGCCCTCATGCCCCGCCTCCGCGCAAGCCCGCCGAAAAAAAGCCGCTCGGTCGAAAAACATATTCAAGTACCCGCCCCCAGCCACCTCCACCCGCGCCACCCCCTCAATCGGCTTCAGCGAATTAGCAATCTCCTGCGCCAACGCCCGCGGCGGCTTCCGCAGCTGCTTCGCCAACTCAAAACACACCGGCGAAGCCACCTCCCCCATAGCCAATTTAGGCGGCCGCTCCGTCACCACCGCCACATCCGTCTTGTACCGCTCCCGAATATGGCTCCGCACCGCCTTCCGTATCCGCTCCTCCACCGCTTTGTACACACGCCTCCTATCCCTCAGTAAATCCCGCGATTATAGCGGACGCGCCCCATATTTCATTCGTCTTTAGTCACATGCGGCGGCGCCCGCGCCTTGCATTTCTCTGAGTTCGTGCCGTGTACGTTCCGCTACACCGAATGTCACACCTCGCACACTGCCGCCAGCCTTCGGCGATAATGTCCCTGTTTCTCGCGCGTTGTGATTGGCGCGCTGCGTGCACCACGGGCTCTCGGGTACCAACTCCCAATACGGCGTTATATGTGAGGTCTCATGCATCCTCAGCCGCGTTCATTTCTTACGCTCCCCATTGTGTTCTGCATTCTCACTTGCTTAGCCTCCGTGAATGCGCCATGCACTTTCGCACAGCAGGCTTCAGACGCTGCGCCGGCGGACGAGATCTCATGCGCTTCAAACTTCGGCAGCCCGGTTGAGCTCGACAAAAAGTATTTACATCTGATACCCGCCTCCCCCGATGAAATCCTCACCATGCAAAAAGGGAAGCCGGACATTGCCGCCGGCCCCTTTACGAGCGGCATGTTTCCATACGACCGCGTGGAGATTTATTTGGTGCCAACAAAAGTCGGCGAAGATGAAAGCGTCGAGGCGACATTGTCTCTATTCGCCCGCGCGATCCGCGACCAAAAAGACTCATGGTTCAAAATTGCGCAGGACCGCGGCTTTACCTCCGTCTCTGATTTCTTCAATCTCACCATCGGCGATACCGGCGACAATTCAGGCGATGTCTCGGATCAAAATGCCGCCACCGCTGTTTCCTTTGCCGTGAAGAACATGAACGCCCCGATTTTCAAAGTGAGCTGGTGGAAGCACGAATCGGGCGTCAGCACTTTTGCCGAGGTCCGGAAAATCCTGCTCCTCGATTTCCGCACCTCTCCGCCAAAAATTATGGCCGCGCTGCAATGCGTGAGTGCGGTAGGTGGCGGCGCCTGCGGGGATTTCGACAACGGCGCAGCCCCGACGACGACCCTGGCCTGCAATTGGGACCGCTCGAAGGCGGATTTTCTCTGCACTTCAACCGCGACCGGAGACTACACCGTGCCGCTCACCCGCCGATTCTATCTTGCGAGCGGAAAAAATTCGCCTTATGCCGCGGACAAAGACAACCCGCCGGATCTCGTGTCGTTGGGCAGGTGGAGCACCACCGACCGCTCATGGACCACAAAGAGTCCCGATATTCCCGGCCTTGGACGCGTCACATCTTTAGCGCAATATTCTCCTGACCAGATTCGCGGGACCGCATTCCTTTTCGCGTCACGGGGCCGCGATTCATCGGAACCGCGATTCTTTGCGGTAATCGTCGATCCGCAGGGGCCGGCACTTGCGCTGGAAATCCTGCCGCAGCCGCTCGTGGACGAGCCTCCTTCCGTCAGAGATGCAGACGTGGTCTCCGCGGCGCCGGACTTGCAATCCTTCGTCGTCCCGGCCGTGGTTCATCCCGCGGAAAAATTTGCCGATGGCGTTCAGCCTGCCTTTCAGGTCAAGATCCTGGAGACTTTGCCGAACGTCTCAGTCTGGCAGGTCACCGCGAAGCAGCAAAATTCACATGAAGTGGTTTGGTTGGCCGCCGGGCGAAATCCCAAGACAGGCAAGTTCATTTTCAGCGCCGTCCGCATCGCCTCCGAATTCGGCGAATATGCGGGCTGCGGCAGCGGCCGGACGAAACCTTTCGCCGCCGTGATTCAGCGCAAGGCAGACTCGCTCGACGCACTGCTCGACGTCGAACCATCCCATCAATACGATGTCGAAGGGAAGCTCTACGATCGGGGCGATCAAGGAGAATCGGTCACACTCTGTCCGATCCAGGTCAAACTGTCTTGGAATTTCAGCCTGGGATTTATCCGCGAAGAGAACGATCCGAAGTGTCCTGACACGACCCAAGCTCGGAAATTGGCCATTTCCGACGATGGCGTGATTGCCGCGACGCCGGAAGTGGCGAGTAGCAACTAGCTCGAAAAGCTCGAAAATCCCTTGACTACACTGTTACCTTATGGTAATCTCCGACCTCCAATGCACAAAAATTCCCAATTCGGCACCACCCACGCCCAGGAGGCGTCATAGCCACCCTCCACCCCGCCCTCACCCCCCTTCCGCGCAAAAGTCTAATAGCCAACCAAACGATTAGAATTTCACTCATCTCCCACAAAACAAACCACATCCAAATTTCTAATAGCCAACTTTCCCCAGTGTTTTTATTCCGTTTTTTGACCCCCATCAAGCCGTCCCCCCACCGACCGATACCCCCGCATTTGACACGCCTCACCCCTCAGACTAGTATCACCCTCTCGCGTTTCCAGCGATCCAGGCGCAAAAGCTCATGAAAACCATAGGGATAGCCTACTTCGACTGCTTCTCAGGCATCAGCGGTGATATGGTCCTAGGCGCCCTGGTGGACGCCGGCGCCTCACTCCCCACAATCGAAGTCGACCTCCGCAAATTAGGCCTGGAAAACTGGTCCATCTCCGCCGAAAAGGTAAAGCGCGGCGCCCTCTCAGCCACCCAAGTAAAGGTAGCCACCCAGGAAGACCACCATCATCGCAACCTCCCAATCATCTTAAAGCGGATCGAAGACGCCCACCTACCCCCCCGCGCCGCCGATCGCGCCAAAAAAATCTTCACCCGCCTGGCCGAAGCCGAAGCCAAAGTCCACCAGCTCCCGATAGACCAAGTCCACTTCCACGAAGTCGGCGCAATAGACTCCATAATAGATATCGTAGGCGCGGCCATCGGCTTCGAATTACTAGGCATAGACGAATTCGCCAGCTCAGCCTTCGACGTCGGCGCAGGCCAGGCAAAAACAGCCCACGGCCTACTCCCAGTCCCCGCCCCAGCCACCGCCGAACTCCTCCGCGGCGCCCCAATGTACACAAGCGGCATCCCCCGCGAACTAGTCACACCAACGGGCGCAGCCATCGCCACCACGCTCTCCACCCGCTACGCCGAATTGCCGGAAATGAATCTCCGCGCCATCGGCTACGGCGCCGGCTCAGCCGACCTAAAAGAAAAAGCAAACGTCCTCCGCCTCCTGATCGGCGGTCGCGCCGCAAGCGAACCCGGCGAGCGCTGGGACGGCCCGGTAACGGTAATCGAAACCAACCTCGACGACATGAGCCCGCAAATCTACGGCTACTTCGCCGAAAAAGCCCTGGCCGCCGGCGCCTTGGACGTCTTCTCCACTCCAGTACAAATGAAAAAAAATCGCCCCGGCCTGCTAGTCACGCTCCTATCCGAACCGACAAACGTCTCGCACCTAATCGATCTAGTCTTCCGCGAGACCACCACCATCGGCGTCCGCACCTACGAAGTCCGCCGCAAGACTCTCGAAAGGGAACTAGTCCCAGTCGCCACACCCTTCGGCGAAGTCCGCATGAAAATCTCCCGCATGAACGGCACAGTCCTAAACGCAGCCCCCGAGTACGACGACTGCCAGCGCATAGCCGCCGAGCGCGGCATCCCCCTGAAGCAGGTAATCGCCGCCGCCACCTTCGAATTTCAGAAAAAATTCCCGTACCAGGGGAAGGCGGCCGAATAACAAATGGAGAACCAGTCGGCCAAGAAAAAATTCTATTTGACGACGCCGATCTACTACGCCAACTCGCGCCCGCACGTCGGCTCCGCCTACACCACCATCGTCTGCGACGTAATCGCCCGCTACAAACGCATGTGCGGCTACGATGTCGCCTTCGTCACCGGCACGGACGAGCACGGCGTCAATATCGAGCGCGCCGCCGAAAAACTCAGCATCAGCCCCGCGGAGCTTGTTGACCGCAACCAAAGAATCTTCCGTGATCTCTGGGAGCTTCTTGGCATTCACTTTCCTCCGCAGCACTTCATCCGCACCACGGAACTCCGGCATGTTCGCGCCGTTCAGACTCTAGTCCGCCGCACGCTCGAGCGCGACCGTGGCCGGGAACACTCCAAGCGGGCGATTTACAAGGCGAGGTACGAAGGCCGCTACTGCATCTACGACAATGCCTACGTGAGCGACACGCCTGAGCCTGCGGATTGCCCCACGTGCGGCCGCCCCGCTGAGCTCGTGTCAGAGGAAAATTATTTCTTCCGGCTATCCGCCTACCAGAACCAACTCCTCGACCACTACAAGAAGGTTCCGGATTTCGTGTATCCGGATTTCCGCTTCAACGAAGTGAAAAGCTTCGTCGAGGCTGGCCTGCGAGATATTTCCATCAGCCGTAAATCCATCAAGTGGGGTATCCCCTGGCCCGATGATCCCGAGCATGTCTTCTACGTCTGGTACGACGCCCTGACGAGTTACCTGACCGCCATCGGGTTCGGCGAAGGTCACGACGGAGAAGCAAACAAGGAATTCAAAGAATTCTGGCCGGCCAATATCCACGCCATGGGCAAGGAAATCATCCGCTTCCACGCTGTCTATTGGCCCGCCTTCCTAATGGCCGCCGGCCTGCGGCTTCCGGAGCAAATCGTCGCCCACGGCTGGCTACTCTTCGAGCAAGAGAAAATGAGCAAGTCAAAAGGCAACGTAGCCTACCCCGAGCCAATCGTAAAAGTCCTAGGCAACGACGCCCTCCGCTACTATTTGCTACGCGAAACCGTATTCGGCCATGACGGCAATTTCTCCCGCGACGCCCTGATCATCCGTTATGAAGCGGACTTAGTGAGCGGTTTGGGAAACCTCGCGAGCCGCGTGCTGGCGTTGATCGAAACTCACTTTGGAGGAATTGTTCCAGCGCGCTCAGAGGCAGGAAGCGTTCTGAGTCGCAATGCTGACGCGATGAAAACAGGGGCTGTCGCGAACTACGATGGCTTCCATTTTTCGCTCGCGCTTGAGGAGATTTGGACCTTCATCACAATGGTTGACAACTACCTGACTACAGAACAGCCTTGGAAGAAGATCCAGGTTCCCAATGAGCGGCAAAATGTTGGGGCTGTTCTCTATGAGGCTGCGGAAGCTGTCCGGTTTATTTCAATTCTCGCGCATCCAATAGTCCCAGACGGAACAAGTGTAATCTGGAAACACCTAGGGCAATCGGCAAAGATTTCCGACCAGAGCATAAACGACCTTCGCTGGGGTGGTCTTACGCCCGGAACGCGAGTTTCAAAGCCGGCGGCTACATTTCCACGGGTCGAATACCAGGAAACTTACGAAAGGATCGCAAAAATGGAAGATGAGATACGCAATCCAGGCACGACGCAACCTGCGGCTCCAACGCCTTCGGCCGGAACAGCGGGAACCGGTGGCGCTGCGTCAGCAGCCGCACCAGCACCAGGAGCAAAAATCGGCATCGAGGATTTCGCCAAAGTCGAAATGCGCGTCGGCATCGTGAAATCCGCCGAAAAAGTAGCCGGCGCAGACAAGCTCCTAAAAGTAATGGTCGACATCGGCGACGAAGTCCGCCAAGTCCTCGCCGGCATCGCCCAATACTACGTGCCCGAAGATCTCGTCGGCCGCAAGGTAGTAGTGGTCGTAAATCTCGCACCCAGAAAAATGCGCGGCCTCGAATCCAACGGCATGATCGTCGCAGCCTCCGTCGGCCCAGAAGGCCGGCCAGTGCTAGCAACATTCGCCGAGGACGTTCCTGCAGGCGCAAAACTAAAATAGGAGCAAAGGTTCTAGCGGCGGCCTTTAGGCTGGCGCATTTTAGGGGGTCGGAGCTTTAGCTCCGACATAAAGGACGCAAAAATAAATTGGGCTTTCGCGCAGTTTGCGTCCCGACGATTTGTGTCGGGAAGCCCCTGAGGCAACTTTGGAAATCATCGACTCACACGCGCACCTCGAATTCTCTCAATTCGACGAGGACCGCCCCGCCATGCTCGACCGCGCCCGCGCCGCCGGAATCCAAACCCTCCTCGCCATCGGCAGCGGCACCGGCCCCGACCGCCTCAACGCCGCAATCCCATTCGCCGAAGAGCATGACTGGATCTACGCCACTGTCGGCATCCACCCGCACGAAGCCAAGCTAGCCACCGAAGAACATTTCACCCGCCTCGACGAGCTAGCTCATCACCCACGCGTAATCGCCTGGGGAGAAATCGGCCTCGATTATTATTACGACCACTCGCCCCGCGAAGTGCAGCACGAAGTCTTCCGCCGCCAGCTCGCCCAAGCCCGCGCCGCAAAGCTTCCCATCGTGATTCATTGCCGCGATGCCTGGGCCGATTGCCTCCAAATGCTCGAACAAAATTGGCGCTCAAGCGGCCTCGCAGGTATCCTCCACTGCTTCACAGGCACGCTCGAAGACGCCCGCCGCGGTCTCGACATGGGATTCATGGTCTCCTTCGCCGGCAACGTGACCTACCCGAAGATGCAGCATCTTCGCGACGCCGCCCGCGAGATCCCGCTCGATCGCCTCCTCACCGAAACCGACTCGCCGTTCCTTCCACCGCAAGGCCGCCGCGGAAAAAGAAACGAGCCCGCCTTCGTGGTCGAGGTAGCGCAGGCCTTGGCGAATGTGAGAGACTTAGGCAGCGACGAGATCGCAGCCACCACGGCCGCGAATTTTCGGCGATTCTTTCGGCTTGGCGCCCTCAGCAGCTCGGCCCGGCCAAGGTGAATGACTCGGATGGCTTTCGCTGTCCAGTTAGCCCGCGGAATTTTTGACTTGGTTCGCGAGGATCTCGCCCTCGTCGAGCGGGAAATCACCGCCCAAAACGCCGCCGCGATCCAACCGGCCTCAGAAATTTCCAGTTACCTAAGCGAAGGCGGCGGCAAACGCCTCCGTCCCGCGCTGCTTCTTCTCGCCGCAGGAGCATCAGGCTACCGCGGCGCCAGCGCAATCCGCCTGGGCGCAGTCGTCGAACTGATCCACAGCGCCACGCTGATCCACGATGACGTGATTGACGGCGCCAATACCCGCCGAGGCCGCCCAAGCGCCAACGCCCGCTGGGGAAACCACATGAGCGTCCTGGCCGGCGATTGGCTCTACATGCAATCGTTCGAGATGGCCCTCCGCGAGCGCAATTTCGCCATCCTAGATATCCTCATCGATCTCACGCAAAACATGGTCGAAGGCGAGCTCCTCCAATTAACGCGCCTCGGCCGCATGGATCTGAATGAAACGGAAGCCACCGAGCTCGCCTACCGCAAGACCGCGTGCCTCTTCAGTGGCTGCTCTAGATTGGGCGCAGTACTCGGCCGCCAGCCAAAAAATATCGAGGACGCTCTTGCCGAATACGGCCGCAACGCCGGCCTCGCATTTCAACTAGTGGATGATCTGCTTGATTTCACCGCCTCCCGCGAGCAGCTCGGCAAACCGGTCCTCAGCGATTTGAAGGAAGGGAAGGTAACGCTCCCGCTGATTTTTGCGCTCGAAGCCCAGGCCGCATTGCCACCCGCCGACGGAGATGGACACAACGGCAGCAGCAGCTCCGGTCGCTGGCTGGTATCGAAAGTTCTCGAAGAGCGCGGCTTCCTAAGCGTCCGGCCGGAGCAGATCACCAAACTCGTGCGCGAAACAAGCGCGCTCGAGCGCGCCTCAAAACTCGCCCGCGAATACGTCTGCCGCGCGAAAGCCAGCCTAAGCGAATTGCCCGACTCCGAATACCGCCGCGCCCTAATGGCAGTCCCCGATTTCATCCTCGAACGCGAAAATTAATTTCGCCCCCGCCGGTCGCTACCGCTTGTAGTGAAACCGGTAGCGAACCTCGACATAAATCTCACGCGGATCGTTGTAGTGAAATCCACCGAACGTCAAACTGTTGTCAATCAGCAGGTGACGATTCGCCACATTCAGCCCCGTCACAGCAACGGAATAATTCTCGCCGAACGATTTGCCGAGTGACAGATCAAATGTGGTATGCCCCGGCAGATACGCGCCCGGGAATTGCGCGTTCGGGGAACCATTCGTGAAGCCCGAACCGTAGTAAACATTCGAGGACGCGTACACGCGCCATGGCAAATTCGCATCGAAGCCCAGGTTGAGCGTGTTTCTCTGATCGTGATCGAGGGGGCCATATCCCGGCGCAGGCTGGCACGCAGGGCTCGTCGGCGGAAAGCAAATTAACCCGCCCGTGACTGCTCCGCGTGCATATGCGACCTGGTTCGAATAAGCGAGATGCACTTGGCCGCGGTTCCATAGGCGCGGCGACCGCACGGTTAACTCCCAGCCGCGAATCAGTGCGCCGTCGATCGTGACGGGGATGAAAATATTGGATTCCCCGATGTTGTTGTGGTCGAAAAAATTGTTCGCGCGCGTTTGAAACGTATCCGCGTCCAGCGCCCAGCCCCGGAACGGAATGGTGACGCCGAATTGATGCTCTTCGTCGCGTTCGCCGCGCAGAGCGCCGAAAGTGATCTGGTCCATCGTCATGATTTCCTGAAGCAAAGGACCGCTGAGAGTATTCAACGGTGGCATCTGGTAGTAATGCCCATAAAACGCGCGAAATACCCAGTTGAGGCGCGGGATTTGAACCGCGACCCCGAATCGCGGGTTGATGGTGTCCTCCGAAATTGTGCCCGCAAAGTGCGTCGGGCGCATGCCCGCTGACAAGGTGAGCCAGGGGACCGGTTTGAATTTGTCCTGGATGAATCCGGCCACCAAGCCGCCATCCGGTCTCTCCGAATCCGCAATGGGCGGATTGCCGGAGCCGTCATTGAAAATCAGCCCGAAAAGCTCATGGTCACGCTGCCCGAAGCCATAAATCCCGGCCTGGATGTCATTTCGCGCGATGCTGGCGTTGAAAGTTGACTGGAGACCCCCGTAGTCCGACGTGCGATTGTCCGTCGTGCTCAGGGGAGTGTCGGTCGGAGAGCCTTCGTAATTTGCGGAGTTGCGGTGATAGAAAGGCGAGACCGTCAGATAAGTATTCGGACTGAACGTGTGCACCCAGGAAAAAAGGACGTAGGCATCCGTCTCATGCTGGCCATCGCGGAGCCCGCTGCTGTCAAATGCAGCATTCGGGTTTGGATCGTAGGGGATTTGGTAGTAGTCGCGGCGGAGGGAGGTTACCAGGCGAAACTGATCCCGCGAGCCGGCGTTGTAGATAAACGAGCCGAAGCCTCCGTAGCCATTTTTGGCGTCATGATATACCTTTCCGATCGGTGTCTGGAGTCCCAGATTTGAACGATTGCCATTGAGACTGGCGAAATAGGCAAAGCGTTGTGTGTGCCCGCCAAAGCTGAGCTGATCGTTTGTCTGAAACCAGTTCCCGAAAGTCGTGACAAGTTCCGCTTCGTTATCCCGCTCGAAGCCGGTCCTCGGAACGACATCGAAAATTCCATACGTCCGGTCGCCGTAAGCGGCATCGTAGCTGCCCCGTTGGACCTCCAGATAATCGATGTCCTTGGGATCAATTTGCGGCCCCAGATTGCTCGCGATATTCGTATTCGGGATTGGCACACCATCAATCATCCAGGTCACCTGGTGCCCGCCGCGAATGTGTAGCTGGTCATGGGTGTAGTACGAGCCCGGAACATAGTCCGTGATCATTTGGAGACTATTGGTGCGATCCGCTCCCGGTGTTCGCTGGATGTCCTTCCGGTCAACGATGGTCGTCGGCGTCACGGAATCCACATTCGCCACGGCTTCCTCCGGCCGTGCAGTGACGATTGCAGTCTGCTTTACCGCCGCAAGCTCGAGCTGAAAGTGAAGGACGGGTGAAGAATCAGCAACCACCGTGACGGAAACGTTGGACGAATTAAAGCCCGCGACGGTGACCGTGACAATGTAGTCGCCCAGCGGTACCGCGGTGAATGTGAATTGCCCGTCTTGATTGGTCTGCGCGGAATTCGTCCAATCAGACGTCGCGGATTTCAGCTTCACGTCCGCACCCGCAATTGGCCGGTGCTGCGGGTCGTGAACAATTCCGCGGATATTTCCGAAAATTGTAGCGCGTGCAACGGATATGAAAATCAAGAACAAGGCAACCAACAATGGCCAATGCTTCCGCATTTCTAGCCTCCATTTTGCTTTGGATTTTGTACATCAGCGGAAGAGCGGCTAGGGTCGCGGAGGTTCGAAAGGCACGGAAAGGAAGCCCGAGGGAATAATTTCGGTGAACCGCGCGAAATATTCGTGAGAAATGCCCGGATTCAATAAGCTGACAATAGCCGATGGACTTGTCGGCGCCATCGGTGCCAGCAATCCATATTCGATGGAATGCTGGCCGGACCTCATTGCGCAATCGCAGTTGTGCCCGGCCGC
This sequence comes from uncultured Acidobacteriota bacterium, assembly GCA_963701005.1. Lineage (GTDB taxonomy): Bacteria > Acidobacteriota > Terriglobia > Acidiferrales > UBA7541 > Palsa-295. The sequence goes on from OY969555.1 coordinate 2,322,207, forward strand.
GCTGCGATGGCACATCATTCCTTCACTTGATGAATTCTCGGCTGCGTCTGGCATGGGCCCAGAATGAGAGCCGTGGCGCAGGCAGCACATGCGATTGCAGTCCCCCGAATCACCGCCCATGCCACGCGCCACCAATGCCAGCGGCGCAGCCAGCAACGCAACAATTACAAGTATGGCATGGACGCGTTTCACGGCGATTAGGGTAACACAATTGCATTCGATTCCAGTCCCTACATGCGCAGACTGGTAATGACCAGATTTTATTTCGGTGGGAGTGTTTGCGTTTGGAAAAACTTCGGGGTACGCTCGAAAAACCGTGCTGCCGATCAAGCTCGTTTACGATGATCGCTACGATTTGAATCTCGGCGCGCATGTGTTTCCCTCGCAGAAATACCGTCTGGTGCACGATCAGCTCCTGAAAGACAGCCTCGCTGAACCCGAGGATTTTCTACAGCCGCCTCCCGCGAGCGATGAAGACGTTTTGCGTGTCCATTCGCAAGACTACGTCTACAAGCTCAAGACCGGCACACTAACGCACACCGAAATCATGCGGCTCGAAATTCCGTACTCAAAACAATTGATGGACGCCTGCTGGCTCGCCGCTGGCGGCTCAATCCTCACCGGGCAACGCGCGCTGGCCGACCGTTGGGCGGCCAACGTCGGCGGCGGATTCCACCACGCCTATCCCGATCACGGCGAAGGATTCTGCGTGCTTCACGATGTTGCCGTGGCCATCCGGCGCCTGCAATTTGATGGAGCAATTCAAAGGGCTATGGTCGTGGATACGGATGTGCACCAAGGAAACGGCACGGCCGCAATTTTCGGCGGCGACGGCGACGTCTTCACACTCTCAATTCACCAGGAGAACAATTACCCTTATCCCAAGCCGCCTTCGACGGTCGACATTAATCTTCCGGACGGAATCGAAGACGACGACTATCTCGCCATCCTGGAAAAACACTTGCATCAGGCCTTTGATATATTTTCGCCCCAACTCTTGTTCTACGTCGCTGGGGCGGACCCCTATTTCGAGGACCAACTGGGCGGCCTGGCCTTGACAATGGAAGGTCTCGCGCGCCGCGATGCGCTCGTTTTCGATTATGCCAGGCGAAACCAGGTGCCCGTGGCGATCACCCTCGCCGGCGGCTACGCCCGGCAGGTGGCGGACACTGTTCGCATTCACATCAATACGATTCTTGGGGCAAGTAAGGCGGCGAGCCTCTGACCCGCCGTCTCGCGTCGCGTCCGCCGTAATAAATTGAATCCAAATGGCGTTTAGTTTGTTGTACCGAGCGCAGCCTGAATCGCCGCAAGAAGCGTCTCCGAAAACCCATTCGGCGAATAACCGTTGACGCGGTAAGCAATTTTCCCGCTGCGGTCGAGGACTAAAACCGTCGGCAAGGAAATGACACCAAGAAAATCATCCAACCCATCCGCATAAACCACCGGCAATGCCCATTTTTCGCGCGCGAGAAATGGCGCTACAAGCGACTCATCTTCATCGGTGTTCACTGCGAAGAAAGCCAGGTCCGAGTTTCCAGAATAGGCTCGCGCAATCTGGCCGAGCTGTGGCTCAAGCACCTGACAAGGCCCGCACCAGGTCGCCCAGAAGCTGAGCACCACGATTTTTCCTTTGAAGGGTTCGAGAGGCGCAGCCGTTCCATCCAGTTTCCTCAGCACAAACGCAAATGGGTCTTTGGCTTTCTTATTGCGTGCAGTGGGGCCCGGGTTCGCGGGCGGAGCGTTCAAGCTGTCGAAGACGGAAAGAATCTCCTCGCCGAGGCCTTTCTCATTTCCGTGCACCTGAATCCAGATGTTGCCAAGTTTCCACCGTACTTCGCGACGGTCCACTTTCCCCACGGGCCCTTCCTCGGGCAGGACAAAGGCAAACGTATATTGTTCGATAGCCTCGATTTCGTCTTTGCGGAGCTCCGCGATTTCACCCAGCACTTTAGCGGCGGACGAATTGGGGTGAATGGAAAAGCTCGTCTGCAGGTCTTTTGTCGCAGCGTCATATTTGTGCTGTGAATTCTCAATCTCTCCGCGCAGAAAATAGAGCGCGGCACGAAGATTGTCGCGGTGCTCCTGCCACTCGGCAAGAGAAGAGCGGGCTGGCCGTTCGTCGGGCTTCGATTTTTCAATGCGGTCGAGCACGCGGCCGGCGTACCCGGTCGCTTTTGTCAAACTCGCGGGGTCTCCATTTTGACGCAGGAGATTAATGGCCATCATCATCATTTCGGAGTCGTCAGGCTGCAGGGCGATCAATCGCTCGGCATAATCCAAAGCGCAGGCATTGTCGCGAAGCTGGTCGCATGATTCCACCAGCGCGCGATAGACGGCGGCTCTGCGAGGAGCATCGGGAAATCTCTGGAGATAGTCCTTCAAATTGCGCACCAGCGCCGCGCGATCGTTTCCGGCGCTGGCGAGCGCTTTTTGCAATTCCATTTCGGCTTCCGCGTCGCTCTTCGCAATCGCGTCCGCAGAAGCTTTCGATTGCGGCGCGGTCGGCGAGGGGTTTTGTGCCGGCACGGCCGCAGCGCACGCAAGAATCGTGGCAGCACACAAAGCCAGGCGAGCGGCAAGCATCATCACGCCATTCTATCGCGGAATATTGGATGAGGGCGGCGCGAATGCTCGCCGGACGGCTCAGTGCAAGGCAATGCTGCCTGAAGTGGTTTCCACCTCCACGCGCGCCTTGCCGTCGCCGATCCGCGCGTGCAATTCATGCTTGCCGGCGGTTCCCTCCATCACAATCGGTATGGCGGCGTTTATGTCGCCGGAACCGGTCCTGGCGTAAAAGCGGAAGCTGGCCGTCGCCGGAACCTGCAGCGCAACATTTCCCGATGACGCGCGAAGATCCCAATAGGTGGTAGTTTGCGGGTCGCCGACCACCACAATGCTTCCGGAGTTCGTGCGCACTCGAAGATCATCTTTGACGCCGGCAGCATCGACGCTACCACTTCCAGAGCTAGCCACCACGGCACCGGCGGGCTGCGCCATTCGAATTGTCCCTGAGCCCGTCTGAACGCGAATTCCTCCGTGCACATCGGCGAGATTCACATCGCCTGAGCCCGTCGTTGCTTCTACCTCCCCCTGAATGGCCGCGAGCTGAATCGTGCCGCTGCCGGTACGCGCCAACACGTCACCGGAGATCCCAGTCGCCGAGATGTTTCCCGAACCGGCGGTCAGATTCACCGGACCCTCAACTCCGGTGATTTCGATTCTGCCGGAACCAGCAGTCCCGCGTATTTGTGACGCTGCCGGAAGCATAATTGTGTAATCAATTGTCGTACCACCCAAGCTCACGACGGAACCACCGATCCGGATCAGGTTGCCTTCCTGCGAGATCGGAGGATTTGCTCGGAGGTCGGCCATGAGTCTTTGAGCGCTCGTCGCTGACCAGGATCTCACCCGGAATTCGGCATGAACGCGCACTTCTCCCGGCGGACCTGCAATCACTTTTGAGTCGCCGCTGCCGTTAGTCAATTCCAGGCGGACGGGGCCGTCCACAGCGAATTTGCGGTCAAGTGTGCCCGGCTCTCCCGAATGCCTCATGCACCCGGCGAGTGCCGCAACGGCGAACACCATCACTGCCAACCATACGTATGCTCTGCGAGTTCTCATATCACTCTTAGAAAGTGGCCGACTCTTCGCCGCACAAGCCTTCCTATCAGAATAATACGAGCGTGTGCAATCGGAAGTTCCCTTGCTGGATTGAGAAGGAAATCGCAAACAATTCGTCAAATGTCCGCACAGGCTACTGCGTCTTTAAGAGAGCATTGAGCGAGCCCTGACGATAGCCCTCAAGGTCGAGCGTGACATAGGCAAACCCAATTTCCTTTAACCCCGTCGCAATTCGCTGCGCCACGGCATCTTCCAGGCCTCGCGCCAACTCGTCAGTTGCCAATTCGATGCGCGCCAGCTCCCCATGCGCCCGGACGCGAAACTGGCGGAAGCCAAGCTCGCGCAACACAGCCTCAGCCCGCTCGACTCTCTCGAGCAGTTCGGGAGTCACGGCGGTTCCGTAGGGCACGCGCGAGGAAAGGCAAGCGGACGCAGGGCGATCCCATGTCGGCAGCCCCGCCAGCCGCGAGAGGTCGCGAATTTCCTCCTTGCAAAGTCCGGCATCGAGCAGCGGGGCGAGCACGCGGTGTTCGTGCGCCGCCCGATGGCCGGGACGAAAATCGTGCGTGTCGTCCACATTGACGCCGTAGGCAATCGCGTGGAAATCGCGCTCGCGAGCGAGATTCGCCATTTTCTCGAAAAGCTCATCCTTGCAGTGGTAGCAGCGGTCGGCGTTGTTTGCGATGTACAGCGGATTTTCAAATTCGCGGGTCTCGATGTATTCGTGCCTCAACCGCGTCGCGCGGACGAACGCTTCCACTTGATCGCGGTCATGCCGGGAAAAGCTTGCCGAGCGCGCCGTCACTGCCAGCGCGCGTTCACCAAGGGTCGAATGCGCCGCCCAGGCCAAATATGCGGAATCCGCGCCACCGGAAAATGCCACCAGCACGGAACCGAGGCCGCGCAGAGAATTCATCAGGCGAGCTTCCTTCACGCTTATTGCCAGCTCGTCAACTGGTTTTCCCGGAGTAGAGAAAGAAAGCAAATCCTGTCGCATTCGTGTGCCAGTATATCTCACATTCGTTCACTGAAAGTCGATTAGCACATCCACTTTCCCCGTTTTCGAATCGCGCTCCAGGAACCGCCCGATTTTTTCGTAGTGCACCGGAAGGCCGACGAATGCCCGTGGAATGCCGCTTTCTAGGAATTCATCGTAAGCGCTCTTGTCGAAGACCTCTCCCGGCGCAATTTTCCAGGCATCGCGGATGCGGCGCTCACCTTCGTTCGAGAGGCCCGTTAGAATCAGGTCGCCCATGTGGTACTGCCTGCCCTCGGCAATCGGGACGGAAAACGATACTCGCGCCGCTTTGTCATCATATGCGGGCACCGGATCCAGCTTCACATCAAGGTACCCGATTTTGGCGTAGGCATCGCGCACGTGCTCCCAAGTCAACTCAATCCTGATTCCATTGGCAACTTGTCCCGGCATCAGCGCGACAAGCGACTCAAGCACATTTGTTGGCACCGCGGTATTTCCGGTCCACGTGATTCCCCCGAATGTGTACTCAGGGCCCGGATCAATCGGCGCTACCACGAAAACCCTGTCAGGAAGCGGTTTCGTGGGATCCCCGGTAAATCCGGCGCTCGGCGTCCCGAATTTCACGCGCAAAAAAGCATGTCCCAGATATACGGGGCGCACTTGCTCGAATTCGAAAAGTTCGAAAGCATTTCGCGAAAAAGGTTTCCCAATCAGGTCGGCGAGCCGCTGTTGTACCCCGCGATCGTTTTTCGCGAGTGCGTCGGTAAATTGCACGCCCTCGATCTCCAAAGCAGGTCCATTAACGTGAAAATCCATCACCTGCTGATCGCCCCCGGGTTTCATCGAGAGCGCATGCGAAACGTCCGCGTGAACCCCGTGCACCGCGAGCAGTTGCACGAGTGCCGCGGACATCGCATCGAGAATCGTGCCATGTTCGGGTGCGGTTCCGTCATACAGCACCACCGAAGCCCTGATCGCAGCATTCAATTCGCTTTCGCTGAACCATGGAAAATTATCGAATGTGACGGGGATCTCAGTCGCGTCCGTCACCTCATAGTTCACCTTGACGCCCGCGTTGTCTTTACTGAAGCGGTAACCGACTTTCTCGAATGCCCCGAGTTTCGCCAATAAGTCCGCGCCCGCCTGAAGATCGTCTCGACTAACCATGCTGCCGACCTTTAAGCCAGTAGCAGATGCAATCTGATCGCTCGCATAACGCTTAGAGCCAGTTGCAGCAATCGAGGCCAAACGGTCGGTGTCTGCTTTTTCGGGCGATTGCGCGCTTGTTTGCTGGGCGGCAAGTGTAACGATGAGAAGGATGCAACACGCCAGGAGCAAGCGGCGCAAATTAGCGATAGACGATGTGGAGGTCAACGATTGCCTTCTGCTTATCACGTTCCGGTTTCACTACTACGTTCGCGCGGACAACTCCCAGGTCGTGCAGCGTCTGCGGAGCAGTTTTCTTCACGAAATCAGCAGTGTACGCGGAATCAAAAACGTCGCCGGGTTTCAGCCGCCATTTCTTGACTAACTCTTTCACGGCGACGTCCGTGAGTCCGTCGAAGTGCACCTGGCTGACGCGGTATTGCACGCCTTCGACGACGGCGACATCGTACGTCGTCAATTGGGTCCCATCGTCGAGAATTATTTTCGGCTGGACGAGAGCATCAATGTAGCCCTGCTGTTCGTACGCGTGCTGCACGCTTTGCAGTCCGGCATCAATCTTCCGCTCGTTTGCGATTTCCTTCGGCTTCATTCCCAGCATTCGGTCGAGTTCTTCGGAGGTAAATTTCTGGTTGCCGGACCATTCTGCCTTCTCCCAATAATACTCCCGGCCTTCCTGCACCGTCAGCGTGACGCCGATTTCCTCCACCGCAGCATCAGCGCTCTTGCTTAAAATCTGCGCGGCTGGGTGATCGAATCGCGCCCGCAGATAGCCATGCTCGTGATAGAGCGGAAGCAGTCCCGCCGAGGCGAAGGTGCTCACGTCAGTCAGCGAGTAGTTCCTACCGATAATCTGGGCCGACGCGCGCTGAAGATCCTGTGATGGGACAGCCGATGCACCATGAAAATCGACAGTTCGAATCGGCAAAGAAATTCCTCGAACCGTGAACACGAACGCGGAAATGGGTTGTCCTATGCCAGGCGAAGATGGGACTAGGTCCACCTCGCCGGGAATTCCGTTGGCACGAACCAAATCCCGAAGTGCGACGCGCACTTCTTCCACCGTCGTGCCCCCTTCTGGCACGCCACCGGCGTACAATGAGACACGGTCGCGCAACGCTTCATCGAGCTGCCGGTCAGTGAACCAGACAAAATTCTCGAAGACGCATGGCAGCAACTTTTGTGTTTCTGTCAACTGGAATTCAACGGTGAGCTGATTCTTTTCCGTCGAGTAACGGAACGACACATGTTCAAATGCGCCGGATTTCGCCAGCCGGTCCGAGGCGGCAGCCAACTGCGGCTGGCTGACCGGGTCTCCGACCCGAAGTCCCGTGGCCCGGCCGACCTGCGCATCCGTGAACCGGCTGAGGCCAGCAAACTTCATCGCGGCAAGGCGATAACTTTCCTGAGTACGGGATTTAGAAATCGCGGGCCCACTCACGATGAAAAGGATCATCGCCAGCAGCACTAAAATTTGTCCGCTATGGAATCGGTTTCGCATTTCCACCGGCCGCTCTATTCCACCGTCACCGACTTCGCCAGGTTTCGCGGCTGATCCACGTCGCAACCCCGCCGCACGGCGATGTGATAAGCGAGCAACTGCAGCGGGACGATTTCAAGGATCGGGCTAATCACTTCCGGCGCTGCCGGAATTTCAATCACGTGGCTCGAACTCTCCCGTGCCAGCCTATCGCCTTCGGTGACGACGGATATCACGATCCCGTCGCGCGCCTTCACTTCCTGAATATTTGACACGGTCTTTTCGTAGCGAATCATCGAGGCATGATCGGTTTCATCCCGCGTGGCGATGAAGACAACTGGCAGGTTTTCGTCAATCAGCGCGTTCGGCCCGTGCTTCATCTCGCCGGCCGGATATCCTTCAGCGTGAATATAGGAAATTTCCTTCAATTTCAGCGCGCCCTCCAGCGCGATGGGATAGTGAATGCCACGCCCAAGATAGAGGAAATCGGTGTAGCGGAAAAATTGCCTCCCAAGCTCCTCGAGTTCAGCATCGCGCTGCAGAATGCTTTCAATTTTGTGCGGTACCCGCGTCACCTCCTGCATCAATGATTTCGCCGTGTCGGAGGTCAGCTTGCCGCGTACTTGCCCAAGGTAGAGCGCCGTGAGCATCAGCGCCGTAAGTTGCCCGGTGAATGCCTTGGTGGAAGCCACGCCGATTTCTGGCCCCGCGTGCGTGTAAATTGTGCCGTTGGCCTCGCGCGTGAGCATGGAACCCACCACGTTGCAAATCGCCAGAATTTTCGCGCCCTTCTGCCGTGCCTCGCGCTGGGCCGCCAGCGTGTCCGCCGTTTCACCCGATTGGCTGATGGCGATGACGAGAGATTCCTTGTCGAGAATCGGATCGCGATACCGAAATTCGCTCCCGTAGTCCACCTCCACGGGAATCTGCGCCAGCCGCTCGATCATGAATTTCCCGGCAAGCGCGGCGTGCCAACTCGTGCCGCAAGCGACGATTTTTACGTCGCGGAATTTCTGAAACTCCGCTTCGCTGATGTCCATTTCGTCGAGAAAGACTTTGCCGGTCTCCTGCGAAATTCTTCCGAGGAGCGTATCCCGCACCGAGCGTGGCTGTTCGAATATTTCCTTCTGCATGAAATGCTTGAACCCGCCCTTTTCCGCCATGATGGGATCCCAGGTGATGTGCTGCACCGGCGGCTTGATATTGCGGCTCTCGAAATCAATCAGGTGGACGCCCTGCGGCGAAAGGATGGCAATCTCGCCGTCCCCAAGAAAGAACGCATCGCGCGTATGCATCAGGATCGCGGGAATATCGCTCGCGACGAAAAATTCGTTTTGTCCCAGACCCACCACCACCGGTGGTCCCATGCGCGCCGCCACGATTTTATTCGGGTCGCGCGTGGAAACCGCTACCAGCGCATAGGCGCCGCTCAATACCTTGACGGTCTTCAGCACCGCCTCCTCAAGTGGAGCATTCTTCGAATATTTCTCCACCAGGTGAGCGATTACCTCGGTATCCGTCTCGGTGAGAAATTTGTGGCCTTCCTCGATGAGTTGATGTTTCAAGTCGAGATAATTTTCAATGATCCCGTTGTGGACAACGACGATTTCGCCTGTGCAATCGCGGTGCGGGTGCGCATTTTCTTCCGTCGGCCGGCCGTGCGTGGCCCAGCGCGTGTGGCCCACACCGTAGACGCCCTCAAGCGGCGCCGCGCGAATAGACTCTTCCAGATTGCGCAGTTTCCCCGAAGCCCGGCGAATCTGCATCTTGCCGTTTTCCCCAACCACGGCGATGCCCGCCGAATCATAGCCGCGGTATTCGAGCCGTTTCAGCCCATCCAGTATGAGCGGGACCACGCGCTTCGGCCCGATATACCCCACGATTCCGCACACGTCAGTTCACTCCTCAACCCAGTTCCGGCACCAGCCTGCCGACAGCCCAGCAATAATAGGGTAACACATGGCGAAACGCAGTGAATCGTGAGACCTATTTCGCGAGTCGTGATTCGTGGCTAGAAACCACCATTCGATGGAAAAGCGAACGTGCGATCTAGGCCGAGTCGGATCGTTTCAAGGGGTTCACAACTCGAAGGGGACCATAGCTTTGCCCGTCCGCCAAATCCTCGGAATAAATGACCATAGCGCCGGAAGTTCCAGCCGCCTGAATTACCAGCGCGTCCCAGAAAGAAATATTGTATCGGTGCTCGATGTCGAGGGCCTCCAAGACGGACTCGGCCGTGTTCACGACAATCTCCCAACTCAGGTAGTCCTCGATCAATTTGCGCGTCTCTTCAATCGACAATGGACGGGCGGTCTTGCGGCGGAGATTTACGCATAGCTCCTGCAGAACCTGCGTGCTCAACACCCCACCACCGGATTTCCAAAGTTTTTCGATAGGCACTCGTGCGAGCTCATGCTTTACCCCTGCCGTGCGGTCATGCGCGTAAACCAGGATATTTGTGTCCACAAAAAACTTATCGCTCATGAATTTCGTCGCGCGAACCAGGGGGCGTCCAGCCGAGGTCAAATCCTTTCTCGAGGCGCGCTACGGCACGTCTTCGAGAACGGTCGTACCCCTTGCGTTGGCGGACGATTTCTTCGAGCTTGGCAGCAAGCAAGGCACTGATCGAGAGCCTCTCCTCGGCCGCCAATATGCGTGCCTCCCGCAAGAGGTCCGCATCGAGCTTCAGCGTGATATTCGTTTTCATGGTCAGCACAGTGTTGCGTGCAGCACTATGTTACGTGCTGCTTCCGCGTTTAGCAAGCTCTTTATTATTCAACGAGATGCCAGAAGTCATTCACATTTTAGCGAGTCATTTCGAACGAGAAACGACCCGCAGAAAGGGGCACAGGGAGTCAGTCGATAATTTCGAAGCGGAATTCCTCTATTACCGGGTTGGTGAGCACGTCTTTGGCGATGCGCTCCACCTGCGATTTAGCTTCCTCGCGCGTCAGCCCATCCAAATTAAGCACAAAAAACTTGCCTTGGCGCACCTCCTGCACCTTCGCGTACCCGAGCGAAGACAGAGCGCGGTGAATCGTCTGTCCCTGAGGATCGAGCACCGTGGATTTCAGCATTACCCAGACGTGTGCCTTCATCGCCCGGATTATATCAGCCCCGCTGATTTTGCGGCCGCGCGAAAATCATCGAGCATCTGGCGCTTATCCATTGGTGGCAAAAAAGACGCGCCGAAGCTTTGCTCCGCAAGTTGGGCGAGTTGCTGGCTCGTCAATCCGAGCGAGGCGGCTAATGAATATTCATTCAGCAAGTCGGTGTGGAACATCGCCGGATCGTCGGTCGAGAGCGTTACAGTGAGTCCCTTCTTGAAAAATGCAGGCAGGGGATGGTCCTTCAGTGTCGCCTCCTGTTTGCTCAATTGCTTGGCAAGTGCACCAGTGCACACATTGCTCGTGGGGCAGAGTTCGAGTGGAATGCGGCGCGCGGCCAGGAATTCAGCTAGCGCCGGATCGCGCATCGCGGCAATGCCGTGGCCGATTCGCTCGGCTCCGAGCAAATCGATTGCCTCGCGTATCAGTTCCGGCCCCCCGATCTCTCCCGCATGGCAGACGAGGCGCAAACCCGCATTGCGCGCGTGATCGAACGCAGGGCGGAAATTCACCGTGGGGCCGGAAAGCTCATCTCCCCCCAATCCGAAAGCAATCACGCCCAGCCGCTGCAGCTCCGAAGCGCATCGCGCCACCTCCACAGCCGCGTCCGCTCCAAACTGGCGCGTGGCGTCGAGAATCCATGCCAGCCGTAAGCGGCCGAAAGGGACGCTCGTGGCAGTTTCCTGAATCGCGGCTAGATTCGCTTCCACATTTTGCATCCGGCGAAGCATGACCCCAGCGGAAATGGTGACTTCGGCATAAACGACATTTTGGCGAAGCAGTTCCTCAGCGAGATGGCGCGTGATCAGCGCGTAATCCTCGGGCGCCCGCAAATAGGACGTCAGCCACTTGAAAGCTTCAAGGAACCCGGAGAAATCGGAATAATTGTAGCGCGCGGCCACTTCTTCGGGCTTGAGCTTCACTCCATGGCGCGCCGCAAGTTCGACTGCAGTTTCAGGGCGGATCGCGCCTTCGAGATGCACGTGGAGCTCCGCTTTCGGGAGCGCGTCAATGGCAGTCGGCTGTCGAGTGGTTGGCGTTGACACGGGCTTTAATGGGACGGCAGTTGCGGCCTGCCGGCGTTGATCCACGCGGTCATCCAATAGGAGCCGAGGTCAGTGGAAGCGTCAGTTAGCTGGCGGATGAGCACCGCGCCCTCTTGCGCGTAGAAGCGATCGTAATAGTCGTCAGTGTAGCCGGAGAGGCCTTCGTGGGCGCGAATGTCCGCCAGCAGAATGTTTTCGAGCCAGGAGTGCGCACTGAGCGTCATCTCAAATGCGTGGTCCGTGGCATCGTGGATGAAGACAGCTTCGTTGGGGCGAACGAAAAAGAAAAGCTGAAATCGATCCACGAGGCCGGAGCCGAATCGCCCGTTCACGCCGGCCTGCCCTGACAGCTTGCCGTCGAAGTTGGTGGTCGTGTTAAAGGGATCATGCGCTGCGGCCACGTAATGTGCCAGGATGGCGGCGGTGAGTTTGGCCTCGCTCCAATTGCGATCGCGGAAAGCGTCCTCGAGCCGTTTGCTATACAGGCCTATTTGCCACGGTAGCTGTCCGTAGGTCTCAAGCGTGCGCCGGGAATATTTAGAAACAGCGGCGGTGTAAACGCGCGGAAGAGACGCGAAAGGGAATTGGCCATAATGGTCAAGCTGTATGAATTCATTGTGCTGCTCCGCGGTATTTTTCGCGGCGCCTTCCTTCGGTTCGGTAACGTGCTGGACGAGGAATTGACGATTCGCTTCAAAAAAAGACCGCATGTCGTCGGGAAGCGTGTCCACCGCCTTGTTGGTGATCAGGCGCTCGGCGTTGTCTCCCCAGCCAAAAGACGACGGCAGGGCAAGCAGCAGGACCAGAATCGGCAGCGCAACTCCGATGCAAAGCCCGCGACGCATTAGGCTTTTTCCCTATTCCCGGCCGCCTCTTCAGGGCGAGCGGTCGCAAGCTGGCTGTGCCGCCGGCCGTAAAAGTAATAAACGATCAGGCCGATCACCAGCCACACGAAGAAGCGAATCCAATTTGTAATTGGCAGCCCGGCCATCAAGAGCAGGCACGTGAGAATCGTCGCTGCTGGCGCCAGCACTCCGCCCGGCGCGCGAAATGCCCGCGGGCGATCCGGCTCGCGATAACGAAGAATCAGCACGCCGCCCGCAACCAATGCGAATGCGAAAAGCGTCCCGATATTCGAAAGATCCGCAAGTGTGCCGATATCGAGCAACCCGGCGGGGACGCCCACGAGAAACCCCGCGACCCATGTGGAGAAATCCGGCGTGCGAAACGACTTATGAACCCGGCTGAAAATATTCGGCAGTAAGCCATCGCGCGACATGGCAAACCAAACCCGAGCTTGCCCGAGCTGAAACACCAGCAGCGAGGAAATCATTCCCATCAGCGCGCCGAGCGTCACCACCAGCCGCACTCCGCCGAAATGCAAGCGCTTCATCGTGTTGACCACCGGCGCCGCATCATCCAGCAGCGATTGCCACGGCACCAGCCCCGTCAACACCACCACCACGGCGATATAAAGGATCGTGCATATCACCAGCGTCGAGATGATTCCAATCGGCAAGTCCCGCTGGGGATTTTTGCACTCCTCCGCCGCCGTCGAAACGGAATCAAATCCGATATAAGTAAAAAAAACGATCGAGCCCCCCGTAAGAATTCCCGGCCACCCGTTCGGTGCAAACGGCCGCCAATTGGCCGGATGAATGTAGTGCAGGCCGAAACCCACAAACACCAGGATGGCCACGATCTTCAGCAGCACCATCACGTTGTTCGCTTCCGCCGATTCGCGAATTCCACGCACCAAAATCACCGTCAGCAGCATTACAATAATCAGCGCAGGCCAGTTGAACCCAAAGTGCCATCCCGGCTCGTACAAAGTGTTGCCCTGCAAGTCCGTCAGCCCCGCGGGAAGGTAAGCCGGCGTGATCCACCGCAAGCTCGGGTGAACTCCGAACCAATCAAGCAAATCCACCACGTGCGCGGAAAAGCCCACGCTCACAGCCATATTCGAGACGGCATACTCGAGAATCAAATCCCAGCCGATGATCCACGCAATCAACTCACCCATTGTCGCGTACGTGTACGTGTATGCGCTTCCGGCGATCGGAATCATGGCTGCCAGTTCCGCGTAGCACAGTGCCGCGAAGCCGCACACGATGGCGACCAGCACGAAGGACAATGCAATCGCCGGCCCAGCGCCAGGCCGCCCGAATGACGCCGAATGATAAAGAAGGTATTCGAGTAGCGGCGCGTTGAGGATGGATTTGAATTGCAGCTTCTGCCCCGCGATCGCCGTCCCAATCACCGTGAAAATACCCGAACCGATCACCGCGCCGATGCCGAGCGAAGTAAGGCTCAGCGGCCCGAGCGTTTTTTTGAGGCGCTTTTCGGGGTTCTCCGAGTCCGAGATCAGCTTGTCTATACTCTTCGTCCGGAAAAGCTGTCCGCCCAATCGCCACCTTCCCCGTGAAAAGGAAAAAACTCTACCTTGCGCGGGATTTCCGCGCAACCTTTATGCGGCCATGCTGTGCCTACGCGAGCTGCAAGTTGGCATAGCGCTCCAGGAACTTCTTCGCGCCGTAATCCTGGAAACTGACAGTTAGCTTGCGGTCCTCGCCTTCGCCTTCGACTTCAAGAATCGTGCCCACGCCAAATTTCGGATGCCGCACGCGCGCGCCGATGAGCGGATCTCTCGCGGAGCGGCTGGACGCGGCGCGGCCCGGCACCTTGCGCCCCGATGACGCAACGCGCGCGGATTCCGGGCGGCGTCCTCGATAACCATAGCCTTCGGAATATTCGGGGTCGGGTTCGTAGCGGCGCGCTTCCCCGGGCTCGGCAAGCGAACCGGCAGCAGCTTCGACCAGTTCGCCCGGAATTTCAGCAAGAAAGCGCGAAGCGGAAGAGGCGCGTAGACGCTCTTCTCCGTAACTCCGTCGGTATATCGCGCGGGATAGCACCAGCGAGCGCTTCGCACGTGTCATACCCACGTAAAACAAGCGCCGCTCTTCCTCGATCTCGGCATTCGTGCCGAGCGCGCGGCCGTGCGGTAGAAGCCCCTCCTCAAGCCCGGCGAGAAAAACAGTATCGAACTCAAGCCCCTTAGCGCTATGCAGTGTCATCAGCGAGACCGGAATCGTCTCATCGTATTCATCCGAATCGCTCGTCAGCGCCGCATGGTCGAGCAGGTCTTCAAGCGTCTGGCCTTGTTCAGTAGCCTCGGCCATCGCATTCGCCAATTCGCGCAGATTTTCCGCGCGCGATGAGTGCTCGAGATTGTCCTGTTGCTCCACCCAGTCCAGATAGCCCGTGCGGTCGAGCACTCGCTCGATCAATTGAGCAGGCGGCAGCTCTTTGCATTCCTCTCGCAGTTCGTCGATCAACGCTTGGAATCCGTGAAGCGCGCCGCTTAATTTCTTTCCCGTCGAAAATTCGCCCCCGCGAATCACTTCCCAGAGCGGCTTCGCAGTTTCCTTGGCGCGCGCCTCGAGCACTGCAACCGTCGCAGCCCCGATGCCGCGCGGCGGTACATTCAGAACTCGCAGCAGCGCTACGTCATCCTCGGGATGGAAGAGCAACCGTACGTACGCAAGCGCATTGCGCACTTCAGCGCGCTCATAGAAACTGAAGCCTCCGACCACCCGGTAACGGATCCCAAGCCGCCGCAGCACCTCCTCAAAGGAGCGCGATTGCGCGCCCGTGCGATAAAGAACGGCCACACGCGCCTCCGGATCATTTCGCACCAGCGTCGAAAGCTCGCCGCAAATATAGTCCGCCTCGGCCGTGGAATCCTGCGCCTCGAAAAAACGCAGCGGCTCGCCCGCGCCCAATGTTGCTTGCAGAGTTTTTCCAAGCCGCTCAGTATTATTTTTGACTACGGCCGCGGCAGCGTCGAGAATCGTCTGCGTCGAGCGATAGTTTTCTTCGAGCCGAATGATCTTCGCGCCGGGAAAATCCTCCGTAAAACGCTTCAGGTTTCCCGCGCGCGCCCCCCGCCAGCCGTAAATGGACTGGTCCTCATCTCCAACCACGCATACATTCTTGCGCGGACTTGCCAACAGCCTCACCAACTCCTCTTGCGCCCGATTCGTATCCTGAAACTCATCCACCATCAAATATTGGAAGCGGGTGTTCCACGCCGCGCTCACTTCAGCGTTTTCCCGCAGTAATTCCACAGCGCGCAGGAGCAAATCGTCGAAGTCCAGCGCGCTCGCCTGGCGAAGCATCTCGTCGTATGCGCGAAAAACGGACGCAATCGTCTGCCGCGTTTGATCGCGCATCTTGATCGCGTCGGCTTCCATTTCGTCCGCAGTAATACCGTGGTTTTTCGCATGGCTGATTTGCGCGCGCACGCTTCGCGGAGGGTAGTCCTCGGTAGAGAGCTCAAGTTTCTGCAGCGAGCGCTTCACAGCCGCTGTCTGATCGTCGTCATCATAGATCGCGAAATCGCGCGGCAGTCCCGCGTGCAGCGCCTCGCGCCGAAGCAGCCGCGCGCAGAGCGAATGAAACGTGGAGACCCAGACGTCCGAAGCATCACGCCCGCCCGACCTCAGCAGTTCGCTAATGCGCTCCTTCATCACATTCGCGGCCTTGTTCGTGAACGTGACGGCCAGAATCGCGCCGCCAGCGACACCCTTTTCAATCAGGTAGGCCACACGATAAGTAATCACGCGCGTCTTGCCCGTTCCAGCGCCCGCCAGCACCAGCACGGGCCCGTCCGTCGCAAGCACAGCTTCGCGTTGCCGTTCGTTCAGAGCGTCAAGGAGCGATATGGACTTTGAGGAGTGATTCAAACCGTGATTCTATCCGACCCGCCGTGTTTCAGCAATTTTCCATTCCATCTGTTCGCAAACTGTTGCACCGCGGTCCGTGCAGGCGGCCGCGGCAACTCTGTTACAATCAGCCGATTTCTTGGGAGCAATATCCCCGCATGAAGCCGAAAAAGCTGCCTGGCTGGCTGCAAAATCTAGTCGCCGTGATGGGAGGCGGCGGCCTCTTCGTGGTGGCGTTCTTCGATTCTTCCGTCCTCTCCTTCCCGTTCGTCGCGGACGCGCTGGTGATGCAGCTTTCCTTTTCAAATCCCGCCCGCATGCCGTATTACGCTGCCATGGCCGCTGCAGGCTCTCTAGCCGGCTGCATCTGGCTCTATTTGATCGCGAAGAAAGGCGGGGAGGCATACTTTCACCGCCACGCAACGGGAAGAGCGGAGCAAGTTAAAGAATGGGTTGACGAGCACGCTTTCCTCAGCGTCTTCATCCCCGCGATTCTTCCGCCGCCGCTTCCATTCAAAATTTTTGTTCTAGCCGAAGGCGTCTTCCAGGTTCCGCTGCGAACATTCGTGTTGGCTATCCTGCTGGGCCGAGGCTTGCGCTACTTCGCGGAGGGGGTCCTCGCGGTACGCTACGGCGATGCGGTTCTCCAGTTTTTGCTCACGCACGCCCGCATCTTTGCGATCGCAGCGGTCATAGCGCTTCTACTAGTCTACGGCGGCAGCCGCTGGTTCTCGCGCAGCTCCCCCGCGAAAAATTAAGATTCGCTCACCTCTGGCGCAAAATTCCGAAGCGGTATTCTGCCTGCTTGACTTGCAAGCTGGTGTCGAAATCCACACGCACGGAAATGTTCGCAGGATTCCTGTCCTCGCGCGCAAACTGCAAATCGCGCAATTCGAATCGGGTGCCATTGTCCAGCGGACTCACGCTCGCGAGAGGGAATCGCGCGTATTCAAGAAACCGCCTCGCGATCGGATTTGATTCTCCCGCAACGAGCGCAGGCGATTCCTCGGGCTT
Organism: uncultured Acidobacteriota bacterium; assembly: GCA_963701005.1. GTDB lineage: Bacteria > Acidobacteriota > Terriglobia > Acidiferrales > UBA7541 > Palsa-295. Next base: position 2,339,345 of record OY969555.1, read on the forward strand.
GATGTGCGTGACGCTGCGGTCGGGATCGAATTCAGCCCCAGGCGCGAGCGAAACCTCCAATTCTTCAATCGTGTCGTCAGTAAGAACAACGCCTCGCCATTCGAATGGTGAAACAGAATCAGGAAACGCCCCTACAATCAGCGGCGCCCGCCCGTGATATTCGCGAGAACGCAACAATTCCGCTGCCCCGCGACGCAAAATTCCACGTGTGCCTAGATACGCGAGGACTATCACCAGAGCAATCCGCGCACCGCGCCGCCCGCCATTCCACCCGCGGTCGCCGATTTCCTCATTCACCAGTCGAAGTAATTGCGGAAGCAACAGACCAGCAAGGATAAGCACAAAAATCCACGGGTCAAAGTCCACAGTGAAATTCCAAGCCGAGGAAGTAATCCGGAAAGGCCAAAACAATTGCACCGCCTCGCCGCTGCACAAATCGAATAGTAAATGCCATGCGGCCCCCAAGGAACAATAGGCAATCGCCGCCATGAATTGCAGCCCGGCAGTAGAATTCTTCTTCGGGAAAGTTCGATCAAGCCGCCAGAATACGGCTGCAATCGCAGAAATCATCAAAATCGAACCAAGAAGGGAATGCAATGCAGCGCGGTGGTAATTCAAGAAGGCGCCCGGCCCGCCGAAATAGCTAAGGTAATCGATATCCGCCGCGACTCCCGAAACAACCACCATCGCGGCCCCAAATCGCGGAAGCCGATTTCCAGCAGCCCGCGCAAGCGCCAAAGAGGTCAGAGCATGCGTGACAGCTTCCATGCTCGCGTCCTTCCCAGACGAACTATTTTTTCCCCTGCGCCGGCGTCACCAGCGACAGCGCATCCGGCACAATCCGAAACGCCAGCGGCAGACTCCCAATCGGCTCGCCATCCACTTGCGCGAATACAGGGCCCGCACCGTCCGGCTCGCAGATAGCCTCAGTTGCCTTCCATGCTTCGATGCCTTCCATCGTCCGCAGCTTGCCCAGCCAGAGGGCCGGCAGGCACGCGATGTACCGGAATCGGCTCCGCGCATTGTTGGTCAGCAGCTCGAAAGAATCCTCAAACAAATTCGCGCCCGTCGTTATCTTGAACGGGCCGCCATAATTTACTGTCCGCCCCACGACCACAATCGTCGCGCGGCGTTCCTCTCCCGCGGACCTCACGCGCATCTCCGGAAAATCGTAGCGAATAAGCTGGCGCATGCCCTCGGCCCAATACGCAACGATTCCGGCAGTCTTTTTCAGCCCGCCGTGCACCGCGTTGACAATCGCCCCATCGGGTCCCGCTCCAGCGACGCTCAAGAAATACCGGCCCTCCCGCGGCAACTCGTCTGAATGCTGGCCATTCAGCGGTACCGCCACACCCAGAGCAATCCGCCGCACCACTCCATCAGGAATTAGGCGCGACGCATGAGGAATGTCCCACGGAATCTCGAGCTCCTTCGCAAGAATATTCGCAGTGCCCGCGGGAAGCACAGCCATGGGCACGTGGCTTCCGGCAAGTCCGTTGACGATCTCGTTGATCGTCCCATCGCCGCCACAGGCGATCACCATTCCGCGTCGCTGCTCCACAGCCAACCGCGCGATCGTTTTCGCGGTATTTCGCCCCGTCGTCGGCGCGAGCTCCGTCGCAATCCCCGAGTCTTTCAGCAGGCGGACTGCCTGCTCGATTTCCGCGAAGCGGCGATGTCGCCGCCGCCCGCTAGTGGGGTTGTAGATAAGGAGCGCGTCTTTGATCGAGTCGGGCATCCAGGTCGCCGCAGCCTGCTGAAGCAATCGGCCATTGTATAATACCCGGCGGTTTTGGCCGATTGCGTACCACAGGAGTTTCCATGCCTCCCCGGGGATCACATGCCTAAGAATCGCGACGCTGCCAAAGAAATCGAGCGCCTGCGCGAAGATATTCGCCGCCATGAGCATCTGTACTACGTCGAGGACGATCCCAAAATCTCAGACGCCGCCTTCGATCGCATGATGAATCAGTTGAAGGATCTCGAAGCCAAGCATCCGGATCTCGTCACGCCCGACTCGCCCACCCAGCGCGTCGGCGGCTCGCCCCGCGATGGCTTCACCGAGGTTCGTCACAAAACTCCCATGGTGAGCCTCGACAATGCCTTCTCCTTTGAAGAACTCCGCGCTTTCGACCGGCGCGTCCGCGAAATCACCGGCCGCGAAAAAATCGAATACATCGGCGAACACAAATTCGACGGCCTGAGCATGTCGCTGCTCTATGAGAAGGGAATCCTCACGCGCGGCGTCACCCGCGGCGATGGCACCAGAGGCGAAGACGTCACGCCCAACGTGAAAACGATTCGCTCCATCCCGCTGAAGATTGAGGCCGCGCTTCTGAAAAAAACCGCACTCCCCGGAACCTTTGAAGTCCGCGGCGAAGCCATGATGACCCGCAAAGCCTTCGAGGAATTGAACGAGCAACAAGGCGAGCAGGGAGGCAAGCAATTCGCGAACGCCCGCAGCGCAGCCGCGGGCGCCGTCCGCGTGCTGGACCCCACGATCACCGCATCACGTCGGCTGGATTTCTTTGCCTATTATCTGCTCGTAGACGGACGCGTGCCCAAGAAACGCCATTCGGAAGTCCTCGAAGCACTCGCTGCCCTGCGTTTCAGAGCCAGCGACGATTGGGAAATCCTCCACGGAATCGAAGAAGTCGAAAAATATTTGAACTTCTGGGAATCAAAGCGCGAAAAATTGCCGTACGAAATTGACGGCATCGTCATCAAGGTAAATGAAATCGCGCTCCAGAATGAACTCGGCTTCACCTCCAAGGCCCCACGCTGGGCCATCGCCTACAAATATCCCGCCCACCAGGAAACCACCGTCGTAAACGAAATCAAAGTCCAGGTCGGCCGCACAGGCGTCCTCACGCCGGTCGCGTACCTCGAGCCGGTCCAGGTTGGCGGCGTCACCGTCAGTCGCTCCACACTCCATAACATGGACGAAATCGAGCGCCTCGGCTTGCACGCGGGCGATACAGTCCTCGTCGAGCGCGCCGGCGAAGTAATCCCTCACGTCGTCAAAGTCGTGAAGCACGGCAAAGAAGAGAAGCCATTCCGCATGCCGGAGAAGTGTCCCGAGTGCGGCACGCGCATCCATCACGACGAAGGCGAAGTCGCCTATCGCTGCGTGAATGTCTCCTGCCCCGCCCGCCGCCGCGAATCGCTCCTCCATTTCGCCGGCCGCCACGCCATGAATATTGACGGCCTAGGCGACAAGCTCGTTGACCAGCTCGTCGAAAAAGGCCTGGTGAAAGATTTCGCGGACCTCTACAAACTAAAACTCGATTCACTCGCGGGCCTCGAGCGCATGGCCGAAAAGTCCGCCCAAAATCTTCTCGACGAAATTGCCGCCAGTAAAAAGAACAGCCTCGCCCGCCTGATCTACGCCCTCGGCATCCGCTTCGTCGGCGAGCGCACAGCCCAACTGCTCTCCGATCATTTCGCATCGATGGACAAGCTGGCCGAAGCAACCGATGAGGAACTAAAGGAAGTCACCGAAGTGGGCCCGAAGGTCGCCGAGGGAATCCTCGAATTTTTCTCCGAGCCCGCCAACCGCAAGCTAATCGACCATCTCCGCGCCGCCGGCGTCAACATGAAGGGAGAACGCCAGGCGCCCAAAGATACCAAGCTTGCCGGCAAAACCTTCGTCTTCACCGGCACTCTCGCCCACAGGTCCCGCGAGGAAGCGGAAGCTCTCGTCGGCTCTCACGGCGGCAAAGCCGGCGGCTCCGTCAGCAAGAAGACGAGCTACGTCGTCGTCGGCGCCGACCCTGGCTCAAAATTCGACAAGGCAAAATCGCTCGGCGTGCCTATCCTCGACGAAACTCAATTCGAGAAACTGGTCGGCGTGAAATAAATTCCTCAGCGGAAATGAATCAATATTCCCGCCTGTGAATCGCAACATGCTTTCATTCACGGGTGGCGTCGGCTCAAAGATACGGCGTATAATAAAATCGGCGGATGAGCCGGGTGATCGCCGGTTCGCTTCCCGCAAGGGGAGCGAACGGGAGGAAAGTCCGGACTCCATCGTCGCAGCCTCGCAAGAGTGGGCGACGAAAGGGCAACGCGCCTGGTAACGCCAGGGGGTCGCGCAGTGCGTCTCGCGAAAGCGGTTCGCGCCAGCTCGGCTACGGAAAGTGCCACAGAAAATAAACCGCCGGTGATGCTTGCACCTCGGCGGCAGGCCTGAGGCAATACCAAGGGCCCGCCTCTTCCGGTCAAGTTCATTTGGCAAGGGTGAAAAGGTGGGGTAAGAGCCCACCGCCCGGATGGCAACATCCGGGGCACGGAAAACCCCGCGTGGAGCAAGGCCAAATAGGAGGGGAGGGCCGGCCCGGCCCGTATGCGTCGCGTTCGAAAGACCGCGCCGCTGCCACCCTCGGGTAGGCTGCTGGAGTCCCGGAGCGATCCGGGACCTAGAGGAATGATCATCGCGCTCGGGTCGGTTTAGTCCCGTCAGCATTTGCCGGGAGCGCCAATCGCGCAGCAGCGCAAGCCGCCGCGCGAGACCCAGCGAACAGAATCCGGCTTACAGGCTCATCCGCTACTTTTTATTTTGTTATCAGTGGTTTGTGAATTGCTCCCACTCGATTGTGACGCCGGTGTGTCGCCGGGTTTGAGGCTCCGTACACGAGATTTCAATCACTTACGGGAAGTGACTACACGCCAATATCCTCCCTTTACACCAGCGTGCTAGTTATTGGGGGCTTCCGACCTAATTGGTCTTTTTCGCCGTGATTTGAACAGTTTCGGAGGTCTTCTGAGCCAATTCTTCGAGGCCAATACCGCCTTCGAGGATGTTGCGAACTCGTTCCCGTAGTTCTGTCACAAAAGGCATATAGTGCTTCTCAACGGTCTCAATGGTGTCACCGAGCATTTTGGCGACGTCATAAGAATTTGCCCCTCTGAGTAGCATGTCTACGGCAAAGGTATCTCTGAATCTGTGTGGATGTGCGTTTGGCACGCCTGCACGACGACCAAGTGCAACCATCCGCCGATATAGCCCCGGACGGGTCAGCGGCTTTCCCGTCTCGGGATTTATCAGGACACGGTCATTAGGCGCTGGCTTTCGCTTTTCCTGCTCGACTTCAAGAGCAAATAACAACTCAGTGTGGAGCGGTATCACAACTCTCTTTTTTCGTTTTTGAGTTAGTCGGTCAGCTTCTTTGGCCCCCAAGTCCATTTCGTTCCATGTAACACGGACGGCATCTGAGCCTCGAAACCCTGTCCGCCGAAGCAAGAGAAACGACAGCATGTCATCTCCAGTGTGCTGCCTCAGCCGCAACAATTCATCTGCGCTGAACGGTTCGGCACCACGCTCTGGATTGTCTCCGGGTCTCCCCTCAAGCTGGACTGGATTTTTAGCGACCATCTCTCGTTTTTGAGCGAAGGAAAACAAGATATGCAGGATGGCAACGTCCAAGGTAAGACCACCCCCTCCACGAGAATGCTTCCGCTTTTTGATTCGGTCAATACGCCAGACTTTGAAAGACTCCACCATCGGCATCCCGATGTCCCGCAACAGTGAAGCGTTCTGTTCTGCAAGGAACAGTTCGAACTCATGAAAGGTATGCTCGTAGCGCTCTACGGTAGATTCTGCGAGTTTGCCAATTTTGATTCGCTGATTTGCATACACTTCATAGGACGCTCTTAACTGGCTCCAAGTCGGATGTTGCTGTTCTTTCACGCCTGCAAACTCGGCGAATCGGGTAAAGGTATTGCGGGGGAGAAGCGTACTCAGTTCTAGCCACAGCAAGGAAGCTGGCCCTTCCGACAAAGCTGTCTCCAGCTTATGAATCAGGCGACGTGCCGCATCCTGATTCCGAGTGCCGAGGGAGCCACGGACAACATGCACTTTTCCGGTCATTAAGTCGGCGTGGAAGGTTTTTCCACGTTTGCGATGGTTCAACATAGCTGTTTTGTTTTCTTCGCTTCAATCCGAAATACAACTTCGGCGGAGACGGCCTTCTTGCCCTTCTTTCCGGGCGCTGCAAAGTCTAGCACCTTGGCACCAGCCGAGCGAAGCCGGTTGTAGACAGTTCCTCTTGAGCAGCGCCAACGGTTTGCTAGTTCGCCAATCGAGAAAAAATCTTGGCGAATAGGAGCACGGCATGGTTCCAGCATCTCCAATACCGCTTCCTCTGACAGACCGAGTAGGGAAGCGACGTCAGAGATGGGTACCTGAACTGTGGAATTGAATTTGACCGCTGCCAGAACTGGCAGCGAGCGAGACGCTAGGGACGGGTTGCGCTGTTCGGACACAGTTTGCCTCGGTCGCTGCACACTGGCAAACTTGCCTGTATTTGGCTGCAACGAGCCGGGCGGGGTGTCTCTTCTACGCCCTTCCGAACAACGGCGCTTGAGCGACTGACTACGAACGTCCAAGCACAAAACAATCATACGACAATGGGGGCCAGTCTGTCCAATGCGGCCTAGCCTAGTGGTTGCCTCCCCTTTTCCCCGCCCCTCTGGATGTCACTAATGAGATTTGAAGAAAGAAATACAGACTTTATTAAGTGCACGGTCAAAGCGACCGGGACGTGGGGGGTGGGCCGTATGAGACGAACTTTGGGTGAATTGGCGAAGACAACGATTCAGACTTACCGGAGCCGAGCCAGACGGTTGTGGCTCAAGGCGCAAGCAGGCGAGACAACAGCCGCCGACCGGCTCGAACTGGCCGAGTTGGAGGCCGTGCTTGGGGTACGGGGAGGCGACATCCCGCCTGTGGGACGCCCCCGAAAGGGCGTCCCGATGAGACCGGCAGTGAAAGCGCCGTTCACGGTTTGCTGCGAAGAGCATCTCCAAGACCTCATCCGTCAGTTGGATGTGGAAGTGACCTCACCATGGGGAGAAGCGGTGCCCCTCGCCGTCTTCGTGAACGACGTTTGGCAGTCGGCGAAGCGGGAGGGCTACATCGAGGGTCACGTACAGGCTCAGAGCGACCTCTACGGCGACGTGCACGGTCACGAGCCGCCTGAGAGCATCGTTGGGGACTGGAGAAAGCACGCGGGAAGAAAGGCGATGTGCGGCGAGTACAAAGATTCATCCTGAGTGGGAACGGAAAACTGAGTATTATGCTAGGCACACATCCGAACTGGATTTTGCAGGGAGCGGTTTCGCCGGGTGAATCCGCTCCCTTAACCCCTTCCAAGGGGTAAAGCCCGGGGGTCTCGCCTACCCGGCGTTCCTGAACAAACTTGACGATTTAATGCCGACAGAGACACGGTCTGCTAGACGTGTGCTTGATTGAGGAGTAATCGAATGATTTCTCTATACCTTCGCGACGCGCTGCTAACGCACCCCGGGCACTACGATGTGGTTGCAGCGCACATGGAACGACCTGCGGTAGGCGTCTCGCAATCGCCTGAACAGAGAAGCCACAAACGGTGAAACTCATGAATGCTCATCTCGATTTTCAACACTTCGCCCGCGTGCCCAAGGCTGTGTATCAGGCTCGCAAGTACGGCGAGATAACTCAACTCATGCACGACATTCTCTGTCTGCTGCATCTGTGGTCGAACCACAACACGGGTGAAGTTCAATCTTTCCACCCTCAGCGTGTCATTGACTGGCTGAACGACGAAGACCCAAGCTACGACGTGCCATCGGAGCGTACCGTGCAGCGTCACATGCAGGGTCTACGTGAGGCTGGATGGGTGCTGTCCGACTACATTAATGGTCAAAAACGTCCTTACAATCTCACGTTGTGCAATTTCCTCGCAGTTGGTGCTTCTCGAATTGAGGACGGTGACGGTGACACCGATAAAGTTCTCCTAAACCCCACAAAGATAAAGCATTGGATGAAAACCTCAATCTTCCGTGGCGGTGACCGTCACGCTGAGGGGACGCTGACGGGACGCTCACAGGACGCTGAGGGGGCGGCTAAAGAACAGACTGTTCCTAAGATTTTGAACAAGACTGTAGATGAGACTTCCTCCGAGACTGTCCCTCCCTCAAGCAGTAAGAAAGTTAGTAAGGGAGAGTCGGGAGCTTCGCTCCCTCCAGTTCCACCGCCGAATAATAACCCTACCGATGGTGGACAAGAGATAGTTGAGTATCTGAATGAGAAGTCTTACGCAGAGAAAGCAAACATGGAAGCAGCCTTGTATAAGCATACGGGAATCAAACCGAACAAGGACACCATGTTCCTAATCTTCTTGGCTCACTCTGATTTCCCTTGGGGTATGGATGAAGCCATGACCGTGATTCCCGCTGTTCTATCAGCCTCCGGCTGGAAGAAGAACATCAAGACTCCCGATGACTTTCGTCGCTGGTGGCAATCAAGCAGTGATGGTTCGCTTTGGAAGCAGTGCGAGAGAAACATGCCCGACCCTACACAAGGTGGGCTTGACCCCGATGAGTCTGTGGGCGGCGGCAGCCGTAAGTTTGAGATGCAGGTTGAGTTTGTCTGTGACTGCGGCGTGGTCTACGCCGATGGCGAACAGCATACCTGTGGTAATCAACTGAGCGTGGTGAAGGGTAATCCCTTTGACCAGTTGGTGGACGATTAATGCTACCGCTCAAAAACCCACAAAGTAGCCCGCTGGTTTTTGAACATTGACTTGAACTACGGTCGCGGCACCTGCTACGAAGTCCTCGCCACCGAGTTCGAAATCCGCAAGCTGCGGAAACTCAAGGACGGTGACCGAATGTTTCTGCAAGGCCGTTGGGTCATTGTTGGAGCGAAGCAATCTCCACCCCACACCATGGTATAGTCCCGCGCCATGCAGAAACTCCTGACCACAAAGCAGACGTGCGAGGTTCTCGGCATTTCTAGGACTACGCTCTACAAGCTAGTGCGCGAAGGTAGACTCAGAGGGCAGTTTTACGGCAAGCGATGGATGTTCCGGGAGCAGGACATCGAGAAGTTCTTGGGCAGTACGGCAGTAGGCCGCTAGCGCGTGACCCGGCAACCGCAGCGACCGGCTTTCCTATAGTTGCTCGAAGCCTACTCGCCGCGTTTTCACCACGAGCCGCTAGAACGTTCGAACACCGGGGAATGACCTGCTGCGCGGGCACAGGACTGTCGTTACGGGGCTCGTAGAGCCTTTTAACCGGCAATGCAATATCATGAGAAGTGAACTCAAGCGGCACGGTGGGTTGGCCGCGTGGATACTTTCGCATGAACCCTTCGTTCGAGCGGTACATCGGTATTGACTACTCGGGTGCTGAGACTCCCACGTCGAGTCTCAAAGGCCTTCGGACATACGCAGCCGACCATTTGACCACTCCTCAGGAAATCGAGCCGCCAGCCAGCCCTCGCAAATATTGGACTCGAAGGGGCATCGCTGAATGGTTAGTCGAGAGACTCTCCGAAGGACCGCAGACGCTCGTCGGCATTGACCACGGTTTTTCATTTCCACTTCAATACTTCGAACAGCACGGATTGTCGCACGACTGGCCGTCATTCCTTGACGACTTCCAGCGCCACTGGCCGACCGACGAGGACATTTACGTAGATTTTGTCCGTGACGGTGGCAGCGGAAACGGTGCAGCCCGCTCCGGCAACTCTCGGTGGCGGAGGGTTGCCGAACTACGAGCACGCACAGCCAAATCCGTGTTCCATTTCGACGTGCAGGGGTCGGTGGCGAAGTCCACGCACGCAGGCATACCGTGGCTGCGCTACATCCGGCAACATGCCAAAGACCACGTTCATTTCTGGCCGTTCGACGGTTGGAGCCTGCCGCCCAATCGCTCCGTAATCGCTGAGGTCTACCCTGCGCTTTGGAGCCGGACTTTCCCAAGCGAGGGGCGGACGCCGGACCAGCAGGACGCTTTTGCAATCGCCAAATCGTTGCAGCGGTCGGACTCCGATGGCAGCCTCGAAAAGTTCCTCCGCCCTGAGCTTGAACCGCATGACCGCAAGAAGGCCGAGATTGAGGGGTGGATTCTTGGAGTTTTGTAGAATCTCAGAGCACGGGGTGTGGAAGCAAACAACCGCCGGTATAATCACCGCAAGCCGTGAACGCTATTAGGCGACATCAAAGAGGCTCTTCCTGTGACGACGCAGATTCCTCGAATCCCACCCGCAATAGCAAGAAAACTCGGATTCTATGTCTACCTTTACGTGAATCCGACAGATAAGACCGTCTTCTACGTGGGAAAAGGCAAAGGTGGAAGAGCCTTGGCTCATCTCCATGCGGACGAAAAAAAAGCAATCTCCAAAACTATTCGAAATATCCGTCGGTCCGGCTGCGAACCTCAGATAGAGATACTTGCCCACCGGTTACCAAATCCTGAGGCCGCCCTGCGAGTAGAAGCTGCTGCAATTGACCTCCTCGGCCTAAAAAGCCTTGCCAATGCAGTACACGGTCATGGAGCGAAATATGGTCGCGGACCCTTAAAAGAAGTCGTTGCTCACTACACGCAGCGCAAAGCAGATGTCCGAGACCCCGTAATTTTTATTCGCATCAACAAACTGTACCGATACGGGATGACCGATGTCGAGTTGTATGACGCAACAAGGTCAGCATGGCGGGTAGGTCGCAAGCGTGATAAAGCGAAGTATTGCCTTTCAGTTTTCGAGGGAATTGTTAGGGAGGTCTATCACATCACTGGTTGGCTTCCGGCTGGCTCGACCTTCAACGTTCGCCGAGATGGACGAGGAACCCGCTCACCAAAACGATGGGAGTTTGTCGGTACAATTGCCGAGGAATCAGTTCGCCATCGGTACGTCAACCGATACGTTGGGCATTTGTTCAACCAAGGCGCTCAAAACCCAATCTCCTACGTCAATTGCGACTGAATTCTCTTTCGGCCATCTGACACAGCTTCCGAAGGATGGCAGGATGAAGCCAAATGTCTCACCAGATTCAGTTCAACCGCACGCTGGACCGGCTATACGAACACCGCACAGATGAGCTTCGGCGATTCTGGATTCGCAAGCCCGGACCCGTGCGGACCATCACGAAGAAGAAACGTGAAAGCAAAATCCGAGAGTTACAGGAAATTGTTTCCAATGCTCTAGCCAAGAAGATGGCAAAGAAAGGATTCAAGACACTGGTGGTCAGGAAGAAAACTTGGCGAACGAAGGGTTGGGGCACTGACAAGAAGCAAAAGATATTCCGGGCGTGGGTTCGAAGGAAAATCTCTCCGAAGCGAGGCAAGATTTACGTCTTCTGGAAAAAGCGTGAATGCCGTTACGTTGGACGGACTCGTGGTCGTGGCTCTCGCCCGAGCCATCACTTCAAGAGAGGCTGGTTCAATGGCACAACCCGAATTGACGTTTATCTAGCTCATCAGAGGAGAAGCATTCCATTGTTGGAATGTCTGGCTATTCACCGCTTTCAACCGACGAGGAACAAGGTGAAAGCTGCCAAAGAAAACTGGACGCCCAAATGCCCCTTATGCGCCATCCACAAGAAAATCCGGAGTGAACTGCGTAAGATTTACCGATTTCGGTGATGTTCAAAAATCCTGTTGGAATTCTGCACCAAAGCCGGGCGCTATCTGCTTGATTCGGCCAATCTTGCAGCGGGCGATTTTGACGATTTGCTGTACGGAATATCATCTGTTTATTGAAGCATGACTATCCGACGTGTTAGCCTCGCAACGTGAGCGGAGTAGAAACGAATGAAGGTGCTATCCGTGGGCGGCAGAACGCGAGAGTAGAGCCGTGGTCTCGGGTCGCAATTCTTCTCTTTTTTCTTGCTCTCGCCCTTTTGCTCTCTCGCTATCTTACTGGTTCATTCCTGCCCTCTGACCCGAAGCAATCCCTGATTTTTCAAGGTAGCCTGCTCCTAATTGTCTTGGGTTCGGCAGTGTTGGAACACAAGTTCACAAAGCCTGCCGACTCAGCCGTCAACGCTCTGATGGGAATCGTTACTCTCATTCCTGTCTACAGAGCAACCCCGAGTCTTGTGTGGTGGCTGGTCTTGTCCTATTGCGCTGGAGTGTTTTTTCTTGCAGTCGCGTGCGTTGCAGTTAGCAGCGGTCCGCATATTTCTGACCAGCAGCAGCGAGTTGCACGCCTGACATACCGCCCCGCTGTAGTTTTCGGGAGTGCACGAATCCTTTACTCCATTCTTTTTTTGTTCGGCCTTTTTTCTTTCTACGAACTCCAGTCAACCGGGGCAGTTCTTCTGCTTCTCTTTTGGGGCCTGTTCGTTGTTGTGTGGCCGTTGGGTCTTCCCGAATTATTGAGTGGTCTGAGCCGAAGGAAGGAAGGGCCGAAGTCAATCGGCAGGCTCCTACGCACTGACGCACCAAATATTGTGCGGGTCAGCCTCGACCCCACCGCAGACTGGAGTCCCTCTCGTGGAAAGTTATACCAACAGGCAGATGGAAAGCAGACATTAGTCATTCCGCTCTTCTCTCACGTTCAGGATGAGGGCTTACTTGGCACTGGTATGTGCGTTGATTCTCCGATGGAGCGCATGAAAGGACTCTCTAGTGGCCAAGTCTATGAGATTGCGGACAAGTTCCGCCTCTCGGAATCAGAGATTTCTCAAAAGCTCAGCGGCGATGCTACTTCAAGATTGATTGGATTTGTTGTCGAAGACTCCTCAATCGGCACGATTCGGTTCGAGACGCTGGATTCAGAGACCTGTCAGGAAGGCATGGTCGTTTGGTGCCGGATTGGCAAGGAAAGAGTCTTCTATCAAATTACGAATGGCGTAACCCGAGAAGAAACTCTTCAAGCCGATAAGCACGGATTTCAAGTAGCGGTCGCCGCTCAGCTTGGCCGACTGGAAAACGAAAAGGGGTTTTCTAAATTCGAATGGCTGCCTGCAATGAACACACCGGTTTTTGCGACATCCGAAACCTTTGGTGAGCACCTTGAAATCGGGCAGCCGGGAGACTTTCTATATGGATTGGTTCCGAGAACCGCCATCAAAGTCGTAGGACCGCTGATGGAGTTCATTGATTCACACACAGCCATACTTGGAGTGACCGGCTCCGGCAAGACCGAACTTGCGTTCGACATTATTCGCAAGGCCACCGAAAGTGGCATCAAGGTCGTTTGCATTGACCTGACTTCTCAATACGCCGGACGCTTGGCAAGTCTGAAACCCTCAAACCTCTCTATAACAGCAAAGCTCTCTGCGGAGTTAGGGCAAAAATTGATGGACGTGGAAACGGGACAATATGGTGCAGGGGCAGAAAAGAAGGCGCTCAAGGCTTTTGCCGATAAGCTGCGAGCGGATGTTGCAAAATCTATTGAGACATTTCTTACTGACAAGAGTGACCACACTCGCGTAGGGCTGATTCAACTCGAAGAGATTTCGAACACGCAAGCTACGCTCTTCATCACTGAACTTTTCATGACTTGTCTCTTGCACTTTGCGAAAGAGAACAAGGAATGTCCCCGCATCCTCATCGTCGTTGAAGAAGCACACACTGTGATGCCTGAGCCTTCCACGATGGGATTGGGTGACTTTAGCTCTCGCGGCTTGGTTGCGAAAATCGCTCAGATTGCGCTGCAAGGACGCAAGTACGGTGTCGGACTACTTGTCATCGCCCAACGCACGGCAACTGTGAGCAAATCTGTTTTGACGCAGTGCAACACCGTTATAAGTTTTACCTGCTTCGATGACACCAGCTTGGGGTTCTTGAAGAATGTTTTTGGGGAAGCGCATACAGAACTCATTCCCAATCTTCCGCCGCTAACGGCTGTAATTTTTGGAAAAGGTGTCAGGGCGGAACGACCAATAATCGTCCAAATTCCTTTCAGCAAAGAGAAGTCCGAGTTCACCTTCAAGCAGGTGGCAGCACCTGCCGCCGCCGAGGCTGCCTCTGCTGCCGATGCCGCACCCGGGGAACTGCCTAAGGATTAGGGCACTGAATCGGACGATTGGATTTCCGAGTGTTAGAATCGCGGCAGTAATTAGTCATCAACTGAGGGAGTTCACTGCATGGCGTCGAAGACGAAACCCCCGAAGACTAAGCCTGCCAAGAATTATCAGCATCCTGAATCGGAAAGCCCGATGCGGCCGGAGGTCGGGACGCAGGCGCAATTCAAGAAAAAACTCCCCCCGAAAACTTACCGCTACGATTCATCGCTCTCGCCTGCACTTGATTGGGATGGGAAGAACTCAGCACGGGAACAGGGTGAGGCGCAAATCGCTGATGCCGAAATCCAACTCAAAGAACTGCGCCAGAAACTAAACGCCAAGCCAGAAGTCTGGAAAGAGGTCTCCGGGCAGGTTGGGAAGGCGCAGGAATCCGTGCGGAAGTTGAAGGCGATGAGCAAGCCATTTCTCAACTGGGCCGGGAAGGCGGAGCGGCTCTCTTTCGATGTGCCAACGCTTCCGCTCTTCATTCACGAGCGGCTTTCGACAAAAGCCATCCTCGAAACCCTCAAGGGACATCGCTTCGACCGGAATCAGGCGACAATGTTTGACCTGTGGGGAGACCCACAACACTCGGTGACCGACCAAGTGCTTCGCGCCTATGAACACCGCGATAAATGGGTCAACCGGATGATTTTGGGCGACTCGCTTGTCGTGATGAACTCGTTGCTGAACTACGAAGGCCTCGGCGGTCAGGTCCAGATGATTTATATGGACCCACCTTACGGCGTCAGCTTTGGTTCAAACTTTCAGCCTTTTGTTCGCAGACCGGAAGTTGTCCACAATGATGACGAAGAGATGACCCGTGAGCCCGAGATGGTTCAAGCGTACAGGGATACGTGGGAGTTCGGTCTGCATTCCTACCTTTCATATTTGCGCGACCGTTTTCTCTTGGCTCGCAGCTTATTGACTTTCAGCGGAAGCATCTTCGTGCAAATCAACGATGAAAACATGCACCATGTTCGTGAAGTGCTTGACGAAGTCTTCGGTGCCGAGAATCTTGTATCAATAATCACATTTGAGAAAACCTCAAGCGCAACGTCCAAGACCCTACAGACCACATGTGACTATCTACTCTGGTACGCTCGCCAAAAGGAACAAATCAAATTTCGGAATTTGTTTGTTCCTAAGGTCTTGGGTGCAGCCGGAGCGACCGAATACAAGCGCGTTGAGCTAGCGGACGGAACCGTTCGACCCATATCAGAGTTCATGGACGAAGGGCGTATTGTCCTTCCCACAGGCGCTCGCCTGTTCACGACTTTTGACATCTCTTCAAAAGGCGGAGACGACCCTGACATCGAAGTTGAGTGGCAGGGAAAGAAATTAGTACTGAGTTGCAAACCAAATCGGCACTGGAAGCAGGGAGCGGAAGGAACCAAGAAATTGTGGGATGTCGGACGGCTTTTGCGACAAGTGGGCTTGCGAATATACAAGCGGTATTTTGACGATTTTCCGTATTCTGAGTTGAGCCACGTTTGGACCGATACCAGAGGAGAAGCTGATGCGGTCTACGTTGTTCAGACCAGTGCGACAGTTGTGCAGCGTTGCATGTTGATGACGACGGACCCCGGGGACTTAGTTCTGGACCCCACGTGTGGCAGCGGCACCACTGCGTATGTCGCCGAGGAGTGGGGACGACGTTGGATAACGATGGACACTAGCCGTGTACCGCTCGCGCTGGCTCGTCAAAGGTTGCTCACAGCAACTTTCGATTGGTACGAGTTACAAGATGAATCGCGTGGACCTATTGCTGGCTTCCGCTATGTCAGACGCCAAAATAATAGGGGAAAAGAAATTGGCGGCGTGGTACCCCACATCACTGCCGAGACCATTGCGAAGGAACAAAAGCCGCAAGAAGAAATCCTTGTGGATAACCCTGAGAAGAACACCAGCGTTACGCGGGTTACTGGTCCATTTTGTTTCGAAGCTACGATTCCGACTCCCCTCGACTTCGAGGAGTCCAAGTCTGACGGAGCAGCGACAAACAAAGAATCTGCGGCATCCTTCGTTGACCGGATGTTAGAAGTCCTTCGCAAGTCTCCTGTGTTGCGGCTCGAAGGAAACAAGGCTGTCACTCTCAAAAACGTTAGGCCTCCAGCCAAAACACTTTCCCTCTCTGCCGAGGCGATGGTGCCGAACGGGGCGGAGAAACCCGTCGCATTTGTGTTCGGCCCCGAAAACGGGGCGGTCAGCGAGAAACTAGTATACGAATCGGCTCGGGAGGCTCACGCAAAGAATTACTCTCACCTTTATGTCATAGGTTTCGCCATCCAGCCGAATGCTCGAATGCTGATTGACAAATCTGCGGAAGTTGTCGGCATTCCCGCAACCTACGTGCAGGCAACGCCCGACTTGATGATGGGCGACCTTCTCAAGAACATGCGCTCCAGCCAAATCTTTAGCGTTTGCGGACTGCCAGAAGTTGAAGTGCGTAAGGTGAAATCGAAAAACGGTGCACTGAAACAATATGAGGTCGAATTGCTCGGTCTCGACGTTTTCGACCCCGTGGAGATGGTGAACCATAAAAGCAAGGGTGACGACGTGCCTGCGTGGTTTCTGGACACAGATTACAACGACCTCTGCTTTCATGTGAGCCAAGCCTTCTTTCCCCGGACGGGTGCATGGCAAAGCTTAAAAAACGCGCTGCGTGGGGAGTTCGAAGAAAGCGTGTGGGACCATCTGGCAGGCTCCGTAAGCGCACCGTTCGAACCGGGCGACCATGGTCAAATCGCGGTCAAGGTGATTGATGACCGTGGCAACGAATTGCTGGTTGTGAAGAACCTGAAAGAGGCGAAATAAGCGATGTCAGGTTATCCCGAAGTTGGAGAGCCAATTCAGAATTCACCGTTCGAGGAGCCGACTCGCTATTGGTACATCCGTGAAGGCGAGCAGCCGCAGCTTATCGAGGGGCAGCGCCGACCTTCGATTGTCTTCGCCCCCCGCGAACAAAAGAAACCGTGGTTGATGGACGAGCGGCTCCTGAGACCTTCGAAACAGTATCCGACTGGATTTGAACTTGCACTCGTAAACCTGATTCGAGAACGTGTGGCTGATTGGCAAAAACAAGGCTATCCCGGCAGCACCCGAACAACTCTCGAACTCTTGCAGTGGTGGACACGCGAGGGGCGTGAGAAGCGGCTCTTCTTCGCGCAGATTGAGGCTGCAACGTCAGTCATTTTTCTAAAGGAAGCGCGGGCCGATTTCCTGCAAGGCATCTCCATCCCGCGTGACGAACCAAGTGACGAGCGGAAAGAGAATGACGGATACTCCGGCTTTGAGCGGTACGCCTGCAAGATGGCGACTGGCTCTGGTAAGACGACCGTCATGGGAATGGTGGCGGCGTGGAGCATCCTGAACAAGCTGAACAACCGGAGCGATGCGCGGTTCTCCGACGCTGTTTTGGTCGTGTGCCCGAACGTGACCATCAGGCAGCGGCTCGCGGAACTTGACCCGCTGCTTGAAGAAGCAAGTGTCTACCGCACGCGAGACCTCGTCCCGCTCCATTTGATGCCGCTCTTGAGTCAGGGAAGGGTCATCGTCACGAATTGGCATGTATTCCAGCCGCAAGGGATGGACACAGGCGGCGTTAGCGCGAAGGTGGTCAAAGCCGGGAAAGAAGTGCGAGTCAAAGAAAACATCAATATCGGGGCGAAGACGACGACGGCTCACGGGAAACGTTATCTCAGCCTGAAAGACTACGAGCTACAGGTCGCCAATGGAATGCTGACCGTCCTCGAAGAAGAGCGCGAGAAGGATGGCAGCCTCAAGAGAGTAAAGGTCGAGTCTGCGAGGTACGTTGAAAGCGACGCGGCGCTCATCAACCGAGTGATTGGACGCGAGGTTGGCGGCAAGCAAAACATCCTTGTGCTGAACGACGAAGCTCACCACGCCTATCGCATCAGGCGTGACGAGCCTGACCCGGACGAAGAAGACGAATTCGGCGACGAGGAAGAAGCGGACGAGTTCTTCCAAGAAGCCACCGTCTGGATTGACGGGCTGGACAAGTTGCAAAAGCAGCGTGGCATCAATTTCTGCGTGGACCTGTCGGCGACGCCATATTTTCTTGGCAGAGTCGGGCAGGAAACAAACAAGCCATTTCCGTGGGTCGTGAGCGACTTTGGATTGATTGACGCCATCGAGTCGGGGCTAGTGAAGATTCCGCAGTTGGCGGTGCGCGACACGACCGGCGAGGAGATTCCCGGGTATCTGAATATCTGGCAGTGGATTCTGGAAAAGAAGCTGACTCCCGCCGAGCGGGGCGGAAAGAGGGGCAGTCCGAAGCCGGAAGCCATCTTGAAGTACGCCCACCACCCCATTGCGATGCTCGGTGGTCTTTGGGAGAAGGAAACTCTTGATTGGGCAAAAAACGAAGCTGACCCACGGCCACCAGTTTTTATCCTTGTTTGCAAGAACACGAGGATTGCCAAGGCGATTTACGAATGGCTCGCCGAGGACAAGGCACCGGCTGGAATTCCTTCGGCGCGTGTTGCGGGCTTCCTCAACAAGAAGAATGGACCCGTGAACACCATTCGAGTGGACACGAAAGTGATTCACGAGACGGATGTGGAGGGCGCGAAGGGCGACGAGGTTCGGTGGATGCGATTCACGTTGGACACCGTAGGCAAGACGAACTGGCCTGCCGACCGTCAGGGGCGACCGCTTTATCCCGAAGGTTTTGAGGAATTGGCAAAGAAACTTGAGCGACCGCTGAATCCGCCGGGGCGAGACGTGCGATGCATTGTGAGCGTCGGAATGCTCACAGAAGGATGGGATTGCAACACAGTGACGCACATCATCGGACTCCGCCCATTCATGTCGCAGCTTCTTTGCGAACAGGTCGTGGGTCGTGGACTCCGGCGTGTGAGCTACGAACTTGGCGAGAACGGGCGCTTTACCGAGGAAGTTGCCAAAGTTTTCGGCGTGCCGTTCGAGGTCATCCCGTTCAAGGCAAATCCGCAGGGACCAGCGCCGCCGCGAGTGAAGAAATATCACGTCCATGCAATCCCTGAAAAAGAACGCTATGAGATTCACTTTCCTAGAGTTGAGGGCTACACGCAAGGGATTCGAAACCGCATAACAGTTGATTGGGAGAATGTCCCGCGCATGGTGTTGCAGCCTGACCTAATTCCTCCAAAGGTGGACATGAAAGGGCTGAGCATCTCGGACACCGGACGGTTGAGTTTGGCGGGACCGAACCATCTGGATGAAGTGACGTTGCACGAATATCGGAAACGGATGAGATTGCAAGAACTCGTCTTCGACTTGGCGAGGGGATTGACCAAGGAATATGTCTCGCAGCCGCAGTGCCACGTTCCCGCGCACGTCTTGTTTCCACAACTCGTAAAAATCATCCAGAAGTACATGGCGGAAAAAGTGGAAGTGCGCCCTCCAGCCGACCTCAAGGATTTAGGTCTCGCCCCGTATTACCCATGGCTCGTAGAAATCTTGACGGAAAATATACGACCCGACACAGCGGAAGGCGAGGCACCAGAGATTCCGCGATATGAATCCAGTCGTGGACCCGGTTCAACCGCAGAAGTGGATTTCTGGACGAGCCGCGACCCGCGTGAAGTCGTGAAGTGCCACCTGAATTATGTCGTGCCGGACACGCAAAAATGGGAACAGGCAGCGGCTTACTACATTGACTCGCACGCTGCCGTGGACGCCTTCGTGAAGAACTCGGGACTCGGTTTTGCGATTCCTTACCTGCACAACGGACAGATGCACGATTATATCCCCGACTTCATCATTCGGCTAAAGACGGAACCACCCATCCATTTGATTTTGGAAACGAAAGGGTACGACCCACTCGAAGAAGTGAAAAAAGCTTCGGCTGAGCGTTGGGTGGACGCCGTAAACGCTGATGGAACTTACGGGCGCTGGCGCTACGTCATTGCTAAAAAGACGACAGAAGTGGCAGGGAAAATAACCGTCGCTGCCGTGCCCTGATGCTTGATTGCGGAGGTGGAAGGCGTCTATGAAGATTGCATTGAAGTGGGAAAAGCCGCTTCGCCTGAGGGATGGCTCACGTCAAAACCAAATCTATTTGTGCCCAAATTTCGAACGGTTGTCTCGGAAGCCCGGTGTGTATGTATTTGCGCGAAAATTTGGCAAGAGTGTTGTTCCTCTCTACATCGGACAAGCCTCAAAACTTAAAGGGCGTATCGAAGGGCAATTCAACAATCTTCGCCTCATGATGGGAATTAAGAACGCCCGAGCGGGACGCCGCATCCTGCTTGTTGCACGCTTGAACCTAAAGCGTGGTCAACAGATGGGCAAAGTCTTGGACATCGTTGAATCTGCACTTATTAAGAATGCGCTTGCCCAAGGACATGACTTGCTCAATCAGCAAGGCACAAAAACGAGGGTTCATGTTATCGCGTCAAAGGGCAATAGTTCATCGCGGCAGTTAGCGCCGCTGACGATGCTTGCGGAGAAAAAATAGCTTAGCTAATCTTCGCTTGCAGCCATTTGAAAACCGCCCACGTCGCTTCAAGGTCTTCCTTATTGTAGGCAAGGATTTTGTCCATCAATTCTTTTCGCTTCCCCTCATCGCTGGTCTCTGTTGCCTCGATGAAAGTCGCCATCGCCCAAGCCCCGCCATACTCGGCTTGCTTACGCTCGAAACCAACATAGTCCTCGACAACCTTGAGACTAAAGCTCGGCAGGGGCAAGACGACTGAGTCCCTCGTTATCGTCAAGAGGTCAAGCAGGTTTGCTTCAACACGGGCAGCGATGCCTTCGGCGTCACCGAAACGCTCAACGTACCGGCGCAAATAGGTCTGCTCGTAAGGTGCCCAATGTACGAACGGGATGTCACCGTAAGTCTCGAAAATCCGCTTGGCGTTTGTTAGGAAGCAGAGCCAGCCCTCTTTGTCGCCATCAGTCCCAAAGCCTGACAACGCAACCATGAACTCGCTTGGGTTCTCGCCGAACACCTGCGCTCCCCAAAGATAAATCTTGTCCAGTTCGTCCAAGTGCGGTGGCATCCCCTCCAAATCAAACATGACGTAGTTTTTATGCGGCGGGATGGCGGGGACCGCGAGAACTGTTTCTTGTTTCTTCTCCATCGCATCAGCGAATTGCAGGATTCGTTCGGCTGACTTTCCAACTCGCTGTTCTCGGCTGCCATATGGACGCTTGAATTCGCTCAGACTGGCGACATCGAACTTTGCCAGCAATTCCTTTCGAGTACGAATCCCTTGATTGTTGAGAGTTCGGGCAAGGCTTTGGTCCACGCAATACACTAGTGCAACATCAGAATTTTTCTCCGCCTGTTTCCAACAGCGGTCGGTGAATCCACATCCGAGACACTTGGACCAGCCGACCGGCTCATACGGCTCGGCGCTCAATTGCTTAATGGTCAGGAGCCGCTCCAATTCACGCAATGCGGAAGCGCCGCCATCATAGGGGACCGATACAACTTCGCCGGTGCCGCAGTGGACCTGCAATCCCTTGGGAGCAGCCCCGCAACTCTTTTCGAAGAGCCATCCATAAAGCTGAACTTGAAACAGGATTTCAGGGTGGTTCTCCTCGTCAATGCGACGTGACATTTTCGAATCGCGGATGATATAGCCATCGCCGTCGAGAATGAGGTAATCGGGAACGCCGATAATCTCGACCTCGGCTCCCCCGAGAACAGTGTTTACAGAGAATGCAGCCTGATACACCATAGGATTTAGTTGAGCGATGGCGTCCGCAGTTCGCTTTACGTGCTCGTGAAGGGAAACGTCACTCGCATCGGTAAACGCGCCGAGGGTCGCAAGGTGCTCTCTCTCGTGCCGGTTCCCGAGGCGGAGCAGGACTTCATCGTAGGGACCGCGAGGGGCTTCCTCTTCTTGTCGGTGCCGCAAGTAGACCCGCAGGTCGCACCGTGTTGGTCGGTGATTAGAAATAAAATCGGAGGCTGTCAGGCGCATAGGCGATTCTGGCGTTCAGTTTTGTGTTGGGTCCGAGCCGCAGCGTGCACCGTTCCGACCGACAGACCCAACGTGCGAGCTATTGTGCGCCAAGAATGCCCGGATGCCCTCAGCGATTCAATCTGAGCCAAGTCCACATCTACCTTCGGTCTTCCAAGCCTCTTGCCTTTCGCTCGGGCATTTCGGAGTCCAGCCCGAACTCGTTCCGCAATCAGGTTGCGCTCACCCTCGGAAACTGCACCGAGGACGGTGAAAACCAATTTGCCGGTGGGTGTGTTCGTGTCTATTTGTTCGCAGAGGGAAACGAATTGAATCCCGAGCGCGTTGAACGTCTCAAGGGCACGGAGTAGGTGCGACACAGAACGGCAAAAACGGTCGAACCGCCAAACGATAACAACATCGAAGCGACGGGCGTGGGCGTCCTCCATCATCCGATTGAGTTGCGGTCTCGAATCTTTTTTTCCTGACACGCCCTTGTCCACGTAGCAGTCGAAAACCTCCCAACCCCGGCGTGTGCAATACTCGTAGAGTTCCCGCGTCTGCATGGTCGGGTCTTGACCACTGTTTAGAGTCGAGATTCTCGCGTAAATCGCAGCCACAACTTTCCCTGGAGCAGATTCGCTAGGTCTGATTATTTCCAATCCCATTTAGACCTCCGTGGTTTGTCCAAACCATCTCAGAGAGCCGTTCAAAAAACGCCTGCGGGTCGTATCAGGCGATTTCCCGTGCCTCGGTTGACCCATCCCCGCTTGATGCCTCAAAGCACTCGCCACGAGCCGATGAGACGCAACAGGTCACTGTCACGGAGTCGTCTTCACATACGTGGTTGTCTTCACTTTGCCGGTGTTGCGGTCAACTTCCGTGTACGTCTCAATGCGACCGGAGCGATTCACTGTCACTACCTTGTCTTTGCTGATAAACGTCTGTGGCATTGGTGCGGTTTCATTTCTGCTCATTGATATTCCTCCCGAACGAATTTGACGAACGCTTGATAGGCTCGTTCCTTTTCCGGCGTGTCCTTCGCCGAAACATAGTTTTCGTAGAAGACCCGCAGACGCCGGTCCCGAGCGATTCCAATCGGTGTCAAGTCGCAACCTGTGTCCTCGGAAATCCGTTGGAGTAGGCTCTTACTCATCCAAGTGCTCCAGAATCTCCTCGAACCCGTTCCATGCTCTTTCCATCGCTTGAGCTAATTCCAAATGCAGGGCGGCTGCCGATTCGTAGTAGGCGTGTCGGCGATACGATTCGGCGGCGTCCAGAAGCTGACGAAGCCGGGAAATCGCCGCCTCCATGTCATCGCACGCCACCATAGGAGCGAGTTTCGAGATGGTGCCATCCGGGTACCTCAAGATTTGGACTCCGCCGCAGCTTTGTTGATTGCCCTTTCGAAGCGAAAAAGCGCAATCACCAGTTGCATCTCTGATTTCCGAGCCTCACGTCGTAGCTCCCGAAAAGATTCTCTAAATGCCGGGTAGCTGTAAGTCTCGGCGTTGGCTATCAGGTCGCGTGTCCTTGACAGCCAGAAATGCACTTCTTCGAACCGAAGGAAGCACTCCAGCTTGTTCGGTCCTCCGTTCCGTCTTAAAAACATTGAGTCCTCTACCATGGCGTGCCCCGATGGGAAAGTCTCTTCCCGCAATTCATTATTACCACCAGAATTTGGAGAAAAACCACACTTTGGGTATCAATCGTTATGCTGGCAAAAAGAGCCTTCCTTCTGTTAGTTTTTGAGCATCTGCACCAGTCAAGCAAGGCGGTCTCGAATGCCACATCCCGCTCCTAATCTTCAAGCTCTCATTGATAAATTGCCGCAAGACTCCCTCGCCCGCAAACTGGTGGCAGCCTTCGAGACCGGTGAAAATATCGAGGCGGTCCGCGAAAAGCTAACACAAATTGTTGAGGAAGAGGTTCGGCGGAAGAAAGCATAGGCGCACATGCCCAAGCTACATTGGATTGAAATTCAGGGGTTTCGCGCTTTCGGGTGCGAGGCGGCTAGGCTTGCGTTCACCGGCAATCTTGCCATCGTTTGCGGTCCGAACAGTCAGGGGAAAACGAGTCTGGCAGAAGCAATCGAATTCCTATTCACAGGTGGCACTGTTCGCCGCGAGTTTCTAGCGAGTGCGAAATCGGAGTTTAGCGATTGCTTACGGAACGTGCACCTTCCAGACGGGACCGATGTGCTTGTTAGCGCGGAGATTGAGGACTCGTCGGGGAGTTCTCACGTGGTGTCGCGCAAACTTCTCACCGATTACACGGCTCAAGATGACTGTCGAACAGAGCTAACCATTGATGGAACTGTTGTCCCCAATCTAGACAGCATAGGACTTCCTCTCTCGGAGCCACCCTTACGTGCCCCGATTCTCATGCAACACACACTGCGCTATGTGGTCTCCGCTCGCCCAACAGACCGCTCCGACTACTTCAAAGCTCTTTTGGAGGTTAACGACTTAGACGTAATCCGTGGTGCTATCGCTGACCTTCAAAATGAAGTCGTCAAACCGGCGTCTTCGCTACTGACTTCACTTCGCAAATGCGCGGCAATTCCCGGTCTTGCGGAGATTTCCAAGAAGATTGAATCTGAGGGCTTGCGGGCAGAATCATTGGATTCTGCTTTGTCCGAAGCCTTGAGAATCGTGTTAACGAGTGCAGGGTTAACACACGGGGAAATATCCTCCAACATTCAGGGCCGAATAACCTTGTTAAAGCAGACTCTCGATTCCCGTCGTGAATCCGCGTTCCCTCTAACCGCGCTAGCGCTTGGAACGGGAGCCAACGCCCAATTCACTTCGCCCCCGATTTCTGACATTCAGCAGTTCTCTGAAATGGTTGGTGAGGTCAACCGTGAGGCTGCAAAACTCACACAACTCTTCTCTGCGGTCCTTGCGATTCCCGGACTTGCAGAAGCGAGCAGTCCCGTTGATTGCCCGGTTTGCCAAACCGAAGATGTGCTGACTCCCGAGAGAATCGAAGCGATGCGGCGTCAGATTGCTCTCTCCCGTGGGTTGGAGGGAATGAAAACAAAAGCGGAGCGTGAGCTTTCAAATCTGAGAGCATCGCTAGCAAGCGTAAGCAATGCTCTCGGACGCATCCTTCCGGCATGTTCGTCTTGGAACGATGAAAAACGACAAGAGCACCGACGTATTATCGAGACAATTCTCGAAGGTAACGACGTGATGACGTACGACCAATTGTTTTTGCTTCCGCCTCAAATTGCAGAGAATCTGACCTCGACACGGCAGTGCCTCGATGCACTGGCAGATAACATCGAGTTAGCTGAGGAACGGGCTAGAGAGTTTCGAGAGATACCCATAGAAACCCTAACTACGGCGATAGCCTCCGCAACCGAAGCTTGGGGGAAGTCAACCGACTTAATCCGCCAATACCGCGAATCATCAAACGTGGTCACAGGAATAATCCGCCGGGCGATTGACGGCAGGTCGAACTTCACGGAATGGCAAGACCTGATTAACGTCTCGGAGAATGCACGGGAAATGGAAACTGAACTAAGCGACGTAAAGGCGCGTGCCTCTGTCTTAGCAGAAATCGAGAATGCTGTTGGCGACATAGACCGCTCCAAAGCCAGCGTATTTGATGGCAAGTTTCTATCTCTCAGCGATGAAATCGAACGTTGGTGGGAACGCCTTCGTCCAAATGAACTCGTAGCTTTTGGCGGATTGCGAAGAAGAGGTACGGGAAGACGGTTTGTGGACTTCAAGGCTCTAATTTCTTCTGAAAGGGGAGGGACCAGCATTGAGCGTGATGCCGCCGGTGTGCTGAGTGATTCTCAATTGAATTGTTTGGGAGTCTCAGCATTTCTTGCTCGCTGTGTACGCGAAAAATGCCCAATCATAGTACTCGACGACCCCGTTCCGGTCAGTGATTTGGAGCATAGAGCGACGTTTGCAAACTACGTCGTGAGCGAACTTCTATCAAATGGGGTTCAGGTGATTATCACGACCTACGATGAAGAACTAAACCGAATTCTCCAACACTATTATGCCCACGTCACTTCCGATTGCTTTTCGATTGAAATGGCAAATCCAAAGGATGGGGCGAGCTTTTGGAAAACCAGCGACACACTCGAAGCACTTATCGTAGCGGCGAGACCGTTCCTCAAGAATCAAAACCGCGAAATCAGAAAGATTGCGGCACACCGTTTGAGGGATGCTGCCGAGCGCCTGTGCAAAGAAATCATTGTCAAGTATGGCAGTTCGACGAGCACGCCCTGCACGATTGCTGATTTTAGCGGAAAGATGCTTTCAGACTTGGTACCGAAAACGGAACCGTTTCTTACGAAAGATGCCTCTCATTCGGGGAAACTTCGCGTTATCGGAAGGCTTTTGAATCCCGGTTCACATGACACAGTGGTCCCGGAGGCTATGGATTTGGGAGTAGCGTGCGGTGATTTGGAAATGCTCAAGCGCGAATACATTTAGGGGCAAAGTTCGTACGACGTCCAAGGAATATCACAGACATGCGTTCTGAACTTTCAGAATTCTCATATGGCTTTGCGATTACTGCTGAACTTAGAGACCGTTTTTCGCCGATGATAATTGAAGCTCCTGTTTTTCCCACGTTGCGGGAGGAAGCTGAATTAGGGTGGGACATGAGGTTTCCCATAGTCGGTGCTTCGATGTTTGTTCAGTTCAAAGTGGCAGACGTGCTTACCAGAGCGAGCGCAGCCGAGTGGAATTTCTACAACGCATCTTATTACCGATTCCCCATGCATCGGCTCTCAAAGTCCGACCAACACAATCGGTTGCGAAGCCTCGCTACCGAGCAACCTTTGGTCTTCTATGTCGCTCCCCGGTTCTCTCGCTTGCACGAATTCAACCAATGGTACGTGAGTGACTCTGTTATCCAAGAGAGTGCGTGGATTCCCCTGCTTAGCTTACCGACAATAAGTGATGACCAACAGCACCATATCTCGTACAGAACCGGAACAGACGTTCTATTCGCTTCACCAAAGGCTGAACCCATTCGTGAGACTTTCAGCGGTGAAGGTTGGGCGACCTATATGACTCGCGCACTCGAAGTACAAAAAAAAGAAATGACAATCGAAGATTACAGTCAAATTAGGACGACCCTCTTAGGGATTTTGAAACGGGAGATTGATTCACAGTCCGCAGAATTGCCGACCGTTCGGGGCGAGGGACTTCGAGTTCTTAAAGACATCGCCTATCTGTCTCGCACGTTCTTCGGAGCAGAATTTCTTCTGGTCCACGAGCAGCAGAGATGACAAACCCCATCCCTTTATAGGAGTTTCAGATGTCCAATGCCCCCACTCTTCCTAGTTGGGCAGACCAACGGCTGGCGCAACTTGGAGCGATTCTGCAACAGCTTACGAATAGCACCGCCGTCGCTTTCGATGAGCACCTGCACGGTCTTCTGCCTGACGAACATGGTATTTATGCGATTTATGCAAAGAACGGGAAGCCGGGGGAAGTGCTGAGAGCAGGCCGAACGAAGACTGCTGCCGGTGGTCTCCGGCAACGCATTTATCGCAATCACTTCATGGGCGACCAACAGGGAAATCTTCGTTCGCAGTTGTTACAGCAATCTCTGTGCAAAACCATGGAGGAGACGAAGCCTTGGATTCGTGCCAACTGTACGGTGCAATATGTCGTTATCGAAGAGAATGAGATGCGACGATGGGCTGAATACTACATGCTCGCTGTGCTACAACCAAAATGCTGCGATTAGCTCCGTTGCTTGCCGTAGAGGTTTAACTTTCCATCAACGACATTCGCCGCGTAGCGTCCCTCGCTGAGGAACTGCATCACTTTACTGCCAGCCCGTGCCATCTGCGCCCAACGGGATTTCGTTTCCGGGTTCTGCTCCAACCCACGAATCTCGTTCCCGTCGAATACGAAATCCACTTGACGCAAACCTCGTTTGGGGGTGCGCCGGACGGGGTAACGCTCTTTCCCTAGCTCGACGACCTTGGCATCCTCGACGAGGGCTTGCCGCCAGACCTCAATGAGTCCACTTAGGCTGCATGACAGCACGGCTTGCCTTTCATTGCCTCCCATCCCTCACGCAGAATCAGGGGCAACAGGACCAAGGCGGCAACGGGGTCTGCCCAACTCACCCCCCAAATCGCATTGAGGGCGAGACCTGCCAAAGCAATGAGAGCCAGATAGCCGCAGACGGCAGACTCGGCAGCATCCGCCCTCAACGCTGCGCTGGCGGTAGCCGCTGAAAGTCCCCGCTTTTGTTTCGCAAGCCAAGGCATGACCACTGCGGCAAGGACGAGCACCACGATTCCAATTGGACTGGAGCGGGCTTCGACGTGTCCTAGAAGCGCGAGAACAGATGTGAGGGTGACAAATGCAGCGAGAACAAAGAGCAAGCCGCCTGCGATTCTCGCCGCTAGCTGTTCCGAGTGTTCTCCCCGCGAAGGCGAATGGAAGCGCCAGAGCACGACTGCCGCAGAGAGAAGTTCGACCGCGCTGTCGCCACCGAAGCCGAGAAGCGCCGGGCTGTGAGCCGTCCAAGCTGCGCCCAACGACACCGCTGCCTCCACGCTCATCCAGACGAGCGTAAGAGTCTGAATCCGAATTATGCGGCGAGTGGTCTCTAGCGGGAATGTGCTCGGGGATGCAGACACAGAAGCATTATGCTACAAAGGGCTGTTGGAAATCGGCGCAGCGCGTCATAGCTGAATCTCACGGAAGAACCGCATCCAGCTTCTCCCGCACGTCGTTTCGGTCGAGGACTTCCACGCAAGCGATTTCCCCGGCGACAACGTCAAGAATCAGCATTCCGTCTTCCGGCATCAGGCGCACATTTCGATGACCCGGTCCGAATCCGCCTATTGGCTTGGGCTTCGTATAGAACGTGGCGCAAAAGTCGTCCCCGCAACGGCAGCGGTCCAGAATCGCCAAGCGGGAGACTTGGGCAGCCAATTCGGATTCGCCCTGCTCTTCGAGGAGTTGCCGAAGCTCGGCGGTGAATGCGGGGAGCGTGTCGCTGAGTGGCGGTTGCTTTTCAGTGAATTGGTTCATGGAGCGTCAGTGCACTGTTGCTCTGGTCGTCTACGACGAAAGTGCTGCAAGGATGAAGACACAAGCGATTTTACAGTTCCTACTAAAGAATCGCATAGCCAGTTCTGTTGCTGGTCCCTCGGATGTTTGTGACGCCGGTGTGACGCAAAACCTGCCGACACTGCCAAGGCTGACATCATTGACAGTCAAAGGCGATTGATTCCAAACAACTTGTTTGTTTACAATGTGGCTCGGCGAATCCGGCTTACAAGCTCGTCCGCCATAAATTTCAATTCCACCGGAAGAATCGCCGCGCCCGCGGTCTTGCAGCAAAGCCGCCGCCCCCGCGATCTTACTTGAATTCTCCCGCAACCCTCTTTTGGCATAATAGAGTCTTGACAGAACGGTTACGCTTCGCTAGCCTCTTGCCCCAGTAATTGGGCCCAGTACTCTTCGACCGATGACCGCCGCGGTCGGGTTTTTGCACTTTTAGGAGACTCCGTGCCCCAGCTCCGCTCCGTTGCATTTTCCGCTCTCTACTTGTTGCTAGTCACTTTATTCTCTCCATCCTTCGTTGCCGCACAGTCCACGGCCTCACCTCAGCCTCCGGCGAGGCATGCAGTGCCGGCCACCAAGCACGCGCAGCAAAAATCGGCCGCGGCCGGAAACACAAATGCCTCTCCAAAGCCTGGTTGCGCAACAGGCCCAATCGAGCTCGAGTTCTTAGCTCCGAGCGATTCCCAGGGCCTGGCGAATATGTTGAATACCATTTTCCGGGATGTGAAGGTCGAACCCGGGTCCAACTCGGGCGCCAAGACGGCTGGAACTCTTTGCGTCAAAGATCGTACGACCGAGAAATACCTGACGAAATGTG
The DNA here is from genome assembly GCA_963701005.1 of uncultured Acidobacteriota bacterium. Classification (GTDB taxonomy): domain Bacteria; phylum Acidobacteriota; class Terriglobia; order Acidiferrales; family UBA7541; genus Palsa-295. The sequence goes on from OY969555.1 coordinate 2,368,917, forward strand.
ACCCCACGAAAGCCCAGCAAAGCACCGGCGCGACGTTTTGCGCGGTCGAGCGAGTTGTCGATCAGCTAGATATCGAAGCGTTCAAGGGAGGCAAACTGAATTCGAATTACATCATTCACTTGCCGGGCCCGAATCCGCCGCCAACTCCACTATATTCCGTCGCGACTGCATTGAGGGGATTTTTCACCCACCCGGCGCCCAATCTTGAACTTCGACAGGCAACGCAGGATTCCTTCTTCTTGGTCCCCACTCCTGGAGGGGCCGAGCAAGCAGCTAAGCTCGGTGAGGATCTGTCCGCTCAAGCAGGTCTCGTGAGGCGCGATCTGGAGCAGCTCAACCAACTTTATCTTGACGCGACATCAGACAGTGCTCTGAAGAATTCTTTGCTTTCCGACATGCGCCAGATTTGCATCCCAAACCCTCCCAAGCACGACGAAAAAGCTGAGGTTGATGCCGAACAGTGGCTCGCAAAATACACTGTCAGGCTTTCGATTCTGAAGCCCCGCAATGCAGCGCTGGCCTTGCGAAATGTTCAGGGCTGGACATTTCAAGTGCGCTCTTATGGCCAGGCCATCAGCATCCTCCCAGCGGATCTTCCTAACCTCCGGTCTTGTGGCGCCTACCTCGCTGCGGATGCGATCGAAAGAGACGCGCTCTACCACCAGAAACTGGACGAGGAAAAAGCAGCCACTGCCCCGAAGAGCTCGGACACAACCGGAAAGCCACCCACTCCCGCGTCGGCCACAACCACCACGCAATCCACGACCACCTTGGAAACCCTCTCCGGCGGAAAACCCTCCGCTCCCTCCCTGACTACTAAAGTGACTACCACCACAGGACCTGCCCCCAACCCGCCCTCCGGCTCCGCCCCCGCGACCACAACACCAAAGACTTCAGCCGGTGACTCCGGCTCCGCCACAGGCGGTTCGAATACGGGTGCAACGCAAACCTCGCCGCCAGGCGGCGCTTCCGACACTAAATCGGCGGACAATCCGCCGACCCCAGCGAGCCCGGATATGAAGGGTACAGGATCAACGCCACTTCCCGCCCCGCCCACGCCCTCCCAGCAAACTTTGCGCCTCGACAACGTAGTCCGCCTTTTTCATCTTCGCCAGGCCGACAAAATTGCTGCTGCAATCAACGCGTCCTCCAAGACCGGTCCACTCGTCCAAGCCGTCGATGACAACGGCAACAATGACGTGATCCTCATTCTTCCTTCTCCTTCCGGTGGTCCCGACCAAACCACTTCCATCCGCCGCTCCATCGCTATGTTCGATCTGCCCCGTCCGCAGCTTTCGCTCCAGGTCTGGTCCTACCAGATGAGCGCCGAAAAGAAACCTCTCGATATCGACGACTCGCACAACACCGCCTCAGGCATGCAGATTGTTTCAACACATTTCCGGGAGACCGTGAATGCCACGAATGACGCCATGATGCGAGGGCTTGAAGCCGGCTTCGGCGCTCTTCTTACCCAGGCAAAAATCACCGGCTATTTCAATCAGGGATTTAAGGATTACCTGACCCAGCGGTTTTTCGATTGCCAGGCGAACAACCGCTATTGCCTCGGATATTATGACGCCCTGGACATTCCCAACGCAGGTGACCGGGCCGCAAACGCATCTCTGAATCGCCTGTTGCTCTATCTAATTGCCGCCAGCGATTCCGCGGCGCCCTTGGCCGCCAGAAAGATCATTTGCGCCATGAACGGTTCGCAGGCGGCAGGTCCGTGTGCCGTGGCTGACGGCGTCCTCATCGGATTGTCCTGCCCGCAATTGGATGGCGGCAGGGATCTGAACTTTACCAATTTTTGCGAGCAACTCATCGACATTGCAAATCCAAGAAACCTTCACACTTTCCAGGCGGCCCTGCTCGATTTCCTATTCCAGTACAAATGGACCATCGTTTATCCCGACGATTTCATTCCCTATGATCTCCAACGCACGGCACATCAGCTTGACAGCCTTTTCGGCCCCATCGTCGATGCTTTCAATCAGGATCTGGACCAGTATGTCGGCGGTCAGCTGGAGTGTTTTGCGGATCGCGTCGTTCCCCACTTGCCTACCAAAAAAATCGGCCTTATCAGCGGTGGCAGCGTTCAGGTCTCCTCTCTGAGCGGCACCCAGGCCTCGGTGGACGGAAAAGTGAGCAATTATTTTGACATCACTCCACCCATGTCCTTGAACGACATCTTGAACACGGGCAATCAGCAGAATCTTGCCAGCAATCTAAAAAACATCCTCGCGCCAAAAGAAATCCTGGCCCTGCAGGCCTTCGTCAATATCGCCAACCAGCCGAGAATCATCGCCCAGGTTAGCAAAGAAGCGAAATTGACGATTACTCCGACTACCTTGGACGAAGCATCCTCAGCTATCTTGGATGTTGACTTCGACGTGAGCGAGCCGAATGCGCCGCAGACCGCTAATCAACAGGCATCCCAGCAGGATCTCCTGGACCGCGTCGCCGAGCATCACGTGACTACGCATGTTCGCGTCGAATCGCTCAAACTTTTCCAGCTTTCTTCTTTCAGCATGGAATTGACCCACCCACTCCGGGGCACCCCGGTTCCCGTCATTGGTTGGGCTTGGGAAGGGGTTTTCGGAAATACTCCGGGGATGGGTCGGCTTTTCCGCATGCCTCCTTACTCGAAGACCGTGGACAACCGGAGCTATGCGATTGTCCGCGCCGTTGTGGTTCCCACGGCAATGGACTTGGGATTGAGTCTGCGGTTCGAAGGCGATCGCGTGAGAGACCCGATTACGGAGGCGACGGATCCCTTGAACTCGATGAAACAAGCTGGCGGCAGACTGCGGCCGTTTCACAAGTGCTACATGCAACACATCGTGGATCCATCTGTGACTTGCCCCCAGGTGCTTAGCGAAACTCCGGAGGATTTGCGCGACCCATCTACCCCTTAAAGCGTCAAAGTGACACTGCCCAAGAATTTGATTGCAGCCTTTCTTCGGTCGCCCCGAAATAATGATTGTCACGCACGAATTCCTTCCCGTATAACTCCTTATTCCGGCTTCCCACGCCCGGACAAGGACACAACCGAATGGCACTAGACCCTGCCACACTCGAATCAAGCTGGAAAACCCACCCCCGCTGGGCCGGCATCACGCGCCCCTACTCCGCCGCCGACGTCGAGCGCCTCCGCGGCACCCTCCACATCGAATACACCCTCGCAAAAACCGGCGCCGAAAAACTCTGGAAGCTCCTCCACGCCGAGCCAACGGTAAAAGCCCTCGGCGCCATGACCGGCAACCAAGCCGTCGAGCAAGTCTCCGCCGGCCTCCCCTCCGTCTACGCCAGCGGTTGGCAGGTAGCCGCCGACGCAAATAACGCCGGCCAAATTTACCCCGACCAAGGCCTCTACCCAGCCGACAGTGTCCCCAGGCTAGTCCGCACAATCAACAACGCCCTCCAGCGCGCCGACCAAATCGACCACGCCGATGGAAAAGCCGGCACCGATTGGTACGCCCCCATCGTCGCCGACGCCGAATCCGGTTTCGGCGGCACGCTCAACGCCTTCGAGCTGATGAAATCTATGATCGAAGCGGGCGCCGCAGGCGTCCACTTCGAGGATCAAATTTCCTCAGTAAAAAAATTCGGCGCCATGGGCGGCAAAGCAGTAGGACCCACGAGCGAGCTAATCAATAAACTCATCGCCGCCCGCCTTGCCGCGGATATCATGGACGTCCCCACAATCCTGATCGCTCGCACCGATTCGCACGGCGCAAAACTGATTCGCAGCGATTCCGACGAGCGCGACAAGCCCTTCATCACCGGCGAGCGGACCGCCGATGGTGATTTCCTCTTTCGCGGCGGCATCGAACCAGCCATCACGCGATGCCTCGCCGCCGCGCCCTACGCCGACATGCTCTGGTGCGAAACCATGAAGCCCGATCTAGAAGAAGCCCGCCGCTTCGCCGATGCCATTCACGCGAAATTCCCCGGGAAATTGCTGGCCATCGATTGCGCCTCCCCGCTCAGCCTGAAAAAAGTCATCGGCGAAGCCAATATGGACCGCTTCCACAGCGAGCTAGCCGCCATGGGCTTCAAATATCAATTCATCACCCTGGCCGGATTCCACTCCCTGAATATGTCCATGTTCGACCTATCGCTCGGCTTTCTAAATACAGGCGTCAAGACCTACGCCGATTTGCAAGAGCGCGGCACCAAGGCCTCAAAAGAACACGGCTATCGCGCCGCGAAACAAGCCCGCTTCACAGGCGCAGGCTATTTCGACGACATCGCCCAAGTAATCGCCGCCGGTAAATCCGCGCCACCGGCCAAAGACGGCCCGACGGAATGAACTCCCAGTTCACGCTCCCACGTGCACCCCAGGTACAGGTTCCAATTCTGGCCTTTTGAACAGCTTGTCCCCCGCGCCCTCCGTCCATAACATCGTGCACACAGGATGGCACTCCCAGCCGAGCCTTTCCCGGAGGGTTGCGCGATGCCGACTTCAAATCGAGCCAAAGGCGCTCTGTTCACACTCATCACCGCTCTGCTCGCAGCCTCACTCACAACCTGCGGTGGCTATTCCAGCGCAGGCTCCTCGAATGGAGGTGGCGGCGGAGGCACCAACGCTCCCTCAGCGCCAACAGGCCTCGCGGCCACACCCGGAAATACTCAAGTCTGCCTGCAATGGAACGCCAGCACCGGCGCAAGCTCCTACTACATCAAGCGCGCCACAACAAATGGCGGACCCTACGCGCAAATTTCCACACCAACCACAACCAGCTTCACCGACACTGGCCTCACCAACGGCACAATCTATTACTACGTCGTTTCCGCATACAACGCCTACGGCCAAAGCGCAAATTCATCTCAAGTCAGCGCCACGCCCACAGCCTCCGTTGGAATTCCTCCCGCGCCCACAGGGCTCGTAGCCACGGCCGGCAATGCCGATGTCAGCCTCGTCTGGAATGCAAGCTCCGGCGCCACCAGCTACCACGTCAAGCGTTCCATCACCAGCGGCAGCGGCTACGCCCAAGTCGCCGCGCCGGCCACAGCGAATTTCAGCGACACCGGCCTCACCAACGGCACCACGTATTACTACGTCGTCTCCGCCGTCAACTCCGCCGGCGAAAGCCCAAATTCCGCGCAAGCCAACGCGACTCCATTCGTCAGCACCGCCACGGTCCAAATTACCGTCAATACGTTGACCGACCGCCACACCATCAGCCCCTATGTTTACGGCGTGAATTTTCCCTCGGACACAGGCTACGTCCAGGATTCAGGCGCCACGCTCATCCGCTGGGGCGGCAACGCCAGTTCGCGCTACAACTGGAAAAATTTTAATACCAACGCCGCCGCCGACTGGTATTTCAGCAATCGCTCCATGGGCTCCGCGCCTCTCTATCAAGACTCCACACAGTTCGTAAGCAACTTGAAGAGCGTCGGCGCCTTCCCCATCATGACCATGCCCATGCTCCCCTGGGTCGCGAAAGACGCCACCAGCTACAGTTTCTCCGTCGCGAAATACGGCGCCCAATGCCAGGTCAATCCGTACATGTCCGACGACGGCAACAGCCAAAAAACCGATTGTCAGACGAACATCACCGGAAACAATCCGGCAGACGCCGATGTCCCGCTCCTCGACGCGCCCGGCAACAGCGATCCCGCCGGAAGCATCTACCGAAATCAATGGGCCGCAGCACTTAGCACGAGTTTCGGCAGCACGCCGCACTTCTACGACATGGACAATGAAATTGACATCTGGGGTTCCACCCACCGCGACGTCCACCCGAATCCAGCCACCTATCAGGAATTGCGCGACACCTTTCTCACCGAAGCTCGCGCGCTTAAATCCTGGGACGCGCAAGCTGTCCGCTTCGGCCCCGTAAGTTGCTGCTGGTGGTTCTATTGGAATTCCGCGGCAGGGAACTCGGACAAAACTGCGCACGGCAGCGTGGATTTTCTCCCCTGGTGGCTGAATGAAGTAGTGTGGTCAGACGAAATAGCTGGCACGCGTTCGGTCGATGTGTTTGACATCCACGCCTATCCCGACACGCCCGACACTTCAAGCTTCACCCTCGCAGAAAAACAGGCGCTCGCTCTGCGGATTCTCCGCGATTGGTGGGATCCCTCGTACGTCAGCGAATCCAGCGACATCAATCAGCCATGGGCCACTCAGATCCAGCCGCTCAAGACCATCCCGTTCCGCATCCCGCGCCTCCGCGCCATTGCCAACACCATTTACCCCGGCATTCCGCTCAGCTTCACCGAATGGAACGTCGCGCTAGCCGGCGAAACCGATTTCTCCACAGCCCTCGCGGACGCCGACGCCTGGGGCATCCTCGCCCGCGAGCGCGTCTGGGCCTCCTCGCGATGGACCGCAGCCGATTCCACCGCCCCCGCCTATCAGGCCTTGAAGCTCTTCCGCAATTACGATGGCCAGCACCACGGCTTTGGCACGATTTCCGTTTCCGCGTGTCATAATGCCAATCCTGATCTGTTCAGCTCCTACGCCGCGATCAGCGCCACGGGGCAGTCGCTCACCCTCCTCGTCATCAACAAAGATCCCGTGAACGCCGTAGTAGCCGGAATTTCGCTCGGCGCATTCACGGCGTCGCAGTTCACATCGTATGCGCTATCGCAGGCGTCACCCAATTCGATCGTGTCATCATCGGAAAAGCCCTGGAATTCCACGCAAAGTTTTCCCGCCTACTCCGCCACATTGCTCGTCATCCAGGGAACGGCCAGCGCCCCAGCCGCCGAATGGGATCTGAATCCTGACACAGTTCAGGCGCCGGCGAACGGCACCATCACGCTCGCCCCCACAATTCTCTCCGGCACCGGAACCGTCACGCTCACCTCCGCCCAATTCGATTCAGGCGGTGGGACGATTTCAATCTCGCAATCGCAAGTCACCACCACCCGGAATGGCGCGATTTCCGTGGTCGCCGGAGCTAATCCAGGCTTCTTCCACTTCACGGTGACAGCCAAAGATTCCGCCGGTGTCACGCAAACCGAGGGCGGCTGGCTTCTGGTAGGAAATCCCGCAGCGACTCTAACGAAACAAGGAGACGGTCAATCCGCTCCTCGCGGCACTCCGGTAACGCTTTCCGCTGTCCTGAATCCCGGACAATCGGGCGGCACCGCGCAAGGTGCCTCGATTCTTTTCACCGCCGATTCAGGCACGCTCTCATCGCGCATCGTCACAACTGACTCGACTGGTACCGCCAGCGTCACTCTCACTCTTCCCGCAGCCGTCGGCGCGGTCCACGTGACGGCCGAGGGGCCTTACGGCCTGGGCCATCCCGTCGTCACGTTCACAGAAACTTCGCAATAGACTGCCTCGGTCGCCAGGTTGGGAATTCGCAGGGACGAGAGCGCAAATTCCAAGGCGCTCCGTTTCGAGCAGATTTTGTTTTCACGAATCATTTCGTTTCCCATCTTTGACCGCCAGCACCGGTGCCACCGCAAGGTTCTCCTGTGCAGTCTTTTCGAGCAGGCTATCGAGTTCCTGCATCCTGATCGGCTTCGATAAGTAACCATCCATCCCCGCCGCCAGGCAGCGTTCCTCATCGCCTTTCAGCGAATGCGCCGTCATCGCCACGATCGGGATGTGCCCTCCGCTGCGCATCTCCTGTGCCCGGATGGCAGCCGTCGCCTCGAATCCGTCCATCTCCGGCATCTGCACGTCCATCAGAACGATGTCAAATTTCTCAAGCTCCATCGCCGCAAGCGCTTCTTTCCCATTTTGCGCCAATTTCACGCGGTGTCCGCGCTTCTCCAGCAGCTTTACCGCCAGCTTCTGGTTCACAACATTGTCTTCCGCCAACAAGATCCGCAAGTGCGTCCTGCCTTCCCGTATCGTGTGGCGCGTCACCAGTTGTTTGTCGTCCTGCGCCTCCCTTTTTTCTCCAAGCGCCAACCGCACGGCCATCAGCAACTCGGCCTGACGAATTGGCTTCGTCAAGTAAGCGGAGATTCCCGCGGCACGGCACCGCGCCGCGTCCCCCAGGTACCCCACCGAGGTCAGCATCATGATCGTGGTCCCGCCAAGCTCCGTATCCTGCCTGATCAGTTTCGCAAGTTCAAACCCATCTAAGTCCGGCATTTGCGCGTCCACCAGAATCAACCGAAAGCCTCCACCAGTCGCCTTCGCCTCGCGGATCATCCGTAGAGCCTCATTACCTCCCGAAACCTGTGTCGGCTTCATGTCCCAATGATTCAGCATGCCGGTCAGAACCCGCCGGTTCGTCGCATTGTCGTCCACGATCAGCACGCGCAGATTTCGCAGTTTTTCCACGTCCATCAGCGAGCCTGTAGGGCTCGCTTCTCGCTGCAATCCGAGCCGCGCTGTGAAATGAAAAGTGCTTCCTTTGCCTAGCTCGCTTTCCACCCAGACTCTCCCTCCCATCATCTCGACCAGCCGCCAGGAGATCGCTAACCCCAGCCCGGTTCCGCCGAACTTTCGCGTCGTCGAATCATCCGCCTGCTCAAATGCCCCAAAAATTGCGCCCTGCTTCTCGGCAGCGATTCCCACTCCCGTGTCGCTGACGCTAAAATGCAGCCACACCTCTCCCTCACTTTGCGATTCATTTTCGACGCGCAGCACCACCTCGCCCTTTTCCGTAAACTTAATGGCATTCCCAATCAAGTTGACGATCACTTGTCGCAACCGCCCCGGATCCCCCACCACCGCGTCCGGCACTCCCACGGATACCTCATCCACCAGCTCGAGTCCTTTCTGGTGCGCCCGGAAGCTCAGCGTCTTCATCGTTTCTTCCAGGCTTTCCCTAAGTGAAAAAGCGATGGACTCGAAATTCAGTTTCCCGGCCTCAATCTTCGAAAAATCCAAAATGTCGTTGATCACCCCAAGCAGTGATTCAGCCGACACCTTCACCATATTCAGATTTTCGCGTTGCTCTTGCGTTAAATCCGTCTCCAGCACAAGTTCCGTCATCCCCATGATTCCATTCATCGGCGTCCGGATTTCGTGGCTCATGTTCGCCAGGAACGTGCTCTTGGCGTGGTTGGCCGCCTCCGCCGCTTCCTCGGCCCGTTTCCTCTCCGCAATCTCCTGCTCCAGTTTTTCCTGGGCTTGCTTTCGTTCGGTGATGTTTTCAGACGTTCCCACATAGCTCACGGCCCCGCTCCCGGCATCTCGCACAATCCGCGCATTCTCCGCGAACCAGATCCGCGTGCCGTCCTTTCCGTACACCTCGTACTCGAAATTCTCCACCATCCCGTTTATTTCCATCTCTCGCTTGAATTCTTCTCGCCGCCCTCGATCCACATACGCCTGCGTGCTGATATCACTTCGGTCCGCCATCATCTGTCCAACCGACTCGTATCCATACATTCGGACCAGCGCCGGGTTCGCGCTGATAATCTGCCCCTCCGGCGTTGTTTGAAATATTCCTACGATCGACTCCTCGAAAATACTCCGATATTTTTCCTCCGCCTGCCGCAAGGCCCACTCAACCCGCTCCCGCTCCGCGATTTCCTGCCGCAATTCGTGAGTGCGCTTATCCACTCGCGCCGCCAGCACTTGTTCGTGGTGCTTCAACACCCGTACCCGAGCTCTGTACAGCCCCACAACTAAAATTCCAATTGCCAGCAGGCACAGCCCTGCAAACCAATACGTCTCGTAATATCGTGGAGGGATCCGAATGGCTAGCAAATCCCCGGTCTGATTCCATAAGCCGTCGTTGTTGCTGGCGATCACCCGAAATACGTATTTTCCCGGCGGAACGTTCGTGTAATACGCCGTTCGCCGATTCCCCGCGTCCACCCAATCCTTGTCAAACCCATCCATTTTGTAGCGAAACTGAATCTTCCCCGGTGCCAGATAGCTCAGAGCCGTGTAGTGAATCTCCATGCTTGCTCTTCCGGCCGGCAGCCGCACTTCCCGCGGATCATTCACATTGATCCGCCCCGCGATAAATTGCTCGATGTGCACCGGCGGCGCTTGCCTGTTCAGCGGCAGGTGATTTGGATCCACCATCACTACTCCATCGATCGTCGGAAACCACAGCTTGCCGTCATGGGACTTCCAGCCCGCCGCCTGAATTCCCCCGTCACATTCCCTGTTCTTCATTCCATCGGCTTCGCCATAAGCGGTCGATGAGAAGCTCTTGAGCCTGCCTTCCGCAAAATCATTCAAGTCCTTTTTGCTCACCCGAAAAATTCCCCGGTTGCAACTCATCCACAAATTCCCAAGCTCGTCTTCCATAATTACGAAAATCAATTCATCCAGAAGTCCATCGCGGCTGTAATATGATGTGAACTTTCCCCCTTTGAATCTGTTCATCCCATCCTGCGTCCCGATCCATAAAGTCCCCTCTTTGTCTTGAAAGACTGTCAGTACCACGTCGTTCGCCAAACCGTCTTTCGTCGTAAACGTCGCGAACGCTCCATTTTGAAAATGACATAAGCCTTTGTTCGTCGCGATCCACAGGCCCCCATTGCGGTCCGCCGTCAGCCCGAATACCACATCGCTTGCCAATCCATCCGCGGTCGTATACGTCGTGAAGTTCCCATTTTCGAAGCGCGCCAGGCCACCGCCGTCCGTCCCAAACCAAATCTTCCCCTCCGTGTCTTCCGTAATTGCTTTCACAACCACGGGTGGCAGGAATCCCGAGCTCTCTTTAGCGTTCGGCAGCCCTTGTTTGTCCGTGTACACCGTCATCTTGCCGTTCTTCCATCGGCCAAGCCCCCCGTCCGTTGAAATCCATAGACTCCCGTCCTTGCTTTCATAAATGGGGCCCACCATTTTGCCGGAAAGTTCTCCAAGCCCTTTCTGCATGGTGATTCGGCCGTTCGCAAGCCGGCCCACACCCCCTCCATTCGTCCCCAGCCAAATGATTCCCGCGTGATCCTCGAACACTGTCCAAACCGCCGGCACCGATAATCCCTCCGCCGTCGAATACGTGCTGAATTTTCCTTCCCGCAGCCTGTTCAGACCTCCATTCGAAGTGCCGATCCAAATGCTTCCTTCTGAATCGCCGAATAATGCTGCAACGCCGTTGTCGGACAATCCATCGCGTGCACCATAATTCTCGAACTTGCCGTCTCGCAATCGGCTTACTCCTCCATCCAGCGTCCCGATCCAGAGGCTTCCTTGTTCGTCCTCGTATATCGCGCTAATGGAAATGCTGGGCAGCCCATCTTTCTTTGTGTACGAGACGAACTTCCCGTTCGCGTAACGATCGAGCCCGCCCTTGTGTGTCCCAATCCAGAGATTCCCACTCGCGTCTCGATACAGGCTCCAAATCGCGCCAATGGACTCTCCATCATTTCGTGTATAGCTCTTGAACCTGCCCTCGCTCAGCCGCGACAACCCCCCGTCGGTTCCTATCCACAGCCCGCCCTCGCCATCCGCTGCTATCGATGACACGGAATTATTTGCCAGCCCGTCCTTTGTCCCGTAACGTCTGAATTTTCCATCCCTGTACTCATAAAGCCCGCTTCCATGCGTCGCCACCCAAATGCTCCCCAATTCATCCTCGTATATCGCCCCGATGCTGTTCCCGCCCAGTTCATCCTTTCCACCCCGGGCAAAGAATTTCCCATCCTTTAATTGCACCAGGTGGCCCGTCAGCGTCCCGAACCATAAGCTCCCATCCCGGCTGACACACAGGGCCCGGATATCCTCGTCCTTGATCTCCTCCGTATTTTTCCGGTCGAAAACCGTAAATCGCACGCCATCGAACCGCACCAGCCCCTCCTCCGTCGCCAGCCACAAGTATCCGTCCGGAGTCTTCGCGATTGCTTGCACCGCATTTTCTGGCAGCCCGTCCGCTACCTGCCAAACGTTGTGAACATATTCACCGATCGCTTTCGGCTGCTTATCGGCTGAGGCATTCCCAGCCAGCACTGCCTGGATACTCATGCCCGCGCACACCATGGCAATAATCAGGAGCATCTTCCTGGCGCGGTGATACACCTCGACACTCATCCTGGCGATTGGCCTCCTCCCAGCCCTTTGACACATCTATCGGCCAAAGTGCGTCATTGGGCGAGGCAACTTTTGGGACGCTTCAAGGGAGAGCCTGACTTGTTGAGGCCTTCTGCAACCGCTATCGAATCAGGGCCTGGGAGAGTGACCAAACGAAGATTTGCCGGCCAGCGCAGGCCTCGTATCAATTTCTCAAAGACAGTGTTCCACTTTGGCACAACAAACTGGGTAGCCCTGACACATAGCCACAGACGCAGTGCTGGCAACGCTCAATTAATTTCCCTGCCGTCTACGCGCTCACGCTGAATCCGCTGCTCGTCGATTGTCCCGGTGTACTGCTCGTGCTGCTCCCGCCGATTCCCACACCAGCGGCATATTGCGCGATATCCGATTGAATCGTCGAATACGCCTGTTGCGCCGCCGAGAGATTCCCGGACTGTAGCGACTGGCCCAGTGAGCCAAACGCCACCGAGATGGCATCGGTCTGTTGCCCTGAAGACCCGCTCGAGTGGTGGTGATGGCCGTGATGGTGCACGCCGGCGCTGCCGTATGCCTGTTGCACATCCTGCTTAAGCGCCGCGAAGTCTTGCTGCGCAGCCGTCAAGTTTCCGGCCTTTAAAGCTTGCCCCAGCGTGTTGAGCGCTTGGCCAATCGTGTTGTTGCTGCTCAGTTGCGTGCTCGATCCGCTTTGAGTCAGCGCGGCAAAATCACTCTGCGCCCCGCTCAAATTGCCCGACTGCAAATCCTGTCCCAGTTTTTGAAACGCGCTGATCCCGCTCTGCTGCGACCCGCCCGGCTTGGACCCGGCATGCGCGTTGCTGGTGTGGAAAAGGACGCTCCCCAATAATCCGGATATTGCCATCGTTCACCTCCGCGATTCGTCTTGCGCCTCATCCCCCGCATTTCACTGGCCAGAATCTCGCGCCATATCCGCCCCTCTAATCCGCTGATTTATCAGCACGTCCCGCGCAAAGCCTCCCGCGCATTGGCTTACGTATTGCACAGTAGGCAAACCCGTCCAGGCAAATGAAATTCTCAGTCGGCAAAATTTGCCTTGCTCGCTGTTTCAATCCGGAAAGTTTGCGTTGCCAAGCTTGCCCATTAGCGGAGGTTTGGCAAGTCTCCATAAGGAAATCATAAAGAAAATTTGTTTTCGACGTGCCGCGCCAGCTGTCGCTTCTGAATGCTGCGGGCGCATCTTTCGAGGTTCTGCCGCCATTTGCGCCGACCCATCGGCGGATTATTTTGCACTCGCGTTTTTAGAGTTCCCCAAACCGGTTGCGATCAAACGAGATACACCCTCTAAACGCCTCAAACAAATCTCGGCATCCATCGCGCAATCACGGAATCAAATGGTGCTGGAGGAAAAAATGAAAAACAAATTTATTCATCTCGCGCTGGCCGTTGCGCTGGCCGCAATAGCCGCAGCACCGTCGTTCGCGCAGTCCACCAATTGGAAATTAAACTCCGATCATTCCACCGGCCGCCTCACTTTAAGCTCCACCGCCGATCCAAACGCATCCTTTGATCTCGGCACCGCCCGTGTGAAGGGCTCCGTCAATCTGGACGCAACTTCAGCAACCAATTCCTCATTCAATTTCACAATTTATCCCGCCGATCAGGACCCCGTCACGATCAATCCGGACGGTAGCCTCAACGTCGGCGAATACTCGAACGTGCCGCGCTCCACCGTCATCAACTTTCGCTCAAAAAACGTGCAATCAATCGGCGACGGCGATCTGGCAGTCACGGGCGTTCTCACGCTCACGCATCTCGAGCGCCCTGTCACCATCACCTACAGTGAAGCCTACTCCGGCGCCGTGTACGGCGAACCCGTCGTCACCAACGCCTCCCGCGAAGTCACTTTCGTTTTTGACAGGGCAGCCACCATCGCAACCAACGCCGCCGGCACCACCCGGAAATTCAAGCTCGTCGCCTCCGTCGGCATCAAGACCGAGGATTTCCCCGGCCTATTCGAAGCGGTCACTGACGCCAATTGGCCCGTAGTCATCGAAGACAAAACCTGCGAGGATCCCGCCGAGGCCGGCGAGGATTATCAAGGAGCACACTGCGCGGGTAACCCGGTCGTAATCTCTTCCCGTCCCCCAGTTGCACTTACCGTCGGTGAAGACTACCCCGCTCCGGACCTTGCCACTTCCAGTGTCCGCGACAACGTGAATATCGCCCTGAATCTCGAGCTCACGCGCGATAATTCCACATCCGCCGCAGCCTCCGCCAATTAATCCGCGGCGTTTCACAACCGCAAAAGAAGAGGGCCCCAGTCCGAAAGGGGCCCTTTCTTTGTTGCCGCGACGAAATCAACTCATCTCATAAGTAGTCTTTGTGGGTCGCGGTTTCAACCGCGACATCAGTGCCCTGAAACTACCGGGCTTCAGCCCCTGAAGTTCCCTGACGCTGTGGTCCGCGGCATTTGCGAAATGATGTGACGTATTATTGTTGCTTTCATTTCCAAGAGAGTTCGGCTCCAGGCACAGCCTTTATGGAGTGCGGAGGCTAGCGCGGTGTTTGCGTCCCGAGTCCCACCAAGGGGCCGCCGCTTTCATACGGCCCCGCTCGCCGGGCCGTGCCAGCGAGTCGAGTAGGATGCGTTCGGCCTTCGTTCAACCAACAGGCCCAAGCACGCTCCCGCGCCCAAGCGCCGTAGGCGCGTCACAAGTTAGCCCAGTCCGCAAGGGCTGGGTACCGACGAACAAAACCCCCAGCACCGTAGGTGCGACACATCCTGATCCCATCACTTCCACGATCATTCGAGATGTCCCCAAAGCCATCGCATCTTTTAATCCACCCAATAAGAAATTTGAATTTCCTTGACGCACCCCCCGCAGTTAGAGTATCCCGTTTTTCATTCCATCGCGCCGTCGGAGAGAAACAGCTCTTAATGGCAAAACATCTGCTTCCGCGGTTCGCACCTCTCCTCCTCCTGCTTTGCCTGTCTCCGCTGATTCTCCACGCGCAAAGTTCGTCCGCCACAGCGACCTCCGATTCCCAGGCGCAGCGCATCGCCGCCCTCGAGCAGCAAGCGGCCGACGCCAAAAGCTCCGCCGACAACGCCTGGATGCTCACCAGCTCGGCCCTCGTCCTGATGATGACCGGCCCCGGCCTCGCGCTCTTCTATGGCGGCCTCGTCCGCAAAAAAAACGTCCTCGCCACCATGATGCAAAGTTTCGCCATGATGGCCGTCATCACCGTTCTCTGGGCCATCGTCGGCTATAGCCTGGCCTTCGGCCCGGGAAATAGTTTCATCGGCAGCTTTCAGCATCTGTTCCTGCACGGCGTGAGCTTGCAGCCCGATCCCGCCTACGCCGCCACAATTCCCACGCAAACTTTCATGGTCTATCAACTCATGTTCGCCATCATTACTCCCGCGCTCATCACCGGCGCCTTCGCTGAACGCATGAAATTCAGCGCCATGCTCCTCTTCCTCATTCTCTGGTCTCTTTTGGTTTACGATCCCATGGCCCACATGGTCTGGGGCAAGGGAGGCCTCCTCAACGCATCGCTCGGCGGCCGTTTCCCCACGCTCGATTTCGCCGGCGGCACCGTTGTCCACGTCAGTTCGGGAGTCTCCGCCCTCGTTTGCGCGCTCTATCTCGGCAAGCGCCTCGGCTATCCCAAACAGGCCATGCCGCCCCACAGCGTCGTCCTCAGCTTCATCGGCGCCTGTCTCCTCTGGGTCGGCTGGTTTGGTTTCAACGCAGGCAGCGCCCTCGCCGCGGGAAGCCTCGCCACCAGCGCCTTCGTCGCTACGCACTTTGGCGCCGCCGCGGCCACCATCGGTTGGAGCGGCGCGGAATGGCTGCGCAACGGAAAACCCAGCGCCCTCGGCGCCATTTCCGGATGTGTGGCTGGCCTCGTCGCCATCACCCCCGCCGCCGGCTTTGTCGGCCCGCGCGCCGCGCTCGCCATCGGCCTGATCGCCGGCGCATTTTGCTTCTGGATGGTTACCACAGTGAAGTCGCGCTTTGGCTACGACGATTCGCTCGACGCCTTCGGCGTTCACGGCGCCGGCGGCACAATCGGCGCCCTGCTCACCGGCGTCTTCGCCAGAAGCACCATCAATGCGATGTTCAAAGACGCGAATGGCAATGTGCTGCCCTCGGGCCTTCTCGAAGGCAACGCGCACCAATTGCTGAATCAAGCCGTAGGCGTCGCCATCGCCTGGATCCTCGCAATCGTCGGCACGCTCATCATTTTGTTTGTCGTCGACAAGCTCATCGGCCTGCGCGTAACCGAAGACCAGGAAACGCAAGGCCTCGACCTCTCGCAACACGGCGAAGAAGGCTATTTTTGGGAGACCTCGGCATAGTATAAGTATCTCGGCCACGTTTTAAATTTGCGCCGCGCCGTAAATTGGCAAGGCGCCGCTCGGGACAGTTTGCAAAGGGTTTGGCTTTTTAGGGGGTCGGAGCTTCGGGACCTAAAATTTTCGCCTTTTAGGGGGTCGGAGCTTCAGCTCCGACATTGCGGCGCCCCCTTCATTGGGCTTTAGCCCCTGAGGAAAGTTTCGCAACGAGAGTCAAACAACGATGACAAAAGTCGAAGCCATCATCCAAACCTCCAAGCTCGACGCCGTAAAAGAAGCCCTCCACGAAATCGGCGTTGAAGGCATGACCGTAATCGAAGTCCGCGGCCACGGCCGCCAGAAAGGCCACACCGAAGTCTATCGCGGTCGCGAATACACCGTCGACCTCATCCCCAAAATCAAAATCGAAATGGTCCTCGCCGACGAGCTAGTCGAAAAATCCGTCGAAGCCATCGTCAGCACCGCCCGCACAGGCAAAATCGGCGACGGCAAAATTTTCCTCACCAAAGTGGATGACGCCATCCGGATTCGCAACGATGACCGGGGCGATAGCGCACTCTAGTCCACGCACCCCCGCGCCCCATGCGCCCAAACGCGCCCGCGCAATTTTCCATTGCGCGCCCATCTCCAGCATAAAATCGTATCCCCAATCCCATGTCCACCAAGCCCTCTCTCGCCGCTGAACTTCGCGATCACTACGCGAAGGAATTCGCGCGCCTCCAGCAAGATTTCCTCGCCTCCAGCGACGGCCGCGCCGCAGTCCAAGGCCGCACCGCCCTCGTCGAATCCATAGCCCTCCGCCTCTGGCGCGAATTAATTTCCCCCCAGCCCGACGCCCCCGCCGATTTCACCCTAGTCGCCCTCGGCGGCTCCGGCCGCGGCTGGCTCTTCCCCTACTCCGACATCGACATTCTCTTCCTTCACGCCGGCAACGCCGCCGACGAAAAACTCAAAACCTCCATCCGAAGTTTCTCCCAGGAAATTTGGGACCTCCGCCTCAAGCTCAGCCCCGCCACCCGCAGCCTGGCTGAATGCGAGCGCTTCGATCCCGACAATCTAGAATTCGCCATCTCCCTATTCGATTGCCGCTATCTAGCCGGCGATCGCGAACTCTTCACCCGCCTCCACGACACGGTCATCCCCCGCCTCGTCTCCCGCGATTGCCCTCTAATCGTTAAGCATCTCGTCGATCTCACCCGCAGCCGCCACGCAAAATTCGGCGACACCGTCTTCCATCTCGAGCCCAACGTGAAAGACGGCCCCGGCGGCCTACGCGATTACAACGTCGCCTGCTGGCTAGCCCTCCTCTCCGCCATGGATTCCTTGCGCGCCTGGCCCGAAGAAAGAACGCCGCTCCCCAATTCCGTTCGCAAGCCCTTCGAATCCGCCCTCGAATTCCTAATGGCCGTCCGCTGCTTCCTGCATTTCCGCCACGCCCGCGACGACAATTCGCTCACCTGGGACTCCCAGGAAGAAGCCGCCGCCCACCAAATCGCCGCGCCCAAGCCCGCCCCGCGCGAACTAACTCCTTCGGACTGGATGCGCATCTATTTCGGCCACGCCCGCCGCATCCATCGCGTCTGCACGCAATTCCTCGAAGAACTCCCCACCGCCCGCCCCTCGCTCTACCGCCAGTTTCAATCCCTCCGCTCGCGCCTCTCCAACGCCGAATTTTCCGTAGTAGGAAATCTAGTCTTCCTCCGCCAACCCGAAGCCCTCAACGACCCGCATCTACTCCTCCGCGCCTTCCGTTTTCTCGCCCGACACGGCCTAATCCTCAGTTCCACCACCGAATCGCAAATCGAGCAAGCGCTCCCATCGCTCGCAGCCGCCGCCCCAAAAGGGGCCGAACTCTGGCACACGCTCCAGGAAATTCTCCTCGCCCCCCACGCAGCCGACGCTCTCCGCTCCATGCATTCCCTCCGTCTCCTCACTCTCCTCTTGCCCGAATTCCAGGCCATCGACGCGCTAGTAATCCGCGACTACTCCCACCGCTTCACCGTGGACGAGCACACGTTCGTAGCCATCGAGAATCTCCACGCCCTCGGCCAATCCCAATCCAAATGGGACCGGCGCTACGCCGAGTTACTCGAAGAACTCGAGCAGCCCGACCTCCTCTACCTCTCTCTCCTCCTCCACGACACAGGCAAAGGCGCAAAAACCGATAATCACGTCGGCGCCAGCGTCCTAATCGCCGCAGGCTCTCTCGACCGTCTCGATCTCGATCCACCCGACCGCGAGACAGTCATTTTCCTCATCGCCAGCCATCTCGATATGAGCGCCGCTCTCCGCCGCGACATCTTCGACCCGCATACAATCCGCGCCTTCGCAGAAAAAGTAGGCACTCCCGAACGCCTGAAAATGCTCTGCCTCCTAACCTACGCGGATATCAAAGCGGTCAACCCAGAAGCGCTCACGCCGTGGAAAGCAGAAAATATCTGGCAGCTTTACATCGCCACATCCAATTACCTGAATCGCACCCTCGACGACCGCGTCCACACCTCCCCGCATGAAGACGCGCACGATGAAGTAGTCACCCACCTCCGCACCCTGGCCCCCGCCGCCGGCAAACGCCTCGAAGCCTTCCTCGAAGGCCTACCGCGCCGCTACCTCCTCACCCACCCCGCCAGTGAAGTTCTCAACCACCTAGAAATGGCCGCCCACATCGCCAATGATCCCGTTCAACTCGGCCTAAATCGCGGCCGCCACTGGTATGAGCTAACCCTCGTCACCAAAGATCGCCCCTTCCTCTTCGCCACCATGGCCGGTGTCCTGGCCGCCTGGGGAATGAACATCGTCAAAGCCGCCGCCTTCTCCAATCAAGCCGGCACGGTCGTCGACACTTTCTATTTCACCGACCGCTTCCGCACCCTGGAGCTGAATCTCCCCGAATGGGAGCGCTTCAAATCAAGCATCCACGACGTCCTCCTAGCCAAAGCCGACCTGGCCAAAATGCTCCGCGATCGCCTCCGCTCAGAAAAAAATCGCCCCCCCAAAGTAAAAGTAAAAACGAGAATCGAATTCGATAACGAATGCTCCGCCCACAGCACCCTGGTAGAAGTAATCGCCCAGGACCAACCAGGCCTGCTCCATCGCATCAGCTCCAAGTTCTCCCAAGAAAATTGCAACATAGAAATCGCCCTAATCGAAACCGAAGGCCAAACCGCCATCGACGTCTTCTACCTAACCTCCGCTGCCGCGAAACTAACGCCCGACCACCAATCCCGCCTCCGCGCCGCCCTCCAAGCCGATCTAAGCCCCTGACAGCTTTTGCCTCTGTAGCGGCGGCCTTCAGGCCGGCCAGAAGTTTGGCAGCAGCCCCCCCATTTCCGCAGGCCCGCCGTCTCGTCCGCCGTAGCCTTGGCAAAGGCGGGATGCAGGGGAAGGGGCGCTTCAGCGCTCCGGGAAGAAATCTGCCTCTGCATGAGCGCTTTAGCGCTGGGCTTTATCGCTGATCTTGCCTCGCTCCCAGCGCCGTAGGCGCGTCACAAGTTAGCCCAGCCCGCCGTCGTTTGGCGGGCTGGGAACGTAGTGCGGAATATTCCCAAGCACCGTAGGTGCGACACATTCTCCTGCTCCGATCTTCACGAATTATTTCCGCACACCTCTCCGTCTCCGTGCCCTCCCGCCTTTCTCCGTGTACTCCGTGTTAAACAACTCATCAAACTACGCTCAAATCAAAAATCCCACCCACACTCAAAAATCTCCACAGGCCCGCACGCTTGCTTTTTCCCACCCCACCCGCTAGCCTGCTTCCCGAGCCATGCATTCTCTGCAAAGACTCGGCGAAGCGAGCCCCATCTCCAGGCACAGCCAACGCCTCAGACGCGGCGGAACCCGGTTTGAAATCGACTTCGAAATCGACCGTCAAAATCATTTCGAAAGTGCCTTAACCCTTTCAAAATCAGCCGAGTGCAACTTTGAAATCGACCGTCTTATAGCGGCCCGTCTACCTATTCCCCACCCCATCCCGGCCCACTTTGCCCGCATCCAATCGCCTTTAGGAGGAATTCGATGAGCCTAACGAACTTCGTCACACTGGGACGCTCCGGCCTGCGCGTCACCCCACTCTCCCTAGGCACCATGACCTTCGGCACCGAATGGGGCTGGGGCAATGAAGAAAAGGACAGCCGCGCCATTTTCGACCGCTATATAGCCGCTGGCGGCAATTTCCTCGACACCGCCGACGGCTACACCATGGGCCACAGCGAGCAACTCGTCGGAAAATTTATCGCCGAGTCGAAAATCCGCGACCGCGTCGTCCTCGCCACCAAGTTCACTTTTAACGCCGAGCCCGGCAACCCCAACACCGGCGGCAATGGCCGCAAAAATATTCACCGCGCAATCGAAGGCTCCCTCCGCCGCCTCGGCACCGATTTCATAGATCTCTACTGGCTCCACGCCTGGGACACCATCACTCCAGTAGAAGAGGTCATCTCCACGCTCAACGATTTAGTCCGCGAAGGAAAAATCCTCCACTATGGATTCTCCGACACTCCCGCGTGGTACGTAGCCCGCGCCCAAACGCTCGCAGAAAAAGAAGGCAAGGAGCCTCTCATCGCACTCCAGCTCGAATACTCCCTCGTAGAGCGCAATATTGAGCGCGAACATGTTCCCGCAGCACAAGAACTAGGCCTCGCCATCTGTCCCTGGAGCCCGCTCGCAAGCGGCTTCCTCGCCGGAAAGTACAAGCGCGAAGGAACCACCGTAAAGGGCGAAGGCCGCCTCGAAAAAACAAAAGGCCAGGCCAACCCAGTCTTCCAAAAATTCCACGAACGCAATTGGCGCATCCTCGATTCGTTGCTTGAGGTCGCGAAGCAAATCGGCAAGCCCCCTGCCCAGGTGGCGCTCAATTGGGTCGCCACGCAGCCCGGCGTCACATCCACGATCATCGGCGCCACCAAAATCTCGCAACTCGATGACAATATCGCCGCGCTCGATTTCAAAATTCCCATCGAACTTCGCGCGCGCCTCGACAACGCAAGCACGCTCGAACCTCTCCACCCATACATATTTTTCAGCGACACGCTCAACGGCATGATTACAGGCGGAACCTCGATTGCTCCGTGGGCCCCGGCCCGCGCCACCGGTGCCCCTGCAATTCCGCCCGCCAAAGCGGCCGCAGCGGAAAAATAACCAGCCCACGATCGAGATGACACTTTATCGCGGACCGGTCACCGACCATTTTGACGGCGAGCATTTCTACAATCCAGGCAGCCAAATCCCGCACGGCTCGGGAGGCCTGTTCAAATGGCTCGCCAATCGCGAGCAAGGTCCCTGGCGCGAATGGACCGATGCGCCACCCGGCCCGCCGCCACCAGCACGCGTTTCCGATGGCGGCCTGCGCGTCACATTCATCGGACACTCAACCGTGCTAATCCAAATGGACGGCATGAATTTCCTGACCGATCCCATCTGGTCCATGCGCGCAAGTCCGCTCTCCTGGATTGGCCCCCGCCGCCATCGTCCGCCCGGACTCCGCCTCGAAGACCTCCCGCCAATAAACCTCGTATTGCAGAGTCATGACCACTACGATCATTTGAATATCCCCACCATGCGCCAACTCACAAAACGTCACCGCATAAAATTTCTGACTCCTCTCGGTGTCCGCGCCCGCCTGATTACAGCAAATATTCCCGGAGGCACAGAAGCCGCTGAGCTTGACTGGTGGCAAGCCATATCCATCTCACCCGAAATCAAAGTCACCGCCGTCCCCGCTCGCCATTTTTCCGGACGCAGTTTGCGCGACCGCAATCGCACTCTATGGAGTGGCTACGTTATCGAAGGCCCCTCAGGCGCGGTCTGCTTCGCAGGAGACTCCGGCTATGGGTCTCACTTCTGCGAGATCCGCGAACACTTCCCGAATCTCCGGCTCGCGCTCATCCCCATCGGCGCATTTCGTCCGCAGTGGTTTATGGGACCTGTGCATATGTCACCGCAGGAAGCCGTCCGCGCCCATCAGGAATTGGGCACCGCCTCGAGTATTGGAATTCACTTCGGCACTTTCCACCTCGCCGACGACGGCGAAGACGAACCTGTCCTAGAATTGCAGCGCACCCTCGAAGCCGCCGGCATCCCTCCATCACGCTTCGTCACGCTCAACTGCGGTCAAGGCATCGAGATCCCATGACGCAGATCGGAATGGTGTTGCACACAACAGGGGGCAGATATTTCACAAAAATGTCACCGCGTTCGGGGCTTGTCGGTCGGGTAAGTAATCCGCATTCCGCGCACACGCGCGAAGGGCGTAAGCGTATGAGGCCGCGGCGACGAGGTGCTCATTATCTCCAGCACCTGAAAACCTCGAATAACCAGCGCATCAGCCACCAGCGAACGGTGGCAGCGCCAAGGCACCGCTTCAGCGCACATCAGCGCGCTCGGTTTCGTTTTCGCGAGCTTTATGGCCCGTTCCAGGCCAACCTCAAATTCCGGAGTCTGCATGTAATCCGCAAAGCCGCGGAAGCTCGCGTTATGCCAGCCAAGATTCACGGACTCAGGATCCACCCGCCGCAACCCGCCGAGTTTCTTCAAGTGTGTATAAGCAATCCCGGCCTTCTTAAGCGCCGGTCCGAGCGTCTCGCGATTAAACTGCGGATTGTGCCGCGACCGGGGGATCGTCCGGATATCAATAACTCGCTTCACGCCATTCAAGCCCAGCAGCTCTTCAAATTCCTCAAGCGTCCGCGTCGAGTGCCCGATGGTGAAGATAACGCCGTTCTTCCCACCGGCTCCCAGACTCGTTCGCTTCTTTTTAATCATCGCCATGTCCCATTGCATGCCACCCAGAAATGCGCTGCCTTTGTTGACTTCCCACGTCGGGGACCTAAGCGCTCGGCACAGCCTATATGGAGTGCGGCGGCTGGCCGCCGCTTTGTTAAGGCCCCGCTCGCTGGGCCGTGTCCGATAGGGAGCAAGCCTCGCCTAAGTCGCAAATCTCGTTCGTGCTCTCGCCCGGGCTTCAACAACCAACAACCCCAAATCTACTTTAGTCAGAGAGCCCATATGAGGATAATAGCCCTTCTCACAAGTCTTCTCCGGGCGCATCACGCACCGCGCTCCGGAGCGAGGTTCACATGGCCGAAGTGAAAATGCTCTTTTGGGATAACGGTGGCGTGATCCTCACCAACGGCTGGGATCGCGGCTCGCGCCACAAAGCCGTCGAACACTTCCACCTCGATTGGGAAGATTTCGCCGATCGACACGAACTCATGCTCAACGCCTTCGAAACCGGCCAGGCCACGCTCGATAGTTATCTCCAGCGAACTGTTTTTTATCGCCCCCGATCCTTTACAATCCAAGAATTCAAAGCCTTCATGTTCGCCCAGTCGCAGCCGCTTCCCGAGTCGCTTGAATTTCTAAACCAGCTCGCGCGTACGCGGCGCTGCAATATGGCCGCTCTCAATAATGAATCCCGCGAACTCAACGAATACCGCATCGCCCAATTTCATTTGCGCGACTATTTCGAATCCTTCTTCAGCTCATGTTATCTTCGCGTTCGCAAGCCGGACGCCGAAATCTATCGCCGGGCGCTCGAGATTACCCAGTGCATGCCCGAAGAATGCGCCATGATCGATGACCGCGGCCTGAATCTCGAATGCGCCAGGGAACTCGGCATGCATGTGATTCAATTTCAAAACGTCCGGCAACTGCGAGATGACCTCACCCGCCTCGGCGTCACTTTGGATGGAAATTAGCCAGTGGACAATGCGATGATATTTCGAGCAATCGGACAAGGGAGGATGAGCCAATGCATGACCAAGCGTCAGGTGCTCAGCGGGCGGAGCAGCGTGTGCAACCCATGAAAATGGACACAAAAGTTTTCCCTGATCTCAATGCACTCAACCGCGCCGCGCTCGAAGATCTCCTGCGCGTCCTCGATGATGCCGTCGCAAAACGAGGCCGCTTCGCAATCGCCCTCTCAGGCGGGCACACTCCCGCCAAGCTCTACGCGCTCTGGGCGGATCAATACCGCGATAAAACTCCCTGGGACCGCGTCCACCTATTTTGGGGCGACGAGCGTTTCGTGCCGCAAAACGATCCTTTGAGCAACTATCGCATGACGCAGGAGACTCTCATCAGTCGCGTACCGATCCCAGTGGCGAATGTTCATCCCGTCCCCACGAATCTGCCTCGGCCCCAGGATGCGGCGGAAGCCTATGAGGTCGAACTAAGAAAATTCTTCGGCTCCGCGCCGCCCGAATTTGATGTTCAACTCCTGGGTCTCGGCGTCGAGGGGCACACGGCTTCTCTTTTCCCCGATTCGCCGGCCCTCGATGAAAAACAGCATTGGGTCGCAGCAGTCCGCGCGCCTGCCCAACCTCCCGTTCGCCTCACGCTCACCCCTATCGTTCTCAATCGCGGCCGCAACACCTTCTTTCTCGTCGCCGGCGCGGATAAGCGCGAAATCCTCTCAGCGATTCGCAACGAGCCCGATTCACAACCGAGCAAATATCCGGCAGGCAGAATTCGTCCCTCGGGACGGCTCGTCTGGTTTCTCGACCAGGCCGCAGCCGGATAAACAATTCCGATTCTGTGTGAAGCTTTTCATTCGCCAAAAATTCGCATCGGAAAATTCATCCGGAAAATCTTTGAAAATCGCATCGGTCGCTCCGCCATAAATGAATAACCGCTGGCGCCGTGCTAATAAGCAAATTCGTCAGCGATTGTCCCGAAGTACAGTTTCGCCTGTCTCTCCGTACCATTTGGCCACTGTCGTTCCGTACCATTGACTCAATTTATTCGAACCCCTAGCATCGAACCTTGGACGTACCAATCGTCCCGGAATGGGGTTCCCAATCCCCGTGTTTCGCCCAGGTTCCCGGGGAGTCAACCAGGATGCCGTTTTTGAGTGACCTGCCTAGAGACATAAGATCGAGGGCCAAACGGCGCGGACCCCGCATGAACTCACGCGTCCCAGTAGCAATTGAGTGGAATGGCAGCGCCGGGCCGGTTCACTTTGAAACCGGCTTTACGCGAGTAGTAAACAATTACGGATGCCTGCTGGTCAGCCCAAAGGAACTCGAATTGCAACAACGTGTGCGGGTGACCAATTTAGCCACACGCCAGGCTGCAGATGCAGTAGTCGTATGGAAGGGCATGCAACGGTCCGACGGTTGGGATATGGGGGTTGAACTCGTCGCGGCCGATCTAGATTTCTGGGGTATCGAACTGTGAAACTGGAATCCTTGAAGATCGCGCCTGCTAGAGCAACCATCACGCAGTCGAAACCAGCTGCAGCGCCCGTAAAACCCGTCGCAAAAGCCGCGGAGCCAGTCGCTACGCCCTTAAAACGGGTCATCGCAGGCGAAGAGAGGCGACGAAGCCAGCGCGTGCTTTTGCGCGTGCACGCGAGCGTCCACGTTGCCCTGAAAGACAAGCAGGTGAGCATCGACGTGACCACGTTGAGCGTGAACAATCACGGCGCGCTCGTGGTCATGAAGCAAACCCTTCCAATGGATGCCCAAATCATCCTCGAACACGGCACTACGAAAGAGCGCATCGGCTGCAAGATCGCGCGTCCCGCTCGAGAAATGCCGGAAGGATTCCACATCCCGCTGGAATTCGAGACGTCGGCGCCCAACTTCTGGGGAATCGCATTTCCCCCGTCCGACTGGCGCCCACCGGAAGACTTGTAGCTCTCTAATGTGGCCTAGCAAACGGTAGATCGCGCAGGTCGAGATTCCCGCCGGAAAGTATGATGCCCACCTTTTTGCCTTCCGCACCAATCCGTCGCAACAATGCTGGTGCCGCGGCAACAGCCCCAGAAGGTTCGACAACCAACTTTGCGCGCTCCCAAAGGAGCAGCATCGCCGAAACGATTTCGCCTTCCGTCACAGTCGACACTTGAACTGCGCGCTCCCGCAGGATCGAAAAGGTCAGAGGGCACAACGTTGCGCGAAGCCCATCAGCCATGGTTTCAAGATGAGATGCCGGCTGGATTGATCCAGATGCGAGTGAGCGAAATGCATCGTCCGCGTTACTAGGTTCGCCGCCGATCACGCGGATGTCTGGCCGCAAACTCTTTGCCGCGGTTGCCGTCCCGCTCAACAATCCTCCGCCGCTGACCGGCGCGAGGATCACATCAAGGTCCGGTATCTCTTCCAGCAGCTCAAGCGCCGACGTCCCTTGGCCGGCAATCACGCGGACATCGTTATAAGGATGCACGAGGTGCGCGCCCGTCTGTTGCATGATTGCCGCTGCGGCAGCCTCGCGCGATTGGATGTTGGGCTCGCACTCGGTGATTTGGCCGCCGTAGGAGCGAACCGCGTCCTTTTTCACCTGCGACGAATTTGAGGGCATGACGATCCAGGCCGGAATGCCACGCCAGCGCGCTGCGAGTGAGAGCGCCGCCGCGTGGTTCCCCGAAGAGGGTGCGACGACACCGCGCCGCGCCTCTTCGTTGCTCAGTGAGAACACTGCATTCGTAGCGCCGCGAATCTTGAAAGAGCCAGTTTTTTGCAGGTTCTCGCATTTGAAGTAGAGGCGCGCGCCGGCGATTTCGTCGAGGGAGGAGCAGGTAACTACCGGCGTCCGATGAATATGCGGAGCGATGCGCCGATGCGCCGCGCGAATCGTGTCCAGATCCGGCGCAATTATTTTTGGCTGCGTGGTCATTTTGAAATGGACGATGCATTATGGCACATTTATTTGAGTCGGCGATGCGGGCTAAGTTGATGACACGAAAATAGCTCACATTAAAATCCTTGACTGGAATTCGCGGCGGTGCGATTCTCGCGTTACCCCTTCCGGAATTAAATTCCAAGCGAACTGCACGACCCCTCAGGAGGCCT
This sequence comes from uncultured Acidobacteriota bacterium, assembly GCA_963701005.1. Lineage (GTDB taxonomy): Bacteria > Acidobacteriota > Terriglobia > Acidiferrales > UBA7541 > Palsa-295. The sequence goes on from OY969555.1 coordinate 2,395,945, forward strand.
CTATGTCGAACAAAGAACGGCGGATAGCTCCCAGAAAAAACTGCTCGATTCCGATTCATTTTCGAAGTTTCACGAGCGAGTATGTCCCGGCGTCGGTGGGGGTGGGAGCGCGCAACGGGTCGCCGAGGGAGAGCCGGTTTTCGCGGGCGCAGTTGGGATACCAGGAAACTATTGTAGGGGAGACGTTTAACCTCTCGGAGCGGGGCATCGGATTCAAGTCGCCGCTGAAATTCAGCGTGGGCGAGACGGTTGAGATGTACTTTACGCTGCCAAGGGAACTGACGGGGCGGAGGCCGGAGGAGGTCCGCTGCAACGCGCGGGTAGTCCACATCGAAAGCAAGGCGGATGCGCTCGGGATGACCGCGGTGGGGGCGGAGGTGGAGCGGTTCGAGCCGCTCAACGTGCAGCGCAGCTGGGAGAATTGAGAGAAGGCAGGCGAATAAAAAAACGCCACTTTAGGACCGATTAGAAAGTACCTCCGTCCTTTGTTTTCATAGACATTAAGCGAATTCTAATCGTCACCAGGACCGATTAGAAATGCAGTGGCGAGTGGCTAGAGGCCGTTTCCCGTTTTGGGTCTATAGCTTGAATCTGGCGAGCAGGGCTTTTCTTCGCGGCTGTGGGTCGCGGCGGAGGGGCGATCGCCTTGGGGCGGCGCGCTAGTGCCAATGTTTTCATTGCCTTAAATTACCAAAAAGCCATTATAACACAGATAGTTACGGTTGGCAAGGATTTTCTGGTGGGTGGTGCAATAATTTTGGGGGTTCGGCGCGCGCGGGAGGTTTTGAGGGAAACAAAACCGGACGGCCTCGATGCGAAGACGACAGGTTCTTCAAGGCGGAGACAGTTGAGGCCGAGTCAGAACCCGCACCCTTCGCGAAGAGCGCAAAGAGTGCGGCACCCTCAAGTTCAAATTCTGAGAAAATATAAAAGTTCAAGCCTGGGACACCCGCTGACCCCTATTGCGCGAAGTACTTATCAAAGAGATCTTTTGATCGCCTCGCGCCTTCGTCAGTCAGACGCACCGACTTCGCTGTGGTCGCAGGATCGGAGATGTAGCCTTTTTCATTAAGCCGGTTGAGGACGTCCCAATCGTGGCCCTTCCATGCCCTCCGTCCGGTTTTGTCATTGAACGTGGTCAGGTGGAGCAAAGCCAGTACGACTTCGTCGATCTTTTCTTCATTGATGACCATGATTCACCCCAGAGCGGGTACGCCGTTACTTCGCAACCGTTTTTTCGACAAACCTTCCTTCACTGACCGCGATGATATCACTCCGGGAATTCTTGCTGAGTTCATTTTTTGTTTTTGATCGGCCTCAGGAAAAGCATGAAGAGAAAGTCAAAAGCCCCACTCGTTTGGACTTCGCAGTGATGGGACACTCTGAAAAGGAGAATTCAAATTCAAAAATGAATGCGTCAAGCAAAGTCAAAACCCGCACCCTTTGCCAAGGGCGCAAAGAGTGCGGCACCCGCAAGTTCAAATTGTACGAAAATTCAAGAGTCTAAGTCTGGCCCGCCCGCCTTTACTTGGAGGAGACGGTGGCGGGGCGAGCGGGAGCGGCTGCCGGGGGCTGGGAGGCGCGGATGGATTTGGCGCGAGCTTCGCATTCGGCGGCTTTCGAGTCCTGGGCGAGTTTGCGGAGGGTTTGGGAATAATTGTCGAGAGTGCCGGCGACGGTGAGACTTTGGGGGCCGAACGTTTTTGCTTCGAGGTCGAGGAGGCGGGAATAGATAGGATCGGCGTCGGAATATTTTTCTTCGGCGGCATAGAGTGAGGAGAGCGCGTCGAGGACGGAGCCGGACTCGGAGCTATCGCGGCCGACGGATTGATCGAAAATCGAGAGGGCGCGAATGTAGAGAGCTTCGGCTTGAGCGAATTTGGACTGGGCCTTATAGAGGTTGGCGAGATTTTGGACGGCGACGCCTGTGAGAGGGTGGATGGGGCCGAGAGTTTTGTCGCGGATTTCGAGTGCGCGGCGATAGAGAGGCTCTGCGGCGTCATATTTCGCCTGCTGGAAGTACATTGCGCCGAGGTTGCTGAGATCCATGGTGAGGGCGGTTTGCTCGGGGCCCTGGATCTTTTCGTCGATGGAGATGGCGCGCAGGTAGAGAGGCTCGGCATCGGCATATTTGCCTTCGGAGGCGTAAACGCCGGCGAGATTATTCAGTGCATTGGCGACTTGCGGATCGTTGAGGCCGAGTGATTGCTCGCGGATGGAAAGGGCGCGTTTGAGCAGGGGCTCGGCCTTGCCAAATTTTTCTTGCGCGCTGTACATGGCGGCCAGATTGTTGAGGATGACGGCGACTTCGGGATTGTCACGTCCGAGAGCTTTTTCACGGATGGCGAGCGCGCGCGAGTAATAGCGATCCGCTTCAGTGTAATGTTTTTCGGCGGCGAGGAGGCCGGCGAGATTATTGAGGCTGGTGGCGACGAGCGGGTGAGAGAGGCCGAGTTTTTTTTCGCGGATGGCGAGCGAGCGGCGGTAGAGAGGCTCCGCTTCCTTGAATTTTCCCTCGGCGCGATAGAGGAGAGCGAGATCGTTGAGGGTTGTGGCGAGACGAAGGTCGGTGGGGCCGAATTTTTCTGCTTGTTTGAGCGCCGCTTGCAGGAAATTTTCCGAAGCGGCGTATTGGCGGCGCTGATAGGCTTTCTCGCCAGCGTCGTTGAGGCTGTCCCAATCGCCGGAAGGGAAGGGACTAACCTGCGCACGGCAGGTGGCGGCGAGACAGAGGAGTAGCGCGAGACGGCCGAGAAACCTCGTGAGCATGATCAGGCGCGAGACGCAGCCCTCTGAGCGGAAGCGGACTTTCGGGATGCTAGACAGACACAGGCAGCGAGGCCGACGGCCAGGAGCGAGAAAGTATCCGGCTCGGGCATTGGAGCACCAATGGGGCCGGCGGCGGTGCTGATGTCATCAACGTTCCAGAGCTCGCCGGCTGAGGGATCGAGGGTGACGGTGGCGCTGCTGAAGTCCGTATTGCTGGCGATGCCGAGGAAGATTACCTGCCCGCCGTCGCCGAGGGTTTGCTCGAGGACGTTGGAACTGGTGGCCGTGGCGGTCAAACTGGAAAGGGTGAAGTCACCCGGGGAATAAGGGCCGCCGATAATGAAAAATCCGACGGCGTTGATGGGAGTGGAGAAGGACATGGTAAAGGTGTCGCCCGGGAAGAGGGCGCCGGTGCCCGGATCATTCGAGCCGAGATAATTGGTGCCGGAAGTGGTGTCAAAGAGATTCTGAACCGCGAGACTTCCAGCGCCGCCGTTGACGGTATAGGTGAAGGTGATGCCGTCAACGGTCCCGCCTTGGGTGATATTGCCGACGGGGTCGCTATCGAAATTGGCGGTGGTTGGGGTGAGGCCGGAGATAGCGGCGAAGAAGGACGAGTTGGTGGTGAAAGAGTCCGCGAAGGCAGGAAGGGCGGCAAAGGCCGCGACGACTGCGATGAGGATTGCTTTTTTCGTTGTTGATCTCATGTTGCCTCCTAAGTGTGTGGCGATTTAGCGTTCTCCATGGTCAATCGCGCGAAGGGAAAACGCCGACTAGGGCGATGATGTAGTTGATAGTGAGATATGGCGAGTGATTATCGTGCGGCTGGCTTCCACCTGCAAAGGAAACCGAACTGAATGACATGGCGATATCGGCAGACGAGGAGCTATAGACGTTGAGGCGGGATTGCGCGCCCCAGATGTTGCCGGAAGGATTGTTGGAAGTGCCGACGGCGGATTCAGCCGAAAGCGAGTGCGTGTGGGCTGGAATCTGGGAGACCAAAAGCGTGACCTGTTCTTCACCGCCTGTCTGGCCGAGGGTGAAGGGAGTTCCAGTGGCGGAATCCGTGCCCTGATGAATGGGGACGCGGCCGCGAAGATCGGGTAGAGCAAAGGTGCGGACGCCGTCGCCGCCGAAGGTGGTTCCAAGCAGGCTAAACAATGCTGTATTTTGGGTGATCGGCAAAATTTGACCATTGCACAGCGCCCAACCCTTGGGGGCGAATTGGAAACTGACCATGAGAATCTGGCCGAGAAACGCGTCGGTGGCCTGGGCGTGAGCCGCAGGGGAACAAATCAAGAATGCGACTGCGATGAGAAGAAGAAGTGATCGTCGCATGAATTACCTCCTGCCTTCCGCAACGGGAAATTCGTCCATACAAACCATCCCTCGTTAGTCCTGCGAGGGAAAGATACCAAACAAAGAGATAATGAAATTCATCACCAGGAAAGGCGGCCGATTCTCATGAGGGCCGCCGCCGCCGGTGGCGCCGATGGCTGAAGCGTTCATGGGCACGGGAGTCCCGGTGGAGCTGTACAAAAAGGTTGTGGTCGTCCCCCAGACAGCGGAGCTAGGGCCGAGAGCATTGGCGGGCGAACTGCTGGCCATAGGCGCGTGCGTATGGACGGGCAACTGATTGAGGGTCAAGGTGACTTGTTCCTCGCCACTCGACTGACCCATGACGTAGTTAGCCATACCAGGACCCTGGCCCTGGTGAATGGCGATTCGTCCGCGAAGGTCGGGAAGAGCGAAGGTGGATACGCCGTCGCCGCCGTAGGTGGTGCCGACGAGGTCAAACAATGCCGGATTCTGAGCGATGGACAGGAGCTGGCCGTCGCAGATGGCCCACCCTTCGGGCGCGAAATTGAAAGCGACTATATCAATCTGGCCGATGAATTGAGTGCCCTGCGCTTGAGCCGGAAGGGCGACAAACAACAGTGCCAGTAGAACCAGTAGTGTTGCGATTCGCATCATTTGCTCCTTATCTTTCCCGACGATCCGCGCTGCGACAGAACGACAAGACATGGTCATCCGCGCGACGGGAAGACGCCAGTAACCGCAATGACATAGGTCATCACCAAATAGGGCTTCATGTTGTCATGCGGCTGGTTTCCGCCAGTGCTGCCAAGTGCCGCGCCGCTCATACCGACACTCGGAGCGCCTGAACTATAGAGCAGGACCCGGGGCATGGCCCAGTTGGCGCCAGCGGGAGAGCCGGTATTGGCGACGGTGGGCGAACCCTGCGGGACGTGCGTGTGGCTGGGTATCTGGGACAGAGTCAACGTGACGGTTTCTTCTCCGCCCGTTTCACCCTGCACATAATTGGACAAGCCAGGCCCCTGGCCCATACCGATGGGGACACGGCCCCGAAGATCGGGAAGAGCGAAGGTGGTCCGGCCGTCGCCGCCATACGTAGTACCTAGGAGCGAGAACAAGGCGGTGTTTTGGCTGATGGACATTATCTGGCCGTCGCACGTTTCCCAGCCCCTCGGGGCAAAGTTGTAGGGCACGATCATGATTTGACCCAGGAAGGGCTCTAGTTGCGCGAGAGCCGGAGGAGAACTGAAGAGGCATGCCAAAGAGACGAGAAGCAGGGGCAGCGTGGCGAGTCGCATGTCCACTCCTTGACAAATTTCGTATGGGCCGAGTGCCGAAATCAGAACTAGTCGGGAACCCCCACTGCCGGTCCCGGGGACACAACACCAACTGATGGGGATTATTAGCAATTCCAACGCCATGAGTGAATTAGCGCCAATCACAGGCACTTAGGCTTCGCGCCGACAAGGGAGTTCGCAAACTGTTGCACACTACTGGACCGGGGATTCCCTGTGATGTGGAAGAACCGGGTCGCCGGAGACACGAAGACGGCAGCCAGAATCAACTGACGCGCGGCTATTTTGAGGGGCGGCGGGGGATGGTGAAGGTTAGTTTGGCGGCGGCGGAATTTTCGAAGCGGTCGAAGACTTGGATGGCGATGGTGTGTTCGCCTGGGGGGAGATCGCGGAGCTGGAGCTGGTAATTTTCGCGGGGGGCGTCGGAGAGGACGCCTGCGGGGAAGACGATTTGCCAGTCGGCGGCGTCGAGACTGTATTGGGCGCGGGCGATGGCGGCGGAGGAGCTGATGGCGTCGAAGGAGATGGAGGCGGAATTGGGCGCGGGGGGATTGGAATCGGCGCGGAGATTTTCGATGCGCGGGGGAGTGTTGGCGATTTCGATGCGGTCGCTTTCGCGTTCGGTCGAGAGCGACTGGCCGGCGGGATTCGAGGGGGAATCGGAAGCGACGATTTTGAGGTAGTAGGCGCCGTCGGGCATGCTGGTCGTGTCCCAGGAATAAAAGCGCTGGGTGATTTTATCTTTTAGGAGGCGCCAATTTTTTTCGCCTTCGCCGCGGAAATAGAGGGAGAAAATTAGATCGTCATCGTTATCGTCATGCGCGCTCCAGAGGATACTCTGGTAGCCGCGATCGGCGAAGCCTTGCGGGGGTACATCGATTTTCGGTGGCTTGGCGGCGCCTTCTGGATTGACGGCGAGCAGAGGGAAATTGGGGATGTTGGTGCCGGCGCGCTGGGGAAGGCGGAGCTGCACAGGCGTGGGAATTCCGGCGGCGCCGCCGGAGCCGAGTGCGGAGGCTGCGAAGCCTTGGACGCGGATGCCGGGATCTTGCGCGACGATGTCATCAATTACGGGCGCGACATTTTTCGGTTGGTAGGCGAGGCTGACCCAGGAAATATTTGGCGCGCCGCCATTATCGGTATCGAGGAAGACAGCTTTCCATTGGACGAAACGAGCGGGCGGGCAAGTGACGGTTTCGCCGGCGCCATTTTTATAGGGGCCGGACCAGGGGCTCCAATTTTTTTCGGGGCTGGAAGTGTTGCCGGAGCGGACGTAGAGGGCGACTTTGCCCTTCGTGGCGCCGTTATCGCCCCACCAGGTGAGGCGTCCCCAGCGCGAGAAAATTTTGGCATCGAAGGTGTCGGATTCGAAAGTGCCTTCGGAATCGAAGCCGGGGCCGAGGGTGAAAATTTTCCCCGGGTTGGCGGTGGCGACGAAGATTTTGCCGCCGGGGCCAGCGACGAGGCTGGTGACTTGCGCGGACGCGGTGCGCGCAATATTCGAGTGGACGCCCTGGCCTTCGAGCTCGACGATCGAGCCTTTATTGCCCGTGCCGAGAAGAATTTTTCCGGCGGGAGAAAATGCCGCTGAGAAGATGAGATCTTCGCGCGAGGTCCAGAGAGATTCGGGGGAGCCGTCGGGCGTGATTTTGACGACTTCCGCGCCACCGGTGGTGGAGGGGAAAAATGGAAATTGCGGTGTGGAGGGGGGCTGTGGAATGGAAGTGAAAGTGGCGCCGCCTTGGCCAAGAGTGATGGTGGAGGTTTGTTGCGGCGTGATGACTGGCGTAGGGGGGGCGGCTGCGGGCGGGCGGGATTTTTCTCCGATGGATGCAGCGTAGAGATTGCCGGCGTCGTCGAGGATAAGGGAAGTGACTTCTTTTTTGTCGGTTTCGTAGACGACGAAAGATGCGCCGGCCACCGGGAGCGCTTGCGGATTTTTGCGCGTGATTTCGATGCGCAGGATGAGGCCATTGGGATCGGTGCCGACGAGGAGATTGCCCTTGGAATCGAAGGCGAGCGAGCGGGCGTGGCGTTCGTCACTTTGATAAAAGAGCTGGCCGTGGCCATCGGGATTGACGGCGAAGACTTCGCCTTTGTCGCCGGTGGAGACGAAAAGCGCGCCGTGCGAATCGACGGCGAGCGCCCAGATATATTTTGTTTTGGGTTCTAAGAAGACGGACTTCTGGCCATCGGGCGTGACTTTGTAAACTTTTCCGTCGGGGGAAGTGGCGACGTAGAGATTATCGCGCGCGTCGAAGGCGATGGCTTGCGCGGCGAGTTCGGAGGATTCAAAGACCGTGGTGGCTTTGCCGGCGTCGTCGAAGCGGAGGACTTTGGCGTCGGATCCGCCGGCGGCGTATAGATGCGAATGCGAATCGAGGCGCAGAGCCCAGAGGTAGGCGAGATTGGGATCGGAGAAGGAAGCGAATTTGGGCGCGGGCATGAGCCGGCCATCGCTGCGGATGGCGACGCCCTTCGCGGTTCCGCGCTCGAATTCAGAGGATTCGGCCTGGCGCCAGTAACGCGTGTGCTCGGCGAGTGCGAGCGCGGGAATTATGAGTGCGAGGCAAAGCGGAACGATGAAAAACTTTCGACGAGTCATCGGGCGGCGATCTCCTTAGGTAATAAGTCCCCGAGCGGCGAATTGGATGTATGGCGGAGCTTTGGGGATGAATATGAAAGGGCTGCGAGCATCTGAATCAGGTTATCACACGAGTCTGATGAGCTACAGGGCTGCCAGTAGTATGTGGAGTGAAAAATCGGAGGGTGCAAGCAAAGGCAGGGGAGGTGCAAGGCGCGCGTCCAGGTGCGCGACGAACCTCTCATTTTGAATCCTTGCACGAGCTTCCTGGGCGCGGGGCGTCGTCCGGCTGGCTATTCCTGCTTATAGGCCTGCTGCAACGTATTGATGTCCATCTTTTCCATTTTTAGCATGGCTTCGAAGACTTTTTTCGAGTTGCCGGACTTTGCGTCACCCAGCATTTTGCCCAGCGCTGTGGGAATGATCTGCCAGGAGAGGCCGTATTTGTCCTTCAGCCACCCGCATCTTTGTTTTTCGCCGCCGGCGGAGAGCTTGTCCCAGAGGTCGTCAATTTCCTGCTGGGTCTCGCAGCTGACGTAGAACGATATGGCGGGTGTGAAGGTGAATTGCGGGCCGCCGTTGAGCACGTAGAATTCCTGGCCCTCGAGCTGGAACGTTCCACCTGTTACTTGGCCGCCTTCGCCCGTGCGAAAAAGGCCAGTGACTTTTGAATTCTTGAAAATGGACGCGTAAAAATTCATGGCTTCTTCGGCTTTGCCGTCGAACCAGAGGAATGGAGTGATTTTTTGCATTTCATTCTCCTATTTTATTTTTGATGCTAGAAGTGCGGCGAGGCGACCGTTGTTTTGCGCCATGCCCTGGTCCATATTTTTTAGGCCGGGGCGGGCAGGCCTTTCACGAGGAGGATGACGGCGGAGGAGCCGGCTTTTCTGTCTTTTGCGATTTCCTGGTAGGCGGGGGATTCCGCCCAATCGCGGAAGGAGGGCTCGTCGGGGAAGGATATCAAGACGACTTTTTGGTGATCCCATGTGCCCTCGAAGACGGACGGGTGTTCGTCGGCGGCGAGGAGGCGTCCTTTGTAGCGCTGGAAGACGCCCATGAATCGGTCAACGTAACGGCCGTAGGCGGCGCGATCGTGGATGGTGAGTTGTGCGATGGCGTAAACGGGCATGAAATTCTCCCTTCGGTCGAGAGTATAGCGTGTTTGATTGATGCGACGCCTATTTTACGGTGATGGTGAGGGTGTGTTCGCCGGCGATTACCTGGTGCATTTCGACGGACCACTCGCCGGCCTTGGACTGGTGAAGGAGGCGGGCGCCACCGGAATTCTGGCGTTGGTCGAGGACGTTGATTTCGGAGACGGGGGCATTGGGCATTTCCTTGTCCTCTACGAGAAGAGTCGGAGTGGGCTGGAGGAGAGTGGCGTACAGACGGTCATTCTGCCGTTCGCGATTGATGAGCTTGATGAGTTCTTCGAGGCCGGGAAGTTGAGCTTGCGAGCCGCTCGAAAGAGATTGAACGTTGCGATTGAGAGTTTCGGCGTCGCTGACGACGAGCTGGAGATTGCCGCGAGCGGATTGCGGCGGAATGGTGACGGGAATTTCCTGAATGAAAGGAGCGCCGCGATAGGGGCGGAGAAGAACCTTAACGGCTACGGTCTCGCCCGGGCGGACTTCGCTCTTTTCGGTCCAGGCGGTGTCGATCGCAGCCCAGCGGCGCTCGGCAAGAGCAGTGACGCGCAGGGAGATTTTTTCGACTTGCGGCAGCTCGTAGGGATTCGAGTAGATGCGCGCGAAATCGCCTTGCACGGACATGGCGACGAAGATGCCTGTGGGAAGCGGCGTGTCGGTGGGCGCGAAGAGATTTTCGAGTTTGACGGGGGTGTGGCCTTTGAGGTCAATCGAGCCTTCGAGCTGAAGCGTGGGGCCTTCGCCATAGGCCGGGCTGCCGACGATGCCATTGAATGTGGCGAGCGCGACGAGGAGCGGAGTGAGCTGCGGGCTTTCGATCAATTCGAAGTGGAAATCTTTTTCGGCCACTGGGGTGACCAGTTTCACTTCGAGCGGAATCATCGGCGGGCCGGAGCCGAGCTGGCCCATGACGCCAGTGAGGCGGTCTTGCGTGAGGGTGCCGATGGTGCCGCCTGTCGCGACAATTTTCGTGGAGGCCATGGAAGAGGCGAGCGTGGTGATTACGTGCGCGCGCGACATGGGCATGGCGACGGACCCGAGGCTGAAAATCGGATGGCCGCAGGCGAGGACTCGGCCCGCTTCGACGGAAGTGACCGTGCAAGCGGGAGAGATCGAGAGATCGCCGCGAATCAGGTCAACGCCAACCATGTCGCCGGGTTTGAGCTGCGCATCTTCGGGCGATGGCGGCGCGGTGCCGCCTGCCATCATGGACATGCCCCAGGAGGAAAGTTGTTTGTTGAATTGCGCGAGCGTTTCCGGGTATAGGCCGGCGGAGATGAGCGGCGTTTCGATAGGGACCAGGAATTCACCGGAGCCGGCGCTTGTGCGTTGAACGAAATTTTCCGGGATGGGGATTTTCGCGGATGCAGGCGCGGCTGCCGGCGGGGCGGCGGAGGATTTTTCGACGTCGAGCATGCTTTCGATGGGAGTGACGCCGCCGATGGGTTCCTTCGTGAAGATGCCGAGCTTGAGGGAGAGCGCGCCGGCGAGTTTTCCATCGAAGTAAACGGGGCTGCCGCTCATCCCGGCGACGACGCCGGTGTGCTCGGCTTTTTCGCCGAGGAGCTGGACAAGGATGACGTCTTGCTTGGGGCCGAGCGCATTGTGAAGGATGCCGAGGACGACGAGATCCATGGGCTCGACTTTGTCGCCGGTGAAGATGGTGTAGGCCACGCCTTTTAGCCCGGGCTCAACTTTGCTGAGGGGGAAGAGTTCGGGCGCGTCAGCGGCGAGGAGCGGAAAACAGGAAGCTAGGATTATGACGGCTAGAGCAGTACGAAGCGTTCTCCACAGCGCGGAAGCCATAGATATTAATGATACCTAGTGGGTTGGGCGGAAGCAAATGAGCGCTGATAGAGATTGGAAATCAGTGTCCGGGGTGGAGGCGGGGCGGCTGCCCGGAGCGGCGTGCTAGAATCGCGCGGTGGCGAAGAAAATAATTTCACCGGGGAGGAGCTTGAGCGGGGTGGCGGAGCTGCCCGGCGACAAATCCATTTCGCATCGATACGCGATCTTGGCGGCACTGGCGGAGGGGCGCAGCGAGATCGCGAATTATTCAACGGCTGCGGATTGCCGGAGCACGCTTGAGTGCCTACGGCGGTTGGGCGCGGGAATTACTGCGAAGGGCGAGCGCGGCGTCGAGATAACGGGCGCAGGCCTCGATGGGTTGAAAGCGCCGTGGCGAGCGCTCGATGCGGAAAATTCCGGGAGCACGATGAGGATGCTCGCGGGTGTACTGGCTGGGCAGGCGTTTCTTTCCACGCTGACGGGAGATTCGTCGCTGCGGCGGCGGCCGATGCGGCGAGTGATCGAGCCATTGCGGGCGATGGGGGCGGAAATCCGCAGCCGCGACGGCGACTTGGCGCCGCTGGAGATTCGCGGCGGGAAATTGCGTGCGATTGAATATGCGCTTCCGGTGCCGAGCGCGCAGGTGAAGTCCGCGATACTTCTCGCAGGACTTTACGCGGATGGGGTGACAACGGTGCGCGAGAGCATGCGCACGCGGGATCATACGGAGCTTGGGCTGCGAGAGTTTGGCGCGGTGGTGGAATCGGTGAAAGGCGAGATTCGTTTGGAAGGGCGTCCGAAACTGCGGGCGCGGCATCTCGAGGTTCCAGGCGATCTTTCGGCGGCAATTTTTCTGATCGGGGCGGCGCTGATACTTCGCGGTTCGTCGCTGGTGGTGCACAACGTGGGGTTGAATCCGACGCGGGCGAAGGTGCTGGATTTTCTGATTTCGATGGGTGCGTCGATTCACCTGGGCGCGGTGCAAATGCGCAATGGGGAATTGATTGGCGATATCACCGTGCGACACGCGTCGCTCTTGGGTGGGAAAATTTCCGGAGAGCAGGTGGCGGAGATGATCGATGAGTTGCCTATGATTGCAGCGCTGGGGCCGTTCACGGATACGGGAATAGAAATTCGCGATGCGCAGGAATTGCGTGTGAAAGAAAGCGACCGCATATCGGCGCTGGCGGCAGGGTTGCGGCAAATGGGTGCGCGCGTGGAGGAATTTCCGGATGGCCTGCGCGTCGAGGGCAGGAGCGGAGGGAAATTGCGCGGGGCAAAGGTGGATCCACAAGGAGATCACCGGATTGCGATGGCATTGTCCGTGGCGGCGCTGGGAGCAGAAGGCGATACCACAATTCAGGATGCGGGATGCGTGGGAGTCTCGTTTCCGGAATTTTTTGCGACGATGGAAAAACTGAGAGGAGCAGAATAAGCCAGGGCTACGACGACCGGCGGAGATAGATAGTGCCGTAGCTTGTGGCGATGGTGATTTTCGGGCCGTGGAGGCCGATTTTGCCGTTGAGGCGGCCGGAATCGCTGTCGTTAGCTTGCCTGAGGGAAGGGTCCTCGAATTCGTTGGTCACTTCACCGGAACGTGTGACGGCGGAAATTTCGAAGGAAGATTTCGCGGGAACGGTCAGGTCCACATCACCGGAATCGTTGGCGATGTTGATTTCCTCATGGGGTGACGTGGAGTAGCGAACCGTGATGTCACCGTGCGTGTTGGTAATCCGCAGGCGGCCGGCCACATTTTCCACTTCAATATCCTTATTATGAGTGACCAGGCTGGCAACGCCGGCCACGTCTGAGATTTCGATCTGTCCGGAATCGAGTTCGAGGCGGCCGGTGAGGTGCGCGAGCGTGATATCGGATGACGGTGTGGCACAGTGCGTGGTCTTCGCGACGTTGCGGATGCGGATCGGGCCGAAAAAATCGCCTTCGAGAGTGGCGTCGCCCGAGATGTCGCTGAATTCGATTTCGCTGCCTTTGCCGGTGATGCGGGCATTGCCGGCAACATCGGAGATGCGCGCGTCGCCTTTCAGGAGTTCGACGCTGACGTCGGAGGCGGAATTGTGAACTTCCACGTCGCCGTCCTGCGAGACTGCGGTGACGGGGCCGGCGATTCCAGAGATGCTGATGTCGCCATGAGACGTCATTGCCGTGAGTGTGACGGATTTGGGGAGTTCGACGTCGAGATCCACGGTGATGCGGCCGTGGGAATCCTCCTGCTTGGTCGGATGCAGCAGGTAGCCGCTGCCGGATTTTTCCAGGACCACGCCCGCGTCATTCATGCGCGTGTGGGCGCGTGATTCAGAGGCGCCGGTGGCGGATTTGTTCACCTGAACGCGGACATCGTCGCCCTGGCCGGCATGAACGGTGATATTGCCGAGGCTGGTCTGGACGGTTAGCGCGGCGCCCGGAGGAATCCTGGAGGGAGGCATCATGTGCGATTGCGAGAATTTCTGCGAGAAGAGATCAGTATTTATATCGAGACCAGGGTGGCGGCGATGGATTACCTCCGCCATCGAAAAGCCGATCAGAATGAAAACCACGAGGATGAGTAGCAGGGCTTCGCCGCCGCTGAGAAATGGACCGCGAACTCCGCCCTCGCGCTGGCCACGCAGATGCTCGATCAATTTTGCGACGCCCCAGAGAATCAGGAGCAGCGGCCAGTAGGTGTGGATGAGATGGCCGATGCCGAATTCGGGGTAGAGACGGTGAATGAGGAAGAGTGCTCCCAGCAGAATCAGGAGCAGACCGCGCAATATCGTACCCTGCTGGCGCCCGGAGTAGCTCAAGCGATCCTCATGAGGAGATGTGGCCTTCTTTGGAGGCAAGTCCCTGAGCAAGCAGCACGACGCCAGGGACGATCAAGAAAAGAGGCCAGAGATCTCCCATACTGTAACGCGTGTACTGGCCGACGAGGAATATCGCGCCGACAGTGATCAGCATGATCGGCCCCATGAGGCAGGCCACGCGGCAATGCTGGCAGTTACAACGTCTCTTGATTTCATCAGTCATCGAAGTGTCCCTCACGAATGCCTGCTTACGCGTTGCCAGACAAGCCAAGCCCCGATGCCGATGAGGCCCAGCGGCCACGTTTTCCCAATCCAGTCTTCTCGAAGCAAGCCAAAATTGGCTAGGAGAAACAGAACGCCGAATAGAATAAGGACAAACGCGCCGACGGGTGCATGGCCGGGCGTCTCGAAGATAGCCTCGGGTGGGGCGCTCCCGGTGCGACGGGCTTTGGCGACGCGGTAAGCATCAATCGGCATGTAGAAATAGAAGCAGGCGATCGCGACATGGATGAATACCATATAGCCGGCATTCACGTCGTCGGCGTTCATAATGCTGTTGTGAACAGCAATGAGGCCGCCGAAAATTACCACGTGGATGAGAGCCTTGACGTATTCGCCGTTGTATACCGCGCCGAGTCCGGGGATGAAGCCCAGAAGGAGAGCTAAGCCCGGATTGGAATCGGATTTGGGCAGAGGTGGCGGGATCGGTTGCCCCGAGCCTTGCGCTGCCGGTACCCCCACGATTCGCGCGAGGCATTCCTCGCAGTAGAGCGCGCCGCGAACGTCGCGCGTACATTCCGGGCACATGGCTTTGCCACAATTGCGGCAATAGCCGGTTGTGTCCACTTCGGCGTGCGTGGCGCATTTCATCGGGAGCTCCTGGTGTTGCCGCCGAGCAGGCTGCCCGGCACGGAATCAGGCAGCAGGAAAGCGAACATGCCGGCGATGCGGAGCTGGCTGCGGTCGCGCGGCTTATGTTCAGACTTCTGCTGCGGGTTCGAGGACGGCGGTTGCGACGGTTGCTCAGGCGCGGGAGCGGACATGGGTGCGGAGGCGGGCTCCGGCTCAGGCTGGAGGCGCGACTGGATTTCATAGACGACGCGCAGATCGTTGACGAATTTTGCGCTGCGCGCGTACGTCAGATGCACCTGACGATTGGCGGCGCGGAAAAGATTCGCGGGGTTGAGGTCCGCTTTCCTGAGCTTTGCGGGCGTGAGGCCGGCGGTGTGGAACACGATGACGAACGAAGCCGCCACCGTGAGCGCTCCCATGGCGAATCGCGGCTGCCACAACACGGGCGCCCAGGAGAACCAGCGCTTCCATCGCGAACCGAGCGTGGCGCGAATAATATTGTTCGCGAGTTTTGGTGGCGCCTCGAGGGGTTCGAGTTTGTGGAGCTGCCCGACGAGGCCTTGCACTTGGGCGATGAGGCGGGTGCATTGAGCGCAACCGGCAGCGTGCGCGCGAAACGCGGCGGATTCCTCGGGCTGCATCTGGCCGTCGAGGTAATCGCTCAGCCGCTCTTCCGAAATTGTGCAGTTCCAGTCCATGGTTCTTCTCGCCTTGCTCCTTGCTGCCGTAATGCGAAATTCAGCGCCGCATCCTACGAGGGCTTCAAGCCCATTTCCTCAAGCACGCGCGCGAGTTCGATACGCCCGCGGTTGATTCTGGATTTTACCGTGCCTTCGGGCACTTCAAGCACCGCCTGAATCTCATTGTATTCGAGGCCCTGCAAATCGCGCAGGATCACGGCCTCTCGCAATTCCGGAGAAAGTCGCGCCAGGCCGCGCTGCAATTGGACGCTCAGCTCGGCGGCTTCCGCCAGCCGGTCCGGAGTGCGCGCCGAGGAATGTTTTTCTTCGAGCTGGGGCATGGCGTCGTCGATCGAGTCGGTGATGCGGTCGCGGCGCGTGCGGCGGTAATTATCCACCAGCAGATTGCGCGTCACGCTCGATAGCCACGTCGGAAATGCTCCCTGCGCGGACCGGTAACTCGGGAGGGTGCGGTAGATACGCAGAAAGACTTCCTGGCTCAGGTCCTCGGCTTCCGTGGGGTTGCCGGTGAACCGGTAGCACAGGTTAAAAACGCGCCGCGTATGGCGCCGCACAAGTTCCTCCCAGGCCGGCCCGTCGCCCCGGAGACATTGCAGGACTAATTGGGCGTCGGGCTCCAATCTTCCTCAGCTTCTCAACCTGCATCGCCTCTCGGCCTTCAGAGTAAGAAACGCAAACGGGGGCCGAAAAGTTCCCTGATGTGTGCGGTATCGGACGGTTCGACGGGACCGCGTCCTTGGCTGGGCATATTAGTCGCGAAGCGAGCGGAAATACAAGGATGGCGATTGATACCCGCTGATTAACATCCGAGGCTATGCAGAGGCCCAGCGGCATTTCCTCGACAGAGCAGTTCCCCAGTCACCGATTCTGTTTATCCGTTGGCTTCATCACACGGACCTTCCGTTCTGTGGCGACTATGAAGCAGCCAGCCCATTCGTCTACGTTTTCATTTTGAAAGAGCCATTCGACACGCTCGGTCAAGGTTCCTCGGTTGGGTGAGCGAAGACGGACGAGCAGGATGCCGCAGTGTGATCCCGGGGCAAATTTGCGCGAATCGGAGAAATCCAGATCTTGGGTAATTAAAAATCTTGATTCTCGCTGCGCCGCTTCCCAAATCTCGCGGTCTGCACAGCCGGTGAGGCCTTCCGCATGAGTGGTGTGAATATCATGACCGAGGGTTTTGAGTCGAGCCGCAAGAAGGAGAGGTAGATTCTCATCCAGCTTGATCTTCATCGAATGTGCGGAATTGCTGCTACCGGCAAATCTTCTTCAGCTGAGGCTGCAGCGAAGGCAATGGCCGCCTGGACGTCTTCAGCTTTCAGTGTCGGGAAGTCCGCGAGGATTTCGGCGACGCTATCGCCGGCAGCAAGGCTGGCGAGCACTGTGCGTAGGGTGACGCGCGTACCCATAAAGACGGGGTCTCCCCCGCAGATTGTGGCGTCCCTGACTATTCTTTGTTGGTGGCTATACACGTTTCCGCCTGGGCCCGACATGGCAGTCCTCCAATACGATTCATCATATCACTCTCGACATTGACGCGCTTCTTGAAGCTGCGCCCTCGAAACGCATGTACATTCCTGCGTTGGGGGCACGTCGCGCGCCATTTTGGCCGTTGACGGCGGCGGGGCGCCGGTGCAATTTGGTCAGGAACGCTTGGATTTACGGAGGGGACTATGCGCTTCGCGCGATTTTTGCTTGACGAGTTCCTGAATCATTATCAGCACGGCGAGCCGCCCATCGAGTTCGACCTGGCTGCGAGCACGGGGCCGACGTGGACTGTGCGGCAAGTGCTCGAGCTTGAGGAGGGGCATCATGCGGATGATTTGCTCGACACCCGGCTGACTTACATGCGGCTTGAAGGCTCGAGAGCTTTGTGCGAGGTAGTTGCGAAGATGGAGGGCGTGGACGCGGAAGACGTCCAGATTACGACCGGCGCCGCGGAAGCGCTGCTGCTGCTGTTTACGTTGGCGAATGAACCGGGCGCGAACGTACTGCTGCCCTCGCCGGGATTTCCTGCGTTCCATGAGATTCCAAAGGGGCTGGGACTGGAGGTTCGGTACTACCATCAACGGGCGGAGAATCAGTTCCGAATCGACCTGGACGAAATCAAAAAGCTCGCGGACGCGCGGACGAAGATCTTGCTGGCGAACACGCCGCACAATCCTTCGGGCGCCACGTTGAGCGATGACGAGCTTGCCGCGCTACACGACTTTGCCGTCGGGCGCGGAATCCAATTCGTAAGCGATCAGGTTTACCACCCCATTTATCACGGGTGGGCGACGGCTTCCGCAGCGCGGTTGCCAAAGGCGACGGTCATAAGTGATTTCTCGAAGGCACTGTGTCTTGCAGGGTTGCGGCTCGGCTGGATTGTGGAGCGGGATCGCCGGCGGATGGAGCAATACCGTTCCACCCACTCGTATTTCACTGTCTCAGGGTCGGCGTTGGGCGAGGCGCTAGGACTAATCGCCATGCGGAACCGCGAGAAAATTTACGCGCGGGTGCGGCAGGTGACGGGCGCGAATTTGGCGGTGCTCGATTCATTTTTGAAGGCGCACGCGGAAATTCTCGATTGCGTGCGGCCGCAAGGCGGGATGACCGCGTTTCCTTGGATGAAGTCAGGCGAGGATTCGCGTGCGTTCTGTGTGGAAGCGGCGGAGCGGGGCGTGCTGCTGGCGCCCGGCGATTGCTTCGGGATGCCCGCGCATTTCCGGATCGGCTTCGGAGCGAGCGGCGAGAAGTTCCCGCGAGCGATCGAGCGTTTATCGAACTTCATCGAGAGGCGAACTGGCCAGGCGGCTGCGGCGCGCTGAGAGATGGGACGCCGGCGTCAGGCTTTGCGTGCGTAGGCTGGACACTGGAGTACCGGCAAGCGCGGGTATTTCGGGAACGCAGGATCAATCTTCGAGTACTCGCATAGATAGAAAACGTTGCCGCGATCTGAATCGAGTTTCCGTGCATGCTTGCAGTCGTCGCACAAACCTGCCTGCGCGCCTCCTTTCTCGCGATTCTCCCCGGCGGCCACAAGCCGAGCTTATCACTTCGCGATTTCAAAGCAGGGGTTAGAGCGGCAGGTGAGGGCCGCGGCGGATCAGCCTACGGGTCTAGCCGTAGACATTTAGCTGGCTGCCGGAGGCGCCAGGCCCAACCGTAGCGTTGACCAGTTCGAGGATGCTTTGGGATTCGCTGGAGATAGCGTCCTTCAAAGCGGCTATGGATGTGTTCGACTGCAATCCCTGTGCTTGACCGGCGTTCTGGCCCAAAGCCCTGACCAAATTCGCTCCCCCTGCAAGACTGAGAGCACCAATGGACAAAGTTCACCTCCTGAGCGCGCGCGGCGTTTTCCGCCTGCTATCTGGTCTATCGGCGGTTTTGATTGATACTTAAGAGAAGTTATGTTCCGAGCTGAGTGCATGTTACATGGCCTCGTGATCGGCTGAAAGCACCATCGCCCAGCGTGTACCGTATTGAATCTTCGAACTCTTTCCAGGCAGATTCCTTGACCTGCCGGAAGCGCGCTGGTACCGTGCAAAATCAATGCTGCGGAACTCGCGAAGGTACCTTCTGCTGCTCCTCGCCGCGATCGCTTTGGGCATTTTCCTCTACAAGTTTCGCAATTCGATCACGCTCGAGGGATTTCACTGGGGGATGGTGGGGAAGGCGCTGCGCGAAGCGCGAATTTCCTTGCTGCTGATTTCGGTGGCGACGATTTATGTTTGCTTTGCGCTTCGCTCCTTGCGCTGGATGAGGTTCTGCCGGTCGCTCGGGCAGACGCATTTCCGCAATGTATATAGCGCGACGATGATGGGATTCGCGTGCACATTCCTGCTTGGCCGCGCGGGGGAGCCGATCCGTCCGGTGCTGATCGCGAAGAAAGATTCCATCCCCGTGCCGCAGATGTTTGGGGTGTACGTGCTCGAGCGTGTGTTCGATATGGCGGCCACCGCCATTTTCGCCGGTTTGGGCCTGCTGCTTTTCAAGAGTGGCGGATTGATGACGGAGAGCAACGCGAGGTTGCTGGCCGTGGCGCGATCGGCGGGCGCGCTGCTGCTGGTGGGGCTCGCGATCGTAATAGCGTTCCTGATTTATTTCCGCTATCACGGGGCGGGATGGCTGGCTGGAAAACTGAAAGAATCGACCTGGCGGCACGGCTGGCGGGGAAAGGTCGTCGCATTGCTGGAGGGTTTCAGCGACGGTTTGCAGGGAATTCGAACCTGGGCAGATTTGGGGGTGCTGATAGCTTACTCGGTGGTTCACTGGCTGCTTGTGGTGCTGGCGTATCTCTGGGTCTCGCACGCGTTCGGCGGGGCGCTCTCCAAGATTGATTTCTTCGGCGCCACGCTGACGCTTGCATTCACGATGGTCGGATCCGTGGCGCAATTGCCTGGGGCCGGCGGAGGCGCGCAGGCCGCAACGTTTCTTGTGTTCTGGCAAATCTTTGGAGTAGATAAGGAAACCGCATTGGCGGCGGCTGTCATCATGTGGCTGGTTACGTTTGTGTCGTGTTCGCTTATAGGAATCCCACTCTTGCTGCGCGAGGGTTGGTCGATGGGTGAATTGAAACGCATGGCGCAAGAAGAGGAAGTGGCCGGGGAAGCGGCGCTGCTGGCCGAAGCGGAGCAAGCGGGAAAAACAGGGGAGAGCGCGCGGTGAAGTGCCCATTTTGCGCGAACCTGGACGACAAAGTGGTGGACTCGCGCGAGGCGCGCACCGGCGATTTGATCCGGCGGCGGCGAGAATGCTTGAAATGCAACCGGCGGTTTACCACCTACGAGCGCATCGACGAAATTCCCTACATGGTGATCAAGAAAGATGGCCGGCGGGAAAAATTCGAGCGGCAGAAACTTTTGCAGGGATTATTGAAGGCGTGTGAAAAGCGCCCAGTGCCGGTGGGGAAGCTCGAGACGATCGTGGATGAAGCGGAAGCGTTCGTGAGCGAAGCGCCGGATCGCGAGCGGACAACGGCTGAAATCGGCGAGCATTTGATGAAGAGCCTGAAGAAGCTCGACAAGGTCGCCTACGTCCGATTCGCGTCCGTGTATCTCGACTTCAAAGACGTGAAGGAATTCATGGACGAACTGAAGGGTCTGCTGAAAGATCGCGCGAAAAAGTAGAACTACGCCTGCCAGACGCCTGCCGCAAACTTCTTAATGGTGCGAAAACCTAGATGTTCGTAGAGCTCGACAGCGGAGGAGTTCACTGCCGTGACGGTGAGCGAGAGCCATTCGTAATGTCGCCGCCGCAGCGCCTGGATGGATTGCTCCATCAGCGCGCGGCCGATTCCGTGGCCCTGGTAGCCGGGCATAACGCAAATTTGCGTGGTGTGCCCGACCCCTTCCTGGACCGTGGAGGTGAGGACCATGCCGATAAGGCGGTCGCTCCCGACGGGGCGCACGAGGAAAGAAGCCTCAGGGAGGAATTGGCCGCAGCCAGGGAGGATCACAATATTACGCAGGAATTTCATGGCCCCGGCTTCCGTGCGGTACTGATCGTTGATCTCGCTATCCACATGATCCGCATACGCGAGCTGAATCAGCCGCGCGGCGGCATCAAATGCGCGATCGCTCCAGGGCTCGATTCGCAGCCCGTTCGAGAGCGGCTTGCCGCTGAGCTTCGCCTCGGCAATCCGAAGCAGCATGAACTGGCGCGTGTGCAAGCGAAAATACTGCGAGAGAAAAGCGGGGTCGAGCTCCGTGCCGAAAGGCATCAGCTGCGCTTCGATGCGCTCGAGGCGCGGAGTGGAGTGGAGCGCGTCAAACATCTCGGTGATCAATTCCTTGGTAATGGCTGCCTGCGGAAACTGCGAGGAGACGAACAGGCCGCCGATCAATCCCTTGTGATCTTCGAGGACGTAGAAGCCGTAGCCGGCGGGGCGGCCGTCTTTCATCGCGAGATATCCGCTCAGCGAGCGCGAATCAATAAATTTACGGATGAGATCAATCGAGGGAAGATAATCCCAGTGTAATTCTTCCCGCCAGTGGCGAGCCTCCTCCTGAAAGAGCACGTCGAGAGATCTGGAATGGACCTGCCGGAGATCTACAATTTCCATGAAACGCGCGAATCGCTCCCGGGAGCATTATAGCCGGGGGTGGCGGTGAGACCCAAACTGTTGGACTTGCGGGTAGCGGGCCCGTTTCCGATTGGCAGGGTTAATCAGGCACAATCAAACCTTATTGCCGTGCAGGCGATGGGAATTTACAATGAGCGTGCTATGCGCATCGCTGCTGGATGCTTGCTTGTCGCGGTCGGAACCCTCGTCCTCCCATCGCTTAAGGCACAGTCCAAGACGACCGCACAGGTCGTAAAGACCGAACCGACGATTAAGCCGTCCGCCAAAATCCGGCCTAAGATTGATCGGCGATATGCGATCGGTAGTGGGTCTTGGTCCGCCGCAACAATTTCCCTCTTCAACACCTGGTCGGCTTGGGACGACAATCCGGGCCGGCACATGTTTGTTTATTCTCCAGATCGCCGAAAACTGATCGAAGTCATCGGAGCCGAAGTCACTCTGCACATCGACGGCCAGAGATTCGAGACGGGCATCAACAACCTAACAAAGCACGACGCTGAACTCGGCTGGGCCCCGGACTCGACAAAGTTTTTCGTCAATTGGACGGAGACTGGAGAGTTGGGACCCTGGCACATGCAGGTATATGGCATCGATGAGTCAGGTGTTCATGAGCTTCCGAAAGTCGAGGAGCCAGCCCGAAAGGATTTCGAGCATCGAGTTCGGCAACTGCCGATTGAGCCGGAACTCGACTCTCCAGAGTTGAGGGCCATTTGGGACGCTGATGAATATTGCGAACCTTACCACGTCATCGGTGGACGTTGGCTGAAAGGATCGCAGGAAATCTTACTGTCTGTTCTGATCCGAAACACATCCGAGTGCAAATACATGAGCGCATTCGCCGCGTATCGTGTGAACGCCAACACCGGCGAAATCGTGCAGCGTTTCACAGCAGCGGAAGGACACAGACTCTTTGGCGACAAATACCTGCCGCTAATAACCCGCTAGCGACCATCGAAACGTCTCCGTGCCGAGTCAGATACTCGCCATGGGCTAACTCCCGATAAGCCGGATAATCCCAAACTGACCCGTTACCGACTTGCGGCAAGTGTAACGGGGGCGGGAATTGGGGTTGCGGAAAGTTGTGTTAACATGCGACTCGCTGCGGCGCGGAACGCTTAGCGCCCCGCGCACACCGGATGGCCGTCTTCTCAGAGCTTCGCTATCCCACCACACGACTCGCCAAAGTTTTCTCCGGGCTGCTGGCGATAATCCTGTTTGGATTTGTGTCCATCGGCACCATTTCCGGATTCTTGCTTTATCAAGTCCTGCGGCCGGCGCGCACTCCCTCCGCGATGGATATCAGCGTGATGATGGGCCATCCGACGACTTTCTCGTTTTCGATACCCGGCGGGCCCGATCGCGAAGGGTGGTTTTTCCCGGGGCTCCGCGGGGCCCCGACGGTGGTCGTTTGCCACGGATATCTATCTCAGCGGTCAGACGTTCTAACGCTCGTAAGCGCGCTGCAGGACCATCAATTCAACGTTTTCTTATTTGATTTCACGGGACACGGCACGAGCCCGGGAATCACCACTCTTGGCTACCGCGAAACGCCGGAGCTGCGCGCTGCGATCCAGGCGCTTGCCGGACGCGACGATGTGGATAAGCAACATTTCGGCCTGTGGGGCGTGGATATGGGCGCGTACGTGGCGCTCGAAGTAGCTGCCTCCGACGGGCGCATTGCGGCGTTCGTGGTTGACGACCCTTATGACGACCCTCGCGACATGGTGCAGATAGAAGTGAAGAAGTCCGGGCTGACCGTGCTGCCCTACGTGAGCCGGGTTTGCGACTGGGGATTCCGGTTGATGAATTACCAATACCGCCACGAAACGCCGATTTCCCTGCATTTGAGCCGGACGCGCGGGATTCCCAAGACGTTCATAATTTCCGACGATCGCCCGGCGCTCGCGGGCGAGACGGCACAGATTTTCGGCCGGGCGCCCGACCCAAAACAAATGTTGCGTGAGCGGCTGAGCTACTCGGAAATGGGCGACGACGACCGCCACAACTACGAAAACGCGATTGTGAATTTTTTCCTTCAGAGCATCCCACCCACCTCGCGGCCCTAACGCGGAGCAGGCAACACCGGCACATAGAGAATGCCTCGATAATCTTCGTCGAGATTTCCATGGAACCTGCCAAGCCTTCGCAATTCGTCCAAGCCCTGAGGCGTGGTAAGGAGCAAGGCTGCCTCGGGATCGGCTGGTGACCACTCGGAGACTTCCCGACCAAGATAGAACGCCAGACCGAAGTTCCATGAGCGGTTGAGATGAAACGTGAAAATTCGATCAGGGCGGCGGTCGTCGTGGAGCGAGGCGGCGTGCCGGCGCGCGGAGAGGTAAGGGTCGAGCACGGGCAGGATGCGAGCCCCGGCGGTTTCAACAATGAGCATCACGAGGAGCACGGAGAGCACAATCGCAGCGCGCTTGCGGAGAATTCCGAGCGCGGCGATGGCGACGCCATCTACGATTGCAAATAGAGCGCAGACGAATATCGCGCGCCCCGCGTGGTCCTTCGCGCCCGGTGGTAGACGATGCATCCAATGCGCGGCGGAAAGGCCCATCGCGAACCAGGTGAACCCGAGTGCGGCGGCGGTCCACCGCAGCGGCGATGAATCAGTGCTTGTGATCCGCGCCGATACCGCCCCGAGGATGAGAGCCAGTGGCGGAATAGCAGGGAGGATATAGCCGGGCAATTTCGATTGCGAAAAGCTGAAGAAGAGAATCGGAATGACGGCCCAGCACGAGAAAAACATGGCCGGCGAATCGTGCCATGATTTTTCGGGCCACCGACGGAGTGCTTCCTGAACCGCGGGCAGCAGGAGGACAGTCCAGGGAAGCAGGGCGAGTAGGACGATCGGGCCGAAAAACCAGAAAGGCTGCTTGTGCTGAAAGACGGGAGTCAAATAGCGGTCAAAATTGTGCTGGTAAATGAAAACGCGAATGAACTCGGAATTGCGGAGCGCGCAAAGAGCGTACCAGGGAAGAGCGACGATACAGAACGCGGCGACGGCAATCGGATGGGCGAGATGGATTGCCGCGCGCCAGCGATTCGTCGCGAGCGCCCAAAGACCGACCGCGCCCCCGGCAAGAACTACGCCGGCCGGGCCTTTGGCGAGGACAGCCAGTCCCAGGCAAGCGCCGAACATTACCAGTGACAGCCAATCGCCCGGCGCAGAGTCGTAAGCCTGCATCGATGAGCCACGGAGCGCACCTCCGCGGCGCAAGGCGGAAGCGGCGGAGGCCATCGCCACGGTGAGCGAGGCGCTGAAGAGCATGTCTGGAGTGGCGGCGCGCGCGAAACCAACGGCGGCAACGCTTGAAGAAAAAAGTAGGGGCGCGAGCAAAGCGGGCGAGCCTGCGAGATCAGGCGCCGCGCCGTAGTGCCTCCACCCGAGCCAGCCGATTGCAATGGCTGCGGCGAGCGCCGCGAACGCGGAGGGCAAGCGCGCCGCCCATTCCACCGGCAAATGCAAATCGAATCCGATAGCGGCGGCCCAATAATAGAGGACCGGTTTTTCAAACCACGGCTGGCCATAGAGGCGCGGCGTCACCCAATCTCCCGTTGCAGCCATGGCGCGGGCCACCCAGGCGTAACGCGGTTCATCCGGCCCAACAAGACCGAATGCGCCGAGATGGCTGAAGAGGCAGATGAACGCGGTGGACAAAGCGAGCGCGATGGCGATGAGAGTTGGGCGAGCTGGACGGGGAATTTGCCTCAAAGCGCGTCGAGTCTAACATTGCTGCGCCGATTCCTTACAGTGTACGCGCACTAGCATCCGGATGCGCGGCTCCCGCATAATGAACGCGAATGCGTGAATGGATCGAATATGCCGGGGCGTGGCTGGCTCTGAGATCGCTTGGAATGTTGCCGCGGCCCGCGGCGAGGCTTGTGGGTGCAAGTCTTACTGCGGCGGCATACGCATTCAGGCCGCGGCTTCGACAGGCCGCTGAGTTCAATTTGCAGCTCGCGTTTCCTGAGATGAGTGAACCCGAGCGGCAGCGCATCATCCGCGGGATGATCCGGCAGCTGGGGTGGCTGGCAGGAGAGTTCTCGCAATTTCCAAAATACACGCGTGAACGGATCGAGCGGATCGTCGTTCTTGACGGATCGGAAAATTTTGAAGCAGCACGATCGCGAGGGAAGGGCGTGCTCTTTCTGACCGGACACATGAGCGCCTGGGAGCTTTCGTCTTTCGCTCATGCCGTGTACGGGCACCCGCTACATTTTCTGGTGCGGCCGCTTCGGAATAAGCGAGTGGACGCGATGGTGAACCGGTACAGATGCCTATCCGGGAATCAGCCGATCGAGAAGAACCGCTCGGCGCGAACGATCCTGAAAGTTCTAGGCGACGGCGGGACAGTCGGCATCCTCGTGGACGTCAATACCATCCTCGAAGAAGGCGTATTCGTGAATTTCTTCGGCATTCCGGCTTCGACAACCTCGGGCCTGGCGCGAATCGCATTGCGCACTGGCGCCGCAGTTGTCCCCGGTTTCCTCTTTTGGGACGCAAAGGAAGGCAGGTACCGGCTGCGATTCGAACCGGCCGTCGAGCTATCGCGCACAGGGAATGAAGACGCTGACGTCCTCGAGAGCACGGCGCGATTCACGCGCGTGATCGAAGACTTTATTCGGGCGCACCCGGACCAGTGGCTCTGGGTGCACAAACGGTGGAAGACACGGCCGCCTGGAGAGAAGCCGATTTATGATTTCTAGGGCAAGTGGAGGAAAAGCGTTGGGACCCCGTCGCAGCCTCGCGCCATTCCCGGGACGGCTGGTGGTCGTAGGGGGACAATGCCGCAAGGTAGGGAAGTCCGCGCTGGTGGCGGACTTGATTCGTGCATTTCCAGATTGGCACTGGACGGCGGTCAAAATCACGCCCTATACCGAAGCGGGGTGTCCTTTGAACGGCGCGAGCTGCCCCTGTGCGCCCAATGAGCACACATTCGCGATCCGCGAGGAGGATGAGCGGGAGGGGGGGGCTGACACAATGCGTTATTTGAGGGCCGGGGCGGCCAGGGCGATATGGGTGCGGACGAAAGAAGGGCGACTATCGGACGCTTTGCCGGAGTTAGCCTCAGCCCTAGCCGACGCCGAAAGCGTGGTTATTGAGAGTGACGCAATCGTCCGTCACTGGCGGCCGGACTTGTTCTTCATGGTGCTCGACCCGCGTAAAGCTGACTTTAAGGCCTCCGCGCGAAGCGCGCTTTCGCTCGTGGATGCCTTCGTATTGCGTTCGCCATATGGGGGGCGAGGGGGGGATAAGCAGCGTGAAGTTACAGGAAATGGGAAACGGAAGTTCATTCACCCGTTAGGATATGACCTTCCAAGAAGTATGCAAACATTTGTCAGGCAGCATTTCCGGGCTCCTCGCCATCTGAACACTGGACATGAGGGGAGTCTTTTTAGTTGACCGCGCGTGCAAACCCAAAGATAATGTTAGTGTTAGGGTGCAACTGCCAGTGATTTGGGGAGCGATTGAGCCTGAATTCGGCCCCTCGAGCGTATCAATTTGATTCGCTTGGCAGTCTAACCCTCTATTTTGGTGGGGACCCAGCCAGCCGCAGCGGGCGGTAGGCTGGCCAAAAGTAGGCGTGTGGCTGTTCCCAAGCGTATATTCAGGGGCAGCACAAAGTGGGTCAATTCAAATCCGTCCGTCTGAGATAATCCTGGCGGGGGGGTGCTAGATAGGTCGCCCGTGTGAAATTTGCCGTTTCCGAACGGGTTGACACTGAACTACATATGTCTGAGGGATTGATGACACCGGAAGCAAGACTGCGCGTTGAATCGTCACATGGCGGGCCCGGACAGGGCACCGCGGTAGCTCCCAGCCGAGATTTCGATTCGCAAGTGGAACAAGCGATAGCGCGAAGCAGCGAATGGCTGCTCTGTGCGCAGGGAAACGAAGGCTACTGGTGGGGCGAACTCGAGGCCGACACCACGCTTGAATCGGATTACATCGTTTACCTGCACGTTCTTGGGCGGCTAAATTCCCCGAAAATTCCCAAACTCGCAAACTATATTCGCCAGCGGCAGTTGCCGGATGGCGGATGGAATATTTTCCCCGAAGGGCCCGCGGAGTTGAATGCCACGGTGAAGGCATACGTCGCGCTGCGCGTGGCGGGAGATCCGGCCGGTGCGCCACACATGGAGCGCGCGAAGCTGAAAGTCCATCAGCTGGGCGGACTCGAAGCCAGCAATTCCTACACGCGGTTTTATCTGGCCATGCTGGGCGCGATCGATTGGAGCATCGTGCCGGCAATTCCGCCGGAGCTGATGCTGCTGCCCAACTGGTTTCCATTGAATCTTTACGAGATGTCATCGTGGACGCGCGGCATCGTGGTGCCGCTTGCGATCGTCTATGCGTTTAAGCCGGATTGGCATCTGCCGGCGGGCGTCACCGTCGGTGAACTATTCAAAGTTCCTGGGAAGAAGCCGCCTTCGTTCCGGTGGGACCGGCGCGTGTTCTCGTGGCGGAATGTTTTCCTGGCTTTGGACCGTGCGTCCAAATTGTTTGTGCACGCGCCGTGGAAGCCGTTTCGGAAGTTGGCGGTCAAGCGCGCTCAGCAATGGATGTACGAGCGGCTCAAGAATTCGGAGGGCCTGGGAACTATCTATCCGGCGATGATGAATTCGATTTATGCGCTACTCGCGAGCGGACTGAAGCCGGACAATCCTCAGGTGGCGCGAGAGATCGCATACCTCGAGAAATACGAGATCGAAGAGCACGACACCATGCGCGTCCAGCCCTGCATTTCTCCGGTCTGGGATACGGCCATCGCCATGGTTTCGCTCGAGGAAGCGGGACTCGATGCGGCGCATCCTGCGCTGATCAAAGCGGAGCGCTGGCTGGTTGATAACCAGATTCTTGCCTCCGGTGACTGGCAAGTGAAGAATCGCAAAGCCGCGCCCGGCGGCTGGGCATTCGAATTCCGCAACGATTTCTATCCCGATGTGGACGACACCGCGTTTGTGCTGATGGCGCTCGGACGCGTGGCCGATCCCGAACCCGACCGTCTCAGGAACTCCGTGCGCCGCGGACTGGCGTGGCTCGCGAGCATGCAGAATAACGACGGAGGATGGGGCGCCTTTGATCACGAAAACGATTTGCAGTTTTTGAATCACATTCCGTTTGCGGACCACAATGCGATGATCGATCCTTCCACCGCGGACGTGACCGCGCGAGCCATCGAATGCCTCGGGCAGATGGGCTGGCCGGATACGCATCCGGCGCTCCAGCGCGCGCAGGAGTTCCTGCGGCAGGATCAGACGGCCGACGGGAGCTGGTACGGGCGCTGGGGCGTGAACTACGTTTACGGCACGAGCGGCGTGCTTCGCGCTCTAGAGATGATCGGGAAATCATCGAGCGCGCAATGCCGGCGCGCGGCGGAATGGCTGCGGTCGGTACAGAACCCGGACGGCGGGTTCGGCGAATCGATTCTTTCGTATTACGACTCGTCGCTCAAGGGTCAAGGGAAGAGCACAGCCTCGCAGACCGCGTGGGGATTAATCGGATTGCTGGCCACCGTAGGGCCGGACGATCCGGCTGCGGTGCGTGCGGCGGCATGGCTCGTGGAGCAGCAAAATTCCGACGGTCAATGGGATGAAAAAGAATTCACGGGGACGGGTTTCCCTTGCGTGTTCTATCTGAAGTATCACCTGTATCGAAATTCCTTCCCGCTCTACGCCCTGGCGCGTTTCGACAATATGCGCAAAGGCCGGGGAAATTTCTACGCCATGCAGGTTCCGGCGGAGGAGATACAGCATCTAACCGGTGACGGGGGTAATGGATGAGAGTTCCTTTGAGCTTGACCGCCAGCATGGCAGGGTATCTGGCGAAGAAGAGCATCAGCGGCGCGGAAAAATTTCCGCTGGTGATGATGCTCGAGCCGCTGCACGCGTGCAATCTCACCTGCACCGGCTGCGGACGCATTCGCGAGTACAAGTCCACGATCAACGAGATGCTGACTGTGGAGCAGTGCCTGAAGGCAGTGGATGAATGCGGCGCCCCGATTGTTTCGATTTGCGGCGGCGAGCCGATGATTTATCCCGAGATCGGCAGGCTGACCAAAGAAATTCTGGGGCGCAAGAAGCACATTTATCTCTGCACCAACGGCATGTTTATCCGCAAGCACCTGCGGGATTTCACCCCCACTTCGCGGCTGTTTTTCAACGTGCACCTGGACGGCCTGGAGAAAACCCACGACATCTGCGTCGAGCGTGACGGCGTCTTCCGTGAAGCCATTGAAGGAATCAAGGCCGCCAAAGCGGCGGGATTCCTGGTGACCTCGAACACCACGATTTACAAGGAAACGGACATCGAAGAAATTGCGGACCTTTTCGCCTATCTCCAGAAGCTCGGCGTGGACGGCCATATGCTTTCCCCCGCGTATTCCTACGCGGCGGTGATGACCAAGGAAATCTTCATGTCGCGCGCTGAAATTCGCGAGAAATTCCGGCAGGCCAGCCAGTTGCTCGAGCGCTACAACATCGTCACCTCGCCGATTTACATGGAATACCTGCGCGGCGAGCGCGAATTGATGTGCACGGCCTGGGGCAACCCCACCTACAACCCTCGCGGCTGGAAGGGTCCTTGCTACTTGATGACCGACGCGCACCACGACAACTTCAAGGATTTCATCGCCAACACCCCGTGGGAAAAATACGGCCGTGGACGCGACCCGCGCTGCGAGGATTGCATGGTCCACGCGGGCTACGAAGCCTCCGCGGTGCTCGGCGGCAACAAGAAGCTTGGTGACACCTGGAAGATGCTGAGCTGGACGGTGTCGGGAAAAATGGGCGGATTGATCGGCAAGCCCGCGGAAGGCCGCGGCAATGGAAATGGCCATTCGAATGGGCATGGAAACGGCAATGGCAACGGAAACGGCAAAGCGCCGGCCCGGGCCGTGCCGCTCGCGCCCGCAACGCAGAAGCAGGACGAGGTATTCCGCATTTTATGACCACGCTCGTCACCGGCGCGACCGGATTTGTTGGCAGCCATGTCGCCCGGCAACTTGTCAGTGAAGGCCACGCCGTACGTATCCTCATCCGCCCCACCAGCAACCTCGCAGCTCTCGAAGGTTTGCATGTGGAGCGCGCGGAAGGGGATTTGCGCGACGCCTCTTCACTCGATTGCGCCATGCGCGGAGTGCGGCGTGTATTCCACGTGGCCGCGGATTACCGCCTGTGGACGCGGCATCCCGATGAGATTTACGAAAGCAACGTTCAGGGGACGAAACGCCTGCTCGAAGCAGCGAAGCATGCTGGAGTTGAGAAATTTGTTTACACCAGCACGGTAGCGACTATTGCCGTCCCGCGGCCGGGCGCCTTTCCAAACGAAGAGACACGCGCGACCGTGGACGAAATGATTGGCCATTACAAGCGGTCGAAATTTCTGGCAGAACAGGAAGCCGTGCGCGCGGCCGTCGAGGGCTTGCCGGTGGTGATCGTGAATCCTACGGCGCCAGTTGGACCGGGCGATTGGAAGCCCACACCGACGGGACGCATTCTGCTCGATTTTCTGAACGGCAAGATGCCCGCGTATGTTGATACTGGGTTGAACGTGGTAGCCGTCGAAGACGTCGCCGCCGGCCATTTGCTGGCTGCCGAGAAAGGCCGAATCGGCGAGCGATACATCCTGGGCGCGCGCAATATGACCCTGAAGCAGATTCTCGACGCGCTTTCGGTCATTACTGGCCGGCCGGCGCCGCGGCTGCGGCTGCCACACGCCGTTGCGCTCGCGGCCGGATATGCCGACGAATGGTATTCGCGGCTGGCCGGGCGCGAGCCTCAAATTCCCGTTGAGGGCGTAAAGATGTCGCGCCATCGCATGTTCGTTGAGAGCGACAAAGCTGCGAGGGAACTGGGATACAAGCCGTCGCCGGTAGAAGCGGCGCTCGAACGCGCGGTGCGCTGGTACGAACAGCACGGTTACGTTCGCGGAGTTGCGTCGAGCAAAAGCGTGGCGCAAGCCGCGGCCGCCTAGGGAAATGAATTGAAGATATTGGTCACCTTCGCGCTCGAGAATGAGTTCGCGCCTTGGCGCGGGATGCACAAATTTCGCGGCGGGAAATGCGGCGCCGCGGATGCGCTGGTAGCCGAATTTGCTGGCGCCGAAGTGGCCGTGGTTCTTACCGGAGTCGGGCCGAAGCAAGCGGCGCTCGCCGCTTCGGCGGTGATGAGAAGCGAGCATGAGCCGGTCAATATTTGTATTTCGTCGGGGCTCGCCGGAGGATTGCGGCCTGCCTATCCGGTTGGGCATGTTCTCGCGGCGCAGAGCGTGTTCTCTGAAAATTTGCGCAACGATAGTGAGAGTCGCTTGATCGAAAGCAGCGCGGCGCTGATTTCGTTTGCAGCCGAAAGTGACGCGGTTGTGGTCAGCCGGTTCTTCACGGCGAATCATGCGGTCGGAAGCGCGGAGGAGAAGCATCTCCTCAGCGCGAAGGCTGATGCGGTCGAGATGGAGAGCTTCGAAATCCTGCGAGAGGCAAGGGCCGAAGGCATACCGGCCGTGGCCATCCGGGCCATCAGCGACACGCTCGACGAGGATTTGCCGCTCGATATGGGCGAGATACTGACCGAAGAGGGACACGTGAGCATTCCGCGCGTTCTAGGCCAGGTAGCGCGCCATCCGCAATCGCTACCGGGCCTATTGCGACTTGGGCAGAATAGCAAGCGTGCGGCAGAGAATCTGGCGCAATTCCTGAATCGCTACGTTGCGAAAATTTCAGAAAGCGCGATGCCGCTTGAATCGCGAGCTTCGGTGGCAGGGAATTAGACGAGTAATGTAGCCGGTGTAATTAGTCGCGACAATGAACCAAACGGTGGCACAACTAGAATCGCAGGCAGCGGCGCACAAGACGGCCGGGCAAATGCGCGCGGGCGTGTACCGCGGCAAAGGACGCGTGGTGGTCGAATCCGTCCCCATCCCGGAAATCAGCGAAGGCGAAGTGCTGTTTCGCGTCGCGGCCTGCGGCATTTGCGGCACTGACATAAAGAAAATCCATCACGGGTTTATCGCCCCGCCTCAGATTCTCGGACACGAGCTGGGCGGCACGGTCGTAAAAGTGGGCCGTGGCGTGAAAAAATTCAAGCCCGGCGATCGGGTGGTCAGTTTCCACCACATCCCCTGCGGTGCCTGCTTCTATTGTGAACGCAAACTCTTCTCGCAATGCGGCGGCTACAAGAAAGTCGGCCTGACGGCGGGCTTTGACCCCAACGGCGGCGGCTTCGGCGAGTATGTGCGCGCGATGCCGTGGATTGTCGAGCGCGGGATGATCGCGCTTCCCTCGGATGTTACATTTGAAGACGCCACGTTCGTCGAGCCGGTGAACACCTGCCTGAAAGCCGTTCGCAAAGCGCGCGTGGCCTCCGGCGAAACCGTCCTGGTAATCGGCCAGGGACCCATCGGCATGCTGCTGATGCTGCTCGCGAAATACGAGGGCGCGGAAGTTTATTCCAGCGACCCGATGAAGGGCCGGCGTGCGGCGAGCATTCGCTTCGGCGCAAAAGAATCCTTTGATCCCGCGTCCGTGAAACTTCTCGATGAAATGCGCACCCGCACGGGCGGGCGCGGCGCTGATGCGGTGCTCTTGGCTGTGCCCAACCCTGCACTGGTTTCGGAAGCGCTGGCACTCGCGCGGCCGGGGGGGCGCGTGCTACTCTTTGCTCATAACGATCCGGTCATGCAATTGGAGTTCCCAGCCTCGGCAGTGGGGGTCGAAGAGAAGGAAATCCTCGGAAGTTATAGTGCTTCAGTGGAAGACCAGGAGGAGTCGGCCGCGCTTGTTTTCGAGCGCCGCTTGCCGGTACGCGAGTTGATCTCCGACCGGTTTCCGCTCGAGCGGATCGCGGATGCCATGGAATTGGCGGCCCGACCGGCGGATAATACTTTGAAAGTGGTGATAACGCACGGATGAGAATGGAAACGAACGGACACATGACGGCGGCTGTCCTGTACGGCCGTGAAGATCTGAAAATCGAGCGAGTGGATATCCCGCACATCGCTGAAGATGACGTGCTCGTGCGCGTCGAAGTGGCGCTGACCTGCGGCACGGACTTGAAAGTCTGGAAAGACGGATTTCATGCGCGCATGATCAAGCCGCCCGCGCTTTTCGGGCATGAGCTGGCGGGCGTGGTGGAAATGAAGGGCAGCGCCGTGAATGGCGGCGTTCGCAAGGGTATGCGCGTGGTACCGTCGAATTCGGCGCCTTGCAACGTTTGCCTCTATTGCCGCAAGGGCCAGCCGAACCTCTGCGAGGATTTGCTCTTCAACAACGGCGCCTACGCCGAGTACATTCGTATTCCCGGCAGAATCGTGCAGCAGAACATGCTGGAGATTCCCGAGAAAGTTTCCTTCGTGGACGCGGCGATGGCTGAGCCGCTGGCGTGCGTGCTGCGCGGCGCCTACGAGACGGGCATCCAACCGGGTGACACGGTCGTCATCATCGGTTGCGGCCCGATTGGCCTAAAATTTATTCGCGTGCTTTCCGGGCGCAAAGTGCGCGTGATCGCGCTCGGCAAACGCAAGAGTCAAGTCCGCGCGGCAGAGCGGCTGGGAGCGATTGCCGCCTTCGACGTTTCCGAAATCGAGAACCCCGTGAATCTGGTCCGGCAACTGAGCGAAGGCGGCCGCGGCGCGGATGCCGTGATCGAAGCCGTCGGCTCGGCAAAAACTTGGGAATGGGCCGTGCAGATGGTGCGCAAGGGCGGGACGGTGAATTTGTTCGGCGGGTGCCCTCGTGGCACCCAGGTGAATTTCGATCCCGCGGCGCTGCACTATTCGGAGATCACCATCAAGTCCACATTCCATCACACGCCGCGGTTCATCCGTGAGGCGCTCGAAACCATCGCGCGCGGAGAAATCCGCTCCAGTGATTTTATTACCGGCGAGGTTCCGCTCGAAGAACTGCCGCACGTCTTCGAGCACATGAAGCACCGGAATGGCGAGCTGAAGACTGCCGTCATCCCCTAACCGCCGCCCGCGTCAGGGCACCATGCTGGCCACACCTGAATTGGAAATTGCGCGCAATTTGCCTGCGGCAAACTGCGCCACTGGCGAAGCACAGCGCTACACGCGCTGGCTGGCGACCCATCACTACGAGAATTTCAACGTCGTCTCGTGGCTTCTCCCGCGCCGGCTCCACCAGCATTTCTATAATCTTTACGCGTATTGCCGCTGGGCGGACGATCTTGGCGATGAGGTCAGCGATCCCACACGCGCGCTTGAATTGCTCGATGCTTGGGAAAATGAGTTGCGGCTGTGCTACGGCTCGGTAAGCGGGCCTTCGCATCCGGTATTGATCGCGCTAGCCGAAACGATTCGCGCCAAGAACATTCCCATTGAACCGTTCAGCAATTTGCTGCGCGCGTTCAGGCAGGACCAGACGGTGCACCGCTACGCGACGTGGGATGACGTGCTTGATTACTGCGTGTATTCAGCGAACCCGGTCGGACGGCTGGTGCTGTACCTCTGCGAATACCGCGATGAAGAGCGCCAGAGGCTCTCGGATTTCACCTGCACTGCGCTGCAGCTCGCGAATTTCTGGCAGGATGTTTCGCGCGACCTCAAGAAGGGACGCATCTATATTCCGATTGACGCGCTTGCCGCGCACGGCCTCACCGAAGCCGCCATCGTGAAGCGCAAATTCGATTCGCGTTACATGGCGCTGATGAAGCATCTGATTGCGCGCACGCGCGGGCTTTTTGCCGCTGGCCGTCCGCTGGCCGAGCGCGTGGATGGCACTCTACGCGTGGACATCGAAATGTTCAGCCGCGGCGGGCTGGCGATCCTCGACGCGATCGAAGCGTCCGGATACAACACGCTCGAGCATCGTCCCGCACTCACGAAATGGATGCAACTCCGGCTGCTTGGTGGAGCGATGAGCTCGAAACTTTCCGCATCGATCGCTCCGAAAGAAAGTTCACGAGAAGTGGAAGCGCCTGAAAAAGTGACGGCACGTGGGGGAGCAGCGTCATCGCCGGCCAACGCTCTGGAAATCGTCGCTTCCTATGCCGAGTGCAATCGAATTGCCCGCGCGGCTCACAGCAGTTTCTATCTGGCCTTCTTCGGATTGCCGCGAGAGAAACGAAACGCGCTTTTCGCGCTTTATGCCTTCATGCGTCTGGTGGACAACGTTTCAGACGACGCCGGCGATCTCGAAACCAAGCGGCGTGAACTGGCGCGCTGGCGAGGAATGCTCGATGAAGCTGTCGCCGGGCGCACCGGAGCCCACGCAATTTTGCCGGCGTTGGCGCACACCATGGCGCGCTTCGAAATTCCAACGCGCTATTTTCATGACTTGATTCTCGGCGCAGAGATGGACTTGACGGTCGCCTCCTACGCCACTTTCGACCGGCTCTCCGAATATTGCTACCGCGTGGCCGGGACGGTGGGGCTCACCTGCCTGCACGTATTCGGCTTCCGGAACCCGCGCGACCCAGATCTCGCCGAGCGGCTCGGCCTCGCGTTTCAACTGACCAACATCATTCGCGACGTGCGCAGCGATTTCGAAATGGGCCGCATTTATCTCCCGCAAGAAGATCTCGAGCGCTTCCGCGTCCGCCGCGCAGATTTGGGCGGCCCGATGACTCCGGAGATTCGCGAGCTGCTCGAATTCGAAGCCGACCGCGCCTGGAGATTCTACGAAGAGGGCGCGCCGCTCGTCGAGCACGTGGATTCTGACAGCCGCGCAACCCTCTGGGCACTCGTGCGCACTTACAGCACACTGCTCGCCAGGATCGAGGAACGCAGCTTCGACGTATTCTCTTCGCGCGTCTCGCTCTCAAGCGCCGAAAAAGTTCAATATCTCGTCACGGCGGGAATGCCCGGCTGGTGGAAGAAGGATGCCCTCGCAAAGCGTTTTGGTGATCGGCGGCGGACTGGCGGGCCTGTCCTGCGCCGTCGCGCTGGCTGAAGCGGGCTTCCGCGTCCGCCTGTTCGAAAAGCGTCCGCATCTGGGCGGGCGCGCCACTTCCTACACGCTGCCCGACGGCAGC
This sequence comes from uncultured Acidobacteriota bacterium, assembly GCA_963701005.1. Lineage (GTDB taxonomy): Bacteria > Acidobacteriota > Terriglobia > Acidiferrales > UBA7541 > Palsa-295. The sequence continues at coordinate 2,432,264 of OY969555.1, forward strand.
GAAGTGGACAATTGCCAGCACGTCACGCTCGGCTGCTGCACGAACCTCGCTGATTTTTATCGCCGCGCCGGCGCGGAAAAGAAAATCCGGTTTTACGACCGGCTGTACTTCGCGGATGCAAGAGGACGCCGCTCGACGATTGAAGCGGCAGCGCTGCCGCCGCCGCTACACATGGCGCCGTCGTTCTTGTTCTTCGAAGCGCTGACAATTGCGGACAAGCGCGGCATCGCAAATGCGATGCTCGCAATCGCGCGAGCCGGCGGGAATCCGCCCGGTGCCGACGGCGCCTCGATGCTCGAGTGGCTGCATCAAACGGGACAGACGCCGGGAGCCATCGAGCGCTTCTGGCGCGTGGTGCTGGTCAGCGCGCTCGATGAAGAGCTGGCGCGGACTGACGCGCGATACGGAATCGTAGTTTTCTGGAAGGCATTTCTTGGCAATCGGCAAGGCTATCGCGTGGGGATTCCTTCCGTGCCACTCGCGGAATTGTACGAAGGCTGCCGCGAAGCCGTGGTGCAGCGGGGAGGGGAAGTGCGGCTGCGCGCGGCAGTCCGCGAAATCCGCGTGAACGAGGATCGCTTTGCCGGCGCGGTGCTCGAAGATGGGTCGCTGGCAGAGGCGGATGCATGTGTGGTGGCTGTTTCTCACGATGTGCTGCTGAATATGCTACCGGAGGAAATGAGCGAGGAGAATGGTTCGCTCGCAGGCTTGCGGCATATCAACACATCGCCGATCACCGGAGTTCACCTGTGGTTCGATCGCACGGTAATGAAGGAGCCGTTCCTGACATTGCTCGACCACACCACGCAGTGGATTTTCAATAAGTCGCTATTGTACGCGGCAGATGAAACCGAAGGGCACAAGGCGCGTCCAATGGGACAGGTGGTGGAAGGATCCGGGACGCAAAGTGGCGTACCCGGCGGGCAGTATCTTCAGTTGGTAATCAGCGCGTCGTATGACCTGGTGCCACGGCTGCGGCAGGAAATCATTGATCTCTGTGTGAAAGAGTTGGCGGACGTGCTCCCCGCGACGCGCGAAGCGAAAGTCGTGAAAGCCACGGTGATCAAGGAAATTAATGCCACATTTTCTCCCGAGCCAGGTGTGGACCGCTGGCGGCCCGGTCAAGAAAGTTCCGTGAAAAATCTATATCTCGCGGGTGATTGGACACGAACGGGCTGGCCGTCGACGATGGAAGGCGCGGTCCGCAGCGGTTATCTGGCCGCGGAGGCGCTGCTGGCAAGCGTCGGCATGCCGCAGAAATTTCTACAGCCGGATCTTCCGCTCGAAGGTCTCTGTAAATTCTGGGCGGCGCACGCCACAGACGGCGCATCATGAGCAAACTGAAAAAGCGAGCGCAGCGATTCCATGAGGCATGATTCAATGAACGGCAGCACAATTCAATTACCATTCAGCATCCCACACGCAATTGACCATTTGCACGCGGCGTTTCAGAGTATGATGAATCAACCCCCAGGAGGTCTCCATGGAGCGGAAGTATAAGCAAAGGGGCTACGCGGACCGCGATTCCCAGGATAAAAAGAGGGAACGCGCGGACCGTCCAGATCGCCCCGACCGACCAAGCGAGCCGCGGCCGAAGCAGGACATGCTTGGCCCGCGCACGCCACGCATGGTCGGCACCGTGATGCGCGCCCGTTGCTCGAGTTGCGGCGCAGCGCTGCCACCGGGATTTGATCCCACCGGCGAATGCCCGCGCTGCCACGCCGAAATGCATTGCTGCAAGCAGTGCGTTCATTTCGATACGGCAGCGCAGTTCGAGTGCACCCAGCCGATCCCGGAACGAATTGCCAAGAAGGACGGCAAGAATGATTGCACGTTCTTCGAGCTGCGCATGACGGTCGAGAAGGATACTTCGCCGGTCACCTACGCGACGTCCAGCACTCCGGTTGCTCCCGCGGCGCGCCCCAACGACGCGCGAAAAGCCTTCGAAGATCTCTTCAAGAAGTAGATTCCACTTAACGACGACAACCTGAATCTTTCCTGATAGGCGTACTCGTGTGTTCAAGTGTGCCGGGCAAGCGAGTAATTCGCAGACTAATTCGGAGCGAGGGGAAAAAGCGTGGGCTCTTTTGATGGCTCGCTCGCGATGGCGTCAAGCTGAGGATAGTGCTGCCGCAGCGGCTCCGGAACATGCACCTTGCTGCCGGTGAGAAGATGGATGAGCTGAAGAGCGTTGACGATGGCTTTACCGCGAAAGTGATTGTTGGTGACGACGAAAGTCGTGCGCGTGTTTTCCGCAACGTGCCGCACGCGTTCGGCCCAGGGCTCAAGCTCCGTTTCGGAATAGAGGTAGTTGTAGCGCTCCTCGGGAGGAGTTGCGGGATCGTCGCTGAACCATGTGTCGTAGCGGCGGCCATGCAGCCGGATGTAGCCGACTGGAGAGGTAGCAAAATCGCTTGGCACAACGGAGTGGCCAATCACCGGCTGGTCGATATTGCAGAATCCCACGCTGCGCTGGTGCAGGAATTCGTAAAAATCCTTGCGCGACCAGGATGAGTGGCGCACCTCGACAGCCAGCGGGTATTCGCGAAACGAATTCAGAATCTGCTCGAGCCGCGCAAGATTTTCCGGCGTGTGATGAAACGAAAACGGAAATTGCAGGAGCACCCCCCCAAGCCGCCCCGCGCGGTGAAGAATATCGAAGCCGGCGCGAACCGCTTTCACGTCTTCGAGAGTCGTGTCGCCTTCGTGCGTGAACTTCTGCCAGAGTTTGGCTGTAAAAAGAAATCGCGGATTAGCAGCCACACGATCGAGCCACTGCGCCGCATGAGAGGCACGCAACGGGCGGTAGAAGGAAGTGTTGATCTCGATCGTATCGAAGTAGCCTGAAAGATAATTCGCCTCGTGAAAACCGCGCGGCCGGTGAGCGGGATAGACGATTCCATTCCAGTCGGCGTAGGACCACCCCGCCGGGCCAACCAGAATTCGGGCGCCCGCTGGTTTTGCAGTTCTCGATTTCATGCTGCCTGTCAAACCAGTCTCACCGCCGTTCCCTCAGTTGCATTTTATGCTTTGGAATCGCGACCCGCCACGGGTTGCAACCGCCAGACCGAAGCGCTATCCTGAAGTTGCCGCTATGCCAACGGCCGTTCCCTTGGTAATCCTACTCGAAACAGGGTGCCAGCATGAAAATCACCTACAGCCATATCGAACCGGGATTTCGTCTGGAGATCGAGAAAGAAGCTCAGCATCACATTGAGAAACTGAATCGCTTGCTGAAAAGATACGCACCGGACCTCGTGGTACTCCACGGTTCGCTCGAAAAAACGCCGCGAAAAACGGAATACAATTTCTCGGTAAATTTGACGCTCCCCACCGGCGTGCTTCACGCCACGGGCGCGGGCGAAAATGTCCGCGGCTGCACAAAAGTGGCCTTCGCGGAACTCGAGTTGCAGGTAAAAAAGCACCAGGAAAAGCTGCGCAAGGATTACGTCTGGAAACGCAAGCGCTCCCATGCCACTCTTCGCGCCCGCGAAGCGCCCACGGGCCGCGGCGAAGCTGCCGACTAGCTGCACGCTAAATGTTTCGGCTGCCCAGTAGTAATTCTGGAAAAAGAATGTACGAGCATCACGAGGAACCCTCGAGGCGGTCATCAATTTTGATGGGTTCCGAACTCCGGAAAGGCTCCGATATCCACGCTGGTGTTTGGCGGGCTCGAATTCCCTGAAGAATCCAGTGGCGGGACATCTTGCACGGTGCCGGCGCCTATTGCCGGACTCTTCTTCCTTAAGTGGTAATCGCCAGACGAGAAAGACACAAAACCCGGGTCCTGGCCGAGAATGCAATTGGCGCACTGGTGGTTTTTGAGCAGGAGAAAATCCGTGGACACATTCTCGAAGCTGAGGTTGTGGCTGTATTGGTTGTGAACGCCGATTTGGCCGGGATCTTGCGATTCTTCGCGGATGCCCCAGCCGCCCATGAACTGGCTTCCGTTGTAGGCGACGATGTTGTTGCGGACGATGGTGAAATCGTCTCCGCCGGGGCAGCCGGTGGTGCTGCAGGGAGAATCGCCGGAGCCGATTACGATTCCACCGCTTCGATTCTTGACGACCGTGTTGTTGGTGATTGTGGCGTGGGTGGCGGCATGCCAGAGGTGAATACCCCAGGCGCAGTTGTTTGCAGCAACATTGAGATGAATGTGGCCGCCATAATTTGCTTGGTAGATTCCGTGAATAAGGGAGTGGCCCTGCTGGCCGCAGAGGGGGTCGCTGATACCGACGTCGTGGACGTAATTTCCGATGATGTCGTTGTCTCGACTTGCGTAATTGAAATCACCGATCCCTGAGCCGCCGTCGGAAGTGCCGCAATGTTCCGCGGAATTGTGCACGTTGTTCGAAATGGCTCTCTGAAATGAGCCTCCCAATCCGATTCCACCGCAGAGGCTGCCGCCGATTTCGAATTCGATGATGTCGCTGTAATCGCCTGTGTTCTTCCAGGTGAAGACCGCGCGGGAACTGGGGACAATCTGCGCTTTCCACTTTTCGTCCGAAATGTAGACAATTCTGGCGGTGGGAGTGCCGCTGGCTGTGGTTACAACTGCTTCCCTATAAACGCCGGGGGAAACATGAACCGTGGATCCGGGCACTGCGGCCAGCCCGGCATGGCTTATCGTCGCCCAAGGCCGATGCCGCGATCCGTCGCCGGCGTCATTTCCTTGAGGAGAAACGTAGAAGTCCATTCCATCGGTCTTGACTAATCGCGGCGCGCCGTCGTTCCAAGCGGGAAAGGATGCTCCGGATCGCTGGCGAACGGCCGACTGGAGCAAACGGCCCGGCTCGGGGACGGCGATCGAAGCGGCGAGGACAAGCAAGAACGAGAATCTCAATTCAAGCCGAACTTGACGGTTCATTTTATTGGGCTCCGGCAGTTGCCATTGGACTGCCGGAGGCGAGGAAGCGATACATGAGTTCGTACTTCTTTCCCCAAAAGAAACCGAGGGTGCGGACCGTACGGGCTGGAGAGCTGAAGTTCAGGAGGTCAGTCGAGAGCGCGTTGATCGTGCGGTTGAGAAGCAGGTCAGGGTTTTTCGCATTGAAACCACGGTCCAGATACATTCCGGAAACTTCCAGCGTCGCCCAGCCCCAGGTGTGAGCGAAGGTGTACCAGGCCACCTGGCTGCACATTACGTAGCGGGCTCGCGCGGCTTCAGCAGGGGCTGGGGCGCGAATTTCACAGCGGATTTCAAGCGGGCTGACCGCAAAAATGCGGTTGATGTCATGCGCATAGATTTCGAAGGGCTTCATTCTTCTCAAGATTGTCTTTCCAAACTTATCGCGAAGCGCTGCAAATAATTTCAGGATTGCTTCACGGATCTTGTCTTCGTCTACGCTGGGAGGAGTGGGGTCAATGTGCTTATTTTCCAAGTCACTCATAAACCTGGCGACTGCGCGATTGGAATCGAAAGAACGGGCGAGCGAATCCCAGACGTCACCCGTGTACATGAAGTTTACACCAGGCAGATTCATGGCGGCGATGTGCGCCGACGTCACCATGAAATCGTTCATCCAGGCATTCTCCTGATTGCAGAAGTATACGAAGCTGGCAAAGGGAATGGTGAATTCGGGCTGAAAGATGCTTCTTTGCAGAGTAAATTCAGACAGCTTGTCGCTTACGGCGTGGATTTCGTCGGCGTGGTTGCCAATCCAATTGGCGAATGAGAACTGGGTGAAAAGAAGCGAGACGTTGCCGACGAGCTTTTGGATGTATTTCAATTGGGGCTCGTTGCATACACAGTCGTTTATATTCAAGATGCACTCGGTTTCGGTGCGAATGGCCAGGAATGAGTCCATCGCGCCCACCGAACCACATAGGACGTCGAATCCGGGCCGGAGGGAGACCCAATGGTAGAGCGGGAGTTCGCGGACATTGGTGAACCCAAGTTTGTGAAAAGCGTCCACCAGGCGGGGCGAACTGTGTTTTTGATATAGGACTGTGATGCGCTGACGGTCAACTGCCGGGATCGCTTTCAGCGTGGCAAAGCTGAAATGATCCGGGTGCTCGTGGGAAACCCATATGAAATCAACACGATCGTAGGGGACTTTTGCCGAAGGGCTCAGGAGAGCCCAGCCATCGTTAAAGGCTTTTCCCTGCGTCCACGGGTCGCAGATGAGCGTTGCGCTCTTCGACTTCAGGAGGAAGCTGGCATGATTGATGAATGTGATTTTCACTGTTTGCGTGCCGACTTTGGCTTCTTAGATGGCCGCCGCGCGGCGAGCGAGCTCCTGGATCTACTTTCGGAAGCGGAGCGGGCAAGAACGTGCATGGGCGCCTTTGAGCGAGGCTGAGCAGCCCCTTTCGTGGAGCCAGGAGCTCCATTTACGGGCGGGGGAAACCTAACGGGCTTATGTTAATGGCGTGCGAATGGGATTCTAAAACTTGCCGAATCCGTTTGGAGTGAGCAGGCACGTCATGAAAGTGAAAGAATCAAATGGGAGTTAGACCAAACGAAGGAGGCCTGCAGGCGTCTCCTCGCTATTGTCCGAAGGGCTCCGCCGGGACGCGGGGCGCGCAGATTTAACATGCTGGTCTCATCCTTGTCATATGAGTTCCCGAGGCGAATGGATAGAATCCCTCCTCCCTTGGGTGTGAGCGGGGGGCATTTCGACTGAACAAGGAAGATTAGAGAGGAGTGGAGAAGCCTTGGCGCCACAATCGCAGCGGGAACAACTCACGAAGCTTCAAGCTCCTGGAACATTCGACGCACCCGGGGTGGGAAAAAGAAAGACCATGTCCGTAGTCATTCCTGTTTATAACGAGCGGAAGTTTATCGAGGAAGTGCTGTGCCGGGTGCAAGAGGCAGGATTGGCTGACGAGATCGTCGTGGTGGACGACGCCTCGACGGATGGTACCCGCCAGTTGCTCCAGAGGTTCCAGAAGTTACAGTCGGAAGGGCATGAGGTAACCGAAATCTCGGGCGGGAACGGCACTTTGCGGCTTGGGCGACTGCGTTTCTATTTTCATGAGGCCAACCAGGGTAAGGGCGCGGCGCTGCGATGGGGATTTGCGGTTGCGTCGGGCGATATTCTCCTGGTGCAGGACGCAGACCTCGAGTACGACCCGCGAGATTACGGGAAACTTATTGAGCCGATTGTGGATGGACGAGCCGATGTGGTTTTTGGGTCGCGGTTTCTCGGCGGGCCGCAGCGTGTGCATATGTTCTGGCATTACGTGGGGAACAAGGTGCTCACGTTGCTTTCGGACATGGTGACGAATCTTAATCTTACGGACATGGAAACCTGCTACAAGGTATTCCGCCGCGACGTAATCGAACGGATGCAGCTGAAATCAAACCGGTTCGGCTTCGAACCTGAAGTGACTGTCAAAGTGGCGAAGGGAAACTGGCGCGTTTATGAGGTGCCGATCTCCTATTCCGGCCGGAGCTATAAAGAGGGCAAGAAGATTACCTGGCGTGATGGCTTTGTCGCACTCTACTCAATCTTCCGCTATCGGCTGTTCGACTGATTGCATCGCTCCACAGGAAACGCTTGCCTGGCTGGGTTCAAACGGAAAGCTGATCACAATGTCGCGAAGTTTCATTTCTGAAACGCAAGTGGCAGAGAAAACCGCTGAGTCAGTGGATGCCAGCTTGCCGCTTGAGGTGGCTGCTCAGCCGGCCGCTGCGCCCAACTTCGCCCACTTCTGGCATGAGTACTGGCTAAGAATCAACATTATCTCCGCTCTGATTCTGGTTCCGTGTTTGTGGCTTCCTCGCATTGAGGCGGGGGATCTCCGGAGCCATTTATATAATGCGTGGCTCGTTCAACTGATTGAACGCGGGCAGGCGCCCGGGTTATTCGTTGTCCACCAGTGGAATAACGTTTTGTTCGACCTGCTGTTGAATGGGCTGGGGCGAGTTTTCAGTCTGCACGTTGCGGAGCGGCTCGCAGTGCCCTTTGTTGTGCTGATTTTCTTTTGGGGGGCTTTCTCGTTTATCGGCAGCGCGGCTGGCCGCGCCCCGTGGACGCTTGTGCCATTGATTGCGACGATCTCGTACGGGTGGACCTACCAAGAAGGGCTGTTCAATTACTACCTTTCGATTGGGCTCGCGTTCTGCGGTCTGGCAATTTTTTGGAGGGGGCGGAGATTCACGCGCTTGGCTGTAATTGTTCTGTCGCCGGTTCTGCTGCTGGCACATCCTTATGGGGTTGCATTGCTTGCGGGTGGCGCGCTCTATGTGGCGGTCGCTGAGGTTATTCCGCGGCGTTTTCGGTGGTTGCCGCTCTTGGCGGCCATTGGGCCCCTTCTGTTTGCTCGAATTTACCTGGGGCAGAACTACCGGTTGAAGGCGCCGGTGCTTTCCGTTGAGTTCTACAATGGCCTGGACCAATTCATATTTGGGTATCGCTACCTTATCCCGGCTGCTGCTTTTGCAGCTTTTATCGCTGTGGCGCTGGGAAGTGACCTGCTGCGCCGGAGGCGCGAGAGGGATTTCCCGGCACGGTATGCGATCCCGCTTGAGCTTTACCTTATTGTCGAGGCGGCCGTGCTGTTGCTGCCTGACGGAATTTACTTGCCGCAATATGCGGCGCCTGTGGGGCATCTGACGGAGCGGCTTACTTTAGCCTCGACGGTGCTTCTTTGTTGTCCGTTGGCTGCGATGAAGGCTCGCAAGTGGCACCTGCGGGCGCTCGCGGCGATTGCGCTTGTCTTCTTCGCGTTTTTGTATCGTGACACTGGCAGAATCAACCGGATGGAAGCGCAGGTGGAGCGGCTGGTTCACACGCTGCCGCCGGGCCAGCGGGTGCTGGATACGGTGATTGCGCCGGGGATTGACCGGTTTTCGTTTTATCACATGGTTGACCGGGCTTGCATCGGCTACTGCTTCAGCTACGGAAATTACGAAGCTCCTTCGAAGCAGTTTCGTGTTCGGGCATGGCCTGGAAATCCATATGTGATGACGGAGGTCTCTCAGGCGTCGGCGATGGAGCATGGCGATTACGTTGTTCAGGCGCACGACCTTCCCGTGTATCAGGTTTACCAGTGCGGGGCGGCGTGGACGGAATTGTGCATTCGGCCGCTCGAGGCTGGGGAAGCGAACGACCGTCTTGGCGTCCACTGATTAGGCAATGAAAGCGAGCGATGAACGACTCGACGAATAAGAACGGCCGGACGAAGGTTTGCATGCTGACGACTGCTCACGCGGCGCGCGATGTGCGTATTTACGAGAAGGAAGCGATTTCGCTGGCGGAGGCGGGTTACGACGTGACCATTGTTGTTCCCCACGACCGAGACGAAAAGCTCGGTGCGATACAGGTGCGAGGAGTCGCCAGGCCGAACGGGCGCATGCAGCGCATGACGGAGACCGTGTGGCAGGTTTACAGAAAAGGGGTCGCGGTTGGCGCGGACGTTTATCACTTTCACGATCCGGAGCTGATTCCTGTGGGGGCGCTGCTGAAGGCTAGCGGAAAGCGCGTTGTTTATGACGTTCACGAAGATGTGCCCCGCGACATCCTCGTAAAGGACTGGATCGCGATGCCGCTTAGAAAAGTCGCGGCCACGGGAGCGGAAGCGGCGCATTATTTTTCCTCCATGGTTTTCGACGGGATTGTGGCGGCTACCCCGACCATCGCGGCGCGGTTTCCTGGCCACCGAACAGTGACGGTGCAGAATTTTCCGCGGGTGACTGCGGTTGAAAGAACTGATTCCCGGCCTTACGCTGGGCGCCCGAACCGGGCGATTCATTTAGGGCTGGTGGATCGGTACCGGGGAGCGCGGCAGATGGTGCAGGCAATTTCGGTTTTGCCGGGATTGCTGCGTCCGCAGCTTCTGCTCGCCGGGAGATTTGACCCTCCGGAGCTGGAACGGGAACTGAAAGCGATCTCGGGCCCCGAGCGGCTGGAAGTGCGAGGCTGGGTTTCGCGGGAGAGCGTGAACGATCTCTTGCAAGAGGCCAAGGTTGGATTGGCGTTGGCGCAGCCGTGGCAGGCCTATGCGGAGTCTCAGCCAAACAAGCTATTCGAATACATGGCTGCGGGGCTGCCCGTGGTGGCGTCAGACTTTCCAGTTTGGCGAGAGATCGTTGCCACCGCGAATTGCGGATTGCTTGTGGATCCCTCGGATGCGCGAGCGATCGCCGACGCGATGCTATGGATTTTCGAGCATCCGGACGAGGCAGAGGAAATGGGCCAGAGGGGCGTCGCAGAGGTGCGATCGAGGTACAACTGGAAGAACGAGGAAGCTGGTTTTCTTGATTTGTACGCGCGGCTTGGGAATGGGCGACATGCGCATTGAATTGCGAGGATGCGGGCGAAAAACGCCCGGGTTGTGATGTGTTCGGGAATGACAGGCCTCGGATACCCCCCCTTTTTTTGCATATCAGAATTGGGTCCAGTCTAATGTTTTCAATGATTTAGGGCGATCTCTAATCTCGAAAGCGAGATTAGAAATCGCGCCGTTTTATTCGCTTTTTCTTCGCATAGAACGGGACGTGGAGTGAGGTGCGGAGGGGTATATCTCTCGCGAGAAAGCGCTGCGGTCGATGGTTTTGTGCGCGTCGCCGTTTGTAAGGGATCGAACGGAAGCATTCCGCCTTAGGTCTGATCGCGGCGATCGCGGCGAATCTGAAGTCGAGGAGTAGCGAGGATCAATAAGGTTCGCTGCTCCGGTACGATGTTCTGGACAGCGGAAAAGCTGCAAAGCTACTCGGCGATCAGCCGGATGACGACATGGTATGTGGGAAAACTCGTTGCCACGGTTGACACGACGATTGGGGAGTTGGCCGTAACGTAAAAGGGCTGGGAAAAATTCAACAAGGTTCCTTTTGCGTTGAACCAGACCGGCGGGCCGCTCGAGAGTGTCTGAATTGCCTGACCGTCGTTGTAAGCAACTGTAAACTGCATGGTCGCTTGGGCCACAGACGTGGTGGCCACCATATAGGCTTCGAGGCGGTACATGCCAGGCCCGCCGATGCCGCTGGCAAGCGTCGTATAGAGAAAGTAGTCGGGGACCGAACCTGTTTCGATGGTGTCAATCGCTTTAACAATAAAGGGAAAACCATTCGACTGCCCGCTGCTCGCCAAGCCGGCATATTGCGTTGCCAGCCCGCTATCCGGCGCGAATACCGTTGCAACGTTTCCACAACCTTGATTCGCCGCGAAACTGCCGTCCTTGTTCACGTATGGGAGACAGGTGTTGCCGTTCAGGTCTGTTCCAATGCCTCCGGCCATCGTTCCGAAATTCGAACCAACGAGAGCTATCGCGCCACTATTGTCGAGTCGAAAAAAGAAGCGCTCGATCCCGGGCGATGAGGTTCCGCCACAATGCCCTAAGAAGTAGAGAGTCCCGTCTACGTCGCTCTCTATCTCGGTTGGTTCGGCAAACTGGCCACAATTTGCCTGGAAGGTAAGAGGGTTGATTGACAGGAAATCCTGCGCACCGCTGGTCGTATCCGGTGTGAGAGCCACTTGTTGGTTCGTGTTGTCCCAGGTCACAACCGGGCTGCTCGAAAGCGTGGTCCCATCGGGCGCGAAGAATATGAATTGGTTGGCGGATGATGCGGACGGTGGATCACTCGCATTCGGCCGCAGAGGCACGGGTTTCGCGTCGCCGTGCGAGGGAGCCGAAACAGTCGAATCTGGATTTTGCTTGCGCGGATCGGCTTGCTGAGCGTGGGCGCCTGCGGCCAAACCGAAGCACAGTAGGGCAGCGGCCCAGCTTAGGGTCCGAGCGCCGCACTGGAAGCGGTGATGGCCGGCGGGTTCCGCGACAGGATATTGCGAATATTGCTCAACGGCATTTTCGAGCCGGTTGGACCGCATAACTGTTTCTCCTTTGCATTGGTCGCCGCGTTTCACGGCAAGTTCAGAATCCCTGCTGGTTGTAGCTGCCTGGAGAAGAAGTGATCAGCCAGTGTGTTTGCTTCTCCGGGGTGCTCTACAAAATTTTGATGGTGGCCTGAGTGAATTCGGGCGTGGCAGCGATCAACTGGTACTTTCTCAAGTAGCTCGAAGCGTAGTCGTGCAGCGCCCTGTATTCGTGAAGTGGATCGTAGAATTCGTCGAAAATGACAAACGTGCCCTGAGCGATCAGCGGGTTCATGGCGGTGAGGGAATAGAGCGTGGAGGAGTAGAGATCGCTATCGCTGTGAATGATGACGGGGTTTCTCGGATTGTGCGCGGCGAGAAAGCCGGGTAAGGAGTTCTGGAACCAGCCGACGATGAACTGAATTCGCTTGTCGCTTGTCTGGGGAATTTTTCCGCAGGCGTTGTAGGCGCCGGCGGGACTGGCGGGGTTCCAGTTCTCGGGGAGGCCCTCGAAGGAGTCGAAGCCGAAGAAGCGGCTTTCGGGGTGCGGATTCAGAGCGGACCAGAAAGTGATGCTTTTTCCTTCGAAGACTCCGAATTCGAAATAATCGATGGGTTGGTTGCCGCCTCCGAAGAATTCGGCGTTCAGGTGGCGGTACATTTCCTCGCGATTGGGGAATTTTGGGCAGCCGTTGCTTTGGCGGACGGTTTCGGTCCAGCGGGCGGACCAGTTCATGCGGTCTAGGAGCGGGGAATAGCGGGGGAAGAGGAGATTGGTGACGCGTTTTCGGAGGGAGATGTCGAGGGTGGTCATAGGGCAAACCTGTAGAAATTGGGCGGCAGGGTGGGGCGAAGTTGCCGAGCAATGGGAATAGGATTTAACACAGAGGACACGGAGAAAGGCGGGAGGGCGCGGAGACGCTTGCGGTCCGATGCTTGCGGGGTGCTCTTGGCTGGAGAGGTGCTCGTCGGAGCGCAGACAGGAGTATCTGCGCCACGAAAGGCAGGAGCGGCTGTGCCACGAAGCCAAAACTGGGCGGCGAGCAGCGCTGCAGAGGCACGGCATGCCGTGCCCCTGCGGGTGGAAAGGGACAGAGCCGATTCGGGTGTGTAGGGCGACATCATGTGGCACGGGTCCAGCGGGGCGTTAGGGGTTGGCGAGCTAGGCGGTCTTTCGCGAATGCAACTACGCGGGGTACGCGGAACATTTGCGGGTCAGCGTTTGAGGCTTCGACGACTGTTTGCGCTGCGCGGGCTGCCAGGCCGAGCCATAGCCATAGGAAAGCCTGGAGCTCGTCGTTGGAAAACGTGGACATGCCGATATTCATGACGAGGGCCATCACTGTCATGGCGAAGCCCATGCGCATGGCCATGTATGTTGCAGGGATTCGATCTTCCATGAGGGGACCGGCGCGCTGGTGGGCGGCGCGGAGTCCTTTCCAGATAAGAAACATGGGGAATAAGTAGTAAGCGATATACGGGAAAAAGCCGACGGTGCCGTATCTTTTGAGGATGCCGAGATATTCGCAGTCGTCCCAGACATCAATGAAGAGAGCCTTCGCGGGGCCATGGCCGACCCAGGGCGAAAGCTCATAGTAATAAACTGCCTCGACCCAAATCTTGTCCATGCGCTCGCGGAGCGATTCAACTTCGAGGGGGTGCTTCAAAGCGTCGAAACGCTGCATGGTGCTCTGGTTTTTCAACTCGATGGCCAGGAATGTGGCGACAAAAATCGGCACCAGGATCAAGACCAGCAGCGCGATTTGAGCGGCGCGTTTCTTGAGTGCGGTGGTGGCGAGCGCGAGGATTAGACCGAAAGCTAGAAGGGCCATGAGGAGCGCATAGCGGGAGGCGGTCATCACGATGGTGGCCAGGCAAGAGAGGGCGACGGCGACATTGAGGAAGCGGTTCCCGACCTTAAAAAGGAAGGCCATGATGTAAACCATCAGCATCCAGGCCATGAGCTCGCCGAGGACATTGGGGTTGCCCATGGTCGAATATACTCGGCGGAGAATTTCCAATGACCGGTCATGGTGGGCGCCGCCCGAGTAGTAGGTGTTGAGGGTGTGCGTGAAGCCGAGATTCAGGAATTGCGCCCAGCCATAGAGGCAGACGAGGAGAACGGCGGCTGCAATGTATTTCAGAAGGCGTCGAAGGGAGGCCTCGGATAGCTCGGACTCGTATGCCAAGGTGAAAAAGGCGATGGGGAGCCATAGCTTGGGGATCTCATAATAATCACGCAGGAGCGAAGAATGGTTGAGGATCGCGGAGCCATACCAAATGGAGATGCTGACGGCGACGGTGTATATCGCGCCGACGATAAAAAAACCGTTGAAGCGGAACATTTTTGCCAATCCGGCGAGCAAGAGCCAGCCATAGACGGCCACGATGAATAGAACTAGAACGTGCTCCACTTTGATGCTGAGCTCGCTCGTGACCGGGATTGGTGGGCAGGTGATGGAAAGGAAGAGGAGAGAGATGACGCAAAGCTCTCCGAGGCGTTTTGGAAGCGGAGTGCGGGCTTGGGGAGGATACGAACGGATCGGCTGCGCTGTGGCTAGGCTCATTTTCGTTCTCGACTCATGCGATTCCTGAATTCACCGGCTCAATTTATGCGGCCCGGGCTCGCCGCGGCGGCTGCGGGGCGAAGCATGGATTTGAACCGGGGCCAAACTTGTTTGTAAGCGGCTACCTCTTCTTGCGTCGGTACCAGGAAAGACTTCCAGGTGATCTTCAATAGTGATTTCAATGCGATCGCCAGCAGGATTGTGTCCAGCAGGTAGGCCGCTGAAGAAGCGAGCGCGGCACCTTGAATGCCCATTCGGGGGATCAGGGTCAGATCCAAGACCACTGTGACGATTAGCGACGCGAATGCGAACACGGAGCTGAATTCGGGCCGGCCTCGAGCTGCGAGATCGGCGCTCAACACTTTTGCGAGCGAGAGAGCTATTGTGCCGGGCAGAATCCACCAAATCACGGGGACGCTTGGCCTGAACTTGGCGCCGAAGACCAAGGGGATTACCAGGGGGCTGAGGAGGGCCATGGCGATGCCGGAGACGATGGCCAGAGCGAGTATCAGCCGCAAGACGCGACAGGTGAATTCGGATGCACCTTGGTCGAGGGTTCGGGCGGTGCGCGGGAAGAGTGCTGTGGCTGCTGCGTGGGGGATTTGCCAGAGTGATTCGGAAACGACGACGCCGACTGCGTATAAGCCGACCTGCGCGGGATCGAGGTAGTAATTCACGATGAATACGTCAAGGCGGTAATTGAAAAATGTGGCTACGTTTCCGAGCTGGCCGCGGAGCCCTAGACTCAACGCTTTGCTGAGGTAGGTTTTTGCGGGCACGGCTTTCCAGATGTCGCGGAGCGTGTCCCACTGAACCAATGCCGTGGCGATGGCGCCGATCGAGAGGCCGAACAAAATTGCGCCGATGGCAATTTCGGCAGTCCTTCCGAGGATCAACACCAGGGCGACTACGGCGATCAACTCGGCGAGCTGAGTTCCCGCTGACAGGCCTGCGCGTAGGCGGAAGCGTTCATGGCCGGTGAGCATGGCCGTGAAATACGCGGAGAAAACACTGACCGGGATGGTGGCGAGAACGAGGGCGGCGAGAGGCGAAGTGATGCCGTGCAGAAACGGCGGATGCCAGAGCCAATAAGTGGCGGCCCAGAGGAAGCTCGCGAGCGCGGAACCAATTGCGCCCCAGAAAATTACTGAGGGGAGCCAGTCTGACGGCTTGCGGGTCGAGTCGGCGGTCCAAATTACGATTGGGATTTCACCGCCGAGGCCTCCCGCGAGCGCGCCGACGCCCATTGCCATCATGCAGAGGCTGACTAGGCCGCGACCCGACGGGCCGAGCAGACGGGCGTAACAAATTTCAGTGGCGAGCGCGATGGCTGCGCAGGCCAATTGGCCGCCGAGGACGG
This sequence comes from uncultured Acidobacteriota bacterium, assembly GCA_963701005.1. Lineage (GTDB taxonomy): Bacteria > Acidobacteriota > Terriglobia > Acidiferrales > UBA7541 > Palsa-295. The sequence goes on from OY969555.1 coordinate 2,447,950, forward strand.
TGCCCAGGCTTGCGAGAAAGCGCGGGCGAGCACGGCCTTTCGCCACCGAAGGAGCCGCGGGGATGGCGGTGAGGATTTCCGTTGAGGATTGCTGGCCTGTCATTCGAACGGTTCCTATTCATTCTCCAAACAGACTGCGTGAATGCTTGCGTTGCTTGTGAGGCATTGGCCTTCTTTATCGAGGGCGAATTGCCAGCGATGGCGCGGGCAGGTCCACAGTCTGTCCTGCTCCGGCCAACCCTGGCTGAGGTCGCCTCCCTGATGCGGGCAGAAGCGGTCGATTGAATAGCGTGTGCCTCCGGCTTCGACGATCACGCGCTTCTGCCTTCCCTCAATTTCGAGGAGGCGGGCGCAGAACCAGTTCATGTCTTCGGGCTCCATCAGAAGAAAACCCTGGATGAGAGTCTGGTAGACATCGGGTCTGCGATTCAGGCGCATGCGGAACGTCAGGGCGAAATCCTCCCAAGTGATGGCCCCGTCGAGGACGCGAGCGATCTGCCAGGAGGGAGTGGAGAGCGAGTAGTATTCGGACTCACGGATGCCTGAAACGATTTCCACAGCCCTTGCGGGAAAGTCGATTCTCACCATGGAGGTCTGAAAATCCGACAGGCTGAAGTAGAGCGGAACACGGATTTTGTGATGAAGGGTGAAGGCGGAAAGCTTGCGTTCCAATTGGACCCGCAACCGCTCCAGGATCGAGTGGGCACCTTCTTCCAAAGATCTGCACTGTCTATCGGCAAAAAAGCCACTGTATTGAGCGGCGTAGGACTCGAGATATTCACGGAGATTCTCTTCGTTCACGCGTTCGCCTGACTTGGCGTCCAAGCGGCCCGAATCCACTTCAAGGACGTCCCCCGGATTGATCCCAACGGGTAGCGTGGGGCTATCGGCCAATCGTGGGCGCAGGAATTCTAGGAATTTCGGAGCGCGCGGAAAAATATTGATGCGTTCGAAATTCAAATGCATCAGTGTGGGATCGAGAAAACATGGAGGGCCGGCCGAGGGCAGATAGAAGCGCGCTCTCGAGGTTTCGATGGCTCTTGCCACCATCTCAAATTTCGACATCAACTTGTGCTGGGAGATGCGTTCATATTCCTCGGGAGCATAGTCGTAACAAGTCGGGTGCCAGGTGGCGCCGCTAAACTGGCTGGCAAAGACGGATATGGGGCCCTGGTCCTGAACGATTGCGGGGAGTTGGTCGTACAACTTGCAATCGTTGAAATTGAGAAAGCATTGGTCATCGGCCTTCAAGAGGATGGCGGAATCACGGTTCAATCCTGAGTCGTCGAGATACAGTTTTAAGTGCCCGCCTGGAATCGGGACAGTTTCGCCGTGACCGCTTGCGATGACGGCTCTTGCGCCATATCCCGCCACGGCGGATCGCAGCGCGGCCCGCTGGAAGCGCGGGACGACGAAGGTAAAATTCTTGCAGGGCAGGCGGCTGAGAAACTCGGGATCGAAATGATCGTGATGCTCGTGGCTGACGTAGAGGAAGCATTCCTTGCTTGAATCGCTGAGTTTCTTGTGCACAAGAGACGCCAAATGATGGTTACGGGGAAACTGAAACCACGCGGAATCAAACGCGCCTTCGGGCGATAGCCACGGGTCCATGATAATGAGGGCGCCTGCGGTCTCGACACAAAAACCAGCGTGCCCCAGGTAGGTCAGTTGCATTGTTGTCCACTCAGAGTCCGCGGATTTGATTCCATCGTTGGAGCCGGCCTTCGCCGGGAAATAAACGGCGCGACGATATCCGCCCAACAACACCAATAGACAGATCCGGCGCGAATCACTTTCGACAAAACACGAGGCGGAGGGTTAGGGCTGGCGTTCCAATCTCCAATTTCGGCACCTCTCCGCGCGGAGGAGTCTTACTAACGTATGTTACTGGCATGCGAAAGGAAGTTCACAATTCACACCGACCGCTTCATTTTGCGCATTGCCACAGGGCTCTTTGAGGATTCATGAAATTTCCGTATGGAACTAACGACGGAGCTAAGTCCTTCGTTCCACTCAGCGGCTTGCGCTTGAAATTTCCACAGGCACGTCGAACCAATGTCTTTGGCATTCCAGTTTTTACGTCCCTTTCATCAGACGCTAACACGCGCCGAGTATCCACATCAGGCGTGCAGTCTTTCGCGACACAGTGGATGCGCAACAGATCGGTTTTTGCGAGTCGCGAAAGATTTGCCGAGGCTCCTGAGGCGATTGCCAGCCCTGATTTAATTGAGCGAGGGATTGCGGGACTGGCGGGTGTCCTCGTTTTGCCTTCTACCCAACCGGAAGGCGACTCGGGGCGAGGTCGATGGATGTCTAGGGCAATTGGGGCCGCGACACAAAATACAACACGATAGGAGTAAACCCAGTGAGGCCGATCTGGCGGCGCAACTGGTGTGGCTCGCACGGCGCGGCATTTACAGCTTGGACTGTAAGTCAGAGGGCGAAGCTGCATGCAATCTGATTCACCTGGGGCCCTTCCGGAAGCATGGTATGCGGTCTACACAAAGCACCAGCATGAAAAGAGCGCGAGAGATCAGCTTTCGAAAAAGGGATTCGAGGTTTTGTTGCCTCTATACCGCAGCGCGCGCCGCTGGAAGGATCGGTCGAAGATAATTGATGCGCCGCTCTTTCCTTGCTACCTGTTTCTGCGCGCCAGGCTTGAACGGAAGCTGGAGGTATTGCAAACGCCCGGGGTCTTTTGGATTGTTGGAAACGGAGGGCAGGCCGCTCCCGTACCGGAATGCGATATCGATGCGATCCGCAAGATCACGCAATCCGATGCTGAAGTGCAGCCGCATCCCTTCCTGCGGTGCGGGGATCGCGCACGAATTCATAGCGGGCCGCTGGCAGGCGTCGAAGGCATCTTGATTCGCGTGAAGAACAATTACCGGATCGTTCTGTCGGTGGAGCTACTAAAACAAGGAGCGTCGCTCGAGGTGGATCCTTCGATTATCGAGCGCGCGCCTGCCAGTTCAAGAAGTGAGCTTTCGTCTTTTTCAGCAGGGCATTGAGCAGCGACTGGGAACGCGCCGCCTGCGGTAGATACCGAGGCGGCAGCGACCAGAGACGGGCGGCAATAAACCAGTGGAACGGAACGAACAGTACGGAATAGTGCCGCGGGGAAGTCCCGCGGAGATTATTGAATCGCTTCCATTTCCTCCCCCCGCGCCAAGTTCTGTGGGAGGGGGATTCGGCTGGGAGCAAGCCGTTCGAGTGGTGCGGAAGAATACCTGGTTCGTGGTGATCTTCGTCGTGCTTGTGACGGCAGCCGTGGCCACGGCGGCCTTCTTGATAAAGGACTACTATCAGCCGGTGGCGCGAATCGAAGTGGACGCCTTGTCCAGCGGAATGAAGCCACTGGGCGAAATCCAATGGAACACCGATCAGAACGACGAAAACTACGTGGAAACACAAACGCAACTGCTGCAGAGTGAATCGCTGGCAATCGGCGTGATCCGGCATCTTCACCTGGATGAAAACCCGGAGTTCGTCAGCAAGAAGACTGTAGAAAAGTATCGCCAATCCGGCGGTGGCGCATCTGAAGCCGGGTGGAAGCCGAGTCCGTCTGAGTTTTATTTGCAGGAGCAGTTCGATCTTGCAAATCGGACCCCACTAGAATCGATGGCTTTAGGTGCATTCAAGGGAAAACTTGCGGTCACCAACGTCCACAACACGAGAGTCATCGAGGTCAGTTTCACATGCCACGACGCGCAGCTGTGCCAGGACATTGTGAACAGTCTCGTTACCCGGTACGTGGACCAGTCCTTCCGAACCCGGCAGACCTCGACGATGCAGGCCTCCGAGTGGCTGGGCGCGCAGATTGAGAATCTGCGACGCAAGGTGGAAGAAGCAAACCAGGCGGTCTCGGAATATCAGAAACAATATAACCTGGTGGAAGTGGATGAGCGGGATGTGCCGCTGACGCAGCTGATGTACGAAGCCAATCGCAAGCTGGCGGACTCGGAGGCAACCCGCATTGAGCAGGAAGCCTATGTGCGCATGATTGATGAGGGCCGTGGGGATACGGTTCCGACAGTTCGCAACGACCAACTCTTGCAGACCTTGATGGCTCGATATGGCGAAACGCGCGGACAACTGGCGCGTGCTCGCGCCATTTACGGCGACGAGAATTCCAACGTCAAGAAACTGCACGAAGAGTCTCTCGAGCTACAGGCCCAGGTAGATGCAGAACGGGCACGAGTAGTCGGCCAGGTGAGGACGACTTACGCGGCCGCGCGGGATGCGGAACAGATGGAATTCTCCGCACGCGAAAAGATCAGGGCCCAGATGGGAGACGCGAGTTCGCACATGACGCAGTACCACATCTTGCGGAATGAAGCTGTGGCGAACGCTGAACTCTACAACACATTAAAGGGGCGGCTGATAGAGGCGGGGATTTATGCAGGGCTTAGGTCGAGCAATATTCATATCGTGGACTTGGCTCCGAAGCTGCTGCGTGCGACGGGGCCTCATCGAAACCTGATAATCCCAATTGGATTCATGGTAAGCGGGATTCTCGCCCTGGTCTTGTCATTCGTGCGAGAAAGCTTTGACAATACTGTCCGAACCCCGGATGACATCAAGGAGTGGGTCGGCCTGCCTTCGCTCGCGATGCTTCCGCCCACAAACGGAAATGGGCGCTCGGGCAAACAGGATCGTCCGGCACTCAAGGGATTTGCAGGCGCCGGAAGCATTACCAACGGACATGGGCCGACTCCGGAGTTTTTCTTCAACGTATCGCGCAGCGTGGAGTCCGAGGCAATACGAGATCTCCGCACGGCACTTATGATTCCGGGGCAGGGCACGCCGCCGGCCGTGATTCTGGTAACTTCGGCGCTGGGAGGCGAAGGCAAAACCACCGTGGCCATGAATCTGGCGGCCGCGTTCGCGCAATGTGGCAAGACTTGCTTGATCGACGGGGATTTGCACCGGCCGATGGTGGCCAAGGCGTTCGGACTGCGCACGAAAGGTGAATTGAGCGATGTCATCAACGGAACGTCTCCGTTGGAGACGGCGCTCGCGAGCGTCCCAGGCGTCCCGAACCTTTCGGTGCTCCCAGTGAATGTGGCCCCGGCGAACCCAACTGACTTGATCGCCTCTCCGCGAATGCGCGAGCTGACGGCAAGCCTTCGAACTCAATTCGCCTACATTGTGATTGATTCTCCGCCTGTGATTCCTTACTCGGACGCTCGGATTCTTTCATCGCTTGCCGACGTAGTGCTTCTGGTGGGCCGATATGAATCGACGACGCGGCGGGCAATCACGCGGTGCCTCCAGCTTCTCGATGAAGTGAGAGCGCCGGTGATCGGTGTGGTGGTGAACGGGATCAAAGTCGCTTCGGCGGATTATCACTACTACAACTACGGCTACACCTTGAATATAAACGGCAAGCCTTCTTCCTACTATTCATCGAAGGAATCCGCGCACTCCAGTGAGCGACCGGCACCCACGGGCGAAGACATAAAGAAGAAAGGCGCTCACGCCTGATCCTTGCTCTGGCAATAGCAGGAGGGCAAAAGGGACACGCAATGAAAAATGCGACAAAGCGGTTGGTGCGGGGTGGTCTCCCGGCGGGAATTCTAGCTTTGGTTCTTGCTTCTGCAGGATCCGTGAAGGGTCAGGCGAACGGGAGCGGCCCGATCGAAGCCAGTGCGAAGTCCGACGGGGCAACGGTCGAAAATGAATATCGGATAGGGCGTGGCGACGTTATTTCGGTGCTCATCGTAGACGCGCCTGAACTCGGCGGGAGATTTCGCGTCAGCGAGACGGGCATGCTGGAAATTCCGGCGATCCCCAAGAGGATCAACGCGGAGGATCAGACGGCTGAACAGCTTGCACATACGATTCGCCAGGCCCTACTTGATGCGAAGCAGCTGCGGGACCCTAAAGTAAGCGTTTTTGTGGAGCAATTTCACGGCCGGACAATCACCGTGATCGGCTCCGTTATGAAACCCTCCGTTTATCCTCTGGAGAGACGCACGACCGTTGTTGAGGCACTCTCCTTGGCCGGTGGCCTGCAGCCGACGGCAGGAAATATAGTTACGATTGTGAGAGGGGCCGCGAGCGCAGAGGCCACGAACACAGCAGTTGGTTCGGTGCAAATCCTCGATATGAGCAAACTCGTGAAGGGAGAGGATCCGGGCGCGAACATAGAGGTACGGACTGGCGACGTGATCAGCGTCTCGAACGCGGCCCTTGTCTACGTTGTCGGAGCGGTTACAAAACCAGGCGGCTACGTCATGCTTGATCCGGGTTCGGGGATGTCGGTTACCCAGGCGGTGGCAACGGCCCAGGGATTCACGCCGATTGCAGCGTCACACCGCGGACTCATCGTGCGCCAGTCAACCAGCACAATCGCGCACGAGGAAATCCCGGTTGATATCCTGGCGATGATGAGGGGACAAATTCAAGACGTACACCTTGCTCCAAACGACATTCTCTACGTTCCGGAGAGCGGGACGAAGAAGACCTTGAAAGCGATGGGGGATTTCGCGATGGCGGCTGCAAGCGGGATCGCGGTGTATGGCATTGGTTATCGAGTGGCGGGGATAAAACCGTAGCGATTGAATCAAAATCAGACCCAGGAGTTTCTCGGTGTCATCCCAAGCGCAGGCAAATACAAGCACAGCGACTCCGATTCCGCCAACAAATCCGGCGGGCACGCCTTCCGTTCACACTCCGCCAGCTTTTGATTTTCTGGATTTGAAGGCGCAGTTCGCCACGATCCGCGGCGAGGTGATGGATGCGATCGCTGGCGTTATGGAGAGCCAGCAATTTATTCTCGGGCGAGAGGTGCGGCTGCTGGAGGAAGAAGTAGCGGCGAGGCTGGGTGCGTCACATGCGGTTTCATGTGCATCGGGTTCGGATGCGCTTCTCCTGGCCATGATGGCAGCCGGCATTGGTCCCTACGATGAAGTGATCACGACACCTTTCACTTTTTTCGCCACCGCCGGTTCAATCGCCCGGCTGGGAGCCATCCCCGTTTTCGTGGATATCGATCCGGAAACGCTCAATATTGATCCCAACGCGCTCGAGAGGGCTATAACTCCGCGAACCCGCGCGATCATGCCTGTGCATCTTTTTGGATTGCCGGCGGAGATGGATCCGATTCTCGAGCTTGCGCGTGCCAGAGGACTTGCCGTCGTTGAGGATGCCGCGCAGGCGATCGGCGCGCGATACCGCGACCGCAGTGTGGGGACCGTAGGCACTTTCGGCTGTTTCAGCTTTTTCCCTTCGAAGAATCTTGGCGGGGCAGGAGACGGCGGACTGATCACCAGCGAGGATGCCGCGCTCGCTGAGCTATTGCGCCGATTGCGAGCGCATGGAAGCCTGAAGAAATATCACCACGAGTTGCTGGGGATTAATAGCAGGCTGGATGCGCTTCAGGCCGCTATCCTTCGCGTGAAACTCCGGTATCTGGACCAATGGATGCAGGCGCGACAACACCGAGCTGGCCGGTACCATACCCTGTTCGAAGAGATTGGGCTCAAAGGAATTCTGCTGCCGCAAGTGCCGTCTTCGCATGTTACGCATGTCTACAATCAATTCGTGATCCGCTCTACTAAGCGGGATGCCCTGCGTGAATATCTTCGTGGAGCGGGGATCCCAACTGAGATTTACTATCCCGTTTCGCTGCATCTCCAGCCGGCCTTCGCTTATCTCGGTTACAAGGCCGGAGACTTTCCGCACTCCGAACTGGCGAGCCGGCAGGCACTCGCGCTGCCGGTCTACCCAGAACTGACAGATTCCCAGCAGCAGGCAGTCGTAAATACAATCGCCGCCTTTTATTCGCAGGCGAGCGAATTGCCATAGCTCTGCTCACCTTATTTCAACATTCGCGGTCGCCAGCAGGATATCCACTTTCAGAAAAAGCAACCAAACGAGTTTTAACTCGTGGAGGGAAGGCATGCCCGCCGTTCCTTCTCAAGATCGTTGTAAACGAGGAGCTGCAAATAAAGTTGCGACCGCGCTTCTTGCCGTTCCATCGAGTCCATCGTCCGATGATGCGGCGAATCCAGCACGGTAACCCCTGGGGGAGTGCCATGAGCGACGGAACAATTCCAAATGTCGGTGTGGTTGGCTGCGGTTATTGGGGGCGGAATTTGGTCCGTAATTTTCACGAATTGGGAGCATTGCGGGCCATCTGCGATGTGGACGAACCCCGCGTGGAAGAGCTGCGCCAGACATACAGCGTTGCCGCCGTGCGTCAGCTTGAGAAGCTGCTTGCGATGCCGGAAATCCAAGCAGTCGCTATTGCCGCGCCGGCCGCGCAGCACCATGCAATCGCGAAAAGATGCTTGCTTGCGGGGAAGGATGTTTTTGTCGAGAAGCCACTGGCGCTGCACTTGGAAGAAGGTGAGGAGCTCGTCGAACTGGCGCGAAAGTACTCGCGGACGCTGATGGTCGGGCATCTGCTGCAATATCATCCGGCGGTTGTCGAATTGCGGCGGATGGTTCACGCAGGGGAGCTTGGGAAGGTGGAATACATCAGCTCTTCGCGGCTCAATCTCGGAAAATTGCGGACGGAGGAGGACATTCTGTGGAGTTTCGCTCCCCATGACATCTCCGCGATCCTTTACTTGCTCGACGAATCCCCGATGCGCGTGACCGCGCAGGGCGCCGGCTATCTGAACCATGAAATCTCGGACGTGACGCTGACGGTTTTGAACTTCTCGAGCGGAGTGAAGGCGCACATCTTTGTAAGCTGGCTGCATCCGTTCAAGGAACAAAAACTGGTGGTCGTTGGGGACCGCAAAATGGCGGTTTTCGATGACACCGAGCCACAGCGAAAGCTAGTTCTGTATTCCCACCGCATCGAGTGGGTGAATCGCATGCCCGTGGCGCGGAAGGTGGAAGGCGAGGTGGCCCCGATAGATAATGGCGAGCCTTTGCGCCTCGAGTGCCGGCACTTCCTTGAATGTGTACGGGAGCGCAAGACACCCCGTACGGACGGCGAGAACGGCTTGCGGGTGCTGAAAATTCTTCACGCTGCGGGGCAATCCATTCGCGGACACGGCCAGCCGGTGCTGATCGAGAAGAGCTCCGCGCCGCGCTATTTTGTGCATTCTTCCGCGGTGGTGGACGAGCCATGCGAAATCGGCGAGGGCACGAAGATATGGCATTTTTCGCATGTGATGGCCGGTTGCCAGATTGGGCAGGAATGCAGTCTGGGTCAAAACGTTCACGTCGCGCCTGACGTGCGCATCGGCGACAACGTGAAGATTCAGAACAATGTGTCGCTCTACACGGGAGTCGAACTCGAGGACGACGTATTCTGTGGGCCGTCAATGGTATTTACAAACGTAGTTACTCCGCGGAGCCATGTGAACCGCAAGTCGGAGTTTCGCCGGACACTGGTGAAGCGAGGGGCGTCGCTCGGAGCAAATTCGACAATCGTCTGCGGTGTGACGATTGGCCGCTACGCCTTTGTGGGCGCGGGGGCGGTGGTGACCCGCGATATTCCGGACTATTCTCTCGTTGTAGGCGTCCCGGCCCGGCAGGTGGGCTGGGTGTGTCGCTGTGGTATCCGGCTCGAGATCTCTGCCGGCGTGGGAGTTTGTTCTTCGTGCGGCAATACCTATAGCGTGGACCACGGCGCTTTGACGGAGTTGGCTCCAATGTCCTCACATCTTTCCGCTCCCCGGGCGCTCGCAGCCACCGCGGGGGAAGATTGAGAGCCGCTCTTGCCAATATCTGTAGCAGGGATGAAATCGGCTATTTAAAAGTCCCAAAAATGAGTGTGCTTTCCGGCCTGGATTATTACGTTGGCGGTCTGCGTGCCGATTTGCGGCCCGAGAAAAGAGAGATCATTTGAGAGGCGCACCAATGGGCAGACAACATCTCCTCCCCGTCTACCTTTCCGCATTGCAACAAGCAAAATTCAGTCTCGACAAAGCTGAAAGGTCCTCCAATGCCACCCAGGACCCCATCGAGAGACTCCGGTGGTCGCTTGAGGTGGACATTCAGCGCACGTTGATCCGCATGTACGATGGGCTCACGAAGCTGGTGCAGGAGCCAGAGTAGCCCGCCAGAATCTGCCAAGGCCTGCGGAACCATCCTCAGAGTTGTCCGGTAACAGGAGATCTCAGTGGTAGAGAAGCGTCTCCGTCGTCCCTTCATCGTAGCCCTTCACGGGCTGCCATACTTCTCCGCGAAACTGGCGCGTTTGCTGCGAAATGAGCGTTGGGATGTGCGATTCCGGTTCGGGCTTAGCGCTCGGGATTTGGCTGTGTACGCGAATGATTTGCGCCGGTGCGATCTGGCGTATACGTGGGGCGGCCGGATTAGCATGGGGAAGTTTCTTTGGGCGGCACGGTGCTTCCGCAAGAAGAGAATCGTGATGCTTTGGTCGGGGAGCGACGTCATGTACGCGCGGCAGGAATTTGCGGAAGGCAAGATGGTTCCCTGGATCGCGCGGATGACGCATTGGGCGGTCTCACCGTGGATTGCTGAGGAAGTGCGCACCATGGGTCTTCGATGCGAATACATTCAGGCGTCTTTTGTGAATCCAGTGGGAGAACCCAAACCGTTGCCGGAGAAATTCTCGGTGGTTGCATACGTGGCCTCGATCGAAAAGAAGGATCTTTATGGTTGGGATCGGATTGTGGAGGTCGCGAGCGCCCTTCCGTCCGTGGAGTTTAATATTGTGGGTCTGCAACCTGGGCAGGTTTTAGAGGGGCCTGCGAACATAAATGTTCACAGCCGGGTGGAGGATGCGGCCCCTTTTATCGAGCGGGCGACTGTTTTGTACCGGCCCGTGCGCCACGACGGGCTTTCTTTCATGGTGCTCGAAACACTGGCGCAAGGCCGCCACGTGCTTTATTCCTACCCGCTGCCGGCATGCATTCAAGTGCGCGATACAGAGATGGCCATCAAGGAACTTCAGCGGCTGCACGCGCTTCATGATTCGAGGACTCTCACGCGAAACGAGGCGGGGATGCAATTTATCGCGCGGGACTATGCCCCTGAAAAAGTTCGCGCGGAAATATTGCGGCGATGGGAGGAGATTATAGTGCCGTCGTGCGCCGATCTTCGTGGCGGTGTGCGTGGGGGAATCGGTTCTGGCGTTCCCGCACTTACGGGCCCCGCGGAATCTTCTGGTTCAGATGACTGACACGCAATGCAAACAATTTCAAATCTAATGTCAGGAGCCGCCCAGCCGAATCTCGACGAGAGGACGCGACTGGCGGTTTCCTAGGGAAATGCGCTGAAGATGGAATCCACCAACGGAAGAAAAACCCGGCCGAGAATGACCCTGGTGAGCATTGTGGGCACTCGGCCGCAGTTCGTAAAGCTGGCGCCGGTCTGCCGGGCGATCGAAGTTTTTAACAGCGGATCTGAGACGCTGCGAATCGAGCATCGGATCATTCACACGGGCCAGCACTACGATCATGAAGTGGCTGAATTGCTTTTTGTGCAGATGGGAATCCCCGAGCCGGATTGCAACCTGGCTATTGGTTCCGCCTCGCACGGGACGCAGCTCGCACGGATGCTCGCACGTCTCGAGCGTGTTTTGATTCGCGGGCACGTGGATTGGGTGATCAATTATGGCGATACCAATTCGGCGCTCGCTGGAGCACTCGTAGCAGCGCGGCTTCATTTGCCGCTGGCACACGTGGAAGCCGGCTGCCGGAGCGCTGATATACGCATGCCGGAGGAGCAAACGCGCATCGTGGCGGACCATCTGAGCCGTTTGCTGCTGGCGCCATCTGAGAGCGCGCTAGAGAATTTAAAGCGCGAGGGAATCGGCGGGGGAGACGATCCGTTGAAACGGCGGACCGTGGTGGTCGGCGACTTGATGTATGACGCATTACTTCAGAGCCTTCCATTGGCGGAGGAATCGGGCGAAAGGTATTTGCAGGAATATGAACTAGAGAGCGGCGGCTATTATCTATTGACGCTTCATCGCGCTGAAAACACGAACGACCCGAAACGGCTCGCGGCGACACTTGGGGCCGCCGGAACGCTTGACCTTCCGGTACTTTTTCCGGTGCATCCGCGCACGAAAAATGTTCTCGCCGAGGCTGGACTTTCGCTCAACGGAAATCTTCGCCCAGTTCCTCCCGTTGGCTACCTGCAAATGCTGACGCTTGAGAAGAACGCGCGCAAGATACTGACGGATTCGGGGGGAGTGCAGAAGGAAGCGTTCTATCTCGGAGTACCATGCGTTACCCTCCGCGACACTACCGAGTGGCCGGAGACGGTACGTCTGGGCGCTAATGACGTCATCGGCACGGACCCGGAAAGAATTCACGATGCGGCCATGCGATACAGCGGCGGGGGACCCTGGGCGGAAGCACCTTATGGCAATGGAAAGGCCGCGGAGAGGATCGTGAGCGAGTTGCTCGGCGCGTAGGAAAATTAGCATTCGGTCTGCAGTGATGAGGAAGCGCACTGTTCGATTTGATTTGTCGTTCGAGCGTAGCCACTAGTTTCGGTGTGTGATCCCAGAGATTTCTATGAAGAGGGCGAGGGTTGTTCACCTCACATCCGTTCATACGGCGCTGGATCCTCGTATCTATTACAAGGAGTCCCGCTCGCTTGCGCGCGCCGGGTATGAGGTGACAATCGTCGTGCCGCACACTAGCGACTTTGTCGCCGACAATATCCACATCAAGGCGGTACCTGCGGAAAGCGGAAGAATCGGCCGGGTCACCCGGGCTGCTTGGCGAATTTATCGTGAAGCCAGGCGCTTGGACGCGGATCTCTACCACTTTCACGATCCGGAACTGATACCCGTCGGACTTCTTTTGCGAGCCCATGGGAAGCAGGTGATCTACGACATTCACGAAGACCTACCCAAGGGCATCCTGTCGAAACATTATTTGCCGGTCTGGAGCCGTTCGTTGATTTCTCTTCTCGCGCGGAGTTGCGAGAGCAGCACCTGCGGTTTTTTTTCCGCGCTCGTGCCGGTTACGGCGTCTATCGCTGAGCGCTTCACGTCTATCAACCGGCGAATCGTGACAGTGCAAAACTATCCGTCCTCGAATGAAGCGTCTTCTAACTGTCAACCAGTACCGTATGCGGCGCGGCAGGCTTCCGTCGCGTACGTGGGAGGAATCACGGGCCAGCGCGGGATTCGAGAAATGGTTTTGGCGATGGCGCTCCTGCCCGAAGCGCTTTCAGCAACTCTTGACCTTGCCGGGAACGAGCTTCCCGATGACGTTCACCCGGAAGAACTGTACCGGCATCCGGGTTGGAAGCGTGTCCGGCACCATGGAATATTGGATCATCCCCGTGTGGCGTGTCTCTTGAATCGGGTGCGCGCCGGGCTGGTGCTCATCCATCCGCGATCGAGCTTCCTCGAGTCATTGCCCGTAAAAATGTTCGAGTACATGAATGCCGGGCTGCCAGTGATAGCTTCCGATTTCCCGTCGTGGCGGCCGATTATTGAGGACAACCACTGCGGATTGCTTGTCGATCCGCTGGATCCCGCAGCAATCGCCGGCGCAATTGAATATCTCCTGACACATGCTGATGAAGCCGAAGAGATGGGCCGCTGCGGACGAACAGCGATTCAGGAACATTACAATTGGGAATCGCAAGAACGAAGACTCGTGGATCTGTACGCGGAATTGCTGGAGCCGGTATGTGCGGAATAGCCGGAATTGTTTCGCTGGAGGGATTTGATCCGCAAACCCTGATGGACATGACGCATCAGGTGGCCTATCGCGGGCCTGACGGCTTTGGTTTTGCGTATTTGCAGAGGGGCGAGGGAATGCCGGCTGAGATCATTCACAACGAGAATCGGTCTCCTGCCTGCTCGCACCCTGTCGTTGGCCTAGGGACGCGTCGCCTTTCCATTCTGGATATCTCCTCGAACGGGAATATGCCCATGCATACGCCGGATGGCGCGTACGTGATTACGTTTAACGGCGAGATTTATAACTACAAGGAGATTCGCGCGGAACTGGAAGAAAAGGGCCACAAGTTTCGGACGCAGACGGATACGGAAGTAATTCTCCACGCTTACCAGGAGTGGGGAGAGGATTGCCTTCTGCGATTCAATGGAATGTGGGGTTTTGCTCTCTGGGATCGAGCGAAGCAGAGGCTATTCTGCGCGCGCGACCGCTTTGGCGTGAAGCCCTTCTATTACGCGCTGGTCGACAATAAATTCTATTTTGGATCGGAGATCAAACAAATACTCCAAGCCTCCGGCATCGAGCGCCGGGCAAATCCGCGGGCTGTTTTTAACTTTCTCGAACGAGGCCTTTCGGACTATTCCGAGGATACCTTTTACGAAGGGGTGCGCCAACTGTGCGGCGGCCATTCCCTGCGGCTGGAGCTGACGGATCCACTCAGGCTTTCGGTGCGGTGTTACTGGGAATTGCAACTGAACCCGGAGCCCGAATTGGGGGATCAGAATGCCATCCAAGAATTTCGAGACAGGTTTGAGAACGCAGTGCGGTTGCGGCTTCGCAGCGACGTGCCCGTCGGCGCTTGCTTGAGCGGCGGACTGGACTCCTCGTCGATTGTCTGCGAGGCGAAGCGGGTTGCGCCAGGAACACAACTCCATACCTTTTCCGCGTGCTTTGACCAGGAGGCGCTCGACGAGCGTGACTTTATTGCGGCCATCGTCAGTGCTACGAATGGAGCCGGGCATTCAGTCTTTCCTCGAGCAGATTCCTTTTGGCAGACCTTCAAGTCGGTGCTCTATCACCAGGACGAACCCGTGGGCAGCACTAACATTTATGCGCAGTGGTGCGTGATGAAAAGTGCCCACGAGCACGGAGTGCCAGTAGTCTTGGGAGGACAAGGGGGAGACGAGACCCTTTGCGGATATCAGAAATACCGCTACTTTTACCTGTGGGATCTTCTACGTAAACCCAACCACCGAATTTTCCGCGAATCATTGCTCTGGGCTCGCAACGGGACGCGATCGTATTGGGATCTCAGCGATGCCAGCCGCTACTTTCCATCCGCTTTGCGGCGGCCTTTTTCGTTGGTCGAGCGGGTGAGCCCTGAAGAATTTTGCAAGGATGCTCCACCCACTGGGCCGAACATCGGGTCCGCAGGGAGTATTGCGGAGCGCCAAAAGATGGACGTGGTGTACGCGAGTCTTCCGGCGCTGCTTCACTACGAAGACCGCAACTCAATGGCTCATTCGGTGGAATCGCGGCTGCCCTTCCTGGACTACAAGCTTGTGGAGTTTGCAGTCAATTGTGCGCCGTCGCTGAAGCTGCGCGATGGCTGGAGCAAATGGATTTTGCGAGAGGCGCTGGTGGGGACACTGCCGGAAAAGGTTCGCCAGCGCAAAACCAAATTGGGGTATGACACTCCGCAGGCGGAATGGATGCGGCAGGGGATGACAAACGGGTATCGCGACGTCTGGGAAGCGCCCACACTCCGAATGAGCCGGTTTCTCTCGGCGCAAAAGCTTGCTCAGGAAGGCCGCAGATTCTTGCGGGGAGAACCGGGATGCCTCCGGCCTACGCCCATGTTCCGAGCCTTGTGTCTTGAACTGTGGGCGCGGGTTCATGACGTCAACTGAGAGAATTCAGCCTCACTAAAGGCATAAATTCCCGATGAGTCTCGGAGACATTCAATTGTTGGCAGTTGCGCAAGGCGCGAGAGTCTTGAAGGGCAACGATTGCGTGTGGGTGGAGAAAAGGAGATTTTTCTTCGAGAGCATCCCGCCGCATCGGCGCGTCCGGTTGCAAGGCGGGGACGCTGCGCGCATCTTCTTTCACGGAGCGGCCGTGATTCGGTATACAACAGATGAGGAAGAGGGCGCGCCCAGTTTTGAGTATGTTTGCGACGACAGGAAGTTCGATCTGGGTTCCATTGCGCCCGAGGCTCGAAGGCGCGTCCGTCAGGGTCTTCAGGCTTTCGATATACGCCGGATTGAATTCGGATTGCTGGAGAAAGATGGGTGCGCAATCAACCGCAGCGTGTACGCCAGACAGGGACGGATGGTTGACTCTTTTCTGACGCGGAGTGACAGATGGGCGCGATATATGAAGGCTTGCGCCGCTTCCAGTATCGTCGAGGCTTACGGGGCATTTCTTGACAACCGCCTTTGTGGGTTTTCCATTGCTGCTTTCGTGGATGACTACTGTTACCTGCAACACACCCACGCCTACACCGAATTCATGAAGCAGGGCCCGATCTATGCTCTCACCTTTGCGGTGACAAAAGCGGCGCTCGAAAGGCCCGGCGTGAATTATGTGTCTCAAGGGCTAGAGTCCTTCCAGGCGCTTCCAAATGTGGATCGTTTCAAATTTTCGATGGGCTTCCGCAAGCGCCCGGTCCAGAGACGAATACTAATCAATCCGCTGGCGCGGCCGCTATTTTCTTCGTCCGGTGCGTGGATCACTCGAAACATTTTACGGTACATGAAGCCCGGCCTCTTGGCGGACTTCGCTACCTTTACCCGGGCGATTCGTGGCGACCGCCTTAAATCCGGCTTCATGGCCAGCCCGGTCGCGGGACCCTCCGAGCAGATGGATGAGGGGCAAGTTGAAAAACTCGAATCGCTGGAAACTTCGGCGCGAGCCGGGATAGGCCATGAAGGATTCCATGGATGAACGTTAGCGACCTGCTCCCTGCGTCCCGGCAGATGGCGACTCCCGCTCAGCAGGGCGATTGCCCGCTTTGCCTGGCGCGTGAGCGAACTAGCGTGCTTGTCTCGAGTTCAAAGAGAAGCTTGAAGAAGTGCCGCGACTGTGGCGTGACTTTTCTCGAGCCGCAGCCTGACGTGCGCGAGTTCTCAACGATCCTTTCGGATCATTACATTAAGGATGAAGCCCGCCTCGAACGTGCTTTCGAGCGAACGCGCGATCCTGTGATTTCCCGCGTGGCCGAGAACATTCGGGAGCGTAAGAAGGGCGGCAGAATTCTCGACGTCGGCTGTGCCGGCGGCTACTTCTTGAGCCGTTATTTTCCATCCGCCGACTGGGAGCTCTTTGGCGTGGAACCATCGAAGTTTGCGAGCGCCAGAGCGCTTGAGAAGGGAATTACGGTCTACAATCGAAAGCTTACGGACGAGGAATTGCCCGGCGCATATTTTGATGTGATTACGATTCTCGACACTTTTTCCTATTTCCGTGAGCCGCGGGAAGAACTGACTGCCCTCCGCAAAACGATGAGAGCTGATTCGTTGCTCGTGGTCGAGCAGCCTCTGGCGGGCACGCACGTGTGGCGGCACGCGACGAAATTGGGGCGATTTCTCGGCGGGGCACCCATGTCGCTGCTCGAAAGTGGCCAGAATTTTCTGTACACGATGGCGTCGATGATTCTTATCTTACGCGAAACCGGATTTCAAATCCTCGATTGTGTGCCGCTGCCGGGAAACAAGCAGCGGGATTGGTATCGAGACTTTCTCTTTGGCGCGTATTACTCGGGTTCGCGCCTGGTATGGGCACTCTCCGGTCGAACGCAGATGTGCGGTCCGAACTTTGTTGTGATTGCATCCCCGGTGGACAAGAGTTGAGCGCTGGCGCAACGAGGGCGTCGGAGATGCCGGCAAGACCGTGGCCTTTCTGGAAGACAGTTCCTCGATTCGATCGTGAGTACAGTGCCGGTGATTTCGTTCGGGCTGGCGCTGCGCTGATAAGCCGGAAAAATGCCACGCACGCCGGAAGGACGGAAATCGAACGGCACTTCTCGCCGGCCCAGGCCTATTTCGCGCGGAGCGGGAGGGAATGTCTGTATCTGTTCCTGAAGATGCTGCGGCTGCGGCCGAAGTCGCGCGTTGGCGTTCCGCTGTATTGCTGCGCAGCCGTTTTTGAAACCATCGTGGCGGCGGGTCACGTCCCTTTTTTTCTTGATATCGATCTGGCCACTTACGCGCTCGACGAGGCGTGCCTGCGGCAAAACGGTCGACACATTGATGCACTGGTTGTGGTTCATACGTTTGGCTATCCGGCAAACGTCAAGCGGCTTCGGGAGTGTTTGGATAGCCGGAGAGTCCCCATCATTGAGGATTGCGCCCATTCACTATTCGCCGAATGCGAGGGTCGTCTGGCCGGAACATGGGGCGATGCCGCGTTCATAACTTTTGGCATGCACAAGCCGGCAGCGGTGGGGGGAGGGGCGGTGCTTTTCGTCAACAATGCCGAACTTGTGCCGGCGGCCGAGCGGGAATTTGCCGGTCTCGATGTCGAGGGGGCTGGCAGCGAACTTCGCCATTCGCTTATCTGCTGGGCCAGGAGTCTTTCGTACCATCGAGTCGCATATGGTGCTTTGCTGGCATCGCCCGTGGGGCGTTTTCGGGATGAAGAGTTCGGCGTGCCGGAGGAGGACGGGCCGTTGAATCTGGATCCGCACTGGTCACCCTCGAAGATGCGTTCGGTGGATGAAGTGCTTCTCGCCAGCCGAATTCAAGAATTTCAAATAAAAATGCCGCGGCTGGCGAGAAACACGCAGAAGCTTCGCGAAATAATCGGCGAGAGTCCACTGACGATGCCGGAGGAGCCGTCCTACGGAACATGGAATCATTTCATGGTGCCAGTGCGATATAAGAGCGGCAGCCGACGCGAATCGGGCCGGCGATTTCTGATGCAGAGAGGTGTGGACACGTCGCCGCTTTTTCGTAACTGCGTCCGGAACGGCCGGTGGGTGGGATATGAGGGCGGCTGTCCGAATTCCGAACAAGCAGGCCAAACGCTATGCACCGTGCCGAATCATGCGGGACTATCGGACGAAGAGATTTCGTTCATCGGGGAATCGGTGCGCCTGAGCGCGGAATTGGATTGAGGAACTGATGAGACTGCTGATTCTCACTCAATATTTTCCGCCGGAGATTGGCGCGCCGCAGACGCGGTTTCAGGCGATGGCAGCCGAGCTGAAGCAAATGGGGCACGAGGTGGAAGTAGTGACGGCGATGCCGAACTATCCGCGGGGATACATTTTCCCCGAGTACCGCCACCGATTTTATTGCCGGGAGGTGCGTGACGGGATCGTGGTGCATCGCGTGTGGATTTATGCGGCAATGGGCGGCGGATTACGCCGGCTTGTGAGCTACGGCTCGTTTGTAATTACGTCGGTTATAGGTCTTCTGCGGGCCCGCAAGCCTGACTATGTTTTTGTCGAGTCGCCACCATTGCCATTGACGCTGCCTGCCTACGCTTTTGCGCGAATTTGGGGGGTTCCGGCGATCATGAACGTCGCCGACCTTTGGCCGAGCGCAGCGGTGGAGATGGGACTGCTCAAGGAGGGATATTTTGTCGGCTTAATGCGCCGATTCGAACAGTGGAGCTACCGGCATGCCACGTATGTTAATGCGATGACGGAAGGCATTCGGAATTATTTGCTCGAGGAAAAAGGCCTGGCCCCGGAGAAGGTAATGTTCCTGCCAAATGGTGTGGACACGATGCACTATCGCCCGCGTCCCGAGAATCTTTCGTTGAAGCGCCAGCTTGGCCTAGAGGGGAAGAAGGTCATTCTCTACCAGGGAACGCATGGTTACGCGCATGGATTGGACATCGTGCTTCGCGCGGCCGGGTTGCTCAGTGATAAGCCTGACATCCACTTTTTGCTGATCGGAGACGGATCGGAGAGAGTCCGCCTGGAGAAACTCCGGCGAAACATCGATGTGCGCAATGTCACTTTTCACGACGCAGTATCCGTGAAGGAATTGCCCCCTTATTTTTCGATCGCCGAATGCGGGCTCGTCTCGCTGCGTGATCTTCCCCATCTGGATGGAGCTCGTCCCGCGAAGATGTTTCCCATCCTGGCGTCCGGCAAACCGATTATCTTCGTCGGAAAAGGCGAAGGGGCACGACTGGCGGAAGAGGCGCAAGCAGCCATCGTGGTTCCGCCGGGAAATCCGGAGGCCTTGGCGAATGCCGTCCGCGAACTCGTGGCAAATCCGGGTATGGCTGAGGAGCTGGGGCGGAATGGACGGCGATTTGTGGAAGCGAATCTACAGTGGTCGAAATTGATTCTCGAATGGACGGCTCAGCTGAACCGGTCACAACGGCGAGAGAGGTTCGCCGCAAGCGCGACGCAGATTTGAAGGTGCATTCCAAGCTGTTATTCCCCGGGGGCAAACAATGTCCGTAACTGCAACAAAGTTCCTGCCGTTCCACCGCGCCTTGATTGAAGAAGAGGAAATCAATGCCGTGCTCGAAGTGCTGCAAAGCGGCTGGCTGACCACCGGGCCCCGCGTTCGCGAATTCGAGGCTGCGTTTGCGCGCTACACAGGGGCCGGGCACGCGCTGGCGCTGAATTCCTGCACGGCGGCCCTTCACCTTGCACTTGCGGCCATCGGAATCTCAGAGGGAGACGAGGTAATCATTCCCGCGATGACTTTCGCGGCTACGGGAGAAGTGGTGCTCTACTTCAAAGCCCGGCCGGTGATAGTGGATTGTAAGGAGGGTTCCTTCCATGTGGATCCGGAAAAAATCGAACGCGCCATTACGAGCCGCACCCGGGCGATCGTGCCTGTGCACTATGCCGGATACGCGTGCGATATGGATCCAATTCTGGACATCGCGCGGAGGCACGGATTGAAAGTGATCGAGGATGCAGCTCATGCGCTGCCATCGCGTTACAAAGGCCGGATGGTCGGCTCGCTCGGCGACATCACATGTTTTTCTTTTTACGCCACCAAGACTCTGACGACCGGCGAAGGCGGAATGGCGACCACGGAGAACCCAGAATATGCCGAACGAATCCGGATGCTCAGCCTCCACGGTATAAGCCGTAATGCGTGGAATCGCTACACAGCGGAAGGGTCGTGGCACTACGACATCCTAGAAGTTGGCTACAAGTACAATATGATGGACCTTCAGGCGGCCCTGGGCCTCGCGCAGCTTGCAAAATGCGACGCGATGCGGGCTCGCCGGGCGGCACTGGCGGAGCGTTACACTCAGGCGCTCGAAACCCTATCAGCATTCGAGACGCCCCAGACCCCAGAGGATGCAACGCACGCCTGGTACCTATATGTTCTTCGCGTGAATGCCTCGGAGTTGCGAATCAACCGCGACCGCGTAATCGAGGAACTCAAGTCGCGGGGTATCGGAACTTCCGTCCATTTCATCCCTTTGCATTTGCATCCGCTCTATCAGAGTCGTCTTGGCTATTCCGCCGGACAATTCCCCAATGCAGAACGCGAATTTGAACGAGCGATTTCTCTTCCGATCTATCCTGCGATGACTGACGAAGATGGCGACCGCGTGATCGAGGCATTGCACGACATCGCGCGCGAATACCGGAAGTAAGGATGGCGCCGGGAACTGGCCCGGCGGCTCACATACCTACCGCCTGAGAAACAAACTCATCACCCTCGAAAAGGCAATCATGAAGATCGATATTTATTCTCGAACGAACCAGCGCATCGTCGATTGTCTGGTCTTTGGCGCTTCATTCATAGCCGCCTACTTGATCCGCTTCGAAGGGTTGCCGAGTGGTGCGGATCTCCGGCAAATGTTGCTGTGGCTGCCCATCGTCGTTTTTGCCAGGCTGGCGGTTCACCTTATATTGGGCATCTACCGGCTGGTCTGGAGATTTGTGTCATTTTCAGACGCAATTGAACTGGCGAAATCGATCGCGATTGTTTCAGCATGCCTGACAGCTTTGCGTCTTTTTGTAACGGGCAATGGGCAATTGGCCGTATGGGCCAGGCTGCCACTAAGCGTCATTGTGCTCGACGGGCTGTTGGCGTTGACTGCCTCGATGGGGATACGTGCGCTGAGGCGGCTTCTTTATTCCGTCGGGAGAAGAACTGCGGCAGATTCCGGGACGCCGGGCAAACGGGTTGTCCTCTACGGTGCGGGCAGGGCCGGGATTATGCTCAGCAAGGAACTGGAAAACAACACCGCCTACGATCTGCTCGGTTTTGTGGATGATGATCCGCGAAAGGCCGGCTCCGTGATCGGTGGAACGCGTGTGCTCGGGCACGGGGATGAGCTAGCCCAGCTCGCCGTGAAGTACCGACTGGACGAAATTATTGTGAGTATGGCCTCGGCAAATGCGGAGATTCTAGCCTGTGTCCTGGCGAAGTGCCGCCGCGCGAACGTCGCGGCAAAAGTCATGCCCAGTGTGCGGGAAATGCTGAATGGACAAGTGCGAATAAATCAGGTCCGCGAGACGGATATTCGGCCGGTATTGGTCCTCGGCGGGGCCGGCTACATCGGGTGCTGGCTGGTGAAACGCTTGCTTGAGCAGGGCCGCCGGGTCCGAATCATGGACAACGCGGTCTACGGCCTGGAGCCAATTCACGACCTCCTGGCCCATCCCAACCTCGAACATTTAAATGGGGACTGTAGGAATATTCAGGATGTTGTAAAGGCGATGAGCGGCGTTTCGCGCGTCGTTCACTTGGCCGCCATCGTTGGCGATCCGGCGTGTGAAATCGATCGCAAGACAACAATCGAAATCAACTACGCCGCCACTCGGATGCTGGTCGAAATTGCCAAAGGCTACGGCGTCGAGCGATTCTTGTTTGCGTCGAGCTGCAGTGTTTACGGGGCGACCGATGAGCTTATGGATGAAGAATCTCCGGTGGGCCCCATCTCCCTGTATGGGGAGACAAAAATATCTTCTGAACAAGCGCTCCTGAAGGCCGCCGATGATGATTTTCATCCGGTTCTGATGCGCTTTGCGACTGTGTTTGGGCTCACGAACCGTCCCCGATTCGACCTGGTGGTCAATCTCCTTTCCGCAAAAGCGAGCCAGGATCACGTGATCACGATATTTAATGGCCAGCAGTGGCGGCCGTTTGTGCACGTCAAGGATCTCGCCGAAGCGATGATTTTGCTTCTCGCTGCGCCGTTGCCAGCCGTGAGCCGGCAGGTCTTTAACGTTGGTGATAACCGGTTGAATCACACGCTCGGTGAGGTGGCGCAGGTGATCCAGCGGATCATTCCTGGTACGCGCGTCGAGTACGTGGAGAATTCCGACCGGCGCAATTACCGCGTCCGTTTTGACAAGATTGAGAAGCAGATTGGCTTCCGCTGCCGTTACAGCCTCGAGGACGGCGTGCGCGAAATCAAGTCAGCATTCGAGTCCGGTTTGATAAATAACTACCGGAACATTCAATTCAGCAACCAGACCTATTTGCGGGAATCCGGCGCTCCCGGAAACAAGAGCGATTTTGATGCTCAGGTGATGGCAGCATTCGGGGGCGAGCAAATTGCAGGTCCTATGCTAGGGGAAAATCCAGTGCTGCACCTGAAAGCCAAAGCTGCCGCCTTAGGCATCAACAACGCGATCGACAGGCCTCAATAATAGAAGCTGACGAAGATCGCCTGGCGGCCGCAACATATACGGCCCGCCGGCGACGTCCGGAATTCGATAAGAATGAAAGAGCCCAAGATTCTATTCGTTGGCGCGCACATCGAGGCGAAGGCGCCGCTCGAACAGCTCATCGCCACAGGCGAAAATGTTGTGGGGCTCTTCACTCTGGACGATGAAAGCCTGGCAGGAATGTCGGGAGGGACGGATCTCGCTGGAATAGCCGAAGCTGCTCGCATTCCGGTGATGAAAGGCGCGAAGGTGAACGCGCCTGATGCGATCGGTTGGATTCGCTCGATGGATCCGGGGGTTCTCCTAGTTGTCGGCTGGACGCAGCTTTTGAAACCGCAGCTCCTGGGAGTTGCTCGGATTGCAAGCTTGGGCTTCCATGCCTCATTGCTGCCGAAGTATCGCGGGCGGGCACCAATAAATTGGGCACTCATTAATGGCGAAAAGGAAACGGGCAACACGATGATCGTACTTGAGCCGGGAGCAGATGAAGGCGACATCGTGGCTCAGCGGGTGATCGAGATCTCGGAGGCCGACGACTGCGGGACGCTCTATGAGAAAGTTTCGCTGACTGAATGCGAAATGCTTGCGGAAGTGCTTCCGTTGATTCGGGAAGGCAAGATGCCTCGGCGCAAACAGAATTCTCTTGAGGCAACCGTGATGCCTCGGCGGCGACCCGAGGATGGCCTAATTGATTGGAGCTGGCCATCGCGGCGGCTCTACAATTGGGTTCGCGCTCTCACGAGCCCCTACCCAGGCGCTTTTTCCTGTTCTGACGGCAAAAAGATCACCATTTGGAAGGCTGGCGTCGTGGATCCAAGTATGACTTCACGAGAACGCGCTGGATCTGTTCAATTAGACACTGACGGGTTTCCGATCGTGGCTACCGGTGATGGGTACGCGAAACTTCTGCTGGTCCAGCGCGACGGTGAGCCGCAGGTAAGCGGCGCAGAGGCGGGCCAAACATTTCTCCGGCCGCCTACAATTCTCGGGGCCCCCGGTTTGGATTCGACGCTATGAGGGTCCTGGTAGTGGCGGCGCACCCCGACGACGAGATATTGGGAGTGGGTGGCACGGCGGCGTTACACATCCAACGGGGTGATTCCGTGCAACTTGTCATCCTGACCGATGGAGTCTCGATGCGCTATTCACCGGAATGCCAGCTCGAGGCGCGGAAACATTCACAGCAGGCCGCCGCGCGACAGGCCGCCGCAGTTCTTGGCGTTGAGGATCTGGTGATTCGCGAACTTCCGGACCAGAGGCTCGACTCCCTTCCGCTCAGCCAGGTGATCACCGAAGTCGAATCGCTAGTCAGGTCCTTCCAGCCGGAAATTGTGTACACGCACTTCGGCGGCGACATCAATCGAGATCACCGCACGCTGGCGGAGGCGGTGCTGGTGGCGACGCGTCCTTATGCCGCGCCGTATGTCCGCGAGGTCCTCATGTACGAGACGCCTTCGTCTACCGAGTGGGGTGCACCACAATTATCGCCGCCCTTTCAGCCGAACGTATTCGTCGACATCACGGATACGCTTGATAAAAAACTAGAGGCTTTTGCCTGCTATTCCGCCGAAGTATGCCAGGAGCCGCATCCAAGGAGCCTCTCGGCACTGCGGGATCGCGCTCGCTACTGGGGGAGCTTGGTGAATCGCAAGGCTGCCGAGCCGTTTGCCTGCGTAAGGGCACTGCGTTGATCCGCCGATCCATCGATGTTGTGGTTTCTGCCACCGTGCTTCTTCTTTTCAGCCCGGTCTTCATTGCCATTGCCATGGCGATTCGCTTGGACTCCCCGGGTGACGTGATTTACCGGGCCTGGCGAGTCGGCAGAGGTGGCCGCCGTTTCCGGATGCTCAAGTTTCGCTCCATGGTCGCGGACGCCGACCGCCGCGGTTCGGCGGTCACAAGCGCTGGAGATAACAGGATTACACCGGTCGGACATTTTCTACGCGCAACGAAGCTCGACGAATTTCCGCAGTTCTGGAATGTGTTCAAGGGGGAGATGACGCTCATCGGCCCGCGCCCGGAAGCGCCCGAAATCGTTGAACTCTACACTCCCGAGCAGCAGCGCATCTTGTCCGTGAAGCCTGGATTGACGGGCCCGGGCGCCATTTCATGCACTGTGGATGAATCCATGACGATCCCGGACGTGGGTGACTCGGCACAATATTACTGCGACCACGTACTCGCCCGCAGGCTGAAGCTGGATGCAGACTACATCCGCAACCGCAGTGCTGCAACGGATCTGGCGCTAATTAGTAGGACGGTTGGATTGATGTTCCGCGCTTTGATCCGCAAACCTGCCTAGAGCCGCCCCAGAACTCTTCGAAAACCGCTTCTCGCTCGGAATCCCCGCGAATTTAAGTCATCGGCAGGTGTTTTCCTCGTCCCCGCTCGCTCTCGCCTCGATTGCTCGCCTTAGAAGAAGAATTTGACGCCGAGTTGAACCGTTCGTGGGCGGTGTGCGTCGATCGGGTGCAGGAAGGAATTCCCCGTCAGACAACTATTGTCCCCGGCTAGCAAAGTGGTGTCGCCGTAACAAGAGATAATGTTGTTGCCGGCGTTTCCATTGCGAGACGGATCGTAAACGCGGAATTGAGTGTGATTGAAGACGTTGAATACTTCGGCGCGGAACTGAATCGAGTATTTTTCCTTGATCGAGGTATTTTTGAGCACGGCCATATCGAAATTCAGCCGGCCAGGGTTGTTCAAGAAGTTTCGGCCGGCGTCTCCGAGCGTCAGTCCTTGCGGCGCTATAAATTCATTGGGATTGCCGATCAGGGGTCCAATCACCGCCCCGTTGCCGTTCGACGGGGGAAGAATCGGGGTGCTGTTATGGCGCGAAATATCCGGGTAGGAGCTGGGCCCCGTTCCGTTCGCCAGGCCGGCATTATCAGGAGAGGAAATCGTGCCGCCGCTGCCTGCATTGAGCACGCTGAAGGGCGTCCCGGAAGCGTAGAGCGTGATTCCGGTTAGTTGCCAGCCCTTAACCAGGTTTGGGTGCGTGGTCAGACCGTTGGTGCCCGGCGGCGCGGGTTGACCCTTGGCCTGGGCGCCAACTTCAGCCCAACCATTGTGAAAGAAGTCGAAGATGCGGCTGGCCGGAATATCGTAAATATAGTCGATGCTGAGCAGGTTCCTTTGATCGAAGTCTGAGCTGGCGCGGTTTTGTCCCAAATCGAAGGCATTCACGAGGGTTGAGTCGGAGCGGTCGGAGGCGTCGTCGATCGAATGGCTGTAGGAATAGGACATGCCGATTGTGAAGGGGGCCTTGGTGCGGCGGATGGACATTTGGAACGCGTTGTAATTCGAGTTCGCGACATTCTGGAGGCTGTAAATCTGGCCCAAGCCCGGTGCAGCAGCGCCGCTCCCGGGCACGCGCAACGCGTTGGGGTCTGGGAAAACGCTGTCGTTCGGGTTGAACGAGCCATAGCAGGCGGCCTCGAGATTGAGGAAACCAGGGCTCATTGCATTGATGTTTTGACCCCCAACAAGGAAGCTTGCCCCGCTGTAAGTGCTGCAAACCGTCTCATTGATGGGCTGGCCGGGAGCAAAGGGGTTCTGCGAGGCGGCGACGGGCCTTATCTGATTGATTTGCAGCTCGGCCGTGAGATGTGTTCCCTTGCTGCCGACGTACGCGAATGTGCCCAGCATGTTCCAGGGTAGTTCGCGCTGTACGCTCAAGCTCCACTGTTGCACATAGGGCCAGTTGACCTTCGTCGGTATGGATGCAACGTTCAACGGAAAAGCCAGTCTCGTCGTGCCGACCACACCAATGCTTTCGTAGGAACCGGGGTTGTTCTGGGTCATATCCAGAACAAGTGGCGCGCTGCCCTCGAGGGAACCTGTATTCGCTTCGTTGCCGGTCCCATGCTCGTAAAAAATGCCGTAGCCGGCACGAATGGACGTCTTCCCATTGCCGAATGGATCCCAGGCGAGTCCGACTCGCGGCGCAGGGTTAAACAGGTGTCCCTTCATGCAGCTGGCCGGCACGCCATTGAAGCCGCAGCGAACCAGACCGTTGGTAATGTGGGGGTCAAGATTTGCGGGATTGAGCGGGATGGGCGTACCGTTGACGCCGGAACCCCCCGGACCGAATTGGAGGTACCCGGAAAATGAATTCACGCTGACTTGGGATGCCAAAACAGGGTCGTAATTTGATGCCACCCAGTTAAAGGCGTTCTTGTTTTTTTCCTCATAGGTGCCAAACAAGCTGAACCTGATGCCCAGGTTCAGCGTCAGATGGGGCGTCACCTTCCAGTCGTCCTGAATGTAAGGTTCCACAATTGTATAGTTGTTGTGATAGACGAACTGCGTGCTGTCTTGCTGAAAGGTCTGGATGTGCCCTCCTGGAAAAATGCTGCCGGGACTAGTGGCAAGCAAGTCCGCGAAGGCGTTGCCCGTTGTGAAGGGGCTGTTGACGTTGCTGAAAGTAAGCAGGCCCTGAGTATCTCCAATATTCGCACCAACTGGCGGATTGACCTCGTTCCGCTGGGCGATAATGGCGAGCACACCGAATTCGAGCGTATGTTTGCCCAGGGCCAGCGTGGCGTCGTCACGCGGGCTGTAAGTGGGGTTCGAGTGGTGCCAGGGCATATAGCTTGGATCGGCTGCAAATCCCTGTCCGCCGTAGGCCACATTCGTCCCGCCAATCACAATTCCGGGGATTTTACCGCCAAAATATCCATTGGGAATGCTCGCGGGGTTAGGAATCGTGGCAGGTCCAAAGATGTAGCCAAGGGGGCATTGTCCTACGTTGATAGAATTACAGGGAGCGTCCAACTGCGGGAGCGCCGAGCGCATGAAATTGGGGGCGGGGCCGACTGACGGAGTGGGCCCGTTGATATCGGTCAATCTGATGTGATCGTGGGAGTAGGCCATGGCCACATCATTGAAAAACCTCGGAGAGATCGTCTGGGAGACGTGGGCAATCAGACTGAGGCCTGGACCAGTGAACTGGTTCTGCACGCTCGGGAAGCTATTGTGGATGAGCGACCACTGGGGCGTGGGTACCTCTGTGCTCCAAGCGTCGTGAATGTAGCGGAACGACCCCTTAACTTTTCCCGAGAAATTGTGGTCAATGCGGAAGAGTTCTTCCCGCCAGGTGGTAAGGGGCGAAACCGTCGTGTTATAGCAAGAACTGATTGAAGAGTTGCAGCCGGTGGTCGAATTGGGAAAAGGAATTAGGCTGGATGGTACGCCTCCTGTGCCGTTGAGCAGACTCCCGATGGCGCTCATGAAAACCAGATTTCCGGGAAACTGAGAGTAGACGACGTGGCCGCCAGTGACGCTGATTGGACTCGGTGATGGGCAATCTGGATTTTGCGCGCGTGTAAATCCTGCTCCTGTGACTCCCTTGCAAACGTCGCTGAAGTCCCCGAAGAAAAACCCCTTAGCAGCGGCGGCCAGGCAAGCCGGCTGAGGGTTCGCAGCCAGTGTGCAATTCCTTTCCGCCAGCGATGGGACGCCCTGGTTGAATTCAACCGGCTCCTTCTCGTGGCGGTATTCCTCTGAGAAAAAGAAAAGGGTCTTATCTTTCTTTTCGTTGTAATGCCCCGGAATGTAGAGAGGCCCCCCGATTGTGCCTCCCGGGTCGTATTTTTGATATGTGGGAGCGTGCTTGGTCTCGTCGAAGTAGTTGCGTGAATTGAAGATATTGTTTCGCGCGAAGAAGTAGCCGTCCCCATGGAACTCGGTGCCGCCGGACTTGGTAGTGGCGAGAATCGTGCCGGAAGCGCTCCGCCCATACATGGCGCCGTAATTTGAAGTGAGCACTTGGAGTTCATTAATCGCGTCGAGGCTGGGAAAAACGATGAGCGTGCTGCTGCTCCCGTTGATGCTGGGGTTGAGGACGTCGCCACCGTCCACATCGAAGGTGTTGTACTCCACGCGGCCGCCGTTGACGCTGTACTTCACGCTGCCTTTAACGCCGACCAGGGCCTCGTCTTGGCCGGTCTGATTGCTTACGCCCGGCGCCAGAGCGATCAACTGAGTGAAGTTACGCCCATTCAAGCCCAATGAGACGACTTCCTTCTCCGTAATCGTGCCGGCGATCTGTGACGTTTCGGTTTCCACCTGGGTTGCGGTCTTGGCTTCGACGTTCACGGAGGTGGTGACCTCGGCGGGGGTTATGGCGGCCTCAACCCGCGCCGTTTTTCCCACGAGCACGACTATTTGCGTGGCTTGGAAGTCTTTAAACCCAGGGGCAGAGACCGTGACGGTGTAAGTGCCCGCTGGAAGCCCCCCAATCAGGAACTCACCCTTTTCGTCGGAGACGCCGGTCTGGGGCGCACCCGCACCACTTGTGGCCGTGATCGTGGCTCCGGGGACAACGGCGCCGGAATCATCGTGGACTGCACCTGCAATCGAGCCTGTATTTGTGTCTTGGGCCTTTAGATTCAAGGAGAAGCAGAAGATCAGGAGCAAGGTACAAACTACCAGCTTTTGAAATCGCACGCGGAGTTCCCCCCTGGACTGAGGCGGGGGCGATAGTTGCAGCAGTCCTGTTACGTAACGATGATCCACGCGTTGAATTCACATCAATAATATTCGACTGCCCCAAGATGTGCGTGCGAAGTAGATTTGTCTCCGAGACCGCGGAAACAAGCCTCCATCGATCGTCGCGCGCGCGGTTTTCATATTGAATTGGATCCTCCATTGGCAAGCCTGTCCGTCG
Source organism: uncultured Acidobacteriota bacterium (assembly GCA_963701005.1). GTDB lineage: Bacteria > Acidobacteriota > Terriglobia > Acidiferrales > UBA7541 > Palsa-295. The sequence goes on from OY969555.1 coordinate 2,477,810, forward strand.
CGATAGGGAATAGAACCGATCGAATTCTTGTAGGAAAACGTCAACAAAAAGAGGGATTCCTAGTCGCCTAGCTTCTTGAGATGCCGGACCTGAGAAGTCTCTAGCATCCTGTGATCGAATCTTCTGGGAAAGTTCGTCCTTGCATGCTTACGCGAAACCGTGATGGATTAACCCTCGGTGGCAAAGCCTGACCTTTCAGACAGGTCAATGACCGTTCATATTCCTAATGCAGGTTTTCCGGAGAATCCGCAGTGAATGATTTGCTGTTTCTCTAAGAAAAGGCAACAAATCCGCCATGGAGCGGCGGTAATTGCCGCACTGCAAACAGTTTCACCTCAGTTTACCTCTCATTTCATTTCGCAGTAACAGACAGGCCGGATACTCAGGCCCTGTTACAGGGCTCCGGTCTGTCATCACCCAGTTTCAATGAACGGATGCCCGGCCCAGCTTTGTTCCTGTGCGTCCTTGCCGGGCTCGTGTCACACGCACTGTGATGCGGCTGAATTCGGGGGCCAAGGCGAGACGCGTAAGCCGATCGTCCACAGCTTAGTGCCGGGTATACGTGTGCCCGCACGGCCAATAATTCACCCCAATCGTAGTCGCACGGAACGAGTTGAAAATACCAATTTCCCTAGAGGAGAAAGATCGATGATGAAATGCAAGCAGTTGATCAAACCGCTGTGTTTTGCGGCGGTTCTGCTGGTTGCCTCCACGTGTTATGGCCAGACGGTTGCTGTTCTGACCGGCTCGTCCGGGGCATTCAATTCCATGGCAGTCGCTGCAGCAATTAAGGACCCGCTGACCGGCGCCCCAGGCGTGTGCGCTTCCACGGACGGCCTTGGCGTCGCCGCTCCAGGAGGAGGCTTTTACCACCTGTGGACATCGGCATCAAGCGCGCACACCGCCTTCGGCGTTGACGCGCGTGTTGGCCCACCCCAAGAATTCGGAAACCTTTGGGTCTTGTGGGATAGCGATGCGAACCCGCAAACAGTGTGCGCATACCTCAGCGTGGACTCGATCGTAGGTATGCGTTTGTATTTTGGGACGAGCGCTGCAGGCGCTCACGCAACACTAGGGCTTGCCGCAATGGCCTTTGTTGCGGGTAACGGCACCACTTGCCCCGCAGCAGTCAATTTCAGCACAACCGCTGGCGTGGGCGGTCAAGCGCCATTCCTGACGGACGATCCATGCGGTCTGCCTCAGGGTGTTTATAACCTTCTCTTCCCGACGCTGCCCGTGCCTCCCGTGCAATTTACGGTAGGGATATCTGACATCCGGCCGGAAGACGCGGAGTTCGCCAATAACCGGGCGCTATCACCCTGCGCTGGCGGGAATTGCCTTACGGATAAAGCCAAGAACGGCCTCGGTTATGGTCCGGCACCTTTCGGCGCAGCAATCGATAGTGCTTACTCTGCTACGTCAGCCCAAGTGGTGCAATTCGGGATCTCGGGTACAGACCCGGTTACCGGGGGGCCAATCACGCCATCTCAGACCCGTCGCATCGGAGCTTATCCGATGATGATTTTCTACAGTTTGACACCGACGGTCGGGGGTTGCGCGGGCGACTTCGTTAATATCAAGCCGACGAACGTCCCAAGCCACACGCTGGCGTTGATCGAGCAAGGTGGTCTAACCCGAACGACCGATTTGATTGGAACCAATCCGGCGACAAACCCGGCGGGATGCGCCATGTCCGTCGTTCACCGTGAAGCTACTTCCGGGACGTTCAACACCTTCGAATTCCAGGTGCCGAGAGTTATCGACTTTGGCGGCTCCCAGGAAGTCGGGGTCAACCCCGCGAATGCGGGTTGCTTTGCGCCTCCTGGAGCCGCTCCCGTAGAATGTGGCAACCCCTACTATCACATAGCCGCAGATGGTTCTACGCGGTCACATGTGGTTGGCAGCGGCGAGATGGTTAAGGTTGTGGATGGCGCCGAACACATCTCGGGCGGCGCACTCTCCGCTCCAAACGGTCTAGGCTATGCGTTCTGGACGTTCAGCAGCTTCGCTGCCGCGGCCGCGCAAGCCAATCTCCGCTACCTTCAACTTGATGGAGTGGATCCCATCCTGCCTGCTTACACGACAGGCCAGTTCCCGGCTTGCGCGGGACTACCTTGCAAGATTCCTTTGACGAACGTTAAAAACGGTGCCTATCGCAACTGGAACATTATTACGATCGCGGAACCGGTGGAGTCAGGTGCAGTCCCACCTGCCGAAGCTCTCGCTGACGCGATTGTTGCGGCGGGTCAAGACCAAGCGGATCCGGTCAATGGGAACATCACGGATTTCGTGCCGTTCCAAGACCTCAGCGGTCCGGGAAACACTGTTGCTCATATCTTCCAGGTATTCCGCTCCCACTACGCCTTCTCGGGCTTGGGCGTCGCACGCTCACCGCTGGGGGTCATAGTTCCGAACCTCTCCGGTGGAATTCTGGGGAACGGAACGAACCCGACCCCGGTAGGTCCCCTGCCCGCGTACTTTGACAACGGCGGAGACATGGCCGGCGGGATTTTCTACGACCAAAACGACGTCAACTTCCTCACGGACAACAGTGCGGAAATCTGGGGCTTCCTGCAATAGGTCTGAGTGCAGGCGGCATTTGAACCGGGAGAGGCAGGCGGCCGCAATCGGCTGCCTGCCTCTTCGCATCAGTAGTGCCGAAGAATTGGGCTCGTAAGCCGCGAGGAAATCAGATCTCAACGAGGGGTTTAAGAATGAAGAGTGTGCGGGTTGGAACGTTTGTCAGGCGGGTTATGATTCTTTTGGTGGCTTGGATCTGCATTTTCACCGGGGGGGCCTCGGCACAACAGCCGACTTCGCCTCCTGCCGCGCCAGTCGCTCCGGGTCCGGCGAAGGAAGCGGTGGCTTCGAAGATCCCGGATTTTCGCGAGGACTGGGGGTCTATTTCGATCAGCGATACGGACTTGGCACCAATGCCGCCCGTTTTCGGCGAGCTCGCGGATCTTCCCGGTAACACTTTTACTCGCGAGCTGCTTCAAGTGCAGTGGCGGCCGGAAGATCCGATCGATTTATACATAATCCGACCACGGGGGATCGCGAAGCCGCCGGTCGTGCTCTACCTTTACGGCTACACGGAAGATACCGATCGATTCAAGCAGGATGGGTGGTGCTCACGCGTAACCGCTGGCGGGTATGCCGCGGTGGGATTTGTGAGCGCGCTATCGGGGCACCGCTACCATGACCGGCCCATGAAGGAGTGGTTTGTGAGCGAGCTTCAGGAGTCGCTCGGGAAAACCACCCACGATGTGCAATTGATACTCAATTACTTGGCGACGCGAGGCGATCTGGATATGGACCATGTGGGAATGTTCGCGACGGGTTCTGGCGCGACAGTGGCGATTTTGGCGGCGGCTGCGGACCCGCGCATCAAGGCCATCGACTTGCTAAATCCATGGGGCGACTGGCCGGAGTGGCTGGCTAAATCGAGCGTAATCCCCGAGAAAGAGCGGGCCACTTACTTGAAGCCGGAGTTTCTTGACCGTGTGGCTCCGCTGGACCCGATTCGGTGGCTCCCGAAATTGACAGCCACAAAGATCCGCTTCAAAGACTTGCGGGAAAATCCGTTCGTGCCTGATTCGGTGCAGGAGCATTTGGAGGCGGCTGCGCCAGAAACAGCGGAGATCAATCAGTATGGAGATGGCCGGGCTTTTTTTACTCATATCTCGGGACAAAGCTTCGATTGGATCAAGGATCAAGTGAAGGCCGGGGCCAAGCAGCAAAATGTGGCCGCAGGCTCAGAGCGAATCCACGTGTATCCCGCGGAAGCGCAGATCCCTCATTAGCGATTCCGCGGGTCCCGCGCGAGTTGTTGGTCTGCCAGCACGCCTACTTGAGCGGCTGGCCGTTGAGCGTCATTTGAGCAAGCAGCTTTTGGTCCTGATCTTGCAGCAATTTGGGAAGCTTTGCGTAATAGAGACCTTCCGTTGCCGCTTGGCCATCGGTGATGGCGTATTGCACGAACGCCATGATGGTTTGCCGATCCAGTTCGACGCTGTCGTCTTTTGGAATCAAAATGAATGTGATTCCTGAGATCGGATAGGACTCTTTTGCGGACGCCGGGGGGTCCACGATGGGAGTTCGAACATCTTTCGTGATCGCTTCACTGAATGAATCCAAGGCTGCCGTCGCTCCGGTGACACTCGGCTCTATGTAGGCTCCTGCACGGTTCTGAATGGAGGCGACGCTTAGATCCTGTTGCTTGGCATAATTCAGCTCCGCATAACCGATGGTTCCTGAAGTTTGCTTCACGAGATCAATCACTCCCGTGCTGCCCTTGCCGGCAAGGCCCACTGGCCAATCCACGGAGAGCCCCGCGCCCGGCTTCTTAGACCACTCGGGGCTAACTTTCGAAAGATAGGTTGTGAGAATGCTCGTCGTGCCGCTGCCGTCGGAGCGATGGACAACAATGATCGCAGCTCTTGGTAAGCTGACTCCAGGATTGTCGTGAGCGAGGGCCGGATCATTCCAAGTCACGATCTCTCCGCGAAAAATCCCAACCAGCGACTTGGAACTGAGCCGGAGCGGGCTCCTCAATCCAGGCACATTGTAAATGATGCAGACTCGACCCACGCTTACCGGAACTTGAATAACGGGAGGGATTTCCTTCAGCTTGTCGTCGCTTAACGGTGCGTCGGTTGCGGCAAAATCGGTTATCTTCTTGCGCAGTTCATCGATTCCGCCGCCACTGCCGATTGGACGATAGTTGACCAAGATCTTCGGATGAACCTGTTGGAATCCGGCGATCCAACGTTTCATTAATGGGTCAACAAAGGTGCTCCCCGAACCTCCGATGGCGTTTATGTATGGAGAACTGGCTTCGGGGCTCGTGTTTGACGATGAGTTACAACCACTGACACAAAGTATCGCAACCGCGCAGACCAATATGGTCAATTGACGAATGTGAAGCATGGCACCCCCTTGGTGCTGAGTCCTTGTCGAAGTTGTGGCATAGGTCGGTCATGGTGTATGGATTCGCGTTGCCGAATTTTTCATTCGTGTCCGATGCGGTCGATTTCTTTCTTCATGGCCAGCTTGTCGAGACTCGAGAGCGGCAGACAAAGGAAGAGGCTAATTCTGCGATCAAGAATCATGAACGCCTCCCGGAAGGCCTTTTCAATCCGTGTGGACGTGCCCTCCACCGCGGCAGGATCCGGTACTCCCCAATGAGCGGTCATGGGCTGCCCGGGCCACACGGGGCATACTTCTTTTGCTGCGTTGTCGCAAACGGTGAAGACAAAGTCCAACTTTGGAGAGGTGGGTTTGGCGAAATCGTTCCAATCCTTGCTTCGCAAGCCAGTGGTGGGAAGCCTGGAAATCTCTAATTGATGGAGCGCAGCAGGATGGACCACGCCTTTGGCATGGCTTCCTGCGCTATAAGCGGTGAATGCCGGGAAGCCTTTTCGATTCATAATGGCTTCGGCCATGATGGAACGCGCCGAATTACCAGTACACAAAAACAAGACGTTGTAGCGCCCTTGCATGCATCACCTCCTGGAGGTGGTGTCTTGGGGATGCGGTCCACAGCCGCCTCGTCCACCACAACAATTCTCCATAAGAAAATCTGTAAGGCGGTTCACGCCCTCTAGATTTGCGGAGTACGAAATCGAGCGCCCGTTCTTGTGTGGCTGCACGAGCCCGGCTGCGGCTAAAACGTTGAGATGTAATGAAAGCGTTGGACTCGGCAGGCGAAGCCGGCGAGCGATTCCACCTGCCGGAAGACCATGAGGGGCGTGGCGGACGAGCAAACGAAAGATGTCGAGACGCGTCTCTTGCGCCAATGCGGCAAGTGAATCGACAGCGAGCGATTTCTTCATATTTCCAAAACAATGGAAATATAAAGCAATAGGCGTGTCAAGTCAAATTGCCTTGTAAACGCGCTCGCCTGAATTTGACCCTCCACCAAGTTGCGATGCTGATTTAGCGCGAGAAGAACCGGGCGGCAACAAAGTTGTGATATTGTGACGCGCCTCAGAAAGACCTAGAGAGACAGCAATTCTTGCAGGACCAGGGAGCGCGATGCCTGCTTTGCCGGCGGCGGCCGAGACGAACACGGGAGGGTGGAAAGAGTTGGCCGGTCCCGCTCTGCTTGGCGCGGGATTGAACATTGTGGCGTTTGGGTTCCTTTACGGCGTGGGCAATCATACCTTCGAGCTGGCGATGGTCAATTGGATGCGCGACCCGACGTTATATCCGAGCGACCCGATCCGCGGAGCATTTGAGCGGCTGCCGACTATATTTTGGAGAACTGTTTCGCTAGTCCCGCAGCAAATCAGCACCGAAGCCGTCCTCGCTGTTTTGTTCGTCTTGACGAAACTGATCTTTTTCTATGCATCGGCGCGAATTGCGCGCTTTTCGACGGGCGATCTTCGGTTCGCCCGGCTGATTGTTGTCGTGTTCGCGCTGTCGCCCATGCTGAATGCACGATTGCCATTTGGAGCTGACCACCTTCTTGACCCGGTTGAAACTCACACCGCCCTTGGCATTGCTCTGCTGGTGTGTGCCGGGGCGTGGCTGCTGGAAAGAAAGTGGATCTCCGCTGCGATTCTGACCGCCGCGTGTATCTACGTGAGCGCACCATTCGCCATTTTCATGCTATTCGCATTCCTGGTTCTTGCAGTTCCGGACTGGCGGGTGGATCAACGGAAAATTCTTGCAAGTGCTCTGACCGGCGCAATTATGATGTCGCCTTTTGCGATCGCCGATCGTGAGCACGTGCTAGGGGCTTCTCCGCCCGACTACGTGCAGGCGCTTTTACTTTTTTACCCCTTCCACTTGAAATTCAGTGCCCACCCACTCCGATGGCAGATTCTCGGGCCCGGATTCATTTTTCTCACCGCCGCTATCGTGCTTTGGGCGCGAAGTAGGGGAGCAGCGCCGAATCGGCGCTTGGAGCTGATGGCGCTGTCATTCGTGTTTCCCGTCCTGCTCGGAGTGGTGGCCGGGGAGTGGTTCTTGACCCCGTTTATTGCACGGCTGCAGTTGATGCGGGCAGATACCTTCCTATTTTGCTTTTCGGCGTTGTTGCTGGCAAATGCCGCCTACGCGCTTGTGCGCCAGCGCGAGTCTCTTTGGGCATACACGGCACTTGTCATGGGAGCACTCGTATTTCTGCTGCCGCTCACGCCGCTGCGTTTGCTGCTTCTGGCCGTGGGTATTCCCCTTGCATTGTGGCCTGGCACACTGAGTGCATTGGATTGGTTCAAATCATTGAATCGGATGCGGCCGGTTCTGCGCGGCTGGTCCCCCGCGGCGGCCCAAATGGCGCTGGTTGCCGCACTCTTCGTGGTTTACGCGGTTCTGCTAGTTGCAGCGTGGAAGGATCCTCGCACGTTTGAGCAATTCTCTCCTCACGACCGGCCGATGGGTGACTGGAAAAATCTGCAATTTTGGGCTCGTGACAATACACAGCGCGATGCTGTCTTTCTCGTTCCCACGGGTGTCGAAGGTTTCCGCGTCTTCTCCCAGCGATCGAGTTGGGGCGAGTGGAAGGACGGCAATGGCGTCTATTTCTATCCTGCTCTTGCACCCGGCTATATTTCCGACATGGGGGAAATGGGGCTGGACGATTCCATACCGGCCAATAAGTATGTGACCCTTGATGAACGATACGACGCCATGCCGTGGGAAAAATTAGTGAGCATCGCGCGGAAGCACCAGCTTCAGTACATTATTCAGTTTAGTGACGTGGGATATCCGGGCGAGATCGTGTACGCGAACTCCTCGTACAAGGTCTATCGAGTGCCTTCTTGATTCAGACCGAGCGAATCGTGGCCGCCATTTTCAGGTTACCGCCTCGGAGTTTTCCACAGGTAGTAGTACGGCTGAGCCGTCGAAGTGCCAAGGTTGAACAGTTTTAAAATTGTCGTTTTTCGAGAATTGCCCAATTTTTATCCGTCTATTCACACGGCTCAAGTACGCTCGTATCCCTCAGCCTGGCATTTCCGAGACCCCACCTACGGAAGATTTTGACCATCGCGAGGGGAGTCGCATGCGGCGCGGTGTCGGCCTGCTTTTTGCAATTTCGTCTATTTTGGTCCTTTCCAGCTGCGCTGGCCAGGTGGTGTTCCCCATCAAGGTAGCGATTCGCGACAAATTCTCGTCCGCTTCCGTAGGCGGCCCGCCCTTCCAATTGATTGTCACCGTCAAACACGATCCAGACGACAAAGGCGTTGACTGGCTGCTTGAGAATAGCAACGGCATAGGATGCGCCCCCGTGTGCGGCACGCTTACCTTCATGAGTGTGCCGAGCTTCAATGCCACCTATACTCCCCCCGACGTTGTGCCGACCGGTCCCGATGCGATGCCGACGATCCTGGCCGTTTCCGCCGCGAATGGCACTAGCGTGGATCGTTTTACTTTCAGACTCGGAACAGCGGCGCCAATCATGGTCGGGATCCAGGGCGTGTTTCAGATTGTAGATGTGGGTGGGCCGCCCTTGCCTCTCACAGCCACGGTAAAAAACGATCAAACGCTCAACGCAGGTGTCATGTGGTCTCTGACTGTAAATGGCTTGAATTGCTCCCCGGCCTGCGGTGTGCTTACTCCAAGCGCTTCTCCGAGCTTCGCAGCGGTTTATACTCCGCCCACAAACCCATTGACCGGAGTGGGCCTCATGCCCGGCATCACTGCAACGTCTGTTACGGACCCCTCGAAGAGCATTGGGTTCTCGTTCGAGATTCAACAGTCGGCTGTGGCGACATTCAGTTATGCATTCGCGGTGCGTGGTTTCGATCCAAATGGTTCGCCGATGTCGATGGTCGGCAGCCTTTTCGGTGACGCTCAGGGTCACATCACAAACGGCGAATTGGATCTCAACGATGCTGGCCAGACTGCGCACGCGACGGGCTTGCTGGGCGGCTACTCTACAGGCACATCTTTCGACGGTATCCTCCGCGGAACAATCTCAATCACAAACTTCACCCTCCCAGGGACCAAGGTCAATCTCGGATTCAAGATGGCGCTTTCCGCTGATGGCAGCAGAGGCAGAATCATTGAGTTTGACGATAGTGAATTCACGAACTCCGGAATTCTGCAACTCCAGGATCCAGCAGCTCTGGCCGCTGCCAATCCGACCGGAACTTACGCGTTTGAATTGGATTCGGACGCACCGGCAGGAAGCCGGACCGTCGAAGTCGGAGAGTTCAGCGCGGGCGCGGGCGGAATTTCAGGCGGTCTCGCGGACCAGAGCCAGGCAGGCGCCGCGGCACCGATTTATTCTGCGGCACCAATTACCCAAGGACCCGCCACAGCGCCTGATCCAGCCGGACGCGGGACGCTCACGCTGGTCGTAAATGGAAATTCAACTCAGTATGCATATTACTTGGTGAGGTCGGGCCTCCTCTATCTGATTGAGACTGACGCGGGTGGGAAATTCGGAACGGTGCAAGCAGGCATGGCTTCCGCGCAAGCTCCGTTTACCGCTACCAGCGTGAACGGGACGAGTGTTCTGCAAATGACGGGGATTGGTACCGCGGGCGGCGCCCAGCAATTCACAGCGGATGTAATCATCGGCGTTATGACGGTTTCACAGGGAAACACATTCAGTGCCACATTCGATTCAAATGATGCCGGCACAATCTTGGCGGCCCAGCCGGCGGCAGGGACCATTACTTCCTTCGATCCGGTGACGGGCCGCGGCACGATTTCCGTGACAGATGGATTCAATTCAGGCTTTGTGAATTCGGCGGTCTTTTATTTGCACGATCCCGGCGAGGGATTCCTGATTGAGACCGATCCAACGGCAAACGGCGGACCGATCAACAAAGGGCTTTCCGGGACATTTAGCACGCAATCTGAAATGCCATTCACCGATCAGAGCCTTTCGGGAAGGCTCCTCATTGGCTCCGGAGCTTCTTCAACCCCTGTGATTCCGAATTTTGAGGGTGCCTCAAACTTCGATAGTGCAGCGGGCACCTTCGTTGCGATCGGCGATTTGACGGCCTTATTCAAGTCAGACGGAAATGTCACCGATGGTTCGTTCAATGCAACCTACCAGGTGACGGATGCGGCGAGCGGGCGCGGGACGGCGATGGTATCCGCGGAGTTGCTTGGGAATTTCACAAAAGGTCTGCAACTTCCGGCATCCTTCTATATCGTTGGCCCAAATCAATTCGTAATGATCGGCACCCAAGCCGGCACGAATTCCGGTGTTTCCTTCTTAGACCCGCAATAGCGTTCCGAGTGCGCCCGCAGGCCGCTTTCGCAGAGCAATTGGAAATGTGGAAGAAAGTTCAGGTTGTACTTTTCAACCCATCGCGAATTAAGGGTCAAAACTGAAGAGGGAATCGTTCATTTTCCATTTTGTCGGGTCATGAAATTCGAGAGCATTCGAATGGACCAACGCATTTCGCACACGGGGCGCACACAGGAATCCTAAGCTTTGCAGGCGGCGTGCGAACTCGTGCGTTGCTGCGTTGTCTCCATAAGACGTCCACCGAACCCCTAGAGCTTTTTCCGCCAACGCTTCCCGGATCAGTATTCTGACGAGGGGTGCGAAATGTTTCTGCGATTTGACATGCCATTGGCAAACGCGAAGATACCTTGCAGGCGAACCCATCTTGGCAATCACATATTCCTCGGGCGCATCTTCGATTGCAAACCGAACGTACTGCCCCTCTAAATAACGCCATTGAAGCGATGCGGGATCCTCAAAAAACGACAGCCGTTCAGTCTCCCTCATCTCCACGAGCCCGGAGAGGGGAACCGCTCGAACGCCCTTTGGACGCCCGCCAGCGGCGGAAACAGCCGACCACAATGGGCGCTGAATGCATCCCGCAAGGAAGAGGGCCGCGCGCTGAATGGAAGTTAGATTCGGCGTAGTCGCTGCCGCTCTCAGCGGATTCAAGAACAAGAGACATTCACGCGAAGGAAAATCTATCGGGTAAGCCTCCGCTCTGGGCCCGAGCTTGCGCACTCCAAAGCTTGTGGAAAATAGAAATGGACCCCATCCCTCTGCGGCACAGTGGCGAAAGAATTGATCCATGAGAATTACGAATCTTGGTCTCGCTGAGTCCTCGAACCCTCGAATCTTCTGGGCTCGGAATTCCTTATGTATGAAGGTGTATTCCGATTTAGCGGGAGTAATTGTTGCGCCGCGGTATCGCGAGGGCATGGGAATCAGCGAGGTATGCCCGGCGACCTCTCCGTTGTCGAGTTCAAGAAGGGCGTGCCAGGCGGGGCCGCCGGGGCTCTTCTGCACCCAGTGCACGAATTCGTTGAGGGGAATGCGAGAAGACGTCAAACGATTGTAGTTGCTGAGGATCACTTCGTTCAGGCGGTCCTCAAGCGGGCCCTTCACAATGCGCAGGTTAAGCATCGATTCGAACTCCCCGGAGGAGCCCGGCGTTTTGATACCGTCCGAGTGCACCGGCGAGAAACTGGCTCGCGCTCATCCATTTTTCCCCGCGCGCCCGCTGGCTCTTCACGCAGGTCCAAAAGACACGGTTGATTTCTTCTGGCACCTGAATCGGCTCGGTCGGGTTATGCCATAACGCTGCAATTCCACCCCATCCCCATTTCCGGCTTTGCGACAAGACTTCTAGAGCCACGTCCTCCGGATTTTCGCCGCTCTCGCGGACGGTTGTTTCAAGATTCCCGTCCATGATCGCGAGCGGGATCTCCAGAAACCTGTATGGCTGCTCTTTCTCGAAGTTGTATGGCGGGAACGCGAAGCTTGCACCGTTTCGAAAACCGACTCTCTCTACAAATCCAAGCGAGGAATCAAACACCAGATGAGCGCGTTCCACCGCCCGAAACAATTTTTCGTGGCAATCGAAGCGCAGCCAGTGCTGGCGGCTACCCAAAGTTCGCGCGCCGGTCACCTTATCCAGCTCTGCAACCTCCGTCAGGAGGTCCTCCTCCTCCAGAATGCTGGTATAGGATCCGTGCAATCCAATGGAGAATCCCTTCTTCGAAGCAGCCGACAGGTGCGGAGCAATCTGTTCCAGGCGGTAACTGGGGTCCCGCCGGTGCCTTTGGCGTGCCACGACGAATATCGTTGACCGGAATTCATATTCGTCGCTGGCATTGAGCAGTGGCTGCAAGTAATCCCCAACCCGTTTGCCTCCGAGCAGCTTCAGGAGCATCAGTGAATTCGCTTGAAAATAGGGCCAGCTCTGATAGGGGCGATAGGAAATCGCAAGATTCTTGACCAAACGAGCAAATGCGGGAGCCCTGCCCGTAAAATAGAAATCAAAGTCGTGGCTGCAAACGACTGCGTGGTCCACCCCTGGGATTGGAGACACCGCTCTGGGGAGAGCTTCTTTGACGTTTCCGTTTTGCAAGTAGTTTTCAAGCCAGGACATAAGCAAAAGAGCGTGAGGCTTCCGCGGCGAGATGTTCTGGCGGCTGAACACTGACTCCGAATACGGGATGCGCCCAACATCATCTCTCTGTGCGGAATTTATCTCGTGGCTGCAGGTGATCCAGTCGAAAATTTCTCCCAGCCAATCCGGGCATGAGGTCACCACATCCACACCATACGACAGCCAAAAATCCTCTCCGGCGTACGGATGCCTGACGAGTTGTGGAGGCCTGGCATCCTTGCTCCTGAGCTTGTAGAGCGCGGGCAAATTGACCACTCTCATGCCATGCGCGGCTGTGGACGTGTCACCGTAAACACAGCAAATGCCATCTGAATCACTGGCGGCAATTCGGTGGTTGTAGATTGCGGCGAATACCCGGAATGCGTACGACATTCTCGCCCGCACCGTCTCGTCTACTTCCTTGGCAAACTTCAAGCTAATGGGGGGAGAGGGGCTCATTTTAATTAGGGGTGCCTCAAGAGCTGTGCGCCCGGGTAATGGACGACCAGCGTTCCACGCGCATTCGTGAAGCTATACGGCGCGGCGCCAATCTCCGCATGCCGTGGATACGTGGCTCTTATTAATGATGGATGACGCCACCATGAAAACTGCCCTTCTGCCATCGATTCAACCCGGTTTATATGTGACCCATGAAAGCAAAAGGTGTCGGTGCTCGACCTGTGAGCTGGGGTGCCCGGTAGACGTGGACCCTTCGACGTTGGGCAGATCCTCTCCCGATGGCCTAACTTCCCTGCTCACTATTGGTTAGGCTGATACCGCAGATCTCGCGGCGATTGACAATGGATGCCAGCCTAGTCACAGGGAGCGCAAGGATTGAACTGTTAATCGGACTGAAACGAAACGTTAAGACAATCGTGTATGGCAAGAAAGTAGACTTTGCTGCCATGTCTCAATTTTCACGTTGGAGTAATGGATTGACGCGACCGGGTTCCGCCGATCCTCAAGGAGGCGGCAATGAGCGATCCAATCCTACGGCTTCCGGCAATTTCAAGCCGCAGTTAGTCTTGCCGGACCCTGCATGTGACTTGGACCCAGACATTTGCGCCCCAGCTTTAATCTCACGTCAGGCCAAGATCACTCCGGGCGCGCCCGCGATTGTGGCCGGTGAAGACGTGCTGACGTATGCGGACCTCGACGCGCGATCGGCTGAACTGGCCAGCCATCTGAGTTCTTTGGGCGCCCGCCGTGAATCGGTCGTCGGGTTGTGTTTCGAACGGTCCATCGCGATGATCGTCGGCGCGCTGGGAATTATGAAGGCTGGTGCGGCATATTTGCCTTTAGATCCCTCTCATCCGAAGGTCAGGCTTGCTTTTCAACTGGACGACGCGCGGGCTGAAATTCTTGTGTGTGCGCACGGCTCAGAGTCAGATGTCCCGCCAAGCCATCGGCCGCTCGTCCAATTGCGGGCTGACGGCCGCGTCGCCGGGGAAGCGGTCATGAGGCCCTTCTCGACCGCAGTTCAACCTGAAGACTTAGCTTATGCGATTTATACATCGGGCTCCAGTGGGCATCCAAAAGGCGTAGAGATCACACACGGCTCCCTGTTGAATTTGATTTCCTGGCATCGGTCCGCCTTCAGCGTGACAGAAAACGATCGAGCGAGCCATGTGTCGGGAGTCGGCTTTGACGCGGCTGTTTGGGAGCTGTGGCCGAATCTTGCGGCGGGATGCAGCGTTCACATCGTGGAGGATCCTGTAGTAAAAGACCCCGCACGCCTTCGAAATTGGCTCCTTGCTCATGGCATAACGATTAGTTTTGTACCCACACCATTGGCGGAACGCCTTATGTCGCTTATGTGGCCGTCGGAAGTCCCTCTCAGATTCATGTTGACCGGAGCAGAGACACTGCACAAATACCCTCCTGCAAGCCTCCCATTCCGACTGGTGAACAACTATGGACCGACAGAGTGCACCGTCGTCGCCACGTCAGCCGTCATAGACCCCGCAGGCCACAAAGGCCAACTGCCCCCGATTGGGCGTCCCATTGCGAATACGCAGGTTCACATATTCGATGAGTGCATGCAGCCGGTCGCGCCAGGTGAGGAAGGTGAAATCTGCATTGCTGGCCGCGGGCTCGCCCGAGGTTATCGCGGGCATGCGGATCTCACGGCTGAGAAATTTGTCTCTAATCCGTTCGGCCCCTCGCCAACAGCTCGCCTCTATCGTTCAGGAGATCGCGGCCGCTTGTTGCCCGATGGTCAAATTGCGTTTCTTGGCCGTATCGACGATCAAGTCAGCTTGCGAGGCTACCGGATCGAACTGGCCGAGATAGAAGCTGTTTTGAATCGCCATCCCTTCGTTCGAGAAAGCATAGCGGCGGTTCGAGAATTCGATCCCGAGGGCAAGCAGCTGTTAGCCTACGTGGTTTTGCATTCGGAGACGCTGCCCACCCCGACTGAACTACGGGCATTCATTGCAAACTACCTGCCCGACTACATGATTCCATCTGCTTTCATACGGGTGGTAAGCTTGCCGCTGAAAGAGAGCGGCAAGATTCATCGCCAGGCGCTCCCCGCGCCCACTGTAGAAAACACGTTGGCAGAAGGCGTCCGCATCGCCCCCCGGACGCCCCTGGAGAAACGTCTCGCTGAAATCGTTACCTCCCTGCTAGGAATTGACGAGGTGGGGGTGGAAGACAACTTTTTCATGCTCGGTGGGCATTCATTGTTTGGAACTCAGGTGATTGCCCGTGTATCCGACGCATTCGGAATCGAAATCAGCTTGCGGTACATTTTCGAATCCCCGACGATCGCTGGCTTAGCCGCCGAGGTCGAGCGAAAGTTGCGATTGAAAATTGAAGCGCTGAGCGAGGAAGAGGCACAGCAGCTGCTCGTCGCCAAATTAAGTGCGGCTCGAGGGAGCGCCTAAATGCCCGCCACCACAATCGCGCATGCCCAACCGAGTGGCGGCGATGTGCTCAGCCTCACGCGCCTTCTCGATCCGGAAGTCTTGGCCAATCCGTATCCTCTCTATCATCGGCTGCGCTCGGAAAATCCTGTCCACTGGGACCCTTATCTGCGCGCCTGGGTGGTCACCCGCTATGCTGATGTTGTCACAGTTCTCCATGATTTTTCTGCTGCTCGGACGCCCACGCCAGAATATCTAGCCTCCATCGGCCTCGAAGACCTCTCGCCGATTGCGAAAGTAATGGTGCAGCAGATGCTTTTCCTCGATCCGCCGGCTCACACCCGGATCCGCGCGCTGGCCTCCTCAGCATTTGCGCCACGGCGGATCGCGGATCTGCGACAGCACATGCGTGAAATCGTCCAGCACCTGCTCGACGCACTTGATCCCGCAGGTCGCATGGACGTGATCGCCGATCTGGCCGAGCCACTGCCATACACGATCACGGCGGAGATGCTCGGTGTCCCCGTGGAAGACGCGCCGCAATTGAAAGCCTGGTCGCAGGATTTTGCAGAAATGCTGGGAAATTTCCAGCTCAATCCTGAGCGCGCACCTCGAGTGCGGCGCAGCCTCGAGGAAATGACTAAATACTTTCATTCGGCGATCCAGGAGATCCTGAGGCATCCCCGCGAGGGCTTGATCCACTCTTTCCTTACTGCGGAAGTGGAGGGTGATCGCTTTTCAGAAGAAGAAGTCATTGCCAATACGATCGTGACGATGGTCGGCGGCCAGGAAACCACAACAAACCTGATTGGCAACGGCGTGCTGACCCTGCTCCGGAATCCAGTCGAGTTGGAGCGGCTCCGGACCGATGGCTCGCTCATCCCATCCGCCGTCGAGGAGATGCTGCGTTTCGAACCTCCCAGCCAGCAAACGGCGCGGCTGGCGCCAGCTGACGTGGAGCTGGGCGGTCGGTTGATCCGCAAGCGCCAGGCTGTGATCGCGGTGATGGCCGCGGCAAATCGCGACCCTGAACGGTTTCTCGATCCGGATCTTTTCGACATCACAAGGAAAGACAACCGCCATTTGTCGTTTGGGTGGGCCGCTCACTTCTGTTTTGGCGCGGCGATTGCTCGCCTCGAAGCCCAAGTCGCTTTCGAGGAATTGCTGCGCCGGTTTCCCCATTGGTCGCTGGAAACGGAGCCGCTATCTTGGCGGACGAACCTCGGCTTGAGAGGCTTGCCAGCTCTCCGTGTGCGGTTCGGCGAGAATACTGTGGCTCTGGCTGTCCCGGCTTGAAACGAAGATGCTTGTGTCTACTAAATTGTTGAAGATGGCTGCCAAACAGGAAGCAGAACGCCTGTCGGATGCAAAACAAAGGCTGCTCAGTAGCTGCATTCAGGGTGCGGCCACATTGAGCTCGCCGGCTTCAGAGAAAATCCCTCGGCGCGTTGCCGATGAACCCGCGCCCTTAGCGCTTGCTCAAGAACAGGTTTGGCGCCGAAGTTTGCGCGCATGCGATTCTCCGGCGATATACAACGAGACGATTACTATTCACCGAAATGGGCCGCTCGATATTTCCATTCTACGGCGATGCTTCGCAGAAATTCTGCGGCGCCACGAGGCCTGGCGAACCACTTTCGCGGTTGTGAACGATGTTCCTATCCAAATTATCCATCCTGTACCCGTCTCCCGCGAGATCCCCATCTTCGACTTACAAAGTTGTCCCGCGGAACTCCGGGAAGCAGAAGCAACATGCCTTGTTTCCGCGCTGGCTCATGAGCCTTTCGACTTGGCGCGCGGGCCTCTGCTCAGGCCCTTCGTTATTAAAATGGAAAGCGAACTGTATCGCTTTACACTTGTAGCCCACCAATCCATTATCGACGGCTTCTCCGCCTATCAACTATTTCCGGCGGAGCTTGCCGCTCTGTATGAAGCCTTTTCGCAAGGGAAGGGCACGACTTTGCCAGATCTCCCGATCCAGTTTTCCGACTTCAGTGTTTGGCAACGAGGTTGGCTCAACGAAGCGAGAGTCAAAAAACAGTGCGAGTATTGGAAAAACCAACTGGCAGGCTGTCTCGTCGCGCTGGATTGGCCCAGTCGCTCCGACGCCCACTTTCAGGAAAGATACCGCGGTGCCATCCTGCCGTTCGCACTTCCGGAGAGCTTGGGGCAGGATTTGAAGGGCATGGCGCGTAGCGAATCTGTCACATTGTTCATGGTCCTGCTTGCAGGATACGTTGCGGTACTACACTCCTATACCGATCAACCGGATATCATCGTCGCGACTCTCTCTCCATCCGGCCGGAAGCGTCTGGAGACTCAGCAGCTTCTCGGATATTTTTTGAACCCGGTGTTATTAAGGTTCAGGCTCCCGGGGGAAATCAATTTTCGCCACTTGCTTTCTCAAGCGCGATCCGTGGTTTCCGATGTAATCGCACACGACGACGTCCCGATGGAGTCGCTGGCGGCACATCTCGGGCTGGCCGCTGGCCGCGACCCGTTGGTCAAATTCGCAATCACTCTGCAACCGAGAACTTCCGACCTCGGGTCCGCATGGAGCGTCACGACGATGGATGCTCAAAATGGGGGTTCGCCCTGGGATCTGTATTTATCGTTCATCGAGCAGGGTCGCGGTTTGATTGGCCGCGCGCAATACAACCCCGACATGTTCGAAGAGAAGACCATCCGCGCCACCATCCAGGATTTGATGGCACTTTTGGAACACGCCGTATCCGAACCGGGGATGAACGTGAAGAATCTGTTGCAACGCAGCGCGCAGCAACCCGCGGCGGCTCGCAATGATTCCCTGACGCACGCGAATAATTCTTGCTGCGAATCTGATGCACGGCGTCCGGAAGCAATTTAGCGGAAGCGAACCAAAACAATGGGCTCCCCCAAGCCGGCCCTCACCTCCTACGACCAGTCAACTTCACGCACCCCCCGCGAGGGCTGCTTCCCCGCGCTCGAGTGGTATCCCCAGCAGGCAGCCTGGGTTTCTGAACCTCACGCCTCCGACAGTGCAGCCTACAATTATCCGCTGCCCCTGCGTATTCACGGGCCCCTACAAAGGGAGGCATTGCAGCGAAGCCTGCAGGAACTCGTCCGGCGGCACGAAGTCCTGCGTTCGGTTTTCGGCACGGAACAAAAGGGGCTAGTCCAGATTGTCAGTCCGCCGCAGCCATTCTCCCTCGCCGAAATCAGCTTATCTTCTCTGGAGTTGCATGAAGCGGAATCACGTGCCCGCGAATTGGCGGTCGAGGATTCCCTACGGCCATTTAATTTGGCCAAAGACCTTCTGCTGCGCGCTGCTCTGATTCAGCTTGCGGAGGACGATCACGTCCTGCTGGTCACGACACACCACGCCGTCTGCGACGAATGGTCCGCCGGCATCCTCCTCCGTGAATTGTCCGTGCTTTATTCCGCGTTTGCATCGGGCCAGCCTTCGCCCCTGCCCCCGATTTTGTTTTCCTACGGCCAGTTCGCGCGGCAGCTATCGCGAAGAATCGAGGACGGACAATTGGAGCCGCAGTTGCAATTCTGGATGGACACTCTTGCCGGGGCGGCCGATTTCCATCATTTGCCACCTGACCACGCGCGCCCTTCGCCTGCCGTGCATTCGGGCGCGCACGTGGTATCGCTCTTTCCCGCAGCCCTGCTGGAATCAATCAAGATGTTAAGCGTGCGCGAACGCGTTAGCCCTTTCATGATTTACGTTGCGGCCTTTCAATGCCTGCTCGCGCGCTATTCCGGCGAGAAAGACATTGGCTTGGCCACCTGCACCGCGAATCGAATTTCCACCGACGTGGAGCAAACCATTGGACCTTTCAGCAATCGTGTCATCTTGCGCGCTGATTTCTCCAACGATGTTTCTTTCCGCAAGCTGCTCGCGAGCGTTCGAAAGTCGTCTCTCGATGCGTATTCGAATCAGGAGGTGCCATTCGGCGACCTCGTGAGGCGAATTGCACGCGTAGAGGATCGCAACAGGAACCCACTGTTCCAGGTATTGCTAATTCTGCGAGGCGAGCCGGCGGATAAGTGGGAAAGTCCCGAATTGAAGGTGAGTCCGTTCCCGCTGGACACCGGAACGACTCGCTACGACTTGAACGTCTGGCTACAGCCGAAGAACGGGATCGGGCTCGAGGTCGATCTTCAGTACAACTCCGTCCTGTTTGAACCCGAGACCATGCGCGACATTTTGGAGAGCTATCACCGCGTTCTTGAGCTCATGGCGAAGGATCCAGAAGCTCGCGTCCACAATCTCCAGATTGCACGTGGTGGCACGACGCCAACAGCATTATCGGCGGAACACTCTCGCGATGCTTTGGTGCGCCCCGAGGATGAAATCGAAAAGCAACTTCTGGAAATCTGGGAGGAGATTTTTGGCCTCCACCCCCTCAGTCTTCAATCCGATTATTTTGCGCTAGGCGGCGATTCCGTGGGCGCTGTGCGTTTATTCGCGCGGATCGAAGAAAGGTTCCAGGTCAAGCTCTCGGTTTCTACGCTCTTGGAAGCGCCAACAGTGCTCGAACTAGCCCGAGTTCTCAGGCGCCGGCTCTCGCAAGCCAGTTGGTCCTCTTTGATCGCCGTGCAACCTGTCGGCACTCGCCCGCCGGTTTTCTGCATCCATAGCCATACCGGCGACGTCTTTTATGGCCGCCACCTCGCCCGTTTCTTCAGTCCCTCCCAGCCTATCTACGGGATCCAGTCGCAGGCACTCTCTGGAAAGCCTCCTCATTTTTCTGTCGAGGATATGGCGGCCCATTACGTGCAGGAGATTCGATGCGCTCAACAGGACGGTCCGTACTACCTCTTCGGATATAGCTTCGGAGGGATGGTCGCGTTTGAGATGGCGCTCCGGCTACACGCCTTAGGCCAGCGCGTGGCTTTCCTCGGAATGTTCAATACCCCCGCTCCCGGTTCACTGGGTGGTTGGCCTCTCGGGCAATTTTCCTACTTGCAAAAGAGAACCCGCGTTGAATGGGGAAAACTGAGGGCACTCGAATGGAAAGGGAAAGCGTCCCATCTCCTCCGGAATGCAAAGAATTTCTCCCGCATGGTCATGAGAAGCTTGAAGGCGGACTCCCTGCGCCTCGGTACCCGTATATTTCGAAATGGGGCTGCCGAACGTCTGGGCGCCCGCGTGCTGAACCTCGAGCACATTAATATTGCGGCTGCGAAGAAGTACGTTCCGGGAAACAGGTATCCCGGCGCGATCACATTCTTTCTTACCCCGGATGTCCCCTATCTTTACTCCGTCGCGCCGCAAGTTGGATGGCGACCGTATGCAGATGAGGGAGTGACGATTACGAGTGTTTCCGCGGAAAATGGAATCGCTTTAAGACAGGCGTTCGCGATGGCATTGAATGACCGACTCAACGCCTGCCACGACAAGAACACGCAAGAAGGCTCGGATTCCTAATGGGAGCGGGAGCCGGGGCCCGTTTACATCTATCACCGGCTCGATTTGAGGTGCTAACGAGGGGAAACGGCTGGTCTGGCAAGGTTGATGCCTTGCCTCTATCCGCTGGCGCGTCTCATTAGCAGTGTTCGGTGGTAGTGGACCGTTTGCGGCTCATCGAAAGACCTGCCACTGCCAGCAAGCCCATAGAAAGTAGTACGAAGTCGCTCGGCTCGGGGGCCGGCGCGACCAAGAATTCCTGCCCGTAGCTTCCAAGTGGCGTCGGCGTCAGGATGGTCCAACCGGTGACCGTAAACCCGCCAGCCACCGCTGCGGCGGCTTGGGCTTCAAGCTCCGCGTTCGTCCCGTAAGGATCCAAGCCACCCGTGTATCCAAACAGCGCCCACTCCCACTCGGCGGCTTGCATTTCGGTGGTCGAAGCCAGCAGCTGAGTAGCGAGGTAGGCGAACTCAAGGTAGGTGGTCTCGTTCTGCTGCACAGTGTTTCCGTACCCATCCGGGCTTATGAGACTCGTGACATCAGCCGTCCAACCGCTGTTATTGTGAATCGGGGCGTCGTACTGAACGCAGATAAAGGACGCCGGCTGCCCATTGAGCGTTCCACCGTACGGGCTCATACTGATTCCGTGATCCTGAAACGCTGATTGGCCGTTGACGAAGACTTGGGCAGTCCCGTCGGCGAATGCAGGCAGCGCGACGAGAAGGAATGCGGGCAAAATCCACACGAAAATCTTTTTGAGCACAAAGCCCTCCAGCTTTTGAGAAGTTAACGATCGGTGTCCATTCTCGGACACCAATTGCTGAATGCCGGCCTACACAGCGAGACAAATTAATGCGCAGCTTTAATGCTGGTCCCAAACGCTGGTGCCAGTGTGCATGCGCGCGGGTGTGTGATGTGCAAACGGACTATGAATCCTCAATGAAACTTTGGAGGAAAAGAAAAAGAGAAGGTTCGCGGAGATGGTCTGCTTCGAGCGGCGGAAAAAAGGTGCGAAAAACCAATTTTGGTTCGGCACCTCCTACGTGGCTGAGGCGAGAAGGACAACCGCTTGTCCTTGACGTTGCCGCGTTCTGGAGACCCTCAATCCTTGATAATGTTGCGGAGCACTTGGTCTAACCCGTGCCTAGAACAATAAATCATTATTAAAGAGCGATTTGGATGCAATCGACTGGTCCGGCCCGACATTGCCTTTGCCGGCATCCTCCCATTCCCACAGGAAAATCTCGTGGGCTTGGCCCTCTGCGACGAGGGCGGCCTTATACGTGGCGTTCATCGTTATGTCATAAACGCTCCAGCGGTCAACTTCACCGGGGTCACCGACCACCTCAAGAAGGGCCGCACGCATACTCGGCAGAAACGTCACACTGAAGCTATTCAGCGGGATGGAAAGACCGTCTCCTCTGGCCTTGATATAGGCCTCCTTTCGCGTCCAGCAGGTGAAGAAGGCTTCCGTCCTCTGTTCCTCCGGAAGTGTCAGGAGATTGCGAATTTCATCGCGCGAAAGAAAGCGCCCCGCGATTTCTTGGCAGGTAAACTTGGGGTTCACGGTTTCGATGTCGATTCCCACCGAGATTTTCGGGGCAACTGCAAGCAGTGATAATTGCCCCGAGTGAGAGAGATTAAAGTTCAATTCGCGGGCATTGAAAGTATCTCTCAACCGCGGCTTACCCTTTTCATCGTACTCAAAGATCAGCTGCTTGGCGTCGCATCCGAGATACCCAGCAAGAATCTTGCGCATGCCCGCATGTGCAATTGCGAACCGCCTTCTGTCGAGCTCGAAGCGAAAGCGATCGGCCTTCTCGATCTCATCTTCGGACAGCACGTCCCGAGCAGCTTGAATCCCCTCTCCGTTCACGTCCAAAGCGATCCGCCAAACATGGACCTCCCCTTGGAGTATGGTCCTTCGGCTACGGGACGGGAACCAAGCTTCTTTTTCCCTTGTGTGTTTATTCTTCATCTTAAGGGCCGTCTCTTGCAAATCTTCTAGTCGGTTATCACAGTGCAGTACGAAGGCCCGCGGGAAATTGCATCATCTGTTGCAAAGACCCCATCTTTTGACAGGGAGCATGGACCCAGGGGCAAATAACGACAGTCGAATAGACGTCAACTACGGCACAGTTGCGTCAACGTCCCGTAACACTTTTCAATTCTATACCAATTCGCAAGCCTTCATGGCGAGACATTCAGGACTACCAGTAGCTGCGAACCAGAGTTTTGCTTGCGATCGCACTCATTTTGCGATTTCGCCTGCATGTGCTGACTTCAGCGCAATCAGCACCGGCCTACGTGAGGGCAGCATGTACGCATTGACGTGGCCAGTGGTAGACTGGGGTGGCCGGATGCTGAATATCCCCACGAGCAAGAACGGGGATCCGCTGCACGTTCCCTTCAACGATGATGCGATCATAGCGTTGATGGCGGTTCGCCAGCGCGGCGATGGCATGGGTCGGCTGTATCACTCCACATTGCGGATGAAGGGCACCGCGCTTGAGGATATCGCTGACCTTCTCGGGTACAAGAGTTTAGGCATGACCAGACGCTTCAGCCATCTCGCGCCGAGCAAACTGCATGACGTTGTTGCGCGGCTGAATTCCGGCAGCACCCCAGTAGCACCGGCGCCCAAGCCGGAAATTGCAGTACCAGTAAGCTATGTGAATTAATCAAGTTAGGGGCGTAGCTCAGTGGTAGAGCAGCGGCCTTTTAAGCCGAAGGTCGTGGGTTCGATCCCCACCGCCCCTACCAATCCTTCTTCTTGAAAACACACGAGTTCTAGCGGCGGGTTTCGCCGTGTACCCCGCGTGTACCTCTTTTATCAGAGGATCGTTGCTCCATGCCGCTCTTAGGTCGGCCTCAATCTGCTCTTGGCGGGAGCGTGTCCACGGCGCGTAGTGGCGTTCCGTGATGCGAATGCTGCTGTGTCCGAGAAGAATAGAGACCCTGTCGAGTGGGACGCCTGCGAGAAGCAATTCGACGGCGAACGTATCGCGGAATCTGTGCGGATGCCCTGTGGGAACCTTTGCGAATTCGAAGAGGCGCTGTAATCGGCGCTGCCATTTTCCTTTTGCGCTACGCACCGTCGATGCACCTGTCCAGAAGAAGTACCGCTCACTTGAGCGCGGCGCTGCGTCCAATGCTCGAACAACCGGGTCGGGCAGGACGCAATAGACAGGCACGCCAGTTTTCTGTGTATGAAGAAGGAGCTTGTTTCCGCTCAGGCGGCTCACTTCAAGCGCAGTCGCGTCCCCGATTCGGAGTCCCGAATAACGGAGCAACAGAACGAAAGCTCGGAGCCGTCGCGCGTTTCGCGCGCCCGCACTCTTGCCATAAGGTTCAATCGCCGCAAGAATCCGAATCATCTCCTCTCGTGTGAAAGGCATCGTCGGCTTGTTTGGAACTTTCGGGGCTTTCAATTCAGTCGCAGGATTATCGCTAATCCATTTTCTCTTTTCGGCGAAGCGCATGAATGCCCTCAGCCGTTCCAACTTTTTGAGACTTGTGCGCGGCCCTTCCGTCCACGCGGAGCGAAAGGTTGCAAGCGTGTCTAGGTCTAGCTGCGCGAGGAATTGCAGCTTGTACATGCCCGCAAAAGCGTCAAGCTGCCGGAAGAGTAGACGGTACTTGTACAGAGTGGACTCATTCAGCTTGCGTGCTTCCGCATCGGCAATAAACTTTGCATGAGCATCCTTGATCGTGATTTGCTGTTCTTGTTGGCGCGTGCGACGGTCTTCAGCTTCCCATTCACGGATCATCTCTTGCGCTCGCTGCCAGTCGCGGAGCTTTAGAGACTCGCGCACCTCTTTGCCACCGAGTGAGCCATCAACCCATATCGGGCACTGGCAATGCCGGTGCTTCCGTCCCTTCGCGCGTTGCTTGCAGCTCCTTCGGTGACGGCGATAGATAGTTAGCATCGCGTAACACCCCTACCGAACGCCGGCGTTCGATGACAGCCGCCGATGAACCCGCTCCAATACAGACTGCGGAATGCGCAGCGTAACATACCGTCTCTTGCGGCGGGGATTGCGTTCTCCAATCACAAGCACACCGGGCTCATCCTCGAAAAGCTCGCGAACTTTATCAGCGCTTAGATTCCACATCTCAGCGATTTCCGTAACGGCGTAGTGCCGCTCGATGTGCACTGAGGTTTCGAGTTGTAATTGAACGGGCATTGCTTGCAACTACTCCTGGATGAAAGATGGTTCACTAAAAATCGTCTTGGTTCCTTCTCCCCTGTGGTCCCATGCGTCGGGAGCAAGCCTGCTCCGCTTTCCGCAGTTGCGAATCACTATATTCGGTGCGGATAGCAATTCCGGCTCACCGAATGGCAGCCGCGACAGTTCGTATTTTGGCGTCGCCATGATGCCGCCCATACCGAGTTGTTGCGATTCAGACTTCATGGTGTTGCGCAGGTTGCTTGGATGCGCCTCGGTTGAGGTTCTCTCCGTTTGTATTGGTGACGTGTTGGCTTAGCCAGGATTTGAATTCCTTATCTCGCCTAAACAGGACTTTCAGCGCCTCGGTGATGATGTAAGACGGAGTCGAGTCGATGAATTCTGCGTAGCGGTCGAGTTGGAGCTTGATGGACTCCTCGACCCGCGCTTGGATGGTTACTGACTTGGGTTGTTTCGGTGGTGCCTTAATGATTGCCATGATTCTCCCTCAATCCTCACCTTGAGTTCGTCTGACACGATGTCTTACAAGCCGTGAATTTCCTCCGTGCTCCGCGGCCAAAACACGAGCTGCGCTTCTGAGCAGCAAGAGGCGGGAGTGACCCCCGAAGCCCGAAGGGACCGGGCCGCGATTCTGCGGCACGGTGGGGTCGCTCCCGCCTCTGGTCGTGTTTTGGCCGCGTTCCGTTTCCTTGCCTTGTCCGCTGCATTTGCTTGCGCTTTCTTAGCCTTATCTCCAATCCGAGGAGAAGTGGGAGGTGAAAGCTTCCTGGAAAGCTGTCTCCTCGGAACTTTTCACGGGTAGGTTTATCGGCTGATGCGGGTGCCTCTCAAACAAGGCAGCCTGCCCGTTCACCGTGACGAAGACGATAGCGGCCTCTGACGGCCTGCGGTATTTGCGAGAATCGGATCGAACCGCGTTCTCCGTGATCTCTCCCGCACGCCATTTCCTGTACAGGTCTTCGATTCCAGGATCACCGAACCGTTCTTGCCCCAGGTTCAAGAGCTCGATGTCCCGATTACTCAGCTTGCTGTATTGCTTCTCGTCCCACAGTCGCCGTGTGCGGAAATACTGGAGTAAACCGGACGGAGTATCCGGGTCCCAAAGCTGATGGAATATCCCACGGAAAAGTTTATTGGCTCGCTCGAAGTTCGTATCGCGGGTAGCGATGTAATAGAAGCGGAGTTGCGGGAGCCTGGTGAAGAGCGTCAGGTAAGCGTCCAGGTGGGTTTTGAAACTGTCCATGCTCTCAAACCCCGGATCGATGAAACTGAACGTGACCAGAGGGGGGACTGAGGGGCTGGGGTTGTAAAACATCGGGAATTTGTCCACGAAATAGCGGTCGGTGAACTCGCCCTTGATAGCCCCGGAATACCGCTTGTGGGGAAGGATTTTCTTGTCGATCCCCATCTGGTCACAGAAAAAGGTGAGCTTCTGCTCTTCGGTTTCGAGGTACGTGAAGTTCTGATTTCGGAGGATGAAATCCAGGGCAATGAGCCGCGTTCGGATGTATTCCGTTGAATGGATGCGCCGGAACCGGACGTTCTCCCTGCCGATGGCTTCATAGAGATTGCGCGAGAAGAGGTGAAAGACGCGGCCATGCCGGAGGTATTCCTTGGCACTGGCGTGCTTCTTCTCGACGACCTTTCGAGCGAAGGCCACGCTACGCTTGCCGGGTTTCGTCTCGATGAACTGCAAGAACTGCTGGCATGTGAAGTACCCGGAATGCGTCGCCACAAGGTAGAGGAAGCGTGCTTCTTCCTCAGTGTAGCCGAGACTGCGGACCGCCTCGGTATGAACGGGAAGGAATTTCATAAGGCAAAAATCCTTGCGGTGATTTCCTGCGAGTCGAGAACGCGGCGCAGCCTGTCATGGTCCTGCTGCCGAGCGAAAACGTGAAAGCCGGCTTTGGTTTTTTCGCCAAGGCCCTGAGGCCGGTAATCACGGGTGGCTACTTCCAAATCGAGTCTGTGCACGTCCCGGCACTCATCTTCATACTCGATTCGTAGATCGGGAATCGGAATCTTGTCATTCACCACCTTCAAATCGAACTGGCTGGCGATGGAGATGCGCTCGTACCTGGGGTCTTTGTCGGGCCGCATCCTGGAAATGGCTTGATAGAGGTCCTTCTTGAGTTCGAAATCGAGGACGACGCGCCGGACCTTACCTCCTGAGCGTTCTATTTCTCTCGCAACCTTTTGATAGAGCCGGTAGAGCTCGGCGTCGTGGCGCGCTTCCTTAGGCTTCGCAAGGCCGTGGTAGGTCGATTGCTGACTGGGGACGAGCTGCCCGCGTTTAAGCAGCCGGTGGCCTTCCTTCGTTAACGTCAGCACCTTCGTCGAATTGGAAGAATGGCCTTCAATGTACCGCTGCTCGACTAGCCCGTGCTTCCTTAGGTTTCGGATGTCGGCTTCCATGCGAGACTGATCGCCTTGGTATCCGAACCGTGCCAAGTCGTCGGTCGGGACAACACGAAACTTGCCCACATCCGCAAGCGTGCGCACTTCTGAATCGCGCAGAGAATACTCGCGGTCGCGGCCGCGATAGATTGTTCTTGATCGGTCGAACCCTCGGGACGCAGATTCGGAATGTCCATGGCGGCCCGGCTGTTCCTGTCGTCTGTCCTTACCGGAGGACCTGCCGGCTCGTTCGGCCACACTGGGGCCTGAGTCCGAATCCCATCGAGAGGGGAGCGCAACATCGGAGATGTTATAGGGCCGGTCCATAGGAAGCTCTCTACTTCACCCTGCATGATCGACAGCGGCAAGGTCGGACTCACGCGCGTGACGATTGCGCATGATCTTGGTCCTCGGCATACAGGAATACCTCTTCCACGTTTTTTCCGAAGGCTCGTGCGATCTTAAACGCCAGCGGCAGACTCGGGTCATACTTGCCAGTTTCGATGGCGTTGATGGTGCCGCGAGCAACGCCCACACGCGCGGCAAGTTCGGCCTGTGACCATTCCTTCTCTGCCCGCAATACACGTAGCCGCGTCTTCATCGGTACCGCCACGAACACAGAATGAGGCCGACGCTCCACAGGATGACCATCAGCACGGGTATTCCTAGCCATGAAACTGAATGAAAACCGAAGGCCTGTGAAAAGCCGACGCCAAGGGAAAAAACTAGCGTGCCGGTGAATGCAAACGTGAGGGCGCGGTAGTTGATTTGCTGCTCGCGCTCATCGTTGGACCGGAGGAACCGAAGCAAAAACAGGATCGCTGCCCCGGCTGCTGCAACGGCAAAGGCCAGCACGGGAGCGCGGAAGGACGGTATCTTATCGACGACACTGATCGCTATCGCCGAAACTAACGCAGCGAGATAAAAGAGCAAGAGCGCAGTTCGGCGGTGAGTCAGATTATCTCGGGATTGGAGGGGCATTCGTACCTCCGCGACTTCTCGTCAGATAGTACGCTATAACGTACATAGTGTCAAGCATGGGATTCTTGTGGTATCTTATAGCGCTCGCGCCGCGTTTGCTTGACATTGGTACCACATATGTTACCATCCGGTATGGTCGAAGTACGCGAATACCTTGACCGTCGCGGACACAGCCCGTTTGCCGCTTGGTCTGACCGTTTGAACAGAGAAGCGGCAGCGAAAGTAGCGGCGGCGCTAGCACGCATGCAACAGGGCAATTTCTCTAACGCTAAGGGCGTTGGGACTGGTCTTTACGAGTATCGGATTGATTTTGGTCCTGGCTACCGGATTTACTTCGGCAAGGATGGCGACCGGCTCGTAATCCTTCTTGGCGGCGGGACGAAAAGACGCCAGCAGGAAGACATCGCCACTGCGCTAGCAAGGTGGCTAGACTACAAGCAACGAAAAGGGACAGAGAGGTGACTCCAATGGCTTTGACACGAGACTTTAAAGAGACGATCCGGGCACGCGTGAAGCGCGACCCTGGCTTTCGCAAGGCGCTTCTGCGCGAGGGCATCGAAAACTTTCTCTCAGGTGATGTAGAAACCGGTAAGATCATTCTTCGCGACTTCATCAACGCAACGGTTGGATTTACCAAACTGAGCGATGTCACCCATCGCTCTGCGAAAAGTCTGATGCGGATGCTCGGACCGCGTGGCAATCCTCAGGCACGTAACTTGTTTGAGATCGTTGCATATTTACAGGAAGCGGAAGGCGTGCGGTTCGAAGTTCGCCCGACACGCGCCGTCTTACGAGCGAAGCGACGGGCATATTCGCGTGGAGGCGAACCTGTTGCGGTCATTGTCGGACGCTAGTTCGATCCGATTCTGGGGAGTATGAGTCGCGTGGGTGACGAATAGGATACTCCCGTGAGGGTAAGCTGCTCTAGGGTTAGCCATGAAAGTAAGATTGAGCTATAAGGAGATGCCATGATGCCTTCGAGAGCCCGGTATTCTATTGTGTGTTTTCTTGCTGCGATCTTGCTGGCGTTGTTGGATGTCAGTGCCGGGGCTCAGAATTCGGGCCAAACTCCGCCGACTGCGAAGGTCCTTTCGGCTTACGCGCAAAGTCATGAACTGGTCGCAAAGTACCGGCCGCCGGTGCGCACCCGGAGCGCTGCGGGAATCGCCGTCTACAATGCCGCTTCGCCCGGCGTGGTTCTCATTGTCGTGGGCGATGTGCAAGGCAATGATCTGACAAACGTCTCCCTCGGATCCGGCGTGATTATCGATTCAGCGGGGTATGTCCTGACAAACTGGCACGTGGTCGCTGGTCATAGATATGGTGGTGTGGTACTAAAACCGTCTACTCCTGCAGAACTTTCCAACCCGCGCACGTACATCGGAGAGGTCATATCCGAAAACTCAGTGGTCGATTTGGCTCTGATCAAGCTTGAAAAACCTCCCGCGGACCTAAAGGTGATCCCGCTCGGGAATATATCGGATGTGCAGATCGCAGAAACTATCAATGTCATTGGCCATCCCGCAGGAGGCGTCCCGTGGTCCTACACTACTGGCGTAATCAGCCAAATCAGCAAGAACCGAGAGTGGTCTTACGACGACGGGTCTAAACACGAGGCCGATGTACTTCAAATGCAGACCGCGATAAATCCAGGGAATTCTGGCGGACCGGTCCTCGACGATAGCGGCAAATTGCTCGGCTTGGTGGCGATGAGCAGAGAAGGTGCCCAGAATCTTGATTTTGCAATCGCCATAAACGTAATTAGAAGTTTCACTTCTCAAGCTATGGCAAGCACAGCACGCTAGATTTTACGGCATTGAAGTCTTGAGTGCGGCATCTAGCTGACCAGGAATAGTCGGGAGCAACTGGGCGCACCTTATTCGCCGGTCAAGATGAATGGTGCCCAAAAGTAAGGTTGGCGATAGCCATTCTGAAAAAGCCAAGTTCGGGCCTCGGCCAGCGCTTCGCCTTTAGACTTGCCTAGCAAAAGATTTCGATAGTACTGCTTCATGAAAAGCGCGGTTGACTCGTCAGATACTTCCCACAGGCTGACCGTCACGCTGGAAGCTCCGGCAGTCATGAATGCCCGGCCCAAACTCATCACTCCTTCAGCGCGTGTCACCTGCCCGGAGCCCGTGTTGCAGGCTGAAAGGACCACGCTGTCGGCATCAATGTTCAGCCGCATGATCGTCGAAATAGGGAGAAGCATCTGGTCCGTTGTATTTCCGTCATAGGACAGTACAAGGGACGGTTCACGGACCCCAGCGTCCACAGGCAGTATCCCGTGCGTTGCAAAATGTATGTAACGGAATTTAGACAGGTCAAGGTCCAGAAGGTCTTTTCTAGTCGCCTTCACGTCCAGCAAAATGTCGGTGCTTTCGCGACTCTCGGAGAAAAGGCTCGCAATGCTCTCGATCTCTTTTGCTGTTCCGGGGATTGGGTCAAACTCGAATCCCCTCGCTTTCAGCTTATCGAGTTGATCTGGGGCGCTCTGCGGTACAGTCGCTGGTATCTGCCGGGAAGTAACAGATTGGTTTGACGAAAGTGCCGCGACCAGGGAGTACCTCGGATCACTCGGAGAGGTAATTGGATCGCCGACGCCCAGGAATGCGTTTTGCCAATGCTCAGATCGCCGGGCGGTCCTGCCTATCCGAAGAGCCTCTGCAGAAGGGAAATAAACGGTGGGAACACTCAAGAGCACATATTGGCTTTGAGCGGCGTGCGGAGACAGGAGTTCGAAAGGGAGGAGGTCAAGCACGTCATCGGGAACGAATATGAGACGCTGAGATTCAAGAATCGCCTCCGCCTGCTTTCCAGGGAAGAGCTTGCCGAAAAGCTCTTCCGATACTGCGGGATCATAGCCCTCGGGTTGTCCGCTGTTGAATGCATCGCGCAATTTGGAAATTTGACTGTCGAACCAAGCTCGTTGCTCCGGCACTTTGTAAAACGAGATTAAGGTGTTGCCCTTCGCGGGTTCACTCCGAATAATCCAGACGAACGTTGCAGCGTCAGTCATCTTAAACTCCACGAGCGTTTCTCCGGCACGGAGCGGTATGCCGGCAAGGGTCGTGGGTTGTGGGTATTTTAGTGCGGCGTAGTCTGGGTACTTGCGTTCGACCATGTGAGCAAAATTCTGAAGGTCTGATTCGGCCCGCGCCAACTGCTCTTGAAGGTGGGAGGGACTTCCAGAAGAGCTGTCCGTTCCAGAAATTGCGGCTTGTAATTCCGCAGCAAGCTGACTACGGCGCGCAGTGAGGACATCTTCCTGCTGAATCGCGTCCAATGGGAGCTTATTCCTGAGTTCCCTGACAAAGGTTTGCCCCCAGGATTTCTCGAACTGACGAGCTTTGTTCGCCTCCGCATAACCTAACGCTTCGATTGCCGTCTGGACCCTCTCTGATTGCTTTTCTTGCTCGCTAAGCGAATAGAGACAATCAATCAGTTCGTCGTACACGAAATCGTAGGTATCGGACATGGAGAGCTGAAGTTGAGGATCGATGTTCTCCTTGGCTTCATCGATGAGATCGATGGTCTTCTGGTAGAAACTGACAGCCTTTCTAAAATGCCCAGCGGCGCGCTCCTGATTTGCTTCGCCATACAGAAGCTGGCCTCTCAAGTAAATGTCTTGGTGTTTTGCGACCAGGGGTTCAGCTTGCTGCAATGCTGCATCAGAGGCATTGAGGTCGCCGGATAGGCGCTCTGCTTCTGCGAGGCTGATCAGCCCGTTTGCCAAGCAAGCAGTGTCCTTTTCTCGCCGACATCCCGCGAGAATATCTTTCGCACTTGCGACCGCTTCAGAATATTTTTTCGTTTGAATGTCAATTTCAATGTCATCGAACTTCCTCCGTTTGCTGTAATGAAGCTTCTGCGCCAAATCCATGTACTTGCGCGCCATGTCGAAATCTCGGACGGTGGAAGTTCTGTCGCTGTAGATATCTGCTACGCCGGAGTCCGCATCAGCTTCACCATCGCGGTCGCCAATTTGCTGAAAGATCGTGCGTGCTCTCATGGTTTGTTCGAGCGCACCCGGCCAGTCCCCTTCGAGGCTATCAAGCTCGGCCAGGTCCATTTCAGAGTGTGCTAGGTTCGGCAGATCGCCGGCACTTTCGGTTATTTGTGCGGCTCTAAGAAACGCTGTCCGCGCGTCTTCCATCTGGCCTTTTCCCTCATAGATGAATCCAATTTGTACCTGTGTGAGATACTGGGAAGAGGATTGCCCGGATTGATCGGCTAGGGTCTGAGCCTTAAAAAAAGAAGTCAGCGCGTCATCAAGCCTGCCCATTGACTGCATATCGAGTCCCGCAGCTAAAGTTGCGTTAGCTT
The DNA here is from genome assembly GCA_963701005.1 of uncultured Acidobacteriota bacterium. GTDB lineage: Bacteria > Acidobacteriota > Terriglobia > Acidiferrales > UBA7541 > Palsa-295. The sequence goes on from OY969555.1 coordinate 2,510,289, forward strand.
CCCCGTGTTTGTCTTTGGCTGCATAGAACGCTATTGCAGCCGCGTTGTGAAACATGAGGGCCTTCTCGGGTTGTTTGTTCGTGGCGTAGAAGCTTCCAAAGAGCACATTCGCCCAGCCAATCGCCGTTTCGTTCCCGGATCGCTCTGCTGTTTGTAACGCTTGCCCGAAGTAATGCTCGGCTTCACGCGTGTTATTGAGCTTTGCAAAGTATTGCGCTATTGCGAGGTCTGTCCCGGTTTCCTGAAATGCGTCTCCTGTGCGCTTGTAGAGGTTCAGGGCCTCATTCAGGTACTGCAATTGCTTCTTCTCGGAATCAGCCGAAGCGGAGGAATCAAGCAGAGAAGCCATTTCTTTGTAGCATCTGGCCGAAGAAGATAGGTCATTGCTGTTTTGATAGCCGCGCAGGGCGGCCTCAAATTCAAAGATGGCATCAGGCGTGTGTCCTCCTTTTCCAAGTACGAGGGCCAACTCCTCGTCGCGGGCTGGATCGTCGCCAGCGTTTTGCTTCAGGAAATCAAGGGACGATTGCGCGCCTCCGATATCATTTTCCAGAGCATGAACGAAGATGTTTGCGACATTAGCCGACTTCCTTTCGTAGTCGTCCGTGGACTTTTTCTCTAGGTCCGTGCAGGTCTGGATCGTCTGCTTAGCTAGATCAGGGCTATTTGTCCGGGCATAGGCCACTGCGAGAGTACAAACGGAACGGAGCCTGAATGACTCCATGGAAGGTTTGCTAGCGTCTATAAGCGCGAGCGCCTGGAGAGAGTACTCGCGGCCTGCTGTCGGGTCTTTCCCGGTGAATACAAGGTTCTGTGCGAGAGCTTGCAGGATGGGAAGTTTTTCCAATTTCAGAAGTGGCCCCATGAGCTGCAGGTCCTGTTGTAGCTGTTGATCCCCTCCTTGTTGAGCAACAATCTGGAATGGGCTGTTGAGGATTATTTGCCAGAACAAATCAGCTTTGTTGGCAGCAGGGGCTCCATTGAAGAAGTACGAAAGCTGGGAATAGATCAAGGCGTCTGAGAGCTGGTTCTGCTTGTAAAGCCTCGAAATCAAGTCTTCCAGATGTATGGCGTTAAATCTCTTCCGCAGATCACCGACTAATGCATTGATTTGCGGCTGATCCTTGGCGGCGATGCTGACGGCGAGAGCTTTCTCGACTGCCGCGAGCTGCTTTTCCTGATCGCCTAGCTTTTCATATACGGCACCCAGGCGGAGGTACAGTTCGGCCACAGTTTGGTAGCCGAGGGTTGGATCACCTGGCCCCGGGTCAATGAGAGCCTGTGCCTTTTCGAGGGAGGTCTTTGCGTCCTCCATTTGATTCGCAGGCTGGTAGATTTCCGCCATCGCCAGATAAGCGAGAAATTCGGCGCGGCGATTTTTCAGTTGAATCGCGCGTTGTGCGATCTCATTTTCCACAGACAACGCCTCAACAGATCGCCCCGTCTTTGAAAGCGAAACTGCTTCGCCCCCTAACGACTGAAGAAGCATTCCATCGTTTCCGCTGGTTTGCCACTGCTCGGCGGCAATGTGGTAGTACTTGGCCGCGTTCTCGTTATCATTTTGAGACGCATATAAAATTGCCAAGTGCTGAGCCGCTTCGGCGTTGGCAGGGTTCAGTTGTGTTCCACTCGAGAACGAATAGAGGTCCGACCACGCAGCAAGCGCATCGGAAGTCTGCTTCGCGGCTTCGTAGGCATTCCCCAGGGCTTCCAACAATGTCGAGCGGATGTACGGCAATTCGAGCACCGCGCGAAATTCGACTTGCGTCTCCTGCGTTCCATTACCGACTTTGATGTCTCCTGAATTCATAGATTGCAAAATGTCAATTCCGTGCTGCAGGTCACCGATGTGAACATATGAGGCCCCCAGGGCCGTCTCCGCCAACACCAAGGCAATGTAATTTTGGTCCGAGACGGCAGCGTCGCGCGCCTTTTCCAGGTCTTGAATGCCTTCTTTAACGGTTTGATCGTCTGAGAGCAGAAAGTAGGCCTGGTAAACCAAATGAAGAGAATGAAACGGGTAATTATTGAGGGAATCTATTCTCAGGGCCTCATCCAGAGATTTCTTGGCGTCTTCTTTTTCGCCGACGAGAAGTTGTAGGCGAGCCATCTCGCCCAACACTCTAGATTTGATGTACAGGCTCTTGCTCTTTTCTGCTGCATCCAGAGCTTGCGCAAGAATCGGCAGAGCCCCTTTCACATTTCCGGCACTTTGGGAATAAGAGGAAAGGCTTGTCAGGATGTCAGCTTGAAGGACGAAGTTGGAAGACTCGATTGCTTTCTGGAGCGCGTCACGGTCTAAATCCCAGCCGGCTTGGACCCTGCCTGAGATAAACTCTGCCGACGCCAGTGTGTCTTCCGCCAGCGCAATATCTGCTGAGAAGCCTGCTTTCTTGGCTATATCTAATGCTTGTTGATCCTCTTCGAATGCTTCGTCGTATTTTCCCGTTTGACCGTCGGAACGTGCAGCGGCGAGTTTGGCCCGGACATCGGGATTTAGCGCCTGCAAATCTTCGGGGATATTAGGCGCTCGCGGCGGCGGCTGCTGTCCGAACAAAAGCGGAGAACAAAAGCAGACCGTAACCGTCATCAGAAAAACACGTACGAAACGGGTCGTCGGTCCTCGGGATGTCATGGGTTGTCAAAAGCAATTCTGTCAGATACCAGAGTTTCTGGAGCGAAAAGTTGATGTAACAGTGCTTTCGCAAAAACGACGCCTTACCCAAGTATTGAGGATTGACCCTTTATGGGTTTCCAGGAAATACAGCTTACGGCGATTGCAGCGTCTCTAGCATAATGCAGATCAATCTAAGCGTCCGAAGGGAAAGAGACAACGTGCCCACGACAATCGTTGTTGGAGGACAATATGGTTCTGATGGAAAGGGTAAGCTCGTTGCATACCTCGCTCATTCGAACCGCGTCGATTTAGTCATCCGCTGCGGCGGTCCCAATGCCGGGCACAGCGGTAGTTGCACACAAAGGTCAAAAGGCAGTAATGCCGACCGAGCAGTTCGAGTGATTTGTAATATGGGCGATGACGAACTGACTTCCTGCGCCGCTAAAGGCCTAAACCGCCTCCTACGTATGGCGGTTGTATTCCTCGCTCCCGCAGACTTGAAGGGTGCTGCTGGAATTCCGACAGGCGCATGTGAAACACGTACGCGACTCATAGCTAGATATTTCTGAGGTTCTGCTGAGGGAGTTTTTGTAGACAACCCGAAAATATAGAACGGGGAAGCTTGTGTCCATCTTTTGTAGGCAATCGCTCACGTGGTCGATAAACTTCTGAGACGAGAGGAGTCTAAGATCAGCTTGCCCAAGTTGCCCACCCGGAACCAAGAGCCTAATTGTGGGGGTGTACTCGGTTTCATATATGGGTACGATTGGTAACTCACTGAGTTTTTTCACACACTTGAGTTCAGAGGAAAACGACACAATCTCGGCCGGCGTTCTCCCGAGATTCGAGGCTTTGAAGCAATAACCTCCGTCTTCCGGTATCGCGAAAATGGCAATCCAAGGGCGTTCGGAATTGACGACGGCTTGTGCATTCAGAAGGGCGGCATCGGCTACCTTTTGCTGCAAGGGAATAGCATCTCGCATCGCCTGCGCGGAACGTCTCGTTTCCCAAGCCTGCCAACCAATGACAAGCAGCGTGAGGACCGTTGCGCCCAGCAGCCACCATTCGGGCTTTGAATACCAAAGCGGTGAGCCGTTATTGGAATAAGCGAATGCTCTCTTTGGTTCCGTGAGCAACGTTGTGAGACATAGAATGGCGATGATCATTATTGCTGGTTTGCGTTTTGCCATCATTGATTACGCCGCGCCGGCGATTACGCCTTGGGGACCTCGGCTAACGAAGGCTCGGCGGCTACCTACCAGTTGCCCACACTGTACCGCTTTCGAAAGGCCAATCGAATCTGTTAGATATCCGAAGCCCTCAAACTCGACATTGAAACGCTCCTGTCTGCATTTTAAGGCTCGTACTTCCACAGGTCGTTGAGGCCTCCCTCTGTTCCAACCGTCGAGTCGTTACCAAACCCACCAAAGAGCCAGAAATTTCCTGCCGTGTCGGTCCAAGAAATAGAAATCCATCGCGACCCGGGAATGTTGCCCGGGGCAGCCGTACCCTGAGTCCCGTACGTGCCGCTCTGGCCCGGCTGGCTCGCGCCCCCCACCCACGTCCACTCGCCCGCACTGTACTTCCACAGGTCGTTGAGGTACCCACCTCCTCCCTCAACACCCTGCCCACCGAAGAGCCAGAGATTTCCGGCCGCGTCGGTCCAAGAAATAGACCCGCTTCGCGCCCCAGGAATGTTGCCCGGGGCAGCCGTGCCCTGAGTCCCGTACGTGCCCTTCTGTCCGACCAGGTTCGACCCGCCCATCCATGTCCACTCGCCCGCGCTGTACTTCCACAGGTCGTTGATTTGCCCGAGCGTTCCCGTTGAGTCATAAGCGAATCCACCGAACAGCCAGAAATTTCCGGCCACGTCAGTCCAAGAAATAGAACTGTATCGCGCCCCAGGGATGTTGCCGGGGGCAGCCGTGCCTTGAGTCCCGTACGTCCCGCTCTGGTTAGCCAGGTTCGACCCGCCTATCCACGTCCACTCGCCCGCGCTGTACTTCCACAGATCGTTGAGGTCTCCTAGTGTCCCCGCGGAGTCGTAACCAACCCCACCGAAAAGCCACAAATTTCCGGCCGCGTCGGTCCACGAAATAGAATCGTATCGCGCCCCAGGAATGTTGCCGGGGGCAGCTGTGCCCTGAGTGCCGTACGTGCCCTTCTGTCCGACCACGTTCGATCCGCCCATCCACGTCCACTCGCCCGCGCTGTACTTCCACAGATCGTTGAGATCTCCGCCTGATTCGACGGCATACCCGCCGAAGAGCCAGAAATTCCCGGCGGCGTCGGTCCACGAAATAGAACCGTGTCGCGCCCCAGGGATGTTGCCGGGGGCAGCCGTGCCCTGAGTTCCGTACGTCGCGCTCTGGTTAGCCAGGTTCGACCCGCCTATCCACGTCCACTCGCCCGCGCTGTACTTCCACAGATCGTTGAGGTCTCCTAGTGTCCCCGCGGAGTCGTAACCAACCCCACCGAAGAGCCACAAGTTTCCGGCCGCGTCGGTCCACGAAATGGAACCATGTCGCGCCCCAGGAATGTTGCCCGGGGCGGCTGTGCCCTTAGTCCCATATGCCCCGTCCTGGTTGACGATATTCGCGCCATCTACCCAGGCCCATTCTTTGTGTCCGCAGTCGACGACGATGTTTGTGACATTGGCTGTTGCTGTCCCACTGCCGTCCGTTACCTCGCAGGTCTGCGCCGGGGAGGAAGGCTGCGCAGACACAGTGACGCTGTAGGCGCTTCCGCTGGCAAGAGCCACGGGAAACGTGAAAGTCCCATTGGCGTTCACCAATAGGCTGTCGTCGCCGTTGTCCTCCAACTGAAGGCCGCCGCCCACGCCGGCGAGATTTATTACCGTGCCCCCAACCGTGTAGGTAGCCGCGCTGCAGGTGACTTGAACGCTCGTGACATTCGCGTTGGCCGTTCCGCTGCCATTTGTCACCGCGCAGTTCTGGGCTGGACTGGACGGCTCCGAAAGCACGGTGACGTTATAACTGCCACCGCTGGCGATGGCCGTGCTGAACGTGAAGTTTCCGTTTGCGCTGATCGCCAGGTTATTGCCGCCGTTGTTCTGCAAGATAAGCCCCGTGCCGGAAAGACCCGACACCGTCCCACCAATCGTGTACGTGCTTGAGGGGGGTGGAGGCGTCGTGCCCGTCGTGCCCCCGCCGCCGCACGCCGAGACAGAGAGCGACATCACGACCAGCAATATCAACATGCACGACTTCATCCTTGCCTCCATGCCGAGCCTCTTGTTTTTGCTTCGGGTTTTGCCGCGTACTTCAGGACCGTCGTCAACCCCACCAAGAATTTGAACACCGATTTGGACCCGTGGAGAATAAACGCACAACGCCGTCTCTCAACAATTAACAGTGCGAGCAGTGCATTTTATTCACTCGCATGGCTGGAAGAATGCAATTCTACGGGCCTGTTCTTTTTGACAAAAATGGGGAAGCTTACGCGCAGAACCGGATACGGTGACAATTTCAGCGCGTATACTGACAGCATGTCTACGGCGGTCATGCTGATTTATACGGATGAAGGATTTGTGATTGCTTCGGATTCAAGAGGCAGCGGCGGAATGTTTAGCCCCGGATTTTTTGGACACTGAATTGAGTGTATTCATGCAGCAGCTCCGAGTGCAAGGAGCTGCTGGCGAGCCTGGGCTGGCGTGAGGTAGCCCAAGCGCTGGACGATCCAACGCTGGTTGTAACGCTCGCGAAATTCCGCCAGCGCGCACCGCAGTTCCTCGACGTTCTGGAACACCCTGACCCACAGCAACTGCTCCTTCAGCGTGCGAATGAATCGTTCAACGCAGCCGTTGCATTCCGGCTGGCGCACGAACGACGGCGAAGACTCCATGCCCAGAAAGGCGATTTCTGCCTGATAGTCGTCGCTCATGTATTGGCTGCCATGATCATGCCGGTTGCGGATGCCTGCCGCGGCGCCGGCACGGAAGCCGCCGCAGTAGTCGCGCACTGCTTGCCGCAGCGGTTCCAGCGCCTCGAACCGCGTGGCTTTTTTAGCCGCGTGAAGACCCACGCATTCCGTGGTGCAGTGATCCACCGCCACGAACACGGTCACCTGGCCTTCCTCGACGGTGGCCGTCATAGTGTGGTCGCTGGCCCAGACTTCGTTGGGCCGCGCGGTGATGATCGTGCCGGTGTGCGGATTGCTGGGCTTCGGGAGCGTGCGTGACGGCGCCAGCAACTGCGCTTCGCGCATCAGCCGCAGCACCCGTGCCTTCGACGTGCGCACTTCCCGAAAGCGCAGCCGCGCCCACACTTTGCGATGGCCTTCGCCGTAAAACGGAGAGGCCGCCAGCACTTCTCGGATTTCCCCGAGCAAGGCGACGTCGCTCCAGGCCGTCTTTGGTCCGCGCCGCCGCAGCACCCGGTCCGGCCGTACCGCGAGAGTACGCTGATGATAGAAGCTGGAACGCGCCATCTCCCATTCGTGCGTCACACGCACCACGCCGTAACGTCGTTCCGTGAAGGGCGAAGCGGCGCGGCTCATGGCTTCGGCCTCCGCCAGACCAAAGGGCGTCCGGCCTCCATACGGTGAATCTTTTCTCGCAGCAGTTCGTTGCTCATGCTCAGATCGGCGACCAGGGATTTCAGTCGCTGAGTCTCTTCGTTGTCCACATCGGCTTCCCGCGATCTTAGGTTGGCTTCGCCGCCGTCCAGAAACTGATCCCGCCAGCCGGAGAGCGTTGCGGCGGTCACGCCCAGTTCGCGCGAGAGGGTTTCGAGATCCTCGCCGCGCAGTAACCGCAGGATTGCTACCGCCTTGCGTTTGGCCGACCAGCGTCCCCGCCCGTCGCGCCGCTCTTCGGGAGCCCCTCCGGTCGCCCTGCGGGCTCCCTCCGGGACTCCCGAAGCTGGTTCTCTCTCTTTGCTCATAGACACCTCCTTGTGATTTTCCATCAATTTTCATCACAATTCGGTGTCCAAGAAAATCCTAGGGCGCGGGAAGGCAGCGGCGGAAGTAACTCCGAACGCAAAATTTTCCCTACCCACGGCCTTCGAGGAACGGGAGTTTATGCGGTAAGCGGGGCGGCTTCGTTTCCTGATCGCGGGCCGATAGACCCTTTCATTGATATTTATAAGAAAACGGCAGGAAAACTCGAATCCGAAACCTTTTCTGATTTAACCGAGTACGCGAACAAATTTAGTCATCTCGTTGGCGACGAATTGCATCGTTATTTGCGGGATTGGCGTCGTCAGCGAGAAGAGGAACAGGTACAGATTTCCGAAGGACTGAAACAGGAACAGAATGTCGTAATTCACTTTGCCTGGTATTTCAATAACAAGCCGAGCATCTCCAAACGTAAGATTTACTACGGAGGCGAAGGCGAGCGCCCCCGTGGAGTGCAACAGGAAGCCAATATTGCCGAGCCGTACAGCGGTCAGCATTGCTATGTTGGTTCTGAAAAAGTTCTGAAGAGTCTTTTACGCGGCTCCCGAGCGCTCGAAAAATTTTACGCCCCTGCTTTTGAGAAACTGAATAACAGGGAAAGTGTTTCAATGGAAGAAGCCAAGAAAGTCGCAGAGAACTACATCGAGGCGTGCAAGTCGGAAGAAGGCCGCAAAATTGATCCCACTATCGGAGACTCAATCGGTGGACAGGTGGCAATTGCAGTTGTGACACTAGCCAGAGGCTTCGAATGGCGTAGGGAGCTGCCTTCTTTTTGGGATGGTGTTTGAGACCGGCCTTTTCGAAACGGCTGCGCTTCGGCGCTTAGACGGTTCGAAAGATCAACCACTGCCGAGGGGGACGCGCCTCCGCTCGTAAAATCGATCACGGTTCGTGTACCCGGCGTGTACCTCGGTTGGGCGAATATGCGGTTTTTGGCGTTTTTGCTGTCTAATGGAATGAATAACTTACGATTTTTCAGTGTCACTTTTAGTCCGATCCCCACCGCCCCTACCAACCATCCTTTTCCCCAACAACAACTTAGCGATTTGTCGAGGCGGCAAAAGGCGGCAATAAGAGCCTCAAGGGTGGCACCATGGCTCGAAAGAACTAATCCCTAGCATTTCCAGTAACGGACTTTCGCGCGACATCCGCGACATGTCCGAGCGCAGCCAAGCATTGCTTCATTTCCCATCACGTCGCTTCTGGATAGTTTGCGAGCTGGCGACTATCTGGGAGTTGGCCGATTCGATCGCTCACTTTGTTTCCCTTAGCCACCTGAAAAGAGATGTTCGAAGACAACCCTATGACACGAAGTGATAAGGTAGTCCAGGTGGACAGCGCGCCGGTACCAGTTGCGACGGCCAGAGTTCTTGTCCGTAACCTCGAGTCGGATACGAACCGGTTGCAGTTCGCTTATTTCTCGATTGAAACAATTGAAACAGTTCGGGACTTGGATGCCGCTCGACGATTCTTCCCAGAGGCCATGCGCGACGAGTGGCTTCTTATCCGTGACTATGATGCGATACCCCCAGCGCCCGAAGCCTGGAGCGGCTTCGGCGCGATTCCAAACGACGTTGAGGATCTGCTCCTGTTACTACGGCTCTACCGGCCAGGGGACTTGGCCTTTGTCGGATTTCATGTCACCACACCAACGGCCTCCAGTCGGCAATACCCGTATCGCGCGATTTCCAACTTAGTTAGCAATCACTCGACCAGACCGTTCAGACTCAATCAGGCAGAATGCGCATCGTGGGAACAGTTTGAGGCCCCACTCAGAATGAGTCCGCAGTGGAACTCAACGTGGTTCGAGGTGTGCAGGCGATTCCTCCTGTATGCCGGAGGGAAGGAATTTAACCCAAATTTCCAGGGGGATGTAGACCGGGTCATCGACTATATGACCGCCCTCGAAGCCGCAATCGTGCCTGAGTCCGATTTCGTATCAAGACGGCTCCGCGAGCGGGCAAAATTGCTCCTCTCGTTGCAGGGCGAAGCAGGCGCGACTGTACAGAAACTGCTCACGGACATGTACGGCATTCGGTCAACATTGGTCCACGGAAGCGCCTTGAACGAAGAGCAACTTTCGTTGCTCAGAGACAGAGTTCAATGGTGGAAATTTGAGCAGATCGCTCGCGACTTGGTGGTTGCAGCCCTCAGAACGGTGCCAAGCAACGATACCGAGCGTCGATCACAACTCGCGTCAATCTACGATCTGTGCGACGAGGTTCGGGCTGAAAAACTGCGCCAGGATTTCACAGCCATCAAGAACGATGATCTTAAACAGCAGTTAATTCGGACACTTGCCGGGACACCAGAACAAAGCCCAACAAATCCTCCGCTACCGCTACTTTCAACTCGCCCAATATCACGCTTATGGCGGAAGTGGAAATGGCGTTTCAAGCGAGCCCTGGGGTTCGGCGAGCAAAGCCGTTGACTGGGACGAGGCCGACCATGGAATTAACCGCGAAAAGGCATTTGTGTTCACCCTCCTGCACGGTGAATTTCACATAGCGGTCCTAATCCAGCAACATCCTCGTCGGGTAAGGGGGAGCGCCAAAGAAGTAAATAGCACTGAAAATGCTATTTTTGGTGGGTACCCAGATCAACTGTGCGCCAGCATGATAGAATCCATCGCACGGAGGCCCAGCCCATGGAAAAGGCAGCCTGGAAGCTCCTATTCACAACTGTATTGGCGAGCGTAATGATGTTTGGTGGAGTGCAAGCGCAGACCAATCGTCATAGAATCGGCGCGACATGTAAAGACGGGACAACCAGCAAAGCGACTGGCAGCGGTGCTTGTTCTCATCATGGCGGAGTTAGCTGTTGGCAATATAGTGATGGGACGTGTACCAAGCCATGAGTAGGCCGAGCATGAAACTCGCAATCATCGTGCTAATGTTGGCGTCCGCCCTTCCTGCTTCGGCACAGAAATTCTCTGTAAAGATAGTGGATCGCCAGGACAACGAAACGGATTATACATACGTCGTGCCCTCACACTTCTATTCAAACTCAAATACGAATGTAAATTGCAATGGTGGCGACAACTACGCGAACTGCAACGGATCAACTACAACCACTGGTACAGCAACGCCCGCCCATCAAGTGTCATATCACGTGCAAGGAGCAACATTTTCTCTCCAGTTGCCGGATGGCCGAATTGCTGTGGTCAACTGTCGGAGTAAATTTGCGGAACACTTCGCGGGGCCTGCGGGAAATCACCGGAGTTGCCGCCAACCGATTGTGGACAACATTCAAGCCGAGTTTCACGGTGACAATGCGAAATTAGAGTGGGTCGTTAGCCTTGACGGAAAGAAAACGCAGACGGAAACATACAAGGTGCTCGGTATCCTGGACGCTCCCAAGAGTAACTAAAACGATCTCTTCAAAGGAAGATCATGACGACATCTAAAAAAGACGCCAGCAAAGCCGCCAAACTTATGCATAGTCCTAAGAAAGATGTAAGAAGTGTTGCGGCATCAGATTTGGCACAAACCAGGCGAAAGCACACAAGGAAAACCGGGCGCAAGACCGGACGCTAAGGAACACCGTGAAACGGATAGATCAATTCCAAAATCATGTGGAAGCAAATCCTCAAATATGCCGCAATAGCCTCTGGGGTTGTCGTTGCAGTTGGTACCTTTTTTCAATGGAAAGACGCTCATCATAATTTTAAGGTTGATGAACGAGCCTGGATCGGCGTCACTACTGCCCCAAATTACACGACGGACCCGAATGGGAAAATAATCGTTCTTGCTCAGTTGCAGAATTTCGGCAAAACCCCTGCCAGAATTGTCGAAGGGAAAGCAATTGGCACCATTTGGAAGCAAGGAGACGACCCCAATTTTTCCGCAGACATTAAGCCCCCCTACACCGCCCTGCATTATCCAGTCTTTTTCCCCACCATCACGGCTCCGCTTGTCCTTCCCGTCATTCACTATTTTGCGGATCAACCAGTGCCCGTATCCCCTCAAGAAATAGCGGACGGGAAATCCTATATAATTGTCTACGGCCAACTGACGTTCGATGACATTTTCGGAGAGCCTCACTGGACGCATTTCTGCGTAAGCTACCCGATTCCAACCAAAAAGTGCGTACAGTACAACGACACAGATGGAAATTGATCGCAGGCGTATTACCGGGCGGCGCGGTAAGGCTCAGATTTGAGGACGTGGCCGGGTCACGTGGTAGAATCCGTGCCGGGAGGATCCCCGGCCATGAGGAAGACCCTCGCCATCACCATCCTGACTGTGCTCACTTTTGCGACCACGTGGGCACAACAAAAGCCGAAACTGGTTGAGCTAATTTTGGATAAGGATGGTGGCTGGGTCTCTGCCAGCGGGGTTTGGAGGCCCGACAATCCAACAAAGAAAAATGAACTGGTAGAGGCGGTCACGGAACTGGACTGCTACCGTCACGGCGGCAAAGAACTCGTGGGGACCGAGGCGTTCTGTTTGCAGGCAATGGCGATTTCGCCAAATGGATTGTTGGACGTGAGCACGGACTGGCTAAAGGTGATCCAGTGGGATGCCACTCAAATTATCGCTACGGATGATTCAAGCATTTGTATAACGTCGCAGACCATTTTTGACCTGAAACGCAAAACCGTAATCGCCCTGGATATTCGGAAGCCAGAGGCGCAGGGCTTGCAGGGTGCTTGTAATCTCCTTCCCGACCGACAGACCTACTACTTTCAGGATAAGGTAGATTACTTTGCGCACAAGATTGCTGCAAAATAATCTCCCAGTCCGGAGAGAAGACGATGAAACTCAAGATGGTGTTAGTGGTGTTGATGTTGGTTCCTAGCCTTGCCCGTGCTCAATCAAAATCAGGCAAGATCTGCGTTTGGGCTGACAGCGAAGATCCTGGTGTTCTTATGCCAACACAACCAGGTGGTTCGGTCAATTCCATATCCGGGTCCGAAGTGAGTCTCAATCAACAACTGATCGTCGCAGGATTAAAGGCCGATAAAACCAACAATATCGTGGACCCGTGCCCACAGACCGGGGAGAACATTGAACTGGATGTCGTCATCGGCCAATTTCTCGGCGGATATGTGGCGAGCGTTTCTATCGTTATAGAGGGCGGAAAAGACAGCCCCGTTCACGTCTCATCAAATGTTGTAGCCGCGAGGACTGATAAACTGCTGGCGTCAGACCTAGTCATGGCGTATGCGAGCACCAAATTTCGAGTAGCAACAGGAACGGCAAAATAAACCCGACGTGTTAACATAGCGGTATGGATACCATCATTCGCACGCCAGTACGGAAGCACAGCACTCTCCATTTCCTGGTGGACGGTCTGCAAGTCTGGGCATCATATCTTGACAAGAAGGAAGACGGCCCGTTCGGCGTGTCGTTCAAATGGATGGCGCATAAGTACGACGTGACCCCGCTTGAGCACCTCACCCAAGACGACGGCCACACCTACCAGCAGGCTGAGAATTTTATTTTCCTTGGTGGTGAGGGTGTGGAGAAACGCCTCGGCTTCACCGAAACGGACCCAGAAAAACTTAAGGCGTTGCAGAGAATCTGGGTGGCCTATCACCAGGAACTTGAACGGAATTCAACCGCATAGAATCCCACCGTCATAACTAACGTGGTAGAATCCGCCACACGTCATGTGGGAATACATTCTTCAAGCCGGAGCCTGGGTCATCGGAGCCATCTGCGCCTTTCTCGTGATCCGCAATAAAGTCACCCAAGATAGGGGAATCGGGCCTAAGACAATTCAAGCCCTTACAATTTCGCTTGGCGTTCCGTTGCTCTTGACTCTGGCGCTCCAAAAGCTGCTCACCGGAGAAACCATCGCTGCCCTTGTGGGCGCTTTGTTGGGAATCGGGATACAAAAGGAAAAAGAATAAATACCGTCATCAGAACAACGGGTGGCTCCTGGTACTTGCCAAGGGGGACGACCGAAGGTGAAGCATACAGTTGTTCTTTGGTTTGCGCTGCTCCTGCCGCTGTTGGGGTGTAAATCCGACACCAAATATCAGCTGGTGAGTGAACAATACAATTTCTCCGTTCAGCTGCCTGAATCCCCCACGATAACGAAGGACATCAATGACGAAGGTCTCCCCAGTAGCGAATGGGTCGTAAAACACACGCATCTGACAGATGCAGATTATTACGATGTCCGTGCCACTTGCTACAAGGAAGTCCTGAAACCAGACGACGAATTGACTGGTGACAGCGACCCCACACTGATCTTGAACGGCATTACAATTATTAGCTCCCGTCGCTTCATGATGAAAGCTAAAGAGACGGACAGGGACATACCCGCTTATGCTCGCACATCAAAGGAAAAAGACGGCGGAATGATGAGTTCCATCTTTGCTGTAGACGGCAAGTGCATGATAAGCGTTGGTACGAGGATCAACCCGTCCACAGCAGGAGATAGCGCAATGTTCTTGGGTTCGTTTGAGTTCTTGAAATAGGGGTTAATCTCCCGCTTGCTCAGCGAGACGAGATAAACCTGCGATCACTCTAAGACAGCGGTCCCCGTCTATCGGCTTGTCAATTACCCCGTCCAACTCCGCATCATGTATGCCGCGCTCTCCAAACTCGTTGTATACGCGGCGAACACCTGCGGCAAATCTTAAATCGTAGCCGTGGATAAATCTGTCGGAGTGCCGAAGTGATTTTTCTACACCCTGCAAAGTGGAGTCGGCGGGGCCAAGTACGAACGGCCCTATGCCGTCTCCAAATGCTTGGATATCGTCGCGAAGCTTAAGGGTGCGCCCTTTTAGTGTGTTCAGGTCATAAGGCTTGATGCGCCTGTCTAATTGAAAAAAGATCAGGGCCAGTACGAATAACCCAGGGGCTATGAAAGGCGATATGGACGACCAGCCCGGCCAATGGTTCTTTAAGATGCTGTAAATTTCTTTGGCAGCGTCAAGTTGGCCCCAGCGGTCCAGCACCAAAGTAACGACCGCTATCCCAGCGGTTATCCAACCTCTCTTTGATTTGTACCACGCCACTGCGCACCCCCGGCTGTTGTATCACGGCCCGGAACCCCAACGTGATAGAATCAGCCACGGGGGGCTCCCGGCCATGAAGACGCTCGTCATCTTCCTGACTATGCTCACTTTGGCAAGCGCGTGGGCGCAGGAAAAGTCGGCCCCACCAATTTACTTCAACCGCGACACGAACAATTTCACTGCTACTGGCAGCTGGATTCCGACGGCGGATACGAAAACAACAATCTCATCAGTCCATAGTGAAACTGAAATAGACTGCACCAAAAGCAACGCGACTTGTGTGGAGGCTACCGCAGAATTCTATTCAGACCATCCTCATGTCACTCTTAACTACCTCCAGGTGCTCAAGTGGGATAGCGATGGAATTATCGCATCAGATTCCAGTGGAATCTGTATGACAGTTGCGGTGCAAATTTCCTTCGCAGAGAAACGCATCTCCGCAACCCATTCTGCAAAGCAACTCAACGACAAGACAAAGGAAGCCTGCAAGTTCTTTGGTGCCGAAAAGACGGAAGAGGAGATTTTTGTCCTTAAGGGTTCGGAGCGGTGGACGAAGGAACACGCCTTTATTATCCCGGAGAAATCCGCGAAATGACGGGAGAAGATGATGAAGTTCAAGATGATGTTCGTAGTGTTCTTGGTGGCGGGTTTGGTTCCCGGCATCGCCCGTGCTCAATCAAAGGCGGGTAAGCTCTGTGTTTGGGCAGATAGCGAAGATCTCGGTGTTCTTATACCCACGCAATCCGGTGGTTCCGTAAATTCTATAGCGGGATCCGAAGTTCAGCTCATTCGGCTAATGATTGTCAAAGGATTAAGGGCTGATAAAACTAACAATATTGTGGACCCCTGCCCAAAGACGGGAGAAAACATTGAACTAGATGTCATCATCGGCCAATTTCTCGGCGCGTATGTGGCGAGCGTTTCTGTCGTTATACAAGGTGGGAAAGATGGTCCCATTCATGTTGCATCAAATGTCGTTGCTGCGAAGACTGACGAGTTACTGGCCTCAGACATCACTCTCATGTATGCGAGTTTCAAACTAAATGCAGCAATAGGATCGGCAAAATAATTGAACCTGCGGTGCTTCCTCTACCACATTCGCTGGTCACTGAGTTCAGCACTCTGCTATGTAAGGTTTAAGCCACTCACCCACGACCCCAATCGGGACTCTATTTGATACGCGAAAACTTTCGTACCCAGCAAATTTGCACTAGCTTTTCTGGAGAGTCGCGGTATGGTAGGCGTCCAACGCCGCACCATCAATAGCTCATCCGGCTAAAGCGGCCCGTTTCCCTCCCTGCGGGGATGGCCGCCGCTTCGTGCGTAAGTCGGCGCGACTAGATCGGACTTCGAAGCGCACGCCTTCCGCGTGCTGCAAATAGGCAACGATCTCAAACAAGTTGCGAGCCTGAGGATTGCCAGTGGGACCGAGCATCCGCATCAGACTTTTTGCTGAGCGATGGGTTACGTCGCTCAGTTTAGTAAATCCAACTGTGGCGTTGATGAAATCGCGCAGTATGATCTTGCCGGTTTCCACGTCACCCGAAAGAAAGTTTTCGATTCCCTCTCGGAGAAGCGCCTTGCGAAAACCAGGATCACGTTTTACGCGCGCCCGGATTGTTTCCTTGAAATCTCGCGTCAAAGCCATTGTAGTCACCTTCCTGCCCCTTTTCGTTGTTTGTAGTCTTGCCATCGGGCCAATGCAGTGTTGATGTCTTCCTGCTGACGTTTTTTCGTTCCGCCGCCAACGAGGATTACAAGCCGGTCGCCATCTTTGCCGAAGTAAATCCGGTAGCCCGGACCAAAATCAATCCGGTACTCGTAAACACCGGCTCCAACGCTCTTGGCGTTGGAAAAATTGCTCTGTTGGACGCGCGCTAGAGCAGCCGCCACCTTGGCTGCCGCTTCTCTGTTCAGACGGTCAGACCAAGCGGCATACGGACTGCGTCCGCCCCGGTCAAGGTATTCGCGTACTTCGACCATAACTAATGGTAACACATACGATACCATTGTCAAGACTGTCTAGGCGGCCTGTGCTTTCGTCTCCTGGTACACGGCCTTGCTTTGGATGAAGTCGGCGGCTTTCTGTGCCTGCGAAGCGGCGGAAACAAGCAAGCGCGAATCCGACTTCAGCCGCGCAATCCACGTGTTGAGATAGGCGGCAGAGTTTTCAAGAGTCTTTTGCTCGACTCCTGCTACGCCGCACAGCATGGCGGCTGTCATCTCAGCGATGAGTTCCTCTTTCGAGTAGGATTCAGAGCCAAAGGAAACCGGGTTGTCGAAGTTTTCCCGGTGCAAGCGCTTTACGTGGCCGGTGCTGTGGGCCAACTCGTGAAACAGAGTGGAGTAATACTCTTCCGACGAGTGGAAGAGACCGCGCGCTGGCATACCGACCGCGTCGCTACTCGGCGAGTACCACGCTTTATCGGATTGCTCGAACGCTGGCGGGTTCGGCATGTTCGCTACAATCTGTTCGCACGTCTCAATAGGGTTGTTGGTGCGTGTCTCTCGCAGGATGGAAGCCGGAAGGTCGATGCCTTCGGTCTGCGCGAGATTGAATACGCTGTAGTACCGGAGCAGAAAGGGCCGCGAGGTCTCCTTTGTGCCGTCTGGCGTGAGGGTCTTTCGATCTTCGCCAACGTTCCAGAAGATGATGGGGGAAGACTTTTCTCCCTTGCGAATCCTCCCGCCCAGCTTCGTTGCCTGATTGAAGGTAAGCCAGAATCGTGATGGAAACCCCTGCGAGGCGAGAGTAAAGACATTGAGGCCGCGATACTCTTTCTGCGTGAGCAGGTTTGCGGGGGTCTGACAGGTCCATGGCTTGCGCCATGGTGCCACGCCGGATTCAAGCTGCTTGATAATTTTCTCGGTGACGATTTCGTAGACGCTAGGCATTGTGTTCGCTCCAGTGTGAGTTAGTGTTTTCAGGCCCTTTTAGGGCATAAAAAACAACATGCTTTACTAGAGGCGGGTTCTGGCCGTGGTTCGCGGCTGTCAAGCCCCAAAGCGCATTTCAGCGTCGCCCGGAGGGGCGCGGAAGCGAGCACGGTTGGGGTATACCGAGCGGAGCTGCACAAGCGGGCTTTACAGTGGGAGCGAACTACGGCCTATGTTGCGCCGTGTAAAGCATAGGAAGGTTAAGAGACGTATTTTCCAGATATGTTCAGCGGACCTCAATATGGGTTGGTGCGAGTGGTAAAATATGTGGTTAACCTTGCAACTAAGGGCGCATCCATGGCAAATCTTTTCTTGAATGACCTGTCCCACCTGTCAACCGCTGATGTTGAGGCATTTCTCGCGTTAAGTAGTCCTGAGGATCAGAGGCCTACCGAGACCAGCCGACTAGATTTCAAAGAATCATTTATTCCTGATATCGGGGATGCCGTCGCTGCACTTGCAAATACTCACGGCGGATTGATACTGATTGGTGTAAGGGCGGATAAGACGAAGCAGAATATACCCATCGACATGCCCGGTGCGACCAACCTCGGTCCCGACGCTAGGGCCCGAATCACGGACGCTATTTTGGCGACTGTGCAACCGCGGCCGGAGATTGACCACATTGGCCTGGTAAATGGCCGAACCGGCGGAGCGGTGATCGCTGTGATCCGCGTGAGTGAGGGGACCTATCCCCCGTATCAGTTCCAACGCGGCGCGACAATTCGAATACCTGTTCGAATACAAGACACAAACCGGCAGGCAACAGTGAGAGAAATCGAGGCACTGCTCGAAAAGCGTAAGGGCTTGGCGAAGCCCTCTGCGGATGTTGTGGCTCCGTACATTGGGCCTGATTTGTACTGTACTTTCGACGCTCCGAATGGAGAAACTCGCGAGAGCGACTACCACAAAATAGCAGTTGTCCCCCGCGTCCCATTGCGTCTCCGCCAAGATACAAAGTTTGAACGATTATTTGAGAAGCTCGTGCTTTCAAATTTTCCAGCGGACCACAACCTTGCTCGGAAATTCGGTCGAGGGGCGTATTTCCAGACGGAACGACGAATGTTTGCGGGAGACCGGACACACCGCATCTGGCGCAGTTGGTCAGACGGTGCCTTGGGTTTCATTGGAAATTTGACACGTCCAACACCACGTGGTCAGCGTGTAGGGGATCTTGCCGCCGACCTTCTCTTCTCTCTTCGGCTAGCTACCGCGTTGTTCGACTCGCAGAACTATCATGGGGCCGTCGTGCTCTCCGATGAACTGGCTTGTAGCACCGCAAATCTTGTGCCTGAGTTTCCCCCTCCTGACGGTGTCGGAGACTACGACCAAATTCCCGGAATTCACTTGCCGAAAGAAAGACCGAAGGTTCTAAACGCTCGCAGCATTTCCATAGAAGAAGTTGACCGGGCAACGCTGGAGAGCCCCGAAGAACTGGTTGCACAGGTTATCCTGGACCAACTGCGGGAGACCTGGGGCGCAAGCATAAGTTTTGACAAATTACTTGAGGCCGTCGGACTGCTCGCGAGGCAGAGCAAAATGGCGGGTTGGGGAAAAGAATAATCCCGTGCCGCTACTTTACTATAGGTAAATCAACGAACGACTTTGGCAGCAAAGAGATGGGCGAGTTGCTCCTGGAGTGGGGCTTCGCACAGCTCAAGGCCGCTGGCTCGACAGCCCGTTTGCTGAAGGTTTCCCTCACGCAGCGGACCACGAAGGGATAGAGCTAACGTCCGATACTCTGCGCTCGCGCCGCCACTGCTTGCACCTGGCTCGGCGCGGACGGCTCGATTTTCTCAGCTGCTGGCTGTTGCGCGTGTCCTGGTTCCATCGCGGATCGGTGCGATACATCGCGCGACAGTTGCTCAGTCAGATGTCCTTTGTCGTTCGTGTAGAGCTGCGCATCGTAGCGGCCACGCGACACCGCCACATACGCAAACCGGCGATTCACAAGTTTTTCTCCCGCTTGCTCCGTATCAACATGCACCAGCACGCGGTCGGCGCTTTGTCCCTGGCTGCTGTGGCTTGTCACGGCATAACCGTAATCGAGATGCGGATTGTCTTTGACGTTGAACGCGACCACCCGGCCTGAGTCCAGCCGCAGTCGCAGGTTGCCTCTAACGTCGATCTTCTCAATGGTCCCCAACTCACGATTTGCAATGTGCTGTTCCCGGTTCGGCGCAGTAAATTGTACGCGGTCGTCTTTGGCGAAGGCACGCTCTGTTTCGCGATAAAGCGTAACGCCTTGCAGGCGGCGCGGATCGTAGCTGACCTCCTCCCCGCTGTCCCGCTTGACCGTGAGTAGATTCTCTTTCGCATTGATACGTTCCACGCGCGTGTACTCGCCCGCCTCGATGCCGTGCGTCTTGCTACCCTTCGTGTAGCGCACTACGTCACGCGGCTCATATTGCTCGGCCCACTGCCGGTCTACCCCGGTGATCTCCTGGCGGGCGACTAGCACCCTCATTGGGTACTCGCTTTGACCCACCTGTCCTCTTGTCTGCATTTCCCGATGGATGATCTGATTGATCGCCACGCGCGATTGATTGTCGGGCGAGACGACTAACGTTCCTTCTGGCTGCTTCGCATACTCACGGGCGATTTCCTTCAACCGCTCGCCGCGGTCCGCAATTTCATGCACGCGCCCCCGTGCGTCGAGTTTCTCCATCGCTCCTTGCACGTCACCGCGCGAGAGTTGTTCCACTACTTCCTTGAGCGCCGGGTCTTTCTGTCGCACGATTTCGTCAAGCCGTGCCGTTTGGATTCCAGCTTCCTGTAGCTGCTGATACGGTGTCCCCGCTTCGACGGCCTGGTGCTGCCGCACATCTCCGACCAATAGCACTCGGTCATTGTCCTTTAGTCGGTGGAGGAACTCGTTCATCTGCTTCGTACTTGCCAGACTCGATTCGTCCAGAATGTAGAGCCGCTTTTGATCGCCGTGCTGTTCATCGGTCCGAGTGAGATACCGCTGCAACGTGCTTGATTCGATTCCAGCCTCGCCTAGCTTTTGCGCCGCTCGCGATGTCGGAGCGAACCCTTCGACCTTGTAGCCCTCTCGCTCAGCAGCTTCGCGGACCACTGTTAACGATGTCGTTTTCCCAGAGCCGGCAACGCCTTCCATTGCTGTAACCTGATCTCGGCTTGCGAGGATTTGCTCCACCGCCACTCGCTGGCTCTGGCTCAGATGGGGATGGTCTTTCTCGATTCCCCTGCGCGTATCGAAGCTCGCAAGCGCTCCGTATTTGTTTTGCCCGTCGCGCATGAATTGGATCGTGTCTTGCTCGTAGCCGATCATTTCGCGCGTAGTGAACGCGCGGCCTGGTGCGCCCGTTTTCTTCTCTATTCCAATGAACTCACCAGCATTGACGCGCTTCTCGAACTCAGACCGAACCTCGGTGAGTGCCGCCTCCCCCATCGAACGCCTCAGAGCATCCCGCAGAAGATCCCGCTCTTCGACAACCGCCTCACGCTCCAAGTTCCTCTCCTTCGAAAACGTCACCGCAGATTGCGCCATCCTGGGGGGAACGTGCTGCTCGATGTGGTGTGTTCTCTCCCTGGCTGCCTCCACGACACGCTCGGGCTGATTCTTGAAAGCCTCCGCGATCTGTCGATGCCGTTGCTGCATCTCTTCGTGCGAAAGTTCGATCTTCGCTTCGCGCGTCTGGTGCGCAGCGATTTGTGCAGCGCCAGCTCCTCGCTGGTTCTCCTTCGCAAGATGCTCCTCAATTTGCTGACGGCGCGGACTCGACGCTGCCAGATATTCCTCGCTGTAGCCTTTGATCTCAGGCTGTCCACTCTTCCCGCGCTCGATCTCATAGCCCAAACCCTTCAAGCGCGTGGCGAGTTCAGAACGGTACACCGCTGTCGCGTACTGCTGCGTTTTGTAGAGTTCCCGAGGTTGCAGCGCGTGAGATTCGCCGTCCTGTGTCTCAGTAAGATTGAAGAAGACGACGTGCGTATGCAGTTGCGGCGCGGCATAGCCGTTTACGGGCCGTGCGCTGTCATGCTCGAATTTTGCTGCTATCCATTTGCCTGTGGTTTCTGCGGGAAGATTCCCGCCGATGCGAGCCTGGACATAGCGCTCCAATTCATCGAGTGCGACGGCGACGCTTTCTCGATGTGCGTCCCGCACTCGATCATCCCCGCCTACGAGCGCCGTCAACGATACGCTCTTTGGAGCCGAGAATGTCGCATCCCATCCCGCGCGATGTTCCATCGCGCTTACTTTCTCGCCGCGTGCGCTTATGTATTCGCGCGCTGTCTGGTGGCGGATGAGTTGCTCACCAGTGATCGGCTGCTGGCCTTCTGAGAGCCGCTGGAAGTATTCCTCGCGGACTTGGCCGTGCAGTCCCCATTGCTCGGCGAGTCTTCCGTGCCACTCGCCGCGTATCTGGTCCGCTTCCGTGTAGTAGTTCTCGCGGGCGTTGGCAAACTCTTCCGCGTGATACGTCTGTGCCTGGCCTGCGCTCAGCGGCTTGGAGATGGTCAGCATCTTGGCCTACTCGAAAAAGTGCTCTTGTCTCGGCCCGGATCGTGTCAATTGATGTTCGCGGTTCTGGCTTATTTCGTCCTGCGTGAGTTTCTGTTCCGGCATCCCATTCGCGCCTGATGCCGCCGCTACTGCCTTTGGCGGTTCCTCCGGTCGCATGTTCGCCGGTCTCTGGATGTACTTCGGATGCTTACTCGGCAGTTCGACGAACGAGAAGCTCATCCGCACCACAAGATTCCCGCTCTTTAGATACCCGCGTAGGTTGGCAAGGCCGCTGATCTCGGAATCCATCACCAACGGTTCGACACGACGTTCAAGGTTATAGCTCTCCGTCTTTCGCCGTTGCCCAGCCTGCCCACTCGACCGGCTCTCACTCAAACGCTCTCGCTCAACTGCGCCTATGGTCCGTGAAACCCACTCCGCCGCGTGACACTCGCTGGTGCGCAGGAAGATTTTTGTCGCGGGCTGCGACAGCATCGCTTCGGCTTCGTGCCCGTACCGCGTCTCCAGTTGACTGCGTCCCTGGAAGCCAAGGACAACCGGGTTATTCGATTTCCGGTTCTCAGTGACCGCCGTGTGTAGTTGTGGCAACCGCTGCAAGGTTGCCAATTCATCCAAAACAAACCAGACCTTGCCTGAACTAGCCTGCCCTTGATTCATCAACCGCAACACCAGCGTGTCGAGCCACAAGCTGGTGAGTGGCAAGAGGCGCTGACGCGTTTCGGACGTGCTCGTGAGAAACAGCCAACCCTTGCGCTCTTTTGACCATGCCGCCGCACTCCACCGCCCAGCCGCTTCTTTTTCTGAGGGCAGCAATTTAAGGGAGTCGGCAACCATGTTGAGGGATGCCAGCACGCCACTCCGCTGGGCTGGTGCTTGCGGGTTGATCATCGCGGCGTACTGCGTGCCTTTGACGCGCTGGTCGATCTCTTCCTCATGGCACATCCACCAAGCCATCTCTTCGGGTGTTGGCCGAAAGGTCAGAAGGTGCGCGAATATCTTCCTCGGCCCTTCAACAAAGAATGGGTTCTCGTTACGACGGTCGGGGAACAGGGACGCAGCCAATGTCAGTGCCTCTGCTGGGTGTAACAGTTCATCGCCCGGACTCCAGTAGGGCATCCGCTGGTCCAGCGGGTTCAGGATCGCGTCGCCGCGCTCGGGCTTGTAAAACTCCGGCGTGTAATCAAGCGCCGGGTCATAGACGATAGCAGTCTCGCCACGGTCTTGAATCTGAAGCAGAATCCTTCGGATGAGGGTGCTCTTGCCGGTGCCCGTGTCGCCCATGATAAGGATGTGGTTCGGCTCGATTGCGCGAGGGAGCTTGAGGCTCGGCACTTGGCCGAACATTCTTTGCTTTAGGGTTCTTTCCTTCAGCTCGAAGCCGATGCCGTCTGAGTGATTTCTCCGATTGAACTTTCGCGCCGTCACAAGTTCCGGTCCCTTCAGCCTTCGCCCTTCCTTCCGTATACGGGCACGCGCCGCATCCTTCGGGATCGCGACCACCAGACCAACAAGGAACACAGCCAGGCCACCCCACAGCCCCGGCCTCAACAAGTCCGTGAGCGTCTGATCTCGATAAATCCAATGGCCTAGGAATTCATGCAGCTTTGCGTTGTCGTATAGCCCCTGCTGCCATTCGAGACGCAGGGCACCCACCTTCACTGCTTCCTCGGTGAGCGCGAACGTGTTCTCGCCGGACGCCATTGTCACCGGCACCACCTCATCGTCGAGCGCCAACCGGCTCCCTTTCCGGCCCACCACGTTGAGCGTCTTATAGCGGCCACTCTTCGTGAGGCTCACCTCGGTACGGAGATAATGCGAGAGGTAGGAACGCTCCAGGGGCGTCCATACCTCGGCATAGCGGTAGATGCAGACGGCTGCCACACTCACCAACGTCAGAAACATCACCGCATACGTCCACAGAGGATGCCGATTCGGCCACTCACCCGCGTGCTCGTTGCGCCCCCACTCTTGACTCATGATTCGCCCCCTGTTGCTACTGCCGCAAGGCGCTCCTGCGCCTTGCGCAATTTGTCCTGGTCGGCCCGCTCGATCAGCCTTTGCATCTCCTCGGCTGAAAGGGCCTCCCCCTGACTCAGTTTGTAGAGCGCATTCAGCAGGATCGTCCGCAACGCCAGCACTTCGGAGAGGATGGTGTGCTCGGTCGCATTTGACTTGCCTGCCCGGAGCAAAACCTCACGCGCCCATTCGCTGATAGTTTGCCCACCAGCGAGGGCTTCCATCTGGGCGTATTCTTCGTCCGTTACTTTCGTGCTGATGGATTTTGTGCGAAGTGAGGGCATGGGATTCCTCCCAACAAAATCAACAAGTTCCCGTATGGGAACTTGAGGTTGCCGCAAAGCGCCGTGAGGGGACTGATTCGCGGTAAGCCGCTGGGTTTTCAAGAAGTTCCCGTATAGCAACCAAAGTTGCTATACAGCACCCGTTACGGGGTGACGTGTCCGTCCAACTCCCGGTGCCGAAGGCACCGCTCCTCTCTTGGTCGGCAAAAGGCCGACGACGCGGCCCCTTGGCCGCGTCTGGTTCGACTGCTGCGGCGAAGCAGAAGAGCATCACAGCTCACCGTATTCCAGTGTCAGCGCGTCCCAGGCCATGCGGATTTCGGGAAGCTCCCATGCGCGGCGAAACAACGCTTGGACCGACTTCCACTCCTTCTCGGAAAGGCCGAACGTGATGCCATTCTGGTGGGCACGGAACCAGTAGTCCTTACCTTTGCCTTCCTCAGACGGCGCGACATAGCCCAGGAAATGCTCACCTTCCCAACGGCGCTTTGGGTCGTCTGGGGCGAGCGCAGCAAGCATGGCGCGAAACTCGGTGATTTTCGGATAGCCGTTGATCGGGTACATCGGGCCGCGAGAGCCAGGGAAACTCAGGAGCAGGAAAATGTCGCTGCCCTCTCCGCGATTAAACGAGAGCGTGAAGTCGCCCTCCTTGATGGATGGAATCGGCGGCTGATAGAAGGAGTCTTGACTCGTGGCCTTCGCTCGAAGCGGCTCTTGCGTGAGGCAGTAGTGGCCGCGCGCGGCCAGCCGCCACAGAACTGGCCAGTAGGGGCGAAGTGCACGGTTTACCGCGTCGGCTCCAGGAAGTTTTTCGTCCTCCAGCAGGACATGCAGATTGCGGGCTGCCAGAAAGGTGTCCCACCTTATTGCCGAATCGCTGAGGCGTTTGCGAGTCTCGGCTACCGTCCGGCGCACGATCTCTGGGGTAGCGCGCTCCGGGTCCTCTGATCCCCTCGCCTTCGCAGGACGGCACTCGGAAGGAAGATTGTCCGCGTAGTAGGAGTCCCGTGTCGAAGTACGTTCCGTTCGCAGTTCATAAACTGCGAGGAACCCGTCGAGCACCGCGATGAGAGACTCGCTAGAGACAGGGTTCGGGGTCCTGTCGGAATAGGTTTCGAGTCCCTTTTGAACAAAATGCGCGAGCAATATCCACTCGGTTCTCGACAAAATATGTTGAGCTTCTCCCTTTCTGCGAATCTGGAGAAGTGCTTCCGTGGGCTTCTCCATCAGGTCAGCTACCTCGAAGCGGTCCTCGCGGGCGGATTCAAGGAGTTGCTTGGCAATCTCTGAAGTCGAGACACTCTCCCCCGTCTTCGAGGACAGAAGTTCCTTGGCGCGCTCCAGTCGCCTATGCAGGGCGTCGCTGATTCGCAGCGAGAGCGTTTGCGGCTGTAAGGGCCTCTCGGGCTTTTCTGGTTTCTCAGGCATCCGGGATACCTCCTATTTCTTCCAGTCCAACCAAAGTCATTACATCTTGACTATATGTTTGCAAACATAGTAGACTATCGTGGACGCAGAGTCAAGCTGAAAACAATGCCCGGGAGACTCAAGTAGAAGACCAATGAAACACCGAAGCACCCAACTCGCCGCGCGCAAGAACCCAGACTCGCCAAGAGTGCATGGCTTGCGCCTCAAAGTGGATTCGTTCTCAGTGCAGTCACAGGGGGCAGTGGAGAATCTAGGCGGCAACGAAGCTTCTTCGCGTATTGCTCCTGTGATTGAAAGGCGGAGCAATTCTTCATTGATTCACCTTCGGGAAGAAAGAACGACAGGAAGCGCAGACGGCACGCGTCGCTCCGTGGTCAATGCAGAGAAGGGAAACGAGCCACCTGGAATCGAACGCCCGATCACCTGCAAGGAAGCGTCCCAAGTGCTCGGTGTTCATCCCCGGACGATTAAGCGCATGGCGCGTGATGGCAAGGTGCCAGGGCATTTCCGTTTCGGACGTTGGTATTTCTATGCGAGTGAACTGGACTGTTGGATGCGAATGGAATTAAACTCGGCACGCCACCCTTGAGGCTCAAACATAAAGGAGGATGTCAATGTTTGAGCGCAAGAGGTACCAGTTCGGGTATGTGCGCCAGAAACCTCGTAAGACTGGCCCGCATGTCTGGGTTTGGGAGTATCGTGACGGTAGCGGTTCGCATTCCGTGATACTTGGAACAGTGGAGGAAATGTCGGAGGTCGAAGCCTGGAAGGCTACCGAGAGTCGAAGACTCATCATCAACGACCCTCAATCGGCTGACCAGATTTCGTTCGGTGCGGTCGTAGATCGGTACATCCGGGAAGCGCTACCCGAACGGGAAGTGACGCGCTCCCGGTACTTGAGCTGGATCAACTGCCACATCAAGCCGAAGTGGAGAGACAGTCCAATCGCCGAGGTGAAGCCACTTGCAGTCGAGCTCTGGATCAGAGATCTAAAGCTGGCAGGCAAGAGCAAAGGGCACATCCGGGAAATGATGCATCTACTCTTCAATTGGGCCATGCGGTGGGAAATGATTCCGATTGATCGAAATCCAATGAGTCTCGTTCGCGTGAAAGGTTCATCAAAACGAACGAAGCTTCCACGGATTTTGACAGTCAAAGAGTTCAATCTCTTGCTTGAGAGACTGAAGGAACCGTACCGGACCATGACACTCGTCGCTCTGTTTTTGGGTCCACGAGTGAGTGAAGTCGTGGGACTGAAATGGAGCGATGTCGATTGGGACGGTTTGAATATCTCAATCGCTAGGTCCTGGGTGGAAGGCAATGTGGAAGACACAAAGACAGAAGGTTCTGCAAAGCCGCTTCCCATGGATCGGGATCTCGCGACCATCCTTCGGCAACACCGAGAGAGAACGAAGGCCATTGATTCGGAATGGATCTTCGCCAACCCGGAGACAGGAAATCCGTATTGGCCGAGTAAGATTCGTGAGAATCATTTGGTTCCCGCTGGCATAGCAGCGGGCATCGGGCGTGTTGGATGGCATACGTTTCGGCACACGTACTCGTGCTTGTTGCGTGAGCACGAAGTGGATGTGAAAGTTCAGCAGGCTTTGTTGAGGCATGCTGACATCCGAACGACCATGAACATCTACACGCAAGCAATACCGAAAGCAGTACGCGAAGCAAATCGCAGAGTTGTTCGCAGCATCATGGGGAAAAAGGCGGCATTGAGGCGGCAATAAGGGTTCCAAGGACTACCAAGTCCTGCTTTTTCATACCGAGCCCTGCTTCGTAAGTCGTTGAAATGCCAGGCGCGCGTGGTTTCGATCCCCACCGCCCCTACCAAATTTCGTTTGGATTCAACTAGATAAAAATCTCTGCGGGCGATTAAGGGCCCTAAGCTACTTGTGAGGCTGACAGGAGCCGAACGGCTTTGCCATGCGCGTCGCGTTTGCTCCTCCCCATGGCCAGTGTAGCCGCCATCGGACACACCCCCATCAAGACAAGTTTTGTGATCGACATAAACAAACCTTTTGTTTGAACCGCTAAGATTTGACCCGTCGTGTGCTTGTGCTTTGACTCAAGCTAGCGGCACGCGGCTTTTGCTGAGGGCCCGAAACCATGGGATGTAGATTCACCGGGTCAAAAAGTAATAATTTTGGGCAGGCACATGTGTCAATTTCCAATTCCAAATCTGGCGCGCACACTGGCTGCATCCCGCCTCTGATCTCGCCCGTCTTCGGCTGAGGATTCGCCATTTTGAGGGATTGTTCTCAGGAGTAGTGACCAGTCGTGCGGTGCTCGTATGCCAGGGCCTCGAGAATTCTATCGGCCGAGAGGGTATTCTCTGCGGGAAGTGTCAGTTTATGTTTCAGGCGTAGGATGATTTCATCCGCCATGCGGTATCGGACCGTCGGCTCGAGGTCGATGCGGCGGTTTAGAAAGGACTCGATGAGCGCGTATTCTTCGGGCGAAAGGTGGCCGCCCGCGAGATAGGAAAAGACGGGGCCATTCGGTGCTTGGGGCGTTTGCCAGGCAGATTTCAGATCGGTCAGCGAAGCTTCACGGACAACCAGCGAGCCCACCACCAAATCACCGAGGCGCTTATTTTCCTTTGTGAGCACGGCGCTTGCAATGCCGAGTCCATAAAGTGCGGGAAGCCAGTCAACAATGCGCATCAGGTTTCTGCCGATCGATTCCGCGGTGGTCAGCGGACGGCCGGAATCCTTGATCACGCGAATCCCGGCCTTGCGCTTGCCGGGCGTCTGGCCATTCCAAAAAATCTCAAACAATGCGAAATAGCCAAAATAAAGAAGAAAGAAAAACAGGAAGAGAAATGCCGCGACCCATAGTCCCGCAGTCTGAGAGACGCGACCAATGGATATGATCAGGAAAGTTCCGAGAAAGCCGACGACCAAACCGATGCCCATTTGAATCAGCGTATCGATCGCGAGAGCAAGGAAGCGGCTGCCCACACCCGCGACGGCGAAATCAAGCCCCGTCTGTTCCGGCGTCTCAATGGTAAGCTTGTCCGCGAACGCGCCGAGAGGGTTGTCGGCGCTGGGAAGGTTCGATGTCATGATATCCAACCGGTGGCTGGAGAAACGAAAACCCTATTGGGCACGCTTGGAAGAACTCGTGCAGCGATCGGGCCGCGGCGTTACCGCGCTCAGCCACAGCGAACTGCAGGAACTGGGCCTATTGTATCGCCAAACGGCTTCAGACCTCGCAGCCGTTCGCGAAGACACCGCCAGCAGGCAGCTCGCCACATACCTTAACCAACTTTTAGGGCGGAGTCACAATTTAATTTATCTGGGCCAGAAACCGAAGGTGAGCGGAATCGTCCGGTTTTACCGTGACACTTATCCCCAGGTGTTCCGCGAGACACTGCCGGAAACGTTGCTGGCCCTGGCTATCTTTGTTGTCACCGGACTCGGGGCATGGGTCATCACACTTCACGATCCGGGATTTGCGCATCGGCTGCTAGGCGCACACATGATGGAGACGATCGAGCAGCGCAAGATGTGGACCGATTCGATCGTCACCGTCAAGCCCGTCGCGTCTTCAGGCATTATGACGAACAATCTTGCCGTCGCTTTCACTGCCTTTGCGATGGGGATCACGGGGGGATTGGGAACAATTTGGATGATGATCGTGAACGGAATGCTAATCGGCGTCATCGGGGCATCCACCTGGCGCGCAGGCATGGCCCTGCAACTCTGGAGCTTTGTTGCGCCCCACGGAGTTCTCGAATTGCCGGCGATATTCATCGCCGCAGGTGCGGGGTTGGAGATTGCGCGCGGACTATTGTTTCCGGGGCTGCTGCCAAGAAGAGACTCGCTTGCAAAGGCCGGCGGGCGGGCAGCGCAATTGCTCCTGGGGACAATCCCGTTGCTGGTGGTCGCAGGTGTAATCGAAGGGTTCTTTTCTCCGAGCAATGCGCCGGTAGCGATGAAATTCTTGCTCGCGAGCGTGCTCTTTATGGCGTTGCTAAGTTACTTGTTTCTGCCCGGGCGGACTGCGGCGAATAAAGCTAAATCAGATTCCGCTCTTTGATTTCCAGATACTGATTGACGAGAGAAGAAGCAAGCAACCCGGGAACAAGCTCGAAGGCGAATATCCCGCGGCGCCGGAGTCCGCGAAGCAGGAGATCGCGGCGCTGTGCGATCTCAAGCGCAGCGGCCTGCCGATACATCTCTCCAGGCGTTCGCGGTGAAGAGTTGGCCAAATTTGCAAGATCCGGCTGACTCACGGCGCTGAATACCACCAGATGCCGCTGCGTCATCTGCGCCGCGTATTCGATGACTTCCGGCGTCGTGGGCGTTTCGGCGAAATCAGTGATCCACACGACTAAGCTTCGGCGGCTTTGCTCGGTCATTAGGACGCGGGCTGCTCGAGAATGGTCTGCCTCGAATGCCTCGCCATGAACCTGAGCAAGGCAATCGACGATTGCGCGGAGGTGGAGCAAGCCGCGGCCGGCCCCCACGTTGTATTGAATCGTGCGGCCGTAGGCGAGCAGACCAACGCGGTCGCCGCACTGGGTCGCCACTTGCGCAAGAGACAACGCGGCATTCACGGCGTAGTCAAGCTTCGAGAGGCGCATCTCGCTGCCGTCCTGCTCGACCTCGGCGCGCAGGAGCCTGCCGGCATCGACCACGATCCAAATTGCCTGGCTGCGTTCGATCTCGAAGACACGGGTGGTAAGTTGGTGGCGGCGCGCGGTTGCCGTCCAGCAAATGTCACGCGAATCGTCTCCCTCACGGTAGTCACGAAGGCTCTCGAATTCCCTCCCGTGGCCACGTTGACGGCGGCGACGCTTTTCCATCTCCACTTGCCGGCTGCGTATCAGATAGAGAGCTTGCTGGCGAGCCTCCTCAAGGTCGGGAAATACGCGGACGGTCTGTGGGATTTCAGCGCTAGCCCACCGCTCAGCGAAGCCAAATTTGGATTGATAGCGCAGAAACAATCGCCCTAACCGAACGTCGCCGCGCTGCCGGGGGAGTATCTGATAACGCGCTTGCGATTGACCTCCGGCAGCCGCGATCAGCTCGAGCAATGGCGGACTACCGCGAAGCGCCGTTGGCGTTTCATCAAGCAGATAACAGCGGATAGCGACGCGCCCGGAATTCCGGATTGCAATCGTCACGTTACTCGCGATGGCCAGCGATGGCGCACGCTCCCATATCCGGCTGCCTT
The DNA here is from genome assembly GCA_963701005.1 of uncultured Acidobacteriota bacterium. Classification (GTDB taxonomy): domain Bacteria; phylum Acidobacteriota; class Terriglobia; order Acidiferrales; family UBA7541; genus Palsa-295. The sequence goes on from OY969555.1 coordinate 2,541,149, forward strand.
CTAACTGCGACGGTTTCGGCAGGCGAAGCAGGTCCGTCACGAACATCGCGACGGCAACCACGTCCCACAGGATCATCCCGGCGATCAATCGAGGCAACCACCAAGCGGGGAGCAACCAGAGCAACCCGAGAAGCAACATCAAGAAAGACCGCGAGCCGAAGCCAAATGAGAGCGGGCCCAATCGTTGCGCTCGCGCCGACACTTCAGTCGGCACAAGCGGTTGGGGCGCATTCATCTTGGCACCTTCATTTTGGCACTTCCACAGATGCGATTACTTGCGCGATGACCTGGTCGGTTGTAAGCCCTTCCAGATCAGCTTCCGGCTTCAGCAGAATGCGATGGCGAAGAACAGGCAGCGCAGCTGCCTTCACATCGTCGGGCAGCAGGTAATCGCGACCGTCCATTCCGGCCATCGCGCGCGATACAAAAAAGAGACCGATGGCAGCGCGAGGGCTTGCCCCCAGTGAAATTGCGGGCCAATCGCGTGTGCGGCGAGCGAGCGAAACCACATACGAATAAAGCGTCGGTTCGACTCGGACACTTTCGATTTCTCGCCGAGCCGCAGCAAGCAACCCGGGATCGAGCGGTGAGAAAGCGGTCTCCTCGACGCGCCGTGGGTCATAGCCTTTTTCGTACTGCGAAAGAATCTGCGTCTCTTCCTGTGAGGAAGGATAGTTAACGCGAATCTTGAGCAGGAAACGGTCAAGCTGCGCCTCGGGCAGCGGATATGTGCCCTCGAATTCGATTGGATTCTGCGTCGCGAGAACCGTGAAGTTCTCGGAGAGAGGGTAGCGCAGGCCGTCAATCGTGACCTGGCGCTCCTCCATAGCCTCGAGGAGTGCTGCCTGCGTGCGCGGCGATGTTCTATTGATTTCGTCAACCAGCAGCAAATCGGTGAAGACCGGTCCGCGGTGCAATGAAAAAGTGCTGTTACTCATGTTGAAGACGTTCGTTCCCGTCACATCGGCGGGCATGAGATCCGCCGTGCACTGAACCCGCCGGAAATCCAGTCCGCAGATGCGGGCAAGAGATTTCACGGCCAGCGTTTTGGCCAATCCGGGAACTCCCTCGATCACGGCGTGGCCGTGGCAGATGAGAACAAGAAGGAGTTGGTCGACCACTTCTCGCTGTCCGACGATGACTTTCGCCAGCTCTTGGCGAACATGCGTTGTGAGTGCCGGAAGGTATTGCACGGCTAGTTTTTCTCCTGGTGAAATTGTCCACGAGCGTTCAGCTTGCCCGCGAAGCGGTCCAGATTCTGAATGATATCGAGGGCTTCTCGAGGCCGCAGCTTGTTGACGTGGCTTGAAGCCTCGGCACGATGCAGCAAATCGGCCAGCCCGGGTTCCTTCCAACCTAGCCTCTGATCAACCGCTTGGGCCAATTCTGTATTAGGCACGTTGGCTGGCAAGGCCAATTGCCTCGTCAACAATGAGCGAACGCGCTGATAAGAAATAGCCACTGCTGAGGACGCCGCCCCAGCGCGCTCGTACAAGCCGCCAAGCGTTTCGACGAATTCCAGCGGCGAAAGGCGAGAGACTTTCATGGGAGTGTAGATGGGCCCGCTCCGGCGGCTAAAAGTAAAAAGGACTGCGAACGCGAGCAGTCCGAATTGCAATAGGCTCCATCGGAGCGAGGTTTTCTCCACGTAGCTCCAGAGCGAAGTTCGCTGGCCGTGGAAATATTCGTCCCAGTAGATTCTATTTGGTCCCACGTAAGATCCGCCGGTCACGGAGTTCAAGAAGAAGCTCATGTTGTCGTCCTGAGTGATACCGCCATTCGTCAGTGGTGTCGAACCGGCCCACCACAGTATTTGTCCATTGCCCACATTCCAACTCACTACAACGGGCGAGGAGGCCTCGCCGTAGAGCGCAAGCTGAGATTCATCGAGCCGGCCCCAATAAGATTCCGGGCGCATCGTCACGCGTTGAGCGCTGCGCGCGAGGTGACTCGGAATGTTAGGCGAAAAGGTCTTCAAATCCGGAGCTTTGTGGACGCGAGGAACTTCGGCACCGGAAAAGTATTCACCTATCTCCGTTCCCGTAAACAGCACGTGCCCGCCCCTCTTAACAAAATCCATCAACGCCGTCCGTTCTGCCTCGCTGGGCGACTGCGTAGGTTCGGCCAGGATCAGCATGACGCGGCGGGCATCGTACTTCATTTCGGTCGGCGGAGATTCCCACCGTTGCACGGGATAGTGGAGCTTCGCAAGCAGGAGGTAGGCGGCCTCGGCACCCGCCGGCTGGCCCGAATAAGTTGAAGGCACGGGAGAACTGAGCTGCTCGTTGGGAGGCGCAAGTATCACACTCGCAGCCAGCATCAACACGAGCAGGATGCCACCGACGACGAGAAGCTTGCGGTCTGAGGCGGCTATTCCAAACGGCATCCCAGCGCCTCCAATTGCTTTAAAGACTCGCGGAAATCTTCGGGACTCGCGCCACGATTGGCGTACCACACACGCTCGAGCCTCGACGTAAGAGCGGCCAGCGGCTCTCGAACGGGGATCGCTGGTGCCAGCGCCGTCGCGGGTTCCTGGGTCACTAGCCCAAGATATTCACGAGGAGTCTTTGTGCGGTCGCGTGGCAATGCGCCGATGTCTTCCAGCTTCACGATCCCCGCCCAATATGCGGAATGAACGGCCTCGCGAAAATCACCGCGATTCGCTGCCTCGCGAGCGGAGCGGATCCATTCCTGCCACAGGCGCGCGGTGACCATCGACTCGCCTTTCGACAAGGCATTCATACGGTCTCGGCTCGCCAGATAACGAATCAGTGCAACAGCAATTCCACCTACTCCGGCAAGAATGATGAGCCAGAACAGAATCTCGCCGCCAATTGGGTGGCGTCCGATTGCGCCGAAAATCTTATCCAGTTGCCGCCCCAGCCAAGCTGTGATGCGTTGGCGCAACAGCTCCCACGGCGTTGGGGGCCTGACCCCCGTGAACTCCGGTCTCGCCAGGATGTGATCCAGTTCTGCCCGCGTTTCGCGGGAGCTGACGGCCTTCGCCGTAGCGAAGCTTTCTACTTCCGCAGCTAAATGATCGACCCAAATCTTTGCCCTGGCGCTGGATTTCGCGGCGAGTTCGTTTCGCAATGGTTCAGTGGAGATGGAATAGGTGCGCTCGGCAGTGGAAACGGTCCAGCTCTCCGGGAGGGAGTCGCGTAGCGCTCTCATTTTGCCCGAGGACCCCTCTTTTGGAAGAGCTGCGGCGATCCGGTGCAGCATCACCACAAAGGATGTCGGATGGTACACTGCACTTGTCGAGGTTGAGCGAGGCGAGGCTAAACCCTGTTTGCCATTGAATGCCGCTTGACTCCCCGCGGTGCATACCAGGATTAGCACCCAAAGAAGGCTACGTTTCATTGGCACCCGTGGCGAGCAGCTGTTCCTTGCTCCGTGATCCTAGGTGAGTGTGGTCGGAACTCCCGCCGTTCCGGGAGAGAAATTGCCGCTCGGGTTCATCATGATCTGCAGATCAAAGGCCTCTTTCCGCACGCGCAAGTCGTAGTAGAACACAGCGGCGCCGATGGTGAAGATCGGTCCCACGAGAACCTCTCCCACAAAACTCCCCACCTGACTCGCGGCCACCCACCCTTGCATCATCGCCGGATCCTTCACGGACATTCCAACCATGAAAAGGAACGGGCCCATGAATAGGAAGACTGCTGCGTACATCAAAATCCCGTACAAAAGGTAGATCACGAATGCTCTTCCCGCACTGTCCTTCGTCAGTTTGAAGCTCCGCTCAAGCGCGGCACGCGGACCCAGATCCTCTAGAAGCGCGGCGGGCACGGCGGTAATCAAGCGGCAAGCTATATAAATGCCCGGTATGATGAGCAAGATAAGACCGCCCATCATCGCCAGGCCGCTCAGCATCGTCACCCCAAACAGATTTCCAATTTGACCGCGCATTCTTCCAAGCGACGCTCCGATTGTCGTGCTTCTTCCCAGATACAGCTCCGAAACTGCATAGACTGTCGCACCCTGTGAGAGAAGGTAGACAAGGAGATAGACGATGATGCCTACAAGAGCTCCGAGTAAGCCTAAGCCCATCAACCCATTTGAGATATTTGGAATTTTTGCCGCTACTGGCGGCGTTCCAACGGCAGGTGTTTTAATCAGCAGCGTTTGCGCCAAATTCATTCCAAGAATCAGGAGGTGTGGCAGCGCAGTGATGCCCAGAAAAAGCACGAAATTTCGCCGATAGAGTGAAAACGTTCGGTCCAATATTTCGCCCAGCGACAAAGGACGCAAATCCAGATCTGCCATGCGATCCTCCTTCTTGGGTGCGCTTAGCCGTTACTTAGCGTTGCACTGTACCAAAGGTGAAGGGAAAAAGCTAACCGCCGTGCTAACTGGCCGGCGCATTGTCAATTTGCTGATAGTAGAGACCGGTTGAGCTGGCAGCGCTTACCGGACATGTGCTGTTCAGATTTTGGGCATCAACGAATATGATTGCAAGTGATTCGGGAGTTTCTTCTGCTTGCCATCCGTGCCGAAAGATTTTTGCCCAAAGCCGACTCGTCGTTTGCGGCGGTTGGCGAAAAGTCACTGAAGAGGGAATTGGTGAGACGAGAAAAACGAGGGAGCTTTAAAGGCGCAGCAGGAAATCCCTTGCGCGCCCCGTCATTTCTTTTCAATGACTTGGTGATTCGTCGCATTCCCCGCAAGTCCGTGCAATTCCATTCGTTGGTGTCCTCGAGCCCCACAGCCCCTTCCAAATTCCTCTCCCAACTCTCCCAATTTGCCGCAAAAAGCAGCCCATTCTGGGAGCGGTTGTCAATGCGATGGAACTGTCCCTTAGGTCAGTTGCGCTGCACTGCGGCGGCGCTATGCTAGTTGTGGTTGCGTAAGGACGCTGCCCGCGTGCCCGTGCCTATGAGATGGAATCACAAAATACCCGCCAAATCATTCGCTGCCATTGCTTTCATTTTGTGCCCGTCCGTATTGCCCGCCGCGTCCGGCGGGCCCGTGGACGACGCCGCGCTTTCGGCTGCAATCTGCCCGATTGTCTATCCCGTCGATCAGAATGCCTCCGAGAAGGGTATGCACTACCTCTTCTATGGGAACGGCTTCTTCATCAACGAGCAAGGCTACCTCATCACAGCCGCGCACGTCCTGAGCCAGCTTCACGGAGGCCAGCCCTACGTCCTGCTTCGCCAACCTACCGGGCCGCCCAGAATTGTGCTGGCCAAGTTGGTGGCTGTGGATCGAGATCACGATGTGGCCCTGCTTCGGGCGACGCCGAATCCATTCGAAGGCAATTATAAAGTTGGATTCCTCCCGCTCGCCGAGAGCTGGCTCGTAAGAGGCTGCGCCGTGCTCGCTGCGGCCATGCATCCCTCGAAGCCTCTCGACGCTTACACCCTGGATGCCACGGTTGACGACCGCTCATCCGGCGAAGTTTCTGATTTTCAATTTTCTCAATTGGGCAAAGGCCCGGCCGACACCGAATTGTTTCTCTTCAACCATCAAGTGCGCCGAGGCCAGAGCGGCGGCCCCATCGTTTCCCCCGGTTCTCATGAGGTTGTCGGCTTCGTCGAAGGACAATGGCTGCGCTCCAGTCTAATTTCGCTTGCGGCCGCCCCAGACCAGGCCACACCGGGAATCGGAGCAGCCGTGCCCATTCATTACGCACTCGCTCTCTTGCAGCAAAGAGGCATAGCCTGGCACACCACTTCAGGAGCTTTAGAGACTTTTGAGCAGCCCTCAGAAAAAGCCGAGGACATTTCGGCGCCCATTCCGCTTTCTTTGGTCGCCGCTCCCTACCCCTCGCATGCAATCCTCGGCGGCGAGGTGGTGCTCGATGCACTGATTGACACTCGAGGGAGGCTAGTAGATATAAAGGCCGTGCGCGGTGAGTCTCCTTTCCTTGAGAAGGTAATCAGCGCAGTGCGAACCTGGAGTTTTTTCCCAGCACATTTCGAGGGCCATGCAGTCGCCGCAAGAATCGGCATAACATTCCAATTCTCGCAAACCTACGAGCGCCTGCCGTCCGCACTGCTTCACAAGTACGATGAACCACTCGCGGCTTCAGCCGACCGTGGCGCCCTGCCGATCGTCACCGTCGAGCCTCAATCCCCAGCCGCAAGTGCAGCTGACGGCAGTGTGATCCTGTACGCCCTCGTCGGCCAACAAGGGGACCTCACTTCGCTACAGGTCATCCGCGACTCGGATACGCTCACTGCCGCGGCCGTGGACGCCGTGCATCAGTGGCGCTTCGCCCCAGGAAAGCACGCTGGAATGGGCACTGAATCTGCTTCGATTGTGGTCGTGGCGTTTCGCCATTCCGGCAGCACGCAATCAACGGCTCAGAAGAAATGACAGAGTAACCCCTATGCCACCGCGAAATTCGCTTTCCTTGACATCCTCGCCGCTTCATTCAAAATGAAAGTCCCTTCCAGAATGCTCCAATTCCCGATAGTGGCCACTTGCTGCCGATTGCGGCCAAACATCATGTAGCGGAAGAGGTCCTCTCCCCTTCCTTTTAAAGCGCGCTTGGGGCAATCGCTCAGCGATACCGCTGCCGAGTGTGGGAAGGCGTAATGGACTTTCTTCGACGACTATTCGGCTCCGGCGATTTTCAGCCACACGGCTACTGCTACCTGTGGAATTCCGGCCTGGTCTGGCTAAACGTACTCTCCGACGCGCTCATCGCCCTCGCCTATTTCACGATTCCAATCACACTGTTGGTGTTTATCCGCAAGCGTCGCGATCTACCCTTTAGCTGGATTTTCGGCCTCTTCGGAGTCTTCATTGTTGCCTGCGGCATGACGCACGTAATGGAAGTCTGGAATCTGTGGCACGCGCAATACTGGCTCGCGGGCGTAATCAAAGCCATCACGGCGGCGGCTTCCGTATGCACTGCCATCCTGCTGGCACGGCTCATCCCTAAAGCCCTTGAAATTCCAAGTGCCAGCCAATGGATCCAAGCAAACGAGGCGCTTGAAAGAGAGATCCAGCAGCGCCGAGTCATGGAGCTCCAACATAAAGAACGCGTGGAAACGCTGATACGCGGCGACGAAAAGCTCCGATTATTGCTACGAGGACTGAAGGACTACGCAATCCTGATGCTCGACCCCGAAGGGCGAATTACCACCTGGAACGAAGGCGCGGTGCGCATCAAGGGCTATCGCGCCGAAGAAATCATCGGCCAGAACTTCTCAAAATTTTACTCCGCGGAAGATGTCGCCCAGGGCAAGCCTTCCCAAGTACTCAAGCTCGCCGCGGAACGTGGGCGTTTTGAAGAGCAGGGGTGGCGAATACGGAAGGACGGTTCACGCTTCTGGGCCACCGTGATCGTTACCGCTTTGCGTGACCCGAAGGGCGAACTAACCGGTTTCGGCAAAGTCACCCGGGACATCACCGAACAGAAGAGGACGGAAGACAAGTTCAAGGGCCTGCTGGAGTCCGCTCCCGACGCGATCGTGATCGTAAACGGAACGGGTGAAATCGTTCTGGTCAATTCCCAAACAGAAAAAACCTTTGGGTACCCTCGAGCGGAATTGCTGGGCCAAAAAATCGAGCTCCTCATCCCGGAGCGTTATCGCAACCATCACTCGCACCATCGCGACGGCTTCTTCTCGTTTCCGCGCACGCGCAGCATGGGGGCGGGGCTGGAACTATACGGTCTGCGCAAAGACGGCACGGAATTCCCCGTGGAAATCAGTCTCAGCCCGCTCCAGACCGAGGAAGGGATACTGGTCTCCAGCGCCATTCGCGACATTACCATGCGCAAGCGTGCCGAGTCGATGTTCCGGGATCTCCTCGAGTCCGCGGCGGATGCGATCGTGATTGTGAATCAGGAGGGCCGCATCGTCCTCACGAACGCACAGGCTGAAAAACTGTTCGGTTACCCCCGCCAGGAAATTCTTGGGCAGCCAGTGGAATTGCTCGTCCCCCAACGATTCCGCCGGAATCATGAGGGTCAACGCGGCAGTTTCTTTGAAGCCCCCCGTACTCGCGTGATGGAGTCGGGGCTGGAACTGTACGGCCTCCGCAAAGACGGCACCGAGTTTCCCGCCGAGATCAGCTTGAGCCCCCTTAAAACTCCCGACGGCATCCTGGTGTCGAGCGCTATCCGTGATATCAGCGAACGCAAGCGGGCCGCCGAAGCGCTCAAAGCAAGCGAGGAACGGCTTCAGACAGCTGTCGAGGCGGCCCAACTTGGGGTGTGGGATTTGGACCTCCTAACCGATCGGGCATACCGTTCGTTACGCCACGATCAGATTTTCGGATATGAGTCGCTCTTGCCGGAGTGGGGCGCCGAAATCGCCGCGTCTCACGTCGTTCCCGAGGACCGGGAAATCTTTCGACAAAGCCTGGCTGAAGCAATCAAGACAAATGGCTTCTCCGTGGAATGCCGCATCAATCGCGCAGGTGATCACTCGCTACGCTGGATTTCCGCCCAAGGGCGTGTACATCAGAACAGTGACGGCAAGCCTATGCGGATGATGGGAGTCATCGCTGACATAACCGACCGAAAGCAATCGGAACAACGTCTGGAACACCACCAGCGGGAGCTGTCGCAATCCGTTGCCGAACTCGCAGCCACCAACAAAGAGTTGGAATCGTTCAGCTATTCGGTTTCGCACGACCTGCGCGCTCCCCTCAGGTCGATTGATGGCTTCAGCCATGCCTTATTGGAAGATTACGCCAAGGCCCTCGACGAGACCGGCAAATCTCACTTGAAGCGGATCCGCGCCGCCACGCAACGCATGGGCATGCTGATTGACGATCTTTTGAACCTTTCACGTTTGTCGCGTGCCGAGATGCATAAGCGAGATCTCGATATTAGCGCGCTGGCCCGAAAAATCGCCGGCGAGCTCCAGAAAGCCGAGCCCGAACGCCATGTCGAACTGCACATCGAGGATGGTCTCCAAACTTCGGCAGATCCGGGCCTGCTGCGCGTGGCGCTCGAAAACTTGCTGAGCAATGCATGGAAATTCACCTCCAAGCGTCCATGCGCGCATATCGAATTCGGCGTGACTCGTCGCAATGGTGCAGTGACCTTCTTCGTGCGAGACGACGGCGCAGGTTTCGATCCGGTTTATGCCGACCGTCTATTCGGCGCTTTCCAGCGGCTCCATGCCGCGAGTGAGTTTGAAGGCACGGGCGTCGGCCTCGCCACCGTGCAGCGCATCATCTCCCGCCACGGTGGCCGAATTTGGGCGGAAAGCGCGGTCGACCGCGGCGCCACCTTTTACTTCACGCTTGACGAGACGGTTTCTCAAGAGGGGATTCATGAAAAACAAGGTGATCTTGTTGGTCGAAGATAATCCGGACGACGAAGCCCTCACCATTCGGGCGCTCAATAAGAACAACATTGTGAACAAGGTGGTTGTCGCACACGATGGCGTGGAGGCAATGGATTGCCTCCTTGGCGAGGGCGCTCATGCCGGCCGCGACCCCCGGGAATTGCCGCAGGTTGTCTTGCTGGATTTAAAGCTGCCCAAACTGGATGGGCTGGGAGTCCTTCGCCGCATTCGCGCCGATGCTCGAACAAAATTGTTGCCGGTGGTGATTCTCACCTCCTCAAATGAGGAGCAGGATCGCATCAACAGCTACGGCCTGGGCGCGAATAGCTACGTCCGAAAGCCGGTGGACTTCGATCAATTCGTTTCAGCAGCCTTGCAACTCGGCCTGTATTGGCTGCTTCTCAACGAGCCGCCGCCCGTGAAAATCTAGTTGCTCGGCAGCTTCACATTTTGCCGCCGAGTCCGCCTCGCAACCGTCTCATCCCAGCTCTATTCCTGGTTCTCAGAACTCTTCTGATTGAGCGCGCTTTCCTGCTGTGCTTCATCTCCGGCCGCTTTCGCCTCCACCTTTGTCCGCTTCACCAATTCCGCGTAATAAGCAGGGCGAGTATGGCGCAGATGGTCAGCCGAAGCTTTTCCGGTGATCCACGCGCGATCCATCGGGTAGACGTCCGGATCGAAGATCACCATATACATGTGCCAGAGAAGAATCGAAAACGTGGCCAGGATGGCTTCGTAGAAATGTAGAGTCGTGGCAGCGTCGCTCACCCACTTGGGGAAATATCGCAGCGCGAGATTGTTGAACCACAAAATCGCGCCGCTCCCAGCCATCACAAAACTGCCCCAAAGAAACGCCCAGTATTCCATCTTCTCCGCGTAGCTGAATTTGCCGAATGCCGGGGGAGTCTGCGCAAGCCTGACATTGTAAAGAAACATGTCGCCGATGCCGCGCAGGTCATCAAGGCCCGGCCAGAGGTATCGCAGAATCGCCCGATCTTGGCGCACCAGAATCAAATGGATGGCGTGGTAGGCGAGCGACACTAGCAGCACAACCGCCGCCACCCGATGCACATCCCCGCGAAATGCAAAATGGCGTTCCCAATGCAGCATCGGCCGCGCCCACCACGCCTCCGGGTATTTCAGCGCGAATCCCGTAATCACCAGCACGGGGAAACTGACCACCGTAAGCCAATGCGCCATCCGGAAATTGAAGTTCATCCGCTCCACTTCTTCGCCTGTATCGGCCCGTGGCCCTTTCCGGAGAAGCTTCCGCACATAATCGAGCAGGTTGTGGAAAAACATGAAGCCGAACGTAAGCGGAATCAGGAACCAGTATGCCAGCCGGATTATTCTTACTACGGGGTGTTCCGTTCGTGCTTCCGGTTGCACGTGAACCGGGCCGATCGCGAACGTCTGGCCCGCACCTTTGTGGCAGCCGCCGCACGTATGAGCGATGTTCGCGGGATTGACGGTGGAACGCGGGTCGGCCGACGCAAAAATGTTGTGCACGCCGTGGCACGACGCGCAATTCGCCACCGTTTGCGACCCCGCTCGCGAAGCAAGCCCGTGGAAGCTGTCCGCAAATGTCGAGACGCGGTCCGCGGGAAGGTTGTATCGCGCATCCAGGCGCGCGTCCGAATGGCAGCGCCCGCACGTCACCGTGGACACATTCGCGGGATTCACTAGCGATTGCGATTCCCTCGGCCCGAGAATGATGTGCTCGCCGTGACAATCCGTGCACACCGGAGCGTCGGCGGCCCCGGCGGCGACGGCCTGTCCGTGCACGCTCGCCATGTAAACCTTCTGAATTTCAGTGTGGCAGGCCCCGCAAGTCGCCGGCACACTCCAGTGGTTGATCTTGGAGCGCGGATCACGCGCCGCCAGAATCCCATGGCTCCCGTGGCAATCCGAGCAGCTCGCCGCTTTCGCATTGCCCGCCGCCACTGCTCGGCCGTGAACGCTCAGCTTGTACGCTTCCACCGGCCGCGCAAACGGAATCTGATGCTTCGCCAAAAAAGCGGGATCCGAGTGGCATGCCCCGCACGTCTCCGGAAGATTTTTTTTTGCCACCGGCGAGTGTGGATCATCCGCTGCCAGCACTTCGTGTATGGACCCGTGACAAGATTGGCAGGAGGGCGCCTGCGCATCGCCGTTTTTCGCCGCCTTCGCATGCGCGCTCCCTAGAAACTCCTTCACTTCGCCACTGTGGCAGGAAGCGCACAGCTTTGGCGCGAGTCCGGCAGCCGCCTGCGCGTCATGCGCCGAACCGTGGCAGCTCTTGCATGCCTCTCCACCGAGCAGCGAGTGCGCACTCTTCGGCACATCGGCCGCCTCCTGCGCGTGGCATGTGGCGCAATTTACTTTTGCAATTCGCGCCGGGTGGGGAAATTCTTTGATCGTCGTATGGCAGCCTGTGCAATTGAGAATTGCGTGCGCCCCCGCGGCGTGCTTGGCTTCATCCACGTAGACGCTGCGGCCCGCTTCAGATTTCAGATCTGTTTGACCGTGGCACGCCAGGCAATCAGCGTCCGTGTTTGGCGGCGTCTTATCTTGAGCGTGGGATTTTTGAGCGGGAATCAGGACAAGCAGAATTTCCAATACAGCAGCGATTGCAACCGGGTGCAGCCCGCGCCGGAACTTCCGGGTTCGATCGCTCACGGAGTTGCCGTGCCCTCTCTACCAGGCCTTACTTCAGGCCCAAATCGGCCAGGATTTTTGGATTCTGCTCTTCCATCGCCAGCATGGTGTGGCACGTGTCGCAGTCGTTGGGTATGGTCTTGCCGTCCGCGCTCGTATGGCTTCCATCATGGCAGCGGAAACATCCGGGGAAGTCCGTGTGGCCGATATTATTCGGATAGGTGCCCCAAGTGACCTTCATCGCCGGAAACACGTTCCGTAAGTACACGGCTTGCACCTGGCTGATCGCCGTCTGCACAAGCGGCTGCTTATCGCGGTACACATCCGGGTAAGAGGTTCGATAGAAACTGTCCAAAGTGGCCGCGATTTGCCGCGAGGCAGTGTCGCGATCCGGATATTCCACCTTCAGCACCTCAACAGCTTTCTTCTTGATAAGGGGGAGTTCGGGGCTGATGCGCCCTTGCGCCATGGCCTGGTCCACGGCACGATCCGGCAATTGAAGTATGTGGGTCGGCCGATTGTGGCAGTCAATGCAGTCCATCGTCCTGTGCTCGCCGGCAGCCAGTTGCTCGGGCGTGGGCTTCGTGTCCGTTGCGGTGTACTCGATGCTTTTTCCTGAGCTGTCCTTTTTGGAGACCTGAGCAATCACCTGCCGTTGCCGATCCGTCGAGATGTATTCGATTGGTGAGTTCGTATCCAGATGGCGGCCGTGAATTCCGATGTTTCCGTCCCAAGTGCGGCCACCGATCTTGAGCAGCAGCGCCGTGGTCAGTTCGGTGTTTTTCTCGTCTTCGGAGAATTTTCTGATCACGATGAGCTTGTTCCCCGTGAACATTTGCGGCCAATGGCACTGCTCGCAGGTTTCTCGCGCTGGGCGCAGGTGTTCCACTGGGGAGGGAATTGGCCGCTCATACGAATGAAAAGTGACCGCGAAAACCTGCCGCACTCCGGATAGTTTCGAGCGCACGAACCATCCCGCCCCAGGACCGATATGGCATCCCACGCACTCCACACGTTGGTGCGGCGAATTCAAGTACGCGGTGTACTCCGGCTGCATTACGGTGTGGCAGGTTTGCCCGCAAAATTGCGGCGTATCCATATAGGAAACGCTCTGGTAGGAAGCGACGCTGAAAATGATGACATTTGCAATTGTCAGCCCGGCGACCCACCCAAGCGCCCGCCGCAACAGGGGTTCCGACAGATCCACTTTCGGGTAAACAGCGGGGAGTTCGCCGGCCGCGATCAGCCGTCGGCGCTGCAGGATCTCCCCGATCGGTATCAGTACGAGTCCGATGACGAAGATCCCGGGTAGAATCAGGAAGAAAATGATCCCCAGGTACGGGTCGACAGACCTGGCCATTAGAATATTAAAGATCCAGAATGCGACCAGCGTGAGGGCCGAACTGGTGGTGAGAACCGCTCCGGTTAATGTGAGCGTGTTGCGGCCGAGATAAACTGCGGGACGAAACAGGGAGGCAACTCGTTCGCGCGCACTCATAGCGTCGGAGAACCGCCTCCCTCCCGCCCAGGAATCAGGGGAAACAGCACCGGCTTATTACTTTTTGAGGGTTCGAATGTAAGCGACGAGACCCTTGATTTGGTCGTCAGTGATTTTGCCCTTATAGGCGGGCATTTTGTTCTTCCCAGCCGTGATGATGGTGGTCAGCTCGGCATCGGTCTGCTTCTGCACATCAGCCGAGCCCAGATCGCGAAGCTTGAAGGTCTTCCCCATCGAGGTTTCGCCCTTGCCGTCAGCCCCATGGCAAGCCCCGCACTTGGCCTTAAAAAGGGCCGCCGAATCATCCGCCCGCGCGGCCGCGCTCCCAAGCAACGTCAGCGCTCCAGCCAAGACTATAAGCCCGCCGATTCGAACAATTGAACTGTTCATCGCCCCTTATCTCCTTTCAACGTTTACGGAAATTACCACAACTTCGCCCCATCCGGTTAATCCAATTCCACCTAGAACGAGTACCGGAAAGAGAAAGTAGCATTGCTCCCGTTGAAATCCTGCAACGGAATCGCGCCCAATCCAAACGGGCTGGTGTTTCCCCGCTGGTTGAACCCGTAATAATTCCAGGCCATTTTATACGTGAGCCCCTTGTATAGATTTGCCGAGATGGAAGCAAATGGGCTCAGGTAGTTGTAGTCCAGCGTCCCTGCTGGTGCCAGTGGATTCAGAAAAGTCGTGCTCCCGCGGACAAAGCTGCCGGCGTATCCCAGCCCCACGCTCACGCGCTTCACGGGCTTCCAGATCAAGTCCGCATGGGCGAAGTGATCGTGGCTCGAGTACATGGAAAGCGTTGCGTCTCCAGCCGCCCCCGATGAGGCGCCCGGAATAACGCTCAGGCACGGAAGAGTGGCAACTCCCGGAGGCGAGGTCTGAAAGACCGTTGACCCACCAGCGGGCGGAGGGTTTGCGGCGCTGATGCTATAGTTGAAGCAAATCTCCGACTGCGTGTAAATCTCCCAGTAGTTGTATCCAAAGTCCACGATCAAGCGGGAGTTCACCGGCATCGTCGCGGAGAAACTGAAACTGCGGTCGTGCTCGCGGTTACTGACCGTGCTTACGTTGTCGCGGTTTTCATGAATCTCAAACGCGCCGTCCAGTGTGGCCCACGGCTTGGGCGTGTAAACCGCATGAACCTTGTAGCCCTGCACTTGCCGCGGGTCGATCCGCGTGAAGGAATTGTCGTTGTAGCCGAACTCAAAATCGCTCGTGATCCTCAGTTTGTCGATGGGCCGGAATACGATTCCCAATAGCGCTGCCTGTTCATGTATGTTCGTAATGGAGCGCGTGCTGTCATTGCCCGCCTCTGGCTGGAGATTGGTGGGCGAGCCTTCCACAATCGCACCCGCATCCGGTCCGGTCGTGATCTGCGTGCACGCTGCGGGAAGCGCATAGGGCATCCCCGCTGCTGCAGTGGAGGCGCAGTCACCGCGCCCGGCCAGGAAAGCATTGCTGATCGAAGCGCCGGTGCCGCCCGGGAAGTAGAACTCCCCGCTATCGAATACGGCGCTGAATTGCGAGATCGTCCGGTCGGTGTAGAGGTAGCCGATGTGGCCGCTCAACCAGCGGCGAAAGTCGTATTGCAGCTCAAACGTGTTGGAATAGGTTCTTTGACCCAGAAATTGAAACGAAACCTCGTTCGTCACGTCCGCGCCCGAGCTGCTGCTGTGCAGCGGGCAGCCCATCTGATTGAATGGAGCCGTCGGACACAGCGCCGCGAACGTATTCGCCGCTGCCGGTTGCACATCAGTGAACAAGGACAAGGGATTCGCCAACCCAACCAGTCCCGAGCCCTGCTGGCCGAAAATGTTCGTTTCAAAAGTATTCCACAAGCCGGGGATGCGCCAGTTGTCGTAACGGAAGAAATCCGCAATCCGAAACTTGTCCGTCACGCTATACACGCCCGACCAATCCGCATTCACGGAAACCCGCTTGGCTTTTGCCGGCCCTCCCGTCGTACCCTCGCGCACGGCGGACCGGGTCGTAAAGCCGTTTAGAATCTCGTTGTAGTCGGGGATGGTATTGTCAGAGGTGCTGTAGCCCACTGAGCCGCTCGTCACGAACTTCCTGAAGTAGTTGGACTGGAATCGCACCCTTTCCGTCGGCATGGAATTCCGCGGCCGGCCTACTTGGCTATAGCTCAGGAAGCCGTTGCAATTGGAGTTGGTGAGAGTCGGCGGCGAGGTTGTGCCATTAATGATGGGAGTGGCAACAGCCGAGCACGGCAAGGCCTCCGCGGGCGTTTGCGTGCTCCAGACGACTCCCAAATCCACGGGAGTCCCGTTCGCAAGCTGGAACCCGAAATTCCCCGGCGTAGCGGTGGGGTTGTCGGTCACCACGTTGTCCTGCTTGAAATAAGTTAGAAACTGGTCGTAAGAGATGGTCGTACGCGGCAAAACCTTTAGATCCACTCCCGCGCGGTAGGTATTCGTCGTGTAGCTGTACTGTTGCGGGAAATCCGGAATGGTCCCACTGTCGGTAGTGAAGAATCCAGGCCCCTGATCCCGGTCATGCGAAACGCCCAACCGGAACTGTATCCACGATTGCGGGAACAACGTGAGATCGTAATCCTGCATGCGGCGGACAAGATCAAGCCCGTGCGGTGAATTGACGGCCGGTATTGACGGGGTTGAGCAATAGCCCGGCAGGCCCGGGTGGGCTGACGATGGCGGACTCACGATGCAGCCGCTCGTCTGGGAACCAAGCGGAGCCGGTGAGGCTGGGTTCAGCGGATTGGCGAACAAGTTGTAGTCCCAGAAATTCTTGTCGCGGCGAAACAGCGCATGAAAGTCGTACCACTTGTTCTTTTGGACGCGCAGCCGCGATACATCGTTCGGATCGCCGCCGTAACCAAAGTTGCTGAAGCTCAGATTGTCGAAGAGCAGCCCGTTGTGGTTGATCGAGCGCATTTCCAGGCTGTAATCAAATAGGCGGACGCCCGAGCCCAGGTTAACGAACGTGTTGTAAGTGTCCACGTTTCCGTTGATCTCGTTCGCCCGGTATCCGAATTCAATCGTCTGCTGAATGTTGTAACCGCCGGATTCCACCCCCTTATTTTCTCCGGAACCATCCTGCGCGAAGGATACCGGCGCAAAAATCAGCGCCCCTGCAATTAGCAACAAGCCGAGCGAGCGGATTCCACGGCGGTCACTCATGATTTTTCCTCCCACTTTTCCGAAGGTGCAGCGGCTATCGCGGCTTGATCCGCCCTGCATTCCTTCCCAGCTCCTCGGTGCTCGCAATGTTTTCATGGTCGCCTCTACTTGAAGTAGAACGAGCTGAAGTTCGAGCCGTGAATGGCGATGTGGCACAGCGTGCATGCCTGGAAGAAGGTGGCCTGGTTATGGAACGAGGGTGCCCCCGGCGCGCTGCTGAAGCTCGACGTCGTGTGGCATTGCAGGCACAGCAGGTTCACGTTGCTCAGCTTCAGCATGTGCGCATTCGCCCCGCCGTGTGTCAGGTGGCAGGACTGGCATCCGTCAATCTTTACCGGCGCATGCTCATACACATACGGGCCCTGCTTGTCCGTGTGGCACTTGAAGCACACCTGATCCTGTGACGCGTTTGCCCGCACCTGCTTCGGTCCCGCCGTCCCGTGCGGATTGTGGCAGTCGCTGCACTGCACCAGTCCCTCATTCACACGGTGATGGAACGGCATCTCGAATTGCGCCTTCTGCTGGAGGTGGCAGGTGTAGCAAAGTTCGGGCTGCGACTTAACGAGCAAGTAGTTCGATTCTTTGCCCTTGTGCGGCGAGTGGCAGGAGATGCAGCTCACGTCCGCCCGGGTGTGCTCGGAGTTGCTCGCATTCATGTGCTCGGTACTGCCCGCGTGGCACGTCAGGCAACGATCGTTGATCTCCTTCGTCGAGTGATCCTTAAAAATGAAAATCTTGCTCGTGTCGCCGCCGCCTTCCACGTGCGCGCTTCCTGGCCCGTGGCAGTCCTCGCACCCGTGTTTCGCGATGCCGCCTTCCTTGAATGTTTGCTTCCAGTGCGGGCTTTTTTCCCAACCGTTGTAAAGGTCTTCGTGGCAGGTCTTGCAGGTTTCCGCACCCACGTAGGTGGATCCCGCTTGGGAGTATTCCGCCTTGGCCGCCTTGGCAGTCTGGGCGCTGGGCGTCGCCGGCGCCTTCTTATCCTGTTGCGCGGCGGCTCTGCCCGGCAAGAGAAGCAAAAACAAGGGCATCACCAAAAATGCCATCAAGCAAATGCGAGTACGCGTTCGGTCTCCGCGGTTCCCCATGCCCCCCTCCAATCAACGAATCGTCGCGCAATCCTAGGTCGTGCAAAACGCGGCGATTATTAAACTTGGCCTCTATGAAAAGCTGTGACGAGTATCACACACCGCTGTATTTGCTATCACCTGGCAGCAGGCGCTCACTGAGCCCCCACCAACGCCTCAAGCCCTGCCTTATCCTTGATGATCAGCGTTGATCCGTTCACTTCGATCAGCTGTTTCTTCTTGAAGCTCGAGAATAGCCGCGTCACCGTCTCGCGTGACGCGCCCAGCATCTCCGCAATTTCCTCGTGCGTCAGCGTCACAGTTGCACGAATTGGTCCATTCTGGGGCTCCCGCGAGTCAGTCAGATCCAGGATGAATCGCGCCAGTTTCTCGGCCGCCGACCCGGACAAGCCTATCGACTTAAGTTCTTGATAGGTCGCCTGATAAATGTGGCACAGCATCTCCGCCACTCGCAGTGCGGCATCTCCATGCTCTCGCAGGAATTGCAACAGATCCTCGCGACGGATGAAGTTCGCCTGAATCGGCTCAAGTGCCTCAGCCGTCACCTCATACGGCCGTCCCGAAATGGAACCCGGCAGCCCGACTACTTCCCCTTCTTGCGCGATTCGCAGTATCAACGACTTGCCCTGCGACGAGCTCAGCGACAGCTTCACCCGCCCGTTGCAAATGATGAATGCCCCGCGCGGTTCCTGACCTTCCACGAATAGAATCGTGCCTTTCGGATAAGTTGCAGATGACGAAATCGTATCCAGCCCGGCCAGTGCTTCCGGCGACAAATTGCAAAAGAGCCTGTCTTTCGCGACAGTGCAGGTGAGGCAGCTCTCCAGAATTTCCATGCCATAAGGTGTGTGAGAGGTCTTCGCAGGCCGCGCGACACGCTGTTTTCGCTTGGGAATCATGCGAATCTTGTAGGCCATTTGCTTACCTCCTCGGGGAGGTTTCCTTCCCCTCATTTCTTTCGCTCGAATCTTGTACCTTTTTCAAACATTAGGGTGTGACGCCCTTCACACCCTAAAGTGACGTGCGTCACCGCACCCTTCGGGCCACACTCCGATAATGATTTGTAGCGGAGGGGAACATGCACAAAGACGAGCGCGACCTTCTCGATGTCCTGAAATTCGAGCTTTCGTTCTTAGAGAAAGGCGGCTACGGCCGCTCCCCCCGCGAGCCCTGGCGGCCCATCCTCATGTTCGAGGACTCACCGACCTGCATGAATTACGATTCGAAAGAGAATCCTGATCCCTGCGACGAATGCGTCCTGATGCAGCTAGTCCCGCAGGAGTTTCGCCAGTTGCGAGTTCCTTGCCGCCACATCCCTCTCAACGCGGCAGGCGAAACGCTCGACACGCTCTACCGCTACGCCGACCAATATGAAACAGAGAAAACGTATGGCGACTGGCTCCGCACCACGATCGCGAAACTAGAAGAAGAACGCCAATCACACCACGACGACCCACAGTCGCCTCCCGCCGCCGGCGTCACCAAAGGCGAGCCGCTCTATCACAATCAGAAGCCAAAGTGCGCCAATCCAGCTTGCCCGACAACTTTCCATTGGGTCGGCGGAGGCAAGTTCTTCCGCTTCCGTGTTCACCCCGCCTCCTCCCAAGCCGGCGCCCCCGACGCCCAAGTCGCCGGAGGCCCGCACAATGTGAAGCACTACTGGCTCTGCGAGCGCTGCTCCCACATATTCACCCTCGTCTTCGACGAAAAAGACGGCGTAGTCCTAACGCTCCCCGAGCTCCCCATCGGCCACGCTCCAAATCAATCCACCGCTGCTTGACACACCTGCTCGCTTGGCCTTCATCGGCCTTCGCTTCAAAAATGGCATGCCGTTAACCCCCAAAGAGGGGGTTTTGCGCAGATTAGAAACTGTCGCTGTCTAATGTTTTCAATGACTTATGGCGATTTCTAATCTCGACAGCGAGATTAGCTTTTTCTTCGCCTTGGTGCGGCAAGAGTATTTATCTGGCGAGGCGATCGAGTCAGAGAGCGGTGTGGAAGCCTCTCGGTCTTGTTTGAGATGAGCCGGCGGAATTAAGGCAGGGTTCCAAGCAGCCGCTGCTTGGGGGCAGCGGGAGTTCAGTATCCCGTGAGATAGAGTGTACTCGTGCGAGTTGGTCTTCGCGTGCCACCGAAAAATCCCCCGAAGTTACGATGGCATGAAGAAACGCGGAGCGCAATGGTATGCGACTGTGGATGTTGAAGGGGGGGAGGGAAGAGAGTCAGAGGAGGGAAAGAAAATCAACAGGTCATTCAGGAGAATGGTGTTCCCAGAGCGCAGGGCTTGCGGCGGCAATCACCGCAGCTGGAGTTGGGGCGACGAGACGTCTTGCAGATTTATGGAGGCGAGGAGGACGGTTGGGTCGTCGGTGCGGGTCATCCGGAAGCCGAGCTTGCGGACGAGGGCTTGCATTTCGATGTTTTCCTCGAGCATGTAGGCGTGGACGGACTCGATGTGCTCGTTGCGGGCGACGGTGACGAGGCGGCGGAGGAGCTCCATGCCCAGGCCGCGGCGCTGGTACTCGTCGCGTACGAGGAAGGCGACCTCGGCCGAGCTTTTGCCATGCAGCTTGCTCATGCGCGCGACGGCGAGAATTTCGTGTTCGCCGGTCTCGGGGGCGGTGCGATCGGCGAGCAGAGCGATCTCGCGGTCGTAGTCGATGCAGCACATGCGTGTCAGCCGCTCGTGCGCGACGCGCTGGCCGAGCTTGGTGGCATGGAAATAGCGCAGATAAACGCTTCGTTCGGAGAGTGCTTCATGGAACTTGATCATCATGAGCTCGTCTTCGGGGCGGATGGGGCGAATGATGACGGAAGTACCGTCCTTCATCGTCCATGGAGAGACGTAGCGCAGCGGGTAGGGGCGGATGGCGGGCTTGGGCAGATCGGCATCGGCGACGCTCGCTGGATGCAAGACGAAGCGGGCGTCGAGCGCGATGAGTCTTTCCGGCCCGGCGACGAGCGGATTGATATCGGATTCGAGGATGGCGCGATTTTCAATGATGAGCCGGCTGAAGCGCACGAGAAGCGCTTCGAGAGCGGCGAGATCAACGGGCTTCTTTCCGCGGACGCCGCGCAAAGCGCGAAAAACGCGCGTCTGCTCCATCATCCTTTGGGCGAGGGTGGTATTCAGCGGCGGGAGGGCGAGAGCGCGATCGCGATAGACTTCGACCAGCTCGCCGCCGGAACCGAAGATGATGACGGGGCCGAATTGCGCGTCCGTGGTGCTGCCGACAATCAATTCGTAGCCCGCGATTTTGATCATCGGCTGGACCGTGACGCCGAGAAAATCCGCCGCGCTTGCGCGTTCGGCGACGGAAGATTGAATTGCGCGGTAGGCCTGGCGAACGGCCTGCGCGTCGGCGAGATTCAGCTTCACGCCGCCGACGTCGGTCTTGTGCGTGACTGTCTCCGAATGCAATTTCAAGACGACGGGGAAGCCGATTCTGCCGGCCGCGTCGGCTGCTTCGTCTTCGGTGCGTGCGATGCGCGTCTCGACGGTAGGAATGTCATAGGCCGCGAGCAGCCGCTTCGATTCGTATTCGGTGAGCAAGGTTCGGCCGCGGCTGCGGGCTTCGGTGATGATTGATTGCGCTTCCTTGCGAGCTTCAGGAGCATCCTGGGGGTCGTCGGCAAGCGCCGGCGTCTCGTAAATGCCGCGAAGGTTGTAGGTGTAGCGCCACATCAGATCGAAGACGCGCGCGGCGGTATCGGGATAATTGAACGTGGGAATCCCCGCGGCGCTGAGCGCCGATTCGCCGGCAGAGACTTCCTTGCCGCCCATCCAACTGGCGAGCAATGGCCGTTCGCGTTTGGTCGCGTGAATTTTTACGCGCTCGGCGACTTCGGCGGGATTCGTCATGCCCTGTGGCGCGAGGATCATCAGCAACCCGTCGCTATTGGGATCGGCAAGGGCGATTCCGACGGCGCGCTCGTAACGCTCGGGATCGGCATCACCGAGAATGTCAATCGGATTGCCGTGGCTCCAATGCGGCGGCAACATTTTATTGAACGCTTCGAGAGATTGAGGCGAGAGCGCGGCGATCTCTCCGCCGTTGGCAATCAGAGCGTCGGTGGCGAGCACGGCGGGGCCGCCGGCGTTCGTGAGGATTGTGAGCTTTGGGCCGCGAGGCCGGGGCTGCTTGCTGAGGACATCGGCCATGAAAAAGAGATCGGAGATGGCGTTGACGCGCAGCACGCCGATGCGGCGAAAGGCTGCATCGAGGACGTCGTCGCTGCCCGTCAGCGCGCCTGTGTGCGAAGCCGCCGCTTTGGATGCCGCGTCGGAGCGTCCGGCTTTGAGCACGACGATTGGTTTCGTGAGCGCGACTTCACGCGCAGCCGAAAGAAAGGAGCGCGCATCGCCAATCGATTCCATGTAGATGAGGATGCTTTTCGTGTTGGGGTCATCGCCGAAATAGTCGATCAAATCGCCCCAGCCGACATCGAGCATGGAGCCGGTGGAAACAAAGCTGCTGAAGCCGACCTGCTCTTGAAGGCTCCAGCCGAGAATCGCGGTGAGCAGCGCTCCGCTCTGGCTAAGGAAAGCGACATTGCCGGGCTGAGCAATGGTCTGCGCGAAGGTGGCATTGAGGCCGGCCGGCGGATTCATCACGCCCAGACAATTCGGGCCGATCAGGCGCATGCGGCCGCGTCGCAGTTGTTGGGAGACTTCGCGTTCAAGAGCCTGGCCTTCGGGGCCGCGCTCGCGGAAGCCAGCCGAGATGACGATGCCGGCCTTCACTCCAGCGTCCACGCATTCGCCGACGATGGCGGGAATCGTCGCCGCCGGCGTGATGAGGATGGCCAGGTCGATCGCTTCCGGAATTTTGCCGATGGAGGGATAGGCGCGAAAACCAAAAACTTCGGAGCGATTCGGATTCACCGGATAAATTTTATCGTCAAGACCGGAAGAGCGTAGATTTTCGAGGACGGCGCGCCCGACACTGCCGGGGCGTTCCGTTGCGCCGATGACGGCGACACTCCTTGGTTTGAAAATGGCGTCGAGCGAGTAGGGTTCGGGGCGGGCGGCGTCGGGCGACGAACTCAGCAATCTATCGGCGCTCTCGCTCTGGCTCATGGAAATACTATCGTCGGAACGCAACGACGATGCAAGGGGTCTCCACTCGCCTAATTGGGATCAGCCTCGGACGGTCAGAACTGGACAATTGGCGTGCGCGACGATTTTGTGCGCAACAGCTCGCTCGAGGTGCGTGGCCGCACCCAGATGACCTCCCTTATTGCGCACGCCGATGACGATCAAGTCTGCATCGCGTTCCTTTGCAGCCTCGAGAATTCGCGCGGCAGGCTCGCCGTATTCGACGACGGCTTCCGGACGGCACCAGAGCTCCGCATCCTTGGGAACAAGCTCATGGAGTTCGTGCAACACGTGAGCTACGGTAGTCTCGATGCGCTGGCGTGCGGCCATTTGTTCGCGTTCACCGATAACGTGCAGGAGAATAAGCCGGGCCTCATTTTCCTGAGCAAGAGATAACGCATAGGGCAGGGCGACCAGGGAATCCGCAGTGAAGTCCGTGGTAAAAAGCACGCGACGAAAATGGGCCGCATTATGGACGCTCTTGCGAACCCACGGACCGATGGTAAGAACGGGAACGGGCGAACGCCGGAAGATTTCCTCCGCGACGGAGCCAAGTAGAAATTTCTGGACGCCGGTGCGTCCGTGCGTGCCGAGGACGATCAGGTTGGCTTCACAGGCCGCGGAGGCATGTTCCAGCGCGGGCCAAACGCCCGCCCCGCGCACCACGGCCACCTCGTGTGGCACGCCCGCGAGCTGCGCCTCGACCTTCAACATTTCCAACTGGGCGTTTTCTTCCTGTGCTTCGATGGCCGCGCCCGTCATCTCCACCGCGGAGTATATGTAGGGCTGCGGCACAAGAATGTGCAGCGCGTGAACCGTGGCCCCAAATTCGCGCGCAACCACGATGGCGAATGGCAGCGCAGCCTGCGACGGCTCGGAGAAGTCCGTAAGGTACAGAATGTTGTGGAGAGCGATTCGAGTGTAAGTTTCCGCGGGTTCCACGATGGCCTCGGTCACGAAAGACTACACCCCTAGATGGAGCGAAGCAGTGACCCGAGTCACGTTTGATTGTGATGTTTGTCACAGAACCCGGCACAGGCTGCGAACCGGTGCATGGCTGGAGAGCTTATTGGTTTTTAGCCGCGGCCTCCACGTCGCTGAGGATGCGGTCAAGATTGGCGCGCGAAAGGTAGCGGCCGGCAGCGACGACTGCGGCGATTTTTTGCGTGTTGGCGATGTCGTCAAGCGGATTGGCGTCGAGCAGGACCAGGTCGGCGACCTTGCCGGTTTCGACCGTGCCGTAGTCGCTGAGTTTGTCGAGGAATTGCGCGGGTTTGATGGTGGCGGTTTGCAGGGCTTCGAGCGGTGTGAACCCGGCAGCGATAAACCGTTGCAATTCCAGGTGCAGGCTGAATCCGGGAAGCACGTCCACGCCGGCCGGGCAATCGGTGCCGGCCAAAAAAGGAACACCCGCCCGGTTCAATTTTTTCACGATGTCGAGCTCGTGTTGGACGAATTTTTCGCGAACGGGAACGGGATCGGTGTCCATTTCCTTCATGATGGATTTCGTTGCTCGGGGCCAGGCCGTCTCGCGCCAGGAAACCGGCGCGTATTTGATGTTGGGATCTTTGCCCGGGTCAATCACGTCCACGAGCCACTGGCCGCGCTCCCAAAAGAGCGTGGGGCACTGCCAGGTGTGATTTTTTGCGAGCAACTGGATGATGGCGGCTTCTTTCGTGGCGTCGTAAGTGTCGAGGAATCGCCCGGGACTTTTTGGGCCGGTGAGCAAATCGTCTTCGACGGTCGAGCTGGCCTCGAAGATGCCAATGAGATGCTCGAGGCTTTTCTGGCCGGCGTTGGAGGCTTCGGAGCCGCGGATGGAATCTGGCACGTGGCCGACGAAGATAATGTTTTGTTTTTTGCATTCGTCAACAATCGCGAAGTAGGCGTCGCGCGGGACGTAGGATTGAATCTTGATGAAATCCACGCCGCGGCTTTTGAGCATGTCCACGGCACGGCGGCCATCTTCGGGAGTGGCGATGGCGATGGCGCTTTTGTAGGTTGTTTTCGGACCGTCAAGCATGGGGCCGGCCACGATCATGCGCGGGCCGAGCAGCTTCTTATCCTCGATGTCCTGGCGCGCCTGGAGGACAGTGTCCAGATTGCTGCCCATGTCGCGAACGCCGGCAATGCCGTTGGCGATGAAGAGGGGCAGGGTGATGTCTCTGCCGGATTTTGCGCGATCGTCGAAGAATGAGTGCACGTGCATGTCCCAAAGGCCGGGGATCAGGAATTTTCCGGTGGCGTCTACGACCTTCGCGTCTTTGGGGACCCTGACTCGATGTCTCGTGCCAACTTGCGCAATGCGCCCGTCGGCGACAATGACGGTCATATCGGGCTGGACGTGCCCTCCAGCCGTGTCAATCACCGTGACGTGGGTGAAGACGAGGCTGATGCCTGCCCCTTCGGGCGACTGCGCCCACTGCGGCGCTGCGCAGATGAGGATGATGAACAGGAGCAGAGGAATTTTCTTCATTCGAGCCTCCCAATGGGGCGCAGCGATTCTACCGGTCGCAGTAAAAATGGAAATGGGCATTCAGCGCACATGTGCGTCGAAGACGCCGGTCTCGACGCGCCCGGCGCGTTTGACTTGAACGAAGATGCGATACAAGCCAGGTTTCGGAAAACCGTAGGGGAAGGCAACTTCGGGCGGAAGCGGGCCCGTGGCCATGCCGGGCATGTTCATCGCGGAATCTGTGCCGTCCCCGGACGGATTTGGGGATTTTCCCGGGAGGCTTGCGGCGGCCAGTTCCTCGGCGGCCATGGAAATGGAACCGTCAGGATGAACGTGGGCGAACACGCTCAAATCGGAACGGATAAATTCTGCGTGGCCGGCCATGCCCATGTATGACTCGAGATTCGTGGCAGGCTTTCCCGCCGCGTCATCCACGCGAAAACGAAACCAGAGCTGGCTCGAGGGGAGCGGTCCCGGCGCGCGTTCCCAAACCATGCGCGCGCCATCGTAAAGTGGCGAGGTCAAATTATCGGCTGAATTCGCCGGCGCGTCCTGCGGAAGGGGAGAGGGACTGGCCGTCGAGTCATCGCCTGCGAGCGGCTTGCCGGCGATTTCGGGAATGTCCAATTCGGCGACGAGCGTATCTGGAAAGCCGGATTCGCGGACAATGTCGGCAAAAATTTGATAGTGACCGGCGGAGATCGGCGGCAAATCGTCAAGGAAAACGCCGCCTTTATCTTCTGTCGGATGCAAATGATAGAAGCGGTCCATCAGTGGCACGCGCACGAGGAAGAGATGCATCAGGTGGCCGTGATCGGGGATGAGATTTGTGGAGACAGCTTCTGCTCGGCGAGAGTGCCACGTGGAGGGGCCGACGCGCAGGAGCATTTGGTCATTCGGCAGCAGCGAGACAAAAAGCTGGGGCGGCTTGTAAATCATGCGGTTGGCACGCTCCGCCGCGGAAACTTTCCACCAATAACCGCCGAACGTGAGCGCGCCTGCGACGACAACGACCGCAATAGCCATCGCGATTCTGCCCCTGCGCTTTTGCTGCGCGGAGGGCTGCTGGCCGGGCGCGAGTTGTGCTTCGCCATTGGCCGCGCCGACGATGGAGATAATCGCGGCCACGAGGAGAATCATCAGCGCGCCGAGAAGCACGCCGAGGTCCCTTTGCATCGGCATGGTGCTGCGCGCAAAAGCAGGGACGGGAATTGCCAGCGTCGCATCGCCCTGGTCGCCATCGGCTTCGATGCGCACCTGCCAGGAGCCGGAAGCCATCAGCCAAAGCTTGCCGGTGAAAAATTGCGGGTCGTCTTTAGAGGGCAGCAGGATATCGGGCGGCGGCGGATATTTCGCGCCCGGGCCAATGATATACAGCGGCACGATTTTGACTTGCCGAACGCCGGGCGCGCTGCTGCGAATCTGAATTTCGGCGACTCCGGGAATCATCTGCGGAGTGCGAATGGTGACCACGAGGTGGTACGGGCCGGCATCGCCTTGAAAATAGACATCCGGGCTGCCAATGTGCGCGAGGCAAGGGCCCGCAAGAAGAATCAAAGATAGCAGGGCCGCGAGGCGAGTTCTCATGTGCGCCTAGCGCCGAATCCGCGAGAGCCACGCGCCATAGGTGAGTCCGATGCGCGAGGAAATCACGCAGCCGAACCAGGCCAGCCCCATGCCCACCCAGAAATCTTTCCAGGTAGGGTCAAGCCGGAATTGGTAGGCACGCTGATGCATCGAGGGAGGGAACTGGTAGGGGAAATAAATCTGGCCGAAGAACCAGTTGCGCGCATGCTCAGAAATCATGAAATAACCGAAAGACCACTGAATCGCGACGAGCGCTGCAAGAAACGCGCTGCCGGCCACGATTGCGCGCAGCCATCTGCCGCGATCGGCGAGCCGGTTCAAAAGAAAATCGAGAATGAACGCAGGGACGATCAGCAGCACCGGGAATCCCATGGGGACCATGTGCGTGACGTTCGTGTACACGGGCCCCAACTTCGGATGCGCGGGAAATAGAGGAAAAATCCACATGGCAGCCAGGAAGAATCCCATGTACATCGCGGCGATGATGGTTGCGCCCCATTTGTGATCGGAAGCGCGCCCGTAGGCGATCAGGAAAGCGGGCGTGCCAAATGTGATGGCGCGATAAAAGAGGGAGTTGTGCATCAAGCTTGCGTCGCTGAATTCGGACACAAGAATCAGGTGCAGCACCAGGAGCAGACCGCAGAGAAAGAGGTAGAGGAAATCCAACCGCTCGCGCGCTAATCCCGTGGCCCGATTTTTCTGCGCGAGAATCAGGAATAAGCAGCCGACGCCCACTCCCATGATTCCAAGACCCAGCACCACGTGCGGCGGGCTGAAGATTTCCACGTCCAGGCCAAACGAGTTGTGCCACCAGTTGTCAAAAGGCGCTGAAGTCACCATGGTGACGCCGCCCCAAGCCGTAAGGAACGCCCCGAGCGGCCCGCGGAATCCCCACACGCGGACGGAAGTGGCTCGCGCCGCCGAATTACTCGAAAAAGTGGTAGAGAAAATCAGGACCATGCAGGTGATGGCCGCGAGGATGCCGCCAAACTGCACGGCCAAATGAGCCGGCGTCCAGAAAGTGTCGCGCCCGATGGTCATGTGCCAGGAGATATCCCAATACAAGCCAAACGCGATGGAGGAAACGGCGAGAATGCCGGACCAAACGAACCAGGGGACGCTCGCGGTTTGCGATAAATCTCGCGTCTGCTCGGCGCCTTCAGCCCGGATACCGAGCGGGATCGTTTGCGCCATCAGCGCCTCCGCATCGAGGATAACAAAGCGACATTGTGCGCACAAGGCGGCCGGAAGTGGGGCGCAAAATCCTGGCGGTGCGGTTGCAATGCAATTACCGGCGGGATGAGGCTGAGCAGCACGGGTCGTGGCCCATGCTGGCCCGAGGAAAAAGGGGGAGAGCAGCAGCAGGATCTCTCCGTGGCAATCTGTATTGACAGGATATGGACTGGCAGTTAGATTCAACACTTTCCCGCGCGACTAGATAAGCCCAACGTATTGGGCAATTCGGGGGAGCCCAAAAATGGAGCAGAAAAGTTGCGTGGTGATCGGGGCGGGGCTCGCAGGCTTGGCCGCAGCCTATCGGCTAACGCAGAAGCATTGGAAGGTGACTGTTGTGGAGGCGCTCGATAGGCTGGGCGGGCGCGTCTTCTCCCACCGCTTTGACAAGGCGTGCTCCCTCGTTTGTGAGCTCGGCGGCGAATGGATCGGCGATGACCACAAGGAAATGATAAAACTCTGCAAAGAATTCAAATTGAAATTGATGAAGCACCAGTATGCCTATTCATTCTACGGCTCAACGCCGAAACCCGAATTCTTCGCACCCAAGGCATGGCCCCTGAGCTCGGCGGCGAAAATCTGCTTCGATGAAGTAAAGCATGATTATAAGCGCGGCCGAAAAAGCGGCTCCTATATTGAAGAGTTGGACAAACTCGACTGGTGGACCAAACTTCAGCTGTCCGGCTTCGAGCAGAGCGACCTGCTGAAACGCGACTTGATGGACAGCACGGATTTCGGCGAAACCATCCGGCAGACTTCCGCCTACATAGGCGCGGCGGAATATTTTGGAAGTCCCGGAGTGAAGGCCGACGAGACGGATGAAATGGATTACAAGATCGACGGTGGTAATGACGGGCTCGTGTATGCTCTCGCCGAGAGCATTGGACTCGAGAACATTCGGTTGAATTTCAAGGTCAAACGCATCCGCCAATCGAACGGTTTAGTCGAGATATTCAGCGACGAGAACGAATCAGCCAGCGGGCGCTATTGCATTTGCACTGTGCCGGCTCACTATTTGAGGCAGATCAAATGGCAAGGGGAAATTCCGCGCGCGCAACTCTATGCCTCGCGGCAACTGCAATACGCTCGCATAACAAAGACCGTGGTCCTCTGCGGCAAAAGGTTCTGGCCCAAGCCGCCCGTGGGCGGATTTTCGATTTTCACCCCGCTGGCATCGGATTTTTGCTTCGACAGCACGTACAAACAGGACGGAACGCCGGGGATTCTTTGCAGCTACGCAGTGGGTGATAAGGCGGACGATATTGCCACTTCCCCCTTGCACCTATTGGGGAAGTGGATTGCAGGGGACGTGGCCCACGCTTTTGGGAAAGACAAAAGAAAGGTGAAGGTCCTGGGCATGAAGCGGCAGGCCTGGCAGTTCCTGCAAGATGATCCCTACACCGGAGGGGCTTACGCATTTTATCGTTGCGGCCAGTGGCAAACCGTTTTGCCTGTGCTGAGTAAGCCGCATAAGCATATTTATTTTGCGGGCGAACACCTGTCCGAAAACTGGCAGGGATTCATGGAAGGGGCGGTCGAGACGGGTCTAGCCGCTGCTAGGAGCGTAGCGCAAAGGGCTCGGTAGCAAAGCCGGGATTCGTACGGTAAAAGATCGGTCAGCAAGGGATTGTTTTCAGAGGAAGTGGGGCGGCGTTATTCCGTCGGCCGTACCTGCGTCTTCACCACGGTTTGGAAGCAAGCTGCACTAGTCGCGAGGTTTATGCCGTTTCGCGGAGCTAAGCGGCGGGAGCACCGGTGCGGTGGCCGCGGTCCGCAAAATTTGCAGGAAGGATTGCGAATCGCGCGTCAGGGGACGATGGCGCGGGTGAATGACGTCGAGATTGCGCTTCCCACCCGCCCCTCCGCGCAGCTTTCCAAAACAGATCCTCCATTCATGCCGTAGCCCTCTGCCGCACCATCTCCACACACACGCATCCTTCCATTTTCGATCTTCTTCATTCACTCTTTTATCGAGGTGCAAAAAAATAAAATGCTAAAACGTCGCGGAAATTTTCCCTCTTGCCTCTTAGGGGGTCGGAGCTTCCAGCTCCGACATAAAAACCGTCGCGCGAAGCGCAATCCTAGAATAGAGCGGAGCGAGGTCCCCAGCCGCGCCGCCATCATCCTCCGCCCGCACCATATCCACACACACACATCCTTCCATTTTCAATTCTCTTCATGCACTCTTTTATCGAGGTGCAAAAAAATAAAATGCTAAAACGTCGCGGAAATTTTCCCTATGATTTCGACGCCTTTTACCCGGCCTACCCCACCCCCGTCATGCCCCCAAATTACGTTCACAATCCCGCGCCCCCTCCCGCCATTACGCCTCCCGTTCCTTCCGCCGCGCCAGACGCGTCGTCTGCGCCTGTCCCGAGCGAAGCCGAGGGGCACCCATCACCGCCCGCCCCGGAGTCCCCCGAAATCAAGACAGAAGCCCCCAAGGCCCCGTCCCGCAAGCCGCCTCGTCGCTCACATCACTTCAAGCCCCGCCCCAGGCGAAAATCCGCTCACACCATATCCGACGAAGGATATGGTGTCCCGAGCGCAGCCGAGGGGCCCGCTTCCTCCCATCACTCCGGCAAATGCTCCATCTGCCACCATCCCGATCGCCGCGCCATCGAAGTCGATTTCATTCACTGGGTTCGCCCGAGCTCCATTGCCTGGGAGTTCGATATCTCCGCCAGCGCCATCTGCCGCCACGCCCGCGCCAACCGCCTCTATGACCTCCGTGCGGAAAAATACATCGAGGCCCTCGATCTCGTGGTCGAGAACGCCCAAGGCGCCACCGTCAATGGCGACATGATCATTCGTGCCATTCGCACCGCTACCCATTTCCGCGCATCCGGCCAATGGGTCGAGCCCCCCAAGCGTGTCATTTATTCAATTGATCGCGACCCCGCCTCCGCAATCGCTCCGCCCGCGCCCGCGACTGCATTCGCGTCCTCGAGCAACGATTCCATTTTGGAACTCGCGCCGCCAGTCACCTCCGAAGCCCGCGAAATCGACTCTCAAAATCATTTCGATCATGACGCATCTCACTGATAACAAAGCTAAGTGCCATTTTGAAATCGACCGTCTAACAGCCGCCCATGTACCTACCCTCCCAAGCGGCGGGGATCCGATGAGCACGCTGGCGGTACGAGAACGGGGGAGGCCTAGCCGGGCAGATGTGAACGCAAGACCGCAACCAGGATTGAGTCAGCGTGAGAACTCGAGAGTCTTTGTAGGTCGCGGTTTCAACCGCGACATAAACGCTGCAAAATCAAGACGGCTTCAGCCGCTGAAGTTCTTCCTTTGCACTTGTGAGACAGTCCCAGGATTTAATCAGTCGAGAGCTTCGAAAAGCTCGGCGGTGTCGATGAAACCGGGGCGGAAACGCGTAGGTCCGCGCAAACGGAAAAATCGCGCACTGCCTTCGGCGGCTCCTACGGCTGCTGCTCAAGCTGCAAGAGCGTCGCGTTAATTCCGAGGCTTGTGGCGTTTGGCAGATTTCAGCGGCGGGAGCACGGGGGCTGTCGCGGCGGCCTGCAAGAGTTGCAGGAAGGATTGCGCTTCGCGGGTCAGGGGGCGATGGCGTGGGTGAATGACGTCGAGATTGCGCTGCAAGGGCTCGGCGTCAATGATTTCTATGGCCGCGAGCTTGCCTTGATGCAACTCCTTGGCGACAGCGATCTGGGGCAGAAAACTGAGCCCCAGTTTGCGTTCCACCATACGCTTGGCGGCTTCGATGGTCTCGACTTCCAGGACCACGTGCGGCAAAAGGCCGGAACGGCGGAAAAGCCCCTGGCTGAGCGTCCAATCGCTCGAGCCGCGATCGAAAAAAATCAGCGGCAACGATTCCACCTCCTCAAGCAAGACGCGCCGCTTGCGGGATGCCGGGTGCCCCGGATGGCCGACGAGGATAAGCGGATCGTCGCGCAGCGTCATGGTCTCGACTTCGGGATGATTCAGCGAACGGGCAACGCCGATATCGGCTTCGCCATCGAGAACCATTTTCAGGACCTGCACCGAAGTGCCCGAGCGCAAACTGACCATCACCTTGGGATTCGCCGCCTGATAATCCTTCATCACGTCGGGAAGAAAATAGGTGCACACGGAAAGTGCCGCGGCAATATTCAGCGCGCCGCGCGCGGAAGGCTGGAGCTCGTGCACGGCCTGGCGCGCCAAGGCGACATTGCGCAGAAGCTGTTCGGCATGGGGACGGAGTACTTTTCCAGCATGGGAGAGCGTGAGATTGCCGTGCGCGCGGGCGAAGAGTTTCACGCCGAGCGAATCTTCGAGAGCATGAATACGGGCGCTCACGGCGGGCTGGCTGATGCTCAAAGCCTCGGCAGCGCGATGGAATCCGCCGTGCGTGACGACGGCGAGGAAGGTTTCGACCTGGTCAATTTCCACTGGCGGCCTCCAAATGCGGGCTTTTAAAGCCCTAAACCGGGCCTGGGCTGCGAAACGCGCGAGCACGGGCGGCACGCGGGTTACAGAACAATTGTACTAGGACTGATAACATTTGTCTATCAAGATGATAAGGACAATCAGTTTGACTGATAGCCTCTTTCGCTGGATACTCTCGCCACGGTCATCAAGCCGGTTGGCGCGGCGGTGAATGGCTCCGGCGCAGGTTTTCGGCAGCGCGCGACGGAAGAAGGAGAGAAGATCATGGAAGGCTCCAGCACAAGGTCGTTCCCCCGCACGGTGCTCGACCGGCCGGTTGAGCTCGAAATCGGCGAAAAGAAAGTTCAAGTGGAAAATCCCGCAAACAATTTGAGCGTTGGTGGCCTGTATTTGCGCCGGAGCAACTTGCAGGTAGGTACCGCGGTTCGCGTGCGCATCCCGGTGAATCACCACATGTTCGAAGCCGAGGGCCAAATTCGCAATTGCGAACCCGGCGGCGCTGGCGTGGGCATCGGATTCAACTCCATGTCACCAGCGAATCGCCAGGCTTTGGACGACCTGATCGAAGAGCTTACCCTGCGAGGGCTTCCGGCGGCTTAACGGGCCGGGTATTTCTTCCCCTCGATTGAAGTTTTCCTGGACACAGCGGCAAGGGGAGAAGTGTGTCCGGGCATTTTGATTTTTTATTTTCGACGGAATAGGAGAAAGCATGTCGACGAACGGCAACGGCAACAGCAACGGCAACGGCAGCCCGAAGGGGATGGAGCGGCATTCGATGCTGGAGATGGACTGGCGGTCCAATCCGCGCTGGGCAGGAATCTCGCGGCCCTATAGCGCGAAGGATGTCGAACAATTGCGCGGCTCTGTCCATATCGAGCACACGCTCGCACGCCTCGGCGCCGAGCGGCTCTGGAACTTGCTGCAAGCCGAAGAGTCCGTGCGGGCGCTCGGCGCCGTGACGGGCAATCAGGCTGTCCAGCAGGTGAATGCCGGCCTGCAGGCGATCTACGTGAGCGGGTGGCAGGTGGCGGCCGACGCGAACAACGCAGGAGAAACATACCCGGACCAGAGCTTGTATCCGGCGGATAGCGTTCCGAGCCTGTGCCGTCGGCTGAATTCGGCGCTCGCGCGCGCGGATCAAATTCACCACGCGGAAGGAAAGGGCGACACATACTGGTATGCGCCCCTCGTAGCGGACGCCGAAGCGGGATTCGGCGGGAATTTGAATGCATTCGAGCTGATGAAAGGCATGATTGAAGCTGGCGCGGCTTGCGTTCATTTCGAGGATCAGCTTTCCTCCGCTAAGAAGTGCGGCCACCTCGGCGGCAAAGTGCTGGTGCCGACCGTGGAAGGAATACAGAAACTGGTGGCGGCACGACTAGCGGCGGACGTGATGGGCGTGCCGACGCTGATCATGGCGCGCACGGATGCGGATAGCGCGACGCTGATAACGAGCGACGTGGATCCCCGCGACCGCGAATTTCTCACCGGCGAGCGCACAAGCGAAGGTTTCTTCCGTTGCCGCCATGGATTGCATGCGGCGATTGCGCGCGGCCTGGCATACGCGCCTTATGCAGACCTGCTCTGGTGCGAGACAGCAAAACCGGATCTCGAGGAAGCGCGGCAATTCGCCGAAGGAATTCACGCGCGGTACCCGGGCAAGATGCTGGCGTACAATTGCTCACCCTCTTTCAATTGGAAAAAGCATCTGGATGACGCGACCATCGCGCGCTTCCAGTCCGAACTGGCGGCCATGGGCTATAAGTTCCAGTTCATCACGCTGGCGGGCTTCCACTCACTGAATATGTCCATGTTCAATCTCTCGCGCCAATACAAGGAAAGCGGCATGACGGCGTACTGCCGCTTGCAGGAAGAGGAATTCCGGCAGGAGCGCGAGTATGGCTACGAGGCCGTGAAGCACCAGAAGTTCGTCGGCACGGGCTATTTCGACAGCCTCCAGCAAGCGATCACCGGCGGTACGGCTTCGACTACAGCGCTTGCGGGGTCAACGGAAGCGGCGCAGTTCACGCCCGCCATGCCGGCGGCTGCGGCTGGGAATGGAACGGGCGAAGCCAGCCGTGCGGTAGCAGCGGACTAGTTGGACTGACAAGGCTGCCCGAGCGTCCAATTTGTTGGTGCGGCGTTCACATACATTCGAGGTGCATCGGAAAGAGCCGGGAACTCAAAGTTCCCGGCTTTTTTATTTGCGTTGCGCCGCGACTAGTTTCGCAGTGGTGACCGCTTGGCCCACGTGACGCTGCTTGTGATCGGCCACATGCACGAGCAAGCCGCCGATGGTCGTAGGAAGCTGTTGCCTTCCAACGGAGCGTGGCTGATCGAAGTCAACTGAGTTCAGCGCACGGATTCGCGCGGCGCTGCTTGCAAGCGCCGCATGAAATTCCGCGAGGAGTTCGCTTCGTGTTGCTCCCGCCTCCAATTCCGATTTCATGGCGGCAAGCTGCTGCTCGTTGAGCTGTCTGCCTTCGGCATAGGTGAGCAGGCGGTCCAGGCTGCGGGCAATGTGGCGCAGATGGAATGCGACAGGCGCGAGCCCGACGGGGCGCGCATTCAATTCTTCATCCGTCATCTGCCCGCACCAGCGATCGAGGTCTTCTTTAGCAAGTTCGAGTGCGTGCAGCACGGCGCGCGGGATGGCTGAAACGTCAGTCATCGTCCCACGGAGCCACGGCTCAGGCAGTTTCACGTCGTTCATTCGCGCTCACCTCAAGGGTCGATTATTGCCACGGAAAATCTCAATTAATACGCCGGCGGAGAGCTAAGTGGAAACGGCGGGCTTCGGCGCCTCGTCCTTCCAGCCGCTTTGGAGTTTCCGCACCAGGACGTAAAGCACGGGGATAAATATAAGGTTGAGGAAAGTGGAGGCGATCATGCCGCCAAAGACCGTGGTCCCAACCGAACGGCGGCTGACGCGCCCAGCCCCCTGCGCAAGGACCAGCGGCAAAACGCCCAGGATGAACGCAAGCGAGGTCATCAGAATCGGACGCAGGCGGATGAGCGCGGATTCCATGGCCGCATCGAGAATCGAATAGCCTTTCTGCCGAAGTTGCTCGGCGAATTCGACAATCAGAATGGCGTTCTTACTCGAAAGTCCGATCAGCATCACCAGTCCGATCTGGCAATACACGTCATTATCCTGCCCGCGCAGTGCCTGCGCGCCCACGGCGCCGAGCAGCGCCATGGGCACGGCCAGCAGAACGATAAAGGGCAATGAGAAGCTTTCGTATTGCGCCGCAAGCGTGAGGTACACGACGAGCATTCCAAGCCCGAAAAGCAAAGCGGACTGGCTGCCGGACTGCAATTGTTCAAGCGAAAGCCCGGTCCATTCGTAGCCGAATCCGGGAGGCATGGCTTTCTTCGCGAGCGCGTCCATCGCGGCGATGCCCTCGCCCGAGCTGCGTCCCGGAGCGGAGGATCCGTCAATTTCCGCGGAGCGGAACATATTGTAATGGCTGATGACCGTGGGCGCTGCGGTTTGCTTCACCACCACCAGATTGTCGAGAGGGATCATCATCCCCTGATTCGAGCGCACGTAATATTCGCGAATGTCCTTCGGCTCGGAACGGAACTGCTTATCCGATTGCACATAGACGCGGTAGGAGCGGTTATTGAAGTCAAAATCATTCACGTACACCGAGCCCATGTAAACCTGCAGCGCGTCGCTGATCTGGCTGAGCGGAACTTGCAAGCCCTTGGCGCGCTCGCGGTCAAAAGTGACTACGTATTGCGGATCGTTGGCGGTAAAGCTGGTGAACAGGCCCGCGAGGTCAGGGTTGTTGTTGCCCTGCTGAACAACTTTTTGCGTAACCTCAGCAAGGGCCTGCAAGGGATGGCCGGTAAGATCCTCGAGAATAAATTGAAATCCACCAAAATTTCCCAGGCCCTCGACCGCCGGCGGCGAGAAGGGAATCACGTTCGCGCCGGAAATTGCGGAGAGGGGGCCGCGCAGCCGCTCAATGATTGAATTGGCGGAGTGCTCCTCGCCTTTGCGGTACTCATAATCCCGCAAGGGGACGAATATCAGCGCGCGATTCGGCGCGCTGCCGCCGAAGTTGAATCCACCGACGGAAAAGGCGCCCTCGATTTCTGGGATCTTGCTCATCGCTGCCTCAGCCTGGCCGAGGATATTCGTGGTGTACTCAAGCGAGGCGCCTTCCGGAGCCTGCACGGCGACGATGAAGTATCCGGCGTCCTCGTCGGGCACGAAGCCTTTCGGCACGCGCTGGTAAACCCAGAAAGTGAGGCCAAGGCCTGCAAGGAATACGATGACGGAGATCCCTTCGTAGCGCAGGATGCGGCGGAGTGAGCCAGCATATGCGTGGGCAAAGGATTTCAGGCCGCGGTTGAAACCCGCGAAGATGCGCCCTTCCTTCGCGTGTCCGTGCCCAAGAAAGATTGCCGAGAGCGCCGGCGTAAGCGTCAAAGCATTGAACGCCGAGATGGAAACGGAAAACGCGATCGTCAGCGCAAACTGCCGGAAGAGTATGCCGGTAGTGCCGGGAAAGAATGCGACGGGAACGAAAACGGCGACCAGCACCAACGAAGTGGCAACCACCGCGCCGGCTACTTCCTTCATGGCGATGGAAGCGGCATTATGCGGCTCGCTGATTCCCTCCGTAATGTGCCGCTGGACATTTTCGATGACCACGATGGCATCGTCCACCACAAGACCTGTGGCCAGGGTAAGCCCAAAGAGAGTGAGCGTGTTGATCGAGAAGCCGAGCAATTTTACGAATGCAAATGTTCCGATCAAGGAAACTGGAATAGTGATGGCGGGAATAAACGTGCTGCGCCAATCCTGCAAGAAGACGAAAATGACGAGGATGACCAGAATGATGGCTTCGATCAGCGTGTAGATGACGTCCTTGATGGACTCACCGACCACGGTCGTGCTGTCAAATGCGACGTGATACTTGATGCCCGGAGGGAATCGCTTGGAAAGGCGCAGGAGTTCCGCTTTGGCGGCCTTGTCAACCGTGAGTGCATTGGCGCCCGGCAATTGAGATATGCCGAAGCCGACTGCGTCATGTCCATCGAAGCGAAGATTCGAGCTGTAGTCCTCGGCGCCGAGCTCGGCGCGGCCCACATCCTTCACGCGCACCAGATTGCCATCAGCGCCAGTCTTCAAAATGATGTTTTCGAATTCCGAAGGCTCCACCAGCCGTCCGATGGCGCGGACGCTAATCTGAAACATCTGGTTTGAATTTGCTGGCGGTTGGCCGACCTGTCCAGCCGCCACCTGAACGTTCTGCTCCTCCAAGGCGGCCAGGATATCGGAGGCCGTAAGGCTGCGGCTGGCCATGCGGATGGGGTCGAGCCACAGGCGCATGGAATATTTTCTTTCGCCGAAAATCTGGACGTCCGCGACCCCCGGAATGCGCTTCAGCGAATCGCGAATATAAAGATCCACGTAATTGCTGAGAAAAAGGCTATCGTATTCGCCGTGCTCAGAATAAACGCCGGCGCCAAAGACAAATCCCGCGGCGGACTTTGTAATGGTGATGCCGGTGGTCTTGACTTCGTTCGGAAGCCTGCCGAGCGCGGTATTCACGCGATTCTGCACGTCCACAGCGGCCAAATCCACATTGCGCGTGATGTCGAAAGTCACGTTGATATTGCTCGAGCCATCGTTGCCGCTCGAAGAGGTCATGTACTTCATGCCCTCGACGCCGTTGATTTGTTGTTCGAGCGGCGTGGTCACGGAGGTCTCGACGCTCTGGGCATTCGCGCCGTTGTAAAACGCGGAGACGCCCACCTGAGGCGGCGCGAGATTAGGGAATTGCGCTACCGGCAAAGTAGGAATCGAGACAGCGCCCGCGAGAATGATCAGCAGGGCGCAAACCGTGGCGAAAATGGGCCGCTTGATAAAAAAATCGACAAACATTCTTTCGTCAGCCTTTCGGAGCCGCCGGTGGAAATGCGCATGCCATCGGCGCGATCAAGAGGAGGGCTTCGTGCTCACGTTCTCGGGCGTCTCGGTCACGGTCGCACCATCTACCAGATTTTGCGAGCCTTCCACTACCACGTGGTCTCCCGTCTTCAACCCCTCCAGAACCACGTACTGGTTGCCAACCAGATCCCCGAGCTTTAGGATTTTCTCGTGAGCGACAGACGATTTTCCGCTGCCTTCCACAGTGAAAACAAAAAATTGCCCGTTAATTCGCGAGACGGAAAGCACCGGGACCACAGGCCCGTCATGCACACCCCAGATAATTCGCGCCCGCGCAAACTGAGAGGTCCGCAGGGCGCCGGACACATTTTTCACCGCCGCCTTGGCAAGGACCGATTGCGTGTTGTTGTCAACTTCCGGCGAAATGAAATCCACGGTGCTTTCCGCGACGGCTTTCCCGTCCGTGTCGAGCAACTGAACCGTTTGCCCAATCCTCAAATTTTTCGAGCGCTCGACAGGCACATTCACATACAGCTCAAGGCTGCCGGGTTCATCCACAGTGGTGAGCAGGGTGGTGACGGCAACCCGGTCGCCGACACGCACCGGAATGTCGCCAATAATGCCGTCCGTAGGCGCCTTGACGCTGTAGTAGTGCAGCTCCACCTGCTGTTCGCGGACTTGCTCATCCAGAGACTTGAGCTGCTGCTGAGCCGTATCGAGATTAGTCCTTGCCTGATCGAAATCCTGCTTGCTCGTGACCCCGGCGGCGTACAACTTCTGCGCGCGCTCCCACTGAACTTGAGCAAAGCGGACGTTGGCTTCCTGGGCAGCTCGAGCGGCTTCCTGGCTGCTCAGAGTGGCCTGTTGTTTCAGTGGGTCGATCTCCATTAGGGGGGTGCCCGCTTTCACTCGATCACCCGATTTCACAAAAATGTGGGTCACCTGACCTTCGACCTGCGGGTTCAGGGCCGTCGAGTGCCGGGATTTCAGCGTAGCCAGATAATCTGAGGCATCGGGAATGGGTATAGGCTGAATGACAACTGTTTTTACCGGAATTCCTGGATCGGCCTGATTTCCAGCCGCCTGTTTTTGACCGCACCCGATCATCAGGCAGCTAAGCAGCAACGCCGCCATAGACAGAAATCCAGACTGAACGCGGCCCTCAACAGGCCGGAGCGTTGCAAGCCCATGTTTCATTCGGTAAAGACACCTTCTCAAGAACATGTACTCCACTCGTGGAATCAGCCTATTTTAAGAGATGCACGCTTGTGCTCCAAGGGAATACAAGACCCCGGGTGACGGATTCCCCATCCAGCGCAATATCTATGACTTCGACGCCTAGTGCGCTGAAAAGTCTCACCAATTTGATGCGCCGCTTCTGACGAGAAGTCATGTCATAGATGCCCGGTCTCGACCAAAGTGCGCCGCTTCAGGAACTCCCCGACAAGAGGCGTCGGGATGCACAAAATGCGGAAGCCTCCATTTTGCGGCGCGGTGTACTGCGGGGATGGAATCCCCGCCCTTCCACGGCACCTATTTGTGAGCCGAGTTGTAGTGCCTCGCTTACCCCCCCACCTGGGTGTTTTTGTCCTTAGAACTGCGCTAAATAACGCCACTTTAGTATCGATTAGAAAGTACCTCCGTCCTTTGTTTTGTAGGAGATATAAGGAATTCTAATCGTCAGTGGTATCGATTAGAATTAGCAGCCTGCATGCCATTTTCCGAATTGGGAATGGACCGCGGTCGCTCAATCCCGGATGGCCGTACCCTTTGTTCCTCAGGGCAGGCTCTTTGCCGATGATGGGGAGCCAAAGCAGCGGCCGATGGCGCTCGGTCCGCAGAATTGTCCGGTCCGGGAGGCCGACCGGTCCGCGAAGACGACCGGACCGCGGACGGCGCGGACCGCGAGAGGCGCTGACCTGGCCTGAAGGGCTCCGGTGAGCAGATGGCGGGCAGCAATCATCTAGCGTCATGGCTTTCTTGACATCCGCGCGAGAGCACGAACAGGATTTGCGACTTAAGCGGCGCTTTCTTCCGATCGGCCACGGCCCAGCCAGCGGGGCCGTAACAAAGCGGCGGCCCCTCGCCTTCGCTCGGGACGCAAACACCGCGCCAGCCGCCGCACTCCATATGGGCTGTGCCGAGCGCTGAGCTCCCTGAAGTAGGAAGTCAACGAAGCCGAGCGTGATCATAAAATTCTCCAAACCTAGCTTGGCACCTGGAAACAGGAAACGCAATGATGCGAGCCTGTGGATGTTTGAGGGAAAGGCATCTCACAAATACCGGGCCTCGATAGAAGGGCGTGGCTTCAGGGGGTGAAGAGTCCGCGTGAAAACTGCAAAAGAGGAACTTCAGCGGCTCCCCGGCAAAAAGCGCCGGGACACACAAACCGCGAAAGCCGAAGCGATTTTGCAGGATTTATGTCGCGGTTGAACAGTTTGCGGAAAAAGGGTTGGTTTTTGTGTTCCGGGTGGCTGGTCGCGATTTTCAAGCTTCGCTTTGATCTAGTTTTCCGCCCTTCCT
This sequence comes from uncultured Acidobacteriota bacterium, assembly GCA_963701005.1. Taxonomy (GTDB): domain Bacteria; phylum Acidobacteriota; class Terriglobia; order Acidiferrales; family UBA7541; genus Palsa-295. Next base: position 2,581,992 of record OY969555.1, read on the forward strand.
GCCAACCGTCCGCCTCGTTCCACCCGCCCGTTCCCTTGTTTATGTTTCCGCAGGAATCAACTTGGCCATGCGCATCAGGTTGCACGCGGCCGCTGCTAAACGAAACATCCAGTCCACCCGCCGCCGTTTTCGCAATTTCGTCTTTCTCAGCCCGGCCACAAATTTCATCCACCCGAACGCCTTCTCAACCAACTTGCGCTTCCGCTGGCTGATCGCATAGCCAGGATCCTCGCGCTCGCTCGTCGTCAACCAGTTCGGCCACTGCCACGATTCCTTCTCAAATTCGGCGATGTGCGGAATCACTTGCATCGCTCGCAGTTCCTCCACGAACTTTTCTTCCTGGTACGCCTTGTCTCCGCCCAGCGTGATCGGCCCTACCTTTCCGCCTGCTTCCTTCCGCGGAAGTTTTCGCACCATTTCCAACCCCGCCTCGCGCTCCGCCCGTGTCGCCGACTGCGTTACGCAAGCCCGCACAATGAACCCGTTCCGGTTTTCCGTCAGCACATGGCCTAAGTAGCTCGGTCGGGCTTCTCCCGCCTGGCTCTTCTTGTACAACCGCGCTTCCGGATCCGTCCCGCTCTCATGCGTGTCCCGCAACAGCTTCTGCCCCTTGTATCCGCTGCCGCGTGTCGGCGGGTCCTTCTTCTCGTGAAAGCTCCTGCGGTTGGCCCAGGCCTCGATCAAGGTCCCGTCCACCGTGAAGTGCTCGTCCGAGAGCAGCCCTTGTTGCTTGGCCGGCTCCAGCACCTGCTGGAAAAACTTCTCGGCGATCTCGCCCTCCAGCAGCCGCTCGCGATTCTTGGTGAACACCGTCACGTCCCACACCGCGTCGTCCATGCTCAGCCCCACGAACCAGCGAAACAGCAAGTTGTACTGCAGCTGTTCCATCAACAGCCGCTCGCTGCGCACGCTGTAGAAAAACTGCAACAGCAGCGCGCGCAGCAGTTTCTCCGGCGCAATCGACGGCCGCCCGTTGCGCGCATACAGCTCGCTGAATTGCCGCGACATCTGCTGCAGCGCCGCATCCACCAGCCCCCGCACTCGCCGCAGCGGATGATCCGCCGGCACGCGCTGCTCCGCGCTAATGTAGCTGAACATCCCGTCTTGCACTTCGTCGTATCCTCGCATGCTCCCTTAGACGCTCGCCATCCCCACAAGTCGCAAACTCCCGACTTTTTCCGCAAACTGTGAAACCGCGACCCACAAAGATTCTCGAGTTCGCACGCGGACTCTGAAGCCATGTTGGAGGCCTTGTTTACGGCGGGGATGGAAGCCCCGCACTTCCGTGTAAGCCATTTAGGAGATGACTTGTAGTATTCAGCCTAATCCAAGGCTCGTTTTTCGCCGATAACCACTTACGGAGTCACCCAATGTCCGAATTCGACGACCCGAAGTTATTCCGGTCCATTCTCGATAGCTTGCAGACCGGGGTGTATCTAGTGGACCACGATCAGAGAATCGTGTTCTGGAATGACGGGGCGGAGAGAATTACAGGCCACCTCCGGCAGGATGTCGTGGGGCGGTCCAGCCGGTGTGATGTGATGGCAAAAAGTGAAGGAAACAGCTGTTTCATCTCCGAGTCAACTGAGGCAATCGTCAACGTCCTGCGCGAAGGGAAGCCGGCCGTCGTGAATGTCTCTCTTCGGCATAAGGACGGGCATCGAATTCTCGTGCGCATGCGCGCTGTCCCCATTCGAAACAGTCACGGGACGGTTATCGGAGCCGCCGAGAGTTTTGAGGAAAGCCTCGCGGTCTCAAATTGGGACCGCCGAAAGAAAAAATTGGGGGCATTTGGGCTTCTGGATCCGGCGATAGAGGTTCCTTCGGAGGCCTACATCCAATCGCACCTCCGCCAGCAAATCGTGACTTTTGCCCAATGCCCAATCCCCTTCAGCGTATTGAGTATTCAGGTGGATCAGGTGGATGAAGTGAGGGCGAAATTCGGCGCTAGGGCAGTGGTGGCGATTCTACGTGCTGTGGGCCAGACCCTTGAAAACAGCTTGCGCCCCACAGACCTGCTCGGGATGGGCAGGGGAAATCAATTTTTCGTCATTTTGTCGGAGTGCCCTGCGGCGGAAGTGGAGAAGGTGGCGAAGCGGTTGAAGAGCACGGTGCCCTACGCGGAAGTCAAATGGTGGGGTGAAGAGCTGTCAGTGAGTGCGTCATTTGGGGGCGCGACTGTGGTCCCAGGGGATACTGTGGAGTCCATCATGGGGCGGGCTAAGAAATCGATTATTGATGGGATCGCCGCGGGAGGGAACTTCGTTTTGGCCGTTGCGGATTGACGATACCACCGGCCAGGAGGCCTTGAACCAGATGTTCGTGATCATAGGAATCGTTGTCGTGTTCGGCTGCGTCATTGGCGGCTTCCTGATGGAGCATGGGGTATTGAAAGTGCTCGTCCAGCCCGCCGAGCTCGTGACCATCGGCGGCGCCGCAATTGGAACACTTCTGATCGCGAACCCGCTATACATTCTCAAGAAAATCATTGGCGGAATTACCGGGGCCTTCGGCGGTTCGAAATTTACCAAGAAGCGATACATGGACACCCTGAAAATGATGTACGAACTTTTCGGCCGTGCCCGTAAAGATGGGTTGATGGCCCTCGAAACAGATAGTGATGCTCCGGACCAGAGCCCGGTGTTTTCCAAGTATCCGGCGTTCCTGAAGGATCACCACGCGCTCGCCTTCGTGTGCGATTCGATTCGCCTTGCTTCCGGCGGCGGAGTTGAGCCGTTCGACGCCGACCAGATGATCGAGTCGGACATGGACGCACATCACCATGAAGCCTCGGCGCCTATTGGCGCGCTGTCCACTGTCGCTGACTCTCTGCCGGGTCTGGGAATCGTTGCAGCCGTGCTGGGAGTGGTCGTCACGATGGGATCGTTGGGCGGCCCGCCGGAGGAAATCGGGCACAAGGTCGCCGCTGCGCTCGTTGGGACATTCCTCGGAATTTTGTTGTGCTACGGGCTGGTTGGTCCGCTGGCGGCGAACATGACCAAAGCCGCCGAGGAGGAGCATTCCTATTACCTCGTGCTGCGAGTGATGATCGTTGCCTTTATGAAAGGCACTGCACCGACCGGGGCCGTGGAAATCGGCCGCCGGGCCATTCCAGGACACGCCAGGCCGACCTTTCAAGAAGCAGAAAAGTTCATTAAGGAGAAGTCGGACGCGCCGGAAGGCGCTGCGACGCCCGCGAAGGCTGCGGCATGAGCGCCAAGGCTCCCATCATCATAAAGAAGAAGGGCGGCCACGGCGGCCACCACGGAGGCGCTTGGAAGGTTGCTTATGCCGACTTCGTGACCGCCATGATGGCCCTCTTCATCGTCCTGTGGCTCATGAACAGCGGCAAACAGGTGCAGGAAGCCATCGGCGGCTACTTCAAGGATCCGACGGGAACCTCGAAAAAAGTCGGCAGCGACATGATGGGCTCCGGCGAAAGCTTCACGGTCACCAAGGACAACATGCATGAGTTAAAGGAGCAACTGCAAAAAGCCATCCGGCAGGTGCCGAATTTCGACAAATTAAAAAAGCAAATTGACATGACCGTGACCAATGAAGGATTGCGTATCGAGCTGATCGAGGCGGACAAAGGCACTTTCTTTGACAGCGGCAGCGCCAAAATAAATCCGGAAAACGAACAGATCATCCTCGCGCTTGCACACGAACTCGGCGAGCTGCCAAACAAACTATCCATCGAGGGGCACACGGACGCCAAGCCCTTCGGCAAGAATGCCAGCTATGGCAACTGGGAGCTTTCCGCCGATCGCGCCAATTCCGCCCGCCGTCTAATGCAAGCGAATGGTATCCGGGAGGACCAGGTGTCGCAGGTCCGCGGCTTCGCCGATCAGAGGCTCCGCAAGCGGGATTCGCCTCTCGACCCCGCTAACCGCCGCATTTCGCTGATCGTACAGTATGTGGATAAGAAACCAAATAGTGACGACAAACCAGAGAACGAGCTACCAGCCGCCGAAGGCAAGGCACCTGCGGGCGAAGGTAAGCCACCAGCCGGCGAACAAGCCAAGCCTGCTGCCGCCGAGCACTGATCAGGTTTCGCTGTCTTGCGCGGCGTGGAGCGGAGCAAGGGGATCTGCCTTGTGCTCCGATAGGATCGGTTCCGCGGGAACAGCCTGCTTTTTCCTCGAGAGCAGGCCAAGTATCTTGCTGGCGAAGTCGTCGCCAATCCCGAATCTCTCTTTAGCCTTCGAATAAATGTGGACCGCCTTTTTGTCGAGCCATATCAGCATCGACTTGGCTTTGCCGTCTTCGGGACGCGCCATGTAGTTGGTGGAATGTATGTCGTGGATCGCATCGCGCTCGACGGTGTAGTAATAGAAAGCCAGGCTCTTGCGGAAGACATTTTCCGGGCAGGTGAGCTTTCCCGGAAATCCGTGGTAGGCAATCTCGTTACTGTTGAAAATCACGGCGTGATTGAGCAGCGGCGGCACCTTCGCCACGCATTCACTCATCTTCGCGTCCCAGAGTTCCAGCGCGCCGCCCCATTCTGGCCGCCAGCCGGGATTCAGATACAGGATCAGGTTGATTCTCCGCCGCCAATTCTTGTGATGATGATGCATGTTGAAATCGGTGTGCACGTTCAAGAACCCACCGCGCCCGGACTGGTGCAAACCGCCGCCCTCGAGTTCCGGGTCGGCGATTAGATTCGGAATACCTGTGAGTTCGGAGAGCCAGGCGACAAAATGAGGGGAGTTCAGCTCGTCTGTGACCCTCGCGAGCAGCGGAGGAAATAACTCGCGCTTGGTGAGCCCCGTCTTATCCTCATTGTAATGCTTATATTGAATCCAGGCGCTGCTATGGGGGAGCGGAAATTCGTCGGAGAGCTCCTGCGCCAGGCCGGCCGGAAGAAAATCCTGGACGTGAATGTGCTGGTAAGGTTTTCCGTCGCGAAATTGCAGAGCCAGCGAAGGCGATTGCGCGCGCCAACGGGCATACGGAAACAGCCGCTGATCCTCCACCACCAAAGGAGCACTGGTCATCCCCGGTCGACCCCTTTCATTTGCAAGATCGCATCGCTCAGCGGGCGATAGACTGCATTACATCCCCAAGGCCTTTGCCCTATTTCATTGTAGTCCCGTAAGAGCCGTTGTTAATGGCGTTCCGCGAGTGCGGGTTAATTGATACGACAGACCTCAAGAGTAGCGTTCTGGTACGGGCAGCTCAATCCATCGGTTCCAGGCTGTGCCACTACCACCCAGGTTACTCCATAAGACTCCTTCAGTCTCTCGAAATCGGCAAGCCTGAAAGTTTTCCAACCGCTCACCGCCCGAATCTGTGCGGCGCATTCTTCGACCAGCGGCAGGTCCGGGAACATGATGGTCACGCTGCGATCCTTATTCGCGTCGGCCAGCTTGCTGCGTTCCGCCAGTGCGCGGAATCCATGGTGATCTTCCATGGGCATGCGCATGTGATTCGGGTCAAGCGCAAAGATAGCATCCGTCGGCGTGTTTTCGCGAATCCACGCAAACGCGCGCAGCCAGTCGTTGCCCGGCGCCGTCCAGGGCCATTCGATGTGCGGTGTGGAAGCGTAAATTGCGCGCTGGCCGAGAAACATTCCCGTGCACAACGGGATAAACAGCACCAGCCAGCGCCAGGCCTTGTTTCTCAACACCCATTGTCCCAGCAGCCCGCCGCCGATCACGTACATAAAAAGATACACAATCTGCAAACTTCGCAAAGGCTGGTAGCGGACCCATCCAACCATGCCTGGCGGAAGGGTGAATGCCAGGGCCATCGCAAAATAAACGGCCTGATAAACGATCAACGCTTTGCAAAGAAGATCCAGTTTGGGCATGGACTGTTTCCGGGCAATCCGGTGGAACCACCAAAAAAGCGCCAATGGTCCAAGAATCCCCAGCCACTCGTACCATGTCCACTGTGAGAGAAATAAATAGGACTGGTCCGCAATCAGTCGCCGGTAAGTCTGCGAAGGATAGCCAAACGACAATCCAAACGGAAAAAATAAAGGAAGCGCCGGCGCGCGCCGCGGAATTGTCTGCATCCCCTCGGTTCCCCCAAATTGCTGGAACAAGAAAATTACTGCCACCAGCGACAGGCCGAAAACGGACATCCACGGATGAATGGGCGCGGAAAGAATCGTCCAAAGCGCCACGGCGAGATAGCGCCGCTTCAGCGCAGCGTCCACCGCAAACACCGCGCAAAAAATCGCGATCGAGCGAGGATTCAGATATTCATCCATCACGTAGAGAGAAGTCCCCGCGACAGGCATCGTGAGCAGCGCCGCCACCAGCCCCACGCCGGCCCACCGCGCTGTCCGCTGCTCGAACAGCTGCCCGGAGAGCTTCCAACAGGCCAGCAGCAAAAGAAATATCGAGAGCAAATGCCAGAACAGAAGGACAAAACTGAGCGAGGCGTGTGAGATGCGCACCGACTCGGCCATCAAATTCGGGAAAAGCGTCAGCCGCGCGTGCGTCTGAAAAAATTCCGCCCCATACGGGAACAGAGCAGGGTTGAGAATTTTCATTATTCCCGGAACGTAGATAGTCGCGTCCTCAACGGCCGGATGGTAGCCATGTATCGTAAAAGCCGCCACCGTCAACAGCAGCAAAACGCTCAGGTCTTTAAGTTTCAACCGAAAATCCCCTCAATCTGTGGACTGCACCGCCGGGCGGCAATCATCCTGTTTCGAGAATTGACCGTGGCCAGCTTCAAGTGGTGTGTTCGCCAGTCTGTTCCGCAATCAGAACGGATTCCATAAACTCCGCGGAAGAATTCCCGAGCTTGCGTCCTTCGGAATCGAGGAATCGAAAGCGCGTTAGGCCGAGCCGCTGGAAGAAGTATTTCATCGTGGTCGAAAGCACGCCGAATCCGTAGCGCACGCTGGGACTGAAGCGTATCGAGGAAGCCTCTTCGAAATAGCTGGTCGGGCAGGAAATCTCTCCGATGCGAAAGCCGAAATAGTGCGTCTGCACCAGCATCTCGTTGTCGAACACAAAATTGTCCGAATTCTCAAGCAACGGAAGCGTCTCGAGCACTTTCCGGTGAAACGCCCGGTAGCCGGTGTGATACTCGGAAAGCTTCGCGCCCAGGAACAGATTCTGAAAGGCGGTCAGAAGCCGGTTCGAGATGTATTTGTAGCGCGGCATGCCGCCCCGCCGCGCTCCGCCGCCCAGAATCCGCGAGCCGATCACCACATCGTACACGCCGGAAGCGATCATGCCGGCCATGGCTGTCACCAGCGTTGGTTTGTACTGGTAATCGGGATGGACCATGATGATGATATCCGCCCCGGTTTCAAGCGCATCCTGGTAGCAAGTCTTCTGATTTCGTCCGTACCCAAAATTGCTTTCGTGGGCCAGCACCCGCAGCCCGAGTTTTCTCGCGATGCGAACCGTGTCATCCGCACTGTGGTCGTCCACCAGAATCTTGAAATCCACGATGGCGGGAAGCTCGCGCACAGTGGTTTCGAGCGTTTTCGCTGCGTTATAGGCCGGCAATACGACGGCAATGCGTTTCCCCTCGATCAACGCGCCTCCGTTCCAGGCAATCGTATCGCGTGGTACGTATTGTCGCTGGCCGGGATTTTTAAGTTGAGAAGGCCCACGGGTTCAAATTGTCTCATATGTTGTGAAGAATAGGCGCGCGAGATTACTGACTTTCCATACACAAGATCCTATCAGGATTCTTTATCGGTGGCGTGGTTGCCGCCAGTGTTGTAGCAACGTAAAAATGTCACCCTAACGGCAACATGAAAATGTCACCCCCTTACTAGGTTTGAATGCTCGAGCCGGGTATCGCGGTAATAGAGCGAGACGCGGCCATTGAGAGCCTGACAGATCTGCACTTTGGCTCCGGCGAAGCTGAAGCGGCGGGGCTGCGGATGGATTTGCAGCCGCTGGCCGCTCCATTGCACGACGTTGTCGTTGCTGACGATGCGCTGGTGCGTGAAGCAGCAGATGCGCTCGAGATGTTCCGGGGCCGGACGCCAGGCTTGGGCCGCCTCGCGCGGCGAGCGAGCGAAGCGGCGATTGTAGTCGGCGACGAAGCGGCGCAGGACGCGGTTGGCGGAGTCGAAATCGCAGGCTTGCGCCAGACGCAGTTCGCTGGTGAGGCGGTCTTGGAGCACGCCCCAGAGACGCTCGATGCGTCCTTTGGCTTGCGGGCTTTGGGCGGCGATGAAAGTGACGCCGAGTTGTTCCAGGGCGCGACCGAACTGAGTGGACTGGCGCTGGCCGGCGAGTTGTTCCTCCAGAGACCAGTGATCGTCGTTGCGGGTGAAGACGCCGCTGCGATCGCCGTAGAAGGCCACCGGGACACCGTAGCGGCGCAAGAGGCTCTGGAGCAGGTGGAAATAGCCTTCGGTGGTTTCGGAAGGAAAGAACTGGGCAGCGAGAATTTTCCCGGAAGCATCGTCCTGCATGCCCAGAGCGGTGAGGAGTGGGCCGCGGCCTTCGAGCCAATCATGAGGAGAGCCGTCGAGTTGGAGCAGTTCTCCTTCGCGAGCGGCACGCAGACGGCGCTGGCGATGAGTCGGCGGGCGGCGTTTGCGGGGCGAGCCGATGCCGCTGGCGCGGAGCAGGCGACGCAAGGTTTCGCGGCTGAGGGAGAAGCCCTCCTGCTCGACGAGCTTCTCATGGAGATGGTGATCGTTGAAGCCCGGATAGCGCGTGCGTGCCAGAGCGAGGACGCGGGCGCGGGTGCGCACGGGCAGGCGACGGTGACTGGGGCGGCCGCGGCTGACGTGCGCCAGAGCCGCTGCGCTGCCTTGCCGGTAGCGCGCTTTGAGCCGTTTGATGTGCCGAGGCGATAGGTCGAGCAGCTCCGCGGCTCGGGCGCACGTCAGGTTCTGTTGCACACATTGCGAAATGACGGTCACTCGCTGCAGTTCCTTCTGACTCAACGTGCATGTCAGGTTCTGTTGCACACATTGCGAAATGACGGTCACTCGCTGCAGTTCCTTCTGACTCAACGTGCATGTCTCCTGTTTCATAGGGTGACATTTTCACGTTGCCATTAAGGGGTGACAGAATTATGGAGCTAAGACAGGCGTGGTTGCCGCCAGTGGACGAAGCCGCAGGCTTATGTAATCATTGCGAGCGCAAAAATGTACGCTGCTCTTCATCGGCGCAGAAAAATTTTCCTGGCGGTTTCCGCGCTCGTTCTAGTCGGTACGCTTGCGGCCACCTTCGTCGTGCAATTTGCCTGGCCCCGGCGCAGCTTCCAAGCGCGCCCGCTAGCGGGCATCCACCTTGACCGGATAAAACTCCCGCCAGGATTTGAAATTCAGATTTATGCGGACAAAGTGCCGGGGGCGCGTTCCATGGCGCCCAGCCCGAACGGCACGCTCTTCGTGGGCACGCGTGAGTCTGGCGTCATCTATGCGCTTCTCGATCATGCCGGCGCCAATCGCGCGGACGAAGTGATCACCATCGCGCATGGCCTGCACCAGCCGAATGGTGTTGCCTTCCGCGAGGGCGCGCTGTACGTCGCGGAAGTTACGCGCGTCATTCGCTACGACAATATCGAAGCGCGGCTGAAGAATCCTCCGGCGCCGGTGGTCGTCTACGATGGTTTGCCGCGCCAATCAGACCACTCCTGGAAATATCTGCGCTTTGGCCCCGATGGAAAGCTCTATGTCCCGATCGGTGCGCCTTGCAATATTTGCGAGCCGCCGGACAAGCGCCAGGCAACGATTACGAGAATGAACGCCGACGGCACGGACTTCGAAATATTCGCGCGCGGGATTCGCAACTCGGTCGGCTTTGATTGGCATCCCGATACGCACCACTTCTGGTTTACGGACAATGGACGCGACCTGCTCGGCGATGATTTGCCTTCGGACGAATTGAACTACGCACCCGAAAAAGGCATGAATTTCGGCTACCCCTACTGCCACCAGGGCGATCTACCCGACCCTGATTTCGGCAAGGGGCATCCTTGCAGCGAATTCGTGCCGCCCGCCGCAAAACTGGGCGCTCACGTGGCGTCGCTCGGCATGCGTTTCTATACCGGCAAAATGTTTCCCGCCGAATACAAGAATCAGATATTTATCGCTGAGCACGGTTCCTGGAATAGGTCAGTCCCCATCGGCTACCGCGTTGCGCGTGTGCGCTTGGAAGGCAGTCGTGTGGTCGAGCAACAGATCTTCGCCGAGGGCTGGCTCCAGGGCGATACGGCCTGGGGACGCCCAGTGGACGTTCTCGTGATGCCCGACGGGGCGTTACTCGTTTCCGACGACCGCGCAGGCGCGATTTACCGCATCAGCTATCATCACTGACGCGCGATCCGCATTTCCTCGGCCTTGCATTTCCTCGTCTTGTCAATGCGATAGGCCTGGGATAGAGTAGCCGCCTTCCAAGCGGGGGCGCTAAAATCATGCATGGATCGGGCCAGGAAAAATTGAAAGTACTGATTCGCCGCGCGGCAATTCAGAAACGCGTGCGCGAAGTGGCCCACCAGATCACCCGCGATTTCAAGGGCGAACGCCTTCATCTGATCGGCGTGCTCAAGGGCGCCTGTATTTTCCTCTCCGATCTCGTCCGCGAAATCAATCTCGACACTTCGATTGATTTCATCGCCATGTCAAGTTACGGCAAGGGCAGGCAGAGCTCCGGCCAGGTGCGCGTGTTAAAGGATCTCGACAGCAGCATCGAGGGCCTCAACGTCGTCCTGGTCGAAGACATTTTAGATACCGGCCTCACCTTGAGTTATATCCTTCGAGTGCTCCAACAGCGCAAGCCGAATGTGCTCCGCGTGGCCGCGCTCCTCGATAAGCCTTCGCGCCGAGTGAAACCTGTGAAGGGAAATTACATCGGATTCACGATTCCCAACGAATTCGTCGTCGGTTACGGCCTCGATTACGCGGAGCGTTACCGCAATCTGAAAGACGTCTGCGTCCTCAGTCTTCCTCCGGGATAAAAGTGGCGCGAAGCGTTCTCACCGTGCGGGACCTTGAGGGCATCGCCGCAGGCGGCGAAGTCGTCGTGCCTCGCGGAGCAATCGTCACGGAACTCGCGCGCGAGGAAGCCGAGCGCCGCGGAATTTCCATTCGCTTCGAGGAATCGAAATCCGCCGCCGCGGACGCGGGCGACCTCACGGGCTCGCGCGTAGTTGCCATCGGCGCCGATCATGGCGGCTTTGACTTGAAGGAAGAACTCAAGGGCTACCTCGCGCAGTGGGGATATAAGGTCCTCGACGTCGGCGCTTTCAATCGCGATGCCGTGGACTACCCCGATCTCGCCGAGGCCGTCGCAAACGCCGTCGTGCGCGGCGACGCGTGGCGCGGAATCGTGATTGACACCGCTGGAATCGGCTCTTCGATCGCCGCCAACAAGGTCCCAGGAGCACGCGCAGCGCTATGCTATGATAGGGCCACCGCGCGCAACAGCCGTGAGCACAACGATGCAAATATCCTTTCTCTCGGCGCGCGCCTGTTGCCGCCGGAAGTGGCGCGCGAAGTAGTCGCCGTGTGGCTGGAAACGCCGTTTGCGGGCGGCCGTCATCAGCGGCGTGTGGATAAAATCCGCGCGATCGAAGACCGCCACCGGAAGCCTTGAGCGGCGCGCGGGCGCAAACGCGATTCCGGGAAGATCGGCACGAACGGAGCGCTTCAGGTGGATCAGCAGCAGCTCGAAAAAGTCATCCAGGCGATCACCGAAGAAATTCTTGGCTACCTCGGCACCGAAAAATGCACGGATCTCTGCGGCCTTGAAATTGACGAGCTTGTCTGCCCCGGCTGCAATCAGTGGTGCGCCGAAAAATGCTCGAAGAAAACGCGCAAGGTCGTCGAAGCAGGAGCCGTGCGCATTTCGGCTGGCGCGGAAGTAGGCCCGATCGAAGCGGATATCGCGCGCCTGATTGACCACACGCTGCTCAAGCCCGATGCCACGCGCGATGAAATTCGCAAAATCTGCCTCGAAGCGCTTAAGTACGGCTTCGCTTCTGTCTGCGTAAATCCATGGAACGTTTCGCAGGCAGCCGAACTACTGCGCGGCAGCGAAGTGCGGGTCTGCACGGTTGTAGGCTTTCCGCTCGGCGCCACGCTTCCACAGGTGAAAATGTTCGAGGCGGAGGAAGCCATCAAGCTCGGCGCGCAAGAAATTGACATGGTCATCAACGTCGGCGCGCTGAAGTCACGGCAAGACGACGCCGTCGAGGCGGACATCCGCGGCGTGGCTCAAGCCAGCCATCGCGGCGGCGCCATTTGCAAAGTAATTCTCGAAACCGCGCTGCTCACGACGGAAGAAAAAGTACGCGGCTCGCTGGCCGCGAAAAATGCCGGCGCCGATTTCGTCAAGACCTCGACGGGCTTTGGCCCCGGCGGCGCCACCGCGGAGGATGTCCGCCTGATGCGCGCCGTCGTGGGCGGTGATTTGGGCGTGAAAGCGTCGGGCGGTGTGCGCACCCTCGAAGATGTGCAGAAGATGGTCGAGGCGGGCGCCACGCGCATCGGTGCCAGCGCCAGCGTGAAAATTCTCGAGCAGGCCCGCGCAGCAGAGCTTGCGGAGGCCTCAGTGTCAACTGGCTCAACCGGAAATTGTTAGCTCCTTCAAAATTACCTGCACCTCTCGCGCGGCCAGCCGTTCTCTGCCTGATATAATGAGTTGATTCCGCAGTTGCGCCGGCGCGCCTCCCTCTCGCGCTAAGCGCAGCAAGCCTGATTCATCTTTACGGGGCTGAGGGAAAGAATTCCAAATCAAATGGATTCGACCGAACTCAATTCGAAGTTGGAGGTCCCTGCCGAGACGCTCGCTGTCCTGGCCGAGATCAGCCAGGAAATTAACGCCTCGCTGAATTTGGACGAGGTGCTGGCCGCGTCCGCCGCACAAATCAAGCGCCTGATTGACTACGAAATTTTTGCCGTGCTTCTACCCGAAGAGGGAACGAACCAGCTCTATTTCCGTTTTGCCATCGGCCATCGTCCTGAGGTAGTCGAACATTGGCGCGTCCCCATCGGCGAAGGAATCATCGGCGCCGCAGCCATCACGGGCCAGTCTGTCCGAGTCGGCGACGTCCGCAAGGATCCGCGCTATCTGAACGCGCTCGACGCCGTGCAATCAGAACTCGCCGTTCCACTCATTGTGCGCGGGCGCGTGATCGGCGTCCTCGATATCGAAAGCAGCCAGCCGGACTATTTCACTCCCGACCAGCAAAATATCCTGACGCTCGTCGCCAGCCGCATCGGGACAGCCATTGAAAATGCTCGGCTCTTCGAACATGAGCGCAATCAGGCGGAGACGCTGCTGCTCTTAAACGAAGTGAGCCGCGAAGCCAACGCCTCCCTCCAGGTGGAAGAAGTACTGCGTCGCGCCGCCGAACTCACCAAACGCCTGATTGATTACCAAATTTTCGCCATCCTGCTTTACGACGAGGCCGATCACGTCTTCCGCCATCGCGTCACCGTAAAATTCGGCCAGCGCGTCCAGGAAAAATTCGCAGTCCCCGCGCATGAAGGCATCGTCGGTGCCGCAGCTTCGTTGCGCCGCCCGGTGGTCGTTCCCGATGTCGCGTTCGATCCGCGTTACCTGCGAGTGAATCCCGAGACGCGCTCAGAGATGGCCGTCCCGATGATGTACCAGAATCGCGTCATCGGCGTGATGGACCTCGAAAGCCCGCAGCTGAATTATTTCACCCCGGACCACGTTCAGGTGCTCTCCATTCTCGCCGCGCATCTTGCCGTTTCGATTGAGAACGCGCGCCTCTATGAGCGCGTGGCGCGCGATGAAACTCGAATGGAGCGCGATTTGAGCGCCGCTCGCCGGATCCAGGGCGCCCTGCTGCCTCGACTGCCGGGCCCGGAATATGGCCTCGAAATCGCCGCGCGCGTGGTCTCCTCGCGCGAATTAAGCGGCGACCTCTACGATTTTCTCCGCTACGGCCCGCAGGAATTGGCAATCGCCGTGGGCGACGTGAGCGGGAAGGGAAGCGCCGCGGCGCTCTATGGCGCTGTCGGCATCGGAACGCTTCGCAGCCTGGGCCCGCAGAAGCACCGTCCCGCCGAAATGCTCCGCGCCATCAACGGATTTCTGAGCGAGCGCACCATCGAAGGCCGTTTCATGACTCTCTGCTTCGCCACATGGCACCGCGGCCGCCGCAAATTACGCGTCGCAAATGCAGGACAAGAACAGCCATTCCTATATCACGGTGGGCGCTGCGAAAAAATCCGGCTGGTGGGTTTCCCGTTGGGCCTGTTCGAAGAAGTTGTTTACGATCAGCGCAGCTTCATTCTCGACGCCGGAGACGTGATCGTGTTCCATTCCGACGGCATCGGCGACACACTCAACTCCGCCAGTGAATTCTTCGGCCACGACCGCATCTGCAAGCTCATCGCCGAAAACCACGAACTCTCATCTAATGCGATTGCGGACAAAATTCTCGAGGAGGTTGACCGCTTCTCCGGAGGCGCGCACCCCGCCGATGACCGCACACTCGTCGTCCTAAAAGTGAAATAAAGGCAGCGCCGCCACCGGCCCGCCTCAGCGTTCTCCCCAGCGCAGCTTGCTCCGCAGAATCTCAAAATACGTCTTCCGCGGCGGCCGCACGAACGCTACCCTATTCGCCGACTTCTTGATCAGCACCCGGTCCGTCGGCTCCATCTGAATTCCGATTTGCCCGTCAAGCGTCAGGTACACCGGCCCTTCCGCCGCCGCAAAATCAATTTCCACCCGCGAAGTATCTGGAATCACCAACGGACGGTTCGTCAGCATGTGCGGGCAAATCGGCGTGATTACAAACGCATCGAGCCCCGGATGAATGATCGGCCCGCCCGCCGCCAGCGAATACGCTGTCGAGCCTGTAGGCGTCGCGACGATCAGTCCATCCGCGCGGTACCTGCCGACGTGCTCGCCGTCCACCGACACATCGAAATCCAGCATGCGCGCGAGCGCCCCCTTATTGGCCACCGCATCGTTCAACGCCGTATGCCGCTCGGACGTCCCGTCTCCCCGCAAGACTTCCGCCTCAAGCATCATGCGCTCGCCCGTCCGATGCTGCCCCGCGAGCACTTGTTCGAGCATGGGATAAAGTTGATCGAGTGTCACGCTGGTGAGAAAGCCCAGCCCGCCCATGTTTACAGCGAGGATCGGCACTTTGTGGCTTCCGAGCGCCCTCGCCGCTGAAAGCAGCGTGCCGTCGCCTCCCAGAACGACGACGAGGTCCACTTTGTCGGACATCGCCTCGCGCTTCAGCATTGGCGCGGCGTCGCCAATGCAATTCTGCGTTTCCTGGTCTACGAATACTTCGATCTTTCGGGCGCGCAGCCACTCGAGCAGCGGAGGCACAACGGTGCACACGGTATCTTTGACGGGTTTGGAGACGATGCCGGCGGCGCGAATCATTCGATTGAGTGCAGAATTCTACTCCACCCCCGGCGGCGGGCGTGGAGAAAAAACTCCTGATTGCCCTCGGCGCCCGTCACCCGGCTGGGCTGCACGCCTAACCTCTCAAGTCCATTCTCCGCAGCCGCGGCGGCCACTCGCTCGATGGCTTTCTCGTGCAGTGCCGCGTCGCGGACAATCCCGCCCTTCCCAACTTCGCGCTTCTCGAGCTCGAATTGCGGCTTGATCAAAATCAGAAAATCCGCCCCGGGCCCTGCGAGCGGCGCAACAGTCGGAAGCACTTTCGTCACGGAGATGAACGAGACATCCATGGTGACGAGCTCGGCGAGCTCGCCCACGTCCTCCGCGCGAAGATAGCGTGCATTCCGCTCGACCGCCACCACCCGCGAATCCTGCTGCAGCTTCCAATCCAGCTGATCCACGGTGACGTCTACCGCATACACACGCCGCGCACCCCTCTGGAGAAGGCAATCGGTAAAGCCGCCCGTCGAGCTCCCAATATCCAGGCAGATTTTGTCCTGCGGTGTCACGCGGAAATCTTCGAGCGCCCCTTCGAGCTTCAATCCCCCGCGACTCGAGTAGCGTAGCGGCTCACCAATAATCTCAACGCGCACTTCCGCCGCCACCTGGCTCCCGGGCTTCTCCATCTTCTGCCCGTTCACAAGCACTTGCCCCGCCAGCAGCAGCGCCTGCGCTCGTTCGCGCGACGGCGCGAGGCCGCGCTCCAGCAACAGCACATCGAGCCGCATCTTCCCGGGCTTGCTTGTTTTTTTCTTTGATTCGAAGGCAGGCTCGCCGCGTGTAGGTCTCGGTTTCATGCACAGGTGCGCGCAGCCCGTCGAGCTCACGCCCGCCGCGCGACCAAAAATTCGCCCAACTGCCGCAGCCGCGCTGCGCGCTCGCCGTAGCAATCCAGTTCCTTCAGCGCCTTGGCCGCCAGATCGGAAGCCATCTCGCGCGATTGGATCAATCCATACAACGCCGGATACGTGGCCTTATTCTGCGCCTTGTCTTTTCCCGCGGTTTTTCCAAGCGCCTGCGAAGTTTCCTCGACGTCCAAAATATCGTCCACCACTTGAAACGCCCAGCCGATGTGCTCGCCAAACCGCCGCAGGCGTTCAATATCCTCATTCGCCGCGCCACCGGCGATCCCACCGGCAACAATCGAAGCTCGAATCAGGGCCGCCGTCTTCGACCGGTGGATGTACTCGAGTTCCGAAGCGTTTACCTGCCTCTTCTCCGCTTCGAGATCGGCCACTTGCCCGCCAATCATTCCGTTCACCGTTCCCGCCGCGCCGCCGATTTCCGCGATCACGCGCACGCGCCGCTCATTGTCGAGCGACGCAGCCGCCAGCGTTTGAAACGCCTGCGTGAGCAACGCATCGCCCGCCAGGATCGCGATGGCTTCGCCGAACACTTTGTGGCACGTCGGCTTGCCGCGCCGCAGATCGTCATTGTCGAGCGCCGGCAAATCGTCGTGAATCAGCGAATACGTGTGAATGAATTCCAGCGCGCACCCAATCGCCACCGCCGGCTTCGGGCTTTGCGAAAACATCCGCGCCGCTTCCAGGCACAAAATCGGCCGGATCCGTTTCCCACCGGCGAAAACGCTGTAACGCATCGCGCGATGGATCGAGGCCGGCAAAGTGTCTTCGCGCGGCAGCAGCGCGTCCAGCGCCGCTTCGATCCCGGCATGGTCTTCATCGTAAAAGTAGGGCATGTTCATGCGTTCCATTTTTTCCTGATTCTGCTTGCGAATGAAAAACCGTGCCGGCTGGGAAAGCTAGGAAGATTCATCTTCTGGCTCGAATGGCTCCGCTGTAATTTTGCCGTCCGCTTTCTTCAAAAGAATTTCCACGCGCCCTTCCGCTTCTTCGAGCTGCTTCTGGCACTCGCGCGAAAGCTTCACGCCTTCCTCGAAAAGCTTCATGGCCTCGTCGAGTGAAAGCTCGGCACTCTCGAGCCGCTTCACCACTTCCTCGAGCCGCGTAAGCGACTTTTCGAACTCGCCCTTGCGCGGAGGCTCCACTGCTTTGTTTGTCGCTGGGTTCATCGCGTCTCAGTGTGCACTATCGCTGGCAATGCGCGCAGAAAAAAGTGGATCGTCCCCCCTGCTCGATCCGCTCCACCGGCTTGCCGCACCGCCGACAACTCTTCCCCTCGCGTCCGTAGACCCTCAGGATGCGTTCCAGCCCCTGGAACCACCACTTCGGGTCGCGGAAATCCGGAGCCGGGTTGAGGCAGCATTCTAACGCACGATGGAGAACGTCAACAATGTTCTTGTGCAGCCGGCGCGCTTCCTTGCCAGTAAGCCGGTCCGCCAGCCGCCGCGGATCGATTCGCGCCCGCCACATTGCCTCGCTCGAGTAGATGTTCCCGATCCCCGCCACTCGTTTCTGATCAAGCAGAAATAATTTCACAGACTGGGAACTCGTGCGCAGCATTACCTCAAATCGCGCTACCGTGAATTCCTTCGATAGCGCGTCAATCCCCAGCGCTCGAATCCCTGGCAACTCTTCGGCCGAGCCCACCCATTGCACCCGGCCCAAGTGGCGCGGATCGACAAACCCAAACGTCCCGCAGCGCGTTTCAAATGCCACGTCCACGTGTCCCGAAGTTTCATTCGAGTCGAACCAGATAAGCTGCCCATCAAAGCGGAAGTGCAGCACGATTGCGCCCCGCTCGAGAATAATAGTTAAATACTTGCCACGGCGCTCAACACCCCGGATTCCCGCCCCGCGCAGTGTTTTCTCGAGTCGCGCAGCGGCGTGCTTGCGGCTCTCACCCGGTAGGTGTGGAACGACAATGGGATGAATCACGCGGCAGCGAAGGATAGTTTCCCCGTCGATGAGCGGCCGCAACGATCGCGCCACTGCTTCAACTTCCAGGAGCTCAGGCATATTAATTGAGAGTCCAGTGCCTCATCATCGCGAGTCCAGGCGACCCAGAAAAGTCGAGCTGCTCATGAGAAAACGCCCTCCGCTTACCCCCGGCTTGGCAGCAAGAGAAATCCAAATCCTGCAAGCGTAGACCGCATCCAACTATATGTGACCGTCGCAATCAAGCGCATGCTATAAACCAAATCGGAGATTCCGATGGCCTCCACGCCGCAAACCACCTCGTCTCCCGGCCGCCCAATTCCATCCGCCGCCCCAATAGAATCCGATTGCTGCATCGTCGGTGGCGGACCGGCAGGCGCTGTGCTGGCCCTGCTGCTCGCGCGCCGTGGCATTCGCGTCACGCTCCTCGAGATGCACAAGGATTTCGACCGCGAATTTCGCGGCGACACCGTGCATCCCTCCACGCTCGAGATCCTCGACCAAATTGATCTGATCGGCCGCGTCCTCGAGCTTCGCCACAGCAAAGTCATCAGCCCCGTGATCCAGACGTCCGATGGCCCCTTCACGCCGGTTGATTTGCGTCGCCTGCCCACGAAGTACGGCTACATCCTCATGGTCCCGCAGAAAAATCTCCTTGAGCTTCTCACGCATGAAGCCACGAAGTACCCGAGCTTCCGCCTGGAGATGGGCGCCAACGTGACGGAACTGATCACGGAGAATAATGTCGTCCGAGGCGTTCGCTATCTCCAGGACGACATCCCTCACGAAGTCCGCGCCCCGCTCACTATCGGCGCCGATGGACGTTTCTCTCGCCTGCGCCGCCTGGCCGCCATCGAACCCATCGGCACCTCCCCGCCCATGGACGTTCTCTGGTTCCGTCTCCCGAAACTTCCCGAAGATCCGCTTGCTCCCGGCGGCGCATTCGGCGGCATTGGCAAAGGCCACATGGTCATCGGCCTTGATCGCGCGGATTACTGGCAATGCGGCTACGTAATTTTGAAGGCCGGATTCAAAGAGATCCGCGCCGAAGGAATTGTAGAACTGCGGCGTCATATCGTCGAAATCGTTCCGGAACTCGCGAAGCACGTGGAATCGCTCACCGATTGGCAGCAAATCACGCTCCTCTCCGTCGAATCCAGCCGCTGCCCCCAATGGTGCAAGCCCGGCCTGCTGCTGATCGGCGATGCGGCACACGTGATGTCTCCTGTCGGCGGTGTCGGCATCAATCTCGCGATTCAAGACGCTGTCGTCGCCGCCAACGTGCTCACGAAGCCGATCCTGGCCCACCGCGTCACGCTCGACGATCTGAAATCCGTCCAGCGCAAACGCGAATGGCCCACGCGAGCGATCCAGTTTTTCCAATCGCAGGCGCAAAAGCGCGTCGTCGCCGCCGCTCTCCAATCGCAACAATCGCTGCGCATCCCGTGGTTCATCCGGCTTTTCTTCCGCATCCCTTATCTTCGCGATCTGCCCGCGCGCCTGATCGCTTTCGGCCCCGTCCGCGTTCGCCTCGAAACATAAATTGCCTCCCGGTGCCGTGCACGACGACCGCGAGGCGGGATTTCTCCTCTTGCGCCTCCCAACTTGCTAAAATCCAGCCCGATGGTCGCCACTTCGGTCCTTCCGTCGCCCGGCCAACAATTGTGGCAACTCCTCTGCCCGCGTCAGGTGCAGCGCTTTCCCGCCGCTCGAGTAACGCCCGCAGCGGCAACTCGCGCGCTTTGCCGCGAATCCGCACTGAGCCGGGAAGCGACGCTCGAATCGCACCTCCTGTGACGGACGCCGCCCCATGATCGCCCTCCACCTCTTCGCCGTGCTTATTCTCGTGGGCATGAACGCCTTCTTCTCCGCCGCCGAGTTCTCGCTCATCGCCGTCCGCGTCTCGCGCGTCCGCCAGCTCGTCGAAGAAGGCGACCCGCGCGCGAAAATTGTCGAAGCTCTGCTTGGCGATCTTGGCCGCGTAGTTTCCGGCGTGCAAGTCGGCATTACCGTCGCGAGCCTGCTCCTGGGATATTTCGGCGAAGTCACGCTCGCCGGAATTCTCTCGCCGCTCCTCGAAGCCATCCCGCACCCCTGGGCCGCCGTCATCGCGCACGCTTCCGCGCTCGTCCTCGCATTCGGACTGCTCACCATCTTGCAGGTCGTTCTCGGCGAGCTGGTCCCCAAAGGCCTCAGCCTCGCGCGCGCCGAACGCGTCGCGCTGCTCATCGCCCGCCCGTTCCATTGGTTCCTGGGCGCCTTCCGCTGCGCGATTGACCTCCTCGACGGCATCGCCGAAAAAATTGTCCGCGCACTCGGCGTCGTCTCACCGCACAGCCACACGCTCGTCCGCTCCACCGAAGAGCTCCAGGTAATGATCCAGCAAGCGCAGGACCGCGGCCTGCTCCCCGCCGCGGAAGTGAAATTCATTCAGAGCGCGATGGAGCTCGGCCAGGTGCAAGTCCGCGAAGTGATGGTGCCACGCCCGGATGTTCACGCACTGCCGGCGAACGCCCCGCTCGAAGACATCATGAAAACGTTCGCCACCACGCAGCGTTCGCGCATCCCGGTTTACGAAGGCACGCTCGATCACATCCTCGGCTTCCTGCATATCAAAGACTTGATCTGGGTGCTCCTCGAACGCGCCCGCCGCGCAGAAGAAGGCCTGCCCGCTCCGGATTTTCATCTCCGCAGCCTCTTGCGCGATGTCCTCATCGTCCCGGAGACCAAGCCCGCGAGCGAACTGCTGCTCGAATTTCGCTCCCGCCGCACCGGCCTCGCCATGGTCGTGGACGAATTCGGCAGCATCCTCGGCCTCGCCACGCTCGAGGACATCCTCGAGCAAATGGTCGGCGAAATTCACGACGAATTCGACGTCGTGGAGCGCCCGCTCACTCTCCCCGACGGCTCCATGATTTTCGACGCCGCCATCAACGTCCGCGACCTCGAAACGCAATACAACATCGCCATCCCCGACGATCCCTCCTACGAAACTATTGGTGGCTTCATCCTGAATCGCCTCGGGTTCATTCCCCGCGGCGGCGAAGGCTTCGAGGACAATGGGTACCGCTTCACGGTAATGGAAATGGACCACCGCCGCGTCTCGCGCGTGAAAATCAAGCCGCTGCCGGCGCCCGTGGCCGCACCTCCCGCGGCACCTGTCGAAAATGCTCCCGCCGCAGCCAAGTCCGCGCCCGCCCCGCCGCCTCGCGCAAAAGCAAAAGCAGCGGCCAAATCCCGCGGCGAATCCGCGCGAACTGCGAGCCGCAAAGCCGCCCGCGAGTCGGCCAAGAAAGCAGCCCCGACGACCAGCCCCGAGACCGCCGAAGTCCGTGGCGATAACACGGGCGAAAATCCTGGCGGAAACAAATGACGCGCTACATCTCCCTCCGCCTCCTCTTCGCGCTGCCCGCACTCTGGCTCATTCTCACCATGGTCTTTCTCCTCGCGCACATTGTCCCGGGCGACCCCGTGCAGCAAATGCTCGGCGAAGGCGCGCGCGCCGAAGATCTGCAGCAGCTTCGCCACGCGCTTGGGCTCGATCTCCCCATCGGCGTGCAATACGGGCGTTACCTCTCGGGCGTGCTCCACGGGAATCTCGGCGAATCGTTCCGCTTCCAGCAGCCGGTGCTGCGAGTGGTGGCATCGCACTATCCCGCGACGCTCGAACTGGCCACCGTCGCGCTCTTCGTCTGCGCCATGATTGGAATTCCCGCGGGGCTGCTGGCAGCCCAGCGGCGCGGCCGCCCAGCGGACCATGCCATCGGGGTGCTCACCCTCTTCGGCCTCTCCGTCCCAAACTTCGCGCTCGGCCCGGTGCTCATTCTCGTTTTCTCCGTGATTCTCGGCTGGCTTCCAGTTTCCGGCCGCGGCGGCATTTCGCATTTGCTCTTGCCCGCGATCACGCTGGGCGCCGCGCTCGCCGCCATCCTCACGCGCATGGTGCGCACCTCCGTAATCGAGGAACTTTCGAGCGATTACGTTCGCACCGCCCGTGCGAAAGGACTTTCGCAATCTGCGGTCCTCTTCCGCCACGCTTTCCGCAATGCCTTGATCCCGATTCTCACCATCCTTGGCCTGCAATTCGGCACGCTCCTTGCCGGGACAATCGTCACTGAGTCAATTTTCTCTTGGCCCGGAGTCGGCCGCCTGGCCGTCCAAGCCATCCAGGCGCGTGATTATCCGCTGCTGCAAGGCTGCATCCTTCTCATTGCCGTTTCCTATGTCCTCGTCAACCTGCTGACTGACATGATTTACGCGCTGGTTGATCCGCGGGTGCGGCTCGAATGAACGCCCTGCGCGACTTCCTCAAGCAAAGCGGGCCCGGCCGCTGGGGCCTGGCGCTTACTTTGCTCCTGGTCATCCTCGCGCTCGCGGCTCCGTGGCTCGCGCCAGCCGACCCCACCGCGCAAAATCTCCCCGCGCGCCTCGCTTCTCCCAGCTACGCGCATTGGATGGGCACTGACGAGCTCGGCCGGGACATTCTCTCGCGCATCCTCTTCGGCGCGCGGGTCTCGATGCTTGTCAGCATCAGCGTCGTGCTCGGCGCGGGAATCACGGGCCTCGCCATCGGCTCGCTCGCAGGCTATTTCGGCGGCTGGCTCGATCGCTTCGTCAACATCGTGCTCATCAACGCGTTCCTCTCGTTCCCCGGGATCCTACTGGCAATCGCGTTCGCCGCATTCCTCGGGCCCGGGCTCGGCAAGGTGATTCTGGCGCTCGTCATCACGGGCTGGGCCGGCTACGCGCGACTTGCGCGCGCGCAAATCCTGCAGGCGAAGGAAATGGAATACGTGCTCGCGGCTCGCTCGCTGGGCGCTTCCGACGCGCGCATCCTGCTCCGGCATCTGCTTCCGAACATTCTTCAACCCGTCCTCGTCCAGGCCACCATCGCCATGGCCGGAGCGATTCTCGCGGAATCGACGCTCAGCTTCCTGGGCGTCGGCGTCCTCGCCCCCATGCCCAGCTGGGGCGCCATGCTCAACGACGCTCGGAGCCACCTCTTCGACGCGCCGCACCTCGTGCTCTTTCCCGCGCTCGCCGTGATGACCGCGGTCCTGGCCTTCAATCTTCTCGGTGACGCTCTTCGCGATTGGCTTGACCCCAAAATGCGCGCCTACTTAATCGTCACCACACTAGCCAGGTAGCGTGCTGCGTTCCGCCGTTTACATAATCAGAGATCGCCTGAATGCTTGATCGTCACGGTGAAGTTCAGGAAGGGAATCGCAAAGCAGAATTGGTCGATTATTAAGTATTAAACATCATGTCTGATATTACTATAGAGTAACAACAAGTGTCGCGTCGGCATTTTCGCTATCCCAGCTCGACTGTGACTTCCGCGCCGCGAACGGCGCCGAGCGACCGGGCTGCGTTTCCTTTGTTCAGCGAAATTTCCAGGTAGCCGCTTGAGCCGATCACGCCGAACGCTTCTCCTGGCGTGCCCTGCGCAAAAGTTTGCAGCACCTTTTTCACTTCGCCGCTGCCTACGCGAATCGTGAATTTGCCATCGGCTGCGGTCAGCGCCGGAGCGTCCTCTGCTTTCACGTTGGTGATCAGGTTGCCGAAATTGTCCACCTTCAGGACCACCGCCTTGATCGTGTTTCCATTTGCCTTTGGTTTCGGAATTCCGAAGCGGACGAAATCGGTGATCGGATCGCCGAACGCCGAGGTCTGCCAGGATTTCGATAGCCACGCGGCTACTGGCGCAAACACGTCACGCCCGTGAAACGTATTGCTGATCGGATTTCGAAAATAATGTTCGGAAGTGATGTGCCAGGCGTAGAGCGCCTCGGTCTGATCGTACACTGCGGAAAGCACGCCATTATCCGGGGCTACGAAATAGTGCTGATCGGCCGCCACGAGTATTGGACGCCGCGGCGTCCCGACGCCCGGATCCACCACCACCACGTGAATCGTCTTCGGCGGGAAATAATTGTAAGCCTGGCTGATCGTCAGCGCCCCGTCCAGAATATCGTGCGCCAGCACGCCGTGGGTGATTTCCACTATCTGCACTTCCGGGTTGACGCTCAGGATGACTCCCTTCATCACGCCGACCAGATGATCGCCCGTTCCATAGTCAGTAGTTAAAGTAATGATTGGCCGCGACAATGATTGCCCCTCAATCTTCCTGGCGCCGGCCGCTTGCCCGCGTGCAATCGAAGGCAAAGCCCGGCATCTCCGCAATTTCCGCCCTCTCGACGCTAACGGACGCCCGCACCACTGTCAAGGCAGCCCGGACTCATCAGTTACTCATCCCTTGATTCGCAATTTGAAATTCTCCCGATCACCGCAGCTGCTTGATCCCTCTCCGGTATTCGGACCTCTTGGAGAATGGCCGCTCGGCGTTCTGCGGCTTCGCTTCATCGCGATTTCAATTTGTGACATCGCTCTCTTGATATCCTGGGCGGGCGATGCCATCTGGGGGAGGGTGTTCCTTGCATTTTGCGGCGGGGGCGGAAATTTGATTTCTTGGTCCGATTCGCGATCGTTGCTCCTGCCAGGGGGTAGATCGTCGGAGCGCAGGCAGGAGTGTCCGCGCCACGGGGGCAAGAAGTCGACAGAGGCAGGTCGGGCTTAAATATCGCCACTTTAGTATCGATTAGAAATGGTCTCCGTCGTTTGTTTTGTAGGAGATATATCATTTTCTAATCGTCACCGGTATCGATTAGAACGGGTTCGATGATGGGGGCTGGGGGAGTTCCAAAACGGGATTTTCTTTCGCGGGAGCGAGAGTCGGAACGCCGGAGGGTGGGGTAGGCCGGGTAAGCGGCGTCGAAATCATAGGGAAGATTTCCGCGGCGTTTTAGCATCTTGTTTCACCTCGATAAAAGAGTGCATGAAGAAAATCGAAAATGGAAGGATGCTTGTGTGTGGATAGGGGGTGGGCGGAGGCGGATGGCGGCGCGGCTGGGGACCTCGCTCCGCTCTATTCTAGGATCGCGCTTCGCGCGACGGTTTTTATGTCGGAGCTGGAAGCTCCGACCCCCTAAAAGGCAAGAAGGGAAGATTTCCGCGGCGTTTTAGCATCTTGTTTCACCTCGATAAAAGAGTGCATGAAGAAAAACGAAAATGGAAGGATGCTTGTGTGTGGATATGGTGCGGGCAGAAGGGCATGGCATGAATGGCGGATCTGTTTTAGAAAGCTGCGCGGAGGGACGGGTGGGAAGTGCAACGAATCGGGCGCTGGCAGTGGGTCAGTTTTCGGTTACCGCGTTAATCGTCCAAGTGCCGCGAAGGTTCGGTCCTGATGAGGCGTGCAGTGCCATGAAAGGTCTTCCGAACTTTCCTTACAGAGAACTGCCCGAAGCCGAAATCCAATTGCGGCGTTCGACAAAGGTTGGGGGTTCGTACGTACGTCCTGACGCCAGCCGACTCTCCTCCCGGCGCGTAGACCACAATAAGATAGGGCCCAGCGATGCAGCTGTGAGGCGGGCGATGACCGGGAACTCCTTCTCGACTTCGCGGCGTAGCCTGTGAATCTGCTCACTCACACTTCGATTGACCTTTTTGAATTCCCGCTCCATCACCCAAAGCGCCGCATTGTAAGCGCGGGCGAGTTTCTTCACTTGTCGCGCGAACCGCTCACGGACGCGCGGATCGGGGTAGTCCTTGTAGCGTTGCCAGCCCTGAAGCATGGTCTGGCACATGCGATAAAGACTGGGGCCATTGCGCTCGAAATCCCGCCAAAACGCCCAATCCAGGAATTTCTTTGAATCCTCGCAGGAGATTGCGCCGTGCCGGAAATTGAATTTGTACTGCCCATGGGTATCGGCGAGGTCAACGCCTGTCAGCAGACGGCCCTGTTCGGACATTTCTTGGTAAAGCGGCGTGCCGGGAACCGGCGTGTAGAGCATGAACTGGTGGAAGTCGGTTTGATAGCCGACCGCCAATTCGATTTCGTCGACGATGTTCTCTGGCGTATGGTGCTCGAGTCCGATGATCGTCGAGCCTTGAACTCGTATACCGTGTTCGCGAAGCTCCCGCGTCAGTTGCCCAATATCCGTTCCGTGCAGCTTGCCGTAACTCGACTTCGGCGATTCTAAACCTATCCATACCCAGGAAATGCCGAGCTCGACCAGTTCCAGCATGGTGTACTTTCGAATCGCATTGGCGGAAGCGAAGACCGAAAGCTCCCAGCTCTTGCCTGCCTGCTTCATGCGCTCGAGCAAGCGAATAGCACGCGTACGGTGAAGCAGGAAGTTCTCGTCCATCACAAAGAAGGAATGTACTTTGAGCTCCGATTCGAGCCGGCACATCACGTCAAACAGCTCATCGCCGGTTTCGTAAAAGTTGACGAACTTTCCTTTGCCGCCAAAAAAAGCAGACGTGGTGCAGAAGTTGCACCCCATGGGGCAACCCACCGACGGGATGATCGTCGCGGCTGTACCGCCCTTCCGCTGAGCGAGACGCATTCCCATGATGCGTGCCTGTAGCCCTGAAACAATGGAGGGGTGGTGGATTGGTGCGTGCACGTCTTCACCCAGGTACCGGCGCGTCCAGGAGATACCTTCTCCGCGCACGATGTGATCGGCGTCGATCATCGCTTCTAAGCCAGGAATGGCCGCCACGTGTCCCCCCACTACAATCACCGAGCCCGGCGATAGTTCTCGCACCATTCGGCACATCTCCCGGACCTTGCCCACGTTCACGATGATCGAAGAGATACCAACGATGTCGAAGTGGTTCGTGGTTAATTCACGAGCAAAGGTTTCCCGTGTGGGAAAATCCAGCACGGTCGAGGGTGCTGAAATATTTACCTGAATCAGCATGATGCCCCATGAGCGATGAAACATGCGCAGCGAGTAGCTGCCCTGCGCGCGGGTGACCTGGTTGTGATAGAGCTCCATGGGATTGATGGACCTGCTGCCAAATTCGTCGTCTTGCGCATAAGGCCCGAAGACCGAACTCAGCAGGATGCGAGCGCGACTTCCCTTTGGGTGAGTTTCCATATCGTTCCTGTGTGCATGCTACACCTCCGCAAAGTTCTTCTCGGTGATCCCCGACACACATTACAAAACTATTACATGCGACCAAAACGAGCTCCTGAGAACAAGATCGCCGGAGATGGTGAACGCAGTGGGGACTCTGCGTTGTCGAGGTTCGGAAGATCCGCCCGATAAACGAGGTTGCGGGAAGGGAAAGACGAAGTTCTGGGCGTATCGTTGGTCGCTCGGAATTTATCGCTAGATCACGTTGCTAACCTCTGGTTAGCCGGATACTCGGAAACTGGCCTACTACGCGGCCGCTCGTTGGAGGATGCCCCACGTTTAGTTGAAACTTGAAAACAAGAAGCAGCGGCTCTCGCCCGCACTCGGATAGAGTTCGGGTTGCGAATCCCTTTTAAAGGAGAGAGCCGCCGTGAGAAACAAATACCAGAGGAAAGACCGCAAGTCCAATTCCAAGTTCGAGATCGTCCGAGGGCAAGAGTTGTTGGTGCGGGTGCCGTTGCCGTTGCCGATGGCCGAGGTGTGGGCGGAGATGCAAGCTCAGGTGGAAGAGCTGACCGGGCAAGCCGGGCTGCAGATCCTGCGAGCTATTCTGGAAAACGAAGTCACGCGCCGGGTAGGGCCTCCGCATCGGCCGAATCCCACCGCCGGCTGTGTGCGCTGGGGAAAGCAGACGGGTTATGTGGTTTTTGCTGGACAGAAGATCCCGGTGGAACGGCCGCGGGTCCGAACGCGCGAAGGCCAGGAAGTGGAACTGGAGAGCTACGGTCAGTTGCAGCAAGACGGAAAGCTGCAAAGAGCGGTGCAGGAGCGCATGGTGGCCGGACTGTCCACGCGGAACTATCGGCGAGCGGTGGAGAGTGTTCTGGAAGGCTACGGGATCGAGAAGAGCAGCGTGAGTCGGCAGTTCGTGGCGGCCAGTAGCAATCAGTTGCGAGTGCTGTGCGAACGGCGCCTAGAAGATCTGAATCTCGTGGTGCTGATGATCGACGGCATTCACTTTGGCGGCCAGGTGCTGGTGGTGGCCCTGGGGATCGCGGAAGGCGGAGAAAAGCACGTTTTGGGGGTATGGCAGGGGGCCACGGAAAACACTGCGGTGGTCAAGGGGCTGTTGGAAGATCTGGTGGACCGAGGACTGGATCGCCAGCGGCGGTATCTGGTGGTGATGGATGGATCGAAAGCGCTGCGAGCTGGTGTGGAACGTGTTTTCGGTAACCAAGTGGAAGTGCAGCGTTGCCAGATTCACAAGCGGCGGAATGTGAAGGAGTACTTGCCTGAGAACTGCCAGAAAGACTACGACCGGCGGATGCGCAATGCGTACGCGATGAACAACTACGCGGAGGCCAAAGAAGCGTTGCAGAAGATCTTCCGGCAACTGGAACGGATCAATCCGAGCGCTGCCCGGAGTCTGGAGGAAGGGCTGGACGAAACGCTGACGGTGCATCGCTTGGGTGTAGGAGCGGTGTTACGTCGGAAACTGGCCACCACCAACCCGATC
Source organism: uncultured Acidobacteriota bacterium (assembly GCA_963701005.1). GTDB lineage: Bacteria > Acidobacteriota > Terriglobia > Acidiferrales > UBA7541 > Palsa-295. Next base: position 2,610,568 of record OY969555.1, read on the forward strand.
GAATCGTGCTTGTCGACGGTGCAGCGGGTGGCGCGAAACGTAAAGCGTTGGCGCGAAGGAGATCAGCCGCTACGCTGGGCAGCCACAGGACTGTTGGAAGCAGAGAAAAAGTTCCGACGCATCAAAGGCTATCAAGAAATCCTGTTGCTGAAGGAACGCCTGAATCCGTCGCGCCTTCAGCAGAAGGAGGTCCGGACAGTAGAAGTCGCTTGAACTTGGAAGAAGGTAGGCTTACAGTGCCGAACTTCGAGAGTCGCTGCAATCAACTAAAACTCGGACATCCTCCCGCTCGTTGCCTTGACCCCTTAGCTCGCAGCCGCTATTCTGAATAATTCAAGGACATACAGTGCGCGCTTATCTTGACTACAACGCGACTACGCCCGTGGACCCCGAGGTCCTCGCCGCCATGTTGCCCTTCCTCGGCGAAAATTTCGGGAACGCGAGCTCTATACACTCCGCGGGGCAAGCGGCGCGGGCAGCCGTGGACCGGGCGCGCGAATCAGTTGCCGCGCTGATCGGAGCGCGGCCATCGGAGATTGTTTTCACTAGCGGCGGGACCGAGGCTGACAACCTGGCCATCTTTGGTATCGCGTCTGCTTCGGTGGCTGCGCGCAAGCACATCATTACCACCGGGATCGAGCATCACGCTGTGCTGCACTCCTGCCAGGCTCTTGAGGGGCAGGGAATCGCCGTCACATATATTCCCGTGGGCCGCGACGGTGTCGTTGACCCCGCTGAGATCGAACGGGCGCTGCGCCCGGAGACAATTCTGATCAGCGTGATGCATGCGAACAATGAACTGGGCACCATTCAGCCTATCGAGGATATTGGACGCATCGCTGCGGAAGCCGACATTCATTTTCATTGCGATGCGGTGCAGTCCGCCGGCAAATTGGCGCTCGACGTGAATGGCCTTGGCGTGGACTTGCTCAGCATTTCCGCGCACAAAATTTATGGACCGAAGGGCGTTGGCGCGCTTTTTGTTCGTTCCGGCACTTCGATTGAGCCGCGATTTCATGGGGGGCATCATGAGCGCGACCGGCGCCCCGGTACGGAAAATGTTCCCGGCATCGTTGGCTTCGGAAAGGCTGCTGAGCTTGCGAGGAAAAATTTGCAAGCGGATACGAGCCGCATCGTTGCGCTGCGCGACCGGCTAGAAGAGGCGCTGCTCGCTGCGATTCCTTCTGTTTGCGTCACCGGTGACCGGGCGCGTCGCGTCGCGAGCACTACAAACCTGAGATTCGCTGGCGCAGGTGGCGAGGCGCTGCTTATCGCGCTTGATCTTCAGGGTGTTGCGTGCTCGACGGGCGCGGCTTGCTCGTCGGGCGCTGTTGAGCCGTCGCATGTGCTGCTCGCGGTGGGATTGTCGCCGGACGAGGCGCGCTCGAGCCTGCGCTTTAGCATCGGCCGCCCGACGACTGCCGAAGAAATCGAGCATGCTATTGGCGTGATTCCTGCTGTGGTCGAGCGGCTGCGCGCCATTTCGCCCCGATCCTCCGCTGTGGTGTCCGCCCTGTGAGCACGAGCGAAATTACGATGCAGCCCGCGGCGGCGCTCGAAGCTGCGCGTGACACGGGCGCTCCGGCAACGGGCGCTCTAGCAACAGGCGCTCCTGCGACCGTGGCCGTGGCCATGAGCGGGGGTGTTGATAGTTCGACAGTTGCGGCGATTCTGCACTGCCGCGGCGAAAACATCGTCGGGCTCACCATGCAGCTTTGGAATCAGCGCCGGTTGCCGCAGCTTGCTGCCGAGGGGTCCGCGCAGCATCGCTGCTGCTCGGCGGACGATGTTTACGACGCGCGGCGTGTGGCGGAACATCTCGGCGTCCCGTTCTACGTGGTGAATTTCGAGCGCGAATTCGAGGCGAGCGTGATCCGCCCCTTCGTGGACGATTATCTCGAGGGCCGCACTCCTATTCCGTGCACGCTTTGCAATAATCATGTGAAGTTCGATCAGCTGCTCTTGACCGCGCGGCAAATCGGCGCTGACCGAATCGCCACGGGCCATTACGCGCGCGTCCGCTACAATCCGGAATCCGGCCGCTATGAGCTGCTGCGGGCGCGCGACGAATCGAAGGACCAGTCGTACTTTCTCTTCGGGCTCACGCAGGAGCGGCTTTCGCGCACGGACTTTCCACTGGGGGAACTGACGAAGGAAGAAGTCCGCGAGATTGCGCGGCGCCTGCAGGTGCCGGTGGCGGAAAAGCCGGAGAGCCAGGAGATTTGTTTTGTTCCCACGGGCAATTACGTGAAATTCATTGAGGGATATTTGCAGGAGCAGGGAAGCAAGTTGCCGGAAAACGAGGGCGAGATTGTGACTACTTCAGGCGAAGTGGTCGGCCGCCACGGTGGCTTGCATCAGTACACGGTCGGGCAGCGCCGCGGGCTTGGGCTGGCTGCGGGCCGGCCGGTGTACGTGGTGTCGCTCGACCGCGCGAATAATCGGCTGGTCGTCGGTGAGGATGCTGAATTGCGCTGCGCGGTTTGCGAAGTGCGCGATGTGAATTGGATTGCTTTCGAGGCTCCCGAGCGGCCGATCGAAGCGATGGTCCGGATTCGAAATCGCCATGAGCCTGCTGCTGCAGTTATCACGGCGCTTGACGCCACGTCCGCGCGCGTGAGTTTTCGCGAACCGCAGCGCGCGATCACGCCGGGGCAGGCTGCGGTCTTCTATGCAGGCGAACGCGTCCTTGGCGGAGGATGGATTAAGCGGCTCTAATTTATTTTGGCTTTGGTAGCATGCGGGGCGGTCGCAGACGTCCGGGAACTGAGGATGTGTCGCACCTACGGTGCTCGGGACTTTTGGGCATTGGCACCCAGCCCTTACGGGCTGGGCTAAATTGTGGCGCGCCTACGGCGCAAGGGGAGAATTCGGCGTCGCAAGCCGGGGGGGCCGAATAAAGAGTGGCTTTGTTGACGCTGGCGGGAGAGCACGGACGAGATGTGCGACTTAGGCGACGCTTCCTTTTGATCGAACACGGCCCGGCGAGCGGGGCCTTAACAAAGCGGCGGCCCCTCGGCGAGGCTCGGGACGCAAACACCGCGCTAGCCGCCGCACTCCATATGGGCTGTGGTGGGGGCGCGGTTCTCTATCTAAAGGATGAGGTCAACAGGGCCGAAAAGAGTCTTCAAATAAAGAGCTCTTCGTCTTGCGTGGCGCCGTCGGGTTCGGGGCGGCGGCGCTGCTGCTGGCCGCGGATCAGGTCGAGGCCGACGCGCAAGCCTTTGAGGACCGCGGAGACCTGGTGAATCGGGCCCCAGACTGTTTTGCGGACACGCGAACCGGCTTCTTCGACGACTTCGATTGCGCCGGTGAGGATTTGGTCCGCGCGGATTACCTGGACGCGCAGGCGCTCGACGGCGTCGGTGAATACGCGGTCAACTTTCTGCGCTTGGCCGCGCGCGAGGCGGGTGATCTCGGCTGCGTCGCCCATGACGCTGGCGATGCGGTCCTCGGAATCCTCGAGGATGCGGTTGGTACGCGTCAAAATGGGATCGATCCGCGCCTGAAGATCGGTGGCCACGCGCGTGAAGTTCTCAATCGCCGAGCGCATCGAGACGAACATGGCCAGCAAAATGGCCATCTGAATCACGATGGCCACCGCTGCGACGATGATGAATATTTCGGTCCAGCCGGACATCGAACTCCTCGCGGCAGCTACGACGCTTTGGCCTTCTCGGACCGGTAGGCGTCCTTGCCTGCCTCAACCGCTGAAGCGATGGAATCCTTCTGACGCGACATGATTTCCTTGCTGCGCTCGATCAAATCCTCGGCTCGCTCGCGAAGCTCGCGCGCCTTTTTCTGCGCGAAGTCGCGGCCTTCATCGGCCTTTGAAGTGAGATATTCGCGCGTCTCTTCGCCCGACTTTGGAGCAAACAGAATGCCAACCAGCGCTCCGATCCCCAATCCGACCAGGAAAAAACTCACCTTTGAGCCAGTGTTTTCACTCATCTTGCACCTCCGAAGCTGACAGTAGCATAGGCCTCCCAGTACAGGCAAGCAAACGCTCAAGGGCCGGGGAGCACGGATTACCTTGCAATTGGCTTGCCACCCTCAACTTCGGCTGCCCGCAGGCCGTCGAAAACTCGCTGGGCCTGAGTCTTGGGCAATTCGGCAGCTAGATCTTCCAGGCTCATCTGCCGCAGGCGGGCGACGCTCCCGAAACGGCGCAGGAGTTTCTGGGCGGTGCGTTCGCCAATGCCCGGTATATCCGTGAGGGAAGTGCGCAGCCTGCGGGTCGAGCGGCGCTGGCGGTGGAAGGTGACGGCGAAGCGATGCGTCTCATCGCGGATTTGCTGAATCAGGTGGAGGACTGGGGAGTGGCGTTCGAGCAGGATGGGCTCGTCTTCGCGGCCGAGAATATAGAGAATTTCTTCTTTTTTCGCGATGCTGGCGACGGGTTGATTTATTATTTCTAGCTTTTCGAGCGCTTGTGCGGCGGCGTGCAATTGGCCGATGCCTCCGTCAATTAGGATCAAGCTCGGCATGGGCTGCTGCGATTCCTGCAAACGACGGTAACGGCGCTCGACGGCTTCGCGCATGCTTGCGAAATCGTCGCGCAGCAGGCCATCGCGCTTTTCCGCGCCTTCCTGCATGGCTTCGCCACGGATGATGAATTTGCGGTAATCCGATTTTTTCATCCGGCCGTCTTCCCAGACGACCATGGAGGCTACCGTGTCCGAGCCTTGAATGTGCGAAATGTCGAAGCACTCGATTCGTTTGGGCGGCTCCGGCAGGGCGAGCGCGGATTCGAGGGCTTCCACGATCGCTTTCGAATTCGGCTTCAGCACCCGGAAGCGCTGGACGAAGGAGTGCTGCGCGTTTTTCTCGACCAACTCGAGGAAAGCGTGCTTCTGCCCCCGCTGCGGATTCAGGATTTCCACGCGATGGCCGGCTGCTTCGCTTAAGACTTCTTCCAGCAGTTCGCGATCCTCGAATTCCATTGGCGCGTGAATGAAGCGGGGAAGATAAGCGGCGTCGAGATAGAGCTGTTTGAGGAGCGATGGGAGAAATTCGGCGGGATCGAATTCTTCGAGATCCTCCCAGTAGAAATCGCGCCGGTCTACCACGCGGCCGCCGCGCAGGTGAAATAGATTGACGGCTACTTGGGGCGGCTCGGCGTACCAGGCGAGGACGTCGGTATCGTCGCCGGACGCGGCGGCAATTTTTTGGCGCTCCTCCATTTCCGTGATCGTGCGCAGGAGATCGCGGTAGCCTGCCGCTTCTTCGTAGCGCTCGTCATCGGAGGCGTGTTGCATGCGATCTTCGAGGCTTTGCGACAAATCGCTGCGCCGCCCTTCGAGGAACAGGCGAACGTCGCGCGCGGCTTCCGTGTATCGCTCATCCGTCACGAGGCCTTCGACGCATGGCCCCAGGCAGCGATGAATGTAATATTGCAGGCAGGGGCGTGGATGCGTGCGCGTCAGGTCGACCGTGCACGAGGGCACCAGAAAATGTTTGTGAATCAGGTGGACCATGCGATAGGCGAGTCCCGCGGGGAAGTAAGGCCCAAAATAAATCGAGCCGTCTTTTTTCAGCCGGCGGGTGACGTACACGCGCGGGAATTTTTCGTAGGCCGTGTAACGGATGTAGGGGTAAGTCTTATCGTCGCGCAAGAGGATATTGAATTTCGGCTTGTTCTGCTTGATGAGATTGTTCTCGAGGGCGAGCGCCTCTTTTTCGTTGTCCACCACGATGTATCGCATGTCGGCGATTTCGCGCACCAGCGAGCCGGTCTTCGCATCCTGCCACCTGGATTCGAGGAAATAGGATTTCACGCGATTTCGGAGCAGGCGAGCTTTTCCCACGTAGAGGACTGTGCCGCTCGCATCCAGGAAAAGGTAAACTCCGGGTTGTGCGGGGAGATTTTCGACTTTGTCGCGAAGTTCCATCGAGAAGTTCTATCGAGACGAGTTACAATCAATGCGGCGATTCGCTCCGGCGGCCGCTTCGCGCCGCAAGCAACTTTCATGATATCAAATGCTATCTAATCCCAACTAGAAAGCGCCAATGACACGCTGCTTCATGCAATTTGCGCTCTTGAGTTTGCTGCTCGCCCTTTCGGTTTTCTCCGCGCGGGCGCAGCAGAAAGACGCGGACAAGAAGGCGCCCGACCCCTCGCAGGAGTCGAGTTCCAAAACCCACCAGCCGGACCCGGCAACCGATCCTGACGACAAGTCTGACAAGCCATCTGGAAACTACGATCCGTACACCGCTGAGAAAGACGTGGACGTGGGAATGTTCTACCTGCATAAGGGCGACGTGGATGCCGCGATTGACCGCTTCAAGGACGCCACGCAATCGCGGCCGAATTGGGCCAAGCCGCGGCTGCTGCTTGGTGAGGCATACGAGAAAAAAGGCGACAAGGAAGAAGCGCTGAAATATTACAAAGAATACCTGCAGGTGTTTCCCAACGCGCCCGACGCAAGCAAAGTCCGCAAGAAGATCGAAAAGCTCTCGCAAAAATAATTTCGCGAGGGCGTCCCGCCGGAATCAGTACGCCGGAAAGCGATCGAGGAATTTCATGGCCCGCTCGTAATCCGCGAAGCGCTTTTCCTCCTTCCGGAATTTCGGCGAGTGCGATTCTCTGCGGCAGCGGGCAAAGCGCATGGGATGCTTCAGGTGGAGCATCTCGTGGTAGAGGACGTAGGCAACGACATATTCCGGGACGCCGCTGCGGTCGAGTTGCCGGTTGATCACGATTTGCTGCAATGCGGGATCGAAGCAGCCGAGCTGCGTCCGCCAGGCGCGAGTGCTCCAGCCCATGCGCGGCTGCGGAAGCGAATTCAGAAAATAGTGGCGGTTCAGACGATCGAACAACGGGCTCAAGTCATGATGCGCGCCCGCAGGTTGATGTTCGGCGCGCCGCGCGCGCTGCTGGCGCAGCAACAATAGCTTTCGGCGTGTCGCGGGCGCGTACGAAAATTGCCGGTATGTCTCGAGCAATTCGGCCGGCAGGCGACGGCGATAGAGGCGCCCGAGCAAAATCGAAGCAGCCGCCTCGAACACCGCTTGCGGCGCTCCGCGCAATACATCCGAAAGCCGCACGCGCGCCGTATCCTCACGCACGCGAATCGTGTGCGTCAAATCGGTATACGGATGATATTCGACAACGAAATGCGGCGGACGTCCCTGGCAACCAAGCCGCGTGTACATGCGCTGAAAAAGCCGTTCGCCGCCGGGGACGAGCCGCGCTCGCTGTTCTCGAGTCCTCACGTCGGCTTTCTCCGCACTGGTGGCGGCGCCATCTCCTTCTCGGCCTGGTCAATGTCGGTGATGGCGTCCTTCGTTCCTTCGATTGCGTCTTCCAAGGTGTCCTTGTATAGGTCGTATTCAGGGCCGCCTTGATCCAATCTTTCTAGCACGTCGAGAAATTCCTGCGCTTTGGACTTCATGAGCTTGATCGCCAGGCGAATATCCGCTTGTTTCTCGCGCGCGAGATCAATCTGATCGGCGGCATCATCCACGCAGCCGACGTATGCGTTCAACATGCTGTTTAGAATTTCCGCTCGTTTTCGCTCCGGAGTCTTCCGGTTGAGCTCGTATTGAAATTTCTTCAAGCGGTCTTCCGCAAATGTGACGAACAGCTTGATCCGTTCCGATGGCGTGGGGGCATCGCGGATTTTGTCCGCCTCAATGTCCGAGAGGTACTCTTTCTTTTCCTGTGGGGGTTGAAAGGGTCCTGAGGAACGCGCGGCGGTGAGGCTGGGAATCAGGAGCGCGGCGAACATTGCACAGAAGTACGCGGATCGGCGCATGGCGGCCTCCTAACTCTTCGGTTTCGGCGGTTCGGACTCAGTTGCCGGCTGGCGCGGGAAGAGCTCGCGGATCAAATGGCGGTCCATCTGTTCGAGTTCCTTGCGCACGTCCATGAATGGTTTTTGTTCATCACCCGCAAGGCCAACAATTACGTCGTCCACTCGACGCAGGGAGGCGCGCAATGAGATTTGAAGCTGCTTGAAACCCGAAGGATGCTTCTCCGGGTCCGGCTCCTTGGCATCCAGAGCTTTCAGGCACCCCCGCGCCTCGTCGCGATATTGTTGCACCAATTCGAGCGCTGCTGAATAGTCGCCGTCGGCTGCCTGTCTTCGGATTTCTTGGAATTGAGCGTCGCCGAGTGGCCCAAGCAGGCGAGCCTTTCGCACCGGGTCGGTTTCTTTCGCGAAGTGCGCGCGAAGATCCGCCACCGCGTTCGGTGACAATGTTTGCCCGGAGAGAACCGCGGCGAACAGCGCCGCTGCCGCAATTGGGAGAAATTTGTGCAAGCGACTACCTCTTCTTGTTCTGGAGCTCGTGGACCAAAAATCGTGCTCGCGCCGTCGCTTCGAAATACATGCCGCTCGTCTCGTCCTTATTCAACGAAAGAAATTTCTGGTACGCCTCGAGCGCCTGGGCCACTTGGCCTAGTTTATCGTAACAGGTCGCGCGGATGAACAGTGTACCGAGGGGCAATTCTTCGCGGCTCGAGAGCAGGTCGAGTCCCTTGAGCGCGGCGGGATAATTTTTGTTGAGGTATTCCGCGGCAATTAGATCGCCGAGCACGTCATTTGCATTCGGATTGAGTTTGAAGGCGACAATCAGCTCGCGCACCGCATCCGGATAATCTTTCTTTTCCAGGTACACGTGGCCAAGCCGGGCGCGGATATCCGCATCATCGGGCGCGAGCGCGGCGGCTTTTTGCAAGGAGGTTGCCGCATCGTCGTAGCGCTTCGCCTGAAAATAAATCAGCGAGCGCAGTTTGAGCGCCCGAAGATTTTCAGGGCCCGCTGCCGCGAGACGATCGAGTTCGGCGAGGGCCGCATCGTTCTTGCCCAGGTCAAATAGCACGGAGGCGTGCTCGATGCGCGCCTCCGCGTCGTTGGGCTGCGTCTCCAGGTAAGCGGCCAGCTCAATGGCAGCCGCCTCGGCTTTCTTTTCTCCGAGAAGGCTTTGCGCGAGGCCGAGGTGCGCGGGCCCCGATTCGGGGCGCAACGTCAATGCTGCGCGAAATTCAGTTTCTGCATCGCTCGGGCGATTCACTGAAAGCAGCGTCCGGGCGAGCGCAAAATGAATCTCAAAGTTCTTTCCGTCCAGCTTTTCCGCGGCCTGATATTGCTCGATGGCTGACGCTGATTTTCCGGATCGCTCGAAAGCGGCTCCGAGGAGAAATTTCGGCTCGGCTTGGCCGGGCGTTAATTCTACGGCCTTGTGGAGTGGCGCTATCGCAGCCTGAGGATCCGATTCCATGAGAGTGAGGCCGAGATTCAAATAGGCCGCGGCAATTTTCGGATCGAGCGAAATCGCTTTTTCGTATTCCGTTTTCGCATCGGCTGGCCTCTTCAGGGCTGAATAGGCGTAGCCGAGTTGGAAATGGCTGGAGGCGTCGTCTGGTTTCTTGGCGAGATAGTCTTGATAGTTCTGTGCTGCGGCGGCGTAATCTTTCTTTTCCATTGCCGCCTGCGCCGCGGCGAGCAGATTATTCACCGCGGCTGCATCCGGGTCCGCAACCTTATGGTTTTGCCTATTCGCTGCAGTGTGCGCCTGCGCGAATAAAGTGGGCGCGGCGCCGAGCAGCGCCAGCAGCGCGCAACACCCGAGCGACCTCGAAAATTTCGTCATGCTGTCGAGGGAGTTTTCACCGAACCGTTGGGCTTGTCCGAAGTGTGGTGATTCGAATGATTGCCGCCATTGCGCGCGTTCAGGACTCGCGCGAGAAACTGTCCTGTGTGCGATTGCGAATTTCGCGCCACCTGTTCCGGAGTCCCCACGGCCACCACGCGCCCGCCTTCGTCGCCGCCTTCGGGGCCGAGGTCAATCATCCAGTCGGCGGATTTGATGACGTCGAGATTGTGTTCGATGATCAGCACGGATGCGCCGCCTTCAATCAGCTTGCGGAATGCCGTGAGCAGCTTCTGAATATCGTCGAAGTGCAGGCCCGTGGTCGGCTCGTCGAAAATATACAGGATGCCCGAGCTTTCCTGCCGCGTGAGGTGCGCGGCGAGTTTCAAGCGTTGCGCTTCGCCGCCGGAAAGGGTGGTTCCGGATTGTCCGAGGCGCAGATAGCCCAGCCCGACCTCTTCCAGGACGCGGAGGCGGGCGATCACTTTGGGATTCGAGGCGAAGAATGCGAGCGCTTCGCGAACCGTCAGTTGCAGCACGTCGTGAATATTTTTCTCTTTGTAGCGCACATCGAGGACGCTGCTCTTGTAGCGCGTGCCCCGGCACTCCTCGCAGACGAGTTCCACATCCGCGAGAAAACGCATCTCGACTGTGACCGTGCCATCGCCCTGGCAGGCTTCGCATCGCCCGCCCGGAATGTTGAACGAAAAATGTCCGGCCGTGAAACCGTGCTTCTTTGCTTCAGGCGTTGCGGCAAAAACTTCGCGGATGGGATCGAATGCCTTCAGGTACGTTGCGGGATTGGATCGCGGCGTCCGCCCGATTGGTGATTGATCCACCATCTCGATGCCTGTTAGCGCCGAATCGCCGTCGAGCCGGTCGCAGAATTCGCGCCAGTTTCCGCCCGTGCGCTTCGCTTGCAGCGCCTTATAAAGGACGTCGTATACCAGCGTGGATTTTCCCGAGCCGGAAACTCCCGTGATCGCCACCAGCACGCCGAGCGGGAGCATCAGATCGACTCCCTGTAGATTGTGGCTGCGGGCTCCGTGTATTTTCAGGAATTTTCCTTGCGGCTTGCGCCGGCGCGTGGGAATCGCGATTTTCATATCGCCGCGCAGGTAACGCCCGGTGAGCGAATGCTTGTCGGCGAGCAATTCCTCGCGGGTGCCCGCGAAGATCAGTTTGCCGCCGTGTTCGCCGGCGCCGGGCCCGAGATCTAGAATTTTGTCGGCGGCTAGGATGGTTTCGGGATCGTGCTCGACTACGAGCAATGTGTTCCCGAGGTCGCGCAAACCTCGCAAAATTTGGATTAGGCGCTGCGTGTCGCGCGGGTGCAGGCCGATGGATGGCTCGTCGAGCACGTAGAGCGCGCCCACTAGGTGCGAGCCGAGCGAGGTTGCAAGCTGGATTCGCTGCGCTTCACCGCCCGAGAGCGTTGAGGTGAGTCGGTCGAGCGTCAAGTAGTCGAGGCCAACTTCATCGAGGAAGCGCAGGCGGGCCTGAATTTCTTCGAGCACTTTATCCACAATCGCGGATTCGGTGGGGCTGAGCTGCAAATTGTCGAAGAATGGCCGGGCCTGCTTGACCGTCATCTGGCAGACTTCCGTGATCGAGCGGCCGGCAATTTTTACCGCGCGGGCTTCCGCGCGCAAACGTGTGCCGTGGCAATCGGGGCAAACGGCGTAGCCGCGGTAGCGGCTGAGAAAAACGCGCACGTGCAATTTGTATTTTTTCCGCTCGAGCCAGGCGAAGAAACCCTTCACACCCGCGTAATCTTCCTGGCGATCGCCATCGAGAATCGCGTCGCGCTGCGCGGCGGAAAGCTCGCGGAAGGGGACATCGAATGGGATGCCTTTCGCGCGCGCGTACCGCCGCATGTCGATCGCTAACTGGCGATAGCGCGGCTTGGTCCATGGCTCGATGGCTCCGTCGGCGAGCGATTTGCTGCGGTCCGGAACTACGCGATCGAGATCGAAATCAACCGTATTACCAAAGCCCTGGCAACGCGGGCATGCGCCATACGGGCTATTGAACGAAAAAAGGCGCGGCTCCGGTTCCTGATAGGAGGCGCCGCATTTCTTGCAATCGAATCGCTCATTGAAGATCAGGCGCTCCGGTGCGCTTGCCGCCGTGGCCGCAGGTCCGTCTTGCGTATTTGCACTGGCGCCGTCGTCGGGAGGCTCGGGGACAAATTCAAGAATTGATTCGCCGCGGCCCTCGCGGTAACAAATCTCGATTGAGTCCATCAGGCGCGAGCGAATTTCAGGCGAGAGCGCGAGGCGATCCACCAGCACGTATACCGGCTTGGTGAAGTCCACGTCGAGCAGTTCTTCCGGCGTCGAAAATTCGAAAACGCGGCCCGCCTGATAGAGGCGATTGAAACCGCGCTTCCTTAGACTGATGAGCGCCTCGCGAACTGCTTCCGCCGCAGGGCGTGCGGCCAGCTTTCGGGCGCGCGGGGGAGCGGCTCCCGGCTCGGGCGTCAGCTTGAGCTCGTACAAAACGTAGAAGCGCCGGCCCGCTGGAAGCGCGAGCACGCGCGCGGCGATTTCATCGAGCGTGTCTCTGTGGACCTCTGTTCCGCAGCGGAGGCAGATGGTGTGCCCGGCCCGCGCGTAAAGAAGGCGCAGATAATCGTAGATTTCCGTGGCCGTTGCCACGGTCGAACGTGGGTTGCGCGTCGAATTTTTCTGCCGGATGGAAATGGCCGGAGCGATCCCGGTGATCTCGTCCACATCCGGTTTTTCGATGCGTTCGAGGAATTGCCGAGCGTAAGCCGAAAGCGATTCGATATATCTGCGCTGCCCCTCGGCATACAGAGTGTCAAATGCGAGGCTGGATTTGCCCGAGCCCGATACGCCGGTCACAACAGTGATCGCATTGTGGGGGATCGTGAATTCGAGATTCTTCAGGTTGTGAACGCGGGCCCCGCGCACACGTATCTCTTCGATATCGCCCGGTATGGTGGGCGTCGCCTGAATTGCGGCAGGGGGCTTTACTGTGGGTTCCGTTGCCATCTGTCTAAACGAACGATTATACGCCCGCGCGTCAAGGCGGGCAAACGAGCGCGGAAATCATTCAGAATCTCGGCTTGGGGTACAATCTGGGCGGGAAAAATTCAGGATGGGTCCCAGCCGGACTTGAGGATGCGATGGGGCAGGGAAGTCCACATTTTGAACGCGTGATTTGGATTGTGCTTGATAGCGTCGGGATTGGCGAGTTGCCGGATGCCGCCGATTACGGCGACGTGGGGCGCGATACGCTGGGCCACATCGCGCGTTCGCGGCCGCTGCAGCTGCCGAATCTCGTGCGGCTCGGGCTCGCGAATATCAAACCGCTCGCGCACCTCACTCCGCCCGACCATCCTGTCGGGAGCTATGCGAAAGGCGCCACTCGCTCGCCCGGGAAAGATACGACCACGGGGCATTGGGAGATGGCCGGCGTGTGGCTCGACCAGGCATTCCCCGTATATCCGCACGGTTTTCCGAAAGAGATCATCGAAGAATTCGAGCGCCTGATTGGCCACCGCACGATTGGCAACAAGCCGGCTTCGGGGACCGAAATTATCAAGGAGCTTGGCGAAGAGCATGTGAGCACGGGCTATCCAATCGTTTACACCTCCGGGGACAGCGTTTTTCAAATTGCAACACACGAGGACGTCTACCCGGTCGCGGAGCTTTATCGCATGTGCAAAATCGCGCGCAAGGTGCTCGATGGGCCGAATCGCGTGGGCCGCGTGATCGCGCGCCCGTTCAATGGCTCGCCCGGCCATTTCCAGCGCACTGAGCGCCGCCACGATTATGCTGTTGACCCGCCGCGCCCGATGCTTCTCGACGTGCTTTCGGAGGCTAAAGTACCTGTGTTTGGCGTGGGGAAAATCTACGACATCTATAATGGGCGCGGAATTGAAAATCACGTCACTACCAAAAACAATCTCGATGGCATGGCCAAACTCAACGAAGCTTTGCTGCGGCAATCAGGCGGCCTGATTTTCGCCAACCTTGTGGATTTCGACATGCTTTACGGCCATCGCAAGGACGTCGAAGGATTCGCGCATTCGCTCGAGGAATTCGATCTGTTGCTCGGGCCCTTCTTGTCGCGCCTGCTCCCATCAGACTTGCTCTTGATAACTGCGGACCACGGCTGCGATCCTGATCCGGTTAATCCGACGACGGACCATTCCCGCGAGTACGTTCCCATTCTCGCTTACACGTCGCGCACTTCCTTCGGGAGGAATCTGGGGACGCGCTCGACGCTCGCGGACATGGGCCAGACCGTCGCCGACAATTTCGGCGGTAGCATCTCTCACGGAATAAGTTTTCTGGAATTAATTTCAAGCTGAATGGAATGGGGGTAGTGACTCAGGTTGAAGTCGTGGCGCAGTTTCCGAGAACCTGAATAACCAGAACGGCTTTTTCCACCTGGATGCGCCTAATCTTTATGTTGGAATGACGCGCGGTTCAGGGCTATTGCTTTTATGTTCGAACACCATGCTGCTCAATCCGAGGCGGAAATGAGAAAAGTAATCTTCGCAATCAACATCACCTTAGATGGCTGCTGCGACCATACCAAAATGATTGCCAACGAGGAAATGCACGAATATTTTACGCACCTCCTGCGAGATGTCGACCTACTTGTCTTCGGCCGTAAAACCTATCAATTGATGGTTCCTTACTGGCCTGATATCGCAAAAAGCCATTCTGAGACAAAAGCAGAGAACGAATTTGCCGACACATTTGTCTCCATCAACAAAATTGTTTTCTCACAATCATTAGCTAGCGCTGAAGGGGAAAATACGAGAATCGTTCGTGCGAAGCTTCGAGATGAAATACTTAAATTGAAACAGGAACAAGGCAAAAATATTTTAGTCGGCGGTGTAGCGATCCCTTCACAACTTATTGAGCTTGGCCTGGTTGATGAATATCATTTTGTCGTTCAGCCAATAGTTGCAGGAGAAGGGAGACGGTTGTCGGAAGGTATTAGCCTGCCGGAGAAAGTACAATTGAAACTTATTGAGTCAAAGATTTTTAAGTCAGGATGTGTTGCGCTTCATTACAGGAAGCAGTGACGGAAAAAACTTGCCCGACACTCGCGCCGCTCTGCGTCAATAATCCTCATATCCTTTATGCATCCAACTTTCTGACCGTGCCTGGTAAACGGTGCGAGCTCAACCGGTCGATGCAACACCATCCAATACGTTGATTCGACGACGCTTCCCGGGGAGAAGCGATCTGTTTGGCAGTCCTCGGTCAAAACCTAGCCAGGGTAGTGTTCCGAGTGTTGTAACGCTAGCGAGCGATTTACCCCTTGTTTTCAATTCAAGTTGGGTTCGACCTGAGTGTTGCGTCGACCCATTGAGACCACCGGGGTAATCGGAAATTTTGTCACTACTGGAATGGCCGCTATCCGCCGGCCCGCCAGAAACGCAATAGGCGCGCCCTAGTCGCCCCGCGAAGCCTTGGGGGCGTAATATCCGGTGCGCGTGCGGATGCTCAATTTGCCCGCGCGGCCTTTCGGGGGGAGTAGCTGCACCTGGACGGCGCGGAAGCTGCCGTCCTTCGCCGTGTTGGTGGGGTAGTAGCCGAGGGTGTATTGGTTGCGGATGTCGTGCGCCACCTGGGTGCAAATCGCCTGCACTTGTTCGAGATTCTCAGGGAAATAGGCCACGCCGCCGGTGGCGTCGGCGAGCGTGGTCAGCTGCTTTTTTGAATTCCTGACCATTTTCTTTTGCCGCTTGCGGTCCTCATCGCTGAAGACGCCGATGGCGTAAATTGTGGCATCGGATTGTTGCGCAGCCTGCACTGTGTAGGCAAACGATTTGCGGCTGGCATCGTCATCCCCATCGGTAACTACCAGGAGAATCTTCTTGTCCTTGTGCCCCTTCTTCAAATGATCGAGCGAACCGATGATGGCGTCGAATAGAGCCGTGCTGCCCCGGGAGTCGATTCGCGAAAGAGCTTCGTTGAGCTCGCGGGTATCGTTGGTGAAATCCTCGTTGAGGTCGAGATAGTACTCGTCGTTGAAATTCACAACGAATGTTTCGTCCTGCGGATTACTGGCCTTCACGAAGGCAAGCGCGGCAGCGTTTACCTGTTCGCGTTTCTCGCGCATGCTGCCGCTATTGTCAATCACCAGGCCGACGGTCACAGGAGCGTCCTCGCTGGAGAAGGCGGAAATTTTCTGCTCCACTTTGTCTTCAAAGACGCGGAAATTTTCCTGTTTTAGACCGGGAACAAACAGGCCTTTTTCGTCCGTCACGCTCGCGTGGAGCACCACCAAGTCCACGCTTACGCGGATGCGTTGGCTATGGTCATCCTGCTGCCCGGACGGAGTGGCGCCCGGCGGCGGTGGCGGCATGGGCGCAGGCGGAATCGGGCTTTGCGCGCGCAGGCAGGGAGATACGAGAAGTAAACTCAACAGAAAAAGAAAATTCCTCAGCACCACAATTCTAGTGCCCGGGCCCGTAGTAACCCGATTTCGCAAAAACCGTAAGAGGAGGGAGTCCCTTCGGCGGCCGCAGCTTGACCTTGATCTTGCGCCATTTGCCGTCATGAGCTCGCTCGGTTGGTCTGTATCCGAGAACATATTGATTGCGCAACTCCATGCTGATTTTCGAGGCAATGTCCGGCAGTTCGCTGATCTGCCTCACCGCGAAGGTTCGCCCACCCGTCATGGTCGTCAAATCGTTGAGCAGGAACGGGCCTTCGCGCTCTTCCACGGTGTAGCCGCCATTCGGATCGTAAAGTCCGATGGCATAAATTTGGACGTCCGCTTCCTTGACGAAATTCTTGACGTCCGCTTCCGTGTACCTGCTGTGATTATCGCCCCCGTCCGATATGATGAGCAACGCTTTCTTGGCGTTGTGTGCTCCCTTCATTTGGCTGAGGCCGAGGTAAATGCCATCGAATAGGGCCGTCTCTCCGCGCGCGGAAGTGTACATCAGCCGGTTCTGCAGCTCTTCGACGCTGCCGGTGAAGGGGCTGGCCAATTGGGCGCGATCGTTGAAGTCCACCAGGAAAAATTCGTCCTGCGGATTGGCGGTGCGGAAGAATTGCACGGCGGCGAGCCGCGACTTATCAATCTTGTCGGTCATGCTCCCGCTCATGTCGAAGATCACGCCAATCGAGATAGGCACATCCTCGCTTGAAAAGCGCACGATCTCTTGCTCAACGCCGTCTTCGAACACGCGAAAGCTTTCCTGCTCAAGGCCGGTTACCAGCCGCCCGTAGGGATCCGTCACCGTCACGTTTACGAGCGTCAAGTCCACTTCGCTCTTCAGTGATTTGCCCTTCACGATTCTTTGCGGCTTGTTTGGTACTGGCGTGGGTCCCACCGGCTGGTCTTGCGCCTGGCAGGGAACTGAAATTGCGCAACAGAGCAAGAAAAGGAAGGATGCGCTGCGAAGAGAGAACCGAATTGCCCGAGACGCGCACGTTGCTACCAGCCTGCCGCCACCCATCGGCTGTGCAACCCGGTCTTTCAACATGCCCCCAAACGCCCTCGGACCAGGGCGTCCTTCAAAATCGCTGGCAGCGATTCTATCACTGGCCATTCCCAAAGCAAGCGCGATGTGCGGTGGACTATTGCCTCTCAGGCTCCCAGACTCCCCCGTGCTAATATTTGTTCCCGTCCGGGACGAAACACGGGGTAATAAAATGAACGCAGCTTCCCGAAATGTGCTGGCGATTATCCCGGCACGGTTCGCTTCCACCCGGCTGCCGGGCAAGCCGCTTGCTTCCATCGCCGGCAAGCCGATGATTCAGCATGTGGTCGAACGAGTGCGCGAGGCTCAATCGGTCAAGAGCATCCTGGTGGCCACCGATGATGAACGCATCAAAAAGGCCGTCGAGGATTTCGGCGGCCAAGCGATTCTTACCCGGCCTGACCACCGCACGGGCACCGATCGTGTCGCCGAAGTCGCCGCTCACGTGGCCGCCGAATTCTACGTCAATGTCCAGGGCGACGAGCCGCTGATCGATCCCGGCACAGTTGACGCCGTGGTTTCCGAAATGCTCGAGGACGATTCCGTTCAAATCGCCACACCGTGCTCCGCCATCACGCAGCCAAACGAAATCATGGACCCGAACGTCGTCAAAGTGGCGCGCGACTTCGATGGCAATGGACTTTATTTTTCACGCGCGCCTATTCCCTGGGTGCGCGATACCGGCGCCACCGTCGCCGCGCGCCACTGGAAGCACATCGGCCTCTATGGCTTCCGCCGCGATGCGCTGCTCGAATTTCCGACGCTTCCCCCCGGCGAGCTTGAGCACATCGAACAGCTCGAGCAGCTACGCTGGCTTGAAAACGGCTTCCGCATCCGCGTGGTCGAGACGGAATACGACGCCGTGAGCGTAGATGTCCCCGCCGATATCGAGCGCGTGGAAAAAATCCTGCGCGAACGCAGCGCTGCCTGACGTGTTTTTCCTTGCGCCCCCAGTGCGCGTGAAAAAAAATTCTCGAATCGCGATTTGACACGCGCGGCGTTTCTGCCCATAATGTCGAGTACGCTCATTCTCTCGGAGGAATTCGAGCGCCTTGCGGGCCGCCCCGAAGTACATCTTTGTTACCGGCGGTGTAGTTTCTTCCCTCGGCAAAGGCGTGGCGGCCGCGTCCATGGGCTGCCTTCTTGAAAGCCGGGGTCTCAAAGTCACCCTCCAGAAGTGCGATCCCTATCTAAACGTTGATCCTGGAACCATGTCGCCATACCAGCACGGCGAAGTTTTCGTCACCGATGATGGTGCCGAGACCGATCTCGACCTCGGCCACTACGAGCGCTTCACCGGCACGCGTCTGACGCGCGACCACAACTGGACTACCGGCCGAATCTACGAATCGATCATCACCAAAGAGCGCCGCGGCGATTACCTCGGAAAAACCGTCCAGGTAATCCCGCACGTCACCGACGAGATTAAAGCCGCCTTCCGCAAAGTGGCCGATAACGTGGACGTCGTTATTGTCGAAATCGGCGGCACTGTGGGCGACATTGAATCGCTGCCGTTTCTCGAAGCCATTCGCCAGATGCGCTTGGAGCTCGGCCCGGAAAATGTGCTCTTCGTGCATCTCACGCTCGTCCCTTTCATCCCCACGGCCGGCGAGCTGAAGACCAAGCCCACGCAGCACAGCGTGAAGGAACTGCTCAGCATCGGTATTCAGCCCGACATTTTGATTTGCCGCAGCGACCGACCGCTCGGCAGCGACCTGAAAGCCAAAATCGCGCTCTTCTGCAATATGGCCGAATCGCGCGTCATATCCGCGCCGGATGTCGGCAACATTTACGAAGTCCCGATGTCGCTGGCCTCCGAAGGGCTCGATGAGGAAATTCTGAAGTTGCTGCGCCTCGAAGCTCCGCCGCGTGACCTTAGCCGCTGGCTCGCCATGCTCGAAACACTTGAGCATCCGCAGGGCGAGGTGCGCATCTGCGTGGTCGGAAAATATGTTCAGCTCGAGGACGCTTACAAGAGTTTGCGCGAAGCGCTAATGCACGGCGGCCTGGCGAATCGCCAGCGCGTGGTGATCGAATGGGTGGAGGCTGAAGAAATCGATTCGCCCGCCGTGGCCGAGCGACGCTTGCGCCACGCTGATGGCATTCTCGTTCCCGGCGGATTCGGGAAGCGGGGCATTGCCGGCATGGTTCACGCCATCACTTATGCGCGCGAAAAGAAAGTTCCGTTCTTCGGCATCTGCCTCGGAATGCAATGCGCCACCATCGAATATGCGCGCCAGGTTTCGCGCCTCGAGCATGCTGATAGCACGGAGTTCGATCCCTCCACGCCGAATCGCGTCATCTACAAATTGCGCGAGCTTCTCGGCGTGGACGAAATGGGCGGCACCATGCGGCTGGGCGCGTGGCCCTGCAAACTCGAGCCCGGCTCGTTCGCGCAGAAAGCTTACGGGCAGCTCGAAATTTCCGAACGCCATCGCCACCGCTACGAATTCAATTGCGAGTACGAAGAGACGCTCACGCGTGCTGGCTTCCGCATCACTGGGCGCACCCCGGATGGCGTGTACGTCGAAATCATCGAGGTGCCGGATCATCCCTGGTTCGTCGGCTGCCAGTTCCATCCCGAATTCAAGTCGCGGCCGCTCGCGCCGCATCCGCTGTTCGCCGCGTTCATCCGCGCGAGCCTCGATAATCGCCACCACCGCCTCAGCCTCTCAGCCGAGTCTCGCGCCACCAATCCGGCGGACTGACAGCGCTCGTGAAATCTGCTGCTCACCATTACGATGTTTCCGCGAAATATTATGATGCTGCCTACGCCGTAAAATCCAACCTTGTTGATTTGCCTTTCTACCTCGAGCTGGCGCGCCAGTCTGGCGGCCCAGTTCTCGAAATGGGCTGCGGTACGGGCCGCGTCCTGCTTCCCATCGCGCGCGAAGGGATCGAGATCCACGGCCTCGACAACTCTTCGCCCATGCTCCGCGTATTGAAGGAGCACTTGGCAGGCGAGCCTCCGGAAGTCCGCCGCAAGGTGCATCTCCACCGGGGAGATATGCGCCGCTTCCGCACGAAGAAAAAATTCGCGCTGGTGATGCTCCCTTTTCGTCCGCTCCAGCACATGCACACGGTGCCGGATCAAATCGCCGCGCTTTCCACCGCCGCGCATCACCTTGCAAAAAACGGCAAGTTCGCCTTCGACGTCTTCTACCCAAAATATGAATCGATTTTTTCAGGCATCGGCCATGAAATTCCGGAGCTCGAGTGGCCGGTTGCCGGCGAACCCGCCAGAATCGTCCGCCGCCACTTCCGCAAAGACTCCGTGGACAAGATCCGCCAAATCATTCATCTGACTTTTTTGTTCCGTACTTACGAGGCCGGCCAAATCATCAGCGAAGAATCCGAGCGCCTGGATATGTCCTATTACACCTATCCGCAACTCCAGGCTCTTTTCGCCCTGGCCGGGCTCGCGCCTGTGAAGGAGTACGGCTCCTTCGCCAAAACTCCCCTCGACAACGCGGCAGAGCAGATGATCTTCATCCTTAAGAAAGCTAAGACAGCTCGAGCCTGAGGCTCGAATGTTTTTCTCGCTCCCGGTCTATTTTTTATTCGGGTGGAAAATCTGTGGGTAGCCTACGGCTGGCGGTGCAGCAGCATTTTCAGTCCGTGCTTTGGCCGCAGCGTCACCGAAAAAAGCGGCGTCAGGTCTTGGCCGGGCACTAGCTCGAATCGGAAGCGCTGTGCGAACGTCGCTAGCAACAGCATCGCCTCCATCATCGCGAATCCGGCGCCTACGCACACTCGTGGTCCTCCTCCGAATGGGAAGTACGCAAAGCGCGGCAATTTCCCGGTGCGCGTGGGGTCTTCCTGCCATCGTTCCGGCTCGAAGCGCTCCGGGTCGAGAAAAAATCGCGCGTCGCGTTGGGTGATCCATTGCAGCATGAATAGATTTGTCCCTGCGGGAATCCTGTAGCCGGCCAGCTCGAATTCTTCGAGCGCGCGCCGGCCGATTCCCCACGCCGGGGGATAGAGGCGCAACGCTTCCTTCACCACCATCTCCGTGTACGTTAGCTGCGGCAGGTCGCCCGCCACCGGCGCCCGGCCGTGAAGCACGGCCCGCAACTCCGCATGGAGTGCGGCTTCCTTCTTCGGATTCTCTGCGAGCAGGCGCATGGTCCAGGTGATCGAATTCGCCGTGGTTTCATGGCCGGCGAGAAACAGGGTCATCACCTCGTCGCGCAATTGTTCGTCGCTCATGGCCGCGCCGCTCTCATCCCGCATGTCGAGGAGCGTTTGCAGCAGATCATTCGCCGGCTTGGGATGCGCACGGCGCGCGCGGATAATGCCGTGAATCACGCCATTCAAATGATCGATGGCTTTGCGCAGGCGCGCCGATTTCGGTATTGGCAGGCTCTCCGGCAGCAAAAACGCCCAGTTGGCTTGATCGATGAACAGATTCATCACCGTGTTCACTGCTTGCCCCACGCCGCGCGTGTCCTGCGAGACATCCGAGCCGAAAAGCGACTTCGCGACAATCTCCAGTGTCACGCCCATGAAGTCTTCGTGCACGTCGCGCGTTTCGCCGTCGCGCCACTGCTCGACCATCGCCCCCGCGGCTTCCGTCATCAGCTTTGCGTACGAAAGGATGTTTTCGTGCCGGAATGCCGGCTGAATCAGCTTTCGCTGCCTTTGCCAGAAATTTCCCTCGCTGGTCAGCAGCCCGTTGCCCAGAAGCGCGCGCAACGCTCGATAGTCGCGCGACTTCTCGAGGTTCGCGGCGTTCTTCACGAGAATGTATTCAATCGCGTCCGGATGCGCCACCAGGCATAAGGGCAAATTGAGAAAGCGGAAGAAAACCACGTCGCCATATTCTCGCTGGCAGCGAAGGAGAAACTTATTCCAGTCCTTCCCAAATGCCAGCACGTTGGTCAGTGCGGAAAGGCCTCGCGGGCCGGGAGGAAGGGGACGACGCAGCGCGGCTGCGGGCTGGGCCATGGCGCCATCCATTATAAGGGTCACGCCGCTATCCGTCGCTCGTCCGCCACGCCTCGACATCGCTTGCTCGCGCAGTCGCTGCCGACAGCGCCTCGCGGGCCCGGCCTTGCGGACGAATTCAAAGTTGAAAACATCCCGCATCCCGCATAGTCTGTTGTCTCGCATGGCCCGCGAACACTCTCGAATGGCACCCGCGCGCACCTTCTCCATCGGCAAAATTAAGCTGGGGCAAAATGCGCCTTTGTTCCTGATCGCAGGTCCTTGCGTCATCGAGAGCGAAGCCCATGCCACCATGATGGCGGAGCGCTTGGGAGCGATCGCGGCCGAACTCGGCGCGCCCTACATCTTTAAGGCTTCCTATGACAAAGCCAATCGCTCATCCATTTCTTCCTTTCGAGGGCCCGGCCTGAAGAAAGGGCTGAAAATTTTGGCGAACATCAAAAAGCGCACCGGGCTGCCGATACTTACGGATGTCCATGAAGTTTCACAAGTCGGCCCCGCAGCGGAAGTTTGCGACGTCCTTCAGGTCCCCGCATTCCTTTCGCGCCAGACGGACCTGCTCGTCGCTGTAGGCCGCTCGGGACGCGTTGCGAATCTGAAGAAGGGCCAGTTCCTCTCGCCGGCGGATATGAGCAACGCCGTCGAAAAAGTCGCCAGCACTGGAAACGAAAAAATCATTCTTACGGAACGCGGCAGCTCTTTCGGCTATCAGAATCTTGTTGTGGACATGCGCTCGTTCCCCATCATGCGCAAGCTCGGCTATCCCATCGTCTTCGATGTTACGCATTCGGTGCAATTGCCGGGCGGGGAAGGGAATTCGAGCGGCGGGCAGCCCGAATTTATCGAACCGCTCGCGCGCGCCGGCACAGCCGTGGGTGTGGACGGAATTTTCCTCGAAGTCCATGACAATCCCGCCGAGGCGCTTTCGGACGGAACGAACGCGCTGCCTCTCGACCGCCTCCGCCCGCTGCTCGAAAAAATTCTGCGCCTCGCGGCACTCACCCGCGAGTGGGATTCGGCCGGTGTAAAACCATGAGCCCGGCGAATCGCACGAGAAATGCCACGTCCGCAAGCAGCGTGAAATCCGCGCTGGCAACCGCCAAGCGCGTCTTGCGAATTGAGGCCGAAGCCATCGCTGGTTTGGTCGAGCACCTCGACGAGCGCTTCGAAAAAGCCGTCGAACTTCTATATGAGTGCAAAGGCAGAGTGGTCGTCACTGGCCTCGGCAAATCCGGGCTGATTGGACGCAAAGTTGCCGCCACGTTCGCAAGCACCGGAACGCCATCATTTTTCCTTCACGCTTCGGAAGCGCTGCATGGCGATCTGGGAGTGCTTTCGGCTGGTGATGTGATGCTGGCGATTTCCTCGAGCGGCGAAACCGAAGAGCTGGTCGAATTACTCGAAGCCGTGAAACGCCTGGACCTGCATTTGATCGCGCTGACGGCGAAGCCGCGTTCGACGGTGGCCCTCGCGAGCGACATCGTTCTCGACATCGCTGTGAAAGAGGAAGCTTGCTCGCTGAATCTCGCGCCCACCGCATCCACCGCCGCCGCGCTCGCTATGGGCGACGCTTTAGCGATCGCCCTGCTCGAACGCCGCGGATTCAAAGAAGAGGATTTCGCCGCGCTTCATCCTGGCGGGCGCCTCGGCAACAAATTGCGCCGCGTGGAATCGCTAATGCATACCGGTGAAAACGCGCCACGCGTCCTGGCCCCTGCCAAAATGCCCGATGTGATTTATGAAATGAGCCGCAAAGGCCTGGGCCTCGCAGCCGTCACCGATGCCGGCGGGCGCCTGCTCGGGATTATCACTGACGGCGATCTTCGCCGCGTGATGCAGAAGCGGAAAGAAAATGTTCTCGACCTCACGGCCGGCGATTGCATGACGCGCAACCCCGTCACTATCCCACGCACGGAGCTGGCCGCGAGCGCCCTGCGCCTTATGGAAGAAAAGAAAATTACCTCCGTGCTGGTGGTGGATGGCACGGGCCGGCTTGAAGGCGTCGTCCACATCCACGATCTCTGGACCTTGCAGCTCTTCTAAGGAATTTCAAAAATGGCTATTAAAGAAATCAAGTTTCCGCCGAAAGTCATGCGCCGCGCAAAACCAATCCGCGTCCTCCTCATGGACGTGGACGGCACGCTGACCCCGGGAGTCGTTTGCCTCCAGGGCTTCCCCGACAACAGCGTGGCGGAGATGAAAGTTTTCAATCCGCATGACGGCGCCGGAGTGAAGCTCGCCAGCATCATGGGCATTCGCTCAGGAATTATTACCGGCCGCGATTCTCCGGCGAACGCGCGCCGCGCCCGCGAAATGGGAATGGAATTCGTGGCTCAGGGCCAGGCGAAAAAACTTGAGTCCTACAAAGCAATCCTGGTTCGCGCAGGAGTGACCGACGAAGAGGTCGCCTACATCGGCGACGATTTGCCCGACCTTCCGATTCTAGGCCGCGTGGGATTGGCCGTTGCAGTCGGCGACGCGGTAGTGGAGGTGAAGCGCGCCGCGCATTACATCACCACCGTGGATGGAGGCAGAGGCGCCGCCCGCGAGGTCGTCGAGCTAATCCTGAAAGCGCAGGGCAAATGGAAGAAGGCCATTCCGCAGGCCATCGCCTGAGTAGCAGCAGCCGCAACCTTGCCCATTCCCGCCACGCCGCTTTCACTGCGAGTGAGCTTTACGGAATTCTTCAGACATTTGCATGACCCACTTAGGCGGGTCGGGATTGTGCTGGTAATCCGGCGGTTTGCCGAAAGCGATCTTCCACCGATTCAGCCAGGAGATCCCTTCAGGCCCAATATATTGATCGGGCGTCGAGTACGCCGGGTCCGCCAGCGCCTCCTCGAGCGGCACGAATCGGTAGCCGCGCTGTTCGATTTTCGCGAGCAGCGGGTCCAGCGTCCCCACGTTTAATTCGCTGTCATGCAGCAACAATATCTGCGGGATTTGCCGGCCCAAAAGATCCTGCGACATGCCCTCGAAATAGTTGAAGACCGTGTCCACATAATTGAAGTATTCCTTCTTAGCTTTGGCCGCCAGTTTCTTATCCTTTTTCTCGCTTGCCTGGCCGAGTATGTCGTTGAACATCCAATCGCCGCAATCCAGCGTGACAGGCGCGATTTGATACCCGCGCTCTTTCAGAAAAGCCTCAAAGGCGGCCTTCACCTCCGGCGTCGGCCCGGTATCAAGAAAAGGATGGCGAAAATATTTTTCCGTCTGGCCACGCACGCTCAAAAGCGCTCGCGTCACCACCTCGCCGCGAATCGTTTCGTCTTCAAATTGCGGCAGTGGCGTCTTTTGAAAATCGGGGTGCGCGTAGGTGTGATTCCCGAGCGTCAGCCCAGCGTCCAGCCAATCTTGAAGCAGCGCCACTCGCGCGTCGCGCTCGCCTACAATTTGCAGCTTCCATTCATTCACGAATCCAATCGCCGGCACATGATGCGCCTTCAAGATTGCCGGAATCGTGCGGTTGATTTTCTGGAGCTGCTTCAAATCGCTAATCGCGTGGTCCGTTCCCGGCTCTGCTCCGGGCAAATCATCAACGGTTATTACAATGGTGCGCTGCGCCGCCGGCTCGTCCACCGCCCGTCCGCGCCGGACCCGGCCGTGCCCCGCGAACAAGGCGCCGCCTAAAACCAGAATCACCAGCAGTGCGGCCCATCTCAATTGTCCATTGGGCATCATTGGTCGCTTGCTAAGAAAGACTCCTCGGGTTACACACTGCAAAGAAATTCATTGTGCCTCAGGTGGGGCCAAGCATGCGCGAAGAATCTGGAGCGGGAGAAGGGAATCGAACCCTCACCTCTAGCTTGGGAAGCTAGCGTTCTGCCACTGAACTACTCCCGCTCTGCTTGATGCAGTAGAAAGGATAGCACCGCGTTCGCGCCCCAGGCAAGAAACTGTCGAGAAGGTTGACTCAACCACCCTCGCAAGCCAAGAATGCGAGGGCCAAGGAGACGCAACTTGTTGCGTCCCAAGCCGGAAACCGCGCATCTAAGCCGGGATGTGCGCATCAGCGGTGGCTCCAGCTGGCGCACGGCTGCCTGACGTATTTCAAGTCCGAAGGAGAGAACAAATGAAGAGAGCTTTCCTGATCGCCGCAATCGCCCTGGCGATCGCCGTACCGGCTTTCGCGCTATTGGCCACCTGGCAGCTTGACCCGAACCATTCGAATGCGCAGTTCACCGTGCGCCATTTGGGCATCTCGAACGTCCAGGGTGAATTCACGAAAGTCACTGGCACGGTCCAGCTCGATGAAGAGGATTTCACGAAGTCCGCGGTGAATGCCACTATCGACGTAAATTCGGTCGACACCAGAGTCGCCGATCGAGATAAGGATCTGCGCAGCACCAACTTCTTCGATGTTGCCACCTATCCCACAATGACGTTCCAATCGAAGAAGATCGCCCGCTCAGACGATGGCAAGCTCAAAATGACCGGCGAACTGACGATTCACGGAGTCACGCATGAAGTTACTTTCGACGTGGATGGCCCCACCCCCGCCATCAAAGATCCCTGGGGCAATCTCCGCCGCGGTGTTTCCGCGACCACAAAAATCAATCGCAAGGATTTCGGCCTGGTCTATAACAAATCGCTCGGCACCGGAGAAATGGTGGTCGGCGATTCCGTGGATATCAAGCTCGATATCGAGATAGTGAAGAAACCCTGAGGACCGCCAAAATAAATTACTACGCGGGTACAGCCAGCCGCCGGTCGAGACTCACTGCCGCGAAATAAGAGCACCGCGCGAGTTCGCTCTCGAAAAAGCTCGCCACGCGCTGCGAGAGCGGCGAGGACAGCCACCCGGCTAATCTCATAATCTGGTAATACAATCCGACGGTCCTGATTTCCATGGCGTCGTCGCCCGGATCGGGCGCCAGCCGCACGATCACCATCAATCGGTGGAATGAATACGCCCCCACCGCTGCTCCGTTCGTTTCAATGATCTCCTGCGCCTTGGCAGAAAGCTCCACCTTCTCGTATGTCATCAGCAACGTGCGGCAATAGGCCAGAGAGAACTGCACCAGGGCAGCCGCGCCGAACAGCAGTATGAATACTGAGATGATCATCGATTGTCCATGCCCTCAAACGGCAGCACAGCTCCTTTTGTCTTCTCCAGAGTTCGCCTGTCGCCGGGTCTCAACTCCCGGTGCCTTCCACTACTGGCTGTAAAAACCCGCGCAACACAAAGGAGAAGCATCCTGCCTCGATACACCTAACCTACATTTCCTCGCAGAGGTAATAGCAATTGGCGAGCCATATATTAGATTTTGCTCACTCGCGCCACATCGTTCGGCTATCAGCCTGAGTTAACGGAGTTTAGTAAGGGCCAGGCCACAGTTCTCGCAGAATAATCCGGGTCGTAGGCCGCCGCCGGAGTGTTTCGGTGTGAACCAACTTGTTTCACGCGCGCACTTCCGCTCCTGCCTCCTCCATCATCCTCATATTCTGAACCCACGAGACTCCGTGTTAGAGTGACGGCTCCAGAGCACCCGAAATCATCATGGGGCCAAGAGGGAGGGGAAGTGGCGCATCGCGATCTGCGGGACTTTCTTAACACGCTCGAAAAAAAAGATGAGCTGAAGCGCATCTCGGTGGAGGTGGACCCCATCCTCGAGATCACCGAAATCACCGACCGCACAGTAAAAGCGGGCGGCCCCGCGCTGCTCTTCGAAAAGCCCAAAGGCTCGCGCATCCCGGTGGTGACGAACCTCGTCGGCACCGAGCGCCGCATGAATCTAGCGCTGGAAGCGGAATCGCTCGACCAGATCGCCGGCCGCGTGCACTCTTATATTGATATGCAATCCCCCCAAGGCTTCCTCGAAAAAGTAAAAATGCTGCCAAAGCTCGCGGAGCTGGGTTCCTTCTTCCCGAAGACAGTCCGCAATGGCGAATGCCAGGAGGTGGTCCGAACGGAAAATTTCTCGCTCAGCGAATTCCCGATCCTGCAATGCTGGCCGCAGGATGGCGGCCGCTACATCACCTGGCCAATGGTCATCACCAAGAATCCGGAGACGGGCAAGCGCAACGTGGGCTGCTACCGCATGCAAGTCTTCGACGACCTCACCACCGGCATGCACTGGCAAACGCAGAAGCATGGCGCCGAGCACTTTCGCAGCGCCCGCTCGAATAAACCTGACGGACGGATGGAAGTAGCAGTAGCTATCGGCGCAGACCCGGCGACCGCGATGGCCGGAATTCTCCCGGTGCCACCGGACATGGACGAGTTCCTATTCTCCGGGTTCCTGCGCCGCGACCCCGTCGAGTTGGTGGCCTGTAAGACAGTGGACCTGGAAGTCCCGGCGAACGCCGAAATCGTGCTTGAGGGCTTCGTCGAGCTAGGCGAATTGCGAACCGAGGGCCCCTTCGGTGACCACACCGGGTTCTATTCGCTCGAGGGGCAGTTTCCCGTTTTCCACGTGACCTGCATCACCCATCGCAAGGCCCCCATCTACCTCACCACAATCGTGGGCCCTCCACCACAGGAGGACTATTTCATCGGCCATGCCATTGAGCGCATCTTCCTGCCGGTAATGAAAATGCAATATCCCGAAATTGTGGACGTGGCTATGCCCGCCGAAGGCATTTTTCAGAACCTGATGATCGTCTCGATCAAGAAGACCTATCCCGGCCAGGCGCGCAAAATCATGAACGCCATTTGGTCGCTCGGCCAGGCCATGTTTACAAAGGTGGTCTTGGTTGTGGACCATGATGTCAACGTGCAAGACTCGCGCGAAGTTGTCTGGAAGGCACTTTGCGCGATTGATCCGGAGCGTGACATTCAATTCGTCCTCGGCCCCGTGGATACTCTCGACCACGCCGCTCGCCGCACAGACTTCGGCTCCAAGATGGGAATCGACGCCACTCGCAAGTTGGCCGCCGAAGGTTTCGAGGGACGCTGGCCCGATGAAATAAGGATGGATGAAGCGACAAAAGCGCGCGTTGATGCTCTCTGGCACCATCTAAAAGTGGATCACACGAAGAAAAGGTAAACACTCCGCACCGCCCGGTTCACCCCGCGCCCTCGGTTCCCACCCCCCGCAAACATGGGCGAAATGCCCCATCCTGTACTTTCACCTGTCCTTTTCCCCTACCTGTCCTTTGGGACTGGGTTTTAACCAACAGCACACACGGGCAACACCTTGCTTGACAGTCCGTGCTGTGGATGTAATAAACGGTAAAAGCGGAACGTACCGGGCGTATCAGTACTCATGGCCGCCGCTGGCTCGTTCGCGCCTCAACGGGGTTTGAGGTGGATGTGGCGGCAAGGGGCACTTGGGGTTTTCACAGAAAAGTAGCCGGGCAGGAAATTGCAAGAGGGGCCGTTCTGCGAAGCGGAATGGCGTGAGGAGTGAGGGGCCGCGCGATGTTAAATCTGGGGAAATCGAAATCATTAATCGGCCTGGATATCGGCTCGAGTTCCGTGAAAGCCATCGAGCTGAAAAAAGCGAAATCCGGGTACGAGCTTGTTAGCTACGGGCTGGAAGCTCTCGCACAGGACACCGTCGTGGACGGCGCCATCATGGACGCCCCGTCAGTCGCCGAAAAAATCATCTCCATCTTCGAAAATCAGAAGATCAAGGCGAAGGACGTAGCCACATCCGTGTCCGGCCACTCCGTGATCGTGAAGCGCGTCAGCATGCCGCTGATGACCGAGGAAGAGCTCTTCGATAGAATCCAAGCCGAAGCCAGCCAGCACATCCCGTTCGATATCGCCGACGTCAACCTGAGCTACCAGCTCCTCGAAGCCACCGAGAACCAGATGGATGTCCTGCTGGTGGCCGTGAAGAAAGACAAGATTCTCAACCACACCAACGTCCTGGCCCAGGCCGGCAAGACCCCGGTCGTCGTGGACATTGACGCCTTTGCGCTCCAGAACACTTTCGAAGTGAATTACGAGCCCGACCCCTCCCAGGTCGTCGCGCTGCTCAACGTCGGCGCCAGCGTCATGAACATTAATATCGTCCGCGGATGGACGCCGCTGTTTACCCGCGACGTTTCCGTCGGCGGCAACCAGTACACCGACGCGCTCCAGAAGGAACTCGACTTGAGCTTCGAGGACGCCGAGAAATTGAAGATGGGTGGGACTCTGGCGGGTGTGAGCGAAGAGCAGCGCAGCGCCATCCTCCGCTCCGTCTCGGACATCCTGATTCTCGAAATCCAGAAAACTTTCGACTTTTTCCGTGCCACGGCGAGCGGCGAGAATATCCGGCGGATTTACGTTGCTGGCGGGACGGCCCGCGTTCCCGGTTTGCTCGACCTGCTGAAGGAAGAATTCGCCATGCCGGTCGAGGAGTTGTACCCCTTCCGGAAGGTCGCAATCAATCCTGGGCGTCACGATGAAAGCCAGTTACGGGAGTTGGCGCCGCGTCTGGCGATCGCAGTGGGCCTGGCGCTGAGGAGCTTTGACACGCCATGATCCGGATCAATTTACTTGGCCAGGCTCGTCCCAAGGCCGCGAAAAAGGCTGTGCCGCTGGAAGCTACCGTTCAGATTCTTTTCTTGGCGGTGGCTGTCGGCCTCGCGGTTGTCATCCTCTTCATTACCTATCTCCAGCAGAAGAAGCAGCTCGACGCGACGAACCAGAAAATTTCGAGCTTGCGCGCTGAGAAGGCCAATCTTCAGGCCATCAAGGCCGATGTGGACCGCTTCGAAAGCCAGAAGGCCGAGCTCCAGCACCGCATCGACGTAATCGAGACGCTGCAAAAGAACCGCACCGGCGGCCAGGAACTGCTCCAGATGGTCGCGAATACCGTGGTCCGCGTGGATTCGCTCTGGCTCACGTCTCTGGAACGGAAAGGCGATGCACTCGACATTCAAGGGCAGGCCGGCTCGATCAACTCCGTGGCAAATTTCATCACCGCGCTCAAGCGCTCCGGTTATTTCGGCAAGGTGGAAATTAAAGAAGCGAAGGAAACGGACATCGTGAAATCCACCCAGACTTTTGGGTTCTCGATGACCGCCGATATCAGTCCCGCGCCGCCGTCACCGCCGGAAGGCCAGCCGAAAGCGCAGCCCACCGGCACGGCGCCACCGCCACCGCCCGCGGCTAAGGGGAGGAGCTAACCATGGCGACATCATTCCGTGATTGGCCCTGGCCTCTACAAGCCTTGTTCTATGTCGGCTTGGCGGTCGTCATCGTACTCGCGGGCTTTTACGTTCCCGGCTCACCGGTTCGCAATGTCCGCGCCGATCTGGAAACAGCCCAGGCGGATCTGAAGCCCCTGGAAGCCGAAGTGGCCAGCCTGCGCGTGTATAAGCAGCGCAGGGCCGAATTGCAATCGGAGATGGACGCGCTGCAAAAACAGCTTGCCACCTTGCAGACCATCGTTCCCGAAGACAAGCAAGTTGACCAGTTCATTCTGATGATTCAAGGCGCGGCCGCGAGCTCCGGTGTCTCGATTCGCAGGCTCACCTCCAAGCCCATTGCCCAGAAGCCTTATTACTTTGAGATGCCTTTCGACGTCGAGGCTGACGGCCCCTATTTTGCCGTCCTGGACTTTTTTGCTCGCTTGGGCCGATTGTCTCGAATCATCAACGTGGGCGATCTGAAGCTGACCGGAATCACCAATTCAACGGGAGCAAAATTTCACATGGCGGCGGGAACCTCCGTCACCGGTACTTTCACAATAACAACTTTCTTTACGCAATCGGCTGAGCATCCGGCAGGCGCCACTCCGGCTGCCGCGCCGGCAAAGCGGTAAGGCGATGACGATGAAACTGGCAAAGACATCCGCGAACTTGATGGCAGTGCTGGCATTGTCGCTTTGCTTCGCCTCCTGGGCCGGAGCACAGGATCAACCGGCCAAGAAGCACGCGGGCAAACACAAGGCCGGAGCCAAGGCTGCTGCCGCTGCTCCGGTGCCAAAGCCCAATGCGGAAGCCGCTCCTGAGGCGGCCAAGCTTGAGCCGGTCGTAGCCAAGCGCGATCCCTTCGAGCCGCTTGTAAACGAAAAAGAAACTGGCCACGGACCGCTGCCTCCGGGCAAAGCGGGCCTGGTTATCGCCACGGTTCGGGTGGACGGCACGGTGCGTGCGCCCAGCGGCATGATTGCGGTGGTCTCCAACCCTGACCAGCGCGTCTACTTCATCCGCGAAGGCGACCGCCTCTACGACGGCGAAGTGCAGAAGATTGGCTTGGATGGTGTCACGTTCAAAGAGAACTCAAAAGATGCCTTCGGGAAGTCGGTCGAACGAGTGGTCACGAAGCGAATCTACCCGAGTGCAGGAGAGCAGCAATGAGGATCATGAGGCGGGCGTGTGGGCTTTCAGCGCTGCTGGCTGTCAGCCTGGTTCTGACGAATGGTGCGCTATCGGCAAACGATTCGCCGGTCGTGCATGTGAAAGCGGTGGTGAAAGACGGTGCCGTGCGCCTGGAAGCTCAGGCCAATGGCCCCTTCGAGTACACCTCCTATCGCCCCAGTGAGAGCCTCTATGTGCTCGACCTGAGCGGCGTGTCGGCTGCGGACCCGGCTGGCGCGCGCGTGGTAGCTTCTGACTTGATCAAGAGCTATCGCATGCTGACGTACGCTTCCGGGCAAAAGCCAATCGTCCGCCTGGAGATACTCTTGAGCCAGGGTGTCGAGCCTCGCCTGGAGAGGAAAGGCTCGCAGGACTTGACGCTGGTCGCCGCACGCGCCGCAACTTCTCCCGCACCGGCTGCTCCTTCAGCGTCCTCGAATCCTCCGGCCCTCACTCCGGCATCCGCGAAATCCACGGACTCCAAGTCCGTCGGCGCCACCTTCGAATCGATTCGACAGGTGAAGCTCGCTCAAAACGGCGAGCAGACGGAAGTAAACGTCATCGGCTCCGGCAAGCTGAGCTATCACGTCAGCCGGTTGCAAAATCCGGATCGCCTGGTTCTTGATTTCGCCGGCTCGCACCTGAAGACCACGGAAAAGAATATCGCCAGCAATCTCGATCCCGTCCGCGAAATCCGCCTCGCGCAATTTACGCCCGAAGTTTCGCGCATCGTGATCGACTTGCGCACCCCGGCCCGCTACAACGTCAACGCCGCCGGCAACTCCGTCACGATCGTTTTTGCCCGCAACGCCGCCCCGGCCGGCGGTCCTGTGAAAACCATCCCGGCGGATGAGCCCTCGAATCTGACGACCGCCAAATCTCAGATTCCTGCCAGCGCTCCAGCGCCGAGTGCGCCAGTAGCGGCATCCGTAATCCCGGCACCGGTTGCGGTTCTTCCGGTCGCATTGACGCAATCGAATGCGCAACTGGCAGCCCCGGCCATCGAAAAAGATGAAACAGCCACGGCTCCCAAGACCACTACAGATTCGCCCGCGGCATCGGCTCCGGCGGCTGCACCAGCACCGGCACCAGTTCCCGCGCCGGCACCTGAATCGCCGCGCGCTCTCATCAACGGCCAAAGCCCGGCACCTGCCCCATCTGGCAAGTACTCGGGCGAACCGATTTCAGTCAACCTGAAAGACGTTGACCTCCGCGATTTCTTCCGCCTCATCCACGAAATCAGCGGCCTCAACGTAGTCGTTGACCCCATGGTGAAGGGAAACCTCACCATCGTTCTCGACGATGTACCGTGGGACCAGGCGCTCGACATCGTCCTGAAGAATAACGACCTCGACAAGCAGCTCGACGGCAACGTCCTCCGCGTCGCCACTCGCGATACCCTCAAGAAGGAAGCCGAGGAAACCCGCGATCTCGCCAAGGCCCAGGCCGAAGCCGCCGACGTCGTCACCACCACCCGCGTGCTCAGCTACGGCAAAGCGACAGCCATGGTGATCATTCTCAAGAAGTTCCTCACGTCCCGTGGCGATGTTCTGGCGGACGCCCGCTCGAACACGCTGATTATCCGCGACGTCCCGAGCGTCTTGCCGGTCCTCGATAACCTCATCCGCCAGCTCGACCGCAAATCGCAGCAGGTGGAAATCGAGGCCCGCGTCGTCGCCGCCACTCGATCCTTCTCAAGCGAAATCGGCACGCAGTTCGGCGCCGCCAGCGCCTTCAATGGCATCGGTAGCGTCGTCAGCGGCACCGCCGGCGTTGGCACCAGCCCGGTCATCCGCAATTTCCCGCCACTCCCGGCTCCCCCAGTCGTTGTCGGTACCGGCGGCACCACCACCACCAGCGGCTCGATCCCGCTGAATACCAATCTTGGCGTGGCGAGCCCGACGAGCGGCATCAGCTACTCCTTCGCCGCCAAGAACTTCGCGCTCGACTTCATAATCACCGCCGCCGAAAACCGCGGCGTCGGCAAGCTGCTCTCGAAGCCGAAAGTGATCACCCAGAACAACGAAAAGGCCACCGTCAAGCAAGGTACCAAGATCCCGGTACAGACGGTCGTCAACAACACGGTCTCCGTCCAATTCGTCGATGCGGTCCTTCAGCTCGAAGTCACGCCACAAATCACCGCTGAAGGCACCATCTTCATGGACGTCAACGTAACCAACGACCAGATCGACCAGTCCATCCCCCGCGTCCAGGGCATCCCGGCCATCGATACGCAAGCGGCCGAAACGAAAGTCCTGATCAACGACGGCGGCACGGTCGTCATCGGCGGCATCATCGTCTCGAATCAGCAGACTTCCGTTGACCAGGTGCCGCTCTTCGGCAGCCTCCCGGTCGTCGGCAACCTGTTCAAGCACACGACGGTCAGCTCGACGGCGCAGGAACTGCTCTTCTTCCTCACGCCGCGCATACTGCCCAGCTAGCAAGCACCCGGGCAAGAGGGAACTGACGGCCAATCGTGGCGGAAAAATCGGGTCAAAAGCACTTCAGCCGGAGCCGGATGGATAGGCTCCGGCTTTCTTTTTCAGATCTTGTCGCTGGCGCCCACGCCGGCTCGCCTGTAAAGGCCGACGCCTTCCTGACCACGCATCTCCCCAATATCCGCTACCTTTGCGGTTTTTCGGGCAGCGCTGGCATACTGCTCGTCGGCTCCTCCGCCGGCACCCTCTTCACCGACTCGCGCTACAAATTCCAAGCTCGCGAGGAGGTTTCAGGTGCCCGCGTCGTCATCGCCCCCCACGGCCTCCTCCGCGCCCTGGGAGACCACCTGCGCCGCCACCGTGGCCGCCTGCGCGTCGCCTACGCGCCCTCTCAGGTGACCGTCGCCCAGAAAGCGGCCCTCGACGCCGCGGCCGGCTCCCGCGTCCGGTGGGTCAACGGCGGCGACGCAATCGAGCGCCTCCGCACCATCAAGGACGCCTCAGAACTATCCACCATGCGCGAGGCTGCCCAACTCATCAGCGAGGCGGTCGACGCCGTCGTCCCCTCCATTAAGCCCGGCTTGACCGAGCTCGAAGTGGCCGCCGAAATCGAGTATGGCCTTAAGCGCAAGGGCGCAAGCGGCCCCTCATTCGAAACCATTGTCGCTGCCGGCCCCCACTCCGTCTGGGCCCACGCCCGCCCCTCGCCCAAGCCTCTCAGGAAAAACGAGTTGGTCGTCCTCGACCAGGGTGCTATACTGCGCGGTTATTGCAGCGACATGACTCGAACCGTCTTCCTGGGACGGGCTCCGGCGCGTGTCCGCTGGATGTACAGTGCCGTCTTGGAAGCCCAGGAAGCGGCCAAAGCTGCAATCCGGCCCGGTGTCGCCGCTGGGGATGTTGACGCGGCCGCCCGGCGGGTCCTGAAGCGGCTCGGTTTCGCCCAGTACTTTACCCATAGCACCGGCCACGGCCTTGGCTTGGAAGTTCACGAAATGCCGCGGCTGGGTAAGGGCGAGCGCACCGAGCTCCGGGAAGGGATGGTCGTCACGGTCGAGCCCGGCGTATACATCGAAGGCCTGGGCGGCATCCGCATCGAGGACGACGTGGTCGTCACAGCAAGGGGCGCCGAGGATTTGACCACCTCGCCGCGGGATTTTCTCGAACTATAAATGGCGAAGACAACGAAACAACAAACAAGGTCAGCGGGCTCCTCCGGCGGCGTGGACCTCGCGGAAATCGAGCGCCTCCTCGGCTTCATGGACAAGCACGCGCTCGAGGAATTCGAGTATGAGCGCGACGGCCTGCGCATCCGCCTGAAGAAAGCCTCCGCGCACCCGCAGGGCGCCATGCGCGCTTTCCCGGCGCCGGAGATCGTGGTCCACGGGGCGCCTGGCGCGTCTCATGCAAGCGCGCCGGCTCCCGCGCCCTCTGCACCGCGCGAGGCCACTTCAGACGCCGGCCGCTCCGAAGATCTCCACGTCGTGAAGTCGCCCATCGTAGGCACCTTCTACGCTTCGGCCACGCCCGGCGGCGAGGCCTTCGTCTCCGTCGGCGCGCACGTGGAACCCGGCCAGGTGCTCTGCATCATCGAAGCCATGAAGCTGATGAATGAAATCGAATCCGATGTGGCGGGAGATGTCGTCCGCGTTTTCGTCGAGAATGGCCAGCCGGTGGAATATGGGGAGCCGCTATTCGGCATCCACCCGCACCGGAAGAAATAAACCTTCTAGCTCCGAGCCCAATGTTCCGAAAAATTCTGATCGCCAACCGCGGCGAAATCGCCCTTCGGATCCTCACCGCTTGTAAAGAGCTCGGCATCCGCACCGTCGCCATCTATTCCGAAGCCGACCGCAACGCCCTCCACGTCCGCTTCGCCGACGAAGCCATCTGCATCGGCCCGCCGCGCAGCAGCGAAAGTTACCTCAATATCCCACAAGTCATCAGCGCCGCCGAAATCGCGAATGTGGACGCCATCCACCCGGGCTACGGCTTCCTCTCCGAAAACGCCAATTTCGCCGAAGTCTGTGAAGCCTCTCACATCACTTTCATCGGACCCACTCCCGAATCGCTCCGCCTGATGGGCGAAAAAGACAAAGCCCGCAAGGAAATGGCCTTGGCAGGCCTCCCGATCATTCCCGGCAGCCCCGGCGTCGTCCCCGATGAAGACGAGGCCAAAAAAATCGCCGCCGAAGTCGGCTACCCGCTCATCATCAAAGCCGCCGAAGGGGGCGGGGGCCGAGGCATGCGCGTAGTCCGCGAAAAGGGCGAGCTCATC
This sequence comes from uncultured Acidobacteriota bacterium, assembly GCA_963701005.1. GTDB lineage: Bacteria > Acidobacteriota > Terriglobia > Acidiferrales > UBA7541 > Palsa-295. The sequence continues at coordinate 2,647,550 of OY969555.1, forward strand.
GCCGCATTCCAGACCGCCCGCAGCGAAGCCGAACAAGCCTTCGGCAGTGCCAACGTCTACATCGAAAAATTAATCGAGCGCCCCCGCCACATCGAGTTTCAAGTGCTCGGCGACAAGCACGGCAGCGTAATCCACTTGGGCGAACGCGAATGCTCCATCCAGCGCCGCCACCAAAAGCTCCTCGAGGAATCCCCCTCGCCCATCATTGACGCAAAGACGCGCAAGCGCATGGGCGACCAGGTAGTCAAAGCGCTCACCAAGATCGGCTATTCAAGCGCCGGCACGGTCGAATTCCTGCGCGAAGAATCCGGCAAACTTTATTTTATTGAAATGAACGCCCGCATCCAGGTCGAGCACCCGGTAACCGAAATGGTCACAGGAATTGACCTGGTGAAATCCCAAATCCGCGTGGCAGCCGGAGAAGTCCTCGCGGAAGTAGTTGGCCCGGTAGAATTCCGCGGCCACGCCATCGAATGCCGCATCAATGCCGAGGACCCCGAAACCTTCACCCCCTCCGCCGGCCGCATCACCGCCTTCCGCGTCCCAGGAGGCCCAGGCATCCGCGTGGACACCGCCGCCTATTCCGACGCCGTAATCCCCCCCTACTACGACTCGCTAATCGCCAAGATCATCGCCCACGGCCACGACCGCCCCGAAGCCATAGCCCGCATGCAAGGCGCCCTAGGCGGCTTCGTAGTAGAAGGCGTGAAGACCACCATCCCGCTCCACAAGCGCATCCTAGCCGACCCCGACTTCGCCGCCGGCAATTTCGACACCCACTTCCTAGACCACCACGCCGCCGCCCTCGCCGCAAAATAGTTGAGGCGATTCGAAATCGTCAGGGCAGTTCTAAACCACAATGAGAGCATCGATGTTTTAGGAGCATGCCCGTTGGCCCCACGTGCGAGAACCAATCTCCCTGCGAGGGCTTACCGCACCGAGGGCACGGCCAGTTCCAGTATTGAATCGTTGATCACGCCAAAAACACAATACAAACGCCCATGACAACCCCGAAGGCGGGCGTGAGGCGGTTTTTGGGGGCCATAAACACATGGTTCAGTATCCAGACACCCGGAATCAACAGGTAGCCGAGTCCGACTCGCAGAGCGATCCATCGCATTTCCTTCCACTGTTTTGCGTAAGCTTGATTCATATTTGAATCTCGACACCCATTGTCGCAAGGCGCCAACTGGCCACTGTTTTACTCCCGCGGGCCCGGTCCATTTTTCGTCTCGGTAACCCGCGCAGTTATTCCCGCCTTGCGGCAAATGATACCACCCGATGAATTCACTCTCGGATCGTTTTGGTTGTATTGATGGCCTCCGCTCTCATCCAGGTGCAGCCGACACGAGCTCCTTGACAGGCATGCAATTATCGTCTAATATTTAGTGTCTAATAGGAGCGATGTGCCAAGGCAAAGGCTGAAACTGAAGCAAGCTAGCGCGGTCCTCGAGATCGAGCCAAAAGAACTGCAGAACCTCGTCCAGTTCGGCGTGGTCAAACCCGCGCGGTCCGACGGGGCATATTCATTCGATGCGAATGCTCTATTGGTAGCCAAAGTGGCGTGCTATCTAAAAGAATCCCTTGGTACGCGGACGAGTGTGCTCTCGAAACTCATGGACGCATTCTCAGAGTCTGAGGAAGACCTCCGATCAACAAATCCGAAGTACGTCATATTCACCTGCCGACTCGCGGCCGAGGAAGAACCAATCAAATTGGGTGTGCCGTTTCGCGCTCTAGAGAAGCAAATTAAAGAACGAATGAGCCGAGCAGATCTCTACAAGGATTTGCCTCGCGGCAGAAAACGGCGCGGCTGGAAAAAAGAATTTCTGGAAACGCTTGCCGAAATGGCAAAAGACTTGGGAGAAATCTCCGAAGAAGAAATCTTGCGCACTGTTCGTGGGTATCGTAAAGAAAAGCGTGCACCAGAGATCACCGTCGCCGCGGAAACTTAGAAAACACAGGCCACGTGCGGTCATTGACACAAGTGTGCTGGTCGCCGGCATCTCAGGCTTCCGCAGGCCGTTTATATCCCGCCGCATACCGAGTGCTGACGCGCTTCGCGCGTGGGTTGTGCGGAACAATTTCGTCTGGCTCATAACTGATGACATTATGCAGGAATACAAGGAAGTTCTTACGCGTCTTCGCGTGCGGCCGAACCTTATCGGAAAAGCCATCAACCTCATCCGCGAGCGAGCCGAAGAAATAAAAATCGTCTATTCCGTGCAGATTTCTCTCGATCCCAAGGATGATCCTTTCTGTATTTGCTCAGAACAAGGCAACGCCGAGTTCATTGTCACCCTGAATCCGAAAGATTTCCCTCAGGATCGCCTCAAAGCAAAGGTGATGCCTCCGGAGCAGTTCGTCACCTAGGAATGCTCTCAAGCGCGATTCCAACCAGAAATGGCTAGAGGGCCGTGGGCCACGCTTGGTCCCTGTGGCTTGATCTGGAACTCGTTCCGCCAGCAAGATCGGAATGCCCGGCGCAGCAGCCCAGCCCGTTGTGTCTCAGGCAAGGGAAGAGTACGATGTGCTCGCACGGACTCACGCGCTCAAGCGATCGCCGTCTCGCAATTCAAGCTCCCTTTGTCTGCAATTCGTCGCCGCGGTCTTATTTAGAACCGGTCCTAGGCACGGGCAGTGCACTCGACACGAATAAATCAAGGAGATCACCATGAACGCTCAAGCCAGTGAAAGCGAACATCCCGACCATCGCCAGCTGAGGCAGTTGCTCGAACAGGCGAAGGCACTCAATCTTCCCGCATTTCCCGACCAGCAAAAAGTATGGGTCGAGGAAAGTCCGCTCGCGCAAGAAATTAAATCCATCCTCGCGAACCACCCCGAGTATGACGCGGAGATCCGCGCCGTAGTCGGCAATGTTTTCCCCAACCCAAATAGTTAGCGGCAACTTAAGACCCAGACAGCGCGAATGGAAAAGGTGCTTTGCGTGGCGCGGACACTCCTGTCTGCGCTCTTACGACCTCTTCACGCGCCACAATTCGCAATCAAAAATCGGACCGCGCCAGAATTTTTCACTGAGTCTGCTCAAAGCTCAGCGTCATTGCGAGCAAGCACTCTGCCCCCGCTTGTTACTCGCAAAATAAGCCGAGTACTGTAACTGTCCCAATACAGGCCTTCATGCCACACACCAAAGAAGTCCAATAAAAGACCAGCGCCCCAAATCCCTACTCCCGGCCAGTAGAATTTCATTTCGCGACGCGCTACCATCGCGCATGGCTGGCGAAATACAAACAAAAATTCACCCCGGCGCGACCAATCGCCCCCGAATCGTATCCTTGCTGTATCTTCCTGCCCCATCAGCGTTCATCTGCGGTTCCACTGAATTTCTAATAGCCAACCGGACGATTAGAATGCAACTAATCTCTCAGAAAATAAACCACTTGCTATTTTCTAATAGCCAATTTTCACCACTTTTTATTTCCGCTCCCCCCTCAGCCACTTCCCTCCATCCTCCAGATTCTAATCGACAGCTAGAAACGATTAGAAATCGCCGCAACCCAATTAGAATGAATCAGATGACATTTTCTAATCGTCCGAAAATTTCGCACTCTTTTCGCCTCCTTTCGCCCTTCGCGATCCGACCAGGATCGCCGTCCGAGCCCGCCGAAGGCCAAGCACTCGACGTCAACGAGGGACGAGCACATGAAGTCCGAAGAAGGGCGCACCCGTTGTGTCCGGGCCAAGGGAAGGGTAGGATGCAGCCGCCAGGGGGCCGAATGCGAGACTCTCGATCGGAGTTTCTCCCGGCAAAGGCCCTGCGATCGTACCTTTCGAGGAGGCTGCGATGAAAAAGCTGCTGGCGACTCCCAATGATGCCGTGCTCACGTTTATGAGGCTGGTTCTCGGTGTTGTTTTCTTCGCCCACGGCGCCCAAAAAACGCTCGGCTGGTTTGGGGGCTTCGGCTTTTCGGGCACCATGGGATTTTTTACTTCGATGCTGCATATTCCCGCCCCCTTTGCCGCTTTGGCCATCGCCGCGGAATTCTTCGGCAGCATCGGTCTGATTCTCGGCCTGCTGACGCGCATCGCTGCGCTAGCGATTGCGACGAATATGCTGGTAGCCGTTTACATGGTGCACATTCATTATGGATTTTTCGCCAATTGGTACGGCACTCAAAAAGGAGAAGGCTTCGAATACCATCTCCTCGCGCTGGGGCTGTTGATTGCGCTCATCATCCGCGGCGGCGGAGCATTCTCGGCGGACCGCGCGCTATCCGGCGGTGCTGCCTGACGCCAAAAAAATTACAGTGGCAACTGCTCGCCTTCCAAGCGCCTCGAATTACATCAGCGGGTGCTAGGCAGATAATTTTTCACAATAGAGAGAAAAATTGTGTTTCCACCGCTGTACGCGATTCTTGACGCGGAGCAAGGGCGGCCAGCGGCGGTTTCGCTCGCCGAAGTTCTTGCCGACGCGGGCGTGCGGTTGATTCAACTCCGCGACAAACGCGCGACGGCCAAGGTGATTTACGAGGTTGCCAGCGAATTGAACGGCGCGATGGCCCCGCGCGGCGTGCGCCTGATAGTCAACGACCGGCCAGACATCGCTGCGATGATCGAAGCAGGCGGCGTCCACCTCGGCCAGGAAGACTTGCCAGTCGAGGAAGCGCGCAAGATTTGCGGCCCGAAGCGCTGGGTGGGAGTTTCGACACACAACATGGAGCAATTTCTCGAAGCCGACCGGACTTCGGCGGATTATATTGCCGTGGGGCCCATCTACGCGACGGCCACCAAGGAGAACCCCGACCCAGTCGTAGGGCTCGACTTCCTTCGCGCGGCCAGGCGATTGACGCAAAAACCATTAGTAGCAATCGGTGGAATCACAATAGAATCCGCGGAAGCAATATACCGCGCCGGGGCCGACTCGGCGGCCGTGGTGCGGGATCTGGTTGGGGCGCACGACCCCGCCCAGCGCGCGCGCGAGTATCTCGCAATTGCTGAGCATGTGCTCTCGCAGCGCGACGGAAGCACTTAGACAAAACAATTCGAACGAGCGACTTCACTCGGAGGGGGAAACTGCGAATGGGCAATCTGATGGCGAAAAAGCCGATGGACTGGCTCCTCAACGAAGCCAAGGCCACCGGCGAGCACACATTGAAGCGCACGCTCGGGCCCGTCTCGCTCACCGCTCTCGGCATTGGCGCTGTCATCGGCGCCGGCATCTTCGTTCTGTCCGGACTGGGCGCACATTATGCCGGCCCTGCGCTGATGCTTTCCTTCGTGCTCTCCGGTTTCGGATGCGCGTTCGCGGGCCTGTGCTATGCCGAATTCGCAGCCATGATTCCGCTGGCAGGCAGCGCTTACACCTACGCCTACGCCGGCCTCGGTGAACTAATCGCCTGGATCATCGGTTGGGACCTGACGCTTGAGTACGCCCTGGGCGCCAGCACCGTCTCCTCCGGCTGGTCAAACCATTTCATCGAGTTCCTCAATATCTTCAATTTGAAAATGCCGCTCTGGCTGGCCTACGACCATTGGACAGCGCTGCGCACCGCCGAAAATGTAATCGCGCGCCAGATGGCCCACGCTTCCGACCCAAGCCTCGGGGAATCGTCGAATGCTTTTCTAAATAAGGTCGGCGACATCCTCAGCGCGCAATCTCCTCAGCTCATTCAAAGGGCCCACGACTTGGTTGCTGCGCCGCGCCTCTTCGGCGTGGAAATCGGGTTCAACCTTCCCGCCTTCATCATCGCCCTGGTGATCACCACCATTCTGGTCATCGGCATAAAAGAAAGCGCCACGTTCAACGCCACCATCGTAGCCATCAAAGTCAGCGTCGTGCTCTTCATCATCATTCTCGGCATGCGCTACGTGAATCCCGCCAACTGGGGCCACGACTGGTCCACCTTCGCACCCAGAGGAATTCCAGGCATCGGGGAGGGCGCCGCGTACATATTTTTCGCCTATATCGGATTTGACGCCGTCTCCACCACCGCACAGGAGGCTAAAAATCCGCAGCGCGATCTGCCGATTGGAATCATCGCCTCGCTCGTTGTTTGCACCATTCTCTACATCTTAGTCGCTGCCGTACTCACCGGCCTCGTGCCCTGGAAGGAAATCAATATCGAAGCGCCGCTGGCCGTTGCTTTCCTCGATCGCGGATTGACCAAAGGCTCCTACCTCATTACCGCAGGGGCCTTGGCGGGTCTCACCAGCGTGATGCTCGTGATGTTGCTCGGTCAGACGCGCGTGCTCTATTCCATGGCTAACGACGGCCTTCTGCCGCGGAAATTCTTCGCCGCCATTCACCCCAAGTTCCGCACGCCGTACAAGAACACGATTCTCGTCGGTTCGCTCGCGGCGGTTGTTGGCAGCACAATCCCCATCGACGACTTGGGCCGCATGGTGAACATCGGCACGCTGCTCGCCTTCGTCATCGTTTGCATAGCGATCCTTTTGTTGCGCAGATCTAATCCGGACCAGATACGGCCGTTCCGCACTCCCTGGGTGCCGGTTGTTCCCATTCTCGGCATTCTGTGCAACTGCTACATGATGTACAAACTTGGCTGGATCAATTGGGCGCGGCTGATCATCTGGCTCGTGATCGGCCTCGTGATTTATTTCACGTACAGCCGCCATCACAGCCGCGTGCAGAAAAACGACCGGTCCGCGCTGTAATTTTGTTTTGCGCTATTTCCCGAGCGGCCGCCGTTCGATCGAGCGCGGCCGCTTGATCTTTGCGATCACATTTGCGGACAATGTGAACGTGACCAGGCAATTGACCGGCGCGGCTCGGGGCCTTCCGGCGTGAACCGATTTTCTCCTGTTCGCCTCTGGGTATTTCTGCGGCGGATGAAGCTGCTCGACAGGATTGCTGTCGCCATCCTTGCGCTCTACGGGATCGCCTGGCTGACGGAGACGCTCGGCGCCTCGTTCCCCCTTTCCACACTGATCGGTTTCCTGGCTTTCTTCGCAATCGTATATTTGTTCTTCCGCGTGCTGCCCTGGGTTCGCAACCAGCTCCTCTGGCGCCTGCGCAACCGTCTCATCATCGCGTACATTTTCATCGCCGTTGTGCCCATCGCCTTGCTCCTCACCATGGCGGCACTCGGCGCCTACGGCATCTACCTACAAATGGGTGCGCATCTTCTCCACGACAGCTTGAACGAGCGGACCAGCATGATTGCAGCGGATGCCGCGGACATTGCCGGCGCCATGGAGCAGCGCCAGACCGGCAAAGCCGCGCCGCAAAGTCAGGAGGCGCTCCTCGCGCGGCCGGAGATCGCGAGCCTGATTGCTGCGGCTCGCTCCGAATATCCCGATCTCGCCGTCCTCCCGAATCTTGGGCAGCACCTGGCCAAGGCGGGCGATGGTCACCACTATGCCGGGCTGGCCGAGCACGAAGGGAAACTCTGGATCGCCTGCGCCGAATATCGGACCGGGCCGGCCGGCCAAGTGAATATTTTGGTCGGTATTCCGGTCACAACGACAATGCTCGACGGCCTCCCTTCGGACCTTGGCCCAATCCATCTCCTTCTGCTCGAGTCCGCGCCGGCAAAAACAGCTCCAGGGAGTGGGTTCGAAATTCAAGGACTGAATTATGTCGAGCGACAACATATTGCCAGCAAGAACCGCACCCTTGCCCCACCCGTCAACTGGCTCGACAAACGCGTGACCGGAGCGGCGACGTTCGAAGCCGCGCACGTGGATCCTGGCCGAGGGACGTCGCCCTCGCCAGTGGCTGCCTCTTATTTCCTGCGTCCATCGGCGGTAAATCACTGGCTGCTCGAGTCCGTCGGGGCGGTGGGGCCTGTGCTGGTGACCGTGCTTGTAATCGTGGGCGTTGTGTTCCTGCTCATAGAATTTGCGGCGCTCGTCACCGGAGTGGTTCTCACGCGGACTATCACGCGAGCGGTTGGCGGTCTGTATCAAGCCACTCTGCACGTGCGCCGCGGCGATTTCAGCTATCGCGTGCCGGTCCGCCGTCGCGACCAGCTTGGCGCGCTCGGGGAATCGTTCAATGAGATGACCGCATCGGTGGCCGAGCTCCTCGTTGAACAGCGGCGTAGGCAGCGCCTCGAAAATGAGCTTTCGATCGCCCGTGAGGTACAAGAGCAGTTATTTCCGCGTTCGCTGCCGGAGCTTCCGGGGCTGGAGCTTGCGGCGATTTGCCGTGCGGCCCGCATGGTAAGCGGCGACTACTACGATTTCATTCGCCTCGGGCCTGCGCGACTGGGCATCGCGCTCGCGGACATCAGCGGGAAGGGAATCTCCGCGGCGCTGCTGATGGCCAGCTTGCAGGCAGCATTGCGCAGCCAGGCCGCGCTCGATGGGCATGGGGGGCCAGCGCAGCTTGTCGGTCGGCTGAACCAACATCTCTTCCGGAATACTTCAGACGATCGGTACGCCACATTCTTCTATGGCGTTTATGACGCAGGCGTGAAAACACTCACCTACACAAATGCCGGCCACCTGGCCCCATTTTTTGTCAGCGACGGGCGCGTGCAACAGCTCGATCATGGCGGCACTGTTGTGGGTTTGTTTGAAGATTATCCATACGAGCAGACCACGTTGAAGGTCGAGCCGGGCACCGTCCTCGTTGCTTTCAGCGACGGTTTGACCGAGCCTGAGAATGCGTTTGGCGAAGAATTCGGCCTGGCGCGGCTGCGCGAGGAAATTTTGCGCCAGCAGCGCGTGCCGACGAAGGAGCTGGCCGAAAATCTGATCGCCTCAGCCAATCAGTGGTCTGGCGCGGCGGAGCAGGCGGACGACATGACGGTGGTCGTTGCGCGCATGGGGTAGCGCGCAAGACGCTAGGGTCACGGCCGCCAATTCATTATACTGGCTGGTCTTTTCGAGGGGGCGGGCGTGCCATTGCGGGGAAAGTCAGCGCTGATCACCGGAGGCAGCCGCGGAATCGGCAAGGGAATCGCACAGGGGCTGGCGCACGAAGGCGTGCGCGTGGCGATTTCCTACCGGTCGAATAAAACGGCGGCGCAAAATGCGCTGAGGCAGATTCAGTCGCAGGGCGCGGAATGTTTTGCCGTTGAAGCGGATGCGACGGATGCCGAAAAAGTCCAATTTCTGACTGATGCGGTGCTCGAGCGATTCGGCCGGCTCGACATCCTGGTGAACAATGTCGGAGAATTCAATTGGAAGCCAGTGGCAGAAACCGGCATCGAGGAATGGGAGAATATTCTTGCATCGAACCTGCTGAGCGTTTTTTACGCCAGCAAAGCTGCGCTGTCAGCCATGCGCCGCCAGCGCTGGGGCCGCATTGTGAATCTCGGCGCGGTGGGCGCTGAACGCGCGTTTGGCCAGGGAACAATTTCGGCGTATGCGGCCGCGAAAGCCGCGGTCGTCTCGTTCTCGCGTTCGCTCGCAATCGAGGAAGCAAAAAACGGAATCACCGTGAATGTGGTGAATCCCTCGAACATCGATGAGAAAGATCTAACCGTGGACGAAGCGCGCCGGATGCGCGACTCGCGCTTTCCAATTGGGCGGCCACCCTCGGCGGAGGATGTCTCGGCAGCGGTAAAGTTTTTCGCCTCCGATGAGGCTGATTACATTACCGGGCAAGTGTTGAACGTGAGCGGCGGATGGATGTTGTAGTGCACGATGCTGCCCTCTCGATTCCACGGATTTCGATGAGACTTAGGCCATGAAAATTCTCACAGCCGCGGAGATGAGGGAAGTGGACCGCTTGACGACGGAGCGCCACGGCGTCCCCAGTCTCACGCTGATGGAAAACGCCGGGAAAACTGTCGCTGGATTCATCCGGCAGCAATTTAGAAAATTGCGCCGACGCACAATCGTGGTCCTCTGCGGCAAGGGCAATAACGGCGGCGATGGATTCGTGGTCGCGCGCCACCTGCTGGAAATGGGGGCGAAGCCGTCAGTCTATCTGCTTGGCGATCCGGGTGAAGTCAGGGGCGATGCAGCAGCGAATCTGAAGCGCTGGCAGGAAGCGTCTCGCGAATTTCACATTATCCGCAGCGCTGGTGAATGGCAGGCGGCGAAGAGCGCGGTGGCCTCGGCGGACATTATTATTGATGCGCTCCTTGGCACCGGCGCGCGTGGCCCGGTGGAAGGCTTGCTGCGCGAAGCAATTGAAGACGTGAATCGCCATTCATCCACGCAAACGGTTATCTCCGTGGACATTCCTTCCGGCCTTCAAGTCGACACAGGCGAGTTTGAAGGCGCGGCCGTGACGGCGAATTTCACGATCACGTTTACTGCGCCGAAAACCGGCTTGTTTCAAGGCACCGCGTACACACAGGTAGGGCAGTTGCTCGTCCGGGATATCGGCTCTCCCGCCGAGCTTATCGAAGAAGTCGGCAAGGGCCAATTGCGCTGGCTCGAGTCACGCGAGCTCGCGCAGTTTGCGGTTCCGCGCGACCCAACCGGGCACAAAGGAGATTACGGCCACGCGCTGATCGTCGCAGGCTCGGTGGGGAAGAGTGGAGCCGCAGTGCTTGCATCGTGGGCCGCGCTTCGCATTGGCGCAGGCCTTGTGACCGTGGCGGCTCCCGAACCCGTGCTCCCGATTATCGCGGGCCATACGCCCGAAATTATGACCGAACCGCTGCTTGCCACAGAAACCGGCAGCGTCTCGCTACGCAGCCTCGAATACGAGCGCTTCGACAACCTGTTGAAAGGCAAGCGCGCCCTGGCCATAGGCCCGGGCCTTTCAACGAACATTGAGACGCAGCAGTTCATCCGCACAATCGTTGCCAACCGGCCCGCCATGCCCGTCATTCTCGATGCCGATGGCTTGAACGCCTTCGATGCGCGCGCCGCCGAATTGAAAGGCTCGAATGGAATGCTCGCCATCACGCCCCATCCCGGCGAGATGGCGCGGCTGATCGGCACGAGGACGAGCGATATTCAATCCCGGCGGTTGCAATTGGCGCAGCAGACTGCCGCGGATTGGGGCGCGTACGTGATTCTAAAGGGGCATCAGACCATCGTCGCCGCGCCGAACGGGCAGGCGTGGATCAATTCCACCGGAAATCCCGGCATGGGCACTGGTGGAACAGGCGACGTGCTTACGGGAATCCTCGCGGGCCTGACCGCGCAATATGGCGCCGAGCGTTGGTGGTGGACGCTCGGGTTCGGAGTCTATCTCCACGGCCTTGCCGGGGATCTTGCATACGTGGACGTGGGGCAGGCGCCGCTGATGGCCTCAGATTTAATTCGCGCCATTCCCGACGCCTACCAGCATTTCTTTTACGAGCTTGGCCGTGGCTAGCAAGGAAATTGTCACGCACTCATCGGAAGCCACGATTCGGCTCGGCCGCGAAATCGGAACCCACCTGAAGCCGCCCGTCTTGATTCTGCTCTCCGGCGACCTCGGGGCAGGGAAGACGACACTCACAAAAGGAATCGTGAGCGGCCTCGGTGCTGCGGAAGAAGACCAGGTCACCAGCCCCACTTTCACTCTGGTGCATAAATACGATCACGATTCTGTGGTTTACCACGTGGACCTTTACCGCGTCGGCGATTTCCACGATCTCGAAACGCTCGGCCTCGAGGATTTTCTTACCGAGCAGGCCATCGTCATCGTCGAATGGCCGGAGAAACTCGCGCTGCGGACCGACTGGCCAATTCTGCGGGTACACCTCGAGCACGTAGCCGAAGACACGCGGAAGATTTCAGTTCGAGATGACACCGAGGCACTGAGCGCGCTCGAAGATTCGCGAGCGCCGGGCGGTCACAATCCCATTATCTGAAAGCCGGCGTCCACATACAGCACGTTGCCGGTAACGCCGCGGCCCAAATCGCTCGCCAAAAAAACAGCCGTGTCCGCGACTTCCGCCGGATCGGTGTTGCGCCGCAAGGGCGCATGCTCGCTCACGAAATCCAGCATCTTCGAGAAATCCTTGATTCCCCGCGCGGAAATGGTCTTGATGGGCCCGGCGGAAATTGCATTCACGCGAATCTTTTGCTGCCCGAGTTCGCTCGCCAGATACTTCATCGATGCCTCAAGCGCGGCCTTCGCAACTCCCATCACGTTGTAATTCGTCACCACGCGCGTCGAGCCAAGATACGTAAGCGTCATAATCGCGCCGCCATCCGTCATCAAAGGGGCGAGCGCCTTCGCCACCGCCACAAGCGAAAACGCGCTCACTTCGAGAGCCAATTGAAATCCCGCCCGCGACGTGTTCACGAACGGATTGCCTAGATCCTCGTGATTCGCAAACGCCAGGCAATGCACGGCGACGTCGAGCTTCTGCCCTCGCGCCTTCAACGCCACCGCGAGATTGTCAATATCCACCTGATTCTGCACATCGCACGGGAAAAATGCCGCGGCCCCGAGCTCTTTCCCCAGCTCCTCCACGGCCGGCTTGGCCCGCTCATTCTGGTAGGTAAGCAGCAGCGTGGCCCCCTCGCGCACAAACGCCTGCGCGATGGCATACGCAATGCTCCACTTATTCCATACGCCCAGAACGATAGCAGTTTTGCCTTCAAGTAGTTTTGGCATGGCCCGGCATTTTACATCGAATCTTGCGATAGGGCGCATTATCTATGGGCTGGATGTCGTGGGTCAGTTTATGGTGACGGCGTGTATCGGCACCCTACACTTCAGAATTTCTCACGCGGATCAACGCTATGGAATCCATAGGTCTCGTACAGGGTCGAGATTTTTCCCTCTCGCAAACTGACGATGGTGTAACCCTCAGGCGTGCCCAGTCGCGGCCCGTGCCACCAATTTCCGCAAACTGCCCCGCTGGTAATGTACTGCGTGTTCTTGTAGGCCACGATTTCATTCACATGCGTGTGGCCTTGTAGCACGGCGAGCACATTGGCGTGATCGAAGATTTCGAGCAGTTCCGGCGCGTTCACTACCGTCATCGTATTGTATTTCCGGTTGGCGGAAACAATTTCCGCGTAGGCGTACGTCGCGAATGCAGTGACGACCGGGCAGTGCACCACAGCAATCACCGGCGCGCCCGCAGGCAGCCGGCCCAAATCATCGCGCAGCCAGTGAAGCTGTGCCTCATCCACGCGCGCTTCCCACAGACGGTCGTCCGTAGGCTGAATCGAGTCGAGCACCACGAAGTGATAGCCCTTATGGTCAAACGAGTAGAACGTCTGCCCCATCCGATCCTGATACATTTTCTTGCCGTAAGCAGGATCCGTCGGAGCCACGCCGCTTCTCGTGAGCAATCCGAAAACATCGTGGTTCCCGATCGTGTGGTGGAGCGGCATCCCAAGAAGCTGCTCGGTCCGCTTGTAGAGATCGAAGACCATTCCGGCGCGCACGCGATTCACGCCCAGCGCATCATAGACGTGGTCGCCGCCCATGATCGCGAATTCCGGCTTGGCCGCAGCGATTTTGCGGAAGCACATGTCGCACCCATGCGCCGCCTCCAGCTCAGGCTGAATGTGCGTGTCCGTAAAAAAAGCGAAATCGAATGAGCCAGGCGCCGGCCGAGGAAACGCCGGCAGCGGCGGCAGCGCCATCGCCGCCCCTGCAACAGCCAAGGTCTTCAGAAAAGTTCTACGGTCCATGCTCATCCGCAATTCCTTGCCGGAAAAAGTGGTGCGGGGAAAAATGGTAACACGGTGGTTACGATGGCCGATAGCTCGCAGGTCGAGCTTTAGGGATTTGCGGGATCGCCATTCGCCGCGCTGGGCGTCAGCTTGCGAATAATGAATTCCTGCAGAACATTGGCCGCCGCCGTCGCGCCAATCCCAATCAGCGCGTTTTCAAATGTCAGCGTCACTCCATCGCGATCCGTAGAAGGATAGTAGAGGTTTGAGATCCCGCCCGAAGCGAGGCTCCCAAGAATATTCGAGTAGTTCGGCTGCCAGTGCCCATTATCACCCTTGCAGATCACCGCATTGGCCACCGCGTAGAAAAACCGCGATTTCCTGGTGCCCGTTCCCTTGTAGAAATAGCGAGGATCTTGTCTTAGGACCGATGGCAGTATGGCGGCGCCGATAAAAGTTCCGGTAAAGAAATCCGCGTAGGCCGCCCCGTATCGCTTTCCATACCCCTCCCCACCCTGCCCGTATCCGCTGAATTGATCGGTCGCCTGCTCAATTCCCGCGATGGCCCCAATCAGCCCAAATGATACCGGGTCCATCGAAGTCTTCCAGGCCAGCTCGAATTTTTGCCTCGCCGTAAGCGGAACCGGATTCTTCGAGTAGCTGACATAGAAATTCGGAAACAGGCCCAGCACCCGCTGCTTTTCCTCTTCCTTAATCTGTGCCTCCGCGATTTCCACCCGCGGTGGTGTCACCCGCACCTCAGTCACAGCAGTCGCCACAGCCATCGTAATCTGCGGGACGACGTAAATCTCACCCGCATGCAGCGTACCGGTGGATGTTTCGTTCCCAAAGCCCGCCGCCGAAATTGTTAGCTGAAATGGTCCGGGCGGAATTTCCGCAAAGGAGAACTCCCCCTCATTGCCGGTGAGCGCGGCTCGGGCCGGAGATTGATCCTCGCGCGTGAGCTTCACCTGCGCTCCGACGACGGCAGCGCCAGATGTGTCCACAATTGTTCCCGTGATGGTTCCGGTGATTAGCGGCCCGACCGACCGCTGGCTAGATGATGCTGGAGCTTGCGGCGGCTCAGCCTGAGCGCTCGGCACTCCCGATGCGGATGGTGGCTGCTGCTGCGATTGTGCGAGCGCGCGTGGAGATAAGCTGAAAAGCAGCAGGCTCAGGCTTAGCCAGGCCAAGCCGCCGGAGCCAAAAATCGAATTTCCGATATTCCGCCCCAAGTATTTCCTGCCTGACGCCCTTTTCGCAGGATTCACGATTTTTATTTTACAGCCTTCACGATTCGTTTCTTCCAGCAATGTTTGACGTTGTGCAGATGATTGAGGTTGCCAGCGAGGGGGCAGACCATGCGAGTTTCCGTGCCCTGTAGTGGAAATCCGAATTCACCGAAACAGGTGAATGAGTTCTCGCACGATATCCGCCAGGATGGGCCAAAGCAGCGCCAGGATCGCCATGATCACGGCTACTCGACGCGGAGACACCGCCGGCTTTGCCCCCGCCGCACCTTCCGGCTGATGCACCGCGCAGAAGCCGCCTTCCTGAGCAGGGCGGCTGCAGCGCTGCCCCGCAGGTCCCAGATAAAGGCATGGCCCTAGGTCGGTGCGCGCGGGTCGGGCGCCAGAAGGGAAGTCAAACCCGCTCGCCGCGCCCCCAGTTTCCGATTCAGCGTTAACCCTTACGTCTCTCTCCATTGCGCCCCGCATTCATCCTCAGCTACATTGAAATCTCGCCCGGCGACAGGCCTGGAATGCCAGAAACTCCCATCGCGCCAGCTCCCGCCCATCCGGAAAGGATGAAGCTTGAGGCTTACTCCGCCGAAATCCGCCTCGAGAAACTCACGCTGGGAATCGACAACGTCCATTATGACGTCTTCCTCAGCCCGCGATTCGTCGATTTTACGCGAAAGTACCTGTTTGACCTCATACGCCAGACCACCAACGTCAGCCAATTCTACGGCAAGGATCGCAAGCAATCCGGCGCGCCCGAGCATGCCGCCTTTCGAAAGATGCTCAGCGAAATTTTGCAGGAATCGCTCACGCGCGCGAAGTACCAGCAATCCATCGAGACGGACGTCCTGCACCAACTCGCGCTCCTGAAGCACCTCAATATGGAACTGGCCAGCCAGTTTTCCACCATTCTCGTCGAGTGCAAGGATTGGATACGCGCCCGCGGCGAATTATTCGAGCACAGCGAACAAGCCCACGTGAAACGCGCCAAAGTTGCCGAAATCCAGGCGGACAAGAAAAATATTTACCGCCAGGTGGGCGAGACGCTTCATCGCATCTGGAGCGAATTGGAAGAAGGAACCCTCTCGAAATCGCGCCGCGCCCTTTTCGGCGACGATTTTCATGACACCTACGATCTCCTACAAAATCGCTTCCTCTTCGTCGAAAACGGCAACGATGACCACCTCTTCCTCGAGCACTACGTCCTCCTGGGCAATTTCGTAAACGACCCCGACCGCTTCGAAGTCTTCGACGTCCTGCTCCTCGATTTCGTTCGCGATTTCATCCTTGCCGGTGACAATTCCGAAGAGATGAGTAAGGCTCGGAAATCCTACGAGCGGCTGCTCGAGCAGGCGCGTTTGCTTCGTTCCGAGCTCGAGCGCGTCGAGGAAGAGCAAAGTGAACTCACCGGACGAGGCGGCGACGGCGAGGATCGCTTTCCCTGGCTCTTCAAACGCAAAAGCGGCGCTCCGGCAGAGGCGCAGGGCGAGCTCGCAAATTTGCGCAAGAAATACGCCTCCGTGGAATTGAATTTGGAGGAGCTGGCCCCGCAGATTGACTCCGCCAAGCAGCGCCTCGATTTCCTCACCGAGGAGTACAAGGACCGTCTGGGCGACTACCTGAATCAGCCCGAAAATGCGCCGCGCATCTTTGACGCGCCGGCGGCCGATGCCGAGGCCGAAGATACGCATGAGGCGCGCGTACGGCTACTCGAAGAGTGGGTGCACCGCCTCGAGGAACGCGACCTGCTTTTCCACATGCTCGCGGGCTACGAGCTGCGAAAAATATATTCCGACTATTGCCCGCCGATCCACCTCCAGCAGCTCAAAAAAGCGCTGGTGAATCGCGACGAGCAGAAGCGCGTCGAAAAAGTTCTCGAACAGTTCCCGGCGCGAAAGATTTCCATGAAGCGGCTCGACGACGCGGCCCGCGCCGTCCGCCGTCGCACGCACGACGAAACTCTAGGCGTCGCCCGCCAGTTTGCCGAAGACTTGATGCGCCTCCGCCGCGACCGGCGCAATTACCAGCAAGTGGCCGCCTGGATGGAGCGTATCAATCTGGTCCGCTCCGAGCGTTCGCGTGAAATTTCGCGCGCCAATAAAAGCCTCTACGAATTTCTCCACCCGGATGAAGGCCGCCCCGCTGACGATCCAGTCATTTCGCATGCAGTCATCAAAGCGGATGTTCGCGGTTCGACGGGCATCACCAAAGACCTGCTCGAGCGCGGCATGAATCCCGCCTCGCATTTCAGCATGAACCTGCATGAGCCTGTGAAGCGCATGCTCGAGCGCTACGGCGCGGCGAAGGTATTCATCGAAGGCGACGCCATCATCCTCGCGATCTATGAGACCGAGTCCACTCGCGCCACCCAGCGCGCCGTCGCGCGCGCCTGCGTCCTAGGACGCGAAATCCTAGCCGTCACCCAAGGTTACAACTCGCGCGCAAAGACCACCGGCCTCCCGCCGCTCGAATTGGGCGTCGGCGTCGCGTTCCAGGATTCCGCGCCCTCGCTCTGGATGGACGGCGATTCCCGCATCATCATCTCGCGCGCCCTGAATCTCTCCGATCGCCTTTCGAGCTGCTCGAAAATGGCCAAGCGTCTCTTTCAGGCGAATCCTTCGCCCTTCAACGTATTTCACCTCCAAACGCTGATGGAAGACGCCGCCGAGGACGAAGGCGAGGAGCTCCTGATCCGCTACAATCTCAACGGCATCGAGCTCAACGAAGAAGGCTTCCAGAAATTGGGCGCGGAAATTTCGCTCGCACCCATGGGCGGAAATTTCCCGCTCCCTTGGGGCAAGGAGCGCGTGCAGATTTATTTCGGTGAGGTGCCGCTCGGCGACGCGCTCGAGCCCATCGTCGTCCGCAAAGGCTTCGTCCGCCAATTGCTGCCCGGCGGAAAAATCGGCACGCAAGGCACCCGCGCCTACTACGAAGTCTGCACGGATTCCAATCTCCTCGAGCTCGCCCGCAAAAAATTCGCCACCGTCTCCCCCAAGAGTTGAATGCCGCTCCGCGCGCCTCTATAATTCGCGCGACGGAGGCGCAAGGGGCCCGGTGGTCCTCGCAGCCTTCAAAGCTGCCGTTCGAGCCCTTCGCGGGCCTCGAAGGTGGGTTCGACTCCCACACGCTTCCGCCAGATCCGTGTGACATGATTTAAGTTGTAGAAAAACGAGGCGGCCAAAGGCGGCAATAAGAAGAAATCCATCCGGTTTGTGCGCAGGTGTTCAGCGGCACGAGTGACAGCCGGATCGAAACCATCTTGTTGCCGACGGTTCACCTCAAAAAGACGCGGGGAATTTTCGAGTCACCGGGATGATGGCGCGGGTGGGAATCGAACTCCGAGGCCTCCTCAAAACACGCAACTTATTCATTCCACATTCCGGTGAAACCTACAAAATCGGCACAAACGCCGAATTGAGGTACACGGTGGGTACACGGGCTTGTGCGTCGGTGTGTGCCTAATGGAATCGCCAACCACGCTGGCAGAATTTGCCGAGCAGTACCGCTTGCGCGTAAAGCACGATGAATGCGGCGACCTGGTCATTCGCGGCAAGTTCGAGCACCTGTGCGAGCTCGATTCCGGGCGGTTTGGAATCGTACTCGAAGCTCCCGCAAATAATGCACGCACGGATAAGACAATTCGTGCCCGGAAACGCCGAGCCATTGCTGCTGGCTTCCGTCTGCGCCAGAAAGGTGAATCTGAAGCCATCTTGCTCTTCGACCCTGGCGACCAGAAGCAGACCGCGCTAGCGGTCCGGATTATTCACGCCAAGAAAAAGAGGCAAGCGGCTCCTCCCACTGACGCAACGCTGCGTCGCGAACCGAGCTCATGGAGCGGAAGGCTAGGAGAAATCCTGCTCAACAAAGCGGGCTGGAGCGCAAGAAAAAATCCGGCCGTAGGCGAGATATTTTCTTGACAACCCCTTTTATATAGCTTATCGGGAGTTATCGAAGTTCGGGTCAACAGTTACCCGAACTGCACAAGCGGGCAGTCTCTTGATTAAATCTTGGGTGGCAGCATGCTATTCTGAGTTTCCCCAGCTGAAAAACATCTAAAAAGCTTCGACGGCGGATTTTCTTATCGCACGATTCGCGGGTTCTTTCTCTGGGGAGCCAATTTTGGGCGGACCTAATCCTGTACACATGTACAGGCAGTTGAAGATGGTGCACAAAGCCCTTCGTGGAAATTGGAGCGGGCTTGCTTGGGCGATGTGTGGGCTGTGGGTAAAGCGACTGGCCTGCGCGATGGGATTTCTCTTTCTCGCGGTCACGCCGAGTCGGGCGCAGATTTCGCCGGGGCCGCTTTCGAAAGCCCACGAATCGCTTAGCGGTTCGACGCAATGCTCGAGTTGCCACAAAGTGGGGGCGGGCTCGGCAGTCCTGAAGTGCCGGGAATGCCACACGGAAATCGAGCGGGAGCTGACGCAAAATCGCGGCCTGCATTCGCGCTACACCAATAAAACGGACTGTGCCAAATGCCACTCCGAGCACAATGGGGAAGACTTCCCACTCATCCATTGGCTGCCGTCGCTCCAGGGCTTCGATCACACGCAGACGGGCTACGCGCTCGAAGGAAAGCACGCCGGGATTGAATGCAGCAAGTGCCACATGGCGGTGCGCATTCGAGAGGCCGAACGACCACTAATCAAGATGGAGGATTTGAATCGCACATTCCTGGGACTTTCGCAGGATTGCGTCACATGCCACGAAGATGTACACCACAGCCAGCTGGGGCAGAAATGTCTGGATTGTCACAATTACGTGGACTGGAAAGCGGCCGCCAAATTCGATCACTCGAAGACCAGGTATCCGCTCACGGGGGTCCACGTGCAAGTGCCGTGCGCGAAATGCCACGCACCCGCGGCGCCGGGTGGGAAGCCTCGCTACACGGGAATTCCATTCAGCAAGTGTTCGGACTGCCACAGTGACCCGCATCGCGGTACTTTTGCGCAGTCTTGCGAAAGCTGCCATTCGACCAGCAGTTGGAAAAGAATCCCGGCGAGCGAGCAATTCGACCACTCGAAAACGAAATTTCCTTTGCTGGGAAAGCACGCGCAGGTGGACTGCCTGCGCTGCCACGCGGGTGGAGATTTCAAAAAGGCGGTTGCGTTTGCCAAGTGCGCGGATTGCCACAAGCCGGACCCGCACAGCGGCCAGTTTGCCGCACGCCCGGACAAGGGCGAATGTGCGAGCTGCCACAACGAGGAGGGCTGGAAGCCGTCGCTCTTCGACGTAAAGGCGCATGTGGCCACGGCGTATCCCCTTGCGGGCAAACACGCAACCGTGGCCTGCGCGAAATGCCACCTGCCAGCGGGGGCGGCGACACGATACAAAATCGCGTTTGCAAAATGCCTGGACTGCCACACGGACACGCATCAGGGCCAATTTGCCGCGGCGCCATATGAGAGCCAGTGTGAACCCTGCCACGTCGTCAACGGGTTTCAACCCTCTACTTACACGATCGCGCAGCACCAGAAGAGCCGCTACCCGCTGGCGGGGGCGCACTTGGCGGTTACCTGCTCGGAGTGCCATACAGTTGACAGGGCCGCGTATTCCACAAAAATGGTCCCCTATCGATTTGAGGATCGCTCCTGCACCGGCTGCCACCAGGACCCGCACCACGGCGAATTCAACGATCAGATGGCGCAGAAGCGCCCGGACGGTAGAACGGCGGGGTGCGAAGCGTGCCACACGGTAAAGTCATGGACGGATTTGCCGGGCTTTGATCACTCGAAGACCTCATTCCCACTTGTGGGTGCTCACGTAAAGGTAGCTTGCGAGGAGTGCCACAAGGCGGCTACGCCTGGCGGGAAAGTAAGCGAGGTATCGTTCCGTTCCGCGCCCAAGGATTGCGCGGGTTGCCACGAGGATATTCACGCTGGCCAGTTTGACCGGAGGGGCCAGCCGCGGAATTGTGAGGACTGCCACAATTCAGACAAGTGGAGGCCGTCCCTTTTCGACCATGAGAAGCAGACCGATTTCTCGCTGAAGGGCGCCCACGAGAAGGTAGCTTGTGATCTCTGCCATAAGGGTTACAAAACCATTGGCGAAAAACGAGTCTTGTTCTACAAGCCGACACCACACCCTTGCGCGAGTTGCCATGGCTAGTGCCAGTCCGAACCACGGCCTGTGTTCACCCGCGCACGCTAATGCGATTCAGGCTAATTCCAAAAAGGAGCGGGAAGCGCATTCGGAGTCCTGTGATGTAAAAGTTTCCGTACCGCTGAAAATTATACTGCTTAAGAATATTCCTCGATGTGAGGGCGAGCTGAACTCCGCACAATGGAATGGCAGCCACAATCCTCAGATGGAAGCATTTGGCAGGAGGGAACTCCAGGTGCCTGACACGCGAAGGTTTGGTGAAGGAATTGCACAGAAAATAGCCGGCGAAGCTCACACAAAACCCGGGAACAGTTTTTAACCCAGTGGTGTACTGAACTAAAACTGGCCTTCTGACCAGTAGGCGTACCTGGCGCCTATCAGTAAAATTTGTTGGAAGTTTCTAACCGTAGCCCAGCTCGCTCAAAAAGTACCCTGAAAGTGGCCGATGCGCGCGACGACTCTTTTCCGGCTCATGCTCGTGGTGTTGGCCCTGGTGGTTGTAGCGAAGAATCTCGCGCAGTCGCAATCCTACAAAAAATCCGGACGAAACCCGCACGGCCCAATCAGTATCCCCTGCGAAGATTGCCACACGAATACGAGTTGGAAGCCGATCCGCGGCGTCCCTGAATTTGACCACAATCGCACGCGCTACCCGCTCCGCGGAATGCACGAAAGAGTGAGCTGCACGCAGTGCCACACCAGCCTGGTTTTCAGCAACGCCAGCACTCGCTGCGCAGATTGCCATGCTGATATTCATCGCGGGCAGTTTGGCGCCAGATGCGAGGAATGCCACACGGTAAAAGGGTGGAGTATCCAAACGGAGCAGCTAAAACAGCACGAGAATCGCTTCCCGCTTCTTGGGGCCCACGCGATGCTTGAATGCGCGGATTGTCACAAGGGCGAGGCCACCGGTCAATTCACCGGACTCTCGACGGCGTGCCTTTCCTGCCATACAGCGGACTTCCAGAAGGCGGTCGCGCCCGATCACAAATCATTGGCCTTCCCGACGACCTGCGAATCCTGCCACAGTGCCGATACCTGGTTCGGGGCGAAATTCGACCATCTGAAGTTCACCGGCTTCGCGCTGACGGGTGCGCATGCGACGCTCGAATGCACTGCCTGCCACATCGGCGGGAAATTCGCGGGCACGCCCGCCGATTGCTACGGCTGCCACGCGAAGGATTACAACGGCACGAACAACCCGCCGCATGCGCAGGCGGGGTTCGCGACGAACATGTGTTCGACCTGCCACAACACAACGAGTTGGCTCAACGCCAACTTTAACCACAACACCCAGACGACATTCCCGTTGATCCCCAAGCATGACACCGTCCCGTGCAATCAGTGCCATATCAACGGGAAGTTCGCCGGCACGCCGACTGATTGCGCTTCCTGCCACACGACAGAGTACAACTCCACTAATAATCCGCCGCACGTGCAGGCGGGGTTCGCGGCGTCTGCTTGCGCTACCTGCCACACGCCCGCGGGCTGGGGCAACGCGAATTTCAATCACGCACAATTTTTCCCGCTGACCAATGCGCACGCCAACCTGCAGTGCACGCAATGCCACATGGGCGGAAATTTTGCGAATGCGCCGACCACCTGCAGCGGTTGCCACATCGACAAGTACAACGCTACGAGCAACCCGCCGCATGCACAGGCGGGCTTCGCTCCGGTGATTTGCTCGACTTGCCACGATACGATCGCCTGGGCGGACGGGAAATTCGATCACAACACCCAGACATCGTTCCCCCTGACGGGAAAACATATCGGGGTTGCCTGCACGACCTGCCACGCGAGCGGCATATATAAGGGCCTGGCCACGGATTGCGCTTCGTGTCACATCGCGACGTATAACGCAACTAATAATCCGCCGCACGCTCAGGCGGGTTTTGCGGCCTCGGCCTGCGCCACCTGCCATACGACTTCAGGGTGGGACACGGCCAATTTCAATCACGCGCAGTTTTTCCCATTGACTAACGGGCACGCCAACTTGCTGTGCACGCAATGCCACACTGGCGGGAACTACGCGAATGCGCCGACGACGTGCTACGGCTGCCATGCGCCTGATTACAACAATACGGCGAACATCACGGGAGTCCCCAATCACGTGACTGCCAATTTCCCGCAGGACTGCACGGTGTGCCACACTACCGTCACTTGGCTTAACGCGAATTTCAATCACAACACCACGAGCTTCCCATTGACCGGCGCGCACGTGAGCGTGCCGTGCGCTACCTGCCACACGGATAACTACAACGGTACGCTGCCGACCACTTGTTACGGCTGCCATGCAGCGGATTACAACAAGACAGCGACGATGACGGGGATTCCGAATCACGTGACCGGCGGATTCCCGCAAGATTGCACCATGTGCCATACGACCACGACCTGGCTGAATGCAACGTTCAATCACAACAACACGCCGTTTCCATTAACCGGATTCCACGTGAACGTGCCATGCAACAGCTGCCACATCGGCGGAGTTTTTGCGGGCACTCCGACCGACTGCTACTCGTGCCACAAGGCCGATTACACCGGGACAACGAATCCGAATCACGTAGCGGCGGGATTCCCGACAACTTGCCAGACGTGCCACACGACCACTAGTTGGTTGGGGGCGACCTTCAATCACAGCTGGTTCCCAACGAATCACGGGAATGCCAACGGAGTGTGCGCCACCTGCCACACGAATCCGAGCGACTATTCGGTGTTCCAGTGCACCAACTGCCATACCAAAGCGCAAACAGACCCACACCACACGCACGTTTCCGGTTACGTCTACAACAGCATTAATTGCTACCAGTGCCACAAGAGCGGGGGCGGCGGTGATGATTAGGGATCGGTTGCTGATTCTCGGGATCACTCCGCTCCTTTTCGCACTCTTTCCGGTGGGGGTGTGGGCGCAAGAGGCGCTGGAGAAGATAACTTTTCATATTAAGTACATCGCGCAGGACGTGGTTTATATCGATGCGGGCCGCTCCGGGGGGGTAAAAGAGGGGCAAAAATTGCTGGTGGAGCATGCGGTGGCGCCGGCGGTGCAGAGTCCGAATGGGCCGCAGCTCCAGCCACCTTCCGGAATCGTGGCCACGCTCGAGGTGATCTCTGTGGCTGCTACGTCGGCCGTGTGTGAAATCAAAACGTCCACCGAGCCTTTGGCGGTGGGGGATACGGTGCGGTTTGCGCCCGAAGCTGTGAAGGAGAAAAAGGAGGAGGCACAGCTTATCGGTGGCCGGACCTACCCACAAGTTATCTCGTTTAACGCAGGAGATCCTCCGGTCGAGGAGGCGCGCGCGGCGGTCCCCAGGCCACCTTCGCCGGAAATCAATCGCACCCGCGGGCGAATCGGGTTTGAGTACGACACGGTGATAACCCGTGATAATCCTTCGAGCACGAGTTCGGCGGTGGGTTTGGTGGCGCGCATGGACATGACGCGCATCGGCGGCACCTTCTGGAACTTCAATGGCTACTGGCGCGGCCGATTCACTTCGCTTTCCGGCAACGCACAGCCGCAGACCGTTTCGGACTTGATCAATCGCACGTATACGCTCAGCCTCACGTACGCAAATCCAGACTCGCGCTGGGTGGCGGGCGGGGGCCGCCTTTATTTGCCATGGGCTGCGAGCCTGGACGTGGTTGACGGCGGATACGTGGGCCGCAAAGTGGGCGAACACACAACCATGGGAGTGTTTGCCGGCTCCGAGCCCGATCCCACATCATACGACTACAATCCGAATCAACGTCTGGCGGGGACATTCGTGAATTTTTCTGGCGGCGACTGGGATGCGACTCGTTATTCGGCCACGTTCGGGATCGCTTTGAGTGCAATCAATTGGCACGCCAACCGCCAGTTTCTCTTTACTGAGACCGGAATTTTCTTCAAGCGGAATCTGGCTTTGTACGATTCGATGGAGATTGACGCGCCGCACACGGCGGTGACGAACCCCGCCACTGCGACCACCCCAGCCACGACATCCGGCACAGGAGGCCTGAATCGAAGCTATCTGACGCTGCGGTATGTACCGCACCCGCGGCTTGAGCTAAGCCTGAGCGACACATACTTCCGTGATTTTCCGACGTTCGATCCGCAATTGATCGGCACCGGGCTGCTGGACCGTTATCTGTTTCAGGGGGTGAGCGGCGGCGTGCGCGTGAATCTGCCACAGCGGATCAGCCTGTACACCGAGGAGGGTCAAAGCTCGCGGTCCGGGGATTCCAAAAGCTCCTGGAACCAGATGTACGGGATTACGTTCGGAGAAATCTGGGGCACTGGAGTGCACGCGGACTTGCGTTATTCGAAATTCAACAGCGCGTTCGGGAGCGGCGACTACAAAGCTCTTGCTCTGTCGCGCGAGATTCGAGAATCCCTGCAATGGAACCTGCAGGCTGGTTTCCAAAATTTCGCGTCTGTTCTGACGAGCACAACGCAGACACACTTCATCAATACCTATCTCGATTGGGCCCCTGGGGAATTCATATTCTTCCAGGGCGGTTACACCTGGCAGCGAGGCGGCACCATGAATTACGACCAGTTCCAATTCATCGCGGGGAAACGATTCTGAGAGCCGAGCGCAATGAGATGAACGCACTGGGAAAATCAGGGCACGTTGGGCTTACACAGAAAGCGCTCCCGCTGGGGGCGTTTCTGCTGCTTTCGCTCGTGATTGCGCCATGTGTGAGCAGCCAGAACACCGGCGGAGAACAACCGATGATCGCGGCCGCTCAATTGCGAGAGGAACAGTTTGTACAGCAATTTTCCGAGATGCGCTACGAGGAAGACGTACTGCAACAAAAATTGAAGAACAACGGCGGGGTCGAATACAAACGAGAGACTGTGTTCGACTCGATCCTCCGGACGCACCTCGAGGACGGGCACCTGCGAATTGATGAACAGCAGCTCATCCAACGATTGCCCGCGCATGTGGACAAACGCCCACTCCTCACCTCTACAGGCTTTTCGGCCCTGGCGATGATTTTTCATCCGTACTACCAGTCAAGTTTTCATTTTACTCACTCGGGAGACGAGACGCTGCAGGGCAGGATGCTCGCGCGCGTGCGCTTTGAGCATATCGAGGGCACGCCCTCGCCGATTCTCTACCAGATGGTCGGTGCTGAGAAGCCGCTCGAGATGACGGGAGAGGCGTGGATCGACCCTGCATCGGGAGATATTCTCCGGATCGAAGTGACCGCCAACTCCGCAGCGAGCGATATGGGCGTGAAGACGATTCGCGCAGAGGTAATTTACGGTGCTGTTTCGATGCAGGACGAGAAGTTGCCCCAGTGGCTCCCCGTGACTGCCACCGTCGATTTGGAGACACCGCACCAGCACTGGAGAAATATTCACCGCTTCAGTGACTACAGGAAATACCGGGTCACCATGAATCTACCGGGAGCATCAATACAATGACGACGAATACCACCCTGCACACTCTAACCCCGGCGGCGAATGATCCCGAAAGGGCCCATCATCTACGACTGGCTGGTGTGTGGACCATGGCTGTTGCATTTTGTGCCGTGGTCGGCGCGTATGGATACGATTACTACACCTTGACCGCCATCGAGCGCCCACATTCGCCCAAACACCATCTACTTCGACCGAGCGGGACAATCGGCATCAACCTGGGCGTCCTCGGCGTGGGACTTTTCCTGCTGATCTATCTTTACTACTTCCGGAAGCGCTTCGGATGGCTGCGGAATTTCGGCACCACAACGCACTGGCTCGACTTCCACATCGTGCTGGGAATTGCCGCGCCGGTGATTATCGCTTTTCACTCCGCATTCAAATTCCGCGGGATCGCGGGAATGGCGTTCTGGATTATGGTGGCTGTGGCCGCCAGCGGCGTGGTGGGACGCTACATCTATTCTCAAATCCCGCGCCGGTTGAACGCGGCGGAACTTACCTGGCAGGAACTGCAGGATGAGCAAATTGCGCTGACCAACCAGATGTCTTCTCAAAAAATGCTCAAGCCCGGGGAGTTGGTGGCGGCGTTCCATATTCCGGAGGTGGAAATGGTGAGGCACAAATCGGCGCTGGGGGCTCTGATGTGGATGTTTGCTCTTGACCTGGCTCGACCGTTCCGCGTCGCATCCCTTCGGCGGCGGGCACTGGGATTTGGAGGAGTGCTCATGAGTCTCGGCGGCATCTTGCCCAGCGGCAACCACGAACTCGAACGCGTGGTGCAGACTGTGCGGCGGCAGGCGACACTCTCCAAACGAGTGGTCTTTCTTTCGCGCACGCAACAGGTCTTCCAGCTCTGGCACGTGGTGCATCGCCCGTTCAGCTACGCCTTTGTGGTTCTGGCAATCTTGCACATTGCGACGGCTATGTTGCTGGGCTACTTGTAAGAAAATATTCCAAGGACCGTGATTTCGCCATATGCAGCTGGCGGCACGGCAAGGGTGTTCACGACTCGTGGTTGTTTGAGGCCGATCAATTTCCAGCAAGAGGATCGCTGAAGAATAAATGGATACGCTAATCGCCTTCGTCATCGCAACGGCAGTGCTGCTGTTTTTCATGAGCCGCTACATGAAGGAAATGAAGCAGGCGCAAACGCGCGCTCACGAGGCCGCGGAAAAAGGAAAGCTGCGTTCAGACGGCCCGCAGGCACAGCACCCGCACATCGACGCCACCTACTGCATTGGCTGCGCGGCCTGCACCGCGGTCTGCCCGGAAGGCGATGTGCTGGCGATGCTGGGTGGGAAAGCAGTGATCGTTAATGGCTATAAATGCATCGGGCACGGCCTGTGCGCAGAAGTGTGTCCCGTCGGTGCGATTACCATGGTCATGGCCAAGCCCAGCATGGGTGCCGACATGGCTTACTTGACTTCCGAGTATGAGACGACCATCCCGAATTTGTTCATCGTTGGCGAACTCGGCGGGCTGGCTTTGATCAAGAACGCCATCGGGCAGGGACGCGACTGTGTCGATACGATTGCAAAGAGAATTGCATCAGCGCCAGGCGGACAATCTCTGCCGGACGTCCATGACGTGCTTGTTGTGGGGGCAGGCCCCGCGGGGATTAGCGCGTCGCTCCGCGCCATTGAGAAAAAGCTCAAGCACGTCACCATGGACGAGGGCGAAATCGGCGGCACGGTGGCCAAGTATCCACGACAAAAGCTGGTGATGACCAGTCCCGTGGAATTTCCCATGTACGGAAAATTCAAGAAAACCGAACTCACCAAGGAAGAGCTGATTGACTTCTGGAACAAAGTGCTTGGACACGTCGATTTCAATTTTCACCGTGGCGAAAGAGTGCTAGACGTGAAGCGAGCCTGCGACGGAATCTTCACCGTCGCCACCAGCAAGAGCGAATATCGCGCCCACGCCGTGGTCCTGGCACTCGGACGCACCGGCACCCCGCGCAAACTTGGCGTGAAGGGAGAAGAACTACCCAAGGTGATGTATCGCCTGATTGAGGCGGACCACTACGTGAACAAGAGAATTCTTATCGTGGGCGGTGGCGACAGCGCGATTGAAGCCGCCATGGGTCTGGCGCATCAAGTCGGCAACAAAGTTACCCTCTCCTATCGGAAGGAAAACTTCACACGGATCAAGGAGCGGAATTCGCAGCGCATCGCAGACTGCATCCGGAGCGGGAAGGTAAACGTGATTTTTGAATCGAACCCCGTGGAATTCAAACAGAGCTGCGTCATCCTCGACGTTAGAGGGGTCCAGCAGGAGATTCCCAATGATTACGTGTGGATCTTTGCCGGCGGCGAGCCTCCCAACGCTTTCTTGAAAAAGATCGGTGTGGGTTTTGGAGTCCGAGATATGACGTCAGTAGGAAGCGAGGAAGTCAAACTCGCCACGCAATTCAGAAATGAACTCGTCGCCACTCGTTCTTGAGCAACAGAACGGAATTGGCGGTATGCTTGGGGCTGCTAGGCTGGTGAAGGTTTCTTTGGAAAGGTGGTTGGTATCATGAAACGTTGGCATCCGTTGTTCCTAATCGTCACAGTTTGGCTTATCGCGGCAGCCTGCAGCAAGCCGTCCACCAACTCCACCGCCAATCAGGCGACGGCCTCAACAGGCATCAGCACCGCCGCCCCTCCCGCCGACGCGCCCGCACGAACCGACCAGGACGCCATCGCCGAGGCCATACGGAAGCATCTGGCCAGCAACAGCACGATCAACATGGCAGTGATGGATATGGACGTCAGCAAGGTCAGCATCAGCGGCGATCAAGCCCAAGCCACCGCAGATTTCCGATTGAAGCAGGGCGGCACCACCATGCAAGTAAACTACCTTCTCGACCGCCACGCCGGCACCTGGATCGTCCTTCGCAGCCAGCCAGCGGGAGGCCAGTTTGCGCATCCCCCGATGGATAAAATGCATTCCGGAACGGCGATTGACGCATCGCACCCAGCGATCCCCAACATCCACGAATTCTTCAAAAACGTCCCACCACCTGGAGAAGCGGGGAACCCTCCTGCGGGCGCAAATCCCAACCCCTCATCGTCCCCCTGAGATTCAGTCGAACAAAACTCCGGAAGCCCGCCGGGCTCGAGCACCAGTGATGTCCGGCACTTGTCATAGATCCAGGGAGGCCGTCAATGCCGCGTCCTTCACATTCCTCATTGGATGCTCAACGCATTATAAAAGGGCGCCCCTTTCAAGTAGGTTTGATCGTTTGCATCAACGTGTGCAACTGCAGTAACCAGATCCTCTGTCTCGACCAAGGTAAGGGAATTCTCGAGTTCCAATGTTTGAGCCTCTGGAATACGGTCATTCTCGCCGTTATAGCTGTGAAATCCGTCAAACCAGAGTGTGCCACCAAAGGGTTCAACCGCAGCCTCAAGTTCATCCCATGTCACAATTCCGCCTTTGACCCAGCAATATTCCGCGTCAATCAAATGGTTCTCTGTCTGATGTGCGTAGGGTACATGACCTCGCATTCGAATCTCGATGATATCCAGGAGCCTCGGGTCCTCGCCATTCTCATAACGCCGCTCGTCAACAGCGATCTCTTGCGTAGGACGATTACTCACTGGACGACCCCACTCTCCAATATTCGAATCCTTCGAAATTTCTTTCCCGGCCACACATCGTCCCAACATTTTTCTGGAATTTGCCAAGCAGACAATCCTCGTCGTATTGGGCACAATTGCATCCTGGAGCAACTATCGCAAAGCAGCCGCACGAAGCACGTCAGGTTCCTCGTGTACTGAATATACCTTCGTGCGCAGCGGGAAATCCAGCGCGACACTTTGACACCGGCAAGTTCGTGGTACGCTTTGACTCGGGTGTATGGGACGGAACGCCCATGCGCACAAATCTTCTGGCGATCAGCGCGCCCTACCGGGGTTCAAACCCGACGGTGACGAATTTTCTTTTCTGCGCGGTGAGGATCGAGTTTACGCTTTTGGTCGGCAAAGACATCACAGACGAGCAAAGCAAGGCATCGCTTTCGGGAAGTCCGGGACGCCCAATCATTGTGGTGGATTTCAGCCCAATGCTTCGGGACATTACGGCGGACGTAATGAAAACGGCTCATAAGGCCGAGGACAATCAAAAGTAGATGAAGAAACCTTAGGATTGGCGGTTTTTGCACCCGCACATCACGAAGTCCTCCGACATCCGTGATCCTCGATTTACGTGAAAACATGCATCGTTCCCTCCCGTGGACACCCGCGACGGTGGCATGTGTTCCCTTGGTCCCACCAAATCAAACCTCGCAATACATGGCTGTGATATAAACTCTCTCATTCCCCTTTGCACAAAAACTCGGTCCAGTCAGGAGAACTCACGATGTCAGTGCCTAGTCTCCAATTTCATGCAGAAGACAAGTCCATAGAAGAAGTGCTCTTTACGCGATGAGCCAAAAATTGAGCAGCTTTGAGCAGAAACTGATGCGTGCGATGGGTCTGGATGACGTCGCGCGATTGGACGAGTTATTCACCCAGCCGATCAGCCAGGGTGCCGCAGACCACTCCGAGCCACCGGATGAGGGATACGAGCTACAGGAGAAGGCAGAGGAGTATCTGGAGTTATTGAGGCTTGCTCAAGAACGCTTCGAGGCACTATCTGAAAGCACCTACATTAATTGAGCTGCGGCGATCAAATCTACAGTCGCCGACGTGCTGAGTTCCGGGGAAGGGGTCGGGGAGGTATTTCGGCGCCTGGCAAAAAGGAGTGCCAGTTGGGGTCACAAAAAAACTTTTCAGGAATTTGGGTTTTTCGTCGCTTGCTGTTTTTTTCTGCCAGAAACAGCAGAAATGCCCTGTCCCACTTGGGACCCCCTGATTTTTCGCCACTTCGCTCGAAGGGTACTATTACTGTATATGTCGGGTAATCCTACCTACCAGGAGTAAAGATTTTGCCAGAGTGATTCTTTCTCACTCCCGCTGGACCCATAAACTCCGGTCAGGTCAATGAAAGGCGCTGGGATGTTTTCGTATTGGGTATTCTCGAGCCGAAGGCCATGGGGGCTGCCTGCATCAATCGCCTACTGTACTGACCACTTCAACGAGACTGGCCTCCTTTCCCTGTCACCCTGTCGGCGAAATGAAAATCGAAGGCCCGGCCGATCAGCAGTATCCCCTCGGGGAGCTGGATGCTATGCTCTTTATTCACAGGGCAAACGTGTGAGCTTCGAGAACGAAACCAATGGAATCCCCGAGTTTGACGATCAGTCTCTTCTGAAGTCTCCGACCATCATCATACGGGACACATACTGCAGAGGAACTTGTCGACGCCAGAGTCCAGAAGAGTGCACGGTTACCACGCAGCTAGTGTTTCCTTATCGCGGCGTTTATGTCCGACATGTCGGAGAGAACCAGACCGTCGCCGAGGCGAACCAGGTGCTGTTTTTTAATGCCAAGGAAGGCTACCAAGTCAGCCATCCTGTGCCAGGCGGCGACGCTAGTCTGACGTTGGTCATCGACGAATCTCAACTGGCTGCTCTGGCGCCGCGTGCCCTTCTGCGTGATGGACCAAAATTTGCGTTTCGACAACAGCGACTCCGGATTGACGCCAGAACTCAGGCGCTCGTGGCTCTATTGCGACACAGCCTGCGCCAGCGAATTGCCGAGCCACTGGAGGCAGAAACTCTGGCCTTGACTCTGGTGCAACGATCGCTAGGGCCACGCACGACACGGGTGGCCGTGGCCACATATGGACGACAGCGTCTGGTAGACAGGGTTAAGCTGGTCCTAGCGAGCGATCTGGCGCGACGCTGGACGTTAGCGGACATAGCGGCTGAAGTGCACGGATCTCCGGTTTACCTGACACAGGTCTTTCAGCAAGTAGAAGGACTGGCCTTGTATCGCTATCAGTTGCGACTACGGCTGGCGAGGGCGCTTGACCTGCTTGGGGAATATGAGGATCTTACGTCCTTAGCCTTTGATTTAGGGTTCTCCAGTCACAGTCATTTCAGCGCCGCATTTCGGCAACTCTACGGACGTTCGCCGTCTGAGTTCAAAGAATCGGCGCTCCATCGGTAGATTTAGCCCTCCCACAAATCGCTAAAGATTCTGACAGCGCCCTCCCCATCGGGCGTGGCCTACTCCCTTCAGCTGGAAATGCGTATGCGAGGAGAATGACATGCCAGAGAAAACCTGCGCCGCGTGTGACTGCAAACTGGAAGGAAATTCGATCAAAGTCAAGATCAACGGGAGGGCCGTTGAAGTGTGCTGTGCCGACTGTGCTGAGAGGTTGAAGGAGGCGAATGGGACCACGAGATCCGCCAGGAAACGTTGAGTGTTGGCAGATGGATATAGGAGAGCAGTGATGATTCGTAAGTGTCGGGGCGTTGCAAGAGCATTTGCGTGGCCGGGAATTGTAATCGCAATGATCACGCTTGGCCTCGGTGCAGTGGTCCACAGAAGTGCTGAAGCGGAGGTGTGGATGACGCGGCATTGCGTTGAAACTCCATCGGGGAAAATCAGCTACCTAGAGCGGGGCAAAGGTCCCGTCGCGTTATTCGTGCATGGCGTTTTGATGAATGGATACCTGTGGGAGCATCAACTGTCGGATTTGTCGGACATACGGCGCTGCATTGCCATTGATCTCTTAGCGCATGGCGATACGGAAATTAGTCCCGGTCAGGATGTATCGGAAACTGCGAACGCTGCGATGCTCAAGGAATTTCTTGACGCGCTCAAGATCGATCAGGTGGATTTGGTCGCCAACGACAGCGGCACCGGGATCGCGCAGATATTCGCCGCATTGTACCCGGAGCGACTTCGCAGTTTGACCCTGACTGACGGCGATGCGCGCGACAATTGGCCGCCCGAAACTTTCACACCGTTTCTCGCCATGGCTGCATCGGGAGGGTTGCGCGCAACGTTGGAAGGGATGATAGCAGACAAGAAGGTTTATCGGTCACCGCAAGCTCTGGGGCCGGCATATGAGCATCCCGAATGGGTCGACGATGCAACCATCGACAACTATCTGTGCCCTTTCGTAGCGAGCGAGCAGCGCACGCGCGATTTGCAGCGATTCCTGGCGGCATTTGACAATAGACAAACCCTTGCGATCGAAGACCGGCTGAAGAGGTTGAAAGTGCCAACGCTGATCGTGTGGGGAACCGATGATGTGTATTTCGATCTGAAATGGTCGCACTGGCTGGCAAACACCATTCCAGGTACGCGGCGACGAGTTGAACTCAAGGGCGCCAGACTTTTTTTCCCGGAAGAACGCTGGCAGGAATTCGATCCGGAGCTACGTCGCCACTGGAAGGAAGTTGAAGCGGAAGCAGCGAAAGCGAAACGTCTCCCCACTGTGGACGCGTCGGCTGCGGTTCTGGAGCAATGGAATGATATCGGCGGAAAGCTGATTGCCATTGCCGAAGACCTTCCTGAAAACAAATACGGCTACAAACCAAATCCTCAGTCCCGGTCGTTCATTGAGCAACTGCTGCACGCTGCCGGATCGATGTATTCCTTTACCGATGTAGCCCAAGGGAAACGAGCGCGGTACGACGATGATTCGATGCGCAATGAGTGGGTAACAAAAGATGATGTCGTGGCATGCGTGAGGCAGTCCGTCAGAGATGGGGCTGATTTGCTGACCGCGAAGGGCAAGGATGGCTTGAACGAGAGCGTGAACGACGGCTCATCGCGGCTAATTCGCGTTGGCGATCTTGCTTATCGAGTGATCGAACGCTGCGGTGAAGACTATGGGCAACTGCTGGTTTATTACCGCGTGGAAGGCATGGTGCCGCCTGAGTCGCGTCAGAAGCAAGAAGCAGCCCGGTGAGCCTCGAACTTGCCACTCAACCAAGCAAGCTCGTTGGCGAATCGAGTCGGAATTGCCGAAGAATAAATGGTTCTCGCGATGGAAAGGCAGTCGTCAATGGATCGAAGAGAGTTTATTTATCTCAGTGCCGGCGCGATCGCAGTGGGTGCTTTGAACGCATCCGAGCAACGGTCGCGAGATTCAAGATCGGCATCAACCAACAGTCCGAAAGAGATGACTGTCGCGGGATTTCATTCCACACGAAAATTCGCTAACACCGACCGAGGCCGTATCGCATATATCG
This sequence comes from uncultured Acidobacteriota bacterium, assembly GCA_963701005.1. Taxonomy (GTDB): domain Bacteria; phylum Acidobacteriota; class Terriglobia; order Acidiferrales; family UBA7541; genus Palsa-295. Next base: position 2,681,832 of record OY969555.1, read on the forward strand.
AAAAGGGTGATGGACCGGTAGCACTATTCCTTCATGGTTTCCCGTTGAATAGCTTCCAATGGCGAGGTGTTATTCCTCAACTTTCGGCGATGCGACGCTGTATCGCTCCCGATTTCCTCGCTCTCGGCTATACCGAGGTTGCCGACGGCCAGAGCGTGGCGCCCCAGGCGCAGTTGGACATGCTTGTGCAATTCCTGGACAAACTCTCAATCTGGACAGTCGACCTGGTTGCGAACGACAGTGGCGGTGCAATCGCCCAGCTCTTTGTGGCACGGCATCCCAATCGCATTCGCTCATTATTACTGACGAACTGCGATACGGAGCCGGACAGTCCTCCCGCCGCAGTTCTGCCCGTTATTGAATTAGCGCGCGCAGGAAAGTTCGCCGATGAATGGCTGGTTCCTTGGCTGGCGGACAAAGCGCTCGCACGTTCGGAAAAGGGTCTAGGAGGTCAATGCTATGCAAACTCGGCTCATCCGACCGATGAAGCAATCGAGACATACCTGGGACCGCTCGTAAGCTCACCCCAACGGAAAGCGCTCACAAACGCTTATGCAATTGCTTTAAGTCCCAACCCGTTGGCCGGAATCGAACCCGTTCTCAAGCGCTGTGGTACTCCAGCACGGATCGTTTGGGGTATGGCTGACAAGATCTTTTCGCAGCGGAGTCCTGACTATCTCGACCGTACTTTCTCCAAGTCAAGAGGAGTGCGGCGCTTGCAGGAAGCTAAGCTCTTCTTCCCGGAAGAGGTGCCAGGTGTGATTGTCGAGGAAGCGATTCGGTTGTGGAGGACTTGAACAAATTCTAATTTTCAAAGGAAGGCGTTATGAACAGATCTCGAATCACCCGCTCGTGCCTTCGCGCGATCGTTTTGGCGGGAACTTTGGCCCTCACGCCGTTTCACGGGGCTCTTGCTTCGGACCACCTGGATACACCGACGGTAATCGCAGATCCTGCTGCGGACATAGGCGACATCTTTGCATGGACATCGTCCGACGGGCGGCGCCTGAATCTCGTGATGGACATCGTCGCGCATCAATTTTCCGATCGTCTACAGTATGTGCTGCACGTAGATAGCGGAAAGAAGCTTGGCAAGACGACTGCCACCACGTTGATTGTCTGTCGTTTCGATGCTGGGAACGCGGTCGAGTGCTGGGTGGGCGATGCTGACTATGTCCGTGGCGACGCCAGTAACACATCCGGTCTCGAAGGCGAGAACAGACGGTTTCGAGTATTCGCCGGCTTGCGTGACGATCCTTTTTTCAACAACGTAAAAGGCGCAAGGGCCATGTACGGGGTCGCTGGCTCGGCAATCCAACACGGTACGCAAGTGGATGGCGAAGGCTGCCCACTGTTCGATGAAACGACGTCTCGTTCGATTCTTGATACATGGCGGCATACCGATGGAGGGCCCGCTACAAATTTTCTAGCTGGCTGGGAGTCATCCTCGCTTGTGCTCTCAATCGATCTCGATGTTGTTACGAAGGGCGGCGATCTTCTCGCAGTATGGGGCGCAGTTCATAAAGCGCCAAAAGCAAAGCCGTCACGGGCGGAAAGTACAGAGAAAAAGGCGCCGCCAATCCCAAGGCTCGGCGAGCAAATTGAGAGGACAGCGAGACCGTTAATCAAGAACTCGCTTGTAGGCGGACCTCTGGCACCCGATAACGAGAGCGATCAGCGCAAGGAGGCGTACAACCGAGTTGCTCGAAACGACTGGGCACGATTCTCAGTCGACATCAGGAAAAGCCTGGGACTCTACGATGGATTTGATGGCAAATGCGGCAATCAATGGCTGGCAGATACGAAAGCGAAGCCATCCAAACGATATGAGCGTCTTGCCGGGGTCCTGGCTGACGATCGGGTTTGGGTGAACAGCAAATCAACATCGTGCACCCAGTTCCTTGCGGTCGAACTCACAGAATTCAAGACGCCAGGCGCATTGAGCGGAGATTGCGGAGGGAGAACGCCTAACTACGATGCGAGCAATGTATTTCGGTCGTTGTTGAGTAATGGCACGATGAGCGGCGTGGACGATGGCCTGCATCACGATGACAAAGTTCATTCAACCACAGACTTTCCGTTCCTGGGGGCGCCCGCAGCTGCACACACTTCGGCGATATGGAACGGTTTAGACAGAGGGATTGCCGTCGATTCCAGCCTTAACACCACAAGCAGCATGATCGCGATCGCGAATCTCGACCAACAGATTGCTCAGCTACGCGACGAGGTGGGTGTCGAGCAACTTCTGCTCCTGCGTTCGCGGTTTCTCGGGGACTACGACGCCTTGGGTCGGGCGAGTTCGCTCGGCGAAGCCCGATCCGCGACAGCTCGAGAGCTCCTGCTACGGGCTCGGACTCGCTCGGCAGTGCACCGGTTTGCGGATTCTCTCGCCGACCTTGCAGCAGCCCAGCGCGCCGGGGCAAACGCCACCGACGTTGCCGCATTGCACGGTTCGCTCCTTGTAGCGACCGGACATGCCGCCGACGTGATTCCGCAGCTTGAGGCAAGTTTGCATACTCACCCAGGGTTTGCGTCGCGTGGCGCGCTGGCGGGAGCATACGCAGCCGTGGGTCGTTTTGAGGATGCGGATCGCTTGTATGCCGAAGCTCTCGGCAATCTCGATACCACGCTGCCTTTCCCCTATGCCTGGATGTGGTTCGCAAGAGGTCTGATGTGGGGCGAACAAGCAGGAGATCAAGCGCGGGCAGAAGCGATGTATAGGCGAGCGGTATACTATCTGCCTGAGTTCGTCCCAGCGAACATCCATCTGGCCGAACTCGAAGTGGCGCGAGGTGATGTTCGATCGGCGATGGCGCGCCTCGAACGCGTCGTTCAATTGAGCAACGACCCGGAAAGCCTCGCGCTGCTGGGTGTATTGCACGTGCGAACTGGCGAGCCGATCCGTGGCGCCCAGGAAGTTGCGCAGGCAAGGCTGCGATATGAGTCGCTTCTCGCGGCTCATCCTCTCGCGTTTTCAGATCATGGTGCCGAGTTTTACCTGGGGCCCGGTTCGGATCCTCAGCGTGCCTGGGTTCTTGCACAGGGGAATCTGGCCAATCGCCAGACGGAGCGCGCGGCGGCTTTAGCGATCAAGGCTGCGGAAGCAAGCGGGCATTATCTCGAGGCCTCTGCTCTGTTGCGAAAGTATCCCGACTCGGCAAAATCGGTTCGGTTACAAATTTGGGGTCCGGATGGAAGGCTGGTCCAGTGAATCCCAGTTCCTGGTCGTGCTTGGAAACAGATGGATGAGAGTTCATTTGTCGCGCGAGAACGCACGACCGTGGAAAGTCTTGCCCGCTTTTCTGCTGTCGCTTGTCTTGTCATCTGGACTCCGAGCTCAAGATGTCATTCTCCAGGGCCGGATTGTCGATCCAGCAGGAAATGCTGTACAGGGTGCATCGGTGCAAGTGATGAATGGAGATCAGATTCTCGCACACGGCCAATCCTCGACCGATGGGCACTTCCAATTGAACGTCCGCGTCGGCGGCGACGTCACCATTCGGGTGGAAGTCCCCGGATTTGAACCTGTGACTCGGTCTCTTAGGATCGAACAAAGCGGTAATCCCGAGATTGTTATGAGCGTGACTCAATTGGCGTCGAGAATAGAAAGCGTCACTGTAACAGCCGACGTCAGCCAGGGCGATGTATTCTCGCCCGATCCGGCAATGAAGGTGTTTGCCACCGAAGATCTGCTGGATGCGAACCCGGGACGTCCAGGCGCCCCGATTTCGATTCCGGGTTATCCGATTGAAACGGCATCGAGTGGGATCAAGGCCCCGCAGTACTTTGCGCCCGGCGTAGCTGGCGATCACGGCGAACCGATCGCCCAGTACACCCAGGTGGGCAACTTCCTGGTGCCGAATAATCTCTCGGCCAATGCGCACGGCAACGGTTATTCCGATCCGAACATTTACATTGCGGATGTGATCGAAAGCGTACAGGTCGATGGCGGTGCATATAACGTGCGCGAGGGCAACCATGCCCTCAACCTGGCCGCGATCTATGGATTGCGTTCCTATCTGAATCCGTTTATCACGCTGACAGCCGACTACCGCGACATCACACTCACGGCGGGTATGAGCCCCTCTGCAGACTCATGGGCCGCAGTGGAAGGCTCGTTCGGCAACGGTTTCCTCGACCGCCAGGAACATCGCAAGCAGTTCAAATTCAACGGCGGTCGCATTTTTCACGCGGGCGATCATACGTTCACGCTGTTGGGCATCGCGTACCTCGGCTATGGCTATGCCGCAGGTCTGCGGCCCATCTTCGGATTCAATTCTGTCGACGCCGCCGCAGGATGGAGGGAGTACCCCGACACAATTGATCCCCGGCAGAAGGACCAGACGCACACGGCACTGGTGGCGCTAAATGATGCATGGAAGCTAGACGACCACGAGGAGTTGCAATTGTCCGGCTTCTTCCGAACTTACAATCTTTCGCTCTTCTCAGACTTTGGGCTAGGTCTGATCCGCCAGAGCGAATTTCGCACGGTCGGTGGTGGCAATGTTACGTATGCGAATAAAATCTGGAAGAGCTTTTCGTTACTGGCCGGGACGGACTATGAGCGCGAGGCGCCGCGCCGCGACGATCTCGACCACTACAACTTCTTCAGTCCCGCCGATCCGGCTTACTACGGACCTTTCATCAAGATCGACAGCAACAATGTGACCATCGCTCCGGTAACGCCCTTTATCGCCGCCGAAGGAGACTTGAACAGCCATATTCGCTATTACGCGGGTATTCGCCGAGATGAAATCATCATCGACAATCATGATCTGATGACTCCGGCAAACTCCTGGAGCAAATGGGTAGGGTTGACTTCTCCGAAAGCGACGCTCGCCTTCCTTCCTGGAGAAAGCTGGAAACTTCCCCTGCTCTCGCTCAGCTTTGGAAAGTCGTTCTTCACGGAAGATCCCCGCATGGGAACGGACTTGAACACTCCCATCAAGCCCGATCCCGTAGAAATCGCGCGGTTGTATCAATTGGTAGCGAGCAAGACCATCCACAGGACTGATTTGAAGCTCACTCTGGGCCACGAAACACAGACTGCGGCATACGGCAAGATCGATCCTGACCAAGGATTGCAGTTTGACCTCGGACCTGGCCGCATTCGCTATCTTGCGGCTACTCTACGTCACAGTTTTGCTGATGGGTCGTTCCAGGTTACCTTCGAACAAGCCGACGCACGGCTGTCGCACACGTCTTACTCAATCGTGCCGGAAGCCCCGCGCCTAATCGGCGATCTCACCGGCACATATCAGAGATTACCGTTTCATCTGCAGGTGAAGGGGGAGCTCGAATACGTAGGCAGAAGGGTTGTCGGTAACGGCTGCAGCGAAGCCGCCTACCTGGGCGGTGATCCGAATGCGCTTCACTACTATTGCCTCGGCGTACCAGACAAGGAGTTTCGGTTCGCCGTGGCGCGGCAGTTCTTTGACGGGCGGTTGAGCGTCGGCCTGAACACGATGATTGCCAGTGGCTGGACGGGGCAAACCACTGAGAACTTTGCGATCGGTGGAGTCTATGGACCGGGACTGGTTGGCCTGGGTAACAACGGATTAGTTCGCGCAAATCCCGTCAGCGAGGTCGTCGGTGTGAGGATCCCTTCGTACGCCAGTTTAAGCATGACGTACCACTTCAAAAAAATCATATGCGACGACCGGCATTAGTCTGGGAATCGGAGGGCAAAGTGCCTTTAATTCAAGTCAAACTAATTGAAAACGTCTTCACGCTGGTGCAGAAGCAGGAAATGATTCGAAAATTGACCGATGCTATGGTCTCGATCGAGGGAGAAAAGCTGCGTCCTTTGACTTCGGTCGTTATCGAGGAGGTGAAAGACGGCCACTTGGGCATCGGTGGAAAGCCGTTGTCGACCCACGAGGCTCGTGAGCCGCGTGCCGGCAAATGAATCTAGGCAAGCGCAATACCTGGAAGTCGAGACACTCCAATGCATCAGCGAGATCGAATAAGACGCTGAGGCGTGCAACGAACAAAAGCCCGGCTTGGCGGGATTGAAGGGAGAGCTGGCATGACTACGAGCGAACAGCTGACGCAGAACTCACTCGAAGACGACAGCAAACGTGCGGAGAATCAGAGACGCAAGGCAGAGGAATTCTTCAGCTTGCACATACGCGGAAATCCGGTTGTGCTGTTCAATGTCTGGGACGTGGGTAGCGCTAGGGCGGTGGCGGCGGGTGGGGCCAAGGCAATCGCTACTAGCAGTTGGTCGGTTGCCAACGCCAACGGCTTCACAGACGGTGAGCGGATTCCATTGAATCTAGCAATCAATATTCTCCGCGGAATCGTCAGAGCTGTGAACATACCGGTCACCGCCGATCTTGAGAGTGGTTACGGTGACGCGCCTGAGATTGTAGGCGGAACTATTCGTTTAGCCATCGAAGCCGGAGCAGTGGGATGCAATCTGGAGGACAGCTTCCCAGCGAACGGGAAGCTCCGGGAGCTTGGGGATCAAGTCGATCGCATCCGTCGTGCCCGGAGTGTTGCAGACGGAGCTAAGGCCCGGTTCTTGATTAATGCACGAACAGACATCTTTTTCCAGCGACCAGCTGAACAGCACGATGACGCGATGGTGGATGAGGCGGTTGAGCGGACACGCGCGTACGCCGGGGCAGGCGCGGATGGGGTTTTCGCTCCCGGTCTCGTGGATATGCGCCTAATTGCGCGCTTGGCGAACACATCGCCGCTACCACTCAACGTCATGATGATGGATGCTGCCCCGCCCCTGAAAGCACTCGCAGAGCATGGAGTGGCAAGGGTGAGCTATGGGCCTCAGCCTTATTTGCTAGCGATGAAGGCCCTCGAAGAAGCAGCGCGGCGGACGGCAGTCGTGCCAATGATGGCAATTTGAGGTAATGGAGTCACGCGGGCCGAGGCGACAACTCTTGGCGCGATGCACACCGCGATACACAATATCTACCTCGGCTTGACGCTCGCTCCTGATCAAAAAGGGTCGGCACAGCCTTGGCTGATATAGGCGACCCGGCCAAAAATGTCCAAGCCGGTACGGGACTGCATCGAGAACATATTGTGGGGGTTATAAGGTCTCGGGAGGAAATTGGGCGTCCTTAGGGTATTGGTGCCCAGAAACAGTTGTTTTGAGGCGACGCGGGTAAACTTCTGGGCAAGCAGATTTGAAACGGTTCTTTTACGCAACGAAACAAGGATTCTGGGCAGGGAGGGTTATTGGGCAGCCTCCAATCTCATTCGTTTCGTTCGTTTTTACCGGACATGCGATTTTTGACTTGTCCGGTTATCCGGGTGGGCTCAATGGGTGGACGCAACACCAAGGTCGCACCCAACTTGCATTGAGAACAAAGGCTAAATCGTTCGCTAGGGGCACATCAGTCGGAACACGACCCTGGCTAGGTTTTGACCGAGGACAGCCAAACAGATCACTTCTTCCAGGGAAGTATTGCCGTACCAACTGATTAGATGGTGTTGCATCGACCGGTTGAGCTGGCACCTCTTACCGGACAAATCACAAACAACGTCACGTCGACGCCTTACGGCTCCAACGACGCAGTGCGCGTGGACGTGTCCGCTGCGGGAAGTTCGGCATGTCCAAAGAATCCATTTTCACTCGATTGCCCTTCTGGAACCGTCACGTTAACTGCGAATCGCCAGCCCCTCGACGCGGGCACGCTTACCTTGAACAGCCTTGGTTATGTGGAGGACCAGACCGTCAGCACTTCACTCTCGCCGGGGAATTATCAACTATCCACAAGCTATTCGGGCGACAGCAGCTTTAATCCGAGCGGCCCTGTCTTTACATCCGTCACAATTACGCAGGCCCCGACAACGAACAGCATTACTCCGAGCGCAACCTTTATCTCCTCCGGCGGCGTGGTGTCACTCACGGCGATTGTGCCCACGCAAAGCTTCGGGACGCCCCCGACAGGAACAGTCACGTTCTTCAGTAATGGCGCGCAAATCGGGAGTCCGATTCAGGTCACGGGCGGTTTCTCCAATTCAGCCCCCGGCTTTGCATTCGCGAGCGCGAGTTTCACAACGACGCTTTCAGACGTGCCAATGCCGATAAGCCCCTCGCGCCGTGGTCCGATCTTCCAACAGCACCGTCTCTTGTTCGTGGCCTATGTCGCTCTCTTGTGCCTACTGCTCCGCTTCGCCGTCCGCAGGAATCGCCGCGTCTATGTGTACGCAGCGTTCGCGTTCCTCCTCTTATTCTTGGGTGGCGTCGCGGCATGCGGAGGCGGGGGCGGCGGAGGTGGGTCCCAGTCGCACGTTGACACGATCACCGCGATGTACAGCGGGGATACCAACTACAGCTCTTCCGCCGCGCCGGGCATTCCGATCACGGTCCACTGAGCGCTGTTCGTGTCGCCGGCACGCGCAGTAGACGGGAGCAAGCCCGAGATGAAAGGAAGTTCGCGGGGCGGCCCGGGATCGGAAATCGGTGCTGGCTTGTCCGCGTGCTAGAAGGTGAACCCGATTTGCAAATAGACCACGCGGCTGGCAGAGGTGGATGAGAAGGCGCCGCCGAGGAGATTGTTTGACCTGCCGAAGAACGTCGGCACCGAGGCGCTGCCTCCAGGCGTGTCGGGCGGATTCAAGACGCCGCTCGGCGGGTTGACGTTTTCATAGTTGAAGAGGTTGCGCGCGTAGATGCTGAGCGTCAGGTTGTAACGTCGATTCGTTCCAGCGCCTCCGCCAAATCCTCCTTGCGTGCCGAAACCTCCGCGTGTGCCGCCTCCACCGCCCCCGCCTCCACGGCCTCCGCCTCCGCCGCCGGGCCCACCCGCGCCGGGGCCTGCACCGTGAGTTTCCGGGCCGAATCCCCATGTCTTGCTGAGGCGCAAGTTCAAACTGAAATGCGCAGGCCCCGTGAGCGAATTGATTGGCACGATGGTCTCGCCCGGCTGCGGCAGCGTATCGAACGAGCCGAACCGCGTGACAACCACATCGGAGGGATTCGATAGCGCGCTGGCAAACGCGGGCCGCTGGTTGAATTGCGAGCTGCCTATCAAGTCCTTGCTGATGCTGATGTCGTAAGGAGTGCCGGAAATATAAAGCATGAATGGTATCAACGAAAAACCATAAGGGAGATTGATGGACCCGCCCACAAAGACGCGATGCCGATAGTCAAAGGACGCCCGGCCGTAGTCGTCGGAAATATTGAACGGATTCGAAGAGAAGCTCATGGGGCCTGACGTGTCGCTCTTCGCGTAGTTGAGCACGTAGTATCCGCGCAAGGATACTTTCGCGCCCCAATGATAGTTCACCTGGCTGATGAGCTGATTCTGCCTGTAGACCGCTTCGGACTGGAATTGATACACGTTCCCAGCGACGCCGAGCGGATAGACGGGATTTGAGGGGAAAGTGCCGGGAAGCGGCGTATTGATGTTGTTCGAAAGCAACTGGTCGAAGCCGCGGGAATTCAGATAGGAAAAGGAAATGTTCATGGACTTCGCAACCTGGCGTTCGACCGTGACGGCTGTCTGGAGTGTTCCGGGCGCGTGAAGCCGTGGAGAAATTTGATAGTGTGTCGGTAGAATCGGGACTGTGGGGCAATTCGTCTGGATTAGCTGCTGCACTTGCGCGAACGTGAGCGGAGAAGAACTGAAGAAGCAAGGCGTTGCGATCACGTTCTGGGCTTGCGTGATGCCGTTTAGCCGGTACGCCTGCAGGACCAAGTTCTCGGCAAAGCGGTCGTAAAAAAGCCCGCTGCCGGCTCGCAAGACCGTCTTCGGCGCCGATTTAGAATTGCCGAGCCCCCAGGCAATCGCAAGCCGCGGCGCCCAATCGAGATGGTCGGAAATATCAGTCTGCTGCTCGAGGCGCAAGCCGCCGCTGAGGGTGATATTGGGGCGGACGCGCCAATCATCCTGCACAAACCACCCGGAATCGAAAATTGAGACGTAAGCGTGCGGCATGCCCAAAGTGATGGAGAACTGCTGGGCGCCCCCGCCCATCGCTTGAATTTGCGAGAATGGCAAATTATTTGCGAGCCCTTGTTCGGTGATCTGAAATGCGTTCAGCGACGCAAAAAAGTAGCTTCCGTTGAAAGCTGAGGTGGCATTGCTCCTGTCGACAGTTTCGCGCAGGCGCACGCCGAATTTCACCGTGTGATTCCCGCGTACCCACTGGGTGTAATTCTGGAGCTCGTAGTGATTCGCGAGGTCAATTACGTTCTGCTGATTGTTGCCGCCGGATATAAATGAACTGGGAACGGTCACGCTGGGCAGCAGGCTTGCGGCCACCTGATTCTGCGTGTCTCGGAGATACTGAAAGTGGGTCTCATTCAACAGGTTTGCGCTGAATACCTGCGTGTCGCTCACCTGCACGGTCTGCTCGGTATTGAGGACGTTGTAAGCCTGTGAGGGAAGCGCGAAACCCGACAATCCCTGATTGTCTTCATTGTCGCGGTAATACTGATAGCGGATGCTGAGCGTGTTGCTCTTGGTGACCTGATAGTCGAGGCGCGGGCCGAGGTTGAGGCGGGTGCGCGGTTCGGCCAGTGAGCTGATGAATGGCACGGGGTTGAAGCTGGGATCGAGAGTCTCGGCATTGGTAATGGCGACGTCGTTGATGTCGCGGTATTGGCCGCCGAAAAAGAAGGACGCCTTCTTGGTGATCGGCCCGCCGATATTGCCGTTATAGAGCGTCGAGTGGTACGGGGGCTCAGTCCCGCGCGCAAAAGGGTTCTGCGAGTTGAATGAGGAATCGTTGCCTTGCACCTGGATACTGCCATGCCATTGATCCGTGCCTGGCTTCGTGAAAACCTCGATCCTGCCGTAGCCCAGCTTGTCGTACTCAGACGAAAATGGGTTCTGATTGATGCGAATTTCGCGGATCGCGGATTTCGGGGGAAGCTGGCCCGCAGTGAACCCGTCGATATAGATCTGGCCCCCATTCGGCCCAGCAGAAGGTCCCGCCAGTGCTTCCAGGTCGCTCTGCAGTTCGTCCGGGTCATCGGAAAGAGCTTGCAGATCTTCCTCTTTCAAGATGATGGCGCCCACATTGCCCTCAGGATTTACGTCGACAGTCGACGCTTCGGCTTCAACGACGACGCGTTGCTGTTGCACTTCGACGGTGACTTTCACGTCCAACTGTTGAACCTGGTTCGCTGCGACGGTCACGTTTGGGGAATCAAATACAGCGAAGCCCTTGGCGAGCACCTGTATATCGTACGTCCCCGGCGCCAGATTTTTGAATTCGTACACGCCGGTGCGATTGGTGGTTGCGGTGAGCACTTCGCCGCTGGCGGGCTTGATGACGACGGAAGCATCCGGCACAGCGGCCCCGGAGGGATCAGTCACCTGCCCATGGAGCGTGCCCGCGCCGGTTTGCGCTGCGGAGTTGCCCGGAAACGCAAGAATGAGAAGCAACAGCGGCAAGAATAGTACCTGCTTAATCGGTCCGCGGACCTTTCGGAATATCATTGCCTCTCCCAGGGAATGAAAAAGTGTGGTCATGTAGCTTAGGGGCTCGTGTCGACGCCCGCGCCGGAATCCCCGCCCCCGCCAAGAGACCATGGCGAGAGCAACGCAGCCTGAGCACTGCGCGGTGAAGCCGTGAGAATGGGCTCGACTCCTGCGAGAAGCGTGATGGCAGTCACCTGGCCGGAAGCCCCGCCTTCAGTGGAGACAATCATTACGGCGTCTCCTTTCTGAAGATCGGCAATCGTTGCCGGCGGCATGCGACTCAGAATCTGCTGAATATCAGCAGAGCCGCCTTGGCGCGGACCTCCCGGCGCAGCGCCGGGTGTACCCGATGCCGGAGGAGAAGTCTGCGGCTGGCTGGCTGGAGTTGCGGACGCGGTGCCGCCAACTGATGGCGTGGCTGCTCCACTGGCCGCTGCCTTGAGGCGCATAGCGATCTGTTGCGCTGCCGCCAGCGGGAGCTTTCGCAGTTGCGATCCGGCTGAAAATTTCACCACGACAGGCTGCTTGGTGATTGCGTCGAGTACTGTGATGGTGTTCGCGGCGGTGTCAGTTGACGAGATCGTTCCGGCGATATTTCGGAATGCGCCGCTGACAATTTCCTCGGCGGCAAAATCATTGCCGTCGGCGCTACGTGTGCCGCGCGCGCGGAACTGGTCGCCGGCATGGATCGCATCGAGCGTGCTGGGCTTTGCGTCGTCGAATTTCACGGAGTCGGCCGCATAGCGGCGGATAATCGTATCCTTCGTCGAATGCACGACGACGGGCGTCGTGGCAAGCGAGCCGGCGCTGATGGTCACGGTGCCCGCGGCTGGGTCCACCGAACTCACAAGACCCCCGATGCCGTGCTTCTGCCAATCTTCCCGCTCACGCTGCTGCTTGGCCTCGAGGGCCTCGTGCTTCATCGCGATGACGGCGGCGGCCGTGAATGACTTGGTGTCGGCCGAGGGCTGCCCGCGCACGAGAATGCGGTCGCCGACTTGGAGATCCTTGAAAGGGAGCGCGGTCGCGCCTTTGAGATCTTTCTGGCCGGGCTCGACGCGAATGATGCGGGTCGAGTCTCCTACGGCCACTTCCAAATCGGGGCCATCGTCGGTCGACAGGGTAATGACGTTGCCTTTGATGGCTTTGATCGTGCCCAGATGGCGCGCCGCCGGCGCTGCCTGCGTCTGAGGTTCGATCGTTGAACGTGCAAAGTGTAGCGCGGGCGAATCGCCTTTGGATTGCGTGGCCAGGAGGGCTATTGTTGCGCCCACTACCAGCCATGAGCCGATGATTGTTCTTAAGAACATAGACTCCTCGACCCCTCCAGCAGCAAAGTGCCTGCAATCACAGCTTAGACGTATGAAATGAGGTGTTGCGTTGCGCGGATTCTATTGTCCGATTGCGGAATGATTGACGCAAGGAATAAGCCCGCGTCGCGCCAATCGGGAAGATTTGACGGGTCAGTCGGGCAGTGCTAATTTTTTGGCTCAGCTGGCGGGCTTCGCGCATCAGAATTTGTGGGACGCCGTTCGCAAAGAAGAAAACGCAACTCTTGGTTTTGAATGCGGCGAGGAGGGGGCCATGGAAACCTTGGTGATCGAGCGACGATCATTTCTGCAAGTCACCGCGCTCGCGGGAGGAGGGCTACTGTTGGCATGTTACGTCGAGCCGATTGCAAAAGCCCTCGCGGCCGCGCCTCAAGGACCCGCGCCTGCGCCGCTTTCCCCGAACGCCTTCATCCGAATCGCGCCGGACGGAGTCGCGACAATTATGGCGAAGAACCCCGAGATCGGCCAGGGCGTGAAGACCATGCTGCCAATGCTGATCGCGGAAGAGCTCGATATTGATTGGAAGAACGTGCGGATCGAGCAGGCGGACGTAGACTTTGCAAAGTATGGCCTCCAGGTGGCGGGTGGGAGTACGGCGACGCCCAATAATTGGGAGCCCATGCGCCGTGTAGGCGCCGCTGGGAGGCAGATGTTGATCGCCGCGGCGGCGCAGACGTGGGGCATCCCCGAATCGGAGTGCACCACTACTTCCGGACGCGTGATTCACGAGGCGACGAATGAATCGCTGGGGTATGGCGAGCTCGCGGCGAAGACTGCGACGCTGCCTCCGCCTGACCTGCAAACGGTGCATCTGAAGAATCCGAGCGAATACAAGATCATCGGCCAGCCGATCCCGGGGGTGGATAACGCGGCAATCTTGACTGGCAAGCCGCTATATGGAATCGACGTGAGTCTGCCAGGAATGCTTTGTGCGGTGTTCGAGAAATGTCCAGTCTTCGGCGGCAAGGTGGTCAGCGCGAACCTGGAAGAGATCAAGACGATGCCCGGTGTGCGGCACGCGTTTGTGGTGGAAGGCGGCAGCGATCTGACGGGCCTGCTTGGCGGCGTTGCGATCGTGGCAGACACATGGTGGCAGGCGCGCACGGCGCGGCAGAAGCTCGAGGTGAAGTGGGACGAAGGAGCGACGGCACAGCAGAGCAGCGAGGGCTTCGCGCGTCAGGCCGAGGAGTTATCGAAGCAGAAGCCGGCGCGTACGCTGCGCCGCGACAACGACGCCGACGCGGCGTTTGCAAGCGCGGCCAAGGTTGTCGAGGCTGCCTACTTCTATCCCTTCCTAGCCCACGCGCCGCTCGAGCCGCAGAACTGCACGGCGCATTACCATGACGGCAAGCTCGAAATGTGGGTGCCAACCCAGACGCCGCAGCGCGGATTGCCGCAGTTGGCGAAGACTGTCGGCATGGCCGAAAGCGACATCACCATTCACCTGACGCGCATGGGCGGCGGATTTGGCCGCCGACTGACGAACGACTACATGATGGAAGGCGCATGGATTGCCAAAGTGACCGGCGTGCCGGTGAAGCTACTATGGACGCGCGAGGACGACATGCGGCACGACTTCTATCGTCCCGCGGGTTTTCACTATTTCAAGGGTGGAGTGGACGCGTCAGGCAAGCTTATCGCATGGCGAGATCATTTCATCAGCTTTGGGGAAGGCGAACGCTTTGCATCCGCCGCGGGAATTTCGCCGGACGAGTTTCCGGCGCGGTTCGTCTCAAGCTTCGAGCTGGGGTGCTCGTTGATTCCATTCGGTGTACCGACCGGAGCGATGCGCGCGCCGGGGAGCAACGGGATCGCGTTTGCGATGCAATCGTTCATCGATGAACTTGCGCATGGGGCAGGGAAGGATCCGGTGCAATTCCGCCTGGCGCTGCTTGATGCCACGCCTCTCGCAGTGACGCCGCCTCCAGCAGGAGCTGGCGGGCCTCCCGGGCCTCCAGGGCCGCAGTTTCACGCGAACCGGATGCGAGGCGTTCTGAATCTCGTGGCGGAAAAGTCGGGCTGGGGCGTGCGCACGTTGCCGAAGGATACGGCCATGGGCGTGGCCTTCCATTTCAGCCATCGCGGATATTTTGCGGAAGTGGTGGAAGTTCGCGTGGGGGCGGATAACACTGTTCGCGTGAATAAAGTTTGGGTGGCGGGTGACATTGGTAGCCAGATCATCAATCCGAGCAGCGCTTTGAACGAAGTGCAGGGGGCGGTGATTGAAGGCCTGAGCCATTTGATGAGCTACGAGATTACGATCGAACACGGCCGCGCAACCCAGACGAATTTCCATGAGTATCAGCCCGTTCGAATGATGCAGGCGCCGCCGGAGATTGAAGTCCATTTCCTGAGGACAGAAAACTCGCCAACGGGCTTGGGGGAACCGGCGCTGCCTCCCGTCCTCCCTGCGGTGTGCAACGCCATTTTTGCGTTGACTGGCAAGCGGATACGATCGCTGCCGTTGGCGAAGCACGGGTTTAGCTGGGCGTAAGGGTGCAGAAAGTCGAACAGGGTGCTTGATTCGTGCGGGCCTGTTTGGAGTAGAGGCAAATGACGCCCGGGCCGTTTTGGAACATGCCAATCCCGCTTTGGTCTTCCCATTCGGTTTCACCAATCTCGATTCGAAATTGAGCGAGCACTAAATCCAATCCTCCCAACCCAAATGCGAGAAGGCAGCGCTGCTAGAAGTCAGCGCCGCCTGGGAGCTTGGCTTGCTCTGTGATGGCCGAGACGATGCCAGCTCGGTACATTGGAGTTTTCTGTCAAGCAGTCACGTTGCTCCTGCTGCTGCAATTCCAATTAAAGGTAGCGCGCGGCCAGGATGCCATCGGCGCGATCAATACGAATTTCACATCGTCCTCCGCCGTGCGAATTCCAACGCCGCCGATCCAGCCCATCAAGCCTCCATCTAACTGGCCGGTCAGGAGGCCGTTCATAGACCGCAGTGTGAGGCCCTTCATTTTCCTGAGTGCCAGCGTCTTTGCGGCGGCGACGCTCGACATGCGGGAGTCATTGTCGCTGCGCCCGCATTTTCACGAGGACGATCCATTCGCGAGACCCATCTCTCATTTGCCGGCGCCCGCGTACTATGCCACAGGCAGTGCGTTTGCGACCGGCGTGAATTGGATCGCTTGGAAAATGGCACGCTCGGAGCGCTTGCACAGCGTGTGGTGGTTGCCGCAACTGTGTTCCATTGCGGGGAACATGTTTGGCTACGGCTACACGAGGAGGCACGAACACTCGCGTTGATCGCCTTGTGACGCCTTGACTCCAAGTCTTATTCGCAATGCCAGAGGACATCGAATCGGGACTTGTGATAGCTTTTGATCGGTGCCCGATGCGATCGAGGAAAAAGCCGCGGTTGAGAGTTGAGAAAGAAGCGCGGCGACGGGCTCGCCTGGGAATCGGAATGCCGCCGGCCGCGCGGGTGATCCCCGACAAGCGCGAAAAGCCCATGAAGCACAAGAAACGAATCCTGCCGACAGATGAAGGATAACAATTGATGTTTGGCTGGAGTGCGGTTCCGACGGAACCTAGTTTTTCGAGCCTCAGCCGGGTTTCGATTCTGGAATCACTTCGCCCGGCTCGAAGACCGGAGCGGGCGCCTTGCCTGTGGCGCGAGCCACTTGCGCGGCGATTTTTTCGATATCGGCTTTCACGAAACCTACGGATGATTCGCGGATCTGGCCTTCGGGGGAAATCAGAAAAAGAGTGGGGACATTTGTGAGGCCGTATTGGTTCGATGCCGGGTAGCCATCCTCATCGACGAGAGTCGGGAACTTTATTCCGTATTCCTTGCAGAAATGTCGCGTGTCGCGGGCATCGTTTTGCGAAATTCCCCAGAGGGTGAAAGTTGAATCGCCGTAGGTGTCATGCAAGCGCTCGAGGAATGGAAAAGTGAACTGGCACGTGGGGCAGTTCACTTTGAAGAAGGCTGCGAGGACCGGTCCCTTTTTCAGCGCCTCCGCCAGAGTGACCTTTTGCCCGTTCGTTGACTTGAGAGAAATCTCGGGGGCCTTTTCGCCGGGGGGCAGCGCGCCCTTCCGGCAACCGCCAAACGCATTTCGAATTGTGTTTTTCAAACTCATCAAATAATTGGATGCCTCAGTGGATGTGCCTGGTCTTCCTTCCGACGTAATCCATGAGCAGATACTGGCCGAGGGTGTAGGGGGTGGTGAAATAGGCTTTGCCGCGGCAGAGTTCGGTGATTTTTTGCACGAAGTGGACCAGGCTGTAGTCACTCGCTAGCATGAAGGTATTGATCAGGATTCCGGCGCGCTTGCATTTTGCGACTTCCTCAAGCGTCTGCGTTACGACCAGTGGGTCGAGGCCGAATGCGTTCTTATAAATGCGCCCGTCCTCGAGAGTCAGCGCAGAAGGCTTGCCATCGGTGATCATCACGATCTGGCGCATGTCTTTTTTCTGGCGGGCTAGGATTCTTTGCGCGAGGCGGAGGCCTTCGCGCGTGTTGGTGTAGTACGGGCCCACCTGGACTCGCGCGAGCTTGCCGAGTGGAATTTCCTCGGCGCTATCGTGGAAGAGGACGCAGTGGAGGGAGTCGCCGGGATATTGCGTGCGAATCAGGTGCGAGAGGGCGAGAGCGACTCGCTTTGCGGGAGTGAAGCGATCCTCGCCGTAGAGAATCATGCTGTGGCTGCAATCGAGCATCAGGACAGTGGCGCAGGAGCTTTGATACTCGCATTGGTGGACCATCAGGTCCGGGTAATCGAGCTCGACGGGAATGCCCTCGCCATTGCGCTGGACGGCGTTGAAGAGCGTGGCGCTGATGTCCATGTTCAAAGTGTCGCCGAATTCATAGGGTTTCGAGACGCCGCCGGACTCGACGCCAGTAGCGAGGTCGCGCGTGTCGTGGCGGCCGAAACTGCTCTTGCCTAGCGAGGCGAGCAGGTCTTTTAGAGTTTTAAATCCGAGGAAATCGAGCGCCTTGTCGGTGATTTCAAATCGCGCCTCGACGTTGGGCTGGTCCTGGCCGATTTGGCCGCCGGGGGTTTGCGAGGGCGGCGGGGTCACTTGCGCGGGCTGCTGCGGCCGCGAGATCATGCCTTCCTCTTCCATGCGTTGCATGATCTGGTCAATCATGTCGCGGAGTTCCTGATTCTGCGAGAGGTCGGGATTTTCGAGGAGCTTTTCCATCAGTTCCGGCGGGAGCAGGTCGCCTTCCTGGAGGGCGCGGAGGATGGCTTCGCGGAGCTCTTCCATGCGCTGCTCGCGCGAACCCTGCATATCGAGCTCATAAATCCCGTACGGGGAATCGAAGCCGCTCTGGAGGAAAAAATCCGAGAGGCGGTTCATCAGCTCATGGAGATCGATATCATCCGTGGCGTTGGGTGCGTAGCGGGAATAGCGGACGTATTTCATGGCCGTTAATTAAATTGTCTCCTGGGCATGCGGCCGGATGGCTCGCGTGGCTCACGCGGCTCGGGAGTCTTGCGTGCGTCGGCGAAGTAGCCGCGCTCCTCGCCGCGGCTGATGCGTTTATGCGCCCATAGGCCCTCGAGGATGAATTCCGCGGCGCTCGACACGATGGCCGAATCATCTTTGGGGCTGACTTCGAGCGCGGGCAGGTGCTCGAACAGCCCCTGGATTTTCTTAAGCTGCGCGAGAAGCTCTGAGCTAGAGGCGTGCGCGGGAACTTTCAGCTCGCCGCCCAGTTCGAACCATTGGGTGACCGGCTGGAAATTCGCCTCTGCGAAATATTTCGTGAAGGTTTTGCCGACGGCGGCGCGAATCAATTCGCGGGCGATATTATCGGCGCCGCGGAGTTCGCCTTCGTATTCGAGTTCGAATTTGCCGGTCATCGCGGGGATGGCGGCGTAGACGTCCGAGACGCGGGCGACGACCGTGGAATCGTGGCTGAGGACGGCGCGCTGCTCGGCATTGCTCAAGACGTTTTCTAGCGCGCTTATTGGTAGGCGCTGGCTGACGCCCGAGCGGCGGTCCACTCGTTTGTCTTCGCGCGCCTGGAAGGCGACTTCCTCGACCACCTCGCGGACGAATTGGGGAACTTCGACGCGGCGCTTGCTGCCGCGTTCGGTCCAGGATTCCTGCGCGGTGATGGACATCCCCTCGGCGACGCTGGCTGGGTAGTGGGTGCGAATTTCGGAGCCGATGCGGTCTTTGAGTGGGGTGACGATTTTTCCGCGGGCGGTGTAGTCCTCCGGGTTGGCGGTGAAGACGAGCAGGACATCGAGAGCCATGCGCACCGGGTAGCCTTTAATTTGGATGTCGCCTTCCTGCATGATGTTGAAGAGGCCGACCTGAATTTTTCCGGCGAGGTCGGGGAGTTCGTTGATGGCGAAGATTCCGCGATTGGCGCGGGGGAGCAGGCCGTAGTGAATGGTTAATTCGTCGGAGAGATTTTTGCCGCCGCGGGCCGCTTTGATGGGATCCACGTCGCCGATCATGTCGGCGATGGTGACGTCGGGGGTGGCGAGCTTTTCCACGTACCGATGATCGCGGGCAATCCAGGTGATCGGTGTGGCATCACCTTCGGCGACGAGGCGCTCACGGCAGGCTCGGCAGAGAGGGCGGTAGGGATTGTCGTGGATTTCGCAGCCGGCGATGGCGGGGATATTCTCGTCCATGAAGGAAACGATGCCGCGCAGGATGCGCGATTTTGCCTGGCCGCGGAGGCCGAGAAGAATGAAATGGTGGCGCGAGAGGATGGCGTTGATGATTTGGGGGATGACCGTGTCGTCGTAGCCGTGGACGCCGGGGAAGAGCGGCTTGCCCTTTTCCATTCTTTCGAGGAGATTTTCCCGAAGCTCCTGGCGGACTGAGCGCTGAGCGGTTTTTTCCTCGGACCACTGACTGCGGCGAAGCTCACCGAGCGTTTTCGGAAGTGAACTCATGACGGCCCCGATTCTTTTCGCAATAAGCAGCGCCCGGAAAAGCGGGCGCTCCCGACATTATAGTGGAATGGTGCGCAGGCGGATATCTCGATTCCGGTATCGGGAAATCGCCGCCTCGGGTTTGGATGCTGCCGGCGGGTGACGGGGAGTTGAAAAGCGAGAGCGGGGCGGAAAAAGTGAGTTTCAAAACACCGCAAAAGTTTGCTATTAGAAATTGCCTCCGTCGTTTGTTTTCTAGGAGTTAGCATGATTTCTAATCGTCCGGTTTGCTATTAGAAATTCAGGGGTGGGGAGCATGAATTTCGAGGTAGAGGTGGCTGAGAGAGGGGTGGATTTGATTGAGGGCTGCCGACGGGAAGAAACCCGCTCGGGGTGCGGCAAATTTTAGATTGATTTTTGGTGGACATGGGCGAGCTTAACACGTGCGAGAGGGAAATTATACTGGCCGTTGGTACAGATTTTGGGCGGTGGACTTTATTGGCCCTTGTTTGCGGGATGGCCGTGAGTCGCGGTGGTGATTCGAAATCTGCGAGTGGCGGGCGGCGGGGAAATAGAATCGAGTGCTGAGAATTTTGGCTGAGATCCTTCAGGCAGCCTTGTCGGATGCCTTCAGGATGACTGCGCGGCTGGGTGGGGTGAATTTTGTGGGAGCGCTTGAACCGCGGTTGGCTGCGTCGTGGCGAAAGCAAAGCGGTGGCGTGAAGCGACGCCGCTGGGGCACGGCGTGCCGTGCCCCTAGGGACGACTGCGCGAGGCCTCGTGGGTGGCGGGCCGAATTTTGTATGTGGCTGTGGCACGATTGTTGGTCGTAAGAGCGCAGACAGGAGTGTCTGCGCCACTTGCGGGCCGGGAGTGTCTGTGCCAAGAGCCAGGAATCAACGCTCTAAGACTACTGGACGTCGCTGACTTTGCCGTTTAAGAAGATGACCTTCATGTCGGGGTAGAAGAACATTGTCTTGGGGCCTAAATTTACGATTTTTTGCGGTTGGCCGAGAATGGCTAGGACCTGATCCGTTGTTTGGCCTATGGCGATGGTCTTTGGGGGGGCTGCTGATTGCGCGGCCTGCGCGGGGGCGGGGGCGGACTCCTGTGGCGCAGCTTCTTGATCGGAATCGACGGTGATTACTTCGGCGACGGTCTTCATCAAATCGTCGGCTGGGGGGACTGCGCCTTTCTGGAAGGGAAATTTCAGCTGGGTGTAGTAACGGACGTCGTTGAATGGGTCGCTGTAGAAGACGAAATAGACGCCGTCATCTTTTATTATGTAGTCCGTGACCCAAAACTTTTCGCCGGCGACGAATTTGCGCTGGGGAATATTGGCGGCTTGTTGATTCGCTGCGCCCAGCGCCATGTTCCAAGCCATAGTGGCGCCGAAGCCCATGGAGATATTGCCATTTTTATAGGTGTTCGTCGGCGCGGCGATGGCTTCGGTGCTGGCCATTAGCAAATTATCTTTATGGAGGACGAGGACGGAGCCTGCAGTGACAATGTCGGACTTGTCGCCGGTCATTTTGGTTCGAGTGAACGCCGAAGTTAGCTTTTTTTGAAGTTCGGCTCGGTGGTCCTGGGCGAAAAGCGATGGTGCAATGCACGCCAATGACAGAATGAGAGCCAGGGGAATTCTAAGTCGCATGACATGTCTCCTCTTCAACGGGGACTCGAGTATGACTTCGTGGGCGACGGATAAAGTACACCGGCGGCCATCGGGATGCAATTCTCTGGCGAGGTTCGTGGAGCGTGCTGATGGCGGTTGCGTGGTCCGATTTTTGTGTGAGGTGCGGTGAGATGTGAGGTCGTAAGAGCACAGCCAGGATTGACTGTGCCACCGAGCGGCGGGCGGTTGGCGTTGCTCGGGGGTGGAAATCACGCATGCGAAGGCTTTCCGGGGACGGCGAGGTGAGCCTCGCCGTAACAAAGCGGTGGCCCCTCAGTGTGGCTCGGGACGCAAACACCGCGCTAGCCGCCGCACTCCACATTGGCCTTGCTGGATGGTTGCTTTGAGAACTATTCATCGTCGGAAGTCAAGCGGGGGCGTCTAGTTTAGGCCGTGGCCGTTGCCGGCTGAGCGCTGGCGGATGCGGACGCGGTGTTCGAGCTGGGGTAGGAAGGCGGCCAGGAAGCGGAGGAGGTAATCGCGGCGGGCGCTTTCGGCGCGCAATTCGAGGAGCTCTTGCTTTTGCGGGGACTCAAGCGGGAGGCGGGTGGCCATTCTGTAGGATAGCGGGATATCGGGGTCTGTGTCCGCGATGAGCCAGGGCTGGCCGGCGAGAATCGTGTAGACCTGTTGGAAGAGCTGGGTTAGGCGGGTCTCTTTGCGGGCGTCGTGGGGCAATGTGTCGTCCGGGAAATATTTGACGAGGCCTTCGTAATATTCCTTTTCCTCGAACATCTCGAGCATGCGGAAGATGGAGCGGCCTTCGGTCATGATGTCCATGCGGCCGTCGGGATGATCTTTGAGTTTTTGGACGATTTCGGCGGTGCAGCCGACTTTGGCGATACCTTCTTCCCGGGCGAGGAGTACGCCGAATTCAATTTGTTCCGCGAGGCAGCGGGCGATCATGATTTTATAGCGCGGCTCGAAGATGTGGAGAGGCAACGGCATGCCGGGGAAAAGCACGACATCGAGAGGGAAGAGCGGGATGCGATTTGGCTTCATCGTTGCTCGGGTGCTCGGGTGCCTGGGTACCCGCGATTTTGCGGCGGCGAATTCAGCGCAGCAGAGTCAGCGCCGCTTGCATTTCGTCGCGCGCGTGCATGTCGCCGGCCTTTTGCGCGACGACGATGCCGTCTGAGAGCAGCTTGCGCGCTTCGGGCATTTTGCCGAGGCGCGACAAGAGCTGGCCGAATTGGAAGTAACCGGCGACGTACTCCGGATGAGTTTCGAGAAGCTGCTGGAAGTGAAGCGTGGCGGCGGAATCGTCGCCGAGCTTCACGCATTCGAGTGCGAGGCCGTAGCGCGCGAAGGCGTCCGAGGGTTTTTCGGCGACGAATTGCTCGAGCGTTTCGCGGCGGGATTTGTTGTTTGGGGCCATGGATTGAAAGCGCGTATTATAGCGGGCTTGAGTGGGCGCGCCAAGCACGGTCCTCGCGCGGCGCATAAGCGGCTGAAGATAGAAATCCTGGCATGGCTGCAGCAACGAGATGATCGTTTTGGAAGGAAAGGTGGTTTCGGGATTTGGGCAGTTCAAGGAGCGCATGACGAGTTTCCCCGAAGTGTTTCGCAAAGCGACGGGAATGGAACTGTTCAAAGGCACCTTGAATGTCGATATAGGTAGAGAGGTCGCCATTCGAGAGGATTTTAGAATTTTAGGCGCGGAGATAAACGAGCCCGCGCAGGACCTGCTGTTTGAAAGGTGCGAGATTAACGATATTCCGGCGTTTAGAATCAGGCCGTACGTGATTGCGACGGGCGAGGGCGGCCATGGTGATCATATTCTGGAGATTTCGTGCGGTCGGAAGATTCCGGGCGCATCGATCGGGAGCGTGGTGAGGATTACATTATTCAGGGACGATATTGAGGCGGATTCTTGACATCCGCGATGTTCGTGAGCGCGGCGCGTGAAGAATGTGTCGCACCGATGGTGCTCGGGAGGTATTGCGGATCGGTACCCAGCCCGCCAGAAAGCGGCGGGCTGGGCTAACTTGTGGCGCGCCTACGGCGCTGGGCGGGGAGCCGGGCTTGGCGGGGTCGCCAAAACCATTTGATTCGTTGAAGGTGATCGGGGAACGAGGAGAGCACGGAAGGCGTGGCGAAAGTGAAGAGCAAAAAAACGAAAGTGGAGAAGGGGCGGGCGCCGGTGGCTAGCGGGATTGGAAAGCCGGTGAGCGCTTCGAGTTCGGAGTTTGTGGAGGCGGTGCTGCCGAACGACGCGAATCCGCTGGGGAACATGCTGGGCGGGCGCGTGATGCACTTGATTGACATGGCAGGGGCGCTGGCGGCGCACCGGCACTCGAACAGCATTGTGGTGACCGCGTCGGTGGATTATTTGGATTTCCGGTTTCCGATTCGCGTGGGGGAGTGGATCGTGCTGAAGTCGAGCGTGAATCGCGTGTTTAAGACTTCGATGGAAGTGGGCGTGAAAGTTTTCTCGGAGAATATTTTGACCGGAGAGCGGAAGCATACGAGCAGCGCTTATGTGACGTTTGTAGCGATTGATCAGAATCGCGAGCCGCATCCTGTGCCGCCGCTGATTTTGGAGACGGCGGCGGACCGGCGGCGTTTTCGGGAGGCAGGTGAGCGGCGGCGGCATCGGCTTGAGATGCGGCATAAGCCGCTGCTGACGGATTCGTAGGGTGACGGGGCATGAGTGCAAGTGCGGGTGCGTGGCGGGCGTGCAGAAATCCCAGGGCTAAAGCGCATTCATAGGCACGAACGTTTTTCCGCTGGACTGAAGTCCAGCTCCCCCCTGCTGAAGCAGGGGGCTCCCACCAAAGCAAAGGCTCGTAAATAGGAAAAGGCGTGCCCCAATTCCCGAGGAGGATTGCAGAGTCGAGTGACTCCTAAGAGGCGCGGAGATATTCGCGGACGGCGTCTGCTGTCTGGTTCCCAACATCCACACATTTGCCTAGCGACGGGCCTTCGAGGTAATTGGCGGCGAAATAGAGGCCGGGATTTTTGTGCTCGGCGTCGCGAATGGATTCTACGATGTGGCTGTGGCCGAGACTGTATTGCGGGAGGGCTTTCGGGTGTCGCCAGACTGCGGATGAAACTGGCGGGCCGCTGATTTGGAGGATACGCGCGTTTTCCTCTTGCACGATTCGGGCTATCTGCTCCTCGGGTTGGCCGACAATTTCGGGATCGGTCGCGCCGCCAGCGAAGCTTGTGATGGCTGCGCGGCCTTCAGTGGCGCGGCCGGGGAAGAGCGAAGAATTCCAGACGGTGCCGAGGGTGTGGAGTTTTTCGCTGCGCGGGATGAGGAAGCCGAAACCTTTCAGCGGATTTCCAATTTGTTGCGCGTAATATTCGGCGGCGACGACGGCGACGGGTGCGTAGAGAATGCCGGAGAGTGTTTGCGCGAGGACGCTCGAGACGGCGGTGAGCAGATGCGAGGCGGTGTAGGCGGGCGTTGAGAGGATTACGGCGCTCGCTCGGATGGTTTCTTCGCGGCCTGCGCGGGAGAAAGAAATTTCGTAGCTGCGGCCATTGTCACGATCGGGGGCGGCGCCCGATTGTTTTATGGAGACGACGCGGGCGCCGGTGAGGAGTTTTTCGCCGAGGCGGGCGGCGATCGCGCGCGGGAGAGTCGAGACGCCGTGCCGAAATGAGCAGAGCGGCGGCGGGCCTGAGCGCTTGCCTTTTGGCGGGCGCGATTTCATGGCGCCGCGGAGGATGCTGCCGTATTCGCGTTCCCATTCGTCGAGGGCGGGGAAGGCGGCGCGGAGGCTCAGCTTTTCGGGATCGCCGGCGTATACGCCGGAGACGAATGGGGCGACGAGGTATTCGAGGATTTCGTGGCCGAATTTTCGGCGGACGAAATCGGCGATGGATTCATCACCTTCGGGCGGGCGCGATTTGCGGAAGGGCTCGGATGCGATTTTGAAGCGGGCGCTGACGGGGAGCAGTGAACTGGTGAGGAGCGCGGTGGGCGACATGGGGATTTCGCGGAGTTTGCCGCGGATCAGGACATAGCGCGGGGCTTGCGGGTCCGCGGTGAGAAGTTCGTTTTCGATTCCGAGCTGGCGGATGAGATCGAGGATCGATTCCGTGCCTTGAAAACTTTGCGGGCCGGATTCGAGGAGCAGGCCGTCTTTTTCCGCGGTGCCTACGAGGCCGCCGGGGTGGTCGGAGGCTTCGAGCAAAGTGACGGGAACGCCGAGCTGGTCGAGACGATAAGCGCAGGCGAGGCCGGAAATTCCGGCGCCGATGACGACGGCTTGCCGTGGGCCGGGCGCGGGAGTGTTCATTAGAGAGTTTTCGAGAAGAGCGGGCGCTGGTCCATTTGCTGCTCGCGGAGATAGCGGTCGAAAGTCATGGCCACGTTGCGAATGAAGATGCGGCCGAGGGCGGTGACGCGGATTTCGCCGGGTGACAGCGTGATGAGATTTTCGGCGCGGAATTCCTCGAGGCGCTGAAGCTCGGGGGCGAAATATTCGTCGAAGGAAATCGAGAATTCATTTTCGACTTCGTGCTTCGGAATCACCGTGTGGCAGAGGAGGCGGCCGATGACGGCGCGGCGGAGGCGATCGTCCGCGGAGAGGCGATAGCCGCGCATGGTGGCGATGCCGCGCTCGGCGATGGCGGCTTGGTAGGTGGGGACTTCCCGGCGATTTTGCGCGTAGGCTTCGCCGAGCGAGCTGATGGCGCTGACGCCCATGCCGTAGAGGTCCGCGCCGGCTTTCGTCGTGTAGCCCTGGAAATTTCGGTGCAGGGTGCGATTGTGTTGCGCGACGGCGAGCTCGTCGCCGGGCTTCGCGAAATGATCCATGCCGATATAGAGATATCCCGCGCCGAGAAATCTTTCGAGGCCGGCGCGGAAGATGCGGAATTTTTCCATGCCTTCGGGCAAGTGCTCGGCGAAAGAGCCCTGCTGCTTTTTGAGCCAGGGGACGTGGGCATAGCTGAACATGGCGACGCGATCGGGGACGAGCGTGAGCGTGCGGTCGATGGTGGAGCGGAAAGTGTCGGCGGTCTGGTAGGGGAGGCCGTAGATTAAATCCACGTTGAGGCTTTCGAAGCCTAGACCGCGGGCGGCGACAATTAGGTCGCGCGTCATTTCGTAGGGTTGGACGCGGTGGATTGTTTCCTGAACTTTGGGCTCGAAATCCTGGATGCCCATGCTGAGGCGATTGAAGCCGAGGCGGCGAAGGGATTCGAGATGAGCGGTGCTGGTGACACGCGGATCCACTTCGATACCGATTTCGGCGTCTGGCGCGAAAGAAAATCGTTCGCGCGTGTGGGCGAAGAGGTCTTCCATTTGCTGCGGCGATAGATATGTAGGTGTGCCGCCGCCCCAGTGGAATTGGATTACCGGGCGTTTTTTCGAGACATGGCGCGCCATGTGGCTGATTTCACGTTTCAGGGCTTCGAGGTAGGGGATGGCCACGCTTTTATTTTTTTGGATGGAAACGGTGCAGGCGCAGAAGAGGCAGAGATTTTCGCAGAACGGGAGATGCATGTAGAGCGAGACGGGAGTGGCCTTCTCTTCCGCGAGAGCGCAATATTTTTCGAAATCGTCGGGGCCGAAATCGTCTTTCCAGACGGGCGCGGTGGGATAGCTGGTGTAGCGCGGGCCGGGGCGATTGTATTTTTCGAGAAAAGCGTCGGAGATCTGGCCGATTTCTAGCTTTTCGAATTGTGGGGATGCGCCGTCGTGCATTTTCAGTCCGCCCTGCCGATTTGCGCGCGCACGGGAAGCGGCGCGGATTGACCGGCTTCGACGAAGGCTTTGGCATTCGCGACCGGCGTGGTGGGTAAAATCCCGTGGCCGAGATTCAGGATGTGGCCTTGGCCGGCCGTTTTTTCGACGGCGGCGCGGGCGGCTTCGCGAACCGCGGCTTCAGAGCTCAGCAGAATATTGGGATCCACGTTTCCTTGCAGCGAGATGCGGGGGCCTGGTGTCTTGTCCAATGTGCGGCGTGCTTCCGCGAGGTCGGTCGTCCAGTCGACGCTTAAAACGTCTGGGCCGGTTTTGGCGAGTTGATCGAGTAGGCGCGCGGAGCCTTTGGCGAAGAGAATTTTCGGGACGCCGGATTTTGCGAGCGCGTCGAAGACCATTTGCGTGGCGGGCAGCTCGAACGCGCCGTAGTCGGCGGGGTCGAGTTCGCCGGCCCAGGTGTCGAAGAGTTGAATGATGGCAGCGCCCGCAGCGATTTGCGATTGGAGATAGGCAGCGGTGGAGCGGGCGATGCGCTCGAGCAATTCGCGCAGGAGCGCGGGCTGCTCGCGTAAGATTGATTTTGCATGCGAGATGTCGCCGCGCGTGCGTCCTTCAATCATGTAGCAGGCGAGCGTCCAGGGCGCGGCTGCGAACCCGATTACCGGCACGTCCGGGCCAAGCGCACTGCAAATCGCGCGAATGGCATCGCCAACGAATTTTGTATCGCGCTCGGGGTCGAATCCTCGGAGCTGGCGGACAGCGGCCATATCGCGCACGGGATTCGAGAGGACGGGGCCTGAGTCAGGCACGTCGAGGGGCATTCCCATCGCTTCGGCGACGATCAAGATATCGGAGAAGACGATCACGGCATCAACGCCGAGCACGCGGTAGGGCTGGAGCGAGACTTCCGCGGCCAGTTCCGGCGCCTTGCAGATTTCGAGGAAGGAATGATGGGCGCGAACCGCCTGATACTCGGGGAGATATCGTCCAGCCTGGCGCATGATCCAGACGGGCACGCGGTCAACCGGCTTGAAGCGGCAAGCGCGCAGAAAGAGGTCTTTGCGATTTTCGGTGGTGCGTGCAGGTGGCTTGGTCATGTATGCGGCTGACGATTCGCAGGTTCAGTTTAATCTTAACAGATGAGGCGCGTGGCCGCACGTTTGCGGGTTCTGAGGGTGCGGCGCATTTTCCGGGCGCGTTTACTCAATCGGCATGGCGTATGGAATAGACGGCGTTTTGATAGCGCAAAGGCGGCGCGCAGTCTATTCTGGCTCCAACGGACGGGAGGCAAAACCAATGGCATGCGCGCGGACAGAACGGCACCGGCTCGACTATTTCCTGAAGTGCGCGACGATTATCGCGGCGATTTTTCTGATTTCGTCGGTATGCGGTGCACAGACCGCCCCGGCGACGGAAGCGCCCAATTTGCAATGGCTTCAGGATATCCAGAAGAATCCGGAATTGATGGCTGAGATTGGTAAGCTGTCCGAGAGACTCATGCATGGCCTGCAGTATCCGCCGCCGCGCAGTGAAAGTCATATCTTGCCGGTCCTGCCGGAGGCGACGTACGGCTATGCCGCGGTTCCGAACTATGGCGACATGGTGCATCAGGCGCTGGACATTTTCCATGAGGAGTTGGAGCGAGGCCCGGCATTGCGCGACATATGGCACAGCGGCGAGTTCGCGACGGCGGGACCGAAGGCGGAGGATGCACTCGAGAAGTTTTATCAACTCTCGCAATACTTAGGGGATGAAATTGCCGTCGCAGGCGAGGGTGACGTAAAACATCCTGGCGTGCTATTCGTTGCTCAGGCGCGCAAGCCGGGACTCGACAATTACCTGCAACAAATGCTGAAGCAAATTTCCGGACAGTTGAAACCGCCAGTGCGAGTTTTACGCCCGCAGGATCTGGCGACTGCTGAGGAGCGGCGTCCGCCGGAGGGGCTCCTTCTGCTGGTGCGGCCGGATTATGTGGTGGGGTCGCTCACGATAGATGCGCTGCGCAACTTTAGCGCGCAACTGGACAAGGGCGGCCGGCAGTTTGCCGCCAGTCCGTTTGAGCAACGGGTCGCAAAGGCATACGTAGGTGGAGTGACAGGTCTAGGGGCCATTGATTTGCACCGAATCCTGAGTCAGGTCCCGCCTGCCACCGAGCGGAACCGGATGCTTTTACAGAGCACGGGATTTGCCGACGTGAAGTACCTGGTTTGGGAACTGACGAAAGAAGGCGGGCTGCCAACGAGTCTTTCGGAATTGAGTTTCATGGGGCCGCGGCATGGGATCGCATCGTGGATTGCGGCGCCGGCGCCCCTTGGCAGCCTGGATTTTCTATCGCCTAAAGCGATCTTGGCGGGAGCATTGCAACTCAAGGAACCTGTAGAAATGTTTGCGGATGTGGAGGAGATGGCCGAGGCCTCGAGTCCCGGGGCTCTGGCAGGCCTTGCGCAAATGGAGCAGATGTTGAACGTTAGTCTGAAGAATGATTTGCTGAGCCATCTCGGGGGAGAGGTTGCGTACGAAGTGGACGATATCACTCCGGATAAGGCTGATGTGAAGGTTGAATGGAAGGCGCTGCTGCGCGCCAAGGATCCCGACAAATTGCAACAAACACTGACTACATTGTTGGCGGCAGGCCACTTGACCGCGGAGCCTTCAACGGATCAGGGAATTACTTATTACACCGTCCGGATTTCCACCGCGAAGAAGACCACCGAAATTGACTATGCATTTGCGGACGGCTATTTGATTGCGGCCTCGAGTCGTGGGAGGGTCGCGGAGGCAATTCAGGCGCATCAGAGTGGCGAATCGTTGGGGAAATCGAAGAAATTTCTGGCTGCACTGCCGCCAGGCCATCCATTGGAGGCTTCTTCAGTGTTCTATGAGGATGCGGCCGCGATGACAATGCTGATCCTGAGGCAGGCATCTCCGGAGATGGCAGCCCAGATTGAGAAGGTGGCCGGGCAAACACCACCGCTGGTGGCTTGCGCGTATGGTGAGGAAACTGCAATTCGCGCAACGAGTTCGAGCGCTGTGTACAACTCGAGCGCGATTTTAATCGCGGCGGCGGTGGCGATTCCCAACCTGCTGCGATCGAGAATGGCGGCGAATGAAGCGTCCGCGGTCGGAACCGTGCGCACGGTGAACACGGCCCAGGCCAGCTATGCCGCTATTTATCCCGCGCGAGGCTTTGCGCGTGACCTGGCAACACTCGGGCCGGATCCGGGCGGAAGCACAGCCAGTTCAGCCGAGCACGCGAGCCTTCTTGACGCCAATCTCACGGCTGCAAACTGCACCTCGGACGGATGGTGTACGAAGTCCGGGTACCGTTTCATCGTTACGGCGCCCTGCAAGAAACAGAAGTGCGACGAGTATGTGGTGGCGGGCACGCCGGTTTCGACCGACACGGGAGTCAGGAGCTTTTGTTCGACCACTGATGCGGTAATTCGCTACAAGTCGGGCGAACCCTTGACCGCGCCCGTAAGTGCGGCGGAGTGCAAGACATGGGCGCCGCTGCAATAGCGGCGAGCGATATTTCTCTCTGACCGTGCAGTGAAATTGGCGGTGTCAAAAGGCACATGCAACAGATGTATCCGTACGAATTCTTATTCTTCAGTGAATTCGACTAGTCCAAATCACTTCTTCTTTCTTGATACCCATTCGAATATCAACGTGTGATCGCTTTCGAGCACAGAGGGTGGCGAGTGCGCCACCGGGCAGGTGATTCGGCTGTATAATGTGGGCTAGTCTTGGGAGCCAAAGCGTTCCATGACATACCATTTGGGGTATTGGAGCCTGGCGCTCTACGTAGCTAGTTTTATCTGCTACGCCCGAATCCTCTACGCCCCCCACCTCTGGCTTGGACGAGCAGCGAGCACGCTGCTTGCTGGGGGTATCCTATTGCAATATTTCGCTTTACTGGAGCGCTCGCGCTGGATTCACACTGTGCCGTATAACGACTTGTACGGATCCATGTCGCTTTTTGCCTGGCTGTTGGGGATCACTTATTTGGGGCTCGAGATCTTCCACCGGCAGCGGAGTGTTGGGGCGTTTGTGACGTTGCTGCTTGTGACATGGATTGGGCTGCTGCATGTGCTTGCGCCCATTGAGGTGCCGGCTCCGCCGCCTGCGCGTGGCGCGCTTTTCGCTTTTCACGTCACGCTGAACACCTGGGCGTACGCGGCCTTTGCGCTCTCATTTGTTTTGAGCCTCATTTATCTGGTGCAGGACCGGGTGCTGCGTTCGCGGCGGCTGGGGACGCCATTCTGGCGGTTCCCGGCGCTAGATGTGCTGGATCGCATGGCGCGAAGCAGCGTGTATGTGGGACTTGGAGCGTTGAGCATGGGCGTGGTGATGGGGCTTGTGTGGCAGCACCGGTTGAGCGGCGGGTACTCCTGGGGCGACCCGAAAGTGGTGATTACGCTGGCGATCCTGGCGGTGTATGCGGCATATCTGCGGCTTTCGCGGAGCGCGACTTGGCGAGGGGCGCGGGCGGCGCTGCTCTGCGCGTTGAATTTCGTGGTGGTGCTATTCAGCTACACACTCGTGAATTTGTATTTCACGAAGTTTCATCGATTCTTCTGATGGCGACGGGAACAAAAACGGAACGGGCAGGCTCGGCGCGAATTCACGTGGCGCTGATTGGGTGCAACCATCGCACGGCACCGCTTGAGCTGCGCGAACGCGTGACGTTCACGCCTGAGCAGGCCGTGCACGCCGCGGGGGAATTGCGCAAGCAGGGGATTCTCGAGGAGGCGGTGGTTCTCTCGACGTGCAATCGCAGCGAGCTTTATGGCGTTCCCGGGGAGACGGGGCCGGCGGCTGCGGAGGCGATGGAAGTTTTCTTTACTTCGTTTCACCAGATTTCGCGGGCGGAATTGGATGGGCGGCTTTACCGTTGGTCGGGGGCGGACGCGGTGCGGCACTTATTTCGCGTGGCGGCGGGGCTGGACTCGATGATGCTTGGCGAGGCGGAAATTCTCGGGCAATTGCGGACTGCCTATACCCATGCGCTGGATCACGGCTCGACGGGGCCGGTGCTGAACCGGATGTTTCAGGGGGCGCTCGAGGTGGGGAAGCGCGTGCGGGCGGAGACGGAGGTGGGCGCGCGGCCGATGTCTGTGGCGCTTGCGGGCGTGAAGCTGGCGGAGCGCGTATTCGGAAATTTGAAGGGGCATTCGGCGCTTATCGTGGGGGCGGGGGCGGTGGCCGAGCAGGTGGTGGAGCATCTTCAAAACCGGGGAATCGGCAGCCTGCGCGTGGTGAATCGGTCTTATGAACGCGCGGCTGAGTTGGCGCGGAAGATGGGCGGTGAAGCGGTGGCATGGGAATCGCTTGAGACCGTGGTTGGCGTCCCGGATATTTTGGTGACGTCGGTCGGCGGGACAGGGCCCGTGCTGACGCGCGAGATGCTCGAGCGGGCGATTGCCGCACGGAATGGGCGGCCGGTTTTCGTGGTGGACCTCGGCGTGCCGCGCAATGTGGCTGCGGATGCCGCCGGGCTCTACAACCTCTATCTATATAACATTGATGATCTGGGCGAAATTGTGGAGCAGAACAAGAAATCGCGCGAGGCGGAGGTTCCCCAGGCGGAGGCGCTGGTCGCCGAGCACCTGGCGAAATTCGAAGCGTGGCGCGCGACGATCGAGGCGGGGTCGATCATGGATGACTTGCGCGGCCGCTTTCACAAGCACCGCGAAAATTTGATCCGCGAAAAACTGAGCGAGATGGAAGATGTGTCGCCGGAGGAGCGCGCGCGCATCGCGCACATCACGGAGGAACTGATCGAGCGCGTGCTCGAGCAGCCGACGCAGAAACTGCGCCAGGGCGGCAAGATGCGCGGGCATCTGGCGGGGCTCGACGCGTTGCGGCATCTTTTCGGCCTCGATGAGGAGAAAGATTGAAACTGCTGCGCATTGGCACTCGCGGCAGCGCGCTTGCTTTGTGGCAGGCGAATCACGTCAGCGCGCGCCTGGCTGAACTGCACGGGATCGAGAGCGAGATGGTTCGCATCCGCACGTCGGGCGATCGCTTTCAAAGCGCCGCGATTGCGCAGATGGGATCAAAGGGCGTTTTCATTAAGGAGCTGGAGGACGCCCTGCTTGCGGGCACGGTGGATCTCGCGGTTCACAGTATGAAAGATGTGCCCACTGAAACCCCGGGCGGACTTTATTTTGCGGCGATCACGCGGCGGGAAGACGTGCGCGATTGCCTGATCTCTCATCGCAGCGTGACACTTGGGAAACTTCCGGCGGGGGCGCGCGTGGGGACGAGCAGCTTGCGCCGACAAGCACAGATCCGCCTTAACCGGCCTGACCTCGAGCTCGTCGAGCTGCGCGGAAACGTGGACACGCGCATGAAGAAAGTGGCGGCCGGGGAATACGATGCCATCATTTTGGCAAAGGCGGGAGTTGACCGCCTGGGCTTCGGCGATAAAATTACGGAAATTCTTCCGACATCTTTGATGTTGCCGGCCGTGGGTCAGGGAGCGCTGGGCATTGAGACTCGCGATACCGATAAGGCGACGATTGATTTGGTCTCTGCACTCGACGACGACGATACTCGATTTTGTGTGACGGCGGAGCGCGCGCTGTTGCGGGAACTCGAAGGTGGTTGCCAGGTTCCGCTTGGCGCATGGGCGAGGCTGGGGGCTGGCGGGCTGCTGCTCGAGGCATGCGTCCTCTCGCCTGACGGGAAAGAGCATCTGCGGCGCGAGCTCGATGGCGCGCCCGAGGACGCGGATGTAATTGGCAAACGGCTCGGCCAAATTCTTTTTGAAGCAGGCGCAGATCGGATCCTGCGGCTTGCGGGGCGCAGCGCCGGAAATGGATAGCGGGCCACTTGCGGGCAAGCGCATCGTTGTCACGCGCGCGCCGGAGCAGGCGCAGGAGTTGAGGCAGGCGCTCGAATCGCTGGGGGCGGAAGTTCTGCTGCTGCCAACTGTCGCCTTTGTGCCGCCCGAAGATTTCCGTGCGTTGGATGAGGCGCTCAGTAAACTTTCTGGCTTCGATGCGATTCTGTTCCTCAGCAAGAATGCGGTACGATACGTTTTCGAGCGGTGCCGGTACTTGGGCGTGATGTGCTGGCTCGACTCGCCGAAGCGGCTTGTGGCGGCGGTTGGCGCGGGAACGGCAGAAGCAGCGGCTGCACAAGGGTTGCATGTGGATTACGTCGCGAGAAATCAGGGTGGGGAAGCGCTCGTGAAGGAACTGGGCGATCGGATCGCCGGGAGGAACGTGCTTTTGCCACGCAGCGATCGCGGGGATGCGCGGCTAACGAGTGCGCTGCGAGCGGCTGGAGCGCGTGTGACGGAAGTGATCGCGTACCGCACTGCTGTGCCTGAAACGATGGATGCGGGGATGCTTGCACGCGTGCGGCGGGGGGAAGTGGATGCGATCATTTTCGCGAGTCCATCCGCTTTCACGAATTTTTCGGATTTAATGAATGGTGCAGACCTTGCGGAGCTATCTGCGCGTGTGCAATTCGCGGCCATTGGGCCAACCACGGCGCATACAATGCGCGGTGCTAGTGTCCGCGTAGAGATCGAGGCGGCCGAGCCCTCGGCGGCTGGGCTTGCCGGCGCGATCGCGGAGTATTACCAGCGTCACACAGCGCAAGCGAGGCGGGCATGACGTTTCCAATTCACCGACCGAGGCGATTGCGGCGCACCGAAGCGCTGCGCGGAATGGTGCGCGAGACGCGGCTTTCGACCAGCGGGCTCGTGTGCCCGATGTTCGCTTGCCCCGGGACGAATGTGCGAACAGAAGTCAGCTCAATGCCGGGGATTCACCAGCAGTCGGTGGATAACATTGTCGAGGAATGCCGCGAAGTGGCGGGGATGGGGATTCCGGCGGTAATTCTTTTTGGGCTGCCGGAGCACAAAGACGAAACAGGCTCCGAGGCTTCTGCGGCGGACGCGGCTGTGCAGCGGGCGGTTGCAGCCATCAAGAAGGCCACGCCTGAACTGATCGTGATCACGGACGTTTGCCTCTGCGAATACACGAGCCATGGGCATTGCGGCGTGATCAAGGATGGCGAAGTGGCCAACGATCCGAGCCTTGTGCTCCTCTCGGATGCGGCGCTTTCGCATGCGCGCGCTGGCGCGGACATCGTTGCGCCATCAGACATGATGGACGGGCGCGTTGGCGCGATTCGCGGGAGGCTCGACGAAAATGGATTCGCGGATGTGGCGATTCTTTCTTATGCCGCGAAATATTGTTCCGGATTTTACGGGCCATTTCGCGAGGCGGCGCAATCGGCGCCGCAGTTCGGTGACCGGCGCAGTTACCAGATGGATCCCGCGAATGCGCGCGAGGCGCTGCATGAGGTGGCGCTTGACCTCGAAGAAGGCGCGGATATGGTTCTTGTGAAGCCGGCGATGCCGTATCTCGATATCATCCAGCGTGTGCGCGAGCGGTTCGATGTGCCTGTCGGCGCTTACAATGTGAGCGGGGAATATGCGATGGTGAAGGCCGCGGCGCGCAATGGCTGGATCGACGAGAAGCGCGTAGTGCTCGAAATCATGACCGCGATTCAGCGCGCGGGCGCCGAATTCATGCTGACATATCATGCCAAGGACGTGGCACGGTGGCTGAAGGCCTGCTGAATGGCCAGCGCTGCAAACAAAGGAACCCAGGAAACCATGCCTGGTGATTCTCGTCCGCGTTCGAAGGAACTTTTCGAGCGCGCACAGAAAATTCTAGTCGGCGGCGTCAATAGTCCCGTGCGCGCGTTTCGAGCCGTGGGCGGCACTCCGCTGGTGATTGACCACGCATCGGGCTCGCGGCTCTATGACGTGGATGGGCACGAATACATTGATTACGTTTGCTCGTGGGGCGCGCTGATTCTTGGCCACGCGCACCCGGACGTTGTTGCAGCGGTCACGGACCAGGCTGCGCGCGGGACGAGCTATGGGATGCTTTCGCCGCTCGAAATCGAGCTGGGCGAGCAAATTGCGCGAGCGCTGCCTTCCATCGAGCGCATACGCTTCGTCAGCTCCGGAACCGAAGCGACCATGTCCGCGATTCGCGCGGCTCGCGGATTCACGAAGCGCGACCTGATATTGAAATTCGAGGGCTGCTACCACGGGCACTCGGACAGTTTTCTTGTCGAAGCGGGCTCGGGGCTTGCGACGCTGGGAATTTCTTCGAGCGCGGGTGTGCCGGACGCGTTCGCGAAGATGACCTTGAACGCGCCGTACAACGATCTCGAATCGGTTGAGGAGATATTTCAGAAGCACAAGGGAGAAATCGCCGCGGTCATTGTCGAACCGATTGCTGCGAATATGGGTGTGGCGCCTCCCACTTTTGTATTCCTTGAAGGACTCCGCGAACTGACCGAGCAGGAAGGATCTCTGCTGATTTTTGATGAAGTGATCACCGGGTTCCGCGTGGCGCATGGTGGCGCGCAGAACCTTTATAAGATTCGGCCGGACTTGACGACGCTCGGGAAAATTATTGGCGGGGGATTGCCGGTGGCCGCGTACGGCGGGCGGCGAGACATCATGGAAATGGTGGCGCCGCTTGGCCCGGTCTATCAGGCGGGAACGCTGTCGGGGAATCCTCTCGCGATGCGCGCGGGGCTTGCGACGCTGCCAAAGCTTGGGGCTCCCGCTTTTTACGATAGCCTCAGCCGGAAATCGGGGCGGCTGGGCGAGGGGCTGCGGCTCGCGCTGCAAGAATCGGGGGTGGTGGGGCAGGTGAATGTGGCCGCGTCATTGATGACGCTATTCTTCAATTCCGAGCCGGTGCTCGATTATGCCGACGCGAAAAAATCTGACACGGCGCGTTACGCTACCTTCTTCAATGAAATGCTCAAGCGCGGGATCTTCCTTGCGCCGTCGCAATTCGAGGCGCTCTTCGTTTCCGCCGCGCATACAGATGAGGATATTGACCGCACGATTGAGGCGGCGCGCGACAGCCTGGCAGCCATGGCGGCTGCGGTTCCCGCCGATTAGTTTATTTGCGCCGCGGGAGCATTATGGACAGGAGAATGTTCGTGCGCGCGACCTCTGAGGTTGAAACCCTTGAGTACCGGCCACCTTTCGGCACGGCCGAAGCCGTGCCCTGACGAAAATCACTTGTAACGTGCTGTCAAACTATTTTGCCACGTCGTTTCGAACGACCTCTCCTCCCTTCATCACGAATTTCACATGTTCGAGCTGTTTGATGTCTTCGAGCGGATCTCCATTCACGGTGATCATGTCCGCGAATTTTCCCGGCTCGATTGCGCCGATACTGTCCGCCCAGCCCATCAAATCCGCTGCATTGATTGTGGCTGATTGGATCGCGGCGATCGGCGACATGCCGTAGCGCGTCATCCATTCGAATTCGATTGCCTGGGTGCCGTGAGGAAATGGCCCGGCGTCGGTGCCGAAGGCGATTTTCACGCCTGCAGCGAGCGCTTTGCGGAAGCTGGTTTCATGCAGGATCACGCGCGTCGTCTTTCCGCCTGATTTTGCGAGGTCAATTTTTTCGAGCGCTCCGGCGTAAACATACAGCGTGGGGACAAGGTAGGTGCCCTTTGCGACCATGTGATTGATGGCTTCGTCGTCGAGCTGGATGCCGTGCTCGATCGAAGCTACGCCCGCGTCAATGCAATAGTGCAGGCCGGGGCCGTCGTAGGCGTGGCAGGCTACCTTGATTCCTTTCAAGCGGGCCTCGTCGACGATGGCCTGAATTTCTTCGAAGGTGAAATTTGCGACGCTGACTTCTCTGCCGTCGGGCGTGAAGCTGTAGCGGTCCGTGCCGTAAATTTTTATTAGGTCCGCACCATAGGCGGCCTGTTCGCGGACTGCTTTGCGCGCTTCAACTGGGCCGTCGATTGTCTGGACGCCGATGGGGACGGTAACTTCGGGCGAGTAGCCAGACAGTCCGTAGCCGCCGGTGGTGGAGATTCCGCGCGTCGCAACTTTCAGGCGAGGGCCGGGGATCAGGCCCTGATTGATGGCATTACGCACGTCCACGTCGCTGTACATCGAGCCTTCGGTCTCGACGTCGCGCATGGCCGTGAATCCGGCTTCGAGGTCGCGCTTCACATTGAGCGTGGCGAGGATGGTGCGGAATTGCCAGGACTGCTTGAGCAGGATTTCGTCGTAGTGGGAGTCGTCCGTGTCCGCGAGCATGATGTGGGTGTGGCAATCGATCAGGCCGGGCAGAACGGTCGCGCGGCTCAAGTCCACGACGCTGGCGCCTGGAGGTATGGTCACATCGTTTGCCGCCGCCACTCGCTCGATCCGCTCGCCGCGGATGACGATCACCTGATTCGAGAGCATCTTTCCGGCGCGCACGTCGAGAAGCTTTCCGGCGCGGACGTAGATCTCCGGCGTGTCGCCAGCCGGGCGCGCCGGAGACGAGAGAAGAGCGGCGAGACAGACCAGGACAGAGAAATTCAGAATGCTACGCATGTAGCCTCCTCATGCTTGAGAATATCGCCGGGAATTCTAACTCGAATTTTAGCAGGGTAGCGGCGCGAAATTAAATCGATACCAATTCGCGGGCTGTGCGTCAAAGTGTGCAGCAGTGTGCCAGCGTTACCGTCCTTAGGATAGAATTGGCGATTCTTTCAGCCGCGATTAAGAACGTCTGAATGCCAGATCGAAGGGAGACTGGTGGAATGCGTGCATCTGTGAGCGGAGGGCGAATGAGACGGGGCCACTTACTTTTTCTGATCGCGATCTTGTTTTTTGGAAGCTTTGCGTCGGTGGCAACTGCCGCGCTGCGGGACGATGAATCCAACAGCTCCATTCAGGCGGCCGACGCGAAAAGCGAGAAAAAAGAGGAAGGGCTGCCGCTCAAGACCGAGCGCAAGATTAGTTTCACGACGGACGAGGGCACGTGGATGTCGCTCGATCCGTCGCCCGACGGCAAGCAGATTGTTTTCGATCTTTTGGGCGATCTCTATCTCGTGCCCACGAGCGGTGGAGATGCCCGCCGACTGACTGAAGGCCCGGCTTGGGATTGCCAGCCGCGATTTTCGCCGGAAGGCAAGCAAATCGCATTCATCAGCGACCGAAATGGCAGCGACAATCTCTGGCTCATCAACGTGGACGGCACGGGCTTGAAGAAAGTGAGCGATGAGACCGACGACCAACTTGGATCGCCTGCGTGGTCTCCTGACGGAAATTATATTGTTGTCCGCAAGTATGGGCCGTATCCAGGCAACACCGACTATCTGCGCATGACAAGTCTGTGGCTGTTTCATAAGGACGGAGGCAAGGGCATCGAGATTGTGAAAGGGAAGGGCGAGACGGAAATCAGCTCGGGCGCGGTATTTTCTCCCGACGGCAAGCTGGTGTATTTTTCCAGCCACCCGGACAAGTACAAGTACAACGTGGATATCGGCCGGTTCCAGGTTTACACCTACAACCGCGAGACCGGCGAAATCGAGAAAATCACTTCGGAATATGGGGGCGGCTTGCGGCCGATCGTTTCGCCGGATGGGCGCTGGCTGGTGTATGCCTTTCGGCACGACGCGAAGACGGGCCTGCGCATTCGCGATTTGGCGACGCGCGAGGAGCATTGGCTGGTGCTTCCCATCCAGCGCGACGATCAGGAGGGGTTCGCGGTGAACGATGTGCTGCCCGGCTATTCGTTCACGCCGGATTCAAAGGCGGTCCTGTTTACGCGCGATGGGCACATTCAGCGCGTGGATGTGACCACTCATCAGGTGGCTTTAATTCCATTTTCCGCGGTGGTGTCGCAGAGTTTGGGCCCGCGCGTCCACACCGACTGGCCGATTGACGATGGGCCGTTGACAGTCCGGCAGATGCGCTGGACGAATCAGTCTCCCGATGGGCGGCAGATCGCGTTCAGCGCGGTGGGAAAAATCTGGGCAATGGCGCTGCCGGATGGAAAACCGCGGCGGCTGACGGATGGGACTTTGAGAGAGTACTCGCCGACGTATTCACCGGACGGCAAGTGGATCGCCTACGTCACGTGGTCAGACACGGATGGCGGCGAGTTGTGGAAGATTCCGAGCGCGGGTGGCTCGCCTGTGAGGCTCAGCACAGCGGCCGGATATTATTCTTCGCCGCAATGGTCGCCCGACGGGAGCAAGCTGCTTTTCGTGATGGGCTCGAAGCGTGGATGGCTACACGGGGACGCAGCCGATGTGCAAGAGGTGCGCTGGTTTCCGGCTGATGGCGGACCGACGCACACCATCGTGGCGCTCTCGGGCGATGGCTACCAGCAGCCGACGTTTAATGGCGACGGCACACGCGTTTACTACATGGAGGACGCCCCGCCACCGACCGAAGGGCCTGGATTTCCGGCGCGCTTGCTGCGCTCGATTCGGTTGGATGGCGTGGACAAGAAAACACATTTCCATCTCGAGGGAGAGTTTGCGCTCGCCGTGCCGTCGCCTGACGGTGAATGGATCGCGATCCAAAATCGCTACGATGCCTATCTCGCCGCGTTTCCGAAAGTCGGGGACACGGTGGTGAATTTCAATTTCAAGGCTCCTGCCGTGCCGCTGCGGCGCGTGACCAAAGAAGGCGCGAACTATCTCTATTGGGCGGACGGCGGGAAGACACTGACGTGGAGTTTCGGAAACGATTTCTATCGCGTGAGGCGCGAGACCGTGCTGGCGGCCGAGCCTCCGGCAGAAAAAAACGCCGAGACGGCGGCGGATAAGGAAGATGCGAAAGCTGATGTGAAACCAGAAGCCAAGGCTGAGACATGGAAGCCGGAAACATTCTCGATTGCCTTGCAAGTCCCGCGTGGAACTCCGCAAGGGGCAATTTATCTGCGCGGGGCGCGCCTGCTGACCATGAAGGGCGAGGAAATCATCGAGCGTGGCGACATTTCAATCGAGAACAATCGCATCAAGGCCATCGGCCCATCTAGTGAGATGCACGCGCCCGCCAACGCAAAGGTGATTGATGTCCGCGGTAAGACCATCATTCCGGGATTTGTGGACATTCACGCGCACCTCCACACCGATCGGCCGGAAATGACCGACGAGGAATGGTCGTACGCCGCGAATCTGGCCTATGGCGTCACGACCACTCGCGATCCTTCGATCGAATCGAATGTGGTTTTCGCGCAGGGCGAGCTTGTCTCTGCCGGCGATTTGATCGGGCCGCGGATTTATTCAACGGGCACGGCAATCACTACGGAAGCCGCCAGCCTGACCAGTTTCAAAGAGACCGACAACCTGGTGAAGCGATACAAAGCGCATGGAGCCGACTCGCTGAAGGAGTATATGCAGCCACGACGCATCGAGCGCCAATGGCTGGCCATGGCCGCGGCGAAGGAAGGTGTGAACATTACTGCTGAAGGCGGCGGAGATTTGAAGACCGACCTCACGATGGTGCTCGATGGCTATACCGGAGTCGAACATGGCCTCCCAGTGGTCCCGCTATATAAGGATGTGATCGAGTTGGAAGCGCAGGCCGGTACGACCTACACGCCGACGCTCATTGTTTCCTACGGAGCCGAATTCGGGCAATTCTACTGGCGGCAGAAGATGAATATTCACGACGATCCGAAGGTAATGCGATTTACCCCTCACCAGCAGGTGGATAGCGTCGCGCGGCGGCGTGTGCTGCTCTTTGACGAGGAGTACACATTTCCAATCATGGCTCAGGGGGCTGCGGGGATGGTGCGAGGGGGGGGCACGTCGCGCTTGGGTCGCACGGCGAGCAGCAGGGGATTGGCGCGCATTGGGAGCTCTGGATGCTGCAGTCGGGGGGCATGACGCCTTGGCAGGCTCTTTACTGTGCCACGATGAACGGGGCGGAAAGCATTGGCCTTGCGAGGCAGGTCGGCTCGCTCGAGCCTGGGAAGCTGGCGGATCTTCTGGTGCTGAATTCGAGTCCCCTGGATGACATTCACAATTCGCGGGACCTGCTCTATGTCGTGAAGAACGGCGTGGTTTATTCAGCCGATTCCCTTGATGAAATATGGCCACAGCAGAGGAAGTTTCCGGCGTTTTATTGGCATAAGGAGGATGCCGAGCTGGAAGCGCTGCCTCACTAGCACCCAAAACCGCTTGAGATGGCAAGAAATGAGCCCATTGAAGCTAATGATGAGAAAATGCATGGGTTAGGAAATAGCGGGGCGAAGCAGGGCGAAGAGGAACCTACTAACTCTGTCGTGGAAATGATTTTCCTGCCGGAGCCACCTCGAGGGCTCTCTTCGCTCGCTCAATCTTGAATGTCAATCGCCTATCTATTGTAAATAAAGAGGTTAGGCTAAGAGGTACGGTTGGTACTAGCCGTGCTTTTCTCCTCCTTGTCAGGCGCAGACGAGGAGCCCCCTTCCATGGTCTTTGCGATTGCAGCACTCTTTCTTCAGTTGACGCCGGGAATGTCGGCCGTCCCGCCAGCCTCAGGAGAACAAGCCCTGAGCTCAGTTTCCGAACCGAGTGTTGCGAATAATACGCCCGCGGCGACGGGCCCTGCGGATAGAAGCGGCACAAGCTCCGATTCATCCAATTCGGCACACTTCAATATCGATAAAGTTAGCCTGGCGAGCACATCGAGTGGGAATACGACGCCCAAACTGACCGCCGTCTCGCTTGAATCTACGAGCAATTCGGACGCACTCTCGACCATTCGAGTCCCGGAGTTGAATCCCGGCAAGCCTGTGGGGGTCACTGCTGCGGAGAACAAGCCTTACAAGCGGGAATGGTTGACACTCATGGTGGTGGAGCATGGCGCGGCGGCTTTCGATGCTTATTCCACACGCCAGGCTGTTTCGAGAGGCGCCGTAGAAGACGATCCGCTCATGAGGCCGTTTGCCCACTCTGGATTGATGTATGCCGCCACGCAGGTGGGACCCGTGGCGTTTGACCTGCTCGCACGGCACATGTTGCACAGTGAAAACGGTTTCGTCCGTAAGATGTGGTGGATGCCGCAATCGGTGAGCGCCGCGACGTCAATATTCGCCGGCGTGCATAACCTGAATGTAGCGAGCCGCCAGTAGCGGGCCATCAGCCGAAAATTTCTCTCTCTCCCTGGCAGGAAGATTGAATAAGGACATCCGGAGGCTCTCTCACCGGATGTCCTTTTTTGTTTGGCGAGGGGTGCGAAGTTATTTCGGGAAGCCCGCTGCCGCGTTGGCCTCCGAGAGAGAACCGCCGGCCATTCGCTTTTTGGTCCACTCAGCAGCCCGCTTAGAAGCCTCGACGGCTCCATAGAAGAGCGATTCTGATCCAATCGAATCCGTGTTCGCGAAGACAATCCGGTCGAGCGGCTTATTCGCAGCCGGAATCACTTGCGTGGCTGTGCCGGGGGTGGAGAGGAAAATTCCATGGCCGCGGCGGTAGAGATGAACTTCCACGGGCTCGACGTTGAATTCCGGGAGAAGCTTATGGAAATCGCGCAGGACGTTTCCGGCGATCTGCCGGCAACCATCAATCTTCAGGAGCTTGTTGCGGTCTAATTCGGAGATGGGGGTATAAAAAGTGAGGATGCTATTTTTTTTCTGATAGCCCGGCTGCTTGAGTTTCACCCAATCGGCGACAATCATATCGGCAAAAGCACTTCCCGGGCACCACGTATCGAACGCGCGATTGTACACAGGCTTGTCGAAGATCATGTTGATGACGGCATATGGGCAATAGCGGAATGAGCGCATCGCGTCCGTCTGATCGTCTGACAGCCCGGCGACAAGCCGTGAGGTGATCAGCTTGGGCGTGGCCATGATTACGAATTTGGCGGCGACGGTGCGCAATCCACCTGCGTGAACGTAGGTGACGTGGACTTCGGTCTTTTGCGGG
Organism: uncultured Acidobacteriota bacterium; assembly: GCA_963701005.1. GTDB lineage: Bacteria > Acidobacteriota > Terriglobia > Acidiferrales > UBA7541 > Palsa-295. The sequence continues at coordinate 2,725,475 of OY969555.1, forward strand.
TCAACGGCGACGATTGTGGCGTCGGTGATCATTCTTTCCGCATATTTCGCTTGCAGGGCTTCCGATAGCTTCTGGGCGATCACCGCGTTTCCACCGGGCAGAGTCACCCGTGCGTCCTCTTCAGCTGATTCCGTCAAATCCTTCATCTCAATGAGCGCGACCATCGTGGATGTGTCCACCGCTTTTGCGCCGTAATTCGACGGACCGTAGCAATCCCACCATTGCTTCACTTCGGGCGCGTAGCCTTTCAAATATTTCGTCAGTGGTATGCCATCGAACTGCGCCTGGTTTTTGTCGGCAGCCAGCGCGAGCATGTCGCCACGGAATTTCTTGAAGCTGGCGCGAACATCGGCGGGGTAGGGAAGCTCGTCGAGACCCGCGCCCCATGTGTCGCCCACCCATTTGCCGTTGATGATGGTTGCGTCCGTGGATTTGATGGGGATCTGCGTCAGCCCGAGTTCGCGGGCGAGTTGATCGCTGGCGCCGCCTTCATAGTCGAAGGCAGAACCAGTGCAAAAAGACTCGCCCTGATATTCCTCCATGGTGGCATTGCCGCCCCAGTGGGGCTCTTTTTCGAGCAGCAAGAAATCTTGGACTTGCAGGAAATAGGCAGCGCTGAGGCCGCTAGCCCCGCCGCCGACGATGACTATGTCATAGCGTTTCGAAACGGGAGGCCGGGCGAAATTCTGGCCATCACGTACCTGGTGGCATATTTCAAAATGATCGCCGTCAATTTGCGGCTTGCCCTCATCCGGAGCTGCCAAGAGCGAAAGGTCGATAGGGCATCCCGCCGCCACCGATCCGGCGACGATGAATTTGAGAAAATCCCGGCGACTGCGGCTCATGATGCCTCTCCTTCCAGTGTTGCCGGCAACAGCGGAGCAGCGGCCTCGCCTGTGCTTGCGGTGCGCGTCCGCAGCCGGTACCAGATAAGAATTGTGGCGATTGAGAAAAGCAGAATTAGTGTGGAGATGGCGTTGATTTCCGGCGTAATGCCGCGGCGCAGGCGCGACCAGATTTCGAGGGGCAGCGTATTGTCGCGGCCAATCAGGAAAAAGCTGACAGCAATCTCATCGAGGGATAGCGTGAAAATCAGCAAGCCGGCGGCGATGAGCGAGACGCGCAAATTCGGGAGCGTGACCAGCCAGAATGTTCGCCAATGATTCGCGCCGAGGTCGAGCGAGGCTTCTTCCTGTGCGCGTTCGAGCTTTTGGAGGCCGGCAAATATCTCCGCGGTTGCGACGGAAATGAGCGCAGTCCCGTGGCCGAGCGTGATGGTCACAAGGCTCAATTTCATTCCCACGCCGACGAATAGCCTCAAAAGCGACAGGCCGGTGATGATTCCCGGGAGTATGAGCGGCAGCAAAACCAGTCGGCGAAAAAGAGCTTTGCCCGGAAATTGCGCGCGATCAAGAGCGAGGGCCGCAGGGAGGCCGAGACCCAACGAAATCGCGACGGTTATGGCGGCGACGATCAGGCTGTTCAGCACGGCATCCCAAAGAGACGCATCGGCGAAGAGCTGACGGTACCAATCGAAAGTCCAAGATGCCGGCGGAAAGCCGCCGACACCCGCTCCGTTGAAGGAGTAAACCACCAGCACGATAATTGGAAGGTAGAGAAATGCGTAGACGAGGAGCGCATAAGCCGTGAGTAGCGGCGCGCGCCGGGACTTGAATCCTCCGCTCATGAAAGCGTCAGTTTCCTTTCGATGCGCTCGGTGGCCATCAGCAACCCGACGACGAGCAGCAACATGCAAAGCGAGATGGCTGCTCCCAGCGGCCAGTTATAAGCAGCGCCAAAAAGGCTCACCACGATATTCGAAATCATGATTCCGCTTGGCCCGCCCACGAGCAGCGGCGCCAAGAAATCTCCCAGCGTGAGGACGAAGGCAAAAGTGGCGCCGGCGAGAATTCCCGGCAAAGAGAGAGGCAGCACGACGCGCCGAAATGTTGACCAGGGCGAAGCACCGAGATCATGGGACGCCTCAATCAAGTTGCGTGGGACATGCTCGAGCAAGGCGAAAATAGGCAGGAACGTGAACGGCGTGTAGATATGCGTGAGAGTGAGCACGACGGCGAAGGGACTATAGAGGAAGAATTCGACTGGATGGCTCGTGATGTGCAGATATTGCAGAAAGCCGTTCAGCACGCCTTCGCTGCCTAGAATTGTCTTCCAGGCGTACCCGCGGACGAGATAGCTCGCCCACAGGGGGATGATGACGAGCTGATACAGCAGGTCTTTGCGCTTTGCGGCGTGGAATGAGACGTAGTACGCGAGTGGATAGCCGAGAAGAAGCGCTAGCAGCGTCACCCCTCCGGCGATGCGCATCGAGCGGAAAAGCACCGTCGCGTAAATCGGGTTGCGTGCGAGCTGGAAGTAATTCTGCAAATTCCAATTGTGCACGATCACCTGAAGCGGCGAGACGGACCAGAAGCTGTAGCAAAAAAGAATGGCGTAGGGGATAAGCAGAAAACATGTGACCCACAGGAGGGGCGGGATGGCGACGGCCGCTTTGTAGGCGCGCGTGTACACGGCTATTCCTCGTTTCCGTCGCGGACCCGGATTGCATCGCCGGCGCTGAATTCGAATTCCTGGTCGCCACTCAAGGGGCCAGGCGCGGGAATTCGCGCGCGAATGAATTGCGAATTGCCGCAATCAATTTCGAGCAGATCCATGGCGCCACCGAATGTCTGGCTATGGATGCGCCCACGGAATCGCGCCGAACTGACGTCGGCGGTGTGCACGGGCGTGCCGGGCGCGGCCAGGCGGATGCATTCGGGGCGCAGGGAGTACACGAGCTTACCCGCAGGCCCAAGACAGCGCCACATCACTGCGCCGGCGTGAGCGATGCCGTCGCGCACTTCGGTTCGCAGCAAATTGGTCTGCCCGATAAATTGGGCTACGTATGCGGTGGAGGGCTGGCCGTATATTTCGCGCGGCTCGGCGACTTGCTCGAGCAATCCGGCGCGCAGCAGGGCGATGCGATCGGAGAGCGCCATGGCTTCTTCCTGGTCGTGCGTGACGAAGATGAACGTGATGCCCACTTCGCGCTGGAGCGACTTCAGCTCCGTCTGCATCTGTCGCCGTAGGTTTGCGTCGAGTGCGGAAAGCGGTTCGTCGAGCAGCAGAACGCGCGGGCGGTTCACGAGCGCGCGCGCCAGGGCCACTCGCTGCTGTTGGCCGCCGCTCAATCGGGCAGGAGCTGATTGCGCAAACTCGCGCATCTTGACCATGTCCAGCGCTTTCATGGCTCGCTCGGGAATTTCCGCCGCGGGCGCGCTCTTAGCGCGCAGCCCGTACGCGACATTGTCGAACACGGACAAATGAGGGAAGAGCGCGTAGCTTTGGAAAACGGTATTCACCGGACGCCGGTGGGGCGGAATCGGATCGAGGCGTTCGCCTGCCATCCAGATTTCGCCGCGATCGAGCTGCTCGAAGCCGGCGATCAATCGCAGCAGCGTTGTTTTTCCCGAGCCACTTTCACCGAGAATGGTCAGAAATTCGCCGGGGGCAACATCGAGAGAAATTCCGCGCAGGACTGTGCGTTTGCCGTATTGCTTGACGACTTCGCGGACGGAAAGCAGTGCCTCCGGGGGCGCCGCCTGGGACTTCGGCGCGTCCTTCGCGACGGAGGAGCTCACCTGCACGCTCCGACGAATGATGGGCTGCTCACTTGCAAAACCGCCGTGCACGAATGCGTCCGCAGGGCAGGGGCGCGATGGGAATTAAGGAGTCTCACTGGGCGGCCTTCACCTCATTCCAGATTTCGTTGTACTTGTCGCGGCGCGGAACCTGCTGCCAGAAATAAATGTGCGTCATGTACTCGTCCACATTGTCGAGGTGCAGAGATTTCTTTTGATCCTCGCTGAGGAACTGGCTGGCCTGCGGGTTGGCGGGATCATATCCGGTGACGTCGGTGACGGCCTTCTGCGTCTTCGCCTGGATCATGTACTCGAGGAACTCTGTGGCGAGCTCTTTGTGCTCGCTGGCGGCGGTAATCATGAGGTGATCGATCCACCCGGTGGTGTTTTCCTTGGGGATGTTCTCGCCGATTGGGAAATTTGCTTTGCGAAGCTGATTGGTCATCAGCGGCCAGCCCATGGCGGCGACGATCTCGTGATTTTCGAATAGGTTTGTCAGCTCGCCACCGCTGGCCCAGATTTTGCGGATGTTGGGTTTCAGCTCGAGCAATTTCTTTTTCACGTTTTCAAGTTCTTCATCGCTGAGATTGTAAAGGTGGCCGGGGTCGGGCTTGTCGTAGCCTAATACCTGTGCCGCCATGTAGAGCGTGGAAAGCTCGTCCCACACGGAGACTTTTCCCTTCAGCTTGGGATCCCACAATGCCGCCCAACTCTCCGGCGCTTTTGCAAAAAACTTCGTGTCGTACAACAGCGGATTCGGTCCCCAGGTGAATGGCACGCCATAAACCTTGCCATTGACGTGCACGAGCGGCATGGAGCGAAGCCGCTCGGAAAGTTGCGTGTAGGAGGGAAGTTTTGAGAGATCGAGGGGTGCAGCCAGCTCCGCCGACGCAATCATGGTTGCCACGTCGCTCGAGGGCGAGATGACATCATAATTGCTCGCGCTCCCGCCGCGCAATTTGGCCACGAGCTCGTCGCTCGAGCCCATGTAGGAAGCGCTGATTTTGCAATTGTGCGATTGCTCGAACGAACGCACGTACGACGGGTCTGCATAGCCTTCCCACACGAGCAGGCTGAGCGACGGCGTTGGCTTCTTGCATCCGCCGAATGAAAGCAGCAGAAGCAGACAGGCGAGGGCGCCATTCGAGGCGAGTGTTTTTATGGTCACAATTGTGCGCGCTCCTTTAGAAAGTCGGCGGGGTATTCACCCACAGCACCCATGCTTCTTTTTTTCCGGGGTTCGTCCAACGGTGCTGCGTGCTGCTTTCGAAATAGAAGCTGTCACCTTCCTCGAGGCGAAGAGCTTCGCCGCCGTCGAGCGCGATCTCGAGGCAGCCGCGCATCACGAAAATGAATTCCTCGCCCTCGTGAGCGTAGGATTCGCCGCTGCCGGAAGAAGGTGCCACGCGGAATAGATGCGGCTCCATCACCGTATTTCCCCAAGCAAGCAGCTCCATGCGCACGCCGGGGCCAGCCTCGAGAATTTTTCTGTCCTGCGGCCGGACGCGCCCCGGATTGGCCTGCGAAGGATCGAAGAGTGACAGAATACTGATGCGGTAGAAACGCGCAAGGCGGCGCAGCGTGGCGACCGAGGCGGTCATCTGGCCGCGTTCGAGCGCAGAAAGAAAACCGACGGAAACGCCAGCGGCATGTGCCACGCGCGCGAGCGAGTAGGCGCGTTGTAGGCGAAGGCGTCGCAGCCGCGGCCCCACCAAATTTGCCTTCGCGCCAGAGCGGCCCGAAGTCGAAAGCAGCCCTTGCGTTTTCAGCATGTGCACGATCGCGGGCGCATTCATCCCTCGCGCGCGGCGCAAGAATTGCGCACGCTTCAGTAGACGCACATCGGATTGCGAATACAGGCGGTATTGGCTGCGTGTGCGGGCCGGAGCTATAAGCCCCACATTCTCCCAAGAGCGCAAAATCGAGGGGGAAACGCCGACGAGCCGCGCCACATCGCTGATGCGGAGATACTCGTGTGCGCGCGCGGTCTTCGGCGAATGGTTCCGGGACGCAGCCAAAACAGTTTCCCCTTGACAACCCCTGGGCCTTCCACTAACGTTCGCGAATTATAGTAAGGTTATTCGAGCGGCTGCAACGGAAATCTGTGCCGGGGGAAGCGTCTGGGGTGGACGCGATATTTCCAAAGGAGCGCAAATGAATCCGAGGCGATGGGGACGGGTGTGTCTGCTTGTGAGCGCGGGCCTGCTCTTGGGTGTTCCGGCGTTCGGACAGACGACCGGAGAGATTCGCGGAAACGTCAAGGATCCCTCGGGCGCGGTAGTAGTCGGCGCCGCCGTCAATGCCGTGCTGGTGGGGACGGATTCCACGAGGCAGGCCATCACGGGGGATGATGGCGCGTTCGACATACCCGAGCTTGCGGTCGGCAACTACTCTGTTTCCTCGAGCGCGCAGGGCTTCAAGAAATATGTGGTGAACGATGTTGTGGTCAGCATCGGGCACGTGAGCGTGGTGAATATCGTCCTGCAGGTTGGCGGCGCGGTTGACACTGTTACGGTCGAAGCGAACGCGGCCCAGGTGGAAACCACCAGCACGCAGATTGGCGCGGTGATGACCGATACGTCGATCCGCGAACTTCCGCTCAGCACACGCAATACCTACCAATTGCTTCAATTGCAGCCTGGTGTGCAATCCCAATTAGGCGCGGATCTCTTTCTTGGCAGCGGCAATGCTGGAGCTGTCTCCGTAAACGGCGGTCGCGGTCGGTCAAACAATTACATGGTGAATGGCGGCGATGGGAACGACATCTTCATCAATGGGCCCGCGATCCAGCCCTCCCCGGATGCAATCGAAGAATTTCGTGTGATTACAAATACTTTTGACGCCGAGTATGGCCGCAACTCCGGCTCGGTGGTCAACGTGGTAACGAAATCGGGAACTAATGCGGTTCACGGCGATTTTTATGAATTTATCCGCAATCAAGCCTTAAATGATAGAGGCTACTTCGATCCCTTTCTCCTCGACTACAAACAGAATCAGTTCGGAGGAACCGTCGGAGGGCCCATCAAGAAGGACAAGACTTTTATATTCGGCTCGTACGAGGGGAATCGGCTGATTCAGGGGATTTCTTCAGGGAACGTTACGCTGCCGACTGGTCCCGAGGCGACGGGTGATTTCTCAGGTGGCATGAACGGAGGAGTGATAAATAACCCCCAGTTCTTCGGCACATTGACGGATCCCACTTTCGCAAGCGCGCTGGCCAGCCGCTCAACAGGCACTTCGGGGCAAACGTGCCAGCAAGCGGTCACAGCCGAGGGGGGAGCAGCGATTGCCGCAGGGGCAACTTTCGCTAACATCTTCCCAAAAAATCAAATTCCCATCCAGTGCTTCGACCCGACCGCGCTCGCGCTGTATCAGAATTATGTGGCCCCCTTCGGAACGGGTACGCTTGCAACTGGTCCCGACCAACACGAGCGGGACGATCAGTTCACGATCCGGTTGGATCACAAGATTAATTCGAACCAGCAATTCAGTGCCTACTATTATTTCGACGACAACAATACGACGCAGCCATTCTCCACTTTTCAACTCGAGCAGCCCGGTGGTTTGGTCCCCGGGTTTCCCACCAACTTCATGACTCGGGTGCAGCAATGGAACCTGAGCCACACCTGGACGATCGGGACAACGGCTGTGAACGAATTTCGTTTCAATTATTTCCGGGAGGGCCAGGCGCACTTGAACCACCCGAAGAATATCTTGCCGAGTGTCCAATCGTCTTGCAATCCAACCGCACCGCCTGTCGCCACGTGCTTTGGCAGTACGACGAATCCAGCATCAGGAATCACGACTAATATTCCAGGCCATGAAGGCGTTCCCTACGTCGAGGTGCTGGGTGGTTTCACGCTCGGGAACAACTTTGAAGGCGAGATTCCGGCGACGGGCAATACGTTTCAGTGGACGGACAACTTCACGAAGACTTTCGGGAAGCACACGGTCAAATTCGGCGGGGACGTTCGCCGCCAGCAATTTAATCAATTCGTTTATTTCGACATCAACGGCCAGGACACGTTCCTGAGTGATTCGAACCTGTGCTCGCCGCTCAACCCGAATATGTCATGCGATTCTCCAATTACGAACGATGTGGGCTTTCAAAGTGCCTATCCCGATTATTTTATCGGCACGCCCAGTTCCTACACGCAAGGCGCTGCTCAAGGCCTGTATGTTCGAAACACTTCGCTTTACCTGTTTGCGCAGGATAGTTACAAGATAAAAAGCAATGTGACATTGAACTACGGCCTGCGGTGGGAATTGAACACACCGTACTACGATCTGGGCAATCGCCTGCAAACGTTTCGTCCCGGGCAAGCTACAACGAAGTATCCGTGCGTCCTGAACGTAAACAATCCCAATAATCCCAGCGCACCGATTATTTCCGCGGCGGCGGGAGGGAGCACGGATTGCAGCGAAACCGGACCAGCAAATTCCGTGTTTCCGCTCGGCTTAGTGTTTCCCGGTGATGCAGGTGTCCCACGCGGGCTGACTTCCACGTATTACAAGTCCTTCGCGCCACGCATTGGCCTTGCATGGAGTCCTGGGTGGACCGAGGGGTGGCTGGCCAAGCTTTCCGGCGGCCCAGGCAAGTCGAGCGTTCGGGCGGGGTTCGGCGTCTTCTATAACCCGATCGAGGAACTCGTACTTGAGCAGTTCAGTGCTGAGCCGCCATTCGGCGGGAGCGTGACGTTTTCAAACCCGAATTTCAATACTCCCTTCTTGCTGCAAAACGGTATTCAAAACCCCAACGGCTTCCAAGGGATTATCCACCAAACGCCGCAGACCCCCTGCTTTATGCCCGGCGGCCATAATGGTTGCGTTGATTGGTCAGGGTTCCGTCCGCTCCTGCTTTTCGGTGAATTCGCGCCCAATTTGAAGTCGCAATATTCCGAGCAGTACAATTTGACCATCGAACGGCAAATAAGCAAGGACATGGTCTTCCGCATCGCTTACGTGGGGACGCAGGCGCATCACCTGCTGGCATCGCATGATTTGAATCCGGGCAACATTCAGACCTGTCTCGGCCTGATCAATATGTCGACGGCCAATGCAAATAGTGTCCTAACAGCGCCGGTATCCCAAGGTGGGGTGCCGACATCGTGTGGCGCCTTCAGCGCGGACACTGAGTATTTCATTCCACCAGGCACCACAATTCCTGCCGGAGTTTCGAATCTGCCGCCTGAGCCGTTTAAGGTCCCGTCGCTTAATTGCAGCGGGCTGGTTCTGCCTTACGGTGGAGCTCCAGGCGGGAATCCATCTTGTCTCGCGGCGGGCACGATGGTCGGAGGGAACGGCATTACGCTGGTGGGCACGCGCCCGTTTTCTTCGCCGAACTGCAACCCGATGAGTGGCACGGGCTGTCCGGCGGATGGCGTGCCGGTATTTTCGAATATTTTCGGGGAAGACACGAGCGCCAATTCGAATTACAACGCGTTGCAGATTTCCCTCGACAAGAGCTTTTCGCATGGATTGCTCTTCAACGCGTCTTACACATTCAGCAAAGCGATCGATCAGGGCGCATCGTTTGAGAACGAATTGAATCCGGTGAACGCCAGCGCCACGCGCGGGCTCTCGCTTCTCGACGCCAAGCACCGCTTCGTCTTCAGCCCCGTCTGGGAGCTGCCCGTTCCGAAGTATGACGGGTTCAAGGGCAAGGCGCTCGATGGCTGGGGAGTTTCGGGCATCATCACGTATCAGTCGGGATTCCCGATCCGTGTGCAGACACAGGACGATCTCGAGCTCCAAAGCAGTTTCTTCTTTGAGGATGCCAATACTCCTCAGGTCACCGGCAAGGTTCAGTTCCTAAACCCACGGACAAATGGGAATCTGTGGTTCAGCTCAAACAATATTAATGACCCGGGAGCCGGGACATTCGGGAACTTGCCTCATGCGCTGTGTTGCGGACCGGCGCTCAGCAATACGGACCTTGTGATTTCGAAAAAAACTTCCATCAACGAACGCTGGAGTACGGAATTTCGCGCGGAGTTCTTCAACGCCTGGAACCACACGCAGTTTAACAATCCCGATGGCAATTTCTCTGACTCGACCTTCGGAGAAATATTAAAGACTCGCGAGGGGCCGCGAGTGCTGCAATTCGGGCTGAAGTTCTTTTTCTGAGAAGGATGAACATCAAGCAGAGGAGCGAGGGCGTCTGCCACGCGCGGACCCCTCGCTTTGGCGTCTCAGGGTAAAATGTTGGTTGCGGGAGCGAGATGAAGATATTTGTTTTAGGCGCGGGAATGATGGGCCGGGCGGTGGTGTATGACCTGGGCGGCGCGCGGGAGGTGAAGCAAATCATCGTTGGTGATTTTGACCGTGCGCGTGCTCACGATGTGGCGCGGCAATTTGGGCGCGGCAAGGCGCGCGCCGTGGTGGCTGATGTGCGCGAGACGGCACACCTGGCGCGCCTGCTGCGCGGCTGCGGAGTGGTGGTCAATTGCACGCAGTTCAATTGGAATCTTGATGTGATGCGGGCGGTGCTCGCAGCTCGGATTGACTACATGGATCTAGGCGGCCTGTATCACATGACGCGAAAGCAATTTTCGCTTGACCGCGATTTCCGCCGCATCGGACGCGTCGCCATTGCCGGGATGGGCGGCGCGCCGGGAGTCACGAATGTGATGGCGCGCGCTCTTGCCGATCCCCTTGACCGCGTCGAATCCATTCGGGTGTACAACGCGGGCGCCGATCAGCAGCGCTACGATAGCCCGGTGGCTTACACTTTTTCGATCGCGACAATTCTCGATGAGCTGACCACGCCGCCGATTGCGTATGAGAAGGGCCGGTACATCGAAAAGCCCATGCTCTCCGATCCTGAGCCCGGAAAATTTCCGGCGCCCATTGGCGATATCGTGCTGCGCCATTCGATTCACTCCGAGCTGGGGACGCTGCCGGCGAGCTTCCACAAGAAAGGCGTCCGCGAAGTCTTTTTCAAGATCAATTACGAACCACAGCTCGTCAATCTGGTTCGCGATTTATCTCACACTGGGTTTACGAGCCGCGAGCCGATTGCGGTGAACGGGTTCCGTGTGGCGCCGCGCGCCGTGCTGCTGGCACTGATGCAAAAGCATGCAACGAAGAAGACGCCGCTTGACGTCGAAGCGCTGCGCGTTGTCGTCGCCGGCCGTCAGAATGGGCGCCGCAAGGCCGAAGCGATGGAAATGTGGGCAGACCATTCCGTGCGGCCGCAACTATCTGCCGTCGCCCGTGACACAGGATTTCCGGCGGCGATTGCTGCGGTCATGCGATGCAGGGGAGAAATTGCCGGCGTGGGGGTTCAGGCGCCTGAGAATGTAGTTCCGCCGAGCCCGTTTTTCACGGAACTGAAGCAGCGCGGATTCAAGTTCCGGCGGTGGAACGTGCGCTTGTAACGGGCCAAGCCTACGCTGAGTCGCTCTCGGCTCGAATAAACAGACGCGCGGCCGCGTTTTGTCGCCAGAATTTCGATTGTGGGCGGTTGAAGTCACGGTGTTCGCGGCCCACGCAAGTCTCCGAAAAACCGTTCGAAAGAATCAGAAGCAGGAACAAATCTCAGGGCCGTGCGCCGGCCACAAGCCGTACGGAGGAAGCGATGCACGAAGGACTTAAAAACGAGATTGAGATTTACGAGAAGCGCACGCCGCGCTCTCGCGACGCTCACAAGAGAGCTACCGGGCGATTGCCGCTCGGAGTTGCCAGCAACTACCGCGCCTACGATCCATACCCGCTTTTCGTTCGCGATGGCAAAGGCGGACACATCCACGACATCGACGGAAATGAATATGTCGATTTCAATCTTTCCTTCGGCGCGCTGATGGCCGGGCATTGCAATCCCGCCGTCGTGAAGGCTGTCCAGCATCGGCTCGGAACCGGCACGATGTTCGGGATGCCCCACGATTTGGAATGGGAACTGGCGGAAGAAATCTGCAAGCGATTCCCTGTGGAAATGGTGCGCTTCAGCAATAGCGGGACGGAATGCACCATGCACGCGGTTCGTCTGGCACGCGCGGTCACGGGGCGTCCACGAATCATCAAGATGGAAGGCGGCTACCATGGCTTGCACGATTCCGTTCTCGTGTCCGTGAAGCCCAAGGCCAGCGAAGTTGGCGATCCTGCGATGCCGACCGCGGTTTCCGGTGGTGAGGGCATTCCGAAGGCGACGTTGCAAAATACGCTTGTCGCGCAATTCAACGATCCGGCGGGCGTCGAACGCTTGTTCGCAAAGTATCCGGGTGAGATTGCCGCGGTGATCGTCGAGCCCATCATGATGAACGTGGGCATTCTGATGCCCGATCCGGGATTTCACCAGGCGCTGCGCGAAATTACGAAGAAGAACGGCGCGTTACTGATATTCGACGAGGTGAAGACCGGTGCGAAGCTCGCATACGGAGGCGCTTGCGAATATTTCGATGTGCGGCCAGACATCGTCTGCCTGGCGAAATCGATCGGCGGCGGATTCTCACTGGCCGCGTTCGCTTCGACCAGAGAAGTAATGGGCTTGATCTCCGACCATCGCGTCTTCCACGGCGGCACCTACAACACGAATCCAGTAGCCATGGCCGCAGGTCTGGCCACATTCCGCGAGGTGCTGACGCGCCCGGCCTACGAGCACGTCAATCGCCTGAGCAAAAAACTGGTCGAGGGTTACAAAAAGGAAATCGTGAAGACCGGCTTGAACGCCTACGTCATCGGCGCCGGTGCAAATGCCGCGCTGATGTTTGCTCCAAAGCCCATTCACAATTATCGCGATTGGCTGAATGTCGATAGCGAGCTCTGGCGGCATTATTGGTTCGCGATGATAAATCGCGGGGTGATGGCGCAGCCTTATTGGTGGGACGAGCAAGCGACCATCTCCGTCGCGCACACGGATGCGGATATTGATCGGCATCTTGCGGCCTTCGCCGATATCGCACCGGCGCTCGCAATCGCGCAGGAACAGCCGCACGCCGCCGTCAGCGCCGGGCACTGACGCGACAGGGCACAACGGAGGCCCATCTGCCAGAACAGGAACCCTCTCAAAAGAGCCCCGTGAATCTCAAACGGGTGCTTGGCCGCTGGGACCTCGTCGCGCTCTTCGTGGTGGCGGTGTTCAATCTGAACGTGGTGCCGAGCATCGCCGCCAACGGCGGAGTCACCGTCTGGCTGTGGATTGTTTCGCTGCTGCTGTTTTTCTGGCCGCAGGGCATTGCGGTGATCGAGCTGGCGCACCGGTTTCCGGGTGAGGGCGGCGTTTACCTGTGGGCCAAGGAAGTGTTCGGCGATTTTCATGGTTTCCTTTCTGGCTGGTGCTATTGGACGAACAACATGATGTACGTGCCGACGGTGATGCTTTATTTCGTGGGCGTTTCGGTTTTCGTCCTTGGCCCGAGCCACCAGGCGCTCGCGGACAATAAACATTTCACGCTGGCGGCATCGTTCGTGCTGCTGGCGCTGCTCGTCGTGCTGAATATTGTAGGGTTGGGCGTGGGAAAGTGGATCAACAACTTGGGCGGCATTGGGACCATGATTGCCGCGTTGACGCTGGTTACGCTCGGCGTCATCGTGTGGTCGCGCTTTGGCACCACCGTCACCTGGGCCGATTTTCGAATTCCGGCGAATCCGCGGTTCGTGCTCAATTCCTTCGGCGTGATTTGCTTCGGGCTGGTCGGCCTGGAGTTGGCGTCCGTGATGGGCGACGAGATTCGAGATCCCGAGCGGACGCTGCCCGGCGCCGTCGCATGGGGTGGCGTCCTTTCAGGGCTGCTCTACATCGCGGCGACGCTCACGTTGCTTGTCGGCGTGAGCAAGAGCGACATCAGCGTCCTCCAGGGAATCGTGCAGGCGGTGAGCCATATGGCGGACCGCGTTGGCGTCAGCTGGATCGTGGCGCCGTTTGCGTTAATGCTGAGCCTTTCGATCGCGGGAATCGGATCGGCGTGGCTGGCGGGGTCGGCGCGCATTCCGTTCGTGGCCGGCCTCGATTCTTATTTGCCGGCGTGGCTCGGAAAAATTCACCCCGTCTATAAGACTCCATACCCGGCGCTCATCGTGCACGCGGTGATTTCGATGATCCTCGTGTACGTGAATTCGATTGGTTCCGGCGTGCAGGAGACGTTTCAGAAATTGCTCTCGCTCGCCGTGGTTCTTCAGCTCGTGCCGTTTGTCTATATGTTTGGGGCGCTCTTGAAACTGGCGCTCGATCCCGCGGTAGGGAAGGGGCACTACAGCAAGCTCACACTGATTCTCGCGGGCGCGAGCGGGTTAGTAACGACCATTCTGGGCATCGCTCTCGCTTTCTTCCCGGCGCAACAAATCACCTCGTTGCGTTCCTACGAGTATTGGATGTTCGGCGGGACAGCGTTTTTCATCGGGCTCGCGGCATTTTTCTTTTTTGTGTACGGACGGCGGAAGGCGCCGCAGGAAGCGCCGAGCCGCATCTAAAAAGTTTCCAGGCAGGAGGCATTCATGGCCACGGAAGTCAAGGCCGCTATTCGCAAGTATCGGATGTTTATCAACGGGGAATGGGCGGAAGCAGACAGCGGAAAATATTTCCCGGTGATTGATCCGTCGACGGAAGAAATCATCGCCGAAGTTCCCGAAGCGGGCGAAAAAGAAGTGAATCGCGCGGTCGCTGCTGCGAGAGCTGCGTTTGATACAGGCGCTTGGCCGCAGACAACAGCGCAGGAGCGCGGCCGCATTCTTTTTCGTTTGGCAGAGCGCGTTCGAAAGGAAACCCCGAGGCTCGCGGAGCTCGAGGCGCGCAACACCGGCAAACCGATCGTCGAGGCCGAGTATGACATCACCGACGTAGCCACCTGCTTTGAATACTATGGCGGCCTCGCGACGAAGGTTGTCGGCCATGTGAACCCAGTGCCGGACAACGCGCTGAGCCTTTCGTTGCGCGAACCCATCGGCGTCGCCGCGCAAATTATTCCCTGGAATTATCCGCTACTGATGGCGGCATGGAAACTCGCGCCCGCGATTGCAGCCGGCTGCACATGCGTGCTGAAGCCTGCCGAGCAAACGCCGCTCACCGCGCTCGAGTTCGCCGAGTACCTTGGCGATGCGGGCCTGCCGCCGGGCGTCGTGAACATCATCACGGGATTCGGCGAATCGGCCGGAGCGCCACTGGTGAGGCATCCAGACGTTAATAAGGTCGCCTTCACGGGCAGCGCCTCCGTCGGAAAAGCAATCGTAAAGATGGCAGCCGACACGGTGAAGCGCGTGACGCTCGAGCTCGGCGGGAAATCGCCCAACATCTTCTTTGCCGACGCTGACTTCCAGGCCGCGATTGACGGGGCGCTCTTCGGCGTTTTCATCAATCAAGGCGAGGTCTGCTCCGCCGGCAGCCGCATCCTCGTCGAGCAAAAAATCTATCCGAAGTTTGTCGAAGCCATGGCTGCAAAAGCAAAGACGATTCGCCTGGGCCCGCCGCTCGAACGCGAAACGAAGATGGGACCGCTGGTCAGCAAGGAGCAGTATGACCGCGTCCGTTCGTATCAGGAGCTAGGAAAGAAGGAAGCGAAACTCGCTTCCGGAGGTGGGCGGCCCGCATCCTTTTCACGCGGCTACTATGTGGAGCCGACGATTTTCTATGACGTGGATAATTCCGCTCGGATCGCTCGCGAGGAGATCTTCGGTCCCGTCGCTGCCGTCATTCCATTTTCAGACGAAGCCGCTGCCATCCGCATTGCCAACGATACCCCATATGGCCTGGCCGCTGCCGTGTGGTCGCGCGATATTTTCAAGGCTTTTCGCGTCGTGAAAGCGTTGCGCGCCGGAATCGTCTGGGTGAATCACATGCAGCCCACCTACGTCGAGGCCCCCTGGGGCGGCTACAAGCAGTCAGGCTTCGGCCGCGAGCTCGGCCCGTGGGGCATCGAAGAGTATCTCGAGACCAAGCAGGTACACATCAACCTCAACGAACAGCCAATCGGATGGTACTGACATGACGACAATTCAAGTGCGAACTCCAATTCCCGGACCCAAATCGCAAGAACTGATGCGCCGGCGCAATTCCGCTGTCCCGCGAGGCGTCTATCACGCTACGCCGATTTTTGCAGCGCGCGCCGAAGGCGCGGTGCTCGAGGATGTTGACGGCAACCGCTATCTCGATTTCGCAGGGGGCATCGGCTGCCTCAACGTGGGACACCGCGCGCCGCGTGTCCTCGCAGCCATTCGCGAGCAGGTGGATGCGTTTCTTCACACTTGCTTTAGCGTGGCGCCCTACGCGAAATACATCGAGCTCGCGGAAAAGATCAATTCCATCGCTCCCGGCACTTTTGCCAAAAAGACGATGCTCGTCAATAGCGGCGCCGAGGCCATCGAAAATGGCGTGAAAATCGCCCGCAGCTACACGCGCCGCCCGGCAATCGTCTGCTTCGAGGATGCGTTTCACGGGCGCACGATGCTGACCATGTCGCTGACCAGCAAGACGCATCCTTATAAGGCGGGCTTCGACCCTTTCGCTACGGATATTTACCGCATCCCCTACGCCTACTGCTATCGCTGCTCGTACTCCTTGCAATATCCCGCTTGCAATGTTTTTTGCGCGCATCATTTGGAGGACACGTTCAAGCGCGTCGTGGCTGCCGAGGCGGTTGCGGCGGTCGTGGTGGAACCGGTCCTTGGCGAGGGCGGATTCGTGGCGCCGCCGCGCGAATTTTTCAGCGTTCTTCAGGAGATCTGCCGACGCCATAAAATTCTCTTGATCGCGGACGAAGTGCAGACCGGGTTTGGCCGCACCGGCGCGATGTTCGCGTGCGATCGCTACGGACTTGTTCCAGACATACTCGTCTCCGCAAAATCGATCGCCGGGGGACTTCCTCTCGCTGCCGTTACCGGCCGCGCTGAGATTATGGACACCCCTGGAGTCGGTGGCCTCGGCGGAACATTCGGTGGAAATCCTGTCTCCTGCGCCGCGGGCCTTGCGGCCATCGAGACGCTCGAGCGTGAAAATCTCTCCGCGCGCGCTGAAAAGCTTGGCGAGCGCTTTGATTCACGTGCGCGCTCGTGGCAGAAACATTTCCCGCTGATTGGCGATGTCCGCGGATTGGGCGCGATGCGCGCCATCGAGCTGGTGCGTTCGCGCGAAACGCGGGAACCCGCGAAGGAAGAGACCGAGCGGGTTCTACGGTATTGCCACGAGCATGGCTTGATTCTGATTTCATCGGGAACGTATGGGAACGTGGTTCGGCTGCTTGTGCCTCTTGTTGTCACGGACGAGCAGTTCGACGAGGGCTTGAACGTGGTCGAAGCGGCGCTCGCGAGCGTCTCCGAATCGCGCGTCGAGGTCGCACCGAGCCGGTCATAAGATTCTGCAAATTGGGATACCTGCAATGGCAACCGCGACGAAAGCGCCTGCGAAGAACTCGGGTTTCTTCCTCGATGGCAAATGGCTCACGGAGGGCGAGCCATTCGATGTTCTCTCGCCGTTTGACCGTTCCGTGGTTGGCACGGCATTTCGCGCTACAGCGGCTCATGCCGAAACGGCCGTGCGCGCTGCGCAACGCGCCTTTCAGATCACGAAAAAGATGCCCTCGCACGAGCGCCAGCGGATTCTGCGTGCGATTTCCGATGGCATTCGTGTCCGGCACGAGGAGTTTGCGCGCCTAATCGCGCTCGAAGCAGGGAAGCCGATCAAGACGGCGCGCGCGGAAACGGATCGGGCTGTATTTACGTTCGCCGTCGCCGCAGAGGAAGCCACTCGCATCGGCGGCGAATGGATTCCACTGGATTGGCAGGTAGCCACATCAGGCCGGGCAGCGATCCTTCGACGTTTTCCTCTGGGCCCGATCCTTGCGATCACACCATTTAATTTTCCGCTCAATCTTGTCGCCCACAAACTCGCGCCCGCCATTGCCGCGGGCTGCACGGTGGTCTTGAAACCCGCCCCGCAGACTCCGCTCACCTCACTCTTGCTAGCGGAAGTCATCGAAGACGCGGACCTGCCATCAGGTGCTCTCAATGTGTTGCCACTCGCGATCCCGGAAGCCGAACGCCTGGTCACAGACGACCGCCTGAAAATGCTTACCTTCACGGGCAGTGGCGCGGTTGGCTGGGCGCTCAAGCAGAAAGCGGGAAAGAAGAAGGTGACGCTCGAACTCGGCGGCAACGCAGGCGTGATTGTCCATTCTGATTGGGATGCGGAAGACGCCGCCCGGCGCTGCGTACTCGGCGGGTTTTCCTATGCGGGGCAGAGCTGCATCTCGGTTCAGCGAATCTACGTGCAGCGCGGCATCCACGAGAAATTCCTGGCTGCCTTTGTGGCCGGAGTGAAAAAACTCAAAACGGGCGACCCGCTCGATGATTCAACCGACGTCGGGCCGATGATCAGCGAAGATGCAGCCCGCCGCGCCGCCGCATGGGTCGAAGAAGCTACGGCAGGCGGGGCCAAGCTCGAAACAGGCGGCAAGCGGCAAGGCTCGATTCTTGAGCCCACAGTGCTCACGAGTACGCGGCGCGAAATGAAAGTGAGCTGCGAGGAAGTATTTGCTCCGGTCGTGAGCGTCGAACCGTACGATGATTTTTCAGACTCCATCCGTCGCGTCAACGATTCGCCGTACGGGCTGCAGGCTGGCGTCTTCACGCGCGATGCGAAGTTGCTATTCACGGCGTTTGAGGAATTGGAAGTCGGCGGGGTGATCGCCGGCGACATGTCGTCCTTCCGGATTGACCACATGCCGTATGGCGGCGTGAAAGAATCCGGAACAGGCCGTGAAGGATTGCGCTACGCGATCGAGGAAATGACGGAACCACGGCTGCTGGTTCTGAATCTCCGGTAGCCCGGAACAGACATTCCGATTAAACGCTGCTCTTCTGCTGGCTCCCGCTTGAGAATGCGAGCGATGCAAGGATCGTCACGAGCAAGATGCCGGCAATGATGCACAGCGACAGTCCCGCCGAAATCGTCAGCCAATCGCTCCCGACCATCTTTCCCCCGACAAAGATAAGTACGGCGGCGAGTCCCTGACTCAGAAATCGAAACCGAGGCAAAATATCCGCGAGCGCGAAGTAAAGTGCGCGCAATCCGAGGATGGCGAACGCGTTCGACGAGTAAACAATGAAGGTATCCCGCGTAATCGCCAGCACCGCGGGAACAGAATCGATGGCGAAAATAATATCCATCGCTTCGACGGCGACGAGCGCCAGAAACAATGGCGTGGCATTCCAACTCCCATCGCGCTCCACAAGGAAGCGTTGCCCCTCGTATTCGTCCTGCACAGGCACGAATCGCCGCGCCAGCCTGACCAGCCAGTTAGTTTCCGGCCGGACCACTCGTTTGCCGCGAAGCACCATCCGAATTCCAGTAATCGCAAGAATTGCGCCGAATACAAATGTCACGAAGTGGAAAGCCCGCAACAATTCAACTCCCGCGAGAACGAAAGCGGCACGCAATACCAGGGCACCCAACACCCCGCAGAAGAGCACCTTATGTTGCGACTCAGCCGGCACACGGAAGGCCTGAAAGATCAGGATGAATATGAAAATATTGTCAACGCTAAGGGATTTTTCCACCACGTATCCGGTAAGGAATTCCACCCCCACCTGCGGGCCGCGAGAAAAGTACAGCCACAGATTGAAAATCAGCGAGAGAGCGACCCATGCGATGCTTTCGATCATCGCCTGTTTGAGGGTGACCCTGTGGGCTTGGCGGTGAAAGACGCCGAGATCCACCGCAAGCGCGGCGGCGATTACGGCGGCGAACGTCACCCAGATATGAATTGGAGTGCCCAGCATTTCACTCCCTTTACAGCAAGAGCCATCAAAGTCTATCTTGCGACACCGACGTGACGAAAAGTATTGTTTGGCGCGACATAATAGTTGCAGCCAGCGCTATGTTGCCTGATAATTCGAATTCGTGGATTCACGTTTTGGGCCGTCCGGGCGGCTCCCGCAATGAAGTGCGCTCACTGTAGTACAGTCAATCCTGACTACGCCGAATCATGCTCGCGCTGCGGCAGTTCCATGCCTGTGGGGGATTCCGAGACAATCCAGATGGTGGACTCGACAGCTCTCACCGCAGGGAGCGATTTCGGTCCGCGCTACCGCATCGAAGCCCTTCTCGGCCAGGGCGGAATGGGCCGCGTCTACAAAGCTTACGATAAGAGCCTCGATCGCATCGTCGCCCTCAAGGTAGTCCGCCAGGGGATGATGGGTGAGACGGATGCGCTAAAGCGCTTCAAGCAGGAATTAATTCTCGCCAGCAAGATCTCTCATAAAAATATCCTCCGCATTCACGATATGGGTGAAGTGGGAGACACGAAGTTCATCACCATGGCCTATGTCGAGGGCCAGGACCTCCACGGAATTCTCCAGGACAATCCAAAGCTTCCGATGGAGCGCGTTCTGAAATTCTCCACGCAGCTTGCCGAAGCCCTCGCCGCCGCCCACTCCGAAGGAGTCGTTCACCGCGACCTGAAGCCACAAAACATTCTTGTCAACAAGGACGACCAGATTTTCGTTTCCGATTTCGGCCTCGCAAAATCGTTCGAAGAAGGCGCCATTGGCATGACGCGAACCGGCGCATTCCTGGGCACCCCCCGTTACATGTCGCCGGAACAAGTGGAAGGGAAGCCCGCGGACCAGCGCAGCGACCTATACGCCTACGGCCTGATTCTTTATGAGATGGTCACGGGCGATGTGCCCTTCACCGGCGAGACCACATTGAAGGTGATGTACCAGCGCATTCAGGAGAAGCCCAAGAGCCCCAAGCTGGTGAATCCCGAGCTTCCAAACTGGCTGGTGCGCATCATCATGCGCTGCCTCGAGAGGGATCCCGCCGCGCGCTATCAAACCGCCTACGAAATTCTCGCGGACCTGCAAGGCTCGAAATACTCGAGCTCAGCCACCCGTACGGTCCAAATCGAGATTCCGGAGTTCGCGCAGCGGCGCTGGACCTGGGCCGTCGCCGCGGTCGCAGTTGTGATCGCACTTGCTTTTGCAATCTCCCCGATTCGCCATTTGATTTTAGGCGGCAAGATTGGTTCGAGTGTTTCGGGTATTCCGCCCGTCTCCGAGGGAAAATTTATCGCCATCATGCCGTTTCGCGTCCTCGGTGACGATCAGTCGCTCGGCTACGTCGCGGAAGGCTTGAATGAGGCGCTCTCGGCGAAACTGTTCCAATTGAAAGAAGTGAGGCTGGCCTCGGAAACTGCGGTAGCGAAGGTCTCCGAAAAAGAGCCGCTGGAAAAAGTTGCCCGCACGCTGGGCGTGAACTTGATCGTGCAGGGCATGATTCAGGGTGGCGCCGATAAGATGAGCGTAATCGTCAACCTGATGGAGCCAGTAGAAGGAAAGAAAGTGTGGACTCAGCAGTTTACCGGCAGCTCAAAGGACTTGCTCACGATTGAAGATCAAATCTCATCGCAGCTGATGACCGCGCTCGCGGTGAAGGCTAGCAGCGAGGAAATGGCCCGCGCGGCCGAGCGGCCAACGGACAACGTCGACGCGTACGATCTCTATCTGCGCGGACGGCAGGCCCTTCACGGCTCCGATCTGGTCAAAGGCGCTCAAACCGCGATGGACTATTTTCAGGGAGGCGTGAAAAAGGATCCGGGATTCGCGCTCGCCTACACTGGTTTGGCCGACGCCAGCCTGACCATGTACGTGGAAAAGAAAGACCCCTTCTGGGCGCAGAAAGCACTGAGCGCCGCGCAACGTGCCGAAGAATTGAAAGACAATATTCCCGAAACGCATTTCTCCCTGGGCAGCGTGCTGGCGAGAACTGGCAAGACACCCGAAGCCATCTCTGAGTTCAAACGAGGTCTTCAGCTCGCTCCCAATTCGGACGACGGCTACGTTCGGCTGGGACACGTGTACATGGATAGCGGCCAGAAGGACGAGGCGATCGCCGCATACAAGAAAGCGATCGACGTCAATCCTTACTATTGGGCCCACCACATTGAACTGGGCAACGCTTACATTTCCATTGGAAACATGGAGAAGGGCGTCGAAGAATTCAAGCGCGTGACGGAGCTTGAGCCGGAAAATACTCGCGGCTGGGATAACCTTGGCAATACTTACCAACTAATGGGGAAGTCCGAAGAGAGCATTGCCTCTTACAAGAAATCCATCGAGCTGGCGCCGACATGGGCCGCGTATTCCAACCTTGGCAACATCTACTTCATGCTGAAGCGCTACCCGGAGGCAGTCCAGGCTTTTGAAAAAGCCACCGAGCTCGGCCCCAATCAGGAACTGGCGATGGGCAATCTCGCCGACGCCTATCGCGCCTCGGGACAGAAGGACAAGGCCATGGCAACATACGACAAGGCCATCGCCCTGGCCTTCAGGGATCTCCAAGTCAATCCGAAGAACACGAGCGCCATGGAGGACCTGGCACTCTACTACGCCAAGAAGGGTGATGCAGAGCATGGTCTCGAGTACATTCACCGCGCCCGCGGAATTGATAAGAAGGACGTGGAGTTGATTTATGGGCAGGCCACGGTCGAAAATCTCGTGGGCCACCAAGTGGACGCTCTCCAGACGTTGCGCGAAGCATTCAGTAAAGGATACCCGGTAAAGAATGCTCAGGCTGATCCGGAATTCGCAAATTTGCAAAACGTCCCGGAATTTCAAGCCCTGGTCAAGCAGTACAGCCAACCCGCGAAGAAATAGCGCCGAAGTCTAACGGGAGGCGGGTCAAAGACGGACCCGCTGAATTGCCATGACGGTCGAACGAACCGTCTGGCATAACTGCGCGTACCCAGGGGTTGAATTGCCGCACCAAACTGATTCTGTGCCGTAAACCTCCCAACTCTCGCATTTCGCTCGCTAATACACCGTCCTCTTAGATCGCGCACTAGTTGCTTCTGCAGGGGCCTGCGTGCGCGCGGGGGGGAGCGGGTTGGGATGTTTTGATCTGTGAGATCAGAATGAGGGCAGTCCGTCGGTTCGCGCACGCGCGCGAGAGACGGATTCGGCGGGGCACAAAAAAATGCGGCGGGGATAGACCCCGCCGCGAACGAAGAATTGAATTCCGGAAGTTACCTTGCGAATTTCCGGCGAACGAACGGGAAGCTGGCCATCCCCATCAAAAGCAAACCCAGCGTGCCTGGCTCCGGAAGTGATGGCGGTGTGTCACCGTCTGAGGAGATGCCTACTAAGGCGTCAGCCACGAACAGATTGGGGTTGCCTGCAGTGCTCGGATTACTAAAAATCACGTCGCAGCCGACAGGGATTCCCAGGACGAAGTCGTCCAGGTCACAATCGCCATCGTTGAGGAAAGTGCTGATCGTGGGTCCGCCCAAATAAGGGTCGCCCGTGAGCAGGAGGTTGAGGTAAGTCTCCCAGGTTACAGTCGTCGGCGCCGTAAAGGTGCAGGTATCAGTTCCATTCACATTGTGAATAGGGGCGCTCGGGCCGGACCACCCATCCATCGTCACTAAATTTGATACGCAAGTGAGCCCACCGCCGGTGGTATTGGAGTCCGCCACTTCAAATGAATAAGTCGTGACCGGCCCAGTGGCTGTCGTGACATGGCAGTCGCCAGAGAGTAACCCAGCGCCGTTCACCTGGAAAAGAGCCGAGCCGCAATCCGGGCTGTTACCGCCGCCGCCCTCAAAGATCACACGCGTATCGTCTGCGCGAACGATGCTTGCCGCAAATGCCATCATTGCCACCAACATGAGCACTCTTACAAATTTCACTGGCGCACCTCCGCGCATTTAAAACCGTTGAATATATAGCATTTGAGCCGCCAACTTGGAAGGCAAATCTGTCGCGATAAGTCTTTTATTTTCAGCACGGTTTGGCCTATTTCCCCGTGCCCCTTTGAAAAAAGTGCAATACTTTGCACAACTCCGGCATGAACCTATCCCATTCTGCGTCTTCATTTTACGAGGCCATCCGCACATCCAGAATGGGCCACTGGGTACTGTATCTCGTAGTACGCTCCTCTCTACTCTTCAGCGTGAACTGGGCCTGGAATCTCTAGCCCTCTATGACATGGAACCCTCGATGACTCGGAGATTAAACGTCACCCCACACCATACGGCTCTCTCAACTTGATCACGAATCGGGGTCGCCTAATCAAATTGTGGCGGTGTAGTGACTCCAGAAACCGCATCGGCCGGGGATGGCTATACCCAACGACTGGCTATGACAGGAGCCGAAAATGGCGACCCGCAGGAAAAATGGCGGGGACGACGGGACTCGAACCCGCGACCTCTGCCGTGACAGGGCAGCGTTCTAACCAACTGAACTACGTCCCCCGCGTTTCAACAACTATGCCGGCGAATGGTGGGCGGTCACGGATTTGAACCGCGGACCTTCCCGGTGTAAGCGGGATGCTCTAACCGCTGAGCTAACCGCCCGACGAACATCCCCATCGTAACGGATGCCGCGCTACGCGTCAACGAAAGCTACGAGCAAAATCAGAGGCCGGGAGACCGACTCTCCGCTGAAGAGCCGCTGATCGCGCGAATTCCACGTCGTTCTTGAGTCTCATATTCATTCGGACAACCTCTCTGACCCGCTCAGCAAGTTTCTGCGGGAGGTAAGTCATTCAAAAATCGTCACCTGTACCTTCGTACAGGGTCAAAAAATTGCCTGTACCTCCGTACAGGTTTTCGCGCGGCGTATCGGATGTTAGCTGATTCACCACGAAGCACCCACCGCGTTCCCAACTCCGGTTGGTGAGCATGCTACGCTGCAACTTCCAGCGGTTCTAGTACCGCGGGCGCACAATCATGTCTTCACGACTCGGCGAAATTCTCGTTAAGGACAGCCTGATCTCTGCGGATCAGCTGAAGCAGGCGCTCGAATACCAGAAAAAGAATGGCGGGCGCTTGGGTACGTGCCTCGTCAAGCTCGGTCTGGTAAGCGATGAAGACATTACCGCGGTCCTTTCCCGGCAATATGGCGTCCCCTCGATCAATCTGAAGTTCTACGAGGTGGACCCGACCGTCATCAAGCTCGTTCCGCAGGAAACCGCCGTCCGGTACCAGATTGTCCCGCTCTCCCGCGTCGGTTCAACGCTCACCATCGCGATGACGGATCCCACGAACGTCTTCGCCATGGACGACATCAAGTTCATGACCGGTTTCAACGTTGAGCCGGTCGTCGCGTCCGAATCAGCCATCAGCGAAGCCATCCACAAATTCTACGGCGAAGTCGAGAGCGTCGAAGAGCTCGACAAAGTAATGAAGGATTTGACGGGCGACGCGGATGCGCTCGAGCTGGCAGGTGAAGAAGCCGAGATGGACCTGGCCACGCTCGAAAAGGCGGCCGAAGAAGCTCCCATCATTAAGCTCGTCAATCTGATTCTCACCGATGCCGTAAAGCGGGGCGCGAGCGACATTCACGTCGAGCCCTACGAAAAAGAATATCGCGTCCGCTTCCGCATTGACGGCGTTTTGCAAAGCGTCATGGCTCCGCCGATGAAATTGAAGGATGCCATCACCAGCCGCATCAAGATTATGTCGAAGCTCGACATCAGCGAAAAGCGTCTCCCGCAAGACGGCCGCATCATGATCAAGTACTTGAAAGACGGAAAAAAGAAAGAGCTCGACTTCCGTGTTTCCACCGTTCCCACGCTCTTCGGGGAAAAAATAGTTCTCCGCTTGCTCGACAAAGAGAACCTGCGGCTGGATATGACCAAGCTCGGGTTCGAGCCCGAGTCGCTTGTCAAATTCGAACGCCAGATTCTGAAGCCCTACGGCATGGTGCTGGTCACCGGGCCCACAGGCTCGGGCAAAACGAACACGCTCTATTCCTCGGTCGCCCGGCTGAATACGCTTGAAACAAACATCATGACCGCCGAGGACCCGGTCGAATTCCAACTCGCCGGCATCAACCAGGTCCAGATGAAAGAGCAAATCGGACTGAATTTCGCATCGGCCCTGCGCGCCTTCTTGCGGCAAGACCCCAACATCATTCTTGTCGGTGAGATTCGCGACTTTGAAACCGCGGAAATCGCGGTAAAGGCGGCACTCACGGGTCACCTGGTGCTTTCCACGCTACACACCAATGATGCTCCCTCCACAATCAGCCGATTGATGAATATGGGGATCGAGCCGTTTCTGGTGGCCACTTCCGTGAACTTGATCTGCGCGCAGCGCCTGGTCCGGCGCATCTGCGCGGGATGCAAGGAGCCTCTGCAAATACTGCCACAGGCTCTGATTGACGCCGGCTACACGCCTGAGGAAGCCGAAAAAACTCAGGTGCAGCACGGCCGGGGCTGCGCCACCTGCAACAACTCGGGATACAAGGGGCGCGTCGGCTTGTACGAAGTGATGGAGATCAACGACGAACTGCGCGAGCTCATTCTGGTGGGAGCTTCCGCTCTCGAATTGAAGAAAAAGGCTCTCGAACAGGGAATGATGACGCTCCGGCGTAGCGGTCTGCAGAAGGTCGCCTTGGGGCAGACGACGATGGAAGAAGTCTTGCGGGAAACCGTTCTGTAAGCGGAGGAGAAGATGGCTGGCATTACATTAAGTGAATTGCTCAAGAAAATGATCGAGATGGGCGGCAGCGACTTGCACCTCTCCACAAACTCGTCGCCGCGCATCCGCGTCCATGGCAAGCTGCGCCCGCTGGATATGCCGCCGCTGACCGCGGCGGATACCAAGGCGCTGGCCTACAGCGTGCTCACCGACGTGCAGAAGCACCGGCTTGAGGAAAATCTCGAGCTCGACTTCTCCTTCGGCTTGAAAAGCCTGGCGCGCTTCCGCGGCAACATCTTTCATCAGCGCGGCGCCGTCGCGGCCGTCTTCCGAACCATTCCTTGGGAAATCAAGGGCTTTGATGCTCTCGGGCTCCCGCCGATCGTTCGCAATCTCTGCGACAAACCGCGCGGCTTGGTGCTCGTGACCGGCCCGACCGGCTCCGGCAAGTCCACCACTCTCGCTGCCATGCTCGACAAGATCAACAACGAGCGTGAAGAGCACATGATCACGATCGAGGATCCGATCGAGTTTCTTCACAACCACAAGAAGTGTCTGGTGAATCAGCGCGAAGTGCACTCGGACACGCATTCGTTTGCGAACTCGCTCCGCGCCGCGCTCCGCGAAGACCCCGACGTAGTCCTCATCGGCGAAATGCGCGACCTCGAAACCATCGAATCCGCCTTGCGCATCGCCGAAACAGGCCACTTGACCTTCGCCACCTTGCACACGAATTCTGCGATCTCCACGATCAACCGTATCGTGGACGTCTTCCCGGCGCACCAGCAGCCCCAGGTTCGGGCGCAGCTCTCCATGGTGCTCGAAGGAATTCTTTGTCAGGCGCTGCTCCCGAAATCCGACGGCCGCGGCCGCGTGATGGTGATGGAAATCTTGATTCCCACCGCGGCCATTCGCAACCTCGTCCGTGAAGACAAGATTCACCAAATCTATTCAGCCATGCAGACCGGCACGGGCCAGAGTGGAATGCAGACGTTCAACCAGAGCCTTTCGAACGCCTACTTCCAGAAGGTAATCACTTTGGAAACGGCCCTCGCGCGGTCCTCGAATCCAGACGAATTGCAGGATTTAATTAACCGTGGGGTGACCTCGCCGCCAGCCAGTGGCAAGGTTCCCGTCCGGCGGTAAGCGTAGAACAGGAGGTAACAGATCATGCCGGTATATACGTATCGGGGAGTCAACCGGACGGGTTCCACCGTCGCAGGTGAGCGCGCAGCGGCGAGCAAGGCCGAAGTGGCCGCCATGCTCCGCCGTGAGAATATCAACGTCAGCAAGCTCTCGGAGAAGGGCAAGGAGTTCAGCATCCCCACCTTCGGAACCGGTGTGGACGCAAAAGAACTCGCCATCTTCACGCGCCAGTTCTCCGTGATGATTGATGCCGGCCTGCCGCTCGTTCAGTGCTTGGAAATTCTCGCCGGACAGCAGGAAAACAAATCCTTCCAGAAAATACTCAACGGCGTCCGGAGTTCCGTGGAAGGCGGCGCCACCCTGTCCGCCTCGATGAAGCAGTACGACAAAGTCTTCGACCCGCTCTTCTATAACATGGTCGAAGCGGGCGAGACGGGCGGTATTCTGGACACCATTCTGCAACGCCTCTCAAGCTACATCGAGAAGAACGTCAAGTTGAAACGGGCGGTGAAGTCGGCCTTGATCTACCCGGTGTCCGTATTGTCCATCGCGGCCATGGTCATCACCTTGCTGCTCTGGAAGGTTGTGCCGATATTCGTGACCTTGTTCAATGGCCTCGAAGTTGACCTGCCGCTCCCGACGCGCATCGTCATCGGCCTCAGCAATTTCGTGGGCAGCATTTACGGCGGCATGCTTCTGGTGATATTCGCCGCCACCTGCGTGGCCTTGAAGCTCTGGTACGGCACGCCACAAGGCCGCATGGTCCTTGACCACGTCCTGCTGAAGCTCCCGATGATCGGCATCCTGCTGCGCAAAATCGCCGTCGCCCGATTCACGCGCACGCTCGGCACGCTCATCTCCAGCGGTGTGCCAATTCTTGAAGGTCTCGACATCACGGCGCGCACTTCCGGAAACGCCGTTGTGGAAAAGGCGATCACGCAGACACGAAAAGCCGTCGAGGCAGGCCGCTCGCTCGTGGATCCCTTGAAGGAAACTGACGTTTTCCCGGGAATGGTGACGCAGATGATCGGCGTCGGCGAACAGACTGGCGCGATGGATGCCATGCTCCAGAAAATCGCGGACTTCTACGAGGACGAAGTGGACGCGGCCGTCAAGGACCTCCTCACCGCCCTCGAACCGGCGATGATCGTTTTCCTCGGCGTGGTGGTCGGCGGCGTCGTAATTTCCATGTACTTGCCGCTGTTCTCGCTGATCAACAAGCTGGCTGGACACTAAACCCGGCGCTCCGCGGCTTGGAAGCGCGCGTCCCACGGCTCTGGGATGCGCGCTCGCTGCGGGCCTGGCCGGATGCGTAACCTCCAACGTGGATGCTGGCGCACGCAAGGCGGAGGGATTAGCGACGGACCCGAAATGATATCCGCAACTCATGCAGGCGAATGGCTCCCCTGGCTGGGTCGCGTCCGCTTATTGGTCATCACCTTCCTAGTGGCGATTGCGGTTGCCGTAAGCCAGTTCACACCTCTCCCGCTTTCCGCTCCTCCATTTGTGTTGTTGATGGTGGTGTGGTCCGTACTGGCCTTGTTCTACGTGCTGCTCCAGCGCTGGGCTCCCCTGGCGCGCTGGCATGCCCCGCTGCAAACCGTTTGCGATTTGCTGATCATCACCGGCGTCGTCTACGTGACCGGCGCTCAGGACAGTTACTTCATTTCCTTGTACCTGCTCTCGATTTTGATGGGCAGCGTTCTCTTCTCCCGCCGGGGCGTTTTTATGGTCGCCGGTGCATGTTTTGCATTGCTCGGCACCGTGATTGTGCTCGTTTCTTACGGAGTGATTCACCGCACGGCCGCTTCCATAACCACCGGCCGCGCCCTCGAATTCTGGCTCACCAATAATCTCTTTGCGTTCCTGGCTGTCGCCTATCTCGGCAGTTTGCTTTCCAGCACCATCCGCAAAAAGGGTGTCGAGCTCGAGGAAAAAAAGACCGAGCTGAAAGACCTGCAAGCATTCAATCAAGACATCATCGAATCCATGCGTGGCGGTCTCCTGACGACCGATCTCGAAGGCCGCATCCTCCTGCTCAATCGCGCCGGCGCCGAAATTACCGGCCATGGCTTCGGACTGCGCCGCGGCGAAAATGTTCAAGACCTTCTTCCGCCGTTCTGGCCCGTGGAAACGGACGCCCAGGGAATCCCTCTTGCTTCCCGCAAAGAAATTGAATTTCGCACTCCGGAAGGCGCAACGCGCTTTGTCGGCTTATCCATTTCGCCATTGCGTGCGAGCCGCGATCAAATGACCGGGTACGTCTTCAATTTTCAAGATCTCACGGAACTCCGCCGCCTCGAAAGGGAAGTGGCCACCAAAGAACGCATGGCCGCGCTCGGCCGCCTGGCCGCCGCCATCGCCCACGAAATCCGCCAGCCGCTCACGGCCATGACTGGCGCGCTGAAAGAACTGGCTCGCCTGGCGCCGCTCGAGGACGATGACAAAAAGCTCGTCCACATCGTCAGCCGCGAATCGCAACGCCTCAATCAAATCATCACCGATTTTCTCGACTACTCGCGTGAAAAAACCTACGCCTTCACCGAAGTGGACGTCGCAGCCCTGATGGATGAGACGCTCGTCCTGATCGAACGCGATGCCAGCGCGCGCGGAAAGTATCAGATCAACCGCCATTTTGCCGGCCGCAACCTTCGCGCTCGTGCCGACCGCGATGCTTTGAAGCAGGTGTTCTGGAATCTTTGCAACAACGCCCTCCGCGCCATGCCCGATGGGGGCCTCTTGTCCGTCGGCATCGAAGCGAATGAATCCTCCGTCTGCATTTCGATTCGCGATACCGGCATCGGGCTCGACGCCACTCATGCCACCAGGCTCTTCGAGCCCTTTCAGTCCGGCTTTACTGGCGGGACGGGCCTTGGCCTGGCAATCGTCTACCAGATCCTCCAGGCGCACGGCGGAGCGATTCGCGTCGAAGCGGAGAAGGGAAAGGGCGCCGAATTTACTGTCGAGCTCCCGCGCATCGTCCGCGCTCGCACCTCCGCGCGCAAGGAATCCCTCGCGCAGGCGAAAATCTTGCGCCCGGTGGAGAAGGTTTAGCGCCGTGGCTCACTTGCTGATTGTCGACGACGAGCGCTCCATCTGCGAATTGCTCGAAATCAGCTTTCGCAAAGAGGGCCATAAAGTCGAAGTGGCCGCCAACGGCGAGGCCGCCAAGCGGCGGCTAGCCTCGCAGGTCTTCGATATCGTCGTCTCGGACATCTGCATGCCCGATATGGACGGCGTTGAATTGCTGCGTTACTGCAAGGAAGTTTCCCCCGCCACTGTCTTCATCCTCATCACCGGTGTCCCCGCCATTGACACCGCGATCGATGCCGTCAATTTCGGAGCCGATCGCTATGTTGTCAAAGGAGACCGCCTGCTCGACGAGCTCCGCCCGGCAGTGAAACAATTCGCCGCCAATCTGAGCTTGAAGCAGGAAGCCGGCGAACTCCGCCGCCAGCTTCGCCGCCTTACCGGTTTCGATCACATCATCGGCACCAGCCCGAAGATGCGCGCTTTGTTCGAACTCGTCGAAACGATTGCTCCCCAATCCAGCCGCGTGCTGATCACCGGCGAGAGCGGCACCGGCAAAGAACTCGTCGCGCGCGCCATCCATGAAAATAGCGCCCGCGCCAAAATGCCTTTCATCACCATCAATTGCGGCGCTTTTCCCGAGACGTTGCTCGAATCCGAACTGTTTGGCTATATGAAAGGCGCGTTCACCGGCGCCAACGAAAATCGCCGCGGTTTGTTCCAGGCCGCTGATGGCGGCACGCTGTTCATGGACGAAATCGGCAACATGAGTCTCACGATGCAGGTGAAGCTCTACCGCGTCCTCCAGGAAGGGAAGCTCCGGCCGCTCGGCAGCAACGAAGAAACGAGTGTCGATGTTCGCGTCATTGCGGCAACCAACAAGGACCTCGAGAAGGAAATCGCTGAAGGCCGCTTTCGCGAGGACCTCTTTTATCGCCTGAGCGTGATTCCCATTCACCTTCCGGCGCTCCGCGATCGCCGCGAAGATATCCCGCTCCTCGCGCGCGCATTTCTCGACCGCTTCGTAAAATCAATGAACAAGAATATCGAGGGAATCGAGCCGGAAGCCATGCGCCGCCTCGAAGTGTATGATTGGCCCGGAAATGTCCGCGAGCTTGAAAACACCATTGAGCGCGCCGTGGCCCTGGAGACAGGCAAGCGTATCTCACTCGAGGGTTTGCCGGAACGAATCACCAACTTCTACCAGGAATTCCAATCGAACGGGCACCATGAAGTGAAAGCATCTTTGATTCCCGAAGGCGGCCTCGACCTTGAATCTCACGTTGCTTCCACCGAACGCACCTACTTGCTCGCCGCACTGGAACGCTCAGGCGGGGTGCGGGTGCGCGCCGCCGAATTGCTAAAGATGTCCTACCGCTCCTTCCGCCACTACGCCAAAAAACACGGAGTGTGAAGCGTCCCATTTCCGTCCTTGTGCAGGAGTGGGAGAGTACGTCTTTATCGGTCACATGCGTAAGCCATTAAAAGTCGAGTTCTGAGCAACTCCTCGATGTCCGCATCAATGGACCCTCACACCAGCCACTGGCGCCCGTTGTATCTGCATGAAATGAAGGAGTATACTGAACGTGTGTCGCATAAGTTAACGCGCGTTGTTCCCATGGCCAATGCCGTGCTCCCTATTGCGCGTACCTGCCAGGGAATACACAAGATTCTGGAGTTTTTCTCCAAGGAGAAACACTGAATATGATTAAGAGACAGAAGGGTTTTTCACTTATCGAATTGCTGATCGTTGTGGCCATCATTTTGATCATCGCGGCCATTGCGATTCCGAACTTGCTTCGGTCACGCATGGCGGCCAATGAAGCATCGGCTGTCGGCTCCGTCCGCACCATGAACACCGCGGCCATCACGTTCTCGTCCACCTACGGCGATGGATTTCCCCCAAACATTACCTCCATCGGCACCACGGGGACGGTCGTGAGCTGTCAGAACGCCGAACTGCTTGACAGCGTTCTGACGACCGGACAGAAGAGCGGCTACAACTTCGCCCTGGTTGCGGGCACGGTAGTGGTTGTGGCGGCGAACGTTCCGGCTGGTTGCACCGCGGGTTATACGGACGGCTACGTTGTGACGGCCACACCGGTAACCGTGGGCACGACCGGTCAGCGTGCATTCTGCTCGGACGCCACGGGTGTGATTCGTTTCAGCCCGACAGGTGCGGCGACGACTGCCAGCCCGTTGTGCGCTGCAGCTATGACCCCATTGCAGTAAATCTAGCTATCACGAACGAGCGGGGAGGAAGCTTCGGCTTTCTCCCCGTTCGTATTTGTCTTGTGCTTGGGAATCGCGGGATTCACCGGCAAGCGCACCGCTTCCCGATGCTTAATTGCTGGGTTTGGATGACCGATCGAATCGTCCCCTCTCCTTCGTCCGCAGCCCCATGGGATTGTCGGTTTCAGTCGCTTCGGATTGTCAAAAATCGTCAGCTTGCGAAGAGATTGTGGCAAACTCATCTCGGCTGAGTTTGATCATTCTTGTCGAAAAGGCGTCGCATTCTATTGAATTTGAAAGGCATCGCCATGCTGTGCCGATTCAGTTAACGATCCTGCCGGGTTTGGCATAATCGTTGCACGTTACGCTGTACCCTGTTTGGGAGTATACGAAACTTGGGACTACGCAGTGCCAGGGAGGATTCAAAATCATCCGACGCTTCTTCGTAGGAGAGATGAAAGACATGAAAAAGAACCAGAAGGGCTTTTCACTTATCGAATTGCTGATTGTCGTGGCCATCATTTTGATCATCGCGGCTATCGCAATTCCGAACCTGCTTCGGTCACGTATGGCGGCCAATGAAGCATCGGCTGTCGGCTCCGTCCGCACCATGAACACCGCGGCCATCACGTTCTCGTCCACCTACGGCGATGGATTTCCCCCAAACATTACCTCCATCGGCACCACGGGGACGGTCGTGAGCTGTCAGAACGCCGAACTGCTTGACAGCGTTCTGACGACCGGACAGAAGAGCGGCTACAACTTCGCCCTGGTTGCGGGCACGGTAGTGGTTGTGGCGGCGAACGTTCCGGCTGGTTGCACCGCGGGTTATACGGACGGCTACGTTGTGACGGCCACACCGGTAACCGTGGGCACGACCGGTCAGCGTGCATTCTGCTCGGACGCCACGGGTGTGATTCGTTTCAGCCCGACAGGTGCGGCGACGACTGCCAGCCCGTTGTGCGCTGCAGCTATGACCCCATTGCAGTAAGGCGATGCATTATTTTCGAGCGGGGAGGAAGCCACACCTTTCTCCCCGTTTGCTTTCCTGTCTGCTTGGAAATTGCCACGATCCAAACAGTCATTCCAGTACGACCCGCCCGAAACGACCGCTGGAATTCCCCCCACATTCCAGCTTGCGCCAAATGAGGCTTACTTCACAAAATAAAGCTTTTGGGCACTACTTCCCCGGTAGTTCTGGCTATCGGCGTGCTCCTAATCCCTGGCTAATGCTAACGTCTGTTTCAGTCATTTCCAATTGCCAAAAATCGTCAACCCTCATCAGTATTCTCAGCAATCCACCCCCGATGTCCTGGAACCTACTCGGACGAAAGGGATGCAACCTATTGAAATTGCAAGGTATCCTGTCTTTGTGTTGATTCGGTTAATGCTCCTGCCCAAATTGGCATGTCTCTTGCACTTCACTGCCGCGTACCCCGCCAGGGAGTACGCGAAAAGTTTAGAAACTATCTCCAAGGAGAGAGACTCAACATGATTAAGAAACAAAAGGGTTTTTCACTTATCGAATTGCTGATCGTTGTGGCGATCATTTTGATCATCGCGGCTATCGCAATTCCCAACCTTCTTCGGTCACGCATGGCGGCCAATGAAGCATCGGCTGTCGGCTCCGTCCGCACCATGAACACCGCGGCCATCACGTTCTCGTCCACCTACGGCGATGGATTTCCCCCAAACATTACCTCCATCGGCACCACGGGGACGGTCGTGAGCTGTCAGAACGCAGAGTTGATTGACAGCGTTCTGACGACCGGACAGAAGAGTGGCTACAACTTTGCCCTGATTGCGGGCACGGTAGTGGTTGTGGCGGCGAACGTTCCGGCTGGTTGCACCGCGGGTTATACGGACGGCTACGTTGTGACGGCCACACCGGTAACCGTGGGCACGACCGGTCAGCGTGCATTCTGCTCGGACGCCACGGGTGTGATTCGTTTCAGCCCGACAGGTGCGGCGACGACTGCCAGCCCGTTGTGCGCTGCAGCTATGACCCCATTGCAGTAAATCTAGCTATCACGAACGAGCGGGGAGGAAGTGAACCCTTCCTCCCCGTTGTTTCACAAGGTGCTCTTTAAACTGGATAAAATGCCATGAAAACTAAATATCACGGACAATCCGAAAGAGCGACCGCAGCTGCAAGCCGCGGTTTCTCACTGATCGAACTCCTGATCGTCGTGGCCATTATCCTGATCATCGCCGCGATTGCCATCCCCAATATGCTGCAATCCAGGATGGCGGCAAACCAGGCTTCGGCCGTTGCGAATCTTCGCACCATATCCACTGCCTCGGTCTCTTACTGGGTCACCTATAGCAATGGCTATCCGCCGTCACTTGCTTCTCTGGGTGGTCCGGCCAATGCCGCTGCCACCTGCACCCAATCAATTTTGATCGACGAGACCATAGCATCGGCTCCATCCCAAAAGGCCGGCTATCAATTCGCATATACCGGGCAGCAGGGCAACGTCACGGTTGTTCCTCCCGGATGCCCTCCGGGATACGTAGGCTATCTGGCCACTGCAGCTCCAACCACGATCGGCCTCACCGGCAACATGAGCTATTGCACTTGCGAGCCCGGCATCATTCACTTCGATACAACCGGGGCCACCGCAGCCAGTGAAGTCGCTTGCACGGCTCTGAACACGCTTCAATAGGTCGTCCGTCAGGCGAGCGGCACATACTGCGCCACGGCGCAGATTCTCTGCACCAAAAGTCGAGCAATTGAGAAGTGCTTACGGCTGGAGCCTGTGGCGCACGGCATCGAGGTGGGCCCGGGCATCCGTCAAGTCAGGAGCGAGCTGCAGTGCCGTCTCGTACGCGCTGATCGCGGGCGCCAGCTCTCCCTTCGCTTCGAGAACGCGGCCAAGCAAGGCATAGTTCATGCCCGTCGGCGCTAACAGGGCCGCGCGTGCAAAGTCATCCCTCGCCGCGTCCAAATTTCCTTCCCGATATTCCAGTGTTCCTCGGCCAAGCAGACTATGCATTTCCTCGGGATTGGTTTGCAGCGCCTCGTTATATTCGGCTAGCGCCTGTGTGGGTTGTCCGGCTTGCAGGAATAGCGATGCAAGATTATTGTGCGCCCAAGCTGCCTCATGGGGGTCCGTCGTAAGTGATATCGCCAGCTTGTATTCATTCATCGCCGGCGCCATCTGATTCTGCTTTTGCAGCACAGTCGCGAGGTCGAAGTGGGCTCTCGAGATTTCCGGCGTGTATTCGACAGCCGCCATAAAATGCGGCAATGCTTCTGCTGGGTGGCCCATAGCCACAAGCGCAACCCCCAGGTTGTCCTCCGCCATTCCATTTCGAATCGTCACCTCGATCGCATGTGAAAAGAGACTGTAACTATCGTGCCAGCAGCCGGTCTGAACGTGCGTAGCCCAGCCGTAGCCTGAGATAATCGCGAGAGTGAGCACCGCCACCGCCGCGCGCGGTGCGTGAAGCCGAGAAGCCCAATCGGCCACAAGCCAAACCGCAACTACGAGCAATCCCACGAAGGGGATGTAAGCATATCGATCGGCCATCGCCTGTCGCCCAACTTGCACGATCCCAATCACCGGAACCATCATCCCCACATACCAGAGCCATCCCGTGAGCAAATACCGCTTCTCTCGGTAATGCCACGCAGCTGCGCTTATTGCGAGCAGGGCGATTCCTGCCGCGGACACTTTCCAAAGCGCCAACGAATTGTCCGGATGGGGATAGAAGACCGCCAGGCGCGTCGGCCAAATGCCTTTCAGGATGTATTCAGCATACGAGAACACTGCGTTCTTGATCCGCACGCCGAGCGGAAATAATTCCGTCGAAGCCACAGCGCCGCCTTGCCGCTGAACGTAAAAAGTAATGATTCCGCTCGCGGCAGCCATCACAAACAGCGGAATCTTCTCGGCAACAAGTTTCATAAAACCCGGTCCGGGAGAATCCGCCCCCGCTTCCTTGTCACCCGCAAATGAAAATCGCTTCAACGGCCAATAGTCCGCCAGCAGAAGCAGAAAGGGCAGCGTAACCACCATCGGCTTCGCCATCAGCCCAAGCGCAAAAAAGGCAACTAGTGTCAGGTAGCGTCCAACGCCCGGCCTTCGCACGTACCACCCATACGCAAAGAGCGACAAAAATAAAAATGTCGTGCACAGCAATGATTTGCGTTCCGCGGCCCAGGCCACCACCTCCACGTTCAATGGCGCGACCGCAAACAGCGCCGCCACAACCGCGCTCCGCAGCAAGTACCCCGTCGCCTCTCGCAGCAGCAGGAAAAGCAGAATGACGTTCACGAGGTGCCACAGCACGCTAACCATATGGTGCCCGGCCGGCTTCACTCCGAACAGTTGGACATCCGCCATGTGCGAAATCCAAGTTACAGGATGCCAGTTGTAAGCTGTCGTCGCCGTGAACGACCACGCGACATTGCTCCACTATAGCCCCTGGCGAACGTGGGCGTTCTCCGTGATGTAATCCGGATCGTCGTAATTGATGAAAGCGTTGTGGAAAACCGGCTCGTACAGACCAAGTGTTCCCAGCGCGAGCAAAAGAGTCAGCAGCAATGTCGCCTCGCGCCGCGAGCGGAACAATTTCCCCGAACCCTGATCTGAAGCCGCCATCACTTCCGGCCCATCGGAGCTCGTCTTTGGTTTTACGCCCATTGATTCATCAGCTCGCAAAGTGCAACGAACTTTTCTTCCCGCGGCTCATCTTCGCAGAGCCGGGCGCACTCACAAAGTTGTTGTATCCGCGCAGTTTCCTAAAAGTCATGCATAGCGTCGCGAAAGAATCATTCGCGGCGCGAGTTTTGAACAGGCTTTCCCTTTTGTTGGTAAGATACTTCCGTGCTCCGCATAGCCCTCGCTTGCCTCGCTCTTTTCTTCGCGCAGTCCATGCCCGCACAGGACGCCAAGACAGCCGTTCGCTCACTCGAGCGCCGCTATCATCACGCCGGCACTCTGAAAGCAGACTTCTTCGAGCGATTTTCAGACGGCAACGGCTCCCTCGCCGCCGAATCGGGCACCGTCTATTTCTCGCGCCCAGGCCGCATGCGCTGGGAATACGAATCTCCCGAGCAGAAATTGTTTATAGTCGATGGCACAAACGTCTGGTTCTACGTTCCCGCCGATCGCACCGCCAGCCGCGCAAAATTGAAGCAAAGCTCTGATTGGCGGACTCCCCTGGCGCTTCTCGCCGGCAATATGGACCTCACGCGATTATGCAGCGCCGTGGAACTCGTGAATCCGGAATCTAACCCGCCAGATAATTCAGCCTTCCGCGTGGCATCGCCGGGAAACACGCTTCTGCGCTGTATCCCGCGATCCAAATCGGATGGTGCCGGCAACGTCCTCCGCGAAGTCCTTCTCGAAACTGATTCCGATTCCCATCTGGTCCGCGTACTCCTCCGTGAAGCAGGGAACGTCGAAACGGAATTCCGGTTCGCCGCCTGGCAGGAAAATATCTCTATCCCCGAGGCCAAATTTCATTTCCAGCCCCCGCCGGGCGTCGCCATCGTGGACGAGGAAACACTTGCAGGCGAAATTCACTGAAGATTCTAGCGGTCACCGCGCGAAAACACAGCGTGCAGCATCTCCCCAGGCACCACTCGAAACTGGTTGTAGACTACATTGTCATCCAGCTTCGCAATCATGCCCGTCCCCCATTGGAAGAGCAGCCCGATATTCCAAATCGCCAGCAGCACAGTCAAAAAAGCAACGCGTTGCACCCCGGCCTGTGCGTTCCCAATCCACTTAGCAAATCCTGAAAAGGCCCCCGCGAGCCCGAGAACAAACAATGGCGTCAGGGAAATAAAATAGCGGCTCCCGAACGATATCGAACCGTCCCACCACGGCAGCACCGCAATCAGGTAGTAATACGCCAGAGCCGCGCTGAGCCATATCCCGCCCGTCCACGGTTCCCGCCGCATGAATAGGATCAGCCCGATCACAGCCGGTATCAAGACCGGCGTCCAGAGCAGCGCCCCATGACTGCTCGAAAACAGCACGCCCCAAAACGCGGGCGAAGTCCAATTCCAGGCCATGTTCGAGTAATTCCCCAGGCCAAGCGGGTTGCCGAAAATCACCTGCCGCGCAGCCAGCGTGGGTAGAAACGCAATCAAAGCGCCCGCCGCATAGATGAACTGGCTTCGATGCAAGCTCCAGGTCGTCACAGCCACGCTCGCGCGCTCCCGTTCTCTCCACGCATGCCAATAAGCCCGCATGCATTCCAGCAGCACCACCATCAGAAAGACTCCACTGGCGAAATAAACGTCCAGCATCAGCCCCGAAATCAAGCCCAGCACAAGCCACTGCGTTCCAGTTCGTGTCCCCCGAGTGCGATCCCAATACCAAAAGAAGAGCGCCACGGTGAAAGCCGAGTGAGCGTGCGGCCAAGCCGGATCAACATACATATAGGCAAGCAACGGACTCGCCAGCCAAATTGCGATCGTCGCCCACAGCGCCCACCGCTCTTCGAAATAGCTGCGCGCCAGCCGGAACGATATCCAGAGCCCCAGAAAACCATAAAGCGCCGTCGCCAGGGCCATAGTCATTAAATAGGGCCGCGAATATCCATCCACGACTACGGACGAGTCAATGTGATGCACCGCCAGCACCGCGAGATGAGTGACCATCAAGAAAGGCGCCCAAAGCAACGCGGGACCCACCGGAAAATAATTCTCCACGTGCCCCGTTTTCGTGTAATGAGTCACCGCCACAATCCGCCCCTCTTTGTTTCGAATGGTCATAAGCGGCATCACTAGAGGTTGGTCTTTCCAGTCGCTCGCAAACTGCAGATTGTGATCCAGGATCAGCGAGCGTGCCCAGGCGTAATATCCAATGCCATCCTGCCTCACGCGCGGTTGGACAAATGGGAGGGACAAGATAAATAGCAGGAAAAGGATTTTCTCGGAGCGGGATAATGAAGCGACAAGCCTCAACGTTCTCGAGCCTCCGCACCGGAGCTTTCGATCATCAATTCTCTCGCCACGACCCACGCTACCACAGTCTGAGCCCCCGGAATCCGCGCTGGAACCTCAGTGTTTCCTTAATTTCAGCTCCCCACCAGGTATCGAGGCTGAAAAGGACACGGACCCACTCCCGAACAAAGTGAGTCGACTTTCCAGCACCCTGGCGCGTCGGTCCCGGCTGAAGTTCCTTGATTTGAGCCTCCAGGTCTTTTCCTTCCATTAAAATACGCTTTCCTGTAGTATCTCCGGCAACCCCGCAGCACGTTGTCACTTCTCACTCAAGGTGTGTTTTTGAACCGCGCAACTGACCTGCGAAGCGGTATGCTAAACTGGATCGGAAATGCCCATCCACCCTGGGCCTTGACGACCTCAAATGGCTGAATTTGTCTGCAAAGTCGGGGATGCCTCCGGCAGGATTTTCCAGCAATTGGAATCCGCGCCCTCGGAGACCGAAGCGCGCCAGAAGCTCGCTGACCGGGGTTTCTACGTCTTCTCCGTCCGCTCCCACATGGATGTCTTTTCGCAGTTTGGCCGTTCCCGCAGCGACCGTGTAATCCGGCCAAACGATTTCCTCATCTTCAACCAGCAATTCAATACGCTCATCAAAGCCGGCCTCCCGATTATGAAAGCGCTCGACTTATTGGCCGAGCGCGCCGCTGCCCCCCGCCTCCGGCCCATCCTGGGCGAAGTGCGCCACCGTGTTCGCGAAGGCGCCCTGCTGTCGGAAGCGCTTATCAGTCAGGGCTCATTCCCGCCTGTCTACGTCACGGCCATCACGGCAGGGGAGCGCAGCGGCAACCTGAGCGGGGTCCTCGATCAATACATCACCTATTTAAGGGTCTCCACCGGCTTCCGCAGAGCTTTGGTGACCGCATTGATTTATCCCGCGATCCTGGTCACGGCGGTAACGCTGGTCATGTCCTATCTCGTCACCTATGCCATGCCCAAGTTCGCGGAACTTTACAACGACTTGGGGATACCCCTGCCGAAGATCACGCAGATTGTTCTCGGCCTCGCCTTGCCCCTTCGGAATTACTTCATCGCCATCGTGGGACTGGCCGTTGTTTCCGCCTTCGCGATTTTTCTGTGGACTAAGACCGAACGGGGCGCCCTGGTGATTGACAGCTTCAGGCCCAAGATCTGGGGCATTGGCGACATCTGGTTGAAAGCCCAGATCGCCCAATTTGTCCGCACTCTCTCAACGCTGCTCGCTGGCGGCACTCCACTAGTTTCGGCACTCGAAACTTCCTCGTCTGCCATTGGCAGCAGGCTCATTGCAACCTCCGTGAAAGGCGCGGCCGACCGCGTCCGCGAAGGAGAGTCTCTCCACGTAAGCCTTGCGGAAACCAGGCTGGTTCCCGAACTTGCCCTTGAAATGATCGAGGTAGGCGAAGCGTCGGGAGCGCTCGCCGCCATGCTCACCAGTGTCGCGGAATTTTATGAAGAAGAAGTCAGCACGCGCTTGCAGCGCGCGCTCATCTGGATTTCCCCCGCGATTTTAATGGTCATGGCCGTTGTGGTAGGCTTTATTTTGGTCGCTCTCTATCTGCCCATGTTCTCCCTCCAGTTAGGAGCCGCAGGATAGGATTCTATGGCCGCTACGCCCAACAGTCCGCCAATACCCGGAGGCGCTCCAGACGAAGGAGCACAGCGCGATCAAGCGCGACGCCTGGCCGAGCGCTATCGGTGCCCCTTCGTGGATCTGCGCGAGCAGCGCATCGATCCTGACCTCTTCCGCAGCATCCCGGCGGAGCTGATGTTCCGCTACAAGTTCGTTCCCCTCGAAGCCCACGACGGCTCCCTGGTCGTTGCCATCGCCGATCCCAGCCAGTTGGCGCAGACCGACGAACTCGCGCTCCTCCTCGGCAAGCGCTTACAGATAAAAGTAGCCACCACCACTCAAATCGAAGACCTGCTGAAACGCACCGAGCAATCCCAGCGCGTTCTCGACCAAGCCACCGAGGGATTCACGCTCCAGGTCGTCGGCGACGATGAGGACAGCGACGAAAACATCACCATGGACAAGCTCACGCGCGATACCGGCGTGAGCCCCGTCGTCCGGCTGGTGGACACGGTAATCTTCACGGCGCTCGAACGCCGCGCGAGTGACATTCACATCGAGACCCGCAATTCCGAAGTCGCCGTAAAGTACCGCATTGACGGCGTGCTCCAGTACGCCATGCAGCCCCTCGCCAAGGAGTGGCACGCCACAATTCTTTCGCGCGTCAAGGTCATGAGCGAGCTCGACATCGCCGAGCGTCGCGTCCCGCAGGACGGCCGCTTTCGCGTGCGCTACAAAGGCCGCTTCATCGACTTCCGCGTTTCCGTCATGCCCTCGGTCCACGGAGAAGACGCCGTTTTGCGCGTTCTCGATAAAGAGACGCTCAGTGAAAAATTCCGTAACCTTACTCTCGATGTCGTCGGCTTCGACCAGGAAGACGTCACCCGTTTCCGCCGTTACATTCGCGAGCCCTACGGCATGGTCCTCGTCACCGGCCCCACCGGTTCCGGTAAGACCACCACGCTCTACGCCGCCATTAACGAAATCAAGAACGACGAAGATAAAATCATCACCATTGAAGACCCCGTCGAATATCAGGTGCGCGGCATCACCCAGATTCCCGTGAACGAAAAAAAGGGGCTCACCTTCGCTCGCGGCCTGCGCTCCATCCTCCGCCATGACCCCGACAAAATCATGGTCGGCGAAATTCGTGACCAGGAGACCGCGCAAATTGCTATCCAATCCGCGCTAACTGGCCACCTCGTATTCACAACCGTCCACGCCAACAACGTCACCGACGTCATCGGCCGCTTCATCAATATGGGCGTCGAGCCTTACAATTTCGTTTCCGCGCTGAATTGCATCATGGCCCAGCGCCTGGTCCGCGTCATCTGCGAGAATTGCAAGAAGCAGGTTCATTACACGCCCGAAGCTCTCAAGGAATCCGCCCTCGATCCCGCGGAATGGAGTCGTGTCCCTTTCTACGAAGGCCAGGGCTGCCTCGAATGTTCCGGCACCGGCTTTCGCGGGCGCACCGCGATTACGGAACTCCTCGATCTTTCAGACCACATTCGCGAGATGATCATTGATCGCCGCCCCACTTCCGAAATCAAGCGCACCGCCAAGGAAGAGGGCATGACGTTCTTGCGCGATTCGGGTCTTCGAAAAATTCTCGCCGGGGTCACCACCCTGCGCGAAATCAATAAGGTGACATTCCTTGAGTAGCTCCCCGAGCCTGACCAGCCAGTTCTATCAATCCGCTGCCGTCCAGCGGATTGATCGCTGGCTCAATGCCATGCCGCATCCTCCGCTCGTTGTGGAGATTGCCGGCACGCACGCCGCCGCGGCGCGTTGGGGCAAGGCGCGCGGCCATCTGGAATCCTACGCCGTCGAACCGATCGCAGAGGGTGCCATCATCCCCTCGCCTGTGGATGCCAACGTCGCCAAGCCCGACGCCGTCCGCAGTTCGCTTCGGCGCGTTTTCAGCCGCGTTCCAGCTCGCGGGCCGGACGTTGCCCTCCTGATCCCTGATCCGGTCGTGCGTGTTTTCATTCTTCCATTCGAATCGTTTCCGCGCCGAGCAGACGAGGCTCTCCCGCTTCTCCGCTGGCGTCTGAAAAAAAGCGTTCCTTTCGATGTGGATGAGACCGTCGTCTCCTGGATGCGCCAGGCCGGCCGCGAGGAAAGTCTCGAAATCTTGACGGCTGTTGCGCGCCGCCGCATCCTTCGCGAGTACGAGGAAATCCTCGAATCGCTCGGCGTGAATGCGGGAGTCGTCCTTAGCTCCACGCTTTCCACCTTGCCGCTTCTCGAAGCGCGTGGCGCATCGCTTCTCGTCAGAATGTGTGGACGCACTCTCACCACCGTCATCGTCCGCGCCGGAAATCTCTGCGTCTATCGCTCCACGGAAATGCCCGCCGAATCCGGCCTGCTCGATCCGCAGGCCATGCTCGATGAAATCTTCCCGGCCATTGCGTATTATCAGGACGCCTGGGGCGGCATGATCGATCGCGTTCGTATGTCTGGTCTGGGTCCGCGCGAGGAACTGTTTCGCCACGCCCTCGCCGGGGAACTGAAAGTCGCGGTTGGCTCCCTCGCGGAGTCCGAGGATGCTTCCACTCTCGACTCCACCGCCAAAGATTTATTGCAGCTCAATCTGGATGCCCTTGTCGGCTGGAGCGCAAACGGAGGATCCTGAGCGCATCAGCGCTCGCAATTGGCCATGAAACTTCGCCTCAATCTCTCGACGTCCCCGCGTGAAAATAAGCGGCCGTTCCTTGCCGGCGCCGCCGTCATAGGCACCATCGGCCTCCTCGCCTTGATAGTCCTCGGCCACGCAGCGCTCAATTCTTGGCGCGCCAATCGCGAAATTCGTCTCGATACCACTCGCTGGGAAAAAGAGATCCGCGCCAACCAGGAAAAGCAGCAGATTCTCGAAACGTATTTCCAGACTCCTCAGGCCCACCAGGTGATCGACCGCGCCACCTTCCTGAATTCCCTCATCGGCGAGCGCAGCTTCCCCTGGACCAAGATCTTCATGGACCTCGAGCAGACCTTGCCGCCCGGAGTTCGCGTCGTCAGCATTTCCCCGCGCCTCGAAAATGGCCGCGCGCAGGTAACACTCACCGTCGCCGCTTCCACCGACGAAGGAAAAATTAAGTTTCTTGAAACGCTCGAAAATTCCAAGCTATTTTCCGGCGTCGAGGTGAAAGCCGAGCGCCGCTCGGATCAATTGGGCGCGGGCGACAAGATCGTCCTCGACCTCACTGTCTGGTACGAAACCACATGATCGCGAATCCAAACTGGCGTACCTGGAAAATCACCATCGGCGTCGCCCTCGCAGTCCTCCTCCTCGCCGATGCCGCCCTGATTTTCGTCCTCTGGCAGGCAGCGCGCGAAGGCCCGCAGTCGATGGGCGCCCAGCGCGATCGCCTCGCCAATCAGGCCAAGCTTCTGAAGGCCGATGTCGAGCGCGGCGAGAAAATCCGCGCCTCTCTCCCCCAGATAGGAAAAGACTGCGACGCCTTCTATCACGATAATTTCATCGGGGCGGCAAACGGTTATTCGGCCATCGAAGCCGACCTCGGCCAGCTCACCACCAAGGCCGGCCTCAAATCCACTGGCTTCGCCTTTAAGCAGAAGGAAGTGAAGCTCCACGGGGTCACCGAAATTTCCATCACCACCTCGATTTCGGGTGATTATCCGGCCATAATCCGTTTCATCAATGATCTCGAACATTCCAAGAATTTTTATTTGCTCGATAATTTGCGC
Organism: uncultured Acidobacteriota bacterium; assembly: GCA_963701005.1. Taxonomy (GTDB): domain Bacteria; phylum Acidobacteriota; class Terriglobia; order Acidiferrales; family UBA7541; genus Palsa-295. The sequence continues at coordinate 2,770,100 of OY969555.1, forward strand.
CTCGACGCTGGAGCAGGCGGCGGGATTCACTTGAGTCTCGATTTGCGCACCTATTTCAGGACCTGACCGATGCGGCGAAAAATTGAAATCTACGTGCTGGTGGGCCTTCTGGTCTTCCTCGTCGTCGTGTATCTGGTCAACCGCAACCAGGTTCCCGGCATCTCCGGCGTTATCGCCGCCGACGGAAGATTCATCCCGCTCAGCGTTCAGGAGCCACAGCTCCGCATCGACCTGCTGGAGAATCTCAGAAAGTTCGACTATAACGGCTCGCACCGCGACATTTTCAATTACGGCCCTCCGCCCCCTCCGGAGAAGACCATCGAGCAAAAGAAGGCTGAAGAAGCGAAAAACTATCCGACCGTGCCTCGGCCGGCGCCTCCTCCTCCCGTTCAAGTCCCGGGCGAACTATTCGGCTACGCCCTCACCCCCGCCACCGGCAAGCGCGTAGCTTTCTTCAAAGAGGGCGACGACGTCCTCGTCGTCCCCGAAGGCGACACGTTCCTCGGCCGCTTCCGCCTGATTCGCGTCGGCAATGAATCCGCCGATGTCGAACAAATTTCCGACGGCCGCCACGCCACCGTCACCATGGTCCAGCCGCCCGCCTCCGACGCAGGCCCGGGAGCGCCGCAGCCATGACCATCCGCGCCATGTCTCGAGCCATCACACGCGCCTTCCGGAATGCCCACTCGCGCCGCCGCGAATCCGCGCCTCGCCGCCATTCATCTCAGTCCGGCTACGGCTACCTGATGGCCCTGTTCATGGTTCTCGCCATGCTCGCCGGCACCATGGTCTTCCTCGAAAACGCTCTCACCGAGACGGCCCGCCGCCGCGAAGAGGAAATGATCTGGCGCGGCAACCAATACAAGCGCGCCATCCGCCTCTATTTCCATAAGACCGGCCACTACCCCCAGGATATCGATGCCCTCGAGAAGGGCCTCCCCCAGCTCCACTTCCTGCGCCATGCCTACAAAGACCCCATGAACACCGCCGATGGCTCCTGGCGTTACATCTACGTCAACGCCGCCGGTCAAATCATCGGCAGCACCCGCTACGCCTCGCTACAGCAAATGGCGCTCATCGACAATCCTCAGCTAATGAACCAGTCCTTCCCGCAGCTAGGCGTCTCCGCCGCGAGCCTCGCGAATTCTAGCTCCAGCAGCGCCTTCGGACAGTCGCCGCAGAACTCAGCCTTCGGCAATTCCTCCTTCGGCGGCTCCTCTTTCGGCAGCTCCAATTCGTCCAGCACGCCCGGTGGCAATTCTCCGCCGAGCACTTCGCCTCCAGGCACTTCGCCCGACGGTTCAACGGGCGCTCCAACATCCAGCTCCACCGACTCGTTCGCGCAATCCGGCGGCTCGTCCTCGACCTCCGGCCAATCCGCCACCACCGCGCAACCCGGTCAGCCGCTCGGCCCCGATGGCAACCCATTGCAAAATCCCATCCTGCTCCAGAAGCCGACCGGCCCAGTCGACGGCCCCGTCCTCGGCGCCTTCCTCACCGGCATCGCCAGCACCGTGGATCAGCCCTCGAAGAAATGGTTCCATCACGCCAAGAAGTACAAGGAATGGGAATTCATCTGGAATCCGCTCGATGACCAAGCCGCCGCCGCGCAACAACAAGCCACCGCCATCCCAATCCTCGGTCAACCCGCCGGAGCCGGCAACAGCGCCTTCGGACAAGGATTCGGCAGCGCATTCGGCAACGGCAGCACGAACGGCTCAGGCAATTCAAGTCCGTTCGGAGGCAGCACCCCGCAGCCCGGCCCGCAAGGAAATCCGCAGGCGCCTCAGTAGGACACATCTCATTTTTTGCTTGAAATTACCGCGAGGATTTCAAAAGAGGTTTTGCAAATTTATTGCGGGAGTTTTTTCCTGCGCCATCCGCGCGGTGATCATTCGCACGTAATTGCGCGTCTCGGCAAATGGCGGGATGCCGCCGTAGCGCTCGACCATTTCCGGCCCGGCGTTATAGGCCGCGAGCGCCAGCGTCAAATTCCCCTGGAAGCGCTCGAGCATCTCTTTCAAATACCGAGTGCCGGCCTCGATATTCTGCGCCGGATCGAAAATGTCAGCCACCGAATAGCGCGCCGCCGTCCGCGGCATCAATTGCATCAACCCCTGCGCCTGCCTGCGCGAGACAGCCCGCGGATTGAAATTCGATTCCACCGCAATCACGTGCTGAATCAACTTCTCGTCCACGCCGTGCTTTTCCGCCGCCGCGCGAATCAAAATCCCAAATGGCCCGGTGGGCGGCGCTAGCGTCACAGGCGCCACAGGGAAAATCTCTTCAGGCTCGACGGAAATCAAATCCGCGGCGGCCACTTCCACCACGCCGCCATCCATCGTCAACCGAATGCGATCGCCCGCCGCCTCGTATCCCGTTATGTGCAGCCGCACCCCGGAGCGAAGCACAGCGTAATCCGCTCGCGCCTCAGGCGCGGCAATTGCCGCCCCCAGTGCCGCGAGTGTCGCGCACCCCGCAATCAAAATGGCTCTCGATTTCATCTGCCCTAGTCCGCCACCCCGCGCGGCGCGCCCGCCATCGCAAACGTCCGAATGGCCTCGGCCACCCCGCTCTCGTCGTTTGATAGCGTAACCGGGTAGCCCAGGGATTTCAACTCCGCAATGCTATTGCCCATCACAACGGGCAGCCCGGCAAATTCCAGCATTTCGCGGTCGTTCCAATTGTCGCCAATGGCCATCACCTCCTTGCGCTCGACGCCCCGCCGCCGCGCCCAGTCCTCGAGCGCCACGCCTTTGCTCACCCCGCGCCGCAATACATCCAAAATCGAAAAATCGCGCCGCTCGTATTCCGTCAGCGCCAGCGTGTATTCCCCCGCGCCCGGCGAATCCTCAAGCGCCTCCATCGCCCCGCGCATCTCCCGGCAAGGCCCGGTATAGAGCACCTGAATCGGGTCCTCGCCGTCCAAGCAATTCTCAAGCGGCTCGACCTCCGCCATATACTCGCGGTTCCGGCGGAAGTACCCGCCGCGGTGCGGATCGTCCCACTCGATGTGCTCCATGATCACTTGGTTCGCATGAGGCCGGTCGAAAATCACCGCCGCGCTCTCCCGGTATTCCCCGGTCATCTCGAGGACGCGCCGCGCCGTCCCGCCAGAAAGCAGCCGCCGCAGAAAAGTCTCCCCGCTCTTCGACTTGATGAGCGCCCCATTATTGACAATCAGGTGCCAATCGCAAGCCAGCCGCTCCGCCACCGGCCGCGCAAAATCAAACCGCCGCCCGGTAACCAGCACAATCTCAATCCCCCGCGCCGCCGCCTCGGCAATGGTCCGCGCATTGTCCTCCGACACGTTCCCCCGCGAATCCAGCAGCGTCCCGTCAATGTCCATCGCAATGAGCCGTATCCCCACGCGTTGATTGTAGCCTGAAGCGCGGCCCACGAGTGAGGCCGCCCCATCGCTCCGCCGTGCCAAATTGGAGGACTTGTCGAACCCGCCACGCGTCCGTTTTTTCCGTAGGGGCACGGCATGCCGTGCCCAGCCGTTGGCGCCGCTGTCGCCATTGACGTAGGCTTTTACCCGTCGCCGTTGGCCGGCCCGGTTTATCGTATGCCCTAATTCGTTAATGAGAGGAGACGCCCTTGAGAAAAGGACGGCCACCCGCGAATTGGGAACGGCGCGTACGTTGTATAATGCGGGCGTCATCCCCTGGCTCGCATGAAACTAACGCGTAGTCCCGCGCGTAGCATTAAAGCGTTTCGGCTGATCGGGTTACTTCTCTGCGCACTTCTGTGCTGCGCGCTGGTCATGGGCGGCCGCGACGTTCGAGCATCGCTGGCAGCCTTCGCGCAAACTCCGATTGAGCCATTGCATGTGCCGGAACTCGAGGCCGGCTTTCACCTCCTCTACGAACTAAAGCCCAAGGAAGCTCGCAATCAGTTTGAAGCTTGGCAGAAATTGCATCCGGAAGATCCTCTTGGAAGTGCCTCGGAAGCGGCGAGCTATCTGTTTGAGGAGTGCTATCGGCAAGGTGTCCTAACCTCCGAGTTTTTTCTGGACGACAAGCGCTTCCTGGGTAAGATCCCTCTGAAACCGGACCCGCAACTGCGCGCGGCATTCTTCGCCGAGGACCAAAAGGCGCAGGATCTGGCGCAGTTGAGATTGAGGACGAACCCGCAGGATCCGAACGCACTCTTCGCCATGACGCTGAGTTTGGGTATGCAAGCCAACTATGCCAGCCTCATCGACAAGCGCCAGCTCGACAGCCTGAAGAAAATCCGCGAAGCTGATAAGTACGCGAAGAGACTGTTGGTGGTCGAGCCGGACGCTGCGGATGCCTATCTTGGCCTGGGCATGGCGAATTATTTCATCGGGAGTTTGCCAGGAACGAAGAAGTTTTTCCTCAGCTTCGCTGGAATTCACGGTGACAAGAAGGCGGGGATCCAGCAGCTTGAGATCTCCGCGGATCATGGCCACTACCTCCGGCCGTTTGCGAAGATTTTGCTGGCGCTGCCGGCACTGCGAGAGAAGAAGACAGAAGTAGCGCGCACACAACTTCGGGAGCTTGTCGCGGAATTTCCCGAAAACCCCCTCTTTTCGAGCGAACTCGCCAAGCTCCAGGATTCATCTGCCGCGGCCAATCCCCGTCAATAGGGAAGTCGTCCTGAAAAGAATGCGCTTCCGTATGCGGCGCACGTCGTGTTGGTTTCTCGAATGGCGTGACGCAACCGGATCGAAGTTCTGTGTGACCCGTCATATCTGCACGATTCAAGAGAAACTCAGGCACAGCCTTGAGGCAGCTGTCCCTTTTTGGACAGTCGATTTGGGACGACCTTCCTATGGTGGTATGGTGATGGTGTTCTGGTGTCCAAGCACGTTGCGCATTCGTTGCGAATGGAGTGACCTATGAAACGCAGGAACCGAAAGGCTTTCCACCTTGGCGGCTTCTCTTCCGGAGCCAGCCTGGGTGGCAAGGTCTCGCGTTATCGGAGCAACCAGAACATCTACTCGCAAGCTACGCCCGCATACACGCTTTTTTACATTCAAGAAGGAGGGGTGCGGCTTACCACCAAAGCGAAAAACCAACCATCAGCAGTTACCGCCATCTTGGGAGTGGGGGATCTCTTCGGTGAGCTTTGCCTCGCAGGCTATCCCCTTCGCATGTCCACGGCCGTGGCGTTGACGGCCAGTTCCATTCGCACCATTCAGAAAAAAAAGATGCTCCAGATGCTTCGCAAGAAGAATAAGACGTCAAATTCCTTGGTGGCCTATCTGTTGTCCAGCGTCCAGAAGTACAAGGATCATGTCGCGGAACTAATGACTTCTTCCGCCGAACAACGTCTGGCGCGCGTGCTTCTGCGGCTAGCCCACTTGGACAAGAGAGGTCCAGCGGCTGTCGAGATTCCGCTCCTAAGTCACCAGGTTCTGGCGGAGATGGTCGGCACGACGCGCCCGCGGGTGAATTTATTCATGAACCGATTCAGGAAGCGGGGATTCATAGACTACGATGGCGGATTGGAAGTGTACCAGTCGTTGCGCAAAATTCTTCGGCGCCGCTAGGAATCAGCAGCCACCACTGGACTCACAACTTCCGATTGGTCAGGATGCGTCGCCTTGGGCCGCATGATTCGTGAGCTTTGTGTCGCGAGGCTTTGTACTGTTCAATAATGTTGTAGCAACGTAAAAATGTCACCCTAACGGCAACATGAAAATGTCACCCCCTTACTAGGTTTGAATGCTCGAGCCGGGTATCGCGGTAATAGAGCGAGACGCGGCCATTGAGAGCCTGACAGATCTGCACTTTGGCTCCGGCGAAGCTGAAGCGGCGGGGCTGCGGATGGATTTGCAGCCGCTGGCCGCTCCATTGCACGACGTTGTCGTTGCTGACGATGCGCTGGTGCGTGAAGCAGCAGATGCGCTCGAGATGTTCCGGGGCCGGACGCCAGGCTTGGGCCGCCTCGCGCGGCGAGCGAGCGAAGCGGCGATTGTAGTCGGCGACGAAGCGGCGCAGGACGCGGTTGGCGGAGTCGAAATCGCAGGCTTGCGCCAGACGCAGTTCGCTGGTGAGGCGGTCTTGGAGCACGCCCCAGAGACGCTCGATGCGTCCTTTGGCTTGCGGGCTTTGGGCGGCGATGAAAGTGACGCCGAGTTGTTCCAGGGCGCGACCGAACTGAGTGGACTGGCGCTGGCCGGCGAGTTGTTCCTCCAGAGACCAGTGATCGTCGTTGCGGGTGAAGACGCCGCTGCGATCGCCGTAGAAGGCCACCGGGACACCGTAGCGGCGCAAGAGGCTCTGGAGCAGGTGGAAATAGCCTTCGGTGGTTTCGGAAGGAAAGAACTGGGCAGCGAGAATTTTCCCGGAAGCATCGTCCTGCATGCCCAGAGCGGTGAGGAGTGGGCCGCGGCCTTCGAGCCAATCATGAGGAGAGCCGTCGAGTTGGAGCAGTTCTCCTTCGCGAGCGGCACGCAGACGGCGCTGGCGATGAGTCGGCGGGCGGCGTTTGCGGGGCGAGCCGATGCCGCTGGCGCGGAGCAGGCGACGCAAGGTTTCGCGGCTGAGGGAGAAGCCCTCCTGCTCGACGAGCTTCTCATGGAGATGGTGATCGTTGAAGCCCGGATAGCGCGTGCGTGCCAGAGCGAGGACGCGGGCGCGGGTGCGCACGGGCAGGCGACGGTGACTGGGGCGGCCGCGGCTGACGTGCGCCAGAGCCGCTGCGCTGCCTTGCCGGTAGCGCGCTTTGAGCCGTTTGATGTGCCGAGGCGATAGGTCGAGCAGCTCCGCGGCTCGGGCGCACGTCAGGTTCTGTTGCACACATTGCGAAATGACGGTCACTCGCTGCAGTTCCTTCTGACTCAACGTGCATGTCTCCTGTTTCATAGGGTGACATTTTCACGTTGCCATTAAGGGGTGACAGAATTATGGAGCTAAGACATTTGTACTGTTCAATAATGGACAGCAGGAAGAGGCAATAGTATAATGGCGCATGGCAAATCCCCTTCTCTCCGTCAGACGTGTATCTGCACGCGCCCCACGCCCGTCGAGGACATCTCGGAGAAACCCTGCTTTCGATGCGAAGCTGTTTCTCGACTCGGCCGGGCTGGGGAGAGAGGTCCGCAAGTTTCAGGGAAATGAAACCGTCTTCTCGCAGGGCGATACCGCTCGGAATGTAATGTACATTCAGGAAGGCGGTGTGAAGCTTACGGGGGTCAGTGAGGGCGGCAAAGAAGCCGTTATGTCGATCCTCGGACCAGGCGATTTTTTTGGAGAAGGGTGCCTCGCGGGGCAAGCGCATTGCATGGCGACTGCGACCACGATTGCACCCACCACTGTGCTCCTCATCGAGAAGGACGAGATGATTCGCGTGCTCAACAAGGAACACGAGTTCTCCGACCGCTTCATTGCTTACATGCTTGCGCGAAACATCCGCGTGGAGTCGGATCTCGTTGACCAGCTCTTTAACTCCAGCGAGAAGCGGCTGGCGCGAACTCTTCTGCTGCTCGCGCGCTATGGCGCGCCGGGTCACCCTCAGAATGTGCTTCCGAAAGTTTCGCAAGAGACGCTGGCTGAGATGATTGGCACAACCCGGTCGCGAGTGAATTTTTTCATGAACAAATTCAGGAGATTGGGCTTCATCCAATACAACGGCACAATCCGCGTCAACGAATCCCTCCTCACTGTTGTTTTGCACGATTAGTGCATCGTGCACCGAACGATTTCCTGCGTATCGAACTTCCTGAGTTGACCTGCAGTCGAATCACACCCGTATCTGAACTCTGAAACGAACACCAGCGCATTTGGCGCTAGCATCGTGAACTTCACGGCATCGCCCGATCCAATCTCCGCGACAACCCTAATCTCTTGGGAATTCACGGAAACTGAACCACGGCTATCAGCCGGCTGTCCCTTTCTGTACAGCCGATTCCTGGGTGTCTCTTTTTGCACAGTCGATTCCCGCTCCATCATGTCAGCGTGGTCACATCGGCAGGTCATGGATGTCACTGCCGCCGATAGAAAAAGTCAGTAAAAGATGAAGTGTCGGCAGGCACGCTGCCGGACTGCCAGGGGGTCCCAAGAAACGAGTCCGGCAAGAAGGGCTCGGTGGTGCAAGGGCGTGGAGCACGCCGGGGGGGCTTTGCCTGCAAAGAAGAGGAGGTCGAAGGTCATGCCATTAATCCAAATATTGCTGGTTCTAGTGGTGGTGGGCGTACTGCTTTGGCTGGTCAACAGCTTCATACCAATGCAGGGAACGATTAAGTCCATCCTGAATGCAGTCGTGGTGATCGCGGTGGTGTTGTGGCTGCTCAACGTTTTTGGACTGTTCCATTCATTCTCCCACATCCACGTTGGGGCGTAACTGAACCCGGAGGATTCACAGCGGGAAGATCCGCGCGCTGTCCCCCGGATACAAACCACCGAAAACAAGAACCGCGCCCGACAGGACGTGCCACGGGCGCATGAAATCACTAAATCGGAGGTAACAATCATGAAAGCACTGAGTTTTATCAGCACGGGAGTTCTGCTCCTTCTTCTCGGAGCTGTTCCTCCCGCATACGCGCAGGAAGAAAAGCACGAACAAGAGGCCAAGCCGCAGAAACAGGAAGAGCAGGCCAAGCCTCAAAAGCAGGAGCAGGCTAAACCGGCCAAGGAAGAGAAGCAGGCCAAGCCGGCGAAGCAAGAGAAGCAAGCTCAAGCCAAGCCCGAAAAGCAAGAGGAGGCCAGGCCGGCCAAGGAAGAGAAGCAGGCCAAGCCGGCGAAGCAAGAGAAGCAAGCTCAAGCCAAGCCCGAAAAGCAGGAGCAGGCCAAGCCGGCAAAGCAAGAGAAGCAGGCGAAGCCAGCAAAGGAAGAGAAGCAGGCCAAGTCTGAAAAGCAGGAACAGGCCAAGCCAGCAAAGGAAGAAAAACAGGCCAAGTCCGAAAGGCAGGAGCAGGCCAAATCAGCAAAACAGGAACACGTGCAGCAGGTCAAGGGTCAGCAGGACCAACAGCGGGAACAGCGGGGTCAGTCCGGCCAAGCACAAGGGCAGTGGGCCCGCAATGGTCAGAAAGATAGCCGCGGCCACGAGTACAACGAAGGCAGGTTTGGCCGCGAGCATCATGCGCGCTTTGAAGAGCGTGGTGGTCGCGAATACAACGGCCGTCGCGAGTACTCCTACGGTGGATATTGGTTCTATGCGGGAGTCTATCCGCCGTGGTTTTACCAGCAGGATGTGTACTTCGTTATGGGGGCGGACGGGCTTTGGTATGCAGTTGCGTACGACAACCCTTCTTTGACCTTCCAAGTCGATATCGAATAGCCAGGTTGAAAGGAGAATTTCGATGCTACTTCTACTCATCGTTTTGCTGCTGTTGTTCGGCGGCGGAGGCGGCTATTACGGGTATTCCAGATGGGGCACACGCGGAGGCCTCGGAATCGTCGGGACGGTTGTGTTGATTGTGGTGATCGTCTACCTGATCGGCGGAGTGCGTTGACCTTTTCAGGATCGATCTGAAATCGAGCAAAGGGTAATTGCAAAGGCGCGGAGCCTTAGGGGCTCTCATCGGCGGCTCGCACATCGATCGGGTCAAAGGAGACAATCCATGAAGCGAAGCATGAAGGACAAAGGAAAAGGAAAGTTTCACGAGCTCAAAGGCAGAGTGAAAGAGAAGGTTGGACGAGTGACGAACAATCGCGGCCTGGAAGCCGAGGGCATCCGCGAAAAGATCGCCGGGAAGGTCCAAAAGAAAATCGGCCAGGTGGAAAGAATCGTCGAAAAACTGTGAGGCCGCTATTGCTTCGCACCACCGGGCCGGGGATTTGAGTTTCGGTTGGCGAATTGAAAATTGAAGGAGGATAAATTCATGTTGAAACGTCTCGTAGTGCTCATCATGGTGGCTCTGTTTGCAACTCTCACTGCTGTCGCCTCGGATCGCGAGGACGATGTAAAACGCGCACACAGAGCTGCACAAGTCTTCAAGGAAATTATGAATGCGCCGGACCATGGCATTCCTCACGATCTGCTGAAATCGGCGAAATGTATCGCCATCATTCCAGGGGACGTGAAGTTCGCCTTTATTTTCGGCGGCAACTACGGCAGGGGAGTGGCAACCTGCCGCACCGGGCATGGCTGGAGCGCTCCCATGTTTTTGGCCATTGACGGTGGGAGCGTGGGTTACCAGATCGGCGGTTCGTCCACCGACCTGGTGATGCTCTTTATGAACGATCGCGCTTTGCATAGCCTGCTCGGCGATAAATTTAAACTCGGAGCCGATGCCTCTGTCGCAGCTGGGCCGGTGGGCCGCACCACTGCCGCTGCCACCGACGTCAGACTGAATGCGGAGATTCTCTCCTATTCGCGTGCCAAAGGCGTTTTCATCGGGGTGGCTCTCGATGGCGCCGTGGTGCAAGCCGATAAGAGCGGTGACGTGGCTATGTATGGCGAAAACGTGGACCGCCATGCAATTCTCGATGGCAAAGTTGCTGTTCCTGCATCGGCGCGGTCGCTGATCCACGAAATTCGCGAATATGCAGGCTAAGTCCGATGAGTAGGAGCAACAGACCAAGCAGGAAGAAGGTGGGTGGCCCCGTTCTTCGCCTTTGACTTTTCGGGTGCCCCTCGATAAGAACGAAGGCGTTGTAAAGGCACACTTTTGCCCGGCAGTGCTCCGAGCACCGCGTGGTTGCCAGAGAAGGTGGGGGATCAAGACTCTGGAAATCTCACGACGAATCATTTCTCGGTCAAACAAGCCGTTTCACCCTGAGACCGCCTCTTATGTGGATGGGTCACCGCAGCTTCGCGTACTCGGCTTTCGCGGCGATGAGAATGGGAATGTCAGGGTCGGCGTCTTTCCACAGTGTGAGGAAATCCTGATACGCCGCCTTGGCCTTCGCAGTATCGCCTTGCATGGCGTAGGCTCGGGCCAGTCCCAGCCGGGCCAACGCGCCCCACGGAAAGTTCACCACGATTCCCCGGTGGTCGATGAATTTCTGAAATTCCGCTGCGGCTCCGCGGCCGTCGTGGAGCATGAGATAGGCTTCCCCACGCACATAAACTGGGCACAGGCATGTTGATTCGCCGAGTTCGACCGTGCTCACCAGCTTCAATAGTTCGATTGCCTGGTTCGGGTCTTTGCGCTGCAACGCGACGGCTGCCCGGATCGTTGGCAACCAATATCTCTGCACAAGCGTATCCAGCGGAAAGGAGTTGTCGAGTTCAGCCGCCAACTTCTCCGCCCCTGCCGTATCGCCTGCCCGCGCCAGAGCCAGCGCCACTATCGCCCGATCATAGCGGTCCGGGGCCAGCTTCAGTGCGGCTTTGGATTCGGCGACTGCCCGCTTTCGATTTTCGGATTCCACCTCTCGCAGCGCCGCCCAGACCTGATAGGCTGCGACCGTGTCTTGGGAGTCGTTGCGCTGGGCGGAATCAAGTGCCCGCCGCGTCAGTTCGTGCGCGTTCTTCAGCTTGCCGTACCAACCTTCCGTGTCCGCTTGCGAAGCCAGCAGCAGGTGTTCCGCGCTCGGCTTGCCCATGGCTGCCGAGGTCAACTGCATCATCTGCGCCGCATTGCCCTTCAGAAACGCTAACTGGTAGCGGAACAGAAGCAGATACTCGTGTTCCAGCCTGCGCTCCTCCGACTGCTTGTACACCCCCTCCGCTTCATCCAGTCGATTGAGCCTCATGTAGGCGATGCTAAGGTTGACATAGTTGTCCACCCTGTTTGGCTCCAGGTGCAGCGCCTCTCGCCATTCCTTCAAGGCCTCTTCCCAGTTTCCGAGGTCGCCGGAAATAAATCCCAGCACCAGGTAAGGGAAGTGGTCTCTTGGGTATGCCTGCTGCCACTCTTCGGCAGTCTGCGCCGCCTTCTCCAGGTCTCCCGTGGCGAACTGGTAGTAAGTCCTCTCGATGAAAAACCGCTCCCGTTCGCTCACCTTTTCCCGCAGGTCGAAAGCCTTGCGTGCATATCCTGTCCCCCGCCCTCCTTCGTTGGTGACGAAGTAAATCAGCCCCAGCCAACTGTACGCCATGGCAAAATTCGGGTCGAGGTCAACTGCCCGTTTGAAAAACGGCAGCGCGGCTGTTTCCCCTTTCGCATATTCCGTCTTTACTCCCATGCTGTAGGCTTTCAGCGCCTCCAGCGACGGCGTAGTCGCTTCCTCCAATGGCGTGGCGTACTTCTGCACCGAGCTGAGCGACTCCCCCAACTTGCTCCTCAAGCTGAGCGCCGCTTTGTCCAGAGCCTTCAATACCGCTTCTTTGCCCACTGCCTGTTCCTGCGCCACCGCCAGAACATCGCCCGTGCTGCAGTTCACTGCCTTCAGGCCAATCACGTACTGGCTCCCAAGCGCCCCAATCGAACCGGTCAGCATGGCCTTGCTGCCCGTGCGAAGGCAGACTTCGTGTGTGACCTCCGGCGTCAACCGGTCACCGGCGGGACGGCCCATCAGCTTCAATGTTTCATTTACCCTGTGGTCGGAAATAAGCGCGAGAAATGGTGATTGTTCAAGTTGTACCGAGAGTCCCTGCTTCAGCGTGTCATCGAATACCGAATCGCCGGTCTTGTTGTCAAAATCGGACAGAACGATGGTGTCCTTGTCAGTCAAGCGAGTCGCAGCCTGGCGCGAGCGAAAGTAGAAAATTCCCACGGTTGCAACGGCGAAAAGCAGCACCGCGGTCGGAACAAGAATCTTCCAGAGTTTTCTGCCTGCCGCAGGAAGTTCGGCTGCTTTCACCGCGCTCGGTGTGAGCAGTCGTCGCAAATCAACGGCCAGTTCCTTCGCAGATTGGTACCGGTTTTCCGGTTCCTTCTCCAGGCACTTCCCGATGATCCTCTCCAGTTCTGGAGGCAACCTGGGATTCAGGACGGTAGGTGGCAGTGGCGACCTGCGCAGAATGGCACTAATTAGCTGCGATCGTTCTACCTCTCCAAACGGGCGCTGCCCCGTGGCCATTTCATACAGCACCAATCCCGCTGCGTGAATGTCGGTGCGGTCGTCGATCTCTCCGCCCAGCAACTGTTCCGGCGCCATGTACGGCAGCGTCCCAGCCGTCGTTCGCGTCTCGCTCAGACTCTCGGTCGTGACGCCTTCTGCGGCCGGGCGCCGCAGCTTGGCCAGTCCGAAATCCAGAATCTTCAGTCGTCCGTCGGAGGTCAGCTGCAGATTACCCGGCTTCAGATCCCGATGAACTACCCCGTGTTCATGTGCCGCCGATAAACCTTCCGCGAGCTGTACTCCCAGACGCAGGGTTTCCTTCTCGGGCAGCGCTCCGCCAGTCAACTTCTCCCGGAGTGAAATTCCGGGGATGTACTCCATCACCAGAAAATCCACGCCCCTCTGCGTATCGAAGTCGTGGATGGTGGCGACGTTAGGATGATTCAGTTTGGAGAGCGCCAGGGCCTCTTTGCGGAGATGTTTGCGAGCTGTTTCATCGGTGATGGTTCCGGGAGTGAGTACCTTGACGGCGACTTCTCGGTCGAGATGTTCGTCGCTCGCCCGATAGACCACACCCATCCCGCCGCTGCCGATTTTTTCAATGATTCGGTAGTGGGAGAACTCGAGCCCGATTAGGGAATCTAGGGATAGCGCTTGTTCCGCCATGGGAACACCTCCCCCCTTTACCCTCTATGTTCGGTTACTCCCCCCGGACCGCCTTGTCTGTGACGCAGAAACCGCTTCAATGTGACCTGGAGCACACAGAAAACAGGCCACTGGCCCAGTCCTCGCCCCTCAAAAGTCCACAGGGCGGGTGGCCCACCTTTTCGCAAGCCTGCCTCCCTTTATTCGCAAATCTGCGTTCACGATCAACCCGCTCGGGCACCTCACCGGGTTGTTGACTCGCCTTTGTCCTGCATTTGATTTTCCGGGGTGTCCCACTTTTTGCGTCTTCGGCAAAAGGTGGGAAGCCGTTGACGTTGCCTTTAGGCCAATCCGTACCGCCGACTAAAAGGATCGACCCTCCCGCATCCGATTCCCATTTCGGGACCACGACCTCGCTCCCAACCGTCAACTTTTGACCCTTAACTCCCCGACCCGACCCCGTAACCCTAAGGCTAAGTATTAATACGGATATACTTCGGCCCAACAAGTATGCTACCCTGGCTTGTTTTTACATGACGACAAATCGTCCACTATCGGATGCGAACCAAACTCGGGAAGGGAACACACCCCTCACGCCCCGCCCGAGCATTTCTAATCGGTCCTACTGCCGATTAGAATTCGATATATCTCCTACAAAACAAAGGACCGAGGTACTTTCTAATCGATACCAAAGTGGCGTTATTTGGAGCCAAATCACCCCGCCGGCAGGATGCCAGTGGTACAAGAGGCGAGCCCCAATCCTCCATTCCAGCTTCGAGGCGCGCTCTGCTAACATGCGCCCGATTGGCGGAGCTACCATGGCACGGGAGATGACACAGGGATCGGGCGCGGCGCTGGCTGAGATTCGCGATTCGCTGCTGGAAACTTACGCGGCGAATGACGCGATGAATCAGCTCATCCTGGCGGAGCTTGACCCGCGGGCTTGGCGGGCCGAGCCGCCGGGGAAGAAGGGCAGCGGGCGGACGATTGCGGCCATCTTCGCGCATCTGCACAATTGCCGGCTGGTGTGGCTGAGGAATTCGGCGCCGCATCTGAAGTGTCCGGCGGCGCTTGATCCCGACCGCTGCACCGTGAAGCAGGCGGCTGCGGCGCACCGGAAGAGCGGGGCGCAGTGCTTGCGGATGCTCTCGGATGCGCTTTCGGCGGCGCCGGGGCGGCGCGTGAAGAAATTTTCGCGCGGGGCTTGGGCGCAGACTTGGCCTGCCGGCGGGACTATGTTCGCGTACATGTTTTCGCACGAGGCGCATCATCGCGGACAGATTTTGATGCTGGCGCACCAGGTGGGGTACCGGGTGCTGCATGATACGCCCGGCGTGTGGCACTGGGAGAAGCTCTGGAAAAAAGCTGGGCTGACGACACGCCCGCGGTGAGCGGAACTTGCGCTGTGTGAAAAGTGAAAATGGAAAATTGAAAATTGAAAATTGAAAAAAGGAAGGACGGAAGGGCAACGTCAGGAGCAGGACGCCGGCAGGATGCCAGCGGTACGAGAAGCAGTGTCAACTGCGGAATCTGGCAAATACAAAACTTTCGCACAGAGGGCGCAGAGGAAATTCGGAGGGCGCGGAGGAGACAGAAGACAGGACGCCTCTTCGGCTTCGCTCAGGGCGCCGGCAGCCCTCCTCCGCCAAGGCTATGGCGGGCCTACGGGATGCCAGCGGTACTAGAGGCAAATTCAGGAGCGCCACCTTTTGTCTGCCTTGGCGGACAAAAGGTGGGGCCTGTGGCCAATCAGGAGATTGGCGTTCCCAGGGGGCTACGCTACTGATTCGCCGGCTTGGTTATTTCTTGTCGCGGGCCTTTTGCATGGCGGCTACTTCGGCGCCGATGGAATTGGCGATGCGCGTGTTGTTGCTCAGGTCGTTGACGACTTCACTCTTGGGAGCCAGCGATGCGCCGCCTTCGACTTCGACGTAGATTCGGCAGCCCTCTTCGCCCTTTTTATTTTTTTCGGTGAGCGCCTGGACGGTGAGGAACATGTCGCCGGCGGGCGTGGAGAAATGGCCGACGCGGATCATGTGGAGGTCAGGCGATTCGGAAACGTCCCTGCCATGCGTGTGGACGACTTGCGCGACGTCCTGATAGCAATGCAGGCCGTCGCCTTTGACGAAGAATTCGGCGGATTGCGCCGAGGCCGGAAGCGCCATCAGAAGCAACGCGCCGAGTGCTAGAAATAGTTTCATTGGGTTCCTCCGTTTTATCTATGCCGTATAAACACCGCGCAAATCATGCGGCACTATTTCACTCCATTCAATTAGACGAGATTGGCGCGCCATACGTTGCACGGGGTTTGCGCGGCGGCGTGCGTGTTGTGAAGCCTGTGCGACCGGATTGCGGCGCTGGCCGCTTGCCTCACCCGCGGGGCTGCGCTAGGCTCTGCCTCCGTGGCTGCTTCGCTTGACCCGCCGGGAGTTCACCTGGGCACGTCCGCATTCACGGCCGCGGGCTGGGAGGAGTCTTTCTATCCGCCGGGGATGAAGCCCGCGGATTACCTGACTTACTACGCGACGAAATTCGATACGGTCGAAGTGGACTCGACTTTTTACCGCATTCCTTCTGCGGCGACCGTGAACGGGTGGGCGCGCAAGACTCCTGAGGCTTTCATCTTTTCCGTGAGGGTGCCGCAGGTGATTACGCACGAGAAGATGCTGGTGGGAGTTGAGGCGGAATTTGGGCAGTTTGTCGAGACCATGGAGCTGCTCGGTGCGAAGCTCGGGCCGATGGTCTTTCAATTTCCCTACTTCAATCGGACGAAATTCAAGAGCGGGGGCGAATTCCTGAAGCTGCTGGCTGCGTTCCTGAAGAAGCTGCCGAAGGGGCACAGATTTGCGGTCGAGATACGGAACAAATCGTGGCTCGATGCGCGATTCGCGGAGACGCTGCGCTCGAGCGGGGTGGCGCTGGTGCTCCAGGACCATGCATGGATGCCGCGGCCAGCGCATTTGTTCGACACGTTTGATCCCATCACCGCGGACTTCACGTATATCCGCTGGCTGGGCGACCGCAAAGGGATTGAGGAGCGGACCAAGACTTGGGACGCGGTGATTGTGGACCGCAGCGGGGAATTGAAGGAGTGGGTCGAGGTGGTGCGAAAGGTTCACAAGCGGCGCATTCAGATTTTCGCTTACGCGAATAATCATTACGCGGGGCATGCGCCGGCGACTGTCGAGCTCTTTCGCGACATGCTGCGCTCGGCTGGTTTGCCCGCGCCGGCGAAATCCCGACGCATGGAAAAGCAGGCTACGCTATTTGACTAAACTGGGCCTGGGTGCTCGCGGCTTTATCGTGGCGCGGCTAGTTCCTTTTTCTCAGCGCCACCGGGAGTTCACTGCTGGTGAGCGAGTCGTCATCGTGCATCGTAAGGTTCAGGGTGTTTGTTGCCACGTGATGAGTGGCGAGGCCTTCGCAATCGAGGACGATTTTCTTGCCGTCCTGTTGGTAGGTGCAGGGGTAGCCTTCGCCCGCGAATGTGAAGGTGGCCTTGTCGCTCGATTCGATGTCGAGCATGATCGTGCCGGTCTGATCGGCGTAGACGCCCTTTAAGCCGCCGCACCCGGTGATTACTGGTACCGCCAAAAGCGAAAAGGCCAGAAGCATACGCCCAGGATTGAGTAGCCGCTTCATACGAGTCTCCCTGACCGGGCAGGCCGCGCCCTGCCCGCCATGCGAGCTTCATCCCCCACAATGCATTGCGTGTGGGGGCTCGAAAAACCGTCATGGTGGTCGCCGGCCGAATGCGCGCACCTCGTGGCGCGCCATCTGACGTCAGTCTTTGCCATGCGTTCCCCAAACGGCACGGTTCGGGCACTCAAGTTATGCGGCAAAATACCGATATTCACATTGATTGAGCCTATGAAAAGGGGAGAGCCACGATGGGAAATCCACTAGCTGTAACTCTTGAATCGAATACACCTTCCTTTGCGGAACGGATTGCCGCGCAAGCTGCCCAGGCGCCTCCTAAGGCTGCCGCTGGTCCGGCTAACCAAGCCACGGCACCTGCTGCCCAGCCGGCAGCGCAGCCTGTCCAGGACAAGGTGACCATATCGGCTGCCGCTCAAACTCAAGCTGCAGCACAGGTCCAACCCCCGGCGCAGGCGGCGCATGCCCCGGTCCCGGCGCAAGTAGCGGCGCAGGCTCCTGCCCCGGCGGCAGCTCAGCCGCAAGTGCTGCCTCAACGGCATGTGCCGATCATCACGCAGATACGGGACCTGAGCAGGCAGGGGGAGAGTACCGTGCAGATCGCCAATAAACTCGGCCTATCTCAACAGGACGTCGCAAGCTACCTTGGCGTTACGCTCGCGCAGCAGTAAGCGGGCTGGCAAGACTGTGGCGATAGGCAGCTGGGAAAGGCCGGGCCACAGGTCTCTCTAAATTGTTAATAAAGCAGGCTACTAGAGCCGTCTGGCTGACAATCCGCTGCCCCTTCCGGTTTCCTTGGACAATGCGTCCTGTATCGCCCCTGACCTTAACTTGTACCTCAGTCCAGTTGTTTAGCTGACCCCCATTTCTTTACGCTTGATATACGAGTTGAAGCGCGCGTTCCGCTGCCTTACTGAGGCGTTTTCAAGGAGATAGCCGTGCGACGGACTAAGATACCGCTGCTTTTGGCGACTCTCGGGCTCGCTTGCCTCCAATTCGACTGCGGAGGCACTTCTGGTGCGCCGTCTGTCGGGAATCCGCCGCCTCCGAATGTGGTGGTCACAGTTTCGCCAAGTCCTGCGAGCGTCCGGCTCGGAACGCCTCAAAAATTCAGCGCCATGGTGACAGGCTCCTCGAACCAGGGTGTGTCCTGGCAAGTGGATGGCGTGACGGGCGGCACCTCAGCCGCGGGGACAATCGACGCCTCGGGGAATTACACCCCACCTGCGAGCCTCCCAAATCCCAATACGGCGACGGTCACGGCAGTTAGCGCCGCCGACTCCTCTGCGACTGGGGATAGTGCCGTCACGCTGCTGAATCCGGTACCGGCGCTAACGAGCGTGGCGCCTCCCAGTTTTCCAACAGGCGCCTTTGCGATTACTGTGAACGGCAGCGACTTTGTTTCGGGCGCGCAAGTGACCTTCGCTGGATCCGCGCTCGCCACCACGTTCGTTAGCGCTACGAAGCTCACGGCCACCGGCAACGCCACGACGCCAGGTACGTTCGCCGTCAGCGTAACGAATCCAAATCCCGGTAGCATGTCGTCGGGCTCAGCCAACGTGCAAGTCACAGGCAATTCACCGCCGCCGAGTGCGTGCAGCGGATTCACGCCCGGCGTGCAGAGCAGCTTGAATGGCTTCGTTCCATTTCCAGCGAACAATCTGTGGAACCTGAACATCGCTAATGCGGCCGTAGATCCGAATTCCGCGGCCATCATAAATTTCATCGGGCCGAGCGTGGGCGTTCATCCCGATTTCGGTTCGGGGGAGTATCAAGGGTCAAACATCGGCATTCCCTACGTGGTTGTCGGCGCGGGGCAGAATTTTGTGGGCGTCGATTTCACCGCTTATGGCGACGAAAGCGATCCCGGCCCCATGCCCATCCCGGCGAACGCGCCGGTCGAGGGCGATCCGAATCCGGGCAATGGCGACCGGCACTCGCTCATCGTCGATAGCGCGAATTGCTGGCTCTACGAACTTTACCAGGCGGTGCCAAACGGGGACGGCACATGGGGCGCCGGCTCAACCGCCGTGTGGGATTTGCAGAATTACAATCAGCGGCCGCTCACGTGGACTTCCGCCGACGCCGCGGGGCTGCCGATTTTTCCGGGCCTCGCGCGCTACGACGAAGTTGCCAGTGGCGCAATCAATCACGCGCTGCGATTCACGCTGCAAAATAGCCGCCCCGCATACGTGCTGCCCGCCACGCACTGGGCCGCCACTTCGTCGAACGCGAATGCCGCGCCGATGGGGATGCGCCTTCGCCTGAAATCGAGTTTCGATATTTCCACGTACTCGGCGACGAACCAGGTAATCCTGAAGGCGCTCCAACAGTACGGCCTGATCATGGCGGACAATGGCTCGAACATGTACATCAGCGGCGACAACGACGCGCGCTGGGACAACAGCGATCTGCACAACCTCGGCAGTGTGACCGCGTCGGATTTTGAAGTCGTGCTGATGAATCCGATTTACACGCAGTCGAATCTGCCGCAGGGCTCGGCGCCGGTAATCAATAGCTTCACGGCAAGCTCGATGAGCGTCACGGCGGGAACGCAGGTAACGCTGAGCTGGGACTCGCCCACAGCTTCCTATTTCATCGTCACCCCGCAGGTCGGTGCCGTGCGCGCCACAAGCGTGGTGGTCGCGCCGGCGCAATCGACAACTTACACACTAATCGCCACGAATCAGTTCGGACGCACAACCGCAACCGTAAATATCACCGTGCAGTAGCGGCTGCGGGGGAACAATTGCGCGGCCCGCGCGCAGAAGAACTACTCGCCGGGACGCTCAGTGACAGGCTTCGCGCCTCCGCCGGGCAGCGGAGTTTTCGCGCCACCCGTGGCTTCTCCGGCAAACAGCGCATTGAGATTCGGGTAGGCGTAAATCGTAGGCGCATGATTTTGCATCAGGCCGCCAGTATCGGCGGTCGGGCCGTAATTGCTGTGCAGGCTGTGGCCGAGCATGCGCAGCATGGCGATTTGCTGGCCGCGATGGTGGGCGGTGTGCGCGACGCGGCGAGTCATCACCCACGCACGCGATCGCTTCACATCGAAGAAAGTGGTTTCACCCTCCCACCAGGATTCATCCTTTTCTCGCAATGCCGCCAGCCGCTTCGAGCTGTCTTCCGCGTAGCGCTTCATGAATTCGAGGCGCGTTTCCTGCGACGGCAAAGGCTGCGTAGTCACATCGATCCCAAGCATGGTGCGAAACCATAGGTTCTCGCTCACGCATTGATGCACCATTTGTTCGTGGACGCTGCGTCCCCGCGGGTCGCTCTCGAGGGGCCGCACTCGAAGCTCTTCATCCTTGAATTCGCTCCAGGTGCTGACCACCTTGATTCGTTCAGTCTCGTAGGTTTCCACCAGGAAGTCGTATCGCGTCATCCCCCCCCCTCCTCATCGGCCCCGTGCGGCCCCTAAGATGCCCAAAATGGGCACTCACTGTCACCTCAAATTTCCGTGTGCGGCCGGAGGGAGAACCTACGGCGAAGATCCCCGCCGAATGGAAAACGAGCGGCCAAAGGACCTTTACTGGCCTTACGTCCAGTTGTCTGCGTTTGTTTCAAAGAGGAAAATTGAGCTGTTTAGGGGCAGGGCAATTCGCTCTTGGAACATGTGGGCAGCTCGCAGGCGGCGAGCACTTGGGAGGAAAGATGATTGCCACACGCAATTCGCAGGCGCTGATGGTGGGACGGGTGATGCTTCGACCGTTGATCCTTGGGTTGCTGGTCGTCGCGTACCTGGGTTCCGGGTTTGTGCCACGCGCGCAGGCGGGCGACAGGGCCCCTTTGAAATGCGCGGCGAGCCAGGATCGCGTGTGGGTATACGAATCGCTCGGGAACTTTGACGTCACCGCCAAATTGCCGTGCGGTGAGTCGGTTGAAATCATCGGACGCGTGAAAGGCTTCGTGAAGATTCACGCTGGGAATGGCGTCGAAGGTTACGTCCCCGAGAGCACGTTCCCGAATCTGCCTCCGTTTGAGGATGACAGCACCAAGCCAGTGGCCTCGGCTTCGAATCTCGCGGCCGCGGCAGCGCGAGCCCGCGTGCACAAGACGGCGGCGTCAACGTCTGAGACTCCTGCGTACGTGGCATCGAGTGAAGCGCCAGCGGCCGCGCCGCCGGCAAATGTCGCGAGCAATCCCAGAGCAGCTATGAGCAGCAGTGTAGCGGCGCAAGTGTCGCCGGTTTCCGCGAATGCTGCGGCAGCTGCGCGCGCGGTGTCCGCGGCGCAAGCGCCTGTGGACATCGTGTTGTCGAATGCGCCGGAGGCTCCGTCCGCCGCGCCTGCACCCGCGAAGCCGGGGGCGAGAATCGTCAGGAAGACCGCACCGACAGGGAATTCATCTGCCTCGCAGGCTTCGACGGCAGGCGCAAGCACGCGCACAGCTTCCGCGACAACGACGTCCATCAATACCGCCGCGAAATCCTCGGCAAGCGTTTCGAGCAGCGCAAAATCGAGCGCCAATAGAACGAGCGCGTCGCAACCTCCCGCGATGGGGAGCAATTCGCATGTGAATGCGGCGCCCGCACCTGCGCCGCAGCCTCCCGCGCCCACGAGCACCAAGCCGACCGAGAGCACGGCCAACCTCGATCCTTCGCACAACATAGCGAGCGTGCATTCGGTCGCGGCGGTCGTCGAATCCGAGGATTTTCCGGACAGCCAGGTGGAAAATGAAAGCGCCGATCCCGCTTGCCAGACTTTCTTTTCGGCTTACGGTTTAACGCCGGGGCAAGCAAAATGGATCGCGCAGAACAGGAAGAAGCGATTCGCAGGCGTGTGCCCGGCGGGAAATCCTTCGCAGGTGGATTACGTGATTATCTTCAGCCACGACACGGACTTTTACGGGACGACCATGCCTTCGCCGGTTCACACGGACAAGAACGGCTTTTCGGATTTCAGCCCGCTGACGATGATCGACACGGCCGTGATTCCGCTTTCGGAAGCGGACAAGGCGCGCCATGAGTACGTGTGGGTCTTCCAGATGAAGCGCGGTTCGTTTGACCCGTCGAGATTCTCGCCGCGCCGCCGCTACCAATTCACGAAGGCGGAGGCGAATTCGCTGACGGCCTCGCATGCGTCGAGCCGCAGCGTTGAGGACGCCTTCCACTTCATGGAAGAGCAGGGCGTGACACACTAACCGGGCGAAGACTGCAGCCAAGAAAGCTAGACCGCGCCGTGCCGTCTAGCTTTCGATTTTTCTCCGTGCCTTTCACCTGCCTGACGCCGCCACTGGCGTCGCTGTCTCCAAAAAAAGTGGAACCAAGTCCGCCGCTAGGCCGTATTTATATTGACGCCCAGCAATCATGGAACTCCTCCTGAGATTGGCGCGCCGTGCTCAACTCGAGGGAGTCCAGAAACAACATTCATACCAAGGAGAATTCGAGATGCAAAAATATAGGTTGGGATTAGCCGTGCTTTGCTTTTTGACTTTGCTGCTTTCGGTGGCGGTCGCTCAGACTCCGGCCGCGAGTGCTAATTTTTCCGGCACATGGCAAATGACCATGACCGGCGGCGGGGAAGGCGGAGGTGGTGGTCAAGGCGGAGGTGGCGGGCACCACGGCGGTGGTGGTGGCGGGACGCAGACTCTCACCATCACGCAGAGCGGCGACAAATATAAAGTGACCCACAAGACGCGACGCGGCGATATCAATTCTGACGCCACCGTCTCAGGCAACACGATCTCGTGGACGGAAGTGCGCGAAGGCCGCGAGGGCAACTCGATGAAGATCGAATTCAAGGCCACCCTGGATGGCGACACAATTAAGGGCAGCATGGGTGGCGGCCAGTTCAATCGCGATTTCACCGCCAAGCGATCAAACCCAAGCTAGCGCGTGCCGCACGCAACGTAAGCTCGAATGACATCATGCATGACGCTCATCGGCAGCCAGGAGAGGAACTCCTGGTTGCCGAGACGTCCGCGCGGCTCGCCTATCCATCGCGATGCCCACTGCCAGCATTCCGCCCTCAATTTCCGAACCGCCTCAATTGAATTGGAGCAAATGGGCGGAGTGCGCAGGCGCGCCGCGTTGTTTTCTTCGCGGGCGGGTTGTACACTTTGGCGGCTCCGCAGCTTGGCGCGCTCGCGCGATGGGACTACGACTATGACCATGGGATGCAGCATTCGGCAGGTACAGGGAGTCACCATTTTGGATTTGACCGGGAAGCTGAGCCTTGGGGAGGCGCTCGAGTTTGCGCCGGGAAAGGCGCTGCCGCTAAGTGATGCGGTGCACGAATTGTCGAAGCAGGGGCACAAGCGAATTCTGTTGAATCTGGCAGGCGTGAAATATGTCGATAGTTCAGGAGTAGGGCAACTCGTGGGCACATTGACGAGCGCCCGGGGCCAGGGCGTGGATCTGAAGCTCCTGAATCCTGTGAAACAAGTGCAGGACCTATTGAGAATGACGAAGCTGCACACGGTGTTCGATGTGCGCAACGACGAGGCGGCGGCGGTTGCCTCGTTTGGCACGGGAGCGGCGACGGGCGCGTAGCGTTCGGCTCCGGTCGGCAAGATGCGCGCGGCCCTTTGTGGTGTGAAGTCTGACGAGATTTAAGAGGGGGCCTGCGCGGCGAGCTCATCTAAGAGCCTGCTGGGGAGCAGGCGGCCTAAAAATCAAAGGAGGCGATTCACATGTTGCTTCGCAATCTGCTCATTGTGGGGAGCTTGGTGTGCGCGAGCGCAGCGTTTGGGCAGCAGGCGCCCAAATCGGCGCACGCAGATATCGTCAACGCGCAAGGCGAGAAAATCGGGACGGCTAAGATTGTTCCCGCCAAGGCCGGGGTGAAGATCGAGCTGAAGGTCGAGAAACTGCCACCAGGCACGCACGGGTTCCACTTTCACACGGTAGGGAAGTGCGAGGGGCCCGATTTCAAGTCCGCGGGCGGACACTTCAATCCCGACTCGAAGCAGCACGGCAAGGACAATCCGGCAGGGCCGCACGCCGGTGACATGCTGAACATCGTCGCGGGTGCCGACGGAAAAGTGAAGACCACGATCACGGACGCAAGCGTGACGCTGGGCGCGGGACCGAATTCACTGTTTCACGATGGCGGCACTTCGATCATGATTCACGAGAAGGAAGACGACTACAAAACGGACCCGTCGGGAAATTCGGGGGCAAGAATTGCGTGCGGCGTGGTCGAGAAGCAGGGCGGACAGGCGGGAGCCTCGACTTACTAAGCGCGAGGGGAATTCCGGACCGTGGTCAGGAGGATTACAGCAGCGCGTGGGGGTGCGCTGCTCGCATCGTTTCGACTATCCGGCGAAGCTGCTGAGAGCTGTCTGCTCGTCGGGGAAATCCGTGAAGACCGTGTGGAGATTCGTGAGCCGCAGACTTTCGCGCGCCCGCGGGCTCAAATCCACGGCGCGGAGCTCGGCGCCGTTTTTCCTCGCGGAATAAAGGACGCGAACCAACTGCCCAATGCCGGAGCTGTCGAGATAGGAAACCTCGCGGAAATTGAGCAAGATACGGCGCCGACCCTCCTGAAACAAGTCCATCAGCAATTCGTGGACGGCCTGTCCCTCGATCAGCGTGAAACGCCCTCGCACATCCACTACCGTAACCTCGCCCATTTGCCTGGTGCTGGCACTGAAACCCAATCGGACCTCCCCGGGACTGGTACACGACTATATTACCGCATGGCAGGCAGGATGCGGAAATAGGCGAACGATTCGAATATCCCTTGAAAAAAATTGATTCCAGCCGGGGATCAGCCTTTAATCTCCGCGAGCCAGGCATCAAGCGTTTTGAGTTGGTCGGCAGGAATTTCCACGAAGGCGACGCCCATACCCATGCCGGGCTGAACGTAAATGATTCTCGCCTTGCTCGTGAATACGCCCTGGTCGCGCGAGATTTTCACCTGAAGAGAAGTGCCTTCGGGCAGCGTATTGAGAACGTCCACATAGCATCCCTTGCGGCTGATTTCCGAGATGCGGCCAGAAATATGTGTGTCGGTCGAAGGCTCGGCCAGATCCACATCGGCGATAAAGGAGTACCGCGGCACTTCGCGGTGGTCGCGAAATGGCGGATTCGGCTGCGATGGTGAGCCGGGAGATCCACCCATTCTAGGAACCCCCCACTAATGTCAGGTTCGCATAATCCCAGAAACATGGCCAGCCCGGTCGATTGAAATGACGCGAAAAGGAAACCGTCTCTTTCTTTACGCCAACCCCGGACCCAGCCGTCCGCGCTTCAGTAAACGTCAGCCAGTCAGGAGGGGAAATCCACATACCCGAGTCCCGTTTCTTTGGATCCGCATCGCCTCCTACGAGGTGGGCCTTGAAGAACCAGAAAACTCAAGAAGGTTCCGATTCGGGAAGGCCACCGGCACCTTGCTTGCAATGGCAAGCAAGCCCCCCAATGTGCTAGGTTCTAGGAAGTATGGCACCTGCTTCGATGAGCCTTTCCACCCGTCCAGGGGTTCATCTCAAGGAAATTCGGAACCGGCTCGGAGTGACCACGCGCGAAGTGGAGGAGCTGAGCCGCAGAATTGCGGAAGATTGCGGCAACTTCGAGTTCAGTATTTCGAATGCATGGCTCACGCAGCTAGAAAACGGCGATTCCGTCCCGAGCATTTACAAAATATTCAGCTTGAGCGCAATTTACCGCACGCGCTATTGGGATCTTCTGCGCATCTTCAATGTGGATGTGGATGCCATTGCAAAATATCAGGCTGAACTCCCCCTTCAAAATACGCATCTTGTGAGCCTGGAAATGCCGGATCCCCGGAAGGCCATCCGCTTTCCCGTGCGCTTCGACCGCGGTTTCTCGCTGGAGAGAACCAGCCTGATTTCGCGAATGGTGGAAGTGTGGGGGGAAGTGCCGGTTGCGCTGATTCAGAACCTGGACGTGCGGCACTGCCACTACGGATATATCGGATTGGAGGATTTCACCATGGATCCAATCCTTCGGCCGGGATCCTTCGTGCAGATTGACACGGAATTGAACCGCGTGCAGCCATCGGCCTGGCGGACGGAATTCGACCGGCCCATCTATTTCGTCGAGCTGCGCGAGGGCTACGCGTGCTCGTGGTGTGAAGTGGGCGGGTCGCAATTGACTCTGCTGCCACACCCCTTATCGGCATGCGCAGTGAGGCAATTCGCATATCCGGATGATGCGGAGATTATTGGCCAGGTGGCGGCGGTTGCGATGCGACTGGTGCGGCCGTCGGAGGAAGGCGGAAACGGCTCTCCAAAATCGCCAAAGCGACCTTGAGATTCGAAAATAGGAATTGCGCCGCCAGGGGATCGGTTTCCGCGGGGACAGCCACCTGATAGGGCCTCAGCCCTTTCCAGGCAGCCAGGAATTCGGCCGGATCGCCGCTGGTAGTGCGCATGTAATCTTGCAGCTGACCGACGATTTCCTCGAGGGAAGAGGAAAGCAGCTGCCGATAGGCTTCGCGATGGCAATCGGCCAGCGCCTCGCAGGCAGCCTCCTCAGAAAACCGTGAAGCCAGCCCGTCGTGGTGATAAAGCCCGGTGTTGTAGTCGCGCATGGAGGCGAGATAAAGGAGCCGGTCGAGGGGTTGCGGAATCTGCGACAGAGTCCTGTGGCGCAGATCCTGCGAAGCAGCCTGCACCTCCGCGTGTTTTGATCGGGCCGTCAATTGATCCTCGCCGCGCTCATACCGCCGCACCGTCCTGCGCCGAATCGTCTCCCATTGGCGTCACTCCGGCGGGGGCCAGGAAGGCAAGCGATTTGCCCGTCACCGCGCACAATCGTGAAGCCGCGGCGACCGTTTTTCCAGCAAAGTAGGGCGCCCCAAAGGGCCCGCGGAGGTAAAACAGAAGGTAGAGTGCGCGGCACTCCATGCGCAGCGCGGCAAAATCCAGCGCCAGCGCGATTTCACTCGTGAACTTCAGCCGGGCAAAATGCCGCGAATGTCCGAGATGAAAATGCTGTAAATGGACGATTTGCAGGCGAATTTCCGAGGCCCATGCCAGGGCAATTTTTTTCCTCTCCTCAACGAAAAGATTTCGGACTTCCATTGGCGCATCCGCAGTAACGAACTCCAGATCGCGCCGGGCGAAAATGTGGTCAACGAAGTCAGCAGGCAGCAGGCCGCTTTGCAGCACTCGTAAAGCGTGCCGGGCTTCCAGCAGCGCCTGCGCGCTCCCTTCCGCGCCCTGATTGCGCCGGTTCAAGACAAAGAGCAGGATCAGCAGTCCCGTGGCGGCGGCGAGAAAGAAAATCAGGGTGATCATGGACGAACAGCCCTTCCGATTTGGGATCGCATCGCGCCGAGCGCTCCCTTGGTCCTCAGTGCAAGCGATTCATAATCGGATTCAAGCCGGGGAGGCATTTCCGGTGCCGGATTGGGAGAATAATTCCAGAGCGCCGCGACCCAGATCAGTTGTGAAGTCATATAGACAGACGGCGGACCGAACTCCCACACTTTCTCAAGGGGAGCCCCAAAATAGGACCGCAGGGCGGGGCTAATGACGCTGGCGGCGATGAAAAGCCCGTAACCAAGGATGATGCCTTTCAAATTCCTTCCGAGTGCGACTCGGTAATAGGAAACGATGGTGAGGACGCCCATCAGCACCAGCACTTGAACACCGCGTAGATCGCGCTCAAGCTCTCCATAGCATGCTGCCGGTGTCCAATTGGAGTGCGTGAGCGTCTGAAAAGTGACAAATGAGAAAACTGCGGCAAAAACTGCCAGCACGGAAATCCTGGCAAAACGCTCCGCACCGGCATAAGGGTCCAATGCTTTCCGAATAACCTCAAGAATCACTCCATAGCCGACCACCAGGCAGAGGAACTGGGTCGGCCAAAATATGTTCCTGTAGAGGAGCGGGGAACCCAGGTGGTACGCGGGAGTGCGAATAATGTCAACAATGAGTACGATGGCCGTGAACGCGTAAAACAGAGGGTACTTTCGGGCGTAGTTGCCCCGAAGCGCGCGGTACAGGATGAGCGAATTAATCAGCATCCCACCCAGCGCGATGATCAGCATCCACATTTCTCTGCCCTGTTTGGGCAGGGTATCATAAATCGCGGGGGAGATTTACCGTATTCTCCCCCGCACCATAGCCAGAGGTGGCACCCTTCTTACGACCTGACCTGCCAGGGCGGCATAGGATTGTTGCCTTCGGACCAGGTAGGAATCGGCCTGTTGCCGTCAAAAAGCCCTGCGTTGATCTTCTGAGTCGGATGGCCGGTCTTCGCCAAAGACAGCGCCAGCGCCGCAAACGCCAATGCCAACACCCACGCCTTGAATTTCATGGTTCTCTCCTTGAATTTTTTTTGGGGAGTACTGACCCGGCGTGAAAATAAGCGAAAGAGGGTGTCGGGGAGCCGAGGCGGGCGTACTTGCTCAGAATGCGAAGCAGGAGCCTCTGAAATTGGATCCCCGGACTAGGGATTCAGGAGGGATTCGGCTTGAAAACGAATCCGTGGGCCAAACCTAGACCACTGAGAGCCAAGGGGATATTGGCGGCTATAGGGGGTGTTGAGGCAGGGGTAACCGGGGAACAGTCCTAACTAGTAACGGGTTGCCTGATTTGGAACTCTTGCGGAACTTACTGATAGAGTTGACCTCCGACTCTTGGTCTACTGGAGCAGGGTTAGCCAGCGCCTTCCATGAACGAGCTGAGACAAGATTTGCACGCGGGACCAGCAGGCGTGCATCCGGAAGAGATTCGCAAGAATTTGCAGCATCTCGACCGGAAGCAGTGGTGGCTGTGGTCCACCACCGTGGCGGTACTCTTGCTGCTGACCCTCGCCGTGGCCTCCTTTGCCTTCCCGGCCCTGCTTAGCCATGAAGAAGACACCTACTCGTTCTTCTTGAATCAATCGGTACGTGCGCTCGTGGGAGTCGTCCTGCTTTTCAGCGTTTACCTGGTTTATCAGCAGGTGCTTATCCACCGCCTGCGCCATGGGCTGGCCGATCAGATCGAATCCCTTGCAAAGGTCGAAAGCCTGGCTTCGGAAGTCTATAAACTCGCCGCGCTCGACCAACTAACGGGCCTTTACAATCGGCGATCGGGTGAACAGCGGCTGGCGCAGGAAATCAGCCGGGCGCAGCGCCATGGCCGCCCGCTGACCATTCTGCTGATGGACCTGGACGGCCTGAAGCAAGTGAATGACAAGTATGGCCACGCGGCTGGAGACCTGGTCATCAAGGGATTCGCGGAGCGCCTCCAGCGCGCTATTCGCGGCTCCGACCTGGCGGTGCGCTTGGGCGGTGATGAATTCATGGCCTTGCTCCCGGAATGTCGCGCGGACGAAGTCCGCCACGTGCTGGCCCGCGTCGAAGGGCTTGAGTTGGTTTACAACAATGAAAAAATACGCTGCGCTTTTTCGCGCGGCTGGACGGATTACAAACTGGGCGAATCTCCCCAGGATCTCCTCAAGCGTGCCGACGATGCGCTCTACGAGAACAAGCGCGCGGGAAAGCAGTCGGGTTCCATGCTTTCTTCCGAAGTCGTTCCGCAATCCGCTGGCTAGTCCGCGTTGCCAGCTCAAGTCTGCTGCACCGTCCCCGCATCAATTCCAAGCTCGCCGCAATTGCGGAAACTGAAAGCACCCTGAGCAAAACCGCAGGAGCGGTCGGCGCTATGCCTTCCGGGGCGCTCCTCGGGATGTTCCTGCCAGGAACACTCCGCGAAAAATATCTTGCGCGCCCGGATAGTGACTCGTAAGATACGCCCCGGTGTCAGGAAAGGCATCATGCCAAAAGAAAAACCGAAGGTGAACATCGGAGAAGTGATTCGGTCCTACCGAGGGGATCGCGGCCTCTCGCAGGGAGATATCGAGCGGCGCACCGGGCTGCTTCGCTGCTATCTCTCGCGCGTCGAGAACGGCCATACCGTGCCGTCGCTCGAGACGCTCGCGAAGATTGCCGAAGCCATGGAAATCAGCCTGGCGGATTTTTTCCCCGGCAGCGACACGCCGCAAGACCGCGAGACGCGCAAAGTGCTCGGCGAATTATCCGAAGAAGAGATTCGTTTTCTCGCGGACATCAAAAAATATTCCACCACGCTCTCTGAAGACGACAAGAAGCTCGTCCTGGCCATGATTCGCAAAATGGCCACTATCGTTCCTCCGCCAACGCGCAGCGGCAAAAACTCGAGCGTCGCTCGCCGCCCCGAATACTAGTCAATCTGGCTATATTGACATCCCGCGAAGCCGTCCGGTCCTCAGTGGCGCGGACACTCCTGTCTGCGCTCCGACGAACGACACCCTCGCCTAGGGCAACATCAAGAATCGGATCAAGAGGCCGCCCCATCGCCAATGCCGTTCGCCGCTCATGCCTTCACTCGTAGGGACACGGCATGCCGTGCCCTTACGGCGCTGCTTCACGTCAACTCTTCGCTTACTGTGGTTGGAAAAAAAATCGGAGTGGGAAAGCCCACACAGGAAATCAAATCAGCGGCGGCTCGTAGATGTAAGCCATCCCATCGCGCGTGATGGCATAGGCTTTCGAGCCATCGAGACTCCACCGCAAATCCACCACTCCTTCCGCGGCATACTCATCGAAAACGGTTTGGCGGCTCAGGTCCGCAAGGAACAGGCGTCCCTTCGCGGAATTTTTCAGCCACGAGCTATAGCAAACGCACAGCGGCAGGTGTGGATGACAAGCGCAAAGCTCGGCGCCAAATGGAAGCGGCTCAAAAAACATCGAGCCGGTCTCGAGCCGGTAAGCCTGACCAGCCGCGCAATAAATAATCTGCCGGCTGTCAGGCATCCACGTGAGATCGGTGATGTGGCCCTGGGCGTCGAATGCATTCTGCTTTTCGAGCCTGGGCACATTTAGCAGGACAATCGAATCGTCCGCCCACTCGCCCTGAATCTCGATCACGCTCGCAAGCGACTTCTCATCCGGGCTGAATGCCGTGCGGCCGTAGCCGCGAAACGCGCCTTCCTCGGCAAATTCCTCCCCGTATTGCTGCGGCTCGATGCCCTCAGGCACGCCAATCTCGCTGGCTGGGGCGCCGCAAATCGGGCCAGGGGCGGAAGCAGTCGTTTCGCGGATCGCTTCCCAAAGCCGCAGCGACGCATCCTTGCCCCCCGTCGAAGCAGCAACGAAATATTTCCCCGTATCCGACCACGCCAGGCACTGCGGCACATTTCGCGGGCTGCCGAATTCGCCGAATGTGCCCAGTAACATTTTCCCGTGCAAATCGAAAAAGTGGAGCTGCGCCTGCCAGGCGCCCCAAGCAGCCACCAGATAACGCGCCGTCGGCGACCACGCAAAAGTCGCAGGCATATCCGGCGCGGCGGCGCCAGATTCGCCGGGCGCCGAGAGCGCAAGCGTAGGAACGCTCATCTCGATATCGTAGAGCACCACGCGCTGCCTTCCGGCTGCTGGCGCATGAAGCGGCCCCGGCGAAATCGCGCACAATTCTCCAGTCGGCGAAATCGCAAGGTGCGGCGAGCGCCCCGCGAAAACCTTCTTGATCAGCCAGTTCGAATCGCGCGCCAAATCCCGCAGTCCGCGCACAACGAGAGCCGAAGACCGCAGCGAAAGCGCCTGCGACCCCGCCGGAACGATCTGTTTTGTCGCCGAGTTATCGGTCATTGGCTTGAGTCATGCGTCCGCGTTATGGGCCAGCTTCATTGCCACTGGGTCGCCCGCACTAGCGTGAAGCCGACTCCGGATCCTGCAGTCGCCGCTTCGCCTGCGCGATCTGCTCGTCCACTTTCTCGACCATTTCCTTCAGCACGTCGCGCCCGTGCTGCCGCGCCTCATCCAGCCGCGATTTCAGCTGATACAAATCCGAGCGCAGCAATTCCTGCAGCTCCGCCTCAATTTCCGAAAGCCGGCTGCGCGCCTGGCTGATTCGCCGTATGACGCGAATAAGCTCCGCGCCCGGCCCCTCTCCCTGCACCGCTTCTGGGCTGCACTCGTACTCGCTCAAGATTTTCGTCAGTTGCGCCTCATCGCCGCGTTCGTAGGCCTCATTCGCCTCCGCCATTAATTCTTGCCGCTTCGCGCGGTCCTCGCGGTCGGAGGTAAGGTCCGGATGGATGCGCTTCGCGACGTCGCGGTACAGCCGCTTGATCTCCGGCGAAGCCTGAAACGCCCGCGGCGCGACCGCGGACTTCTCGCCGGCAGTGGATTTCGTCTCGTCCGCCCGCGCCCGAGCATCGCGGGCCGCCTTCTGCGCGCGCTCATTCGAAGGCTGCTCTTTGGCCAGCCGCTCGGCGATTTGCGCCTTGTACTCGTCGAGCTCCGCGTAGCAGGTGCCGACAAAATGCAGATACTGCCGCTCGAACGCGCCCATCTCCGCGCGCAAATTCGCGGAACGCAGCTCACGCTCGGCCAGCTCGGTCTCGATCGACGCTTGCTCCTCGCGCTTCCGCGCAAGCTCCTGCTCTTCGGGCTTCAGGTTGGGTTGAAGGGGCGGCTGGACAGACTCGTCGTTCGCCGCTTTGAGCGCCATGTAATTCGCCTCTGAGTGTCCCCCGTCCAGCCGCATAGCGCGCCGGACGAGCCGGCGGCCACATAAATCCCAAGAGCCGCCCGGTGACCCCAAATCTCATTTAATTCTAATGCCCGCCGCCCCCGCGCAGCCCATTTCCGCAAGCCACGTTTCCAGAACGCCAAATATCCGGCGCTCCGTCGATGTCACAGGCCGCGCCGCCTCTTAGCGGCGTAGGCGCTCCTTTTGCGCCCCGAGCTTGGCCGAGGGGCTCTCGCTTTCATACCGCGAGGCTCGCCTCGCCCGATTTCGCCCTCCTCAATGCACAATATTGATCGCAACGGCCGGCGTCACCGTCACCGGCGTGTGGTGACCAATCGCGATCACGCGCGTCCCAAGCAGCACGCCGAGCTTCGGCGTCCAGTTGTACTCAATCGCCGGCGCGAACCCGACCGCATCGCTCGGCCCCGAATTCAGCACCACGCTCGACGGGTCCGGCAAGTTCATCCCCGTCGTGCGCGTGTTGCCCGTGTGCCGGTAAGTCGCATCGAGCGCCAGCACCCAGCTCCGCGTCAAGCTGTACTCCCCGGCCGCATCCACCAGGAACGACCTGCCCGGCGCCGCGTGCCCCAGAAATCCCTGCTGCGTGCCGAAGACGCTCACGTCCTGCACCTTCACCGTGTTCGGGAACGCCTCCGACAAATCGAGGCGCGCGCGCAAAATCCGCCCCGTCGGCAGCCAGAAGTACGTCTGCGAATAAAACGCCGCCGTCGTCGTGTACGCCCCGCCGCCCAAGCCGTCGCTCGGGTGCTCGCCCAGCCGGTCGTACTTCCCGGTCGGAAAAGTTTCCTGCACCACCACCGCCATCGTCGGCACCCACCCGCCCTCCTGAAATTTCGTCAGCCCCAGCTGCCCCTGCAAAGTCCAATCGCCCAGCCCGACGCCCGAGCTGCTCGGCCCGTCGCTCACCCTGTTGTACCCCGCCGTGGGAATCAGCCCCACCGTGAACCGGTCGAGCAATCCGTAATTGATGTAGGTAAGCGACCCGAACCCATTCGAGTGCGCCCCCACCACATCGTAAAGATACGGCTCGACAAGCAAGTGTCCCCGCGGCAGATTGGTCGCATTCGGCGCAAGCATCGGCCCGGTCCACCAGGCGTCGCTCATCGCCTCGCGATGCACGCCGCCAGATGAGGGCGAGCTTTGCGAGCCAGTTTCTTGAGACGGGGGTTTCGCGGCGTCTGATTTCGCTGCGCCGGAGTCCTGCTGCGCTTGAGTTTCTTGAGTTGAATTTTTCGCGGCGTCCGAATTTTGCTGCGCGAGTCCAGGGAGGGGAAGCGACGCGAGCGCCAGGCCGCACGCAAGGAGGCAGCTTCGAAGATGTTTGAGGTCCATCATCGCCTCCTTCATTCCGCCTGGCTGTCGGGCGCAGATGGACTGCACTGCAATAATCCCAATTGCGCGCCCTGTCGCGCAACACCAAATGCGGCCTACCCCGCGTCCAATTTGGTCTGGCGTGGTAATCGGCGATTAGTGAAAAGTGGTCAGTGACAAGCAAGCCCGGAAGGAAGGCCCG
The DNA here is from genome assembly GCA_963701005.1 of uncultured Acidobacteriota bacterium. Taxonomy (GTDB): domain Bacteria; phylum Acidobacteriota; class Terriglobia; order Acidiferrales; family UBA7541; genus Palsa-295. Next base: position 2,804,216 of record OY969555.1, read on the forward strand.
AACTTCAACACCGTAAGGCGGGGATTGCGCAAGTGAATCAGCGCAAGCGGTAGAGGGACGTGACCGCATTTGTTTTCGGAGGGGATGAATCCCCTCCCTTCCAAATCTTTCGTCCGATCTGGATCGGCTCGGCCTCTCGTAGCGCTGGCATCTTGCCGGCGGCTTTGTTTTTTGATTTGCGTTGTCATCCCGACAGAGGCCGCATTTTGGCCGACGCCTGCCCGCCGTAGCCTCGGCGAAGGCGGGAGGGATCTGCTGTTTCCGTTCCCGTTTTGGTATGGCCGTGATGCTGCCGGGGTTTTTACGCCAGATAACGCAAGAGAGGTCCTTCGGTTCCCGTTGGGCTCTCAGGACAACCATCCCGCCGCGGCGGACTCGAAAGGCGAGCCTTGTCGGATGGTTGTTTTTGTTGCTACTAGAAAAGTGTGATGTCGTTTGTTGTGAGGGAGATAAGTCAAATCTTGAGTTGGCGACTGTTGCTACTAGGCTTCCTGAAGGCTCGCGGGCAGGACTTTTCTTCGCCCCCCTCAGAATTGAGGAGGGAAGGCTACGGCGGACGAGACGGCGGACAGGCGGGACGCAAAAAGGGCGAGGCGAACATTTGGCGAAAGTGAGTTACAATCGGGCGGGGCGAGAATCCAAACTGAGAGGGGAAAGCGGCCATGAAAGAGACACCACAGGAATACACGAAGCGGATTACGGGGCACGTCGAGGGGGAGGCGCCGTTGAAGGTGCAGGCGGCGACGGCGAAGAAACTGGAGCGGCTGATTAAGGGCGTGCCGGCGGGGAAGTTGCGGAAGCGTCCGGCGCCGGATAAATGGTCGGTGGCGGAGATCATTGTGCATTTGGCGGACGCGGAAATTGCGGGGAGCTGGCGGATGCGGTTGATCCTGGGCGCGCCGGGGACGCCGGTTCTGGCGTTCGATCAGGACTCCTGGGTGACGGCGCTGCATTACGATAAGCGCGATGCGAAGAAGGCGCTCGAGCAGTTTCGCGTGTTGCGCGAGACGAATCTGGCGCTGCTGAAAACGCTGTCGCCGGAACAGTGGAAACATTTCGGGATGCATTCCGAGCGCGGCGAAGAGTCCATCGAGCATATTGCGAAGATGTTTGCCGGGCACGATTTGAATCACCTGAAGCAGATTGAGGGCATCCTCGCGCCGAAGAAGAAGGGGTGAGGGGGGGCCGAAAGGCAATGTCAAAGGCCGCACCCTTTGTCCGCCGCGGCGGACGCAAAGAGTGCGGCACCCGTAAAGGCAAAGGCGACGGCGAGGCCGAAAGGCGACGTCAAAGGCCGCACCCTTTGTCCGCCGCGGCGGACGCAAAGAGTGCGGCACCCGTAAAGGCAAAGGCAAAGGCAAAGGCCCACGCAAAGGCCCACGCGCCGGCAAGATGCCTGCGCTACGAAAGGCGACGGCAAGATCGCGCCACGCGCCGGCGAGACGCCCGCGTTACGGCGGCGGCGCCCGCTGCGGGCGGCTCGCTGGCGTCGCGTTTGCGTGCGCGGGGCACGCTGCTGCACCGCTCGCGCTAATGCGCGGCGGGCTTTTGTGCTGGGGCGGCGAATAGGACTACGTTGCCGCCGGGGTCGCGGACGCCGATTTCTTTCATGCCGTAGAACGTCGTGCGGATGGGGACGGCTACCGGGGCGGAGGCGACGCGCTTGACGAGGTCGTCGAAATCGGTGACCTCGATGTAGAGGCAGGCTGTGGGGCGGGCTAGTTCGGCCATGGCGGCGTTGTCCTTGGCCATGCTGGCGATGGATTGGATCATCAGCTCGGCTGAGCCGTGGACGAGGATGACGAAGCCGAGCTTCGAGCCGTCGGGGACTTCGACGGTTTTGGTGAAGCCGAGCTGGTCAACCCAGAATTTCAGCTCCGGCTCGATGGCCGGGGCGTAAATGAGGGGCGTGATTTTCATGGGGGAAGGCTCCTTGGTTGATTGAGTTTGTTGGCCGGCTGCGAGGCTGGCCACGAGCATCGCGGGCAGTGCTGTGAACAGCGCGACTGCAAGTAGTGTTCGCATGGGAGCGATGCTAGCGGAGTTCGATTAGGCGCGATTGGAAAAAACGGTCATCCGGCCGCCGGCGCGCGATTCGGGGCGGCGGCTGCCGCGAGATCCGGCGCTGTCGGCGCGGGGGATGCGGCGGCGAATTCGGAAGGTGCTAGGCCGGAGAATTCGCGGAATTCGTTGATGAGGTGGGCCTGGTCGTAGTAGCCGCATTCGAGCGCGATATCGGCCCAGCCGCGCTGGTGGAGTTGATGGGCGGCTTGGGCGGCGTCGCGCTGGGCGTGCGCTGCGGCTTGGGCGGTGGCGTGCGTGGTCGCGTGGCGGAAACGCAGGATGCGCGCCAGGCGCTTCGGCGTGAGGCCGGAGCGTTCGAGGCAGATGCGGCGGAACTGGCGCGGGCTGAGGCTCGCGGCGTCGGCGAGATCTTCGACGGAAATTTGGCCGCGGCTTTCGACGAGCCAGGCGATGGCTTTTTCGGCTGGGTCGAGCGCTGGGGGCGGAGCGAGCTCGGCTTCGAAGCGGCGGATGCAGTCGGCGGGCGATTTCGATTCGGCGAGCTGGTCGAGCAGGCGGCGCGTGCGGGCCGCGCCCCAGGTGTCCGCGAGCGCGATCATGGCGTCCACGATTTCGGGCGCGGGGACGCCGAGGAAGCGCGCGGCCATCGTCGGCCGAAAGCGCACGCCGAGCGTGAATTGGCGCGCGGGCAGATCGATGGATTGCGCGCGCGTCATGGCGCCGACGACGATTAGCCCGCGGCCGCGCCGGCCGCCGGGGCGCTCGAAGAGGATGTCCGCGCAACCGTCGGGCAGAACGCGGTAAGAGGGAACCGGCTCATCGGCGCAGTGGGCCCAAAAGCATTCGACGTGCGCGGCAAGATGCGGCGAGGGAGGGAATTCCTGGTAGCGGAGAGTCATGCCGGAGAAATTAAACCGCAAAATGGAACCGGGCACAACCTTTCAGATTGTGCCCGGGGGTAAAAGCGATTCGGGAACGAAAATTAATCGGCCGCAGGCGGCGCCGATTCCGGCATCTGGAGCTTGGCTTTTGCCAGCGCGCGGACGATGTTCACTTCGACAGCCTGCTCGGAAGTGTTGCGCACCGTGGCGAGTTCGCTGACGAGCAAATACTTCGCGCGCTCCAACATTTTTTTCTCGCGGAAGGAGAGCGGCTTGGTGCGGCTGAGGGCGACAAGACCCTTCAGCACGGCCGCGACTTCCATGAGGGAACCGGTTCGCATGCGATCGGAATTTTCCTTGAAGCGATGCTTCCAATCGTGGTGGGAATCGGAGCGGCCCTTTTCGAGGAAGGAAAGAACGGCGCCGGCTTGGGTGGAACGAATGATGGCGCGCAAGCCGACGTTTTCAACGTTGGATTGCGGGACCATTACTTTCAAACCGCTGGAGACGATTTTGAGCATGTAGAAACGTTCGGATCGCCCGTTTACATAACCGTAGCTAATCTGTTCGATGATCCCAACACCGTGGTTCGGATAGACAACTTTTTCGCCTAGCTTAAATTCCATGTGTGGAAGTCCCCCCGGAAACAGAAAGCATGTTTAAAGTTTAGGCACATGTCATGAGAAGGTCAAGGAATTTGCACCAAAATTCAGCAATTCCCGGGGACGGAGAAACGCGTGTTTCTCGCAGGATTGGCCCCGAAATTGCCCTATAATCGCATCCGTGCTCATACTGGCCTTGGATACATCTTCGCCTGCGGGAAGTGTGGCCGTCCTGCGCGGTGAAAAAGTCATCGGCGTAATTTCCACCTGGGTGGATGAAACGTATTCGTCGCGCATGTTTCGGCACCTGGAATTTCTTCAACGCGAACTGGCGCTGGATTTGAAACAAATTGATCTCTTCGCTGTGGCTGCTGGGCCGGGGTCATTTACAGGACTGCGCGTGGGACTGGCTGCTGCGAAGGGCTGGGCTGAGGTCTACCAAAAGCCCACGGCGGGGATCAGCGGGCTTGAGGCTGTTGCTGCGCAGGCGCATTCGACCGCGCAACTGCTGATTCCCGTGCTTGACGCGCACCGCGGCGAGATTTATTTCGCGTTTTACCGGCGCCAGGGGAAGGCGTTAGCACTCGAAGGCGAAGAGTGCGTGATGACGCGGGCGGAATTCGTGGAGGCGGTGAGGGCGCGGGCAGGCGATACTGAAGTGACCATTGTCACGCCAGTTCCAGAAGTAATAGCCAAAGAAATGTCTCAATTTGAGAACTTCGCGGGCTCTGTAGAGCGAGTGTCGACCGTGCTGGCGCCGCTGATTGGTCAGCTTGGATACGAGCGCGCGCAGCAGGGGCAGCTTTCGGATGCGATTTCGCTCGATGCGAATTATATTCGCCGGACGGATGCGGAATTGAATTGGAAAGGGCCCGCCTAGCAGTGCAGATTCGCCCGCTCATTTCACCGGATATCGAAGGGATACTTTTCATCCAGGGCCAGTGCCCGGAAATCGCGCAATGGACCATGTGGGATTATGACCGCGTGGCGCGCGGGGAGATGGCCGGTTGGATATGCGAGGATCAGGCGCGGGTGCTGGGATTTGTTGTTGCGCGGCGGATCGGCGACGATCTCGAAGTGCTCAATTTTGTGGTGCGCCCGGGCGACCGGCGGCGTGGCATCGGAGGAGAGTTGCTGCGGGCGGCGCTTGATTGGGGGAAGTCGTTCGGCGCCGCGGAAGCAATGCTGGAAGTTCGTGAGTCGAATCTGGCCGCGCTGCGTTTCTACGAGCGGCATAAATTCGAAGTGGCGGGCCGCCGGCCCCGCTACTACATGGCTCCCATTGAGGATGCGCTGTTGCTTTCCGCGCCGCTCTCGCCAGGCGCTGCTTCAAATCGCGAATAACCGATTCCCGGATCGGAGACGGCCATGATGCTTGAAAACGACACACTGCTCCTGCTTCGAAGTGCGCTCGAAACGCTCGAAAAGGGCTTCGCGGGATTGCCGGAAATTTCCACTCCAGAAATTTCTGCCTCGGCCGCTGGAGATGCGCGCATGGCTGCGGTGCTGAATGAAACCGCCACACGGATGCAAGACAATTACCCTTACTTCCACCCGCAGTATGCCGGGCAGATGCTGAAGCCTCCGCACCCGATCGCGCGCGCCGCTTATGCGCTGGCCACATGGATCAATCCGAATAATCACGCGCTCGATGGAGGCCGCGCCAGCTCTCGAATGGAGATTGAATCTGTGGCGCAAATCGCTGCGATGTTCGGCTGGAAAGAGCACCTGGGACATCTGTGCGGCGGCGGAACGATGGCCAACCTGGAGGCGCTATGGGTGGCGGGCCGGCTTTCGCCAGGGAAGAAAATTGTTGCCTCGGATCAAGCGCACTATACGCATAGCAGAATCAGTTCCGTTCTCGGGCTTCCATTTGCGGCTGTGCCAACTGATGGCCGCGGGGGGATGGACATGAAGGCGCTTGCAACGATGCTTGAAGCAGGCGATGTCGGGTGCGTGGTGGCCACAATGGGCACAACCGGCACAGGGTCGGTGGATCCATTGCCTGAGATTCTGCGGTTACGCGAGGGGCGGCCATTTCGCGTGCATGTTGATGCGGCATATGGCGGTTACTTCACGCTCGCGTCTAATTTATTGCCTGAAACACGTGCAGCGTACGATTTGATTTCCAAGGTCGATTCCATCGTGATTGATCCGCACAAGCACGGCCTGCAGCCATACGGATGCGGGTGCGTGCTATTTCGGGACCCCGGGGCAGGAACATTCTACAAGCACGATTCGCCCTTTACTTATTTCACTTCGGCGGAATTGCATTTAGGCGAGATCAGCCTGGAATGCTCGAGGCCGGGCGCGTCGGCGGTGGCGCTGTGGGCAACGATGCGTTTACTGCCGCTCGAGCGCGGCGGCGAGTTTGCTTTGATGCTCGACAAGGGCCGGGAGGCCGCGCTGCAATTGCACCATCGTTTGCAAAAAGACCCGCGCTGGCTTGTACCACTATCCCCCGAGCTCGACATCATTGTTTGGGCTCCGCGGGGGCGCAAGGCGAGCGAGATTTCAGGGCTCTCGCAGCGGGTTTTTGACGCGGCGGCCAAGCGCGGGCTGCATCTGGCGCTAATTCGTCTCCCGGCCCGCTTTTTTGTCGCGGGCTCGGGAGCGTTTGAAACGGACCGGGACACCGTATTGTGCTTGCGTTCGGTATTGATGAAGCCGGAGCATCTCGATTGGGTCCCGCGGCTTTACAAATTGCTTTCGGAGGCTGCTGATGAAGTTTGGCGAGCCTGACGTGCCGGCGAGGTGCAGTGGAAAATATTTGAAGAGGGTATTTACGCCGGGGCCGCGATTGTGATAATTGTTACAATCATGTGAACGCAAGCTCCAACTGGAGGGAATTGATGCCGATCACGACGCACGATATACGGCAGGCCCTGTTGGAAACGGATTCGGAGTTCCGGCACCTCGCAGAAGAGCACACCCGCTGTGAATCTCAACTCGAACAACTTGTCAAGCAGCCTTACCTGAGTTCGGAAGACCTTACCCTGGAAGTCACGCTGAAGAAGATGAAGCTGCGCCTGAAGGACCAGATGGAAATGATGGTGGCGCGGCAGCAGCACAAAGTGCATCACGCGTAAGCGTCGCGTAGTACTCGCCTCTTTTGTCGTACAATACCGCTGCATCTGAAAGGTGATCGAAGAGCGCCACGCAGTGCAAGCGTGCGTGTGGCAGGCAATCGAATGTAGATTCTGCCGGTTACCGAGCTGCCCTGAATCATGGTCAAAATAGCTTACAAATATGGTGTGCCGCCTTTGGTCGCGGGCTTGGTGTGCTTATTTTTCGGGCTGAGGTGGGCTGGCGGAATCCTGATTTTTCTGGGGCTTTTTGTTTTCTATTTCTTTCGTGACCCAGAGCGCGCCATTCCGCCGGATGAGGACAACATCCTTTCGCCCGCGGATGGGCGGGTGGTCGAAATCGTTGATAAGGAACTGCTCGACGGGCGCGAGGGGCACCGCATCAGCATCTTTCTCTCGATCTGGGATGTGCACATTCAGCGGGCTCCCGCGGCTGGGCGGATTGCCGACGTGGTCTATCGTCCGGGGCGGTTTTATGCGGCGCTGCGGGCCCGCGCGTCCACGGAAAACGAGCAGAACATCATCTATATACATACGCCACGCGGCCCGTTGGTTTTCAAACAAATTGCCGGAGCGATTGCGCGGCGCGTGATATGCTGGAAACAAGAGGGCGAGATGGTGGCCCTCGGCGATCGCGTGGGGATGATTCGATTTGGCTCACGCGTGGATGTCTGGCTGCCGGCGGAGACGCGGGTGGTTGCGCGCCGCGGGCAGCAGGTAAAAGGCGGCGAAAGCATCCTCGGGAAATGGAATTTAACGGCATAGATCCGATCGGGCACGAAGCAGAGCGCCGGCAATCCTTCCGCAATCATCGTCTTCGACGCGGCATCTATCTCCTACCCAGCGCTTGCACCGTTGCAAACATGTTGTGCGGCTATTACGCGGTGCTGGCGACGCTGGAGGGGGGCGTCTGGGATTTTGATTACGCCGCTTGTGCGATCGGTATCGCGTACGTTTTTGATGCGCTAGATGGACGCATCGCGCGTGCGATGCACACGGAGAGCGCGTTTGGAAGAGAATTCGATTCGCTGGCGGACGTGATCAGCTTTGGGATTGCGCCCGCGTTTCTCGCCTATGCCTGGGGAGTGCGCGCGGTGGCCGCGGCGAATGGAGCCGAATCTCTGCATTTGAGGCAGCTCGGGTGGCTAATTGGCTTCTTTTTTCTCGGATGCTGCGCGTGGCGGCTGGCGCGCTTTAATACGCAGGGAATGGCGCCTGGGGGAAACCGATTCTTTGTGGGGATGCCGACTCCGGCGGCGGCGGGGATGATTGCCGCGGTGGTGCACGCATTCCCGAATCCGATTCAGGATGCGCGCATATCGCTGCTGGTGCTGCTGCTGATGGTCGTGCTGGGAGTGCTGATGTCCAGCACGGTGCGGCACTATAGTTTCAAGGATATACAGTGGACGCGGCGGCGGCCTTCGCTCGGGATTATTCTACTGTTTTTGCTGGTGGGCGCGATCTTCTTGTTTTCGCGGCCCACGTTGCTTTTGATCACCAGCGCTTATACCCTCCACGGCGTGATACTTCACTTGGTGCGTTTCGTGCGGCACCGCCTCGCTTCGCGTACTGCCTAAGCCATGCCCTCCGGGCCCGAAAAACTGAATCGTGTGGCCATCGTTGGCGCGTCTTCGTTGCGCGGTAAAGAATTGAAATTGGTGCTGGAGGAACGGAATTTTCCGGCGAGCGAGATTATTTTGCTCGATGAGAGTGTCATGGCCGGGACGCTGACCGAGGCTGGCGGCGAGCCGACGTTTATTCGTGCCGTGGAAGAGGACAGTTTCGAGGACGCGGGCTTTGCCTTCTTTGCAGGTAGCGGCGAGGATGCCGAGCGCAAAGCGCCCGTCGCGCAGCGTGCCGACGCGATAGTGATTGACCTTACAGGGGCGCTTGCGGCATCGGGGCGCGGCACGAGTTGGATTCCGTCGCTCGCAGCGGTGCTTGGCCCGAGGCGCGGCTCGGGAGGGAACGGGTCGCCGAAGACGGTCGCTTATTCCTCGCCGTCATCACCAGTGGTGATTGCTTGCACGCTTGCAGCGGGCCTGGCGAAATTCGAGCCTCGCCGGGTGGTGCTTTTATTTTTTCCGCCTGTTTCCGAGCGCGAGCAGGCCGGTGTGGACGAACTCGAGAGCCAGACGGCGAGCCTGCTTTCCTTCAAAGATTTCGGAAAAACTGTTTTTGATGCGCAGGTGGCGTTCAATCTCCTGTCGAGCTATGGCGAGGAGAGCAAGCCGCGCCTGGAAGATACGCGTGCGGCGATTGCGCGTGAGGTGGCGAAGTATCTCGCCGGGGGCGTTGCGGGAGACGCGAGCGCGCAGATCGCGGTCCCTGCGATTCAATTGGTGCAGGCGCCCGTATTTTACGGGTATGCTTTTGCGGCTTACGCTGAATTTGCTTCGCCGCCCGAGCGAGGACAACTGGAGAGTGCGCTGGGGAATCTGGGTGTGAAGTTCGGCGCTGCGAGCGATCCGCCTCCGACGAACGTGAGCGTGGCGGGCGAAAGCGAAATTCAGCTCGGGCGGATCGAGGCGGATACGAATATCGGCGCGGGCGTCTGGCTTTGGGGCGTGGCTGATAATTTGCGGCTGGCCACGACGAACGCGGTGCGCATCGCGGAGGAGCTTCTTGCTGGTTCACAAGGCTGACGCTGGAATTAATGCATCGGGGCTAACCTTGGCCTTGTTGCTGGCGCTTTTTTCCGCGGGCTGCGGCTACCACGTGGCGGGGCGCTCTTCGCAACTGCCATCCGAATGGAAGACGATCGCCATTCCGGCATTCAAGAACGACACGACGCAATACCGGATCGAGCAGCGATTCACGCAGGCGGTGATTCGCGAATTCATCTCGCGGACGAAATATCGCGCGGTGCAGGACGTGGACGGCGCGGACGCGGTGCTGCATGGGGAGATCGTCACGATCGAGGCGAGCCCGATGCTCTTCGATTCGACGACCGGGCAGGTGACGCTGATGCTCGTCACCTTGCACACGAAAGTGCAGCTTGTGGACAACCATTCGAAGGCCGTCGTCTACCACAACGATGATATGGTGTTTCGCGACGAATATCAGATTTCGACCGACGTGCAAAGTTTCTTCGAGGAGGAGACGCCGGCGGTCGAGCGCATGTCGCGCGATTTCGCCATGCGGCTTGTTTCGAACGTGATGGATAATTTCTGATGCCTGCGATGACGCCTGAAAAACTGATCGAGCGGCTGGGCAAGGGGAAATTACTGCCTGCGGTGATGCTGCTGGGCACGGACGTCTATTTGCGCGACTTGTGCAGGAAGAAGATCGTCGAGGCATGCGTGCCGGAAGGCGCTCGCGACTGGGCGGTGGCCAGAATTCCGGCGAGCGCGCAGGGCTGGGAGGAAATCTTGCAGCGCGCGCAGACCATGCCGATGCTGGCGCCGCGGCAGGTGATCATCGTTGGGGACGCGGAGTCGATCGAAAAGCTGGGCGACAAGTCGCGGGAAGCAATCGTCGAGGCGCTGGAAAAATATCTCGAGTCGCCCGCGCCTTTCACGCTGCTGCTTTTAGAGGCGGCAGCGCTCGATGGGCGGCTGCGCTTTTCGAAATTGATGGCGGAGAAGGCGCTGGTGGTGGAACTGACCATCGGCGACGAATCGGCTGCCTCGCTCGCGGCGCAGATGGCGAAGGATCTCGGCGTAGGGATCGAGCGGGAGGCCGCGGCGCTTCTCGCGGACATTTTGAATCGCGAGCCGGCGCGCATGCGCATCGAGCTTGAAAAGCTGGCGGTGTACGTGCAAGGCCGAGGCACGATCGCGGCGGCGGATGTGGAGGCGCTAGTTGTGGCCGCGCGCAAAAATACTGTGTGGCAGCTTGCGGATATGTTGGCCGCGCGGCAGCGCGACGCGGCACTGGCGTTTCTGGATAATCTGTTGCGCGAAGGGGAGCAGCCCGCGGGACTCGTGGGCGCGCTGGCTTGGATGTACCGCAAGCTGATTGAGGCGCGGGATCTCCCGGCGAGTACTGGCGGGTTTCAGGCCGCGCGGCAATTGCAAATGCGGCCGAACGATGCCGAGGCCGCGATTCGCAACGCGCATCGCATGGCGAAAAAAGAGTTGGTCGCAGGGCTGGTGATGCTGGCCGAGGCCGACAGCCAGCTAAAATCGGCGAACCCGAATCCTCGCGCGCTGATGGAATTTCTGGTGGCGCGGCTTACTTCGCCTTCTGCAGCTTAGGTGCGCGCGCCCAAACGCAAAAAAGGCGTCCCCTGCCGCGGCAGGGAACGCCCGGGCAAATCGAATCGCCGCGACTAAGCCTTTTTCTTGTCCTTCAGCGCATTCAACGCGAGCGTCAGGCGCGACTTGTAGCGGTTGGCGGTGTTTTCCGAAAGCGTGCGTTTGCGGATGGCCTTGTCGAGCTCCGAAAATGTCGGCGACGTGAGCTTCTCGGCGGCGGCCACATCTCCCGCAGCCAGCGCTGTGCGCAATCGGCGCATGGCCGAGCGGACACGGGTGCGGTTCATGCGGTTAATCGCCTGGCGAGCGACCGCCTGGCGGATATTCTTCAGTACCGACTTCGTCTTCTTCTTGTGCTTTACGGGCGTACCTTGAGCCATTCAGTGCTCCTCCATGGTCTATTTCGAATCACTGAGAATATCCGACCCTTGCGTCGGTGTCAATTTCAGGAAACCGCCGCTGCAAAGCAAGCAAGGAATGTTTATCGAAGCTTCGCGAATTCGCGCGTGAAAGCGTTGGCATATGCTCGCACGAAGCTTTCGAGCGAGTCCGCATACATGGCGTCGAATTGGGCGGCTTTTCCGGCGGCGATGAACTGGGCTCTCAAGGCTTGCAGAGAATTCAAGAAATCGAGGTAGCCGTAGAATTGCACGGCCCTGACCACAATCGCGCGCCTGAGGATGCCCACGTTTTGCACCTGTGCTGTATAGACCGCGTGGGAAAATGGGATCAACGGATAATTGGTGTCTCCCGCGGCCACGCGGCCGGCCCACCAATCTCGATGGCTTTCGACCACTTGGAGGAGCCGCCTGATTTCCGCGAGGATGGCATGGTTCACCGAGCGAGCGTCCAGAAGTTTGCCGCCGACAAACACACCAACCGCTGCAACGAAGGCGATGAGCCCGGCGATTATTTGTGGACTGAATTGTGCGGTCGCTTGGAGATTCATTGGCGAAGCTCCCAGGCAGGATGACGAACTAGGAACGTAGCGTACGTTAACACCTGATTAGGCCACGGCGCAAGTCGGATGCGGCTTGATTTGGGAGGTGATTCCGGGCTGCGCACATTCGGCGGCTTCGAATGCGCCCCCTCGGAGAGGGATTGAGACAAGCGCGCAGGCTTGTTACAATGTGAACGGCAGGTGACCACAACCGATCGTATGGCTCCACGCACTCTCTTCGAAAAAATCTGGGATGCCCACCTGGTTCACGAAGCTCCCGGGCAACCTTCGCTCATCTATATTGACCGGCACCTGATCCACGAGGGCACTTCGCCGCAGGCATTTGCGGGGCTGAAGGCCGCGGGACGCCGGGTGCGCCGGCCGGAACTGACCTTCGCGGTGATGGACCACTCCGTTTCGACGAAGAACCGCCTGCTGCCGGTGCTCGATGCCGATGCGCTCGGACAGTTCGAAGCGCTGGCGCGCAACTGCGAAGAATACGGCGTGAACCTGTTCGACATGCACAGCCGGAATCAGGGCATCGTCCACATCATCGGGCCGGAGCTGGGCATCACGCAGCCGGGGCAGACGATCGTTTGCGGCGACAGCCACACTTCGACGCATGGCGCTTTTGGCGCTCTGGCATTCGGCATCGGCACCAGCGAAATCGAGCACGTGCTGGCCACGCAATGCCTCTCGCAGTTCAAATCCAAAACCATGAAGATTGAGTTTCATGGCAAGCGCCCCAAGGGCGTGACCGCCAAGGACATGATCCTGGCCATCATCGGCAGGATCGGGATCGCCGGCGGCACGGGCCACGTGGTCGAGTACGCGGGCGAGGCCGTGCGCAAGCTTTCGATGGAAGGCCGCATGACCATGTGCAACATGTCCATCGAAGGCGGTGCGCGCGCGGGAATGGTGGCGCCCGACGACACGACCTACGCGTATCTCGAGAAGAAGCCGTTTGTGCCGCGGGGCAGGGAATTCATGATGATGGTGGATTACTGGATGTCGCTGCCCACGGATTTTGGCGCGAAATATGATGCCACGCTCGATTTGCAGGCGAATGAGCTTGCGCCGATGGTCACCTGGGGAACGAACCCCGGAATGGTGACGCAGGTGACCGAACGCGTGCCGGACCCGCACTCGTTCAAGGATCCGGTTGACCAGCAGGCTGCGGAGCGCGCGCTTGTGTACATGGATCTGAAGGCCGGGACGCCGATTGAAAATATCGCGCTCGACCGCGTGTTCATCGGGTCTTGCACGAATTCGCGCCTGGAAGATTTGCGTGCTGCTTCGAAGATCGTTGCCGGAAAGCATGTGGCGAAGAATTTGAAGCAGGCGCTGGTGGTCCCCGGCTCGCGGCGCGTGAAGGCGGAGGCGGAGGCCGAGGGCCTGGACAAGATTTTTTTGAACGCGGGATTCGAGTGGCGCGATGCCGGTTGCAGCATGTGCATCGGGATGAATGACGATGTGTTGTTGCCGGGCGAGCGCTCGGCCAGCACTTCGAATCGCAATTTCGAGGGCCGGCAGGGTAAGGGCGGACGAACGCACCTGGTTAGCCCGATTATGGCTGCGGCTGCGGCGATCGAAGGGCACTTTGTGGATATCCGCAAGTGGAAGAACGCGGACGGGGCCGAATAGCGATGCAGCCGTTCACTAAGCACACGGGACTGGTGGCGCCGCTTGACCGCGTGAACGTGGACACCGATCAGATGGTGCCGAAGCAGTTCCTGAAATTTCTCACGCGCGAAGGATATGGGCGTGTGCTTTTTTACGACTGGCGCTACCTGCCGGGCGAAAAGCCGAACCCGGAGTTTGTCTTGAATCAGCCGCGGTACAAAGGCGCGTCTGTTCTTTTGGCACGCGCCAATTTCGGCTGCGGCTCGAGCCGCGAGCATGCGCCGTGGGCGATTCTCGATTACGGGTTCCACGCCATCATCGCACCTAGCTACGCGGACATCTTCTATAACAATTGTTTCAAGAATGGGATTCTGCCCGTCACGCTCGGGAATGATGAGATTGACGAACTGTTCCGCCGCACCGAAGCCACCGAGGGCTACCGCCTGACGGTGGACCTGGAAAACCACGTCGTCAAAGATGACTCGGGTTTGAGCTATGCATTTACGGTGGATCCCTTCCGCCGCGAATGCCTGCTGAAAGGCCTCGACGATATCGGGCTCACGCTCGTCCACGAGCCGCATATCACCGCATTCGAAGAGCGGCATCTGAACGTCCCGGTGATGTACGAAGCCGTGGACGTGAAATTCCACCACCAGTAAGCGCCGCGAGTAGAGTCCCCGCAAATCGTTTGTAACCCTCCGGTTCTTTTCATCCGCCGACCATCTCCATATAGCAGTCCATTGGGCTCTAACAAATAGTTGCTACAGTCAACTAAGTATGTGATAGTGGCACACATACAACAATGCGCGGGAGGAGGGTACGTGGCTACTCTGCCTTTAGACCAACGAATCGAAACCGTCCGCGGCTTCAACCGCTTCTACACCCGTCAAATCGGATTGCTCGAGGAACGTCTCTGGAATTCGCCGCTCTCGCTCACGGAAGGCCGCGTCCTGTACGAGCTGGCTCATCGCGAAAAGCCCGTCGCCAGGGACGTTGGGAAGGAACTGCTCCTCGACCCGGGATACTTGAGCCGGACACTGCGCAGCCTCGAAAAACGCGGCTTGGTGACCAGAGTTGCATCGAAGGAAGATGCCCGCGAGAGTCTGCTTTCGCTTACCGCGCGCGGCCGCAAGCTGTTCAAGCACGTCAACGCGCAGTCGCAGGAGCAGACCGGCGCGATGCTGCGGAATTTAACGGCGGGGGAGCAGCGGCGATTGCTCGACGCCATGGGTACGGTTGAGACCCTGCTCGGTGCGCCAAAGGCTTCGAAGGAGCCATACCTGCTGCGCCCTCATCAGTCAGGCGACATGGGCTGGGTGGCGCACCGGCAGGGGCTGCTTTACTGGCAGGAATACGGCTACGACATGGATTTCGAGGCGCTGGCTGCGAAGATCGTCGCGGAATTCATCCTGAACTTCGATGCCAAGCGCGAGCGCTGCTGGATCGCGGAAAAGGAGGGCGAGATCGTCGGTTCCGTGTTTCTCGTGAAATACTCACGAGACGTCGCCCAATTGCGTTTGCTGCTGGTGGAACCCGCGGCACGCGGCATGGGCATCGGGAAGCGCTTGGTGGAGGAATGCATCCGGTTCGCGCGCCAAGTGGGATATCGCAAAATTACTCTGTGGACGCAAAGCGAACTACACGCGGCGCGGCACATTTACAGGAAAGCGGGATTTTCCATCGTGCGCAAGAAAGCGCACCACAGTTTCAGCAAAGATCTTGTGGCGGAGACTTGGGAGCGAAAGCTCTAGGGCGCGCTTTTTAGCTGCGCACCGGCACGGGAACTTCGACGCGGGAGCGAATGCGCTCGATGGCCAGGCCTGCTTGTACAGCGATCACGGAAAAGGCGTTCAAGTCGTCCACGGCAAACATTCCGCGGCGCGAAAGATTATCCACGTAGAGCAGGCCGCGCACGCGGTTGCCAATCCCGAGCGGCGCGCACATCGCTGATTGCATTCCGGATCGTATGACGCTCTTGCTCTTCGAGAACCGCGGGTCGGCATCGCCCTCCGCAATCAGCAGCGGCAAGCCCGACTTCATCACCTGGCTGATGATCGTTTGCGAGATCGCGAGCTGCGGCGTCGCCTGCTTGTCCCCACCCTGCGGCGCGTTGCGGTAGCGAATGATGGCCGGCTGGAAGCTGTAGCCGATGATATTGAGGTCGTTGCGCCCCATGGACTCTTCATCGAGCAGCATCATGTAGCTACGCTCGGCGCCTTCGATTTCGAGGACGAAATCAAGGACGCGCCGGGTGAGTTCATCCTGGTTGGTAATTTCGACGAGCGACTGGTTCAGCCGATAGAGTAGCGCCAGCAACTTGTTTTCGCTCTCGAGTGCCCGCAGACGCTCGGCTGCTCCCGGGCGCTTCTGCGACACAGGCTCGGCAAGCTCGGCAATCGCCTCAACCGGCATGAAGGATCCCGAATAAGCAGCCTCGCTGAGTATTTTGGCGAATTTGGGTGGAAACTTGGCGGTGCCGCAGGTGGTGATTTTGCGCTTGACCGAGTCCTCGAATTGGACGCTGTACTCGCCGATGGCGATCTGATCGTCCGCTTGCAGCGTGGCTTCGCGAGTCGCTGCGCCGTTGACGCGCACGCCGTTCGAGCTGTCGCGATCAATGATTTGCCACTGGCCGCCCGCAGCCGAGTGCAATACGGCGTGGAATCGCGAGACGCTGCCGTGGTCAAGAATTAGGTTGTTGGATTTCGCGCGGCCGATGGAGACAGGCCGGTCCCCGCTCAATTCGAAGACACGAGGCGAATCACCCGTGCGATTGATCACCAGCCGAGGCATCGCATGTACTCCCCTAACTATCTTCCGCAAGTTAGCTCGGCGATTCAATCATCGGCTTTAATCGATTGCTCGATATCTAACGCCCACGGGTGGGGAGTACGAGAAGGGTATGCGCCTTTCGTGACCCGCGAACTAGGAGGGAATCGGCTCGGGAGATTCGGGCACGGTAGTCGAGGGGCCTTTCAATTCGGCGATGAGGATCCCTGCAAGTATGAGCCCGCCGCCGAGCAGAACGCGCACACCCAAATGCTCGCGTGCGAATAGCCACGAAGTGAGCACGGCGAAAACCGGCTCAAGGCTGATGAAAATTGCCGTGTGCGAGGGCGAGGTGTACTGCTGCGCCCAGGTCTGAAAGGAAAAGCCGATGACGGTCGAGCCAAGCGCCGTCACCAGCACGGCGAAAATCAGGGTGGAGGTCCAGACCCAGCGCGGATGCTCGATCCCGGCGGCTGAGAGCAGCGGAACGGCGAGCGTCGTGGCCAAAGCCGTGGTCGCAATCTGCAAAAAACTGAGCGCGCCGACGGAATGATGCTCGACGTAGCGGCTGATCAAAATCACGTGCACTGCAAACATTATCGCAGCGCAGAAAACCAGCGGATCGCCGATGTTCAGTCCGCCGAGGCCTTCGGGCGGGACAGTAAGGTAATAAAGCCCCGCGAACGCAGAGAGCGCGCCGGCCCAAATCCAGCGATTGATGCGGCGGCGTCCAAAAGCGGCAAGAAGCAGAGGGACGAGGACGACGCTCGAGCCGGTGATGAACGCTGCTTTCGAAGGCGTGGTGAATTTCAATCCCGTGGTTTGAAACGCGTAGCCGCCGAGAAGCGCCAGCCCGATCCGCACGCCGGCGAAGACGGTCGCGCGATTCAATGCCCGCAGCGAGCGCCAAAACAAAATTCCCATCACCGCGGCGGAAAGCGCAAACCGAACGGCGATATAGACCGCCACGGAAACATCGGCGAGCGCGTCCTTCACGACCACGAACGTGGCGCCCCAGATGAGCGCGCACAGAAGCAGCGCCAGGTCCGCGCGCAATCGTTTGCTCGGCATGAGTCAAAGAGTGTAAGGGGCGCGCTGAATGCTGACAAGCCGGGAGGAGTGCCCAGAGAATTCAGTGTGTGCGCAGCGGACGGCCATATGACCGGCGATGAGTTGACAGGGAGACTTCCGCAACCTATAAAATCGATGGCCCCGTTGAATTGCAAAATGACGGCGCGGTTTCGAGCGCGCTGCCTGGCCAAGGGGCATTCATGTCCACACGAATCGTTTTCGCGGTGCTGGCGGTGGGCACATGGCTGGCCGTGCCGGGTTTCGCGGCGGGGCATGGAGCATTGGCGGCGCGCGTTCCTGGCGCAATCCAGCAGTCCCTGCGCGCGGCTGACGAAAGCGATTTGAGCACGGCCACCGGAATCGTCTCTCAGGTGAGTTGCGCCGGGGGTCTGAAAATCCACCTCGAGACTCCGGAGGGAACGCGCTCCCTGCGCACGCAGCCCGGAACTCCTTTCCGCATTACCGCTCCAACGCGGGCACAGGAAAATATCAACCCGTGCAAATCGCTCAAAGGTTTGCATGTCTCTGTGCAATTCACGCCCGATGACACGAAGCTGATGACCGGGACGATGCACAGAATCCAGATCCTGCCGCCCGGCGGGCAGCCGGGCGCTGGTGCTCCCGCAGGCGCGCCGCACAAGGAGGCGCCTTTGAAGGGACCGCCGACGGTGACCACGACTTCTGAAGGGACTGTGAAGACGGCGCAATGCAGCGGAAAAGAATTGAAAGTCACGCTCACAGTGCGCGATGTGGATTTCAAGTTGCACGCGCGCGATTGGACGCGAGTGGAAATTCAGGAGGAGGTCGCGTTTCAAGCGGGTGAGTTCAATCCGTGCACAGAATTGCAGGGCAAGGACGCGAAGATCACCTACGTGCTGGTCGAGAAGAAATCCTACGACGGCGAAATCCAGGCGATTGAGGTCGAGAAATAATGAAGCGCCATTTCCCAGATGAGCGCCCGAGCAGCCCCGACGATTATTCAACAGATATTCATTTGACATCCTAACCTGATACGGTTATAAGCCCCCCAATATTGCCGGGTCGTATATTGCCGGTACAGTGTCGTACCTTCACCACTCAGCCAGGGGGGCTCATGATCACGCGCGTTGTTGCTGCGGTACCGGCAGTGGGCATTTTGCTAGCAGTGATCGGATTCACTTCGAACATGCAAGGCGCGGCACCCTACAAACCGGCCGGGCAGCGATCAGGCGCGGCGGGCGAGAATGCCTCGACCACAGCTACTGGCACTGTCTCGCAGGTGACCTGCGCAGGCGGCCTGAAGATTCAGGTGGATACGCCGGATGGCACGCGCACTCTTCGCAGGCAGCCTGGAACTCCATTGCGGATCACGGCACCCACGCATGAGCAGGAAAATATGAATCCGTGCACTTCGCTGAACGGAATGCGCGTCACAGTGGAATTCATCCCCGATGACAAGAAGGGAATGACCGGGACAATCGAGCGAGTGAATATTCTTCCGGCGGTGGAATCCGCAAATGCCCTGTTGCCTTCGAATGAGCCGCGCAAGGCGGCGGCGCCGAAAGGGCCGCTGATGGAGAAGACAACGTCTGATGGAAGGGTGAAAAAAGTGCACTGCGATGGAAAGGAATTGCTCATCACCTTCGTGGTGCGCGAGGTGGAATTCAATCTTCACGCGCGTGATTACACTCGCATGGATATCGATGAGGGAACTGCGATGCCGACCGGAACGTATGACCCTTGCACGAAATTGACTGGTCATGATGCGACCGTCACCTACGTTCTGATCGAAAAGAAACCTTGCGACGGCGAAATGCAGGCTATTGCTGTCGTCCCGTAATTTTTTGCGCCGACGCCAAGCTGGCCCGGCTGGCGTCTAGGGCCGTTGATAGACGATACGGCCTCCCACGATGGTCATTGCAACCTCCGTGTGCAAGAACTGGCTTGCGGGGATTCGCGTAAGGTCTGCGGAAAAGACGACGATGTCCGCGAGCATTCCAGGAGCAATCGTGCCTTTGCGTTGCTCCTCGAATTGCGCGTACGCTGATCCAGCAGTGTAAGCGCGCAGGCATTCGTCCATCGTCAGCTTCTCCTCAGGATGCCAGCCGCCGGGCGGGCCGCCGCCGGGAAGTTCGCGCGTGACACAAGCATATATCCCACGCAGCGGATTGATGGATTCGACGGGGAAGTCCGTGCCAAACGCGAGCGGCGCGCTAACTTGCAGCATGGATTGCCAGGCGTAGGCGCCTTTCACCCGCTCGGGGCCCAGGCGGCCGTCGGCCCAGCGCTCGTCATCGAGCAGGTGTGACGGCTGCATCGAAGCGACCACGTGCAGCACGCCAAAGCGCCGGAGATCGGAGAGCGCGACAATTTGCGCGTGCTCGATTCGATCGCGGCGGTCGCGCGGCCCATTCACCGCGAGGACGGCGGCATATGTATCGAGAGCCACGCGGTTGGCGCAGTCGCCGATGGCGTGAAACGCGATTTGAAATCCGGCGCGGTCGCGTTCGATGGCCTTTCGCTTCAGATCGTCTGGGTCCGCGGTCAAAATCCCCGACGTGCCGGGATCATCGGAATAAGGCGCAAGCATTGCGGCGGTCCCCGAGCCAAGCGAGCCATCGAGCAGCGCTTTCAGCGTGCCGGTCTTGAGCCACGGATCGCCCGGATTGCCGGGGGAGGAAGCGCCACCCAGGCGGCGCATCTCTTCCAGGCGGTCGAGGGGCGCAGAAAATGGCAGCCACTCCGTGATTCGGATTTTCAGCGCGGCTTCGCGGCGCATCTGCTGGTAAGTCAGAAAATTCAGCCAGCCATCATTATTTTCCTGCGGCACATCGTAAACGGAATTGTCCTGCACGGAAGTGACGCCGGCATGGAGAGCCTCGTCCATCACGATTTCGAATGCATGCCGGCGCTGATCCGCTGAATAGGGCGGGATGCGGTGGTAAACGAGATTCATCGCCGCGGATTCTTCGAGCATTCCGGTCGGCTCGCCTGATTTCGAATCGCGCTCAACGTGCCCGCCGGAAGGGTCGGGCGTCTCGTGCGTGATGCCCGCGATCTGAAGCGCCCGAGAATTCGCGACGGCGACATGGCCATCCACACGGCCGAAGATCATGGGGCGGTCGGTAGAAATCGAGTCAAGATCCTGGCGCGTCGGAAATTTCTTCACCGGCCACAGCGTGTGATCCCAGCCGCGGCCTGTGACCCAGTCTCCGGGTTTGAAATCCTTCAGGCGATCACGAATGCGCTCCTGGAATTCAGCGAGCGAACTTGCACCCTCGAGATTCACCGTGAGTTTGGCAAAAGCCGCTTCGGCGAGGTGGACATGGGCGTCGTTGAAGCCGGGCATGGCGAATTGCCCGTGAAGATCCACCACGTGCGTGTGCGGGCCGATCCATGATTTGAGACTGGCCTCTGAATCTCCAAGGGCGACAATTGTTGCGTCGCGAATGGCGACCGCGGCCGTCCACGGATGATTCGCGTCCACGGTGTAGATCTTTCCGTTGGTGAGGACCAGATCTGCGGGGGCTTGCGTCGCATCGTCAGCGCTCTGGCCCGTACTGCTCATATGAGCGGCATGCACAAAATATCCCTCGCGGTTTCGAATCGAGAAGATCACGGCCGAGACGCACACGAACGCGCACACCGCAAGGATCCGGCGCATCATCCTAAGGTTGGACTCCGGCGAGAGCCAGCGTGGTGAGCAGCAGCCGCTTCAGCCCGAGCTCGCGGCCAAGTGGATCGTACCATTCGGCCAAAGTGTGCGAGCCGCTCCCTTTTCCGCCGCCGCCGAGTGCGACGGCCGGAATGCCGAGCGAGAGGGGAATATTTGCGTCGGTGGAGCTGCGTTCGATGCGCGAGCGGTTGTCGAGATAGCCGTCCACATTGCGAATCGTCGCGAGGAGCGGCGAATTTTCGGCAAGCTTCCCGGCGGGGCGCGCGCCGAGCGAGCGAGTTGTGAGTTCGAGGGCATCGCTCACGGCATTGGTCGTGGAGATTTCATCGCGCATGCCCGCCTGCATGGCGTCGCGCAAAGCGCTTTCCAATTGATTGAGCTCGGATTCCGTCTCGGAGCGCAAATCGATTTTCACGGACGCGCGCGCCGGAATCGAATTGATGGAGGTGCCGCCCTCGATGAGGCCGAAATTGTACGAGCTGCGCGGCTCATCGGGAACTTGCACGGAAGAAAATTTCACGATGCCGCGCGCCAGCGCCGTAATGGGATTGGGCGCGCCGAAATCGGACCAGCTATGTCCGCCGGGGCCGGTGATGCTCACTTCGAAGCGGCGCGAGGCAATGCCCTGCGTGGTGATGTGATCGGTTGAGGCGCCGTCTACGGCAATCACGGCTGAGAGGCGCGAGCCGTAGGATTCAACCAACGCGCGCACGCCGCGCAGGTTTCCCTCGCCTTCCTCGCCGACGTCGCCCGCGAGGGCAATCGTTTTCGAGGTGTGCATGCGCGATTCCGAAAGCGCGCGCGCGAGTCCAACAAGCGCTGCGAGTCCTGCTCCATTGTCCGCGATGCCGGGAGCATCCAGTCGCGTGCCGCTGCGTTTCACGCGCACGTCCGTGCCGGTAGGGAAGACCGTGTCGAGATGGGCGATCAGGAGAATGACGCCCTTCGGGTCGGACCCAGCGCGTTCGCCGATCACATTGCCGATTTTGTCCGTGCGGACTTTCAGTCCAGCGGCTTCGAATAATTTCTTCAGGAATTCGCCGCGCGCGGCCTCGCTGAATTCCGGCGCCGGGATTTCGTTGAGGTGGATCTGCTGCTGCGTGATCCAGTCGCCGTTCTTGTCGATCCAATCGAAGGCGCGCGCACAACCGGACTCCTGCGCGATTTTCTCGATGGAATCGTCGGTGGCCCGGGCGGAGAGGGTAGCCATCACCAAAAAGATACAGCAGATGGAGGCGAGTTTCACGAGATTCGTGAAAGAGATTTTAGCGTCAGTCGGCGGGGATGTATACAGCGCCGCGCTAGGATTCGACGGCTTCAGCGCGAAGGGGTCTGGCTGCGGGCGGCGACGGGCCCTGTGAGCGCGAGAATTTCCTCGTCGGTGAGGACGCGCTCGGATTTCTTCGCGGCGTTGTAAATGCGCTCTATAAGCTCGTCGGTCACGGGGATGCCGCGCTTTTCGAGCCAATAGTGGACATTCGATTTGCCGCTCAAAGGGCCAATCTCGATGATCTGCTCGAGGCCAAATAGCTGCGACGGCACGCCGCTGTAAATCGAGTTGGCGAGTTCCTGGTCGCCCTTTTTATAGGCCTTCACGATGGCGGCAGCGTGGACGCCCGTAGCGGTCCGAAAAGCGTCACGGCCCACTACCGGATAATTCGGCGGAATCTGCGTGTGCGTGGCGCGCGCCACGGCTTCGGAATATTTCTTCAGCTTTGAAAGGTCTTGGTCAATCAAGCCGAGTAGCCGCATGTTGACGAGCATCAATTCCATCGGCGTATTGCCGACGCGCTCGCCGAGCGCGAGAGCCGCGGCGTGGATCTGGTCAGCGCCGGCGGCGATGGCAGCGAGAGAGTTCGCGATGGCCAGGCCGCGGTCGTTGTGCCCATGCCAATCCACGCGGATTTTTTCACCGCTCGGCTTCACAACTTCCTCGATTACAAATTTCACAAGATTGTGCGCGCCGCGCGGAGTGGCGTGGCCGACAGTGTCGCAAAGAACGATCGCGCGCGCGCCGCTGCGAATGGCCGTGGAGTAGAGCGTGATCACGGTCGAGGGGTCGGTGCGCATCGTGTCTTCCGTGACGTACATCACCGGCAAGCCTGCGTCGGCCGCAAATTTTACGGCTTCCTCGGTTGTGCGCTGGAGATGCTCGACCGTCCAGTCTTCGACCAGCCGGCGAATGGGGCTTGATCCGAGAAACGTGGCCGCTTCGATAGGGAAGCCGACACGCTCGGAAATTTCAATGATGGGCTTGATATCAGCCTTAACCGTGCGTGCGGCGCAATTCGGGCGAATCTTCATGCGCGCGGTCGAAATTTCGCGCGCGAGCGCCTCCGTATCGGCATAGGCGCGAGGCCCCGCGCCGGGCAGCCCGATATTGACCGTGTCAATGCCGAGCGATTCCATCAGGTGCAGAATCTCGATTTTCTCGCCGATGCTCGGATCGCGGACGGAGGGATTTTGCAGCCCGTCGCGCAGCGTCTCGTCATTCAGCATCACGCGGCGGCCGAGCGGAATTTCGTCGCCGGTGAACGTGTTCCAATCGTGAATGAGGTCGTGCTTCATTGCGCCTAGTAGCGGAGCGTATAGCTGTGCGGCGGCTGCGAAGTGTCCGGCTTGTATAGCGTCTGGCAGAATTCGCAGCGGTAAATTTCAGCCTTCGCGCCGACGAGCGCTTCGATTTCTTTCGGGTAGTCGTACCAGCGCTTCAAATGCCCGCAGCACAGTTTTCCCTTGGCATCTTTCTCGTCGCAAGAGCGCTGCGTGGCCTTCTTGGCCTTGATTTTCGGCTCAGCATGAGCGGCGGCTTCAACCGGCGCGGCGGTTGCAGCTGCCGTCGCCGCGGGCGGTGCGGCTGTCGCAGTCGCGGCTGGAGCGCCAGTCGGCGCCGTCGGCGTTTCTGGTGCGGTTGCATCTGCCATTCGTTGGCCCCCTCGGGTCAAATCTCATCGGCGCAGCAATGCGCCATCACCATTTTCCAAGATTCTACATGAAATTAGATGCGAGCGGTTAGGAGCTGCACGTTCAGGCCCCGGTCAATCTCCGGCTTCCGCGTTTACCAGGCGCCGATTGTTTTTCAGGAAAACGACGGCATGTGCATTGCGACCCAGCCCGCGAATTTCTGCCAGGCAGCGGTGTGGCCAAGCGGATGGCGCCCCTGCTGCACGATGACCATGAAAATCGTCGACCAAATCGTTACGCGCAGCACCTTGCCCGTGGACCACCAATCGTAACCGATCAGCAGCAGGAGCAGCGGTCCGAAACAAATGACGTTCACGACCGGAAGCGAGTAGGGATCAAAGATCGGCCAACGGTCGAAACCTGCGTCCAGAAGCGACATCGTGGCGAACCACATCAACCGCTTGTGCACTGCCGGTTGGAAACGGTTGCGATAACCGAGATAGACGAACGTCGAGAACATGAGCATGCCGCCGAGACCGACGGTATAGAAGGCACGCACTCCCTCAACCGTATCCGCGCCCGGTTGAACCACATGGCGAGCAAGGCTGTCGCTCGCGGCCGTCGTGCCCAGCAAGACCATTACGATGGCGAGCACGAAGCCGAACACGCCAAGGCGGCGATGAAGATCCACGCGGCCCGCCGTCACCAGCGAGATCTGCGTAATGAGGAGAACAATCCAAAGCGTGAACGCAGCCCCATGGTTGTGCACGAGCAAGTTCGGGAGTGGAGCTCGAAATAAGCCAGCCAGAAAGTAAGTACGGGCAAAACCGACGAGGACGGCAATCAGCGCAACTCCTGCCATTGCGGAGAAGAAGAGATTGTCGTAGCGGAGGCGCGGGAGCGAGCGTGCAGTGGCATTGGCCATGAGTCCTCCAAGAGAGGCGCGCAATGCGACGGAATCTTACACGAATTCCTGTCCCTCAGCAGGAGTCTTGGGCTCTGATGCTCGGCCCGCTCCAGAATGCCTGGTAAGCCGGTGCGTCGAAAATTGGAGCCTCCGCGAAGCTAGCTAGAGGCCGAACGGCGGCGCGTGGATGATGCGAGCGAGTCCGTAGGGTCGGGGTACTCGAGCGAGACGAGGTAGAGGCCTTCGGCGGGGACCGTGGGGCCGGAACGCGAGCGTTCGCGCGCCTCGAAAAGCTCAGGAATATCTGCGGGCGCGAGCCTGCCTTTGCCGACTTCGAGCAGCGTGCCCACAATTTTGCGCACCATGTAGCGCAGAAACGAGCGGCCGCGCACGACGTAGGCAATTTCCTCGCGCTCGGGCCCGCGCACAATTTCCGAGGAGTAGATGACGCGCACCATGTCGCGCTCGCGGTCGTCATCTTCGGAGCCGGAAGACGCGGCGAACGTCGTGAAATCGTGCTCGCCCTCGAAGAGGCGCGCGGCGGCAATCATGGCGCCCTCATCGAGCGGCCCGGAATAGTGAAGCGCGCGGCGGTAATCGAATGGCGGCAGCACTTGCCCGCGCCAGATGCGGTAGCGGTACGTCTTGCCCTGAGCCAGCCAGCGCGCATGAAAATCGGGGCCTACTTCCTCGGCTTCAATGATGCGGATCGCCGGCGGGAGCAGCGCGTTGGCGCCGCGCTGAAGATCGGCAGCGTCGAGAGACGATTGAGTCTTGAAATGCGCCACCTGCGCGAGCGCGTGCACGCCGGTATCCGTGCGGCTGGCACCGTGCACCAGGATTTTCTCCTGCGTGATCTCGCCAAGCGCTGCGTGCAGCGCTCCTTGAATCGTGGCCAGGCCGGGCTGAAGTTGCCAGCCGTGGAAATCGGCGCCGTCGTAAGCGATGGTGATTTTGAAATTGCGCATGCCGGTGAGGGGATTATCGCACGGCGCGGCAGCCCCGGCTCGCGGTTTTGGCTGGGCAGAAAATTAAGTGAGGCGCGGAGATTGGATCGCGGGCAGGGAGCTACTGCTTCGGATGCTCGACGAAGAATGCCCACATGAGGTCTGTGGCAGGCACGTGGTTGCCGCTCATATGGCCACCGGGCCAATTGTGATGTCCGCCCTGTATCGCGTAGAGCTTGACGGCCGTGCCGTCCTTGCAGCCCGTGTAAGCTTGCGCGTGAACTGCCGAAGTCTCCTCAATTTTCGCTTTGGCCGAGCATTCATCCTCACGCGCCCAGAATGAGACCGCGCTCGCGACGGAATTGTCCACGCGCGAAGGTCCAATCTGAAATCGCCCGGTGCCGCCGTCGAATGCCACATGCTGGTCCGCAGTACCATGGAATACAATCACGGAAACGGGCGCACCAGGCCGGCACTCGACATTCTGCGCGCCTTCGACCGGCGCAATCGCGGCAACCTTGTCGGCCGCCTCGCAAGCCAGCCGGTAGCTCATCATCCCGCCATTCGAAATGCCAGTAACGTAAACGCGCTTCGAATCCACGGAGTAATCGTGCTCAAGCTTGTCAATCAGCGCGCTGAGAAACGCGACGTCGTCCACTTTGTTTTCAAGCGCGTAGCCACAGCAATTGCCGGAATTCCAAGTGGGCATGCGGCTCAGCCGGCCCGTCCCGCTCGGATAGGCGACCAGAAAATTCTCGCTGTCCGCTTTGGCGGACATTCCGGACATCCACTCAGCGCTTTCCGGGCTTTGCCCGCCGCCATGGAGCACCAGCACGAGAGGGAGAGACTTCTTCCCGTCGTAAGCCGGAGGAGTGTGCACAAAATACGCGCGCTTACGTCCGCCAATCTCGAGCGAGTCGGATCTCTTCTCTGGCGCCGACGCGTTTTCATCGCTCTTCCACACTGACGCGGCCACCAGCAGCCCCGCGAGGTACACAAACAGCGCGACGACGGTCAGCGCAATGATCGACTTGTGCCGCCTCTCCAAGAAGCCTCCCGCCAGGCAGAGGACCCCAGGGCCCTAATTATTTGAACCCTGAAACCGGCGAAAGGTTTCGAGAATTTCGAAAAATCTCGGGATGCAAATCGGGAAAGCAAGGCCCCGGCTGAGTGACGCGGAGTTCAGTTCGATGAGCCGAGATGAAATTCGGCGAGCTTCAATTCCGTGTCCGCGACCGTTCCATGGTGATGGTATTCGTAGCTGACGATCCCCACCCCGGGGACAAATGTGTAGGTGGTGTCATCCGGGAGTGTGACGTAGCGAAGTTCGTACGCCTCGTGGCCACCAGCAGGCACGCCCTTTACGTCGCTCAGGGACACAAGATCCACCGAACTCGCCATCCAGCAATACATGTCATCATCGCGGGCCATCGAATCCGCATCGCAGAATTTCGCGCCTTGCTTCAAGGGCAAGCGGAGAATTAAGTCATCCGCATTCAACAAACCGCCGACGGACGCGTTGCTGTCACGGAGTGTCTTGATGCCTTCTTGAGCTTCGTCCGCACCCAACAAGTAGTAGTCGTCCTTGCCAGTTCGAATGAGCAGCGATTCCACTTGCTTTGGATCCCCATCTGACCAATCCAAATCCGATGGAAATCCCTTGATCACGGCGGCGACGAAGGCTCCCCGCCGGATCACTTTCAGGACTTCAGTCCTCCAGGTAACTTTTGTGGTAGCCCCTCCCTCGCGGCCGTTGAACCAACGAACAGTTCCGCGATAAATCCAGTAAGTTCCCTTGCTCATCGGGTAGGGATCGCTCGAAGGCGCCACTGTCTGCGCCGCGATAGAGACCACTTGCCAGGCCAGAATTAGGATCGCAGCGAGCGAAAGGAGATGACGAAAACGAGAGATGCTCATAGGTCGAGTCAAATGGGCGCGCAAGATTCTTTGATACAAGCCTCGCGCGCTCATCATCCGATGCGCCGAAACTCGGGAAAGGTTTCCAGAGATTGCGAAATTCTTGATCTAGGGATGAGCGCGGGAAAACCGCGAACCGGGGCGCGTAGGCATGCCCCCGGCGCGGCAAAGAGGACAATCATCGGGTTCGTAACTGGGGACATCCATCTCGAGCAAAGCGCGCGCGGGAATATTCAATTCCAGCCGCCCGCCGCTGCGGTCAATCAGCGCGCCCGCGGCCACCGCAAGCCCGCCCTCCTGCTCGACCACGCCGATGGCCTCGCGCGTCGAGCCGCCCGTGGTCCAAACATCTTCAATCACGAGCACTCTTTCACCCGGCTTCAGCTCGAAGCCGCGGCGCAAGGCCATTTGGCCCGAGCGATCACGCTCGACAAATAGCGAGCGGACGCCCAACGCGCGCGCAACCTCGTGGCCGACCACAATGCCGCCCAGCGCCGGGGAAACGACGCATGCGACGGAATGATCCTTAAATAATTGCGCAAGCGCACTGCCAAGCTGGTCCGCATGCGGCGGATAGGAGAGAACGAGCGCGCACTGGATGTACGTCCCGCTGTGGCGCCCGCTCGAAAGCTCGAAGTGACCCTGGCGTATGGCGCCAACCTGCTCGAGGAGTTTGAGAATGTCATCGCGTTTCATGGCGTCTTGCACCTTGGCAGCCGCCCAGGGGCGGCGCAGTCAGCCGGTGGCGTTAGCCTAAAGGCGGAGGCGCAAAGAGTCAATGCCAAGCTACCGTGAAGAGGGATAACGGAAGGATAAAGCGGGGCCTTGCCCAGGTCTACCGCTTGACGGCCTGATGCAAGCCGATGCCACCAAAAATGAAAGGGTGCGAACTCACCTGCTCGTAACCCATGTTCTTCAGCAGCAAAGAAAAATCCTCGATCGAGAGAAAACTTTGTATTGAGTGTGGAATGTATGTGTAGATCCGCGGGCGCCCGTGCAGCAACAATCCCCAAAACCCGCATTGAACATACAAATACGCCAAGTAAAGCCGGCGCAAAATGGGGTTGGCAGGCGGAAAGAAATCCAGGCTCACCATCAAGCCTCCAGGCCGCGTGACGCGCTCAATCTCCCGCACCGCCGCATTCAAATTCGGGAAATTGCGCAGCCCGTAGCCGATGAAAACGCAATCGAAGGAATCGTCAGCGAACGGCAGGGCGGCCGCGTCGCCGCAAGCCGCAAGCGCGATTCCGCGACGTCGCGCCAATGTCACCATTCCCTCCGTCAAGTCCACCGCAATCGCCTTCGCCTTAGGCAATCGCTGCATCACCATTTCCGAAAAATCGCCCGTGCCGCATGCCAGGTCCAGCACCACGGCGGTCTCCGGCAGCGGCGCATTCTTCACTCCCAGCCGTTTCCATCGCCGGTCCATGCCATAGGAAAAAACGCGAGAGATGAAGTCATAGGTCGGCGCGATTTGCCGGAACATCTCGCGCATGACGCGGGAATCACTCTGTTCGGGCGGAGGAGCAATCGGCATGCGCGCATACTACACCGGTTCGCCGCCGGCCGGCGCCCGCGAATGCGCAATAATATTCTTTTAGGTTAAGAGCCCGGTTGAGCCACAAACGCTGCGCCGGCAATACGACGCCTGCTCTAAAGCGCTTACTTCGTCTTCTGCATGTCCGCCGATTGCTCCATCTGCTCTTCCACTTTTTGCCAGCTGGAATCGGGGTTGTATTCCTTCATGGCTTTCGCGAGTTCGACGGTCTTTTCGCCAAGGTCCTTTTGATAGATCACTCCATCCGCACCCACAATGAAGGTCATCACGCCGGAATTCCGGTATTCGGCTGGATAAGCGGTAAAAGCGAAGCCGCCCGTCATCTTCCCATCCGCAATGTAGTCCTTCGCACCGCCGGGCGCATCCTTGCCTTGCCGGGTAAGCACGCGGAAAAAATAGCCGCGGAAGGGAAGTGGGCCATTCGGCTCATCCTTCCGAGACATGTCGGCTTCGGTCGTGCTGGCGTCGGCTACCAGCGGACCGATTGGGCTCTCCGGCGCCTTACCCGCCCAGTACAAGCCGTTCTGCTGGCCGCCATCGCTGATGAATTTCGCCGCGTACACGTTGTGCTCTTCCGAGTAGTATTCCTTCTCGGCCGAGACGAGTTCCTGGCAAACGCGAATAGCCGAAAGTTCATTGTGGCCCACGCGTCGCATCACGATTTCCTCTTTGCCCTTTTCCGTATCGAAAAACCACACGCCCGCTTTTTCGACGATCGGTATGGGCGTGGGCCAGTTTTCCGCCCCGATATACAGGGTCACTGTCCCGTCCGGTTCTTTCACCAGCCGGTGCAGTTCCATATATTTTGAGGCGAAATCGATCCGATTCCTGGCGTCCTCGGCCGCGTCTCCGGAAGAAGTGATTTGTTTTCCTTCCGGCCCGAGGATCGCGAGCAGGGCTTTTTCGTCGTCGCTTTGCACCGCAAGGAACAAAGCACGGCTCGCCTGATGCGCAGTTCGGAATGTCTCCTGGCCCTTTTGCTGCGCCATCGAGCCGGAGGGGAAGCACCCCAGGAGAAGGAGCGAAATCCCCAGCGTGGCCAATTGAGGCAAATTACTCCGGTAAATTCTCTGAAAGTTCTGCTTCATTCGCCGCATATATTTTCTCCGTTTCTAAATTTCGATAGCCGCGATGAATGTTTGAATGCGTGAATTAACGACGCCCACCCCGCCCTCCGCCTCCTCCACGCATGCTGGCCCCGCCGCGCGCGGCCTCGCCCCGCGCCTCTCCACCGCGACCGAAGCCCCCGAAAGCATTGGGACGTCCGCCTTCTCCGCCCCCCCGCGGCGCATTTCCGGGTCTAACTCCTTGCGCGGGACGGCCTCCACCGGCTCGGTCATCAAATCCACGTGCTGCCCGGTTGTCTCCGTTAAACGGTCTGTTGGGCGCGCCGGCGCGGCCGTTGAATCCCGGACGTTCGCCACGGTAATAAGCATTCCGGTTGTAGAACACTCTGCTCCGCGAGTAATACCTGTCGTGGTTGTAGAGGATGGACCGCCCGCGCCAATCGAATCCCCAGCGCCCCCAGCCCCACCCATAACCCCCGTAGAAGCCGATTCCGAAGCCCACGCCAAAAAAGAGTGACGGGCCGCCGAACCAGATTCCGGGGTACGGATACCACCCCGGCCACGCCACGATCGGGTATCCGTAAACCAGCCACGGGTCGTAAGCGGGCACATAAACTACATCCGGGTATGCCGGTTCGATGACGATGTTGGAATCTTTTGTTTCTACCTTCTGCTGCGGCGTGTCCTTCAGATTGCCGGCCTGTTGGGCCTTCTGACGCATGAACTGGATGGCATCCATCACGTCCTGTTCCTGATTGAAATAAGAATCGCCTAGCTCGGACGTCCAGGAAATGTTCTTATCCATGTTCCCGAGCACGGTCGGGAATGCCGTGAGCGCCTTCACGCTCGGGTCCCAGCTTTGTTGATCGACTGCCTTTGCCAAATCATCGCCCTTCAATTCCGGATGCGCTTGCAGCCAGCGGTCCGCCTCCACAACTTGCGTGGGATACGTGGATGCCGCGAGAATTTGCGCCACAAGTGAATCCGGGTAAAGAGCAATCGGCGCAACGAGCTGTTGCAATTGGTCGGGAGTTTCTGGTGTGCGCGCCGGCGTCTGGGCGCTCGGTGGCCCACTTGGCTGACCGCTCTGGTCGTCAGCCGGCGCATTCGATTGGTCCTGGCCATCGGCTGGCGCGTTCGATTGCTGATCCTGAAACGCCAGCAGCGATTCGGGGCATGTGGTGAAAACGAGAGCCAGCGACAAAATCACCGCCAGCATTTGCATAGCCGACCGAGGCCTCGAATTCCCGGTGCCTTGCTGTGTATTTTTGGCTGTCTCGAACCTGTCAAGGAGCTTCATCGCTATAGGCCTCCTAGCACTAGGGATGCGCGAGAACCATATCAGGTTTCATCCGGCGATGCCATTCCAGAACACCAAGCCGGACGGTCTCACGGGCAACTCCGCGCGAAAGTTCCCATTCCAGGGGTATCCACTCATCGAATTACGCGGTTTTCGCCTGCAATCGTGTTACATTAGATAGGCGCTCTTGCACCACCCGCATCGCTTCGTTGATTCACTGAGCGTCTTTTAGCACCTGCCACACCCGGCTACTCCGATTCATTTGGGGATTGAACGGAATTTCAGTCCGGCCGTGTGTAGCATGTCGCCCATTCCGCAGTGGCAAAGAATTGAGGGGAGAAGCAGCATGAAGAACTTGTTTGTCGGCAACATGAGTTTCCAGACCACCGCCGCTGATTTGCGCGCGCTGTTCGAGCCCTTCGGACAGCTCGCCAGAGTCCACGTGGCCACGGATCGCGAAACCGGCCGGGCACGCGGCTTCGGTTTCGTGGAAATGCCGAATGACGAGGAAGCAGCCAAGGCCATTGCGGCCCTCGATGGCAAGGAAATCGGCGGGCGCAACCTCAAAGTCAACGAAGCCCGCCCGAAAACGGAGTCAAGCGGTCCGCGCGGGCCACGCGGACCCCAAAGCGGCGGAAACAGTGGCGGCGGTGGTGGGCGCGGGCGCGAGAGATTCTCAAACGAGGATTATCGCGAAGTCGCGCGCCAGCCTCGCGAGCCCCGCTGGTAGCCGCTTCTGGCGGCACCGCGGGCGGCCGGGCCCTGGCCCGAGCCTGATACTCACTTCAAGGAGACAGCCATGACTACCACATTCAAAAAGCGCCAGAAAGAAATGAAGCGCATGGACAAAGCGCGTATGAAAGCCGAACGCCGCGCTCAGAAGAAACTTGCTCCCGCCTCCACCGACGCCCCCGACGACAACATCGCCTGGGACGAGGAAGTGGTTCCCAACAAAAACATCGATTGGCCGGCTGATACCGACCCCCAAGCCCAAAGCTGATTCCGCGGGCCGGCCGGGCACACACCCGGCCGACCCTCTCTGCTGGCAGCACCAACTGTTCGCCTTTCTTCCGCCGTCGCACGCGCATCTCTCCACCTTGATTACCTGGGCAATCCGAAACCCTCCTCCCCTGGCGCGAGTCCAATGAGTGGTATAATCAAAAATCGCCTCTTGTAGCGCCGGGCGAAGGGAGCACGCGCATGGGCATCCAATTTCAGGAACTGATTGGCTGGGCGAGAAAGCGCAAGTTCTTCGCATTTCTGCTGATTGCCTTCACGCTCGGCGTCGGCATCCTGATCGGCGCGATTTTTTCCGGCCGCGCCATGGCCACCCATGACCAGACCTCCGCCAGCGGCGCTTCGCTCTTGGCCATCCCCGATCCGATCACGCTTTCAAACGCATTCACCGGCATTTCAAAAAAGCTGGGCCCGGCCGTCGTCAACATCTCCACCACGCAAGTGATCGACAAGCCCAAGGGCGCGAAAAAACCGCATCATTCCAACGACGCCTTCCAGGATTTCTTCGACCGCTTCTTCGATTCGCCCGACGACGGCCCCAGCGCCGAGCGCAGCCTCGGCTCCGGTGTGCTCGTTGACAAGCGCGGCTTCATCCTCACCAATTTTCACGTGGTCGAGGGCGCCACCAAAATTCAAGTCGCCATGGATGGCGATGCCAGTAAATACAACGCCAAGGTCATCGGCCTCGATAAAGAAAGCGACCTCGCGGTCATCAAGATCGAAGCCCCGCGCGAACTCCCCACAGCCAGGCTCGGCAATTCTGATGGCGTACAAGTGGGCGATTGGGTCCTCGCCTTCGGCAGCCCCTTCGGCCTCAACTCCACCGTCACCGCCGGCATCGTCAGCGCGAAAGACCGCTCAACCGTCGGCAAGCAATTCCAGCACTTCATCCAGACCGACGCCGCCATCAACCCCGGCAATTCCGGCGGCCCGCTCGTCAACATGGCCGGCGAAGTAATCGGCATCAACACCGCCATCTATACCGGCAGCCGCGGCTTCGAAGGCGTCGGCTTCGCGCTACCGTCGAATACCGCCATCAGCGTTTACAATCAGCTCATCACCGTCGGCAAAGTCACTCGCGGCTCCATCGGCATCACCTTCCAGGAAGACCGCAGCAATAATCCCATCCTCATGCGCGAACTCGGCGCCCCCTACGGAATCGTAGTCGAAGGCGTCGAGCCCGGCAGCCCCGCGGACAAGGCCGGCCTGCAACCCGGCGACGTCATTACCAATATCAATGGCAACGCCGTCCACAACGGCACCGATCTCGTGAACCCCATCGCGCAGACTCCCATCGGCCAGTCCGTGCAAGTCCGCTACGTCCGCAACAAGCAAGCGAAAGAAGTCACGCTCACGGTCGCCGACCGCTCCAAAATTTTCCCGGCCGGCGCTCAGGACGCGGAAGACAAGCCCGATCAGCCCGATGAGCCAGCGCAATTCGGCCTGCACGTCGAAGAACTCACCCCCGATCTAGCTCACAAGCTAGGCATGAGCAAGCTCACAGGCGTCGTAGTCACCGAAGTCGAGCCCGCCAGCTTCGCCGAAGACGTTGACTTCGCCCGCGGCGACGTAATCATCGAAATCAACCACGCAACGGTCAGCAGCATGGCCGACTATCGCCACGAAATCGCCCAGCTAAAGCCCGGCCAAGACGTCCTATTCAAGGTAGCCCGCCGCACCGAAGTCCCCGATCGCTACCTAACGCTCCTACTAGCCGGCGCGGTGCCAGCAGAAAAGTAGCGAATCGCTAGCTCGTCGCGCAGCCGGAATTCATCCGTAGGGGCATGGCATGCCGTGCCCCCTCGACCCTCAGCTGCGCGCCGCCTAGAACCGCGTCTCCCATTTGCCTCTGATCGGCACAGCTTTCCATTGCCGCATAAGCGCCCAACCGCGCTTTCTCCCCTTGAGCGCGGAATGCCTCTTGCGAGACAATCATCAGATGCGCCGCGCCAGAGGCCATAGCTCCACGCATTGGCTTGCCATCGCTCTAGCCGTCTCCTGTTCATGGCTGCTCGCGCCCGCAGCGCGCGCAAGCGCGCCAGCACCACAGCAATCGAGTTCCTCCACCTCCACCAGCTCGTCCAAAAAGAAAACCAAAAAGCATCACTCAAAGCGCGAGGCAAGCCAAAAAGCACCCACGCCCGAGCGCA
This sequence comes from uncultured Acidobacteriota bacterium, assembly GCA_963701005.1. Taxonomy (GTDB): domain Bacteria; phylum Acidobacteriota; class Terriglobia; order Acidiferrales; family UBA7541; genus Palsa-295. The sequence continues at coordinate 2,838,834 of OY969555.1, forward strand.
TCTCCGAAATCCAGTCGGCGCTCGCCCGCAACGGCTACTACCAGGGCCAGCCCACGGGCAAGTGGGACTCCAACACCATCAACGCCATGCAAAAATTCCAGTCCGACAACGGCATCGAGCCCAACGGCAAACTCAACGCCCCCAGCCTCCAAAAACTAGGCCTCGGCTCAAGCACCGCCGGCGTCTCGGCTCCCAAGCCCGTGTCAACCACGCCTTCGGCCGCCGCGCCCGCCGCAGCGACGCCCACGCCGGCCGCCAAATCTACTCCCGCGCCCGCCGCCGCGTCTGCGACGCCTGCATCATCAGCGCCCGCGCCTCCTTCGACTCCCGCTTCCGCCGCCAGCACCGGCAGCGGCGCTTCGACGTCCACCGCTCAGGCCGCGAACTCCGCTCCCAAACCTCCGCAGCCCTGATTGAGTTAATATTCCGCCTTCAAGTTTTCCGTTTGCTTCAGGGCACGACTTCAGCTGTGCCGTGGCTTCCGCAATATTTCTCCGGCTTCCGCGGTATGTGCGTCCCGACTCCTTTTGTCGGGGAGCCGCTGAGGTCCCGCATTTTTGTGGTAGTTTGTGGCCCGCACGCGCGAGGTGAAATGTGCCCGACGATCATTCGAAAAAATCCGAGCCTCTCATCGACTTGCCCAGCGTCGAAGAGCTCGGCGAGGAAATCAAATCGAAGTTCTATGAATTTCGTCACGGCAAAATCTGGTTCCCGGACGAAATCAAGCGTGAACACCGCCGCCTGAAGACCTCGCTGCTCCGTTACATCGCTGGTTCCCGCATTCTCGCCATCCTCACCGCGCCATTCATCTACGCTTGCTTCATCCCGTTCGTGCTCCTCGATCTTTTCGTCTCCACGTATCAGGCCGTCTGCTTCCCGGTGTATGGCATCCCGAAAGCGCGCCGCCGCGACTACATGGCCATTGATCGCAATAAACTCCGCTACCTGAATGCGCTCGAAGGCCTCAATTGCATGTACTGCTCGTATGCCAATGGCTTGCTCGCCTACGTCGTCGAAGTCGCCGGCCGCACCGAGCAACACTGGTGCCCCATCAAGCACGCCCGCCGCGTCCAGCACACCCACGACCGCTACTCGCATTTCCTCCCCTACGGCGACGCCTCCGCGTATCGCGAGCGCCTCGACAAGGTCCGCGATGATTTCAAGGATCTGAAGGGGCGGAAGTGACCGGCCAGCGAAGAGTTTTCTTCTTGTCAGGCGAAAGCGAGCGCCGCAGGCGCGTCTCAGGGTAGCCCAGCCCGTGAGGGCCGGAAATCTAGAACAGCAATCCGGAGCGCCGTAGGCGCGTCACAAGGTAGCCCAGCCCGCAAGGGCTGGGAAATGTAGAAAGGGAATCGAGAGCGCCGTAGGTGCGGCACATCTTTCGCGTCGCGGCGTGTTTCACGTTCGCCGCGAAGAAATTCTCGCGGCCGCCGCTCGCTCACCCTCATGCCGCGCTCTGCGCCGCCCCCCTCGCCGCGAGACTAATCATCAGCCGCGTCGTCCCCGTAAATATCATGTTGATCCCCACGAGCGTCCCAATCACCCACACCGAGCTCGAAGGCCACTGCTTCCAAACCAGCACGCCAAGAATCAAAGTGACGATGCCGTCAAGCAATATCCATCCCGATCCGTGGACGCTGCGCGTGAGAAAATACGCCACCAGGTCAAACACGCCCTCAGCCAGAAAAAATATCGCCAGCACCAGTGTGAACGACGCAACGCCAATCACCGGGTTCATCAAAAAATAAATTCCCGCGATCAAATAAAGAATCGCCACCAGCAATTTCCAAATGATGTTGCCCGCCCCCTTCGATTGAAACGCATGGATAAACTGAAATCCGCCGCTGAAAACAATCAACCAGGCGATCACAATCACCACGCCAAGCGAAGTAGCCATCGGCAGCCCAATAGCCAAGAATCCGAAAACAATCAGCAATACCGCCCAAACAATCGAAGGTCCGGAGCCAAGACTCGATATCCCTGTCTGTGCCATGATTCGATCCCTCCTCCGCGCAAGAAGATTTACGGCTGGCGCACCCGGCGTTAAAGACGCCGCTGCTCGAACGCGGAATTTTCCACCGCCGCCCTGTCTTTGCGTCGAACCATATTCCCCTCGCCGTCCCAGTCTCAATGTCAAAGCGCCTGCCGACCCGCGCTCCGTCATTCTGAGCCCAGCGAGGAATCTCTCTTGTATTCCGGCTTGTATGCTTATCTCAGGTCGGAAAAGGCAACGGCAAAAACACAAGAAAGAGAGATTCTTCGACTCCGGGCCGGCTCGTCCCCAACGACGGGACGGAAGAGAAAAGAGCCGGCCCTGCGCTCAGAATGACGGCCTTAGGGCACATCGCAAAAGAAAGAAGGAACAGCAGATCCCCTTTACCGCGGCACTCGCGGGAGGCAGAATGACGTGCCGCGAGGGGAGTGACTGATGAAAGGCGGGTTCGTTTACATTCTCGCCAGCAAGTCTGGGGTGCTTTACACCGGCGTGACCAGCAATCTGGACCTGCGCACCGTCCAGCACCGGCTGAAGATGACCGAGGGGTTCACGAAAGAATTCAATGTCACACGCCTCGTCTACTACGAAAGATTTGGTGACATCCGCCAGGCAATTGCGCGTGAAAAGCAAATCAAAGGCTGGCTCCGCGCCAAGAAGATCGCGTTAATCGAGGCGGCCAATCCCAAGTGGAAAGACCTGGCCGAGGACCACTTCCCGGCCAAACCTGCCGATCCCCCGCCTTCGTAGCATTTTCCTTTAGCCGTAATTTCGCCTTCGCGCCTTTTCTTTCGACCGTCATTCTGAGCGCAGGGCCGGCTCTTTTCTCTTCCGTCCCGTTTTCGCGCCTTTTCTTTCGATCGTCATTCTGAGCGGAGGGCCGGCTCTTTACTTCCTCCGTCCCGCCTTCGCGCCTTTTCCTTTGACCGTCATTCTGAGCATAGGGCTGGCTCTTTACTTCTTTCGTCCCGTTTTTTGGGACGAGCCAGCCCGGAGTCGAAGAATCTCTCTTTCTTTGTTTCTCTCTTTCTTTGTTTCCCTCTTTCTTTGTTCCTCTCTTTCTTTCTCTCCTTCTTTCTCTCTTTGTTTCTTTCTTTCGCCCTTGGCTTGCTCCTCTCCCTTTTTCTGCTTCAGCCGCCGTCCGGCCACTTCACAGGTGGCTTCGCCCATAAAGACAATCTACTGGTAGCGCGTGTGAAAATCACATCCTATAATCATCATCGCTCGGCTCCTTCCTTCCGAGCCTTGGTCGTTCCACAGCTACCCGGTCTACTCGGGAGAAGGGCCCGGCAACGTCATCTAACCACCCTGGATAAAGGTATGACGCATCCTATTGCATTTCGCAGTGACCGAGTTCGAGTCCTTCTTTTAATCTTTCTCGCGCTATCTCTAATTCCTGTCGCGCACGCACAAACCTCCCAGAACGAGGGACTCGCCGCCAGCACCGCCGAAGCTCTTACGAAGGCCATGGCAAAAAAAGTTGCTGTGTTCGACTTCATCGGTCCCGATGAAAAACTCACGCAGTTAGGCCGAGACCTCACTGATGGATTTCGCAGCACTCTCGCAAATGTCCATGGCAAATTTACCGTCATTGACCGCGTACAGGTTCTCGGTGTCATTGAAAAGAACCGCGTCGCCCCCGATGTCGTCCGCGATTCGGAAATTGCCTGGTGGCTCGCCCGCCAGCTCAAGGCCGATGCTCTAATCGTCGGCAAGCTGACGGAAATCAGCGGACAAACTCTTCGAATTGCTGTAGCTGCTGCGGACACCAAGTCGGGAAAGGAATTCTCCAACCTCTCCGTCGACGTCCCGTTCACAGACGATATGAAGCTTAATACCCGGCTTGCAAAATCCTTCAGCTCCGATCGCAAGGGGGACTGGATCGACGCGAAATCTCCAAAGGAGCTTATCCCCAAATGCATTTATTGTCCGCCGCCGGAATACCCTGGCGCCGCAGCTGCTGAAGGGAAGGAAGGCACTGTAGTATTGATCGTTCAGGTCACAGAGCATGGAGATGTCAGGGACATAGATTTTGCGGAAGGCCAGCAGTACGGTTTGACCCAAAGAGCTATCGAAACACTCCAAAAGTGGAAATTTCGGCCTGGCCATGGGCCTGATGGAAAGCCGAGGGCGGTCTGGCAGCAGTTCCGGGTCACTCTTCATTTTGCGAATTGATTTCGTTCCATTCCAGCATCCAGCCCCAGCCTCCAGAGACTCCACAGGCTCGCATCCTTGCATTCCGCCCCACCCTCATGCCAACCTACCCTCGGAGGCGTGTGCCATGAAGAAGCGAAGCCGTCCTGCTGAGGCCCAGCGCCAGAACGAGCGCTCCCCAAATCCGCCCTCCGCCCCTCGTCCCTCGCCACTAGCCCCTGCGCGAAGCGGAGCGAGCGCCTGCCCGCCAGCCTTGTGCGCGGTTCGTGCGTCCGCCAGAACCTTGGCGGAGAGCGCTAATCGCGACTGTCCAGTATTAGAAATCCCCGCAACCGGCTCAAAAATCAGTGCCTTGCAAATTCTAATCGCATCTCAGATCCTGTTTCTGCCGGGGCTCTCCCTTTCAGACTGCCGTTCACGAATCACCACTCACAACTCACGAATCATGTCCTTCCAAATCGACTCTCAAAACGATTTGGAAATGGTCTTAACCCTTTCAAAATCAATCGAGTGCAATTTTGAAATGGACCGTCTTACGGCCGCCCGTGTACCTAGTCGCCTGCTCCAACCAGGGACGACGGAGGCGATGTCTCCCCCGAGATTGACGGCGCTGCAGAGACATTGTTACTCTGAATCCTCGCGAAGCGCTGCAACATCAAATTCGCGTCCCCTTCAATTCACGGCACGCAGGACGACTCTTACGGAGGAACACGCATGGCCACCGCAGTGATGCCAAAAGTCTTCAAAAACTACATCAACGGGGAATGGGTGGAATCGCGCAGCGGCAAAGCGCTCGAAAACCGCAACCCGGCGAATACCGGCGAGCTCGTCGGCATGTTTCCGCTCTCTTCCGAAGAGGACGTCACACTCGCGGTGGACGCCGCGAAGGCTGCCTACGACAAATGGCGGCTGACGCCTGCGCCCAAGCGCGCCGAGATTCTTTTCCGCGCCGCCGAACTTCTCATCCAGCGCAAAGAGGAATACTCGCGCGACATGACGCGCGAAATGGGGAAAGTCCTGGCCGAGACCCGCGGCGACGTCCAGGAAGCGATTGACATGACTTACCTGATGGCCGGGGAAGGGCGCAGGCTGTACGGGCAGACGACACCCTCCGAATTGCCGAACAAGTTTGCGATGTCCGTCCGCTCGCCAATCGGCGTGGCTGGGCTGATCACGCCCTGGAATTTTCCGATGGCCATCCCGTCGTGGAAGATCATTCCGGCGCTGGTTGCGGGAAACACGGTGGTGATCAAGCCGGCCGAGGATACGCCGCTTTCAACGTACAACCTGGCGCACGTTCTCGCGGAGGCTGGATTGCCGCGGGGCGTGCTGAATGTTGTTTCGGGGAAGGGAACGGTTGTAGGCAAGGCAATTCTCGAAAGCTCGGACACGAATCTGATCAGCTTCACGGGTTCGACGGAGGTCGGCCGCATCATCAGCGAGTCGTGCGCGCCGAGCTTCAAGAAGTGCCACCTGGAAATGGGCGGGAAGAACATCATCATCGTGATGGACGACGCGAACCTGGACCTCGCTGTTGACGGCGCCATCTGGGGCGGCTTCGGGACTACCGGGCAGCGCTGCACGGCCGCGAGCCGCGTGGCCGTTCACAAGAAGGTGTACGTCGAGTTCGTGGATAAATTTATTGCGCGCGCGAAGGCTTTGCGAGTCGGCGACGGCCTGAACCCCACGACCGACATGGGCCCGTGCATCAACGAGCAGCAACTGAAGACGGTGGTCAGCTACGTCGAAATCGGGAAGAACGAGGGCGCGACGCTTGCGGCCGGCGGGCATCGGCTCGAGAGCGGGGCTTATGGGCACGGCTGGTTCCACGAGCCGACTGTGTTCATCGATTGCGATCCGAAGATGCGCATCTGCCAGGAGGAAATTTTCGGGCCGGTGGTGAGCGTGATTCCGTTTGAAACTTTCGAGCAGGCGCTCGAGATTGCGAATGGCGTGAAGTACGGGCTTTCCGCCGCGATTTACACGCGCAACGTGAACAATGCTTTCCGCGCGCAACGCGATTTGCAGACGGGAATTGTTTACGTCAACGCGCCTACGATTGGCGCTGAGACGCATCTGCCATTCGGCGGAATCAAGAACACCGGCAACGGCCACCGCGAGTCCGGCGAAGCGGCGCTGGATTTCTACTCCGAGTGGAAGACGATCTACATTGATTATTCGGACCGCCTGCAGCGCGCGCAAATCGACAACGCGTAATCGTGCACGTTGTAGTTCGTCGCGCACTTCGTCAAGCAATTCGTCTCGCAGTTCGCCTCGACCTGTACGTTCGTACAGGTTTCAGAAGTGAGCAGACCTGTACCATTTTGAGATTGCCGCCCTGCGCTCCGCCGCCTACATTTAAGCAACGGGGTCATCTTAGGCTGAGCCCACGCTATCGAGCGGACCAGGGAGGGAAAATGTGGACCAAGCAATCGCAGAATGAAGTGCCAGGTTATTCGCCGGCGCACGCACCGGCTTCGCAGCCAGCTTCCTTTAATTCAACTCCTTCGGCGCGGCCGAGCAGTCCGAGCGCGCGCAATCTCGCCTGCCTTGGCTCGACGATCGAGATCAAGGGCAGAATTTCCGGCGAGGAAGATTTGCAGGTGGACGGAAAGGTCGAGGGGCCCGTGGCGCTGGCGGGGCAGCGGCTGACCGTCGGGCGCAGCGGGCAATTGAATTCCGAAGTCACCGCGCGCGAAATCGTGGTGTACGGCAAGGTGACCGGGAATTTGCGCGCGAGCGACCGCGTCGAGATCAAGAAGGATGGCGCGGTGACGGGCGACATCATTACGGCGCGAATCAGCATCGAGGACGGCGCGTTTTTTAAGGGCCGGATCGAGATTGATGGCGGGAAGTCGCAGCCGTCGCATCAGCATGAGGAAGCCGGCGAGCCGGTGGGCGCGGCGGTTTAGCGCTACGGCTCCTGCTGCGCGGTCGCGCTGAGGGGCTCGCGGTTCGTTCGGGGCCGAAACTTGATTAGGCTGAAACAGGCGGACATTCGTCCGCCTGTTTTTTTTTTTTGCGCGGTCGTGATTTCAGCTGGAAGCTTCAGTCGACGAGGGCAAATCAGCCAGGCATTTCCGTGGCGCGAAGGCGATGGCGCCGATGAATTGCCCTTCGAGGATTCGGACGCGGCAGCCGCTGAGAGGTTGCTGCGCTTCGAGGATTTTTACCCTTGTGCCGTAGGGGACGAGCAGGAGCTTTTCGGCGGCAACGAGGAGCGAGATGCCGAGATCGTCGTTAGCCGCCTCATAACTTTCCTTTTCCGCGAGCGTGCCCTCATCGACTGGGAGCAGAACGAAATTCCCGGCGTCAGCGGCGCTTACCGTTGCCATCTGCCCGACCAGCTCGGGCGCGGGGGAGGGAGCGGGGCTCGTTGATACAGGTGCTTGTGGCGCCCCTTCCGTGATTTCCACCTTGGCGATAAACCGGTAGCCGCGCTGCGGCAGCGTCTCGATGTAGCGCGGCTTGTTTGCGGAGTCTCCCAATGCGTCGCGCAGCTTGCGGACGGCGCTGTTCACCCCGTGCTCGAAATCCACGAAAGTGTCGGCGGGCCAGAGGAGCGAGCGGATTTCGTCGCGCATCAGCAGCTCGCCCGGGCGCTCAAGCAGCATGGCGAGGATTTGAAACGGGTGCCTGGCGATGCGGATTTTGCGGCCGTGCTTGCGCAGTTCGCTCGTGTGCATGTCCGCGACGAAATTTCCGAAGCGGGCGGTCTTGGCGGGGCTGCCGGATTCAGACATGGGAGAAGAGCCAGGCCGGAGTCTATCCCGAGCGAGTGGCCAAAGCAAGCCGGAGGATTTGCTCGAAGTTTGTCTAAGTGCTGTGCAATCAGTAAGTAGCCTGGTTATATGTTTGCCACTCACAAGTTATTGCCGGTGCATTGATGCCATTCCCGTTTAGGTCCACCATCCGCGGCATGAAGACCATAGGCGTTGAGACAAAGACGATCGAGGCCAATGCGGAAGGGAAGCGAGATCAAGTTCGACGACCTGGCGATGACGGGAGACGAAAATGAGCCCATTGAAGATCATTATCGGTTGCTTGCTATTTGATTTAATCCAGCTCTTTTTCTGGATCGAGAGCACGCATTTCGGAAGTGTTGAAGATTCGAAGGCGGCTGAGAATCCGCAGGTGAAAACGCAAGCGCACGTGCAGTTAGATTGAGGCCGGCGCGGCATTGCGGCATCGGAGGACCCTTCTAAAGTTGCTGACTACCTGCGAATTTGACAAGCTGGATTCAGACCCTCAGAATAGCCGAAGCGCGAGTAGCGGGCGGGTGGTTTCCTGCCGGGGCGAAATCTGAAAAGCTCGGAAATGGTCAGAACGGCTCTTGTGTGCGCGGGGGATATGTGCGCCGCCGAGTCTGCGTTGGAGCAAACCTAAAGCGAGGGATGATCATGCGTCGTCTTCATTTTCTTCTACTGGGCATTTTAGTTGTTGCGAGCTCGATTTCGACTTTCGCACAATCCGCGGGTGCCGGGCTCGACAAGGTGGCGCCTCTCGCTCCATCAGTCGTCGCAGCTTCAGGCGGCTGCGGCGGCTTCGCCGGTGGCGACGATCAGGCTGGCCACGGCTTCGATCTCACGAATCTCGATCGCTCCGTTTCCCCTTGCGATAATTTCTTTCAATTCGCTGCCGGCGGCTGGATAAAAAATAATCCTATTCCCCCCGCGTATACTCGCTGGGGATCATTCCCGATTCTTAAGGATCACAATGAAGATGTCCTGCACGCCATTCTTGAAGAGGCTTCCAAGGACAAAAATGCCACGCCCGGTTCGAATTGGCAAAAGGTGGGGGATTTCTACGCGAGCTGCATGGATGAGAGCCAGGTTGAATCGGCGGGGCTGAAGCCGCTCGATGCGGAGTTCAAGCGCATCGCAGAGGTGAAAGATACGGCGACGCTGCAAGCCGAGGTTGCACGTCTTCAGCGTGCCGGCGCCAATGCCATATTCGGGTTTGGCTCAGAACCCGATTTCAAGAACAGCTCGCAGATGATCGCGGCCGCAGGCCAGGGCGGGCTGGGTTTGCCGGAACGAGACTACTACACGCGCGAAGGCGACAAAGACAAGCAGCTCCGCGATGCCTACGTTCAGCACCTGACGAACATGTTCAAGTTGCTCGGCGATGACGACGCAAAAGCCGCGGCTGAAGCCAAGACCGTATTGACCATCGAGACGGCGCTTGCGAAAGCCTCCATGCCGCGGGTGGATCTGCGCGACCCGGACAAGGTTTATCACAAGATGGCGGTCGCCAGTCTCCATGAACTCACTCCCAACCTTTCCTGGAAAGATTTCTTCAAGGAACTTGGGACTCCCGCGGTTTCGGAGATCAACATCGGGCAGCCGGAGTTTTTCAAGGTAGTAAATGCAGAGCTCACTTCGGTGCCTCTCGCGGACTGGAAAGTATATCTGCGCTGGCATCTTGTGCATTCACTGGCGACTGCGCTGCCGGCAAAATTTGTCGACGAGAATTTCGATTTTTATAACCGGACTCTCGTGGGCCAGAAGGAGATACTGCCGCGCTGGCGGCGATGTGTGCAGGAAACGGATGGCCAGCTTGGCGAAGCGCTCGGACAGTTCTACGTTCAACGAGCTTTCCCGCCGGAAGCGAAAGCCCGCGCGCTCGGGATGGTGAAGAATCTGATTGCGGCGCTGCGCGACGATCTTTCGACGCTCGACTGGATGAGCCCGCCGACGCGCCAGCAGGCGGTCAAGAAGCTCGAAGCTATTCAGCTCAAGATCGGCTATCCAGACAAGTGGCGCGACTACTCCCGGTTTCAGGTGGACCGCGGCCCGTACGTCGAAAATGTCCGCCGTGGAAACGACTTCGCGAGCGATTACGATGTCGCAAAAATCGGCAAGCCCATGGATCGCGCGGAATGGCGCATGACGCCGCCGACGGTGAACGCCTACTACAGCGCGCTCCGCAACGAGATTGTCTTTCCCGCAGGGATTTTGCAGCCGCCCTTCTACGATCCGAATCGCGACGACGCCATGAATTACGGCGCGATGGGCGCGGTGATCGGCCACGAGCTCACGCACGGCTTCGATGATCAAGGCGCAAAATTCGACGCTGACGGCAACTTGAAGAACTGGTGGACGGAAGAAGATCTGAAAAATTTCCACGAGCGCGGCGAGTGCATCGTGAAGCAGTTCGACAGCTTCGAGGCCGAGCCAGGCCTGCATGAAAACGGCAAACTAGTGGAAGGCGAGAGCATCGCGGACCTCGGCGGACTCACGATTGCGTATAACGCCCTTCAGAAGACGATGGAAGGGAAGCCTGCGCCGGCCCCAATTGATGGCTTCACCGCCAGCCAGCGATTCTTTCTTGGCTGGGCGCAGGTATGGGCGGGCAGCACTCGGCCGGAACGCATCCGAGTCCTCGTCAACACCGACCCTCACCCGCTCGATCGCTTCCGCGTGAATGCTCCGATGTCGAACATCCCGGCGTTCTCAAAAGCATTCGCATGCGCCGCGGATTCGCCGATGGTCCGGCCGGAGGCGCAGCGCTGCCGCATCTGGTGACCGAACGCCTGCGCACGAACTAAAAAATAGCTCCCGGGCACGCGGGCAGGTCGCGCCCAATCACCTCATTTCCTCGCGCCACCCGCGCCGCAATGTGCTCTCCTCGCACCGCTCCACGCGCGCCCAAGTTGACGCTTGCCGCCCCGCCGACTAAACTCTATTCATGGCGGTAGTTCTCCCGAACGCATTCAGGGCGGCGCTGCGGGGGCATTTGTGAAACGATGAGTCCGACAGTCCTACAGCAGAAACGGCACCAGCAGATTCTGAGCGACGTGGTGCGCGTGTACATCGAAACGGGCGAGCCCGTCTCTTCGCGCAGCATTGCGCGCCGCCAGGCCGACCCGCTCAGCTCCGCGACGGTTCGCAACGTGATGGCCGATCTCGAAGAAGAAGGTTTCCTCTACCAGCCGCACACGTCCGCAGGCCGCGTCCCCACAGCCGCGGCGTACCGATTCTTCGTCGAGCAGGTGACGGCGCAAGCCACCGCCAGCCCGGAAGATCGCCAGTGGATTCGGCGTGAGCTTGCCGCCGCACAAACACCCGAAGCGGTGATGGAGCGCGCGAGCCACGTCCTTGCAGCCGTCTCGTGCGGGCTGGGAATTTTCATTTCGCCTCCTCTGGCGCAAAGCATGGTCGAGCATCTGCGATTCTTGCTCCTGCCCGATACGCGCGTTCTCGTGGTTCTCGTCACCGCCGGCGGCCTCACGCGCGACAAATTGATGCGCCCGGAGCGCTCTTTCCGCCAGGAGGATCTCGACCACATCGCCGAATTCCTGAATCATCACTATATCGGCTGGACGCTCGAAGCCATGCGCGCCGATCTCCGCGCGCAACTCGAAAGCGATCGCGAGCGCTATGGCCGCATGGCGGACGATGCGCTGCTGCTCTGCGATCCCATCGTTCTCGGCGATATCGGCGAGCGCAAAATCTACGTCGAAGGCGCGGCGCAGTTTGCCTCTTCACCGGAATTCACGAATCAAGAGCACTTGCGCGAGCTGCTCGAAGCCATCGAGGAGAAAGACCAACTCATCGCGCTGCTGAGTGGCGCGATCGAAGCCCCCGAGCCCGTCCACGTGGAGCTTGGGCTCGACAAGATGTCCAACGCCGGAAAAAATCTTGCGCTGGTTTCCGCCTCCTACACATCTAAAGATATGGCGCAGGGCACGCTCGGCATTCTGGCCCCGATGCGCATGCATTACGAGCGAGTGATCACCGCGGTCGCTTTCATGGCTCAGTTTTTTTCCGAAAACCAAGAGGGGAGTTGACGTTCTTGCCGTCGAATAAAGAAAGGGAAGAAAACCCGAAGCCTGCTGCCGTAGCTGCCGCGGCAGCCGACGCGGAAGCCCCGCAGCTTTCCACCAGCGAAGTTTCACTCGCCGAGCAGGTGCAAAAGCTCCAGGCCGAAAAGCAGGAGTTGCAAGACACGCTCGTCCGCCGTCAGGCAGACTTCGAAAACTACCGCAAGCGCGTCGAAAAAGAGCGCCATCAGGACCGCCATCGCGGCGTTGAGTCGCTCGTCGAACAGCTCCTCCCCGTTCTTGACGCCTTCGAACGCGCGCTCGCCGCGCATGACGAGCCCGCCTACGCCGAATATCGCAAGGGCTTCGAGCTAATTCACCGCCAGCTCTCGGATGCGCTTGCGAAGCAAGGCCTCGAGCGAATCGAATCCGCCGGCAAGGAATTTAATCCGCATTATCATCACGCCATCGAGGCCGTCGAAACGACGAAGCACCCGGACGGAACTGTAATCGAGGTATTGCAGCCCGGCTACGTGTTCCACGGCCGCGTACTCCGGCCGGCAATGGTCCGCGTGGCCGCGCATCCCGCAGCGGCCGGCAAGAAAGAAAACGCACGAGGGTAAATTTACAGCGGGCGCTTTTTCGAATGGCCACGGAAAAAGCGTCCGCTCAGGCTTGAAAGGGAACCATGGCAACCGGAACCAAACGAGACTATTACGAAATTTTAGGCGTCACGCGCGAAGCTTCCGCCGACCAAATTAAGTCCGCCTATCGCAAGGCGGCGATGCAGTGGCACCCCGACCGCAATCCCGACAAGAAGGAAGAAGCCGAGCATAATTTCCGCGAAGCTTCCGAAGCCTATAGCGTGCTCTCCGATCCGCAAAAGCGGCCCATCTACGATCGCCTGGGCCACGCGGGCTTGGGCAATCGTGGCTTCGATCCCGGCTCCGGCTTCAACGCGACCATCTTCGAGGAATTTCAAGATATCTTCGGCGACCTCTTCGGCTTCGAAGAAATTCTGGGCGGAGGGCGACGCCGTGGCCGCGGGCAGCGAGGGCAGCGGGGCGCGGATTTGCGTTACGACATGTCTTTGAGTTTCGAAGACGCGGCCGTCGGCGTGAACACGAAAATTCGCGTCACGCGCATGGAAAATTGCGAGGGCTGCAAAGGCACGGGCGCAAAACCCGGCAGCGGCATGTCCACCTGCAAGACCTGCGGCGGCCGCGGCCAAATGGCATACACGCAGGGCTTCTTCTCCATCACGCGCACCTGCCCCGCATGCCAGGGCGTCGGCCAGGTGATCCGCGAGGCGTGCACGCAATGCCGCGGCCAGGGACGCATCGAGCGCGAGCGCACCCTCGAAGTCGGCATCCCCGCGGGCGTGGATTCCGGCACGCGCCTGCGCATGACCGGCCAGGGCGAGCCGGGCACAAATGGCGGCCCCGCTGGCGATCTCTACATTTTTCTCGAGGTAAAGGAGCATCCGATTTTCGAGCGGCGCGGCGCGGACCTCTTCTGCACGATTCCCGTCAGCATCGCGCAAGCCTCGCTCGGCGTCACCATCAGTATTCCCACGCTCAAGGGCGAAGAAGCGCTTGAAATTCCCGAAGGCACGCAGTCCGGCCAAATTTTCCGCAAGAACGGCAAAGGCCTGCCGAATCCGCACGGCGGCCGCGGCGATTTGTACGTCAGCATCCGCGTGGTGATCCCGTCAAAGGTCACCAAAGAACAGCGCCGCCTGCTCGAGCAGCTCGGCGCGACCATGAAAGTCGAAAACAAGCCGGCGGAGCGTTCCTCCAGTTTCTTCGACAAGGTAAAAGATATTTTCGGCTAGAGCCGGTAGGGCACTCTGCCTTCAGGTGGCGCAGACACTCCTGTCTGCGCTTTTCCGAGCTATCCTCCCGCTAAATGCAAACATCAAACATCGGATATAAGCCTCGCGTCGAGGCCCCCAGTTCAGGGCCCTTCGTTCCTTGCCCGCCGCGGTACAATTAAAAAATGCGCCGCCGCTTCTTCGTCGACCGCTTCGATTCAAACTCCGCCACACTGACCGGCGATGCCGCGGAACATCTTGGCCGCGTCCTGCGCGCCGAGCCGGGCCAGCTCTACGAGCTGAGCGACGGCAATAGCGTCTGGCTCGGGCGCGTCGAGCGCGTGGCGCTCTCCAAGCGCGGCGATAATCACATTGATTTCGCGCTCGTCGAGCACATTCCCGCGCGCGAACCCTGGCTGCATCTCAATCTGCTCCTTTCGATCGTCAAATTTGATCGCTTCGAATGGTGCCTCGAGAAAGCCACCGAACTTGGCGTCACCGAAATCGTTCCCCTCGCCGCCGCGCACACCGAGAAACGCCTCCTCGAAGCAGCAGGGAAGCGCCAGCCGCGCTGGGAAAAGATTCTGCTCGAATCCGCACAACAGTCGCGTCGCCTCCGGCCGGCTCTCCTGCGCAGCGGCGGTGGCGGGGGCACAGCGCGCAAAAATGCCGCGCGAAATGCGGCCATGCGCCCAGCGGAAGCCTTCGCCCAATCGAGTGGCGCCCTGAAGATTATTTTCTCCGAGCGCCGCGATGCGCGTCCGCTTCGCGATGCATTGAAAGGCGCGAGAGGAACCTCGGCAACCCTGGCTATCGGCCCCGAGGGCGGCTGGTCAGACGACGAAATCGCCGCCGCTCGCGCCGCCGGTTTCCTCGAAGTCTCGCTGGGCGAAAATATCCTCCGCACCGAGACCGCCGTGCTGGCGGCCCTCGCCATTCTGCGTTTTGCGCTAAGCACCGAGTAGTCGAACGATTCGCGTCTAAGCCTTTCGGTAAGCGTGTTGGAATCGCGGTCTCAGGACTCCGAGCACCAGCGCCATAGGCGCGGCACAAGGTAGCCCAGCCCGCCGATTTGTGGCGGGCTGGGTATCCAATAGCCGAGTATTCCGAGCGCCGTAGGTGCGACACATCTTCAAGCCCAGAATCTTCGCGAACGTGCCGAATGTGGAGAAAGCGCGGTTCGATCCTCATCGGTGTTCATCCGTGGTTGAAATTCCCGCCTGGGATTACACGCGGCCTGCGCTTTGCGCGCCTCACCGCTCCGTGATATAAATGTGATGGAAGCGAATGCTAGACATCTCCAATCCTGGCCCCTCCACCGCGCCTGAAAATAATCCCGTTCCTCAATTGCGGCGTGAGCTTCGCAGCTGGACGCGCGACCTGGCCGTCGCGCTGGGCCTGGCGCTCGTCATCATCATTTTTCTTTACCAGCCGGTGAAAGTGGAAGGCACCAGCATGGCGCCGCTGCTGAGCGATCAGGAGCGCATATTCATCAACAAATTCGTTTATCGTTTTGAACCTATCGAGCGCGGTGACGTGGTCGTCTTCTGGTATCCGCTCGACCGTTCGAAGTCCTTCATCAAGCGCGTGGTCGGTTTGCCGGGCGAGATTGTGGAATTGCGCTCCGGGCGGCTCTACGTGGATGGCAAAGAGCTGATGGAGCCTTACGTTCCGCCAAGCTATCTCGATGGCGCGAGCTATCCGCCACTCACGCTGGCGCCCGACAGTTTTTTCGTGATGGGCGATCACCGCGACAGCTCGAACGACTCTCGCGTTTTCGGCCCGGTGGCGCGGCAATTCATTTACGGCAAAGCCGTCTTCGCCTACTGGCCGGTGGATCATTTCGGATCGCTTTCTTCCACTTCGACTGTAATTGCGTCGTCACGATGACACCACGAGGGGGACACACTGACGCAGCAGGCCGCTTTTCGCGCGATTCTCGCGCTCGAGGACGGGCGAGTCTTTAACGGCCGGGCGGCGGGCGCACGCACCCGCCGTGGCGGCGAAGTCGTTTTCAATACCTCTCTCACCGGTTACCAGGAAGTTTTCACCGATCCCAGCTACTCCGGGCAGATGGTGTGCCTGACGTATCCGCATATTGGGAATGTGGGCGCGAACGTTGATGACCAAGAATCGGCGAAGCCTTACATCGAAGGACTGATCGTCCGCGAATTTTCGCCGCTGCCTTCCAACTGGCGCTCCACCGAATCCGCGCAGCAATATCTTGAGCGGCATGGCGTCCCCGTCATCTGGGATTTGGATACGCGGGCGCTCGTCCGGCACCTGCGCACGGTGGGCGCGCTGCGCGGCGTCCTATCGACTGACGGCACTCCAGCCGAGAAATTGATCGCGGAAGCTCGCGCCCTCCCGACAATGGCAGGCCAGGATCTCGCCACCCGGGTCACCTCAGCTAAGAAATATGAGTGGACTCGCGGCTCGATTGATCTTGCGGCGCCAATTTTAGAAAAAGCCGCAACGCACAACGGCGGCAAGCGCATCAAAGTCGGCGCCTATGATTTCGGCATCAAGCAAAATATTCTGCGGCTTTTTGTTGACCACGGCTGCGACGTGATGGTCGTCCCAGCTCAAACGTCCGCCGAAGATGTTCTCGCGCTCAAGCCGGATGGCGTCTTCCTCTCGAACGGCCCGGGCGACCCAGAGCCGGTCGGCTACGCTGTCGAAAATATTCGCAAGCTCCTCGGCCGCGTGCCCATTTTTGGGATCTGCCTCGGCCACCAGCTCTGCGGGCTGGCGCTCGGCGGCCGCACTTTCAAGCTGAAATTCGGCCATCACGGCTCGAATCACCCGGTGAAAAATCTCCGCACGCAGAAAGTGGAAATCACCGCCCAAAATCACGGCTTCTGCGTGGACCCGGATTCGCTCCCCTCAAGCGACGTTGAAATCACGCATGTAAATTTGAATGATCACACGAACGAAGGCATGCGCCACCGCTCGCTCCCGCTCTTCAGCGTCCAATATCACCCCGAGGCCTCCCCCGGCCCCCACGACGCCCGCTACCTCTTCGACGATTTCATTTCACTCATGCGCGAGGCGTCATGATGACTCGTATCGCGAAGGTTGGGCTGGCCTTCGGAGCAATCCTGACACTGCTGCTTCCGTTTGAATTCGCGCTCGCCTGCGCCATGGCGTTTCCGCGTTTCAAGGTTCTTCCGAATTTCGACGTAATTGTTAAAGCGCCCGCCGGCCAGCCACTCGATGGGATTCGTGTCTCAATCGACCAGTTGGACCACAAATCCGAGCCACCTCATCCAACGGTCGCCGAGGCGCTGACGGACAAGGATGGCCGCGCAGCTTTCCGTGGGCTCAAACCTGTCCACGGATTGTTGATTGTCGAGCGCGGAGAGATCACCGGCGACGCGGTTGAGTTGGACATCGTCGAATCGAACGGTTTGACGGCACTTCAACTGAAATGGCCTGACGATAAAATCTTCACTGCACAAAGGATTGCAGGAACTCTTTTAAGAGCAGGCATCCCGGGCGCGCCCAAAAATATGGATGAGGACAAGACACTCGCGAATGTGGAGCTCATATTGAACGAAGCATCCTCAGGGCGAGAAGTGGCCAGGACGTCGACCGATGATCAAGGGAATTTTGCTTTCACCGGCGTGGCTCCCGGCCTTTATGCAATGCACATGAATTGGCATGGAACTCCCGGCTACGTTCTTCTTGCAGTGGACACCAAGGCGCATGACGCCGGACCGTCAAGATACTTCATAAGCCCCACCGATTGTGGGCTGGGGGCTAGCAAGGAAGAGTAAGCGAAGTCTGTGTTTACTCAGATCTACGTGGGGATTGGTAGAAGACCAGACAAGACAATATGCCGAAACGGACTGACATCAAGAAGATTCTGATTATCGGTTCGGGGCCGATCATTATCGGGCAGGCGTGCGAGTTCGACTACTCCGGCACGCAAGCCTGCAAAGCGCTGCGCTCGGAAGGCTACGAAGTCGTGCTCGTCAATTCGAATCCGGCGACGATCATGACTGACCCGGAAATCGCGAACCGCACCTACATCGAGCCGCTCTCGAAGGAATATCTCGAAGCCATTATCGCCGCCGAGCGGCCTGACGCCGTACTGCCCACCGTCGGCGGCCAGACGGGCCTCAATCTCGCGGTCGAGCTCGCCGAGGCAGGTATCCTTGAAAAATACAATGTGAAGCTGATTGGCGCCTCGCTCCGCGCGATCCGCATCGCCGAAGACCGCCTGCTCTTCAAGGACGTGTGCCGCAAAATCGGGCTCGAAGTTCCCGCGTCGGAAGTAGTCACAAACGTTCAGGACGCAGTCGTGCTGGCGGACCAGCTCGGCTATCCCGTCGTGATTCGCCCGTCCTTCACGCTCGGCGGGACGGGCGGCTCGATTGCCTACAATCGCGAGGAGTTCGCGGACGCCATCGCGCGCGCTCTTGACGCCAGCCCCGTGCGCCAGGCGCTCATCGAGGAATCCGTCCTCGGCTGGAAGGAATACGAGCTCGAAGTGATGCGCGATTTCCGCGACAATTTCGTGGTTATCTGCTCGATCGAAAATTTCGATCCCATGGGCATTCACACCGGCGATTCGATCACCGTCGCTCCCGCGCAGACGCTCACGGACAAGGAATACCAGCGTATGCGCGACGCGGCCGCTGCCATCATCCGCGAAGTGGGCGTCGAAACCGGCGGCTCCAATATTCAGTTTGCCATCGAGCCCGGCACAGGCCGCATGGTCGTAATCGAGATGAACCCGCGCGTCTCGCGCAGCTCCGCCCTCGCAAGCAAAGCCACAGGTTTCCCGATCGCGAAAATTGCCGCCAAGCTCGCCCTCGGCATGACGCTCGACGAAATCCCGAACGACATCACGCGCAAAACGCCCTCGAGCTTCGAGCCCACCATCGACTACGTGGTGGTGAAAATCCCGAAGTGGCAATTCGAGAAATTCCCCGGCAGCGACACCACGCTTTCGACGCAAATGAAGTCCGTCGGCGAAGTGATGGCCATCGGCCGCACGTTTCAGGAAGCGCTCTGCAAGGGCATCCGCTCGCTCGAGCCGCACACGCCCTGGCGCGCTCCCGCCGAAGTCTCAATCGCGCTCTTGCGCGAAAAGCTCACCGTCCCCGGCCCGGACCGCATTCACTGGCTCTTCGAAGCGCTCGAGCTCGGGATGACGCGCGACGAAGTCTGCTCGCTAACGAAAATCGACCCATGGTTCATCCGCCAGATGGAAGAGATGGTCGCGCTCGACAAACGCACTGCCGCCACGACGCTCGAAGCCGCGTCGAGTGAACTACTGCTCGAAGCAAAACGCTCCGGCGCAAGCGACGAAGAGCTAGCCAAGCTCTGGAAAACCACCGCCTCGGCCGTCCGCGCCCGCCGCAACGAACTCGGCGTCCGCCCGGTCTTCAAACGAGTGGACACCTGCGCCGCCGAATTCGAATCCTTCACTCCGTATCTCTATTCGACCTACGAGGAAGAAGACGAATCCGGCGCCGTCGATCGTCCCAAGGTAGTGATTCTCGGCAGCGGCCCGAATCGCATAGGGCAGGGAATCGAATTCGATTATTGCTGCTGCCACGCCGCCTTCGCCCTCAAAGAAGACGGCTACGAAACGGTAATGGTAAATTGCAATCCGGAAACCGTCTCGACCGATTACGACACCTCCGACCGCCTCTATTTCGAGCCGCTCACTCTCGAAGACGTCCTCGCCATTCTCGACCGCGAAAAGCCCCAGGGCGTAATCGTGCAGTTCGGCGGGCAGACCCCACTCAATCTCGCGCTCGAACTAAAACGCAACGGCGCGCAAATCATCGGCACCGATCCGGAATCAATCGATCTAGCCGAAGATCGCCGCCGCTTCGGCGCGCTCCTCGACGAGCTGAAAATCCAGCAGCCGCGCGCCGGCACAGCGCTAGCTCCCGCCGAAGCCGTCCGCGTAGCGAATGAAATCGGTCTCCCAGTCCTCGTCCGC
Organism: uncultured Acidobacteriota bacterium; assembly: GCA_963701005.1. Lineage (GTDB taxonomy): Bacteria > Acidobacteriota > Terriglobia > Acidiferrales > UBA7541 > Palsa-295. The sequence continues at coordinate 2,858,521 of OY969555.1, forward strand.
CCGAGTTATGTCCTCGGCGGCCGCGCCATGGTGATCGCCTACGACCTAAAAACAGTCGAGGACTACGTCACGCAAGCCGCGCAAATCGGCACCGCTTCCGATCCCCGCCGCCCCATCCTGATCGATCAATTCCTCGAAGACGCAATCGAAGTAGACGTCGACGCGCTCGCCGACGGCGAAGACGTGGTCATCGCCGGCATCATGGAGCACATCGAGGAAGCCGGCATCCACTCCGGCGATTCCTCCTGCGTCCTTCCGCCGGTCACGCTGAAGCCGCCAGTTCTCGAGCGCATTCGCGACTACACCTCCCGCCTCGCCCGCGCCCTGCACGTAGTCGGCCTCATGAACGTCCAGTACGCCATCCAGCGCGACACAGTTTACGTCCTCGAAGTAAATCCGCGCGCCTCGCGCACCATCCCCTACGTCAGCAAGGCCACCGGCGTCCCGCTCGCAAAAGTTGCCGCCCGCCTGATGACCGGCCGCAAGCTCCGCGATTTGCATCTCCCGTGCATCGAGACAAACGGCGTCAAGGAACTCGCCGTCCGCGATTTCTACGCCGTGAAGTCACCCGTCTTCCCATTCAATAAATTCCGCGGCGTGGACACAATCCTCGGCCCCGAAATGCGCTCGACAGGTGAAGTCATGGGCGTCTCCTCCACCTTCGGCCTCGCCTTCGCCAAAGCACAGCTAGCCGCCGGCCAGCGCCTGCCAGTGAAGGGCACGGTCTTCATCAGCGTAAACGATCACGACAAGCGCCACGTAGCCGCGCTCACAAAAGATCTGCTCGCCGCCGGCCTCACCGTCCTGGCCACGCGCGGCACCGCCGCCGCTCTAGAAAGCGCCGGCATCCAAGTCGAATCCGTGTACAAAGTAAATGAAGGCCGCCCCAACATCGTTGACCTCATCAAGACCAGCAAAGTAGACTTGGTAATCAATACTCCCCTCGGCCGCGAATCCTTCTACGACGAAAAATCCATTCGCCGCGCCGCCATCCGTTACAACATCCCCTGCATCACCACGCTTTCCGCCGCCAGCGCCGCCGCTCGCGGCATCCGCGCCATCGCCGGCCACGCCGTCGAAATCGTCGCGCTCCAGGATCTCCATCGCCCGAAGACTGCCGCCACGGCGAAAGCCCCAGCAGTCCCAGGCGAGCGAAGTTAAGGTAAAATAGGCCAATGAACCTCAACGGAATCCTGCCGCCGCTCACGACGCCCTTCGCGCCCGATGGCTCAATCGCGCCCGAGCGCCTGCGCGAAAATATCGCGCGTTACAACCAAATCGGCCTCGCTGGCTACGTCGTCAATGGCTCGACCGGCGAATCGGTCCTCCTGCGCTGGGAAGAAATCTACCGCCTCTGGGAAGCCGCCCGAGCCGCCACGCCGCCGGAAAAAACTCTCATCGCCGGCACCGGCGCCGAATCCACCGCCGAGACAATCGCGCACACCAATCGCGCCGCCGACATGGGCTACAACGCCGCGCTCGTCCGCACGCCAAGCTTCTACAAGCCGGCCATGAACGAAAACACGCTCGCCGAGCACTATCTCCGCGTCGCAGACGCCGCGCGCATCCCAGTGCTGGTGTATTCCGTGCCCATATTCACGCACATCCAGGTGGAAGCCCCGCTGATCGCGCGCGTCGCAAAGCATCCCAACATTATCGGCATGAAAGACAGCTCCGGCGACGTGCCGGGAGTCGCCAAAATCATCGCCACGGCGCCGAAAAATTTCCGCACGCTTGTCGGCTCGGCAGCCACGCTTTACGAATCGCTCGAAATCGGAGCCATCGGCGCGATCCTGGCTCTCGCCTGCGCCTTCCCTGAATTGTGCGTGGAAATTTACGAGAAAGCTCGCACGGGCGATTCTGCCGGCGCGCGTTCACTCGCGCAAAAGCTCACAGCACCCGCCAAAATGTTCGGCCCGCAATACGGCATTGCCGGCCTGAAATACGCGCTCGACCGGCTCGGCTATTACGGCGGCCCTCCCCGTCCGCCCCTCCTGCCCGTCAACGAAGCCGCGCGCCAGGAAATCGACGTGCTGCTCTCGAATCTTACCGCCCAGTCCGCGCATCTCTAATAGCGTCCGTCAGAAGCTCGTTTGAACTTTGGCGCGAGGGCAATCGGCTCCAGGCAGCTCCAACCCATGGCCAGAACACACAAAATGATTTTCTTGCCTTCGATTTCCATGCAGCTTCCCGCCAGGCACAGCCTATATGGAGTGCGGTGGCTAGCCACCGCTTTCACACGGCCCCGCTCGCTGGGCCGTGACCGATTCGGCGATGACTTCGCTCATGCGGCACGACTTTCGCGCGTCCCAGCTCGCACGTTAGTAACCCCGCAAGAACTCTCGCCCCTCGCGCCTCTGGCCGACTCGCACCCTGCTAACCTCCTCCCATTCCGCGCGTCCCATCCTTGTTGCCGCTGTAAAAGGCCGTGTGTACTATGACTTCTCCCATGGAGTCTCACTGTCTGGCCTTCCGCGAAATCCCTCACACCACCAAGCTTTTCTCCACTTTCATCGATAATTTCAGCCGCGTCGCTAATTACTACGGCCACCCGCCCACCGAATCCGGCATCCTGGACGCCGCCCGCGAAGTGAATCTTGCGCCGGAAGCTCGCAGCACGGTCGTCGAAGTCCTGCGCGAACAAAATCAGCGCTTCGGCGCCGGAGCTACGCTCGATCCCGCAACGGCACACAACCTCGATCGCCTCGCGGCAGGTGCTGTCGCCATCGTCACCGGCCAGCAAGTTGGCCTTTTCTCCGGCCCCGCCTATAGCATTTATAAAGCAGCCTCAGCCGTGCGCTGGGCCGAGGAAATCACGAAGCGCGGCACCGATGCTGTCCCGATTTTCTGGCTCGCCACCGAAGACCACGACCTTGCCGAAATCAGCCACTCGGACTGGAACACGCGCCAGGGCCTCACGCACTACGAATTGCCAGTACGCAAAGAAGACGCCGGCCGTCGCGTCGGCGAAGTAGTGTTCGGCGAAAACCTCAAGCCGCTCGTCGCCAGCGCCGCTGAAACTCTCGAAGGATCATTTGCCGAAGAAATCGCGAGCGTCCTGCGCGAATCCTACGCGCCGGGCGAAACCTACGGCTCGGCATTCGGAAAATTGATGGCGCGCCTGCTCGCGGGCCGCGGGGTTATCCTGATTGATCCTCTCGATCCGCGCCTCCACCGCCTGGCCGCAAGCGTCTATCGCCGCGCGCTCGACGAAGCCGATTCGCTTCGCGACGCCCTACTGGGCCGCTCCAAAGAACTCGACCGCAACGGCTATCACGCGCAGGTAAAAGTAACGCGCGAAACCACGCTGCTCTTCTACAACGTGGACGGCCGACGCCAGCCTCTTCGCCGCCTCAATGGAAATTTCTCCGCGGGCAAAGCCTCTTTCACGCCCGATCAGCTCCGCGCGGCCATCGAAAAGTCTCCCGAAGCTTTCACCGCCAATGTTCTATTGCGGCCCGTCATTCAGGACTCCATTCTCCCGACCGCCGCCTACATCGGCGGCCCCGCCGAAATCGCCTACATGGCCCAGGCGCAGGTGGCCTACAAAGCCTTGCTCGGCCGCATGCCGGCCATGCTCCCGCGCGCTGGCTTCACGCTGATTGAGCCGGGAATCGCGCGCATCATGAAAAAATACGGCCTCGATATTCGCGACATTCTCCGGGGCCGCCAGTACGTGCGCGCGAAAATGGAGCAAACGTCGCTCCCGCGCGATTTGGAGCGCCGCTTCGAAACCGACGAGAAAGCCTTGCGAAAGGTGATGAAGTCCTACCGCAAAAAACTCGAAAGGCTCGATCGCACTCTCATCGGCGCCCTCGACGCCACCGAGCGCAAAATCCTCTACCAATTCACGAAATTGAAAGGGAAGGCGGGGCGCGCCGAAACTTTCCGCAAAGGCGTCCTCGACATGAAAGAGAAGCTGCTGTTAGACGCGCTCCATCCAAATCGCGACCTGCAAGAGCGCACCCTCTCCGCGTTACCATTCCTCGCCGCCTACGGCCCGCCGCTCTTCGACGACCTAGCCCGCTCCGCCGACCTGGCCTCCCCCCAGCACCACATCCTCTATCTCTAATCTTTCTCCGACCTCCGTGCCCTCCCGTTTTTCTCCGTGTGCTCCGTGTTAATGTTCCATCTTGAGCTCTTAGTCTTTCGCCTTTGCCCTTGCTTTCATCCCATCACTTTTTATCAGTGTTCATCTATGGTTCCCGCTTTCCTCTCGTGGTAAAATCCGCCCATTAATCAGCCCACTCGCAAAATTTCCGGAGGCATGAAAATGAAAATGACACCTGGCAAGCAAAAGGGCATGAAAGCAGTCTCCGATTCGCGCGGCGTGATCGCCGCTGCCGCCATGGACCAGCGCGGCTCGCTCAGGAGCGCCATCGCCAAGGAAAAAGGCGTGGACAAAAAAGAAATCCCCGATCAGATGCTCGAGGAGTTCAAGACCATCGTCACTCGCATCCTGACGCCGCACGCGAGCGCCATTCTCCTCGATCCCGAGTACGGCCTCCCGGCCGCGAAAGCCCGCGCGAAAAATGCCGGCCTGCTGCTCGCCTACGAGAATAGCGGCTATGACAACACGCGCCCCGGCCGACTGCCTGACCTGCTCGATATCTGGTCCGTCCGCCGCCTCGCCGCAGCCGGCGCGGATTGCATCAAAATTTTGCTCTACTACTCGCCATTCGATTCCTCTGAAGTCAACGACATCAAGCACGCCTGGACCGAGCGCATCGGCGGCGAGTGCATCGCGTCGGATATTCCATTCTTCCTTGAGTGCGTAGGCTACGAAGAGGGCAAGGACGAAAAGACCATCGAATACGCGCGCAAGAAGCCGGAAGTCGTCACGAAAAGCATGGAAGAATTCTCAAAGCCGCAGTATGGCGTGGATGTGCTCAAGGTCGAAGTCCCCGTGAATATGACCTACGTGAAGGGAACGAAGGCCTGCAAGGGCGAATCCGCCTACACGCGCGACGAAGCGAAAGACTTGTTCCGCAAAGCCGCGGCCGTCGCCAAAAAGCCCTTCATCTATTTGTCTGCCGGCGTTAGCAACGACGTCTTCAGCGAAACCCTGGAACTGTGCGCCGAAGCCGGCACGAATTTTTCAGGCGTCCTCTGCGGCCGCGCTACGTGGAAAGAAGGCATCCCGGTTTACGCGAAACAAGGCGCAAAAGCCCTAGAAGCCTGGATGAACGACCAAGGCGTGAAGAACATCGAAAACGTAAACGCAAAGCTGAAGGCCGCCAAGCCCTGGTTCGCCTTCTACGGCGCCAGCTCAGCCGCCGCCCTAGCCGATTAGCGCGGCGCCCACAGTTCCATGCACACCTCATATTGAGCGCCGCCGCGTAATAAGGAGTGCGGTGGCTAGCCACCGCTTTGTTACGGCGACGCTCGCCTCGCCGTGTAGTCGAACTCATCGGCACGCCGCATTCTCTCAGGCCCCCAGTCCCAGCCTGCGGTACAATTATCTCCTCGCCATGACTCTCGGCATCTACATCCAGGTCCCTTTCTGCCAAACCAAATGCACCTATTGCAATTTCCACACAGGCGTCATCTCCCATGACCGCTACGAGCCTTATGCCGCCGCCATCTGCCGCGAAATCGTCGAGGCGTCCGCGGCGGATTCTCTTCTGGTTGACACCGTCTACTTCGGCGGCGGCACTCCAAGCCTACTCGACCCCGCCTCCCTCGCGAATATTCTCGACACCTTGCGCGCCACCAATCTCGTCGACGCCGCCCCCGAAGTTACACTCGAAGCCGACCCGGAGACCATCACGCCGGAAAAAGCTGCCGCCTGGCTCGCCGCCGGTTTCAATCGCATCAGCCTGGGCGCGCAATCGTTCAACGATCCGGAACTCAAGTCCGCAGGCCGCATGCACCGCCAAGCGGACATTTACAACGCGGCCGAAGTTCTGCGCGCCGCCGGCTTTGAAAACATCAGCATGGACCTGATCGCCGGACTCGCGCATCAATCCCGAGAATCGTGGGAAAACTCGATAACTGAACTTCTCCGCCTCCGCCCGGAACACATCTCCATTTACATGCTCGAAATCGACGAGGGCAGCCACCTCGGCAAGGAATCCCTCGCAGGTGGTTCGCGTTACAGCGCCGGCGCCATCCCCCCGGACGACGCCATCGCCGATTTCTATGAGTCGGCACGCAAGAGCCTCGCAGCCGCAGGGTACGACCACTACGAAATTTCGAACTGGGCGCTCCCCGGCCGCCGCTCACGCCACAACTTGAAATACTGGCGCCGCGAGCCCTATCTCGGCTTCGGCGCCGGCGCGCATTCCTTCAACGGCACAACGCGCTGGGCCAACATTCACGATTCCGCGCGCTACGTCGCATATCTAGAGCAGAGAACCTCCCCGCGCGAGCAGATCGAAATGGTCACGTCCAAGCAAGCTTTAGAAGAGGAATTCTTCCTCGGCCTCCGCCAGCTCGCCGGCATCGATTTTGCCAGGATCGAATGCACCTACGCGAGAGCGCAGCACGCCCGCATGTCTGACTTGCGCGCGCGAATCGCCGGTTTGCGATCCCAGGGAGTGCTCGAAATGGAGGGAACCAGGCTGCGGCTCGCGCCTGAAAGGCTCACAATTTCGAACGAAGTTCTTGGCGAATTACTGGCCTAAGCCTATTGCCCTTTATCGCTTGCAGCCTTCCCGTTTCGGGACAATTTGACACTCGTGCTACCCTGAAATATGGAAATGAACTCAAATTCGGCGCTCGGAACCCCACAAGAAAGCAAACGCCGCCCCCAGATCAAAATCTACAGTTTTTTTAATCGATCCTGCCGACAATTAGAATTCGATATATCTCCTACAAAACAAACGATCGGGCACCTTTCTAATCGATCCAAAAGTGGCGATATTTATAACCTCAATTTCGCAGCCTCCAGAAAATGGAATCCCCCTCATGCCCCCCATTGACCTCCGCAGCGACACCGTCACCCGCCCCACCCCGGCAATGCGCCGCGCGATGGCCGAAGCAGAAGTCGGCGACGACGTCTACGGCGAAGACCCCACCGTCAATCGCCTCCAGACCCGCGCCGCCGAAATCTTCGAGCGCGAAGCCGCCCTCTTCGTCCCCAGCGGCTCAATGGGCAACCTCCTCGCCATCAAAACCTGGACGCGCCCGGGCATGGAAGTTATCTGCGAACACCGCGCCCACGTAAACCAATACGAGCTGGCCTCCATGTCCGCCATCGCCGGCTGCATGCCGCGAACCACCCCCGCCCCGGACGGGATCCTCTCCTGGGATTTGATCGAGCCGCTGATCCGTCCGAAAACCTACTACTACTCCCAGACCGGCCTCATCACTCTCGAGAACACGCACAACATGCACGGCGGCACCATATACCCCCCGGCGATCGCCGAAGAAATTTGCGACCGCGCCCACGCCGCCTCACTCCCCGTGCACTTGGATGGCGCACGAATTTTCAACGCCTCCATAGCCCTGGGACGCAGCGTCGCCGACCTAACGCGAAAATTCGATTCCGTAATGTTCTGCCTCTCGAAAGGACTAGGCGCCCCAGTCGGCTCGATGCTGGTCGGCTCCCGCGAATTCATAGACAAAGCGCACATAGGCCGCAAACTTTTAGGCGGCGGCATGAGGCAGGCAGGGGTCCTCGCCGCGGCGGGACTGATCGCCCTCGAGGAATCGCCGAAGACTCTGCACCGCGACCACGAGAATGCCCGCCACCTCGCGGATGGGCTCGCGCAATTAAAAGGCATCACTCTCGACCCCAAAAAAGTGGTCACCAATATTGTGATATTCGATGTTCGCGCCACAGGCCGCCCCGCCGCCGAAATATGCGCCACCCTCGGCAAAGAGGGAATCCTTTGCGGCCCCACGGACAAGTATTCAATCCGTATGGTCACCCACTACGACGTGGACCGCGCGGGAATCGATCGCGCCATCGCCGCTCTCAAGGGGCTTCTCGAATCACGTGCTCCCGCGGCGGCCGCCACATGACGCGCGCAGCACCACCCGCCGCGGATGTATACTTTCGCGCGGCTCAATGGCGCGGCGTAGAGAGAACAGGAAGCGAGTATTAGTTGGAATATAAATGTGAGGGAACGTGGAATTTTCGCTGACAGATGAGCAGCAGCAGCTTCGCCGCACGGTGCGCGAATTTGCCGAGGGCGAAATCCTTCCGCACGTGATGGAATGGGACGAAGTCTCTCACTTCCCGACGGAAATCATTCCCAAGCTGGCCGAGATGGGCTTCCTCGGCGTCATATTCCCCGAAAAATATGGCGGCGCGGGAATGGGCTACGTCGAATACGCCATCATCATTGAGGAGCTTTCAAGGGTAGACGGCTCAATCGGCATAATCGTAGCCGCCCACAATTCGCTCTGCACGAATCACATCTACAAATTCGGAACCGAAGCGCAAAAACAAAAATACGTTGTCCCGCTGGCGCAGGGAAAAAAACTTGGCTGCTGGTCGCTCACCGAGCCCGAGGCTGGCTCCGACGCCGGAGGCACGCGCACCAAGGCAGCAAAGAAAGACGGTTGCTGGGTGCTGAACGGCTCGAAAACATTCACGACAAATGGCCACTACGCGGATGTGTGCGTCGGGATGGCCGTCACGGACCCTGCGAAAAAAAGCCACGGCATATCGGCATTCATCATCGAGAAAAGCACTCCCGGCTTTCGCCCGGGCAAAAAGGAAAACAAGCTCGGCCTGCGAGCGAGCGATACAAGCGAAGTCGTCTTCTCCGATTGCCGCGTTCCTGCCGAAAATCTTCTCGGTAAAGAAGGCGAAGGTTTCATCAACAGCCTGCAAATTCTCGACGGCGGCCGCATCTCGATCGCCTCACTCGGCCTGGGCATGGCGCAGGGCGCCTACGAATCGGCGCTGCGCTACGCAAAACAGCGCAAACAATTCGGCAAAGCCATCGCCGAATTTCAAGCCATCCAATTCAAGCTCGCAGACATGGCCACGGAGATCGAAGCCGCTCGTCTGCTCACCTACCAGGCCGCCTGGCTCGCCGACCGCGCCATCGCCGCCGGCGACTACGACGCGCGCTTCACGCGCGAATCGAGCATGGCAAAACTCTACGCCGGAGAAGTGGCCGTGCGCGTCGCGAATGAGGCCGTCCAAATTCACGGCGGCTACGGGTTCATCAAGGATTACCCGGCCGAGAAATTCTATCGCGATGTTAAGCTCTGCACGATCGGCGAAGGGACCAGCGAAATTCAGCGGCTGGTGATCGCGCGGCAGATCCTCGGAAAGTGAAAGCCCTGAAGCTGCGATCCCATTGACATGACTGTTTCCGTCGAAAACTGGGCTGAACAAGTTCGCGCCGGAGATGTGCGTGCGATTTCCCGCGCGGTATCGGCGATCGAAAATCGTTCCCCCGACGCCGAAGAAATTCTCCGCCAGCTTTTCCCGTTCACCGGGAACGCCTACCGTGTGGGGATTACCGGCGCGCCGGGAACGGGGAAGAGCACCCTGGTTGATCGCCTCGCGAGTCATTATCGAGCAGAGAAGAAAACTGTCGGAATCATCGCAGTCGACCCGTCGAGTCCATTCACGGGCGGAGCGATCCTGGGCGATCGCATTCGCATGCAGGGCCATGCGACCGACAACGGTATTTTTATCCGCTCGATGGCCACGCGCGGCTATCTGGGCGGGCTCGCGCAAGCCACCGGCGACACCGCGCTGCTCCTCGACGCGGCTGGCAAGGAAATTGTCCTCGTCGAGACTGTGGGCGTAGGCCAGGGTGAAATCGAAATTGTGCGGCTCGCGGATTGCACCATCGTGGTCCTAATGCCGGGCATGGGCGATGACGTGCAGAGCCTGAAGGCCGGATTGATGGAGATTGGCGACATTTTTGTGCTCAACAAGGCCGACCGCGAGGGCGCGGGACGATTCGAGCAGCAGCTTCGTGCGATTCTTCAAATCGTCCCCGAACGACAGGGTTGGAAGCCTCCGGTGGTGCGAACGATTGCGACGGAAAGTAAGGGCATCGGCGACCTGGCGGAGCAAATTGCGCTTTTCCGCCGGCACTTCGACCAGGCACAGGAACGGCGCGCGCGCGAAATCGCGCATTGGAAAGAATGGCTGCTGCGCCTGCTCGGAACGCGGTTAATGGAGCGGGTCGTAGGCGATCAATTGGGAGAAGCGCAATTCGAACGGCTTGCCGTAGATGTGGCGTCGCGCAAGATCGATCCCTATACCGCGGTGAATGAAATCCTCTCACGGGCTGGCCTGGGAGATAAAAGGTGAAACTCGGCGACCTGGAATTCCACATTGTCGTTACCGGCCACTTCCGGCTGGATGGTGGCGCAATGTTTGGCGTCATCCCCAAGACGATGTGGGAACCCGTGGCCCCGCCGGATTCAAGCAACCGGATTTTGCTGGCCATGAATTCGCTGCTCATTCGTGCGGGAGGGAAGCGCATCCTGGTGGAAACGGGCGCTGGAGACAAGCTGAAGCCGAAGCTGCGCGCGATTTATGATCAGGACGGGCCGAGACTGATCGAAGGCTTGCGGGATTACGGCGTCCACCCGGAGGAAATTGATATCGTAGTGGATACGCACCTCCATTTCGATCATTGCGGCGGAAACACGCGCGTCGAGAAGGATAAAGTCGTGCCGACGTTTCCAAACGCGAAGTATATCGTCCACAAAGGCGAGTTTGAGCACGCCAAGAATCCGAACGAGCGCGACCGCGCGAGTTATATGCCAGACAATTACATGCCCATCGCGGCCGCCGGAAAATTCTCGCTGATCGAGGACGACCGCGTGATAGCGCCCGGCGTGGAGTTGATTAATGTTCCGGGGCATACCGCGAACATGTTGTGCGTGAAACTGGCGGGTGGAGGTAAGACTGCGTTTCTTTTTGCCGATCTTGTCCCCATGACCCCGCATCTGGGGCTGCCCTGGATCATGGGGTACGACCTGTACCCGATGACCACACTTGAAAACAAAAAGAAATGGATTCCGCACGTGGCCAAGGAAGGCTGGCTGGCGCTCTTTGGACATGATGCGAACACACCCGCGGCTTACCTTCGCGAACGTGATGGCCGATGGGAAACTGAATCGGTGAAGGTGGACTGAGAATGGCGAAGAGGAAAAAACAGACCGGCGGCAAAGAAACTGTGAAGGTCGGAATCATCGGGGGCAGCGGGCTTTACACGATGGGCGGACTTACGGCGACGCGCGAGGTCCGGATAAAGACCCCCTTTGGCGATCCTTCGGATGCGATCATTATCGGGACGCTGGAGGGAAAGCGTGTCGCATTCCTGGCGCGGCACGGGCGGGGGCATCGCTTTTCGCCGAGTGATATCAATTACCGCGCCAACGTCTGCGCCATGAAGCTGCTGGGCGTCGAGCGCATTATTTCCGTGAGCGCGGTGGGTTCGCTGCGCGACGATTTGCCGCCGCTCGACTTTCTCGTTCCCGACCAGTTTTTCGATCGGACGCGCGGGCGCACCGCGACTTTCTTCAGCAAGTGTGGAGTCGTCGCGCACGTGGGATTCGACAAGCCGACGTGCGCGCATCTCTCCGCGCATCTTGCCGACGCTTGCGATGCGGCCGGTGTGAAGACACATCGCGGCGGCACGTACGTGTGCATGGAAGGACCGCAGTTTTCAACCCTGGCCGAATCGCACACCTACCGCCAGCTCCGCTTCGACGTGATTGGGATGACCAACTTGACGGAAGCGAAACTCGCGCGCGAGGCCGAGCTTTGCTACGCCACCATCTCGATGATTACCGACTACGACTGCTGGCATCCGCAACATGATGCCGTGACTCTTTCCGAAGTGATCGCGAACTTGAACAAGAATACCGAAAATGTCCAGCGGGCCATTCACGAAGTTGTGCGGTCGTTGCCAGATGAGCGAAGCTGCAAATGCAGCTCGGCACTGGCGCATGCCATCATTACCGACAGGAAAGCGATTCCGGCAGCGGCGAAGAAGCTGCTCGCCCCGATCATCGGGAAATACGTTTCCTGAAGAGGAACTACATGTCACTACTTGTCGTCGGCTCCGTGGCGTTTGACGCCATTGAAACGCCGTTTGGAAAAGTGGACCGCACACTAGGCGGCGCGGCCAGTTATTTCGCGCTGGCGGCCAGCCAATTCGCGCCGGTACGCGTGGTCGCTATCGTGGGTGATGACTTCACACCCAAGGACGAATCAGCATTTCGCGGGCGCAAAATTGATTTGAGCGGCGTTGAGCACGTTCCCGGGAAGACATTCTTTTGGGCCGGCCGCTACAGCCAGAACATGAATGAGCGGACCACGCTCGCAACCGAACTGAACGTTTTCGCGGATTTCCGCCCGACACTGCCACCCACCTATTGCGACTCCTCGTTCATTTTTCTCGGCAATATCGACCCGATGCTCCAGCACTCGGTGCTCAAGCAGGTGTACGGAAAGCCGAAGGTAGTCGGCCTCGATACCATGAACTATTGGATCGAACGCACACCCGCGGAATTGCGTGAAACGCTGAAGCACACGCACATCCTGATGATCAACGATGATGAGACGCGCCAGCTGACCGGCCAGCACAATTTGATGCGCGCGGCGAAGCACATTTTCAAGATGGGACCCCGCACGCTTGTAATCAAGCGCGGCGAGCACGGTGCGCTGATGGTTCATGACAAATTTTTATTTTCGGTGCCGGCTTATCCGCTTGAAGAAGTCCACGACCCGACCGGCGCGGGCGACAGCTTTGCGGGCGGCTTCATGGGTTACCTGGCGGGTGCCGGGCGCGTGAACGAGCAGACGCTCCGGCGCGCCATGGTCTATGGATCCGTCCTGGGGAGTTTTGCCGTGGAGCGGTTCGGCGTCGAGCGTTTGACGAAAGTCACGCGCAAGGAAATTCATGCGCGCGCCCGGAGGTTTTCCCAGCTCACTACATTCAAGCTATAGCTGGATAAGTTGGCGCAGGGGGTGAAATGCTGTACGACCTCAACATCTACATTGTCGGCAAGCTTATTCTCGCGGCCTTTCTGGGGGGGGCCGTGGGTCTGGAGCGCGAGCTTAGCCACAAACCCGCCGGCCTGCGCACTAACATGCTGATCTGCCTTGGCGCCGCGCTCTTTACCATTACATCGGTGGGCGCAGCGCATGCGTTTGGCGCGGGCGACCCCACACGAATCGCCGCGCAGATTATTCCGGGCATTGGTTTCATCGGGGCGGGCGTCGTGATCCGGGAGCGTGGCACGATCATCGGGATCACCAGTGCGGCGACGATTTTTGTTGTTGCGAGCATTGGCATGGCCGTTGGCGCGGGGCTGACAGCCACGGCGATCTTTTCTGCGCTGTTGCTGCTCGGCTGCCTGGTCATTCTCGGTAACATTGAGGAACGGCTCGGCCTGCATGCCCGGATGATGAATTTCCGGATCACTGCCGAGCAAGCCGGCAACGTTGTGGAACGGGTCCGCCAGATTGTAGACGATCTCAACATTCAGATGCAGCACTGGCACACGGATTCGACCGATAGAGGCTTGGTGGTGGAATTTAATTCGGAGGTAACGGTTCAGCAGGAAAGTGAATTGCTCAAGCGATTCGGTGCGTTGCACGTTCGCAGCGAGGCCCGTCCCGTTCGGCCCGTGACCCCCCTTTAGCGATGAGGGACATGGCTTGGGATGCTGCGTGCCTGTTACTCGGATTCCCTTGCTGCCTTGACTCGGCCAACCATTCGCTCGCGCGCCGAATCCGAGTTGACGGGTTGCGCGCCGGGATGCTATCAATCCTTGTACGCTTTGCAGGGGGATTTGCAGGCGGTGTGCTCGTTTCGGTCGTTCCGCTTTCCCGGCCGCCGATGGCAAACGGCTTCGGGATCCGTTGAATATCCATTGGGAGGACAGGATTGATGCGTTTGCGGTGGGCCGCGCTCACGTTGGCTGCGGTAATGACAATTCTCCTGATCGAATGCAGCAGCAGCGCGCCAATCACTCCGACGCCTGTTATTTCGAGCATTTTCCCCGATAGCATAGTTGCGGGCAGCGCGTCATTTCCGGTGTTCATCACCGGGGATAATTTCGTCACCAAACCGCAAACCATGGTGCTTTGGAACGGCAGCCAACGCACTGCCGTGCTGAACGCCACGACGGGCCAACTCATCGTCACAATCCTGGCCTCTGACGTGATGAACACGGGCATGGGAGTGATTTCGCTAGTCAATCCGCCCCCTGGTGGCGCGAGTATTTCAGGAGAGTCATTCACCATCTTTCCGGTTGATAAAGAGGCTCCGACGATTACGTCGTTGAGCCCCTCCAGCGCCAAGACGGGCACAAAGGGCCCATTCCTTCTGACCGTGAACGGAACGAACTTCGCGACGGGCGCCTATCTTGAGTGGAACGGCTCGTTTCGACAGCCGATAATAGGGACATCCACATCCACGGTCCTCACGACGGACTTGATGACTTCAGATCTGGCCACCGCGGGCGTCGGCAGTGTGACGGTGGTCAATCCACTGCCCGGGGGACTTATCGTATCTTCTATTTCCGTTGACTTCACAATCGGCTCATCCAGTGCCGCTCAGCCTGCTTTTCCGCAAGTCGTCTCCGTCAACGCTATTGGTGGGCCATCGAACGGACATAGCGCCGCTCCTGCGATAAGTTCCGATGGTCGTTACGTAGCATTTGTCTCCACTGCGACGAATCTAGTGCCGGTGGGCGGGCCGGGACATGTGTTTGTGCGCGACACGTGCCTCGGTGCGAACAACTGCACGCCTGCAACGTTTCCCGTGGACACTGGTGCCGGTGGCGGTCCCCCGAATGCCGGTGTTGTGGGCCCTGTCAGCATCAGCGGGGATGGGAGATATGTCGCGTTCGCTTCCTACGCCACAAATCTGGTCTCAACTGGTTCGTCTGACGGCCCCGGGAAGGTATCCCATGTATTCATTCGTAATTCTTGTTTCGGAGCGGGGACTCTCACGAGCTGCGTGCCGACGACTGAGGAAATTGCTCCCGCTGCCACGGAGATTAGCAGCGTTTTCTCGGCCGATTCCCCATCCTTGAGCGCCGATGGCAGGTTTATTGCCTTCCGAACAGGCTCGCCAGCCAGTCTGGCGGGCTCGTCCGTCAGCAACGCATCAGTCTTTGTGGGAGATACCTGCCATGGCGCATGGGCGCCTGCGAACTGCGCACCGCGGACTATCGCGCTTCCTCCCGGTGAAGACAGCGGCGTTTCGGTTCAAAGATTTCATCCCTCGATTTCGCCGGATGGCCGCTTTGTTGTATTCGATTCAAGTGCCCCGACGGGTTCGGGGGCGCCCGACTCTGGGACGGTTTTTCTGGGCGACACGTGCCTGGGCGAAGCCGCTCCTGCCAACTGCACTCCGAAGACAGTGCCCGTGAGCAATTCCATGGATCCGAAGTTCACTTACGCAAGATCGCAGACAGCGGCGGTGAGCGCCGACGGGCGATTCGTCGCTTTCCGGGCAGACAAGATAGCGGCGGCGGGAAGCGGCTCCGCTCTCGCACTGCGCGGCCAGATCTTCCTTCGCGACACCTGTTTGGGTTCGACTGCTCCGAGCAATTGCGCCCCATCGACATCACTTATTTCAGCGGACTCCGCCGATAATCCTGGGAACGCTGAGAGCTTCTCGCCCGGCATCGATTCGGGTGGACGCTTCGTCAGTTTCGTTTCCTTTGCATCGAATTTGGCGACGGGCGTGACGCAGAGTTCGGCCCGCGTTTTCGTGCACGATACGTGCTTTGGGGCAAGCGCAGTCTGCGTCCCTGGCACAATTTCGATCACGCCAGCCGGTGCAGTGTCTGCAGACCTTGAGGCGACCAGTGATGGGGTTTGGCCCGTCCCGCTGACAGCCGGTGGGCGCTTTGCCGCGTTCTACGCGCTTTCTGCCCAAGGAGCTTCCGCGCCCGTGAGTGGAAAGGGCGACGTCTTCCTTACTACCACGCCATTTAAATAGCACGCTTGCCTTGAGCGAGAGGTTGCCTTTGTCGCATCGCGTCCATTGCGGCTTCTGGACTCGCCTCAGAAAATTCCCTATTCTCGCTATGGCCACATGCCGCCACCTCTCAAGCCTGCAGCGCTGCGCCCCGGCGACTGTATCCGCATTCTTTCTCTCGCGAGTCCTGTACAAGAAGTACGCCTGCAAAAAGGATGCGAGGAGCTCACTCGCCTTGGCTTCGTCCCCAAATGCAAACGTGAAGATGTGCTGGCATGCTCCGGATTCTTTGCTGGGACCACGCCCGCTCGCAGCGGAGCCCTAAAAGAAGCGCTCGCCGAGACTGAGAGCCGCGCGATTTTTTGTTCCCGTGGCGGCTACGGATCCAACTACCTGCTCGAAGGGCTGAGCGTAGCCTTGAAATCCGCGAAGCTTCTGGCTGGCTACAGCGACGTCACTTCACTTCAAATATTCCTTTGGCAGAAGTTTCGCTGGGTCACGCTATACGCTCCCATGGTTGGCGCGGGACTCGACAAAGGCGCCGGCGCGCCGGAAGGATACGACCGCGAGAGTCTCCTTCACGCGATAACGGAAACGAAGCAGGCCTGGGAAATCAATCTGATGGGCGGGTCGCTCTCGCATGGCGTAGTCGAGGGAACTCTTCTGGGCGGTTGCCTTACCTTGATCGAGACCGCGCTGGGCACTCCCTGGGAACTCGAAACACATGGCGCGATCCTGATCCTCGAGGATCGCGGCATGAAGCCATGGCAGGTGGACCGTGCATTGATGCACCTGAAACAGGCGGGCAAATTTCGCGGCGTCGCGGGAATCATCATGGGAGAATTTCCGGAATGTGTGGCACCCGAAGGTAGCGAGACGGTGGAAGATGTTGCGCGCCGGATTCTGACGCCCATGGGTATCCCGATTGTCTGGGGGGCTGCGGTGGGGCACACGCCGCGTCCCATGTTGACGCTACCTTTGGGCGTTCGGGCGCGTCTTTCAGCAGATGGCGGGACACGCCTCGAGATTCTGGAGCCTGCGTGCTCGTAGCGAGAGTCCGGCGCTATAGCCCCTGAAGGCAGCTCGCCGGATATTTTGGTTAGCAGGAGGATTCTTATTTCAACGCGTGCGCAAAAGACGGCTCAGCACTTCCACTTGCTCGGCATCGCCGGAGCGGCCATGGCTCCCGTCGCAGGAATGCTGAAGGAGCGGGGATTCCACGTCACAGGTTCGGATGTGAACGTATATCCGCCCGCGTCCACGCTGCTCGATTCACTCGGGATTCGTTGGAATGAAGGTTTTTCTGAGGGGAATCTGAAGCCGGCTCCCGATCTCGCGGTCATAGGTAACGTGATCGCGCGCGGCAATCCCGAACTCGAATTCATCCTCGACGAGAAAATTGCCTACTGCTCGATGCCGCAACTCCTCGAGGACTATTTCATCCCCGGCCACACCTCGATCGTGGTTGCCGGCACGCACGGGAAGACCACCACGACCGCCATGCTCGCGTGGATTTTCCACGTGGCCGCACGGCGCCCTGATTTTCTGGTCGGCGGCGTGGTGCCGAATTTTAACGATCGCAGCTATGGCCTGGGCGGCGGGGAAGAGTTCATTATCGAAGGTGACGAGTATGAGACCGCATTTTTCGATCGCGGCCCGAAGTTTCTGCACTACCACCCGGACGAACTGATTCTCACGTCGCTCGAATACGATCACGCGGACATATATCCCGACCTCGCTTCCATCGAGCTGCAGTTTCGCCGCCTTGTGAATCTTGTGCCACGGCGTGGTCGCATCCTCATCTGGGGAGAAAGCCCCGAACTGAGGGAAGTGGTCAAGAAGGCGTACTGTCCGGTCGAGACTTTCGGCCTCACGGCGGATTGTGACTGGTGCGCGGGAGATATTCTCTGGCAGGATAACGCCACCGAATTTCGCGTGGCGTTCCGCGGGAATGAAGTAACTCGGATTCGCATGCCCATTGCTGGGCGGCACAATGTCCTCGACGCGCTCGCGGCCATCGCTCTCGCATATGGCCGAGGCATCGAATGCGAAGCAATCGAGGGAGCTTTCGCTACCTTTCAGTCTGTGCGACGCCGCATGGAAATCAAAGGCGAAGAAGGCGGCGTTCTGATTGTGGAGGATTTCGCTCATCACCCGACTGCCATTCGAATGACGCTCGAGGCCACGCGCACACGCTGGCCCAGGCGGAAAATCTGGGCGGCAATCGAGCCGCGATCCAACACTATGCGTCGGAAAATCTTTCAAGACATTCTGCCGGACGCGCTCGCCATCGCCGACGCCGTTGCAATAGGGCCTGTGAGCCGGGCTCAGTTGCTCGAAGAGGGCGCGCGGCTTTCGCCCGAGAGCATAGCCGAATCGCTTCGCCAACGCGGGCGGGTGGCGAAAGCCTTTGATTCCGCCGCTGAAATCGCGGATTATCTCGCCGAAAACGCAAAAGCCGGTGATTTGGTGGTTGTTATGTCCAACGGAAGTTTCGACGGGCTGTGCTTGAAGCTGCTTGAGAAATTGAAATTGCTGTCCGGGGCTCGGCGTTGACGGGGCGAAATCTGAATCAGTTCCTTCGAACAGCCGCCGCGGGCACGCTAGTCATACTTGCTTTCGGTGCGCGAGCAGCAAGTGCCACGATTCGATATCAAATTCATCTCGCCGAACCGCAAAGGCACATCTTCACTGTGGAAATAACGATCCCGAATGCACCCCCTGGGACCGCGATCAAGTTGCCAGCCTGGGACGCGCTTTATCAAATCCGCGATTTTAGCTATCGCGTGCGACATGTCGAGGCCTGGATTTCCCCCGACGGCGTCCGTGGCAGGCAGGAGTTGGCTGCAACAAAAATTGATAAGCAAACTTGGCAACTCGGTGGGCCTCTGGCCGAAGCTGACAAGGATGCGATGCAAGCGATCATTGTTCGCTACTCCATCGAATGGGATGATCCCGGGCCATTCGGCTCGCAGTTGAATGCTCATCACGCATTTATCAATTTGGCGGAAGTGCTGATGTACCTTCCCGACCGGCGAGGGGAAGACACGATGATATTTTTTGATCCCGTGCCCAATGGCTGGAAAACGATCGCAGAATTGCCCGCGGGCTCGATCCCGAACTCATTCGTAGCGTCGAGCTACGATGCACTCGTGGATGCGCCAGTCGAAGCGGGGAAGTGGGATGAATTCGAATTCGACAGCGGAGGCGCGCACTTTCGGGCGGTCGTGGATTCGAGCAGTTACAGAAAAGCGGCGCTTGAAAGTGCGCTGAAGCGAATCACTGCCTACCAGTCGCAATTGATGGGCGGGCTGCCTTTCAAGGAATTCACATTTTTCTTCCATATCGGGCCTTACTCCGAAATTGGGTCGGGCGGCGGCATGGAGCACATGAATTCAACGGCCATCGCGGCGGGGTCTCTTGAAGGGGTTGTCTATGTAGCGGCGCATGAATTGTTTCATGTGTGGAATGTGAAACGCATCCGGCCGCAATCGCTCGAGCCAGTGGACCGCACCAAGGAGCAATACACGCGCGCGCTCTGGTTTGCCGAAGGGGTGACGAACACCTACCAGAATTACACGCTGGAACGCACGGGGCTGTGGTCGAAGGAGGCGTTTCTTGCGGACCTTGCCGAGCAGGTCTGTGATTTGCAATCGCGTCCCGCTCGCACCTGGCAGAGCGCCGAGGAATCGAGCCTTGATGCGTGGTTTGAAAAATATGATTTCTATAATCGCCCCGACAGGAGTATCTGGTATTACAACAAGGGCCAAATCCTCGGCGTGCTTCTGGATATCGAGATTCGGGATGCAACGGACAATCGGAAATCGCTCGATGACGTCTTCCGGCTGATGAATGAAAAATATGCCAAGCAAGGGAAGTTCTATGACGACCGCGAGGGGGTGCCCGAGGCAGTCGCGGAAGTTGCCGGGAAAAGCTTTCAGGAATTCTTTCAGCGCTATGTTTCCGGCACAGACGACCTTCCCTACGACAGGTTATTCGGCGCGTCTGGCTTGAATTTGAAAATCGAGACGCAGAAGAGCGCCGATCTCGGCTTTTGGGCGGGCAAGACGCTCAACGGCATTTCCGTCTCGGCGATCGAGCCGGGGAGCAGCGCGGAAACTGCCGGGGTGCGTGAAGGAGATATCCTGCTGGAAGTGAACGGAGCTCCTTTCCCGGGCAGAGTTCTTGAGTGGCTTCGCGGGCAAGCTCCCGGCGAAAGGGTGAAAGTGCGGATCCGGCGCGAGGGCGAGGAAAAGGAATTCACGTTTGCGCTGGGGGCGCGGAGCGACAATCAATGCGCAGTCACGGATGTGCCGCACCCAACCGAAAAGCAATGGCGGATCCACGAAGGATTGCTGCATGGCTCGACGGACTGATACACGCCATCGTCAGAAATGAATTCGCTGCACACGGAGCAGCGAGCGAGGTGTTTTGAAGACTATACTGCAAGGCGGTGGTTGTCTTAAGATGCCGCGCGCTATCGATTTGTGATTAGGTTTAATTCGCTTTCCGATGATCCGCACACTTGCCCTCATCTGCTATCTCTTTTTCATGCTTATTCTCGTTATGCCGTGGCTGATCCTTTGGAGCTTGATTACTGGCAGTCCGGACTTGATGTACACAATCACGATGAAGCTGGTGCATTCGTCGTTGATAATCGTCGGAATCCGCGTGCGCGTGGAGGGCCTCGAAAACATCCCGCCGGGCGCGTGCGTATTCACGGCGAATCATGTGTCCAACGTTGACCCGCTCGCTTTCGTTCCTTCGATACCGCGGCGCATTTCGATTATTGGGAAAGAGAACATTTTTCGGATCCCGATTCTCTCGAAGGCCATGCGCCTCGCGAAATTCATTCCCGTGGATCGCACGGACCGGGAAGCAGCGGCGGAAAGCGTGGAGCTCGCAGTTCAATGCCTGAAGGAGGGGCTCTCGTTCGCGATTTATCCCGAGGGCACGCGCAGCCGCGATGGACGGCTGCTCCCATTTAAAAAGGGAGCGTTCGTGATCGCGATTCAGGCAGGTGCTCCCGTAGTCCCCGTTTCGATCGTGGGTGCACAATTGCTGATGCGAAAAGGGGAGTGGATCATTCGGCCGGGAGAAGTGACCATCCGCTTCGGGCCGGCGGTGGACGCCTCAGAATATACAATCGACCGCCGCGCTGACTTGCTTGCACGCGTCGAAGCGCTGGTTGCTGCTGGTCTTCCTGAAGATCAACGTCCATTGGGCTCTGCGGGGGGCTGAGGCTGGCCTATCAGCCCCGTTTTTCTTTCAGCGCAAGCAATTCCTCACGCAGCGCCCGCACTTCTTTTTGCAACTCCGGGAGCCGGCTGAAAACGGCCACGGACTTGCGCCAAGCGAGATTGTCCATCGCGGGGTAGCCGGAGTAGAGCGCTCCTGGAGGAACATCACCTGGGACGCCGGATTGCGCTGTGAGCGTCGCTCCGTCGCCAATAGTCAAGTGGCCCGCGGCGCCTACCTGGCCGGCAAGGATGCATTTGCTGCCGATGCGGGTAGTGCCGGCTAAGCCGACTTGCCCGCAGAGGAGCGTGTCCTCGCCAATCTTGCAGGAATGGCCCACTTGCACGAGGTTGTCAATCTTTGTCCCGCGGCCGATGCGTGTCTCGCCGATGGTGGCGCGATCGATTGCGCTATTGGCCTGGATTTCGACATCGTCTTCCACGACCACGATTCCGGCCTGGCGGATCTTGTACCAGCTGCCATCGGACTGTTTCTCGAAGCCATATCCATCACTACCGAGGACCACGCCATTCTGAAAAAGGACGCGATTACCAATGCGGCAGCCTTCGCGCACAACGACACCCGAATGCGCGAAGAAATCGTCGCCAATCCGTGCATCACGATAGATGGCGACGAAGCTATGCAGCACGGCGTTTCGTCCAATCTCGACGTTCTCGTCCACGAAGCAGTGCGGCCCGATGTGCGAGCCAGGGCCGATCTTTGCCGACTTCACCACCACCGCCGAGGGATGAATTCCCGGCTCGAATTGGGGTGCGGGATGAAATATCTCGATCGCACGTGCAAAATCAAATCGTGGACTTGCCGAGCGCAGGGCTGCAAGCCTCGGAGGCACCGCTTCGCGTCCGACGATCACGGCGGATGCTCGCGTGGTCTCGAGTGCGGGACGAAACTTCCGGTCGACAAGAAATGTGAGTTCGCCCGGGCGAGCTTCCTCGATTGCTGCCACGTCCAGGATGTCGAGGTTGGCATCTCCCTCGACTGTGCACCCGAGCTTCGCGGCGATCTCCCCAAGTTTCATGGTGCTTTCTCCTAACTGATTCTTTCGGCAGGGCCAATGTACATCATTTCGGAGAGTTCGCACGATGGCGAGGCGCTGGGGGAGATGACCTGGCAGCAGGACCTAGGGGCCGGGAAGGGAACTATTCTCCAAAGAGCTTCGGCTGCGCTGCGGCGATCGCGCGTGCCTCTGTGGACTCGCGAGCAGCACGTCGCGCCACTCCCACCACGCCGAGAACCTTCATCTCTTCCAGCGCCGACCGGGGAATGAACATGCGCAAGCTGTTTCCATGCAGGTCGGGCGGGGTAAGTTGCAAACCTGTGTCCAGCAAGTCGAGCAGGTCATTCGAAACGATGCCTTCCATGACGTCGTCATCGCGGAACCGTAGCCTCACCCACAGCCCATCCAGCTTTGGCCGGCTGAGAAACGTCTTCCGCTCGGGTTGGAACGACTCGAGGAACTCGCGCACGAAATAGACCGATTTGACGTCTGCGAGGGCAATGGCCCGGTGCTCCCCCTCGGGAGTCAGCAAGTCAATCGTCTCCGATCGGCCAAGGGTGGCCGGATTCAAGTAGCCCTTGACCGTAGAATGGTCAAGAAGGAGCACAACGACCTTCTTGTGGGTAGAAGTTGGAGCGCGGCTTTTCACGAGCAAGAGGCCTTTTTGGGTAGGATGTTGCTATGTCCCCGAGAGTTATGTTATCCTTGCACGATTTTTTGTCAACTCATTGGTGCTTAAAGGGTTAGCATCGGAGCGTCCCCCGATTGACCGTAAAAGGACAGATTCTAAGGTCCGCCTCCGCCATAGCCCTGGTCACCGTTATCAGCCGGATTTGCGGATACTTACGCGATCAACGGGTAGCTCTCCTCCTCGGGACCTCCCCAGCCGCCGACTCCTTCGTCCTTGCATTCCGGATTCCCAACTTGATTCGGCGGATGACGGGGGAGGGGTCGCTTGGCGCTTCCTTTATACCCGTTTTCACCGGGTACCTTCGCAACAAACCTCGCGGGGAAGCCTGGGCATTTGCACAGAGTGTATTCTGGGACCTCGCCGTTCTCCTGGCGGTCGTCGCCTTCCTGGGGGTGGTGTTCTCCCGGCAAGTAATCTACGTCTACACAGTGTTTGGGGTGGACCGCTCCCGCTGGGAGCTTGCCGTCTTCCTCAACCGCATCATATTCCCGGCGGTGTTTTTCATCGGCCTGGCCGCGCTTGGGGCGGCCATCCTGAACAGCTTTCGCGTCTTCGCGCTGCCTGCCTCGACCTCTATTTTTCTGAATCTCACATTCATCCTGTTTTCCCTGGGGATCGTTTACCGGCCCATCATGCGGATGTCGCCGGAAGCCTTCCGGACCCCGGCGGTGGCCCTCGCAATCGGGTTCTTGCTCGGAGCAATTATCCAGCTCGGGATTCACATACCGGCACTCAGGCATCAAGGGATGCACTTTCCCATCACGCTCTCAGCGAGCGATCCGGGCGTCCGGAAAGTGGGACGCTTGATCGGACCAGCTTTCTTCGGCATGAGCGTCTACCAAATCAATCAGTATGTGGACACGGTTTTCTCGGCCTCCTCGCGGATGCCGTCCGGGAGCGTTACCTCGCTTTACGTGGCCGACCGCGTGATGCAGTTGGTCTTGGGAACGTACGCCATCGCGGTTTCAACAGCGTTGTTACCGACTATGTCCCAGCAAGTGGCCGAAGGAAAATTCGAAGAGATGAAGC
The DNA here is from genome assembly GCA_963701005.1 of uncultured Acidobacteriota bacterium. GTDB lineage: Bacteria > Acidobacteriota > Terriglobia > Acidiferrales > UBA7541 > Palsa-295. The sequence continues at coordinate 2,882,369 of OY969555.1, forward strand.
ACACTTTCGGCTTCTCGCTGCGCATCGTTTCCTTCGTAGCCATTCCTGCCGCCGTCGGTTTGATGCTGCTCCGGCAACCGATCATTCAGGTCTTGTTTCAGCACGGGGCTTTCGTTTCCGAATCAACGGCGCTCACGGCGCGGGCGCTTTTTTATTATTCATTGGGGCTCCCCGCATTCGCCGCTATCAAACTGATCACGCCGATGTATTACTCAACGCACGATACGATGACGCCGGCACGTGTCGGGGCCTACTCACTGGGGCTGAATATTGCGCTCAATCTGATCTTCCTGTTTCTCTTCTTTCAATATTTTTCGAATGGAAGCCCGGCACTGGCGAGTTCCATCGCCGCCTATTTCAATTTCGTCGCGCTTTTTCTCATTTTCCGCAAGCGCTACGGGACGCTCGGCGCCCGGGGTCTAATTGCGTCCATCGCGAAAATGTCGCTTTGTGCCGTGGCCATGGCCGCGGCCTGCATTGCAGCGCTGAAATACTCAAGCTTTTCAATGATTCATCTTCTACTTTACCAGGCCGGCGTGCTCGCCGCTATGATTCTCGGCTCGACGGCAATCTATTTCGGGCTGGCATGGCTCCTCCGCTGCGAGGAGCTTTCGGAGTTTCTCCTTCTCTTGCGGCGCGCGGACCGTGCCAGGCTGCCCGCTGCGGGAGCGGATGCATGAGGATGTCTCGCTGACAATGCGCAAGGGGTAGAGAATTGGAATCGCAAATCCGCGCGTTTCTGAATTACCTGCGAGTCGAAAAGGCCCTCTCGCAGAATACGATTCATGCCTATCGCCGCGACATGACCAAATTCGCCGTCTTTATCGCCAAGCGGGGCGTCAAGCTCGCGGACATTTCGCGCGGCGATATCGTCGATTTCCTCAGCACGCTTTATCACAAGGGATTGGATAGCCGTTCCGTGGCGCGGCACCTCGTCACTGTCCGGCACTTTTTCAGGTTCTCGCTGCTCGAGGGTTTCGTCACCGAAGACTCGGCTGCAAACATCGAATCGCCAAAATTTCGTCAGAGCCTGCCGGACTTCCTGAGCCTCGAAGAAGTGGATCGTTTACTTGCGCTGCCTGATATTTCCACGCCCCGCGGCCTTCGTGACAAAGCCATGATCGAGCTGATGTATTCCACGGGCCTGCGCGTCTCGGAGCTCTGTGGGTTGCGAGTCTCCGATTTGCAGATGGAAGCCGGCTGCCTGCGCTGCATCGGGAAGGGAAACAAGGAGCGTCTGGTGCCTGTGGGGAAGCGAGCGCTAGACGTCGTTGAGCAGTATCTGCGGACATCCCGCCCGGCTATCCTCGGCGAAGCCACATCGCCGTATCTTTTCATAAACAACAACGCCAATAAGACGCACCGGATCGCATTCTGGATAGCTCTCGGGAATTACGGCAGGAAAGCGGGACTGCGAAAGAAACTGACGCCGCACATGCTCCGCCATAGTTTCGCCACGCATTTGCTTGACCGCGGCGCCGATCTTCGCTCCGTGCAAATGATGTTGGGCCATGCGGATATTTCCACAACGCAGATTTATACCCACGTCGTCGAGGAACGCTTGAAGCAGGTGTACAAGGCCCATCACCCGCGCGCCTGATGCGGCTGGCGCGGAAATTTCTAGGAGGCATAAGACCTCATGCCCGATTACATGTACTTGCTGGAAAGCCGGCTCTCTCCTGAGCAGCGCGCTGTACTCGAGCGCGTGCAGGAGCTGTCGCGCGTGCAGGATGTGAATATCTATCTCACCGGCGGCGCGGTCCGCGATCTGATATCCGGAATGCCGATCCGCGATTTGGATTTCACGGTCGAGGGGAATCCCGTGCGCATGGTCCGCGAATTGGAGAAGGGAGGTGCGCGGGTGGTGTGGGAAAGCGAGCGGCTGCGACACCACGAGATGATTTTTGCCGGTGATGTGGACGGTTCGATTTCAGCGGCGCGCGAGGACGTGTACGAACGCCCCGGCGCCAAACCTGAATACCGGTTCTCGAGCGTGATGGAGGATTTGCGCCGGCGCGACTTCGGCATCAACGCCATCGCCATCTCGCTCAATACGCAGTCCCGCGGGCTGCTGCTCGATCCAACGAACGGCCTAGCCGATCTCGAGAAACAGGAAGTTCGCGCGCTCTCTATTCATGCGTTTACAAACCAGCCCGTGCGACTGCTCCGTATTCTGCGCTATGCGGCGCGCATGGGATTCAAGATGGAATCGCGCACGCAGGAATGGTTTGACCTGGCCATGGAACGCGGCCTGAATCAGAATGTCGAAGGCTCGGACGTTGGCAACGAAGTGCGCTCCCTCTCGCGCGAGGACAATCCGGTTGCCACTCTAAAACAATGGGAGACACACGGTCTTCTCGCCGCCGTTCACCCACACCTCCAGAAGCGCAAACCCGACTACGACAGCCTGAACAAAATGGCACGCGTGCGCGCGAATATTTTTGGCGCTGGATTGCGACCGCGGCTCCAGGTGCCTGTCACGTACTACACCTTGGCGCGGCTGAAAGCACGCGAAGCCGCGGCAGCGATGCGCCACATGGAATTTCGGAGTTCGGAGGTGGAAGCGGTCGCGCATCTCATTCCGGAGGCCCAGAAAGTTGTAAAGATCCTAAAGGGGCGCAAGACCAATGCGCCCAAGGATGCATACTTCTATATCGCCTCGCTGCCGGCAGAGATGCTCGTCTTTATCGAAGTCGAGATGCCGAATCCGCGCGCCCTATCGAAGCTTCGCAATTACATTCAGAAGTGGCGTCCATTGAGGCTCGCTCTCCCCGCCGCCGAGCTTGATTCGCTGGGCGTTGCGCGCGGGCCTAAATTCGACAAGATCCTGGAGCAGCTTTTCGAAATGCAGCTTCGCGGCAAAGGGCGCGACCCCGAAGCACGCACGAAGATCCTGCGCCAGCTGGCCGGCATCAAGGAAGAGTCGAAAAAGAAACCGGAGAAGGAAAAGAAGAAGGCGAAAGGGAAGGGCGCTGCTGCCCCGGAGGCGACACCTCAGGAAAAAGCCAAAGCCCACCCGCCAGCATCAGGTGCTCCGTCGGCCCCTGCCGCTCATATAAAAGGCGCACACGAGAAAGCCACCGATGGTGGTGCACCAAAGCCTTCCCATGCGGCTGCCGCCATCGGCGCCAGGGCCATGGAGAAACATGCGGAGGCAGCGGAAACCAGCAAGGCTGCTCATGGTGCCGCTAAGTCGCACGCTCGCGCCACACACAATAAACCGAAGCCGGGCGGCGCCAAGAAATCGCGCCGTCGCTGATTCTCAACTCGAGTCGCGAGGGGCATGGCGGCAATTGAGCGACGGCTGGCTGCAGACGCCCCCGAGTCTCGCGAATTCCTCCCGCCGGCCGGCGGAATCGAAGCGCCGGGCGAGCGGCGCACTCTCAGAATCGAAGGATCAATCCGAAATTCGCCTGGCCCTGTTGCGCATAATTGCGGGTCCGCGTGTTGAAGCAGCCGACAAATGGATCGCAAACGAGGCCGGTGGATGTGGATGTCTCCGTCGGGGAGTAGCGCGCCTCCAGACGCATGCCCACATGCCGGGTGAAGAAATATTTCACGCCGCCCCCGACGTTGGCCGAAAAGCGATTGTCGAATGGCAATACGCCGTTAGAGTGAAAGTTCGTGAAGCCAAGTCCGCCAGTGATGAAGGGCTTTAGTTTTGCGTGTTCGTTTCCAAATTCATATAGAGGGCCGAATTGGAACATATCGAGTGTGGCATCTGTAGGAGCTGCGAATGCGCCCGTGGTGGCGTTGTGGGCTTCAAATTGTGTCGGCTGGCGGTTCCACATGGCCTCCAACTGAAATTTCGGCCAGAGCGTAAAGGTGCCAATTACGCCGTAGTCCCAGGTGCTCTTGATCTTGAGATAGTCAACGTCTTGCATGTTGGGGGTGGTCAAGTCAACTTGGCCTCCAAATCGCGTGCCACCGAATGGCGTGAGTTCGAATCGCTCCTGAGCATACGCACTCGATACCCCAAAGCCTAAAGCTAGTATGACAACAGCAATTATTTTACGCATAAGCGGTTTCCTCCCTTTGTGGCCCCTGGTTTAAACACCGGAGGCGGCAAAAAGTTTTGCAGCAAATGCCATGCGGCGCTTTTTCAAGCTCCACATTGCCGGTACCCGATTCGGCGAAGCTGGTTTAGAATAGGTTGCGCATGGCCTCTCCGAACTTTGTTCACCTTCACCTCCACACGGATTACTCTCTTCTCGACGGCGCTTGCGAAATCGGCGAATTGACCGCCGAAGCCGCGCGCCGCGGAATGCCCGCCGTCGCCGTCACCGACCATGGCAATCTCTTCGCCGCCGCGAATTTCTATCATCAGGCGACTACGCACGGCGTGAAGCCCATCATCGGCTGCGAAGTTTATGTAGCGCCTGACAACCACAAGAATCGCGGCACCGATGCTGAACGCTCCAACCATCTCGTCCTCCTCGCCGAAAACGAGGAGGGTTACCGTAATTTGATTCAGCTTGTCTCCACAGGGTTTCTTGACGGCTTCTACTACAAGCCTCGTGTTGACCATGAACTTCTCGCGCGCCACAGCAAGGGCCTCATCGCGCTCTCGGCCTGCCTTCGCGGCGAAGTGGCTGACGCGCTCCTAGCGGACAAATACGATCAAGCGCGCACGAATGCCTATCGGCTCCGCGACATTTTCGGGAAAGGGAACTTCTTCCTTGAGGTGCAGGACCAGGGCCTGGAGGTCGAGCAGCGCATCAATCGCGAGCTTGTGCGTCTCTCGCGCGATACCGGAATACCTCTCGTCGCCACGAACGACACGCACTACCTCACCCGCGCCGACTCCCACGCTCAGGAAGTGCTCCTCTGCATTCAGACCGGCAAGACCATGAGCGACACATCGCGCATGAAGTTCGCGACGGACCAGTTTTATTTCAAAACAGCCGTCGAGATGGCCGAAGTTTTCCGTGAGCTTCCAGATGCGCTTGACCGCACGCTGAGCATTGCAGAACGCTGCAACGTAAAGATCCAGCGCGTAAGCAACCCCTTCCCGGAATTCAAAGTTCCCGAGGGGCATACGGCGGACTCCTATTTCGAAAAAGTGGCTCGCGAAGGTTTCCAGTCCCGCGCAGTCGTCCTCGAACGGCTTGCGAAGGAAGGCCACCTTCGCCGCACGATTGCCGACTATGAGCGGCGCCTTTCCGACGAAATCGCCATGATCCAGAAGATGCGGTTCGCCGGGTATTTCCTGATCGTGTGGGATTTCATTCATTACGCCCGTGCCCAAGGCGTTCCGGTGGGCCCGGGCCGCGGCTCGGCCGCCGGCAGCCTGGTGAGTTATGCGCTTCAGATCACCGACGTGGATCCGCTCCAGTACGATCTGCTGTTCGAGCGCTTCCTAAATCCGGAGCGCATTTCCATGCCCGATATCGATATCGACTTCTGCATGCGGCGGCGCGGCGAAGTGATTGATTATGTCCGGCAGAAGTACGGTGAGAAGAGCGTCGCGCAAATTATTACTTTCGGCACCATGGCCGCAAAAGCGGTGCTGAAGGATGCTGGCCGCGCGCTGGATATGCCTTACGGGGAAGTGGACAAGATTGCGAAACTTGTTCCACTCACTTTGAATATCGAGCTTGAAGATGCGCTGAAGCAATCGCCGCAGCTCGATGCCTTGCGCAAATCGGATGAGCGCGTGAAGGAGCTCATCGAAGTGGCACTGCGCTTGGAAGGCCTTGCGCGCCACGCGTCCACGCACGCCGCGGGCGTTGTCATTTCCCCCCGCCCACTGACTGAAATTGTCCCGCTCTATAAGTCGAATAAGGATGAAATCAGCACGCAATACGATATGAATGCGCTCGAGCGCATCGGCCTGCTGAAAATGGATTTTCTGGGCCTCACGACGCTCACTGTTCTTGATGACGCTGTGCGGCTCATCAAGCAGAATCGCAATCTCGAGATTGATCTTTCCACGCTGCCGCTTGATGACGCGCCCACTTATGCGCCCTTCGCTCGCGGCGACACGACCGGCATCTTCCAATTTGAATCACACGGGATGCGCGACATCCTGCGCCGCTACCAGCCCACGCGCCTTGAGGATCTCACGGCCTTGAACGCGCTCTACCGCCCCGGCCCCATTCAGGGCGGCATGATTGACGATTTCATCGCGCGCAAGCACGGCAAAAAGAAAGTCACCTACGACCTGCCGGAGCTGGAAGAAATTCTGTCCGAGACATGGGGTGTGATCCTTTACCAGGAACAAGTGATGCAAATCGCCAACCGCCTCGCAGGCTTTTCGCTTGGCGATGCCGATCTTCTCCGCCGGGCGATGGGCAAGAAGAAGCACGATGAGATGGCTGCGCAACGCGAAAAGTTCCTGGCCGGTTGCCTGGCGCGCAAAGTCCCTGCGAAGAAGGCAGAGCGCATTTTCGACCTGATGGCTGAATTCGCCGGGTACGGCTTCAACAAATCGCACTCCTGTGCCTATGCGTTGCTTGCTTACCAGACGGCCTATCTGAAAACGCACTATCCCGTCGAGTTCATGGCGGCGATGCTCAGCTCGGAAACTGGCAACACCGAAAAAGTGGTGAAATACATCAACGAGGCGCGCGGCATGGGCATCACTGTCCTTCCGCCGGACGTCAATTCAAGCGACCTCAATTTCACTCCCGTCGGCGACAGCATCCGCTTCGGCCTCGCTGCAATCAAGAACGTCGGCGAGAATACGGTGAAGGGAATCCTCCAGGCGCGCGAAACGCTGGGCCGCTTTACCTCCATCTTCGAATTCTGCGAGTCGGTGGATTCGCGCCTGCTCAATAAGCGCGTGCTCGAAAGCCTGGTTCGCGCGGGAGCGATGGATGGCCTCGGCGCGCATCGAGCCCAAATGATGGCTGCGGTTGACCGCTCCCTTGATCGTGCCCAGAAAATGCAACGCGCCCGGGAGAGCGGCCAGCACGGCCTCTTCGGGGGAGGCTCCTCATCGCCCGCGCCGCCGCCCGAGGTTCTCCCCGATGTGGAAGAGTGGCCCGAGCACGAAGTTCTCGCCGCGGAATATTCCACGCTCGGCTTCTACATTTCCGGTCACCCGCTCGATAAATACGCCGGCCGCCTGAAGGATCTCACCGCCGTCGAGCTTTCAACCGTCGAAGGCCGCCGCAATGGAGAAGAAATCGTGGTCGCCGGGATTATCGTTCAGACGCGCGCGATGCGTTCCCGGCGCGGCGCCCGCTGGGCGATCCTCACGTTGCAGGACCGCACGGGCGTGATTGATGCGCTTGTTTTCCCGGAGGCGTTTCAGAAGCTTGAGCCGCTATTAAAAGCCGCTACACCGCTCCTCGTCAAAGCCCGCGTCGCGGTTGAAGATGTCGGCACGCGACTCATCGTATCGGACGCCCGCGTGCTCGATCAGGTCGCCGACAGGCCGCCGAGTCTTCTCCGCGTGCGCGTTGGACTGCATGCGCTCGATACCGGCGCGCTCGATCGCCTGCACGAACTATTCTCGAGCCGTCCCGGGCGATGCCGCGTTGCTTTCGAGCTCGTCAATGCCGACGGCACCGAAGCAACGCTCGACGCCGGCAGCTCTGTGCGCGCCGATAGCGAGCTTGTGGAACGCGTCCGCGAAATTTGTGGCAATGACTCCGTGGCGGTGTTGCAATGACCGAGAAGGGCGAGCGTCTTCGCGATAAGCTGCGCGACCGCCGAGCGCGCCGCAAGCGTCTGAAGGAGCTCAAGCAAATCAAGGAAGCGCGAAAGCTGGCGCGCGCTGCGGCCACGTCCGCGCCGAAAAGTGAGAATAAATCCTCGGCCGGAGCCCAGGATTTCCGGCAGGGCGCCACGCATTCAACTATGCAAACGGATCAAAGACAGAAAGACAAAGAGCGTCAGCGCGCGATTGACGCGCTCGAACGCGACGTGGAGGAATTGTCGCGCCTCTCTGCCCCCACCGGCGAAACCGCCGTTGAGATTGACCGCATCCGGACCGAAGTGGAGGAGCTTAAGCGCGAATTTTTCACCCACCTCGGTGCATGGCAGCGGCTCCAACTCGCGCGTCATCCCCAGCGCCCCTATACGGACGATTACATTCGCCTGCTCTTCGAAAACTTCTCCGAAATTCACGGCGACCGCAATTACTCGGATGATCCGGCGCTAATCACTGGCATGGCTTTTTTCGATGGCAAGCCGGTGATGATTGTCGGCAACCAGAAGGGACGCGACATCAAGCAGCGCGTGGCCCGGAATTTTGGCCAGGCGAAACCCGAAGGCTATCGCAAGGCTCTCCGCGCCATGCAACTGGCCGCAAAATTTCGCCGACCTATATTCATCTTTGTGGACACTCCGGGCGCCTATCCGGGCGTTGGAGCTGAGGAGCGCGGGCAGGCGGAAGCGATCGCCTATAACCTCCGAGAAATGTCCCGCCTCCCCGTGCCCATCATCATCACCATCACAGGGGAAGGCGGTTCCGGCGGAGCGCTGGCAATTGCAGTCGGCGATCGCGTCTTCATGCTCGAAAATTCCGTGTACTCCGTAATTTCACCGGAGGGCTGCGCCTCCATCATGTGGCGCGATTCATCGAAAGCCGAGTTGGCCGCTGAAGCCCTGAAAATCACCGCCCTGGATCTTCTCGAACTCAAGCTCATTGATGAAATCGTGCCCGAGCCGGAAGGCGGCGCGCACTACGATTCCGACGCCGCCGCCAAGCTGCTGAAGCCATTTCTTGCGCGATCCCTTGAGGAGCTTTCCTCGCTCTCAAGCGGAGAACTCCTGGGCCAGCGCTACGAAAAATTCCGCCGCATGGGCCAGTTCTTTTCTTAGTGGGCCAGGTTCGGCCCGCCTCCTTCGCCTTTCATCCGCCATTAGAGTATTGAACACGTCCCCATCCCGTTCTCGTTGCTCCGCGCCTCCCACTGCTTTAGTTTCAATGCTGGGGGCACACTCCAAATGTCAGAGGGCGGGTCTTCACTCATGGCAGACGTCTTTCGGCCGTACGAAAAACTCGTCGAAATCACTATCCTTGGAAAGACCTTCCTGGTGCCCGAGAAGAACTCGTTGCTGCGCGCCTTCCAATTCATCAGTCCTGAGACCATCCCTTACGGACGCTTCTGCTGGAACCAGGAATGCCAATATTGCAAAGTAAATTGTCAGCTCTCCGACGACGATCAGGCTCGCCCGATTCTTAGCTGCAAGTTTCTCGTTTCCGAAGGCATGACCATTTCCGATCTTGCTCCTGAGCTAATCGGCTGCCTCCGCACGAAACTTGGCCAGGCTGCGCAATCAGTGCCCAGCCCTCAAGATGTTCCGATGCCTGGAGAGTCGAGCTAGACTAAGTCCTGCTCGTTTCCTTCGATATTAATTCTGTCCACTAAATCCTGTATTGCTCTGATTTTTACTCCGTGCCATTCTCTTTGGTTCTTTGGCCGCACTGGGGGAGCGTAAATGCCTGTCTGCGATGGTTGCGGCACACGGGCTGACGAAGCTCATGTCCGGCGTCGCGTTGAGCGCCTCGAGCTTGCCACGCGGTACCGGCCTGTGCACATCAAAGTTCTTCTTCTCGACGGCGCACCACCTGCTCGCATGGAGGATTATTTCTACCAGGCTGTGAAAGACCGCTCCGTCCGTTCGATCGCCTCCCGTATGTACTTCGACGAGCTAGTCAAATGCGCGGGTGGATCCCCGCCCGGGGAAGTTCAGGAAGAAACTGTCCTCGCCGATTTTCAGCGCCGCGGTTTTTTTCTCACCTACGCCGTCGAGTGCCCTTTTGAAGACCAGCCTGACCCCCAGGGTGCCCTCCGCCGTCTTGCGCCCACGGTCTTGAAGCGCGTCCAAACCTCCTACAACCCCTCTTACGTCGTGCCGCTTTCTCCTCCCACGCAGGAGTTAATTCGCCTCTTTGGTCTGGTCGGCTGGGGTGACCGCCTGATTCTCAACAATGGAGCCCCCTTCTCGGATCCTTACTTGGGCGACCCCAAGCGCCAGGCTGAGGCTGGCACTGGTTATGGCGGCCGTATCAAAAAACTCCTCGCGGCCCTACCCTGAGTGAACCTTGCTGCCTTGGCCCCAACGCCGCCCCCTGTACAGGGCTGGCCCAGAGTTCTATGGCCTCCATCACATCTCTATGTGATGAATACACTTTCGGCCCTGTTCCGCCGATGTGATAGAATTTGGATGATATAAGGGTCTTCTGTTTAGGGGTGCCCGCATGAAAGCCCGCGCAAAATTTTTGATCGGCTCAGGGATCATCGTTGTTACGCTCATTTCCCTCGCTTACGTGGGCTTTACGCAGAGCAAAACTTACTACCACACGATTTCTGAACTAGGCTCCCTGCATGGCGTCGCGCTCCATCAGCGCATGCGTGTTTCAGGCAATGTCGAATCGGGCTCGATCGCCCGTGGGGCCGGCCGCGTTGATTTCGTCTTAGTGGAGCAGGGGAAAACTCTCCCCGTCAGCTATACTGGGCGCGATCCGCTTCCGGACACATTCAAGGACGGCGCCCAAGCACTGGTCGAAGGCCGCATGACGCCCGACGGCCGCTTCGTCGCGGAACAAGTGCAGGCGAAATGCGCGTCAAAGTATGAAGCGAGCCCGAATCAGACGCCTGCGGCTGCTCAGCCCGGCCAGACTTCGAATGGATCAAGCGCACCACCTCCCGGCTACTAGGGCAGGGAACAGCGGAGGAATTCGTTGGATATTTTTGGTTCGTTCGCACTAATCCTCGCGCTTCTGGCTGCGGTGTACGCCTTCGCAGCCGGGCTTGCCGGCATCTTCACGCGGCGCACTCTCGTCACCAAGAGCGCGCACAACGCGGGCATGGCCGTTTTCGGCCTGGTTACCCTCGCGGTCGGGTCGCTCGAATACTATTTTTTCACCGACAATTTCTCGATGGCCTATGTGGCCGCACACAGCAATCGCGCTTTACCCGCGTTTTACAAATTTGCGGCGTTGTGGGCCGGCCAGGAAGGCTCGCTGCTATTTTGGAGCTGGCTCCTCTCGATCTACGTCTTCTCCGCTCTTTTCGCGAATCGCAATAAACATCTGGAGCTGATGCCCTATGCCGGAGTGGTGATGGCTGGGGTACAGATCTTCTTCCTCACGCTGAATAATTTCGTAGCCAGCCCGTTCGGCGTGCTAGGTGGGCCCGATGCTTCGGGCACTATGCGCCTCGCCGCGCTCGGCGATGGCCACGGCCTGAACCCGTTGCTGCAATATCCAGAAATGGTCATTCACCCGCCGATGCTCTATCTCGGCTACACGGGCTTCACAATTCCATTTGCCTTTGCGCTTGCCGCGCTCCTCGGCCGCTACCCGGGCGAGAAGTGGATTCACATCACGCGCAGTTGGACCATGATTGCCTGGTGCTTCCAGTCGATTGGCATCCTTCTCGGAGCGCATTGGGCTTATGCCGTACTTGGCTGGGGTGGGTATTGGGCTTGGGATCCCGTCGAGAATGCTTCGCTGCTGCCCTGGATCACCGGCACCGCTTTCCTGCATTCGGTAATGATGCAGGAGAAACGCGGCATGCTGAAGGTGTGGAACATCTGGCTGGTCTTCACCACCTTCATGCTCTGTATTCTCGGGACGCTGCTCACCAGGTCCGGCGTCATCAGCTCCGTGCACGCCTTCGCGCAATCGTCTATCGGCAATTGGTTCGTCGCATTCCTCGCGCTCATATTCGTCGTCTGCTTCTGGGCTTACTGGATGAATCGCGATTATTTGCGCAGTGATAATCAGCTCGATTCACTGGTCTCGCGCGAGTCGAGCTTTCTCTTCAATAATCTCGTTCTCCTAGCTGCATGCTTCGCGGTTCTCTGGGGAACGCTCTTCCCGGTGCTCTCCGAGTGGGTCGTCGGAAGCAAAATCAGCGTTGGGCCGCCATTCTTCAACAAAGTGAATATTCCGATCGCGCTTTTCCTGATGCTCCTCACGGGAGTGGGCCCGTTGCTTGCCTGGCGCAAGACGTCCTATGACGCGCTGCGTCGGAATTTTGCAATGCCCGTGTTCGGGGGAGTCCTCACTGGCGTCGTGGCTTTTATTTTCGGCTTCCGAGAGCTCTATGCGCTCGTCTGCCTGATTCTCTGCGTCTTCGTCACGCTCACGATCGCTTCGGAGTTTTACCGTGGCGCCCGCGTAATCGCTGCGCGAGATGGGTCGAATATAATTTCGGCCGTCGGCGAACTAACCATGCGCAATACACGCCGGTACGGCGGCTACGTCGTCCATTTGGGGATGGTCCTGATCTTCATTGGCGTCGCTGGCCAGGCGTTCAACAAAGACATCCAGATGGAGATGGCCGCCGGCCAGACTCTGTCGATCGGTCCGTACTCGATTCTCTGCCAGAATTTCGATCGCGTTGCGAACAACAATTACGAATCCGAGCGTGCCACGCTTGAGGTGTTCCGCAACGGCCGCTCGGAAATGATGCTTTACCCCGAACGCCGGTTCTTCCTGGCGAGCCAGGTGACTGAAACAATGGTCGCCAATCAGTCCACGCCGCTGCGAGATCTATATATCGTGTACGCCGGCCGCAGCCCGGAAAGTGGGAAGCCCGTAATTCACGCGTACCTGAATCCGCTTGTGAAGTGGATCTGGTTCGGCGGGATCGTGCTGGTGCTTGGCACGGGCCTCGCATTACTTCCGAACCGCCGTGCTGCGATTGTCTTGCGGCCTGTCACCGAAACTTCCTGGGGTGATGCGGTTGGAAAAGATGCAGCCGCTATTGGCGCCATTGCCCACCGCTCCGATGCCCATGACTAACTTCCGCCATCATTTGCGACGCTCACGCGCGGCGGGAGCTGTGCCTTTGCTGGTAGCTGCTGTCCTGAGCGTCGTTCCCGCGATGAGAGCGCAGGAAACTCAGCGAGCGAAAGATCTCGGCCAGAAGCTAATGTGCGTCTGCGGCTGCAATCAAATCCTTACCGCCTGCAATCACGTCGGCTGCTCCTACTCGCACGGCATGCTGAAGCAACTCGACGAGCGCGTCGCCCGCAACGAACCCGACGACCTAACGATTCAAGCCTTCGTGCAGGAATATGGCCAGACGGTGCTCTCCGCACCTCCCGCCAAGGGTTTCAATCGCGCCGCCTGGATCATGCCCATCGTTTTCCCTTTGGTCTCGCTGTATCTATTCTGGGAAGTGGTCCGCCGCTGGCGCCAGCGCGCCACTGTGGCCACCGCTTCAGGGCCTAAAATTTCACCGGACCTTCTCGCGCGCGCCCAATCCGAGTCCAATAAGAGCGCCGATGAGTAACCTCGACATCGTCGTTGCTTGCGCGCTGCTCGCCACGGCCGTGGTTTTCTTTATCTTCACGGTGCGCCCGGAGGCCTCCGATTCCGCCCCGCATCGCACCAAGCTCGACCAGCTTCTCGAGCGGCGCGACGCCATCTATGACAATCTTCGCGACCTGCGCTTCGAATATCGCGCCGGGAAATTCTCCGAAGCCGACTTCGAGGAAACCAAACAGGCGCTTGAGGTCGAAGCCGCGCGCGTCCTCGCACAGATGGATGAGTTGACCGGCGGCACTCCCACTCCCGCCACCCGCCAGGCGGCCACAGAAAGGCGGCGTCCGTGAGAAGCTTTCATGGCATTTTCACCGGCGGCACAGGCATTCCTGCCTCGACGCTTTCATTCCATCCACTTCTGAAATTATTTTCTCTTGTGTTGTTGCTAGGCCTCGCCTTCAGCTCGGCCAATGCCGGCACGCTTACCGGCACGGTCCATAACGGCACGACCGACAAACCCGCGGCTGGCATTGAAGTAATTCTGATCCAGTTGCAAGGCGGCATGCAGCCGGTCGCGAACACCAAGACCGACGCGCAGGGTCATTTTCAATTCACCCACGGCGACATCGGCACAGCTCCCATGCTCGTGCGCGCCGTCTATCGCGGCGTCAATTACCACGAGCCGGTGCCCCCGGGCAAAAATTCCGCTACCGTCGAAGTTTTCGAACCAACCGACAAGCCGGGCTCTTTCGCCATCACGAATCACGCCGTGATCGTTCAACCGAATGGTTCCGACCTCCTCATCGGGGAGGAGTTCACGGTCGAAAACAAGACGCAACCTCCAATGGCCTACTTCCGCGCGGATGGCACTTTCAATTTCTCAATTCCGGAAGGCGCGCAATTCAATCAGGCCACTGCCTGGGGTTCGACGGGCATGCCAGTCGTCCAGGGCACGATGGACAAAGGCAAGAACCAGATGGCCATCGCCTATGCATTCCGGCCCGGCGAGAGCGGCATCCGGCTCTCTTACAAGATTCCTTATCCCGGGAATCGGCTGACGCTCCGGAACGTGATCCCCTACGCAACCGGGCGCTTGATTGTTGCCGCACCGCCGACAGTCCAGATTTCAGGTGAGGGCTTGTCCTCAGCAGGACAGGATCAGGGCTTCAGCGTATACGTTCGCGAGTCCGTCGCTGCCAACACTCCACTGGCTATTTCCATCTCCGGCACGGCGCCAAATCCGGCAGCAAATTCCGGCGGAGGCGCGCCCGCGGCCAGTCAATCAGCAAGCGCTCCTCCCGCTGACGGCTCGCAAAATCCCTCCGTCAATTCGCGACTCGAAGCCTCTGGCGCGGAATCCACCACTGCCACTGCACTTCCCGCCCGCCTCGACAGCTTGAAATGGATTCTGGTCGCGGGATTTGCGGCGATCTTCGCGCTGGGCTTCGTCTATCTTCTCCGCCGTCCTCAAGTAGTCGTCGCCGGGACAACGAATGGAGGCTCGGCCGCCGTTGCAATCCCGTCTGTTGCCAAGCCTGTTTCGAAGACCGCCGCCGCGGCCGTGGAAGAAGCAAACCGCGAGGTGCGCGGGAGCCTCGACGAACTAAAGGACAATCTCTTCCGCCTCGAATTGCGCCGCCAGGCCGGCACCATCAGCGACGCGGATTACTCCCGCGAGCGCCAGCGCATGGAGCAAGTGCTGCGCGATCTGGTAAGAGGCTGAGCGAGCCGCCTTGGCCGCTTCCGTCGCTACCACGCACATCGGCGTTTCCTTCGACCGCGTTGAAAAGCGATTCGGCCCGCTCGTCGCTGTCCGCGGAATCACCCTCGAAATCCTCCCCGGTGAATTCGTGGCCCTTCTCGGTCCCAACGGGGCAGGGAAGACCACGCTTCTCCGCATGGCTGCCCTTCTTATGAATCCCTCGAACGGGCGGGTGACTTTCTCGGGCGCGGGAGAGGATTTAAACGGCACCAAACGCTTCCTTGGTATGGTCGGCCACAGCACGCTGCTTTACGACGAATTGACCGCCGCCGAAAATCTCACCCTCTTCGCCCAGCTCTATGGCCTCGCTGACATTCCGGCACGGGTGGAAACCTACCTCAATTTCTGTGGGCTCGGCTCCCGGGCGGGCAGTCTGGTGCGCACTTTTTCCCGGGGAATGCGCCAACGCCTTTCGATTGCTCGCGCGCTTCTGCACGACCCGCGCCTGCTGTTGCTCGATGAGCCTGCCGCGGGGCTCGATCGCCAGGGGCTCGATTGGTTCAGCCAGAGCCTCTCGGAGCTTCACGAAGCCGGCTGCACGATCCTGATGAGCACGCATGCGCGCAACGAATCGCTCGACCTGACGACTCGCGCCGTCACGCTCTCAGGTGGCCGCATGGAGCAGGACACCGGCTCTGGCGGCGACCCGCGCCCCTTGCTTGCCTCACTCCGCGGGGGTGCCGAATGAGCACTGCCCGCGCCGCTGCGATCCTGCTCGTAAAAGAACTGCGCCTGGAATTCCGGACGCGCGAGCTCCTCACGACCACCGTTGTCTTCGCGCTGATCGTCATCGTGCTTTTCAGCTTCGCCTTCAACCCCACGGCCGAGGACTCCCGCCGTTACGGCCCGGGTCTGCTCTGGATCGCGTTTCTCTTCGCCGGCTCGCTGATGCTTAACCCATCCTTCGCGCGCGAGCAGGTGAATGACACGCTCGATGCGCTTCGCATGGCTCCCAACTCGAGTTTCGCCATCCTCCTCGGCAAAATGCTCGCGAATTTAATTTTTCTCTCGCTCGCCGAAATCATCCTGGTCCCCATGTTCAGCGTCTTCTACAATGTCTCGCTCTCAGGCATCGTGGGCCGCCTGATTTTCGTCCTGTTCCTGGGCACGCTCGGCCTGGTCGTCACCGGTACGGTATTTTCGGCGGTTTCCGCTCACGCCCGGATGCGCGAGTTGCTTTTACCGCTGCTTTTGCTCCCGATTCTGGCGCCGCTGCTCATCGCCGCCGTCGAGGCCACCGCGTCGCTGCTCACCGAGCAGCCTGAGCTCGACCGCACCTGGGTCGCTTTTCTCGCCGGATTTGACGTCGTCTTCCTCACTGCGTCTTGGCTTCTGTGCGATTATTTGATAGAGGAATGAGGGAACATCTATGAAGCTCCGGTACATGGCCATCCTGGCAGTCGCTGCGCTGATTTTCTTCGCGGGTTACGCAGCGCTTTTCATCGCGCCTGACGAGAAGACCATGCACGCGATACAACGCATCTTCTATTTCCATGTTCCAAGCGCCATTTCCGCGTTCATCGCCTTTTTCGTCGTCTTCGTCGCCAACGTCGCTTATGTCGTCACGCGCCGCCCCAAATGGGACTGGCTCGGCGTCGCCGGCGCGGAAGTGGGCGTCGCATGCTGCACCGTGGTCTTGATCACCGGCCCCATCTGGGCGCGGCCGGTCTGGGGCATCTGGTGGACCTGGGACGCGCGCCTCACCTCCACCTTCATCCTCTGGCTGCTCTACATCACGTATCTCCTATTACGCGGGCTTCTTGAAGACCCGCAGCGCCGTGCCACGCTTTCCGCCATCTTCGGCATCTTCGCCTTTCTCGATGTCCCTCTTGTCTATCTTTCGAATCGTCTTTGGCGGACGCAGCATCCCCAGCCCGTGATCCTTGGCGGTGAAAACTCCGGCCTCGCCCCCGGCATGGGCAAGGTCCTGCTGCTTTGCTGGATTGCCGTGGTTTGCGTCATGATCATTCTGCTGGTCGATCGGTATCGCCTCGAGCGCCTGCGCCACGAGTATGAGGAGTTGCGCTTCGAAGCTGAATCCCGCGCGTCCGACGCGCAATCTATTGGAAAGGAGCGCTGATGAAAAATTTCGAAAGCCTGTTTGCTGCCTGGATGGTTGTCTGGGCGGTCTTCTTCGTATATGAAATTACAGTGGCGCGCCGCCTCGCTCGCTTGCAGGAAGATATCGAGCGGCTCAAGCAGCAGCTCCGCGAAGGCTAGCATTCCACGCAACCCGGGTCCTGGGAGGGCTGTCTTGCCAGTCCACCCTCTGAGGATTATGATTTAGCATCGTGCGGTGAGGTCATCATGCCTGGGCAAAAGAAAGTCGCCATCATTCTGTTTCAACTCGGCGGACCCGACTCGCAAGCCGCCGTCGAGCCATTCCTCTATAATCTCTTCTGTGACCCGGACATCATCAATTTCCCCGGCGCCTTTCTTGCCCGCAAGGCACTTGCAAAGCTCATCTCCACACGCCGCTCAAAAGTGGTTGCTCAACATTACGCCGAGATCGGCGGCGGCTCGCCCATCCGCCGGCTCACGCAGCAGCAGGCCAGCGCATTGGAGGCCGCGCTCCGTCCTCACCTGGATGCCCGCGCCATCGTCGCCATGCGCTACTGGCATCCAGACACGCGCGAAGCGATTGCAGCGCTCGAAAGCACGCCCTACGACGAACTCGTCCTCCTCCCCCTTTATCCGCACTATTCCTTCGCCACCACGGGCAGCAGCCTGAAGGAATGGAACCGTCAGTTCACCACGAAAGCTCCGGTTCATCTCATCGACCATTTCTTCGATCATCCCGATTACATCGCGGGCATCGTGGACCGTGTGAATAGCGTCCTCGAACAGCTTCCTCGCCCCGAAGAGGTCCATCTCGTCTTCAGCGCGCATGGACTGCCCATGGCGCTCGTCGAAAAGGGCGATCCTTATCCGCGGCACATCGAGCAGACCGTCCAACTGGTCCGCGAGCTAGGCTCCTGGCCAAACCCACACGTGCTCTGTTTCCAGAGCCGCGTGGGCCCGCAGAAGTGGCTTCAGCCCTCGCTGACCGGCACAATCGAGGCGATGGCTGCGGACGGCGTTAAGCGCATGCTCGTTATCCCCATGTCCTTTCTCACCGAGCACATCGAGACGCTGCACGAGATCAATATCGAGGCTCGCGAGCAGGCGGAGGGCTTGGGGGTCGGCGATTTCCACATGATGCCCGCGCTCAACGATTCGCCCCTGCTTATCCGCGCCCTCACCGATCTCGTCCTCCGTTCCGTCGGCGTGCGCTCCGGCGTCGCGTCTCTTGCTTAGTAGATTCTCTTTCTATCCGCTGTGGAAATGTGTTAGACCAACGCTCGGAGGTATAAAAACTCCCCGCACGCGAAGACTCACTTCCTCTTGACACTGTTGTAGCAACGTAAAAATGTCACCCTAACGGCAACATGAAAATGTCACCCCCTTACTAGGTTTGAATGCTCGAGCCGGGTATCGCGGTAATAGAGCGAGACGCGGCCATTGAGAGCCTGACAGATCTGCACTTTGGCTCCGGCGAAGCTGAAGCGGCGGGGCTGCGGATGGATTTGCAGCCGCTGGCCGCTCCATTGCACGACGTTGTCGTTGCTGACGATGCGCTGGTGCGTGAAGCAGCAGATGCGCTCGAGATGTTCCGGGGCCGGACGCCAGGCTTGGGCCGCCTCGCGCGGCGAGCGAGCGAAGCGGCGATTGTAGTCGGCGACGAAGCGGCGCAGGACGCGGTTGGCGGAGTCGAAATCGCAGGCTTGCGCCAGACGCAGTTCGCTGGTGAGGCGGTCTTGGAGCACGCCCCAGAGACGCTCGATGCGTCCTTTGGCTTGCGGGCTTTGGGCGGCGATGAAAGTGACGCCGAGTTGTTCCAGGGCGCGACCGAACTGAGTGGACTGGCGCTGGCCGGCGAGTTGTTCCTCCAGAGACCAGTGATCGTCGTTGCGGGTGAAGACGCCGCTGCGATCGCCGTAGAAGGCCACCGGGACACCGTAGCGGCGCAAGAGGCTCTGGAGCAGGTGGAAATAGCCTTCGGTGGTTTCGGAAGGAAAGAACTGGGCAGCGAGAATTTTCCCGGAAGCATCGTCCTGCATGCCCAGAGCGGTGAGGAGTGGGCCGCGGCCTTCGAGCCAATCATGAGGAGAGCCGTCGAGTTGGAGCAGTTCTCCTTCGCGAGCGGCACGCAGACGGCGCTGGCGATGAGTCGGCGGGCGGCGTTTGCGGGGCGAGCCGATGCCGCTGGCGCGGAGCAGGCGACGCAAGGTTTCGCGGCTGAGGGAGAAGCCCTCCTGCTCGACGAGCTTCTCATGGAGATGGTGATCGTTGAAGCCCGGATAGCGCGTGCGTGCCAGAGCGAGGACGCGGGCGCGGGTGCGCACGGGCAGGCGACGGTGACTGGGGCGGCCGCGGCTGACGTGCGCCAGAGCCGCTGCGCTGCCTTGCCGGTAGCGCGCTTTGAGCCGTTTGATGTGCCGAGGCGATAGGTCGAGCAGCTCCGCGGCTCGGGCGCACGTCAGGTTCTGTTGCACACATTGCGAAATGACGGTCACTCGCTGCAGTTCCTTCTGACTCAACGTGCATGTCTCCTGTTTCATAGGGTGACATTTTCACGTTGCCATTAAGGGGTGACAGAATTATGGAGCTAAGACACACTTCCTCTTGACACTCGCCTTACCTCGTCATATAAACCAATGTTCGAGTTTTGAATTTATAGAAGCATAGTTTTTCCTAAACGAATTCGTAGGAGCTCGAAGCACTCAACCGGGTCTATGCCAGAGTCACCAGAAGGAAAGGCGGCAGAATCACCCTCTGCGGCTGCCACGACGCAGGGGGCGAAAGTATCCCCCGTGGCGGACGAGGCGTCGGCGTCCAAAGCCATCAATACCAGCCGCCGCCGGATCGTCTGGGCCTGCATCTGGGGCTATCTGGGCGTCAATTTCCTGATGTTCCTCCGGTTTTTCTTTCCGCGCGCCCTTTACGAGCCCAATACCATTTTCATCATCGGCTATCCTTCCGATTTCAATCTGGGCATCGACCAGCGCTTTCTGATGACCAATCGCTCCTGGGTCGTGCGCGAACCCGATCGAATTTTCGTCATCTATGCCAAGTGCACCCATCTGGGATGCACTCCGGAATGGAAGTCCGCCGAGAACAAATTCAAGTGCCCCTGCCACGGCAGCGGCTACGATAGCGAAGGCGTAAACTTCGAAGGCCCGGCGCCGCGTCCCATGGATCGCGCATTCATTCAGCTCGATCCCACCGGCAAAATCGTCGTGGACACCAGCCGCCTGTTCGTGGACGACCCGCGCGCCGGCGTGAATCATTTCAACGATCCAGGCGCGTTTTTGAATGTGTAGAGGCTTTAAGTTTTGTAGCGGCCACTTTCAGGTGGGCGAGTTCCCAAGCAGTCGCAAGGGGCAAGATTGATGCCGGAAGAGAACGGCAAAAAAGCGAGCGGTGGAGTGGCTGCCAAAATCAGGGAGATCATCGCCGCCCTCCGTAAGACGTTCGAGGAAAAAGGCAAGCAGCAGCTCGAAGAGCTGAAGGAGCCGGAGAAGTCCCAGCTCTACCGCTCGATGTTCCGCGTCAAGCACGACGAGGAACCGCGCAATCGCGCCCTAAGCGTCCTCTCGAACGTCTTTTTCCACCTCCATCCCGCGAAAGTGAATCGTGACGCCACCAAGTACAATTTCACCTGGGGCATGGGCGGCATCACCTTCTATCTTTTCATCGTACTCACCTTCACCGGCGTGCTGCTGATGTTTTATTACCATCCAACAAAGGTGCAGGCCTTCCGCGACATTCTATATCTCGAAAATGATGTGCCCTTCGGCAAGCTCCTGCGCAATATGCACCGCTGGGCCGCGCACTTGATGATCATCGCCGTCTGGCTGCACATGTTCCGCGTCTTCATGACCGGTTCCTACAAGCGCCCGCGCGAATTCAATTGGTGCGTCGGCGTGCTGCTGATGGTTTTGACCATGCTGCTCTCGTTCACCGGCTACCTGCTACCGGACGATCAGCTCGGCTTCTGGGCTGTCACCGTCGGCACCAACATGGGCCGCGCGACGCCGCTCTTAGGCAGTGAAGGCCCGTTTGGCGCAATCATGGGAATGACGCCTTACAACGACGTGCGATTCGCGCTCCTCGGCGGTTCCATCGTGGACGCGAACGCGCTCCTGCGCGCCTACATCTGGCATTGCATTGCCATTCCGTTGATCGTTGCAGTTTTCATGGGCGTCCATTTCTGGCGCGTCCGAAAAGACGGCGGCATCTCCGGTCCAGCTCCGGTAATGCTCGAATCCGAGATTAAAGAAGAGCGCAGCCCGCGGCCGGTGGTCCTGCGCCCGTCGGGGACGTCGTAACGCGGGCGTCCCGCCGGCTCTTTGCTTTTGTTTTCATGGGTTTGACTTTGGAAGTCTGAGGGGTTCGCTGAATGTTTGGTGATTGGCATCAGCTCTGGGAAATCGCTTCGGCGCCCGACAATGTCCCCATTGTCGCCCTGCTTTTCGTCATGCCGTTCTTTCTCTGGTATGCGCTGAGGCAAGCCGTCGAAAACGATCGCCTGATCGCCATACTCGAATCCGACCCGGCACTCGCGAAAACGAAATACCGCAAGACGCAGCCCTGGGACCCCAAGTGGGACCGCGAAGTTCACACCTGGCCCTACCTGATGCGCATGGAATTCCTGGTCGCCATCATCATCACGGTCATACTGATGGTCTGGTCGTTGACGCTCAATGCGCCGCTTGAAGAGCCCGCGAACCCGAACGTAACGATGAACCCGGCTAAGGCGCCCTGGTATTTCCTCGGTTTACAGGAAATGCTCGTTTACTTTGATCCTTGGATTGCGGGCGTCGTGATGCCCACGCTGATTATCATCGGACTGATGGCCATTCCATACATCGACGCGAATCCCCTCGGCAACGGCTATTACACCTACAGGCAGCGCCGTTTCTCGATTTGGACTTTCCTGCTCGGTTTCGTCGGCCTGTGGGTAGCAATGATCATCATCGGCACGTTCATTCGGGGCCCGGGATGGATGTGGTTCTGGCCATCGCAAACCTGGGACGCTGAACGCGTGGACTACGCCGTCAATCGCAATCTCGATCAGGTTTTCGGCATTGACGGTTCATGGCTCGCCCCTATCTTTCACACATCGAAGGACCAGGCAGCCATCTGGGCGCGCGTGGTTTTCGGGATTTTTCCGCTCGCCGCGTTTTTCATCGCGGCTGCGTTTCTGGTGCACTGGATCTGTATGCGCACCGAATTCAGCCGCAAGATTTACAAGCGCATGAGTCTCTTGCAGCTCATAACCATGTACACGTTCCTGATTCTGATGATTTCGTTGCCCGTGAAAATTCTGTTGCGCCTGGTCTTCACAATCAAATACATCTGGGTGACCCCTTGGTTCAGCGTCTAGCATTCTTGTGTATTCCGGAGGAGGTCCCGGGTGCCTGAAACTCCGCCCCAAACCCCGCAGCCCGATCCGATCACTAGCAAGTCGTTCGCTTTTCCGCTCCTGATCGCTGCGGTCCTCCTCATGCTTACCGTCGCATGGTCCTTCTACGACGAGGTGTACGGCCTTCGTCCCTGGCGCTCCTACCAGAGCCGTTTCGCCAAGGCTTATTCGAGCTATCTCGATAAAGCCACCGCGAAAGAGAAGAAGGACGAAGACACGGTCTATGCCTCTGGCGAATACAAAGCGCTAGCCGCCAAAGCCGATGCGCTCGACAAAGCCGCAAAAGCCCAGGACGACGAGATCGCCAAGCAAATCGCCCTCCTCGACGACCAGCGCAACGCCCTGGGCGATGCGTTCAAGGACGCTCGCGGAAAAATCGGCCACCTCGTTTACCTCTACGAGATTGTCCCCACGGAGGACAAGAAACTAAAGGCCGAGCGCAAAAAGGAAGTCGAGGATGCCCGGTCGTCGCCACTTTGGAAAGTCGACTGGCCGCTCGCCGACGGCAAAGTCCAAAAAGACAAGCCGTTTACCGGCGACGAACTGAACGATACCTTCACCAGCATCCTGGCTGAGCGTGCCGGCCTGGTTGCCAAACGCGGCGAAATTGACAAGCCCGCCAAAATCGCGCGCGCCGAACTCGCGCAATACACCTCCGAGCATCTACCGGGTCTCAGCACTAGCGCGCTCAAGGGTTTGCAGCAGAGTATGCGCGGCTTTGAGGAAAAGATTATCCAGATCAACGTGAATCCCTCCGGCGCCACCATCAACAATCTTGGCGGCGCGGGACTGGTTGACCGATGCCAGTCCTGCCACGTGGGCACCGATCCTCTCTACGTCCCTGCGCAACTCACCGTCACGAAGGCCGACCTCGGCATGGCCAATAGCAAGAACGCCCCGTTTACCAGCCATCCCGATCCGGATCTCATCACCTGGCATCCCCTCGAAAAATTCGGCTGCTCGCCTTGCCACGGTGGCAATGGCCGCGCCATCGATTCCGTCCGCCGCGGGCATGGCCGCTACGAGCACTGGCTCTGGCCTCTCTACTATCGCGAGAATTTCGACGCCGGCTGCCAGCAGTGCCACGCCGCCGACATGGTTACCGAGCACGCCACTGCCCTCAACCTCGGGAAGCAGCTCTACCGCCAGAAGGGCTGCATCGGCTGCCATCGCTTCCAGGGCTTCGACAATCAAGATGAGCAGCTCGTCAACGCGCGCCAGCAAATCCTCACTCTCGCGAAAACCAAAGTGGACGATGAGCTGGAAATTCCGCGCCTCCAGAAGCTTGGCGATCAAGCGCCAGACAACGCCGCCGCCGAAAAACTGTATGCCCAGGCCACTAACCTTACCGTCGAAGTCAGCCGCCTGGATGCCCAGGCCGAATCGCTCGAACAGCGCAGCCACAATCTCCTTCAGGAAGTGAAGAAAGTCGGTCCGGACCTCAAAGAAATCCGCATGAAGCTGCGCAAGGAATGGATCCCATACTGGATCGGCCACACGCGCGAATTCCGCCCCACGACGAAGATGCCGCAGTTCCGCTTCCAGCCCGGCGATATCGAAGCCATCTCTGCTTTCATCTGGCAGAACGCGCTCACCGGCCCGCCGCTCGAGCATCAGCCGCAAGGCAACGCCGAGCATGGAAAAGTGCTGTTTGAATCGCGAGGCTGCCTTGCCTGCCATTCGATCGGCGAGGGTGGTGACGCCGTTGGCGGCACCTTTGCCGCGAACCTCAGCCGCGTCGGCGAGAAGGAAAATTACGATTATGTCGTCCGCTGGGTTCACAATCCCCGCGTCCGCACGCGCCCCTATTGCCCCTACGAGAAGCGCGATCTCGGCCCCGAAGACTACGCCAAGCACAATATGCCGTACGTCTTCGACCTCGACCACTCGCGCTGCCCGAATGACAATCACGAATTGGTCGTAATGCAGCCGACGGCCATGCCCAACCTGCGCCTCTCGATCGAAGACGCGCGCGATGTCGCCACCTATCTCACCAGCCTGAAACACGCCGACGCCACCTACGCCGCTGCGCCGTTCATGGACGACCCGAAGCTCGCCGCCGAAGGCAAGGAACTCGTCCGCCACTATGGCTGCGCTGGCTGCCATGAAATCGGCGGTCTCGAAGACGAAGGCCGCATCGGCACCGAGCTGACGAACGAAGGCTCGAAGCCCATCGAGCGCCTCGATTTCGCTTTGTGGACCGAGGATGCCAAGCGCGGCATTCTCCCCGATGGCAAGCCCTCGCCGCGCGGCGTCTGGTTCGATCCCAAAGGATTCTTCGAACAGAAGCTTCAGAATCCCGGCGTCTACGACGAGGGCAAGTACCACGCGAATCCAAATGACGCCCTGCGCATGCCCAAGCCGAATTTGCAGTCGAATGACGAGCTCGAAGCTCTCGTCACCATGTTGCTCGGCTCAACTGACCCGACTCTTCCACCCGAATACATGTACAAGCCCGCCGACCGGCGCCGCTACATCCAGGACGGCTGGTGGATCGTCACGAAATATAATTGCATCGGCTGCCACCAGATTGACGTCGGGCAGAAGTCCGTGCTGCAAACTCTGCCGTTCTATCAGGGCGAGAATCACGCGAATTTGCCGCCCCCGCTAACGACCGAAGGCGCGCGCGTGAACCCCGAATGGCTGCGCCAGTTCCTCGCGAATCCATCGCGCAGTACCACGGACACGAATCGCAACGGCGTCCGGCAGTACCTGGAAGTGCGCATGCCCACGTTCTACCTTTCGGATGACGAAATTCGCAAGCTCGTGCTTTTCTTCCAGGCGCTTTCTTCGCAGCCGGATCCCTTTATTCCGCCGAAGGTTGAGCCGCTCAGTGATTCCGAGCGCGCCATGGCTCGCAGCCTGTTCACCAGTCCCGCGGCTCCTTGCTTGAAGTGCCATATGACCGGCAACGCCGAACACGATAAGAACGCTTCGGCCCCGAATTTCCTGCTCGCCCACGAGCGCTTGCAGCCGGCCTGGACCGAGCGCTGGATCACCGACCCGGCGAAAATTATTCCCGGCACCGCCATGCCCTCGGGCCTCTTCCGCAAGGAAGGGGACCGCTGGATTTTCGCGGGTCCTGTTCCAGGTGCGTTGCAGCAGTACCACGGCGATCACGCGGACCTGCTCGTGCGCTATATGTTCACGCTCACTCCGCAGGAGCAAGGCGCGCTTCTCGGTCGCACTCCGTCGGGCGGCACGAAGGCTTCCGGCGGCAGGTAGAATGTGCATTTCGTGAGTTTCTGGCTGGAAGAATTTCAGCCCCAACGCGTGCGAGTCTTGTTAAACTGTTCCGTTCGAAACAGGAGGAAATAGTTCAATATGAATACCAAGTTCATCCATCTCGCTTTGTCAGTTGTAGTCGCACTCGCCATCATCGGCTGTGGCGGCGGCAAGAAGGACGAATCATCCACCCCCGCACCCGCGGCTTCTGCCCCAGCAGCCGGCAAGACAGTTGACGCAGCAACAGCCGGCTCCGTCACAGGGACCGTAACGCTCGACGGCAAAGCACCGGCCGCCAAGCCCATCAACATGAGCGCCGAGCCCTACTGCCAGAAGGCGCATTCTTCACCCGTCATTCCGCCCGAAGTCGTCACTGGGGAAAAGGGCGCGCTCGCGAACGTGGTCATCTACGTGAAAGACGGCCTCGGCGACTACGTGTTCGACACGCCGAAGGACAGCGTACTCCTCAATCAGACGGGCTGCATGTACGACCCGCACATCATCGCCTTGATGGCAGGCCAGACTCTCGAGGTGAAAAATTCCGATCAAACCACGCACAACATTCACCCCATGCCAAAAGACAACCGCGACTGGAATAAGTCCCAGGCCCCCGGCGCTGCTCCGATTGACGACAGCTTCGCGCGCCCCGAGTTGGCAATACCGGTGAAGTGCAACGTCCACCCGTGGATGAAAAGTTACATTTTCGTCTTCAAGAACCCGTATTACGCCGTCACCACGAAGGACGGGAAGTTTGAGCTGAAGAATCTCCCGCCCGGCACGTACACAATCGAAGCCTGGCAGGAAAAATACGGCCCGGTGGATCAGACCGTCACAATCGGCGCCAAGGAATCGAAGCCTGTGAATTTCACGTTTAAGGCTGGCTCCTAGCGCACAGTGTTTTTCTTGCGTGCTTCTCTTTCTCGCGGGGGCGGGTTTTAGACCCGCCCTTGCCGCAACTAACTGCTGTCGTGGACTTTCAAGCAGGGACCTGCATTCGGAATGGCTGAATCTCAAAATACCCGCGGCGTCCACCGATTCGCCATCGTCACCGCTTCCGCCACAACCCTGCTTCTCGTGGCAGGCGCCCTCGTTACGGGCAACGATGCCGCGGATTCTGTCCCCGACTGGCCCCTGGCCTACGGCAAAATCATCCCCCCACTGATCGGCGGCATCCGCTACGAATACGCCCACCGGGTAGTCGCGCTGCTTGTCGCGACTCTCACCGTGATTCTGGCTATCTGGCTTTCAAGAGTCACGCTGAAGAGTCCCGCGCGCACCTGGGGTTGGACCGCTCTCGTGCTAGTCCTCGCGCAGGCGGGCCTGGGCGGCCTTCGCGTGAAGCTCGGGCACCCCGCGCTCATCGCCACCATTCACGCCACTGTCGCACAAATTTATTTCCTCACTGTGGTCGGCCTCACTCTGCTCACCAGCGGCTGGTGGCAATCGGACCTTCCGCAGCTCGATGATTCCGGGTCGCCGCGCCTCCGTGCTCTATCCTGGTGGACCAGCGTCGCTATCCTGGTCCAGCTCGTCCTCGGCGCAGGATTTCGCCACGGTGCGTTCGGGATCCTGCCGCATCTGGGCGGGGCTCTCGTTGTGCTGTTTCTTGCAATCTGGACATCCCGCACAATTCGCACGCGGTTCGGGGAGGTCCGCGACCTGCGCCGTTGGGCCATCCTGCTGCAAGCGTTCCTGGGCACTCAGATTCTTTTGGGGTTCGCAGCTTATTGGGCAGTAGCCGAGCCGCTTAAGGCTGTTCAGCCCGTGCTACTCTATGTAATCATTGAGGTCGCCCACGTTGTCGTCGGCGCGCTCACGCTGGCTGCAAGCGTTCTATTGGCGCTCGCCTCCGCCCGGCTGATTCGACCCCGCGCGTCCGTGGCGATAAATACGTCGTCTGAAAAGGCCCGGGCCTAGCCCATGAACACGCTGCGCACCGCCGAAATCGCGACGATGGAAAAGCCGTGGGCGTATGTCGTGCTCACGAAGCCGGACGTCACCTTCCTCATCGTCATTACGACCGTGGCAGGCTTCTACCTTGGCTCGCGCGGGTCGCTCGACTGGGCTTTACTTACACACACGCTCCTTGGCACCGTGCTCGTGGGTGCAGGCACGGCCTCGCTCAATCAATACTTCGAGCGGCAGATGGACGCGTTGATGCGTCGCACGGCCATGCGCCCGCTACCCGCAGGCGTGTTGCAGCCGCGCGAAGTGCTGGTTTTCGGCGTCTCGACCGTCGTGGCCGGTACCATCTGGCTCACAGTCGCGGTGAACGGACTCGCGGCGCTCCTGGCGCTCGCTACCTGCGTGCTTTATCTCGGCCTCTACACGCCTCTCAAGACCCGCACCACGCTCGCAACCGCCGTGGGCGCGTTTCCAGGCGCTTTGCCGCCGCTCATCGGCTGGGCGGCCGTGCACGGCTCGCTCTCATTGGGCGCGTGGATTCTTTTCGGCATTCTTTTTTTCTGGCAGTTTCCGCACTTCCTGGCCATCGCCTGGATCTACCGCGAAGACTACGCGCGCGCGGGCATTCGCATGCTCCCGGTGGAGGATCGCTCGGGCGACGCGACCTTCCGACGGATTGTCACCATGGCGGCGATCCTGGTCCCGGTCAGCCTGCTGCCCTCGGTTGCAGGCATCTCCGGCATTCGATACTTTTTCGGGGCGCTGGTGCTCGGAATGATCCTGCTGCAAGTTTCTCTCTGGGCCGATCGGGCGCGCACCAACGCTCGTGCCAAGTGGCTGATGCACGCGACAGTCGTCTACATTCCGCTTCTTCTCGGACTAATGATTCTGGATAAGCTTTCCGGATGAGCGCGCGAAACTCAGGAGGGAACTGCGAATGACGGTCAAGACTTGCCATCTGCAACTGATCGCCATCTCAGCCTTGTTTATATTGGTTTGCGCGCTGGGCATCATCTGGGCCATTACGAGCGGGCTGCTGGTGAGCGGTATTGACGGCATCATGCTGCTTTTCGTCTGCCTGATGATGGCGGGCATTTTCGGCCTGATGATTCTGCTTCTTTTGCAGCAGGCGGGCATGCTTCCTTCCTTCGGCCATTCGAAATCGAAAGCCGCCGCACCCGCCGCCAAGCCCGCAGCATCAGCATCGCAACCTACGCCGCAGGCAAAATAGCTCCAGCGCCTCGACTTCATGCATCACATCCCACTCTCTGCTTTTCCCGTCATCAACGCGGGGCTCAACGCTGCCTGCACCGTCTTCCTTCTCTGCGGGTACACGTTCATCCGCGCGCGGAAGATTCTGCTGCACAAAATCTCGATGCTGTGCGCGTTCGTGTGCTCGATGGTGTTCCTGGGCTGCTATCTTTACTTTCACTTCCACGCGGGGATCATCAAATTCGGAGGCGAGGGCTGGATTCGGCCAGTCTATTTCACTCTGCTCACAACGCATACAACTCTCGCCATCGTGAATCTGCCGCTGATCCTGATCACGCTCGGGTACGCGCTGAGCGACAAATTCGCGAAGCACCGCCGCATCGCCGTCTGGACATTTCCCTCCTGGCTCTACGTCTCCGTCACCGGCGTCATCATTTATTGGCTTCTCTACATGGCTTACACGCCGATCGGCGCTCCTGCCTGACAAAATTAAGAAGTTGCCCGACTGCGAATCGCACGCGACGCGGCCAGTGCTTGCTGCGCTACTTGGGGCGAAAAACCGTCGCCGCCGCGCGCGTAGCGGTCCACGTCCGGCAAATCTTCCGCGCGGCCAACCAGGTAGAGGGCGCGCAGCGCTTCCCACACCATGCTCTCGCTCGGCTGAAGCGAGAGCAGCGGCTGCCCCGCCGAGATCGCCGTTCCGTTCTGTGCGAGCCAGCGCTCGAGCGTGCCGGGAACCGTCGCGCGCACTTCCTTGCGGCCGCCCGGCGATTCGACGTGCGCCAAGAGAGTGCCTGGATTCACGACGTCGCTCGGTTTCAGCCTGGTTTCGAGCGTGCCCGCGAGCGGCGATGCCATCGTGTACGGGCGCAGCATAGCGACAATCTGCGCGTGGCCTGCATCGTCGCCGAAACGGACGAGCGATAGCGCCGCATTCCGCTCGACCATCACGTTCGAATCCGTGAGCAAACCAACGAGCGCATGATGAAAATCCTGGGAAGTGTTGTCTTGGCCCATCACCCAGGCGTCGGTGACGCGAATTTCGTCCACAGGATCGTTTGCCAGGGCGAGGACCGCGGGGTACCAGTGCCTGACGCCAGGATCGTGTGCCTCCATGCGCGCTTCGATTTGCGCGAGCGCGTGCTGAATTTCGCGGGGATGCGAACGGTTGGCGAGGGCCAATCCAAGCTGCGTATCGGTCAGCGGGCGGCCAAACCAGGTAGCGTTCCAAAACAGGAAGGG
Organism: uncultured Acidobacteriota bacterium; assembly: GCA_963701005.1. Lineage (GTDB taxonomy): Bacteria > Acidobacteriota > Terriglobia > Acidiferrales > UBA7541 > Palsa-295. The sequence continues at coordinate 2,912,357 of OY969555.1, forward strand.
CATCAGGACGAATAGAAACGCCATAATAATGACGCCATAGGTCCATCGCCCGCCGAATGATTTGCGTGGGGCCGACGGGACGGCGCTTTGTTCTGCTTCTTGGGCGTTCGTTTCCGTTGTCATCGCAAAGAAAGCTTACAGCGCCGCGTGCATTGCGTCCACTGCGCGCTAGATTTTCGCAGATGGTTTCGGGGCAAAACAGGGGCAGGCGGGAGTGGAAAGTGATGGTTTTGAGCAGTTTAGAACGAGTCGCGATCTAATGTTTTCAATAACTTAACTCGATTTCTAATCTCGAAAGCGGGATTAGCTTTTTCTTCGCCTTTTGCAGGGAAGGGAAGCGGCCGCGGGCTCGCGGCGGAGTGGGATATATCCCTGCCGAGCGAGAGTCGCGTCTAATTGTCTTTCGCGCACCGCCGCGTGAATCCAAATCAATCTAGCATGGACTTGAGTGCTCGAATATCCGCAAAACTACGTAGTATCGGCACTGGTGCCGCAGAGAGCGGAACACTCATCATTGCGCCGCACAGGCTGTGGCTCCAGACGAGTTATGGCTTGTGCGGGCGGAACACGAGATCGAACCATGGCTTCCATGTCTTCCCACCGTCGGTTGAGACGGCTGCGGTCTCGCGCACGCCATCACTCACAGGTTTCCAGGTGCCGCGGACGTGGCGCTCGCCAACGCCGGCAGGGTGGTCCACACCGCTCAGAACCATTTCGCCCTTTTCAAATGATCCCTCGATGACCAGCAGTTGGCCCCGATTGGTCACCCAGCTCTGATGCCACACTTTTCTCCTTGCATCGTAGATGCTGAAGCTCTGGCCTTCATGGCCGTCCGCGCCCATATAGTCCTCGCGCAAGACGCAGCCGTCCAAAATGAGATCGACACGCGCGTGAGCCTCCTTCTCCGTGCTGCCGACTTCAAAGGCATCCCAGTCGCCAACCCAGAAATCAAACTGGCGGTATTCGGGCGCCGAGCAGGCGGCTGCCTGCGGCGGCGGTTGAATGCCGGCGTTTCGTGCAGGCGAGCCTCCAGCACCGAGGAATACAAGACCAGCAAAAATAATTGCGGCCTTTGGCCATCTTGCGGTCGCCCTCATGATTTACTCCTTAGCGCGCAAACGCTTTTGCGAAAACCGGCGAGGGCAGGGAATTGCCCCGACCCTCGCCGACTCAACGGTCGCGCGTGTCCGAGCGTGCGGACGAACAGCACCCGGCCGCTATGTTCTCACGTGCTCATTCTGGAGCCGTTATTTTATACGCGGAACGAAATGGCCAGCGCTGGCGAAGTTGCTTGAGCACGCTCTCGGGCACGGCCGTATTCTGCGCATTGCTTTCGGCCCGGGCTCCCGATGCGGCTGTGCTGCGATCGCCACCGCGTGCAGGGATAAGCAGGAACGCAGGCGCCGTGCCGGTGGCGCTATCAAACGCCTCGCCCGTGATCTCGCCGAAATCATTGATGCTTTGGGCAAAGAGAAGCGTGAGCGTGGACCCGGCGGGAAGAAATGATTGAAGCGGCAACATTTTCCCGTTTTCGTAGATGAAAGCTTGAGTTCCTTCCGGCCCGCCGAAGGATTGGCCGACGATTTGGCCCTGGTTGTTGATGCCAAGCGCCGAGCTGTTGGTATCGCCATCGAGATGGCCCAGATTTTGAATCTGGCCATCCCTCGTTTTGAGAAAGGCGGTGAAGTTTCCGTTGAGTTGGCCGTCAGTGAAGACGTCTGGGAGCACGTTCGCGAATCCGACGACGTCGCCGCGGTTATTGATGTCCATCGGAGTATTCCAGCCGGCGGATCCAAAACTGCCGAGATTGATCACCTGGCCGTTGTCCCACATCACGGCGTGCAACGCGCTGGTTGCGCCCACGGCCACATCGCAAGCGCCGGAAATTCCCACAACCTGGCCACGGTCATTGATTGCTGTGGCAGCCGTATCGGAGTCGCCTGGATAGGGAGCGAGTGGTCGCACTCTGCCGTCCGGCTCCCAAATCGCGGCGATGAACTGGAGCACTTGGGGAAGCACGCAGGTTGGGTCGTGAACTGGCGTTTCCGCCCAGCCGACCGCTTGGCCGAGATTATTCACAGCAGCGGTGAAGGCGTTATTGCCGCCAAGCGTGGGAAGCGGCGTCATGTGGCCGAAGCGCCAGACGAAGCCGAGACATTGATGATGCGAAGGAGGAGGGATGAAGAAGGCAGAGCAGCTCCAGTCTTCACCGAAGGGATCCACCTTGGGAGTCTCGGAGATGCCAACGATTTCGCCTTGAGTATTCTTGTTAGGCCACTGAACGTCACTCTGAAGCGTGGGATTAGCGTGCCCGCCGAGGGTGCCAAGGTCGAAAGTGAATCCGTAGGCCCAGAGAGTGGCGTGTTCGACGGTGTCGCCTGTGACGTTGGCGTTGCCGAGAACCCACCCGAGATTGTTGATGGTGTTGCCGCCGCCGGCCGAGCCCCCGTCGGTGGCTAAGGCGTAGGCGTTGTACAGCGTAGGGAAAGTGCTGGATTGCTGGTTCTGCGCGGCGACGCGGTCCGGAATCGTCGCGGCAGCCAGTAGAATCAATGCGGTGAGTGAAATCGAAAGAGTGGCTTTCATGTCGGCTCCTTTTAATCTGTGTGAAGCCGAGTGGTCGCGCCGCACTCGGCCGAATCAAGATAGTGCTGCTGGAGCGCGGGGGTTGGACGTTCGCGGACCTCTGCCTCCCATTCGCTGGACGTTTCCGGACCTCGCTCGCGGGAAAGGAGCGGCACGGCGCGGGAGCTGGCTCAGGGCGATGTCCGAAAACGTCTAATGTTTCGCGCCAAATGCCTTATCCTAGCCGCGTGAATGATATGAATCTGAATCAGCAGGTCTGTTCGCGCGCGAGGCTTTCCCGCGACCCGCGGTTCGATGGGAAATTTTTCATTGGGGTGCGCAAGAGCCGCGTGTACTGCCGGCCGAGCTGTCCTGCACCAACCGCCAAGGAGAAGAATTGCCGCTACTTCGCAACGGCGGCGGCTGCCGCCGCAGCCGGCTACCGCCCCTGCCTGCGCTGCTGCCCTGAATCTTCGCCTGGCACTCCTGCGTGGCTCGGCACTTCCAACACGGTTTCGCGCGCGCTGCGCCTGATCGGCGAATCGGGCCTCGAAGACGGCGGCGTGGAATCTCTGGCGGAGCGGTTGGGAGTAGGCTCGCGGCATCTTCGACGGCTGTTTCTGAAGCATCTCGGCGCCACGCCGATCGCCGTTGCCCGCACGCGCCGGCTGCATTTCGCCAAGAGACTGCTCAACGAGACAATTTTGCCGATGGGAGAAGTGGCGCTGGCTGCCGGATTCGGGTGCGTTCGCCGTTTCAATGCCGACATTCTGAATACGTTTCATCGCACGCCGACGCAAATTCGGCGAATCGCGCGCCAAACGACGATGCTGCCGGAAAATCAGTACCTTTTCAGTCTTCGTTTTCGCCCGCCCTATGATTGGAAGAGCATGCTCGGGTATCTCGCGGCTCGCGCCACTCCCGGCGTCGAGGCAGTGGAAATAGACTGCTACCGGCGCTCGATCTCCCTGAACGGCAGCGATGGATATTTCGAAGTGTCGCTTGACGAGCCACGGCACTCGCTCTCGGTGCGCATCCAGATTTCCGATTCGCGCGCGCTCTTCTCAATCAGTGAACGCATTCGGCGCATGTTTGATTTGAACGCGGACTGGCAAGCCATCGCCGCGCGGCTGCGGACCGATCCCGCGCTGCTCCGCCGCGTGGAAGCTCATCCCGGCCTGCGGCTGCCCGGCTGCTGGAACGGTTTCGAACTTGCGGTGCGCGCGATTCTCGGGCAGCAGATCACCGTCAGAGGCGCGACAACACTGGCGGGGCGCATCGCAAGGGCGTTCGGCCAGCCGTTTGCCGCTGCAAGCGGCCTGACGCATCTATTTCCGACGCCCGAGGTGCTTGCCGATGCCGGCCTTGCGCGCATCGGCCTGCCGGCTGCGCGGGCCGCAACAATCCAGGCTCTTGCACGTGCCGTGTGCGATGGGGAACTCAGTTTCGAGGGGATCGTGGATACGGAAGAGTTCCTCAAGCGGCTAGAGGAAATCCCCGGCATCGGCGCCTGGACTGCGCAATACGTGGCCATGCGCGCGCTGGGCGAACCCGACGCGTTTCCCTCGGGTGATCTCGGGCTGCTTCGGGCGCTCTCTCTCGCGAATCCTCGCATCCTCGAGGAGCGCGCGGAAGCCTGGCGCCCCTGGCGCGCCTACGCGGCAGTGTACCTCTGGACCAACCACCCCAACGGCAATCCTGGCCTAATCCACAGAGCCCTTGCATAGCTTGGCGGCAGTGGCTTAGCCTGAGCCCGGCTGCGGTAATGGCACGGTTGCGGCCTAGGAAGACACATGTCGCTTGTTTTATCACGCATAGGAGCTCTTTTTTCGCCGGAGCTGGCGGAGATGGTTTTGCCGGGGAAGGGAATTAGCCGGAAGGATGCGACCGAAATCATCGCGCTGATCGCGGGCGTGATCGGTCTTATAGCCGCCCTGCTGAATTATCTGGAAGTGCGGGCAAAGAGAGAGGAGAGGGCGCGGCTCGGGAAACAGACGAGCGTGACGATTGTCCAGGTCCCGCGGCGGCGGCTAAGCAAGTGGCCCTGGGAATTGGCCAAATGGGGATTTTTCTGTATGGCTATCGGGCTACTGGTCGATTCCTGTTTCAACATGTTCGGCTGGATACGGACTGGATCTCGCGACCAACTGGGGACGGGGATTTGGGCGCTCATCGGCGCAGCGCTTTACTACTTTGCCGCCAGCAAATTCAGGCCCGGGCCACGGGCGGCGACAACTCCCGCGCGGCGGCAAAGGCGAATTGTGGTCGAGGCAAATTATGAGGTATTGATGGAGAGGTGTCGCAGAGCGCTGCTCTCGTTGAATGCCGAAATAATGCATTTCGATCGCGACAAGGGGCTGATCGAAGCAAGAACGGCGATGGGTTTACGCACGTTTGGTGAAAAATTGCGGGTATTGGTTTCGGAGGAGGTGCAGGGGAGCCGCTACATGGTCGAGATAACCAGTGACTACAGAGCCCCATTCGCCCTTTTTGACTCCGGACGGAATTCCAAGCACGTCCGGCGCTTCATTGATTTTTTGGGGGGCTAGCGGAGTCGACGCGACCAGTCGCATTGAATATGTCCGCCGAGGTCGTCAAGAAAAGAGACTACCGCGCACGGCGTTGGGGCACTTTCGCGGAGTGGATCAAGGTACGCAGGGCGGCATTGACGGAATGTTCGTCGGGGAAGTACTTGGCAACATCCGGTGAAAGGAGCACTAGATTGGTGCCTGCTCGATAACGCTCGGTGTATTTGCCGCGGACGCCGCCCGCTAGCTTGGACAAGTCGTACTCGGCACGTAACTCTTCATTGGATTTTCGTCCTTCAGTTTTTTTCTTCATAGTATTTTCGTTCGCGCTTCGTCGCTTTCCGTGCGCTCAAGATTCTAATGTTATCGCCGCGGTCCGTATGCGCCACGATCAGTTCCTTATTTCCGGTTGACAAACCTACTGTGATGAATCGTTGCTCCGAAATTGAATGATCCGGGTCGGGATATGTCATTGCCAACGGGTCACCGAAAACGGATGCAGCTTCCTCGAATGAAATCCGATGCTTGCGGCGGTTTTGAGCAGCCTTAGCAGGATCCCATTCAAAATTCACTATTTCATCTTACGCCGCCGTCGTTCACCGGGCAACTGATGTTGACGCAGTAGTCGCGTATATGACCCGCCCCAAACGGAAAGAGAAAGACCGCGTGCCCAAGAACTGACTGCGCCACGGGCTACCTTCGTGGTACTTTCTTTCGGGGCTATACGAAAAAAGGGAGGGGCTCGATCCATGATTAAGAAGATGGCACTGGCGATTGCGGTCTGCGTGGTGGCGGCGATGCCGGTGCTGACGCAGCCGGGGCCGGATACGCATTTCGATGGGAAGACATGGTGGGGCTACATCAAGGTGCTCGCAGACGACAAGATGGAGGGCCGCGAGACGGGCAGCGCAGGGTTGCGCGCCGCGGAAGCTTACGTCGTCGAGCAACTGAAAGCGGCGGGCGTGGAACCTGCGGGCTCCGACGGCTACTACCAGCCGGTGAAATTCATCACCCACCAGATTATCGAGAAGGATTCGAGCGCGGCGCTCGTTCGCGACGGGAAAGCGGAGCCATTGGTGCTCGGCGAAGACTGTTACTTCGGGACGCGCGCGGATCTGGCGCCGGAAGTGGAAGCGCAGCTTGTTTTTGTCGGTTACGGGCTCTCGATTCCGGAAAAAAACTACGACGACTTCGCGGGATTGGACCTGAAGGGCAAGATTGCCGTTACCATGCAGGGTTCGCCCGCCGACATGCCCACGGCGCTCGCTTCGCACTATCAATCGGCGGCGCAAAAATGGGGCGGCATGCGCAAAGCAGGAGCGATCGGGGCGATCTCGCTCCCGAATCCCGCGAGCATGGATATTCCGTGGTCGCGAATGTCGGCAAATCGCGCGCACGTGAGCATGGAGCTTGCAGACTCGGCGTTGAATGACAGTGAGGGCGAAAAGTTCAGCATGATTTTCAATCCCGCGAATGCGGAGAAATTGTTCGCCGGAACGGGACATACCTTCAGCGAGATTGCGGCGCTCGGAAAAGACCGGCAGCCGCTGCCGAGATTTCCTTTGCTGGTGTCGATCAAGGCAAAGGCGCACATGGAGAAGAAGGAGCTTGAGTCGGCGAACGTGGTGGCGAAATTGCCCGGGAGCGATCCGGGGCTCAAGGGCGAATATGTGGTGCTTTCGGCGCATATAGACCACCTGGGGATCGGCGAGCCGATCAATGGAGATCGCATCTACAACGGCGCGATGGACAACGCGTCGGGGGATGCCACGCTGATGGACGTGGCCGCCTCGCTCAAGAGATCGCCTGAGAATATCAAGCGCTCGCTGCTTTTTGTGTTTGTGACCGGGGAAGAGAAGGGCTTGCTCGGGTCCAAATACTTCACCGCGCATCCGACTGTGCCGGCGAATTCGATGGTGGCGAATATTAATATAGATATGTTTCTGCCGATCGTGCCGCTGAAAGTTCTCACCGTGTACGGGTTGGCCGAATCGGATTTGGGCGACATCGTGACGCAGGTGGCCGCGGCGCGCGGGCTCGCGGTGCAGGCGGATCCGGAGCCGCTGCGTAACGCGTTCATTCGCAGCGACCAGTACAGTTTCATCCGCCACGGGATTCCGGCGGTGGCGATGAAGGTCGGATACGTCCCGGGCGCGCCCGAGCAGAAAATATTCAAGGACTGGCTCACGCAGCGCTACCATGCGCCTTCGGATGACGTTGACCAGCCGGTGGACCTCGCGGCCGCGGCTGCCTACGAAGAGATAATTCGAGGGCTGATGGTCGCGGTGGCCAACGATCCAGCGAGGCCGCAGTGGAAGCAGGACAGCTTTTTCCGCCGCTACGCGGTGCCGGCAGGGAATTAGTGCTATTGCGGAATGTTTTGCGATCCGCGCGGGCCGGCGGCTTGGTAGCGACGGCGGTCGCTGCCGGGCTGCTTGCTGCGCCCGGAATTTCGGCGCAGACGAAGGCTCGCGCACCCGCGACGCATGATTGCGGGAGTGGCGTCTCGATTCGGCTCAGCGCGCCGGCCGCGTCGCAGGGTGGACTGCTCGAGGCGGAATTGCGGAGCGCGGCGCCGCTCGTTGAGGTGAAGGCCGATTGGGCGGGCCACGAAATTTCATTCTGGCAAGCAGCGAAGAGCAAGAATCTTCAGCGCGCGCTGCTTGGCGTGGACCTGGAACGCGAGCCTGGCAACTACGATCTGAAGCTCGACGCGCAGCTGCCGGGAGGCAAGGCGGTGGCTTGCGCGGTTGTCGTGGCTGTGAAGGCCGGCAAGTTTCCCATTGAAAAGCTGACCGTTGATAAGCAGTTTGTCGAGCCAAGCCCGCAAGATGCCGAGCGCGCCGAGAAGGAAGGCCAGCGTCTGCATGAAATCTACGCGCGAGTGACGCCGGAGCGCCTGTGGCAAGGCAATTTCCGTTTACCCCTGAACGGGGCAAGGAACGCGAAGAACTTTGGGCGCCAGCGTGTGCTCAACGGCCAGCCGCGCTCCCCGCACAGCGGAGTGGATCTTCCCGCATCGGCTGGCACGCCGGTGCATGCAGCGCAACGCGGGCGAGTGGTGCTGGCCGAAAACCTCTTCTATGCTGGGAACACGGTGGTGATTGACCACGGCCTGGGCGTTTATACACTCTACGCTCACATGGAGTCGCTGGCTGTGGCGGAGGGCGATAGCGTGCAAGCGGGCGCGAACCTGGGGCGAGTGGGAGCCACGGGACGCGTCACAGGGCCGCACCTGCATTGGGGACTAATTGTGGACCAGGCGCGCGTCAATGCGCTGCAGATCTTGTCTCTGCCACTCTCGTAAATCACAGCGCAATCGCCTGGGCTAGTAAATTGCGGCGGTGCGTAGATTTACGGATTCGGATTGCGTAGTTTCGCACGTTGACGGATTCATTTCCAAGGAAGATAGTGAGCATGTCCCAACTCGCGGGACATTGGTGTCTTACAACTAAGGATTACCGGCTCAGTAGGACTTGAGCTGCCCAAGCTGGAGATGGGCGAGATGTTTTCGCGTCCGGCGGAGGGCCTAAATGAGAATGTGGAAGTACTTTGTCTGCATTGCGGGCATGGCAGGGTGTGCGTCCATCCTTATCGGACTCGGCTGGCCGGCCCCGCATCCAAAGTTACCCGCCAGAATCACGCCAGAATCAACAAGCCTAATATCCGAAGCGCGTCTAAGCCTTGCCAGCACGACAGCAATGGGAACCCGCTTGGCTTATCTTCAGGGCGCGCTGCCTGCTGGACGCGGACCTGCACCCGTTTCGATACCGGTGGTCATGGAACAAAACGTGGGCCAAGCGAGCTCAGACATCGCATTTATCGGAAGAGGCAGAGGGCTGACGGCACTGCTGACGACGGGTGGAATCGAGATGCTAGTCGGGACGCGCGGGAGCGACGCCCAAGCTGGTGGGACGCTGAAGATTAGTCTGGCAGACACGCCGAGGAAGCGCAGGAAACGGGGTTTGAGGCGCCGACCGCGCAAGAAATATGGATGGCGAGGAAGGCGCAAGCTACGAAGCGAGAGCAATTACTTTCTGGGGGGCGACGCAAGCTCGTGGCGCACACATGTAGCCCATTTTGAATCGGTTGAGGCTCGGGACGTAGAGCCGGGTGTGAGCGTCCGAGTTTATGGGAACGAGGAGGGAATTGAATACGATTTGGCTTTGGCACCACACTCAGATGTGGACTCGTTAGGGCTCCAAGTCTCGGGAGTACGAGAGACGCGATTGGATCCTGAAGGTAACCTGCTTCTGCGGGTTGGAGAGCATGAGATTCGGATGCAAAAACCTGCGATCTACGAAGATCGGGGTATGAATCGGCGCCGCGCGATAAAGGGCGGCTATCAACTCCAGGCTGATGGAACCATCGGTTTTCGACTCGGTCCACATGATGATAAGGCCAAGATCGTCGTCGATCCGTCTCTCTCCGTCGCATATTCCACTTTCCTCGGTGGAACGGGAGAGGACGTCGCCAACAGCATTGCACTCGACTCGACAGGAAAGATTTATATCGGCGGGACGACTACATCCATCACATCATTTCCTGAATCTGGCAGCGTGCGGGTTGGCCCCGCCGGCGCCACCACCGAATTTTTCGTCGCCAAAATTGACCCAACTGCAAGCGGCTTGAATTCGCTTGTATACCTTACGTTTCTCGGAGGCAGCGGAAACCAGGCCGGGGGATTGATTGCTGTGGATTCCATCGGTGATGTGGCGCTCACTGGCACCACAACCTCCGCGGATTTTCCGGTAACCGATGGAAGCAAGCGCACAACCGGTCCGAATGACATGGTCGTAACAGAAATAGGCCCCACCGGCGGCACGCTCACGTATTCGACGTTGTTCGGCGGGAGCGGAGCGGAGTCTACCGTCGCTGCAGGCGGGATCGCTTTGGATACCTCCGGAAATATTTTCATCACCTCGGACACGAATTCAAAGGATCTGACAACTACTACAGGGGCATATCAAGTCGCTTACGGAGGAGGCTCGACGGATGGGTTCCTTGCAGAATTTCTGCCGCTGGTGACACCGCACCTTGAGTACTGCACATATCTGGGCATTGACGCGCTAGTTGGGATCGGAGGCGTCGCGATCGACGCAGGGAACAATGCTTACGTTGCGGGATTTACCTCCGACCCGGGGACGAGCTTTTCAACCATGAATGGGTTTCAGAGTGTGTATGGTGGCGGCTCGTTTGATGCGTTTCTAATGAAGATATACCCGTCGGGGACCGGCGCGGCCGATCTTGCATGTCGCTCAATTATTCGACCTATCTGGGCGGCTCTGAGTCTGACGCGGGACTGGGCGTTGTCGCGACGCAGGCCAATGAAATCTATGTGACAGGGAACACAACTTCATTCGATTTCCCATGGGAGGACAATTTTCAGCCCTTCAATGGGGACGGAGACGCATTCGTTGCGAAGCTCGATTCGACTGCGGCCGGCGCCGCGTCGCTCCTTTACGCGTCACCTCTAGGTGGGACGGCCGGGCCAGGGGTTTCAGCTATAGCGAACGGAAACGCGATCGCGGCGGACGGAATTGGGCACATCTATCTCGCTGGTCGAACAACAGCGGCAGATTTCCCGCGCGCTGGCAGCGCAGGTAATGGTTTTCAGCTGCTTTGTACGAGCTGCCAACTATCGCCGGTTGCAGCAGACGCGTTTGTCGTTGCGATTCAAGAGGACGCAGTGGCAGCGCCCAGCGCGTCATTCTCTCTGCCGAAAATCAGCTTTGGGCAAGAAACGATTGGTGCGCAGAACATCCCGCTTGTGTTCGCGGCCGTCTCAAATACAGGTGACGCGCCACTCAACGTCGCGAGTCTGGGAATCGTCGGGCCCAACAGTCCTGATTTCGCAGTCGTGCTGACGGGCGGCTGCATGACCGCGCCAATTCTGCCCGGGGCGACATGCTCGTTTGAGGTTGGGTTCCAACCTTCTATCGTGGGTCCCGAGGAAGCCTTCATGACCTTCACGGATGACGCGCCTGGAAGCCCTCAACTCCTGCAGATTGAGGGGATTGGGGGTGGGCCATTGGCCGTTCCTTCTCCACTAAGCGAGGACTTTGGCAGCGTGCAGGTGGGCTCTTCAAGCAGCATTGTACAAATGAGTTTAATCAATGCTGGGAATCAAAGCCTGACTATCTCTGCATTTGCTCTCAGAGGCCAAGGGGCTTCGCAGTTCACCATACAGGATTTCACTTGCACCCCGAGCACAGTGGTTCCACCGAAAGGCAATTGTTTTGCCGACATGGCTTTTAGACCCTCCGTGACGGGCGTGTACACAGCCAATATCGAATTCACGGACAATTCGGCGGGAGCGGCCGGTGCACAACAGGTGATTCCGATCACAGGAACAGGAACAGTTCCGGCGCCGCAGGTAAATCTCCTACCTCGCATGCTCACGTTCGGACAACAACCCGCGGGCACAACGAGCGTCCCGCAAGCTGTGACACTGACCAATGCGGGCGGTGCAGCCTTGACGCTGATAGGCGTGGCAATAACTGGAACTGATGCGGCTAGCTTTGAAATCGGCGCTAGTGCCGGGAACAATCCATGCCCCATGACAGGCGGGACACTTGCAATTAATGCTGCCTGCACAGTAGCGGTGAATTTCTCTCCCCAGACCAGCGGAGCAAAGTCTGCGGCCTTGAGTTTTACAGACAATGCATCCGGAAGTCCTCAGTCAGTGGCCCTCACGGGCACAGGCATCGCACCCATGATTCAAATCTCAGTTCCCAGCCTGAATTTCCCGTCACAATCGGTGGGGACGGGAGCATCGCAAACTGTGAATATAACGAGCACGGGAAATTCGCCGGTGGGATTTAACTCAATCACTTTCACGGGCCCCAATGCAGGGGATTTCAGCCAAACCAATGCCTGTATCCCCTCCATCGGCGCACAGGGGTCTTGCATCATAAGCGTGACATTCAATCCTATTGCGTCTGGAAATCGGTCCGCCGCCTTAAGCATATTCGACAACGCGCCGGGAAGCCCGCAAACGGTGGGTCTCACTGGAGTGGCGACTGAAGCTGGAATTCTAGTTTCACCTGCCAGTATCAATTTTTCTGGTCAGTTGGTCGGCGTGCCTAGCGCGCAGGTTCCCATCAACATCACGAACACGGGGCAAGGTACACTCGTGATCAACCCGATTTCGCCTAATTCGTTTACTGGGGCAAATGCCGCAGATTTCGCCGAGAAGGACAATTGTTCCGGCAGTATTGCGCCTGGCGGCGGATGCAAGATCCAGGTTATTTTTACTCCAAGCTGTGAGAATTCACCGGTTGCGCGAACGGCAGCCCTAACCCTTGCTGACAATGCACCAGGCAAATCACAAACCATCTTGCTCACTGGCACTGCGACAGGTAGTTTTTGTATTGCTCCGCCACCAGGTGGTGCGACATCGGCAACTGTTATGGCTGGACAGACGGCGACATATCAACTCGACGTGATTTCGATGAATGGCTTTACTGGTTCGGTGGGCCTGTCTTGTAGCGGCGCGCCGCCAGAGTCGCAATGTACAGCTACGCCTGCAACAGCTTCCGCAGCCGTCAATTCGCCTACGCCATTCCAGGTAACCGTCTCAACAACTGCAACGTCGCAGACACTCTCTCCGGAGGGATCTGCCCACGATTCATTGAGTCACTCGTCCACTGCACTAGGCACTCTACGTGAATTGCCCACCCACAGTGGAGCCGCCCTCTCTATTGTAGCGTGCATGGTTCTTGGGGGCCTCCTGGCGAGCGCACGTCGCAAGATAACGCCCAAACTCATTCTTTCGTGTGCGAGCTTGGCGCTGGTGGCGTCAGCGGCTTCCAACTGTGGAGGAAATAGTACGCAGGCGCCTTCGATTGCTGGAACTCCCCCAGGTTCATCAGCCTTGAATGTCTCAGCAATTTCTACCACTGCTTCGAATGCCAGCACTCTGACACTTAGGCTAACTGTCACGCAGACGTCGCAATAAGCATTATCCTCCGGGCCTGGTAAACGCAGTCATTAAACTACTGTCCAAAGATTGTCCGACCCTTAGGCTTGGCAGATCCTGAATTCCGCACGTGAAGCACTTAAGTTTAATAAAGTAAGAATAACATAATATTCATTCGAGGAAGCAGCATACCTAGCCTTAGCTGACTTTGTCAACACTTTTTCGAGGCGAGAGGCGAGAATTTTCATTGCGCACGAATTGAAATGTGTATGCAGATGGTTCCAGATTGAGGGACTCGCAGTCATCCATCAAAGATGCGAGCATGCTCTTAGCAAACTGATCAAAAAGTGTGTGTATAAACGCGAGATGGCTCTAATAGCGAGCGATGGCGTGGCCACGTAGGGTTGGATATTTGTGGAGCAAGAGCGAGATTCGCATGGCATGCGGTGGTGTGGGGGGGCACGTAGGGGGGGCTGCCGCTGCCGGTCTAGGCGATGCAGGCTGGGAAACCTGAAGACACATGTGCGTCGGGATTAGACCAATGGTGATTAGTCCACCGAACGCGGGAAGATGTGCCGATGAGCCAACTGCAGCTAGACCATATATGGAGAGGCGAATCTGGGGGTGGAATCGCGGCTCGCTAAAGTGGATGAGCGCCCAGGGTAGTAAGGATATGTCGGCCGCAGATCCTGCGACGGAGAGTTTGGGTGGCGGGCTGACATGCACGTGAAAATTGGCAAGCTTTGGCGTGGATTACCCTGCGGACTGCTAGGTCAGTGAGTCTCGAGGGAATGATCGACAGGAATTGAAGGGATTAGGGGGGGGCGGTCGTCTACGGACGGCAATGCCCTGTGCTGCAGAGAGCGACAGCGCCCGCGCCGACACCGACAGCAAACCAGAGAACGTTGCGCCGCAGGCGCAGCCAAAAGCCTCCGCCTTTTGCGGCGGTGGTTGCGGCATCGCGCTCACGCGTCAAAGCAGTGATTTTGGTGGCGTTGTCCGCGGCATCGAGCTTGGCACTGGCGAGTTGGGCCTGGCAAGCGCGGCAGTCCTGAACAAAATCATAGAGAGGCTTCAGATCGACTGTAGGAATCTGCGCGCTCGGCGACGCGGGCAATTCTTGGGGGGCCGTCACGCTTGTCCCAGTGGTGGAGGGACTGGAAGGGCTTACGCTGCCGCGACTACTGCATTCCGGCGGGGCATTACCCTCCGGACAGGCGGCAATTCCCTTCCGCGTGGATCCCGATTCAGCGAGCTCGGAGGTCGGTGCACTCTTTGAAGATGCGGCGCTTCCCTGCTTTGCAGTGGCGCCCTTGCTCGAGGGCGAGAGGGTGAGGGGCTGCGGCAGGGAAAGATAGTTCGGAAGGTCGCGAAGGATTTCCTCGGGTGTTTGGGTGGTACGTTTGAGGGCCGCGATCTGCGCGAGGGTGGCGTTTAGAGAGGTAGCGCGATCACGCTCGCGAGCATCCGCGGCGTCGATGAGTTGCTTCTGTGTGGCAAGTGTGGCCTGGAGGCGGAGTTGGTCGTCACGCGAACTGAGCCAGGCATGAATGGCGAGTCCGGCAAGGAGGAGGACGACGGCGAAAGCGATGATTTCAAGGGTGCGTTGCATTAGCGGTACCTCGTGAGCAGATGGGTTCCTTCGAGTGGGCACTTCCCTCTTAGGTGAGTGGGGTGCAACGAGGTACTACAAGAGATCGCCAAAGTTGCACAAGCTTCGAGCGCGAGTGAGCGTGGCTGTTTGGGGACAGGATCGATCGGCATGATCAAGAGATTGCTCTGCGGGCCGATTCCCGGCGGAGATAATCGATTGAGAGATTGCAGCCGGATGTGCGATCTTAGGCGCGGACTTGTCCCGCCAGGCGCGAAAAGTCTGCCCCCATGCGGTGCGCCGCAAGTGTGGGCACACATGTTCCGCGCGTGGTGATGAATCAGAGCGGTCCATCGTGGCGGAGGGCACGCTCACGACACGGATCCAGCGGAAGCGAGCCGGCGAATGCCACCATGCGCGGAAATCGGAAAGGGTCCAAATCATGGGAAACACTCAGGGATATCTTCGAAGCCGGGAATTGATGACTTTCGCTTCGCGGCACTACTTTACGGAGGAAACGGTGACACTTTGGGGCTGGCCAGGATTGATTTGGACGGAGGTGGCCACAGCAGCGGATGAGTACACAGGACTGCCGTTGCCATCCGAGCCGGTCGCACGGGCGTAGTAGACAACCGAGCCATAAGGAGGACCCTGCTTAAAAGCAACCGAGATGCCACTCGTGAGAGTGGTCGGCACAGGGGTTGGGTTCGCGACGGTGCCAATCTTGTTCAACGTGACGCCGCCATCGGGAGTGGTGCCGTACTCGAATCCGGTGACGCAATTCTTCGTCAATGTTGTAGTACAGCCGGGGTCCACGCTGTAGTCGTAGGACCAAGAGAGAGTGACGGCCGCGGCATGCACAATGCGGGACTGGACCATGAGCACCAGCGTCAGCGCTGTGGTGGAAAGCAGACCTGCGAGAATTCTCGTTTTCATTGTTGCTCCTTGAAAATCAACAAAAGATACTCGGTGATGGATAGCCGGTACCAGTCGGCCATTTATGGACGCCGTGTTAAACGTAAGGAAGATCAGCGGTAACGAGCCACGCGCGCGAGGACTTCGGCGGCGTAGTCGGAATTGGCGCCGCCATTCCACAGCTCAAGCGCGCGCGAGAGATCCTCGCCCCCGGCGGCCATCTTGGCTGCTAGAACGGCGCAGCCAATGCTGAGACCGCTAGCCGGGTTGCAAAGCGCGGCGAGAGATTTCCCAGAAAATCCGTGCTCGCGGGCGACCTGGCCCATTACCTGCATCAATCCCCACGAAATCGACCGCGAGATCTCCTCAGTGGCGGGTAGGCCGAGGGGCGCAACGTAGCGCGAGCGGAAGGCAGGCTCGTAGCGGACTGCGTAGGTGTCCCAGGCCGATTCCTGCTCGATGACGGCGCAGACGAGAGCGGAGTCCAACGAATATTGCTGCGCACTCGAAAGCGCGAGAGCAATCAGCTCAGGAGAAATGGAATTCATGCTCAGCGCGCTCAGTGCCTGCGATGTCCCAGGTCCATCCATTGGATGGGAGACTTCGGCGGCTTGGCAATTCCCTGCTGCTCGCAGAGTTTCTCGAGCAATTCGTAGATGTGCGGCAGGTGGTTGGTAGCCATATCGCGAATGAAGGCGCTATTCAGCTCGTCGTTGCGAATCCGGCGATAGAACCAGCGAACGAAAACGACAAGCTGCACCAGCGACGCCAGGGCAAAAGTCAACCAGTAGGGATCGACAAGTCTGCGCATAGAGGGGATTACGGGTCAGCAAAAGCCTTCACAATCAAAAACGGTTCTTGAATTGCTTGATTCTCCGGCGGACGTCAGCTCCCGATACCTAGTTCGCCGGGGGAGGACTCGTCGTGAATGGCGAAAACGGCGCCCATTTGATCTCAGTCATCATTTGATTTTCGCGGAAAAAGACAAAATACCGCAGGTTGTCAAGCTGAGCCTTACCTGCGACCCCATTTAGATTCCAGATTTCTTCGATCGGTAGACGCGGGTCAAGGTAAATCAGGACGGGGTGGTCCTTGCCGTTTCGGTGCGCCACATCGTTGAGCACGTAAAGTATGTTGTCCATGGCCGCGTCCCCTACGGGCTTGGAATCAACCTTGTAAGCTGTGTGACCTCCAGACTTCTCGACCATGATTATTGTTGGCTTCATGGAGGGGCTCAGCGGATCGGGAGTCGGCGGGAAGAAGAGAAACACGAGGGCCGCGCACAAAAAGAAAGCACTTTTGGAGCCCACTCTATTGCTCATAGCGAGCCTCCTGTGAACCTTCTGTCGGTTACCACCGCAGCTCCTACACCCGGGTTGAACTTGTCATCTGGGCCGACCACTTGTTCATGCGCTGCCATTGCACTTACAAGGCCATCTGCATCTCGCGAGCTGACAATTCCTGAGTGTCCACTAAATTGTGCACCACCGCCAGGCAGCATATAGGCGGCAACGCGTCGCCAGGCAGCGGCTTTTCGTTCCTTCCCAGAACGGTCCAGCTTTCGATTTTCGTGTTCGGGTCGGCCCATTCAGCAGCGAGAGGAGGGCGGCGATTTCCGTCACTGCCTATGACTGTCGCTTCAGCCCCGGCCTCTTTCGTCACGTCGTATACGAATTGATTACATTTGTTCGAGTTGCGTGGGAAGTCGCCTTTCTGTTTTGCATACGCCCAATCTGTGTTGCCATTGTATTTTAACGCTGTGTCAGTAATTCTGCGCCGAATGTCGGCATTCTCTTTCGGCGGCGCGCCTGCCTGTGACTTGCCGATTAAGATGTGGTGCCCATCGATCGTCACCCAATTGGCGTTCGAATCTTGGTCGTGGAGCATTTGCTGGTTTGACGCGGCCTCAGTGGAGCGCGCGTTTTCCACGCCCTTGCCATAAGCTGGATTCATGTAAAAACGGCCTCTAATGAAGGGCACGGCTGTTCCCCTAACCGAAGAGTGAGGCGATGCCGGAGCCGACGCCGAAGAGTCCACCCATTCCGCCGACGGAGGGGCCGCTGGAGGCGCGTTGGCGAACGCCGAGCAATTGCGCGGGAACTCCCATAGCATGGCCCAGCAAATTCGTATCAATGCCGTAAGTTTGGCCGAGGGCATTCAGACCGGCCATCTGTTCCTTCAGTTGCTGATTCGCGAAGGTGATTTGATTCTGCTGCGCCTGGCTCGCGAGCGTCTGCGCCTGCTCGCGGCCGAGCTGCGCGGTTAGGGCCGCGGAGCCGGCAGTGTCATTGGTTGCCGCCGCTTGATTCGCGGCGCGTTCACGCAAAGCATCGAAGGCCGTGTTCGCGGCGCCCATGCTTTGCTGCGTAATTGCCGATTGCTGGGCAGGCGTATAGCCCGTGCTGTTGAGCAGGCTTTGAATGGTGGGCATCAGAAGCGAACGATCCTGCGTATCCGCCTGATTCGACTGCGAAATGAGTTGATTCTGCTGCGCGAGTTGCTGATCGGTTAGTTTGCGTGTCGAGGCCTGTGCTCCACGTGACATGGATTCCTCCAAATGGAAAATTGAAAGCGAAAATTCGAATGCCGATGATTTCAGCGCGCTTAAGTTTGCGGAGCCGGAGACTTCAAGGCTCGCGAAGCCGCCGGCAATACGGCGTCCAGTCGTCGTCGCGGACCCAACCAAGCGACTCGAGGCGGCGCCCAAATCTTTTGGCGATTGGTGGGGGGAGCCATGCATGCGCGTCGTCAAGGCCGCGCGACCGCAGGTCATGCTCGCCGGTGAGATGGAGGTGTAGCATCCGCGCGTAACGCTCACGCGGACTGCCGGCATCGGGGTCGGCAAGCATGTAGATTTCACAGGTGAGTCGTGCGAGCGAGGCCATTACGGCGTGGCCATCGTCGTCCTCAACTACCAGCTTCGAAACGAAAATGGGGTCCGAGATATCCGGGAACGTGTAATCGAATCCTTGGCGTGCGTGCATCTGCCGCAGCGCGTCGAGATCTGACTCGGTGTAAGCGCGGACACGCATAGGTCAGAACACGCGGTGACGCAGGAGCGGATGCGCGCGCGCGACTGCCTCGGCCACCTCAAATGTGGTGGCCCCTGGCGCGATGCCATGCGATGCGAGCGCCGCCTGCGCGGCTTCTGAGATGGGCTTCTGCGCAAGTGGGTGCGGCAGGGCTTCGAAGGCGGCGTCGTCTTCGAGCGCAAGATGCGTGCCCTCGTCCGCCTCGATCAGCGCGAGGATCGGCGATGATTCACTCGGCGCCTCGCCCAGTGCGAGCCAATGCGAGTTAGTGAACCGCTCAGAATGGCGCTGCCAATCGCCGAGCGTCGTCAAGTAGTAGGATTTGCCGGTCATGGAAAGCCTGAAAAATAAGAATGAGAAAATGAACAACGGAAGATCGACACGCGAAATTACGATGCTTTCGCGGCGCTAGGCCATCCTGAATTTCGGCATCCCAGCTTATTGGCTGGGAGACAATCGGACCGTTTCCAAGACTCTTCGAAAAACGCGCAAGTCCTCTTCCAAATGGTCGGCCTTTGTGTGCAAACTTAAGTTGTAGTTGATTAAGGGAACCGACCGGTCAAACAACGGATCTGGTTTGCCGGCCTGAGTGACCACGAAAATATCAATCCAACCGTTGGCGTGATTTACTCTGGCTGAAGCGCACCGCAGTCCTCTAATACCTAGGTGCGGCGGAGCCGGAAGGCACTCTCCCTTGAAAACGCCCGTGCATTGCCTCTTCAAGAACTTATCGAGGGTTTTGCTCGCTTCAATCGCATTGAAGCTCGCGAAGATGTCTACGTTCCTTCTGTCATTCGCATGTTGACAATGGTTTGAGTCGGCAGTCCCGAGGAGCAAGACGGGGCCGTGATCATGCTCATCGTCCGGGGTGGGGCAAAGGAAAACTCCCTCCGGCACGCGTAGGGTTACCCCAAACTCCTCGTTTCGGTAGATTTGCAGCTCGTCGTTCGCCGGATTGAGCAATGTTACTACGAGCGCAAAACTGGCAGCAGCTATGCTCGCGCGGACCACGGGAAACTCCCCACAAACTATCGATCAAGAGCGAGGTTTCTTCGATCTTTCTGAAATGTAACTCGGAACGGCCCGACGCATCTCGCGAATCCCGCCGCTTACCAATCCGCCCCACTTGTCGGGATGATCACTGTTGTAGACTTTCCAGCCTTTCACCGGCTTCCCGGACGAGTCAATGCCTTGAAGAGCATTCAGAAACGCGGACTCATCATTTCAGTGCCACGGATCTGGTCCCCATAACTGTGGAAGAATTGCTGAACGTTCTCTTCGGGAGACGTAGCAGTTGTCATATGTTTTGTGTTGCCACCTGTCATCCCAAATGCATCCCCTGTCCTGAGGTACGTACCCTGAGAAGCGAAGCCAGATTCTATTCCCACCCCCAAGACTAGTGCAGGATCCACATTGTACACCTTCGCCAAGGCGGCTACCGCGTCGTAATACTTATCGAGGTATGCCTTATCTCTCGCGGATACCGGCCGCGGTCGTCCGGCCTGCCCCTTTTGGATCAGCACATGGCGGCCTTCGATGGTCACCGAGTGGCCGCCCTCGTCCTTCTGGTCCTGCCCGTCATGTTCCGGAGCATTCTCGGCCGCGCGAGCCGCTTCCACTGCACGACCGTAAGCCGGATTCATGTAAAATCTGCCGTTGATCAACGGCATGAATTGCTCCCAGATTGGACGAACTGAATCATCTAGGAAGAAAATGTATAGTTGTGCGTGAGAACGGTGGCGGAATGCGCGCCGGCAAAAAATTGATGCGTCGGCTCGCAGCTAATCGTCACTTTTTCGGCAGCCACGACGATCGCCTCGATACTCTTCAGTGTGATCCGGCCGAAACGGCCCACGAGTATGTCGCTCAGGCAAAGCCGTTCGGCGCGCATCGGCGAACCATCGGCAAGCGTGAAAATGTGGTGAGGAGTTACGTCGAGCCTTTCCGCGTTCGAGAAATGCAGGCGAATGAACGTGTCGGCTTCACGCACTTGCAATTGCAGGATGCGCGTCCAACTCTCACTGCCTGCGGTCAAGCCGGGACAACGCAGATGTTCGCCCGCCTTGCACGATTCGACCGCGACGGTTCCGCGTTCCTTTGTCAGCACGACCGTGCCGGCGCGGAGGCAATTTCCGCTGCCGCCACCGGAGCCGCCGCCGGTTCCGGACGACGTCGTCGCCGCCATCATGGCGCCTTGTGACAGCGGGACGAGCCCTCGCAGTGACTGCTGCTGCGCGGCTGAATTCGTTTTTGCAGTCTGCGCATTGGCAGGCGTGCCCGTGCCACCCGCCACCCAATTAATTGCCAGCGCCACATCATCGTAATAGGGATAGAAATAATATGTGGTCGCGGGCGTGAGTCCTGTGACAGCCAGCGATCCATTTGGTATCGAAGTGCTCGAGCCGTCCGCTCGCGAGATGGAGAGGCCCGACCAGCTCCACGTAATGCTTGTAGTCGTGGAGACGTAGGTCAGGGCGCCTGACCACGTCGGCGGCACCGAGCCTTTCATCAACATGCCCGGCTTCGTGGGATCGAGCTTCCCTCCCGTCAGCGCTCCTGAGACGATTCGGGCGTAAGTCGAGCCATCGGTGATCTGATTGTCCAAACTCCAGCCCTGATTGGGGCCGAGCGCCGCGTCGGCCACGCGCTTCATCGCTTCGTAGAGCTGCGGGTTCGAGCGGCGCAGCGATTCGATTTGGGGAACTGTGAGCATTGTGTGTTGGCCGATTATTCTCGCTGGGAGATGCTGGCGCGACTAATTCGTACCGCGCACGATCGCGAAGGGATCCGGCTTGGCCCAGGGTACGAGCTTTGTTAGCGAAAACCACGACCCGGCTGCGTTGGTCCCAAACTGATACGAGATGCGCTCGGCGAGCACATTCGTAAACTGCTCCATGTCGCGCCCCGTCGGCGAAGCGAGTGTCCAGGATCCCAAGGTGGTGACAACTACATCGCCCGGAGAATAGGACGAGAGCGCCAGCGATCCAGCGCCGTGCACGTAGCCGGTGAGGTAGCCAAAAAGATTTCTGCCGCTAATGCCCGTGCTGGAAAGATACGCTGTGGTGTAAAAAGAATTGATCGGTACGCCGTCGTCTGAAAATTGGCCCTCGGTGAGCGCGTATATTTTTGTGCTGCCGTTGTTAGAGCCGAGAAAAATCTGCGCGATCCCCGTGGCACGCTCGATCAGCCCGCACGAATTCGCCGAAATCATCCACTGCGTCCACTTCCGTGAACGCTCCGGTGTGGAGAGCATGGCCACCAGCGGATCTTGGAATCCTTCCGTATAGTCGAGCATGAGAATTTGGCTCGGCTGCGTGGCCGAGCCCATGGGTACGCCGACAAGAATTCGCTTGTGATCCGTGTCCACCTGCACCCATAGAACTTGGCCATACTCCCAGTTGATCGCATCCCACGTTGGCTGTATTTCCTGGGAAAGTTTGATCGGTTCGCCGCCATCGAACAAATAAAGCCCCGAGCGGCCCGCGATCACCAGCCACTCCTCTCCAAAACCGACTCCGCGCGGTGAGGGAGTGCCCACTTTGTTGGAAACTTCCTCAACGCCCCAAAGCGCCGGCTCGTTCACTCCGTCGGTGGCAGTGACGTACATGCCGCGCTCTTTGACAAAATAGAGATTGTTGCGCAGCTTGAATGCAGCCCGAATTCCCTGCCCGTTGTTGACGGCAATTTCCATGATGCCGGTGACGCCGTCATAGCTCTCCGGAGCGTCAGTGGCCGATGCGCGTACCAGGGATGCATTTTGGCTTGAGTTCGTCGCATATATTTCAATGTTGTCAACCAGAAACGATTCGCCGGCCGGCGCTGGCAGACCATCGGCATAAACGCGCAGCGCTAGATCGGAAGGCAGTGAAGGTTGCGCAGTGAAAAGGTCCGCGGTGAATTCCTGGTATTCTGTTGTCGCCTGCAGTGTCGTAAGCGCCAGGCCCGCGCCCATCAGTCCAAGTGACGTGCTATACACGTTGATCCGGAAGTTCCCGCCCGACAAGTTCGAACTCCGTTTGACGCGCACGTGCACGGAGTAGTCCGTGTTGTTTAGGAATAGTGGATTCCCCGCCGCATCCGTGATCGCATTTTGCGTGATCAGCCCGCGAACAACTGTTACGCCGTCTGCAGTAATTCGGTAGGCGTCACCCCACACCGCATCCGTTGATTCCCGGCTGCCGCCAGCCCCGCTCGAAGGGTCCAGTTGCCAGCCAAGTGGGCGGCCGTCGCCCGAGGCATCCCAGCCGCCGTCAAACGTGGGATTGCGCCAATTCGGCATTTTCGAGCGCTCGCCCCACCAGAAAAGCCGCGAGACATAGTCGATGACTCCTATCTGACTTGGCAGTTCGATTTGCCCGAAGAGATAATCCATGCTGACGCCGCTCAGCAGAATCGTGTCTGAAAAATCTACCTCGAGGGACGTGGTCGTATTGTCGTTGATCACCATCGTCGCCGGAACATGATAGAAACTCGCGCCGCCCTCAGCCGTAAAGGTCAGCAGGCGCTGCACCACGTTCCCTGGTCCCGTCGGAATGTTCGTGATGTTCACCTTTTTTGATCCGGCGGCGGTCCAGGAGATAGGAGGCGATGGCGCGGTCCAATAGCCCTGGCGCGTGACAAAAACCACCGCAACCTGATGGACGCCCGGAGAAATGCTGCCCGGATCAATGGCATCCGCCGCCGCGGGCCCCTCGGCGGGCCCCACCTGGCTCACGCGATCGAAAAACGCGTCGTCATACTGCCGCGGCATGTCCTGGCCAACCAACCCATCGGAGAACGCCATGTACTCGCGGCCGAATTGCGTCGTCGATGCCAAGAAGAGGCTGGGACTGATGCCTCCGCCGATATTGGAGAGCACTCCCGGCGAGATCTCCTTGTAAAGGTTGCCGAGCGAATCGAGCACCAGCAATCTCTGGACGAGATTCGCGGTGCCGTAAGTCTTCAGGCCGTTGATCTGAGGTGTGCTTGGGAGCGGCGCGAATTGGGAAACCAGTCCCGGCCGTGTTCGCACGCCACCGGGGAAGAACTCGACGTCGGCAAGTGCGGGTGACATCCCCGGAGGCACATCTGAAGGATCAAGTAGCGTTACCCAGGAGCCGAAAGTGGTCAACGGCAAGGGCGTGAATGTCTCTATGCTCATAGGAAATTTCGGTCGCTCGTCATGAATTCAGAATTTGAGGCAAGATCCGAAGCGGCTGAGCGCCGGAAGGGCGCTGACAATGCCCCACACTTAACACGGCTTATATCCGTAACGCTGCCCGCGGAACGGCCCTACTGCAATTTCTTGAATATCCCGTAGAACGTGATTGAGTCTGAAGTTATCGCGCCAGGGTATGCTCCTGCTGCGAGTTCCGGGAACGCACCGGCACTCGCTCCCTGCTGGAAGATTTTCACTTTGCAGGAATTGATGGCTGCACCGGGATAGAATATGTAGTCGTACCCCGCGAGCCCGTCCATCCACGCAGTTCCGTTGATAGGCGCTTGCGTCGATGCAATGATCGGGGCCTGCGAAAGGTCGAGCGTGTCGCCGCTCGTCGAATAATTCCCCGATGCGGTCACCGTACCTGCTACGTGGATCCGCTTTCCGTCGTCCCACGTGTCCACAAGTGTAAATGTGAGTGCCATGTTTCCTCCGTAGCACAGCCGCTGGCGGCCATGCGCCCTTAATCGTCGAAAAACTCGCTGCGGTGGCCACGTCCACCACTGCCTCGTGCTATGATTTCAGGTTCTTGACGCAACCCGAATGCCTTCAGGTGAATCCAAAGCGTCGAACAGGGAGAGATGAGTGCGACGACTGGTGTTGCTTGGTGGTTTAGCGGTAATTACTTCGGCGATGGTGGCGCACTCTCTGCCCCGCGGTACCGGCGATGCAACCGCGCCGTCCGGCGCGTTGCAAACCGATCTCTTAAGCAGTGTTGCTAATCCTCCGGTCGTAATTGCTACGGGCACCAGAGCGCGTTCGCTCGCGGTCGTCTCAAACGAGGCTACGAGCGAGGACTCAGGGAGACCTTCGCTCTACCTCACTACAGCCGATCAGCCAAATCGCCTATTCGCGCTAGGCCTCGCCGCCGCAGCCGGCCGGCTGCAGGCCGCCAGCGGCGCAAAGCTCGCGCCCATCGCCGGCGTTGGCGAGGCCGGCTCGCTTGGTGATGGCGGACCGGCCTTGGCCGCTCAGCTGAACTTGAAACTCGATTCGTTGTTGATGCGCAGCGGAATCGTCACGACCCCCGACGGGACTATCTTTATCTCGGATACCCTCAATGCCACCATTCGTCGCGTCGCCGGGTCTGGCAGCACCGAGCCGGGGGTCATTCGAAGCATCGCAGGGCGCTGGGCGCCACGCGAAAGTATCGAACTGGTCGAACCGATGGGCATCGCTCTCGATCGCGCCGGGAATCTGTACATTGCGGACTACGGGGCAAACGAAGTGTTGGTGATGCGCGCCGCCACGGCGCAGGCGCCGGGCGAGGTCGAAATGCTCGCCCACGTGGCGCAGCCCACCAGCATCGCCAGCACATCCGATGGTTCTAAGGTTTACGTCTCATCGATGGGAAACGACACCGTCTTCGCCATCAATACACGGACCCGCGAAATTCAGTCCGTTGTAGGGATCGCAAATCAGGCTCCGGCATGCACAGCTTCACAATCTCCGAAAGCATCACCAGCCGAAATTTGCCCCACCGGTCTGGCTGTCGATGGTGGTGGGAATGTCTTTATCGCGGACTCCCTCGCGAATCACATTCTTCGCGTCGATGCAAAGACATCTCGCATCACGATAGCCGCAACGCAACTGACTGCCCCGGGTGAAATCCGTTTTGACGCAAACGGAAATCTCTTCGCCGCAGATCAGGCGCGTAACCGCGTTGTTGAGTTTCAGGAGCTCGGTCAAGCGGTAAATGCCGTCACGCTTTTGCCCAGCTCAAATGATTTCGGCGTCGAGCCCACCGGTGGCACTTCCCCGACAGCCCCGTTTACGCTGACCAATTCCACCAACGCCGCTCTCACGAATCTCGTCGTCACTAGTTTTCAGGGGGCCGATCCCGGAGATTTTCAAACCCTTTCTTCCTCTTGCACCAGCACGCTCGCCGCGAATTCCAGTTGTACGATCAATGTCGCGTTTGTCCCGATTGTTGTTGCGGGGCGCTCAGCCCAACTCGCCGTAACATATGCGGGCGCTCCTGCCCTAACCGCAGACCTGACCGGCGCCGGGGCGCAGTATCAGCTCGCGGTCGCGGGAACTCAGAACATGTCAGTCACGGTCATCGCCGGAATGTCCGCCACCTACGATCTCCAGCTTATTCCCGATTCAAATTTCCCAACAAATTCCCCTTACACAGTGACGTTCGTGGCTCCCCCAATTGGCAGCCCCAACCTGTCATCTAATCCCCCCGGGGATTTGCCGGCACTCACCGCAACCACATTTGCGCCCACGTCGGTGACGGTCACTCCCGGGACGGCCGTCCCATTCACATTCACGATCGAGACGACGTCGCGCGTCACTGGGCTTCTGAGTTCTGTCCCAGCCGGCCTGGCGACCAGGCCGCCAAGCTCGGGCCATCCGCCGTTCTTCCCTGCCCTGGCGACACTGGCGGCTATAGCTATTTTCACGGCCTTGTCCGCCGCCATTTCGCGCGGCGCGAGGCGGCTCCGCGTTGGGCCCATTGCCCTGCTGTTCCTCGCAGTCGCTGGATTAATTGGAGGCTGCGGCGGCAATGGCAAAAGCAGAATAATCGGCACCCAACCGGGAACTACAAGCTTCCTCGTCCAGGCGACCGTACAGAACGCTCAGGGTGCCTCGCTCAACGTTGCTCGCGGGATTCCTCTCCAGATTGTGGTGCAGTGAGTTCCGGCTCTTCGACATTCGACTACAAATAAATCACCCTCTGGCGATACCCATATGGTTTCCGTCGGCGCGCCTTTATTTGCTCTGGCCGAACGTAACGCTGAATTAAGTTTTCAGTCGCTGTCTGTGCCACTCCCAGCAAGTCCGCCGCAAGCGCCCGCGCACCGCGGGAACGCGCCGCCAGAGCAGCCGTCGCGTATCCGAGCGGGTCTGTAGCGGATCGTATCTGAATCGGATCCGTGCCAAGCGCAATCTGCGGAAGAACTTTTTCATATCGCACACGCACCGTGATCGACTGCGTGGCCCCAATCAAATTGATTTTGTCCTCGCGCCATTCCCAGAGTCGCAGGTAACTGCTGGGCTGAAGGTTCAGCATTCCGCCGCCGCTCGTGAATTTTTCCATCGGCACGAAAACATCCCCTGTATTCGCGGTCGCGCGCTCCCAGAGCATGTGCGGCATCAGGCAATCGGCCGGGAGCTGCGGGCTCGATACATCGCTCATCTCTAGATTGGTCACGCCCGTAGATGTATTCACATCCAGCTCAATATCTTGCTGCTCTACCAGCACGCTCACTCCATTTTCGGCCAGCTCTCGCTGCAGACCCCGATAGACCGAGTTGAGCAGCGGCATCAGCAGCGTGTCCGTGAACACGACACCCGCCGAGTCGTTCACCAGCGCGCGCGCCAGACTGAGTGCGTCCTCTGCCTGCGAATACGCCGTTGTCGGTACGACGGGCATTGTTTCCTCCAATTCCGCTCGACGGATATCTGGAAGTGTCTCGGATCACCGTTACGAAAGATGTCTCAAACGCCGCTAGTGCTCTCCGGCGGAATTTCCTTTTGCAGGAAAGGAACTTTCGCAGCCGCCCAATCCACCATGCTATTCCCCGAGAGGCCGAAGAGTGCGGCCGTGGCGTTTCCAGGCTCGAGCGTCAGGTTAAGCGGAACTCCCAGCCCCCCGATGGCGCGAGTCGCAGCATCCGGGTGCGCCATCCAGTAGGAAAAAGCGGCAGCGTTGATGAAGAGGCGGATCACGAGATTGATTGCGTTCGTCTTGAACCATTCAACCCGACTCTTCGTTCCTGAAAGCTTGGATTTTGCCGATAGGCTCGCGCGCTTGAGCACATGCAGCCCGTGTCCAGCGCCGAATAACGCCCACAAGTATGCGTTTGATGGCAGGTGCATTGTTTTGGATTCCTTGCCGCCGATGAACGCGCAATACGGAGCGTCGCCGTCTTCCTGGAAGAAATGCGACCCTTCGAATCCGTCGCCGGGAGTTTCTACTGATGTTCCGTAATTGTGCTCGGGATGGCGCACTCCATGCTGTGTCCGGTTGATGATAGTTGCTAGTTCACACTGCTCTTCAAGCCGTAAGTAGGAGCTCTTATCTGCTAATTCGGATTGCCCACACAGATCCACGCGACCGTGTCCGTGCCGCTCGACTCACTGATCACAACGTTCGTGGCAGATGGCACGATCTTGATCGCTGCGATGGCAGTTTGATCCGTGGCCACACACACGGGGGCGGAGCTGAAGGCCGTTGGAAAAGTTACCGTTGCGGTCCCGCTGACCAGCGCAACGATTCCCGCAAATTGCCCGGAGCTCCCCTGCGTCAAGTGTTGCGAAATTGCTAGCGAGCCATACACAGCAGACCCGCCCGAGTCGCGCACGCCGGCGGGCCGTACATCGGGGCTCACCGGTCCTTGGCTTAGAATCGCGTCGTCGAAAAAGACGTAGTTACCGGCAGCGGCGGTATTCTCAAGCAGAAACACGCGCATCGAATGCGCCACGGTGCTCGAGTTTCCGAACGCATTCGGAACTCTGAAAATGACGCCGTAATTGCGATTCACCGTCCAACTATTTGCTGTTGATACCTGCCAGTCCGCGCCCGTCACATTGCAATTGCACGTAATCCCGTTGTTATACGTCAATGAGGCGTTTGTGGACTGCAGGTTCCCGGCGTAGTTGGCGGGAGTCAAGACGCGCGCGTTCGTTGCCACGCTCGTGATCTTGTCCGCCTCCGTACAGTTCGCGTCGTAGTAGAATCGAAACCCCGGGCGAAAATTATTGCTCGTCGAGGCTGATGCGACGCGGAACATTAGCGTGTACTCCCGCAGTGGATCCACCTGTACGCATCCGGAATTGACGCCCAGCCCGGCGGTCGCCCCGTCTCCCACGCGCACGTTGTATGTGCCCTGCGTGAATAAATCCGCTGCCGGATTGGAGCCTGCGCTCGTTTCCTGTAGATAAATTCCGCTGCCCGCTTGATTGATGTTCGTGCCGCTCGCGCCACCCCAGTAATAGAGCGAAGTCGTATTCTGCCATCCCTCGAAGCCCGCATTTCCCAGCAGGTTTGGACCGCCCAGATCGTTCTGGCCGTAGTGCATCGAAGGGAGCCAGTTGTGGCCGTTGTTGTCGATTGCTACCGTGGCTGTCGCCGGCTCGTTAGGATTCACCTGGTTAGCATTGCTGAGTGAGAGGTAGGGATCCAGAATGTGTATGCCGTTGGCCGAACCGTCCGTCGGGAATTGCAGGCAGTTATAGACGTTCTCACAGCGATTGTTTGGCCCAATCGTGAGTGAAAGTGCGCCAACAATGTTGAAACAGATCTGGCCAAACGCCTGTGACGAAGACTCGCAATCATTGCCGTAAACTTCGTCATTGTTAGGATAATTTCCGTTTGAATCCTTCTTGATCACGTACCCGAAGGAAGTCGCCGGCGCAAGTGTGCAGACGTTTTGCTCCACAACCATGGCGTTGTAAACTCCGGCGAAACTGAAGCAAGTATCGCCCGTCGAGTTCAACCCCACGTTGTTGTGCCGTATCAGCGTGTTCGTGCCGTCGAAGCCCCCCGTGGACGTATCGCCAAAAATTCCATAGGAACTTCCGCCCGAACCCAACGCAAGATTGTTGCTCTCGATAACCGAATGCCCGATGCTCGTGACGTCAATCACCTTCGAATTGGCGCCGCTCGCCTGCAGGTACATCCCCACAATGTGCACAAAATTGATCTTGGAAGTAGCCTGGTTCGGCTTCTTCACCGTCGTGCAACCTGTCGTCGCGCACGCAATGTAGCCGGAATGATCCGTGTTCGGCAGCGTGGTGATCCCGCTCTCCTGGTACCCATAAATCGACGAGCCGTCGCCCGCAAGCTCAATCGCATCATTTGTTGTGGTGTCCGTGATCGTCAGCTGCCCCTGACCCCATAGCAGCGTGGTCCCCGCTGGAATCAAAATATGCGCGGCGCCCGCCAGCGTTCCAGTCATCCCGCGCGCATCACACAGGCTCGACGTTGTCGATGCTGCCGTCAGGCACGCATTAATCTTTGCGGCCGCATCAGCGCCGGAAAACCGCTCCCCCTTCTGCACCTGATTCAGCGAGTTCACCGCCGCAGTTCCGTTCACATCGAGGTTGAACTGCGGATTTGTATTGTTGATTCCCAGCGACGTCGGCGTGAAGCGATGCACGGACGTAAATGTGTTGACGTTTGAATTCACACCCCCGCCCAAGGCTGCGCCCGTATCAGTGAAAGTAACTGTGCCTCCGGTTCCGTTGCCTGTTTGCTGATACTGGGCTTGCAGGACAACGTTCGGAAACGTCGATCGGGTAATGCAGTACTGATTGATTGCCGATGCCCCGGTCGGAGGGAGAGTCCATGTCAGGACAACCGACAGATTCCCCCCGCTCGGAGTGATGGGGCCGAAGGGAAGAGATGGGGAGGATTCTGTGTTGAGGGAGCAGTTCCCCGACGATGAGCGAATGGTGTAATAGAGAGGCGTTCCAGAGGTCAGTGACCCGCCGCTGGTCAGGGTTCCGCTCAGATTCGTGGGAGGCATCACCTGAGCAAACTCCACGTCGAGTTTACCCATCGAAGTTTCAGTCAGGCCCGCGTTGAATCCGTAGTTCGTCTCGTCCGAAAACATCACGCCTGCCGCCGAATCGAGTCCAAGACCGCAGAAAATATTTCCGCCAGCACACCACATTGCAAGGGGATTGTTCGAGCCGCTATTTTGAATCGCAGAGGCAGTGAAGTTGTTGGCGAGGCGCGTTGAATCGGAAGTATTCGACGTGAAGATTTGGCCGCCCTGTCCGCCGTTCCCGATTCCTACCGCGAGAGGGTTGCCGCTGGCGTCGGAAGCCGCCCCGGCGCAAAATGAGCTACCGTAGGTAATATGGTAGTCAATCACCTTGCCGGCAGTATTTTTGACGGCGATTCCTGAGTCTCCGGGGGCAAACGAGTTGATGACTGTTACTCCTTCAAGTGTTGTGGTACTGGAATTCAAGTTGATTACCGCACAGGTGTTGCAGGCAGAGTCCGAGGCCGAGACATTCTCGACAACGATGCTGGCGATGAGAGGGAAATTGAGGCCAGAAGGATTCGTGATGCTGATTAGGTCGGTGCCGGGTGATACAGTTTGCTCCCCCGAGAAGTTGCGGATGAACCAGGAACCCGGGCCAGAGGCTGCTTGAACTACGTCATTCGTGTAAGCAATGATGCCGCCCCCCGTGAAGCGTCCGCCATCTATGAATTGCAGGCTCATTGGTTGCGTCCCGTTCGTATCGTCCCAGCAAAATACTGCCCCATTGGTGGGAGTCGCGAGACTGACGTCCTCGTAGTAGTCCCAGAGAGTAGCGGTCGCATAAATAGGGCAGTTGAAGGGCTGGCCCGTGCTGTCTATGGAAGCCGCCACGTTCTTGAGGCGGATTCCCGACGAGCCGCCCACAAGAGCCACAGCTTGATTGTGTGCATGAAGAGCAAGATTCTCGATCGTGATCTCGGGGGAGGAGAGTGAAAAAATCGGCGCGTTGTTCGGATTCGACCCAAGAGTCCCTATGAATATTCCCACGATGGGAGTGAAATTAAACTGGCCCGTGCCCACGCCATTGTTGCCGCCAATTAAATGCAGGCCCGGGCAAGTTGTGAATACAGAAGCTGTCGAGGGAAGCTGCGGCTGCGTGACGGCGTAGCCAGGTTGTACTCCTCCTGAATGGCCGGGTGCCGGCGGGAAAAACACTGTGCCATTGTTCTGGGCACCGGAACAGGCCGCATTGATGGCTGCCTGGATCGCCGCAGTGTCATCCGTCGTGCCATCGCCCTTCGCCCCATAAGCCGTCACATCGATTCGCGGCCGCGGACCTAACACACTTTCGTTTCCACCTACACTGAGCGACGTGGGTGCAAATGTTCCAGGACTAAACGTCCCGGATGTCAGCGTCCCCGTTATCGTCGCGTTGCCCCCAACATTTAAATTGCCGCCCAGCGTGAGCCCAAAGGCTGAAATGTTGTTCCCTGACCCGCTCGACGAAAGATCCGCCGGCAAGATTACATCCGGATACGTGATCGTCCCGGTGATGCCGGGTCCCGTAATCTGCAATTGATATCGTCCGGCTGGAGCATAGAAATGGTAGTTCCCGATACCGTCCGTCTGAAATGGATTTGGTGACGTCACCGTAAGCGTCGCGTCCGTGTATATCGTCGCCAGCGGCGTGCACGGTGTTCCTGTCGCAATTGGAAGGCACACAGTCACTGTCGCCCCTGATATCGGATGCCCCGTGGGACCAAAGACGACGTCGTCTTTGCGTGAGCCCTGTGCCTCTACGGATGGCGCCCCCAAGAAAGGCCAGAGCATCAGCATTGCAATCACAAACCCGATGAACCGCGCCGTTGCGTTCGTCTTCATGGCCCTCCCCTTAGCTTGTCATTCCCAAGCCTGCACCACTGCCCGGAATTGTAAATCCAAACCACATCTCATGCGCTTCGTTTGGCAGCTGCCCAACCGCCCCCTCTTCCTTCCCCACCCGGACTCCAACAACTTGCCCAGCCCCGCCGCCATCCCTCTCTGATCCGCTCTTTACTCAGCACTTGGCGGCCAAGCTAACTCCCAAGTACTAGGAGGGGACTCCCGAATTGCCTATCTAATTTCTCACCTAAGGCAAACTGTTTCTTATCGGTGCAGCGGCTCTGTTAAACTTTTGTTACAACTAAAAGACTTAAGTTTGGCATGGTACGTGCTCGTACCAGAACGGCACTCGAAGTTTGCCGCCGTCCGTTTCAACCGTGCTTTTGGGGAGGTAACATGTTTGAACCTAAGTTCCGGACTGGACCAGTCCTTAAATTCTCACTTCTCGCGCTGCTCACGTTGGCTATGGTCCTGCTGCCCAGTGCTTTGCGCGCCGATACTCTGACCTACGATCTGTCCCCGGGCGATACGTTCCAGACCAATATTGGTCCGCTCACTGGCTCCTTCACCGTCAATTTCACCACCCTCACGGCGACCGCAACCTTGCTTGTCGACGGGGAGACGTTCACTTGCAACAACTGCACGATGTTTTCCCCGGGTGGAGTATTGACCTTGGAGGGATTTCAGGCCTTTGGTCCGGGCAGCTCGTATATAGTCCTTGCCTGGTCGAAGGTGCCGCCCGAACCGAATCCTCTCGACTTCAATACCACCTATTCGGGTTGCCTCGGCTGTATCTCCTCGGTGGATTTCCTTTCCGCCGGTGATTCAGCCACTGTCCCTGAACCGGCCACTGCGCTTCTGTTGATCCCGGGGCTCGCTGTAGCTCTTCCCTTCGCCCGTCGCAAGTTGGCGAAGGCTTAGCTCGGGTCGCACTATTAGCATTGGGGCGCGCCTCACTCGCTGCCACCCAGGCAGAGAAGCGGAGCGCCCCTTCTTATTTTCGACCCTGCTTCACAGGTTTCCCTTGCCGGTTTCACTGCTTGCAGTCGCCTCTCGAATCCCCTTCCTGGTCTCTCCACCCACGCTCGCCACTCGTTCCTGAATTTCCCCCGCCCCCAACCCATGCCTCGCAGCCTTCTCCGCGTCCAGAATCGCGCGGCAATGCCTGCAGACCGCCACGCCTGGCTTCACTTTTTCCCCGCATGCCGGGCAATCAACCATTCGCATTGGGACGTAAGCCCATTCCCGCTCCAGCCCAAGCGCAATCGCAGCGCGCCTGTGCAGGTCTGAGATCTCGCGGAAAGAATGCCCCCGTGCCCACATCGTGTCCCCATCCGACACTAACCGCTGATAATAATCATCCCGGCGCTTGACGGCCGTGCCCAGCTCCTCAGCCGAAGGTCGCGCCCCGGCACACACAAATATCCCGTGGTCCTGTAAATCCTGAAGCAAGTCCTGGGCAATTTCACGAGCTGAAATCGTGAATGGAAAGCGCCGGTTGTCGCCCAAGTCAAGCGCATCGCCGCGCGGCGTCACCAGCAGCAGCGCATAGGCCTGACCCTTGGCGCAAGCTGGAATGTGGTAGACGCCATGCGTGCGCGAAATATACCAGTCTTGCTCTGAGATCGAGGCGATCGCCACTGTTGCGGCCGTATCCCCGCTCCCCCGCGTGTCGTCCACGATGTTTCGTGGCCCGTGTGAACCTGTTATTCCCATATTCAAGTGAGTTTCCTTTCGATTCGCAAAAGCCGCCAAGATGGCTCCCGCGTCCATTCCTGCCATTCGCCCGCCAGAATTCAGCCCGCGATACGCGCCTTCCTAACCTGCCCGTGCAAACTCTTCATCGAGCACCGCGTCCACGTCCTGATCCCATTTCCGGGTCCGCAGCGATTCGCGTGCCGCCAGTGACCCGCGCAGGCGGTTCCGCGGTTGCCCCCTCGCCCACTCCACAGCCCGCGCGATCCAATCGCACGCGCCCGCTGAAAGTGGAATGAATTCCCTGTCCGTGCTCTCGAGCGTGAAGCAGTGTTCATACTCGCCGCGTGAGGGGTATGGTCCGAGCGCCGCGATGCTGATCCCGTCCTCCACTTCCGTTGTCTGCGCGTACCATTCTTCCGGCGATCCATAAGATTCAGGCGGCATCCAACGCTCGATGTGCCAGCGATTGATTGGCAAATATTTAGGCGCCCGGCGAAGCTCCACGGACTCGCGGATCATGTTCCCGCTCGCGTCATAGTCCGTCCACCGCCCGCCAATCCACGTCAATCTGGAGCCGCCCCACACCACCCGGAAGTTGGGCTCGCCATAGCGGTTCGATCCACCAGCGCGCGCCACTCGCTCCTGGACGGATGCCGGCGCTTCGTGCGTCTCTCGGATTACTCGAATCAAGGAAGTAAAGGATGATGCCTTTTTCAATAAGTTTGTTGAGATCGGAGGAGCAGCACACGTGCCGCTCCTCCAATCCAGTTCGCTAGTACCCCGTCGGGATCGCCAGGTTGTTGATGTACGCCCCGCTGCGAGGCGATTCATTCCACACCTGGAATCCAGTCACGAAGTAGAAGATGTACGCGGAAGCAAGCCCGCCGCTCGCTCCGTAAATCGGAAACACCGTTTGCCCGCCGACATCGTAGAAATCAATGTCCTGCATCACCGCTCGGCCCCAGTGCGAAAGATCCAGAAAATCCACTCGCGTGGAATTCGCATTGATGCTCGACTTGATCGGAACCCCCGCCATGGATTTCTCGCCCGTGAAGAGCAAATCCAGATCGCTCGCGCGTCCGCCCGCCCCTTCCTTGATGATCTGCGAGATCGTCACGCCGAGCTGCTCCCACTGGTGTTCCTGCTCGAGCGAAGTGTAAGCGATGAGCTTCGACACCTGGTTCGACCCCAACGACTTGCGCACCTTGTTAATCGCCAGCCGAACCGCTCCTGGCGTGAGAGTCGAATTGTTGCCGTTCACCGCCGGCGTTGCCAATTCCACCGGATAAGTCGCCCGGTTCAAGTTGAGCCACGTCCCCGTGGTCGCGTTCGTCTGGTGATACAAAATCCCGAATAGCGACACTGGCTGCGCCCCGGTAAGCCCGTCGTGAACGATCAAATCATTCGCGCTGGTCCCACTCGGCAACGAATCCACCTGAATGAAAGAGTTGAATGGATCGACAAGCAAAATGTTCGCCGAGCCGCGATTGGTCGTAAGCGTCGGGTCGTATACCTGCACGGTCTGGTTGTAATAAAAAAGCTGCGCCCCCGGCGGCTTCGCCAGATTGAATTGCGCGGCCACCCCGCTCGGCAAGCCCGTCGTCACCACCGACCCGATCGTGCCCAGCACGCCATTCCCGTTCGTCTGCATCACCTTGTCCAGAAACGACCGGAACTGCGCCATGTTGTTCTTCACTTCGCGCTTCGCCGCGTTCTCGATCGCCTTCTCCGGCGCATTCGATGCGTACTCCACCAACTTCGTCACTTCCACTGCGTGCCGGAAAAATACCGGCGTCACCTGCGCCACGTCATACGTCGTTCCCGACCCGCGGCCCAGGTCGCCGCCGTCCATATTCGCGAGGCCCGCTTTGCCTCCCGCTCGTATCTGCAGCGGTAGCCGCATGTTTCGCGAGCTGACGCGTTCCACGTCGCCGCGCTGCTGGATCATCGTCAGCAGGATGTCGTCCCGCTCATACAACAGCGGAAGTTTGTCCCGCACCTTCTCCAGTTGCAGCGCAACCGATTGCGCATTCTGCATTTGTGCCATGTTGTTTGAATCTCCCTTGGATTGGAATTCGTTCTATCGCGCCGCCCGCGCGCGCTATTCCCGTAAATAAAAAAGGCCGGCGCTGGCCGGCCGTCATCGGGATACGCCTCGTCACTCGAGGCATAAGGCAGGGTGTCCTCTTCGGACTGTGGGAATCGAAATCTGTGCAAACTTCCCAGGACAGTCTTTACTCTTTCCCGTCGACTATACCTGTGAGCTCAAGAAAGCGGCGATCTGTCAGCTCGCCGCATTACAAATTCAAAATATCCGCATCAGACATCCGCGCATAATCAATATTCCTCGGCCCGATCGACCGCCGACCATCACTCCCCGTCCCCCCGGACCCCGCAATGTCCACTCGCCGTTCCGCACTCCGCTGCCGAGCCCGCCGGTCCTGGTTCGCCGCCACAAGCGTCGATGTCCATTCCTGAAGCACTCTCTTCGCCACTCCCGGCAGCGCCTGCCGCGCTCGCCCGGTAATCAACGACACGACCGCCCGCTGGTGATCCGCATCGAGCGAACCCGACCGAAATGCCTCCCGCAATTGCTGGGCCAATTGACGGTTCGACCGCAGTGTCCCATCCAGCTCACGGTAAATTTCCGCCACCACTCGGCTTCGCGCACTCTTGCTCACCCCGTCCGGCAGCAACCGCTCCACCTGAGATTCGATCGCCTCCAGCACCCCTTCCACCGCCGTGGCGTTCGTAGCATGGAAAAATTCGCCCTGCTGAGCCGTCAGCCCAGGCAGCGTGCTCCGAGGCGCATTCTCATCCGCACCCTGCGTGCTCGCCTCTCGGGAAGACCGATCCTGCCGTCCAGCCTCCGCCGATTCTCGCGCAGCCTCCACGGAATCCGCACGCCGAATGCTCCCTGGCGCCACATTCGTCGCCTGCCCTCGGGCCGCGCCGTTTTCCAGGTGCGCATTCACTGCCCGCGCGAACGAGGCAAATGCAGCCGGATCAAGCTCCGCAATCGCGTGCGCGAGCTGCGTATGATCCTCAGGCCGACGTGAAAAGAAGAGCGCATCCATCCGATTCAAATCCGCCAGCAGCGCTGTAGCCGCCTGCGCTTCCTGCGGCGTCGCAAATATTTTCCGGTAAGCCTGCTCGTCGTCCCAGGCTGCCTTCAATTTTGGATTCGCTTCAATGATTCCGCTGAGTTCTTCGGGCGTCGCCCCAGCCGGCTTCGAATCTTCCGCCAACTTGTCCGGTTCTTGGGCGCCAGCATCCGAATCCGCGTCCGCCCCTTCAGGTCCCGGATCACCATCAGCCTGAGCCACCGCGCCAAAATCTCTCCGTGGCCCGTGCGTAATCCCCAGAATCTCGTCATCGGTTGCGTTCCGCCTTAGACTCGGCGCTACCGATCGCGGCGGTGTCGTCGCCGGACGCGCGGCCGTATCTTGTGCGGTGTTCGATGGTGCTGAAGTCGTTGCTCCAACAGGTGCCATGGATTTCTCCCCGCTGAGATCTGCGCCGCGTGCCTTAGCTCCCGCCGCGTCCGCAGAAATTCGTCAATCCAGCTTTAATGTTCACCAGAACCAGCCGTAAGTTCCTGCATGCACAACCCTTACCTAGTACTGGCCCAAAAATACCCAGAAGTTTTCCAAATTGAAACTAAGGTACTATTCCCCACCCCCACACACGTCGGTATAAATACTGATAGCGGGGGAGCAGCCGCTTCTGGACAAATGATCAACGGGCACCGCGCCCGCCGCCTCCCGCCCTACTCGAAAATTCTGAGGTGTGGAATGAGCACCATGACGACAGCCTCCGCAGAGGCAGCCCCGAAACCCGCAGCAGCCAATCCTCAAGCCATCGAACGTCGTCGTCGCAAGCGAGCAAAAATTTCCGCGCAAGTCCACATCCGCGCCGTCAATTCGCCCGAGCCCATCGAAGAAGTCTGCAAAAGCGTGGACGTCTCGCGCGACGGCTTGCTCTTCATTTCCCCTCGCGCAGGTTACTGGAAGGGTTTGCGCCTCGACGTCATATTCCCGTACTCAAACGCAGCCGCAGCCCTGAATCAAGCCCAGGCCGCCGAAATCGTCCGCGTCACTGACCAGGGTAACGGCCAGTTCAGCGTCGCGGTACAATTCCTCGCTGCGAAAACAGAGGCGAAGAGCGAAAAGAAAGGTGTCTCCGCCGATCCGTTCGTCGGCGGCGCGGCCACCGCGCCGGCGCTGGCTGCCAAGCAACAATCCGTCGTCCTCGCCGTTGAACCAGATCAGCGCACCGCTGACACCATGCGCAATATTTTGCAGAACGACGGCTACACCGTCATCGTCGTCCCCACCGCTCAACAGGCTCTCGAAGTCCTGCGCACCACTGTCCCCGTCGTCTTCCTCGCAGAAGTCGAAGCCGAAGACATGTCCGGCCACGATCTCTGCCTGATCATCAAGCGCAACGACCGCCTGCAACACGTACCGGTGATTCTCTTGACGCGCTCTGCTCAGCCCGCCGACTATTCAGCGAGCCACCAGCTTGGCGCCGTCGTCTGCATGGCCAAGCCCTTCAAGCCCGAGCGTTTGTTGCACGTCGTTCGCCTCGTCGCCCCACCCCCGGCACAAAAAAGCGCCTACGGCGCCTCGCGCGTCTCCAGCAGCACCATCGAGCGCACACTCTAGCTTTCGCACTAGCGCAACCCGCATCCCCACAGCACCACTCGCCCCGCGCATACTCAATTCTCTCGAAGCGCGTTCATTTCCTCTGCCGCGGATTCGTCACCGCCGGGTTTCCCTGAGACTGCTTCAGGATGTACGCCTTATGCATCATCGCGTGCGCCCGTACATTCGCATACCCCGCCGGCGCCTCGATCTTCGCCACCTGCCCAGCATCCGACGAAAACCATCGCATGCAGATCTCGAGCTCCACCGCATGATTGTCAGCAAATTCGTCCGGCATAATGCTCGGCAACATCGTCTCCGCGCCGCTCGTCTTATCCCTGCTCACTACCGGCGTTTCCGCCACAAGCTGCGCGATTTCCCGGTACTGCTTCGTCCGCGATTCCTCATCCGGGATCACAAATTCCTCGAGCCCGATTAAGCGTTTCACCAGCGCCATGTTCTCCGGATGCGCCAGCACCGACTGGATCTCTGGATCCGGATTCGCCAGCAATTGCAGCAGCACGCCGCGCTGTTGCGACCACAGTGTCGGGTACTGCTCGTCCGTCTCCGGATAACTGAACAAATTCCCCTTCAAATCCGCCAGCCGTATCCACCTCGATTCAAACGCCGCTCCTGCCCCCAGCAGCGTCACCTCCACGTCATTCGGCCGGTTCCTCCGGAAGCAGTCAACTGCCAGCAGCATCACATCCGCGTGGAAGAATTTCATCCGCCTCCACACCAACCCGATGCGCCCCATCGCCTGGTCCCGCGCCATCGCATATCCCGAAGCCGTGTCATTGCTCGACATGGCCCCGCCAAATAGCGCCGGAAACGCCCCCGTAAGAAATTGCGCAATGGGCCCCATCAAATTCGCGGCATGCTCCGCCAAATCAGGCGCAATCTCCGCCGGCGCCGGCTGGAAAAATCCCGCAGCCAGAGATTGCCCTGGCTTCGCCCGCGCCGGATAGTGCGCGCCAGGCTCCGCGTTTTGATTTTGCAGCGCGTCGAAATCCAGCACTTCACTGTCCGCGTAAATCGGCGGAATGCCATACTCATAAGTCTCAATCTGCAAATTCGATAGCGTATTAAATCGCTCCTGCACGCTGATCAACGCATCTCCCAGCGCCGGCCGCCCGCTCGAACCATCCCCCGGCAGCGCGTGCAACACGCGCCAATGGTCATCCATATTCTCATTGCGCGATTCGCAATAAGTGTCGCCCGCAAGCGCCACGTACGCCCCGTCGGGAAACATCTGCAGCAATTCGTCGCGCAACGATTTGTCCTCAAGCGCAAAGAACGCCCAAGGCCGCAGCCAAGTCCGCTGAAACGTGATCAGGTTGATGTTGAAGTCCCCGCCCTCGGTCAGCGGCCCGCCCTGCGATTGTGCCAACCGTGCCAGCCGCTCATACTGCTGCCCTCCCGTCGCCACCGGCGCCCCAATCTTGTCCGCGGCATGTGGATAAGCCGCCCGCAATCTCGCCTGGTGCACTTCGATATTCCATTGCAGATAGGGATACTCGTGCATCTCGTTGGCCCACGGCGGCGTCTTCAATTCCAGCCCGCCCACAATCGTCACCACCTCTTGCCCATTCGGCACCCGCAACCGCGTCTGCGCCGCCGGCACCGTCACCATCTCAGCCGCCACAAAATTCTCTTCCGTCAGCAGCGCCCCGCACTCCGAACAAGTTTCGGTCTTCGGCGCTGACCCATCCGCGTTCGCTCCGGTCACCCGCTGCTTGCCCCCACCCGCCTTCCCCGTCTCTTTTTCCGCCCCGCAATCCGGACACACGTACACATCCGAACCCAACTTCACCTCGCGGCCCACAATCTCAGTCTCCGGATGAAATCCGAATCGCTGCCCATCCACCACATACCGCACGTACTCGCCCACCTTCCCATCCGTCCAAAGTTGAAACGCCTCCTCCACAATCAAATTCCCAATCCGATTGTTCCGCTCAACTAACCCAGCCACCTCCGTCGCAGCTTTCGCCGCCGCCACATCCTCCTCCGCCTGCGCGGACGACGGAAAGAATCGCACCCGCGGAACATCCTGCGATAGCACCGAAACAATCGAAAGCCCAAACGCCTGATAAATATTCGTCACGAACTCATACCGCGGCAAATCCTCGAGCGACGATCCCTCCGTCATCTTCTGCTCAAACGGCAAATGCCAATTCTGGTCCCGCTCGCTCCACCACAAATACTGCAAGCCTCTCCAAAACTGATGCGCCTGCTTGATCCGTCGAATTTCCTGCCGCCGCGTCGATTCCGATTCGGTCGAAAATTGCTGCACCAACCGCCGCAGCGCCTCCTGCAGCCGCTCGGGAAGCTGCTCATTGTTCTGCCCAAATGGATATTCGCCGCCCGCCGCACCTTCGGCCTCGTCCGCGAGGGCCGTCATTGTGTCCACAGAGCTCCCGTTGGACGAACCGCCCGCGGGCGCGTCTCGATCCGTTGGGTGAGCAGCAGGCACATTTCGACGCGCCCCCGCGACCGCGCCCGGCGCATAGCCCCCGCCGGAATTCTTCGCCGGACCTTCCACCGGCACAATCGCTGGGTCCGCTTTCGGAAACAATTTCTCAATAGGCATTCGTCTCTCGCTTTTCAATACGAGTGGTCCGCGCGATAAGCTTTCAGAAAGGAGTTACTGCTTGAGGGAACTTCCGATTTCTATTCGATCACAAGAGATGTGCGCCCAAGCGCAACCGCCGTCGCGATTCGCTCCCCGCGCTCGTCGGTCGTCAATCCAAACGTGCACCTCACGAAATGCACGTTCTCCAAATCCACTTCCCCGCCTTCATACCGCAGCCGCGTCCCAATGAATGTCACGTTCTTCCAATGCATGCCATCAAGTGTCTGCACCGCACCTTCGAGCGTCACATTTTCGACGCGCACGCTATCCACAAACAACCGCGATGACGGCGGCTCCAGTATCTCCGCGCTCGAAGGCATCGCCGTCGCATCCAGCACATTTCCGCCGAGCGTTCGCGGATCCAGTGTCGCGTCCCGATTAATCGCCCGGGGCGCGTACATGGCCACGCGATTCGTGGTCCCCGTTTGCGCCGGCGCCGTCTCCATCGAAGACCGCAACTCCGCCAGCTCAATCTCCATCAGCCCCGCATGTTCGCTCAATCGCTCGTTCTCGGGGTGACTCGCAACAATCAGGTCAAGCTGTCCGATCGCCGTCTCAAAAAACTCCGGCTTCGCATCGCGCGATCTCAGCCGCGCCACGTTTACGAACGCAGCCGCGCGATCCACCGCCACTTCCGCCTGCGTGATGTCTCCACCGCTCGCCCACCGCACCGCATCCTCGAGCGAATGCCCCACGTCCGCTTGCCAGTCAACAGGCGCCAGTCGCACGGCCGCCGTCGACGCTTCCGTCACCGGCGACTTCCGCGCACCCTGCATCAACCGTGGCACCCGATCCCAACCAATCACCGCCACCGTCACAGCGCACAAAATCAAAATCAGCCA
Organism: uncultured Acidobacteriota bacterium; assembly: GCA_963701005.1. GTDB lineage: Bacteria > Acidobacteriota > Terriglobia > Acidiferrales > UBA7541 > Palsa-295. The sequence continues at coordinate 2,954,251 of OY969555.1, forward strand.
CCGCGCCCACACCGGCACACTCGCTTCGCGGCCCTTCCGCCGAACCCACCGCCGCGATCGCCCGCTAGGCTGGTTGTAAATGTCGTAGGCCATCAAGATCCCGCAGCGCCCTCGCCGCTGGCCACCATTGTAGACCAGGACGCCGTGAATCAAGCTTTTCCTCAGTGAACAGCCCGCAACCATTTGAATCCGACTGTCATATCCCGATCTTCACGGTCGGCCTCTCACTTCCCCGCGCATTCCTTCGCAAACTCATCGCGCAGAAAACTGATCAGGTCGCGATGCCCCGAGAACACATGCGTCTCAGCCTTCGACCCACTCGCCCCGTTTCCGCCGCGCCCCTGCCGCATCGGCGCCCCACTGCCGTCGGACACCTCGCGATGAACGCGCGCCACATATCCATGCTGCGCCCGCCCAGTATGCGACGGCACCAGCTCAGCCGCCTCAATCTCAACCCGATGAATCGGCCCCCGCTGCGGTTGGCCCGAATCCGCCAAGCCAAAATCATCCCCGCCGTCATCGCCCTCCTGCGATCCCTGCTCGTTCTGCGCCAACCGAGCAGCTTCCGCCTCCCGCGCAGCCTCAATCGCCTGCCCCACAATCGGATTCATATGGTAACGCCCACGAATAAACGGCATCTCATCCCCCTTTTCAACGTTTTGTTGTCTTCGTTGGAATCCTGCCCACCCGACCCCCTCAACAAGCACAATAGGCGCTCCGGAACTCAGTGCAGTCCGCGGTTTCCTCATTGTCTAAGTCCACCAAGTCCCTCGAGGACCGCCCGGATCGGTGCCTGATGCTCGGCAATCGTTGAGCGCCGTAGGCGCGCCAGAAGTTAGCCCAGCCCGCCGTCTTCTGGCGGGCTGGGTACCCATTTCAATCTGGTCCCAAGCACCGTAGGTGCGACACTTTTGCAATCACGGGATCTTCGCGGTCGTCCCGAATTTCACCGGAGCCATCTCCGATTTCTATCTTCATGCCTCTCTCTTCTTGATCCCAGATTCAAATTCCAGCATGCGATTAATCTGCTGCCAAGATCGCCGCCGCATCGGCACAGCAAGCTTCGCCCCCGCCTTCTTTTCCGCTGCAGCGCCGGCAAGGCCCCTAGCGTTCCGCCCGCGCCGCACAAGAGTCCCCACCGCATTCCCGCCAGCCTCGCGCAGTTCAGCCCTTGCCGCCTCATCCCCCGCCTCACCCACAAATTCAGCAGCCAGCGTCGGCACCGGAGGAACGCCCGCGATTCCCAGTATCGAATTCAGCAGCGCCTTGTTTTCCGCACGAAGCAGCATCACTTCCGCCTCAAGCCCCCGCGTATACCGCGTAGAAGTAATCCGCACCCAAAATTTACAAAGCCGAATGTAAACCCTCTCGCGCACACCAGCCCCCCGGCAACGCCAATCCTCGCCCGCCATTGCTTTCCATCTGAAGTGTGAAATTTTAAATTTGAAATTGCTGCTCTCTCGGATTGTAAATCCCCCGCGCCTACCGCCGCCGCCTCCGAAACGAAACCGGCTGCCCCTTCCGCGTCTCCTCAATCCGCGCCCTCATCGCCTGAATCGCCCGCACCGTAGGATCCTCAGATGTCACCCGCGCCGCCAACCGGCTCTCCAGCGGCAAATGCTCGCGCCCGCCGCGCGCCGCATAACGCGATTTCAATCCATACCGCGCCGCATCCGCCGCATCATCCCCATCCATCTTCTCGATATCTTCAATCCGCGCCGTATCCCGCACCAGAATCGGTATCGTGCGAATCAGCTCGACGCAATTCTCCGTCAGCAGCCACTCCCCCGCGTCCAGCATCTGGTACATCAACATCCACCCGCCCACGCGATCGTTGTCGGCAGGAATCGGCCGCGGAAAGCCCGCCTCCGCAAAAATGTCTCCCATCTGTTCCGCAATCGACGCTTCGTCCGTCCGCCGCGCAAACGCATCCGGCGAAAGGTAAATCGCCTCGATTTTTTCGTGCTCTCGCCCGCAGCCCGCCGGAAATCCTAGCGTTGCTTCCACGCCGCGAGGTTCCACGCCGCGCGATAAAACGCTGCGCTTAATAATCTCCCGCGCCAATTCCCGAGGCGGCGTCCGGTTGGTCACATACTCGCGATAAGTAATCACCCGCCCGGCCCCGTCAGCGCTCTTCACCGCGCTCGCTTCGAATTCCGCCGCAGCACCACCACCCGCAGCCCGAGGCGCAGCCGCATGCCAATAAACAGCCGCCGGATGCTCGAATCCCCAGTCCACAGAAATCCACCGCGGCCACCAAGGCTTCCAATCAATCGCTTCCGCCCGCGCCACATGTCGCGTGTAATCGAATCGGTCGAAACACTGCCCCGCGAAAACATCCCAATCGCCATCCAAAAAAGCCCGTTTCAAATGCGTAGGCAGCGCCCGCAAAGTCTTCAGATAATTTTCGTCGGAAGCGTAAATCGGATTGTCGCTAACGCGCGCCGAAATAAAATCGTAGTCCGAGGCCTCGTAAGCCTCCGGATTGTCCATCCCGGCCGCCGGCTTCTTGTCCACCCAAAGCGATTTCACCCAAGCGTGCCCGATGTTGCCGGGATTCGTCGCCCCGGCCATGCAAGGAAAAGCCCCAGGAATGGGGCAGCGATTCCGGCTGGTAAGAAATTGCCACTGCCGCAGCGTGAAAAGCGTCAGCTCGTCGATCCCAATAAAAAGATATTCCCCACCCTGATACTGATAGACGTCGTTCTCATTCTGGCAGTACCCAAATCGCGTAGTCGACCCATTCTCCCAGGTCACCACGTGTTTCGATTCATTGAAGCTGCGGTAGAGTTCCCGCGGAACGTCCCGCCGAAAATACAGCAGCAGCGATTGCTCAAGCTCAGGGAACGTCCGCCGCAGCAACAGCGTATTCGCCCCAGGGTGTTCATCCGCCTGGACGATCGCCTCCATCAACAACGCTTTCGTCTTCCCCGGCCTCGCAGCCCCGCCAAACAATCTATACTTCGCCGCCGAAGCATGAAATTCCCGCTGCTTAGGAAACGGCTCATACCTCAGCTCATCGACCGCCCGATTCTTTGCCACCCATCTCCCAGCGCCCGATGTGATTGAGACCATGAATGGTTTGCCAGAATCCCGACGGCTGGCCGGATTTCACGAGTCCAAAGAAGTGAACAACGAAACGAAGCCAACTCATTCCACAAACAATCTGCTTTTGTTGACTTCCTCTTCGAGAGAACTTCGTCCCCAGCACAGCCAATATGGAGTGCGGCGGCTAGCCGCCGCTTTGTTACGGCCCCGCTGGCCGGGCCGTGTTCGATCAGAACCAAGCGCCGCCCAAGTCGCACATCTCACTCGCGCTCTCTTGCGGGTGTCAACAGTGCCAAATAATCTTTGTGGGTCGCGGTTTCAACCGCGACATCCTCAGCCGGCAAGATCCCGGGCTTCAGCCCCTGAAGTTCCCGAGCGCTGTTCTTCGCGGCAATCGTGAGATGGATTGATTCACTCCGTGGACAGTTCCTGGCCTTGTTGCCTCGGGGCTGTCCTTACGAGATCGCCCGAATCTTCTCCCCCACATAAAACGCCGCGGCCCCGCCCACAAACGTCCCAGCAATCGCCAAATGATGAATGCTGAGGACCGCCCCCACCGCAAACGCACAAATTCCACCCAATTGCACCAAGTACCCAATCGTCGTTTTGCTCACGGCCATGTTGGCTCCTTTGATTCCGGTTTTGTCCTTCTACAAATTAGGTGGAAGCCCCCGCATTCATGCGGGGGAAGGTGCGCTTCAGCGCTCCGGAAAAATTCCGATGTCGATCTTGCGCTTTAGCGCCGGGCCTTAGTCCTCACTCCATCTCGCTCCCAGCGCCGTAGGCGCGTCACAAGTTAGCCCAGCCCGCCGCTTTCCGGCGGGCTGGGTACCCGATTCCCGATTGTCCCGAGCACCGTAGGTGCGACACATTCTTTTAAGCGGCTCTTAATCCCGCACCGGCCGAGGCACTTTGTGAATCAGTTTCGATGCCTTAAATCCGTCCCGGCCCCTCATTCCCCTCCCCCCGCGCTTCGTGTCCAAAAGCCGCGCACATTCCTTCAAGAACTGCACTTTAGCCCCCAACTTCGGCTCGCTCTGATGCAGCGACCGCAATACCCGCAGATACATTCCCGCGACCGTATGCTCGTCGAGCCCGCAAGCCCGCATCGCCTCACCCAGCTCCACGCGCTTCCGCTTGCGCGTTTTCCGCCCCGGCAATTTCACCGCCGCCTTCACAATTCCCTGCGGACAACTTTCCGGCGCCGCCTTTTCCGGCAACGGTAATGGCGTTCCGCCTTGCAGTTCGCCGTTGATCTGTTCTGATTCGGCCATAGGGCCTCCGTTTTCGCAGTTCCTTCAACTCATCGAGCTCTTCCCTGCTCTCAATATTGTGAAGTCCAAGAACAACACCGCAAAATGCGCTCCTGTGTTCCGCGCACAAATGGTCGTCTTCAGCCGCCCTACGCACACAAGGCGACCATGCATTCTCTTCCGCGCGAGAGGCAACGAACGCAACGCAGCGGCGCTCGCTTCGGGCGCGCTCCAACACTCGTGCCATCAAGGATGTCGTGCGACGTCGCATCCCTCAGCCCTTCACGCTCGCGTTCGGAATCCTAAGTGAGCACCTGCACAATCACCCTAGACCCGCCCGTGATCGACGACACTTTCGCGCGTATGAAATTTGCCCGCACTCCCGTCACCGTCCGCGCTTCGCCCGCGGTCGCCGTCGACGTGTCAATCGTCGTGTACTGCGCGTCCGCGTCGCTCATCGCCGTCTGCAGCACCACGCTGATCGCGCTCGGCACAGTCCCAAAAATCGTTTGCCATCGGACCGTCCGCCCGTTCTCCGGAAACCCCACGTGACTCGGCAACGCGAATTGCTGGCTAGCCTGCCCCGCCGCCGGCGATTCGCTGTTGAATGCCAGCGCCACATCTCCAGGAAATATCGAATACGGCGGTACTTGCGCATTGTAATTCGGCATGTTTTCTCCGTTCGCAAACTAAAAGGTAGGATTCACCACACTACGAGGACCGAGAAACGGATTTCAAACGGCTTCTACGCGGTCACCACAAGTCATCGGCCAAGGCGATGTCCGCTTCCAGAAAACTCTATGCCAGGCACAACCTATATGGAGTGTGGAGGCTAGCCGCCGCTTTGTTACGGCGAGGCTCGCCTCGCCGTCACCCTGTGGCCGAAGCTTGCCCGCTTTCTTCCTTCTGTGCAAAGTCGAAGGGCGCGAATATTGCGCTCCGGAAGGTTTTCCCGAGCTCGCCTCACCGACGAGTTATGCCCCGTCCCTCAGCGCCGTAGGCGCGTCACAATTTAGCCCAGCCCGCAAGGGCTGGGTGAAGACGCGCATAGCCCCGAGCACCGTAGGTGCGACACATTCTGATCCGAGAGCATCTACGATCACCCGGCATGTCATCAAAACTAGCTAGTTTCCGAGCACAATTCGGGCAAAGCGTTAATCATCAAGCTGAATTTCTGTGGAGTGGAACTGAAAGGCCCTACTCGCTGCGACACATTTCGAGGATAACGAAAGAGAGTTTACTTTATCGCCATCATTTTGTCAAGTACTTATTTTCGTAAGTGAAAAATATCCAAGGTGAATTCACGCCCAGCCCGCGAAAATAATTCCCGTTTTGGAAAACTTGCGTGCAACTCCCCTATTTCGTAGCTAATGGCTCCGCGACGGCTCATTGTAAAGCGTAAAGTTCACTCCACGCCCCGCATTCTCATCCACGGTACGTTGCAGGTCCAACTGCTCCGCCGGAATGCTATTCTCACCGCCGTAATTCGTCACATAGTGCAAGTTGCCGTCAGCCAGCCAATAATCCGTCACTCCATAGCTCGACCCATCCTTCAGATAGATCGTCACCGTCGGCTTCGAAATCCGCGCACTTTTCCGCGAGTGCTCCTCCGGCGCAATCGTTCCCTCGCCCAAATCATCCCCGAACCCGCCCCGCAGCAGGAATGGAGCGTTCTCCTGCAAACCCGCATCGCCCATCGCCCGCGAGTCGTAATCGACATTCGAGTCGTAATCGCCGCCGCTCACGTCCGAATTAAGATAACCATACCCGCTGCAACCCCAATCAGGATCGCAGTCCAGTCCATTTCCCCAGGCTGGCCCCCACAAAAATCCCGAATTGCAGAACCCCGGGAAAAATCCGTTAAAGCAGCCGTCGCCAAAGAATCCGTTATTCCTTCGAAACCGGTGCCGCATAAAAAACCGCGGCCCCACCCGAAAATCCCTCGATCCCAGCCGCGTGCCCTCGCGGCCAAAATTCACTCCCGGCCGGAACATCCCATTCACCATGTGCCCTGCGAACACCCCGCGCGAATTCGGAGGATCCTGCCAGGTATTATTCCCAATAAACCGCTGTCCACCCGCACCACGCCCCGCCGATTCAGCTCTCGAACCGCCAGCCGGCCCTCGCAAAAGCCCCGATCCACTCGCCGGTCCCCGGCTAGCAGTCCCTCGCGAACCTCCCGAATGTCCTCCGCCGTGCGAGCCTCCCGAAGAATGTCCTCCGCCACCCCCATGCGATCCGCCGCCGCCTCCGCCATGCTGCGCGAAAGCAGCCCTCGGCCCAAGCGCCAATGCCACAGTCGCAATGATCCCAATCGAAATTTTCAGGAAGGTTGAAACTCGCGCTGCAAAGTCCGGGCCTTGCACTGTCATTTTGTCCCCCTCCTCACTGCCGGGGAAAGCAGGAAGGGCAAAGTCAGCTAGATTCTACATAATAAGACGCCCTTTCGCACCAACCGGTTGCACCAGATAGCGGCGCCCGCCGCGAAGTCGCTTTATCCCCCTGGGAATGCCAATCCTTGCACGCCGCTTTCTGGCAGGCCCCAATTGGCCCGCTGTCAAATCCCGCCGCCTCAATCAATCGCCTTTCATTTTCGATATACTGACTCCTCTTGGTTCCCTTCCTTCATCTCGGCCCCCTAACGATCCCCACCTTCGGGCTAATGATCGCTCTCGCAATGCTAGCCGCTTATTTCGTCCTGCGCGCCGATCTCGCTCGGCGCAGTATCGCTCCAAAATCCTCAAGCCTCGCGGAATCGCTGATCGCAATCCCCTGCCTTGCAGGAATTATCGGCGCCAAGCTTTATCATGTCCTCGAAACCCCGCGCGATTTCTTCGCTGATCCCTGGGGCCTGCTTTTCAGCCAATTCGGGTTCGCCTGGTTCGGTGGACTCCTGGCAGGTTTTGCGGCCTATCTCTTGATCGCGCGGAAGCAGCGCGCCCCGCTTCTCTCGATGCTCGATGCAGGCTCGCCGGCAGCAGCTCTAGGCTACGGCATCGGCAGAATCGGATGTTTCCTATCGGGCGACGGCGATTACGGCGTACCCACTTCCCTACCCTGGGGCATGAGCTTCCCCGACGGCCTCGTGCCCACCACAGCCCGCGTCCACCCCACTCCAATCTATGAACTGATCGTCGCCTGCGCAATTTCCTGGTGGCTCTGGCGACTAGGCCGCGCCTCGCTCAAGGCAAGCACTCGCGCTGCAATCGCTCCGGCGCAACCTCTCCCTCCTGGAATTGTCTTTGCCGCATACCTCGTCCTAACCGGCGCGGCGCGATTTCTAGTGGAATTCATTCGCATCAATCCTCGATCGTTCTTCGGCCTGACAAATGCGCAAGCCGCATCCCTCGCTTCGATCCTCGCAGGATTGGCCCTCTGGCAGCGCCTAAGAAATGCAAATGCCCAACGGTAGGATTTAGAACGTGGAGTCGCACACTACCTGCAACCTATTTTGCCCGACGCACTTCAACTGATTACCTCTCCCGCGATTTTCGGACGCGCTGGCTGCAACTCCTACTTCATTTTCTTGGGCATGCGAATCCCCAGCAAACCGTTGGCGAGCACCGCGACGCAACTACTGGGATCCACTTCCGTCGGCAATTCGAGGATGCAAAACAACTGCGAAGGTGCCACCGGCTCCTCTGAATCGGAATCCGTTCCCTGCGAGATTTCCGCTTTTCGATCAAATCTCGCCGTAGGCTGCGAGCCGCCCGCCCTCTCAGTGTTTCCACCAGCGGCTTGCACGCTTGGACTGTTTGGCTTGGATTCCTGATCGAGCGCTTCGAACTCCGAGTTCTTCAATGCTTGCGCGGCGGCGCTGTTTCCACCTGCCGCATTCGCTTCATCCTTCCTTTGCATATGGGAGCCTGTCGTCCGTGTGGCGTGAAACCGAAGTGTCCGAGCGTCCGCGTGTATCGAGCTGGCCCATTCCGCAATCTGCTCTTCATCCAGCCTTTGATCATCTAGTTCCGCTCGCCCGACCGTCGAATGACGTCCCAGTATTACCAGCCACCGCGGATCTATTCCAACATCCACATCTTCGCTCGTCAGTCCCGGCACACTCGCGAGCGCGCTCACGTATCCACCTGCATCCTCCACATCCACTGCCAGATTCCCCAGCAATTCATGCTCCGCGTTCAGCCAGTCGTCCAATTCCCCCCCGGGCACGCCACCGCGTAATAGAAATTTCCTATACGCACTGCGAGCGACGCAATCGTAGGCCTGAAGCAAACAATCCGCCATGTCCCGCATCGGCAGACACTCCCGCCTCGAATCCACATTCCTTTGAATCCTGATAAACGGTTTCACGCTCGTCTCGGATTCCCGCATGGGCTCCTCCTGGTGGAGCAACCATTTATTTCTCGAGTCTTGCCACTCTACTGCTGCTGCCGCCATCAGGCAGCGACGCTCATCGGTGGTCCAACTCCAAGCCGGATTCCCTGTGTATTCGTTGCGCGTGGCCCACAGTCTTTGCACGACTCGATTTCCGGCGATCGGCGGCCCCGGATTCCCCCCACAGGCTGGTCCTTTGCCTGCCGCTGTCAGCGAATCCCTCTATTTCCAACTCCAACATTTGTGGATCCAGCCCACAATCTCCCAGCGTCCGTGTTCCACTTTCCACCACTGGCAGCCATAGGTAGCCTTCTGACAAGGTGATGGCGATCAGGAGCGTCCCCCCACTCCCAGCAACGCTCTCCACAAGCTCATACCCAGACCCATCGGCCAAGACCTCCGTTGCTAGAATGACTCTAAAACTGCCGGACCGCACTGCGGCTTCCGCATCCTGGAGGGTCTGCACAACGTGAGATTGCCAGCCCTTCCGCGCTAGTCGTTCCAGTACTGTGTTCGCAGGCGCGGATAAGCCGACTGTGAGGATGCGCCTCGAAATTGACGACATGCGCCCTCCTTACCAGCATGAACTCGGCCCTTAGCCGGTTTCCAGATGTAAAAGTGGGAAATCCTTACGTTGAGGGGTGCTATGAGTAGGCCGGAAGTTCAAGACCCCCTCACCGGAGCCGCTTGCGGTGGCTCTTCAGGGCGTGCGGAGATGCGTCTGCCGCAAGCGACCCCGGTAAGACGGCTGATCCACTCCAACATTTCCCTCTTAACATCATCGGGTCCTGTGGAACGGAACGTTAGAGACTAATTACCCCTTCCAGCTATGCGCTCACTGTAGAGACATCCAAAGCGGGTTTCAATTCGGAACAATACCCAATTTCATTTGCGGAATATACTTAGTGATACAAGGAGCACCTTCTCCCTAGCGCGTCCAATGCGTAGAAAATACAATGTGCGCCAAAAAAGTACAGATTCCGCTTGACACGCTGTTGTCACAGTAGTAATTTTTGACCCTGATCGCACCTGGATCAGCGCTCCACAATTGGACTCGGGGGAGTCGGTGGACGCTGCCACACCTCGAAGCATTTTTCCTGGATTCGAGGACGAATAGCAAAGTCACATGGCGGTTTTTCGTCCCTGCTCCGGGCCTCGTACGGATTTATAACTGACGATATTGCACCGGCTTGATTTCGACGCACTTCTAGCTTTTCGGAGCTCTAGCTACGAAAGAGCCGCTCGAAAACGTGCCGTCCTCCTTCCCTTCGCGTGGCCGTGTGCGCGGCTCGACCAGGCGCGGATCCTTCCCACCTGATCGTTTAAACCGGGATCAAGATACCGCGCCAACCACCCAGCAAACTGCCGATCATATACAAACGGAAGCTCAGCTCCGCCGCAGTGAAGCGTTGCTGGCACAAGCCGAGCAGCTCGCGAACATGGGAAGTTGGGAGATCGATGTTGAATCGTGTGAAACCTATTGGTCCGACCAGTTCTACCGCATTCTTGGATTCGAGCCCCAGCAAGGCCCGGTAAGCCTGGAGAAGCGGCTCGAACTCGTCCATCCTGACGACCGTGAAAAAGTGGGCGCACATCTTCTAGCGGCGATGCAGAGTAATCAGCCTTACGAAGCCAAGACCCGCTACCTTCTGCCCGGAAACCGGGTCCGCCTGTTTCATACCCGTTGCATTCCAATCACAGACTCCAGCGGCCGAGTGGTTCGCGTTGTGGGCATGTCGCAAGACATCACCGATCAAAAGGAAATTGCCGAAAAGATGCGTAGAAGCGAAGCGTTACTCGCGCAGGCCGAGCAGCTCGCAAACCTCGGAAGCTGGGAATACGATGTCGAAGGCCAGACCTTCAATTGGTCCGAGCAAATGTATCGCATGCTCGCCCGCCCCTCTGAGGGAACTCCGATTACGCTCGAGCAAGCCTGCGCGATTTTTCATCCGGACGATCGCGCCAGGGTCTGGCAGGACGTCATGGGAATTATTGCCGATGGACACGCGATCGAGAACGAACTTCGCTTCGTGCTCCCCGACGGGCAGGTCCGCGTCTTTCACTCCCGGGCCGTTCCCATAAAAAATCCAAGCGGAGGCGTCTGTCGGATCCGCGGGATGTCCCAGGACATTACCGATCGAAAGCGCACCGAAGAGGAGCTGCGGCAGCTTTCACATCAATTGTTGAATATTCGAGACGACGAGCGTCGAAAAATGGCCCAGGATCTTCACGAATCCGCGGCCCAAAGCCTGGCGGCCTTAAAAATGACGTTGTCGCGTGTCGCCGAGATGGTGCCTGCGGAAAACGAGCATGGCCGCCAATTTGTCACCGCCTCGCTCGAACTTGCTGAGGATGCCATCCGCGAAGTCCGCACGCTCTCTCATTTAATGCATCCGCCGATGCTCGACTTTGTCGGCCTTGGCCCCGCCCTTCGATGGTATGCGGCGGGATTCTCAGAACGCAGCAGAATCGCCGTCAAAGTAGAAATCGAGGATGATTTCGGCCGCTTGAACCAGGAAACAGAAATCGCCATCTTCCGCATCGTTCAGGAGGCGCTGACCAATGTCCATCGCCACTCCGCAAGCAACTCGGCCACCATCCGCGTCGCCCGCCAGGGCGGCACTATTCACGTTCAGGTTCAGGACCAGGGCCAGGGAATGGCCCTGCCGTCTAAATCCGCTGGTTGGCGTCCGCCGCTTGGTATTGGCATTGCCGGAATCCGCGAGCGCGTGAAACAGTTGGATGGTAAGTTTGAAATTCGAAGCGTCCCGGGGAAAGGCACAACAGTTTTCGCCGTTTTGCCCTTCACCAGGGAAAAAATGCCGGGCTAGGAAGTATCGAGGTGCGCTTATGAACGCTCCAGCAAAGAACTATCGCGTTCTCGTTGCAGACGATCACGACGTCGTTCGCCGGGGTGTTCGCGCCTTGCTCGAGGGGCAGCCCGGAGTCGAAGTCTGTTGCGAGGCGGCCACCGGTGTCGAGGCCGTCGAGCACGTCAAAAAAACCAAACCGGACTTGGTGGTCCTCGACCTAACCATGCCGGACATGAACGGACTCGAGGCCGCGCGCGTCATTCGCGAAACCTCGCCCGAAACCGAAGTCCTTATCCTCTCCATGCATTTCTCGGAGGAAATCGCTCGTGAGGTTTTACGTATCGGGGCCCGCGGCTACCTACTCAAGACCGACGCCAACACCGAGCTCCTCGCCGCCGTCCAGCGTTTGCGCCAGGGCAAGACGTTTTTTACCAGCCGCCTCACGGCCTCCATGGCCGACAGTTTTATCCACGGATCGAGCGATCCCAATTCCATGAACCCCATACCGGGCTCCCCCCTGACCACCCGTGAGGTCGAAATCGTGCAGTTGCTCGCGGAGGGAAAAAGCAACAAGGAAGTCGCTGCGGCGCTCGGTGTCTCCACGCGGACGATCGAAAGTCACCGGAACCATATCATGCACAAAATGAATTTCGCCAGCTTCAGTGATCTGATTCGATTTGCGGTGCGGAATAATCTTGTCGAGCCCTAGCCGGTGGCTTCGGTGTGGACGCGAGGCTGAACGCTCAACCCTGGTCCTTGTGTACACACGTGTGCGCCAAAGGAAGATACGGGCAGAAATTCCTGCCGCTACATGTTGGATTTGATTCTGATTCCAGTCCCTAGCTCGGCGCCCGGAATTAAGCCTTCTTGACGGTCTTGCGGCGCCCACGACGCTTGGTCGGTCGTTCCGTAGGGGGTTCGCCGATCAGCTCCGCGCTCCAAATTGAAGTAACAAACTTCTTCAACCCATGATCATCAAAATCGATCGTAGTACGGTCATTGTTCGATTCGGTCACCACGCCCAGCCCGTACTGGTCATGACGGATAGCCTGTCCTTCCACTAGAATCTGCACCGCGCCCTCCTTAGGAATTATAACGTGAACCTGTTTTCACAATGGGTTTCGATTGCGCCCCGCCCCAGGGCACCTGCGTTTGCAATTCCAAACCGCTCCGGGCCTTCAGGCGGACCCTTCGCTTCGGATCAGTCCCATGCTGCTCATAACGTGGCACTTACCAGTCAAAAGGGACCGGCCAGATATCCCATCCGTCCATGCCGCAAAAAAGGCCGCTGGGTGGTTGCCCGGCAGCCTTCTGGATTGCATCAAAAGGGGTTGAAGAGCAACAAACGCAAGTTAAGATTAACACACCCCAATAAGTTGCGCAATCCCCGGAAAATCAATGCAATCGCGCCAATGGCTCCGCCTGCTTCGCAGATCGCGCCTCCGCCCGGCTCTCGCCAAGAAAATGCTTGGAAACGCATCCCCTTTTGTGGCATCTAAATGCCAGTGAGTCATCCTCGCCGTCACATCGGCTAGGTGCGGTCTTCTTCGGAAGGCCCCAGGGCCGCGCGGCACCCGTAGCCGAGAGCTCGTTATCCATCACCGAGGAAGCGGAGGTTTGCGTGTCGGAATTGAAGCATCCGATTGGAATCTATTATGAGCATCAGCGGTGGTTCAATCCCCTCTTCGCGGAGATGGATCGCCGCGGCGTCCCATACGCCCGCCTGGACGCCACCCGCCACCACTTCGATCTGCTCCCCAATGGCGATCAGCATTACGGCCTGATTTTCAATCGCATGAGCCCCTCGGCGTGGACCCGTGGCAACGCCCACGGAGTTTTCTACACGCTCAGTTACCTCGCGCACCTCGAGCGCATGGGCGTCCGCGTCGTCAACGGCAGCCAGGCATTTCGCAACGAAACCTCCAAAGCGCTTCAGCTCTCTCTCTTGCAATCGCTCGGCCTGCCGTATCCGCGCTCAGTCGTAATCAATCACCCGAGCGAAGCCCCCGCAGCAGCGCGGGGCTTTCGCTTCCCTGTCGTCGTGAAGCCGAATATCGGGGGCAGCGGCGTCGGCATCATCAAGTTCGAAACGCCCGAGCAACTCGAAAACGCGGCCCGAAATAATGGCTTCCAGCTCGGCCTCGATTCCGTCGGCATCGTCCAGGAATTCATTCCCGCGCGCGGCGGGCATATCACTCGCGTCGAGACGCTCGGTTACAAATACCTCTACGGCATCAAGGTGTTCACTTCCGGCGAGACCTTCGATCTTTGCCCCATGGACATCTGCAAGACCAGCGACGGGGCCGAGCTGAAAACCACCTGCGTGATCGAAGGCGCAAAGACCGGCCTGCGCGTCGAGGGCTATCGCCCCCCTCCGGACGTCATCACCGCCATCGAGCGCATTTTCAACGAGACGAAAATTGAAGTCGGCGGCGCCGAATACATCATCGACGATCGCGATGGCCAGCTCTACTACTATGATATCAATGCGCTTTCAAACTTCGTCGCCGATGGCCCGCGCGTCGTCGGATTCGATCCCTTCGAGCGCCTTGTGGACTATCTAGTGCAGGAGGCGCGCTGATGCGCTACGGATACTGGCTCCCCGTTTTCGGCGGATGGCTGCGCAACGTGGAAGACGAGCAGATGCAGCCGAGCTGGGAGTATGCCGCGCGCCTCGCCCGGCGCAGCGAACAGATAGGTTTCAGCCTCACCTTGATCGCGGAATTGAACCTCAACGACATCAAAGGTGTTGACGCCCCCTCCCTCGACGCCTGGTCCACCGCCGCCGCCCTCGCCGCCATCACCGAATCGCTTGAGCTGATGATCGCCGTACGGCCGACGTTTCACCTGCCTGCCCTGCTGGCAAAGCAAGCCGCCAATATCGACCAGATTAGCCACGGAAGAGTTTCCCTCAACGTCGTCTCCTCCTGGTGGGCCGAAGAGGCAAAAAAATACGGCGTGCAATTCGATCAGCACGACGACCGCTACGCGCGCACCTCGGAATGGCTCGACGTGGTGGACGGCGCCTGGAAAAACGACCACTTCTCCTATTCCGGCCGCTATTACTCGGTCAACGACTGCGTCCTGCAACCCAAGCCCGTGGCCAAGCCGCGCCCCACCATTTACGCGGGAGGAGAATCCGAAGCCGCCAAGGAATTAATCTCCCAGAAATGCGATGCTTACGTGACGCATGGCGACCCGCCAGACCGCATCGCCCCGAAACTCCGCGACATGTCCGAGCGCCGGAAGAAGAAAAATCTGCCCAGGATGATATATGGCGTCGCGGCCTACGCCATAGTCCGTGAGACCGAGGAGCTCGCACAGCAAGAGCTTCGCCGCATCACAGACGTGAAGCAGAATGCCGCCGGATACCAAAACTACCAGCAGTGGCTAGCCAATACGCAGCTCGAGCAGCGCGTCTCCCTCGAAGATTATTCCGTCTCCAATCGCGGCCTGCGCTCAGGCCTCGTTGGCACTCCTCAGCAGGTAGCCGACCGTATCGGTGAGTTCGAGGAGGCAGGCGTTGATCTTTTGCTTCTACAATTCAGCCCGCAACTGGAAGAGATGGAGCGTTTTTCGGAGCTCGTAATCCGCCGGCGGGAACAACCGATCGCGCAGCGCGCCTAGGATTGGATACGAATAGTGCAGGCAGGCCGCGTGTTGTTCGGCGGCCTGCAAAGCACCGAGCGTACTGTTCATCTCGTTGCGAATTGAATGGTATCGCCCTACCCCTCAGTTCCACGTCCAGGAAAATTTGGCACGTGTCGCAAACTAATCCTTTCGGCGTGCTTGTCCGATAGCTTGCTGATTTATGGGGCCTCAGCGTCAATACTTCTATGCGGGACAAAAAGCGTAACGCGATGTTGCGCTGAGCCGTCAGTATGAGGGGAGGGAAAAGAAACCATGAAACTACACTCAGTCGTAAGAATCAGCTTGGTCTCTTTAATGTTGGTGGGCGCCTTCATCGCTGGCCAACACTACCCGCGCACCGTGGCTGCGCAACCCCCCCAGAAGTGGGAATACCAAATTGTCGGTTGTGGCGTTGGCTGCTCCGGCCAGGTCGCCCAGATCAACAAGCTAGGCGACGAAGGTTGGGAGGTAGTCACGCTGAACGCGAGTGATCGAGTTCTTCTAAAACGAGCCAAGTAGAGACACGAAGGCACTTCACGATCCGGATAGCCCTCGTTGGTTACGATCTTTTTGGTCCGGACGAAACCATGGCGCCTTAAGATCCGAGTGGTCCAAACTGCCTTACCGGACAATCAAGTATCCTCGCAAGCCAGGAACGAGGTTGCGAGAAGCGAAATACGAAGCTCTGGGTGGATTGTCGGCTAACCGGAAGCTATCCGGCCTCGACGGCGGGATTGCTCCTGTGAAGTCGCGCAGCGTTTACTGGTGACTTTCGGGAGGAAAGTTTCCTCCTTGTCCGACTCAAGTCCCGATTAACGCTGCCCGCTCAACCGGTCGATGCAACACCATCCCATTGAGACCACCGTGTAATTCAGGCATGTAGATCACTTCCGAGAACGCCGTGATTCATAAGTGATTCGCGGAAGAATCGGGGAGCAGGTTATCTTCAAGCCCACCGCCTTTTCGCACGCACCAAGCGGGGAATCAGAATAAGGACCACGCCATAGATGAGGAGGGAGGCGGCTAGAGACTGGGTGTTGCCAAAGCGCAGATCTTCGAAAATAAGCTTCAGACTCCCTAGTGCGGCAGCGGCATAGGCCAGCCATACGAGCTCCATCCGTTTCCAGCGTGCGCCGGCAAAAGCCAGAAGGAGCGCCGCCGCGCACGTCACCATGGTGCGAATGACGGCCAATTGCGGGAGTCCCGGCGCAACCCCGTGCGCGATGAACCAGCCGAGCGCAGAAACGGCGAGCGCGGCGACCGCGTAGACAGCCAAAATCGCGGGTAGCAAACGCAAGAGCCGCTCGCCGATGTGCTCGCCAGGATAGCGGGAGACCATCGCAGTACAGAGAAGAGCTACGACTGCAGCCGAAATTGGCAGCGCCCCGGGGGCAGGGGGGAACGCGCCGGCGAGTGCGCGGCGCGCGTACTCGAGCAACCCCGAGGCGAAGACAGCGCCGCTCAGATATACCACACCGTGCAAATCAAGCGCAGGACTGCGCACACGGACACCGAGCCCCGTGGTGATCACTGCCGCCAAGCAAAGCCAAATCGCCAGCGGCATAGCGGGAAGGACAAAAAAACTTCCCGCCATCACGAAGGCAACTCCACAGGTGGCATAGAAATGGAAGTTGGGGCGCCCGAGATGTGGCAGCAGCAGGCCAAACGCGGCGAAATAGCACGCGGCCCCGGCGATAAGGCAGGAAGTTCCCAGCGCAAGCGAGCCGGACCCGTGTGTTATTCGGAGCACGGCCCAGCCTGCCAGCAGAACGGTGGCGGCAAATTGCGCACCCTCAAAACCCGTGATCTCCAGCCGAAAAATCATCGAGCGGGTGACCAAGCTGACGGCATAAATGGCGAAGAGAGCGGCAACGAGACCAATCATGACCCCGGGGGGGATAGGATGATACTCTGGGGGAATCGCCTCGGAATTCCCGAGGATGATGATCAGGATCAGGATCGCGAAGTCAGCCGCCATTGCGACGATCGGACGCAGCCTGGGCCAGCGGCCCCGGCTGACCGCATATTCGCTCAGCAGCGCCATAACGAGAATTGCCAGAGTGAAGGGCATGGGAGCGCGCGTAGCAGGCATGAGGATTAAGGCGGTGCTGAGCGCGGTGAGCATTCCCACCCAGATAACAGGAGTAATATTGCGGCGCCAGGCCAGGGCCACGGCCAGAAGTGCGAATGCAGCCAGGACCACGGCGGCGACGCGCGGCTCGATCACTCCGAAACGCCCGGCGGCTTCCCAGAGAAGGGGAGACAGTATCAGCGCCGAGGTGATGGCGTACGAATAGCGCACCAGTCCGCTTTGGGCGCCTGGCCATGCCGCCCACACAAGCCATGCAGCGGCGTAACACAGCCCGAGCGTCACTCCCACCCACACAGGAAAAGTTCCAGACTCGGCGGCAGCACGGAGCAGATACGCACCGCCAATTCCAAGGACCACCCTGCCGAAGACCGAGAACACCCCCGGTTGCGCTTGAGCGGCTGATGCTTCATTCGGAACAACAGTCGTGAGGGGAGGCGCGGGCGGTTCGCGATGCAGCGAATTAACCTGCGAGGGATGTTCTAGGTCGGAAATGCGGCGCTCGAGCTCCTTCACCCGTGCGCTGAGCTGTTCCAAATCGGACGAGACGTCTTGGGGAGACATGAGCGTCCACCTCGACGTATTCCAATGACTATAGGCACCTTAGTCGTCGCCGTGAGCCGGTGCAGGACCCTCCAGAGCAAGGGGTTGACGGTCCGGCCATGGCGGAAGCAGCTTCACCAACACCCACAGGATGACAAAGGGCAAAAGAGTCAGGGCGATGGCGCTCAGCGCCCCTTCCTTGGTTACAAATCCAACCTTGTAGGTCGTGTAGCCCAGAAAACTCTTGGAAAAAAGTTGGCCGCCAATGACGACGTTCCAGCGCATCGCGAAAATCCCCATGAGCGTCAAGCTTCCTGCCAGGGCATAGATCCGCTTGCGGCCTTTTTCGCTGAACTCGAGCAACTGAGTGAAGGCAAGCAGTGCGATCGGTGCCAGGGTGCCGATAAAGATTTGAATCACAACCTGCGAAAGGAACAGGCGCGTGTGGACCATGAAATCAAGGCTGCGAAAGGATTCATCCGCCTCGTAGATGCGGTGAATCAGGTCCAGCATTTCCAGACTGAAGTCGATGAGGAAGGTGTAGAACAGGTAGCGGGCGATGGTATCCACGCAGCGCATCTCGATTTTTTGTTTGCGATACCATGAGGAGAACATGTACAGGAGCAGAACCACGGCAATGCCCGACACCATCGCGGAGAACAGAAACACTACCGGCATCATCGGGGAGGACCACCAAGGGTTGGCCTTGATCGACCCGAAGATGAAACCGACGTAACCGTGCAAGAGAAACGCGGACGGAATACCGACTACAGTGATGACGTAGCCGACGCGATCGTCAATGCGAAGCGCATGTTCGCTGATATTTTTCGACCCGAGCGTGAGCACGCGGTAGACGAACCGCTGCAAACCCTTGGTGCGTTGCGAGAGGAGAACGATGTCTCGCCTGTACTCCAGCCAGATTTCCAGCACCAGAACCGCCATCAGGTACCACAGGTACACGAAGCCAAACATGGCCATCGCCGACGTGCGGTGCGGCGTCAGATACATCTCGAAAGAACGCTCCGGATGACCCAGGTGGAGCTGGAGCGGGAGCGGGGCCACAAGCAGGAACGCGAGGGCCGTCAGCAGCGCCAGTCGATAGGTCGGCTTGACGGCTTCGACGCGGAAGACACGCTCGAGCGAGGCCAGAATGAACGCGCCGGCGACCAGGCCGGTGATAAACGGATAGAGGACGATGAGGATGCTCCAGGCCAGCTCGATTTCGTTGGGGTACATGTAGCCTTGAACCGGCATGGCTCTGGCGCCTCCCTATCGCACCGAACCGTCTAGGTCGTTGTAAAAAAGTTTCGCGCCCGTGGCCATGTAAGGCTTGAGCACCTGCACGCTATGGCTCCGCAAGAAAGCATGAATGGGATCGCTGGGGTTCTTGAGGTCGGCCAGCTGGCGCGCACCAGTGGGGCAGGCTTCACAACAGGCGGTCGTGAGGCCCTTGGTAATCCGGTGGTAGCAGAGCGTGCACTTCTCCGCCGTTTGCGTCCTGGGATTCAAGAAGCGGCAGCCGTAGGGGCAGGCCTGGATGCAATACCGGCAGCCGATGCAATATTTCTTGTCCACGAGCACGACGCCATCCGGTGTGATGAACGTGGCGCCGACCGGGCAGACCTGCGTGCAAGGGGAATCGGCGCAGTGGTTGCACATTTTCGGAACGAAGAAGTTTTTCCCCCCGGCTTCGGGCATTGGCGGAAAGCCATTCTTGCCGCCGTCGGGCGAGTCCACGATGGGATTGGCCAGGTCGTAATCGGAGACGTGATAGCGCTCGACCCAGGTGCGGAAATACCCCTCCGGCACATCATTTTCCGTGGCACACGCGCGCACGCAACTTCCGCAGCCGATGCACTTCGAAATGTCCACAAGCATGCCCCACCAGTGCTCGGTCAGGCTGTAGTTCGGCGAAGCTTCCGGCGTTCCGGCGAGAACAGCATCCCAGGCAGCCGCGGCGGCGGGGAGCAGTATGAGAAAATGCCGGCGGGTGAGCTTCATCGCTTGGCTCCCCCGGCATTCAGTGGGTCATGTGGCTGATGGCAGGTCTCGCAGGGCAATCCGCTGCTGTGCTCCTCGACGGAGATCTGCGGGAAGCTCTTGGGCCTCGCGCCATTCACGGCATGGCAACGGACGCAGAGCACGGCGGTATCCAGTTTCCGCGGCTCGACAGTTCCGGGATCCTCGGTGTGCTTTGCGAGCGCGCCGTGGCACGCTTCGCAGTTGACGCCCGCATGCTTTCCCTTATTCTTTGCGGCAAGGACATCGGAATGGCAATCCTCACACGCCTGGTGCCCGGCAAACACGATTGGCTGGGCCGCGATTTCCGCGATCGCGTTTCCGCGGTAGTGCCCATATTCGCCGAAGCTTTTCGGGACCAGGGCCGCCCGCACGAGCACGAAGGCGAGTATCCCGACCATAAAGACCAGGACGACGCGCAACAGATGCTCGGTATCTTTGAAGCCCTTCACTGCTGGTCGCGCTCTCCTAGTGGCAGACCCCCAAAAGCGCCAATTTTCAGGTTAAGCCGGATGTCTGAGAACTTCCGTGACCGGCATCACGGCCAGGCGTGACGGCCATTACCAATCTGCCCGCGTGATCTGACGCGCGCAATTGCGATGGCCGGGGGAATGGTGGTCCGCTAGTTGGAACTTATCCTGACCTCGCTTGGCCGAAATGAGTTGAAGTCATCTCATAAATGCTTCTCGTCAGGGCACGGCTTCAGCCGTGCCGGAAAGTGCCCAGTTTTTAGGGGTCTCAACCCCTGAGGGCGCGTGGACGACCCTGACTCCCATTTGTGAGATAGGCTCTTCTCAATTCCCGATTATTAGTGTGGTCTCAATGGGTCGACGCAACACTCGGGTCGAAGCCAAATCTGCAGCGTCATGCAGCTATGTGAGGCGTTCAAAAGGGTGCTCGATGGGTTTCCGGGAGCGATGAGCCAACCCTGTTCCCACCGCGCCTACAGGGTCTGTTGCTCCCGCCTCAGCGGCTCTGGTTTTCTTTAGGAGGTGCTGCTCGCTGTGCTTGCTCGATCTTGGAAATGGAGCGTGTAGGAGTAAAGCAGCAGATTCACCGTCGCGTCGTAGTCCGCGGTCAGCGAGACGGACATGGCGTTCCAAGTGGTAATGCGCTCCACGGTTACTTGCTCGGGCTTGAGTTGAATCCCCCGCTCACGGGCGTGAGTGATGACGTCTTTGCGAAGCTCCGCTTCCGAGTCAAAGCCCCTCCCGCCTAATCGGGATTTTTGATCGACGGCCATGGCGTTCAAGTCGCTTCGCAATTGAAAGTTCGCCACATAAACCAAACTGACCTGCCAGACAACGAAGGCGGCAGACAAAAGCACGGCCAATCCCAGGATAAGTGCAACTTTTCTCATGCGTGGTCACCCACCAAACGCGCTCGGTCTTCCTGCCATGATTTTTCGATTTTAACGGGTGGCGGGAATCTGAATGCGGATAAAGAAAGAGGTACCACCAGAATTAGTTAATGGAAGACGCGGTTGTTGCGCTTGGGGCCGAGGCCTGGGTGGACCGCGTTAACATTGCGAGCTCAACCGGCATGTTGATTTCACAGACCGGCAATCCGCTAGCGTGGGATCTGAAGTGAGTGTCCCGCGAATTCTCAGCCGTTTGCGGCTCGCGACAAGGTTCCCACCCGGCTCACCATCGGCGAAGCTTTTCTCGGCTGCGTATGGCGGACGCGTGGCGTTCCCTCGACATCAATAAATTTTGCCTGTGTGTACAGACCTTCGCCCTGGCACGCCCTGCATCTTAATGTAAACACTTTTGGGCTGAGCTCATCTGCGGAAACGCCCTGCCCATCCTTGCCGTCCGCCCCACGACGCGCCACTGCCGCCGGAAGTGGGATTGGCTGCCTGCAATGATTACAGAGGACTCCGCGATAACATTGTTTCGCTTCTTGGATCATTCCGAGCCTCGCAAAATTCGTAACGCCTGGTTCAACCGAAGGGTGCTGAGAATACCCGCATTCCGAGCAGGTGTCCAGACTTAATCTGCTGTCCGGTATTCGCCCGTCCAAAAGCCTCAAATAGAGCAACTTAGCCGGTTTTCCCCGGCCTCGAATGCAAAAAAAAAGGGGGAGCCCCCGAAGAGGCTCCCCCATGTTAACCGTAAGTCTTTAACGGCGCCTAGTTTCCGTCGTCGTCATCATCCCGGCTCTCGGGCAGCCTCAGCAGCCACGCTCCCTGACCATGGGAGGCAGCGAAGAGTCTGTTAGCCTTCGGGACGAGCGTGAGCCCGGCCACTTCGATGTTCGGCATTCCCGGCGCGGCCAGCCTCCAACTCTTCTCCCGTGGGACGAGCCGGTAAACGCCGAAATCGCTGGACGCGAACAGGTCGTGCGTCACCTCATCCCGCACGACTCCGGCAATTGGAATGTCCGCCAGGTCGAAGCTGAGGTCTTTCCACGTCGCAGTTCCCGCAACTGGATCGTACCGCACCTCGAACACGTGCCCGGGGGTTGTCGGCGTCGAGGCGCTGTATCCGTCGTAGGAGATCCAGGCGCGGTTGCCGTCGTTGGCATCGACGAAAATGCTGCTGATGAAACGCCCGGGACTATTCGGAGCCAGCGAATCGAGGCGCGTGAACGTCACGGACGTTTCCGGCTCCGCGTCCGCGTTCTTGCTGATCAGCACGCGTCCCGGAGTGGTTCCGACCCACAGTGTGGATGTGTCATTGACCGTGCGAGCGAGAGCGGCGACGCCATTCCCCCCGGTGCGGTCCGCGCCGTACCCCGTGCCGATCAACTGGCCCAGGCTGCCGAGCGGCACCCAATCGCCGCAGGTGCCGGCAGGATCCACGCCTACGAATTCGTTGCAGTTTGCGCGGAAGTCAGCGAGTGAGCGTGCCCCCACTCCCTGCGTCTTGGTCCGCCATACGTCGCCCGTGCCGGCAAACATCGTCTGGCTCACTTTCGGGTCGGAGATAATCGGAATGTAGAATTGGGATGGCTCGGGGAAAATGAAGAATGTGTCGCCGATGAAATTCCAGTCCGACATGACCCCGCCCATGAAGTTCACATCCATTTCGGGGCCGGTATAGGTGTGGAAGCGGAATTGAGGATTCGCAATGTCGAAACCAGACTGGCCGCCATCGCCAAAGATGGTCTGGTCCCACTGCGAATGGCTCGTGCTGGAAACGGTTTCCCAAGTGCCATTGTCCTGCGTTCCGCCCTGCAAATCGTTCGGATCGAATGGATTCACCGACAGGCTTTGGAATTGCAGCGTTGTGAGGCCTTTGTTGACGCCCGTGAGTTTCGTCGGCACCCGCGAAAGCAATTGCTGGCAGCGGGTGAGAACAGCACCGGACAACCCGCGGGTACTGCAATTCGCGGAAATATTGGCCACCGCGCCGCTGGAGCGAATAACTCCGCCGTCCGAGGATTCCCAGAACTGCAATGGATTGTTCGGATTCACCACGATGAAATGCTGATCCGGATGAATCCCATTCGGCTGCACCGGGTCGGTCGAATCCATGGTCATGTCCGTGAACGAGACGCCGGCGTCGGTGGAAAGCATCACGGCCCGGGCATTCGAAATATTTCCCGCCTCGTTGTAGGAATAGGCGCCGAGCAGGTAAACCATGTCCGGATTGCCGGCCGGAGTCTTCACGTAGTTGTCGTACCAGCACTGCGGGTTGCAATAGTTGAAAGAACCATAGCCGCTGTCAGCGGGATTCGCGCTGGATAGCGGCGTGAAGGTCGGAGTGGCGGCCTTGGCGTCATCACTGCGCGAGAAGCGGGCAAATGGGGTGCCCACGTTCCCCTCGGCGAGATACATGCGAGTGTTGCCATTCGGGAGCTTGGTCACCGCGAATTCAGGGCGAGTAGTTGTGTTGGTTGCATTCAACGATGGACTGATTTGCGTCCATGTGGCGCCCGCATCCGTGGACCGCCATACGCCGCGGGCATACGAACTGGCATACACAGTGTTCTCGTCCGATGGGTCAATCGCCACGCGCCGCACGCCGCGCGGCGAGCAAGGTGTTCCATTCCCAGCCTCCACCACGTCTCCCGTGCACTGCGTTGGGTCGGATGAGCCGTTGTGGATAAACGTCCAAGTCTGGCCGCCATCCGTGGACTTGTACAACCCCCACTTGGCCGCACCAGGAGTGAGAGAGACGACTCCATCGCAACAAACGGAGGTATAGCCACGGATTGCTCTGGTTGTCGCCACGTACAGCGTATTGGGATCTCCCGGCTTCACGACAATCGAGCCGATGCCGCGCGCGTTAAATACGCCCTTTCCAATAGGCCCTTTCCAGTGGTCACCGCCGTCGGTGGACTTATAGAGGCCTACGCCCGCTTCGCATCCGGAGCTGCATGCATTGGCTTCGCCGGTTCCGACCCAAAGCGTGTCGCCATCGGGATCGTTTGGATCCATTTCGATTGCGCCGACGGAATTGATTTCGAAGACCGAGGAGAGATATTCCCAGCGGGGCTCGTCATCCAGAGCATCGCGGGTGCGCCAGACGCCGCCGCCGGCCGGACCGATCCACAGGGTGCAGCGGTCCGTCTGGCAATGCGAGGAGAGTGCCATGCTAGGTGTGCGGCTGGCAGCTGGATAGGCATTCGGAAGATAGAGTTGAAAATTACGAATCGGGGTGAACGGGTAGAGCGCGAAGCTGGGACCGAAGCTTTCCCATCGGCCAGGCCGATCGTCGCGGAAATTCCGGCCCGCTATGGCCGCGTGGCCAGCCCGTGCCCCCAGGATTCGCTCGAGGGGGATATCGCTATCGGGATAAGCGCGCTGCTCGAAGGCCGCCTCGGCCGCTCCATCCGGGCCACTGAGCCCGCCATTTACTGGGACCGTCCGCGCCAGCTTGCTGAGGCGCTCGGTGAGCAATGGAGGACGGTTTTCTGTTTCAGCTTCGCCAATTGCTTCCTTCTCTTCCCTTCGCACCTGCTGAACTTTCGGACCCTTCTTTTTTGCCGTGGATTTTTTCGCTGGCTTGGGCGCCGTTGCCGCTTTCGAATCCGGCTGCGAGCCGGCTGGCTGTTGCTGCGCAAACGCGCCCGTTACCGCAAGGAATAGGCACAAGAGCAATCCGGAGACGGTCTTCATCGTTGTATGTCCTCCTCGAAGGATGAATGCTCAAATCTGCCGGGCTGCTCCACTCGGGGCCTGCGGCCAAAATTGCCACACAGCAGCCATGGCTTGCCGGGGCTTGCGAGCGGGGACACGCGTTGCAAAACCCGGATACTCGTGGCGCATCCTCGTTCCGAGCTATCCAGCTTGTCAAATGGAGAGTTCTGAACTAACGAGGCTGATAGTAGGTCATCTCAGGACAGGATGGGTCATGCGGGTGCCCGCAAGCGGTGCTCGAATAAGAAAAGGGGAGCCCCCGAAGAGGCTCCCCCGTGTTAGCCGCAAGTCTTTAACGGCGCCTAGTTTCCGTCGTCATCATCCCCGCTCTGGGGCAGCCTCAATAGCCACGCTCCCTGACCATGGGAGGCAGCGAAGAGTCTGTGAGCCTTCGGGACGAGCGTGAGCCCGGCCACTTCGATGTTCGGCATTCCAGGGGCGGCCAGCCTCCAGCCCTTTTCCCTGTGGTTGAGCCGATAAACACCGAAATCGCTGGATGCGAACAGGTCGTGCGTCACTTCATCCCGCACGACGCTCGTGATCGGGGTGTCGGGCAGGTCGAAGCTGACGTCTTTAAATGTTGCGGTTCCCGCGACGGGATCGTACCGCACCTCGAACACGTGCCCGGGAGTTGACGGCGTCGAGGCGTTGTATCCGCTATACGAAATCCACGCCCGGTTGCCGTTGTTCGGATCGACGAAAATGCTGCTGATGAACCGGCCGGGACTGTTCGAAGCCAGCGAGTCCAGCCGCGTAAACACGACCGACGTCTCGGGTTCCGCGTCCGCGTTCTTGCTGATGAAGACGCGTCCCGCCGCCGTGGCTGCCCACAGCGTGCCCGAGTCCTTCTCGTACCGAGCGACCGCGGCAACATCAATGCCCGATCGGTCGGAGCCGAAATCGGATCCGGTCAGTTCCCCGTTGGGTGAGGGATCGCCGAGTGCGACCCAATCGCCGCAGGTTCCCAGCGGATCCACGCCGACGAACTCGTTGCAGTTCGCGCGGAATGCCGCCAGGGTCCGAGCTCCTACGCCCTGAGTCTTCGTCCGATATACGTGCATCATGCCGGCATACATCGTCGCGTGGACAAAGGGATCGCTGATAATCGGGAAGTAAAACTCCGACGCCTCACCGACTTCGAAGAAAGTGTCGCCGATGAAGTTCCATTCCGCCGTCACGCCGCCAAAGAAGTTCACATCGGGTTCCGGGCCGGCGTAGGTGTGGAAGCGGAATTGTGGATTCGTGAAGTCGAAGCCAGACTGGCCGCCATCGCCGAAGATGGTCTGGTTCCACTGTGAATGATTTGTATCCGAGATGGTCTCCCAAGTGCCGTTGTCCTGCGTTCCGCCCTGCACGTCATTGGGATCAAACGGATTCACCGACAGGCTTTGGAATTGCAGCGTTGTCAGCCCCGTATTAATGCTCGTGAGTCTGGTCGGAACACGCGAGAGAAGTTGCTGGCAACGAGCGAGCACCGCACCAGACAATCCACGCGTGCTGCAATTGGCCGAAATATCCGCCACCGCTCCGCTCGAGCGCATAATGCCGCCGTCGGAGGATTCCCAGAATTGCAGCGGATTGCTTGGATTGAACACGATGTAATGCTCATCGGGGTGAATCCCGTGCGGTTGCACCGGATCAGTCGAATCCTGGGTCATGTCCGTGAAGGAAACCCCGGCATCCGTTGAAAGCACCACGGCGCGTCCGTTCGAGATATTCCCCGTCTCACCGTAGGAATACGAACCCAACAGGTAAACCATGTCGGGATTTCCCGGAGGCGTCTTGACGAAGCTGTCGTACCAGCACTGACCGGTGCAGAAGTTGAACGAACCGTAGCCGGTGTTAGCTGGATCCCCGCTTGTGAGCACTGTGAACACAGGCGTTGCTGTAGTCACATCGTCACTGCGCGAAAGCTGTGCAGGCGGAGCGCCTACCTCTCCCTCGGCGAGGTACATCCGGGTCTTGCCATTCGGCAGTGTAGTGACCGAGATTTCCGGTCGCGTCGCCGTGTCGGTGGAATCGAGCGATGGACTAATTTGCGTCCAAGTGGCGCCGGCATCCATCGATCGCCAAACGCCGCGGGCATACGAAGAAGCGTAAACGATGTCCGGATTCGACGGGTCCAGTGCGACGCGCCGCACTCCAAACGGAGAGCACGGATCGTTGTCCTGAGCTTCGTTCAAATCCCCGGTGCATACCGATACGTCGGCTGAGCCATTATGAATGAACGTCCAGCTTCGGCCGCCATCCGTGGACTTGTACAAGCCCCACTTCGGCGCGCCGGGAATCAAATCAATCGTGCCATTGCAGCAGACCGAAGACTGCCCGCGAAGACCCTGTGTCGTCGCCGCGTAAATTGTGTTGCGGTCTCCGGGCTTCACCACGATTGAGCCAATGGCTCGCTCATTGAACACGGACGAGCCAATCGGCCCTTGCCAGTGATCCCCGCCGTCTTCCGACTTGTAAAGGCCTACGCCCGCTTCGCAACCGCTGCCGCAGGAATTTGCCTCGCCGGTCCCGACCCACAGTGTGTCGCCGTCGGGGTCGTTTGGATCCATTTCGATTGAGCCGATGGCGTTAATCTGAAACGATCCCGATAGATAATCCCACCTTGGCGAATCGCTCAAAGCATTTCGTGTGCGCCAAATTCCACCGCCTGCCGGTCCGGCCCACAGCGTGCACCTGTCGGATTGGCAGTGCGAGGAAAGCGCCAGGGCCGTCGTGCGGCTGGCCGCCGGATACGCGTTCGGAACGTACACGGAGAAGTTGCGCAGAGGTGTCTCGGGATACAGCGCAAGGCTCGGCCCGAAACTCTCCCATGGCCCGAGTCGATCATCCCCAAAGCCTCGGCCGCCGAAGCCGGCATGCCCATTCCGTGCTGCCTCGATTCGCTCCGCCGGAATCTTGGTATCCGGATAGGCGCGGTGCAGAAATTCCTGGTGCGCCAGTCCGCCCGGGCCACTCAGCCCGCCATTCACTGGAACCGTCTGCGAAAATTTCTTCATCCGCTCGGTGAGCAGCGGAGGCAATGTGTCCTGCTCCGCCTCGCCCGCTACTTCTTTCTGCTCTTTCAATTCCTTCTGTTCTTTCCGGCTCTTCTTTTTTGACACCGACTTCTTCGCCGGCTTGGCCGTGGTCACCGATTTCGAATCTGGCTGCGTGCTCCCCGCCTGTTGCTGCGCAAACGCGCCTGTGGCCATGAGCAAGATGCTCAGGAGCAGTGCGTGTAGTGTCTTCATATCTTTTTGTCCTCCTCGCAGGATGTATCTTTTGGCTTGTCTGGTTAGTTCATTTGTGGACCCGGGGCATTCTTGCGGGACGAATTTCATGGCAGCCATGACTTTTGTGAACGTGAGCATGCGGCAGGAGTTCTTGAAGTCCAGAGGGCCGTTCACCTGATAGCCTAAGTCAGCCTGGATTATGAAAAGTCACACACGCCAATGCGAGTGAAGATACTACCCTCCGTAGTTTTGTCAAGGCCTGCCGCGGCATTTATTTTTTCGAAATTCGTCTGGTAGTCCTGCAAATACTAGGACTAAGCCATCCAACACACGCTTAAAATCAGAAGAATCCACTCATTAGCCTGATTTATGAGCTTCATTAATCAGATTTCAGGGCCCTCCGAAGCATGAAACGATCGGTTCGGCGCCCATTTTTGCCCCTTGAGGATTCACCTCCGGTGAAGTCAACAAAAATCATACTTAGTTAGACTATTTTATTGACAATCATGAAGCCTCGCCGGAGAATGCGCCAGCGCGATTCGAAGGCCGGGCATTCCCCTGTCCGCCAGATCCACGCTACAGCACGCAATACAGGCACGGACTCCGTTTGAGGAATGAACACGCTCACGTTGAATAGACCCTGCTTTGCAGGAACTTACCAGGAGGAAACAAATGGTCGTTTCAAATAGGAAGGAAGGACGGCGCAACAGAGCGATCTCTTTCAGAATCGGCTTTGCAGCGCTGGTCCTGATCGCAGGTGCTTTGGCTTTCTCGTTTACGATGGAGCGAGCGACGGTCGCATCCGCCGCTGCTCCGCAATCAACTCAACACTTCACACTCGTTGGCTCGTCCACCATTCACGCGACTCCAATCGGCAGCGGCGCTTTCCAGAATCCCGAGATTGACCCTGACAGTGTCGAAGGCAACCAGCCCGGCATCAAGCCTGGTTTGGGTCCCGACGCCGTCATTCATCCCACTGCCTCTTCGCACGCAGGAATGCCCCGTCACCGCACCAACCTGCCGATTCCCGGCAAGCTCCTTGCGAGCCGCAGTTCCGCGGCAAATAGCCGCAGCGCCGCAAGCAGTGTCTTCCCCCCTCCGGAGCCCAAGGTCCCGGCCAGCTTCGTCGTCGGTTTTCAAGCCCCGGACTTTCACGGCTTCAATGGCCTGAGCCACATTGACCAGCGCGAAGCAAATGGCGGCAACCAATTCAGCCTCGAGCCTCCCGATCAAGGCCTTTGCGCGGGAAATGGCTTCGTGGTCGAAACGGTCAACGACGTCATCGAAGTTTTCGACACGCGCGGCAATGTCCTGGCCGGCGTCGAAGACATGAATAGCTTCTTCGGTTTGGCCACCCAGATCAATCGCACCACCGGCGTCCGCGGACCTTTCCTAAGTGACCCACGTTGCTTCTATGATTCGCAGACGCAGCGCTGGTTTGTCACCGAGTTGATGGAAGACGACGGCGGCAACCCCGGCGCCACCGGCCGCAACTTCAACCTCATCGCTGTCAGCACCACTGCCGACCCCACTCAGCCATTCGCCGTCTTCGCCTACGATGTCACCGATGACGGCCTCGATGGCACCCCTGCGCATGTCGGCTGCCCATGCTTCGGCGACCAGCCCCTGTTTGGAACCGACAAATACGGCATCTATCAGGCCACCAATGAATTCGGTCAATTCTTCAACGGCGCCCAAATCTACGCCTTCTCCAAGGCCGGATTGATTGCCGCCGCCAGTGGCGGCCCGCTGCCTGTGATCGTTTCCTTCGACGCCTCTCAGCAGCTCGTTCCCTTCGGCGGCCTTTCCTATTCCATCCAGCCGGCCACTGCGCCGCGAGCCGACTCCTGGGATCGTGATCAGTCGGGCCAAGTCAAGGACGGCGCCGAGTATTTCCTGAGCGCTCTCCAGTTTATCGATACCTTCGACAACCGCATCGCGGTTTGGGCCCTTACCAACACCCGATCGCTCAACTCCAGCACCCCCATCCTCACTCTTTCTTTCGATGTCATTTCGAGCGAGGTCTATGGGCAGCCCAACCCGGCCAACCAGAAGGCCGGCGAGATTCCTCTCGGCACCAGTTTTGGCGAGACGGAAGGCCAGCTCAATACCAACGATGACCGCATGAACCAGGTCGTTTTCGCCAACGGCATCCTTTACGGCGGCGTGAACTCGCTGCTCAGCGTCGGCGGCGCGGAACAGCAGGGTCTCGCCTGGTTCGGCGTCAAGCCCTCCTTCCAGGGACCAACGCTCGTTGGTCACGTCGTCAGGCAAGGCTATGTCGCCGTGAAGGGCAATGACGTGCTATTCCCGTCGCTCGGCATCAATGCCGACGGCAACGGCGTCATCGCCTACACACTCGCCGGCAACGGTTTCTTCCCCAGCGCTGCGTATTCGGACGTTATTGACGGCTTTGCTTTGCCGTTTGTCCACATCGCGGGCGCTGGCCAGGATCCCGACGACGGCTTCACAATCTATAAGGCAGAGGGCGGTTTCGGCGTCGGCCGTTGGGGAGACTATTCCGCAGCAGTTGCGGACGGCGATCGCATCTGGTTCGCCTCGGAATACATTCCCAATGCTTGCGCGGTGAATGCGCTTCCCTGCCGCACCACGCTTGCAAACTGGGGCACGTTCTTCGCTACCGTGCGCCCCTTCTAAACTCAGGTCAGCCAAGCTCAACTGACCACGGCTGACTCACGGAGGGCAACGATTCCAAATCGTTGCCCTCTTTTTTTTCCCGCCGGCTCTAGTCCTGTCCTGCTGTCTACAGCCTTGAGCTACCTTGCCTCTGTTGACTTCCTCAGGTAGGAAACCGCGTGCTCGCCACGGGGCTCATACGGAGTGCGGGGGCTGGTGCGCTATTTGCCTCCCCAGCACCGACGAGGGGCCGCAGCTTTGTTATGGCGAGGCGCGCCTTTTGCGCTCCGGATGTCTTTGCGGAGCTCGCCTCTCCCACAACTTGCACGCTCCGTCCTAGCGCCGTAGGCGCGTCACAATTTAGCCCAGCCCGCAAGGGCTGGGTATCGATGCAGACAGCCCTTAAGCACCGTAGGTGCGGCACATCCTGATCCCAGGGCACTTACGATCACCCGGCATGTCAACAAAGCCAGATGCCCTCCATTTTGCCGTCGGGCGTTTCCGTCCAAACTGTTTACGCCGCATCGTCGTCCGCCCGAGTTTTTTCGGGGTGCGACAGGTCAATCGCGCACGGACACAATACCGTCTCCTTCGCCTAACGCCTTTCTTCTTTTAACGTTATAGCCAAGTACCCCGGTACCAGCGACATGCCACACGCGAGTACCGGGAGAATGTGACTTTCTCACTACAGCGTTTCCCTACCCTGTTTGGTATTTTGTCCTTGGCGCAAGCTACGTCGAAAAGGGGTCCTTTACGCAATGAGTGACGCGATTAATTTCCCTCTCTCTGATTCCAATTCGGATTCCAATATCCCGGCTGACATGCTGAACTCATCCTGCCCTCAAGAATCGCCTGATGAATCCGGCAATCCAGCTCCGCGGGCCATACCCTCGGATCAACGGCCTGCCGCGAATTCCATGTCCGACGCCGCTGCGGAAGCAGCCCGCACCCTGGGCGCTGACGCACCCAGCGACACACCGCTGAAAAACGCGGCCGCTCCCGTCCTCGAACGCCGTCGGCGCCGCCGCGCCCGCATCTCCGCGCCCGTGCGCGTGCGCAGCTTGGACGTCACGGAAAGCGGGCCGGACGAAATTTCCACCACCATTGACATTTCCCCCAAGGGCCTGCTCTTCATCGCCGCGAATCCATACTTTCAAGTCGATATGGACGTGGCCGTCACCTTCCCTTATTGCAAGGCGCCCGGTGCCATGCAGGCCGAACAGGATGGCCGTGTTGCCCGCGTCAGCGAAATGCCCGACGGTCGCTTACTGGTTGCCATTGCCATTGGCGCTGGCGTGGGCGAAGACCTGGTTGATGCCTGCGGCCGCAGGCTCGACACCGAATCAGCTCGAGTTTCCTATTCCGAAGACCTTGGATCGAAAAGGCCGCTGGTCCTGGCCGTGGACGCGGACGACGTGGTCCGCGAGACAATGAAAGCCTACCTGTCGAACGAGGGCTACGACGTCATCGCGGTCGGCAAAGGCTCCGAAGCGCGCGAAGTCCTCAAGAAATTCACGCCCGCGCTGCTTATTGCCGAAGTCGAAGGCGAAGGCCTGCCCGGCTTCGACCTCTGCGCCCAGGTGAAATCCGACGATAAGTTGAAGCATATCCATGTCTTACTCACAACGCGCTCGGGAAACCCAAGCGATTATTCAAATGCCCATTCGCTCGGTGCCGTCGTCTGCATGGCCAAGCCCTACAAACAGGACCGCCTGGGACATGTAGTGCGCTTGCTCGCCCCTCCACCGCACCTCTGCGCCCAGAAAACTCCCGCCCCCCACGCCGCGGATCCCAGTCGCCGCACCTTCAACGGCAATGGCGCAAAATCGACCTCTTCGACTCCCGGCAATGGCTCGCGCCGTTTCCGCTTCCCCTCGTTTCGCTCGTAACCAGGAGAGAGCCGCCACCCTCGCCGGCCGACGCCGGCAGGCCCCCCCTTCTGGCGGCTCTCACTGTCCCCCCGGCCAGTGTTGACCACCCGAGCGCACCTTGCTTACCTCCCGCACTTTTGCCCTCCCCTTCTCGGTAAGATCTAAAAATGACCGACGTGTTGCCGGACAAGCCGCGCAAAACCTCTACCGATCCGGGCACAGCCGCGCCGCGCCCCATGATCAAATGCCCCAAATGCTCCACCGAAGTGCGCGACGTCGCCAGATTCTGCACCCGCTGCCACACCACCTTGCGGTTTCAATGCCCCTCCTGCGCGCACGAACAGCGCCATGGAGGCACCTGCGAGAAGTGTGGAATAGATTTCCTGAAATATATCGCCGCAACCGTCGCGGCCAAGAAAATCGAAGCCGACCAGTTCCACGACCGCCTCGAGCGCCGCTCGACTCTCTTGAAAAACATCCTCTACGTCCCCTTCACCCTGGGCATCCCGCTGATCCGCATGTTTTTCACCTCACGCGACCGCGACAAGTGAAAAGGTGAGCGAACAGAGGAAGCGGAGTCTTTGGTCGATGACAACTGGACCGCAGACAAGACGATGAACGGGTTCTTTCTTTCCGCGATCGTCGCGCGCCTGAAGTTCTTCAAGCGCAGGCACATTGATGCGAAGTTTACGGCGATGGCAGACGACGCGGACTACCAAAATGAGGCGATGGCAATTTCCGAGGAGTTCGGTCAAAGCGACAGCGAATCACTCGATCTCGCTGAAAGAGGCGCCTACGTGCCGGGGCGCGAAGACGCATGGTACTGATCACCCGGAACTGCGTTGCATTGTCGAAATGAATTTTGTCCGCACCTTTTTACAGGGCCGTCACCTTTTCATACATCAATGAAATCAAGCTTGCCCCTCGCATACTTTTCATTGCTGGGCGAGGGTGCAGCTCGAAGCAACTCACGAACGAAAATACTGAGACGGCGGAAATAGTCCCGTCCGCAAGCATTCCCTTCCCACGGCGCGCTTTACCTCTCTAAACCAATAGTCAAATGTCCCCGGCGCAACGCCGACCAATGTAATCGCCGGCCGGTATTCCACTCCTTGCAGGAAATAGATCTCGAAGAGCTTCAGCCTTCCCTTCCATTCGGGGCGTCTGAGCGCCTGGCGTCCAATCCGCTCGAAGTCTGCGACATACTCCGAAGCCCGGCCGCGCGCCGGCCTCCATTGGTAGCCGCACGACGGAGTGTCCAGGGCAAGCGCACGCACCTGTCCTGTTGAATCAGCTAGCCACTCGCGAAGCCCGCTATAGCGTGCATAACAGACGTCAAAGATTTCAGCGGCTTTCATGGCGAAGGTTTCCCGTCCTTATCCGTGTGCCGAGTGGTGCACCCGAACATCGCGCCGCGGCAGGTGACGACGCAAACCGTGCGTGCTGCTTCCCAACATCTCAACGCGTCAATCGGGGCCGCGGCGCATATAATCACGCATCTAATTCTTAACCCTGGGTTTCGCGGTCACCGGAAACCATGTCGAAGTATCAAATGCGTCGTCCACGCGCGCGATCTCTTCCTCCACCGCCTCGAGGCACGCCTGGAAGCACTCTCGCCACCCTGACAAGTAGCCGCGCGCGTACTCTTCGGTCAGGCGCTGGCGCTCCCTCTGTATCCGCTGCATCTCAAAGACTTGCGCGTGCTCAATCCGCGGCGCGTGCATGGCAATTTGCAGCCGGTAGCTGAACTCCCGCAGCCCCCTCACCACCCAGTTGAGCGGCGACGGCTAATACACTCCAATCCGCCTTCGAGGCTCGTAATACGCCATCTGCCATCCCCGCGGGATCGTTCCCCCGTGTCCTATTTCCCTGCGCAATTCCTTTAGAATCTTCATGATCGTCTCACCTCCGGGCCAGTGCCCACCGCGAGTTCACGCCTCACCGCCTCTTCCCTTTCGGCTCGCAGCAGGTTGTGGCGTCTCCGCGTTTCATTGAAGAAGTTTTGTTGTTGGTGTTGCGGCCAGTTTTGTATTGGGTTTGGCTTGCGGTTTTCGTCTTCTCCTGAACCGGAAGGGTTTGAGGTTTTGAGCTGCTTCTGGACTTCCGTGCAAATCGCTGCGAGCAGTTCTTTATCGTTTAGTCTTGCTACAGATGAACTACCTATCCCGTCTCCATATTGTTGAAACAACAGGTTTTGATTGCCATCCTTGCCGCGAAAATGAGGTGCCCCCTCCGCAGCATTGCGGGCACCCGCCACATTTTTGAGGGGCGTCCGTGCAAATTTTTTTGCCTTCGTGATTCGAATAACCACGCCCCGCTGTGTCCCTTCCGTCTCGATGTACCCCCCCCCTCCGCAGCCTCCCCATCCACCGCTCCAGCGTCTTCCGCATGAATCCCGTTTCCTCCTCGATCTCCCGGTAGCTGATTGGCGCGCCTCCGAGCACCCAGCCCAATTGGCCGGACTGATGCGTCTGCCGCAAGACTAACCAGCCGTACAACCAGATGGCCGACCCCATCCGTGCGTAGTGCCGGTCCTCAAAAAGAACCCCGCGCAACCCCGTGTTGTAGTTTTTCTCTCGCATAATTACCTCACGCGTCTAGTCCAGTGATCCAATTACAGCCCTTTCACCAAGGTCTTTCCTTCGACTTTCACCGACTTGCGACTTCAAACAGACGTGTCAACACTCTCCGCAACACGGAATGACCACCTTTACGTACCCATTCCTCGCGGTTTCGGATATCCGCAGCCGTGCCACCAGCCTTTCCGGTGTGCGTTTCCAGCAGAATCCGCAGCGTGGCTGCCCTCGGCCGTTGATGTATGGGCGCCGTTCGCGCACCACGCGTTGTGCTTTTTGCTTCCAATAAGCCCGCATCCGCGTCTCATGTTCGCGCAAGCGGTGCCTAGGATCCGCTCTCCAACGCCGCATGTACTCTCGGTTGTAGCGTCGATGCGCTGCTTTCCTCCGAACGACGCCCCGTCCTCGACGAACCGCCCTCCATAAAGCCCGTTTGCCATTCATGCCCCCCTCCCCCCGCCGCAATCTCCCCAAGCATTTGCGAAATCCACCTACGCGGCAACGATCGTTCTGTAGTTTCTACCCCCCCCCCGGTCCGTTCTTTCCCGAACGCGATATTCGGAATTTGCGCATTCCGTTTGTCCAAGCCCGCGCTGTGTTACACTGCGTTTACTGAACTTCTCCGCATTGCCTTCCTTGCGCGTACTGCTACTAGGGTACTATTGTGTTACGTAACACATATGTTAGAATTCCTTCGCGCTTGCTTCTCTCCTGGCTTCGAGGGGTCGAAGGCCAGAAAGGCTCCGCCATGGGCTCTGCCCATCCGCCGTTGGACTACTTGGTGTCATCATCGCAATCCGCTTTGGAGTCCTTTGAACTCGCTCGATTAAATGCCATCGCGAATCTTCGCAAAGAACTCCGCCAGCTCGTCGACGAATGGGTCGAGGCGGAAATCGAGGCTCGGATGGCTCGTTGGGTCCTTGAACGCAGGCGCCTGGAAACCTCGGAGCCTGAGCCGCCCATGTCAGCTCTCTCAAGGCATGGGGCGAATTCGAGATCCGCCATTGGCTCGCTCCCTGCCGCGCAAGCAGGGCACGGTGAATCCCAGCCTGTTGTTCAAGGAGCCGGCGGTAAAATCCATGAAATTCGGCACGTGCGGACTCGTCTCGCCAACAACCGGAGCGGCTCGCGATTGAAGGAGCAGGCTGAGATCTGTCAGTCCGCGTTCGCTCCCGAGCCTCATTTTTGCTGCGACGGCAGCCAACCAGAAAAAGAGAGAGGCCCAGAATCTGGTCCGAATGCTCTTGCAGCAGCCGAGCTGCAGTCGCTGGAACGTGGTATCCACATTGGCGCGAAGGGCATGCGTCATGAAATTGTGGGATCGCAATTGACAAGCGTCGTCGAGAACTGGCGTGGCGGTCCGGAACGATTGCAATTTCCTGAAGTCTCCGCGGCCCCGCGCAGGCTCCCTGTTTCCGGTCGACCCAAGCCACGCGATGGTATCTGCAGCCTGTCCAATCGCAAGTCTGGTGCTCAGTCCCGCTCGCTTGCTTATCTCGTTCAGTCGCGCGCAACCCAGGATCGGGATAAAGTCCGGCGGACCGCTGCAGTCGAGCTCTGTCCAGCGCAAAGAAACGGTGCGCTTTTTCGTTCGGTCTTCCCTTACGGCCATCACGTAGCCGCGGCGTCGTAAAACAAAGCCGACATGCCGGACACCAAGCATCTTTCCCGCGCAGCAGTTTGTCAGACCTATCTGCGGAGCGTTTCGTCAATTCAGGGGGTGCGCTGCCCAGTCTCCTCGAAACCTTTTCAGGAACCATATGTCGCTCCTCATACTTAACTCTCAGAACGGAGTCGGTCTCAACCCCGTGCGCATACTCGCAATCGCGTCGAAGGCGCTCCCTCGAATTGCGTATCACGAAACGCATGAAGCGCTCATGCTCATGTGCTGCACAAACCCAGTCGCCTGTCCCGCAAGTCACCTTCAGAAGCTCCGCGGCGACCCGCATGAAGGCTCGCCTGTCAACTTCAGCCTTCCACTCACGGCTTCCATCTTGATGGACCAGATATCGGAGAGCTCGATCCACGACCCGCACCTTGCTCTTGTCCTGGCACCTGAAGTTTCTAGGGCTCATTCTTCTCTGGCTTTGGGGCGGCGCCTCCGCGACGGCCATAAAACAAGCGCTTCACGGAAACGCGCCCCACCGATGCGAAAAAACTCCC
The DNA here is from genome assembly GCA_963701005.1 of uncultured Acidobacteriota bacterium. Lineage (GTDB taxonomy): Bacteria > Acidobacteriota > Terriglobia > Acidiferrales > UBA7541 > Palsa-295. Next base: position 2,991,532 of record OY969555.1, read on the forward strand.
TGCACTCCCGACTGCAACATTTCAGCGCTCGCAACTCAAATCCATCCAATCCATGTATCGAATCCGTCTGCAGAAAGCGCCCGACGTCTCGTAATTTCCGCAACGTGACGCGCAAGGGATGCTTTCACTCCAGCCGATTTGTTTTCAGCTGCCGCCTTTTGTCTGTATGTGTTTGTCTCACGGCTCTGCTCCCCTCGGTTTCTCCACTTTCCTTCCTCGCCTCACACAAGCACGTTATCTCCCGCGACACGATTCCCCATTCACTCTTCCCCCGCGCAACAGACGCAGCCTGCAATGAATTGGGGCTACCGTGTCGTCCAGTTCGTCTCATTACAAACGCGCTCTCCATCTTGTGTCGGCATCCCAGTTGTCCACATCGTTCATTCCATTACAACGCCCACTCGTCTGCGATCACTATCAATCCCACGTCCCCGGCGTCCCCTACGCACACGATCCCCCATCCGCTCTTCACAGCTCCCGGACGGTTTATCTCGCTCCTCCACAAACATAAGTATTCATTCCACGGTTGGAGTCGAGGAAAGGAAGGAGGCTAGGTGGCTAGAACTTCTGAGACGTTGGGTCGCGGAATGCGGTTCATTGAGGATAGGTGCACGAGGGACTCTCGAAGCTGCGGTAATGGGTGGCTTCTGGGCTGATTGCGGCGAGGGGTCGATAAATGAGGAGCTGGGCGACGGGGGCGGATTTTGTGGTTGGAGTCGTGGCAGGAATATCTCCGAGGCGTTGGTGCGATTGCGAGGTTCTGTGTTCATCCGCGTAGGAAGGAGAATCGACTTTTTCCGTTTCCTGCACTTCGCGTGTGTATGAAATGGAAGCTAGGCGAGCTCTGGCTGGACCGCTGGGGGTTTTTGAGATACCTCCTCCGCTGCGAGGCTAGGGATTGAGTCGGGCGACGCCCCAGCACTCCGGAAGCTTTAAAAAGACCAACTTGCGTCCATCCGGATGAAGCAGTTCGACTTGCCGACGGAGGTGGGGAGGGGGGATGGACGGAGGGCGGCAGGCTTCCTCGCGGGCAGCCAGTTCATATGCAATAGCGAATTTGGCGCCTGGAGGTATCTGCCTAAGCGCCATGGGGATAGCCATGCTCTAGATGAGCTTCTCCAGAGAGTACGCCGGTGCGAACTAGAGCGTTCGTGGACATCCAGCGCGTCCCAAATAGAGCACTAGCCACGCGGCGAAGAGCGGATCGGCAGTACCGATCGGACAGAAGGCGTTTATAGGGTGGCGAGCGTGAGGGCATTAAAGTTGATACCTGTCCTGTAGGTCAGTGGTGCATTGGGAACCGAAAACGGGGGTGCGAAATAAGGGTCGTTGCGCTTTGCTAAAATTAAGTACGGCGGCAGTTTACACTTTTTCGTGGGGACTTTGGTGCCCTTCGAAGCTGGCGATTCGATGATGTTGTGCTGAGGGTGGATGGAGGATCGATGGCTGACCCGGCATTGTTCAAGAAAATTTACCGGATTTTGAGTGGGTCGACTCTGCTGGGACTGTTATTGACGGTGGGGTTGATGCTCCACAAATCGCCTGCGCCTGAAGTCGCATACGATCCTGCTGCGGCGGCACGGGTCGAGAAGAAATTTCAGGCTGCGGATGAGGCGAAGGCTGCCGGACAGCCTGCCAAGTGCAGCTTGATCGCACTGAATTGAATTCGTATCTAACGCAGAATCTGGAACTTGAGGGGAAGACGCCGGCTGGCGGCGCTGGAACCGCAGGACGAGCGGGAACGCCTACGGGAACACCTGCGGCGAATTCGGGTGATGCGGCAGCGCGCGATACACTGACCGGCGTCGCCGGGGCAGACCAGCCGACGCTTGAGCAGGTGCAATCGTCCGTGAAGGACGTGAAAGTGGATATGTACGGAGACGTGGTGAAAGCGTACGTAGTGTTCGACTTTCACGGTAAGGAAATGTCGCTTGAATTGGACGGGCGTCTGCGGTCGGAGAACGGGTATCTGCGGTTTGTACCGATCAGCGGGAAGCTTGGTTCACTGCCGCTGCCGCAATCCACACTGGATTCGGCAGTAGAAAAACTGATGAATTCGCCGGAAAATAGGGAGAAGCTGAAGCTGCCGGATGACGTGAATGACATCCAGATTGTGGATGGCCACGCAGTGATCTCGTATAAATGAGGACCGCTCTGGCTCACGGGTTGCGGACTCTTACTTCAAGCCAGTCGTAAAGTTGCTTGGGCGAAAGCCCCCCTCATTGGAGCAGTCCGAAAACGACAACGCCAGTGGGGGTGCCGACGTACACTTTTCCATTGGCAATCATCGGGGTGATGAACTTGTTGTCTGAGAAATTGTCGCGGCCGCTGGCGGCCTGGTTGCTGTTGTACAGCTCTTTCGTCAAATCGCTCGCCTGATAGGCGTGCAGCACGCCTCCGCCATTGTTCTGCACGGCCCAGACGATTCCATTTGACGTGCCGTTGGCGGAGACGCTCGGGGTGGCTCCCGGATATGCGTAATTGGCGGAGGTCTGGGAGGCGGGCGGAGTGGTGAGCTTCGCATTCGCGATCGCAAAGGCTTTCAGCGAATCATTTTGCCCGCCGTAGTAGATGGTGCCATTGAAATAGGCGGGCATGGCCCAGACGCCGCCGCCGGTGACGCCGTCGAGCTCCTGATAGATCGCGCTGTCATTGTTGGTGTTGAATTTCCCCATCATGTCGCGGTTCACGACGTAGATATTTCCATCTTTTCCGGCGCCGATGCCCAGGTGCCAGGTGTTCCCGGTACTGTCCTTCACATCGGGCAGAAGCATGGCGCCGCCGGAACCGAGATCTTCGTCAGCATTCGATTCGGCGTCCGTATTGTGCATGGTGAAATAATCGGCGACCGCCAATGTGCCGCCCGTGGTGGAAAGTTTCACGAAGGCATTGCCGTAGTCGCCTTTGTTAGGGAAGCCGTTGGCATCGAGCGTGTCGTCGAAGGTGCCGTTGGCATCGAGAAAATAAATGTTGCCGGAAGAATCGCCGGCGAGGCCCGCGCCCGCCATCCAGATAGCGCCTTCGCTGCCATTGGGCGTGACATCGATTACGCTTTCCTGTGCCAGGGTGGTTTCGTTGTAGCCAATCACCCAGCCGGTGTAGGGACCGTCATCGCAATGCGACGCCCAGGATGTGTAAATCACGCCATTCAGCAGCAGCAGCGCAGCGCGTTCCTTGTACTGCTTGGGATCGAAGGTCGTGTGTCCACCGGCATTCGGGAATGTAGCCTGCACTGTGACGGGGCTGGCAGATTCTTCCGCGCCGGTCGAGATATCGAGTGCGTGTAAACGCTGGAAATAATTCGAGCCATTTTTGGACATGGCAACGAGGTAGATCGTTCCGTGCGCGCCGGCCGTGAGATCAATCGCCGGCGTGGACGTGATTCCGATTTCAGGTGTCACCTGGCTGCAGCCGCGGTTATCGCTCGGCGTCTCACCCGAGCCGAGGACGGATACTTTCCAGAGTTGCGCGAAGGTGTCCGCATCAAAGGCATAGGCGGAGTCATTTTCAGTGACCACGAAAACGACATTGTGCAGCGCTCCCGCAATCGTCAAGTTCGGGACATAAAGCGGCTCCGCATCCACTAAGCCGTCCACGGTCAAGAAACCAATTTTGCCGAAGCTCGTGGAATTCACGTTGCTCGGCGTCAAAATCGTCTCGTTAAGATTCTGTCCGGTGCGTGCAACATCATTGTGGTAGGTGAGCACCTGGACGCTCATGGCCGGCGCCTTCACGGTCAGCGAAATCCCATCCGAATGCACCAGTGACCCACTCGTTCCCGAAATCGTCAGCGTATAAGTCCCGGCCGGAGCGGAATTCGCGGCAGTGACGGTAAGAATCGTCGAACCCGATCCTCCGCTGACGCTCGTCGGCGCAAATCCTGCGCTGATTCCGCTTGGCAGATCCGAAGCGCTAAATGCCACCGTCCCTGTAAAGTTATTGAGCGCAGTTATTTGAATCGTGGAATTTGCGGACTGCCCAGGGATCACCGACAGCGCCTGCGGACTAACTGAGCCCGTGAAATCCCCACCCACACTTAACAAAAGGTGCGCGCTACGGGAAAGCGTGCCCGAAGTGCCCGTGAAAATTACGTCATAGGACCCAGCCGGCGTGCTTGCGGAAGTCTGTATGGATATCGCCGAGTTCGGCGAAACAGGTATGACGGTCGCCGGCGAGAATGACGCCGTAGCCCCGCTCGGCAATCCCGAAGCGCTCAAGCTCACGCTGTCGGAAAATCCATTCAGCGGGACCAAAGTCATATCGTAAACCGCCGTGCCGCCGGGCTGCACACTCTCATCCCAGTTCTTGAATGACGCAGTGAAATTTGCCCCGACGATCAGCGAAAGCCCCGTGCTATGCACAAGGCTGCCCGACGTGCCCGTCAGAATCACGCTGTATGCGCCGGCCGGTGTGCTTGCGGAAGTCTGTATGGACATCGACGAGTTTGGCGAAGGAGGCGTGACGGTTGCCGGCGAGAAGGACGCGGTAGCGCCGCTCGGAAGTCCCGACGCGCTCAAGCTCACGGTGCCAGAAAACCCGTTCAACGGGACCAACGTCAATCCATAAACCGCTGTGCCGCCAGGCTGCACACTCTGGTACGTCGTACTAAGTGAGCCGGTAAAATCGCCCTGCGCCCAAGCGCATGTGTAAATGGATAAGAACATCGCGACAAGGGTCGCCATCCGAAAGAAAAAACGTGAAGACAAACGTGTACCTTTGGCCGGTGTCATGGGTCTCCTAATACAGAAGGCTGGAACGCAGAGAATATCGTGGAGAGGCTTTCCTTCGAGTTAACAACACGTTAAAGCACGCTGAAAATTGTCCTCGGATGGTGGGGGGCGAATAACTTCCGCGCGCGCAAGTGATTGGCTATTTGGATGGGATCGCGGAGGCCGCGCGGGATGAAATCCGGCGAGCGGTTTCTTATTTCGGCCAATCGCTAAATAGTGGCAAGGATGGAGCGGCGGCCGGTGGCGTAGTCTTTGAGGGCGAGATTGGCGCTGCCGATTACCGTGAGGGCTTCTGCGATAGCGGATAAGTCGCGGCCGCGCACGACTAGGTACAGCTCATCCTCGGCTAGGCCGGTGTAGATGCGGTTGCCGATGCAGCCTAGGCTGAGAATTGCGCCATGCTCTAGCGATGCGGGGAGCGTCATGCAGGTGGGGCGGCCTAATGCGGGCGAGCCACTTGCGACTCCTGCATGATTGATGGCTTCGTTGAGCAACATTGCTGCGGCGGGCTTGCAGGCGAAGAGCACGACGTCTGGGGCGACGGGTGAATCGGCGAGCGGGGCGTAGAGAATCGCGGCGGGTGCTTTGGGGAGGCGCGGGATCTGAGGAATCTCGTCTGGCTTTACGTAGCCGAGATCGAACATCATTTTGAGGGTCTGTTCGGTTTCTTTTTCGCGGTCTGGGGAGAGGGCGATATTGTGCGTGTACGCGCCGACGGCGCAATTGAAATGATCTTCAGGGACGGTATAGAAGATGCGGCCAGCGACGGCGAGGCGCCAGAAGCTGCAGCTGGAGGGTTCGGTACCTTCGAATTTTTGGACGTTGGCAGGGGGCGAGTCTAGAAACGTGACCGCGGTGGGGCGACTGGAAAGTTTAACTGCGGCGGTGATTTCTTTTTCGAGGGCTTTCCAGTCTGTGGCGGTGGTCATTTCGATGGCTCCCTGTGGGGCGGCGGATTTTCGCGGACGGGCGATTGAGTGCGGATGCGCTTGCCGCGATGAAATTTTTCGTGCAGGGGATGATAACACTGCGGGCAGTCGTGTGGCGCGCGGATAGTGCCATTTGGCGAGGTGCGGGCAAATTCCCGAGGGGACGGAAAAGAATTTAACACAGAGGGCGCGGAGGGAAGATGGAGGGCACGGAGGCCTCGCGGTCCGACTTTTGATTGGTGCCTTCGGCGAGAGGATAGATCGTCAGAGCGCAGCCAAGAGTGTCCGCGCCACATGAAGCATTCGGGCGGGAGAAGAGTTATAATAAGGAGGCGGGTATGGGCGTAACCCTCTTGACACCCGGGGACTCGGGACGCAACCTTTAGGGGCCGGAAGTCGTCCATACTTACAGGGGGATTTGGCAGCGGGGGAAAGGTACTACTATGAAGAAAATGATGATGGCAATTTTGATGCTGACCCTTGGAGGCGCGGGTGCGGCGTTTGCGCAGCCGAAGCCAGTGAAACTTTATATCGCTCCTAATTCGATCGTGCCGCGGCCGGAGATCATGAAGCACCTGGTGGACAAGTGCCCGAATGTGGCGCTCACGCTGGACCCGAAGAAGTCGGATTATATGCTGGAAGCGTGGGGCTGGTCGGGGAATTACCGGTTCACCGTGTTTCAGAAGGGCGGCGTGGCGGTTTACGGCACGTCAACCGTGTTGCTGAGCAACGCGGTGAAGGACGTGTGCAAATTCGTGAATGCACCGCCGAGCCAGGCCACGGTGGCGGCGAAGGAAACGAAAGAAACTCAGAATTGACGGAGTAGCCGAGTCCGTCAATTTCAGCAGTGCTCCCAACGCTGCTGAGATGAATTTCCGTTGAATCGCCTCTGAAGGTCGTGGTGTGTCTGGATTTCTGCGTATCGAATCACACAAATGGGCGGTGTGCCCGGAGCCGTACCTCAGGGGTCAAAACCCCTTTCGTGCGCGTCGCTTTCGGCACGGCTGAAGCCGTGCCCTGACGACCATATTTCTCTTCCCCGATTGCCGAAATGCTCCCACATTCCATCGAGTGTCGACACGGAGATTGGGTATGATTCGCGGATGAGCGTGATTGAAACGGAACGATTGGCGCTGCGGCGGTTGGGCGTGGAGGATGCGGAATTTATTCGCGAGCTGCTGAACGAGCCATCGTTCATCGAGAACATTGGGGATCGAGGCGTGCGGACGGCGGAGGATGCTTGCCGGTACATCTTGAATGGGCCCGTGATGAGCTATGACCGGCTCGGGTTCGGTTTGTACTTGGTGGAGCTGAAGGAGACGGGTGAGGCGATTGGAATTTCCGGGTTGCTGAAGCGGGAGGCGCTCGAGGATGTGGATATCGGATTTGCGTTTCTGCCGAAGTTTTGGGGGAAAGGGTATGCGTATGAATCGGCGGCGGCGGTGATGGAGTATGGGCGGAACGTGCTGGGGATCAAACGGATTGTGGCGGTGACGGCGACGCACAATGAGGCTTCGATGCGGGTGCTGCGGAAGATTGGGCTGCGGTTCGAGCGGATGGTTCGGATGTCGGGAGATGGGAAAGAGAGCAGATTATTTGTGCCGGAAGCTGAAGTCGATTGATGATGTGGAATTAATTCGTGCGCCGGGCAGATTTTCGGGCCATGAGCGCGATGGGAAGTCCTACGAAGAACATGTGCGAGAAGAGCTGATCGGCGAGCTCGAGCTTGGTGACTGGTGCAGTTCTTTTCGTGATGGCTGAAAGCGGGACGACTCCGTAGTGCATCACCGCATAAACTACGATTCCGAAGGCCGGTCCGAACAAGAACGGCATCCGGGAAAGAGCTGGTAAGCAGAGAGAGGCGGCGTAGAAAACGGCGGCAGCTCCGAGCGCAATCGAGAGATGGCAGGCGACGCCTAGGACCACAGTGAGCCAACCGCCTTGGAAAGATTGGCGGCCGAGGAGGCCGGAAGCGATGTGTTGAAAGAGGATTGTGGGCGGGACTGCAAAGGCCCAGCGGTAGAAGAAGACGGCGTCGAGGCCGTCGAGCAAACCGGCGATCGAGCCACCGATTAAAATTGTGTGGAAGGCATTCGGGCGTCCGGTTGCGACGGATGATTGAGACGTGGCGGCCACGGGCGTCCCTTTATGCAAGTGTCTTCACGACTGCGGCGTGATTCAGGCACCGCGGTGCGAACGCCCCGGCGGCAACGCTCATAACACTCTCTGTGATGGTGGGACAAGCGGCTGGGTGGCCACTTGGCTGGATTCAGCGCTACTCAGCGGGCCAGGCGTAGTTCTCTTCTCCGAGCGCAACCGAGAGCATGCCTTCGATGGGGAGGACGTCCACGGGCAGGCCGCCTTCCCAGAGAGCGACGGTGAGGAGAAGCTCGCGGCGGCCGTGAAGGTCGAAAAGCTCGCGGGCCAGCCCAACCTCGAGAATCTTGCCGAAAGCTGCGGATGCTACCGAATATGGATGGAGGAGGCATACCCCGCCCTGCTCGATCACGCATTGAACGAGCTTTGATTTTTCGACGCGCAGGGTGATGCGGGTTTCGCGGGAATCCCACAGCGTGAGGCGGAGCTGGAAATCAGGAAATTCCGCGATGGCTTCGGCGATAGGGTCCACTCGCAGGTAAAAATATTTTGGGGCGAAGCCGTAGTAGATATCGCCGAGGACGTAGCTGCGGCCGTGCATGGTGCTGCTGCGGCGGTCGGTGGAATACATGCCGGCGCCGAGCCATTCGAAGTAGCTGCTCTCGCGGCCGTCCACGACGACTTGCAGATAGGACGCGGGGACTTCGCGGCGGGCGCGCTCGGGGGCGCGCTTGATGGGGATGGCGAGAGAGTTGGGGACATGCTCGCCGAGGGCGGTGTAGATCTCGGTGAGGTGCTTGCGGTAGAGGACGTCGAATTCGGCGTCGTTGGCCGAGCCGTGCTCGGGGCCGTACCACCAGCACCAGTCGCTGCCTTCGGCGGCAAGGACGGCTTCGTAGGCGCGGTTGAGGCCATCAGGATTTGTTGTGGCGCTCTTGCCGGCGCCTTCGGGAGCGGCGGCTTTGGAGGAGGATTTTGCGCCGCCATCCGTCTGGGCGCGCTGGGCGGCGCGTTCATAGGCTTCACGGGCATCGCGAAGCAGATCCCAGGCGCGGACGTCTTCGCCGTGGCCGATCCAGACGTCGAAATTCGCGCTGATCCAGGAGGCGGGGAAAATTCCCTCGAGGCGAGGGGCATTGGGAGCCGCGGCAATTGCTTCGGTGACAGTGAGGGGTTGGATGTCCGGGTCGTCCTGGATGCGCTTGTAGAAGCGACGAAGAAATTCGCGGCCGTTGCCGGGGTAATACTCCCAGGCGTTTTCGCCGTCGAGGATGAGGCTGACTGTGGCGGTCTTTCCTGCGGGCTGGCGATCGCCGATCATGCGGATGCGGCGGTGAAGGTCTTCGGCGGCAGCGTCCTCTCCCATGCGGCTGTAGACGAAGCCCACGAGATCCGAAAGGTAATGGTCGCGGAAAAATCCCGTCATGGAGCGGCCGGCACGTTCGAGGCGCCACGGGGAGTAGAGATCGGGGCCATTTTCGGGGTAGCCGGAAGCATCGCGCCAAAAACCGATATTGCGAGTGCGACCGAGAACACCTTCGTCCGTGGCGAACCATTTGAAGCCCAAGCCAGCGGCTATTTCCAGGGCCTGATCGGAGACGGAGCCTTCCGAGGGCCACAGCCCGACCGGAGGCTTGCCGAAAACACGTTGATGATAGGCGTGCGCGCGGGCCAATTGTTCACGGGCATCATCCGGATAGCGGAACGGGGGATGCGGAAGAGGCGTGTGCGGGTTCGAGATGCGGGCGATATCTGTATCGCAGAGAAGCGGAAGAATCGGATGGTAGTAGGGGGTGGTGGAGATCTCGATTTGGCCGCGCTCGGAGGCGAGGCGATATTCCGGCAAGACCGCAGCTAGCAATTCGAGCTGCTTTGCGCGAAGCGCGGTCTTGTCTTCCTCGGTGTAGTTTCTGCCTTTGGCTGAGAGCTTGTTGGTGATGACATCCTTGGCCAAATATTCTTCGTCCATCCAGGCGATTTGGGAGAGAACCTGCAAATCACGCCACTCACGCGGGCCGAAGTGCGCGATGGCGGCCTCCGTGCCGCCTGAGCGGACCTGAGAACGCAGCTCCGCGAATCGCGGCCAACGCTGGACGTAGGTGTCGTTCACTTGGAAGGCGCGCTCGAGGGCTTCGCGTTTCATTTCCGGAGTGAGCGCGTCGGCGGGGGCGAAGGCAATGTCGAACCAGGGCTCGCTGAATTTTCCGCTGGCGTATTCTTCGATCTGGGCGGCGAGGAGCGGGACGAAATTCACGGTGGCGTGCACGCCGGGAAAATCTCCGAGGATCTTGACCATGCCCCAGTAATCCTTGAGGGCGTGGAGACGCGTCCACGGGAGCATGTAGCGGCCGGTAGCCGGGTCGCGATACTGCGGCTGGTGCATGTGCCAGAGGATGACGAGGTTTACGCGACTCAATGGCGGATTGCCTCTCGGAATATTGGCAACGCGGAATTGCCCGTCGCGCCATCGCGGCGCGCGCCGGAGGTGCAACGCGTGTGCTGATGCGCGCCCATGCTAGAATGCAAGCGCGCAAACATGCGCCTGCTCGATCGATATATTGCCCGCGAAGTTGGATCGCACTCCCTGCTGGGCCTCGCTGTCTTCACATTCGTTTTCTTCGTGCCGCAATTGGTACGCTTGATGGATTTGATCGTGCGGCACTCGGGCGGCGTCGGAACAGTGGCGCTGCTATTTCTCTGCTCGGTTCCGCCGGTGCTGGGATTCACGCTGCCAATGGCGGTGCTCGTGGGCGTGTTGATCGGGCTTGGGCGGCTTTCGGCGGACAGCGAAATCGTGGCGCTGCATGCGTCGGGCGTGAGCATGCGCCGGCTGTTGCTGCCGGTGGGATTTGTGGCGGCGGCGACAGCGCTAGTCACACTGGTGATGACATTCTGGCTTAGCCCGCTTTCAATCCGCATTTTGCGCACCCTTGAAGAAGATCTTCTCTCGTCGCAAGCTCCCTTTGCCGTGCAGCCTCGGGTGTTCGACGAGCGCTTTCCGCGGTTCGTATTATACGTGCAAGACGTGGAAGCCGCAGCGACACACTGGCGAGGAGTTTTCCTGGCGGCGACGGGTGGGGCGCAGGGTTCGGAAATCACGGTGGCCCAGAACGCGATCGTGATGCTCAACCCGGGCAAGGAGCCGAACAAGGATCGGCTGGATCTGCACCTGGGCACCGGGACCACTCACGAATACGATCCGCGCGAGCCGGAACATTACAGCGTGACTACATTTGGCGAGAGCGACATCCCGGTGGATATTTCCGCGCCGACGCCGACCACGCCGAAAACAGTGGTTATCACTGGAGCCGAACAAACGATTCGTGGACTGGTGGAGGCGCGCGGGGCGGATTGGAGGGCGGCGCGCGTGGAACTTCACCGGCGATTGGCTTTCCCGGCAGCCTGCTTGGTGTTCGCATTGTTGGGAGTGCCGGTGGGCGTGCGGCCGCGGCGCGGCGGACGCGCTACGGGGATGATTCTGACCCTCGTGCTGATTGGCGGCTATTATTTTCTATTTGTCAGCGGGGCGCATCTGGCGCAACAGGGAGTGATTGCGCCATGGGTGGGAGTGTGGGTGGCGAATTTTGTGGCCACTGTGATTGGACTGTTCTTTCTGCGGCGCGTCGAAAATATTCGCAAGCCCAATGGGGTGTTTTTGTGGATTGAGAGGATGTTTTCGAGCTATTCGAAGACGCAGCGATTGGAATCGGAGGCCGCGCCCGTTCCTACATCGAATGGTCCGATTGCGCACGTGAGACCGGCAGTTGGGATACGGCACGCGATTGGTGCGGGGTCTTCGGTGGGCTTTCCGATGCTGATCGACATTTATTTGCTGCAGCGATTCTTTTACTACTTCATGGTGATATTGGCGGGGTTCGTTCTGATATTCGACGCGTTCACGCTTTTTGATTTGCTGGGGGATATTTCCAAGAACAACATTCCGATATCCATGGTGCTGGAATATTTCCGGTACCTGGTGCCGTTGATGGTGTATCAGCTGGCGCCGCTCGCGACGCTGGTGGCGACGCTCGTGACACTGGCTGTACTGGCGAAGAATAATGAGGTGATTGCGTTCAAGGCGAGCGGCATCAGCCTCTACCGGCTGGTTCTCCCGCTGACCCTTGCGGGGTGCCTGCTCGCGGGCGGAATGTTTCTGCTCGACGACACGTTTCTTCCTTATGCTAATCAGCGGCAGGATGCTCTGCGCAACCAGATCAAGGGCCGGCCGGCGCAGACTTATTTCCAGCCGGCGCGGCAATGGATTTTCGGCGAGAACAATAAGGTCTACAACTACGAGCTGTTCGACTCCGATCGGCAGCTATTCGGCGGCTTGAATGTATTTGAGCTCGATCCGGAGACATTTCAAATTCGCAGGCGGATCTATGCGACGCGCGCGAGCTGGGAGCCGATCGAAAATACCTGGGTGCTTGCGGGAGGCTGGATTCGCGATTTCGACGGCGAGCAGATTACGCGGTATACGCCTTTTAAGGTGACTTCAGTGGCGGAATTGACCGAGCCGCCGACTTATTTCCGACGGGAGGTGCGCCAGTACTACCAGATGAACTGGCGGCAGCTGGGCGAGTACATTGCGAGCTTGAAGCAGGCGGGCTTTGATACTTCGCGGCTATCGGTGCAGTGGCAGAAGAAATTCGCGTTTCCGCTCATTGCGGCGATAATTGTTTTTCTCGGGGCTCCGTTTGCGTTTCTGGTGGGAACGCGGGGGGCGATTGGCGGGCTGGCCTTGGCGGTCGGAATCGGGATCGTGTATTGGGCGACGGCGGCGCTGTTTGAGGCCATGGGATCCGTGGGCCAATTGCCGGCGCTGCTTGCCGGTTGGGCGCCGGATGCGATATTCGGATTCCTCGCGGTGTATTTCTTCCTCAGGATGCCAACGTAGTTTCGTGCAAGCATGCGAATAGAGAGTGGCTATCACATCTAAAGTGATTCTTTAAGGCCACTTCCCTGCTGCTTGCTTCAACTCATTCGTTAAACGTCGGCATGCCAGCAGCGAATGTCAAAGATGAACTGAAGAAATTTGGGAATGAGTCCCGCTCATCGCGGAACGAGCGAGCGGATTTTTTGGATGACCAGGTCGATGCCGACTTCATTGTGGCCGCCCTCGGGGATGATTACGTCCGCATAGCGCTTTGAGGGTTCGACGAACTCCATGTGCATCGGGCGGACGGTGGCCATATATTGCTCGACGACCATTTCCATGGTGCGGCCGCGCTCGCGGATGTCCCGGGTGAGTCGGCGGATGAAGCGGAGGTCCGCGTCGGTGTCCACGAAAATTTTTATGTCCATCAGGTCGCGCAGGGCTTTGCTTTCGAAAATCAAGATGCCTTCGATGATGATGGCCGCGCGTGGAGCGATGCGGACGGTTTCATCGAGGCGGTGGAAATTCGCGAAATCGTAGGTGGGGCGCTCAATGGACTGGCCTTCGCGGAGGCGGCGGACATGCTCGGCGAGCAGCGGCGTGTCCATCGAGTCGGGGTGATCGAAATTGAGCTTCACGCGTTCTTCGAAGGAAAGCTCCGCGAATCCTTTGTAGTAATTGTCCTGCTCGAGGACGATGACGTTTGCTTCGGAGAGCGCTTCGATTATGCGGCTGGTGATGGTCGTCTTGCCGGAGCCGGTGCCTCCGCAGATTCCGATGATGAGCGGGCGAGAATCGAGTGGGCGAATGGCTGGCGCTCCTATTTTTTCTTCTTCGCGGCCTTGCGCTCTTCGATTACGGCTTGAGCGGCGGCCAGGCGCGCGATGGGGACGCAGAACGGGGTGGCGCTGACGTAGTCCATGCCGACGCGGTGACAGAATTTGACGCTTTCTGCTTCGCCGCCGTGCTCGCCGCAGATGCCGACTTCGAGCTTGGGGCGGGTGGCACGGCCGCGTTTGATGCCCCATTCGACTAGCATGCCTACGCCGGGGACATCGATTGATTGGAAAGGGTCGGCGGGGAGGATGGCGGCTTTGCGCTCGTCAACGTATTCGGGGAGGAAGCGGCCGGCGTCGTCTCGGGAAAGGCCCATGGTGGTTTGCGTGAGGTCGTTGGTGCCGAAGGAGAAGAATTCGGCGACTTCGGCGATTTGGTCGGCGAGCAAAGCGGCGCGCGGGAGCTCGATCATGGTGCCGACAAAATAGTGAAGTTTTACTTTAGCTTTCGAAATTAGATCATCGGCGACGCGACGCGTGGCGACTTCGAGAATTTTCATTTCCTTTTTGTCGAGCGTGAGCGGATGCATGATCTCAGGTATTACTTTAATACCTCGCTTCTGACAGTCGATGGCCGCTTCGATGATGGCGCGCACCTGCATCTCGAGAATTTCGGGATAGACGATGCAGAGACGGCAGCCGCGCAGGCCAAGCATTGGGTTGGCTTCCTTTAGCTGCTCCATTCGGCGCAGGATTATTTCGCGCGTGATGCCGAGGTCCTTCGCGAGCGCTTCCTGCTTGGCGGGATCTTTGGGAAGAAACTCATGGAGTGGCGGATCGAGGAGGCGGATTACCACGGGAAGCCCATCCATCACTTCGAAGAGGCCGATGAAATCGCGGCGCTGGAATGGCAGGAGCTTATCGAGAGCCTTGCGGCGCGCCTCGACATTGTCCGCGAGGATCATTTCCTGAATGGCTTGCTGCCGCTCGACGCTTTTTTCGGGGTGCTCGAAATCTTTGAAGAACATGTGCTCGGTGCGGCATAGGCCGATGCCCTCGGCGCCCAAATCGAGGGCGACTTTGGCGTCGTGGGGCGTATCGGCATTGGCGCGGACGCCTATCTTGCGCACCTGGTCGGCCCATTTCATTAATGTGGCAAAGGCTTTTGGCGGGGCCGGGCGAATGAGGGCGATTTCTCCGGTGTAGACCGAACCGTCGCCGCCGTCGAGAGTGATCATCTCGCCTTCGCGGACCACGCGGCCATTCGAAGTCATGCGTTTCTTTTCGGCGTCGATTTCGAGTTTCTCGGCGCCAACGATGCAGCACTTGCCCCAGCCGCGCGCGACTACCGCGGCGTGGCTGGTCTTGCCGCCCGTGGCGGTGAGGATGCCCTGGGCGACGAACATGCCACCGACGTCCTCGGGACTGGTCTCGCGGCGAACGAGGATCACCTGCTCGCCGCGCGCGGCCCAAGCCTCTGCATCTGCGGCGGTGAAGACAGCTTTTCCGACGGCGGCACCGGGGACAGCGTTGATGCCGGTGGTAATTCTGCGGGCGGCGAATTCATTGCGCGGGAGCGAGGGATCCAGGATTGGGTAGAAGAGGCGCTCGACATCTTCGCCCTTAATTCTTTCAAGTGCTTCTTCAAGTTTGATGAGGCCTTCGTTCTTCATGTCCACGGCCATTTGGAACGCGGCGCCAGGTGAACGCTTTCCGGTGCGCGTCTGGAGCATGTAGAGCTTGCCGTTTTCGACGGTGAATTCCATGTCCTGCATATCGCGGTAATGCTTTTCGAGTTTTTCGCGGACACCTTCGAGTTGCTTGTAAACCTTGGGCATCAGCTTGGCCATTTCTTTCAGGTGCAAGGGCGTGCGGATGCCGGCGACGACGTCTTCGCCCTGCGCGTTGATTAGGAAATCGCCGAAGAAAATTTTCTCGCCGGTGGAGGGGTCGCGTGTGAAGCAGACGCCCGTGCCGGAATTATCGCCGGTGTTGCCGAAGACCATCTGGACCACGTTGACGGCGGTGCCGAGCAGGCCGGTGATTTTTTCGACGCGACGGTAGGTGACGGCCTTTTCGCCCATCCACGATTCGAATACTGCGCCGATCGCGCCCCAGAGTTGTTCTTCGGGATCCTCCGGGAAAGGCTTGCCGGTCTTTTGTTGGTAATGCGCTTTGTATTCGCCGACAAGTTGGCGCCAGCCCTGCGCGGTGACGTCCGTATCGTCCTTCACTTTCAAGTACGCTTTCAGCGCGCGGAGGCGATCTTCGAGTTCTTCCTTCGCGAGCCCGATGACAACGGTCGAATACATTTGCACGAAACGGCGATAGGCATCGTAGGCGAAGCGTTCATTTTGCGTGGAGCGGGCGAGGCCTTCGACGGATTTATCGTTTAGACCGAGATTGAGAATCGTCTCCATCATGCCGGGCATGGAGCGGGCCGAGCCAGAGCGAACGCTGACGAGGAGCGGGTCCTTGGCGTCGCCGAGTTTCTTCTTGGTGAGGCGCTCGAGCTGAGCGAGGTACTTGGCTACTTGCGCGCGCAACTCTTTTGGATATTTGCGGCCGTGCTTGAAATAGTAGTCGCAGGCTTCGGTGGTGATGGTGAAGCCTGCGGGGACGGGGAGGCCGATGCGCGTCATCTCGGCGAGGCCAGCGCCCTTCCCGCCGAGGAGATCCTTCATATCGCCTGTGCCGTCTGCTTTGCCTGCGCCGAAGAAATAGACGAATTTCATTTTGCCCTCGCAGAAGATTTGGTTGTTGGGGCCCCTTGATAGAAAATTTGTCGGCGCGCCGATATTTCAAGTAAGACTTGATTGCGGCGAAACTATGCTTTCGCCGAGGCGCGCGATGCTTCTTTTGAATCGTCTCCACCAAGCTCCGAGAAATCCGCGATGGTTGAAAACTCGCGGAGGAGATTTCCGAGGAGCGCGATGCGATTGCGGCGGACGTCCTCTTCTTCAACCATCACTAGAACTTTATCGAAGAAGCGGTCAACAGCCGGGCGCAACTCGGAGATCGTTTCGAGAGCCTGGCGATATTTCCGTTCACGCTTTTCCCGCAGGGCTTCGTCGCGAATTTTGTTTGCCGCGGCGAATAGCTCCCGCTCGGCCGGTTCGCGGAGCAGCTCGGGCTTCACGCTGAGCTGGCCTTTGTCCCCTGCTCCGGCGGATTTTTCAAGGATGTTGCGGATGCGCTTGAAGGAAGCGGCCAGGGGCGCGAAGTTTTTCGTGTGGCGGATGGCTTTGACGGCGGCGACGCGCTCGACCGCGTCGACCAGATCATCGCCGCCGGCGGCGAACGCGGCGTTGATTTCGTCGTAGGCGAAGCCGCGGCGGTCGCGAAGGATGAATCGGGCGCGCTCGAGCAGGAAATCGAGGACCTGCTTTTCGACAGCTTCGGACTTCGCGATTTTAGGGGCATGTTCCTTGAGCGCTTTCACGGCCGCGGAGACGGCCGCTGACAAAGACATCGGCAAATTGCGCTCGAGGATTATCTTGATGATGCCGAGGGCAGCACGGCGCAAGGCGAAGGGGTCGCTTGAACCCGTGGGAATTGCGCCTACGGCGAAGCATGCCACGACGGAATCAAGCTTGTCCGCGAGGGCCACAGCGCACCCGGTGAGATTTCGCGGGATGGGATCGTCGAGGCCGAGCGGCTTGTAATGGTCATAGACTGCCCACGCGATTGCTTCAGGCTCGCCTTGCGCGCGGGCGTAGAGGCCGCCGACGATTCCCTGCAGCTCTGTGAATTCGCGGACCATTTCCGTGACGAGATCACACTTGGCGAGCTCGGCCGCGCGATCGGAACCTGCTACGTCCGCCTCAGCAACGCCCGCGGAAAACCATTGCTCGGCGAGCCAGCGGGCGATTGCACGCATGCGTTCAACTTTATCTGCGTAGCTGCCGAGGCGAGATTCGTAGGTGACAGCGGCGAGCTTCGGGAGGTAGTCGGCGAGCCGACACTTCTGATCCGTCTGCCAAAAAAATTGCGCATCGGCGAAGCGCGCGCGCAAGACGCGCTCATGCCCGGCGCGGACGTGGCCCTTCGTATCGTGGGGGAGATTAATGACGGCGAGGAAATGCGGGGCGAGTTCCGCGCTGCGCGACTCAAGGGCGAAATATTTCTGATGGTCGCGCATGACGGTGATGAGAATTTCCTCAGGCAGAGCTAGAAAGGCAGGATCGAAATCTCCAGTGATTACGCTTGGGTATTCGTTGAGATAGGTGACGAGTTCAAGTAACGCTTTATCTTCGTGGGCGCGGAGGCCATTTCGCTTCTCGAACGCGGCGATTTCGGATTCGATTTTTTTCTTGCGGGCGTCGGGCCGGCAGAGGACGAAATTCTGCTTCAGCTTCGCTTCATAGTCGCGCGCTCCTGCAAGCGGGATATTTTTCTTGCCGAGGAAGCGATGCCCTTCCGTGCGATTGCCTGAGGTGACGCCGGCGAAGGAGAACGGCACAACCTTGCCATCGAGGAGAGCGACGATCCAGCGGATGGGGCGGATGAAACGGGGCCCGTGCGCGCCGGTCCAATACATCGAACGCGGCCAGGAGATTTCGTGAATCACCTGCGGCAACATTTCCGAAAGAATCTGAGAGGCAAGCTTGCCCTTTACTATCTGAGTGGCAGCGAGGTACTCGCCTTTGGGAGTATTCACGATCGAAAGTTTCGAGACGGGGATGGCCTGTTTTTCGGCGAAGCTCATTGCCGCGCGCGTCGGCTCGCCGACATTATCGTAGGCGACGGATCTCGGAGGGCCGATGATTTCTCGTGTGATGTCTTCCTGCTTCAGCAGAATATTTTTCGCGATTGCGGTGAGGCGGCGGGGTGCGCCGAAGGTTTCGATTGAATCGCTCGCGGATTTTTCATCTAGCAAGCGATTCGTGACGAGATATTTTTCAAGTATCGCTTTAAGCTCCTGGGATGCTTTCAGAATCATCCCGGCAGGAATTTCTTCACAGCCTATTTCGAAGAGAAAATCTCCAGTGGCTTTGCCGGCGGCGGATTTTGCTCGCGGCTTCATGCGCTGGCCCTCGCCCCTGCGGGATCTGGACTTGGAGCTGCGAGCGATGCGGCTGAGGTCTGCTCAACCCAGGCTGCCGCCACGCGCGTGGCGAGTTTGCGGACGCGGCCGATCATGGCGGCGCGCTCGGTGACGGATATGGCGCCGCGTGCGTCAAGAATATTGAAGAGGTGCGAGCATTTAAGGCACAGGTCGTAGGCCTGGAGGATGGGGAATCGTTTCCTTGCATCCCCTTTTAAACTTGCGTAGGCAGCGAGTAGCCGTGCTGCTTCCGCCTCATAGAGGTCGAATTGCTTGCGCGTGGAGGCGGCGTCGGCATACTCGAAATTGTAGGCGGAGAACTGTTGCTCTTCGGCGAGGCGCACCTGGCGGTAGGTCATGGTGGCGGACCAGCGTACGTCGAAGACGTTGTCCACGCCCTGCAGGTAAGCGGCGATGCGGTCGAGGCCGTAGGTGATCTCGACGGAGATGGGATCGAGGTCAATGCCGCCGCATTGCTGGAAATAGGTGAACTGAGTAATCTCGAGACCGTCGAGCATCACTTGCCAGCCGATGCCCCACGCGCCGAGCGTGGGCGATTCCCAATTGTCCTCTTCGAATTTTATATCGTGTTCCTTGAGGTTGATGCCGACGGCTGCCAGACTCGCGAGATAAAGGTCCTGAATATCTGCAGGGGCGGGTTTAAGTATCACTTGAAGCTGTGTGTGCTTGTAGAGGCGATTCGGATTTTCGCCGTACCTCCCATCAGCAGGGCGGCGGCTCGGTTGAGCGTACACGACGCGATACGGGTCGGGGCCGAGGACGCGGAGGAAAGTTTCCGGGTGCATGGTTCCGGCGCCGACCTCGACGTCATAGGGTTGTTGCAGAATGCAATCGCGCTGGGTCCAATATTCTCCAAGCTTTAATAGAAGATCCTGAAAGGCGAGACCCTTTGGTTTCGCGAGATGCCGCGTGGCCGAGGCACTGTGGTTGCCGCTGCGAGTTGATTTCTTCACGCTGGAGACTCCAGAAGTTCCCGCGACAGAAGTTTGCGGTCGATCTGATGTTCGATCACATCGAGCATAACATCGCTTAGCTCGCGTGCGGCACGCGGCGGAATGATTTCTTCACTCAAGCGGTCGAGGCGCTCGGCCAGCATTTTGCGCGCGGCGGCGAGAGCTGCCGGAGAAATGACGCGCATGCCGGGAGTGCGGCACTTGCTGCAGGCGAGCGCCGAGGCACTGCGGGAGAAATATGCGGACTCGGCAGGCCCCAGTTCCCTGCCACATCGCGAGCAGGCATCGAGCGGCGGAAGCCAGCCGCCAAGCTTCACCGTCCAAAGAGTGAAATAGGCGAGGGGCAGCTCGGGCTTGTGAGTGCGCTTGATTGTTTGCGCGACGAGAAGCAGGAGGCGGAAGTTCGTGTCCGAAGCTTCGTGATCCGGCAACACCGCTTCGGTGATTTCGCTGAGGAGGGAGAGAGCGGGGCCGGAGGTGTAGTCACTAAATGCACCAAGGAAGGATTCGATGAGCTCGCATTGGTTGATACGCACGAGGTCGCGATTTTCGCGCTCAAAGAACCAGATGCGAATATGCGAAAGGCGCTCGAGCGTGGAGCCGAAGCGACTCTTGGTGCGGCGGGCGCCGGCAGCTACTCCGCGAACGCGCCCGGTGGTCCGCGAAAGAAAACTGACGATTCGATCCGCTTCGCCGAGCGGGTAGCTTTGGAGAACGATCGCCTCGGATTCGTGGAGTGGCATCAGCGTGTCGGCGCGCCGACGGGCGCACGGGCGGAACAAAAATTTTTATCACAGGGGCGCATGGCGCGCAATTGATAAACGAATGCGGGAGCGAGTTGAACTATGAAAATTCCGTGCGGTTGGCTAGAGTGTTCGCGCGCGAAAGGACGAATTTGCGGGCGGGATTTATTTCGGCAGCAGAGCGGCGCGTATGGTGAGAAGAAAAAGAGCTCGGGGCGTGGATGTGGTGGGCGTGGGCATCAATGCCACGGATACAATCATCCGATTGCCCCGCTTTCCTGCACCGGACTCGAAGGTCGAAATCATTGACGCGGACATCAAAGTTGGCGGCCAGGTGGCTAGCGCGATGGTCGCTTGCCAGCGGTGGGGGCTGCGCGCTCGGTATCTAGGGAAAATTGGCGACGATGCGTCTGGGAAATTTCAGGTTAATGAGATGGCGCGTGAGGGAGTGGAGGCTCACTGGATTATTGCCAAGGATTGCATGAGCCAGTCGGCTTATATATTGGTGGATGAGACGTCGGGAGATAGGACCGTCCTGTGGAAGCGCGAACCGAAGGTTGCGTTGCGGCCTGAAGACCTGCGCCGTGAATGGATTTCCGGAGCACAAGTATTGCTTGTGGACGGGCATGATACCGCGGCGGCTGCGGAAGCAGCGCGTTGGGCGGGCGAGGAAAGCATTTCCGTCGTGGGCGATTTCGATAATCGCTATTCAGGAGTTGAAGCATTACTTGAACTTATTGATTTTGCGATTATGTCTAAGGATTTTCCTGAGAGATTGACAGGAGAAAGGGATTTGCTGAAGTCACTTCCTAAGATTCATTCACAGTTCAAGTGTCACTTGACGGCGGCAACGCTTGGCCGAGACGGAGTATTGGCGTGGGACGGGTCGCAATTTATGCTCTGCCCTGGATTCACTGTAAAGGCTGTCGACACGACTGGGGCTGGAGATATTTTCCACGGGGCGTTTGTCTTCGGCTTAGTGCAGCGATGGCCCATTCAAGAAATACTTGAATTCAGTTGTGCCGCGGCGGCGCTCAATTGCACGGCTGCTGGGGCGCGAGGGGGGATTGCAACGCTTGCGGCGATTGACAATTTCCGTCGGAAGGCGGGGCGGTCCGAGATTGCTTATTCGCCAGCCGAGTTGATTGAGGCGGCGAGATCAGGGAAGGATGCCGCCCTCAATGCTGAAGCCGAAAGATCAATGACGCCCAGGGGCGCTCGCGGCAAACGCAGGGGCAAGAAATGATTCCACTGAAAGATATGACGCCGCGACGATCTGTCCCGATCGTCACCCTGCTCATCATTGCCGCAAACGTGGTGGTGTTCCTTCATCAGGTTTCGCTGCCGCCTCACGCCGCTGATGTGTTCATCAAGACTTACGGGCTGGTGCCCTCGAAAATTTCAGCCGCGCTCGCCGGAAGCCATCGTTACACGCTGGGGGATGCGTTGTTTCCCTTGTTCACCTGCATGTTTTTGCATGGCGGCTGGCTGCACATTATTGGGAACATGCTTTTTCTGTGGGTCTTTGGCGGGAACGTGGAGGACCGCCTGGGGCCGCTGCCCTACCTGTTGTTTTACCTCGTATGTGGGATTGGCTCGGGTGTTTCGCAGGCACTATTCAGTTGGGGCTCATCTGTCCCGTCGGTAGGCGCGAGCGGCGCGATCTCCGGGATATTGGGAGCGTACATTGTGCTCTTCCCTTCTTCGCGGATACTTACGCTGGTGCCGCTATTCATTTTCTTTTTCACTGCGCGCATTCCGGCGATCGTGTTTATCGGCCTGTGGTTCCTAGTGCAGCTGCTGAGTGGAATCGGATACCTGGGTGAGGCGGGGGCGTCTGCCAGCGGCGGCGTTGCGTGGTGGGCGCATATCGGAGGCTTCGTTCTCGGTGTGTTCCTGGCGCGAGCGGCTGGCGGAAGTCGCCGTGCCGACACGTGGAGTAATGGTTGAATTAACCGGACTGCCGCGGCCGCATTACCTCAGCTAATACTTCAAATACGAGAATTCCTAAATATGTGGACGCCAAGCGCGCGTGATTTATGCCGACCGAGTTGCGCCCGACTTGGAAACCGTATTGGCGAGCCAGTCGCCGAGTTCACGCGTGCCGAGCGAGCCGCCGAGTTCCGCGGTGGTCTTCCCTTCACGAATAGCGGCGCGGACAGAATCCTGAAGGCTCTGCGCCTCGGCGGTCCAGCCGAGATAGGCGAACATCATGCCTGCTGCAAGGACTGAGCCCATGGGATTAGCAATGTTTTTCCCCGCGATGCCCGGTGCTGAACCATGGACCGGCTCGAACAGAGAGACCTGGCCAGGGTGCAAGTTGGCGGAGGGGGCAAGGCCGAGGCCGCCTGCGATTGCGGCTCCCAGGTCGCTTGCGATGTCGCCGAGAAGATTGCTGGTGACGATGACGTCGAATTGCGAGGGATCGCGCACAATTTGCATCAGCAGATTGTCAATGTACTGATGCGAGGACTCGATTTCCGGATATTCTGCGCGGACCCCCTTGTAGACCCGCTGCCAAAGGTCGTGCCCGAAAGTGAGGGCGTTCGATTTGTCGCTCATGCACAAGCGTTTTTTGCCGTGTCGGCGGGCGAAATCGAAGGCGTAACGGATGATGCGCTCGACGCCCTTGCGCGAGTTGATGTCCTCCTGCATGGCGATTTCGTCCGATGTTCCCTTCTTGAAGAAGCCTCCCACGCCCACGTAGAGCCCTTCGGTATTTTCACGGAAAACGACGAAATTGACGTCCTTTTCGGTGCGATCTTTCAGCGGAGTGAGGCGCTTATCGAACAGAACGCAGGGCCGCGCGTTGACGTACAGATCGAGCTTGAAACGCAAGCCCAGGAGAATCTCGGCGGCATGGATGTTGCTCGGGACGCGCGGGTCGCCCATGGCGCCGAGTAGGATGGCGTCGAAATCGCGGTGGAACATTTCGACCGCGTCCAGGGGCAGCGTGGTGCCATCGCGAAGGTAGCGGTCGGCGCCCCAATCGAATTCCGTAAGCGCGATTTGCTTGCCCCCGGCCGCTGCGGCTGCTTTCATCACTTTTACAGCTTCAGGGATAACTTCCTGGCCGATGCCGTCGCCGGGGATGACGGCGATGCGTTTTCGGGGGGATGATGGGGCGCTTCTCTCACTCATGCCGAGGCGGAAACTAGCATGAGGGTTCGGGTGTGTCAACGCGAGTAGTTAAAGCGAATCGTCAAATAATTGCCCGTGGGCCGATGTGATGGCAATCGAAATCAGGCCGCATCCTTTGCCTTCGGCTTGCGCTTCCCAAAACGTACAAATACGAAAACTCCAATCGCTATGGCGACAAGCCCCAGAATGACGAACAGGCCCGGCTGTCCACTATGGGCGATGAATGTCCGCATCTGCCGCCCATAACGTGCAGCGAGGAACGCCAATACGCTGTAGCGGACGATTCGGCCCAGCGTTATGGCGGCGATGAATTTCCCGACAGCATATTGCGTGGCGCCCGCGGCAAAAATAAACGGAACCATGGGCATGGGGGGAGGCAGTATCGCGGGGATGGCGATTGCTCCGAAACCCCAGCGGGCAAAGAGTTTGCTGACCTTTGCTATTCTCGCTCGCGAAAAGCGGCGTTCGAGCGCTTCCTTGCCCCCCTTCCTGGCAAGTCTGTAGGTGACGTAGGCGCCCAACACTGAGCCGAGGGTGGCCATAATGGCGTAGTAAGGCCATAGCTGCTCATCGCGCGCGGCCAAGACGATAGTTAGGATATCCATGCTGCCGGGGAGCGGGATCACGGAACTATCGAGGAGCCCTAGAGGGATAAAACCGATGGCTCCGAGATGGCGAACCCAGCGCGAGAACATTTTGGCCACGGTCGGACTTGCGGCAGCGACGATGTGTTGAATGTGAATCAAGTGAGCCGTCCGATGGACGGCAGGCATTCTCGCACGGGGCGCGTGCAATTATCCAAGGCGATTCGAATATGCGTGAATTGCGGCCGGACGCCCTATTCCCTTGATCTTGAGACACGATCCCCCTGTCCATTCGGCGACTGTGCGCGAGTACTATTGCCCAAGGCGGAGGAGGAGTTTACCTTGGTACGGATTATGCCAGAGGCAGGCGTAAGCGCGGGGAACGGAAAACAAAGGCGGAGCAAGCGGCTGGCACTGAATATTCCGGTGCGGGTCTATGGCCGCACGCCGGACAATCAGCCCTTTCGCGACATTACGGCGACTATGTCGGTGAGCGCCCATGGCGGCCTGCTGCAAATGGCCCCCAGGGTGAAGCGCGGCCAGACGCTATTGCTCGTGAACGGCGTGACGGATGAAGAACGGCAATGCCGCGTCGTGTATGTGGAATCGAAACGCCGGACCAAGAAGGTGGGCGTCGAGTTCACGGATATGAAGGGCGACTTTTGGCATGTCTATACGCCGATGATCAATGTGAAGCCGCCTGCGAATGGCACAAGGTCAGAGGAAAAATCGGATCCCCGCTCGTAGAAGCGCCCGCCACATGCAGTCCGTCCGGAAGGACCCACTTAAAGAAGCTGAGAAATTTCAACTAGTTTGAAGGGCCGGCAATTCCTTGGTGCCTTGCTTGTTCAGGTATAACGCCTTGTCCGCCTCAATCATCAGGTCTTGAAGTGAATCGTCCTGCTCGTATTCCTTCCAGCCAACGGAAAAGTTGATTGGTATTCGCTGCCCCTCCAGAGTCAGTTCGATTGACTTGAGGCGCTGCAGCACGGACAGCACCTGAGATGTGTCGCACTCGGTAAGCAGGAGCATGAATTCGTCGCCGCCGAGCCGAGCGGCTGTATCGGCTTCCCGGACGGCCTTGGTGAGGCGATTCGCAAATTCCTTCAGGACCGCGTCGCCGGCAGCGTGGCCGAAGCGGTCGTTGATCTGCTTGAAATTATCGAGATCAAACAGGACGAGCGTTAGGGCGTAGCCTTTTCGCTGGGCTCGGGCGATCTCTGCCCTGATGGTGCGCTCCGCAAACCGGCGGTTGTAGAGGCCTGTCAGCGGGTCCACGAGCGCAAGATTGCGCCAGAGGACGGAGTGCGATTGCCTCTCAGCAAGATCCAAGCGAAGCCGGTTGATCAGAATCTTTTCGTAGGTCAGGTAGCAGGCAAAGAGCAGGATCAGAATTATCAAGCCTGAAACCGCTTGCAGAATTTCAGAGCCGAAGCCCGCTTTCCTCTCCGCCAGGATTGAGGGTAAAGCCAGGGATGCGATCGCGAAGGTAAGAAGAAGCATGACGAAAACGGAGACACCCCAGGTCCACCATTCGCGCCGTTGCAAGCCACGCAAACGTGCAATGTAATCCGTCGGACGAGCGGTATGCTTCTCCACGCTCGTGAGTGGCTCTGAGCTAGTCATGGTTTTCGATTCGTGCCACTGCCGGGAAGCCCAATTGAAGGTTAGCTTTATCTTCCTGGGGGAGTCAATTGACCTTAAGTCTCTCGTTCCCATATTGATACTGTGGGGTGGCGCCAGGCCAAGCCATTGTTTTTAGGAGAGTTCGCGCCCTAAAGCCACAAGCTGCTGGGAAATAACCACTTACGCCGCAGGGGGATGAGTTCTTAGACAGTACTACTGCTCTATTGCGGGAAACATTGCCCTGCACCAGAATGGCTCATAGAGAACGAAATGATAGCAGCCCTCATACTCGTGATGTCGTTCACAGCCCTCGCGCAGTTCGCGATCGCCCAGTGGCGGTCCATGTGGATGACCGTTGCAGCGCAGCCGCTTTCAAACTGCCTGCAGGCGGCCACGGGTATTTCCGGCGATTCCGTGAGCGCGAGCGACTTTGATCTCCTGGTTCAGACTTCCGAACAGCTTTGCGCTTCTTCAAAGGAAGGAAATTCCTGGCTGCGCGAAGTGAAGATCTATTACCGGGTGATCCGAGTTCTCGACAGGTTTTGCGCCATACAGCTCGCCGCCCCGTCTCGTTGGGCGCAAAGCGAATTGAAGGCGTGTTCCAGGTATGCAGCCGCAGTCTTGGATCAGCGCTTGAATTCCAACCTGGCCTACGCGTCCGAGGTCCGCAGCTTTTAGAAATCCTCCCCGCGATTACCTGTGAATCGCGCGTTGCTCTGTCTTCCTCCCTCGGCCCCCGCATATCCGGAGCCAATTAGCCCGTTAGTCCTTGCCTCGCTCGGCCAAATACACGCCGAGGAGGATGAGGGCGCCGCCCGCGAGCAAGTGGCGGGTAGGAACTTCGTGGAGGAACGCCGCAGCAATCAACATCGCGCCAACCGGCTGAAGATAATTCACGGCCGCCACTCGTGAGGCCTCTAGATAGCGCAGGAGCCAATAGAACAGGGTGTAGGCAGCGACGGAACTGATTGCCGCCATATAGAACAGTCCTGCCCAGGCAATCCATGGCACATTCGCCCAGTGCAGATGAATTGCCTGTCGAATTGTAAGTGGCAGGAGCAGAAGCGAGCTGGCGACGAGGTTGACGGTATTCATCGAAATCGAGTCGTACTTGCGGGCGACTTTCTTGCCCAGGACAACGTAGAAGGCGAAGGAAGTGGTCCCGAGGAGCGTGTAAAGGTCTCCCGCCAGAGTAGTTGAGTGGCGGATGTCCAGGCCCTGCTCGGTGGCAAGAATGAAGACGCCGATGCAGGCGATTACCATGCCGGTGATTTTCTCCCCAGCCAATGACTCGAGCTTCAAGAAGTGGGCAAAGATGAGAATGATGACGGGGCCGGTGGCAAGAATCATGGCGGAGTGTCCGGACGTGGTGAAGGCGAGGCCGATAGTAAAGAAGAGCTGGTTGAAGCACAGGAAAAATCCGAGATAGGAGAGCGTCCAGAGGTCGCCAGCGGCGAGGGGGGCGCGATGCCGGTTGAGAAAATAGAACGGCAGAATCGCGAGGGCGGCGAGCTGGATTCGGAAAGTGCCGAGAGTTAAACCATCAATGAAGCGCAGCGCCGTCTTCCCCGCGACATAGTTAAAGGACCACATTACGAGCATGGCCGCAAGGCTGAGAAAAATAATCAGCGGGGATGGACGATAGGAAGCGTTACTTGAAGCTGTGTTGGGGGCGGAATTCAAGTTTTACTCGAGGACCTCGCGCCGGCGAGTGAGCGACTCGATTCGATCGACGCACGGCATGTAGCCGATGCCGGGCGCCGGAGGAACCTGGATTGTTCCTTGTTTTGAAACCTCAACTTCAGGTTGAATAATATCTGCTTGCCAGTAGCGTCGGCTCGCCGACACGTCGCCAGGCAACGAAAAATTTTCCAGCGTGGACATGGCGATATTGTGCGCGCGGCCGATTCCGGATTCGAGCATCCCGCCGCACCAGACGGGGATTCCCTTTGATTTGCACAGATCGTGAATGCGGCGAGCGGGAGTGTGGCCACCGACGCGGCCGAGTTTGATGTTGATAATGCGGCAAGCGCCGGTTTCGATGGCGGCCCGGGCGTGTTCGAGCTCGTGGATGCACTCATCGAGGCAGATGGGTGTGTCGAGCTGGCGCTGAAGCTGGACGTGAGAGTAAATGTCGTCGCACCCGAGAGGCTGTTCGATCATGATGAGATAAAACGCGTCGAGCTCCTTCAGGTGCTTGGCATCGGCAAGGGTGTAAGCGGAATTTGCATCCACCATCAGACGGATGCGCGGAAAGCGCTCGCGCAGGGCGCGAACGGGTTCGATATCCCAGCCGGGCTTGATTTTAATTTTGATGCGCTGGTAACCGGCGGCGAGCTCGCGCTCGACTTTGGCGACGAGCTGCTCGATCGTGGGCTGGATTCCAATCGAGACGCCGCAAATGATTTCCTCGCGCACGCCGCCTAAATGCTTCGCGAGCGGGAGTTTTCTCTGCTTCGCCTCGGCGTCCCAGATCGCGATCTCGAGGCCGGCCTTGGCCATATTGTGGCCACGGACGCGCGAGAACAAGTCCCAAACTTCGGCCGCGGAATTGAATTCCCTGCCCTTCAGAATGGGCCACAAATAATCGCGCAGGATTTGCCAGGCCGTCTCAACGGTTTCATAGCTATAGTAGGGCGACTCGCCGGCCGTGGATTCTCCCCAGCCGGTGACGCCGTCCACATCCGCCTCGAGGAGAAGAATTCGGCGGAGCGTGGTGGTTTCGAAGCTGGTTTGAAATGGCTCGACGAGTGGTAGGTGAATCTCTCGCAGCGTCAATTTGCGAAGGCGCATGGAGGTTGAGCCGCTTTCACTCCTCGTGGAATTCTTCAAGGCGCAAGCCCGCAATAGACGCGCGGGGTTCGAGTACGTAGTCGGTGGAATCGCCGCGATTTTCGACGCCAGTGGCGACGTAACCCTCGGCTAACCAGCGCTGAAACTCCATGCGAGCGCCAGATTGGATGCGCAGCCCCGCCGCGCGGTCTCTCATTTTAATTTCCGGGAGGTTGCAGGGGAGTGAGATGCGTTCGGCGGCGGCGTTCGCCGGAGGCACGTCGTCCGCAAGAATACCCTTCACGCGCTCGGAATCGAGCCACCATTCGGCCACGAGGCGGTCCGTGGGCAGCCCGGCGTGCAACGGGCTATTCGTAACCCCGTAGCAGTCGGGTAGGTAGCGCCGCACGACGGCGCCCAAGCGCGTGAGATTGAAGCGGGCGTTCTTGAGTTCGAGCGGATCGAAGGTCCATTCAACGAGCGGAATATCGCGCCGCAGAGCGTCCTGGCGCTGAAACAATTTCAGGCGCCGGCCGACTCCTCGATTTTGAAACTCAGGCAAGACGGCAGTCATGTGGGAATGAAGGAAGCGCTGCTTTCCACGCAGTCCGGCAAGCGCCAGTGTGAAACCGACCATACGCCCGCCGGCGAACGCGCCGAGGACCTGCCCTCCCGAGTGATGCGCCACGACAAAAATTGCCGCAGGTACGGTGATATCTTCGCCCCAGGTGAGCCGTTCCAGGCGCACGCACTCGTCATACTCCGAGAGCAAATCACAATGGCGGACTTCGATTTCAGCGGCCAAGTTCTGCACCTAGCGCGCCCTGCCAGCGTTTGCGGACTTCGATTCATCCCACAACTCTTCCATCCGCTCGCGACGCAACCGGGCAAACTGTAACCCCTCACGTGCGGCGGCTGCTTCCATATAGTTAAAGCGTTGCTTGAATTTACGATTTGCTTTCTTCAGCGCAATTTCGGGATCCACGCCGAGAAATCGCGCAATATTGACGGCGACGAAAAGCAGGTCGCCGACTTCCTCTTCGAGGTGGCCGGCGCCGTCATCTGGTGCTATCGATGCGCCTTGCTTTACAATATCCAGCCCCGGTCGCTGACGTGAATTTCCTTCAACTCTTGGGAGAGAATTCAATAGCTCAAGTTTTTCTTCATCAAGTTTATCGAGAATGGCGGACAGGTCCTTCCAGTCAAAGCCGACGCGAGAGGCGCGGCGCGTGAGTTGATAGGCTTCAAGGACTGCCGGGAGCGACCGCGGAATGCCGGAGAGAATGGAACCGTCCTCGGAGGACGCGCGGTTGGCCTGCGAGCCCGCGGAGTTCCCTTTCCCGGCGCGCTCGGCGGCTTTGAGCTGCTCCCAATTCTTCAGCACGTCAGCGGAAGTGGCCGCTTTCACCGAGCCGAAGACGTGCGGATGGCGGCGGACCATCTTTTCGTGCACGGATTCAATAACGTCAGAAATTGTGAACCTGCCGGCCTCCTCCGCGAGGATGGAATGGAAGACGACCTGGAGCAGCAGATCTCCCAGCTCGGAGGAAAAATCATGCGCCGTGCCGGACTCCATGGCGTCGAGCACTTCGTAGGTTTCCTCGACCAGGAATTTGCGCAGGGAGTCATGCGTCTGCTCGCGATCCCAGGGACAGCCGCCCGGAGCGCGCAGTCGGGCTTGTAGCGCGACCAGCTTCTCGAACCACTTGCCCGCGGCGCGGTCCCGCGAAGTTACCGGAATGGCCGCGGAATCCGCGCCGCTCAATTTCGCACGCGCTTTGGCGCGGGGCTTTCGAGGTTTTTTGCGGTGAGGCGGCATGTGGGCTGCGCGACTCCGAAACGACAGGCCAATGTACGGTAGGGCATGCAAATTGACAAGGGAGAGGTGAACGTCGAAAACAATTCGATGCCGTTGTCGGGCGCTGCTTGTGGCAGTGCGGAGCGGATGTTAGACTTGCCATTCAGTGCTGTGCAACGAGAAAGTGAGCGCATCCCGTGGCTGACCCCAAGCCGGAAGAGACATTCAAGGTCATAGACCGCCGCCATTTCACCGAGCAGGGAGATTTACGGCAAGAAGTGGTCGAACTCGAGAAGCGCGAGGAAGAGGCGGCAGCGAAGAAGGCCGCGAATTCCCCTCCAAAAGCGCCGGCCACCGCATCTAGTCCTGCGAAGACCGCGGCGGCGCAGC
Source organism: uncultured Acidobacteriota bacterium (assembly GCA_963701005.1). Classification (GTDB taxonomy): domain Bacteria; phylum Acidobacteriota; class Terriglobia; order Acidiferrales; family UBA7541; genus Palsa-295. Next base: position 3,022,015 of record OY969555.1, read on the forward strand.
CCGCGGGTCAGATTATCGGCAGCGAGGCTGAGGCTGCGCACGCGCCTGATGAAACAATGACTGCGGCAGTAGAGGCGCAAGGGTCCTCGCGCAGTTTTCAGATGCTGGTGGATTTCCTGACGCGCAATGCAGCCGCAATGCTGGGCGGAATGGCGGACCCGCGCACGGGACAGGCTTTCGTGGATCTGGAGGGAGCGCGCGAGGTGATTGACATGCTCGACGCGCTGCGCGAGAAAACCCGCGGCAATCTCTCGAAGGCGGACGACGATTTGCTGATCGAAGTGCTCGGCAGCCTGAAGCTCACCTTCATGGAAATATCCAAGGCCGCGACGGAAGCGATGGCGAAGAAGGCGGCGCAAAAGAAGTGACCTACGGCCGGCACCAAGCAGATTGCAGAGCTTAATTCAGTCAAGGCGCGAACTGCCCCTACAAAAGTCACCGAACGGATAGTATCCTTCCTTCGAATTCATGGGCTCACTTCAACTGACAGTCTTGGGATCGGGAACCTCGATGGGCGTGCCAACGCTCGCGTGCCACTGCCCGGTGTGCGATTCGAAGGACCCGCTCGATAAGCGGACACGACCGTCCATCCTGCTCTCCTACGCGGGGCGCAACGTGGTGATTGATACCACCCCCGATTTTCGCTTCCAGGCCATGCGCAACGGGATCGATCGCCTGGACGCCATTCTCTACACGCATGGGCACGCGGACCACATTCTCGGCCTCGATGATATCCGCCCTTACAATTTGAAGCAGCGGATGCGCGTGCCCATCTATGCGACGAATTCGACGCTGCGAATCCTGCAACGGACCTTCGCGTATATCTTCGATAGCGCCCCGACGGAAAGTTCCGTGCCGGGTGTTGATCTCCATACGATCGACGGGCCTTTCGAATTGTTCGGACTGAAGTTCATTCCCGTTCCGGCGATGCATGGGCCCATGGACGTGATGGGCTTCCGATTCGGCAATGCAGCGTATCTCACCGATTTCAGCTCCGTGCCGGATAGCTCGAAGGCGCTGCTTCGCGGCCTGGATCATTTCATTCTGGACGCGCTGCGCTACGTGCCGCACCCGATGCATTCAACCGTTGCGCAATCGCTGAAGCTCGTGGAGGAATTGCGGCCCAAGCATGCCTGGTTCACGCACATCTGCCACGACCTGGGGCATGCGGAGACGAATGCGAAGCTGCCTGAAAATGTCCGGCTGGCATACGATGGTTTGAAGCTCGAGGCTGAATACTGATGGCCCTCGCGACAGTGCACTCGGCGCAGGAATGGCTGGCGCGCTTTGACCCGTCACGCAAGGCGTCCGTGGTGACGATTGGGAATTTCGACGGGGTGCACCTGGGGCACCAGCGAATTTTGGCGGGGGTCGTCGAGCGGGCGCGCGCAACGGATTTGATGGCCGCCGTGCTGACATTTTTTCCGCACCCGTCACGAATATTGCGGCCCGAGGCTGCTCCTGCTCTTCTTTCGACGCTGCCGCAAAGGCTGGCTGCCTTCGAAGCGGCGGGGATGGACGCCGCACTGGTCCTGAAATTTGACGCCGAACTTGCGAAAGTGAGCGCGGAGGATTTTGCTCGCGTGTATCTCGTGGAGACCCTAAATGCGCGCGCCGTGATGATCGGCGGAAATTTCAGGTTTGGGCACCGCCAGGCTGGCGACGTGATACTGCTCGAGGAGTTGGGGCGCCAGCAGAATTTTGAGGTGCACGTCGTGCCGCCGGTGGTGACGGATGGAGTGGTCGTATCAAGCTCGGCGATTCGCCAGACTCTGGGCGAGGGGCGCGTAGAGGATGCCGCGCGGCTATTGGGACGGCCATTCGCGCTCGAGGGCGAGATTCGGCCGGGCACGGGACAAGGCCGGAAGCTGATCGTGCCGACTTTGAATCTAACTACCGAGCAAGAATGCCTGCCGAAGAGTGGCGTGTACGCCACGCAGACAGTGGTCGAAGGAAAAAAATATTATTCGGCGACGAACATCGGCGTGCGGCCGACGTTCGATGGGAAGCGCTTGACCATCGAGTCGCATCTGTTCGATTTTTCACGTGACCTGACAAGCGGGCCGATGAAGGTCTGCTTTCATACACGATTGAGAGACGAGCAGAAATTCTCCGGGCCTCAGGCGCTGAAGGATCAGGTGCTCAGGGACATAGAACAGGCGAAGGAATATTTCCGGATGATGGGAACAACAAAAAAGCTCTGATCCTGAATAATCGGCAGCTTCCCTATTTCCTGCAATCCGAGCAAAGCCCGCCAATTTCGGTGCGCGACACGGTTATTTCAATCCCGCAGTCTTTGGCGATCTGCTTTTTCAGTTCTTCGTAGAGCTGGCTTTCGACTTCGCGAACCTTGCCACAGCGCAGGCAGGCTACGTGGATATGGTCGCGAGGGCCGTGGCTCTCGTAGAAATGGCGGTCGCCGCGAAGATGGAGTAAGTCGAGCTCGTCAATCAAGCCGTGGCGCTTGAGGAGGTCGATCGTGCGATAGACCGTAACGCGCGTGATATTCGCGTCAATTTTCTGCGCGCGCTCGAGGATTTCACCAGCATCCAAATGCCGTTGCGCCTTCTCCATCACCTGCAACAGCACGCGGCGCTGGCGCGTGAGCCGGATGCCGCGCGCGCTCAGCTCGCTCTGGAGATGGCCCGGCGGCTCGTGAACGTTGATGCGTTCACCGGTTGAAACGCGATGTGCTGGCGTGGCGGACATAATTAGTGGCTTTGGACGAGCCTCATGATATCGCTGTACATCACAAAAGCAAATATACTCAGCAGGAAGACCAGGCCAACCTGCACGAACCGCTCCTTGACAGCGATGCTCAGATCGCGGCGCAAGACGCCTTCAATGGCCAGCAGTAATACATGGCCGCCATCGAGAATTGGAATCGGGAGAAGATTCAGCAGCCCCAGATTGATGCTGATCATGGCCATCAATTCCAACAAACGCATCGGGCCGCCTTTAGCGGCGCGGCCAGACTCGCGGGCGATGCCGACAACTCCCAGAAGCTGGCGGGGCGAAACCTTGCCCGTGAACAGCCCTCCAAGCACTCCCCCGATTTGCTTCATGACGCTGTAAGTCGCGAAGCTTGCATCTTTGAACGCTGGGACGACACCCTGGCGAACGTAATCATCGTCCGTGTGCGGCGCGACGCCGATTTGCCAGACGGGCGCGCCTTCCTGATCCATTCCTTGCATGGGCGTGATTGCCAGCGGGATATCCGTCGCGCCTCGGCGAATGACGAATTGAACCGGCTGCCCATTCGATTGATGAACGCCTTCGACGAGCTGTTCCCAGGTGACCACCGGCTTGCCATTGAGCGAAACGATTCTGTCGCCCGGCTTCATGCCCGCTTTTTCGGCGGGATATCCGATGGCGATTTCGTCCGCGACGGGAGGCATCGCGGGGTAGCCATTGATCGCATAGGCGTCAGGTTTCTCCGGAACTTTCACGGGGAAGGTTTGCTCGCTCCCATTCCGCAAAACGCTGAGGGAGAGCGAATCGCCGGCCTTGGCTTTGCCCGTTTCTGCAAACACCTTGTCCCATGTCGACGTCTTTACGCCGTTCACCGCCACGATTCTGTCGCCCGGCTGAATGTCTGAAACGCCGGCGGCGCTATGGGGGACGGCTGCAACAACCGGGGCCTGCCGCAGATATGTGGGAGTGGGAACACCCTTGAACCAGACGATGCCCCAGAAAATTGCGAAGGCAAGAATGATATTCATCGTGGGGCCGGCCACGGCGATGATCACCCGGACCCACCGAGGCTTCGAGAGAAATTCATAAGGCGCGCCGCTGCGCTCCTCAATCGGATTATCGCCGGCCATTCGTACATAGCCGCCGAAGGGGAGCGCGCTCAGACGGTAGTCCGTGTCGCCGCGCTTGAATCCGGCGAGGCGCATACCGAACCCAAGGGAAAAAACATCCACACGGACACCGGATAATTTTGCGGCCATGAAGTGTCCCCACTCGTGGACAAAAATCATGATGCCGAGAACAACGGTGACGGAAACAATGGAGATGAGTGCGTCCATATCGCTCCTATTATAAGTAAAAAATCATTTCCCAGTTCTACTGGACGGCCTAGTTTGCGCGCGCGACTTCTTCTCGAGCCATGCGCCGCGCTTCGACATCTGCTGCCAGCACTTCGTCAATCGTGCGCATCGAGTGGCGCGGCGTGCGTTCAAGCACCCGCTCAATCACCTTCGCAATCCCTAGAAATGGCAGCCGCCGCTCGAGGAAGGCCGCCACGGCGATCTCATCCGCCGCATTCAAAGCACATGGCCACGCGCCGCCCTGGCGCAGAGCCTCTTTCGCAAGCGCGAGGCACGGAAACTTTCGCTCGGGGACGTCCTCGAACTCGAGTTTGCGCAGCGTCGTCCAATCGAGCGCACAACCGTTCGACGGCACCCGCTCCGGATAGGTTAGCGCATATTGGATTGGCATGCGCATATCGGTCGGGCCAAGCTGTGCCAGAATTGAACCATCCACAAATTCCACCATCGAGTGAATCGTCGATTGCGGGTGAATCACCACTTGAATCTTCTCCAAATCCATTCCGAAGAGCCAGCGCGCCTCGATCACCTCGAATCCCTTGTTCATGAGCGTCGCGGAATCAACCGTGATCCGTTGGCCCATCTTCCAATTTGGATGCGCCAAAGCCTGTTTTGGCGTCACCTTCGAGAGCTTTGAGATAGGCGTCCTGCGAAACGGACCGCCTGAGGCGGTGAGGACCAGGCGCTTTACTTCCCTGCCCTCGCCGGCGCGGAGACACTGGTGAATGGCGTTGTGCTCGCTATCCACCGGAAGCAGGGCAACGCCTTGGCGCTTTACCGCGGCCATCACTACTTCGCCGGCAGCGACCAGGACTTCCTTATTCGCGAGAGCGATGTGCTTGCCTTGCTCGATGGCTTTGTACGTGGCGCGGAGGCCGACAACACCGACAGCAGCGGAAACAACGGTTTCCACGTCCGGGTGCGTGGCCACACGCTCGATGCCTTCGGCGCCAAACAGAATCTCAGGCTGCGGCGCTTTCTTGTCTTTGCGACGCTGCTTCGCGAGGGCATCGCACAGCTCGCGGGCACCGGCTTCGGTACCGACTGCAACCACCTTGGGAACGTGGCGCGCGACCTGCTCTGCCACTAGCGCGATATTCGAGCCAGCCGCAAGCGCGACGACTTCGAAGCGGCCGGGCAACGCGTCAACAACCGCGAGGGATTGGCGGCCAATCGAGCCTGTCGAGCCGAGAATGGCGATGCGATTCATGCAGCCTCGATTTTATAGATGTTTATCTGAATTTGCGAATCGCAGCCGTTGCGCGGTGCGCCCATTGCGGGGAGCCGATGGACGCATTTCCGCTGAATCGCTGAACACGGACCGCGCATCCGATACAACCGCATCGCAAGAATCGCCGGGCCCGGGGGTGCGCATCCATGATCCGACCTTTGCGGATACGAGGATTCGCCGTTGCTCTGATTTGGCTCACGTATTGGTTCTTTCCCTCCGCTGTTTCCGCACAAGACTCGACCACCAAGGACGAAATCCCGATTGAACGATGCGACCGCCTGCCGGTCGTGAAAGTCCAGATTGCCGGAAAGGACATGCATTTCCTGCTGGACACGGCCGCAACTACGCTGCTGAATTTGAAATCGTTCTCCGGCGGGCGCTCGAAGGAAGTCCATATCGCATCCTGGACTGGGACGGCGGCGACGAGCGCACGCGAAGTTTCGCTCGACGAGCTTGTGCTCGGAAAACACCATCTGCAAAATCTCAAATTGCCCGCCATTGATCTGAGCCCGATCGGCGCCGCCTGCGGGGGGGAGATTGACGGCATCCTCGGCATGGATGTGCTCGATCAAATGGGAGTGACGATTGATCTGAAGCATCGCGTCGCATCCATGGGCTCGGACCCTGTGGACGTGCGCGCCACGTACGCTGCGATGGAGGGCTCCATGGAGCCCTGCATGGCGGCGTTCAACAAAGGGGATGCGGCGGAATTCGAGAAATGCCTCGATCCGGAAGTGGTGATGTACACGCCGCACGGAGAGTTCGTCGGGCGGCCGCAGGTGATGGCTTATATGCAGGACCGGTTTTTCAAATACGCGCCCCACATTGATTACGTCACCAAGCTGCGCGACGCGCGGATGTTTGGCGACGCGCTGTGGTATTCCTACGATTACACGCTCGAGACTCCCACCGAGCACCGCACCGGCCACGGCATGTCCATGTGCCGCAAAGGCGATGGCCGCTGGCGCATTCTCAACATGCACAATTCGTCGGTCGAGACGGGCCCGAGCGCTTCCGTAAGCCCGAAGAATGAGGCGACGCCGGCTGCATCGCCGAATATTCAATAACATCTTCATGCGCCCTATTGCCTGCCGAGCCACTGGTAGGCGGCCCAGACGACCGGGGCGGCGAGGATAAGGCTGTCGATGCGGTCGAGGACGCCGCCGTGGCCGGGGACGAGCGTGCCGGAGTCTTTCACGGCGGCGCCGCGTTTGTAGGCGGACTCGATCAAGTCGCCCATTTGCCCGGCGATATTGCCGAGGGCGGCGATGGTCAAGAGCAAGATCGCATCCACCTGCATCCAGCGCGCGAACAAAACCCCAACGATTAGCGAGGCGAGTATATTGCCGAGCGCGCCTTCCCAGGTTTTCCGAGGGCTGAGGGCCGGCGCCATCGGAGTGCGGCCAAACGAGCGCCCCACAAAATACGCGAGCATGTCTCCTGCCCAGACTAGGCACAGCGTGAAGAGGACCAGTTGGCGGCCGACGCGCTCGATTTCGTTGATGCGCACGAGGTAGCTGAACGGCAGTGCAATGAAGAGCAACCCCGCGCTGCTGATAGCCATGGCCGGGAGCACGTCTTGCAATGGCCGCCGCGTGGCCAATCCAATCGAGACGCAGCCAAATAAAAAGACGAGCAGCACTGCTTCGAGCGAGAGCATGCCGCCCGCGGCGTCGCGGACGATGGAGACGCCGCCCGCGATCGCATGCGTTTCGACCATCCCCACCGAATATTGCGAATAAAAGATCAGGGCGGCGCAAAACATCGTCCACTTGGGAAAAGCGCGCAAGCCGAGGCGCGAGCCCAGATCGAAAAATTCCACGAGCGCGAGAATGATGATGAGCGCGGCGGCGGCCGCCGTGGCCGCGGCCGGCCCCCACCAGACGAGCGCGACGACGAGCGGGATCAGGATGGCGGAGGTCAGGATGCGGAGCAGCATTCCGCGCTAGCCTCGCGCCTTGGCGGACACGGATTTTTCGCGCGCCGAGCCGAGCCCGCCGTAGCGCCGTTCGCGCCTCTGGTAATCCACGAGAGCTTCGAGCAAGCGCGCACGCGAAAAATCGGGCCAAAGAGTTTCGGTGACGTAAATTTCCGCGTAGGCGATTTGCCAGAGCAGGAAATTGCTGACGCGCATTTCGCCGCTGGTGCGGATCAGCAGGTCGGGATCGGGCAGGCCGGCGGTGTAGAGATTTTCTGAAATTGTTTGTTCGTCCGCGTGAAATGCGGAGAGGCCGTTCGAGCGTACATGGTCGAGCAAGGCGTTGAAGGCGTCCACCAGCTCGGCGCGGCCGCCGTAGTTCAGCGCGACGACTAGTTTCATGCCGGTATTGCGGGCGGTGAGGCGCATCCCGTGCTCGATGTCATTGCGGACAGCGTCGGGGAGGTCGGCCGAGCGGCCAATGATGAGCAGGCGAATATTGTTTTTGTGGATGGAGGGCAGTTCGCGCTTCAGATATTCGCGCAGCAGGCGCATCAGAAAATCCACTTCGGCTTGCGGGCGGCGCCAATTTTCGAGAGAGAAGGCGTAGAGGGTCAGGCAGGGTACTTTCAGGCGGGCGCAGGTCTCGATCACGTCGCGCGCGGCCTTCACTCCGGCGCGATGGCCGGCGACGCGCGGCAGGTGGCGGCGCTCGGCCCAGCGGCCGTTGCCGTCCATGATGACGGCGAGGTGCTCCGGCAGGCGCTTCAGGTCGAGTTTTTCGAGAAGCTCCGCTTCCTCGCGGTCGGCAGGTTTTAAAAGCTCGGTAGCTTTCACCAGAAGTCGCTCGGGGAGTCCCCGCGAGGGAAAGTAGCACGAGCAATGGCGGGTGACAAGGGACGATGCACGAGGCAGTGAGGCAGCGACGCAAGGAGGCCGAGGAGCGAGGAAGCGGTGAAGGCCTGACGGAGCCACCCCCGGGGACCCTAAGGTGGAGGAACCAGAGGCTGGCTGGCTCTGTTGACATCGTCGCCGGCCTCTCGGTTCTTTCTTGCCGCGGGTTTCTCTTTCGGTCGTCATTCTGAGCGGAGTCCCGCGCGCTTTTGCATTTCCCGCCGCCTTTTGGCGGGCGCGGGGCGCAGTCGAAGAATCTCAGCTCAAATAGCCGGCTGGATTCTGAAAAAAAACACGAGATGTCAACAAAGCCAGGCTGTCTGTTATCGGCCGGGTTCCCTCGGCCCCTCTAGCATCGGGACGCAGAATTCGCGCGAGCTCGCGACAAGTTTCACCCTGCCCTTCCGCTGAGCGCAGACGGGAAAAGAAGGAATTATTTCAGGGCGCGAGGCCAGAGGCGTCGGTGGTTTTGTCAGCGATGATGATGGGAATTGAACGAAGGGCAAAACCCCCCGCCATTCACGAACGGCGACGTGAGGAGTGGGACACCCGACAAGTCAAAGGCGAAAGGGCAGGCCACCCGCCCGTGAAAGTGAAGATGGTTAGGGCAATCGCGACTTCCTATAATGGGATTTCCGGAATGTCAGCGAAATTTCACTTGTACGATTGCGGCGTCAATCAGCAGATACTACCGACCCTAACAGCCATGCCAACTTCTGCCGTGCCTCAAGCGCTTGACGGACAAGACCCCGCTGGAATGCGCGGTTTGCGTTATTGGTCGCGGTCTGTCTCCCAAAGGGCTTTGCCCTTGGCGCGGGATACGGAGTCGGCCAGCAGCGAGCCATCAGCGTTCCGTTTGCCATGGACGACGACCAGTTCGCCAGAGTACAGTTCGCCGGTTTGCCCCTGGGAGAGGGCGGACGAGATATCGACGAGAAGCTGGCTGCCGTCGCGCAATTCGAGCGTGAGGCGGTTTCCGGAGACGGACTTCACAGTGCCCCAATATGCTGCGCCGGGAATTGGCTGAGCAAGCGCGTGAAGTCCGCCGATGGGGAATGGCGGACGAGGCGGACGGGGCGACCTAGTCAAACCGAAGATCTCCAACCGCTGATTGCTGGCGACAAAGACGCGGCCGTTGGCAACGGTGGGGACGATATTGGCGTTGCCGCCGGTATTCGGCCAAAAGCCCGCAGTACCGGACCAAAGCAGGGGCAGACTTGTACCGGAGGGCACCGCGTCATAGGCATACAGCGTGACGTGCTGGTCGGAGCCTTCGGCTCGTCCCACAGCCCAGATGATGGCGGAATTGGTAGTCAGGTCGTCGGAGGAGATGGAAGTGAAGAAGCCGGGGTCTTGAGCGGTCTCAAAGCTGAGAACACTGGACGCGACGAGATTGAGGGTGGGCACGGGAGTGCCACCGGAGGTGACGCCGGGAGACCAAGTCATCAGGGTATTGCCCCCGCTGCTTACGACGCGATGGGCCGGAAGCTTCGGCGTGCCAGTATTAAAGTAGGAGGGACCGCACCAGCATCCGCCAACCTGAACGTTGCTGGGGATGTCTGTAGGGCGGAAGCCAGTGAGATTGTCGCGATTGAAAACGAACATGCGCCCGTCTTTCCCAGCGCCAACTGCGAGATGCGAAAAGCTGCCTGGCAGGTCGGGAAGCAGCATGATGCCACCCGAACCGTAGTCGGTGTCTTTGGAATCGAGCGCGTTAACGTTTGCGGGAGTGAAGAAGGAAGTGATGCTGGAGAGGTCCGCGGAGATTTTCACCGCGCTTTCGGCGATGTTGAATGTGGAATTGTAGGTTCCCGAGCTGGAGTTGCCGGTGATGAAATAGAGGCTCTTCTCGTTGTCCGCGGCTACGCCATACCCCGACATCCACACGGAAGAAAGAAACAACCCGCCGCCGGAGGTCCGGCGGTCATTGAGCTGATCGGCAGAAAGAGGGGCAAGTGTGGTCTGGTTCCAGCCGAGCAGCCAGCCGCGTGAATTATTGCCTCCAAAATCGCAGAAGCTACCATAGCCTGCATAGACGTTTCCGTTTTGCAGGAGTAGGCCAGGGCGCTGGCGTTGATACTTGGCGTTGAACATGAAGTTGCCGCCGCTTTGCATGGGGTGAGACGCGGCCACCGTGACGGGAGAGTGTGCACGGTCGATGAGATTGGCGAGGTCCAGGGCGTGAATCTGGTGCGTGGGATTGCCGTTTTCCAGCAGATAAGTGTCGACGTAGAGGGTGCTGGTAGCGAGATCAATCACCGGCGTGCCGTTGATCCCCACGTTAGGGCCGTTATTGTTACATCCAAGAGGCGTTTGAACAGGCGGGCCGAAATGATGGATTACACTGGAGCCCGTCCAGAAATCGAGCGCGTAGATGGTGTTGTTTTCCGTGGCCACAAAGGTGACGCCGCCAACGACAAGAGGCTGGGCATCAACCTGATCGTCCAGAAGGATGGTGGCAATATGGCCGAAGCTGGGCGGCTTGACGTTCGCGGTGGTAAGAACTTTTTCACTGGAGTTCCAGCCGGTGCGCATGGAGTCATTGTGATAGGTGAGCACGTCGGTGCAATTCCGACTTTGCGAGGGGCAGACCGGACCGAGGAGATCGGTGGGGAGCGGGAATGAGACACTGGGAATACTGCCCGTAAGGCGGGCGATCGGATCGCCAAAGGCGTGCAGGATGCGGTTGGAACCACTGCCGTTGTTCGAGAGGTTGACGACAACGTCTTGGACGTTCCAGTTGTCATCGGTTTCTAGAAGGCCGTTGTGGGAAGTCAGGGTGATTACGATGTCGGAGATGGCGAAGAGCGCCAGGGGTGACTTAAGACTATGAGTGACCGTGTGCGTTGAATTATTGCCCCAACCCGACTGGGATTGCGATTTCAGAGTGATCACTTGCGGAGTGGAACCATTGGGGGCAAGCAGCGTGGCGGTGGCGGAACTGTCGCCGCGGAGATCATCGCCGCCGGTGGTGATCACGAATTGAATTTCATTGAATGTGCCTGGCGGGCCGGTGGGAAGAGGCGTCAAAGTAACGCTAGGCTGACTCCCGGTGAGGCGCACAAAAGGGTCGCCGGCCACATTGATGATTTCCAATGGGCCAGAGCCGCCATTGGAAAGGGTGACGACGACAGTTTCCACGTTCCAGTTGTCGTCGGTTTCTAAAAAGCCGTTATGGGAGGTCAGGGTGATTACGATGTGGGCGATCTTGGAGGCGGCGAGTGCAGGGCTAAGCGTGGCAGTGACTGTGTGAGAAGTGTTGTTATTCCAACCCGGCTGGTTCTGTCCCTTCAGAGTGATCTCTTGCAGGGTGGAACCGTTGGCCGCGAGCAGCTTGGCCATGGCGGAACTGTCCCCGCGAAGATCGTCGCCTCCGGTCCCGATGACGAATTGGATCTGGTCAAAAGTCTGAGCTTTCAGCCGGGGCGATTGAAAAAGGAGAGCAAGTACTCCCATGACTATAAGGCTGAGGGTCCTGGCTGACCTAGCGTGGAACGGGCAAGAAAACATATGACCTCCTTCGTCGGTGGCGAACGCGAATTGAGTCCTGTTGGGCCCTTGCTTCGCGATTGGCGGTCCAGAAGGTAGTGAGGAATTTGAAGGAATCGTTACAGGAAAATTGTGAGCTTCCGATTCCCGGCGGGAGAGCCAGTGGCACAGGCGTGATGCTGCAACCGGCGTGATCTAGTTGTCGCAACCTAGAAGATCTCACCGCAAATCGGCGGGTGGCCGGGCCTTTAGCTTCTGAATTTGAGGGTGCCCCATGCTTTGCGCCGCCTGCAAAGAGTGGGGTTCCTGTTTTTGGATCCTCTTTATCACCGCTAAAAAAAATCGTCGACGTCCTCGCATTGTGCGCCTCTGCCAGCTTCTAGACTCCAGTCTCCAGCCTCCAGAAACTCCACAGGCTCGCTCGCTTGCAACTTTCGTTCCCGTGCGCGATGCTATCGGTGGAGAATTGACCATCCGACGCGCTTTTCGCGCCTGTCCGCCGGAGGAGGGTCCCGGATGGGGCTGCGAGACGAGGCTCGCCTTCCGAGTCCGCCGTGGCGGAATGGTCACCCTGAGTCCGCCGCGGCGGAGGAGTCGAAGGGTCTCTCTTTGAAGACGATGGCAGACCACAACCAGCGCGCGCGGCGGAATTGCAGCTCGTCGGGAGCGGAGCGCCTGAGGAGCGCCCGCGCGAGGTCCCGCCGGGCTTCCTCGGGCACTCGTCGCCCCTCACTGCTCACTCGCAACGGCCTCGCAAATCGACTCTCAAAACGATTTGGAAATGGTCTTAACCCTTTCACAATCAATCGAGTGCAATTTTGAAATCGACCGTCTTACGGGAGGCCATGTACCTATTCCTACTGACGCGGAGGAGAGAAAACAGCCAGCAGCACGCCAGCCCGACACGGGCCAGCAAGACGAACAGCGCATCCCTCGTCGCTTCGCTCTGCCGGGATGACAATTGAAGAGGGCGGGTGAGATTAATCTGGCGGCGGGCGCGTTGACTTGCCTGGGCGCGCGGCCTAAGATGAGCGCCACTCATGCCGGAAACACAGTCGCCGATTGGCCGCACGATTTCGCACTACCGCGTCATTGAGAAGCTTGGCGGCGGGGGCATGGGCGTTGTCTATAAGGCCGAGGATACCGAGCTTGGCCGGTTTGTTGCGCTGAAATTCCTGCCAGATGACGTGGCGCGCGACGCGCAGGCGCTGGAGCGGTTTCGCCGCGAGGCGCGGGCGGCTTCTGCACTGAATCATCCCAACATTTGCACGATTTACGAGATTTCGCAGGCGGATGGGCATCCGTTTATTGTGATGGAGTATCTCGACGGCTCGACGCTCAAGCACCTGATCACCGGGCAGCCAATGGAGACGGAACGGCTTCTGGACCTGGCGATCGAAGTGGCCGATGCGCTGGATGCGGCGCACGCGCAAGGCATCGTGCACCGCGACGTGAAGCCGGCGAATATTTTCGTCACCAAGCGAGGGCACGCGAAGATTCTAGATTTCGGGCTGGCCAAGGTGAGTGGCAACAGCAAGGCGGATGTGCGCGGCGACGCTTCGATGACGCAAGGCGTGAGCGAGGCGATGCTGACGAGTCCGGGGACCGCGCTCGGGACGGTTGCCTATATGTCGCCCGAGCAGGTGCGCGGGCAGCCGCTTGATCCGCGCACGGACCTTTTCAGCTTCGGCGTGGTGATCTACGAGATGGGTACTGGCGCGCTGCCCTTCCGCGGAGACACTTCCGCGGTGATATCCGAGGCGACTTTGAATCGCGCGCCGGTCTCGCCCATCCGGCTGAATCCGGACCTGCCCGCGAAGATTGAGGAAATCATCTGCAAGGCGCTCGAGAAGGACCGCGACCTGCGGTACCACAACGCCGCGGATATGCGCGCGGACCTGAAGCGCGTGAAACGCGACAGCGACTCGAATCGCTCCGCAGCTTACCGGGCAGTGGCGATGGAGGAGTCATCCGCCAGAATGCCGAGCGCCGCGATGGCTACGGCGGTGCAGGATTCCTCGGGCGTGAGGTCCGCGATGTCAGGTGTCGCGCAGGCGGAAGTGGGGGCTGCGACGCACAGTTCGTCGCGTGGGGCGATGGGAAGCACGTCCGGGCGCGAGCAATGGCATGCGCCTGGGCCCGGCGCGCCGGGATGGCTGCGGTATCTGCCGTGGGGGCTGGCAGCGGCATTGACTGTGGCGCTAATTGTGTCGCTGCTGGCGCTGCGGCAGGCGGCACAACCCACTGCGCGGAGAGCCATAGAGCTCAGCCTGCTGGTTCCCCCGGACCAACAACTGGATTTGGTGAACGGAACGGCAATGGTGATTTCTCCCGATGGCCAGCGCGTGGCCTACATCACGCGGAGCGGTGGATCAGGGGAGGGGCGGCTCTACGTGCGGGAAATGGCCAAAGGGGCTGCCGTGCTGCTCGACGGTGCGGGTAACGCTGCCGCGCCATTCTTTTCTCCGGACAGCCAATGGATCGGGTTTTTTGGCGACGGAAAATTGAAGAAGGTGTCCGTACGCGGCGGGGCGCCGATTACGTTGTGCGATGTGACCGGCTATCGCGGAGGAGACTGGGGCGAAGACGGCACCATTATCTTCCCAAACCAGTTCACGAGCGCACTCTACCGGATTGCAGCGGCAGGTGGAACGCCGGCGCCTGCCACACACCTGGATGCCGCGCGCACGGAGATCACCCACCGATGGCCGCAATTTCTTCCCGGCGACAAGGCCGTGCTCTTCACCGCGTCCTCGGACAATAATTTTTTCGGGCATTCCAGCGTGGAAGCGGCGCCTCTCGATACGGGCGTGCCGAAAGTGCTGGTGGAGAATGCGTATTTTGGGCGCTACCTTGCTGGAGGGTACTTGGCTTATGTGTCGCAAGGGACAGTCTTCGTCGCGCCATTCGACGCGCAAGCGTTGAAGTTGACGGGGACGGCGATTCCGGTCCTTCAGGGAGTGGATTCGGATATTACCAACGGCGGCGCGCAACTCAGCTTCTCGAAAAACGGCACGGCCGTGTATCTGTCAGGCGGAGGTATATCTCATAACCTGAACGTGGCGCTGGTGGACCGCAAGGGCAATGCTTCGGTGCTGCTGACCAATGAGGCCGATGCCGCCTCGGTGCGCTTCTCTCCCGACGGGAAGCGTCTGGCATTCCAGAAGGGCACCGGCAGCATCTGGATCTACGACCTGGTTCGAGGAATCAGTTCGACGCTGACAATGGGTACCGCGGGGGCGATGTATCCCACCTGGACACCGAACGGCGAGCGAGTCGCCTATTCGCATCCTCATAGCACGCCAAAAGGCTCGGGGCAGGCTATCTTCTGGAAACGGGCCGACGGGAACGGCGAGGAAGAGCTTTTAACCCCGGAAGGGCTTTTGAATGCGTATCCATCGTCATGGTCACCCGATGGCAGGGTTCTGGTCTTGGATCACCTCGCGGAAAAGGACGGGAAGTGCTGCGAGCTCTGGACGTTGACCGTGGACGCAAATGGCAAAGTGGA
The DNA here is from genome assembly GCA_963701005.1 of uncultured Acidobacteriota bacterium. GTDB lineage: Bacteria > Acidobacteriota > Terriglobia > Acidiferrales > UBA7541 > Palsa-295. The sequence goes on from OY969555.1 coordinate 3,037,107, forward strand.
AGAGACAAAGCCTGTACCGGGAGTGGGGCATGGTAGTGCGGGTTCGTTTTCGCCGGACGGCCGATGGTTGGCCTACAGCTCTGATGAATCCGGGTTTCCCCAGATATATGTGGTGCCCTTTCCCGGCCCGGGAGGCAAATGGCAAATCTCCACGGACGGGGGGATAGAACCACACTGGTCCATGACCGGGCATGAACTTTTCTACGCCCAGGGGGCCACGCTGATCACAGTTCCGTATTCCGTTGAAAAGAATTCCTTCCAGCCCGGCAAACCTCAAGTGCTCTTCGCGGACCGCATGGAGATGAGGGTTCCGTTCAAGTCATACGACGTTGCGCCTGATGGGCAGCACTTCGTAATCTTCCAATTTCCTGGCGGCAAAATGACAGCGGCATCGCAGCCGACCGTGGTCTTGAACTGGCTGGAACAGGTCCGCCAAATGGTGGCCGCGGGCCAGAGCGACGGCGGGAAGTGAAATTTAGACTGCGCTGCTGAGCTGTGCCGCTGACGCCGGGGGCGAAACTCCTTCTGTTTGATCCTTCCAGGTAGGAACACTTAGCCGGAATTGTCATTAGCACCGAGGCGAAAGCAAAATGGTGGCGTCAAGTTGCGCCGTAGGGGCACGGCATGCCGTGCCCCTACGGGTGACATCGAGAGGTAACAGAAATTATGCGTGAAGGGCGGCGGTCAAGCGGCGCTTCAGTGGCCAAGGCGCATACAATAAATGCGGGGCTGATTCGTCTATATGTGTAGATGGGCAGAGCGCAAGACGCGGAGTGGATGACCATCGAGCAAGATCGACGGATTTCGGAGACCGTCCTGCGCGAGCGCGGGCGGCTCCGGAATTTCATTCGCAAGCGTGTGGGCGACGCCGGCGATGTGGACGACATCCTTCAGGATGTCTTTTACGAGCTGGTGGAAGCATACCGCCTGATCAAGCCCGTCGAAAATGTGACGGCGTGGATGTTCACCGTGGCGCGGAATCGCATCACGGATCTTTTTCGCGCGCGGAAGCCGCAGGTGTCCACGCAGGAGCCGGTGGATTTTGGCGAGGATGGGGCGGAGCTTGTTTTGGAGGATCTGCTTCCCTCCCCTGACGCGGGGCCGGAAGCGGCTTACGCGCGGCAGGTGCTGCTGGAAGAATTGGAAGCGGCACTCGAGGAATTGCCGGCGGAGCAGCGGGAAGTGTTTATCGCGCACGAAATGGAGGGCCGAAGTTTCAAGGAGCTGGCGGCGGAATCCAGGGTGAGCGTGAACACGTTGCTATCGCGCAAGCATTACGCGGTGACGCATCTGCGCGAGCGGCTCCGGGCCATCTATGACGAATTCAGGAATGAGCGAGGACAAGAACGATGACAGGAAAATGGATTTTCAGAGGGCTCAAGATCGCTGTGTTTGTGGTGCTGGGGCTCCTGGTGTTCGGATTTGTAGTGATGAGCTTGTGGAACTGGCTCATGCCCGCGCTCTTTGGCTTGCGGGTGATTACATTCTGGCAGGCTTTGGGACTGCTGGTTCTCGCCAAGATTCTTTTCGGCGGGTTCCGCGGGCGCGGCGGGCCGGGGATGCACTGGCGTCGCCGCATGATGGAGCGTTGGGAGCAGATGACGCCGGAGGAGCGCGAGAAATTTCGCCAGGGCATGGGCGGGCGTTGCGGCGGTTTTCGGCCGCCGGCGCCGCCGGAGCCGAAGTCATAATCCAGCCGCATGCGGATTTGTTGCAACATGTAACTAGTCGGAGATCGGAAGGAGCTATCAGATGAAAAAGATATATATCGGAGTGGGAGTGGCAGTTGCAGTTTTGGCTGTGGGAGGGTTGGTTGCAGCGCGCGCCCATTCGCGGTGCAGGGGGATGGGACATCATGGAGAGCATATGTTCGAACGTGGGTTGGCAATCATGTCTTGGAAGCTGGATTTGACGGATGCGCAGCGGCAGCAGATTCGAACGATGGCCAAGGCCGAATGGCCGACGGTTGAGCCATCGATCCAGAAGCTGGCCGACGGGCAGAAGCAGATGCTGGCGGCGACGCAGGGCGGCGTATTCGACGAGGTGAAGGTGACGGCGATCGCGAGCGAGCAGTCGCAGACGATCGCGGAGTTGTTGGTTACGAAGGAGCGATTCGTGTCGCAGGTTTACACGAACGTGCTTACGCCCGACCAGCGGACCAAGGCAGATGCGATGCGGCAGCAGTGGTCGCAACGCGTGGATCAGCTCCTGCAGGAGCACGCGGCGGAGCCGCAGGGCGTCAGCAAGTAGCGACGTCGCAGTACCGGGGCGCCACGGTTCACTTCTCAAGGGAGTGGGGCGCGGCGCTCCATATTATTTTCGCGGGGCGTGGAGCTTAATGGGGAGAATCGCGCCGTAATTCTTGAAATCAGTGTCTGTGGAAAATAGCGACCACCCGCGTGCGATGGGAACTGTGCAAATCAGTATGTCTACGGCGGAAACAGTGACTCCCCTTGAGCGACATTCGTTGCTCGCTTTGGCCGCAGCTTCATAGTCCACGGTGTTGAGCTGCTCGTCGGGAAATGACCGAAGAGTTGCGCACAACTTTTCATACTGCACCGGCTCCTTGATGCCTGAGAGGAGTTCCTGCCGAATCGGGCCCAGTATTTGTGCCCTTCCCTCTTTGATGAGCTCAGTTAGTTCCACGGCAGCTGAACGCTCCGCCACACTCAAATCCCCCGGCCTGCGGCGGAGAGCGAGAGACCATACCGAAGTATCAACGAGAACGTTCACGAGCGTTTCGAGCGGCGTTCGCGTTTGTAATCGTAGGCCGGATCGTAATCAATCGTTCCAAACAGGGCGAGGATTTTCTGCTGCTTACGGCGCCGGATGTACTCATCGAGCGCAGCCGTTACGGTTTCTTTCTTTGTGCGATGACGTCCAAGCTTCTTGGCTTCTTTGATGAGGCGGTCATCAATTGCTAGATTCGTGGGCATGGGGAGTTCTCATTTAAAAGTCTACACACTTACATGTGTAATGTAAAGTGTGGACAGACGTGTGAAACATGTCTTTGGGAAATGACAGCCCGGGAGAACACAGCAAGAATTGAATCCACTACTCAACCGCCGAGGCCGGCGGCGCTGGGTTGCGTGATGGTGGCGTAGACGAGGACTACCGTTAGGATGATTACGACGATGCTGACGGTCCAGGCGACGATGTTGAAGGCGAGCGTGTTGACGTAGTCGCCCATCAGGTCGCGGCGATTGATGAGCAGCAGGATGAATATCAGCACCACGGGCAGCCAGACGCCATTGGCCACTTGCGATAGGACCAAAATTTTGAAGAGCGGCGCTTTGGGAATCAGAATTATTCCGGCGCCGACTACGATCAGGCCGGCATAGAGGGAATAGAAAGCCGGGGCTTCCTTGAATTTGTTGTCTATGCCCGCTTCGAACCCGAGGCCTTCGCAGATTACGTGCGCCGTCGAGAGCGGAAGGATAGAGGCGGCGAAAAGTGACGCGTTGAGCAAGCCAAAGGCAAAAAGGCCGCCGGCCCATTTTCCCGCGAGCGGGATGAGCGCTTTGGCGGCTTCGGCTGCGTCGGTGATATTGGTGAGACCCTTGGCGTTGAGCGTGGCGGCGCAGCAGACGATGATGAAGAACACGATCACCATGCAGGAAATGCTGCCGACGAAAATGTCCCATTTGGCGTGCTTGTACTGGCGCGGGCCGACCTTCTTTTCGACGTAGCCTGCCTGAAGATAGAAGAATTGCCACGGTGCGATGGTGGTGCCGATGAGCGCCGTGAGCATCAGGAGATAGCCGGCATTCATGTGCAGCGTGGGCAGGGCGGTCTCCTTGGCGGCCAACAGCCAATCAGGTTTGGCGAGGAAGGCGGAAGCGACGTAGGAGAGATAAAACGCGCAGGCCACGAGGAATATTTTCTCAACGATGCGATAGCTTCCGTACACAACCAGGAGCCAGACCGCGAGAGCGCCAAGAGGGACCGAGATATATTTGCTGATATGCAGCACTTCGCTTGCTGCAGCGATGCCCGCGAATTCCGCGACGGTATTGCCAAGGTCCACGGCCAGCGCTGCGACCATCACGAAAAAAGTCGAGCGGAAGCCGAATTCCTCGCGGATCAGGTCCGAGAGGCCTTTGCCGGTGACGACGCCCATGCGCGCGCACATTTCTTCGCTGACGTAGAGCGCGATAGTCATGGGAATCAGCGACCAAAGGAGCGTGTAGCCGAATTGGGCGCCGGCCGTGGTGTAAACGGTAATGCCGCCGGCGTCGTTGTCCACGTTTGAAGTGATCAGGCCGGGGCCGACGACGGCGAGAAACAGCGCGATGCGGCGGCGGTAGGGGCGCACGCGGCGCGCAATCTCCCGGCCACGGGCTTTCAAGCCCGCGAAGGCACCCTCGTTGGTGGCCAGCGTGTTCATAATTTCGCGTGCATGCGGCTGACGATATCGTCCACGGTGATGGCGCCGATGGGGCGGTTCGCGGCGTCCACCACGGCAAGGCTACGCAGATTGTATTTGTCGAAAATCTCGAAAACTTCCTTTTCGTCCGTTTCGGCGCGCACGGAGAGCACCGGCTCGAATTTGATTTCATCCAGGCGTTGCTCGGAATTGGCGAGCAGGAGCCGCGCGATGGGGACGGTGCCTGAGAGGGCGGCGTCGCGGTTGATCAGGACCACGTTATCGAGCTGGTCCGGCGAAATTTCATTGAAACGGATGAAATCCACCACTTCGCCGCGCGTGGCATCTTCGCCGACGACGACGAGTTCCGTATTCATCATGCCGCCGGCCGTGTTCTCGCCGTAGCGCATGAGCGCCTCGACTTCAGTGGCTTCGCGGTCCTCCATTTCCTCCATCACTTCCTTCGAAGTGTCGGCGGGGAGGCTGGCGATGATGTCGGCGGCTTCGTCCAGATTCATTTCTTCGAGGATGTCCGCGGCTTTTTCCGGATTGAGCTTTTCGACCACCTGAGTCTGGAGGCGCTTATCGAGTTCAGCGATGGCTTCGGCGGCGGATTCCTCGTCGAGCGAATCAACGATGGATTGCCGCTCCGCGGGCGAAAGCTCTTCCATGATTTCCGCCAGGTCGGCCGGGTGAAGTGCGGCGAGCTTGGTGCTGGACATGCGGAGCTTCACGCGGCGAAGCGGATTCGACTCGATCAGGTTGACGAATTCCCAGCGAATAGTGCGCGGCGGAAGCTTTGCCTGAAGGCGGCGAATGGCCATTGGCGGGACCAGGCCCTGGAGGAGGCGGCCTATGGCGCCGGCAAGGCCGACGTCCACCTGGGTGATGCGCAGCTCGACGTTGCCGTTGGTGCGTTGGTCGGCAAGGTCAATGTCATTGACGCGCACGACTTTGCGGCCGTTGGTGTCGATGATTTGCTGGTCGAGTAGGTCTTTCTGCACGGCGAGCCAGGCTTCGTTCGGCTGGTAAAGTTCGAGCGCCGATTCGTCGGTGGTCAGGCTGACGCGGCCGGGGATGACCGTGGCGATCTGATCGTAGCGGGCGACGAGAGGGCGGTATTGGCCGCGGCCGAGGAGCAGGCGGGCGATGCGGTTGGGCTGGTCGGCGGGCTCGACGAACATTTCCTTCACGCGGCCGACGAAATTGCCGAGGGAGTCGTAGGCCTCGGCGCCAATGATTTCCGTGGCGTGCAGCATGGTAGTGCTCCTTCCCGAGATGGCGTCCGCTGCGGCGGATGCCTGGCAATCGAAATTCGAAGAGCGCCGGCGTGGGCACGGGCGTCCGTACGCGTGGCCGGCAAAAAAAAAGCCCGAAGCCGGGGCTGAGCTTCCGGCTTCGGGCGGACCGAAATCGCCCTTGAATTACCTCAAGCCGGGCCGCGCCTCCCTGCCCCCGCGGATGGTCAAGGAGCAGCAATTCCACATAGCCGGATAGCTATTCCACCCGGGCCGGGCGCCTAGAGATCGCTCGCGCGCGTCCTCGAACGGCTCGCACAGGCCGGCGGGGGAATTACTACCAGGCTCCGAATTGGCCGAAACGTCCATTTAATTCAAGACTAAATGCCGAACACTCTAGTTAAGAGCAGAAGGAAAGTTTGTCAAGCGAAGAGTGAGGATTTGGCGCGATTTTTGTGCGTCGAAGAGCATATTTCGAGGGGTGCGGCCGCGACGGCGGCAATCGGCGACGTAAACATCCCAATAGGTGATGCGGAGGTAGTCGCGAGGGGTGAAACCTAGCGAGCGCGCGGCGTGGTCGATTGCTTCCGGGGTGCCTTCGAGTTCGAGGAAAACGCCGGCCGGTGTTTCATCGAGGTCCAGGTGGAGGGCTGGGAGTTCGAAAGTGGTGCGGTATTTCTCGTAACGGAACGCGGGGCGGAGGCCGAGCGTGCGGAGGAGGGGGGGCCAGCGGTTTGGGTGGCGGATGACAAGCTCACGTTCGAGGCGTTCTTTGTAGAGCGGGCGGGGGGAATCGCTTTTCTGGCGCGGGGGTGGGGCTTTCGAGGTGAGGATGGTTCGGCTCCGGGTGCACTGGGGGCGTGAGCCGAGAGGAGCGGGGGTCTCAAGGCGCAGGCGCAGGAGGCGTCCGCAGCGGCGGAAATGAGAGCTGGGCGTGTCGTACAGGGTGTTCTGCTCAAGTGTGCGCCCCCGCGAAAGGACGGCGAGCTTGCGCAGGCGGCGCAGGAGCGACGGAAGGTCGGCGACGCGGAGCTTGATTTCGACTTCGCGATTGGTGGCTTTGGGCACGGACGATGTTGAGTATAGCTTAGGGATCAGGTGGCATTGGGCCGGAGATCAGGGAAGCTTGTATTCGGTGAAGTGGCAGCAAGGCTTGAACCCCAGGCGCGCGTAGACACCCTTGCCGGCATCTGAGGACTGAAGCACCACGGTCGAAAGCCCTTGTCGACGAGCTTCATCAGCCGCGGCCCACGTGAGCGCGGAGCCGATGCCCCGGCGGCGAAATTCCCTCCTGGTTGCGATGGAGTATAGGCCCGCGACACCTCCGTGGCTGCGATCAATGAACAACTCGCTGCAAGATACCGGCACACCTTCGAAGGCGCCGACGAAGAGGATCATGGGACAGCGAGGCTCGATCAAAATTCGAGTGGCGGCGGTGTAAAACGGCAGCACTGCAGTATCAATTGGCTCCCAATTAGCAGCGAAGATGGCGGCAAAATCGCTGACGTCCTGCGGCGACGATACGCGCCGGATTTCGAGCCCTTCGGGCTGGGTGACCTTCCCCGGCAAGTCGCGCAACTCGATAGACATTCCCAACTCGGACTCGGCGGGCCGGAGACCGTGACGGCGCAAGCGGGATTCGAGATCAAGCGGGCGGGAGGACGGACCCACCCACCAGGCGAACGGTCGGTTCGCCGCTCGAAAGTGCTCGACTACTTCTGCGATTCGAACGTCCGCCTCCGAGTCCGCAAGCCGCGCGCGAGCAACTATGTTGAACGAGTCGGACGGCAAGCCGGAGTCCACCAGCAGAAGGTCTTTTTGGTCGAGGACCGTCATGCCGGGAATCGAGCGCTGAAGAAAAGAAATATGCCCGTGCAGATTGTTCTCGCTGGCGATTGCGAGCGGCGAAGGCGATGCGGAAATGGCATTCGAGTCCATGCGCGAAGGTCCGGGCCGGTTATCTCACGGCGAATTTTCCCGCTGCTGCGCCGGCGATCCCGCCGAGGCGAAGTCGGAGGTTGCCAAAGCGGCGAGCGAGCCATCATAATCGTTTTCCTGCCGCGATTTTGCGCAAAGAAAAGAGACTGGCTAGACGAACGAGATGAGCGAGCCGACAACTCCCTTGATGCAGCAGTATCACGCGCTGAAGAAGCAGCACCCCGGCGCGCTGCTGCTATTCCGGCTGGGCGATTTCTACGAATTATTTTATGACGACGCGGTGATGGCTTCGGGCCTGCTGCAAATCACGCTGACCGCGCGGAACAAGGAGAAGGGACAAGCCGTGCCGATGTGCGGAGTTCCCTACCACGCGGCGGAAAATTACATCGCGCGGTTGATTCGCGCGGGACACAAAGTCGCTATCTGCGAGCAGATGGAGGAGCCCGGCCCGGGGAAAAAGCTGGTGCGGCGGGAAGTGATTCGCGTGTTGACGCCGGGGACGGCTACCGGCTCGGGCCTGGTTGACGCCAAGGAAAATAATTACCTTGCGGCGGTGTCGCGCGGCTCGGCGGCCAGCTCCGCGGCGAGCGTTGGGGGGAGACCGTCCGGTCGCGGAGGCGAGGCGGCGATCGGGCTCGCATACGTGGATCTCTCGACGGGAGAATTTCGCGCCACGGAGTTTGCGGGAGAGAAAGCGGAAGCGCGGCTGCGCGATGAACTTGGGATTCTACGCCCGCGCGAAATTCTATTGCCGCGGCCTGTGACGCTCTTCCCTGTTGCCGCGACCAATGAGATGGACGGCCTCGGCGCGGTTGAGACGCGGCTCGACGAGTACATCTTCGAGAATAATTACGCGGCGCGTTCGCTCGAACAGCATTTTCGCGTGGCCGGGCTTGAGGGGTTCGGGCTGAACGGGCATTCGCAGGCGACGGCGGCGGCCGGGGCGATCGTTCACTACCTTCACGAAACTTCCGCGATCGGCGCGCGCAGGCCGGAGGATGCGGCGGTCGTTCCTTCGCTGCGGCCATCCGGCGCGGGGCTCGAGCATCTCGACGGAATCGCTTATTACGAGCAGCAGGACGCGATGATTCTGGATGCGGTGACGGCGCGGAATCTCGAGCTCGTCGAGCCTGCCGCCGGAGATGATGCGCGCGCGACGCTGCTTGCGGCGATTGACGAAACCGCGACGGGGATGGGCGCACGCCTGCTGCGAGGGTGGGTGCTGCGGCCGGAGATTTCGCTGGCAGAGATTGAGTCGCGGCTGGATGCGGTCGCGGAGCTGAAGTCACAGACCATCGCGCGCGAGGAAATTCGCAAGGAGCTTGAGGGGATTCTGGATCTCGAACGGTTGACGAGCCGCGTGACGCTGGGGGTGGCCACGCCGCGCGATCTGCTGGCGCTGCGCGGGTCGCTCGAGAAAATCCCCACGATTCGCCGTCTTCTGCACGAGAGGGATAGCGGCGCGGGGGCCGCTAAAAGCGGCCGCCTTTCGCAACTCCACATCCAGATGGACGAGATGGCCGACGTCCGCGAGACGATCGCGCGCGGAATTGCGGATGACCCGCCGGCGATGCCGAATGAGCCGGGCGTGATCCGGCGCGGCTTCAACGCAGAGTTGGACGAGCTGCGCGACATCATGAAGCAGGGCCGGCAAATCATCGCCGGGATGGAAGAGCGCGAACGGAAGCGTACCGGAATCGCGTCGCTCAAGATTCGCTACAACCAGGTGTTTGGCTACTACATTGAAATTTCGAAGCCGAATCTGCATTTGGCGCCGGCGGATTATGAGCGCAAGCAGACGCTCGTGAACGCGGAGCGATTTACGTCCGACGAATTGAAGGAATACGAGCGCAAGGTGCTTTCCGCGGAGGAGCGCGTGCTCGAAATCGAGCGGCGGCTTTACGGCGAGATGCGCGAGGCCATCGCGAGCGAGGCGGCGCGGTTGCGCAAAGCGGCGGCTGCGATCGCGCAGCTCGACGTCCTTATAAACTTCGCGCGAATCGCCGCGGCCCGCAACTACGCGCGTCCCGAATTCACGGAGACGGCGCTTCCGGAAAAAAGCGCGCCGAGGCGCAAACGCGGCGTGTTGATGATCGCGCGCGGGCGGCATCCGGTGATCGAGCGCCTCGTGGAAGAGCGCGGCGAGCGCTTTGTGCCGAACGATTTATTCCTCGACGACGAGTCGCAATCCCTCCTGATCATCACCGGACCGAACATGGGCGGGAAGTCAACTTACCTACGGCAGGCGGCGCTGATTTCGATTCTGGCGCAGATGGGGTCATTCGTTCCGGCGGCGCAGGCGAAGCTCCCGCTGCTTGACCGGATCTTCACGCGCATTGGGGCGTCGGATAATCTCGCGCGCGGGCGTTCCACTTTTTTGGTCGAGATGAGTGAGGTGGCCGCGATCTTGAATACCGCGACATCGGCGAGCCTGGTGCTGCTCGATGAAGTGGGGCGCGGCACCTCGACATTCGACGGGCTTTCAATTGCCTGGGCGGTGGTGGAATCGCTGCACGCCGCCGCGCGGCCACGCACGCTTTTTGCGACGCACTATCACGAGCTGACCGAGCTCGAGCAATTGCTGCCGGGCGTGAAAAATGTGCACGTGACGGTCGAGGAGGCTGGCAGCGAAATCGTCTTTCTGCGGCGTGTCGAGCCGGGGAGCGCGGACAAAAGCTACGGCATCGAAGTGGCGCGGCTCGCGGGCCTGCCGGCAAACGTGATTGCGCGGGCGCGCGAGATTTTACTGCGGCACGAGCAAAGCGAGGACAAGCTGACGGAGGAATTGTCGCCCGGGGCGCTATCAGTCGTGCAGATGCGCGCGCCGGAGCAGAAAAGCTTCGCGGCGATTGACGAATCCGTGCTGGATGCGCTGCGCCGGGCGGAGCTGGATGAGTTGACGCCGCTTGAGGCGCTGAATTTGCTGGCGGCGCTGCAGAAACAGTTGGAGTAGCTGCGCACGGCGGAGGTCTACGGCGGACGATGTTTGTGCTGGGGATGATGTCGGGGACGTCGGCGGACGGCATTGACGTGGCGTTGGTGCGCATTTCGGGCGCGGCGCCCGCGATTTCCGCGAAGCTCATCGGGCATCACCACGAGCGCTTCCCTGCGCGCGTGCGGGAGGCGATTTTGCGGCTCGCGAATGGGGCTGCCACGACCACCGCAGAGATCAGTGACCTCAATTTTATTTTGGGCGAGGAATTTGCTCGGGCGGCGATTGCGGCCTGCAAGCAGTGGCGCGTGCCGTTGCGCAAGATTGCTCTCATCGGGTCGCACGGGCAGACGATTTTCCACCACGGCGTGGCATCACGGAGTCTCGGAGGCCGGCGCGTCGCCTCAACATTGCAGATCGGCGAGCCGAGCGTGATTGCCGAGCGCACGGGCATCACGACCATTGGCGATTTTCGCCCGGCAGACGTCGCGGCCGGAGGTCAGGGTGCGCCGCTCGTTCCGTTCGTCGATTACTTGCTTTACCGGCATGCGAAACGCGGGCGCGCGGCGCTGAATATCGGCGGGATTGCAAACCTGACGGTGATTCCGGCGGGCGCGCGGCCGCAAGACGTGTTCGCGTTCGACACCGGGCCGGGCAACATGATTGTGGACGCTCTGGTCGAGCGGATTACGCGCGGCAAGCGGCATTACGACAAGGACGCGCGCATGGCGCTCACTGGGAAAATGATTCCGGCGCTCTTGGACAAAATGATGAGTGAGCCGTATCTGGAAAAAGCGCCTCCGAAAACGACCGGGCGCGAAGAATTTGGCGCGGCGTACGCGGAAAGAATATTCGCGTGGGGGAAGCGGCATCGCGCGCGTCCGGAGGAGTTGGTGCGCACGGCGACGCTGTTTACTTCCCTCTCGATCGCGGAGGCTTTTCGCAGATTTATTCTTCCGCGCACGCGCGTGGACGAATTGATTGTGGCAGGCGGCGGGGCGCGGAATCCTTTGATGATGGCGCAGCTCGCGGCGGCTCTGCCCAGAATCAAGATGATTGAGGCGGAGCGGTTTGGCGTCGCGCCGGATGCGAAGGAAGCGTTCGCATTTGCCGTTCTAGCGTACGAGGCATATCACGGACGCGCCAACAACCTGCCGTCCGCGACCGGCGCGCGGCACGCGGCGGTTTTGGGAAAGCTGGTCTACGGGCGGGTGCGGTAGGATGCGCGGGGCCTGGACTCGATTGCTCCTCGTTTTCGTTTTTGTCCTTGCGAGCTGCTCATCGAATCGCAACACAACTGAGCCCGGGACTGTCAATTTCCTGATCGAATCGATGCCGACCAATCTCGACCCGCGCGTGGGCACCGACGCCTTTTCGGCGCACCTCGACGGCCTGATTTTTTCGAGCCTCGTGGCGCACGATGCGCAAATGAACATCATCCCGGATCTGGCGGAGAGCTGGGAGACGCCTGATCCACTCACGTATGTGTTTCATTTGCGGCCGGGCGTGAAATTTCACGATGGCAGGGTGCTGACTTCAGCGGACGTGAAATATACATTCGACTCGATCCTGACCGGCGCGGTGCGGACGACAAAGCGCGGCGCTTTTCGGATGGTCGCGGCAATTGAAGCGCCGGATGAAATGACCGTTGTGTTCCACCTGCGGGAAGCGTTCGCTTCGTTCTTGTGGAACTTGACGCGGCCAGGCGTGGGCATCGTCCCGCGCGGTGCGGGGCCGGAAATTTCGCAGCACCCTAATGGCACCGGGCCATTTCGATTCATCGACATGAAGACGGATGAGGAAATTGTTCTCGAGCGGAATCATGACTACTTCGGTGCGAAGACTGAGGCCGCTCAAGATCCTACCGGCACCGGCACGAAGATCGAGCGCGTTCGATTTCGGATTGTTCCAGACGCAATCGTGCGGGCGCTGGAGCTGCGCAAAGGCTCGGCGGACGCGGAAATTAATTCGCTGACGCCGGACATGGTCGCGACGCTCGGCAAGGAGCCGGGAATCGTCGCGGACGAGCAGCCGGGCACGCCGCTCACATACGTCGCGTTCAATTTCGATGATCCGGTGCTGGCGCATCGCGAGGTACGCCAGGCGCTGGCTTACGCCACCGACCGCGCAACGATCATTCGATACTTGCTTCGCGGGCAGGCGCGCGCGGCGTCGAGCTTGCTCCCGCCGAATCACTGGGCCTATGAGCCGGACGTGAAGCAGTACGATTTCGATCCCGCGCGCGCGGAGCGATTGCTCGATGCCGCGGGCTACCGGCGGGGTGCGGATGGCACGAGGATTCATCTGACGCTCAAGACTTCGACCGACGAATCCGCGCGCCTCTACGCGGCGGTGCTGGCAGATCAATGGAAGCGTGTGGGCGTGGCGCTCGAGCTGAAGTCACTCGAGTTCGCGACATTTTATGCGGACATCACGCGCGGGAGCTTCCAGTTGTCCACGCAGCGCTGGGTGGGCGGGAACAGCGACCCGGACATGTTCGAGTACGTTTTCAGCTCGAAGAAAGTGCCGCCCGAAGGCGCGAATCGCGGGCATTACCGCAATCCGCAGCTCGATGCCCTGCTCGATCGCGCGCGCGTGGAGATGGACCGCGAGAAGCGCAAAGCGATTCTCTCGCAAGTGCAGAAAATCGTGGCGGAGGATGAGCCGTACATTAATTTGTGGTATCCGGACAATGTGTGCGTGCACCGTGCCAAGCTGACGGGCGTGGATATTCCGCCGGGCGGCGATTACGAATTTCTCGCGGGAGCATCTCTCAGATAAGCCAGCCGACATCCCCCTTAAGACTTTGAAACTGAGCAGTGCGGAGAATCACAGCCTGCCCGCGCCACCTTCCAGAGATTCCCCCGAAAGCTATGTAGAATGGCAGTGCGCAAAATCGAAATTGCGCTAGCTATGAATGGGAGGGGACGATGACTGCATTTCGCGCTGGGTCAGGTGATGACGAGTTGAGAGAGTACGCCGCAAAGATGCGGAGCCGGCTGCCGGGCGGCCTGGGGATCGTGGTGCTGCTCGTGTTGATTGCGATTCTTGTGTACGCCTCAATTGCCTATGTGCCGGCGGGGCATGTGGGCGTGCTGACGCTTTTCGGGCGCGTGACGGGCGACGTGCTGCCGGAGGGCACGCATTTCGTGAATCCGTTCAAAGCGAATAACACCATGTCGATTCGCACGGAGGAGCTGAAGGAGACGGCGAGCGTGCCGTCCGACGAGGGCCTGGTGATGACGCTCGATACTTCCCTGCTCTTCCGGCTGAACCCGGAAAAGGCCTCGGATGTGTATCAGAAGATCGGCCCGAATTTCGTGGAAGTCGTTGTCGAGCCGACGCTGCGCTCGTCCATTCGCTCGGTGACGGCGTCGAACAGCGCCAGCGCGCTCTACACCGGCGGGCGCGAAAAGGTGGCCGACCAGATTTACAAGGAACTCGCGAGCCAACTCGGCAGCAGGGGCATCGAAGTGCAGAATATTTTGCTGCGCGATATCCAATTGCCGCCGATGCTGAAGTCCTCAATCGAAGCCAAGCAGCAAGCGGAGCAGGACGCGCTGCGCATGGCTTTCGTCCTGCAAAAAGAAAAGCAGGAAGCGGACCGCAAGCGCATCGAAGCGCAAGGCATTCGCGATTTTCAGCAGACCGTCTCGCAAGGCATCAGCCAGCAATTGCTCGAATGGAAAGGCATCGAGGCCACCGAGCGCCTGGCCAACAGCACCAACGCGAAGGTAGTGCTCATCGGCAACTCGAAGAACGGCCTGCCGCTGATTTTGGAGCCAAAGTAGCTCTCTACTTACGGGCTTGGGGGAGGAGCGGGATCCTTCGCCGCTGGAGTCGCCGGACCTGCTGTTGGAGTTGACGGCTCGGCCGCGTGAGGCGCCGCAGGCTTCTTGAGCCATTTGTCTATGGCACCATAGAGTTCGACAGACGTGTATGCGTCGAGCCCAGCCATGCGCTGGCGAATAATCCCGTCGCGATCGAGCACGATGAAAGTGGGATATTCGTGAACATCGAAGGCATCCAGCACCTGGCCCGAGGCGTCAAGGTACTCTGCCCAATCCATTCGTTGCTTGACGATGAACGATTTCCAAGCCTCCTCATCGTGATCCGAGCTGATCCCCACGATTTGAAAGGGACGGTCGGAAAATTTCTTGCGGAGATCGGCGAGTATGGGAACAGATTCACGGCAGGGCAGGCACCAAGTGGCCCAGAAATCAAGCAGCACGACTTGCCCCCGCAGCGAACGATTGGAGATGGCGCTCCCGTCGAGCGTAGTGATCGAAAAAGCAGGCGACAAGGGCTCGCGGGCACGCACGGGAGCGGCGATGAATTCACGCGCCTTGACAATTAGGCGCGAGTCGGCGCCAGTCGTGGCGATGAAGGCATTGAGCTCGGCAATTCCGTCCGCCTCTCGCTCCTGCCTGAGCAATACGACGCCAAGATTGTATCGAGTGTCAACTTGCGTGGGATCGGCCGCAAGCGCCGCCCGGAACTCTACTTCAGCCTCCCGCAGCTTTTTATCGCTTGGTTTCGCCGACATTTGCGCGAGCAGAGTCCCGCGAACCGTGTGCGCCAGCGCGGCGAAAACTTGATTGTCGCCCGCTGCCTTTACCGCTTTTTTTGCATCGTCGAGCGCCGCGAAAAAATCGCCGATTTGGCGGTCGATCTTCTCCATGCGCAGCAGACAGACGGCGCAATGGTGGTGCGATAGCTTGTCGGCGTGACGATATGCATCGAGCGCTTCCCTGAATTGTTTCCGTGCAAGGAGATTGTCGCCGTGCATGATTGCCTGGGTCACGGCGGCGGTGTTGGTGGTGTCGTCAGCGCCCTGCAATGTCGGCACTAGAAGCAACAGGGCTAGGAGGAGGACCGGGTGGCGCATCTCATCAGCTCCTGATATCGGTTGGCTCTGCTATTTTCGCGGGACGTAACTGGAGCCCATCCTAGATTACTTCATTGAGCATGTCAACAGTAAGGATTTATCTGGTACGGGAAACGCCGGCGTCAGCGGTTGAGAGCGGCGTGGATATCGGCCTCGGGGAGGGCGCCTTCGCGGACGATGGTCCAATCGTCGCCGGTGATGCGCACGATGGTGGAGGCAAGAATGGCGCCCGTATCGCCGGAATCGAGGATCAGCGGCAGGCGCTCGCCAAGCTGCTTTTGAATCTGCTGCGCGTTGGTGCAGGAGGGGAAGCCGGAGAGATTCGCGCTCGTGCCCGTGACTGGGCCGCCGGCGGCTTCGATAATCGCGGTGGCGATGCGCGAATTCGGCCAGCGAAGTGCGACGCGGCCGGTGTTGCCGGTGACTTTGAGAGGCAAGCGGTGAGTGGCTTCGACGACCAGGGTGAGCGCCCCGGGCCAAAATTTATTCGCGAGCACCAGAAATGCGTCGGGCACATCGCGGACGAGCGTCACGGCCTGCTCGATCGAGCTGATGAGAATCGGGAGCGCTCGCGTTTCCGGCCGGCCCTTCACGCGAAACACTTCCTCGATGGCGGCGAGATTGAACGGGTCGGCGGAAAGCGCGTAGAACGTATCCGTGGGAAGGCCGATCACACGGCCGCGCTCGATGAAGGTGGCGGCATAGTCAACCACCTTCTGCTCCGGTGCCGCTGCTGAAATTTTAAGGACTTCGACGGGCAAATTTTTGCTCTCGGCGGGCTACGCCCCAGGTGCTAAGGCAAGCTACCATAGCGGAAGCTGGCGACGCAAGATTTTAGGGCCATTGCCCGAGTTTATGCCCCGAGCACAGCCGTCCGCCATATTTTTACACTCACAATCCGCCTCAGGTGCGCGCATTGGTTTACGGCAGCGAACGCGTTTGTTAGTCTTGCGGGATGGCTGAACGCGTAGATGCGGGCGAGCGTGGGGCATCCCCTGCGGAGCAGCGCCGGCCTGCGGATCGCGCCGCGATGGCAGACGTCATCACCAGCCGCGACAACAAGTGGCTGAAGAAATTTCGCGCGGCCCTGCGCGGCACGGGGCCTGGCGCGGGCGAGTCAATCGGCGTCGAGGGGCCGAAGCTGATCGAGGACGCGGTGCGTTCGGGCCTCGCGGCGGAAGCGCTGCTCGTAAGCGAAACAGGCGAACGCGAGCTCGAGGTGATTTTGCACGCGGCGAAAGAGACCGAGGCGGGCATTCCGCGCTCGCGCATTTTTCGCACCACGGACAAGCTGTTTGCGGGCGTCGCGGGCACGGAGACGCCTCAGGGTGTTGCGGCGCTCTTTCGCCAGCCCGCCTGGGAATTCGAAGATGTGCTGCGCGGCAGCCCGACGCCTGAAGGCGCGCTGCGCGGCGAGCCGGCGCTCGTGGTCGTGATGGCGGGAGTGCAGGATCCCGGCAACGTGGGGACGATCGTGCGCTCGTCGGAAGCATTCGGCGCGACTGGTGTAGTCGCGGCACGCGGCACCGCGGACGCCTGGTCGCCCAAGGCGCTGCGCGCTTCGGCGGGATCGGCGTTGCGGCTGCCATTGCTCCGCGGCATCGCGATTCCCGTGCTGCTCGCACAACTAACAATGGCGCGCGTGAAAATCTTCGCAGCCAGCTCTAAGCCGGGCGATGGCGAAGCCGTGACGGCGGATCTTCGCGCGCCAGCCGCGATATTTATTGGCAACGAAGGCGCCGGTTTGCCGCCGGAATTGCTGCACGCCGCCGATGCGACGATTTCGATCCCGATCAGCGCGGCGGTCGAATCCTTGAATGCGGGCGTGGCGGCGTCGGTGGTCTTGTATGAAGCTGCAAGACAGAGAAGGAAGACCTAGTGGGATTATTTCGCGCCATGGAAGCGAAAGAAGAGCCGCAAGCGGGACGCCCGCTCGCGGACCGCATGCGCCCGCAAACGCTCGACGAATTCATCGGCCAGGAAGACCTGCTCGCGCCGGGGAAACCTCTGCGCACGCAGATCGAGCGCGACGATTTAAGCTCGCTGCTGCTCTGGGGGCCTCCCGGCTGCGGCAAGACCACACTCGCGCGCATTATCGCCCGGCAGACGCGCTCCGAATTCATTCCCTTCAGCGCGGTCCTCGCCGGGATCAAGGAAATCAAAGATGTGATGGCGCAGGCGGAGCGCACGCGCGCCTACGGGAAGCGGACGATTGTGTTCGTCGACGAGGTGCACCGCTTCAATCGCGCGCAACAGGATGCGTTCCTGCCGCACGTGGAGGCAGGAAACATTCTGCTCATCGGCGCGACCACGGAGAATCCCTCCTTCGAAGTAATCGCGCCACTCCTTTCGCGCATGAAGGTGTACGTGCTCCACGCGCTGACGCAGGACCAAATTGTCGGCCTCCTGCAGCGCGCACTCGGAGACACAGAGCGCGGCCTCGGCAACGAGCGCATCGAGATCAGCGCGCAAATTCTCGAACGCATCGCCATCCTTGCCAACGGAGACGCACGCGCAGCCTATAACACGCTCGAAGCGCTAGTCCTCGGCACGGCGCCCGACGCTGAGGGGTGCCGCATCGTGACCGAAGCGCGCCTCGAAGACGTCCTCCAACGCAAGCTCCTGCCCTACGATAAATCCGGCGAGGAGCATTTCAATCTCATCTCCGCGCTGCACAAATCGGTGCGCAATTCGGACCCCGACGCCGCGCTCTACTGGCTCGCGCGCATGCTCGAATCCGGCGAGGACCCGCTCTATCTCGCGCGCCGCATGGTCCGCATGGCCAGCGAAGATATCGGGCTAGCGGAGCCGGGTGCCCTGGCCGTCACTCTCGCGGCCAAGGAGGCATTCGAATTTCTCGGCCCGCCCGAAGGAAATCTCGCCCTCGGGCAGGCGGCCGTCTATTTGTCGCTCGCGCCGAAATCGAACGCGGTGTATACGGCGTACGGCAAGGTGCACGAAGATTTGCAAAAGACACTCGCCGAACCCGTCCCACTGCATCTAAGGAATGCGGTCACTGGCCTGATGGGCAACATCGGCTACGGAAAGGGCTATCAGTACGCGCACGACGCGGAAGAAAAAGTCACGGACATGACTTGCCTGCCCGAAAGCCTCCTCGGCCGCGTTTATTACAAGCCCACCGATCAGGGATTTGAGGCGCGCATCCGCCAGCGCCTGGAAGAAATTCGGCGCATCCAGAAAAAAGCTCCGGAGAAAAAGGAGAAGTGAAGAGCGTGGCGACCGAATCAATCTCTGAGAGAAAGCGGACGGCGGGGCGCAATTCCGCCCTAAAACGCGCTTACCGATACCCTGCCCTGATCGCCGGCCTTCTGGCCATCGCAGCTCTGGGCGCGAGCAGCGCATTTGCGCAGGAAAAGCCGCGCGAGACATTTGAAGAGGACGTGCAAACATTCGCCGTTTCGCAAGACAACAAAATCGTCTGCGCAGTCCC
Source organism: uncultured Acidobacteriota bacterium (assembly GCA_963701005.1). Taxonomy (GTDB): domain Bacteria; phylum Acidobacteriota; class Terriglobia; order Acidiferrales; family UBA7541; genus Palsa-295. The sequence continues at coordinate 3,055,920 of OY969555.1, forward strand.
GCACCTGAAGCGCATCAAGAAAACCATCATCGAGCGCGATGAAATTTGGGTGATTTCCGGCAACGGCGGCAGGAAGCACATCGTCGAAGGCGACAAGTTTATGCCCGTCCCTCCGCCCATCACATATGTCGTGGACTCGCTGGCGTGGTCCCCTGACGGAAGCAAAATCGCGATGAGCATGAACGTGCAGAACCTTTCGCCGGATGAATCCACGTCCGCGACCGGCGGCAAGGAAGTCGCGCTGCTGGGAGCGGAAGGCGGTGAGATCAGGGTCGCCGGTTCAAAAACGCGCTTCATCGAGGAAGCCTGGGACGCCGCCTGGCTCGCGGACAATGCGTCGGTGGTGTACCTCACCGGCGTCGGTCCCTACAAGATCATGCGCGTGCGCCCGTCGGACGGGAAAAGCACCGCCCTCTTCGAGGGGCACACGTTCGACTCGGTAACTTGGGACGCGAAACGCAATCAAGCGTTTGCAGTGGGAAGAGGGCTCACGGTGTCCGGCCGAAGCGCGCTGCTCCAACTCGATTTGATGAACGAAACGATTCGTGAAATCGCGCGCGTCGAGGACATCCGCGGAAAATTGACTGTCTCGCAGTCAGGCAAGCGCGTCGCCTATTTTGAAAATGGCGACACAATCGCCGTGATCGATCTCGCGAATCCGCAAAAAATCCTGCGCGTGCGCGCGGGAATCGGCCGCTTCGAATTCGGCCGCGACGAGCAGCACGTCCTCCTGAAGCGCGGTGAAGGCGACAAATCCGGCGATCTGGTATGGGTGGGAATTCTCGACGGAACTTTCCGCCCCATCCTGCACGATTTGCTGGTTCACGATTTCAGAATCGCGCCCGACGGAGAATCAATCGCCATCACCGATCCGGGAAAAAGAATCCTGAAAATTTATCCACTGCCATAGCACGATCCGCAGTTGCGTGGACGGAATTCAGATAAGGCGAATCACATCGCAGCAAATCCAAGTGGGACAGACTCTCAGTCTGTCCACTTCAAACTGCAAGTTTGCGAAATCGCCTAGCATGTTCCTGGCTAATACAGGAATCCATGATCACGATCAGCCCGGCTTGGCGCGCTCGTTCGCCTGCTTCGCTGTGGATCACACCCTCCTGCATCCACACCGCGCGCGCCCCGATGCGAATCGCGGACTCCACAATCTCAGGCACAAATTCCGAGCGGCGAAAAATGTCCACAATATCCACACGTTCGGGAATGTCCTCAAGCCGCGCGTAAACTTTCTGACCGAGCACTTCCGTTTCGTGCGGATTGACGGGAATGATGCGGTAGCCCGCCGCTTGCATGTAGTGCGCGACGCCAAAGCTCGGGCGAAGGCGCCGGCTTGACAGGCCGACTACTGCGATCGTCTTGCTGGTCTTCAGGATTTCAGCGATTGAATCGGGGCCCGGTGCCTCCGCGGAATTCATCCCTTCTTCACTCCGGAGTGCTCCACAGGTTTTGGACCCGCAATGCTTTGAACCTCCGCGAGTGCATGCAGGAATTTCTCGTTTTCGGCGTGCGTGCCGACTGACACCCGAATCGACTCCGGGAAACCCATCCACCGCATCGGCCGCACAATCACGCCGCGCTTCAATAGCTCGGCCGAGAGCGGATCCGCATCGAACCCGAAATTGACGAGCACGAAATTTGCATGCGAGGGAATGAAATGCAGCCCGAGCTTTTTGAACCCTGCGGAGAGCTGCGCGAGGCCCGCGCGGTTCGATTCGACAGAGCGGCGAACGTGCTCAACATCATCAAGAGCAGCGAGTGCGCCGGCCTGCGCCACGCCTGAAGTATTGAAAGGCCCGCGAATCTTGTTCATCTCGTTCAGGAGTTCGGCGGGCCCGATGCCATAGCCAATGCGCAGGCCCGCGAGCCCATACACCTTTGAGAATGTGCGCAGAACAATTAAATTGCGGCCGCCGCGAACGATTTCGATCGAGCGCGAATAATCCGCCCGATCCACGAAGTCGCAATAGGCTTCGTCGAGAACGACCAGCACGTGCTCGGGCACTCGCTTAAGAAATGCGTCAAGCTCGTCCGCGGTGAACATCGTGCCCGTGGGATTATTCGGGTTCGCGAGAAAAATCAGCTTCGTTTCGGCAGGCATATCGCGCGCGATCGCGTGAAGGTCAAACGTGAAATCGCGCATCGGAATTTCGAGATAGCGCGCGCCGGTGGCTCGCACGGCGATGTGATACAGCGGAAACGAACCGTAGGACGTAACGCCAAAATCGCCGGGCCGTAGAACCATTCGTGCGCTCAGGTCAATCAGTTCGGTCGAGCCGCCGCCCAGGATAATATTTTCCGCAGGAATTCCGTGCCGTTTCGAGAGTGCTTCTCGGAGGTAAAAGCCGCTGCCATCAGGATAGCGGTTCGCATGGGCCAGCGCTTTTTTCGCGGCTTCGATCGCGAGCGGCGAAGGGCCCAGCGGATTTTCATTCGACGCGAGTTTGATAGCGTGAGTTTTCAATTCCCGCTCCACCTCCCCGATCGGCTTGCCCGGGACGTAGGGCGCAAGCTCGCGAATGTAGTCCGGCACGAGATCATAGATAAGCCTCGTCATGCGCCGGGAATCCTCATCGCGTTTCCTTGGGTGCCGAATGTTTGCGCGGCCTGTTTTCGCCGCCCGCGTTGCGACGCACGTGGCGCGCCGGGCGTTTCACGCGGCGGCGCGGTGCGGCCGGGAGCACACCGGCGCGCGCGGAACTCGCCGGCTGCAACGCCCGCGACAGGGCGGAGACTTCCGCCGGTGAAAGCTCGCGATGATGCCCGGGCGCGAGTGAATCGAGCGCGAGGTTGCCAATCTTCGTACGCTTTAATTTCTCGACTGGATGTCCGGTCTGAAAAAGTTTGTTGCGCAGCGCATCGCGCCGCGATTCGGCTAGCGTCACTTCGTACCACGGCGAATCCTTGCCGCGCAGGCGCGTGATGCGCGCGCCGGTCGCGCGCGCAAGCGTCTCGATTTCCGCGAAAGTCAGGAGCGACTTCAGCTTCATGAGGTACGTTTGCGGCACGTGGTGCGACTGAAGCATGCGATTCGCGAGCTCGCCATCGTTCGTGAGAAAAATAAGCCCCGACGAGTGATACTCGAGCCGGCCGACGGGGAATACGCGCTCGGAAACGCCGTGCAGCAAATCCCGTAGCGAGCGGCGCCCCTCGGGATCGCTCATCGTCGAAACCACTTCGGGCGGCTTGTTCAGCAGGATATAGACGCGCTCGGATTCCGGCCGCAGCAGCTTGCCGGAAACCTTGATGTGATCGCGCGATTCGTCCGCCTTCGAACCGAGCTCGGTGACCAGGCGCCCGTTGACGGTAACAAGCCCCGAGGAAATAAGCTCCTCCGCGTGCCGCCGCGAAGCGACGCCGGCGCGCGCGATTATTTTTTGTAGGCGCTCAAGCATATATGGAAGCTCTTCATTGTAACCCGACAGATGAAGTCTCGCTCACCTTAAGCGAGCAAACTTCGCAAGGAGGGCCTACGATTAAAACTACGATTCAAATCTAGCGCGGCTCCGATTGCCCGGCCGAAGCAGCGCGCGCCGCTTCCGTTGTTTCGCCTGAGGGCACCGCATCCGCGCTGACTGGTGCGGGCGCTTCGGACCCAGTCGCCTCGGACGCGGTCGCCTCACTCGCTGCGGCAACCGCCTCCGCGGCTGCCTCCTCAGGCTCAATCGGCGCGACCCCTTCATCCGAGCCAAGCGCGGCCTGCGCGAGCTGCTCGAATTCCTTCAGGCTCGGCAGCTCTTCGAGATCCGAGAGGCCGAAGCGCATCAGGAATTGCCGCGAGGTACGGTATAGAATCGGGCGGCCGATCACCGGCTTGCGGCCGGCGGTGGTAATCAGGTGCTTCTCGAGCAGCGTCTTGATGACGCCGCCGACGTTTACGCCTCGAATTTCGTTTATCTCGGGAACAGTGGCGGGCTGCTTGTAAGCGATCACCGCAAGCGTCTCGAGCGCCGGCATGGTCAAGCGCAGCGGCGGCTGCAAGCTCTTGATGAATTTGCGGACCACGTCGTGATGCTGCGCCTTGGTGTAGAACTTCCATCCGTGCGCCACTTTGCGCACTTCGATGCCGCGGTCGTCCGTCTGATACGCGGCAACGAGCAGTTCGAGCGCCGTGCGCGCTTCGGTCTTCTCGACGCCGAGCGCACGCGCGATTTGCTCGAGGGTCGCCGGCTCATCCGCCGCATAAATAATCGCTTCGAGTGAAGCTTGCAGCTCTTGTGGAGTCATCGTCAGAGATATTGCTCCTCAATTTGCGACATGGCATCGGGCCCTGCGAATACGGCGTCGAACATTTTGTGTTTGCGCAGCCGAATGTCCGCAAATAGCTCGGATTGCACCAGCAGCACAGCCTGCATGCGCACCATTTCAAGCACGGCCAGCAGCGCGACGATCATGGCGTTGCGCGTCTCACAAGTGTCGAAGAATTCGACGAGCGAGACAGGATCGTCGCCGCCGATCAAGCGCTGCCGCAGCCGGTCCATCATCTGCGCAATCGTCACCGTATCGTGGCGCAGCTCGAATTTCGGAATTTCCTTGCGCCGCTCGAGCACCTGCGAAAACACCTTCACCAAGTCCACCAGCGACACAACCAGCTCGCCTTCCACATCCTCCCCGCCGTAAAGCGATTTGTCTGGATGCGACCAGACGTGGTCCTCCACCTGCTGCTTCTGATAGAGGAGCTGCGCGGCATTCTTGAATTTTTCGTGCTCAAGCAGCCGATGGACCAGCTCATCCCGCGGATCTTCCTGCCCCTCGGGGCCTGCGAGCGGGTCGGCCGGCAGCAGCAACTTTGACTTGATGTGAATCAACGTCGCGGCCATGTAAATGAAATCCGCCGAGACGTCGATATCGAGTTTTTCCAGGCGGTGCAGGTAATCGAGATATTGTTCGGTGATTTTGGCGATGGGAATATTGTGGATGTCCATCTCCTGCTTGCGAATGAGATCGAGCAGGAGATCCAGCGGGCCTTCGTACACCGGCAGATTAATTCGATAGGGTGATGCCATCCGTTTTCCTGTTCTCCATCCTTCTAGGGGGTCGGAGCTTCAGTTCTGAAATCCTTTTCTCGATCCCCCTAGGGGGTCGGAGCTTCAGCTCCGACATATCGCTCCTCCCTTCATTGGGCTTTAGAGTCTGTGTGAGAACTGGGGTTGACGCGTCTCTTATACTGCGAGCAGGAGGAGACGCGATGGCGAAATTTTTCGATTACAACCCGGAGCAGGCCTATTTGCTGCCGCCCAGTGTGCTGGACGTGCTGGGGCCGGGGCATTTGTGTTTTTTCATCCGGCGGCTGGTGGAGAAATTGAATCTGGGCGTCTTCCGCAACGAGTACGGGGAGGAAGGCGGTCCGGCCTACGCGCCGGAGATGCTGGTTTCGGTTTGGCTGTACGCCTACGCGCTGAGCGTGACCAGTTCGCGCCGGCTGGAACAGCGGATTCGGGAAGATTTGGCGTTCCGCTATTTGGCGGCGGGAGCGGCGCCGGATCACTGGACGCTGAACGCGTTCCGGCGGCGGCACGCGAAGGGATTGAATGATTTGTTCACGCAGGTGGTGGAGCTGGCGCGGAAAGCGAAGCTGGGAAAGCTCGGGCATGTGGCCATTGATTCGACGCGTATCGCCGCGAACGCTTCGCGCAACCGGATCGACACCGAACAGGCGTTGCGGGACGCGCGGGCGCGCATTCGCCGGGACATTCGCCGGTGGCAGCGGCAGTGCAACACGGAGGATCCGAACGAAGGAGCGGGCGTGGAAGTGGGGCGCGAAGTGATGGAACAGTTGGAACGGCAACTGGAAGCGATTCCCGAGCGGCTCGAGCGATTGCACAAAGCGAGATTGCCGAAGCTTTCGCGGACCGATCCGGACAGCCGTTTTTTGCGGGAGCGGGGCGGATTCACGCTGGGCTACACGGCCACGCTGGCGGTCAGCGAAGATCATTTGATCGTGGCGCAGCGGGTGACGCAGGCGACCAACGACAACGAAGCGCTGTTGCCGATGGTCGAAGCAGTCGAGCAGCAGTGCCGAGAAACACCGCGCTGCGTGAGCGCGGATAGCGGATTTTTCTCGGCGGACAATGCGCACCGGCTGGAAGAACGGGGCATCGATGGATATGTGCCGGACTCGAATCTGGCGCGCTGGCTGAACCGCGGCGGCCGCTTGCGCCGGCGAGCGACGGATCCGGCGCATCGTCGCATGCGCCAGAAGCTGCGCGACCCGGCCGGGCGGATGATCTACCAGCGGCGGAAAGCGATCGTGGAACCGGTGATCGGAGTCTTGAAGGAGCAGCGAGGCATGCGACGGTTCGCTCGTCGCGGGCTGGTGCAAGTGGCGGTCGAGCTGGCGCTGGCAGCCGCAGCCTATAATTTGACGCGGATGTGGCGCACCCGCTAGTCGCGCCGCCGCCGCTGAAATCAAAACGTCATCAACCATCATTAGGTTGCACCCGAATTAGCAGCCAACATGTGACGGGCACCGAGTTCTCACACAGACTCTTTAGCCCCTGAGGCGAGCCCCCTGCTCATCTAATTCGCTGCGCGCGTCGCCGGCGTGGCCTTTGTCCTGCGCGCCTCATCCCATTTGAAGATCGCATTGCGCACGCGCTTCATGGTTTTCTTCGCGGACGCGTGCGCCTTCTTTGAACCGGCATCGAGGATATCCCAAACCTGCTCGGGATGCGCCTCAAATTCTTTCCGCCGTGTCTGAATAGGCTCGATCCAGGTGACCAGATTTTCCGCCATCAGCTTCTTGCAATCCACGCAGCCGATGGCCGCGGTCCGGCAGTCGCGGTCCACTTTTGCCACCGTCTCCTCGAGCGAAAACAATTTGTGGTAAGCGAACACCGGGCAAATTTCCGGCCGCCCCGGGTCCGTGCGCCGCACGCGCTGCGGGTCCGTCAGCATGTTGCGCACCTTTGTGCGAATTTCATCCGGCGGGTCGCTCAACCAAATCGCGTTCCCATAGCTCTTCGCCATCCGCCGCCCGTCGAGCCCAGGCAGCCGCGGCGTTTCCGTCAGCAGATACGCCGGCTCCCGCAGCACCTGCTCCACGCGAAAGAATTTCTTGTGCTTGCCGACGCTCTTAAGAAAATTATCCACGCCGACTTCGAGCGCCCGCTTCCTGAAAGCCGCCGCCAGCGCCGCCGACCGCGCCGCCCCCCGCAGCGGCTCCTTCACCGCGGGCAGCGAGACGCTCGCGGAATCAAGCGCCTGCTCAAGCGCCGTCAAATTCGCGGAGTCGAATAACGGGTCCTTCACCACAAAGCCGTAGTGCGTATCAAATCGCCGCACCACCTCCCGCGTCAGCTCCACATGCGGCGCCTGATCTTCGCCGACCGGGACAAGCAAATCCTGCCGCGGGTCGCCGTACATCACGATGTCCGCACCTTGCAGCAGCGGATAGCCGAGAAAACCGTACGTCCCCAGATCGCGGTCCTTCAAATTTTCGATTTGCTCTTTGTAGGTCGGCACGCGTTCCAGCCACGAAAGCGGCGTAATCATCGAGAGCAGCACATGCAATTCCGCGTGCTCGAGAATATTCGATTGCACAAAGAGCGTGGATTTCGCCGGATCAAGCCCCACGGCGAGCCAGTCCGTCACGACTTCCAGCGTGCTCTGCGCGAGCGATGAAGTGTCCTCGTAATGCGTGGTCAGCGCGTGCCAATCCGCGATGAAGTAAAAGCAGTCGTACTCTTCCTGCAGCTTCAACCAGTTCGAAAGCGCCCCGAAATAGTGCCCAATGTGGAGCCGCCCCGTCGGCCGCATCCCGCTCAGCACTCGCTTGCGTTTCGCCAACCTAGCGGCCTCCCGCGCCGCGAAGCAAATCCCGCGCGATCACCGTGCGCTGCATCTCGCTCGTGCCCTCATAAATCGTCAGCACCCGCGCGTCGCGATAGTAGCGCTCCACGTCGCTTTCGCGCGAATAGCCGAGGCTGCCGTGAATCTGCACGGCTTTCGCGGCCACGCGATTCGCCATCTCGCTCGCGTACAATTTCGCGCGCGCCGAATGCGGCCCCAGCCGCTGCCCTCCCGAATCGCGCAACCACGCCGCATAATGCGTCAACGCGCGCCCGGCTTCGATTTCCGTTTCCATATCGGCAAGCATCCACTGAATCGCCTGATATTCGGCGATCGGCCGCCCGAAAGTTCTGCGTTGCTTCGCGTAGCGCGCCGCAGCTTCGAGCGCCCCCTGTGCCAAGCCAACCGACTGCGCCGCAATGCCGATGCGCCCGCCGTCAAGCGCCTCGAACGCAATCTTCAGCCCCTGCCCTTCTTCGCCCAAGCGGTTCTCCGCGGGCACGCGGCAATCCGTGAAAACAATTTCCACCGAGTGCGAAAGCCGCATCCCCATCTTGTCTTCATGGCGGCTCACGCGAAAGCCCGGGAACGACGGCTCGACAAGAAAAGCCGTCACGCCCCGAGCGCCAGCCGCCGGGTCGGTTTTCGCAAAAACGATATTCACGCCCGCAACGTCGCCGCTCGTCACCCAGATTTTCGTGCCATTAATAATGTACTCGTCGCCGCGGCGCATCGCTGTCGCCTGAATTCCCGCAGCGTCCGAACCTGCCGCCGGCTCCGTCAGGCAAAACGCGCCTAGAATTTCCCCGCTCGCGAGCCTCCGCAGATATTTTTTCTTCTGCGCTTCGGTTCCGTGCTTCAGCAGCGGCGTTCCGGCCACCGAATTCGTCACGCTCAGCACCACCGCCGTCGACGCCTCCACCCGCGCCACTTCCTCAATCATCAGCACGTAGCTGACCGTGTCCGTCCCCGCCCCACCCCACTCCTCGGGAATCAACATGCCGCAGCAGCCCAATTCGCCGAGCCGCTTGATCTGCGCCGCCGGAAATTTCTTCTCCGCCTCGTATTCGCGCACAATCGGGCGCATCTCCGTCTCCATAAACTGGCGGACGGTATCGCGGATAAGCAGTTGGTCGCTGGTGAGAGAGAAATCCATCCCTGAGTGGTGTACGAGCGATGCTAGCACAGCAGCAACAAAAAATGAAAAGTGGATAGGGAGTGCAGCAGGCGCGACACGCGAGCCTTAGAGCTTCAGCAGTTCCCGCAGCCGCCGCGTCTGCGCCCGCGATACGGGAATCTCGCTCGCGCGCTTATCATTCATCTTCAGCATGTAGCTCGACTTGAACCACGGCACCACTTCCTTGATGTGATTGATGTTCACCAAGTACGACCGGTGCGCCCGCCAGAACACATCCGCGTCGAGCCCCGCAGCCAACTCCTCGATCGTCCGGTAGTTCGAAGCCCCCTCAGCATCCCGCGCGAAAATCGTGATGGTCCCGTCCTGAATCGACGCGTAGATCACGTCCTCGGCGTCCACCAATATCATGCGCGCCTGCGATTTCACCAGCAGCTTCACAGGCTGCGCCGATTTTGGCGCGGGAGCGGCGAGCTGCCCGACGAGATTCTCGAGACGCTCGACGGGCGACGTATTCGCATCCACCAATTTCTTCGCGCGCTGAATCGCTTTGCCAATGCGGCTCTTGTCGAACGGCTTCAGCACGTAATCCACGGCGCTCACTTCGAATGCCTGAATCGCATAGTTATCGTATGCCGTCGCGAAAACAATCTGCGGCACACGCAATTTCCGCTCGACAAGTTTCTTTATCACGCCAAAGCCGTCGAGTCCCGGCATCTGCACGTCGAGAAAAACAAGGTCCGGATCGTGCTCCTTGATCAGCGCGATGGCTTCGAGCCCGTTTTTCCCCTGCGCGATAATGTTCACCTCGGGAAAGCCCTTCAGCAAAAACGCAAGCTCGTCGCGCGCCGGGCGTTCGTCGTCCACGATCACAGTGTTGATTGGCATGAGAGGGGCCGCCAGCCAGTATAAGCGTCCCGTCGCGTTTCGAGCAAGAAATGGCGCGACGTTGCGCTAGAATTGCGCGCGGGAAAAACAAGGGAGCAGGCATGGCGAAAAAGGCCGCAAAGGCAAAGGTGTTGAGCACCAAGGCGCTTTTCCGGGGGCTCGTTTTCGGCGTGCGCCGCGACCATGTGATCGAGCCCGGCGGAATCAAAGCCGTCCGCGAACTCGTGACGCACCCGGGATCCGTCGTAGTGCTCCCCGTGTTTCCCGACGGGCGAATATTATTGGTCCGCCAGTTCCGCTACGTCACCGGCCGCTATCTCTGGGAGCTGGTCGCCGGCCACAAAGAAAAAAACGAAAGCTTCGCCGAAGGCGCCCGCCGCGAGCTGCAAGAAGAGGCAGGATACACAGCCCGCCAGTGCACGAAAATGCTAGAAATCTACCCAAGCCCCGGCCTGCTCAACGAGCGCATGGTGATTTTCCTCGCCCGCGGCCTAAAGAAAGGCAAGCCCCACCCCGAAGCAGACGAGAAAATCACCCCGCGCCTCCTAACGCTAAGCGAAGCCGTGCGCTGGATCCGCCGCGGCAAAATCTGCGACGCCAAATCCGTCGCCGGGATCTTGTACTACGCGCGATTCATCGCTCGCCATTAGCGCCTCCCCAGCCCCCTCCGTGCCCTCAAGCCTTTCTCAGTATCCTCTGCGTTACGCCCTTTTCCGGTTGTTTTCCCGGCCTCTCTGCGTCTCCCTATTTTTTGCCATGTGGCCGTTGCCCAGTGCAGTCCCCTGCACACAGGCAAGCACCGTAGGCGCGCCATCTAGTCGTAACGGATTTCGGGTCGCCACCCGCATCAAGCGCCAAAGGCGCATCAGCTGACCGTAACGAATTTTGGGTCGTTACCCGCATCAAGCGCCATAGGCGCGACACAAGTTAGCCCAGCCCGCCGCATTCTGCCGGGCTGGGTAAACCACACCCAATGCTCCCGAGCGCCGTAGGTGCGGCACAACTTCCTCGGCAACCTTCGCACGCTATACCCTTTCGCCCTGTCCGACCGGCCCTCACCCCTGAACTTCAGTACAGTAGTTTTTTCCTCCCGATTCGCGCTAGCCTAACCACAAGCATGTTCGAAACGCACGTCCCTGGAGACACCATTGTTCTGCGAGCGCTGCGGGTTGAACTTTCTGCCTCGGCAGTCGATGTGCACGCGCTGTGGCGCGGCATCCACTCGCCACTGGCTGCAAATGACAAGCCTGGCCACGCTGATGGTAGCCGTGGCCGCCAATCGTCTGGTCGCGCTGTTCCTCTTGCCCGCTAGGGCCACTGGTCAGCACGCCCACATGCTGTTTCGCGCCTGGGTTTGGTTCGACCAGAAGACCGCATTGTACGGGTGGGTTCCCCTGGCAATCGGTCTTCTGGCTTGGGACCTCTTCGTATGGCGCAATTCCCGCCCGAAGGTAAAGGGCTGGGTCACGCGCAAGCTTTTGACCCTCGCCCTGATGGCCGGAATCGCACCGATCATCCCATGGTGGATGCCCACCGATCAGCCTCCGCGAAATTTCATGACCGCCATCTCGAAGTACCCAGGTCTGCCCTCAGCCGTAGCCTGGGGCGTAGTGGTCTTCGTAATCACGCTACTCTGTGTAAACGCCGAAACCCGCGACTCGCTCCTAGGCCACGGAAAAGCCCTAAGCCTGGTAAGCCTCGGCGTCCTACTCCTGCTCGTGACGCTAACGATCGTCGGCTGGTCCATGGCCTAGCCCACAAATTCCCGCGCTCAGTTATCCAGCCCCGTTGCCATCCAGCTCCACAAACTTCCGCCCTCGCCACCGCAAATGTGGAGTGCGGCTGCTGGCGCAGCGTTTGCGTCCCGCCTGTCCGCCGAAGCGATAGCGAAGGCGGAAGTTTAGTCGAGGGGCAGCCGCTTTGTTACGGCGACGCTCGCCTCGCCGTATTCGACCCGAAGGAAGCGTCACTTAAGTCGCACACCACATTCGCCCTCTCGCGCAAATGTCAACAAAGCCACTCAAATTTCGAACTGCCCTTTTGAAATCCCGAGTCTTTCGCTCATCCGGCCAGCACCGTAGGCGCGTCACAATTTAGCCCAGCCCGCAAGGGCTGGGTACCGACGCGAATAACACTCAGCGCCGTAGGTGCGTCACATCCTGAGCCCAGGACATCAACAGCTACCATGAATGTCAACGGAGCCATTTTCAATTTCAAATGCGCCGTCTTCCTATCTTCACTCAAGGACAGGGTGTACTAGTCCCCGTCCGAAAACTGTACGTTTTCTGTCCAACATCAAACTCCGTTTCATATTACAAACAGGAATGTACTTTTCGCGCCAGCTTCGAGGCCGCGCCCGAAAAATCGGGCATGCTTCCCCTCGTCTCCGTTCATCGTTCTTCACCACGCGCGCCGGGCAGCTCCCCTCAAATTTGAGGGGAGCGAAGAAAAAGCTAATCGCAACAGTGCCCAGTTCAAATTTTGAGCTAACAAACTGGAATCACAGCCACTTAACATTTTCTAATAGCCGCTCTACTCCCCTGTCCGCTATCGACAAGCCATTTTCTAATCGACCGCTAGAAACGATTAGAAATGGCCGCAACTCATTTAGTTTCAAACGGATCACATTTTCTAACAGGATTATTTACTTGACAAAAGTTCAGGCTTTCCATATACTCTCTCCATGCTTACTTCTTCTTGGACTTGGCAGACAACGCCCGGATGCCATGCTTCAAATCCTTGCGGATTGAGGCTAGTAGCTTTCGGGTTGGAACCTTCCGTAATTCTTTACGTTTCTCATCCATTGGAGAGCCTCCCATGCCTATGAATCTAGCAGACGTAATGACTCGCTTCTCTACGGATGAACGGTGCCGCGAGTTGCTCCGCCGTCTCCGTTGGCCCGCTGGCGTCGAGTGCCCGCGATGCAAGCAAGCCGTGGTCGAACTTGAAACCGAGCGGGAACTGTTCTACTGCAAGGATTGCGACTACCAATTCACCGTCACCGTGGGCACGATCTTCAATGACAGCCATCTCCCCCTCACCAAATGGTTCATGGCTACCTTGCTGCTCTGTGAGGCCAAGAAAGGCATGTCTGCCTGCCAAGTCCAGCGCACTGTGGGAATCAGCTACAAGACCGCGTGGTACCTGTGCCACAGAATCCGCGCTGCAATGGCCGCCTGCGACAAGCCCATGCTCGACGGGCAAATCGAAGTGGACGAAACTTACGTTGGCGGTAAGGGAACTGGACTCGGACAGCGCGGACGGGGAACCAAGAAGCGCCCGGTCATCGCCATCCGCCAGCGCAACGGGGAACTCCGAATGTTCCATGCCGAGAACGTGACCGGACGCTCCATTGAGAAATTCATGCGGGAGAACTTGGGGGAAAACGTCGAAGTCCTGTTCACTGACGAAGCGAATATGTATCCCGGCATCGCAAGGCGCATGGGACTCAAGCATGAGGTTGTCCAGCACAGCACGAAGGAATATGTGCGTGGCGAAGCTCACACCAATACGGTCGAATCCTCTTTCTCTCTGTTCAAGCGCGGTCTGCGCGGTAGCTGGCATAAACTCAGTGCGAAGCATCTACAAGCCTACCTTGAGGAAATGACGTTCCGATTTAACCGCCGTGATAATTCTGATTTGTTTCTCGATACATTGCGTCATATGATTACCGCGCCCGCTTTGACTTTCGAGAAACTGACTGCCTAGAAATAGGGATAATTTCTTCGCATGAACCGGAATTTAATCGAGCTTCAAATTCAGCGTCATGTAATAGGAGCGTACCAGTGAGCCAAATCTCTGCACCTGAAGCGGAAGATTTATTAAGCAAACTCCTTTTAGAGCGAATCCCTTTGCGTGTTCTATTCGTGACTTCTTCTGGATTTCGATTGGTTATGCCCGGCTTTGTAGATGCTAAGACACGGGCACACGGAATAGCAATTTGTAGTGCTCCCCTCTAATTTAGACAGTCAGGGCCTCATTTTTTAGTACAGCTGCGAAACCTAAGAAGGCCTCGTGCGGAGTGCGATTTCCGACTCCTCGATGAGGCCGGTCGAGATTGTACTCCTGGATCCAACGGCCGATCGATGCGCGTGCTTCTTCCAAGCTTCGATATTCCGCCGTCCAGACTTCCTCTTCCTTCAAGCTGCGATGGAACCGTTCGATGTAGCTGTTGCCTTCCGGGTGATGATACGCCGTCCGTCGATGCGTGATGCCGAGCCGGTTCAGAGTTTCGATGAACCGCGTTGAAGTGAACTGCGTTCCGTTGTCCGTCGTGAGTGTCACGCGGGCCTCCCGGCTGCCCTCGGGCAGCCGGGAGAGTACGGCCTGCTCCACTGCTGCCAGAGCGTCTTCGGTCCGGCAGCGATGCGAGAGATTCCAGCCCACGATCTCCCGCGTGCAGCAGTCGATCACGCACACCAGGTACGCCCAGCCCACGGCTGGCCCGGCCCAGATCTTCGTCATGTCCGATTGCCAGATCTGATTCGGTTCTGCTGCTTCCACGCGGCCCCACTCTTTCTTTCTTCGTGCGCGCAGACGCCGAGCGCGGACCAGCAACCCGCGTTCGCGCATCACCCGCAACACACGCTTGCGATTCACCGGAAGGTTTTCTTTTCTTCGCAGCCACCAGGCCACGCGGCGATATCCGTAGGCGGGTTTCTCCCCGCACGCTGCGACGATCTGCTCGTCGTAGATTCGATCCGCTCGGCTGCCTCGCGGCTTCTTCCGGTAATACAGACTCGACCGACTGATGGCCAACGTCGCCGCCACCAGCGTGGCTGTGTAGCCCTCGGTCACCATCTCTCGCGCCTGGGAGTGAGCCTCACCGCAGCTCACTCCCCCACGACGTTTTTTAGGATTTCAATCTCCAGCGACTTCCGCCCCAGCGTCCGTTCCAGCTGCCGGATGCGGCGATCTTTTTCCGATTCCGCGGCGGCAGCGCTTCTCCCCCCAAGCGCTGCCTTTGCTCCCTGCTCCGCTTCATCCTTCCAACGATAGAAGAGCGTCGGAGCGATCTGATATCGCCGACACGTCTCCGAAACGTTCCCGCTCTTGATTCCTTCCTGCACGATCTGCCACTTCTCTTCGGGGGTTCGATCTACGCGTGGTTTCCTGCCCATCCTGCCTCCTGTTTGGAGGCCCTGATTCTACCTAACTGAGGTGTCCAGTTTTAGAGGGGAGCACTACACACGCGAAGAGAAAAAATACCGAGTAGAAATACGGACAATGTTCTTTGTCTTGGCTTATGCGTCTGTCGCTATATTCCAGTGGTGCGAAATGCAAAAGGCCAACAGAATCTCGCAAGATAGTCTTGAGGCCCAGACTCGGCCATGGGTTTTGATTGAGGGAGACCCGTCTAACATATCCGCCACCGAAAATGAAGTCACTTTCGAGTTGAAACTGAGAAATTATGGCCCAAACCCAGCCTTCATATCTGCTGGCCAAGTATTTAATCTTACTTTGGAAATAAGGCCAAAAATCGCGGCCTTTGACTATTTGGAAGTATGCAAGAGGGCTGATGATCTTATCAGCAAAACTCCATACCTCAACATAATCCCTCCGAAAACTGAAGGAATCACTCAATTGGTCCACGCTACGCGGGGCCAATCTAACGCACGTCTCGGCGGCAATCCTTATTACATGTACGGGTGTCTTGCCTATCGGGGACCAAATGGCCGCATTTACCACACCAGAGTAGTCTACCGGGTTCAAGCTCATGACTCGGGACCAGGGGCACCGAGAATTTACACCGCCGAAATCAAAGAGCGACCTATTTACGATTCCGAGTAACGCAAGTAACCCGATTCCGGTGAGGAGAACGATGCACAAAAACACCGCTTTACGCACTTTGCGGTGTTTAGAAGGTTGGGGCGCTCTTTTGTCAAGTAAATAATCTTGTTTTCTAATCGACCGAAATTTCGCGGGGCGTCACGCATGCCTGCCCTTCTTCCATTCCCGCCCTCATGCTCACTTCCCTCCCTGCATCCTTGCCTCCCTGCCTCAGAAACCTACCCGCAACAGTCGAAAAGTAGAATTCTTCGCAAGTCATTCAAACCACAGCACATCAGATTTTTCTACCCGCAACAAAAACAGCTTTTCCGAAAATCGTCCCCTCTCCGAACTGCCCCCACTCCCGCCCCCTCGCTTCCGAGCCTCGCCGCCTCCCTGCTTCACTGCCACCTTGCCCGTGTCTCGCGAAAGCGTTCCGTATATAATTCCCGCCCGAGGCCTCCCCATGGACAATAAAGAAGTCGCCAAAATACTCCGCGAGACGGCGCAACTGCTCGAAATTGACGGCGCCATCATCGGCCGCTACCGCAGCTACGAAAAGGTGGCCGAGCTGCTCGATAGCCTCCCCGAACGCATCGAAGTCCTGGCCCAGGACGACGCGAAATTAAAAGCCCTCCCCGGCGTCGGCGAAGGCATGGCCGAGCACATTCGCGAAATTCTGAAAACCGGCGACTACAGCCTGCGCCAAAAACTTCTGAAAAAATATCCGGCCACGATCCTTCATCTGCTCGAATTGCAATCCCTCGGGCCCAAAAAAGTGGCCCTGCTCTGGAAGAAATTCAAAGTCGCCACCGTCGAAGGCGTGGAAAAACTGGCCCGCGAAGGAAAACTCCGCGAGCTCGAAGGCTTCGGCGAAAAGAGCGAGCAGAATATTTTGAAGGCCACGGATTTATTCAAGCGCTCTTCCGGACGCTTCCTCATCAACGTTGCTGACGAAGAAGCGCAGAAACTTTCCGCCTATATCAACGAAGCGGGAAAAGCCGTCGAGTCGGTCACGCCCGCGGGCTCGCTCCGGCGCGGCAAAGAGACCGTCGGCGACCTGGACCTGCTCGTGACCATGCGCCCGGGACTCGACAAACAGAAAGACGTGGACGCCGTGGCCGCGCACATCTTGAAATATCCGGGAATCCAGCAGACTCTCGCGCACGGCGAAAACAAAGTCAGCGTTCTTCTCGAAAACGGCCTCCAGGTGGACGTGCGGCTCCTCGATAAGGAAAGTTTCGGCGCCGCGCTGCTCTACTTCACCGGTTCGAAAGAGCACAACGTGGCTCTGCGCGGCCGCGCCAACGAAATGGGCTGGACCCTGAATGAATATGCCCTCACCACCCTAAAAGGCGGCAAAGTGGTGGCGCGAAAAACCGAGGAAGAAATTTACGCCAAGCTGAAACTCGAATACATCGAGCCGGAATTGCGCGAAATGACCGGCGAAATCGAAGCCGCGGAAAATGGCAAGCTACCAAAACTCGTGAAGCTCGAAGATATTCTCGGCGACTTACAGATGCACACCACCGCCTCAGACGGCAGGAACACGATCGAGGAAATGGGCGCTGCCGCCAAAAAACTTGGATACGAGTACATCGCGCTTACCGACCACTCCCAGGCCGTCACCGTCGCGAACGGCATGGATGAAAAGCGCACCCTCGAGCAAATCAAGAAAATTCGCGCCGCCCAGGAGCGCGTCCCCGGAATTCGGCTCCTGGCCGGAATCGAGGTGGACATTCTGAAGAATGGCTCGCTCGACCTGAAAGATGAAGTGCTGGCGCAGCTCGACGTGGTGGTCGCCTCCGTCCACTCGTATATGAATCTCGAGAGCGCGGAGATGACTGATCGCCTGCTCGCAGCCATCGAGAATCCCTACACGCAAATCATCGCCCACCCCACGGGGCGCCTGGTCCTGCGCCGCGATCCTTTCCATTACGATATGGAGAAAATCCTCGACGCGGCGAAGAAACATGACGTCGCGATGGAGTGCAACGCGTACCCCGATCGCCTGGACTTGAAGGATGTCCATCTGCGAATGGCCAAAGAACGCGGCGTGAAGATTGTGATTTCCACCGATTCACACACAACCACGAATCTGAAATACATGAAGTACGGCGTCGAGACGGCGCGCCGCGGCTGGATCGAGAAAAAGGAAGTCATCAATACCTTCCCGCTCGAGCATTTTCTGGCGGCGCTCCGGCCTAAGCCCCACGCGGCGAGAACGAAAGCGGCGAAAAGAAAATCGGCGTAGAGAGCGAGAGAGGAGGCGTGGAATTGTGCAATTTGCGTGGCCGCGAGGGAACTTGCTGTAGCCATGATGCGTACCTCTCTATGAAGGCCGGGGCGGCATCACAGGCGCGCGCGATTGATTCAACTGAAATCGCGCACCAGAAAAATCGGCCGCGGCGAACGGGGCGCGAAAAATGAGACGAGCAATCATGGCCGGCGCATTGATGACGGGCGTCATGTTTACAGCTGCATTTACCGCCCAGACGGCGCGCGCGGATGAATGGACCAAGACCTACACGATCACCGGCCGCGCCGACTTGCGCGTCGAGACCGATGACGGCGACGTCACCATCATCTCAGCGGACCAGAAGCAGATCGATGCGCGGGTGGTGGCCGATGGATACAAGATCGGGGATAGCAATGTGCGCATCGAAGAGAGCCAGAACGGCGACCACGTCTCCCTGAAGGTGAGACTGCCTCACTTCAATTTCCAGTGGTGGGGTTCGCACCGCAAATCAGTCCGAATCGAAATCCATGTCCCCCGCGAACTCGACCTCGACGTTCATACCGGCGATGGAAATGTCTCGACGCAGCCGGTTGCCGGCCGGATCCGAATAGACACGGGCGACGGAAATGTAAGCGCGAACGGGCTCAAGGGCGATGTAAGCATGCGCTCAGGCGACGGACATATCGAGGCGTCCGGCCTGGACGGAACGCTCGAGGTGAATACGGGCGACGGCCACATCTCGGTGGACGGCCGCTTCGATGCGTTGAATTTGAAGACCGGCGACGGAAACATCGAGGCGCGCGTCCAGCACGGCTCGAAAGTGGCCAGCGGCTGGAGGCTGCACTCAGGCGACGGCCACATCAACCTCTGGCTGCCTGGAGATTTCAGCGCCGACGTGGACGCGCATACTGGCGACGGCCACATCACCATGGATGTTCCCGTCATGGTATCCGGATCGCTCAGCCATCAATCCATCCATGGGAAACTGAATGGCGGCGGAGGAACGGTGGCAATCACTTCGGGGGACGGCTCGATCCATGTCCAGAAGCTATAAGAGCCAACTGGCGGCGATTTTGGATTCGAATCCAATCGCTCGAGGGTGCAGGCATTTTCCCTTCGAGCGTAGCAAGCGGAAGACACTGTGTCTGCCATCGGCCCCGAACTCGAACGTCGATTTTACGAACGACTTATTTATCAATAACTTACACAGGGCTGTAGATTGGCATCGGCCTTGCTTTTGTCGCTGTGTCAGGCGGGATTGTGAGGCAACAAATGGTCGCTTATGTCATGTTGGGAGTTGTCGCGGTTCTGGGTTTCCTCTGCGTTTCGGGAGCAGTCGTAACGGCAACAAGACGCGCACAGGGCGAAACAAAAAGAGATTAGCCGCACGTTGTTCGTCGCAGCATTCGCAAATCCCTCGTCTCGTTCTCCCCTGGAATGTTTGTACCGAAAATCTGGCAGGAATCTCCCAAGAAAATCGATCCTTTCATAGCATGCCCCCACCCCGGGTTTTCCTCCCATCACCACTTCAGCGGAGCAGTCTCTTCTCCGGAAGCATTGCAAAACTCACCGCGATGCCGCATGATGGTTTTTTCGCAATCCAACCGGCACGCGGCTAGGGGCTCAGTCGCGGCCATCACATCGCAAAATTTCAGGGGGAAAAAGAATGCGCAGGCCTGTGAATATTGCTCCGCCAAAAGGGAAACTCGGCGTGCTCACACCGGGCATGGGGGCTGTGAGCACCACTTTTATGGCGGGTGTCGAACTGGTGCGGCGAGGCCAGGCGGTCCCCGTGGGGTCGCTAACGCAATTGGGGACGATTCGCCTGGGCAAGCGAACGGAAAGCCGCGTGCCCACTCTCAAGGAGTTCGTTCCGCTGGCGCGGCTTGAGGACATCGTGTTCGGCGGCTGGGACGTCTTCCCGGACAACGCGTACATGGCGGCTTCGAAGGCCGGAGTGCTCGATGCGAAGGATCTTTCGAAGGCCGAGAAGTTCCTCAAGACGATCAAGCCCATGAAGGCGGCTTTTGACCAGAGCTACGTGAAAAATCTGCATGGAACGAATATAAAGAAAGGCAAGACGAAGTTCGACCTCGCTGAGCAGCTTCGCGAAGACATCCGCGAATTCAAGAAGAAGAGCAAGGCCGATCGCCTGGTGATGGTCTGGTGCGGCTCAACCGAAGTTTTCTTGAAGCCGGAGGAAGTGCATAAGGACCTGCAGACATTTGAGAAGGGGATGAAGACCAATCACCCCTCGATCGCGCCTTCCATGCTTTACGCCTACGCCGCGATCAGCGAAGGCGTTCCCTTCGCCAATGGCGCGCCGAACCTGACCGTTGACATTCCCGCACTCGAAGAATACGCCAAGGCCAAACAGGTACCCATCGGTGGGAAAGATTTTAAGACTGGCCAGACGCTGATGAAGACCGTCCTCGCGCCGGGCTTCAAGGCGCGCATGCTCGGACTGAACGGCTGGTTCTCGACGAACATTCTCGGGAACCGCGACGGCGAAGTGCTCGACGATCCTGGGTCCTTCAAGACCAAGGAAGAATCAAAGCTCGGCGCTCTCGAATATATTTTGCAGCCGAAATTGTATCCGCAGCTCTACGGCACGATTCACCACAAAGTCCGCATCAACTACTATCCGCCGCGCGGCGACAACAAAGAAGGCTGGGACAATATCGATATTTTCGGCTGGCTTGGCTACCCCATGCAGATCAAAGTTGATTTCTTGTGCCGCGATTCGATCTTGGCGGCGCCCATCGTTCTGGACCTGGCGCTTTTCTTCGACCTGGCCAAGCGCGCCGGCATGCGCGGGATTCAGGAATGGCTGAGCTTCTATTTCAAGTCGCCCATGTGCGCGAAAGAGCTTTACCCGGAGCACGACCTCTTCATTCAATTGATGAAGCTGAAGAATACGCTGCGTTGGATGATGGGCGAGGAACTGATCACCCACCTGGGCGCGGAATATTACGATTAATCATTCACCGGGCGGTGAGACCGGGGGCTTTTCTCCGAGCGCACCTTTGCCGCTGATGGCGGCGGCAATCTGGCGCCCGTGGAAGCGTCCGTTTTCGATGAAGATTTCGCCGGTCTCTCTTCCGCCCACGATCACACCGGCAAGATAAATCCCGGGCACATTGCATTCGAGCGATTCCGGATCAATTTTCGGTTTGCGCGACTTCGGGTCGAGCTGAATTCCCTGCTTCTCAAGGAACTCAAAATCGGGGTGATAGCCGGTCATCGCGAAGACCTGCGTGGCCGGGAGGGCTTCCTCACCCTCTCCATTTTTCACCCACACCTGGTGCGGCTCGATGCGAGTAACTTGCGTCCGAAGAAGGCCGCGAATTTCGCCCGCGCGGATGCGATTCTCGATGTCGGGGCGGACCCAATATTTCAGGTTTCTGCCCAGCTCCGCGTCACGATGGACGAGCGTAACGCGCGCGCCGGCGCGAAATAAATCCAGGGCCGCTTCCGCCGCTGAGTTTTTCCCGCCAATGACCACTACGTCCTGATTCCAGTAAGGATGCGCCTCGGTGAAATAATGCGACACGTGGGGCAGATTTTCGCCGGGGATATCAAGCCTGTTCGGAAGATCGTAATAGCCCGTGGCCAGAATTATTTTCTTGGCGCGGTATTCCTTGACCGCCCCGGTATCGTCGTGAGTTTGCACGATGAAGGCGCCATCGTGGCCATAGATGGAATCAACTTTTTCATATTGGCGCACTTCGATCCCGTAATGTTCCACAGCCCGGCGGTAATATTTCAGCGCCTCGGGGCGCGTAGGATTTCTCCCTCCGACGGTCATCGGAAGATCGCCGATTTCCATGCGCTCGGGCGTAGTGAAAAAGACCATGTTCACGGGATAGTGGAAAAGCGAGTTGCACAGGCAGCCTTTATCGATTACCAGCGGACGCATGCCATCGCGCTTCACTTCGATGGCGCAAGCTAGTCCTGTGGGGCCGGCACCGATGCAAATAACGTCGTATGAATTGGACATGGCGGATAGTGTGCGCTGAGCGGCCATGTAAATTCAACTCCGGCCGCGGCGCTGCACTGGTCAAATTGGATGCGGCAGGGGGGACTACAGAGTCGGGAGGAGCGCCTCGGATAATTCAGCAGCGAACGCGTCCAGTTCGGATAGGCGGGAGGGAGTGGCCTCGAGTTTCTTCTTCTTCCATACCAGCCAGTCGTGACCATCACTGGTCACTCGCACGCTGAAATTTCCATCGATGAGATAGGACGCGGCGCCGAATTGGGCAAAGCCTCCAGAAGCGACAGGCGCGAGCAGCGCGGCGCAGTTCCCTTTCCGTACCCCAATGTGGCTCGCATACATCGGGAAGGCTACGATCTGGAAGCCGCGTCCCTGAAGCCGCTCAAGAATTGCAATCTGCTCAGGCGTGAGTTCCATCAGGAACAAAGCTTACCAGCGCCAAGGAGAAAAGAACGCAAGCTACGCGGCCAAGCCAATACGGTGAACAGGTTGCCCGCCGCTAAGCAGCCGATGAGGAGAAGGAGCCAGCCCCGGCAGCGTTGGCGGAGTTTGACTCGATTTGGCGAAGGACGGCGCGCAATACCGCGGCAAGTTCTTCCTGGCTGACGTGGCTCTTGCGAAATTCCAGACGCAGCCGGAATGCTCCGTCTTCAGCCTGATAATTGAAAACAAATGGCTGCGGC
The DNA here is from genome assembly GCA_963701005.1 of uncultured Acidobacteriota bacterium. Lineage (GTDB taxonomy): Bacteria > Acidobacteriota > Terriglobia > Acidiferrales > UBA7541 > Palsa-295. The sequence continues at coordinate 3,078,431 of OY969555.1, forward strand.
CGGGGCGCCGATTCGGTTTCGTCCTTGCGGGCACGGCGCGCTTCGTCGCGCGTAAGGCCGCCCAGTGAGATGCGCTGTGTCATTTCGCGCATCTTTTTTTCGTTCGGCTGGCGGGCCACCTGCAATAGCAGCGACTTCGAGATAATTCCCTTCTCGAGGCAATCTTTGCGAACAGGGTCAGGGATCAGGCGCAGAGAAAGCGTTTCGGTGACAGAAGACCGCGCGCGGCCGATTTTCTTGGCGATATCGTCGTGCGTGTAATCGAAATGCTCGGCGAGGCGTTGGAGGCCATCGGCTTCTTCGAACGGCGTCAGATCCTTGCGCTGAAGATTTTCAATCAGCGCGAGCTCGAGAGTTTCCGCGTCGTCCGCAATTTTCTCGATGCAAGGGAGCTCATGCAAACCAGCGGCCTTTGAGGCATGGTAGCGGCGCTCGCCGGAGATAATGTAATAGGAATCCTCGCGCGGGATGTAACGAACGAGCAACGGTTCGAGCACGCCCTTCTCGCGAATCGAATCGGTTAATTCGCGGATGTCGCCGATATTCTTTCGCGGCTGATCCGGGTTCGGGCGAATTTTATCGGTTGGGATCATGCGGCCGACAGACGCGCCGCTGAAACTGGTCAGCGTCTCGACGTAATGCGCGTCATGCCGCATCTTGAGAGTGACGGGTAACCCGATCCTCTTGGACACGTTGCAATACCTCCTGAGCGAGCTTTTTGTATTCTTCGGCGCCCGAAGATTTGGGCGCATACGTGAACACGGTTTCTTTGTAGGCAGGGCTCTCTTCGAGACGCACATTCTTGCTGATGCGCGTCTTGAAGAGGGCGTTGCCGAAGACGGCGCGAATCTGTTCATGCGTATCGCGCGAAATATTCGTGCGCTTGTCGAAGAGCGTGATGACCACGCCGAGAACTTTCAAATCCGGATTGGGGCGCGCGCGGATTCGCGCGTAGGTCTCGAGCAAATCGTCCGTGCCCTCGATTGCGAAATAGGCGGCCTGAATCGGGACCAGCAGGTGCGTGGAAGCCACGAGGGCATTCACGGTGAGGATGCCAAGGGCCGGCGGCGTATCCATGACGATAAAATCGTAGTCTTTCAAGATGGGCGCGAGCGCGTCTTTCAGCTTGAACGGCGCGTCGAACTGCCCGGCCATCTGCTGCTCGAGCCGTGCCAAATGCAGGCGCGAAGGAGCGACGAAGAGATTTTCGTCCTTCGTGGGGCGGATGATTTTCGCCATCTCCGTCGGGTGCTCGGCGAAGATGTCGTACATGGTGGACTGGATTTCTTTCTGCTCGTAAAACGCGATGGTGGCGTTTGATTGCGGATCGAGATCGACCAGCAGGGTCCTCTTTTTCTTGATGGCGAGAGCGGCAGCTAGATTGATGGAAGTGGTGGTTTTCCCGACGCCGCCTTTTTGGTTGGCCACCGCTAGAACGCAGGTCAAGCTGTGTCCTCGCTCCCCTACGGCAACCGTAGGCCCATATATGGAAGCCTCCGGGCCCAGTCACACAACAAGTAGGCCCACTCTACCGATTCTTGGGCCTTTTCTGCAAGGAAAAAATGAGCTGGGGCATGAGTTAGGCCTACATCTTATAGCGGCCGAGGTCCTCGTCGTTGAGGTTTTCGAGCCACTTGCGGAGTTCTTCGTTGGAGCTTTTTTCGGAGATGGCGCTGGCCATCTTTGAAGTCTTCAGCACTTCGTCCTCGACGAAAATCGGGCAATCGAGGCGGAGGGCTAGGGCCAGAGCGTCGCTTGGACGCGAATCTATGGACATCATTTCGCCGTCGCGCTCCATCCAGATTAGGGCGTAGAAGGTGTCGTCTTTCAGGTCGGAAACGACCACCCGCTGGACGTGGACGTTGAGACCGGTGAGGACGTTTTTCAGGAGATCGTGCGTCATGGGGCGGGGAGTCTGGACTTTCTCGATTTCGAGGGCGATGGCGTTGGCTTCGTAGACGCCCACCCAGATGGGCAGGACGCCGCTGCCGGTGGTTTCCTTCAGGACCACCACAGGCATGTTGGTCACCGGGTCCATCATCAACCCTCGAATCTTGACCTCGAGTTCCATGATGGCCTCCCGGTCCCTTAAATCAACTGCTCGCCGACCAAAGCATTCGGGCCGGCGCGTGTGATCCGCGCCTGAACATATTCTCCCAGAAGATTCTCGGTCGGCGAAGTGAAATTTACGATGCGGTTGCTTGTCGTGCGTCCGGCCCACTGGTTGCGCGCGGCGTGGCGGGCGTCCACGAGGACTTCGAACTCGGCGCCGACGAGCAAATCATTGCGCGCGATCTGAATTTGGCGCTGATGTTCCTGCAAGACCGCGAGGCGCCTACTCTTCTCTTCCTCGGGGATGGCGTCTGGCATATCGCGGGCGGGGGTATTTGGGCGCGGCGAGTATTTGAAGGCGAAAACGCCGTCGCATTGGAGGGTCGAGAGGAGCGAGAGCGAGTCGGCGAAGTCGTTTTCGGACTCGCCGGGAAAGCCGATGATGATGTCGGTCGTCAAGCTGATGGGGCGGCGGGCGGCGCGGATCCAGGCGATTTTTTCGAGATACTCTTCGCGCGTGTAGGTGCGGCGCATGGCGCGCAGGATGGGGGTGGAGCCGGATTGCACGGGTAGATGGATGTGGTCGCAGAGGCCGGGGGTTGCGTCGATGGCATCCACGATTTCGCGGGTGAAATCATTTGGATGCGAGGTGGTGAAACGCACGCGGCGGATGCCCGGGACGGCGGCGACTGCATTGAGTAGCGCGACGAAATTCATTCCGCGCGGCGATGGGTCGCGGTAGGAGTTGACGGTCTGGCCGAGCAATTGAATTTCAGTGTAGCCGGCGTCGGCGAGGCGGCGGACTTCGGTGAGGATCGAGTCGCTGCGGCGGCTGCGCTCGGGGCCGCGGGTATGCGGGACGACGCAGTATGCGCAGGAGTAGTCGCAGCCTTCGATGATGGTGAGGTAGGCGCGGAAAGGATTGTCACGCCGCGTGATTTCGGTTTCGAAGGTTTCCTCGGTGTCGAGATCGAGTCCCATGACGCGGCGGCCGCCGGATTCGAGTTCGGCGACGAGATCGGGCAGGCGGCGGTAGCTGGCTGAGCCGCAGACCAAGCTGACCCAGGGGGCGCGCTCGAAAATTTCCTCGCCTTCCTGCTGAGCGAGGCAGCCGAGGACGCCGATGATTTTGTTTTGCGAGGTGGTCTTCCAATCGCCCAAGCGGGCGAAGACTTTCTGTGCAGCTTTTTCGCGGATGCTGCAGGTGTTGTAGAGGACCAGGTCGGCGTCCGCCGGAGATTCGACGGCGCGGTAGCCGCGGCCGAGGAGCACACCCGAGACTTTTTCGGAGTCGTGGACGTTCATCTGGCACCCGAACGTCTCAAGGAAAAAGGTTTTGGCGCCGGGGGTGGACGGCAGCGTCGCATGCGTTGGCTCAACTGCGGACGCGGCAGGAATGGTCGCTCCGAGCGCGGTGAGCGATTCGATGCGGATGTCGAACGCTTTATTCATGGAAGAAGGCTCATTCTAGCACAAGCGTGGAGAGGGGCTTGGGGGCGAGGGGGATGGGAGCATAGGTACATGGGGCGCCTATAGACGGTCGATTTCAATATTGCACTCGATTGATTTTGAAAGGGTTGCGGCGTTTTGAAATGGTTTTGAGAGTCGATTTCGAGTTCAAGTGTATGTTGAAGAATTGGATGGGAATTCGGGTTATTGGGGGACTGGCAGGGGCGCGGTTTGGAGGGAAAGCTCGCGCGATCCGCGAGCAGCCGGAAATGCGTGTTGGTGTCGGCCGTCATGCAAAATTCTCCATCGTCAGCATGGCATGACGAGATGTGCGATGCAAGGATGCGGGCCTGTGGAGTCCTGGGCTTCGGGGAAATCGCATGACGAACTGCGATGGATGCGCTAAGTTCGACGTATGAAGACCGTACGCGTAGAGTTGCCATCAGCACTACTGAAGGCGGCGAATCTAGAGGGGAGAGACCGCTCGCAAGAAGCCGCTCGATTGCTGGCGCTCGAACTTTATCGCGAAGGTAAAGTGTCATTGGGGCGCGCCGCCGAGCTGTGCCAGACGCCGCTGGCAGCCTTCATGGATTTCGCCGCGAAGCACAGCGTCCCACCCTTGCGATTCAGCAATGAGGATTTGGAAGAAGAGCACAAGTCTGCTGGCCGTCTCGACGCGTGACCGTCGTATCCGACGCATCCCCACTAAATTTATTGGCCGCGTTCAAGAAGTGCCGCGCCTCCGGCGCTGGCGATCATTTTCTCTTGTTTTCCCAACCCTGCGGGCTGGGCTAACTTGTGTCGCGCCTATGGCGCTTTTAGGAGTGAATCGGGTGACTGTGATTTGGACAAAAGCATCTGAAACTTCATCGTGCAATAGGGCTAAGAGAAATGCGCCGGCAGGATGCCAGCGGTACAGCTGGCCGGCCTGAAGGCCGCCGCTACAAAAGCAAAAACCTTGCGCGATCAGGATTTCATCGTGAAGCAAGGCTGAGAGAAAACCGCCACTCCTTCGGCCCCTCGGCTGGGATCGGGACGCGAAAGACGCGCAGCGGTACAAAGGCAAGTCAAAGAAGCCGGCGGGACGCCCGCGTTACGTGAAGCGGGCGTCGAATGGCCGGCCTGAAGACCGCCGCTGCAAAGCCTTGGCCGCCATCAGGCTTCGGCGATTTTTGGGATTAGCTTGCCGGTGTTTTCGCCTTTGTAGAGCATGAGGAGGGTTTCGGGGAATTTTTCGATGCCTTCGACGATGTCTCCGCGGGATTTTATTTTGCCGGAGGCTAGCCAGGCGGCCATATCGCGGACGGCTTCGGCGTAGCGGGGGGACGAAATCGAAGACGACGAAGCCTTTCATGGTGGCGCGATTGACGAGGAGGGATAAATAATTCGAGGGGCCTTTGATCGGAGTGGTGTTGTTGTATTGGGAGATGGCGCCGCAGATGGCGATGCGGGCGCCGCGGGCGAGATTGGCTAGGGCGGCGTCGACGATGTCGCCGCCGACGTTGTCGCGAGAACCGAGCCGACCGCGTCGCAAGCGCGCGTCGATGCGTCTTCTTGTTGGATGCGCGCGGCGATTTCCGTTGCGTGGGTGGCGAAGCGCGAATCCTCCAGGAGGCGCTTGAGGGCTGCGGCGGCGGTGCTGGCTGAATAGGTGCGGCGGCCTATGGAGATGCCTGCGCCCAGGCGCTGGACGCGGGCGGCATTGTCCGGCTGGTCCCAGCCGTAGGGGACGATCAACTCGGGGCGGCCTGCGCGGAGTGCCTGGCCGGTGGTTCCCGAGCCGCCTTGGTGGACGATTGCCGCTGCGTGAGGGAAGAGCTGGGAAAATGGGGCGTAGGGCAAGACCAAAACTTGCGGCGAATTCAAGCCGGGAGCGGCATTTGCGTCGACGAGGATTGCGCGGCGGTGCAGCATTTTTGCCGCTTCGAGGCTTGCTGCATAAAAATTGCCGGGATTGTGCACCACCGTCGAGCCCAGCGTGAAGACGATGGGCGGGTCGCCCGCGGCGAGGAAGGTTTCGAGCGCCGGGGAATGGTCAGAGCTTAACTCGACAATACGACGAGCGGATTCCGGCTCGACCTCAGGGGTTGAAACCCCTGTGTACGGGGCATTTTTCGGCACGGCTGAAGCCGTGCCCTGACGAAGAACACGTGTCAGGTGGGCTCCGGTGTCTGACGATTGACGATCGTAGAAAACATAACCGGGTTGCACCGTGTGGGGAGGCCAATCGGGTTGCGCTTCGGCGAAATAGCGCGAGAAAAGTGCCAGCACCAGATCAGGCGAGAATTTGTCGCGGAAGACTGGGTCGCACTCCGGGCGCAATGCCATTTCGCGGCGGAATCGCCGCACTGGATTCGACCAGTGCCTTGTTGCGAGGCGGCCGATATTCAGCCCGAGCCAATAGGCCGGCCAGCCTAACCTGCGCAATTGGAAGAGGCCCGGGGCGGTGGGGATCAGTGAAGGGTCGTGCGAGGAGAAAAAAGAAAATGGGGAAAGAATGATGGACACCCAGCGCAGGTTGAGCTTTTCCGCGACGAGTGGTGCGGCGTAAACCAGCTCGCCCGCAATCATCAGATCCGCACCGGTGGCCGCGGAAAGCAAATCGTCGTAGGTGCCTCGCAGCTCTGGAAGAAGCAAATCCCGGAAAAGCACTTCAGGCCCGCGGCGCAAATTTTCGCACTGCCGGATGATCTCGGGGTCGGTCGGATTCCAATTGGGGCGGATGGGGTGGAAGGTGATGCCCAGGGCTTCGACTTTGGCGCGGTAACACTCGGTGGAAGCTATGGTGATGTGATGGCCGCGGCGTGCGAGCTCGAGCGCGATAGCGAGGCACGGGTGCAAGTCGCCAAGCGACCCGATCGTGGCCAACACGATGCTCTTCCCCTTGAGGCCGGGGATCAATCCAGACGACTCCTCTGCCATGAGGCGATAGTAACTGACATCGAGCGGAAGCGGACCAGACCTCTCGCGGATTGGATATTCCTCAGGCGTCGGCGATTTTCAGGATTAGTTTGCCGGTGTTTTGGCCGCTGTAGAGCATGAGGAGGGTTTCGGGAAATTTTTCGAGACCTTCGACGATGTCTTCGCGGGATTTTAGCTTGCCGGTGGCAAGCCAGGCGGCCATTTCGCGGGCGGCTTCGGCGTAGCGGGGGGCGAAATCGAAGACGACGAAGCCTTTCATGGTGGCGCGATTGACGAGGAGGGATAAATAATTGGAGGGGCCTTTAACGCCCGTGGTGGTGTTGTATTGGGAGATGGCGCCGCAGATGGCGATGCGGGCGCCGCGGGCGAGATTGGCTAGCGCGGCGTCGAGGATGTCGCCGCCGACGTTGTCGAAATAGACGTCGATGCCTTTGGGGCAATGCTCGGCGAGAGATTTTCTGACGTCTTCGGATTTGTAGTCGATGGCGGCGTCGAAGCCGAGGTCTTTGACGTACCGGCATTTTGCGGGGCCGCCGGCGATGCCGATGACGCGGCAGCCTTTTATTTTTGCGATTTGTCCAGCGACGGCGCCGACGGCGCCGGCTGCGCCGGAGATGACGACTGTGTCGCCAGACTTGGTTTGGGCAACGTCGAGGAGGCCGAAATAGGCGGTCATGCCGGGCATGCCGAGCGTGCTGAGGTAGACGGGGAGCGGGGCGGCTTTCGGGTCAACTTTGGTGAGGCCTGTGCCGTTTGAGATCGCGTATTCCTGGACGCCGAGGCCACCGTAAACGTAGTCGCCCGGCGCGAATTTGGGATTGCGGGAGCTGAGGACGCGGCCGAGTGCCCCGGCGCGCATGACTTCGCCGATCCCGACTGGGGGGACGCAGGATTTTCCAGCGTTCATCCAGCCGCGCATGGCGGGGTCGAGCGAGATGTAGATTATTTTGATGAGAAATTCGCCATCGGCGGGATCGCGGACTGGTTCCTCGGTGTAGTTCCAGTCGGTGCGCTTGGGGAGGCCGACGGGACGGGCGGCGAGCTCGAATTTGTGATTGATTGGGGGCATGGGATTCCTCCGGTTATGGGATAGCGGAATCTTTACGGCGATGAATTTGGAACGCTTTACTCGAACCGAACAGCGGCCCGGCTAGCGGGGCCGTAACAAAGCGGTGGCTAGCCACCGCACTCCATATGGCCCGAGGCGACAAGTACATGCGTCGATTGATAGCTGCTCACAGATGAGAGTGACTATCGCGGGGGGCATTGTATATACTCGGCGGCACTATGGCAAACAACGAGACGATTTACGGCGTGACCGATCGGGTGGCGACAATTACATTGAATCGGCCGGACAAGTTGAATGCTTGGACAGCGACGATGGAGAAGGAAGTGCGCACGGCGATGGACGAGGCGGCGGGGGACGATGGCGTGCGCGTGATTGTGCTGACCGGCGCGGGGCGGGGATTTTGCGCGGGGGCGGATATGTCGTTGCTGAGCTCGGTGGCTCAGCAGGGACTGGACGCAGGGCGGCGGGCGCAGGCTTTGCAGTCGGGCGAGGTGCGTGACGGGGTGCGGGCGGACTTCCAGAAAAAATATTCGTACTTCCCTTCCATTGGGAAGCCGGTGATTGCGGCGATTAATGGGCCGGTGGTTGGGTTGGGACTGGTGATCGCGCTTTACTGCGATTTGCGGTTTGCTTCGGATGCGGCGAAATTTGGGACTGCGTTTGCGCGGCGCGGGTTGATCGGGGAGTACGGGATGGCTTGGCAACTGCCGCGGCTGGTGGGCCTGGCGAATGCGCTGGATTTGATGTTTTCGGCGCGGATGATTGATGCGGCGGAGGCGCTGCGGATGGGGCTGGTGAACCAGGTGTTTGCGCAGGACGTGTTTGCTACGAAGGTGGGGGAGTATGCGCGGGAGCTTGCGGCTAGCGTGAGTCCGCGGTCGCTGCGGGTGATCAAGCGGCAGGTGTATGAGGGGATGTTTCAGACCTTGGCGGAGGCGTTTGAGATTTCGGAGCGGGAGATGCTGGAAAGTCTGCAATCGGGGGATTTCAAGGAAGGCGTGGCGCATTTTTTGGAGAAGCGGGCGGCTGCGTTTACTGGGAAATAAGGCGAGTTCAAAGTTGAAAGTTTTGAGTTGAAAGTTGCTGTGTGAGGTCCGATTTGTTTCGGGGCGCTTGAGGCGATTATTGCTCGTAAGAGCTCAGCCAGGATTGTCTGAGCCACACAAACCGATCGGCCACTGCATGAATCCGTGTGTCCAGGGAGGCAACGAAAAAATAATTGAATTAGGCTGAATCGTTTGACCGTGGTGGGGGCGTGTGCTACGGTATTTTTGGTCCAGCTGAGACTATTAATATCTGGGGGATATTATTTCTGGCCTGGCATTTTTCCTTCTCGCCGGCCGGCTCGGGACTTTGATTGAACAAACGGGCTGGGTGGCTCGCATTGTCCTCTGCATTCTGCTGATACTTTCCGTATTTTCCTGGGCGGTGATCCTACAGAAGTCGAGCCTGTTTGGACGGATCGAGCCGCAAACCAAAAAATTTCTGCAAATGTTCCGGGCGGGGCGCGGGCTGCCGGATCCGAATACGCTGCGGGCTGGCGCGGGCGATACGCCGATGATTGCGGTGTACCAGGCGGGGTATCGCGAGCTTGAGGCGCAACTGGGCGGTGCGAATCCGCGGCCGGCGCCGAGCGGAACGGGCACGGGAAAGCTGAAGAGCGCGAATGCCGTGGGCGTGGCGATGCAAGTGGCCGCGGGTGAGGAAGTGCGGCGGCTTGAGAAATGGATGTCGTGGCTGGCGACGACCGGGTCCGTGTCGCCATTTATCGGATTGTTCGGCACGGTGTGGGGCGTGATGGACGCGTTCGCGGGGCTGGGTGACGCGGGGGCGGCGAGCCTGCGGGCAGTGGCGCCGGGGATTGCGGAGGCGTTGATCACCACGGCCGCGGGACTTTTCGCCGCCATTCCGGCGGTGATAGCCTACAATAATTATGTATCGAGCATTCGCGGGGTCGCGGCTAGGATGGACAGCTTTGCCGCGGAGTTCGTCGCGAAGATCGAGACAATTTACACTCCTTAAGGCGCGAGCATGCCGCAACTCCAACGCGAGACAGGAACGACACTATCGGAAATCAACATGGTGCCGTTCATTGACGTGGTGCTGGTGCTGCTGATTATTTTCATGATTACGGCGCCGATATTGCAGTCGGGGATCGAAGTGGACGTGCCGAAGACGAAGACGGTGAAGGAACTGACCGAGCAGCGGATGGTGATCACGATTGACCGGTCGCAGCGCGTGTATTTGAATGATAAGCCGGTGAATATCCACGAGCTGGGCAAACAGGTGCTGGCGCAATCGCACGACCCGAAGCATCAGGCGGTGTATGTGCGGTGCGACGAGACGGTCCCGTTTGGAAGCTGGGCGACGGTGGTGGACACGCTGAGGCAGGCGGGAATAAAGAATGTGAGCGTGGTCACGCAGCCGCTGAGCGAACGGGCGCAGATTCAGTGAAATGGCAGCCATCGCAGCAATTCGCAACGAACCCAGCTTTAAGACACTGCTCTTTTACTCCCTAATCATGCATGGTGCGCTGGTGACGGCGATGGTGATATCGACTTTCTTTTCGAATCGCGGGGATTCGTGGGGTGGGCCGGGCGGGGCGATTACAGTGGGGCTTGCGGGGAGCGTGCCGGGAGTTCCGATGCCGAGGCCGGAAGTGGAGACCGCGAGCCGGGTGGTGGATGAGTCGAAGGGTTTGTATAAGTCCGAGCCCGTGCCGAAAAAAGTGGAGCCGCCGCCGGATGCCACGCCGATTCCGAAATTCGAGCGCAACAAAGCGCCGAAATACGTGACCAAACCATCTAAAGTGTTGGAGAATCCCGCGAAGCCGCCGGACAACGCGGTGCCTTATGGAGGAGGCGGAGCGCCGACAGTTCCCTACGCGTCGTTTTCACTGGGCGAGGGAACGCAAGGCGGGCTGGGGTTCAGCGGGCCGAGCGGGGGGGATTTCGGGGCGAGGTATTCATGGTACGTGCAGGCGGTGCAGCGGCGGGTGAGCATGAACTGGCTGCAGACGACGGTGGATCCTTCGATACAATTTGCACCGCGGGTGGTGGCAACGTTTGATATTTTGCGGAATGGGACGGTGACCAACGCGCAAATTACGAAGTCGAGCGGGAATGCTTCGGTGGATACATCGGCGATCCGCGCGATTGTGAATTCAAACCCTTTGCAGCCGCTGCCGAACGATTATTCGGGGTCGAAAGTGAGCGTGGAATTCTGGTTTGATTTCAAGCGGTGAAGAAGGGCCGGAGAGGCACCGGCGCAATACGATGATACGAAAAACTGCAATTTTGGCAGCACTCATGGCTGGGCTGGCGTTGATGATGGCAATCCCCGCGGCGGCGCAGGATTGGTTCAAGACGGGGACTGGGCTGGGCGTCTCGAAGGTGCGCTTAGCCGTGCCGGATTTCGGAGCGCGAAGTGCGGCCGCGGAGCCGCTCGAAAAAACTTTTCATGATGTCCTTTGGGGCGATCTGGAGTACAGCGGAATACTGGATCTGGTGAGCCCGAGTTTTTACCCGACGAAGGCGCCGACGCAGCCGAATGAATTGAACGCGGCGGACTGGACGGCCGCCCCGGCGAGCGCTTACATGGTGGCGTACGGGAACCTTTCGATTGATGGAACGGGACTGGCGGCTGCTGGGTTTCTTACTGACGTGCAGAACACGGCCGCGCCGATCGCCTTGCAGAAAATTTATCGCGGTGCGGCGACGGATGCGGACGCGCGGCGGCTGGCGCATCAATTCGCGGACGATATTATTGCGCGGCTGAGCGGGGGGTTGCCGGGGATCGCCCAGACGCAGATTGCGTACGTAAGCACGAAAGGCGGAAACAAGGAAATCTGGGTGATGGATTATGACGGCGCGAACCAGCACCAGTTGACGCATTTGAGATCGATTGCGCTGACGCCGCGATGGTCGCCGGACGGGACGCGGATTGCGTTTACGTGCTATGTCCCGGCCCGGGGGGTCACGTCCGCGCAAATTTGCATTTATTCGACGGCTTCGGACCGGCTGATTGCGTTTCCGCGGTATCGCGGGACGAACAGTTCGCCGGCGTGGTCGCCGGACGGATCGCAGATCGCATTCATGTCGAGCCAGGGCGGCGATCCGGAAATCTACGTGAGCGACGCGGACGGCAGCCACCTGCACAAAATTACTTTTGCGGCGGGCGTGAACACTTCACCGGCGTGGAATCCCAAAACGGGCAAACAGATTATTTTTGTGAGCGACCGGGGCGGCGATCCGGTGCTATACCTTGCGAATTCGGATGGGTCGAACGTGGAGAAGGTGGACGTGGAGGATAGGGGCTACGTGGTGGACCCGGCATGGTCACCAAATGGGCAACTCCTGGCATTTAGTTGGCGACGACCGAGCGGCAATTTCGATATCTATATCATGGACATTGTGAGCCGGCAGATCGTGGAGCTGACGCGCGACGCGGGGAGGAACGAGCGTCCGAGCTGGGCGCCGGATGGGCGGCATATTGTATTCGAGTCCACGAGGAGCGGGACGCGGCAGATTTGGACAGTGCTGGCAGACGGAAGCTTGCCAAAGCAATTGACATACGAAGGACAAAACGAATCACCGAACTGGTCACCGAGATAATAAGAATTCGTCGCGCCGAAAGACGCGGTGGCGCGGCGAGGCACAAGCCATAAGTGGGGTTCGCGCATTACCAATTCATCGGCGGCGTTTCCTGCTCAAGCCCTCGCGGGAACGCTTAAGGAGGAAAAGATGCGGGACGGTTATATTCGGAAGTTGGGGTTAATCTTAGGCTTGGTTGGATTTTCCGCGCTTGTAGGGGGGTGCAAACACCATCCGACGACACAAGCGCCAGCACAGGCTCCTGTGACTCCGCCAGCGCAACCAACGGTGACGCTGAACGCGTCGCCAAATACAGCGCAAGCTGGTGACACGATCACGCTTTCGTGGTCCTCGACAAACGCGACGGACTTGGATCTCGAACCAGGGGTGGGAAAAGTGGCTCCGGACGGAAAAACGCCGGTTCAGCCAAGCACCTCGACGACGTACACAATCACGGCGACAGGGCCGGGCGGAAGCGCCAATGCCAGCGCGCGGGTGACCATTACACCGGCGCCGGTGGCGGAACAGCCAAAGCCACAGCCTGGACTGGAAGAATTGTTCGAGCAGAACGTGAAAAACGCCTACTTCGATTTCAACAAGGCGGACATTCGCGAAGATGCCCGGGCAGCACTGACCAGAACGGCCGAATTTCTGCGGTCGTATCCGCAAGTGAAGGTGACCATCGAAGGCAATTGCGACGAACGCGGATCCACGGAATATAACCTGGGCCTCGGAGAGCGGCGCGCGCAGGCGGCGAAGAATTATTTGATCTCACTCGGGATCCCCGCGGGCCGCATGGAAACCGTGAGCTGGGGCAAGGAGCATCCGGTCTGCACGGAGCACTCGGAACAATGCTGGCAGCTCAACCGGAACGCGCACATCGTATTGGCAAAATAAAATAGACCTGCGAGCGCCGGAGCGGCCGCCCGGAGAGGACGGCCGCTTCGCGCTGCACGGGAAGGAGGCACCCTTTTGCGCACTAGATGGATTGTGCTTGGGTTCGGAGTATTGCTATTAGGCGCGCTGGGCGGCGCGATGCTGACTCCCCCGCCGGCCGGCGCCGTCTCAAAGGAAATGATCGAGCTGCAACAGAGCGTGGATCAGCTGGCGCAAGCTCAGCGGGACATGCGCAGCACGATGGATACGAACAACGCCACACTGAAGACGCTGGTGCAGCAATCGCTCGATTCCATCAATCAACTCAATAACCAGATGGGCGCGCTACAGAAGACCGTGCAGGAATCCGCGGCGAATTCCGGCGCGCGCATTGACACCATGACCACGCAGACGCAGGGGCTTTCCGACAATATGGCGGACGTGCAGGCGCGCGTGGGAAAGCTTTCGCAGCAGATGACCGACATCCAGGGCCTGCTGCAGACCATTGACGGCAAAATTTCAGGCGGTGGTCCGGGTACCGGTGCCGGTGCCGGCAGTGGCGGCGGAGCCAGTGGCGGGGGGGAGGAAGCAGCGGCGTGCCGCCGATGGCGCCCATTTCCGCGGACACGCTCTACCAGAGCGGGCTGCGCGATTTTAATGCCGGGAATTACGATCTTTCGAAGCAGGAGTTTTCCGATTACCTGAAGAATTTCCCGACGAACCCCCTGGCCGGAAACGCCCAGTTTTATCTGGGAGAAATTTCATACGCGCAGGACAACTTTGCGGATGCCGTAACGCAATACGACATGGTGCTCTACAGTTACCCGAAAAGCTTCAAACTGGCCGCGTCGCTGCTGAAAAAGGGGCAGGCGGAAATCAAGCTCGGGCAGAAGGCTTCCGGGACGCGGGATCTGCGCGAAGTGGTTCGCCGGTTCCCCGGAACGGATGAGGCACGGCAGGCGCAGGCTCGACTGAAAGAGCTTGGCGCCGCGCCGGCAGCCCATTCAACAACGAAGCACTAGCAGACTCTTGGTGAAAGCCCCGGTCTTCATTTGGCGGAGAAGCGCGTTGCGACTCCGGCAACGAGTTCGAATTGAATTGTGCGGTCTAGCGCGGGGCATCGAGAAATCCCAGGGCTAAAGAGTCTGTGTGAGAACTCGGTGCCCGTCACATGTTGGCTGCTAATTCGGGTGCAACCTAATGATGGTTGATGACGTTTTGATTTCAGCGGCGGCGGCGCGACTAGCGGGTGCGCCACATCCGCGTCAAATTATAGGCTGCGGCTGCCAGCGCCAGCTCGACCGCCACTTGCACCAGCCCGCGACGAGCGAACCGTCGCATGCCTCGCTGCTCCTTCAAGACTCCGATCACCGGTTCCACGATCGCTTTCCGCCGCTGGTAGATCATCCGCCCGGCCGGGTCGCGCAGCTTCTGGCGCATGCGACGATGCGCCGGATCCGTCGCTCGCCGGCGCAAGCGGCCGCCGCGGTTCAGCCAGCGCGCCAGATTCGAGTCCGGCACATATCCATCGATGCCCCGTTCTTCCAGCCGGTGCGCATTGTCCGCCGAGAAAAATCCGCTATCCGCGCTCACGCAGCGCGGTGTTTCTCGGCACTGCTGCTCGACTGCTTCGACCATCGGCAACAGCGCTTCGTTGTCGTTGGTCGCCTGCGTCACCCGCTGCGCCACGATCAAATGATCTTCGCTGACCGCCAGCGTGGCCGTGTAGGATAGCAGTAACTCATTGATCAGACTTCGCTTAGCCCTCCGATTTAGCTCCGATTAACCCTCTGGTTGGACCCAACTTTCGACCCAAACCGACCCAAGGAGGCCCAATGAACTCCCAGGTCCGTACTTTCTGGATGTTCGTGCTCCGGCAGCTGCTGAATTATCTGAAGAAGAAAGGCCAATAAGCAGCTCACAAGCCCGGGCTCCAACACTTGCTGACATTCACTCACCGGCATAAGACTCGCCACAAACACAAACCCCTGGTGCGGGATCAATCGGATTTTTTGCTCGGCACCAGGTAATTGGAAGGATAGTCGCGTAAAGGCGGCGGATCATTCCAACACTCTCGGCTTGTCCTGATGGTCGGGATGACCCGTATCGCCAGCCAGTTCGCTCTGCAGATTTTATTCTTCGTATATTTCCTTGCATCATATCTACCGATGCAGTATAAGCTTGCCAATTTCGCGGCGGCCGTTCGGCTTGTTCTCGGGAGTAGTGCCGATGGGTGGTGTAAAGTGCAGAGGAAAGCTGTTGAACCAATAGGCTCAAGGCGTCCATTTCTGAACGGGTGGGAACTGATCCGTCATTTCTTTGCCCTGCTTCTTCTCTACACGATTCCGATCACGACTATTCCCGTCGCTGGTTTCGTTAGCGTGCCCCGCGTTTCCTCGGGCACCTTTCTAGAAACCACGGATGCCGCGCACGGAAATCTTCCGAGTCATATCAAGGTTCCACCAGCACCTCCGCTCGCGCCGGGCGCCCGGCTAAGGAATCTGCCGAATGATCTTGCGCTGGAACCGGCGAGGGCGCGGCTGACGCGGGAGACCCACGAGTTTTCTCAAGGCGCAGCACCTAAGACCTCGTCGCGAACGGGAGCGAGGCCCTTGGTCAGGCATAAGGTCCATACACCTGCGGCAACGGTGCAATTCCTGCCCACGGGTTCAGAATCAACCAAGCTATCGCCTCGCGTAAATAAAAACGCGAGGAATACAGTTGGCCCGCAGTCAATCCTAGCGCAATCCAGACTCTCGATCGATATGCTCGCAAGTCTTCCGTTGTCCTCGTCTCGGATGTTGACGAGGGCGTTTCCCGTTCCTCCAAGCAACCCAACTTCCAATACGAGCACGATTACTTCGAATTTCAATGGAACGAGCATTGCCGCGGGGAATTACATTTGGTTCAACAGCATCATGAAGGTTTCCGGTCTAGGTTCTTCCGCCACCGACGTTTTTGTGAAAGGTGCAGCGATCCAGTTCACGGCGAACGGCATAGCTTACAATCTGACCGTACCGGATGCAGCCATCACGTTTTCGCCGAGCGTGACTTCGGCAACGACAACCTTCGACGCGATTGGCAATCGGTGGAACACCGTGGTCCCGCTGTCGTTCTCCGGGAACGTTTTCATCGCGGGCCTGGCATATCCGGTTTCGCCTGCCCTTCCGGGCGGCATCAATCCCGTCAACTGGACCGCAACTTTCTATAGCGACGCTTCGCGAATGTCGGTCAATTGGCAATGGGCTGCGGCTGTGTATAGCTCATTCACTTCTGCTCCCAACTCGATCGGCGCCAAACCCATTGACGGGAACACTGAGAATCCCTATCTCAATTCGGACCACGCAGGGACACCGGAAAACTTCAAGTCTTTCGTGATCGGTGGTGCGCGCGGCGGGGGTGGTTCGAATTGGACAGGTTCCTACAGCGGAACAGCTAGCGTAATTCCCAGTGTCATCAACGACCAACCACCCGTTGCCAACGCCGGCCCCAACCAGACTGTTTTTGAGGGCACGACCGTACATCTGGACGGCACTGGTTCGACTGATCCGAACGGTTATCCGCTAACATATGGATGGTCGTTTGTGTCGTTGCCTGCGGGCAGCACAGCCACACTGAGTGGGGCTAATACACCGCAACCAACTTTCTTTGCAGATCAGCTAGGGAATTACACGGTGCAGCTCATCGTGAGTAATGGCTATGTGGACAGCGCTCCGTCGCAGGTTGTGATCAGCACGACGAGTTCCCCACCCGTCGCAAATGCCGGTCCCGGTCAAACAGTAACCGTCGGAGCGACCGTGACGCTCGATGGCAGCGCATCGAGCGACGTGGACGGAAAGCCACTCACTTACCAGTGGACGTTCATCGGCGAGCCTCAGAACAGCGCGGCAACGCTCTCGAGCCCCACCTCCGTGAAACCGACTTTCATTGTGGATGAGCAGGGCAGTTATTCAATCCAACTCGTGGTGAACGACTGCGTGCAGAACAGCACACCAGCCCAGGTCACCATCACGACAGAGAACTCCCCTCCAGTCGCCAACGCGGGACCGGATCAAAAGATCGTAGCAGGGGTCACCGTACAGCTCAATGGCAGCGGCTCGACGGACGTGGACGGCAATGCCCTCACGTACTCATGGTCGCTTGCGAGCGCGCCGCAAGGCAGCACGGCCAAATTGTCTAATCCGAGCGCGATCACTCCGACCTTTATCGCTGACCTGAACGGCATATACGTCGCACAGCTCATCGTGAATGACGGCACTGTGGACAGCGCGCCATCCACCGTCACAATAACCACCGGGGATACCCGCCCCGTAGCGAATGCGGGGCTGGACCAAACGGTCGCGGTTGGCAACCACGTGACGCTGAACGGCACTGGCTCGTTTGATGTGGACGGGGACACCCTCACTTTTGCATGGTCGCTCCTCAGCGCGCCCTCGGGAAGCACAGCTACCCTGAGCGGTGCCAATACGCCTAATCCGGCGTTCACGGTCGATTTAGCTGGGAACTACGTGGTGCAACTTATCGTCAACGATGGAACATTCAACAGCGCACCAGCGACCGTCGTCATCTCGACAGTCAACTCCGCGCCGGTCGCCAATGCCGGTGCGGCGCAAACTGTGATTCTCGGGAGCACTGTCACGCTTGACGGCAGTGGCTCGTTCGACGCGGACCGCAACTTGCTGAGCTACACGTGGGCAATTCTGGCACAGCCATCAGGTGGCACCTCCGTGCTATCCAACCCGCATGCCATTCGGCCGACATTTGTGGCGAATGCTGTCGGAGAATATGTTGTGCAGCTCATCGTCAACGACGGGCAGGTCAGCAGCAAACCATCCACCGTCCTCATCACGGCCGCATCGCCGAACCAGCCACCGCAAGTCAGCGCAGGGCCGAACCAGACGATTGAAGTGCCGGTGACCAGCACTACGCTGTCCGGCAGCGCGACCTCCATCGCGCCGGCGGGCAGTCCTGTCACTGTGCAGTGGAACCAATTGAGTGGACCAGGCTCCGTGACCTTCGCAAACGCCACGCAACCAGTTACGCAAGTGACATTCCCTGTAGCGGGAACCTACGTGGTTCAACTTACAGGAACCGTTACTGCGAGTGGTCTGTCCGCCAGTGCCCAGGCGACGATCGTGGTCGCACCGGTCAATCAGCCTCCCCTCGTCAATGCGGGGCCGGACCAGACGATCACGTTGCCCACAACGACTGTGACTCTCAACGGAAGCGCGACCGACGATGGGAATCCCCCGGGAAGCGTTCTCGTAATAACCTGGAGCAAGGTTGCGGGGCCGGGCGCTGTCGCGTTCACAAATCCAAGCGCGCCGGTGACGCAAGCTACGCTCAGCGTGCCTGGGTCCTACATCCTGAGGTTATCTGCCAGCGACGGCCAGTATACGACCTCCGGCGACATAAAGGTGACCGTCCTACCGCCATCTGGAGGAGCGCTCGTCGTGAGCGCAGGTGCGAATCAAGTTACCGTGTATCCGGCTACAGTAAACCTGACCGGATCTGTCACGGATTCGCTTCCGCCGCCAGGCGGCACGCCGACCATCCAGTGGAGTCAGGTGAGAGGCCCGGGAACGGCGACATTTGCAAACGCCGCATTGCCTGCAACGACTGTCACATTCACGAAGGAAGGCGTATACGACCTACGGCTGACAGCGATCGACAGTTCGATTTCGAGCAGCAGCGATGTGCTGATTTTTGCCGGGCATGTTTTCTGCACGCGCAGCAACACTGCGACAGATTTTTGGATGATGTTTATTGGCGGCGTATCGGCGGATCCGTCCAATCCTCAGCGACAACTTGACCTGTTCGTTTCCGGCCCGACTGCGACAACAGGGACGGTAGCTGTCCCCGGAATCGGTTTTTCAACGGCCTTCAGTGTCGTGCCTGGACAAGTAACCACGGTCGTCATCCCCACGAACGCGATGGTCATCTCGACAGATACGATTCAGAATCTGGGTATCCATATTACGGCGCAGAACCCGGTGTCGGCGTACGGTCTCAATTTTTACGAGTTTGCTACTGATGGATTTACGGCCCTGCCGACGAATATCCTGGGAACGGACTATGTGACTGTCGGCTACGGCAACGTTTTGGACCGTCTATTCAATCCCTCGCTGGGCACCGAATTTGGGATCGTGGCGACTCAAAACAACACGAGTGTGACCATCACGCCGAGCGTCGCCACGGGAGGCCACACCGCCCAGGTTCCTTACACGATTACCCTGAACCAGGGACAGACCTACCAACTCCGGAATTCCAACGAAACGGGCCAGGACGAAGGCCCCGCGCCGGACCTTTCAGGAAGCATCATCACATCGAACAATCCAATTGGGGTTTTCAGCGGTCACGATTGCACCGTGATTCCCCAGAATACGGTTGCATGCAACCATATCGTCGAGGAGCTGCCACCCACAAACCTGTGGGGCCAGGATTTCGTGACGATGCCGCTTTCCGCGACCCCGAACGGAGACGTGTTCCGCTACGTGGCAGGGACAAACGGCACCCACATCAGCGTGAACGGAACGCCGCTGGCAACGCTCAACCGAGGCGGATTCATCGAGCAAGTCGTCACCGTTCCAAGCATGATATCGGCGGACCATCCGATTCTCGTCGTTCAATATGCCCCCAGTTCATCTTTTTCAGGGCTGAGTTCGCAATTGGGCGATCCTTCGATGGTGATCGTCCCGCCCTTCGAGCAATTCGGAGGTAGTTACACTGTTTCAACACCACAGATCACTGTGAACTCTGCAAATTGGTTCACGCAGAACTATATCAACGTCGTCGCGCCCACGCCCGTCGCTCAAGCAGGCGGCGTCCAGCTCGACGGCCAGCCAATCCCAGCGACTGGGTTTGTCCCGATCGGGACTAGCGGTTTCTCCGGAATCCAGGTCAGCGTAAGCGTCGGAACTCACAACCTGTCGAGCAACGAGCCGTTTGGAATCTGGTTGTACGGCTTTACGCCGTTCGACGCCTATAGCTATACGGGCGGCGTGTGTCTTGCGTCGGGCTTGCAGAACGGCAGCCTTGCGCTCTCACCCAAGACGGCAAGCGATCCGGTCACCGCCGTGCAAAGCGTGAGCGCTGCCGTGACGGACGCATTCGGCAATCCGGAAGGCGGCATCGGGGTGACATTCCAAGTTAGTGGAGCGAATCCCACAACGACGACAGTTACTACGGACGCTACCGGCACGGCCACCTTTACATACCGAGGCATCAACCCAGGGTCGGATAGCATCACTGCGTCGGCCGATACGGCCACTGACACCGCGAGCATCACATGGATGTCCAACGGGCCAAATCAGCCGCCAGTCGTCAACCCCGGACCGAACCTGACGATTAGGCTTCCGACGACAACGGCAAATCTGCTTGGCACTGTCTTCGATGACGGCCTACCCGTGGGTGGCACGCTCACGTCGCTATGGAGCGAAATCAGCGGGCCTGCGACAGTCACCTTTTTGAATGCCGCACAGCCGAGGACGACCGCGACATTCTCACAGACAGGCACCTACGTTCTGCAATTATCCGCGAGCGACACGCAATTGACGAGCAGCGCCACGATGACCGTGACGGTGCTCCCACAGAACCAGCCGCCGGCTGTAAGCGCGGGCGCCAATCAGACCTTTGTGTTGCAAGAGAGCGCGCCCACTGGATCTCTCGGCACGACGCTGAGCGGGACGGCCACCGATGATGGATTGCCGCAGGGCAGCACTTTGACGGTGCAGTGGACTCAGGTGGGCGGGCCGAATTTGGTGAGTTTCACAAGCCCGCAAGCGGTGTCCACGTTCGTCAACATCACAACCGTGGGTACGTATCTCTTCAAATTGTGCGGCAGCGACACGCAGTATGTTGTCTGTTCACCCGTCGAGATTGACGCGCTGCCCCTGCCGATCATGAACGCGGGTGGGCCCTACAGCGCCGTCGTCAACACGCCCATTACTGTAAGCGGGACTGCGACGCTATCGAACGGCCAGCCGTTTACCAATATCCCGGCAAACCAAATCTTTTGGACAACCAAGAGCGCCCCGAGCGGAGGGTTTGCGTCCTTCAGCTCCAATTCGCTCGTGACCCAAGCGACGTTTTCCGCGCCGGGGGCCTACGTTATAGGAGTATGCAATTCAAACGCGGGCGGAATATCCGATTGCGGCACGACGAATGCGACAGTGGTGGTGGCGGGAGGGGGTAATGCGCCGACCGTGAACATCGCTTCTCCGGCCGACTCATCTGAAATCACCATGCCGACGGCGATTACCGGGAGCGTCAGCGGAGGAAATTGGACACTGGCATACCAGGCCCAGAATGATTTTACGCCGCAACCGATCGTCACCATCGCTACCGGCACTGGCGCCGTGACGGCAGGCACCCTTGGTACGCTCGATCCGACCCTGATGCTCAACGGAACTTACAATCTGCAACTCAGCACGGCCGATCCGGCTACGGGACTGACGGCTACCGTGAGCGTGCCGGTCAGCGTGACGCGCAACATGAAAGTCGGAGTCTTGACACTTTCGTTCAACGATTTGACCGTGCCCGTCGCCGGAGTCCCGATTCAAATCATCCGCAGCTACGACAGCCGCGACAAATCCGTCGGCGACTTCGGCATCGGCTGGCACCTTTCGATGACCAACCTCCGGCTGCAGAAGACCCACAACATGGGCCTGAACTGGTCGGAGACGGAGCAGTTCAGCGGATTTCTGCCGCAGTATTGTTTGCAGCCGAACAACCCCGCCAACGTAACGATCACCTTCCCGGATGGCCGCGTGTTCCGATTCCAGGAAACGTCGGCGCAGCCATGCCAGCTCGGCGGTCCGATCACGAACCCGACGGTGACTTTCACCGAACTGCCCGGCGCTGTCGGCACCAACGGAGCGACGCTGGCGCCTGCCGATGGCGGCCTTACGTTGATTGACGGCAGCGTTCCCGGTGGCGTCAATCTCGATGGATTTGACGGCAATCCTTATAATCCCACCGCGTTCATCCTAATGACCCTGGATGGCACGAAATACGCCATCGATCAGCAGTTGGGCCTTACGCAGGTGACGGATCCGAACGGCAACACGCTGACGATTACGTCGAACGGGATTTCGAGTTCGGCGGGCAAGAGTGTCACGTTTGCGCGGGATGGGTCGGGCAGGATTACCAGCATCGTTGAGCCGAATGGAAGTACGCTCGTTTACGATTACGATCAAAACGGGCACCTGACGCAATTTACGGATGCGGCCGGAAACACCCTGGGCTATTCCTACATCAGTAGCACCAGCAATCTCCTCAATGGGATCCTCAACAGTTCCAACACCAATATTCTGAACAGCTCCTATGATTCCACCGGCCGCCTCACCTCGACTGCCAACGGGCTCGGCCAGTCGACTTCGTTCACTCACAACATCCCGGCGCAGGTTGAGACGATCAAGGACGCTCTCGGCAACTCGACCACCTATCAGTACGACAACAACGGCAACATCATTCAAACCACCGATCCGCTCAGCAACGTCACCAGCGCCACCTACGACGCGGACGGCAACAAGCTCACCGACACAAACGGTCTCGGGAAAACCACCACCTACACCTACGACCCCGAGGACAATCGCACGAGCGAAACCGATCCTATCGGCAACAGGACTTCCTACGGCTATAACAGCCTCGGCAAAGTCGTCTCCGTCACCGATCCGAACAACCACACCGCCTCAAACACCTACGATCAGAACGGCAATCTGCTCACCACCACCGACCCGCTCGGCAAGACCACCACCAACGGCTACACGCCCGCGGGCCTGCTTTCGCAGACCACCGATCCGCTCAACCACACCACCAGTTTCGGCTATGACGGCTCGGGCAATTTGACGTCGCAGACGGACGCGAATGGCACCGTCACTTCCTACACTTACGACGGGAATGGCAATCGCACATCGCAGTCAGTGATGCGCACTACTCCGGGCGGCCCGCAGACGCTCGTCACAGGCTATCAATACGACGCGAACAGCCGCCTGATCAAGACGACGAATCCGGACGGCACCACGACGCAAGCGGCTTACAACAGCCTGAATCAGCAGGCGTCCACCACAGACGCGCGCGGCAAGCAGACCACCTACACCTACGACAGCGCCGGACGGCTTACGAACACTGCTTACCCCGACGGCACGCAGGAGATCACGGTTTATGACGCTGACGGCCACCGCACGCTCTTCAGCGCGCGCAACGGGGTCACCACTCGTTATACATATGACGCCGCTGGACGGCTCACGAGAACCACTATCGATGGAATCACCGGCACGGCCGTCACGGCCTATGATGCTGCTGGACAGGTGATCTCGAGCACGGACAAGCGCGGCAACACCACGAGCTACACTTACGACGCCGCCGGCCGCCGCACGCAGATAAGCGACGCACTCTCGGAAGTCACCACCTTCGCCTATGATGCGGCTGGAAACCGGTCCTCCGTCACCGACGCGCTCAGCCACACCACCTCCTATACTTATGACGCGGCCAACCGCCGCACTCAGGTGACCTACCCCGACACCACCTTTGAAACCACCACCTATGACGCGCTGGGCCGCGTCACCGCGCGCACCGATGCCAACGGCAAATCCACCCAGTTTGGCTATGATCCGCTCGGCCGTCTCACCACCGTCACCGATGCGCTCTTGCAGCTGACCAGCTACGGCTACGACGAAGTGGGCAACCGTATCTCGCAGACCGACGCGAACAATCACACCACCACCTTCCAGTACGACCAGCGCGGCCGCCGCATCGCCCGCACGCTGCCTGCGGGACAGTCCGAAAGCTTCACTTACGATGGCAACGGCAACACGCTCACGCACACGGACTTCAACGGCAAGGTGACCACCTACACCTACGACGCGGGCAACCGCATGCTGTCGAAGACGCCGGACCCCTCGTTCCATGCGAGCGCGGTGACCTATATTTACGACACTGATGGGCGCCGCCAATTCATGTTCGACGGGCTGGGGGAGAATCAGTACAACTACGACAGCGCGTCGCGGCTGACGGCCGAGCGGAAAGCAGTCGGGGAGGTAGATTACGTCTATGATTCGGTGGGGAATCTGACGAGTTTGACGGCGCCGGGGAATATCGCGAACTACACCTACGACGCGCTGAACCGTGTATCGAACGTGTCGAACAGCGCGACCGGGACGACCGTGTATGCCTACGACGCGGCGGGGAATTTGCAGACGGTGACGCACCCGAATGGCGTGGCGCACGGCTACACCTACGACGTGAAGAACCGGCTGACGAATCTGGGCGTGGCGGGAGGGACGGGCGGGAACGCGGCGGGATTCAGCTATGCGTACACGCTGGATAACGCGGGGCATCGCACGAGCGTCATGGAAGCGAGCGGGCGGAAGGTGAATTATGGGTACGACAATCTGTACCGGCTGACGAGCGAGACGATCGCGACGGACCCGGGCGGCAACAACGGGACGATCGGGTACACGTATGATCCAGTGGGCAATCGCACGCAGCAGAGCTCGACGGTCCCGGCGATCACCTCCGGCGGATTCGGCTACGATGCCGATGACCGCTTCACCGCTGGCGACACCTACGACGCCAACGGGAATACCACGTCGTCGGGCGGAATCGTGAACGTGTACGATTTCGAGAATCACTTGGTGCAGCAAGGCAGCGTGAAGGTCGTATACGACGGCGACGGGAACCGCGCGGAGAAGATCGCAGCAGGCGTGACGACGGTGTACGTGACGGCGAGCGTGAACCCGACAGGCTACGCGCAGGTAGTGGAGGAGAATTTCACGGGCTCGACGACGGAGAGCATCCGCTACTTCGTCTACGGTCTGGACCGCATCAGCCAGCGCCGCCAATTCTCGGGCGGCACGCAAACAAGCTACTACGTCTACGACGGCCACGGGAGCATCCGCGCGCTGACGGACCCGACCGGCAGCGTAACGGACACCTACGACTACGACGCCTTCGGCAACGAAATCCACGCAGCGACCACGCTGGCAACGCCCACGCCGAACGAGTTCCTCTTCGCCAGCGAGCAATACGACTCGGACTTGCACCTCTACTACAACCGCGCCCGCTACCTGAACGTAACGACCGGCAGATTCTGGACTATGGATGCTTATGAAGGCGACTCGGAATCGCCGACCTCGCTGCACAAATACCTCTATGCAAGTGCCGACCCGGCCAACGGCCTTGATCCGTCCGGCCACCAAGATGACATTGAGGAGCTCGGTGAAGAGGCAGCCAGCGAAACGCTTGATTCGATGAGTTCGCTGAATATTAGAGCGGTCCTCAGCAACATATATCTCACACTTGGTCAGGCGGTTCCTATACTCGTAGAAAGGGCCTCGTTCTACCTGGCAGCTGCAGGGGCGGTCCTTGGTCTTGCATCCGAGGCTCCGAGTGCGCTGCGGTTTCTCGCGCAGAATATTGAGAGCTATGCTGGGACGTTTCCGGCCGGGAACTTTCCGCGAGGCATCGCTGTGGGGAGGGCAGCGCAACAGAATCTGGGGGACAATTTCCCTGTTTTTGACAACTTCGACTCTGAAACAGGTGAGGGGGGACAGATATTCTCGACGACTCAGATCCAAACCCCCACGCAACTTGTAGCCGCCATTCGATCCAAAGCTGCGAGTTTCCAACAGGGCTTCGACTCGCGAGATATTTTTGTTGGGAAAAACAGCGATGGGGAACCTATCGAATTCTATCGATATCAGGTAAAGACCCGGAACATGCTGGTGGTAACTTCCCCCAACGGCAATTTCCCGTTGTCGCAGATCGCAGATGACTTGGAGAAAGTCGAGGCGGAGTTTGGCCTGGACCAGATCGTAGTGGAGGAAAGTCAAGCAATCGTGCCATAGGAGTTTGCAGATGAGCGGCGCTCAGAAAGATCATGCGAAAATTTATTTCAATGTTCGCGAGCACGTTTTCCTTCTTGTTGCCTTGGGAAAATGGGGCCGATTCGGGTTGAAGGAAATCGGCACGCCAACGAGAATTCCTGATGGCGAATTTGAATACCAGATCGGGAGATTGCTTGTTGAGCATCTGGATTCTTTTGAAGGAAACGTATCCTCCCGCGAAAATACTCGCCGCTTCTCAGACTCAGAGTACCGCGTGTTCAGAAAGCAGCACATTGGCGTCAGCGTTGAGCGACCCCCTTCAGGCGAAATTATTCTTCACCCACTCCATCACCTCCAGGGTGGTTACGTGGCCAATCGTGGGGAACAGGTCGTGGTTCGGAAAGAGGACATTCCGGACAAAGTTCCGGAAGCGTTACGAGAAGCTTTCCGTCTAGCGACCTAATGCGAGCCGTCAACGGGTCGTACGACTTCGAGAATCACTTGGTGCAGCAAGGCAGCGTGAAGGTGGTGTACGATGGCGACGGGAACCGCGCGGAGAAGATCGCGGCGGGCGTGACGACGGTGTATATCACCGCCAGCGTGAACCCGAACACGAGGGGCGGTTAGCCCGAGTGGATTGCCGATGAGGACGGTGTTTCCTGTTGGCTGGTAGGGTCTTGGTTTAGAAGCCGGGTTTCTTCAATCGAGAACGGGATTCGCTTGTGGCTCATCCCGTTTCATCTACGGGAATTCCAATACGGGGATGTTCGCCTTGCTGAGTACTGGATATTGCCCTACGCTCGCCGGAACCAAGCTCGCGGGAGAATGTAATGAAATCTGAGCATTTCACAGATCCTACTCGCTCCCTTTCTCCTGCATTCAGCGAAGTGAGCGAAGCTCCCCAGAGCGTAGCGAACGAAGCACGTATATTCCGCCTCCGGCGGGAGAACTCTTTGTCCCCTCAAGCCGTATGTTTTATGCTGGCGGGATTTCAGAATTCCAAACTCACATCGGCTGTGAGTCGACCGTTGAATGGTTCTCATTCCTTCAGAGCGGTCAATTATGGCTTGAGGAGGACTTCTGAAAAGCTGCCAGGACCAGACACACCAATACTTTTATGTGTGCTGATCCCTGGTTCATTCAGTACGCCAACCGAGTGTGTGAACTACGACCGAGGGGTAGTGATGTCATTCCTCAGTCTCGCCGTACATCGTCTACCGCGTCCCTAGCTTTTGGAGCTAATCACGAAGATACAATCGAACTCTTCGTCAGGAGGCATGGGAAAATCCAGCTACCAGCCAGCGTCTCGCGACAGTAGCCTCTTGCTGGCAAAACCAACTTCACTCAACACTGTATCAGTGGCAGGTCCCACCGGTGTTGCGTTGTAGCGTACTTGCTTGTCCTAATTGGCCCTTTGCTTCCGACCTATCGAGGGGGAAGCAGTTACTGCTGGAGGTGTGTGGTCGCGTCGTGAGATGGCCAGCCCTAGAAGAGCCCCACTTCTGCGCTGATAATAGTCTGCCAGATATTCCTGACGAGCCAAAGGCATGGTCGAATGTTTCTTGATAGGGAACGGTAGGGCTGTAGAAGGACAAATTCAACGGGAGGTTGAAGCCGATTACATCCGCCCTGCGGTCTTACGTCCGGGGTGCCGTAGGTCGAGCCGGTTTAATGGCGTGCGTGTACGGGCTTGTAATAGCGTTTTTTATCGTGAAAAGGGGAGGGGGTGAGCGGAAATGGGGGAGGGGTGGCTGGTAGGCCGTTATTTAATCGGGGTTTCTTGTAGTATTTCGGAATAAATCTGGCGTGTATGGTCCTTATAAACACACCCTGGGGCTTTCTACGCTCGACTTCTTCATTTATAAATCTACGGGAGCGCGCTGTCGCGCCTTCAATAATCGAGGGGATTCAATTCGTCTTCAATATCGAGGGACTTCGCTCCGCCGCGCACTTGTCCAGCGTAACATGGAGATGAGCACGGCCAAAGGTCCTCTGAACTCATTCGAGTTTCATTCGCCCACGCATAAACCACACCAAACCTTATCCGCGACAATACCATTGGCCCTACCGTACAAATGTGATACACTGGTTCTAGAAGTTGCGGTTCCCCATGTGACGGCCCACGCTGGCCGAGCGGGAGTAGCGCCCCGTTGGATGCAAAGGCATCCCGATTCGCTTACCCACCTGTAGTGCCTCCATTCGGTGCGGGAGAATTACCCGATGGCGAAATACGCAGTGACGATGCGACAGCGCACCGTCAAGTTCCTGAAGCATTTGATTGTCCGAAGTGAATCCTCCAGTTTGAATGCACGACAAGCGATGCGAGACACCTTCAACCCATGGTTGAAAGTGAGTAACCACGAAGATGATTGCCGCTGCGAATCATGCAGGTGGGGCGCGTAATGTTGGACATTCCAGGTCTGGAGCTTGAGCTTGCACAGCCCGCCCTGCAAGGGCAGGACTGGGCGTATCTCCCGCCCTCGGACATTTTCGACGAGGATTGGACGGAAGCAGATTTAGCGGCGCTGTGGGAGTTCGCGCAGCAGATGCCGCGCAAGCGTGAGCAGCAACTTTACGGACGGATGAGACTTCCGCGATGGACCTGTAAAAATCCGTCGCATCCGAAGAAATGGTCAGCGGATATTCCCAAGCCGCAGAAGAGCAAAGCAAAGTATCCGTCAAAGGGTTTCGTGTCCAGCGAAGCCAATCCCAAGTGTCCGATTTGCGGAAGCGAAAATGTCGAGCCCGTCAACAAACTGTTGATAGGTCTCGGCTCGTTTTCGATTTCGGCTACGAAGCGTGGGCTCTCGGCGGACAAGGTGAATCCGAAGGACGGCTATGGAGATAATTTCAGCAAGTATCAGACCCTTGCTGATGCGCCTCTTATTGTCCAGAAACTTGCGGCGAAGCTCACGAAAATGAACGGCGGGAAGGATGTGAATTATTTGTCGTTCATCGCTTATGAAAACGAGAGAGACCACATCGGATGGCACCAGCACAACGAGGATAGATGCCGCGATGCCAAGGTTTACATTTTGTCGATGGGCGAGGAAAGGACCTTCGGCGTTCGGCAGGTTTGCAAAGACCATCGGCTGCCAGCGAAGAATTGCGTAAAGAACTGCGAGACCACTTGCCTTGACGGTCCCACTGCTCTTTGCCGTAGGTGCAGCGCTCAGATGCAAGCGAGGAACACCTGCCCTGAATGTGAGAGCGTGCGCCCTGGATTCAAGGGCAAGCGCAAGGGCAAGCCTTGGACCGCTTTCCAACCCGAGCACGGTTCGATTATCGTCTTGGAGGCTGCTGCCAACGAGACGGTCGAGCACGCCATTCTCCAAGATAAAGGACCGAAAGGTCTCCGCATTTCGATCAACACCAAGAACATCAGGCCCGAAGACGTCAAGGCAGTCGAAGGTGCGGGCGTGACTCGGCTGGTTCCTGACCAGTCGGGCTCTGCGTCGGATGCTTTGCTTGGGGCTGTCGCGCAAGACCTCATCCCAAGTGGAACCTTTCGCAAAGTGTCGCCGCAAGTGAACGGACCCCACGTGTATTCGATTAAGCGCAAGCATCCGAAAGATGCTGTCTACGTCGGCTGCGCGGGCTCGTGGAAATGCTGCAAGTGCCACGAGAAAGACGTTCGCTCGGGTTCGGTGTACGGGAACAGCTACACGCCTCGCGTGTGGGGCGGCCACAAGCAGAACCCCATCGCGCAAACTCCAGAGGAGTATCGGCAAAAGCTGGACGCGAAATGGAAATCGAACGCTCCGAAAGATGTTGCATGGAAGGAGCGGGCGACTAAAGACCTGCGAGGCAAAAACCTGCTGTGCTGGTGCTTGCAGCCGGAAGATGTCGATGGAGTGAAGGTCACAAAGGCGGAAGGCTGCCATGCCCGAGTGCTGTTCGAGTACGTGAATAGGAAGGACCAATGAAAGTCCGCATCTCTTATCTCGGGAGGCTGTCGTCCGTAAAGACAGCCTTCCAAAGATATTCTCACTGGACTTACTTGCCTCGGTCGGAGGGGAAGTAGCGTGCCTAAAGTTACCCTAGCGTCTACAGGCGAGGTCGTATCAGCCCGCAAGAGTTTCTTGCGAAAACTGCTGCGCGCCTCCACAGCATTCAGGAAATATCAGTTCTGGCTGATAAAGCGGAAGGGAGACAAGTAGCCCGAAACAAACACAACGAAACGAGAGGCCCGCATTCAACGGCGGGCCTTTTCGCTTTCTGAAGGGTAAGCGGCGCCCCTGACGCTTCGCTGTGGGCTCCGGACTTTACGCTATCAGCCGCTTCGCCAGCCGGTTCACCGCGTTCCGCTGACTGTTGCCAATGACGTGACCGTAAACCCCAGGCCTGATCCTCAATTTTGCCTCGCTAGATGTTGGGAGATATATTAACTCCTGAGACAAAGTACCATTGTTCTTGTGCGGCGCGTTGGCGATCCTGAATTGCACGAACATCCACATCAGGAGAACTGCAGATGAGACGCGCTCTGACAATCCTATTGACCTCATTGTTCGCTGTTCCCCTTCCAGCACAGCAGGCTCAACAACAGGGGCAGCAGATTCAACAAGTCGAATGCCGAGACATGGCTGCGACTAGCAATTATCTCGCGCCAAACGAAACCATTATCAATGGTAAGGCTTGCCGACCCGCCGGAACCGCTTTGGATGTGGTTGACGCGGCGCAGCCCGCCAGGAAACCCGCACCGGCTCCTGCACCGGCCCCAGCCGTGACGCCATCCGCTACCGCAGGGACTCCGGCTGCAACTCCGACACCGGGCGACGAGTCTCCGAAAGCATTAGTGCTCGAAGACGGAACACCTGTGAATTTGGTGTTGGACGAGAATGTTTCGTCAGCGGATGCAGTGACCGGGCAGACCATCGCGTTCGAGACAGTAGACGATATCGTGGTCAACGGCTTCATCGTTATTCCGCGAGGGTCAACCGCATGGGCCACTGTCACGGATGCGCAGCACAAACGCCGGATGGGACGCGCAGGCCACGTTGACATGAATATTGACAAGGTTCGGTTAGCGGATGGCGAGAAGGTTCTCCTTCGAGCCGTAAAGAATTCTCAGGGCGGGAGCAACACAGGCAAGATGGTCGGTGCGATGGCCGCAACAGCTATTTTCACGCTTGGAGGGTCGGCGCTGTTCCTGCTGGTGCACGGCAAAGACACGACCATTCCTAAAGGAACGAACGTCACCGCGTTTATCCAGGGAAATGTGACACTAGACCAGTCGAAGTTTCAGAGACAGCCGTTGCTCAGTCGAGCAGAATGAATGTCTCCAAAATAAAAACCATGCCCAAGAGCCTTGCGGCACGTCGAGTGGATACGAGTAGCTGCAACCCTGTAGAGCTCTGCCTATAGTTGTGTAGGCGTTAAGCGTCGTAGAATCATAGTTGACTTATGGCTTGGGACTATTCTTGGGTCTTTTTGTGTCCCGGAATTCGTTGACGCAAAAAGCATCCGGTATTCAGCTGACGGCATTTTCAAACCGCCTTTAATGATCGCAATCCAGGATTGAAAGGATCACCGCGACTGATCTTGAACTGATAAAGAAAGAGGCGGTGGGGCCGGAGTTCGAACCGAGCGTGAACGCGACGGGAATCGGAGTGGCTGTAAAGAATGGCATCCTCACGCTCGCGGGTCTCATTCCGAGCTACTGGGGAAAATTCGGCGCGGAGCGCGCCACAGCTTGTCCCGATCGCGGACGCGTCCCTATTCCTGAATGTGTAGCGGCGCCCTTCAGCCTGGCCCATCCGCCATGATTCGCGAAAAGGGAACACTAAGAACATTTGAAAGCGAGAATGGTGTGTGGAGTTGCTGTTAGCACTAATTAAGCGCCTTTGATTCCAATTTGTTAGCTCGAATTTTGAATCGGCAACAGTTTCCATTGCCTTCTCTTCGCCACGCGAAAATTGCCAGCTCCAGCTTCGCGATCTCCCGCCCGGCGAACACACCATCGCCGTCCAAGTCTTCGACTGCTTCGAAAATTCCGCCGCCGCCAAACTAACCTTCACGATCCCCCGCCGCTCCTAGACTCTCGCCCCTGCCCGGCCGAAATCTCAACCAATACTTGAACCAGGTACTGGAGGGGGTACGTAGTTTCCACAGTATTCAATGTAATTTTACTTGACACAGGTTTAATACAGCCGTATATAGCCCGCACCAGTTCCATTTCGGGAGGCCCTATGAACCGATTCCCTCTTGGGAAGGCAGCAACCCTCCTCCTCTTCGTTGGTTTGATCCTAAAAGTCGTCGCCGCGCAAACGCAGGCAGCGCCCCCACAAGATCCCCAAGCCATTTCGGTCTTGCAGCAAAGCGTCGCAGCCATGGGGACAACCGTGCCCTCTGATTCGACCGCCACTGGGACTATTACAACCGTAGCAGGCTCCCTCACCGAAAATGGGACGATCACCATCCTCAGCCGCGGCACTAACCAGACATCCGAGCAGATCCTGACGCCTCACGGCTCAACGGTCGTTTACTCCCAGGGCCAAGCCAGCCAACTAGCTGGCTCAACTCCTTCACTGCTTTCAAATGAGCTGTCTCTCAGCAGCCAGTCTCCTGATTTTCCTTTGCCGTTGCTTTCGGCCTCTCTGAACAATTCCGACACAGCCTACAAGTACATCGGCCTCGAAACTCTAAATGGCAGGTCCGCCCACCATGTCCAAATCTGGAATTCCTATGCTTCCACACCCGGGCTCCAATCCCTGACAAGCTTCACGGTCAGAGACGTCTGGCTTGATGCCGTTTCCTATTTGCCCCAGCGTCTCTCATATGTCCAGCGTGCTGCGGGAGGGTCCGAACCTGGCATCTCAGTGGACGTCTTCTACTCAAACTATCAGAACGTCGTCGGAACTCTCTACCCCTTTTCGATTCTCAAGTCTTTCAATGGCACATCCTCAGCGACAATAACCATCCAAAACGTGGTCTTAAACACAGGCCTATCGGACTCCAATTTCCCAATTTAGTAGGAGGACGCCATGAAGAGACTATTTCCCATCCTATTGACGTTTCTGTTCGCCTCGACCCTCTGGGCGCAAGGAACGCGAACCGGGTTACCAATGTACGGTTCGTTTGAGAGTGGTGTATTCGACACCACCAACCGCTACAACTTGAATTCTAATTTTTCAATTCCCATTGTAGGAAGCCCGGGCCGAGGCCAAGATTTGAACTTTGCTCTCTCCTACAACTCACTGTTGTGGAAAATATCCAGCGGCGCCTGGGTTTCGGTAACTAATCCCAGCGGTAATCCACTTTGGGGCTGGATGAATTTCGGTCCGACGGGCATGGTCACAGACACAAGTTCTGAAGCTGGCCAATGCAAGATTGGAGGGACAGAACTCGTCACTTACGACAGTTATTCGAACTATGTCTACTACGACATGGCCGGCACGGGGCACCCCTTCTCTATCAGTTGGTATGTCAACCCCTGCACAAATACGACCTTTGGCACGACATCGGGCTCCGCGACAGATGGTAGCGGGTATTTCTACAATGCTAAGACAGGCGCTCTTCTCGACAAGTCAGGGATACTTACTTCGGCTAGCGGCCAGATTAAGGACACGAACGGGAACTATGCCAGCCTCACCGTCGTTAACTCGAGTGAAACAGATTGGTACGACAGTGCCGGCCACAATGCACTCAAGGTCATCACGGGAACGGGTAACGTCCAATATGAGGTGCTCAATCCTTCAGGGACCTACGAGACCACGACCGTGACTCTGAGCACTTACAACATCAAAACAAATTTCGGCTGCTCGGGTGTGACTGAATATACCGGCACAGCCTCGCTCCCATCCTCGATTTCATTGCCGAATGGCCTTTCATACTCGTTCACATACGAGGGAACCCCAAGTCATTCGGGTTACTACACCGGTCGCGTCTCAAAGGTGACTCTGCCAAACGGCGGCTATGTTCAATATCAATACGGCAGCACCAACGACGGCATCAACTGCACCGACGGCTCTATTCTCAATCTAACCCGCACCCAAAACGACGGAACTACATCGTGGAACTGGACATACAACCGTGCGCAAAGCGGCTCAAACTGGCTGACCACCGTCACTGCTCCTCTCGAGCCTTACGACACTGCCGCCAATCAATCCGCTTACACTTTCAACTCCACCGGTCAGGAAACCAGCGAGCAGTTCTACCAGGGAAGTTCTTCATCGGGGACCTTACTCCGGACGATCAATACCACCTGGGCGTCCAACGCCTCTCCGGCCACTCAGTCCACGATCCTGGAGAATAACCAACAGTCTGAGGTTGAAACAACGTTCGACTCCAATGGCAATCTTCAGGTGTTGAAGGAGCACGATTACGGCAGTGGTGCTCCGGGCGCTGTCCTTCGCACCACGAATTACACCTACCTCTCAACCAGCACGTACACGAATCTGAATATTATGGATCGGGTTACGCAGAAGTCCATCGCCGACTCAACTGCAACGATCCAGTACCTCGAGAACACAACCTTTGACGGTAACGCCCTAACGTCCTGCCCAACAGGAGCGGCTCAACATGACGACACAAACTATGGTTGCAGCTTCACCACACGCGGGAACTCGACTTCTGTCACTACCTACACGAACGCAGCAGCACCCAGTGGCGGGGTTACCAAGAACGCTTACTATGATGGGTTTGGCAACCTTGTCCAGGCCGATGCGGATTGCTGTCAGTCCATCGCGTGGAATATTTCTTCAGCCACACAGTACTCCCATCCCGATTCAGTAGTTAAGGGACCATCTGGAGGCACACAACTGGCCACCAGCTACACCTACAATTCACACACTGGACAGTTGGCCTCGATCATGGACCCGAACAACCAGACCACTTCCTATGCATATGATTTTATGGGCCGCCTTACGACCATTACCCGGCCGGATCAGGCGCAGATAACCACGTCCTATGACGACATACACCACACTGTCAGCACGACGAATCCTATTCAAGGCACGAGTATGCGGAAGATCACAAGCTACGAGGACGGGCTCGGCCAAACCTTTCAAGCAACGGTTCTCGACGGCTCTGGAAACAGTTATGCGACGACCGCAACCCAACTTGATGGTTTGGGTCGTCAGTTCAAAGTCAGCAACCCGTACGTCGGCTCCGCGCAATACTGGATCGAATCCACGTTTGACGCATTGGGGAGGACACTAAAGTCAATTGCTCAGGACGGGTCACAAGTCACATACTCTTACTCCGGCCCATCGGTAATTATGACCGACTCGGCTGGTCACCAGAAGGAAGGTCAATCGGACGGGCTGGGGCGATTGGTGCTCGCAATTGAGCCAGATCCGACCAACGGCAACACTCTTACATTGCAAACGTCCTATTCTTACTCTGTGCTCGACCAAGTGGCCACAATCACGCAAGGGCCCAGACGAGGACTTTTATCTACGACGGTATGGGCCGCTTGACCAGCATGTCTCTGCCGGAGTCGGGTACGGCCAGCTTCCAGTTCAATAATTTCAATTTGGTTACCCAGAGAACTGACGCCAAAGGAGTGATCACAAATTATACGTATGATACGCTCAACCGTCCGTACCAAATCAGTTACAACGTGGGAAGCACGGGCGTTCCGGCAACGCCAACCGTCACTTACACTTTTGGGTCAAGCGCGACCCAACTGAACAATGGACGTCTCCTAACGATGACGGACGGGATTGGGACTGCTACATATACATATGACAATCTAGCGCGACCCACTCAGGCCCAGCATATAATCAATGGAACGACTTACACCATTGGATACCAATACAATTTAGCTGGAAATGTTACGTCCCTGACATATCCGTCGGGGCGCGTCGTACAGTACGCATACGACAGTATCGGTCGGGTTTCGTCATTTTCCAGCGGGACAACGACGTATGCCAACAGTTTTTCCTATAGCCCCTCATTTAATGCCACAAACTTCAGCTATGGAAATGGAGTGTCCGCCTCAATTGGATTTTCTCCGGACCGACTTCAACTTCAATCGCTAAGTTATGTCATGGGCACCACACCCTTATTCAGCACGAGTTATAGTAGGGTGCAGAACGGCGGTAACAACGGCCAGATCACAAGCATTACGGACAATGTTAACTCCGGGCGGTCGCTCACCTACGCGTACGATGCTCTCGGCCGGCTTGCCTCCGCCAGCACACCAGGCTCAGCAAATTACGCTGCGTGGGGGCTTTCGTTTGCATACGACCGCTACGGTAACCGAACAAATCAAACGGTCACGGCGGGGACAGCTCCCTCCAATTCTGTCGTAGTAAATCCGGCAACGAACCAAATTACCACAACAGGATATGCCTATGACGCAAACGGGAATATGACGAACGACGCCGTCAATACCATGACCTACGATGCGGAAAACCGCGTCGTGAGTTCTGCCGGCACCTCGGGTTCCGCGACGTACACCTATCGGTTTTCAGGTAATCGCGCCGTGAAGGTGTCCGGAGGAACGACCACCTTGTATCTGTACGATGGCGACCAGCCAATCGCGGAGTACGCCAACGGCAGCCTCAGCAACGAATACGTCTATCTTGGAAAACAGCTAATCGCGACACACGCCAGCGGCACGCTCTACTACCACCTCAGAGACCATCAATCAGTGCGAGTACATTTGGACACCAGTGGAAACATTGCGGGGCAGCTAGGGCACTATCCGTTTGGGGAAGACTGGTACACCAGCCCAATCAGCAATCGTCATTTCAACAGCTACCAGCGGGACCCAGAATCTGGAAACGACTATGCAATGCGACGTTACCACGTGAACAGGCTTGGCCGGTTTTCGAGCCCAGATCCTTTGAGCGGTGACGATCCACAGGGTCTTAATCACTACTCCTACGTCCGGAACGACCCTGTTGACCGTGTCGATCCAACCGGAAAGTGCGACACCGAAGACCCCGGAGAGGATGCCGCCATCCGCAAGTTTCACGCAGCAGGTGGTTGGGGTGGCGATGGCACCAGCAGTGGCCTTCACGGCGCAGGAAGTGATCCAATTCTCTTCGCAGATGGTTGCGAGGGCGGCGATGGGGGCGGCGGCCTGGACACTGGCCTCATCACCCAGTGCCCGTTAGAGATCTGTGGTCCAGACCTGTATCAGACTTGTTGCGCCGGTCCTAGCGGTGGTGGTTGCCAGCAGCAGCAGGACCAGAAAGTCTGTCCCCCACCTCCGCCGCCTCCACCGCCTCCGCCACCCCCACCCCCTCTTCCCGAATGCTTTGCTCAATTGAAATATCGGCCAGTGGATGATCCGACTGCGGAAAAATTCCATGCTACACACGCATTCTGGTACGTCCAGGATGGCATTGCACCCCAAACCATTATTTCAGCTGGACCGACTGGACCCAACGGAAGCGGCTTTCTGAACAGATTTCTCAACACGAACGTACATACCGGGGTCGACAATGTTTCGGCTACAACTTTTTTCCAAACTGGTCTTTCCTCATCGGTTTGCCCCTCAGTCCAGCTAATGTACGCGACTGCGTTAGCATTTCCAAACAACGAGGTCAAGTACCGGCCCTTTCCCGGACCAAATAGTGATTCCTTCGCTAACTATATCGGCGAGAGTGGCGGTTTTTTTCTTAACTCACCACCATTTGCCTATGGTTGGTTTTGGCCTGTTTTCTGAATTACAGTAGGAGAGTGATGCACATCGCTTGGGCCAAGACGATTCGGGCGACCCTCTCAATAGTTGCGACAGGATTCTTGATCGCTTCCGCTTGCCTGTGCGGTCACGCGGTTGTGAGGGGCCATGCTCACAACTGGGAACCTCTGGTCTTGCCGGTCTCTTTGCATCCCGGAACGATTCGCACACCCGAAATTACAACTGATCGAGACGGGAAATACGACATCGTGATGGAATTCGACGAAAAGTATGATATCCGAACGATGGAATGCTTGCTGGGTATCGACCTCAGCACAGCTGGTAATCCAAACAGATGCAATCAAATAGCCAGCCTAATCGAAATCTCGTGGACACTATTCGAGGACGACCACATCGTTGCTGAAGGGGATTCAAATGATGACCGATCCTACATCTGGTCATCTACAGTTGAGCGAATGCTTGGGAGTTTTAGAGGTCAGATGGGACACCGGTACAATCTGGTTCTAAAAATAAGGCGGGATGGTTCGGAACTTAATACTGCGAACCCCAGGATCAAAGTTGTGGTTCCACTTGGAATTTCAAAGGATTATTCTGTGGGAATTTTTATTGAAAAGATGGAGGCGATGGGATTCGGATTGATCGGCCTCCTTGTTCTAACTACCCTTCTTATTTCGCGGAAGTCTTCACAAAAGGAGGACCCCGCAGGACAGGCTTGATCTCGATGGCAATTCGAAGGACTTGCTACCCGGTGTTCACTTCGGACGTTTCAGTTGGGCGGGTGGCCTAGCCTTAAAATCTTCAATTTCTTAGGAATTTGACCTTGAGGGTGCCGACTCTTTCCGCATTCGGAAAAGGGTGCGGGTTTTGACTCGACCTCACGTGTCTCCGCCTTGAAAAACCTGTCGTCTCCGCATCGAGGCCGTCCGGCTTCATTTCCCTTCAAACCTACCGCGCGCCGAGCCCCTAAGATTATTGCACCACCCATCAGAAAATCCTTGCTCCCCGTAACCGCCTGTGTTATGATTACTTGTTGGTAATTTAAGGCCATGAAAACAAAGACGCTAGCGCCAAGCCACCCGAGAATCACCCCTCCGGCGGGACCTGGAGAGGCCGACAGACGGTTCGCCCCCCAGCTTTCTGGAGGGCTACTAGCAACAGTCACCAAGTCAAAAATCGGGCTAAGCGACTGGAATCAAAGCCTTTCAACATTTTCTACCCGCAACAAAATGAGGCTTTTCGAATCCGGCTGCCGAATCCGCTCGCTTGCCACTAGCCACTCGCCACTAATCACTAGCCACTGCATTTCTAATCGGTCCTACCGACGATTAGAATTAAATATATCTCCTACAAAACAAAGGACGGTGGCACTTTCTAATCGATCCAAAAGTGGCATTATTTATTCGCCTGCCTTCTTTCAATTCTCCCAGCTGCGCTGGACGTTGAGCGGCTCGAACCGCTCCACCTCCGCCCCCACCGCGGTCATCCCGAGCGCATCCGACTTGTTTTCAATGTGGACTACCCTTGCGTTGCAGCGGACTTCCTTCACGCGCTTAGCAGAAAGGTTTCCATCGTCATCCGCGTCGACTCCCTAAAGGCCATGCTTTCGCAGCACCTAATCGACCGTGTCCAATCCACGAAGAACATCGAAGTGCTCACCACTTG
The DNA here is from genome assembly GCA_963701005.1 of uncultured Acidobacteriota bacterium. GTDB lineage: Bacteria > Acidobacteriota > Terriglobia > Acidiferrales > UBA7541 > Palsa-295. The sequence continues at coordinate 3,117,476 of OY969555.1, forward strand.
GACGTACACCCGGGTTACAGGACATCTTACGTCCTAGCACTCACTTTTCCGGTATCGGCGTTTATGTGGCGTGGGAGACAATTTCTGTTTCCTACGCTTGCTCTTAGACGGTGTAAGCGTCCCCTGCTCCCCGCAATAAGCAGTTCCCGAGATGGGCTCAGCGCTTGCAAGACATTCGCTCATTGATCGTTGTGGAGACGTGTTTGACGACAAAACAGATATACTAGCCATCTTCAGATGGGTAGGAAATCAACTATTTTCAACATCGATAGAGTATTTGGACCAAAACACCAATACTAGTCATTCACATAAGCAGAAATTCCGCTTACTGGACTAGACCCCTTCGCAAGGGACCCAGTCGACTTGCAGTTGCAGGAATCAAAACACATCAAGTGGAGACAGAGAGGTAGGTAACATCACCTGAATCTCGATACTTCCATGGGCAATAAGCAAACATTGATAGATCGGCTGGTCTTATACGAAGGCTACACAAATCCTAAAGCGCTGCAGATAGTGAATACTGTTTTCAATGCTATGAAGCGGGCTTTGTGTGAGGGCCGGCCGGTCCAGATAGAAGGCCTGGGCGAACTGGTGGTCTTCACCCATAAGCAGAAGCGGAGAGTAGAGAGAAACCTGAAGAATCAGGTAGATTCCCTTCGCACTGTGCCGCGGAAACCCAAGACAGTAAAACTACGATCTAGAATCGATCTTTCATACAAGGAGAAATAACATGCAATCAGCAATCGAGGCAGTAAAGGAAGTCCTATCAGTAGACTCCCCTACGGTGTTCAGGCTACTCGGCGGTTCGTTGTTGGAGTTGGACGAGAAAGTGAAGGCGCTAGAAGGGAAGAAACAAGACAAAACTGAAGTCGCTTCAGTGGAGATCCCAGCTGCAGCACTCAACCGCGGCAGCTTGCAGCAACGAGTCTGGAAGCTCCTCTCCACGGCCGGCGCCAAGGAAGAAGAAATAGCCAAGAAGATCCACGTCTTTCTTACCAGCCTAGAATAAGTTTCTCTTCGGAGCCTAACCGACCCACCCGAGAAGAAAGTGCTGGCGGCATAATGCAGCGGTGTGAGCACATCGAAATCACTGTCCTGCCGTCCGGTGGTCTGCATTCAAGATCCGGACTTACCAGCATGACCGGATAGCCTCTGGTTCTCACAGTTCCAGAGGCTATGATCAACAGGGAGCCCCTCGTCGGCAAGTGTTGCGTTAGAGGTCTGGACCCAGACCTTGCCGCCGGTGTAGGGGATTAAGCAATCCACCTTGTGAAAGTGATGTTTACCCCTTTAGGACCCCAGGGGCGATAAGTTAAAATGTCTCTACGGTGGCAGAATTCCTTCAAGATGCGCTTTGCCGCACAGACAGGATCACCCCCACAAGCAGCCGTGATTGAGTGGATGGCGAATGGACGCCATCCATGAATCGAGTTTCTTCAATCTGCGATTATTCCGGATATTTCGACACGGAGATCGCAGCGGAGCCTTTCGCCCTCTTGCACAGGGCCGCTCACCACGAGCATAAGGTTCAATCAATCCGGCGATCATCGTTAGACGCAATCCATCGAAGTTAGGCTTTTGTGTTCGATCCTTGTTGACCATCCGATGAAACTCTTAACTGGCTCTGCCAGTCTCGATAATCGGATTCCGACCGACGACCTTTACGGGCGAGGATGAATACAAAGGCGTAGTGCGTCCAAACAGAAGAAACCCCCAGACTAAGAAACAAAAGGTCAGAGGGAAGGAAGATGGAGGTTCTCCTGAAATGGAGAGAGAGGCGCTCTCCGTGAGCGAGTATTCCGCCCGTCGGGGGGGGATTCCCGGAGCGCATTACAAGATCGTCTCTATTTCGAACAGCATCGTGCATTTCACCACGCTAAGGGCGTGGCCAGGCAAGTTTCGCTTTAAGTTCCTCAAAAGCGTTGAATGCGATCGGACAAACGGCAACATTGTCAATCACGCCTATCAGCCGGGATGTGAATCCTGGTTGTTCCAGGTGAGGAAACGACCTGCAAACGTCTGGTCTATTCTCGTAAATAGAGCACAGGTTCCCGTTGAGCATCGGGCAGGGCGGGTTCACCTCGCCTTCTGACATAAATTGTTTCTGGAATGCTTCAATCGACTGGCCAAGCGTTTTTGCAATAGCGTGAAGCTCACTTTTCTTGAATTCGACGTGCAAGGATCGACAGCAATTTGCGCACTGCGTGCAGTCGATGAGGGCGAAGTATTTCCGGCTCAACGTTTTGACAAGGCCATCGATGTCATCTGGGGCATACTGCTTTAGCCACGATCGGAATTCCCAATTTTCGTCGTCGTGTTCTTGTGAAAGCTGTTGGATTCTTGACAGATCGATCTCAATTTTCGGAGCCGTGGCCCGCTTCTGCACTTTCATTGCAACCTCATGTCGTGAGCCAACCGAGCGTTCAAATAATAATATCCGGATTGCCCGGCGACGAGGAGATTACCGCCAACAATGGTCATTTTGAAGATCGCGACCACCGAGCTTATGGTACTAGGCCGAACTTGTCCGGTAAGCGCGTTAATCGGGACTTGACCGTCAAACGGTCGGCTTATGACTTAACGCCAATTCCATTTCAATGAGGGCGGCAGCGCCGCGCGACCCGAGTCGTCTCCACAATCCGAACACGAAGTCCTAGGAATGATTGTATTCCCTGCTGCGTCCAGTTACCATCTCACTGGGGGAGTTCAGTTGTACTCAAAGCCTCAGATTGGCCGTCGGATCCTAGCCACTCTCGTGGTCGTCTTGGTGGTATCTTTCGGACTGCAGGCCGCGGGGCACTGGCACGCCAATTCGTTTGAAGACCAGCAGTGCCGCGTGTGCCATGTCGCGCATTCAGTGGCTGTGGACCTCTCGCTGGTCACTACGCTTGTGGCGCCGGATGTGGTCGTCCGGCTAATTTCGCCACTGGCGATTGACCCCCAACTCGACCCTGTCTCTCACCAGCTTTCCTCTCGCGGACCTCCCGCTTAGCCCCTCTCGCAGCATTGCGATTGCAACTGCGCCGTGGTCCATTCGGACCGGCGGTCGCATTCATTCAACCCTTTCATTAATCGCGCGAGGAGGATTCATGCGAGGCCATAATTCATTCTTGGGATTATTCATTTTCTTACTGTCTTTGCTGGCGGCGTCGGGGATTGCCAGTGCGCAATCCAATTCGGGATCCATTTCGGGGACGGTCGTGGACCCATCAGGCGCTGTGGTGGCTGATGCGCCCGTCCAGATTCACAATCCGGTCAGCGGCTACGATCGCTCGACGCTGACAGACAGCGCCGGCAATTTCGCTTTTTCGAACATCCCGCTCAATCCTTATCACTTGAGCGTTGTGGCCAAAGGATTCGCGCCCTACCCGCAGGATGTTGATGTGCGGTCAACCGTGCCAGTCAATTTAAAGATCAGCCTGTCCGTCGCCGGCACAGCCACCACGGTAACGGTCGAGGCCGCCAACGACCTGCTCGAGAACGAGCCTACCTTTCATACCGACGTGGACCGCTCGCTGTTCGACAAACTGCCGCTCGAAAGCGCTTCGTCATCGGTCAGCTCGCTCGTCACGCTCACGACGCCCGGAATTGCAGCGGATTCCAATGGACTTTTCCACGGGCTTGGCGATCACGCCGAAAATTCGTTTTCCGTGGATGGCCAGCCGATCACGGATCAGCAAAGCAAGGTTTTCTCGAACCAGATTCCGCTCGATTCAATCCAGTCTCTCGAAGTAATTTCCGGCGCCCCGCCCGCCGAGTACGGCGGCAAGACCAGCGTGGTGATCAACGTCACCACTCGCTCGGGTCTCGGCGTTACGACGCCCCATGGCGACGTGACAGCCTCCTACGGCTCGTTCGGCACTTCCGGGGCAGGCTTCGACCTTGAATACGGCGGCCAGAAGTGGGGCAATTACATCGCGGTGAATGGGCTCAACACGGGCCGCTTTCTCGATCCGCCCGAGTTCACCGTGATGCACGATAAAGGCAACGAAGAGAATGTGTTTGACCGCGTGGATTATCAACTCACGAGCGCGGACTCCCTTCACTTGAACTTCGGCTACTCGCGTTCCTGGTTTCAAAATCCCAATTCGTTCGACCAGCAAACTCACTTCGTCGCCATCAACGCACCCGCCGTTCAGCTCCTTGACCCCCTGACCGGAAATGCCCTGGGGCCCACGGACCAGCGCTCAAAAATCAATACCTTCAACATCGCGCCCACCTGGACGCGCTTGATCAGCTCCAACGCGGTGCTCACTCTTGGCGGCTTCGTGCGGCGCGACGACTACAACTATTATCCAAGCTCCAATCCGTTTGACGATTTTTCTCCGGACCTGCAAGGCGAGACCTTCTCTCAGAACCGGAAGCTCACCAATGCCGGCGGCCGGGCCAGCCTGTCCTACGTGAAAGGGATTCACAACATCAAGGCTGGCGTCACGTACGAGCAAACTTTCCTTGATGAGAATGACGCCATCGGCATCGTCGATCCGGGGCTGGTTCCGGGCATCAATCCTTCGTGCCTGAATCCTGTGACTCACCAGCCCGAGCCGGGGACTCCCTGCGCAATCCTAGCGCCCTTCGACTTGACGGGTGGAGGCGGTCTATACGCCCCAGGCGCCCTCTTCCGATTCAACGGCCACACGGACATCAAGGAGCTCGCGCTCTACGTCCAGGATGCGATTACATGGAAGGACTGGTCCTTCAACGTCGGGATCCGCGGCGATCTGTATAACGGGATCTCCAAGGGAACTCAGGCAGAGCCGCGCCTGGGCGTCGCCTACAACATCAAGCAGACCAACACCGTTCTACGCGTTTCCTACGCTCGTACGCTCGAGAGTCCCTTCAATGAGAACCTGATTATCGCCAGCACGGGTTGCAGTGTCCCGTTCCTTGCCGCGCTCGTACCTCCGCCCGGTGTCCCCTGCGTTGCCGGACCGATCACTCCCGGCTATCGCAATGAATTCCACGCCGGCCTTCAGCAAGCGTTCGGGAAATACTTTGTCTTGAGCGGCGACTACATTTGGAAATACACACACAATGGCTACGACTTCGGAGTCGTGGGCGCCACACCCCTTACCTTCCCGATCGAGTGGCACAACTCGAAGATTCCCGGATTCGCGATCCGCGCGGCCGTGCCAAACTATCGCGGGTTCTCAGCGCAGGTGGTGATGTCGGGCGTGGCCGCGCGCTTCTTCCTGCCGCAGGTCGCGGGGCTTCCGATTATTCCTCCCGCCACCGGCGTTTTCCGCATTGACCACGACGAGCTCTTCAACCAGACGACGCACCTTCTGTACCAGCCCCGGAAATTCTGGCCGTGGCTCGGCTTCACATGGAGATATGACAGTGGGCTGGTGGCCGGGGCGACACCTTGTTTTAATCCGCTCACCGCGACATGCATGGGTGCATCAACCATGCTGGGCGGCCTGCCGGCTATCAGCCTGATCAATACGGTTTCAAGCGCGCCGCTGACCGCCGATCAGGAATTCCAGGCCGGGTTCACTTGCAATGGCGTTCATGCTACGCCGAACGTGGCACTGCCCAGCCCGTGCTTGGCGTCTCAATTCGGGTCCACGCTGATAAAAGTGCCCGCGCCGAACACCGAAAATGACGACCACAATCCGCAGCGCATCCAACAGCGAAATCTGTTTGATATCGCCGTGGGTCACGACAACATCTTCCGCGGGGATCGCTACAAATGGAGCGCTCGCGTGGAAGTCATCAACCTCGCGAACGACTACGCGCTCTACAACTTCCTGTCTACGTTCAGCGGCACGCACTACGTCACGCCGCGAACCGTTACGGGCCAAGTCGGCTTCCACTTCTAACAGACTAGGTCAAATGGGAGGCCGCGAATGGAAGCCACTTCTCCCGCTCTGGGCGGGTCTAAGCGGACATCGAGGTGAGGCGATGGCAAGGCTATCAGCGAGCAGGGTCAGAAGACTCAGAAAAGAATTGAAATTTACGCGAAGGGAATTCGCTCGCGCCTTGTGGGTCGCTCAGAAGACGGTCACCGAATGGGAGTCCGGCCGTAGGACACCCGTGGGTGCGCATCACCGGTTAATGCTCCAGCTGGAACATGGCCTGTCGAACCCGTCGTTCAGGTCGGCGCTTCGCGATCCGCGCGCTGGTGATCCACTCTTCCTGCTGTATCGGCTGCTTGAGTCGATTTACGGTTCATCATAAACGATGAGCTAATTATTTTTCTCATCTCATTCCCGGGGATGCTGGTTAACTCGGGGGGAAACGGAGGGCAGGCCATGGCAGAGATGGCGCCGAGTCGAATTCGAAATATTCGAAAAGCCCTAGGAATGTCGCAGTACGATTTCGCGCGAGTTCTATGGGTGACCTATTCGACATTGAGCCGCTGGGAATTAGGGTATGCGGTGCCTTTCGGTCTGCATCTCCGCATTTTAATCCAATTAAAAAAACAGTTGGCCCGTCCATCGTTTAGGGCAACCCTCAAGGGCCCGCGAGCCGACGATCCTATGTTCCTGCTTTACCGTCTTCTCAAGCCCCTATATGCGATCCGAAAACTCTGATTCACTCCTAAAATGGTTTTTAGCTAACTCGCACGGTTACGCAAATCAGGTAACAAGCCAGCGCAATCGAGTCACTTCGGGAGCGCATTTGTCTGGTTTTTTTAAAGCGTTGCTGGTGTTCGAAATTCTGATGAAGGACAAAATCCTGTTGCACTAGTCCAAAGCAGTGTCAGGCTAACTCCCGATTGGTCGGATAAGCGGACAGGTCCGGTTTGCGCGTCAATCGGGCAAGTGCCTTGTCAGCGGAAGTTGTCTGCGCCTTACTCAATGAGAGCTTTTCCATTTACCCCGATCATGGAGACACCAGAGTCGTGGGTTCGTTCAACGGTGTTGATACGATTCGTCTAACCTGTTGCGGAAGGTGATTGTGAAAGAATCCCGCGAACTAATTGATTTGCCGATGAGACTGCTGGGAGCAATCTGGCGGAATTCAAGATGAAAGCCATTTCAGACGAAACGTGAATGAAAGCAGCCAAGAGTGGATTGAGAAATCCGAAAGCCGCCAGACCAACACCGATGCTGTCGACAACCAGCGTTCCAACGAAGTTCTGCATAATCGTGCGCCGGCAGCGCCGCGCCGTCTGCAGGGTCTCGACGAGCTTCGATAGATCGCTCCCAATCAAAACGACATCGGCACTCTCGCGTGCGACATCTGTGCCCGATCCCATCGCCACGCCAACCGACGCCTGCATCAACGCAGGCGCGTCATTAACACCGTCTCCGACCATCGCAACCTTATGGCCCTTGTCAGTCAGCTGCTTTACGTACTGCAATTTGCCTTCAGGTAGAAGGTCAGAGACTATTTCATCGACACCTAGTTTTCTAGCAACGTCTTCCGCGACAGATTTTGCATCGCCTGTCAGCAGCACGGTCCTCAGCCGCATGGATTTCAGGGATTGAATTGCATCCTTTGCTTCGGGTCGAAGCGTGTCGGCAATTTGCAGAGTTCCCAAAAATCGCCCGCCGCGTGCGACAAAAACTTCCGAGCCTGACACTACGCCATTCTCTTGATTAAGCTGAACTCCACGTTCGCGTAAGAAATGCTGGTTCCCGACGATGATTTCGTCGGCGCCGCTACGGGCGATAATTCCTTTGCCCGGCGTGTATTCAAATTGGCCAGGATCTCCGTATGGAATGCCTAATTGAGTAGCTTTCCTCAGGATCGCCTTAGCGATAGGGTGTTCGGAACGCGATTCAGCAATCGCTGCAGTTCCTAACAAGAGCGTGGCGGAAACGTCTGCGGCAGCATGCACATCGAGAAGTTCGGGAGTTCCATAGGTCAGAGTACCGGTCTTGTCGAGGAGGACCGAGTCGACTTCCCCAAGTTTTTCGAGATAAAGGCCGCCTTTAATAATCGCGCCTTGCTGGGCAGCCCGACCTATAGACCCGAGGATCGCCAGCGGCGTTCCCGCAGCGATGCCACAGGCTCCGGCCACGATGATTACGGAAATTGTAGAGCGGATGTTGTGGGTAACGAGGAAAGTGAGGACGGCCGCACCCAACGCAAAATAAACGAGGTAACCCGCAAGCCGGTCCGCAATTCCTTGAATCGGAGCACGTGACTTCTCCGCTGTTTCAACTGCCTCAATAATCTTGCCAAAAGTGGTGTCACGGCCCAGGCGCTCAACACGAACTTCGAGCGCGCCGGATTGATTGATCGTACCGGCATAAACGATGGCGCCCGGATGCTTTTCAACTGGCATGGACTCACCGGTGATTGGCGCTTGGTCGACGAAGGAATGGCCTCCGACAACTTTCCCGTCAACCGGGATGCGCCCGCCTGGCCGAACGAGAACTTCGTCATCCATCGAGACTTCGCTAATGTCCACGTCCGTCCAAGATCCACTCCGACGGAGGGTCGCCGTGCTCGGGAGCAAATCGACGAGCCGTTGAATCGCCTTGCGGCCTCGCCCAACCGTAAGACCTTCTAGAATCTCTGCGACCAGAACGAAGAGAGTAATGACTAGAGCCGTAAAGATTTCGCGGATCGCCAAGGCGGCCACTATGGCGATGGCCATCGATAGCTCCATTGTCATGCGCCGTTGCGTAATGTTCTCGTAAGCTTCGTGGAAGATGGGGAAGCCGCCGACAACCGTGCAAATCACGCCAATCGCAGTCATATACGGATTCAATGATCTGCCCAGAAACCACATGGCGACCGCCGCGCCGGCCACAAATGAGACCCGGACGATTTCCTTCCAGTCCAATGCCTGGGCGTGTTCGTGATCGGCTTCGCGACCCGCGTGGTTGGAGGACACGATGTTGCCGTCAATGCCCAGAAGCTTTTTTGCGTCCGGCCCCTTCACATGTGATTGACTCATCGCGGTATCACCTCTCATGGACCTCTGGAGGATTGCAGCGCTATTTCAAATACGCTCGCACTACATCGATCAATTCTTCGGCAGCTCCCATCTGCGGGGAGTTCTTGCCGGTGTCGGCAGACAGAACGTGGAATCGAATATGTCCTTCCATGACTTCGGCCATTAGACCGTTCAGCGCTCCACGGCAAGCAGCCATGAGTTGCAGGACTCCGGCGCATTCCTGCTCAGAGTCGAGCGCTCTCTCAATGGCGTCGACCTGTCCACGAATCCTTCGAACACGCGTCAGAAGCTTTTCTTTGTCTTTGCTTGTGTGGGCCATACAGACCTTATACTATACAGCAGTATAGTAAGGCGAAATATAATTCCTGGCTAAGTCCCGGTAAGTCGGATAACCGGACAAATGGGCCGAAAGGTTTTCCTTTTGACCCTCACGATGGGAGGTTGGCCCCCTGTCTCCGAGAAACGACAAGCGACAAAAGGCCTGATCTAACCTTCTGGTGTGCGAAGAGTCTCAAATATTCTCTTTACCGAGGCGTTTCAGGGCACCGTGTCGCAATTTGCCAAGTTTGCGATTCAAATAATGCCCGCGACCGAGAAAGGGCAATAAGGGAGAGCGACGCTTCTCCACTCTACTTCGAGCAAGACTCAATCGCTCGTCCTCTCCGAATAACGCCAGCGCAGCGTCCAGTGTATCCAGCGCCTTAGTGCGTTGCCCTGCAGAGGCATACACCTCAGCCAGGTTCAGATAGAACTGAGCCTCTTTGCGTCTCAACTGCACCGCAATTTCGCACAGCTCGGAAGCTTGATCCCATTTCCTCTCGGCACGTGCAATTGACAATCCAAAAAACGATAAGTAGAAAGGGTTTTGCTTCTCGGATTCGAACGCTCGCCGCAGGCGCACGAGGGCCCTCTGAGGATACCCGTTTTTCAGAAGGGTCACGCCCTCCCTAAACTCAGCTAGTGCGTCTATCTTGACCACGCTTTGTCCCCCATTTCATCCGTGGGTTGGATGAATTCCGGAAAGCCCGCAGAATTCCACCTCAACGGTTGCATGAGCAAGCGGAGCCGCAAACGGATCTGTTCTCTGCATAAGAATGTTGGCACGAGGTTCATGTCTACTGGTTCAATTTAGACAAAATTTATGGCAATAATCTACTGTCCGCACGGACAGTCTTAACGGAGAGTTCATCCCACCCCAGGGGCGATCGACAAACCAAGCGGGCGTTCACGTCCGCCATTGGGACGGCTCGGAAGTATTCCCTTTCAAAACAATTCACAAGCGCACGGTTTGGGCGCAAAAAGGCATTTGTCCGGTTTGCGCGTTAATCGTCCACTTGGGGCAATCGTGACTCGCTTCTACCGTTTCGCGCGTACTTCAAGATGAGGAATACAATGACATCCCAGAACACGACTGCGACGAGGATGTAGAGCAAGACCGAAGAAATCTGTTCCTGATTCTTCTCGACGAGGTAACTTCGGTTTTGAACAATCTCCTCGTAGGTCCTCCGACCGCAGCTCTGATAGGAGACGGAGACGAATCCCAATAGAGCCGGGAACAGCAATCCACAGGGAAGTAGTCTCTTCAGCGTAGAGGAGAGGCGCTTACCCGAGGCAGCGTCTGCGACGCCGCCGAAGGGACGCCGAAGAAACTGATACACCATGGTGCCCAGCCCGGCAGAGAGTACGGCGACCGCAAAATAAGAAGCGATTAGGTATCGCTCATTTGTCATCTTTGATCTTCAGTGTGGCGACCAGAATGGTGATAAGAACCAAGTAGACGGCAACAAACCAGAGCGTCTTCTCCAGGGTTGACGACACACCCTCCGCTCCCTTCCAGACGTACTCCATGAAACGAGAATCTGGCTTCAAGTAAAAAGAAGTTCCGATAGCGGCTGAAAGCGCTGAAAGAAAGAGAATGAGAAGGAAGGAGCGCAGGTAGAAGGTGATCCCCGCCTGCACCTTGAGAGTGTGTCGCAGCAAATCGGTAAGGCTGGCGCGCAGGAGAAGAAACAGAATTATCGGGACGGCCAACGAGAGCACTAGCAAGGTTAGAAATGCGCTTAACTGTAGGCTCATGTTCTTTTTTCCTTCCTGCTCCGACTCTGCGTACTGCTATTCTTCTTTCGCTCGCGGGTACAAGAATGACCTCGTCACACGGGCATTCTATGTGATTTAGAGAAGCAATCCAAGAAAGGCGGCTATTCCCTGTAGTAACCGGCGGGCCAAGTCCCGATAAGTCGTGCCAGCTCAACCGGTCGATGCAACACCATCCAATGCATTGAATCAACGACTCTTCCCCGGGAGAAGTGATCTGTTTGGCTGTACTCGGTCAAAACCTAGCCAGGGTAGTGTTCCGCTGATCTAACCCTTCCGAGCGATTTTAGCCTTTGTTTTCAATGCAAGTCGGGTTCCACCTGAGTGTTGCGTCGACCCATTGAGACCACCCGGATTACCGGACATTTGGGTACTAGCACTCCACTTCTCCGGTATACTCGCCAGCAACGTGAAACTCGCGAAGGAACGGAAGTCTCTATGACGGCGCAACAGCAGTACGATAGCCTCGACAGTAAGCAGAGGTGGGATTTGCTGATGAAAATTGGCGAGACTCGCGAAGAAGCGCGAGTGTTAAGCCAGCGCGATTACAGCGCGCTTGGCGGGTGGGTAAAAACTCGGCTCAAGAGACGCTGGAAGCACCCTAGAGTCTAAAACTTCAGTGAGGGTTCTTTGGGAGTTAGGGCCGCCCCCGACCCAGGGGGAAAATCTAACGGTGCAGCGTAATCCCTCGCCCCAAAACGAAAATGAAAACCAACGACAGCATTGCAGCCAGGGTGATCCACGCGTAGCTTCTTGCGATGCCTTCCGAACCTCGTTCGGGGACAGTTCCTTTGGGAATGTAATACTGCAACCACAGCAGGCCGGAGTCCGCGCCGGCCGCTCCTGGCAGGGCGGATTGCCAAACGAGTTGAACTCCAATTGGATTCAACAATCCTGCCAATACCGACAGGAGTACCGCCGAGAAGTAAGGGATGAATGTGAGTGTCCGCAGTCGGTGCAGTTGGTCTCGCGGAGCACCGACGTAGCGCACCAGTCCGGTGCCCACGAGCAACACGGCGCCAAAGTAGGCCGCGATTCCAGCGACGACAAGGAGCGTGCGCCAAAGCCAGTGCGGCTGCAAGCCGGCGATCACGACTGCCCAGTCGCCGAAATTAGTGACGCCAGAAAAGAAGAAATAGCCGGTGCCGGCAAATAGATTGAATGCAAGACTTGTGAGAAGAAAAAAGCGCAGTCGAACCGATGCGGATTTCGCGCTGCGCAGCGCCATCCAAAAAACCGCGCCCGCTGCCAGATTTGCCAGCGTTCCCCCCGCGGCAACGAGTCGAGAGTCGAAGTCGCTCGACCAAGCAACAGTCGAAAGCACACCGGAGGGTGTGCCGGTGAGCAGGGCCGTCGCGGCGTGGCCCAATCCTTCGTGCAGCACATTCGCGAGCATCCCAGCGAGGAAGCTGATCGCGCAGATTGTTAGCGCGTCGTCGTTCGTCCGCACCGAGGCTGCGCTAACCGTCGCTGCCATGCCCCCTCCTGACGGTACTCGCTTAGGCGCGCGAAGAGAATTCGCGGTTACAAAGAGCACGCAACAAGTATCACTTAGCGTGCACGAACAGCGAGCTAGCGAAAGGCAGAGTCCAAATCGTCAGATATTCGGGCGGTTTGGGCGAAAGGGAGACAATTGTCCTTTCGGATTTCAGCCACCTTTGGTCATCTCGAATTACGTTGATGATTTTGCCTCTCGGTGGATAGAACCATTCTCTCGGAAGCGTGAGCTGGCAGCGAAAGTAAGCGTCGTCGCAAACGGCGGAAGCTTCCACTCCCGATCGTAGCTCCGCCAAATGTCCGTCGGCCCGATAGCAGTAGTCGGTGTAGCAATCACCGCCATCATCGTTGTTCTTTAACGAGAAAACAGCGCGGATTATCCGGTTTTCTTTGTACCAAGCGAACGCAACGGGTGTTGGCTTTCCCGCACGCTCCCACTCCGCTTTGCTCGAAAACTCATCCCATTCCCCAATCTCGTTCGATTCGCGGGTCTTGGCGAAGAGCCGAGGCTGATGCGACATCGAGTAATCGACAACAGTCACGCAGTACTTCGTAATTGAATTCATCGCCTGAATCTGTTGATTTTCTTCGTCAGTTAGATGGTGGATTGAATTCGGCGACGTCTGGCCCAAGAGCTGAGGCGCGAAAAGTAATGCAAACCATAGTCCCGTGAATGTCCTCATGGCGCGGCCTACGAGTCGAAGGTCGATTCTGACTTCCAATCGCGATTAAAACTGTCAGGGATTCTATCAGAAAACATCGCGCTTTCCTGAAGACTCGGCCGCCAGTGGACGTATACTGGGATTAGCGGACGAGTTCCGGGCTAGTACTCTACTTGTCCGGTTTGCGCGTTAATCGGGACTTGAACACTCGAAAACCAGACCCAATTGACTGGTTTCCTGCTTCGAGAGGTTTTATCTACCCGTCGCGTATTCCCAGATACGGAAACCAGCGAGTCCTATCGCGATAATCAAGCCGATTGCAGCGCAGGTTAGCGTGAATTGGTACAAGACACTTCTTGGATAGAATCCTTTGTAGTCTCTGGCCAGCCTGTTCCAACCCCCTGAATAAAGGGAATGCGGAATCCAGCGGTCTGGCGGTAGCTGACGATTCACCCTGAACACCATCAAGTGATAAAGGACAAACGCGGAGAGACAGAACGCGATGAAGCCAAGAAAAAGTATTCTCTCGTACTGATTCATTGCGGCGCGATTCTACTATCCGAGTCAAATTAGGGCACTACCTACAATTGAAAACCACATGTCCGGTTTGCGCGTTTATCGGGACTTGTCCGATAGGTCACAAGGAGTCCGCTCACTGCGCAGCATTTCCAGTTAGAGTTACGATCACGGTATGAATCCATTCCGAAACATGGTCAAGGCAAGGAACCTTTTGATCGGCGCTGGGGCGTACTACCTCGCAGCGTGGTTAACCCCGCTTTTGGCAATCGGCTATGACAAGCTAACTCACGGGATCATCTATAGCGACGATTTTGAAGGTGCGGTTGTCATGCCGCTGGTGTTGCATTTGCCCAAGGCAATCGTGGCTGCTGCGACTGGTGCCGTAGTCGTCTGGTTAGTGGAATCCGAGCGACCCCTCGGCTGGACCATATTTCCGGTCCTGCTTTATGCGGTCCTCGGGTTTTTCGGGTACCACTGGGCGCGGCCTCCGGTGCTCCTCGACCGAGTGGAGCAGACGGTCGCGGCATTGTTTCCGGCCGTTACCTGTGCCTTTGGCGGAATGCTGGCAGCTCGGCGACGAACAAGACTGCACTCGATTCAGATAACTCCCGGTTAGTCCGACATCTGGCGTAGCAGTACGGGACTTCTCCGGTACAGAAAGGGCAGCATGACGAAGAAAACTGAGCGGCTCACTTGGCTAACGCTATCCACGTTCTTCTCGACGCTGCTAGTAGTTTCTTTCTGGGCTGGTATGAGCGACTTAGGCGACCATTCGTTATTCGACCCTCATTTGCAGGGGTCTGCGATTGCCGCACTGATAATTCTGGCGATTCTCAGCATTACCTCAATCCTGCAATGGCGAAAATCCGGTCGCCGTTCAAAGTAGCCTACTACTAGACACTGCGGATATTCGACAATTGGTGCCAAGTCCTGATAAGTCGGAAAACCGGTAACTTGGGTACCGGGACCAACTTGTACGGTTTGCGCGTTAATCAGGCACAATCGCGGTATTCAACCGAAAAGCCTAACGGCCAAGTGATAAAATTCAAGATGCACCTTGCTTGGCGTTACGGTAGCTGGTGCCATTCGATGGCCCTGAATATATGCACCAGAATAGGGTTGTAATTCTATTTATCTTCTGGGTCTGTGCGGCACCCAGAGCGTGTGCTGCGGAGTGCGCCACTCCCCCACCACAAGCGATTGACCTCTACCCCGGGGCCACCGGATCGCTTCTATCCCCTGACCACCGATGGCGGTTTATCTCTGCCAGGGCTGAATCCTCAGGCCGCGAGGCCATGTTCTACATCGAGGATCACCATAGCTCTCAGAAATGGAAACTCGGATCGATCGGGCGCAGCGGCAGGGCTTTCTGGAGCGAGGACAGCAAGCGATTGTTTTTGCGAGATGAATATGCCGCTGATGATACGAAGATTCGGGTTTTTGATGTGTCCAGTCCTGTACCTAAGGAAATCAAAGGGCTCAACAGGAGAATGCAGAAGGCGATTTTCGCTCAAATTCCGCTGAACAAAACGACACTCTGGCTGTACTATCCTCAGGTCTGTTTCGCTTCCAATGATTCTTCGACGATAATCGCGCTCGCAGACGCTCCACTCGTTCCGAAGAAGGAAAGCGGCAGCGGCACACCGTTCAGGGTCAAGCTAACGATTAATCTGGTCACCCTCAAGGTTGTGAGTGCAGTACCCGAAGGATACCCGACCCATCCAATTCGCGAAGAGAGTCTCGGCGCATTTACGGCTCCTGTGAGTTGGCACGAAGTTGCAGCCGGTGCTTTCTCACTTTTCGCTCCATTGGGATGGGAGTTCCACCAGTTAACGGGTGTTGATTCGTATCGTGGCGAGTTTGTCTGCGATGGCGTCGTGCTCCTCACTGACCTTGGCCGATACTCAGGGTCTTTCAAAGACGCTCGGGAACCGGCATACCGCATCGCTCATGAGATCATAGGCGGGTATCCCGCAAAAATAGTCAGCCCCAGAACGCCGGGCCATGGGGTCACTGGTGTGTATATCAATGTCGGTGATTCGACAGCCCTCTGTATTTATGGCAAAGATCTCACATCCACTCAACAGGAATTGGTGCTGAAAATGTTTCAATCGATTCGCTTCGGAGGTGCTGAGCCTCAATATGTTGTTCCTCCACCTCCACCGTCGCCCGAGAATGTACAATGACGTGCTAATAAGGCATGGAGCCTGTCCTAGTGCCTGGTTAGTCGGATAACCAGACATGTTCCGGGCTAGTACTCAAGATGTCGGGTAAGCGGAAGTAATCCGTTTCAATGGTTGGTCTGTCCTCTCTGCTGGAAACCCGCGGCTCCGTTCTCGAAGAACTCCTTCTACCGGCGATAGAACACCGTCGGCTGGGCCCCAGTTCGTCTCAGAGATCCGTGATCAGCACTCCTTCCACAAACGCCTCCTCAGAACGTGACCTTCTGTTCCGGGGCGTAGTGTTCCCTTTGCTTCTTCATATGTTCGCTCGGTTATCTTAACGGATGAGCGCTCTCTCCATTTCCAGCTGAGGTAGGAGGCGCAACGCACGAGGCTATCCGGAATTTCCGTCTTGACCGCCGGGCCGAGCGATAATTTAATGGCAATCGTCGCAAACTGAGATAGCTAGTGATAATCCCTGTTCGCAACACCTCTCTAGCGTTGACCACTAAACGGTCAGTACCGTTGAACAGGGCGAGGTACTGTTCCATTGCGGACTTCCACGGAGGGATACTTCTGTCGTCCCGAACCTTCGGGACTATCTCAGGATGGCCCGCCGCGGCGGGCTGGTGGCATCATCACTTCGCGAATTCGGGCTGGTCGCCACGGGACCAGGGATCGTAGGTGAGACAAAAGCGAACCCGGTCGGGAATGGCGGGGTGGTCATAGAACAAGAAAACGTCCACGGGATTCGGATCGGGGTCAGCCAGGTCCACTTCCCCGAGAACTTGAAATGCCTGGGCGCCGATCTGGCCGGAATCCGAGGTCAACCCGTGCGTCACTTCGAGGCCGTACTGATCCGCCTGGTGTTCTAAGTAACGGCTGAAGCCATTTGCGATCGGATTTGTGACAAAAAAGAGAATCGTGAGCAGGAGCAGCAATGCCGGCAGCGATGCTAGGTCATCCAAGCCGCGAATTCCCCAGTTTCCACCCCAGCGCGCCAGGACCCACCCGATCGAACGAAATATCAAATAGAAGAAAATAAAGAACAACGCACCAAAAAACGCGATGCCTTTCCAAATGTGTTGGAGAACGTAATGGCCCATTTCGTGGCCGGCGACAAACACGATTTGCGGCGTGCTCATTTTCGCGATTGTGGTGTCCCAGACAACGACACGCTTCGATGCGCCGATTCCTGTGACGTAGGCGTTGAGCGCCGTCAATTTTTCGCCCGCGCCCATCCAGAACATCCGCTCCGGCGGTATGTTTTCTCCCGCGTGTTGCACCATCCGCTCGAGGCTGACGGTGAGTGGGGGATCCTTCTGCGCGAGCGGCTCAAATTTGTGAAACATCGGATCGATCACAATGGGCGTGAGGAAAAAGAAAAAGATTCCCAGCGGGAGCGCAGCGGCCCAGAAATAGAACCACCAGCGGCGGGGGCTCTTGCGAATCACGGCGTAGAGGACCCACACGAGGATCGTTGCGGCGACGAACGTGATGCACTCCCCCTTCGTCCAATCCCAGAACCATGAGCTCCAGCCCTGAATGCTAAGGCCATATCTCCGGAGCACCCATTCGTGAAAAATGCCTGTGGGCAGGGAGAGGACGTCAAACGCGAGGAAAAATAACGGCGCAAATATCAAAGCCTGAAGAAAACGCGCCGAGGCCGCCTTCTCCGCCCAGTCCCTGATTTTCGGCGCCACCTTCCATCTCAGCAGGAGAAATAAAGCGATCATCGAGTAAAGAAATCCGCCAAGCTGGCCCCAGAACGCGATCTTCCCGAGATTGTGGGCTTTTCTGTAAAGGTCAGGGGGCAGCGTGTAAGCCGTGACTTTCTCTTTCGCGGGCTGCGATGCAGTTGGAGCGGAAGCGGCCTGAGCGGCGGGGGCCGATTGCTGCAGCGAGTTCAGGACAAGAGTTGCGCGGGAGCGCCCTGCGGCGAAGGAAAGCGCGAAGGAAAGCGCGAGGCCGATGCCAATAAATCGCAGCAAGCAGGGTTTCATTTCGGTTCCTTAATCCGGAATTTCCGATTTGGACCTCTAGCTCGCGCATCGTACGCTTGTCCTGCCATGCACACAACGAATTTGCCAACAGAGCAGGCCGCCGAGCGCTGGTCCCGGAACTCCATAGAGGCTATGGACATGTAGTCAGATAATCGGAATGTATGCTTTGAAGATTGGCGGGCCAGGACCAACTCGGTCTGGATAGATGTTGAGAAATCCGCCTCTAACCACCGATCTCAAAATGGGACATTGCGCTCGGACCAAACCCGAGTCGAGTCCCACCGGGTGTCCGGGTTTAAGTTTTGAGGGTAGGAGGATCGGCCGGCATTACGCAATCTTGACCCATAGAAGCAGATTGAGCCTCAACTCGGACTCCACGCCTCTCCGGCCGCGCCTGCACCGATACTGCTCGCGCATGACCGGATCGGTGTTGGACGGTGAGGATGTCGTTCAAGATGCGTTATTCGAGCCTGGACCAGTACGACGACAGCCGTCCACTTGTACCTTGGCTTTTTCGCATTGCGCACAATCGGTGCACGTCCGCTCTTCCTCACCGCCTCGAATTTCCGATCTCGGTCCGCCTGAATCTCCTGCCGACGCCATCACGCGAGGCTAAAACTTCTAATCGGATAGACACCTACTTAGACCCACCGACTCGATTTGCCTAGGACATTTCGAGCCCCGGGGGGGCTTTCTGCGTTTAGACCTGACGAAAGGAGCGCAGTAAAAATCCAACACAAAAGGAGAAGTCTATGTTATTGACCCCGACATTTGTGGGTTTGTTGCTCGCTGGCGCCGCATTCTGGACGCTGATCTGGGCAGCCATCCACAAGCTGGATGAGATTCCTTATTTCAAGGAGTTCACATCCACGCAAGAGGTCCTGGATTGGATCGAAGACCATAAGGGTCTGACACTCGTGATCACAGAAGGAGTTAATTTCCTTCTGCACGGGCTGTCGCCTCATGGCGTGATGTTCACTCTAGGAGGCACGATCATCAACTTCCTGATGGTGTTTGGTTACGTATCAGGAAGGCAAGTCCTGGCAGTTATCTCCGAGAAGATCCGGAGAAACCAGCCTGTCCTACCTCAGTAGCACAGTCCGAGCACAACACTCCAGTAAGGAGAATCCGAGACCACACTAGTCTCGCTCCCTGCCCATTCGAACCTGAATGGGCAGGAGGAGTGGCTAATGGTCACTCAAAAGGAGGCAATATGCGAATGTCCATTGGTGTCCCAGGGATCAGCATGTACTTCGATCATTGTCAGATCAAACCGTTCATCAAGGATCAGTCCAAGAAGGCGAAGGACCTGCTCCATGAGCGGGTTGTTCCTGCGGTGCTGCGGGGTACGTGCAAGGCGCTGGAATTGGTAGCGAACAACACTGCCGATGCCCACGACTACCTGATCAGCAAAAGCAAACCTAAGAAGTCTGCATGATGCAGAACGACACTCACACAAAAAGGAGACGACGATGCAGAAATATCTGGTAGTGAGCTACGACGACGATCAGCAGCAATGGTTCTGGGATTACGTCGCGGCAAAGGCGGAAGAAGACGCGGTGGCCCACGTCTGCGAGCGACGCCCTTACGTCATCGCGGCGGGTGCGGCTTCACTCTCGCAGGTGCAGAGCATGGGCAAAGGCTTGGCAAGCCGCCCAATCGCCCGAATCATTCACCAATTCGACTCCGACACGGCAACACCGGAAGAGGAAAAAGGAGGAAGCGAACAATGAAGCCAGAAAAAGGAAAGAAATACCTGGAACAGCACGGCCTTGTGTGTCCCTTCTGTGGTTCGTGGGACATCGAGGGTGGTTCCTTGGACTTCGATGCCGGTGAAATCGTTCAGAGAATCTCCTGCCACGAATGCAACGAGCGGTGGACGGATGTCTACAAGCTCGTGGCCGTGGCGGACTCGGATTCTGGAGCGATCATCGCGTCGATCTCCATCAAGGCAGAGTAACGAAAACGCTCTCTCTCTTCCGTTCATCGTTTCACCTCAGGATCTCTTCCCGCCAACTGCAGTCTTGATCCGGTAATCCGTAAGTTCTCCAGCATCGCCTCACCTCACTTCCCCTCCAGTTAAACGCCCGCAGTCGGTGTGTCTGCACGCAGTCAATTCCACCAAAAAGGAGCAGTGTCATGAGCAAACGAAAGAAGCACGTCTTCGATACCGGCGAGATTCCGCACTTGTGGGCCCATCGCACACAAGAGGAAGCGCGGAATCGCCAAGGCAATCTCTACTTCACCGGCGACACGATCTACAGCTACGGCTCGCATTTCCCGATCGCCCGGCATGTGACGAACGCTACCGGCGAACGGGCTGTCCTGTTCACCACGGCCAGCTACAGTGTTACCACCTCGAGCCATTGCTCCGCTGTTCGTTCCGCAATCCCTTCGGGCATTCCGGTCTTCCACGTTCCGAACGTATGCCACGGACGGTACAGCGGAAGCGAGCTGAACGAGGACGATCACGCGGGCAACTTGGCCGATTACACCGAGCGGATGGAAAAGCACGTCGTCACATCTGCTCGGGCCAGGTCGTCCTATGCGAAGGAATGGAATCACGAGCATGCCGTTAGCTTGCGCGATGAGGCATTCGCCTATTGCGCTTTCTTTG
Source organism: uncultured Acidobacteriota bacterium (assembly GCA_963701005.1). Lineage (GTDB taxonomy): Bacteria > Acidobacteriota > Terriglobia > Acidiferrales > UBA7541 > Palsa-295. The sequence continues at coordinate 3,137,887 of OY969555.1, forward strand.
GTCTGCCCGTTCCGAATATCCCCGAAGTGCCGGAGCTCGATTCCGAAGCTCTAACCGCCATTCGCAAGCGAGAAGCCAAGCGAGCGGCAGAAAAAGCAGAGCAAACACGGCGGGAAAACGAACAGGAAGCAATCCGTCATTCCCAGAACATGGCGAAATGGCGGGCGGGTGAATATCACGGCGGATTCCCGTACGGGTTCCCATTCATGCTCCGCATCATCGGCGACGAAGTGCAAACCAGCCGGGGAGCTCGTTTCCCCGTCTCCCATGCCAAGCGAGCACTGGCTTTCGTTCGGAATGTTCGTGAAACCGGACAAGCCTACGTTCGCAACGGTCGCACCATCCACCTCGGCCCTTACGCTCTTGATCGCATAGAGCCGGACGGGACCGTCAAGGCAGGTTGTCATGTCGTTTCTTGGGAAGAGATAGAACGGATCGCCCTGTCTCTCGACTCCGTTCCCGCATCCGCTGCCGCAAATGATTCCAGCTCGGAGGTGCAATCGTGAAGATGACGAAACGCAATAAGGAAAGTCAGAAAAGGCCCCACGACCAAGCTGTCGCCGACGTGATGTTCGATGCGTTGGTGCGTCTGGAGGAAAAGCTCCTTGCGTTGCAAACGCTCGACGATTTCGACCGGGAAATTCTCACAATCATCGCGCCGGCTCTAAATGCGGCGCGAGGGGTGCGGAAGTCTCATTCGGCAGATTTGGAGGTGCTTTCATGAGAATGACCAAACGCAAGAGGGAACTGCTTCGACTGTATCAACGCGAGCGGGCCAGAGGATTCCAAGCGCAGTGGGCCCTGTCCAATGCCCGCACGCGCTTGGAATGGGAAAAACACGAAGTAGCCGAGTATTCCAGTGGAGAGCCGATTGACCCGAAACGTGGCAATGTGCGACTCCGCGTCGTGCCAGACGAGACATCCTCCCTTGAGGACCTGGAAGGCGACTGCTTCAACCCAAACGCTAACCCTGACATCCCCGCCTCACACCTGGAACGCGATCGCGAGGAATTCATCGCGAAAGTGAACCGGGAAGGGGTGTGGGGAATCATCGGCGAATACTTTGACGGGGAACAGTGGCAACACGCTGATTCCTGTTTTGGATTCGTCGGCGACGATTGGAAACACTCCGGCTACGACACCGACATCATGCAGGTGACATTGAATGAAGCGAAAGCTGCCCGTGTCTGCCGCTGCTGTGGCCGGCCGATCGCCCCGAAGATGGAGGTGCGCTAATGCGAGACACATCCATAAGCGAGTCCGTGACCGAGAAGAAATGCCCTCTTTGCGGACGCGGCCTTGTACGAGCCTACGGACCGGAGATCCCTTGCACTTTATGCGTACGGCTGGGTCCGCCGTCCATACGACGCAAGGAGCCGAAGCTGAAACGAGCCGCTATCCACACGGCCGAAAGGAAGGAGTCATGAAATACAAATACACGCCCAGGCTGAAAGGCACCGACGAGCGATTGCGCCTGGTGCTGAATGACGGTGATTGGGCGATTGCGAACCGTCACCGTGGAACTCTTCGGGTCAGAGGAGTTGTAACGGATCAGAACACCGGCAAACGATACCGAATCAAAGGCGCAGCCTGCGGCCTTCCTTGCTGCTGCGACGCCATCGCAGAGGAGGTCTAACGTTCACCACCCTACCTTTCAAGCAGACACAATCCAATCTCACTAAAGGAGGAGGAAAAGCAAATGGCAAAACTCTACCGCGTTGTCTGGGAAATCGATATCTACGCTCGATCTCCGCGTGGAGCGGCAAAGGAGGCGCTTGCAATTCAGCAAGACAAGGATTCGACTGCGACCGTCTTTGATGTAACCGAGGAGGACAGCGACAAAACGGTTCGAATTGATTTGGGAGAAGTTGGTTAGTTCACGGAGTTGATGAAGGGAGACAGCAATGACGAAGCAAAAGAAACGACGTTTCCACATCTTAATCACGGAACGCGAACACGCCACGATTCTCGCAGCGCTGAGGCTCTGGCAAGAGGCCGATGAGCACAACCGAGGAGACCTGCGCGACATCGCGGAGGCGGCTGGCGTTCCACTCGGCAACGATGAAATCGACTTGCTGTGTAAGCGAATCGATTTCACAAGCTGCAAGGCATAGGACCCCGGCCACTCTTCCGGGGAGAAAAGAGAATGAAATGAAAAGGAACATCGTAGTAGCGACTTATGTTTTGGAAATAGAAGGCGACATCGAACCGAAGCTCCACGGTCCGTACAAGAGTCCTGACTCGAGGGACCGTGCGGCGAAGCGGTTGCGCACAAAGGACGAAGCCTGTGAAAACGGCCTCTTTGCGCTCGACCTGATGAAGAACAGAAAGGTTCGCGTTTGGGCATACTCAGCTGGATTTCTCGACGGCACATTTCAGGCCCGAGACGAAGACCAGGCCGAAGAGATCGATGCTCCCAGCGAACCAATGAAGAGTATCGACAGGCCCGGCCCTCGGAAGGATGCCCGGAACGTCCTCCGCAAGTTCGGCGCGTAAGACTACGGCAGCAACCGCAGAACGATTTTTCCTCCTCGACCTTCCCGCGAAGTATTTCTGATTGATTCCCCGGTTCGCCCGAACTGTGGTCCCTACGCTGGCTGAAGTCTCAGCACGAACAACTCACACGAAAAAGGAGAAATGCAATGAACTCGAAACAACAGCAACTGAAGAAGGCGGAGCGTGCGTGGAACCGAGCAAAAGCGCAGGCCGAGCAAGCGGCTGATCGCGTATCTGATTGCGAAAGGATGGTCGCAAGGCTCAGAGAGGAGCTGAACTCCGCGGCTGTCAGGGGCATCAAGCGAGAAAAGTAAGCTGTGCGAGGTCAGATCGCCTCGCAGAAACAATCGCAAGTAAGGGGAAGGTCCTAGGCCTTCCTCTTTGCTTCCCCGGCAGCCGAGTTCGGGAGGGAACTGTGCAAACTTTGCACACATTGCCAAATGAATCGCGTCGATCGCCGAATCCGGATTTTTGATCATGGTAGCTATTTGGGCTTTTGGCGCCACCAACCGCTGGGGCTACAATGGAACAGTATAGATTAAGGTTGAGAAGGTGAAAGACTCCTCAGCAGTGATTTACGGCCCTTTTTGACCCGGAGTCGCTCCTGAATGTCCGGAATAAGCCCACATTGACCGTAAGTCCTTTAGTTTCAGTATCGAGGTACAAATGCAGTACACTTTGCAGTACAAAGTACTTTGTGCCCTCTAGAATGCCCCTGGGAGCTAATACGGAGCCCGTAGCGAGGCGCTAGCTCCCGTCAAGCCCTAGGACCCTCGGAATGTCCTATTGACGGCATCCTACATGCACTTTATTATAAACATAGCTTCAAATCGGGGTAGTTCGACCCACGAGATCTAATTCAGGGTAAGTTGCCCGTTTTAGCCTCATTTGTTTCACCTGCCGGGGTCAGTTGTCCCCTAAGTTTCACACTGCTGTAAACCGGGTGAGTTCGCCCCACAAGATTGCAGTAAGTCCCACCTGGTAGTTCCTGGTCGTCTCATGCGCGTATTGAAGTCCCTTTGATTCGGTCAGGAGCTTTATGTGGGATATTCGAGTTTGCAGAGGTCGCATCTCTGCAAGTTAGCGAAGTCTGGTCATGGAGAAAGGCGTTCCATGAGCAGACGCGGAGGTCAAAGCGGTACAGTGGTAAGGAAGGGCAATTGGTGGCACGGCCGATATTATATTGACGTTGCGGGCAGCACGAAACGTGCCCGCAAGTCGGTAGCGATCGGCCACTGTGATGAGATGACGAAACCGGAGGCGAGACGAAAGCTGGCAGTGATGCTGAACGAGCTGGGAGTAAATGACAATTCCTATCTCGAAAAGGCACTCACGCCAGTCAAGCTTTTCTCCGAACACGCTGAGTGGTGGGAAGCAAATGTCCTTCCCATGCACAAGCCGTCTTCCCAAAACTCAAGCCACTACATCCTGAAGAAGCACCTGATTCCGTTCTTTGGACAAATGCCGATGGATGCAATATCCGAGGGCACCGTTCAGGAATGGATTTCAGGACTGAAGCTTCAGGGTAAGTTAGGTCCGAAGACGATCGCCAACATGTGGAAGGTCCTGAAACTTATCATCGGGAAACCCACACGTGAGTGGACGATTCGTCTCCCGGAAATTCCTGAAACAGAGCAACGCTACTTCACACCCAAGGAGATGCAAGAATTGATCAATGCAGCCGAGGGCCAGTACAAAGCTCTATTCGCATTGCAATTTGCAACCGGCATGCGATTCGGAGAGATCGCTGGTCTTCACGTTGAGGATCTGGACTTCTCGGAGCTGGTCGTTTACATCAGACGGTCCACTTTCATTCACCAGGAAGTGACCCCGAAGAGTAAAGCCGGCCATCGGGAAGTCGACGTAGACGCCGGCACGATGGCGATCGTTAAGTCGTATCTCGGCGATCGTACATCGGGTCGAGTCTTCGAGAGCCGCAACGGAACGCCGCTGGTCAATGGGAATGTGAATCGCTTTGTTCTGAAGCCACTCTGCAGGAAGATTGGAATCCCGGTTGGAACGACTCATGCGTTCCGACACGGAAGAGTCTCCGTTCTCCAGCAGAATGGTGTTCCCGGTGATTTGATCAAGCGTTGGGTTGGGCATTCATCGCTCAAGACAACGAGTAAGTACAGCCATTTCACTCGGGAATTCAGGAAGGAGATCGCTTCGAAATTGGGATAAATGCGACCGATCATGGTCCCAAGTGGTCCCAACTTGAAGCATCTAAAGCGTTGATGTAAAGTGTTTTAACTTGTTAAATCGGTGGGCGTGTAGCCCAGCGTGAATCCGCCCCGCTCCCGCAAAAAACGGCTGTCCGGATCGGTCCGCGAAAGCTTCGGCAATCTCGCTTTGTGCAATCGCTCGAGCCGCTCGGGAATCGCTTCCAGTTGCCGTTCCAACTGTTCCATCACTTCGCGCCCCACTTCCACGCCCGCTCCTTCGTTCGGATCCTCCGTGTTGCACTGCCGCTGCCACCGGCGAATGTCCCGGCGAATGCGCGCCCGCGCGTCCCGCAACGCCTGTTCGGTGTCGATCCGGTTGCGCGAAGCGTTCGCGGCGATACGCGTCGAATCAATGGCCACATGCCCGAGCTTTCCCAGCTTCGCTTTCCGCGCCAGCTCCACCACCTGCGTGAACAAATCATTCAATCCCTTCGCGTGCCGCCGCCGGAACGCGTTCAGCGTCCAGTGATCCGGCGCCGCTCCCGCCGCCAAATAGCGGAACGCCAAATCTTCCCGAATCCGCTGTTCCAGTCGGCGCGAACTGGTCACGCTCAGCGCGTAGGCGTACAGCCAAACCGAAACCAGCATCTCCGGCGCGTAGGCCGGACCGCCTTCCTCCCCGTACTCGTTGCGGAAGACGCCCAGATTCAATTTCTCCACCAGCCGCCGGATGAAAAAACACAAATGCCCCGGCCCCAGCACGTCCAGCACACTGGGCGGCAGCAAATAGGCCTGCTCCGGGTTGTAATCGAAAAATTTCGCCATCGCGTCTCCTCCTGCTCGCAGTATAAGAGACGCGTCAACCCCAGTTCTCACACAGACTCTAAAGCCCGTTTTAAGCCCAACCCCTCTTCCGCTGGGCTGAAGTCCAGCTCCCCCCTGCTAAAGCAGGGGCTCCCACCAGTGCCCGGATTCGGCAAACGCAAAGGTTCTCGCGGCAGCAAGCGTGGCGATATCGAGGCGCCGTGAATTTTGCGCTCGAACCCTGCGTCTGGAACAGTTTTCCGCGCTGCGATTCCTCAGTTCGGCTATACTCGCTTTATCTGAGGAAATTCAGGAACAGGTGGCAACCGAATGTCAGTGAATAAAGCGATTCTTGTGGGGCGGCTGGGACGCGATCCGGAGACGCGCTATACATCCGGCGGCCAGGCGGTGGCGAATTTCACGATGGCCACGGATGAATCATATAAGGATCGCGCCGGGGAGCGGCAGAAACGCACCGAATGGCACCGCATCGTGGTGTGGGGCAAGCTGGCGGAGATCACGCAGCAGTATCTGAAGAAAGGGATGCTGGTATATATCGAAGGGCGCATCCAGACGCGGCAGTGGGAGGACAAGCGCGACGGGCAGAAACGGACGACGACCGAAATTGTCGCCAACACGATGAAGATGCTTACCTCGCGCGCCGAGGGGGCGGCAGCAGGCGCGGGCGCCGGAGCGGGCGCGGCGGCAGCGCCCGGCGGATACGGACGGGCGGCCGACCCTGATGTGGAAGGCGGACCGATGCCGGATGAAGCTTCTCAGGCGGGGCCGGAAATTTCAGACGAAGATATTCCGTTCTAGAGACGATTGGCTTTGTTCTTGTCCTGGGTAATCGTGGATGCTCCGAGATCAGAATGTGCCGCACCTACGGTGCTCGGGACTATTGCGTGTTGTTTACCCGGCCCGCCAGAAAACGGCGGGCTGGGCTAACTTGTGACGCGCCTACGGCGCTAAGAAGCAGCGCAACTCCTGGGCGAGCCTCGCTGTAACAAAGCGGCGGCCCCCGGGAGGGACTCGGGACGCAGACACCGCGCCAGCCGCCGCACCCCACATGGGCCGTGCCGACCGCGCGGTTCCCTGAAGCAGGAACTCAACAGAGCCAGATGATTTTAGGATAGGTGCTGAGGGCCGGGCGAAAAGTCCGCGCGGCCTGCGTGGTTAACGATTTTCCTCTTTATTGCGGCCCTCGTCGAGATGGCGCATGAAACCCTCGAATTTGACCTTCTGATCGGGAGTCAGGATGGCGCGCATTCGCTCGCGCGCTTGCATGCGAATCTGCTCCCGCTGCGCGTTCATCGGCGCATAGAGGACGCGCACCTGCGTGTGTGCCTCGTCCACGATTTCCGTGACCTGCTTCAACTGATCCGGCGAGAGCTGTAGCTCGTGTGACAATTGGTCGATGAGTTGACCAGGGCCATGAGGGATGCCTATCGCGGCAGCATGGATTGACCAGACATGCGTGGCCAATCCGCCCACCAGGGCGCCCAAGAGAAATACCACAATGACCAGCAGGGCCGCTTCGCGCCTTGTCTTGCTATTTTCCATGGTTTGTCTCCGCCATCATCAACAGAGTTTGGTCACGATTTTGCGGAGGCCTGCCAGCATCCGAAATCAGATCGTGAGGTTCGTCAGCACGGAGGACGGCCATTTGTTCTACGGCCTGGCGGTTCGAGGTGGCGTCATAGGCCAGCAGCACGACAGCCGCCAGCGACGCGGTGGCCGCGAAGCGCCACGCTAGGGAGACGAACGGCAGCCAGATGCTTTTCTGGGCGGCCACGTTGTCTAATTCGGTGCGGATGCGCGCCATCACCAGGTGCGCAAATCCCGGCCCTGGGTCGCCGATGGGCCCCCCGACAGCCAGGAGCCGGGTACTGGCAGAAGCGAACTTGAGCGCCGAGGTGCAGCCAAGGCAGGACTTGATGTGTTCGGACAATCGTGCAGCATCCGGCCCGCCGAGTTCCCCGCTGAGATGATCCTCGAGCATGGGCTCGTACTCGGGACAAGCTGAAGTCTTGAAATCCTCGTTCATGGGGTTTCTGCCTTCCTTTTTTGCGCCGCCGGCTGGACGTCGGGAATAGAACCCGGCGACTTCCGTCGGCGATATACTTCCATCAAACGGCCGCGCGCCCGAAACAGGCGAACTTTCACGGTGTTGACGTTGAGGTCGAGGATTTCAGCCAGCTCATGAACGGAGAACCCTTCCATTTCCTTGAGAACAAGCAACTGCGCATCCTGCTCCGGTAATTTTGCAAGCATCCAATCCAGCAATTCTCTTACCTCTGCCTGGTCGGCTTGACCCTCCGGGGGCCGGTCGGCGGAGACAATACCATCGAGCCGCGAAACCTGCTCCTCCGAAAGATCGGCCTCGTACACCAGGGGCCGAACCTTCTTTTTGCGCAAGTAATCCCAGCATTCATTCACCGTGATCTTGTAGAGCCAGGTGGAGAATGCCGACCGCAAGTCAAAACGCTTGATGGAAACGAAGACCTTGAGGAAAACCTGCTGTGCCACGTCCTCGACGTCTTCCCGGCGGCGCAGAATGCTGCCCACCAGGGCGAAAACGCGACGCTGGTGGCGGCGAATGAGTTCCTCAAAAGCGGCCTCTGTACCGTTTTGGGCCAGTCGGACAAGGTCGCGCTCCTCCTCGCTTTTGGCGTTGCGGGAGACGGGGAGCGCGATAGCTTGGGCGCTGGCTGCCACACCTTTTGGGACGTTAGGCATACGGATTCGGTTACGACGGAATTTTTACTGCAATTCCAAATATGCGCTTGCGAGCGCCACTAGTCCATGTGACAATACCCGCCATGATAATCGGTGACCGCATCCGCTTGCTACGTGAAACAAAAAAACTATCCCAGGGCGATATCGAAAAGCGCACCGGGCTGCTTCGATGCTACATTTCGCGCGTCGAGAACGGGCATACCGTTCCGGCGATCGAAACGCTAGAAAAGCTGGCACGAGCGATGGAAGTTCCGCTCTACCAGCTATTCTACGACGGCGAAGAGCCACCCGAGCTGCCAAATCTTCCGAAGAGGAAGTCCGCCGACGACATTGCCTGGGGCAGCACGGGAAAAGAGGCACGCTTGCTGGGCCGCTTCCGCCGGCTACTGAGTCGCATCGATGATGGCGACCGCCGGCTGTTGCTTTACATGGCCCAGAAAATGGCCAACCGCTAGTCGACGAACGGGGGTCGTTTTAGCGGGTTTTTGCTCTATTCCCACTCTATAGTGCCAGGCGGTTTCGAACTGATGTCGTAAACCACTCGGTTTACGCCGGGAACCTCGTTTACGACGCGGGTCGAAATCCGTTCGAGCACTTCTTGGGGCAAGCGAGACCAATCGGCCGTCATCGCGTCGAGCGAGTCAACGACGCGGACGGCGATGGTGTCTGCATACGTACGTCCATCTCCCATTACCCCTACGCTCCGCACCGGCAATAATACCGCAAAGGCTTGCCAAACTTTATCATAGAGGCCTGCGCGGCGGATTTCTTCGACGACTACGGCGTCGGCGAGGCGCAGCGTCGAGAGTTTTTCGCGCGTGATTTCTCCCAGGAGGCGAACGGCCAAACCTGGGCCGGGAAACGGATGTTTCACCAGGATTTCTTCGGGCAGGCCGAGCTCGCGGCCGATCTGGCGGACTTCATCTTTGAATAAATCGCGAAGAGGCTCGATCAGGGCGAAGGGCATGTCCGCGGGGAGGCCGCCGACGTTGTGGTGCGACTTGATTGTTGCCGAGGGGCCCTTTACCGAGACGGATTCGATTACGTCTGGGTAGAGAGTTCCCTGCACCAGGAATTTTACTGGCGCGCCTTCCTTCGAGGATGCGGCGAGCTTGCGGGCTTCTTCGGCGAATATGCCGATGAATTCGGCGCCGATGCGCTTGCGCTTTTCTTCGGGGTCGGTGACGCCTTTGAGGCGGGCGAGGAAACGGTCTGAGGCGTCCACGCCGATTACGTTGAGGCCTAGGCGGTCGCGTAGAAGCTCGAGCGTGTCGCTGAATTCGTTTTGGCGGAGCAGGCCGGTGTCCACGAAGACATTGGTGAGGCGATCGCCGATCGCGCGATGAACGAGGGCCGCGGCGACGGCGGAATCGACGCCACCGCTGAGGGCGCAAATGGCGCGGGCGCCTTCGGCTTGTTTGCGGATGGAATCGACCATTGAAGCGATGAATCCCGCGCGGCTCCAATTTTGCTGGGCGCCGCAAATATCGAAGATGAAATTGCGGAGGATTTCCGTGCCTCGGTCGGTGTGATTGACCTCAGGGTGAAATTCGACGCCGTAGTATTTTTTTTCCGCGTGTTCGAGCGAGGCGACGGCATTGTCCGTGTGCCCGGTTACTTGAAACCCTTCAGGGAGGCCGACGACATGGTCGCCGTGGCTATTCCAGATTTTCAGGCGCTCCGGGAGGCCCGCGAAAAGTTTCGACCGGCACTTTATATCCAGGTGTGCGCGGCCGTACTCACGGCGTGCGGCTCGCTCGACCTTTCCGCCGAGGGCGTGCGTGAGCCATTGCATCCCGTAGCAGATTCCGAGGACCGGGATGCCGAGGTCGAGAATTTTCGGATTGCAGACGGGCGCGTCCGAGTCATAGACGGAGCTGGGGCCGCCGGAGAGGACCAGGCCGACCGGTTCGAGCGCGCGGATTTCTTCAAGCTGAGCGGTGCATGGGAGGATGGCGGAAAATACCTGCTGCTCGCGGATGCGGCGGGCGATCAGCTGCGTGTACTGGCCGCCGAAATCGAGGACCACTACGCCATGCCGCGTGGCTACCGCTCCTGCTGTGCCTGCCTGTGATTTCGTATCTGTTGCCATTTTCGTTGCCGTGCCTGCGTCGGAAGTCATTCGCGGCGTGTCCTCCTGAATGTTTCGATGCAGCTGCTCAAATTCGAGGCGCAACGGGCGGCGCCCCTGCGCTAATGACGCTAGCGCAGAACGATATTCACCAGCTTCTTCGGCACCACCACTGTTTTGAGGACCACCTTGCCATCGAGCAGCACGGAGATGCGCGGATCGCTGAGCGCGCGGCCCACGGTTTCGTCTTCGCCCATGCCGTCTTCGACGATGATTTTGCCGCGCAGGCGGCCATTGATTTGGATGACGACCTCGAACTGTTCCTCGCGCGTGAGATCTTCGCGATAGCGCGGCCATTTTGCGCGCGAGAGCCCGCCGGAATTGCCGAGCATTTCCCAAAGTTCTTCGGCGATGTGCGGCGTGATGGGAGAAAGCATGAGCACCAGGACGTCGAGGATTCGCTTGAGGATCGTGGGGCTCAGGTCTGCATCGAGCGGCTCCTGCTCCTGAAGCGCATTCACGAGCTCCATGATCAACGAGACGGAAGTATTGAAATGCCAGCGCGATTCGAAATCATTGGTCACGCGTTTGAGTGTCTGATGCGTTTTGCGGACGAGAATTTTTTCTTTGGGAGTGGCGTTGGTCAGATCTGTCTTCGTCACCAGCTCGACTTCGACCGGGCGGAGGCGGGCGGCATGGCGCTCGATCAGGCGGTAGATTTTATTGAGGAAACGCGAAGAGCCTTCGATCCCCTGCTCGCTCCATTCGAGGTCGCGGTCGGGCGAAGTGGCAAAGAGCGAGTACATGCGCGCGGTATCGCAGCCGTACTTGTCCGCCATCTCGATGGCGCCGACGACGTTGCCCTTGGACTTGGACATTTTTGCGCCGTCTTTCAGCACCATGCCCTGGGAAAAGAGGCGCTTGATCGGCTCGGTGTGATCGACCAGCCCGAGATCGTGCATCACTTTGCAGAAGAAGCGCGAATAGATCAGGTGCAGGATTGCGTGCTCGACGCCGCCGATGTACTGGTCAATCGGAAACCAGTAGCGGACTTTTTCCTTGTCGAAGGGCGCGTGATCGTTGCGCGGATCGGTGTAGCGGTAGAAATACCAGGAGGAATCCATGAAGGTGTCCATGGTATCGGTTTCGCGGCGCGCGGGGCCGCCGCATTTCGGGCACGTGGTGTTGACGAATTCGGGGGCGTTGGCGAGCGGCGACTGGCCTTGACCGGTGAGCTTTACGTTTTCTGGCAGCAGCACGGGTAGCTGATCATCCGGGACGGCGACGATGCCGTCCTTTTCGCAATAGACCACCGGGATGGGCGTGCCCCAGTAACGCTGGCGTGAGACGCCCCAATCTTTCAGGCGATAGGTGGTCTGCGGCTCGCCGAAACCTTTCGCTTTCGCGTCGGCGGCCATTTTTTCGAGCGCCTGTTCGGAGGTAAGGCCTGTATATGGGCCCGAATCGACGAGGCGGCCGTACTCGGTGAAAGGTTCGCTCATGCGATCGGCGCGCAATGGAGGGCCATCGAGCGGCTGCACGACGATGCGGACCTGGAGATGATACTTTTCGGCGAATTCGTAATCGCGCGCATCGTGCGCGGGGACGCACATCAGCGCGCCCGTGCCGTAATCCGCGAGCACGAAATTCGCAACCCAGACGGGCAGGCGCTCGCCGGAAAATGGATTCACGGCGAAGCGGCCGGTGAAGAAGCCCTCTTTTTCGGCGGTGGCAATATCGGCGAGCTTGGTGCTTCGCTGCCGCATGGCCTTGAGCTGGGCTTCCATGGCCCCGTGGCCAGGAACGCCTTCGAGCAATGACTCGACGAGCGGATGATTGGGCGAAAGGATGACGGCGGCCGCGCCGTAAATCGTGTCAATGCGCGTGGTGAAGACTTCGAGCGCGGCATTTTCCATTTGCGCGACGGCGAAGCGCACGCGCGCGCCGCGAGATTTCCCGATCCAGTTCCGCTGCTGAATGACTACGCGTTCCGGCCAGCCTCCGGCGAGATCCTCGATTCCCTGAAGCAGCGCTTCGGAATATTGCGCGATGCGCAGGAACCATTGCTCGATTTCCTTCGCTTCCACGAGAACGGTATCGTGCTGCCAGCAGTAGCCGTCAATCACCTGTTCGTTCGCGAGAACGGTCTGGCATTGCGGGCACCAGTTGACGCGGCTGCGCTTGCGATAGGCCAGGCCGCGTTCGAGCATGCGCAGGAAGAACCACTGGTTCCAGCGGTAAAATTCCGGCTCGCAAGTGGAGATTTCGCGGCGCCAGTCGTAGCTGAAGCCGAAGCGCTGGCAGACGGCTTTCATCTGCGCGATATTCGCGTTGGTCCAATCACGCGGGGGAATGCCGCGCTTGATGGCGGCATTTTCGGCGGGCAGGCCGAAAGCGTCCCAGCCGATGGGATGAAGCACGTTGAAACCCATCATGCGCTTGTAGCGGGCAACGGCATCGCCAATCGTGTAGTTGCGCATGTGGCCCATGTGCAGGGTGCCGGAGGGATAGGGCAGCATTTCGAGCGTGTAGTATTTTTTGCGCGAGGGATCTTCCTCGGCGTTGAAGGCGCCCTGCTCCTCCCAGACCTTCTGCCACTTGGCTTCGATAATCTGTGGATCGTATTCGGACAAGTTTACTTCCCCCGGGATTTGGCCCTTGATGCAATTTTGTTCTTGGATGCTTTTTTAGAGCGCGGCGCCGATTTCCGCGCGGCGCTTTTTCGAGCGGTGCGCCGCCGCGGCTTCATGCCGTCGCTCGTACCGGTCGCAACCACCTGGCGGCCGAGAAGTTTCCAGAGGGCCGCGACGTTGCGGCGATCGTCGCCCGGTTTATCAATCGGCGTCTCGAGGATAAACGCTCGCCCGGCTAGCAGCGGATGATGCAGAATCCGCCCGAACGCTTCGAGGCCGATTTTGCCCTTGCCGATATTTTCGTGGCGGTCCACGCGCGAGCCGAGGTGCGTCTTCGAATCGTTCACGTGGACGACGGCGACGCGATCGAGCCCGACGGTGCGATCCATCGCCTGGAGAGCGGATTCGAGGCCCTCGGCGGTGCGCAGGTCCCATCCGGCTGCGAATGTGTGCGCCGTATCAATGCAGATGCCGAGCGGAAGATCGGGGCACGCGTCGAGGATGCCCTTCAATTCTTCGAAGCGCGAGCCGACGGAAGTTCCCTGCCCCGCGGTGTTTTCGAGCAGGATTTTGAGGTCGCCCAGCTTCAGGCCGCGGGTGGCATGCTTTAGGCCCTGCGCAATCGAATTGATGGCCGTGTTTGTGTCGCTCTCGCGGCCGCACCCGGGATGGGCCACCAGGAAATCCGCGCCGAGCGCGAGCGCGCGCACGACTTCCTGATGAAAGGCCTGGACGGACCGCGTGCGCAGGACTGGATTCGGCGAGGCGAGATTAATCAGGTAATTATCGTGGATGACGAGCGGCCCAAGACCGAGTTCACGCCGCCGCTGGCGGAAGCGGATGGCTTCGGCTTCGGCAATGCGAGCGGGACCTCGTGGCCACATTCGCGGGCTCGAGGAAAAGATCTGTAGCGCATTGGCGCCCAGGCCGTGGGCCAGGTCGAGTGCGCCGGTGATATCGCCTGCGATGGAAGTGTGGATGCCGATACGGATACTGCCGTCTTTCCAGGCGGGAATTTCAGGTGCGGGGGGCGGTTCCGGGCGGTATTCGTCGGCAGCGTCGAAAGTTAGGCTAATGCCGTGTTGTTCTTCCGCCATTCCCTCAGGGTATCCGGCAAGCGCGCCGCAAATCGCGGGAAGGCCCGATGGAGGCTTCCGCAACGGCTGCTTAAACGATGATTGTAGCGGAATTGCGTCGTTTCCGCAAACGCCTGCCGGACACATTAGTCGGTCGGTTCTCGAGTGTTTTAACACACGGAAACCGACAGGCGATTTTCAGGCCGCTACTTCGAGCCGGAAATATTGCCGTCAACGTACTTGTCGTGGTGGCGAACCCACGCCATCCCGTGGCTCAATCCCTCTTCGTGGCGGCCCAGGGGAGTCATGTCCATCCAGTTGTAGGCGCCGAGCAGGATGTCCAGTCCGCGCGCGTAAGTCGAATAAGTGTGGAAGATTTCTCCCGCCGGATTCTTATAGAAAATGCTCGCGCCGGGTCGTTCCTCGCTCGGGAATTGCTGCATCGTGTAGTTGTAATAGACCGGTCCGCCCGTGGCTTCCTCTTTCGTGACGGACACCTGATAATCGTGATTGAAATCGTTGGCATTCGAGGAAACCCACTTAAAGCGCCAGCCCATGCGCTTCTTGAAAGCTTCGATCTCCGGCAGAGTGGCGCGCGAAATTGCGGTGAAGGCCACGTCGCGGGCGGCGAGATGCACCACGTAGCCGTCGAACTGGTCGGCGATGAACGAGCAGCTCGGGCATCCTTCCTTCCAGCCGGGGCCGAGCATGAAGTGATAGACAGCTAACTGGCTGCGTCCGCCGAAAAGGTCGGCGAGCGTCTCTTTGCCTTTGGGGCCCTGGAACACGTAGTTCTTTTCGACTTTTTCCCACGGGAGATCACGGCGTTCGCGGCTGAGTTCGTCGCGGAGGCGCGTGAAAGTCTTCTCTTTAGCCAGCAGCTCCTTTCGTGCCGTAATCCAATCTGCATGTGAAACGACCTTCGGGTTTTCTACCCTGCTCTTTTCCTGTTTCGCCTGCATTTTTGTCTCCTCTCGTTTGTTATTGGGTTGCTATTCGTGGAATTCAGGCAAACGGATTTTCATTCGCGCACGGATCTTCACGATGGGCGCGCCCAGCCCGCTCGTTGAATGCGACAACTTGAAGCTGCCCTGCCCCACAAGCTGTCGCATTCATTGTTAATTCTTGTGAAAGGAGTGCGCTCTTCGGCCCTGAATTCTAATCGGCCGCAGCCTGCGCCAGGCGCGCTTGCATCGCTTCTTGCATATGCTGACGCATTTTGCGAATAGCCGCGTTAGAACCGGGATTGTGCTTCTCACGCCAGACTTCCAGCCGCGTGCAATGTTCTTCGAGATTGGCGAGGAACTTCGGGCTGCTGAACATCGAACGCCATGCGCCGACTACTGGCTTCACCTGTTCCCACACAGCCCATTGCTCCCCGCTGTTTTCGAAGAAGAGGTCTTCGTCCACAAGGCCGCGGTTTGCGATACTCGCCACCATTTCCCAATAGCTTAGAACCATGCGCATGTTCGCGTTCTCCCGGCTGCCGGGAGGATACAGTCCCATCGCGTCCTGTTGGCTCTTCACGTGGAAATTTGCTAAGAACCACTCACGCGCTTCGCGCAGCCGAGGCTCCCGGCGCATGTCGTACAGACGCAACAACAAATTGACCTGCTCGTGTGTTACTTCTCCCATGACTCCTCCTTTGGATTTGGGTTTTGGGATGATGACTTCTTGTACGCCTTCTTCTTCCGAAATTTCACGATGAGTGCGGTAAACCCGCCCGTCGATATCACACTACCGACAATCAGCCCCGCACTCGCCAGACACGCTGGACACATAAGATTTCTTCCTTGCTTCGCCATGGGCTACTGCGGGCGCGCCGCTTCTGCGCGGGCGCGGATGCCCGCAAGAATGTGCGTCCAGCCCTTCACCACGCCTTGCCTGTGCTCATCCGTGATCAGCCCAAACGCCGTGTGATGGAACTGGATGAGGGTGCCGCCCGCTTCCTCGCTCAGCCGGTATTGGACATTCGAGACCACCGGATAAGACATGAACAGCGGCCCGTAGAACTCGAGCAGCGTCGGCCGCTTGATGGCTTGCACGTGTGCCCAGAGATGGCCACTGTTAAGGCCCAGATCGCGGTACCACCTGCCGCCGGGCCAGGCCTCGAGCTTCATCGGCATGGGCTTGCCATCCGGGGTGTTGCTCGACGGGCCCAACTGTTCGAGCAGGGCCGCGAACGTAAGCTCCAACGATGCGCGGACGTGAACTTCCTGCGTAACGCTCAAAGTCAAATCCTCGATGGATCCATATGATGCTGTTGCTGGCGTGCTCATCGTTCCTCCTTCAGTCAATTTCGAATTATGGTTTGTCCGTGGGCTTGCTTCTGCTCTCGGCAATTTCCTTAATGCGGTTCAACTGGTGTTGCCAGAATCGTTCGAATCTCTTTGTCCACTCGTGAAGAGGCCTGATTTCATCTGCGTTGATCCTGTAAAGCATGCGCCGGCCTTCGCGCCGCACGCGGACGAGCCCCACGTCCCGCAGGACTTTGAGATGCTTGGACACGGAAGGCTGCTCCATTCCCAGGCCAGTCACTATGCTCCCGACCGACTGTTCCTGGAGCGCCAGGAAATTCAAGATCTCCCGCCGCCGGGGCTCGGCGACCGCATTGAACGCATCCGTTGTGGTAGCCGCGCGTGCCATGCCAGGGATAATACATACCCATATGGGAATATGTCAAGTCTTTTTTTGAGGCTGAAAACCGGCCACGCCCTGCCGCTTCACCCCTACCCTGCTCCCGCCTAAATTCCGCTTAACCCCCAAAGTTTGCCGCCGCAATCGCAGATGCAGTAAACTCTGTGGCTCGAAACGGCTCAGGGGGCATTCATGCTGGTTGTGATGCAATCTCATGCGACGGAGGAGCAGGTCCGCGCGGTGTGCCAGCGGATCGAGTCGCTGGGCTATAAGGCACTGCCGGTCCCGGGGGCCGGGCGCACGGCCGTCTGCATTACTGGGAATAGCGGGCCGGTGGACATTGGGTCGCTTGAGGCCATGGCCGGGGTGGTGGAATGCATACCCGTCAGCAAGCCGTACAAGCTGGTGAGCCGGGACGTAAAGGCGGAAAACACTGTTGTGCGTGTGCCGACGCCGCTGGGCGATGTGTGCTTCGGCGACAAGGCCATCGCCATGGTGGCAGGGCCGTGCGCGGTGGAAACGCAACAGCAGGCCTTTGCCGTGGCCGAGCGCATCAAGAAGGCGGGGGCGCGGCTTTTTCGCGGCGGCGCTTATAAGCCGAGGACGTCGCCTTACAGCTTCCAAGGCCTGGGCGAGCCGGGGCTGAAAATTCTGGCGGAAGTGCGCAACCGCTTTGGGCTGGGGATTGTCACGGAGGCGATTGACAATGAATCGCTCGAGCTGGTGGAAAAATACGCGGACGTGATCCAGATTGGCGCGCGCAACATGCAGAATTTTTCGCTGCTCAAACGCGCCGGGCGCTCGCACAAGCCCGTGCTGCTGAAGCGCGGGATGTCCGCGACGCTCGATGAATTCCTGATGGCCGCGGAATATCTGATGTCCGAGGGGAATTACAACGTCATCCTATGCGAGCGCGGTGTGCGCACGTTTTCCGACCACGCGCGCAACACGCTCGACCTGAGCATGATTCCTGCCGTGCAGCGGCGCAGCCATTTGCCGATCGTCGTAGATCCAAGCCACGGCACCGGCAAGCGCCACAAAGTGTTGCCGCTCTCGCGCGCGGCCGTGGCAGTCGGCGCCGACGGATTACTGGTGGAAGTGCACAACGATCCCGACCGGGCGCTCTCCGACGGGATGCAATCCATCTTGCCGGATGAATTCGACGCGCTGGTTCGAGAGGTCCGCCAGATTGCCGGCGTGCTGAACCGAACGCTGAATTGAAGATGGTGCCTCGCGGCAATTTCCTGAAGGGCCTATTCAATAAACGGCTGGTATTTCTTCTTGTGCTTCTAGGCGTGCTCGCCACGCGCGAGGTCGCTCTTGAGTTGCGCCCGTCCTTCCTTCGCCCGGGCCTGCATTTAATGGCGTACGTGGGCAATACAGCTGACGGCACACTGACAATTATTGATTTGGTGAGGCTGTCGCCGGTGGCGACCATTTCCGTGGGGCCGGGGCCAAGCGGATTGCGCGCGCATCCCACGCGCAACGAAATTTGGGGATTGAGTTCGGCTGGCGGGTACGCGTGGGTGCTCGACGTGAAGTCAAATCAGATCGTCGCGCGCATCCCCGTGGGCGCAACCGCTTATGCTCTCGATTTTTCGCCGGATGGACGTCGCGCCTATGTGGCGGCTTCCGGCTCGAATGGCGTGGTGGCGATTGATTGCGCGTCGCGGGCGGTGATTGCGCGTGGGCGCGCCGGCCGCCGCCCGTGGATCGCGCGCGTGACGCCGGATGGGAAGGCGCTCGTGGTGTCAAACCATGACGACGCCACAATTTCCGTGCTCGAAGCGGCTTCGCTCACACCGCTCGGCACTGTGCCGGTGGCGCCGCAGCCCGAGCAAGTGGCCATCCTGCCGGACAATTCGAAAGCATTCGTCACTTCGGGGGCTTCGAATGACGTATCCGTGGTGGATTTGCGGCGGATGGTCTTGCTCGCGAATCTTGCGCTGGGCGGGACGCCGGATGATTTGATTTTGAAGCCTGATGGCGGCGAGCTGTATATTCCCGTGGCCGATGCGCACGGCCTGCTGGCTGTCAATACGGGGACAAACGAGGTGGGCGATTTCGTCACGCTCGGGATGTCTCCAACCGCTGGTACGCTAACGCCCGACGCGCAGACCCTGTACGTATCCGACTCAGCGGCGGGACACATCGTGCCCGTGGCGATTGCAGTGCGTCATGCGCAGCGGCCGATCACCGTTGGACAAGGCCCGCGCACCAGCCGCCTGACGCCCGGGGGCGACATCTTGCTCGTGGTGGACGCCGCGTCGAACGATCTCGCAGTAATCCGCGCGCAGACCTCGAGCCTTATAACTCTCATCCCGGTAGGGCCGAAGCCGAGAGATCTGGCGATAAAAGTATTCTGAGAGCTGTGCGCTACGGTTTACCCGATGGTTTCGCCGCCGGTTTGGACTCTGGGGCGACCTGCCCTGGCTGATGCTGGCTGCTTGGCTTGGCTCCGTGCTGGTCGCCCAATTCGTAGTCGATATACTGCTGGAGTGTGGACGGCTCTCCGCCGACCACCGGCCTGCCGTTGACGAACGCGGTGGGAGTGCTGTTGACGCTCAGGACCTGGGCCTCGGCAATGTCAGCTTCGATGGCTTGCTTGGCTTCGGGGGAAGCCATGCAGGCTTTAAAAGCGTCTTTGTCGATGCCGGCTTGAGAAGCGTATGCCACGAGCCTTTCCCAGACATCCGCGGTGGTGACCAGGTCCTGATTCTCGAACAGGCCGTCGTGAACTTTCCAGAACGCCTCCGGGGATTGCTGGAACGCGCAGTGCCCGCCGATCGCGGCGGTCATGGCCCAGGGATGAATGGCGACGAGCGGAAAATTCTTGAAGACGATGCGGACTTGCGGGTAGTGCTCGGTGAGAATTTTCATGTTCTCGTATAGCTGGCGGCAGTGCGGGCACTGGAAATCGCTGAACTCGACAATGGTGACGCGCGCGTCCGCCGGCCCTCTGGAAGGACTGCCCGAGATTTGCAAGCGGGCGCGATTGCCGGCAAAGGGATCGGCCGAAGTATCGAACATCTCGCCGCGGACGACTGTCTTGCCATCTTTGCTGATGTACAGAACTCCGGCGTCGGACGTGCCGTTGAATGTGACTTCGATGGGCACGAGATAAAATTCCGGGGCAGGAGATTTTCCGAGCGGGCCGAGCTTCAACTGGAAATCAGGTCCCCAGGCGAAGAGCTTACGCACGAAAACTTCCGCGGTCTTCAAAAACTGAGATTCCTCGGGGGATGAAGTCTGCGCGGGCGCCTGCACCGTGGTTTGAGTGGGCGCTTGCGGGGGCGTCTGCGAGCCCGATTGAGCAAATGATGGAAACGCAGCGGCCAGTATCACGACGCCTGCTGTTGCCAGTACGTTAAGAATCCGCAGCATTCGATTATTCCCTCCGGCCAGGTTCGATTCTGACCCCAGCGAAAAATGGCTCCACACTGATATCACACTGTGAATTTCTGGGCGAGCGGGAAACGCCGGCCGACGCTGAATGCTTTTGAGGTGACTTTCAAACCGGGGGGCGCCTGCTTGCGCTTGTACTCGTTCTGATCAACCCGAAGGGCCACGGAGCGGACGAGATCGATCGGGAACGAGTAGTGATCGGCGATTTCTTCCGGGCTTTTCAAATCTTCCACGTACGCTTTCAGGATGCGGTCGAGCACGTCATAGGGCGGGAGCGTGTCCAGATCTTTCTGATTCGGCCGGAGCTCGGCCGAGGGAGGCTTGTCGAGGGTGGCCTGGGGAATGCGCGGGCGGTCGCGATTCACGAAGTTCGAGAGCTCATAGACCATGGACTTCGGCACGTCAGAAATCACCGCCAGTCCGCCGGCCATGTCGCCATAAAGCGTGCAGTACCCCACGGCCATTTCCGATTTGTTTCCAGTGCTCAGCACCATGGAGCCGAATTTATTCGAGAGCGCCATCAGCAGATTGCCGCGGATGCGCGCCTGGATATTCTCTTCCGTGGCGTCCTCGCGGCGGTCAGCAAAAGTTGGCGCCAGCGCCTTGCGATAGCTGTCGAAAGTCTCGATGATGGGAATCTCCTGGAACACGATGGCAAGATTCTTCGCCAGGCATCGGGCATCGCGCAAGCTGCCTTCCGAGCTGTACGGGCCGGGCATGCCCACGCCGAGGACGTTTTCCGCGCCGACGGCGTCGGCGGCGATGGTGGCAACCAGCGCGGAGTCCACGCCGCCGCTCAAGCCCACGACCACCTTTCGGAAGCCGCATTTGCGAACGTAATCGCGCGTACCGAGGACGAGCGCTTGGTAGGCGGCGGCCAGTTCGTCAGTAGGCTGCGGACGGATGTCACCCGCGCCCGTCACCGTGTCGAAAAAGACCAGATCTTCCTCAAAAGAGTTGGCGAGCGCGGCCACGCGCCCGTCCGGCATGAAAGCCACGCTCGAGCCATCAAAGATGAGGCTGTCGTTCCCGCCCACTTGATTCACATAGACCACTGGGACGCGGTGCTCGATGGCGATGGCGCGCAGCATGTCGTGCCGCAGCGAGCGCTTATCGAGGATGTAGGGCGACGCCGAAATATTCAGCATCAGGCTGCTTCCCTGCCCCACCAGCTCGGCTACGGGATCGCGTTTGTAGAGCCGCTGCGCCCAGAAATTTTTGTCATTCCAGCAGTCCTCGCAAATGGTGATGCCGAGCACCTCCGGATTGAGGCGGAACGTGTGCTGCGAGTGAGCCGGCTGGAAGTAGCGCGTCTCATCGAAGACGTCGTAGGTGGGCAGGAGCATCTTGCGCTGTTCGAAGACCACTTTCCCACTGGCGATGAGCGCGGCGGAATTGGCGACCGGCTTGCCCGTGTCGTCCTGAGCTTTCCCTACGTAGCCGACGAGCGACGGAATGGGAATCGCGCGCGCGAGCTGCGCGAGCGCTTTCTGGTTACGCACGGCGAACGCCGGCCGCTCAATCAGATCCTGCGGCGGATATCCGCACAAGCAAAGCTCGGAAAATACTGCGAGGTCCGCTCCATTCAGCCGCGCTTGGTCGGCCAAATCCAGAATGCGGGCTGAATTGCCTTCGAAGTCGTTTACGGTGGGGTTGAACTGGGCCAGGGCTATCTTCATCTCAGCCGTCTAGCATACGAGAGGTGGTGGTGAGTGACAAGTGACTGTCTAACTCAACCACCACTTCCCGCGAATCAAGGTCAGCGCGCTCGACACCCCCTACTTGGCCGAATACTCGACCGCGAATGTCGCGGGAATCGTAATTGCATCCCTGGACGTGGCGTAGTACCGCAAGTGAAGCTCATCGAGGACGCTGAGCTCCTGTTGACGGGGGAGCGCCACTTCCAGCGGGCGATTCACCCGCGCATCGAGGATGCCAGTGATTTTGACCCCCGAGTTTTTCGCGACTTCTTCCCCCAATGCCCTGGCTCGTTCAGCAGCCTGGTGGATGGCTTCGAGCTGTGCCGGGCCGGGATCTTTGACCGTGAACAAGACCGCTCCTATCTTTTCCGAAGGTGCCACCTGCGGCGAAATCTCCGGCTGTTGCGCGCCGGCACTCGCCAGGCCATCAATCGCCCCCGCGAGAACTTGATCGAAAAGCGGGTTCGAGAGGTCGGACTCATCAAAAGTGACGAACACGTACTTTGTCACTTCGTAGCCACACGGCCGCCGCTGAAAAACACGCGGGTTGTAGGGACCAAAGACCGGGGCACGGGGTATGGCCAGGGCTGGAGTCGCGCCCGAATCGAAATGCGGAGCGGAGAACCTGTATTTTCCGCTCAGGCCCAACTTGTCGAGCGATTCCTCGACTTGAGTTGAAGTAGCGTCGTTCCTCGAAAGAGCATCCGCGGCGGTCATCGCCGAGGTCCGGATGACCATGAATACGATGGCTTCGTCCGCTTTTACGCTGACGGACGCGGAACCGGCGACCCAAAATCCGCGAATCTTGGTTTTTGGCGTTTGGCCAAACGCAACGGCTGGGCAAAGTGCAACAAAGAGAAGGATCCCGCTCCGAAAGTATTTTCCGAATCCTGGGCCTTGATTTGAAAAGAAATTCATCTCTATCCCCCTTGGACAGGGGTTACTCGATCTCCCCAGCCCATTGAACCAAGGAGATTGCACGGGGAAGTCCATGAATCTATGTCGCTGATTGTTATGGAGATTACTTCCAATGCGGGGGCGCAAATTCGTGGGCACAAATACCCAGTGTGGCACCATTCACGCGAAAGACGCGGTATGCTCCCGGAGGCTGGGAGCCCCCGGGAGCGGAATCGCTGCGCGAACTACATGCTGCCTTCATCCGCGGACGGCCCGTAAATGGCCGGCACGGGAATATTGTTTAGCCGAAGGTACACGCCTAGCTGTGCGCGATGGTGGATGAGGTGGTTCATCACCCACGTGCGCAGGCAGGCGACACGCGGCATCGCGAAAAGCACCTCGCCGTTCTTCTTGAATGACCAATTCTTCAGCAGATGCGAATCGCTTGCGCCGGCCAGTGATTTGCGCGCACCGGCCACACCCTTGTCGAACACTTCGAGCAGTTCCTTCCGTGACTTTGGTGGCGGGGGCGGCACAAAGTCCTTTCCGTCCGGCATCATGTCGAAACCATCCTTATCAATCGTCTCGACCGCCCACGAGGGGATGTTTGCAACATGCCCCGCGAGCCAGCCCATGGTCCCGGACTTCTCGTGCGGTTTCCAATCGAATTTCCCGTCGGGGACGCGTTCCAGTGTCTTGCGTGTATTGGCCATTTCCTGATCGAATTCCGGGAGCAGTGCTTCGCTTAGAGCCATGAGATCCTCCAAAGGTAGGTTTTCGCTGCAACGCGAATGCGGGCGGAATGATAGGCGAAGAAAAGGCGAAAGTCAAGGATTTAGCGAGCCCGAGCAGTGAGTCAGTTTCCGATTCGCGCGTGCACCGGGCACTGGCCATATATATATATCCGCTATGTCTGCCGGGTCAGTTGTTGCCGTCCGCATGGTCCGTCAACAATACTCCTAAGTGCGCTATCAAGCTTCGTGATTGAGATGTTCTAATCAGTTCGGAAACATTCGAAGAAGTGGCGGGGTCTGAATAGATATGCGAATACCAGCTACGGCTCAATTGGGAGTCGCCGTGATCCTCGCGGCGATAGCGGGATATTGGGGCTCCAAATTTTGGCTGGAATCTCGAACACTCAGAGCAATGGATATCCCGATCTCGCTCGCGAGAGGGGCTATTAAGACGGGCACGTTTAAGCTGAATGTCCACGGCTTTTATTCCATTTTGATTGACCGGACTCAAGGCGGTGACCTCGCGTGTTCCGGCATCGGTTTAGAAACGCGACGAATATCTACTATCGGTGAACTTCCTGTCTATCGGTACAAATGGCTCGACGACCAGAGTCGCTCGACAACACGAAACACAATTCTCGGCGGTTTTCTCGGTGGCTTTGAGGGCATTCCTGGCAAGTACGATCTTCAGATCGAAGTTGTCTCTGATACGGGTTGCCTAGATGCAAGCAACCCGCGACTATTTGTTATCGCAAGCAAGGATGCCTTCGACAGATGGTATGGGCACTACACGAACCTATGCTGGATTTCATCCCTTGTTGGGGTTTTCGGTTTCAGTCTAATTGTCGCCGGTGCGATTGAAGGTCTACGGACGCGTTCAGAGATCGGAAGCGATCGCATCATCTTCAGGTGAGCATAGCGAGACTCTCGGACCCGCAATCGCTTGCTAGCGCCCGATGGGTCGAATTACTGGAAACTGACTCATTACGCTCAGCATATCTCCGCTCGGGCACGCGGCAGCGGTCCCCTCCGCACTATTCAGTGTAATACGGCTTTTGTCCTGTGTCCGAGCTGGCCGGTGGATTGGCGGGCGGATTCGCGTCTGGCTTTGGAGCCGAGTCCGGCGGCGGGGTCTCGTCCGTTTGCTTCACGAACTCGAAGGAGCAGGGGCGGCCCAGGATGCCGGCGCCCTCTTCCCTGGTGCCCGTGCCCTTTGTGTCTTCGAATTGGGCCTTGATGTTGTAGCTGTAATTATTGCCCTTCATGGCGAAGACGCCATGCGCGTGGTTTTGCGTGACCGTGCCTTTGGCGGACAGTTTGGCGCTGCCGTCGTCGGCGATTTTGCCTTCGATCACCAGGTAGCCGGGTCCGCCCTCTTCGCCGTGCTGGCCGTGAAAATTGTTGCCTTTGATTGTGCTAGGAAACACAAATTTATAGGCCGGGGTCTCTCCATGCGCTTCGCAGGCCATGTGCGTGGCCCAATTGCCGTCATATTTTCCTCCGGCAACGGCGGCTCCGGGCAGAAGCAGCAGCGCGCAAATCACCACGGGCCGGACCGCAGTTCGCATTTCCATGGCATTTCTCCTCTGGAATATTGCTTCTTCGAAGTCAGCTTAGACTGCCCGCATACTATCGCTTTTGCTTGCGTAATTGTACGGGGACATTATCGGCGACTGCTTCAGGGCAAAAAAAATCCCGGAGGCCGAAGCCTCCGGGATCCAAGGAGAGATGAACGTGCGAGAGAGAAACTCTTAAACGCTGAAGGAGCTGCCGCAGCCGCAGGTGCTCTTCACGTTGGGGTTATTGAACTTGAAGCCGGAGCCCTCGATGGTCTCGATGTAGTCGATGGAGATGCCATCGAGATACATTTCGCTCATCTGGTCCACCAGCACCTTCAACCCGTCGAATTCGTACACATTGTCGCTCGTTTCATTCACCTGATTTTCAAATGCCATGTGGTAGCTGAAGCCCGAGCAACCTCCGCCCACCACCGCCACGCGCAGACCAGCCGGAGAGGGCGTCTGCTGCGAGATAATCTCTTTCACCTTCGTTACTGCCACCGGCGTTAGTTGAACCATTTCCTAGGCCTCCACAGATTACGCGGCTGTGCCGCACTTCCGAATACCACAGCCATTATATCAGATTCCTGCAAGCGACAAGCGATGGAGCCGCGGATGAGCGCATTCCGATACCCCGTGCAGCCTCCTAAGTGCTTGCATGAAGGGAGGATAATCGCCCGGTCGGTATGAGAATTCTATATGAAAGACCGCCCGCCACTTGCACCACGCAATAAAGCACAGGAGGATCCACGACGATATACAAGTGCCCGTAATTTCCATAAAATATTGTCCTTAGATGACGCACACCATCACACTCATCCCTGGCGACGGCATCGGACCGGAAGTCTCCCACGCTGTCCAGCAAATCATTGCCGCCGCGGGTGTGGATATCCACTGGGAGGAAATCCCCGCCCGCGCCGAATTCGACCGCCGCGGTATCGACTTCCTGCAATCGGGCGTGATCGAGTCCATGCGCCGGAATCGCGTGGGACTGAAAGGGCCGCTGACGACCGCCGTAGCAGGCGGTGCGCCGAGCATCAACGTGGGCCTGCGCCAGGCGCTCGACTTGTACGCGAACCTGCGGCCGGTGAAGAATCTCGAAGGAGTGCAATCGCGTTATCAGGGCGTGGATATCGTGCTCATCCGCGAGAACACCGAGGATCTCTACGCCGGACTCGAGCACACCGTGGTTCCCGGAGTGGTCGAAAGCCTGAAAATCATCACGGAGAAGGCATCCACGCGCATTGCGCGCTTTGCATTTGAGTACGCGCGGAAATTCGGACGCAAGAAGATTCACGCCATCCATAAAGCGAACATCATGAAGCTCTCGGACGGCCTATTTCTCACTTCCGTTCGGAAAGTAGCGGCGGAATACAGGGACATCGAGTACAGGGAACTCATCATCGACAATGCCTGCATGCAGATCGTCCTCGATCCGCATCAGTACGATATGCTGCTGCTGACGAATCTTTACGGCGACATCATGAGCGACCTCGCCGCGGGCCTTGTGGGCGGACTCGGCGTTGTCCCAAGCGGAAATATCGGCGAGAGCGTGGCCATTTTCGAGGCGGTCCACGGCACGGCGCCCGATATCGCGGGAAAAGGTATCGCCAATCCCACGGCGTTGCTGATGAGCTCGATCATGATGCTCGACCATCTGGGCGAATCGAAGGCCGCGCGACGGATCGAGAGTGCGCTGCACGCCTTGTACCGTGAGCGCAAGTCGCTCACGCGCGACGTCGGTGGAACGGCGACAACAGCCGAATTCACTGAAGCCCTCATTCGCGCCCTGAAGTAGGATATTCATGCATGCCGGAGATCGCACGGCGCGGGCGTTGACTTCCCTGCCCGCAGTGTGAAGAATAAGACCAGCAGAAGTTTTTGACCCGGGAGGGCTCAGTGGCTGAGGCTACCTTGGAAGTCGCGAAATTCGTGAATGGCGAAATCACGAAGTCGTATCCGATTTCCTCGGGCGAGACCAAGCGCCGCAAGCGCAAGCCGCATATTGTCGCCGTCATCAACGAAATGTGCACCGGCTGCTCCGGTTCGCCTGCCTGCGTGGATTATTGCCCCGTGGCCGATTGCATGTTCTGGGTGCCGGATGAGGACCACGCGCCGTTTGGCCGCATCATGGTGGATCCGATTCTCTGCATCGGCTGCAAGCTGTGTACCAGCAAGGGACCGGATGGCGCGTTTCTCGAAGGCTGCCCTTGGGACGCTATCGACATGGTCCCGCTTGCGGAATTCGAAGGCAAGTACGGCTCGATGCCCTTCTAGTCCGCGACAGTCTCCGTTGCACAATTCTTTTTCGTACGCACGAATCCGCCGAAGAAATCTGCCTGCTGGGACAAACTTAGGGGGAATTCAAGAGGGCGATGTGTGGCGCGGCCAGGGCTCGAGTAGCTGCTCTTTGCGGTAGATCAGCGCGTTGATGTCATAGGGCGCAAGATCGAGATTGTGGCCGTGAGTGATGGCGTCGGTGGGGCAAGCTTCCACGCAGTAGCCGCAGAAAATGCAGCGCGAATAATCGATATTGTAAACTTTGGCATAGCGTTCGCCGGCGGAAATGCGCTTCGCGTCCGTATTGTCACCGGCCTCAATGTAGATGCAATTCGCGGGGCATGCCGCCGCGCACAAAAAGCAGCCAACGCATTTTTCAAATCCGTTTTCGTCGCGCTGTAGCACGTGAATGCCGCGGTAACGCGCCTGGACGCTCGCCTCTACTTCGGGGTATGACTCGGTTGTCGTCTTCCGAAACATGGTCAGAAACGTCACGCGAAAACCCTTGTAGAGCGTGAGAAACGTTTCGCCGACTTCGCGGACGATTGATGGCATTGCAAGCTCACTTTAGCAAAGTTATCACGGGCAGGCAAATTTGCGTTTGGAGAGCAGTTTCAATTCGGGACGGCGGCGGAATTTTTCGCCGTTCCAGTCAATAATCGCACGCCAAAATCCTGTGGATCCTTGACTTCCCCCGCGCCTGAGCGTACGTTCGCACCCGGTAGACATTCTGCATAGATCAATTTCAAAAACCCAACCAGCGTTCTCACATCAACGCGCATCTCCCGCTCAAAGCGGTGACTTCCACCTGCGGAGGAAACACCATGCACAAGTGGTTTTCGAGGATTCTATTGATTGTCGGACTGGCGGCACTGTCTTCAATCGCCGTTCAACCGGCCCGGGCCCAAGCCGGCGACGAAAAGGAAAAGGCACCGGTCTACACCTATGTAGCTGAATGGGCAATTCCCCGCGCCGATTGGCCGGCATACGAAAAAGCAAACAAGGCCACCAAGGAAACCATGGAAAAGCTTATGGCTGATGGGACCATCGCCGGCTACGGCTTCTTCAAAAATCTCGTCCATCAGGAAGGCACGCCGACGCACGGCGACTGGTGGTCCGCAACATCCATAGGAAATCTGATAAAGGCATTGGCCATCATCATGGCTCAGACCGGCCCGGCCGAAGACGCGCAGGCAAAAATCCTCGCCGAATCGAAGCACTGGGACTTCGTTCTCACCAGCCGCCAATACGGTTTTCACCCCGGCGCTTTCGAGAATGGCTATCTGCGCGTCGGCTCCTACAAGGCCAAGCCCGGCCAGACCGAAGCCATCGATAAGGTGATCAAGGCCTACATCATCCCCATCGCGGAAAAGTTGCTCGCGGATGGCGATATTCATTCTTACGGCGTCTATCGCGAAGCCGTCCACGAACAGGACCCCGCGAACTTCAATATCGTCGTGATCACGAACGGCCCGGCCGGCCTCGATAAGTTCTATGCGGCTCTCGAAGCCGCGGGGAAAGCCAACCCCACGGGCGGTCCGGCATTCGGAGCTGCAACGGAGGGAGCGGACCACCGCGACAGCTTGTCGCTCGCATCCGGCGCATACAAATAGCCGTCGAGCAAATATTCCGCTCGCTTTGCCGCGCCGTGGCGTCAATCGCAACCGCGCGGCGAAGTCGGATTTTCAGTTCGCTGCGCGCAGGACACTTCCGATGAAATGGACCAGCCGCATTTCATCCCATTTCGAAGCAGCGCCCTTCAGATCCACATGAGAAAACACAGGGGTAATTAGCACCGCGCGCAAATCTTCACGAGGCACTTCCCTTGCGAGCCACAGACTCTCTGCCGGCGGAATCACGTTGTCCGCTGACCCATGCAGAAGGAACACCGGCGCGCGAAGACTTGCGATGTGCGCATGGGGTGAGACGGCCGCCAATTCCTTTTCATCTGCGTTAATGGCATCCAGGAGCTGCGGCCGCAGTTCGTCGATGCGGCGCGCAAGCAGGGCTTCCATGGTCGCCCGGCCTTCCGCACTCAGCTGCGGCAGAAGTGGCTGCGCGAGCGCGGGCTGTTCCCACAAAAAATATCGAAGCGCGTTGTGAGCGGTCGGGATGTCGGCCGGGGAGAAAAACTGTTGGAGATGAGCGTAAACGAAAACCGCCGCGCCATAATCGTGCGCGGGCTCATGAACCATCTTTCCATCGGGGAATATCTCTTCGCTGGTGGCAAGATACCGCGACACGCGGGCCAGGTCTTCGTAAGCGCCAATAGCCACGACAGCGCGGACGCTCGACGCATACTGCGGCTCAGCCGCGACCATCAAGGCGAGTCCTCCGCCAAAACTGATGCCCATCAATGTCACTGGGCCGCTGCCAATGCGATTCTCGAGCCAGCGCGCCGATTCCCCGATGGTTTCGAGCGATTCGCCGTCCACGTGGTAGTCCGCCAGCGCGTCAATCACCGGCGCCAGGACAGCGAATCCCGCTCCCGAAAATGAGCGCGCCAGATTCTGGAATCTTGGGTCATGGATTCCCAGGTGATGAATGCCGTGGATCAGCACAATTCCTGGCGGATGCGCCACGCCCTCGGGAAAATACAATTGCGCCGCAATGGGGCCACCCGCAGTGGGAATCGTGAGATCCATGCACGTGCTAGACCGCGTTTCCCAGCGTAGTAGGGCACCAGATGTCTGGGAATCGCTGAGATGCATCAGCACGGAATAGGCGCGCAGGTCGTAACGCAGATAAAAAAGCGCGAGAGCCGCGAGCAGGAAAACAGCCGCGGCGATGAGACACTTTGTGCGTGGCCCACGGCTGTCAGGATTTCGCGAGGGCGCGCTGCCCATATGCCTGCAATTCTGCCGCAGCGCCCGATTTTTACCAGCCGGATTCTAAAAAAGGTTCCAGAGGAACTGGTTGTACACCTCGTGGTGATATTGCACTTCGGGAGCTTTCACGAAAGTGCCGAGCTGCCGCGAGCAGCGGTCGGCGGATGCTTGCTTTAAGTCCGCATAGCGGCCCTTCACATCGTCGCCCAGCAGTTTCGTGGTCCACGCCGCCTTCTTGAAATCGTCAAGCGCCGCATAGATATTGTCCGGCAAGTAGCGTTCGGCTTGCCGCAGGTTCTTAATTTTCGAAGTCTCGCCGTCGAGGCCCGTCTTGAAAACGGAATACATCACCATGTAAGGATTCGCATCCGGCGCCACCGAGCGGACTTCCACGCGCATGCTCTTCTCATTGCCGATCGGAATGCGAATCATGGAGCCGCGATCCACGGGCGAGGCCTTGATCTGGTTCGGCGCCTCGAAATGCGGATCGAGCCGCCGGTACGCGTTCACGCTGGGATTCAGCATCAGGCAGATATCGTTCGCGTGGGTCAGGATGCGGTCCACAAACGCCCAGCCTGTCTTGCTCAGCTGCTCCTCGCCCTTCGCGTCCCAGAAAATGTTTTTGCCATCCTTGCTCACGGAAACGTTCGTATGCATCCCGTTTCCATTCACGCCGACGACCGGCTTCGGCAAGAAACAAGCGGTCGAATCCATTTTCGTCGCCACCTGCCGGCAAATCAGCTTGTAGAGTTGAATTCGGTCCGCTGCAGACACCACTTCGCCGTACCCGTAATTGATCTCGAATTGTGAAGGCGCCACTTCCGGGTGATCTTTTTCGTTCTGAAAGCCCATGGCCCGCTGCACTTCCGCACTCGTGTCAATGAAGGTTCGCAGCGGGTCGCCCGGCAGCGAATGGTAGTAGCCGCCCTTGTTTACGTATTCGAACTTGCCGGTCTCGTGATAACGCCGCTCGGCATCTGCGCCCTGAAACAGGAAACCCTCGATTTCATTCGCGGCGTTCAGCGTGTACCCTTCTTTCTTGTACAGCGCGTCCGCATAGCCTTTCAGCACGCCGCGGATATCCGCGCGATAGGGCGAGCCATCCTTATCAATCACGTGGCCAAATACCAGCACCTTGCCGGAACCAAACACATCGGCGGGCGCCCAGTAAAACGCGCCCCAGTCCATGGCCAGCCGCAAATCGCTTTCGCGCTGCGCCGTGAAGCCGCGGATGGACGAGCCATCAAACGTCAGATTGTCCCAGCTCTTGATCAGGAATTTTTTGTCGTAATCGAGCATGTGCAAGCGCCCTTCGAGATCGCTGAAGAGCACGGTCACAGCCTTGATGCGCTTCTCGTCCGTCAGGTACTTGATGCGCTCTTCCTGAATTTTGTGCTCGGCAACGCGTTTCGACCTCTGCTCCTTCGCCTTCAGATTGAGTTCCTCGAGCTCATCATAGGAAAGCGACAGAAAATTACGAAGTTCGTTGGACATGAATCTCCTTCGGAAGGTTTTGTCTGCGGTGCACCATCCACGGTAGGGTATCGCGCGCCTCTCGCGAGCGTCAATTAAAAGAACTGATGGGACAAATTAAGCATATTAATAGGTCCTGCGAGCTTTCCACCGCCCGCGGAACTCGAAAATTTCCACTTCGTCGTCCCGCGCGTTCACATATTAAATCCCTCACCCCGCGCCAATTAGCGCGCCAAACGATTCTTGACGCGCCCGAACCGCTGGAGTAATCTCCGCGCAAATTTACCGCCCGCAGACTGCTGCGGAGGGAGCGCGATGGACTCAAAGACCGTTCTCGATTACGCCGCCAAGCACAACGCCAAAATTCTCGACCTGCGCTTCATTGACGTGCCCGGCATCTGGCAGCACGTAAGCTTCCCTATTCAGGAGCTCAACGCCGAATCCTTCGAGCAGGGCTTCGGCATGGACGCGAGTTCCATCCGCGGCTGGGCGCAGATTCACGAATCGGACATGCTGCTGATCCCCGACGCGAAAACCGCCTTCATGGATCCATTTCGCGATACGCCCACGCTGATCATGATCGCGGATGCTGTGGACCCGCTCACGCGCAAGCCCTACGAGCGCGACACTCGTTTCCTGGCGCGCCGTGCGGAAGATTACCTGCAAAAGAGCGGCGTCGCCGATCAGGCATTTTTCGGCGCCGAGGCGGAATTCTTTATTTTCGACAACATCCGATTCGACTCGCGTGAAAACCAGGCCTTCTACTACATCGATTCCGAGGAAGGCCGCTGGAATTCCGGCCGCGCCGAACACAATCTCGGCTTCCGCCCGCGTTACAAGGAAGGCTACTTCCCCGTCCCGCCCACTGACCAGTATCAGGATCTGCGCACTGACATGGTCCTTCAACTCCAGGCCTGTGGCATCAACGTCGAATGCCATCACCACGAAGTCGCCACAGCCGGCCAGTCCGAAATTGATTTCAAATTTGACACGCTCATTCGCGCCGCGGACAACATGATGATTTACAAGTATGTCGTCCGCAACGTGGCCTTTCAATACGGCAAGACTGTCACCTTCATGCCCAAGCCGATTTTCTCCGACAACGGCTCGGGAATGCATACGCACCAATCACTCTGGAGCAAAGGCAAGCCGCTCTTTGCCGGCGAAGGTTATGCGGGCCTGAGCCAAACTGCGATGTGGTATATCGGCGGCCTTTTGAAACACGCGCCGGCAATCGTGGCCTTCGCCGCACCCTCCACGAATTCTTATAAGCGCCTCGTCCCTGGATTCGAAGCGCCGGTAAATCTGGCGTACTCCCGGCGAAATCGCTCGGCCGCCGTGCGCATTCCCGTGTACTCGGCCAGCCCGAAAGCCAAGCGCGTTGAATTCCGCCCTCCGGACCCATCCTGCAATCCCTATCTTGCCTATTCTGCGATGCTCATGGCCGGGCTCGATGGCATCGAAAATAAAATTGATCCCGGCCCCCCGCTCGATAAAGACATCTTCGAGCTTTCGGCGGAAGAGTTGAAATACGTCCCTTCACTACCCGGTTCGCTAGAAGAGTCCCTGAAAGCAATGGAGAAGGACCACGCCTTCCTCACCAAGGGCGGCGTCTTCACCGAGGATTTCATCCGGCTGTGGATTGATTACAAGATGTCGAAAGAAGTGAACCCCATGCGCATGCGTCCCCACCCTTACGAATTCCATCTGTACTACGACATCTGAGCGGATCGCAGCGGTTCACACACTTAGCCGCGGAGTTTGCCCAGAGTTCTTTGCTTTCGCCTGGGAAGTGCTATCGGCGAAAACTGCTCAACCTGTGCGGCTTACCTGTAACGAACCGTGTGGCTCAAGGATTTGCGGTTCAAGAAATAGCCGTGCAGGGTGAGTCCGAGGCCGCCGAAGAATAGCAGCGGTGAAAGAATCACAGTTACAATCGGCTGGATCGGATAAGGGATCTGCATGGGGCTATACCCTGCAGCGAAATAGTGAATCACCGCCGCGAGCAGCACATACAGAAGTCCCTTGCGAATCTCGCTGTCGCTATGCGTGTCCCGGTGCTCCGTCACTTCAATTTGCGGAATCGCCGCGTGGCAGTGCGGACACTCTGTTCGAATGTCGGATACGGCCCTGCCACAATACGGGCATTGATGTGTGCTCATCGAGTCGCCTCATGCTCGACGCGGCCTTTGCAGATTTCTCCCCGCCGCGGTCGCCTAGTAACTGTCTTATTGAGTTGACGTAGCAAGCGCTGTTCCAGAATGCTACTGATTGATTGCAAAGGACTTACCGGCCGAAGGGCCGATGGCAAAATCCAGTGGCTGTTTCAAAATGTTACATTTCTGGATTGCCGAGAGCGAGCCTCGATTGGGGGATTTACTGAGCAAAATGCAGTGCTCTTCGCGCGAACTCTAACTTTGGAAAAGCTGGGCGAACTGCTGCAGTTCCGCCGAATTCAGGTCCGAAACCGCGCAGAAATACATCCCGCCGCGCTGCCAGAAGACAATGTTGTACCCCTGCTGCGATGCCTCGCGCGCCCCCCCCTCCTCCCTCTCCGCGCCAGGCCACACGTACACGTTGATGAAATGTTTATTCCGCTGGTAGACCAGCGCGGCCGCCGGCCGTTGATCAATGTAATCGAGGCGCCCGCCAACCAGCGGAAAACCGTCCGCGGAAAAATCCCGCACCGGCGGCGAAAAATCAATCTTGCCGTTGAACCATGGCTTCACGGTGTGTTGGTCGGTAGATTCGACGTCCATCAAATGCCCTGGCTGCAACGAACGAATGTGGCTCGCCACCACTTCTTGCGCGAGCATTTCCGCGTGCGACCGTCCCATCAAGCCCGGAAGCATGCGCCACGAAAAAACGAATACGAGGATGATGGCCGCGGCCACCGCCGCCAAATTCCACATGTGGCGCCGAGACATCCCCATCTCCACCACCTTGCTCTCGTGCGGCAGCGCTGCGCGAATGCGCGCCTGCAACCCTTCCGGCGCGCGCTCGTACAAATGAGCAGACCGGAACGCCTCGCGCAAATTCCGCTGTGTCCATAGTTCCTGCGCACAATCGGGGCAGCTTTTCAGATGCTCCTCGAAATCGAGGCTCCGGACGAGATCCAATTCGCCGTCGAGGTAGGCGTGCAGCAAGCCGGAAAAATTGTCAGGCGCCACGCATCCCCTCCTTCTCTCGTGCGCGCAGCAACGCTTCGCGCAGGCGGTCGCGGCCTCGAGCCAGGCTCGACATCACCGTCCCAATCGGCACGTTCACGACTTCGCCGATCTCCTTATACGAAAGCCCTTCGAGTTCGCGCAAAATCAGAATCTCGCGGAAATTCACGGGCAGCTCATCCAGCGCCTCGCGCAGCATGCGGCTATCGGCGGCGCGCTCGAGCACTGCTTCCGCATCAAGCGGCACCTCATCGCCTGTGTGCACCTTCTCGTCGAACTCCTCCGACTGGCTCGCCGGGCGATTCTTCTCGAGAAATGAGTAGCTCGTATTGCGCACGATTTTCAGTAGCCATGCCCGCGGGTCGCCGCCTTGAAAACCCGAAAAGAACTTGTAGGCTCGCAAGTACGACTCCTGCACGATGTCCTGCGCATCCTGCGGATTTCGGACGAGCCAGCGCGCCAGATTGTAAGCCGCATCCATGTGCGGCAGTACGATCTGCTCGAATCGCCCGCCGCTCCCCATCGCGCGCAAGTTGTCTGGCATACCGCCATTAGACTCTCAAGGTTGCAGACCAGATTCCACTCGTTTTTATTCCCGCAGCTATTTCGCCGTTCCCTTTCTCTTGCCGCCCAAATCCTTCTCCCCGCGCTCATCGCACGTACCAATTGAAGTACATCGCGAACCCCGCCGCGAGGACCACCCACCAAAGCGCCAGATCGACCCGCATCCACGCCTTCCATCGCTTCAATTGCCACGAACGCGGCAGCACGTTCGTCCCGGCCATCAGCACGATGTATAAGCCGAAAAGCTCCGCCACCACGCCCAGCGCTCCGTGAACCGTCGCGATTGCGTAGTGCAGCCTGCCCAGTCGCGCCGGGATCTTCGGCAACACCTGCTCGTGGAATGCCGGCCACATCACGAACGCAATCGAGAACAAATTTAAAATCATCACCGCGGCCGCGCAAATCCCGTGCGCCCGAAAGCGTTTCCTGCGCGCCAGCCACGCTCCAGCGAGCAGCGCGACGCCCATGGCAACCTGCAGCAGGAGATTCAGGTCCGCCGCGATCCCCGCATAAGTCCCGAGAAACCCTTTCATCGCTCACCTGCCTCTCTGGCGTCACACCGCCCGTGGCCGTTTCCGTTGATCAGCCTTATTTTCTTTCGTCGTCTTTGCACACCCCTGCCCGCAGAGGTGCGAGTTGGCTTGAGCGTTTCGGTTTCCCTGCCAGGATGCTGGACAGCGTTACTTCACGATCACCTTCGCCGTCATCTTCGGATGAATCGAGCAGTAGTATTCGTAGGTCCCGGGCTTGTCGAACGTGAACGAATACTTGTCGTCCGTATCAAGCGCCTTGCTCTTAAATGCGTCGCTCGTGCTCCTCACGGTGTGCGGGATGTCGTCCTGGTTCACCCAGGTGACTTTCGTCCCCGCCGTCACGGTGATTTCCTGCGGAATAAAGCTGAAGTTGTCAATCTTCACCTGCACGGCCGCCTGCGCCGGCAGTTTCGCGTTGGTCAAGGAAGACCATCCGAGAATTCCCACCAGCGCCGCACCAACCACCAATTTCGACACAACAATCCCTGATATCGTCCTTTTCATTTTTCCTCTCTCCGACTTCCGATTTCCTTCTCTTTACGCTTGGAGCGTCGCGTCCACCACCGCCAGCGTGTGCCTGCTGCGCACAAAATTGAGTTCCGTCACGCCGAGCACACTGCGGAGTTTGTCGTCCGGCACTTTCATCGGCCCGGGCGATGGCGCAGTCCCAGGCGCCGGCTGCGGGAAAGCGGTGGACATCGCGGTATGAAACGTCACGTTGCCCTCCACTTTTTGCATCACCTGGTGGATGTGCCCGTTCAGCACGCTCACCGATCCGAATTTCTTCAAGTACCCGAGCGCCTGCGCCCCGTCGTCCGTACCCCAGCCCCACTCCGGATACACCGACCAGAGCGGAACGTGCGCGAACACCACAATCGGCGTGCTTGCCTTCAGATGCTTCACGTCGTCCTCAATCCATTCCAGCTGGTCATGACCGAGCGAGCCCAATCCGCCCGCCTTCAGGTTCAGCACGTTCACGAGTCCCATGAAATGCACGCCCTTCTGATCGAAGCTGTACCACCCGTCGCCCTTGGTGTTCTTCCCATAGCGCTCGCGAAATTGCGCTCCATTGTCGTTGATCACGTCGTGCTCGCCCGGTACGTAGTGGATTGCGCCCGTTCGCAGGCTCTTCAGCGACTGGTCAAGCGTATCGAACTCCGAATCTTTCGAGAGATGGCTTAGGTCGCCCGTGTGCAGCGTGAATTCTGGCGAGACGGGCAGCGCATTAATCTTGTCAATCGCCACTTGCAGTGTGGCAGTCACGTCCGGATTGGCCGCCTTGTTGAACCCGATGTGGCTGTCGCTGATCTGCACGAAGCTCAATCCGCCCTTCATCTTCGCGTGATCCGTCTGCCCCCAATCGCTGATCGCAAACGACTTCAGCACCCCGCCCTGAATCACGCAAAGCGTTCCCGTCCCGGCCCAGGCCATGCACTTCAAGAAGCCGCGCCGGTCCACCCCATCCTTATTGAAATTTTCCTTAATGAAATCGCCCATCTCGTTGGTCTCCATTGCCAGGCCGCTCTCAATTCCGCGCCCGCGTCTCTGCCCTGCACCTATCCAGACACGAGGCAGCCCGAATTTATTCCCGGAAATCGCCAGCCATCCAGCCACATTAGAACGATTCAGCCAGGGCGAGGTTTGTGCTATCGTCATCAGTTTGCTAGTGCGCTCTCGCGGCAAAGGATTTTCACAATGTGCGGTGGCGCGGGGGATGGAAACTGATGAAAACTTCCTACAACGGCGTGAATGTCCCAGCTAATGGCAAGGCCGTCGAATATTCGAACGGCACGTATAACGTCCCCGACCAGCCCATCATCCCTTTCATCGAGGGCGATGGGGTCGGCCGGGACATCTGGAAAGCCTCGCAGCGCCTCTTTGACGCAGCCGTCGCGAAAGCCTACGGGCAAAAACGCAAAGTCGCCTGGCTCGAAGTTTTTGCCGGCGAAAAATCCTTCAACCAATTCAAGGAATGGTTGCCGAAAGACACCGTGGACGCCATCCGCGATTTCCGGATTTCCATCAAAGGCCCGCTGACGACTCCCGTCGGCGGCGGCATCCGCTCGCTCAACGTCACCCTCCGCCAGGTCCTCGATCTGTACGCTTGTGTCCGCCCGGTACGATATTTCGAGGGCGTTCCCTCCCCGGTGAAAAATCCCGAGCGCATGAACGTGGTCATCTTCCGCGAAAATACCGAGGATGTTTACATCGGCATCGAATGGCGGTCAGGCACGCCCGAGGTAAAGAAACTGATCGATTTCCTGAACAACGACATGCTGAAAGGCACCTCGAAGAAAATCCGCGAGGACTCCGGCGTAGGCATCAAGCCGATTTCGCCCACCGGCACAAAACGCCTCGTCCGCCGCGCCATCCAGCACGCCATTGAAAATAAGCGCACCGTTGTCACGTTAGTCCACAAGGGCAATATTCAGAAATTCACCGAAGGCGCCTTTCGAGACTGGGGCTACGAACTGGCCGTCGAAGAATTTCGCGCGCACGTCGTCACCGAGCGCGAAACCTGGATCCTCGATAACAAGGACCGCGACCCGAATCTCACTGTCGAACAAAATGCTGCCATGATCGAGCCAGGCATCAAACAGGGCACCGAGGATTTCAAGCAGGCCGTCTACGCCGAAGTGAAACGCACGCTCGATTCGCTCTCCGCCACGCATGGCGCCGGGCAATGGAAAAAGAAAATTCAAATCAACGATCGCATCGCGGACTCCGTCTTCCAGCAAGTCCTCACCCGCGCCGACGAATATCAAGTGCTCGCGACGCCCAACCTCAACGGCGACTATCTTTCCGATGCCTGCGCCGCGCAGGTCGGCGGCCTGGGAATGGCCCCGGGCGCCAATATCGGCGACGGCTACGGCATCTTCGAAGCCACCCACGGCACTGCCCCGAAGTATGCGGATAAGGACGTCATCAATCCCAGCTCCGTAATGCTTTCGGGCGCGATGATGTTCGATTTCATGGGCTGGAAAGAGGTGGCGAAGCTGATTGAAGACGGCATCGCGCGCACAATTCAGCAAAAGCGTGTCACATACGACCTCGAGCGCCTCATGCCTGGCTCCACAAAACTGAAAACCTCCGAATATGCCTCGGCCATTATCGAAAATATGCAAGCGGCCACGGGTGCCGGCCGCTGATCAAGGAGAGAATTGAATGCGGAAGAAAGTGACGGTAGTTGGAGGCGGATTCGTCGGATCTACGACGGCGCAGCGAATTCATGATGCCGGGCTTGCCGACGTGGTGCTCACGGACATTCTCGATGGCGTGCCTGCCGGCAAGGCGCTCGACATGGCCGAATCCGCGCCAATCCTCGGCACCGACGCGCATGCCGCAGGAATTTCCACCGCAACTGGGGATTATCGCGAGACTGCGAATAGCGATATCGTCGTCATCACTGCCGGCTTTCCGCGCAAGCCGGGAATGAGCCGCGACGATTTGCTCAAAGCCAATTACGACGTGGTCAAAGCCGTCGTCGAAGCAATCGTCAAGCTCTCGCCCGGCGCGATTCTAATCATTGTCACGAATCCTCTCGACGCCATGGCGCACACGGCGTTCAAAATCAGCGGCTTCTCGAAGAACCGCGTGATCGGCATGGCCGGCGTACTGGACTCGGCGCGCATGAGTTCCTTCGTGGCCGCGGAGTTGAATGTATCGGTCGAAAATGTGCACTCCTTCGTCCTCGGCGGACATGGGGATGACATGGTGCCCCTCCCCCGTTACTCCACCGTGGCTGGAATTCCCCTCCCCGACCTCCTCCCAAAGGAAAAAATCGAGGCAATCGTCACGCGCACTCGCAAGGGCGGCGCGGAAATTGTGAATTTGCTGAAGACCGGCTCCGCGTACTACGCGCCTTCCGCCGCCGTGGTCGAAATGGTTGGAGCAATCCTGAAAGACAAAAAGAAAATTCTTCCCTGCGCTGCGTATCTCGAAGGAGAGTACGGCGCCAGCGGATTGTTCGTCGGCGTGCCGGTCAAGCTCGGCGCACGCGGCATCGAGCAAATCATCGAAATCAAGCTGACGCCCGAGGAAAAGGCCGCGCTCGATAAATCCACGGCGTCGGTGCGCGAGCTGGTGACGGTCCTCGGCTTCTAGACGCGCGCTTTTTCACCATACTTGCTGGACACTGCTTGGTGTCAGCCCCCAGCGCCCTTTTTCTTTAGGCACGCCCCACTGCCCTTCGCACACTCCATAGCAACGATTCTGCTAAGCTCAAATCAGGGTCATTCATAGGCGATGAAATTATTCAGGCGTAAAACCGGCAAGGGAACTGTCGCCTCCGCGGACGCAGCTCGCGCCGGTGGCGACGGGAATCATTCCATGCTCACTCACCGTTTGACGAAAGACTTGGCCAGCGCCGAAAGCCTGGCGCGCATGCTCGCAGCCAGCCGCGCTTCCGCAGTTCTCGAAATTTCGGACTATCTCGCGGGCATGTACATCTACGGCTGGGAACGACTCTCGAAATTCTGGGAGGATCAAGAAGCGATTGAGAATCTGCTCCAACGCATCTGCCAGATCAGTCCGCAGCGCTGGCACCAATGGATCGAGTTCTACGCCAACGTGCGAGAGCAAGGAGACCTCGCAAAACCAGACCGTCCGTTTGGGTCGAAGAAAACTGAGAGATCCGACGGGCAAATCCTCGAGCCGTCATCGGACTTGAAAGGCATCCTGAAAAGAGCGGAAGAAATCGCCCCGCACCATGATTCCTACGAGGGCCGCTCGATTCCGATTCTGACCAGCGAATGCGTGCTGCTCTGCATCGCGAATAGCAGTTCATCGGAGATTGGCAGAAAATTGCGCGACGCGGGACTCGATCTGCCGGGCCTCGAGCAAGCTGCGAGAAATCCCCGGCACGCGCCGCTGCATGGCGGCCCTGACCGCCCGGGCAGCGCTCGTTGATAATCGCGCGCAAGCCTAGATAATAAATCTGAAACGCGGCCACAGTACGCTCAGCGGAGCCACCGGCTTGCGGCAAATGTACACCGGCACGCTCTGCTCGCTCGGCATCCCCAGTGGATTCGAAATCATGGCCACGCGCGTCACATCGCCGAAGAATTTCTTGTTTTCCTCGGCGCGCTCCCCGAACAAAATCACGCACTCGCCGGAATAGCCGCGCGGCCCCCACAGAAAATAATTGTTGTGTCCGCTGATCGCGCCGGGGAGCCCTAGCTTCGGTCCAAAATAATCGATTGCGCCCGCCTCCCCGTAATTTCCAGCGAATATCGCGCAGTTCGCCTGCTCCGCCTGGGGCAGCTCGTGATAGACGCTTGCGATAGTTCCCGCCATTTTGTCCCAGCCGATCATGTCCGCGTAGAACTGCGGAAGCACGGCCGTGGCGTCACGCTCCGTCTTCACCGAGCGCGCGTAAGGAATCGCATTTTCGTACCGGGCGAATGCGTCCAAGTGAAGTACCGGCACGCCAAACGGAAGCGTCACAAGCCCCCCGGCCACCAGGAAGGCTGGATACGCGAATCGCAGCCAGTGCAGCCGCGAGCCCGCCGTCAATTGTTCGATCGCAACTCCACCCGCGGCCGCCAGAATCGTATATGCCGGAAGGACGTAGTATGTTTTCCCTCCCAACGTCATGAATATCGCAAGCACTATGAGGAAGGTCCACCCGAGGAATCGAAAGCGCTTCCCCTCCCCAGCGAGCAATAACCAGTACAGCCCCGCAAGCCAAATCGGCAGCGCGACCGGCTGCATGAAAAGGACCTGCTCGGCGAGAAACTGCAGCGGAGAAACGTGCACGTTTTTGAATTCCCGCGCATTGCGCACTACTTCGATTTGAGGCCAGCCGTGCCGCGCTTCCCAAATCAGATTGGGCAGAAAGATAGCCAGCGCCAGCAGCGCGCCAAGCCAAATCCACTTCGACCGAAATACGCTTCCCTCGCCCGCCCGCCGTTGCTTCGACAAGAGCAGTCCGCACACCAACGCAAAACCGAAGACCAGCATGGTGTGTTTGTTTTCGAGCCCCAGTCCGGCCAGGGCGCCAAAGAGAAGCCAGAGCTTCGCTGAAGCGCCCTTCACGATGCGCACCGCGAGCCAGGCGCACAACAGCCAAATGAGCGGCTCGAACGCATTCATCGAGAAAAAACTGGTGAATGCGAGAAACAGCGGCGAGAAAAGCATCGCGATGGCTGCGAGAAATTGACTCAGACGCCCGCCGCCGAATTCCCGCGCCAGAATCCCGGTGAAAAATATCGTCGCCCCACCCGCGAGGATCGGCAGCACGCGATGCCCTGCCAATGAATCGCCGAAAAGCTGCCGCGAAATCCAGGCGAGCAGCGCGACCAGCGGCGGCTGGTCGATATAGCCCCAGGCAAGGTGCCGCCCGCAGGCAATGTAATAAAGCTCGTCGCGGAAGAACCCGTAGTGATTGATCCCGAGGAAATGCAGAAAAATATTTGCAAGAGCAACGCAGGCCAGAAGCGCCGCACCACTGAAGACGAACTCACGCCCGCGATGACGCTCGATGCGCCCGCCGACCACCTCGGGAAAACTTGCGTCGCTCATGCGGGCCGGAACATAGGATCGTGCCCTCTATGCGATTTCCGTGCCGCGATTGCTTGGATAATCCCGCAGCAAGCGCCACTTCCGCCGCGGGAGCCAACGAAAGCACGATACCGCCCTCGAGCAAATTGACGCCTTAAGGCTTGGGCGTGCTGCTCGCAGGAGGCGTGGCTTTGTGCGGCGTGCTGCCGGCCGCAGGAGCCGGCGAAATAATCACTGCCGTCTTGATGCTGTCAAGGTTCGGAAAACTCTTGTCAAGGTACGGCTTCCCTTGCGATGAAATCGTGCCCTGGTCAGGTCCTCGACCGCTCGGCGCGCCCTCGCCATAGCCGCTGTAAAGCTGCTGAACGACGTCCATGCCCTCGGTCACCTGGCCGAAGGCCGCAAAGCCCATCGAATCGAGCTGCGCGTTGTTGCCGAGGTTGATGAACACCTGCGTCGTCCGCGAGTTCGGCCCCGAAGTGGCAAACGTGAGGTAGCCGGGCTTGTTGCTCTGCGTGACTGGATCGTCTTTAATCGTGGCCGTCTGCCACGCCTTGGTCACTTGTGGGTTGGCGCTCAGTCCGAATTGCACCACGAAGCCGGAAAGCACGCGGAAGAAGCTCGCCTGATCGTAGAAATGATGCTTCACAAGATTGTAAAAGCGGTCCGCCCCCGCTGGAGCCCACGCACGCGTCACCTGCACGACAAAGTCGCCCTTCGTCGTAATGAATTTCACCTCGTAAACATCCGGCGCCTTGGCCTTGAGCGTTTCCGGATGCAGCAAAGCTTGATCGTTCGTCATGTGTTGTGTCCTTGTCTTAGAAGATGCGGCGGGCGCCGTCGCTGTTGATTCCGATTGCCCCATCACTGCGCTAGGGACAAAACAGCAGAAAATCAAAAGACCGAGCCAGAGAGCGAATCGTCTCACGGTTGTCCTCCCAATCGTTTTGCGGCGGCTTCCACCTGCTCCATCAAGCGCAGAGTGTTGCCGCCGAGAATTTTTTCAATATCGCCTTCGGAATAACCCTTTTCCAGCAATGCATTGGTAATTTGCGGCAAATCGGACGCGTCTTCCATGCCGAAAGGCATCACCGCGCCGTCGAAATCCGAGCCGAGCCCGACGTGTTCGACGCCCGCAATTTTAACAGCATGGTCAATGTGTTTGATGATCTCGGTCCATTCGACACGTGGCAGTTTGCCTGCCACCATGAATTCGCGCGTCACAGTGCTCCGCTCCAAATCAGGGCAACTCGAGTTGCCGCTGCCTGCACAGCGTCTCTTGATTTCGTCCTCGATCTGTTTCTCAACTTCCGGCTGCGCCTTCCCTGCATCGGCGAACTTCTGGCTAAGAAAACCAACGTGGTAATTAATCTGAATCACGCCGCCCTTCGCAGCCAGATCCTTGATCATTTGGTCGGTCATATTCCGCGGCGCGTTGCAAAGAGCGCGGCAGGATGAATGCGACGCAATCAAAGGGGCCTGGCTAACCTCGAGCGCGTCGTAAAAGGTCTTGTCGGACACATGCGAGATGTCCACCATCACGCCGAGCCGGTTCATTTCGCGCACCACTTGCTTTCCAAAATCCGTCAACCCGTTGTGCGCGGGCGTGTCCGTCAAGGAATCCGCCCAATTGTTGTTCATAAAGTGAGTGAGTGTCATATAGCGGACGCCAAGACCGGCAAAATCGCGGAGCACGCCAAGATCGTCATCAATCATGTGCCCGCCCTCGACTCCCATCAGCGCGGCAATCTTCCCCGAAGCCTTGGCGCGGCGCACGTCCTCCGCGGTCGTCGCAAGCACCAGATCTTTCGGATGCAGCGTCGCCTGCTGACGGACGGCGTCAATCTGGTCCATCGCGCGTTTCACAGCTTCCGGTCCTGTCACGCTGCCGGGAATCCAGATCGAGAAGAAAATCGCGTTCACCCCGCCTTCGCGCATGCGAGGGATGTCAACGCTGCCGTCGGTGTGCCGTTCGCCGAGATCAAACTGAGGATTCAGCAACCGTTGCGTGGTGTCGTCATGCGTATCCACCACAATCGAGCGGAAATGCAGCGCGCGAGCTTTTGCGGATATCTCCGGGCGCGAAGGCAAAGCTAGCAAGGGCAGTAGTCCGCCCAGCAAGCAGC
Source organism: uncultured Acidobacteriota bacterium (assembly GCA_963701005.1). Lineage (GTDB taxonomy): Bacteria > Acidobacteriota > Terriglobia > Acidiferrales > UBA7541 > Palsa-295. Next base: position 3,182,275 of record OY969555.1, read on the forward strand.
CGAAAACGAGCAACCCCACGCGAGCCATTCGCCCCCTCAGTCCCCGCTTGATTCCGGTGCGATCAGCAAGTCGATGCGCGAACCGGGCCAGGTCCCGGCAAATCACAGTGGATATAAACCGCGCGTCCAGGAAACTCGTCAGTCCTGCCCGCGGAACCAGCTCTTCACCGCATGCAGGAGCACCTGCCCATTCACGGCAGCGATGGATTCCGTGAGCGGAATCCCCTTCGGGCAAACCTTCACGCAGTTCTGCGCATTGTCGCAATCTTCAATGCCGCCCGGCCCCATCAGCGCTTCCAGCCGCCCAGCCGCATGCATCGCGCCTGTGGGATGCATGTTGAAGAGCCGCACCTGGCTGATGATCGCCGCACCCACAAATTGCGTGTCGTTGTTCACCTTGGGACAAATCTCCAGGCAATTGCCGCACGTAATGCAGCGCGAGAGCGGATAAGCCAATTCCTGCACCGCGGGCGACACGCGCGGCCCTTCGCCCAGCGCGTACGTGCCGTCAATCGGAATCCAGCATTTCGTCCGCTTCAGGCTCTCGAACATGTGCGAGCGATCCACCATCAGATCACGCACCAGCGGAAATTTCGTCAGCGGCTCCAGACGAATCGGCTTTTCAAAATGATCCACCAGCGCTGAACAAGCTTGCCGCGGCTGCCCATTGATGAGCATGGCGCAAGCGCCGCATACTTCCTCGAGGCAATTCGCATCGTAGCTGACTGGCGTGGACTCGCGCCCATCGCGCGTGTAGGGTTTTTCGGCGATGTCGCGCAGGCAAGTGATGATGTTCAAGTGCGGACGGTAACGCAGCTCGAACTCCTCCCACCGGACGGCTTCGTCCGCCCGTTGCTGGCGCTTGATTCGAACGATGAATGTCTTCTCAGCCATGATCCCTCAGGTGGCGCAGCATGCCGCTCGCCAACCCAAACCCATCAATGCGAACCACACCTCTCGGCAAATATTTCAGCTCGCCGCCGTATATTTTCGTTCGCGCGGGGGTATTTGCGAAATGTCCACGGGCTCAAATTCGAGCTTGATCTTGCCGCCGTTGTAGCTGGCTTTCGTGGTCTTCAGCCAATTCGCGTCATCGCGGTTCGGAAATTCCGGCTTGTAATGCGCGCCACGCGTCTCATTCCGCTCGAGCGCCCCCATGGTAATCACGCGCGCTAAAATCAGCATGTTCCCCAGCTCGCGGACGAAATTCAGAGTCTGATTAGCCCACTGCGTGCGATCCTGCAAATTGATCTTACTGAACCGGTCGCTCAGCTCATCAATCTTTCCAACCGTTTTCTTGAGCGCCGCGTTGTAGCGAATCACGGTCACATTCTCCGTCATCACGTCGCCCAGCTCTCGCCAAATAGTCAGCGGATTTTCCGTTCCCTTGTGTTGATTTAGCAGCGCGTCCGTGATGTCTTGCTGGCGGACGCGCTCGCGCTCGAAGACGCCCGCCGGCGCGCTGTCGCAGCCCTGCTCCAGATTCCGTGAGTACCGCACCGCCGCAGGGCCCGCAAGCATCCCGCCGTAAATACAGGAGACGAGCGAATTCGCACCCAGCCGGTTTGCGCCGTGATATTGGTAGTCGCACTCGCCCGCCGCGTAAATTCCCGGAACATTCGTCGCCTGATTCTCGTTGTCAACCCAAAGGCCGCCCATCGTGTAGTGCATCGCCGGGAAAACCTTCATCGGCTCCTTGCGCGGGTCCACTCCAAGGAATTTCTCGTAAATTTCCAGAATCCCCTCGAGCTTGCGATCCAAAATCTCGCGCGGGATGTGCGACACATCCAGATACACCGCCGGCTCGCCCGGCAGCCCCAGCTTCATTTCATAAACGATTTTGTGAATCGCTCGCGTGGCCACGTCGCGCGGAACCAGGTTGCCGTACTTCGGATACCAGTCCTCGAGAAAATAAAAGCGCTCCGCCTCAGGAATGTCTTTTCCGGGCCGCATGTCACCCGCAAGCTTCGGCACCCACACGCGCCCGCCTTCCCCACGCGCCGATTCGCTCATCAGCCGGCACTTGTCTTCGCCCGGAATCGCCGTTGGATGCACCTGTATAAACTCGCCGTTCGCGTAATAGGCGCCCTGCTGAAATAGTGCGGATTGCGCCGACCCGGTGCACACGACCGAATTCGTTGATCGTCCGAACACCGCGCCAATCCCGCCTGTGCAATAAATCGCTGCGTCGCAAGGAAAAGTGCGAATCTCCATGGTTTTCAAATTCATGGCACAAATTCCGCGCGATACGCCGCCGTCGTCAATCACCGCCGAAAGAAAAGTCCATCCTTCGAATTTCCTGACTTTGTCCTCGGCTTCAAAGTGCCGCACCTGCTCGTCGAGCGCATACAGTAGCTGCTGGCCCGTGGTCGCCCCCGCGAAAGCCGTGCGGTTGTAGAGCGTGCCCCCGAAGCGCCGAAAATCGAGCAATCCTTCGGGCGTGCGGTTGAACATCACGCCCATGCGATCCAGCAAATCAATGATCGCGGGCGCTGCTTCGCACATTCCCTTCACCAGCGACTGATTGGCCAGAAAATCGCCGCCGTAAATCGTGTCGTCGAAATGCTTCCAGGTGGAGTCACCCTCGCCCTTCAAATTCTTCGCCGCGTTGATTCCGCCCTGCGCGCACACCGAATGCGAGCGCTTCACCGGAACAATCGAGAAAAGATCCACCACCACGCCCAATTCGGCCACGCGAATCGCGGCCATCAGTCCTGCCAGTCCTCCCCCGACGATTATAATTTTCGGATTCTTCATTGGGCGTAGGTCCCCAGCGGAAACCAGGCGTAGTGGAATCCAAGCGCCACGGCAATGCCCGCGATGGTCATCGCCAGCCCCACGGCCGCGCCAAAAAATCCGGCTGCACGTTGTGAGCTAGGCGTGATCGCGATGCCCCACTTGCAGGCGAAATTCCAAAGTCCGTTGCCAAAATGAAAGGCCGAAGCCGTAACTCCCACAATATAAAAAGCCAAATACCAGGGGTCCGCCATCGCGTGGGCCACATCTGCATACGTAGTGACCCCGTGTCCGAGAAATCGCTCGGTGTAAACATGCCAGCCGATAAAAACAAAAGCGATCATTCCCGTCCACCGCTGCAGCACATAAAGCCAGTTGGCCATCCACGGATGACCAATCGCATTCGACTTCCCTCTCCACCAAATGTACATCCCATAAAATCCGTGGAAGAGGATCGGCAGCCACAGCACGCCCGCCTCAATCAAAATCCGCCATGGGACGGTCTGAAGCTCCCGCGAAAGCTGATTGTATTTATCAATGCTGACCAGCGCGTAGCTGTTGGACCAAAGATGATCCGCCAGATAAGCGCCAATGGGAATGACTCCGCTAAGGGAATGCAGTTTGTCGAGGAGGTAACCCGTTTTGGAATCGGCCGCTGCGGACGGCATGCACGCTCCGAAGTAAATTCTAAAACAAGCTATAAGAATCAGTATAGGCATCCCAGAACGAGTTTGCAAGATGGCGCAACGCGGGAAAAGCACACCCACCTTCGAATCCAAGCCGCCTAAACCGCAATCGAGTGATCAACATCCGCGATTACGCTTTGATGGCACCCCTGCCAAGTGACCCCGGTGCAGCCAAAAGTGCATGCTAGACTCGGACACGATAGAGGTGCAGCGCGGATGCCCAGCGAATACCTGACCGAATTGAAAAAATGGGCGGGCGAACTCGCTCGCAAAAATACCTCGGGAGAATTCGTAGGCCTGAGCCGGGCGGTGGACCTGATCAGCAAGAACTTCGCCCTTCAACGCCACGAAGTCGCCATTTTTGTGATGACCCAGGACGAACGCTTCCTGCGTTTCGTCATCCCCGAAAAATTGAAAGAGATCGGGCGGATTCCAATGACTAGCACGAACTCCCTGGCCGTGCGCACCGCCCGCGACAAGCGCCCGGAAATCATCAACCACTTTTCGGTGGTCCCCCACGGCTCCGTGTTTGAGGCCGTCCCGCTGATTGAAGAGGAACGCGGCGATCCCATCCAAAAAATCATGAGCGCCCCGGTGACTTTCGAGAAAAAGGTAATCGGTGTCATCCAGGTCTCGCGCAAGGCCAAGACGGCCGCCGATGCGGGGGCCGACTTCACGCACACCGACCTACGCGAGCTGAAAACAATCGCCGATGCGCTCGCGCCATCCATTTCCCTTAGCATGGCGGAATAGCCGATTCCGCAGCCCTGCGTTTCTGACTTGGTACGGTCCAGTCTGCGCGGAGTTCTTCCGAACCATCCGAAAGCACCTAATCATGAAGACGCGAGCAGCAAAATGATTCTCACCACGTGAATAATGATTGACTCTGCTTCGAGTGCTTGTTAAATTTCACTCGCAACTTCTTCCGACTCGTTTCAGTGGAGGCAGCGCAACCCGGCAACACCCATGGCGTTCGTCGCTAAGAAAATTTTCCTCACCAAGGGAGTCGGAAAACACCGGGAGCGCCTATCGAGCTTCGAGCTCGCTCTGCGCAACGCGGGCATTGCCGCGTGCAACATTGTTCGTGTCTCCTCGATTTTCCCTCCCTACTGCAAATTGATTTCGCGCAGCGAAGGCTTGAAGCATCTCAAACCCGGCCAGGTGGCCTTCACCGTCATAAGCGAAAATCAGACGCGCGAGCCGCACCGCTTGATTGCCGCGGGCGTCGGCCTGGCGCTCCCCGGCGATAAATCCATGTTCGGATACTTGTCGGAGCATCATTCCTTCGGCGAGAGCGAAGAAATCGCCGGCGAATACACGGAAGAACTGGCCGCCGAAATGCTCGCGACCACCCTCAACGTGGAATTCGATCCGGATTTGTCCTGGGACGAGAAAAAAGAGGTTTATCGCATCTCAAACAAAATTGTCCGCACCATGAACATCACCCAATCCGCTGTCGGCGATAAGCGCGGCCTCTGGACCACCGTTCTCGCCGCCGCCATCCTCCTCGGCGAAGACGATTAACCGCTCCTTCGAATTTCACCATCGCACGAAAATTCAGTTCAGCTACGCGCGGCCATGCTTTAGATAACCGATGCGGTGAAGCACGGCTCCCACAATCAACGGCAGTGCCACGGTAGCGTCATCGAGGACTTCCGCGAATTTCCCGCCTTCCTCCGGCGGCACGAATTTCCCCCACGATACAGCTTCCGTGTAGGTGCTCCCGGAAAGCCCGCCCCAATTTACAGGCTCGGGACAAATCCGCACGCCGTAGTTGTAACGCTTCAGCGGAAGCTTTTCGTACCCGCGCCGCGCCAGCAATTCCGCATACACGCCGAATTGCTGCGCCCAATTCCGCGGCACTCCGCCGCCAATCGTCAAAATGCCCATCCGCTTGGTGGCCAGCATCGTCGCCGCGTATTGCTCGAAATCCTCATAAGGATCGAAACGCAGCACCGGCTTCCCTGCTTTCCTTCGCAAGCGCTGATGCAGCGCGAAATCAATCCCCAATTCAGAATCGGTGAACGCGGGCACAAAAACCGGCACATCGTGCTTGTAGCACGATTTCAGAATCCCCCGCCCTTTCGAATGCCGCGTGAGAAATTCCCCGATTCGCCGATTGATCTTCCAGCTGCAAACCACATCATTCGCGTCCCAGGCCGCGAGAATGCGCTGCATGACGCCTTCCACATGATCCAGATTCACCTCGGGCTCGAGCGAATCGTAAACGCGGTTATATCCGGCGACGAATAGCTCCCGGTCATCCATTTTTGGATCGTAGCGAAAATGCGAGCGCCCTGTGGCTTCCACAAGCCCATGCGCCATCAGCGCGCCAGTCGAAACGATCGCCTTCACCACGCCTGACTCCACCAAATCGCAAAAGACAAGCCCCATTTTCCCGACGGTCAGCGCCCCCGAAAGCGTCATCACCACAAAACAATCCTTATCGCGCGCCATCGCTTCCACCACGTCCGCGGCATCGCCAATCTGCCGCCCCGTAAACGCGGTCTGCCCCATCGCGCGCACCAGATCGTCAATGGTCTTGATTTTGGTCAGGTCCAGCGGATAGATGGGCCTGAGATGATCCGTGATCGGATTGTGAAGGATTCTTCCCGTCGCGCCCTTTTTCTTTGCCATTCACCGTCCTCGCAGGTAATGTATCCCCGCATGATGTTGCGCGGCCACAAAAATGTGTCCGTGCGCGCATCATTGATATTACAAATGAGGCTGCCGGTGAAAGACAAATTTCGAATTATTCCAGCGAGCACGAACTCACGATGACCCGATACACTCCCATGCCGCCCGATAATTTCGGCGGCCTTCCCGAAGAGCACTCGCAATATGAAACTTCCCGCGCAGTGATTTTCCCCGTCCCGCTTGAACGCACCACCACCTACGAGCACGGCACGCGCAACGGCCCCGCCGCCATCCTCGCGGCCAGCCGCAATATGGAACTCTACGACGAGGAACTCGAGGTCGAGTCCTACAAAGAAATCGGCATCCACACGCTCGCGCCGATTGACACCATGGATGGCACTCTTGACGAAGTGATGACCGAGCTTCTCACCGCGCAGCTCGCGCTCCTCGAAGACGAAAAATTCCCCGTCGCACTCGGCGGCGAACATTCCCTCACACCCCCACTCGTCTCAGCTGTCGCGCGCAAATACAAAGACTTGAGCGTCCTTCAAATCGACGCCCACGCCGACCTCCGCGATGAATATCAGGGAAACGCCAAAAGCCACGCCTGCGCCATGCGCCGCGTCGTCGAGGTATGCCCGGCCGTCCAAGTCGGCATCCGTTCCCTCTCCATCGAGGAAGCCAAAGCCATCCCGCATCTCCGCACCAAAATCTACTGGGCGAAAGACATCACGCGCGCCCCGCTGAAAAGCTGGATCGCAAAAGTCCTCAGCGATCTCAGCCCGCGCGTTTACCTCACCATCGACCTGGACGGCTTCGACCCATCCCTCGTCCCCGCCACCGGAACGCCCGAGCCCGGTGGCCTCGATTGGAACCAGGTGACTTCTCTCATCCGCGCCGTCGCGGACCACAAAAAAATTGTCGGCATGGACGTCGTCGAGCTTCTGCCCCAGCCGGGCGACCACGCCTCGGATTTTCTCGCGGCCAAGCTCGTGTACAAATGCCTCGGCTACATTTTTTGCCAAACCTAATTCCCGGAGGAGCATTCCATGAATGAACTCGCGCTCATGCTCATTCAAACGCAAGCGCAGACGCACGCCATCTACGTCGAAGTCACTTCGCCGGGATTCATCGCCACCATCGTCATCGGATTGCTCGCCGGATGGATTGCCGGGCATCTCACGCGCGGCCGCGGATTCGGCTGCATCGTGGACGTAATCCTCGGCCTCATCGGCGCGATCATCGGCCGGTGGCTCTTCATGAAGCTCGGCATCGTCGTCTGGGGATTTTTCGGCAGCCTCGCAGCCGCCACGGTCGGCGCCGTCGTCCTCGTCGCCATCGCCAGGCTGTTCGCCGGCGGCGGCCACGACTGACCCCGCCCGCGCGAGATTTCCGAAAAACTTTGTGGGTCGCGGTTTCAACCCCGACGTAAATCCTGCAAATTCGGGTCGGCTGTAGCCGCTGAAGTTCCTCTTTTGCGCTTCTCATACATATTTTGCGGTCCTCTAGTTGTGATACGATGACCTTCGACATCAAGCGCCGACCGTGTCTTGCGCAATCCTTTGACGCACGCGCTGCTGAGATCACCTCGATCGTGCTAAACGACATCGCCGGAAGAAAAATTTGAGCAAACCATCCTTATGGGCCATCCCGCTCGGCGGCCTGGGCGAATTTGGCATGAACATGATGGCCCTCCGCACTGGCGACGACATCATCGTCATTGACGCCGGCCTGATGTTCCCCGAGCAGGAATTGCTCGGCGTGGACATCGTCATCCCCGATACCACCTACCTGAAACAGAACAAGCGCATGGTCCGCGCCATCGTCCTCACTCACGCGCATGAAGATCATATCGGCGCAATTCCCTACATCCTCGGCGACTTGAACGTCCCAGTCTATGGCACGGAATTCACTCTCGCCATCGTCCGCAAAAAACTCGAAGAGCACGCCCTGCTCGATAAAGCCAAGCTCATCGAAGTCCGCGCCGGCCAGACCTCAACGATCGGCCCCTTTCAAATCGAATATCTCCACGTAACGCACAGCACGATTGATTGCGTCGCGCTCGCCATCCGCACCCCCGTCGGCGTAATCATCCACACCGGCGATTTCAAAATCGATCCCACGCCGGTCGATAGCAAGCCTTTCGATCTTCACGCCTTCGCGCGCTACGGCCAGGAAGGCGTCCTCGCGCTCTTCAGCGACAGCACCAATGTCGAGCGCCCTGGCTTCACGCCGTCCGAACGCGCCGTCGTCGTCCGCCTCGAGGAACTATTCCGCGCCGCCCCGCAAAAAGTCGTCGTCTCCTGTTTTTCGAGCTCCGTCCACCGCATTCAACAAGTGATCGACATCGCCCGTCAGGTCGGCCGCAAAATCGGCTTCGTCGGCCGCAGCATGGTGGACAACATCGAAATCGCGCACCGCCTCGATAAACTCCGCATTCCAGACGGCAGCGTAGTCCGCCCGCAGGACATCCGCAGCTTCGATCCGAAAAAACTAGTCGTGCTCGCCAGCGGCACCCAGGCCGAACCGCTCTCGGCCATGTCGCGCATCGCCGTGGATAATCATCGCCTCCTCAGCATCGGTGAAAACGACACCGCAATTCTCTCCGCCCGCATCATCCCTGGAAACGAGAAAGCCATTTTCCGCATGATTGACCACCTCTTCCGCCGCCGCGTGCTCGTCTATTACGAGGGCGGACGCTCCGCTCCCATTCACGTCTCCGGCCACGCCAGCCAGGAGGAAATGAAAATCCTCCTCCAGCTCGTAAAGCCGAAATATTTCATCCCGCTGCACGGTGAATACCGCCAACTCTTCCAGCACGCCGCGCTCGCCGAACAAGTCGGCGCAGTCTCGGGCGAAATTTTTCTACTCGAAAGCGGCCAGCCGCTCGAATTCACCGCCGATGGCGGAGCCTACCGCCGCGAACCAGTCACCGCCGGCCGAGTTTGCGTAGATTCCGGCTCGCTCGAAGAAATCGAAGAGGTGGTGATCCGCGACCGCCGCCACCTAGCCGAAGACGGTGTAGTAGTCCCCATCATCGCCATCGACAAACACACCGGCCTAATGGAAACGCCCCCCGAAATCGTCACCCGCGGCTTCCTCCCTAGCGAAGACGGCGCCGAAATCCTGAAGCAAGCCCGCGAAGTCATCCTGCGCACCGTCGAGCAATCCAGCGCCGAAGAAAAAACCGATTGGAGCGTAATCAAAGAAAAAATCCGCGCCGACCTAAAGCGCTTCCTAAATAAACAAACCTCCAAGCGCCCCCTAATCCTCCCCGTAATCCTCGAAGTTTAGATGTTCATGTAGCGCAGCCAATCTGGCAACGTGGCGCGGACACTCCTGTCTGCGCTCCGACGAGCCACCCTTGCGCCAACCGCACCCATCAACCATCGGACCACCACGCCTCCGTGCCCTCTGCCTTTCCTCCGTGCACTCCGCGCTAAATCTTTCCGCACCATCGCACCATCGCCACCCTGTCGAGCCGCACAATTTCATGATTTAATTAACCGCACCCCAATGCCCCTAACCCTCCGCACCTACACGCCCGAAGACTTCGACACCCTCTACAAAATCGATCAAGCCTGCTACGAACCAGCCATCGCCTATTCCAAGCGCGAGCTCCGCAATTACCTCCGCTTCCCCGGCGCCGATTGTGTAATCGCCGAAGCCGAAGCCGAAAACGAACCCGCCGCCAAAATCGCGGGCTTCTGCATGTCCGCCCACCAAGACGCCCGCGGCTACATCATCACCATCGACGTCCTCGAAGAATTCCGCCGCCACGGCGTAGGCTCAATGCTCCTCGCCGAAGTCGAGCGCCGCCTCGCCTCCCACACCGTGAAAGAGATAGGTCTCGAAACAGCAACCGACAACGATTCCGCGATTGCCTTCTGGCAAAAGCATGGCTATCGTACTCGCGGGGTCTGGAAAGCTTATTATCCCGGCCCGCGCGACGCCTTCTCCATGACCAAATCAATCGCGCAATCCGCGGCCGCCTCGAAAGCGAGACCCTAGCTCATGCAATTGTGGCAAGCGATTGTCCTGGCCGTCGTCCAAGGCCTCACCGAATTTCTGCCCATCAGCAGCAGCGCGCACCTAATCATCATCCCCAGCCTGATGCACTGGCCCGACCCAGGCCTAGCCTTCGACGTCGCGCTCCACTTCGGCACCCTCCTCGCCGTCCTGCTTTATTTTCTCCGCGAGTGGATCCAGCTCACGCTCTGCGGCCTCGGCTTCCATTACCCGAAGCGCGCAAGCGATCAAATGGTCATTCAGCAGCAAAGATTGTTTTGGTATCTCGTCGCGGGCACAATTCCTGGCGGCCTGGTCGGCTTCTTCTTCGAGCATTGGATTGAGGAGCACCTGCGCAGCCTGGTTCCCATCGCCTGCGCCATGATCGCGATTGCCCTGCTGATGTGGTACGCCGAATACATCTCGCGCATGGACCGCCACCTTGACCGCGTCTCACTCGGCGATTCGCTCGTCATCGGCACAGCGCAAGCCCTCGCGCTATTTCCCGGCGTCTCGCGCTCCGGCATCACCATCACCGCCGGCCTCTTCCGCGGCATGACGCGCGAAGCCGCCGCTCGCTTCTCGTTCCTCCTCTCAACGCCGCTGATCGCCGGCGCCGCTGCCAAAGAAATTCCCAAGCTCCTGAAAATGCAGTGCGCCGGCCAATTCGATATGCCCGTCTCGCAAATCGCCTGGAGCGTAGCCGTCTCAGCAGTAGTCGGCTACTTAGTGATCGCCTTCTTCCTCCACTATCTGCAAACGCGCACCCTGAAGCTCTTCATCTATTACCGCATCCTGGCCGGCCTCGCCATCCTCCTATTCTGGTACCTGCAAACGCACCACGCCGGCTAACGTGGCACAGACACTCCTGTCTGCGCTCTGACGACCACCACTCGACGCAACATCACCCACCAACAATCGGACCACCCCGCATCGCCGAAGCTCATGTCTCAACCCGGGAACGCCAATCTCCCGATTGGCCCGGCCTTTCGCCTTTGACTTTCCGGGTGCCGCATCCCTTTGCGTTTTTCTTGTCAGCAAAGGGTGCGGGTTTTGACGTTGCCCCCCGTACCGCTGGCATCCCGCAGGCCCGCCGTAGCCTTGGCGGAGGAGGGCTGCCGGCGTCTTGCCTTTGCCGTTGTCTTCGCCTCTGCCTTCGCGTTGTCATCCCGACAGAGGACGCCTTCCGTCCGACGAGGGATCTGCTGTCGCTCTAGCCGTTGCCGTTGCCTTCGCCTCTCGTCCCCCGGCCGTCCTGCCTCTAAATAACGCCACTTTAGGACCGATTAGAAAGTGCCTCCGTCCTTTGTTTTGTAGGAGATATATTGATTTCTAATCGTCACCAGGACCGATTAGAAATGCAGTGGCAAGTGCCTAGTGGCGAGTGGCTAGAAACTCCATAGGGCAAGAGTCGCGCAATAGAAGCAGCGCGATCAGTACTGAGACACGGTGGCATCGATTTGTCGGAGCTAACCCACAAATGGCGGGTCATAGCCGCTATAATCTTTTAACCGAGCCGTGGATACTTGAGCATTTCAGGAAAAACAAGAAATGCGCAGGGTAAAAGGATCTGAAATGGGCAGACAGGTAGCTGTCGTGCTTTACGTGGTGGCGATGGCAGCCGTCATAGTCGGTGTAGATTTCGCGTTCTTCCGATACCGATTCTGGGAACGGCTGACAGTGAATATTGGCATTGTCTTGGTGTTCGTGGCTTTCTACATGAGACTCCTCAGAAGTCCATGAACAAGGCGCGATACCGTTTAACGGAAACTGCCGCAATCAATGCTCGAAGCTGTTCCTCTCGAAGCCGTTAATTGCCCGCTAATACTTTTGTCGCTGAAGCGGGTGGCCGGCCGCTTCGCATCAGCGAATCACCGAATTGATCTCATCACGACGTCGTCGATACCACTGCGGCAATCTGCCGCAGTTAATTTGCAGTTGATTTGCAGTTAATTTTGAAGTTCAGGGTGCCCCATCCTTTCGTAGTTTGAAAGGGTGGGGGATTTTGAATTGCTCTTCGATTTTTCTTGCCTGGCTCTATTGACGCATGATATAATGGTGGCGTGCGAGTTATCATGACAGCCCGGCGCGCCGCTCAGACCCACCCCACCTCAAAAAGTTGGGGGGCGAAGAAAAGGCTAATCGCAGCTCACCCCAGTTCAGAAATGCTCGTAAATCCCGGGGAATCAAAAACATATCAATTCCTAATAGCCGCTCTGAGGCCTGTTGGCTCTGTTGAGATGCTCGGTTTGGGCGACGCCGAAGAGAGATTCTTCGACTCCGCATCCCGACCCCGTCCCTTTCTAGTAGCAACAGTCCCCAACTCAAAATTCGAGCTAAGTCCATCCAAGCCCGCACTTAGCCAATTTCTAGTAGCAACAAAAACGGCGTTTCCGGAAAATCCCTCGCTCGCGCAACGCAAACCGCGAAGCGCCGAGTGCTCTCCACCAATCACTGATCACCAGTCACCAATCACGGCTCTTACGACACCTTCGCCGCAACTTCCCTCTTTACGCGCGGCGCCGCTCTGCTATAGTCCTCCCGTTACTTGCGTTCCTCCCATTGGGCACCGCGCACCAGCGCCCGCGCATCCCATGCTAGGGGAGGGCCTTCCCCCAGCCCGAACCCAAGAGGTGGTTTTGTGCGCATCCTGACGCCGACTGAAAATAAACGTATCAATGAACTTGTGGGCTTCGTGGGTCTGAGCCTCGCGATCCTCCTGGCTCTGAGCCTGCTCTCCTATTCGCCGCACGACGCTTCCTTCAACGTATCCGCACCGCCGCCGGGAACTGGCCCCGCGCGGAACTGGATTGGGCCCGTCGGCGCGCACATGGCGGACATCTTCTTCCAGTGCTTCGGCTTCTCGGCTTTCCTGTTTCCGGTGGGGATGCTGCTGGTGGCCATGCGCTGGTTTCGCACTCAGGTGATCGAGGCGCCCATCGCCAAGCTTGTCGGAGCGGCGATGCTGCTCGCTTCCCTCTCGGTTGAGCTCACGCTCATTCACATGCCGGAAGTGCGCGGCGCGCTTCCTCCGGGCGGCCTGCTCGGCACCGTGCTCGCTCAAGGGATGCGCGCGGCTTTCAATCCCGTGGGCGCGAATCTGGTCACTCTGGCCACGCTGCTCACCGCTCTCTTTCTGACCACCAGCTTTTCCTTCCGCGCCGCGGCGGACTGGATGAAGCAGCCGATGGCGGATGACGGCACCATCGGCAAATTGCTCGCGCGCTTCAAGGAATGGCGCGAGACGCGTGAAGCGGAAAAGCTCCGCAAGCAAGTGGAAGACATCAAAATCGCCGGCCGCCCGCCCGTTGCGCAGCAGAGAATTTCGGCGCGCGAAGCTGTGGCGGAAGATGAGGAAGAAGAACTCGACGAAGAGGAATTCGCGGAAGATGAGCGCCGCGCACCAGCGGTAATCAAATTCCACGATCCCGAAACCGCGCCGCCTCCGAAGCGAAGCCCAGGCCCCAAAATCGCTCAGGGAAAAACGAACTTCAAGCTGCCCTCGCCCAGCCTTCTCCAGAATGCCGAGCGCGGCCAGAAGATGGACGAAACCGAGCTGAAGGAATGCGCCCGCGCCATCGAGCAAAAATGCTCGGAATTTGACGTCGCCGGCCATATCACGCAGATCAATCCCGGCCCGGTGGTCACCACTTTCGAATTCAAGCCGGAAGCTGGGATCAAGTACAGCCGCATCACGGGGCTCGGCGAGGATTTGTGCCTGGCGCTGCGGGCGGAATCAATTTTGATCGAGCGCATCCCGGGGAAATCTACCGTCGGAATCGAAGTGCCGAATTCGCATCGCGAGACGATCGCACTGCGCGACGTGATCGAATCTCCGGAATTTGGGCACTCTCCTTCGAAGCTCACACTGCCCTTCGGCAAGGATTTGATTGGCCGGATTCGCGCCGCTGACCTGACGCAGATGCCGCACCTGCTCATCGCCGGCGCAACGGGGACGGGCAAGAGCGTTTTCATCAATTCGCTGCTGATGGGCATGCTCTACAAAGCGACGCCCGATGAATTGAAACTTGTGCTCGTCGATCCGAAGCGGCTCGAGCTTGGACTTTACGGCGACATTCCTCATCTTTACACGCCGGTCGTCACCGACCCGAAAGTCGCGGCCAACGTGCTGCGCAACGCCACGCGCGAAATGGAGCGGCGCCTGAAGCTGCTGGCGCAGCGCAGCGTGCGAAATATCGAGCAGTACAATCGCACATTCGAAAAGGGGCAATCGCTTTCGCTCTTCGAGAACGTGGAAGAGCTCGAACACCGGCCGCTTCCCTACCTCGTCATCGTCATCGACGAATTGGCGGACCTGATGATGGTGGATACGAACGGCGTCGAGGAATCCATCACGCGGCTGGCGCAAATGGCGCGCGCCGTGGGCATCCATTTGATTCTCGCGACGCAGCGGCCGTCGGTGGACGTAATCACCGGCCTCATCAAGGCAAATTTCCCCGCGCGCATTTCCTTCCGCGTGGCGAGCAAAGTGGACTCGCGCACCATTCTCGATACGAATGGCTCGGAATCGCTGCTCGGGAAAGGCGACATGCTTTATCTCCCGGCGGGATCTTCGCGGCTGCATCGCATTCACGGCCCCTATGTGCACGAAACGGAAGTCGCGGCGGTCTGCGATTTCTGGCGCGAGCAGGCCAAAGCCATCTACAACGAGGAACTGCTGAAGCCGCCCAAGGATGAAAATTCAGCGAGCGGTGGCGGCGGCTCCGCCGAGGGTGGCGACGATGTGGACGACGATCTCTATCAGGACGCGATTCGCGTCGTGCTCGACGCGGGGCGCGCTTCCACATCCACTCTTCAGCGCCGCTTGCGTGTGGGCTACGGCCGCGCGGCGCGCTTGATCGATCTGATGGAAAAGGACGGCATCGTCGGGCCGCCTGATGGCGCGAAGCCGCGCGAAGTCCTGAAGAAGCGCGACTGGATGAAGGAATTCGACGAATCGATGAAGTAAGCGGCGGCCACGAAAAAAGAAAGTTCAAAACTTGCGGCAAATCAGGGGCAGAGAGTGCGGTTTTTTGCCTCGCCGTTTTTGCTTTCCACTCCCGCGAGAATTCCGTAGAATCTTTACTTGTGCCGGTGCCGAGGTAGCTCACCGGTAGAGCGCGGCCCTGAAAAGGCCGGCGTAGGCAGTTCGATTCTGCCCCTCGGCACATTCCCTTCCGTCCGCAATTTCCCACGAGGCTCTGCACCGGATTTTCTCGCCTTCGCAACCCCATCATGCTACAGCGCGACTTGGCCCGCCTCCGCGACTCCGTCATCCTATGGCGCGACTTGGCCCGCCTCCGCAACCCCATTATGCTTCCGCCTTCGCCGAGGCTTCCGCCTCCGCCAAGGCTACGGCGGACGGGATGGCGGACAGGGCGGCGGGTATGCTCGGGATGACAACGCGGAGAAAGAGAGGTCCCTCGGCTGCGCTCGGGATGACAACGCGGAGAAAGAGAGGTCCCTCGGCTATGCTCGGGATGACAACGCGGAGAAAGAGAGGCCACTCGTTCCGCGAGATCATCTGGAACGCTAGAGGCGCGCCCCGCGAGGGCGTCCGGGATGCCGGACACGCGACTTTGCTCGGGACGCAGAAAACGCGGAACGGTAGAGGGCGCTTGGGGGAATAAACGAGTATTGACAGGCGGAGGTAATTTCATTAATTTCTAAATTCGCGATGAACACTTTGCGCAATCGGCGCGCGCACGACCATCATCACGGCCACAAGCCGGGCGCGCTGAGGTGTGCATAGCGGAACGCTACACAAAGCACTCATCAGCCCGCTGGCGCGGAAAGCACCAGCGGGTTTTTTGTTTTTGGGGGCGAATCGGGCGAGGAGGGCGCACGTGGAGATTGCTTTCGAGAAGGGCGGCGGTCTGGTTCCGGCGATCGTGCAGGACGATCGCACGGGGGATGTGTTGATGCTGGGATTTATGAACGCGGAGGCGCTGGCGGAGACGCGGCGGACGGGGGAGGTGGTGTTTTTCAGCCGCTCGAGGAAGCGGCTGTGGAAGAAGGGCGAAGTGAGCGGGCACGTGCTGAAGGTGCGCGAGGTGCGCGTGGATTGCGACGCGGACGCGCTACTGGTGCGCGTCGAGGCGGCTGGGCCGGGTGTGTGCCACGAGGGCTACCGGAGCTGCTTCTTCAGGCGGCTTGAGCGGGACGGCAGCGGGACGGTGATTGAAGAGCGCGCGTTTGAGCCGGAGAAGATTTATGGGAAGGAGAACACGCGATGAGCCGGCTGAAGTTGGGAATTCCCAAGGGGAGTTTGCAGGAGGCGACGCTCGAATTATTTGCGCGGGCTGGATGGAAGATCAGCATTGGAGCGCGAAGCTACGTCCCGGCGATTGATGACGCGGAGATTGAATGCCTGCTCGTGCGGGCACAGGAAATGGCTCGGTATGTGGAGACGGGCGCGCTTGACGCGGGAATTACGGGGCACGATTGGGTGGTGGAAACGAGCGCGGCGGTGGAGGAACTGGCGGAGTTGATTTATGCGAAGCAGCGGCTGGCGCGAGTGCGTTGGGTGCTTGCGGTGCAGGAGGAGTCGGCGATTCGAGGGCCGCGTGACTTGGCGGGAAAAACGATTGCGACGGAAGTGGTGCACATCACTGAGAGGTATCTGGCGCAGCATGGCGTGACGGCGCGGGTGGAATTTTCGTGGGGCGCGACGGAGGTGAAGGTGCCGCAGCTTGCTGATGCGATTGTGGAGGTTACGGAGACGGGGTCGTCGCTGCGGGCGAACCGGCTGCGGATTGTGGACACCGTGCTGGAGTCGGCGACCGTGTTTATCATGAACAAGCAAGCTGCGGCGGATGCATGGAAGCGCGAGAAGGCCGAGAATTTGATTTTGATGCTGCAAGGAGCGATTGCGGCGGCTAGCCGGGTGGGATTGCTTTTGAATGTGCGGCGGGACGATTTGGCGCGTGTGCTGGAGGTGTTGCCGGCGCTGAAGAAACCGACGATTTCGGCGTTGAGCGACCCGGAGTGGGTGGCGGTGAATACGATCATCGAGGAGGCGGTGGTGCGGCAGATTCTGCCGAAGCTCAAGGCCGCGAACGCGCAGGGGATCGTCGAGTATCCCTTGAATAAAATTGTGCTGTGATGCGGATCATTCGATTGACGGGTGCGGTGGAACGGCGACTCCTGCGGGGGCGGCAGCAGCGGGATCGGGGTGCGGAGCGGGTTGCTGCACGGATTATCGGGGACGTGCGGCGTCGCGGGGATGCGGGGCTATTTGCATGGACGAGGAAGCTGGATGGCATGGAGCTGGACCGCGGCAGCGTGTGGGTTTCGCGCGACGAGATGCGGGCCGCGGCGGGGAGCGTGAGCCGCGAGTTTGTCCGGGCCGTAAAGCATGCGGCGCGCAACGTCCGTCGCGTGGCGGAAAAGCAAATGCCGCGAGGCTGGATGCTGGAAGTCGAACCTGGCGTGAGGGTCGGGCAAATTGTGCGGCCCATTGAGTGCATCGGCTGCTACATCCCGGGCGGGAGACATGCGCTGATTTCGACGCTGGCAATGACTGCGGTTCCTGCGACAGTTGCGGGGGTGGAGCGAATTGTGGTGGTTTGCCCGCGCCCGAATGCGGAGCTGCTCGCGACTGCATCTCTACTTGGCATAACCGAAATCGCACGGATTGGCGGGGCGCAGGCGATCGCTGCGCTGGCGTATGGGACGGCGAGCGTGCCGCGCGTCGAAAAGATATTTGGGCCGGGCAATCGTTACGTGACTGCCGCGAAACAATTGGTGAGCGGCGATTGCGCGATTGACCTCCCGGCAGGGCCGACGGAGGCCATCGTACTCGCTAGCCGTGGCGATCCGCGCTGGATTGCGGCGGATTTGCTGGCGCAGGCCGAACATGCGCCCGATGCGACAAGTTTTTTGGTGACCACATCGAGGTTGCTGGCGAAGAAAGTGCAACTTGAAATCGAAGAGCAATTGGAGCGTCTGCCCCGAACGAACCCGGCGCATGCCTCCATTCGACGAGTGGGAGCCATTCTTCTTGCCTCGTCGCTCGCGGCCGCGTGCGAATTTGTCAACAGATTTGCACCGGAGCACCTGAGCCTCCCGCACGACGAACGCTTCCTGCTTGAAAAATGCCGGGCGGCGGGAACCATATTTCTTGGCGCGTGGGCGGCGCAGCCGCTTGGCGATTACGCTAGTGGGAGCAATCACGTGCTGCCGACGGCTGGATGGGCGCGGAGGCGCGGCGGGCTGAGCGCGGCAGACTTCGTGAAATGCATCAGCGTGCAGTCCATCAGCCGGCAAGGCTTCTCGCGGCTCGCGAAGGACGTGCAGAGTCTAGCGCGTGCCGAGGGGCTTGCGGCACATGCTGCTGCCGTGGAGGTGCGCCGATGAACGTCAAATTGCCTGTCCGCAAAGCAATCCTCGAACGCCGCACCTATGAACCGCCCGGCGCGGGGCGCGCGAACAAGTTGCGCCTCGACTTCAATGAGAACACCACGGGCTGCTCACAAGCCGTGACTCGAGCGCTCGGGAAGCTTTCGCCAAAGCAGATCGCGATGTATCCCGAGTACGACCGTTCTACGCGGCAACTGGCGCGGCATTTTGGCGTGCGGCCGCAGGAACTGCTGCTCACGAACGGCGGCGACGATGCGCTGCGCGTCTTTTTTGATGCGTTTGTGGATGCCGGGTCTTCCATTTTGTTGTGCGAACCGACTTTTCCGATGTACCGCTACTACGGCGAGATCGCGGGGGCCAGGATCGAGGCGCTGCGCTACGGCGCGGGAATGGAATTTCCGCTCGAAGGCGTTCTTCGCGCGCTGGCTGGCAAGCCGCGCGTGCTGTTTGTTGCAAACCCGAATAATCCGACGGGGACGCTGCTTCAGCTCAGGGAGATTGAGTCCATGGTGAAGGCTGCTACGCACACAGTGGTGGTGATGGACGAGGCCTACGCGGATTTTTCCGGAGTGACCGTGGTGCCCTGGATCCGGAGGTATCCGCAACTTTTCGTGGTGCGCACGTTTTCAAAGACTGCCGGCCTTGCGGGGCTCAGACTCGGGGCCGTAATCGCCCAAGCGGAGTCGCTCGGAATTCTGCGCCGGGCGATGCCGCCCTTCCCTGTCAATGTCGCGGCGCTCGTGGCGGCCGAAGCGGCGGTGAGCGATCGCGCGACGATGCGGCAGTACGTGCGTGATGTGGTCCAAATGCGCGGTTGGCTCGAGAAGGAACTGAATCAGTTTGGCGTGCGCACCTATTCGAGCGCTGGCAATTTTCTCTTGGCGAATTTCGGCCTTGATGGACCGAAATTGTTCAAAAGGCTGGAGCGGAAAGGGATCCTTCTGCGCGGTCGCAGCAAAGACATGGGCGCTGGATTTGTGCGCATCACCATTGGAACGAAGAGCGAAATGGAGCGTTTGATGAAACAAATCAAGCGCTACTGGTAAAGGACCGTGCCAAGAACTGCGACGATCCATCGAATGACCAACGAAACGGACATCCGAGTGCGCCTGAATCTGGATGGCCGCGGTGTTTCCCGGGTGACTACGGGAATTCGTTTTCTGGACCACATGCTGGACCTTGTGGCGCGGCATGGCGCGTTTGATCTGACTCTTGCGGCAAAGGGCGATCTGGATGTGGATCAGCATCACACGGTTGAGGACACGGGGATTGCCCTTGGCGAGGCGGTGCTCAAAGCGCTTGGGACGAAGCGCGGAATCCTGCGCGCGGGCTACTTTCTAATGCCGATGGATGAAACGCTTGCAGCGGCGGCGGTGGATTTGGGCGGGCGGCCGTATTGTGTGTGCGAAACCGGCGTCACTGCGAGGCGCGTCGGCGATTTTCAAACTGAACTGACCGAGGATTTTTTTCAAGGGTTCGCACAGGCCGCTCGAGCGAATGTGCATCTCCGGGTGCTGTACGGGCGGTCGTCTCACCACAAAATCGAAGCGATATTCAAGGCGTTTGCGCGGGCACTGCGGTTTGCTGCGTCCCGGGACAAACGCCTGCGGCGCATGCTGCCGAGCACCAAGGGGCTTTTGTGAACGTTACTTTGCTGGACTACGGGGCTTGCAATGTAGTGTCGGTTGAGCGCGCATTGCACCGCCTCGGGGCCGGCTCAACTCGTGCAAGCACACCGGAGTCCATCGCGAATGCGGGGGTTCTTCTGCTACCCGGCGTCGGCCACTTTGCGACGCTGATTCGCGCCTTGAATGAACGCGGACTGCGCGAGCCGCTGCTCGGAGCAATCGGTCGAGGTGTGCCTTTCCTCGGAATTTGCCTGGGCCTACAAGCACTCTACCACTCCAGTGAGGAAGCGCCGCGCCTAGCCGGCCTGGAAGTGTTATCTGGCGAGATTCGGGGGCTGCCCGCACAGGTGAAGCTTCCCCATATGGGTTGGAACCAATTGAAGGCCAAGCGGACTTCGCGCCTGCTCGCGAATGTTCCAACGGATGCTTATTTCTACTTCGCGCATTCATACGCCGCACTTGATGGCGATGACCATGGCGCTTGTGTCGCGACCTGCACGCACGGAGAGGAATTTGTTGCTGTCCTCGAAAGAGAAAACATATTCGCAGCGCAGTTCCATCCGGAGAAGAGCGGTGCCGCGGGAGCGCAGGTGCTGCGCAATTTTCTGGAGCTCGCCGGATGAGCCTCGCGCGGCGCATCATTCCCTGCCTTGATACGGATGGCACTCGCGTGATGAAGGGCGTGAATTTTGTGGGGCTGCGCGATGCGGGCGATCCGGTGGCGCTGGCGGCGCGCTACAACGCCGAAGGCGCCGACGAATTGGTGGTGCTGGATATCGCGGCGTCGCGGGACCAGCGGCCGACGTTTCTTGAGACCATCCGGCGCGTCGCGGCGGAGCTTGCGATTCCATTGACCGCGGGTGGTGGCATTCGCACGCTGGATGACGCGCGCGCCGTGGTTCTCGCCGGCGCCGACAAGGTGACCGTGAATACGGCGGCTGTTGCACGGCCAGACTTGATATCCGAATTGTCACGCGAATTCGGGGCACAGGCGGTTGTTCTTGCCATCGACGGAAAGCGCATGGGTGACCGTTGGGAAGTGATGGTGCGGGGCGGGCGCGAATCGGCGGGCATCGATGCTGTGTCCTGGGCGAAGCAGGGGGTGTCGCTGGGTGCGGGCGAGATTCTGCTGACTTCGGTCGATCGCGACGGAACGCAGAGCGGCTTTGACATTCCCTTGACAGCGGCTATTTCGCGCGAGGTTTCCGTCCCACTGATCGCTTCCGGCGGCGCCAAACTTCCAGAGCATTTTGCGCAGGTTTTTGCGGAGGGGAATGCCGATGCCGCGCTCGCTGCGTCGATTTTTCACGACAGTGTGCAATCGATCCGCGAGTTGAAGGCGTTTCTCGCGGCGAGGGGTGTTGAGGTGCTCCTTCCGTGCTGATTCCGTGTATTGACTTGCAGAGTGGGCTGGCAGTTCAACTGGTGCGCGGACGGCGGCGGGAGCTTGAAATCATGGACGTCCTTGGCTTGCTGGAAACGTTTAAGAAGTACCGATGGTTGCATGTGATTGACCTTGATGCGGCGATGGGCAAGCCGGGTAATGGCAAGCTTGTGCGCCAGTTGTGCATCAAAGCGCGCGACCGATTTCAAATGAAAGTACGGGCAGGCGGCGGGATCCGTTCCGTTTCCCGCGCCGCGCAAGTCCTGGAATCGGGCGCGGAGCAAATCATTATCGGAAGCGCGGCATTTCGCGCCGGGAAGGTCGACACGCGATTTTTGAGGCTGCTGCGGAAGGAAGTTGAGCGCCGCCATGTTGTAATTGCGCTCGACACGGAGAATGGCCACATCATGACGCACGGTTGGCGGCGAGGGCTGAAGCTTCGAGCGGAAGACGTGATGGCGCAGCTCGAGCCATTTTGCGCAGGATTTTTGTGTACGGACGTGGATCGCGAAGGAACGATGAGCGGAGCTAACCTGGAATGGTTTCGCCGGCTTCGACGTGCGACGGCGCACCCAATCATCGCGGCCGGCGGGATCAGCACGCGCCGCGAAATAAATGCGCTCGAGAAGATCGGGATGGATGCGGCAGTGGGGATGGCGCTCTACAAGGGGAGAGTGGGCTAGACGCAGCGAGGCGCCATCTCTAATTGCTTAGATCGCGTTGTTTTGCAACAACCCCTGAGCCTTTTTTCCGTGTCGCACGTCGAATCAACTCAGAACTTGGGGTGGCGCTGCATACAACCGCTGCGCTCCAATGGGGTCGAACCCAAGCCCAATGATCGCGCGCCGGAGGTGAATCATGGCAGTAAGATGCACGCGTGGCACAATCGTTTTGATCGGTATTCTCCTTGTCCTATCAGGAATACCGGCAGGACAAGCTCAGGAGCAGAAACCAAACTTGCCGAAGCACGTGGAAGTTGCCGCGATATCTGCGCGCGCGGAGGATGTCAGCAGCCTGGACGGCATCATCAAGGCGTATTACGAGGTGGTCTCTGGGCCTGCCGGTGAGCCTCGGCAGTGGTCGCGCGATCGCACTCTTTATATCCCCGGCGTGCGCTTCGTCTCGATGAACGTGGATAAAAAGGGCGAACCGGTGGCGCACGTGATGGATCATCAGCAGTTCGTCGATTCCTCGGACGCCTATGTGACTTCCAAGGGATTTTTCGAGTGGGAAATTCACCGCGAGACAAAGAGGTTCGGAAACATCGCGCACATTTTCAGCACCTACGAGAGCCGCATAACCAAGGATGGCCCGGTGATTGCCCGCGGCGTGAACAGTATCGAGCTTTTCTGGGATGGCAAGCGGTGGTGGATTGCCAGCGCGATTTGGGACGAAGAACGCGAAGACAACCCGTTGCCGAAGGATCTCCTGAACTAGACGACGGACGACGCAGGCGATGCCCTAATGCCGCCGCAGCCTCACGAAAATTCTTGCGGCGCGCAACTAGTCGCGGTAAACGAATTCGAGTTGCAGCCCGCCCACCTCGATGATGTCGCCAGCCGAGAGCTTCGTGGGACGCAACACCGGGTATCCGTTCACGCTCGGAATCTTGTCCGCGCCGCCGATATAGTAGAAATTATCGTCGCGACGATTGATCTGCGCGGCAGCCTTTGGCGCAAACCAGCCTCGCAATTTCACTGTGGCCATGGCTGACTTTCCGATTACGGTCAGCTTGTCGTTCAACGTGTACTCGTGCTGGTCCGTCCGCCCCCGGAGCACCAGCAGCGTCGCAATTCTCAAGCGCGTGGGAGCCACCTGGGCGCTTTCGCCCACGGCTGCCACCTGATGCAGAAAGTCGCGGCGTTCCTTGGTGTCCAGCATCATGGTCTCTTTGATTTTCGGAGCCGGAGGTTTAGTTTCCTTGTAATCGAGCGAGGACGCTCGCACGTCGCGCGAATCCGTCACCACGATGGTGTGCTTGCCGATGCCCACGGAATCACCCGGCTTCAGGGTTACCATCTTCACGCGCTGCCCGTTGACGAACGTGCCATTCATGCTCCCGAAATCTTCGAGCATCAGCCGCCCTTCTTCGTTGAAGACGCGGGCGTGATAATGCGACACGGCGGGATTGTCAATCACCAGCCCGTTGTCCGGCGAGCGGCCGATACTGACCTCCTTCACGCCGACCGCGACTTCCTGCAGCACCGAATTCTCAAATTTCAGAACCAGCTTCGACATGGCAATGCCCTCCCATCAAGATTGTTCTTCGGAGCCTTTGAACCACCGTCCCAGCCGCACCATCGCGCCCACTGGCTTCGCGGCGTGGCGGACCACGATGCAAGAAATGTTGTCCTCGCCGCCCGCTTGATTGGCGAGTTCGACTAAACGGTCGGCTGCTTCCTGCGCCTCTTCTGCCTCGCCGAGTACGCTGGCGATTTCGGCATCGGAGAGTTCGCGCGTCAGCCCATCGGAGCACAGAAGAATCGTGTCGCCTTCCATCAAAAGCTGCTCGTCCACGGTCACGATCACGTTTTCTTCAACGCCTAGCGCGCGAAGCAGCACGTTCTGCAAGGAGCTTGTCCCCGCTTCTTCTTCGGACATGTTTCCCCGCCGAACCTGCTCAGCTACGAAGGAATGGTCTTCCGTCAGCTGCTCCAGCTCTGTGCCGCGCAGACGGTATATGCGGCTGTCACCAACGTGCGCGAGGCTCATGCGCTCATCCGCAAACCAAACGGCTACCACCGTGCCTCCCATGCCGCGCTGCTCGGGAATTTCATGCGCCGTTTCGAGAATGATCCGGTTTGCCAATCGAATCGCGCTGGCCAGGCGATTCGTGGTCTCGGAGACTCCCTTGATGCGCTCGCCGACCAGCGGCAGCGCCGGCTTCTCTTCGGCCTCGCGGCAATGGGCGACTATGCTTTCTGTAGCCAGATGGCTCGCCACTTCCCCTGAAGCCTGCCCGCCCATCCCGTCCGATAGAACGAACAAGTTCATTTCTGCGGCCAGGCAGAGACTGTCCTCATTGTTTTCGCGGACGCGACCCGCGTCGCTTCGCGCTCCGTATTCCATGCCTATCCCCATGCCTGCCTCTTGCTCCTGTGTTGCGCCTTGCCTTCCACCACCCGCTATCCCAAGTGGTGACGCTCAATCCATGCGCAACACACCCTCAATGACTCTGGTTCATATTCGGGGCCGGGCCCTCGACCGTATGAACTCCCTCAAATCCTTGCGCCTTCAGCCACTGCGTTACACTCGAGATTCGCTTGGCCCCGAATGGCCCAGCAAAAACTACGAACGCATCCCCGCCGACTCCATGCCTTGGAACGATGGCAGCCGGCAGCCCTAAATCCTCGATTTTCTTTTTGGCGGCTTTGGCGCGATCTTCCCGTAGATACCGGCCGATCCAGAGGTACGTCGCTGAATTCCCCTGTGCTTTCATTTCGGCTGGTGTCTCGCCAAACGCATTCGCAGCCCGCTGTTGCGCATCTTTTGGGGCTTCGTTTTTGGCGGGCTTTGACGCGCTTTCGCTCCCCGCATTGCTCGTGGGCCCGGCATCTGCGCGCGCAGGAGACACTTCTGCCATCGGCTTGTGCTTTGCTCCGGCCGCGGAGGATGCTTTCGTGGGCACAGGCGCTGGCGGCATTCTCTCCACAATCGGTGGCGCCGGTGGCGGTGTTGCAGCCGCTGGAATTTCGAACGCAAAGTCGGGAGGCTTCGGCGCGTGCATTCGATCGGGCGGCGGCAGCTTCTCAGCCGTCTTTGCCACTCCGGCCCAACGCAGGGCCCCCAAGGCCGCGAGGATTACGAATGCTCCCAGCAAAACTCGCGAGAAGCCTGATCCGCGCTTTGGCTGCGGCCGGCTCGCCTGCGCAAATGAAGGTATCGGCGTCCCTGTGTGACTCGAGTTCGTCTGCGGCACAATTGCGGGCGCGGCTGCGATTCCAGGCATGGCAGGATTGCGCAGGACGCTCTCAAGCTCGGCAACGGATTGGAATCGCCTGCTCGGCTCCTTCTCGAGGCATTTCAAGATGGCGCGTTCGATCGCTACTGGGATCGAAGGCTCCACTTGGTGCGGCGGTGGGGGTGCCTCGCGCAACTGTTTCAGTGCCAGCGCAACCGCCGTGTCCGCCTGAAAAGCCTGCGAGCCAGCGAACATTTCGTAGAGCATCAAACCCAGCGAATAGATGTCCGCGCGGTAGTCGACCGGCTTGCCACCCACCTGCTCGGGAGCCATGTAGGCCGGCGTGCCTACCATCGAGCCGGTCAGCCGCGTGCCGGCTTCCATCGAACGCGCGATACCAAAATCCATGATCTTGACGTTTCCCTGCGCGTCGATCATCACGTTCTCTGGCTTCAAATCGCGATGCACGATGCCCTGCGCGTGCGCTTCCTTCAGTCCGGAGCAGATTTGCTGGGCCATGCCGATGGCTTTGCGCGTTGGCAGGCCGCCAAACCGGTTCAGCACCGACCGCAGGCTTTCCCCTTCCACAAATTCCATGGAGGTGCAGGCGATTCCGCCGATGCGGTTGAATTCGTGTACCCGACAGACATTCTTGTGCGTGATCTTGCGCGCGAAGAGGAGCTCGTTCTTGAACCGCTCCATCATCGCCTGGTCCGAGGCGATTTCCGGCTTCAGGAGCTTCAAGGCCACAATCTCGCCGGTTTCCCGGTCGCGCGCCTTGTAAACGTTGCCCATGCTCCCGTGCCCTGCCTCGGCAAGGATGTCGTAGCGCTGCCCGAGCGCGGCAAGACTGGCGGTGGCGAGATGTGGGAGCGCAACTTCTTGCGCAGTGGGGTCTGCGAAAACGGCCGAGGGTTCCGGAACGTCGCTCAGCAAGACCGTGTCGTGGCGCTCTCCGGCCCCGGAGGGTGTTTTCGGGGTCGGAAATTCCGGTTTCGGATTGGAAGGCTCGCTCATTTTGCTCTTACCAGAATAGGCGACTTAAGTTCTGCCAGGTTAGAAAGGCTCCAAACGTGTATAGAAAAAGTATCTGGTACTCGCGCGCTTTTTGCCGGGGCACTTTATTCATCTGGGAGGGCCGCTAACCTTAACCAGCCACGGGCGGGGCGGCGGGACGAATCGAGGGCGGAATCGCAGTTGGATAGGTCTTTGGGCGAGTTGCCAGGCTTTGGAGCTCCTGCCGGCAGAGAAATGCGAAGAAGAGCATCACCACTCCCTGGCTCGCGAGTGCGATCAACCATGTCGGCGAAGCCTGGCTCCAGGAAGCTGCGTCCAGCACAAGCGCCCGGCCAGGCACAAAAACGGATTGGAACGCCGCTTCGGCCGGCTGCACGCTGCCGCTGCGAGTGAAAAACAGCACGAACATCGCCGAGTAATAGACAAACGCGTACAGCATGGCACGCGTCAGCGGCTTGCGTCCCGGGCGCAGATACATCCACTGCAAATACATCAGATCGCGGGAAAGCCACAGCGCCAGAAATGTCAGCCGGAAGAAGAACAAACCCATGTTGAGCGGCTCGGGATGTATACGGCCTGCATTCGGTCCGGCGAGATTTCCCCCCATCAACAGCAGCGGAAGAAGGCCCGTGGCAATCACTCCGATAATGACGTATGGCGCTGGCCAGGACGCCTCTAGCCATGACAGCCCCCGCTCACCCATTTCTCGAAGGCGGCGCCGCGCCCGGTCTCGATTACGCAGCAGCACCAGTCCCAGAGCGCCGAAAATCATTATGTTGACCCATATCGAAACCATTTGTCCGGACTGCGGCCCAAATTCTGCGAGTGGGGTTAGGCCGATAAACAGGACATTTTGCCAGCCTGCAAACCCAAGCGCCTGAAGCGGAGTCAGCAGCTCATAGGCCGCCGGATCGCGCTTGATATTCCGTTCGAGCGCCAGGATGAACCAGGCCGCGTATGACGCGTATAGAAAGCTGAAGAACGGCGTACTCGGGAGGGATACCCCATAAAATTTGATGACTTGTGATGCCGCTGCTACATGGTTGCCGCGGGCAAAAAGAATCGTCATCCAGGAAAGTCCCGGCATGCCCGCAAAAAATAGAAACAAGAGCACGATGCCGGTCGAGGGGGTTCGCTTCAAGAGCATCGAAATCATCAGGTTGAACGAATGAAACGCCAGCGCCCCAAATAGCAGCAATATCCAGATGTCAACCAGATCTCCTGCTCTCCAGGTGGAGTTTGCCAGTCCCACCAGCTCGGCGGGAACCAACGAAATCGCGATGAAGTAAGCCATCGCCGGCGCACCCAGCAATTTCCCCACGGTAAGTTCCAGTGGCGAGAGCCGCGTGATGCGCTGATAGTCAAAGGTATTCAATTCTTTTTCGCGGCTTATGGACTGCAAGCAGGCGATTCCCCCTCCCAGCAGAATCGCGATTCCCTGCACCACGATCACCGTAATCAGAAACTGCTCGCCCCATCCCGTACGGCCAGTTGCCCCTACATTCGACCAGAGCGCCGGAAGAATAATCAGCGACAGAATCGCCGTGATCGAGGCAGCCATCAGCATGCGCTTCGGACGCAATTGGATTCGCACATTGCGAAGCAGCTCGGGATTGTTGAACACCATTTCGCGCAGGTCGTTCACATTACCTCTCCCTTCGTCAGCCGCGAATAGACCTGCTCGAGTGAATCGGTGAGCTTCTCGACCCCGAAAATGGGCGCTCCTGCGCCGATCAGCGCCTTCATCAGTTCAGCCAGCTCCGCATCCGTGCCGCTAAATGTGAATAGAGCTCCCGACGGCTCGATCGCGAGCCCGGAAACCTGCGGATGCTGTCCCAGCCATTCGTTCCAATTGAAACCGGGCGTTGCGAGCTTCACGCGCACGCGCTGCCCTGCTGTTTTTCCTTGCGGCCCAGGCGCAACGGAACCCTCTTCCAATATTTTTTCGAGCCGCCCAGACTTCACCAGGCGCCCCTTCTCGAGGATCGCAATCGAGGTGCAAATTTCCTGGAGGTCGCCGAGAAGGTGCGACGTCACCAGAATGGTTTTCCCCGCCTTGTTCAGGTCGTTCAGCATCTTCTTGAAGTCAATGCGCGCTTGCGGGTCAAGCCCTGCGGTCGGCTCATCAAGCACCAACACGGGAGGGTCGTGGATGATAGCGCGCGCGATTCCCAGCCGCTGTTTCATGCCGCGAGAAAGGCCGTCAATGTAGGAATCGCGCTTGGTCTGCAATCCGAGCAGCAACAGCAGGTATTCGATCCGCGCTGGAACCGAATTGGATGGCAGTTTGTAGGCGTGTCCAAAGAAATCGAGATACTCCCAGACCTTCAGGTCGTCGTAGAGCGCGAAAAAATCGGCCAGATAGCCGATGTATCGCTGCGCTTCTTCGGGCCGGACTTCCACATCCACGCCGTTCACCAGCACGCGTCCTGAAGTGGGCACCAGCAGGCCGCAAACCATCTTCAGCGTGGTCGTCTTCCCCGCGCCGTTCGGCCCTACTAACCCGTAGATCTCGCCTTTTTCTATCTCCAGCGTCAGGCGGTCGGCGGCCACCACGGGCCCTTGCTTGTCCGTCCCGCCCGCCAGGTCGTATTCCTTCGACAGATTTTCAATGTGGATCATGGCAATTCATTCGAGTGTGGGCGGCGAATCGGACCTCGTCAATTGACTGATAGGAACTTGTGTCGCGAGAGTCAAATTTTGAGGGTTTGCAGGCGGGGCGATGGAAATGACAACGTACCTAATTCACTTGTTCAGGCGTTTCGGGCCGCTCACGAATGGGTTCCCTCGCTCGTAAAATCGCAGCAGCCGATCAGCATCTTTGGTAATCCCAATCCGCACGCTTACGCCAATCGGTCCGGCAGGACGCACAGGCGTGCCCAGCCACAAGACCCGGTTTCCGGTCAAATCCAGCCCATCTACGCGGCTGTTGATCCGCAGCGCCGCCGCAAGCCTCCCCGGCCCCCGCGCCAAATCCAGCAATCGCCTGGTCCCACGCCGCCGCTGCATCCGTTCAATTCCATCGAGCGGCTCGATCGCACGCAAAAGAATCCCAGCACCGGTCCCAGCACCTTCACCCGACACGTTCAGCATGAAGTGCGATCCATATACGAAATAGACGTAGGCATGCCCGTGCCTCAAAAAAAGCGACCGGTTGCGGGGCGTCTCCCCATTGAAAGCGTGGCAAGCCGCATCGCCCGGCAGATAAGCCTCCGTCTCAACGATGCGCCCGCTCAGCCGCTCTCCCGCCACCTGGTGCACGATTGTCTTGCCGATAAGAAACCGCGCGAGTTTCACGGTCTCTTGCGGAAGTTCAGCGCGCCGCAGCCTCCGAATGCGGACGCGATTCGATTTCATTGTCTGTGGCTTAACCATTGGCAGCCAAGAATACCCGGACCACAATCTTGGAGCAAAACCAAGCTGTGAGGTAAATAAATGGCGAAACGGCGCCCCAGCCGAGTTTTACGGCGTGAAGACTCGCTGCCAGCGCGGCTTTCTTGTAATATGCGCCTCAGGAACGAAGCCGACATCCCCGGAGGTTCTATGCCTGGCGAAAAAGAATCCTCGAAAGATCACGCCTGGCCCGCCTTGGCCCTCGCTGATTGGAAGGACACCCTCGAAACTCTGCACATGTGGACACAGATCGTAGGGAAAGTGCGCCTGGCCTTGAGCCCCCACCTGAATCAATGGTGGGAAGTTCCTCTGTATGTGAGCGCCCGAGGATTGAGCACCTCGCCGATTCCCTATTCTCACGGGATCTTCGAAATCGAATTTGATTTCATCGAGCATGTTCTGCGCATCGAAGCCAGCCGCGGCGAAACCGAAATCCTCGATCTCGCCCCGCGCACCGTCGCCGATTTCTATAGCGAATTGATGGAAACGCTGCATTCGCTCGCAATCCAGGTGAAAATCTGGCCCATGCCGGTCGAAATTCCGAATCCCATCCGGTTTGATCAGGACACCACGCACGCCTCGTACGATCCCGAATATGCCAACCGCTTCTGGCGCATCCTGGTTTCAGCGGACACAATACTCAAGGAATTTCGCGGCCGCTTCACTGGAAAAGCCAGTCCGGTCCATTTCTTCTGGGGCAGTTTCGATTTGGCCGTCACGCGCTTTTCGGGCAGGCCCGCCCCCGAACGCCAGGGCGCAGACAGCATCACCAAAGAAGCCTACTCGCAAGAGGCAAGCAGCGTGGGATGGTGGCCGGGCGGTGGAGATATCACCTCGCCCGCGTTTTACTCCTATGCCGCGCCCGAGCCTCCGGGATTCAAGCAAGCCCCCGCGCGGCCATCAAAAGCTTTCTACAGCACGCAGCTGAACGAGTTCCTGTTGAATTACGATGATGTGCGCGCAGCCACGGACCCGAGAGCCGTGCTGCTCGATTTCTGCCAGAGCACGTATGAAGCCGCCGCAACGCTAGGCAATTGGGATCGTGCCGCGCTTGAAGCTCCCTCGGCCAAAGCCGCGACGTAACGCCGGCGTCCCCCGCCCGTGGTGTGCGTCCTGAGTTCAGGCGAAGGGCCGGCACTTTTTCTTTTGTTTTGGGTTCTTTGTGCGGTGCAATTCCTGCGCAGAAATTCGGCGGAGGCCTAGGATTTCAGCAGCCCCACATGAGGATCCAGCACCATCGCCCGCCCCCCGCCTCGCGTAATCTCAATCGTGCGCGCTGACCGGTGCCGCTCGATAAAGTGCCGCTGCGCGCGCCTTCCCCAAGAACGCACGAAATAGTAATTAAGTGTGCCCCCAAACCCAGCGCTCAAGATCGGTATCAGCCGCCCAGCCCATTTCTCCGCCACTTCCGTGCCAACCTTCACCGCGATCCGATCAATTATCCTGGGAACGAGCCGTTCAATGGCCTGCTTCTCGACGAATTCCCTCCCCAAGTCAAGCCCAGCTGCGCTCGCCGCTGCAATCCAAAGCGCCGCCACTTCCTCCTCCGTCGTGTACTCGAAGCCATAAATCAGGCTGAGCTTCTGAAGCATGCGAATGGTGATCGCCGAGAGAATTCCCATGTCCGGCACAATTGTAAGCAGCCCGCCGAATCCGAGGCCTGTGCCTTCGAGTGCTGCGATCCTCATGGCGGCCTTGATCGCGCTTGCCGCCACCGGGTGCAGCGTTTCTTCATCCAGCCGCAGCATGTCGCCCCAGCTCTGAACCGGCAGACGATGTGCGCGCCGGACTTGTTGCAGGTATCGCACCGGGTCAACCTGCACCTGCGCGTAAGCCTTGCTGAAGCCTGCCCGAATGGAGGCCTCCAGCATCTGAGGGATCATCGCGGATTTTCTGTTTCGTGGCATTGGGTATGGAGCCCCACTCGTCGCAAACATGTAAATCTCAGCTGCATCCATTATGAGCGCACTTTCCCCGCTCTCAAAGAACGAAGAGCAGAGACCTGTTGCCGCATGCTCGGTGACAATTGCGCGGAATTTCCAATGGAATTTTGGCCCAACCGGCCTGTAATCCACTCACAGATCGAAAGTTATGCACCCCGGTCTAACCAAAATCGAACCCCAGCAAATCGCCTACGGGCCCCAAAAAGAGGTATAAAATCCACCTGAAATGGAGCTTGGACTCATCTTCCTTACCGGCATCCTGGTCAGCCTGCACTGCGTAGGAATGTGCGGCGGGTTCGTGGCGCTCGTTTCCATGTCGCCCTCGCTTTCCCCCAGCAGCGCGGGAGGCGGAGCCGTATCCACTGCCGGAGCTTCATGGCAACGCGTCGTTCTCCCGCAGCAACTCGTCTTCAACGCCGGCCGAATCGCCAGCTACACGCTTCTCGGCACATTAGCCGGCGCGCTCGGTTCCTTCACAAGCCTTCTCTCGAAAACGGGCAAAATCCAAGCTTTGCTGATGGTGGGCGCAGGGATCTTGATGATTGGCACGGGGCTGGCGCTCGCGGGATTGATGCAGCATTGGTCGCCCTTCAAATCGAAAGTCGCCACGCCGCAGCCGTGGCTCGCGCGCGGATTCGAACACGTCTCGCGCCTGCCTAGACCAACGCGCGCCCTGCCCCTCGGAGCGCTGCTCGGCTTTCTGCCCTGTGGGTTGATTTACGCCATGCTGGGGAAGGCGGCATCATCCGGCTCCGCGGCATCGGGCGCGCTGGTGATGCTGGCATTCGGGATGGGGACCGTCCCGGCACTGCTTCTGGTGGCGTTCTTCGCGGACTTATTTTCGCTAGCACTTCGCGAAAAGCTCGTCCGCGTTAGCGGAGTGTTGCTCGCTGTGCTCGGAGCGATCACGCTCTACCGCGGGTTCTACTGGCTGATGCACCCAAATCCGGCAATGCACGATCTAATGCACCACATGAGGATGTGAGAATTTCGAATTTAAAGCTCCCATGAGACCTGCCACAATTTGCGCGCACTGCGGCCTGGGACTTCGTGGCTCGGGAACCACGCTCGATTTCCACGGCGAGGAAAAACATTTCTGCTGCTCCGGCTGCGCGTTCGTCTATCAGTTAGCCGGTGGCGGTGAAGAGGGAGACAGCTCGGAATCCTGGTTCCTGGTTTTGCTCGCAATCGGCGTGGTGCTCTCCGGCTTCATCATGACTTTCTCTTGGGTGCTCTATCTCTACCCGGAATTGCCGCCACATCTCCGCAACCAGCTCCAATACATTCTCCTCGTTCTTACGACGCCGGTGATCTTCGGCCTCGGCTACCCCTACATGAAGCTCGCGGTGCAGGAGCTGCCCCGCGCGCGCTTGAGCATGGCCACTCTGATCACTCTCGGCACAGTGACCGCCTACGTCTATTCCGCGCGCCAAACTTTCCGGCACGGACATGATGTTTACTTCGACACAGCGGCCATGGTCATTGTCCTCGTCACACTCGGCCGTTACTTGCAGGCGCGGGCGCGCGCCAGGATGGCTCAGTCCATGCGCAACCTCGCAAGCGAAAAGCCGGCGCAGGTGCGCCGCCTCGCCGGCACAGATGAAGAAATCATCGCGCTTGAAGATGTCCGCGCCGGTGACGTCCTTCGCGCACTGCCTGCCGAAAAAATCGCCGTGGACGGGCTAATCCTCGAAGGCCGCACCACGCTCGACGAATCCATCCTCACCGGCGAATCGCTGCCGGTCGTCCGTGGCCCCGGTGAAAACGTTCTGCAAGGATCGATCAATCTTGATGGCGCGATTCTTTACCAGGCTGTCCAGGTGGGTGAGGGGACTCTTCATGCAAAGATCGAACGCATGTGCGCCGAAGCCATCGGCTCACGCATGCCGATGCAGACTGTAGTTGACCGCGTCTCTGCATGGTTCGTGGGCTTGGTTGTCGTATTTGCGTTTGCCGTGGCTGCTTACTATTTCTTTGCCCGCCACGATTCGCTCCATGGCTTCCTGAGCGCGCTGGCGATCCTCGTTGTGGCCTGCCCCTGCGCCCTCGGAATCGCCATGCCCATGGCTACGTTTGTGGCGCTGCAGCGCGCTGCCAAGGAGGGCGTCCTCGTGCGCGCCCCGGAAGCGCTCGAGCGCATGTCGAAGGTAGATGTGGTTGTGTTCGATAAGACCGGCACACTCACCGAAGGAAAATTGCGCGTCCTTGACGTGATTGCAAGCGCGAATGCCGGGGTGGATCGCGCCGCCCTGCTGCAAATCGCCGCTTCGCTCGAATCCAATTCCGAGCATCATCTCGCCCGCGCCATCCTCGAAGAATTCAAATTGCACGGGGGCGCACTCATCCCTGTCCGCGATTTTCAGAATCATCCCGGCGAAGGCATCGAGGCAGTCTTGGAATCCCCCATCCTTCCCAAAACGCAGGATTCGAGACAGGGCACGCTCGTCCACCTCGGGACCGCTGCAAGTCTCGTCAAGAGCGGACTTGCCATGCCGGACGATCTTCAATCGCCGCTGCCGGATGCCGGACTCGAGAGCCGCGTTTACCTCGGCTGGAACGGCGCGATTCGCGGCATGGCGCGCCTACAGGATCACATGCGCGCGGGCGCAGCCGCCGTGATAAACCAATGTCGCGCGCAAAAAATGGACGTCCACTTGCTTTCTGGCGACCGCACTGCGAGCACCTCGCAAGTGGCCGCCGAAATCGGCATCGAGCACTGGGCCGCCGAACGCCTCCCCTGGCAGAAAGTCGAATACGTTGAAGCCCTCCAGCGCGGGGGGCATAAAGTCGCCATGGTTGGCGACGGCGTCAACGACGCCCCCGCCCTCGCCAAAGCCGACGTCGGCATTGCCCACCAAATCGGTACCGACCTCAGCAAGGACGCCGCGGACGTTCACATCTTCGCTGGTGATATCACTCTCGTCCCGTGGGTTCTCTCCCTCTCGAAAAAAACTTTCCGCCACATCCAGGTCAATCTCTTCTGGGCTTTTATCTACAACATCATCGCCATTGCGCTGGCAGCCGTTGGATGGCTCCGCCCCGTGATGGCCGCCGCCGCAATGTTGCTCAGCAGCCTGATGGTAGTCGGCAATTCCCTGCGCCTGGAAAAAGTGCGCGGATTGCGCGGGAAAGTTTCTCCCCGCGCGCCGTCCCCCATCGACTCCATTCCGACAAAGACACCTATGCCCCGAACAGTGGATAAACCCCAGGCGAGCACAATTTAATTCAAAGTTTTATTACGGGTGGGAGTTGCAATCTTCGACCGCCAGAAATTCTCGTGCTTAGGAAACTTTCTCTTCCGCGTAAGCCAGATATTCTGCGTACGGCCCTTTGAAGTCCTCGATCCGACCGCCTTCAAAATGCCAGATCCGCGTGGCCACTTCATCAATCACGTCGTAGTCGTGCGTCACGAGAAGCACTGTCCCATCGTATTTCTGCAGCGCAATATTGAGCGCGTTGATCGATTCCAGGTCCAGGTGGTTCGTCGGTTCATCCAGCACCAGCACGTTGGGCTTTTGCAGCATCAACCGGCAAAAAATCAGCCGCGCCGCCTCGCCGCCTGAAAGCGCCGCAGTCGGCTTCAACGCATCCTCACCGCTAAAGAGCATCTGCCCCAGCAGCCCGCGCAGTTCCTCCTGCGTGGCCTGGGGTTTGAACTCGTGCAGCCACTCGATCGCAGTTGTCCCCTTCACAATCGATTCCGAGTGATCCTGCGCGAAGTAACCGACGGCCACGTTGTGTCCCCACGCCACAGTCCCGCCGTCCACCGGAAATTGCCGTTCGCCGTCCTCAATGAATCCCGGCGCATTCCGAATTAGCGACTTCAGCAGCGTCGTTTTTCCCGCCCCGTTGCGTCCTGCGAGCGCAACCTTCTCCCCGCGAGCCAAGGCCGCCGAAAACGGCTTGAACACCTTCACGCCGTCGTAAGACTTCGCGATGCTCTTGATCTCGAGCGGGTGCCGCCCGGAATGCTGCTCCATCTGAAACCGGATAAACGGCCGCGCGATGTTTGAGCGTGCCAGTTCCGTCGTCTGCAGCCGCTCAACTTCCTTTTTGCGGGATGTCGCCTGGGCCGAGCGCGTGCCCGCCGAAAAGCGCGCGATGAATTCATTTAATTGCGCGATCTTCTTCTCACGCTGCGCATTCTCGGATTCGATCCGCGAACGGATCGACGTCTTCGCCACCACCATGTCGTCGTACCCGCCGTTGTACATGATCACCGTTTGGTAGTCGATGTCCGCCGCGTGCGTGCAGACGCTGTTCAAGAAGTGCCTGTCGTGCGAAATCACGATCAGCACGCCCTCGTATTCACACAAGTAGTCCTGCAGCCAGTGGACCGAATCGAGATCCAAATGGTTCGTCGGCTCGTCCAGCAGCAGCGCCGGAGGATTTCCGAAGAGCGCTTGCGCCAGCAACACGCGAACCTTCTGCCCACCCTGCAATTCCCGCATCTTGCGCTCGTGCAGCGACTCATCCAAATCGAGGCCGTCGAGCAGCACGCCCGCATCCGCTTCCGCCGTGTACCCGCCTTCTTCCCCGACGATGCCTTCCAGCTCTGCGAGCCTCATCCCATCTTTATCCGTCAGCTCATTGTCTGGCTTGGCGTGGAGCGCGTCGCGTTCCACGAGCGCCTTCCACAGTGCGGCGTTCCCCATAATAACTGCGTCAATCACGCGATACTCATCAAACGCAAACTGGTCTTGCCGCAATATCCCGAGCTTCTTCGGCCGCGTCACCGACCCTTTCGAAGGCTCAAGCTCGCCTGTCAATATCTTCATCAGCGTCGTTTTACCAGCCCCATTCGGCCCCGTAATGGCGTACCTCCGCCCCGGGAAAAACGTGCAGGACACGTCGTCGAACAAAACTTTAGCGCCGAAGCGCATCGAAATGTTGTTAACGGAAAGCAAAGGAATTTAATTATACCGTAGATTCAAATTTCGCGCTCGCCACCCAACCGGCGATGTTCGATAATGTCCCCCTGATCCGGCAAACATCTCCACTAACACAGCCCCGTGTGACCATCGTCACATCTTCACCTCATAGGAATGTGAATCATGGAGTCTCGCAGGCGGACCAAGTCCGCGTGCCAACGGATAAATTGGCGAGGGGTAAGCAATCAATCCCGCGTCTGCGACGGAACGAAAATCCAATGGGCATGCCGCCTCGGCCTACGGGCGGAGAAAGCTCCAAATGACCAATGGGCGGAATCAAGTTTTCCCAGTGCCATGCGCGAACCCGACGGCGTCGTTGCTGAAGGTACGTTCACGTGGAAAATTCTGGCACATCGGATGGCTGTTTCCCAGAAACGAAGCGGTTGAGAAGGTCGAGACCTCGGTTCGCATTCCCGCGAACCCCGAGACGGTTTGGCGACAAATGCTCATGTACGAGGATGTCCCAGCGCGCCCGCCACTCCTCCTGCGCCTCTTGCTGCCAAATCCGGTGCGAACACAGGGGGGCAAGACTCGTGTTGGATCCTCCGTCCAATGCACCTACGACTCGGGCCACCTGGCAAAACGCATCACCGCTGTTGAGCCGCCTCACCGCCTCGAATTCGACGTCATCGAACAGCGCATCGGGATCGAAGGCTGCATCACTACGCTTGGCGGTTCATACAGAATCCAGGCCCGCGGCGCTGATTCCGAAATCATCCTCACCACGAATTACTTGGGCCATCTTCGCCCGCGGCGCCTCTGGCGTCCGTTCGAACGGTTTCTGGCTCACCAACTTCATACTCATATCCTCGACGGGATGCGCGCCTCGCTCCTTCGCTCTAATTCATCCACGCACTCGAAAATCGCAGAGGCTTCGGTGCCAACGGGCACCCCAGTACAGGATCCTGCATGCACGACATCACCATTATCTTCCCCTCGTTAATCGTCATGCGCGCAGCTGTCGCGGCCGTCTGGCTCTACGAAGGGCTGTGGTGCAAAATTTTTGGCCGCGTAAAATCGCAAGCGCAAGTTGTCGCGAGCGTGCCGCTGCTCGGCCCCCGATTCAGCCAGCCATTCCTCGTGGCCCTCGGCGTCATTGAGGTCCTGCTGGCCGCTTGGGTGGTTTCCGGCATCTATCCCGGGGCCTGCGCAATTGCGCAAACCATCATATTAGTCACTCTCAACGCCAACGGCCTTTTGTGGGCGCGCCACATCATCCACGATCCCGCCGGGATGGTCGTGAAGAATATCGCCTTCCTCGTCCTCGTCTGGGTATGCGGCGCGATTCCGAGGGGACGACCTTGAGCATGGAAACCCAATGGCAGTCGGGACGCCTCGGCCGCGCAAAAGGCTCGCACCGCTTGCTTTTCGGCCACCTGCACGAAGACGCGGAAATCGAGCGACAGGCGTTCCAAGGCAATGGCCGCGTATTTTGCATCGCCTCTGCCGGCTGCACGGCAGCACGGCTCGCCGATGAACACGAGATCGTCGCTTGCGATATTAATCCAGTGCAGCTCGCCTACGCGGAGCGTCGCGCCCGTGGCGCTGCCGCCGAAGTCGGCGATGCCGAGCGCGCCATGGCCTTCGCGCGCTTCTTCATGCCGCTCGTGGGTTGGCGCGAGAGCGTGGTCCGGGCGTTCCTCTCATTTTCAGATATTACGGAACAGGCCGCATTCTGGCGGGCTCACCTTGATACGTGGCGATTTCGCGCGGGCTTCGACGCGTTGATGTCACCCGCTATCCTGCGCGCTGTCTATTCGCCACGTTTCCTCTCGTTCCTGCCCGCCAATTTCGGCCCCGTTCTGCGAGGCCGCTTCGAGAGGTGTTTCTCTCTGCATACGAACGCCACAAACCCCTACGCTCGCGCACTCCTCCTAGGCGAGATGAACGGTGAACCATGGCCAAAGCAGCCCCGTGTTCAGTTCGTGTTGGGCGATGCGGCCTCCTACCTCGAGTCATGCCCCGCCGGTTTCTTCGAGGCGTTGACGCTCTCAAATATCCTCGACGGCGCCGAACCATCCTATCGCGACCGCCTGACGCAGGCCATCCGCCACGCGTCGACAGAGGACGCACTCGTCGTCCTGCGCAGCTTCGGCGAGCCGCCGCCTGACCTTGTCACCAACTACGCAGAGAATGATCGCTCACTGCTGTGGGGTGTGGTGGATGTACGCCCAGCATGCTCATTCGCGGCAAAACGTTTGCCGCCCGTCGTCATGATGAAAAGCGGCGCTCAAGTCTCCGCGTAATGGCCAAGCGAAACAAGGATGCCACTTGCTATTGGCCCTCGGCCCAGCCTTTTGCATTCTCGAAATTCCGGCTGCTCTTCCAAACCCCATGATCCCAGTCGCTGCCGATCTTCGCGAATGCCTCCTGCGCCGCAAACTTGTCATTCGCCTCCACAGCCATGTGCGCGAAGCGATTCATCTTTAAGTTTGAAAATCCGTAGAGCTCACCGAGCACGGCGTAGCCTTCCTTGATTTTCGGCCACGATAGGTACTCCATGTGCGAGTCGTCCGAGTCACACTGGCACGTCACCAGGCTGGCAATTTCGAAATATACGAATTTGCCCTGCTGGCCACCGAGTTGGTTGGATATTTCCTCAGCGAAAGCCTCTGTTTCACCCGGCGCCCCATACCACTTCGGCAGCAAGAAATTCGCGTACTCACGGTAGAAGTGGTAATAGGTCGGTTCAAAGGCCATGGCTGCGTCGAGCAGGCTCCGCGCCTGTGCTTTATCCCATCCCTGGGCGAGTGCTACTCGCTGCATCAGTTCGTACCAATACGGGCATTTCTCTTTCAATTTCGCCACCTCCGTCAAAGTCGAGGCGGCCATCGCAATGCGTTCGCGGTCAAGTCTCCAGCCTTCCTCTGAGACGGTGTTGGCATATCCGCTCCCTCTGGCGTGATCAGCGTAATTTTCATAAGTCTCAGCGAGGGCGAGCCGGGCCGTAACCGATTCAGGCCGCGCCGATCCCCAATCCTTCAGGCCCGTGATATGAAATTTCCAATCCTCCTCCGTCGCTTGGGCTCCCAAAGTCGGATGGCCCAACGCTTCATAAAATATATACAACCTCCAAGTACCACCCTTGAACCGGCTCTTGCTCACCCTGGCTTCACGTGCCGCCCGTTCGAGCGCGTCATAATCCCGTTCAATCAAATCCGCGGCTATCTGGTTTTCATATTGTTCTTCGGTATCTCCGGTGACTTGAGGGACGGGTGTCTGGCTATCTCCAACCAGCTTAAGCGAACCAGACCTGCTGATTTGGCCACCCTGGCCGTACGCTCGCGAGATCGCTACAAGACTTCCGATATCCTGCTGTACAGGGGTTTGTCTATGAGTGCAGGAGCTCACAAGTATTAGGCTGCCCAAAGCAAGCCCCATCAGGTGCATCTCCACGGTTCGCATACAAATAGCCTCCACTTAAGGTACGTTCCTCTTTTATAAAAAGTGGAAGCCAAATAGGGAATGGTACGGAGGGACAGGCTCCTTACCAGATTAGGCACAAAATAATGCCGGAGGATTATGCTGCGGGAAGTCGGCGATTAACAGACCAACTCTATTTCTTGGTGGCGTCTCCAAACGATTCTGGCGGGTCGAACGAGCACCGCGAAAAGAACTGCTTATCCGGAAGCAGCCCATCCCGCCAGCGGCGAATGTCCTCGAGCGTTGCGGACGCAACGCCTCCCTTTGCCCCCAAGAACACCACCACGACGCCCGCGAAATTCTGTTCGGAGTGCGCTGCCTCCCGGTATCCCTGGGTGAAAATGTGCTTCGAAAAATCGAATTGGCTCTTCCCGAGCATGTTTTCAGGTATCGAGCGCGCCGGCTGGGCGAAAACAAATAACGCCGGCTTCCCCTTCAGCGGCGCCCAATCGCCCGCGAAGGCCTTCACCTCTTCATTCGGAGTGGTGAAATTTGCGGCACCCACATCTTCGGCGTCGTCCACTTCGCTGTTCGGCTGAAGTTGCGATGCCCGCACCCACGCCTCGCCCGAATTCTCCAGGCGCACCTGCACCCAGCGCTCCCGCGCCTGAATAATCTCGAATTCATCTTCCGGGTCGGCGCGGAAAAGAATCTTCGAAGTCTCATCCGCTTGCTCGAAAATGGGCGTCGCCGGGGAATGAACTACGGCAAGGTTTGAGAGGTACCGCTGCGTCCTTGCATTCGCTTCCAGTTCCGAAATCTGCTGCTGTAATTTGCGCTGGTTTAATTCCGCCGCTTCGCGCGCACTGCGTACGGCGGCCACTTGAGCTGCGATGTTCGCGGGATCCGCTGCCGTTACTCCCGTCGCATTCCCGGAAAAGCCCGAAGCCCCGCCGCCCACCATCACTGCACCACTAGCCAGAGGATCTCCCGGAGGTCCAGCCGCTGTCCCAGACCCCGAAGGGGGCGCCAATCCTGTAGATGCCAGCGTGCTTCCCTTCTCGAGATACACACTCAGCCGGTCCAGCAAATCCTGCTCCAGCCGCCCATTCGAGGGAATCAGCACGTATTGCGAATGCGCCGGGTCCGAGTCGCCATACCAAGCGGTAATCTTCGCCGTCACCTGCACCAGCACCTGCGTGGCGCCCTGCATGAAAATTTCGATCCGATATTGGTAATGCGGATTATCGAAATGGTCGAGCGTGCTGGCGTCCGCTTTAACGAATCCGTCGAGCGCCGGCAGCCGGTTCGTTGCATAGGCCTGCAAATTCTGCAGCGCTGTCTCGACGTCCACCTGCGAATGCTGGTATACGCGTTCAACGGGCGCCGTCTGCTGCGCCCTCACGGCCTGCGGCGAAAGAAATCCCAGAGCGATCGAGAGGCACAAAAATCCCAGCCGCCTCACCCGCCCGTTCCGCCCATCAATGCTCCTGAAGCAGTTCACGAGATCGGCTCCAGGAACGCATAATAAATCCAACCCTCATCGCCCTTCGGCGTGCGGATGCGATACCAATACTTCGTTGTGGTCAGCACGGTGACGTTCGCGCCTTTGTTGAGCGTCAGAATCGTCGCAGAATGATCGTAGGGTGAGGCCTTCAGTGGGACGCCCGCCGATTTCACCAGTCCCATGGTATCGAATTGCAGCTTCTTGACCCGGTCCTGCAGTTTCTGTTCCATGGCTTTCGCATCCGCCAGGCGCGTCTCTTCCTCGGCCAGCGTATTTTGCAGCCCGGCGGATTGTTGCACGGGGCTCGCTTGCGCGGGACGCCGCCGCGTGCCCGTCACGGGGTCGAGCGCCTTCACCTGCGTCATGATTTCGGCGTACTCGGCAGTCTCAACGGTTCCATCCGAGGGGTAGCGCGTCTTTTCCGCGTCCGCGATGAATATCGCGTCAATCCGCAGCCGCGCGCGCTGCGGCGTCACCGTCTCGACGATATAGCGCACCGTGACGGTGCCGACATCGCTGCTCCCCGGAAAGTGCGCCGGCGAAATCGCCTTCGTTTTTATTTTGTAGAATACCTGGCCGCTGCCGGGCGCATCCTGGAAGGCCTTGGAAGTGGTCGCCGCTTCCGCGTCATCAATCTCGCGCTCCTTCGCATAAATAAACGTCCCGCGGATGATGGTGTCTCCGGCCACTTGCTGAACGATTTTTGCGACTGCTTCGGGAGGAGAATTCAAGTCTACCGAGAATCCAACTAAGTTCTTGCGGCGAGGGTCATGATAAATCTGCGCGGAAGTGGAGGCAGCAAAGGTGGCGAAAATGATCGCGAACGCGAGGACGCCGGTTACGAACCGGCGCAAAAGTGTTGGAATTACCGGGGCCGAAAACATCGCACCGCTGAATCCGCACGCTATGAATGGTTCCAAAACGCAAACAAATACCAGACGCCCCAAATCCCCAGGGCAAGATAGACCACGAGCAGCCATCCGTTTACTTTACCAGTTCTCTCCTGAATCCCTGAATACTCGTAGGTGTGAATATCGTGATCGTTGTCCTTGCTCATTCTCGCTCCCTGCCTGCTCGAGTCTTCGCGCTACCCGATGCAAAGAAAATAGATCGCCCCAGCCACCAATCCCGCATATCCCACGAACAGCCAGGAAATCCCCGCTCCGCCCCGTGAAATCACACCCGGCGCACCGTTCATATGTTCACCAGGTCGCGGCTGAATTGCAGGTCGTCCCTCTGTTCTCGTTCATACATCTCAAATTTCGCCTTTTCCGGGTCGCGATACTGCCCATGGCGTATCAGCAATAGAAATATGCAGCACCCGTTCAGCGCGAACCCCAGCCCCGCCAGAAACGTCCAGAACAATATATCGTTTTCCATGCTCGTCTCCCGGCTACTGCTTTTTCGTCAGGATCAAATACGTGTCCGGGGGGCCAAAGGACATCACGTAATGCACCAGGTCCCACCGCTGATTCGGGTCCACGAAATCCGCATATGACGGCATCGGAGTTCCATCGAGGCCCGTGCTGAAAGCCTTATACAGATCCTGAGGCGCCGGCCCGCTCTTCATATCCGTGCCGCCCTTCGTGAAATCGCGCGGCAGGATCACATTGCCCCAGTTGTCGCGCAGCGTCGAAGCCGACGGCCCGTCGCCTTTTCCA
The DNA here is from genome assembly GCA_963701005.1 of uncultured Acidobacteriota bacterium. Classification (GTDB taxonomy): domain Bacteria; phylum Acidobacteriota; class Terriglobia; order Acidiferrales; family UBA7541; genus Palsa-295. Next base: position 3,225,431 of record OY969555.1, read on the forward strand.
TCCACCCCATGGCATTCCGCGCACTTCATCTGGTCATATACCACTTTGCCCCGCGCCACGGAAGCCGCATCATTTGTCGGCTCCGCCGGTATCACTATCAGGTCCCCCGGTGTCTCGTATTTGAACCGGTCCGAAAACGATTTCACATATTGCAATACGAACCAGCGGTCCTGCTCCGTCAATTCATGCCAGTTCGGCATGGCCGTCCCGCGCACGCCCATGGTGATCGTGCGATATAGATCCGCGTCCGTTGGTATCGACCCAGATGGCGTTGACCGGAACTTGAATATCCCATCCTTGAATACGCGCGGTTTCGTGGTCAGAAACACTGCCGCCGGGCCCGCTCCGTCGCCCTTTTCGCCATGGCACCCAATGCAGCGCCTTACATAGACCTTCTTCCCTTCCTCGATGCCATCTTCAATCGCCGCAGGCATGAAGGGAATCGACGATCCGGCGGATATATACAGGAAATTCTTGCGCCACGGACCTAAGCTCGACCCCAGCCTCTGGATATATGCAACCAGGGCCTTTGCATCATCGGTGGGGATTGGCCTGCCGCTCGCGTCTACGCCGTTATAGAGCCACGGAAACTGAGGCATAATCGAATCGGGCACCACGAGACGCGGATTGAAATGGTGCGCGTAGTGCCAGTCGTCGTGCACCCGTCCACCTTCCCGCGTCAAGTCTGGCCCGATCCGCCGCGTTCCAAACATGTGTGGGACATCCCAAGCGTACTCGCCCTCTTGCGACACGGGCCCCCAGCGCCGGTCCTCACCTGTAACAGGACGCACATACTGCGAGTGGCAATACCAGCAGCCTTCCCGGATGTAGACTTTCCGCCCGCGCGCTTCCTGGGCCGTGTAGTCCGGCACCTGAACAACCTTGCCGTCCATGGTCGTCACTGTTGTAGCGTGCTCGCGCCCCAGCCACGGGAGCAACCCCATCACAAATACTGCTCCCCCCATGAACACAACCGCCATGAACATGATGAACGTGTCAATTCGTTTGTTTTGCATGGTCAGTCCGCCGCCGCCCCAGCGAGGCTCTTTTCACGATCCACCTCCGCCAATGGCGAAGGTTCCACCGCCGTCATGAACATGTTGACCATAAAAAGGAATATCCCGATGTCCATCCCCAGTCCCGACAACGTTCGGATGAACCAGTACGGTTTCATCGCCACCACTGTGTCCACAAACTCCACCGAGTCCGCCCACATCGTTCCCTGTACCAGCCCCATCAACGTGAGCACACCGGCCATGGTGCTGAAGCTGATGGCGATCAGCCAAAAATGCCATGTCGCCAAGCTCTTGCTCCACAGCGCATGGCCCGTCACACGCGGCCACACGTAATACACTCCCGCCATCGTCCACACCACGAATGTCCCGAATATCGTCAGGTGTGAGTGGGAAATCACGAAGTCCGTAAAGTGCGTCAATTGCTGCATGCCCCGCAGAGCTTCGGTCGAGCCCTGAAAACAGCCGAACCAATAAAACACCGCCCCCATGATGCAAAATTTCGCCACAAAACTTTCCTGCAGCACTTTCCAATTCCCCATCATGGTCCCAAAGAAATTCTGCGTCACCGTCCATACCGGAACGATCAGCATCATCGAAGTGACAATCGCGATCGTCTGCGTCCAGTTGGGGATCGGGCTATACAGGTAGTGGTGAATGCCCACAAACGGGTAGAAGAAAGCGATGGACCAAAAGCCCACCAACGATAGCTTGTGGCTGTACAGTGGATTCTTCGCCGCCAGCGGCAAGAAGAAATAGATCAGCGACAGGCCCGCTGGCGTGATCCACAATCCCACAATGTAGTGGATGTACAGCCCGTGTAGTGCGGCGTTATTTACGCCCGGAACTTTGTATGGAAGTAGAATGTTTCCGAGCGGAAAATTGATCGCAGTCCACACCATCGCCCCCGCCGCGTAGTAAAGAGCGATGTACAGCAATTTCTCTTTTCGCTGAATGATCGTGGCGAGCACCATGTAGGTCAGCAGGATGAAGGCGATGAAGAGCGGGATGTCTGCCCACAGCGCGTAATCTCCGGCTTCCACACCCTTTTGGTACCCTGCCATGAGCGACCACGATCCCAGCGCGACGCCAATGTTCCAAAGCCACAGGCACCAGTACCCCATCTTTTCGCCCACCATCCGGATGCCCGTGAGCTTGGGAACCATGTAGAACACTAGCCCGAAAAAAGTAGTGGAAAACGAACCCAGGATGACGCCGTTGACGTGCATCGGCCGTATCCGCCCCCAGGTAAGCCAGGATGTCGTGCCCAGGAAGTCCGGGAAGTTAAACTTCACCGAGACGATCAATCCGACCACGGGGAAAATCATCGTCCAAATGATTCCCCAGAAAAGCCACTGCTTCACCAAATGGACGTTTACGATCGGCCCGCCCTCTTCGTAATTTTGCGAATCGGCCATCGCGCCCTCTCCTCTTCGCTTCAGTCATCGCACAGCGAACGCCATCGCTCCGCGCTACTTCTCAGATATCTTGAAATCCACCTTGGCCGTTCCCCCAGCCGCCACGGTCACGCTCTGGTCCCAAGTCAGCGGATCCGCGAAGAGCGGCCGCGTGACCGTCTGGTGACTGTCCACGTCAATCATGGATTCAGTTCTGGCCACGTGCCAGCTCTCATGCCACGCTTCGATCGTGTAGGTTCCCGGAGGAACGCCGGTAATCTTGAAATTTCCGTGTTCATCCGTGATGGCGTAATAGGGATGGTCCACCACCAGCAGTTCCGAATTCATCCACACGTGTCCGGCGTCGCATTTCAAATCCACCACGCCGTCTCGCTGGAACGGCCGCTGAATCACCTTGTCCTTAATTGGGAATGGCAAATTGTAAAGTGCCACGCCCGTCATGTGAATGTTGTGCAGGATGGGATCGCTGCTCTTCATCGAGAGGTTTTCACTCTTCGGCACCAGCATGATGTGCGGAATGTACTTGCAGTTCTTCTGGTCCAACGAACGCCGCGCTTCCGGCAAATCCCACGCCTTCCCCGAATTCACCCCCTTCAGATATACGACCGTGTTCTCCACAGCACCGTCAGGCGCAATCAGGATGCGCTCCAAGTCCCGCGTCTTGTTTCCGTTGATCGCGCAAATATCCGGGTTCTTCGTGATTGGCAGTGTTACCGGTTGCGGTTTCGTGCCAGTCCACTTTACCGTGCCCGATACCGTTCCGCCGTTGCTTACTGTCACCACCGAATATTGCGCCGCTGCTTCATTCGCCAATGCCAGGCTGGCCGCCAGCAGGCTCGCCAGCCACACTATCTTCATCGTGCTCTTCATGGATTATCCTCCGTAGAATCATGGATTCTGTTGTGTAGCAAAATCATGGATTACACCGGCCGTTGGCGTTGTGTCACCCACACACCGCTCAGCCATAACTTTTCAGGATTGCCATAGGAGAGGGATGCAAAAGTTTACTTCCCTTTTTGCTCCTTGGCCGGCGCATTCGCAGGATGGTAGTTAACCATCAGGCTGCGCAGATAGTGGACCAGATCCCACGCCTGATTCGGGTCCATATAGTCCGCCCAGGAAGGCATCGGCGTCCCGTCCAGCCCGGTCATGAAAATTTTGAACAGGTCGTCATCCGTTGACCCGCACTTGAATCGTGTGCCGTCGGCGAAATCGAATGCCTTGATCGGATTCCCCAAATTATCATGCAGCGTTGAGGCCGATGGCCCGTCGCCGTGCCCCGTCGTCCCGTGGCACTCGAAGCATTTCAACGTCTTCTGATAGAGTTCTTCCCCGCGTTTCACGCTGTCCGCCGTGTTCGGCGTCTCTGGTGTAATCTTCACCGGCGGCGCAGGCTTCTCATCTTTGAAACGCGGCGAGAAAGTCTTGACGTACGCAATCAAATCCACTCGCTGCCCCGGCGTCAACGCGCGCCAGGGGGGCATGTAAGTCGTATAGATCCCGCGCCCAATCGTCGTGTAGAGATCGCTGTCGAGAGGGATGCTCCCCGATGGTGTCGAGCGGCACTTGAAGAGCCCCAGTGTGAAATTGCGCGGCAGTGGGTCTTCCAGGGGCCCTACAACGAATGGCGCATTTTCGCCTTTGCCGTCGCCGAGCACGCCATGACAACCCACGCAGAAGCGCCGGTACAATTGCTTTCCCACCTCGGGGCGCCCGGTTATTCCATCCACGCTGGTCGTTTGCCCCATCGCGATTCCCGGAATTCCGAGGGCCATCGAAAACGCCCACAAAATCAAAGCTCGTGCAATTCTGCTTGGGACGGTCATGTGCACCTCGCTCCTCTAAAACGCGAAATCCGTGGCTAGGAACAAGCTGTTGCTGCTGATGTGGCAGGGTGCCGCCGGGTTGAAGCAAGTGTTTCCGAAAGCTCCCCCTTGATTGGTCACGTCCGCTGACCGCACGTAAGACCACTCTGCCTGGATCGCCAACCCAGCTCGGCTGAACATGAATGGGTTCCACCGGCTAGCAACCGTAAACGCGTCCAGGTTGCTCTGCGAGGCCAAATTTGCGGTATTCGCTTGCTGCGACATGCGGATCAACTCATACCGGGCAATTAGGTCCCACTGCGGCGATACCACGTACTGGCCTTCTATGAAGCCGCCATTCCAAACGGCCGCTTGCAGGCCAGTCGGGTTGGCGGGGGGATGACCTTGAATGCAGGCCGTCGCATTCGCGAGGCAAAGGCTGTCGTTCGCATGCATGTACACGCCCTTGAAGACCCAGTGGTTCGTGTACCACTTCCAATCAACTCCCGCGCGATAAAATGGCTTGTTGCCCAAACCATACAGCAGATTCGCGCCATTGCCCGATGTCTGAAAATAAGTCGGAGCAAACCCATAGTAAGCGTAAGCACCGACCTTCATATACCCGGCACTCCGAACGTTGAAAGCCTGCTCAAAATGGCCGTAGTAATCCGCGGTTCGCCCGCCGGGGCTGGTACATCCTGCGGCGGGACAGCCATACGCCAGTTCCTCCCCACCATCAAGGCTGCTAACGACAGAGAAGGCGTAGCGCGTATAGCTATTGGCACTGTGCCCCGCGATCTCCACACCCAGTTGGTTGTCCCCCATCCCACCGAAGGGATTCGTGTCACCAAGGGGCGTAAAGTGGTAGATGTAATAAAAGCCGCCGTCCCCGGAGAGCGTCCATAGCCGCTTCTCCGAGACAGGTTCGTCCAGTTCATACCTCCCAACCTTGAGATTGAGCCACGAACTTCCTTTCAGATTGTCAAACCGCACGAATGCCGATTCAAAATGCCATGTGGCCGTGGGGTCGGACGATGGCAGGACGATGAACGATATGTTGTTGTACAAAGTCCCGCCAAACCACATGTCCATACCGGAGAGATCGAACCCGGCGGTCGTCACCGTACCTTGCCGTTGCGCAGGTGTCTCGCTACCCCCGGGGGTAACATCAATGGGTTGATTGTTCGCACTCTCGCGGTGCCATTGCGGCGTGATCCGGACGCTCGCTGGAAAGTAGGAAGCATCCCGCGTGATCGGACTGTCCCGGTCATTCATGAGCTGATACCCGTTGTCGCGGAACATCTGCCCGAAATTGTTCAGCTCCGGCCAGGTAATGTGGCACGCCGAGCAGGGCAATCCATATTTCCGCGCAAACGCAGGGATCGCCTCCGCAGGCTTGGGACTTGGGAGCATCACCGCCAGAAGGATCAGCAGCACCGGCACGCCCGCGATCATGCGGTCCGCCCATTTTGGAAGGAAAGAGGATTTCATCCATGCCTCCTGAATTTCAAAACTCGATGCTCTCTGTTCTGGCTGGAAAAATTCGCCGCGGTCGGCGCGATTTCCGCCGCGTCTCTAACATGAAGACGGACGTGGAATAACCTTGAAAGAGTATTCATCGCCGATGCGCAAAATACTCTGTAAAAGGAATGTTTCAATTATTCTTTGGATAGATTTTTCGGATGGCGATACGCACGCCACGCTGCCCTACAGGAGGAACTACCTCACCCATACCCTTCGATATGCCCACGAACTGGCCGTCCGGCTATTTCTCCTCCCCTCCGCCCGCCGAATCCCAAAGTTTTCATCCTTTCGCTGCGAAGCACCGTTTTTTGTGAGAGAATTCCCGCGTTGGAACGGGGGAGCTGACGGGGTGTCAGTTTCGTTCTGACCTGGGCAATTGTTGCTTAAGGGCCTGACTGTTTTCATGTTGTTCTTGCTTTTGCGGTTAGCTACGGGAGCGGCGCAGTGTCTGCAACAGCTCATAGAGCACTCACGATAGACTCAGATCACATCGCTTATCGCGCCTTCCTCGATTCCCTGCCCTTCTTCATGTGCCTCACCGATCCCTACGGCTCTTGCATCTTCGAGAACCGCGCGGCACTCGCTTACACCGGATTCAAACTCGAAGACGTCCTCGGGAATGGCTGGAAAAATCATGTCCACCCAGAAGATGCGGCTCGCATCGCGCGGGAACGCATTGCCCCCACTGCCGCCCAGGTCCAATGGCAGACGGAGATGCGCCATCGCCGCCCGGACGGTGAGTATCGCTGGTTCCTCGCGACCATGGTCCCGCTCGCCGACCCGCGCGGATTTTTCCAAGGCTACCTGGCCTGTTGTACGGACATCCACGATCAAAAGACCGCCACTGAATCCTTCCTTACACTCACCCATCAACTCGAAGGACGCATCCAGGAGCGCAACTTCCAGCTCGCCAAATCCGACGAACAGCAAAATCGCGCCGCCGAACTCGCCCGTGCCAACCAGGCCTTGAAACAAACGCTCGATATCCTCGCCACCGAAATTGAAATTGATCGCGTCCTGGGTCACGTTTTGAGCGTCACCACCCAATTTCTCGGCGGCTCGGCCTCCACTCTCTGGCTGAAGGCTCGAGATACTGAAACCATTTCCCTGCACCTCTTCTATCGCGACGGACGCCTGCTACCTGGCCCCGAATCCGGCCACCGGCTCGCCGGTGAATGCGTCGATCTCGACCGCCAGGATTTATTCGCCCTTGCCGTCTTCCGTATTGGCCGTCCCGTCTGGCACGAAGTCGAGACCAGCCCCGCGCTCGACGAAGTGGGGCGCGCTTATCTCAAAGGCCAGGCCGTTAAGCGACTGCTTGGCGTCCCTCTCGTCCTGGGCGAAAAAGCCATTGGTGCAATCGTCGTCCGCTTCGCTGAACTCCGCCAATTCGGCTATGTCGAATTGGAATTGGCGCAGGGTCTCGCGCAACAAGCCACTCTCGCCTTGCAGCTCACGCTCCTCGCCGATCAGGCTCGAAAGTCCGCCATCACCGAAGAACGCAACCGCATGGCCCGCGAAATTCACGACACGCTCGCCCAAGGCTTTACCGGCATCCTTGTCCAACTACAGGCCGCCAAGCAGGTTCTCAACGGTTCGCATCCCGACGTGAAGCCGCACCTCGACTCAGCCACTTCCCTCGCTCGCGCAGGCTTGGCTGAAGCGCGCCGCTCCGTCCAGGGACTTCGCCCCCAACTGCTCCGCGGCGGCGATATCTCGAGCGCCTTGAAGCGCCTCGTCCGCCAGCTCTCAGGCGAATCCCTGATGAAAATTTCGCTCTCGGTTGCCGGTGAATCTCAGCCCATTTCCTCCGACGTCGAAACCAATCTCCTGCGCATCGCCCAGGAAGCCCTCACCAACGCCACCAAGCATTCCGGCGGAAACGAAGTCAAAGTCAAGCTCGACCTCGCCCCCGACGTCATCAAATTAATGGTCGAAGACAATGGCGACGGCTTCGATCCCCACGTCAGCACTCTCAGCCGGGGCTTCGGCCTGATCAGCATGCAGGAGCGCGCCGACCGTATCGGCGCCGATCTCACCATCCTCACCAAGCCCGGCGCCGGCACCAAATTGCATCTCCTGCTGCATCTCGCGCAGCCCAAGAAATCAGGAGCCGCCCATCGCTAAAGGAAGCCCAATCCGCATCCTGATTGCCGATGATCATCCCATCGTCCGCGAAGGCCTGGTCGCCTCGCTTAATCGCGTGCCAGACATGTCCGTCGTCTGCGAAGCCTCCACCGGGAAAGAAACCGTGGACCTCTACGTCAAGTACGTCCCCGACGTCGCCCTCGTGGATTTGCGCATGCCTCGCATGGATGGCGTCGAAGCCATCGAAGTCATCTGCGAACAATTCGCCTCCGCGCGCATCATCATTCTCACGACCTTCGAAGGCGATGAAGACGTGTACCGCGGCCTCCGCGCCGGCGCCCGCGCCTATCTACTCAAAGACACGCGCCTTGAAGATCTCGTCCAGTGCATCCGCATCGTCCACGACGGCAAGAACTACATCCCGCCGGCAATCGGCGCCAAGCTCGCCGAGCGCATGAAAGTACCCGAGCTCAGCACGCGCGAACTCGAAGTCCTGCGCCTGATGTCCGGCGGTAAATCCAATAAGGAAATCGCCGCCGCCCTCTTCGTCAGCGAAGGCACCGTGAAAGGCCACGTCAATCACATCCTCGCCAAGCTCGGCGCGAGCGGCCGCACCGAGGCCGCGCGCATCGCCATGAAACGCGGCATCGTCCGCAGCGATTGATTCACGGTTTTTCCCCATCTCGATTGACTTGCCGCGCCCCCCATCCTAAGATTCCGGCGCTTTCGCATCGCTTCAAGCTTGGGCAGCGGCTTCCAATATCGGGGAGACACGCGATGTCAGACTGGCAATATGCGCAGGCCGATCGCTCAGACGAACTCGCGCAAGTTTCCGTCTACACCATGAAAAAGCACGACCAGGGCCGCGACGTCGAATTCCGCATCACCGTAAAAGAATACGTCTCACCCCCTGCCGGCCAGCACTCCCGCTTTTTTGCCGAAGCCGATAAGCACGTCAACCAAAAGACAGCCGCCGTCCTCCCCTTCGGCTGGGGCGATTCCCTCTTGAAAGCCCTCGCCGGTTGCATGCGCATGATTCGTCAATTCCCCTACGAAGAATGAGATGCCCTACGGGTGGGAGCCCCCTGCTTGAGCAGGGGGGAGCTGGACTTCAGTCCAACGGAGAGACGCCACATCCTGAGCGCAGCTTTAGCCGTGGGCTTTTCGTGCGTCCAGGACTGAGCTTTTGCCTGGTCCCACTTCCGCTTGACGCACACTCCTCGCCAATGTAGCTTCTACCCGAATCGCGCGCGCGGCCCGAGTCATCTTTCCCGCGCCAGCAAAAAGGCCCCGATGAAAATCACCAAGAAGCGCCTCGATTCCGGCGTCATCGTCATGGAGCTTACCGGCCGCGTCTCCATGGGAAATGATTGCTCGGAAATCGACCGCCAAGTCGAGGAACACATCCAGCGCAACGAAAGGCTCGTAATCTTCGACCTCGCCGCCGTCCACCACGTCGACAGCGCCGTAGTCGGCCAGATCGTCAAATCCCATTCCAGCCTGAAAAGATCCGGCGGCATGCTCCGCCTCGCCGGCCCCACCGGCATGGTCGACGGCGTCCTGAAACTCACTCATGTAGACAAGGTAATCGAGGTTTTCCCCACCACCGCCGACGCCGCAAGGAATTTCTCCTCCGGAAAATAACTCCGCCGTATAGCTGACACTAGCCTGGCCTCGAAAACCTCATTGTGTCCCCCGTCACAGCCAACCGTCGCGACCGTCACATCTCCTGCGCGGCGAATAACCGACAATCGCAACGTAGGTGAGAAAAAGGAGGCGACCATGCTTCCACAAGGTTTTATGCTACTCGCGGTTGTGCTAATTGCGCTTTTCTTCGCCAAATGGGATGCAGGCCATTGGAAACACTGAAGCATTCTGTTGAGCCGTAACCGGCTCCGACAGTTAGGCGGTGCAATCACAATGAAACTACAAAGTCAGAAACTTCGAATCGTCATTTACCTGTCCCTTGCGTTTGCCCTTATATACGTTGCGCGTGGCATTAGCGGAGCAAGCGCCCAATTAGCGCCGGCCACGCAGCCGCAATTTCAACAGCTCATTCGGTCCGTCGAGGGCCCGGATCTTTTCCGCGCCTATTGCGCGTCCTGCCACGGCACAGACGGAAAAGGCAGCGGGCCGGTAGCTCCGGAATTGAAAGCAACAGTTCCCGACCTTACCCTGATTTCAATGAACAACGGAGGCGTATTCCCGGAGGCGCGCGTCCAGCGGATCATTCAGGGCGTCGGCACAATCGCCTCGCACGGCTCGCGCGAAATGCCCGTCTGGGGCCCCGTCTTTCACCAAATTGAGGACGACGTGGACCGCGGTAATGTCCGCATGGATAATCTCGTGAGGTACCTGGAATCGATCCAGTCAACCCAGCCCGCGCAAAAAGAGCCGGCCAAGACCGCTTCACCCGAAGCCGCCCCGTCAGGCGCTCAGCTCTACAAGAAATATTGTGCTGCCTGCCACGGAAACGATCTAAAGGGAACTGGCCCGGCCCCCTACCCCTTTAAAGACGTCACTCCCGACCTGACCATGCTTTCCAAAAATCATGGCGGCAAATTCCCGGACGAATTTGTCACCCAGGTCCTACGCTATGGCGTGGTCATGCCGGATCACGGGCCCCCTGAGATGCCCCCGTGGGGCACTGATTTTAAGGCCAGTGATAAATTGAACGAAGCGCAAGTCACACTGCGCATCAAAGGCTTGAAAGAATATATCAAGTCGCAACAGGCAAAATAGCTCGGTCGCTTCCTGTCCTCCGCCGGGATTGGGAAATTGTAATGGGTTTGTTGGCCGCCCGTTCTTCGCGCTCCCCCAACCTTCGTATAGTACCCACTGGTACCCGCGGTCTATAGGCAGCCAGTGCTCAGGTTCTGTATCTTGGTCATGCAATCATTAGCGGTTCAGGGAGACCGGAAATGGCCACTGCCATCCAAGCCCCGAGTCCTTCTCGGGTGTCCTTCGAAAAAGATTCAGAACGCAAAGAACAGGCGCGAAAAAATGGCCGTCGCCGGGAGCGCCTCAAACTCCGCCTCCCGGTTCAAGTCCGCCCCTTCGACGCGCGCTTCATCGATATCGAAGATGTCGGCCAAGTCATGGACTTCACTCGCGATGGCCTCTACTTCATCACCTGTATGCCGCACTATTTACTGGGGATGCGGCTAATCGTCACTTTCCCCTTCGGCGAGAAAGCCTCCGCGCACCATCGGTTTCTGGGCTCCGTGGTTCGCCTCGAAGACCGCCCCGATGGCACTCGTGGCATCGCTGTCCGCTTCATCGTCTGAGTCGCGCTCCTAGCCACCTCTCAATTCATGGTTTGCCTTTGGGCAAAGCGCCGGGGATTGCCCTTGTATGCCTTCCGAATCACCAGCGACAATACCAACAGTAGATTCGATCCGCTCGCCGCTTGGGCACACGGAAAATTCAATTGCAGGCGGGCAAGTTAGGGATAAACGATGCATGACTACGGGATTAAGAAGGACACCCACGAGGGAACAGGCAGCCAGTCCACCTCTGTGAACGAAGCTGAGCGCCGCGGCGCCGAGCGCCACACATTCACCGCCGGCGTGGACGTCGTCGAATTGGCCTCCGGTGCACGCGTTTCCACCCGCACCACCGATCTCGGTCCGGGCGGCTGCTTCGTCGACACCACCAATCCCTACGCCGTTGGCTCCAAACTCCGCCTGAAATTGCACAAAGGCAAATCACAATTTGAGACCACGGGCACCGTCGTCTATTCGCAGAACGGCCTCGGGATGGGCGTTGCCTTCAATGATTTGGACGAGCGCCAGCAGATTGCCTTGGTTCAGTGGCTTTCCGATGTCACCGGGGAACGCATCGCCCCGCTCGACCCTGCACGCGTCCCGAAGCGCGCATCTGATTTTCAGCATCGTGCCGAATCCCCCGCCATGGTCCGACTGGTGCGTTTATTGATCGGAAAGGGATTGCTCACGGAAGCGGAAGGCACGTCCGTTTTGCACGATCCGGTTCTCTAACATCCGGCCTGGAAGTTCGGTATTGCCTCAACGGTGTCGGAGTTCGCGTCGAATTGATAGACATCTCCCCCGACTATGTGCGCGCAACCCAGAAAGAGGTCAAAATGGGAAACGCCGCCCGCCCGAAGAGGAAGTCCCGTGTTCGCAGCAAATTGCGAGGCTAGTTCCAGTACAAAGTTACTATCCCCGATAGGCATCAATTTCCCGTACTAGGAAATTTTTCCACGATTCCTCCCACTTTTTCATGCCCCTATGCCTCGTAACCACCTTGTTTTCAATACAATTCAATATCGCTACCCGCTGGCCCCCCTCGTGCATCCAAATCAGTAGAGGTGGCCCATGGGAGAACGCAGAAAAGCAAGGCGCTACGAAGTCTATCTGCCGGTCCAGGTCTGCCTCTCCCGGCAACGTCCGGCCGAGTTCCATACCGGCCAGCTCCGCGACGTTTCCCGCTCCGGTATCTTCTTTCACTCCCAAGTCCCAATTGTCGAAGGCACGAACGTCGAACTCACCTTCTCTCTACCCGGCGAACGCGATCGGGGTATGTCCGTCCTGGTCCGTGCCAGCGCTCAGGCTATTCGCGTCCACGAACTTGCCGGCGAAGCCTCACCCCTGTTCGCAGTCGCAGCCTCGATTGATCGTATCGATTTCGTTCGTCCGGTAGTTTCGAGCGCCGCTTAGTCCTTCTTCGCTCAAGGCTCACGGGTACAGTTCTTCGCCGCCGTAAATTTGCTTCTCGCCCCACTTTTCCCGCTAGAATATCGTCCATGCCGTCGCACCAAACCAACCATGTCCGCTGATTCCGATTCACACACTACCGTGCCGCAGGTTCTCAGTCTCGAGCTCGAAATCCTCCGCTCACTCTGTATCGCGCAAGATTCCACCATCCCACGCGACGCTATCCTCCGATCTCTTGCGCAACACGCCTGGCAAGATCCCGAACACCGTATCGTCTACGAAGCTCTCCGCCGTTTAGGCAACCGTTCCCCCGCCCTGGTCCGCGCGGAATTGCCCGCCGCAGCCACGCGAATGGGTTTCCCGGATGTTGACTGGAAGCCCTACCTCGACCGCGGAGAAATCGCGCCGACCTCCAATATCGAAGCTCTCATCCGCGCCCTGGCCGCCGCCTCCGGCTCACCGCAAACATGAACCCGCGCGCGCTCCGCTGGTTCACGCTCGCAGATGTCACCCTCCTCCCCCTCCTCGTCCTCTGGTTCATCTGGCAGCTTCAATTCACCGCGCGCTGGACGTGGTTGCTCCTGCTCGCCTGGATCCTCGCGAGCTTCCTCCTCCACCGCGACACGCCGAAGACCCTCGGTTGGCGGGCGGATAATCTATGGCCCGCCACAAAACAGGCGCTCATCATCTTCGCTGCCATGTCCGCCGGACTTGGCCTAATCGGCCTAGCGCTCGGCGCCCCTCGCGAGTTCCCGGAACACCTCATTCACTGGCGCCGGCTCGAAGGCTATTTCGCCTTCTGCGTCCTGCAGCAAGTCGCGCTCAATTCCCTCTTCCAGAATCGCATGTTGGCGCTCTTCCACGACGATCAGCCCGGCCCGCGTGAATCATCCGCCGCGCGCGAGTGGGCCGCATCACTGCTCACCGGTGCGCTCTTCGCCGCGTGCCATTTGCCGAATCCCGTCCTGGTCCCGCTAACCTTCATCGGCGGCGCCGTGATGGCCTGGATGTTCGCGCGCCAGCGCAACATCATCCCGCTCGCCATCGGCCAGGCCATTCTCGGCTCGCTAATCTTCTGGGCGTTCCCCGTTGCGTGGCATCTTCACCTGCGCGTCGGCCCTGGCTACTTTCACTGGCCTCATTAGCGCGCCACCAAGCACTCCGCACCTGACGACTCCGGCGGGCGCGCGTTTACCCATACGCCTACAGCTTCGCGCACTCCCGCGCGCTTGGCTCGCTGAACGCTTATCCTTATTGTGTTGTCTGAGCCGTGCCGGTCATGAATGGGGGCCGCTGTGAGCCGCATCTGGGACGCGCTGAAGGAAGCCGAAAAGGACAAAGCCCGCTCGAAGCCGCGTGGCCACGCTGCCGGCGCGCCCATGAAAGACGGCGCCGACCGCCGCAAGAGCGCGCGTTGGAAACAGCCCGTGCCTGTCCTCGTCTACGGCTCGGACGAGCGCAAGCAGCCATTCCACGAAGAAACCGAAACGCTCGACATCAACGAAGACGGCTGCGCTATCCCGCTCGAAACTCCCGTCATTCGCGGCCAGGTTCTGTTCCTCACCAACACGCGCAATCAGGCCGAGCGCGAATGCCGCGTCGTTCACATCGGCAAACGCGGCAAGGGCAAATGCCGCGTCGGCATAAATTTTCTTCGTCCCGGCACAAATCCCGAGCTCCCCGGCCATTCCCCCGACTTCTGGGAAAATTCCTAGCCGCTCTAAACCAATTCTCGCGGCCTGGTCATCACAAATTCAAATCTGGATATTTCGATTCCGCCAATTCGCGGGCGCGCTCGTAGACTTTTGGCGGCGTCTTCCCTTGCGGGTTCGTCCAGCGGCCGGGAATCTGTGTCGCGCACTTGGGGCACGCGCCGTCCTTCAGTTTGTTGCGCCGCACATCGTGCCACGACCGCTCGATCAGCACCGTGCCGCACGAAGGACACGACGTATGCGCGCCGTCGCTGTGAATATTCCCCTCGTACACGTAATGCAGCCCCGTTTCGAGCGCAATTTTGCGCGCGGCGTGAAGCGTCTCCGGCGGCGTGCGCGGCTTGTCTTGCAATTTAAAATCCGGATGAAACGCCGTGAAGTGCAGCGGGACATCCGGGCCAAGATGTTCGAGCACCCACTCGGCCAGGCGGCGCGTTTCGCCCGCGTCGTCGTTCAGCGTCGGAATGATCAGGTTCGTGATCTCGAACCAGACATTCGTCTCGTTCTTCAGCCACTCGAGCGTTTCGAGCACCGGCTGCAAATGCGTCAGCGTGATGCGCCCGTAAAAATTCTCAGTGAACGCTTTCAAGTCCACGTTCGCCGCGTCCACGTGGTCGTAAATATCGTGGAACGCTTCATAGGTGATATATCCGTTCGTCACCATCACCGTGTTCAGCCCGTATTCTTTCGCCGCCGCGCAGATATCAATCACGTACTCGCCCCAGATGGTCGGCTCGTTGTAGGTGAAGGCGATCGAAGGGCACCCGTTGCGGATCGCGAGCAGCACCACGTCTTCCGGCGGCACGTAGGACGACCGCACCTGGTCCGCCCGCGATTTCGAGATGTCCCAATTCTGGCAGAAGAAGCAGCCCATGTTGCAGCCAGCGGTGCCCATCGAAAATATCCGCGTCCCGGGCAGAAAATGATTCAGCGGCTTCTTCTCGATGGGATCAATCTGCATCGCCGCCGGATGCGCATACCCCAGGCTGTAAAGTTTCCCGCCCTCATTCGCCCGTATGAAGCAGAACCCGGCCTGCCCCTCGCCAATATGGCAGTGCCGCGGGCAGAGGTAGCAGTGCGCTTTGCCCCCCGGCTCCGCCTCCCACCAGCGCGCCTCGTGCAGCGATCCAGTCTTTTGCAGAATTTTCAGTTCTTGCATGGAAGCTTCAACCTTTGCTCCCATTATACGCGTTCTGGAAGCTTGAGGCTGGATGCTGGAAGCTGGAGTACAGCGAGCCTTCTGAGGGGAGAAGTGCCACCTGTATCTCGGTCGATTAGAAAATGTTATCTGCCTGATGTTGAGGGAGTTGCGACGATCTGTAATCGTTTCTAGCTGTCGATTAGAAATGCAGTGGCGGGTGATTAGTGGCTGGTGGCTAGTGGGTGCTGATCCTGTCGGGTGGACATTTGCAGAAACGACGTTTTTGTTGCGGGTAGGATTTTGATAAAGAGTTTGTTTGCAGCAACTTGACTCAAATTCTGAGTTGGGGACTGTTGCTACTAGAAATGCGGTCGCTAGTGGCGAGTGACGAGTGGGATTGGAGGGAGAAGAGAGATCCTTCGGCTCCCTTCGATCGCTCAGGACGACGATCCTTGTCGGATCGTCGTTTAGAGCGGCTATTAGAATTTCTAGAGGCCTTTGTTTTGAGGAAGATGGGTGAGTTTTTGAATTGGGGTGAGCTGCGATTAGCCCTCCAAAAGGCTGGCGGGCAGGCCTTTTCTTCGCCCACCTCAGATTTGAGGCGGGGTGTGGCGCGTTGTGCACAGGGAGAGGCATCGACCTTTGCCATGCGGCAAGAGCCCCGTTCGATAGTGAGGTGCGCGTCGTCATATGAAAACGACCAATGATAGCACGTTTTCATGCCAAGTGATACCCGTATTAATACTTAATCTTGGGGTACTGAGTTTAATTTGAGTGCCAAAATGGGAATTGGTGCGCGAGGGTGACGATTTTCAGCGCCGGAGATCAAATTCGAACCAAAAACAAAACCTCCCGCCCTTTGCAAACAACGCAAAGGACGGGGCACCCGAAAGTTCAACTTCGGGGACAAATGCAGAGAAACAGCCGCGTTCGCTACCCGGCTGATGTGATCCATGTCGTGGTCTAGTCAATTGAGATGAGCGCCGGATTCGAAGGGCCGGGCCACCCGCCGATTTTCCTGCATTTTTGCGCGAGGCGGGAGATTTCATCGCCCGGAATTGCGGGTTGCTCCTTGCTCACCTGCACGATAGAACCAAATGCACTCCCTCGAGGGGGCGTAGCTCAGTGGTAGAGCAGCGGCCTTTTAATCTGAGCCCAGGAAATCTCTAACCCTCCCAAAATCAGTAAGCCCCTGATTCTCAAGTGTGATAGCGTTTAGTTGCGTTCAGTTGCGTTCGGCTCATTTCAGGTGCTTTCGTTTCGTTCGGGGCAAGTTCGGGGGAAATTCGGCCCCATGCGCGCACAATGACGATCTGGCGAGTAAAGAAGGAAGTCCCCACAGACCTGCCATCCGCGCGGCTGTACCTTGACGACCTGGAAGAAATTGTCCGCCTCTTTGGTGATGCGCTGACGGATGCAATGAAAAATGTGACGGATGAAACTGAGCGCGCTAAGCCAATTGAAAAGAAGTTCATGGTTCGTAACAAGAACAAGATTTGCGACGAGATTCAGGATCTGCCTAACATCGCGAAATCCACACGGAGATTTAAATTGCAAGTCGCCAAAGATTGGCGAACCATTAACCTGGAAATGGCCTGGAACGGCACTAGATGGACGGGTCCACTGCTCACAGACGAAGTACAATGGACCGTCTACCGCAAACTACAAGAGATTTTCGACGCCAGAAAGCTACGCCTGCGATCCGCATTTCGGGCGTTCTTCTTTGACTTCATGTTCGGTGCCTTCTTCTTCGGGATCGGGTGGACCCTCCTCGTTCCATTCCTCGACAAATTACTGAGAAATGTCCTTCCGAGTGGCGTGGCGCTTTCACTTGCCCTCCTTACGGCCATCCTTATTTTTATTCCTGTGGTTTGGCTCACGTTCGCGGGCAGCACAATCATTTTCCGCCATTCATCCGATCACGCTGCTCTCCGCGAGGACAGACTGTGGAAGATTATGCCAGCGCTACTGACCGGGATCATCGGTCTCCTAGTGGGGATTTTGATTGCCTATCTGAAGCACAGGTATTGGCCGTAAAAGTGATCGCGAGTGTGAAGGAGTCGGCGTGGTCGTCATCTACATTCAAAAGTCTTGGCTTGGCACAATCGGGGAAGTCGCTGACCTTCTTCTCACGCAGGAACATCCGAACGACTACATCTCTGTGCTGGCAGGACCAACAGTGGTTAGCTTTCCATTCGTTGACGCGGAATTGGCACGCAAGGTCGCGACGGAAAAGGGTGAATACTTTGTGCCGGCGAGAATTCCGGCAACACTGATCTCCGGAATCTTTGACCTAACTCAGGGTGAGACGAAAAAGTTCGGCTTCCATCCCCCTGAGAGGACCTAAGTCGCCGTCGAGTTTTCCCAACGTTCGAACGCCGCCTCGACGCGCAGTGCGATGTACTCATGGAGCTCGGCGGCTCATAGTCCTTCCGCGCTGCCGGTGGCTTGAAGTAGAGGATATTTTCGTTCCGTGGGAGACTTGCTTGCGTATCCTGATAATAGGTGTCAACCATCAAATTCAACGACAGCAAATTTGCAGTTGGAGTTCCAACGGAAAGCTCCAAGCATTTGAGCAGGACCAAAAGCACCGTTTTGGACGGATGCTCCAAGAGAAAATTCGCGAGCACCACATTGATTTTGTTGGTGAGGAAGCCCGGCACGAGGAAGAAAGCATCGCCGAGAAAATATGCAAAGAAAGCTGCCGCTACTGCAACATCGATATGACGCCCGAACAGAGGGCTCTGCGCAAAATACATCCTGGATACAATGAAGACGACACTGTGTCGGAAGCTGAGAAGGTGAGGGGAAATCGGGAACGGGAAGACCATATGGTGAGTCAGCTCCTGGCTCAGGCTCAGAAATCAGAGAAGATTCTCGTCATCTGCGGGCGCTTGCACTCGGAGGCGTTCGCATGTCAACTCCAAGCGTTCGGGCATACGGTAGAAATAGAAGATTTGCTAAATCAAAATTGGTACATCGAAGACAGGCAGAACCATATGATGCATAACCTGTAGGCTTCGGTGACTTGTTCATTGCGAATTCCCACTGGTCGCTGTCGAGTCGTTCACGTTTGCACTTGATCGACGGGTGGCCTGACCTTTCGACTTTGACTTTTCGGGTGGCCCAGTCTTCGCGCTGCTTTCAGAGGGCGGGAGGATTTGTCCTTCGTTCAATTCACATCGCAAATGCGGGCGTCGGGCGGCTGGGCTAGTGGGACCAGGCGTGGTGTCGTGCGGTCGGCCGGTGGATAATTGTCACAATCGCCTGAATGCGTGGCGGCGTTGGGAGTGGGGCCGTTGGACGTGGGCAGGTTGTGCATATAGATAAAACGCAGTTCGATGTTGGGGCCGTGAAACGCGTCGGGCAAGGGTTCGAACGGCGTTGAAGTGCGGACGGCTGACATGGCGGCCGCCACCAGTCGTCTCTTGGATTCCTCTGCTTTGTCTGTGGAATAGAATGCGATGAGGACGTTACTATCCAGATAGATGCGGTTCATTTACTTTTTGTGCGAAAGCGACCGACACTCCTCTTGCGAACCGTCCTGAGCGCTTTGATATGAACCGTCTCGCCGGATTTCGTCTCAAATTCAAGGGTCGTCGGTTTTTTCACTGTTTTGACGGCTGTAAATCGCAGGTTCTGCTTGGGCATGAGAGGATTTTATCACCCCTAACCTAGCTTTGGATAGGGTCGCTCCATGCGACGCCCCGCAGATGAGGATATTCAGGACCTATGAGCTCGGCGGGTGGCATACTCGTTCTATTGCCTCCGATTTCCCGGGCAGGAGGTATTGTCCTTCGTTCAATTCACAGTGCAACCGTGTGCGGCTGGCTGCTGGGCTAGTGGGACCAGGCGGGGTGTCGTGCGGTCGGCCGGGGGATAATTCTCACAATCGCTTGAATGCGTGGGGCCGTTGGGCGTAGGTGTGTTGTACATAAAGATAAGACGCAGTTCGATGTTGGGGCCGTGAAACGCGTCGGGCAAGGGTTCGAATGGCGTTGAGGTGCGGACGGCTTTCATGGCGGCCTCGTCGAATTCTTTCGAGCCTGATGTGTGTTCGAGGGTCGGGTCTGTGGCCTGAAGTTTGCCGTCCTGCTGAATGTGAAATCCGATAAGGACAATTCCCTTCTTTCCCATCATAGCGGATTCGGGCATGACGGCGTACCAATTCCGTTTCATGGTCGCTAAGAGGCGATTCATATATGAATTGAAGTCCACGCCTTTGGTCGGCGTGAGGATCGAGACGGCTGGCTGCATTCCTCTGAACGATGAGGAGTTTGATGGACCTGACTGCATGCCTGTGCGCGGGGAGCCGTTTGATTGTGCCGCTGCGGGTATCGGCAACGCAAGCGCGGCTCCCGCGAAAATCAGGAGGAGTGCGCTCCCGAACCTTTTCGCTCGCGTGTGTCGTCGCATTGCCGTCAGCGTCCGTAGCAGAAGCTTGCTCCCGGCGCTTCGAATCGTCAAGGGCGGAAAAGTCGAACAGCAGATCCCTCCCGCCTTCGCCGAGGCTTCCACCTCCGCCAAGGCTATAGCGGACAAGCCGGCGGGCAGGCGTCGGGCAAGAGGCGGCCTCTGTCGGGATGAAAGCGCAAGGCAAAATCGGAGACAAAGTCAACGGCAGCCGGCCCCTCGGCAGGACTCGGGACGCAAAAGGCGCGCCAGCGCTACATAGGGAGGTAGAGTCAAAACCCGCACCCTTTGCTGACGAGCTCAAGGGACGGGGCACCCAGAAGTTCCAATTCAAAAATAAATGCAAAGGGACAGCCGCGTCCGCTACCACGCTGATGTGATCCCTGTAGTGGTCCAGTCAAGTGAGATGAACTCCGGATTCGAAGGGCCGGGCCACCCGCCGATCCAAATCCCTATTGGTCGCTGCCGTTGTATTCCCGGACTTATTTTTTCTTCATCCTCTTCTTGCCCCCTGCCGACTTTTCTCCGCCGGTCGTGCTGATCAGTGCCAAGTAATCTTTGGCATTAAAGGGATACCGTTGAATCGATTGTTCTCCGGTGGTGCTCAAGGTGACATCTACGCGCCGGTTGTTGGCCAGTACCAGCACTGTCAAATGACTGAGCATCTGGTTCTTTTCATCCGGACTCAAGTCAGGATCCTGGTCCATGAGCTGTTTTACCTGTTCCTCAGTCAGATTGTCGTCCTTGCCGAAAGACCGGGTGTCAATGTGGTCCGCAGGGACGCCATGATCAACCAAGAAAGACTTAGTACGATCGACACGACGTTCCGTTAGACCCTTGTTGTATTCCTCCCCGCCGCGTTTATCCGCGTGGCCACCGAGTATCAAGTGGGCGTCCGGCTTGTAGGTCAGGTACTTCGTGAAATCCTGGGCCAGAGCCAGCAGGATATGCTCCTGGCTGTCGACCAAGCCGCCGCCGGGATTCTCGACGGTGGGGCGAGCGGTCGGAAAATAAATACTATGGAGGGCGAGCCTGACTTCCAGTTGCGCGATCTCGGGGGCAGGAGCCGGCGGAGCTTCCACGGTGACTAATGTGGTGGACGAGGCCGTGAGCGGTGGATTCCGGTCATCGCTTACGTTGCAAGTAACCGTGATGGCGCCTGGTTGTGCGTCCCTCGCATTCAGCGTGGCGGTGGCTCTGCTGCCGGAGATGTCGCCGGCGCTTGCGGCGTAGCTGTAGGCCAGCCCGCGTCGATCCGGACTGCTGGCGACTGAGGTGATGGTAGAGGTCCCGCCAATGGGCACGCTTGACGGATTTGCCGAGCACGAAATCACTGGCGGATGGGGCTGTTTCACGATGAACCGGGCGCTGCAAGAAGCAACACCGCGCTTGCTGCCATCAGTCAAGTTGGCCGTGGCCCCATAGGAGCCGGGCTGCAAGCCAGTGGTGTCAATCCGCACGGAAGGGTCGGTCCCGGAAACGGTGACTTGAATGCCGCTCCAGTTGTAACTGATTGTACGCTTGGGATTGAAATTCGATCCGCTAGCGCTGACAACCACTTGCTCGCCGGCAAAAACTTCGGTGGGCTGTGCCGAGCAAGACGCGTACGCGGCCGCGGCAGGCTCTTCACCGCCGAACATGAAAACGATGCCACTCTGCGCCCGCAGGCCCCGGAGGTCGGTGGCTCGAGTCCCCACACTCTCGGGACCAAAGCGGTAATCTGAGTACACAAAGTCAGCCCTGAACAGCCTTAGCGCGAAGTGCCTAGACAGGTTCACATCAAGACCGAGCCCGGCCATGAACCCGAATTTGTTGATATCGTGGAAGGCGTCCGGCGAAAGATGATGGTTACCGACTAACACCTCGAAAAATGGGGAAAAATGTTCGGTGCGGAAGGTCACCTTGGGGCCCAGGGAGACGTTGGAGAAACCGGCGTCGTCAATTCTCTTGGCTGTCGTTACTTCACCGGCACTCCAATCCTTGCTGGCATCGAGAGTCAATCCCAGCCAATGGTTGAAATTGTATGTAACGCTGGCGCCACCGCCGCGCGGATTCGATTCCAGTTCGCTGCTCAAGGGAAGCGATCCCGCAGGGGCGCCTGGAAGCACACCATGCACAGTCGAATTGGGATACAGGAAAGAATATCCGCCGAAAACCTCCCACTTCGGAGGAGGCTCGTCCTGAGCTGCGGCGGGGGTGCCAGACGCACATAGGACGATAATCATTGCCGCCAGCATTGCCGAGATACGGCCCAGTTGGCTCTTTGAATGAACTGACATGCGAATATTCCTCCTAACGTGAATCACGTGATATCCAGTTCTTCGAGCCTGACCGGTCATGGACCGGCCTCAAGCTAAACCCCCTCCAAGATGCCGCGGTTTAAGGATCAAAGATCGTATTGTCGTCCAGTGTGACCGCGCCATTTCGTGCCAGCGCCCTGCCTTGGAGGGTTGCGCTAGTATCCAAGGTGATTGATGCAAGGGCCATAATGTTGCCCACGAAAACTGAGTTCGTTCCAAGGGTGGCTGAGCTTCCCACTTGCCAGAACACGTTGCTAGGCAGGACGCCGCCCGTGAGAACCACTTGGGTGGAGGCCAGAGTGGTCAGAGTAGAACCGATTTGGAAGACAAAAACAGAGCTGGAATTCCCGGTCAGGGTGAGGGTAGCTCCTACCGTTAGAATCCCTGTCGAGCTCGAGGTTTTGTAAGTACCCTCCGTCAGTGTAAGACCTGTCAGATCACCGGGGAGACTAGCGGGGGCCGGTAAAACTATACCGGCGGCGTAATTATAGGCCGCCGTCAAATCGAGCTGGGCCTGCGCCGCGGTGGCATCGGCCACATGCATAACTGCGGGCGGTGTAAGGGTTCCCGGCGGGAATCCGGTGACCGAGGTTCCCGGACTTAGCCCCAGATCTCCGCCCGTAATCGTGGTGCCGGGGGGGGTGGTGGTGCTGGTCACCGTGGAGCCAGCCAAAACTTTGAAGTTTCCAGCCGTCAGCAGCGGCACAGCCGGCGGCCCCGCGCAGGCAGCGGCAGCGGTGGTGAACATCCAACTGAAATCGGCTGCCAGTCCGTTGCCGAACTGGTCCTTTGCCCCGGTGGTGATGGTGGCGGTATAAACGGTACTCACAGCGAGGCCGGGGGATGCGGGTGTAAAGGTGGCAGTATTGGTCGTGGGGTCGTATGTAACTACTCCCGTCACGCTGCCGCCGCTCGAGGCCAAAGTAAAAGTAGTGGTGTTGATCGTCGCAGGATTCATGGCCTTGTCGAATATTGCGGTGACGACAGTGTTGGGGCAAATGCCTGAAGATCCATTTGGTGGAAGTACAGAAGCCGAGACCACCGCAGGCGGAGCCAGGGGGGAGCCCGGGCCCGGAGCGGCTCTGTCCGGATCGCCGCAGCCGGAAATTACTACGGCCAGAAAGAACGCCAGGATCGAGATTTGGAAAACTTTAAAATTGCGCATTCGCGTCTCCTTCAATGGGTTTTATGGCGTTCCAATTTGGTAGTGACCGCGCCGACCGGGCACCGCGGGTTCGGCTGCAGCACACTCGAGAACACAATCCACCAGCGTTTTACGTATTTACCAAACGCTGAATTCTCGCGTCTGTTCAATATTGCACACAATCTATTGGCGAGGCGGAACAGCCGTGGCGGGTGGCCCGGCCTTTCATTTGATTCTGATTTTTCGGGTGGGCCACTATTCGTCCGCCGTCGCGGACAAAGGGTGGGAGGTTTTGCCCTTCGTTCAATTCACATTGCAAATGCGGGCGGCTGGCGGCTGTGCTAGTGGGACCAGACGTGGTTCCCAGGGGTCGCTTGGAGGATTATTCTCACAATCGCCTGAATGCGTGGGGCCGTTGGGCGTGGGGGCTTTGGGCGTGGGGCCTTTGGGCGTGGGGCCTTTGGACTTGCCTGCGTTGTAAATGAAGAAAAAACGCAGTTCGATGTTGGGGCCGCGAAACGCGTCCGGCAAGGGTTCGAATGGCGTCGAAGTTTGGACGGCCGCCACGGCGACATCGTCGAACTGTTTGGAGCCCGATCTGTGTACGAGGGTCGGATCTGCGTCGGGTATCTTGCCGTCCCGTTGAATGTGGAACTTAAGAACGACGAATCCCTCCTCTCCCATCATGGCCGATTCGGGCATGACGGCATACCAATTCCGTTTTATGGTCGCCAAGAGACGATTTATATATGAATCGAAGTCCACATCTTTGGTCGGCATGAGGATCGAGACGGCTGTCTGCATCCTTCGGAACGGCGGGGTGTTTGACAGACCTGACTGCATCCCTGTGCGCGGCGAGCCGTTTGACTGCGCTGCTGCAGGTGCTGGCAACGCAAGCGCTGCGGCTGCGAAAAACGGGAGGAGTGCGGCACCGAAGCGTTTGGCTCGCGTCTTTTGTTGCATGGTAGCCAGCGTATGGTGAAAAGCTTGCTCCTGGTGGCTGGAATCGTCAAGGGCGGAAAAGTCGAACAGCAGATCCCTCCCGCCTTCGCCGAGGCTTCCACTTCCGCCAAGGCTATGGCGGACAAGCCGGCGGGCAGGCGTCGGCCAAGAGGCGGCCTCTGTCGGGATGACAGCGTAAGGCAAGGCAGAGGCAAAGGAGAATCGCCGGGTGTAGGATTGTCGCCGGCGGGCGTTTGGCGGAAGGAGCAGTGCGCGCAAATGCGAAAACGGAAGGAACACACACGCAGAGAGATTCAGAGTTACAAGGCGGACGTAAAGAATCTGCTGCGATTCGGGAGCGAACTGGATCTTATGCAGTATTTGCGCGAGATCGAGATATTCGACGAAGACCCTCGCTTCGCGAAGGCCGTGAACGCTTACCGCGATTTGAAGAAGGGGAAACTTCGACGGCCAAATCGTGCAGCTTTTTGCGCTTTGCTTCTGCGGTGGCAGCCGACAAAGTGTCCAGCTGGTCTCGGATGATCTTCGCCACGATGTCCGTGGCCCTGTCGAGTTTTGACATTTTCCTCGCCATTGGAGCTTCAGAATAACAGCAAGCGGACGGAGTTACAAGGCGGCGGTTAGCCTGAGATTTCGTGAATTGAGAAGCTCCTCCACTGATCGCCTATCCTTGAATGGCGGCGAGGCAGGGCGTATGATCCCTTCACAAACGCATCGAACCGATAAGGCTCCCTGCATTTTCGGAGTGGCAAAGGAGGTTCTCGCCATGCCTGTCACCAAAGAATTCACCGTGTTCCTGGAGGATCGCGCCGGCACGCTCGGAAAGCTCTGCCATGCACTCGCGGACCGCGGAGTAAACATTCTCGCGCTGGAAGCCTTCCCGTCAGGAGGCAAGAGCGGGACTCGATTCATCGTGGACAATCCGGAGGCGGCTCAAGCGGCGCTCGAAGGCAAGCGGCTGACGTTCACCGTGGGAGACGTTCTATCGCTCAAACTGGCGAACCGGCCCGGCGAGATTGCCCGGGTGGCTTCACGCCTGGGAGAGGCCAATATCAATATCAATTACGCGTACTGCGGATTGGAGTCTGGGACGAACGCTCCGCTGGTTTTATTCGGCGTCAATGAAATCGGCCGGGCGGCTAAAATTCTAGAAAAGGACGCGGCCGCCGCTGCCGCGCCGTAGGGTCCAAGGAACTTTTCAGGACGGGGCGCCGCGTGGCCCGCGCTTCGCGCCGTTTGCGAAGGGCGGTAGATTTTATGCTTCGTTCAATTCCGAAATACGGGGCGTCGTCATCTTTTCTCGGGATTCGGCTGCACCGTTCTGAGGCGCTTGGCGACGGCCTCGACGGCACGCAAGAAATCGGCGATTCCGGGCGTTTCGGAGGTCAGGCTGTGGGCGTCGAAGTCGGCTGCGATGTCGGCGTTTAGCTGGGTGCCGCGGCGGACTCGCTCGACGGTGAGGAGCGAAAGCACCGTGGAGGCGTCCTTGTGGCGGACCTGGCGATCCTGGTATTCGTACACGGCCCAGGCGGATTTTCGCACGAAGTCCACGGCGTCGCGGAACTCGCGCAGGACGAGCGGATCCGCGCCGCCTTTCTGGATTTCCTGTTCGATGGTGCGCAAATCGGCGGCGGCCTTCTTCAGGCGGAACGTGGTTCCCCAGAACGTCTCGCTGGGCACGCGGAGTTCCACGGCCACGGCGTTGGATTTTGAGTAGCGGATGGCGACGACGTGCGCTTGGACCGTTTGCTTCGATACGGGATTGGTGAGCTCTAGTTTGGTGCCGACGGGCAGGAGCGTTTTCATCCGCAGGGTTGCGCCGTAAATATTGGCTTCGAGGGCCTGGGCCTCTTCAGTAAAAACTACATTCTTGTCTTCCCATTTGATTTCGACCGGCACAACGACGGGGAAACGCCAGCTTCTGCGCTGTTCTGGTCCTGGTTGAAATGGGCCGGCCCGGGGATTTTCTGGGTTCATGGCCGCCGCCGTTCTCCCGATGCATTGATGGTTGGTGAGTATACTCCTAATTGAACGCTGCGCGCAGAGAAGTCCGGGATTTATTTCTGCTTGCGCCAGGTCATTTCGACGTGGACGGGGATTTCGTTTTTCACGGCGATGGTGAAGAGCGAGGGGGGATCGATTTTGAAATCGGTGAGCGTGGCGGGGATGGTGCCGGTGATACGCGTGTCGTTGCCTTCGGTGACCTGGTCGAATGCGATGTCTTTGTACTTGACGGTCTGGCCGGCAAAGGTGATCTCGAGGTCGGCGTGAATGGTGGCGGAGCCGGAAACGGATTCGGGCAATCGAGTGCGCACGCTGACGAGCGGGAATTCGCCCCCGCGTGTGACTTGAAGGGTGTGGAGGTCGCGGTTGCTATCGCCGGAATCGAAGGATTTGACGGGCACGGCGATCAGGAAATCGCACTGGCCGGCGTGGCAGACGCCCTTCCCTTTCGCATCGTGGCTGACGCCTTCGACTTGATGGAGCGGGTGGGAGACGTGATAGGTGAGCGTGGATTTCTCGAGGAGCCATTGGCTGTCGGCTTGGGCGAACGCGGAGGGCGCGGAGGCGGAAACAGTGAGCAGCGCAAAGGCGAGCAGGATTCTTTTCATCGGTCCAGTCATTGGTCTAGTCATCGGTGGCCCTCACCATTTGAATGATACGGCCAAAATGGAGGCGCCATAGGCGGCGGCTGTGACGATGGCTACCGGTCCATGAGCTTGTGCGATTCCGTGGACGTGCCTGCCGTTGCTTTTTTGATCGAAAGCCATGGCGCCCAAGATGGGCGTGGCGATCATGCCCGGGCCGTGAATCCATGCCAGGATTTTGTGGAGGCGGATGCCGCCGCGGGTTTCGGTGCCTTCGATTTTGGGCGCGCGGATCGCGTAGTAGGCGCTGATGAAATACAAATCGCCGGTGACGGAGCCGAGAGCGAGATGCGCCCAGCGGTCGGTGGTGCTGGTTTTTTTGCCGCCAGCGCCGGCTCCCAGGAATACGGTGGCGACGAGCGGAACGGTGTCAATCAGGCCGACGCGCTGATGGATTTTGAGCATGTGCGAGCGCTTGTCGAGGCGGGCCTGATCTTGGGCGCTGCCCTGAGTCTGCGTGGGAGAGAAACCGAGATCGCCGAGCGAAAGGACGCCGCCGAGAGTCAGGTTAGTGATTTGATTGGCGCCGGCTGCGAGCGAGACTTTCGCTGTGTTGGTGCTGAAGCCTTCGGCGGAGACGGAAAGTTCGTAATCGCCGGGCTTGAGATTCGGGATGAGGTAGTGGCCGGCGGTGTCGGTCTGAGTTTTGACCGATTCAGCGGTGGCGACATTTTTGGCGGTGATTTTGGCGTTGGGGACAACGGCGCCGGATTGGTCGGTGATGGCGCCGGAGAGCGTGGCGCCGGTGGTTTGAGCGCGCGCGGGAACGGAAAGCGAGAGCGTGAGCGCCAGAAGTGCAGCTGCAACGGGAAAATTGGCTGCTCTGGGAGTCAATTGAGTTCCTCCCCTTATGCTTCCAGGATTGGCGGGCATTCGCCTGCAAGGATGCCGCAGCCAAGGTGGAGGTTGTCTGCGCGACGGGCTTCGCGCCTGCGGATGAATCTAAGGCGGGAACGCGGAATTGGCAACTTGGACGAGGCGGGCTCAAGACGACCTGCTCGGGACGGCGCGGCGGAGGGTGACGCATTCTTGAATGCCGGGGAGGCAGGGCGTATGATCGTTGCACCAGCTTATCGAACCGAGAATGCGCCCTGCATTTTCGGAGAGGCAAAGGAGGTTCCCGCCATGCCTGTGACTAAAGATTTCACCGTGTTTCTGGAGGATCGGGCCGGCACGCTTGGAAAGCTGTGCCGGGCGCTGGCTGATAGCGGAGTAAATATTCTGGCGCTGGAGACCTTCCCGTCGGGCGAGAAGGGCATGACCCGATTCATCGTGGACAATACGGAGGCGGCTCAGTCGGCGCTGCAGGGGAAGCGGCTGACGTTTACCGTGGGCGATGTTCTATTTTTGAAGCTCGCGAACCGGCCGGGCGAGATTGCGCGGGTGGCTTCGCGGCTGGGAGAGTCCAACATCAATATCAACTATGCTTACTGCGGCTTGGAGTCTGGGACGAACAGCCCGGTGGTGTTTTTTGGCGTCAGTGAGGTCGGCCGGGCGGCTCAGATTCTGGAACAGGACGCGGCCGCTGCCGGCGCGACATAGAGTGCGACTACAGGCCGCCGGGGACGGCGGCCTGTAGCCTGTTCACGCCAAGCGAAATCCACATCTGCAGATTTGTGACGCGGCGCACGGGCTTACATGCAGACTGGGCCGGCGTCGCTCAGGAATGTGCCATTGTTGGAGAACCACCCGTTGACTCCCACCGAAGGCGCTCCGTAGAACCACGAGAAGAAGGCCAATTCCTGCAAATGGTAAGTGAAACCGTTGCTGCGCATGAAGATTCTGGGAGCCATCGTGCCGCTTAACGGGTCACCGACCTCGAGGTTGTTTTGACATCCCGCTACCTGACCAACGTGGCCCCAGGCAGGAGTGGGATTGACGGTGTTCGGGTCGTTCATCCATTCGGCCACCTCGTGGGACATCGGGGTGATGTCGGGGATCGGACTGACGAAGATTTCGCTGGTGTCGAAAGTGGCGGTGCCGAAGGTCTGCGAGCCGAAAATATCGTGGAAGCCGAGAATGCAGCAGAGACCGGTATTCAGCGTGGCGCAGCCGGTTCCTTCGCACTCGACGACATTGTGAAGCGAAAAGAATGGGAAGCTGCCGGCGTTGACGCCCTGCGAGGCGAGCGCGGGGAACAGAGCCTCGATGGCCGGTTCGTAGAAATTGACGTCAATAATCGCGACCTGGCCGGTGGGGCAACCGCCGAATGCGGCGCTGGGGAAAGCGACGCCAGAGGCGGCGGGGACATTGATGATGAACTTGCCAGTCGTGCGGACAGGGGCAAGAAGCACGTGATAGGTGGAGAAATCACCATCGCCGAAAGGCGCAATCAGTTTGAAGAAATTCGCGCGCTGAAAAGCGTCGGTGGCCTGCGTGAAGCCGACGTCGGTGCCGCCGTAATTGAAATCGGCGGGCTCGTAGATCGGGGATTGCCGAACGAGGTTGAGCGGAACGTCGTTGGGAGGCGTCAGGCAGCTATCATCGGCGACGGTGGGATCGAAAACCGTGACGCCGGGAGCGGTGACGACCTGGCCGGAGGAGTTCACGCCGGCGAAAACGGAATTGGTGACGACTACGATGGGAATGAGCTGGGAGGGGATGGCCACGAAGCCAAACCGGTCCGTGAAAGGACTGCGGCCAACAATCGTGCCGGAGTAGGTGTTGCCGTCTCTGGTGGAGGTGACGGTGTAGTCGAAGGTCGGGAGCACGGCGCCGCCATCATGATCGGCGCCGTTGGTTGCTGCGTTGGCCCTGGTTCTTGCTTCGGCTGTGGCGGTGGGGCTCTTCGTGAGAGTGCGGAAGGGATTCTGCTTGGGGAGTTGAGTCTGTTGCTGGGCTGTCGCGATAGAGCTACTAAAGAACAGGGCCGCAAATGCACACAAAAACAACGTAGTGAGCTTGCGAATCATTTGTTTCCTCCTAGTCGAGTTTATTCAGTTAGACAGGGCAGGTACCTGCATGCTGGGCATGCTTGGAAGGTTCGGAGCAATGATTGGGCTGCGCCGAGGGCCCACCCTGAGACCAACGCTGGGGCCTAAATACGCCTAACGGGCAATACTTGTCAAGAGGGTTATATCGAGACAGAACTGTTCAGCTGGAGCGGGCGGTTGGCGGGGCTCAATGCGAGGCGCGCTGGGAGGCGCGGCGACGGATGGCGACCCATTCGAGGAAGCGTTCGAGGCGGGCGCGTTCGCGCCAGAGTAGGGCGAAGAATTTGCGGGCGTCGAGCGCGGCGGCTTCGTGGCCGAAGAAGGTTTCGAGGCGCCATTGGATATAGGGCGAGCGCCAGGGACGCAGGCGGTAGCCTTTGGAGATGATCCAGTAGTAGCGGAGAGCGTTCAGCATGAGGGATGGGAAATTTGAAATTTGAAATTGGGAATTGGAAGGCGAAGAACGACCGGAGCCAAAATTGGGCTCGCGAAGTAATGTGGAGTGCGAGAGCTGGCTGTCGCTTTCATGGGGCGAGGCTGGCCTCGCCTGGTTTGCGCGCCGTGGGGGCGTGGCGGAGGACCCAAACACGGCGAGGCCAGCCACGCGGTAACAAAGCGGCGGCCAGCCGCCGCACTCCATATGGCGCGGGGCTCGCGCAGAGCCGATGGTAGAATCGCCGGGCGGGGAGCTTCAGCGGCTAAAGCCGAATCGATTTTTGAGCATTTATGTCGCGGTTGAAACCGCGACCCACAAAGATTTCCGAGAGTGACGCGACGATGACAGAACCGATTAGCGCGGAAGATCATTACTACGCGGGGATTGATTTTTTCGGCGAGGGGAAGCTTGACGAGGCGATTGCGGAGTATGTCTGCGCGCTGGAGATGGAGCCGAAATTCGCGGACGCGCTGCATGGTCTCGGGCAAGCATACTACGCCAAGGAAGATTTTGACCGGACGATTGAAACGGCGCGGCGGATTATTGAGCTGGATGCGGAGGACATTTTGGCTTGGACGACCGTTTCGCGGGCTTATCAGCGCAAGGGGATGGTCCCTGAGGCGGAGGAGGCGGGGAACAAGGCGCGCGTCCTCGGGTGGAAGCAGCAGCTGCGGGAGCAGAAGGCGAAGGGCGGGGGATGAAGCGCGGGAGGCGCCGACAACACTGACGGCAAAACCAGGACGCCGGCAGGATGCCGGCGGTACGAAAGGCAAAAGAAAAAGGCCGGGCAGAAACGCCCGGCCTTTTGGAAATGCGCGTCTGCTGACGGCGCGTTAAAGCGCGGAGCAGACGGATTTGACCTCGGTATAGTGCTCGAGGGCTTCGTGGCCCATTTCGCGGCCCCAGCCGGACTGCTTGTAGCCGCCGAAGGGGAGGGCGGGGTCGAAGACGTTGTAGCAGTTGATCCAGACAGTGCCGGCGCGGAGCTTGGCGGCTAGGGCGTTGGCTTTTTTGATGTCGCGCGTCCAGATGCCGGCGGCTAGGCCGTAGATGGTGTTGTTCGCGGTGGCGGCGATTTCGTTGATGTCGGTGAAAGGAGTGGCGGTGACGACGGGGCCGAAAATTTCCTCGCGCACCACTTTCATATTTTCGTTGGTGTTGACGAGGACCGTGGGCTTGACGAAATAGCCCTTGGTGCCCTCGCGCTTCCCGCCCGCGACTGCTTTCGCGCCTTCCTTGAAGCCGGAATCGAGATAGCCGCAGACGCGATTGAGCTGCTCCTCAGATACGAGCGGGCCCATGTCCGTATCCGGCTCGAGGCCCGAGCCGACGTGGATTTTATTCGCAGCTTGCGCCATGCCGTCGACAACCTGGTCGAAGGATTTCTTTTCGACGTAGAGGCGCGAGCCGGCGCAGCAGCACTGGCCGTGATTGAAGAAGATGGCGCTGGCGGCGCCGGGGATGGTGGAGTTCATGTCGGCGTCGTCGAAGACGATATTGGGAGATTTTCCGCCGAGCTCGAGCGAGACTTTCTTCAGGTTGCCGGTGGCGGCCTGGATGATGAGCTTGCCGACTTCGGTCGAGCCGGTGAAGGCGATTTTGTCCACGTCCGGGTGCGCGGAGAGCGCGGCGCCGGCTGTCTCGCCGTAGCCGGGGACGATGTTTACGACACCATCGGGGAAGCCGGCTTCTTGCAGCAATTCGCCGAGGCGGAGAGCGGAGAGCGGCGTTTGCTCGGCGGGCTTGAGGACTACGGTGCAGCCCGCGGCGAGCGCGGGGCCGAGTTTCCAGGCGGCCATCAGCAGCGGGAAATTCCAGGGGATGATCTGGCCGACCACGCCGACGGGTTCGCGCAACGTGTAGGCGAGGAATCTATTTTGCGGCGCGCCGGAAAGAGGAATCGTGTTGCCCTCGATTTTCGTGGCCCAGCCGGCGTAGTAGCGCATGTGGTTGGCGCTGAGCGGGACGTCGGCGACGCGGGCGATCTTGAGCGGCTTGCCGTTGTCGAGCGATTCGATTTGCGCGAATTCCTCGAGGTGCTTTTCGATCAAGTCGCCGAGCTTCCAGATCATTTTGCCGCGTTCGGTGGGCGGGATTTTCGACCACGGGCCTGTTTCGAAGGCGGCGCGGGCGGCTTTGACGGCGCGGTCGATGTCTTCTTTATCTCCGGCGGCCACGTTGGCGAGGACTTCGCCGGTGGCGGGATTGTAGGTGGGGAAAGTCTTGCCGGAAGCGGCTTCGACCCACTTCCCGTTGATTAGGAGCTTCTGTTTTTTGGCGACGAAGGACGTAACTTTGTCATCGAGTTGCACGGCTGCAGTGGCCATATATGTCTCCTTCAAATTTTAAGTTGAGAAATCTTGGCTGCCAAAAGGGCAGAAAACTTTTGTGGTCAAGAAGGCTTGGAGTTCGGTGCGTGACAATAGGCGCCTCGGATTGCGCTGGCCCAGGGAAATCTCTGAGCACGACGTGGGCAATATCAAACCTACTCCCCTGCCCGCGAAAATTCAAGCCGGGGATTCCGCTACGAGGCGATGCGGCGGACCCAGATGCGTTCGCTTGCGGGTTTGCCGACGTGGATGCGGCGCGAGCCCTGGCCTACGACGCCGAGCGACATGGTTTGGTCATATTCGCGCTGGTGGACGCGCAGGCGGGCGCCGGGGCGGAGCGCGAGATTTTCCAGGAAGTCGAGGAACATGGGATCTTTTTCGTAGACTCGCAGCACTTCGTAGGAATGGCCGACTTCGACATCCGAGAGACGCGTGGCGCCGTATTTGCGGCGGAGCTTGGCCATGCCGCCGAGGAGCGGGACTCCGTGCGGGCAGCGGCTGTCGCGTCCGAAGCGCTTGAGGAGCAGATCGACCACCTCGTGCGACATGCCGTGCTCGAGGCGTTCGGCCTCTTCGTGGGCGCGCGACCATTCGAGGCCGATTACGTCGGTGAGAAGCTTTTCGGCGAGGCGATGGCGGAGGACGAGATGCTGCGCGATCTCGCGGCCTTTTGAGGAGAGCTCGATACGGCCGTCGCGGTGGACGCGCAGGTAGCCGCCGTGCGTCATGCGCTTGAGGGCGGCGGTGACGGCTGGGGGTGTGACGCCGAGATCCTCGGCGAGGCGCGCGCTGATGGGCACCTGCTCTTCCTGGACGAGCTCCCAGATGGCTTTCAGGTAGTCTTCCTGGGAGACGCTGGTTTTTTCGCGGCGCACTTTTCCTCGTTTGGTGCGGGACCGAATTAAATTTCTGTTTGGGCGCCTACTGCTGGGCTCCGAAACGACACGCGCTAGAGCTTCTGAGCGCGGAGGCGGGCGGCCAAATCCGCGACGCGCGCTTCGATATCATCGCAGATGCGGCGGTACGTTTCCATATCTTCGCCGTAGGGGTCTTCGACGTCCCAATCCTCGAATTTGCTGCCGTGGAAAAGCGAGCTTCCGGGAATCCCGGACATGTTGATGATCAAATCGGCGGGCTGAAAAAGCGTGTCGTCGTGGAGGCCTTTCGAGAATTGGCCATCGGCGCGGATGCCGCGTTCCAAAAGCACCTTGCGCGTGGAATCCTGGATGTGGCCGAGCGGCGAAACGCCGGCGCTCGAGGCGACGATCACATCGGAAGCCGTGTGGCGCGCGAGAGCTTCGGCGATGGGGCTGCGGCAGGAATTTCCGACGCAGACGAAAAGGACGTTCAGCGGCTTGGGCATGCTTCAGGAGCCGTTGCGCGCGAGCTTCAGAAAATATTCGTGCACCGTCGTATCGCCGGTGAGCTCGGGGTGGAATGTGGCGGCCAGAATGCGGCCCTGGCGGACGAGTACCGGGTGGCCGGCGTCGTTCGCCAGAATTTCGACATCTTTTCCGGCGGATTCGATGATCGGCGCGCGGATGAAAACCATTTCGAGCGGCTCGGAGCGGAGCTTGGAGGGGCCGGAATGAACGTCGCTCGCGAGCTGGCGGCCGTAGCCATTGCGCAGCACGGAAATATCGAGCAGCGCGAGAGACTGCTGCGCCGGGCCGTGAACTTCGCGGGCGAGGAGAATTGCGCCGGCACATGTGCCGAAGAACGCGCCGCCATTCGCGGCAAATGTTTTCAGTGCGTCGAAGAGGCCTTCCTCGGTCATGATTTTCAGGTGCGTGCTGCTTTCTCCGCCCGGGAGGATGATGCCGGAAAGGTCCGCGAGATCGTCCGGCGTGCGGACGAAGGAGTGCTCGACGCCGATGCGGTCAAGCATTTTGGCGTGGGCTTCATAGTCACCTTGAATCGCAAGAATGCCAATTTTCATAACGCCCCAAATTTTCTGTTCGACACGCGCTGCCAATCACGCCTGGCAGACGCTTGAAGTTGCCGCGAAAATGCTACTCGATTGGCTCCACGGGCTCGAATTGCGGATCCGTCACGCCGAGAGCTGCATACGCTTCGTCGAGCTTTCGAAAAACTTGCAAGCCCGGCCGCGAATCCTCACCCAGGGCCTGAAACATGCGCGCGATTCCGAAAACATGCGCGGCCGGCGCAACGATAAATCGGGGCAGGCTCACGTCCACCATCGCGGGCAAGGATCGCGCCATCGAACGGATGGTTTCGAGCGATGCGTCGAAGGAAGTTATGTTTGAAAGATCCAGGATGCCGGCCCGTGGCTTCGTTCGCGCCACGTACTTCCCTACTTGCTCGTAGTATTCGTGGAGCGACTCGTCCGTCACTCTCCCGTTGAAACTGCACCGAAGAATTCGGTCTTTGGGCGCAAATTCGAAGCGGTACGACATCAGAAGCTTCCTCGGTATCGCTCGTGCTGGCCCATTCTAATCCCAGCACAGCTCCCTAGTCTCGCCTCGCGCGACCTGCATTGCCTACCCTACCAGCCGCGGGTCTGGAGAAGATCCTTCTCCTCCATTTGGCGAACATCGAGGCCTTTCATGGCCTCGCCGAGTTCTTCGGAAGCTTCGAGCACGATTTTCGCGTCCTTATAGTGCGTGGTGGCCTTGACGATGGCGCGGGCGCGCTGCGCGGGATCGCTCGATTTGAAAATGCCCGAGCCGACGAAAACGGCTTCGGCGCCGAGCTGCATCACGAGCGCAGCGTCGGCGGGTGTGGCGATGCCGCCGGCGGAGAAGTTCGGCACCGGCAGCTTGCCATTCTTGGCCACCCAGGCGACGAGTTCGAAGGGCGCGCCGAGTTCTTTTGCTTCGTGCACAAGCTCTTCCTCGCCCAGGGTAGTGAGGCGCTTCATGGTGCCGACGATCGCGCGCATGTGCCGCACCGCTTCGACGATATTGCCCGAGCCGGCTTCGCCCTTGGTGCGAATCATGGCCGCGCCTTCCGCAATGCGCCGCAGGGCTTCGCCCAGATTGCGCGCGCCGCAAACGAAGGGGACCTTGAAGCCATGCTTCCAGACGTGATGCTCTTCATCGGCGGGCGTGAGCACTTCGCTTTCGTCGATGTAGTCCACTTCGAGCGCTTCGAGCACTTGCGCTTCGGCGAAATGGCCGATGCGGACTTTGGCCATCACTGGAATTGAGACCACCTCCATGATTTCGCGGATGATCCTGGGTGCGGCCATGCGGGCCACGCCGACTTCCTTGCGGATGTCCGCTGGGACGCGCTCGAGGGCCATGACGGCGCAGGCTCCGGCGTCTTCGGCGATTTTGGCCTGCGCGGCGGTGGTGACGTCCATGATCACGCCGCCTTTCAGCATTTCGGCGAGGCCGACCTTCACGCGCCACAGATTATTGTTCATCAGATCCATTTTCCCTCTCCCTTGTAAATTCTATGACTGCAAAGCTGGCTTGCTCGAAGCACCGTCAGTTCCCTTGCCCGCTCCGGCACGCGTCGGGTCAATCTCGATGAAGCGCCCGCGGCCACGCGCGAGCAGCTCGCCTGCGCGATTGCGAATTTCGGCCACGCGATTTAGGACGCGTCCATTCTTTTCGAGTTCGCGCGCTTCCACAAGCAAATCTTCGTCCACGGCGACGAATTTCACGTACTCGATGACCAGCTCAGATGTGACCGCGCGGACCTGGCGAAAGCGGCTGACTTTGGCCATGGCCTCATCGAGCAACGTGGCGATGATGCCTCCATGAATGAAAGCCGCGCCGCCGCAATACTCCATACCGAGACGGAATTTGCCGCGAATCACCTGGGCGGCATCATCCTGCTCGAACGTGAGCCGCATGCCGCGCGGGTTCGCTCCGCCGCAGCCGAAGCAAGGATTATCCGGTTTGGGTTCGAGCAGCATGGAGGTTCTTTATATGAGCGCCACACGCGACGGCGATTCCGAGCGCGCGCCGCGCTGGCGCTTGCGCAATTCCACTTTGAGCATTTCGGCGAGAGTCTGCACTCCGCGTCCGATGGTCTTTTCGTCCAGCCCCGCGAAACCGAGGCGCAAGGTATTCGGCTGCGGAGTCTGAAAGTAAAAATAGCGTCCGGGAACGAAATGGACGCCGCGCTCGCGCACGTGAATCAGCAGCTCGCCCGCGTCGAGGCCCGGAGGAATCGTGACCCAGATGGACATTCCGCCTTCGGGGCGCGACCAGGTGGTTTCTTCGGGCATGTGTTTTTCGAGCGCGGCCTCGAGCGCATCGAGGCGTCCGCGATAAACTTTTTTCATCTTCGCGAGGTGCCGCGCCAGGTGCCCGCGACGAACGAATTCCGCGAGCGCCGCCTGGGAGAGCTGATCGCTGTGGAGGTCCGTGGATTGTTTCACGACGCGCAAGCGTTCGATGACGCTCTCCGGCCCGATGCACCAGCCGACGCGCAGGCCCGGAAACGCAATTTTCGAAAAGCTGTCAATCTGGATGACGTTGCCGGTGCGATCGAGCGATTTCAACGAGGGGAGGGCGCTGCCGCGCAGGCGCAAGCGCGCGTAAATGTAGTCCTCGATTACCGGCACTTGATAGCGCGCGGCGATTTCGAGGAGGCGGCGGCGCTCCGCCACAGGAAGGGTGGTGCCGGTCGGATTTTGGAAGTCGGGCGTGACGAAAATAAATTTCACGCGATTCTGCATCAGGACGGACTCGAGCGCGCTGACGTCGAGCCCGGTCTGCCCCGCGTGCTTCGCATCTGTCCCGACGCCGACGGCCAGCATGCGAACTCGCGCGCCCGAAAAAATAGCAATCGCGCCGGGATAGGCGGGATTTTCGAGGGCCACGGAATCGCCGGGACGCAGGAATGCTTTGCAAACGAGATCAATCGCCTGCTGGCAGCCGCCGGTGATCAGAATTTGTTCGCCGCGGACGTTCAAGCCCTCGGTGCGGAGCATTTCGATCAGCACGCGCTTCAGCGGCTCGTAGCCATCCGTCGAGCCGAGTTGCAGGATGCGGCGCCCCTCGTTGCGCATGACGGCGTTGCAGCACAATCGAAATTCCTCGACCGGGAAAGAATCTTCCGAGGGACGGCAGGTGACGAAGGCGATGTCGTTGGGCGGCAGCTCCGGCATGAGGCGGCTGAGGGCTTCTTCGGCGCGCTCGTCCGCAAAAAGCGATTCCCAGCGCATGGCGCCGTTGCCATTGCCGTTGGAGCGCGGTGGCGGCGTGAATTGGCGGACGGGCGTGCCGCAGATGAATGTGCCGCGGCCGACGTGGCCCTGGATCAGACCCTCGGATTCGAGTTCGGCGTAGGCGTTCGCGACCGTGGTGCGATGGACGCCGAGTTGCGAAGCGAGTTCGCGGCTGGCGGGAATGCGGTCGCCGGTGCGCAATTCGCCGGAATGGACGAGGGCGCGGAGCTGGTCGCGCAATTGGACGTAGAGCGGGATGTGACTTTCCGGTTGCAGGTGGAGCGGGATCATTGGCTCACTCCTATGGGCCAATATACAGGGGTAATTATAGCTGTAAAGAGCCAATTTGTCTTGAGGGAGAATCAAGTCGCGCGCAGGAGGAAGCGCTGGATTTTCCCGGTCGCGGTTTTTGGCAGGTCGCGGACGAAGCGGAATTCTTGCGGGCATTTGTAGCCGACGAGGCGCGTGCGCAGCCAGGCGCTGATTTCGCTATCGAGGCCGCCGCCCGGCTGCTGCACGCCGGCGCGAAGGACGACGTAGGCCACCGGGCGCGTGAGGCCCACAGAATCGAAATGGCCGACCACGGCGCATTCGGCGACGGCGGGGTGCGCGAGGAGCGCGTTTTCGACGTCGGCGGGCGAAACCCACATGCCGGAAACTTTCATCATGTCGTCGGCGCGGCCGCAATAGTGATAGAAGCCGTCCGCGTCGCGGGTGAGTTTGTCGCCGGTGAGGAACCAATCGCCGTCGATGCGGCTGCGGCTGAGTTCGGGCGCGTTCCAATATTCGCAGAAGCGGCTGGCGCCTGCGACCCAGAGGTTGCCGATTTCGCCGTCGGGGACTTCCCTTTCGTGGTCGTCGAGTATTTTCACTTCGTAGCCGGGAACCGGGACGCCGCACGATCCCGGCCGTGCTTTTCCCGGGCGCGGAGAAATGTAGATGTGAAGCATTTCTGTCGAGCCGATGCCATCGAGAATTTCGATGCCGAAGCGATCGCGAAAGCGGGTGAAAATTTCGGCGGGGAGCGACTCGCCTGCTGAGACGGCCAGGCGCACGGAGGAAAAATCCATCGAGCGCCCGGCCCCCGCTTCGCGAAGCAGCGCGGCGTAAAAAGTGGGAACGGAGAAGAAGACGGTCGGGTGAAATTTGGCCACCGCGTCGGCGATTGAATCAGCGCGTGGGCGGTCGGGGAAAAGCAGTGTGGCCGCGCCTGCAGAGAACGGGAAATACAGCCCGTTGCCGAGGCCGTAGGCGAAAAAAAGTTTTGAGACGGAGAATGTGATGTCGTCCGGCCGAAGACCGAGAATTCCGCGCGCGTATGATTGCGAAGTGACAGCCATGCTGCCATGGCGATGGACCGCCGCGCGCGGCGCTCCGCCGCTCCCTGAGGTGTACAAGAGAAACGCGGGGTCGGCAGCTGCACTCTGGTGCGCGGGCACGTCGCCGGCATCGCTTGGCAGCCAGTCTTCCCAGCGGATCACTGTGCCCGCACCGGGTGCGTCCAGCCAGCCGCGCGACCCGATGACTACGGTGT
Organism: uncultured Acidobacteriota bacterium; assembly: GCA_963701005.1. Taxonomy (GTDB): domain Bacteria; phylum Acidobacteriota; class Terriglobia; order Acidiferrales; family UBA7541; genus Palsa-295. Next base: position 3,264,655 of record OY969555.1, read on the forward strand.
ACTCGGCTGAGGATTCGTGCAGCGCGGGTTGGAACCCGTCCCATGCGGTGGCGTGAACGACTGCGAAGCGCGCGCCGGAATCAGCGAGGTAATGGCGGTAGTCGGCGGCGCGGGCGGCGGAATTCACCGGCACAGGTAGCGCTCCGATTTTTGCCGCGCCGAAGAAAGCTGCGATGAACTCGAGTGAATCCGGGAGTGCGAGGAGCACGCGGTCGCCAGGGCGGCAACCGTAATCGCGGAGCGCGCGAGCCACGCGGTTCATTTCGATTTCGAGCTCACCGTAAGTGGCCCGCCGCTCGACGCCCAGGATCGCAAGCTTCTGCGGAAGCTCGCGCGCGGGACACGCAACGAATTCGTCGGCGATATTGAGCGTGTCCGGCGGCGGCACGGACGGGATTCTATCCCAGAAAGCGCGCGCGAGAAAAAAAGGGGCGCTGCAAGCAGCGCCCCTTTGCCAGGTAGTACGAACAGGAGAGTGTGACTATTGCGTGGCGGATTTTTCGCCCAGCCGGCGCATGCGTTCCTGAAGCTTCTTGCGCAGGTTGGCGGGAGCGTTCGGGTTGAACGCGACCAGGTACCAGAGCGGCTGCGTGCGGTCGCGGCTCAGCCGCGAGAGCGTGGAGGCATCGCTATTCGGATGCCGCGCGATATTCTCGCGAATCGCCGAGTACGGATGATGCGAAAGCTTGCTCAGCGTCTTCGCGGAAACTTTCGGGTGCTCGCTGATTAGACGCAGCAGATAGAAATCTTCCTTGGGCGCCTGGCGGGAAAGCTGGTCGAGCAGTTCCGGCTTCACTTCCGCGCTCAGCACCGTGCCGACTTTTTCGTCCCAGCCGGCATTAATGCGATTGAGCTCCTGAGTGCGCGCGTGGATAAGCTGCTCGATCACGCGGCGCTCCTGGTCAAGGCGCGGCGCGGGCAACGCGCTGCGCTCGACCGAATCAAGCACGCGCAACAGATGCTGCCTTTCGCCAAAAACGATTTGAGAGGTACGCACGGTTTTCCCCTTTGCCGCATTGCGAACAAGATCTGAACGTCTCATGTAACCATCACCCCGCGAATCTCGGGAGCCGCCGAATCTTGCCGCCTGGCGGAGCCGGAGAATAAGATTTTTACTTCCTGTTTGGCCGCGGACCGAAATCGCGCTTTTGAAGCAAACCGGGCAGGCATGTAACGCGACTTTCTACGCCCGAGTATAAACCAAAGTCGAGATGCCCCGCTTTGAAACTGCGATTTCTGCGCGCCAGCAGATTTACCGAGGTGACGAATGCTGCTCCAGGATTCCCCCGCACGATGCTCATGATGCGACCCCTGGCCGTCAACCGCAAGCTGGCGCTGCGCATGAATAGCGACCGCGGAGATTATCTTGTGTACGAAGTTGGTAGTAAAGAAAACTAGCTAAGTGTGTTCCGTGGCGCGCAATAGATAGTCCTAGGACTACCCCTCTTCCAAGCCAGTCTTCAATTTCGGTTATCTCGAGGGCGATGGACTTTTAGGGCCGCCCAGAGGCTTCGAGGAACAATCCAGCGGTTTCTTTCGAATGCCAAGTGACAGAGGACCATCGCTACGGTTCCTATCCCGAGAGCGAGGAGACTGCCCTCAAAACCCACGTATAAAGCAATTCGAGTCGGGAGAAAGCTCGAAACGAGAAGGTACCCGAAATCCCCCCACGTCCACCCGCCACCGGGTGCGCGAATCTCCTGAGCCAGCATGGTAAATGACAGAGCCAACACCCACATTCCGCAGATGGCAAAAACCGCGGTGGAAGGACCCGAATCCTCGCCCTTTCTAAATCGGAGCACGGCCAAGTAGAACAGAATTAATACAATCGGGCACGCAGCGGTAACCGCGTATCCTTGCTCATTGCGGTCTAAAGCGGGAATAATTAAATCGGAAATCCAGAATGCAATCCCGCCCCCGAAAAAGCTCACCAAGAACCATTTCCAAGTGGACATTGTTCGCCTCGATCCGAACGACACGGGAACGTTGACCATCCTCTAGGCTGGGGTTATTCGATCTGTGGGACCAGCCAGCTCGGGAGCGGCCTCGACAACTGCGGTACCGCCGTCGAATTCGAGGAGACTTCCGGCGGCGTTGTGTTCGCGGCGGACGTAGCCCATGCCGATGGCTGTCGCGTTGGTTGGGGAAAAAGCAGCGCTCGTCACGTAGCCCACTTCCGTGCTTGCCGAGCGCAACTGGCTGCCTGACAACGGGATTGCTTCTGGCGGTGAAAAACGCAGCATCACGCGGCGGCGATTCACGTGACCGCGCGAGCGGACGCGCTCGACAATTTCCTGGCCGGTGTAGCAGCCCTTCGTGAAACTGATGTGCGTATCTTCTAACGCGGCTTCGTGAGGGATTACCGTGTCGTTGAAATCCTGCGGAAACCATGGGATGCCCGCTTCGAGGCGCAGTGTATTCAGCGCGAGCATGCCGATTGGCTCGCCCTCGTGTGCGCGGACGCCGGCGAGAAGTTTGCTCCAGAGCGAAGGGATGCGGTCGCGCCGGGCGATGAATTCGGCGCCGGGCTGGCCGAAATGCGAGCGCTTGAGGAAGTGGCAGGCGATGCGCTCGATTTTCACGTCCTGGATGGACATTTCGGGAAGCTGGTCGAGAGCGACGCCGCAGGCCTGCTGCACGATCACGCCCGCGCGCGGGCCCTCGATCGCGATGCTGCCCACCTGGTCGGTCAAGTCTTCCAAGTCCACGTCGTCCATGATGATGAATTTATCGAGAGTCGCGAAAGTGCGCTCGCGGACGGAGGCGTGGGAAAGCGTCACCAGCTTGTCCGGCTGTTTGTACACCTCAAGCTCGGCGAGGATGTGTCCCTGGGGATTCAGCAGCAGCGCGGGCACGCCGCGGCCGTCGGCGAGCGACTGGATATTGTTCGTGACGATGGCGTTCAAGTAGCGCACGCGGTCTTTCGCCGCGAGTGTCATCACCGCATGCCAGTTCGTGTCGAAAAGCGCGACGCTTTCGCGCGCCGCGCGGTACTCGGTCTGAAAATCGGAGAAGCCTTCGGGCAGGATGCAGCCCGCGACTTCTCCCAGCCGTGCGCCGGCCGCGCGATGTTCGTTGAGGAGAGGAGTTTCCATATCTAGTTAGAGCGATTCGCGCGCGCCCACGGCGCGCTGGATTTCATTTTAGCAGATGCACGGGGTTCTCCGCTGATGGCGCGCGGGCCCTGCGGGAAATTTTGCTGCTATACTTGCTCCGCGCATGCCGGAGAAACTCATCCACGAAATTATTCCCGTCGGGCTGCTGCAATGCAATTGCTCGATCCTGGGCGATCCTGGGACACGCGAAGCGATCGTGGTGGACCCGGGGGACGACGTCGAGCGCATCCTGGAAATCCTGCGCGAGCATCGGCTGAAGGTCCGGGCGATTGTGAGCACGCACACGCACATTGACCACGTCGGCGGCCTCGAGGGACTCCATCTCGCCACAGGTGCCCCCGTGCTGATCCATAAAAACGACCTGGAACTCTATCGCCACCTCGAGCTGCAAGCGAAGTGGCTGGGCGTGGCGACCCCGGCAATCGCAAAGATCGACGAATTCTTGAAGGAGGGGGACACGCTGCGCTGGGGCGACTTCGCCGCGCGCGTCCTGCACACTCCGGGGCACACGCCCGGCAGCATCAGCCTGGTGGTGGACGGGCATCACGGCGATGCCCTAGGCCCGGCCGGCGCATCGGACGCAAAGACTGCTGCCCGCGCGCATGCCGGCCATCACCACGGTGATCCAGCCCGCCTGCTCGCCGGCGATACGCTTTTCCAGGGGAGCATCGGTCGGACGGACCTGTGGGGCGGCTCGATGCCGCAAATCCTCGAATCCATCCGTGAAAAGCTGCTGGTGCTGCCCGACGAGGTTGTTGTTTATCCCGGGCATGGCGACCCGACCACGATTGGCGAAGAGCGCGAGCACAACCCCTTCCTGCGCGGGGAAATCTAGTGAATCGCAGCTGCCGGGAGCTTCATCCATTGGAGGCAGCGGCTGTTGAGGCCTGAGTTCCGGAGACCTTTAGCCAAGCCCGCCAGATAGGCGGCGAACATCTCAAAAAAGAAAGTGAGACCACAAATGGGCACAAAAGAATCGATTCTGACGACGCGGCGCGAAATGTTGAAAGCCGGTGGCATGATGGCCGGCGCAGGCCTGCTCAGTGGCTTCATTCCGAAAGAACTTTTCGCGAGGCAGCAATCCACAACCGCAGCCAAAACAGCCCAAGAGCTGGGCGATAAAATCGCGCAATTCCGCGCGCAGATGGGCTCGGTGCCTCTGCAGACGCTTCAGCTGCGCGACAACATTTATATGCTCTACGGTCCTGGCGGAAATATGGTCGCGCTCACTGGACCGGACGGCAAAGTGCTGGTTGATTCGAGTTTCGCGCCAGTCGCACCGAAGATCCAGGAAGCGCTCGCCGCCATGGGTAAGCCTCCGCTGAAAATTCTCATCAACACGCACTGGCACTTCGACCACACCGACGGAAATGCAGCGCTCCACGAAGCCGGTGCAACCATCCTCGCGCATGAAAATACTCGCAAACGCCTCTCGACTCCTCAGGATATGAAGGCGCTGGGATTGCACTTCCCCGCTTCGCCTGCGGACGCGTTGCCGCAACAAACGTTCACGACCGACTTCAAGCTCTATTTCAACGGTGAAGAACTGAGCCTCGGCTACATTCCCCCGGCTCACACCGACACGGACATCTACATCCGCTACGAAAAGGCCAATGTGCTGCACATGGGCGACATCTGGTTCAACGGCTTCTATCCGCTGATTGATATCAGCACAGGTGGAAGCATCAACGGCATGATTACCGGCTCGCAGCTCGGCTTGACGCTGGCAGACGCGGAAACGAAAATCGTTCCCGGGCACGGGCCGGTGGGCGATAAGGCGACCTTCACGAAATATCATGACATGCTTGTGACCGTGCGCGACCGCGTAAGGGCGCAGAAGTCGGCGGGCAAATCGCTCGATGAGGTCGTCGCCGCGAAACCGACGGTGGATTTGGACGCGGCGTGGGGCAATGGGTTCATCAAGCCGGATTTCTTCGTCACCTTCGTCTATTCGAGCCTGTGACGTGGTTTGGCGGCAGTGTCCGCGGACTCGGGAAGGAAATTAGCGCCCGGCTCGTATCTACATTTGCGGGAGAAATGAGGAGGCTTGTATGGCGGGTTTTCTGCTCTGGTGCATTTTACTTCTCGTGTGCTGGCCGCTGGCTCTTTTGGCGCTGATCCTTTATCCATTGATTTGGCTGCTGTTGCTGCCTTTCCGCATTGTCGGGATCGCCGTTACGGGCGTGCTCGAACTCGTCCGCGCGATCATCCTGCTTCCGGCACGCGTTCTTCGCGGCCCCCGCACGGCTTGAGCAAGCTTTCGCCAGCGAATTTTCAGCGCTCGCGCTCCGCGCGCAGGCTTTCCATCACGCTTTGAATCAGCTCCTTCGCCTTCCCAATTTCCTGGGTGATGATGCGGATATCCATCACCGGCAAATCCGGATCGCGATTCGTGTGGCAATAGACGCCGTGTTGCCCCACGAGGACCAGCGCGTTCGTCAGCAGGTCGAGCGTCACCGCCAGGCGGCCGCGGTGGGGGCCCATCATCGTCTCGTAATGCTCGAGTTCCTCGCGGTGATCCTGGAAGGCGGTCATGGCGCTCCTTGAGTCGCTAACGAAGTGCTGGGTGACGGCTGGAAAATTCGGCGACGCTGCTGTTTCTAAGACTTGCCAATATTCAGCGAGCTGAGGAAGCTGCCGCGAGTGGAATCAATTTTCTTCTGCAATTGAATGATGGCGTAGAGCAGCGCCTCGGGCCTCGGCGGGCAGCCCGGCACGTACACGTCCACGGGCACCACCTGATTCACGCCCTGCACGACGGCGTAATTATTGAAGACGCCGCCGGAAGTGGCGCACGCGCCCATGGAAATCACCCATTTCGGCTCGGGCATTTGCTCGTAAAGCTGGCGGATCACCGGCGCCATTTTCTGCGAGACGCGCCCTGCGATAATCATCAGGTCGGATTGCCGAGGGGAGCCGCGAAAAACTTCGGCGCCGAAGCGCGCGATGTCGTAGCGCGAAGAAGCCATGGACATCATTTCAATCGCGCAGCACGCGAGGCCAAAGGACATCGGCCAAATCGAGCTCCGGCGTCCCCAGTTGACGAGCTTGTCGAGCGACGCGAACAGGATTCCTTCGTCCTTGACGAAGTTTTCATCCTCGCCCGGCCTTTCGAGCGTTACGCCCTTGGAGAGTTCGACGGACATTTGGCCTCTTGCGCTCCGAAGGTATATCTTCTCTCTTTGAGCGAGCCATTGCAATCCACGCGTGCAGGGACGGCCGGAAGGCGATGAATGCAAAACCCATAGCGCGAAAACCAATTGCCAGGCCGCCATTCCGCGCGGCTGTGCGTGATGCCTTGCGGCTCCGCTGCCCCAATTGCCGGCAGGGTCATGTGCTCGAGCGCTGGCCCAATAGAATCCTGCCTAGCTGCCCTGTGTGCGGGCTTTCCTACTATCGTGAGTCCGGATATTTCATCGGCGGAATGATTGTTACCTACGGCCTCACGCTCGCCATTGTAGTTCCCGTTTTTTTGATTTCGATTTTCTTTCAGGATATCAAGTGGCTTTCGAACTATGCGAGGTTTGGCCTCTGGATTCTCTTCGCCATCCCACTGGCGCTATTTCTGATGCCCTATTCGTACAGCTTGTGGCTTTCGCTCGATTTCTGGATGGAGCCGTGGAAGCCTGAGAAGACCAGCTAATAAATTTAGCCCGCAGCGGCACTTTCACTGATTTAGCTAATCCGCCAATGCGACCGCATCCGGTAGCAACTCAGATTCGGATGATCTGACTTACTGGGGGCTAGCCCAGTCGATGGTCACAGACATCTCTGATTCTATGACCCCACATCCGACTGGCCTCGGCTTATATTTCCAACGTGCGACTGCATTGAGGGTCTTCTTGTCTATATCGGCCACACCAGAGCTGCGACTCACAAGGGCGTCGGACACTGTGCCATCTTCTTGGATTTGGTACTTAATGACCGGTGAACCTCGGTATGACTCCGTGGGCAACCACTTGAACGGCCCATTTGGGAAAGAGCCCCGGATACGAATCACCTTCGCGCAGTTTGATGGAGCGATCTTCTTTTGTGCTTCCTGCCCCCAGCAAGCGCTCCCAAGAACGATCGTGAGGAGGACAACTGAAATTTTTTGCCACATAGGAACTTAGACACCGGAGTTCAGTAAAAAGGCAGAAGCCGTGCCAAATCGACTCGATCAAGTCCTGGCTAACGCGCGAACCCGAAACTGTGCCCGCGCAAGAGTTAATCGGCGGAGCCGCCCTCCGACAAGGCAGCTTGCTGCACTTCCGCCTCGGTCGCGTTCGCCGCTTCCTGCTGCTTTTTCAGGTCGGCTTCGACGGTGGGATCGGGATCTGCCTTGCCATCCGGATCATTGTGCGGAATGGCCTTCGGTCCGTTGGGAATGCCGCCCTTGCCCTGACTATCCGCGAGCGATTTCAATCCATCGTCAATTTTCTGGCGGAAGCTGTCGTGCATTTCCTCGAGGTCGTCCACCGCCATTCGCGACGCAGTTCCGACGGCGCAGTCGGCCTTCTTGCTGCTCACAACTGTAATGGCGACCGTGCCGTCCGCATCCGTTTTATTTTCGCTGCGCTTGATAATATCGCCAGCGGTGACCGCGCACGCCCCGTCGCCGGTGTCGAGACTCAGGCTTGAGGAGGCAATGAAGAGGGTGAGCCGCGGGTCGAGCGACGGAGGTACTGGTCCATCGCTGTCATCGTCCGGGGGCAGATTGCCCTGCGCCGCCGCAGCTGCTTTCTCGTCCGCGATAGTAACTTTCACTTGCTTGGCGATCTGGTCTTTGAGGTCCCTGGTCATCACCGCGGACCCGCCATCTGTCTGCTGCCCATCTGGGCTCTCCGGGGCGGGCGCGGATTCCAGCTGACTCGGCGCGCTGCCGGCGTCGGGAGCCGCCTCTACGTCCGAATCTTCGGCCCCCGCCTGCAAACTCGCGGCAATGGCGTAATCCGTCAGCCAGGGAGCGGGTGCCGGATAAATTCCGTATGGGGCGAAATAGTATCCGTAGGGCGCGTACCAAGGCGCCGCATCCCATCCCCAGGCGAAATTCACGGGTACGGCCCACGCATTATAGGCCCAGCCGTAATATGCGATGCCAAAATAGAAAGGTGGAACGTAGGCGTAGTAGGGATAGCCGCCGTAGAAGTACGGACGGTAGATGCGCGCGAAGAGGTGGCCGTGGTCGAAATAACTTCGCAGCACGTATTCGTGTCCATCGCGCGAGAAGCGCTGCTCGGCGAAGCCGGCATGGCGGCCGGTGGAGACGAGCCGGCTGTGATCGCGGCGCACCGTTTCCACTCTGCGCTGGCCATGCGGCCCGCGAAAGATAGTCGTCCCGTGCGCATCGTGGATCGCCGCCGCGTGCCCATGCGCGTCCATTTTTACCGTTGTGCCTTTGGAGGTCGTTACCGCTGTAACCTTGCCGGCCTTGTTGCGTTCGACCGCGGTGCCATTGGCCTTCACCGTTCTGGTGCCGCCGTTGGGCAGCGGGTGCGTGCCGGGTTGATTGTTGGCGTGAGCGGAATTTGACGACCCGCCCTTGGCGAAGCCCGCTCTTTCGAAGTTCTTGTTCGCGGCTGGAGAGGTGGTTCTGGCCGCATTTGAATTTCCGGCGGTCTTGCCGGTAGTCGCGTTCGGCGTAATGACTTTGACGGTCGTGGCATTCACTTCCCGGCTGGGTGCAGGCGCGCCTGGGTTGTTTCGATTGTTCGCTGCGCGATTTGTGCCATTTGCGCCCGCGTTTGGCCGGTTGGCGGCGGTATTCGTTCCCATCCGTCTGTTTGTCGTAGCGGTGTTATTTGACCGATTCCCGCCAGACGTGCCTGCGGTCGTCCTGCTGTTGGTGCCAGGCTTGGCGGCTGGCTTTCCAGCCGGCTCTCCGCGATCGTCCTTGGGCGGTTTTTCCGCGGGCGCCGGCTTGGGCGCAGGAGCGGGCTTTGCAGCAGGCGCAGGCTTCGGAGCGGGCGGCTTCTTTTCTTGGGCCGATGCCATTGAAGGGATAAGGGCGAGAAGTAGAATCAGCGACAGGGGCTGGAGAAACCGAGTGACGGATCGAGCGCCGGGCATCATGAAGGTCTCCTTATTCTCGTTTCGCGCAAGATTCTGAGCTCGCACAAGCTCACTAACGATTTCAATCGCAGGCAGGTACTAATCAACTCGTTTAGCATCGCTTGCCCCGGCATCGGATTCAAGAGACAAAGCGAACCCCGTGATGTAAATGCAAATAGGAATCCACCAATTTCGACTCGCTACTGGAGAAACTCGCGCGCAGACCGGAAACCAACCTCATCCCCGGCCGCTGATAGGGTTGCCAGTTGCTAACGTGCTGTGGGATACTGCGGCTCCCCCCGCTACAAAGGAGGTCTATCCATGCAAATTTCTATAATTATTCGCCCAGCTATCTTTGCGCTTCTCTCGGTGTGCCTTATTGGCGGCATTTCGACCCCGGCCCTGGCCGGCGGCAGCGGCGAAGGCGCGGCTTCTGCGAAGCCTCGGCCCGACACCGAGAAAAAAGTCATAACCAACGACGACATCGAGGCGAAGTACGGCAAGCCCACGCCGGCTGGCGAAATCAAGAATGCCCAGGCGGTTTTGGCGGCCGGTCAGACTGCGCCCGCTGGCCAGCCCGCTCCGAGCGCTGCTCGGCGCGCGGCGATTCCGCCGGAAAGAGATCCCGTATGGTACGCGCAGCAGACCGTGTCATTGAATGATGAGATTGCGAACATTGATAGCGAAGCGCAGCGGTTGGAGCAATTCCGCGCCACCGGAACCGGAATCGCGACCGGCCTGATTCTGAATGCGCCGTGCGAGGGCGTCTCCACGGACAATAGGATTGCGCAGCTGCTCGCGCGGCGCAGCGAAATCGAAGCCCAAGTCGCGGACCTCGAAGACACCGCGCGGCGCAACGATTTGCCCCCGGGAATTTTCGAGGACGCTCCCGCAATAGCGCAGGCTGCCGAGCGACGGCCGCCTCTGACTCCGGCACGAGAGCGAGCCGCACTGTCTAACCGGCTTGGTCAACTATCGGACGAGCTGGCGGAAACGCAATCGGTGGTCGAGGGAATGCAGCAAGAAATGGCGGCGCGTCGCATGACGCTGCTGCCTCCGAACGGCAACGGCGGCAATTTCACCACCGACCTGCTCGAACGCCTCGCCGCCCAATCGAACGGGCTGCAAAGCCAGATCGGAAGCGTCGAAGACCAGGCGCTGCAGGCTGGGATTCCTGCCCGCGACCTTCCATAGGCCGCGCGCGGATCAGACCTGGAAGACGATCTTGCCGAATTGTTCGCGCCGCTCCATGCGCGCGTGGCCTTCGGCGCAATGCGCGAGCGGCAGCACCTTGTCAATAACCGGCCGCACCAGCCCGCGCGCGACGAGGTTAAGCACCGGATACAATTCCGACTTCGAGCCCATGTAAGAACCGAGAATCGAGATGTGCCGGCTGAAGAGGTAGCGCAAGTCCAGCTTCCCCTCCCAGCCGCTCGTCGCGCCGCATGTGACCAACCGCCCGCCGACCGCGAGGCTATACACGCTTTGCTCCCAGGTGGCTTGGCCGACGTGCTCCATCACCACGTCCACGCCGCGGCGATTCGTCAGCCGCTTCACTTCCTTTGCGAGGTCATGCCGCGTGTGTAGGATTGCCTCGTCTGCGCCCAGTTGCTTCGCCCTCGCGAGTTTCTCCTCCGTTCCGCCAGTGGCGATCACACGCGCACCTATGGCCTTAGCGAGCTGAATTCCGGCGCTTCCCACGCCGCTGCCCGCGGCCAGTACGAGCACAGTTTCCGCCGGCTTCAATTGCGCGCGCGTGATCAGCATGTGCCAGGCGGTGAGAAAGACGAGCGGCACAGCGGCGGCCTCTTCAAATGAGAGGTTCGCGGGGATGGGCACGATGTTCACGGCCGGCGATTTGACGTACTCCGCGCATCCGCCGTCCACCATGTAGCCGAAAAGCGTGTAGCTGCGGCAAAAATTATCGCGCCCGGCGATGCAATGCTCGCACTCGCCACAGGAAATACCCGGCTGGAGCAGAACTCTTTCGCCCACTTGAATGTGTGAAACCTTCTCGCCAACTTTCGCCACTTCCCCAGCGATGTCGCTGCCTGGAATATGCGGAAACGGGATGGCGACGCCGGGGATCCCTCTGCGCACCCACAGGTCGAGATGATTCATCGCGCAGGCGCGCACACGAATGAGAACTTCGTGCGGACCGATCCGCGGCTCCGCGACTTCGACGTATCGCAAAACTTCCGGCCCGCCGTGCTCGGTATAAACGATTGCGTTCATGAAATCCTTTCCTGCATTCCCAAATGGAGAGACCCTGATTGACACGGCTCCAACCGCGCCGTACCCTCAATTCAGGCCGTCAATATAATGATAGACCTCTTCGAAGAAATCGTGCGCATGCGCCGGGCAGGAGAACGCGGCGCGCTTGCCACCATCGTGCACACGAACGGCTCGATCCCGAGCTACGAAAGCTCGCGCATGCTCGTCCGCGAAGACGGCTCGATTGCCGGAACGGTCGGCGGCGGCTGCGTCGAAGCGGAAGTGTGGGCCGCCGCGAAAGAAGTGATTCGCGCCGAGCAGCCGCGCAAAATGACCTTCAACCTGAATCACGAAGCCGCCTACGACGCAGGCCTCATTTGCGGCGGCACGCTCGAAATTTTCGTCGAGCCGATTCTGCCGCAGCCCGCGCTCTACCTTTTCGGCGGCGGCCACGTGGCTACCGCCGTCGCGCGCGTGGCGCATCAAGCCGGATTCGCCATCGGCATCGTAGACGACCGAGACGCTTTCGCGAACGCCGAGCGCTTCCCCATGGCGGCGGAAATTTACACCACGTACGAGCAAGCGTTCGAAAAACTTCAGCCGAATGCCGCCACGTATATCGTCATCGTCACGCGCGGCCATAAAGACGACATGCGCGTGCTCGAATGGGCTGTCGACACTCCGGCGCGATACATTGGAATGATCGGAAGCCGCCGCAAGGTGGTCTCCGTCTATAAGGCGCTCGAAAAGGGAGGCCATTCGCTCGAAAAATTCGAGCGCGTGCATGCCCCCGTCGGCCTCGATATCGGCGCGCTCACGCCCGAAGAAATCGCCGTCAGCATCGCCGCGGAATTGATCGCCGTGCGCCGCAACGCCGCAAATCTTCCGCACAAATCCGTGAAGCTCGCCGATATCGCCAGCATGCACCACGACTAGCCCGCCATGCTCGCCGCCGCGATTCTCGCTGCCGGCGAATCCCGCCGCATGGGCGAAGCCAAAGCGCTCGTCCTTTACCAGGGGCTGACGTTCGTCGAACGTCTGCTCAAGGCCACGCGCCATCCGCGCGTCGGCCTCACGCGAATCGTGCTCGGCGCAAATGCCGAACAGATCCGCGCGAAGCTCAAGGTCGACCCGGCCGCGATCATCGAGAATCCCGATTGGCCGAAGGGCCAGCTCTCCTCGCTGCAAGCTGCGATCCGAAGCCTCCCACCGCAGATGACAGAAGGACTCGTGCTCTGCCCAGTGGACCATCCGCTTGTGTCGGCTAATTTGGTCGCGCGGCTAATCGAGGCGTTCGATGCGAGCGGAAAAGCAATCATCATCCCGACGTATCATGGACGCCGCGGCCACCCAGTTATTTTTCGCGCGACGCTCTACGGAGAACTCCTGCGCGCCCCGATGGAAGTAGGCGCGCGGCAAGTCGTCTGGGCGCACGCAAATGAAATCGAGGAAGTGCCCACGGAAGAGGAAGGCGTAATCCTGAATCTCAACGATCCCGAAACGCTCAAGAAAGCGCTCGGCATCAAATCCTGAAAATCACGCCTCGAGCCTGCCCAGCAGCTCCGAAAGCGCGTCACCGCAAAGCTGCGCTGCATGAAACGTAGCCGGCGGCAGCCCGCCGAGCGAATCCGAAAGCCCGAGCGCCGTGATGCCACGCGCTTCGCCAGGACTTTTCCCCGTCAGCAAATCGGTAAGCATCGAGCTGGCCGCGATTGACGCGACGCAACCCTGCGTCTTGAATCGCGCCTCAGCAATCCGGCCGCCTTCCATGCGCACGCTCAGCCTCAGCACGTCGCCGCAAACGGGATTCACGACTTCGACGGTCGCGGTCGCGTCTTCCAACGTTCCTGCGTTATGCGGGTTCCGAAAATGTTCGAGAACCGTATCGCTATACATCGGCACGAGTATATTCCCCGCGCCTGCTTGTTGAGCAGTTGATATTCGACTGTGCATCACCCTTCGCCAAACCTTTCGCTTTTTGTTTCAATCCCATTGACATTGGGGCGCTTAGGGCGATACTTTAACCAGTCCTAGCCAGCACTTTCCCGATCGGGCGCGGGAGAAGTGCCCTGATAACTCGCCTATACGCATTCTGAGGAGAAATACTGATGCGACGAATTTCACAATTCTTGACCCTCGTCTTGGCGGTCGCGCTGTGCGCTGGCGCCAGCTTCGCCCAGGACGGGAAAATTAAAATGAAAGTCAAGCCGAGCCAGGCATACGTATTTCTGGACGGAAAAGCCATCCGGGAAGGCAGCTATTCGATCACCACGAGTGCGGGAAAGCACACGGTCGTGGTGGTGAATTACGGCTACAAGATTGAGACTCGCGACGTCAATGTGGATGCCGGCAAGACCACCACCGTCGAAGTCGCGCTCACGCCATATGGCGGAAACGTCAGCGGCCCCTGGGGCGCCGTAAAGTTTGTCGGCGGAGATGAACGCGCAGCCGTGCTTTCAAATGGAAAGACGCCCGCGTTTTTCGTCGGCCACGTGGATGAATTCAACTGGGATTGGATTTGGCAGCAGGAACTGCTCCTGCCACCCGGCAAGCACCACTTGCTCGTTACACGCGGCGGCAACACCATCTGGGAAGGCGATGTGACTATCGTCGCGAACCAGAAAGTAGTCATTGACCTCGCCAAGAGCGGCGCGCAGACCACCAAGAAGTGGGATCGCGGTGAGCACCTGAAGGACATCCCGCGCTTCAAGGCGGGCATCGCCAGCGCCACGATCGGCGTTGCGCCGGTATCCGGCAGCTTTAATTCCTCCTCGACGCAGATCAATTGCGGCCAGTCCGCCACGCTCAGTTGGCAGACCGCAGAGACTGTGGACGCCAACATCAGCGGAGTCGGGACTGTCGCGACGAGCGGCAGCCAAACGGTTTCACCGCACGCGACAACCACGTATGACTTCACCGCCGCAGGCCCTGGCGGCACGGTGGCCGGAAGCAGCACGGTCAACGTGAATACCAAGGTGGACGCAAGCATCAGCGCCAGTCCCGCGGAAGTTCACTACCACAAGATGGGTGATAAAGTGGTCTCGCAGGATTCCACGACGCTTACCTGGACCACCTCAAATGCCAGCTCCGTCACGCTCGATGGCAGCAATGTGGCACCCAGCGGCAGCCAGACTGTCCAGCCCGCGCCCGCGGACACCAGCACCGTTGCCGAAGGACAGCCAATCGTCACAGTTGATGAAACCAAGACCTACACGCTCAACGGTACGAATGTTTGCGGCGGCTCCGCCACGCAGACGGCCCCGGTTCATATCGTTGGTTCACGCGAGCCGATCCCGGCTGTCGTATTGCAAAGCGTGTTCTATCCCACGGACTATCCCGATAAGAAGCACCCGCAGGTCGGACTCGTGCGCAGCCAGAAGCTTGAACTTGCAACCCTGGCCGCCGGCTTTAAGAAGTATCTCGAGTACGATGGCGATGCAAAACTTTCCGTCGAGGCGTTCGCCGACGTTCGCGGCTCGAAGAGTTTCAACCAGGACTTGAGCGAGCGCCGCGTCGAGCGCATCAAGCAGTATCTCGTCGAGCAGGGTATCGCGGCCGATAAAGTCCAGACCGCTGCCTACGGCAAAGAACGCCCGCTCGATAAGAAAGTGGTGAAGGAGCTCGAAGAAACCAACCCGGCGAAAGCGCCCAAGGCACGAGCCAAGAACTCCGAAGGAAATTGGCTGGCCTACAACCGCCGCGCGGATATCGTTCTTCTGCCCTCCGGCAAGAAATCCGCGCAGTTCTTCCCGAACGGCGCGGACGATTCCGGCATCATCTGGCAGATGCCGAAGCCGGCGCTGGCGAAAGTAGAAAAGGCTCAGTAGTCGTTTCAAAATTGAAAACGCGCCGGGGAGGCCATCTCTCCGGCGCGTTTCTATTTGCGTGCTGTCCTTGCGGCGCCGCAGTTTCTAGTGGATGAGATAGAACTCCGTCTGCCGCGGGATGAAGAATTTGTATCCGTCATCCGTCAGGTAGGCGTCGTCCTCGCCCATGATGTAAACCTTCTGCCCTCCCCACTCCGGGACCGGCGTCTGCGCGTTCAATTCGACCGAAAGATAAGCTCCTTTGTGCAGCGTCTCCGCCCCCGAGGCATTCAACGCCGAGGTGATGTCCGGCGATTGTCCCGCGCGGTAGTCTATGCTCGCGCCGAGCGCGTGCCCTTCGTTTCCGATCGGATGGCTGTAAACCTGCGCTTCGATTCCCTTCTGTGCCATCTCCTCCATGATGAGCTTATAGACCTCGCCGCCGGTCCGGCCCGGCCGCGCGGCGTGCAGCGTGAGCGCATCCTGCACCGCGTTCATATTTTTCATCGCCTGCTTCAGTCCCGGAGGCGCATCCGTTTCGCCCGGCTTCAATATATAAGCCATCTTTTGCCAGTCGGTGTTGAGACCCATATAAGTGATGCCGAAATCGAGATGAATCACATCGCCCGGCTGGAAGACGTCGGTCCATTCAGCGTCTCTCAGATGGCCGCGCTCCCTTTCGAGCGTCACGCCCTGGTGCTGAATGCGCAGGTGCGGCGCGAACCAGGTGGTCACGTGGCTCTCCCACATGCGGTCGTAAAACCAGTTCACCATTTCCCCCACCGTGGTTTTGCCCGGCGTGATGGCCTCGTTTGAAAGGCCGCGCTTGGTGATGAGGTCGGTCACGATCACCATTTGCTTGTAGGTCTCAAATTCCTCCGGGATGCGCGTCTCAAGATATTCCGTGATCAAATCCTGCGCGGGGACGAAATGCTTGGCCGCCTCGGGCCCCATGCTCTCGACGAGGTAGTCGTAGCTCGATCGCGTCAGGCTGCGCGTGACGCCGCGCTTGCCATCAATCCCCAGCGCGATGTGCGCCGGGTGGTACGTATCCCACAGCGCGCGCATCTCCTTCGCCTGATCTATCTGCGCCTCATTCGACTTTTCGAAGAAGTGCCCCACACTTTCCTGCGAGTAGCCCGTCACGGCGATTTTCTTCAACCCCTTGTCCCCGGCATCCACAAAAACAAAAATGTCGCGATTGCCTGTGTAGGGCCGCGGCGGAGCAACATATTCCGTGATCGGATCGTCGTGGAATTCCTCGTTCACCACGATCCACATATCCACGTTGTGCCGCCGCATCATATCGAGCAGCATCGCGTGCCGCTTCACCAGCCATCCTTCGCGCACCGCTATCTGCTGCGACCACGGCAGCAGCTTCGGCATCTGGTCCTTCAGGCTCTGTCCCGCGGCCGGAACAGCGCACATTGCACTTAGAACTACTCCAACAATCCATTTCCGTGGGCCCATTGGGATTCCTCCGTCGCGCATCCTATCCCAACTACTCCCGCACTTTGATAGGGATTTTCAATGGAATGAAATAAAAAGCCGCGCCGGAAATTGCGTCCTTCTCCGGCGCGGCTCGATAATTCTGACGTGTTATCTTCGGCTCTATTTCGAGCGGATCAAGTAGAACGCCTCCTGTCGCGGCTGGAAGAACTTGTAGCCGTCCTCGGTCAGATAGGCGTCATCTTCCTCCATCACGTAGATTTTCTGCCCGCCCCATTCAGGGATCGCCGTTTGCGTGTTCAATTCCACGGACAGGTACGATCCATTGCGGAGAGTTTGCGCAGCGGACGCGTTCACCGCCTCATGCGTCGGATTCACAGTCTGCGCCGCACGAAAATCGATGCTCGCGCCGAGCCCGTGCCCTTCATCGCCAATCGGGTGGCTATAGATCATGGCCGTGATGCCCTTCTGGGCCATCTCGTCCATGGTCAGCTTGTACACTTCGCCGCCCGTCCTGCCCGGCCGTGCCGCGCGCAACATCATCGCGTCTTGCAGGTCGTTCGTATTTTTGATCGCCTGCTTCAATCCGGCTGGAACATCTTTTTCGCCGGGCATCAGAACGTAAGCCATCTTCTGCCAGTCGGTATTCAAGCCCATGTAGGTGATCCCGAAATCGATGTGCACCAGGTCGCCCGGCTCGATCACCGTCCCTTCCTTGGCCACGGCCAGGAAGCCGCGCGACTTCGACGAGTCCATTCCCTTTCGCTGCACACGCAAGTCAGGCTGGAACCACGTGTTCACGCGGTTCTCCCACAATTGATCGTAGAACCAGCGCCGCACGTCGCCCACGGTGGTTTTTCCGGGCGTGATCACTTCATTCGAGAGCGCCCGCTTCGTCAGCCGGTCGGTGACGATCACCATCTGGTTGTAGGTGTCGAATTCTTCCGGTATCCGCGTCTCGAGATATTCCGTGATCAATTCCTGCGCTGGGACGAAATGCTGCGCCGCTTCCGCGCCCATTTTGTCGGCCAGATAGTCGTAGCTCGATTTCGTCAAGCTGCGCGTCACGCCGCGGCGCCCGTCGATCCCGAGAGCAATGTGCGCCGGATGATAGGTATCCCACAGGGCGCGCAGCTGCTTGTCCGCCGGTTGCGGGTCGTCCGCGCTCTCGAAGAATTTCTGCACGCTTTCTTCCGAATAGCCGGTAACGGCGATTTTCCGCAACCCCTTTTCGCCGGCATCCACGAAAACAAAAATGTCGCGTCCGCCGGTATAAACGCGCGGCGGTGCAATGTATTCCGTAATGGGATCGTTGTGGAATTCCTCGTTCACGATGATCCACATATCCACATTGTGCCGCCTCATCATATCGAGCAGCATCGCGTGCCGCTTCACAAGCCACCCTTCCCGCACCGCAATCTGCTGCGACCAAGGCAGCAATTGCGGCATCTTCTCCCGCGGCTTTTCCGCCGTCGCCGCCAAAACCAAAACAAGACCCACCACGATTCCCAGTGCCCATTTCCGCAGATTCATTCGGACTCCTCCCGCCGCGCATCCTATCCCAACTCCCACGTTTCGCTGATAGAGAATTCCCCGGCGGACAAGTAGAATCGTCTCGAACATGCCGCCAAGGAAATCCCGCGCGCCTCTTCGGATTGTTTCGCTCGCGCCCAGCGTTACTTCGATTCTCCTCTCGCTCGGCGCTCGCCGCGAACTTGTCGGCGTGAGCAAGTGGTGCAAGGAGGTAGCCCCAGTTGGGCGCCGCCCTCAGGTCGGGGACTGCTGGAAAATGGATGTGCGCGAAGTGATGCGCCTGAAACCCACGCTGCTAATCGGCTCGGTCCCCTTCGCCACGAAAACCGTGGAAGAAATCCTGAAGCAGCCGGTGGCCTTTCTCGCGCTCAATCCCCGCACGCTGGCGGACATTGAGAGTGACGTGCGCGTCCTCGCGCGCCTGCTAAATCGCGCCGCGAAGGGCGAACAACTCATCCGAAAAATGAAAGCTGCCTTTGAGGATGTTGCGAAGCGCGCGGCGCGCACCGACACTCACCCGCGCGTCTATTGCGAGGCCTGGCCGAATCCGCGCATCAGTTCCCCGCACTGGGTTGCGGAGATGGTCCGGATCGCCGGCGGCAAGATGGTGGTCGCGCCAGGCGCACGCGTCACCGACGAAGCCGTCGCGCGCGCGAAGCCAGACGTGATCGTTCTCGCCTGGGCCGCGACTGGCAATCGCGCGAAGCCCTCCTCGGCTCTGCGCAATCCCGCATGGAAAAATGTTCCCGCCATCAAGACCGGCCGCGTGGTCGTAATCCGCGACGAGCTCCTGAACACTCCCGGGCCGCCATTGATGCAAGGCGTGCGCGAGCTCTTCGGCGTCCTGCACCCGCACGAGCGGTCGGCGAAGGCGCGCTGATGCTCACCGTAGTCGCAGCCCTGATCGAATCCGCCGGCAAACTCCTCGTCTGCCAGCGCTGCCGCGACGATTCCTTCGCCCTGATGTGGGAATTCCCCGGCGGCAAGGTAAAGCCGGGAGAAACGCTATCAGCAGCGCTCGAACGCGAGCTGCAAGAAGAGCTGGGCGCAAAATCCCGCATCGGCCCCGAAGTCTTCTGCACCCGCCATCAATACGCCGAAATGAGCGAGCAAATCGAGCTCGTCTTCTTTGCCGCAACGCTCGAATCCCCCGAGATACAAAATCTCGTCTTCGAGCAAATCGCCTGGCGCGAGCCCGCCTCGCTCCCCGAACTGGATTTCCTCCCCGCCGACCGCGAGCTAATCGAAAAACTCGCCGCTGGCGCACTGCGCCTCCCATAGCAGTACACCATCAGCCGCCTCGAAAAACTGTTCCGCCGCGATACATCGCCCGCGCAAAAACGTGCTATAGTTTTTCTGACTAAATACGCCGAGCCATTGGCGCTCGCAGGAGTCACCATGGCATCAAAAACAAATCGCGCCGTGATGGAGCCTGAAGCGGATCGAGCAGCTCATTCCCCCGAGCTTCTGCTCAGTCTTTACCGCATGCTCGTGAAATGCCGCATGTGCGACGAGAAAGCGCGCATCCTTTTCCGCCAGGGAAAATATAAAGGTAACTTCTATTCCGGCGTCGGCCAGGAAGCCGCCGAAGTCGGCACCGCCTACTCGCTTCGCGAAGACGATTGGATCGCCCCTTCGCATCGCGACTGGACCGCCAACATTATTAAGGGCGCGCCGCTGAAATTCTGTTTCGCGCAGCTTTTCGCCAAGACGACCAGCCCCGACCGCGGCCGTTCCTCTCCGGCACACATGGGCTACCCGCCGCTCCACGTGATCACGCCCGCCAGCAGCATCGCCGCGCAATTGAATATCGGTACAGGCGTTGCGCTCGGCATCAAGAAGCTGCACCAGGATGCGGTCGTCGTCGCCTATTGCGGCGATGGCGCCACTAGCTTCGGCGGTTTCCACGAAGCTCTGAATTTCGCCGGCGTCCACAAGCTGCCCATCCTTTATGTCGTGCAGAATAATCTCTGGGCCGAATCCGTGCCCCTTCGCCTGCAGACCGCGCTCACGAATCTTTCCGACCGCGCCAAGGCTTACGGTTTCCCCGGAATTCCGCTCGACGGCAACGACATCCTCGCGGTTTACGACGCAGCGGTTTCGGCAATCGCCCGAGCCCGCGCCGGCGAAGGTCCCACGCTCCTCGAGTGCAAGACCTACCGCTGGTACGGCCACTCGGAAATCGATCCCGCGAAGTACCGCTCGAAGGAAGAAGTGGATGCCTGGAAGAAGCGCGACCCGATCGTTCTCTTTGAGAGGCAGCTCTTCGAAAAGAAACTTTTGACCGACGCGATGAAATCCGAAACCGCCGCGGCCGTAACCAAGGAAATCGACGAAGCAGTCGAGTTCGCCGAACAAAGCCCCTATCCCGAAGCGTCCGAACTTATGGACCATATTTGGGGCTAGCTGAAAAAGGAATCGAAACGAAAATGGCCCGCAACATCACCATGCTGCAAGCAATCAACGAAGCGCTCTCGCAGGAAATGGAGCGCGACGAGCGCGTCTTCATCCTCGGCGAAGATATCGGCCTCTCCGGCGGCGTCTTCAAAGTCACCGACGGCCTCCTCGACAAATTCGGCGAAGAGCGCGTCCTCGATACGCCGCTCGCCGAAGGCATCATCATCGCCGCGGCCATCGGCTCGGCCATGATGGGCCTGCGCCCGGTCCCAGAAATTCAATTCGCCGATTTCATCACGCCCGCTGTGGACCAAATCGTCCAGCAAGCCTCGAAACTCCGCTACCGCAGCGCCGGCGGCTACTCCTGCCCCATCACGATTCGCATTTGCTGCGGCGCGGGCGGCGGTAGCGGCCTATACCACTCGCAGGAAAACGCCACCTGGTTCGTCCACGAGCCGGGCCTGAAAGTCGTCATGCCCTCGACCGCCTTCGACGCGAAAGGCATGCTCCTAGCCGCAATTCGCGATCCCGATCCCGTGCTTTTCTTCGAGCACAAATCGCTCTACCGCCAAGCCAAGGGTGACGTCCCCGAAGGCGATTACACCGTGCCCATCGGCCCGGCCGCAGTCCGCCGCGAAGGACGCGATCTAACCATCCTCACCTACGGCTTGATGACGCCCATGTCTCTCGATGCCGCCGAACAATTCTCCAAGCGCGGCGTGGAAGCCGAAGTCGTCGAAATCCGCACCCTCGCCCCCATCGACAAGGAAACCATCCTCAATTCCGTCCGCAAGACAAGCAAAGTCCTAATCGTCCACGAGGACAAAAAAACCATGGGCTTCGGCGCCGAACTCGCCGCCATCATCAGCGAAGACGCCTTCGAAGATCTCGACGGCCCCATCATGCGCGTCACCGGCCCCGACGTCCCCCCCATCCCCTTCAGCCCCAATCTCGACAAAGCCTGGCAAGTCAACACCGAGAAAATCCTAGCCGGCATCGAAAAACTCGCCGCCTATTAGTGCTCGCAACAAGCCATTACTCGTTGTAACCCTCTGAATCGAATGCGAATCTAATATAGCGTCATGCGATATCTCCTCACACTGGGGCAGTTCTTCCTTCTTTTCGCATCGTTGGCGCCTGCACGCGGGCAATCACTTCCATCTAGAGCTGAAGCCACAGAACGATTAAAAAACGCGATGTGGGAGGTCAGCCTTCAGAATCCAGATCACCCGCCATTTCACCTCAAGGCCAATTTTCGCTATGAGGTGAACAAACATGTCATCGAAGGTGAGTGCGAGTTGTACTGGGCGGCGCCGAATAAATTTCGACGCGACTATCGCTCCGGTGATACCGCGGATATCGACTTAGTCCTCGACGGCAAGCGATTCGTGGTTCGGCCGGAGCCAGAGAAGTTGTTCCCTCTCGTGAGATTGAACGACGTGATCTTTTCGCCGCTAGGTTACCTCGGGGATAACCCGAAGGTGAGCAAGGTCCGTTTCAAGAAAGGCGGCGGAGCAGAGCAGACCTGCATCGATTCCGACCAGGAGTTCTACCGCAACTCGGTCTGCTTTGACGCTACCATCGGAGATATCGTCTCGGCGACTTCGGTGGATGGCATAGAAGGTCTGCGGATTGTCCTCAACGATTTTGCGCCTCTGGGTCGGGACCGTTATCCTCGCCACATCACTCGCCGCTTCGCACCAGGAACGCTTGAAATAACAATCGATACCCTTGAAACAGTCGGGAATTTCGCGGCCGACTTGTTCATGCCACCGGCCTCCGCGATTTCCATGGATTTTTGTGCGCGACCAGTGCGCACCGGAGATCCGCCCACTTTGAAAGGTCTGCCTGCTTGGTATAGCGCGCAGGTCCAGTGTAATTCGACCGGCTGCAACACAAACGAGATACAGATTGATCCCGTAAACATTTATCCAGAACCGGAGGATGCCTACTACTTGCTCGTTGGACCTGACGGCCGCGTGAAGCAATACATTTCGCTTTTTCCCAAGGCCTCCAGCGCGGGCGCGATGAACTCATTTCTTAAAGATGGGCGCTTTCCTGTCTATTCCTGTACCGGCAAACCGAACGAATACGAGGCTGTTTTTATTCCCTCCATGAATGCCCCACGCCCAGGGGAAATACTCCTTCGGTGAAGGTCCTCTGTTTTGCGCGTCACCCGCCCGGACGTCCCCCCGTCCCCTTGAGCCCCAATCTCGACAAAGCCTGGCAAGTCAACACCGAGAAAATCCTGGCCGGCATCGAAAAGCTCGCCGCCTATTAGCCGCCTCGGTCGCGGACAAGGTGTCAGGATAGCTGCATTCTGTCTGCCTACTATTCATGACCATGGTATAATGACCATAGTTATTCCGGAGGCGCTTCATGAAGAAGGTGGCAGCGGGTTCCTTCAAAACAAATTGCCTCGCGATCATGGACGAGGTTCAGGCTAAACACGAGACGGTCATAATCACTAAGCATGGCAAACCGGTAGCCAAGCTCGTCCCGGTGAACACCGCGACGGACGAGATCTACAATTTCCTCGCGGGCAAGGGCACAGTCGTCGGGGACGTCGTTTCTCCCGCGCTTTCTCGCAAAGAGTGGGGCAAGCTCAAGTGATTCTTGCCGATACGCATGTCGTGGTCTGGCTCGCGTTTGAACAGCATCGGATCTCGCGGAGGGCCAGGGCCGCAATCGTCGAGGCCCGCAGGAATGCGGATGGTCTGGCAATCTCCGATATCAGTCTGCTGGAATTGGCCACCCTCGCGCGGAAGGGCCGACTACACCTCGACATTAGCCTCGAATCCTTCCTTCAAGAAGTTGAGTCTCGTTTCGTTGTTCTGCCAATCACTGGTCGCGCGTGCGCCCGCGCCATCGCATTCCCGCCGTCCTATCCCCAGGATCCGGCAGATCGTATCATCGGGGCCACTGCGCTGGTCGAGGGTCTATCCTTACTTACCGCCGACCGTGAGATCCGCCGGTCAAACACCGTCCAGACTATTTGGTGAGTACATTGATGCTGGCTGGGTCGCCTGCTCTCTACCAGCCGCTCTTCTAATCTAATCCTGCCCCCAGGCCAATCCTCGTGCTAACAATCTCGCCGCTTCCCGCGTCCATATAGCCACACTTACACTCGCGTCCATCGCCTGTCCGGGCGCACCAGGGAGGAACTCGTGGCCTCATTCGTCCAAGACTTGCGTTACGCGCTCCGCACGCTGCTCAAAAGCCCCGGCTTCATGATCGTCGCGGTGCTCACGCTTGCGCTCGGCATCGGCGCCAATGTCGCCACCTTTAGCGTGGTGTACGGCGTGCTGCTGCGCCCGCTGCCCTTCCCGCAGCCTGAGCAGCTCGTGCGCGTCTTCGACGACCTCCGCGGCCCGAACGAGCAGGACGTCGGCATGTCCGCGCCGGAGCTCTGGGATTTGCAGGATCGCTCCGGCGTGTTTCAGGAAATCTCGGCAGTTGCGCCAAGCAATTCCGCAATCGGCGGCGGCGATCGCACGGTCCGCGCGGAAAGCATGGTCACCAGCCCCGATTACTTCACAATGCTCGGAGCCAAGCCGCAGCTCGGCCGCACCTTCACGCCACAGGATTCCGCCCCGGGTTTCCTTCCGGGCGTCGTCATCAGCGACGGCTTCTGGCGCAGCTATTACGGCTCGGATCCCAGCATCCTCGGCCGCAAAATGCGCCTCGATAGCGACCTCTACACCATCGTCGGCGTGATGCCCCCGGGCTTTCGCCATCCCGGCCCGACGCTCGATACCGACGTCGAAGTCTGGGTCGCCACGGGTTTCAACGCGCTCCCATTTCCCGTCCCAGCCGTCAGATCGCAGAGATTCATACCCGGCGCGATTGCGCGCTTGAAACCCGGCCTCACAGTCGCGCAAGCGCAAGCCCGGCTCGATGCCTATGTAGCGCAGATCAGCCGCCAGTATCCCGCCGATTACCCCGCGGCCTCCGCCTGGTCCGTCCGGCTAATCTCGGTGAAAGAAGACCTGGTGGGCCCGCAGCGCACCGAGCTATTCATCCTGTTCGGCGCGGTGGGATTTGTGCTGCTCATCGCCTGCGTCAACATCGCCAATCTTCTTCTCGCGCGCTCTTCCGGACGCCGCCGCGAAATTGCCATTCGCCTGGCGATGGGCGCGAGCCGCGCGCGCCTCGCCGCTCAGATGCTCACCGAAAGCACGCTCCTCTCGCTGATTTCAGGCGCAGTGGCCATAATCACAGTTCTCTTTCTAAAGAACGCCATCTTGAGCCTCGCCCCCGCGGATATCCCACGCCTCAACGAAGTCGACGTCAGTGGCAAGGTGCTCTTCTTCGCGTTCCTGATCTCAATATTCACGGGCGTCCTCTTCGGCCTCGCGCCCGCCCTGCAAGCTGCAAATCCCAACCAGCTTGAAAATCTACGCGAAGGCGGCCGAGGCTCCGGCGCGGGCAGACGCCACACGCGCCTTGCGCGCGCTCTCGTCGTTTCGGAAGTGGCACTCTCGATTGTCCTGCTAGCTGGCGCGGGCCTTCTCTTGCGGAGTTTCTGGCGCGTGCTCGAAGTGCGTCCCGGGTTCAATCCCAGCCATCTCACGACCGTACAAATCTGGATTCCGGTGGCGAATGACCCGACCCACGATCCCTATGCCTCGGACGTGAACCGCGCCGCTTTCCTCCACGAAGTCTATCGCCGCATCTCCGTCCTGCCCGGCGTAGAACAGTTGACGATTTCTGGCAACGACACTCTGCCCATGAACTCCGGCAGAAATTTCTCTCAATTTTCGATTCAAGGGCATCCCACGGATTCCGAGCGCAACCCGATTGCCGATATTGCCGTGGTGGACACGGAATATTTCCGCACCATGGAAGTTCCTCTAATCTCCGGACGAAGCTTCACCGTCTCCGATACCGACAAGACGCAGCCGGTAGTGGTGATCGACCAAGTCCTCGCGCAGCGTTATTGGCCCGGCGAAGATCCAGTCGGCCAACAAATCAAATTCGGCTTCGGAGCAGGTTTGCAGGGGCTGACGATTGTCGGCGTAGTCGGCGATATCAAATCCGATGGCTTTGAAGCCCCCAACGTGCCCCACATCTATGTTCCACTCGGTGCATTCGCGCCGGTCAACGCGGTCGTTTTTCTCCGCAGCCGCGGGGACGTCGAACATCTCGGCGAAGCCGTCCGCCGCGCGGTTGATAGCGTCGATCCCAATGTTCCGGTTCACAGCATCAGCACAATGGACCAAATCATCTCAAGATCGGTTGCTGACCGCCGCTTCGCTCTCGAACTCCTCGGTGTTTTCGCTGCCGTAGCGCTGCTGCTCGCTGCCATCGGCATCTACGGCGTCATGTCCTATTCCTTCAGCCAGCGCACCCATGAGGTCGGCATCCGCATGGCTCTCGGCGCCCAGCGCCAGGATATCCTGCGCCTGGCGTTAAGCGAAGGCATGCGCGTAGTCGCAATCGGCTTGGCCTCCGGCCTAATCGGCGCAGCGATCGTAACGCGCCTCTTTCGCTCAATGCTTTTCGGCGTCGCCCCAGCCGACCCAGTCACGTTCCTATCCGTATCGGCAATTCTAGCCACCGTAGCGCTACTCGCGTGCTACATCCCGGCCCAGCGCGCCACCCGCGTAGATCCTCTCGTCGCCCTGCGCGAAGAATGAATCACGTTGGCCTGAGGGTGGCAAGCGCAGTGAATACGTGCTCGCGTGTTCTGGCCGCTGAATTATTCCGCCTACACGAGTGATCGCCCGCCATCCACCACGATAACCTGCCCGGTCACGAAATCCGCCGTCGCCAGATACGCCACCGCGCCCGCAATGTCGTCGCCCGTACCCGTGCGATGCAGCGGGACGCGCTGGATGTAATCCCCGTCCGGCGCTTCCCCCGGAAACTGAATTGTCCCCGGCGCCACGCTATTGACCAGAATCTCCGGGCCCAGCGCGCGCGCCAGGCACCTCGTCAGCATGATGACCCCCGCCTTCGATACGCAATAGTGGGTGTAAAGCGGCCACGCCAGCAGCCCTCCGAGCGATGACAAATTAATAATCCTCCCGCGCCCCTGCCGCTTCATCATCGGCGCAGCCGCCTGCGCGCAAAAGAACTGCGACTTCAGATTCGTGCCCATGATGCGGTCCCACTGCTCTTCGGTCAGCTCCTCGAATTTCGCCGGGAAAAACATCCCCGCGTTGTTCACCAGAATATCCAGCCGCCCGATTTCCCGCTCGATGCTCGCAATTAAATTCTGCACTTCCGCCCGCCGCGCGACATTCGCCTGCACCGCAATCGCCCGCCGCCCGCCCGCCTCGATTTCGCGCACCACCGCCTCCGCCTCGGCCTTCGACGTCGCGTAGTTCACCACCACGTCCGCCCCCATCGCCCCGAGCCGCAGCGCAATGCTCCGCCCAATCCGCTTCGCCGCGCCTGTAACCAGCGCCACCTGCCCCTCGAGCGCCTGCCCTTTCGCGTCATTTCCCGCCATCTGCGCCCTCCAAAGTTCCCGCACACATTAGCACCAGCGCAGCCTCCAGAAAACATTCTCACTTCCCGTGTAACGATTTGGCTCGCCCCCTCACTACCTACCGATCCAACCGAGTAGCAAGTCCGGGGGCGGCCGCAGTGAATCGCCGTTGGATGCGGAGCCGATCTGTGGCCGCCGCCGTCACCAGCGAAGAAAGGGAGGCAGCAATGCTTAAAAATCTCTGCGGAAAAATCACCCCCACCCTCTTCGTAAAATTCGTGGCATTGCTGTGCGCGATGCTCGCGGCCGGCGCGCCGACTCTCGCCTCCAGCTACTCCTGCGGCAACCCCAGCTCAGGGCACTGCTACGGCGTCGCATCCTGGTCGGAGAAGCCGCAGTACTTCGGCGCCTACGCGGACATCTTGGAGGGTTCGTTGAATTGCCCTTCCGGCTGCGGCGGATTCATTGACGATGAGCTCTGGCTCGTTGATTCGCAATCTTCCGGCTGCACTTCGAATAGTTTCGGCATGTGCTGGGTCGAGGCCGGCTATATCGCGCAAGAGAACCAGGGCACCGTCTTTTTCTGGGCCGACAGCCGCCCGCTAACGTCCAGCACGTTTAACCTGCACCTCCTGGGAGGCACCGACCCCGCCGGCACCACGGATCACTTCATGATCATCAAAGACGGCCGCGCCGGTCCCGGAATTTTCCAGGTCTGGATTTACAACGATTCTTTGAGCACGCTCTACAACGGCACCTCCACCAGCAACACTATGGACGGAAACACAATAGACATCGGCCAGGAGCTGGCAGGCACTCAGAATGCTTCCGCCACCTCCGTAAATTTCACTCGAAACATCTGGGCCGTCCAGGTCCTCGGCCCCGAGTACGTCTTCTGGTACAACCGCCAGACGGATGAAGGCGGCCTGACTAACGCTAGTCCCCCGTCCGCCATCTGGACCATTAACCCTTCGAATCCCCCACCGCCCGAGGGCGGCGAATTCACTACTCACTGCTGCAGCTAGCGGCAAAAAGGAGAATCGAGCCATGCGACCAATATTCCTCTCCGGCCTGGTGCTCCTGCTAAGCCTCGGGTTCCAAGTGGGCTGCCGCGACAAGGATCACGATCACGATCATGGCGGGCAAGAGAAGGTCGCGTTGAAATTGCCCACCGGCACGCCACACACTCCGCAAGGATTGGCTGCGCTCACCGTCAAGGCCGGCCCGCAGCCGTTCACGAAGACTGATGTCACCAACTATTTCAAGACGCACAATCTGCCCATGAATTCCGGCCCCCTGAGCCAAATTAAAGTGGATACCCTCGAGTTTGTGACCAGCAAGGAAGTCACCACCCGCCTTCAGGGCGTTTCGACGGGACTTGCCGACGAAGACCGCATCGGCTACGCCACGCTCACAGGGACATTCATTTTTTCAGGGCCTCCGAAATCCAAACCAGCGACATTCACCCGCGCGTATGCCGCATTCGACGCCAAAAACGGAAACCTCCTGATGGTCGGCACGCTCGGCGAAAGCGAAAAACCAAGATAGGCTCAGTTCATCCAACGGCCGGGGCGGGGTCCACATCCCCCGCCCCCCGCCCCGCACTCAATTCCCCACGCGCAAGCTCCCACAACATGAAAATCCCCGCCCGCCCCCTGGTGTAGAATTGCCGCGCCCACGGAGGCCCCATGAAACTCGACTTGCTCGCCATCGCTCCGCATCCCGACGACGTCGAACTCACCTCCGGCGGCACCCTCCTGAAAATGGCGGAGGCAGGCTACCGCACCGGCATCCTCGACCTCACCCAGGGCGAAACCGGCACGCGCGGCACTCCCGAAACGCGCCTCCGCGAAGCCGCCCGCGCCGCAAAAATCCTCCGCGCAAGCGTCCGCCGCAATCTGGCCCTCCCCGACGCCCGCCTGGCCATGAAGACCGAATACAAGGAAGCCATCGCCGAAGTAATCCGCGAATTCCAGCCCCACACGGTGATCCTCCCCTACTACGAAGGACGCCACCCGGACCACTACACCGCCGCAAAACTGGGCTATGAAGCCTGCTTCATCGCCGGCCTGAAAAATTACCCGCTCCCAGGCGAACCCTTCCGCCCATTCAAAATCCTCTACGCCGCCGCCTACGCAGCAGATGTCACGCCCACCTTCGCCGTGGACATCACCAGCCAATTCGAACGCCGCCGCCGCGCCATCCTCGCCTACGCCTCGCAGTTCCGCCCGCCGCAAAAAGACCGCCGCTCGAAAGTTTTCCTCCCGCTGGACGAGCTCGAAGAAAGAATGAACCACCAGGCCCGCAACTACGGCCGCATGATCGGCGTGAAATACGCGGAAGGCTTCGTAGTAAAAGAAGTAATGCGCGTGGACGACGTCGTCAAACTCCCCGTCCGCTCCGTCTGATGACGTCACCCCACTCACGCTAGAGCAAGATCTCCATCGCCTCCAGGTTCCCGCGGAAGCCGGCCTTCTCGTATAAGCGCCGCGCTCCAGGCTCTGCATCGAGCAACACTCTCTTCGCCCCGGCCTCGCGCGCGCACCTCAAAAGTTCCTCGACAATCGCGCCACCCGCGCCCTTCCCCCGCCAATCCGGCAGCGTGTACATGTTCATCAAATAAGCTTCCAGACCCACAAGGTTCCCCTGATAGGGAGGCCGTTCCATGAACACGATCCCGCCGCACGCAACCACTTTCCC
This sequence comes from uncultured Acidobacteriota bacterium, assembly GCA_963701005.1. Taxonomy (GTDB): domain Bacteria; phylum Acidobacteriota; class Terriglobia; order Acidiferrales; family UBA7541; genus Palsa-295. Next base: position 3,294,336 of record OY969555.1, read on the forward strand.
CTGCGCTTCGGCCACCACGCCGCAGTGCTTGCCCGTCACCAACGCCTCCGCAAAATATTTCCGGACGGCGCCGCCCACCTCCTTCCATTCCGCCTCGCTCAAATCCGTTGGCGCCCCAAGCGCAGCCGCCACATGCAGAAGCTCCAGGCGCATGCGCACCAGCGCCTCGATATCGCGCACTTCGGCGCTGCGAATAATAAATGCGATTGCCATTCAGGCACCTCGGGGGGGGCTAAAAATCATCCGCTTGCTGCGTATAGCTGAATCCGGGAAGCGAAACCGCGGGCCCGTGCCGGTCAACTTTCACCTTCAACGCGCGCTCGCTCTCCGCCCCGGCCTTGCGCAACACCGCAAAAGTCGTCAGCGCCTCGTTGTAAACCTTTGTAATCAAATAGTTTTCGCCGCTATCGTCTTTCTTCCACACTTGCCCGACTTGGATTTTCCCAACGGCCACATTACGAATGTAAAAGGAATCCCCCCACGCGTCAATAAGCCTTCCCGACTCCGATTCCCCGTGCGAACGGTGGCGCAGACAATCCTGGCTGCGCGCTTACGACCAACTTTCGCAGTTTCCGCGAGCGTCAAAAATCGGACCGAGCACGCGATTTAGGCCAGCCCGCGGGAGGAGGGGCCCGAACAAAGCGCGGGCCGCCCTGCCCACCGCCACTAATTCTCCCCCGGCGCAGCGATCAGCGACTGCGCGCGCACGCCCCATGCGGTCGGCATCAACGTCAACTGGCACGGCAGATCCACTCGCGGGCAGGAGAGCGTCGCAGTTCGCGGCAATCTTTGCGTCGTCTCATCCGGAAACGCCTGCGGCACCGTCGCGCCTTTCACGATTTCCCTCAGCGCGGACAACGGATCATCAGCGGTCATCGCTTGCATGTCCAACACCTTCGATCCCGGCCCGATGATCACCACATATTGCACCAACCCTACCGCCAGCGAAGGATTCAGGATCGGGACGCTTCGGCGCGCCTCCATACTCACCCGCGCCTGTCTCACGCGATCTTCAATCAACTGCTCGTCGCCCAGCTGCCGTGCCAATTTCTGGCGCGCCATCTTCTCGTCGTAAAGCAACTCGCGCCCGGCCGGCACCAGCGCCAGCGCCTCCGCGTAAGCTTCCTCGGCATCTCCCCTTCGTCCTTGCGCTTCATAGATTTCGCCCAGATGTTTCGAGCCGGCGGAATCGGGGACAAACTGCGCCCCCGCGCTCACAAATTTCTCAGCCGCCTCGTAGTCGCCTTCCTGCAATTTCACAAAACCCAGCGTGTCCCAAAATCCCGCCAGCGCGCTCGCCCGTTGCATTGAAAGCGCATCGAGCGGCATCTTCACCTCGCTCAATTCCAGCTCCACATCCTTTACGACGTGCGTGGCCCATTTTTCGGCGAGATCCAGGTGGATTCTTCGCTCCGCAAAAGCATACGCCGCATCATTCATGCGCCCAATCACATCGTTGAGCGCAAAGGCACGCTCGTAAGCCGCTGCCGCCTTGTCGTATTCCTCGGTCCGCATGTAGGCCTGCGCCAATTGATAGTACGGCCCCCAATTCTCCGGGAGCAGCGACACCGCCTTCTGAAGCTCCGGTATGGCGCGCTCCGGCTGCCTCATTTGCATGTACGCGTCGCCGATCCGCTGGTAAACGTCGCCAGCATCCGGATTGATCGCGAGCTGTTTCCGCATCACCTCAATCGCCTCGACGTACTTCTTCTCCGCCACCAGCGCCCAGCCAAGATCTGCCAGCGCGTACGCGTTATCGGGCACAAGCTCGAGAAATCTTCGGAACGCTGCTTCCGCCTGCTCCGGCTGTCGCAGCGCCATTCTCGTGCGTCCCAGCGAGACCCACGCGATTCCGAATTCGGCGTCGAGCTTCACCGCCGATTCAAATGCCCGCGCCGCATTCGCCATGTCCTTCCGCTTATAAGCCGCCTGCCCCTCCGCGTACGCAGCGAACGCCTCAGGCTTGGGAACATGCTGCGCCGCCGCGTCCCCCGCTTGCTGCGGCGGCTGCTCCGTCTCCTGCCCGCCTTGCGAAGTTTGTGCGCCCGCCATCGCCGCGGTCAGCGCGCACAGCACGACGCCCAATCCCACCCCGAGAAGTCTAAAGTAAGTCACGGTGCGCACATGATAACCCAATCACCCCCTCGTGAAAAGCCAGGCTTTGGAATCCGCCAGCCATTTGGGGGGCCTGCCCTCTCGCCTCTTAGCTTTCGGCCGCCCCTCTCAATCCAGCAGCACTGTATGAACCTCGCGTGAGCACAACCGAAACAGAAACACCACCCGGGGCGTGAACTGAAACCCGGGTGGTGTGTCGGAGGGACTCTGCGATCGCTGGGGACTAAGCCTGTCGGGGATGCCCGGAGAAGTTGTTGTAAAGCCACGCAAAGAGAAAAGCTGCCACCGCTCCGTCAAAAAATGCATCGATCGTTCCAATCAATACGCTCCAAATGCTGTGCGAGGATGCGTGGAACCCCGGGTAAACAGAACTCGTCATCAGCAAGAAATCCAGCCCGTACCTGGGCATCGCCAAATTCATCAGGCCGACCAGTAGAATCGCGGAGCCCCAAACCAATCCTCCCGCAATCGTCACCGCTTTGAGTGAAAGTTGCATGTCTGTCTCTCCTTTCGAAAAATCGCTTCGGCCGGACCACACACCAATCTCTCAGGGCTAGTGGCAATATCCACCGGCTGTGTGCGCCCATCCGCGCGGGGCGCACTCAGCCCAGCTCGACCGCTCCTCCATCAGTTGCTCGATAGCGCTGCGTGCAACGATCCTGCGTTCACCGGTGCTTTTGCCGCCATTTCCACTTTCTTCAAACTCGGCACGGCCGGTTCAAACAGAATCCGCGTATCGGATGCGTCATTCGGATAAGCCACCACCGATTGTTGCCCCGCCGGCTCGAGAACGATGTCAACCCGCCGGTTGTACGCCAGCCAGGTGGCTTTCGTTGACTCCTTCATCCCCTTCTCCGGTTTCTGCGGATCTTCCTTCTGGAGATTTGCTACTTCCGTTTCCGGCAATTGCTGCGTTTTGCCCTCGGCGCGAGTTTGAATCTCCTCGGCAGCAATCCCGTGCGAAACCAGAAAAGCCTTCACCAGTTCGTCGCGTCTTTCGCTCAATTCCAGGTTGTATTTCGCGGACTTGCGGATATCCGCGTGCCCCACGATCTGCAGACTGGCCTTGTCGTTGTACTGCTGGTAGTCCTTGAATTGCTTCGCGATTTGTACGAGCGTCTCCTGCTGGCTGTGTACCAGGCCGACTCGCGGATGCCGCGCCGTCGGATAATCCGTCGGATAAAAAAGGCTCGCGAGCGTGATCGAAGGCGCCGCGTCGATCGACCCGACAATATGCAGCAGCACCGTCTTGGTCGCCGTTCCTCCGCAAGCATCGTAGGCTTCGATTGTATAGCCATGGCTTTCGTTCACCGCCCCGGCCGCCGTCTGCACCGGCTTCACCTGAAGCGTCTGGCTGCCGCTCGTCGCTTCACTCCCCAACGGAATGATCGAGACTTTGTTGGCATTGCTCGTCGACCAGCTCAGCGTCGTCGGATCGTCCTCCATCACCTTGTCGCCCACCTTGTGAAAGTGAATCTCCTCTTGGCTCAAGCTAATCGTAGCCGTCGGCGTAGGATTCACGTTCACCGCGACCGTCTTCGTCACTTCCCCTCCCGGCCCCTTCGCCGCAAGCTCATACGTCGTTGTCTGCTTCGGGCTAACGGAACGATCGCCGCTCGCGGCCACTTCCCCAAGGTTCGTTATCGAAGTATCTACAGCGTTCGCGGACTTCCAATCCAGATCAGTTGACTGTCCGCAAGCGAGACTAGTCGCCTGCGCATTCAGCTGCGCCGTCACTGGCGCCACCGGCACGGTCGCGCTTGCGATTCCCGCGTGGAATCGCGGCTGCGGCGCGAGGTAGTTGCCCTCGGGCCAGTCCTTGATCTTCATTTCCCCGTTGTGGTTCAGATTCACTACCACGCGCTTCCCGGCTTGCACGTCCACCGGCCCCGACCAGATCGTTTGCCCCTTCTCCGTAATTGTCACCTGATATTTGCCGGGATTCACCACCAGCCACTGGTGCCACAGCCAATTGTTGTCGAACTCATCCACGTGCCCCACGAAGTACGCCGGCGTAGTCCCATTCAGCAGCACAGCCGCGCGCGGATGCCCTTTGAACTCGATATCGCCAAACGGCCCCGAAACCGTTTCGCCAGAGGCCTGCAGCGTGACGTCGAGTTTGGTCGTCTCGCCCGCCCCGATGTGAACCTGCTGCGTCTTCGGCGTGAATCCATAGTTGTCAACGCCCACTTCATGCGTCCCGGGAGCCAACTCGATGGTTTGATCTCCATCGCGAATGGCTTTACCGTCAACGAATACGTAGGCTTGCTTTGGACTTACGTGAATCTTCAGCTTGCCGGTCTCCGCGCCAGACTGCGCAAATGCCGGCAGCGCTCCGAGTAGGAAAACGATACCAATAAGAACAGCGAATCGAGTAAAAGGTCTTGCGTCCATCATTATCATTTCTCCTTTTGGGAATTATATACATCACAATGGAAACTTTCTTTCATTTATTTTAGCAAAGGGACGCCCCGCTAAATACACTTTAATCATACTCACTTGCAGGTGCGGATACTGTTCCAATTCCGAGAGCGTGCGACTGTTACATCTACGGTGAAGTGCACCCCGAATACAAAGCGGACAGCCGCAGTCGCGGGCGAGGTATTGTTTGTGTGCCGTTTTATTCGTGCAATCGTGTGCATGGTCTATAAAGGCATCACCAATAAGCAGTGGTTTCAGGCAGATAGGACAAACGCCATTTTGATGGTCTTGCACCAACCAATTTTTTATCTGTTGGCGACATTCCATGAAGTGCCAAGCGTTGATTTCTGCCGTACTCGGCATGACACATATTGCACTCTCGATGGCGCCCGTCGGCTTCGCGCCGAGTGGCACGAAACTCTTTTAATGGTTTAGGTATCTTACAGTGGCAGCAAGTTTTCATTTTATTCCCATTGTTATGTATATAATTCCCCTCCTTTTCAATCCAGTTCGCAGGCGTTATCCCGGCCAAGCAGTCGCTCCAATCTGCCGGAGCCGCCTGAAGTTATGAACACTCGTCGAACCGCAGCCCACAAATAATTTTCGACCGTCAGACATGAGGAAACTGTCCAAATTTAGACACTTGGGCGCACCCACCGGCCCACCCCACCCGCTCCCCTAAACCTCGCCTTGCGAATTACCTGCAGCCCAGCCGAGCGGCTCCGATCAGCAGCAACTCAATCCTTCCGTGCGACTTGTCCTCCTGCAAAATTTCTTGTTACGATTCGTACCGCTCGGGGAGTTCCGCTCAGCCCATGACGCCGGTCAAAAAGCCAAAATTCTCCGTGGAGTCTTTTTTCGATTCGCTGGGAGTCGTCCGCGGAGTCAAAAACTACCGGAAGAACCAGGTCATCTTCTCGCAGGGTGATCCCGCCATTGATGTCCTCTACCTTCGAAAAGGCCGCGTGAAACGCACCGTCGTTTCGCGCTCAGGCCGCGAAGCCGTCGTGGGAATCCTGGGACCCGGCGATTTTTTTGGCGAGTGGTGCCTCTCCGAGCGCCCCGTCTGCATCGCCACTGCCACGGCCATGGAATCGACCTCAATTCTAGTGATCAGCAAGCAAGAAATGGTCCGCGCCCTCCACACCGAGCACGCTCTCTCCGACGGCTTCATCGCCTATCTGCTAGCCAGGACCGTCCGCATCGAGGAAGATTTGATCGACCAGCTCTTCAACTCCACCGAAAAACGCCTCGCCCGCGCCCTCCTCCGCCTCGCCCGTTACGGCCAGCAGTTCGGCCACGAAACCCACATTCGCAAAGTTTCGCAGCAAACCCTCGCCGAAATGATCGGCACCACCCGGCCGCACGTAAATTACTTCATGAACAAATTCCGCCGCCTAGGCTTCATCGACTATAACGGCGGCCTAAAAATCTACCGCTCCCTACTAAACGTAATCCTCCGCGAGTAGCTTCCATCGATTCGCCCCCCCCCGTTCCCCGCCGCCGTCGCTGTCGCCGTCGATTTTGCCGTGACTCCGAACGTACCGCTGGCATCCTGCCGGCCTCCTCGCCGGCTGCCTATGACCTGCTCTTGGTTTTCGTCCCGGCGGGAGCCCCCGCCCTAGAAAGATCGGCGCCCCGCCCCGCACTCGATTAGCCCACCAGTACTATTGCACGCGGAGCCTCCCGAATTTATCTTCGCAGAGTATGTCCTCTCAGATTCGGCTAGGCAGACCAGCCCGCAGAAGCAAGCGCCTGGGCCTCTCCATCCCGGTGCATATTTTCGGCCAGGACGTGTTTCGGGAATCCTTCAGCGAGTTCACGCGCATGCTCTCGGTAAACGCCCACGGCGGCTCGTTCGCGCTGGCCGCCAGAGTCGAGAAGGACCACCGGATTCTGCTCGTGAATAAGAGCACGGGCCAGGAGCGGGAATGCAGGGTCGTGCACGTAGGCTCCATGCAGAACGGCAAATGGATCGTGGGAATCGAGTTCGCCGAACCCGTCGAAAATTTCTGGAAGATCAATTTCCCCGCGTGCACTCCCAAGCAAGTAACTAACGCCCGCCAAAACTAAATAAGCTACCGCTGGTGGGGTAGGATTGGTGTCTTGAATTTTCTTAGAATTTGACGTTGAGGGTGCCGCACTCTTTGCGCCGTTTGCAAAGGGTGCGGGTTTTGACTTTGCTCCACGCCTCTGGGTCTGGGAAATTTGCCGTTAGCGCCGCCGAGTATCGCATACCCGGGAAGCTGCTTAGTCCACGGGATCAATTCGGATTTTGCTTTCCTGTCCCACGTAAAACGCACAACTGCTCCAAGGCCAATCTTCTGGACGAGATACTAGTCCGCGATTGACCGGATTCATGTGCATGTACGCGAGCTTCTCGATTTTCTTCTTCCGGCTCCAGACGTTGAAATCGTAGAAGCGGCACTGCCAGAAGCAGCGTGGTCCCACGGGCGGTGATTCTTGCCATAGGCGCAACTGCGCCGAGGAAGCTCGCTTGCGACCCTCCTTTCGAAGACTGCTCGCGACTCGCTGTTTCAAAACCTGCATAACTGTCGAGGGAGTGCCGATCCTTGGCTCACCGATCAGCAAGTGGAAGTGTTCAGGCATGACCGCCAATCCGACCAGCGCGAACTGATACCGATCGCGGACTTCGCCAAGAATCTCGATGAAGAGATTGCGGGCGCGGATGGAGCGGAGGAGAGGGAGACGACGGTAACAGCTACAAGTGATGAAGTGCAGTTGATGCTGACCGTAGCGGCGCTCGAGTCGGTTCTTCAAGAGAGTGTCTCGGCATTCACGAGTTCAGCGGTCGAACTAAGGATCAAGAAAAACAGGCCGGGAATGGACCGAACGGCACAGTCAAAACCCGCACCCTTTGCAAACGGCGCAAAGAGTGCGGCACCCTCAGAATCAAAATCAGATTCACACCCAAGGTCAAAACCAAATTCGAAATCAAAGGCAAAGCAAATCAACACGCGATGAATTGCTCAAGTGGTATCATCGGAGACGCGACCAGGTCAATTGTGGGAACTACGCAATCGAAAGGGTGCGCCACCCGCCCTTGCGTGTAAATGGTGAAGTTCCGGAGCCGCATGTAGCAGCGCACTACTTGGGAATGACGTTCGACACATGGCGCGCTTTTCTTGAATCGGCCAAGCCCTCCCCAGCGAATTGGTCTCCAAGTTCTCCGAGCGCGATGGACAATATCCAATTCTACAGCAGAACTTCACGTCCGTCCGTTATGCTTGCATCCGTTGGCTCGGATCGCGACCATGAGGCGCTCCTTCCGGCGAGCCTTCCCGCGTGTATCTCAATGGTAACGGAAGACAACGACGCATCGTATAGACTCTCCGGACCGGATGGGTGCGGCAGTAGTACATGGCAACTCGTATTCACTCTTGGCGGACAGCTCTTCGTTGAACCTTCGCAAGACGCCTTTGGAACCTGTTACGGCGGCAATTTCAACTGTCAAGGCGTAGAACGTCCCCAAGGTGTTGTAGATGGTGACGAACACATTTTCGGTGTTCCCGATCCCCCGGTCGACACTGTTGAATTCGGCTGGAATCTGGACAATTATCAAGACGAGGTGAGTTCTTGCGGTGACTGCAACGATGGCGTAAACGAGGTCCAAGCAGATCTTTCCACTAAAACTCCAAATTATTATGTAAACTGCCAATAACCCGTCATCACGTACAATCCGATCGGATTGTGTATCGTGACAAGGGGTGCCACGGGACGGTGAGAATGAAGGTTGCTTCGAGATTGGCCATCGCGGTCTTCGTCCTGCTTCCGACGCTTGCTGGAGGCGGGGCCCCGGATGCTGTGAAAATAGTCGTCTTCGTGACGACAGCAAAGCAGGAGGGCCCGCTGCAGATTACAGGCTTCATACTGCCGGACAAAGTCGGCGCTGGGCCGACACTTGTGGTGCGGAATACGGCCGACAAACCCGTAAGCGACTTCAGTCTAGCAGTGGCCCTTGGGAACCCCGCACCGGATTCTCGGGGTGAGATGGGCCCGGCGTACTACACTGGAGGCCCGACAAGGGATTTTCGGCCTAGCGAACGCCAGATCCCTCCGAACAGCGAGAGGCAAGTTCATCAAAACGGTCTTCATACTCACTACCTGGCACATTGGGGTGGAGAGCTGCATTCAACATGTCTGCATGTGGCGGCCATTGTCTCTAGAGTGACTTTTGCTGACGGAACCAATTGGGAACTGGAACAGAATGCTCAGCAGACGTGGAAGGACTCTCTGCAGTCCGACAGCACGAAAGGTTGCGATCATTCACCGGCAGCAGAGATCGCATTGAGGGATTGGGATGGGGCGTCAGGAAATGCGGAAACTGGCTCATCAAGTCACCTGGATAGCCGCACAGTGCAATCGTATTCAGTTGCGTGTCCCTTGCGGAACCTGTCGGGAAAGCTGGTGGCGATCTGCCCTTGGTAGACCGGTCTGCGGCGAGTAGCGAATCCTTGCGCGGTCTGCAAAAGGCGGCAGGCTTTCCCCTCGCTCAATCCCCGTCGCCGCGCATAGAAGACGTCCAGTACTGGTCCTGTCCCAAAATCTGTACTTCTGACCAGTCGAATTTCGCTCTCCACCGTGCTACATTCACACATGGCAAGGGAAAAACAACTTCAAGTACACCCCGCCGGACACGGAGCCGGGCATCAGCCACTCCCTTCCTGCCCTCCAATCCCCACCAATCACCACTCACTAATCACGATTCACAATATTTCTAATCGGCCCTACCGACGATTAGAATTCAATATATCTCCTAGAAAACAAAGGACCGAGGTACTTTCTAATCGGTCCAAAAGTGGCGTTATTTGGAGGCAGATCGACCGGCCATGCCGGGGTTATGCACAACCCCAAGAGAGATCCTTCGGCTCCGACTCGCGCCCGTCAGAATGCGACGGGAAAAGCAAAGAAGCGCGAGTCTCCGCTCAGGATGACGGTCCGGGGAGGAAGGCGAAGAAAAGGCTAACCGCAACAGTCGCCAAGTCAACATTCGAACTAACTGGCTGCAAACAAGGGACATCACGTTTTTCTAGTAGCAACAAAAACGGCACTCTTGGAATTTGCTCCTGGCGAGGCACCTCGCATACCAACATTCCAAATCTACTGAATCTGGAATCGCCCCGCCCCTGGCTTCGGCGCGGCCGTCATGATTCTCCGGCGGCAGCCAAACCCAACGCATGCCATCTTTTCACTACACCTAGGAAAACTAATTGCCGGGTTTCAACATCGAAGAAATCAGCGAGGGTGTTAGCCGTCCCGGAGGTGTATACTGCCGGGAGATTCCTCCGGAGGTCCCTATGAGGAGAATTTGGATGATGCGATTGGGCGCGACCGTGCTCTCCACGCTGCTCGCCGTTCCCGCGACCATCGCCGCGCCGCAGCAGGGTCAGCAGCAGACCCAGCCACCAGCTCAGCAGCAGACTCAGCCACCGGCCCAGCAACAGTCACCGGCACCCGGCGTGCAACCGACTGAAGCCCAGCAAGCCGCCAACAACAATGCTCAGCAGACGGCGGCCACAGCCACCGGCGTGCCGCCGAGTGACCCGAACGTCAAGTCGGGTTCCGAGGCGGACGTCAACGCCATCGGCAACCGCAACGTCGGCCACGGCCTGAATTTTTATTCGCTCGAGCGCGAGATCGCTCTCGGCAAACAGCTCGCCCAGCAAGTGGATCGCTCCGCGAAATTCATCGACGACCCGGTGATCAACGAGTACGTGAATCGCGTGGGACAAAACATCGTCCGCAACTCCGACGCGCAAGTGCCCTTCACCATCAAGGTGATTGATTCGGACGTGGTCAACGCCTTCGCGCTTCCCGGCGGATTTTTCTACGTCAATAGCGGGCTGATCCTGCACGCGGATGAGGAATCGGAACTGGCCGGCGTCATGGCCCATGAAATCGCCCACGTCTGCGCCCGCCACGGCACGAAGAACGCCACCAAGGGCGATATCGTCCAACTGGCTTCCATCCCGGCCATGATTTTCATTCCCTACACTTGGGCCGGCTACGCGCTCTATCAGGGCATGAATTTCCTGATTCCGCTCACGTTCCTGAAATTCTCCCGCGACGCCGAGCGCGAAGCCGATTATCTCGGCTTGCAGTACATGTACAAGACCGGCTACGACCCGAACTCTTTCGTATCGTTCTTCGAAAAAATCGAGGCGCAGGAAAAGAAGCAGCCCGGAACGATTCCGAAAGTCTTCGCCACGCACCCGCCCACGCCCGATCGCATCGAGGCCATCCAGAAAGAGATCGCCACGATTCTTCCGGCGCGCGATGAATACATCGTCAGCACCTCGGAATTTGACGTGGTGAAGCACCGGCTCCAGCTGATCGAAAATAATATCAAGGTGAATGACAAAGGCTCGGATAAGCCGTCGTTGCGCAAACGTACCGAACAGCAGGACAAAACTGCGAAGCAGCCCGGCGATGGGACCAGTACCGGTAACGACCCGGCAGCGGACGATCCCGATCGGCCGACGCTCAAGCGCCGCCCGGACGATCAACAGTAATTTGAAATTCGACGGAAACTGAAGCCGGCAATTAGAAGTTAAAAATTTGGTGAGACTACTCGAAGGGCATTCGGCGCGCGCCGGGTGCCCTTTTTATTTGCGCGGAAAAATCAGCGGGTCTGAACTTCGGCGATTCCGAGGCGCTTCAATCCATCGGAATAATATTTGCGGTAGAGAATGTCCCACTCTTCGCTGCCCTCGAGAATTTCCTTCTTCTGCGAACCAATCTTGGTACGAACTTCCGTGTCCACTTGCTCCTCGAGCTTCAGCAGCGATGTGAAGATGTTGACGATTTCCTGGCGGATGGTGTCGCGGTCCTCGATGAAGTCCACTTCCGGGCTCGACACAAAATAGTCGATCACCTTGTGAGAAAGTCGAACGGTCTTTTCACGGCTCAATCGCATGAGTGTCTTCGGTCCCGTCCCTGATTTGATGCCCTGTTCCGTGCCAATTTCAACGCCACAATCAACGCCCATTCAACGAAGGATCAATTTCCTTTCCCTCGCCAGCTGCCCTTTCACTTTCTTGTACATCTCCTGATACGAGGCGCCCGTGTTGCGCATCTCCTCCGCGTACTTACTGAGGATCTCGCGGACTTCCTCGTTCAGGCGGTCTTCGATGGTGACTTCTTCGGCCATCACCTGCCGAACGGCCTGCGTGATGCCTTCCACGTTCTTGACTTCGATCATCTTCCCGGCGACAAGGCGCTTCACCACTTCCTTGGCCATGTAACCGACGTAATCCCGAGAGAGAAGCATCCCTTTGACTCCGCACGCCGCAATCGAGCATTTCAGTCTAATGGTTGGCCGCGCGAAGTGTCAAGGCAAGCCAGACATCCCGAATTCAGGGGCAATAAAGTACAGGTAACTCATGCTAGGCCAAGGGCTTCGGTATTACAGAACTATTACAAACACCTCGACTCGTTCCTGCTAGTCTAAGCCTGCGATCAGCGCCATTTACACGGGGCTCACGAGAAAGGCCATGATGACTCAACTCGAAGTACTCAAGAGAAGGCAGCGAACGGACGACGAAATCAACTGGGTGACCGCCTCCTTTATGTTCATGTTTCATATCGGTGCGGTCGTGGCGCTGTTCTTCTTCACCTGGAAGGCATTCTTCGTCGCGGTCGCTATGTGGTGGGTGGCGACGAGCCTCGGAATTGGGATGTGCTATCACCGCCTGCTGACTCATCGTGGCTATAAGACCCCCCTCTGGCTCGAATACGTGATGACGGTCTGCGCCACATTGGCGCTGGAAGGCGGCCCAATCTTCTGGGTGGCCACGCACCGAATTCATCATCAGCACTCCGACCAGCCGGGCGATCCGCACTCCCCGCGGGACGGCAAGTGGTGGTCACACATGGGCTGGATCCTGATGGGCAAGTCCATGCACCACGACACGACGACATTGGCCCGCTACGTCCCCGATCTGGCGAAGGACAAGTTCTATATCTGGATTACGAAATATCATTACGTTCCGATGATCGTCTTGGGAGTGGTGCTGCTGGCGATTGGCGGGATTCCCTTCTTGCTCTGGGGGATTTTCCTGCGCACGGTCGTAGGGCTGCATTTCACGTGGCTCGTGAATTCGGCGACACATTCGTGGGGTTCGCGCCGGTTCAAGACGCGCGACGATTCGACGAACAACTTCTGGGTGGCGATTGTTACCTGGGGCGAGGGCTGGCACAACAATCACCATGCCCACCCGACGTCCGCGCGACACGGGCTGGCGTGGTACGAAATTGATCTCAACTGGTATGCCATCTGGATCATGAATAAAATTGGTCTCGCGCGCCAGATCCGCCGCGCGAAAATTTCCGATGAGCAGCGCCCCGAAGATGTCGCTCTACCGGCCGTTGCAGCTGCCGCACCGCAGGGCGACTTCGCTTCCGTCTAGTTTTTCGATTCGGCCGGTCCGCGCCCAACAAGAGCGCGGATCGGCAATTTCCCCCGCGTCTTTCCTCTTTTCACATTCGCACATCTCCTGAATGAGACTGCGGCGCTCCGCGGTACAATCGCGGTGAGAGCCTATGCGAATCTCCAGCCGCCGAAAAACCATCGCGTTCTTTATGGTGCTGGGCGTCTGTCTCGTGGCGCTGGCCGTGGCCCTCAACGTTGGCTGGATCATTCTCAATTGGCGGCAGGGAGTCCTGCTTTTCTTCGGCGTGGTTTTCTTCCTGGCGATTATCCTTGGATTGATCCTCAACACCGGGTACCTGGTACGTGAAATCAAGCTGAATGAACAGCACGACAGTTTCATCAACGCCGTGACGCACGAGCTTAAAACCCCGATCACTTCCATCCGCCTGCACCTGGAAACTCTCCAACGACGCGAAGTGGACGAAGCGCAGCGGCGGCAATTCTACGAGCTGATGCTAAACGACACGGACCGGCTGCTGGGAACTGTCGAGCAAGTGCTGAAGGCTGGCCAGGCAGGACACAAACCGCTGACGCCAAATCGGGTCGAGGTCGATTTCCGCAGCCTTGTGAATGACTGCATCGAGCTCGCGCGGACGCGTCATCACCTGGACGCGGGAGCCTTGCGGTTCGAGCCATCCACAAACGGGTCGGGCGCGAGTGTTAAGGGCGATCCGGAGGAGCTTCGTGCCGCCGTTTCAAACTTGCTCGACAATGCCATCAAGTATTCAGGCGGGAAAGTGGATGTAGCGGTGCAGATGGAACTGCCGGATGAGAAGCATGTCGTGCTGCGCGTGAGCGACCGGGGCGTGGGAATTCCGGCGGAAGATTTGAAACGCATATTCAAGCGTTTTTATCGTGTGCCCGGCCGGACGATGCGGCAAGTGAAGGGCACGGGCCTGGGATTGTTCATTGTGCGCGCCATTGCGCGAACGCATGGAGGGCGGGTATTCGCCGAGAGCGAAGGCGTCGGCCGCGGGACAACGGTAACGCTGGAATTGCCGAGGAGCCAGGCATGAGCCGGGTGCTCGTCGTCGAGGATGAGGCCCACCTCGCCGGAGGTTTGCAGTTCAATCTCGAAGCGGAAGGACACTCTGCTCTGCTTGCGAACGATGGTGAGTCGGCGCTGAAGCGGCTTCTTGAGAACAACGAGCATTTCGATGCCGTGGTGCTGGACGTCATGTTGCCCGGGATTGATGGATTTGCCGTCGCCACGGCTCTGCGCAAGGCGAAAAACTATGTCCCAGTGCTGATGCTGACGGCGCGAGGCCGCCCCGAAGATGTGCTCCAGGGATTTGCCGCTGGTGCCGATGATTACCTTCCGAAACCCTTCGAGCTTCCGATCTTTCTCGCCCGGCTGCAAGGTCTGCTGCGGCGAAGCGAATGGTTGCGCGGCAGCAGCGAGCAAAAGATAGCCAGAGGGATGGCTAGCAAAGCAGCAGGCGATGCTGGCGGCGTGAATCAGGAGGAAGTGTTCAAATTCGATGGCAAGACGCTGGACTTCGGCACCCTGGAACTTCACGCCGGCCGCAACACGATCCAATTGACGCTTATGGAAGCCAAGCTTCTCCGTCACCTGATTCGCAGCGGCGGGCGCACGGTTTCGCGCAAGTCCATTCTCGAGGATGTGTGGGGACTCAACGAGGACACGGACACGCGCGCAATTGACAACTTCATTGTCCGCTTGCGCCGGTACATCGAGGATAATCCCTCTCAGCCGCGCCATCTGCTGACCGTACGGGGCGTGGGCTACCGCTTTGTTGCCGGCGGCACAGACTGAGAATTCCTGCGAGGCTCGTTGGATGACCGAGCGATTCGTCTTTGCCGACCTCCGCGAGATATTCGCCAAAGCCAATGAGGAGAAATCCGGCGACCAATTGGCCGGACTTGCCGCACGGTCGGACCGCGAGCGGATTGCGGCGAAAAGGAAGCTCGCCGATTTAACCCTGTCCGAAATTGTCCAGCAGCCGCTGATCGACCCCGACGATGATGACGTCACCCGCCTGATCCTCGATACATTTGACCAGGAAGCATTTGCCGGCATCAAGAGCATGGCTCTCGGCCGCTTCCGCGAATACATCCTCGGTGATGAGACCGGCGAAGCGGAACTCAAAAGCATCCAGAAAGCCATCATCCCCGAAATTGCCGCGGGCCTGGCCAAGATCATGAGCAATAAGGATCTCGTGCTGGCTGCGGCGAAATTCCGGAATGTGACTCGTTGCCGCAATACCATGGGAGAAGCCGGAGTGCTGGGCATCCGCATTCAGCCCAATCACCCTGCGGACGATGTCGGCGGGATCCTGCTTGCCGCGTTTGAGGGACTCCTCTATGGCTGCGGCGATGCCGTTATCGGCGTGAATCCTGCAACGGATTCCGTCGAGACGGTGGACGCGATCCTGCGCGGGATTGCGCGCCTCGTGGACGCCTACGACCTACCGACGCAAGCCTGCTGTCTCGCGCACATAAGCACGCAGCTTGCGGCAATGGATCGCGGCGCGCCTGTGGATTTACTTTTCCAGTCCGTTAGTGGAACGGAAGCTGCCAATCGCAGCTTTGGTGTCACGCTCGCTGATTTGAAGGAGGGACGAGAACGGGTCCTGGTGCATCATCGCGAGCGCGACGTGCCGTGGAAGGGCGACAATGTAATGTATTTCGAGACCGGCCAGGGGAGCGCACTTTCGGCGGAGGCTCATCACGGCGTGGATCAGCTTACTCTGGAAGCGCGCGCCTATGGGGTGGCCCGCGTATTTGAGCCTTTTCTGGTGAACAGCGTGGTGGGATTCATCGGGCCCGAGTATCTCTACGACGAAAGGCAAATCATTCGTGCGGGCCTCGAAGACCACTTCATGGGCAAGCTTCTCGGCCTGCCGATGGGCTGCGACGTCTGCTACACGAATCATGCGGCGGCGGACCAGAATTCGGCGGACAATCTTCTCTTGCTCCTGGGAGCCGCGGGCTGCAACTATTTCATGGGTGTTCCCTGCTCCGATGACGTGATGCTCAACTACCAGTCAACGAGCTACCACGATGCGCTCGCCGTGCGCCGGATTTTCAAATTGAGGCCCGCTCCTGAATTTCTGGACTGGTTGAGGCAAATGGGAATTTATCGCGATAATGAGCCCGTTCTTCTGGAAGCGGCTGCACGACGTCAATTGATGCATGGACTCGAATCATCATTGGAAGGCCTAGCCTGAATGACGACTGAACCGAATGCATCATTATTTCCTTCGGAATCCGAAGATATCGTCCGAAGGATCAAAGCGCGCACACCGGCGCGTCTTCTGGCCGGCCGCGCCGGAGCCGCCTACCGGACTGAGACCCAACTGGATTTACGCGAGGCGCACGCGGCTGCGCGCGATGCGGTACGCACGGAACTGGATTTGGAAGGCTGTTTCGGCGCCACGTTTGTTGAGCAGTGGAATCTTTTCGAAGTTTGCACGATGGCCGCCACGAAGGATGAGTACCTCTTGCGGCCCGATCTGGGGAGGCGATTCAGCGAGGAATCGCGACGGGAGATAACTCGCCTTTGCTCGACTGGAAATCAGGTTCAAATCGTCATCGGAGACGGTCTGTCCGTGACGGCTGTAGCCGCGCAAGTTCCTCGGCTGCTGCGATTGCTCTTCGATGGAGCCAAGGCGAATGGATGGAAGGTCGGCGAGCCATTCCTGGTTCGCCACTGCCGGGTGGGCGTCCTGAACGACATTGGAGAGTTGCTCGCACCGGAGGTCGCTGTGCTCCTGATCGGAGAGCGCCCCGGCCTTGCGACTGCGGAGAGTCTTTCTGCGTATCTTGCGTACAAGCCACAGAATTCGCACACGGATGCTAATCGGAACTTGATCTCAAATATTCATGACCGAGGCGTCAGCCCGCAAAACGCGGCCGCGCGAATCCTTGGGCTCGCAAGACAAATGATGCGAGCAAAGGAGAGCGGCTGTAATCTGAAAGAAGAGTTTGCAACGCTCGGCCAAAGCCAACCGGCGACGCTAAAACCGGCGAACGAAAGGACCCCACCATCGTGAGTTTCCCCCCATTGCCAGCCCCTGGCGCAAACCGAGTTCTCAATTTCACGGCCGGCCCTAGTACCCTGCCTCTCTCTGTGCTCGAGCGAATTCGCGAAGAACTCCTGGACTATCGCGGCCTGGGAATGTCAGTAATGGAGATGAGTCACCGGTCTCCCGAATTTGAAGAGATCCTGGCGAAAACGGAACACGGATTGCGCCGGGTCCTGGTGATACCGGCCGAATATGCCGTGATTTTCATGCAAGGCGGCGGCAGCACGCAATTTATGATGGCGCCGATGAATCTTTACTTGCCGGGGAAACCAGTCGACGTGCTTCATACCGGGCTCTGGACAGCCAAAGCAATTGCGGAATTGAAAAAGGGCACGCCGTATCGCCTGGCAGCTTCGACGGAGGCGCAAAAATTCACGCGCGCGCCAACCTCCGAGGAGATCAGGCTCGCTCCCGACGCCTCCTATGTGCACATATGCACGAACAACACGATCGAGGGTACGCAATGGACCGCGTTACCTGAAACTGGCGACGTTCCATTGGTCGCCGACATGTCCTCCGATATCGCTTCCCGCCTATTCGATGTTCGGAAGTTCGGGCTGATTTTTGCCGGCGCGCAGAAGAACCTTGGCTCGCCGGGAGTGACGATTGTAATTATCCGGCGCGACTTGGCCGACCGTGCCGATAAGAAGCTGCCCACGCTGCTGCAATACCGGACGGAGATCGAAGAGCGTTCTCTCTATCACACACCACCGATGTTTGAGATTTACATCACCGGCTTGATGCTCGAATGGATCGAATCACAGGGCGGAGTGGCTGCCCTCGAAAAAATTAACGAGGCAAAAACCAAGCGGCTTTATGACGCCATCGATTCGAGCGGCTTTTACTCCTGCCCGGTGGAAAAAGCGTCACGATCGAAAATGAATGTGGTTTTTCGGGTTGGCGGCGCAAACGAGACGATCGAGAAGGAGTTCGTCAAGGCTGCCGCCGCCGCAAAAATCGTGGGTGTGGCGGGGCACCGGTCGGTCGGCGGTATGCGGGTGTCGCTTTACAATGCAGTCACTCTGGAGGCAGTGGAGGCCTTGGCGACTTTCATGCGCGAATTTGAGCGAACCAGAGGGTAAGACCAGGCGCCGCGGGGGATTACCTGCCGCGCGTGGTTCGACAATGCCCCCCAGCCAGGGCGAGCCTGTTGCCGGGGAAGCCACAGTAGTGTGGCAATTGCGCAACAGTTGCCTTGACTTGCGGCCTTTGGGCCATTATCGTGGCAATTCCTTGAGTTTACAGGGCAAAAACAGACCTGAGGCGCCGAATTAGTGCCCGAAGGACTGGGCAAGTTCAGGCCTAAATGGGCGGATCCTTGGAGGAAAGTCGTTGAACGAGCGGCAGCAGCGATGGAGGGTGGCGGTAGGCGGCGTGATCGTCGCGCTACTCGCGGCAGCCGTGTTCACACTCGGGTCGTTGAGAATCCCGTTTCAGCCGGAACGGGGGGACACGCTCGTCATACTGTTTGCACTCTCCACCTTTATCGTGGCGGCTCTTCTGGTATTCACCCTGATCTTGATGCGGAGCGTGGTGAGGCTCTGGGCGGAGCGGCGCTCGGGGCAGATGGGCTCGCGCTTCAAAGTGAAGATGGTGCTGGGCGCGATGGGAGTGTCGCTGCTGCCCGTCATTTTCATGTTTTTCTTCAGCTACGCGTTGGTGAACCGCACACTGAATATGTGGTTTCCCCGGCCGCTCGAAATTGCGAATGAACAGAGCCAGGCGCTTCTGAATGACATGCGCAAGACAGGCCTGGGCTTTTTGAATTCCATTGCCGCCAAAGCCGCTGAGAGCGGAACGCCTGATCAGGCTTTCCCCGGGCTGAGCTGGGCGGCGGATGCATCGTGGATTGTTGACGCCAGTGGCGCGGTGAGCAACGGCATGATGTACAAGAGTCGATCGCGGCCTGCAAACGACACGCAGACCCCCGAAACTGAACCAATTTTCCCTCAGCGAGTGCAGAGGTTGCAGAGCGGTGCAGAAGTTTGGCAGGCAAACAACAATTTGTATTTGGCGGGTAGTGCACCGCTTAAATCGGGTGGGACACTGTATGTCGCGCGCCAACTGCCTCCGGAGTTTCTCGCGCACTATTCGGAGATTGAAGCGCAAACGGAAACGTACGCGAAGCAGAAGCAACAGCTTCGTGCGTACAAGCGCGAAATCATCCTGGCATTGCTGCTCATCACGTTGCTGCTGGTCTTCACCACCACTTGGGTGGCACTGCAGCTGTCGAAGCAGGTGACCATTCCGATTCAGGGCCTGGCGGAGGCGACGCGCGAAATTTCTCGCGGCAATTTCGACCATCGAATTGACGTACAGGCGCAGGACGAGCTGGGCACACTCGTCCGCTCGTTCAACCGCATGACTGAGCAGCTCGGCGAGGGGCGGCGGCAGATTAATGAGTTCACGCAAAGCCTCGAACAAGCCATCGAAGAGCGCGAGCGGCGGCGGAAATTGATGGAAGCAATTCTCGAGAATATTCCCACGGGCGTTATTTCGCTTACATCTTCGGGCGACGTGGCGCGGGTGAATTCGGCGGTGGCTGCGATTTTGGGAGAGTATGCACGCAGCGCACACTCGCTTCCGGAATTGCTGGGCGACGAGGCGGCGCGGGCTGTCCTACATCTGATGCGGCGGTCGCTCCGGATGGGTGCGGCCTCGCGCGAGATCGAGATTGCAACCATGGGCCGACTGGTACGCGCTGCTGTGACCGTGAGTTCGCTCGGGCCGCGGCGCTCGAATCCTGGATTTGTGGTGGTGATTGACGACCTGACGGATCTGCTGCGCGCGCAAAAAGCGGCCGCGTGGCAGGAAGTGGCGCAGCGCATCGCGCACGAAATAAAAAACCCGCTCACCCCGATTCAACTCTCCGCGCAACGATTGCTGCGGCACCTCGAGCGCGCGTCGGCGGCCAAGCCTGACGGGCAGCGCAACGAATTTGAAAAACTGGCGGCGGAATGCGCCGGGCTGATCGAACGCGAAGTCCAGACGCTCGAATCGCTCGTGGATGAGTTCTCGCAATTCGCGCGCTTCCCTGCCGCCCGGCTTGCGCCCGCTGACGTGAACACAATCGTATCGAGCGCTCTCGAACTTTTCCGCGGACGGCTCGATGGGATCGAGCTGCGCAAGGAACTTGCCGTTTCACTCCCGCCGGTGAAAGCGGATCGCGAGTTGCTGCGGCGCGTGGTGGCGAACCTGATTGATAACGCGGCTGAAGCCATGGAGAGTTCCGGGATTCGTCAGATGCGCGTGGCCACGCGCGTCGAGGGAGATGGTGACGCGGTCGAGATCGAAATTTCCGACAGCGGGCACGGAATTTCGCCGGAAGACAAAGAGCGGCTTTTCCTGCCGCATTTTTCGACGAAGGAACGAGGGACGGGCCTCGGGCTCGCGATTGCGAGCCGCATCGTTGCGGAGCACAATGGGACGATTCGCGTGGAAGACAATTTGCCCATGGGCACGCGTTTTGTGATTCGCTTCCCGGCAGCCGAAGTTGCCACAGCGCAAGCCCAGGCGGGGAGCCCCGCAGCGTAGCCAAAAGAGGCCGGCAGCGCGCCGGCCGGACACTTATGCCAGCATCCATTCTCATTGTTGACGACGAGAGCGGCATCCGCGAGTCGCTTGGCGCATTGCTCCGCGACGAAGGCTATGGAGTGGAGACCGCCGCTTCCGGTGAAGAGTGCCTTGAGCGGCTTGCGCGCGGGACGGTGGACCTTGTGCTGCTCGACGTTTGGCTGCCAAAAATGGACGGGCTCGATACGCTCGAGAAAATCCAAGCGCAAGACGGCTCGCCAATGGTGGTGATGATCTCGGGGCATGGAAGTATCGAGACGGCGGTTCGCGCGACGAAATTGGGCGCATTCGATTTCGTCGAGAAGCCGCTGTCGCTCGAGAAAACAGTCTTGATGGTCCGCAACGCGCTCGAATATTTGCGGCTCGAAGAGGAAAACCGGCGGCTGCGCGCGGAACTCGAAGAGCGGCATCAGATTCTCGGCACGAGCGTCCCGATGAAAGCCTTGCGCCAACAGATTGCGCTGAGTGCGCCGACGACAGGGCGCGTGCTGATTTACGGCGAAAGCGGCACGGGGAAGGAACTCGTGGCGCATGCGCTCCACGACCACAGCCAGCGGAGTTCGAAATTATTCGTGGAAGTGAACTGCGCCGCGATTCCGGAGGAACTGATCGAGTCTGAATTATTCGGCCACCGCAAGGGCAGCTTCACGGGCGCAGGCGAAGACAAAGTTGGCAAATTTCAGAAAGCCGACGGGGGAACACTGTTCCTCGACGAAGTCGGCGACATGAGCCTCAAAACACAGTCGAAGGTCCTTCGTGTCCTTGAAGAACAGCGCGTCGAGCCGCTGGGATCGAACCAGCCGGTAACCGTTGATGTCCGCGTGATCGCCGCGACGAACAAGAAGCTGGAAGAAGAGATCGGCCGGAACGCATTTCGCGAAGACTTGTTTTACCGGCTGAATGTAATTCCCTTTTACGTTCCGGCGCTGCGCGAGCGAGTGGAGGACATCCCGATTCTCGCGGCGCATTTTCTTGTAGAGTTTTCCGAGGCGTACGGTAAGAAGCCAAAAGAATTCTCTCCGGCGGCCATGGAGGTGTTGCTGGCATATCCTTGGCCCGGAAACGTCCGCGAACTGAAGAATCTCGTCGAGCGCCTCGTGATCATGTGCCCGGTGCCGAGAATCGAGCCGCATCACCTGCCGCCCGAACATTTTCGCGGCGCTTCCAAAAGCCCGCAGAAGCCGTACGAGAGTTTGCAGGAGGCGCGTTCAGCCTATGAGCGCGAATTCGTACTACGGAAGCTCGAGGAAAATCGCTGGAATATGACCAAGGCCGCGCAAGCGCTCGGGCTCGAGCGAAGCCACCTGTACCGCAAGATGAGGTCGCTCGGGATTGCGCCGTCGAAAGCGGCGGAATAAATTGCTCCCCGCACGCCGCCTTCCTCCCGCGATTTCTTGATGACTACTCTTGATATTCGCTGAGTTGTTCAAGCTGGCGGCGCCAATCCAATTGACGGACAATCCCGGAGTTTTGGCGCCATCCAGGCTGGACCTGTACGACCAGTTCAAGATAGACGTGGGTTCCGAGGATGGTTTCGATTTCGTGGCGCGCCTGCGTGCCAATTTTCTTCATCGTGGCGCCGCCCTTGCCGATCAGAATTCCCTTCTGGCCTTCGCGCTCGACGTAGAGAGTGGCGCGGATGCGGATCAGTTTTTCGCCTTCTTCGAAGTTGTCAATTAATACCGCGATGGCGTGCGGAACTTCTTCGCGCGTGGCGAGAATGGCCTTCTCGCGAATAATTTCCGCGATCAGAAAGCGCTCGGGCTGGTCCGTGAATTGATCGGCGGGAAAATATGGCGGATGTTCGGGCAAGCGCGCGAGCCAGCCGTTGACAAGGTCAAAGCAGCCTAGCCCGGTGAGCGCGGAGATGGGGTACGTTTCTGCGAAATCGAATTCGCGGTTGTACCGCTCGATCAGCGGCAGGAGGCGCGTTTTCGGGATGCGGTCCACTTTGTTGAGAAGCAGGAAGACCGGTCCATCGAAGCGCTGAACCCACTGAATGGCGAAGCGATCGCCGGCGCCGAATTCAACAGAAGCGTCCACGATGAGCGAGAGAACGTCGATTCCTTCGAGCGCGTGCTGAAGCTCGTCCATCATCTGGCGGCTGAGGACGTTATCCGGTTTATGAATTCCCGGCGTGTCCACGAGAACGATTTGGGCCTCTTCGCGATTCAGGATTCCCTGAATGCGGTTCCTCGTGGTCTGCGGCTTGGGAGAGACGATGGCTACTTTTTGCCCGACCAGTTTATTGACGAGCGTGGATTTGCCCGCGTTGGGGCGCCCCACGATGGCGACGAATCCGGACTTGAAAGGCATACTCAAAGGATTGTACGCCGTTGCGCGCCGCACGGCGAACTAGGGCTGGGCAGTCAGCCCGGCCCTTACTCAAATGCGGAGACGGTGCCGGGCCGGCAGCAGCGGTGTTTTAGAGGTGCTCGAATGCGTGGATGACTTTCTTGCTGCCTTCTTCCGTGTAGTACACTGTCACATGCGCGCCCTTCTTCACGCCCACGGCGGAGTACTTGCCCACGTCCTTGCCGGCATCCACGGTGGCGTGCTCGGAAACGACGTAGGTGTCCTTCTGCCGTCCGCCGTCTTCACGGCGACAGTCTTCGTGCCCTTGCCAACATCATCCACCGTCACGTCGGCGGTCTTCACGGTCTTGTCTCCGACCCACACGATGGAATGAGCCGTTTTGTCCGCGCCCTCGCCCACGGAGTGGACGATCACTTGGCCGCCTTCCTTCCCGGCAAGGTCGGCGCCTTTGGCGACGCCTTTGAGTCCATGCACCGTTGTTTTCTCCGTGAATTTGACGGTCTCAACGGTGCCGTCGGCAGTCTTGACGGCGACGGTTTTCCCGGCAGCATCCACCTTGGTCAGAGTCCCTGTGACCACGCCGGTCCCATCAGCCCGCGCATTGCTGGCACTGAGACAAAGCGCGAGGATCACAAACGCGATCAAGGTCCCAAATCGCTTACTTACAAAATTCGATGACATAGTCGCTCCTCAGAGTCGCATTTTTATTGCGAACTGTGACAGCCGATTATACTGCGCCGCCCGAATCTTCGCGAGATGACCGCGCGACGGCCCTCTGCTTGACTTCCTTTCGCGGCGTTGTATGCTTTTTGCCCCGCACCGTGAGCCAATCCCCCTGGCCGTGGGTGGATCCGCAACCTGCGAATCACGCTGCGCGGAGAACTGAAAGCCACGAGGAGGTCTTCCATGAGTCCAGTAAAGGCGATTCCCGAGGGGTATCATTCCATCAGTCCGTCGTTGACCTGCAAGGATGCCCCGCGAGCGATTGAATTTTATAAGAATGCGTTCGGAGCGACGGAATTGATGCGCAGTCTTACTCCGGACGGCAAAATCTCACACGCCGAACTCAAAATCGGCGACTCGATTATTTTCATCAATGACGAAATGGGCCCGATGTCATCCGCTGCAGCCGGGACGCCTAAAATGAGCCTTTTCCTTTACGTCGAGGATGCCGATGCGGCGTTTCATCACGCCGTCGCCGGCGGTTCGAGAGTGGATATGCCGCTTGAAAATCAATTCTGGGGCGACCGCTTCGGCAGAATCACGGACCCATTCGGTCATGAGTGGGGCATCGCCACTCATGTTGAAGATCTGACACCGGAAGAAATTGGCAAGCGCGCTGCCGCGTTTTTTGCAAAAGTCGCGGGAAAAAGCTAGCCGCAGTTTCAGTAACTCGAATCAAAGGCTGCCGGCGGAAGACGCGGCGCCCGCAGCCTGGCGGCGGGCGCGCACGCGTAGGACTTTGCGCTGATTGGCTTCTAAGACCTCGAAGCGGAGGCCATCGGCTTCGATCACTTCGCCAGTCCGCGGGACGTGGCCGGCAACACTATTCAGCAAGCCTGCGATTGTTGTGGCGCCGGAGTGTTCCGGCGACGCCTCGAGCTGCACGCCGAACAGCTCGCCGATTTTGTCCACGGGAACGCTGCCGCGCATCACCAGGCTTCCACCGGATTCTCGCACGACATCGGGAGCGGGGCGGCGGTCCTCCTCTCCGATTTCGCCGACAATTTCCTCGACGAGATCCTCGACCGTGACGATGCCGGCCAGCAATCCGTACTCGTCAATCACGATGGCCATCTGCTGGTTCTTGCGCTGCATTTCCTTCAGCAGCTCGGAACCGAACTTCGTTTCCGGCACGAAAAGAGCTGGGCGCATCAGCTCGCGCACCGCGCGGTGAGCGGCTTCGCTATCCGGCACTTCGAGCATGTCGCGCGCCATCACGATCCCGGCGATATCGTCGAGCGATTTTTCATACACCGGCAGGCGCGAATATTTCGTTTCAACCACAAGGTCGCGCAAGTCCTCGAGTGTTGCGCCGGCGCGAATGGCGACCACATCCGGCCGCGGTGTCATCACATCCCTTACACGCTTATCGCCGAATTCGACGACTTGCTCGATGAGCCGTGCGTCATCGCGCTCGATGATTCCCTCTTCCGTGGCGGCATCCACGAGCGCTTCAATCGCTTGCTGCTGCTCGACGGCCGGCCCGGCCTCTTCCTCCTCCGACAGATGAAGCACGGAAATCAAAAGCTGCAGCACCGCTTGGACAGGCCAAATGAACAACACGAATGTACGCACCAGCGGGACGAAGGGCGCAACCCAGTTCCCAGGCGCGCGCGCCAACAAGAGTGCCGGCAAGAATTGCATGGCGACGATTACTTCGCCAGCGAGGAAGAACACCATCTCCACGGCCGCTTCCCATGTTCCCGGAACAAAGAAAATCACGCCACGCGCGGTCACAGCAGCGACCAGCACGAGCCAGAGCCGTGTCAGCAGGCTGAATGCCAGCGACGCTTGCCGGCGTTCCATTTTGAAGCGGGGCTCGACTTCGAGTTCGAATGTTTCGAGGTGTTCGCGAACGCGGGCAGTGGTGACGCGGCCAAGCTCTCGGTAGACGCGGTCGAGGTAGGAGATGACCACCAAGCCAGCCGTCAGCGCCAGGACACCAATTGTGTAAAGAAGGATTGGCATTGCTCAGGCCAGCCCTAACTGGCGACGCAGGCGCTGCTCGCGGCGATCCATGCGTCCATTATCGGTCTCGTGATCGTAGCCCATCAGGTGAAGGATCCCATGGAGGATGAGGATGCGCATTTCGTCGCTGAAAGCGCGGCCGAAGCGGCGAGCATTGCGGCGAGCAACGACAGGGGCGATGGCGATGTCGCCGAGATATCGTGCGGATGATGCGGCGGAAGTTCGCGAGCGAACCGAACGGAGCCCTCTGCGCGGCGAGGCTTGCCCGCGCGCATTTTGCATCTTCTGCTTTCCGCGCGCGCCATTGGCTGGGAAGGACAATACATCGGTGGGCTTTTTTTTGCCACGATAAGCGAAATTCCATCGGGCAATTTCCGCGTTGTTCACGAGGCACACTGTGAGCGCTCCGGCCGGAATGCCAAGCGCGCGACGGGCGCGTGCGAGAAATTTCTCAAGATCCTGAATGGAAACACGAACGCCGTTTTGGCGATTGAGGATCATGAAGCCGCGGCTACTCCGGGCGATTCTGTTCGCGGGAATTGGCCGTGCTACCTGGATTCGAAGGCCGGTTGCGATGCCCGGGCTGGCTCGCGGCGCGTTCGTCGTAGGCTTTGATGATGCGCTGAACCAGGCTGTGCCGCACCACGTCGCGCTCGTCGAAGTAAATGAATGCGATGCCTTCAATATTGCCGACCACCTCGACGGCCTCGATAAGCCCCGAGCGGCGTTCGTTGGGCAGGTCAATCTGCGTGATATCGCCCGTGATCACGGCCTTCGAATTGAATCCCAGGCGCGTGAGGAACATCTTCATCTGTTCGCTGGTAGTATTCTGCGCCTCGTCTAGGATCACGAAAGAATCGTTCAGCGTACGGCCGCGCATGAATGCGAGTGGAGCGACCTCGATGATTCCCTTCTCAAGAAAGCTCTCGAGCTTGTCGGCCTCGAGAAGATCGTGGAGCGCGTCATAGAGCGGGCGCATGTAGGGGTCCACTTTTTCCTGGAGCGTGCCGGGGAGAAATCCGAGTCGCTCGCCCGCTTCGACGGCCGGCCGCGCGAGAATGATGCGATTCACTTGCTTCGAGAGCAGCGCCGAGACGGCCATGGCGACTGCGATATACGTTTTCCCGGTCCCGCCGGGGCCGATCGCGAAAACCATGTCATAAGTTTCGAGTGCTTCCACGTACTTCTGCTGATTGGGGCTTTTGGGCGTGACGCTCTTCTTACCGAAAGAACGCGTGCGAGACGGCGAGAAAGCGCCGCGCAGAGCAGTCGCTGGAGCGGCGGTAGCCACGCGCAGCAGAGATTTTACTTCGTCACTGTCCGGAGTGCGGCCTTCACGAATGCGCTGGTTGTATTCGCCTAGAATGCGTGCGGCGCGCTCCACCTGCTCGGGTGCGCCGTGGATTTCGAGGTCGTGGTCCTTCAACTGCGTGGTGACTTGCAGGGCGGACTCAAAGAGCTTCAGGTTTTCGTCGAGAGTTCCAAACAGTTCGGTAATACCCCCGGCTATTCGCACAGTCTGCTTCATGAATTTTTGCGGCCGCAACCCTCCATGTCATGGACGAAAGAAAAACCACCCATCTCGTAAGAATAGCGTAGCGCGGCGAGCCATGAGGGTCAAGGCGCTCGCTGGAAGTTTCATCGAGGAGTAATAATTGGCGCCGCCGCGAAACAGCCGCGAATGCGGCATTCTGATGGCCCAGATCAGTTTACTGGTGGGGTACCAAGGCCACCACAAAAGCGTGCATGATGGTACTGTATTTAATGGGCTGCCAATTGAACCGAATCGGGAGATTTGATGACTGACCCAAAGCCTTCGCCTCCCCCTGGATCGTCGAGCGATAGTTACGCCGAGCGAAGACGTTCGCAGCGCGTGGTAATTGCCATGCCGGTTATCGTCCGGGGCAAGAATGCCGGCAAGCCGTTCGAGGAAGAGACAACCACTGTATCGGTGAGCGCGAATGGCTGCCTCGTGCGGCTCGCGGCCTCGGTGATACGCGCGCAGGAGATCGCCGTCGTAAACCCCAAGACGGCGGAAGAGCTGCCATCCATAGTTACCTTCGTCGGACTCAAGGACGCGGGCAAGACCGAAGTGGGCGTCGAATTTGGCGAGCCATCACCGCTCTTCTGGCGCATCGCATTTCCGCCGCCGGATTGGGACGCCGCCGAACGCAAGCGGCCCACTGGACTTCGTCCGCCAGCGAAGCCCGTTAAGTAATCATCGCGAGACGTCACGCCTCCGGCCGCCTGCCGCACAAGCACACAGAAATTTTACCGATTGGGAGCTGGAAACTGGACCTTCGGAGCCTCACGCGACGCGGGCGTCGCCTCAAAATATGCGTTGTTGCGCTCGAAGCCGGATCTTCGGGCAATGATATCGTTCGGGAAGGTGCCTATGTAGGTGTTGTAGTCTTTCACCGAGTCGTTGTATCGCTTGCGCGCGACCGCTATGCGGTTTTCAGTGCCGGCAAGCTCGTCCTGGAGGCGTAGGAAATTTTCGTTTGATTTGAGCTGGGGATAATTCTCGACCACGACAAGCAGTCGGCCGAGGGCGCCGTCGAGCTGATTATTCGCCGCGATCTTATCTTGTGGCCCGTGCGCCCCGAGCAGCGCCGCGCGCGCCTTGGCGATATCGTCGAAAACCGTTTGCTCTTGCGCGGCAAAACCCTTGACCGTCTCAACGAGATTGGGGATCAAGTCGGCGCGCCGCTGAAGGCTCACATCCACCTCCGCCCAATTTGATCGCACCGTTTCATTCAGGCGGACCATTTCATTCCGCCGCCCAACGTACGAGCTGCCGACGGCGAGCCCCAGGAGAAGCAGAACAGCGAGAATGGCGACGAGTACTCTCATGAACGGCCTCCGATCAAGAATCTAACGGCCCTCAAAAGTCGGGCTTCTTTCCCCTCAGCTTGCGCCGGTTCATTTGTCTTCGAGGCGGCGGTCCACCTCGTTGGTCGCAATTTCCACGAATTCAAGATACGTATGCAGCACGGCTTCGATATCCAGGCCGCCGCGCTTCTGTTTTTCTTCGCGCAAATCGAGGATCGCGTGAAAGGCTGACGGGTCGGCACCGGTCAGCGTCGCCATGGCGTCCACTGCCTCGCGCTTCGTCCCGGGCATTGGCTGGCCAAGCGCAAAGAGCGCATGCCGGAATAGCGCGCAGAATGCCGAGACTGACGCCAGCATGATGCCCAGGCGCACCTTTTTCTTCTGCGGCGCGATCAGAATTGATTCGCGCAAGCGCAGCCAATCGGTGCGCAGCTCGCGCTCCACTTGCTGACGGTGGAAACGCAGTGGCACTTCGAAGTCCGCGAGAAAATCCTCGCCGTAAAGAATCCGGTGATGGAGCTTCATATCGAGAAGTTCGATCGAAAAGATATCGGCGGAGCGATGCAATTCGTCGAGAGTGAAGACAAGCGGCGCCGGATTCTCCGCTCGAACCCACCATTGGGCTGCGGAATGCAGCGCCTCAAGTTCAGCAGCGCCGGCCTGTTCGACAATGCAAAGTATGTTCAAGTCCGAATGCTTCGCGGAAAACTCGCCGGTCACACCCGACCCGTAAAGCACCACGGCCTTAAGATTGTCGAGTGCCGAAACCTTGAGCCGTTCCACGATTTCTTTTAGCTTGGCTTCCATTTCGGGCCTTGATCTCCTATCGCTGGACTAGCCCATCACGCAATACAATCATCACTCAACGGCATTACCAGCTGCCGCTGGCGCCACCGCCACCAAACGACCCGCCGCCGAATCCGCCAAAGCCTCCACCGCCCCCTCCCCCACCGAACCCTCCGCCGCCCCAACCTCCACCCATCCCACCGCCAATCATGGGGCCCACCCACCAACCACCGCCTCCCCGGCGATAATTGCGAGAGCCGACAGCCGTGGCGCGCTTGCGGACGATGAACAGGAAAAACGCACCGAAGACGATCAACAAAAGGATCGCCACCCTCGAGTTGTCCTGCACTTCCTGCTCGGTTCCGAATCTTCGCGGAGGCGGAAGCGAACTCCCAACCGTCAGCGTGACGCCGCGATCATGAGCGATTACTTCCGCCACGCGGCGAGTCATGAAAAGAACAGCGGCGTCGTAGTTCCCTTCTTTCAGGTAAGGAACCGCCTCGCGGCCGAAGCTCCCAACCTTGCCGTCGGGCAGAATCGGCTCGAGACCGTAACCAACCTCAAACCGATAGCGATGATCTTCGACGGCGAGCAGGATCAGCACCCCCCGCTCGGATTGCTTCGGACCGATGCCCCATTGCGTGGCCAAGTCAATCGAGAAATCCTCGATCGAACGGCCGTCGAGCGACTGCACGGTGACGACGGCAATCTGCGCGTGGGCTTTCTGGTCCACCTCGGTGCAAAGGGCGGTGAGCTCGAATTTCGTCGATTGGCTCAATACGTTCGCAAAATCGCTCACGTACCCAAGAGGCTTGAGTTGCTTGACGGCTTGCGCACGCCCGCAGGGAACTACGCAGAAAGCGCTAAGGAGAAAGAGCGCCACGGCTCGATGAGCCGCGCCAGGAGAAAAGATTTTTCGCATCAAGGGCTGTCTGACCAGCGGCCATGGTAGTCGGAAGACGCAGGAGGTGTCAACGCGAGCGCGATTGCATGTGCCAATCGGCCCGATTGTCACGCGGCAAGTGCGATGCTACACTCTCGTGTCCGCATGTTCGTATCCGCACGGCACTGACCGAAAACGAACATTCCGCGCGACCGATTTCCTGTTTAATCGTCTAATTTCAAGCGGATACACGTGGCCGCTGCGTTGCACCACTTTATGCCTTTGGGGGAAACAGAAGTGTGGCCGCGCGCGTTTCATTACCATACCGAAGGTGACGCAAACATTTAGATGATTCATCCATTTTGGAGAGGAAAAACAACGATGATTGGAAGGCTAATGCATTTGGCGGTCGTTCTCCTGACGGCTGCTTCGCTCGTCGTTTCACCTGTCTTTGCCCAGGCCCAGCCCGCCCAGGCGCAGGGACAAACGCAGGACCAGTCTCAGACGCAACCGGCAACTCAGGCTCAGGCGCCGGCATCGGGCCAGGACGCAGGTCCGTCGCGCGACCTGAAAGCCACCGAGGCCCCGAACTACTCCAAAGGCCCTGCCTGGTTTCCGAATTTCATTTCGCCGTACACACCAATCAAGGTTGCGGAACCCATGCTGACGAATTCTCCGCGCATCGATCAATTGATTCAAGACGGCAAGTTGATGCTGAGCCTGGATGACGCGATCTCCATCGCTCTCGAAAATAACCTGGACATTTCGGTCCAGCGGTTCACGCCGTGGATCGCTCAGAGTCAATTGCTCAAGGCCAAGGCCGGCGGAATCCCTCAATCCGGGACGTCGCAGCAAGTCGTTCTCGGCTCTGGCCCGGCGGTGTCGTTCGATCCCATCTTCACGACTGGCGTGAATTGGTCGCGGGCCTCCATCCCGGTTAATAATCCCATCCTCTCGGGCGTCGGGACGACGAGCAATACAATCGAAAACCTGGTCGATTACAATGCGAATTATAATTTCGGATACTCGCAGGGATTTCACACCGGCACGAGCGTTTCCTTCACTCTCAATAATAACCGCTCCTCCACAAACTCCGGCGAGACGATCTTCAACCCCGCGGTGCAATCCACGATGACTTTCACGGTCACACAGCCGCTGCTCAATGGCTTCGGGCTCCTGCCAAATACGCGCTTCATTATCGAGGCCAAGAACTCGATAAAGGTCGGGGACTCGATCTTCGCGCAGCAGGTGATCACCACCGTCTCGCAGGTCATGACGGACTACTGGGAACTCGTCTACGCGCGTGAAAACGTGAAAGTAGAGGAAGCCGCCGTGGCGGTTTCCACAAAACTATACGGCGACAATAAAAAGCAACTCGAAATCGGCACCATGGCGCCACTGGACGTCCTTACTGCTGAGTCCGAATTGGCCACCGACCAGCAGAATCTAATCGTGGCGCAGACCAACAAGCTCCAGCAGGAGACAATTCTGCTCGTCGCGATTACCAAGGATCCGCTGGCCGGAGGCCTGAACGGCGTTGAAATCGTGCCGACGACACCGATTACTACGCCGGACGTGATCGAAAATATTGCGCTTCAAGACGCGGTGAAGGAAGCATGGCAAAAGAGGCCCGAAATCCTCCAAGCCGACTTGAACTTGAAGAACGCGGGAATCGAAGTGAAAGCGACGAAGAACGCCCTGCTCCCATCCTTGAATATCTTCGGTCAATACAGCGCCACGGGCCTTGGCGGTAACTTGATCAGCACAACCGAAACGGCGACCGCCTTCGCTGCCAACCCATTGGCACCCGTGGTGGATATCAATGGGATGCCCCTGATCATACCCCCGGCGCCAGGAGTGCTTGCATTCACGGGCATTCCGACCGCGTTCAACACCACCACAACAACAAAGCCCGGCGGCCTTAATGACGCGCTCGACTCCATGATCAACAACAAATTTCCAACCTACGCGGCGGGCTTGAATTTGACCTTGCCGATTCGAAATCGCTCTGCTCAGGCGGACAATGCGCGAGCATTGCTCGACCAGCGCCAGCTCGAGGTGCAGTACCGCGCCACACAGAACACCATTGTTTTGAATGTGCGTAACGCTCTGATCGCGCTCCAGCAAGGCAGGGCCCAGGTAGCCGCGGCTGCCAAGGCCCGCGAACTCGCGCAGCAAACGCTCGACGCCGAGCAGAAGAAATATCAGCTCGGCTCTTCCACCAGCTACCAGGTGGTCCTTCGTTCGCGCGACCTGACCGCGGCGCAGGGAACTGAGCTCCGCGCGAAAGCAAACCTGGAAGAGGCGGTCGTCAATTTCAATCAAGCCATGGGCCGCACCCTCGAGGTGAACCACATCCTTGTCGCCGACGCCCGCCGAGGCAAGGTTTACCGCGAGCCGAATATCCCCGGGACACCCGACACGGACGCGACTGCCGGCAAATAGTTGAGGGCGCCCATCCTGATCCATATGGTGAGGCGGCCATCACATTCTTGCGCCCGTACGGGCGGCCATCGGACGCTTCACACGCCTGACAAAGTTTCCACGCGGCCTGTGCCTGCGCTTGCCGCACCCAACTCCTTGGCCTAGAATGAAGCTTCGAGCAACCTGCGAAACAATTGCACTGGATTCCGCAAGGAGCCGCCATCATGAGCAAAGAGCTGAAGACCGCGCCCATCGCAACATTTGAGGCCGAACGAAAGCCCTCGCCCGCCGAGCTCGATTGGGAAGCAAAAACGCTCCAGCCCACACTCCAGAAGTCCCCTGATCGCGACGCCGATTTTTCGACCGTTTCCAGCTATCCGATTCGCCGCCTTTATACGCGGGCTGATTTGCCCGATTGGGACACTGAGCGGGACCTTGGCTATCCCGGCCAACCGCCCTATACGCGCGGGATTCACTCGACCATGTACCGCGGCCGTCTATGGACCATGCGGCAATTTGCCGGTTTCGGAACCGCGGAAGATACAAACGCGCGCTTCCGCTATTTGCTTTCGCAGGGCCAGACCGGCCTTTCAGTCGCTTTCGACCTGCCCACCTTGATGGGCTACGACTCCGACCATCAGCTCTCGGAAGGTGAAGTCGGGAAATGCGGCGTGGCGATCAGTTCCCTTGCGGACATGGAAGTTCTCTTCGACAAAATTCCGCTCGCGGACGTCACCACCTCGATGACCATCAATTCCCCGGCCACCGCGATTTGGGCCATGTACCTCGCGGTCGCCGAAAAACAGGGCGCGGACTGGAAAAAGATTTCGGGGACGCTGCAAAACGACATCTTGAAGGAATATATCGCGCAAAAGGAATACATCTACCCGCCCGAGCCTTCCATGCGCTTGGTGATTGACACGTTCGAATTCGGCGCCAAGCACACTCCGAAATTCAATTCCATCTCCATCAGTGGGTACCATATCCGCGAAGCCGGCTCGACGGCAATTCAGGAACTGGCGTTCACGCTGCGCGACGGCATCGAGTATGTGGACTGGGGAATCCGCCGCGGCCTCGACGTGGATGATTTCGTTCCGCGGCTCTCATTCTTTTTCAACGCGCACAGCGACTTTTTCGAAGAGATCGCGAAGTATCGCGCCGCCCGCCGTATCTGGTACAAGACCATGCGCGAACGCTTTGGCGCAAAGAATCCTCGCTCCTGGTCGTTGCGATTCCACACGCAGACCGCCGGCTGCTCACTGACGGCACAGCAGCCTTATAACAATGTGGTCCGCACGGCCCTCCAGGCCCTCGCGGCCGTCCTCGGCGGCACGCAATCCCTGCACACGAATTCGCTCGATGAAGCCTGGGCGCTGCCGACGGAATTCGCCGCCACGGTCGCTTTGCGCACGCAGCAAATCATCGCGCACGAAAGCGGCGTCACGAACACCGCCGACCCGCTCGGCGGCTCATATTTCGTTGAGGCGCTCACCAACGAAATCGAGCGTGGGGCATGGGACTACATCGAAAAGATCGACGCCCTCGGCGGCATGGTCTCCGCCATCGAGCGCGGCTACCCCCAGCGCGAAATTGCAGAGGCGGCCTACCGCTACCAGGTAGCAGTCGATCGAAAAGACAAAATCGTGGTTGGCGTGAATGATTACGTCGCCGCCGAAAAGCCTCTCGATATCCTCCAGATTGACGAAACCGTCGCCCACCGACAGGCCGAGCGCCTGCAAAAACTGCGCGCCGAGCGCTCGAGCGCTGAAGTCGAGCGGCGCCTGACCGCGCTCCGCAAAGCCGCCGCCGGCACAGAAAATCTAATGCCGTTCATCTTCGAAGCCGTAAAGGCCTACGCCACGCTCGGCGAAATCTGCGACACCATGCGGGATGTCTTCGGCATATATGAGGAAGTAGCCATCACCTAGAATGTCCGGCAAAAAAAAACGCACGCGAGACCCAGCCACGAAAAATCGAGGAAACCGAATGACCTGCTGTCAGAGGCTTGTAAGTATGATTCTGCTTGTCATCGCATGCACCACTGCCTATCTCCCTTCGGCGCATGCCAGTGATAGGAGACCGCATGGCACCAAGAGCGGCTTCATCACCACGCCCGACGGCATCAAGATTCATTATCTAGAAGCAGGCCACACCAGAATTTTCGCAAGCGCGCAAGTGGGCAATCCCTTGCCTTCGGGCACTGTACCAACAAAGGGCAACATCTCCGTCACAAGCCCCAATCAGTTCCCGTCCATTCTCTTCATCCCCGCCTGGACCATGCCCGCATGGATCTGGGAGAAGCAAATCGAATATTTCTCGAAGGACTATCGCGTTGTGGCCATGGATCCCCGTTCGCAGGGCGAATCGTCGCAAACACATGAAGGATTGTATCCGGCCGCCCGGGCGCGTGACATCAAAGCGGTCGTAGATCAATTGCATCTTTCGCCGGTCGTGATCGTCGCCTGGTCCATGGCTGTCGTCGAGACCATGGCTTACATCGACCAGTTCGGGACCGGGGCCTTAGCCGGAATTGTCCTGGTGGACAACGACGCTGGGGGCCGTTCTCCAGGTGACGCCGATCAGGATTTTGCTCTCCTCAAAGGGGTGCTGGAAGACAGAGACAATTCCGCGAACGCATTCATTCGCAAACTCAACTTCAAGAAGCCTCATCCGGAGGAATACCTACAGAAGTTAGTCAATGCCTCGCTTAAAGTTCCGACGGACATCGCGGTTTCATTGCTCGTTGGATATTTCGTCGCGGATTACCGTCCTGTGTTGGCGAAGATTGATAAGCCGGCTCTAGTTTGCGCGGCCAAGAGTCCGTACTTGAACGCCATCGTGGAAATGCAAAAAAGCATCAAATATTCGAAATTGGAGGTCCTTGATGGCGATGGCCACGCCCTCTTCGTTGACGACCCTGAAAAATTCAACGCCCTTCTCGAGGATTTCCTGGAACTGATAAAGTAGCAGAGCGGGACAGCAAGCGCTCCTTCCGCTATCCCTCCACGGACCTTTTGAAGTATCCTTTCCTGCTCATGCCAGAAAAGAAAATTCGAGTCCTCATCGCCAAGCCCGGCCTCGATGGCCACGACCGCGGGGCCAAAGTGATCGCCCGCGCCCTGCGCGACGCCGGGATGGAAGTGATTTACACCGGCCTGCGGCAAACGCCCGAAATGATCGCTTCGGCCGCCGTACAGGAAGACGTGGACGTCATCGGCCTTTCGATTCTTTCCGGCGCGCACAATACGCTCTGCCCGCGGCTCATGCAATTGCTCCACGAAAAAGGCATGCACGATGTGACCGTTCTCATCGGTGGAATCATCCCGGAAGCCGATATCCCTGCGCTGAAAAAAGGCGGAATCGCCGAAGTTTTCCTGCCCGGCACGCCCACGCAGGCCATCGTGGATTTCATTCGCCAGCGCATCTCGGCCGCCCCCCGCGAAGCTTGAATCCGCTGCGATCTCATTTGCAGCCCGCTTCACGCCGTCTCACGTCAAACGAATCGCCAATGATACAATGTGTGGTTTCGTCCCACGTCGTTGGGACGCGCGACATCGCGTTGTCAGGAAAGGAGCCGGGTGAGCGGCACAGTGATTGAATCGCGCGTGGATACCAAGTCCGCTGAGTTCCAGAAAAATAGCCGGCTGATGGTGGACCGCCTCACGGAGATCAAGAACGAGGAAGAAAAAATCCGTCAGGGCGGCGGCGCGAAAGCCATTGAGTCCCAGCACAAAAAGAACCGCCTCACCGCCCGCGAACGCATTGCCAAGTTAATTGACCCGCATACGGAGTTCTTTGAGCTTGCCCTCTACGCCGCCTATGAAATGTACGAGGAATGGGGCGGCGCCCCGGCGGCCGGAACAATAACGGGCCTCGCCCAAGTAGCAGGCCGCCGCGTGATGATCATCGCCAACGACGCGACGGTGAAAGCCGGCGCGTTCTTCCCGATGACCGCGAAGAAAGTGATTCGCGCGCAAAATATCTCCATCGAAAATCGCATTCCCACAGTGTATCTGGTCGATTCCGCCGGAGTCTTTCTTCCTCTCCAGGAGGATGTTTTCCCTGATACCGACGACTTCGGGCGCGTCTTCCGCAACAACGCGGTGATGAGCGCCATGGGCATTCCGCAAATTACCGCCATCATGGGCATGTGCGTCGCGGGCGGCGCCTACCTCCCCGTGATGTGCGATCACATTTTGATGACCGAAGGCAGCGGCCTATTCCTCGCCGGCCCCGCGCTGGTACAGGCCGCGATCGGCCAGAAGACCTCCGCGGAAGAATTGGGCGGCGCGCAGATGCACGCCCAGATAAGCGGCACGATTGACTTTCGCGAGCCGGACGACGCCGCGTGCATCCGCCGCATCCGCGCGCTCGTGGACAAGATGGGCCATCCCGCCGCTTCTCCTTTCGATCACAAAACCTCCAAGCCTCCCGCGCTTTCACCCGAGGAAATCTACGGAATTTTCTCTGCTGCCGCCTCCAAGCAATACGACATGCGCGAAATCATCGCGCGCATCGTCGATTCGAGCGAATTCGAGGAATATCGCGCGGAATACGGCCAGACGCTCGTCTGCGGCTTTGCGCGCATCGGCGGCTGGGCCGTCGGCATCGTGGCAAACCAAAAAAAGCACGTCACCGTATCAGCGCCCGGCACCGGCGAGAAGCGCATCGAATTCGGCGGCGTGATCTATACCGAATCCGCGGATAAGGCCGCCCGCTTCATCCTCGACTGCAATCAAAATAAAGTCCCGCTGATTTTCCTGCACGATGTGAATGGCTTCATGGTCGGCAAGGAAGCCGAGTGGAGCGGCATCATCCGCGCCGGCGCGAAGATGGTGAACGCAGTCGCCAACAGCGTGGTGCCGAAAATCGCTGTAATCTGCGGCGGCAGTTTCGGGGCCGGCCACTACGCAATGTGCGGCAAGGCGTACGACCCGCGATTCATTTTCGCGTGGCCGACGGCGCGCTATGCCGTGATGGGCGGTGACGCAGCCGCAGGCACACTCGTCGAAATCAAAATCAAGCAGCTCGAGCGCGAGGGCAAAAAGCTCAGCGAAAAAGAAAAGAAAGAGCTATACGACTCAACGCGCGCCACCTACGAGCACCAGACTGATCCGCGCTATGCCGCCGCGCGCCTCTGGGTGGACGCGATCATCGACCCGGCCCGCACGCGCGAGGCGCTAATCGAGGCTCTCGAGGCGGCAGCCCTGAATCCAGTCGTCGCCGAATTCAAGACCGGCGTGCTGCAAACCTAGGCGAGGAGCGCTATTGGATACAGTAACCATTGTGGAATGCCCGCGCGACGCTTGGCAGGGGCTCCGGCAAATCATCTCCACGGAAGAAAAAGTAAAATATCTAAGCCAATTGGTAAAACTTGGCTTCGGGCACATTGATGCGGTCAGTTTCGTTTCGCCGAAGCACGTCCCGCAGATGGCGGATAGCGAAGCGGTGATGAAGCAATTGAGCCACGTGAAGCTGCCCTCGGGCGAATCGCCGGAAATTATCGGCATCGTAGTGAATGCGCAGGGGCTCGACCGGGCGCTTTCCTCGCCGGGTGTTACAACGATTGGCTACCCCTACTCGATTTCCGCTTATTTCCGGCGCGCAAATGCAAACATGTCCCGCGCGGAGTCGCGCGATTTGGTCGAAAAACTTCAGCAGGAGACGAAAGCAGCCGTCCGGAATCTCGTCGTTTACATCTCGATGGCCTTCGGCAATCCCTACGACGAGCCGTGGGGCCCGGAAATCGTTGAGGAAACGCTGGTCTGGCTGAAAGACGTCGGCGTGCGAACGATTTCTCTCGCAGACACCGTTGGAACCGCGTCGCCGGAAGACGTCGCTCATCTTTACGGTGCCGTGAAAAATTGCGTCGCGGGCATCGAACTCGGCGTGCACCTCCATAGCCGGCCGGAGCGCGCCGCTGAAAAAGTCATCGCCGCCTACGAAGCCGGCTGCCGCCGATTCGATGGCGCGCTTACGGGCCTCGGTGGCTGTCCCTTCGCGGGCGACGACCTCGTCGGCAACATTCCCACCGAGGCGGTTCTGACCACCCTCGCCGCCCGCGGCGTCTCAACCGGAATCGACACAAAATCGCTCGCCATCGCCTGGTCTATGACGCACGAATTCCGCGAGCGGCACGCGCACGCCCCGGAAGCGGCCAAGCCAAATTGAGCAACGCATGACCTACAGCACTCTACGACTCGAATACGACGGCGAGATTGCCACCATCACGCTCTCGCGCCCCGAGAAACGCAACGCCATCTCGGCGCAAATGATCGCCGATCTTCCAGCCGCGTTCGACGAAGCTGAGAAAAGTCCCGCCCGCGTGCTGATTCTCACCGGCTCCGGAAAAGCCTTTTGCGCCGGAATGGACCTCGACGGCCTGCGCGCCATTGCCAGCCAATCTCCCCAGGAGAATCTCGAGGACTCGCGACGCATAGCCACAATGTTCCGTCGCCTTCACGGATTTCCGAAACCAGTGATCGCGGCCGTCAACGGCGCCGCAATAGCCGGCGGCTGCGGCATTGCCACGCTCGCCGATTTCACACTTGCCGCCCAGGATGCGAAGTTCGGATACACGGAAGTAAAGATCGGATTTATCCCTTCGCTTGTATCGGTCTTTCTCCGCCGCCAGATCGGTGAAAAGCGCGTTCGGGACCTGCTATTGACCGGCAGAATTGTGGGAGCAGCCGAGGCCCTCCAGATTGGACTTGTAACCGAAGTCGTCCCGGCAGAAATGTTATCCCAACGTGCGCGCGAACTCGCAGCCACATTGCTCGCGGCCAGCCCGACGAGCATCGCCCTCACCAAGCGGCTTCTTCTGCGTTATGACCAGGCTGCCATCGAATCCGAAATCGAACTCGCAATCCGCGAGAACGCCAATATCCGCGCCACCGCCGATTTTCGCGAAGGAGTCTCTTCCTTCCTCGAGAAACGCGACCCAAGATGGACGGGCCAATG
This sequence comes from uncultured Acidobacteriota bacterium, assembly GCA_963701005.1. Taxonomy (GTDB): domain Bacteria; phylum Acidobacteriota; class Terriglobia; order Acidiferrales; family UBA7541; genus Palsa-295. Next base: position 3,333,838 of record OY969555.1, read on the forward strand.
AGCGCCGTTGCTGACGGTGATTAACGCAGTCTGATACACTTCCCCGCCGATGATTGATCACGCTGACACGACAATCCGCGTCCGCTACGCTGAGACTGATCAGATGGGCGTCGTGTACCACGCAAATTTCTTCACCTGGTTCGAGGTCGGCCGCGTCGAACTCTGCCGACAGCTCGGATTCGAGTACAAGCGCATGGAGAGCGAAGACGACAGTTACATCGTCGTCGCCGAAGCGCAATGCCGTTACAAACGCCCCGCGCGATTCGACGACCTGCTGATCGTTCGCACGCGCGTCACGCAAGCCCAGCGCCGCACCGTCCGCTTCGCCTACGAAATCCTCAACGAGGCCACGCGTGAACTGATCGCCACCGGTGAAACGCTTCACGTAATTTGCGATCGCGCCGGCCGCCCCAAATCCTTGCCCGAAAAATATCGCCCGTATTTTCATGCCCATCCTCATCCAAGCAGCCATAAACACGCCAGGGCGCACTCATGACGCAAATTCAAATTGATGGCGAACATCTGACGCTCGCGCAGCTCTATGAAGCCGTATTCGAAGGGGGCGAGGTCACCCTGTCGCCGGCAGCGAGCGTTCGCATGAACGCCTCGCGCGCCGTGGTCGAGCGCCTCATCGAATCAAATGTCGCGGTCTACGGCGTCAATACTGGTTTCGGAAAAATGGCCTCGGTGCGAATCTCCCGCCAGCAAATCGGCGAGCTCCAATTGAATCTGGTGCGCAGCCACTCATGCGGCATTGGCGCGCTGCTCACCGAATACGAGACCCGCGCAATGCTGCACTTGCGCGCAAACGCCATTGCTAAAGGATTTTCAGGAGTGCGCCCCGTTGTCGCCGAGACGCTCTGCGCCATGCTGAACCGCGGCGTGCATCCCGCGATTCCATCGCAAGGGTCCGTGGGGGCATCGGGCGATCTCGCGCCGCTCGCTCATCTTGCGCAAGTCGCGATTGGCGAAGGCGAAGCCATCTATAAAAGCCGCAAGATGCCGGGCGGCGAAGCAATGCGCGAGGCGGGCATCACTCCCCTCAAGCTCGAAGCAAAAGAAGGGCTCGCCCTTCTCAATGGCACTCAAGGAATGCTCGCGCTCCTAGCTCTTGCGCTTCGCGATGCGGAAATTGCCGTAGGCACAGCGGACGTTGCCGCCGCACTCTCGCTCGATGCTCTCCGCGGCAGCCCCGCAGCTTTCGACGATCGAATCGCCCGCGTGCGCCCCTACGCTGGTCACGCCGTGACGGCCAAAAATCTCCAGCGCCTGAATCGCGGCAGCGATATCCGCGAGTCCCACCGTCCACCTGAAAAAGACCCCCGCGTACAAGATCCCTATAGCATGCGCTGCACCCCGCAAGTGCACGGAGCAGTGCGCGACGCGCTAGCACAGGTGCGCGCCACGATCGAAATCGAATTGAACAGCGCAACGGATAATCCGCTCGTATTCGTGGGGCAGAATTCTGAATCAGGGGAAGTCATCAGCGGCGGCAACTTCCACGGCCAGCCGCTGGCAATGGCCGCCGACCAGATGGCTGTCGCGCTCGCCACGCTCGCGGGCATCTCCGAACGCCGCACCGAGCAGATGACCAATCCCAACACCAGTCAATTGCCCGCGTTCCTCACAGCCGGCGCGGGCCTGAATTCCGGCTTCATGATGGTCCAGGTAGCCGCCGCGGCCCTCACAAGCGAAATGAAGGCGCAAGCCACGCCGCATTCCGTGGATTCCATTCCAACTTCAGCAAATCAGGAAGATTACGTCTCGATGGGGATGGGTGCCGCGCGCCGGCTCGCGCCAATGCTTGAAAATTTGCGAAATATTCTCGCAATCGAGCTTCTCTCAGCCTGCCAGGGGCTCGACTTTCTTGCCCCTCTCCGTACCGGGCTGGAGGGGCAGAAGGCGTACAAGATTGTCCGGGAGATTTCAAGAATGGTGGAAGCCGATCGGTCGCTTGCGCAGGATATTCAGGGCGTCGCACGCCAAATTGCCGATGGCAAATTCAGCGCGCTCCTCGGTTGAGCGCCGAGTGAGTATTGCCGTGCTCGATTGAAATTCGAGTCAGCCTCTGTCCGCGACGCAGTCGGGAATTTGCATAACGATGATGCTTTACCCCAGAATGGGCCAGGCAACGAATTCAATCTAGAGGCGGCTGCCTACTTCTTGGCCTGTGACTTATTCTGCTGACCTGCCGTCTGCGTACTCTTCGATACAGCTTGCGCCTGATGAGCTGCCTGTTGTCCAGCCGCGCTGATCGTAACAGTATCTTTCGGAGCTGCGGTAGCTTTTGGGGCCGGCTTTGCAGCTTGCGCCTGAGCTTCTACAGGAGCCGCTTGTTGAACGTTGGAAACACCACTGACAGCGTTCGCCATTGTATTACCTCCACTACGCTCATCGGCAATAGGAGTTCAAACTTTAGGAGATTTCGCAGGCGTCAAAACCCTAAATCAGCGCCTCGGATAGGAATGTTCCGAAACGGTACCCGGCAGCCCACTTGAAGGGCGCCTCTCCGAGCGAGTAGTGCCCACATGGAAGTGACATATCCTCAAATCGCACGCCATCGCGCCTAATATTGGATAGAAATTCCGCGGTGAACTCAGGCCAGAACGTTGGGTCATACCTCGCCGTGATGGCCAGGATTTTCTTCCCCGAGCCGTGCAGCTTCGAAAGATAAGGATACGGGCTGATCGGCGCCCAATAATGATGCAGCTCTTCTTTCGAGACCTTCGTCTGGAGCGATTCCCACACGTTCATCGTCGTCAGGCCGTTGGACACCACATCGCCGAAGTAAGTCGCGGCGTGCAAGAAAGCGCCGGCCCCAAGCGCCGGCTCATGGCACAAGGTGATAAACGCGATGGAGGAGCCAATGCTCGTGCCCAGGATCCCCAATCTGTCGTAGCCGCGATCCCCAAGCCAATGAAGCGTCCGCCGAACGTCAAGCACCGCCTGGCGATTCGCCTGCATCGTCAGCCCGATATTCGGGCCGACTAAATGATCCCCGCGCGGATGCCCAGGAACGGCGCGGCGGTCGTGATACGGCAAGCTCATTTTAACCGCCGTGATCCCCAGGCGATTGAGCCACCGGCACACGTCTTGCTGCTCCTCCCAACGCGCGTTCCACTGCGCGAGTACGACAACGGCCGGGCCGCTATGCCGCGCGCGAAATAATTGCCCATAGACACGATTGTTTTCAGGCCAGGGCGAAGCGATCGCGCTCGAGAACGTCAGCACATCGCGGTCGAGCGAATAGTCCTCCGCCGGTCGGATCGCGAACCAGTCGTCGCTGTGCGCCAAGGTCTCCTCGACAAAGCGATCGAGAAATGCGCGCGGGTCCGTTTCGTTCGCGCTCCCGCCGATGTGTTCAAGCCCCCATGTAAACGGAAGCGTGCGGCGGTTGGGCTCTTGCGCCCAGCGCATATGTTCGTAGCGCCGAATTTTCTCTTCAAGCCAGGACATGGGCAAATATAAATCGAATACAGTCTAGCAGCCGGCTGCAATCAATCGAGTGCGACTGGCATCAATTTCACGCTGAACCGCGATTTTCGACCCTTGAATGCGCTTGCGACCCGCCAGGCATCAGACGAAATGTTAGCAGTCGGGCACGATTGGGCCACTGTACCTTGAGGGGACACGCCGGATGTGGCACATTCGAGCTGTGGCCCCTCCGCTCTTGATCGCTCTTTTCGTATGCCTCTTCGGACTCATCATTGGCAGCTTTCTGAACGTCTGCATCCTCCGAATCCCAAGTGGCAAATCCATCGTCATGCCGGCCTCAGCCTGCACGAAGTGCGGTGCGCCCATTCGCCCCTATGACAACATCCCAGTCCTGAGTTACATCCTCCTCGGCGGAAAATGCCGCAAGTGCAAAACAAAAATCTCGCCCATGTATCCGCTGGTCGAATTTCTCACCGGCCTGCTCTTCCTCGCCTGCTATGAAGCCTTCGGACTGAGCGCCGATGCCGCGAAATGGGCCGCATTCGCCGCGATCATGATCGTGCTCGTCTTCACGGACCTGCGTGAGCGCCTGCTCCCGGACGTCGTCAACTACACCGGCTTCGGCCTGGGGCTCCTCTTCAGCTTATTCACGAGGTCTTCGGACGGGACAGCCCTCTGGCTAGCAAATCGCGTCTTCGAATTTCCGCCGCCCGCCCCGGTCGTTTCGATCACAGACGCGCTAATCGGCGCCGCCGCAGGCAGCGGGCTCCTCTGGCTCGTCTCTGAAGCATACTTTCGCCTTCGCGGCCGCGAAGGGATGGGCCTAGGCGACGTAAAAATGATGCTCATGGCCGGAGCATTTCTGGGCGTGAAGCGCACCATGCTCACGATTTTCACCGGCTCCATACTTGGCTCCCTTCTGGGCATAGTCTTCATTCTCGCCCGGCGGAAAGGCTCCGACTACGAACTCCCCTTCGGCACATTTCTCGGCATGGCAGCCTTGCTGGTGGTATTTTTCGGCACGCCGGTCGTAAACTGGTACCAATCGCTGCTGGCGGTGCGATGATGGTAAGTGGGAATCCGCAATGATGATGACATTACCTCCTCACCCGCCCGTTGTCCCTCCCATGGGCCTTGGCATCGCTATCGCCTTGCTGGCCGCCCTCCTTTTCGGCGTCGTTGGCTTCGGCTTTATTCTGCGAAAATTCATTCACGGCGAATCGAAGCCTTCCCGCGGTGAATGGACCGCTCCAAACCCGGACACGGAAAACGCCTCCGCCTTCATGGCCGCCTCCATGCAAGGAGTCATCGAAAAGCTCCGCGCCCAGGAAAAAGAACTCGCGCGATTGCACGTAATCGCCCAGGAGCGCGCCCAGGAGTCCGAACGGCTAACAGAGGAAGTCACTCGCAACATGCCCACGGGGCTGCTCCTCGTCAGCGCCACCGGCGCAATCAGCTCCACTAATCCGGCAGCGGAAGAGGCTCTCGGAATCCGCACCCTGCGCTACCGGTCCTACAAAGACATCCTGGGCGCGGATTCGGATTTGACGCGCATGCTCACGGCATGCATTCGCGACGGCAAGACGTTTCAGCGCGGCGAGGTCGAGCACACCACGGCCGAAGGCGAAGTGCGCCACCTGGGCGTTACGATCTCGCCGATTTACCGCACGGTCCGCAACGCCCCCCGTTCCAATCCTGAAATTCCCTCATCCGCGCCGGAAATGAAAGTCAGTGGCGCGCTTTGTCTGATGAGCGACTTAACCGAACTCACTGCCCTGCAAAAGCAAATCCGCTGGAAGGAAAATCTCGCCGCCCTCGGCGAAATGTCCGCCGGCATCGCCCACGAATTCAAAAACGCTCTCGCCACCATTTCCGGCTACGCGCAGATGATTCGCAGCGAAGCAAAACCAGGAGACGTCCGCGAGTCGGCGGAGCGAATCCTCGACCAGACCCGTGCGCTCACCCACGTGGTCACAGAATTCCTGCGCTTCGCCAAACCTCTCGAAATCTGCTACGAGACAGTACCCATGTTGTCGCTCGTCGAGCGCGTAGCCGAGGAGCTGCATGAAGCCAATCCCCGATGCGCCGTCGAATGCCACGGCGCCTTCCAAGAGCTCCCCGGAGACGAAGCCCTTCTCCGCCAGGCGCTCGTAAATTTAACGCGCAACGGCGCGGAAGCCGCCCTGTCAGGCGGCAAGTCACCGCGCCTCACAATCTCCGGCACAATCGAAGAGCTGGGCGGCCGCAAATGGCAGCGCATCTGCGTCGCGGACAATGGCCCGGGTATTCCCGATGTCGATCTCCCCAAAATCTTCCTTCCCTTCTACACCACCAAATCCGAGGGCACCGGACTGGGCCTGGCCGTCGTCCAAAAAGTCGCCCTTCAGCATGGTGGCAGTATCGAAGCCCGCAACCGCCAGGGCGGTGGCGCCGAGTTTCTCCTGTGGTTACCTTTGCGGCAGGAGCCTATACCATCCTCGATTGCCTCCGACGCAGCCCGCATCTAAACTATCAGTAGGCATATCCCAGAGTGCCTCCCGGAGGCATTAGCCATGCGTAAAGACCTTTGGTTGGCCGCGACGGTCGCAATTCTCCTGTTCCCGGCGATCGCCTTGTGCCAGCAGCAGGACGCGCAGCAGCAACAATCGCCCGCGCCACAGGCGCAATCCCAAACAAATCCTCAGGCGCCACCCGCCCAGCCCTTAGAGGAAGCTCCGCTGGCAGCCGCCGCTCGCCGCGCGCGCGAACAAAAGAAAGATTCCTCCAAACCCGCGAAGGTCTTCGACAACGACAACATACCCACCACTGGCGGTGTCTCCACGGTCGGCAGTTCTTCCTCCACAAGCGGATCGGGTTCAGCTACCAGCGACAGCACAGCTCCATCAGCCGGCGGCGCCGCGTCATCAGGCAAAGGCGAGAAACAATGGCGCCAGAAATTTGCGGACTTGCGCCATAAGCTCGAGGCCGACCAAGCCAGTCTCGAAGTCATGCAGCGCGAACTCGGCCAGCTCAATATCCAGTATTACAGCGACCCAGTGAAAGGCATGCAGCAGGGCCTCACTCGCAGCGACATCAACGACGCGACCGCCAAAATCGACGCCTTGCAGAAGCAAATCCAGGCGGATCAGCAAGCCATCTCGGACGCCGAGGACGAGCTTCGCAAGGCCGGCGGCGATTCCGGTTGGGCCCGCTAATCGCCGCGGCAATGGAACCCATCCTCCTTGTCGAAGATAAACCCGAGCTCCGGGCCATGCTCCGCAAAGCACTCGAGCGCGCGGGCTACTCCGTCGAGGAAGCCCCGGACGGCAATACGGCGATCGACAAAGTCCGCAGCCGCCGCTACTTGCTCGTGCTTTCCGATTTGAAGCTTCCGGGAAATTCCGGCCTCGATGTCCTGCGCGAGGCGCGCCGCGTCGAGCCCACCCTTCCCGTAATTCTCGTCACCGCCTATGGCTCGGTCGAAGAAGCCGTCACCGCCATGAAGGAAGGCGCCTTCGATTTCATTCAAAAGCCCGTGGACCTCGACCACCTGAAGCTGCTTCTAGAGCGCGCCGCCCGCCAGCAGGAATTGCTCCGCGAGAATTTGCTCCTCCGCGAGGAATACGCCGTTCGCTACGGCTTCCCGCGCATCGTCGGCGAGCACCCATCCATGAAAGAAGCAAGCCAGATGACACAACGGGTGGCCGCCACGGACTCAACAGTATTGGTTCTCGGCGAAAGCGGGACGGGCAAGGAGCTTTTCGCGCGCGCGATTCATCACTTGAGCCCGCGAGCGGATCATCCATTCGTGGCTCTCAATTGCGCGGCGATTCCTGAGGGATTGGTCGAAAATGAATTATTCGGGCACGAGCGCGGCGCCTATACCGGGGCAGGCGCGCGGAAAATCGGCAAGCTCGAGCTGGCGCACCGCGGCACGCTGTTCCTCGACGAAATCGGCGAGCTGCCTCTAGCCATCCAGAGCAAATTATTGCGCGTCCTTGAAGAAAAGAAATTCGAGCGCGTCGGCGGCACTCAGGAAATCGAAGTCAATGTCCGCATCCTGACCGCTACAAATAAAGACCTGCGCGCTGCCGTCGCCGACAAATCCTTCCGCGAAGATCTTTACTTCCGCATCTCGGCCGTGCCCATCACCATCCCGCCGCTCCGCGACCGTGGCGATGATGTCCTCTTGCTCGCCGAACATTTCCTCGAACGTTTCCGCCGCGAATTCCGCAAGCCGGCGCTGGCATTTTCGGATTCGACCCGCGCCCGCCTACTAACCTATTCCTGGCCGGGCAACGTCCGCGAATTGCAGAATGCCGTCGAGCGTGCCGCCATCCTCGCAAACGGACCCATTATTGACACCAGTGCGTTGCAACTCCCAGAAGCGCGCCCCACCGCGGAACAGCTCCCCGGCGGCATGCTCGAAGCGAAGTTTCTCTGGGAAGGCCCGCTCGACGAAGTCTCCCAACGCGCGGTCGCCCACGTAGAGCGCTTCAAGATTCAAAATGCGCTCCACGAATCTAAGTGGAACAAAACCCGCGCCGCGGAAAAGCTAGGCGTCTCCTACAAAACGCTGCTCCACAAGATTCGCAACCTCGGCCTGGAAAACTAGCTCCCGCCATATGGAGTGCGGCGGCTGGCCGCCGCTTTGTTACGGCCCCGCTCGCCGGGCCGTGTCCTCCCGATCCAAGCCGAGAGGTCGGGGTTCTTTGCCGCATCGATAAACTCGCTACGACAATTTCGCCGAATGCAGCACTACGCTCCCGAAATTCCACGAAACCGCGCTCACCTCTTCAAACCCCGTCTTCCGCATCAGCTCCGCCAGTTCGGCCGGTAATGGAAACTTCTCCACTGAGCTGGGCAGATAAAAATATGCCTGACCGCTTCCGGAAATGGCTCCGCCGATCAGCGGCATGATGCACCGGAAGTAAAATCGGAATATTCCCGCCATCGGGCCCGTCGGCTGCGAAAATTCCAGGATTCCCACCTGCCCGCCCGGCTTGAGCACTCGCGCAATCTCGCGCAGTCCCTCCTCGTAATTCGCCAGGTTTCGAAAGCCAAACGCGCTGGTCACCAGATCGAAGCTCGCATCCGGAAAAGGAAGCCGCAGCGCATCCGCCGCCACAAACACGGCCGCTCGTCCGTGATGGCCCGCCTTCTTCCGCGCCCGTTCCACCATCGGCTGCGCAAAATCAGCCCCCATGATTGGCACCCGATACGCCCCGTCGTCCCGGAGTGCATGCATGCGCACGCGATTCAGCGCGAATGCCAGGTCGCCCGTCCCGCAACAGAGATCGAGCACGCGCGCATCCGTCCGCCGAAGCACTCGCTGGAATCGCCGCGCCGTCCGCCGCCGCCACGCGTGGTCGAGCGAGAACGAAAGCAGGTGATTCAGCAGATCGTAGCGCGGCGCAATCCGCGTGAACATGTCGCGTACGCGCGCCGCAGCCTCGCGCTCGTCTCGCGCCCCTTTCGGGCGCGTCCCTCCCGCTTTCAAAGGCTCTTGCAACTTGAGGGTCATGCAGGCCTCAAATAGCTCAACGGTTGGTCCCTGCCGTGATAGAAGCCGCCATCGAAGCCACCATGAAAGGAACTTCCGCAAATGCATGCTCGACAACAGCCCAGGGCACTTCTCTCCCCCACTCCACGCGCCCGATCCCGCGTGGCAGAACCCAATTCACCCGCCCGCCCCGCGTTTTCTTATCGCCCAGAATGATGCGCCGCAATTTCCCCGCGCGAATGTCCGCAAGCGACGGCAGCGGGCCCACGTTTAATATCACTTGAATGATGCGCCCCGCTTCCCGCTCCCGAATTCGATCCGTCGCCACCCCGAGTAGCGTGGCTACAATCATGCCCCAGCCGATGGCCTCGCCATGAAGAAATCGGCGGTAACCTGTTGCCGTTTCGAGCGCATGTCCCAGCGTGTGTCCAAAGTTCAAAATTTGCCGCAGCCCTAGCTCGCGCTCGTCTTTGCCCACCACGCTCGCCTTGATGCGAATGCACCTCTCGATCACCCATGAAACCGCCTTGGGATCGCGCCGCAGCAGCGCAGGCATCCGCTGCTCGAGAAACTCGAACAACTCGCGATCCGCAATCACCCCATACTTCACCACCTCATAAAGCCCCGAGCGGAATTGTTGGTGCGGCAGTGTGCCGAGCACGTCCGGGTCGGCAATCACAAGCCGCGGCGGATAAAACGCGCCAATCAAGTTCTTGCCCTCCGGCAAATCCACGCCCGTCTTCCCGCCGATCGAGCTATCCACCTGCGCCACAAGCGTAGTCGGCACATGTACGATGCGAACGCCCCGCAAATACGTCGCGGCCACAAATCCCGCCACGTCGCCCACCACCCCGCCACCCAAACCCACGAGCACCGTCCGCCGATCCGCACCCGCCCGAATCAGCTTCCGCGCAATTTCCTCGACAGTCGCGAGCCGCTTCGCAACCTCTCGATCGTCAAAAAGAATGGCGCGCTTCTCTGAAATGCCCAGTCCCCGCACGACTCCACGACCCCAGAAACGCCACACTCGTGGAGACGAAAGAACAAACGTGCCCGTAGAATCGCCCACTCTTGCGACCAGCGAATGCGCCTTCGCAAGCGCTCCTCGCGCGCAGTAGGCATCGTAGGCGCCAGCCGAGCTTCGTATTCGAATCGTCGTCATGGCCAGAAATGAGAATGTAGCACACTGCTCGCGTGTCAATGCGGGGTCGCCAGGCTTGCTTGTGCGGATACTAATTAGCGCGCGGTTAACGAAACTTCTGCTGCAATTCCGGCAGCGTCTCAATAATCACGTGCCCGACAATCGCCAAACTCTTCGGGCTCACCTTGTCGAGCGTGTCCTGCGTCGTATGCCAATATTGATAGCCATTCAGATCAATGATATCCACCGCCGCAACTCCGCGCTTCAGAAAAGGCCCATGATCGTCGCTGATTGCTGAAGTCTCGGTAGGAACAAATTCACTTTTATACCCCAGCCGCTCAGCGGTCCTCCAAACCAGATCGGCGAGCCACTTCGTCGAATTCGCTTCGCGCTGAATCTCCAAATCCTTCTGCCCCACCATGTCCGCCAAAATCACCGCCCGAACGCGTTTCAAATCCCCCGAAACAGCCATCCGCGCCGCAAGCTCCCGGCTGCCATACACGCTATCAGCATCCGTCCATTGAGCCACGCCATTCACCACGGACTGCGCCTCCTCGCCATCAAGGAACGCAATCCACACCGCGTTCGGCGCCTTCGCCGTCCGTCCGCAAAGAACCCGCGCCATTTCCAGCATCAGCCCCGACGACGAGCCTGCATCCTCCGCCCCCACGAAATTATCGAGGCGCAGCGTATCGTAGTGCGTGAGCAGCAAGATGATCCCCTTCCCCTCGCCCGGAACCTTCGCGACGATATTTTTCATCGCCAGATTGCCCACGGGAGTCGAAGCGTGAAAATCATCCTCGTCCACGCCGCACCCAAAGCTTTTCAGCTGCGCAAGAATAAATTGTTGTGCACCGCGCAATGCGTCCGAATCCGGCGGCCGCGGCCCAAATCCTACGAGCTTAGCAGTAAACTCATACGCTTTTGCGCCATCAAATTCGCCGGTTTTCGAAGCCAGCGGAGCAGCGTCCGCAGCCGAAACCTGCGGCGCAGCCGCAGTCGCAGCCGCGCTCGATGCCGCCGCACCATTCGTATTGCCGGCCCCCGCGCCCGCCGCCTCATTCGACCGCGCAGCATCATGCCCGCATGCCACCACGAAAAGAGCAGCCAGCGCAGCCACACCCATCCACATCGGTCTTCGAATTGGATTCACGCTAGGGAGTCCCTTCGCGGGCCAAAGAGCGCACCCGTTTGCGCCGGATCACAAAGTACGAAACAATCACGCCCACAAAATAAAGCACGATCATCGGCGCCATGAATATAAGCATGGTTGTCGCATCCGGTGTCGGCGTCACCGCCGCCGCCGCCACGGTGATAATCAGCATTGCATACCGGAAATTCTTCATCAGAAAACGCGGCGTCACGATTCCAAACATCGAAAGTATAAAAATCAGTATCGGCAGCTCGAAAATAATTCCCAGCCCCACCAGCACAATCAAAATCAGATTGAAATATTCGTTGATGCTGATCAGCGGCTTCACCGGCCCGTCATAAGCAAAGCCAATCAGGAATCGCAGCATCTGCGGCAGCAAAATGAAATAACCAAACGCAATCCCGCACAAGAAGAGAAACATCGAGGAAACAATGAATCCCGAAACGGCCCGCCGCTCGTGCTTGTAAAGCCCCGGCGCCACAAACTGCCATATCTGAAACAGCACAAACGGCATGGCCATCACGATCCCGAGATACAGCCCCAGATTAATCACCAGGCTGATATATCCCGCCGGACTCGTGTAGTAGAGCTTGTCGTCCAGATGCGAAGCGCGCAACGCGACCTGCATCGGCTCAACAATGTAATTGATGAAATACTTCGAGACCAGCAGCCCCACAACCATCCCGATCCCAATCGCGATCAAGGAATTAATCAGGCGCTTGCGCAGGTCAACCAGGTGTTCGAAAAATGACATGCGCGCCCCCGGTTCTTCATCGGGGCGCTGCTGCTGGGTGGGATCAGGCTGGGCGGGTGCCGCCATCGCTCACGTTCTCATTCGTATTTTCCCGCTGTGTCGATTCAGGCCGGTCCAGCGGCAAATGCTCAGTCGCGGTTTGCTCAGTTTCGGGCGCGGACGCAGGCGCGGCCGTCACCGCTGAAGCATTCGGCGCATTCGCTGCCACAATTCCCTCAGGCGGTGTCGCGCCAACTGTCGGCGTCGCATCAGTCGCGGGCGTGGCAGCCGGGGCCGCTCCGCCAATCCGTCGCTGATCGGCCTCGCGTTCCAGGTCCTGCAAATGCCCTTCGAACGTGCTGCGAAGGTCCCCCGTCGCTCGCCGGAACTCTCCAAGCACTTTCCCCAGGTTCCGCGCAAGCTCCGGCAGCTTCTCGGGCCCAAAAACCACCAGCGCCACCACAAAAATGATAATCAGATGGGGAATGCTTAACATTCCGGCGCCTCACATGCCGTTTTTGCATCATAGAAGAGGGCTGTAGGCCTGTCAAACCGCCACCAAGTGATATGCTATACTTGCTTTTCAGGGGCGAGGAGAGCGGCATGGAACCATCTGAGTCACCGAAGTCGTCATCCGGACGCGGAATATTCGTCCTGGTTGTAGTACTTGCGGCATCCGCCCTCCTGGGAGGTTTTTACGGCCCCCTGGTGCAGGCCACGGCGGCAGGCGCAAACGATCAACGCGATTCGCTCAAGAGTTTCACAAGCGTCCTGGCCATCGTTGAGCGCAATTACGCTGATCCGGTCGACCTCGACAAAGCCATCTATGACGGCGCCATCCCCGGCATGCTCCGGGTCCTCGATCCGCACTCCAACTTTTTCGATCCCCGCCAATACGCTCTCTTCAAGGAAGAACAGCAGGGGAAATATTACGGCGTGGGCATGACCGTCCAGCCCCGCGAAAATCAGACCATCGTTCTCTATCCCTTCGTCGGCTCGCCAGCCTATAAAGCCGGCATCCGCCCGGGCGACATTATCCTCAAGGTCAACGACAAAACCTGCGACGGCCTCACCACCACCGAAGTCGCGGACATGCTAAAGGGCCCCAAAGGCACCACAGTCCACATCTCCCTCGGCCGCGAAGGCTGGGACAAGCCCATAGACGTAACCGTGATCCGCGATGAAATTCCCCGCCCCGGCGTCGAATATTTCACCATGGTCAAGCCTGGCATCGGCTACGTCCGCGTCTCCACCTTTAACGAAACTACCGACGCCGACCTCTCCGATGCGCTCAAACAGCTCGATGTCCCCAAACTCGACGGCCTCATCATTGACCTGCGCAACAACGGCGGCGGCCTCCTGAATCAGGCCGTCGGAATGTCCGACATGTTCCTCGACAAAGGCGAGATCGTAGTCTCGCATCGCGGCCGTTCATCCCCCGAGCGTCCCTATTACGCCCTGCGCGGCAACCAGGGCGTCCAAGTTCCTCTCATCGTACTCATCAACGGGCAAAGCGCCTCGGCGTCAGAAATCGTAGCCGGCTCGATTCAGGATCACGACCGCGGCCTGATCGTCGGCGAGACCAGCTTCGGCAAAGGCCTGGTCCAGACGCAATACCCGCTCAGCGAAGATACCGCGCTGCTTCTGACCACTGCCCGCTACTACACTCCCAGCGGTCGCCTCATCCAGCGCGATTACAAAAATATTTCTCTCTACGATTATCATTACAATCCCCAGCCCCCGCGCGCACCGGAAGTGAAACTAACCGACAGTGGCCGTCAGGTCTTCGGCCAGGGCGGCATCACTCCAGACGATGTCGTCACCATGCCCAAGCTGGATGATTTCCAGCAGCTCCTTCTCCGCCGCGGCGTCTTCTACCCCTTCCAGCAGGGCGTCGGCGATTTCACCCGCTTCTATCTCGGCGCAAAACCGGACGTCACCAAGGATTTCGCTGTGGATGACAATGTCCTCGATCAGTTCCGCAAATATCTCGGCCAGCAGCACATCAAGTACACCGAGCCCGATCTCCAGGACAATCTCACGTGGATCAAGTGGAAGATAAAGCGCGAGGTCTTTACCAGCGTTTTCGGCGTGAATGATGGCTACAAGGTCGAGCTTCAGGAAGACGCGCAGGTCCAGAAAGGCATCGAGCTGATTCCCCAGGCCCGCGCCCTCTATCAAAACGCCCGCAAAATCGTCGCCGAGCGCGAAGCCGGCCAAACCAATCACCCGTAAAGCCTGCCAGAGGGCGCCAAAGCCCCCTCCCTGACTGGCGTGTTTTTCCTGGGACTCCAAGAATTGAATTTCGTCAGGGCACGGCTTCAGCCGTGCCGAAAGCACCCCGAATCTAGGGGTTTTAACCCCTGAGGTCGACAGAATGGCACGTCCTCCCCTTTACTTCGTGCTTCCCTCCGTATTTCTGCGGAGTGCTACCTATCACCAACTATTGCCGTTCATGGAACGCGCCCCGCATTCCCTTTCCACGTCGCCACCGGAAACTCGTACCCTAACCCAGTAGGAGCCTGTAGCACGCCAGCGCCATGGAACGCCCTCAATCCACTACGACTGCGCTCACGAGCGCCTTTCGGCACCAGCACCCCACAACCTGGATACTCCTCGCCGGCTGGCTCATCCTCCTCGGCAGCTATTCCATAGTCTCCCTTACAGTTGCGAAGGGCCCAGGCCTCACCACCTACGGTGATATTTTCCAATGTCTCGCTGCTCTATTCGCCTGCGTCGGTCTCCTGATGAACTCATTCTCGCCCGAAAGCCGTACTCGCGCCTTCTGGCTCCTCATGGCTTTCGGCTGTGCCGCCTGGCTGGTGGGCCAATTCATCTGGACTTATTTTGAAGTCGTGCGCCAGCAAAACGTACCCAATCCTTTCATCGGCGATGTAATCCTGTTCTTGCATCCCGTTCCCATGATGTGGGCACTGGTCCTGCGCCCGCACGATCGCCGCGACGACGTCAATTTCCACATTGGCTCCATGGATTTTTCGCTCTTGCTGGTCTGGTGGGTCTATCTCTATCTGTTCGTTGTGATCCCTTGGCAATACATCGCCCCGGATGTCCACGCCTACGGCATGAGCTACGACCATCTTGCCGCCGTCGAAAATGCCATCCTGGCGCTTGGGCTTGCCTACCTCATTGGACGCTCAAAAGGTGCCTGGCGCGAAATTTACGCCCACCTATTCAGCGCATCCATCCTGTACGCAGCCGGTTCATACATCATCAACCGCGCCATTGACTCGCAGGAGTACTACACCGGCAGCCCCTACGACTTGCCCTTAATCGCCTCCTTCGTTTGGTTCGCCACTGCGGGTTTTATGGCTTACCGTCTCAAGCCCAGGCGGGAAGAGTTTCCGGTACCTCGTCAAGACGCCAATCGCTGGCCGGCGCGAGTCGCCATGGCAGCCGTAGTCTCGATTCCGTTGATGGCGCTCTGGAGTCTTCGCTACAGCCCCAATCGCGAAAACGTGCGCCTGTTTCGCGTCGGGGTCACCCAGGTGACGCTCCTCGTCATCAGCATGCTGGCATTCTTCCGCCAGCGCCTGGTGGACCACGACCGTTTGCGCTTGATTGATGCCTCGCGCGAATCCTTCGAGAACCTCAAACTCTTCCAGGCTCAGATGGTGCAAACGGAAAAGCTCGTCTCGCTCGGCCAGCTCGCCGCCGGCGCCGCCCACGAAATCAATAACCCGCTCACAGGCATTCTCGGCTACTCAGACCTGCTCGTCGACGATCCCTCGCTCGGCGATCGCCAGCGCGTCGTCGCCGATAAAATCCGCACCCTCGCCCGGCGAATCAAGACGCTCGTCACCAGCCTGCTCAGCTTTGCTCGCCGCGTTCCCTCGGAGAAGGCGCACCTAGACCTAAATCAGGTCCTGATGAGCGCCCTCCATTTGAGCAACCTTGACCTCCGCGGCAAAAAAATCGAAATCGAGACTCTCGCCGATATGGAGTTGCCTCCCGTCCGCGGCGACGCCAATCAAATCCTCCAGGTCTTCTTCAACTTGATGGACAACGCGGTCGACGCCCTCGAAGAAGTCGGCGGCGGCAAACTAATGATCCGCACCTCCCACGACGAAGAAAAAGTCACCATCGAATTCTCCGATTCCGGCCCGGGCATCAAGTCTCCCCACCAGGTATTCGACCCCTTCTTCACCACCAAACCCGTAGGCAAGGGCACCGGCCTCGGCCTCAGCATCTGCTATGGAATCGTCCAAGAGCACGGCGGCCGAATCGAGTGCTTCAACCGCGCAGAAGGCGGCGCCACATTCATAGTCGAACTCCCCATAGTCCCCAACGAGTCCTCCCCCTTCGAAGCCCCCGCCGAAGTAGCCGCGAAATCAAATTAGTCCCGCGTCCCGCTTGACTTCGCTATCGACTTTCCCAAATTAAATCGTGCGAACATTGCGCCTTTGATGCTACATTCCGCAAAATTCCAGCGAGGTGAATATGCGGCGACTGATCATTTTTCTTTGGTGCGCATTCCTGCTCGTTTCCGGCGCACAATCGGCCCGCGCCGGTGAAACCCCCGCCCCCACAAAAGCCCTCCGCTTCGGCAAGCTAATAGACTGCAAAGGCAAAGTCTGGACCGACGCCATAGTCCTCATCCGCGGTGACCGCATCATCGAAGTCACCACCGACCCCGCAAAAATCCCCGCCACCGCGCAAGTGATCGACCTCCGCCGCTACACCGCCATTCCAGGCCTAATCGACGTCCACACTCACATCACGTTCTATTGGGACCAATCCTCCGCAGTCCACCCCTTCGACCAGCTCGGCCCCACCCGCCTCCCCGCCGTCTCCGTCTTCCTCGCGCAAGAAAACGCCCGCCGCACCCTCGAAGCCGGCGTCACCACCGTTCGCGATCTCGGCTCAAGCGATTGGGACGACATCGCCATGCGCGACCTCATCAATCGCGGCGCCATGATCGGCCCGCGCATGTTCGTGGCCGGCTACGGGCTCTACGTCTCCTCCGCCCCGCCCCAGCCGGGCTACACTTCTCCCGCCGGCGGCCGCGCCGATAATCTCCCGGAAGTAATGCGCGTGGTTCGCGAAGAACTAGCCGCCGGAGTCGACGTCGTGAAAATGTACGCCTCCACGGGCACCGATAAAGACGTCACCGGATTCCAGACCTACACCTACGACGAAATCAAAGCAGCAGCCGACCTCGCGCACAAATTCGGCAAGCGCCTCGCCGTCCACAGCTACGGCCCCGACGGCGCCCGCGACGCCGTCCGCGCCGGCGCCGACTCCATCGAGCACGCGACCGACATGGACGACGAGACCATCGCCGATATGGCCCGCCGCGGCACCTTCTACGTCCCCACCATCGACCACAACCGCTGGTACGTCGATCACATCTCCATCTTCGGCTGGGACAACGAAAAGCAAATCGCCGACGGCCTCAACGACTATATCCGCCGAAATCAAGAAACCGCCCGCCACGCCTTCAAAGCCGGCGTCCGTATAGCCATGGGCTCCGACGCCCTCTTCACCATGTGCGGCGAAAACACCCGCGAGCTAGCCTGGTTCGTAAAGCTCGGCATGACCCCCGAGCAAGCCCTAGCAACCGCCACCACCAACGCCGCCGCGCTCCTCGGCAAAGAAAAAGACCTCGGCGCCATAGCCCCCGGCTATTTCGCCGATATCGTAGCCGTTGAAGGCGACCCGCTCGCCGATGTCAACGTCACCATCAACAATGTCCGCTGGGTAATGAAAGCCGGCTCCGTCGTGGTCGACAAATCCGCTCCGGGCAAACCAAAATAGCGTCCGGAGTATCCTCACGCACCCCCCTCCCGTACGGGCACAGCACGCTGTGCCCGCTCTCACTCGAAGCCGCCATTTCTCGGTTCCAGATGGCAATGTCGATCTCCAGCTCTCCTAACTTCTCAAACAAGCGCCGTAGGTGCGGCAGAAGATAGCCCAGCCCGCCGTTCTCTGGCGGGCTGCGTACCCAATACGTGATTGGTCCAAGCACCTTAGGTGCGACACATCCTCAACCGGGAATCTTTGGGAATCGCAATACCGATCGCCCACTGCTAATCCTTTTGACAACACGCTCGCTCTTGCCTGCTTCATTCGCCCCGCATTCGTCCATAATTGAATCTCGCAGCATCAGGCCCGCGTCCCCCTTTCGGACGACCGGGAGGAGAATCCACATGGACGCGCTGAAACCACCAACTCTACCCGCGCCACCGACCGCGCAAAGTTCACCAGCAGCATTAGCAGCTCCCACAGCAGCGGGCGCAGCCCCTGCAACTCCCGCAGGCCCGGTCTCGACGCCCAACCTCATCACGGCGATGGTTCGCGCCGCCAAAAACACCAGCGACCTCATCTTTTCACCCGGCCGCGCCCCGCAAGTCGAAGTAAGCGGCCAATTAATGCAGCTCAAAATTGCAGGCGTCGGCATCCTCACCGCCGAAGACACCGCCCGCATCGCCGGCGACCTCGTCGGCCGTAACGCGCAAGCAGTCCAAAAGCTGAAAGAGCAAGGCTCCTGCGACATCTCCTACAGCCTCCCGAAAGTCTCGCGCTTCCGCGTGAATATTTTCACGCAGCGCGGCAGCTGCGCCATCGTCATGCGCGTAATTCCCAGCTCGGTCCCCGATTTCAAGATGCTGGGCCTGCCTCCGCAGCTCATCGAAGCGGCAAATCTGCGCAACGGCATCGTGCTCGTCACCGGCCCCACCGGCAGCGGAAAATCCTCCTCGCTCGCCGCAATCCTAAATAAGATCAACGAAGAGAAGGCCTACCACATCATCACCATCGAGGACCCCATCGAATTCCTGCACTCCCACAAGCGCGCCACTGTTCACCAGCGCGAGCTTCACAGCGATACGCCCAGTTTCGCCCTAGCCTTGCGCGCCGCGCTCCGTCAAGCGCCCAAGGTAATCCTCGTCGGTGAAATGCGCGATAAGGAGACAATCGAAGTCGCCCTCGAAGCCGCCGAGACCGGCCACCTCGTCTTCTCCACTCTCCACACCACCGACGCCTCCAAAACCATCGAGCGCATCATCGGCGTCTTCCCCCTCAGCGATCAAAACACCATCCGCAACCGCCTCGGGAAGACCTTCCGCTATATCGTTTCGCAGCGCCTCATCCCGCGCCACGACGGCACCGGCCGCGTCGCCGCTTTCGAAATTCTCAAATCCACCATGCGCACGCGCGAATACGTCGAGCGCGGCGAAACGGAAGGAAAGTCCCTCCTAGACGCCATGCGCGACGGCGAGACAGAAGGCATGCAATATTTCGACGGCGAAATCGAAAAATTAATTCGCTCCGGCGCAGTTGATATCGAAGTCGGCCTCTCCTACTCCACGAATCTAGGAAACCTCCGCCTCCAGCTAGCCGATCTCCTCGACGAAAAGGACGAATACCCGCGCGCCACTCCAAAACCTACCCCAGCCCCAGCCCGCGAAACTGAACTAGAAATCGAATAGTAATTCCGTGGCGCAGACACTCCTGTCTGCGCTCTTCCGAGCTATCTCGCGCCGAGGGCACAAATCAAAAATCGGACCGACAGCCGCACCGCGATTTCCACATTTCCTAAATTTCCACAACAAAAATTTCCCCCAGTCGGATTGACTCCGCATCCACTCGGAGTTACAAGCGTCCTGTCAAAGCAAACCAATCATCTGAGTCTCGGACAGCCCGTCAAGTGAAAGCTTGCCGAGCTATCCAGGGCACAGACGAATGGAACAGCTTCGACAAAGTTCGGAATGGTACGGCATCACGGCGCGTCTCAGGGTCTGGCACAGTGATGGCATGGCGCCGTCTCGTCAAGCACCGCTTGGCGAGGCAGCGCAATGCCACCCGCGGACCAACCCATCGAGCCTCTTCGTGGTCGGCATCACCCGCTAACGCGGGAGAATGTTCGGCAGCTGAAACCTTTCGCGACTGAAGGGAAGGGGCGAGCAATCGCCCCTTTTCTTTTTGCCTTCGTGGCGCGGACACTCCTGTCTGCGCTCTTCCGAGCAAACCCGCGTCAACAGCAGCCCTCAAGAATCGGACGCAAAGCCAAACGCCGCGTCCCCGTAGCCGCACTCAGTCGTCAAAAGCCGGAGCAACCAACCACGCCTTAAGGTTTAGGAAAGTAGTAAGTGAGGTAGTAAAAGTGGTGGACGTGGGGGGGCTCGAACCCCCGGCCTCATCGTTGCGAACGATGCGCTCTCCCAACTGAGCTACACGCCCACCGATTTAACGGGTTAAAACACTTTACATCAATGCTTTAGATGCTTCAAGTTGGGTCCATTTGGGACCATGATCGGTCGCATTTATCCCAATCTCGAAGCGATCTCCTTCCTGAATTCTCGAGTGAAATGACTGTACTTGCTCGTTGTCTTGAGCGATGAATGCCCAACCCAACGTTTGATCAAATCACCAGGAACACCATTCTGCTGGAGAACGGAGACTCTCCCGTGTCGGAACGCATGAGTTGTTCCGACAGGGATTCCGATCTTCTTGCAGAGTGGCTTGAGAACAAAGCGATTCACATTCCCATTGACCAGTGGAGTTCCGTTGCGGCTCTCGAAGACTCGACCCGATGTACGATCGCCCAGATACGACTTAACGATCGCCATTGTGCCGGCGTCTACGTCCACTTCGCGATGGCCTGCTTTACTCTTCGGGCTCACTTCCTGATGAATGAAAGTGGACCGTCTGATGTAAACCATCAGCTCCGAGAAGTCCAAATCCTCAACGTGAAGACCAGCCATCTCTCCGAATCGCATTCCTGTTGCAAATTGCAATGCGAATAGAGCTTTGTACTGGCCCTCGGCCGCATCGATCAATTGTTCCATCTCCTTGGGTGTGAAGAATCGTTGCTCTGTTTCAGGAACTTCCGGCAGACGAATCGTCCACTCACGTGTCGGTTTCCCGATGATAAGTTTCAGGACCTTCCACAGGTTGCCGATCGTCTTCGGTTCTAACTTACCCTGAAGCTTCAGGCCTGAAATCCATTCTTGGACGGTGCCTTCGGATATTGCATCCATTGGCGTCTGTCCGAAGTACGGAATCAGGTGCTTCTTCAGGATGTAGTGGCTGGAGTTTTGAGAAGACGGCTTGTGCATGGGGAGAACATTTGCTTCCCACCACGCAGCGTGCTCGGAGAAAAGCTTGACTGGAGCGAGTGCTTTCTCGAGATAGGAATTGTCATTCACTCCTAGGTCGTTCAGCATCACAGCCAGCTTGCGTCTCGCCTCCGGTTTCGTCATCTCGTCACAATGGCCGATCGCTACCGACTTACGGGCACGCTTCGTGCTGCCCGCAACGTCGATATAATATCGGCCGTGCCACCAATTTCCCTTCCTTACCACTGTACCGCTTTGACCTCCGCGTCTGCTCATGGAGCGCCTTTCTCCATGACCAGACTTCGCTATATTGCAGAGATGCGACCTCTGCAAACTCGAATATCCCACATAAGGCTCCTGTTCGAAACAAAGGCACAACCAGGTGATACTCAGGAACTACCAGGTGGGGCTTACTGCAATCTTGTGGGGCGAACTCACCCGATTTACAGCAAAGTGAAACAAAGGGGACAACTGACCCCGGCAGGTGAAGCAAGGTGGAAATTACTACAATCTTGTGGGTCGAACTACCCCGGGTTTGAAGCTATTCTGAAACCGTGTGCATTATAGCCGATTTGCAGGGAGTCGCCAAAGGCTCAAAGGAAGGGGGGCAAGTAGGCAGCCTGTTGGAGCAGCCCTCCTACCTGGGTAAGGGGTAAGATGTAGTTAATAACCCTCTAGGATAGGCCTGTGGATCGATAGGAGGCGTTTCTAGCCACTTTAGCCGGCTCCCAGCCTCTTTATACCTTCCATCCCACCCAATCCTCTATAAGCCCTGGGGGAAAGGCGAGGGGAAGGCTTAGCACCTTCCCCTCTCGTGCGGTTGCTTCTGCGACGCGAGCTTACTTTTCTCGCTTGATGTCCTCCAACATATAAGCGAGTTGCTCGTGAGTCAGCTTCACGTATTCAGGCTTATCGTAGTCGGCTGCTTCCCGGCGAACCCATTCATCCAGGCCAGTAACGTAGCCTGTGAGTTTCTCGATTGCAGCCAGCCGATCGTAGAGTTGAACCTGAAGCGTGACGGCTCTGTTCAGGAGTAAGAGCAGCAAATTGCGATTAGACTTGCCCACTCTTACCATGGTTCCTTCCTTTCCGGGCGCCAGTATCCCAGATGAATTGCTGCTTAATGCGTGCTACCGAGCGATGGATCAGGGCACTGGCAATCTCCTGAACCTGGGACAGAGAAGCTGCATTTGCCGCAATGACGTAAGGGCGTCTCTTGCAGACATATTGAGCTGCGGCTTCTTGCGTCCCCGCCACAACGTAGTCCCAGAACCACTGTTGTTGATCGTCGTCGTAGCTCACCACCAGGAATTTCTGTTGTGAGCTGCTTTTCATTGGTACCTCCTGGGACGTGAGTGCAGGTCTCTCTCACCGCGGACCACGGCAAGAAAGTGCTGCTTGTTGAAACGATGATTATCCCGGGCGAGAGCATCAGCTACCTCTTCGCTGGCTGCTATCACTCCGGACGTGGCGTGTGGATACGTTCCTCCTTCTGTTTTCTCATCGATTTCTGTTCTGTTGACTGTGATTCGGAGGGCTTCAGCAATGACTATGTAATCTTTCCTGGTCATGCCTTGACCTCCTTCGGCAAAGCTTCCAACGCCAGCTCTGCACGAACTACCCGCAAGTAGTCATCAGTCGGATCAAAGATGCCTCCGAGAGATGCAAGTACCTCCTTGTGTTTGCAGTCCCATCCATGTTCAGGGCATGGCCGATAGCAGATCACGCAGTAACAACTATGAGTCTGCTTCTCCCATGCGTTCTGGTCTCGGGCAGGCCAGGTTTCAACGAAAGAGTCATCGGCATCCAGATCGTCTTCCAGTCTGAATTCAATGCCCTCTTCACTGGCCCATTGCTCTGCTCGAGCTAGTTTCAGAGCGCACATCGCTCTGCCTGGCGGAGTACAATAACCAGCGTTCTCCAGGAAGAAACGCCAGGTGAAGGCACGCACTTTCATGCGGCCTCCTTCTTGGGATAATCCGAGATGAACGGTCTGCTAGGAACCAGGCGAGAAATCAACTTCATGTGAACTCCTCGCGAGGATCCCTCCAGGCAGTAGTCGATCGCTTCCTGGAGATAGGCGAACCGTGCGACCAAGACGTAGTCATCAGCCCAGAAGCCAGAGGCACAGCTCAGAGATCTGCAGTGTGGAGCAATGCTGCAGATATCTCCGTGCAGTGCGTAGCAGCTGACGGCCAGCTTGTCGGCTCTGATCCTCATGAAACTCTCCGGATCAGGTAGTCATGGGCATCTGCCGTGTTGTTGGCTACGACTTCCAACACTTTGCAGGTAGCTCTGATCACAGCCGGGACCAGTTTCTTGTACTTGGCCCTGACGAACGGCTTCACCTGGTCGTGCTCGAAATAGAGAGACACTCCAGGCACACCAATAGACATGCGCATTTCTTTTCTCCTTTTCTATTTTGTTGTTGAGATTTACTGCGGTAGGACTGGGTTGTTTCTCCGGATCTTTTCGGAGATAAAAGCCAGGACTTGCCTTCCTGATACGTAACCAAACACCATCAGAAAGTTGATGATCGTTCCTCCGAACGTAAACATGACACCATGGGCCGACAGGCCATGCAGAAGGAAGTTAACTCCTTCCGTGATCACGAGTGTCAGACCCTTGTTGTCTTCAATCCAATCCAGCACTTGCTGCGTGGATGTGATGTCCTTCAGATAAGGAATCTCATCCAGCTTGTGGATTGCCGCCCAGATGAGCGTCCAGAATGCGGCGCCAGCGAGCAGCAAACCAACGAACGTAGGTGTTAACAGCATAGACTTCTCCTTTTGTGTCGGATTTGTCCTGCACTCCTTTCGTTAGGTCTAAACGCAGAAAGACCCACCGGGGCTCGAAATGTCCTAGGCAAATCGAGTTGGTGGGTCTAACTAGGTGTCTATCCGATTTGAAGTTTCAGCCTCGCGTGTTGCGGCTCCTACCTCAGCTGGAAATGGAAAGAGCGTTCTTCCGTTAAGATAACGGAGCGAGTAGATGAAGAAGCAAAAGGAGCACTACACCCCGGAACAGAAGGGCGCCATTCTGAGGAGATATTTAGTGGAAGGGGTGCCGATCCTGGATCTTTGTGACGAACTGCGGCACTCGCCGACGGCGGTCTATCGCCGGCAGAAGCAGTTCTTCCAGAGCGGAGCCACTGCTTTCCAGCGGAGAGGACGGACCAACCATTGAAGCGGACTACTTCCGGTTGGCTGACCATCTGCCCTGAAACATTTCCTTCATTTCCCAGAACCCCGTTTCTGGACAACTACTGTGCAGCCGTCAAACCGGATAGGCGCTCTCCCTCAACCGCCAAGTTCTCCCGGATCAGAGCCCGTGAGACGCCATCGAAAACGAAAGAACTAAAGAACCACCAGTAGTTGCCGAGCAGCATCCAATTCACTTGACTGCCACAGCGTCTCAATTCTTGTATGTGAACCGCGAGTGAATGGCGCAACCTCAACCTAAGTTGACAGTGGAATTGTGACCGACAACTTGCCCTCGACTTGGTTATGGCCGTTTCCGGATAATTTCCAGATCGCCGACGATCTGCTCTCAATTGGCTTTTCTATCATGGTATATTGCTCGGTTAACCATCAAACAGAAGGGGTCCTGGATAATCGCTCGGAACGGTTGCACGGGCCTATAAGGACGATGAAGCTTGGCTCCTTCGATAGCTCATAAATATATTATTGTTATGCTTAGGTTCGGAAGAAGCAGATCCTGCCGTTAACGCCGCGTCGAAGGTGAAGGCATGAGCGCCAGCCCCTTTGCTTATGATGTATTCATCAGCCACAGCTCAAAAGACAAGTCGATTGTTCATGAACTTGCAGAGCGCCTGAGGGCTGATGGGTTGCGGGTCTGGTTTGATATCTGGGAGATTCGGCCCGGCGATAATATTCCGGCAAAGATCGAGGAAGGGCTGGAGCGTTCAAGTGTCCTCTTACTATGCATGTCGACAAATGCGTTTGGTTCGGACTGGGCCGTTCTCGAGAGTCAAACTTTTCGCTTTCGTGATCCGTTAAACAAGGATAGGCGGTTCATTCCCATCAGGCTCGACGAGGCGCCTATCAAAGGCACTCTTGCGCAATTCCTATATATCGACTGGCGCCCCGAAAGACGACAAGTTGCGTACGAGAGCCTCGTGGCCGCGTGTCGACGACGCGAGATATCGGCTAGAGCTGAAGCAAACGCCGCCGCTGAACAGTTGATTCAGAAACAGCTGCAGTTGAACCGCGGACAGGCCGAAATTGTTGCTTATGCGTTTAGCCCTGATGGCGCGTTGGTTTTAACCGGTGGATCAGACAAAAGTGTTCGGCTCTGGAATTTGAAAACAGGTAGCCACATCCGATCGCTTAAGAGGCAGAGAAAAGGCATTAGTTTCATGAACTGGAGCGACGATCAGCGTCGCGCTCTTGTTGGTTTGGAGGGCGGAAGTGTCCGACTCCTCGATGTGCAATCGAACCGGGTGCTCGTGGACTATGCGAGAAGTGTCATTTCACCGCGCCTGATGGATTGCTTTAGGTTACTCGCTGGCGGCATGCGAGCTACTGAGATGTCCGAGCTCTTAGCACTGAGTGGCACTGCGATTCGAACCCATCTTCAGAAACTGAAAACCAAATTGGGGGTTCCCACAAGACAAGACGTGCGGAGATTAGCCACGAAAGTTTACGGACCTCTTGTGCGGGCCGATTATCCGCCTCTTAGGGCAAATCCGAGTTGGCTGCTGCAGCTGGCTTGGACTCTCGAAAAGAGCATTGCGCTTTCGCAACGCTACAATCCCCATGCCTCTTCTGATGACCGGCCCTTATTTCGGCTTTGCGCCGAATTCTATAGAAAAAACCCCTTCGAGGAGGAATATCCAAGAAGAGAATTGCACTCTTGTGTTTGGAGCGCCGATAAGCGCGTGGCACTCTGCGGCGGAGTGGAAGGAGTCCTGCGTGTTTGGAATGTGACAGATGATGAACTCCTGCGAACCTTCGAAGGCCACACACGCCCGATTCTAAGTGTCGCATTGAATTCTGATCAAAGGTTGGTGCTGTCCGGAGGAGCAGACAAAACTGTTCGCTTGTGGGATCTTGAGTTCGGTCAGGCTGTTCGTGTTCTCGCTGGTCATGACGACGAAGTCGTTCAAGTAGCGTGGGCTTCCGACGGGAAGCACGCTTTCTCGGCTGACCGAAAGGGGCGAATACTGAATTGGGATTTCTCTACTATTGTCCATGAGAGACACGTAGCTGCTACCGACACTAAGCAAACTAACTGGTTGCGGCGAACTGCGGGCGCCGGAGTACCAGAGCAAATCCAATATACGAATGCGAAAGTACTCCTCGTTGGCGATTCTGGGGTCGGCAAGAGCGGCCTGTCCAACTATCTTGCTCACGGCACAAGAGTCGAAGATGATAAGCCGCTTGCATCCACTGACGGGGCTTGGGCGACCCACTGGCCGTTGGGACATATCCAAACTAAAGCCGGGGTAGAGCGCGAAATCTGGCTGTGGGATTTCGCTGGCCAAGTAGACTACCGTCTCGTCCATCAAATTTTTATGGAGGAAACGGCGGCTGCCGTGCTTGTCTTTAATCCTCAGGACGAAAATCCATTCGACGGACTTGGCCGCTGGGACCGTGACCTCCAGAAATCTGCACGAAAGCCGTTTGCAAAACTTCTCGCCGCCGGCCGAATCGACAGAGGCGGTCTCCTTGTCAGCGCTTCCAGCATTGAGAAGTTCATGGCCGAGAGAGAGTTTCTTCCTCCGCTACACATCACCAGCGCAAAAACCGGCGAGGGCTGCGATAGGCTGCAGGAGGCTATCGTCGGTGCAATTAAATGGGAGAGCGTCCCAGAAACCACATCACCGTTGCTTTATCAGCGAATGAAACAGGAAATTTTGAGTTTGCGCGATAGCGGTCTCGTGTTGATCCGTATGGCAGAGCTGAAGCAACGGATGGAGTTGACGCTCGCCGGCCAGGAGTTCGAGTTCGCGGAGCTGGAGAAGGTGTTAAGCCTGCTGGCTGGGCCAGGCATGATTCAAAGGTTGGATTTTGGCGGGTTCATATTGTTACGACCGGAGGTGTTAAGCCGGTACGCTGCTGCTCTGGTTAGGAAAGTAAGGAAGCACCCGCAAGAGTTGGGCTGTATTCGCGAAGATGATCTGCTCGTTGGGGATTTGGACTATCAGGACTTCAAGCGTTTGCCGAGCGCGGACGAGGCCGTAGTCCTGCGTGCTCTGTCGGAAACCTTGATCAGTCGGGCGTGGTGCCTGCGGCAGCCCTGGGAGACTACGGCACTGCTGACCTTTCCGAGCTATTTTCGCCGAGAGCGAAAGGAACAGCCAAGTCACCCCAGTGTGTTGGTCACGTATCGCTTTGACGGTCCGGTGGACGACATTTACGCGACACTAGTAGTCCGACTACATCATACGGTTGCATTTCAAAACAAGAATCTGTGGAAGTCCGCTGCGGATTTCGAGACGCAGACGGGAGCCGAGTTGGGATTTACCCTAGGGCGAGAAACGGAGGGCGCCTCGCGCCTGGACGTTTATTTCTCGCCGGAAGCGGACATGAATTCGCGTGTCATCTTTCTCCGCTACGTTCACGATCATCTCATGCAGTTTGCTAAAAACGTTGTACGGCTTAGGATATACTCCTGCGGTAACAAAGGGTGTAAACGCTTCAATCTTCCATTTGCCGACCGCGTGATGATCGACGAAACTCTCAATGAGGACGGCAAAGGCAAAGTATTTTGCCCCGGCTGCGGTAAGGCAATCGCGTTGCACGATCTGATTGAGGATAAATTCCACTCAGTTGCGGTGAAGGAACAAGTGCGGATAATGCAGGTCGAGGGACAAACGGTAATTGACAATGAAAGCCGCGAACTGTTGGCCGTGCATCACACAGGTTTCATAGTGGCAGAGGCCGGACAGATCTATCGTGGCTACACGAACAGCGATCACGGTATCGATGGAGAAATAGAGTTCAAAGACGACAAAGGCCGCGCCTCCGGAATGCGGCTCTACTTGCAACTCAAGAGTGGCGATTCCTATCTCAGGAAGCGCCGCAGCGACGGAGCGGAGATCTTTCAGATCAAGAATCAACGATGGGCTGATTATTGGCAGCGCCAAGCTTACACCGTGATGCTCGTCATTCGCACCTCAGATGGCGAAATTCGCTGGATGGATGTGAGCACGTACCTGAAGGATCATGGTTCTGGCGGGAAGACTGTCAAGCAGATCAGTTTCTCGGGCGAGCGATTCGACGCGATCAGCGTGCAGCGTTGGCGGCGCACGTTATTGGCTGCTCCCAGCCCTTAAGCCTGTCTCTATCTCGACCGCACACATGCGAGCAAGGAGTGGCCTGATCTAAGTCAAGAAACTCCATGCCTTCGGGTGGCCAATCGCATCACTGTTGGATTTCAGTTCGACTGTGCAACAGTCAGAAGCTTCGCGAGTTAGGGCAGCCATCCCTCGATTGTTGCGTGGATAACGGGGTGCTCGGAATCCATCCGGGCTAGAAGTCCGCTTCTGGGAAACTACTAAGCTTCAATGACTGGCACTGCTCTGGGTGCATGTGTGATGCTGCCTGCGCCCAAGGCCCATGTAGAAATATTATCTGATTGGTCCGTCTAGGTTTGTTCTCTGTCATCTAGCGTGGTTTTGCAAGTAATTGGGCAGTTGTTTGACCCAAGTCGGACCTAGGTTTTGGCATGAACCCCTCGAATGAGACAAAAGATTGGGCCCACTTGTCGTTACCGCGAGGACTTCCCCAAACTCCGTTTCCTGATAGTTTCCAACTTGCCCGCCATTCGTAGCTAATCGCACGGCTACTCGAATCGAAATGGCAAACACCGCCGCTCATACGTGCCGTCCATTTCTCAGGACTGATAGGCTTTAATGCGCTACAGAAAGTTGGCGACGTTGAAATATGGGTGAGCACCCTCGCCCCCCCCAAAGCCCACAGCTACTCGAAAGACCACGTCTTTGCCCAAATAAATGGAGATTCCGGTGTCATAGCTCTGGCGCATGTTGGAGAAATCCAAATCGCTGTTCCTCACAGCAACTTTGCCTGCGCTATAACCGAGCAGAAGCCCCAAGTGGCTGCAGACAGTACGGATGAGGCCCTTCTTGCACGGCTCGCACGATTCGCACACTTTGCGATCGTATTCAGCTCGGATGGTCATGAGATCCGGTCCCCGGAAGCGGTAGTCTTTGAAGGCTGGCAGCGACGTTTGATTGTCGATATCTCCGCCGCCTATGGTCTCCTGAAGGTAAAAGGGTACTACGTTGCCTGCGCTGGCATCCGATACGGAGTATCTCCACAGAACTGAGAAATAGTTCTGCTCGATCACGCCGCCATGTTTTCTCTTCTCCGGATAGAAACGGTGTTCCGCTTTGGCCTCGAATCGGCGGAATGAGTAGTGGCCAGTACTCGCATCTTGATAGAGGTTATAGGCGATATTGTAATTGAGTTCGAACCGGCTCAGAAAACGCTTATGCGGATTAAGAGATATCTGCTCGTGAACGAATGGCGGTTGGGTCGAAAGCCCGGGTGCCGTTTGCTCCGTGTATTTCTGTTCTATCGAAACGCCTCCCACGTTGGGCCAAAGTCCTTCGATCTTTCCGCCCGCAGACAGCCAGGAAACTTCGGGGAAAGGGGTTGTAACTTCAATTCCGGCGGAAGTCTCTCGCTCATTGAAATCCACGGGAGTGTTGACGTTTGTATTTGGGCCAAGACCGTAGAACGGCAAGGTAGGCAAAGAGCGGTTTCGAGCATAAATGTTCAGTCCCAGCGACTCTCCGGAAGTATTCCAGTCGGCGACGATGGCACGCTGACTGCTAAATTTCAACTCGGCATACCAAAACTCGCGAATGGTAATTACTCCCGTGGCCTGTAACTGATCCTGTGCGCCACTTTTCTCGTTGTGATCGAAAGAGTAACGCCCACCACCGCCTACCCCGCTGCCGGGCACGATGCTTTGTGCAAGAAAGTGAAATGGTTCAGAGGTGAATGTCGAAGTCGCACAGGGGATGAACTTCTTGGCAAAATCACTCAAGAGCGAGCAGTTATGTTTCCACTTATCCCAGTCCGTAGTTCCAGTTACGGCCGTGCTGCTGGCTGGCGGCACTTGGGCTTCGGTCGAACTAGTCCACAGCAACAGGCCTCCCGCTAGTGCGACTGCGCTTAACCATTTCGATCTCGATGGGTGATCGCTGCTGCGCATGGTCGTGTCCTCCACTCAGTCGTTCGAGCCGTGGGCCTTAGGGTGGATCTTGTCATGGACAGCGGTCAGGTACGCCGCGGCCTGTGCTTCAGTCTGGATCGCATTTGGGTCGATCCCGGATCTTTGGGCTAAAGGGAGACTCTGCTCCAACAGAGCAGCTTGCTGGACGAGCATCTTGAGATGGTCGTTAATGGGTTGGGCAAGCTCGGC
This sequence comes from uncultured Acidobacteriota bacterium, assembly GCA_963701005.1. Classification (GTDB taxonomy): domain Bacteria; phylum Acidobacteriota; class Terriglobia; order Acidiferrales; family UBA7541; genus Palsa-295. Next base: position 3,364,276 of record OY969555.1, read on the forward strand.
TGCGGTCGGGGGCTGAGATTGAGCTCCCGCGCCGAGGTCGATTTTATCGGTCCGTGGCAGCGGAAGCGTAAGATTGTCCTCGAACGTGTTGGCGCTCTTATCCCGCAGCGTGAGGTTTACGTTGGGGACATTCGGGAGGAAGAGTTTAAAAGTCGTGGCAATGATCGAGGTGTGATCGTAGAGCCTGTGGTCTATCCCGGCGGGGATGTAAGGTGATATGAGCACCGCGGGCACACGCACACCCAGGCGTGTGAAATCGAATGAGGGGTCGGTGGAGGGGGGCGTATTCTTCCAGATCTTTCCATCCGGATTGACCGTGGTGGGGGGCACGACATGATCGTACGTACCGCCGTGCTCGTCGTATACGACCACGAGCAGCGTCGAATTGCGTACCTTGACGTTTCCCCAAATGGCCTTGAAAACAGTTTGGATAAGTGCTTCTCCCTCTCTTACGTTGTGATCCGGATGTTGATCACTTGCAGAAAAAGCGGGCTGACCATCGCCGCCGGCGGAATTGGCAAAGCGGGGCTCAAGAAAACTATAAGCAGGCAGGTCATTGTCCGCGCACGCCGCAAGAAAATCATTGTCGAACGAACGAAAGAAATCCGGATTCCCTGCAAGGCCATCGAACGTCGAGGCCATGGTGGAATCGTGATAGTAAATAACCGAATCGAGATGGTTTTCTGCAAGCCGTTCGTAAATCGTCGGGGAGAGATTGCGCCAGTCAATTCCCATGTCGACTCGGCCCAGGGAAGTTGCGGCGTGCATGAACGCGCGATTCGGGAACGTCGGTCCAGGCAGCGACGAAAACCAGTTATCGCACACACAGAACTGCTGGGCTAGCCTGGTCAGCACGGGCAGGTTCTGTGGAGAGAAGCATTTCATGATGCGGTGCGCAGCTTGCGGATTTCCGGTCTTGCCCTCGTAACTCCGCACGAAGCCGTCCCTAGTCGGATTCTGCAACACGGAGGTGTTGGGGTCGCCGTAGAGCTGCGTTAGTGTGTCGAAGCCAGAGTGCCCCGGGTCCGGCGTTAAGTCGCCAGCGTAATTCGCGTCGTTCGAAACTTGAACCACCCCTCCTATGGAGTCTGTGTTGGTTTCGTTCCCGGCAAGCCCATGAATGGGCCAAGTGGCACTCTGCGCAAATCCGAGCATGTGGTCAAACGAACGATTTTCCATCATCAGCACGACAATGTGTTTTAGATTGTCGGTTCCGACAGACATGCGGTCCTCCTGGCGGTTCGAGAATCATGCTAGTGCACGTTGAGTTGTAACCCTTGATGCGCGAACTCTTTAACGACTTGTGTAAGTACCTAGCGGAGTATACTATTTCCGTCCGGCGGCGCGTAGAATTATCGCCGTTTTGCTCTAGTTGCGCCCGGGACACAATAATCCCTCATGGAAATCTAACGGATTCCGTTAAACAGGAAAGTCGCTCAACTGTAGGGCGGGGAGGAGTGCGGAGAAAGGTGCCAACGGTGAAAGAATGCGGACCAGCATCAGCTCCGCCTCGCAAGGGGCATCATCTACGCTATATATTGATCTGGGCCAAATCGCTTGCAAGAATGTGAGAGTTAGCGAGCACGTGCCCTCGCTCCTAGTAGGGTTGGGAAGAAAATCCTCGAGGGAAAGGCGCCCGTTGCAGAGTGCCCCCGGATCACGGCGCATCCGGAGACTATTCCCCTATAAGCGCTTGAAAACGCTGATGAACCGCTGAAAATCCCGGAATAGCCATTCCAATCTTCCGTCAGATTACTCACTTGGCTGGAATACTGCGCTTTAATCTCCGCAATGCGCGCATGAATACGACTAAGCGCCTCGCCCCGAAAGATCTGATACGGCACCGATACGTTTAAATTAGGCATTTTGACTTCCATGGGTTCGCTAGCGATAAACGCTCAACATCGAAACCGTCCTCAAAAATTGGCCTTAAGCCAATTTGTCGCAGCCGTTATGTCTACCTGATTCGCATCGGCGATCAGATCGTCGATCTTATCCGCACAATCGAGGGGCACCGGAGCCGGTAGAACCGGAGCCAGTCGGAAATAACTATTTCCAAGAAGTCTCTTACATTCATAATCGGCCACGCCCATCATTCCTTCGATTATCATGTTCGCGAGGACTGGAGCCCATTGCGCGAATCCCCAATCAAGAGTGTCGCCAAAGACAAATTGGGCACTCAGTCCCGTGCCAATGGAAAACACGCGAAGGTCGGCTAACTGCTGCTTTCCCGTCGCCGCGTCAATTGCCTGGGCCAACGCCGCCATGGACGGATTGTTGGCAACTACACCGCCGTCCACACATCCCTGGTAAACAGGAAAATACGTGGGAGCGGCGCTGGTCCGCAGAGCTACGTCACTAATTTTTTGATTACCATCCGACTGCGGTCCCTCAAAATTGTGGAAGAACTTAGGCTTCCACGTGCGCGGGGCTGGCACAGCGGCTTGATTGTCCAGATCGAACGACGGCACCAAAACGTGACGAGGCAAAAGCGCGTTCAGCGTTCCGTCGCCGAAAGTCGCCTGAATGATCCGAATCAGTTCTCCGTTATCGTACTTTGCCCCAAGGATCTCGCCCAGATCGCGGACTTCATGCCAAACACTTCGAGAGAAGATCGCAGTTCCATTATTCTGATAGAGTTTGATCAACGATTGAGGCGACATTCCCTTGGCAAGGCCCAGTGCCAGGATGCCACCCGTTGACGTTCCCGCGAGAAGGTCAGCGCGATCCGTAAAACCGGGAACATTCTGCGCCAAACGGTCCAAAAGCACCGCAGTGTAGAGCCCGCGGATTCCCCCACCATCGAGGGCCAGGATGCGATATCTCGACATGGTCTGCTCCGCTCCGCTTCCTGAAAACGTCTAGGGCACGAGTTGAGACGGCGAAAGAGGAAACGAGAATACCGCGATATCAACATAAGGTCTAGGTGAATAGTCGATTGGTAATCCTGGGCACGAAACTGGTGAGTTTGCATGCAACGCCTTGTCGACCGCCTGAAGTCGCAGTGACCCTAGCTATCTTGTGATGGCTTAGTTGTCGCGGAGGAGTCCGTGCTAGGTGCGCTTACCGCGACGGGCGAGTTCGTGCTCGACGTGCTTACTATGCCAGTAAACTTGCGTAAGATGGCGGGCCCGGCGGCCGTGATGATGAATCCGACCGCGATGGCTCCCCAGAAATCATTAACCGTCACGCTTATAATGAACTGACTTTGAGACAGTCTCGCTATAAGAATAGTAACAATGGTGCTTAGCAAGACAGCGGAGACGCTCCCCGTCACCCAGCCAACGCTGGCCCAACCTGAGTTGCCGCTAGGCTGCAGTTTGGTGAGTAGAAGGAAAGCGATAACTCCTCCAAGCGCCGCCCCGAAGAGTATTACCGATTGAGGAGCTGTAATCATCTCCTGTATCTCAGCGGTTTGAGTGTGGCGCTCGACAATCTTCTTCTGGGCCCCCAGGTAGGTATCCCAATAACTTCCGACTACGTTGAGCGTATATACCCCGGGCGAAAACTCAATCCCTTGAACGAACTTTCCGCAGCCTACACCAAGGCGATCGCAACCTCTTTCGATCCAGCTAGTGGTGGCAGTACCGCTCGAAGCTGACGAAGAGGCGTTCGAGCTGCTCCAAACAGCAGAAATTGAAGATCCGGGTTCGAGGACGACCACTTTGCCCCAGTAATCCTCTTTTGGCAATGCCGTAAGGCCGGGTATGAACGCCCACAGGTCGTAAACCGCACCCTTTGTTAGTTCTGGCGGCACGGTGATAGCAATGGCTGCGGGCATTGTGTAGATTGGTTGATCGGAAGTATTCTCAATTTCGGCAGTGATCCCAAAACTCGATCCCTCTGTCGATTGATTACGAGATGTCTTGAGTGTAATTCGCATCGCGCTCTTGTTTTGCAACGAGACAGATGGGATTTCCCCCACCGCCTGCTTTAAGGGAGCGACGACTCCAGCATTAACTTTTACTTTGTTATGAGGTCGCTTTGACAGAGCTTCAGTGTTTTGCGCGCGCAACATTGAAACGCCCAAGAAAGCGAGTACGGTCAATACCGCGATGAGCGGCCCCAAGAGCCGCCACTGGAGGATGTCGCGACGCCAAAGGTTCATGAGTTTCGTTACCCAAAGGCCCAATCATTTATTCAGAAAGAGGACTAGCCCGTGGGCGACCTTATATTCTAAGAGCAAGTCTATGTCAATATATTAAACGTTGAATAGCTTACCCTGAGAGATAAACCATCTTACCGACGCGGGTCGTGAGCCGATGACGTTGCATCCGGAAGTTGAGACCGATGGGCGTGGCGGAGCTACAATGATCTTGTCGGGCGAAATGGAAGCGAGTTCTGCGGGGAGGCAATCATGCCAAGAGCATAGCCTAGTGGGCTCATCGCGATGACAAATAGCACCGCCAGAACCTGTCTCTTGCGCTGCTTCCAAATTCTCTTCGGATCGGTAGACGCTGATGCCTTGAGACTCCCCGCTCGACGGGCGGAATAGTCACTAATGGAGAGCGCCCTCTCTCCATTTCTGGTTGAATTAACAAAGTTTGTAGATTTAGCCTCGCGTGTTGTGTCCTGCCTCAACTGGAAATGGAGAGAGGGTGCCGCTGACCTACAAGCGGCGATCTTGCGCATACAGAATGAATCGGCAGAGTTGAACTCGCGTCTCGCCGCGTTGGTCACGGTCGACGGCATGATCGGAGGAACACGACTGTACGACCAAATCAACAATCCCGAACAAATTTCTTCCTTGCTTAGCCATTTCCCACTTTTTGACTGTCCACCGGGTCAACGAAATTTTCGAAGTCTGAGTCGCCAACAACGGCAGGAGTTCTTGCGTTTACACTGGCAAGAATTGGCGCGGGTACCGGCTTACTCGCTAACAACCATTTCAACCCTCGAAGAAACATCACGTGTACTTCAGCCCTCGTGGCAACAATTGTCCGTTTACGGGTTTGACGAGGACAGTCAAATGGCGCAGCAGGAACAGATCGCGCCTGGGGCCATCTACCTTGGAACTGCACGGGCCGATCACCGGGCCGTCGCCCTGCCTTTGGAACGAGATCCTTCACTTCGAGAGTTGGCAAACAAGAATCAGTTTCCACGTGCAGCAATGCTTGAGGCACTCTTGCTTTTCGTCGTTGCGGATCTGAACACGCGGTCCGAGTATTCCAAATAAATTACCGGAATCGTGCAGGCACGTAGCGCGAGATTCGGAATCCGAGATGACGACTGCCGTTCCGTTCTGAAAGCGCGCCAGAAAAAAGGATGCTGCGAATCGCCAAGAGTCCCGTCGGCCGAGACCTTTTCCGCTTGACCTGCGACGTGGCTCGAAAGCCTTTCGAACATGAGGCGGGGATCATCGCCATTGGGGCACGCAAGCCTCAACGCCGGACTGCGGTACATCACCATGAGGATTCCGCGGAGGGTCGCAGCTCGTTTTCAGCTTTTGCTATAAGCAGGATGAGACTCGATTATTGGCCGATCCTTGACGACGTAGGTGGGTAGTAACGGACAAATTACTTGACTTCAAGACGGAATACGCTATATCTTGCCCGTCATTCTCGGTTCCTAAGAGTTGACTCTTAGAACGTCTATTAATGCCGCAGAGGCTGTCTTACAAGATGACCGATAAGAGGCTTTCCGACATCGAGTCGTTGCCAAGAATCGACCCGTCGCGGTCGTCTCCGTCTAGCGTTCGGGTTGACCTGCGATCATTCGCGCTTTTCTTGCCGATTCCCCATTGGCATGTATTGCTGTCCTTTTTCCTGGTGCTCACCTTTACTTCGATCGCTCGGTGTCAAAGCCAGAAAAGCAGTACCGTCAACGGAACCGTCAACGGAACCGACAACGGTATTGCCGTGGGCAGGCCCAAAATCTTCGACAACCGTTCACTCCAGTTAATGTTGGATTCGCTTAATGCAAGTCTGCAAAGTGCCCAATTCTTCAATCCGACGACATTAAGCGCGGCGTTTGGTCTTCTCCAGGGAACGGAGAGCTATGACGTTACGCGTAATCTTAGCGTCTCTGCCTCGTTAGCGCCGAAATCGGCTCCGTCGCCAACGTCCATCGCAGGAAGTGTATCAATTCCGGGTGGGCCCTCCGGTCCAGGAACGGGTTCTCTATCCGCGACCATTCCTAATCCTGGTAGTGGTTCGTCTAGCGCAGGTTCAACGTCGGCGTCCGGGAATTCAGCACCAACGCCTGGTCCTGCGACACTTCCTATTCTCGCACCCTCTCCAGGCCAATTTGGATTGAGTGCGAACGATCTCCTCTCCGATCAGGTCAATTTGACTTATCAAGTCTTCAATCTGCGAATGTTACTCGAGAGATCGCTCACGGATCGCTTGATCACAAATGAGCTACCTCAACCCAACGGTCGTACCCGCCTGCAGGCAGTTGTTGGATTCGATGTGACGCTCGACCCTCCAAAGGAAGCCAAAGACAGCGCCGCGATCGTTGAAATAACGATTACGCCAGAAGCCGTAGGACCTGGTCCAAAGCTGTCATTAGTCGCTGTCATGCCCCAAGAAAAGACGTATAACTCGGCCGCTCTGAATACGCACGACAACGCATTCGGAGGTTCGGCCGTGGCCAAAATAATTACGGTCGGCTACACCGAGAGGCACCGCGGACAGGTGTTTTATCTTTTTCGCGACAACGACACGCTCGCGTTTGAACGGATGCAAAATGCGCCCGACAACGATCCGTCCGTCAAGTTTGGATGGCAGTTTAGACCAGTGCTCGGCCGACGCTCGGTCACTCCAGGAACCCGTCAGATGTTTGCCATCATTGCGCTTCCGCAGACTGATGAGCCCAACGATGTCACTCCGGTAAGAATTAATATTCACGTCGAGACATACTGGAAGCACTACGACCACCGATCGCTGACAACCACTTATCACGAGGCCTGGGTTCACTATATCAACCCCACTGGCATTGCCTCAGTTCCCCTTCGATTGCCTGGGCATAGTCCTGCCGACTACCACCATGTCGAATTATTAACGAGCTCGCGGATCCAAGATAATCTCTCTCCCGTCGTAACAAAAGTGGAGTGGCTACCTGCGAACAAGCTCACGGGCACCGTCGTGGTACACGGGAAGAACTTTTTCAGCGGTACGACCGTTAGCTTAGCTGGCCAACAGTACACGAGCCCCAGCGACGGGCTAGTCTTGCAGTCCGATCAAACGATGATCATCTCGACGACCGTTCAAGCTATTGCGACAGGAGACGGCGTAGTTAACGGGCGCTACGGCAAAGCTGTACTGTTGGGACCGGCAGCGGCTCCAGGCATTCAACCCATGTATGTCGATAATTTCGAGCTAAGGCCATTCGGATCGGAATATTCCGAACTAACTCTAAGGTTAAAACGAAACGGTGTTACGTTGAGTTCCGCGGATGCACCGGCTCCCAACGCTCTCTTCGTTAGTTACAACGATGCAGTATTGGATGTCCCGACAAAGGTAAAGCAAGATGATATAGACCAGCAGGCGCTCGATGTCGTAGCGCAGATTCCAAACAGTGTGCTTGGTACAGGCGACGGTGTTGTCACAGTCAAATTTCCATTTGGAGGCAAGAGTTGGGAAGCCAAGCGCCAGATTTACCAGCCCTTGTTGCCAGTCGTCACTCGAACCGGCGGGAAGGATAAAGCGACTCTGGCGATTGCTTATCCGCGACCCTACGGCGTTGATTTTCGCGGCAATTGGCGCATCATTTTGGACAAGTCCTACCAGGTTGGCGATCCGGGAGACAGAGACACCGATGCAGACGTGAGCGTCAAGCGTGCTACTGCGTGCTCAATCGTCGAACCGAGTTGCCACATCGTCATACTAACCGCGAAAACCACTCTTCTCGATACTTATCAAAAGTTTGTTATCGTCACCAACGACGGCGATTTCGTCAGCGTGGGCATTCCTCCGAGCAATCCGGTCACTCAATCGGCTCAGCTCAGCAAGATAAATACGATCTCAATGCTCCAGAATGAAGCTCGAGCTGTGGTCTTCTATGGACAAGGATTGACAGCGATCAAGCGAGTATTCTTCAACAATCAGGACCTTCCGTTTTTCGCAAAAGGCGACGGTACTAGCATAACTGTTTTTATTTCTCCGGACGTTACTTCCAAACCCGGCCACAAGGACATCGTGTTCCAGGTAGACCAAAACACGCTGCTAGCAGGAGGGATCGATGTGCTTCCTGCCGCGGGCGCTAATTCACCGGGTACCGGCAATGCAAACCCGGACAGAACAAACACCAATCCAAATAACTAGCGATTTGATCCAGGAGAACACATATGCCAAAGGAAAAAAATAGAAAGGGCGGCACCAAGGCTACACGAACGGCCAGACCAGCAAGAGCGAGTTCACGTAGCACGGCATTCCAATTGCACCCGGCACATTGTGCAAAGATTGCCTCACTGAAACCCCACCTGCTCAGTGCTGTTCACAAGCTGTTGAGGAGCAACGGCGTCGATGCGGTCGTCCATAGCATCTCTTTTCGGCCAGCGGATGCCAAAGCAGTGAACGGCGGGTCGTGCGGCGGACAACCCTGCTGCTATATCAACGGCGTATGGACTTGCCCTGGTTAAGAATCCACTTGGAGCATTGCGTTGGATAACTTTATGCGACACGAATATCTACAAACAGCTTTTGCGATCTTGCTTCTCATACTTCCGTTCGGGCCACCGTCTGGGGCATCGGATGATAAGAGTGAGAAAGCGCCGGGCGCTGATATTCATAACCCGATTTACTTGCCGTTGCAAGGAGGAAAGCCCTCCGTTGTGGAGGATGTGGGCGACAATTCGCTACGTCGATATATCGTCTACATTTTGCGATTGGAGGCCGGACAACGACTCACTGCGACAATGTTGAGTCCGTTTGTAAAGGGTCAGGACCCCGGCACAATCGCGCTCTCCTTGATAGATGGTCGGACCACTTCTTTCGACGATGACGCTGTGAACGTGCTGGGTCATCGACTCGGGGCAATCGATCGCACCCGGAGTCCCGCCATGATTCAAGCATCGATCGCTTACGTGGCTCCGATCACAGCCGACTACTACCTCATCGCCACCTTTCAGGCCAACGGAATCGAATTTACCCTCAGCGCGAAAGTAGAAACCGCGATTACGATAAAGCGCCCTTCGACCTGTGTTACGGGGTTAGTTGCGTCCACCTCCTATTTGTCCCCGGGCGTCTCGGACAGTCTGCTTTCTGATGTCACGGTCGGTGACCCCGCCAAAGTTGATCATCCTGATGAATATAATCGTCATTTCTGTCTGAAAAGCGCTTGCAACATTCGCCCCCCCACTTCACTCGTTCTTACCATCAAATTGCAAGGCGCATTCGATGCCAAGAAGCAAATTCGAGCTTGCTGGGACTCATCGAATGTCATAACGGAAGTTGCGTTTTCCCCTTAGACTCAGCTCACGGAAGGAGCGGCTTTTGGCCGGGGCGGTTTGCCGTAACCTCACTCGGACATTTGCGTGTGGAAATGGACCAAAGCGCAGCAGATCGATATTGGAATAGTTGTCGCGGCTTCCGTTTGCTGAGTTCCCTGCGATCGTGTCTCCGAGGAGGTATCGCCTTTCGGCAAATTCGCTTCGACGGTGCGCGTATGCCACTTTGTCGCCAGCGATATATTCGCCGGGATCGAAACCGTTGACATTTGAGCCAATCTCCGTCGCTCCAGAATCAATCCTGCCTTCGTCTGGAAAGCTGGGATATTATCGGGTTCCGGGAGCCCTATGCGTTGCGAGTATCGCATTCGTTCCGTACCGCTACAATTACTGGTCGTTATACTTCTGAGTTCTCCTCTCCGAGGGCAAGGACACCAGAACGGCAATACCGCGTCCAGAACGGTGGACACTCAGCCTGCGGGCATGTTCGATCTACAAGTGGCGAGGCGCTACGAGGGATTATCGCGCTGGAGAGAGGCAGAGCAGGAATATTTGCAGGCGGGCAAGGTCGGGCCGCCCTGGATGAAACAGGAAGCTCTATCCGCAATAGGACGGCTCAGCGTCCATCGTTCCGCGGATTATGAGAACTTCGATTTCGAGTTGGGAAAGATGTATGAGGACAATAAGGAGTGGAAGGACGCGGAGCAGCACTACGCCGCGGCGGCGAAAGACGCACCCCGGCCAGTGCGCGACCGGATTCTCCTGGACGTGGAAAGGGTGCGCGGACACCTTTGGCTGGAGGAGTTCGCGGAGGACTTCACTCGTTGGCTGGGCTACATCGCCACCGTTTTGGGGTTGCTGTTCGCCATCGTCCTGATCTGGCGCGTCAGGAAAACACGCCAAGGGATTCAGGTGATGCCGTTCGAGGGCTCAAGCGACGATGCCAGCAAGCGCATCGTGTTTTCATTGTCCTCGGCGCGTGAACAGTTGCCCAACCTGCTCGCTCCCGTCGTGGAAACGATGGGGCCAAACGTGGTCGATGCCGTGCCGCTTATTATTCTGCCCGGCGTTGAGAACGAATTTCCCGATCCCGCTCAAGACTTGGAAATTAGCGGAGTCAAATTGCCTCTGGCCAACTGGATCCAATTCATCAATGCCCCGCTCGTCCGTGTCAACGGCCGCTGGAACGTTGGCCAAACGACGGGCATGGCGCAGGCACGAATCCAGCGCCGTCGATACCTGGCGACATTCAGAGATAGCCGATCGGTGCGCTCGACGGTGGATTCCGCCGCAACGGATGCACGAGACCGGCAACTGGCACTTTTCGGGTATGATGTACTGGTGAAAGCAATCTACTCGAGGCGTTATGGCCCCTAAAGAATTTCCTACCGCCGACGCGGATGCCTTCAGCAACTTCGTGCAGGGGCGCGCGCTATTCCAGGAGTATCTGGGAAACGGCAGCGGCGAGGAACTGAGCCAAGCCAGAGATCACTTCGCGACCGCAACAGCGCGGGACCCCAAATTCGATATCGCAAAACTTTACCTCGCCGTAACGCAAACCGAGTTACGCGACACTGCGACGGCGATCCCGGCACTGGAACAACTGATTCTAAACAAGAGCTTTCTGCCCGAAGCTCACGTGCAGTTGGCGTATGCACACATCAAACTCTATACCGACGACGACTTCGCAAAAGCGGACAAGGAGCTAGACGAAGCGGCGGCCGCGGCAAAAACTGAGCATCGAAATGATTTGATCGATCTGATATGCGCCTATCGCGTGTTCCTATTCGCCGTGCGTGGCGGGCGCGGACACGAGAGCCCCGATCAGAAAAGGAAATACCTGGAGAGCGCTAAGACGCTCGGCAATCGACTTCTGAAACGCCCTGTCGCTGCCGGCGACCCTTCCGCGGAAAGCATGGCCGTCCAGTTTGAAGCGAACAATGGGATGGGAATCGCAAGCCTGTGGTTCGGAGAATTATTCCCCACGGATCCCCAGGCGGCGCAGTCGTGGGTGGAATCCGAAGGATACCTCAAAGCCGCGCTGGCTCTGCGGCCCAAATCCGTTCGGGTGCTGCAAAACATGGGACTGCTATACATGGTGCAAGGAGATCGGGCGGAGAAGAATCCTGCAAAGGCTCAAGAACTGTATGGACAGGCCAAAGATTTCGTCGGGCAATCACTGAAACTGAATCCCTTCGATCAATACCCGCATTTTCAGATGGCGCTACTTTCCATAAAGACAGGCGATTGGACAACCGCCCAGACGTATGTCGATTCCGGCACGAAACAGAAAGGCGCGGTAGGCTCAGGGAAATGGAGCACATTGAAAGAAGCGATTCATGATAGGGATGCTTCAAAGGTTCGCGGCCTGCGCTGAGGCGCAGACCATCCACGAGATCGCGCGGCCACGGCATTCAGCGCTGCCGGAGTAGTTTTGCCACGGAGATCTTTACCTTTACAGAGCCGTACTTCTGCTTCTGAACCTCGTAGCTTGCCTGAATGAACTGCCGGGCGATCTCTTTCAGGTCTTCGTAAGACACTTCCACTTTATCTTCAAACGACGTGCGATTGAGGTACGCAATTTTGGCGGCGTACACTCTTGCGCGAAGCCGGTCGAGCTGTTCTTGTTGAGGATCGGGCTCGTGGTTTTTGACGTTTGCCATCTACCTATTATACAAGCTATTCTTACTGGCAATGGACTACGCAATGAACGCAATATGGACGATACGCAGGGCCACCGCGGATGACCGCCGTGGCATCGTTCAGTTGCAAGAGCGCCTGCACCGGCCGGCGCGGTCCGACTCCGCAATACTGGACTTTTTTGTTGCCGAGAACGAAGACAAGATTATCGGTTGCGCAGCGGTGCGGAAGCGAAACGCACTTGGCTATTTGTACGGCCTGGTGGTGGACAAACCCTGGCGGCGAAACGGCGTAGGACATGCCCTGACAGAGCGGCGCCTGGATTGGTTGCGAGATGAAAATGTGCTTTCGGTATTTGTCCTGGCAATGTTTTGGAACGTAAAGTTCTTCAATAAGCATCGTTTCACTTTGGCGGACAAGGAGAAGTCGCGCGGATTGGCACAATTGCATCGCGACTTCATCGATCCGTGGAGCAATCGAAGCGCCCTGTTATTTCTGGAGCTTCCATCGCGAACGCGGCCTGCACAGAGTGCCAGACAGGCATATGACCAATCGAGCGCGCAAACCTGAAGAATGCACTTCCCTGCAAATAAGGGGAGCTTCTTGGCTAAAGCTGCGGCCGACGGCCAGAGAGGCTGTTGTGGAGCGAGCTTTTCGCTTCTGGCGCAATCACGGGTTTCCATACTATCGACTCAGTTCTCACCAAATACGACAAGATATATGCACGTTGTTTGCAAAAGATCCGCACTCCGTCTTTGATGGCAAGGACCTTCGCACGTCGAACGCAGGTTTGCGTCTAGCAAATAGCTTTCAGCCTCGTATGTGGAGTACAAGAGTGAATCGCTATCTCAGTCCGATTCAGGTGTTCAGAGACGACACGCTTTTGAGGAAAGCAATCGAGAGATCGCTTAGCATTTGGCCGGACCGTTTCGGGGCTTCCGCTAGCTGCATTCGAAGAATGCTGAAGACGTATCCCGGTGCCGCAAGTGTTTCAAATTATCGTCCGATGATAGCAAAAGCGATTATGTCCAAATATTGTCCTAAAGGTGGCACAGTCGTGGATTTCGCCGCAGGCTACGGCGGCCGATTGCTCGGTGCGATTGCGGCGCGCAGAAACTATATCGGCATCGAGCCGAATCGCACGCAAATGCAGGGTTTCCTTAGGATGTCAAGAACCATCTCTGCGCACGGCTTTGATCTCCCCAGCTTGAAATTTCTCAACGGCGCAGCCGAAAAGGAGCTACCCAGATTCGAACGCGCTTGCGCACAGCTAGTGTTTTCAAGTCCTCCGTTTTTTAATTGGGAGCATTATTCGCGTTCTAGTTGTCAGAGCTTCAGACGGTACCCAAGGTATGAAACCTGGCTGGATAGATTCTTGAATCCGGTAATCGCGCAGAGCTACCGAATTCTCAAAAAAAATGGATACCTCGCACTGAACGTGACGAACGGGAACAGGCTCCCGACAGCAGAGGACGTCGCAAATGTCGCAACCGACGCTGGGTTCAAATCCCTAGCCATGGTGCATGAAATGGTATTCCCGAAGGTTCCGTATCTTCATCCGCGCGATCGTGGCCCCGTCAAGCGAGAGCTGATCATGATTTTTCGCAAGTAGCTATCGCGTAGGGAATCTGCGCCTCGCGAAAAATTAAAAGCATCGAATTTAGTCAACATATCGCGACGATTCTAAGAATCCTGCCCGAGTCGGGGTTAGATTCACGCCTCGCGCAGTACTATCGAATGGGTCCTTCCCCACTGGCTTCCGCGGATTCGCAATAGCAAAATCCACCAGGAGCGTGGGCGTTCAACCCACCACTCTAGCCTTGCCAACGGACGTAGTGGACGTCGGTTGGACAGGCGGAATATTCGTTAACGGACAGCGCCTCTCTCCATTTCACTCTGAGCCAATTGAGTTTCTAGATGTGACCTCGCGTGTTGCCCAAACACACAAATAGCCTCTGGCACCAAATGGAACCAAAGGCTAGAAGGTTATGCTGGAATTCCGATCTTGAACTGAAACCACGGAACGGCAGGACAGTGAGTTTCGGTGTGGATGCACCGTTCAGTTATGCCGCCAGCACAATCTTCTAGGTTGGCCTGGTAAGGCTATCCGGAGAGGAACTTATCCTAGGCTGGTAAGAAAGACGTGGATCTTCTTGGCTATTTCATCTTCCTTGGTGCCGGCCATGAAGAGGAGCTTCCAGAGTCGTTGCTGTAACCTGCGGCGGTCGAGTGCTGCAGCTGGGATCTCCACTGAAGCGACTTCAGTTTTGTCTTGTTTCTTCCCTTCTAGCGCCATCACTTTCTCGTCCAACTCCAACAACGAGTCGCCGAGTATTTTGAATACCATGGGTTGGTTTACAGATAGGACTTCCTTTAGTGCCTCGATTGCTGACCGCATGTTATTTCTCCTTGTATGAAAGATCGATTCTAGATCTTAGTTTTACTGTCCTTGGCTTCCGGGGAACCGAACGAATAGAGGCTACTTGATTCTTCAGGTTTCTCTCTATTCTCCGCTTCTGCTTATGGGTGAATACCACCAGCTCACCCAGGCCTTCTATCTTGACCGGTCGGCCTTCACACAGGGCCTTCCTCATAGCATTGAAAACAGCGTTCACTATCTGCAGCGCTTTAGAGTTTGTGTAGCCTTCGTATAAAACCAGTCGATCTATCAATGATTGCTTATTGGCCATGGAAGTACCGAGATTTAGGTGGGGTTGCCCACCTCTCCGTCTCTCCACTTGATGTGTTTTTGTTCCTGCAACTGCAAGTCGACGGGATCTGTTGCGACGGGATCAGGTCTAACAAGCGATGAAACAGCTTATATATCTGGATTAGTATAGCTACCCGCAATCATGCCCAAACCCACGGTTTCTCGGTGAAGGGGACCCTCAGATGGTACCAGAGCGAAGGTAGAGGAATAGAAATGTGCTTCGCATGCCTGATATACGCGTTATCGGAAAGGCGAAGTACTAGGACGTAAGACTCATCAGGAGTTAGCCCCGTGCTGCCTAGTCTCGGGTTTGAACTCTCGGCGCGAAAAACTACTGCGGCGCGTTGGGCAATTTGTTCGACGCTGGAAGCGGTGGGTGCTCAGTAGGGTGCGGGAAGTGATAGTGAGCGATTCGTGCAAGTCGCCTGTGGAAGACCTAGACGCTTTCGCATCACCATCATCAACCCTAACAGCCCTACGCCAGTTAGCATGAGGCCCAATGTGGCGGGCTCCGGCGTTTCCCTTACGATTAATGTGGCGATTCCACTCGAGTATGTGCCTGAGGTGCTGTAATCGATGAGTGGGAATGCGTCGTTTGAACTATAAGTTGCTGAGGCGGTTCCTAGTCCATTGGAGGTTAATATGGCTTGGTCACCGGCGCCGCCGTAGTCCAAGATAAACTCGTCAAAACTTGCGAGGTAGAAGGACCCTGTTAATGAGTACGAACTGAGGTCGACGGCAGTAAGGGTCGTGTTCGTAGTTGCCGCTTGCGTGGGTTTAGTTGTGAACGTAGCGCCGTATAGGGCTGGGTCGAATGTGACGGTGTATGTGTAGACGAAAGCGTCAGCGTGGGCATAAGGCGCCCCGATGGCTACAGCCAGCACCGCAAGCATAATCCCCAATGCTTTTCTCATAAGTAATCTCCGCCGTCGAAACGTCTGGGGGAGAGACGTTGATGTACAGTACCCCCTCAATTCTGTGTCCGTCAAGTAAGCGTTTCGTGAGATGGGCGGCACCAGGTCACGAGCAGGATGACCACAGAATCTCCGCTCAAGCAATGGTCTAAGTCCTGATCGACGGACTAACCGTACATTTGCTTTTCGAATATCGCTGGCAAACTGAATAAGACATCCGAAAGGCACGGGATTGGTTGGAGGCAATCTCTCATGTAGATTGTTTCCGGAGGATCCATGAGCATATTGGCCGCAATTAGACGCGAAGAGAAAAAGGTTAAAAAGCAGTTGGCTAAGTTGCAGCATGATTTGGCAGGTTTGCAATCCGCAGCCAAGGCTCTGGGTATGACGGCAGGCCGGGACATCGCCAGCGCGAAGAAGCGCGTGCTGTCGGCGAAAGGGAGAGCAAAGATTTCCAAAGCCATGAAAAAGCGCTGGGCAAAAGTTAGAGCACAAG
The DNA here is from genome assembly GCA_963701005.1 of uncultured Acidobacteriota bacterium. Taxonomy (GTDB): domain Bacteria; phylum Acidobacteriota; class Terriglobia; order Acidiferrales; family UBA7541; genus Palsa-295. Next base: position 3,380,424 of record OY969555.1, read on the forward strand.
CGAAGAAAGCTGTCGCCTAATAGCTAGGGATCCGCCGTCTTCACCGGAACCGTGATGTCGATGCACCGTAGTTAGGAAGCGATCATGGTTGTGGCTTTGGGAGCACATTGAGATAGACGGCCAGCCAATAGGCCAGCAGGTAGTCCACGCCAGGCGCCTCCTGATTAGCGAGATCGGATCCGCACTGAGAGATCTGGGTCGCGGTAACTGTCCCGGGGGAACCGGGCGGTAACGGATGAGAATGCAACGTGGTGGTGCAATCCGGTATAGGCGGAGCGGCTGAAGCAGGAGGAGCAGGACCTGGGGAAGGGGGAGTGAGCGGGACGTCAAAGGGGCTGTGCTCCCACACGAAGTCCATGCCGTTGCCTTGTCTTGCCCACATCGGCATAGCGTACTTCGCAGCGTATATTGGATTGCCCGTCAGGCCCTTGTACAGGGCCACGCGGTCATCCCTGAAAAGATTCGCTTCATACGCGGGATCACTGACGAAGTTGTACGGGAGCCCGTCGGGTGCCTTCATCCCAAGCTCATTCAGACGCATGAGCCACTCTTCGAGCAGGCCCTTGATCTCGTCCTGCAACGACAGATTGGGGTTCGAATAGGATGGCTGAGCTGCGACTCCGGCGCGATTGGCAGGCAACTCAATCAGGATCCTGTCCAGGTTGAAGTAGGCGTTTTTGTGGTGGCGCGTCGCGCGCCGCAGCATGTTGTACCAGAGCAGATAGTTCGCCCGGAGCGTTGAGTCCGTCTCGAAGAAGAGCGTCGGGCCGATCACTGCGTGGGACAAATTAAATTCGAAATAATTGGAATCGGGATCGGCCACGCTAATCCATGTTGGGATCCAGCTAAACTTTGATCCCGCCGCATACCTGTTGTACAAGTCTCCGAAGTTGTACGGACCCGGGGCTCCGCTGGGGTTCACGGTCGCCCCGATGCGAAGAAGCCCGAGCTGAAAGTCCCAGTTGCCAAGGAACGTCGAGCTGATTGGGATACGGTCCTTGGGTGGCGTGTGCATGTCCCAGCCGCCTGCAATGAAGAAGTCGAGCGCCTCGGTGATTAGAGTCTTTGTGGTGTTCTGCACGTCCGGATCCGGCACCAGGGCGTTGGCCAACGCCAGGCCCATGAAGGTGCCTACGTACTGGTCACGGCTGATGGGGTGCTCGTTCCCCTCTCCACAGCCGATACCGTACCAGATGCGCCCAATGGGACGTATCTTCACGCGGTTGCTTTCGTCCATGGACAAGCCCGCGAGCGCGGATCGGACATCCTCGTACGTAGAGAAGTGTTGAGTGTTTGAACTCCCGCTCGTCAAAGGAATCTCAACGTCCCAACCGCCTTCAGCCCGCTCGAAGTAGCAGATACCGAGGCCGGGAATCATCCCCGCGTCGTCAGTAAGCGGGACGACAGCGCCCGAAGGGACGAGCCTGTCCTTCGGAATCGCGACGCGTGACAACAGTCCCGCACCTTCCGTTACGGCAACTTTTTGCCCGGTCATACTCACGGCTGAGCCCTGTGTGACCCAGAAGAGCTGCTGCATGCCGCCAAGTACCTGCTTCACCCGTGCGAGCGCCTGCGGACTCTGCGTGGCGGCATAACGGAACGCTTCGGCGGCGAGATAATGTCCTGTCCAGATTGCCGTATCGAACTCCCTGTTGAAGCAAATCGGAGAGGTTCTTACGCGTATTGGGTCTTGTAGGACGTAGACCGGGCAGTTGAAGTAAGTAGGAGGAGGCGGTGGCGGAGGAGAAGGTGGGGGTGGGGTGCTGAGCGCATTCGGACCTTGGTTATCGATCGACAAGACAGCCCCCCACGGCAAGTGCGCAGTGATGGCCGACTCCATCTGGTTGGCCGGGTCATTGAAATCTTCGCTGGGGTCCGCCGGCTTTGTCCAATCGACGGCAGGCGGATTTTCGCCCCACGAAATTGGCAGGCCTTTCGTTAACGCCGATATGATGCCACTTGGAACGGGTGTCTTGATGGTTGTGCTGAAAGAATCGCTCCACGCGATCTTGTGACCAGATACTTCGGCCAGGGTCACTTCGATCCTCGCAGACACCTGAACGCTCACGACTTGATTGTTCGGATCGTACGTCAATCCAAGCTTAAGCCCGCTCAGGCTCCCAGGCAGCTCCACGCCCGCGTAATCAACCAGCCGCACTCCGGCGGAAATTGCGTTCGGGTCAGTAAATTGAATCTGACCACCCTCAGCCACACTCACTGCAAAATTCAGGTCAGCTGGCTGGTAGGTATAGATGCCTCCCGTCATCTGGAGCGTCATGTGCCCGGTAATCGTGGCATCGGTCAGCGTAGGGCGATCCAGTTCGCTCGTATCGAGGACCGTCGTCTCCGTCAGCTTTATGTTCGACAGGTCAATCGAGACCCCTTGCGGGTCGCAGCACTTGAGGTAAATGGGTATCGGGGTGACAACACCAATTGGGAAGGGAGGAATTACGCTTAACCCCCACACCGAGGCTCTTGTGTTTACTGTCGCGTCGAGGTGAATGGCCCACGAATCCTTCAGTGGCGCTTCGATCCGAAAACCCGGCTTCTCGCCACGTTCGCACTCGCTCTGGACTCCACACACGTAGCGAAAGCCCGGAGGACTTTTAACTCTAGGGGTGAGCTTTATATCCGTCAGCCACATGCTGGCCACGTAGCAAAAACCGATGCCCAAGCAAGTCGTCGGCTGGTGAAGAAACACTTGCCCGTCGAGGGCTTCAATCTGAGCCGCGGCATCTTGAGCGGTCTGCTTGCTGATGCCGCTCCAGGCAAGAGCTTGAAGCTCGTTCACTGCATCGAGCGCGCCGAGGGGCAGACTTGGAGCGTTTGGTGCGATCGGTGTCAAATTGCTCTGTCCTGCGCTTGCCGGTACTTCCTTGGTGTCGGTTTTCCCTTGCCCCACGCAGGGTGCCACCATCAAGCTCGCTGCCAGAACCATCCATAGGGAAAGGCGCACCAACATTCCTGTCAATGAATGTGACATCACGAACCTCCTTTTGTTCTCTGAAATTCGCATGGGTATTCGTCAGAGTGCCACTCACCTGGTCTTGTAGCGACGAACCTCGCTACATTTCCCTGCTTCTGTGTTGATTGCCAGATGAGATAGCGCCAACGTGGTAGAAACTGCGTTGGTGCTCCAGAATCAGAATTGCGATAGGCCTAATCCGGGATTTCCATTTTGACCGCTCAGATGAGCACACTTATACACCCGAGGCCCCTCCGAGTGAAGCAAATTGCCCTTGGTCGCAAGGTCTCCCAGCTTTTGAGAGCGTCAGTCCGGTTTCAGCAGAAGGAGGTCCGGACAACAGAAGTCGCTTGAACTCGATTGCAGGTACGCTTACAGTGCCGAACATCGAGAGTAGCTGCAATCAACTAGAACTCGGGCATCCTCTTCCCCCTCTATTTGAATACGTGAGGTCGATCGTCGCACTCCTGGATTGCAATCATTAATGGCGGTAAAGAATGAGTTTTGCAACCTACGAATTCCAGGGCAGAAAAAGACCCAAGAATGGTCCCCAGCCTTGAATCTCCCCTGAATCTACTGCATTTAACACCTACCCAACTATAGGCAGGGCTCTACGGGGTTCGACCTGCAGGAGCTAGATACAAACAGCCATACCGGCGACAAGAAATTCACTAACAGTCAGCGGAACGTAGTCAGACCGGCTGACGACGGGGTCGATAGCGTGAAGCAGGGAGTATTTTACTGTCCACATAGAGAAGCCCGGATGCTTTCAAGGCATCCGGGCGGTTGAGGTTTCACGAAAAGTTCTGGAATCAAGCTCCAAACACCAAGTGTTCCCGCGAGTAAATGACGAAATCCCAGATTGCAGCCCTCGGTAAAGGCAACAATTCAGGGGCTCTTCTTGGATCGCTTCATCTTTTTCTCCGCTTCCTCCACTGCGCGCAGCCACTCCTTATCTTCCTTGTACACCGGGTGAAACTTAATGTGCTGTGCTTTGTACTCTTCAAATTTGGTGATGCTCCACTGATCGAGTTCAATCATGTGTTCAACATCCTTGATAAGTTGCTCTAACTTCCCGGTAAACCTGACTACCGTGTCGCCGCTAAACCCGACGGTCTCTATCTGGTGCACCCTAGCAAAGATGTGCGCTGCTTTGAGCTTCGAAACAAGTTGCCTTTCTTGATTGATCAGTTTCTCCGTCAGACGTATCGCCCGTGTTATCCGCATTCGGTTGGGCACTAGTCTTTGCATAAAATCCATTCTTTTTTCTCCTGACTGGCAGACTCGAGGCCGTCTGCGAGGGCCGTCATCGACTGCTCAAGAGGCTGGCGGTTCGGGGAGAACCACTTTGCCCATCAATAGGCATTGCGCCAACAGGGGAACCACTCAAGGGGTGATTGAACGAGGGTGTGATGACGGGTACGCTTGAGGTCAATCCCCACGGAAAGGGGTGCTTATCCGGATGCACTGGACGCCAACAACGTATCTTGCGGCCGTTGTGATGCAACCTCAGGGCACCTATCACACTCTTGATCGGGACGTGATCCTTGATTTCTCTCATGTCGCAGCTCACGGTTATATCCTTCTAATGATCGCCCTCTCTACTCAGCTTCCTCAGTCTTTCTTGTAATAGTCAGCTACGGTGACTTTCACTGGGAAGTCCACCGCGTCCTTCCAGAATTTCTTAAAAGCCCACTTCGAATCATCGATCATAATCTGCTTCACATTTTCTACGTGCTCCACCGGGGCGGTAATCACTAACTCATCATGGACAAAGAGCAGGAAGTGAGCGTCATACATGTTCGGACCACTCGAAACGCCGTTTCGAAAGTCCAGGTACATTTTTCCTACAGCCATTTTCAACAGAGAAGCGCAGCCGCTTTGAATAGGGTGGTTCTTGGCCCACCTTTTGATTTGGGAGATGCGTTCCTCGAAGTCCTCGTCGTCCGGATGAGGTAGCTGATAGAATCTATAATGTCCGGTGTTGCCTGTTGATATTCCCAGATTAACTGCATTCGCCGCGTTGTTTTCTAGCCAGGCGGAAAGAACATGCGCCTTGCCCTTGTATCTGTCGATGATGTCTTGAGCTTTTTCTTCCGAGATGCCGCGCTTTTCTGCCATGCCTTTAGCTGTCAATCCGTAAGGTACTCCAAGTGCCACGCCTTTTGCGTCTGACCTCCATCCTTCGTACTTGCTATCCCTATTTTTGTAGCCCTCGCAGACTTCTTCATAAGAAGCCCCGTAGAGATCAGCGGCTATTAGGCAATAGATATCAGACCCACTGTTCAGAACTTCCAGCATCCAAAGATCATTAGACTCAGCAGCCATGATTCTCATTTCGACCTGGCTGTAGTCCGTCACGAGTATCCGCCAGCCTGGGCCAGCAACGAGGGCTTCTCTGACGTTAGGCACCCGCCGGACGATGTAAGGCTTAGGATGCTCCTTGTCCGAAGGGTGAAGGTAATGCTCTTTGCCATCTTTGATGCCTAGAAAAAGCACACCCTCTTGTTTTTCGGTATCCGCGATGTCTTGCTTGGACCTGCCTGCGTTCATGCTCCCTTGCCTCCCTCTGGTCTATTTACGTACGCGCCGCTGCTTCTAGTAGCGTAAGTAAACGGACTTCCCCCTCTGATGGTCGGGGTCTTGCTCACTGCGGTCATGCGAACTCCTCCATCGGTCTATTACGAATTTGCTTCGACTTGGAGAGGCAGTGCCTCCAGGTGGGCGTCCTCCACCTCGGCTGCGTGGCCGTCACGGAGGCAACTGCTGAAGCCTCCAACGGGAGTTAATGAGGGCGGACCTGATACTACGTCCGCATCAGCGGGGTGCTCTTACGAGGTTACAACGAAAACACCATACCACACTTGAGTGTCTTTGCAAAGGAATTCTTCAGCCACCAGGAACGCTTTACCGAGAACATGCCGCCGCCTTCTTCGTAGCGGCACTCAATCAGACCGTCATTTTCTAGACGATCGAGACAATTATCCACGTAAGGGCGCGGCCCAAATACCTGTAGTGCTCCCCTCTAAAACTGGACACCTCAGTTAGGTAGAATCAGGGCCTCCAAACAGGAGGCAGGATGGGCAGGAAACCACGCGTAGATCGAACCCCCGAAGAGAAGTGGCAGATCGTGCAGGAAGGAATCAAGAGCGGGAACGTTTCGGAGACGTGTCGGCGATATCAGATCGCTCCGACGCTCTTCTATCGTTGGAAGGATGAAGCGGAGCAGGGAGCAAAGGCAGCGCTTGGGGGGAGAAGCGCTGCCGCCGCGGAATCGGAAAAAGATCGCCGCATCCGGCAGCTGGAACGGACGCTGGGGCGGAAGTCGCTGGAGATTGAAATCCTAAAAAACGTCGTGGGGGAGTGAGCTGCGGTGAGGCTCACTCCCAGGCGCGAGAGATGGTGACCGAGGGCTACACAGCCACGCTGGTGGCGGCGACGTTGGCCATCAGTCGGTCGAGTCTGTATTACCGGAAGAAGCCGCGAGGCAGCCGAGCGGATCGAATCTACGACGAGCAGATCGTCGCAGCGTGCGGGGAGAAACCCGCCTACGGATATCGCCGCGTGGCCTGGTGGCTGCGAAGAAAAGAAAACCTTCCGGTGAATCGCAAGCGTGTGTTGCGGGTGATGCGCGAACGCGGGTTGCTGGTCCGCGCTCGGCGTCTGCGCGCACGAAGAAAGAAAGAGTGGGGCCGCGTGGAAGCAGCAGAACCGAATCAGATCTGGCAATCGGACATGACGAAGATCTGGGCCGGGCCAGCCGTGGGCTGGGCGTACCTGGTGTGCGTGATCGACTGCTGCACGCGGGAGATCGTGGGCTGGAATCTCTCGCATCGCTGCCGGACCGAAGACGCTCTGGCAGCAGTGGAGCAGGCCGTACTCTCCCGGCTGCCCGAGGGCAGCCGGGAGGCCCGCGTGACACTCACGACGGACAACGGAACGCAGTTCACTTCAACGCGGTTCATCGAAACTCTGAACCGGCTCGGCATCACGCATCGACGGACGGCGTATCATCACCCGGAAGGCAACAGCTACATCGAACGGTTCCATCGCAGCTTGAAGGAAGAGGAAGTCTGGACGGCGGAATATCGAAGCTTGGAAGAAGCACGCGCATCGATCGGCCGTTGGATCCAGGAGTACAATCTCGACCGGCCTCATCGAGGAGTCGGAAATCGCACTCCGCACGAGGCCTTCTTAGGTTTCGCAGCTGTACTAAAAAATGAGGCCCTGACTGTCTAAATTAGAGGGGAGCACTACATACCTTGTGGTAATCCCATCCACAAAAGTGAACTAGCTCGTCCTTAATTTGCCTCTCCGGCTTCGGATATTTCTTTCCGTTCAGCAGCCCAAGCAAATCGGACCTGAGATGCTGTATTTGTTCCGGCGTCAGCTTGCCTTGCCGACTCAAAGCTTTGTAATATCTTTCAGCCTCACTCATGGTACTTGGCTCCCTTCGATTTCTTGGCGTCTCGACTGATTAAGTTTTTCCATTTCACGCGCCGCCATTACTGATTTGTATTGATTCTCTAAATCCTCAGATGTCACGCCTTCGACGCAGACGAAATCATCGGCGGGAAGTGGCGCTAGAGCCCTGGGCAGATCCGCCGGTGCTGTTGGCGGAACTTCTGCTGCAATCGAAGCGGGCAGTTCTGCTGATATTGACTTCGCTGAAAATTCTGCAGGAGGTGCTGCCGCTTTGCGTTTCAACTCCTCGCGCACTATTTGAAGGCGAGGATTGAAGCGAGCTTGCACGCTCTCTAAACTGCCTCCCCCCGCTACGACCCTATTTCTCTTGCTCCAGAGTTCTAGAATTTGGCTTGCTAACTGGGAATTGTATGGAAGATGCTGCTTCTGTTCGGCTCGATTTATCTCCTCCGCACATTCTATCTCTTCGTCGATCTGCTTAATTTTCTCGTTTTCGGTATCAGTCTTTGGCCAGAAACTGTCCCGATGCGTCCGCCACTGAAGCCACTCCTCCTCTGTTAGCGAATCAAAAAACGCATTCAACCACACGCCGACTTCCCGGTTTTGGGGGTTCGTATAACTCTGCAGATTCCAGCGATGCCGATCATTGTGTTTCAAGTTCTGCTGCTGTGGGGCTGAGATAGTGCGACCATCCGAGACCGAAACATCACGTCCGTCAACTGTCCCCTTAAGGCTCACGACGGCATATTCAGGTTTCCCCCGATACGTTCCGCACTTCGCCGTTATCTCTACTTGCTTGGCGTTCAAGGCCTGCAATACGGCGGCTATATCACCGAATGCCTTAAAGCTTTTTCCACCGAGAACAAACGTCACCATATTCTTTCCGGTTCGTGTCGGGATGACTTTCAGATCCGAGACGATACCGCTAATCGTTTCTTGATTCATTTTTGTTCTTCTCCTCACCGCAATATTCACTAGCTATCATAATTATCTCATCTGCTACTTAACAGCCAAAGATATATGCGACGAGGAGCGGTCCCGATGGTGGATCACCGGCGCCCGAATCGAGATATGGTGACCTTATCGTGTTCATATTTGCGAGATGATCTTCCCTGGATAACATTCCACCTCCATTTTAAACGCCAGCGTTAGACATTCGTTTTTGCTGATAACGGTCGCTATAGTAGGCTCGGCTTTGCTGTCGCAGCCTCGCCACATTTACGTCATCTTTAATTGTTGACAGCCTTTTCGTTCAATACAACCCTAACAGCAGGTTTTGGCTTTTGACGGAACGCCAGCAGAAAGTACGATCGCTTTCAATTTACATCTCCTGCCTTACCTCACAGAGTTTAACGTTAAATCGTCTGAGCCTAAGTAGCTGATAATAAGACACCTATACCATGCGCGATAGGCACCTCCTGCCCCATATATGGGGCATCCCGTGACCCATAGGCAAGCCGCGCCCGGCAGGGCGTGACTGTCGGCGGTTCTATTGTTATAATCCCATTTTTTCCGGAGAACCTCATGGAAACGGAGGCGGTCGAACATGGCGAATAAAGTCTTATTGGAGAACGCCGAGAAGAAAATAATCGAAGTGAAGAAAAAGCCGAAAACTAAGCCCACCGTCAAACAGATTCTTTATCACAGCTCCACGGACGCCGAAGAGAAGCTCATCCTCATCGCTCTGCGGGAGCATTCAGACCCAAAAGGAGTCTGCAAAAAGAGCTACGAAGACCTCGCTAAGTTGACCGGGTTGAGCGAAGGGACCGTGAAGAATCGCTTACTGCGCTTGCGCGCCCCAGGCAGAAACCTTTTAGAGGTCGTGAACGAACAGGATAAAAAACCCCAGGAGAAGAATGCCTATAAGATTCATCTGTATAATTTCGGCAAGGATGTCAAGACTCCTCCAATAGATATTGACAAAAAGCATCCCGCCGCTAAATACGCAGAGGCTATTTCGCAGCAGCCTTTAAAACCGAGTACGTAAGAGTGCGCGACACCTAAGCGTGTACAATTGTGGGCCAGTGGAGGCAGGATGGCTAATTTTCTATACGTTGACAACTCGAACGTGTGGATCGAAGGTATGCATGTGTCTGCCTTCGTGAAGGGCAACGCGCCGAGCCTGTGGGACCGCCCGAGCAATTCCTCCCGCTCGTCATTGAGCCAAATTGAAGTTGACGACCGTCTTGAACGGACCGCAACCTGGACGCGCTTTGAATTTCATCGTCTTAGCCAAGTCGGTTAATTTCTTGGCAGTAGAATCAGAAACAGGCTTTGTTGCCTTTGCCTCAACAACACTTCCATCCTCTGCAATCGTGATAGCCACACTACCCTGGATCCGAGGTTTCTCTTTCTTATCCTTGTCTTGCTTCTGTTGTTTTGTATTTGAATCTAACTCGGGCGGTTTGCTGCAATCCACCCGTTCCTGCCCTGCCAACGCAACAGAGTGCTGACCGCCAAACGCGACGACGAGCAGGATGGCAGGAAGCAAACCAATAAACGCGGATCCTTTAACCCATTTCGCCACGAACCGAAAAAAATCACGACGCGCACGGATCGTAAGAATCGTGAAAACTGTTTGAAGTCGACTGGGAGTTTTGCAGCAATCAGTCATAATTCCTCAAAGGCCTTGCTTGCGGCAAACCCAAGATCAAGATCGCTTGCCAGTGTCGAGTTCTACGGCGAATTCTTCCTCACTTCCAGCACTCGCCTTCCATCCGCGGCAGAGTATCAGTCGCCTGTGCAGGTCGATCCGAACGATCACTAGTTGATCGGAAACTAGCGTTTCCGAAATCCAGTGCATGCCAGTCGAGTTAAACGCTGCCAACCTCGTGAAGTCGACAAACAGCATTTCCTTTTCCGCTGTCTCCATTTGTCGGATCGGGAAAATAGGAATGTCGCGACTTTCGCGCGTTACAGTATGCACCCAGTATCCAGCTCCCTGGGACACCACACAAACCACATCTGCGTTCGGAGTGGTGAATACTCCATCAACAACGCTTGTTCGATCGTATCCCCTGGAAAAACACGCCAGCCAACGGCTGCCCTCTCCGGGTTCGATTGAGAGGAGTGGCCCGTTCAATCCAGTCATCGGCTTGGAACGACTGCCACGCTTAATGGCGACAACGTCGCCCCCCGCCGGGGGCAATTCTACATTTGAATCGACTGTGTAGTTTGCCGGGAAACTTGTCACCTGTCTCATGGAATCATTAATGGTTGAAAGAAATAATGGGTCACATAGAACGTGTTGCTTGATAACCAAAATCCACCCATCTGATAAGTACCAAGCTCGCCGTTCGCGTACCCGACCAGATTGTACTGAACGTACGTACCGCTGCCGGTCGTCATGTACCCATCCTCGATAATTTCAGAAGCGAATTGACCTGGGACTGAATGGAACGCGTCTGACTTTAACGAATCGCCGAAGACAATCGTCGTGTCCCCTAATAGACCAGCTTCCGTCCCACTTGCTAGGACACTTGTAATCCCGGTCGTCACCAGTCCGCCTAAGGCATTCAGTCCCATCAAGGTGGCATCACGCGTCAACTCGGCCGAAGCCATCTGCTGCGCCGAACTAAAGAGGGCTGCCGTATATGCCCAGCCAACATAATAGTGCTGGTTCCCGTTAATGACGTATCGGATGCTGTAAGAAGCCCAACTGCAGTCCATGTTACCTAGGGACTCTCCAGTACAATTCAAAACCAATGCTCCGGGAGGGAGTGGGTCCTTCACTAAGTAGTTTCCTCCGATGAGATAAGTACTGTTATACCAAGCAAACCCATGCGCAACTGGACTGCCGAACGGACCGATTCCCCCATTTCCAAGGCAGAAGGGATCCACGCCACAAGCCAACATTCCCGGTCCCCATGGCCCGCCGCCCGTCATGCTGGCTTCCAGAGCTCCAGTTACCGAACCAGCAGCACATTCCATACCTTGGCAAAACCAGGCTGGTTTCAGTCCCAGTGGGTCCACACCTTGTAGCGGGCTGTTGCGTAGGTAGGCGTAGCGATTCCAGGTTTGCGGATCTGACTTCGCAACAGCTGCAATGCCTGACGGATCCGGTGAAGGCCAACGACCTTGAATTCCATATTCGCGCGCCGGAAAGTCGTACAGATTCGAATCCGTGTTCTGAGTCATCCCAGTGAAGGCCGGTACTCCTGGCCCCGCGACCGCATAAGTTTCCCCAAACGGCGCGTAAGCAAACGAGGAGAAGTAAGATCGAGTAGTAGTCGATTGCAAGCGAGAACTTCCGAGCCAATCGGCATGATGGTAGTTCTGCAACCCCGCAGAGCTGAAGGCAGCGATGTCGCCAGCCGGCAGCGGTACGTACGCCGTCACCATCGTCTGACCGTTCATCAGTCCAAGCTGTTGTCCGTTCGGTGCGTAGACGAACTCCGTGTATGCGCCGCTCCTGTTTTCTTCCACTACTCGACCGAGTGCATCGTAGGTCAAAGCTATGCCGTCAATCGTGACCGGCCGTCCGGCAGCGTTCCACGTGTAAGTATGTAGGAAGTCATTCGTCACATTGCCGTTCGCATCGTAGGTTGGAGTCGAGCTTCCAATCTGCGTCATCCGGTTCGTAATGTACGAATAACTCGGCGAGAATGAGCTTGATCCGCTCTTCGTGATGTTTCCAAAGGCGTCGTACGTGAACGTCTGCGACCACACCGAGCCGCAGGTCGCACTATGAATCCGAGTCAGGTCGTCGTGCGTGTACGTGCAGGTCTGGTTGTCCGCGCTGTTAAACGGATCTACGATCGCGAGACTCGAAAGCGTGCCGATGGCGTTCCAGGTCAGCGTACCCGTCTCAGACTGCCCATTCACATTGAAAGAATACTTGGCCATTCGGTTCGTGTTCGGATCGTACGTGTATACGTCACTGTCCCCGGACCCCAGTGTCACTTGCAACGGCTCGCTGGCCACATTGTACGTCGTGCCCGTAAGCGGATTCTGCCCCGAAGATGCTGTGGCGGAATAAATGCGTCCTTCGCCGTCTACGTTGTAGGTTATCGTGGGCAGGCCCACCAGATTGCTCAATTGATTCAGCGCCCCATTTGGCCAATAGCTCTCCGTCACATGATAATAGCCGCTCGAATGCGGCGTAGATTCGTACACATCGCTCACCTGATCCGATGCAGTATAGCTGAGGCCTACATCCGTGAGCTTGGAGCCGCACGGAGGAGGACATGATGACGTCGATGTATAGGCTTCCGCCATACGGCCCTTGACGTTCACCATCGCGACGCTGTTCACTGTTGCTAAATCGTACACAAAATATTTATAAGGCGTGCTGGTCGCATAGGGACCCGACTGTACTATCACACTGACCGGACGGTGCAGCGCGTCATAGGCAAAGCAGGTAACGTTTGCATACGCATCCACCTTTTTCACGAGGTCACCGTTTGATGTGATACCGCAGGTCGTGTCCGAGTCGTACGTATACTTCGTCGTGCCCGATTCGGGATTGATTTCTTGGGTCATCCGGCCCAGGGCGTCGTAGCTGTAGCTGCGGGACTGGGAGTTGCCCGTCGATTGCGCGTTCTGCGTCACACCGGTTAAATCACCCAGCACGTCGTACGTGTATTGTGTCCAATAACCCGTGACGGCATTTGTCTGCTTGCACGTCCCGCTGCCCGTAACGCTTGTGATTTCGCACACGGACGTAACACGTCCCAATCCGTCGTACTCAACCTGTCTTATCTTTGCATTTTCCCCGGTGGGCGCAGGCCCGACCGTCTGATAAACGTCGTTCTGTGGATAGCTCAACGAGACGCTCAAATTACCGCTATTCGTAATCCCAGTTGTTCGGCCGAGTGCGTCGTACAATGTGTCCGTTTCAGGTGGGGAAGATTTCGTTTGTCCGGCGGTGCCAGTGTACGGGAGGGTAGATCGGTTTGGCCTGCCAAGGGAATCGAAGTCTGATTCAATGGTGTCGTAATTGGCGGAAGAGGGTGCTTGCCTAACTTGTGAGATATGATTCCTGCCTAGGGCATCCAGCGTGGTTAGAGCGTCAACGCTTGAACTTCCGCCAGGAAAAACAAGCGATGATTCCGTCTGGTTCGCGCTCTTGTAGTTGACATTCGTTGTGTTCGACGCTGCATCCGTCATCGAGCTGCCGCGCCAGAAATAGTTGTCTGTGAGCGACACCGAAGATTTATTGTTGTTCTCGTCGGTTACGGATGTCGCCACGCCGCCAATGCAATTCCAAGTAATCGACCTAGAGAGGCTGAGGGGTTCATTAAGCAAAGTCGCAAAGGAGTTCCCGCAAGCGCCGTATGTAATCGTCGTCTGAGCGCCGTTCACATCCGTCATGGTCTGCACATTGCCAGTGTCAAAATAGCTGTAACTCACGCTTAGCTGTGTGGAGCTCGTTACGAGAGAACTTATTTTCGTCGCGTTCCCACGAGCGCCAGTAATGGGAACGAGCTGAGGTGTTCCCGAAGTTGGCGTCACCGCCGTTCCGTCGTAGGTGTAAGTAGTTTGCGCCTGAATATTGCCAGAGCCGTCCTCCACAGTAACGGTTGACGGGCTGTCCACGATTCCATTTCCAAGCGAGGCGTACGATGTCAGTGTCTTACGAACCAAGCCTCCCGGGTTCCCGCTTGCGTAGTCGTACTCATCGGTCTCAACAACATTTCCAAAGCCGTCATAAACCGTTTTAACCTGCGACTGCTCGCCGCTTGTACCGGGCCATTCCAGTGTAACCGTTGTGGTCGTGATCGGGAGTGTTATCGCAGTCGTATTGCAATTCGTCGTGTTCCCGTTGTAGCAGGTAATCTGAGTTCTCTTCAAATTCCCAGGTGCGTTTGACCCCTGATAGCTCTGCTGCTCTGTGACGTAGATGCCCTGGAAATTTATGACCGTAACGTTGCTCTGGGGATCGGTTACCGTCGTCGTCCAGGCCGTGCCGGATTCCGAGTGCGCATAAATCCACTGTGTGCCCGTTGGGGTGTCCGGGGTCGTCCGGGTCAACGTTGCTGTGCTGCCGTCCGCGCAGACGACACCACTGTTGTTCGTGCCGGAGCCTCCGGAATATGTGTAGTTGATCGTTCCGCCAGTCGGCAGAGTCACTGAAGCAAGACGCCCTGTATAGCTCCCAGAGTGGCCGGGTGTCGGCTCATAGGTGAATGTGTACTTGTCGCTCGCATTTACCGAAATGTCGGGGTAGGTCGATTTCGGTCACCATCGAAACATTCGTCGCGGAGTACTCGCCAATTCCGCTACAACCGAAATTCGTCAGGATCGTCAACGGCGTATAGATCATCTTGTAAGCCGCGCTTCCGCCAGCTGGAGGTGTGTAAGTCATAACTTTCGGACTGGGCGCGCTTCCCGACACTGTCAGCGCCGTGGTTCCCAGGGTGTCGGTGAATACTCCCGAGTTGTTCACGCTAATCTGATTTCCATTGGGATCAGTCTTCGTTGCCGACCCGGTGGTGAGGTTGAGCTGCGGCAGCACATTTGCGCCGTTCCGAGCGATGACTTGCAAGCCAGCACTGCCACCGACCACTATCGTGTATCCGGAACCGTCCGACGTCGTGTTGGTGAATCCATAAGGCTGCGCCGAACCGCAATTTCCGTCAACACTTTGCGACGTTCCCGTGAATGGATGCCTCTGTGCGAATTTATCCACGTAGAAATAGTTAGAATAATCGTAAATATAACCTACGATGACCTGCTTGGTTCCGATGATTTCATAACAAGGGTAGACATGCTCTACGCTTGCCGATGCATATCCGGTTGATACTTGCGTATCCGCGCCCCACCCCCAAGTTCCGTCGGGCACCCAAGCGGCCGTGCTCCCCGACGTAACTGGAGTCCACACTGACGAGTCATACGTCACGGCGTAACCAAACTCCATTCCCCTCCCCGTCTTTTCGATGATCGGAACGCTTAGATGGGAATTCAGGTTGGCCAGATTGATTGCCTCAGGGCCGCCCCCGAAGCTGCCTAAGGGCGGAGTGCCAATGGCGACTTGACCGAAGGTGGAGGCTGCATCGCCGAGACTCAGGACGAACAAAAACCATAAAAGGACCAGGCGCGTCTTTTGCATGGCAAGCCCCCACTTCACTGAGCGGTGAAAACAGAGCCGGTTAGTCCTGAATTCAGGACGGCGGATTGAACGGTCACGTCGAGGAAGAGCGTCCCGTTGAAGAATTTCTGGATTCGAAAAGGAATCTTGACGCCGTTCACTGTCTGGTAATTCGAGAAGTCCACTTCGACAGGAATGTTGGCGAGGGCGTTGTTGTCGGGGTGCTCGTTGTAGGTGAGCGCGACGGGCAGAAACGAAGTTGCGTCGAGGTAGATGTCTTCCGTAGTGAGCCGCTGCATCAGGCCGGACGGGTCATACGAACTACTATTTTGGGCGGCCCGGATGTGCTGTACTGCCGTGCCATTCCGACTCTCCTGCCCAACATACGTAAATAGATAGTTCGAATTCGAAGCTTGCGAAAGGACTGACAGCACGGGAAAGAACCAAGCTGCGTCGGTCATTAAATTGTGATTTACCATTGAGTGAATGCTGTTATCGGTGGCGATCCAGAACCCTTGAGGCGAGCCACTGGACGAATTGCGGATTTCGCTGCGCGTGCCGTTGGAGAGATTCATGTCAAGACGGCTTTCGCCCGCGCCTAGGACCTTTAGCGTGACTGTGCCCGTGCCGACATCTGAGCCAGCGGTGCGGACTATGGTGCCGGTGAGCGTAACGTCGGCGACTTGTGTAGTACCCACCAATGCCGAAAGAGACTCTGCGGCCAATCCCAGGGCCTGCGGATCGCTTGACGGCGCTGTTGCCGTTGCTTGGGATTGTGCAGCGATTGGGTGAGTAGCTAATCCAAACCAGAAAACGAGCACACTTATCATGCGGAGAGCAAGTGACCCCATATTGCCTCCCGAAAGATCAAGTTCTCGGCGTATATATCCGTATAACTACGCAGGTGTCAAGTAAATATTGTGAGAATAAGCTTCGAATAAGGCTAGCAGGTTGGTGACTACCTTGGATTTCGAGCCGAGATCCTCTTGCGCAACGGCTTAGGAAGCGAAACAACTTCGATGCGTTTGATAATTCTGGGATAGTTTGGGTCAGAATTGAACCGAACCCGGTGGCCGTTGCCCATGTGCAACTCCGCCGCCAAACTTTGTTCGGCAAATGCAAAGTATTTCCCCGCGTAGGTCTCACTCCCTTCATCGAAAACATTAAAGCTGATTCGGTGCTCCCCTTTGTACATGATCTTCTTGACGTAAGGCCGAATGATAATAATTTGACCGCTTGCCGGGAATCGCTGAGGCCCGACACGATCCTTGACCATTGAACGTGAAACACCACCGGGCCGGTATCCGGTGTCCACATCTAGTCCACCACGTTTCGCCGCAGCCTTTGCTGCTTTATCCGTCTGTTTCGCAACTAAGGACCCCTTGCCCGCCTGCCACAAGAAATCCACTCGGATGCCAGCCTTCGCGTGTGCCTTCAACAGGTCATGCCAAAGATCATCGTTTGCCATCGGTTGTCCATACCGATTGCGCCATTTATTTTGCTTCCAGCTCCGAGCGCGGAAGGAGACGTTGTCCGTGACATATATAGAATCCGATATGATTTGCACTCTCGTCACGTCCGGCCAGGGTTGGTGAACGCGGACCCATTCTAAGGCTTTGATGCAAGCCATCAGTTCCATTCGATTGTTACTGCTCTCCGCGCATCCAAAGTCAACGATTTGTTCATCCGGCAACTCCAAGTTGTCAGGGTAGTGGACGATTGCCGAACACCCTGCAATGCCTCCCGGATTTTCATAGCATGAGCCGTCGGCATGAATCTGAATCGCGTGAGGATCAAGGGGCATTGTCAGAGACTGATGGAATTGTAGCTTCAGGCGAAGCCAAGGTGCACGAAGTTGTCAGATCCGGATGTTTAGCGTGCAAAGACGCGAATAATCCTGAGATTCACTTAGCTTTGACTTTCTGGGTCCGACGCCGTCTCTCGTGCTTCTTCGCCAACTGATTGGCAAACGCCAACACAAGACGTTGGTCTCGGTCGTTGAGACGCTGAAGGGCTCTAGCGAGAGGAGCCAGTCCCTCAATCTTGGCGGTACTGTGAGTCAACCCTGAAACGGGATGCAAATCTCTTGGCGGCTTTTCACCTTCGTAGAACAACCGGTACAACGGAATTTCTAGAGCGCGCGCATATTTTTCGAGTGTTTCCACATTGGGGACCGTGTGACCGTTTTCCACGCGGGATGTGTAACAGCGGAGTAGTCCCGTCCGTTTCTCCATTTCCCCCTGGCTGTAATTCTTCGCCAAACGAAGCTGTTTAAGTCTTTCGCTGATGAGCATTCATCGAGTCTACTATAAAGCGCGTCCTTTTCCGCAGTTGGCCGCTGTGAGTAAAACCACGTAGACCAACTGCGGTGAATACGAATTGTTTTTGCGTTCAAGTAGGCTTAAGTTGAGTGGCTCTTGAAACGACCCAGACCCCTCCGTCGTCGGCATTGGTCTACGCCTAGCCATTCCGACAGGATCTTTCAAGAACAACTAGCTGGGGCTGACCAATCGGATGGAGGGCAGCCCCAGCTCTAAAATGCTGTTTGCCACCAGTCTAAAGCGTTGGTGAAGGCTTTTTCCGCGGTAGGAGCCATAATGTCTACTAATAGAGCTGCTCTTCTAGATCGGCTGTCGCCCCCCCCTTTGCCGCTTGTCACAGCTATCGAGAGTTTGTCCGGCATAGGCATCATCCATTTCCAGTCCAGGAGATCAACAGTGGCCCCATATGCGGTGTGCATTCGACCAGACTGTAGCTACGTGCTCGATTTTGAGGAGGAGAAGGGCGGTCCGATCATATTTCCACCGACGAGTTGTCCCGATTGTGGAGGCAGGATCGCTTTCCATTGTCCGCGCTGTGACACCCCACTGCAAACGGTACCCACGACTCAGTCTCCGTTGTGTTCCGGCTGCCGAAGTAACCTCATCGAACTTTTTGCTGTAATCGAAAGGAACGCATCAATCTTGCGCGCTGTCTCTCACGTGAGACCTCGATTGAGTATGAAGGCTCGCTAGACTCACTACAGCGTCGGCGCGGAAATCGACCTGGTCAAGCCAATCTAGGTCACGCTTCTCCGTTGACGCTACATACCTTGACACAAATCTGTTTCCGGTTTACGGTTTGGGTCGCTTCCTGCCTAGTTAACAGTCAATGGAAAGGACGCCGATGATCTTGGACGCGAACAATCAGGTCTTGTTCTGTCTACTGCTCCTTCTTCAATCAGGCACTACTCCGCCTCCTCAACAGGGCACGACGCCGACCCCGAGCCAAACACAACAATCTCCAGCTGCCGCATGCAAGCAGCCGTGTCTCGAGGATGGCACGCCCGTAAGGCTGAGGTTGTCGCAAACGGTTTCCTCTGCGGACGCGCATGTGAACGACCGTGTCGAATTCGAAGTCCTGGAGGACATAAAAGTCTCGGACGTTATCGTGATCCCCAAAGGGGGCATCGCCTGGGGGACGGTCACGGAAGCAGAACCGAAACGTCGAATGGCGCGGGGCGGAAAACTAGAGATCGTAATGGATTCAGTCCGATTGACGGATGGAGAAAAGGCGGCCTTGCGAGCGACAAAAGAAGGCAAGGGCGGTGGTCATACCGGAGCTATGACCGCCGGAATCGTTGCCACAGCAATTGTATTTTTCCCGGCAGCGCCGTTCTTCCTGTTTATGCACGGCAAGGATATAACCTTTCCCAAAGGCACAGAGGTTCCGACTTTTGTCGATGGTAACTTCACTCTAGACCTCTCAAAGTTCCAACAAACGGCCGCACCGAATGAAGTAGCCGCACCAACCTCTGGACCTGCACAAACTGCCCCGAACGTGAGTGCCGAGATAAACATCACTTCCACGCCACCCGGCGCAGAAGTTCAAATCGACGGGGTGTTTGTGGGAAACACTCCTTCCATGCTTGGAGTCTCTTCTGGCGACCATGTCGTGACCGTCAGTAAGAAGGGTTTTAAACCCTGGGAACGAAAGGTCAAGATCACGGCGGGAAAAGTTGAGATTGCTGCAGACCTTGATCCGGAAGAAAAATGACCTATTAAGCTTTACGCGTCGAATGACCGGAGGCGCAAATGAGAGCTTCAAGGTTCGCGTTGCTGGCTCTTTGTTTCGTCCTAATCTTCCCTGTTCATGCTCAAACCAAAAAGATCACGGCGGCTGAGGCGAAAAGTCATGTCGGCGAAAAAGCGACAGTCTGCGGCAACGTCGCCAGCACTCGCTATGCGGATAGGAGCAAAGAACAACCGACCTTCTTGAATCTTGATGAGCCTTATCCGAAACAGATATTCACAATCGTGATTTGGGGCAGCGACCGATCGAAGTTTGGTGAGCCTGAGAAAAGGTACCGTGACAAGGGCCTGTGCGTCACTGGGACAATAAAGAGCTTTCGAGGGACGCCTGAGATTGAGGCGACCGATCCAACTCAAATTGAAATTCAGAAATAGCTCCGGGCAACGGGGCCCTAAACTTCGATCGTTTTCTCCGTATGTTCCATGCGACTTCGAACGAAGTTCTCCGTGTTCTTGTCCATAAAGTGGACGTAGCAGCCCTTCATGCCGCGAGTCAGGAGAACGCGATATGTGTTTTTTACCATCTGTGTAAATCGGTCACCGGACCTCTTCACCACTGTGTCGTAGGACTTTGACTTATCCCCCTTCCAATCTGCCGCCTCGGGAAGGTAGACAAGATCAGGGCCGAAGATGACACCGACATAATCGAACTCAAACCCTTGCGCGGTATATATACAGCCAATCTGGTTCATGCCGCCCGCGTCGTAGGCCCAGAGGCTCTCCTTCGGGATGCCAGGTGCGAGGTTGCCTGAGTCGGATTTGGCATTCCATGGTCGCGTATATCCGCCGATGAGTACGTCATCCACAAGTGTCCCGTCGGGCTTGGGATTGGACCAAGGCCAGCAGAAGCCCGCTGTTAGCCGCGCTGTGGATTTCGCTTTATGTTTTTCCTTGATTGCGTCTTCCAGGGCTTGGGGAGAGGAGATAATCCTAAAGTCGAATTCGTCGGCCTGATTCCACATCACATGCGCAGTGCGCTCGATACCCAACGTATTGTTTATCCAACTTACGAATGCCTCGGAACCGGCACAACGGAACTGGGCTTCCAATTCAAATTCACGAACGTCGCAATTGAGCTTTTCAGCCTCCGCCTTTATGTAGTGCGTGGAGCCGATCTCCCCAGGTCTTACAATCTGATTGTCATCGATGAAAAATACTGATGTGCGACTAGCCTTCAACAACTCGTGGAGTTGTGAGAGTTTGCTCTGCTTCACCTTTGGCGTAAAGCGGTTGTTGCTAGTCTCTCGAATTCGGTGGGCCTCATCGGCGATCATCACGTCGATCACATTCACGTCTGCAGCCATGTAGCTGTTGAAGTAACGGACCTGTGCCGCCCCACGAGTGCCAACAATCTCTCGGATAGTCGAGGTGAACGCCCTGGAACCGGTCACATAATGCGCGTTCAAGCCTATCCCAGAGAGGTCCCCAAGCAAGTTCATGGCAATGACCGATTTCCCTGTGCCAGGGCCACCACGCACGATTATCGCAACCTTTTTCTTCCCTTTGGCAGCCTCGCTCGCGGCTTCCATAACCTTGTCATAGACCACTAACTGCTCGTCGAGTAGGACGTACTCTGGCTTGCCCTTAATCAGCTTTGCGACGTGGTCGAGCAGTTTCTTACTCGGGCGGTACTTGCTCTGCTCCACCGCAGCCGTAACTGTGCCGCTGTCGCCGCTATGGATTCGCTCGTCTAGGAACTTGGTGAGGTCCGGCACGTGATCGGCTGTGAACACCGGAAATCGGCTGATCTGATCTGCAAATTGGGGAAGGAAGAGGGGATCGTTCTTGATCGGGCTATAGTTGTGCAGATAGGAACATGCATGTGCGCTGATTCCGTTCCCGCCCTGAAAAGCGGTGTGGCAGTCCGTGAGATACATCATGTACTGACCCACCTGGACCGCCGGATGGAGGACATCTCTGATATTTCCGCCGACGAATGTGGCTACCTCGTTCTTGCCTGATGCGCTTCTGCAACCGCTCCACTGCTTCAATTCGATGATGACCGCGTTTGGTGCCTTCTTATCATCGTATCCGCCCACAAGGCAGTCGATCCGTTTGGAGGTCAGCGGGAGTTGGAGTTCCAGCAAGACCCCGTGGTCGAGCAGGCATGCCGCCTGAAAGACTTGTGAGATGGCGCGGAGCGAATTGTTCCATGAGTTCACTTCAGCCACAGGCGGGAGGTAACGAAATTCGTGGAAGAAAGCGTCCTTCAACTTCGTAGAGATACGATTGAAAGTCGAGTCTTCGATGAGGGATTTGGTCGTGCCGGAATAGAGGCGCATCTACTTTCTCGTCCTTATGAAGGACCACCACTTCCTATCTGTGACACCACATCCTCCATCACGTAATGAACGAATTTCTTGCCCAGCTCGGTTAGTACATACGGCTTGGTATCCTCAAAAGCAGATTCCATGACTCGACTTGGGTTTTGATGAGACTGTCCCCGCATATCTTTTCTCAGGAACTGACCATACCCATCTGTGTCTCGCGCCTGCCTAATTACCCCGCCCGTACTCAAGTCTCTAATCAGATACCGAAATAAGTCAGCGTCAGAAGAATCCTCGCGTGGTCGCGGCCGATCAAAGCTATCCCAGAGCTGACCCCTCGTGATGTTCGGGTGCCGGTATATCTCCCTTATAACAACGAAGTGCGTTTCGTGGTAAAGCTCTATCCAGTGCAGAAAAAGGCGGATGAGATCATCTGAGCACAGCTTGATCGCACCAGCGTTCGTGATCAGTTTCTTGAACATCTGCCGTTTATCTTCCGTATCTGCTGAATCCCAAGATCGAAAAGCGGTTCTGACGAGTGCCAAGTACTCGGGTGACTCGATCCTCTGTTGAACGTCGTCGCCGAAATTGTCCAAACGGACGAATATATCGGCCAAGGTTTCATTCAATTCCTTGATTTTCTCTTTATGTTCTTCGAGCCACATACGTTGAAGATCATTGACGCCTTGCTGTTCACGTTCGGCGCTCAGGCTTGCGGACGCTGCGATAAAGCCCCCAACCCATGGGATGGCACCTAAGGCGGCAATCGCAAATCGTGCGTACTTGTTTTTCCTGCCTGCACTCAACCTCGCAGCTAAGGCATCCTGAGACCGTTCTGATAGGTCTGGTTTCTCGCCAGAACCCGGTTCAATCGTCACCGTCCACCGCTCTTTTTCTCGTTCTCGCAGTTTTGACACTCGATTTTGGCTTCGGTCGCATGGAACTCATTCCCACATTTAGGGCACAGTGTCGATGCCGTAGCCCAAATGCTTTGGATCGCCACACGAAGCGGTGATGCGTTTTCTAGCTTGTTCATGACGGACAGGCTTTTCCCAAGGTCTTTGATCGAATGCCCAAAGGTATAAAAGGTCGAGCTATCGATCACAATTGCGCGATCATGAATTTCTGCGTCATGCACTCGGACTTCCACGTGAGCGCCATACTGACTCATGAACCGCCTCACCGCGACTTTGAAATCTGCACGCGGTTTGTAGGTCAGTAGCTTCAGTACAGGTTGTTTGGGCATTGCCGCAAGCATGTCAAGAACCTCATCATTGAGATAATTGTCCGCAATAAGAATTCCATTGCTGGCGGTGCGAAAGATTGCCGATACGACCTTGAATGCTTCATATTGCGTACCTTGTGGGAACACTCTTTCATTTAAGTGCTGACTGCTCTCCGTAGCCTCGTACAAATCAACCAGTTGTGCTGTCGGGCGTCCCACTCCCGGCATTTGAGATTTCTCAAGTAGTTGCCTCTGTTCCAATAGCCACTGATATTTCTTAATCGTGGCGGCGTCCACACCTAAGTAGTCCAAATCAACTGGATCATCGAATTGTACGAGCTGGCGATTCCCAACTTTCCAGCTCATCCAATACGCCTTGTTCATGATGAATTGCTTGATTTCCTCATCGCTGGTCGAACTACGAGGCGTGAAATCGGTCGCGGACATTTGGAGTTCCCTGTACCCGAGTTCATCGAAGGGTGGCTCGAAATTGAGGGTGCCGGAATCAAATGCACGACGAATCGTGTTCAGGCGAACTATTTTAAGACGCTCATCCGTGTAGTCTTCGGACAAAAGCTCCATCGGGCCAAATCGCCACACAGATACCAGACGTGTTCCATTGCCCGGCTTCAGGCTCGTGAGGCGAAACATGTAGAAAACGCCATCGCGGGTGGCGTACCTATTCAAGCCCTCATAATCGGCATCAAAGCATTCACCCTCTAGGGTCACAAGTCGTACCACTCGTGCAATTCCCACTCCAGCACCTCGTTTGCATCTGTCAGCGTGAGCACAGTTCGTAACCGACCATTAACAACTGCTTGCCGTCGATTGTGAGATTGATGATGTCGTGGAGCAGAGCTGCCATTGCGCCATTTCAGATTGCACCCACTACGTTAAAGCATAACATTTCTTACGGCTGGCTTATTCGCTGATGCTGGACTTGACTTGCGTCGCCACACCCGCATAATCTCGCCGCGATGCAGCCACCGCAGACTCCCGGAATTCCATTTCTCTCATTGATCTTCCTAGTTCTGGCGGCTTACGCGATTGCGGGCAGCGACAGGAGATGGCGAACATTTGGACTCATTCTGTTGTCTGGTGTACTGGGTCTGGCCGCTGGCGCGATTGTTGGAATCGTTATGAGGAACGCCTCCGCAGGCGGAGCGCTTGCGGGCTTGTTATCGGTCGTCGCAGGAACGGTGACATCGATCCGGCAGATTGCCGACAACCGGAGAAGACGCAAAGGAGTCCCATGAGCGATTCTGGTGGCGATGGATGCCTTACCGGCCTTTACAGCCTCGGGGCAAGTCTAGCTGTAGTTCTGTCGTGGGAGAGAAATCACGCGATTCTTTGGGCTGCGATTCACGGATTTATTTCGTGGATCTATGTAATCTACTACGTGGTCGCTGACTGGTCGCAGGTGAAACTGTTTTGATCCCGTGACCGCCGCATCGAGATTTTCGCCTACGCCAACAACCACTATGCGGGGCACGCGCCAGCGACGGTGGAGCAGTTTCAACAGTTGTGGAAGGCACTCGGCTAGGCGGGTCTACGCTAGCCCGAGGCTGCGTAGGAGGCCTTGGTTTGCGCGAATATTTTCGGCTCTCTGTCTGTAAATCGCGGAATTGTGAAGAAAAGATTCTCTGTGCTCCTCAAATCTACCAGCACATTCTTCCAGGAACTCAGCGTCGTAGTTTTCTTCGTCGGCTCGCCAGGCTAGATAACTGAACACAGCTTCGCGTATCGGAAAGTTCATTGTCGTCGCCTTGACGATAGGCCCGGATTGTATATAGAAAATCAATAGAATGTGAAAGACCCATCGACGATCAAGTGTGTCGAATGCGAGGTAGGCGTGCCGAAAACTGTATAATTTAGAGAAACCGGGAGGATCTGGTCCGATGGCAACAGAGGAGCTTTCGCGGGGGAAAACCGTCAAAGCAACAGTCCGAATCACTTTCGAGGATAAATCGAAATCACCCGCGCTTTTTGAAAAAACTGTGGAGTTCAGTGACCTCCGCGATCCTGGGGGCGATGAATTCGTCGCCCAATACCTATTGGCCACGGTTGAAATGGAATCTCGTTGGGGGAAATATCGACTCTCGATGCCAGACGTTTCCCATTTTCATCGATCCGTCAACCAATCGTTTGGACTTGCAGACCTTGCCTCTCCCGTTTACGAAGACAGGATCAACACGCGGGCCATCTGGGTTGAAATCGCGCATACACTCCTGCGCGTAAAATCCCTACTTTCGAAATCGAGGGCGTTTCATGACGTTCAGCGGTTAATACCCGGAGGGAGTGAAGCCGAAAATGTCGTTTGGCACCTCCACTTGGACAAAATGGAAAATTTTGACCTCGGTTCAATCCTCCTGGGAAAAGTCAGCGAACTCACAGCAAGGCTGATTTTCGAGCGACTTGGTGCATCGCTGATTCCGAAGCTCGACCGGAGCAAACCAGATTGGGAACGCAATGTAACATGGCGCAGAATTCTAAAAGGCTTCGCAGACAGAACTGGGAACCCCAACGTTGCTTCCCTTTCTGATTCCGAATACCAGGAAGTTCAGGAAATCCTTGCCAAGTTTCTCGATATCGAGAACGGAAAGCGACTCTTGGACTACGAACATAAACTCGTTCATCGGATTACGCCTTCCGTTGACAACCCGCGATTTTATACGCACCTTGAGAGTCGCGCATGGACTCCGATCATCGATGAGCAAACTGGACAACCGAAGGGACGGGAAAAAAGCTTCGGTACAATGCGCTCGACCGCAGAATACTCTTTCCTCGAATTATTTGAGGACGGGGTCCAGACATTGCGACATTACGTTGACCTGTTGGGGCGTCTCGATGCTATTCCACGATTCGGACCTGAAGCCGTCGCGAATGCTGCTAAGCCATAGTCCCGATTCGATGGTATTGAAGGGCTTTCCTATTTTGCCGACGCTAGACTACAGATCAGGGGATTTGATCGTGCCAACTAAACAGGAGCTTGAATCCCTCCATGACGGTTGTGGCGAGTCTTATACCGGTGAGTGCCCCCCAGCAAGTGTCGGAGCTCAGGTCCGTGAGCTGCTTATTGGCCTTTCTTCTTCAGATAATTCAACAGCTGCCGGAGCACGAACATCCAGAAATTAAGAACACTGGCGTTCATCGGTCTCCCTTGGGTCGAAAATTGGGTCCATCCAGAGGGTTAATCGGGGCTAAATCCGAGGGCTAAGCGAAGTCTGATCAATGGATTACAGCTATCCTACACGCCCACTGCCAGCAATTCTAGCAAACGCACCAACCTCAACCAAACGCGATTCCGAAGGAGTAGTGTGCCAGTTTCCGATCTTCGCGTTTGTCAGGAGTTGACCATTGGTTTCACCTCGAAACGGAACTACCATAGTGAAATGTCTCGTCAATTCGGGCCTGTTTGCGGCGCAGCTTCCGCAGCATCGTTAGTGACCCTTATAATCGGCTATTTCGCGTTTCGATGGCTGCTCATCTCTTACCAGACATGGCGGCTTGGGCGTCCGAATCCGTTCGTTATCGGACCAGAGATAGACGCCGCACTGTTGGCCGTCGTGACCGCTGCGATTGTTTTTTGGTTGGTCGTGAGGCGGGGGAAGCGCAATCGGTCCCAGCGGTCTACCTCCTGATAAGTTCCCGGATTCGGACAAGTGCCGTACCACTAATTCACTTGGCCGGTTAGCGCGTTAATCAGGAGTCAGGCCATCTCTGCAGCAAATTTCTCAATAGAGTCGCTTTATACTTTTCATTTCAGGTCGATTGTCACGCCGACATCGCTGCAAACAGCCACGGGTTTGCCAGCGACGCTCGTGGGGGCATAGTGCCGGTGCTTGATAGAATCAACAGCTTGAGCATTGATGGCGTAGGCGTTTGGGGCATCTGGATACCCGAGTCGCAAGACGCGGAGATGCGTGACTCTGCCTTCGGGGTCGATTGCAACTTTTGCGAACATCATCGAATTCGGGCGCGCACCGCCGGGCGGAACGGCAGTGAGTATTTCCTGAGTGGACCTCGACATTGGATAGGCAGTGAGCCCACAATCGTCAACGGCTGGAATGCAGTTGGTCTGCGAAGGTTCCAATGACGCTGGAGTGGTTCTCGCTGCTAGCATCGGTCGTGATTCCGGCTGAGGTGCTGCCCGGCAACCGCCTAGAAGGGCGAGTATTGCGACCCGAAGCGCACCCGCTGGCCAATCGACAGCTCTCCTCCTGACGAAAATCATTTGGCGCGGCCTCCGCCGACCTCTTGTCCTCGATTCAACATTCTAGCCGATTGCACTGACGGGGTGCTAACTCCCGATTACTCGAATTACCAGAAACTGACCCAGTACGACCGAAAGGGCTAAGCAACCTCACGCGCCAAGCAGCCCCTTCGCCCGCGCCAGCACCGCTTCCACCTTCGTCGCGTCCGGCAAACTCCCCTGCGCGAAATCCTTCGGCCCGCCGCCCTTGCCTCCAAATTCCTTCAACGATTCGCGCAGGACGCCGCCCATGTCGTGCGTCAAGCCCTTCGATTGCGCGAATACCACATGCCCCGTCTCCCGGCTCCCGAGCAGCGCCACAGCGCCATCCCTCGCCACGATCCTCGCGGCCACCAGCCCCAGGTACGCCGGCGTCGCACGCTCGACCGACGCAACAATCAATCTCGACCCATACGCATCCAGCGGCGCGCTCGATCCCATCAGCGCCCGCGCCTCATACTCCGCCAGCCGCTCCTCCAGTTTTTTCACGTCGCCATGCTGCGCCCGCCGCTCCTCGATCATCTTCCCCAGCACGCTCGGCACTTCCGGCAACCCGCAGCTCAGCAGCGAAGCCGCCTGCCCAAGCACCGCAAAATCTCCACGCGCCGTAGCCAGCGCGCGCAGCCCGCAAACAAATTCCACCCGCCACAATTCGCGCCGCCGCTCCAATTTCCGTATCAGCAGCAACCCGGCCTGCCCCGTCCGCTCGAGATGAGTCCCTCCGCAAGGCTGCCGGTCAAACCCGTCGACCTCAATCGCTCGCAACACTCCTTCGCGCTCCACTTTCTTCCGAATCCCCGCCTCCGCCAATTCCTCAGCCGTCCCAAACCGAATCACCACCGCCCGGTCCTCGAAAATAATTTCATTCACGCGCCGTTCAGCCTCTTCAAGATGTCGCGGAACAACCGAAGGCGCCTCGAGATCAATCGTCGAAATCTCTTTGCCCAAATGAAACGACACGGTCGGAAACTGGAATAGCTCAATAAACGCCGCCGAAAGCAAATGTTGCCCCGTATGCTGCTGCATGTGGTCCCGCCGCCGCGCCCAATCAATCTCCCCCCGGACCGCCCCCGCCGGAACTTCCGCGGTAGTGTAATGCACCACTTTATTCTCCTCAGCGTCCGCCACTTCAATCACCGAAACGCCATTCAAAGTCCCCAAATCATGCGGCTGCCCCCCGGAAGTCGGATAAAATGCCGTTCGGTCCAGCACAACTTTCCACCGCTCGCCATCCCGCTCGCAGGAAATCACGCTCGCATCAAATTCCCGCAAAGTAGAATCGTGGTAGTACAGCCGTTCAGTCATCAAGCTTTCTCAAATGTTGACATCGAACGCGGCGCGATCTTACCCGCGCACAAACCAGCGCCATAGGCGCGGCACAAGTTAGCCCAGCCCGCCGTTCTCTGGCGGGCTGGGTAACCAATCTGCATTATTTCCGAGCGCCGTAGGTGCGGCACGTCCTTCATCCCTCGATTCTCGCAATTGCGGCGGATATCAACAAACCAGATCACTTCCACCTACCTCGCCTCCAACGCCCTCTCCCAAGCCTCCGAATATTTGTACCCGCACCCGGTATTGAAAAGCACCACCGTTTCGTCCCGCTTAATCCACCCGTTCGCCGCAAGCTTCCACGCCGCCACCACCGTCGCCGCTCCCTCAGGCGCCGCAAAAATCCCCTCCGCCGCAGCGAGTTCCCTGCCCGCCGCCAGCATCTCATCATCCGTCGCCCGCACCGCCGTGCCCTTCGTCCTGCGCACTCCCTCCAAAATCAAAAAATCCCCCAGCGCCTTCGGCACGCGCAATCCCGAAGCAATCGTCGCCGCATTCTCCCAAAAAGGCGCGCTCTCCACGCCGCGCTCAAACGCATCCACAATCGGCGCACACCCTTCCGCCTGCACCACCACCATCCGCGGCCTCTCGCTTCCGATCCATCCCATCTCTTCCATTTCATCAAACGCTTTGCACATCCCAATCAATCCCACGCCGCCGCCGGTCGGATAAATAATCACCTCCGGCAGCTCCCCGTCGAATTGTTCCCACAGCTCATACCCCATCGTCTTTTTCCCCTCGATGCGGTAAGGCTCCTTCAACGTCGAAACCTCGAACCACCCTTCCTTCTCCTTGTGCTCGCCGACATACTTCCCGCAATCCGAAATCAACCCATTCAGCTTACGCACATCCGCGCCAAACGCCCGGCATTCCATCACGTTCGCCGCTGGCGTGTCTGCCGGCATCACGATCACGCAAGGAATCCCCGCCTGCGCAGCATATGCCGCCAGCGCCCCGCCTGCATTCCCTGCCGTAGGCGCAGCGAGCGCCTTCGCCCCCAGTTCCTTCGCCCGCGATACTGCCGCGGACATCCCGCGCGCCTTAAACGACCCGGTCGGATTCAGCCCCTCATCCTTAATGTAAAGTCCGTCGAGCCCCACCCGCATCCCAAGCCGCCGCGCCGCCACCACCGGCGTCATCCCCTCGCCCAATGAAACAGTCTCGCGCGCCGGCAGCACCTCTGCATACCGCCACATCGTGGCCGCCCGCGAACGCAGCGCCTCGCGTGTCAGCATCCGCCCCGCCGCCTTGAGGTCATACCGCGCCAGCAGCGGCCCGCCACACTCGCACAGATTTTGCAGCTTCTCATGCGTCTGCGTCTTCCGGCACCGCGAGCATTCCAGATGCGTAATTGTCGTTTCGAATCGCCCTCGCATAGGCAACCGAGTCTAGCACAGCGCCAAATCTTCGACGGAAAGCCGCCCTCGCCCTCCAATTCCGATTCGCGACTTCCCACTCGACACTCCCTCACGCGCGCGATATCATCCCCGCCATGAGAATTTCAGCCCGCAATCGCCTCGTCGGCAAAATCACGGAAATCAAATTCGGCGACATCATGTCTCACGTCATCATCAAGGTTGGCGATAACCTCGTCGAGAGCGTCATCACCACCGCCAGCGCCAAGGATATGAAACTGAAAATCGGCGACACCGTCGGTGCAGTCATCAAAGCCACAGAGGTAATGATTCAGAAGGTCTAGCCTTCACCATAGTTTCACTCCGGCACACCACCACGCCCCCGTCCCTCCTCATCTCTCTCATTGAATCTTTCGATAAAAAGTGTAGGATTTCCATCAAACACGCTCCTCAAACGTATTCCGGTTCACGGGTGGCGTCCCGCTCTCGGGGACGGAACCGCATCGCTGAGTGAGCTAGCGCGGAGGTCGTATGTCTAGGGTGTGTTCAATAACGCTCCTTGCGTTGTCTTTCGTTCTTGTCACGCCGCCCCACACGCGGGCGCAGAACGCTTCCAAGGGTATCCTCTCCTCTCAGTCAGGCACCGCATCGCTGAAAGTCCGCATGCGCCTGGAAGACGACACGCCCTTCACCGGCGCCACCAACCTCACCGTCGCCACGCCGCAAGGTGCCTCGCTTACGGGCGCCTCCACCGAAACAGAAGGTGAGATGTTGTACTCGCACCTTCAACCGGGCATCTACATCGTCGAAGCCGACGCGCCAGGCTTTGCCCCTGTAAAGCAAACCATCGAAGTCGAGTCGGGCCACAGCCTCGCCACCGTTTTTTTGGTCCTGAAACCAGCCGCCACACCCGCCGCCCCCAAGCCATCCTCCCCTCCCGATATCGCCAGGCCCAGCGCTGTCTCCTGGCTTCCCCTTGGCGTTGACGAAGCCGTCCCTCCAGTAGCCCCGGGAGTGCCCTGCGCATTGCCCGCAGTCCTACAAGGCGCCGGCCAGCGCGTGAAAGAACTTGCGGACAATCTCGAAAAGTTCAGCGCCACCGAACATGTCGAGCACTTTCTCATAGACACCGTCGGTGTGCGCCATTTTCCAGACGAACGCGTTTTCGACTACGTCGCCGTCCTCGCGCAAGCCCCCGGTGGCATGATCCAGCTGTACGAATATCGCGACGGCTCGTTTGACCAGGCAAAATTTCCGGCCAAAATTTCCACCAACGGTCTCCCGGCGATGGCTTTCATCTTCCATCCCTTCTTCGCGCCGGATTTCAATTTTGCCTGCGAAGGCCTCGGCCACTTGTCCGGCCGCCCCGCCTGGCAAATCCACTTCGAGCAGCGCGAAGACCGCCCCAGCCGCATGCGTCAATACATCGTCGGAGGAAGTTCCTACTCCATTCCCCTCAAGGGCCGCGCCTGGATTGACGCCGCCACCTACCAGCTACTCCGCCTCGATTCCGAGCAAATGAGACCCATCAAGGAAATCGGCCTGACGCAGGACCGTATCTCCATCGAATACGCCCCCGTCCGTTTCCGCACTCACAGCGAGCAGCTTTGGCTGCCGCAGACCGCCGACGTCTACTCCGAGCGTCTCGGCCGCCGCTACTACCGCCGCCATTCTTTCTCAGGCTTCAAAATCTTCGTCGTGGACACCAACCAGCAAATCCAGGCTCCCAAGGAATCCTACGAATTCACCAACACTTCCGACCGCGACGTCTCCGGCGTTCTAACCGTCACCCCGCTCCCCGGAAAATCGCTCCATCCCATCACCATCAAATTCGCAATCCCTCCCGGCGCCAGCATCTACAAACTCGTCGGCCCGGGCAAAGATATCAGCCTCCCCGTGGACCTCGTCGGCTCCGCCACCTTCGTCCACGATGGCCCCGAAGGCTCCATCAAAGCCGACGCCTACCTCGTCAAAGAAAGCACTCTCGATGTCATCTCCAATTCCTCCCTCTACTTCTCCCCATAGCTCTCCGTTACTCTCCGCGCGCTGAGCCCATTCCTGCTGCCCGAGTCCATCACGGTATCTCCATCCAGGTTTTGCATTTCCTTGGATCCGACTCCACATTGTCCGGCGTCTGCGCCGTCACTCCGATCAAATGCTTCCCCGATTCGAACAAAAGCAGCGGGCTCGTCGCAGTGAATTCCTTCACGCCCGCTTCGCGCACCTCCCCCACCGGAATCGAAAACAATTTCGTCCGATGCTTATATCCCGCCGAAAGATCGTACAAATTGAACCGCACCACGCAATTCTTCTTTATCTTCTCGCTGCACGCCGGTGTCCTGCGAAAATCGTAAACCACCTTCACCGTAAACGTGTGCTTCCCAGCGCTCGTCTGCTGCCCAGCCGCCGTCTGTGCCAAAACAGCGGCCGCCCCCGCCAAAATCACCCCCAGCACCATCGCTACCTTTTTCACGACCATCCTTCGCGCGTGGCGCAGACACTCCTGTCTGCGCTCTTCCGAGCTACCCCCAACCAAACACTCCCCCAACAATCGGACCAAGATTTCAAGTCAGCTCTCGAATCACCATCCCCAATTTTCCACCCCGCGAGTATAGTATTCCCCGCACTCGAAGCCCCATATCCGATTGCCCATGCCCACGAAAGTCACAGAACCCGAACCTCGCTGGCCGGCCTTCGTAGCCCAACTCGCCGACGGAATCCTCTGCCTCGCGCTCCCAAAGAGCCTCTCGGTAGGCCCGCGCTGGTTCTTGCTCGCGGTCGTCTTCACCCTAACCGTCCCCATGGTGATCGCCAACAGCCGCGGCCACTACCACATCAATCGCGTCCTCACCCTAATCGCCAATTCCGTAATCACGGTGGGACTGATCCTGTCCCTATCCTTCCTGATCGAAGGCCTTCCCAAACACCGCGAATCCCCCGAAGAGCTCCTCCGCTCCGCCTGCGCTCTATGGATCGCAAATGTGCTCGTCTTCGCCCTGTGGTACTGGCGCCTCGACGCCGGTGGCCCCCACGAACGCGAACAAGCCACAGGCCCCATCAAGAGCTATTTTCTCTTCCCACAAATGCTAATGCAGGAAACGGACGACCCCAAAATCAAAGCCCTGTACTCCGCCTGGTCCCCCCAATTCCTCGATTACCTCTATCTAGCCTTCAACACCAGCACCGCCTTCTCCCCCACCGACACCGCCGTCCTAGCCCGCGGCGCAAAAGTAGCCATGATGGCCCAATCCCTAATCTCCCTAATGATCATCGTCCTAATCGCCGCCCGCGCCATCGGCATCCTATAGCTTCATCCTCTTTGGCAGGTCGAGGCTCACCTCGCTCGCTGTTGCCTCCCATCCGAAACCTGTAATTTTAAATTGCTCTGTTGACTTCCTCAATTAGGGAAACGCGCGCTCAGCACGGCCCAGATGGAGTGCGGCGGCTGGCGCGCCGTTTGCGTCCCGAGTCCCTCCGAGGGGCCGCCGCTTTGTTACGGCGAGGCTCGCCTCGCCCACGAGTTGCGCGCTGCTTCTTAGCGCCGTAGGCGCGTCACAATTTAGCCCAGCCCGCCGTTTTCTGGCGGGCTGGGTAAACAATACGCAATAATCTAGAGCGCCGTAGGTGCGACACATCCTGATCCCAGGACATTTACGATCGCCCTGGATGGCAACAGAGCCATTTAAATTTGAAATTCACGCCGCCCTGCCCCGCCCTCATCCGCCATCCACCACTCCCGATGTCTCGCAAATCCCCGCGCGCACTGCTCAAGCTTCCGGCACCGGCAACCCATTAACGACTCAAGCATCTCCTTCATCGCTCCAGCCCGGGCCAGAATGCGTTCCATCTCGACAATCTTCCCTCGCGCAAGCCTCTTCCACCGCGCCGAAGCAGTCGTCTTCTCCGGAAATCCATGCAGCAGCAACTTAATCTCCGGCAGCGTAAATCCGGTCGCCTTCGAAAATAAAATCACGATAAGCTGATGCTCCACCTCCGCCGAATACACCCGCCTCCCATTCACGCGATGCGGCGCCTTCAGCAACCCCGCCTTCTCGTAATACCGAATCGCCGATGGCGCGATCCCCGCCCGCGCCGCCACTTCCCCAATCGTCATCCCCCCCCCCTAAATTGCCCCTTGACTTAAAGTTGACTTCAACTTGTACCATTTTCCCCGTGGTCGATCCAGTGGCCAAAGGAGAACCAGCATGAATTTTCCTCTCGTGCGCATCAATCAATTTGCTCCCGCTTCCCTGTTTGCGGCCATCCTCTCACTCGCAGCTTTCCAAGGAATAGCCGCCCAAAATCAGCAAGCAAACTCCACCCCCGCCGCAATCCAAAATGAAAGGACCGCCATGACCCAGACAACCGGCTTCTATTGCAACCTGAAGGCGTTGACCCCGGAAGAACGCGAGCACCACCACCAACTAACGCAAAAACTCACCGCAGCCAAGCTAGAAACCAAGGAACTCCCCGACTGCTACGCCTTCCGTCTCCAAATCGGCGCCATCACGCTAGCCGACCTCGCCGCCTGGATCTCCGCCGAAACCAAATGCTGCCCCTTCTTCGATTTCGAAATCACCCTCCAGCACGAAGGCGGCCCCCTCTGGCTCAAGCTCCGTGGCAGCGACGGCGTAAAGCCGTTCATGCAACGCGAATTCCACATCCTGTAGAGGCGATCTCAAAAATGCTTTTCGCTATGGATTGGCTTTGCAGTCTGCGGAGGGATCTTGCCTTGTAGGGGGTCGGAGTTTCAACTCCGACAAAAACGGCGGCGCGCAGCACCCACCTTTGCGCTGTTTCACCCGCACCATGTAGTCGCTTTTCGCTTTCGCCGTTGCCGTTGCCGTTGCCGTTGCCGTTGCATTTGCCGTTGCTGTTGACGTTGTCCTTCAGGGTGGGAGCCCCCCGCTTCAGCGGGGGGAAGGAGCGCTTGAGCGCTCCGAAAAAAACTTCAATCCAAGTTTTGCGCTTTAGCGCTGGGCCCCGCGAGATCCCATGCTCAAATCACTGAGGAACTATCCTTCAACTATCTCCGCAACCCGCCTAATCCTTCTCCAAATATTCCCCCGGCACATCATCTTCCGGCACTTCATGGGTCCGCACTTCCCCCTGATCCGCATCCGGAGCATTCTCGACGCCGCTCACCACTTCCGCCTCATAATCCTGTCCCTCTTCCGCCAATTCCGAAACACTCTCCGAATCCGCCTCCTCCGTCTCCGACAATCCCTCCACATCCCCAGATTGCCCCGCCGCCCCAGGACCAAGCCCCTTCCGCACCGGCGCCGCCAATTCCAAAGCCGGCGCAGCCCGCCCAGTCTTCTTCCGCCGTGCAGGTTTACGCCGACGAACCGCCTTCTTCTTCGCCACGCGCTTCTTGGCAACGTGCTTCCTAGCAGCCGTCTTCTTCTTCCGAACTTTCTTTTTCTTAGCCATGGGACCAAAATTCTATCACCGCCTCGCTGGCGGATGAAATGGATTCCATTAGTCGGCCGCCAGTCGCGGCAGACCCACCCTGTCGCACGTCCACTTCCCAGGATTCAACTTGCCTCGCCGACGATGCGGCCACTCGGGAAATTCATCTCATGTTGACTCGCTGTGAATTTGATTTGAATTTGGTTCTGAATTCGATTTTGACTTTAGGGTGCCGACTCTTTGCGCCGTCAGCAAAGGGTGCGGGTTTTGACGTTCGCCCCCCGATCACCACCCAATCCGCCGCAGCCCTCGCACCAAATCAAAATTCCGGTCCCTGCTCACAAGCGGCAAGGAATGCTGCCGGCACAGCGCAGCG
Source organism: uncultured Acidobacteriota bacterium (assembly GCA_963701005.1). Classification (GTDB taxonomy): domain Bacteria; phylum Acidobacteriota; class Terriglobia; order Acidiferrales; family UBA7541; genus Palsa-295. The sequence continues at coordinate 3,416,129 of OY969555.1, forward strand.
ATCCACGCGTCATTCGCCGGAATCGGCGTCCCCGCGCTTTTCAGTTCGCTCCGGATGCCCGCGTAGCGGATGGCTGTCTCTTCATCCACGGAAAGCACCCGGAAGTATCGGAGCGAATCCATCAGCCATTGTTCGTAGCGCTGCCGGTGGCGCGACTGCCGGATTCCATACCGATACTCGCCGAGAACAATCACTGGCACAGCAACCTCTGCCGCCTGACGCAACACCGGCTCGAGTGACGCCGCTCCCTCTGCGACGCCCGAAAGTCCGTTCGTGTCCAGAATCACTCGCGGTCCTCAGTCTCAATCCGGTCAAACTCTTCCTCGATGATGCGGTTGATCCGGGCCGTCTCTTTGCGCAGGCGGCGGAGCTTGCCAAATGCCTGCATCCACGGCTTGCCTCCGGCCGCCTCCCCATCCACGCGGAGCCTTTCGGCCAGCGCTTCCGTCACCAACTCGCGGAACGGTATGCCGCGCTCCGCCGCCGCCGATTTGGCCCGCCGGAACACAGCATCCGGAATTTCCAGCGTCGTCTTCATGCCCCATCCTCCCATATTTATGGGAGTAATTCAATCTCCTCCCCACGCCCGCCCCCGGGAACGCCAATCCTTGCCCGCCTATTTCTGGCAGGTCCTGATTGGCCCGCACTCGTACAACGCATTTTATTGAGGTGATTGTGGGGGCGTCTCGTCACGCCCGACCGCGAAATACACTTCCCAAAGGTGTCCTCGACGGGTGAAGTGGATTTCGATACCGAAGTGTTCCTGTTGATTTTGTGCCGGGTTCCACCAACCAAATTTCTGTACCGTATCGCCCCCTACTGCCGCTAACTCCGTGTCGGAGAGCCCGGCAGCTTTTGCGAATTGCTTCGCTACCTCAACAGCCTCTTTTTGTTGGCCCGCAGTATAGTGAATGATGACGTTGTGCAGTTGTTCGACTCGCGTCTTGTCTTCGCCCGGCAATAGCATGAACTCGAAAACTTCGCAGCATTCACAATGACCATCGATGACTCTGCCCTGCCTCACGACCGACCTGCAATCTGAAGCGCCGCAATCGAGGGGATCAAGGCCCACAGGCCAGATAGATCGAAGACGGGCAACAGTGAGGTTTTGCCACCCTTCCCCACGAAGTTTTGCCACGCCCTCTGCGATTCTTTCTGCACCCAGGCAGCCGCGAAGACGGCCCCCTTTGCTTTCACCGTGCAAGGAAACTGCGAGAATTAGTACGGTAAGGATGGCCACTCGCTGTTTCACTTGTCCTTCTCCTCGATCATTTTCGCCCTCATGGTGCCCTCGAATAGCCTCACTCCCATCAACCCGGGAACGCCAATCTCCTGATTGGCCTCTAGTCCTTGCTTTTCGTACCGCTGGCATCCTGCCGGCGTCTTGCCTTTGCCTTTGCCTTTGCCTTTGCCTCTGCGTTGTCATCCCGACAGAGGCCGCTTTTTGGCCGACGAGGGATCCGCTGTTTCTTTGGCAGTTGCCTTTGCCGTTGCCTTCGCCGCCGTCGCCTTCCCCCAAGTCTCCCGCGACAAAAAAGTACAGTTATAGGACTGTCCCTCAATTCCTGGACTCATTACCACCCCTCAAAAAGTCCAGCTTTAGGACGGCACCCCAAATCTGTACTCCTCACCAGGCGAATTTCCGTTTTCAAAGTGCTACCCTTGCCCATGTCAAAACGAATTCAAATCAAATTCCACCCCGCTCACCGCGAAATCCCCTCCCCTCCTTCGCTCCCCGCTCGCCAGCACCAGTTTCGCTTCTCACCCCACTCCTCGCTACTAACCAATCCCAATTTGGAACCAGCGGATCAATCCATTTCTAATCGACCGCTAGAAACGATTAGAAATCGCCGCAACCCTCCCAATTTCAACCGGTTGACATTTTCTAATCGACCGAAAATAACGCACTTCATCTTCCCCCCACAATTCACCGCTCACTGCATTTCTAATCGGTCCTACCGACGATTAGAATTCAATATATCTCCTACAAAACAAAGGATCGAGGTACTTTCTAATCGGTCCAAAAGTGGCGATATTTGCAGCCCGTCCGAAGCACGATGGGTGTGCGAAGGCGCATGGCGCAGCATATCATCTGATTCACCTGGAACTCCCCCACCCGGCTGGCGCAAAATACCCGAGTCCTACCCCCGCACCAAGCCTCTAATTATGAGAGGGATAGTAGTGAAAATTTCAAGCCGCACATCATCGAAAGAGGGCGGACGGATCGCCTCCATAGCCGGAAAGAATAGAACAGGCTCGCACGAGAAATCCGCGAAGCCAAAAGTCTCCTGGAAAGTCTTGCCCGATGTTTGGGCGCTGCTCAGTCCCAGAAGGGGAATCTTGGCCCTTGGCTTCGGCCTAATGGCCGTCAACCGCCTCTCAGGCCTGGTCCTCCCCGCTTCCTCAAAATATCTCCTCGACAACGTCTTCATAAAACACCAGATTCAATATCTCAATCCGATCATCTTCGCCGTCGTCGGAGCCACGCTGATCCAGGGCGTCACCTCCTACGCCCTCACGCAACTCCTCTCAAAATCTTCCCAAAAAATGATTGCCGAGCTTCGCGTCAAGGTCCAGGGACACATCGGCCGCCTGCCGGTCACGTTCTACGACGCAAATAAAACCGGCGTCCTAGTCTCCCGCATCATGAGCGACGTCGAAGGAGTCCGGAATCTCCTCGGCACCGGCCTCGTAGAATTCGCCGGCGGCATTATGACCTCCATCTTCGCCCTGATATACCTCGTCCGCACCAGCGTCACCATGACCGCCGTCGCCTTCGTCATCCTCCTCCTCTTCGGCCTCGCGCTCAACAAGGCCTTCAAAACCATCCGCCCCATCTACCGCGCCCGCCCAAAAATTAATGCCGAAGTCACCGGACGGCTCACGGAATCGCTCGGTGGCGTCCGCGTCGTGAAGGGCTACCACGCCGAAGAGCGCGAAGAAAAAGTCTTCCAAACAGGAATCCAGCGCCTGCTCGACAACGTCCTCAAAACTCTCACCGCAACTTCCCTGATGAGCCTCTCCGCTACGAGCCTCATGGGCATCGTCAGCGCCATCATCATGTTCCTCGGTGCACGACAAATTCTCGGCGGCACCATGACTCCCGGAACATTCTTCTCCTACACGTTTTTCCTCGGCATGCTTATCGCCCCGGTGATGCAAATCGTCGGCATTGGCCCGCAAATTACGGAAGCGCTTGCCGGCCTCGAGCGCACGCGCGAAGTGCTCGATGAAAAAGCAGAAGATGAAGCGCCCGGCCGAACCATCCGCCTCGAGCGCATCCAGGGCGCCGTCGAATTCGAAAACGTCAGCTTCGCGTACGACACCGGCAAACCCGTCCTGCGCGAAATCGACTTCAAATCCGAGCCGGGAACAGTAACCGCGTTGGTAGGTCCTTCCGGCGCCGGAAAATCTACAATCATCGGCCTCATCGCCGCATTCTATGTGCCCACAAGCGGCCGCGTGCTCGTCGACGGAATTGATCTCTCGCAGGTCCGCCTGGATTCCTACCGCACCCAACTCGGTGTCGTGCTCCAGGAAACTTTTCTCTTCGACGGAACCATTCGAGAAAACGTAGCATTCGCCCGGCCCGATGCCAGCGAGGAAGAAATTCTTGCCGCCTGCCGAATCGCCCGCGTGGATGAATTTGCGGAGGCCTTCGAAAAACAATACGAGACCGTAGTCGGGGAACGCGGAGTGAAATTATCGGGCGGTCAGCGCCAGCGCGTCTCGATCGCCCGAGCCATCCTCGCCGACCCGCGCATCCTGATACTCGACGAAGCCACTTCCAGCCTCGATTCCGAATCCGAAGCGCTGATTCAAGAAGGCCTGCGCTACCTCATGCGCGGCCGCACCACCTTCGTCATTGCCCACCGCCTCTCCACGGTGCGCCGCGCGGATCAAATTCTCGTCGTCGAGGCCGGGCGAATCATCGAGCGCGGAACGCACGAATCCCTATATGCCGCCGGCGGCCGCTACTACGATCTCTACACAAAACAGCACGGCGTCGAATCAAATCTTTTTCTCGCTCCGGGCGAAGCGAGTGAGGAGGCAAGCGAAATTCAGCCGGTTGATCAGGAAGCCGCGGCGAACGGGCAGACGGATTCGACGCTTCCGGAAGCAATTCGTTTGATTCGCGATCGGGAACGGTAGCTTAGTGGTCGAACTTGGTGGGGCTTTCGGCCAATTCAACCCACAATTCGTAAGTGGCGATTGCCACGGCGCCAGTAAAAATCAAATAAAACGCGAGCCGGCGCTTTCGATGATGGTTCTCCGCCGGATGAAATTCTGGATTGTTCGCGGGGGTCGGCTCCTGCGAAGTTTGTTCCTGATCGGGTTCGATCACCACGCGGTACGCCTTCCCTTCCGGGATCGAATGCAGCTCGCCCTCATTGTCCAAAATGAGTTCGCCGCGATAAGCCGAAACGATTATTTCCGCCGGATTCGTGATCGTCACTTGCCCGTACGCCGGCTTGCCCTCCGCTCCGCGAACAATTCCCGCGGGAGTCTCGAGCGCCACTTGCCCGGATGTCGAGGACGAGATGCCGACAGTTCCGCGCGTGACGGTGATCAGCGCGCCGGTGGAACTTTCCGCAACTTTCACCGCACTCGAGGCCAGCAAATAAATCTGGCTCGAACCAAAGCGCAATCGCAGCGTCCCTCCGCTCTCGGTCTCAAATGTATCGCCGGCGTAAATCGAGGCGCCCATCGCCGCGCTCGCATTGTCGAGATGAGCGTGCTGAGCCTGCGTCACCACTCCGAGCGGCTTCTCGCTCGACGCATTCGCTGGGAGCGTGCACAGTCCGACCGCGAGGATCACAGCACCGGCAGAACAAGCGATTGAGCGCATAAGCCTCCTTCAAGAGGGACACGATGAATTTGTGCCTGGGAGCTGTTTGCGTCAATGCAAAGCAGGAAGTGAGTTGCCGCAGTAGCAATAGCCGATTCCGGCCTTGGTGAAAGTGGAGGGCGCTAGCAGGCTTTCCAATTGGCAGGAGGCGTGGTCACTGGCCAGAATTGAGGCGATGGCTGGTCAAACTCGATTCCGACAGCGGCCAGCCCGGCGTGGTCGCCACCCACGAAGGCAACCCGCGCCTCCCGCTCGTCCCAATTCCCCGGGTTCGCAAGCTTTACCTTCTGTCCGATGGCCACTTTAGTTTCCAGCATGAGCAGGGCGCCGTGCGCGCTCACTGTTACCGTGAAAGTCTCCTCACGGAATGGCCCGCGATCCGCGGTTTCTCCAAACAGAACCACCGGTATGTCCAGCAGCACTCGTTCGCTTCGCCGCTCGCCTACATTTGGCACGGATGTCCTCGGGTCGTTGAAGTGCCGTCAACTTTACTTTCGGCTAATCCCGCTCGGAAGTCTGCAACAATTACGACGTTACTCCGTGGAAGTTAACACTCATCCGATTCGGATATCGTTTGCTCCGTACAGTATCACCAGTGTTCAACTGCAAACAAAGAGCAATGGTGCCGGAGGAGGGACTTGAACCCACACAGCCTTGCGGCTACCGGATTTTGAGTCCGGCGCGTCTGCCAATTCCGCCACTCCGGCACGGGAGACTGGAAGCAGGTTAGCACGGCGCTGCGGCCATGCTCAAGACGTGCGCGAGTGGGCGTTCGCCTGGAATTTCCGAGGCTCGACGATGGCACGAAACACACGGCCGCGCCCGATCACGTGGACTCCGGAGCTAGCCTCGACATCAAAGACCAGAAATCGCCCCCCGTGCTCCACCAAACGCGCTCTCGCCCGCACCGTCGAGCCCACAGGAACCGCCTTGAGATGGTCCACTTCGATGCGCGTGCCGACGGAAATAGCCCCGGGAGGCAATTCGGCAAGGATGGCCTGCGCCGCGGCAATTTCCATCAGGCCAATCATATGCGGCGTGGACAGAACCGCTGGCAATCGCGGGTCGAGTGAGGCAATGGTCCACTCGTGCAACACCACCCTCTCGATGCTGCCTTCTAAGCCAGCACGCAGCTTTGATTCCCCTGCCACAGCCGCCACGGGTTTCGGCTCCGCGGGAGCCTTCTTGGGCAACCGTGCTACAGGCTTTGCAGATTTAGCCCACTTCTTTGTGGTCACGGAGCGCTTCACCGGGAGGGTTCGCGGCTGCCCACCGTCCGGGTGGCCGCGCGAATACACTGCGGATCGAGAATGCTGCGTGAGATTTCCGCCATCGTGATGCCGAGCTGGTTCCATAGCCTCTGCTTGAGGCCTCGATAATCCTGGGAGCCACTGAAAATATCGCGGATCAAATCGCCGAACGTCGGCGAATACTTTAATAGCTGGACCATGCGTGTGGTGATCGCGTCGCCAAGAAACGTTCCACGGAAAACCTTGCGCGCGATATGGGCAGCGAATTCGAGGTCAGCGGAAAATGCCGCGCGCAGCCGCTCGGGATACGCCTGCGGTTGACTTTCAATGAGCGCTTCGGCAAGCAAATCCCCCGAGCGCAACGCGTAGTAAAGACCCTCGCCTGTGATCGGGTCCACACAGGCAGCGGCGTCACCCGCCATGGCCCAGTTTCTCCCCAGGATTCGGCGCGCCCGCAATGTATGAGCCTCGGGAGATGGCAGCACATGGCTGTAAAGGTGCGCCCCCTCCATAGGGATTTTCTCTTCGCTCACGAAATCTTCAAGGTGTCGGCGCAATTGCTGACTGGAAGTCTGCCCCATCTTCGCGCAAATTCCCACGGAGAGATGATCCGCGCGCGGGAAAGACCAAAGATATCCTTCGAACTGCTTCAGGAATTTCACTTTGATAATGTCTTCTTCCGTCGGGACAAAATATCCGAGCGTCATTTCCAAGTCGCGCTTCCCAAGTGGAGTCGTTTCCGGGAGCAATTGATTTCGCGCGCCCGCGGCGAGAACCACGAAATCAGCCGCGCAGTCTTCGCCCGCGGCGGATAGTCGAACGCGAGCCCCATCGGTATTGACGCTCGTTACGCGCGAGCGGATTGCAGTACAGCCCGCAGCCACGGCCCGGTCAAGCAGCAGTCCATTGAGCACCTTGCGCGCGTAAATCACGATCGGATGGCTCATCTCAAAACGAGCGCGATGGCCTCGGCTGGAAATCAGCTCCGCTGTTCGAATAATTCTCTTTGGATAGGGTGCATCGAGCAGGAAGGGGTAGGCATCGATCGCCTTGTGCGTCAATCCGCCTCCGCAGGGCTTTTCCCATGCGAGGCGTTCATCGAAAATCGTGACCTGAAAGCCCGCGCTCGCCAGCCGCTCTCCGCAGAGCGCGCCGGCGGGACCGCCTCCGACAATGGCAATTTCCTTCATCTCGCGGGTCAGGTCAGTGGGAACACAGCCGCAATAAACCAGGCAGCGAGTATAGCACTAAACAAAGCCGCGGCCGTGGCAGAGCCAGTGCGCAGGCGTACCGCGTCAGTCGAAAGGCGCTGCAGGATCGAGAACTGCGCCAGAAATGAGAAGAGGATAACGAGGAGCACCTGGCTGCTTCCAAGGTAGTAGAACGCCACAACGCAGGCGATCCACAGTTCCAGTCGAAGGAGCATAAATATCGCAAAGCGCAGCGCCCGCCGCTTCCCGATCCGCACCGGCCCGAGCACGACTTCCTCGGCGTAACTGAAAATCCACAGAATCGGCACAAGGGCAACGAATCGAATCCAGCGCGGCGCATTCAGCCAGGCGTCGTCAAGCTGCCAATTGAGCCACGCGCCGATGGCAAGAAAAGTGGCGAAGCCAAGCGCCGCGGCAGCGAGGAGCCGGGGGAGCCTGAATGATAGACTTTCCTTGGCGTCCCTCCAGTTCAAGACGACCAGCATCAAACCCACGAGCAACACCAGCGATGCGAGATATTCGCCTGTGTACACGCGAAGGAATTTGAGTGGAGTGCCCAGCGTAAGAATCAGTACCCCTACCAGCGGGCAAACCAGGAATTCGACGATTGCGAGCACGCGCGACGGATGCGGGTCATCCAATTCGGCCCGATGAAGGCCAGCAAACATTGCGGCCAGCGTCGCGCAGAACGGAAACATCAGCATCGGCCCCAGGAGACCGATGAGCGCCCCGGCGAGACGGCGCCTCCCAAGATTGTACGTTTCATAGGTGGCAAGATCGATGTTCAACGCAAGAGTCTCGGGTGCAACTGTCGGGAATAGTGATTGCATGGCCCACAATTCGGATTGATGGGCTACGTTCCGATTCGCCAGCAGGCTCGTGTGCGTCGAGTAGGGCACATACTTCAGCTCAAACGCGTGCTGTTGCGCAAAATCGTCCGGCTGCGCGCGATCCCCCCCGGCGGCTTCCTTAAGCCTCGCCGCCTGCCGCTTCAAGATTCCGATATCATTACTTGAGGTGAATACAAGCAGGTTCGCAGGCATCCGCTGAGGCAAAATCATTGGCGCTGGCGAAATTGCAATCGTCGCGGCAACCGGATCTCGATCGGTCAATCGAATCGCAATGGCTCCGCCCATCGAATGCCCCACAAGGATGGTCGTCTTCGGGTCGATCTTGCCGGTGCGCGTCAGAGATTCGACGGCCACTGTCGCACATTGTTGTGCGCGCAAAAAAGTGAATGGAGCGGTGTTATCGCCGTGACCAGGCAAATCGGGCAAGTAAGCGGTGAAGCCGTGCCCGGCAAAATCTTCGCCCAAATATGTCATCAGGCGGCGATTGGCGGCAAGTCCGTGGATCAAAACCGCCGACCCTGCGGGATTCACGCCCGCCGGAGGCTGAATTGATGTAACCGGCATGTTGCAACCGTTGCCGGCGATTGAGATTTCCAGCTTGGGGAGTTCCCCACGCCGAACCCAACGTGCTCCGAGGATCATGCAAATCGCGCCGGTGATAGCCAAAGCCACTTCCCATCGCTTCATCGCGACTCGCCCGGCGAAATCGGCACGCGTGGTAGAATTGATTGTTTGCGATTATCCATGGATGCGGACGGAGAGATACGCAAGTGGGCCAAGTGGTATCGCAAGACGAGCTGATTCTCCACCGGAGCGGGTGGAAACGCAACGGGAAGGGAGTGGTCTTCGCGAGCGGCCGCTTTGACCTTCTCCACCCCGGCCATGTTCGATTGCTGGAGCAAGCAAGCAAGCTGGGCGACATCCTCGTAGTCGGCGTGCAAAGCGATGCGATGGTTCAGGCGTCATCAGGCCGAGGCGAGGTGGCAATCAATGCAGTCGAGCTTCCCATTACACTCGCGAGCGAGCGAATGGAAATCCTTGCATCGCTCGCAGCCGTGGATTTCGCCGTCGAATTCGACGCATCCACTCCCAAGGAATTGGTCGCGCGCCTGGAGCCCGACATCGTCGTTGTGGGCGGAGGTGAGGCTGCGGACCACAACGCGAGCCAGAAAATAGTGAGCATCCCCCTCGAACCCGGCTTTTCAACCTCACGCTTGATCGAGCGCATCACGCAACTTCGCGCATGATTCTTTCACTGGTATCTGAGCTTCTCGCACGGGTTGGGCACCGTCCCGTAGTTGAAGAGGCATTGGATGCGCTTCGTCGCAGCGGCGGCGAAGTACGCCTCTCTGGTCTCACGGATTCTGCCAAAGCACTGCTCGTGCCCATAGCCGCCGCACAGCTCGGCAGGCCCACCGTCTTCATCGTCGAGACGAACCAGCGCGCGGAAGCCCTTCTCGAACCTATCCGCTGGTTTTATCGTGCGGTCACTGCCAAGCCGGGTCATCGCGTAGTGCATTTCCCGGCTCACGATGTGCTCCCATCTGAGAATCGCTCGCCTCACGCCGAAATTTCCGAGGATCGCGCCGTTGCCCTCTGGCGCTTCGCGAATGGCGAAGCGGATGTGCTGATCGCCCCCGTGCAGGCTGCGATCTGGCGGATGCGCGAGCCGGAGTTCTATCGCCAGCTCGCACGCACCATCGAGCGCGACCAGCCCCTCCCGCACGAAGAGCTGCTCGAGTTTCTGGCCAGCGCCGGATACGACAAGCAAGTGACCTGCGAGATGCCGGGACAATATTCCGTGCGAGGCGGCATCATTGATGTGTTTTCACCGGAGACGCCGCAGCCTGTTCGCATCGAATTGCTGGGCGACACAATCGAATCGATCCGCGCGTTTGACCCCAATTCTCAGCGCTCCACGAATCCAGTTGAGCGCACCACGCTCCTCCCGCTCACGGAATTCCTTCGCAGAGCCGTTGTGCTCGAGCGCTTGCGCGTTTCCACGCCGTCGGGGCGCGAGGATGATGCCCCGCCGCCCGGCTTCTTCCCCGGGTGGGAGTTTCGCGAGATTCTCCGCGAAGTGCGCAAATCGGTTCTGTTCGATTTGGCCGCCAAGCCATTGATTATCGAGGACGAACCGGCGCTTCTCGAATCCGCCATCGAAAAATATCGCGCCAGCCTCCAAGAAGCATTCGAGGAGGCCGAAGACCCGTTCGCTGAACCTCCGAACCGTTACATATTCACGGACGAAGAATGGACACTCGCGCTGCAACTTTCACCACGGCTCGGCCTGGAGCATCTGGGCGTCGCCGTCGCAGATGCGCCGCAACGAGCGCTGCACACGCAGCCAACCACGCATTATCACGGCAACGTCGCCGCGTTTATGGCCGAAGTGCGCGGACGAATCGCCACTGGTGACCAAGTCATGGTCTCCGCAGCCAGCACTGGAGAATTGGAGCGCTTTGCGGACATTTGCCATGAGTACGAGCTGCCCTACAGAATGGGTGAACTCGAAGAAAACGTTACTGTCTCGCGGCTCGCGGAAGAATCGAGCGGTGCGAGTGGCCCTGCGATGGTCCTGTTCAAAGCGCCACTGACCGAAGGTGTCGTGTTCACTGAGGCGAAGCTGGCGCTTTATGGCAACGCAGACTTGTTCGAGACGCTTCCAGCCCCCTCGCAGCGTTCGCGGGCGCGCCCGAAGACCGCCAGCTTCTTCAGCGACTTCTCCGACCTCAAGCCGGGCGATTACGTGGTTCACGTCGACCACGGGATCGGCCAGTTTGAGGGTTTGCGCCAGGTCGCGATCGAGGGCGCAAACGGCGAATTCATGCTTCTTCGTTACGCTGGCGATGCGAAGCTTTATGTCCCGCTCGCGCGTCTCGACCTGGTGCAAAAATATCAATCGCTCGGCGGCGCGGAGCCCGTCCTCGATCGTCTCGGCACCGGAGTGTGGGAAGCACGCAAGACCCGCGTGCGCAAATCCGTCAGTGACATGGCGGGACAGCTCCTCGCGCTCTACGCCGAGCGCAAAACGGCCCCCGGCCACGCATTTCCAGCCGACACAAACTGGCAACGGGAATTCGAGGACGCTTTTGAATTCGAGGAAACACCAGACCAACAGCGTGCCATCGAAGATTTGAAACGCGATATGGAATCGCCGCTGCCGATGGACCGGCTCCTGTGCGGCGACGTCGGCTACGGCAAGACGGAAGTCGCCATGCGCGCAGCTTTCAAAGCTATCGCGGACTCGAAACAAGTGGCCGTCCTCGCCCCGACCACCGTGCTTGCTTTCCAGCACTTTGAGACGTTTCGCCGCCGATTCGCGGCGTTCCCTGTCCGCATCGAAATGCTCAGCCGCTTCCGGACAGACAAGGAGCAAAAGAAAATTCTCGAGGAGCTCGAAGCTGGAAAAGTGGATATCGTCATCGGGACGCACCGCCTGATTTCGCGCGACGTCAAATTTCAGGACCTTGGCTTGCTCGTCGTGGACGAAGAGCAGCGCTTCGGCGTCGCCCACAAGGAGCGCCTCAAAGAAATGCGCAAGGACGTGGATGTGCTCACCATGTCGGCCACGCCAATCCCGAGAACGCTGCACATGTCCCTGGTCGGATTGCGTGACATGAGCGTGATCGAGACCCCGCCGAAAGATCGCCTGGCGATTCAAACCAGCGTTGCCCCATTCAGCGAAACGCTCATTCAGCGAGTGGTGGAGGAAGAACTCGCGCGGGATGGTCAGGTATTTTTCGTTCATAACCGCGTGGAGTCCATCGCATCGCTGGCCTCGTTGATCAAGCGGTTGGTCCCCAAAGCTCGCGTGGTCGTAGGCCACGGCCAGATGCGCGAGAGCGAGCTCGAGAAAGTGATGCTGAAGTTCATCCGCGATGAAGCGGATGTCCTCGTTTCCACCACAATTATCGAGAATGGATTGGACATCCCTCGCGCAAATACAATCATCATCAATCGAGCGGACCGCATGGGTCTCTCCGAGCTCTACCAGCTCCGCGGCCGCGTCGGGCGCTCGAATCAGCGCGCTTACGCCTACTTGCTGATCCCGCCGGAAGCGTCGCTCACCTCCATCGCTCGTCAACGCCTTGCCGCTCTCAAGGAATTCAGCGACCTCGGTGCGGGGTTTCGCATTGCCGCGCTCGATCTGGAATTGCGTGGCGCCGGAAATTTGCTCGGCCGCGAGCAGCACGGCCACATTGAGGCCGTGGGCTTCGACATGTATTGCCAGATGATGGAGCGGGCCGTGGCGGAGCGGAAGGGCGAGGCGGCTGTGCCCGAGCGCCGCGCTACACTCAACCTTGGGCAGGAAATCCGCATCCCACCGGAGTACATTGAAAGCGAGAATTTGCGCCTCCGGATCTACAAACGCATCGCCAGCGTCACTTCGGATGCCGAGCGCGAGGAGGTGCGCCGCGAGCTTGACGACCGCTTTGGCCCGCCGCCGCCCGCAGTCGAAAACTTGCTCGATTACGCAGTGCTAAAAGGCCTCGCGGAAAAGCTACTGGTCGCGTCCATTGATCGACGTGGCGACCAATTAGCCATCAAGTTCTACGACGACACGCCGCTCGGGCCCGAGCGGCTCGTGAAGCTGATTCGCAAACGACGCGGCATGCGCCTGGATCCGACCGGTGTCTTGTGGCTGGAATGGAAAGGCGAAAAAGGCGGGGCCATGGCGGCTGCGAGAAACGTATTGCTACAACTACAAACGTAGGGATAAAATTCCATTCGAAGGATCACCATGAACATTAAACGCTTCGCGACACTTCGATACTTTATTCCTTCCGCAATCCTCTTGTTCGCCCCCGCGTCGTTATTCGCCCAGGCGCAGGTTAAGCCCAAATCCGTAATCGTCGAAGAGATCATCGCCCGCGTCAACAACAGCATCATTACGCTCTCCGACTTTCAGAAGGCAGACGCCACGCTGCGCGAAGAAATTGCTCATGACTGCCAGGGTTGCACGGCGGAAAAAATGGAAGCCTCCTACAGAGACAGGCAGAAAGACCTGTTGCGCGATCTGATTGACCAGCAGCTACTCATCCAGCGCGGCAAAGACGAAGGCATCAGCGTAGAGACCGACCTCATCAAACGGCTCGACGACGTCCGCAAGGACAATAAACTCGGAAGCCTTGAGGAACTCGAGAAGGCCGTCGAGGGAGAAGGCCTATCGTGGGAGGACTATAAAAATCAGATTCGCAACAGCCTGCTGACCCAGGAAGTGATTGGCCGGGAGATGCGCAATCGCATCGTCATCGGCAAGGATGAAGTGAAGAAGTATTACGATGAGCATCAAAAGGATTTCGTCCGGCCGGAGCTTGTGGTCCTAAGCGAAATCTTCCTGAGCACGGAAGGCAAGACAGAGGAAGAAATGTCTGTAATCTCGAGGAAAGTGGAGGACTACCGCAATCGCGCCGTCAAGGGAGAGGAATTCAGCGAGCTCGCGAAACGCTATTCCGAAGGCAGCACCGCGAAAGAGGGCGGAAGCCTGGGAACCTTCGAGCGCGGCCAGCTATCGAAGCAGCTTGAGGACGCCGTTTTCGCGCTCAACAGGGGAGGGATGACCGAAGTAATCCAAACGAAAACTGGATTCGAGGTTCTGAAAGTCGTGGAACACTTCCAGGCCGGCCAGCAGCCTTTGGAAAAAGTGGAAAACGAAATCATGAACAAGATCTACCTGCAAAGAATGCAGCCGACCATGCGCGAGTATCTCGCACAGTTGCGCGAAGAAAGTTACGTGATGGTAAGGCCCGGTTTCACGGATAGCGCCGCAATGGCAGGCGCCAGCATCATTCAAGAAGTCGCTCCCACCCCGGATGCACCGACGAAAGGCAAGAAAAAGTCGTCCAAATCGAAGGCCGGGAGCTGATGAAAAGCCATTACGTCTCCGGACTTCAAGAGGGACAGGCTTTCTCCTCGCTATTTCTTGTCCGGGAAAAAGAAATTCGCACCTCGGCCCGCACCGGTTCGTCGTGGCTCCAGCTAGAGCTTGCTGACCGCACCGGCTCGATTTCCGCGAAGATGTGGGACAACTTCGCTCCTATCGAGAAGAGCTTCGAGCGGGACGACGTTGTGCAGATCCGCGCACGCGTAAAGATTTACAACGGCGAGAAGGAGCTGACGCTCGAGCAGATCGTCCCGGCGGCGGAACGCGATTACGACCTCGCCGATTTCCTTCCGCATACGAAATTTGATATCGAGCAGCTGTATTCCGACTTGCGCGCGGCCATCGCCGAAATGAAGAATCCCTGGCTGAAGCGTCTGCTCACGAATGTCATAGACGATCCTGTCATCACACCCAAACTGAAGCGGGCCCCCGCCGCGATGACCATGCACCACGCATTCCTCGGCGGCTTGCTCGAACACGTCGTCAGCCTAATCGGACTTGGCCGCGCGGTTGCCGCGCATTACCCGGAACTTGATGCCGATCTGCTCCTGGCGGGAATCGTGCTGCATGATATCGGTAAAATTGACGAACTGCGCTACGCCCGTGGGATTGCCTATTCGACCGAAGGACGGCTGCTCGGCCACATCATGATTGGCACTGCCTTGGTGCGCGATAAAATCCGCGCCATCCCGGAATTCCCTGCCCCGCTCGCGATCCTGTTGGAGCACCTGATTCTCAGCCATCATGGCACCCATGAATTCGGCTCGCCATCCCTGCCGCAAACACGCGAGGCCGTGGCGCTCCATTTTCTCGACGACATGGATTCGAAGATGGCAGCGATGCGCGCGACGCTCGACGCTCCGGCGGGCAAGGATGACTGGACTGATCGCAATCCATCGTTGCGGCGAGCGCTGTTGCGTGCTGATAAGTTCCTTGCCGGCGAGAAACCCGGCGCGCCGGCGTCGAAGGAATCGGGTTCAAAGGCCGCGGCAGGGTCTGTTGCGCGAAAATGATTGGCGCCTTACTTGGGAACAAATGATGAATGAATTCACCGCCAAAACAGCGTCGCCGCGACGGTCGCTCCTCGATTTGGCTCCACTCGAGCTCGCCTGCATGAACACGCTCTGGCCAATCGGCGAAGGGACCGTGCGCGAGATTCGCGACCGGCTGGCCGAGCGCCGCCCGCGCGCATACACCACGATCATGACCATCATGGATCGGCTGGCGCGCAAGGGGGTGGTCGAGCGGCGCAAAGTCGGCCGAGCCTATTTCTATCGCGCGAATCTCACGGCCGAAGAGGCGCGCGCCCAGGCGCTTCGGCAGGTCGTCGAGAATTTCTTCGGGGGCTCTATCGAGGCGCTGCTCGCCCAGCTCGGCAGCAGCTTGCCGGCGGCACCCCCCGAATCGGCAGCAGCGCCCACTCCTCGCGCCCGCGCTGCAGCCGCGGGCGTTTCTGTGAGTCCTGCGCCTGCGCAGCCAGTTGTTTCGGCGTTGCCGGTCTCGTCGCGCACTAGTGACGCGCACACGGCGTTTGATTTGGACCAGGATGTCGACGGCGAACGCATCGACGACATGCTCCTCTGACCCATGTTCCCAGCCGAGATCACAATTCGCGACCTCGCGATTCGCCCTGCGACGTTCCTCGCTCCCATGGCCGGCGTCACCGATACTGTTTTCCGGCGCGTGATTCGCTCGCTCGGCGGCTGCGGCATGATCATGACCGAATTCACGAGCGCGGAGGGCTTGACGCGCAATTCCGCGCGCACGCTTCACTATCTCTACTTTGGAGAAGACGAGCATCCGATCACGGCGCAGATATTTGGGTCCGATCCTGTCGTGATGGCTTCCGCCGCGGCGCTTACCGAAGACCTGGGGTTTGACCAGGTGGACATCAACCTTGGCTGCCCGGTGAAAAAAGTGGTCAAGTGTGGCGGCTCAGGCCTGCTTCGCGATTTGCCGCACCTTGAAAAGCTTCTCCGCGCCATTCGCGCGGCCGTGCGAATTCCACTTACGATCAAGATTCGCTCCGGCTGGGATGAAAACAACATTGTCGCGGCGGATGTGGCGAGGATGGCCGAGCAGGTGGGAATCGAGGCCATCGCCGTCCATCCTCGGACGCGGATGCAGGGTTACAACGGCTCGGCGGACTGGAAAATAATTCGTGCCGTCAAGGAAGCCGTGCGCATGCCTGTCATCGGCAATGGCGACATTCGTTCGCCGCAGGACGCTGTGCGCATGGCCGAGGAAACCGGGTGCGACGCCGTGATGATTGGGCGCGCCGCTTCCTCAAATCCATGGATCTTCCGCCAGATTGCTGATTACCTCGCCACCGGCACCTACACTGAGCCCAACGACTTCGATCGCTACCAATTGCTCTCCGGATATTTCCGGAGCTTGATTGCTGCCGCGATGCCGGACGCCATCGGCAAAATGAAGCAGTTCGCGAGCCTCTTCACGCACGGCGTGCGGAACGGCGGCGAGCTGCGACATGCGGTGCATCACGCCCACACGACCGGCGAGATCCTCGGCTGTGTTGACGCGTTCTTCGAAAACGTCGCAACCTCGCCGGCAGATTGATCGCGCTTATTCATCACGAGTGATGAGCAATTGCTTGTACGCCTCACGGCGCGTGAGGCCGCGCTCGCGGGCTGCTACTTTCAACGCCGCTTTCTGATCCACACCGCGTTCCTTCGCGATTTCGTCCACACGCCTCGCCAGCGGGATGGCGGCGTCTGCCAGCGACAGCGCGTGAACGCTATGGCCATCGGCTGGCGCGATGAGCAGCGTGATTTCTCCGCGTGGCGCTTTCTTGCGAACTGCGTCCAACAGGTCTTCGATGTGGCCGCGGACAAATTCCTCGTACACTTTCGTCACTTCGCGAGCGATCACCGCGGGCCGGTTGCCGAGAATTTCGAATGCGTCCTCGAGTGTATCGAGCAGCCGGTGCGGGGCTTCGTATAGAGCCAAAGTTCGCGGCTCTGTTGCCAACGCGCGCAGAGACTTTCTTCTCTCGGTGGGTCGCGATGGCAAAAAGCCTATGAAAGCGAATTCCTCTGCCGGCATCCCGGAAGCCGCCAGTGCTGCGACGAACGCCGATGCACCCGGCACCGGGACCACATGGATGCCGTGGCGGACGCAGAGACTCACGAGGCGATGGCCGGGGTCTGAAATCGCCGGGGTGCCCGCGTCGCTCACGAGCGCTACCTTCGCGCCCTGCTCGAGGTCAATCACCAGTTCCGCGGCGCGGGTGATTTCGTTGTGCTCGTGATAGCTCACCATGCGTTTCTGAATGTCGAAGTGCGTGAGCAGCTTGAGAGTCTGGCGCGTGTCCTCGCAGGCGATCAAGTCTGCCTCTTTCAGAATGCGCAGCGCGCGAAGCGAAATGTCCTCGAGGTTGCCGATGGGCGTCGAGACAACGTAAAGGCAACCTGCTCCTGCTTCGGTAATTTTCTGTTTCGTCGTTTTCCCCATGGGGCTCGCTGACCAGCGAGTTTAGCACACACCCTCGCGGGCATTACGCGACAGCTTCCTGCAACAAACGGCGCTGGCATGCTACTATTTTCTTTTGGCTGCGGGCCTGAGAGGAGTTCTGCTTTGCCGTTATTCGAATACAAGTGCGAGAAGTGCGGCCATCTCTTCGAGAAAATCGAGAAGCATTCGGCCTCGCAAACAAAAAAGTGCCCGAAGTGCGGCGGGAAAGCGCCGCGCCAGTTCGCCGCACCCGCGATTCAATTCAAGGGGTCGGGCTGGTACGTGACCGATTACGGCGGCAAACAATCTTCAGCGGCGCCATCCGGCGAAAGCTCCGGCGATGGAGCGGCCGCGAAGTCCACCGAAAAATCCGGCGAGAAGTCCGGCGAAAAATCCGCGGAATCGAAAGCTCCCGCCGAAAAAAGCAGCTCGAAAAAAGAAAAAAAGTAAATCCGCCGCGCGAAATTACAATTTCAATTCGCGCAAATATTCGCGAAACGCGGCGCCGAACTGCGGATTCCGCAGCGCGATTTCAACCGTGGCTTTCAGGAATCCCAATTTATCTCCGGCATCGTGCGTTTTTCCCTCGTAGAGGGATGCGTAGAGGCCTTCGCGCTGGGCGAGCTTGCGCAATCCGTCGGTGAGCTGAATCTCGCCTCCGGCTCCGGCGGTGGTAGCCTCGAGATACTCGAAAATTTCAGGCGGCAAAACGTAGCGGCCCGTGACGCTCAAATTTGATGGCGCTTTTTCCGCCGACGGTTTTTCGACAAGGTCCTTGATACGCAGCAGCGGAGATTTCCATCTCGTCTCGACGGCCGGGCTTGCGTCAATGATTCCGTAGAGGTGCACTTGTGAACGGGGGACCTCTTCGACCGCGATCGCGCCGATGCCTGTCGCTTCATAGATTTCAACCAGCGTGCGCGTGGCGGGCACCGGGCCATCCATGATCACGTCGCCCAGCAGCACCGCGAACGGTTCATCGCCTACTAATTCGCGTGCCGCCAGCACCGCGTGCCCGAGCCCCAGCGCTTCGCTCTGGCGCGTGTAACTGAAATGAAGCCCGCCGCTAATTTCGCGCACCATGCGCGCTTGCTGCGGCCTTCCGCGATCCTCGAGAAACCTTTCGAGCTCGGGCGCGGAATCGAAATGGTCTTCGATTGCGTTCTTCCGCCGCCCGGTGACGAAAATAATATTTTCGATTCCTGAGGCGATGCATTCCTCGACCGCATATTGAATCAGCGGCTTATCCACCACGGGAAGCATCTCTTTCGGCATGGCCTTGGTGGCCGGAAGAAACCGCGTGCCGAGCCCCGCGACGGGCAGGACAGCTTTGCGAACTTTTTTTCGTGTTTCAGTCATAGACGCGAGATTGATTTTACCCTTCTCGTGCGGCTCGGTTTTGGCGCCGCAGATTGATTGTTCGTAATTGCAACGTGCGCCGAATCGTTCGGAATCTGTGCACTCAAGCGGCCGGCGCAGCGGCGTATGCTACCATGAGATTTTAAATGCCAAATCCGCCCAATCCGGTGAATTCGAGCGACGCGCTTATTCTGGGAATCGAATCCTCGTGCGACGAGACGGCTGCTGCGGTGGTAGCCGGCGGCCGGCGTATTCTTTCGAGTGTGATCGCGTCGCAGGTGGCGATTCACCGCAATTTTGGCGGAGTCGTCCCCGAGCTTGCCTCGCGAGAACATTTGCGGCGCATCGTGCCCGTGGTTCGCGAGGCAGTCGAACAAGCCGGCGTCGCGCTCCCGGATGTGGATGCGATTGCCGTCACGCAGGGACCGGGGCTGATCGGGGCGCTCCTTGTCGGCGTGACGTATGGCAAGGTTCTGGCGCTTGCGCTTGGGAAGCCGCTTATCGCCGTCAATCATCTCGAAGGCCACGTTCACGCCGTTCTCCTTGAAGCCCATGCCGCCGGGCGCCGGCCGGAATTGCCGGCGGTGTGCCTGATCGTTTCCGGCGGCCATACGATTCTCTACCACGTAAAATCGGATTCGCCGAATGGCGCGGCGCGCTTTTCGTACGCGCGCATCGGCGGCACTCGCGACGACGCGGCCGGCGAAGCCTACGACAAAGTGGCGCGCATGCTTGCGCTCGGCTATCCCGGCGGGCCGATCATTGACCAACTCGCCGGGCACGGAAACGCGAAAGCCATCCGCTTCGCCGAGCCGAAAATGAGCGGCAACGCTTTCGACTTCAGCTTCAGCGGCATCAAGACCGCCGTGCTCTACCACCTGCGCCGCAATCCGCAGTTGCAGCCGGAAATCGAAGCGCGGCAACGGGCGCTCGCGCGCGGCGAACGCGGCGCGGAAACCATGCGCCAGCTTTCGAGCGCTGCGACACTCGATCTGGTCGCGAGCTTTCAGCGCGCGGTCGTTGACGATCTCGTCGGGCGCACGCTGGCAGCGGCGGCTCAGACCGCCGTGCGCACCGTGCTCGTTTCCGGCGGCGTCGCTGCCAACAGCGCGCTTCCGGCCGGGTTCGAAGCCGAGGCGCGCCGCCGCGGCATCGAGGTATATTTCCCGAGCCGGGCGCTTTCGACGGATAACGCGGCGATGATCGCGGCGGCCGGGTATCCTCGCTTCATCGCCGGGCTGCATGAGGATTCGAGCCTGAATGCCGAGGCCAATCTGCCGCTTGCCTAATCTGCCCCTTCACCCCCCGCCTGCCTATCCGTTATTGACCTTAGAACTGCGCCAAAAAACGCCACTTTAGTATCGATTAGAAAGTACCTCCGTCGTTTGTTTTGTAGGAGATATAAGGAATTCTAATCGTCGGTAGTATCGATTAGAAATGCATCGAGTGGTGAATCGTGAGAGGCAAGTGGAGTGCGTTTTTTTCGGACGATTAGAAAACAAGATTATTTACTTGACACAGGTTAGGCGATTTGGTAGTCTGTTTGTGCATGGACATGAACCTCAATCGCGCTTTGGTTTCAACTTGGCCTGAATATCCCGTTTCACGTCTTTCACTAAGTTGCGTAACGAAACATTCTCAAGCGGCCTGCCTGTCTTTTGCTTCTTCGATTTGCGAGGTGCTTTCATGGCTCTCCTAGAAATGCTTCAAAAGTGCGGGACAGATGATAAGTGCCGTGAGATTCTGACCAAACTGCGCTGGCCCGAAGGCGTGACTTGCCCACGCTGCAAAGAGCGGCAAGTCTGCTATCTGGAATCCCGAAAGCAATTCGAGTGTGGCTCATGCGGCCATCAATTCTCCGTCCTCACTGGGACAGTTTTCAATGACACTCATCTTCCGCTCGAAAAGTGGTTTGCTGCAACCTATCTCTTGTGCGAAGCGAAGAAGGGCATGTCGGCCTGTCAGGTTCAACGGACGCTCGGAATCAGCTACAAGACCGCGTGGTACCTGTGCCATCGCATCCGGGCAGCGATGGCCGAATGCGACAAGCCGATGCTTGAAGGGCAAATCGAAGTGGATGAAACCTACATCGGCGGAAAGGGACATGGCCTTGAGCATCGTGGACGCGGAACCAAGAAACGCCCAGTGATCGGTATCCGCCAGCGCAATGGCGAACTTCGTTTGTTCCATGCCAAGAACGTGACCGGGCGCTCGATTGAAAAGTTCATGCGCGAGAATCTCGGCGAGAACGTCGAAGTCCTGTTCACGGATGAAGCGAATATGTATCCCGGCATCGCTCGACGCATGGGACTCAAGCATGAGGTTGTCCAGCACAGCACCAAAGAATACGTGCGCGGCGAAGCCCACACCAACACGGTCGAATCCGCATTCTCCCTCTTTAAGCGCGGACTGCGCGGTAGCTGGCACAAGCTCAGCGCGAAGCATCTTCAAGCCTACCTCGAAGAA
The DNA here is from genome assembly GCA_963701005.1 of uncultured Acidobacteriota bacterium. Lineage (GTDB taxonomy): Bacteria > Acidobacteriota > Terriglobia > Acidiferrales > UBA7541 > Palsa-295. The sequence goes on from OY969555.1 coordinate 3,437,473, forward strand.
ATGAGCTTCCGGTTCAATCGCCGCAAGAATTCTGATTTGTTCACCGACACGCTGCGACACATGATTACGGCCCCGGTGCTCACCTTTAAAAAATTGACTGCATAGAAATCTTATGGATGGAAACGACACTCCGTCTTTGAACAAACTAATCGGAGAATCTTTGGTTGCCGCAATACCAATCATTGACGAACACCATCCTTGTCTTGTACGGCTTCTGGCAGTAGAAAATGGCGGGATTTGGATCGAGTCGCAAAAGATAACAAACCAGTGGCTATCACAGATAGGATTGCCCGCCACCCAGAAAGCCTACATATTCTTCGTCCCGTATCATCAAATTTCGTGGATTCTATGCCGCGCTGATTATCCGGGCCTTTCAGAACAATCCCTTGGACTATGAATCTTCGGCAATCATCTGGAAAGCCTTCTAAGTTCCGAGGAATCCGGATCATGGTGTGTCTCATCTCCGCTCTCTACGCGCTAGAAATGGCACAAGGATGAATCCACCAGCAATCAGCGCGCAGACCATCCAAACGCCAGCCGTAATCCACTTGGAATACTCAAGAACCCAATCTTCGGTTTTGCCAAGCTCGGTGAAGTAGCCAAAGAGCCCCTTGCCGATAACTGACGCGATAAGGACGCCGACCACATACCAGGTCGTCATTGAGGTTTTTCGACGCATCATTACTTCTCCGGTTCTGGCATTTCAAATATTGACCGCTTAATTTTATTTTCTTACCCCAAGGCGAACGGCCAGTTCCGTACTCTCTTTGCGAATTTGTTTTTCCTTGTCTCTTAGATGTTTGATCTCTTTATAAACAAGGCCCAACTCTTGTCGTAGCGATTGGTCATCCAATGTCAAATCTGTAGCGCGAACAAGAAAACCCCCAATCACAAATTGCCACAAGCCAGAGGCATCTTCTACAAATCGAATATCGGCAAGGTCTACTTTGCTGAGCTTCCCGTCTTTGTCCAAAACGATGAACTGGCTCTTTCCACCACACTCTTCGACATACTCCTTTACGGCCCAGAGGACGTGAATCATTAATCGCACGGCGCTATCAAGTTTTCTGTGCTTTGTTTTCGGTATTGCTGTGGTTTCTAGGATATATTCGGCTAAATCAGAACCTATTCCCAATGGCAAATACACTTCAAATTCGGTCAAAGCAGTTTCAGTGCTGTAGAAAGGCAAAATTCCAGAGTGCGGTGTCCATGCTGCGGCAACAAACTGAAAATCCTTCTGACCGCTCTTATAGAGCGGATGGGGGAAAATGTGGTCTTTGTAGAATTGGATAAGCACTTTTTCGATTGCGATTTTAATGGCCTCCGATTTTAAGTCGGCCGCCGGAATTTTGTTGACTTCGAGAACGGATTTTTCAATCGCCATTTTTGCGTAGGCGACGTTCCCGCTCACGGCAAAAACAATTACCGCGCCGTTGGCACAACGATATGAGAAAAGTTTATCGCCATATTTTCGTATACCTCCGGTGGACAAGAGAGTGTCGGCACAAAGCAAAATCCCATCCTTAAACCGCTGGCCGATCGCTATCGTCATCGCGGGCCTTCCCCGCTCCCGCCGTATAGATTTCAGAAGCAAGCGTCGAAAAGGGAGCGGCCTCATAGTACGACACCGCCATTACCTGCATCAAGTAAATAATCTTGTTAGAAAATGCCAACTTGCTGAATCTAGGAGGGTTGCGACGATTTCTAATCGTTTCTAGCTGTCGATTAGAAATGGTGTGATCGGTAGCCCATGCGGCATGCACCGTGGCCTTGTCGACATCCAGGTTCGGCGTAGATGCCCTGGGATCAGAATGTGCCGCACCTACGGTGCTCAGAGCTTTATGCTTCGGTACCCAGCCCTTACGGGCTGGGCTATCTTGTGACGCGCCTACGGCGCTTGAGCGTGGGGCACAACTCGTCGGCGAGGCGAGGCCCGGAAAATCAAGTGGTGGGCAGCCATCGGCAAGCGGTATGGCTCTGTTGACGTCCGTGCGAGAGCGCGGACGGGATGTGCAACTTGAGTGACGCTTCTTTCTGGTCGAACACGGCCCGGCTAGCGGGGCCGTAACAAAGCGGCGGCCAGCCGCCGCACTCCACATTGGCGGAGCCGAACGCGGAGATTCCCGACGAAGGATGTCAGCACGGCCGAGAGTCGTCATAAAATTTTCCAAAGCAAGCTTGGCAGCTGGAAACAGGAAACGCAATGATGCGAGCCTGTGGATGTTTGGGTGGAAGCCATCTCAGGAATGCAGTGAGCCGCGACGTCCGGGAACTCCAGAAGCTGAGGATTCTGGCCGGGAACTGCAAAAGAGGAACTTCAGCGGCTAAAGCTGTCCTGGTTTTCCGCCATTCATGTCGCGGTGGAAAGCGCGACCCACAAGGACTCTCGAGTTCTCACGCCGACTCTATGGGCGAGCGGATTCTCATATTTTCTCCGATTAGCCGCGTTCGAGGAGGTCTAGATTTGCGGCGGTGCGGCTGCGGATGTCCTCGAGATAGGCGAGGGCTTGGGCGCGCGTCGTAACTGCTCGAACCCGCGCGCGAGCGCTGTCTACGTGGGCCTCCAGGGCGATGCCGGGTGCGGGAGGGAGTTCAGATTCCGTGCGCGCGGCGACGTAGAGGAAAATCGGGAGGTTGGGATGGAAATCGACGGCTTGCGTGGGATCAGCCACCTTATCAAGTTTGACATGGAGGTTGTCGAGGGGAATCGCGGCGAAAGCGGCTTCTTCTTCGGCGCCGGCTTCGAGGCTTTCCGGCGTGTCGGTGCGCGGCTCGGAGAGCGTGGCGAGTTTGGATGGGTCAAGCGCTGCGCGATCGCGAGCCGTGAGGGGGGACAAGCCAAAGAGTTGCTCGACTGCTTTGGGGATGGAGGAGTGGTCGTAGTGGCGGTGGTCAATCGTATTGGCGGGAATCAGCGGCGAGACGACCACGGCAGGAACTCGTGGGCCGTATTGGTTGAATGCGAATCCGTACTTGTTGACTAGCATGGCTTGTGGAGTATCGCCGGGAGGGGGCGCGGAGGGCGGCGGAAAGTGGTCGTAATAACCGCCATGCTCGTCCCAGGTGATGATTAGCATGCTGGAATCCCAGACCGGCGAACTGCGGATGGCTTCATAGGTGGCTTTGATGAGAGCTTCCCCTCCAATTACGCCGTCGAGCGGATGCTGCGAGCTGCCGCCGAGGTACGAGTTGAGGGGATTGCCGTAGCTTGGTTCAATCCAGGTGAATTGCGGGCCGTAAACGGGGTTGGCGACATCTCCGGGAAACATGGAGAAGGGGAAAATGTCGTCGTTGTGAGTTCCTGAGAAAGCCCGGGCAAGGACCAGGAGTTTATTCCCCGCATAGACTCGCCAACTCAGCCCTTTCGCGGGGGGAGCGTTGTTGATCGCGTCAAAAATGCTTCCGTGCTGGAAACAGAAGCCCTTCGTGATGTCCCAGAAAGCAAGGACTGCATTATTGGGGCTGTGATCGAGGCCGGCGGAGGACGCGCCGAGCGCGAAACAGCGATTGGGAAAAGTGGGGCCGGGCATGGAGGCGAACCAGGAATCGCAGACGGCGAATTCCTGAGCGAGGGTGTAGAGGTTGCGCACGTTTGGCGCGGGAGTGGCGGGGCCCGGCAGCGGAAAACCTCTCATTACGTCGGCGATGTGAGCTGGATCGAGAAAGCCAGTGAAATTCTGACTGAAATTGGAGGCAAAGCCGGAATTGTTGATAGGCGGGTAGGGGCCGCCTTTGGGATAAATTGCACCGTTGCCGCAGAGTTGTTCGAGAACGTCTTCGAATTCGTGGCGCGGGTCGGAGACCATGGGATCCACGGCAGGCGCAATGGCGGGATAGTTGGCGCCTTTCCAGGTATTCGAGGCGCCGGGGGGGACGCCGTTGATTTTCGTGGGCTTGCCGGTGACGGCGTCGGTCCCTTTGAGGCCGGAGAAACCGAGCATGTGGTCGAAGGAACGATTTTCTAGCATGAGGACGAAGACGTGTTCGATGGGCATGGTGGCCTCCGGCCGGGAGTGATGGGATGAAACGCCCCGAGAGTATTAAAAGAACGGGTAGGTGTCAAATGGCTAACCAGGGAGATGAGGCGTGCGTCCTTGCATTCCAAATTGGCCAGTGGCTTGTGGCGGGCTTCGGCTATCGCTTCTGCGCTAGATTGTTCAAGATGGGTTGAGGGAGGCGACCATGTATGAAGTGGTGCTGAAGAGATTTGAGAAGCCGGATGAGGTGCGGACATTTGAGAAGGGGAAATTTGAATTGGTCCACATCGGGGGGATGACGATTGGGCGGGCTACTTACGAGCCGGGGTGGAAATGGTCTGAGCATGTGGGGCCGGGGCTGGGGAAGAAAAGTTGCGACGTGGAGCATGTGGGGATGGTGATTTCCGGGCGGGCGACGGCGGCGATGGATGATGGGCGGGTGATCGAGATGCGGGCGGGGGATATATTTTTTATTGAGGCGGGGCATGATAGTTGGGTGGTGGGTGTGGAGCCGTATGTTTCGGTGCATTTGATGGGGGCGGGGGATTATGCGCGGCATGAGGCGACGAAGAAGTGATGGGGAGTGGGAGATAATGTTAAGCGGTAAGGTTATAGAGCGCAGAATTCAGGTCTGAGACCGGTAAGGAGTGTTCAATGAAATCCACATGGAAACCTCACGAGAAACATGGGCGGTTGACGAAGCAAAGCGACTTGCCCGACAGCGTGTTCGCTTTTCCGGAGCAGCGGAAGGAACCGCTGACCGATGCGCGGCATGTGCGGAACGCCGTTGCGCGATTCGATCAGGTGACCGGCGTTTCGGATTCGGACCGGGCGTTGGCTTTCGCGAATATCGAGAAAGCTGCCAAATATTATGGCGTCGAGCTTTCGGAGACGTCGTGGCATCAACTGGGCGTTCAGCCGCAACGCAACCGGAAAGCGGCGGCGGCCAAAGCTGTGGCGACTCGACGGCGGGGGCGGAACAAAAAAGGCTAGAAATTCGCCGAGGGCATCTGCTTTTCCTCGGATCGAGTGTTGCAGTAGAAACGAGATGTGCCGCACCTACGGTGCTCGGATTCAATCCCGCATCGTGTACCCAGCCCTCGCGGGCTGGGCTATCCTCTGACGCGCCTACGGCGCTTGGCGGTGCGCGGGGACTCACACCAGACTGCAATCGACTGTGCCGCCTGGAAGGGCACCTCGGCGAACGCAACACCAAAGGCAAATGCGCCGGCAGGATGCCAGCGGTACGAACGGCAACGGCAAAAGCCGCACCAAGAGGAAAGCGCCGGCGGGACGCCCGCGTTACGGGGCGCGAATCACTTCGAACTGGTCACTACTCACTAATCACCAATCACGATTCGGCGGGTGGCATGCGGCGGATGTTATTCGCTACAATGGTTGAGACATGACTCAGAAGCGGCACAAGACGGTGGGCGTGAAGGTCGGGAAGATTACTGTGGGCGGGGGTGCGCCTGTGGTGGTGCAGTCGATGACCAACACGGATACGGCGGATATTGGGGCGACTGTGCAGCAGTTCTTTGAATTGGCGCAGGCTGGGTCGGAGATTGTGCGGATTACTGTGAATGTGCCGGAGGCTGCGGCGGCTGTGGGGGAGATCAAGCGGCGGCTGATGGATGTTGGGTGCGATGTGCCGATCATTGGGGATTTTCATTACAACGGGCATGTGCTGCTTACGAAATTTCCGGATTGCGCGCGGGCGCTGGATAAGTACCGGATCAATCCGGGGAATGTGGGGCACGGGCAGCGGCGGGATGAGCAGTTTTCTACGATTTGCAAGGTGGCGCGGGACCACGGGAAGCCGGTGCGCATTGGCGTGAATGGCGGGTCGCTGAATCAGGAATTGGTGATGCGGAAGATGCAGGAGAATACGGACAAGGATTTGGGGAAATCTTCGGAGGAAATTATCAACGAGTGCATGGTGCTCTCGGCGCTGGAATCTACCGAGCTGGCGCTCGAATCGGGATTGCGCAAGGAGCAGATAATTATTTCTTGCAAGGTGTCGCGGCCGGGAGACCTTGTGGCGATATATCGCGATTTGGCGCGAAAAACGGAGCAGCCTTTGCACCTGGGATTGACGGAAGCAGGGATGGGGGCGAAGGGGCTGGTGTGGTCGGCGGCTTCGATGGGAATTTTGCTGGAGGAAGGGATTGGGGACACGATACGGATTTCTTTGACGCCGCGGCCGGGCGGGGACAGGCGCGAGGAAGTTTATGCGGCTTGCGAGCTGCTGCAATCGCTGGGGCTGCGGACGTTTGCGCCTAGCGTGACGGCTTGTCCTGGGTGCGGGCGGACTACGAGCACTACTTTTCAGGAATTGGCGGAGAGTATTCAGGCTTACATTCGCGAGCAGATGCCGGAGTGGAAGCGTCATTTCGAGGGCGTGGAGGAATTGAAGCTGGCGGTGATGGGATGCATCGTGAATGGGCCGGGGGAATCGAAGGCTGCGAATATTGGGATTAGTTTGCCGGGGACTGGGGAGGCGCCGCGGTGTCCGGTTTATATTGATGGGCAGCATTTTCGGACGCTTGAGGGGACTTACGAGGAGCTTTCTGCGGCGTTTCAGGCGCTGGTGGATGATTACGTGGCTAACAAATTTCGGCGGCGGGAGACGCCCTTGCCTGCTGTGGCTGTTCCTGCATCTGCGGGGGCTAAGCCTTCGCTTCGGGTGATTGCCTAGCTCTTTACGCTGATTTAACACAGAGGACACTGAGAAAAAATTGAGGGCACGGAGGCGCTTGCGCTCCGAGTACGAACTGCGCTCCATAATTTCTGCTAGTTATACATCACATGCCACTCTACAGAACGAATCGAGATTAGCCCGCCTTCACGCACATGAGGGGCCTCCCCGCCATTTGATAATCGAGACTGAATCCTAAAAACTTGCCGAAATTGCAGTTCAGGACACGCTTGCTTCCGCGGTGGCACAATAATATTTGCTGGTGCGCTAGACTCGCTTGAGGCGCGCAATTATGACTCGACACTTCCCTTCCAGGTGCGGTCACTCGAATGGCTGACGGGATACGTCTGCCTGTTGGGCGGCCCAGGGCGCGGCGGATTGAGCTTGAGCCGCTCGTGGAGCGGCCTGGGTGGCAGCGCGGATTTTGGAGCCTGATCGTCACGCAATTCCAGAACGCGTTTAACGATAACGCGATCAAATTTCTGGTTTTTTACATCATCGTGGCGATGAATTTCCCGAAAGAGAAACGTGAAGATTTGATTTGGGTTGTGGGGGCGCTATTTGCGCTGCCATTTATTTTGTTTTCCATGGTCGGCGGGAATTTGGCAGACCGGTACAGCAAGCGTAGCGTGGTGATTGGAACGAAGTTCATGGAAATTGGGGTGATGGGTGTGGCCATCACCGGACTGGCCATGCACAACCTGGCGATTGAGTGCGCGGCGGTTTTTTTGATCAGTTCGCAGGCGGCGCTTTTTGGACCCTCGAAGTATGGATTGCTGCCGGAGATTGTTCCCGAGCGAAAGCTATCTTGGGCCAACGGGATCATCGAGTTTGGGACGTTTGCCGGGAGCATTGCGGCGGTGATGGCGGCGGGATTTCTGGTTGAACGCTATCACGGGCGCGAGGCGATGGCTGGGGTGATCTTGCTTGGTTGCACGCTGGTGGGGCTTGTGACGAGTTTTGGGATTACGCGCGTTCCTGCGGCGGACCCCGGTAAATCGATTCGTTGGAACCCGATCGGCGACCTGCGCGTGCAGATGAAAACCATATTTGCGGATCGCACGCTGGCGTGGGCGGTGATCGCGAACACGTATTTCTTTTTTCTTGCGGCGCTGCTGCAATTCACGATTGTGGTTTACGGGCACGATATTTTGCACGTGGATGAGTCGCACATCAGCATTTTGCAGGCGTCCGTGGGTATCGGGATTGGGATTGGCAGCGTGGCGGCGGGGTATCTTTCCGGCGGGAAGATTGAATACGGATTGATTCCGCTGGGCGCAGTGGGGATGACGGTTTTGGGGGCGCTGCTCTACCATCCGGGGCAGACGATGCTGAGCTCGGGAATTCATCTGGCGCTGCTCGGATTTTTCGGCGGATTTTTCGGCGTGCCGGTGAACGCGCTGATCCAGCACCGGCCGAAGCCCGAGGAAAAGGGCGGAGTGATCGCGGCGGCGAATTTCTGGTCCTTCGTGGGAATTTTTATCGCGGCGGGGGCCTACAATCTTTTTTCCGCACGATTCAATCAAACGGCCGCGGGGATTTTCTTTGATGGCGCGGCACTCACTCTTTTGATGGCCGTGTACTCCGTTTATCTGCTGCCGGATTCGCTGCTGCGGCTGATTTTGTGGATGATCACGCACACGATTTACAGCATACGTGTCGAGGGGCGCGACAATATTCCGGAGCGCGGCGGGGCGCTTTTTGTGGCGAACCATATGTCGCTGATTGATGCGCTGCTGTTGCAGGCCTCGACAGACCGGCCGATTCGATTTCTGATGTTCAAGGATATTTTCGAGCTGCCGTTTATCAAGCCGTTTGCGAAAGTGATGCGCGCAATTCCGATTTCCTCGCAGCTACGGCCGCGCGACATGATCCGGTCGCTGCGCGAAGCGAGCGAATCGATTCGGCGCGGCGAAGTGGTGTGCATATTCGCCGAGGGGCAAATTACGCGCATCGGGCAGATGCTTCCCTTCCGGCGGGGATTCGAGCGGATCATGAAGGGCGTGGACGCGCCGATCGTGCCGGTGCATTTGGATGGAGTGTGGGGCAGCATTTTTAGTTACGAGCGCGGTCGATTCGTGTGGAAGCTGCCGCGGCGGATTCCTTATCCGGTGACTGTGAGCTTTGGCGCGCCGATGGCGGCGACGGCGACTCCTTTTGAGGTGCGCGAGGCGGTGCAGGAATTGCAGTCGGATGCTTACCGCCATCACAAGGAACGCTTGCAGACGCTGCCGCGGGCTTTTATGCGCACGGCGCATCATCACCCATTTCGATTTGCGATGGGAGACAAGCGGCGGCCGCGGATGAGTTGGGGCGGGGCGCTGCTGGCGGCGATTTTGCTGGCGCGGCGGCTGCGGGAGACTTGGGCGGGACAGGAGATGGTGGGGATATTGCTGCCGCCTTCGATTCCCGGGGCGCTCGTGAATTTTGCGGCGCTGATCTCGGGGAAAATTCCGGTGAATTTGAATTACACGTCGTCGAACGAGACGCTGGAATCGTGCGCGCAGCAATGCAAGCTCGAGACGGTGATTACGACGAAGCTGCTGCTTGAAAAGATTCCCTTGAAAGTGCCGGGTAAGACGGTGTGGCTGGAGGAGGCGGCTGCGTCGCCGCGCGTGGGCGAAAAAATCGCGGCGCTGCTGCTGTGGTTCTTGCCGGGATACTGGCTCGAGCGGGCGCTGGGCGGCGGCGGGGCGAAAGTGCCGGACGATTTGGCGACAGTGATTTTTTCGAGCGGGAGCACGGGCGAGCCGAAAGGCGTGATGCTGACGCATTACAATGTGGCGTCGAACATCGAGCAGATGGGACAGACATTCATGCTGAACCGCAAGGACGTGCTGCTGGGCGTGCTGCCATTTTTCCACTCGTTTGGATTTACGGTGACGCTGTGGCTGCCGGCGGTGCTGGGCGTGGGCGTGGCGTTTCATCCTAGCCCGTTGGATTTGACGGCGGTGAGCGAATTGGTGCGGGATTATCGCGTGACATTTTTGCTGGCGACGCCGACATTTTTGCAGGCGTATATACGGCGGTGCTTGCCGGAGGATTTCGGGAGCTTGCAATTTGTGGTGGTGGGCGCGGAGAAGTTGCCGGAGAGGTTGTCAGTGGCGTTTGAGGATCGATTTGGGATACGGCCGCTTGAGGGGTATGGGTGCACGGAATGTTCGCCGGTGGTGGCAGTGAATACGCGGGATTTTCGCGCGCCGGGATTCCGGCAGGTGGGGGCGAAGCGCGGGCATATCGGTCATCCGCTGCCGGGCGTTAGCGTTCGGATTGTTAATCCGGAGACGGGCGAGCGGCTGCCGGTGGGGACGCCGGGGTTGCTGCTGGTGCGTGGGCCGAATGTGATGATGGGATATCTTGGGAAGCCGGCGAAGACTGCGGAGGTGCTGCGCGACGGTTGGTATGTGACTGGCGATATTGCGGCGGAGGATGAGGACGGATTTTTGACGATTACGGACCGGTTGAGCCGGTTCAGCAAGGTGGGCGGGGAGATGGTGCCGCACATCAAGATCGAAGAAAAGTTACATGAGCTGGCGGGGGTGACGGAGCAGATTTTTGTCGTGACTGGTGTGCCGGATGGGAGGAAGGGTGAGCGGTTGGTGGTGCTGCATACGATGGCGGCTGAGGATTTGAAGGCGTTGATTGAGCGGTTGCCGGAGGCGGGGTTGCCGAATTTGTGGACGCCGCGAGCCAATCAATTTTTTCATGTGGAGGAGTTGCCGCATCTGGGGAGCGGGAAGCTGGATTTGCGGCGGGTGCATGAGGTGGCGATGGAATTGTCGCCGGGGAGTGAGTAGAGGAGCGAGCAAATCAGTTCGGCAGCGCCGAATTGTTTTTCGGGCTTGGTGCTAGAGAATCCACTGAGAAACAGTGAAAGGTTTTGAGAATTCGATTTAGCTCCGGCTGCGACAGTTTGAAGGCGTCTTTGGCTGTGCTACAAAAGATTTCCACGTGGCGGCCATTCATATCGTAGATTTGGAGCTCCGTGCTTCTCGCTTTCCGAGGATCACCAATCTGAAATCCGCGTTTGCCCGGGAATTCAAACGTAAACACGCCCGATTCCAGGCCGGATGCAGAGGAGAAGGCTTTTAATGTGAGCAGAGTTACCCCGCGAATGGCCTCTGCTCGGGGCCCAAAGGCTCGAATGGTGGATGGAGTCACGCTCAACAACGCGGCTTCTTGGTCGTACGGCGATCGATTCACCAAATCTCGAAAAACAACTTGGAAATATTGCGTGGGCATCGACTTATCGTGGGTGAGCTCGCCAAGCAGGCCGGTCTGATCTGCCGGTACAATGAAGGTCACGCTCTGCCCAGACTCAAACTGAAACGACACTAAACCTTTGTCAGTAAGACCTTTCCTTGTGAAGTTTGCGTTCCATGGGACCTCGAACTCGTAGCCAAGGTACGACAGCGTTGTCCCCGGTGCGTCTGACACCGAATAATCTGCAAGCGGCTGTGGAGTCACCTTCACACCCGGCATCTTCCGAGCCACCCATCTGGCTGTAGCGAAAATGGTGATTGGAGGCCCGGCTACATTAATCAGAGTTATTACGACAGCGACTAGAAGAGCCACACGCAGGAACGCGCAGGGGATTCGCCTCCAGAGTGAGACTTTCTCCCATGCGGTCACTTGAACGAGGGCTGCCATAATTTTGATTGTTACAGTCCGGCTGAGCAGCCGCAATGGGAAGAGCGCGGTGATAGCGTAGTGGTTAGCTGTTCGTTAGGGCAGCTGGGGTAGTCTACGAAAACCAGTTCAAGAACAAAAACAAGAACAAGCCGCCGGCAGGATGCCAGCGGTACGAAATGCAGGTCAAGAGCATGAAGAGCCGCCGGCGGGACGCCCGCGTTACGAAACCTGGACGCCGGCAGTGCGGATTATTTTGCGTGTTGGCGGGTTTCGCGGAGGCGCTTTAGGATGGTGATTAGGTCGGGGGGCTTGGCGTCGGCGCTCTTGGCGTCGTCTTGCTTGAAATTTGGGTAGTGGAAATTTTGGAAGAGCCAGCGGTCTTTTTTGCGGACTACCTCGGCGATTACCTTTTCTTTTCTGCCGTTGGATGAGATGCCGTTTACCTCCACTAGATAGCTGCCGCCTTTGCGGATGATGCTTCTGGCTACGAATTGGTCGCTGGGGTCCTGGCTGCTTAGGAAGGGATCGAAATCGAGGCCGACGATTTTGCCGGGATGGCTGGCCTGAGCTTCGGAATCTTCCTGGAGGAGCTTGAGGAGTTCGGGGGTGAAGACGTAGGCGTAGGTTTTCAGTGCTACGTCGGTGGCGCTGGTTACTTTTAGGTCGAGGGCTTGGGGGACGTACCAATCGTAGAATTTCTGGACGAAGTCGCGGCAGGATTTTTCGACTTCGATGTCTTGGGCGGTTTGGGGGCTGCCGACGGCGGCTGCGGCAAGAAGCAGCAAGAAGGTGCAGGATGCGAGGAGCTTCATTACTCTGGCTGATGGATTCATCGGCGAACGCTGGGATTATAGCTGCAATCGCTCCTTGAACGGTTGCGGTGTGAGACCAAAACTTAAAATTGCTGTTCGACCCCTGCTGGTGGCCATTCGATGGGGGAATCGGGCAACTCGCGGGGAAATGGTTGCGGCTTAGTAGGGCGTTACGTAGATTGGTCAGGCTGGAGAAAGTTCGGCATGATGATTGACAAACACAACTCGTTGCCATTGCAAGCGGTGCTGATGCAGCGGTGGGATTGTGGCCGAACGGGGTCCAGTCCCTCACGCTAGCCGGTTTTTAACTCAGCCCAATTGCTAAGAACAGGAACTGACTGAGGCGGCGGTGTCCGCGTTGCCGCCACACTAACGCTAAGCACAGCCGAAACGCATGAGAATACGGGTGTGCGAGGTGGGGCGCTTGATTGGAGGCTTCCTAGAAAGGGGTGAGCCATGAAAATACAGATCAAGGGCGGGACGCTGGCGAATGGCGAGTCTCTTTGCGAAAATTGCAAGTGGTCGCATATCGAAAGAGGCTACCGGCAGAGCGAGGAGCGCGTGACTTGCAAGGCGACTTATCCGGAACACACGGTGCGTTTTCGCGTGCGCGAGTGTTCAGGGTATGCGGAGCCGAAGCGGCAGACGCTCGAACAGATGGAAGACATCGCCTGGGTGCTTGGCACCAAGGGGTACACGCGCAAGGTCGGATTCGTGCCTGCGGAAGAGCTTCGCAAGAAGGATGGCGAGGGGATTGAATTGATCTTGAGCGATGAAGAGTGATGCGCGAGCGCTGCCGATGGCGGCGCTCGCGCTTGAGACCGAAGCGTGAACGCGATGGCGCGGAAGAAGCGATTGGGGGAATGGTGAGTTTCCCGTCCCCTGAAGAAATGGCAGAGCAAATCTGCGCGATGGCTGCCACACGCGGCGGTGAGGGCGGAAGTGGTTCGTCCTAAGACTGAACAACAGCCGAGCGGAGGCGCGGCGGGATTGATGCGCTGCGTTTCCGCTCGAGGTGTTTTGCAGAGCGAAAGGTAAAGACGGATCTAGATTAATTTTGTGGGCGGCACGATGGTGAAATTGCCGTTCGTGGGACGAGTGAACGGAAGACCGCAGACAGGAGTATCTGCGCCACGTAAGGCAAAACCGAAAGCACAGGCGTCGGCTGGTAGCCAGCGGTACGAAAACCGAAGAGCCTGAAGCCCAGCGCTAAAGCGCAAGATCAAGCGCGTGAACTTTTTCGGAGCGCTGAAGCGCTCCTTCCCCCTGTTGAAATAGGGGGCTCCCACCGAAAACCTCCTGGAGGCAATTCAAAAGCAAAGACGCCGGCTGGAAGCCAGCGGTACAAAATTCAAGAGCCGGCGGGACGCCCGCGTTACCGACTCAGAAGATGGCCAGCTTTACGTGCAGGAATTTTTTTGGATCTTTGCGGAAGTCGTTGATCATTAGGCGCAGATCGCCGGTTAGGCCGGTCATGTTGTCGTAGAAGGCCGGGTCGCTGAAGAATTTGCCGACGGTGCCTTGATTGGAATTGAGCTTGGCGGAAGCGTCGCGGACGTTGGCGGAGGCGTCGCGCAGATTGTTGTAGAGGGCTTCGTCTTTCGTGAGCTTACCGAGGGTGCCTTTGCCTTCGCGAACGTCGGCGAGGAGCTCGTCGCCTTTTTCGACGAGACCTTTGGCCTTATCGTACACGGCCGGGTCATAGACAAGCTTGCCGATGGTGCCTTTTTGCTCTTGAACGGCTTCGACGACATTTTCAACGTGGCCGACGGTATCGTTCACCTTGTTGTAAAGCTCATCGGAGGCGATTAATTTGCCGGCGGTTCCCTGCCCTTGCTGGATGGATGCGGACATGGAGTCGAAGCGGGCGACGGTGTTGTTGACGTGGTTATAGAGCGCCGGATCGTTCAAGAACTTGCCGAGCGTGCCCTGGCCTTCCTGGACTTTGTTGACGATGCCACGAATGTCATCGGAGAGCGCGCCGAGGTTTTGCATCAAGTCGGCGCCGCGCTCGACGATTTGCGTCATGGCCTTTTCCTCTTTGCCGGGAAGGACGCCGTTGGGAGGGATGACGGTGCCGGTAAAACCACGCGAGATGGTGACGTAGCGGTTGCCGAGCAGCCCTTCGGTGATCAGGCTGGCGGCGGAATCGGTGCGGATGTCGTTCGCGAATTTCTTGTCGATGCGCAGGACGAGCGTGATGTTGTGCACGGCATCCGCGGGATGCTCGGTGAGAGTAATGGATTGCACGTTGCCGATTTCGACGCCGTTGAGGCGCACGGGGGCGCCTTGCGTGAGGCCCTCGACTTCGGGCAGATAAGTCACCAGGCGGTACTTGGGGCCCAGGATTCCGGCGCCGGTGACGTAAAAAATCGCCACGGCCAGGATGAAAAGGCCGGCGAGCACGAACATTCCCACGCGAAGCTCGGTCCAGGTCAGCTGCTTTCGTTGCGCCATTGCTAATCCTCCTCAGTAAACCCACCAGAAAATTTTATTCCGCTGAAGCCAGAAACTTTTTCAGATATTCATCAGAAGAGCGCAGGACATCGTCCGCCGCGCCCTCGAAATATATTTCGCCGCCGCGCAGGACCAGGACGTTGGTTGGCGGCGCTTCCCGGCGCGCGCCATTTTCGCCGGTGTGCAGGACATGCCCGGTAGTCTTGTCGAAGCGGTAATTGGCGAGGCCGAATGCGTCCTGGACGCGGTGGGTGGCGAGGAGCGAAGTGACGTCCTGCAAGTCCCGGCCGCGCAAAATGAGCGTGATGATGGTTTGCGAGGTGACGGGATCGAGGCCGGCGGTGGGCGAATCGTAAAAGACGATCGGCGGGCGGTCCACCAAAGCGCGGGCGATGGAAACGCGGCGGCGCATGCCGCCCGAAAGCTCGGCGGGAAATTTTTCGAGCGCGGCTTCGAGCTCGACGAAACGCAGCGCCTCGCGGACGCGCGTTTCGATTTCCGGCTCGGCGACATTTTCTTCGCGCAGGCGGAAGGCGACATTTTCCTCGACGCTGAGCGAATCGAAGAGCGCGCCTTCCTGGAAGACGAAGCCGATGCGTCGGCGGAAATCGAGGAGTTCTTTTTCGGGCATTTCGGCGATGTCGTGGCCCATGACGGCGATGTGGCCGGAATCGGGACGAATTAATCCAGCGGCCAATTTCATTAGGAGCGTTTTTCCGGAGCCGCTTTCGCCGAGCAGGACCTTGGTTTCGCCGGGGGAAACTTCAAAGGAGATTCCGTGGAGGATGTCACCTTCGTCGAAACCAATGCGCACGTCTTTGAAAATGATCAGCGGCTCGCCCGGGACAGTCTGTTTCATCGCCCGCCCCGTCGCGACGGCGAGATAGAGAGCCACATGCGGGAGATTATAGATGGAAACGGCGAGGATTCGCAGCGGGGGATTTCCGCGGGTTGCTCGCGCGGCGATAATCTATTTATGGAACATATAGAGGAGCACTCGAGCGAGGAAGAAATCGGCCACCAGGACGATTACCGAAGAAACGACCACGGCGGTGGTGGTGGCGCGGCCGACTCCCTGCGTGCCGCCCTTGACGCGCAGCCCTTGAAAGCAGCCCACGGTGCCGATGATCATGCCGAAGATGAACGGCTTGGCGAGGCCTTGAACGAGATCGCCGAACTCGAGCGCGTGGATGGCGCGCCACCAGAATTGCGCGGCGCCTAGACGCAGCGTGAAATAGGCGACGATGAATCCGCCGATGAGGCCGACGAAGTCGAAAACGGCGGTCAGCAACGGCAGCATCGCAATCATGGCGAGAACGCGCGGCGTCATGAGCTTGCGGACCGGATCGGTGCCCAGGGCGCGCATGGCGTCCACCTGCTCGGTGACGACCATGGAGCCTAGCTCGGAGGCGATACCGGAGGCGTTGCGCCCGGAGACGAGGAGCGCGGTGATTGCCGGGCCCAGCTCGCGCACAAGGGCCAAGGCCACAGCGTCGCCGGTGAGCGCGGTTTCGCCGAAGCGTTCGAATTGCGCGGCGGTTTGCAGCACCATGACGCCGCCGATCGAAAGCGAGGTGATGACGACGATGGGCAGCGAGCCGACGCCGATGTAGTCCATTTGCTCGAGCATGTCCGTCCAGTAGAAGGGCGGGGAGAAAGTGCTTTTAATCGATTGCAGCACGAGCAGCGAGAAATCCTGCACCTTGAAAACTTGGCGCTTGAGCAGGTCCCCGAGGATGGAGAGGAGGGATGGGGTTTCGCTGGCTTCGAGCATCGTGTGAGACGCGGGCCGCCGAGTGTGGCCGAGTCCCCGGAAGCGTAACTGTGGGCGTGCGGCGCGTCAAGCAATCATCCGGGGAAGAAAATCGGCGCGAACTTGGTTGCTCAGATTTCCTTGGGTGCAGGGGCTCGCTGGGGGCTATGAAGCCGGCTTGAGATTGGTGACGAGCTCGGCCAGCCAATTTTCCAGGACCGCGCGCTGGCTGGGTGTGATGTCGATGAAGGCGAGGCCCATGCCGAAGCCTTGATGGGTGTAAACAACCTTGGCGGTGGTGGCGAAGGCGCCGCCGTCGCGGAGAATTCGCAGGCGGACTGGCGTGCCCTCGGGGAACGGATTTAGCGTGTCAATGTAGCAGCCGCCGAGTCCCAATTCGGAGGTGCGAACGGCGAGCTTGGCGCTTGAGCCGGAATCCAACTCAGTCACTTCAGCCGAGGCGACGAACGAGCAGCGCAAGACGGCGCGTTGTTTGCGCTGCTGGAAGTCTTCTCGCTTTGGTGGAGCGGGGTGAATTTCGCGAATCATCGGCATCGTCGTGCTCTCTCTATGGCTTTACATCGCCAGGCTCGGCCGGCTGAGGCGACGACGGGGCCTCTGGCCTGGCGGCCTGCTCAGCGGAGACCTGGCGGATAGATTGCGGCTTCGTTTTTTGCGCCTGCACACCTGCTTCAGGCGATTGAGGAAGAAAGAGAACATTTTCGCCGTGCATGGCGACAAGAAAGCGTTTGTCCGCGGCGCTGATGGCCGGGCCGCCTTTGCGAAATCTCGAGACGAGATACGGGTATCCCGCGAAAAGTCCGGTATGAGTGTTGCCGGGTTGTTTGGGGGTAAAGGTTAGGGGGATGCGAACGCCGTTAACGGAGACGACATCCTGCATGAACCAGACGACCTCCCCGGAACCGCCGTGCGTCCCCGGCTGCTTCACGGCCAAAATGCGGGCACGCGCCGGCGCGCCGCGGAGGATTATGGGCGACCCGTTGATGACCAGATCCTCGGCGGCTGACATTTCCACGATCGTGCCGTCTTGCAATTCCTCGGAAGAGACGCTGCCATTGAGCTGAACCTGGAGGGATGTGCCATCTGGAATGCTCACTCCAGCGGATTCGGGCGCGCTTGGTCCGGACGCT
This sequence comes from uncultured Acidobacteriota bacterium, assembly GCA_963701005.1. GTDB lineage: Bacteria > Acidobacteriota > Terriglobia > Acidiferrales > UBA7541 > Palsa-295. The sequence goes on from OY969555.1 coordinate 3,454,953, forward strand.
TCGGAGGCAATAGGCGTCGCGAGCATGGTGAGAATGACTGGGTCGGGCAATCCGGATGCACGGAGGGTATGGAGTTGCGCGGGCGACATATCGAAGTCACAACGCGACGATTTGATTTTTTTCACAATCACATCGGACCCCGAATGGCTGGCATGCAAGGCGAGGATGTCTTCGTTGGTAAGCAAGGAGGCCTGGCGGGCGGGGGCCGGGCTTGGTGTGGAGACGTGGGACTGCCCTGTTAAGTTGTAAGCAAGCCCGCGCTGAGGCGCAGGAGGCGCATCGGAGATGTCGGCATCGCTCACCCAGCCCAATTTTCCGTCGAGAGTGCGGATCTGAGCGTAGCCGCCGGCATGGCTCAGGACCTCCAATTTTTCGCCGCAACGAAGTTTCGCCAACTCTTCGAATCGTTCAGTGGACTTATAGAGTAGGACATAGCTGTCGTACGCGCCGCACTGGACGTAGGCGAGCGAACCGGCATGCGCGGAACCCGCAGCGGCGAGAATAAAGCCTAATACAAGAATTCGTGTCTTCATCTTGTTCCCCAAGTCCGGGATGCCGAAAATGCGCTGGCCCGGAATCACAAGAAGTGGGACTGGAATTTCATTTTCGCCGTGGTATCGCGCGGCACCAATAGGACTTCGTGACAGGCTGGCCTGGCGGGCTAGTGCAGGTGGAAGGAAAGTGGGCGCCGGAGGAGGCGATTATTTTTGGCTCAGAAGGAAGAGGTCGGCCTGGCCGGCGGGGCGGGCGTAGACGACAGTTGAAAGGTCGCGCGAAAAGTCGTAGCCATTGCCGCCCGCGAGAAGGGGAAAAGCAAAGGGAAGCTTCAACGCGACCTGGGTTGGGCCGGTAAGTTTTCCGTCGTGCCAGGGCTGGCGGTAAATGGTCACGTCGGACCGCGAGGTGACCGCGTACAGGAAAGATTTACCGTCGCTCGCCATGTTGATGCCGAAAGTGATCACGCCGGGCAGCAACGAGGTGCATTTCTTGTCCGCGAGCGAGAGCTCGGAAATGCCGCCATTCTCGCCGAGGAGTAGAGTCAGCAAATATTGGCCGCCGGGCGGAGTCTCAAAGGCATGGCCGCATTCGTTGGTAATTTGTTCCAGGTTGGAGCCATCCGGGCCCGCTCTCCAAATAGTTGGCCGGGAGGCGCCCTGGTCGTAACTGTTTATGTAAATCGATTTCTGGTCGGGGCTGGAGAGGATATTTTGAGTGACCCCGCCGTTCCAGGGGATTTGGTGGACGCCGCTGCCATCGGCGGCGGCGATGAATGTCTTGTTGGGCTCCTCGGTCATGAAAAATAGATGAGAGCTGTCGGGCGTCCAGTCTCCTGTCGCCAGGGAGGTCGCCGAAGCGATTTTCACCTTGTTCGTGCTGCTGAGATTCGCCACCCAAAGCTCGGAGCGGCCATCGGATGGGATGGTGATGTAGACCACGCGTTTCCCATCGGGTGAAATCACCGGCTGGGTCGCGTTTTCGGCGGCGATGTCCGTGGATTGTTTGGAATGGACATTGTAAGCCGTCAATAAGCCGGAGGCCTTGCCGTTGACGAAATAGATGCCTTTTCCGCCTGGATCGCGCATGGGTGAGGAATCCGGTCCGGTGCCAAATGTAATCTGTGTGAGGGCCCGGCTATGCAGATCGTATTGCCACAGGTTGTTGAGCCCGTTCACGGTGCGGCTGAGCAGGAGCGACTTGCCGGGCTCGCCCCAGGCCGCGTCAAAGAGACTCGCTGAAATTTCTCCCAAATCGTCTGCCGTTTTCCACCCCAGGTCCACGGCGTAAACGTGAAATTGATCTTCGGCCACTGAAACAAACTTGGCATTCAGCATCAGCAAGTGATTGCCATCGGGAAACGGCAGAATCCTGCGCGGCGGCCAGGTCTTTGCATCGAAAGTGAATACCGCATCCTCACCCAGGCCGGATTTGTCGGCGCGGAAGATTTCACGTTTTCCGGATTTCAGAAAATAGATGAATGTGCCATCCGGCGAAGCAGCCAAGGCGCCTCCGTTTGCAGCGCGGCGCGGATTTCCGCCCAGAGTTGGCACCGCCCAACCTTCGAATCCCACGACATCCCGTACGTAGTAGATTTCCGTGCCGTCGGGGGAAAAGCCGTCAACGAGCTTGTCGCCCTCGTCCTTGGTGAGCTGGAGCGGGTCGCCGCCGGAAGTGAGCATCACAAATACTTGAGTGACTCCGTCGATCGGCGAAGTGAATGCAACGGTGTGGCCATCGGGAGATAGCCTTGCAGCGTCCATTGGTTTGTTCCAGTGGCTGATTTGCGAGACTTTGGTGGGGCCAGTGGGCGCGGTCGAGGAGTTCTTGAAGTGATACAGGGCGAACGCAGCCGCCGCGACTAAGACGACCGCGGCCGCAACAATGTAATTTGTGCGCGACGGCTTTGCGGCGGGCTGCACGGCGGTGACGCCGGTGGAGCTGCTCGGCAAATCGGGCGCTTGGTCCTGAACAGCCCGGTGGGCTGTTGATGAGACGCGGCCGGAGTCTGTGTCGCGGCGCAGGCGTTTCAGATCGGTGCGAATGTCGGAAGCGGCTTGGTAACGCAGGTCGCGATCTTTTTCGAGCGCCTTGTTGATGATGTCCTCGAGTTTCGGAGGTAGGTCCGGATTGAGCCGTACCGGGGCTACGGGCGCGCGATTCAAGATGGAGTCGGTAATCACGCCGGATGTTTCGCCGCGAAACGGAAGAGCGCCGGTGGCCATTTCGTAGAGGACCACGCCGAAGGAAAAGAGATCGGTGCGGGCGTCGAGTTCCTTGCCGCGGACTTGCTCGGGGGACATATACGCAACCGTGCCGACTGCGGCGCCGGGGCTGGTGAGGTCTTGCACGCTGACTCCGGCCGTCATCTGCGAGGTGTGGGCTGCGTCCAGTGCCCTCGTGTGAACGGCCGGTTGGCGAACCTGCTTGGCGAGGCCGAAGTCTAGAATTTTGGCGTGGCCGCGCTCGGTGACGAAAATATTGGCGGGCTTGATGTCGCGGTGGACGATTCCCTTGCTGTGGGCGGCTTCGAGCGCGTCGGCGATGTCGATGCTCAGTTCGAGGAGCATCTCCAAATCCATGGGACGGCCGGCGATACGGTGCTTCAAAGTGGAGCCATCGAGGAATTCCATGGCGATGTAGGTCTGCCCGTTCTCTTCTCCGATTTCGTAAATCGTGCAGATGTTCGGATGGTTCAGCGCGGAGGCGGCGCGCGCTTCACGGCGGAATCGTTCGAGCGCCTGCTGGTCCGCGGCCAAATCGTCGGGAAGAAATTTCAGCGCCACGGGCCGGCCGAGATTCGTGTCTTCGGCCTTGTAGACCACGCCCATGCCGCCGCCACCGAGTTTTCCACTTATTCGGTAATGCGAGATGGTTTGTCCGATCAGTGAGGAGGAATCAGCCACCGGGGCAGATGATAGGGCGTGCGACGCGGCAAGTCAACGAAGAGAGACTGCGAGGGTTCTGCATTGCGGGTCAGTGACACGCCACGGTAATTGCTGTACTCGTACATCCGCGGGGTGCGTCTTATTGACAGGGAGAGCGACGATGCGAGCACTTCTGGTGATGCTGATGCTGGCGGTGAGCGCTTCTTACGCGCTGGCACAGGACCCTGCGGCGCAGGCGGCGCAGCAGGCGGCGCAACAGGCACAGTTAAACGCACAGATCGCGGCGCAGAATGCGCAGCAGGCCGCGCAGATGGCGGCGCAAAACGCCCAGATCATGCAGCAAGGTATGCAGCAGGCGTCCCAGACCGATCAGCCGCCGCCAATTTGCTGTGATTATGCCGCCAAGCCGCAATTTTCGCCGAAGCCGGGCACGTACACGTCGCCTATAAGCGTGAGAATTTCAGACCCGATTCGCGGCGCGATCATTTTCTACACGACGGATGGCTGGAGCCCGACGACGGCGTCGAATCGCTACCTGGGGCCGATTTCCGTCACTTCGACGACCACGGTGCAGGCCATTGCGCTCGTGCCCTACTATTCGCACTTCGTGCGGAGCTTCATTATTACCGCGGTGTACGACATCAATCTCCCGCCAGGAGCGGCGGGAGCTGCGCGAGCGAATCCGCCGGCGGCGGCAACTTCCGAGGCCGCGCCGCAATTGACAGCGGACGGAAAGGTGACAGTCTTGCAGGGCACTCCGGTGCCGCTGATTTTCGGGGCTTACGTGACTTCGAAGACGGCGCTGGTGGGCGACCGGATTCCGCTCACGCTTGCGGATGACTTGAAGGTGGGAAATTTGGTGGTGGCGCCGAAAGGCTCGCTTACCTTTGCTCTTGTGACGCAGGCAGATGCGTCGGATAAAGGAGGTGCGCCGGGCGACATCACATTCGAAGTGGACTCGCTGCCGGCGAGTGGCACCGTGATTAAGCTCGACGGTTTCGCGACGAAGGAAGGCGAGGCCAAGCCGCCGAACGGCGCGTTTTTGATTCCGGTGGTCGGCACGTTCACTTTGCTGAAGCACGGGACGGAGGCGGAGATACTGAAGGGCACGCCGTTTACCGCCTACGTGGACGCCGACACTTTGGTCCTCCCGGCGAAATAGCGGCGCAAAAAGAGGCTGGGCCGCAGCGCGGGATCGAGCTGTAAAACCTGTTTCAATTCACTCCAAACTTCAATGGAAGTGCTGCGCGTGTACGGCATGGCTTTACGCGCGGCGATGCGTCCGGTAGAATTGCGCGTTTGTGCATCATTGCGCGGAGCGACTAAGGTTGTCGCGCGGAGCCGCTACACTTGATGCGCGGCGGCTTTGCGGCGCGTTTGGTGGCGCGCGATGCGCGGAGGGGTATGCTGCGATTTGTCAGCGCCGGGGAATCTCATGGGCAGGCGCTGGTGGCTTGGATTTCCGGGCTGCCGGCCGGCGTGACGGTGGACCTCGAATTCGTGCAGCGGGAATTGCACCGGCGTCAATTGGGATTTGGGCGCGGCGGGCGGCAGCGCATCGAGCGGGACCAGGCGGATATTCTGGCCGGCGTGCGGCATGGTAAGACGATTGGCGCGCCGATCGCGATTCGCATCGAGAATCGCGACTGGGCGAACTGGGAAAAAGCTCTGCCGGTGGAAGACACCGAGGGAGCGGATCCCGATAGCGGGCACGTGGGGCAGCGCCCCCTGACAGCGCCGCGTCCCGGGCACGCGGATCTGGCCGGCGCGCTGAAATTTAATCTTCATGATGCGCGGTATGTGCTGGAGCGGGCGTCGGCGCGCGAGACGGCCTCGCGCGTGGCCGCCGGCGCGTTTGCGAAATTGCTGCTGCGGGAATTTGGCGCGGCGGTGCTGAGCCATACGATTGCAGTCGGGCATGCGCGCCTCGAACGCGAGGCCACGTGGGAAGAAATCGAGACGGTCTGCGACAATCTGGAATCGCCGTTGCGCTGCGTGGATGCGAATACGGAAGCGAAAATGAAAGCGGAAGTGGAGCAAGTGCTGCGCGCGGGCGATTCGGTGGGCGGCGTCTTCGAAGTGGTGGCGCGCGGGATTCCTCCGGGGCTGGGCAGCCACGCGCAGTGGGACGAAAAATTAGACGCTCGGATTGCTCGCGCGGTAATGTCGATTCAGGCGGTGAAGGCTGTCGAGATCGGCACGGGCGTCGCGAATGCGGCGAGCTACGGCTCCGAAGTGCAGGACGAAATCCGCTACGACGTGACGCGGAAAAGATTCGAGCGTTCGTCAAATCGCGCGGGCGGACTCGAAGGCGGGATCACCAATGGCGAGCCGATTGTGGTGCGCGGATATTTGAAGCCGATTTCGACGCTGCGGCGGCCTCTGCTGACCGCCGATTTGAAAACCAAGGAAGCGGTGAAGGCGGCGTACGAGAGGTCGGACGTGTGCGTGGTGCCGGCCGGGGGAGTGGCGGGCGAAGCGATGGTGGCGCTCGAGCTGGCCGGGGCGTTTCTCGAAAAATTCGGCGGCGATTCGATTGAGGAGACGCGGCGGAATTTCGAAGGATACGAGCGGCAGCTTGATAATTTCTAGGACAGAGGCGCGATGATTCATCCGATTGTGAAATTCGGCGACCCGGTGCTCGAGACTCCTTCGAAAACAGTGACGAAGTTCGATGAGGAGTTGCAGACGCTCGTCGCCGACATGTTCGAATCCATGTACGCGGCGAACGGCGTGGGACTGGCGGCGCCGCAGATCGGCGTCGGCCTGCGGATCGCGGTGATTGACGTGAGCAACGGAAAAAATGTGGAAGCCAAAATCGTGTGCGCCAATCCGGAGATCATTCACGCCGAGGGCGAACAGCGCGAAGAGGAAGGCTGCCTTTCGGTGCCGGGGTTTCGCGGCTACGTGGCGCGGCCGCAATACGTGACCGTGCGCGCGCAGGACGCTTCGGGAAAAGAATTCGAGATGCGCGGCGAAGGATTGCTCGCGCGCGCTTTCTGCCATGAGATTGACCATCTGAATGGAACGCTCTTCATCGCGCACCTGAGCATGCTCAAACGCGACATGATCAAGCGCAAAATCCGCAAAATGAAAAAAGCCGGCGACTGGTAGGGTGCCCGTGCCGCTGCGCATTGTCTTCTGCGGCACTCCCGCTTTTGCCCTGCCGTCGCTGCGGCTGCTGCTCGCGCAGCCGGATTTCAAAGTGGAAGGCGTGATCACGCAGCCGGACCGTCCGCGCGGCCGCGGACAGCAAACCGCAAGCTCGCCGGTGAAGGATGCGGCGATTGCGGCAGGCGTGGCAGTCTATCAGCCTGAGCGGATCAAATCGGAGTCGGCGCAGGATTATTTCAAGCGCGTCGAGCCGGACGTGGTGGTGATCATCGCGTACGGCCAGATTATTCCGGCGCGGCTGATTGAAATTCCGCGGCTTGGGTGGATTAATTTGCACGCGTCGCTGCTCCCGAAATACCGAGGGGCGGCGCCGATCAACTGGGCGATTGTGAATGGCGAATCGCGCACCGGTGTGACGACCATGCGGATTGACGCCGGGCTCGACACCGGGCCGATGCTGCTGACGCGTGAAATTTCCATTGGGGCGGATGAAACAGCGCCCGAGCTTGCGGCCCGGCTTGCGGAAGCGGGTGCGCCGTTGATCGTCGAGACATTGCGGAAACTCGAGCGCGGGGAAATTACGCCCACGCCGCAAGACAATTCGAAGGCCACGCATGCGCCTCCGCTGAAAAAAGAAGACGGGCGCATTGATTGGAATCTGAACGCGGCGAAAATCTACAACCGCATTCGCGGTCTCCAGCCCTGGCCCGGTGCGTTCACCACTTTTCGCGGCAAGACCTGCCAGATCTGGGGCGAGCCTTTGAAGCCGGTTGCCGCCGGTGGCGCGCCGGGAATCATCCTCCCAACAAAAGAGGATGGGCTGCTGGTGATCTGCGGTGGGCCAAGCGGGTTTCGCGTGGATCACGCGCAGCTCGAGGGACGCAAGCGCGTGACGGGCCTCGAATTCGCGAACGGCGCGCACATTGTCCCCGGCGAGCGATTCGGCAGTCGATGACTATTAAGGTTGGAAGGCGACCCAAATTGGAGTGTCGCACGGAACAGGCTTGCCGCCAGGTGTCTTGCTGGCTGGGTTGAATCTCCATTCCTGCACAGTTCGGACCGCTTGTTCATCGCGTTCGGGGCTGAGTGACCTCATTACCCTAATGCGAGTTGGGCGACCGTCAGTCGTAATCAGAGCCATGAGGATCACACCCCCTGAAGGAGCGTTTGGGTGGGCTTCAATGGCAAATGTGGGCTTCGGGCAATAGACGCACTTAGCAGAGGTAAAGTTCTTCGAGGCCAGTGAGCGCAGGTCGTTGGGTTCGGCAGATTCTGCCAGCGGAAATGTAATGCGAGGGATTAGAAATGTCCTGAGGCGATCGTAGCCATCGGGAGTCAATTCCAGCACGCCGACTTCAACTGAAAGGCATTCATGCATTTGACTAGCGCGGTAGGCTGCCACGTTCAGGTAGATCTTATTTCCTATGTAGAGGTAAGTTCCCTCCACCACTGTGTCCGCTCCTATCGAGCGGCCAACGCTGAGAGCATCAGGCGGGTCGTAATCGTTCTCAAAGTTCTCATGCAAATTGCCGAGCGTGAATGTGTATTGGCGCCTGTCAATCACCTTCAACTTGTAGCCAGATTTCGAGACTGCGCCTGAGAATTGATCCGCCAGCCAGGCCCCAACTTTTTCTTCCGGGCCGCCCAGATCGTCAGGATCACGCCCCTCAAAATCGACAACGAAGACTTCTCCTGCTTCATGATTTAAGAGTTGGCCAGCAAAACTCTCAGCCATGGCGCGCAGGCCCTCGATCTCCACTGCGGCGGATTCACTTGGCTTGGTGACTGCGGACTTCTGCGCACCGACTTGAGCGTGGTTGGGAACTGCGGCAGCCAGGAAAACAATAACTGCCCCGAGGGCACCGATCGCAGCTTTGAGATGCACTCCGTAAACATTTTAATCCAATTTGAGGGTTTTGCGTCCGGGCGTGGCGCGCATTTCTCTCGGCAATGCAAATGTGATTTGATTAAGGCATGGCCATAAGTCCGGCACGGGGGATCGCGTTTGAAACGCTGCGGCGCGTCGAGGCCGAGGGTGCGTACGCGAGCGATGTGCTGCATGCGGAGCTTGGCGCGAGCGTAAAGGCGGAGGATGCGGCGCTCGCGACGGAATTGACGCTGGGCATCTTGCGCTGGCGGCGGACGCTGGATTTTTTGCTTGAGCGGCAATTGAAGAAGCCGGTTGCGAAGCTGGATTTGGCGGTGGCGCTCGCGCTGCGGATGGGGCTTTACCAGCTTCGATACCTTGACCGAATTCCTGTGCGGGCGGCGGTGAATGAGTCCGTGGAATTGGTGAAGCGCGCGCGGAAGACATCGGCGGCTGCGCTTGTGAATGCGGTGTTGCGGCGGTTGGCGGATGAAGCCAAGCGGCCGGCGGCGGAATTCATTCCCGCGGGTGTGGCGGCGGCCGAGCGGCTGGGAATTTTGCATTCGCACCCGACGTGGATGGTCGAGCGCTGGCTTGCGCGCTGGGGCGAAGCGCGAACGGTGGCGCTGCTTGAAGCGAACAATCGTACGCCGCGGCTTAGCTGCGCGCTGCATCAGGTTGCGCGCAAGGACGAGATGTTCGTCGGCCTCGAAAAGGCCGGGCTGCGCGTGGAGGCAGGGAAGCTTTTACAGTCTGCGTTTGCCGTGAGTGGAGGCAGCCCCGCGCGGACCGAGGCCTTTCGCAAGGGCTGGATCTCCATTCAGGACGAGGCTTCGCAGGCGATTCCCCTGTTGCTCAACGTGCAGGCGGGCGATCGCGTGCTGGATTTGTGCGCGGCGCCAGGAGGAAAAACGCCGCCGCTCGTTCGCGCCGCTGGCGAAAAGGGCATGGTAGTGGCGGCGGATCGGCACGCGCACCGTCTGCGTGCCATGCGCGAGCAGTTTCAGCGGCTGGGGCTGCGCGATGTGCCGCTTGTGGAGCTTGATGCCACTGCGGCGCTTCCGTTTCGTGACGAATTCTCGCGGGTCCTTGTTGACGCGCCGTGCTCTGGCACCGGGACACTGGCGCGGCATCCGGAAATTCGTTGGCGGCTTGAGCGGGAGCAATTGAGCGAATTCCACGCTTTGCAGGTGGCGATGCTTTCGAACGCCGCAGGGCAGCTTGCGCGTGGAGGGCGGGTGGTCTATTCGACCTGCTCGATGGAAGCGGAGGAAAACGAGGAGGTAGTGGAGGAAGCGCTCACTGGCGACGGCTCGCTTCGGCGTGTGGCATTGCGAGAGGCTGCGCGCGAGCTGGACGCGCAATTGGCGGCGGGCGTTGAGGCGGTTGATTTTTTTGATGATGATGGGAATTTTCGCACTTTTCCGGGAGAGCAGCCCACGGATGGGTTCTTTGCGGCAATTTTGGAGAAAGAGTAGGCGTGAATTCTCGCGGGCAGCACACAGCCCAGCGCTAAAGCGCACAATCAAATGCAGATCGTTTTCCGGAGCGCTGAAGCGCTCCTTCCCCCTGCTGAAACAGGGGGCTCCCACCGAAATGCGGAACACAGACGCGCGTGGGATCGCAGGACTCCCACCCTTTCTATTTGCGCTTTTCGCAACGTCGCATTCTGTGCGTCGCTGTGTCTCGGCGGGCAATCGTGCTAGGCTCGTTTTCGTCACGCGGGAAACATCCCTTTTCGAAGTGGCGGCGCGAGTGACGGACGAGCACCGAGGAAGGCGATACGATGCGAACGTTTAAAGAGCGGCTGCAATGGATTTTTCGCATGTCGCTCATGCTGTTTATTCTTGCTTCCGTGGCTTTTCTCAGCGCGCTGACGGCGATGCGCTTCGCGATTCAGGGCCGCGAAGTCGCCATGCCGGACGTGGTGGGTAAAAAAGCGGTCGAGGCGCTGCAGATCCTTCAGGGACGCGGCGTGGGATTGCGGATTGAGGATCACATCTACAGCCCGTTCCCAGTGGACTGCGTGGTGCGGCAAAGTCCGCCCGGCGGGATGCGCGTGAAGATCGGCCAATACGCGCACGTGGTGCTGAGTCTCGGGCCGCAGAAAGCAAATATCCCGCACCTCGAAGAAAGAAGCCTGCGCGCCTCGCGCATCGAACTATTGCGCTCCGGCATGCAGGCCGGCGAAATTTCGAGCCTCTATCTTCCGGAGTGGCAGGAAGACACGGTGATCAAGCAGGATCCCGCGCCGGGGACCACGGACAGCACCAGCGCGCACGTGGATATGCTCGTTTCGCTTGGCCCGCGGCCTCCGGCGTACGTGATGCCGGAGCTGATCGGGCTCTCGCTCGCGCAAGCCGAAGCAATGTTGTCCCCGGCGAAGCTGAAAGTTTCGAAGATTACGTTCACGCCGGCGCCCGGAGCGCCCCACGGAATAGTGGTGGGACAAACGCCGGGACATGGGAGCCGAGTAGAAGCAGGAACGGGGATTGATCTCGAAGTCGCCGAATGAACTCGGTCATCCTTGAAACGCCTTCCCCGCCCCGCTCAGATTTTCCGAAATGGTTTTTGCAAGCAAGCCCCGCCGCCAGCCTGGATCAAACGGAATAAGTTTCAATTCAGTGCAAACGACATGTGGACGACTGCCGTGACGTCTTTGTCCAGTGACATGGTGTCGTTCTCGCCGTAATCTGAGACTTTGTTCGCGTCCGCGGCCGTGATTTGCAAGACGCCCATCTCGGCGGACCGGATGTCGCCTATGCCGGCACCTGCGCTCGCCGCAATTTGTTGGGCGCGATCGCGCGCGTCCTTTGCCGCTGCGGCAAGGAGTTCGACTTTGGCTTCGGCGAGTCCCGTATATAGATATTCGGGGGCCTCGGATTCGAGCAAGATGCCCTGAACAATCAAGTCGGTCACCTGGCGCGATACCGCGGTGATCTTCTCAATTTCCGGGGAGTGAACTTCAACGGATTGTTTCAGGTCGTACCCTGTAATCCTTCCTGAGAACGAATTGGGCTGAGCGTCGCCGTAGGAAGGCCGCTGGGAAGGGCGGATGGGCGTGGTGACAACAGCGGAAATAATGATTTGATTTTCGGCCACTCCGTGCGCCACGAGGAATGCTTTCACCTTCTCCACATCGCGGCTGAGTTTGCCGTAGGCTTCCGGAAGGCTGGGAGATTCCGCGGAAACGGAAGCTCGCCAGACCATGAGGTCGGACTTGATTCGTTTCTTTGCGGAACCAGTGACGGCGATTGTTTGGTTGAGCTTCTTGGCGTGAAGATAAGACCACGAAGCAATCATCGAGGACAGCAAAAGCGCAACGGACAAAGCTACGCCAGCGCGAAAATTTTCATTCATGGTGGTGCAGACTCCAAGGTTGAAACGCTGCCCACTTGGGGTGGGAGGTCCGCCGCACTTGCAACTATAGTGCGGATCCAATCGCGAGGGCTCTCTTTCTCATTCCCGCGTGGCCAATATGACAAAATGGCGCGGGGCCTGTGCTAGAATCCGCGGGGAGCCAATGAGCTACGCACGCATCGAACTCGCGCCGTCCATACTGGCAGCGAATTTCGCGAAGCTGGGGGAGGAAGTGCGCGCCGTCGAGCAGGGCGGCGCGGACGTGATTCACGTGGACGTGATGGACGGGCACTTCGTGCCGAACATCTCGATCGGGATACCCGTTGTGGCATCCCTGCGCAAGGCAACCCGCCTGCCCCTGGATGTGCATCTGATGATCGAACACCCCGAGGAGTACATCGAGGACTTCGTTAAGGCCGGGGCGGACCGCGTGCTGGTCCATGAAGAGGCTACGGTTCATCTGGACCGGGCGCTCGCGCTGATTCGCGAAAGTGGCGCGCAGGCGGGGGCGGTGATTAATCCGGCGACGCCGGTGCCCATGCTCGCGGAAGTTCTCGACAAAGTGGATACGGTGCTGGTGATGTCTGTGAACCCCGGGTTCGGGGGCCAGAAATTTATCCCCGGGGCGATCGAAAAAATTCGGCAGCTCAATCAGTGGAGGGCGCGTTATAATGGCGCCTTCCGGATCGAAGTGGACGGGGGAGTGGATTTGGAAAATATCGGCGAGCTGACGCTGGCGGGGGCCAACACGTTCGTTGCGGGGACTTCGATCTTCGGCAAACCTGATCCAACGGCGGCAGCGCGGCAATTGCGCAAGGCCGCTACGGAAGCTCTGAGCGAAAAAGTCTAGGTGCCAAATCTAAGAATAGTGATGGCTGGGTTCATGAAAGAAAAGCGAACGATTCTCGCCGCCCTGCTCGGCGTGTGCCTGTTTTTCGGCTTTTGTCTCGACGCAGACGCGCAGTTAAAGAAGAAAATTACGAAGAAGAAAAAGCAGGCGGTGCCGGCGGAGGACCTGAACGCCTCCTCCGAGCCGGACAAACTGCTTTACGACCGCGCGCAAGAGGATTTGAAGCATAGCCGCTACACCGAGGGACGCCTGGCGCTCCAGACGCTGATCAATACCTATCCGGACAGCGAGTACCTGGCAAAAGCAAAGCTGGCGGTGGCCGACTCCTACTTCAAGGAGGGCGGTGTTTCGAACCTGACGCAATCAATTTCCGAATACAAGGATTTCAATACCTTTTTCCCCTTCCTCGATGAAGCTGCCTACGCGCAGATGCAGATCGGCATGGCTCATTACAAAATGATGGAAAAGGCCGACCGCGACAACGCGCAGGCCCAGATGGCCGAGGATGAATTGCAGACCATGCTGCTGAAGTACCCCCAGAGCCCGCTCGCTCCCCAGGCGTCGCAGCGTTTGCGAGAAGTGCAGGAGGTTCTCGCCGACGGCGACTACAAAGTGGCGAAATTCTATTACGCGAAGGGTGATACGCACGCGGCCGGCGCAAGGCTAATCGAACTCACGGATCGCTACCCGCTCTATAGCCAGACCGACGAAGCTTTGTGGCTGCTCGGCGATCTTTACATTAAGACAAAGCTCGCCACGAAAGACGAAGACGCGCGGAACCTTTGGGCCGTGCAAGCTGCACGATGTTATAGCCGGATCGTTGCGGAATATCCGCTTTCGAAGCACTCGCAGGACGCCAAGGCGCGCCTGAAAGGCATGGGAGCGCCTGTTCCGGCCATTGATCCCGACGCGCTGGCGCGGATGCAGAAGGAGCAGGCCTACGCCAAGGAGCACCACTCGACCTTTACCTCGCTCATGAGTGGACCCAAGGGAATGCTGCATGGCGCCCCTGACGTCTCGACCGCAGCGCATTCCGGCCAGCCGAATTTGAATCCTCCCACTGACGCGGTTTCCGCCACGGAGGTGCTGAAGCCGTCATATCAGAAGCCGGGGGGCAACAACCAGGTTTCGTCGGGTAGCGGTAGTGCGCCCGGAGGAAACGGTCCGACCTCCCAGATAGATGCGCAAACTTCCGGCCCTTCCGGCGGAACCAGCACAGGGGGCATGCAGGCGGGAGTTCAGATTATTACCCCACTGGAGAACGGGCAACCGGCTCCTGCGGCCTCAGCTCCGGCGACCAGTGCCCCAGCATCGAGCACAGTAGCACCGGCGGCCAGCGCGCCTACAGCCGCGCCAGCCCCAGCGGCTGCCGAGCCAGCGAACACAGCTGCGCCAAGCGGCAATTCCGTGGCTGCCAGCCCGTCAACGCCCGCCGCAGCGCAGCCCGCAAGCCAAAGCAGCCAGGGAGGCGACAGCTCATCGTCCCAGGCGGCTCAGGGGGCGACGCCAGCAGCCGCATCGCAGAAAAGCTCCGATAGCGATGACGACAAAAATGAGTCCACCAGCAAGAAAAAGAAGGGCCTGCGCAAGCTAGTCCCCTGGTAAACCGTCTGTTTACCCCCTGCTGACAACTGTAGCAACACTGTCCTTCGACTTCGTTGACCAAGCCGCCCCCGTGGTGCTGGAATAGAGCGGTAGGGGTCGGCGTACCGCCGTGCAGGTGCGCCGCAAGAGGTTTCCCGTGCCCAGAATTCTAGTCGCCGACGACAATACCAACATACAAAAAATGGTCATGTTGGCTTTTGAGGAGCGGGGCGTTGAAGTGATTACCGTCGGCAACGGCGAGGCCGCCGTCCGCCGCATTCCCGATGCGAATCCCGATCTGATTTTGGCGGACGTTTTCATGCCCGTCCGCAATGGCTACGAAGTCTGCGAATTCGTGAAGAAAGACAAGCGATTCGCGCATGTCCCCGTAATTTTGCTGGTTGGCGCATTCGATCCGCTGGACGAAAAAGAAGCCCGGCGCGTGGGCGCGGATGGCGTGCTGAAGAAACCGTTTGTGCCGCCGGATCCGCTGATTGCCATGGTGATGTCCGCGCTCGAAAAGAACCCGAAAATCGCGGCTGAGCTCGCGAAGGCCAAGGAAACTCCCCCAGAGCCGCCGCCGATGGCCATGCCCGCGCTCGAAATTCCGGCAAAAGCGGAGCCCAAGCCGCTCCCTGATTTCCCCGAGCCTACTGCCGAAGAAGCGGCCGCAATTTACGGCTTCGGCAAAGGCGTGCGCTCGCTCGATGACGAAGAGGAACCCAAGGCCAAGGAACCGAAAGCGCCCGTCGCCGAAACTGAGGAAGAAGAAACGGACGAATTCGACGGCTCTTCCACCGCCAACGATTGGCGCCGCAAGTCCGGCATGGATCTTGAGATTCCGGACAATGTCGCGTCCGAGCCTGCATTTTCCTATGGGCGCGATATGTCGCCGATTACGTTCCCCAGCGAGCGGGACGTTCCTCCGCGGCGCATCCACGTGCCGGATGAAACCGTCGAGCAAGAAGCCTCGGCGAAAAATGCGAAGCCGGAATCCAAGCCCGCTTCGAAGCCTGAGCCCGCCGCCGTGGATGATTTTTTCAAGTCTCCCCTGCACCAGGCCGTGCAGCCGGCGGAATCAAATGCCGCGCACGAACATGCTTCCGAATCCTTGACTCAGCAAGCGCCCGAATCCGATCAAGCGCTCCCTGCCCGCACCGGCGGCTGGATGGACTTGATTGCCTCAACGACATCCGCACCCGAGCCTCGCGAAAAACATTGGATGACAGACGCGCGCGCGACCGAGGAACAGGCGCAAACGACGGAAGCGCAAGCTTCCGCGCCGGTCTCACACCCAATCGAAGAATCCGCGTCGCATCTGCCCGAGTTTTCTCCGGCCGAGCCCGAGACGGCCGAAGCCGAAGACCAGTACATGGAAGACGCGCAACCCAGGAAAAAATCCTGGTTCACGGATGCCGTGGAAGCCGTGCGCGAAGCCGTGCACAGTGTGGTGCAAGACGCTGGCCACGACGAAGCTGCCGCCGAGGCAAATGACGCCATCCAGGAAGATATTCACGAGCCCGCGCTTGAGCCTGCTCCCGAGCCGGTGTCCAGCGCCGCTCCCGTATCAATCGAGGCTCCAGTTTCTATCGCGCCCCCCGCTGCAAGCCATGAGTTCGAACAAGACACTTCGGACGCCATCCCGTCCTATCGCGATCCGGCGCTCGAAGTGCCGCCTGCCGCGCATGTCACTCCCGAGCCGCTGCTCGTGAAGGACGAGCCTCCGAGACATTCCGAGTACGGAAAGCGCTTCGAACAACCGGCGCCCATGCATTCCTTCATGCCGCCTCCGCCCGAAGAGCCCATGATTGAAAATGCCTCCGCCAATGGTGGCTCCCCGTTCTTCGAGCCAGCTCCGCCCGAGCCTGTATTCCCCGGCTTTGGCGAGCGCATTCCCACAGCGCCGCCGCCGAACCGTGAAGCTCTCGCGCAGATTCCATTCCTCACGCCGCCTCCGCCCTCGATGGATTCGGGCAAAGTGGACGAAGGCCAGGTGGACGCGGTGGTGCAAAGAGTTCTCGAGCGCCTCGAACCTCAGCTTCACGAAATGCTCTCGAAAGGCCTGCTGAAGCCGCTGATCGAGAACATGCTCCAAGCTGAGCTAACGAAAAAAGAAAAGTAAGCAGTCGCGCTTGCGTGCACGTCCGCCCCATCCATTCGCGTTGTCATTCTGAGCGCATCCGACAAGGATGCGCGAAGAATCTCGGCGCTGCCACCCTCCTCTGCGTCAATCATCCGCCCGCATTTGACGCCCCGCACGTTCGCCGCTTATATTCATTGATTCAATTCGTTTCGAAATTCCGGTAAGCAAGGGGCACATGCCGCGCGAAATACCCAAGGCCTACGAGCCGCAGGAAATCGAAGAGCGCTGGGCCAAAGCCTGGTTCGACGAGAACTTATTTCGCGCCGAAAATTCCGGCACTCCCGACGGCCCGAAATTCTCGATCGCGCTCCCTCCGCCCAACGTTACCGGCTCGATCCACATCGGCCACATGCTCGAGCACACGCAGATCGACATGCTCGTCCGCTGGCACCGCATGCGCGGCGAGCGCACCCTCTGGCTCCCGGGCATGGACCACGCCGGAATCGCGACGCAGTTCGTCGTCGAGCGCATGCTCGCAAAAGAAGGCATCAAGCGCCAGGACCTGGGGCGCGAGGAATTCGAGCGGCGCGTCTGGCAATGGAAAGCCGAAAGCGGCGGCGTAATCAAGCAGCAGATGATTCGGCTGGGCGCTTCCTGCGATTGGACGCGCGAGAAATTCACACTCGAGCCCGCGCTCTATCGCGCCGTGCTCGAGGCATTTCTCCGCCTCTACAGCGAGGGCCTGATTTACCGCGGCCGCTACATGGTCAATTGGTGCCCGCGCTGCCTGACGGCCATCAGCGACCTCGAAGTCGTCCACCACGAGCGCACCGGGCAGCTCTGGTACATTCGCTACCCGGTTGTAAGCGGCGCCTCGGCGAATCCTGGCGAGAGCCTCGGTGACGGGAGCCGCATTGATGAGAGCCTTGTGGGTCACGACTTCAGCCGTGACATAAAAGCGCAACAAGGCCGGGCTTTAGCCCCTGAAGCTCCCGCCTACCTAGTTGTCGCCACCACGCGCCCGGAAACCATGCTCGGCGATACGGCCCTCGCCGTTCATCCCGATGACGAGCGCTATCACGCCCTCATCGGCAAAAAAGTTCTGCTCCCGCTGATGGACCGCGAAATTCCCATCATTGCGGATACCTACGTTGACCGCAAATTCGGCACCGGCGTCCTGAAAATCACGCCCGCGCACGACCCGAACGACTTCGAAGTCGGCAAGCGCCACAACCTGCCCGAAATCGACGTGATGACCGACGACGCGCACATGAGCGCCGCCGCCGGAAAATATGCCGGGCTCGAACGCTTCGCCGCCCGCGCGCGCATTCTCGAAGACCTTGAAAAGCTCGGCCTCATCGAGCGCACCGTGGAGCACACGCACGCCGTCGGCACATGCGACCGCTGCAAATCCATCGTCGAGCCGCGAATTTCCACGCAGTGGTTTTGCAAGATGAAGCCGCTCGCCGCGCCCGGAGCGAAAGCCGTCGTCGATGGGCTAATCGAAGTGGTGCCAGACAATCAGCGCACCATCCTGCTCCAATGGTTTGAAAATATCCGCGACTGGTGCATCTCGCGGCAATTGTGGTGGGGCCATCGCATCCCCATCTGGCACTGCGCGGGCTGCAAGGAGATGGTCCCGGCGCTCGATTCGAAAGTGGAAATTGTGGATGGCCACGCGCGCGCCGCAAGCGCACCGGCGAAATGCCCGAAGTGCGGCGGCGGCAAACTCGAGCAGGATAAAGACGTGCTCGACACCTGGTTCAGCTCCGCCCTCTGGCCTTTCTCGACGCTCGGCTGGCCCGACGATACGCCCGACCTGCGCGCGTTCTATCCCACAAGCCTGCTCATCAGCGGCTACGACATTTTGTTTTTCTGGGACGCGCGCATGATCATGATGGGCATCCATCTCAGCGGCGACCGTTTCGAGAGCAATTCAGGGGGTCGGAGCTTCAGCTCCGACATAAAAACTCCAATAAAACAGGGGGCTTTAGCCCCTGAGGAAAGCCTTGCGCGAGTAATTCCCTTCCGCCGCCTCTATCTCCATTCGCTCGTCCGCCTGGCCGGCGGCGAGAAAATGTCGAAAACGAAGGGCACCGGTGTTGACCCGCTGCAAATGACGCAGCAGTACGGGACGGACGCGCTGCGCTTCATGCTCGTCAGCATGGCCGCGCCCGGCACGGACATCATCCTGAGCGAAGACCGCATCCTCAGCGCCCGCGCGTTCGCGAATAAGATCTGGAACGCCGCGCGCTTCCTCTTCGTAAATCTAGAGAAAATCGAGGCGCAAGGTATTTCGATCGAAGAGCTGGCCTCGCCGGAGATTCGCGCCCGCGCCCCCTACCTTGTTAATGACCAGGCATCTCTGGTGCATCGCTGGATGTTCTCCCGGCTTTCCGCCGTGGCTGCGGAGACGAACAAAGCCCTGGACGAATTTCGTTTTCACGAAGCTTGCCATGTCATCTACCAATTTTTCTGGGGCGATTTCTGCGATTGGTACATCGAGTGGGTAAAGCCGCAACTTTCCGATCCGGACCGGGAAGTCTCACTTGCCGCCGGGCGCAACATCTTCGCAGTCTTCGAAGCCGCACTTCGGCTGCTCCACCCCGTGATGCCCTTCCTCACCGAAGAGCTGTGGCACAAGCTGCCGAAGCATCACGCCGGTCGTTCCATCGCGCTCGAGTGGTTTCCTGAACCGCGCGCTGACTGGTCAGATCCTGAAGCCGAGAGTGATATTGAGAAGTTGAAAGATGTCTCCGTGAAGGTCAGGGATGCTCGGGCGGAAGCAAAGATTGATCCCAAGAAAATGTACCCCGTCGACCTGTCTCCACAGAGCGAAGGAGCCAAAGCCCTTATAAATAATTATCATGCGATGCTGCAGACGTCGACGGCCTCTGCGATTAATGTTATATACGGCCATCTAAATCCGCTTGGCGGGGTCGTGCGCTCGAACGAAGATGTAGAAATTAAGGTTTCGCTCGATCAAACGGTAGACAAGGAAACCCAAATCGCGAAGCTCAAGAAAGAAATCGAGCGCCTTGCAAAAGACATCGAGTCGAAGAAAGCGCGTCTCGCCGACGAAGCTTTCCTCAGCAAAGCCCCCGCCAAAATTGTGGAAGATTTGAAAACCACACTCGCCGGCCGCCAAATCGAGCACCAGAAACTTCTCGACCGCCTACGCCAGCTCGACATTTAACCGGTAGGGGCACGGCACGCCGTGCCCCTCTTCCGTTCACTCAAGCCCCTTATCAGCAGGTTTGCACTCGTACTCTCCACCGCTGTTCTACTTCTGCTGAAGCGACTTCAAATACTTCGTCAAATTCGAAATCCGCATCGAGACTTGGGCCTGATCCCCCCCGCTTATCGTTGCGAAAAGCGGACCCCAGATGGGCATTTCCGCCGTACCGTGGGCCGGCGCCTTGGCGCCGTTCCGCAATACATTCGCGACATAGTCATCCGGGAATTTCCCGTCATGCCGTTTTGCCAGTGCGGTCAGGTCAGGCGGCGTTACTTTTAGTGCCGCGGCCGCCGGGCCGTCGCCCTTGGCGTCCGGGCCATGGCACACGGCGCAGTACTGCTTGTACATCTCCGCGCCGGATGTGGGGTTGGAAGTCTTGATGGGGGCCTTCTTGACGGTCGTGTCTTGCGCGCTGGCAATGATGGCGACCGAAAGCAAGGCTGCCGCCAGAATCAGGCCGTTGCGAGTGGGCCGTTCGATCATGGAATTCCTCCTGAGAGAGCTCCTGCGCTCTTCAAAGGAGAGTGCCCATTTCGGATTTCCCGCGCAGTGATATCTGTCACAAACCGTTGTGGGGTCTGTCACACTGGGTCAAGGCTGGTCGATTATCGACGCGCCCCGTCTCAGATATAGGGCGACATTGCGCCCGGCCATTCCGCGGCGCAATGCAGCCTTCTGCCGACACTGCCGCCGCATTCTTGCGCTGGCTGCTATCCACGATCTGAACGGGCGTCGCTAACCAGCTGACTCCTCGCGTCTTTCCCCGCGCCCGTCCTGGCCGCTGAGTTGCCTTTCTCCCAGATCAACCGCAGCCGCTGAAGCTGCGCACTCGAATGAGGAGGCTGGCGATGAATTCCAATCCTGAAACTCGGGTCTTGTGCCTGGTTTTCCTGGCACTTGCCGCACGCGCACTCTTCTTCGTCTCCCCGTGCCATGCGCAAGACATCGATAGCCCTAAGTTTGTTGATTTCGTAGGCGCGGGTGGCGTGGTGACGCATACGCATTCCTTGGGCGCCATGCAGACTGGCATCAGCTTTGAAGGGTCCATGCCGAATAAGTGGTTTGGACTCGGTTTTGAATCCGGTTACGCCGGACCATATTCCAATCTCAAGTCAGGTTCCGGGTTTATGTCGTTCAATTACGTGCCTTCCTGGCGGGTGGGTAGGAAGGGACGCTTCGTTCCATTTGCAAGTGCCGGCTATACGCGCCTGTTCGAGATTGGCCACGCCGTGAATTTCGGCGGCGGCCTCGATCTGCGGCTCAACAATCTCCATGCCATCCGTTTCGAGGCCCGCGACTACTACATGCCCACTCGGCCCGAGCAGCACAACGTGGGCTTCCGTATCGGCTGGGTTTCCTACGTCCAGGACTAGCGACGTTGTCCGTTTTCGCACGATTAGACCTTGACTGATGCGTTACTTTATGGTAACGTATGCCCGTCATGAATAAGCATTCCCATTTTGGAACCGCGGACGCCCAGGAGGCGTCATAGCCGCCTTCTCGGCCATATGCCAGCCATCCCTTGCGCGAATTTCTAGTAGCAACAGTCCAATAGTAGAATTTCCCGTAACTCACTCAAAACAAACGGCCAGCTCAAATCCTAGTAGCAACAAATTCGGCCTTTTGGAATTTCGCCGCCTTTGTTCCCTTTCCCACCGCTTCCCTCCACGCCCGGCCCTCCTTGTTACTAGGTCGCTCGTCGAGTATCCTTCGAGTTCTTCGATGCCGACCAAACGACTGGCCAACCTGCCGGGGACGACCGACCGGCGCATTGACGCGCTGCTTACCTTGCTGGCCGAGAACTCCACCATCGTCATCAGCGGCGCAAAAATCGCTAAAGAAATCGGCGTCACCCGCCAACAAGTCTGGCGCTGGATCCAAAAGCTGCGCGAACTGGGCGTGCGCGTGAAGGGGCACCCCAGCTCCGGCTACCACATCGAACGCACTCCGGACATACTCGTCCCGCAACTGCTGAGCCATCGCCTCCACGGGACACCCTTCGCGCGGCGCATCTACCACTTCTTCAAAATGGACTCGACTAATACCGTCGCCATGCACCTCGGCGAAGAAGGAGAGCCGCACGGCGCGGTAGTCCTTGCCGAAGAGCAGACCGCCGGCCGGGGGCGCGCGGGCCGCTCATGGCTTTCCGAAAAATCCGCAGGCATCCATTGCACGGTGCTGCTGCGGCCGCCGATTCCTCCGGCACATGCGCCGCTGCTGACGCTCGTCGCGGGACTTGCGGCGCGCGACGCCATCGCGGAAGAACTGGACATGGTTCCCGACATTCGCTGGCCGAATGACTTGCTCGTCGGCGGCAGAAAATTTTCCGGCATCCTGACGGAAATGCACGCAGAGCCGGACCGCGTGCATTACGCCGTGATCGGCATCGGCATCAACGTCAACCAGACGAAGATGCCCGCGGAACTGGCGGACACGGCCACGTCGCTGCGGTTGATGAGCGGAAAAATCCATTCGCGGCTCGAATTGCTGATTCGGTTGCTGCGCTACCTGGACCGCTACTACAATCAATTTTTGAGCGAAGGGGCCGACCCGATTCTCCACCGCTTCGCCGAAGTCTCAAGTTATTTTCAGGGGAAACGCGTGCGCATCACCACGGCGACAGAAACTTTTACGGGCACGACCGCCGGCCTCGAACCGAGCGGCGTGCTGCGCGTGGTTCGCGACGATGGCCGCGGAATCGAGCCGGTACTCTCGGGCGACGTGGCGGAGGCATCCTGATGCTCTTGACGCTCGATGTGGGCAATACGAACACGGTGCTGGGCGTCTTCCGCGGCAAAGAGCTCATCGCTCACTGGCGGCTGACGACAGCGCGCGACCAGACCATCGACGAATACGGAATTCTAACGCGCGATCTTTTCACGCTCGCGAAGCTAGAGCCCCAGGAAATCGGCGGCGTGATTATCAGTTCAGTAGTGCCGCCGCTGAATTCGACGCTGGCCGGAATGGCGGAGCGCTATTTCAGCATGAAGGCGTTGTTCGTCGAGCCGGGCGTGAAGACGGGCATGCCCGTGCAATACGACAACCCGCAGGAAGTGGGCGCGGACCGGATCGTCAACAGTGTGGCGGCATTCGATAAATACGGCGGGCCGTGCATCGTCGTGGATTTTGGGACGGCGATTAATTTCGATGCCGTCTCCGCGCGCGGTGAATATATGGGCGGCGTGCTGGCACCGGGAATCGGGATCTCCTCGGAAGCTTTATTTGCGCGCGCCGCGCGGCTATTTCGCGTCGAAATCAAGGACCCGGGAAAAATCATCGGTACAAATACCGCGGCCTCCATGCAGGCCGGCCTCTTTTATGGCTACACCGATTTGGTGGACGGAATCCTCGAACGCATGAAGAAAGTGATGGGCCCGAAAACGAAAGTGATCGCGACAGGCGGGCAGGCTCGGCTGATCGGCGAAGGTTCGCGGCACATTGAAACGATCGACGATTTTCTAACGCTCGAAGGCCTTCGAATCATCTGGGAACGCAATCAAGCCGGCGCGCAGGAACGAGGCGCTCAGAAAAAAGCGTCCGCGCCGGGGCGCCCGCGAGCCTGACGCCGCGCGCCTGCGCCATGGAATCCTTCAACTACTTCAATTATTTCACCGAAATCGAGGAATATTTCTGGCGAAAACGTGGCGCGCACCTGCTGGTGTCTCCGCTCGATTGGGCGATCGTGGAGACCTGGCAGAAAGCGGGCGTGCCGCTCGAAGCGGTGCTGAAAGGCATCGATCGCGCATTCGAGAGCTGGGGACGCTCGCGGCGCGCCGCCGGCGGGCGTCAACTGAAGAGCCTGGCGTATTGCGTGGACGCGGTGCTAGACGCCGCCGCCGAAGCGGCAGAGGCCGCAGCGGGCACCGGCCCCGAGGTGAATCGCGCGCGGCCAGCAGCGGAACCTTTTTCACGCGACGAGCTGAGGAAATATCTTGAGCGCAATGCGGCACGCCTGCGTACGGCTGCCGAAAAGCAGCGCGCGGCGCACGCGGCCTTGGCTTCGCGGTTCGAGGAATCGGCGAAGCGACTCGGGGAAGCCCTCCCGCTGCTCGATGCTCCCGGCGCGCTCGACCTGGAAGATTTTGAGCGCCGGCTGACGGTGCTCGAGGAGAAACTCACCGCTGCCCTATCGGCCGATGCAAGCGAGGAAGCGATGCTTTCGATCCGGCGCGAAATGGATCGCTCGCTGGCTCCCTACCGGCGTAAGATGTCAGGAGAGCAATTGGCGCAGCTTGAGCGGCAATATGTGCAGAAGCGATTGTTCGAGGAATTCGATGTGCCGCGGCTGAGCCTTTTCTACCTGACCTAGAGCCGATTGAAGAATTATCCGCGGTGCTGACCGGGCGGCCCGTTCGAATACACCATGCCTACAATGGACCTGAAAATCGAGAAGCTGATATACGGCGGCGAGGGCCTGGCGCATCACAATGGCTCGACTGTTTTCGTGCCATTCGTGCTGCCGGCGGAGCGCGTGGCGGCTTCGACGATCGAACAGAAAAAGAAATTCGTTCGCGCGCGCGTTGACGAAGTGTTGGAGCCTTCGCCGGAACGCACACAGGCGCGATGCCCGCACTTCGGCGCGTGCGGCGGCTGCGATTACCAGCACATTCCGTATCAGGCACAGCTCAAATACAAAACGGAAATTCTGCGCGAAACGTTGCGGCGTCTCGGCCGGATTGAATGGACAGGCGAGATTGCGGCCCATGCTTCGCCGCCGTGGGGCTATCGCAACCGCGCGCAATGGAAAGTGCGCGCGCTCGAAGGCGCTGATGACAAGACGAAACTCAGCATCGGATATTTTCGCGCGAATTCGACGGCATTGTGCGCGGTCGAGGATTGCACGATCGTCTCGCCACTGCTGCTGAAGACGCTTCTCGGCTTGCGTGAAGCTTTAGCTGCCGGCGAGTTGCCGCGCGAATTGCGCGAGATCGAGGCATTCGCCGATGCGGAAGATTCGAAGCTGCTTCTAACGGCCACCTTCGCAGGCTTCCCTTCACGCGCTGAAGAGGCTGCTGAAAAGATCAAGCGGATTGTGCCGGAAATCGAAAGCCTTCTTTTCCACGATCCGAGCCACGAGCGGATGGAACTGGATGGCCCGGGATTCATCACCTACAACACAGGCGCCGCCTATCGTGTGGGCCACTTCTCATTTTTTCAGGTGAATAAGTTCCTAGTGGAAGATTTGGTGCGCGAGGTGGTGGAGTGCGAAGAAAGCGGGAAGCTGGCGCTCGACCTTTTTGCCGGCGTGGGATTATTTTCCGTGCCGCTTGCGAAACGATTCGAGCGTGTAATTTCCGTCGAGTCGAATCCCGCGTCGGCGCGCGATTTGGAAGTGAACACGGCCGGCAAGGGCGCGATCGAAGTGCGCAACTCGGACGTCGAGCGATACCTTGAGAAATGCAAAGACAAGCCTGACCTGGTGATTCTTGATCCGCCGCGTGCGGGAATGGAGAATTCCGCGCTCTCGCGGCTTGTGCGCATCGCGCCGGCTCGAATCACTTACGTATCTTGCGAACCGCCGACGCTCGCTCGTGATTTGGCTGTCCTTCGCGGCGGAGGTTACGAAATTTCTGAAGTGCACCTGGTCGATTTATTTCCCCAAACATTTCATATGGAGGCGATTGTCCGGCTTCGCCGGGTCACGTGAAGCTGCCAGTGCTATGGATTGTCGCGGCTTTCGCCGCAGGCATCGGAATCGCAAGCCGATGGCCGGCATCGCCGATGCTGTGGGCGATCGCCGCGGGGGCGCTGATCTTTGTCGGCGGATTGCTCGCGTTGTGGAATCGCCTGGCGGCAGCTGGGATTCTCGCGCTGCTCGCATGGTTCTCGGTTGGCGCGGTGGCCACGAGCGTTGAACGCGCCATCGTGCCCGCGAACCACATCGCACGGCTGATTGCCGAAGGCCGCCTTGATACCGGTGGGCCGCTGCGTTGGCGCGGGCGCTTGCGCGAAGACCCGTTGCGCATGCCCTGGGGCCAACGGTACGAGATCGGTCTTGAGGAAGTGGAAATTGCAGGCGTAGCTGTGGCGGTGAACGGCGGATTGCGTGCGAATTTGTATGGAGGGCCGCAGGCACCGGGTGCGCCGGAAGATTTGCATGCGGGGGATCGAGTGGAGGCGTTGCTCCGCGCCCGGCCGCCGCGAAACTTCCTCGATCCAGGCGCTTTCGATTTGCATGGCTATCTCGCGCGGCAAGGGATAGACCTCGTTGGGTCGCTGCGCACTGGCGAACTGCTGACGATTGTGGATCGTCCCGCGCCGACCTGGCAACAGCGACTTGCGCGCGCACGAGGGAATATGCTGGCGCGTCTCGACGCGCTTTTCCCGGGGCAGCCGGATCGCGCGGCTGTGCTGCGAGCGATGCTGCTCGGCGACCGCAGCTTCGTGGAATCGGACGTGGTGGCGGCGTTCCAGAAGACGAGCGCATATCACGTGCTCGTGGTTGCGGGGCTGCACGTGGGCGCGCTCGCGGTATTTTTCTTCTGGCTCGGGCGGCGGCTCAGGCTTTCCATGGGCGCCATCAGTGTCGTTACGCTTCTCGCGCTCGCGGCATATGTTGGAATCGTGCAGGACCGGCCGCCGATTCTGCGCGCGGCATTAATGGTGGGGCTGTACCTTTGCGCGCGCCCGCTGTTTCGGCGCGTGGAGCTGCTCAACACGATTGCGCTGGCCGCGCTTGTAATCCTAATGTGGAAACCATCCTCGCTCGCGGATTCGAGTTTCGAACTTTCGTTTCTTGCCGCGGGAGTAATTGCAGGGCTCGCGCTGCCGTGGATGGACCGCACGAGCGCACCGTATCGGGCGGGGCTCGCGCACCTGGGTGACGTGACTCGCGATATTGTGCACGCGCCGAAAATCATTCAATTCAGAATCGAGATGCGCGACGCGGCACAATGGCTCGCGGCACGATTGCCGCATCCGCTTGCGGCGCGCTCGCAGGGCCTCCTCGCCGCGCCCGTTCGCTTGGGGCTGCGGCTTTGGGAAATCGCGCTGCTTTCGGCTGTGATCCAATGGGGAATGATGCCGCTGATGGCGCAGGATTTTCATCGCGTCAGCCTGGCGGGGCCGCTGAGCAATATTCCGGCGGTGATTTTGACAGGCCTGATCGTGCCGCTGGGATTCCTGGCACTGGCGGCGACGTTTCTCTGGGCGCGCATCGCGTGGCTGCTCGGAAAGGCGCTTGGCTTCTGCGCGGGCTTGCTCCTCGCTATCGTTGAAGGATTCAGCCGCTGGCCGAGAGTTTCGTATCGAATTCCAGGGCCGCCGTTCTGGCTAGCCATCGCATTCTTTGCGGCATTTTTTATTCTGGCGGCAGTGGCGCGGGCGGCCGCGGCGCAGCGCATAAATCGAAATACACGACGCGCGATGCCTCCGCCGATTCGTGCGAGCGAATGGATTTCAGCACTGGCACTCGCAGCGCTCACGATTCTTGTCGCCACTCATCCCTTCGCGCCAAGCGTCCATCGCGGGGAGCTGGAAGTGAGTGTCCTCGATGTGGGGCAAGGCGACTCCATTTTTGTCGCATTCCCAGACGGGCACACGATGCTGATTGATGGAGGCGGGCAAGCGGGAATCGAGAGAACCGGGACGGTTCACACCGGAATGGATATCGGCGAGGAGGTTGTGTCGCCTTACCTATGGTCGCGAGGCCTCAAGCGGCTGGATACTGTTGTGCTCACGCACGCTCACCATGACCATCTGGACGGCTTGCACAGCGTGCTTGCGAATTTTGGAGTAAGCGAATTGTGGATCGGGCGCGAAGAGGTTTCCCCGGCGCTCACGAGCTTGCTCGGAGAGGCGAAGGCGCGCCACGTGAAGGTGATCCATGAAACGCGTGACGATAAATTCGACTGGGGCGGAATTGAAGGCGACACGCTGTGGCCCGCCGACGCGGCGTCGGCACCTGCGGCGGCGAACGATGATTCAATTGTGTTGAGGCTGAGCGACGGGCAAATGCGCTTTCTGCTCACGGGCGATGTCGAGAAAAAGGTGGAATCAACGCTTGTCGGGAGCCATGCGCCGCTTGCGGCTGATTTCTTGAAGGTTCCGCACCATGGCAGCAAGTCCTCGTCAACGCCGGGATTTCTCGCCGCCGTAGCGCCACGGGTGGCTGTGGTGTCCGTTGGCGAAGCAAACCCATTCGGACATCCGGCGAAGGAGGTCATCGAGCGCTACGAGCAGGCCGGCGTAAGACTGTTGCGCACGGACCGCGACGGCGCCGTAACGGCACTGACCGACGGGCGCAGCCTGGAAGTGCATACATTCGTGGAATTGCACCCGAGATAGGGAAGTGGAGTCGCGCAGGCACCACTGTGCGGTGAGCCGGGAGATCAATCCTTGGAATCTGCGGCAGCGCCGCGAGCATTGCTCTTCAGATACTCTGCGATGACGCGGCGAGCGTGGGCGAGCTGTGACTCGAGGACGTAGACTTCTACTTCATGCACGCCCTCCGGCACAGCAGGCAAGGCGAAGGGATCGGATTGAACGGCTCGGGGCGACTGGATCCCCACGCTTTCGAGCAAGCCACGAATTACTGTCGCTTCCGCGAGACTTTCCGCAGTGTGGGCCACAACGACTCGTTCAGGTGAATGTTGCTGACTCATGTGACACTATTCGCAAGTACTATTGCGCGGATTTAGCGTGAAGTCCATAATTATTCGAGCAGCATCCACAGGCCTATGACGGAAGACGGCAAATCGAGCTTTCCATCGCAGGAAGAAATTGACGAGGAGAGCCGCCGCATCCGCCGGTTGCGAATCCTGGTCCACCTCACACTCGAATCCATTGCGGGCGGTGATCTATCGCCGGAAGAAGCTTCGGGCATGATTGCGGCGACGCGGCGGGTGGCGCTCGAAATGTTTCCCGGAAAAGAGCGCGCCTTCGATCTGCTTTACCGGCCGAAATTCCAACGCGTGATGCACGCGGTGTACCGGCTGCAGTAGCGCGACGCGGGTTTCAGTATCCGAATTTCGCTCGCAGCCACACTCGCAGCCATAAGGCGACCAGCCCAGCCAGCATCCCGATGAAAGCCTGATATTCGCGATTGCGGCGGTATTGCTCCCAGGAAAACCTCTCGGCGGGCTCCCCGGCAGGCGACGACGCGTAGCTGGCGCCAATCAGCTTCGGGAAGAATAACGGAACATGCGCGGCGTATTCATCGAAGGGCGCGCCAAAGCTTGCCCGAAGATCGGATTCTTCATTGCGCATCACCGCGGAATAGAAAACCACAAAGTAGGCGGTGACGAGTCCGGCGGCCCACCAGGAATTGCCTGCAACCACAAACCCCGCGGCCAGAAAAGCGCTGCCGAAATATAACGGATTGCGCATGCGAGCATAGGGGCCCGTGACGGCGAGCTGCCGTCCTTTTCTCAGATGACCTGATGCGGCGGCGCGGATGAGAAGTCCGAAGGCGGCGATGATTCCGCCGATCAGAATCGGGCGCGGCGTGGGTGCGGCGAGGAGGAAGAAAACCAGGGCGACCAGATAACCAAAGCGCACGCGCCAGCGCATCCAGAATTTTCTCGGCTGCGTCATCCGCTGATACCCAGGCGTTTCTCGACGGCTTCGACGGCTTGCTCGACGGTGATGGAAAGCATGGCCGCCGAGTAGGATGCGCCGCGCCGGTAGGTCGTTTCCGAAAAACGCAGATTTCGAACGACTGCAGCGTGCTGTGAATACGGGCCGTTGCGGGCGGGATCCGTCGGACCGTACAGGCCGATCACAGGCG
Source organism: uncultured Acidobacteriota bacterium (assembly GCA_963701005.1). Taxonomy (GTDB): domain Bacteria; phylum Acidobacteriota; class Terriglobia; order Acidiferrales; family UBA7541; genus Palsa-295. Next base: position 3,484,159 of record OY969555.1, read on the forward strand.
CGCCCAGTGCCGCGGCAAGATGGAGCGGACCGGTATCGGCTGAGACGACGAACTTCGCCCTGCGCAGCAGTGCGAGCAACGGCCCGAGGCCAAGTGGAAGCGCAACCGGCGGCGAATTCCCCCTTGCCTGAATCACGTCGTGCGCGAGATTTTCCTCACCCGGGCCGAAAGTGACGACGCCGCGCCAGCCGTGACGCTCAGCGAGCGCGCGATACAATTCGCCGTAGCGCGCGGCGGGCCAGCATTTCGAGCGCCAGCCGCCGCCCGGATTGAGCACGAAGAAATCACCGATGCCACGAGTGGATAGTTCGCGCGCGACGAACTCCTCGTCTTCCGCGTGAACCGCGAGCGGAAATCGAGCGGGAGATTTGCGCGCTCCTGCATGCTGAACGAGCGTCAGATTGTGCTCCACTTTGTGCGCTCCGACTGGATTCACGCGCTCGGTATAGAGCGTTGCCGCGAGGCGTTCGCGCGCATAACTGCCTTGAAAGCCGATGCGGCGAGGCGCCCCAGCCGCCAAGCCAAGCAGCGCCGATCTATACAATCCTTGAAAATCGATCGCGCAATTATATGTGGCGGCGCGCAGCTTTCGAATTGCGGCCGTGATTCCCTGCGCGCTTCTGTCGTCGAGCTGAATTATTTCCGTGACGTCTGGATTCCCTTCGAGCACTCGCGCCCACTTTGCATCCACGAGCCAGTCAATGCGCGCGTCAGCGAACGTATCGCGCAGTGCGGCTGCGGCGGGGAGCGCATGCACAATGTCGCCCAGCGCGCTCATGCGGAAGAGCAGGAATCGCTCGTCAGCCATCGTGGCGCCGGCGGACACGCGCGAGGAGGTCGCGCGTCGAATGCCGCTTCGGGTCGCCAACGATGGCGACGCGGATGCCGAGCAAGCGTGCAAGCTCGCGTTCGGGCACGGTTTCGGGAGTGTAGTCCGTGCCTTTGGCGTGAACGTCGGGCTGCAACTCGAGCAGAAGTGAATTGACGTCCAGTTCGTCGAAGATCACCACGTAATCCACGGCTGCCAGGGCCGCAACGAGCGATGCGCGGCCGCGTTCCGTGAGGATCGGGCGGCCCTCGCCCTTCAGGCGCCGCGTGCTCGCGTCCGAATTGATTCCGACAACGAGGATGTCGCCTTCGGCCCGCGCGGCCTTTAGGTAGCGGACGTGCCCTGCGTGGAGCAGATCGAAGACGCCGTTGGCGAATACGATTTTGCGGCCGGAGCGGCGATGTTCATCGAGCACAGCGTGCAAACCATCGCGCGAGAGGATTTTTTCGCGTGTGTCCATGGCGCTCAGCGCTGCGCCGTTGCTTCGCGCCGCAGCACGGCTTCGAGTTCCGCGCGGGTGACGCTGGCGGTGCGGCGCTTCATTACTACGATTCCGCCTGCATAGTTCGCGAGATGAGCGGCTTCGAGGAAGGAAGCCCCGGCTGCAACTGCGAGAGTGAAAACGGCGATCACCGTGTCGCCTGCGCCGGTTACGTCCACGGGCGCGTCCGAGCCGTAGATGGGAATGTGCTGCGGCGGGCGGCGGCTCTTGCGGCCATTTTCGAAGACAGCCATGCCATCTTTGCCGCGCGTGACGACCAGTGCCTTGAAACCGAGTTCCCGAAGCGCGCGCTGGCCGAGCTCGTCGAGCTTGCGTACATCGGTTCCGATGCGGGTCTGATAGGCGGCTTCGAGCTCGGGCTCATTCGGGGTCGCCGCGGTGATGCCGGTGCCGCGATAATCCAGCAGGCGATAGCGAGAATCGAGCATGATGCGCTTGGCGGGGATTTTTCGCACGAGCGATGGAGTGGCGGCACCTAGACCGTAGTCTGAAACGAGCACGGCGGCGGCACGCTTCGCACGCTTGCGGACCTTGCGCTCGATCGCGCTCTGAATATTTGGCGAGAGAGCAATCACGGGTTCACGGTCCACGCGCAGCACTTGTTGCTCGGTGGTATGCGTCCAGCCGGCGAGGAAGCGCGTTTTCGTCGTGGTGATCCAATCGCGCGCGCGCAAAATGCCGGACACGTCCATACGCTTGGCGCGAAAATATCCGATCAAGGCGTGCCCGGCATCGTCATCGGCCACCACGCCAACAGGAAGGACGCGCGCTCCTAGGTCCACGAGATTATTCACGGCATTTGCCGCGCCGCCCGGATAAGCCTCGCTGCGGCGATGTCGTAAAATCAGGACGGGGGCTTCGCGTGACACGCGGGAGATTTCGCCGGAGACAAATTCATCGAGAACGAAATCGCCCAGGACGCAGATTGTCTGGCGGGGGAATGCGCCGACAATGTCGAGGAGGTGCGTGAGGTCGACGCTTGCGTCCAACGCGCGATCACGGGCGGCCGTTCGCGTCGATTTCATTTTTCTCCGTGCGGCGCTCAACAAATCTCCTTGCGAAGAAGAAGTGGGATTCGCGGGCCGAAAAGTATCACAGCGGCGTTCCGGGCGGCAAACGTCCGGCGGATTTCCGGTCGCATTTGACACATAAAAGCAATCATCGTGCCGCGCCTGCATTGAATTCTATCGCTGCGAGAACCGCGCGCCAGAAATCGTCCGGGCGATCCACGTGCATCGAGATGGGGCAAACCCATAGGTCCATCGACCGCCAAACGCCCGTATAGTTAAAGCTGTCTTTCTCGGTGCAGACCACGCCCTCGGCGCCTGCGGCTTTGGCATCGCGCTCGATTTCGGCAATATCGCGCGCCGTGTAGCGATGATGGTCGGGGAAAAAACGGTGGCCGGCGATTTGGAATCCCCAGTCACGCAAGTCGGCTATGAACGCGGCTGGATTGCCAATTCCGCAGAATGCGAAGAGTTTTCGTGTTCGCGCGTCCTGTTCGGTCAAGTGCGGATGGAATGGGGCAATGACGGCATCGAGCTCCGTGCGTGCGTAAAAGATCGGCGCATCCGAATCGCGGCGAATGGCGGCCTCAACGGCCGGCGCATGCTGGCTGCGGGTGATTACGATGACATCCGCGCGTCCCAGTGCAGTGCGCGCTTCGCGCAGGCGACCGGCGGGAAGCACGTGGCCGCCGCCGAATGGATTCATGGCGTCAATCAGCACGATATCCGCATCGCGTGCGAGCTGGAGATGCTGAAAGCCGTCGTCGAGGACGAACCACTTTACTCCGCGGCGGGAAAGCTCAAGGCCGCGCTTGAAGCGGTCCGCGCCGACGCCGAAAGCAACGCGATCGCCGAGACGCGATTTCAGAAGCCGGACTTCGTCGCTTGTCGAATTGTCGCCGGACGTATCGCCCGGCCCAGATGCGGCTCGCTTGCCGCGATAGCCGCGCGTGAGAATTCCCACGCTCCTCCCTTCCGCGAGCAGCCTTTCAACCACCCACATGACCATGGGCGTCTTTCCGGTCCCTCCGACTGTAAGATTGCCGACGCTGATGACCGTGCCGTCGAGTTTCTTCTGCTTCAGGATCCGCTTGCGATATGCGCGCGCACGCAGATGCGCTGCGGCGCCGTAGGGCACGGAGAGAGGCCAGAGAAGAGAATCTTTCCACGTCACGTGGTGGTCTCCGCTGCGTCCAGTATAGCGGCGATGCGCGCGAGCGAGCGAGCCGTGGCGCCGCGATTGCGGTCCGAAAGCTCGCGGGCGGCCTTGCCCATGCGTTCGCGGACGGCGTCGTCCTCGATCAGTTGCACCCAAACTTTTCCAAGCTGCTGGCTACTGCGGACTTGGATGCCTGCATGCGCGGCGAGAAATTGTTCGGCCATCTCGCGGAAATTTTCCATTGAAGGGCCGAAGACGGGCGCGCGAGAAAACCAGGCCGGCTCGAGAATATTGTGGCCGCCTGCGGGAACCAGCGAGCCGCCGACAAAAACCGCGTCCGCGAGCAAATAGAGCCCCGCCAGCTCGCCAATCGAATCGAGCACGAGCACATCGGCATTTTCATCAAGGCCGGCGCGGAGGTCCAACTGGCTTCGCCGCACGGCTTGCCAGCCACCTTCCGCCACAATTGCAGTTGCGGCATCGAAGCAATCCGGCTTGCGAGGCGCAAGAACGAGTAAAGCGTGCCGCCATTGTCGCTGTACAACATCATACGCGGCCAGCACGGCTTCTTCTTCCTCGGCGACTATGCTACCCGCCACGATCAACGGCCAGCGTTCCTGCTCGCGGATCTGCTCTTCAAGCCAAACGCCAAAAGGGCTGACTGCCGGAGGCTCGACGTCGTATTTGAGATTGCCTGTCACTTCGATGAGATCTTCAGGCGCGCCCATCTGGGCGAGGCGATTCGCATCGCCGGTGGTTTGCGCGAGAAACAACGTGGCGTCATGCAGCGTGCGCGCGAAAAATTCGCCAGTTAGAAATTTCCAACGCTCGAAGCGCGCGAAAGAGCGCTCCGAAATGCGCGCGTTCGCGAAGATGACCGGTATGCCCGTGCGGCGCGCTTCGCGCAGAAAATTCGGCCAGATCTCGGTCTCCATCACGATTATGAGCGCGGGGCGAATCGCACGCAGCGCGCGGCGGACGGGGACGACCCAATCGAGCGGAAAATAAAAGATAGCGTCCGCGCACTTCAAGCGTTCGCGAGCGAGCCGCTGACCCGTTTCCGTGGTGGTCGAAACGAAAACCGCGCGGCCTGAATAGCGCTGCTTCAGTGCTTCAACAAGGGGCACGGCCGCCAGGACTTCGCCAACGGAGACGGCGTGGATCCAGACGGCATCGTCGGCCCGTGTAGTAGATTTCGCGATTCCAGCCGAGCGAGGCGCGGTGCCACGCTCGGATATCACCGGCGGCAAAACCCCCAACCGTTCGCGGAAGGCAGTTGAGGGCTCGCCGCGGCGCCAAGCCCGAAGCGCATAGTAGGGTGCAAGCACGAGCATGCCCGCCGCCGTAAGAATGCGATAGAGGAAATACATAGGGAAGGCCAAGCGCGCCGCCCCAGGAGATACAACCGCGCGCAAACCGGGTATTATAGCGGCTGCGAGCACGAAACGCGCACAACTTCCCCTGCGCCGTTCGCATCGGACAAGCTAACGACAATGAGAATACCTTCCCTGGCCGCCCTGCTGATTTTGATATCCGCAAGCGCTTTCGCGCAGACCCCCCGCGCTGCCGGCGGGTCAACGAACTCGTCAGCCGGAAAGAATGTCGCGTCTCTGCCGCATGACCACCACGAGGGCCTAACCATTTCAGCGGATCCGTATACGAACGTCGCGCGAGCCAAGGAAAAATTCGGCAAGGCGAATCCGATTGAGGCGGGCTTCCTGCCGGTGGAGATTTTTATCCGCAATGAGACGCCGCAGATAATAAAGATCAAGATCGACACCATTCAACTCGACGTGCACTTTGCGAACGGCTCGCAGCAGGAAATTGATTGGCTCGGTCCGGAAGCGGTGGCGAACATCATCGCGCATCCCGGCGGCTCGCGGACCCCGCAGACGCGGCGCCTGCCAATCCCCCTGCCCAGAAACGACAAGAAAGCCGATAAGCTCGCGGAAATATTGCGGCCGCTGACGCTCGATGCCGACGTGGTGCCGCCAATGGGCATGATCCACGGCTTTCTGTATTTCAACGTGAACCATGATTTGTCGCTGGCCGCGAGTTCAAGCCTCTATGCACCGGACGCTGTCGTACTTCCCGCCAATAAGCCGCTGATGTTCTTTGAGGTGCCCCTGGGAACCTCGGAGTAAAGCAGGCTCCTTTGAAGCGCATGAATTAACCCGGGTAACATTGCTCCACCGACGAAAACTGTTCTAAATCGCGCAACTCCTTGACGGGGCCGGAGATTCCTGCTAAAAAAGTGAATTCTTTGCTGCGACTTCTCGCACTCAGCAGGCTCCCAATCTTGGGGTCTTAATCCGGAGGATGAATGTCGGTAGAAGAGTGTACCCGAATTGTGAAGAAATGCGCGGCTGGTGCCGCGTTGTTGCTCGCGGGCGCGGCGGCAGCATTCGCGCAAGGAGCTCCGGAATCCGGCGGGGGCGAGGCGAATCTAAAGCTTCCCGATCTCTCGCAAGTGAATTTTCTTGGCATGGATGGGCACAAACTGCTCCTCTTCGGGATTTTGTTCTGCATTTTCGGGCTCGCGTTTGGCCTGACCATCTACCAGCGCCTGAAAAATCTGCCCGTGCACCGCGCAATGCGAGAAATCTCGGAGCTGATTTACGAGACTTGCAAGACGTATCTGATCACGCAGGGCAAATTCCTGTTGATGCTCTGGGTCTTTATCGCCGCGGTCATCGTCCTCTATTTCGGCGTCTTGCTGCGCGCTGAATACGGGGCCGCGCAAGTTGGCATCATCCTGTTCTTCAGCGTCGTGGGGATTGCCGGAAGCTACGGCGTGGCGTGGTTCGGCATTCGCGTGAACACATTCGCGAATTCGCGGACGGCATTTGCCGGCCTGCGCGGGAAGCCATACCCGATTTACCACATCCCGCTCGAAGCTGGCATGAGCATCGGAATGATGCTGATCAGCGTTGAGCTGCTGATGATGCTTTTGATTCTGCTCTTCGTTCCCGGAGACTATGCTGGCCCATGCTTCATCGGCTTCGCGATCGGCGAATCGCTGGGCGCCGCGGCCCTGCGCATTGCCGGCGGCATCTTCACAAAAATTGCCGATATCGGCTCCGACCTGATGAAAATCGTCTTCAAAATCAAGGAAGACGACGCACGCAACCCCGGCGTGATCGCGGATTGCACGGGCGACAATGCCGGCGATTCTGTGGGCCCGAGCGCCGATGGATTCGAGACCTACGGCGTCACGGGCGTGGCGCTGATTACTTTTATTTTGTTGGGCGTGAAGAATCCCACCGTGCAGGTGCAATTGCTGGTGTGGATTTTCGTGATGCGCATCGCCATGCTGGTGGCGAGCGCGGCGGCCTACTTTATCAACGGGGCCATCGCCAAGGCGCGCTACAGCAATGCCGACAAAATGAATTTCGAGTCGCCGCTGACGTCGCTCGTGTGGATCACTTCGGTCGTCTCCATCGCGCTGACATACATTATTTCTTCCGTGATTATTCCCACGCTTGGCGGCGACCCGACACTTTGGTGGAAGCTGGCGACGATCATTTCCTGCGGCACGCTGGCTGGCGCCGTGATTCCAGAGCTTGTGAAGGCGTTCACGTCGGTGGATTCGCGGCATGTCCGCGAAGTGGTTCGCTCGGCGGAAGAGGGCGGCGCGTCACTCGGAATTTTGTCGGGCTTCGTGGCCGGGAATTTCTCCGGGTATTACCTGGGGCTGGCGATGGTCACGCTGATGTCGATCGGATATCTCGTGAGCCTCGGCGGTCTGGGAAATCTGATGATCGCCGCGCCCGTGTTTGCGTTCGGACTGGTCGCATTTGGATTCTTGGGGATGGGCCCGGTGACGATCGCCGTTGATTCCTACGGGCCGGTGACGGACAACGCGCAATCCGTGTACGAATTATCGCTCATCGAGCAGATTCCCAACATCAAGCAAGAACTTAAAAAAGATTACAACATGGACGTGAACTTCGAGCGCGCCAAGGATTTGCTCGAAGCCAACGACGGTGCTGGCAATACTTTTAAAGCCACCGCGAAGCCCGTGCTGATAGGGACCGCAGTGGTGGGCGCCACGACCATGATTTTCTCGATCATCATGGCGCTAACAAACGGAATCACGCAAAACGTTGACAAACTCTCGCTGCTCCACGCGCCGTTTTTCCTCGGCCTGATCACCGGCGGCGCGATGATTTATTGGTTCACGGGCGCCTCGACGCAGGCCGTGACTACCGGGGCCTACCGCGCGGTCGAATTCATCAAGGCGAATATCAAGCTCGAAGGCTCGGAAAAAGCGTCCGTGGCCGACAGCAAGAAGGTGGTCGAGATTTGCACGCAATACGCACAGAAGGGCATGCTGAATATTTTCGTGGCGGTATTTTTTGCCACACTGGCATTTGCCTTCATCGAGCCTTTCTTTTTCGTCGGCTACTTGATTTCCATCGCCATCTTCGGCTTGTACCAGGCGATCTTCATGGCCAATGCCGGCGCGGCGTGGGACAACGCCAAGAAAATTGTCGAAGTGGAGATGAAGCAAAAAGGCACGCCGCTGCATGACGCGACTGTCGTAGGCGACACAGTAGGGGACCCTTTCAAGGACACTTCCTCGGTGGCGTTGAACCCGGTCATTAAATTCACCACGCTTTTCGGATTGCTGGCGGTTGAACTGGCCGTGAAGCTGACAGCGGAGGCGGGCAGCGGGATGACGGACATTCTGGCGGCTGGATTCTTTGCCGTATCTTTCTTCTTCGTGTATCGCTCATTCTACGGCATGCGCATTAAATCTTCGGAATAGTGCTAGGTCTTCACCAGCCCGAGGAATTGGCGCGGATCATTCGCAAATCCCGGGAAGACGGTCTTCAATTCGCGATCACCGAGATGCTTCGTGATGATCTCGCTGAGCACGGTGCGGTAGTCCGTGGTCACCGCGAGGTCGCGCCCCTGATATAGCTGGCCTTCGCTCATTCCCGGCCAGCGCGTGTAAACTTTCCCGCCTTTCACCGCGCCACCCATCACCAACATGCAATTTGCATGGCCGTGGTCCGTTCCGTGATTTCCGTTCTCGTGCGCGGTGCGGCCGAATTCGGACATGCTAACAAAGACGACATCGCCCATGCGATCGCCCATGTCTTGATGAAATGCCGCGATTCCCTGCCCCAGATCGCGCAGCAAATTTGAGAGCTGGCCCTGGACGCCGCCTTCGTTCACGTGATGGTCCCAGCCGCCGCTATCGAGAAATGCGACCTCGAGACCCACGTCCGCTTTGAAAAGCTCCGCGATTTCCATCAAGCTCTGGCCGAAGCGGCCCTTGGGATACTGCGCGCCGTTGTCCGGCTGGTACGTGTCGGGATTGATTTTCTTGAGCTGGTCAATTGCCTGGAATGTTTCCGCGCCGACGCCGCGCAACGCATGGTCCACCGTCTGCGCATACATGGCCTCGAAGCCACCTTCGACGGTCTGTTGCGGGCCGTACATTTTGAATTGCTTCAGGTCCGGAATCGCGACGGCAGGAACAGTTCCCTGCAATGTCCGCGGGAGATAAGGCCCAAACGCGACCGCTCGAAAAGGCGAGGATTTTTCTTCGTGCATGGATTGCAGCGCGCGATTCAGCCAGCCATCGTCGGTGGCCTTCTGGCCGGGAGTGCCGGACTCCATGAAATCCTGCGCGTCAAAATGCGAGCGGGTGGGATCGGGCGAGCCGACAGCCTGAACGATGGCGAGCTGGCCATTTTTAAAAAGGGGCTGGAGGGGCTCGAGGCTCGGGTGCAGCCCGAAGAAGCCATCGAGATCAATTGCGGCATCGCCACCGCCGCGCCGCGGCTCGGGAATCGCTATCGTCGGCCGCAGTTGGTAATAATTTCGCTCGCCAAAGGGGACCACCACATTCAGGCCGTCCATCGCGCCGCGCTGGAAGAGCACGACCATTTTCTTTTTATTCGGCGCGGCAGTGGCCGCCACCGCGCGCTGAAGAAACGACGGCAGAGAGGCCATGCCGAGCATGGCGATCCCGCCGTTTTTCAGAAAATATCTACGAGAGATTTTCATTTTCCGTATCTCCACTGACAAATCTTACCGCCGCTGAAATTCCGGCGCGCCGAGAACCAGCCCGGCAATCAGGCCCTCGTTCACCTGCTTCACCGGATCATCGAGGCGCGCTTGCAGGACTTGCGGATCATTCAGCCGTGCCTCAAGCGTTTGCTTGGTCGCCGGCGTCACCTGCCCGCCGAGAAAAATGTCCACCGAGCGCTTGAGCGTTGCGTTTGGATCCGTGATTGAATCCTGGCCGAGGAGCGTTTTCAAGTCCACGTTGGCGCCCGCCAATTTGTTGGACGAGAACGTCAGCGCAAAATTCAGCCGGTTGAGGAGCGCGCCGGTGTTCACCCAGGTTTCTGCTTTGTCCGAATAGCCCGTAGGAGGCTGGCAGAGGAACAGCGGCTCGCCCATTCGCCCGACCCACTGGGCGAGCGGCAGCGGCACCGCAATATCCGCATTGAGCGCGCGCGCCGTGCTGGCCACCAGCTCGAACGGCGTCTTCACCTTCGCGCGGTAAGCGTCCTTCGACCAGAATTCTGACGAGTAAATCATCGTCTTCAACAGGCTGCGGATATCGCCGCCCGTTGCGGCGAAATTGTCTGCCATGCGATTGATCAGCAGCATCGGAGGCTTGTCGGAAACAAAATGCCGCGCCAATTCGGTGGAAATGAAAACGCCCGTGCTGGGATGATTCGCGAGGAATTTCAGCGCTTCCTCGCCATCCCTGATTCCGCCGAAATTAAATGTGTGGCCCATGACGACCTTTTTCCCCTGGCCGTGAATCCGGTCGTCAAAAAAGAATTCGGGATCCCGTCGCGGCTCATGGACGGTCCACCCGGTGAGGCATTCCGCCATGGCGATGACGTCATCCTGCGCGTAGCCCGCATTCACTCCCACGGTGTGCAACTCCATCACCTCGCGGCCGTAATTTTCGTTCAAGCCGCGCTCCTCTTTTTTAGGCGCCGCGGCATTGGGCTGCGGCGTGGAAGAAGGCGCGGGGAATGTTCCCGGCTGAGGCGGGGCGCCACCGCCGAATATTCCCTGGTAGCGGGCGCGCCGCAGCGCGATCATCTGCTGCATCTTCTTGAATGCGGCAGGATCCGCGCTCAACCAGTTGTCGAGATAGAAAAGCATCGCCGGGCTTTTCGCCGTCGCGATTAGCAAATCCTGAAACTTGCCCATGGTATGCGGGCGAATCGTGTCGCGAACGTAGGAGGTAATCAGCCACTTGTCGGCGCCCTTGTCCGAAAAGACATTGAAATGGTTGAACCAAAAATCTTCCATCACGGCTTCGAGTTGTTGCTGGCTGAATACGGCGCGGTCAAGCTTGGCCATGGAAAGTTCCGCGGTGATGCGGCCGGGACCCTGCAACTTTGCCAGTTGCTGCTGCGCCCGATCGAGATTGTCGTTGCCTGTCTTCTTCACCTGAGCCACGGCGTCCTGCGCTTTTTCTTTCAGCTGCTCCTTCGCTTCCTCTTTCGTGACCCCTTCTTTTTTCGCGGCTTGCTGGGGAGGAGGGTATTCGTCGAGCAGCTTTGTGGAGGACATCGCGAGCGTCGGATATTTTTCGAGGCGGTCGTCGAGCGCCGAATCATCGATCGAATCGGGATGCAGTTGCTGTTCGACCCATTTCTCGAGGCCCATTTTGCGGATTCGTTCCACGTCGCCAGGGCGCGGCCCGTACCCCAGGCGGTTGAGCGCGTGGAGAATCGCCTCGTCCTCGGTCAGCTCGGTGATGGGCAGATTACCTTTGAATTTCTTGTCGAGGACTGGCTGCCCAGATCCCTGCGGAGAGTTCTTTTGGCTCTTGTCCGCGCTGGCATCCGGTGCAGCGATCGCAAAAATGATGCCGAGGATAATGGTGAACGTAACGCCAAGAATGCCTACTCCGGCGATTTCCACTTGTCCTTGCGGCTTCTTTGATGAGTGGCTTTTCATCTTCCTGCCTTTGAAAGACGAACCGCGCAGCAATGGAGGGCACTTCCCTCCTATTCAATCCATTTTAACCCCGCCGCGTGGCGAAAGTTGTGGCCTTGAACCTAGGAGTACATGAAGAGGTACATCGGGAATGGAAAACTGGCTAGCCCGCGCTATCGTGCCGCACGAAAACCGTCCAGAGTCCACAGATCCTGGACTTCGTCATGGCGCAGGACGTAGAAATTTCCGTCATCGGCGCGGACACGGAAGTAGCTGGCGGCGGGCGAGTACCAGCGGCCGTCGAGTTCGCTGACTTCGAATTGCCGCCCGCGGAGGGCGAAGCGCAGTGGCCGCTCATCGGCGCGGTGTCCGGCGTAGCACTCGACGCGGATTTCTTTCATCGCGCCTCCGCTGCGAAAAGTGCCTTTCAGCGTTCCGTAAATCCGGCTGCTGAGCAGCAGTGTAACAGGTTCAAACTCCGGTGAAAATTACTTGAATGGAATTTGGCCGAAATCCTGCAGTGCGACGACCGCTATTGACCCGAAGCATCTCGCAATTCCTGCGCCTCGGCATTATACGAGGCGCCCAGCAGCACAACCATTGCGGTCAAGTACATCCACAGCAGCAAGCCGATCGCCGCCGCCAACCCGCCGTACACCATGTCGTAGGGCATCTTTCGCACGTACAGCCCAAAGAATATGTCCACCAGCCACCAGAGAACTGTCGCGACGGCGGCGCCCGGCACCACTACACGGAGCCCCCGGTGCCCCGGCCGCCCAATCCGGTAGATCAAGACGAGCACGCCCGTGCCCAGCAAGAAGACGAACGCCGCATAGAAGAGGAAGCCGAAATCGCGGACCAGAACGGACAATCCAATGTGACTGATGATCCATGCTCGCACCTGCTTCCCGAACACTGTAAAGATAACGACCACCAGTGAGGGCACGAGCGTAAGACACAGCAGGATCAGCGCGCGGAGATGAATCCGCCAATAGCCCGGACGCAAAACGTCGCCCTCGATGATGCGAAAGCCTTCAATGTAACCCACCATCACCTGCGAGCCGGCCAGCAGCGTTCCCCCCAGCCCCAATGTAATCCATCTCCCGGTGTGTATATTCCGGCGGACGAAATATTGCAGTACCACGTCCTCGCTGCCCGGCGGAAGAATCAGCCGCAGCCGCTCCGGGAGTTCTTTGATGGCCGCATGGAAATAAACTGTGCTGCTGAAGATGCCCAGAATCAGCAGCAGCATTGGGAAAAATGCAAGGAACATGTTGAAAGCGATGGCCTGGCTCAGTGTGACGCAATCCGGAAAGATCCGGCCCAGGCTGCGAAAGAGAAGTTTTAGGACGCGCCCCATCGGTTGTCCGCGGAATTATACGGGAACATCACGATTCCAGCCGCCACCTTTCTGCGCGATTCGCCCACCAGCAGGCCGAAGCGACTGATGGGGAAGCATGGAGCCTCGCTTGCTGCGCTGCGCGGCGCGGGGTAAACTGCTGAAGAAGCGATGCGAGGGAGGTGTGAGATGGCTCGCCCTGTCCGCTGCGGACTTATCCAGACTCATTGCGAATGGTCGGCCGAAAAATATTCGATCCGCGAAATCAGCAAGAAAATGCTCGAGAAGCACGAGAAGCTGATTGAGGCCGCCGCCAAGAAGAAAACGCGGATCCTCTGCTTGCAGGAGCTTTTCAACGGGCCTTACTTCTGCGCGGAACAGCAGGTGCGCTGGCATGAACTGACCGAGCCGATTCCGGACGGCCCGACCGTCGAGCGCATGAAAAAACTCGCCAAGAAATACGAAATGGCGATGATCGTCCCGATTTACGAGCGCGAAATGACCGGCGTTTTCTACAACACCGCCGCCGTGATTGATGCCGACGGCAAATACCTCGGGAAATACCGCAAGCACCATATCCCGCAGGTGGCGCCCGGATTTTGGGAGAAATTCTACTTCACGCCCGGCAATACCGGATACATCACGTTCAAGACGCAATTCGCACGCATCGGCGTCTACATCTGCTACGACCGCCACTTTCCGGAAGGAGCGCGTGTCCTTGGCTTGAATGGGGCCGAGATCGTTTTCAATCCCTCGGCAACGGTAGCTGGCCTAAGCGAATATCTCTGGGAGCTTGAGCAGCCGGCGCACGCCGTCGCCAATGGCTATTTTGTCGGCGCAATCAATCGCGTGGGCAAGGAAGCGCCCTGGAACATCGGCGAGTTCTACGGCAAGAGCTACTTTTGCAGCCCCCGCGGAAAGATCATCGCCCAGGCCAGCCGCGATAAGGACGAAGTGCTTGTGGCTGATCTCGATCTCGAAGAAATCGATCAAGTGCGCGCCACGTGGCAGTTCTATCGCGACCGCCGCCCCGAATCCTACGGCGAGATCACGCGCACACAAACCTCCGCTCGCGCCGCCGATGCCGCAAATTGAAAGAGGCCAATCCATGACGACAACGCCGAAGATGACCGAATCCCGCAGCGATGAAGTGGTCCGCAAGCACAAGGAATATATCTGGCCGGCAGTTACGAACTACTTCCAGAAGCCGCTCGTCGCCGACCACGCTTCGATGCAATACCTTTGGGACATCGAGGGAAACAAGTATCTCGATTTCTTTGGCGGCATCGTCACCATCGGCGTCGGCCACTGCAATCCCAAGGTCACTTCGAAAATCAAGGCGCAGGTGGACAAGCTCCAGCACACCTCCACGCTTTTCCCCAACGAACATATCGTTGCGCTGGCCGAGAAACTTGCTGAAATCACTCCGGGGAAATTGCAAAAAAGCTTTTTTACTAGCTCGGGGACCGAGGCTAATGAAGCTGCCCTCCTCCTCGCACGCATGGTTGGCCCCAGCTTCGACATCGTTTCCCTGCGCCACGCCTATTCCGGCGGATCGGCCATCGCGAAATCCGTCACGGCGCAGGCGCCCTGGCGCAAAGCTGGCGTCATCAGCCAGGGAATTTCACACGCCGTGAATCCCTACTGCTACCGCTGCCCGCTACATTTGAAATATCCGGAATGCGGCGTCGCGTGCGCGAATGACGTCGAGAGCGTGATCCAAACCACCACCAGCGGCTCGATTGCCGCTTTCATCGCCGAGCCGATTCAAGGCGTGGGTGGATTCATCACGCCCCCGCCCGAATATTTCAAGATCGTTTACCGCATCGTGAAAAATTACGGCGGCCTCTTCATAGCGGACGAGGTGCAGACAGGCTGGGGCCGCACCGGCAAGAAATGGTGGGGCATCGAGCAATGGGAAGTTACGCCGGACATCATCACCTCGGCAAAAAGCATGGGAAATGGCGTGCCGGTGGGCCTCACGATTACGACCGCCGAACTCGCGGACAAATTCCAGGGCCTCACGATTTCCACATTCGGGGGCAATCCGGTCACATCAGTTGCCGCCCGCGCCGTAATCGAAGTGATCGAAGAAGAAAACCTGCGCGAGAACACATTCGTCGTCGGCGGCTATTTCCGCAAGAAGCTCGAGGAGTTGCAACAGAAGTATCCGCTGATTGGCGACGTCCGCGGCATGGGCATGATGCAAGCGCTTGAGCTTGTGAAGGATCGCCAGACGAAAGAGCCCGCGCCGCAGGAAGCCAATCAAGTGCTCGAGGGCGCGCGAAAGAATGGCCTGCTGATAGGCAAGGGCGGTCTCTACGGCAACACCATCCGCATGGCCCCGCCGATGAACATCTCGAAGGCTGACGTGGATGAGGGCATTCGCCTTCTCGATAAGACTTTCAGCGAGGTCCGTATCTAATTTTTCGGGGGAGCAAGAATCATGGCAACAGCAACACTGATCGGACAGCTTTGCAGGAATTATATCAACGGGCAGTGGGTGGAATCGAAGTCACAGAAAATTGTCGAGCGGCGTAATCCTGCCAATACCGATGAAGTGGTGGCGCGCATTCCGCTCTCGACGCGCGAAGAAATGAAGGCGGCCATCGTGGCTGCCAAGGCGGCCTTCCCTGGCTGGCGCGAAACGCCGGCCCCGAATCGAGGCAAGATGCTTTTCAATGCCACGCGCATCATGCAGGAGCAAAAAGAAGAGCTGGCGCGATTGCTGACGCGCGAAGAGGGCAAGGCACTGAAAGATTCACTCGGCGAAGTCCAGCGCGCCATCAACATCACGGAGTTCATGGCCGGCGAAGCGCGCCGGCTCAACGGCGAGACACTCACCAGCGAGCTGCCCAAGAATTTTGCTTACACGATCCGGCAGCCTCTAGGCGTTGTCGGCGCAATTACGCCCTGGAACTTCCCTGTCGCGATTCCCGTGTGGAAAATCGCGCCGGCGCTAGTATGCGGAAACACGGTCGTCTTCAAGCCGGCGACACTCACGCCGCTGACGGCCATGAAAATCATCGAAATCTTCGGGCAGGCGGGCCTGCCGGCCGGCGTGCTGAATCTCGTGATGGGTTCGGGCCGAGAGGCAGGCGACGAGCTGGTGCAAAATATCCATGTCCACGGGCTTTCCTTCACGGGATCAAATGAAGTCGGTTGCCAGCTCTACGCCTCGGGCGCGCAACGGCTAAAGAAAATCCAGTGCGAGATGGGCGGAAAAAATCCGGTAGTGGTTTTAGCCGACGCTGATCTGCAGCTCGCCATGGAATCCACGCTTGCCGGAGCCTTTGCGTCCACGGGCCAGCGCTGCACGGCTACGAGCCGAGTGGTGATCGAAGAAAAAGTGGCGGATCAATTTATTGGCATGCTCGTTGAGCGCGCGAAGAAGTATGTGGTCGGTGATGGACTCGAGCCCGGCGTCGAAATGGGCCCGTCGGTGGACGAAACGCAGATGAATACGGTCTTGAAATACATCGAGATCGGCAAAAAAGAAGCCAAACTCCTCTGCGGAGGCGAGCGCCTGAGCGGCCCGCGCTACGACAAGGGTTGGTTCGTTTCCGCCACGATTTTTGATCAGGTCCGCTCGGATAGCCAGCTCGCTCAGGAGGAAATCTTCGGCCCGGTCCTCAGCGTGATTCGCGTGAAGAATTTCGGTGAGGCCCTGCAGGTGGCGAATTCGGTCCGCTACGGCCTCTCAAGCTCGATCTATTCCACCGATTCGAACAAGATTTTCGAGTTTGTGGACAAGATCGAGACCGGCATGACACACGTCAACTCGCCGACGGTCGGCGGCGAAGCGCATGTGCCCTTCGGCGGCGCGAAGGATTCGAGTGTCGGCCCGCGCGAAGTAGGCCACGCCGCCATCGATTTCTATACCGACACCAAAATCGTCTATCTCGATTACACCGGCCGCAAACGCGAATCCAGCATCTATTAGAAATTACGCAAGCGGGCCAATTAAGGAGAAACGAACACGGCGGGATTATTCGATCGGGAAATCTACCTGGACATTGAAACGCTGCGCCTCTCGCATGAAGTCGAAGGCGGCTGGTCAAACATCCGCGGGTTTGGGGTCGCGGTCGCTGTCACCTGGGACAAAGATCACAAGTTCCGTCGCTGGTTCGAAGCCGACGCGGAAAAACTCGTCAGCGAGCTCGAGCAATTCACGCATGTGGTCACCTTCAATGGCAACCGCTTTGACTTGGAGGTCCTGCGCGCCTACGCGCCAATCCACAAACTTCGCGAGCGCTCGTTCGACGTGCACGAGAAACTCTTCAATCAGCTCGGCCATCGCGTGAAATTGGACCAGCTTGCGAAAGACACTCTCGGCACTGCCAAGAGCGGCGACGGCCTGCAGGCTGTGGAATGGTGGCGCGCGGGACAGAAGGACCGCGTGGCGGAATATTGCGAACAGGACGTGGCCATCTTGCGCGATGTGGTCGAGCACGGCCGGGCGAAGGGCTACGTGGTTCTTTCCTCGCGCCAGGTGCGCGTGGATTGGGATTGACACGCCGCGGAAAAGCGATGACGGCGACTTCCCTCTCGAAACGAATTTCACGCACCTCAACGTCCGCCGCATTGTCCCTGGTTATCACCTTGAGCGTGGCCCTGGCGAGTGCGCCGACTGCTCGCGCCGGTGGCGACGGCCGAATCCATTGGAAGTTGCTCTCCGACGCGCAATTGAAATTGGACGGCAAGCCACCGCTTACGTGGAGCGTTTACCAACCGGAAAAATCACAGAAGAAAAATAATCTAGTCCTCATCCTGCTCGGGCACCGCTACCTCGCGCTCGATTTCAAGGCCAAGCTCGTCTACCAGGTGCTCCCCACGGATCTTGAGCCGCAAGGCACGGATTTTGAGAGCGGCGATTTATTTGTTGCAGAGCGCCTGCTGCCGGCCGATTCCTGGACGGTCCGCGATGTCGGACCGGCTGAACAGATTAAGGTCACTTTGAAGGATTATGGCCGTGAGCTCGAAGTGATGCTCCGCCACCCGCCCGACATGCGCAAGTTTTATTGAGCGGCAGGCCGCTGGCTTGTCGCCGTTCGCCCCTTACGCGTGCGGCTCGGCGGAACTGGCGCCAGCGCTCATTTTCTGCTTCCAGGACATGGGTGGCAGACCCGTCTCAATCTCTTCCATCGTGATACAGCCATCCACCGGGCAGACCAGCGCGCAAAGATTGCAGCCCACGCATTCGTCGTCAATAATTTTCGGCACGTGAACTTCCATGCCGTTCGGGTTGCGCTTGCCGTTTCCACCGTTCGCAGATGCACGCGCAATGCACTGGTGCGCGCCGTCCTCGCAGGCCACATAGCAGAGCTGGCACCCGATGCAAAGTTCAGTGTGAATGCGCGCGATAATTTTGTAGTTCAAATCGAGATCGCCCCAATCCATCACGTTGGGCACGGCGCGGCCGCGAAAATCCTCAATCGTGCGGTACCCGTGGTCATCCATGTAGGCGCTGAGGCCGTCGGCCATGTCCTCGACGATGCGGAAGCCGTAATGCATCGCCGCGGTGCAGACCTGCACGACGGAGGCGCCGAGCGCAATGTGCTCGGCAGCGTCAATCCAATTCCCGATTCCCCCAATGCCCACGATGGGAATTTTCACTTTTTTCGCGACGCTTGAAACCAGGTGCAGCGCGATCGGCTTCACAGCAGGTCCGCAGTAGCCTCCATGCGACGATTTCCCGGCCACATTTGGGCGCGGCGCGAAAGATTCGAGGTCCACGCCCATCAGCGAATTGATCGTGTTAATCAAGCTGACTGCATCCGCGCCGCCGCGCTCGGCCGCAAGCGCGATATGCGTTATGTCCGTCACGTTGGGCGTGAGCTTTGAAATCACCGGCGTCTTCGCTGCTTCCTTCGCCCACGACGTGATCATCTCCGTGTACTCAGGCACTTGCCCGACGGCCGCGCCCATCCCGCGCTCGCTCATTCCGTGCGGGCACCCGAAATTCAATTCCAGCGCGTCGGAGCCCGCGTCTTCCGAGCGCCGCACGATGTCGTGCCAGGCCTCACGCTTCGATTCCACCATCAGCGACGCGATCACCAGGTGCTTCGGATAGCGCTTCTTCACTTCGGCGATTTCGCGCAGGTTCACTTCAATCGGCCGGTCGCTGATGAGCTCGATATTATTGAGGCCCATCATTTTTACGCCGTTCAAATCGATTGCACCGTACCGCGAAGAGGTGTTCTGGATCGGCTCGCCGATTGTCTTCCAAACGGCGCCGCCCCAACCGGCGTCGAACGCGCGCATCACCTGGCCGCCCGTGTTCGTCGGCGGGCCTGACGCCAGCCAGAACGGGTTCGGCGATTCAATGCCGCAGAACTTTATTCTCAGGTCCGCCATACATCACCTCGCATTTGAATCCGTGGATGGCCCCACGTCGTTCACCCCGCGCCAGACCAGCCAGACAACGACGGCGATCATGCCCATCCAGCCGACAAATCTCACGAATCCTGCGATTTGGATGTCATGATCGAGCACCCCAAGCTTGCCGAATAGATAATTCCAGTCGTGGATCACGTCTTCGCCGCCCCCGATGCTCAGCAGCGGTAATTCCTGCGCGCGCGCATCTGCCATGTACGTCGCGATTGGCAGAAGCTGCTCGAACATGAAAAAAAGGCAGAATGCCACTCCCTGCGCCTGGCGATGCAGGATGAAATACGACGCCAGCAAAAACGGGACGAGCAATTGGAAAATCGTCCCGCCCGCCACCATCATGAATTCCCCGAGCATTCGAAACAAAAGGTGCCCGCCCTCGTGGATGGGGACGAACACGCCGTCCATCAGCAGAAGCAGTCCCTGGCCCCGTGCGGCTTGATAAAGAAACAACGAATAAAAAATCAGCCAAGCCCCAAGCGCTGCTTTTGGAATCGGATCCCAAGACTCTTCGAGCGCTTCAAGGAACGGCAGCCGGTCGGTCAGCGAATCGGGCAGGCGCATCCCCGGCTAACTCTTTCCGCGTGGCGCGCCAAGCCACGCGTCGATGCCACGCGCCGCGGCCATTCCCTCGGCCACCGCGTCCACCACTTCCTTGCCGCCGTTGGCGCAGTCACCGCCGGAAAAATATTGTGGGTTGCCCGTCTGTTGGTGATCGTTCACTAGGATCGTTTCATTGGCGCGAAGTTCGATTCCCGGCACGGCGCGGAATATCTCTGTCACGGGCCTCTGGCCGATAGCGCGAACAACCATATCCACTTCAAGATTGAAATTGCTGCCAGGAATCAGCGTGATCTTACTGCGGCCGCGCCCGCCGGCTCCTTCGACGCGCGTGCGCACGCATTCAATCCCCGAAACCTTGCCGGCATCGCCCAAAATTCGCACCGGCTGCGTATTCCAGTGGAAAACGACGCAATCGAGTTTCGCAAGCTCATATTCATAGCGAAACGCGGGCATATCCTCTTCTCCGCGGCGATAAATCAGATGAACGAGCTCTGCGCCCAGGCGTTTCGCTGCGGTCACCACGTCAATCGCCGTATTCCCTGCTCCGATGCATGCAATCCGCCGTCCGACTTCGACCTCGCCGAAAGAGCGCACCTTGGTGGCCGCGATGAACTCGATCGCGCCACTCACGCCGCTGAGATTTTCTCCGGGCAATTCGAGATCGCCGGTCTCGCCAAGGCCCACGCCGATGAAAATGGCGTCGAAATCCTTCTCGATCTGCGCGAAGGCGATATCGCGGCCCACATCTATCTTCTGCTTAAATTTAACCCCTAACGCACGCACCATTTCCACTTCTCTCGCGGAATCTTTGGCCCGCAGCTTGTAAGCAGCAATTCCGTATGTGTTCAATCCTCCAGCAGTTTCGTTCCGGTCGAAGATTGTGGCGTGATATCCAAGCTTGGCAAGATCGGTGGCGCAGGCAAGTGAGGCCGGCCCAGCGCCAACGCAGGCGACGCGCCGGCCGTTTGGCGCACCAGCACGAAAAAGCTGAATTTTTCGATCGAGCACGTAATCCACGGCATACCGCTGGAGGCGGCCAATCTCAATCGGCTTCGCGCCTTTTTCTTCCATCACGCAAGCGCCTTCGCAAAGCACTTCCGTCGGGCACACGCGGCCGCAACTATGGCCCAGAATATTCGCTTCGAGAATCACGCGGGCCGAGCCGCGAAGATTATTCGTGGAGATTTTCTTGATGAACGCGGGAACATCTATATGCGTGGGGCAAGCCGCGGTGCACGGCGCATCGAAGCAATAGAGGCAGCGTGCCGCCTCGATCGCGGCCTGCCTTGAGGACATCGGCGGCGTGATTTCGGCGAAATTCTGCTCGTATTGTTCGGGCGAAAGCTTTCGAGCGAATTCGCGAAGCGTCATCGAATATCTTGCCTGTGCTCAGAAGCCTGCGAAAGACGCCATTCTAGCACCGCGAATCCGGCGTGATGGCAGTCGATTTCAGCGGACGTTCAAAGAAATCGCGACGCGGTACGCGCCCGACATTCGCGCGACAATCAGCGTTTGAAGCGAGTGCCTAGAGGCCGAAAACAGGTGTAAGCTACAACGCTTCACAGAAATCTCGCGGGGGGGCTCTCCACTCATGCGTTTTGATACCGTGATTCGCAACGGCACAGTCGTCACTGCCACTGACACGTACCTGGGTGACGTCGCCATCCGCGACGGCCGCATCGACGCCATCGGCAATAATCTTGCCGTTGAGAACGCAGGAAAAGTGATCGACGCCACTGGCCGGTACGTGATGCCCGGTGGCATTGATGTCCACACGCACCTGGATATGCCCTTCGGCGGAACGACCAGCGCGGATGACTTTGAATCCGGCACAATCGCCGCAGCCTTCGGCGGCACCACAACGCTGATCGATTTTGCGATCCAATACAAAGGCCAGACTCTGCACCACGCATTCGACACCTGGATGAAGAAAGCCAGCGGCAAAGCAGTGACGGACTACGCCTTCCATTGCATCATCACTGATCTCGCCGGCGCACAGCTCCAGGAAATGAAGACGCTGGTGCACGAGGGCGTTCCCACATTCAAGCTGTTCATGGCCTATCCGGGCGTGTTTATGCTTGACGATGCTTCGATTTTTCGTGCGATGACTGCCGCGGCCGATACCGGCGGAATGATTTGCATGCACGCCGAAAATGGCGGCGCGATCGACGTGATCGTCCAGCGCGCGCTGGCGGAAGGAAAACGCGCGCCGAAATATCACGCGCTCACGCGACCCACCACCGCCGAGGCCGAAGCAACTTCGCGCGCCATTGCGCTTGCGGAAATGGCCGGCGCGCCTGTCTATATCGTGCATCTCTCATGCAACGATGCTCTCGAAAAAGTGCGCGAGGCGCGCGACCGCGGCCTGCGCGCCTATGCCGAGACGTGCCCACAATATCTATATCTCTCGCTCGAAAACATGGACGTGCCCGGATTCGAAGGCGCCAAGTACGTTTTCACGCCGCCTCTGCGTGAAAAATGGCATCAGGAAAAATTGTGGCAGGGCCTGGCGCAGGACGACCTGCAAGTGGTTTCGACCGATCACTGCCCCTTCTGCTACAAGGAGCAAAAGGAACTCGGCAGAGACGACTTCACGAAGATCCCAAATGGCGGCCCGGGAATCGAGCACCGCTTGAGCCTGGTCTATAGCGGCGGTGTCCACGGGAAGCGATTCTCGCCAAATCGTTTCGTCCAGCTTGTTTCCACGGCGCCCGCAAAATTGTTCGGCCTTTATCCGCGCAAGGGAACGATTGCCGTGGGCTCGGACGCGGATATCGTCGTGTTCGATCCGGACGAGGAGCAAGTCATCAGCGCAAAAACGCATCACATGCGTGTGGATTATTCGATGTTCGAGGGCATCCGCGTGAAAGGAATCCCTAAGATTGTCCTCTCGCGAGGACGCACGGTGATCGAAAACGGACTATTTCTAGGCAAGCCGGGCGCCGGAGAATTCCTGAAGCGAGAAAATCCCGCGCGGATTTGATTCTACTTCACTGCCGCGACACGCCCGAGACCCACGAGATTCCGACCAATCCGTCCTGCACGTGCACCTCTACGATGTCACCCGAACTGAACCGGTCGAAATCACCGCGATCCACGGCAATGCGTTCCAATCGGCGTCCCTCGCGCCACGAGTTGACGATCAGCCGCCGATTCGGCACCGGCCCGGGCATCGAGAATTTCCCGATCACGCGCGCCGCCTCGATGTGTGGCGGCGTGTGGTCCAGCGCCCCATTTCCCAGCAGCAGCGCCGCCAGAAGCCACGGCAATGGAATCAACCCGTAGTAAACGCGCTTCAACGCTTCCACTTCCGCATGGCGCAGCGCCCGCCTCTCCACCCAAATCGCAATTCCCAGCGTGAGAAAAAACAAGATGCCGATGAAAATCAGAATCCCATCCAGCTCAAGCGCCGGGTAGCGTGCGCTTGCAACGACAAACGCCAGCGCGCCGAGCAAAAATACTGCGGTGCGATTCAGCAGCTTCAACCGCAGCGAAATTTCCGCCGCCGAAGAAGCCAGGCCGCACGCGGCGCAGATGTCCGCCTCTCTCTCGGCTCCACAATTCAGGCACCGTGTCATCGGCTGGTCCACTTGAATTGGTCCACCTGCCCTCCCAGGACAATATGATGCTATGCAGCGCCATTGCGGGTGTCAATCCAGCCGCACCGGCACCTGGCGAATATTAGACACCGGAAAACACCCAAATGGCTGGCGTATAATCGGCTCATGACGCTCCAAGAATTTTTCCTGAAGCAGAAGGAAGCCATCCGCGCTCGCAGCCAGGAAGTGTTCCACCTCTTGCGTCCAGAACACATGGACTGGAAGCCGGAAAAAGAGGCGCTGAGCATAGGGGAAATGCTGCGCCACCTGTGGGTGTCTGAAGAAGGAGTCCGGCGCGTCGTGCTCGATAACAATTTCGCCTACTACGAGACGCGCATCCCAAAGGGCCTACGCGCGATCACTGGCACGCCCGCGTCGCTCGAGGAAGAATTAAAAAACATCGAGCGCGTCCACCGGGAAACTCTCGCAGCAGTAGCCGCCCTGCCGCCGGAATCCTTTGACGAAGAACGCGCAAATCCCACACTGGGATTTCGCCGCAAGGTGGCCGTGATCCTCTTCGGCATGAACGAGCACGAAGTGCACCACCGCGCCCAACTCATGACCTACCTGCGCATGCTCGGCACTCCGGCGCCCGAGCCTTTCAAGAAGCCAAAGCCTTAGCGGAAGGCCCTCCCTGCTATTTCACTTCGCGGACGTTCGTCGGCTGCCTATCAAGGCAAACCATATTCTCGTCGCGTCCGTTCGCAAGAAGCTCGCAATCGATTTCCTGAGCGCTGCGGATGGCCTCGGCGGCGGTTGCCCCGGTGGCGGTGGCGCAGTGCGTTCCGCTCTTAAACGTCATGCAAACTTCATACTGGCGGTGCGTTTGCTGGATCGAGCCGTAAATCAGAATGCCAACGAGCACGATTCCACCCACCATCATGATCCATCGCATCGGATTCGGTCGTTTCGCCATGTTCGTCCGGCAAACAATTCCGCCGCGTGTTTCCTGCGGCTATCGCTAATCCTCCGCTTCGGCTCCCGTCCGGCGCGCCAGCTCGTGCTTGATGTATTTTCGCAGATGAGGCGCCAGCGACTCGAGCGTCGCGATGTCCTTCAGGTCACGCAAAGTGAGATTCGGCAGTATCGCCCGCACAACGCCGGCGGGCGTGTGCGCATTTCGCGCCAGCGCCGCCCTCACATTATATTGGCAAGACCACTTGGGATGATGCGCGATCGCTCCCACCACCCGCTCCGGCACTCCCGGCTTTGACAGAACTTTCAGCACCTGACTCTCGGTGAGGAATGCGTTCGCGAGCGCCAGCTTTACCGCCTGTGGATGCCCTTCGGCCAGCAGCGCTCCAGCAACGCGCGCAGAGCCACGCCGAGCCAGCGTCAATTTTTCTCCCACGGCTAGATGCGGGACGCGCGTGATGATCACTTCATCCGCCACACGGCGAATATCAGCCGGCGCGGAAGGAAGCAGGCTCAGCCGCACCAGATCAAAGAGATAAAGCTGCCGCAGCAGCGCGAGTGAAAAGCGGCGCGGAGTCCGAGGATGCCGGGCGAGCCGTAGCCGGATCCCCTCACTGGCGGTCCACTTCCGTTCCCCAGCAACAGCGGTCAGGACAGTCGCGGAGAGATCCAGTCGCTCGAGCAACTGGCTGACGTGCGGCTCTTCGAGATTCGGATTTTCAAGCATGGCGAGCAGAGTAACTTCGTCCGCATCGTGCACCAAAATCTTCAACTCATCTCCGGTAGCCGACCGCGCCTTCTCCAGGCGGGCCGCCGAATCATCCGGCATGTGCCTTGCGCCGCCCTAAACGAATCGCGAGCTTCGCCGCTGCCTCCGCGGGTTTCTCCTGCAACGTGACGATGTGCGCCCTCGGCGCCACGCGCGCGAGCCCGGCATCAATGGCCGCGTCAAAATATTTGCTCCTGCCGATTGTGCCCCCCGCTTTCGCAATCGGCACGGCGCGGCCCTTCATGTCCAGCCTTGCGATCACACTCTGCGCAAGTTCTGCCAGCGATTCCGCCGCGTTCGCCAGAATGCCGCGCGATACCGGATCGCCGCTGTCGCCCAATTGCCCCACGAGAGGAAATATCCGCGGGAAGACGTCATCCGGATTCTTCACCACCCAATCGAGGACGCGATTCCAATCGTTGCACCCGAGCCATTTGAGGACTTGCTCCGAAAGTGCCGTCTGCTCTCCGCGCCCTTCCTCGGCTCGAACCACCGCCGCAAGCGCGCGTCTGCCTATATCAAATGCGCTGCCCTCGTCGCTGAACCACGGCCCGCGTCCACCCGCGCGCGCAGTCAACCCGCCGGAATCGCGCCCGTAAGCGCCCGAGCCTGTGCCGACAACCAAAATAATCCCTTCGCCATCGCCCACGGCGGCGTGCAATGTGATCTCAAGATCAGTCGTCACGTGCACAGCAGCTTCCGGAAATGCATTCTCGAGAAAAGTGCAGAGGCGCCGGGCAACAGACTCGCGGCCCGCGCCGCCGATTCCCGCGTAGATCCCCCGGATGTTGTTGGCTTTGATGTGATGGTGTTCGAGGACGACGTCCGCGGCATCGCTCAGCGTGAACCACGCCTTCGCATAACCAGCTCGCAGCGGATTCGACGCTCCTGCTGTGGCGCGCGCCAGCATATTGCCATGGCCATCCACAAGAATGCAGTCCGTCTTCGTGCCGCCGCCGTCAAATCCCAGAAAATAATTGCCGTCTGCCGCGTGTTTTTCTTGTGCCATCAGTTTTTACCTTGCTTGACAGTCTTCCGAGCGCGCAGTTAGCATCGCGCGACTCGCCGGGCGCCGCCCAATGCAAATTAGCCCAATCGACTTCGCCATCCTGGTGCTCTATCTCGCGGGCATCACGCTCTTCGGCGCTCGTTTCCGCCGCGGACAGAAAAATCTGCGCGACTACTTCCTCGGCGGCCGCACCGCGCCGTGGTGGGCGATTGCCTGCTCGATTGTGGCGACGGAAACTTCCGCGCTCACCATCATCGGCACTCCCGCGATCGCCTACGGCGGAAATTTTGGCTTCCTGCAAATCGTGCTGGGCTATTTGGTCGCGCGCGTAATACTTTGCGTGGTTCTTATCCCGCAGTACTTCCAGGGCGAATTCTACACGGCTTACCAGCTTCTCGAAAAGCAATTTGGCGCGCGAATGAAATCAGCCGCGGCGGTCGTCTTCATGGGCACTCGCGCGCTGGCCGAAGGAGTTCACATCTCAGCTATTGGCAAAGTGGTGAGCGTCGCCTTTGGCACCGGCGAGCGCATCTCGATTCTGATCATTGCGCTGCTCACCATCTTTTACACCTTCGAGGGCGGAATGCGCGCCGTCATCTGGACTGACGTCATCCAGTTTTCGCTCTACCTCACCGGATCGATTGCTGCCTTTTTCTTGCTGCTGCACAAAATTCCCGGCGGCTGGATGGAAGTGACGCACGTGGCGGCAGCCGCCGGCGGAAAGCTTCGAATCTTCGATTTCACATTTAGCCTCACGCAGAGCTACACATTTTGGTCTGGCGTGCTCGGCGGCACATTTCTCACCATGGCCAGCCACGGCACGGATCAGACCATGGTGCAACGCCTGCTCGCGGCACGCGATGAGCGCGACAGCAAGACCGCATTGCTCGCGAGCGGCGTCATCGTATTCGTCCAATTCACGCTTTTCCTCGTAATTGGCGTGATGCTGTTCGTTTACGCGCAGCATTTCAGTTTGCCCGTCCCCGCGGGTGATCCAGACCGCATCTTTCCTCAGTTCATCGTCCACGATATGCCCGTCGGCCTGGCGGGCCTGGTGCTCGCTTCCATCTTTGCAATTGCGATGTCGAATGCCAGCGGCGCATTGAACTCGCTGGCTTCCTCCAGCATCATTGACTTGAGCGCGCGGCAAGTTGATATGGCGCAGCCACTCGGCCGCTCGCGGACCATGACGTTGGTCTGGGGCGTAATTCTTGCGCTGCTCGCGCTGATTCACTGGGGGCCAGTGCTCGTCGCCGGTCTCACAATCGCGTCCATCACGTATGGAGCGCTTCTTGGAGTTTTCTTGCTGGGCACGTGGGTCCGGCGCGCAAATGAAAATGGAGCACTCGTCGGATTCGTCGCCGGGCTTGTGGCCATGCTGGCCATCAAGCGCTTCACCCCGCTGGCTTGGACGTGGTACGTGCTCGTCGGCACAATCATCACGTTTGCGGTTGGCTGGCTCGCGAGTCTCGTCGCCGGAAGTAGCGGTTCCGCGCGCAGTGGCGAATACCATCGGCAGCCATCAACACGCATCTGAGCACTAGGGAGAAAAATAATCGCAGCTCCTGCGCAACCGAAAGAACGCCTCGACCTGATTCGCGCCCTCGGCCCGTGGGCCGCGGCTTCCATCGTCGTCGGCACCATGATCGGCACGGGGATATTCCTGAAGCCCGCCGAAATGACCGCTACGGGAGGCTCCGTCAGCATCGTTTACGCCGCGTGGATTGTCGGCGGCCTGCTTTCCCTTTTCGGCGCACTTTCTTTCGCTGAGCTCGGTGCAGCCTTACCCGAAGCTGGCGGCCAGTACGCCTACCTCCGAAGAGGTCTTGGACCCGTCTGGGGCTATCTTTTCGGCTGGATGCATTCAACGGTCGGCGAATCGAGTTCCGCGGCCTCCATCGCCGCAGGCTTCGCGCGATTTCTGAGTTTCCTTGTCCCCGCCGTCGCATTCCCCATTTTTTCTTGGCATCTCACGAATCCCATCAATGGCAAGCCCTACGATTTCGTTTTCACCTGGGCGCAGCCGGTAGCCATGGGCGCAATCGCGCTCTTCACATTCATCAATTATTTGGGTGTGCGCATCGGCGGAGGCGTACAGGTGGTGCTCACATTTCTAAAAATCGCGGCCGTGCTCGCAATCGTCGCAGCGGGATTCTGGTTCGGTCACGGAAGCATGGACCACTTCCATCCCTTCTGGCCCGCACAGGCAGGCGCTGGAGTGTTCACCGGCTTTCTTGCCGCGCTCGCGGCTGGTCTTTGGGCTTACGACGGCTGGGAAGACCTGAATCGCGTCGGCTCAGAAATTAAGGATCCGAGTCGGAATATTCCGCTGGCGCTCGTCGGCGGGACGCTGCTCGTCGCCGGCATCTATCTTCTCTTCAGCGCCGTCTGCTTTTATGCGCTACCGTTTGCCAGCGTCGCCCGCTCCTCGCATGTCGCATCGGACGTCGTCGAAAGTTTCGCCGGCGGGCACGCTGCATTCTGGATCACGCTCGCGATGATTATCGCCGCACTCGGCACGCTCAATTCCTCTCTCCTCAGCGGCGCGCGCGTCCCCTACGCGATGGCCCGCGACCACTTGTTCTTTCAAATCACCGGCAGCGTGCATCCGAAATTCCGCACGCCCGGCGGCGCGCTGATTTTTCAGGGCACCCTTGCCGGACTTATGGCCCTAACCGGCACATTCGAGGAGCTCACATCGCTCTTCGTCTTCGCAGCATGGATTTTTTACGCGCTCTCCGTGGTGGCCATGTTCCGTATGCGCCGCACCGAGCCGGATTTGCCGCGCCCCTATCGCACCTGGGGCTATCCGTTCGTGCCGGCCATGTTCGTCCTCGGCGCCATGGCGCTCACAGTCAGCATCTGGATCGACCGGCCCATCCGCTCCTCGCTCGGTCTCGCACTGATTCTCTCCGGCCTGATTTTCTACCGGATGTGGCGCAGGAGCGCACCCTCGCAAGGTTAGCAATTATCAACTGATCTCTAGAGCGCTTGGAAGGATCCCGCGGGCAAGCGCAACGAAAACAATTCCGGATGAAAGAGGTATGCGAGCAGCTCAACGCCATCGGCCAGTCGCGGTCCCGGCCGTGAAAAATAGCCATTCGCATCCACCGCAAAAACGCGGCGCTCCCGAATCGCCGGAAAATCCTTCCAGCTCGCTGGAAGCCGCGCCCAATCAAATTCCGCGACGACTCGCTTCGCGCTATAGCCGCACGGCATCACAATAATGATCTCGGGATTCGTTTTGGCAATCTCTTCGGCCGTGGCTTTGAATGAGGGCTCCCCAGGACGCCCGAGGACGTCCTCCCCTCCCGCCATCGCGACCATGTCCGGCACCCAGTGCCCGCCAATATAAAAAGGGTCGAGCCATTCAAGGCACAACACGCGCAGCCTCAGAGATGCAGATTTCGCAATCTCAGCAATTGCCGCCACGCGCGCAGCAAGTCCCGCCGCAAGTAATTCAGCATCGCGCAGATTTCCCGTGGCTTCTCCGACGCGACAAATATCCTGCCACACGTCGCCAAGCGAGTGCGGAGTGAGCGTCAGAACCCGTGGCAATTTGGGAAGCTGCGTAAGCGCCGCCGCAAGATCGTCGGGCGAAGCAGCGCAAACGTGGCAGAGATCCTGCGTGATAATCAAATCGGGCGCGAGCCGCGCCAGCAACTCCGCATCCACGGCGTAGATACTTTCTCCCCGCGCAACGAGTTCCGTCACCTGCCGGTCAATCTCCGCGGGCGTCGCTTGCGGGTCCACGCGCGGCCGAATCAGCGCAGGCTTTCCCGCAGCTTCCGGCGGAAAATCGCACTCGTGCGTCACGCCCGCCACGGAATCGCCCAGCCTGAGCGCATAGAGAATCTCCGTGGCCGATGGCAATAGCGAGCAGATCTGCATTCGACGCCCTTTCGAATTCCTCCGCGTCCAAGATTCTATACCGCACTAGCCGCTGATGCGCGCGGCAACAAGTCAGCGAATACAAACTCGTCGCGTTCAACAATCTCCCCGACCACGACGGGAATCGCCTCGCGAAACATGGGTCCCGCGTTTGCAAACGTGTGGAACTCGCCGTTCTCGCCGCATGGATCCACCGACGAAGGAAACGCGGCCACCAGTTCCGCATCAAATCGTCGCCCCACGAATTCGCGGCCGAGCTTGCGCGGGTCAACACACGTCAGGTACGCCAAAAGCCCGCCCGCAAGCATCTCCCCTGCCAAATCTCGCGTATCTCGCCGCCAGAGTGGAAAAACCGGAGTCATTCCGCAGCCAGCAAGCTGTTTTTCGCGGTAGGCGCGGATGTCCTCAAGAAAAAGATCACCGAATATTACGTGCCGCACACCCTCGGCCCTCGCGCGCTCCATCGCTTCGCCCATGTCCTGCTCGTAAATTTCGTTGGGACATGGCGACGGAATGGGAACCTTCACGAGCGGCAATCGCACGGCGGCAGCTTGCATTTCGAGGAGGCTTTCGCGGACCGCATGCATGGCCACGCGCTGGTGCGTCCGATTCACAGTCGTCAACAACGAGACGACCTCGAGCTCACCGCTCAACCTCACCGTGTGCAGCGCCCACGCGCTGTCTTTCCCGCTGCTCCACGCGAGCCAAGCCTTTGGCCGCGAAAGTGGTCCCGCGTCAGTAATGAAATTCATCAGGCAGCTCAATGATAGAGCAGATACTTTTCGCGCATCGCCCGAAACTTCTCCAGATCCCCGCGCCAACTCGCGACAATGCGCGCCGGCTCCACGCCGCGCTCAAGCTGCTCCATCGTCGCCCGCGAGCCAAGCAACTCGTCAATCTTCTCCAGTTGAAATTCCCGCGGGTAAAGCCTCCGAAGCGCGTCCGCCATTTCAAGCCCCATACGCATCGAATCGAGCGCCGCCCGGTCCGTAATGGCAATCGATACGCCCTGGCAATACACGCCCTTGTAAAGCCCAACGTCAGGCGTGAAAAGCGTCGCCTGGAATTTCACGCCGGGCACCGCCCGGCGATTCAATTCCGCCGCCAGTTCCGCACCCTGAATCCAAGGCGCGCCGATAAGCTCAAAGGGAGTATCCGTCCCGCGCCCCAC
Organism: uncultured Acidobacteriota bacterium; assembly: GCA_963701005.1. Lineage (GTDB taxonomy): Bacteria > Acidobacteriota > Terriglobia > Acidiferrales > UBA7541 > Palsa-295. The sequence goes on from OY969555.1 coordinate 3,515,229, forward strand.
CGAAACGCCGCCGGCTTGCAATATTTCGACTCCGGGATAAAGAAACGCCTCATTCACAGTGCGCAAATTGGGCGAAGGTGGAATCCATTTCAACCCAGTTTGGTCGTACGTCTCGCTGCGCTTCCAATTCACCATCGGGAAGATCTTCAGGTCCGCGCCGATTTTATTCTCGGCATTGAAAATCTTCGCCAGCTCTCCGATCGTCATGCCATACCGCACCGGCATCGGAAAATAGCCAGTGAATGAAAGCCGGTCACGGTCGAGCATCGGCCCTTCGATCACTTCGCCCCCGAGCGGATCAGGCCGGTCGAAAACAATGAACTCGATATGATGTTTCGCAGCCTCCTCAATGCAGTACGCCATCGTCGTGGTGTAAGTGTAGAAACGCACTCCGGCATCCTGAATATCGAAAATAAGAACGTCGATTCCCCTCAGCATCGCCTCCGTCGGCCGCCGCGTCTCTCCATACAGGCTGTAAATCGGCACGCCGGTAGCCGCATCGGTCGCATTCGCAACAGGTGCATCGACGCGGCCCGCAATTCCGTGCTCAGGGCTGAATATCGCGACCAGCTTGCTCCCCTTCCACCGCGCAACAATATCAATCGTGCGCGCGCCACTTGAATCCACGCCGGTCTGATTCGTAATCAGCCCAATATGCTTGCCTTGCAGTGGGTCGGAATCCATGGATTCGAGCCTATCGATGCCCGGGCGGGTTTGACCATCTCTCAACAGTGGCTTTGGCTGCGCGGCGGCGCATGGAGCCAGGCAGGCCAAGGCCAAGGTGGAAGCCAGCGAAAATTCCAGATAGCAACGGAAACGAAACATGCGCTCGGACGTTCGATTGTGCCCCATGAAACCGTGTGCTATATACAGCCACGGAATGCAGGCGTCAACATGGAAGGCCCAGCAAAATGTTCATGCGTAATCTGGGTCTTTCGGTGCTGCTGCTGCTTCTTCTCATGACACCTTCCGGGCGCGCGCAGAAAAAATCTCCCGCCAAAGCCCAGCCACCCGCCCGCAGCGCGCCCCAATCCGCCTGGGTCGAATCAACGCTCAAGAAAATGACCCTGCGCGAAAAAATCGGCCAGATGTTGATGCCTTATTATTTCGGCGCATTCACTTCCGCCGAAAGCGCCGGATACAAAGACCTCCTCCACGACGTGGAAGAGAATCACGTCGGCGGCTTCATCATCGGCACCACGCGCGGCCCGCTCGGCATCGTGCGCAGCCAGGTATATCCCACGGCCGTGCTCACGAACGATCTTCAGAATCACGCGAATATCCCGCTACTCTTCGGCGCCGATTTCGAAACCGGCACGGCCTACCGCCTCGACGAAGGCACCTCCCTTCCCTTCGCCATGGCCATCGGAGCAACAGGCGACCCGAAACTCGCCTACACGGCAGGCAAAATCACCGCACTCGAAGCCTGCGCCAGCGGCTTCCGCTGGATTTTCGCGCCTGACGCGGACGTCAACGACAATCCGGACAACCCGATCATCAACATCCGCTCGTTCGGCGAAGACCCCGCGCGCGTCGCCGAATACGTCACGCAATTTGTCCGCGGCGTGCAGGAAAATGGCGCGCTCGCCACAGCTAAACATTTCCCTGGTCATGGCGACGTCAATACGGATTCACATCTAGCCATGGCCACCGTCCCCGGCGATCGAAAAGAACTCGAGAGCACCGAGCTAGTCCCCTTCCGCGCGGCAATTGCCGCAAACGTCGGCTCGATTATGCCGGGCCATCTCGCCGTCCCCTCGATCGAGCCGGACGCTACCATTCCTGCCACGCTCTCGCCGAAAATTCTCACTGGCCTCCTTCGAGGCGACCTAAAATTCCGCGGCCTGATCGTCACAGACGCGATGGACATGGGCGGCGTCACCTCGCGTTACACGCAGGGCGACGCAGCGGTGCGCGCCGTCGAAGCTGGCGCGGACGTCATCCTCCAGCCGTTGATTCCAGATGCGGCCATGGCAGGCCTCGAAGACGCCGTGAAATCCAGCCGCATCCCTGTAAAGCGCATCGACGAATCCGTGCGCCGAATCCTCGAAGCCAAAGCGCGATTGGGCCTCGACAAAAATCGCCTCGTTGATATCCCGCGCCTGAGCGAAAAATTCGCGCGTCCCGAATTCGAAGCCCAAGCTCAAACCATCGCGGACCGCGGAGTCACGCTCCTTCGCGATTCTCAGCACCTTCTCCCCCTCGACGCCACGCGCCCGCTGCGAGTCCTGCTCGTCTCGCTCTCCGCCGACTGGGATCCCTACCCCGGCGAAACTTTTGAGCAGGAAATCCGCTGGCGCGTGGATTCCCTGAAGGCGTTGCGCGCGGACACGCAATTTGTAAGCGTGAACAATCTGAAGCTACCTCCACCGGACACCTACGACGTCGCCATCGCCGCGCTATTCGTCCGCGTCGCAGACCGCAAAGGCACCGTCGGTCTCCCGGACGACCAGCGCGCCTTCGTAAATCAATTGCTCTCGGCCGGCAAGCCCTCCGCGGTCGTCGCATTCGGAAATCCGTATCTGATCGCGCGTTTCCCCAATGCGAAAACCTGGCTCGCGGAATTCAGCACCAACGAAGTCTCGCAGCGAGCTGCCGCCCGTGCCCTTTTCGGCCAAGTCACGATTGCCGGCCAGATCCCCGTCACCGTTCCCGGAACCGTGAAGCGTGGCGACGGCCTGCACATACCCGCAAACCCGATGACGCTGCAGCCTGCGCCAGCCGCAATGGCCGACCGCCTCAAGCCCGCCTACGACCTGCTCGATCGCGCACTGCAAGACGGCGCGTTTCCAGGCGGTGTCCTCGCCGTCGGCCTGCATGATCAGCTCGTCCTGCACCCCTTCGGAAAACTCGCGCACGATCCAAAAGCCGCCGCGGTCACCGCGCAAACCATTTACGATCTCGCGTCGCTCACAAAGCCCATCGTCACCACCACTGCCTCCATGATCCTCACGCAACAGAAGCATCTCGATCTCGATGCTCCGGTAGCGCGCTATCTCCCGGAATTTGCCGCCGCAGCAAAATCCGATCCCGACCCGGCGTGGCGCGCGCGCGTAACAGTCCGCATGCTCCTCCTCCATGATTCCGGCCTCCCCGCTCACCGCGATTTCTACAAGGACGCCAAAGGACACGACGCCGTTCTCGCGCGCGTGATGGCCGAACCCCTGATCCACGAACCCGGCAAACAAGTGGAATATTCGGACCTCGGCTTCATGCTCCTCGGCGAAATCATCGAGCGCCTCACCGGCAAATCGCTCGACCGTTACGCCCACGAGGAAATTCTCGCGCCGCTCGGCCTGGACCACTCTCTTTTCAATCCCCCGCGCTCGCTGCGCCCCGAAATCGCGCCCACAGAAGACGACACCACTTTCCGGAAGCGCCTCATCCGCGGCGAAGTCCACGACCAGAACGCCTGGGCCATGGGCGGCGTCGCGGGCCAAGCCGGCCTTTTCTCGACCGCCGGCGACGTGGCCGCGTTCGCCCAAATGATCTTGAATGGCGGAATCTACGCACATCATCGCGTGGTCTCTCGCGTAACCATCGATCTCTTCACCGCCCGCGAGACAATCGGCAAATCCGCCCGCACTCTCGGCTGGGACGTCCCTGCGGATCCCGCCGCCACCGGCCACTTTTTCTCCCCTCACAGTTTCGGCCACTACGGCTATACCGGCACGTCACTCTGGATCGACGCAGATCGCGGCCTCTTCATTATTCTGCTCACAAATCGCGTCAATCCCACCGTCGAAAACATCCAGATTCGCAAGGTCCGCCCAGCCCTCCACGACGCCGTTTTCGAGGCTCTCGGCCTCGCCAACGAGCACGCCGCCGCTCGATAACTCCCTCGGCACAATAGCCAACAGAATCTTTCCCAGCGCGCGAACAGGACGCCCCCTCCCGGTATAATAAAAATTCGATTAGGCGCGCGTGTCGAAACCCGTCAAAACCGAACAGCGGAATCCGCGCTCGCGCGGGCTCGACACAAAAACCACGATCGAAATTTTGCGCTTACTGAATCGTGAAGACTCACGCGTCGCGCTGGCTGTCCGCCGCGAGCTGCCGAAAATCGCGCGCGTGGTGGACGCCATCGTGAAAAGCATCGGAAGCAGAGGCAAACTAATTTATGTCGGCGCGGGGACGAGCGGCCGTCTCGCCGTCCTCGACGCCGCCGAATGCGGCCCGACGTTTGGCACCCCGCCACGCATGGTGAAAGCCATCATCGCTGGCGGCGCACGCGCGCTGCGCCATGCCGTCGAAGGCGCCGAAGATTCCGCCGCAAATGGTGCACATGATCTTGCCGCCGCCGGAGTCGGCCGCCGCGACGTGGTCGTTGGGATCGCGGCCAGCGGCACCACGCCTTACGTTTTAGGCGCGCTCAAAAAGGCAGCCAGCCGCGGTGCAATCACGGTGGGAGTGACGTCGAATCCGCGCTCCCCGCTCGCGCGGCAGGCACGCATCGCCATCACTCCGGAAACTGGCCCGGAAGCAATCGCCGGCTCGACGCGCATGAAAGCAGGCACAGCTCAAAAAATGGTGCTCAACTTGCTCTCAACAGCCTCGATGGTTCGGCTCGGAAGGGTTTACGATAACTGGATGATCTACGTAGCGTTGACAAATCGGAAGTTGCGCCGCCGCGGCGAGCGGATCCTCGAAGAGGCCGCCGGCGTAAGCGCGTCCGCCGCCGCACACGCCCTGCGGCAGTCTGGACACGATCTGCCCACCGCGCTCGTCGCGCTGAAGACCGGCGCAAGCGTTCCTGAAGCGCGCCGCCGCCTCGCGATTGCGCACGGAAACGTAAGGCAAGCCCTCGCGTCCGCAAAAGCGCGCCCGGCGAATTCTCCACGGCGGAGAAAATAATATGGACCGCTTCAAAATCCAGGGCGGGCGCAAGCTGGAAGGCACCGTCAAAATCAGCGGCGCAAAAAATGCCGCGCTCCCCGCCATGTCCGCGGCTCTTCTCACGAGCGAGCCAGTCATTCTCCAGAATATCCCGCACGTGCGCGACATCATCACCATGGCCAAGCTGCTCGCCTATATGCGTTGCCGTGTCGAAAGCCCCGACCTCCCCCCAAGCGAATTCATCATTCAGGCTCAGAACGTCGCGAATCACGCCGAGGCTCCCTACGAACTGGTGAAGACCATGCGCGCCTCGGTCCTCACGCTCGGCCCGCTGCTCACGCGTTTTGGCTACGCGCGCGTCTCCCTCCCCGGCGGCTGCGCCATCGGCGCGCGCCCCATTGATATTCACATCCAGGCCCTCGAAAAACTCGGCGCCGAAATTTCAGTCGAGCATGGCTACGTCGAAGCGCGCGCCCGCCGCCTCCGCGGCAATTCGTTCCGTTTCCCGAAAATCACGGTCACCGGCACGGAAAATATTCTCAACGCAGCGGTCCTGGCCGAAGGCGAAACAGTTCTAGCCAATTGCGCGCTCGAGCCTGAAGTCACCGACCTCGCGCATCTGCTTATAAAGATGGGCGCGAAAATCGAAGGCGTCGGCACCTCCACCCTCCGCATCGAGGGCGTCGAGCATCTTCACGGCGCCACGCACGCCATCATTCCCGACCGCATCGAGGCGGGCACGTTCCTCATCGCCGGCGCCATCACCGGCGGCGAACTCCTGCTCACAAACTGTGAGCCAGAGCACATCGCCTCCCTCATCGAGAAGCTGCGCGAATGCGGCATTGAAATCAAGTGCGAGGGAAACGGCAGTGTACGCGTCCGCGCGGCGAAAAAACTGATTGCCGCCGACGTCACCACAGAGGAATACCCGGGATTCGCCACGGACATGCAGGCGCAGTTCATGGCCCTCGCCACACAGGCGCGCGGCGTCTCGCACATCCGCGAAACCATCTTCGAAAATCGCTTCATGCACGCCAGCGAAATGATGCGCATGGGCGCCAATATCGCCATCGACGGCAATCTCGCCGTCGTCACCGGCCCCACGCCACTCAGTGGCGCTCCTATCACCGCTTCCGATCTCCGCGCCAGCGCAGGGCTCGTTCTAGCCGGGCTCGTGTCCGACAATACGACTTACATTGACCGCGTCTATCACATCGACCGCGGCTACGAGCGCATCGAAGAAAAGCTCCGCAGCGTCGGCGCCAGCATCGAGCGCGTCACCTAAAAGCCATCTCCGCGACATTTCGCAATGGCTCGATGTCCACCGTCATTTGCACATTTCTCAATTTCCATCGTCAGTTGTACCCCAATCTACTTTCACCTTCATTCACACCCACATCATACTTTCACCGTAGGGGCACGGCATGCCGTGCCCCCTCGACCCTTACCTCGGTCAACCCCCGCAGCCACCAATCCCATTGCCAAATTGGGTCTTCTCGCAAAAAAAAGGGGGAGGCGAACCATCGCCTCCCCTCGTTAATTCTAGCGGCTCTAGGCTGATGTTACCCCGCCGCCTCGCTCTTCTGCACTTTATCCCGCTGATCCCGCAGCACAGCCTTGCGGCTCAACCGAATCTTATTTCCCTCGATGGCCAGCACCTTCACCAATATCTGGTCGCCTTCCTTCAACTCGTCGCGCACCGCGCGAATTCGCGCCTCCGCGATTTCGCTGATGTGCAGCAGCCCATCCGTCCCCGGGAAAATTTCTACGAATGCGCCAAAATCCGCGATGCGCACCACCGTGCCAAGATAAGTTTTCCCGATCTCGGCCGTCGCGGTCACATCCCGAATCATTTTCAGCGCCGATTCCGCGGACTTCCCATCGTTCGCAAAGACGTGCACTTTCCCATCGTCCATCACGTCGATCTTCACGCCGGTAACCTCGATGATCGACCGGATCTTCTTCCCGCCCGGCCCAATCAAGTCGCGGATTTTGTCCGTCGGGATACTGAGCATGTAGAGGTGCGGCGCATACGTCGAAATCTCCGGTCGCGCGGTAGAAATCGTGCGGTCCATGATGTCGAGAATTTCCAGTCGCGCCTTCCGTGCCTGCGCCAGCGCCTCGCGCATCATGTTGACGCTCACGCCGCTCACTTTGATATCCATCTGCAGCGCCGTAATCCCGTTGCGAGTTCCGGCAACTTTGAAATCCATGTCGCCGTAGTGGTCTTCAGCGCCCGCGATGTCCGTCAAGATCGCGTACTTATCGCCCTCGACTACGAGGCCCATCGCAATCCCCGCGCATGCAGCCTTCAACGGCACGCCCGCGTCCATCAAAGAAAGCGACCCGCCGCAAACAGTCGCCATCGATGACGACCCGTTCGACTCCATGATGTCCGACACCACGCGCATCGCGTACGGAAAATCCTCTTCCGCCGGAAGCAGATTCCCGAGCGCCCGCTCGGCCAGCGCCCCGTGCCCGATTTCGCGCCGTCCGGGCCCGCGCAGGAATTTCACTTCGCCCACCGAGAATGGCGGGAAGTTGTAATGCAGCATGAACCGCTTGAACGACTCCTCTTCAAAAAGCAAATCCAGCCGTTGCTTGTCTTCCTTCGTCCCCAGCGTGGTGCTCGCCAGCGCCTGAGTCTCACCGCGTGTGAAGAGCGCCGAGCCATGCACGCGCGGCAGCACGCCCACTTCGCAGGTGATCTCGCGTATCTGGTCGAATGCGCGCGCATCAGGACGCCGGCGCCGGTTGAGCATGTCGTCGCGGAAAATGCGCTCGCGCAACCGTTCAAACGCACGATAGGCCAGCTTGCGCCGATCCTCATCCTCCTCAGGAATCGCCGCCATAATTTCCGCCTTGATGCCGTCCACCAATCCGTAGCTCTCAAGCTTCGGGTGCTTGGCCGTATCCAGCGCGTCGCGCAATCGCTCGCCAAATTTCTGCGTAATCTCTTTGTAAAGCGCTTCGTCGAACGCCGGCGGTTTCACCTCCGCCTTCACCGGCTTCACGCGGTCATGAAGCTGGCGAATCGCCGCCACAATCTTCCGTATTTCCGCGTGCGCAAATTCCAGCGCATTCGCCACGGTATCCTCGGAGACTTCGAGCGCGCCCGATTCCACCATCACGATCGCCTCGTCCGACCCCGCCACGATCAAATTCATCTGGCTGGTCTTCTGCTCCGCCACTGTCGGATTCACCACCAGCTTCCCTTCCAGCATCCCCACGCGCACGCAGGCAATCGGATTCGTAAACGGAATCTTCGAAATGTAAAGCGCGGCGGAAGCAGCCGTCACGCCGATCACGTCCGGATCATTCTCGCTGTCAGCGGAAAGCACCATGGAGACGATCTGCGTCTCCGTCGACCAGCCCTCCGGAAAAAGCGGCCGCAGCGGCCGGTCGGTCAGCCGCGAAGTCAAAATTTCGCGCTCCGACGGGCGCCCCTCGCGCTTGAAAAATCCTCCGGGAATCTTCCCGGCCGAATACGTGTACTCGCGGTAGTCCACCGTGAGCGGCAGAAAATCCTTCTCGGTGGCTTTGTTGTCCATGCAAGCCGTCGCCAGCACCACCGTATCCCCATAACGCGCCACAACGGCGCCGTGCGCTTGCCGCGCCATCTTCCCCGTCTCCAGCGTCAGTTTCCGCCCGCCCAATTCCAAACTTACTTGTTCAAACATCAATCCACGTCCTTTGCGTTCCGATCCATCGGAATCGCTCTTTCAGATACGAGAGAAGTCTCTCGGCAATATTGTCGAAGGGAAGCACGCGGAGAATACGCGAAGGAAGGCTACGATGCGGACGGCCTCATGCAGCACGGCTCTGCCGGCCCACATGTCGCTCGACAACTCTGGTTTTTGCGGTGGGAAATGACGCGGCCCGTCAGGCCGTTTTGGCAATCCGCGCTACTTGCGCAAGCTGAGTCGTTCCACAATCTCGCGATACCGATCCGGGTCGCGTCGGTTCAGATAGTCCAGCAATCGCCGCCGCTTGTTGACCATCATGATCAACCCGCGCCTCGACGCATGATCCTTTGCGTGGGACTTTAGGTGGGTGGTGAGGTAGTTGATGCGTTCGCTCAACAGTGCAATCTGAACTTCCGGGGACCCTGTATCGTGCTTGTCCCGCTGGAACTGTTCGATCAATGCCGTTTTGGCTGCGCTCAACTCGCCCCTCCCCCTCTGAATCGTCGTGCCCTGCTCTACTCTCTTTGTCTCTTCTTCGACACCAAAAATGCTAGCACAGTGCTCACCGGACGCAAAGGAATTTTAAACCGCCTCCGGGTGGGGCTCGGCGCTGTCTATCCCTTGTTCGAATTCACCAAAGCCAGAAATTCATCGCGCGTCTGCTTCTGCTCGCGGAACGCGCCCAGCATCGCGCTCGTCATCGCCGCCGAATGCTGTTTCTCGACGCCCCGCATCACCATGCACAAATGCCGTGCCTCGATAATCACGCCCACGCCTTCCGGACTCAGCTTCTCCTGAATGGCCTTGGCGATCTGGCTCGTCAACCGCTCCTGAATCTGCAGCCGCCGCGCGTACATGTTCACCAGCCTGGCAATCTTGCTCAACCCCACCACCTTCTTGTTCGGGATATATGCCACATGGCACTTCCCGAAAAACGGCAGCAGGTGGTGCTCGCACAAGCTGTATAACTCGATGTCCTTCACCACCACCATTTGGTCGTAGCACACGCTGAACATGGCCCCATTCAGCAATTTTTCCGGGTCCTGCCGGTACCCGCTGGTCAGATAGCGCAGCGCCTTCTCAAATCGCTCAGGAGTCCGCCGCAATCCCTCACGGTTCGGATCTTCGCCCAACAGCACCAGCATCTTCCGCACCAGGTCAGAGATACTCTCCGAACCCGCCGTCTCCGGTATCAAAATTTCAGTCGCTTCACCCATGTTCGCTCGCTCCTCGCCTGCAAGTCCTTGAAATCCTCCGCCTCTTCTGAATCCCTATTCTCCACAACGTCGCACGCTGCACACCAAGTGTGGAGTGCGGCGGCTGGCCGCCGCTTTGTTACGGCCCCGCTCGCCGGGCCGTGTGTCCGCAGGAGTAAGGGTTGCCTCGCCCGGCAAAATCACAACTGGGACATGTCCAGCCGCGCCGTCATTCTGAGCGCATCCGACAAGGATGCGCGAAGAATCTCAGCGCCGCCACCCACTTTCGCGTGACGCGTCAACCTCGCCCGCCTCGTCATACTCAAAACTGTTCTTCCCAGTTTCCTCGATGCGCACCCGCTCCAGCCGAGCCGCCGGATACTTCCGCAACCGCCGGTAAATTTCCCGGCACACGTTCTCGGTCGTCGGGACCACCGCGCGAAACTCGGGCACGTCCTCGTTCATGTACTTGTAATCAAACGCCTCAATCACTTCCCTCTGCACAAAGGGATCCAGCTCCCCCAAATTCGTGATCATCCCAGTCGCCGCATCCACAGGCCCGCCCATCGTTACTTCCACCACATAATTGTGCCCGTGCCCATAAGGGTTGTTGCACTTCCCATACAAGCGCTGATTTTCTTCCTCGCTCAATTTCGGGCTATGCAGCCGGTGCGAAGCTGCAAACCGATACCGCCGCGTCAAAGAAATCTTCACGCGCCCCGCCTCGCGCCATTTGAATCAGCCGTGCAATCCGCGAAAAGGTCGGGCGATTCGTAAAGCCGCACGCGGTCAAGCTTCCCCTGCGTAATCCTCGGCTCGAGCAGTTGCCAAATCACCGCCGCAATGTTCTCGCAGGTAGGAATCTTCCCCGCCAGTTCCGGCACCTCGAAATTCAAATGACGGTGGTCCATCCGCTCCACCACCTCTTGCTGCAAAATATCTTTCAGCGCTTTCAGGTCCAGCACCATCCCCGTCGTCGGGTCCGGCTCGCCCGCGATGGTCACTTCCAGCACGTAGTTGTGCCCGTGCCCATGCGGATTGTTGCACTTCCCAAAAACGCGCCGGTTCTCCTCCGCCGACAAATTCGGATTGTGGTAGTAATGCGCCGCCGAAAATTCCACCTTGCGAGTGATTCGCGTCATGGCGTCCTAGCCTGGTAAGCCCTGCCCTTCCAGGTCACCGCCCCGCGCGTATTTTTCCACCAGGAAGCGACCAGGACAGCTGTATAGAGGCAAACAGCGGGCATATAGTATCTGATGTAAGAAACCGGGTAGCGATTCCGCTGCAATTCGATCCCGTAGCGCAAGTGTCCGCCCGCGAGCATGCCCAAAATCAGCGCCGCCAATATTCGCGCCAATGTCTGGTCCGTCGCCGAAACGGCCGCCCATAAAAGCAGCAACGCGCCCACCGTCACGAGTGAAGTCACTTGCAGCACAACAACACTCGCTGTCCCACCCATCAGCGGATACAGATTCTTCGTCCACCCTTGCCACATCGCTCCGAAACTGCGGTACATCCGCGTCCGAACAATCCCTGCCCCCGCCGCAAAATAAATCTTGCGCCCCGCTTCCTTCACCCGACGTGCCAGCGCCACATCTTCCAGCACTTCGCGCGCCACCGCCGCATGCCCGCCCACCGACCTATACACTTCGCGCCGCATCATCAAGTACTGCCCGTTGGCAGCCGCGTCCGCCAACTCAGAATCGTTCACGCGCGCATACGAATATCTCGCCGCCAGCCGGCAATAAATAAACGGAATCAGTGCCCGTTCCCACCACGTCTCCATCTCCTGCTCAGGCGAATAGGAAACCAGCGCCGCATCATGCTCTGCCGCATCCGAAAGCGCCCGTCGCGCGGCATCGGGATAGTGGTACGTATCCGCATCCGTGAAAAGCAGCCAATCCCCCACCGCCGCCGCAGCCCCCACCGAAGCCGCATAATTCTTCCCCACCCACCCCGCGGGCAGTTCTCCGCACTTCAACACTTTCAGCTTAGGTATCCGCGCCGCCATCCCATCCAATATCGCCGCTGTCCCGTCCGTCGACTGGTCGTTCACCACAATCACTTCCGCCACCTCAGCCTGCGCCCCGACCGACTCCACCGCTCGCGCGATCGTCGCTTCTTCATTTCGTGCGGGAATAATCGCGGACACCAATGTCTCGTGAATTCGCTCCTGTAGGGGGACTGGAAAACTGCTCGCTCTCGACTTGCTGGGAACAAGGTATTATAGGTTGCTTGGATACCGGATTGAAACGGAAACTGAAAACTGGCCTCGTCCTCGCCTTCCTCACCGGGCTGCTCGTCCTTTTCGCTCTCCCGGACTACCGCCAGGGCGAGCCCAGCATTCGCGGCCGCAAGGCCACCGATTTCCAGCTCTTCCTCGACGGCAAGCCCTCCCGCCTCTCCTACCTCCGTGGCCACGTGGTGATACTGAATTTCTGGGCCACTTGGTGCCCGCCCTGCGTGGATGAAGCCGCGTCCCTCAACGCCCTCCAGCGCCGCATCGCCCCGCTCGGCGCCACCGTCATCGGCGTCAGTGTGGATGAAGACCAGGCCGCCTACGAAAATTTCCTCAAAGTCTACGAGGTCGGCTTCCCCACCTACCGCGACTCCACCAAACAAATCCCCATCGACTACGGCACCACCATGTACCCCGAAACCTACGTCATCGATAGCCATGGCCGCATCGACCGCAAGATCGTCGGCCCCCAAGATTGGACCAGCCCCGAAATGATGGCCTACCTCAATTCCGTCATCAATTCCAAATAGCCCCGCCCCATTTTCATTGCCTCTCATCCACCTGCGGCTTCTCGCACTAGAAAGCGATTTGGGCGTACAATGCTTACCGTTTTCGAACCCATGTAGGGAAACTCCGTTCTCATGAGGAAGCCATCATGCGCCGGCGCGAATTCCTGAAGCTCGGGGCGGTTTCGGGCGGGACCGTTCTGCTCGGCGGCGCAGGCCGATTCGCAAGCCTCTTCGCAGCTCCCGCCAGGTCCCCACCGTCGACCGCCTGGTCATGACCAATCTCGTCGACAACATTTATGACATCTTCGCCAAGGGCGGAAAGATCGGCAATATCACCATCACTCGGAATACTTTGCCTTATCCCTACGGCTCGGACGTGATGCTCTTGTCGGAGCATGGCCTGGCTTATCACTTGCAGTCCTTCCGGGGAGATGAGGAAAAGCAGATTCTCCTGGACTTCGCGCTCACCACACGCACGCTGACAAACAACTACCAAGGGTTAAGAGTCGATCCCGCCAAAGCCGACGCCCTCATCATCAGCCACGGGCATGTGGATCATTACGGGGGCTTGCTTGACGTGGCCCGCAGCCTCCAGGGACGCGCCAAGCCAGGCCTCACCCTCTATGCCGGAGGACGCGATACATTCTGCCACCGCTGGGTCGTGCGCCCGGACGGCGAAAAGCTCGACTACGGCGAGCTAAAGCAGGATGAATTGGAAGCAAGGGGCTTGAAGGTCGTGCTCGCCGAGGAGCCGACCACAATCGTGGGCCACGCGTTCACCTCAGGACACATCCCACGGATCACCGATTTCGAAATGTCTCCTCCGGCAGCTCGGCTGGAGGCGGGCGCCACCGGCTCGGCCTGCGATGCCACCTTTCATTTCCCTCCCGGCACCATAAAGATCGAGGCCAAGCCGGGTGACTTGGCAAAAGACATCTTCTGGGGAGAGCACGCCACCGCATACAACGTGAAGGACCGCGGACTAGTCGTAATCTCCTCCTGCGGCCATGCGGGCATCATCAACTCAGTCCGCCAAATCCAGAAATCCACCGGCATCGAGAAAGTGCATGCTGTGGTCGGGGGCTGGCACTTGGCCCCCTACCCTGATGAAATCATCGCCAAGACCGTGGCGGCCCTGAAGGAAATCGACCCGGACTACCTGATTCCCATGCACTGCACCGGCTTCCGCACCATGATGGCAGTCCAACAGGAGATGCCACAGAAGTTGGTTATGCCTTCCACCGGCACGCGCGTGGTCTTCGGCGCCTAGGGCCGCATCTGCGTTTCATCGCTCCGCTTGTATTGTTTCAACCCGCGTATCGCTGAAGAGAAAATCAGAAGCGCGCCCGAGTAAAACGCCATCCATTCTCCCGAAACGCCGCGGAAGACTAAAGCCATGATCTGGTCCGGTTGCAATCCCTCGCGATGCCCAAACCGGTTCAGAAACACGATGAAATTGAAAATCGCATACCCAATCAGAAGATATGTTATCCACTTCACCCATTTCGGGGTCGCGCGCAGCGCAGCCCTCCAGAAATTCTCCCCTCTCGAACTCAGCAGCAGCATCACCGCCAGCGCCGCTCCAATTCCGGAGATGAGCGCCCCGAATTGCAATAGAAACGCAAAGTAGCCGAATGGTGGCCTTCTACCGAATAGTCCAAGGATATGCACAAGAACGCTGCATATCAGTCCCACCGCCGAGAATTCAATGAACCTGCCCAGGAAAAAGCTCATACCCGTCTGTATAGCCCCGTTTCAAACCCATTTTCAACTTTTCTTTCAATTCGCAGCCGTCGTCCCGTTTTTTAGATGCGGCCCGCCAGTCTTGCCTGTTACAATCCCCGCCATTCGCCCCGCGCTCACTAGGGCATTCGACCGCAAGGAGGCAGCCATGGCTTCGAATCCCGTTCCCCGCCACGAACTGAATCTCACCACCGAAAAAACTCCCGCCGAGACAATCGTCCACGGTTCCGGCAGGATCACGTCCGACACAGTCGAGTCGCTCAAAGCGGCAGTCAAGCCGCTTTTCGCCGAAGGCAATAGTGTCGTCCTCGATCTCACGAACGTCAGCTACATGGACAGCTCCGGCCTCGGCACCATCGTCGGCCTGCTCGTCTCCGCCAAAGCCGCCAAGAGCCACTTGAAGCTCATCAACCTGAACGATCGCCTAAAAGAACTCTTCAGCCTCACCAGGCTAGGCCAGGTAATGGCCGAAGGCCGCGACCCAAAAGACATCACCCTGCCGTAAACGTCCGCGCGCGACGCTTTCTCATCGCGCCCGGCAAATTTACCATCGTCGATTCAATCGCTACACCCGCGCGCTGTGCTTCGCTTCAATTCTCAGCGCCACCTGTAATCCCGCCGCCTAACCTAGTGAAAGACAATCCCAGCGGACCACCCAAGTGAGTTGACTCTCTGCGGCGGCAATGCGCTCGACCCCACGAAAGCTTTGCCGTAATCGAGCGACAGCCGAATACCCAGCCTGCCGGTGATGCCGATCTGCAGCCCTCCGCCATAAGTCATTGCAAATCCCGTATCCGCGTCGGTGCGCGAGAGCCTGATGGCCGGGCCAGCGGCCTTGAATGTCGCCGTCGTATGCGCCACTCCAAAAAGCGCGTGCGCAAACGGAGTCAACCGCGTCCGGTTTCGCCATTTGAACTCCGGCCCTCCGAGGAAATCGAACAACCTGGGATTGATTTCCGTGTTTTCCGTCACGCTGCAAGACGGCAGCGGGTTACAGGGGCTGATCATGAATGTCGCCGGCCCCTGATCGTGGCTAAAATGCGCCGAGAAGTCGCCCAGGATGCCGAAGTATCGGTTGAAATTGCGAATCACTCCGGCCTCAAAGCCCCACCCGCTTTCATCGAAGTCCGTGTCACTTTCCTTGAAATTCGGCCCGAAGCTAAATGTATGGTTGTTGGTTTCAATGGACGAATAGCCACCAATTATCTCGAATTTTGGGAATTGATAATTGTCCGGTGTTTGCGCGCACGCGGATGGAGCCATAAATGTCGCCGCAACCGACGCCACCATGATGCCGAATAAAATTCTTCGCATGAATCTCTCCTTGAACAAACACACCACTACCCAGACCTACGAAGGGCGCCTTTCACTTTCAAACTAATTGGTCTTGCTTTTTATTGGGTGACCGCCAATACGGCGATGATTCGGCAACTTGCTTCCCGGAGCCGCCGGCTTTGGAGATTGCGGCACCGTCTGCTGCATAGCCGCCCGCTCCCGCGCGAGCTGTTCGGCAAACGCCATTCCGGGATTGAGCGCCATCCCCGCCGGCGGCAAACCGAGATTCAGTCGCGACCCACCGCCCGGTGTCAGTTGGTCGAGTGGCGTGGAGACACCGTAAGTAAGCGTAAGAGGCAAATCCATTCCCGTATCCGCCCCGGCCGCGTCAGTCTCGGCCCGGACGGATTTGGCGGGAGCAGGAGATTTCGCATCGGGACGCGGCTCATGGGAAGCCTCGGGCTGCTTCTGATTCGCCGCGCCCGTTGTTGCAGGGAATTTACCCGCAGGCGCAATCGCGGTGTTCGTGCGCCGCTCCGACCGCCGCGCGCGCCCCACGCCTACGCCGACGCCGCCGTGAACATTTCGGCGCCCGTCCCCAGGCGCGGCCGACTCCACCTGCTCGGTTCCAGCAGCCGCGCTGCCGTCGAATAGGGACGAATCAACTTGCCCAAGCGGCACCACCTGAAAAGCCGCCTCGCTGATTTCATACTCGCGATCCTTCAGCGAAAAATGCATCGCAACGGGATGCCAGTCCGAAGCGCGAACGAAAAATTCTGCCTTCCCGATTTGATCGCCCCGCGGCTCACCCGTCGCCACCGTCGTCAGCACCAGCCACGAACCGCCGCCCGACCCATCGCCGTGCCCACGAGCCACCGAAGCCCGACCTTCCGCAAGCCCCGCGCTCCATCGCCCATAAGCCTCCGCCGAAAGCGGTGTTTGCCAGTCAAGATGATTGGCCTCATAAATCCGCCGCAGGCTCCTTATGCCATCAGCCGACGTATCCGCAATACCCGAAGAAATCATTTCCCGAAAGCGCCCGCTCCGCAAATCGCGCCACGATTCGTAATCCGTAAGTGTGCGCGCCGCGCCCGAGTTCACCTGGATTCGCAGCTTTTGATGAACCACAGGCTCGCGCGTGGCCCGCAGCGCCGCGCTCTGCGCGGCAATCGCCCGCGCCAGCAATTTCGCCGCCGAGACCGTCGCCGCCCAAGGCTGAAATATCAAGAAGATCAAGACCAGTAAGGCAACCGCGGCGGCCATGTTGTACCGCAGCCCGCGACATGCACCCAAGAAACCCTCAAGCGCAAAATCGAACCTCGCCTTCCAAGGATGATCAATGCGCTTAAACTCCTCATCCAGATCCGCCCACCCATGGACCGGCGCAGGCACAGCCGCAGGAAAAACTCCCCCGCGAAACATCAGCAACGCATCGACACCCTCGGTAAGTTCTCGCAGCCGCCCACGGCAGCTCAAGCACGCATCCAGATGCGACCCCGCCAGCCCCGAATCCCCCCCGCTCAACTCGCCGTCGCAGTGCAGCAGCAGTTGTTCGTCGCTCAGATGAAAATCACCGGTGAATTGATTTTGCGCCAGCCTACTCATGCATCACCTGCTTCAGGCGGATAACCGCTCGCCTCACAAACTCCCCCACCGTCGGCAGCGTCACTCCCAATATCCGCGCGATCTCGCGATATCGAAATCCCTCCGCCCTCAGATGCAGACACGCCTGCTGCTGCCGCGAAAGCCCGCGTATCGCCTCATTCAAATGGACCGCCCGCTCGGTATCGAGCAGCGCCTGTTCCGGATCGCTGCGCGGATCCGTCTGTGTTTGCAGCCAAGCCGCGATCTCCTCTTCCGTCGCGGCCGGCCGGTATTGCCGCGCGCGATGCTGGTTCAGCGCCAGATTCGAAGCCACGGTGAAAAGCCACGCGCGCAAATTCTCGATCCGCTGCCCTTTGCGAATCGCCACATACAGTTTCAGGAAAGCTTCCTGCGCCAGATCCTGCGCTTCCGCCGGATTCGTCCCCAGCGCCACCAGGTAGGAGTAAATCGCCTGCCGGTTCTCCCGATACGCGCGGCCCACCACCTCCCGTGCCGTCACCGCCAGCTCGTCGAGCGCACCAACCACGGGAGTCGCAATGGAGGCTTCCACACTCGGTTCAAGCGCGCGTATCCGCACTGGCTACCCCATGCCTTTCTGAAAACGATTCGATCGGCTCCGCACTCAACGAATCCGAACGCCGTCTATTTGAATGACACCCGGCCCAATTGGTTTTATGACACCGAGCCCCAAAAGCCGTTCCACCAGCAGTGACCTACTTCGACGCGTAAAACAGGTAATCAGCCGAGTACGGCACACGCACTTCCTTCCCAACCTGCGAAGCACCGCATCCAGCCGCCGGCGCTTTTCCACCTCTGGTGTTCACCCGCTGAATACTCGTCGCGCGCGAAAGCACCCCGCTGCCCTCATGGCTCACCATATTCACAAGCAGCCACGGAATCGCATCCGCATCCGGCGAAGCCACATTCGCAATCGCTTTCCCCGTAACGCGGCTCCCGTCGCTCGCCTCCCACGAAGGCCCAGCAAAATGTTTGCCGAGGTGTTTGCCATCCATCCCGAAAAGCCGCGCATCAGGCGCCTTCAACGCCTAAGCGCACCGCCCGCCCTCATCCTTGCACACGTAAACCTGATCCCCCATCGCATGGATCTCAAGAATAAGCCGCTCCCCCGCAGGCGTCTGGATCTGCTCAGGAATTCCTTGCGCGCTCATACAAATGCCATTCCCTCCCATCACGGCTCACTTCAATCTCGCGGCCGAATATATCCCAATTCATCTCGCCCAATAAACCAGCCAATAAAACGTCCGAGCATTGTTCGCGCCGCGGGCATCCCGAACTATCCTCCTCCGAGTCCACACGTCCAATAAGAACGATGTCGCTAGATGATTGCCAATTCGAGACTGCACGCTCGCGGCCACTCCCCCAGAATTCTCTCCATTCCGCCGCGCGCCCTCTTTATGTAAAAATACCGTCGCCTAATGCCCCATCTCAAATGTTAAGCACCTTCGAATTCATTCTCAGGAGGGACCAATGAGCAAGGTAAGAGTCCTGGTGGGCACGCGCAAAGGCGCGTTCATCCTCACGTCAGACGGCAAACGCAAAAACTGGGAAATCAACGGCCCGCACTTTGCCGGCTGGGAACTCTACCATCTCAAAGGGTCGCCCGCTGATCCCGACCGCCTCTACGCCTCGCAGTCCAGCGGCTGGTTCGGACAAATCATTCAGCGCTCGAGCGACGGCGGCAAGACATGGGAAACTCCCGGCGGCGAGCCAATGCCCGGCCCCCCGGGCGCCCCGCCTCCCGGCCAAAGCAACAAATTCGTTTACGACACAGCCCCTCCGACTGGCAAACCCCTCACCACGCACCAGTGGTACGACGGCACGCAACACCCCTGGGAATTCAAGCGCGTCTGGCATCTCGAACCCTCTCTCACCGATCCGGACACCGTCTACGCCGGAGTCGAAGACGCCGCCCTATTCCGCTCCACCGATGGCGCCCGCACCTGGCACGAAATCCCCGGCCTCCGCGGTCATGGCACCGGCCCACAGTGGCAACCAGGCGCCGGTGGCCTGTGCCTGCACACAATCATCCTCGACCCGAAAGACCCGAACCGCATCTACATCGCCATCTCCGCTGCGGGCGCCTTCCGCACCGACGACGGCGGCAACACCTGGCGGCCCATCAATCGCGGCCTCCATTCCCCCTACATCCCCGACCCCAACGCCGAAATCGGCCACTGCGTTCACCACATCGCCATGAATCCCGCGCGCCCCGGCGTCCTCTTCATGCAAAAGCATTGGGACGTCATGCGCAGCGACAATGCCGGCGACCAATGGAAAGAAATCAGCGGGAATCTCCCCACGGACTTCGGCTTCGCAATCGATATCCACGCCCACGAGCCGGACACTCTCTACGTAGTCCCCATCAAGAGCGACTCGGAGCATTTTCCGCTCGATGGAAAGCTCCGCGTCTACCGCAGCCGCTCCGGCGGCAACGAATGGGAGCCTCTCACCAATGGCCTCCCGCAATCCGATTGCTACGTCAATGTCCTCCGCGACGCCATGGCCGTGGACTCGCTCGACAAGTGCGGCATCTATTTCGGCACCACAGGCGGCCAGGTCTACGCATCCCCTGACGCCGGAGACTCCTGGGCCCCCATCGTCCGCGACCTCCCAGCCGTCCTCTCCGTCGAGGTTCAAACTCTCGCATGATCCGCGTCGAGCTCCCCGCTCACCTCCGCGGCCTCGCCCGCATCCAAGGCGAGGTGCAGCTCGAAATCCAAGGCCCGGTAACGCAGCGTTCCGTCCTAGACGCCCTCGAATCCCGCTACCCGATGCTCTGCGGCGCCATCCGCGACCATGTAACGCAAACCCGCCGCCCCTTCCTCCGCTTCTTCGCCTGCGGCGAAGACCTCTCCCACGAGCAGCCAGACGCCCCCCTCCCCGAACCAGTCACCTCCGGCAAAGAACCCCTCCTAATAGTCGGCGCCATCGCCGGCGGCTGACGAGCAAGTATCCCGCTCGCAACGCATCTCACCCTTCGCCCGCGCAAGGCACTGCACTTGTTCGAAAAGTCCCACCATCTCCCACAACCCCGTTACTAGATAGTTTCTGGATTGCCGACCATCCGTTAGGGATTTCTGCGAAAAGCGGAACCTGCACTCAATTGCACCCGCGCGGAACCCAAATGCTCGAGCATTTCCTGGCTTGGTGCTCGCCCTGGCCGTTTCCTGTCGATGTGCAGTTTCTTAGGACCTATGGATCGCTCTTCTTCTCGATTGTGACCCCGAATTGCGCAGCGTGACTGCGCAACGCTTGAAACATTGCTTCCTGCTTTTCCATACTCACGGGCGGCGAAATCTGTCCGGGCTTCCAGATCTGAAAGTACAACATCATTCCTCGCGGCAGTTGCGACAGCTTCTCCCTGAGCTGTTGTTCATCCAAATTCGAATACTGCAGCACCCCGAAGCTCAAGCGGTCCTCGGGATACCAGTTCGCGAGGATCAAGGCTTGGCCTTGCGCCCACTCCTTACTCCAGCTTGCGACTTGTATTTGCTGCCGAGGGGAAGCTAGTGTGCTCAGTTGCGCGAGTTTTTCGGGGCCGCATATCCAGTTTGTGCCTGTTGCGATGGAGTTCACGAGCGTACGCTCCAGTGCCGTCGCGCGCCCAATCGGATCAATGTAAGGGGGGGCCATGCGCAACTCGCTCTCACGGCCTCGCCACTCCTGCTGAAAGCGCTTCAGCCGCGCCCACAACGCCGCTTCCGCGCTTGCTGTTCCCCAGTGCCCGAATGCCAGTGCGGCATCGTTGGCGACTTCGAGGTCAGTGTCGTCGAGCGCGCTAATCGCTAGTGGCTCGACCTTGGGCAGAGCGTCTCCCAGTTCGTGCAACAGGAAGTGGTAGCAGCCGGTCGCTTTCCTGGCGGCGAGCGAATCTTCCACCGCCTTCGCGCCGAATTCCGGTTCGAGTCTGAGGAAGTAGCGCACCATGGCCGTTTGCGGATCGCACGCCCAATGCCCGACGTGGTTGTTAAAGACGGTCTTCATTCCTGCTAGTGCGGATGAGTCCCCATACAGTTCGACGAAGTGATAGTCGAGATCACGAGCGTCGCTCTTCTCGATTCTTCCGATCGCTTCTTGAACGATTGGCCGAAGCTCATCTGCGGAAAGCAATTTGACCAGCGAAATGGAGGGCTGTGCCCGCGGGTCGCGCAAGTCGCGAATGATTAGCGAGCGCCCCTCGGCGGCGTCGAGTTCATAGATATGTTGAATCGCTGCATCGCGCGCCATCGCGTCCATAGTCCGGAAGGGCGGCGGCGGGCGGGATACAAACTCCTTCAAGATGGGCAACATGTCCGGACCAGCAATGAGGGACCAACGATACTGGAGCAATTCCTCCTGGCTTTCTTTCGGCAGGTCAGCCCACGCAATGACCAGCTGTTTGCGAACTCCCGATGCCGTCGAGGCATCAAGCAGATCGGAGGATTCTGCCAGCGCCTGTACCGTAAGGGCATGAGCCCGGCTCGTTTTCTGCGGGAGCGCCGCCACGGTTGGCGCGATCGCGGCCTGCATCAGCTCTCGTTCATGGGTCTGCCTTCTACGCCAATAGTCCTGCCACAATTCCGGGCGCGCCGAATCAGACGCAGGAGGGTCCCACGAGCTGTCGGCGTTGATTTGCAACTTGGTGAGCGTGTGCAGAAAGTCTTCCGTGATCGGATGCTCGGGATTGTTGATTTCGCGCTGCATGGCCGCAATCGCGTCCGCACGGTAAGGCGAGCCGAAAAGCCCAAACATTAGGTCCCACCCCCCGGGTTGGTCGTTCAAACCCCAGAACAGCTTTGCGAGTGTCTCCGCCGAAGGCTTCGTGTTCAGAAACCGCAGTTTGCGGGCTGCTTTTTTCTGCTCGTCGCCAGCCGCGTTCTGGTAGGCGGCCGTGTCGTTCTGCAATTGCTTGTCCCGCCAATCGGCATCCGCTTTGACTATTTCGAACTCAATCGTGTTCGAGCGTAGGGTCAGCGACACGCGGCCGTAGGGAGTCGCTTCGCCTGGGTCCGGCGGACGCCACACGCGATAGCTAACGACGTACAGCCGATAGTGGCCCGGCCCAGGTTGTCTCCACTCGTTCAGCTCGGCGGTAGCAGTGAATGGCTTTTCGGAAAGTTGCTGCGTGTTCCCGAGGCCGCCCCCCAGCCCGCCCACCCGGAAATAGTCGGCAATCGGATCGCGTGCCTCGGGTACGACGCAGTAGGCCTCGATGCTCAGCCGGCCGCTGCGGTCATAATTGCGACTTTCCGCCCAGTAGCGGTTATCCGCCGTCGACGTAAACGACAGCGCCAACGGAATCATTTCGCCCTCCCGAAAACTGGTTCGCCCGTCCGCAATGATGATCGTGACTTGGGCATCTTTTACAGTCGAGGTAAGCGAACACCGGTCGGGAGGCGAACCGAAGGCGGCTCTGCCGACGAGCAACAGTGCGATTGCGGCGAGTTGGCGCATCGCTACATTGTAGTCCGTAGTTCCGTTTTATGAACGCCTACGGTGCGATGGGCGCACAATATTTGTTTGCTGTCTCAATCGCTCCATTCCTCCCGCATGACGGGCAAACCAGAATCTATCCCAGGCCAGAATTCCCATTATGGGAAGTCACAGTGACCCTAGCTGATTTCATTTAAACATGCAGTCGGATTACCGGCTATGCCGCCCAACGAGATCAGAATCGAGAGGCCGGCTTTAGGGCCCATCGATAAGCGCCCGCGGGGGCGCAAATTAATCGACTCCCTGCCCAGAAACTCCTTGCCAGCCGTAACTCTCTGTGACATAATAACTTCTTGGTAATTTAAGATGATAAAAACAAGGACTCTAGCGGAGCTCGACTGGAGAATCACCCCTCCACCGGCAGACGGAGAGGCGAAGAAAAGGCTAACCGCAACAGTCGCCAACTCAAGATTTCGATTATCTTCCTCAAAACGCGCCACTTCGCAGATTTCTAGTAGCAACAAAATCGCGCTTTTTCCCCGAGGCCTCGAATTCCAGTCTCCACAGGCAACTGCGCTAGAATGGAACCCGAGCATGCCCCCCTCTCAACCGACCGAGCGCGACCCCGTCTGCGGCATGACGGTCGACCCCCTGCGCGCCAAAGCCTCCGTCGAACACGCCGGCAAGACTTTCTACTTCTGCTCCCCCGGCTGCGCCCAAAAGTTCCGCACCGACCCCGACAAATACCTAGCTCCCAAACCAACTGAGCCAGCCAAATCAACTGAGCCAGCCAAACCCACTGCTCCCACCCCAGCCCCCAGTATCGAGTACACCTGCCCCATGCACCCAGAAATCATCCGCCACGTCCCCGGCGCCTGCCCCATCTGCGGAATGGCCCTCGAGCCCCGAACAGCCACCGCCGACGAAGCCGAAAATCCCGAACTCGCCTCCATGACCCGGCGCTTCTGGGCCAGCGTCGCGCTCACAGTCCCCGTCCTAGTCCTCGGCATGTCCGACCTAATCCCCGGCCAGCCCATCCAGAAACTCCTCTTCATGCGCTCAATCGGCTGGCTGGAATTGCTTCTCGCCACACCCGTCGTCCTCTGGGCCGGCTGGCCTTTCTTCGAGCGCGGCTGGGCCTCCCTCGTCAACCGCAGCCTGAACATGTTCACACTCATCGCCCTCGGCACCGGAACCGCCTATATCTACAGCGTGATCGCAATAATTTTCCCCGGCCTCTTCCCTGCCTCATTCCAATCCATGCCCGGTCAAGTCCCGGTTTATTTCGAAGCCGCGGCCGCAATCACCACCCTGGTTCTCCTCGGCCAGGTCCTCGAACTCCGCGCCCGCAGCCGCACCTCCTCCGCGATTCGCGCCCTGCTGAAACTTTCGCCAAAATCCGCGCGCCTCGTCCGCGCCGACGGCACGGAAATTGACGTCCCCATCGAGCACATTTCACCAGGAGATTTACTCCGCGTCCGCCCCGGCGAAAAAATTCCCGTGGATGGAATCGTCACCGAGGGCTCAAGCTCCATTGACGAATCGCTCATGACCGGCGAGCCGATCCCCGTCGAAAAATCCTCCGGCAGCCGCGTCATCGGCGGCACCGTGAATTCGACCGGCAGCTTCGTGATGCGCGCCGAACGCGTGGGCAGCGAAATGCTTCTCGCGCAAATCGTCCGCATGGTCAGCGAAGCGCAACGAAGCCGCGCCCCCGTCCAGCAACTCGCCGATCGCGTCTCCGGCTACTTCGTTCCCGCGGTCGTTCTCTCAGCCATCATCGCCTTCATCATCTGGGCCGCAGTTGGCCCCCCGCCCAGAATGGCGCACGCGCTGCTCAACGCCGTCGCTGTCCTCATCATCGCCTGTCCCTGCGCCCTCGGACTCGCCACTCCCATGGCCATCATGGTCGGCACCGGCCGCGGCGCTCTCGCCGGCATCCTCATCAAGAGCGCCGAAGCGCTCGAAACCCTCGAAAAAGTGGACACGCTAGTCGTGGACAAAACCGGCACACTCACCGAAGGAAAGCCGCGCGTCACCTCGATCTTCGCAGTCACGAATGAATTCGAGACGCACGTTCTTCACGTAGCCGCCAGCCTCGAGCGCGCGAGCGAGCACCCGCTGGCCGCTGCGATTCTCGCCGAAGCAAAAGATCGCGGAATCGAATCCGCAAATGCAACGAATTTTCAATCGCGCACTGGGAGAGGCGTCACGGCCTTTGTTGACGGCAAAAATTCCGCGCTCGGCAACCGCGCACTCTTCGCCGAATTAGGAATCCCGTTAGGCATGCTCGATGAGCAGGCAAAATCCCTCGAACGTGCCGGCCAGACAGTCACATTCGTCGCCGTGGATGGAAAGCCCGCCGGCCTCATCAGCGTCGCCGACCCGGTAAAGCCCACAACTCCGGAAGCAATCGAGCGCCTGCGCCACGATGGCATCCGCATCGTGATGCTTTCAGGCGATAGCCGCGGAACTGCCGAAGCAATCGCCCGCGACCTCGGCATCGAGGAAGTCCACGCGGAAATCCTGCCCGATCGAAAAAGCGAAATCATCAAGCGCCTTCAATCCGAAGGCCACATCGTCGCCATGGCTGGCGATGGCGTAAACGACGCCCCCGCGCTAACGCAAGCCGACGTCGGCATCGCCATGTCAACGGGCACCGACGTCGCCATGGAAAGCGCCGGCATCACTCTCCTCAGGGGAGATCTCCGCGGCATCGCTCGCGCCCGAATTCTCAGCCGCGCCACCATGCGCAACATCCGCCAAAATTTATTTTTCGCCTTCGTCTACAATTCGCTCGGCGTCCCCATCGCCGCCGGCGTCCTCTATCCATTCTTCGGCCTGCTCCTCAGTCCGATATTCGCCAGCGCCGCCATGACCTTCAGCTCCGTCTCGGTGATCGCCAATGCCCTCCGCCTCCGCCGCGTGCAACTATGATCCTTGCCGCAAAGGTTGGATCTGCGCGAAGCCGCAAAAATCTTTGTGGGTCGCGGTTTCAATCGCGACAGATATTCCGGAAAAGCATTTCGGCTTCAGCCGCTGAAGTTCCCGCCTTGCGACGGACACTCGATTGTGCCGTTCTGGTGATCGAATCCCGAGACGAGCCGGCAGCCCGAACCCCGCTCGTCCTTCGATGTTATAATCCAGCCCATGACGCTGATGAACATGACCTTCGAATTGCAGGACAAGCTCAAGCCCGAGCACTTCCGCGCACTCGGAGAATTCGCCAACACCTACGGCATCCACAAATTTCATTACGACGAGAAATTGAACAGGCTGCTCGTGGACTACGACGCCTCGCGCCTACGCGAAACCGTAGTCGAGAACGTACTCAGACGGGCAAGAATTCCCGTGCTGCGCAGATTGGAAGCAACCGCTCAGTAGCAACCCGCCAGCATTCGCGCCGATCCTCAGCGCCAATCCGAAAACCCTCGCAATCATGGTGGCCGCGAGCATTTCGCCGACAATGTGAAATCTTCGTGACGCGGCATAGCGGAGCATGCCGACCAAATCGAGGATTCCCGAATCGAGGATTACTCAATCGAGGACCACTGAATCGAGGACCACTGGATCGAGACTACCAGAACGCGCGGAAGCTGATTACATCGAGGCCGATCGAATCGAACAAAGTCGCTTGCAAAAAAATGAAGGGGGCTCCAGCTTGGGATCCAGAGCCCCCAAAGGTCGCGTTCCTTTGATTCGGCCTAGGCGTGACCGAATCATGGGGTCATCCATCCTAGCTTCCCTCTCAGAGGCAGGTGGGAACGACCCGTTCCATCTTGTAAGTAGGCCCCTTCCTCCCCACTTACTCGACGTTGCGGATCGTGTAGGAACGCGACCCACGCCCCTCCTAGTGCAACTCGATTGCCCTTTCCTTCACCTCTCTAATTTTTCTGCCCTCCTGAGTTTTCAACACGTTAGCCATCCAAAACTCCTCGTTTTCCGCCCGGATGAAGCCGATTCAGGAATCGTCGCCCCAGATTGGCACGGCCCCTCTCTCTTCCCTCACCTCTCGGCCCAATCACGCCTCGGCCCTCGCGCCCCCGCCGACCTCGCCCGCTCTTGCGCCCGCGCCAAAATCATTGTGTCAAGCGCACGTCGAAGAGTAGGATGCGCGAGTCTGCGCTCGACATCGCAATCTCCACTTAGGATTCCCCGCTCAAATTCGATTGACCGTTTCCGAGCGTTTCCTTCAATTCAAGGGGGCTGCCCTTCATGATCTTGGGAAGAGGTTTGAGACTGGGTTTGCTCTCTAGCATCGGTGTTGTTTTGACGGTATGCTGCAGCGCCTCTGCTCAGCAGAGGCCTGTGCTTACCACCGAATGGATTTACGGTGAGTAAGGCAGCCACATCGCTGATGTCCCCGATTTCGTCTGGCTTGATGACGGTTCCGCAATCCTTTACGACACTCGCCTCCCTGAAGCGCAGCGCACATTTGAGAAGCTCGACCCTGCCACTGGGGTGCGTCATCCGATCCTTGACATGGCCCGGGCTGTCGCCTCACTCAACGCTCTTGCGAAGGATGCCGCCGCTGGTAAATCGCTCGCCTGGCCGGCCGCATTTGACGCCGCTGGCCGCCAGGCGGCCTTCATCTTCCAAGGCGACGTCTTCTTGCTCGACCTCGCCTCCTCGAAGTTCACTCGCGTGACCCGTACTCCCGAGGAAGAGAAGGACGTCGCCTTCTCTCCCAACGGCGCGCTTCTCTCTTACGTCCGCGCCAACGACATCTATGTATTTGACATCGCGGCCGCCAAGGAAACCCGCCTTACGAGCGACGGCTCCGAAACCACGCTGAACGGCACCCTCTCTTGGGTCTACTGGGAAGAAGTCTTCGGGCGACGGGACACCGGCTACTGGTGGTCACCGGACTCGGGCGCAATCGCCTATCTGCAAACCGACAACTCTCGCGTCTCGGTGAGCACCTTCGTCGATTTCGCGCCGGTCGACGAGCGGGTCATCCTCCAGCGCTATTCCAAACCGGGCGAGAACAATCCGCGCGTGCGCGTGGGAATCGCGGAACTAAGCGACGCATCCACGCGCTGGATTTCGATTTCCGACAAGCCCTATGAATGGATCGAGCGCGTGAAATGGCTTCCTGACGCCGGCCAAATCAGTATTGAAACCCTCAATCGCGCCCAGACGGAACTCGGCCTCTTTTTTGCCGACCGCAAAAGCGGCGCTGCGCAGCGAATCCTCACCGATACCGATCCTGCCTGGATCAACGTCAGTGACGATCTTTATTTCCTCGCAGACGGCAAGCATTTTATCTTCGCGTCCGAGCGCGACGGCTACATGCATCTCTACCGCTATCTGCTCGACGGAACTCTGGTGAATCAAATCACCAAAGGTGACTGGACCATTGTTTCCGCGGGCGGGATCGCATCCTGGGTGCGCCAGGCTGTCGTCGGCATCGACCTGAAAAATGGCTGGATCTATTTCACTTCGAACAAGGACTCGTCAGTCGAACGCCAACTCTACCGCATCAAGAGCGACGGCAGCGGCCTGACGCATATTTCCAAAGAACCGGGCACGCATCGCATCGCCATGTCGCCGGATGCGCGTTTCTATTTCGACCACTACTCCACGATCCGCACTCTTCCCTCTTTGCTGCTTCACACCTCGGATGGTGCCGCCAAAGCGAAAATCGCTGCGGCCCGACCTGAGCTTTTGCCCGCCGGCATGCGGTATCCCGAATTGCTCACCATTCCGGCCGCGGATGGTTTCCCCATGCCCGCCCAAATCCTCAAACCCGAAAACTTCGACCCCGCGCGCAAATATCCCGTCATCGTTTACGTTTACGGCGGGCCGTCTATTCCCTCCGTGCACGACGCGTGGCAACCCGCCGTGTTCGCCAATAATCTGCTGGTCCGTGATGGCTTCGTCGCCATCAGCATGGACAATCGTGCGGCAACGGGCATCAGCAAGAAACTCGAAAATACTCTTGCCTCCGCTCCCGGTGAATCAGAAACGGCGGACATCGTCGCCGGCATTCGCTGGCTGAAATCGCAACCATGGGTGGACCCCAACCGCGTCGGCATATGGGGATGGAGCGGCGGCGGCTACCTCACGTTAAATGTGATGACCCGCTCGAAAGAGATTAAGGCAGGCATCGCTGGCGCTCCCGTCACGGACTGGCGTTACTACGATTCGAAATGGGCGGAGGCCCTCATGAAGCTGCCCGAGGGCAACCCCGAAGGCTACGAGGGCACGTCGCTCGTGAAGCGTGCCGCCGACCTAACCGGCCACCTCATGCTCATCTTCGGCACTTACGACGACAACGTCCACCCGCAAAACGAGCAAGCCTTCATGAACGAACTAATCAAAGCCGGCATCACCTTCGAGGTCATGTTCTACCCCATGCGCAAACACGGCTTCACCGATGCGCAAGCGAAAATCCATCGCGATCTGACGATGCGCACTTTCTGGAAAAACAACTTGTGACCGTCTAATCGCCACCGCTGGTGAAGCCTCTTTTTGGAAGCCATCGGAGAAGTGCTCGCCTTTCTATCTCTGATCTCGTCGCAAGTCAGCCATGTCTCCGGGAACTTTTCGCTTCCCCATGACATTACCAGTAGTGAAAGGCTTGGGTGGGAAGGCATGCAAGAATTGCTGCCGGGTTCGTTCTAAGCATGGAGGCAAGAAAAGCAAAACGCCATGAACGATTCACCGATCGATGCAAAGGAATGCGCTACGGCCGATACTTCGAGCGACGAGCAACTGATGGTCGCCTTCTCGAAGGGTTCCGCGGAGGCCTTCAGCCTGCTGTTCTCGCGGTACAGACAGCCGCTATGCGGATTTTTCCGCCGCCGCATCGCCGATCCCTCCCATGCGGAAGAATTGACCCAGGAAACATTCCTCGCGGTGCTTCGAGCCTCGTCCCGCTACGAACCGCGTGCTCTCTTCCGAACCTATCTTTACGCCGTCGGCTTCAAGATTCTTCGCGCCTATCGCCGAAAAGCCGCGTTCCGGGCCACATTTCTTGGAGCGACCGCAGGGTTTCGCGAGCCTGCCATGCAGAATGTGACAGACGCGGAACTATTGCTTCGCCAAGCGATCGGTAAATTGGAGCACACGGACCGGGAAATCCTGCTATTGCGAGAATTTGAGCAGTTGAGTTACACGGAAATGGGCGAGTTGCTGGGTTTGCCGGTCAATACTGTTCGCTCGCGTCTGTTCCGTGCGCGAATGGCGCTGCGCGATCTGCTCGCCGCTCCCGCTCCGAAATCATCCGCCGTTGAACTAGCGGGATCCGAGGGACGCATATGAATATCATCACGCATCCAGTGGCCCCTGAAGAAGTGATGGCCTTTCTCGACGGCGAACTTTCCGCCCTGGAAGCCCAAACAGTTTCCACACATATCGAGCAATGCGGTGAATGCACGCGTGTCGCAACTCAATTCCGCAAGACTTCGGAAGATCTGGCGGCCTGGCCTGTCGCAAGCAGCAGAGCCTCATGGGATGATTTTCTTGTGCAGGCGGCCAGTATCGATTCACGCCGCAAAATCACCAGAGTAAACAAATTCGTTCGCCGCAGCTCATGGACTTGGAAGCAATGGGCAATGGCGAGTGGAGCGACAATGGCGGTGCTAATCCTGTTTGTCGGCATCTCCTTGCCAACTTTGCACCTCTCCCGAGAGGCGGCAACGAGTGCGAGTGCTGCTCTCCGCGAGCAACAGGCAGTGAACGAAAGTACAGCAAGCAGCTTGGGTAGGCTTCATATCAACGGCACGCCGACCACCGATCAGAAATCGGAAGTGCAACTCAATCAAGTAGTGACACAAGGCTCGCCGGGTAGCGCGGCGGATTCGAACGGTCTTTATCATGGGCTTGGGAATTACGACGAAAACTTGCTCCCGGCTGCGCCAGGGCCTCCTCCGCCTCCGGGCCCCATGATTGCACGCACCGTCTCGCTCACGATCGTGGCGAAGGACTTCGCAGTCTCTCGCTCGTCACTTGACGCGATCCTTGCGCGGCATCACGGGTATTCCGCACAACTCAACATTAGCACTGCTGAAAACGCTCCACGCAGCCTTCAGGCCTCCCTTCGGATTCCAGCGGACGAAGTTTCCTCGGCTGTTGCCGACCTCAGGGCCCTCGGCCGTGTCGAAAATGAATCGCAATCCGGGGAGGAAGTCACCCAGCAGCACGCCGATCTGGTGGCTCGCCTCAAGAACTCCCGCGAGACCGAACAGCGCCTTAGCGCAATCCTTCAGCAGCGCACTGGAAAAGTGTCGGATGTTCTCCAAGTGGAGCAAGAAATCGCGCGCGTCCGTGGCGATATTGAACAGATGGAAGCGCAGCAAAAGGCCCTGGAGCACCGCGTCGACTTCGCCACCGTCGAGCTGCAGCTCGCCGAGGAGTACAAGGCACAGTTGAACTCACCAGTCCCTTCCGTTTCCACGCGCATCCTCAACTCGTTCGTCGCCGGAGTTCGCAATGCGTCGGAAACAGCCGTGGGAATCGTATTGGTCTTCGGGGAATACGGGCCCGCCCTGTTGATCTGGTCGGTGATCCTCGCGTTGCCAGTCGTTCTCGTGTGGCGGCGATACAAAAGGAAGCTCGCCACAGTCTAGGCCAGCAAGGGATCTTCGGTGTGCGCGGAATGCAAACCGGCCTCTCGGCCTCTCGCCTTGTTCCTCTCATCTCTCTGCCGCATAATGTAATTGGTACCGGCAAAGCATGAATCGACCGTTAATCGCGCTTCTTGCTCTCATGGCCTGTCTCTCCGGCATCGCCATCGGCATCGTTGCTGCGCGCTCGAGTCACGCGAAGACTTCGAAGAAATCCGTTTCCTCGGGCGCTGGCGGGGCTTCGTTCGCGGTGCCAGGAGACGCATCGCCAGACCCAAGTGGCGAGCACGTAATTCGATTTGCCAAGAATGGAGAGCCTGCGCCGCCGTTCCTGGTTTCGGATATTGATGGGCAGATCGTCTCGACTGCAGCTTGGCGAGGCAAGGTCGTCCTCATGAATTTCTGGGCTACCTGGTGCCCTCCCTGCCGCGAGGAAATTCCTATTCTGATCGAGCTCTCAAGAAAATACCCCGACAAGTTGCTGGTGATCGGCGTCTCCATGGACGATGGCCCCCCGGAGGACGTAAAAGAATTCGTAGCTGCTGCCGGCATCAACTACCCGATCGTGATGTGGAGCCGGGAGCTGATTCGCGCCTACGGAGGAGTTCCGGCGCTTCCTACTTCGTTTCTCATCAACGCGGAGGGCCGCGTGGTACAAAAGCACGTCGGTCTTTTCCCGGGCGGTGTCTATGAAATCGAAGTGCGCGCTTTGCTTGGCATGCCAGTGGACGCAACCATCGAGACCTTCGAGGACACTGGACAGATTTTCCTAAGAAATGCGGAGCGCGCGACCGAGCTTCCCGACGTGGACTTTACGGGGTTGACGCCCGAGCAGCGAAAGGTCGCGCTTAAAAGGCTGAATTCCGAGGGCTGCAATTGTGGTTGCACTCTAACGCTCGCCCAATGCCGCATGAACGACACTGCATGCCCCATCAGCAAGCAACTCGCAGCAAAAATCGTTAAGGAAATTCTGGCCGGCACCCATGCTCCGGGAGCGGCTGCTGTTCCCTCAAAGCCGGTCGTGAACTAATAAGGCTCGAGTTACGAGCGAACATGAATCGCGGCCTGGTGGTCTGATCGGATTCCTCGACCCAATTTGGTCCATGCAATAGATTTGGTTCCAGAGTGAACCAATGCCCTACCGGACCCTGGCGGCCCCCTCCTCCAATGGCTGTTCTCTCATGCAGTTACGCGCTGGCATGAAATTCCATTCGGTACCACAAATGCCCATAGGGACTTCGCATGACTGCGCCTCCCTTTACCGATTCCGCTGCACGATTGACGGCCACGCCTCCCTTGCCGCCAACCAACGAGTTAATCGCTCTACTCGTGAAATCGGTGGAAAAAGTAAGCGACATTTTTCTTTCGCCGATGCGGGCGCCTCAGGTCCGCGTGAACGGCCGAATCATCTCCCCGCTATTCACGGAGCTACCTGAATTACTCCCGGATGACACTCGCCGCATCGCCAATGATCTGATTGGTAATCGCCCCAGTGTCCAGCCGCGGCTCAACGCCGAGGGTTCCTGCGACTTTTCGTTCTTCGTGCCCAAGCTTGGGCGTTTCCGCGTGAACATCTTCTCGCAGAGAGGCAGCTATGCGATCAAGTTGCGGGTAATCTCTGACCCGGTTCTTCCCACATTTGAATCTCTTCACTTGCCGCCGCAGCTCGAACAGTTTGCCAGCCTTCGCAGTGGACTGGTGGTATTCAGCGGCGCAGTGGGCTCCGGAAAATCGTCCACACTGACCGCGGTGCTCGGCCGCATCAGCGAACAAAGAGATGGCCATATCATCACCGTCGAGGACCCCGTGGAATTCCAGTTTCGGCATCGCAAAGCGACCGTCCTGCAGCGCGAGCTTTACCGCGACGTGCCGAGTTTCCCGATCGCTCTCCGCGCATCCCTGCGCCATCCGCCGCACGTGATTTTCCTGAGCACGCTTCCGGACCGTGAAACATTGGACCTTGCGCTCGAAGCGGCTGATTGCGGCCACCTGGTCTTTGCTGCACTGCACACGCCCGATGCTTCCCGCACAGTCGGCCACTTATTGCGGTTCTTTTCACCCGCGGAAGAGTCAACCACGCGGCAGCGCCTGGCTCGTACTCTGCGCGGCATTGTCTCGCAGCGGCTGCTGCCTCGTCTGGAAAGTCCGGAGCAGGTAGCCTTGTTCGAGATTCTTTTCTCAACCCCGCGCATCCGCGAATGCATCGCAACCGGAGAACAAAATGTGATGAGTCTCACGGATGCAATTCGCGAAGGCGCGAGTCAGAATATGCAGTGCTTCGAGGATGAGCTGAAGAAACTCCAAAAGGCGGGAGTAATTGCTGCCGATTTGGATTGGGAGGAAATCTTCGGCGATTGGATTCCTGCGCACGCAAGACCCCTGGATCCAAGAAATCCCGTGACCCGACCGGAAATAGAATTCGCGCACGACCCCAAGTAGAATCCACATCTGACCGCGATAAATTTAGCGGCCAGGTAAAATATCCATACCGCGCGGGCGACTCAACTTGCAGCGTCCAATGACTCGCATGGACGCTGCAAGTTGATCCCTCTAGCGTCGCCTACTTATCGTACTTCAAGCAGATTTCAAGCTGGTGAATGGCTTCGTCAGTGGCTTTGAGCGCTTCCACTCGATGCCCGCCAAAATCGTGAGCGGCATGCTCCATATGCTCCTTGGCCCTCCGAAGTGACGCAATCGCATCGTGAATTTCAGGATGTGGTTCCGCGGCTGGAGCGGCCGCTGCTGCCGAGTGGCTGTTGGCTGCGGGCGGTGCGGCAGGCGCTGCCGCCGGAAACGTCAAAGCACAAATCAAAGCCAGAAGCGCAAACGAGCTCAGAATCTGATGCTTCATGAAGGAATCCTCCTGGTCCGATTTTCGGTTCGGACTACCGTAAATTGCCTCGGCCGGGCAAATCAACCGTGCGCTGCGGCCAAAGCCTTGCCCGGCGCGCCGGGCTGGGCAGATGCGCGCCAGTGCACACTCATCGTATCGCCACGCCGGATTTGAAAGTCGAGACTCTTATCCCATTGTCATCAAAGTGTCACGCGTCGGCGGGCGGCCGCTGCCTTATCAGTCTCGCGCGTGGCGCGAATTGAGAGGCGATTTCGACTGGCCGGCCAGGGGAGTTTCGGAGGATGCGGGTGTCCGGGGACGAGCAGCAAATAAGCAATCGGCTTGCAGCGTCTCTCGCCCGCGAGAACCGCTGCAAGCCGGATCAAACTCGAATTTCGCCGATAGGCTTAGCGATGTTCGATCGCCTCATGAACCTCGCCGAGCGCTTCATCAATCCGCTTGATGGCCTTGTCGCGGTGTCCGCCATACTCGCCGGGCGCGGCTGCGAGCAACCCTCTCGCGTCGCGCAACAGGCCCTCTGCACGGCGCATGTCTTCCATTGCCTCGTGGTGTTCTTGTGCGGCCGGCAGCGGGCCGCCGGTTGCCTTGGGTGTCGCAAAGGTGGTGACGATGAGCGCAGAGGCCAGCAACAAACCGGCTGCGGTGAAAATATTCAGGATCCGGTGCTTCATGGAATTTCCTCCTTGTGCTGAATAGGATTGATTTGTCGAAAGGCGGCTGGAAGGGCGTAGAAACAGACCATCGACTCCCGCAACATAGCAACATATTGCCCCGCGCGCAAGGAATGGGTTCGCGATGCCGCACCCGCGTAAATCTCGCGCTTGATGGAGAAAGTCCTGATGCAATTTTAATTCTCGCGATCGAGCGCCGAAACCGAATTTCGCGCGTCTAATCACGGCTTGGCGTTGACGTCCGCTTACGCATTGAGTAGTCTCACGGACGCCTCAGGTTAGGGCCTCTTCTCCCAACAGAGCGCCTGGCATTCCATGGCGGAGGTTTCCACATCATGTCCGGTACGAATGGCAAGCAATCCGGAATTTCGCGGCGCGATTTTGCGCGCCGCGCTGCGATCGCCGCGGCGACAGCCGCTTGTCTCCCGAGCGAACTGTTTGCCCGGCCAGCAGATCCCCTCCCCGCGGCGCCTCAACAAGCGGATGAGAAACTTTCGGCTGAAAGTCAGGCAGAAGTTGATGCGAAGATTCAAGCGATTCTCGGAAAATACGGCGACCGCTTCTCCGAAGCCCAAAAGGCGGACATCCGACGCCTGGTGACAGAGGGACAAAAGCCGCTCGAGGCCATGCGCAAATTCCCGGTTGAGAATTCCGACCAACCAGCCACAGTCCTGCGGCTCTATCCTGACGCGACGGCAAGCCGCCGGATCCCTTCACACTAAGAAAGGCGATTGCATGCTCGGCGAAGACATTCTCTACCTGTCCGTGCGCGAGTTGGGACGCCGCATCCGCGCGAAGCAAATTTCTCCGGTCGAATTGACGGAGAGCTACCTCGAGCGGAGCGAGCGTCTCGGGCCGCGGCTCAATGCTTATGTCACCGTCACCCGTGACCTTGCGCTCGAACAGGCCCGCGCCGCCGAGAAAGAAATCCTCGCCGGCCGGTATCGCGGCTTGTTGCACGGCATCCCTTACGCCGCAAAAGATCTCCTCGCCGTCAAGGGTTATCCCACCACCTGGGGCGCCAAGCCCTACCGCAATCAAAAATTCGATTTCAATGCCACGGTGATTGAGCGCTTGATTCAAGCCGGCGCAATCTTGGTCGGCAAAGCAGCCATGATCGAGCTTGCTGGCGGGATGAATTATCGCTACGCATCCGCTTCCCTCACCGGTGCGGCATTGAATCCCTGGAACGAGGACTGCTGGACGTGCGGCTCCTCGAGCGGATCCGGGGCGATCGTATCAGCGGCGCTCGCGGCATTTGCGATCGGGACGGAAACATGGGGCTCGATCCTGTGTCCGTCGGCCTACTGCGGCATTTCAGGACTGCGCCCCACCTTCGGTCGCGTTAGCCGCTTTGGCGCTATGGCGCTCGCATACTCCATGGACAAAATTGGCCCCATGGCGCGCGCTGCAGACGATTGCGCGCTGGTTCTTGCCACGATCGCTGCGCACGATCCGCGCGATCGAAGCTCGCTACCGCCAGCGGAGGCTTTGTTCCCCTACCCTGCTCCGCTGCCCTCGTCATTGCGCATCGGCCGGCTTACAAACGCGTGGACCAAACCTGATTCGGAAATCGAATCAGCGTTCACCGCGGCGCTCGATGTGCTAGGAAAGCACGGCATGAAAATCTCCGAGGCGGCGCTGCCCGAAGGCCCCTTCGAAGCGGCCGGCGGCACAATCATCGCCGTCGAAGGGGCAGCCGCATTTCGCTCGCTACTCGATAGCGGCAAAGTCTCTGAGCTTGCTGATCCCCTCGGGCAGATCGGCGGATACGTGAGCGAACAAATTTCCGCATCGGACCACATGCGCGCGCTGCAAATTCGTGGCATCTTGCAGGAAAAGATCGATGCTCTCTTCAACGATTTCGACGTACTGACCGCGCCTTCTCTTCCTATTGCTGCGACCACGCTCGAAACCAATCTCGAGACCGACCTGACTTTTTCCGACCCGCTCGGCGGAATCGGCAATCTCTGCGGCCTTCCCGCAATCAGCGTACCCTGCGGCTTCACATCAAAGCAGCTTCCCGCCGGCATTCAATTCCTTGCGCGCGCTCGAAACGACCGGGATATAGTCGCCACCGCAAACGTCCTGCAACGCAATACGGATTGGCACACGAAAAGGCCTCCGATCGCCTGACCCTGCGCAAGTCCCGCGACGCTATGGCCTTTCCACACTTGCTCCAGCCAGAGAGTCCGACGGACGAAGATAGCCAATCGCCTCGGGGAAATGGACCAGTCGAAATTCGTCGCTTACTCCATAGAGCGATTCCGAGGTGCCCAGGAACAGGTAGCCACCGGGGGCCAGATTCTTAAACAAGTTGTGGACGACGCGGCGTTTCGAAGTCTCATCGAAATAAATCAGCACGTTTGCGCAGAAAATCACGCTACTCTCATCCAGCAATGGGAGACTGCTTTCATCCTGGAGATTAATCCGGCAAAAGGTCACTCGGCATTTCACTTCCTCGGAAATCATGAACTTGTCACTGTGTCCCACAAAATATTTGCTCTTGAAGAGAGCCGGCGTGTGGCGCAGCGCATAGGCGTCGTAAATGCCCGCCTTAGCTTTGTCCAGCGCGTGATCGTTCAGATCAGTCGCATGAATTTCCCAGGTGCAGCCGCCCAGCCTGCCGGCTGCATCCTCCAACAACATCAACATGGCCAGGGTATAGGGCTCCTCGCCGGTCGAGCATCCGCAGCTCCACAACTTTACCGGCTTATCGGATAGCTTCGCTTTGGCTGCGACAATAGTCGGCAGCACCACTTTGCGCAGTGCGTCGAGTTGAGGTTTGCCCCGGAAGAAGCAGGTGTCGCCGATCGTGATTTCATTCAAAAGGTTGCGAATCTCAGCATCGCGATCCCTCCCGGCAGTGAGCATCTTGAAGTAATCCGAAAGTGCGCTTGTTTTCATTGCCTGAATACGACGGTTGCAGCGATCTTGGAGGAAATTCAGTCTTTTCTCCGCAACATAGATACCGCAAACCCTGTAGATGAGGTCGCGGACGTGGAGCAGGCTCGGATCTAGTGTTTCGGATCGGAAATCAGCCTGGGATTCGAGAGTCGTTTGTGATCCGGACATGTCTGGATTCTGAAGTAGTCTCAGATCCCCTTAGCGGAAGGGAGTTCGGCAGTCCTAATCATCGCAAATCAATTAAATGCTCTGTTGAATGCCCACCCCGCGCCGGCACCTCTATGGGTGCCCGGAGCCCGTAGGTGCTGCTCCAGGCTTTGCCGGTGGTTCGGCCGTCGCATCCACCTGCGTGTTCAAGATCACCAAGTCCACCCGGCGATTCATACCGCGGCCTTCCGCCGTGTCGTTCGAAGCCACTGGATAGAATTCGGCGTACCCAGATGCAGAGAGACGTGCGGGCGCCATCCCATACTTCGTAATAAAAAGCCGTATGATCTCAGTGGCGCGTGCCGTGGAGAGTTCCCAATTCGAGTTGTACCGGCCGTTGTGAATGGGAACATTATCGGTGTGGCCTTCGATGCGAATGCGCACGCGAAGACCAGCCATAACTTTCACAAAGTCGGCCAAAGTGGGCTCGGCGCCGGGACGCAGCGCGGTCGAACCGCTATCGAAAAATCCTGCCTCGCGGAGACTGACGACAATCCCTTCCCGAGTCGGCGTCACCGAAACAGTGCGATTCTTGATTTGTGCGGCAAGCGCTTCCTCCAGTTTTTTCTGGACTTCCGCCATGTCAGGACGATCGGGTGACCCGGCCAGAGCGCCGTGAGGCGAGTTCACCAGCCGGCCCATGGCTTCCACGCGTTCGGTATTCTCGACCATCTGGACCTTGGAGAATGGCATGGGCTCTGTGGTCATCACTTCCGGCTTGGTATTGGACGCGTCGAAGATGCCCATCTGTTGAAATGCCACTTGGATGGCCATGGCCAATTGCCCCACGCGTCGTTTGTCCACCTGGGCCGAGGCATACAGGACAACGAAGAAAGCGAATAGCAGAGTGACGAAATCGGCGTAGGAAACAAGCCATCGTTCGTGATTCTGATGCGCGTGCTTTTTTTTGCGCCTCACGTCGTTTTCCGGGTCACTGGCTTTTTTTGGCTCTCCGAGATGAAGCTCATCAGTTTCGTTTCCAGCATTCGGGGATTCATCCCTTCCAGCAGCGAAATCACGCCTTCGAGAATGATCTCTCGCCGTAGTTGGATACCACGCTGCCGGATCTTGATTTTTCCCGCAATCGGGAGGAAAAACAGGTTGGCCGCGCCGACGCCGTAAATCGTGGCCACAAAAGCCACCGCGATTCCACGGCCCACCTCGCTGATGTTGTCGAGGTGCTGCATCGTTTGAATCAAGCCGAGAACGGCGCCGATGATGCCGACCGTCGGAGAAAACCCTCCGGCCGCTTCAAACACCTGCGGGATGTTCTCCTCGCGCTCGGCGCGGTTATCCAGCTCGAGTTCCATGATATTTCGCAGTTCGGCTGGTTCAGTTCCGTCAATGGCCAACATCAATGACTTTTTGAGGAATGGCTCCTGGATTTTTTCCATTTCATTGTCGAGGGAAACGATTCCGTCTTTTCGTGCCTTTTGCGCGTACCCCACCATCTCATGCACTGTGGCGACAGGATCGTCTTCTCTCGAGAAAAAAACTCCCGCCAGGTTTCCACACGCCAGCAATATGATCGATAACGGGAACTGAAGCAGCACGGCACCGAGCGTTCCGCCAAATACGATGAGCGCCGCTGTTGGCTGAAGGATTTGGCCGACCTTCCCGCCCTCAAGAACCAGCCCGAGCAAAATTCCGCCCATCGCCAGTACCACGCCGCCGAAGCTTCCTTTGTCCATTACGGTTGGCATGTCAGGGCTTCTCGTCCTCGGGCGATCGGGGCGGTTTGTCTTCTTCCTTCAAAGGCCGCGCGTCTTCGGAGGACCCCGGTTTGGAGATGATTCCTGCTCCGATGCGCCGGTTGGATTGCAGGTGAAACTCGTGAATACGATCGAGTACTTCCTGTGCTGTTTCGCGCACGACCAATTTCTCACCCGTCAGTAAGGTGATCACCGTGTCAGGCGCGTTCTCGATGAATTTGATCAGATCCGCATTCACCACAAGCGGCTGGTTGTTCAATCGAGTGAGATGGATCATCGGCTTTTCATCATCCTGAATCCGGAGAGGCTAGACGCTGTGTGCCGGGTCGCGCCTCCCCGTATAGGGACTATCGGCAGCTTGCTCCGAGACATTGAGGCAATTGTTTCGCACCGGTGCACCCCTACAACTCGCTTAGGGCTCTCGACCCTGCTTGCCGTACGACGTGCCCTTTGGCATCTCGTTTGCCTTCCTTCACCGGCCGTCGCTTTTTCGGCTCTTACAGCGCTGCTGACAAGGCAAGTCTTGCCGATATAGGAGAGGAATCTGCCGTGCGTGTCTGCCAAGCGCTCTTTGGAATCCAGGTCATGTCAGGGTATTGCTGGCTTCGAATATGTCTGCCGTTGGTCTTTCCTTCGTGTCCGTCAATTTCAATCACACTCGTCCGGGCTGAATCGTCAATCCAGGAGAACAGACTATGAAAACGCAGATGGCTCTTGAAAAGAATCCGGAAAACGCGGTCTCAGGCGAAAACCTGCAGACCATGGCATTGGCAATCGAAAAGATCATCGAAAACATCACCACGCAGAGCCAAATCAACACCAGCATCGTGACCCGTCTCCTCGAGCTCGAACGCAAAATCGAGGTCGCGGCAGGAAAGTGCACGCGGCGCGGCCCCGCTCGGAAAAGATAGCCGGCGACGGCGGAAACGTCCCCCCCATGCCATCGCTCGCACTCTCGATGATCGTCAAGAATGCCGAACGTGACTTACCCGGCTGCCTTGCGAGTGTTCAGGGCGTGGCGAACGAAATCGTTGTCGCGGATACGGGTTCAACTGATTCCTCGCAGGAGATCGCTCGAAATTTCGGCGCTAAAGTTTTCTCGATCCCCTGGGAAAATGATTTTGCGAAGGCCCGCAATCTTTCGCTCGCCCAGGTTAGTGCCGACTGGGTGCTAATTTTGGACGCGGACGAACACCTCGACCCGGCCGCTACTTCCGTACTTCCTTCGCTGATGTCTCACAGCGAAACCGCGGCCTACCAGGTTCCAATTCGCAATTACCTGGTGAGCCTGGCGAAAAAGGTATGGGACCGGCCAGCCAGGCCGAATGATTCCAGCTATGGTCCGGCGCGCCTCTACCCTGCATATGTGGAACACGAAAACGTCCGACTTTTCCGCCGGGACCCTGCGATTTATTTCACCGGCCGGGTCCACGAGACTGTGGGATATCGAATCCAGGAGACGAAAAGGAAGCTCGGGACGGCGCCATTCTGTATTCATCACTTCGGGATGCTCGTGGATGAAAACACTATGGCCAAGAAGCTCTTATTTTACAGGGAGCTTGGCCGCGAGAAGCTGCTCGAGTCTCCCAATGACGCCCAGGCGCACCTGGAAGTCGGGATTGTCGAGCTTGAAAATCTAGGAAATGTCGCGGAAGGTCTTCGATATTTCGAGCAAGCCTGCGCATTGAATCCGCGCTTTGGCGTCGCCTGGTATTTCGCGGGGAAATCTCAATTCCGTCTTGGCCAGTATCCTGCCACGCTGCGCTCTCTCAAGCGCGCTGAAGCCGCGGGGCACCCCACGGCGGCCGTCGCTGAACTCGCGGGCGATGCGAATTACAATCTCGGCGATTTCGAGGCCGCCCGGGGATGCTACCTTCGCGGCCTGAAGCGAGACCCGGCGAGCCTTGCGCTCGAAAGTAAACTCGGCCTCGCAGAGGTGCGTGGCGGGAAATCCGACGCAGGGGTTGCCCGAATCCGTAGGGCGATCGAAGGCGACCCCACAAATCCGGAATTCCACGATCGATTGGTTGGGGTGGAGGTGTGGCTCAATCGTTTATCCGACGCCGCTGACGCAGCGGAGCGAAAATTGGCTGCCGTTTTCCCCCGGCCGGAGGATTTCCTGCGCGCCGCGAGCATCCGCGCGCAAATGAAGGAAACGCAGCATGCGATTCGTATTCTTCGCCGTGGGCTCGAGGCATTCCCGGATTCGCAGGCCTTGCGTGCAAGCCTGTCCAAGATTGAAACATCCCTAGGCTCTCTATCTCCTTCATTTGCGGGGCCCTAGAACCAATAGGACTTATTGGGCCGAAAAAGATTAAAGCATTCTGAGCAGTAGCCGATTTGGCTAGTGAGCAAGAAAGAAGCCGTTCGGTGGTCGAGAGGCCTCCGGCAAGGGAAAACCCAGCCGGTAGAAAGGCTCCGAAACCAGGACGGGAAGTAAATCAGTACGAAAAGGAGCCTTTCCATGTCACTTCAAGTACTCGCAAACATCCCAGGACTGGTGGCGCAAAACCAGTTAACGATTACTCAGAATGCCCTCCAGAATACCTTGTTCCAACTGTCGTCTGGTTCGCGAATCAATAGCGGCGCGGATGACGCGGCCGGCCTGGCTATCGCCAACGGATTGGAAGCGAACATCACAGCGTTGACTCAGTCGGTCTCGAATGCCAACGACGGCGTTGGCAACCTGCAAGTCGCCGACGGCGCCCTGGGACAGGTGACCACGCTTCTCAACCGCGCTGTCACACTAGGCACCGAATCCGCCACTGGCACGGTTTCGAACACGCAGCGCTCGGCAATCGACGCGGAGTATCAGTCCATCCTCGCCGAAATCAATAGCATTGGTTCCAACACCACGTTCAACGGCGCGGCCGTTTTCGCCTCAGGCTCAACCTCGATCTTCCTGAGCGATTCGACTTCGATCGGTACATCAACGATCGCCGTGAGCACCGGAACGCTTTCCGCTTCGGGCACCGGCGGACTGGGTCTTTCCGGCAACTTGCTGACACAGGCCGCTGCCGTAACCGAGCTGTCGAACATCAACACCGCCATTAGCACGGTTGCGAGCAGCCGCGGCACGATCGGCGCGGGCATCAACCGGCTGCAGGCGGCCAGCAACGTGCTCAACAACGAAATACAAAACCTGACCACGGCGGAGACAGGCATCACTGGTGCCGACATCCCCACGGTCGTCGGGAACCTGTCCAAGTACTCGATACTTGAGCAGACAGGCATCTCGGCACTGGCGCAGGCGAATTCGCAGCAGCAGTTAGTACTGAACCTGCTCCACTAAACTGATCGAACTCCGGTGGGCGCTCCTCGCCTTGGCGAGGGGCGCCCTTCGGCTTTTTCGCACATTCGGGCCATGAAGAAGATGCCTCGCCAGACCAGAGCCGCCAGCAGGCCGCAGCGTCGGAGAACTCCACGCAATTTTTGTAAATTCGGAGGGCCACATGAGTAGCACAGGTATCGGTGGATCGCTTATCGCGGGCAGCCAATCGACCACAAGCAGCGGCGGCCTGGGCGCTGGAATTGACGTGAGCGCGCTGGTAAGCGCCTCGTTGGCCGATCAGACCGCCGAATTAACAGTCCTCCAGAATCAGCAGACGCAACTCACCGATCAGCAGAGCGCGCTCAATAGTTTCAATACCGATCTGCAAACGCTCCAGAACGCGG
Source organism: uncultured Acidobacteriota bacterium (assembly GCA_963701005.1). Taxonomy (GTDB): domain Bacteria; phylum Acidobacteriota; class Terriglobia; order Acidiferrales; family UBA7541; genus Palsa-295. Next base: position 3,558,347 of record OY969555.1, read on the forward strand.
TGTTCGCCCTGACCGATCCGGCTGGACAATTGACCGACGTGGCAGCCACATCTTCCAATTCCGCCATCGTGACGGCCAACGCGATTTCCGGCACGCCAACGGGCACGCACACCGTTGTGGTCACCAATCTGGCCACGACCTCGTCCGAATACTCTTCCGAACTGGCCAGTAGTTCCACTCCCCTGGCCACCGGCACCCTGACGGTTCAAGTGGGAACCAACACCGCCGTGCCGATTCCCGTCACCTCCGCCAACAACACGCTTACCGGCCTTGCCGCGTCGATCAACAACGCCAACGCAGGGGTGACTGCAAGCGTGATCACCGACGCCAATGGCGCTCGCCTGTCCATTGTGAGCAATACCAGCGGCGCCCCTGGCGACTTGACTGTGACGGCCTCTGCCGGGCTTCCCACGTTCACCAAACCAGTAACCGGCGTGAACGCTCAAATCACTGTGGACGGCGTCCCGGTCGCCAGCACAACCAACACCGTCACCTCGGCTATCCCGGGCGTCACTCTAAGCCTGAACTCCCAATCGCCCGGGACCCCGGTAACCATCTCAACCACGCCCGACGTGACCAACCAGGAAGACGCCATCAACAGCTTCGTGAGCGCTTACAACACTGTCGTCGGGGATCTGAACGCGCAATTCAGCATCAGTTCTTCCACCGGCCAACCCGGCCCGCTGTCTGCCGACAGCACGCTCAGCTTGGCGCAATCCCAGATTCTCGCCGCAGGCTCGTTCTCGACCACGGGAAACGGCGCGGTGAACAGCCTCGCGGACCTTGGCATCAGCTTTAATAATGACGGAACACTCTCTGTTGACTCCGGCACGCTCACGTCCGCTCTCGAAGCCAATCCTGCGGCGGTTCAGTCCTTCTTCCAGGCCACGACGGCCGGCAGTTTCGGCGCAAATCTGACCAACAACCTGACGGCTCTCGCCGATCCAATCAGCGGCTCGATCGCACAAGATATCAACGGTCTCACGCAATCCCAAACCAGCCTGACGCAGCAGATTTCAGATTTCCAAGCGCAGTTGAACACGCAGCAGCAGGCACTGACGACGCAATACGACCAGGTTGACGTGACGCTACAGGAGCTTCCGTTGCTGCTCTCGCAAGTGAGCCAGCAATTGACCTCACTCGGCTAATGAGAGACGCGGCCCGCACGTATCGTGAAGAAGGCGTCCGGGGGGCAAGCCCCGTGGGATTAATCGTCATCCTGTATCAGGAAGTGCACCGCTCGATCCTGAAAGCGCAGCAGGCACTGCTGCAAGGCAACATCGAGCAGCGAACCACGGAGCTGAATCACGCCGTCGAAGTGATTGGCCATCTTCAGAGCACTTTGAATTTCGAAAAGGGCGGCGAAGTGGCGCCCAAATTGTCGCGTTTCTACAATGTGGCGCGCGCCAAAATCCTGGAAGCCAACATTCTCTCGAGCAAGGAAATTCTCGAATGGCTTTCCCAGGAATTTTCCGCGCATATCGAAGCCTGGCAAACAGTCGATCGTGCCGTCTCCGACCAGGAAGCGCAGGCGGAAGCACAGGCCGAAACTGAACGCGTCGTTCCGGCGCTTCCCAGACCTGTGCGCGTGGGGCGGCCCAACGCCAACCTCCCCCATCCCGTCAGGATGCGACGCTGATGGCCGATTCGCCGCTCGACGTCATCCGCGAGGTCCGGCAATTCTTCCGCGTGTGGCTCGACCAGGTGCAAAGCTCGCCCGACCCTGCATCGCAACCTGCCGGTGAGCTTAAGAGAATCTCGGAGCAGCTCAAGCGCGTGGACGCGGCGTTGAAACAAGCGTCGCCGTCGCTGGCAGCCAGCGAAGAGTGGAAGCAGGAAATTGCGACGTACGCCGACATTCTGCGCGAATTGCGTGCCCGGCTGGGCAATTTCGAAATCACGCTGCGGATTCGCGCCTCCCAAATGGCCAACAAGCGGGCGCAATTCGATGCCGTCCGTTCGTGGGCCGACCTCGCCAAGCACATCGGCTGAACGCCCAGTTCTTCCTGCCTCGTTTTCCTTTCTTTGGGATTCAGATTTCACGTGGCTCCGTTGACATCCCATGTTTTCGTCACAATTCACGAGTCAATGTGAGCTGAGGTCCTTCGACCGCTCGGCTTCGCACGGGACCCGCCTTCGCCAGAAGGCGGGGCTACGGCGCGCAGGGTGTTCCTTGCATTTTGCAGCGGGGGCGGAAATTTGATTTCTTGGTCCGATTCATGTTCGTTGCTCATGGCAGGGGGGTAGATCGTCGGAGCGCAGGCAGAAGTGTCCGCGCCACGGAGGCAAGAACTCGACAGAGCCAGACGGGGCTTAAATATTGCCACTTTAGGACCGATTAGAAATGGTCTCCGCCGTTTGTTTTGTAGGAGATAGATCATTTTCTAATCGTCACCAGGACCGATTAGAACGGCATCGTTGGTGGGTCGCGAAGGGAGTTCCAAAATGGGATTTTCTTGCGCGGGAGCGAGAGTTGGAACGGCGGAGGGTGGGGGTAGGGCTGGGTTGTAGGCGTGCTCCGTGGTAAAGATTACATGCTTGGGGGGCTCCGACCCAGCGGCCTGGGTCGTCAAGGCAGGAGACGGCGCGGATGGCGCGGATGATGGTGCCGCCGGTGGAGACGATTCGGCCGGCGTCTTCGATGATGAAATCGAGAGCGGCGTGGTATTTGGCGCGGCGGTTTTTATGTCGGAGCTGGAAGCTCCGGCCTCCTAAAAGGCAAGAGGGATAATTTCCGCGGCGTTTTAGCATTTTATTTTTTTGCGCCTCGATAAAAGTGTGCATGAAGAAAATCGAAAATGGAAGGATGTGTGTGTGTGGACTTGGTGTGGGCAGAAGGCCAGGGCGTGAATGGAGGATCTGTGTTAGAAAGCTGCGCGCAGGGACGGGTGGGAAGTGCAATGAATCGGGCGCTGGTAGTGGGTCAGTTTGCAGTTAGCGCGCTAATCGGGACTTGGGCTCGCGGTAGTCGTGTCTTAGAAACTTTTCACTAGCGGCGTAGCCTGCGTTGGTCGGTGCCTTGTCATTGAAATTATTGCCGCGATTCCAGCTCCCCAAATCAGGCTATTCAAAACAAGAAAGACCAATTCCCACGGTGAGGAACCAAAGTCGATTCCGAGTCGATCCAAGATTGCCGTTAGGGGTTGTACGAAAAGGTCTGCCAGGAAATCATACACAAGAGGATGCCCCACGTTTAGTTGAAACTTGAAAACAAGAAGCAGCGGCTCTCGCCCGAACTCGGATAGAGTTCGGGTTGCGAATCCCTTTTAAAGGAGAGAGCCGCCGTGAGAAACAAATACCAGAGGAAAGACCGCAAGTCCAATCACAAGTTCGAAATCGTCCGAGGGCAAGAGTTGTTGGTGCGGGTGCCGTTGCCGTTGCCGATGGCCGAGGTGTGGGCGGAGATGCAAGCTCAGGTGGAAGAGCTGACCGGGCAAGCCGGGCTGCAGATCCTGCGAGCTATTCTGGAAAACGAAGTCACGCGCCGGGTAGGGCCTCCGCATCGGCCGAATCCCACCGCCGGCTGTGTGCGCTGGGGAAAGCAGACGGGTTATGTGGTTTTTGCTGGACAGAAGATCCCGGTGGAACGGCCGCGGGTCCGAACGCGCGAAGGCCAGGAAGTGGAACTGGAGAGCTACGGTCAGTTGCAGCAAGACGGAAAGCTGCAAAGAGCGGTGCAGGAGCGCATGGTGGCCGGACTGTCCACGCGGAACTATCGGCGAGCGGTGGAGAGTGTTCTGGAAGGCTACGGGATCGAGAAGAGCAGCGTGAGTCGGCAGTTCGTGGCGGCCAGTAGCAATCAGTTGCGAGTGCTGTGCGAACGGCGCCTAGAAGATCTGAATCTCGTGGTGCTGATGATCGACGGCATTCACTTTGGCGGCCAGGTGCTGGTGGTGGCCCTGGGGATCGCGGAAGGCGGAGAAAAGCACGTTTTGGGGGTATGGCAGGGGGCCACGGAAAACACTGCGGTGGTCAAGGGGCTGTTGGAAGATCTGGTGGACCGAGGACTGGATCGCCAGCGGCGGTATCTGGTGGTGATGGATGGATCGAAAGCGCTGCGAGCTGGTGTGGAACGTGTTTTCGGTAACCAAGTGGAAGTGCAGCGTTGCCAGATTCACAAGCGGCGGAATGTGAAGGAGTACTTGCCTGAGAACTGCCAGAAAGACTACGACCGGCGGATGCGCAATGCGTACGCGATGAACAACTACGCGGAGGCCAAAGAAGCGTTGCAGAAGATCTTCCGGCAACTGGAACGGATCAATCCGAGCGCTGCCCGGAGTCTGGAGGAAGGGCTGGACGAAACGCTGACGGTGCATCGCTTGGGTGTAGGAGCGGTGTTACGTCGGAAACTGGCCACCACCAACCCGATCGAATCGTGCTTGTCGACGGTGCAGCGGGTGGCGCGAAACGTAAAGCGTTGGCGCGAAGGAGATCAGCCGCTACGCTGGGCAGCCACAGGACTGTTGGAAGCAGAGAAAAAGTTCCGACGCATCAAAGGCTATCAAGAAATCCTGTTGCTGAAGGAACGCCTGAATCCGTCGCGCCTTCAGCAGAAGGAGGTCCGGACAGTAGAAGTCGCTTGAACTTGGAAGAAGGTAGGCTTACAGTGCCGAACTTCGAGAGTCGCTGCAATCAACTAAAACTCGGACATCCTCCATACACACACTGCGAGTAAGTAATGTACCGCACGTCGTCAAACAGTGTTCTAACCGCAAGGAAATTGCAGACGATCGTAGCGAGGATATGAAGTGGCGTGACGATCGCGGTCAGCTTGAAGAAGCGTTTCAACATTTCTCGTGTATGGTAACAGAACATGTTCCGGGCTAGTACTTGACTTGTCCGGTTTGCGCGTTAATCGGGACTTGGGCATCCGACCGACATCCCAGAACCCCGTTCATCAGGAATTGGTATTACAATCAGCGCGCACGTGGTGCGAGAGGATTGGGTGATGACAATAGTCTCGGATAACTCCCCAGGAGCGCCACTAGGGCGAAGTCAATATTGGCCATGCTGCAACAGGAAAATCAATTTTTTCTACTCACCGCTCAGCACGTAGCAAGGATGATTGAAGAAAAGAGAGAGAAATGGTCTTACCAGAACCCGGAGCAGGTCGTAAAGTATCTAAACCATCTGCATATAAGAACTGATCTCGGGAAAGAGGGATTATATTCACAGGATTTGACCCTGTTAGAGCTTCACGCTGAAGACGCGGCTGAGATGGTTCGCTTGGGATTGAGTTTTTATGATTTGAGGACGTCGCAATATTCGTCGGATGAAGAATATGGACCCGATTATTTCATTATCGGAGCACCAAAATCTACCAGTACGACGAATCGAAATGGTCCTTTGTGGAGGTTGATTCCACCAACACCGGGGCAATGGATTACGTCCTGCAATCCGAAGAGATCCCTACATCAGTCGGGGGCTAACTGTTGAAAAATCGCCTTATCACCCACAGGTCATAGTGCGACGATGAAGCATTGGACGCTCATAGTGATTGTTGCGCTTTGTCTTTTTGCCGGGTGCGCCGCGCGGACACCTGAGGAGGCAACGAGACAGCAGGATGCACACTATCGGTCTAGACTGAGACCTTACTGGCAGGATCTCAAGGCGGGTATGACCCGGAAGGAGGTCGAAGATTACTTACGTGCCAAAAATATTCCGTTCACGGAGGGGTGTTGCTATTCCAGCGAAGAACCGTATCTCTGGGACGCAATAGACCATCGCACCGAAAACCGTCCGTGGCCGTGCGGGTCGGCGGATGTCTACATCGGTTTCGCATTCAGCCCTCGGCGACATTCCTCCCTCACTACTATACAACCAGCAGCCGACGACGCGGACGTTCTAGTGGGCGTCCATATAATCAGGTTGGTGGACTGCGTTTGAGACTGCCCAAATGCTAAACGGAGCGGCGAACAAGATGTGGTTGAGTACAACTTTGGTACAAAAGAAGTCCTTGCCAATAGTGAGTTGAGCTTCGAAATTCGGTGTGCGGGCGTAAATATCTTGGAGGAGGTCGTGGTAGACGGCGCGACGAGGTTTGTAGAAGTCGAAGCGGTTGAAGCGGACTATAGTGGGATGAGCGGAGGAGGATTATGGGAGATTTCATATCCTGCCTCCGGTGGTCATAGGATTCTTCTCGTGGGAGTTGTTGTTCGAGACCCCCAACAGTTGCAATCAACCGTGGATACTTGCTCGTCTGTTGGATTCCCTACGATTCGATGCAGCTCACGAGGATCAATTAAAGAGTTGGTTGCCGGGCTCGTTCCCTAGTCCTAGGAGCGGACGAACAGAATGGCTAGACCTGCAATCGCAAAGGTCGCACCCACAACTAACGGCCCAACATTCTGCCCCCATATCAACACTTCCGAGCGGGAAGACGAAGACGGGAAATACAAAAACGTGCGAGCGCATTCCTCTACGGGATTTGACGTTAGCAATACTGACTCACGGAAGTAACTGCGGACCATTTGTTCACATGGCTGACTAACGCTGCCATAACCGGATAACTGCCACCCGGCTCCCCAGAAGTCGCTTCTGGGAAGTTCCAGCGTGCAAACTCCTGATTAGTTCTATAAAGGGAGAAGTCAAAAGAAAACACCCCTGCGATGGCTGAAAGTTTTCTCGCTTCTCAGCCCACTGAATGGAGCAAGAGCGGTTCTGACCGCCCGCACCAGGTGCTCGGTTGCTGGGCGCTATAGCCCTGTGGTTTGGGTTTTCTCTACCAGCGGTTTTCATCGCTTCTTCGCAACGAAGCCTGTCAGTTCCGAAACCAGAAAGCAGAACGGTGGTCAGGTGCCAACCATAGTTCTATCTGAGACTCGTGGCCTATAGCTTTTTCTGGTTATCCGAGAGGGCCTAGGGTCGGATGTGAGACTCGGTGCCCGAGGCACGCAGCGCCTAACTAACCAGCTGAGACTCGCTCTCGAACCAGAGTGTCTCGAGAACCCCACGGCCACCGCCAGAGAAGTCCCCAGAGATGGAGCGGACTCGATCAGAGACACTCACGCTGTTTGTGGTTTCAGATGTTGGGCGTCGAAGCACACTCCTCTCTTCCACACGATCAACACAATGGTGGCAATCTTCCTGGCCAGGGTCAGCCGCGCCATTTCCGGCCGCATGCCCTTGGCCAACAATTCCGCATAGAACTCCGCGAAGGGGCCAGGCTTGGTCGCGGCGACGATCGCCGCTCCCTTGAACAGATTCTTCAGATCGTGATTGTAATTTCTGTTTAGCCCGCGAATCTCGACCTGCTTCTTCTTCCGTTCGAGCTGTCCTTTCACAACATGGTGATCAGCGCTGCTGCTTGTCTCGATGCCGACCCCACCATAGGTCCATAGCTGCCGCTTGGTGCGGAACCGGTGCGGGGTCTGCAGGATGCCCAGCAAAATGGCTGCCCGGATCGGACCGATCGAGGGGATTTGGCAAAGCAGTTTCCACGCCTTGTGTTTTTTGCTTTCCGCCAACAACTCCCGCCGCACCTCTTGGCGCAACGATCTCAGCGCATCCAGTTGTTGGTAGTAAAACTCGGCGCGCCGGTGCACTCCCGGTTCGTTGATTTTCGCGAGCCACTCGGCACGATGGCGCGGTGCATAGACCTGCTTGCCAGTACAGGGAATGGCCCAACTGCGATAGATCGCCTTCACCCGCGACATGACTCGACCAAGATCTTTCGTGGTGGTGAGATAACTCCGGACCAGTTCTTTCAGAGTTCGTAGGCCGTGTTCTCCGTGATAGACGGGGTTGAGATGGTCCAGGCGCAACAATTCGGCCAATCGGCGAGCGTCGATCTTGTCACTTTGATGGCCTTCTCTCATGGACCTGTTTTTTCGTGGATCGCACACCACCAATTTCGTGACGTGTGGTTTCAACAGATCGTATAACCAGTCCGCCGAGGTGCCTTCTTCAAACGTGACGTGCAAATCTCCGCGCAGCCCGTCGATAAACTGCAGAATCATGCTGGCCTTGGTCTCGACGACGCATTCCATCACGATCTTTCCTGCACCATTCGTGACGGCAATCGAAATACTTTCCTTATGCACGTCCATGCCGATATACTTTTTGCTGTCCATTGAGGGCGTTCCTTTCTGTAGGGCTTGAGGCAAGCACCCAAACCCTACTCCAAAAGGGGCGCCCTTTTATATTGCGTCGGATAATCGGAAACTGACCTATTGCCTGGCCACTCCCGCTCGCATAGTTTTGCGGATATCCAAACAATTAGATCCATACTCATGTGGCGGGATTTTAGAAGACAGCACGCACAAGATCATCGAGCAGGTCTTTCCTCAGGAGGGGTATACTCCACCCGGCCTGGGTCAGCCCAAGCGAAGAAAAAATCTTGGCCCCGAACTCCTTCGCGGCTAATCCCGTTCTGGAGATTAGAAATCCACCTAAGTCATTGAAAACATTAGATCGCAGCGCATTCTAACCTGCGCAAAACACCCCCCTCGCGGATTCGTTCAGTCGCATTTCTGGTGGTTCATTAGTTGATCTGAATTTTTATTCCGGGCGCGGCTCTCTTCGGCCGGCTGTGACTCGGGATTTTATTCGATGTAGCTGAGGAGATTGGGGAGCTTGAGGATGTCGCCTTCGGCTTGGATTAGGGACTCGTAGGCGACCTGGGACTGGCTGAAATTCGATGCCACTTTGGCTAGATCGGCGCCGGCAATATTTGTTTGCTGGGTGGTGAGCTGGACGGACTCGGAGTTGAGAAACGTGCTGGTGCTTTGTAGTTGGTCGAGCGTAACGCCGTAGAACTGGCGCTGGGATTCGAAAACGGTGGCTGCCTGGCCGAAATTCGTGCTGGCAGTGCCAATTCCGACGTTGGTTTGGACGGCGGTGATCAATTGGTTGAGAGTCCCGAGGAGGCTTCCTGAGGGGTTGAGAAATAGCTGATTGCCGGGAACGTTGGTGTTCACGTTCTCTCCATTCTGGAGCTCGACGGATGTGACCGAGGTGTTGCCGTTGTAATCCACTCCGGCCGGGACCGTGTTATCGGCGACGAATGGCGGCGTCTCAACGAGAGTGCCCGCAAAGAGATAGGTGTTTCCCGAGGACGTGTTGCCAATGCCGATGAGTTGCTGCTGAATTCCTGTCAATTGCTGGGCAATGGCTTGGCGTTGCTGGTCCGATAGGCCCGAATTTCCCGCCTCGACGCCGAGGGAAATGGCCTGGTTCACCGCATTGACGGCGGAGCTAAGCGCGGAATCGGCGGTATTCAATTTGGTCTGCAAGTCCGAGATGTTGGTTTGAAACGTGTCCACCTGATTCTGAGCGGCTTTGTTGAGGACAAGCTGGGCAGTGCCGGAAGGATTGTCTGAGGGCGAATTGATGCTTTGCCCGGAGGCGAGCTGCAAATCGGAGGTGTTCAATTGCTGCTGGACGACATCGAGGCCAGCGAGAATATCGGGAATGATGTTCGGATTTACGCGGATGGTCATTTTAAGTCACCGGATCCATGTTGATGGCAGTCTGGAAAAGTGTTGCCACGATGCTGGCCACTTTCGCCGCTGCGTTGTATGCGTTTTGAAATTGGACCAGGTTTGCGCCTTCCTGGTCGAGCGAGACTCCTGAGACCGCGTTCTGCTGGTCCTGCAATTGCTGGATCAGAAGGTTTTCGGCGGAAAGGTTGCTGGTGGCATTGGCGGTGTCGTTGCCGACCTGGAAGACGAGACCGGAGTAGTAGCTGATGGGGGTCTGACCGCTGATGATGTTCTGATTCTGGAGATTGGCGAGCGCGGTGGCGTTGGCATTGTTGCCCTGGGTGCCGTCGGCGCTGGCGGCGATCTTGTTGGGGTCGGTGATTGCGACGGCGAGGTTCAATGCCGAGCCTTTTAGTGCGGCCGGGGGGACGAAGATGTTTGTACCGTGGGCGCCATTCAAATCGAAGCCGGCTGCTTGCTGGGTGTTCACGCTGGTTGCGATACCGTTGGCGAGCGTGTCGAGGCTGTTCTCGAGCGAGGGGAGCTCATGATCACGGAGCTGCAAGTCGCCAGCGAGATTTCCGCCGGTGATGCTGGAGGTGATGTCTTTGCCCTGGGCGAAGATGTCCTGGAATCCAGTGGCTGGATTCGCCTGGGTGGTCAATTGGAAGGTCTGGCCGCCGACGACGAGGGGTGTGCCAGCGCTGGTGGTCAAGGTAAGGCCGGTATTGTCGGCGGTGATGGATTGCACGTCCACGAGCTGGGAGAGCTGGTTGACAAGGAGATTGCGCTGATCAACAAGAGCATTCGAGGCCTGATCGGAGGCGGAGGGCGCAGAGATCTGGGTGTTCAGCGCGGCAATCTGCGTGGTTAGCTGATTGATTTGGCCGACTGTCTGCACCACTCCTTGATCCGCGCTCGTTTGCTGAGTCTGGAGTGCGGAGGCTGTTTGGTTGAAACCTGCGGTCAGGCTCTGCGCGTCGCTGATGACGGACTGCCTGAGGCCGGAGTTTGTAGGGTCGGCCGAGAGTTGCTGGAAACTGCTGAAGAACTGGCTGATAAGGTTTTGGAGTCCGGCACCGGCCGGCTCATTGAATAGCGGCTGGACTTGATTCATTCCGGTGGTGAATGTGTCGAGCTTGCCCTGGTTCTGCGCTTCCTGATTCAGGCGTAGCTGGAGGACGTTGTCGCGGACGGCCGTGATGCTGTGGAGGCTTACGCCCGTTCCAAACTGTAGACCATCGAAGGTTTCGGGAGGGCTCTCTTCGAAGTTTGCAACTTCACGGGAGTAGCCGGGAGTGTTGACGTTGGCGATGTTGTTGCTCGTCACGGACAATCCGCCCTGATTGGCGAGCATGGATTGCAAGGCGATGGAAAGGCTGGAGGTGAGGCTCACGGACGTGTCCCTGCGTCTGCCACTGACTTGCTTGCCGGGGGCTGGGAATAGGTGGGGGAGAATGCGGTGAGCGCATTGGCGAGGACATTTAACGTGCGGCGGGAGCCGTTGAGAAATAGTGTGTGGACGTGGTTCAGGTTGCGGACTTCGCCTTCGGCGAGCGCGAGTTCGGTGAGGAGTTCTCTCATGCGACGGCCAATTTCAGGATCAAGGCTTTCGAGCCAGGCGAGAAGGTCGGGTTCGCTTGAGGGCTGAGGGCGGCCAGCAAACTCGGCTTGCCAGGCCGTCAATCGATCGCGGCCGATGAGTTGCAATTTTTCGCAGAGAGCTGCCTGCTTGGCGACGTGGAAATAGATGGCTTCGAGATCCATGCCTATGAATGCTTTGCGGCAGCCGATCAAGTCGCCAGCGAGCTCGCGCAAAAGGCTGAGCTCTGCTTGAATGGTTTGGGTTAGCTGGGCGATTTCTTGCGGCATGGTTTACGCCAGAGTGTCCAATTCGTGCTTCTCCTGCTCTTCGGCATCCGCCGTTGCTTGGTCCGAAGGTTCAACTGGGGCTGGCTTCTGGCGGACTTTCTGCTTCGTCCGGCCGCGCAGCGGTGGCGGTTCAGGGTCGCGGAAGGAGTTGGCGCGTTCGATTCGCGAGGTTGGCTCGGCCATCTCGCATCCTCCGTGGCTTAGGCGCCGGCCGCGCTATTCGGCTGGTAGTCCCTGAGGACCGCTTGGGCGATTTGCTGGTCACTCACCGAATAGCTGCCGTCTTGCAGCTTTTGGCTGATGGCGGCGACGCGGTCTTGACGAACTTCCGGGACGCTTGAGAGCGCGCTACTGAGGCTGGAAAGCTTTACGGCATCGCTTGAGAGGCTGGCCTGGTCGGTGCCCCCTGCTGGGGACTGGCTTGGCCTCGATACTGGGGCCGAGCTGGACGTGCCCACACGATTCGGGGCCTGCCCTTCAGGTATTCCGCCGACTCCTGGATCGATTTTCATGACCAAGCCTCCGTTGATGCTGTACTGCCTTCAACCTATGCAATCGGCTCACCGTAAGAAAACTTTAACCAAAATGGGATTTACGCGCTGTGCTTGGGCCTGAGTGCGGTGAGCGCTGATGGCCGCGCGGCCTCCCGAAGCGCGTCATTTTGGTTGGAAACTAGCTTGCTCTAAGGTGATGGGCTGTCAGGAGTTACCTCCGCTGGAGCGGTCTTTGGCGCGCCATTCGCGGCTGCATTGGCGGTGGGGAGGAGGGCGTGGACTAGCATCTTGGCGATTCCGAGGCCGCCGCCTTTGGCTACGGCTGCGGACATTGCCTGCATGCCCATTTGGTCGAGGGTATCTTTTCCTGGATCGGAGTCGTCCTCGCCGCCCGGTAGGCCGCTTTGCTTCATGGCGCCCCACCAACTTGAGAGGAGCATGGATTCGAATTCGGTGGCAGCTTTGCGGAGCTTTTTGGCCATTGGCGAGTCTGGCTGCGCGCTGGATGGGGTTGCGGTCGAGCGGGCTGTTTGCACCGTGGCTGCGTTCAAGGCATGAATGGCGGTCATCAGATTATCTCCATTTCGGCTTGGAGCGCGCCGGCTGCTTTTATGGCTTGCAGGATTGCGACGATATCTTTTGAGGTTGCGCCGATGGCTTGGAGGCCGCGGACGAGTTCTTCCACCGTGGCGCCTTCTTTCAGGCGAACAACCTGGGCTGGCTTTTCATTGGCGGTGACGGTGGTCTGCGGCACGACTACGGTCTCACCCTGCTTTGAGAAAGGCGCGGGCTGCGAGACCTCGAAGGTGGTGGCGATATCCACGGCGAGGCTGCCTTGGAGTACTGAGCAGGCGCCGAGGCTGACGTCGCTGCCGAGGACGATTGTGCCGGTGCGCTCATTGATGACTACCTTTGCGACGGGCGGTACGGCGACCAGAATGTTTCCGAGACGAGCAAGTAAGCCGGTGATGCCGTCTTGCCCCAGTCCCGAGGCGCTGACTTCGACGCGTGTGCCATCTATGGCGCGTGCGAGATTGCCGCCGAGTTCTTTGTTGATGGCCGCAGCGGCGTCGTGGGCGACGGCGAAATCGGGATCGCGCAAAAGGAGGGCGACGCGGGACATGTGGGAAAGGTCCACGGAGGTGTCGCGCTCGACGATTGCGCCTTCGACGATTCGCCCGACGGTGGGATGATTCACCTGCACGACGTTTGTTTTTGTTCCGGCCGTGTAGCCGGCAATGGCGAGAGGGCCCTGCGCTGCGGCGTACACCTGGCCGTCACTCGCGTGGAGGGGGGTGAGGAGGAGGATTCCGCCTTCGAGAGTTTTCGCGTCGCCGACCGAGGCCACTGTCACGTCAATTCTGGTTCCCGGGCGGGCGAAGGGCGGAAGAGTGGCGGTGACGAAAACGGCGGCGACGTTGCGGACCTGGATGGAAGCGACGGTTAATTGCAGGCCCATGCGGGCGAGGATATTGGCGAGCGTCTGCGTGGGGAAGAGAGTTTGCTGGCTATCGCCGGTTCTCTTCAGGCCGACCACCAGGCCGTAGCCTATGAGCATGTTATCGCGGACACCTTCGACGGTGGAAATGTCTCTGAGGCGGACTTGGCGCGCCGGGGGCTTTTCGACGTCCGCAAGGAGAGAGGCAGGCTGCGGGGCCAGCAAGGCGAGGAGACAAATTGAAGTCATGAAACGCATGAGATTCCTCATTTAAAAGCCTAGAACCCGCAGGAGTATTCGAATCACCTTATTGGGCGGATGAACGCCTTCGGTGATTACTCCCTTGCCAACGATTTCGACCTCGAGGTGGCTGATGGAAGTGGAAGAGACCATATTATTGGGATTCACGTCGCTGCGTCGAATGATGCCGCGAAGAACGAGGGTCTCTTTCTGGTCCGTGACGTTGACCATGCGAGAGGCTTCGATCACCATTTGGCCATTGGGGAGGATTTCAACCACATTTCCGGTCAAGCTGGTGGTGAGAGATGTGGTTAAGGCGGTCTGACCCTTGCCGGTCAGCGTCTGCAAGGAGTTCGGAGAAAAAAGATTTTGAGCGCGATTGGTGGCGCTGAGATTGCCGAAGAAAGCGCTGACACCGGAAGAGGCGTTGAAGGCGCGAGAGGTTTGAGCGCTTTGCTGAAGGGCGGAGGTGGTGGCTTCGGCGAGCTGAATGGTGATCATATCGCCTTTGCGAACCGCTTTGTCGTCACTCGCGAGATCGCCCATGAGCGCGTCGGGATTCCAAAGGCTGCCCGTCGTGGGGACGTAAGAGGCTCCCCAGAGCCTGGCGCGCTGAAGATAGAGGTCGAGGGCGTCGGGCTTCGGGGGCTTCTTTTGTTTTTGCTTTCCGGAGTGCGCGGGGAAGGCGATTGCGGGGACGGCGAGAAAAAGCGCGAGGATGCATGCCGTTGCGCGGAGACGCGAGCGCTTGGCGCGCGATTGAGGCGATGATTCAAGCGCTGGTCGGATTGTCGCCGGCATCGGAATGCTTCTCCTTAAAATTCGGCTTCGATGGTGTGAGCTGCCACGATGGTGCCGGACAGAATTTTCCCGGTGTCTGAATTACGTACGCGAACTTTTTGGCCGAGCGAGCCGATTTCGAGCGCGGTTGCTCTGGCGCTGAGACGCATGCCCTGGGCTTGCAGGATCAGTTCTACGCGGTCGCCGACGCGGACGAGCGGGACGGGCTTCGGCGCGCTGGTCGGGCGAGAGGCGGTGTAACGAACTTCGAGCGGGGCGCTGAGCGATCTTGGCTCGGCGGGCGCTAAGTCTGGCGCGACGACGGATTCGCCTGCACCGATATTTCGAAGGAGAGTGACCCAAAAGGAAGGCGTGTGCGGCTCGGAAGGCGTGGAGAGGCGCACGTGCGTGGCGACGCCGTCTGGCGATGGCTCGATGCGAGTGACTCTTAGCCTGGGCGCGTCTTCGGTGACTGCCACGCTCGAACTGAAGACGAGGTCGCGCGAGAGCAGGGATGAGGGGACGGCCAATTGGTTGGAACGAAGGGCTTCTACGATGGCCTCGAGGACTTCTTCTCGAGTCAACGAGCGAGACCAGCGGGTGACTTCGATCGAAGGCGGAATGAGGAAGGCATTGCGCAATTCTGGCGAGGCGCGCAAGGCTCGCTCGACCTGGGCGCGCGCGAAAGTGCGGTGAGAGCCGGGCAGAGGAGCTTCCCCGAGCGTGAGCCGTGTGGCGCGAGCGCGAACATTTTCCGGCGCGTCTGGGGGAAGCAAATCCGAGATGCGGATGGATTCGCTATGCGCGACGAGGGCGGGGCTGAGTGCGACGCGAGATGCCAACTCTGCGGCGAGAGTGGCCGGCGCGAGCACGAGGACGGCGGCAATCCAGGCGATTAGTTTGTTGGCTCGTTGCATCTGCTTTTCTCTCCTAGAGTCATCTCGCAACCCCCGGAAACTCAAGCAACGGGGAGCTTCAGGGGCTAAAGCCCGCGATTTGCAGGCTCGAGATGTCGCGGTTGAAACCGCGACCCACAAAGACCACCTAAGAGATGGGCTCATTTAGGTTGTCAGTCCGTTCAGAGTTTGGAACATTTCGTCGGCTGCGCGGACGACGCGCGAATTAGCCTCATAGGAGCGCTGCGCGAGGATCATGTTTACGAATTCTTCGACTACGTTTACGTTCGATTCTTCGAGCGCCCCTTGCTGAATGGTGCCGAGGCCTTCGGCACCGCCCGGCGCGCCAATGATGGGGTCGCCGGAAGCGCCTGTGGATTCGAAGAGGTTAGCGCCGAGGCTGTTCAATCCGGCTGGATTTTGAAAATTTGCGAGCTGGATGACGCCGAGTTGAGTGGGTTGCTGCTGGTTCGGGAGAGTGGCGCTGACGGTGCCGTCGGAGCCGACTGTGACCGTCAAAGCATCGGGCGGGACGGTGATGGAGGGCTGGAGGCGGTTGCCGTCTGAAGTGACGATATTGCCGGTGTCATCGAGATTGAAATTGCCGCCGCGGGTGTAGGCAATTTCGCCGCTCGGGAGCAGGACCTGGAAAAATCCGGCGCCTTGGATGGCGAGGTCCAATTGATTGCCGGTAAAGTCGAAGCTTCCCTGCTGTTGGATCACTTCCGTGGCGGCGGAGCGGGAACCCAAGCCAATTTGCAAGCCGGCGGGAATGATTGTTTGCTGCGAGGCGGGCGCGCCCGGGGCGATGAGAGTCTGGTAAAGCAAGTCTTGAAACTGAAGGCGGCGGCGGCGGAACCCGGTGGTGTTGGCGTTCGCGAGATTGTTAGCGATGTTGTCAAGGCTCAACTCCTGGGCTTCCATTCCGCTGGCGGCTGTATAGAGAGAACGAAACATCGTGTGGCTCCTTGAGAATTACTCAGTCAACCGCCAATTGCTGGACTGCGGTGCGATCGAAATCGTTTTGAAAAATAGAGAGAGTGCGCTCGAGCAATTCCGCGTGGCGCTGGAGAACCATGAGATTGGTCATGGCCAGTGTTACTTTCACATTGGAAGATTCGAGCATGCCCTGCTCGACTTTCGAGGTTGTGGCGTCCAGATCCGCGCCCGCAGGAACGATGAAGTTGCTTTCGCCTTCGGGGGTGAGAACCGTTCCGGGCACGAACTCGGCGACGCGCACCTGGGCGGCGACTGCACCAGCGACGGAAATGGTGCCATCCTCAGAGATGGCGACATCTCCCGGCGGGAGGTTAATCGGCCCGCCCGGGCCAAGCACGGGATCATTATTCTCATCGACGATTCGCCCGGACGTGTCGAGGTGAAAAGAGCCATTGCGCGTGAAGCGGGTGCCCCGCGGCGTGAGCACGGAAAAAAAGCCCGGGCCGCTCATGCCCAGGTCGAGATTATTTCCCGTGGCCTGGAGACTGCCCTGGCGCTGATCAACGATGGAGCCGCCGAGAACGGCGAAATCATTGATCGAACGATTGAGAGCCGTGAGCGGCTGCGAGCTGAGGCTCGCGGTGACGGCGCGATAGAACTCATGCTGGCCGCGAAAGCCGGTGGTATTGACATTGGCGAGATTATTGGCGAGCACATCGAGCGCTTGCATGCGGGCAACCAGACCAGTGAAGGCGGCGTAGTAACCACTACTCATGCTCAGGACCTCGGCAGAAGAGAAGCAATGCAGAATCCAAAGTGTGGGTGTAGGAGGAAATTCGGAAAAAGCCTGAAAGAGAGTGAAATCCAGTCAAATGAGGGCTTTCGACGAGGACTTCAGATTTGTGGAGGGGAAATGATGCCGGATAAAAATGCCGTAGGGGGCAAGGATTGCCGGTGGGGCCGCCGCGAGATTTGCCAAGCAAGCGAAGCCCTGGCCGAATCAAACACGGCGAGGCGAGCCTCGCGGTAACAAAGCGGTGGCCAGCCACCGCACTCCAAATGGGCTGTGCCGGGCGCGGCGTCTCCTTACGATGGAGAATGGAATGTCATTCAACTTCTTGATCGCGCGGTTGACCCGAGTCTGCCGGAGCGGCTTTTTGAAGGGGATTCAATAGGGCGGGATCGAGAAATGGAATCAGAGTTATGAAGTCACGCATGAAAACGTCCGTCAAGCTACAGATACGCAACGTATGAATGCTGGACCTGCCGAGGGAAGCGGCAGGACCGGCAACCACCGCGGTGCCGGAACCGGCTCCGAGCCAGTGGAGAAAGCCTGCGAGGTAGAGCGTTTCGAGATTTCCCGCTTCCGCAAAACGCGGAGCCGGCTCATCACGACCTGCGAAGGCGATGAATGCGTCCTTTTCTGGCAAGGACTCCGCGGCGCGATGCGGCGATGGCGCGATGTGACCCGGGGCTTCCTTCACGAGCGACAATGCATGCACCAGGGCGCGGAGGCGGTCTGTGCCGAGCCCAATGGTGGCCTCCTCGATCGTGCATGGCGGAATGTCGAGAGGGAGCGCCAAAGATTCCCCCAATCTCATGATCATGTATTCCAGATCGGGGTGAGCGCGGAATCCGTTGCTAACCCTGCTCAGGTTCACCGGTTCCGCACAAAGAAGCACGTCCAGTTCAGCAATGGAATCCGTGAATTGTGACGGCAAGCCCTTCCAAGGCATTGGTGTACCATGCTCACGCTTTTTCCGTGCATCTGGCCCCGATGAAGGAGCCACCGCATCATGAGGATTCTTCGTTGTAAAAGGCACTCTGTTCCCCCGAGCCGAAGTGACTTCTTTCACGGAATCAATCGGCCCGGAGTGAAAGCGCATTAGAGGAGAAGAGGGTAGTGGCAGGTGTCAGTGGAAGCTGTGAGGGAGCAGACCTGCAGCGTGCCGCGCGATCTCGCGAGCGGCCCATGAAAGCACTCGGGGTAGATTTGCGGAAGCGGAATCCAACCCCCGAAAAAATCCGCACGAACAAAAGCTTACCCGGTGTTGCTCGCCCGGCCCGGCGCCGGCATCCGGAACAACAGGTCCCAGGCGTGCCCGGAGGCTTTCAGCCGCACCCAGAGGAAGTGCCTGGGGCGGGCCATGATCAATTCCTGGGCGTCCAGATTTACGGCATAGTCGCGGATGGTGCGGGCCATCTCGGCAGCGGTCCGGAGCGTTTCGAAGACAATTTCACGCGGGTGCGACATTGCGCGAATTTCGTCCATGGCTTGCTTCATGGCCGTTTCACTGACGACACATGGCTGGGTGCGGCTGGATAGCAAGCGCTCGATGGAATAAATGGCGGTGTGATCTATATTTTCTGAAAATCCAAGGTAGAGCCACTGATTTGAGGGGAGGTAGTGAAGCGGGAGCATTCGGGAGGATTCCAAGAGGGCGAGGGGGAGGAGGTGGGAGCATTCGCGGTAGCGTCGATCGTTTTCGAGCGGGAAAACGGCGCATCCCCATTGCGCGGCTAGCGCCGCGGAGACGTCGTGGTCCGAAACGACGCCCAGACGGACGAGCCATTGGCCAATGCGCTCGCCGCCCTCAGTTCGTTGGACCTGAAGCGCGTTTCTCAATTGGTTTTCATTGATAGCGCCGCGGCCGAGGAGCATCAGACCGAGCGGAATGCGGTGCTGGCGGGGCAAAGGCTCATCCGGGTGCTTGATGAGCTCTGCAAAAACGGGCGTAATGCCCCGCTCGAAACAATCGAGGCTGCAATACCATCGTCCCTGGAGAAAAACGCCCTCGTTGTGGCGGCGTTGCATGAATTTCTTCAACGGAGTTTGGAAAGGACAATTTTGGTTTTCGCAGTTCAAATTATTCCTCCGGCGAAGACCGCCGAGGGAGCGAGAGAGCTTGGAAACGACCGGAAGATTCAGGTCTTCGCGGCTCTCAGGCCTCCACGGATTCCAAACGTTGGTGCGGGTGCGAGACGTCCGTGATTCGTAATCCATAGCTCCCATCCACGATGACAACCTCTCCATGTGCGATTACCCGGCCGGCGACAAGCAATTCGGCGGGCTCCTGAATTCGGCGATTTAGCTCCACGACGGAACCGGGATGAAGCTCTAGAATTTCGCGAAGCAACATTTGCCTTTCGCCGAAGCGCAAAGTTGCTTCGAGCACAACATCGAGCAATAGGTCGAGGTTTGAGCCACCGCCCTCGGCTGCTGTCCCTGCCGCAGCAAATGCCGCGACTGGAGCGGGCATCGCGAAGGAAGGGCGCGCTGGAGGCGGCGCGGCAACCGGGGAGGCGGGGGGCGCAGCCTTTGCTGGTGCTGCCGGAGCAGGAGCTGGAGGCGGCGCAGGGGATTTTGATGCGACAGTTTCTGCGGCGGCAGCGGCGAGCGTCGCCGCGTGAGCGGCTTCAATCGCGGCAAGAAGTTCTGGACTTAGAAGCAGAGTCCACTGAATCGGTGCAACCTGTGGGGCAGTGAAAGTCCAAATCGCCGTGCTGGCTGGCTTCCAGTCGGCTGTTTTGCCGGACTCGAAGTTGAATGAGACTTCGCCGTCGTATTGGGCTTTGCCGGCGGTGGCGGCTAAACCGGCAAATTGGCGGAAGATTTCATTCAGCGCGTCGGCGTAACCTTCGGAGAAGGCGGCGGCAGGGTCCAGAGGTTCTGCCATTAGCATCTGGGCCAAGCGGACTCCGTCGGATTTGGATAGGTTGAAGAGTTGGTCTCCGGCGACTCGGCCGGACACCGTAAAGAGCAACGAAAGATTTTCCGCGGAAGCTGCGGCAACAGGCTCGGCGGGGCTGGGGGCTGCAGGCTGGGCGGAGCTGGGGGCTGCGGGCTCAGCGGGAGCTGCGGCTGCGGGCTCAGCAGGAACTGCGGCGGCAGGCTCGACGGGGATGGGTGGTTCCGCAGGGGGAGGGGGGGGCACCGGCTCTTGCGGCGCAGGCGTGAAAGTGGCGCCTTGCAGCTGGCCGAGCGCACGAGCGGTGCACTCGCCCCAGAGGCGCGCATAATCCTGGGCTGCCGCAGAGAGTTTTGGCGGGTCTTGTGGGCTCACGAATTCCCCTTCTCAAGTGGAGCCGGCTCAGCTGCCAAACCACGGACCAATCCGCCGCAGGAGGAGCCGCAACTTACCGGAACGCCGCTGAAAATGGATTGGCCATTCACGGCAATGGACATAGGCTCCCGCAAAGGATGGCGCAATTGCAGGACCTGCTTCGGCTGCATGTCGACCACCTCACGGATGAGGACGGGAATATGGGGGAGTTCGAGCCCAACGGTGAATTCGCAATCCAACAGCAATTCGCGAAGCCGGTTGGTATTGTCCGCAGAGGAGCGCCGGCGCTGGGTCATTCCCTGTTCCATGAGCTTGCGCAAGAGCATGTTGGAAACAACGGCCGGGAAAACGAGATTGAAAGAGCCGCGCGTCTCGCTGATCCGAATTTCAAAGTTGAGATTGAAGACGCGCTCGGTGGGCTGCATCATGGTCATAATGCTTGCCTGCCTCTCCCGCTGGCCCATTTTGAATTCCAGCGGCAGGACGGGCTGCCAAGTGGCCTGCAACTGGCGGCAAATCAGCTCGACGATGCTTTCGATAATATGCTCCTCGATTTCCGTGAGATCGCGCGGCTCCTCGATTCCCTGCCCCGGCCCCCCCAGCAGGAGATCGATGATCGGAAATACGATTGGCAGGTCGAGTTGAAGCGCCGCGAATTCCTCTGCTGGCTGGAGCAGGCAAGAGCAGAGGTAAGTCAACTCCGGAAGGCGGCTGAGAAATTCGCTGTAAGGGAGCTGTTCGACACCGACCAGGCTGGTTTGAAACGCGACGCGAAGGTAGGCGCCGAGTGAATTGGCAAGATTTTGAGCGAAGGTGTCGTGCAGCGATGTGACCTGGCGGACCTGCTCTTTCGTGAGCTGGCCTGATTCCCGGAAGTCGCAATTCTTGACCGTTCTGGCCCGCCCGGCCGTGCTCGCCTTCGCGGTTTGTCCCTGAGCGGCGCGAAAGAGCTGGTCGATCTCTTCTTGATTTAGGACTTTTTCCATACGCGAGCCTCGCTGGGTAATTTTGGAAGCGCCGCATCGGCGATCGGAAGCGGTGGCGCGGGCGATTGCGCCGGTTTTTTATCGAGCAATTCGCGCAGGCGCACGCGCAGGCGAAGGAGGGCTGCGGTATGAATCTGAGACACGCGCGACTCGCCGATGCCCAGGGCAGCGCCGACTTCCTTCATCGTGAGTTCCTCAAAATGGTAGAGAGCGAGCACTTCGCGCTCACGGTCCGGGAGCTCTCCGATGGCCTTGGCAAGCAAGCCCGTCATTTCCGAGCGCAATGTTTGGTGGAACGGGTCTTCCTCTTCCGAGCCGGGACGATACTGAAGCGCTTCTTCGCCGCTGCCGGGCTCATTCGAATCGGCCTGGAGGCTGCCGATATCGAGCCCGCGAAGGTCGCCCATCAGGTGCTGAAGGTCTTCCAAATTCATGTTCAATTCGGCGGCAATTTCGGGCTCGGTGGGATCGCGGCCGAGGCGGCCTTTGCAATCGGAGATTGCTTGCTCGAGACGGCGTCCCTGGCGGCGCAAGGCACGTGGGCTCCAGTCGACTTGGCGGAGGCTATCGAGAATGGCGCCGCGAATACGGAATTCGGCGTAATGCTTGAGCTGAACGTTTTTGCTGGGGTCATACTTGCGCACCGCGTCCATCAAACCTAGGATTCCGGCGTGGACGAGATCTTCGAGAAGGACCTGGGGCGGCAGGCGATCGTGGATGCGCCGCGCGATGTATTGCACTTGGGGAAGATGCTCGAGCAGGAGCTGGTCTCGCGCCGAATCATCCAACTCAGCCACTGCCTGACTGGTGTTTTGTTCGCTGTCGTTCACGCTCGCTCCTTTCTCCTGCTCGATGCGCTGCGGGCGCGATGGGCGAGGACATTTTTTCGTAGGGCATTTTCATTGTTCGTGCTCACTGCACCACCCCCAGGGACTGGACGGAGACAATTGCCGGAATCTCTCCTGGCGAAAGCACCACGGCGCGCGGAACGAAGGGCTCGAGCATGCGGCGCAAGTGGAAGCGCGCGGGGCTGCCGCACAACAGGACCGGAGAAGCGACGGCTATTTGATCTCCAGCGACGCGCCGCAAACCATCGAGCACGCGGCGCAAGAAGCTGGTTTGGAGGCCGGCGTTCTTGCTGGCGGACCCTTGCGGATCAAATGCCCTGTTGATTTCTTCTTCGAGGGTGGCATCCACTGCCAGCACTTTGAGCTTGCCGTCTTCCTGGAGGAGCGGTTGAACGAGCGCCCGGCCGAGCGACTGACGGACTGCCTCGACGAGTGAAACGATATTGCGATTGACCGCCGAAGCGTCGATGAGCGATTCGAGGATGGTGGAGAGGTCGCGGATGGATACCTGTTCGCGCAGGAGTTGCTGGAGTATTTTTTCGGTTTCTCCCAGGCTCAAGACACGCGGGACCAGCTCTTCGACGAGCTTCGGATGCGTCTCGGAAAGCGAATCGAGCAGGCGCTTGGTCTCCTGGCGGGTGAGGACTTCGTGGGAGTGACGGCGAACGACTTCCGCAAGATGCGTGGCGATGACGGAGGTTTGTTCGACGACGGCATAGCCCGCGCCCAGCGCAACGTCGCGCATTTGTGCGGGAATCCAGCGTGCGGGGACTCCGAAGGCAGGCTCGCGGGTTTCAACGCCTTCAATCGGCGGCGGCGACGCTTCCGAGCTGATGGCCAGGAGCCAGTCCTGATGCGTTTCGCCGCGTGCGATTTCGACGCCGCGCAAACGGATCACGTATTCGCGCGGCTTCAATCGCATGTTGTCCGTGATATGGATCGCGGGGACGATGAAACCCAGCTCGGTGGCAAGATGGCGCCGAAGCGCGCGGATGCGCGGAAGCATTTGCCCGCCCGCCTTCTGGTCAACGAGCGGGATCAGGCCGTAGCCAACTTCGAGGCTGATTTCATCGAGCTTCAGCAAAGCTTCCAATTGGTCCTGTGTGGTGGGTTTTTGGTCGAGCTCTGCTTCCTTGGCCGGCCCTGCTGCGGAAGTTTCTTTGATGCGATAGCCGAGAAAAGCAACGCCGGCGGCGAGAACCAGGAACGAGAATTTTGGCAGACCGGGGATCAGTGTGAGCGTGAGCATCACGGCGGAGGCGATGAAGAGCGTCTTGCGCTTTCCTAAAAGCTGCTTGCCAATCTCTTTGCCAATGGGCTCATCGGAGGAGGCGCGTGTGACCACAATCCCCCCGGCGACGGAAACGAGCAGCGAGGGGATTACGGTGACGAGGCCGTCGCCAACGGTGAGAATCGTGAATGTGGTGAGCGCGTCGCGCAGGGGCATATTGAGTTGAAGCACGCCGATGAGGAAGCCAGCAATAATATTGATGGCAGTGATCAGGATGGTGGCGAGCGCGTCGCGCTGGCTGAACCGCGCGGCGCCGTCCATGGCACCGTAGAATTCAGCTTCACGGGTAATTTGGTCGCGGCGGCTGCGCGCGCTTCGTTCGTCGATCAAGCCGGCATTCATGTCCGCGTCAATGGCCATCTGCTTGCCGGGCAGCGCGTCGAGAGTGAATCGGGCGGTCACCTCGGCGGTGCGGACCGCGCCGTGGTTGATCACCAGGTATTGAATGCCGATCAAGGCGAGAAAAACGACGAAGCCGACGACGTAATTTCCTCCCACCACGAATTGTCCGAAGGATTCGATTACCTTCCCGGCCGCGGCAGTCCCCTCGTTGCCATGCAGGAGGATGCGGCGGGTGCTGGCCAAATTGAGTGAGAGACGAAAGAGGGTGAGCAGGAGCAAGAGAGTGGGGAAAATAGAAAACTGCACGGGCTTGAGGATTTGCAATGCGGCCAGGAGGACGAGGACTGCAAAGGTGATGCTGGTAGCCAGCAGCAGATCCAGCAGTAAGGCAGGCACCGGGACAACCATGACGAAGACGATGGCAACCGCGGCGATGGGAACAAACCAGTCGCGCGACGCGCCCGGGACGGCTACTAATGCTTTAGGAGCTGTTGCCATTTTCGGCTGTTAAACCTTTGGCGCTTGCGCGCCCTTCTGCTTCGCCTCGCTGGCAGCCTTCTCGGCGCGCATGCGAGTCTGCGCGCGGTAAATGAATGCCAGGACCTCCGCTACCGCGGTATAAAGCTTCGCCGGAATTGTTCCGCCGACTTCAACCATGCGATAAAGCGCTTGCGCCAGCGGCGGATTTTCAACAATGGGAACCTCGTGCCAACGCGCTTCTCGCTTGATGGTCTGCGCCAGTAAGCCGCGACCCTTGGCGAGGACGACGGGCGCGGGCATGGTTTCCGGGATGTACTCGAGCGCCACGGCGAATTCGTCCGGGTTGGTGATGACGACCGTGGCGCGAGCCACCTGGCGGATCATCTTTCGACGCCGCATTTCGCGCTGGCGGCGCCGGATGCGCCCACGCGTCATGGGGTTCCCTTCCATGTTTTTGTACTCGTCCTTCACTTCCTGGCGCGACATGCGCAACGACCGCTCGTAATTCCACTTCTGCAGCGTGTAATCCACCGCCGACCAGACGAGCAGGATCATTCCGCCTTTCCAGGCAAACTCGTACAGAACGCCGAAGTGCCAGATGAGCGCGGGCATCAGGCCGAGGTGGGAGGAGTGAATCAGTTGCCACCACTCGCGTCTCATGATTGTGATGGAAAGGTAGACCATGAACCCAAGGGGGATCAGTGAACGCAGCAAGGGAGTCAAGCCCGCAATCGTAAAGATGCGCGAGATGTTGTTTACCGGATTCAGACGGGCCCAATTCGGCCCCAGCGCGAGCGGAGAAACGACGAAGCCTCCTTGCGCGAGCAGGCCAAACGCTGAAATACACCAGGCCATTGCCAGCGGCGGCCCGGCCCAGCGCACTGCTCCCCAGGCGGTCAGGTTTATGACTGACGCCAAGGAGGCAATGTCCCCGTGCGCCGTGGCGGCCAAGAGGTGGCGAAGCAGGTCTCGCCATATGGCCACCCAACCAGATTGCCCCCAGCGAAGAAGCAAGGAAACAGCAAGCAGGGTGAGCGCCGAAGGAAGCTCGCGGCTGCGGACGACCTGGCCGCGCTCGCGGGCCTGCTGCCTTTTTCGGGGTGTTGCTCGTTCGCTTCTGTCCTCGCCAGGCATCGCGGTTTAACCTCAGTGCGAGATAGAAAGCAGACGCTCTAGATCGGTGAGCGCATGAAAAAAATAGCGTTCGAGGATGCTGGGCCAGAGTGCGACGGTTCCGTAAAGCACGCCGAGTCCGGCCATCACCTTTACGGAAATGCCGAAAAACAAGGCTGGAAACTGCGGGGACGCCTTGCTCAGAAAACCGATGGTTAAGTCGACAAGCATCGTCGCCACAATTACCGGAAATGCGATCTCCGCTCCGATGAGCCACATCGCTCCCGCCATGTGCATCACTTCTCCGGCAGGAATCGGCGTACCCGAGAAAGTTCCCAGAGGAACCATCTGGAAGCTCATGGCCACAACGCGAAGCAGCCAGCGGTGAACTCCGAGTTGCATGAAAATTAACAAGGCAGCTAATTCGTGGAGGGTGGAGAGAACGGTGATTTCGACCTGGGAGTTGGGATCGATGATGTTGACCAGAGAAAACCCGAATTGAAATCCAATGATTTGGCCGGCGAGGACCATGCCGTCGAAGACAAACTGGGTGGTGAATCCCGCCATCAGTCCGAGCGCCACCTCGCTCAGCACCATGGCCGCCCAACTCCAAACGCCGGCCGCCGCTGGTATCGGCACGGTGAGAGCGTAAACGGGCAACAGGAGCAGAGTAAGAACCAGCGTCAGCCCGGCCTTTACGGACGGGGGAAGAGACGCATTGCTGTAGAACGGCGCGAACGACATCAGCGCCCCGACGCGCAGGCTGACGAGAAACGCGCGGCCGATATAGAGTTCGATCAAGAGTCACCTGAAAGCCTCATTGCGTGAACAGTCGAAAATCGCTGAACAGCCCCACGGTAAATTGCACGAGTTTTCTCATCATCCAGGGCGTGAGCCAGAAAGCGAATATGGCAACGGCCGCGAGCCGGGGAACGGTGGAAAGCGTTGCGTCCTGCATCGAAGTCAAAACCTGCGCCAGGCTGATCAGCGCGCTCACGACCATGGCTGCCGCCAGGATGGGCGCGCTGACGATGAAGGCGACTTGTAAAGTCCGGCGCGTAAGCTCGACCACTTCCGAGATGGGCATACGAACACCTCCCTGCGAGCGAGAAAGTTCAGTAAAAACTTTTCAGAAGCGAGCCGACCACCAGGTTCCATCCGTCGGCAACGACAAAAAGCAAGATTTTCAGCGGCGTGGAGATGATCACCGGCGGAAGTTGGAGCATTCCGACCGAGGTGGTGACCGCGGCCACCACCATATCCACCACCATGAAGGGGAGAAAAAGGATGGCGCCAATTTGAAAGCCCGCTTTCATTTCCGAAAGGATGTAGGCGGGGATGACCACGCGCATGGGAAGGTCCGACGGCACGCGTGGGCGGGGGAGATGCGCGATATCGGTGAGCAACGCGAGATCTTTTTCGCGGGCGAATTTCAGCATGAAGGTGCGAAGAGGCTCGGAGCCACGATCAAGGGCTTGCATGCCGGTGATCTCGTGGTGCTCGAGCGGCGAGATGGCAACACGTTGGATATCGGCACCGACTGGCTGCATGACAAAATAAGTGAGAAAGAGCGCGAGGCCTGCCAGCGTCTGATTGCTCGGCGTGTTCTGCGTCCCCAGCGCTTGCCGGAGGAAATGGAACACGATGAGGATGCGCACGAAGGGGGTCATGGACAGGAGCAGGCCTGGAAGCACCGTGAGGAGCGTGAGAACGATGACGATGGTCCAAGTGGTGGTGTCCGACACGGCGGGAAGCTTCAGCGGGATGGATGGCGGAGAAACAGATTGCGGTGCGGGGCCGGCGAACGCGGACTGGGCGCAAAGGATGGCGGCACTGAATGCCAGCCGTTTGGCGAGCGCGAGCCATCTCATGAGTGGACAATCTCGATGACTTGAGTTCTATGTCGCTGCATCATCGTCCTCCGCAGCAACTTCATCGAACTGCGCCGGCGCCGAGAGCTGGGCGAGCAGGGAGATCGAGGTGTTCGTGCCACCCACCAGGAACTGCTGCTCCCGGTAGCGGACGACGGCGAGGTATCCGCGGCTGCCGAGCGACAACGTTTCGCACAGCCGCAAACGCCGCGGCCGACGCCGCCAAAATGGGCGGCCAGAGAGATTGCCGAGGCGCGCGATTCCCGCCCGCAGCAAATCCAGAATCGAATTGGTTTCGCTCAACGACACGCTCGATTGCATTGTTTCCTCACATCGACCACCCTCAGGCTAATTCCGCCACTCGCAGGGCCAGGTTTTCGCCGACAACTTGAAATTCGCCGTAGGCCATCAACTTTCCGCCGACAACTACGGGCACGTTGGCGGTGGAAAGTTGGGAGGAGGCGACAATGGAACCCTTTTCGAGGCGAAAGAGTTCGCGCACTGTCAATCCCACAATGGCCACCTCGACCGAGACGGTGGCGGACACCGAAAGCATTTCAGCCCAAACGTCCAGCGCCGGCGCTGGAGTGGCGGCGGAGTCCACAGCGGGCGCTAGTAGCGTTTCCGCCATGGGTCAGTGCTGGACCAAGAACTCGGTGAAATAGATTTCCCGGCATTGGATCTCCGGGATTCGTCCCGTAATCGCTTTGAGCAAGTCGTCTTTCAGCTTGGTCTTGCCTTCCGACGTGAGCAACTCGTCTACGGATCGTGTGCCGAGCACGGTGAGTATGGTGTCGCGCAAACGGCCTTTGTAGGCCAGTTGCTTTTCGGCATCCTTCTGTTCCGTGCCCACTCCGAGATCAATGCCAACCCGGAGGTAGGCGCTTTCGGTGGAGCCGGCGAGATTGACGACGAAACTATCGAGGTGAATGGTCGAGCGAATCCCGCCATTATCAATCGGAGTTTCTTGCGATTTGTCGGAGCGGTGCCAGAACCAAACTGCCGTCGCCAAAGAGATAGCCACAAGCGCACTCATCACGAGCAATGGGGCATCGCTCCTTGGCTTGTGCGATGCTCCGGCTCCGAAACTGACTTCTTCAGCCATTGGTCTCACGGTGGCAATGCAATTGGGGAACCGAAAACAAGGTGGCTTGTATTCTCGAATGTTCCGAATGGGCACAGCGCCAAGTTGTTGGAATGGGAGGGGTTTGAAAAGGATCGCGCGTTTGGGACACGACCTCGCGTGAATCGAGCGAGCCGAGGCGACCGCGGGATATGAAAGCTTTCATGAGGATGGTCTTGCAAAGGCGGGCTTGCCCCAGGCCAGATCGAAGCCTGGGGCAAGTCCGCCGACCATTCCTGTGTTAAGAAGCTATTGGATTAGGTTGATGGTGTCTTGGACGATGGTGTCAAAAGTTGTCACCACTTTGGCGTTGGCTTCGTATCCACTTTGGGCGACGATCAAATTAGCGAACTCGGTGGAGATGTCCACGTTGGACTGTTCGAGTGAGCCGCCGTCAATTGTGCCGCGTCCGCCGGTGCCGGGAATGCCGATATTGGCGGCGCCGGAATCGAGAGTGGAAATAAATTCGTTCTGGCCGTTGCGCGACAAGCCTTCCTGGTTTGCGAAACTAGCGAGTAGAACCTGGCCGAGTGGCTGTGTCTGCCCGTTGCTGAAGGAACCGTCAATTGTCCCGTCGTTGCCGATCGAGTAGCTGACAAGCGAGCCGCTGGCAAAACCATCCTGGAGAGTGGAAGCCGTCGCGGAGGCTGCGGCTACCTGCGTAACCTGGCCGACTCCGTTTTTATCGAAGACATTCCAATTAAAGGTTTGATTTTTGGCGCCGTCAGCAAAGTTATTGATGGCGATGCCGGCGACGTTTGCTGCTGGCGTCGTCAGTACGCCGGACCCGTTGAAGACGAGTGTGCCCGCCTTGAGGACGACCGGGCCGACGGCACCGGCGATGTCCGCCTGAGGAATGGTGATTGAATAGGTCCAATTGTCCGGGGCCGTGTTGGTGAAAGTATAGGTGAGTACATGAGGAGCGCCGAGGGAATCAAAGATGGTGATGGCGGTGCCGAAGGTGCCGCCCACGGCGGTGGCGGAATTCAGGTTTAGCGAAAGTTGCGCGTTGGCCGTAGGCTGTGGGGGATTGATCAGCCCGGTAGAGATTGTCAGTGGGCCGGGAACCTGATTGGTATTGATCGCACCGTTCACGGCCTGGTAGCCGAGGATTTCCGAGCCATCCGCCGCGACGAGGGTTCCGTTTGCCGTAACGGAGAGATTGCCTGCCCGCAGGAAGACTTGTTGGCCATTATTCTGACCAATCAGGAAGCCGGTTCCTTGAATAGCGACGTCGGTTGGGACGCCGTCCGATTGAATCGTGCCCTGTGTGAAGTTTGCCGGGACGGAGCCCAACGCAACGCCGACACCCACTTGAATGGGGTTGCCGTTGCCGCTCGAACCGAACCCCTGGTAGAAGAGGTCCTTGAACGTGGTGGTCGCTCCCTTGTAGGCCACGGTGTTCAAGTTGGCAAGATTGTTCGAGATTACGGACAATTCCTGCGAACTGGCATCCAATCCTGAAAGGGCTGTTGAAAAAGATGGCATCGGTTTTCTCCTAGATCAGTGCGGTCGAGGCCGCCTGTGAAGCGGTTGTGGTTGCGTTGGCTTGCGAACCGCTGCTCGCCGGAGCAGTTGTCGCCGTCGTAAGAGTTTGATTGATATTGATCAACTGCTGGAGCTGGTTGAATTGGACGAGCTCGGTCACGAAGGTATCTGGATCGAGCGGATTCAGCGGATCCTGGGATTGAAGCTGAGCAGTGAGGAGCGTGAGGAATGAATTGCCGGTCAATTGATTGGTGGCTGATGGGGTTGAAGTCGAGGTTGTGGAGCCGGTCGAGCTAGTGGCACTTGAATGCAGCGGCGTAAGTGGATTCGCTGCGCTGATGGGCTGCATGGCTTTTTCTCCTTTCGAACGTAATCTCTAAGCCCGAATGCTGAGATGACCCGCGTATTCGCCGAGGACAGAAATTTCGCTCCAGGCGGATGCAGATTCCTCTCCGCTGTTACGGCCGAATTCTTGCGCGACGGGAACAGGGGCACTGGAAGGCGGCGAGCTATTCTGCTGTTGTTGCTGCTGTTGCCCGCTATGGTCCAGGCGGCCCCCGACCGAACTATTGAGCACGGAAATCTGGTTGACCTGGAATCTTTGCTCCGCCAGGGCGTGCTGGAGGGCGGGCAAATCATTTGCGAGGAGAGATTGAACGTCAGCGCGCTGGACGCCAATCGTTGCGGAAATGGTGCTTTGATGCACGACCGTGTGCAGGTCGATTGAACCCAGCAAATCGGTCTGCATGGCGATGTGCATTTCGGCGCCGCCAACGCGCTGGTAGAGCTGGCTTGCCTGGGCCACGTCGCTGAGCGATGCGGGCAGGGGCACAGGAGCCGGCGCTGGGGGTGGTGGAGTCGTCGTCACAGGAATATTTTCTTTGCCCGTTGGCTGCGGGCTGGCGCCTGCGTCCGCCCACGCCGGTGCCCCGGGAGCATCGGCGGGGACGTGCAGGCCCTGGTCAACGGACACCGCAGTGAGCCCGGCGGCTTTTACGGCGACCGCTGAATCGGTGCTTTGAATTTTTTCGCTGCTGTCGGTTGCGGTGGCGGATTGGCTTGCCGCGAGGATCTGCGTCAAGTTGGTGGGTGGCGCGGTTGAGCCCGAATTATCGGAGTTTTGAGATGACTGATACGTGCCGTTTCCAGCCGAATTTCCATCGCCCGCTGCGTTTCCGGAAGCTATCGGGATTAATTTAATATCCGGAATATTCAGCGCTGCTTGTAACTTGGACGCGGCGTCTTGGGTGACTTGATCTCGAGAGTCAGATGTTGCTTTTTGCGCGTTCGAGCTGGCGTTCCCAGGGGCATTCCCTGTAATGCTGGCCAATAATTCCGGTGAAATTGTTTGCTTCGGTGCCGCGACTGCGGACGTGGGGGGCGTGGAGTTGGATGCTTTTGTTGGAATTCCTGCCACGGGCGGGGTAGCTGCCTGGAGCGCGGCTGGGGTGCGGAGGCGCTGCGCTAGTTCGGTCAATTGTTGCGCACCGAGCGCCGGAGCCAAGGTCAGGACTTTGGCCGCGGGCTGATCAACTCCACCGGCGTTAGTCGCGGTGGTGTCCGCGGAAGCGGCAGGAAGCGCGATCGCCGCTGCGTCGGCGGAAGTGATTGGCCCAACATTGGCATTCGGCGCAACGACATTCGCGGAATCCGTGGGGTTTTTTGATGCAGGCGTGGTTGCGGATGCGGCTGGCGCGGGGGAAGCAGCCGTCGAAGATACTTGGGTAGCACTCGCCTGGGCTGCCGCGAGCGCTTCCAATTCGACTGCCGCGAGAATGCTTGTGCTCAGTCCATCTGACGGTGGGAGCGCCGTGGGGTTAAGCGGAGCTGATGGAGCCACTGGTGTTGCCGTGGTGGTTGCCGCAGGGGGGGGCGTGGAGACAGGCGCGACGGTAGTGGCTGATTGCGACGAGGACGCAGGGGAACTGCTGCTTGCAGGAGCGGAATTTTTCGTCCGCGTGTTGCCACTATTGGCTGGATCCTGGCTCTTGACCGTCGTCAAATTCTTAGGGTCCGGGTGATTACTTTGGACACTGGAAAGAACGCTGGTGAAAGAACCGGAAGCAGATGAATTCGAGGATTGGGCCGCGAAATTAGTTGCCGGAGATGGACTCGCATTCAGCAGTGTCGAGTTCGGCGATGGCGCGGCGTTTATCATTGGCAGTCTTGTAGCCATCGACGAGGGTGCAAGCACTCTGCCAAAACCGGCCTGCCGATGGGTGAGGCGCTAGACCATCCAGATGGTTGAAAATGCTCGCCCTAGCCTTCGCTGACTCAGGATTGTAATGAACCACCGCCATCCCGCATTGCGCGAGGGAGGCAAGTCTTGCCGGGCCGGTAGGCAAATGTTATTCAGGCGGCTTTGAAGCGCGATGAAGCAGATACATCTCGTCGAGCCTGGCTTGCTCAAGTCGAGCCTGCTCTCGGGTATATTCGTCCCATTTCCGTTGGCGAAGATTTTCGAGGATTTTCAGCTTTTGCAGGGCTGCCTGGTAAGCGAGTTGCTGTTTTTCCCGTGTTCGATGGAGCTCTGAGAGGCGAGTTTCCAGCCCTTGCCTACGTTCCGCGCGAGTCTTTTCGGACTTCACTGGGAAGTGCAATTCGGCGCCTATCAGGCCAGATCGAAGCATCTCTTGCGTGGAGCGCCGCGCCGCCGCAGATTCCATTTCCAGTGCAGCGATCTCTTCCCGCACGCGAACGATGAGTGCGAGGAGAGCATGCAGGCGCAACCGCTCGAGGCGTTCATAACTTGCACGCAGCCGCAGAACAGGACGAAGAGAAAAATTGAAGGCCATGGCGTTAACCCGGCAAGGCGATGAAACGCGCGACCGTGTCATCGAAGGAAGCCCACTCGTCTTTTTTCTGCTGGAGGAAGGAATTCAGCGCCGGCAGGACCTCGAGCGCTGTGTCCAGTATGGGGTCGGTTCCCTTCTGATATGCGCCAACGCGGATCAAATCCTCCGAGGCGGCGTAAGCTGCCAGCAATTGGCGGTAGCGCTGAATTTTGGCGAGATGCTCGGGTTTGGATACGGATGTCAGCAGCCTGCTGAGGCTATCGAGCACAGCGATGGGGGGGTAGTGGTTCTGCGCGGCGAGGCGCCTATCGAGGATGATGTGGCCATCGAGGAGTGCACGGACGGCATCCACAAGCACGTCCTGCTGGTCGTCGCCCTCCATCAAGAGACTGTAGAACGCGGTAATGCTGCCGGAGCCGAAATGACCGGCGCGCTCGACAAGTTGTGCCAGCAGCGAGAAGACTGAGGGAGTGTAGCCCTTCGCCGTCGGCGGCTCGCCCGCTGCCAGGCCGATTTCGCGCTGGGCCATGGCCACGCGCGTGAGCGAATCAATTACCAGCAGGACATGGCGATGCCGGGCGGAGAAATATTCGGCGATCGCAGTGGCTGCCAGCGCCGCGCGAAGGCGCAGGAGGGGCGATTGGTCCGAGGTGGCAACGACAACGACGGACCGCTTCCTGCCCTCCTCGCCCAGTGCGTCTTCCAGGAATTCGCGAACTTCGCGCCCGCGTTCTCCCACCAGCCCCACCACTGTGAGGTCTGCGGCCGTGCCTCGCGCCATCATTCCCACGAGCGTGCTCTTGCCCACGCCGCTGCCGCCAAAAATTCCCACGCGTTGCCCGCGTCCACAAGAAAGCATCCCATCGATCGCGCGAATGCCGCAGCCGAGCGGCTCACGGATTGCGGTACGTTCGAGAGCTTGAGGCGGCGAAGCATGGACAGGCTGAAAATCAGGCGCACTGTATGAACCGAGCGAATCCAGGGGGACGCCCGTGCCGTCAATCACGCGTCCCAGCAAATCCTGGCTCACGGCGAGCGCCGGGCGCACGCCATGCGTGATCACGCGATCGCCAAATTGAATGCCGCGTGGACGGTCGAGCGGCATGGAAAGGACTGTGCGTCCGCGAAAGCCCACCACCTCGCCGGGATGTGGGACGCCG
Source organism: uncultured Acidobacteriota bacterium (assembly GCA_963701005.1). GTDB lineage: Bacteria > Acidobacteriota > Terriglobia > Acidiferrales > UBA7541 > Palsa-295. The sequence goes on from OY969555.1 coordinate 3,591,989, forward strand.
TCGGCGTCCACAATGTCGCAACACTCGCCAACGGAACAGCACGGGCCTTCCGATTCGACCAGCAGTCCAACTGCTTTCGTCACCCGTCCGGCAGACTGCCAGGTTGAAATCCGTTCCAGGCGCCGGAAGAACGGATCGAGCAGCGCGGTTGATTCCGTCATCGCGGGGCGGGCCTTTGCGCGAGCAAGTCGAAGAGCCCCTGCTCGATTTCCTTGAGCTGCGTTTCGAGGTTGATTTCGGAGATTCCGAGTTCCGTTTCGAGCTGGCATTGGTGCTGTTCGAGCGCGGCGTCGCCTGATAGCTCGGGTTGGAGAGGAAGGTCGGAATGTTCCAGGAAATATTCCTGCCAGATGGGGATTTGCGAGGGGTTCACACGGAGCCGCGCTGTCTGGCTCATCGCGGTTTTTTCGAGCGCGACTCGAACCAGCCCGGACAACAAGAGTGGATCCAGCTGCGATTCCCGGCGGAGTATTTTTCGGACGATGGCAAGCGCAAGCGCCACCACTTCACCTTCCACATGATGAAAATACTCGTTGCGCTGATGGACAAATTCCTTGAGCGCCGCGGAGATGGCATCGCGCTGTTGAGTGAGTGCCGCTTCGGACTCCGCCCGGGCCTTCGCCATTCCTTCGCGAAATCCTTGCTCATACGATTCGTTGCTCCGCGCTCCGATTTTTTCTTCGGGTGGTGCGCCGCCCGTGGGCCCCGTGTCCGCTTCCGGCATTTCCATGGCTGTGGCGATGCCTTGGGCGCTCAGATAGGTTTCGCCTCCCGGGTCCCAACTCGGCGCGGGACGGTAAACATAAGGGGAGACGGCCTCGGAGTTCTCCGTCGCACCCGCCGTGTGCTCAGACGACGTATGCTTCTTCTTGCTCATTGTTCAGTACCAGCTTGCCCTGCGCCTCGAGAGCGCGGGCGGCCTGCACGATTTCCTGTTGCGACGCCGACACGGTCTGCGCCCGGACAGGCCCCAGGACTTCCATGTCTTCCTTCAACATTTCGACGGCGCGGGAGGACATCGTCTTGAAAATGTGATTTTTCAGATCCTCGCTCGCTCCTTTCAGTGCGACCGCCAATGATTTTTTGTCCACCGTCCCAAGCAGGTCGCGTATGCCGGTTTCCGGGACGCCGAGAAGATCCTCGAAAGTAAACATGTTATTGCGAATGCTGAGCGCCAGTCTTGCGTCTTCGGATTCGACCGTCTCCAGAATGGTCTTGCTCACGGTTGGCTCAATGCGATTCAGCAATTCCGCGGCTGTTTTCACGCCCCCATACGACCGCCGGTCCTGATCGCCCAACGTCATTACCTTGCGGTGCAAGACCAGCGAGATTTTCTGAGCCATCTCCGGTGAAAACTGCTGCATGTCGGCGAGTCGCTTGATTGTTTGCCCGCGGAGCTTCTCCGGCAGCAGGATGAGCAAAGACGAGGCCGCCTTGCTGCCCAGTTGCGCCAGGACCATGGCAATGGTTTGAGGGTGCTCACCCTGGACGAACTTGACGAGTTGTTTTGGGTCGGCCTTCTGTAGCGAGTCGAAACTTTGAGCCATCTCCTCGCGCGCGAGGGTCACCTGGTCAAGAAGGGCTTTTGCGGTTTGGTCGCCAAAGGCCATAGTCAGCATCTTGGCAGCTACATCAGGCCCCCCCTGCGCTATATAGTCCTGCGTCAGCGAGAGTTGGTGATACTCGCGGAGAACACTCGTGGCCACCTCCGGCGTGACTTCTTCGAGGGATGCGATTTGTTGCGTGAGTTGCTGCAACTCGCGCTCCGGAAGCCTCTTGTAAATCGCCGTTGCGCCCTCCTCCCCCAGAAGGATCAGGAGAATAGCGGCCTTTTGAAGACCCGTGATTTTAGTATCTGCGGTAATCATGGGTGTGCGGGCCTTTCGCGGATCCAATGCCGGACCAATTGACTGGCCGAGCCGGGGTCACGCTTCACCTTGTCCGTCAGGTGCTTCTTAAGTTGTACTACCCGCTGGATTTCAGTTGTGGTCTGTCCAAGTTCCCGCTCGAGGTCAGCTTCCGAGAGGAGCTGGGTGTCTGCGCTGGATATTGCTTGGCCGCTCCCTTCGCCCGCTGCGGATGCGACTGCGGAAAACATTTGCGGCGGTGCCGCGCCTGCCGCCTGCTGGAAAGTGCGCAACAATTGATTTTTTACCGGGCGGAGTATGAGCATGTAAATCAGGAGGAATAGGAGCAAGAGAAGCCCATAACGAACGAGCAAGATCCATTTCTCGGCCACGAGGCGGACTCGCTCGATGGCCGGCACCGGCACGGGCTTCTCCCAAGGCGCGCTCAGGAATGAAATGTTCTGTACGGAGAGAATGTCGCCGCGCGCTGCGTCAAAGCCAATCGCGGCTCTGGCCGCGTCCTCGATTTGCTTCATTTCTTCCGGCGTGCGCTTGCGGCGAGTCTCTTTGTGCTCGCCTTTTTCTTCTTTCACGTCGACCACATCGTCCACTAGCACCGCCGCGGCAATTTTCTTCACTCTGCCGGCTGGGTCAATCGTGTGCCGCAGCGTCTTGCTGACTGCGTAGGTGCGGCTTTCGCTGCGCTGGCCCTCGGATTCAGGGGAGAGGGGTACGATCGGGTTCAGAGTGTTCGGCTGCAACGTGCTGTTCTGTGCTGTCGCAGTTTTTGCAGGCGGCTGAGCCGCGGGGGGTGGCGCAGCCGCGCCGGCAGCGGGCGGAGTGGTGCCGGGTGCCGGCGGCGTCGTTCCATTTGCGACGGGATTACCAGGGGTGCTGCCAGGCGCAGATGGCACGTTGCTCGGCGTGCCGGGAATGCCCGCTGGAGGAGTGCCGTTGAAACGCTCCTCTTGCACCTGCGAGGAGACGAGCACGGTATTGTCCGGGTCATAGGTTTCCTCTGTGGTGTCGCCGGAGGTCTGGTCGTAGGCTACGGTGACGCTAGCCTTCACGTGATCGGGGCCGACGACCGGAGCAAGCGTGGCCACCAGCTTTTCCGCCATGGCCGCTTCGAGTTCCACGGAAGCGAATGAACCGTGCAAGCTGTCATGGCCCTTCGCCACCAGCGGGGTGCGGCCATCGGCGCCAATCAGGGTGACGTTTTCGGGAGCGAGATTGTCGACGGCGCTGGCAACGAGATGAGTGACGGCGTTCACCTGGTCGTCGGTTAATCCTCCGGCGCGCAGCTTCATTACCACTGCCGCCTTGGCCACGCGCTCGCGATCGCTGAAAAGCGATTCGTGCGGCAGGACGAGATGAACGCGAACCGATTCGACGTTGCCCATGGTTTGGATGGTCCGCTCGAGTTCGCCTTCCAACGCCCGCTGATAATTCACCTGTTCCGAAAAATCGCTTCCCGCCCAGTTGGGCTTGTCGAAAAGCTCAAATCCGAGGCGGCCACTCTGCGGCATGCCTTCGGAGGCGAGTTCGAGCCGCGTTTTGTCGAGTTGGTCCGAGGGAACGCGGATGCTGGCCCCGTCCGTTGAAAGTTCGTAAGGAATATTCTTGGAGGTGAGACGCTGGGCCAACGCCTGCGCGTCTGTCTGGGAGAGACCGGAATAAAGAGTCTTGAATTCCGCCGTTTGCGTGAGCCGGTAAAAAATGCCACCCACCAGAACTACGAGCACTATGGCGACGCCAAGGAGCGCCTTCTGGCGGTTTGTGAGGCCGCGTAGGAACGTTTCAATCTGTTTTAGAAACTTTTCCACGGGCATCCTGTTTCGCCCGGCTGCGGCAGTCCCGGCCTAATCAGGTCGAATCTGCCGCACTGCTTTCGGTCAAGTCGGAGAACTCAGCCGGCGCCGGTCGCGGTTGAGCCCGATCGAGTGCATGCTGCGCGATGTTGAGACACTCAGAACTGCAACTGCGAGATCGTCTGATAAGCCTGAATGATTTTATTGCGCACCTGCATCATTAGTTGAAAGGATATGTCCGCTTTTTCGACCGCAATCATGGCGGAGTGCAAGTCCTGGCCGTTGCCTTGGAGCAGCTCGGATACTTTCGATGAAGCGTTGTCCGACAGCTGATTCACCTGATTGATCGCGCCGTCGAGCGTCTTCAGAAACTCGGACTTGTCCCCTCCCGGCGCCGTACTCGCGCCCGGCTGCACGCTTAGAGGATTTACGGAAACACCTATAATCGAATTTGCCATCGTTCACCTGAAACCAAATCGGGTCCGCCCGATCACGCCAAAATCTCGAGCGACGAGCCAATCATGGCCTTCGTCGCCTGTACTGCCGAAATATTTGCCTGATACGATCGCGCCGCGCCCATCAAGTTCACTTCTTCTTCGATTGGATTGATGGCCGGAGAGGAAACGTAGCCGGCAGCGTCCGCGTCGGGATGGCCGGGCTCGAAACGGCGGATCGGCGGCGTGGGGTCACCAATCACTCCGGCGACTTGCACTCCGCGCGCGCTGAAATCGACCATCGTGGCGAGTTGCTGCCCGAACGGAAGACCGAACGGGCGCATGGCGGCGAACACGACGTGCTGGCGTTGATACGGCCCGCCCTGCGGCGTGCGTGTAGTCTCCGCATTGGCGAGGTTGCTTGCCGTCACTTCCGCGCGCTCGCGTTCGGCGAGGAGCGCTGTGCCGCTGATGGTCAATACGCCGAAGAGGTTCATGATTCCTTCCCGTCGTTGATGGCGCCGAGCATTCCATGAAACTCGGCACGGATGAATTCGATGGCGGCCTTGAATTGCAGCTGCGTTTGAGCCAGCAGCAGGCCTTCCCGGTCGAGGCTTACGTTGTTTCCATCCGGGCGCTCGATGAGCCCATACACCGGACGGACGAGCGGCTTCAGCGGCGACTTGAAGCCATCAAAGCTGGCCCAAGTGAGCTCGCTCTGAAACGCGACATCGCGCGTTTGATAGCCGGGCGTGTCAACGTTCGCCAGGTTCGTAGCTACAAGAGTTTGGCGAAACGCGGCGAGATCCAGATAGCGCTCGAGGAAAATCATGTTGGGTGTGTCAATCAGGCTCATTGGTACCTCCGCGGCGGAAGGCCATATTCGCGAATCTTGTTTCGCATGGTCCGCTGGCAGATGCCCAGAGCCCTTGCGGCGCGCGTCCGGTTTCCGCCATTCGCTTCGAGCGTGGATTCAAGGAGCCGCCGCTCCATCGTGCGCAGGGAAACATTCGCGGAGTCCTGACAATTCAGGGGCGGCGCGGCGGTCACCGCGGTCGTGCCAGAAGCTGAAGGAGCGTCAAAGAAATCGCCGGGGATCAATTCGCCCGGGTGTAGCGCGACCGCGCGGCGGACGAAATTCTCGAGTTCGCGAACGTTTCCAGGCCAGTGATGCAGATTCAGCCGGGCCATCAGTTCTTCTGAGAACCTCGGCGGGTCGGCGGATACTTGCGGCGCATATTTATCGAGAAAATGCTGGATGAGCGCGGGGATATCCTCGCGGCGTTCGCGCAAGGGAGGGATGGTGAGCGGGACCACATTCAGCCGGTAATACAGATCCGCACGGAATTTTCCAGCTTCGATCAGGACGAGCAGCGGCTGATTCGTGGTGGCGATAACGCGAACGTCCACGCGCACAGGCCGCGTGTCGCCCAGGCGGTCCACTTCGCGCTCCTGAAGCGCACGCAGCAATTTTGGCTGAAGCATTAAGGGCATCTCGCCGATTTCATCGAGCAGCAGTGTTCCGGTATGCGCCAGCTCGAATTTTCCCGGCTTGGCTGCCATCGCGCCCGTGAAGGCGCCGCGCGCGTGGCCGAATAGCTCGCTCTCGAGCAGGGTTTCAGGAAACGCCGCGCAATTCACGGCCACGAATGGCCGGTTACGGCGGTCGCTCGCCTGGTGGATCAGCCGCGCCAGCAGCTCCTTCCCGGTGCCACTTTCGGCCGAGACCAGGATGTCCATTTCCGTACGAGCGACCTGCCGTGCCCGTTCAATCAAACTCTGGAGTCCCGCTGAGCCTCCCACCAACTTGTTCTCGCGTTCGTGCACCGCTCCCGGTTGAATTCGCGCAGTCGCACGCGCGAGCACCCGCGCGGCCACTTCTCGCAACTGGTCGAAGCAAACGGGCTTCACCAGGTAATCGCACGCCCCTTCGCGAATGGCTTGCACCGCGTCCGGGACGGAACCGAATGCGGTGAGAAAAATCACGCCGACCTGCGGCGCGACTTCGCGCAAGCCGCGCATCACACCCAGGCCGTCGCCATCGGGCATGCGCATGTCCGTCACCACCAGCGGGCACGGCGTCTTCCGAAACTTTGCCAGCGCATCATTCGCTCCGTAGGCGGTCGTAACTTCCCAGCCATCACGCACGAAATGGGCCTCGAGGGCGGCGCGCATCGGCGCTTCGTCATCAACAACAAGCACCTGATTCATGCGGCTCCTCCCGCTCGCGGTAGAACCAACGAAAAGGTGGTTCCCTTCCCGACCACGCTTGCCACATCAATGCTGCCGCCGTGCTGTTCGGCCACCGTGCGGCAGACCGCCAGGCCGAGGCCGGGATTCCCCGCATGGGTCGTAAAGCCGGCGTCAAAAATCTTTTGGAGGTTTTCCGGCTCGATTCCCCGGCCCGTGTCTTCGAATTCGATGCGCACTTCATTCAAGCGATCGTAATCCGCCCATTGCAGCCGCACGGCGAGCATGCCGTTCACGGACATGGCCCGAAATGCATTCAGCGCCAGGTTGAAAAACACCTGCTGAAGCCGGTGCGCGTCCGCAGCGATTTCGAGTTCACCAAGCGAATTTTGCAGGTCGATGCGCAAACCGGCCTGGCGGGCGAGCGGACGGAGAAATTCAACCGATTCGCGCATCAGTCGTCCCAGATTTACGGGCGCGAGTTGCGGCGCGGGCTGGCTGTGGAATTGGAGGACGTTGTTGACAGTCGCGGAAAGAGACCGCAAGCCCGCCTGAATGTGATCGGTCCAGCGCCGCAAGTCCGGCTGCGTGGCAGCCGCATCCGCCAGCAGGCCGGCGAACAGCTCGAGGCTTCCCAGCGGATTCCGTATCTCGTGCGCCAGCAACGTGGCCATCTCGGCCAGCGATTCCTTGCGGCGAGCTGTTTCTCGCTCGGCCGCTTGCCGCTTTTCCTCGGTGATATCGCGAAGGAGGAACACCGACTCGCTCGCTGACCCCTCGCCCTCGCCTTCGCCAAGCACGGCGCAGGCGAGCCCGATTGTTCGCGGGCCTTGCGCAGTCTCCATGGCCCATTCTCTTTCGGCCTGCGGCATTCCCGAGCGGGACTCCTCGAGCGAGCGCAGCAGGGCTTCTGGCGCGAGCGCTATCGCGCCAAGCGATTCCTTCGATCCATCCGTGGCGGTCGAAAGCAATCTGCGCGCTTCCGGATTCGTCATGCGCAGCTCGCCGCGGCGGTCCACAACCAGAACGCCGCACGGCAATCCTTCCATCACGCGCGTCAGGTAGCGGCGCATCCTGGCGTTTTCTTCGAGGCTCGAGGCTAAGTCGCGGTTCGTGCGTTCGAGTTCGAAGCGCAGCCGGAGAACCTCGGCCTGCAATTGGCCGTAGGACCTTTCGAGCGAATCCGCGGCGTTCGTGAATGTCTCAAAGGCGCGGGCGAGCGACCGCTTCGCGGAGCTATCGCGCGGAACGATTTGCGGGCCGGCTTTCTTCGGCGCGACTATGGTGGCGGGCATGGCGGATAAGAACATGCACGGCGCGTGCCATGCAGCCTCCGGGGTTCTTAGAATTCTCTGAACTCAGGCGCCATCGGACTGCATGCCCAGGTCAGCGGCTCTAATCTGTTCCTTTGATTCCGCCAGGACGAACGCGCGCTCGATCCAGTGCTGGAGCTCGCGAACGTTTCCCGGCCAGAGGTGCGCCCGCAGGCGGATTGAAGCTTCCGGGCTGAATGTTTTCCGCGGCATGCTTGATTGCCGGCAAAGCTCGGCCAGAAAATGCTGCGCCAGCGGAAAAATGTCCTCCAACCGGTTGCAAAGCGGCGGCAACTCGATTGGAAAAACAGCCAGGCGGTAATAGAGGTCTTCCCGGAATTGCTTCTCGCGGACACGTTGCAGCAGGTCCGCATTCGTCGCGGCGATCAAGCGAGCGTCCACGCGGAAAAGATCCGCGCTGCCCAGCCGCTGCACTTCGCCTTCCTGCACGAATCGCAGCAGCTTTGCCTGCATACTCAGCGGCAGCTCGCCCACCTCGTCGAGAAGCAATGTACCGCCATGCGCCGCGTGAATTCTGCCGAGGCGCGATTGAAACGCTCCGGTGAAGGCGCCGCGCGTGAAGCCGAAAAGCTCGGCTTCGAGCAGGCTTTCAGGAATCGCCGCGCAGTTCACCACCACGAACGGGCCACGGCTCCGCCGGCTCAATTCGTGGATCCCGCGCGCCACCAATTCTTTGCCCGTTCCTGTGGCGCCCACAATCAGCACGGACGTATCCCGCGGCGCCACCAGCCTTGACAGCCGATAGAGCTGCTGCATCTTCCGGCTGGTGCCGATCATTCCGGACAATGGTTCCATCCGTGTCGGCAGTGTCTCCGGCTCAGGGGCATAAGCTTCGGAGGGCTCGCTCCATAGCGTCTGCGCCTGGTCTTCGATCCTCGACTCTTCTTCGCCCTGGTCACCTTCCGGTAGAACAGATGGGATGGAAAGCGAAGTGAAGTCCTCCTGCTGTGAACCGTTTTCGCCGTCCAGCACTACAACGTCGAGCTGTGGGTAACGCAAACGAATCGTTGCCACGAGCTCTTCCACGTCCAAGTCCTCGATTTGCGGGTCGAGGTAGAGTGTGCGGAACTCGTTCGATTCGAGCTTGATCAAAGCATCGGCCCCGCCCTCTGCTTCAGTTGCTTGCGTGCCTGCGGATGTGAGCCCTTTCAGGACCCTGTTCCGGAATTCCGCCTGCGAACTTGCAACCAACGCTTTCCCAACCCCGCTCCTCGTCAACACTGCTGTCGCCGCTGCCATGATTTTTGCCCTTTCCTTCGGCGGTCCGGCCCGATAGGCCTACATTAAAAAAATTTCATCTTTCGTAAGAAGTTGTGGATCTACGCGTCACGCCGACTGCCCGCGAGTTGAGCTGGTTGCCTGCACCTGGTAGCCAACGCCACGAATCGTGTGAATCAACTTGTTTTCGGAGGACGCATCCACTTTTTTCCGCAAATAATTGATGTACACGTCCACGACGTTGGTCATGGTGTCGTAGGACAAATTCCAAACGTGCTCGATGATTTGCGCCCGTGTGATGTGCTGTCCGACGTTGCGCATAAGGTATTCCAGCAGTGAGAATTCCTTGGGCGTCAGCTCGATCGGGCGGTTCGCGCGTTTCACGGTGTGCTCCACGCGATTCAACTCCAGGTCTTCAATTCGCAGGATCGCTTCGCCAGACCGCCCACCGCGCCTGAGCAACACGCGGACGCGCGCCGAAAGCTCCGAAAACGCAAATGGCTTCAGTACTAGATCGTCTGCTCCCAGATCCAGCACCTGGACGCGGTCCGGCAGTTGCCCCTTGCTGGTCAATACAAGGATGGGCATTTGCTGGCGCTGGGCGCGAATTTTCCGGAGGACATCCAGACAATCCGGCTTCGGCAAATTCAAATCCAGGATCGCAAGATCGTAGTCGTGCTCCTGGACCATGAATTTCGCCTGCTCTCCACCGTTGGTCAGGTCCACCGCGTAATGCTCGGCGTCAAAGCCACGCTGGAGAAATGTGGCAAGTGCAGGATCGTTTTCCGCGACTAGAAGGCGCATCCAACCTCCAGTGGAGGGGGAAAAACCACGAGAGGGACTGAAGGGGAGTATGAACTTAATGAAGACTCACAAACTTGTCAAAGGAATTCGTCAGTAGACGCTAAGATAGTTCCAGGTTTGAGATGGATTTCTTCATCTGTGCCAGATGCAACCCGTTCGATTCTTCACGCTGCACCAAAATGGAGTACTGTACCTCGCCAATCATCAAACTTTCTAAGGATGCGTCATCTTTTCCGGACGTACCAGCTCGTCAAATTCCTTCTCGGTGAGATACCCGAGCTTTAGCGCCGCCTCACGAAGGCTCAGCTTCTCATGATGCGCTTTGTGGGCGATCTCCGCCGCCTTGTCGTAGCCGATTTTCGGGCTGAGCGCGGTCACCAGCATCAGCGAATTTTCCACGTTGTCCTTGATGCGCTTTTCATCCAATTCCATTCCATCAACGCAATGGTCCGTAAATGAGCGGCAAGCGTCCGACAGCAGCCGCACGGAATTCAGGAAATTGTGGATCATCACCGGCTTGAACACGTTCAACTCAAAATTTCCCTGCGAGCCGGCAAAACTGATCGCCGTGTCGTTGCCAAAGACCTGCACCGCGACCATGGTCATCGCTTCGGACTGCGTGGGATTCACCTTGCCTGGCATGATGGATGAACCGGGCTCGTTTTCCGGCAGCATTAATTCGCCCAGCCCCGCACGCGGGCCCGAGGCCAGCCACCTTACATCATTCGCGATTTTCATCAGCGATGCGGCCAGCGTCTTCAGCGCGCCGCTTGCAAACACGATTTCATCATGCGCCGAAAGCGCCGCGAACTTGTTCGGATGCGAACGGAATGGCAAGCCGGTCAATTCCGAAATTTTTTGCGCCGCGCGCTCACCGAATTCGGGATGCGCGTTCAGCCCTGTCCCAACCGCCGTGCCGCCAATCGCGAGTTCGTAGAGCCCAGGCAGCACCTCCTTTAATCTCGTCACATCGCGGTCGAGCAGGCTTACCCAGCCGGACATCTCTTGGCCCACGGTGAGCGGCGTCGCGTCCATCAAATGTGTGCGGCCGATTTTCACCACCGCCGCAAAGGCCCGCGCCTTCTTGTCGAGCGCATCGCGCAGACGTTCGACGGCTGGGATGAGAGCTTCCGCCACGCGCGAAGCTGCGGCGATATGCATGGCGGTCGGAAAGGTGTCATTCGAGGATTGCGACATGTTCACATCGTCGTTCGGATGAATCGGCTTTTTGCTGCCCAGCACGCCGCCCGCGATTTCAATCGCGCGGTTGGAGATCACTTCGTTCGCGTTCATGTTCGTTTGCGTGCCGCTGCCCGTTTGCCAAATGTGCAGTGGAAAATGCTCGTCAAGTTTTCCGGCGATCACTTCATCGGCCGCCTGGACAATCAGGCGCGCCTTCTCCGGCGAAAGTTTTCCGAGATCCTTATTCACGAGCGCGGCGGCCTTTTTCAGCACTCCAAATGCGCGGATCAGTTCCGGTGGCATCGTCTCGCGGCCGATATCAAAATGGATCAGCGAACGCGCCGTTTGGGCGCCATAGTAGCGATCGCTCGGGACTTCAATCTTCCCCATGCTGTCGGATTCGATTCGCGTTTGTGTATTCCGGGCCGGCGAGACTTTCGTGTCCACGGTTGATCCCTCCACACGGCGGGCCGTGCCGCCGCTCGATTTCATTGCCTCTAAGGAAAGAATACTGCGGAATCGTTTGCCGCGCAGCCCTTGTTTCCTTATGCGGGCGAAAGCGCGGCATGTCGAGGATCGCCGGGCCGGAAAAATCCTCAGGCCAGCTGTACGGCAGTTGCACTTCCGTACAGGCGGTTTTCGGAAACTGACGCGATACCATGTCTCAGGCCCAATCTGGAATCAGATTAAGATTGAGGATAGCGCAAAGTTTCGGGGTGAGCCCGGAGGCCAAGGCCATGCCCGCTTGCGTTTCACTTGATTTGCCTCGGGCTTGGGGGCCGTTCAATGGCGTTTCGATTCTGGCTAGGGTCTCGTCGCGGAGACACGGGTGGGACTGGTGTGCAAACTGCCGAATCACCTGTGGATGAATCCCCCATCACAGAAACCGTCGCGACTGAAGCGGCGCCCGACAAAAATACAGCTCCCGAAACCCACACCGAACTTTCCCTCGCAGCCGTCACTGGGCCGGCTGCCAGCGGGACAGAGGGTTCGTCTCCGACGCCAGCCGCGAAAGAAATCGCTGCCGACGCCAAACCTGAATCTTCATCGCCGATTCTCCCGCCGGTTTCAACCCCAGGCGCAACGCCGGCGACTCCAGCAACCCCGGTTGATCTTGCCGTGGAAATGACGCCGCACGTCCAGGTGGAGGTCGCGGCAGGCTTGGTTTCCGACCATACGCGCGCTGACCCGACCAATTGGGCGTTTGAAGAGAAGCTCGCGAGCCACAAGGAATGGGTCGAATCGCAAGGGCGCGCGGGTCAAATGGGGGACATGAGCCGTGCGGAGCTTGAGGGAGCCGAGCTCGTCGGCGTGAATTTGCGGTTCGCGGATTTTCACGATGCCAATCTAAAATCGGCGGACCTTTTGCTCGCTGATCTTCGCGACGCCTGCATGATGCGCGCGAATCTGGAAGAGGCATGCCTCGTCGGAGCCAACCTCGAGGGCGCGAACCTGGAAAGCGCCGACCTCGAAACCGCCATGGGGCTTGTCTCGCGCCAGCTTGCGGGCGCAAACCTGCGCGCCGCGTCGTTGCCGCAACAGATTCAGGAATTCCCGGCGCTCAGGGAATATGCCCGCGCCTCGCGAACAGGAATCTGGTTTTTCGGCGCCACGATGATTCTCAATTTCATCTCGTGGCTGATGATTTGGAAGACCAAGGACGTCCAGCTCATTGCTGATTCCTCTGTCCTCCCGTTTTTGCGTTCGCCCTCCGCATCAGCGGCTTTGCCCACGCGGGAGCTCTATTTGATTGCCCCGGCGCTGCTCTTCGGCATCTATCTGGTATTCCAATATCATTTGCAGCGTCTGTGGGACGCCGTGCTGGAACTCCCGGCGGTCTTCCCGGACGGGCGCATTCTGGGCGACAAAGGGCCGTGGATTATCACCGGACTATTGCGCGCCCATTTCCGCTGGATGAACCAGGACGCTCCGTCCACGCGCCTGATCGAAAAAACAGTTTCGATTCTGCTTGCGTATTGGCTTGTTCCGGCGACGCTGCTGGTCTTCTGGGGCCGCTATTTGACCGTACAAGAAATGCACGGCACGGCGCTGCAAGCGTTCTTCGTTGTCGCGGCTGTGGCCGTCGCCGCTTACTCGACCACGAAAGTCGGCCGCCCCGAACAAAGCTGGGCGCTCGACGGAAAATCCGCGTACCCGGAATTTCGCAACTGGAAAATCTTCAGCCCCGGCTTCCTGGCGATTGCTACTGGCCTCATGCTTTCGTTCCTCTCGCTCGGCACGATTGCCGGCATTCCGCATGACCAGAGCCGCGCGCCGCAGTTCTCTGCCACGGATATCCGGCGATGGGCGCCGACGGCATTCTGGGCGGTCGGCTACGATCCTTACGCCGATCTTACCGAGGCGGCAATTTCTAGCAAGCCTTCGAACTGGAACGGAAGTGACGACCAGCTTGCCTCTGTCGCGGGCGCGCACCTGAATAATGCAAATTTCCAGTACGCCCAGGCCTATGGAGTTTTCCTGGCAAATTCGCATCTGTGGCGCACCGATTTTCGCGGGGCCTTCCTTTCGGAGGCCGACCTGCGCGGCGCCGACCTTGGCCAGGCCAATCTTCGATTGGCGATTCTGGATCGCGCGCAAATGACTCATGCGAATCTTGATCGCGCGCAATTGGGCGGCGCCAATCTTACGCGCGCCGATTTGCGCGGCGTGAATCTTTCCTACTCCTCGCTCGAGAATGCAACTCTTGTTGATGCGCGGCTTGACGGGGCGAGTCTTTACTCGGCGCGGTTGGTCGGAACCAATCTCATTCGCGCCAGTCTCGAAAAAACGGACTTCCGCGATTCGCACCTGGAAGGCGCGAACCTGGAGCACGCGGACATGCAGCAGGCCTATCTCTGGTCCGGCAAGCTTTCCGGTGCACGGCTCGCGTTTGCTCAACTTTCGAGCGCGATCTTCATTGACGCGGACCTGCGCGGGGCCGATTTTCACGGCGCACAATTTCAAGGCACGGTCCTGACCAACGCCATCTTGGAGGACGCGAATCTCGATGGCGCGGATATGCGCGGCGCGCTTGGTTTGAGCGCTGCGCAAATCTGCTCGGCCAAATCGCGCCAGGGCGCGGTGCTCGACGACACGCTTCAGACGCAAGTGAATGCCATGTGCTCGGCAACTCGCTAGGAAGTTCGCATTTTTCTTGCCCGCCTCCGAAGCTAGGCCGGAATCACTCCCCTCAGGTACAATATTTTGTTTGACCACCGTATGAATAGCGATTCCTTGCAACCGGCGCCGAAAAGCTCTGCCTCCTCGGGGATTCTTTCTAACGCTTCCGTGATGGCAATTATTTTCGTCACTTGGCTGCTTATCTACGTTCCGGGCTTGTCTCGTCCCGGCCTGCTGGACGACGCTGATTCCGTGCATGCTGAAGCTTCGCGTGAAATGCTGCTTACGAACGATTGGGTCACGCTCCACGTGAATGGAATCCGCTATCTCGAGAAGGCCCCCTTGATGTACTGGGTCGTCGCCGCGAGCACCAAAATATTCGGAATTGGCGAGTGGCAGGTTCGCTTGCCGCTGGCGCTCGGCGTTCTCGGCATGATGTGGTGCGCATTCTTGTTTGGCCGCCGTGCATTTGGCAACGAAGGGGGACTGTATGCCGCGCTCATAATGGGCACCGCGCCGGGCATCTATATTTTCACTCGCTTTATGATTCCGGATGTGTGGGTGGTCGTCTGGCTTACGGCCTCGATCTATCTCTTCTTGATCGCCTACGAGCAGGAAAATCCTTCGCGATGGGTCTGCTGGGGTCTGGCGCTGACGGTTGCGCTGAACGTGCTGACCAAAAGCCTGATTGGTCTGGCTTTCCCCGTGATGATTATTTTCGTTTTCCTGCTGATTACTGGTGAGCTTCGCAAACTGGCCAAGCTCCGGTTGTTCTCGAGCACGCTCGTATTTTTGGCGGTCGCCGCGCCGTGGCATATTCTCGCCGCGATGCGCAATCCGGCGGAGGCGAGCGGGCCGCAAAAAGGTTTCCTCTGGTTTTATTTCTGGAACGAACAATTCATGCGCTACCTGAATAAGCGCATCCCTTATGACTACGGGAAAGTTCCGCTTCTTATTTTCTACGGCCTGTTGCTGCTCTGGATCGTTCCCTGGTGCGCATTTCTCTTCCCCGCGCTGAGGGAAATTCCCGGCCGCGTGCGAGCCTGGCGAGCAGGGCTCGATGCGCGCGCTCGCGCGAATCTGCTTCTTGGAACGTGGGCAGCGCTCGTCGTCTTGTTCTTCAGCTTCTCGAGCCGGCAGGAATACTATTCGCTTCCCGCTGTGCCTGCGCTCGCCCTCCTCATCGCCGGCTGGCTGGAACGTGAATCGAATTCCGCTGCCGGAAGCCGCGAGCGGCGCGCCGGACGGCTTGTTTCCCTGGTGATGCTCGGAATCGGCGTCGCGATCTTCGCCGTCACGGTCGCGATTCTTTCGCAGGCCAAGGCGATTCCGGCCGGCACCGACCTTGGCGACGTGCTCACGCAGCATCCCGGGGAATACAAGCTCTCCTTGGGTCACATGCGGGATTTGACCATCGAATCTTTTGGAATGTTCCGGCCGGCACTCTGGATTCTGAGCATTTCGATGCTTGCGGGCACCGGACTCAATTGGATTCTGCGGCGCCGTGGGGACGCGCTGAAGGCGAACCTTGCGCTTACGGGCATGATGGTGGGCGTGCTTTACGCGGTGTTCCTGGGCTATGTGACTTTTTCTCCGGTGATTTCGTCGAAGGGGATGGCGCTTCAGATCAAGCAAAGTTACCAGCCGGGCGAGATCATCGTGATCAATCACGATTATGAATTTGGGTCCACGCTGAATTTTTATACCGGCATTCCGGTGCACATGCTGAATGGGCGGAAGGCTGATTTGTGGTTTGGATCTTTCTTTCCGGATGCGCCGCAGGTTTTCGAGGACGACGAATCGTTTGCGCGGCTTTGGAACGGACCGAACCGCGTTTATTTTTTTCTGGAAGAATCGGACGTTGACGATGCGATGAAAGGGATCGATCCGAAAACGATCCGCCTGTTTGCGCGGAGTGGCGGCAAAGTGGTGCTTACAAATCAGCCGATGCAAATGGGCGTGCCCACGGCGCCTGCAGAAGCAAGCGCGCCGCGCTAGCGCTCGCTGCCCCGCGTCTTTGGCGCCTCTCTTTTTTTCATCATCATCTGTTCCATTCCTCAATTTCACATTCCACCGGCTTATGAGCCCCAGTCCATTGGCAGGCCAACGTAATTTTCGGCGAGTGACTGTGAGGCGGCGCGCGAACTGGTGACGTAATCGAGTTCGGCGAGCTGGCGGCGCTGGTCGAAGGCATTGTCGCCGTCGAAGAGGTGAAGCATGGAAGTCATCCACCAGGAGAATCGCTGCACCTTCCAGACTCGCCGGAGGCAGGTCCGTGAATATTCCTCGAGGAGTCGCGTGCGGCCGGTGGAGTAGAAGTCGGCGAAGGCGCGCGCGAGGACTCGAACATCGGCAACGGCGAGATTCAGTCCCTTGGCTCCTGTCGGCGGAACGATGTGGGCGGCATCGCCGGCGAGAAACATTTTGCCGTATTGCATGGGCTCGATTACGAAGCTGCGCATGGGGGTAATTCCCTTTTGCACGATGGGGCCTTCGGTGAGCTTCCAGCCGTCGTCGGTCGCGAGGCGGCGATGGAGTTCCTGCCAGATTTTTTCGTCCTGCCAATTGGCGATGTCTTCTTCGGGCGAGCACTGGAGATAGAGGCGGCTGATGAGCGGCGAACGCATGCTGAGGAGAGCGAAGCCGCGCTCGTGATAGGCGTAGATGAGTTCTTCGGAGGAGGGCGCGGCCTCGGCGAGAATGCCTAGCCAGGCGAAGGGATAAATTCTCTCGAACATTTGCAAGACGCCCGCGGGCACCGAGGGGCGGCAAATTCCGTGAAAGCCGTCGCAGCCGGCAATGAAGTCGCAAGTGAGTTCATGCGGCTCACCATCTTTTCGGAATCGGATCGAGGGCTTGGATGCGGATTGCGCTGATTCGAATCCGTGAACGCTCACGTCTTCGACTTCGTAAAATATCTGGCCGCCGGCGGCGATCCGCGCGTTCGAAATGTCTTTGATTACTTCATGCTGCGCGTAGATTGTGATGCCGCTTCCGCCCGTGAGCTCGGCGAAATCGATGCGATGAGTTTTGCCGCCGAATCTCAGGTTGACGCCGTAGTGCACCAGGCCTTCGCGCTTCAGGCGCTCGCCGACGCCCGTCTCGATCATCAGGTCTACGGTGCCCTGCTCGAGTACGCCGGCGCGGACGCGCTCTTCGACATATTGGCGGCTGCGATTTTCGATTACCACGGACTCGATGCCTTCGAGGTGGAGCAGGTGCGAGAGCACGAGGCCGGCCGGGCCGGCGCCGACGATTCCGATTTTTGTGCGCATTTTTTTCATGCTGATATTTTAGCCCTGGCGCGCCCGGGCATCGAGCGCGAGCCGGGTGCGATTATACTCATTCGAGGCGCGCCGGGAGATTTGAAAGCTTGTGCTTGACGGTCGCGAAGGGCCTCCGGTAGCCTTAGCGGCCATCGAAAATGCTGACGAATCAAAGGCGGATACTGGTTGAGTGGGGGGACTGCGATCCCGCCGGAATCGTGTATTTCCCGCGTTATCTCGCCTGGTTTGACGATTGCACCTCCGCGCTTTTCGCCTCGGCGGGTTTGCCGATCCAGAATTTGTTCAAGTCGCACGGGATTATCGGCATTCCGCTGGTGGACGTAAAGGCGCGCTTTCTGGCGGCGTCGACGTATGGCGACGAATTGCTGGCCGAGTCCACCGTCACGGAATTCCGCGACAGCAGTTTCGTGGTCCGCCACAACTTCCTCAAGGACAAGGCCCTGGCAGTCGAGGGTTATGAGATCCGCGTCTGGACTGGACATGATCCGAAAAATCCCGAGCGGATGAAATCCCAGAAGCTTCCCCGTGAGGTGATTGAACGCTTTACGAGTCCCTCTGCCCCGGCCCCCGCCGCCTAGTTGGTCCGATTTGCTATTGGCGAGCGCGGATCGCCTGTGAAACCTGCAAAGTAAGGAAACCTCGTTTTTGTCGCTACTAGAAAAAGGCGAAGTGCTTGGATTTGAGCGGGTTAGTTGAAATTTTGAGTTGGCGACTGTTGCTACTAGACAGGGAGGGAGTAGTTGGGAGGGGCGGGGAGGAGCGGGAAAAAAACATGGCGAAAGTTTGCTATTAGAAATTGCGATCGGCGTTTGTTTTCTATGAGTTGGCATGAATTCTAATGGTCCGGTTGGCTATTAGAAATGCAGAGGCTTGGAGTTGATAGTCAAGAGTTGAAAGTTGAAGGTTAAAAGAGGGCGGAAGATGAAGCGAGGCTGCAGTGATAGGATGACCGGCGGCGAGGCGGTGGATTTTGAATTGTTTTTCGCTAACCATGTGCGATGGTAGCGCGTTGCGGAATGAAATTCTACTGGCCCGGGGTACGGAATTTCGGGGCTGAACTAAAACTGGACTTTTTTCTGGGGTGGCAAGGAGGACAGGTTTCGGACAGTGCTAGAACTCGGGTTTTTGGTGGCGCGCGGGCTAATGGGGCGGGATTGCTGGGTGGCGCGGAAAGATTTAACTCAGAGGACAGGGAGGGAAGAGGAGGGCGCGGAGGGGCTTGCGGTCCGATTCGCGAGGAGTGCTGTTAGCACGAAGGTCGCTCGTAAGAGCGCAGGCAGGAGTGTCTGCGCCACGGGGAAATGGATGCGCGGGGTTACTGGAGCTTGGCGTATTCGGATTTGGCTTGCCGGAGGATGGGGATGTCGGGGTCGGCGTCCTTCCACAACGCGAGGAAATCCTGATAAACTTTTCTGGCTTTCGCAGCGTCGCCCGCGAGCATGGCGGCACGCGCCAGGCCCAGGTAGGAAAGGGAGTAGAACTGTCCCCAATAGGGGTGTTGCCAAGCACTGCCCCAATTGGCGCCCTTGTGATCCAGGATTTTTTCGAACTCAGCCGCTGCCTCAGCCCCTTCACGTAGACCCAAGTAAGCTAAGCCCCGCACGTACACCGCTTCGGGGTAAGCACGCTCGTACGGTGAGGCGGAGGCCAGCAATTCCACGGCTTTATTGGGCTGATCGCGCTTGAGCGCGATCGCAGCGCGAATCGCGGGTAGCTGCACCGCATTCCAGAGGGTTCCGTTTGGAAACATGTTCGAGGTCTCCCCGGCGAGCTTCTCCGCTTGGGCCACATCGCCGCACATGGCCAGTGCCAGCGCCGGACGCCCCAGTCGCCGCACGGTCTGGCAATTACCCGACAGCGCGTCGGCACGCTCATCGGCCTCTTCAAATTCGGCGGCGGCGTTCTGGAGCCCATGGCGCAGCGCTGTGTCTGCGGCTCGCCGGTACAGTCTGCTCGACTCGCGACGGTGGCCATGAGCATTCTGATTGGCCGCCTGCAAGCCAAAGCTGAGGTACTCCGCCGGCTTGCCTGCGAACCATTGAACCTCCCGCGTAGCGGCGGCATCATCGCCTTCGACGTAAGCGAGTTCGAGGAAGCGCTGGTGAATTCTCGCTCCGCCGCGTCCTTGCGCCCGCAATTTTTCCGCTAGGTGCTTCGCCTCGGCGAGCCGATCGAGACAGATGTAGGCGTCCAGAAGGCGCCGGTACGGAGGTTCAACGTTCGGCTGCAGCAAAGTCGCTTCCTGGCCCTCCTTGAGCCCCTCTTCGAATTGCCCCTGGTCTATGTACTCGACGCTCAAGTTGTTATGAAATCCCCAAAAGCGGGGATAGTTCCGGATGCCCAACCGATATGCGTCAATCGCTTTGTCCGACTGGCCATCATACGAGTAGTAGATGGGGGTAATCAGGTCCCTCTCAAACTCGGATACTCGGTCGATCAAACCGAAAGCTTTTTGTGTGTATTCCCGACTGCGGGCTACATCCCCGGCATTTTCGAACGCGGCCCCGAGCATGTAGTAAGCCATCGCAAAATTTGGGTCGAGTGCAATGGCGCGCTTAAACAACGGGACAGCCTCCAGAAATTGGCCCTGGCCCATCTCGGAAAGACCCGCGGTGTAGTTCTGGAGAGCTTCGAGCGACGGAGTGGTGGCTTGTTCGAGCGGACGATTCAGCCTCTGGATTGAGTTGAGCGACTCTCCCAGCTTTGCCCGCATGGCTGTGGCGGCGGTTCCCAACGCGTTTAACACGTGCTCTTTGTCGCCCGCTTGAATCTGTTCCCGAGCGAGGGTGGCGCCACCCTGGCAGGTGATTGCCTGGAGCGTGATGACGTAGTTCTTACCCAGGCTCTCGATGGAGCCGCCTATCGTAGCCGCAACTCCTTCTCGCATGCAGATGTCATGCGCGATCTGGTTTGTGATGCGTTCTCCGGGAGGCAAACTCATCAGCCGCAAGTCCTGTTGCATCTGCTCGTCGTCCATGATTTTCAGGAAGGGCGATTGCTCGAGCTGGATGGCCAGCCCCTGACGGAGCGTCCTGTCAAACACTGGGTCCCCAGTCGTATTTGTAAAGTCAGCGAGAACCATTGTGTCCTTGTCCGTGAGCGCATGGGCCTTGCGGAAGAAAAACAACCAACCTCCGACGGCCAATCCGATCACGACGATTGTTGCGCCAGTGATCGCGCCCCATCGAGTGGATTGCCGGACGGGCTTCAAGGCAGCCACGCCTGGAGCGGCGGGTGTCCGCCCCGAATCGGAATCGCGTTTGAGGCGCTGCAAATCCGTGCGAATGTCTGCCGCGCTTTGGTAACGCAGCTTACGGTCTTTCTCTAGCGCCTTCGTGATGATTTCTTCGAGCTTGGGAGGAACCCCGGGATTCAATCGCACTGGCACGACCGGCGTGCGGTTCAAAATCGCTTCCGCAATCATGCCGGAGGTCTCGCCTCGAAAGGGCTGAACTCCCGTCACCATCTCGTAGAGCACCACACCAAATGAAAACAAGTCCGTGCGCGCATCCAGCTCTTCGCCCCGCACCTGCTCGGGCGACATGTACGTAATCGTGCCCATTGCCGTGCCAAGTTGAGTGAGCTGTTCTAACTCGCTGGCTGTGGGCATCGCTGAAAGATTCACCGCGCCGCCCGCAGGTGCCAGCTTCGCTAGGCCAAAATCCAGAATCTTGGCATGTCCGCGCTCGGTGACAAAAATGTTGGCAGGCTTGACGTCGCGGTGGACGATTCCCTTGGCGTGGGCCGCGTCGAGGGCGTCAGCAATCTCCACCCCTAACTCGAGCACTTGATCGAGCCGCAGCGGCTTGCCGGAGATGCGGTGCTTAAGAGTCTGGCCGTCTAGAAATTCCATGGCGATGAAGGCTTCGCCGTGCTGGTCGTCGATTTCGTAGATGGTACAGATGTTGGGATGATTCAGGGCGGAGGCCGCTTTGGCTTCGCGCTCGAAGCGGGTGAGGGCTTGCGGGTCTTTGGCGAGATCGCCGGGGAGGAATTTCAGGGCGACGAAGCGGCCGAGCTTGATGTCCTCAGCTTTGTAGACAACGCCCATGCCACCACCGCCGAGAATTTCGAGGATGCGGTAGTGCGAGATGGTGGTGCCGATAAGCGAATGCGCGGCGGCCATTTGGCGGACATCTTAAGTTGGGGTGGGAGCCAAGTCAACGAAGGGGCTGAACGGATTGCGGAGCTAATTGCCGAGCGATGCGGTGCGAGTGGGCGAGGGCAGACGCGAACGGATGAGGGAATCGATTTGGGCCCAGACCTTTGGGTCGCATTCGATTTGCGTGTGGGCTTTTACGAAGTAGCGGTCCCACCAGGGGTATTGCTCGCAGGTGAGGGAGCTGCCCTTATAGTCGAAGCGGTAATTTCCGATGATTTGAGTGCGGGCGGGATCGGCGGCGCGAATTTGTGCGCGGCCGTGGAGCGGGCCGTCGGGTTGATAGAAATTGACGGCCTGGGCGACGTTTGAGGGGATGACGGAATCGTCCTCGCCGCGCTTGCCGATGCTATCCACCTGGACGGTGAGGAGAACGGGGATGCCGTCTCTTTCTAGTTGGCGGGCGAGGGTGACGGCTTCGGAAGCGCCCCAGCTATGGCCGTAGATAATGATGCGGGCGTTTTGCTTTTCTTGCGGCGATAGCTTGCCGTCGTCGTCCGTGTCGAGCAGGCGCAGAATTTCCTGGTGGGCCTGCTCGCCGCGATGATTTTCGAAGGCTTCCGCGACCACTTCGGTGGGATATTCCTTGGCCAGTTGCGCTATGAGCTGGACCTCGGCGTGGACCGCATTCGTGTGGCTGACGTAGCCGCCGACAAAGCCGATGACGATGATCGGAGGCCTGGGAGCGGTTGCGTTTTCGGCCGCGGGGCGCGCCGAGATCGCCTGGCCCGCGCACACAAATCCGGCGAGGATAAAAAAGAAGGAGCGAAGAGAGGGAAACATCCGGCGCATCTCAGACGGGCAGATGATATCAAAAATAATGGGCGGCGGAACACAACCTTCGTCTCAGCGCGGGGGTACTTAGACGCTAGGAGTCCTATTACTAGAAGCGGGGGCGGCGCTTTCGGCGGGCGGGGGTCTTGTAGGGATTTGCATCTTCGGCGGCGAGAGCTTCTTCCACTGCTTGATGAACTTTCTCATCGAGTTGCGCGGCAGCGGCCTGGCAGGCCTGGCGGGCTTCTTCGAGGGTCGCGGCGGTGCGTTCCGTTACCTGCTTGACGATGTCATTCGCGGCGGCTTCGGCGACGCGCTCGACGAGAGAATGGATCGTCGCTTCGATTGCCTTTTGAAATTGAGCATCGAATTGCGGGCGCATGCGGGTGAGCTCTTCCGCGAATGCGTCTTGCGCGGCGGCTTTGAGCAAATCGCGCGAAAGCGCGAGCTGTGATTCATGTTGCTGGGCGGTGCCGCGCATGGGAAGGATCTTGCCGCCGTCTGAAGGCTTTGCCGATTCCGCGGGCTCAGCATGAATCGCGCGTGAAGAGGATCGCATGCTCGCGGCCGCTTCGGATTTTTCCGCGTGGTGCGCGGATGAGGGAGCAGTGACGAGCTCCGGCTCGCCTGCATTTGGATAGACGGGGATCACCAACTCCTCGTCTTCCGGATGCGGGAACCAATCGCCGGGCGGGCAATCGATGTTCCACACATTGCCGGGGACATCGAACTCCATGCCGATGTGAAAAACTTCGCGAACGGTGCGGGGGCGCTGGACCCAGATGACACGGCCGCGAATTATGCGCGGCTTTTGATTTCGGTGCATCGGGCGGATTTCTATGGTGATGATTTGACCTTTGGGGATGTAGTGCCGCGATTGGAATTTGCAGCCGTTGCAATTCACCATCACTGTTGCGGTGGCTTCCTTGATTGGCTGGCCGAGCGCGTCGGAGCCCTTGACGGTGATGGGAACGGCTTTCATGACGCGCGTGGTCCGGCGCTTATCGCTCGCTGTACGGCTCGATGGTGCGGTTTCGGTCAAACTATTCTCCGAGGGGGAACTTTTTACGTTAGCATCCTGCCGCGGCGAGGTCGAGATGTCATCATAGGATTGTGCGAAAAAGGTAAAGCCGGGTGAGTACATTCCATTCGGAGGCAAATTCGAGCGGCCATCGGAGCGGGGGCCGGCGGACGGATTGGATGGCGGGATTCCGGCTAGCGGCCGGCGTCAATTTCTGCGAAAACTTCCTGGGCGATGTGGAAGGCCGTGTTAGCCGCAGGGACGCCGCAATAAATCGCGGACTGCAAGAGAAGCTCCTGGATTTCCTCGCGGGTGACTTTATTATTGGCGGCGGCGCGGACGTGCATACGGAATTCTTCGTTGCGGTTGAGCGCGATCATCATGGCGAGGGTGATCAGGCTGCGCGTGTGGCGCGGCAGGCCGGGGCGCGACCAGATTTCGCCCCAGGCGTAACGCGTGATCAGATCCTGGAACGGCTCGGTGAAGGCATTTTTCGTGGCCTGGGCTTTGTCCACGTGCGCGTCGCCTAGAACGGCGCGGCGCACTTTCATTCCTGAATCGTACCGCTCGCGCTCGTCCATCACTTTGCCTCCGGCTGGGTCAAAAATTGCAGCAGCGTTTCTGTGAAAGGCCCGGGTGCTTCGATATTCGAAAGATGCGCGGCGTCCAATTCTGCATAGCGCGCGCCGGGAATGCGTTCGACGATGAAGCGGGCGTCGGCGGGCGTTGTGACGGGATCTTTGGTGCCTGCGATCACGAGTGTGGGCACGGGGATGCGCGAGATGGTCTCGCGCTGGTCCATATCGCGAATGGCGGCGCAATTGGCCATGTAGCCTTCGGGCGAAGTCGAGAGGATCATCTGGCGCGTGCGCTCAACTTGGTCCGGCGCGCTCGAGATGAAGGCGGGGCTGAACCAACGTTGCGTCAAGCCATCGACAACCGCCGCGGTCCCGCCCTTTCGGACGATTTCGATGCGCGTGTTCCACACATCCGTCGTGCCGATCTTTGCGGCTGTATCGCAGAGGACGAGCCGCTTGATGCGGTCGGCGGCGAAAATGCCGAGCCACATGCCGATGCCTCCGCCCATGGAGAGGCCGCAAAAATGGGCGCGGCCGATATTGAAGGCGTCGAGCAGGGCGACTACGTCGCGGCCTAGCTGCGTGATCGTGTAGGGGCCGGGCGTGACGGAGGTCTGGCCGTGGCCGCGCGTGTCGTAGCGGAGAATGCGGAAGTGGGCGGAGAGCGCGGGGATTTGCGGGTCCCACATGGAGAAATTGGTGCCGAGAGAATTTGAGAAAACCAGGATGGGCGCGCGAGTTGGGCCTGGCGGATCATCGAAGAGGCAGTGGACGCGCGCGCCGTTGACTTCGACGAAGGGCATGTTTGAGTGTCTCCTTTCAGTAGCACGAGTGGCGGCCGCACGCCCGATTGCTTAGCTTTTTCGCTTCCGCGCGGACAAGACATCGCGCGCCATCTTTTCGGCTGAGCCAATGTAATTTTTCGGATCGAGCAGGCGCCCGAGGTCTTCCGCGGAAAGATGCGCGCGGACTTTTGCGTCATCCATCAAGATATCGCGCAAAGGCCGGGCTTCTTTCAGCGCGCGCCGGCAGGCTTGCTCGACCAAATCGTGGGCCGGCGATCGCCCGATGTGTTTCGCAAGAGCCATGGCGACGGCTTCTGCGAGGATCAGGCCGTGCGTGGCGTCCAAATTCTGCGCGATTTTCGCTTCGTGAATTTCGAGGTCTTCGACGACTTGCGTCGCGTGGGAGAGCGCGCCAGCGGTGAGCATGCAAATTTCCGGGAGAGTCTCCCATTCGGCGTGCCAGCCGCCGAGGCCGCGCTCGTGTTCCTGGACCATGGCGGTGAGCATGGTGGAGACGAGGGCGGGGACGCGAATGGCGGCGGCGAGAACGACGGCCGAGCCGACTGGATTGCGCTTTTGCGGCATCGTGGATGATCCGCCGCGACCAGGGGCGGCTGGCTCGTTTAATTCGCCGACTTCTGTTTGCGCGAGGAGCGAAATATCGCGGGCAATTTTGCCGAGCGAGCCGACGAGCAGGCCAAGTGTTGCGGCCACTTCGGCAAAACGGTCGCGATGCGCGTGCCACGGAAGAGGCGGGAGCGGCAGCTTCAATTCTTCCGCGAGAGCTGCGACGACGGCGGGGCCGCGATCCCCGAGAGCGGCGAGAGTGCCGACGGCGCCGCCGAATTGCAGCACGAGAGCGTGAGAGCGCGTCTCATGGAGGCGCGAGCGGTGGCGCTCGATGGCGTCGAGCCAGCCCGCGGCTTTGAGGCCGAGGGTGACGGGTGCGGCGTGCTGCAGCCAGGTGCGTCCGGCTGCGACGGTCGAGATGTGAGCTTCCACGAGCTGAGCGAGGGCGTCCGAAAGTTTTGCCAGGCCGGAATCGAGTAGCGCGAGCGCATCGCGCAGTTGGAGGACGAGACCGGTATCAATAGCATCCTGGCTCGTGGCGCCCCAGTGGACGAAGGCGGCAGCTTTGTCATCCGTTTTTGCGACGAGGGCGGTGAGATGCTTTACGAGCGGGATTGCCAGGTTGCCCGCAAGTGCGGCTTCGCGGCCGAGCGCTTCGATTGAAAATAGTTCGGCGCGGCATTGGGATGCGATTGCGGGTGGGGCGGAGCTTGGTGCAATTCCCGCGCGCGCTAGTGCGCGACCAAGCGCCGCTTCAAAATCGAGCATGCCTTGCAGGCGGCGCTCGTCGGAAAAAATCGCGCGCATCGCGTTCGTCGTGAACAGCGCGTCGAGCAAGCGTGCGGGTTGCTGCGCGCTCACTGCTGGAGTCTCCTCACGTGGATGCGGTGAATCACCGGGAGCGAGTATACAAAATAGTGCGGGATCGGCAAACGCGGATTGGGAATTCGACCACGGGGCGCTAAGGCGATCGAAGAGTTGGGAGAACAAGTCGTCTCATGTATGGCGCGGAGCGCGGCGATCCGGAACTTCAGCGGCTAAAGCCGAAATGATTTTGAGGCATTTATGTCGCGGTTGAAACCGCGACCCACAAAGATTCTCGAGTTCTCATACGGAGTCTAAGGCCTAATTGGGGAACCATTCTTGGAGGGGTTGGAAACCCGCCCTTCCTTCCCGGTGATTTATGACTTGAGCGTTAGGACGATGGTTTTTCGGGGACGGGGGCGCTGGCGTAGAAATCGTCGCGGAAGCGATTGGCGTAGGAATCGAGAAGTTCGGCGATTCGGTCCGGGTTTGGCGAGCGCAGGACGAATCCGGCGTGGTGGCCTTTCGGAACGCGAAATACAATTTCCGGATCATCGTAGGCGGAGGTATCGGGATTTTCCTGGCGCGCGAGTGAAATGATGACGCCGGCATAGTCATTTCCGGCCTGTGGCAATTCGTACGGGGCCTTCCCTCCCGCCACTTCGATGCGCGCCCACTCGCGCCAGAGATTGATTCCGGTGGCCGCTTGGATGACGTCAGTGATATACGCGCCGCCCACGCGCGCGGCGATTTCGATGAAATAGAATTTGCCATCCTCGCGGGCGCGCAGGAATTCCGCGTGGGTGACGCCGCGGACGAGTCCCAGGGTTTCAATTAATTGACGATTGATTTTATGCAGCGTTTCCGCTTCGGCGGAGGTGCGCGGCAGAGTGCGCGTGGTGAAAATGCCGCCCTGGTGGGAGACATCGAGGGGAGGGGCGCCGTAAGCGTGGGCTTCGGCGAAAACCAGTTTGCGCTCGGAGATGATGCTGTCCACATGGAAAACATCGCCGGGGACGAATTGCTCGAGCAAATAGAAAGATTGCTGGTCGCCGAGCTGATCGAGCAGCGGCCAGAGTTCCGCGGCGTCGTGAATTTTTTTCATGCCGATGCCGGAAGCTTGCGAGCGCGGTTTCAAGAGCCAGGGGGGCTTCACGCGCGCCATGAAATCCCGCAGAGCGTCGTAATTCAGCACCTGAATAAATTCAGGGACGAGGATGCCGGACTCCCTGGCACGGCCGCGCATGGCGAGTTTGTCGCGGAAGTAGCGCATGGTGGTGAGGCCCATGCCGGGAACACGCAGATGCTCGCGGAGGGATGCGGCATTCTCCATGTCGAATTCGTCGAGCGCGACGATGCGGTCGACTGGATGGGTGCGCGCCATGAAGCTGACGGCGCGAATCATGTCCGGCACTTGCAGCTCTTCCGGCGTGTAAAAGAACTCGTCAACGGATTCGCGCGGCCAATCAGCATGGCGGAGCTTTTCGACGGTGATGAGAAGCACGCGGCAGCCCTCTGCTTTGCAGGTGCGCAGGAATTCCTGCCCTTTTTCGTAAGAGCTCAGGCAGAGAACCGTGAGGGGGCGTTTTTCCGGCACTTCATTTTCTCCAAAGGTGCCTGGCTGAATCGGGTTTGGGCCAGAGGCCGTGAAAGCGCGGATTATACTTCGGCCTCGCCCGAGGGAAAGAGGAATTGCAGGAAGGGCGCGACTCGCTGGGCCCAGGCGGCTTCGTTGTGCTGGCCTCCCTGGATTTCTTCATATTCGAGGTCGCGGCCTTGTTGCCAGCCTTGCCGAACCAGTACGTCGCGCAATTTCCGCGCATCGCCCGCCGTGTGCGCGCCTTCCTGAGTGCCGGTGTCGAGCCAGATGCGCGGGCGCGATGGCAGGCGGAGGCCGGCGGCGTAGTTGATGATCCAGCGCTGATTCCACCACACTGAAGGTGAGAGCACGGCGAGACGGCCGAAAACTTTGGGGAAGCGCAAGCCGAGATAAATCGTGAGCAAGCCGCCGAGCGAGGAGCCGCCGAGGCCGGTATTGGCGGGGCCTGCGAGCGTGCGGTACTGCGATTCGATGAATGGTTTGATTTCCTCGAGCAGCATGCGGCCGTAACGATTGGCGCCGCCTCCGCCGAGTTTTGGAGCGCGCGACGGGGTGTACTCGCGCAGGCGACTTTTCCCGGTGTTGTAGATGCCCACGATAATCAGCGGGCGAATCGAGCCTTCAGCGATCAAGCGGTCGGCTGTCTCGCCCACGCCCCAGGCGACGCCGCCGAATGAGGTGGCGGGATCGAAAATGTTCTGGCCGTCCTGAAGGTAGAGGACGGGAAAGCGGAGCGCGGGATTCCACTCGTAAGGGCCGGGAACATAGACGATCAGGTCGCGGGCGGTGGGCAGGAAGCGCGAACGATAGTTTTCGAATTTGCGCAGCGAGCCTGGGCCAGTTGCTTGCAGGTTTTCTGTTGTCACCGGATGAGAGCCAATAATAAGGATGGTTTCAAGGAGTTGTGATTATCCAAATCCAGCGCGCTTCGCCCTGCGTAGAATAGCAGAGACAAAATTCTGCGAGAAATTCTTTCGAGTTCCCATCCCGCGGAAAAACAATATAATACCGCCCGCTTCACACGGACGCCGGCCGCCCGCACGGAAACGCGCGCCAGGGAGAAAAATGCAAAGGGAATATCACCGCTGGTATTCGCACCGGCTGGGCATGGACATGGGAGTGGTGGTGTACGGGCACTGGGGGCCGCCATTAATCGGATTCCCCACTAGCGCGGGCGATGAGTGGGAGCTTGAGAACCAGGGACTGATCGGGAGCCTTGGCGACTTGATTGACGGCGGGCGCGTGAAATTTTTCAGCGTCAATTCGGTGAATTTTGCCGGCTTCTACAATAAACGCGCGCATCCTTTTCATCGCAGCTGGGTGCAGTCGCAATTTGACGCCTACCTGCGCTACGAAGTGGTCCCGTTTATTTTTGACAGTTGCAGGACTTCCTGGACAGCGATTTCGACCATGGGGGCGTCTTTCGGCGCTTATCACGCCGCGAACACGCTCTTCAAGCATCCGGATGTGGTGCGGCGATGCTTTGCGCTTTCGGGCGTTTACGACATCAAGGGATTTATGGACGGGATGTATGACGACAACACCTATTTCAACAATCCCGTGGATTACCTCGCAAATATTTCCGACCCGTGGGTTCTCGGGCAACTCGCGCAGTGCGACATACACATCGCTACCGGGCACGGGCCCTGGGAGAATAGCGGGCCTTCCTACCGGCTTTCATCGATTCTGGCCAGCCGCGGGATTGCGCATCATCTCGACGATTGGGGGCCGGATGGCGGCCACGATTGGCCATACTGGAAAAATCAGATGCGGCAGTACATCACGCGACTATTCTGAAGTGAGGTCATCTCGTGTACGCCGCGAATGGCAGCGGCCGGGAACTTCAGGGGCTGAAGAGTCTGTGTGAGAACTGGGGTTGACGCGTCTCTTATACTGCGAGCAGGAGGAGACGCGATGGCGAAATTTTTCGATTACAACCCGGAGCAGGCCTATTTGCTGCCGCCCAGTGTGCTGGACGTGCTGGGGCCGGGGCATTTGTGTTTTTTCATCCGGCGGCTGGTGGAGAAATTGAATCTGGGCGTCTTCCGCAACGAGTACGGGGAGGAAGGCGGTCCGGCCTACGCGCCGGAGATGCTGGTTTCGGTTTGGCTGTACGCCTACGCGCTGAGCGTGACCAGTTCGCGCCGGCTGGAACAGCGGATTCGGGAAGATTTGGCGTTCCGCTATTTGGCGGCGGGAGCGGCGCCGGATCACTGGACGCTGAACGCGTTCCGGCGGCGGCACGCGAAGGGATTGAATGATTTGTTCACGCAGGTGGTGGAGCTGGCGCGGAAAGCGAAGCTGGGAAAGCTCGGGCATGTGGCCATTGATTCGACGCGTATCGCCGCGAACGCTTCGCGCAACCGGATCGACACCGAACAGGCGTTGCGGGACGCGCGGGCGCGCATTCGCCGGGACATTCGCCGGTGGCAGCGGCAGTGCAACACGGAGGATCCGAACGAAGGAGCGGGCGTGGAAGTGGGGCGCGAAGTGATGGAACAGTTGGAACGGCAACTGGAAGCGATTCCCGAGCGGCTCGAGCGATTGCACAAAGCGAGATTGCCGAAGCTTTCGCGGACCGATCCGGACAGCCGTTTTTTGCGGGAGCGGGGCGGATTCACGCTGGGCTACACGGCCACGCTGGCGGTCAGCGAAGATCATTTGATCGTGGCGCAGCGGGTGACGCAGGCGACCAACGACAACGAAGCGCTGTTGCCGATGGTCGAAGCAGTCGAGCAGCAGTGCCGAGAAACACCGCGCTGCGTGAGCGCGGATAGCGGATTTTTCTCGGCGGACAATGCGCACCGGCTGGAAGAACGGGGCATCGATGGATATGTGCCGGACTCGAATCTGGCGCGCTGGCTGAACCGCGGCGGCCGCTTGCGCCGGCGAGCGACGGATCCGGCGCATCGTCGCATGCGCCAGAAGCTGCGCGACCCGGCCGGGCGGATGATCTACCAGCGGCGGAAAGCGATCGTGGAACCGGTGATCGGAGTCTTGAAGGAGCAGCGAGGCATGCGACGGTTCGCTCGTCGCGGGCTGGTGCAAGTGGCGGTCGAGCTGGCGCTGGCAGCCGCAGCCTATAATTTGACGCGGATGTGGCGCACCCGCTAGTCGCGCCGCCGCCGCTGAAATCAAAACGTCATCAACCATCATTAGGTTGCACCCGAATTAGCAGCCAACATGTGACGGGCACCGAGTTCTCACACAGACTCTGAAGCCCACTACCTTGGAGGCGCCTGGTGTCGCGGTTGAAACCGCGACCCACAAAGATTATTTGTGAGATGAGTCGAGATCAATCTGGATGCGGAGGATTAGTGAAGGCCGAAGCGTTCGAGAAGGTAGCGGCCCTTGGCGATCACCTGTTCTTCGTCAATCCACACATCGCAGCGGCGGGCTAGCAAATCCACATGTGTGCGCGAGCTCCACGGCGCGTGCGTCTGGCTGCCGTAGGGGTCGCCGAACGCGATGTGAACTCCCGGCAGCTTTTCATCCTGGAGCAGCACGCCGATCATGTCTGAAAGGCTGAGATTTGTGCCGAAGGCGAGTTCGCCGATGCGGTCGCTATTTTCATCGGTGTGGCAATAGCTCCAGAATTCCGCTTCGAGGTCTTTGCGCGCGCAGCTGGCACGGACCATTTTCGCCTCGCGAATTTCCACCACCAGCGGCGTGCGCTGCAAATCGCCATACTTGCCGCAGAAATGATCGCCGGCCGTGCCGTCGCAGACGAATGTGCCGTCCACGCGCGCGGGAGTGGTGAAGACTTCGCCCGCCGGCAGATTCGACCAATAGCGGCGGCTGATTAGGCCGCTCGTTTTCACCCAATCGAGCTTGGCATCGAATGTGGCGACGAGGGATGTGCCGGCCTCGGTGCGCACGGTGAGCGATCGCGCGGAATGCATGCGCTTCAGCAGGC
The DNA here is from genome assembly GCA_963701005.1 of uncultured Acidobacteriota bacterium. Lineage (GTDB taxonomy): Bacteria > Acidobacteriota > Terriglobia > Acidiferrales > UBA7541 > Palsa-295. The sequence goes on from OY969555.1 coordinate 3,623,423, forward strand.
ACTCGCTGAGCTGGTCGACTTTTTTGTAATCCGCGCGCATTCCCTGCTGCATGATTTCCGGCGTGACGCCGACCATGTGCGCGTAGCGGATCTGGCGGCGCTCGACGACGCCGACAATGTCTTTGCGCGCGCCAAGCTCGCCCTGGAGCGGCTGCATGCAGAGAATTCCGGCGTCGGCGGTTTCGAGGCCGGCGAGAATTTCAGCGGGAGCGGAGGTGGCAGGGCGCGCGACGTAGTCCTCTATTCGATAGGTTGTCGGCAATGCTTTGCGGTCTTCGAGCGCCTGCCTGAGGCTTGCGGCAACTTCGGCGCTTGGCTGATCGAAAATGAGCGCTACTTTTTCTCCGGGTTGAATGGCGAGGCAGGTTTCAATCGCATTGCGCGCTCCGGGGAGGAGCGCCGGATTTAATGTTTCAATGTTCATGATTCGGTCGCGTTAGTTTACCTTGAGCTCCCAGCGAAAGTCATCGCCCCGCCGTAAAATATTTATCGTCTGTTCGAGCACTCGCCACCGGCGCACGGCTGCTCTACTTCCCTTCCCTCGCGTGTCAATCTTCTCGCGATTCAATTGCGGGGGCTCACGTGAAACGCGGGCACCTGGCCGCCGCCGGAGGTGACGTTGGCGAGTCCCGTCGCGCTCAACCGCGTGAGATATCCCGACAAGCGGCCTCGGAAAAGGTAGGGCGCGAAATCCACGAGCATATCGCGCATGACCACTCCCCCGGCTGGCTCCACGTATGGAAAAACTTCGCGGCGAACGGCGATTCGCTCTTGCAGCACCCAGGCGTCTTCCGGTTTCGCGATGGCTTTGCTGATGGCAGCTTCCCATGCCGATGGGGTTGTCTCCCAGCCGAGCGTGACGCCGGTGCCGCCGTACTCGTCGTTGGGCTTGATGACGAAATTCTCGCGGTTTGCGCGGGCATATTCGAGCAGCTCTACCGGCTTTCCATCGCGCGTGGTGCGGACGTCTTCGACGCGGCGCGTCCAAGGCACGTGGCGGCGGATGACCTCGAGTTCGGGGCCGCTGAAGAGATTACTGTTTCTTTCGTCGGTGAGAACGGCGAAGAAGGCTTTCTTGTGCGGAATCTTGCAGCGAAACGTATTGGCAACGCAGACGGCGCGGGTTTCGCAGGCGCGCACGAGAGCGGCGCATTCGGCTGGGTGCGCGACAATGTCGTTGATCAGGACGCGGCGGTAAACGAGGTCGATTTTCTGCCCTTGCGCCGTGAGCGTGCTGCCATCGAATTCTAGATCGCGCGGGTCACTCACGAGCGTGGGAATGCCGCGCTTCTCAAATCGTTCGCGCAGAATCTGGAATTCGCTCCAAGTCGGGACTTCGCGCCAGTCCACAATGGCGATGACCGGCTTCTGGGATTTCCCGCCCCATTCGCGGTAGCTTGCGAGCAGGGCGTCCAAAATCGAAGAGGAGAGAGGGTAAGTCTTCACGCGGAAATGCTCCTCGAAGCGAGCCGTGATGGGCAAGCTGCGAAAGACTTCGGCTAGAGTTTCCGCGTAGCCGAGGCCGGCGGGAGATTCGGCGTTGTACTCGGCGAATTGAAGCGAATCGGGGAGAAGGAAAGCGTCGAGCCTCGAAGCGGTGCTTGCGCGTGCGTATCCGGGCTCCATGCGCACAAGGCGCTCCTCCGCGGGACTTAGGCCAACCTGCGCAAGCAGCGAGGGCGAAGCGAGGGCTGCCTCGATCACTCGTTCACCGAGCGCGGCGATTGTTTCCGCCACCGGGCGGACACGCGCTTCTTCGAGTTCGTCAATGAAGAAGGGGCGAAGGAAGGGGCAGTGGACGCGGTCGCCGAAGGTGAGCCGCTCGGCGCGCATGCGGGCATTCAGCTCGGCGCAGAATTCCGGGGTGAGCTCCACATCCGGCCGCAGCAACCCGTGCCAGACATCGACGGGCGACGACAGCGCGCGGGAAGCCTGCGGCGAACCGCCGCTCATGCGCTCTTCGCTCCGGCGCGCGATTTCGAAGGAGCGCCGGTGAAGCCGCTCGCGGCGCCGATGCCGAGCATTTCCTCCCAGCGCGGCCACGAATTCGACGGGGTGCCGTGAAGGGCGCGGTCGATCACCAGTTTCGCCATGCGTTCGACGACATGCTGGAAGTAAAACTCCGTGATGCGATCGCGCTCGAAATCGGGGGCGGGATTCAGGAAATCGATGGCGTAGGGAATGCCGTCCTCTATGGCGAATTCGATGGTGTTCATTTCGTAGCCGAGCGCTTGGTTGATGGTCTGCGCGTCGCGGACGGTGCGGGCGCCCAGCTCCGCCGAGAGATATTCGTGCTCGACCAGGTAGCGGCGCTCTTTGGGATCGTAGGCCACTGGCAGGATGTCCATCTTGCCGAACGTGAAGCAGCGCACGTATTGATTGAAATTGATGAATTGCTGGAGCGTCATGCAGTAGGGGCCCGTGCCATCGTAAGCGGCCAGCAATTCTTCGCGGTTGTGGACCTTGTAAACGTGCTTCCAGCCGCCGCCGGAAAACGGCTTCAGAATCGCGGGGCGGCCGACGTAATCGAGCAGCGCGTCCCAATCGACCGGATAGTCGAGGTTGCGGAGCGATTCGGAAGTGATGTCCACACTCGTCGGGTAGGATTTCTGCGGCAGTAGGACGGTTTTGGGGATGGCGAGGCCCAGCTTTGCAGCCATGGAATAATTGAAAAACTTGTCGTCGGCCGTCCACCAGAAGGGATTATTAATGACGTAGGTGCCCTGGAGGACGGCGTGCTTCAAGTAGCCGCGGTAATATTCCACTTCGTGCGAAATGCGGTCAACGATGACGCGATATTGCGCGGGCTCGCCCATGCGCGTGCCGCCGAGCTTGACGAACTCGGCGGTAATTTTCTCGGGCGCGCCGAGTTGATTCACTTTTTCGATAAACGCGGGCGGGAAACTATGCTCGCGCCCGCAAAGGATTCCGATTTTCATGCTGGCCACTTCCTTTTGTGCTCGTCCCCGCTTAGGGGCGGGTGACGGCTTTCGCTCGCGCGTTTTTCGTTGGGCAGGCGCGGTTTTGCTTTTCGCCACCAGACTCCTTAGCTCGTTGCCGTCGAAGCTTGCGGTGTAACGCCTTCTCTGGTTTCCGCCACGAGATGCCGGACCACTTCCTTCAGGTCGCCCGTTTCGCGGAAGACGTGCAATTGTCTTTCGGCGCTGGTGCCCTCGCGAAGGATCGTGTGGATGGGACGAATCGCCTCGCGGCTCCCCAAATCGTCCACCACGTCATCGACGAAAGCGAGCAGCTCTTCGCCCAGTTCGCGCATGGGCACTTCGATCCGCTTTCCAAAGTCGATCAACTTCCCCTCGATGCCCCAGCGCGCGGCGCGCCATTTGTTTTCTTCGATCAGCGCGCGAGGATACATGCGGAAGCCCATGTTGCGGGTGTAGAGGCGATGCAACTTCACGACGATGGCCTGCGTGAGCGCGGCGATGGCTACGGCCTCGTCCACGCGGGTGGCCACATCGAAAATGCGGAACTCGAGCGTGCCGAATATCGGATGCGGGCGCACGTCCCACCAGATTTTTTTGGCGTTATCGATGCAGTGGAGATGGACGAGCAAATTGATGTAGTCCTCGTACTCGCTCCAGGAGCTGAAGTGGTCCGGAATGCCGGTGCGCGGGAATCGGCGGAAGACCGTGGTGCGGAAGGATTTCAGCCCGGTGTTGCGGCCCATCCAGAAGGGCGAGCTCGTCGAGAGCGCGAGCAAGTGGGGCAGAAAATACCGCGCCATGTTCATCAGGTCAATCATGGTGGTGCGGTCGGGGACGGCCACGTGCACGTGCATGCCGAAAATCAGAAGCGAGCGCGCCAGTTGCTGAAGCTCTTCGACGATATTCTTGTAGCGATCGCCGGGCGTGATGACCTGGTCGATCCAGCTCGAAAATGGATGCGTGCCTGCGGCGGCCACGCACAGACCGACTCGATCGGCGGCGCGAACCAACTCGCCCCGAATGCGCCGCAATTCAAGATCCAGCTCTCCCACGTCGTTGCAAATTTTCGTGCCTAGTTCGACGATGGACTGGTGTAATTCGGGCTTCACCTGCTCGCCGAGGCCGGGAGTGGAAGCAGCGACGAGGTTGCTGACGTGCGAACGCAGTTCGCCCGTCGTGGGATCAACGATTTGAAATTCTTCTTCGACGCCAATCGTGAACCGGTGGTTCATGAGAGGCCCTTTCCACTGTTCCCTGCGGGGATTCAGTTGGACATCATACACGCACCGGGCCGGGAATTACATGCCTGGGGGGATTGAGGCGCGGTCACGAGCTTGCGGCCGTGCTCTTGAAGCCTATTTGTACTGCATCTGCTGGGTCGGGGGCGTAAGGATGCTGCGGCTGTGATCCATGAGTGTCACCCATGTAGCCGGTACGTTCTGTTACCCATGTCTCCGGTCTGGACCCCTCAAGGGAGTGGCGCGCCTGAGAGGAGTCGAACCTCCGACCTTCTGGTTCGTAGCCAGACGCTCTATCCAGCTGAGCTACAGGCGCGCCGAAACTGCACATGCAATGTAGATAGATTACGACACACGCGACACGACTGCAACAGTGTTGGATGGCAGCTGAATCAGTCCGGCGAATCGCCTTAAGCGCATATCGATCGGCAGGTGCGCCGGGAAAAGCGGACGGCCGCATTCCAGGAGTTTGAACGCCTGACGCGGGGTGCGCCTTGCGGCGGAGAAAATAGAGGCGCAGGCGGTCTATAAAGGTACACGACCGGTCACGACACTCGACGGCATTGCTGGCGGAGAGGCCATTGTCGCCGCGCTGCCCGCATTTTAACAGGGCGCGGAAGCGTTCACACTGCTCTCACATTGCATTAATAAAGACCCGCTAGCTTCGCAGCCCACGCGCTAGCACAGCGCTCCGATAATCGAGCATTTGCGCATTTTCCTCGCCGCTCCTCCGCATGCGGCGGGTGTCTGTAGCTCACATTTCAGAATCCGAGGGGGATCACGATGTCGACTCGAGTATCGCCGCTGGAAGGAAACATTAGCGCAGGGCCGGCGGCAAAGATCGGGATGGCAATTTTCGGCGTCGTTCTTGTGATCGGCTGCATTTATATCGGCCGCCACCTGATTGACGACCTCGCGCAAGTCCATGCCGCGAGCATGATGCCCTACCTGCTGCTGGGCATTGCGCTGCTGGTCGCGCTGGGATTCGAGTTCGTCAACGGCTTCCACGATACGGCCAACGCCGTTGCCACGGTCATTTATACGCACACGCTTGAACCCCACGTGGCCGTCGTGTGGTCAGGCTTCTGGAATTTCACGGGCGTCGTGCTTTCAACCGGAGCGGTCGCCTTCGGCATCGTTTCCCTCCTGCCCGTCGAATTGATTCTTCAGGTCGGAGGCAAAGCCGGCTTCTCCATGGTCTTTGCGTTGCTCGTCGCGGCGATCATTTGGAATCTGGGTACATGGTGGTTCGGCCTTCCCGCCTCCAGCTCCCACACGCTGATTGGTTCGATCATTGGAGTGGGAATCGCCAACCAATTGATGGCCGTGAGGACGGGCACCAGCGGAGTAGATTGGGGGCAAGCCCTCAACATTGGAAAATCGTTGCTCCTATCACCGCTCGTCGGCTTCATTTTTGCCGCGCTGCTCCTGATGGCCTTCAAGGCTCTCATCCCCAGCAAGGCTCTTTATGAAGCTCCCAAGGGACAGGAGCCGCCGCCGTTCTGGATTCGCTGCCTCCTGATTCTTACCTGCACGGGCGTGAGTTTCTTCCACGGCTCGAATGACGGCCAAAAAGGGATGGGCCTGATCATGCTGATCTTGATCGGCACGGTTCCCACGGCGTACGCGGTCAATCACGCCGTCACGTACCAGCAGACCCAGGATTTCGTCGCTGTATCCACTCAGACTGCGAATATGCTCGACCATTACGTTTCCCCCAGCGCCGTCGTCGGCGACGCCCGCGACGACCTTACCGATTACATCCGCACCAAGCAATTCAACCCCAATACCATGCTTGCGCTGCGCGAGGTGGTCAACGGCATCGGCACTGAAATGGCCCTCTACAAGGAACTCAAAGCCGTTCCTCAGGATCGCGTCCGCAACTTCCGCAACGACATGTACGTGGTCAGCGAGGCTCTCCGCCTGATGAAAAAAACCGGTGAGCCCAAGTTCTCAGAGGCCGATGCGGCTATCATCGGCAACTACAAGAAGCACATCGACAACGCCACCAAGTTCATTCCGACATGGGTCAAAGTGGCGGTTGCTCTCGCGCTCGGGCTTGGCACCATGATCGGATGGAAGCGCATCGTCGTCACCGTTGGCGAGAAAATCGGCAAGGACCATTTGACTTACGCCCAGGGTGCTGCCGCTGAAATCACGGCGATGGCCACGATCGGCGCTGCGGATGGTTTCGGCTTACCCGTCAGTACCACGCACGTGCTCTCTTCCGGAGTCGCTGGCACCATGGCGGCCAATCACTCCGGGTTGCAATGGGGCACGGTGCGCAACCTGCTGATGGCTTGGGTACTTACGCTCCCTGCGTCCATGATGCTGGCCGGTTTTCTCTTCTGGGCGTTTCGCAGAATGAGCGGCGGCTAGATTCAACTCTCTGCTCCGGCGCCGGATCCAGCGCAATCCGCATTCGGCGCCGGAATCCTTTTAGCAACTACCGCATCAGACTGGATTGACGGGAAAGGAATCGCCGGGTAGGATGCATCTATGAATCTTTGCACCTGCGCCAATATTTGTAAGCCGTGCTGCTGGTGTTGTAATGGCCACGGCTGGCGTGGGTGTGCGATCCGAATAGTCTAGCTCTAGCACAAATCGGATTTAAGCAACCCGCTCTCCAGCAAAAGAAGCTGGCAGGCGGGTTTTTTTATTTTCAGGGGTCTCTCAATGGGAAGCGTTCCGGAAGTCCGGGCAGCAAAGGAAACCAAGGCGCAAAAAGTCGAGCGCCTCAAGCGCTCGAAGAATCCGTGGGAGGCGCTCGACGAAATCAAGGCTTTCGCGCGCGCGGGCCGTGCCTCTGTTCTCCCTGAGTGGGCGGGCCTTTACTTCAAATGGTGGGGCATCTACACGCAGGGCGATGGCGCCGGCGCCATCGGCGGCCAGGGCGGCGAAGGAAAGGCCACGGAGTATTTCATGATGCGCATCGGCCTTCCCAACGGCCTGGTGCGCTCGAGCCAGTTGCGAGCCATCGCTCAACTCTCCGAGCGCTACGGCCGCTCGCTCGCGGATATCACCGTGCGCCAGAATATCCAGCTCCACTGGCTCTCGATCGAATCCATTCCGGAAGTCATGGAAGCGCTTGCCGCCGAAGGTCTTGGCCCGAAAGGCGCGTGCGGCGACGTCGCGCGCAATATCACCGGCTGCCCGCTCGCCGGCGTCGCTGCGGACGAACTGTGCGACGCTTCGCCGCTCGCGCTTGAGGCTTCGCGGCTGCTCTCCGGCAACAACGCTTTCTACAATCTGCCGCGCAAATTCAAAGTCTCCATCACCGGCTGCCCCGTCTGGTGCTCCTACCCGGAGATCAATGACATCGGCATCACCGCCATCGAGCGGCTGCGCCACGGGCAGCGTGAACTTGGCTTCTCGATTCGCGTCGGCGGCGGGCTCTCGGCCGATCCGCATTTGGGCGTCCGCCTCGACGCCTTCATCCGCCGCGAACAGGTTCTCCCAGTCGTCCGCGCCATCGCCGAAATGTTCCGCGACCAGGATGCCCTGCGCGAAAATCGCGAGCGCGCCCGGCTGAAGCATCTCTTCACCCAGCATCGCTGGACCGCCGACCGTTTCCTTTTCGAATTGCACACGCGCCTCGGTTACACGCTCGAACCCGCCGCCGAGGAGTTCCCTCCCCTCGATGTTTATCGCGACCACGTCGGCATCCACGCGCAAAAGCAGCCCGACCTCTTTTACGTGGGAGCTGCCGTTCTGCGCGGCCGCATCACTCCTGAACAAATGCGCGCCGCGGCTGATCTTGCCGAGCGATTCGCCGCCGGAGAACTCCGCGCCACGAACATGCAGAACTTGCTGATCGTCAATGTCCCGCGCGCCAATGTGGATGCTCTCGCCCGCGAGCTCGACGCCGCGGGCTTGCGCGTCGCCGCCTCGCCCGTCTGGCGCGGAGCCATCGCCTGCACGGGCGCCGAATTCTGCAAGCTCGCCATCACCGAAACCAAGAGCTTCTCGCGCTGGGTCGTCGAAGAACTCGAAGACCGCATCCCCGCCTTCGACCAGTCGCTCAAGCTCCACGTCGCCGGCTGCCCCAACGCCTGCGGCCAGCACTGGATCGCCGATATCGGCCTCGAAGGGAAAAAAATCAAGCACCACGGCGAAATGGTTGACGCCTACTATTTCTGCCTCGGGGGCGCTGTCGGTGAACATCAGCGTCTCGCTCGCCCGGTCGGCTACCGTTGCCCCGCCGGCGAAGTCCCCGTGGCGATCGAGCGCTTGCTACGAGCCTATCTCGCGAATCGCGGCTCGGGCGAGAATCTTCGCTCTTATTTTTCGCGTTTCTCCGATGGCGATCTCCGCGCCCAGCTCGCTGGCTACGCCGTCGAAGCCGTCGCCCGCGATCTCCCTGCAGGCCCTGTTCCTCACGGAGTGGGAGATTAACGATGCCCGCGAATCTCCTGCCCATCTTCGTCAAACTCGCCGATCGGCCCTGCCTCGTCGTGGGCGCTGGAGAAATCGCGGCGGCGAAAATTGCGTCGCTGCTCGAATCCGGCGCGCGCGTCACGGTGGTGGCCCCGCGCGCGAATGCCGAAGTTCAAAATCTTGCTGCCGCCGGAAAGCTCAAATGGTCGCCGCGCGAATTTGCCCGGGCCGAGCTCGACGGAATTTTTCTTGTCATCGCCGCCACCTCCGACCCCGAAGTGAATCGCGCCGTATTCCTCGAAGCCCAGCGCCGCGGCATCCTCGTGAACTCCGTTGACGACCCTCCCCATTGTGATTTTTATTTCGCAGCCGTCGTTCGCCGCGGCGATCTCCAGATCGCCATCTCCACGGCCGGCGAAAGCCCGGCCGTCGCGCAGCGCCTTCGCCAGGAACTCGATGAAACTCTCGACGAATCCGCCGGCGAGTGGCTCCGCTTGATCGGCGCCCTTCGCCGCGAAATTATGGCCAAGCATCCGCCCTCGGATGAACGCAAGCGCCTCCTTCACCTCCTCGCCTACAGCGAAATTTTCGAATCGGAAGATGGCACCACGCGAAGCCTGAAGCCCCCGTCAGCCGCGCTCGATCTCCATTTGCACGAACAGGAAACTGTGAATCGCAGCGAAGCGGTGCATTCCAAATCCAAGGGCTATCATCGAGGAGTAGAGCAATGACCCCCACCAACGAAACAAAAGTATACCTGGTCGGCGCAGGCCCCGGCGATCCGGAACTCCTCACCGTCAAAGCTCACGCGCTTCTGCGCGGCGCCGATCTCGTCTTGCACGATGATCTGGTTCCGCCGGCAATCCTCGCGCTGGCAAGTCCGGAAGCGATGGTCGTCAACGTCGGCAAGCGCTGCGGCGTGAAGAAAATCACGCAGCCGGAAATCAATCGGCTGATGATTCAATCTGCCCGCCGCGGCTTGAAAGTCGTCCGCCTGAAGAGCGGCGACCCCGGAATTTTTGGCCGTCTCGCCGAAGAGCTCGACGCGCTCGAATCCGCCCGCATCCCATTCGAAGTTGTCCCCGGAATCACGGCCGCCGTTGCCGCCGCAACCTCGGTCGGCGTCTCGCTCACCGACCGGCGCAAAAGCTCGCGTCTCGTAATCGTCAGCGGCCATCAAGCGCACGAAAACGAGAGCGAAGGGCCGCCGGATTGGAAAGCGCTCGCGCGGGAAGACGCCACGCTCGTCATCTATATGCCCGGCCGCGACCTCGCTCCGCTCGCCGCGGAGCTGCTCGACGCCGGATTGCCGGCATCGACTCCCGCCGTAATCGTCTCGCGCGCCAGCACGCCCGCCCAGCGCCACTGGTGCGGTACGCTCGGAGAATTGCAAAGCGCCCCACGCTTCGAATCGCCGTCCATCCTGCTCGTCGGCCGATCGCTCGCCCGGGCCGAAAAACGCGCTCAAGCGGAATCCGCTCCCGGTGCTCAAGACGAGGACTGGCAATCGCTCCTCCGAATGATTGGCGCGGAAGATCCAGCGCCATCGCCGGAAAAAAATCCCGAAAGGAGATTCTCGCTATGACTACGCCACGAGATCCCAGCACGAAGGAAAAAAAATCATCCAGCTTCAATCTTTCGCTCGACGTCTGGGCGGTCGCGCTCGCTTTAGGCCTTTCCGCGCTGATTTGGGCCGGCGTGATTAAGCACGTTCCTTGGTAGGTGTTTCCGGTAGGGGCACGACACGCCGCGCCCCGTCTTTTGAAAATTAGGTTCGCGCAAACAGATTCTGGGAGGATTTAAGGCATGGCCAGTTCGATCGCAATCTCGCAAACGCAGCCGCTCGGCATTTTCAAGCGCATCGGTCAAATTCTGCCCGGGCTCCTCCTACTTGCCGCCGTCGGCTATGCGGGAAAATTCCTCGAGCGCTCGATCGCGACGTATGGCAAAGCCCACCATCTCACGCTCCCGAATATTGAATACGTGCTGTGGGCCATTCTCATCGGCTTGCTCATCTCAAACACCACGGGGGTTCCCGCTGCTTTCAGACCCGGAGTGGCCACATACGAATTTTGGCTGAAGTTCGGAATCGTCCTGCTGGGCTCGCGCTTCCTGCTTGGCGACGTCATGAAACTCGGCGGCGTCAGCCTCGTCCTCGTCGCCATCGAAATCGCCGTCTCCCTGCTATTCATGACGGTGCTCGGCCGCGCCTTCGGCCTCAAGCCCAAACTCACCACGCTCCTTGCGGTCGGCTCTTCCATCTGCGGAGTCTCCGCCATCATTGCCACCAAGGGCGCCATTGACGCTGATGACGAAGACTCCTCCTTCGCCATCGCCGCCATCCTCGCGCTCGGCGCCATTTCACTTTTTATTTTTCCCGTCATCGGCCACGCGCTGGGCCTGAGCGACCAATCCTACGGCCTATGGGCCGGGCTCGGCATCGACAACACCGCCGAAGTCATCGCCGCGGGCGCGCTCTATTCCGATGCCGCCGCGAAAGTCGCCGTCCTCGCAAAAACTGCCCGCAACGCCATGATCGGCTTCGTAGTCCTGGGCTACGCTCTGCACTGGGCACGCAAGGAAGGAACGGCAGGCGTCGAAAATAAAGCGGCATTCCTCTGGCAGAAATTTCCGAAATTCGTCCTTGGTTTCCTCATCGTCTCAGCCGTCGCCACAGCCCAAGTCTTCAGCAAGGATCAGCTCACCAGTCTTGCCAATCTCTCGCGCTGGGCTTTCCTCCTAACCTTCGCCGGCGTCGGCCTCCGCACCAACATCGGCGAAATGCGCAAACAAGGCCTCCGCCCGTTCCTAGTAGGCGCAGTCGGCGAAGTCGTCATCGCCTTCCTCACCCTCGGCCTAGTCTACGGCGCCGACAAATTCCTCCGCGGCCAATAACGTCACACCTCGTTCTCTCATTCCCGTAGGGGCACGGCATGCCGTGCCCCTACGGCGCTGCTCCATGGCACCGCGTTCGTCCTTCGCGCCCCGCACCTTGCGCTAGGAGTCGCCACGCGAATAGACTCACACCAGCATTCGCAGTTCCTTGACATTATTAGCCCAAGCAGGAGTGAATCAAAAATGTCCTACGCGAAAGCATTGCTGGCGTTTCTCGCCGCGAGTTCACTCTACTTCGCACCGATGCAAACTCAGCAAGTCCGGCCCGCTCCGCGATTCACCGGCGCGTACACGAACATGTACTACAACGAGGAAGGCGGAGACGTTCTCGGTGAAGAATTGAAAATTGTGTTGACGCAGGGAGGCCACTACGAGGGCGCCTTGCAATTCGCGGAAGGCGAACCCGAAGGCTTGATCCTCGTAAGCATCGAGCTCAAAGGGAACGCGATAGGCTTTTCAGTGCCAGACGCCACGCCACACGCCGGCCGCTTTAGCGGAACGATTGACAGGGACGAGATTCATGGCCAATTTATTTTCAAAGGGGGAGGCACCGAAACCGTCGATCTGAAAAAGGGCAAAAGTTATTGGGACTAGGGCTCGTATTGCAGATTCGATCCGTGTTCATGAGCCCCCATCTGTGTTCATCCGTGTTCGCTTTTCCCGCCTCAAATCCATGCTAGATTGACCCACGGAGTTCCGCCTAATGCTGGACCGCGAACGCTCGGCGATCAGTTGGATTGATTTTCTCTGGCTCGCATTCCTTGCCGGCCTCGCGGTGCTCCCGCCGCAAGACGAAATACACAAGCAGCTAATCCTCCTGGCCATCGCGGTCTTTCAATTTTTCGAAGGCCGCATCGTCGCGCGCCTGCCGCGCGAAGGGCGCAGCATCATCATCGGCGTAAAGATCGCGCTCGCCACGCTCCTGCTCGACCACACCGGCGAAATCGGAATCAATAGCAGCTACTACCCGATTTATTATCTCCCGGTCATCACCGCGGCGATCTACTGCGGACCGCTCGGTGCGCTGCTGTGGACCGCGCTCGCCTCGCTCGCCTACTGCTCGTTTCTCATCCCCGCGCTCGAGCAGTACGAATTCACCAGCGAAGGAGCCACCGACCTCGCGATTCGCGTTCTCTTCTTCTTTCTTGCCGCCGTCCTCATCAATCGCTTCGTGGTGGAAAATCGCCGCCAGATGCAGCGGTACCAGGCGCTTTCTGAAACTCTCGAGGAAACAAATCGCCAGTTGCGGCGCGCCGAAGCTGAGGCGCGCCGGTCTGAGCGCCTCGCCGCCCTTGGCCAGCTCTCCGCTGGCCTCGCGCACGAAATCCGCAACCCGCTTGGCGTCATCAAAGGCTCCGCCGAAATGCTCACGCAAAAAGTGCAGGACACGAATCCACTTGCGAGCGAATTAGCGGGCTACATTTCCACCGAAGTGAACCGCCTGAATTCTCTCGTCGCCCGCTTTCTGGATTTCGCCCGCCCCTCGCATCTCGAACTCCGCCCGCTGCAAATTTCCGCGATCGTTGACCGCGCACTCGATTCCGTTCGCGCCCAAATGCCGGACACCCAGGTCACCGTCGAACGCCGCTACGCCGGCGGCCTGCCGGACATTCTCGCGGACGAGCAATTCTGCGAGCAAATTTTCGTGAATCTAATTCTCAACGCCTATCAAGCCATGGAAGGCCAGCCCGGCAAATTGAGCGTCTCCATCTGCCATGAAAATTCCAACGGCAAGCCCGGCGTAGCCGTGCAATTCGAAGACACCGGCCCAGGCGTCCCCGCGGAAGTCCGCGAACAAATTTTCAATCCATTTTTCACGTCGAAAAAAGACGGCGTAGGTCTGGGCCTGGCAATCGTAGCTAAAATCGTAGACGATCATCGCGGCTGGATTCGCTTGGAAGCCGATTCCGCCCGCGGCGCACAATTTCGTGTCTTCCTACCGAATTCGCCCGACGGTTAGCGCCAACATCAAGGCAATCACGCGCCTGAACCCAGCATCAAACATACGGTGAAAATGAACGCACAAAAACCATCCATTCTGATCGTCGAAGACGAAGCCAAGCTCCGCCGCCTCCTCGAGCTCCAGCTCGCCGACGAAGGTTTTCTTTCGCAATCCGCTCCCGACGCCGAAACCGGCTTGCAACTCTTCGCGAAAGACAAATTCGATCTCATCGTCACCGATTTCAAATTGCCCGGCATGACCGGTCTGGAATTCCTGCAAGCCGCGAAGCGAGTCAATGCCAACATCCCCGTCATCATCATGACCGCCTACGGCACAGTCGAATCCGCCGTCGAAGCAATGAAATTCGGCGCGAGCGACTATGTGCTCAAGCCTTTCTCACTCGCCGAGCTCGTTCTCGTTATCCGCAAGGAACTCGACACGCACCGCCTCCGCGAAGAGAACCGCACGCTGCGCGAAGCGCTCGGCCAGCGCTACCACTACGACAACATCGTCGCCCACAGTGAAAAAATGCAGGCGGTCCTCGCGCTGGTCGAGCGCGTCGCCCCCACGAATTCCACCGTTCTCCTTGGCGGCGAAAGCGGCGTCGGAAAAGATCTCATCGCCCACGCCATTCACCAGCACTCCAATCGCGCCTCCGGTCCATTCATCAAAATCAATAGCACCGCCATCCCGGAAAATTTGCTCGAGAGCGAACTCTTCGGCTACGAAAAAGGCGCCTTCTCCGGCGCCTCGACAACCAAGCCAGGAAAATTCGAACTCGCGGACAAGGGCACGCTCTTCCTCGACGAAATCGGCGACGTGCCTCCCGCGATTCAAGTAAAACTTCTCCGCGTCCTTCAGGAGCGTTCCTTCGAGCGTCTCGGCGGAACGAAAACTCTAAAAGTGGACGTCCGCCTCGTCGCTGCCACGAATCGCGATCTTCGCGCCGCGCTCGAAGACGGCACCTTCCGCGAGGATCTCTACTATCGCCTCAACGTCGTCGCCATTGATATTCCCCCGCTGCGCGATCACAAGGAAGACATCCCCGCGCTCGCAAATTTCTTCCTCGAAAAATTCGCCCGCGAATCCGGCAAACCCATCAAAGGCATCACTCCCGCTGCAATGAAACTGCTCATGGATTTTCACTGGCCAGGAAACGTTCGCGAGCTAGAAAACATCGTCGAGCGTGGCGTCACGCTCTCCTCTGGTTCCACCCTCGACGCGGCAGACGTTCACCTCGATTCCACCCCCTCGCGCCTCGCGGCAGGCGCTGCCGCCGTCCTGCCCGAAGGCTTCACACTCGATCAATGGGAAGAGGAAGCCATCCGTGAAGCCCTCCGCCGCGCCAACGGCAACAAGTCCCAGGCCGCCCGCGCCCTGGGCCTCTCGCGCAATGCCCTGCGCTACCGCCTCTCGAAAATGGGCGTCCCCGACCCCGCCGAAAAAGAGAGTTAGCGGTGCGCTAGCAATCCAAGCCGCCCGGAAAGGTCCCTGGTTGAAAACCACCACCACCGCGTCAAATCCACCGATGCGCCCGGTCCCCAACCATCGAATCAACGGGACCCGCCTATTCTAAGCGACTGCAAATACAGCAGTTACTCCAAAGTCGCCAAGGATTCCACTTTGGCATTGGCCCTGCATCACTCAGTCCGGAATGAATCTTAGCTGGCGGCATGCGCGCCAGCAGGTGGGCCATGAATAAAGTTCTCGCAGCAATGCTGGCAGTCCGCTTAATCGCAGTAGTCGCGGCGGCCCCGGCGCGCGCGCAAGACGCTCAGCCGCCGCAGTCGGACGTCCAAGCCGCGCAAGGTCAAGCTCAATCCGCGCCGGATGACCAATCCGATCAGGAAGTCTCGGACGCCGAGTACCAGAAAGCCTCCGAATCGCAGCCCGGTGTCGCGCGTGTGAGCGTGGCCGAAGGCGACGTCTCCACGCAGCGCGGCGACAACGGCGAATGGGTCGCCGTCACACAAAACACTCCGCTCTCTCCCGACGACCGCGTCTCCACCGGCGACAAATCGCGCGCCGAAATCGAGCTCAATGGCACGAACGTCCTGCGCATGTCCGAGCGCTCCACTGCCCGCATCGCCGGCCTCAGCCGCAACGAAATTCACGTGCAGATCGGACAGGGCCTCGCCACCTACAACATGATCCGTGGCAGCGAAGCCCGAGCGGTGATCGACACGCCGAATTCCTCGATTCGCCCACTCGACGCCGAAGGCGAATATCGCATCGTCGTTAAATCTGATTCCGAAACGAAAGTGATCGTCCGCCGCGGCTCCGTCGAAGTGACCACTTCGCAGGGCACCACGCGCGTGGAAAAAGGAAACATGATCACCATCGCCGGGACGGACTCGCCGAAATATCAAGTCTCTCTCGCCCCCGAACGCGATGACTGGGATCAGTGGAATGCCGAACGCAATCGCGGCATCCGCAGCGCCGAGAGCTGGCACAACACGAATCCCAATTACACTGGCTCAGAAGACCTCGATCGCAATGGCGTCTGGAGCGAAATCCCTGATTACGGGCAGGTGTGGACTCCATCCGTAGCTCCCGGCTGGGCGCCGTATCGCGCCGGCCGCTGGGTCTATGAGCCCTACTACGGTTGGACGTGGGTTTCCTACGAGCCCTGGGGATGGGCGCCCTATCACTACGGCCGCTGGTTTGTTTATGGCGGCAATTGGGTTTGGTGGCCCGGTCCAGTAAGCGTCTATCCCGGCTACTACCCAGTGTGGTCGCCGGCGTATGTTTCCTTCTTCGGCTGGGGCGCACCCGGATTCGGAATCGGCATCGGCTTTGGTTTTGGGTTTGGTTTCGGCCACGTCGGCTGGCTGGCGGTTGGCCCGGGTGATCACTTCCACCCATGGTTCGGCCGGTTCGGTGGCGGCGTGCATTCGGTCGGCGTCGCGAACATTCACAATGGCGGCTTCGCGAATCGCGGCGTCGCCCCGCTCGCCGGCAATCGCGGCACGCGATTCTCCAACGTGAATGGCGCGCTCACGAACAGCCATATTCGCGCGGGCATGTCCTCGATGGAGAGCAGCCAGTTCGGCAAGTCCGCCGTCCCCTCGCATCAGTCAGCCATCAGCGCGGGCACATTCAAGCAAGCCAGCATGATGACCGGCAAAACGGGGATCTCGCCGTCGCGTCAAAGCTATAGCTCGACGAACAAAGCTCCCGGCGCGTCATCCGTCCGCAACGCCACGTCGCGTTCGCAGCATTTCTATTCGCCTTCGGCCAAGAGCACCACGACCGCGTCCGCTGCGGGCAGCCGCGCATCCGGCGCAAATTCCGGTTCGCGAACGCCGGCAAGTTCCACCGGTAAGTCAGCGTCAAATTCGCAGCCTGCATCGCGCCCGAGCACTTCCGCTTCCGCTTCGCGTCCGCCCGCGTCCAATACACGCAGCGCGCGAACGCAAGGCACGCAATCAGCACGCGGCGGCTGGCAGCACGCCACTCCGCCAACGCAATCGGCGAACAACCGTTCGCCATACGGCCAGTCGCCTTACGGCCGCGCAGGCCAGTCACCCTACGGCGGGCGCGGGCCATACGGCGCGTATTCCCGGCCGCCGCTCAACATGAATCGCCCGATCGTGCAGCCTCGCGGCGGCGCATCTGCAGGGCGCCCGGGCGGCGTTTATGGCGGCGCCGCAGGCGCTGGCGCACCGCATGGCGCACCTCCCAGCGCCGCAGCTCCTCGTGGCGGCAGCGCAGGCAGCGCCCCGCACGGTGGAGGCGGCCACGGCGGCGGCAGTCATCGCTAAGTTTTTATAGTAGGTGGATTCATCATTCATACCCGGGGCCTCGCAGCATGGAGGCCCCGGTTTTTTTTTCCACCATTTCGCGTGCACAAGACAAAAAACTCACCGCGCGCAACTAATCCGCACAAAAAGTGTTTTATGTGACGGAGCGCACAGCGCAATGTCCGACACTTCCATTATTCTTTGGTTTAGTTGGTTCCTCATGACGCATTGGCTGGAGGCCCAGACTGTGCTATTTAAAGAGCGCATCTCCAAAGGGGTCAACTCCATGAAAAAATCGTTCCCGCTCATCATGCTCCTGTTCCTCGCTGCCGCCGTGTTCCTGGCGCTTCCGAATTCCGCCGCCGCTCAAGATGACCCTCCTGGCCGCGTCGCCCGCCTCAATTACATTCAGGGATCTGTCTCCTTTCAGCCCGCCGGCGAACAAGACTGGGTCGACGCCGATCGCAATCGTCCGCTCACCACTGGCGACAATCTCTGGGCCGACGTAAATTCCCGCGGCGAAGTCCACATCGGCTCGACCGCCATCCGCCTCGCGAGTGAAACCGGAATCTCCTTCCTCAATATCGACGATCGCACCGTCCAGATTCAGCTAGCGCAAGGCACCATCGAAGTTCACGTCCGCCGCCTCGAAGCCGGCAACGCTTTCGAAATTGACACGCCGAATCTCGCCTTCACCCTCACGCGCGCCGGCAAATATCGCATCCAGACAGATCCAAACGGCGGCCAGACGAACATCATCGTCCGCGAAGGCGAGGGCGAGGTCACCGGTGCCGGCGAATCCTGGGATCTAGTCGAAGGTCAGCAATACGAATTCGACGGCACCGACGATCTCGCAATCTCCAACCAGCCCGCCTCAGGCATGGATGATTTCGAAAATTGGTGCCAGCAGCGCGACCAGCGCGAAAACGGCTCCGGCTCCGCCCGTTACGTCTCCCGCGATATCGACGGATACTACGACCTCGATGACAACGGCGACTGGCGTACTGATGCCGAATACGGCGCCGTCTGGTATCCCCGCGGCGTCGCTTACGGCTGGGCCCCCTATCATTACGGCCATTGGGTTTGGATCGCTCCTTGGGGCTGGACCTGGGTCGGTGAGGAAGCTTGGGGTTACGCTCCCTACCATTACGGTCGCTGGGCTTTCGTGGGGGGATATTGGGGCTGGGTTCCCGGCCCGATCGTCGTCCGCCCTGTTTACGCGCCGCATCTAGTTGCCTTCGTCGGCGGCGGTGGTCCGAATTTTGCCGTAGGCTTCGGCGGAGGCGTTGTGGGCGTAGCCTGGTTCCCGCTCGGTCCACGCGACGTGTGGGTTCCCACCTACCACGCAAGCGCGCGCTACGTCCAGAATGTGAATGTCACCAACACGCGTGTCGTCAACGTCGTCCAGGTCACCAATGTTTACAACACCACCATCGTTAACCGCAGCGTCACCGTAACCAACTACACCTACGCGAATCAGCCCGGCGCTGTCACCGCCGTCCGCCGAGAAGATTTCGTCGCCGCGCGCTCCGCCGCTAAAGTCGCCGTCACCGTCTCAGCTGAGCAGGTGCGCAACGCACGCCCCGTCGAAGGCGCCTCTCTCGCTCCCACTCGCAGCAGTTACGTCTCAGCCAGCGCAAAACCAGCCGCTCCCTCGGCCCGGCCAAAAGTCGCGTTCACGGACCGCAAAGTCGTCGCGAAAATCAATCCACCCGTCCCACCGGCAGGCCACCACGAACCCGCAATCGTCAACGCGGCAAAGCCCGCCCCTGCGCCCGCGAAGCCGCCCGCAGAAGAAAATCGCGTCGCCGAGCCTCCGCCGCACACGAATGCCGCTCCGCCCCCGGCTAAGGCAGTGGTTTCGCCGCCACCACCTCCCGCACGCGTAAACAACGAGGCGCAGCCAGCCCACCCCAGCACCAATTTCGAGAAGCCGGTGGAAAAACCACAGGAGAGGCCCGTCGAGAAGCCCCAAGAGAGACCACAAGAGCAGCCGCAGCAGCACCCGGCTGTAAAATACGCGCCACCAGTAAAAGCGAAGGACGAAATGTACGACGTACATCCCCCGCTCAACAACAAACCCGCGCCGGCCCCAGCGCCAAAGGCCGAGGAGAAAAAAGCCGCCCCTCCTTCCAAATCAGAGGAAAAAGCCCCGGCAAAGGATAAGGAAAAGGAGACCAAGCCCCCGCGCTAACAACAGCCCAGCGCGCAGCGTTGCTCATCTGGCGGGACGTCTCTCGTGCCCCCGCTTCTCGTTTCTGTAGCGGCCGCTTTCAGGCGGGCCAATTCGGTCTTGCGTCTGCGTCTGCTTCTACTTTTGCTGCTGCTGCTGCTGCTGTTGCTGTTGCTTTAATTCGTCATCCTGAGCGGAGCCCCGCGCGTCTTTGCATTTCCCGCCGCATTTTGGCGGGCGCGGGGCGGAGTCGAAGGATCTCTCTTGTTTTTGCTTTTGTTTTTGCTTTTGCCTTTGATTTTGTTTTTGAGATTGACCTTGATTTTGACCCTAGCGCCAGAGGCGCGGCAGAAGGTAGCCCAGCCCGCCGTTTTCCGGCGGGCTGGGTAGGTGATAAGCGAAAATCCTCAGCGCCGTAGGTGCGACACTTGCTTCCCTCCTGCGATCATGCGCGCCTGCACCGGAGTCATCCGTTGGTGCCCTCGATGCCCATCATTCCATCACGGTTGAACCGCCCTTGGCTGGCCGTCGCATTCGTCGCTGTCGCCGCCGCGGCCTGCCTCGCATCCGCATTGCCAAAAAATTCAGGCGCCAACCCGGCCGCCGGTCCGATCACAGGCGTCATAGATGGCGTCGCCTTCGAAAGCGACCAATACTACGTCCACGGCTGGGCCTGCCAAGAGGGTCAGCGAGGCTCAATTCCCATCAACATCTACGCGAACCACGCCGCCGGCGACAAACCGCCCGGAACCTACGTCATGGCAGGCACGGCCGATCTCCCGAACGAGGCCGCCGTTGACCGCGAATGCCACGACGCTGATGGCGGCAAACACCGATTCCGAGTCGCGCTCCCCAACCAGCTCCTCCGAACTTTCCAAGGGAAAAAACTCTACGTCCACGGCATCGCGCTCACTGGCAACGTCGAAAACGCCGCCCTCGCAGGCTCCGGAAAATTTGCTTTCCCCGGTCCCAAATGGCCGGCCGATCCTCCCACGCCCAATTTTCTCGACGGTCCCGCAGTCGCCGCCTTCGACACGAAGAAGCAATCCTGCGAGCTGATTGATATTCCCGATGCCGCCGCCCGCGCCTTTCGCGACTACAAAGGAACAATCCACCTCATCGCCTCGCACTACGTCACGCGCGCCGGCCTGGGACCGACACTCGAAAAAACCAAACACAATTGCCAGATCGTTTTCAAATCGCCGCATGACGGCAACATCGCGGATTTCAACGACGCAACCTGGCTCAATGCCTTCTATAACGTCGACGGCAAGAAAATTGTCGCGCTCGGCCACATGGAATATCACGGCTGGGAACATCCCGGCATGTGCGCCTCAAAGACCGACGACGTGAAGTGCTGGTACAACGTGGATACTTTCAATCTATCCGAAGACGGCGGCTATCATTTCGCGCGGCCCAAGCCTCCGGCGAATTATTTCTTGAGCCTTCCCTACAAATATCAGCCGAATGAAGGCCCCGAAGGCTACAGCGTGGACGCAAACGTCGTTAAGGTCGGCGAATGGTATTACGACGAGGTCTCCTCCTGGGCCTGGCCGCCAAACTGCGGCGGCGGAAAGGGCCAGAAGCCCTGCCTGCTTCCCGATGGCGCGTGCGCGATTCGCACCGCCAATATTCTCGAGCCCGCGTCATGGCGCGGCTGGGATGGAAAAGATTTCACGGTCGAGTTCGTGAACCCCTACCAAGGCGCCGTGAAAAATCCGCAGTCCCACGTCTGCGTCCCAGTGCCCTACCTCGACTATTCCACGGGCATCAATTATCACCCGGCGTCGCATCTCTTCATCGCCACGCTCTGGAACCAGGGCTCAGCCTCTTGGGGACCAAAGGGCGTCTATTTCACAACCTCGACGGATTTCATCCACTGGAGCAAGCCCGAACTGGCGTTAACGGAGAATCAAATGCTCCGCCGCGAGCCGCTAGGAAACTGGTCCTACGCCTATTTCTCGCTAATCGATCCGAAGTCCACAGACTCAAGCTACATGACGATCACCGACTCCCCGTATCTCTACTATGTCCGCATGGACGGCGACCATCCACCGTACCAGCGCACCCTCTTCCGCCAAAAAATCAAACTAGCCTGGCTAACAGCATCGCCAAAGAAATAACTAGCCGCTTTGCCCTGCCTTGGCCGCTGCCGTTGCTGTTGTCTTGCTCTTTGCAGTTACCTCCCAATGTAGCGCCGGCGTCCTCGCCGGCCGCCTTTGACTGGCCTTGTTCCCGAAGGTGTTGACTTTCGTACCGCTGGCATCCTGCCGGCTTCTTTCTTTTCTCCGCGATTTTTCCTGCCGTCGTCGTTCACGCATATTCCCCGGCGGGTGGCGCCCCTGCCGGCCCAAGGAACCGCCCTCGAGCCCGCTGCACCTAAGCCAGAAACTTCGTGAGCGGCTCCCAATAATGCTCATTCCATCCCGACGCCAAATGCTCGGCCGTGCCCTTGGGGAACCCGGTATGGTCAAAAACGATCTTGGTTCCCGATCCATCCTCGACCAGTTCGAACCTGGCGATCGAATAGATTCCTGGGGCCCAGCTAGCCACTCGCCACGCTTCGACGATGCGCTCGTTGGGCACGAGTTCAATCTGCCGCCCATAGATATACCCCCCGAAGAGTACGATGGCCCCTCCCGCCTCGCGGCTCACCGACGTCGGCTTATTGAACTCCGGTGGCACAGCCTTCATCACCCCACTCAACTCGATCACCTTATCGAACTGTTTCGTTTCCGTCAGCGCATCGTAAACGCGCTTCCGGCTGGCCTTGAAAACGGGCTCCTGATGAATGGCCTCCGCCGAATGAGAAACCTCCTCTTCAGCTGCCGCCCACGCCCTGGCCGAACCAAGTGCCAAGCCACCGATGGCCATCGCAACTCCAGTGATCGCCTGCCGCCGAGTCGGCCTTGTAACCATTGCCGCCAAATTCGTTCTATCGCTCATCATCATCCTCCTGGATTCTTTCCTTCAAGCGCCATGCATCGAACCACCTCGCCAAAATATGTTCAAGATAATGTTTTCCTAGGCGGGCGAACGCCTTCAGGTCATACTCCAGCCTCTGGCAATCAAGGAGGCCATATGCCCTACCCCGCAGGTCACCGCGAAAAAGTGAAAAAAGAGATTATCGACAGCGCGCGAAAACTATTTAATCGCCACGGATTTGAAAGCGTCTCGCTCGGCCAAATCATGGCCGGCGCCGGCCTCACCCACGGCGGATTCTACAGTTACTTCCATAGCAAGAGCGATCTCTACGCCGCGGCCCTGGGATGCTTCTTCACCGACCCGGAATGGAAAAGCTGCTGGGAAGGCGTTCACGTGGATCTTTCTTCGACTGACGTAGGCCCGCAAGTCGTCCGCGCCTACCTATCGCGGCAGCACTACGAGGACGTGGAGAACTCCTGCCCTATGGTCGCGCTGCCCACGGACGTCGCCCGCAGCGGCAAATCCGCGAGGCAGGCTTTCGAAACTGTCTTCAAGGCAATGGTCGACGTGTTGGAGCGAAGCATGCTCCCGAATGGCCGGCGCCGCCGCACGACTGCTCAGAGCATAGCCGCGCTTGCCATAGGAGGCATGGTCGTGGCCCGCACTATGGTTGACCGCGCCCTTGCCGACCAATTGCGCGCCGCGTGCACAAGCATGGCTCTCGAACTTGGCGGCTGGAGCAAAAAGAGCAGGCCGAAAAACGGCAGAAAGAATCATAAGCCGATGGCTCTCGCGCGGGCTGCTGGCTATTGAATAGGAGGCTTTGGCTGTGCAGAAGCATCTGGAGGTGCTGTCGCGGGCGCGCCAGAGTTCGGTGCGGCAGTCGGCGGAGTTGGAGGCTGCTGAAGCGCCAGATAAGCGCGGCCAAAAGCGGATTGTTGCGTGCCCGCGCCGATCGCGATTGCCTGCACCGTGTAGCGCCCGGCGGGCAACTTCGAGAGCGGCAGGCTAATGCGAAACGAAGCCGTGCGCGTCTTATCGTCCACGGCAGAGGGCGCGAGTACGGGGGTGGCATTGATTTGGATTCCGTCGCGGAAAAAGACCAGGCCGGCGCGGAGAGTGGCGGGGTCGAATTTGTCAGCCTTGTCCGCCTTCTCTGGATAATACGCCTGGAAAAAAACGAAGAGCGTTTGCCCTTGCGTGAAAAATCGCGTCACGCTGGGCACGATTTTTTCGCCTTCCATTTCGAGCGGCGAATTCGTGATCTTCGCTCGGATGCCCTGCGTTTTCGTTTCCACCTCGGCAGATTTTTCAACAGGAACAAGCTGGCTCGAAAGCAGCACGGAGCTGAGCGTGATGCGATTCGGCTGTGCTGCCGGCACGAGGATGTCCTCCTCGAACGTCCCGATGCGCCCCGACTCATTTTCACGCGCCAGGAATTTCAGCCGGTACTTGCCGGGCGAAAGCACGATGCCGCCCTGATAGAGCAGGCTCGTCTGGTTGACTTGCTGAAAGCGCTGCGGATCGAGGTGGACATTGATGGTGTCGCGCAATTGCGCCACGGTCTGCCCGTTAGGATATGCGCGCACCTGCGCCGCAAAATCAAAAGCGGCCTCGCGCCTGCCGTGCTTCTCCGCCCAATCGAGGGCGCTCGACGAAAGTTTCGCCGCAATCGGCACGTAAGTTTGCTCGTCGCTCAGGCGGAACATGGAAGTCTCGACAGCGACTGGGAGATCCAACTGAGGATTGTCCGATGCCATGGCATCCGCCAATTGCTGGTCGCGGCCTTCTTTTTCAAGATGCTGGAAATCCTTCGGCGCGTAGTAGCCGTCGCGGAAGCGGACGTGAGCTCCGGGCACATTCACCTTCAGGCGGATGGAGTGCCAGCGGCCGTCGCGCTTGATGCCGGCGGGCAAATAGTAGCCGAGGAGATAGTAGCCGCTATTGTCCGCCTGAATTTTTGGAAACGCGTCGCTCAAATCGCCGAGATCGAAAAAGGCTTTTCCGCCGGTGTCCGAAGAAAGTGTGGCGAGCGTGTCGCGAGAGTCTTCGCGCTGGTCGGTCTGATGAAAAACAGACGCGCCAGAATACATGGATGTGCCCGTGGCGGCGTTGGTGGTTACGTCGCCACCCGGAGGCGTGGCGAACAATCCACGCGCGTCAATCGAATAAATCGAAACGTCGGCGCGATTGGCCGCATCCGTGGCCGCGCGCAGCGCAGTTCTGTTTTCTTCGCCGGTTTGCGTGATTCCGCCGGTAAATTCGATCAGCGCCTTTCGGCCCGGAATTCCTGCGAGCACATTCGCGAGGCCTTCGACAGCGGCGAGTTTTTGATCGGTATTGAAAACATTGAATTCAGTCTCGTCCGCCGTATACGCCGCGCCCGTATATTCCTGGACGTCGTATTCCCCGTTCTGAGCAGCGGCAGAGAGCGGCTCGCCGAGCGAAGAGGCCGCGCCGGGCAACAACTTCGCGATAGCCTTCTCGAGCATGGCGTGGTCATTCGTGAAATTTGCCAGCACGGAAATGCGGACGCTGAATGTGACGACGGCAACCAGATCAGCGGGACTGATCTGCTGCTTCAGAAACTTTTCAACCGCATCATGCGCGCGCAAAATATCGTCCGTCTGCATGGAGGTCAAATCGAAGAACATGACCATCATGCGGCGGTCGCGCGTCGCGTCGGCCGCGCCATCGGGTGGCGCGCTCGTGGTCACGGGCGCGTCCACCGGAATTACGATGGGCTTCGCGTCCACTTGGCCGGCAGTCTCGATTTTTTCGATATCGGAGTAAGAGAAGGAAGAAATTTTCTGGGTCTTTCCGTCGTCGGTAATGGTGAATTGGTCGGCCCGAAGGCCTTTGATGGACTTGCCAGACTTGTCGGTCACTTCGACGTCGATTCGGACGACGTCGGTAGAGGCGCGAATGGCGCCGCCTTCTTGCGCGCCTTGGCCGCCCTGATTTTTCTGTTGCGTTTTGGATTGAGAGGACGCGGGTACGGAAGGCGTTGTCTGCTGTTGATTTTGACCACCTGCCGGGCCAAGGCAAAGTGCGGCAACAAGAAGCGCGAGCGAAATTCTTTGAGCAAAGGGATTCATCAGAAGTTAAACCTTACCTGGGCATCCATCGTACGCATGGAGGCAGCGCTTGTCACGCGGCCGAAGAGCGTCGAGCCGAGCGTGGCGCCCAGGCCATTGAAGCTCGGTGTGTTGGTGAGATTCTGGACTTCGCCGCGGATGTCTATGCGATGGCGCTCCTGCGGGCCGAAGCGGAAGGACTTGGCTAGCGACAAGTTCCAGGTGAATGAGCACGGGCCTTCGATCGAGCCGCGCTGCTCGTCCCCGT
The DNA here is from genome assembly GCA_963701005.1 of uncultured Acidobacteriota bacterium. Taxonomy (GTDB): domain Bacteria; phylum Acidobacteriota; class Terriglobia; order Acidiferrales; family UBA7541; genus Palsa-295. The sequence goes on from OY969555.1 coordinate 3,649,003, forward strand.
ACTGGTTAGCGGCGGGCGTTGCGAAGGCGGCGGTGTTGAAATACGCGAGCGATGAGCCGCCGCAAATCCCTTCATTCGGATTTGCGATCCGGTCGGGACGCAGAGAGAATGCCGCGCCGGTGCCGTTGTCAGAAGCCGTGCCGCCGAGCAGCGCGGTGAAAGGAGTTCCGGTGTGCCAGTTGACGATATTTTGCAGCCTCCAATTTCCCAGGGCGTGCAACGCGAAGCCATGCGTGCCGTAGCGATGATGTTCGCCAAACGGCAGCTCATAAACTGTGAACAGTCGAAGTTGATGCCGCACATCGAAGGAGGAGAGGCCGCGCTCGGCGGCGAAATTCCCGTCCTGTTGAACGACAATCGGGGAGGTGCCGCCGATCGAGCTGGCATTGTCGAGAGATTTCGCAAACGTGTAAATCCCTTGCAGCATGAAGCCGTGGGTGAAGCGATGCATCACTCTCACTTGCAGCGCGTTATAAATCGAATTCGCTCCCGATTGATCGAAGTAAAAAATCGGCGCCCCGGGGATCGCAAGATTTTGTTGCGTCTCGGTGGGCGGGGTGCCCAGCGGGGCGCGGTTCGGGGCGCGGAGCAGGTCGAGATCCGTCCCTTTCGTTCCCGTGTATGTGAGATCGAGAATCCAATTCTGCGAGAACGAAGTTTCCGTGCCGAGCGTCCAGATTTGTGCGTAACCGTCGCGGTAGGACGGATCCACCCCGCCGGTATTCAGGCAAGGAGTGGAGAGCGTGCAGGCCATCGTGGTGCTGGATTGCGTCTTGCCGGGAAATCCATTTTCGAGGGTGAGAACCTGGGCCGCAGACGTAATCACGTTTTGAGAAGTGGCGAAGGGCGGCTCGTAGGCCAGGTATTGCTGCGCGAGAGTGTTGAAGGCCGAGACGTTGTAGAAAATCGAGTAGCCGCCGCGGACAACCGTCTTGGGTTTGATGTCGAAAGGCTGCCAGGCGAAGCCGACGCGCGGGGCCCAATTTCCATAATCTCCGTGGACGAGCGCGCGGGGATAATTCCCGTTGAAGAAATTCCCTGCTGCGGCGGGCGTCACAACGTTGACGGCGGTGGCCGTGGAATTCAAATCGAGGTTCGCAATCTGGTTGTTGAGTTCAATGGGAGGAGTGACCGCTTCATAGCGCAGCCCATAGAGGAATGAGAAGCGCTTCGTGACGCGCCAGTCGTCTTGCGCGTAGCCGATGAAATCCCAGCTCCGAAGATACAGGTTCGGGCCGAACTGCACTCGCGTGCTGTAGGGCAAGCCGAGAAGAAAATCGGCGAGGTCGTTGCCGGGGGCATTTCCTGGCAGAGGCTGCCCCGTCGCATCCAATTGACTGGTCATGATTCCCGTGAAGACAAAATTGCCGCGGGGTTGCGGACTGGACTGCGAGTTCAATTGAATGCGCCGGATTTCACCGCCGAATTTCATGGTGTGTTTGTTGCGGGTGTAGGTGAGATTGTCGGTGAACCGCCAGGTCTGATTTCGGACCAGCGAGGGGATGGGATCATTGGGCCCTGAAAAGCTGGTGAGGCTCAGCGTCGGAATGCCAAAGAAGAGGGGATCAGTGGAGACTCCGGTGATGCCCGCTTTTCCCGCAATGTCGTTGGTGAATGAATTGTCGCTTAGGACTTGGACCCTGCTGCGACTCCAATTTATGTGCGTGTCTTGTACAAGCTTCGGCGCCCAGGTTTGCGTTAAGCCGATGTCAGTACTTTGATTCAAGGTGGATTGATGTCCAGCGATGCCGGGGAAATTTCCGAGCGTTTCCTGGCGCTGCGAATTGAAGTTGTAGGCGCCGGTGAGGCTGAATTTTGAATTGATGGTGTGGATTACGTGCAGATTCAGAGTGTCGCTGTTGAAAGGAGTGCTTCCTTGCAGGAGAAAATTCTGGACCGTGCCCGGAAGATTCGGCAATGGAATCGTATTCAAGAGGGCTTGCGCGGCCGGGTTGAGCGACGGCGTGTTCGGTGCGCTTGGCGGACTCGGCAGGAATTGCGGGATTTGGCACGGATTTGAGGGATTCAAAAGCGTGCGCGGGCCAGCCAGATTAGAAAATGGATTGAAAAGCTGTGTTCCGGGGAGGTCATTGCAAAAATTTCCGGAGCGCTCGGCCATTGTGGGCACGGTGGAAAATGTGTTCACGCCGGTCTGCTCGATTTCGTGCTGATAGTTGACAAAGAGAAATGTGCGGTCCTTCCCGTTGTACACGTGCGGAATGCTGAAGGGGCCGCCGAAGCTTCCGCCGACGCGTTCATCGTAATGCGAAACTTTTGGGCGCTCGACGCCGGTGATCGAATAGGGACGGGCATCGAGGGCGGAATTTTCGTAGCGGTCAAAGAAGCTGAAGCGGACGCGATTGACCATTTGACGCGCGAGCCTACCTCCACCGCCCTGGCCTCCGCCACCACCCCCTCCACCGCCGCCGGGAAATCCGCCGCCTTGGCCTCCAAATCCTTGCCCGCCGCCGAGCCCGCCGCCGAGCCCGCCGCGGCCGCCTTGCCCACCCGGCCCGCTGCCTGGGAGGCCCGGAACGAAATTGCCGGGACCGCCTTGACCACCTGGTCCGCCCGGTCCGCTTGGCGAGAGAGCTTGGCCCACCGTACCCTGCATCAGGAAAGAATCGGAAGATGCGCCGGCGCCGGAGGAGAGCGCGATGATGGGTTGCGGACCGGAGTTGCTGGCATTCGGTTGCGCGATGGCTTCCTCGCCTTGACCGGTGGATTCGCCTGCGAGATCGGTCTGCTGAAATCCACCCATACCCTGGCGGATCGCGTTCGTGACACCCGCAGGCACCTGACCCCGCCCCCCATTTCCCTGGGGCGGACCTGCCGAAAGATTCCCTGGGGCGTTTGCGGAATTTCCGGGAGAGTTTCTTCCACGTCCCGTTGGGCCGGCCGCTGTCCGCGATTTTGTATTTGTCGCGGGTGATTTCTGGGGCGGCGTAGTCTGCGCGGGTGGATTTAATTCCGCGAGTGTGGCTACACGCAATTCGAGCGCGATGACCGGCGCAGGTGGGCCGGCGATTTGCACTTCGACGGAGGAGGTGGCAAAGCCGAGCTGGCTGGCTTCGACGCGATAATGTCCGGGAGGCAACGCGGGGAATTCGAATTTGCCAGACTCGTCCGTCCAGCTCACCCAGACTTTGTTGGTGTCGAGATTTGTAATGCGCACCGTTGAGCCAGGCACGCCGTTTTCAGCACTGCGGACGGTACCGACAATCGGTTCTCCCGAAGGTGTGACGGCAGAAGCGTCCTGACTTGATTGTCGTTGTCTATCGCGGGCGGTGCTTCTTGACCCACGCGATATAGAGTCTGGCGCACCGGGTGTATTCGCAGCACATGGCAGCGATATGCCGAGCAGCAAAGCTAGCGTCCACAGACGGCATTCTGAATGCGTCCACTGGAGCATCGGCTTTTTGAGCGAGGATTTCATCGCGGGTTCGATTGGTCGTTTGACGCCCTGGAGGCTGGAGCCGTTGCTCCAAACCTTTTCCCGTAGCAACCAGAGGAAAAATACACGGGTGTAGCTGAGCGCGGAGATTAATAACAGGCTGGCGGTCCGGACCCGCCCCGGAAAGATCAGTTTCGGAGGCTGTCTCCTTCTTTTCGATTCCTGGGGCGGGCCGGACCACTGGGGACTGGTCCTTTCTGCTTACTGCGATTAGTCATCGCCCGAGTTCGAGGGATCATAAACGAGCCGGAAAACGACTGGCTGTTTCAGCCGGCCACCTTCCATCCTGGTTGTCAAATAGAGCTGGCTGCCGTCGGAGGACATTTCGAATGTGCGGGTGATCTTTCCGCCGTTTGCCCCAGGCGTGACCACTACGAGTTGATCTCCCTGCCACTGCGAGGTTGCGGTCTTGGAGTTTTGGGAATTGTCCGATGTATTCGGGCTTCCTTGATCGCCCAGGGGATATTGAGCGAGCACGTGGCTGCTATCGGTGAGAACTTTCACTGAGGCGGTGGTTTGGCTAATCGTGAGATACGATAGATCGGTCAACATCGAACCGGCTTCACTCTGTCCGTCGCTGTCCTGACCGCGGCCGTTCCGCTGCCCTCCGCCTGTGGGGCCACCGGGCCCGCCTTGACCACCCGGACCATTTGGGCCGCCCCAGCCGCCGCGGCCTCCCTGGCCCCTGGAATTCGAGTTGGCTTGCTGCAATTTCTGGCGAGGGTCGTCGCTGTCGCTCCTATTTAGCTTCCACAGACCGGCCAAATTTGGTTTTCCGCCAATCCGCGCTGGGGCGTTCCCTTGGACGGACGGGGGAGGAGGTTCCGGAGCAGTGCCGGGTGGGGGAGTCATCGGGCCAGCAGGTGCTTGCGCGCTCGCGATGCCGGCGAGGCCGAAAAACATGATTGCGCTGAAAACTGCAAGCAGCCGCCGGACGGAAATCAATCTTTGCAAGTTGGGTGCGATACTCACGAAGGCTAAAAACCTCCTGCGCATTGAAAGTATACGCTGCTCACGATACTCACCAAATGTATTGCGTTGATCGCGCCGCGGAGTTCCAGAAAATAGGGCCGCAGCGCTAGTGCTGCGCCATATCAGGCGCCAGACGACTTATCGCGATGATTTCGACTTCCACCGAATCGTCCACCTTAAGAAGGAAATTGCTGGGATTCTTTAGACCCCATTTAACGTACGGAACGGAAAACTTCGTTTTTGCTTGAACTTGGCCGCCCGTGGCCGGTTCGACCGCAATCGTCAGTGTCAGGTCGTGGTCTTGCCCGTGCAGGCGAAAAATACCTGAAACATCCACTTGAGATGTCCCTTGAGAGGCAATCGTTCCCTTTACAAGGTTCGGCGAGAAAACAATTTCCGGGAATTTCTGGCTGTCGAGCACCTGCTGATGCATTTTCTTATCGCGGCCCTCGCTATCGGTGTTGCCGCTCGCGGCATCCACAACGATCGTGCCGCTGGCCTTGCCGCTGGCGGGATCAAATCGAATTTGGCCGTTTTTCAAATTGAACATGCCGTGAACGGTGTGCAGGGTTGAGCCCACGGTGATCTCAATCTTCGTTTGCGCCGGATCCAGGGTGACGATTGTTTCCTGGGCGCGCAGGGCTGGGCCGAAACTGAATGTGAACGTAAGAACAACTAGGAGAGCCGCCCATCGCAATGCAGCCGACCGCATGAGCAAAGACCTTCTCTCTTCCATCACGCTCGCAAAACATTCCAGCTGAGATCAAAGAGGTCTCGCGCTTGCAAGGCATCCGTTGTCCAGCCGCGGGTGTGCATTCCAATCATTTTCGAGAATAGCTCGGGCTTACCCGCGAAAAGACGCAGCACTTTTTTCCGCAGCCAAGTGCTGCGATCCATCAATAGCAGCAATCGCGTCATGCGGGCCGGCATTATTGAAGCGCGCCGATGAGCGGATTCGTAGGATGCCAGATCTTCGCGCGCCAGCGCATCGGCGAGAAGACTCGCCTGCTGAAACGCGAGGCTCATTCCGTGACCGGCAATGCCATCCACCGTGCACGAAGCGTCGCCCACCAACGCCACATGACCGCAAACGACGGCTTGCGCTCGATCGAGCGCCGAGATCGCACCCTGTTCCGGAGTTGCGCCGCGTGCCCCTCGCAGCCGCGCGGCCGCCTCAGGAAACTGGTCGAGTGCCGCGTCAATCCGGACCTTTGGATCGCTCGAGAATACGCTGATGCAGATTTCTTCCGGAGCTGTCGGCGTGATTACCATTTGGCGGCGCTCGCCCCAGTGGACCTCCACAAGATCCGTCCAGGGTGGAATAAAGAAATGCCGGCGGAAACCGAAGCGTGAATGTCTTGTCCCACGCGACCCAAGCCGGGCCCACTTGCGCACTACCGAATTCTGCCCGTCGGCCCCGACGAGCCATTTGCATGAAACGAAAGCTCCGCCAACACGCGCCCCATTGCGCTGAAAATCCGAAACGTGCGCGCCCCACAAGAACGACACGCCAACTTCCGCAGCGCGCTGCACGAGAAGCTCATGAAGCGCAGTCCGGCGCATTCCGAACGCAGGTCCAGCTTCAATCTTCGCGCTGGCAGTGGAGTTTTCATCGGTGAATCGAAACCCGGAGAGTGGAAAGGCTCGCTTGGAATCCAGTCCGATGCCGAACCGGCGCAGTGCCGCAACCGCTTCCGGAAGGAGTCCTTCTCCGCAGGGCTTGTCAATTGGCGGCAGCCGGTAATCGGCAACCGTTACGCGTAAACCTTTCAGACTCGCAGCAATGGCGGTGGCGATTCCCGCTGGGCCTGCGCCGACCACCAAGACATCCGCCCCCATCGCCCCCCGCTTCCTACGCCTTTTACCACCGCAGCAGCACCAGTTCCGAACAGAACCCCGGGCCCATGGCCGCAAGAATGCTCAATGAGCCGGGCGCCGGCCGGTGGTGTGTGTAAACATCTTCGAGGACCAGCAGCACCGACGTGGAAGAGATATTTCCAACCTTGCGCAAGCAGTTCCACGAAGGAGCCAGATCTTTTTCCGTCAGCCCTAGAGCGATGGCAGTGGCCTCGAGGACTTTTGGACCACCCGTGTGCATGATCCAGGACTTAATGTCATTCCGCACCAAGCCGTGTTCCTCAAGGAAGGCATCCACATCGCCGCCGAGGTGCTTCACGACTGTATCCGGGACCTCCGGAGATAATACGATGCGAAAACCCTTCTCCGAGATATCCCAGCCCATGACGCGCTCCGTGTTGGGATAAAAAATGGACTTGGTCGCGAGAATCTCTGGGCCGTCCGAATCGCGTTCTTCGCCCACGACGATTGCCGCCGCTGCTCCGTCGCCAAACAGGAGCGCGGAAATCAAATGAGCCATTGAGAGGTCTTCGCGCTGCAAGGTCAAGGAGCACAATTCGACGGAAAGGAGCGCGGCAGCCTGATTCGGAAATCCGCGGACGTAGTCCGCTGCGCGGGAAACCCCCGCCGCACCCGCAACGCACCCGAGCCCGAAGATCGGAATGCGCTTGATGTTGGTCGAGAGGCCCATGCGGTTGACCAGCCGGGCGTCAAGGGAGGGCGCCGCAATGCCGGTTACGGAGGTGACAAAGATGGCGCTTAAATCCCGCGGGCCGATGCCCGCCTTTTGCAACGCGCGGCAGAGGGACTTTTCTCCCAAATCCAATGCGTGCTCAATCCAGGCATTGTTCGCCTGGCCCCAGGTGTGCATGCCTTCGTAGAATTCAATGGGCTCAACGGCATAGCGGCCTTCCACCTTCATGCTCTCGTCCAAGCGGTCGAGGATGTCGGCATTCGGCAGGCGCTTCCGCCATTCCTTTTTCAGCGCTTCAACAATTACTTCCTGCTTGAAGTAGTGTTTCGGAAACGCGCTTGCGACACTCGCAATCCTCATCGCCTAGGCTCCTGGGTTTTTGGGGTAACCGCTGCGAAGGATGGTACCGCGAGTCAGGCAGTTATCCCATGTGTTTTCTCATATTCTTCTTACCGGTTGCTGCTGCCCGGCCGTGGCTCTTGCTCATGGACGCAGACAAGGGGTAAGGGTCCGGGCTAGAAATTCGGCTCGCAAAAGCGCAAGTAAACCCCAAAAAAAATCCCCGGGCCTGTGGGGGACAGACCCGGGGTCGGGGGTGCTGAGGGGCTTGGGCCGGTAAACTTGCTCGGGCAGTCGGGCGGTTAGTAATTCCAGCGCCGCAGAACCATGGTTGCCCGAAAAACTATCTGAATTCCGACGACCAAAATCGTGTCACGGATGATGCGAATCCGATTGCTCAACGCGCTTTCCTCCGCAGCTTCGGGGATGGGCATTTGCGCCACTGCCGCACTGCTCCTTGATTCCCAGCCGCCATTCGCAAGTGCGCTCATGCCTGCTCCCTAGTTAATTATGTACACGGGATTATCGTGCTCCACCCCGAGCACCATGGATTTGAAGATGTCCACTTCCCAGCTATCCGCTATCCGCAGGCGCAAGATTTCATTTGTTTCGGAGATCAGACGCCCGCGCAACGGGACGCGCATATTTCCTGCTATAACCCGAAGAACCACCGGTTGACCCATCCAGACTGCGTAGCCACCTTCCATAAAGTCCCCCTCCCTCAGAGCGATTGCTGCGTGCAAATGGATGTTGGATTAGGGGACGATCCTGGCCAATGGTACAGGGGGCTAGATTCGATGGGAGTATGGTACTAGTCGCATCGTAAGCCATTGAACCAGAATAAGTTAGCAACTCAGCGACGCTTTCTGTTTGCAAGAATTTTGACTTGAATTCGCACATGCTTACAGGAAAGTTGCGGTTCTGATGAGCGTGGCCTGAAGGCGGCCATGGCTCGCCGAGACTTTTCTGCTATTCTGCGTAAGTTGCGAAGGAGTTTGTTCCTACATGTGTTTGGCGAGAATTGTCTCGCAATGTCGCGCTCGAGATTCACAAATGCTGCCGCCACCTCACAAGCGCGCGCCTGAAGGAATCAATTGATGATCGAATTTTTAAGACATCTCCTGGCTCAGCTCTATGATCCCAAAGGACTGCAAGCACTGGTGGAATGGGGTGGGACGGGGCTAGTGTGCGCCATTGTTTTCGTCGAGACAGGGATGTTCGTGGGTTTTTTTCTGCCTGGTGATTCCTTGCTTGTGACCGCGGGCGTTTTCGCGGCCGCCGGGCATCTGAAGATAGGCATGCTACTCGGCTACGTAACGCTGTGCGCGATCGCCGGAGACCAGGTGGGGTATTTCATCGGCAGGAAAGCCGGGCAGAATCTCTATCGCCGGGAAGATTCGCGATTCTTCAAGAAGCGCCACTTGGAGAGTGCGCATCAATTCTATGAACGGAACGGCGGCAAGACCATCATTCTTGCGCGGTTCGTTCCGATCATCCGGACGTTTTGCCCGCCCGTGGCCGGCGCGGCGCGAATGAGCTACGGCCGCTATCTGCTCTACGATGTTGCCGGCGGAATAGCGTGGGTGTGGGGAATGACGCTGCTCGGGTATTCACTGGGGCGTACGGTCCCGAACATAGATAAACGTATGCACTACGTGATCGCCATCGTGATCCTGCTTTCGCTCATGCCCGCTGCTTATCATGCCTGGAAGGCCCGCGTTCGCAAGGCTGCCTAGCACCAAAATCAAAAATGGGGAGCCTGGCAGCTCCCCATTTTTGCTCTTTCCATTTGCCCCGGTAACGCCGAAAAGCGCTGCCGGCGGCACGCACCGCATGAGCGGTGTGTAGATGGTGTCAAAATTCTAGGCCCGGTGGAGTCATGCGTTCCTCCGTGCACTAGCTCCTACAACCCGGCTTCTACCCCTCTGCCCAGTCGAATGCAAGAGAAAATTTCCAAAAATGTGGAAATTGGGATGCGGGAAATTTCAAATCAGGGACGGCGAGCCTACTTGAGAAACAGACCTTCGCGAAGCTGGTCACGGCCCATGAACGACTTCGATGATCGGAACTTTCCGAACAGATCCAAAATCTCCCGATTCTGAAAAACGCGGGAGTGCACGGCCAGAGTGGGCGCCGAGAGCAGTTCGATGGTTTGTGTATCCATGATGCGATAGCGATGAAATCGTTCAGGAGCGCGGCTGTGAAAAAGCGCCAGCACGGCTCCAGCGGGATGTAGAAGCGAATAAAGCCTTTCCAGCACGCGGGGCAGCAGTTCCCCGTCGAAATAATCGAAGAGGTCCCAGGCCAGGACGCCGTGAAAACTTTCACCGGGATATTGCAGCGCTCCATCCAGAAATTTTTCTGCCAGAACACCCTGGGATATTTTTCGAGTGTCTTCGCCGACGGGCGCCATACGCAGACGCTCCTCCTCCGCCGTGAGGAACTCTTTCCATGACCGCAGGAAATCTTCTGTCGAAACCCGATAGCCTTTTTCGATGAAGAACGTCAGGGTAGCTTGAGACACCTGCCCAAGATCGAGGATGCGTCCCCCGCGGACATCACCGATCAGCCACAAAAATTCTTTCAGCCCGTTGGATGCGCGGACGTTTGCTCCGGCAGCGGCGGATGTTGCAGGGCCGGGCTTCGCGGCCGTGCCTGCCGGAGCCGTGGCAGTCGCTCCCCCCCCAATCCGTGGCTTTGCGGTCCAGTTCATTTCGCTCTAGTCTTTTGACGCCGGGGCAGCGGCTATCGGCGTGACTTCCGAACCTTTCGGATTGCTTCCCGCGCGTCGCGCATCGCCCGGTTTAGTCATTTCCACCTTCCCTCGCAAACGCGCGCCGTCCTCGATTGCCACGCGTGGCGTAAGCATGCTCCCCTGTACGCGGCTACCGGGACCCAGGTGGATGCTCTCGCTGGCTTTCAAATTGCCATGAACGGTGCCCTCGATCAAAATTTCACGCGCATCGATATCCGCCTGGACGTGCCCGTGCGGGCCAACCGTCACTTTTGACTGTCCTAGACGAATACTACCCTGAGCTTCGCCGTCAATGTACAAATCTGCGTTGCCGGAAAATTCACCGTGAATACGAAGGCCAGCGGAAATTGTCGAGGAACCGGCAGACGCAGCCGTTGTACTGGCGGAGGTCGAAAAAGCTGAGCCAGTCGGCGCGGGCAAACTAGTTTTTGAGCCCAGCGGAACTTGCGCGGGTGCATTTGAGGCTTGCGGGGACACATTCCCCTCGGCGGGCTTATTCCACATCGAAATCCTCCCCTAACAACATGCCGGAACTCCTGCGGCGGGCGGCAGGCGTTCTAGTGCGGTGTAACGAATATAGTACAGTCATGTTCAGGTGTAAACGCGGAGCTTGCAAGGAGTTGACAACTAGATAAGGTGGCGCGCGGAGATTGCCTGACCTTTAATTTCCAAGAATTTGAGAAGTTCGGACACTACTATTCCTCATCTCCCATAGCGCCACGCAAAACCCCAAGGTCTCGCGAAAAAATATTTTTACGCCACCGCGCGACCACCACCACTTGTCTGGATCGTATACTGGATCGTGAGCGGCAATCACGCGAAGCTCAGAACCCGGCGGCAGGGTGCGCTGGTAAATATAGCGCGCGCGGCGCGTGTGATAGTTCGAGGTAACAAGCATGACTTTCTTCCAGCCGTGGGAAGAGAGTGCTGCGCTGACTTCAAAGGCCTCCTCGCGCGTGTCGCGCGCGCGATGAGTAAGTTTCATAACGGCAGTCGCCGGGACTCCGCGGCCGATGAGATCGTGTTCCTCCAGCTCTGCGGCGCTTGCGTACGGCCGCAGCGACTGACCGCTCGCGATTATGTGCGGCGCCCATCCGGCTTTGAAGATTTCCGCTGCCCGCGTCGCGCGGTCGCCGTCATAATCGTCGTTCCCCAGAATCACGATCGCGTCGGAAGACTGCGGCGATTCATCGACCACCCAGAAACTTCCCGCAAGCCTCAAGATCGGATGGCGCACCAAATAGAGGACAAAAAGCAGCGCGAGAAAAAATATCAGAAACAACATTCGAGAAATAATCCCGCCATGTTCCGGGCTCCAGCGCGCGCAGCTCGGGCCACCCCAGAATGTCATTTTCCTGGATCGACCTGGCGCAAACGCTCGGCCGCTTCTTCCGGCAATGTTCCGTTGAAATAAACTTCCTTGATGCTGTAGGACTTACTGCGCACTTCGACAATCGGGAGGATTTCGATGTGCCAGTGATAATCGCCCGCGATCGTTCGCCAGTATTCGCTGAGCTCACCTTTTGTCTGCAGTGTGTTCGGTGCCGTGTGCACCACCATGTGGTAGGCGGCGGAAACAGGCAGGAGCCGGCGAAGCGTGCGGCCCAGCAAGCTCGCCAGATGACGGCGGTTTTCGCCGGGGGCGAGCGCCTCGAATTGGTGATTGTGAGTCCGTGGGAGCACCCAGACCTCGAAAGGGACGCGCGAGGCGTAAGGGCAAAATGCATAGTAATCACCGACATTGTCCACGATTCGTTTCTTCTGACGAACTTCCTGGCGCAAAATGTCGCAGAAAACGCAACGCTCGCGATCGCGATACCATTCGCGCGCGGAGCGCAATTCGTACAGGATACGACGCGGCACAAAGGTGGTGGCGGTTATTTGCGAATGGGCGTGCGGCCACTCCTCCCCCGAATGCGGTCCCTGATTCTTGAAAACGGTGACATATTTGAAGCGGGCATCGCGTTTTAAATCGGCAATCCGATGCGCATAAGCCTGTAGGACGCGCTCGATTTCTTCGTCCGTCATCTCGGCGAGCATTTTTGAATGCACAGGGGACTCGACGACGATCTCGTGCGCGCCGGTGGACGCCATGCGATCGTAAATCCCCTCCGCGCTTCGCCCCGGATCGCCTTCGATGCGGTACAGCGGACGGAAATGCGGATACACGCGCACCTGCCACGGCCCGTGCGCCGGCAGATCGAGGAGCACGCTTGTCTCCAGACGATTTTCCGAACAGAGCGGGCAAGGATCCTGCCGCACCTTCTCGCGTTCCGGATGCCCGACAACCACCCAGCTCCGTGTGATGGGATCCTTACGAAGTTCCATGGTTCACGTTCAATGCATTCCCGTAGAAAAATTTCAAGGCGGCCATCTTATACCGCGGACTCCGGAAGGGCAAAACACAAGTGAAACCGGTTGCCGGGGGGAGGGGTAGCCGGACCGGGCCAGTTAACGCGTATAGTGCGTGGGGGTGGGCCCAACCTCGAGGCGGTGCCGGTCCCAGATCGCGCCTTCGCGGCTATAATTCGCCATCTCAAAATCCTGGGTCAATTCGAGACAGTCGGTTGGACAGGCGTCCTCGCACAACCCGCAGAACATGCACCGCGAAGTATCATATGTGAAAGTGGTGAGGACTTTCCGGCGCGTGGCATCGTCGCGCAACCAGCCCACGACGATTAAGTTCTCAGGACACGCCAGCGCACACAAATTGCAGGCGATGCATAGAGACTCCCCCGTCTCCGGATTCATGTTCAGCCGGGGTGCGCCACGGTAGCGTTCCGCCACCATAGGGCGCTCCTGAGGATACTGCTCGGTGTATATATTCTTGGGGGCCTGGTAACGGAATGTCAACCACATGCCCTTCAACAGATCCACAAGAAAAACACGCTTCAATAATTCATTCATCGAACCCCAGTTTGACTTCCCTCTCCTGCGAAGTCAAGAGAGGCCTGCGATGTCGTGATATTCTGAATGTTGATGGCTGAAATCATGAATTCCGATGTGGCGTTTATGGAAGTCGCGCTTGAGGAAGCCCGTGAGGCTGCCCGGCGAGGTGAAGTGCCCGTTGGCGCGGTCCTAGTCATGCAAGGGCAGATAATCGCGCATGCCGGGAATAGGACCATCACGGACTGCGATCCCACTGCTCATGCCGAAATCGTCGCTTTGCGCGCGGCAGCAAGAGAAATTGATAATTACCGCCTTACGGAGGCCATTCTCTACGTCACCATCGAGCCATGCTCCATGTGCGCTGGCGCCATGATTCAGGCCCGTATCGCGCGGCTCGTTTACGGAGCGGACGATGCCAAAGGCGGCGCCGTGCGTTCCTGCTTTTCCATCCTCGAACACCCGCAACTCAACCATCGAGTCGAAGTCACACCCGGCTTGCTTGCTGAAGAAGCCGCAGGATTGCTAAAGGAATTTTTCGCCGCGAAGCGCTAAACGTGCTGCCGAACCTTTTCCAGCAGCTCATCCGCGGAAGGCAAATCGCCTGGATGCGCGCCACGATGGAGCCATAAAATCTTGCCGCCGCGGGCGACCAACGCTACGCCGGGAAGCAGCAAAATGTCGCAGGTTCCCTTCAATGAGCGTTTGAAGTTGATTGCGAATCCAGCGTCCCGATTGTCTTTTCGCCGCTGCCGCAACTCCTGCGAAGGAAACAACAACTCCTTCCACTTTGTGCGGTCGAGCCCCAATTCGGCGTAGCTCTCTCTTTTTGGATCCGGGACGCAATTTGCCGTCAATCCGTAGGGGCCGCAAAGCTCGGCCGCATCCTTTGCCGTTCCTTGTACAATGCAAGCGAGCCGGACTTTGAGTTTCTCGAATTCGAGGAGCTTCTCGCGCAACTGCGCGAGTGATTCCAGGCAAAACGGTCAACCGAGGTGACGTAGCCAGACGACCAGTGCCGGTCCGGTGGCCCACACCATCGAAAGATGCCGCGGCTGACCTTCGAAATCCTTATATGCCAAGTCCGGGGCAGGGTCGCCCACCATCGGATGCGTCATCGTTTGTTCGTTCATAGTTTGTTGGCTTCGCTTTGCCCCATTCTGCCACGGCGATGCGGATGGGTCTAGACTGTTCCACTTGGTTCGACAATCGAAAGCCAGAGTTCGCTCGCCTAGCGGCTCCGTTTTGATTACACTTTCCATTTACCCCAGTTAATTATTGGACGCAGCGGCGACAGAGGAATGCCGCTCACGCGCCGGCGCTCGAGGTTGAATTCAAGGAGATTCGCGATGGACCGCCCACTCAAAAAAGCTTCGAGATTTTATTGGTCCCGCGGGCTGCTCGTCATGTTGTGCATTCTAGCGGCCGGCTCCCTGCGTGCACAAACAACCCAGCAAAGCAACCGCCAGAGATTGCTCGAGCAATTCAGCGAATCCATGGACGAACTGACGGCGCACGTTTCCCCGGCCATCGTGCAGGTTCTCGTGACCGGATATGGCCCTCTCGAGGACAAGGACAAAAGTGACGCGAGCTTGATAGGCAGGCAGCACAGCCTGGGCTCAGGCGTGATCGTGGACGGGGACGGCTACATCATCACGAACGCTCACGTCGTGAAAGGCGCGCAGCGTGTTCGCGTGATTCTTACACCGGCAACTGCGGGCAGTTCGCAGGAACGGGCGAGCACGGGGATCGAAGAGAATACTCCGCCGATCGCCGCAAAAATTATTGGTGTGGCGCCGACGATCGATCTCGCACTGCTCAAGATCGAAAAGAAGGGGCTGCCCACACTCCCGTTTGCCGATTACACAAAATTAAAGAAGGGACAACTCGTCTTAGCATTCGGGAATCCCGAAGGGCTCGAAAATACCGTCACCATGGGCATCGTGAGCGCCGTGGCCCGCCAGCCTGATCCAAGTTCCCCAAGCGTTTATATTCAAACGGATGCGCCGATCAATCCAGGAAACAGCGGTGGCCCGCTCGTTGATACGCAGGGGGAATTGGTAGGAATCAATACATTCATATTGACTGAGTCTGGCGGAAGCCAAGGTCTGGGATTTGCGATTCCCAGCAGTGTGGTGCAATTCGTTTATCAAGAATTGCGCAGATTCGGGCACGTTCATCACAGCATTATTGGCGTCATATTGCAGGACATCACTGCGGACCTGGCAGCGGGACTCAATCTAAAAGTGCGGGAAGGCGTGATCATCGCCGACGTCCTCCCGGACGGGCCAGCAGAAAAAGCCGGCATGAAAATTCAAGACATACTCTTGACGCTCGACGGCCAGCGAATCGGCCGGGTGCCCATCGCTGAAATGATGATCTCGTCAAAGCCGCCCGGGACGACTGTAAAGGCAGAAATTATTCGTGGGGCGGAAAAGCTCACGCTGGATATTCACGTCGCAGAACAAAAAAGCGATGTGGATGAGCTGGCGGACTTGGCAAATCCAGACAAATCGCTGGTCGCCAAACTCGGAGTCTTTGGCGTGGCGATTGACGCCAAACTGGCAGAGCAATTGGAGGATTTGCGCATCCCTTCGGGTGTGGTGGTCGCGGCGCTGTCCGCGGATTTGTCCGGGGCGGATACGGACCTCCAGCCGAAAGACGTGATCCATGCGGTCAACGGAAAGCGGATTGAGTCCCTCGAAGGCCTGAACGCCGCGCTCAACGCGATTCCAACGGGTTCGTCCGCTGTTTTGCAAGTGGAGCGAGAGGGCAAGCTGATGTACATCAGCTTCGAGATGGACTGATTCCTTTCGATGCAACCACTTCGAACGGGCAGCTGACCGTTAGGCCCGTCACGGAATCCGGCTATCCCGTAATCGCGAGAAATCGAATTCAAGGTTTGTGGAATGATGGTGAGGTCATTTATTGTCTGTGGTGCCTTCGCCGCTGCTCTAGCGTTATGGCGGAGAGGGTGGGATTCGAACCCACGGTAGAGTTCCCCCTACACTCGCTTTCGAGGCGAGCTCTTTCGACCGCTCAGACACCTCTCCGCGTCAACAGCGGTTTCATTGGTAGCTTAACAAACGCACTCCGCTGTCACAACCAACTCCACGCGCTAGTTAATTCTTGACCGCGGAGATAGAGCCTCTCAAGACTGTGACAGAAGCTTTGGGCAGCTCGAACCCCGCATCGGGCGACGCGCTAACCGTCGACCGCGAGGGTGGGCCGTCCGGGTCAGCCGAGCCGCCATTTGCAGCTGGGTTCCATCGGTATTCCGCCCTCCCGAAGGAAATCATATCTACAGGACCTGAAAAAGATGCGTCGGTTTTCTGCTTCGCATCGTAAAAAACGATCCGCACCTTGTGGGCATTCTCCTGATCCTTATTCACAACCAGCAAAGACCATTGGCCATCGGGACGGAGCGCCGCGTAGGCAGTCACCAAATTGTGCCCTGCGCCGTCTTCGATGTCGCTCGCCGCGGGAAAAAGGCGGTGCGAGCCATCGCCGGGCTGCACCCATTCTAGATTGATGAGCTGGCTCGCAAAATACTGCGAGAGAGGCTGCTGGAGCTGCAGGTTTGCGTCCGTCGAGAAGAGGCCAAATGTTCCGAGCGAATTGTTGCAGCCGCGATGGATACCCAGCGGCATATAGTGGAAGTAATAGACGGCATCACCCCCGGCGCTGAGATAGGATCCCACGTAGTCTGCCAGCCAGAGGGCGCCCCAAATGTCCATGAATGCCTCTTCCGATTGCGAGGAAATATTGGATTCGGTAATGAACATGGGGATTTCGGCAGGAACGCCATCCTGTCGCCAAATATCCAGCATGTGAGTGACAAGTGCGGCCTCGTCGTAAAGATTGCTCCACTGAATCTTGCAAGGGTCCATCGGATAGTGCTCGAAGGAGAAGAAAGCCAGATCGGACAGATGCCCATGCGCTTTCAAGTATTCGATGAAGCGGCGCGTCCAGGAAGTGTGGCCCTGCGCGTCGGGCCAGGTTTCGATATCTTTGTTCTCACCGGTGAAGATCGGCCCGCCAAGTTTCAGCTTCGGATCCACGCGGTGGAGCGCAGTGGCCCACTGGACGTAGAGCGCGGCATAATCCTCCGGAGGCATATAGTGCCCATCCGGTTCTTCGCCCATTTCCACATAGGAAATCGGATAACCGCGCTTCTCGATGTAAGCGATCTCTGCCGCGGAATCCTCTGGCGTGGCATAAATCATGGCGATCGGAATCATGGCGGGGAGTCCGCGAGTGAAGCCGCCGGTGAAGAAGAGATCGAAGCCCACCTGGTCCCCGGCTTTCTCATCCAGATCCGAAGGCTCATGCCAAGGATCGACAGAGGAGCAATACGTGAAAGTCTGATCTTGGTCCGGCGTGTGGCGGAGCAAATCGTGAAACTTACCGTCCAAAGACGTGGTCCCGAGAAAAATTTCCCGAATGGCGTAGCCCATGCAGTTTCGGCGATCGGCGGAGCCATGCGTGTCGCACGTATTGGAAGACTGGGTCATCAAGATGCGAACGAATTGGACGGATATCGGATTGGCCGTGAGTTGGATGACGGCATTGCCTCCCTTCCCTTCCGTGATTGTGCCCTCGGGAAAAGTCTGCCAAATCCCCGACGTGGGCTTCTTGATGGGGTCATCTCCAGTCCAATACTGCACCAGATAGTGGCGAGCGTATGGATCGGTCCAGGCGATGCGGATCGCGTCGATCATCCGCGGAGCGGCCAAGTCCATGAAGACCCACTGCGGATGCAGCGAATCATCTTCGCCCGTGAATGCCTGCGTGAGGTAGGGATTGCTCTTCCAATAGGAATTCATATCGCCATCGGTGAGGCGAGAATAGCCGTCGAAATCCGTGCCGTCGTCGTGAGTGACGCCGCGGAGAGGTAGCGGGTAACCGTAGGAGTGGCGGATCGGCTCGGCGGGTGTGGCGCTCCCCGTAAAATAACCCTTTCCTGCAGGATCGCTCCATGAACCTTGCGGGTTCCAATGCCAGGCTTCGATCTTCAATTCGGTATTCTGGCGATAAGAAATTGTTTGCCAGCCGGAGGACAACACCTGCTTGATCGTGGGCTCGACGAAAAGTTTGTCCGTGGCGCCCTGCGGCAGGCGGTCAATCGTCGCGCCTAGCGCGCGGGTCGGAACTATCGCATTCGTGAAATGGTCAGGCGTGGAATCCACACGAATCGTCTGCGCGAGCAGTGTGAATGGGAACGTAAACACGGACAGCGCAACGGCCAATGGGATTCGGGACACAGTCATTCTAGGAGCTCTTTCTTGCGGGCTTCTTAGTCGAGCCGCCAATTTTGTCGAGCGTTTCCTGCGCGCGCGCTTTGTAAGGAGTGTTGAGCGACACGGCTTCGGTGAGCGCGACGCGTGCTTCCGGCATGCGCTGCATTTTCGCAAGTGTGGCGCCGAGCCGGTATAGATTTCGGGCGTAACTGAAGTTGTCGGATTTCAGCAACGGGCTGGCCTGTTTAAAGGCGTCAACAGCTTGCTGGTTCTGCGTCTTGTTCACGTACACCTGGCCGAGCGAGGTGTATGCGAGCCCTTTCTGAATCGAGACTTGCCGCTGCCACTGCTCGTCCGTCACATTGTCGGGCTTCTGAGCCTTTGCGAGCAGGTCAAGGGCTTTATGCGCATTTGCAGCGGCCTTGTCGAGCTGCTGGTCGTTGTCGCTCCAGTAGTCTGCCAGCATGACGAGCATGGAGATGTCATTTGGATCGGCGGCCAGGACTTTCTGCGCAGCGTCAATCATCTTCGCCGTGCTCTGGGCTTGCTGGTAGGCAAAGGCGACCTGCTCGCGCGCCATCAGCGTGTACGGCGAATCCGGAAAAGCGGCTGCATAGCGATCGAAGAGGGTGGCGCGTGCAATCGCATCCTTGGTCTGGTATGCGGCGTTGAAGAGCGTACGCTCCGCGTATTCGATATCGGGCTGCGCATCTTTCAGGTTTTGCTCCTTTGTCGCGGACCACTGGCCAGCAGCGGTGCCCTCGGGCACCGGGGCGGCTTTGTAACGCACGATGATCGCGGCGGCTTTTTCTCCCAGTGTGAACATTTTTGGGGCATCGCCCTGCTCTTCGGCGGCGTGCATCATGTTGACGACGGTCGAGAAATTGTCGGGGTCGAGCTTCAGGGCTTTATCGCCGTACTCGTACACTTTGGCGTAATTCTTCTGTGCGAGATAGGACTGTTCGAGGAGTTGGTCGCCGAGCAGTTCGAGGTCGCCCTTGCCGAAGTCGGCCATGAATTTGTCGAGAAGCGCGATTTTTGCCGGGCCGTCGGGCGCAGCGTAGATTTCCGTGAGGGCCTTATCTTCGTCCGTGCCTGCGGCTACGGAGACGGTTTTGCCTATTTGCGCGGCGGCCGTAGTGGCGAGGGTGAAAAAGATCGCAAGGGAAACGAGTAGTCGCTGCACGGATGCCTCCTGACAAAAAAAGTTCCGAGAATTCCTCTGGGCCCTTATCCCTCGCGCGGCTTTGGCCGCAGCGGCACGAACCGCGGAACCCGGCGGCAGTATTCTTCGTAGACCGCGCCAAAGCGGGCGCGCAGCTCGCGTTCCTCAAACATGATGGCCACAAGAGTGAGCAGACACCACGCGGCGGCTAAGATCCACATCACGCGCGTTCCGGCGAGCAGGCACGCACCAAGAATTGCAATCAATGAACCTAGGTAACGTGGGTGACGAATGCGGCCATAGATTCCATTCTTCGCCACCTCGCCGCCGCCGGAGAGCTCGGTCCTGCCGATTAGCCGGGACGTGCCGAGATCGCGTCCGACCTTCCAAAAAATCCAGCCCTCGAGAATCAGGAGTATGAAGCCGGCGATGATGCTCCACGGCGATGGCCAGTCTGGCCGGAAAGTTTTGTGGCGGAAAAATACGAGGCAGAGCGTGACTGGCCCCCAGGAGAGCAGCACTCCCGTAATGTAACCAGCCTTCTGATGGCGCCGCCAGAAATTCACTTGCGGGTGCACGACGAACCAGAACAGCGGAATCGGCAATTGCAAAAAAAGGACGACGGCCGCGAGCCAGGCAAGAGGAGTCACTCGCGCATCTTAATCGAACCCGCGCACGAGGGTAAACAGCTTTCCTTGCGCGCGGGCGTGAAGATGAGGCATTGACGATTGCGGCGTTTCGATAGAGGATTCTCGGACTGAAATGTTCGAGCGGAGGTGCGAGATGGTCGAATCGAGGCCCTGGGCCAAAGTAAAGAACGAGCAATTGAGCGACGTGATCTCGCGACAGATGGTCAGTGGCGAAGAGGCCACGCTGGCGCGCATCCTGATCGCGCGCGGCGGAATCGTGCCGCGGCATCATCATCGGAGCGAGCAGTACACGATGATCCTTTCGGGCGCGTTGAAGTTCATCTTCGATGATGGCGAGACGGTGGTGCACGCTGGAGAGACGCTCTTGATTCCGGCGCACGTTCCGCACGCGGCTGAGGCGCTGGAAGACACCGTGGACATAGATTTCTTTGCGCCCAGGCGCGAAGAATGGATCCGCGGGGACGATGCGTACTTGCGCCAGGGCGCGAAAAAAGGCTGAGCCGATGGATCTGGGACTCAAAGGACGCGTGGCAATTGTCGCGGCTGCAAGCAAAGGCCTCGGCCGGGCGGTGGCGGAGGAGTTCGCGCACGAGGGCTGCGAGGTGGCCATCTGCGCGCGGACGGCCAAGGATCTCGAATCCGCTGCCGCGGAGATCGGGAAAGCGAATGGGCGGAGCGTCTTTTGGAAAGCGCTGGATGTGACCGATGCCCAGGCGGTGAGCGGATTCGTCGAGGCGGTCGAGAAAAAATACGGGCGAGTGGATATTTGCGTGTCGAATGCCGGCGGCCCCCCGGCAAAAAAGTTTCTCGACATTACTCTCGAGGAATGGCGCACGGCTGTTGATTTGACGCTGATGAGCTGCGTGTACTTCGCGCGCGAAGTGCTGCCAAGGATGAAGAAGAATCGTTGGGGGCGGCTCTTGACGATCACTTCCGTATCCGTGAAGCAGCCGATTGATGGACTGCTGCTGTCGAATTCGTTGCGTGCCGCGGTGACGGGGCTGGCGAAAACGCTTGCGAACGAATTCGGAGCGGAGGGAATCACGGTGAACAACGTCTGCCCCGGGTACACGCTCACGGAACGGCTCGACGAGCTCGCCGAGAGCCAGGCGCGCACTGCGGCCGTGGCACGCGAAGAAATTTTTCGAAGTTGGAGCTCGCAAATTCCAATCGGACGACTGGCGCAGCCGAAAGAATTTGCCGCGCTGGTCGCTTTCCTTGCATCGGAGCGAGCCAGTTCCATCAACGGCACAACCATTGCCGTGGATGGAGGCTGGGTGAAAAGTCTGCTCTAGAATTCAACTTCAAGCGTCTAAACGTAAATAGGGGTTGCGGGAGCGCGGTATTGTGCCGAAATTGTGCGCGGGCACATGAGTTTTCAGAGGAGGTCATAGTGGGTCAGATTTTCAGACGTCCGCGGCCGGTCGGCGCCACCGCGCTCTCTGCTTTCCTTTTTTGCGCTGCCCTTCTGACGCCCGGTATCGGGCGCGCGGACGATCCTTATGCGCGGAGCCGCGACTACGATTTGCGGAATGTGCGGACGCATTTGTGGTTCGATCTCGAGCAGCAAAAAATCCGTGGCGAAGTGAATCACAGCATTTCCATGCTGCGCGACGACCTTACGCAGATCAAGTTCGACTCGGTGGGCCTGACAATTCACGAAGTAACGCTGGATGGGAAAGACGCGAAGTTTGAGACAATTGCCAACGAGATCATCGTGGTACTCGCGCATCCAGCAAAACGCGGCGAGCGCCACGAAGTGTTTATCCGCTATGAAGGCCAGCCGAAGAAGGGCCTCTATTTTATTCTTCCGGACAAGAATTATCCGCAGCGAGCGAAGGAGATCTGGACCCAAGGGGAGTCGGAGGACACGCGCGCGTACATTCCCATCTACGATTATCCGAACGACCGCATGACTTCGGAAATGCTGCTCACCGTTCCGGCCGGTTGGACGACAATTTCGAACGGGCGTCTGGCGAGTGTGAAGGATGAAGCCGACGGGACAAAGACCTGGGATTGGAAGCAGGAGGAGCCGCTTTCGACTTATTTGATTTCCGTAGTCGCCGGTGAATTCGTCGAGAAAACAGATTCGTGGCGAGGCATCCCTGTGCGCTACATGGTTCCGCGCGGCGAGGAGTACAAGATTGATTCCACATTTTCGCGCACGAAAGAAATGCTCGACGTTTTCTCGGACAAGATCGGAGTGGGCTACCCCTGGGCGCAATACGCGCAAACTTCGGTGGACGATTTCATCGAAGGGGGGATGGAGAACACCAGCGCGTCCACGCTGCTTGTGAGAGCACTGGTGCATCCAAAGCTGGCGCCTGAGGAGCGGAATGGTTCGGATGATTTGAACGCGCACGAGCTGGCGCATCAGTGGTTCGGCGATCTTGTCACCTGCAAGGACTGGGGGAACATCTGGCTGAATGAAGGGTTCGCGACGTATTTCGAGCACGTCTGGGATGAGGCACATTATGGGGCGGACGACGCGGCCTATCAATTTTGGCGCGACCAGAGTGATTGGTTCGGGTCGAAGGATCTTTATGCTGTTCCGATCCTCACGCACGATTATCCGGATATGGATGCGTTCGAGGGCAACATCTATAACAAGGGCGGTTGGGTGCTGAAGATGTTGCGCACGAAACTGGGCGACGCGGATTTTTGGCGCGCGCTGCGTGCGTACCTTGAGGCGAACCGGGGACAGAACGTGGTGACGGCGGATTTGCAGAAGGCCATCGAGCAGACCACCTCGACGAATGTGGATAAATTTTTTCACCAGTGGGTATATCGGGCCGGGGCGCCGGAATTTGAAGTCGGCTACACCTACCATGACGATTCGCACCAGGTGACTTTGAGCGTCAAGCAGACGCAGAAGGTGGAAGGGTTTGTGGGATTGTTCGACGTGCCTGTCGAGATCGAAATCGCCACGGCGCACGGTCGGAAGACGTACCCGATCGGGGTGAGCGAGGCCAGCGGAAGCTTTACCTTCACAACCGATGGCGCGCCTTTGATGGTCATTTTCGACAGGGGCGACAATATTCTGAAGAGAGTGGAATTCAAGAGAAGCGCGGCCGCTCTCATGTACCAGCTCAAGAATGCGGAGACGGTGCCGGACCGGGCCGAGGCGGCTGAGGCGCTTGGCGAATTCAAGGGCAATGGCGAGGTGGCTGGGGCGCTCGGCGCGGCGGCGCGGAATGACGCGTTTTGGGGAGTGCGCGTGGAAACATTGAAAGCGCTCGGCCGAATTGGCAGCGAGGATGCGGAGGCCCAGATTCTCCAAGCGCTTTCGGACAGCAAGCCGTGGGTGCGCGAAGTGGCCGTGGCGCAGCTTGGGCAATTTGTGGAGGATCCATCGCTTGCTTCCAAGCTGACGGAGATCGCTGCCAATGACGGCGCATACCACGTTCGCGGGGCGGCTTTGAAATCGCTTGCCGAGCTGAAGGCGCCCGGCGCTTTCGAGACGCTCAGCGTGGCTGTGAAATCGGATTCGCCGGATGACATTCTTCGAGCGGCTGCGCTGCGGGCGTTCGGGACACTGGGGGACAACCGGGCGGTCCCACTGCTGCTGGAGTGGGCGGCGCTCGGGAAGCCGCTGGATACGCGGGGGTCGGCGATTCTGGGCGTCTCACGATTGGACAAGAAGAATGAGGCGATCACGAACGCGCTTGTTTCGTATTTGAAGGAGCCATATTTCGATGTGAAATTTGCGACGCTCTTTGCACTGGGGGCTCGAGGGGATGCGGCAGCGATTCCGGCGCTTGAAGATTTGCTCAAGGCCGGGGATTTGAGCAATGAGGTAGCGCCGATTGTCGAAGGGCAAATCGAAGCGATCAAGGCAGCGTCAGTTAATTCGAAGACTGGCGGCGGAGCGGCGAGCGGGAGTGAGGGTGGTGCGCCGGCAGTACAGCCGGCCGGCAAGAATCCGTGATCGAAGTTCGCGCTAGTCATGGGCGAGTAGAATGCGAAGGTCGCGCAGGTTATTTCCCGTCGGGCCGGTGACGATGGCGTCATCGAGACGGGCGAAGAAATTATAGGCGTCGCTGCGCTGGAAGAAATCGGCCGCATCGAGGCCGGCGGCGCGGGCTCGCGATAACGTTTCACCGTCGGCGACTGCGCCGGCAGCAGGGCTGTTCCCGTCAATCCCGTCGGTTCCCGCACTCAAGACAGTAATTTTTTTTCCGGCGATTTTCGGCACGCACGCGAGGACGAATGCGGAGTTGCGTCCCCCGACTCCGTCTCCGGTGACAGGGCTGCTGACTTCTCCGTCGGCAATGATGGCGGCGGGGCGGTGTGGATTTATTTTTTTCTGCGAATCGAGAATGGCGAGCAAATGATCGGCGGCTTTTTCGATGGGCCAATTGTCCGCGGCAGAATCGCAGAGGGAGACGCAGCCTTCCGCTTCGGCGGCGTGGTGAGCGCAGTGGGTGAGGTCATGCTCGCCAAGCAGCAGAGCAAAATGGGCGCGGGCAAAAGTTGGATCATTTTGTTTGGGACTTTCGCGGAGTTGGTGGCGTTCGAAGAGTGTGCGGAGCGAGGCAGGCAACTTGGGGAGGAGCGCGTGGTCTTGGGCGATTCGCTCCGCATCGCGGATTGTTGTGGGGTCCGGGAGGGTGGGGCCGGAAGCGAGGGCTGATTCGTGCCCCTCGGGAACGTCGCTGATGCCGAGAGTTATTTTCATCGAGCGGGGAGCGGCGGCGGCTAGGCGGCCGCCTTTGGTGGCTGAGAGATGCCTGCGAATGATATTGATTTCCTCGATGGGGGCGCCGCAGGTGACCAGGGCGCGGTGCATGGCTTGAAAATCCTCAAGAGTGACGGCGGGGTCGAGAGGCTGCTCGACCATGGCGGAGCCTCCGCCGGAAATCAGGAAGACAATTAAGCTGCGTTCGTCGCAGTGCGCGAGGCGATCGAGAATCGCGCGGCCGGCGGCAAAACTTTCGGCGGTGGGAATGGGATGGCCGCCGATGAAAGTTTTCCATCGCGGGAGTTCGCGGGGTGGCGGGGCGGGGACGACGAGAATTCCTTCAGGAGAATATTCCGGAGCGAGGATCTCGGTGAATCCTACCGCCATTGCGAAGGCGGCTTTGCCGAAAGCGATGACGAGGATTTCGCGGAAGTCGCGCAGGTTTATTTCCGTGCGGTTTACGTGAATGCGGGAATTTCGAAAATCGAGTTTACGCTCGAGGGTTGCGGGGATATCTATGGCCGCGAGCGTTTCGCGAAAGATGCGCAGCGCGGTTTGTTTCACGGTTTTATTTCAGCCCCAGCGCGTCGGCGTTCAGGGCGTTGGGCGGACGCTGGCCTTTGAAGAGGGCGGCGACGTTGTTGGCGGCCATTACCGCCATTTTCGTGCGCGTGTCGACCGAGGCGCTGGCGATGTGCGGGGTGAGGATGACGTCTTTGCGGGGGATGAGCGCGGGATTCACTTTGGGCTCGTTTTCGAAAACGTCGAGGGCGGCGCCGGCGATTTTTTTATTTTCGAGAGCCTCGGCGAGGGCGGCTTCGTCAACGACGGGGCCGCGCGAGGTATTGACGAGATAGGCGGTGGGTTTCATTTTCTCGAGATTGTCTTTGGAGATGAGGTGGCGCGTCTCGGGCATCAGCGGAACGTGAATGCTGATGAAATCGGATTCGCGGAAGAGAGTGTCGCGGTCAACGAATTGGGCGTGGAGGTCTTTTTCGGCTTCGGCGGGGGCGCGGACGGCGTCGGTATATAGGATGCGCATGTTGAAGCCGCTTGCGCGGCGGGCTACTCCGCGGCCGATGCGGCCAAAGCCGACGATGCCGAGCGTCTTGCCCCAGACGTCGCCGCCGACGAGCTGATCGAGATCCCAGCCGGGCCAGGTGCCGGAGCGGAGCCAGGTGTCGCCTTCGATGAGGCGGCGGGCGATGGCCATGATGAGGGTCCAGGCGAAATCGGCGGTGGTGTCGTCGAGGACGCCGGGGGTATTGGTGGCGACGACTTTGTGGCGGGTGCAGGCGGGGACGTCGACATTGTCGTAACCGACGGAGACGGTGGCGGCGATGCGGAGCTTGGGGGCGGCGGAGAGGAGCTCTTCGTCCACATTCTCGGTAAGGAGGCAGACGAGGGCTTCTTTATCGGCGACACGTTTTAGGAGCTCGGCGCGGGAGATGCGCTCGGGGCGCAGCCAGTACTCGACTTCGAAATTTTCGTCCAAGATCGTGCGGGCGGCCGGGAAAAGTGGCCGGGTGGAGAGGAGTTTCGGTTTGCTCACGCTGCACCTCGACTGAGAGAGTGGTTGCAGGGTGAGTAGCATACACCGAAAGGGTGGGGGAGGCGGGAGGCAAAGGAGGGTGTGTCTTAGCTCCATAATTCTGTCACCCCTTAATGGCAACGTGAAAATGTCACCCTATGAAACAGGAGACATGCACGTTGAGTCAGAAGGAACTGCAGCGAGTGACCGTCATTTCGCAATGTGTGCAACAGAACCTGACGTGCGCCCGAGCCGCGGAGCTGCTCGACCTATCGCCTCGGCACATCAAACGGCTCAAAGCGCGCTACCGGCAAGGCAGCGCAGCGGCTCTGGCGCACGTCAGCCGCGGCCGCCCCAGTCACCGTCGCCTGCCCGTGCGCACCCGCGCCCGCGTCCTCGCTCTGGCACGCACGCGCTATCCGGGCTTCAACGATCACCATCTCCATGAGAAGCTCGTCGAGCAGGAGGGCTTCTCCCTCAGCCGCGAAACCTTGCGTCGCCTGCTCCGCGCCAGCGGCATCGGCTCGCCCCGCAAACGCCGCCCGCCGACTCATCGCCAGCGCCGTCTGCGTGCCGCTCGCGAAGGAGAACTGCTCCAACTCGACGGCTCTCCTCATGATTGGCTCGAAGGCCGCGGCCCACTCCTCACCGCTCTGGGCATGCAGGACGATGCTTCCGGGAAAATTCTCGCTGCCCAGTTCTTTCCTTCCGAAACCACCGAAGGCTATTTCCACCTGCTCCAGAGCCTCTTGCGCCGCTACGGTGTCCCGGTGGCCTTCTACGGCGATCGCAGCGGCGTCTTCACCCGCAACGACGATCACTGGTCTCTGGAGGAACAACTCGCCGGCCAGCGCCAGTCCACTCAGTTCGGTCGCGCCCTGGAACAACTCGGCGTCACTTTCATCGCCGCCCAAAGCCCGCAAGCCAAAGGACGCATCGAGCGTCTCTGGGGCGTGCTCCAAGACCGCCTCACCAGCGAACTGCGTCTGGCGCAAGCCTGCGATTTCGACTCCGCCAACCGCGTCCTGCGCCGCTTCGTCGCCGACTACAATCGCCGCTTCGCTCGCTCGCCGCGCGAGGCGGCCCAAGCCTGGCGTCCGGCCCCGGAACATCTCGAGCGCATCTGCTGCTTCACGCACCAGCGCATCGTCAGCAACGACAACGTCGTGCAATGGAGCGGCCAGCGGCTGCAAATCCATCCGCAGCCCCGCCGCTTCAGCTTCGCCGGAGCCAAAGTGCAGATCTGTCAGGCTCTCAATGGCCGCGTCTCGCTCTATTACCGCGATACCCGGCTCGAGCATTCAAACCTAGTAAGGGGGTGACATTTTCATGTTGCCGTTAGGGTGACATTTTTACGTTGCTACAACAGAGGCAAAGGAGGGTGAGGAGCCAGAGGAAGCAAATGAGTTAGAGGAAAGTCGCGGATGGTGAAAGGGGGCGACAGGGTGCGAAATTTTCGGACGATTAGAAAATGTCATCTGTTTGATTTTGCGCGAGTTATGGCTGTTTCTAGTCGTTTCTAGCTGACGATTAGAATCTTGGGGGTGGGGGTAGGTGGAGGCAAAGGAGGGTGAGGAAACAAAAGAGTTAGAAGAGGGGGGGTAGGGAGTGAGGGGCGAAAAATTGAATTCAAAAAGTGGCCTAAAGTTGGCTATTAGAAATTGTCTCCGGCTTTTGTTTTCATAGAGATGAGTCATTTTCTAATCGTCCGGTTGGCTATTAGAAATTCGGAGGTGGGATGACGGAAATTGGAGGTCTGAAGGGGCAGGGGGATGCGGCGACGGGTTGGAATGGGCGGGGTGGATTTTAAGTGGATCTTGTTGTGACATGGGTCAATATAGGTCATTGGTTAACGAAATTCTACTGGCCGATGGTACAGATTTAGGCGGGACAGTCCCGGTACTGTACTTTTTGGGATGGGGGATTGAGCGGGAGGCAACGGCGGTGGGCTTCCATCAAGACAATTTGAAATTTGAGAATTTGAGATTTGAAAGGTAAGGCAAGGGCGGCATCGATCTGGCGGGCGGGGCCGGAGCGCTCCAATTGCTGCGAGGAAGGGTCCAAGGGCTAAGAGCCCGCAGATGCCAGTGGCACAAAAGCACGGTCTCCAAGGTGGCCACTCGCGCGACGGTCCGCTCCTAGCAGGCGTATCATTTCTAAGAGCGAGATTTTGAGACTTTCGTGAAAGGAAAGAAAATGAAAAGATTGTTATTTCCACTCCTCATGGGACTTTTGGTTGTTTCCGGTGGGTCGCCGACTCTCCATTCATACTCACCGAGGGGTCGAATTGTCAGCATGATCGAGCTCATCGCAACGCCAAGCCAGTATGACGGTAAGATGGTAGGTGTTGTAGGATTTCTCGTTTACGGGTTCGAGCATGACGCGCTTTATTTACATTTTGAGGATATGGAACACAAAATTCTCATGAACTCGTTGTCGTTGGATCTGAATCCGCGAGTCGCAGAACGAGCAAAGAAGTTTCAAAGCAGCTATGTGATTGTGGCAGGGACATTCATCGCGCCCAACGGCGACATCGGTTCGAGAGCCGGAGCGATCGGGTCGATCACCGATATTCGGTCTTGGCCCCTCGATATGAACGACAAGATAGAGAAATAGTAGGGTGCCTTTTGTAGGAAGGACGCGCGGGTTGGGCGAATACAAGGCTTTGCGGGTCTCTTCGGAAGACTTCTGCGTTGCAGAACCTGCGAATCCATCGTTGGCAAATTCCTTTGGATTTCAAATAAGGACAGCGCCTACGATTCGCGCACGTTGACTTGGGTTGGGGCGTGACCTACTATTCGGGGCCATGGCGGAGAACCAGTTTCAGGCTGGGCGCGTAATTTCCCATTACAAAATTATTGAGAAGCTTGGCGGCGGGGGGATGGGTGTGGTTTACCGGGCGGAGGACACCAAGCTGAAGCGGCAGGTGGCGCTGAAATTTTTGCCGCAGGACGTGGCGGCGGACCGGGCGTCGCTCGAGCGGTTTGAGCGGGAGGCGCAGGCGGCTTCGGCGCTGAACCATCCGAACATTTGCACGATTTATGACATTGATGATGGGGGCGGAATTCCATTTATTGCCATGGAGCTGCTGAAGGGATCGACGCTGAAGCACCTGATCAATGCGCGGCCAATGTCGCTCGATACGTTGCTCGAGGTTGGGATCGACGTGGCGAATGCGCTTGATGCGGCACATGCGGAAGGGATCGTGCATCGGGATATCAAGCCGGCGAATATTTTTGTGACCGAGCGCGGGCAGGCGAAGATTCTGGATTTTGGACTGGCGAAGCAGCTGGTGGGGCGGGCGGTGGGCGAGACGGTGACGGCAGGCGGGGCGGCGCTTGGGAGCGATCCGAACCTTACGAGTCCGGGGACGGCGCTTGGGACGGTGGCATACATGTCGCCCGAGCAAGTGCGCGGGGAGAAGCTGGATGCGCGGACGGATTTGTTTTCGTTTGGGCTCGTGATTTACGAGATGGCGACGGGGCGGCAGGCATTTTCGGGAAACACTTCGGGTGTGATCTTCAACGAGATTTTGGAGCGGGAGCCGATGCCGGCGACGCGGGTGAATCCGGATTTGCCGGTGAAGCTCGAGGAGATTATCGGCAAGGCGCTGGAGAAAGATCCGAAGCTCCGGCATCAGCACGCGGCGGATTTGCGGGCGGATTTGCAGCGGTTGAAGCGGGACACGGATTCGGGGCGGTCGGCAAAATATGCGACGGTCGGTGGTTCGGGCGGGTTTGCGGCGAGCGGCGCGCAGGCTGCGGCAGGTGCGGGAGCAGCGGGGCCGCAGAGCGGGAGCTTTGCGGCGGGGCAGAAATCGGGCAGTTCGGCGGTGGTGGAGGCGGCGAAGCAGCACGGCGGGAAACTGATCGCTGTCGGAGTGGTTGTGGTGGCGCTGCTTGCGGCGGCTGGATACGGGATTTACTCGATGATGCATCGCGAGGCGGCTGTGCCGTTGCAGAATTTCACGATTTCGCAGATCACGACATCGGGCAATGCGCTGCTGGCGGGGATTTCTCCGGACGGGAAATTCGTGCTGAGCGTGGTGGAAGACGGCGGGAAGCAGGGGCTGTGGCTGCGGAATATTCCGACGGGGAGCGTGACGCAGGTGCTGGCGGCGGAAGGGACGTTGATTCTGGATCCGACATTTTTACCGGATGCGAATTACATTTACTACCGAAAGTCCACGGACGCGACGGGAAACGTGGCCAATCTTTTCCGCATTCCGGTGCTGGGTGGAACGCCGCAGCTGCTGGCGCGAGACGTTGACGAGGGGCCAGTTTTTTTGCCGGGCGGGCAGCGGATGGGCTACTTGCGCGGGAACGACCCGGATGTGGGGAAATACCGGGTGCTAACTGCGAATCTGGATGGCAGCGAC
This sequence comes from uncultured Acidobacteriota bacterium, assembly GCA_963701005.1. Taxonomy (GTDB): domain Bacteria; phylum Acidobacteriota; class Terriglobia; order Acidiferrales; family UBA7541; genus Palsa-295. The sequence goes on from OY969555.1 coordinate 3,679,605, forward strand.
GAGAAGGTGGTGCGCATCGCGGCGAACCCGATACCGGACCAGGTTTCGTGGTCACCCGACGGAACGCGGATCGCTTACGTGCTGGGAGGAAGAGACAATCGGGGTGAAGTGCGAACGTACGAGATTGCGGGGGGCGAAGACCGGCCCTTGAGCTCCATCGGCAATAAGATCGCGACGGACATCGCCTGGATGCCGGACGGGCGCGGGATGATGATCAATTACCGGGATCAGAGCACCGGGGTCACGCGGCCGCAGATTGGATATGTTTCATACCCCGGGGGAGAATTCCACGCGATCACGAACGACACGCATGGTTATTACGGAATGCAAATTTCGGCGGACGGGAAATCGCTGGTGGCGATCCAGCGGGAGAATTCGGAATCCGTGGTGATGCTGCCGAGCGTGGGCGCGGGAACGCCCACAGCCGTTGGAGAGATCCCGAATCAGGCGGAGATCCATGGGCTGGACTGGGACGGAAAGGGAAATTTGATTGTGGCGCTGCGAACATCGATCGTGCGAATGGCTCCGGGGGGGACGCAAATGATAACAATTGTGAGCGACCCGAATGCGGCCATCGCCACCGCGACGTATTGCAACCCGGACGGGCCGATCTTAGTAAGTTGGTTGAATAAAGAGGGGCACGCGGCGGAGAACATCTGGCGATTGGATGCAGATGGGGCGCACCCGAAGCAGCTCACCAGCGGCAGGCGAGATCGGTTTGCTCTCTGTTCGCCGGATCGAAAATGGGTCTATTACTTTGATTTCGAGGGAACGGTAATCAAGCGCGTGCCGATGGATGGCGGGGAGGCGGAAACGGTTCCGGGGAGCGTGGTGGCCAATGGGTTCGTCAACGGGACAGGCGAGAATTTTTCTCCGGACGGGAAATGGCTGGTGTCTGTGGCGACGACCGTGGACCCGAAGACGCAGGAACCTTCGCACCCGGTGGCGCTGATTGACGTGGAATCGAAAAGCCAGTCATCCACGCGTTTTTTGACCGGGCATGAAAATGTCACGTTCCCGACGGCATTCACGCCGGATGGGAAAGCGGTGGTGTACAGGATTATCGAGAACGGCGTGGAGAATATTTGGGTGCAGCCGGTTGAGGGCGGGGTCGGGCATCAGCTGACGCACTTCACGGGCGATCATATCAAGTTCTTCAGATGGTCGCCGGATGGGCGGACGCTGGCGGTGATTCGATATCATACGGAAGCGAATGTGGTGTTGCTGCGGGATGCGGGGAGTGCGGGGCGGTAAGGCGGGCGTGCGGTTAAAGATGTGCCGCACCTACGGCGCTTGGGGATATTTGCTTTATGTACCCAGCCCTTGCGGGCTGGGCTAGCTTCTGTCGCGCCTACGGCGCTTGGCGGTGCGCGGTGTTGGATGTGGGAGTTGTGGCGCGGAAAAAGAATAATTTGAAATTGGAAATTCGAGATTTGAAATGGCTGTAATGACATCGAGCGTTTCCAGCAAGATCCAGACGACAATTTAAGCTGAGATCCTTCGACTGCGCCCCGCGCCCGCCAAACGGCGGCGGGAAAAACAAAAAGCGCGGTGCTCCACTCAGGATGACGGGTGTGGTGACTCGGCCGGGGTGTCCACAAATTGACGGGTGCGTGGGCGGGCGACTATAGTGGGCGTAAGGATGAGGCAGACAGAGGGCAGACTGCAGCGCGCGTGCGACGGTGGATATGAGCGAAAAACTCCTTCATGAATTGAAACGGCTGCTGGGGGCGGAGATGGTGTTGCACCGTCCCGAGGAGCTGATGCTTTACGAGTACGACGGCGGGGTGGATGTGGCGCGGCCGAATATTGTGGTGTTTCCGCAGACGAAGGCGCAGGTGGTGGGGATTGTGGAGATGGCGAAGCGGTACAAGACTCCGATTGTGGGGCGGGGGGCGGGGACGGGGTTGTCCGGTGGGGCGCTGGCGCGGCGGGGCGGGATTGTGATTTCGTTTACGCGGATGAACCGGATTCTCGAAATTGACACTGAAAATCAGCTGGCGGTGGTGCAGCCGGGCGTGGTGAATGCGGAGCTGAGCGCGGCGACGGCGCCGCTGGGGCTTTATTATGCGCCGGACCCCTCGAGCCAGAAGGCTTGCACGATTGGGGGGAATGTTTCGGAGAATTCAGGCGGGCCGCACACGCTGGCGTATGGGGTGACGACGAATCACGTGGTGTCGCTCGAGGTGGTGCTGCCTGACGGCGAGACGGTGCGGCTGGGCAGCCGGGCGCTGGATTCGACGGGGTACGATTTGCCGGGGCTGTTTGTGGGATCGGAGGGGACGCTCGCGCTGGTGGTGGAGATTACGGTGCGGCTGTTGCGGCTGCCGGAGTCGGTGAAAACGCTGCTGGCGATTTTCGACACGCTGGATGATACGACGGAGACGGTGGCGGATATTACGGCGCGGGGGATCACTCCGGCGGCTTGCGAAATGCTCGATGGATGGACGCTGCGGGCGGTGGAAGCATACGTGCACGCGGGATTTCCGTTGGATAGCGCGGCGGTGTTGTTGATTGATGTGGATGGAGTGCGCGAGGCGGTGGAGGCACAGGCGGAGGAAGTGGCGGAGGTGTGCCGGAAGCATAATGCGCGCGAGGTGCGCGTGGCGCGGGATACTCGCGAGCGGGACTTGCTGTGGAAGGGGCGGAAGAACGCGTTTGGAGCGGTGGGGCGTTTTTCGCCGACTTATTATGTGCAGGACGGCGTGATTCCTCGGACGAAATTGCCGCAGACCATCCGGCGGATTAATGAGATCAGCGAGAAGTATGGATTTCAGATCGGCAATATTTTTCACGCGGGCGACGGGAATTTGCATCCGCTGATTCTATTCGACCCGCGGGACGAGAAGCAGATGCGCGGCGTGATTGCGGCGGGCGATGAGATTATTAAATTTTGCATCGAGATGGGCGGAGCGATTACGGGCGAACACGGCGTGGGGATGGAGAAGGACCGGCTGATGCCGTTGCTATTCAGCGAGGACGATCTCGAGGTGATGCGACGGGTGCGGGATGCATTTAATCCCACGGGGCTTTTGAATCCGGAGAAAGTGCTGCCGATGAAGAAAGGTTGCGGGGAAATTTATTCGCGGCCTTTGCCGGCGGCGGATGCGACGCCGGCATGAGCACTGCGAGCAAGACGCTGGCCACGCGGTTGCCGGACATTGTGGGAGCAGCGCACGCGATCGGCGATCCGGCGCAGCTCGGGTTTTATGAGATTGACGGGGTGATGCCTGGGGCGGCGGTGCGGCCTGGTTCGCGGGAAGAAATCGTGGAGGTGGTGAAATTCGCGGCGGCTGAAAATCTGGCGGTGATTGCGTCGGGGGCGCGGACGAAGCTGGGGATTGGGATGACGCCGCGGCGGTATGACATTGCGCTCGACATGACGCGGATGGACCGCTTGATTGCTTACGATCCGGCGGACTTGACGTTGGCGGTGGAAGCGGGGCATTCGCTGCGCAAGCTGCTGGGGATTTTGGGTGACCACCGGCAATTTCTTCCGCTGCTGGTGCCTTATTTCAATCGAACGACAATTGGGGGGACGATTGCTTCGGGGGTGGATTCGCCGCTGCGGCATTTTTATGGGACGGCGCGGGATTACGTGCTGGGGATGGAGTACGTGACGGGCGAGGGCGTGCTGGCGAAAACGGGCGGGCGCGTGGTGAAGAATGTCTCTGGGTATGATTTGCACAAATTGATGATCGGGGCGCTGGGGACGCTGGGCGCGATTGTGAGCGTGAATTTCAAGACGTTCCCTTCCGCGATCGCTACGCGGGGATTTGTGGCGACGTTTGAGGGTTTGGAGCGGGCGATTGAGATGCGGGAGCGCGTGGCGAAATCGGCGCTGACGCCATTGACGATGGAAATTCTTAGCCCGCGCGTGACGGAACTATTTGCGAGCGAGGTGGCGGCGCGGATTGGTTCGGGTGCGATGCCTGCGAATGTGATTTCGGCGAAGCATTGGACGTTTTCGTCTGGGTACGGCGGGAATGAGAAAGTGCTCGGGCGATACGAGAGCGAGTACCGGCGCATGGCTGGGGACCTGGGAGCTGCGCAGATGACGGTGTTGGATGAAAAGACGCGGCCGCCGGCATTTTCGCGGAAGCGGGAATTTGTTCCGATTGCGCTTGCTTCATCGCCAGCGACTACGATTATGAAACTCAGCGTGCAGCCGGCGCGCATGAAGGAGGCGCTTGCGGAGACGGGCCGAGCTGCGGAGGGCAATTCCCTGCCCTGGGCGGCGATGGCGCGCGGGGTTGGCGTCATTTATATAGCGCTGCTGCCGGGGGATCGTAGTGAGGAATCGCGGGGGCGCGTGGTGAAGGCAACGGAGCAGATTATTGCGGCGGGGGCGAAACTGGAAGCGAATGCGACGATTCCCTGGGCGCCTTCGGAATGGAAGAGCGCGCTGAAAATATGGGGGCTTGAGCGGGCGGATTTCGCGCAGATGCAGAAGGTGAAGAAGGTGTTCGACCCGAACGGGATTTTGAGCCCGGGAAGATTCGTGGGAGGGCTTTGAGGCGATGGCTAGCGGTCCGATATCGCACGAAGAGGCGCAGCGCGAATTCGCTTTGACGCTGAGCGGATTTTCGGCGACGGACAAGCCGGAGTATGAGGATTACTCGCGGTGCGTTCATTGCGGGCTGTGCTCGAATCATTGCCCGACGTACCGGTTGTGGGGGCGCGAGGCGGATTCGCCGCGCGGGCGGATCAAGCAGATGGCGCTGGTGGACGCGGGGCGGCTTGAGTTGGGGGATGCGTTTGTGACGCATATTGACCGCTGCCTGAATTGCAGGGCGTGCGAGTCGGTGTGCCCGTCGGGAGTGGAGTACGGGCAGCTACTCGAGATGGCGCGGGCGCAAATCGAACAGAAGTACAAGCGGCCGTTTGCTTCGCGGGTGGCGCGGGATTTTGTTTACCGGCGGTTGCTGCCTTACCCGGGGAGGATTGCGGTGGCGGCGCGGTTGCTGAGGATTTATCAGAGCACGGGGATTGCGGCGGTGGCGCGCGGGACGGGGATCCTGCGGTTGTTGGGGCTGCAAGAGCGCGAGCGGTTGCTACCTGCGATTGACAAGGAATTTTTCTTTGGCGAGCTGGGGAAAACTTTTGCGGCGAAGGGTGCGCGGCGGGCGCGGGTGGCTTTTTTTGCGGGGTGCATTTCACAGGTGACGTTCAGCGAATTGAATCGCGCGACGATTCGCGTGCTTCAGGCGAATGGGTGCGAGGTGGTGGTGCCCGAGGCGCAGGTTTGCTGCGGGGCGCTCGCGGGACACGCGGGGGTGCGGGATGTGGCGCGAAGCCTGGCGCGGAAGAATCAGGAGGTATTTGGAGCGGAGGAGTTTGATGCGATCATTTCGAATACGGCGGGGTGCGGGTCAACGCTGAAGGAGTACACGCATTTATTTTCGGAGGGGGATGCGGGGCACGCGCAGGCGGAGAAATTCGTGGGCAAGATGCGGGATGTGTCCGAATTCTTGGCGGACCTGGGGCTCGTAGCGCCGCTGAAGCCGCTCGAGATGCGCGTGACTTACCAGGATTCCTGCCATTTGTGCCACGGTCAAAAAATTCGCGAGGCGCCGCGGAAACTGATTCGGGCGATTCCTGGAGTGGAATTGGTTGAGATGCAGCTATCGGAGCAGTGCTGCGGGTCGGCGGGGGTTTATAACGTGACGGAGACGAAGGCGTCACTCGAGCTGCTGGCGCTGAAGATGGAGTATGCGGGGCAGACGAAGGCGCGGGCGATTGTGACGGCGAACCCCGGATGCATTTTGCAAATGCGGGCGGGGGCGGCGATTCATGGGACTGGGCAGGAAGTGCTCCACGTGGTTGAACTCCTCGATCGAGCTTCCACAAACGGATGACGGTCAAGCGGCGCGCTGAAGTAGGAGTGTGACGCACCTACGGCGCTTGAGGTGTTTGCATTCTACTTTCCCAGCCCGCCAGCAAACGGCGGGCTGGGCTAACTTGTGACGCACCTACGGTGCTGGGCAGGGATGATGCGGAGCACCCGAACTATGTGGACTCAGGAGTGCTTCCGTGGAATCGAAACCTTCCAGGCCCCTCGGCGTTGCTCGGGACGCAAAAAGCGCGCAAGCCACCGCACTCCAAATCATGCGAGGGATGAATTGAAGGGGGGGCTTGCGGGCGGAGCGTGGTGGGGTTCCGCCCGCAAGTACAGATTGTTGCGCGGTGAAAACTCGTTTGCAGCCGCTTATTCGGACGGCGGCTGATTATGAAAGATGCGCTTTGCGGGCCCTTGCGCGATGGTGTAGTCCGCGGGAACCTGGAAGAGAGAGGCGTCCGGTTCCGTGCGCTGAATGTTGGTTAGCTGCCTGACGAATTCGCCCATGCGTGGGTCGGAAGTCTTGGTCATGACGACGATCTGGAGGTCGGGTGAATACCAGCGCTCGGTGGTGATGACGATGGGCTTTTGATTGCCGATGGCGCCGGCCGGAATGGTGCGGGTAACGAGAGTGCCATTGGCCGAAACACCGTCGATGGATTTCGTGCCGAGCGATGTGGTGGTGACATTCGCTTGATCCGGCTCTTCTCCACGCGAACCCGCGCGAATGGCGACGCCCTCGGGGCCGCCGTGCATCCCTCCTTTGTGGCCGCGCCCGGACATTTGGTGGGCTTCTTTCTTATCGGGATCGAGCATGTAATGAACATTCGCGACAGGGTCATTAATCATGGAAACGTGCGGAGCGGATTTTCCGGCGGTGGCCGTGGGGCCAAAGGCCGGGAGCGCCATATCCCGGCGCGTGCGGCCCTCGCTGTCGCGGGCCAGGGTGCCTGCGCTGGTGTTCTGGATTTGGTTGCCATCGGGCAGGACCTGGGAATTTTGAACGGAAACGGAGGCCGTGAAAGGGGCGCCCGTGACGGTCTTTCCTTCGAAGCCGCCCTCAACGCTGATGATGGCGATGGGGCCGACCGGACCCTCCGGGCCTGGGCCGCCTGTGGCTAGGTACATTACGTCTTCATCCTGCGAGGGTGGGCCAGCGGGAGCGCCGGACTGAGCGAAGGCGCTCCAGCCGGAAAAGGCAAGAGTTGCGGCCAAGCCCGCTACGGCGAAGTACTTGGTTCGGGTCCTCATGGATCAATTCCTCCTGAAAAATTGCCAGTGCACTAGAACTCGGCGCCGGGATTCAACTGTGAAACCAATCGAATAGCTTGCGGCGTGCCGTCCGCGCCGACGATGAGGTCGGCCTGGAAACGATCCGCGCTCGCGAAATCGGCGACTGGGAGGCCGAAGGAAGCCAGCGCGGAGCGCGAAAGGGAGACGCGAACGACGGCGCCGCCTTCGAGCGCGGCGGAGCGGTCCGCGTAGGGCAGCTGCATGAAGGCGGTGGCGTCGTCGGAATCGGCGGCGTCGCTGGGAGCGGGCTGCTTTGGAGCGAGATGCTGCTGCGCGCGGGGCGCTGCTGGCATTTTTGTGGCCGCCACCTGGACCGCGGGCTGTGCTGGCGCGGCAGGCGGCTGCGAATTCGTGACGGCGACGGCCGACGATGGAGAGGAGGGCGAATTGTGCCGCAGGCCGGCTTGATGGCGCAGCGCCAAGCCCAGGGCCAAGAGAAGCGCAGCGGCAACGGCGAGAGTCGCGAGCCGGCGACGAATTTGTTGCCGGGCTACGTCAGCTTTCTGGCGGCGAAATTCCTGGAGGAGGGCTGATTCGACGCGGGGGGAGGCCTGGCGATTTGCATCTTGGCGGGCCACGTCGAGCATCGAGAATTCGAGCCATTCGACTTCGGTGAGAAGAGCGGCGCAGCGGCTGCAGGTTTCCGCATGAGCCAGGGCTGCCTCGCAAAGTGCAGTTTCAGCCGCGTCAGGGCGGTAGAGATGGTGCGAGATTTTTTCGAAGGCGGCGCAATCCATGGAGACTCGCATCTCGTTCATAGACTTTTCGCTCATTGGCCCACCGCCGCGCGGCGCATGGCTTGCGGCTCGCGCAATTTTTCGAGCAGGAGGGCGCGGGCGCGGTGAAGGCGCGAGCGCACGGTGCCGACCGGACAAGCGAGAGCTTCGGCGGCCTCTTCGTAGCTCATTTCCTGGAGCTCGCAGAGGACGACGACTTCGCGGTAGTTCTCAGGAAGCGTGCCGATGGCTTGGCGGACGCGGCCAACGGTCTCGAGCGACGTAAAGACGTCATGCGAATCGCCGTGCGCGCCGTGGCCATTCCCATTTCCGGAAGCGGCCTGAAGAGAGAGCTTCTGGGCGAGAGCATCGTCTTCGATCAGGAGCGGGGCGGAGTGGCGGTCCTGTTCCCAGCGCTTGCGCAAGTGATTCCGAGCCACGCCGAAGAGGAAGGCGGCGAGGGTGCCGCGGGCGGGTTCGAATCGTTTTGCGTCGCGAATCAGCGTCATGAAGACCTCTTGCGTGACGTCCTCTGCTACCGCGGCATTGCCGCACATGTGGAGCGCAAACCTGAAAATCGCTGGGTGCCTGCGCCGGTAAATTAGGGTGAAGGCATCTTCGTCTCCGGCGATCATGCGCCGGAGGAGGCCGTCGTCGGTTAATTCCATGCCCCTCATCATCTTGAATGTTAAGACGGCCCGTCGCGGTTCTCGTTACATATTCCGGGCGGGGGGTGGATTAGTTCCCAAAAATACGGGGGCTGGGCGCAAAAATGATTATTGGGGGAATTTCCGGGTTCTCTCGAATAAGCCGAGCCTCGGCAAGCAGCGCCGCAGGGGGCCCGGCGTGCCGTGCCCCTACTGACATTAGAGGGGCGTCGTGGCTGATTAGAGTCGCGGCAGCCTGAAGATAAGGATGGAAGCAAGGGCGGGTCACTTTTGAGAATCGTCGGGGCGCATCATCCTGCCGGCCATTTTTACGACCAGGCTTCTGGGGGAGAGGCGCTCGCTTTCCATCATGAGGCGATTCATGGCGCCCGAGATGACGTAGCTTTTGCCGCGGGCGAGGGCATCGAGGCCTACGCGGGCGACTTTCTCGGCTGTCTCTGCGGATTTGAAGATGCGAGCGGGCTGTTGCGCGACTTGCTGGAATTCCGTTGTGGTGGTACCGGGACATAGGGCGCAGACGCGGACGCCAAAGGGGCGGACTTCCTCGGCGATGCCTTCGGCGAAGAGGAGATCGAAGGCTTTCGTGGCGGCATAGGCGGAATTGAAAGGGAGGGCTTGGAATCCGGCGACGGAGGCGACGATTAGGACGTCGCCGTGGCGCCGTTCGACCATGGCGGGGAGATAAAGGCGCGTGAGATGCACGACGGCGGAGCAGTTTACCTGGATCATCTCGAGCATCTTTTCGGCGGGAATTTCGTGGGCGAAGCCGAAGGCGCCGAAACCGGCGTTATTGATGAGCAGTTCGACTTCGATTTTTTTATTGGTCGTGAAGGCTTGGATATCGAGGGGCGCTTCGGGACGAGTCAGGTCAGCGCTGAAAACCTCGACTTGCACCTGGTGCTTGCCGGCTAGATCGGCGGCTAGTTTTTGGAGGCGGTCGGTGCGGCGGGCGGTTAAAACAAGGTGGGTGCCACCGGCGGCCAGCTGCTCAGCGAGCGCCAAGCCGATTCCGGCACTGGCACCGGTGATCAATGCCCATTTGCCTGTCCAAGCTCTTTGAGGATTGCCCGACATTGGCGCCTCCGGTGGATGAGAGGGCATCAGACCACAAACGGGGGTGCTTCGGAAGCGGGAAAATCCGATGAAGAAGTGTCAGGCGCGGTCAACCCAGGCGCGGGGCAAGACGGTGTCGCGAAGGCGGACGCCCTGCTCCTTCAAGCGATCGAGGAGACGGCGAGCCCAAACGAATTCCGCGGCCAGGATGCCCAGGCCCAAGAGGATGGTGAGCCATCCAGGACCCGGCGTGAGGATCATCACGACGCCCAAGGCAACGACGGTGAAGCCGAAGAGAATCTTAAGGAATCGCTTCGTCTGCTGCAATGTTTTGAAGAGCATCGTTTCAGTCCGGACCAGCGAGCCGATTTTGTCGTGAAAAGCGAGCCTCAGTGCTTTGATGCTGCGTGGTGGCTCGCTGGTTCAACGAGCACGCGGAATTCCAAAAATTTCGTTAACTGATGCGTTGCGCTGCGCTCTTGTCCGGGCCATCGGTGGTGCTGATAATGGACTTCGGCGGCAGCGGCAGCCGCCAACGCTTGCGATTGAATTCTCGAATGGACAAAATCAAGCCGCTTGAGGGGCAAAATGGAACTTCTGAGCGTGCGCATGGAGATTCCCGAGGGCGCGAACTTAATATTGGGGCAATCTCACTTTATTAAGACGGCCGAAGACATCTATGAGGCGGTGGTGAATACGGTGCCGGGGGCAAAATTTGCCGTGGCGTTCAATGAGGCGTCGGGGCCTTGTTTGGTTCGGGTGGAGGCGAATGATGACGAGCTGCGCCATGCCGCGATCTCGAATGCGCAGGGGATTGGGGCGGGGCACGTGTTCGTGCTGCTGATCCGGCAGGCTTATCCCATCAACCTGCTGAGCCGCGTACGGGAATGCTTCGAGGTTTGCTCGATTTATTGCGCGAGCGCGAATCCCGTGGAGGTGATTGTGGCGCAGACGGAGCAGGGGCGGGGAGTTATGGGAGTGGTGGACGGAAGCTCACCGAAAGGGGTGGAGGGGCCGGGGGACGCGAAGGCGCGGCATGAATTCGTGCGCAAGATTGGTTACAAGCTGTAGTGGTGGACATTCCGGAGCGCCTTGAGAGCGAGGCGAGAGTTGCTTGGCGCCGGACAGCCGCCATTGGAGCAGCTAGAATTTGAAGACGATGCCGGTGAAGGCTTTGGGGCTGTATTGATAGGTGCTGAAGTAGCGCGAGGCGACCATGTCCGCTCCCAGGCGCCACGCCCACCGGCTGCGGAGGATATTGATATCGGCGCCGCCGCCCGCGGTGTAGGCGAACGCCTGCTGATCGCCGAAGGGCGTCTGCGGCGTGAAGTTCGAGTAACCCACCAGCACGTGGCCCCAGAGTTCTATGCCGCGTGGGCCCGACCAGCGAAAGCGCGGACCGCCGCCGCCGAACAGGAACCAGCCGTTGGTGGCGCTCTGCCTGGTTTTCGTAGCGGCGAATTCTCCGTCCAGGCCGAACCAGTCGAAGAAGTAATACTGCATTGAGTAGTTGAAGCCGTTGGTGTCGAGTTGCGTGCCGGGGACTTCATAGAAGCGGAAGAAGGTGTAGCCGAAATAGGCTTGCCAATTGTAATTCACGTGCACGCTATAGACTGTTTGCGGTGGGTCCGCGGCCGGGTTTGCAGTGGAAGCATTGGCGGCCGGCGTGAAGGGCGCAGGCGCGGACATAGCGGGCGCGAACGCAAGCGGCGTCGCGGGCGCAGTTGCACCGGCGAGGGGCGCGAGTGCGAAGTAGGGAGTGGCGAGCAGCCGAGCATAGGCTGGGTTTTCTTGCGGCGGATTTTCCTGGCCCAGATTCTCCTGCAGATTCTTATTCTGGACCCGATTTTCCTGCTCCATATTTTCTTGGGCGGGCGCAGCGGAGGCCCAAATCAAGATCATTCCCAAAATGAAAACGACATGTCGCATCGCCTATGTCCCCCAGAGGGCTGGCTGGTAACTGCGCCCATAATTTGACTGATGAGGTATGCGGCTGTCCACTGAATTCAGTACCCTGCCGCAGGAGTTACATCACGCATGGGGTGAGAACCCTAAGCGGGCTCAAATGTTGCTCGTCCCGGCTGGCATCAGCTGGCGTTTCCTTCTGGGGGGGGAGGGTGAATGAAGGACCTTCGGGTTGGTCGCCGCTTTTTTCGCCTTTGGCGGCTACCAGAAGCGAATTCTGTCTTGACACTGGAATCGTGTTTGCTATGCTCTTTTCGCTGCCTTACCAGCAGCGCTTATCCAGAGTGGCCGAGGGGACAGGCCCTGAGACGCCACAGCAACCTGGTCCATGCACCAAGGTGCTAATTCCTGCCCAGTGGGGAGAGATAAGATCCTCAACTGACCGGAACCCCGGTTGATTGAAGATTCAACTCCCAAACTGTAGTTGAAGGCGGTGGCGGCGTTCGCTATGGCGAATTGCCGACGCGGATACGGCGACGCTATATGCGATCGCGGAGGCCTACCCAACATGGCAGGCCTGCGCGGCGCATGGGGCGGCGTGGCGAAGCTGGTTTTTCGAACGCGGGAGGTTCGAGTGTCTCGGATTCCATCGGTCGAGCAGGCGGTTGCGGTGATCAAGATCGGAGGGTCGATTTTGAAGGATGCGCGGGCTTACCGGCGGGCGGCTGTTTTTGTGCGCAACCGGCGCACCGGGCGTCGCCGGAGGAGAAGCTGGTTGTGGTGGTGTCCGCGCAGCAGGGGGTGACGGACGCGCTTGAGCGGGCGGCGAAGAAGATTGTGAGTGGGCCGGACGCGGCGGCGTTGGATCTGCTGTGGTCTACGGGCGAATTGCGCTCGGTCGGGCTGCTGGTGCTGCATTTGCAGGGGTTGGGGGTGTCCGCTGCGGGGCTGAATATTCACGAGGCGGGGCTGAGCATTGAGGGAAGCGCGCGGGGGCGCAATCGCGCCGGGCTGCGCGGCGCGGAACGAGTGCGGCTGAATTCGAGTTGGATTTGCGACGCGCTGGCCGGACAGGCGGTCGCTGTGGTGCCAGGATTTCTGGGGACGGATGCGGCGAACGCGGTTGTCTCGCTTGGGCGCGGCGGATCGGATTTGACGGCGGTGCTTCTGGCGGAGGGATTGCAGGCTTGCCGGTGCGAGCTCTTGAAGGATGTTCCCGGCTATTTTACGAGCGACCCGAACCGCGATCCAGGCGCGCGGCATTTGCCGTCGCTCACATTCGAGGAGGCGCTGGCGTTGGCGGACGAGGGATGCGACCTGGTGCAAAGGAAGGCGATTGAGGTGGCGGCGCGATGCGGATTGCCGCTGGTGATTCGATGTCTTGACGAGAAAGCGCCGGTCAGCCAGGTCGCGGCTTCACGGGAGGAGAGAGTGGTGGCGGAGCCGCTTCCATCGGCGGTTGCGGCGCCATGACGGATTGAGGATTTGGAGCAATTTTTTTGGCTGGGTGGGATTTGGAAAGTGATTGAAAAGGAAAGATGAAAAGGAGCAGGAAAATGAAATTTGCAACCAGGACGATACATGCAGGACAGCCGTCGGAGCCGGAAACCGGTTCGCTGATCGCGCCGATATTTCAGACTTCGACGTACGAACAGGAGGCGCCGGGGCAGGACAAGGGCTTCAACTACTCGCGGACGAACAATCCATCGCGGCAGCGGCTGGAGGGGGTGCTTGCCGAGCTTGAAGGAGTGCAGCACGCGGCGGTCTACGCTTCGGGACTGGCGGCGGAGAATGCGGTGTTGCAGGCGTATTTGCGTCCGGGCGATGAAGTGGTGATACCGATTGACGTGTACGGCGGGACGTATCGAATCCTGAACAAGGTGTACCAGCCGATCGGCGTGGTCGTGAAGCAATTCGACATTGCGGACTGGGCCGCGCTAGAGGCGGAGATCACGCCGCGCACGCGGCTGGTGTGGATCGAGACGCCCACGAATCCGCGGCTGCTCGTTTACGATATTGCGGCGATCTGTAAACTCGCGCATGAGCGCGGGGCGTTGGTGGTGGTGGACAACACATTTGCCACGCCGTATTTTCAGCAGCCATTCGAGTTGGGGGCGGATATCGTGGTCCACAGCGTGACGAAATATCTGGCCGGGCATTCGGACGTGATTCAGGGAGCGGTGCTGGCGAAAGACGCGACGATTTTCGAGCCGATCAAGTTTTTGCAAAACGCGACAGGGGCGGTGCCTTCGCCATTTGATTGCTGGCTGACTTTGCGCGGGCTGCAAACGCTCGAGGTGCGCATGCAGCGGCACGAAGAGAATGCCATCGCCATCGCGAATGCGCTGAATGGTCATCCGCTGGTGAGCCGCGTTTATTTCCCCGGGCTCGCGGATCATCCGGGGCACGAAATCGCGCGGCGGCAGATGAGCGGGTTTGGCGGAATGTTGTCGTTCGAACTGAACGGAACGGCGGAAGAGGTTGTATCCTTTGTGTCGTCGCGGCGATACTTCACGCTGGGCGAAAGTCTGGGCGGCGTGAAGGCGTTGGTGTGCCATCCGGCGACGATGACGCACGCTTCGATTCCTGCGGAGGCGCGTGCGGAACTGGGAATTTCGGACAAGCTGATACGCCTTTCGCCGGGATGCGAGAACGCGGAAGATTTGGTGGAAGATTTGACCGAGGGGCTCGCGGAACTTCAAAGCGCGCGAGACGGTCGAAAGGCAGTGACGGCAAGTGCCTGATCGAAATGCAAAACAGAAGGGGCGCCCGAAAATAGATGTCGGGATCCTGGGTGCTACCGGGACTGTGGGGCAGCAGTTCGCGGCGCTGCTCGCCGGCCATCCGTGGTTCCGGCTGACGTGGCTTGCGGCGAGCGAGCGCTCGGCTGGGCGGCGCTACGGCGATTTGCCTTGGCGATTGCCGGCGCCGCTGCCGGATGAGTTCGCCCGCTTGTCGGTGGAACATTTGAAAGCCGGGGCGGGGCCGAAGCTGCTTTTTTCGGCGCTCGATTCTTCTGTGGCGGGAGAGGTAGAGGCGGAATTCGCGGCGGCCGGACACATGGTGGTAAGCAACGCGCGGAATCATCGTATGGACGGGCTTGTCCCGTTGCTGATTCCTGAAATTAACGCGGATCATCTGGGATTGCTTCCGATGCAGAAAAAGAAGCATGGCTGGCGTGGTGAAATTGTGACGAACCCGAATTGCGCGGTGGTGGCGCTGGCATTGGGGCTTGCGGCGCTGCTTCCCTTCCGGCCTAGGCGAGCGGTGGTGACGACAATGCAGTCACTTTCCGGCGCGGGGTATCCGGGAGTGGCGTCGCTCGACGCGACGGCAAACGTGATTCCCTACATTGAAGGCGAAGAAGAGAAGATCGAGCCCGAGACGCGAAAAATTCTCGGAAAATTTGTGGCCGGGAAAATCGAGCCGCATGGCGTGGCCATCAGCGCGACGACGACGCGCGTGCCGGTGGTCTATGGCCACACGGAAAGCGTGTCGGTGGAATTGGGGGAGAAAACCTCGCGCGAAGAAATCCTTGCAGCGTTCCGCGAATTTTCAGGGCCGCCGCAGAAGCTCGGCTTGCCAAGCGCGCCGACGCAGCCGATCGTTTACTTGGAAGCGCCGGACCGGCCGCAGCCGCGGCTCGATGCGGAGCGGGGTGGCGGGATGGTCGTGTTTGTCGGGCGGCTACGGCCGTGCGCGGTGCTCGGGCACAAATTCATAGCGCTCGGGCACAATACGATTCGAGGCGCGGCGGGCGCTGCGATCTTGAATGCCGAACTGCTAGCCGCCCAAAAACTGATTTCGTGATCACCGCTGCTTGCTTACCTTTGCCTTGAGCCGGCATCTATCCTGTTGAGGAAAACTCGGATTTTGATGGCATTATGTTGCCGCTGATTCCGCGGATGTTTTGGTCCGAACCTGTCTATTCAATGGAGGGGCAATTGTTGCGACGGCGCGTGCTGGGGGGAATTGCGATTTCTGTGGTTGGCTTGGCTTTGATATTGGCATTTATGGTGAGGAGCAGGAGCGCTCGTGGCGCGGACGACAAGCGGGGGACGCAAGGCTACGATCCGGCGGACCTCGATCCGACTTGCAAGGCTTGCAATGACTTCTTCCAGTTTGCTGTGGGCGGATGGCTGAAGAGGAATCCTATTCCGGAGGATTATTCGTCTTGGGGAGTTGCGCAGGCGCTCGAGCTCCGGAATCAGCAGCAGCTGCGGCAAATTCTTGAAGCGGCCGCCGCCAGTACGGGCGCCGCGCCCGGCTCGGAGGCACAGAAGATTGGCGACTTTTATGCGAGCTGCATGGACACCGCGGCTTTCGAGGCGCAGGGACTGAAACCGCTTCAGGGGGAACTCGATCGGATCAGCGCAATTCATGACCGCAGCGGGTTGATTGCGGGCGCCGCTCACCTGCAAATGGCGGGGGCGGGCGTGCTTTTCAGTTTTGTTTCCGATCAGGATTTTAAGGACAGCACGAGCGTGATCGGGGAGGCCAACCAGGGTGGGCTGGGACTTCCCGACCGGGATTACTACACGCGCGATGACGGCGATTCGAAGAAATTGCGCGAGCAGTATGCGCAGCACGTGGCGAAGATGCTGGAGCTGCTGGGCGAGGCGCCGGATAAAGCGGCTGCGGAAGCACAAAGCGTGATGGCCATCGAAACCGGGTTGGCGAAAGCTTCGATGACCAACGTTGAGTTGCGCGATCCTCAGGCCATCTACCACAAATTGACGCTCGCGCAGGTGGAGTCGCTGACGCCGAATTTTTCCTGGGAGGCTTATCTGCCGGCGGTAGGCAGCGGGAAGCTCGCGGCGCTAAACATCGGGCAGCCTGAATTTTTCAAGGCTCTGAGCGGAATGATTGCAAGCGTTTCGCTGGAGGATTGGAAGACATATTACCGGTGGCACCTGGTGGATCATTGGGCCGCAATGCTGCCGGAGAGGTTCGTCGAGGAGGATTTCAATTTCACGGGGCGCATTCTGAACGGCACCAAGAAAATACTGCCACGATGGCAGCGGTGTTCCCAGGCGGTGGACGCGTATCTGGGCGAGGCACTGGGGCAAGCGTACGTGCAGAAATATTTTCCGCCGGAGGCCAAGGCTCGCGCGCTGGACATGACGCACAACCTGCTCGCGGCGCTGCGGGACGATTTGAAGACGCTGGAATGGATGACGCCGAAGACGCGCGAAGCGGCGGTCGTGAAACTTGATGCATTCCACGTGAAAATCGGCTATCCGGATAAATGGCGGGACTATTCGGCGTTGCAGATTGATAGGACGTCGCTGCTGCAAAATGCGATTCGAGGCGCGGATTTCGAACGAGCTCGGCAGATTGCGAAGATCGGTAAGCCGGTGGACTACGGTGAGTGGGACATGACTCCTCCTACCGTGAACGCCTATTACAACCCACAGAAGAATGAGATCGTTTTCCCCGCCGGAATTCTGCAGCCCCCGTTTTTCGATCCGGCGCGCGACGATGCTTACAATTATGGCGGGATGGGGGCCGTGATCGGCCACGAAATCACGCACGGTTTTGACGACCAAGGAGCTCAATTCGACGGCCAAGGAAATTTGAAGAACTGGTGGACACCGGAGGATATGAAGAATTTCCAAGAACGCGGCGATTGCGTGGTGAAGCAATTCGACGGCTTTGTGGTCGAAGGCGATTTGCATGAAAACGGGAAGCTGGTCGAGGGTGAGAGCATTGCCGACCTCGGCGGGCTGGTGATCGCCTATGCCGCGTATCACAAGTCGCTCGAAGGCAAGGGCGGCCCGAAGGATTTGGACGGCTATACGGCGGACCAGCGATTTTTCCTGGGATATGCGCAGAGCTGGGCCGAAAACGACCGCCCGGAATTCGCGCGACTGATGACGAACACCGATCCGCATCCGCTGTCCAAGTTTCGCGCCAACGGACCCGTTTCGAACGTGGCCGCATTCGCGAAGGCCTTCGACTGCAAGAAGGGCGATGCGATGGTGCGAGGGCAGGTTTGCAAGATCTGGTAGAAGCGCTGCTTCTCGCATAAGCAGACCTTATCTAACCACAAACAATTATAAATTTGACTTACCGCGCTGCCTGCGGCTTACTGCGTGTGCAGCGTTGGCGGGGCGGGAATTTCGCACTGCCCTGCTCATCGGGACGGACGAGGGATTGTCGGCGTTAAAGAGGACAGAAGCAAGTCATGAACAACTTGATTATTTTTGTGGCGCTTATTAGTGGGTGCGGGCCACCTGCCTAAGCGAGACTTAGGCGATGCGCCCCGCACCGGAAGAGAGGTAGCGGGGCTTTTTGTTTTCAGGGCATTCATCGGGCGACGAGGAGAACGCGGCAATCATGCAGAGCGACGCAATCAAGAACGGCATTTCTCGGGCGCCCGCGCGGGCGATGCTGAAGGCCACGGGACTGACGGATGCTGATCTTGCAAAACCACTCGTCGCGGTGGCCAACACCTGGACCGAGGTGACTCCGTGCAATTTTCATCTGAAGACGCTGGCAGAGAGGGTGAAGGAAGGCGTGCGGGCGGCGGGCGGAACGCCGATTGAGTTTTGCACCATTGCGATTTCAGACGGAATCACGATGGGGACGGAGGGGATGAAGGCGTCGCTGATTTCGCGGGAAGTGATCACGGATTCGATCGAGCTTTTTGTGCGGGCGCACGCGTTCGATGCGGTGATTGCGCTGTGCGGGTGCGACAAGACGATTCCAGCGACGGTGATGGCGCTGGCGCGGCTGAATCTTCCGTCGCTGGTGCTCTATGGAGGATCGATTCTGCCAGGGCGGTTTCGAGGGCGGGACGTGACGATTCAGGATGTGTTCGAGGCGGTGGGAGCTTGTGCGGCGGGCGCGATGACGGTGAAGGAGCTTCAGGAGCTTGAGGATCATGCGTGCCCGGGAGCGGGGGCCTGCGGGGGACAATTCACGGCGAACACGATGGCTACGGCGATTACGTTTCTTGGGATGTCTCCGATGGGTGCGAATGAAATTCCTGCGACGGATCCTCGAAAGGGGAAAGCGGCGTTTGATTGCGGACGGACGGTGATGCGGCTTCTTAAGGAGGATATTCGTCCGAAACAGATCATTACTGCAACCGCGCTCGAGAATGCGATTGCGTCGGTGGCGGCGACGGGAGGCTCGACGAACGCGGTGCTGCATCTGCTGGCCATTGCGCGGGATGCGGATGTGCCGCTGACACTCGAAGAGTTCGACAAAGTTTCGGCGCGGACTCCGATTCTGGCTGATCTGAAGCCCGGGGGGAGATTTACGGCGCCTGACATGTTTCGCGCCGGCGGGATGCGGCTGCTGGCGAAGCGCTTGATGGAGGCGGACCGGCTGAAGGACGCGCCGACGACCTCGGGGAAAACACTTTTTGAGGAGGCGCGCGAGGGGGTCGAGACGCCGGGGCAGGAAGTGCTGCGACCGCTGCTCAATCCGATCAAGCCGAATGGCGGGCTGGCGATTTTGCGCGGATCACTTGCGCCGGAAGGGTGCGTGGTGAAGCTGGCTGGACACGAGCGGCTTTCGCACACGGGGCCTGCGCGAGTGTTTGATTCGGAGGAAGCGGCATTCGAGGCCGCGCAGGGCCGCAAGATTCAGTCCGGTGACGTGGTGGTCATCCGATATGAAGGACCGAAGGGCGGGCCGGGGATGCGCGAAATGCTGGCGGTGACCGGAGCGCTCGTGGGACTGGGGCTCGGCGATTCCATTGCTCTCGTTACGGATGGCCGCTTCAGCGGCGCGACGCACGGGCTGATGGTCGGTCATGTGGCGCCCGAAGCTGCGAGCGGGGGACCGATTGCGTTTGTGCGCGACGGGGACTTGATCACGATTGATATTCGTTCGAGACGGATCGATGCACAGGTGAATTTGGAAGAACGGCGGAACGGATGGAAGCCACCGGCGGCGCGATACGCGAGCGGCGTGATGGCGAAGTACGCGAGGCTCGTGTCATCGGCTTCGGAAGGCGCTGTTACAAACGCAACCTAGATTTTTCGGGATAAGGAGAAAAACCATGGCGAGAATGTATTGGGAAGAGGATACAAATCCCCGGGCGCTCGAGGGCAAGCGCATTGCGGTGCTCGGCTACGGAAGCCAGGGGCGCGCGCACGCGTTGAATCTGCGCGACGGTGGGCTTGCGGTGACGGTCGGGCTTCGCCGCAGCGGTCCTTCGTGGAAGCAGGCGGAGCAGGATGGATGGAGGCCTGTGGGGCCGTCGGAGGCGGTGGAAGATGCGGACGTGGTGGTGATGCTGGCGCCGGATATGGCGCAGCCGGCTTTGTATCAGAATGAGGTGGCGCCGAATTTGAAATCGGGAGCGACGCTTCTTTTTTCGCACGGCTTCAATATTCATTACGGGCAAATTACGCCGCCGCGCGAGGTGGACGTAACGATGGTAGCGCCGAAGGGGCCGGGAAATCTGGTGCGGCGGCAGTATGAAGCGGGGCGCGGTGTTCCCTGCTTGATTGCCGTCCATCAGAATCCCACTGGCAAGGCTTTCGAGCGGACGCTCGCATATGCGCATGCGATTGGAGGGACACGCGCGGGCGTGATGGAGACGACGTTTGCAGAGGAGACCGAGACGGACCTTTTCGGCGAGCAGGCGGTGCTTTGCGGCGGGCTGCGCGAGCTGATCGAGGCTGGGTGGGAAACGCTGGTTGAGGCCGGATACCAGCCGGAGGCGGCCTATTTCGAGTGCCTGCATGAGGTGAAGCTGATTGTGGACCTCATCTATGAGGGCGGGATTGCGCAGATGCATCAATTTGTCAGCGAGACGGCGAAGTATGGCGACATTACGCGGGGGCCACGCGTGATTGATGAAAACGTACGGCGCACCATGAAGCAGATACTTTCTGAGATTCAGTCCGGCGCATTCGCCAAGGAATGGATTCTCGAAAATCAGGCGGGGCGGCCGCAGTACACGAAGCTGCTCGACCGGAAGAGTAAACATCCGGTGGAGCAAGTGGGGAAGGAGCTGCGCGCGCAGATGTCATGGCTGAAACCCGAGAAAACGGCAGCGCGAGGTGCCAAATGAAGGGTGCGGAGTTTTTAGTCAAGGCTCTGGAGCGCGAAGGCGTGGAGTTTATTTTCGGGTATCCCGGCGGGGCGATCATGCCGGTTTACGATGCCCTGCTCGATTCGAAGATACGGCACATCCTCGTGCGCCATGAACAGGCCGCGGCTCTCGCGGCCGACGGCTATGCGCGCGCGACCGGCAGGGTGGGCGTGTGCATGGCGACCTCTGGGCCGGGCGCTACAAACTTGGTCACGGGGATCGCGAATGCTTACATGGACTCGGTTCCGATGGTTGCGATTACAGGGCAAGTGTCAACGGCGCTCATGGGCACGGACGCATTTCAAGAAGTGGACATTTTCGGGATCACGTTGCCGGTGGTGAAACACAGCTTCCTGGTTCGGACGGCGGAAGAGCTGCCGCGGATCGTGCGTGAAGCGTTTCGGATTGCGCGCTCGGGCCGGCCGGGGCCGGTGCTTATCGATCTCCCGAAGAATGTGGCAAATGGCTTAGCTGAATTTGCATTTCACGAGGATCAAGAGAGCGAGGGCACGCCAGCGGCTTGCCCTAACTCGATCGCTCACGCCTGCGGGCTCCTGGAATCGAGCCGGCAGCCGATCGTTTATGCGGGCGGCGGAATCGGAATCGCGAAGGCGCTGGAAGAGTTCAACGCATTCATCGAGGAGACGCGCGTCCCAGTGGTTTCGACTCTCAAGGGGCTCGGCGCCATTCGAACGGACCATCCATTATTTCTGGGAATGATGGGGATGCACGGGAACAAAGCGTCGAATTATGCCGTGCAGGCCTCGGACCTGTTGATTTGCATCGGCGCTCGCTTTGACGATCGCGCTACGGGCAAGCTTTCCGAATTCGCGCCGCGTGCAAAAGTGATTCATATGGACGTTGATTCGGCGGAAGTGGGCAAGCTGAGGCAAGTCGAAGCACCCGTAATTGGCGATCTGCGACATTCTCTGCCCGCTTTAACGCGCCGGCTCGATATAGAAGCCTGGAGACGGCACTGCATGGCCCTGAAGGATCTCCACGCCTGGGAATATAAGGATGCGGGTTCTTCGGTGCACGGGCCCTTGTTCCTGAGGAGACTTTCGAGGGCTGCGGGGAAGGATGTCGTGGTGGCTTGCGACGTGGGGCAGCACCAGATGTGGGTGGCGCAGCATTTTGATTTCGCGAGACCCGATCAGCACTTGAGCAGCGGCGGGCTTGGAACGATGGGCTTTGGGCTTCCTGCGGCGATTGGCGCGCAACTCGGACGGCCGGATGCCTGCGTCATTAATGTGTCCGGCGACGGGTCAATCATGATGAACCTCCAGGAACTTGCAACGCTTCGCCGCTACGATCTGCCCGTGAAGATTGTGCTGTTTGACAATCGAGCGCTCGGCATGGTGCGCCAGTGGCAGGAGCTCTTCCACAACCGGCGGTATAGCGAGGTGGATTTGTCGGACAATCCTGATTTCGCGCTTGTGGCCGAGTCCATGAAGATTCCGGCGTTCCGGGTGGAATCCAATAAGGATACGGACTGGGCTATCGAGCGGCTGCTTGCCGAGCCGGGGCCGGTGCTTGCGCACGTGATGATCCATCAGGAGGCGAACGTGTGGCCGATCGTGGGGCCGGGCATGTCGAATTCCGAGATGCTTGATGAGGTCCGGAGGTGAACAAATTTACTCTCCAATTGAGAGTGAAGAGAAGCGAAGGCGCGCTGGTGCGAGTGCTCGGCGTGACGCGCAGGCGGCGCTTTGAAATCATTAGTATGAAAGCGTTCCCGTCGGATGACGGCATCTACCTTTATGTCCAAATGACCGTTGAGGCCGACCGGCCGGGATCAACCTTGGTTCAGCAAATCCGGAAGCTGGAGGATGTGTCGGGAGTGGAGGCGATCGAGCTTACGTGAGTTGGTAAAGTCCTCAATTAGATTTCCCTCTGTGAAGCGCCGTCCCACCGGCAGTAGCGCCATGCCGACCACAGCTTTGAAAGAAAATTCAGGTTTAAGGGGTCTCGCTTGATTTGTGAGACCGGGGGGAAGATATCAAGGCTAAGTGGCGGAGAGGGTGGGATTCGAACCCACGGTTGAGTTTCCCCAACACACGCTTTCCAAGCGTGCTCCTTAAACCGCTCGGACACCTCTCCGCGTTGCAGGGCGTTTAGCAGCGTAACAAATTGGCGGCGGAGCGGCAAACGGGGATGCGGGTGCGCGCGGGGCGCGAAACAAAATCAGAGCTTGTCTGCTACAATTTCCTTCACAATTCCGGGGTAGTGCAATTGGTAGCACGCCAGCCTTTGGAGCTGGTTATCCTGGTTCGAGTCCAGGCCCCGGAGCCAAACTTCTCAAGGAATTCTAAGACCGCGGAGCCGATTCCGCTCGTGTTTCGATGGGAATTTCAGGAGACGCGGCCGGCGCGCTTTCAGAATCTCGGAGCTGCGCCGGAGCAGAGTTTCGAATTCGCGATCGGTAAGGACCGTTTCGATCAAGGAAGATTTTTCCTTGCGAGCCACATCTCCTCCGCACACCGTTTCGCTGCTGGGAGCGAGAACCTTGGCTGTCAGCCTATGCCTGCGAAGGTATCGAGTCAAGAAGATTGCCGCCGCTGCTGCGGGACATTTTAGATAAAGAGGATTCCATGACGACGGTCGTTGCCCCACCGGATCTTTCTTCAAGGCCGCTTCGCGTGACAACTGAGCGCAAGATGATCGCTCCGCCGGGCATCCTATACCGGGCGTGGACGGAACAATTCGATCGGTGGTTTGCGGCGCCAGGAACCTTATTAATGAAGGGCGAGGTGAACACGGCCTTCTTTTTCGAGACGCATTTCGAACGGCAGCGGCATCCGCACTATGGGCGGTTCCTGAGGCTCCAGCGCGATCAACTTGTCGAACTGACGTGGGTGACGGCAGCAACCGGCGGGGCGGAGACTGTTGTGACCGTCGAACTAGCGCCGGATGGAGGCGGGACGCTGCTGCGGCTCGCGCACGCGGGATTTCCGGATGAGCCGTCGCGAGCTCGCCACGCGGAGGCGTGGCCGATGGTGCTTGCGCATCTCGACGAGCGGATGGCGGCGAGCGCTTAGCCGGCTTTTTCCTGTTCGTGCGAATTTCGACGAGATACGCTTCTCAGCGTAAGTACAGCTCTCGCTGATGAATTGAGTGGTCGCAATTTTTCAAAGCGCACCTTGCAGAACGCCAGGTGAACCCGTAGTCTAAGCGGCGGCATGGACCCTCAGTTCATCGTAATCGGATTGATTTGGTACATTGTGTTCTTGTTTTCAACGACGTGCCATGAAGGCGCGCACGCGCTGGTGGCAAAGTTCGGCGGCGACCCGACGGCGTTTCATGGCGGCCAAGTTTCGCTCAATCCCCTGCCGCACATTCAGCGCGAACCATGGGGGTTGGTGGTGGTTCCATTGCTGACTTACGTGCTGCCTCCGCACTGGATGCTTGGCTGGGCGAGCGCACCCTACGATCCTTCGTGGCAAGCACGCTATCCGCGGCGCGCGGCGTGGATGGCGCTGGCGGGGCCGGGGGCAAATTTCAGTCTGATGATATTGGCGGGGATAGGGATCCGCGCGGGCATGTCTTATGGAATTTTTCGCATGCCGGAATCCGCTGGGTTCACGCATATCACGGAAGCGACGGTGCCGGGGACGGCGGCCTTCGCGGCAACGTTTCTGAGTATTCTCTTCGTGCTGAATCTGCTGCTGGGTACGTTCAACCTGCTGCCGGTGCCTCCGCTTGACGGGCTTACGGGCGTGACGCTGCTAATGAACGAAGATACGGCGCTGCGATTTCTTGACTGGATGCACGGTCAGGGATTCGGAATGATTGGGCTGCTGCTGGCTTGGGTGCTGTTCGACAAGATTTTCGATTTCATCTTTCGATTTTCGCTGCTGGCGCTTTATCCGGGCTCGCACTGGGGCTGATTTTCAGGTAACCGCTCTTGGGGCTCGCCTTTTGTGTTCGTATGACACTGCTTCGCGCGCCACGCGTAGTGCCGGCCAACTGATTCAAATGCGCACATGTGTTTTGAAAGGTACAAGCGGAGATTCGCAAGCGACTGTTGGCATGGCGCAAGTGCTTATCTTCGAGCGCGGAATTGCCGTCCCTTTGGCATCGCTTCTGCAATATAAGGGGCGGAGGCTGACTGATGGAATTCCAAATGGACACATCCAGCGGTTACCGTGTCGAGGTTTCGGGTTGGGATGCGAAGGAAACTTTCTTCGTTGAAAAGACGCTGCTCGAATGGGAAGGCGAGGGGAAGAAGGAAATTGCGGTTCGAAGCTCGCTGCGAGATGGCTGCGTTTTATTCGTCCGCCTGCTCCAGCCGATTACGACCGGCAACACGTTTCCGATCGCCTATCAGACAAGGATTATCGCCAACAGGGATGCGGATGGCCGGACACGCGTGGGTCTGGAGCGACTGCGGCCACGAGCAAGCTGCAAGGATACGATTGAGCTGTCGGTGAAGACGACGATTAAAGTGGCGTGAAGGCGAATCGCCGGGGCGACGATTCGATAAGTACCGACCGGAGACAGATGGATTGGAGAATTCTCATGGGCGTTCCTTTTTAGAGCCTTCGTCCCGGTTTGGGACAACAGGCTAGAAGTCTGAAAGCGCGTTCGTTTCAAAATTGGCCTCAGAAGACCTCGCGATTCGCTATTCCCTACCCATTATTGCGAACAATACATAGGCGTTAGCGTAGGGCAGCAATACTGCTGACCGACGATAGGTAGATTCCGCTTTGCCGTGGCTTGCGGTGCGTTGTGGCACTGGCATTGCCTAGTGCATTACACCATGGCAATACTGGATGAGAAACCGGTCACCAGTCTGGCACGGAAGAATCTTCCAGTGTGCATCCTGGATGACGAATCCGGGCAGGTAGAGCTGACCTCCGAGCGCCTGGCGAAATACGGATTCCCCACGCAGGGCACGACGGATCCGCAAGAAGCGCTGCAAAAAATCCGGCAGGGATCATGCCGGGTGGTGCTCGCCGATTTTAAGATGCCTGGGATGGACGGCTTCGCGTTTTTGGAGAAGGCGTTGCAATGCGACCCGGGGATGTACGTGATCCTGGTGACCGGGTTCTACTCGGTGGATTCGGCAATCGAAGCGATCAAACGCGGCGCCTACGATTACGTATGCAAGCCGGTTGACTACGCGCGATTGACGAAGACACTGGACGATTTGGCGGAGCTATTCACGCGCAAGAGCCAGATTCGCAACCTAGAGGACCAGCTACTCACCAATCTTCAATTTCACGGGATTGTGGGCAGAAGCCCGGCAATGCTGGAAGTGTTTGAGCTGGCCAAGAAGGTGGCTCGGCACTATTCCAACGCGCTGATTACGGGGCCGACGGGCTCGGGCAAGGAGCTCGTGGCGCGGGCGCTGCACCAGATGAGCCCGGTAGGACAGCAGCGATTTGCGGTCTGCAATTGTTCGGCGCTGGTGGATACGCTGCTCGAAAGCCAGCTATTCGGCCACGTTCGCGGCTCATTCACGGGGGCGAGCGACACGCGTGCCGGGCTATTCGAATACGCCAACGGCGGGACTGTGTTTCTCGACGAAATCGGCGAGACGTCACTCCCCATGCAGGCCAAGCTTCTTCGCGTGGTACAGAACCGCGAGATTCAGCGTGTGGGCTCGCCCGAAGTGAAACATGTAGACATCCGGCTGATTGCAGCAACGAACCGCGATTTGCGCGCCGAAGTGCTGGCCGGGCGCTTTCGCGAGGATTTGTTTTACCGGCTGAGCTCGATCGAAATTCGCGTCCCAGGGCTTTCGGAGAGACCGGAGGACATTCCTATTCTCATTCAGCACTTCTTGAAGAAGTACAGCGAAGCCTATGGAAAATCGTTCCAGGGACTTTCGCGGCGGGCGCAAATGGTCCTGTTGCAGCATAGTTGGCCTGGGAATGTACGGGAGCTGGAAAACGTGATTTCGAGTGCGGCCATCACGGCCAATGCGGACTTCGTGGACGTCGGCGATTTGCCGGCAAATCTCCAAAAGCCCATCCACCGCGGGACAGGCCTGGAAGAAAGCTGGCGGCCTTTGCCGCTGGACGAAGTGCGCAGCGTGCATATCCAGCGCGTGCTGGAAATGTGCCACGGAAATCGTGTGCGCGCCGCGCAGGTGCTGGGCATCGGGCGTACCAGCCTGTACCGTTTCCTGAAGCGTACCAAAAAGATGCCCTTGGCCAAGGGTGCTGCCTAGCAGGAGCGCGGCGGCTGTTTCATGGACGCACAGTGTTCCGTCCTGCGGCAGTCTCAATCCAAGCCCATTTGCTTAAGGCCTGAGTTTCTAGCCAGTTGGGGGTGGCTCACGTGGCTACGGGAATGCTCTCAGGAATCGTAGGTGATGAAATGACAAGTACCCTGACGGAATGGGAAGAGCTAAAAATCGAGACGAATCGCGACCGGCGGCAACAGCCTCGCACCGAAGCCAGGATTCCAATCGAGGTTTGCGGATTCAACCGGCACGGGCGCTTTTTTAGTGAGAAAACGGCAACGTCCGATGTGAGTGTTGGCGGGTGCAAATTCGACTTGCGCACGGATGTGGAAAAAGAAGCAGTGATAGCCATTCGTGTGATCAAGCGCAGGAATGGACAAGAGTTGGATTCACGGCCGGTTCTGTTTCAGGTCAATTGGTTCCAGGCGCAACCTGACGGATTCACACTTGGGGCATCGAAGCTCCAGCCAGGGGTGTCGTGGTCCGACGAATTACCCCGAATGGAAAATATTTCTAAGCCGAACGCCTGACTTCCTCCCCGCACCTGCCACCGGCGGCGCGAGGTTCGACCGAGCGAACTTCGCGCCGTTCTCCTCCGACGTCCAATGTGGCCAGCGATCCATCAACTGACACGGGCATTTTTTTCGCTGATGCTTAGCGATTACTGGTCACATACGCGGCATTGTGCAGCAGCGAGCTGGGCAACGACACGGTCGAGTCCAGGCGAACCAGCATTCCTGTCTGCGCCGGCAACTCCACGTCCTTGCCCTTCTTCGCGACGATATAAGCAGTGCCGCCAATCAACCCGATTACGGAGCCACGCAGGATGCTTCCGAATAGAACGCCCGCGGCCGTGCCTCCTGCTGTTCCCAGTCCGACATCCGTGATGTCGCCCTTGATGTCCTGCCGCTCCTGGATCACTACTCCTTCAACGGTCCTCACATCCTTTCGCTGTTTGCCATCTACCATTCCACCGTTGTAGATCGAAAGGATGCTCATCTGCGCGGGAAAGATCCGGCTTTCCACTTCGATGGAGTTGAACACCAGGTTCATGGAAGCGCCGCCGCGAAACATGGAGAAGAATTTAGGGCGTGCGACGCTGGTCACGGTGCCATGGATTCTTGCTCCCGCGGGTAGCACGAGCTGGTTGCCGAGGAATACAGGTTCAGCCACGATGGCCGTGAACGGATCGCCATCATGGGCCACGGTGCTGGTGAGGCCATTGAGAAGCGTCAGGCGAACCTGCGTGCCTTGCATTACTTGATTGGACTGCGCGTTGACCGCTGGTGTGAGAAATAAGGCGATTGACACCACCGCGCAAAGACAAATGAAGCGTTTCATTCTTTCCTCCGTTACCCGGCTCAAAGGCCGGGCATCCCCGTTTCGTGGGGTTTTCCGCTGGCGCCGCGGTATGGGTGCGGAGGATGCACCCGGGCGATAAGATACTCCGTGCCGACAAGCCGTGAAGCTAAAATCAAGCAAGCGATTTCCTAATCGTTATCCCCTTGACTTGGTGAAGGGGCCGGGCCGGAGGGATAGTGTCGCTGTCCAAATGATGAAGTAACATACGGAAAACATAAGACTTCGGGAAGTCCTGGGAGAGATGCCAAGCTTCCTGCGGCAACCTAGGATGGGACCGAAATGTCAACTGGCATGTAGTACTAGTACCTAGTTCGACACCAGCCATTTCCCCCGCCCTTCCCTCCTCCTCTAGGAATGCTACTTTGGGATCAGGCAGGTAGCAGGGAGTCTGCCGGAATCCTGAACCCAGGCAGGAAGTAACATCCGATGCGAAAACGCTTACTGACCATAGGATTATTGTTCGTGACCGTCTCGGCGGCTGTATTCGCTACTGATTTTGCCGTGATCGTTCACCCCTCGAATGCCGTCCGGGCCATGACGCTCGCCGAGCTTGGAAAAATCTTCAAAGGCAAGACAGTGATGTGGCCCACGGGGCGGAATATCACGGTGGTCCTGCGGGAACCCAGCCAGCCGGCGATGAAATTTGTGATCGAAAAAGTGATGGGCGTGAGTGTGGAGGAAGGCAAAGCAGCATTGACAGATGCCAGCCGCAAATCCGCCTCATCGGTCGTTTTCGTGCCGGGCGATGAGGACGTCGTAAAAGCCGTTGAAGCAAGCCCTGGTGCGATTGGAGTTGTGGACGTTTACAACATCAACGGCGGAGTGAAAGTGATCAAGATAGATGAGAAACAGCCTTTCGATCCCGGATACGCCCTGAAGGGGCACTAATCGAGGTAACAAAATTCCTTGCGAGGAAACATGCGAATCTTAAACTTTTTCGAACGCGCAATCGTCATCGTGCTGATGGCCGGCCTGGCCGGAGCGGCAGCGAATGCCCAGACGCAGAAATTTACATCTACGAAACATGCGTCGAGCGCGCCGATGGTCAAAACAGAGACGATTCCGATTACCACGAAATCAGCGGAGGCCCGTCGCGACTATGATCTGGGCTTCGTGCACTACGAAGATTTGTTGAAGTTGGATTCGGGGCTCGATTACTTCCGTCAGGCCGTGAAAGCCGACCCGCGCTTTGCGCTCGGCCACGCCATGCTCGGATTCGCCACCTTTGACCCCATCGAGGGAGAGCGCCATCGCGCACTGGCCACGAAATACATCACGACCGCGACACCGGATGAGCGCCTGCTGATTCGCTGGATGAACGGAACAAAGAACGGCCAGCTCGTGCCTGCCATCGCCGCGATGAACGATCTCCTGGCCAAGTATCCGAACGACAAAGAGCTCAGCAACATGGTTGCCGCGTGGCTCTGCGCGAACGAGCAAGCTTATGATCGCGGCTCAGAGGTTCTCGAGCACGCTTTGCAGAGGGATCCCACGTTTGCGCCGGCCATGAACAATCTGGCGTATTGCTACGCGCTCAGCGGACGCGCCAATCTCGCTCCGCCGCTGATGGATAAATATATTGCTGCGCTGCCGGGCCAGCCGAACCCGCAAGATTCCTACGCGGAGATTTCGCGCATGATGGGGAATTTCCCGGCTGCACTGGAACATTACAATGCAGCGTTGAGCATTGCGCCGGACTTTACATCCTCCCAAGTAGGCCTGGCTTCCACGTATGCACTGATGGGAGACGAGGAGCGCGCCCGCACCGAGTATTTGAAAGCCATCGCCATGAGCAAGGACGCACCGACGGCGATGAATTACCGCCTGCTTTGGGCGATGACTTATTTCCGCGAGAACCAGATTGAGGAAGGGCGCAAAGCCTACACGGAAGTGGCGGCAGAGGCGCATCAAAAGGGATTCGGCATTCAGGAAGCAGAAGCACATCGAGCCATCGCGCTCTTCAATCCCGATGCGAAATCCGCGCTGCACGATTTGGATTCCGCGCGCGCGGTGCTTTCGGAAAAGCACGTGCTTTCACCCGAGGATCGCGATACAGAGCTTGCGAGCATTATGCAAACTCGCACTTACATTGCCGTGCGCGCGAACATGCCAGAAGTGGCCAAAGCGGCTCTCCAGCCTCTGAGCGCCCTCGTCCGGACAAGCCGGAGCAACTTGATTCAGCAGTCCTACCATTCGGCAAGTGGCGCCGTGCTGTTCGCACAGGGCATGTACGCCGACGCGATTTCCGAATTCCAGGATGATGCGCGCGATCCCCTTTCGCTCCAATTCCTCGTGGAAGCGGAGACGAAGGTGGGTGAACCAGCGGCAGGACACGATTTCCTGGTGAAACTTGCCGGCATCAATGACGAGCGCGTGGAAACCGCGTTTGTGGTTCCTCAGGCGCGTGCTGCTATGAAGACCAGCCCCGCCACGACGGTCCAGCCTGCTGCACCTCCCCAGCCCGCGGCGATGGTGACTCCGGCGGCAATGACTCCGGCAGCGGCGACGAACGCGCGGTCATACGGTCTTAGGGGCGGCCCGCTCGACTAAGCTTTAAATGGGTTGCGGTGGCTGAAAGCAGACTCGATGCAGTTCGCTTGGCGGCAGAACGCCAGACACTTTTGCCTTAGCTCAACTCGGAATATTTTACCAGCGTGCGGTGGGATTACTTTGATGCGGAGATTGCGGCCTGCAACTTTTTCTGTTCTGCGAGAAGGCCGGGATCTCCAGGGTAGAACTTCAGCATTCCATTCACGAGATTGAGCGCCCCTTGGTAGTTCTTCGCCTGGATGTATTCGTTCAACTTGTTTCTATAAACTTCCAAAATCTGATTTTCCAGCGCTTTGCCATCCGCGCTTCCCCCCTTGCGTGCCTGAATGGCCCAGTAGAGCGCTGAATTATTAACCGGCTCAAAATAGTGATGGAGCCGGAGCGCGGTCTGGGCGTTTTGATACATTTGCGAAGCTGAAAGCGTATTGGATTGGGTGTGCGGAGCCGTGTGCGGCGTTGGTTGCGAAGGACCATTATCGAGGTGCAAGGGCGTCCCAGAGTCACCGCCGTCGATTGTGAGGCTCTGGCCTGTGTCCGGGGGCGGCTTAACAGGCGATTCCGGTCGAGAATCCGTTCCGCCTCCTCCACCTGCTTCGGAGCCCACATTAGGAACTGGAGCGCTCTGCTGGTGAATTACGACGCCAACGATCGCAGCCAACACAACTGCGGCGCCGGCAATGAACCACTTTTTCTGAGTCCAGAAGGAAGGAGGAGGTACTGTTGCACCCGGGAGCGTGCCCGGGACGGTTCGAAGCGTTCCCGCTACGGTTGGGGGCGTGAATCCACTCGCGGGTGCGGTTAGAGGGACGGTGGCTGCCAATTTTGGAGGCGCATACGTTGGAGGCGCTGACTGGCCTGGCATTTGAGATTCGAGCACTGTGCCGTGTGGAACCCCCGAAGGCTGTTCCGCAATTACCGGCGCGGGTGCGTACGCAAATGAATCAGGGTGCTCAAGAGCCGATCCAAACTCTTCGACAGATTGGAAACGCGCGTCCGGATTTTTCTCGAGCGATTTTAGGACTACCTTCTCGATGCCTTTGGAAATATAGGGGTAAAAGCGCGTGGGCAGTGGCGGCACTTTGCTGACGTGATCCTGCATGACCTGGAAATCGCTGTCGCTTTCAAAGGGCAAGTGCCCGCTTAACATTTCAAAGAGCGTGACGCCCAGCTCATAAATATCCGACCGGATATCCACGGCGCGATTCTGAATTTGTTCCGGAGACATGTAGGCAACGGTTCCCATCTGCGTGCCCGTTCGCGTCAAGCCGCGCGCGCCCATCACTTTGGCGATGCCGAAGTCCATTACTTTCACGATGCCATTTTTATTCAGCATCAGATTGCTGGGCTTGATATCGCGGTGGATGATTCCGGCGCGATGCGCGTAGCCGATGCCCAGCAGTGCTTGCTTGAAAAGGGGAATGGCTTCCTGCTCAGGGATGGGGCCGCGGCGCTGCACCATTTGCTCGAAAGTTTCGCCGTCAATGAACTCCATGATCATGTATGCAGTCCCGTCGTGAAGAAGGAACGCGTAAAGCGTCGCAAGATTTGTATGGTTGAGGTTGGCCTGCGCTTTCGCTTCCGCGCGGAACCGCCCGACGAGCTCCGGATTCTTCGAAAAATCGGAGCCGAGGACTTTCATCGCGGCGAGGCGGTCTAGATCGGTGTCAACGGCTTTGTACACCACGCCCATGCCGCCTTCCCCGAGTTTTTCGAGGATGCGGTAACTGGAGATTTGCTTTCCAATCATGGCGTTGTCGCTATCTACCATGGCGGGACTAATCTCCTCAGGAGGCAGTTGGTGAGCCGACATACCTCAAGATCTGAACGGTGATGTTGTCGAAGCCCCCGCGCGCCTTGGCCATTTCCACCAGCTCCTTGCAGGCCTCGCGCGGCGGATTCCGTTTAGCCAGGGCTAACATTTCTTCATCGCTCACCAGCCCATGCAGGCCATCTGTGCAGAGTAGCAGAATGTCTCCCTGCTGCAAGGAAATGGGAGCTTCGGCAAATTCAGCTTCCACGGGGGAATCCGAGCCGAGGGCGGACGTGAGGATGTTTCTCGAGGGGTGAGTCTTTGCTTCCTCGGCGCTGATCAGGCCTTTATCCACCATCTGCTGGACGTAACTATGATCATGGGTCAAGCGAGTAATCGCGTCTTTTCGCATCAGGTAGAGGCGCGAATCACCCACATGGCCATAAATGAGCTGACCATCCCGCAAGACGGCGGAGGTGCACGTCGTCCCCATGCCAGTTAGCTCCGGATGGTCGTGAGCGCATTGATGAATTGCCTGGTGCGCCGCTTGATAAGAGGCAACCAGGGAGTCGGCGGGGTCCGAGATGGATCCATTCAGGAAAAAATCGCGAACAGCATCAACGGCGAGAGAGCTTGCCACCTGGCCGCCTTCATGGCCGCCCATGCCGTCGGCGACAACCACGAGGCGTCCTCTCTTCAATAATTCGTCATCCTGCTCTGGTTCGGCGTAGCAGAAATTATCTTCGTTTTCGGTTCGTTCACAACCCACGTCACTAAGATTGCCTAGCTCAATCCCGGGGTGGATCTTCATAGTTCCGCGAGTCACCTTACAGACATTTGAATTTTACGACGACTTCGCCGAAGCGGACCA
Organism: uncultured Acidobacteriota bacterium; assembly: GCA_963701005.1. Classification (GTDB taxonomy): domain Bacteria; phylum Acidobacteriota; class Terriglobia; order Acidiferrales; family UBA7541; genus Palsa-295. The sequence continues at coordinate 3,712,857 of OY969555.1, forward strand.
TGTCGTTGTCCTTGAGCTCCTCCTGGGCGATTTTCTTGTCGTTTACGTAGGTCTTATTGGACGAATCCAGATCGGTGAGGATGAATTTGCCGTCCTCGTACCGCAAACTGGCGTGTTGACCCGAGACAGTGGTATCGCGAAGAATCACTTGATTGTCCGGGTTGCCGCCTACCGTGTTCTTCCCTTCGTGCAATCTGAAGTCCTCGCCCTTCTGGTCACCGCTCATAGCCACGAACCAGCCGACCACGGGAGCCTTGCGCTTCTCAGAGATCAGGACGGTGCGCCGGCCGCCGCCTGCTTGCTCCTTTCCTGTGTCGGTCTCCAAGCGTGTCTTGGCAGTGGCGCCACCGCCGCCACCAGCCACTTGATAGCCGGTGGTCTGGCAGGTGGGGCAAATCTCCCAGGAATCCTCCATTTGATGACCCTTCGCGCAAAACTTAGCCATCACTACCTCCTTGGTCGCAATTCGCTATGAGTTGAAGTATGTGAAAACGGCCGCACCTTTTTTGCCCAGGTAGATGCGGTCGCCATTCCGCAGCCCGACCTTGCTCACCTTCGGCGATTCCACGGAGTTCACGTACGTGCCGTTGGCGGAGCCGCGATCGATCACCACCACTTCGCCCTCCGTGGGAACGATCCAGGCATGCTCACCTGAGATTGTCTCATCCTGGAGGACCACTTGGCACTTCGACGATCGCCCGATCAGCAAACCATCTTTGGTGATCTTGAAGGTTCGCCCGGAAAGCGCTCCCGAAGTGGCCTGAATGCTGCCGTAAGAATCAGCCGCGGGTCTCGAGGGAAGCGCCGCCGGAGACGGAGCGGAGTCTATGCGAATGGTCGCCGCCCCGCCGGGGGGAACATGCACAACGGCGCTGGGCTTGCGCCGCAGCATCAAAGCAATCAGCGCAATCACCACGATCGCTCCAGCGACATAGGCGACCCATCCCGACGTCTCCATGAATTTTTGGATTCCGGACTTGTCGTTCCAGCACTTCGCGGCGATATTGCGATACTGCTTGGCATCGGGCAGCCCGGGCATCAACTGAAGAATATTGTCGAATTCCGATATCGCGGCCTTGCACTTCCCCTGGTCATATAAAGTCAATGCATTCGCCCAAATGGGGTTGAATGAGCCGCTGGCGGGGGAAGCACCGGCTTGCCGCACGAATTCCATGGCCGTATTAATCGGTACAAAGAAATTGAAGCCCTGCGTCGAGGCCGCGCCGGCTGTCGCGATTCCGATCACTTCGCCCTGCTGATTGAATACAGGCCCGCCGCTGTTTCCGTGGGTAATAGCGGCATCGGATTGGAAGAGAGGCGTATCAATATTGCTTTTCTTGATGGCGGAAATATGGCCGTCCGTGGCGCTGGATTCGAAATTGGATTCATTGCTGATCAGATCGTTCTCACCCCACTTCGAAGCGACGCCCGGATAGCCAATCACCATCACGGGGTCCTGCACGCGAACTTTTTCTGAATCGCCCAGCGGCACAGTCGGCAGGTCGCTCCCGGCGATTTTCAGGATGGCGACGTCCTTGCCCTCTCCGATGGGGTTATCCCACTGAAGGATTTTGGCGGTATAGGATTTTCCGTTCGCGGTGAAGACGTCCAGAGTTGGAGTGGAGATGGAAATATTGGGCTTGGACTGCATCACGAATTCTTTTTCTTTTTCTGTCAGGGACCTGCCAAGTTGCTGCTCGACAATGCGGAAAATGATTCCTCGCTGGAGCGCGTCCTCGAATTCCTGCTTCACCATCTTGGTCATGTCCGCAAACGCTTCGGGATCTTTCAGGTGCGCGTCGGCCACCACGTGACCATTGGTGACGATGTAACCATCCGGCCGGTATATAAAGCCGGAGCCGACTTCCGTGTGCGGGATTTGGAACGGCTTGACGAGTGTCCAGGTGACGACATAGCGGACCACCACCAGCACGACTGCCGGCTTTGCCTCAAGCGTGCGCTTCTGATCAGGCGTGAGTTGGGGAGCGGTACGGCAGCCGCTCAATACGAATATGAAAGCCAGCAGCCAGGCGATTCTCTTCACAGCTCACCTCCGAATTTAATGACGGTATTCGAAGCCATGATACAAGCAGGGCTGGAATGGACGATTTTCACTGCCATCCTCGTATTGTGCCTTGACCTTAGGCGCCATTTTTCGATTGGGTAGTCCACGCATGACGACCACCCCGCTGCATTCCTCGCGAGGCCATTTGGGACGCACAGCCCTGGGGGCGACTGCAGGAACGTCCGCCGTATATATAACTGTTCATGGAGCATGTCAACGCATTCGTGAATTTGGGAGAGCGCGCGGAGTCGAGGCTGTGCGGAAACTCTGCGGGCATTCGGTTCGCTTGGCGATTTCGCAGCACGCCGCAAACTTGACTACCCTATCCGGGTATGGTATTTACGCCCGCGCGCGAAGACTCCCTCGTCACGGAACCGTAACTTCCCATTCACGGGCGAGTAAACTGAGCCGCTTGCTTGCGTTGATATAGTGCCCAGGCTTTCGCGAGTACTTCAATCCGGCCATCGAAGGCGAGGTTCTCCAATGAAACGCGCGGGCTCTCGAGCCCCTCTTCTCTGCTTAGCGGTGGCTGTCGCCCTTGGCGGCTGCAGCAGCAAATCGGATCCGGTCGGTGGTGCTCCGCCGCCGCTGAAGGTTGAGAAGGTGGAAGACCTCAACGTCTTCCAGACCGAGCGTCCCGATCAATTCCCTCTCGCGACGGCCATCGAGCACAAGGCGGCTTCCGCATTGAACGTGACAGGTGTAGTGCAGCCGGATATTGCGCGCGCCGTGCCGGTGATTTCGCTCGCGTCAGGGCGCGTGGTGGAGATTAAGGCCCGGCTTGGCGACGCCGTGAAGAAGGGGCAATTGCTGCTGCGGGTGCGAAGCAATGATGTGGCAGGCGCTTACCAGACATACCTGAAGGCCGAAAACGATGAACGCTTGGCGCGGCAGCAACTCGAACGAGCGCAGGATCTTTACGCCAAGGGCGCGACAGCAAAAAGCCTGCTCGAGCAGGCGGAAGCCACGGAGCAGGACGCGAAAGTGGATCTCAATACAGCGACTGAGCAATTGCGGCTGCTCGGTGTGGACAAGGATCATCCGTCGGGGATTGTCGATGTGGTCGCGCCGATTTCCGGCGTGATCACCGACCAGCAGGTAACGAACGCTGCGGGAGTGCAAGGGCTGTCTGGGCCGAATCCGTTCACGATTTCGGATTTGTCGTATGTGTGGATCATCTGCGACGTTTACGAAAACGATCTGGATGCAGTGCACATCGGGCAGTTCGCCGATATCCGGCTGAACGCTTATCCCAACAAGGTGCTGAAGGCGCGCATCGACAACATTCTCCCTGTACTGGATCCGAGCATCCGTACGGCGAAGGTCCGCCTGGAAGTGGAAAATCCCGGGCAAATAATGCGCGTGGGGATGTTTGTTACCGCAACCTTCTACGGGAAGGAAGCGGAAATCCGCGCAGCGGTTCCGGCGACGGCGATCCTTCATTTGCATGACCGCGACTGGGTCTATTTCCCCGAAGGCGGGAAGAAATTCCGGCGCGTGGAAGTCCGGGCGGGCAACATGCTGCCGGGCAAAATGCAGGAAATCGTGTCGGGAGTGGCGCCGGGCCAACTGGTGGTCTCAAACGCGCTCGAATTCCAGAGCACGGTGGAGCAGTAATGATTCGCGCGATTGTTGATGCCGCGCTGAACAATCGCTTCATCGTTTTGAGCATCGCGTTCATCCTTTTCATCTGGGGCATCATCGCTTTCAAGACACTCCCTGTCGAAGCCTATCCCGACGTCGCTAACGTGTGGGTGCAAATCATCACGCAATGGCCCGGCCGAGCGGCGGAAGAAGTGGAACAGCAAGTCACCGTGCCGATCGAGATTCAGATGAACGGAATCCCGCACCTTCAGCACTTGCGCTCAGCATCACTTGCTGGACTTTCCGTCGTGAATCTGATTTTTGACGACGAATCCGACAACGACTGGGACCGGCAAAAGACGCTCGAGCGCATTCAGCAAGTCACGCTGCCGCCCAATGTCTCAGCCTCGATCGGCCCGGATTTCAGCCCAGTCGGCCAAATTTATTGGTACACGCTGACGAGCACCAATCCGGCGTACGACCTGATGGACCTCAAGTCGATTCAGGACTGGGTCATCACTAAGTACATGAAGTCTGTGCCGGACGTCGTGGATGATTCGTCCTTTGGCGGAATCACTCGCGAGTATCAGGTTCGGCTTGATCCCGACAAGCTGGTCTCCTACGGACTCAGCCTGGCTCAGGTGGAGCAGCAATTAACGAACGCAAATGCGAACGCCGGCGGGAGCTTTATCGAGCAGGGCGCACAGCAGATCAACGTTCGCGCGGTCGGCCTAGTTCGCAATGTCGCCGACATCGAAAATACAGTCATCAAGACTCAAAATGGAACCGCACTGCACATCAAAGATCTTGGAGTGGTCGCGCAAGGGCCGAAAATTCGGCTGGGCCAGATCGGCAAAGCCATTCATCGCTCCGATGGCGTGGTCGTTGACGACAACGACGTCGTCGAAGGCATCGTCTTCCTGCGCAAGGGTGCGGACACTGCCGCGACTCTCGACGGGATTCACGCCATGGTTCAGAAGCTGAACGAGAGCGTTCTGCCTCCCGGCGTGAAGATCGTCCCTTACCTCGACCGCGACGATTTGGTGCACTACACCACGCATACGGTGCTCCACAATCTCGCTGAAGGAATGATTCTGGTCGTAATCGTTTTGTTTTTGTTCCTTGGCAACGCACGCGGAGCGCTGATCGTGGCGCTCACAATTCCCTTCGCATTGCTTTTTGCATCCATCTGCCTGGATTTGAGACATATTTCCGCGAATCTCCTCTCCCTGGGCGCACTGGATTTCGGGATGGTTGTGGATGGCGCAGTAGTGATGGTTGAAAACATCGTCCGTCACTTGAGCCGCAGGGGCGCGGATCGCACAACTGCCATGGAGCAAATCCGGCAAGCTTCGCATGAGGTGCAGCGGCCCGTCTTTTACGCCATTGCCATCATCATTACCGCATACCTTCCGATCTTCACCTTGCAGCAGGTCGAAGGAAAGCTATTCAAACCGATGGCCTGGACGGTTGCATTCGCCTTGTTAGGCGCGTTGCTTTTTTCCATGCTGATCGCTCCGGCGCTCGCCAGCATTTTGTTCCGATCGAGCGTGAGTGAGTGGAAGAACCCGATCATGATTTTCTTGACCACGCACTACAGGAAAGCGGTCACCTGGGCAGTTCGGAATCGGGGCGTCACGGTGGGAGTCGCGGTCGCTTCATTTGTGGTGACAGTTTTCCTGGCCTTCAGCGGCGTCATCGGCTCCGAATTTCTGCCCCACCTGGATGAAGGCGCGATTTGGGTGCGCGGCACACTGGCGCCGAGCACGGGCCCCACCGAGGGCGCGCGCGTGATGGAGGAAGCGCGCCAAGTCCTGTGCTCTTTTCCGGAGGTTCCGCAAGTGGTGACGCAAGTCGGGCGCCCCGACGACGGCACCGACACGACCGGGTTCTTCAATACGGAATATTTCGTCGATCTTCTGCCGAAGGAAAAATGGCGGCCGGTTTTCGGCCAGGATAAAGAGAAATTGATCGACGCCATGAACTTTCAGCTCGAAAAGATTCCGGGAGTGATCTGGAATTTCTCGCAGCCGATTTCCGACAATCTGGAAGAGGCCGTGAGTGGCGTGAAAGGCGAACTCGCCGTGAAAATTTACGGCGACGACCTCCGGACGCTCGAGGCCAAGGGCGATGAAGTCGTGAATGTAATGCGAGGTGTCGCCGGCGTGCAGGATCTCGGCCTGTTCCGGGTGATCGGCCAGCCCAACCTGGATTTCTCAGTCGATCGCGAGAGGGCCGCTCGCTACGGAATCAATGTCTCCGACGTGCAGGACGCGATTCAAACCGCGGTCGGCGGCAATGCGCTCACGCAGGTTCTAGTCGGCGAACAACGATACGATCTGGTTCTGCGCTATCTGCCGCAGTATCGCGATACGAGAGAGGCGATCGAGAAGATCCGGCTCCTTTCTCCCACCAACGAGCGCGTTTCACTCGCGCAATTGACCAAAATCACCGTCCTCGATGGCGGCTCGGAGATTTATCGCGAGTCAAATTCGCGTTACGTGGCGATCAAATACAGCGTTCGCGACCGCGACCTTGGCAGCACGGTCGAGGAAGCGATGAAAAAGGTGCACGACGGGGTGAAATTGCCGGTCGGATATACTGTCGACTGGGCCGGCGAATATGAAAATCAGAAACGCTCCGAACGCCGCCTGCTGCTCGTCCTGCCGATCACAATCCTCGTGATTTTCATCATCTTGTACACCATGTTCAAGTCCATGAAATGGGCGCTGCTCATTCTGACGAACGTGGCCATGGCCCGCCTGGGTGGTCTGCTCGCGCTCTTCGTCACGCACACGCATTTCAGCGTCTCATCCGGCGTGGGGTTTCTTGCCCTCTTCGGCGTGTCGGTGCAAACCGGAGTGATCATGCTCGAATACATCAATCAACTTCGCGCGAAAGGCTACTCGATCGAAGAATCCGCGGTGGAAGGCGCCGTGCTCCGGCTTCGTCCCATCATGATGACCATGCTCGTCGCCACCCTGGGCCTGCTCCCCGCAGCGCTTTCGCACGGAATCGGATCCGATTCGCAGCGTCCTTTCGCAATCGTAATTGTCGGCGGGCTGATCTCCGATCTGGTGATGAGCATCTTCCTGCTGCCCACCCTGTACGTCTGGTTTGGGCGCAGCGGTGATAAGCTCCCTGTAGTGGAAGAGGAGCCTGCATAGTGAATTGGCTCAGTAGCGCGTCAAAGGATTTCGACTATGACTAGGGGAGAAGTCTGCGCGCGCATCAGGGAAATAGGAATTATTCCAGCGATCCGTGTTTCAACCGCGGACGAGGCACATTTTGCGGCGACGGCAGTCGCACACGGTGGAATTCCCATTGTGGAAATCACGCTCACCGTCCCTGGAGCGATCAAGCTGATTTCCCATCTCGTGCAACACCATCCGAAATTGATGGTCGGCGCCGGCACGGTGATGGACACGGAAACAGCGCGACAGTGTGTCGAGGCGGGCGCTCACTTTTTGACAGCTCCCGGATTCGATGCCGCGATTTCGCACTTCGCGGCGCAAGCGAACATCGCGATCCTGCCGGGCGCGTTGACTCCCACGGAGATTGCGGAGGCATGGAGGACGAGTTGTGATCTCGTCAAGGTCTTTCCCTGCGCCCACGTGGGCGGCGACAAGTACATCAAGTCAATCAAAGCTGCCTTGCCGCAGATTCCCCTGGTTGCCGCCGGCGGCGTGAATCAACAGAATGCTGCCGCCTTTATCCAGGCAGGAGCCGAGGCGATTGGCATCGGCACTCAGTTGATCCCGACAGAATCCATCGAACGCCGGCAGGCCGACCGAATTCATGAGCTCGCTCAACGTTTTCTAGGATTTGTAAAGGATGCGCGGAGCCGTTTGGCGGCGCACAAGGAAAGCGCCGTTGCGCACAAGTGATTCGCCAAAACCGGGCCCCGCGGCTCAGGATAGGAACATGTCGCATCTCTCTCGCGAAAAATTGGACTTGCTGAATCGCACCAAGAAGATTATTGGCCAGCTCGAAAGCGTCCTACGCGGGCTGACGGGAGACGAGCAGTGCGCCGACATCCTTCAGCGCCTCGCGGCCGCGCGCGGCTCGATCAACAGCCTGATGGGAGAACTTCTGGAGGATCACATCCGCAATCACGTCCCGCAAAACCCGAAGACGGAAGACGCCATCGAAGACGTCATCGAAATCGTCCGCACCTACCTGAAGTGATTCGCTTCAATGGCCCAGTTTAGGCTGAAAAGAATGGCGCGCCCGGAGAGACTTGAACTCCCAACCCTCTGGTTCGAAGCCAGATGCTCTATCCAATTGAGCTACGGGCGCGCAGCCTGCTGAATTGATACTAGAACATTTTGGATTTCGTCTCCACCCGGAAACTCAAGCTGCAACAGTATGGCGCTTCGCAAACGCTCGCGGCGTGCACGCCCGCATTGGAACCGTCGTATGATTGGTTGCAGCGGATGCCCCGATTCTGGGCCGCCATCGCGACCTCATTGCCGCGAAAGGAACCCGAAATGGAACGCAAAATTGAAGTGCGCCACATCACGATGGAAATAAAAAGCGGCTTCGAGAAGTTCACGCAAAAATTCGAGGAATCACTCGGCCGGTTTGAGCCCTCACTGGTGAAGGATGTCGTGACGAATCCAGCGGCGGCAGAGAAACTCCTGAGGGCCGCGGAGGGAGCCGAAGGACTGATGATCTTTGCCGTCCGGGATCATGGATCGCTGTTGAATATTATGGAGGCGCCCCGCAAGGCGAAACAGTACGACGTGGGAAATCCGCTCATCGCCGCCACCATGACTCGCCACGACATTCGCGCGGGACTCTACGCTCCGCTCGGAATTTACGTGTACGAAGGGACGGACCGCACGACGCGCGTGGAATACGATCAGCCATCTTCGCTCTTTGGACAATTCGAAAATCCGGTGGTCGCCGGAGTAGGGAAGTCCCTCGATGCGAAATTGGCGAACGCAATTCAAAAAGCTGATTCGGGAGCCGAGAAGGCGCGTGGCGATTGAGCGTCGCAGACGCCGACTGCTTTAACGCCATGGAACGCTGTGCTAGACTTCGCGAAGCAATCTTGCACTGAAAATTTTTCGCGGAGATTGCCGATCGGTGGAACTTCGGGCTCTGTGCAACGATTCCCCGCGAACCCCGCCAGGCCCGGAAGGGAGCAACGGTAGCGGGTCAGCTTCGTGTGCCGCGGAGTACCCGAAGTTCCTCTAATCGCGGCGGGAGCTGGACGCAATAACAGGAAGATTCCTCGAATGAGCTACAAAGTCATCGCGCGAAAATATCGCCCGCAGACGTTCAGCGAGATTGTGGGGCAGGAGCACGTCACGCGCACGCTCGCCAACGCCATTCAATCGAATCGCGTGGCTCACGCGTACATCTTTTCGGGCGTGCGCGGAGTGGGCAAGACGACCACCGCGCGCATTCTGGCCAAAGCGCTGAACTGCGCGAAAGGCCCGACCGCGGAGCCCGATAATACTTGCGATTCCTGCCGCGAAATTTCCGCCGGCACTTCGCTCGACGTACTCGAAATTGACGCGGCCTCAAATCGCGGCATCGATCAGATCCGTGAGCTGCGCGAGATGGTGCGCTATGCCCCGGCAGCCAGCCGCAACAAAGTGGTGATTCTCGACGAAGCCCATCAGCTCACGGACGAAGCATCGAATGCGCTGCTGAAGACGCTGGAAGAGCCTCCCGAGCGCGTGATTTTTATCCTCGCCACAACGCGCGCGGAGGATCTCGTCGAAACCATTAAATCGCGCGCCCAGCTATTCCAGTTTCGCTCGCTCACTTTCAAGGAAATTGCCGGAGAGATCGAGCGCATCACCAAGGCGGAGAATCTGAAGATCGAGTCGGGCGCCGTAGCTGTCCTCGCGCGCGCCGCGGAAGGAAGCCTGCGCGACGGGCTTTCGCTCCTCGAGCAGGCCATCGCCTACTCCGGCGACGCAATCACAGACGCGCAGGTGCGCGAACTCCTCGGCGTCGTTGCCGAAAGCGTGCTCGACGATCTCGTCGAAGCGATCGCCACGCAATCCGCCGAGCGGGCGCTAAGCCTGGTGCACCGACTGATTTCTGACGGCCAGAATCTGCAGCATTTCTGCCGCGAGTCCATTCGTCATTTCCGCAATCTGCTCGTCGCGCGCGTATGCGGCGCGGAATCGGACCTCGTGGCCGCGCCGGCCGACGAGCGGCCGCGCCTGGCGGAGCAAGCGGCGAAATTCAGCGAAGAAGACCTCACGCGGTACTTTCAAATTTTGCTGGCGACGGACGACGACTTGCGGCGCAAACCCGACCCGCGCCTTCATCTGGAGCTGGGGCTGCTGAAACTGATCAATGCGCAGCGCCTGGCCCCGCTCGAGGAAGTGCTGGCCGAACTGAGAGGCGAAGCACGCGAGAATCCACGCCCTGCCCGCCCAGCGTCATCCGGCGCGCCGCAGCGCGTGGCTGCTCCCGCGCAACCGGTTGCCTCACCCACTGCCTCTGGCTCTGCATCCGGGACAGGTGCGGCCACAGCCGCGCGTATGGCGCCGGATCCCTCATCCTCGACCGCCAAAATGGCAACACCCGAAACAAACATTTCTCCCGCGCGCGCATCTTCTCCTCTGCCGGCTCCTCTGCCAGCCTCGCCACCACGCATAGTGGCGCGCGCCGCGGAGGACGTTTCAAACGGCTTGGCATCAGCGCAAGTGGACGCGATCAAAGAAGCATTGCAGGGGCAAAAGTTTTTATGGTCAATGGTCGAGCACGCCTCGCGTTGGGAAATCGAAAGCGGCGAATTGAGGCTTTTTTTTCCGACGGAAAGCCGCGCGCTCGCCGAAATGTTGCAGGCACGGGACGCAATGGAACGATTACGCACAGTGTTGAATCAAGTGGTGGGCCAGCCACTCCGCGTCTGTGTTAAACTTGAAACTGGACGGGGAACAATCGGGCGCGGCTCCGAATTGCGGGCCCGTTTCGAAGAAGACCCGATCGTTAGGGCGATGCTGGAACGTTTCGGCGGCCAGATTTCCAAGGTCAAGCGCCCGGGCGAGGAATGAACCATGGAAGTGAAAGCTCTACAGCAGATGTTGACGCAGTTCCGCCAGGTGCAGGAGAAGCTCGAAAAGCAGATGGACGAGCTTGCCGTCGAAGTCTCGGCGGGAGGCGGCATGGTTTCCGTGAAGATGAACGGCCAGAAGCAGCTGACTGAAATTCGCATCGAGCCGGAAGTCTTCAAGAGCAAAGACCAGGAAATGCTGCAAGAGCTGGTTCTCGCGGCCGTGAACGAAGCCACGCGTCGGGTGGACGATGAGCTTTCGAAACAGGTGAAGGACATGACCGGCGGTTTGCCCGGAATCATGGGCATGAAAATCCCGGGCCTTTTCTAGCCCGGACAGGAATTCCAGGAACCGGACCGTGCGATTGGCTCCGCTTCCCTTCTCGTTTCAAATCCTCAGAAGAGTGATACTCTCACAACGGATGGAATTGCATGCCTGACTTTGCGCCTTCAGTGACGCGGTTGATCGACGAATTGAAGCGCCTCCCCGGAATCGGGCAGAAAACAGCGCAGCGGCTCGCATTCTACCTTCTGCGCGTTGACCGTGAACAAGCCATGGCGCTTTCCGAGGCCATTCGCGAGGCCAAAGAAAAGGTCCGCGAATGCTCGATCTGCAACAACATTACGGACGCCGATCCCTGCCTTTTTTGCACCGGCGCCACGCGCGATAGAAAAATCATTTGCGTCGTGGAGGAAGCCACCAACATTCAGGCAGTCGAAAAAACGCGCCAGTTCAGCGGGCTTTATCATGTGCTGGGAGGCGCGCTCTCGCCGCTGCAAGGCGTCGGCCCCGACCAGCTAAAAATCAAGAGCCTAATCGAGCGCCTGAAGGGTGGAACGGTGGAAGAAATTATCATCGCCACGAATCCGACCGCCGAAGGCGAGGCGACCGCCGTTTATCTCTCGAAGCTCATCAAACCGCTCGGCGTGCGCGTCACGCGCATCGCCATGGGCATCCCCGTGGGCTCCGACCTCGAATACGCTGATGAAGTAACCATGCTCAAAGCCATGGAAGGCCGTCGCGACCTTTAGCTCGACGTGTGCTATTTGCGCTTTTCGGCGTTCTCGCGCGGGAAACATCCGGAGTTCCAATTCTTGCTTCCCACCTGTCAGCGGCGTATATAAGAGGCAATACGGAGGTTCGCGATGCCGTCCCTGGCCCAGTACATGGCGCAGTACGACCACGAACACACGAATCCGTGGAACAAGGCGCTGCATGCCATCGGCATCCCCATTATCCTGGCCGGAATCATTTTGACGTGCCTGACGCTCTGGCGGATCGGCCTGGCCTTTTTCGTCGGGGGATGGATCATGCTATTTGCAGGCCACCGCATCGAAGGCAATAAGCCGGCGTTCTTCCAGGGCGTGGTTTATTTCCTGGTTGGCCCCATCTGGGTCGCCAAGGAAATTGTGGAGGCCCTGCTCGGGAAGCCGCACAGCCCGGGCGCACGCCAATAGCCCAATAAAGGGCTCGGCTTCACGAGGCCTCCGCGGCTTCTACCAAGTTACCTTTTCGCACAGACCCACTAAGCCGCTCGACCAGCCTTGATAGCAATGCTACCCTAACAAATTGACCCCCTCGGAGGAGTGCGTGACCGAGTCCTTGCCACTGAGTGACCCCGGTACACAGAAGCGACGGAGCACGCGAATCGTGCAGGCCGTGCCGCTGACGGTGACGGGTGTGGACGCCCTCGGGCAGCCCTTCAAGGAACGCACCACCACCGTGATGGTCAATTGCCACGGCTGCAAGTACCAATCGAAACACTACGTTCCGAAGAATTCGATCGTCACACTCGACATTCCCCGCCAGCAGCCCGGGCAGCCCGCCCGATCCGTACAAGGCCGCGTTGTCTGGGTACAACGGCCCCGCACCGTGCGCGAACTGTTCCAAATTGGGCTGGAATTTGAGGTTGCTGGAAACGTCTGGGGTATCGCATTCCCGCCTGAAGACTGGGGCCCATATCCGGACGAGGCTGGGCCCGAGATTCCCACTCCGTCTGAATGGACAGGAGCCACGGAAACAAAGAGTGCCGTAACAACGACACATGACGCTTCGCCTGCCGCGCCGCATGATAAGAAGACCGAAGCGCCTGTGGCACAAGCATCATCCCCTGCTAGCGCACCCGCAGTGCCGGGAGCCGATGCCAAGATCCACGTGGTGCCCAGCGCGGCCCCAGATTCCCAGCTTGCGTTGGCCAAGCAGATGGCCAAGATGGTCGCCGACGCCAAGGAAACCATCGACAAGACCCTGCGACAAGACGCTGGCACCGCAATTGCCGAAGAGATGACCGTCGTCCGGCTCCAGCTCGATGCCCAGCTCCATGAGGCGGTCGAGAAAGCCATCAAAGTCTCGATGGAGCGCGTTTCCGAATCGACGGTAAAAAAAGTGGTGCAGCAGGCCGCTGATCGCACAGCCGCGATAGTCGAAGAAGCCCGCAAGGCCAGCGAAACGAACACGGAGCAGCTCGACGCGAAAGTCCGCCAAGCCGTCGAAGAAGCAGTGAGCGGCGCTGCCGAGCAGGCCGCGCAACAGGCCGCGCAGCAAACCGCGGCGCAAAATCTGAAACATGCCGTCGAGGAAGCCGTCGAGCGGGCCATCAGCGGACGCGAGGCTAAGACCCCGTCGCTCGAAATCCTGTCCTCGCCCGAAGCAGCCCAGAAGCATCTCGATGATTGGAAGAAGAGCCTCGAAGAGACAGCGCAAACAGTCCGGAGCCAGACTGTCGAGCAAACGAACGCCGATGCGGCCGCCGCCAGCAAGCGCTGGCAGGAACAATTCGAATCGGCCCTCAATGGCGCAACGGAAAAAATCAGCGGCAAGCTCAGCGAAGTTTCCCAGGCAGCGCTTACGCAGGCCGAACTGGATATCGCTGCCCGCAGCGCCACCATTCGCTCATCGCTTGATGAAGTGATCTCCGGAGCGCAGGCCACGATCCAATCGCTCGGCGCAGGCATCGAGCAGGAGCGGGCGCGCGCCGAAGAAACAAAGGCGAATCTCCAACAAGCGGCTCAGTCCACGCTCGATCAAACTCGCCAGAAAATGGACGAGCTCCTTTCGGCGCAGCACGAAGAGATGGCGCGAAAGGCGGATCAGGTGATCGCCGAGCGCGCCCAGCAGATCGAGCCCACGCTCGAAGCCGCCGCGCGCAAAGCGGCCGAACGGCTTTCGGGCCAGCTCGATGAGACACTCACTCCGAAACTCGAGCAGGTGCAAAACGCGGTTTCGCAATTGGCCAACGCCGAGCAGCAGGCCGCGCAAATCAAGAGCGCACTTCGAGAGCAAATCCAGCAGACGGCCGATCAGGCCATGCAGATTCAAAATTCCGTGCGCGACGAAGTCAGGCAGGCTTCCGAACAGGCAGCGCAGATTCAGGGCACAATTCGCGAGCAGGTACAGCAGGTTTCGCAACAGGCTCTGCAGGAATCGCTCGAGCGGCTGAAGGAAGAGACCGCCAAATATCCCGCCGAGGTTGAGAAATCAGCGCGCGAAATCGTTTCCAAGGTCGAAGAAGAACTCGAGATCAAGCGGACGGAAACTGAGCACACCACCTACGAATCGCTCCTGAAGGCTTCGGAGTGGTACCAGAAAAAAGCGCAGACGACGATGCAGTCAACGCTCGAGCGCGCCGTCGAGCAGTCCACCACCACGCTCCGCGAGCGCGCCGCGGAAATTTCCAGCATGCTCGCATCCGAGCTTGACCATTACCGCCGCACCTACGTCGAGCACAGCCAGGCGCAGATCGAAGATGCTGCCAAAGAAGTGGTGGACCGCGAGCGCGGCAAGCTCAACGAAACGGCGGACATCGCCACGGCCACTTTCACGGATCGGGTGCACCGCGTGACGGGCGAATCGCTCAACCGTTTTGAACAAGTTTCTCGTGGCGCGCTCGAAAAAGCGCATTCCGACATGGAGTACAACCGCGAGGCCTCCCTGGCGAAATTCCAGGAGAAGCTCGACGAGCGGCTGCTCGAGGGCATCGAACAAGCCCGCGCCCACTTGCATTCGCAACTCCTGCCCATGATGCAGGCCTGGGAGTCGAATCGCGAAGCGCAGCAGCAGGAGTGGATGGAGCAACTCAAGAAATCCACGAACGAGTCCATTGAGCAGTACAAAGGCCGCCTCGAAAACGCATCAAATTCCTGGCTGCTCGCCTCCGCGACAACCCTCGGCCAGCATTCGCAGACAGTGCTAGAAACCATCGCCAAGGCCGCGGAAAAGCGTCTCCGCGAAACCTGCTCCGAAGTCCTCGCTGGAATGGGCGACACGCTGAAAGATCGCCTGCTCGGGCTTTCCACCGATTTCAGCGCCGAGGATGATGACGATCCTCCGCAGAAAAAGAAGTAACCTCTCGCCGCTCATTCCCCGTCTCGATTTCCGCCTCGAACGTACATGCCGCTATAATGTCCGCCATGTCGAATCAGGCCTATTTGAACGTCTGGTGCCAGGATTTTCCAGAAGAGCGCATCCTCGAGCGGTTTGGCGATTTCCTCGCGACTGTTCCCTTCTCCGCCACAAAGCCGGGTTTCAAGCATCTTGTGATTCGCGCCGTGGATTTCACCGAGAATCCCATCCTGGAACAGGATCTGCGTTCCGTGCCGCATGATACAGCCGGAATTCTCGAGATAGCGAAGGACCACCTGAATAGCGACTGCGCCTACGAAGTCCGCGCCGATTGGGATCTGTGGGTCTTCGAGGGCGAGCCGGGACACTGGCAGCACTTGCCTCAGCCGCTTGGCCTCGCTTGTTACGGCGAGGATTTTGACGAGGGCTATTGGCAGGAAAATGGTCACCTGGAGGCCAATCTCGGCTTTGAGCACTTATTTACCGGACATGCGGGCCTGCTGGGATTTCGCCAGTCAGGCAGCGCGCCGCCGCAAAGTGCCGAAGAAGCGCGCTTTCTTGAATCCATGGAGCAGCCGGAGAATCTACAGATATATCGGGACAAGACGCGCGAAAACATTCGTAAACTCTTCGCGTGGGTGCGGCAAATCGAGAAGGCGCTGCCCGGCGCGCGGATTCGGTTGTGGTCTGAGGGAGAGGAAAATTTTGAGGCAAGGCTCGAGGAAATTCTCGCTGCTCGGTAGCATGGCCGTGATTTTCTTGACCTTGGAACTCGCGTCGCTCGCGGTGCCAGCCGCAAAAGCCCCGAGACGCCTGAATGAATTTACGCTCGCCGGCCTAAGTCCCGGAAGAGACAAAATCGACCAGCCCGAGAAGGAATTTCGCGGCCTGAAACAAGATGACGCCGCCAAGGACGCATACCTCTGGGGCGACGTTTGCACCCACCGAGACCTCCGCGTCGAAGTGGATTCGCATCATTTAGTTCGCACCGTCACGGTCAGTGCCTTCTACAAACCCGAAATAATGGCCAAGTGCCTCGAATCCGTCATGGCCCCTGAGCGACTAAGGCTGCTCAAGAGCGGCCACGGTCTGACGCTGGGCGATGCCTGCAGCCGCGTCGCGGAAATCTATGGAAAACCGCAATCCGAGAGCCCTTCCGTGAAGGGCACCGACCAGCTAGAATTGTATTTTTACAGTTTCGGATGGGCCGGCTCGGATGTCCCGCAAGTGATGGAAGTTTCCTGCAGCGAGGGCGCGGGAAAAGTTGTCGAAATAATGCTCGCGGCATCGAGCCTCTGAATCCAAATCATGAAAACACTTGCACTCATCGCGGCAGCAAGCGTAGCGGCAATTGCATGCGCATCCTGCGGAGGCTCGTCATCCTCGCAGCCCGCAAAGGCGGAAGCCGCAGCTCCATCGCCAGCGGCGCCCAAAATCCCCCCAGAAATCCAGGCAGCAGCCGAGGCTTCGCTGGGCTCCGATACGGATGTGCTGGCGTTCGGCGATCTAGCCAAGAACGGCCACCGGCAGCTACTGGCCGTGAATCGCGTGAAGGGAAATCAGCAGACGGCTGCCGCCGGCACCTTGGTTTCGCGCGTGGCAGTAGTTGAAAACGACGGCGGCGCATGGAAGGAACTCTTCCGCTGCGACGAGCATCTGAAAAACACCGAGGGCTTTCTCGGCGGCATCCCGCTCGCCCCCGTAAATGGCTGGCGCTTGCAATATGAACAGGACGCCCAAAAAGGGCTGCAAATGTACTTCACCCCGATCGCGAAGCCGGCCGGAGGCTACATCCAGACAATCGGGGTGCGCTGGAATCCGCAAGTAAAGCGATATCAGTCGCTCGACCGTACCTATGAACAATTTCTCGGCGAAGTACCGTCGCTCGAGATTCCTCAATCGGAATTGCACTGATGAGCGCCATCGCCCAACCCGTCGCAGCTAAAGCCCCGCCCGCGCGCGTGCCGTCCGGCTGGGACCATCTGAAGACGCTCATCCCCTACGTGAAGCGTTACAAGGCCATGACCGCTACCGGTCTGCTGACTCTCACGCTGATGGGAATCGTCGGTGCGCTCCCGCAGCTCATCATTGGCGCAATTACAGATTTGCTGAAAGGCTCGCCGCAAGTGCTTTCGACGCTCACAGGCCCCTCGCGCGCGCTGCTCTCGCCGCTATTTTCATTCTATGCGCCGCTCAGCCGCCACGCGCTGGGACTCTACTGCCTGATCCTTGTCGGCGCCATGCTCATCAAGGGATTCCTCTCCTTCTGGACCAGGTGGATTCTGATTGGAGTTTCGCGCGAGATTGAATACGACCTGCGCAACGACATGCTGGCCCGGCTCGTCCGCCTCGAGCCCGAATTTTACGTCCGCAATCGCACGGGCGACCTGATGTCGCGCGCGACGAACGATTTGAACGCCGTCCGCATGGTTCTCGGCCCGGGAATCATGTACAGCGCGACGACGATCTCCACCATGGTTCTCGCCGTCTACTTCATGATCAAGCTGTCGCCGATGCTCACGCTCTGGGTGCTCCTCCCCGTCCCCATCGTCGCCGTCGCCGTCCGGTATTTCGGCGAGATCATTCACCGCCTTTCCGAGCAAATCCAGGCGGCCCTTGGGACCCTTTCCACGCGAGCGCAGGAAAATCTCACCGGCGTCCGCGTGATCAGAGCCTACGCGCAGGAAAAGCCGGAAGTTGCGAAGTTCGACGGGGCCAACCGTGAATACGTCAACCGCAATATCCAGCTCATCAGCACCTGGAGCATGTTCTTCCCCTTTCTTCAGGCGTTGATCGGCGTCACTTTCATGATTCTCCTCTGGAAAGGGGGACGCGAGGTTGTCGAGCATCGCATCTCCGTCGGCGCGCTCTGGGCCTTCTATGCCTTTCTGGTCCAGCTTGTTTGGCCGATGATCGCGCTCGGCTGGGTAACGAATATTTTTCAGCGCGGGGCTGCCTCCATGGGCCGCTTGAATTACATCCTCACGGCCGAACCCGGCATTTGCGATGCGGAAGAGCAGCCGCTTTCGGCTCCCGCGCGTGACGTGCGGCAGCGCGCCACAAAGGAGCCCAGGGCTCGCGAACCCGAATCCACTATCCGCGGCGAAATTGAATTCCGCGATCTGACGTTCACCTACCCGACGGCCTCCAACGGCTCCGCAGGCAATCCGGTGCTGCGCGACATCAATCTGCACGTCCCTGCCGGCTCGACGCTTGCTATCGTTGGCCCGACCGGCAGCGGAAAATCCACGCTCGCCGCTCTGATTGCGCGCCTGTGGGAAGCGCCGTCAGAAACCTTGCTGCTCGACGGGCGCTCCATCCGCGATTACCCCCTAGCGGAACTGCGCCGATCGATCGGCTACGTCCCGCAGGATACGTTTCTCTTCAGCGATACCCTTCGCGAAAACATAGCCTTTGGCGTAAACGATGCACTCGAGGAACAAGTATTCGAAGCCTCGGAAATCGCCAGCATCTCCGGTGAAATTCAAAGCTTCCCGAAGCGGTACGATACGATGGTGGGCGAGCGCGGCATAACGCTCTCAGGCGGCCAGAAGCAGCGGACCGCTTTGGCGCGCGCGGTCCTGCGCCAGCCGAAGATCCTGATTCTCGATGACGCGCTCTCAAGCGTTGATACGGACACCGAAGAGCGCATCCTGCGCCGCCTGCGCGAAGTGATGCGCGAACGCACTACCGTTCTAATCTCGCACCGCGTCTCCACCGTGAAAAGTGCCGACCAAATTGTTGTCTTACGCGAGGGACGCATAATCGAGCGCGGCACGCACGACGAATTGCTCGCTCTCGGCGGGTACTACGCCGACCTGAACTTGAAACAATTGCTCGAGGAAGAATTGGCACGCGAATGAGCGATTTCCGCGAAGAAGAGAAATTAGGAAAACTCTACGACTCGCAGCTTACGCGGCGTCTGCTGAAATATCTGCGCCCCTACCGCTGGTACGTCGCCCTCGCGGTCTCCATCACCCTCGGCGTCACGGCCATGGAACTCGTCGGCCCCTATCTCTTCCACGTGGCCATTGACGATTACATCCTGCCGGGCTTCGCTGGAACGATCACGAAAGAGGTGGCCTTGGCGGGGCTACTGTGGACCGTGGCCGTGTTTGCCGGCTCCATCATCGGCGGCTTTGGTTTGCAATATATTCAGGTGCGCATCATGCAGTGGGTCGGCCAGGAAACTATGTACGACCTGCGCAAAGAAATCTTCGAACACCTCCAGCGCCTGCCGATGAGCTTTTACGACCGCACGCCGGTCGGCCGCCTGGTGACGCGCACCACCACCGACGTGGATGCGCTGAATGATTTATTCGCCGCGGGCGTTGTGGCCATGCTCAACGATTTCGTCCTGCTCTTCAGCATGGCCGCGCTGCTCGTAAAGTGGCACCCCTATCTCGCTCTCGCCACGCTTTCGCCCTTGCCTTTCATGATTGTGCTCACTTATTTCTTCCGCAACAAGGTGCGCGACGCAAACCGCCGCATCCGCACCGCGATTGCGCGCATCAACGGCTTCCTTCAAGAGCACATCAGCGGCATGCCCGTTGTGCAGCTTTTCAACCGCGAACGAAAATCGCAGGAGCAATTCGCGGAACTGAATCGCATCCACATGGTCGCGTACAAGGACGCCATCGATGCCTTCGCATTTTTCTACCCTGCGGTCGAATTCTTGAGCATGCTGGGCGTGGCGCTGCTCTATTGGATCGGCGGCGTAAGCGTGATTGCCGGAACCATCGGAATCGGCGTCCTGCTAGCATTCATGCAATATGCGCAGCGCTTCTTTCGGCCCATTCAGGACTTGAGTGAAAAATTCAATATCTTGCAGAGCGCCATGGCGGCTTCGGAGCGCATCTTCAAGCTGCTGGACGAGCCGGTGACGATCGTCTCGCCCGCTCATGTGCGTGCCCTCCCCGCGCCCCGCGGGGAAATCGAGTTTCGCAACGTCTGGTTTGCCTACCATGGCGGCGCTACGCCAAAAGAAGAGGATTGGGTGCTGCGCGATGTCTCATTCCGCGTCGAGCCCGGCCAAACATTGGCCATCGTCGGCCACACCGGCGCAGGGAAAACCACCATCATTCAATTGCTGCTGCGTTTCTACGATATCCAGCGCGGCCAAATTCTCCTCGACGGCGTGGACATCCGCGAGATGGAGCTTCAGGACCTGCGCCGGCTCTTCGGAATCGTGCTCCAGGATCCTTTCCTTTTCACCGGCACGCTCGAATCAAACGTGAAACTCGGCACCGAAACGATCGATCGCGCGACCGCCGAACGCGCGCTGCGCGAAGTCGGCCTCGGGCCATTTCTCGCTTCGCTTTCGCAAGGCATTGAGACGCCCGTCACCGAGCGTGGCGCCACCCTCTCGGTCGGCCAGCGACAACTCGTAAGCTTTGCCCGCGCACTGGCCCACAATCCGAAATTCATGATTCTGGACGAAGCGACATCGAGCGTTGATACCAAGACGGAGCTGCTCATCCGCGAGGCGCTCGATCGTTTGCTTGAAGGCCGCACCGCCGTCGTCATCGCGCACCGCCTGAGCACCATCCAGCACGCGCACCGCATTCTCGTATTTCACAAGGGCCGCCTGCGCGAGCAGGGTTCGCATCAGGAACTCTTGGCACTTCGCGGCATTTACTATCGCCTCTACCAGCTCCAGTACAAGGAACAGGAGCTCACCGTCACGCTCCCGGGCGCAGGGGCGTCCGGATTCCCGCAGCCGCTGCCCGCCGATGACTGACGCCGCGACTCTGGCGCGCCAGTCATTCCTCTTGCAATCCGTTGAATTTCAAACTACACGGATCCTGCATTACAAGCCAATTGCATGACCGCACCGCAAATTCTGATTTCGGCCGGTGAAGCTTCCGGCGATATGTATGGCGCACGCCTTGCCGCCGCGCTGCGCAATCGCACGGGCGCGAAGCTTTTCGGAATGGGCGGCCCGCGGATGAAGGAAGCCGGCGTCGAGCTGATTGCCGACTATCACGAGGTAGCCGTAGTTGGCCTCGCGGAAGCCCTGCACAAAATCCCTTCGGTCGTCGGCGTGCAGCGCCGCCTCGCGCGGGAAGCAGCCCGCCGCAAAGCGGCGCTCGCAATTCTGATTGATTCGCCCGATACCCACTTCGGCGTCGCGCGCCGCCTGAAGAAATCCGGAATCCCGGTCGGATATTTCATTGGCCCGCAGGTCTGGGCATGGCGCGCGGGACGTGTGCGTACGATTCAGCGCCTGGTGCAGCGGATGGTGGTGATATTTCCATTCGAAGAAAAAATTTACCGGGATGCCGGCGTCCCAGTGGACTTCGTCGGGCATCCCCTGGTTGACGTAGTGCGGCCATCCATGACGCGCGCGGAATTCGCAGCGCGCCACGCGCTCGACTCCAGCCGCCCCATCGTCGCGCTTCTCCCCGGCAGCCGCCGCAGTGAGATTGAGCTTCATTTCCCGCGCATCATCGAGGCCTGCGAGCGCCTGGCCGATTCCACCAAGGAGCGCGGGATCCAATTTGTTCACGCCGCTGCTCCCGGCTTAAGCGCGGAATTCATCGCGCGCCACTCCGGCCAGCCCAGCATCCAGATCACCCGGGTAGAAGGGGCCACCTATGACGCGCTGGCTGCCGCCGATTGCGCCATCGTAGCGAGCGGCACAGCCACAGTAGAAGCCGCACTGCTCGGAACACCGATGGTAGTCATCTACCGCGTGACGCCCCCGAGCGCATTCATCCTGCGGCGCATGATTCGCACGCCTTTCATCGGCATGGTGAATTTGATAGCCGGTAAACTAGTCGTCCCGGAATTGATCCAGGAAAAATTCACCCCCGCCGCGGTCGCCTCCGAAATTCGCCGCTTCCTGGAATCATCCTCTGCGCGCGAGGAAACCAAGGCGAACCTTGCGGAAGTGCGCACTCGGCTGGGCCCAGGGGGCGCAATCGAGCGTGCTGCGGATGTCTTCGCGCGGATGTTGTAATCTTTTTCGTTTGGGCAACTGTGGCTGGCTATCTGGTATCTTAATAGGCGGGGTGAATTCCCTTTCTTAGAGAGGTATTTTCTTGTTCAAGACCGCTCGATTGCTCACCGTCCTGGCCCTTTTGCTCGCGTTTGCCGCCGCCGCGCGCGCGCAAGCTCCACGCGCATTCGCATTTCACGCGACCAATTACAATGTCGAAGTGGTCCTCCGCCCGGAAGATCAGACCCTCGTAGGCCAAGCCAAGGTAGATTTTGCCGCAGATCAAGTGTCGAAGACTCTGGTGGTCGAGCTGCATCCCGACCTGAAAATAAGTTCCGTCCACGCCCCCGGCGGAAAGCCCCTCGAATTCGACCGCGACAAAAACAATCCGCTGATAGTTGACGTTGGCCTCCCCGAAGTCGCGTCGCCCGGCAAACAAGTAACGCTCATCTTCGAATATGGCGGCCCCGTCTCGAATGAAGATGACAGTCCCACGAAGGGCGTGCGCTTCGCCAACATTGAAAAAACATCCGCTTACCTGCTTCTTCCCGCCCGCTGGTTTCCGCTGACAAATTATCCCTCGAACCGCTACACCGGCACTTTCAAACTGGTTGTGCCCGATTCTCTTGCCGTCGTCGGCACGGGTAAAGCGGATTCTCCGGTCATGATGCCTCCCCTTGGAAAAGGAACAGGAGGCCAGGCCGCGTACACGTTCCATTGCGATCAAGCCGCTCCGGTCGGCTCGTTCGTAGCCGGCAGCCTGCAACTCACTCCCTCGCATTCAGAAGGCGTGGATGTTTCCGTTTACACGCCGCCGGCGCAAGCCACCACCGCGACGAGTTACGCAAATTCGCTAGCGCACATCGTCCTCTATCTCTCCGATGCCTTCGGCCCCATGCAAAACGAAGGCCCCTGGACCATCGCCCAACTGCCCGACGGCACGCTCCAAGGCTTTTCCGCCCCGGGCTTGTTGCTCGTGAGCGCTCGTCAGTGGACCGCCAAAGGAAATGACCGCCTGCTTTCGCAACTGGCAGCCCAGCAGTGGTGGGGCGATAGTGTCCTCCCCGCAACGGCCTCGGATGTCTGGGTCACGGACGGCCTCTCGCGCTACGCCGAAGCCATGTACGCCGAACAATCGAATGGCGTGGCAGGACTGCACAAAGCGCTCGAGGATTTTGCAGTCGGCGCCCTGATGTTCGAAGACACCGCGCCCATCTCGCAATCCGCGCGCCTAAGCTCGTATTCCAACGAGTATCGCTCCGTCGTCGCAGACAAAG
The DNA here is from genome assembly GCA_963701005.1 of uncultured Acidobacteriota bacterium. GTDB lineage: Bacteria > Acidobacteriota > Terriglobia > Acidiferrales > UBA7541 > Palsa-295. The sequence goes on from OY969555.1 coordinate 3,736,089, forward strand.
GCGCGCTCATTTTCCACATGCTCCGCACGCAACTGGGCGACGACACTTTCACTGCCCTCTTGCGCGAATTTTACAAAAAGGCCGAAGGCAAAACCGCCACCCTCGCCGAATTCGAAAAAATGGCCGCCGCCAAGGCTCCCCCGCCCGTGAAAGGCCAGCCGCCTCTGAATCTCACCGCCTTTTTTTCGCAATGGCTGAATTCCACCGGCATCCCCGAATTCAAAATCGAATACATCATCTATCGCACTCCCAAAGGCTTCAAAGTCGTCGGTAAAATCCACCAGGAACTCGACACATTCCGCATGCCTGTCGAAATAAAAGTGGATACCGAAGGCAATCCGGAGTTCAAAAGGATTCTAGTCACCGGGACCACTTCAGAATTCGTCATCGACACGTTCGGGCGCCCCCGCCCCAACGGCATCACCATCGACCCGAACAATAATCTGCTGAAATCAAGCGCCCGCCTCCGCGTCCGCGCTCTCATTGCCCGCGGCGAAGGCCTGGCCGAAGTCGGAAAATACTACGAGGCCATCAAGGAATATCAGCACGCCCTCGACATCGCTCCCAGCAGCGCCCTCGCCCATTTCCGCATGGCCGAGGCCATGTTCTACCAGAAGAATTTCCAGTCAGCCGCCAATGCCTTCCGCGCGGCCCTGGGCGGCGACCTGGACCCCAAGTGGGTAGAAGTCTGGAGCCACATTTACATCGGCAGAATTTATGATTTGCTGGACCAGCGTGCGCGCGCCGTCAACGAATATCAGCTCGCCCAACGCACCAACGACGATACCGCCGGAGCGCAGGAACAAATCACGAATTACATGAAAAAGCCGTACTCGGAAAATGCCGCCGCGGATGCCGCCGCCGCGCCTGCCGATTCCACGCCAGCAAAGCCCTCTTCGGCGCCCAGCGCCACGGCTACAGGTGGAGCTTCAGACGCAGGCGGCGCTTCGGCGGAAAACAAGCCAGTCCTCAAGAAGCCTCCTCCGCAGCCCTGATTGATTTTCTCGCCAGCGGCTCAGAGTGGTTCGAATCCTGCGAGTTGAGGCGATTCGATTCCTTTATGCTGCGCCAACACCTGAAAAGTCTCGCCCATTCCTTCCGGGTTGATCAGCGTCTTGAAGAGCAGCCTCGACCGCGTTTGTTCCTGTTCGCTTTTGCCTTCAGCGCGCAGATCCTCCAGATGTGCGTGCCGCGCAAGCGCAAGTAAAAAATTGGTCTGCGTAGTGAGTCCCGTGCGAGCGAGCCCACCCCGCCGCCCCCACAAATCAAGCGCGGTGAAATTTACGTGCGCTGTCAGATCCTGCTCGCCCGGCGCCCGAAAATAATCCTCGCTCGCCCGATGGCGCGCGTATGCGAGTAATGTCCCGCGCATGTGCCGCTCATCAAAGAGCTCGCGTGCCTCCCGCCCATAGTCAATGGTCAGCACGAATCCGCGTGCAAGTTTCCTCCCTGCTTCTTCGATCCATTGACAGGCCGTGAGACACGCTTCCGCCTGCTGTTGCTCCTGGAGAACGATGCCCTGCTCCGCCAAGTATTCGCCCACCGAAGTCGAGGAGAGAGGCCCAATCACCTCGTAGAAGCCATTTTCGCCAATCGCCACATACAGTTCGCGCAACGCGCCATCCTCGAGCACCATGCGATGAACCGGCAGCGCGTCCAGCATTTCATTCGAAAATATACAGCCCGCCAAAATTTCTTCCGGCATGTCCGCCGAAGAAATCAGCCGGCCAATCGCGATGTGGCTCTCAAAAGATTGCACGTGCGCGCCCCGGCGCACCGCCGAACGCTCCACGGCAACGTAACGCACGGCCGCATAAAAATCGCGCAGCGATTCCGACGCGAAATCCAGGATTTGCCTCGCCAGCGCTCCCGTCCCCGCCCCTGCCTCCACCAGCCAAAAAGGATCGGGGCGGTCGAGCAGCGTCCACATCTCGTAAAATTGCCGCGCAAGCAGGCGCCCGAACAACGGAGTGACGTCCACGCTCGTGAAATAATCCCGCCGCGGGTCTTGCTTCGCTTTCGCGTAGTAGCCATACTCCGGGTGGTAGAGGCACGCTTCCATGTACTCCGCAAATGTTATCGGGCCGTGCGCGCGAATCCGCTCCGCAAGAATGGGAACGAGCGGGGTCACCTCAGGCATCACGCGCATTAGTTTTCCCGCTGCGGGTTGCGCGTGAACATCTCAATAATGTAGTCGTGCAGGCAATCGTAGAGGTTCTTCTGGAATGTCCACGGAAATTGCGAGTGCTCGATTTCACGCGGCCGGAGCTGAAACGTGTAGTTGTGCACTTCCTCGCGCGCGGGCTTGAAACGGATTTCCACTTCCACGCATTCATTCCCAGGCCGCGCCTCGAAATCAAAGAGCGGGTGCTCGTATTGCGTAAGTTCGTGCCGCACTTTCTCGACCATCGCCTGCGTCATGGCGCCGCCGCCCCTTTATCCTTCATTCCACTCCAGACGCTCTCGAAGACGCCGAGCGCTTCCTTGTCGAATAGAACGAACGTCACCTTCACGAGCGTCGTGGGCCCCTCGAAATGCTTCGCCACTTCGCGCAACATGATCTCCGCGCATTCGCGCATGGGGAAGCCAGCGATCCCCGTCCCCACCGCAGGAAACGCAATCGTCTTCAAGCCTTTCTGCGCGGCGATGCGCAGCGAATGCGCCGTCGAGCTGCGCAGCGCGTGTGCCTCCGTCCGGCCGCCCAGCTCCATGCTGGCCGCATGAATCACGTACCGCGCCTTCAATTTACCGCCAGACGTGATGGCGGCGCCGCCGACGGGAATCATTCCTATCTCATTGCACTCGTTTTGAATTTCCGGCCCGCCCTTGCGGCGAATTGCACCGGCCACTCCGCCGCCAAGCTGCAAGTCGTTGTTCGCCGCGTTCACGATTGCATCCATATCCATTTCCGTCAGATCACCCTGGATAATCGCGACGCGGTCGCCAAGTTTCATCGTGGGCTTCCCCTCCGCGAGATGCGGAAGACATCGTTGCTGATCATTGTGTTGATCCGGCTGCTGATGACACTCCGGATGCCTCGCGCACGACAGCCACTTCCGCGCCCATCCGCCGTCCCACCTCCACACAAGCTGCCACGGTCGTGTCAGACGATTCGAGCGCGCGCACGACCTCAAGTCGCTCCAGTTTCGGCACCGGATGGAAGAAGCGCATCCCGATGCAGTTTTCCGTGCGAAACGTGATGGCGGCTATCTCCGCGATTGAAAGTGACGACGTCGTGGTCGCCAGAATCGCATCCGGCTTCGCGAACTTGTCGAAGATCGTGAAGATTTCGAGCTTGATCTCCATTTCTTCCGCCACAGTCTCGATCAGCATATCCGCCAGGCGGCAGGCACCCTCCACAGACCCGACCGTCGAAAGATTAGCAAGCGCTTTCTCTTTCCGTTCCGCGGTCACCCTGCCCCGCGCCATTTCTTCCTCAAACGTTCGCCGAATGAAGGAAACGCCTTCATCGAGCCTGTGTGGCGAGATGTCCTCGAGGACGGTGCGGTACCCCGCAAGCGCGGCCGCATAGGCGATGCCGCGCCCCGCCACCCCCGCACCGATCACGCCAATCGCTTTCACGTCCATCGGTTCGCCTTGCCGCTATCCCTGCACCGGAAAGAGGCGCGCCGCATTGTCGTAAAGAATTTTGCGCTGCGCCGCCGCTGAAATCGGCAGCCCCTGGAACTTCTCGATATTCCCGCGCACGCCAGGAACGCCCGGCCCCGGCCAATCCGTCCCGAACAGCACCTTGTCCGCTATCTCTTCGATCCGGGGAAAAGATTCCATCAGCCGCTGCGGCGGAATCCCGGAAATGTCCATATACATATTCGGATGCCTGCGCACCAGGAAAAACGCTTCGTTCATCCACAGCGGCCGCCCGCCATGCGCCAAAATCACGACCAGGTCCGGAAAATCAACTCCCACATCGTCCGCCAGCATCGGCTGCGCATACGTATTACGCGCCCCCGGAAAAACCGATGTCCCTGTATGTATCATCACAGGCATCGCGACGGCCTGCGCACGCTCATACATCGCCCGCAAAGGGCCCAGGCCATTCCGGTAATCATTGGGCGCAAACAACTGATGCGAGGGATGAACTTTCAGCCCGCGAATCCCGATTTTCTTCAAACGGTCCACTTCGGCCCCGGCATCCGAAACAAATCGCGGATGAACGGAACCAAATGCCAGCAAGCGGCGCGGATCGGCCGAGCAATAGCCCGCCACCCAATCGTTCACCTCCGCCGAAAATCCGATCACGTCCGGGCTGACGTAATTGATCAATCCTGCGCGCTCGATTTCCGCGCTGTCGAGGAATTTCAAGAACTCCGCGGGATTTGCGGCGTAGCGAACGGTGTCGTCGTAATCGCTTCGGCCGCGCTTGATAAGCTCGAGCGCGCCGGGCTTGACCATCTCATGAGGATTGATGTGAATGTGAATGTCAATAATGGGCGCCAAAATGCGGGTCTCCAAAACATCAGGCGTGCGGCGTGCGGTTACAAACGCTTGATTCCTTCCTTGTCAAAACCCAGGACTACGCGGCCGCCGCAAACAATCACGGGTCGCCGAATCAGATTGGGCGCTTTCGCCATCAGGCGAATAGCTGCTTTTCGCGTCGGCGGCTCTTCTTTCATGTTCCCATGGCGGTAGAGGTCATTGCGTGTGTTGAGGAACTCCGTGTGGTCACGCCTTCCGATCAGCTTTTCCAGCTCCGCGGCGCTGAGCCGCTCTTTCGTCAGATCGCGAAAGTCGAATTGAAATCCGCGCCTCTGCATATATGCCCGCGCCTTGCGGCAGGTCGTGCACGAAGGCTTTTGCATAAATTTCACGCGCTTCCCGGCTTTTTTCGCGCGGGTCGCTGGCTTGCGTCTTGCTCGTGTCACCATTTGGTTGTCCTCAGTATCGCGGCACTGCCGAGTCCACTTCCACTGCCCAACGGTCGATCCCGCCTGCCATCGAGCGCGCGCTCTCCACACCCTGCGAACGCAGCCACACGGCGGCGTCCAGGCTGCGCATCCCATGATGGCAGAATAGAACGATCTCGTCTGCCTCTTCCAGCCGCGCCAAATTTGCGGGGATCTCCCGCATCGGTATCAACGTCGCGCCTTCAATCCGTGAAGTGTCGCGTTCCCATTTTTCGCGCACGTCCACGAAGAATATCTTCTCTCCTCGCGCGAGCAGCTCTTTTACGTCCCGCGGCGCGATCTCGATATTTGCGAACAGGTCTTCGGCCATCAGTATCCAAAATCCGCCGGAGCGGAAAACGCATGTTCCTTCACGCCAAGGCCCGCGGTCCGATCCACTCCCAGCTGATTCACGTACGTGCGCCGGTCAGGAGTGTGCAAAATCCAGCGCGCCAGCCACTTCTCGAAATCCTCGAGCCGCCGCGATTGGTCGTGATATTCCGAAAAAAATTCATGGTCGCGTCCATAATATCCCTGCACCGGTGAGGGATGCGCGCCCCACGGCTCGTGCACCACGGCGGAAACTAGAAACCCGGGAATCAGCGTTCGGTTCGGGTCCGACGAAATTACGCCCGGCTCCACAATCTCCTCGGCCACCAGAATTACTTTTCTCGCCGCCCGCGCTCCATCTACGGCCACTCCCAGGCTTCCCCAAATGTGTGCGTTTCCCTGCGCATCCGCCCGCTGCACGTGCAAGATCGCAACGTCCGGCCGCAGCGCGCGCACGGCCACCAGCTTCTCTTCGCTCACAGGTGAAGAAAACTCGCGCAAATTTCCATTTTTCTTCAGCAAGTCGCTGCCAAGCGTCGCGTACGTCGGAAGGAAAGGCACTCCGAGAGCCGCCGCATGGAGCGCCAGCGCCAGCGTGAAATTCGAGTAGTCCACCGTTTCGATGCGCCGGGGGACTCCTCCCTCGGCGCCGCGCCGGAAGCAATATCCCACCCCCACCGAAACATTTCCCACCCAGGCAGCCATCACTCGCGCCGCGCAGCCCGCGCCAATCATCTGATCGAAAAGAATGTCAGAGATAGGCCCGACGAGTGTCAGGTCGCGCCGCCCCTGGCGAATCAGCTCGTGCCCAGCCGCAAACGGAATCATCTGCTCGAGCTGTGCGCCCAGCAGCACCATCGACCCGCTCGGCACATGCTGCGCGATGGCTTCGCGCATGGTCGTCAATTTGGATTCAGCAGTCATTATCAGCTTCAAGGCGTGTCATCCGAATCAGCGAGTCCAAAAATGATTCGGGTCAATCTCGCGCATCACCGATAGCTCATCGTCGCTCGGCGGCAAAGTTTCGATAAGTTCATCCGCCACGCGCAGCGTCCAACCCGTATTCGCAAGCACTTCTTCAACGCTCACGCCCGGATGCACGGAAGCCAAATAAGCCTCGCCATCATGCCCAAAACGCAAGACACCGAGCGTCGTAATCACCGCGGCGGGCCCGGAAGCCATCGGCAGCCCCTGCGCGCGCCGCCAGCCGTTGCCGCTGCCGTAGCCCGGCGAAGTAATATGTCCCACGCGCTCGCAAAGCCTGCCGCGATCGTGCGAAAGCAGCATCACCGTCCGCCGCGCGAGACAAGCAATATCGCAAGCGCCGCCAGACCCCGGCAGCCGGTGCATCTCTTTGTGCCGGTGTCCCCACGTGGTGTTGAGATTGCCGAAGCGGTCCACTTCCGCGGCGCCCAGAAATCCCACGTCCACGCGGCCTTGCTGCAATAATCCCATCACGTCAAGCATCTGCCCGCACTGCGTCGCGCCGCGCAAATTTGGCGGATCGCCCATGGTGTAGAGCAATTCCGCCGAGGGCTTCTCGCGGATCACGCCGTTTTCAAACAAACCAATCGCGCGAGGTGCATGCGTCCGCCGCGCCACAAGAAACGCGAGCATGGGCAATCGCATCCCCACGAACACGAGTTCCCCGTCGCTGATCTCCCGCGCCGCCGCGGCCACCATCAATTCGCTGAAGGTGTAACCCCGCTCGGCGATTTCCGCGTCCGGGTGAGATGCCACGACTACTCCATGCTCCCTTTCGGCGCCACCCATTTCGGCTCGGTGGTCTGAATTTCATTGACGAGCTTGATGTCCTCCGCCTGCGGCAGCATCTCTTTGCAGTGTTCCGCAAATTTCTCGGGAGACATCAACTCGCCCGTCACGCTATACGGCTGGTCGGCAAACTCGCCGATGTGCCGGTTGAACTTCAAATCCGGAACGTACAGCTTCGTCTGCCCGGCCCGGACATGCTTATTGATCTGCTCGATCAGCTTCTCGCATTCCAGGTGATAAAGATGACGATTGTGCTCGTTCATGTGGCCCAGATCCGCTTCCTCATGCGTCTGCGCCTCGTCGTAGCGCCCTTTCAATCCCCACACGTAGAACCAGTGCGCCGAGCTAGAAGAGTCCACGCCGAACAAGTCGTAGCTCACCGGAATCCACTTGTTAACGTATTTTTGCACCACCACAAGCGGCACCACCCCGGCCTTCACGATTCGCTTCAGTCCGTCATGCCCGGTGCCAAGGTGAAACGACTCCTCGCGCAGCATCGGATTCATCGATTGCGCCAGCGGCTCGAAACCCGAATAGCTCAGCATGGTGAGCTGAAACTTCCCGTCCCGATCCACAAAGTCGGTGTAGGTGAAAAAATCGAGCCAGTTGTCCACGATTTGATTGAAAGCGCCAAGCAATCGCTTCTGCTCGAACGCGCGCCGCTCAAGCATTTTCTGCGCTTCCACTTTTCCGCTGTACCCGAAATGATTGATCAGCAGGTGGCACATCTGCCAGCCGTGCCGCATCTCCTCCGTCACCACGCGGCAAAGCGACTGCCGGTCGTGCTCGCTCGGTGAATACAGGAAGAGCCGCCGCTGCTGCTCGACGGACGCGAATTCCGTATCGCCCTGGTAAACGATCAAGTTCATCAACCCGTCGCGGATTCTCTGATCCGGAATCTCCAGCACCCGCCGCCATTTCGGCCGCCCCTTGAACGCGCCGAATTCAATTTCGTTCGACCGCGTGGGGCCGAACTTGGCCTCAAATTCATAATTTTCGATCTCGGGATAATTCACGCCGATGTCGTTCCGCCAAACGCGGAATAAATCCACCCAGTCGTCAAAAGTGCCGATGCGTGCCGCAGGCATTGAATGCTCTCCTTCACCGGTTCCGAATCAGTTCCGGCGATATGTATTGCGAAATTTGTGTGCGCCGTTTTTCGCGCGCGCCCGTGCGCAGATCAATGGCCTCGGAAATTCGGCTTCCGCTTCTCGAAAAATGCATTCAGAGCTTCCAGGCAGTCCTCGGACTCGAAGCAATGAATCTGCAATCGAATTTCCTCATCGAGCGTCGCCTCCAGCGCTTTTCGTGACGCGTCGAACATCGTGTGTTTCACGTCTCGGAAAGCGACGGGCGCGCCCGAGGCCAGCTGCTCCGCGAATTCCCGCGTAGCATCCTCGAATTGCGCCGCCGGATAAACGTGGCTGACAATTCCCAGCCGGAGCGCGTCCTCCGCAGACAGCATCTCCGCCGTGTAAAACAGCTCAGCCGCGCGCGCCGCCCCCACGATCCGCGGCAAGAAAAATGTCCCCCCAAAATCCGGATAAAGCCCCACTTGCGCAAACGATTCGCAGAACCGCGCCTGATCCGATGCGATCCGAATGTCGGCCGCAAGCGCAATATTCATTCCGCCGCCGGCTGCCGCCCCATTCACCGCCGCGATCACAGGCTTGGGCATCGCAGCGATCGCCATGCACAGCTCCTTCCCCGCGATCAGAAGTGCCTGAAGTTCGCGATCCGCGCGCCGCACCCGGAAATCGCGCAGCACAGACAGATCTCCGCCTGCGCAAAATCCGCGCCCCGCACCTGTAATCACAATCGCCCGCACCGAAGGGTCCTGCCCGTTCCGCAGCATCGCGTGCACCAGCGCCCGCCCAAGCTCCACATTCAACGCATTCAATTTCTCCGGCCGGTTCAGCCGAAGCGTCGCCACGCCGCCCGAATGCTCTTCGATCAAAACGGGGTTCGTCGTCGCCTGCTTCGTTGCTTCCGTCATGTTGCTCACCCGCCTTACGAATCTTTCAAACTCTTCAGCAGCGCAGCCAGCTTCTTGAAATACCGCATCTTTACGCCGCGCTCTGTCCCCGCATTCTGCCCGCTCGTCGAAGGAAGAACAAACACGTGCGCGCCATACAGCTTTTCCTTCTGCAATCCAAGCTTGCAAGGCCGCCCCGCAAATTTCTCGTACACCATCTTCCCGTTGAAGGCGATCAGGCGCGGCCGCATTTCCTCAAGCTTCTGCGCCAGCAGCACGCGCCCCTCCGCGAATTCCTGCCGCTCGATTTCCTCGATCCCGCGCGTGGGTCGCTTCACCAAATCAGTCATCCCAATCCCGAATTCCAAAATCCGCCGGTCATCCTCGTAGCTCAGCGGCTCGGGAATCACGCCCGAGTCGTACATCATCGGCCAGAATTGGTTGCCGCGCCCGGCATAGTAATGTCCCACGCGCGCCGATCGGTCGCCCGGATTCGCGCCCACCAGAATCATCTTCATTCCCTTCCGCAAATAATCAGGCAGAGTTCTCATTGAATCCTTTGACGCCACGCCATCGCCATCGGGCGCAGCGCTCTGCACTAACGGCCCTTGAATTCGGGCTGCCGTTTTTCCGCGTACGCCTTCAAGCCTTCCTTCGCGTCCTCACTCGTAAACAGCAATTGCTGCAGCTCCCGCTCGATTCCCAGCGCTTCGCCAAATCCCACTTCGGAGCCGGTAACCACCGCACGCTTGATGCGCCCCACAGCCCGCGAAGCCTTGTTCGGAGGGCAAAATTGCTTCGCATAAGCCATCACGTCTTCCCAGAAACTTTCCTTCTCGTAAATATAGTGAATCAATCCGAACTCGAGCGCTTCCTCAAAACTAAAAGTCCGCCCCGTAGCCATCAACTCAATCGCGCGCGCACGTCCCGCGATGCGCGCCAGCCGCTGCGTTCCGCCCGTCCCAGGCAGCACGCCAAGATTCACTTCAGGCAGCCCGATCTTTCCGCCCTCTTTTTTCGCGATGCGAATATCACAAGCCATCGCAATTTCTAGTCCGCCGCCAACGGTGTGGCCGTTCAGCGCCGCGATCACGAGCTTCGGCGTCTGCTCCAGCCGGCTCAGCGTCTCATTCGCGTGCAAGCAGAAATAATATTTAAAGGTGGGATCCGCCTTCGTCAGCATCGGAATGCTCGCGCCCGCCGAGAAAAATTTCTCGCCCTTCCCGCGCATCACGATCACGTGCGCGTCTTCATCCATCCGCGCCCGCAAAATCGCGGTATCCAGCTGCTGCATCATTTCGTACGTGTAAGTGTTCGCGGGAGCATCGTCCATCTCGATGATTGCCACGCCCGCCTCCACCCCATAGTGAACCAGTTGCTTCTGCTCGATCGCCGTCGTTGTCGCCATCATTTCCTCCGTTTGTTTTTCTCGACCTATAATTTCAAAATTAGTCCAAAACTCTAACCCGCGGCCCGCTCAGCCATTGGAGCTCCGCTGCGGCTCAACCGTGTCGGCTTCAAACCCGGCTTCCCGTTCCCGTTCACCACGCCGTGCAAAAACATTCCCGCAATCGCATCCGCCAACGCGTCCGCGTGCGGGTCCACCTGTGGCCGGTGCCAGGTATGGATCCAATTCATCATGCCAAAGAGCGATAGAACAGCCACACGAGGATTCAACCGCCGCGCTATCCCCGCCTTCCGCATTTCCTCGAAAATGCCCAGCGCGATTCCGTAATAGCGCCGCTTCACCTCCAGCACTTCCTTACGATACTCCCCTTCCAACGCTTCGTCTTCATGAGACAGCACTTTCATTTCCAGCGGATGCCGCAGAAAATATTCCAGGTGGTTCTGCACCAGGATATGCAATTTCTCGACCGGCCCCGCAACGCCCGTCAGCCGCTTCTCAAGCCGCGCGACGATCGTCTTGAAAGTGTAAATCTGAATCAGGTACAGAAGCTCCTGCTTGCTCTTGATGTAGTAATACAATCCCGCAAGCGAGACGCCGCTCGACCGGCTGATATCGCGGATCGAGGCACCCTCGTAGCCCTTTTCGGAAAATTCCTGCGCGGCGTGGCGAAGAATCACCTGAAGCTTCGCCTGGGAAACGCGCGGCTGTCGGGAGGTCTTAGGCATCGAGTATCCGAAAACTAAGTCGAACGTTCGTTCGACATTCCAGAATACTTGGCCGATCACTCCGCTGTCAAGACGCGTCCGTGCGCCGGCCGCTCATGTCATTCCCAAAATAGGAGGTTTTCACATCGAGCTCGGCTCGGTTGAATTCCTCTTCTAGAAAGCTCGACGCCAGGCACAGCCGATGTGGAGTGCGGTGGCTAGCCACGGCTCTGCTACGGCGACGCTCGCCTCGCCGTCCACGGCCAGCCCCGGCACATGTGGGGTGACTCAACATCAAATTCTTGCGACCAAGCTGCCGGTTCGGTCGTCTAATGCAAAGAGCCGAGGGCAGCGCGTTGCACGCCGCGAAACCTGTGCTACCCTCTCTATCTCGGAATGGATTCCATGGGCACTTCTAAGATGAATCCGCTGGAAGCTCGGCCTCTCCCTTCACAAGTGGTGAAGGACGACGAGCCCGTGCTCGTTGCCGCCGCCAAAGCCGGCGATATTTCCGCGTTTGAAACCCTGGTCGGCCGCTACGAACGCAAGATTTTCCGCCTGGCGCAAAATATCACCCAGAATCGCGAAGACGCCGAAGATGTAATGCAGGAATCGTTCCTCAAAGCCTACGAGCACCTCGACGGATTCCAGGGCAACTCGCGGTTTTACACCTGGCTCGTCCGCATTTCCGTCAATCAGGCGCTGATGAAACTGCGCAAGCGCCGCCCCAACGTAGTCTCGCTCGATGAAGAAGTGGACACAGGCGAAGAATTAATGCCCCGCGAAGTGGAAGACTGGGGCCCCTCGCCTGAAGAGCGCTACAAACAGACGGAGCTCTCCGATATTCTCTCGACCACCATCGCCGAACTTGATCCATCTTTTCGAATCGTTTTCCAGCTTCGCGACATCGAAGAATTGTCCACCGAAGAAACGGCGGAAGCACTCGGCCTTTCCGTGCCGGCGGTAAAATCCAGGCTGTTGCGGGCGCGGTTGAAGCTGCGGCAAAAACTCGATAGATATTTTCGACGGAGTGAAAATTCGTGAACTGCAGAAGCATCGTTAAGGAACTATCCAACTATCTCGATGAAGCGCTCGACACCACATTGAAGGCCTCCATCGAAAAGCATCTCGAGCATTGCGACGACTGCCGCGTGGTTGTTGACACCACCAAGAAGACCATTCAGATTTACTGCAATTCCGAGCCTGCCCCGCTTCCAGAAGACACTCGCCTGCGTCTCCGCGAAGCTCTCGTGAAACACCTTCGCCGTGTCCGCGCTTAGTTCCGGCTAACACACATCGCACTTAAGAGTCTGCGTGACAACTCAAGAATCTTTGTGGGTCGAGGTTTCAACCGCGACATAAATGCTCCAAAATCACCTCGGCTTTACAGTTTGCGGAAAAAGTCGGGAGTTTGCGACTTGTGGGGATGGCGAGCGTCTAAGGGAGCATGCGAGGATACGACGAAGTGCAAGACGGGATGTTCAGCTACATTAGCGCGGAGCAGCGCGTGCCGGCGGATCATCCGCTGCGGCGAGTGCGGGGGCTGGTGGATGCGGCGCTGCAGCAGATGTCGCGGCAATTCAGCGAGCTGTATGCGCGCAACGGGCGGCCGTCGATTGCGCCGGAGAAACTGCTGCGCGCGCTGCTGTTGCAGTTTTTCTACAGCGTGCGCAGCGAGCGGCTGTTGATGGAACAGCTGCAGTACAACTTGCTGTTTCGCTGGTTCGTGGGGCTGAGCATGGACGACGCGGTGTGGGACGTGACGGTGTTCACCAAGAATCGCGAGCGGCTGCTGGAGGGCGAGATCGCCGAGAAGTTTTTCCAGCAGGTGCTGGAGCCGGCCAAGCAACAAGGGCTGCTCTCGGACGAGCACTTCACGGTGGACGGGACCTTGATCGAGGCCTGGGCCAACCGCAGGAGCTTTCACGAGAAGAAGGACCCGCCGACACGCGGCAGCGGATACAAGGGGCAGAAGCTGTTGCGGGACACGCATGAGAGCGGGACGGATCCGGAAGCGCGGTTGTACAAGAAGAGCCAGGCGGGAGAAGCCCGACCGAGCTACTTAGGCCATGTGCTGACGGAAAACCGGAACGGGTTCATTGTGCGGGCTTGCGTAACGCAGTCGGCGACACGGGCGGAGCGCGAGGCGGGGTTGGAAATGGTGCGAAAACTTCCGCGGAAGGAAGCAGGCGGAAAGGTAGGGCCGATCACGCTGGGCGGAGACAAGGCGTACCAGGAAGAAAAGTTCGTGGAGGAACTGCGAGCGATGCAAGTGATTCCGCACATCGCCGAATTTGAGAAGGAATCGTGGCAGTGGCCGAACTGGTTGACGACGAGCGAGCGCGAGGATCCTGGCTATGCGATCAGCCAGCGGAAGCGCAAGTTGGTTGAGAAGGCGTTCGGGTGGATGAAATTTGTGGCCGGGCTGAGAAAGACGAAATTGCGAAAACGGCGGCGGGTGGACTGGATGTTTCGTTTAGCAGCGGCCGCGTGCAACCTGATGCGCATGGCCAAGTTGATTCCTGCGGAAACATAAACAAGGGAACGGGCGGGTGGAACGAGGCGGACGGTTGGCAGGAAGGGCGGAAAACTAGATCAAAGCGAAGCTTGAAAATCGCGACCAGCCACCCGGAACACAAAAACCAACCCTTTTTCCGCAAACTGTTTAGCCGCTGAAGTTCCTCTTAGGCAGTTCTCACCCTGACAGTAAAGCGCCGATCCTATACCCCCCGCGCCTCCCCGAACCGGGCCTCCTTCTGCCACAGCGGAATCTGCCGTCCGAGCCCCCGTTCACGGGCCATCTCATAGACTCGCCCCGCGACCACCACATCTTCGATCGCAATCCCATTGGATTTAAAAAGCGTGATTTGCTCCGGCGTTGTCCGCCCGGGCATCTTCCCTGCCACGATATCCGCCAACTCGTGAACCTTCTCCCAGCGCGACGCGTCGTCGCCAAACGCCTGGATCAAATCCCCTGCCTCCTCGCGGGACTGCTCGCGCGAATCCGCGGCGATCACATCGCATCGCATAACCGCATCAGCATCCAGTTCCCGCTTCTGCGGAAAATTGGCGCCGATGGCATTGATGTGCACACCGGGACGCAGCCAGGGCCCTTCGACCACAGGATTCGTTGAGGTAGTGGACGCAATGACGATGTCCGCATCGCGCACTGCTTCCTCAGCGTTGGCAGCCGCCGTCACAGGGATGCCCAACCGTGCTGTCATTTCACGCGCGAATCGCTCGCGCCTCCCCACATCGCGGCCACAGGCACGCACCCTCTCAAGTTTTCGCACCAGCGACACCGCCTCAAGCTGCGTGCGCGCCTGCAGCCCGGTCCCTATAATTCCCACCACCCGCGCATCCGTACGCGCCATCAGCCGTGTCGCCACGCCGCTCGCAGCCCCCGTCCGAATCTGTCCCAGATAGTCCGCTTCAATCAGCGCCACAAGATCCCCCGACTTAGCGTCGAACAATGTCACCAAAAAGCGCAAGCCTTCGCGCGAACTGGTGTAAATCTTCAGTCCCATATACCCGCTCGCCAGGTCCCCCGCCGCCATATAATGAAGATAAGACCTTTCGGGCAGGTGCAGTCGCTGCCGTGAGTGCAGGCAAGCGCTCCCGTCGGCAAGCCTCCGAAACGAAGCGTCCACCGCCTCAATCGCCAGCGGCATCGTCAAAATTGATTTCACGTCCGCTTCGCTCAACAGCAGTGCCATAAGGTACCTCCCAGGCGGGATTCTATCGCACAACAAAGAGTTCAAGTCACCTAGCTACGTTGACTTCCCCTTCTAGAAAGCTATGCGCCAGGCACAGCTCATGTGGAGTGCGGCGGCTGGCCGCCGCTTTGTTACGGCGACGCTCGCCTCGCCGTGTTTGATTTGACCGAAGCATCGCTAGAGTTGCACATTTCATCCCAGCTCTCGCGCCTGAGCGCCGTAGGCGCGTCACAAGTTAGCCCAGCCCGCCGTTTTCTGGCGGGCTGGGTAACGACACACAATCGTCCCGAGCGCCGTAGGTGCGACACACTCTGACCCAACGACATCCACGATCACCATGGAGGTCAACAAAGCCAGATGTCTTCTTGTCAGAAGTTAATCCGATAGCGCAAGACGCGCGCCTCGGGCACGTCGAGAATCAGAAGTTCCCCGCGCGGGCTTATTGCAATCGGCGGCGCAGACCGCGGCGCTTGGCCAAGCTCCGGCGCCAAATCCATATCCAGTTTCGGCGCACCATCCATGGTCCACACGTGAAGCATCCGGCCGTCTGTATCCATGGCGAAAATATTGTTCGCTGAAATCGCGAACCGGTCGCTCAGCTTCCATCCGTCCCGCGAAGCGCTCGAGCCAAACTCTGAAACATAACGCCCGTCGCGCGTGAACTTCAGGATCCGGCTCCCGGCGATATCTGACACATACACGGAAGTGTCCGAGGCAACCGCAATCGTGCCGGGCGGGCCATTCGGGCCTGTCGAATCCGGCCGAGGCTGCCAGGTCTCCACCAGGCGAGATCGCGCATTAAACGCCATGATCTTTCCCGCATTCGAGTCAAAGACGTAGATCAAGCCATCATCGGCCACTCCCACGCTGAGCACATTTTCCTTTCCCGAATGTGTCTTCAGCCGCAGTTCGTGATACCGGTCCCGCTCACCGCTGGGCAGGCAAATAAAGACACTCTTGCGAACCGGGTCGGTGACATAGATTGCCCCGCCGCTATCCACCGCCACGGATTGCGGGTGCTTCATCGGGTCTTCCTGGAATGAAAGCAGCGGCTTGCCCTGCGGGCCGAATTTGTGGACGAACCTGCTGCCGAGATCCGCGATGTAGATGTTCCCGATCGTGTCCGTCGCAATGCTTACCGGATCCAGCAAGTGGCCCGGACCGTCGCCCCGTGCGCCCCACGAGCCGATAAATTCAAGCGGTGGCCCGGCGGTGGTGCGCGTCTCGGCCTCAGCATGGAAATGCAAGGAGCGGGAGACAGACGCAAGTCCAAGCACAGCCACGATGGCGCACGCCGCTGAAATGCGAGTATTCATTAAAATAAATTTATCCCATCCGCTCGTGAATTGGAGACGAATTCGCGGAACATGGAACGCGATGATTAATGCTTAATGGCGCTTCCGTGCCACGGGCTTCCCGCCTTCTCTCACTCGCCGAACGATCGTCTGATGCATTTGATAGGTGCGCTCACCACCAGCGCTGTCACCAAGGTCCCGAAACGCGAAAGTCACGTCGCTCCCCGCCGCCTCGGATTTCGTCACCTTCACCGGCAGTTTGCCGCACACATTGCTTTCAACGAACGCAGTCTCATATCGCTGCCGCTGCACACCCCATGTATACACACGCAACATGCTGAAATCGCACGGCTGCCCTTCCGGGCCGTGCGCGCCAAGCACGAGAAATTGCGGCTTTTCGTGGCCGGCGGCGTCATTCACGTGGCTCAGCTCGAACCAGGCCACAATCCGCATGTTGGCGCTGCTGGCATAATCCGCCAGCGGCGCAGGCACGTCGAGCTGGACGAACCTGCCAAGAATCCACCCGGAAATCGCGGTCTGGTCCGGGGCCTGCGCACGGACCAACCACCAGTCTTCCTTCTTCGCTTGAGGCGGCTCCGCTCCGGACTCTTCCTGGTCGCCGGCCTTGACAGTTCTGGGCGCTGTCGGCACCTCCACCGTCTGCCGCTCGTAAAGCTCCAGGGGAATTGTCTTGCTCAATTGCCGCAGCCGCAGAGCCTCACGCCCCGCGCTAATGTGCAGGTTGGTCAGCGCTTTCGTATGGCCGTGCGCCATCGCCGGCATCGCGGCAACCTTGGTTTCCAGGTCATGCGCTTTCTGCCACAAATCCGCGGAGAGCAAATCGCGCTCATTGATCCACCCGACGACGCCCTTCATCGTGCGCACCTGCACCTGGTCCTGAAAGCGTTGCAGAATCTCCAGGCGGTCGCCAAAATTGACTACCGCGACGGGCTCGCGCACCTGCGCCGTCGTGCTCATCAGCGTCACCTGGCGATTGCCGGCGAACCCGATCTCAATCGGCGGCTTTGCATGATGCACGCGCAAGTACAACCCCACACAAATCACGAGCAGGAGCGCGAAACCAAGCAGGATCTTACGCATCAGGGACGATCCCCGAAGGTGATACCAACAGCACGCGCCGCTCGCACGTAATCGCTGTTCGGGTCCACCAGCTTGCATGAACCGATAGCCTCCGCCAGCGGTACCGATTCGATCTTCCCGGCGCGGAGGCAGACCATCCGTCCATACTCGCCGCGCGCCACCAAGTCCACAGCCGAGACGCCGAAGCGAGTAGCAAGTGTGCGGTCGAATGGGCTGGGAGACCCGCCCCGCTGCACATGCCCGAGCACCGTGACGCGGACTTCCTTCTTCAAGTACTCGCGAATCGCGTAGCCGATGGCGTTCCCCACCTGCCCGGGCTGCGGCTTCGGGAAAGGTTTTCCCATGCCGTCTTCGGGCGGCAGCTTCACGCCTTCGGCCACCACCACGAGGCAAAAACTTCGCCCATGAGCTTCGCGCTGGCTAATCGCTTCGCACACCGTCTCAATCGTAAACGGAATCTCCGGAATCAGGATCACGTCCGCCCCGCCCGCCAGCCCCGAATGCAGCGCGATCCAACCGGCATCACGGCCCATCACTTCGATCACCATCACGCGGTGATGGCTTTCGGCAGTCGTGTGCAGCCGGTCGATTGCGTCGGTGGCCACATGCAGCGCCGTATCGAACCCGAATGTCACCTCAGTCGCCAGAAGATCGTTGTCAATCGTCTTCGGCACGCCAACAATCTTTACACCAAGCTTCGTGAACTCATGCGCAATCGTGAGCGTGCCATCGCCGCCGATCACCACCAGCGCCTCAATGCCCATTTCCTTCATGCTATCCACGCAGCGGCTCGAATAGTTGTGCAAGACCGAACGTCCATTCTGCTCGACGGGAAATGCAAATGGATTGCCGCGATTGGTGGTGCCGAGAATCGTGCCCCCGCGTGGGAGAATTCCGCGGATGGCGTCAAGAGTGAGCTCCGACGATTGCTCCGGCCAGATAAGCCCGTTGAAGCCGTTGGTGACGCCGATGACGCGCCAACCGTATTCAAGCTTGGCGGTGCGCACCACCGCGCGGATGACCGCGTTCAATCCCGGGCAGTCTCCGCCGCCGTTGCAGACGCCGATAGTGCGGGTGGAAGATTTCGTCAATCGCGCCGACCCCAAGAGCAGCATAAGATTTTACACCAACAAGCGCGCGCCCCCGTCGAAGGCTTCGAGTGGATGTTTCCATCGAGCGGCAACGAAGCCGGTTTGCATGTTCTGCTACAATGCGGGCGATTCATGCGCGAAGGGAATTTTCAACGCGAGGAGAATTGCGGATGCAAACTCTCGAAAAATTGAAGCCGCTGGCGCTGCTGCTCCTGCGCGCCGCGATGGGAATTATTTTTATTTCGCACGGCTATCCGAAGCTGTTCACGCACACGCGCGACATGATGCCCTTCTTCGAGCACGTCGGCTTCCCCGGATATTTCGTTTACATCGCCGGCGTAATCGAATTTTTCGGCGGAATTACGCTGGTTATCGGCCTCTTCACGCGCATCAGCGCACTCCTACTCGCGGCCGAGATGGCCATCGCCGTCTGGCGCGTCCATCTGCCGCAAGGCCCAATCACGCAAGTGAAGAATTACGAATTCCCGCTCGTCCTCGCGGCCGCCGCATTCACCCTCGCGACGGTAGGCGCAGGCATGATCTCCCTCGACCATGCCATTTTCGGCGGAGGCCGCAAGCCCCCGCGCAAGGGAAAAGAAAAGGACTGATTTTTCGCTCGCAGCCCCGCGGGGTATTCTCCCGGTTTTGCCGTTGTGGCGCGGACACTCCTGTCTGCGCTCTTCCGAGCTACCCACCTGCCACGGGCACCCAAAAATCTTCGGACCGCAAGCTCACCGCCCCGCCCGCCCCGCCGAGCAAATGTCATGCCGGGCCAACTAGGCCGGGTTCGCCGCGCCCGTCTGCGATGACTGCGCCACGGACGAAACGGCCACGGGCGGCGGCGCCAGTGGAACAATGATCCAGGCGACAATGTAAGAGACCAGCGCCAGGCAAATCGGCACAGGCACAAATATCGCGATCACCCAGATGAGCCGCACAATCGTCGAGTCAACTCCGAAATATTCGGCGATCCCGCCGCACACCCCCGCAATCTTCGAATCAACGGAAGAACGCATCAACCGCTTCTGCACGTAAGCGCCACCCAAAGGCGCCACGTTCTGCCGCGTCCCGCAGAAGTAGCAAAAATTCGAGTAGTCCGTGATGTCGCGCCTGCAATTCGGGCAATTCATGATTACCCCCTCAGCGCGGAAACGCATTCGCCCTTCCCGCGCCACTCACACATAGATACGATATAACGCTCCCAAAAGTTTCCGGTCAATACGCCGCCAGCTCGCGGACGGCGCGCACAATGTCCTCCGTCTGCGGCAATATCGCGTCCTCGAGCAGCGGCTGGTACGCGCAAAACGTGTCCGTAGCGGCCACACGCCGCACGGGCGCGTCCAAATCGCCGAACAATTCATCGGCGATGCGGGCGGCAATCTCCGCGCCGTATCCCCACGAGCGCGTGTCCTCGTAAGCGACAATCACGCGATTCGTCTTCCGCACCGTCGCGGCAATCGCCTCCCAATCGTACGGGCTCAGCGTGCGCAAATCGAGAATCTCGGCCGAAATTCCCTCGCGCGCCAATTCCTGCGCCGCCACTTCCGCCCGATGCACCACCGCGCCATAAGTGATGATGCTCAGGTCCGTCCCTTCGCGCACAATGTTCGCCTTGCCAAAAGGAATAGTGAAATCCGCGCCGGGATACTCCGAACGATTGTAAGGCTGCCGGTAAAGATGCTTGTGCTCGAGAAACATCACCGGATCATCGGAGCGCATCGCCGTCCGCAGCAGCCCGCACACGTCGAGCGCGGTCGAAGGCATCACCACGCGCAACCCCGGAATATGCGTGAACGTGACTTCGCCGCACTGGCTGTGATAAATCGCGCCTCCCGTCAGATACCCGCCAATCGCCACGCGCAGCACAATCGGCGCCTTGAATTTCCCCGCCGAACGCCAGCGCATCACGGAAAGCTCGTCGCGAAGCTGCATCATCGCCGGCCAAATGTAATCAAAGAACTGAATTTCAGGCACAGGCTTCAAGCCGCGCGTAGCCATCCCAATCGCGCGCCCCACAATCGAAGCTTCCGCAAGCGGCGAATTGAAAACGCGCGAGCTGCCGTAGCGCCGCTGCAATCCGGAAGTGGCTTTGAAGACGCCTCCCTTCCCCTTCACGCTCGCAAGCGCCTCCTCGCGGCTGCAATCGGCCACGTCTTCTCCAAAAATCAAAATGCGCTCGTCGCGCGCCATCTCGTCCATCAGCGTCGCCGAAACCATCTCGACCATGGTTTTCGACGGCCCCTCGAATTTCGGCGCCGCTTCGAATTGCCGCGTCGTGGGGTCCACGTCCGGCGAGTAAACCCAGCGATAAATCGAATCCTTCGCGGGCAGCTCGGCTTTGAAAGCGAGGTCGGTAGCTTCGATCACCTCGCGGTCAACTTCCGCTTCGATCGCTTCCAGCTCGTTCTCTTCGAGGATGCCTTCGCGCACAAGGAAGAGACCGAATTTCGGGAGAGGGTCGCGGCGCGTCTGCGCCTCGCGCTCTTCACCCGTGCGATAGAGTTTCTCATCGTCCGAAAGTGAGTGCGAATAAGGCCGCGTCACATGCGCGTGGACAAGCGCCGGCCCCTTGCGCGCCCGGCAGTGCTCGACAGCCCGCGCGAGCGAAGCGTAACTCTCAAGCGGCTCAGTCCCGTCGCATTCCTCCACGTGCAGGTGCGGATAATTCGCCACCAGCTTCGAGATGCTTCCGCCCGCAGTCTGCACCTCGATCGGCACGGAAATCGCGTAGCCGTTGTCTTCAATCAAGTAAAGCAGCGGCAGCCGGTTGTTGCTAGCCGTGTTGAGCGATTCGAAGAACTCGCCTTCGCTCGTGTGCCCATCGCCGCCGGAAACAAAAACAATTTCATCGCGGTAGTGCGACACAGCCTCGCCAAGCGGCGCCTTGCGCGCCTGCTCAAGCGCCTTCGGAAACTTGTCGTAGTAAAGGGTCGCTTCGGCGGCGCCAACAGCCTGAAGAAATTGCGTCCCCGTAGGAGACGACCGCGAAACAATATTGAATTTCTGGTGCCCCCAGTGCGAAGGCATCTGCCGCCCGCCGGAAGCGGGATCGTCTTTTGCGCCCAGTCCTTGAAGCAGCATTTCGTAGGGGGTAACTCCAAGCATGAGGGCCAGCGCGCGGTCGCGATAGTACGGGTAGAACCAATCGTGGGAGGGTTTCAGGAGCAGGCCGGCCGCGGCGAGTACCGCCTCGTGGCCGGCCCCGCTAATCTGAAAGAAAATTTTGTTCTGCCGCTTGAGCTGGATTTCGCGGTCGTCAAGCTTGCGCGAAAGAAACATCACGCGATAAATGCGAATCAGCGTATCGCGATCGAGGCCCTGATATTTCGCCGCGTCAAACCGCGCACTCTTGACCTTGACTTGAGATGCCATTATTCCCTTTCGCGTCGAGGAATCCGGGGCGTGAAGCCGTAAACCATCATACCAAAATGCCGAGCACGCGGACAAAAGAACGCTGGCGCCGGTGCTGTCCTAATTTCGTCTTGTTGAGCCTGTAGGCCACGGTGCGCCTTCTCTTCCCGGCTCTTTAATCGCCCAGATGGCTTTCTTTATACTGGCGATTTCCCGTTCGCATCTGGCTATGGTGTCCTCGGTATCCTCGATCGCTCGATTCCACCTGAGCACATCTTTTTTATTCGACACATGCCTCTACATAGTGTATAAGATACGGTAGAAGCAAAATGGACTTCAAATCTAATGAAAGTAAGACGTACCGCGACGAACTCGTCAAAGCACGTGAGGTGCTTTCCAACATGTTCGCTGAACGCGAAGCCCTGGAAGTCGAAATAGCAAAACAACAGCGCCGCATCGGTGCGCTTGCCATGCTGGTAAACGAAAGTGAAGAAGTGGATGAGCTGCTTGACTTAAATCTTGGCGGCATAACCGATGCAGTCAGGAGCGTCTTTAGGGCTTCCGGCCCTTTGGGGCTTACCCCCGTGGAAATTAGAGACAGGCTCATCCGTCTTTCTTTTCCAGTGAATGAGTACAAGAACTTTCTTGCATCCCTCCACGTAGTGTTGGACCGTTTGGTGAAAGCTGGGGAAATAAAACTCGCAATCCGGGACAAACATGAGGGGCAGAATAGCTCGGTCTATCAGTGGGTTCAGAAATATCAGTGGAGCGACCGACTTCGCGGACGATTCGATCGGAACCAGAGGAAATGAACAGTCAACTGCCCTTCGATCGGCTGTCATCGATGACAGGGCGAGATTCAATCATGTCGGCACTGGACAATGGCGGATTGACGCACCATGCGAAGAACCTATATGCGACTGTCTATCCGACAATCCTTCGGATCGAAGCTGCGAACGAGGCTGTTCGCGTTGGCAACGGGAATTGGGGCCTGACCGAATGCTATCCGAGCGGACCTAAGGTTTGCGAAGAAAAATCGAGTAACGAAAGCTAGCCGATGGCCGACAAGTATCGACATACTAGAGCCGAAAGAAACGCAATGCTACGCCATTTGAAGCGAATGATGGATTCCAGAGATGAGCGGGAGTTTATGAAGTTCCTGCGCGAACATGGGATAAAGGACGAGAATCCACGCTTTTCGCTGCTCGTGAAGGCTTTTCGCGCCGGGAAGATCGACGAGACTTTTTAGAAAAAGCCTTAAGGTCGTCGATCATCGCTTTCGCTTGCACTGGCGTCATCGTCTCTTCCATGTGTCCAATAAGAAGGTCTGCCATCTTCTCGGCCGCAGCGCCTCGTTTTGTTTTCCTTTGCGACATGTCAAGAGTCTAACCGTACTGATTTTGCTGTGCAACACTGTATTTAGTTGTCGTTCCTATATTTGGGGAGAATAAACGTTTGTAGTGCTCCCCTTCCCATCTCGCCCGTCGAGCCCGCCCCCATTCTCGCACTCTCCGTAGCGTCGTCAGCTCCTTCCGGTTTCTGCATAAGTCTTGCCTTTTAGGGGGTCGGAGCTTCCAGCTCCGACATAAAAACCGTCGCGCGAAGCGCAATCCTAGAATAGAGCGGAGCGAGGTCCCCAGCCGCGCCGCATTCCGCCTCCGCCCGCGCAATATCCACACACACGCATCCTTCCATTTTCGATTTTCTTCATGCACACTTTTATCGAGGTGCAAAAAAATAAAATGCTAAAACGTCGCGGAAATTTTCCCTATGATTTCGACGCCTTTTACCCGGCCTACCCCACCCCCGTCATGCCCCCAAATTACGTTCACAATCCCCCGCCTCCTCCCGCCATTACGCCTCCCGTTCCTTCCGCCGCGCCAGGCGCGCTGTCTGCGCCTGTCCCGAGCGAAGCCGAGGGGCACCCATCACCCCCTGCCGCAACTCCCGCCCCGGAGTCCCCCGAAATCAAGACCGAAGCCCCCAAGGCCCCGCCCCGCAAGCCGCCTCGTCGCTCACATCACTTCAAGCCCCGCCCCAGGCGAAAATCCGCGTCCTCCGCCCCGCCTCTCCCGAGCGAAGCCGAGGGGCCCGCTTCCTCTCATCACTCCGGCAAATGCTCCATCTGCCACCATCCCGATCGCCGCGCCATCGAAGACGACTTCATCCACTGGGTTCGTCCGAGCTCCATTGCCTGGGAGTTCGATATCTCCGCCAGCGCCATCTGCCGCCACGCCCGCGCCAACCGCCTCTATGACCTCCGTGCGGAAAAATACATCGAGGCCCTCGATCTCGTGGTCGAGAACGCCCAAGGCGCCACCGTCAATGGCGACATGATCATTCGTGCCATTCGCACCGCCACCCATTTCCGCGCATCCGGCCAATGGGTCGAGCCCCCCAAGCGTGTCATTTATTCAATTGATCGCGACCCCGCCTCCGCAATCGCTCCGCCCGCGCCCGCGAATGCATTCGCCTCCTCGAGCGACAATTCCATTTTGGAACTCGCGCCGCCAGTCACCTCCGAAGCCCGCGAAATCGACTCTCAAAATGATTTCGATCATGACGCATCTCACTGATAACAAAGCTAAGTGCCATTTTGAAATCGACCGTCTAACAGCCGCCCATGTACCTATTCTCCCAAGCGGCGGGGATCCGATGAGCACGCTGGCGGCACGAGAACGGGGGAGGCCTAGCCGGGCAGATGTGAACGCAAGACCGCAACCAGGATTGAGTCAGTGTGAGAACTCGAGAGTCTTTGTAGGTCGCGGTTTCACAGTTTGCGGAAAAAGGGTTGGTTTTTGTGTTCCGGGTGGCTGGTCGCGATTTTCAAGCTTCGCTTTGATCTAGTTTTCCGCCCTTCCTGCCAACCGTCCGCCTCGTTCCACCCGCCCGTTCCCTTGTTTATGTTTCCGCAGGAATCAACTTGGCCATGCGCATCAGGTTGCACGCGGCCGCTGCTAAACGAAACATCCAGTCCACCCGCCGCCGTTTTCGCAATTTCGTCTTTCTCAGCCCGGCCACAAATTTCATCCACCCGAACGCCTTCTCAACCAACTTGCGCTTCCGCTGGCTGATCGCATAGCCAGGATCCTCGCGCTCGCTCGTCGTCAACCAGTTCGGCCACTGCCACGATTCCTTCTCAAATTCGGCGATGTGCGGAATCACTTGCATCGCTCGCAGTTCCTCCACGAACTTTTCTTCCTGGTACGCCTTGTCTCCGCCCAGCGTGATCGGCCCTACCTTTCCGCCTGCTTCCTTCCGCGGAAGTTTTCGCACCATTTCCAACCCCGCCTCGCGCTCCGCCCGTGTCGCCGACTGCGTTACGCAAGCCCGCACAATGAACCCGTTCCGGTTTTCCGTCAGCACATGGCCTAAGTAGCTCGGTCGGGCTTCTCCCGCCTGGCTCTTCTTGTACAACCGCGCTTCCGGATCCGTCCCGCTCTCATGCGTGTCCCGCAACAGCTTCTGCCCCTTGTATCCGCTGCCGCGTGTCGGCGGGTCCTTCTTCTCGTGAAAGCTCCTGCGGTTGGCCCAGGCCTCGATCAAGGTCCCGTCCACCGTGAAGTGCTCGTCCGAGAGCAGCCCTTGTTGCTTGGCCGGCTCCAGCACCTGCTGGAAAAACTTCTCGGCGATCTCGCCCTCCAGCAGCCGCTCGCGATTCTTGGTGAACACCGTCACGTCCCACACCGCGTCGTCCATGCTCAGCCCCACGAACCAGCGAAACAGCAAGTTGTACTGCAGCTGTTCCATCAACAGCCGCTCGCTGCGCACGCTGTAGAAAAACTGCAACAGCAGCGCGCGCAGCAGTTTCTCCGGCGCAATCGACGGCCGCCCGTTGCGCGCATACAGCTCGCTGAATTGCCGCGACATCTGCTGCAGCGCCGCATCCACCAGCCCCCGCACTCGCCGCAGCGGATGATCCGCCGGCACGCGCTGCTCCGCGCTAATGTAGCTGAACATCCCGTCTTGCACTTCGTCGTATCCTCGCATGCTCCCTTAGACGCTCGCCATCCCCACAAGTCGCAAACTCCCGACTTTTTCCGCAAACTGTTCAACCGCGACATAAACGCTGCAAAGGTGACCCGGCTTCAGCCGCTGAAGTTCCTCTTTTGCAGTTGTGGGACAGTCCCAGGATTTAATCAGTCGAGAGCTTCGAAGAGCTCGGCGGTCTTTGCGAATCCAGCGTCGGTCGAGCGGATGGTTTCGGCGTCCACGGACTTGAAAGGCTCTTCGGTGGGGATGCGATCGAGCCAGCGCTGATGGGAGAGCTTTTCGTGGTCCGAGAAATCGAGGCGGACGAGGAGGCGGATATGGGCGCTTGGGCTCGGTTTCTCTTCCTTGTCATGCGCCGGCGATTTCTTTTTTGCGGCGGCGGATTTTGAATCCGATTTTGAATCGGCGCCGTCTTTGGCGGCGGATTTTTCTGGCGTCTCTTCGCGCTCGAATTTCAGGAGGAGCTTATTGCCGAGGCGGAAGCCCTGCTTCCAGGACTCGAGTTTGTGGCGGGCTTGCTGGGCGGCGTGTTCGTCCGTGCCGAAATCGAAAATGAGATAGGAATGGGCCATGAGGATTGTATAACGGGGTGCGAGGGGATGTGTCAAGCGCGACGGCGCGGAACGGGACGTGTCGGAAGCCGAAGACACCTGTCCGCTTTGCGCGTTTACCAGACGCTGAGAACATGTTCGAGATGCCGGGTGTCCTAATTTCCCGTGCTCCGGCGCCCCTGGCCTGCAAGCAGTCTGTCTTCGTTGACTTGGCTCCGGCCCCCAACCTAAGATGCGAGCCCGATGGTCGATTCCTCTTCTTTAATCGGCGCAAGCCGGACCCGCATGCGCCTGCAATAGGCGGGAGGCGAGGAGGAAAAGGAGATGGCCATGGTGTCCAACTCCGGCATACAACCAGGACGAAGGTGCCTGTTCATTTGTCTCCTGCTTTGTGCGTGGATACTACTCATCCCAGTCGTAACGCATGCACAAGCCTTGCAGGCGACCGTGCTGGCCGATGGCTCAACAATTGGCCTGCCGCCCCATTGGTTGGTAACCGGCCAGCACCCCGGATCCGTGGATGTAAGAGGACCCCGCGGAGAGGGGCTTTCGCTGGGCGCGGCGCTTCCCGTCTACTCTCCTCCTGGGCCGGCCCCCATTCTCAACTACCGTCCAGCGGTGGCGCCTTGCTGCGATCCCGTGCGTGCCACTCTGGCGCTAGCGCCACAAATTGCCAACATGGCACGCGCAGCCGGACAGCCGGCTGCGGTCCTGCGCCGAGTCCTGGATGCACAACCGGTCTCTGTCCCCCGTGGCCAAGCGGCTTACCTCCTGACGGACCTGGATATGCAAGGTCATCGGATCCTCCACTACAGCTATGTCATCTGCGCGCCGACCGGCATGAATCAGTGGATGTATTACATCTCGGAAGTCGGCGCGCCGGAAGCGGTTTTTCGAGATGAGTTTCCGTTGCTGATCGCTATATGGAAGTCCTGGAGTGTAAACCCCGAGGTGGAGCAGCAGCGCCTACAACACGCGATTGAAGCCAACAAGGAAGCTTTCAACATGTTTCAATCCGCGATGCAGCATTCGCGGGAGGCCCATCAAAAGGCCGCCTGCGCCAGCGACGACCTCGTCCGCGGCCAGATTGAGATCGTGTACCCGCGGACGGGCGAGCACAAAAAGGTCCCGAATGATGCCGCTGGTCGGTGGATCGACGCGGGATGGGAATACGTCCCAGCCTCGCAGACCAACTGCAATTAATAGCGCGCGCTGCACCGCAACCGCCGACCTCACCAACGGCGGCACGTGGATTTGCACCCGCCGCGATAAGCGCCGGGCATAATATGGCGATCAGCCCAATCGACAAGTCACAACGCACGGCTGCAAAGATCGCAGGACTTGCTTGCCCGATCTCGTTCGCCATCGTGGTCGCGGTCAATTTCGGAATATTCGCCCGCCTCATCGTCCGCGGCAATCCGGCGGAAACCGCTCGAAATATCCTGGCCCACGAAACACTATTCCGCATCGGCATCGCGGGCAACATGGTTTACAGCGTTGGCGTTGTCGTACTGCTGACGGCGCTTTACGTGATCCTCAAGCCGGTGAGCCAGATCCTTGCCTTGCTCGCTGCATTCGGCAGGCTGGTCTATGGCCTCACGTGGCTCCTGGTGACGCTCAATCTCTTCACCGCACTGCGACTCTTGAGCGACGCTGATTACTCGCATGCGTTTGGACCGGACCAATTGGCGGCCTTGGCCCAGCTGTACCTCAGCGGTTACGATGCGTACTACATTGGCTTGCTGTTTTGGGGATTGGGAGCCGCAGTTGGCAGCTACTTGTGGTTCAAGTCGAAGTACATACCGAGGGCACTGGCTGCCTTTGGTGTGATCTCTAGTGCATGGTGCGTCGCCTGCACTTTCGTTTTTTACATCTTCCCCGGCTTCCCCAAAATAGTAAACCTGTCTTGGTTCGACTCGCCCATGGCTATCTTCGAACTCGCGCTGAGTTTTTGGCTTCTGTGTAAGGGATTAAGCGCCAGTGCCTGATAAGCCATGTCGGCTCAGACGGTCGATGCAAGCGTCTTACACTCTTCATGGCGGTCGGCGCGTTAGTGAGGACAGGATCGGGAGAGGCCTATGTCGAATACATTTGGGACGGATATTCTGATTCAAGCCGAGGATCCAATGAGGGCCGCGAGCTTCTACGTCAAGGAACTCGGCTTTGAGATTACGGACAAGACCGCAAATATGATCAGCCTCCATGGAAAGAACATCAATATGTTTATTGAACGAGGTCCCAAGCTTGGCCCCGTTTTCGAAGTGACGGTGAAGAGCGTCGAAGCAACGAAAGCGAATTTGAAAAAAAAGGGCTGCCGGGTGATTAAGGACGAGCCTGATTTTCCGAGGTGCTACATCAAAGATCCAAATGGGCTAATTTACAACCTTACGGAATGATCGGGCTCGACTGCGTGGAGCTCAGCGGCGCGTGGTAGAATGCGCGCGGAGAATGGAAGGCGATGGAGTTCGCCTGAAGCGTCCGGAAACGGACTGATGACTCCTGGCCGCCTCGGGCGCCCAGGAGTTTTTTTGTTGAGGGCCGGCGAGACGGAGAAAGTGGAGACGACGTGCGCATTGGGCTGCTGATTTTATTCGGAGCGCTGGGAACGCTGGCGCGTTACGGCATGCAGGGGCTGGTGCAGCAGCGGACCAGCTCGGATTTTCCGAGCGGCACGCTGGCGGTGAATCTGCTCGGGTGCTTTTTGCTGGGCGGGATTGCGGAGTATGCATTGATGCACCTTTCGATTCCTCCGGAATGGCGCATCGGGATTACCGTCGGATTTTTCGGGGCGTTCACGACTTTCTCGACGTTTAGCTGGGAGGCTGTGCACCTGCTGCAGGATGGGGAGTGGTGGCGGGCGACAACGTACATTTTGGCGAGCGTGATTGGCGGATTGCTGGCGGTGGTGCTGGGAATGCGCATCGCGGAACGGATCTGAGGGGGATGAAGAAAGCGCAAAATACAAAGGCGGAACATTAACACAGAGGACACGAAGAAATGCAGGAGAACACAGAGGAAGCAAAGCCAAATTCGCGGGCTTGATGGCGCGCCGCTGAGTGGGCTTAGCGAGGAAGAATGACGCACGAACGATTTGAAGGCGAGCGCACTTTGATGCGCGTGCATATCGGCGAGTCGGACCGGTGGCATGGGAAGCCGCTGTACCAGGCGATTGTCGAATTGCTGCGGCGGGAAAATTTCAGCGGGGTGACGGTGCTGCGCGGCGTGGGCGGGTACGGGTCGTCGAGCGTTTACCATACGGAGAAAATTTTGCGGCTGTCGCAGGATTTGCCGATTGTGGTGGAAGTGGTCGAATCGAATGAGCGCATCGAGGCGATCCTGCCGCGCCTGGATGAAATGATCGGCGGCGGCCTCGTGACGCTCGAAAAAGTGCGCGTGATTCTCTACCGGCCGAACAAGTAGGACACTTCCCAAAACAGCTCCATTTCCGATATTGCGCGCGGATTACTCGCGTGTTAGGCTGAGCGAACAAAAAGCGAAGGAGGAGTGAATGGCTTCAGCTTCGCGGGGGCTAGGCGGGCAATTGGCGGTGCGGGGGGCGGCGGGGGTGGCTGCGCGGGCTGGGACGACGTTGGAGGTGTTCCAGGAGGCGCTGGGGACGCTGGCGGGGCGCTACCGGGCGGATGAGGTGCTGACGGCCATCAAGCACATTCCGGCGCGGGAGGCGGAATTTCGCGCCATGCCGGGGTGGGTGCGGGCGGAGTTGGTCGGCGCGTATCGGGCGAAAGGGATCGAGCAGCTTTTTTCGCATCAGGCTGCGGCGGCTGAGCTGGCGCGGGCCGGCAAGGATTTTGTCGTGGTCACGCCGACGGCATCCGGCAAGACGCTTTGCTACAACTTGCCGGTGCTGAATGCGGTGCTTGAGAATGCGGACACTCGGGCGCTTTACCTCTTCCCTACCAAGGCGCTGGCGCAGGATCAGCTGGCGGAATTGCACGATCTGTCGCAGCGGCTGGATGACCGCTTTGGCGTGTTTACCTACGACGGCGACACTCCTGGGGATGCGCGCAAGGCGATTCGCGAGCGCGGTCACATTATTCTGACGAATCCGGACATGCTGCATCCGGGGATTCTGCCGCACCACACGAGGTGGACGCGGGTGTTTGAGAATTTGCGTTACATCGTGCTGGATGAGCTGCATACGTATCGCGGCGTGTTTGGGAGCCATTTGGCGAATGTGCTGCGGCGACTGGATCGGATCGCGCGGTTTTATGGGTCGCGGCCGCAATTTATTTGCTGTTCGGCGACGATTGCGAATCCGGGGGGGCTGGCGGCGCAGTTGATTGAGAGGAAAGTGGAGGTGGTGGAGGAGAACGGAGCGCCGGCGGCGGAGAAACTTTTCGTTTTTTATAATCCGCCGATGGTGAATCGGAATTTGGGGATCCGGCGGAGTTATTTGAACGAGACGACGCGCGTGGCGAAGGAGCTGCTTTCGCGCAAGCTGCAGACGATCGTGTTTGCGAACAGCCGGCTGCATACGGAGGTGCTGCTCACTTATTTGCAGCAGGCGAATCGCCCGCAGCCGGGGCAGGCGGAACCGGTGCGCGGGTATCGCGGGGGTTATTTGCCGGGAGAGCGGCGGGAGATTGAGCGCGGGTTGAGGGAGGGGCGGGTGCGCGGGGTGGTGGCGACGAATGCGCTTGAGCTGGGAATTGATATTGGGTCGCTTGATGCTTGCGTGATGGCGGGGTATGCGGGGTCGATTGCTTCGACTTGGCAGCGGGCGGGGCGGGCCGGGAGGCGCAGCGGGACATCGTGCGCGGTGCTGGTGGCTTCGTCGGCGCCGCTCGATCAATTTATCGTGCAGCATCCGGATTATTTTTTCGGGCGTTCGCCGGAACATGCTTATGTGCAGCCGGATAACTTGGAGATTCTGGTGAATCATTTGAAATGCGCGGCGTTTGAATTGCCGCTTGCGCCGGAGGAGCGTTTTGGCGACGTGGATTTGCCAGGGTTGTGCGAGCGCCTCGCGGCGGCGGGATTTTTGCATCGCAGCGGCGGGAATTGGCACTGGGTGCAGGAGGCTTATCCGGCGGATACGGTGAGCTTGCGGTCGGTGACGAGCGACAATTTTGTGATCATTGATATCACTGGCGGGGCAGGGGGCGAGGAGGA
This sequence comes from uncultured Acidobacteriota bacterium, assembly GCA_963701005.1. Classification (GTDB taxonomy): domain Bacteria; phylum Acidobacteriota; class Terriglobia; order Acidiferrales; family UBA7541; genus Palsa-295. The sequence continues at coordinate 3,767,414 of OY969555.1, forward strand.
TGGCGGCCCCGAGGTGATCGGCGAGGTGGATTTTTCTTCGGCGCTTACGACCGTGCATCCGAAGGCGATTTACATTCACCAGGGGCAGCAGTATCACGTCGAGCGGCTGGATTTCGACGCGCGGAAGGCTTACGTGAAGCGCGTGGACGTGGATTACTACACGGACGCGATTCGTTACACGCAGGTGCGCGTGCTGGAAATTGCGGAAGAAGAACGCATGGCCGGGCCGGCGGCGCGGGCGCATGGGGACGTGCTGGTGCGATCGCAGGTGGTGGGGTTCAAGAAGATTAAATTTTTTACCAATGAGAATGTGGGGGCCGGGAAACTCGAGCTGCCGGAAAACGAGATGCATACTACGGCTTTTTGGATCACCCTCGAGCGGGGGCTGCTCGAGGCGCTGCCGTTTGCGCTTTCGGAGCGGCAGAGCGGGATATTCGGTGTGCTGTATGCGCTCGAGTCGATGGCGGCGCTTTTGCTGATGTGCGACCGGCGGGATTTGGGGAGGGCTGTGGGCGAGAGGCCGGCTAGCGCGGGCGTTGAGACCGAGTGGGAGGAATTCACGGCGGAGATGAATGACCCGGCGAAGATGAAGGAATTTTTCGAGCCGAATTTGTATTTGTATGATGCCTATCCGGGCGGGATTGGGTTTAGCGAGCCGCTTTACCGGGTGCATGATCTTCTGCTGCGGCGGACGCGCGAGTTGGTTTCGGGGTGTCCTTGCGAGAAGGGGTGTCCTTCTTGCGTGGGGCCGGCGGGGGAGAAGAGCGAGCGGACGAAGGAGGCGGCGCTGGCGATCTTGGAAAGGCTGTGCGGGCTGGCGCTGGAATAGATTTAACACAGAGGACACGGAGAAAGACGGAGATCCGGGAGCTGCGGCTGCGACTTTATAGCGCATGCAATTTGAACCCGGATGTGCCGCACCTACGGTGCTCGGTTATCTTCGGCTTTGTACCCAGCCCTTGCGGGCTGGGCTAACTTCTGACGCGCCTACGGCGCTTGGATCGGTGGCTTGCGGGTGAGCGCGAGAAGAAATATAACGCAGAGGACGCGGAGAAAGAAGAACAACACAGACGAGAGAGATGCTTAACACGGAGGAGACTTAGAGAATTAAGAAATGAGTGCGACGGGTCCAGATCGGTTTGCGCGGTTGGCGGCGCTGAAGCCTGCGCGGAAGCGTGGCGGCGCGGCCGGAGCGGGGGCAGCGGCTGACGTGGGTGCGGAGCCGCGTGGGCTTGCGCCCGTGGAGAGTGAACTTCGCGGGATGGCGGCTGAGATTCCGGCGGGGGCGGAGCGGCTGGCGGAAATTCTTTGCGGGCAGACGCAGCGGAATGAATTCGGCGAGCACCTTGCGGTGCGGCGGTGGTTTTCGGAGGCGCCCGGGGATCAGGCTTGCGCTTGTGCGCCGGAGGGGTTGCTGGATGCGGGGGCGCTGCGGTTGCTCGCGCCGGATGCGCCGGAGTTTGTGGCCGACCCGCGGGAGTGGTTGTTTCTTGATACGGAGACGACCGGGCTTGCTGGCGGGACTGGGACGTACGCGTTTCTTGTCGGCGTTGCCTGGTGGGACGCGGGCGGGCTCGAAGTGGAGCAATTTTTCATGCGCGAGCACAGCGAGGAGCATTCGCTGCTGGTAGGGCTCGCGGAGCGGATGGCGGAGCGGCGCGTGCTGGTGACGTTTAATGGGAAATCGTTTGACTGGCCGCTGCTTGAGACGCGCTACCGGATGACGCGGAGGATTCGCGTGCCTGCGCCGCGCGCGCATTTGGATTTTCTGCATCCGGCGCGGAATTTGTGGCGGCTGCGGCTGGGGTCGGTGCGATTGCCGGAGCTCGAGAAGCACGTGCTGGGGTGGAATCGAGGGGCGGACGTGATGTCTGAGCTGATCCCGGAAATTTATTTCAATTTTGTGCGTGGCGGGGATCCGGGGCCGCTGGTGAATGTGTTTCTGCACAACCAGATGGATTTGCGGGGGCTGGCGGCGCTTTCGGGGCGGGTGCTTTCGCTTTTGGCGGAGGCGGGGACGAGCGGGGCGGGCGCGGTTGCGACGGATGCGCTTGAGCTTTACGGAGTCTCGCGGATATGCGAGCGGCGCGGCGAGGAGAAGCGGGCGCGGAAATTATATGAGCGCTCGATTGCTTCGGAGCTGCCGCCGGAGACGGATCGGGCCGCGCGGAAGTCACTGGCGCGCCTCGCGAAACGGGAGGGCGATTATTCGCTTGCGCGGGAACTTTGGGAGGGGATGCTCGGGAATTCGCGCGAGGGGTTGGAGGCTTACGAGCAGCTGGCGATTTATTTTGAGCATGAGGCGCGGGAGCCGCATCGGGCGGCGGCGCTGGCTCGGAAGGCACTCGTAGAGTTGCGGCGAGCTAATCGGCTGGGGACGATTGCGGCTGTTGCTTACCGGCAGGCTCGGACGCGATTTGAGCATCGGTTGGCGCGGCTTGAACGGAAGGCTGGGCGGACCTTGCTCGATGCGCTGGAAGTGGGATCGCGGGTTTGAGCTTGACGCCGCAGCGGGGTTTAACACAGAGGACACAGAGAAAGGCGCGAGGGCACGGAGGCGTGGAGGTCCGATTTCTGGTGCGTGCTGTTGGCGGGAGTGCAAATCGTAAGAGCGCAGACAGGAGTGTCTGCGCCACATGAAGGGTCGAGCTCACAGCGGCTTTGGCGGAATCGCTGTGATGGCATGCGGAATCCAATACGGAAGGAAACATTGAGGCGGAATGAGGGAAAAATTTCATACGGGAAACGGATAGTGGCATGACGGATGCGGTGCGATCCTCGCAAGAGGAGATGAAAAACATGGCGCAGGTTAGCGATCCCTATATTCGAGCGCAGCTTGAAAAAAGGCGCGAGGAATTGACTGTGGCGCTCTCGGCGGCGACGCCGGCTGTGCCGACGGCTCCTTTTCTCGAGCTTTTGAACGAAGTGGATACGGCGATTCATGAGATGGAGGTGGGCACTTACGGGATTTGCAAGGAGTGCCATGATCCGATCGAGCGGGAACGGTTGATTGCCGATCCGCTGGTGAAGGTGTGCATTGATCATTTGACGACGAGCGACCGGCGGGCGCTGGAGGCGGATCTGGAGCTGGCGGCGCGAGTGCAGCGCGGGCTGTTGCCGGAGAAGCACGTGCGGTTCGGCGACTGGCACGTTCATTACGAATACAAGGCGGCGGGGGCTGTGAGCGGGGATTATTGCGATTTGATTTTGCCGCGCGAGCGCGATGGCAGCATGCTGTTTCTGCTTGGCGACGTGGCCGGGAAGGGCGTGGCGGCGTCGCTGCTGATGACGCACATGCATGCGATGTTTCGCAGCTTATCGAATGGAGGGTCGGGCGACGTGCTTGGGCTGGACAAGCTGCTCGAGACGGCCAACCGCGTTTTTTGCGAGAGCACATTTGCGGGGCAGTATGCGACGCTCGTGTGCGGCTGCGCGGGACGGGCGGGCCAGCTCGATATTGCGAGCGCCGGGCATTTGCCTGCGCTGCTGGTGAAGCGCGATGGCGTGCGGCAAATCGGGGCGACCGGGCTGCCGCTGGGAATGTTTTCGAGCAGCCGGTATGCGGTGCAGCGGGCGCGGCTGGATCCGGGCGACTGCTTGCTGCTCTACACCGATGGAATTTCCGAGGCGCACAATGCGGCTGGCAAAGAGTACGGAGTGAATCGATTATCAACCGTGGCTGGAGAGAGGCATCGCTGGGTGCCGCAGGAGTTGCTGGCGGCTTGTATGAAGGATGTGGAGGGCTACGGTGCGGGCGCGCGATTGGCGGATGACCAGACCATGATGGTGATCCACCGGAATGAGGGCGTCGGGCATTCGGTGAACGACTGAAATGTTTCTTGGCCATTTCGCTGTGGCGCTAGGAGCGAAGAAAGCGGCGCCGCAGACTTCGCTCGGAACGCTTTTCCTTGCGGTGCAATTCGCGGACTTGCTGTGGCCGATATTTCTGCTGCTCGGATGGGAGCAGGTGCGGATTGCGCCGGGGATCACGCGCGTGACGCCGCTCGATTTCGTTTCCTATCCGTGGTCGCACAGCCTGGTGGCGCTGCTGGCCTGGGGCGCTGGTTTTGCGGGCGTTTATTTTGCAATCCGGCGCAACGCGCGCGGGGCGATCGTGGCGGGGTTGTGCGTCCCATCGCACTGGCTGCTGGATTTTATTGCGCACCGCCCGGATATGCCCATTGTTCCCGGCGGGGCTCGGTATGGGCTGGGAATGTGGAATTCCCTGCCGCTGACGCTGGTGGTGGAACTGGGGATGTACGCTGTAGGAGTCTGGATTTACTTGCGCACGACGCGCGCGAAAGACCGCGTAGGGACTTACGCGCTTTGGTCACTGCTGATTCTTCTTCTCGTGATTTACGTAGCCCCCGATAGTGCGCCACCGCCGAGCGTAAAGGTGCTTGCCGAAGGTGCGCTTGCGTTGTGGCTGGCCGTGCCGTGGGCCGCTTGGGCGGACGGGCACCGGTCGCTCGCGTAGAATGCACTCCAGCAAGCACAACCGTACACTCACACTCCGAGGGACAAGCTAGATTGTGAAAGCCAACTGGCCGGGGAGAGCTAGTCTCCGGCTCGCCGGTGCATTTCGTTCTGCGACAGACGCAAATGCATGTCGATCGTCAGGTGATTGCCGACGACGGTATTAAAGTTCGCCGGGCCGGGATAGTCCTCTTCATTGCCTGCGTGAGGAGCTTCGGGGAGCGAGGGAGTTCTGAGGAACATTCCCGTGCACGCGGCGCCGCTATAGGCTTCACTCACCATAGGCACCTGGCAGTTTTCGTCCTGAACGACGGGCGGCCAATAGGTGGCGATCACGGTTCTCAATAGCTGGGGGAAGTCCTCGCGGGCTATGGTGCCGCTACCCCAGGTCTGTAAGCCCGGGTCATTCTTGCCGCTGCCGCTATTGATCAAGGAATCGAAAACGAAAGTGGCTTCGCGCTCAACGTGGTGGATGACCGGCGCGCCGTAGTTGGGGCCTGAGTAGGACTCGCTGGGAGTCAAGTCAAGGGTGCGGTCCACGCGGGTTAGGACAAGTTTGCCGCTGACTTGGACGCGGCCGTCGGGCATGCGGACGAAGCCTTTAGCGTGGTAACAGAGGAGCGTCTGATTGGCCAGGCTTGACAGCCAATGGCTGAGGAACTTTCCGTCTTCAGCAATCGGCGGGACCATGGAGGTGGCCGGATAGATGTGGAAATCGAAAGTGGAATTGGCGGGAACGTCGTTGTCTATCTTCACCGTACCGTTGATCCTGCCGAAACCGATCGTGACGGTCATATTCGTCTTGCCGAAATCCGTGGTTCCGTCGGTGGTGAGCGCCACGCTGGAATGCCGCGGGTCCACTAGCCAGGAACCGGTGGGGGAAACAGGCCTGCTGGGAACAGCCAACGCGATTACAGCAACCACCACAACCGCTGCGATTAGAACTGCATGCTTCAACATTTCTGTCCTCCTCCGTAGTCGATCCACCTCTGCCCAGAGATGGTTTACAACTCACCCCGTATCGACATCTTCTCCTCGGGCCCCCGAGTTGGCGGGATTGTACACCCGGTTGCTACCTTGGGGTCAATCCGGCGCGGCTTTTGCGATAGGGTCGCTTTCGGTGGGGCTTGACATAGGCGGAACATTAACCCGGAGGACATCTATGAAGGCGTCGGCGTAGTCAAGAGACACGGATAGCGCGACGAGGGAGAACTCGTCTTTCTTCTTCCACAGGATCTTTTCTGCTGGCCGACCAAGGCTCGCTTCCTTCGAATCCTGCGGTGGTTTTGCTCCACCAGCCATCTATTCGGCCCTACAAGCGACCATGATTCACTGCGAACTCCCTCCACGGCTTCGGAGGGAGGCAGGGTGCCCAATCACAGAGTCGATGAGTGCATCAGCCCTCCGTCCGAGCTGCCCTGCATGGGAGCCGGCGGTTGCGGGGTGTTTTTCTGCTCGAATTCCCGCAGCCGCCAGTACAACTTCACGGCCAACTTTCTGGCCACCGCTACCGCAGCGATCTTCCGCCCGCGACGAGCGGCCAGTCGGTGGTAGACGCGTGCCAGTTCCGGGTCTTTGCGGACCGCCATCCAAGCCGCTTCCACCAGCAACGAACGCATCATGCGGTTGCCCTGTTTGCTGATGTGACCCAGGCGCTGGACGCCGCCGCTGCTGTGTTCGCTGGGATTCAATCCCAGATAACTGGCGACCTGCTTGCCACGAGGGAATCGACGGGCGGTCCCGAGCGTGAGCACGAAGGCCAGACTCACAATCGGGCCGACACCGTACTGCTGCATCAACGGCACGGTATCGCTGCGCGCGTGAGCCAGCTGCTCAGCTTGCCGCGTGAGTTCGGCGATCTGCGGATCGAACTGGTCCAGCAGGTGCAGCAAGTCCTGCCGGCGCCGTGCCGCCCAGCAATCGAGCGGCAGCGATTCCAAATGCTTCCTGCCCGCCACCGTCCAGAAACGCGTGCGCGGCAAAAGGCCCTGATTGCGAGCCAGCGCCGACAACTGATTGCGTACCTGTGTGCGCCACCTCACCAAGCGGTCGCGATGCACCAACAACTGCCGGGCATCGCGTTCGGCTGGCGTGGGCACCCAGATGCGCGGGAAGCGGCTGGTGAGCAACAGCTCCAGAATCTGGCGTGCGTCCCGCGGATCAGTCTTCTGCTTGCGCACCACCGAAGCGCGAATCGTGGCCGGGTCGCCCACCTGCAGCTCGTGCCCACAGCGCCCGAGCAATCGCTCGAACCACTGCGCCGCGCAGGTCGCCTCCATCCCGATGCGAGCTCCGGGCGGCAGCGATTCGTAGAACGCTTGGGCCTCCTGGGTGATATGACTCAATCGCCGTTCGACCATCTCGCCCGTTTCCTGGTTCATCGCTGCGACCTGCTGATAGCGCGGATGAAAATCACAACCTATAATCCACATGAGTCGGCTCCTTTCTTGCAGGCCTTGGTCGGTTCGCGCTGCCAAGTGTACTCGCTAGCAAGGAGCCGACGCCTTCATGGCATCACGGAGGAAAGGCGGAGGGACGGAGGCTTCGACGAAAGAAATGATGCGGTGGGGGAATTAAATTGGGATGCGAGATTAATTGACGGCGAGCATGGCGAATTGGCCGTGCGTATTGCCGAGGAATCCGCGCGCGGCGGCGGAACGGAGCGGCGAGGACTCGGCCGGAGCGGGGGCGGGGGGCCAACCGATGGCGCGGGTGATGTTGTCGTAGGTATCGCGGGAGGCGGCTTCGACGATCAGGCACGAGGTGGAGACGCAGCGGAGGTAGACGCCGCCGGTGGTGGACTGAAATTGAAAGAAATTGGGGCGGCGGAAGAGATCGTTGCGCACGCTGTATTTCATTTCGAGGGCTTCGCTGTATTGGCCGAAGAAACGGGCGGTATCGTCGGCGTTGTCGAGAGCCAGGCGGAAAATGAGGGGCGTGTTTTTGGTCTTCGAGTCTTCGAATAGCGCGTAGCGATCGCCGGCCCAAGCGATGGAGAGATTATTGGCGCGGTCCTGGCCGAGAAACTGTTTTAGAACCTCGGCGAAACCGAATTCACCGAGGACATTTTCCTGGAGCAATTTCCAATCGGCGGGGACGACGCCTTTCCATTGCGGGAGCGTCACCGGGACAGGCTTCACACCGGTGAGGTAAAGATCGGGGTGAATGATTTGCTGGGTGGAGACGGGCGGATTCTGGAAAAGAAGGTTGAGGTCGGCCCAACCGCTGTGGGCTTTCAGGAATTCCTGGGAAAAAGTGGTACCGGCGAGATAGGGGAAGAGCAATTCGTCGCGGATAAAGCGAGGGGCTTTTGAGAGGTTGGGGTCCTTGTCCATTTCCTCGAGGGCGCCGGAGCGGAAGAACAGGGAGACATCGGGGAGATCGCGGACACCTGTGTTCTGAGCGCGCAGGGAGTAATCGACCATGGCGGCGAGCGCGGAGCCTTCGCTGACGGATTGGCGGGCGAGCTCGGCATCGTCATTGGGGCGCGCGGCCTTGATCCACGGATCGATGTGGAAGGATTGATCTTCGAGGGCGTGGGTGAGTTCGTGGGACATGACGCTGCGCTGGTCGTCGGCGGCAATCCAGTCGGCGATGTAGAACTCCTTGGCTTTCGGATCGTAGAGGCCGGCGACCTGATCGGTGAGGACGTCGAGCATGAAGGAATCGAGCGGAAAATCCTTGGGGATTAGACCGAAGGCTTCGAGAGCTTTGCGGTCGGCGTAGCGCTGGGCGTCGTCGCGGTCTTCTTTTTCCTCGCGAATCAAATAGGCGCGGATCTCCTGCTTCGAGCGGAGGCTCTTCTTGAGCGGCTCTTTGATGGGGAGGCTCAAGAGCTGGCTCATTTGGGCGAGGACCTCGTCGGCGGCCTTGAGAAATTCGGGGGTGGCGGGGATTTCCGCCTGCGGCGTGGGGGACGCTAGAGGGGGAGCGACGGATTTCGGCGGGGTGGCCGATTGCTGGGCTGCAGCGGGGATCGCGATTGTTATTGCAAAAAGAAAGACAGCCAGGCGCTTCATCCGGCCTCCCCAAAGATTGTTGGATGACGATTCAAGGATAGCAGGTTTCTTCGGGCTGCATGCGGGAAGCGGCTTTCGAGGTGCGGTGGCTTTCGGTGGCGCTTGACACAGGCGGAACATTAACGCGGAGGACACGGAGAAAGGGCGGAGGGCACGGAGGGGCTGAGGCCGGCTGAAGGGGGAGGACGATTAGGCGGCGGACTGATGCGAAGCGTGTTGGGCGACGATTAATTTCAGGATCACGCTGATATTGGAGAGGAAGAGGTCGCGGAGGTAGGGGGGAGTGCCGAAGGGGATGAAGGCACGGTGAAAATCTAGCTCGAGCCAGCGAGCGGCGATTTCGTCCGGCGGCGCGTCGATATCGGCGAAGTAGGTGCGCAGGTCCCACTCCTGGAGCTCGAGCGGACTTTCCAGCGCTTTTTCGAATAATTCCTGGTGGCAAAACTGGAGGGCTTGGTGAATGGCCGGGGCGGAATAGAGGCGTTCGAGAGCCGGATGACAATAGAGGCCGGTGGAAATATTGCGGAGCATGGAAACGTGGGCGAGCCTGCCAAGATCGGAGTCGATTTCGGCGAGCCAGCGCGAAGCGTACTCCTCGATGATGCACTTGTTCTGGGAAAACCGTTCGAGCGTTTCCACGGCCGCTCCCATCAGGCAGTTGACGAGGATGGTAATCCTAGTTCGCTTGCAAGTCAATAGCACTTCTTCACATATAATTCGAGGAGTTCCCGGCGCACTACTGCACACGATAGTAATTGATGAGGGACGCGGAAGTGCTATGATGGGCGGCAGAGTTCAGGTCCCTGGGGCTCCTGGGTGTCCCATGGAACGCCGAGCGCAATTCGGGAAAAAACTGCGATGAATCCCCTTCTGGGTTTGCTTGGGATGGGGTGTGCCTTGTTTCTGGCTGCATTGTGCTTGATGGCGGTGTGGCCGCTGCCGGAAGAAACCGCGGCGGAGCCGGGCGATAAGATCGAGGACCTGCTTCCGCTGCACACGCAGCATTTCCCGCAATTGAAGCACGCGCTGGATTCCACGGACAAGCGATACATCAGCCGGAAAGTATCGAGTGAGTTGCAGCGTTCATGGCGCGATGAGCGGGGCAAGATTTTAAAGAGCTTTGTGGAGGGGCTGGCGCGGGATTTTGGACGCGTCGTACGCCTCGGACGCGTGGTGGATTTGATTTCGCCCGGTGCACCGAAGGCCGACGGGACGGAGCGATTCTGGCTGGCGCTGCGGTTCCGGCTGCACTTCAGGATCCTATCGCGCTGGGTTTCCGGGGACGGGCGAATCGTGATTTGGCAGGTGCAGCGGCTGACGGCTGTGGTGGGCAGTCTTTCGGCGATGGCGGAGGCCGGCATGCTGCGGCGGGAAACGATTGAAGAGGATGAGGTGCCGTCGAGCTTCAACGGTTAACGGGGCTGGAAATATCCGTGGCGAGAACTTTTTGAACCGCGCTCCACAATTCCTCGATGGCGAAGGGCTTTGATATCACCGCGCAGCCCGAATTGCGCAGTTTGGCGCTGGCTTCATTTTCGCGGGCGTGCGATGCGGTGAAAACGACGCGGGCAGCGAGCTCCGGGCGGTTCTGCTCGATCCATTGATAGAAGTTGAGCGGAGAAATCTCGCCGGGCATTTTCATGTCAGTCACGACTGCGTCCACGGAATCCCTGCGAAGAAAATCCATGGCCTCCTTCGCGCTGCGGGTCAGTTTCACGGTGATGCCGCGGGCGCGTAGCACTTCGTGCTGGAGCTGGAGGAGGCTTTCGTCGTCGTCCACGAGCAGCACCCTGCCAGTGACTTTTTCGTGCGCGCGCAAGGGGCGGGCGGGCTGGGGCGCATGCGAAACGGGGAGAAGAGGGAGCGAGATGGTGAAGGTGGCGCCGCGCGGGGGCGAATTGCGCACCTGGATTTCTCCGCCATGCTCCTTCACGATTCCGTAGCAGATGCTGAGGCCGAGCCCGGTTCCCTTCCCCACGGCTTTGGTGGTGTAGAAGGGATCGAAAACACGATGCGGATTTTGAACGCCGGGGCCGCTATCGGTGATTTCGACGCGGGCGCGGTTCTCGGTAAGGTCGGTGCGGACCCAGATTTCGTCTTTGCCACCCTTTTCGCCGATGGCATCAACGGCGTTATTCAGGATATTCAGGAAAACTTGTTGGAGCTGGTGAAAATCTCCGCCGATGGTGGGGAGTTTGCGGTTGAAGTCGCGGTGAATGCGGATGTTGCTGATGTTCATGTCGTATTCGCGAAGGGTGAGAGTGTCCTCGAGAATCTGGTTGAGGTCCACGGGGGCGCGCTCGGTCTTGTGCTGGCGGGCAAAGCTCAAAAGATTCTGGACGATGTGATGAGTGCGTTGGGCTTGCTTGTAGAGCTTTTCGAGATAGTCGGCTCCGCGAGCGTTCATGAGCTCCTCGGATTTCAGGAGCTGGCTATAGCCGAGAATGGCGGTGAGAGGATTATTTAGCTCGTGGGCGACGCCCGAAATCAACTGGCCGACGGCAGCCATTTTTTCGCTTTGCAGGAGCTGCTCCTGGGCCAGGCGGAGGCTTTCGTAGGCTTCGCGCGACTGTTCGAGAAGAACGGATTTATCAATTGTGGCGGCCACTTGATTGCCGAGGGCGCCGAGCAGGTTCATCTCCGTGGGTGAAAACTCGCGGCGCTTGCGGGAACCGATGAGCAAAGCGCCGATGATGCGCTCCTTGGACCAGAGGACTACAACTTGTGAATCGAGAATTCCTTCCTTCTGTTGGAGTTCGCGGAGATATTCAGGGGCGGGGAGGGCGGAAGCGGAAAAGACAGTGGCCCGCGCCTGGCGGACCTGGTCAATAAGCGCGGGGGAGATTTCGATCGGGCGAATGTGCCGGGCTTCTTCCGACCTTTGCCCTACGGCGGCAACACGCTTGAGGGTTCTCGAGGTCTCATCGAACAAGAACAAGCCGGCGGTATCCGCCGCGAGGAGTTCAATGATTTTGCCGAGGGCACGCGTAAGAACTTCTTGGAGGGGGCCGGATTGACCCAGCAATTCAGCGATGGCATTCAGGGCCATCAGCTCGCGATTGCGGCGCCGGATTTCAATTTCGGCGAGCTTGCGCTCGGTGATGTCGAGGACAAAGCCCTGGTAGGCGACGATGGTGCCGGATTCATCGCGCGTGGCGAAGCTGGATTCGAGAGCGGTGCGGACTTCGCCGTCGCGGCGGCGGAACTGGAATTCGAAATCGCTCACCTGGCCATGCTCGCGAAGGAGGCGCTTCAGGCGTTCGCGCATGGCGACGTCCACGTAGAATGAGGGTGCGATATCCACCTGAAGAAGATCCTCGCGGCTTTCGTAGCCGAGGATTTGCATGAAGGCGTTGTTGAAATCGAGGAAGCGGCCCTCGGGCGTGGAGATGAAGATACCTTCCTGAACATTTTCGAACAACATGCGGTACTTGTTTTCGGCCTGGCGGCGCTCGGTGAAGTCCTTGAGGACGTGGATGGTGCCGAGACGATTGCCCTCCGAATCGTGGAAATCGGAATTGGTGACCAGGAAATGACCGCCGAAAGTGGGATCCACTTCCTCGGGTTTGCCGGCGGCGCCTTCGCAGTAGGGGCAATGGTTCCAGCGTATCGAGCGCTGGCTCAGGAGATCGCGAAGGGGCTGGCCTTCAAGCGAGGCTGGTTCGACGCCGAGGTGCCACGCGAGGGCGCGGTTGGCGCGCAGGACGCGGCCGTCGAGATTGTGGACGACAATCAGGTCGCCTATGGAATCGAACGTGTCGAGCCATTGCCTTCGGGAGGTGGCGGCGATTTCGAAAAGCGCGACATTCTGCGCCGTGAGGCCCAGGAGATTTGCGACGTTGACGAGGAAATGTTGCTCGTCGGTCTCAAACCCTCGCGGCTCGGCGGAACCGATGCCGAGCAATCCGAGCGGCTTCTCTTTGCCGGGCACGCGGACGAGCGCGATGGCCGCGAGTTTTTCAGCCTCCATCCACAGACGCACGTTGGGCTCTTCGGTGGAGGTGTAAGCGACGAAGGGAGTTTCTTGCTGAAGAGCTTTGCGCGCCCAGGTCTCCGAGGGTGAGACGCGTGCGTTTTGCTTCTCGAACCCCGGGCTGAACCCCACCGACGCGCGCAGGATGAGCGCCTCGGATTCGCTGGAGCCGTCGAGGAGGAAGACCAAGCCGTGGCTGGCGTTGAAGCTCTCAACCAGATGGCGCAGGATTCCTTCGAGCGCTTCGTGGAGCCGGAGAGAATGTGTCGCTTCGGCAGTAATCAGCGCGAGGCGGCGCAATTTTTCGTTGAGGTCTTCGGTGCGAGCGCGGCCGGCCTCGAGGACGAGCACGGCCATGGCGATGCCCATGGCGATGCCGAGCAGGCCGTGAAAGGAGACGCGGAGGAGGCCGAGATTCTGCGCGGGCCAGTCCGGCATGTCCACGGCATGCAGGCCGCGAAGCATCAGGGCGCCGGCGAGAAGTTTCCAGCCGAACCCGCGGTGCTGCGCGTGGGAACGCCAGAGCACCCATCCGGCGGTGAGGTAGAGAGCGCACTCGAAGAGGGATTCCGGCCACTGAGCGAGGCCTGGGTCGAATGCCCGCAGCCCGAGCGTGAGGAATCCGCACAAGGAAACCACGGCGAGCGGCCAGAGCCAACCGGAGCGTTTTCCCTGCCCCCGGCATTCGAGAATCGCGGCGAAGAATAGAGCGGCTGCGAGCAGAGAAATGGCATGGGCGGCGTGGGGGTTATACGGCCCGCCGCGCCAGAGCGAGAAGATCTGGAGGGCGCCGAGGCCGACGTAAAGGGTCCAACCCGCCAACCAAACGCGGAAAAAGCGCGCTGAAAAGCCGGGAGCCAGCAAGGAGTAAAGGACAAGGAGAATGAAGGCGGCAGAGGCCTCGATAAAGGCCGCAGCGAGAAAACCCGGGTTGGAGATAAATGGCATCCGGTGCTGAATCCGCGGCCCAGGCCGCCAAATTAGATTTTAGTAATGAATCCGGGGGTTTGAGAGTGCCATTGCTGAAACTAGCACGCGAGTAATTCATTCAGCAACAAGGGCGTTGCGGGGCTGTGCCCTGGTTTATAATGGTTTGCGCGGAGACCACTGTGGACCCAGAAAAAATCCTGGTTGTGGACGACGAAGAAGCGATTCGAGAGGTAGTTTCGACGCTGCTTGATGCGCAGGGATATCTCTGCACCGTGCGTCCAAACGGGCGGCTGGCGCTGGAGGCGTTCCGGGCGGACACGTTTGACCTGGTGCTGAGCGACATCGTGATGCCCGAGATGGATGGGCTGAAATTGCTGGGTGAGCTGCGCCAGGAAGACCCGGATGTTCCGGTGATCATGGTGACGGCGATGCACGATATTTCGATTGCGCTCGAAGCCATCCGCGCCGGGGCTTACGATTACATTTTGAAGCCATTCGAGAAGGATCAATTGCATTTGAGCGTGCGGCGGGCGCTGGAGCACCGGAGGCTGGTGCTGGAGAATCGGACTTATCAAAGCGACCTGGAGCAGCTGGTGGCGGAGCGGACGCAACAGCTATCAATCGCGCTGCAGGACCTCGAGCAATCGTATGACTACACGTTGGAGGCGCTTGGCGGGGCGCTGGATGCGAAGGATGCCGAGACGGAAGGACACTGCCAGCGCGTGACGGCGTTTACCATTACCATCGCGAAGGCCATGGGCGTGGACAAGGCTTTGCTGCGGCACATCGCGCGCGGCGCTTTTTTGCACGATATCGGCAAAATGGGCGTTCCCGACCAGATTTTGCGCAAGCCTGGGCCGCTGACAGCCGAGGAGCGCGAAGTGATGCGCCGGCATTGCAAGATCGGCTACGACGTGCTCCAGCGGATTCCTTTTCTGAAGGAGGCTGCCGAGATCGTGCTCACGCACCAGGAGAGTTACGACGGTTCCGGCTATCCCAATGGTTTGCGCGGGGAGCAGATTCCGCTGGGGGCGAGAATATTTGCGGTGGCGGATACGCTCGATGCCATGATTTCGGATCGTCCTTACCGCAAGGCTCTGCCGATTTCCGCGGCACGGGCTGAGATCAAGAAGTTTTCGGGCAAGCAATTTGATCCGCGCGTGGTGGAAGTGTTTCTCTCGCAGCCGGATAGCCTTTGGCTCGCGCTGCACGAGAAAATCGGCGATCCATTCCGCTTGACGCAGCTTACGCCGGCGTAGGTTTCCGGGTTCTTCACGGATTTGGTACGAACATTTTTTGATTTGAACTTCTTGCGCAATGAATCCACCGCAGGTAGTATCCTGAGCCGGGAGACGACCGAATGGCATTTGTACCGATCAAGACTGCTTCCACGACGGGGTACTGCGATTGCATTCATGGCTGCTATGAATTGGCCAGCCAGCGCGACGAAGAAAACGGGAAAGGCTATTGCCCGCAGTGCGCGAAGGATCATTTGGAAATGAATCGCGGCGTGGGGATACCTCAGTTGCCGCCATCGAAACTGCCTGAGACCAAGGCATCGTCTCTTGATTTGGAAATGCCGGAGACGGCGGATCCTCCGGGGCGGCTGCGGTAGCTTTTCTGTCGTCGAGGCACTAGATAAAAACCTCAGGGACTTCCTTTGCGGTAATCCGAAATTTCGTGATTGCGATTGGAGCGAGGATTGCTCGTAAGAGCGCAGACAGGAGTGTGTGCGCCACGCGGGCCCACCTGAAGGTGGCCGCTACAGTCCCCACGCGCGTCTCGCCGCCATCGCATGACCTCCTATTTGTGCGAGAAGCAGATGTGGGAGTGTGGGGCTGTCTGTTACGCCGTAGGGGCACGGCATGCCGTGCCCCTACAGCGGAAATTTACGGAGAGGTGTTAGCGGGCCACATCGAAAGCAAGCGCTTCGTTCCCTTCGCGAATATCCGCTCGGGCGTGATCAGGCTTACCACCAGATATCCATCGTTGGGAAAATCGTAGAAGTGGCCCGGATGGACGGAAACTCCTTTTTTTGTCAGGAGCTCGATGGCTAGATCTTCGTCTGAGCGCGTGGCGGGGACGCGTAGGGTGACGTACCAGCCTCCTTCTACTTCGAGGCGGGTGCAGGCCTTCTGCGCCGCGAGTTGTTCGTCGAGCTCGGCCAGATTTTTCCTCACGCGCGACATCAACTGCTTTTGAAAGCCGCGGCGCTTTTTCAAGAACGTGGGAATGGCCCATTGGACCGGGGCGTTCATGGAGAGGAACGTGTCTGCAATTATTTCCAGGCGGGCGAGGGCTTGTGCCTTCAATTCCTGCGGGCCGGACGTAATCAGCCAGGAGGCCTTCGTTTGCGGAAGGCCGCAGATTTTGGAGAGGCCGCTCATGGTGAAGGTGAGCGCGGCGGAATTTGCGGCGAAGCTGGGCCGCTTTCTCCCCCGGAGCGCGAAATCCAGGAACACTTCATCGGCGATCAGGGCCATGCCGCGAGCCGAACAAATCTCGTTGAGCTTGGCCGATTCCTTGGGTTTGCAGAAATGGCCGGTGGGATTATTGGGGTGGACGACGATTACGCCGCGCGCGCGGGGCGTGATGGCCAGCTCGAGCGCGTGGAAATCGATTTGCCATCCGTGGTCGTAGAGCAGCGGATAGCGAACCAGCCTTACATCCTGAACATCCGCGAGGAAATCGAAGAGCGGGTAGCTGGGCTCGGGGACGAGGATTTCGTCACCGGGATTGCAGAGGGTGCGAAAAACGAAAGAGTAGGCCTCGCTGGTGCTGGTGGTGAGGATGATGTCGTCCACGGGGATTTTCATCTTGCGAGCGGCGTAGTAGGCGGCGACGGCGCGGCGGGCGAGCAGGAGGCCTTTGGCATCGGGCTCGTAGGGGCGCGTGGCCGCGATCGATAGTGCGCGCGCGAAGGCACGGGGATCGTATTTGAATCCGACCGTAGTGGGATTCGAGGCGGTCAGGTCAAGCAGCGGCTTCCCGGTGACGCGATGGAGGGCGAGAGCCTGGCTGAGGCGATTCGATTGCAGCGGCCAGTTGGTGCGGTCAGAAAACATTTTGGGCGCGCCTGGATGTTACCACCGGATTATAGGGAATGTGGGGCGGCGGGGCAGCTAATTCCGCAGCTTGCGCGTCAAAGCATCCAACGAATGGCGCCTGTGCGGCTATAATCGCATGGCATTCGAAGCAACCCTACAAAGGAGAGAACGAATGAAACGGATCGTCACGGCACTCGCCGGGCTTTTCTTGCTGCTGGGCATTTTTCCGGCGGGACAATTTTCCACCGCAGCACAGGAAGAAGCCATCGCCAAGACGACACTGAAGGTGGGCGACGTTGCGCCGGACTTCAACCTCCCGAGCGACAAGTGGGAACAGGTGAAGCTCAGCGATTATCGCGGAAAGAAAAACGTCATCCTGGCCTTCTACGTCCTGGCATTCACCGGTGGTTGAACGAAGGAACTTCAGGCCTATCAGGCTGATTTGGCCAAGCTCGAAGCAAGCGACACGGTAGTCCTCGGAATCAGCATCGACAGCCCCGCCGCCAACGCAGCGTTCGCCAAGCAAATTGGCGTCACGTTTCCCCTCTTGAGCGACATGAACAAGGAGGCGCTGACTGCTTACGGGATTTTGAAGCCGTATGAAAAGGGCGGCGCAAAATACCAGTGGGCGCGGCGGACGTCCATCGTGGTGGATAAGGAAGGGAAAATCCAGCATGTAGAGTATGACGAGAGCGCGATAAACCCGAACAATGCGGTGGCAATATGTACCGGGCTGCATGATAAGCACGAGAAATAGAAGCGAGGCGCGCCGCGCACGGCAAATGCAACACCGTGAAATTGCGGGCGCGGCAAGAAATTTGGCGAGTGGCGATTCGTTACGCCGTAGGGGCACGGCATGCCGTGCCCCTACGGAGTGGGGTGCAGTGAGAGAGCCGTATTTGCCCGAGATCCTGTGTCCTTATCTGTCAGCACTTGAGATGCGGCGAGGCGGTTAGCGGGCGACGTTGCGGCGGCGGTAGATTAGGCCGAAGACGCCGAGGAAAATCGTAAGCGTCGGGAACAGGAGCACGAGGATGCCGTGGCGCAATGCTGCGGCGCCTTGGGCTCCGGTGGCGGAGGCGTTCTGGTAGCACATGGCGCAGCCCTGGGCTGCGGCGTGCGGCGCGGCGAGCAGTGCTAGTGCGGCGCAGCTAGCGATTAAGATTGAATTCCTCAGTGCCAACCCAGCTTTCAATGAACTCTCCTCCGGCACAATTCCGGCTTGCGCTTCACTGCGGGCGCATGTGCATGAGCCGGATGCTATCCGGGAAGAACATGATTAGCATCATGCAGATGCAGAATACCATGGCGGGGACTAGGAGCAGGAAAAGTCCCAGACGCTCGAAGCGCAGGTGCATGAAGTAAGACATGATCAGCGCGGACTTGATGAGCGACAAGCCGACCAGCATGGTGATCATCAGGTGCACTTCGATTTGTTCGTAGCCAAGAAAGATTTCGACGCCGGTGAGGAGCAACAGCCAGATCCACACCCACATAAACAGCTTCGTGCTGCCAACTTCATGACTTTCGGCCGACGCTGCATGTCCGTGTGCGCTCATCGTTTCACTCGCTCCTCTTTGCCTTGCGAAACTGCGGGTGGCAGGTTCGCAGGGAGTGTGCTGCCGCGGCTTCTTACCTTGGCTTGATGCTCAACAGATAGACCATCGGGAAAATGAACATCCACACGAGATCGACAAAGTGCCAGTACAAGCCGCTCACTTCCACGTGATCGGAATTCCATTTGCCCTTGTTGAATCCCCAGCAGATGATGCCGAGATAGACCACGCCGATCGTGACGTGCAACATGTGCAGGCCGGTGAGGCCGAAGAATGTACCGCCAAACAGCGGCGTCCCAAAGGGATTCGACCACGGCGTGACATGCTCCTGCACAATCAGCGTGTACCACTCCGTGGCGTGGATCAGCACGAACGCCAATCCGAACCCCATGGTGGCCAGCAGATATCTGACCGCTTTGCCCACTTTGCGTTCCTGGGCAGCATTGACGGCAAACACCATGGTCAAGCTGCTGGAAAGCAGAATGAGCGTCATGAAGCTGGATTTGACAATGGCGGGATAAAACTCAAATTCCCGCGGCCAATCGGGGGTCGAAAGCCGCACGTAGGCATAGCTGATGAGCAGAGCCGAGAAGGTCAGCGAGTCGGATACGATGAAGAGCCACATCCCCAGCTTCTTCGAATTGACCGCGAAGGGGGATGCGCCGCCAGACCAGGGTGATTCGACTATGCCCTCGAGTTCGGTATCGCTCACGTTTCACCGTCCCAGGAGGAGAAGTAGAAACAGGAAAACCCACAAACCATCCATGAAATGCCAGTACATGGAAACAACTTCGGTGGCCGTCCCGCGCGTCAAGCGATGCGTGGGGCGGAAAGCGACCGAAAGCAGAGCGAGCACGCCGCCGAGCAGATGCAGGCCGTGCGCGGCGGTGAAAACGTAGAAAAAGCTGCTGCTGGGATTCGACTGCAAATAAATTCCAGCGGCAACGAGTTGGCGCCACGCGATGATCTGACCAGCGAGGAAGAAAACGCCGAGCACGGTGGTCCAGCCCCACCAGTAGCGGAAGCCGTCTTCATCCTGCGCGCGGAGGCGGCCGCGGGAATGCGCGAGCGTGAAGCTGCTGGCCACGAGAACCAGCGTATTGAACCAGAGGATGCGCGGGACCGCGAGCGGTTGCCAGGCGCTATTGGGCATGCCCTTGCGGACAATGTAGGCGCTGACGAGCGCCATGAAGAACATCAGGATGCCGCCGAGGGCGACGGTCATGCCGGTGACGTAGGTGCGCTGCGGGACTTCGCCGCTTGCGCCGGAGGAGCCGCTTCCGTCTCCGCCGCCGTCGCCGCCGGAGGAGGCTCCGCCGCCTCCGCCCTTGCCGGTGCCGATCAGTTCGACTACTTCGGTGACTGTGCTGCCTGGCACTCAATTGCTCCTGAACTTTTCTCTTCGACTGCCTCGGCTCAACAGGTTACTTCGCACGCGCCACTTGCGCGGGCGCCAAATGCTGCGGGATGAAGTCTTCCGCCGCGCCGGGGACGCTGAATTCGTATGGGCCGCGATAGACGCTCGGGTAATCGCCGTGGAAATTGTCGAGCGGGGGCGGCGAATCCGTTGACCACTCGAGCGTCGTTGCGTTCCAGGGGTTTTTTCCTGCTGGCGCGCCAAATTTCAGGCTCCAGAAAAAATTGAAGATGAAGATGAGCTGGGCCGCCGCGGTGAAGAATGCGGCAACGGTCATGAAGACGTGCAGCGGCTGGAGCTTCGCGAGGTACGCGACGGCGGAAGCATCGGCGTAGCGTCGTATGCCGCCGGCGATGCCGACGAAGTGCATGGGCATGAAGATGCAGTAGGTGCCCACGAAGGTGAACCAGAAATGCGTTTTGCCAAGCGTCTCATTCATCATGCGGCCGAACATTTTCGGGAACCAGAAATACGTGGCGGCGAAAATTCCGAAGATGGCGGCGACGCCCATCACCAGGTGGAAGTGCGCGACCACGTAATAGGTGGCGTGCAGCAAGTTATCCACGGCAGGCTGCGCGAGGAAAAGCCCGGAAAGGCCGCCGCTCACGAACAGCGAAACGAAGCCCAGCGCGAAAAGCATTGGCGACTTGAATTGAATTTTCCCGCCCCAGAGCGTGCCGAGCCAGTTGAAGGTCTTGATGGCGGAGGGCACACCGATGGACATGGTGAGAACCGAAAATGCGAAGCCGGAATAGGGGCTCATGCCGCTCAAGAACATATGGTGGCCCCAGACCATGAATCCCAGGAAGCCGATCGCGCAGATGGCCATGGCCATGGCGCGGTAGCCGTACACGGGCTTGCGTGCGAAGGTGGACAAGATGTGCGACGCGACGCCCATGCCCGGCAGAATCGCGATGTAAACCTCTGGATGACCGAAGAACCAGAACAAGTGCTGCCAGAGGAGCGGCGAACCTCCGCTGTGATTCTGAATTTGGTCGTTGATCACCAGATTGGCGGGTAGGAAGAAACTTGTGCCCGCGGAACGATCGAGGAGCAACAGGATGCCTCCAGCGAGCAGAACTCCGAATGCCAGCAAGCCAAGAATCGCGGTGACGAACCAGCCCCAACAGGTGAGCGGCATGCGCATCAGGGTCATGCCCGGCGCGCGCATGTCAATCAGCGTGGCGATAAAATTCAGCGCGCCCAGCAGTGAGGCGAGGCAGAAGAGCGAGATGCTGATGATCCACATCGTCTGGCCCCAGCCTTCGCCAGGTCCGGTGACTTCGCCGATTCCGCTCAGGGGCGTGTAGCCCGTCCAGCCGCTGATGGGAGCGCCGCCGGGAACCACGAACGCGGCGATGATGGATACGAACGCGAGAAACGTGACCCAGAAGGAAAGCATGTTGAGAGTGGGGAAAGCCATGTCCGGCGCGCCGATTTGAATGGGCAGAAAATAATTTCCGAAGCCGCCCTGGGGCGCGGTGGTGAGCACGAAGAAAACCATGATCGTGCCGTGCATGGTGACGAGCGCCAGGTATTGCTCCTGCGTCATCAAGCCGCCGCTGACGAAGGGCAAATGCGCGCCGGGCCAGACGAGGTGGAAGCGCATCAGCAGCGAGAGGACGATCCCGATGATCACAGCCGTCAGCGCCAGCAGAAAATACTGGATGCCGATCACCTTGTGATCCTTGCTGAAGATGTACTTGCTGATGAAGCCCGTCGGCTCTGCGTGCGCCGCGTGGGCGTGAGAACTCATGCCTGGCCTCCTGAAGTTAGAGTCGAGATCACTGGGCTGCCTGCGACTTGAGGAACGCGTCGTAATCGGAGTCGGATACGACGTTCAGATAACTGTGCATGCGCGAGTGGCCCAACCCGCACAACTGCGTGCACACGATTTCGTATTGGCCGATTTTTTCCGCGGTGAAATGAATGGGGATCACCATGCCGGGGACGGCGTCCTGCTGGAGGCGCAGCTCGCGGACGAAGAAATTGTGGATCACGTCTTGCGAGCGGATCAGCAGCTCCACCTGATGATTCACGGGCACGGTGAGCGTGGGTACGACGATGTCGTCTTTACCGGCCGGATCGTTTGAGTCAACGCCAACCGGATTTCCGGTGGAAGCGCTGATTTGCCTGGGATCGAGCTTGCCGAATTTTCCATCCGGGCCGGGATAGCGGAAATTGAAGACGAATTGGTTCTCGGTCACTTCCACCTGAATTGCGTTAGCGGCTGGCTGGGTGAAGCGCACATCGGCCCAGGCTTTGCGTCCCATGAGGCCGAGGCCAAGGAAGAGGATGATGGTGGCGGAGGTCCAGAGCACTTCGAGCGTGTTGCTGCCGCGCGAGAATCGTACTTTCTGGCCGTGGTCGCGGAAGCGGAAGACGGCGAAGGCGAGTCCGAGCTGCGAGAGGATGAAGACTGTGGCGGTGACTGCGAGCGTCAATTCGTATTGATGATCCACGGCTTTGCCGACTTCGGTGATCGGCGCGGGCGGATGATACGTCTCGACGGCAAAATAATACACCGTGGCAACAACCATAATGGTGATAAGGAGCGCCAGCATGGCTGCTGGGGCTGCTGAACCACTGTTGGGCTTCCTCATCCGCATCGGTCCTCCCTGATATTCACGGCGAAATCGTTTGAACGCGGCGCGAGGCCGAATCAAAACAGGCCATCATATATAAGCGGTGCGGAATTTCAAGGACGATTGTGGAGAAAAATTCGAGGGGGTGGTGTGCAGGAAGGAAATGAAAATTGCTGTCTCTCTAGCAGAGAGAGTCTTCAGGCCGAAATATTGATAAGCGTAAAAAAAGAAGTATGCGGTCGAGTGGATTCGAACCACCACGGTATTGCTACCGCCAGCCCCTCAAGCTGGTGCGTCTGCCAGTTCCGCCACGACCGCAAAGGACTTACGAGTTTTTGTTTTGCTCTGTGACCAATTTGTGACTAATTCTTGATGCATCACGCTTCGCCGCAGCTTCCGCGAGGTCGGATTCCGCAACGATGTTGTACCTGTCGAAAATGTTTCGCGTCTTGTGTCCGCTGATTCGCATTGCCACAGTCTCTGATACACCGGATCGAATCAAGTTTCGCACCGCCGCGCGTCGAAAGTCATGCAGCAGAAGACCTGGAACGCCGGACGCCTTCGTGAGGTGCTTCCACGTCTCCCGAAAATCAAGTACAGGCGAACCGTCGCTCCAAGTGAATACCGCGTCGTCCGGCTTCTTACCTTCGACGCAGAGACGAATCCGATCATAGACCTCATCCGTCATCCGCACAAGTCGGCCTTCGTCGTTTTTTGTTGAGCCGGGGAATAGTCGAATGGTTCGGTTCTTTAGATCGATCTGCCGGACCTGCATTGGTGGTTGATTTCTCTGAACTCTTCCAACCAGTTCCGATCTCCGAAAGCCAAAATCGTAGGCCATCGCTAGCAGCGCTTTCAACCACGGCTCTTTCGCATGAGTCTGCAGAAGGTCGTATTGCTCGTCTGTGACAAAGCCCTGTCGCGGCGCCGGCTCTTTCAAGCGCTTGGGAAAGTTCGGAACGCGTGCGATTTTCGGCGGCGTATAGCTCAGCGCATGCTGAAACATCGCGTGCAGAACAACTAGTTCCTTGTTCACGCTTGTTGGTGACGCCCCGACTTCGATCCGCTCATTGCGATACTGGACGAGCCTCTCCGTGGTGATTCGTGATGCGACAAACCCACTGAAGAAGCCCTTGAGGTGCGTGTCCCAAACAGACTTCAACCAATCGTAGCTCTTCGGGGCGCTTCCCTTCCGATCAGCTAGGTAGAGTGCCGCAACCGTGTCAATTTTGATTCGGACTTCATGCGGATCGAGCTTGTTTGTTTCCTTCAGCGTCAGTTTTGTCCGTAAAGCCTTCTCCGCTTTCTTCTCAGTCGAATATGTTTCGCGACGCCGCACACCCTCAGCGTCGTAGTACGAAATCTGCCAGCGGTCTCCTCGCCGCTGAATCGAGCCCTCGCCGTACTTGCCTCGCGTTTTGGGAATTTCCAGAACTTCTGCCACTGTGGCCCAGGTCATTTTTCACCTCGTTCCGAACGCACCAGCCTGACTCGCACCAGATTTTGACGCACCAGCGTTTTTAGTGGCAATAGACCGAAGGTACTAGGGGAGTACGGCTCTAAAAAAGCTTCGCGGGATTTCGTGCAGATTTTTTAGCGCGCTAAGCGGAGAAAAAAAGCTCGATGGATTTGCCAATCGCCAATGTTTATAAGGGTTTTCTCATCATGTGGGTAGAATGTCTACCCGTGGGCGGCTTCAGGTTTAAGGATAACGCTTCCATATAGGAGGAGCATTTATGACCAAGAATCTGATACCTACGCTCATTGCGTTTTTGCCTGAACAGTTGAAAGTTCTTGCAGGGATTGCCAAAAAGAAGGGGATCAGCCGGGGAGCCCTTGTTCGGCTCGTCGTTGGCGACTTCTTGAAAGTTGAGGCCGCTCGTGCTCGTGCAGAGGTTCGCGCCGAAGCTCGCGGCGGTGCAGCATGACTCCCGAGCAATCCACGCTCTTAAGTTTGCCAGACGCTGGAGCTTTACTCGGTTTGACCGTGTGGCAACTTCGTGGGCTTATCGCTAGCCGAGAGCTGCCTGTTGTCCAAGTCGGTCGGAAGTTTTACTTGCGGCGGGCGACGTTGCTGCGCTGGACAGAACGAGCCGAAGCACCGATACGACAGTGAGTGACGATTATGACCGTACAGGCGACCGAAATCCGACAACGAGCGACCCTTCGGGGCGAAGTGTATCTGAAAGCGAAAAGTGTAACGCTAATTCGGTGCGAACATTGTGATTCGCTTTTCAAACCCCACCGCGCGAATCAACGATTCTGTACAAAGACCTGCAGTCGAGATTCAAAGCGTCAGGTCTTAGAGAGTCGTCACTGTGATTTCTGCAATCAGGGGTACGTGCCGAAGAGGGCGAGTTCTCGATTCTGCAGTGACGCATGTCGTGTAAACGATTGGCGACAACCGGAACACCTGCGACACGAAGCGTGGGCTGCAGAAAAAAGTGCTGGCGAGTCAATGGAGTTCGATAGTCGAACGATGCACACGACCAGCGACTGGACTGGTCCGCTCGGCACCTTTGAAAAGCGAGTGGAAAGTTATTTGCAACGAAGCCTCAACGCTGTGAACGAGTAAGGAGTCAGCACGGCTGTAAAGACGGCTACCGCGCCGCAGTTTGTTTTTGCGGGAGCAGGAGTTGTAGACGCAACACCCTAGGAAAAGAACTATGACTGAGAACATTATCACGAACAGCGTTGGAGTCGTCAGCAACGTCCACGATAGGGGATTTGGTTTTATCATCTTCACCACGGAATCGGGACGACGGCTGCGAATTTATTTTCATCAATCGGACACCGTTGACCACGCCGATGTGCAGGCTGGCGACACCGTTTCGTTCAACATCGGGATTGACGGTCAACGTCGTCCCCGCGCATTCCACGTCAAATTCATCACATCCCCTGAAGCCGCCAGCACCGAAGGTAAAGGCGGTGCCTTGTGAACCCCGCCGTCACCTTCGCCGAACGTGCTCACGGCATAACCGCGTTCGGGTTCCCTGTGATACCGCTGCGACCTAAAACCAAAATCGCTTTTTTGAACGGTTGGGAGAATCTCGCCACAACGGACGAGGCTCAAATTGCCCAGTGGGACGCAGAGAATCCCAACTACAACTGCGGTGCGGTTGCCAAGCAAGATATCGGTTGGATTTGGGACGTTGATAATCCCGTGGTCTTTGAACGGATGGAGAAAGACACGGGGCACACCGTCGGTGAACTGGACACGCTGATTGTGAAATCTTCGGGCGAAAAGCGGCACTTCTACTTCAAACACGATGACTGCTCACGTGTCATGGGGAATCGTGACTGCGATATTGACGGCAAAGAGGCGTTCAGCGTCCGCGCGCACAACAAGTATGTCGTCGCCGCTGGCTCACTTCACCCCAACACTGGCGAAGCCTACGAAATCGTAGAATCGCCGTTCGGTGAGATTCCCGTTGCTCCCCCGTGGCTGACCGACTGGATTATGAAACAAAAGTCTCAACCGCAAACTCCCGCAACCAATTCGGCTGAGGTTCTAGAAATTACAGAAGGCGGGCGGGACAAATGGCTCTTCGCGCAGGCGTGCAAGTTGCGCGACGACCGCTATCCCCAAAAAACTGTGCTGAATCTTCTGCGCGGGTTGAACAAGGAATGCTGCAAGCCCCCGATGTCCGATTCTGATGTTAAGAAAAAAGCCGAGTCCGCGTTCTTGCGTGGTCCTCGGGGCGAAGCGGAAAATGTTGCAGAGGGTGAAATTGCAGACGAAAAACGGCCCGGCATCATTACTCCAACGTGGGTTGAGCCGATGCGCGACGAAGCGTTTTACGGACTCGCTGGAGAATTCGTCCGACGTGTTGAGCCTGAGACTGAGGCAGACCGTCACGCTCTACTGGCAAATTTTCTAGTTATGGCAGGCGTGCAATTCGGTCGGAATGCTTTCGCTGTGGCGGATGGCAAGAGACATTATCCGAATGAGTTTGTGTTGCTCGTTGGTGAGTCGGGAGCGGGCGGTCGTAAAGGAACCGCCACAGACCGAACGCTCCCAGTTTTTTACAGAGTAGATGAACATTTCTACGACCATATTTTGAACGGTCTATCTACGGGAGAAGGTCTTATCAAAGCGACCGAGCCGCAGACTTACGAGGAAGTTTCTCTGTGTCGGTCGTATCTCGTGGTGCTGTCGGAATACGCCAGCCTGTTGGAGGTAATGAAGCGGGAGGGCAGCACTATGAGTGCAGTTCTGCGTAACGCTTGGGACACAGCGAAGTTGGTTGTGTTGACCCGCAAAGACCCGCTCAAGGTGGACAATGTGAACCTGAGCCTTGTGGCGCACATCACGCCTTCGGAACTGCTGAACAGTTTGAACGCCACGGAGCGAGCTAACGGATTCGCCAATCGGCATCTCGTTGTGGCGGTGCGACGATCAAAAATGTTGCCCGAGGGCGGAAACGATGTGGATGTGAATGACATCGTGAGTGGGCTTCACAACGCTGTAATGGCGTCTCGGAATCACGACGGCTGGGATGGCAAGGTGAGCCGTGATGCGGAAGCAAAGGCACTCTGGGCGAAGACTTATCCGCACCTGACACGCACAAGGGCAGGACTATCGGGAGCCCTACTGAGCCGAGCCGAGGCACACGTTTTGCGTCTGAGCCTGCTCTATGCCTTGCTTGATTCAGCCCGTGAGGTTCGCGTGGAACATCTCAAGGCGGCTCTGGCGTTCTGGGATTACTGCGAGGCAAGCGTCGGGCAGATATTCGGTGGTTCCTCGGGTGACCCGCTGGGCGACAAGATTCTCGGCTTCATGGCTGAGTGCCCTGACGGGTTCGCTCTCCCGACCGACATATCCGTTGGCGTGTTCCATCGCAACAAAGAGGCGGATTGGATTCATGCCAAGATGGACGCTTTGGTTCGCACAGGCAAAATCACGCCAGTCTCTAAGCAGATAAAGGGCAGTTCTGGCAACGGTTGGCGGCTTGTGAAAACTGGTGATTAGGTATTCGTAGTATTCGTGCATTCGTAGGGTAGGGTCAGAGAGAAAAAATCTCTAAAGAAGAACACGCATATAGAGGGTAAGAAAAGTACGAATACACTCTGTCCCTGTAGTACGAATAGACGAATAGTACGAATAGTTGGGAGCCTCCGATTATCACCTTTGACAGCGGTTTGGAGGCGGTTCAATCGCTACCTTTCGCCGTGACTCAGGGAAACAAAATGCCCAGAACTGGAAGACCGAGACGCCAGATTGACCTTGCTGTGGTGAGGCAGATGATTGCCGAGGGACAGAGCCTTCTACAAATCAGCAAGTCGTTAGGCGTGAGTTACGCTACTCTGTGGACTCGGCTGCATTCTACCACGCCAGCCGAGACGGGTGACTCAGCGTCGGTAGCCGAATCAGCCGAGCAGACGGAGCCCACGGCACCCGTGGTGCAGCCGTTGAGCGAGCCCGACTGGGAGATAGAGCTAAGAGCCGAGCTTGTCCGAATCTTTCAAGTGCGGGAGTCGTGAGGGGGGGCAGCCGGGTGTTGGCAAGGTGTAATCCGAACCAACAATCGGCGGTGCAAAGTTCGTGCAGGGATAAGGGTCATCTGTGCTCAATGCACATCATAGACCACAGGCTAAGACAGGTCAGAGATCACAGGACGGGAGCGATGCCCCTAGCCGCTTGACCCCGACTTTCCGATAGCCCAATCGTAACTCTTCTCCCCCGATTCAATCCAAGAGTCAGGCTTTTTGGCTATTGCTTTGAAAATGTAAAATTGAGACGAGAAAAACTTTTTTAGGGGCGAAAATGAAGCGAAACTATGTATTATCAACGATTTACGTACCGTTTTCGCTACAGAATTAACGGTACGAGGCTCCCAACTATGAACCGAACGGCTCCGATGCGTCCTGAGCCGCCGTATTGCGATGGCGGGCATCTGTGGCGTTTCCCCTGTGCGATAGCCTCCAACCTCGGACGCGACGAAATGCGTTCACAGGCGACGGCGGCTACCGCTGTGGCGTTTGTTCTGCGCGGTGATCTAACCCGAGGCTCGCACCCATTGGGATTGTTCTTGTGTTCGGGCTCGGGGTTCTGGAATCCGAGCCGACCCCTACAGGCAACCATCAAAGCCCGAAACGCAACATTATGGAAGGGAGTGCCCTTTTGCGGCTATATCAACCAAACGACTTGCGGATGGGATTTCTGGAATAACGCAACAGAATGGGTACTCCGATGCGTTCCTACGGCGGGTCAAAATCGGGGTTTGGGGTAGAAATGAAACAGGGTCGGAAACCCGATTCGGCTCCCGACCCCAGTTTAGGCAGGACGCCTAGAAGAGACCTGCAAGAGCCGTTGTGACCGCCTTACCTGTCATTTCATCGGTCACCTCGGCATAACGCGCCGTGCTTGCAATGGACTTGTGCCCGAGAGCCTGCTTTACGATGGACAGATGAACGTTCGCGGCTACCAGAGAGAACCCGAGGCTGTGTTTCAAACAATGAGGGTGCCTCTTATCGGTCGGAAGACCCGCGCGCTCGGCAACGTCTTGGAACAGTCGAAAGAACGCGGTTCGGTCGAGTTGACCGCCCTTCTGAGACGTGAAGAGGTATTCGCTTGGATCGTGCCGCTCTGCGAGCCACGCCTTTAGAACTCGTTTCTCAGATAGGAGTGGTTGGCCTGCCAGGTCCGCGAGCGGCTGAGTTGTTTTCAGGCTTCCCTTGAGTCGGCGAATGACGATTTCGCCCGCTTTTAGGTCAATGTCAGAGACCTTCAAGCCGCATACCTCGGATGCCCGCATTCCGTGACGGTAC
Organism: uncultured Acidobacteriota bacterium; assembly: GCA_963701005.1. Classification (GTDB taxonomy): domain Bacteria; phylum Acidobacteriota; class Terriglobia; order Acidiferrales; family UBA7541; genus Palsa-295. The sequence continues at coordinate 3,796,188 of OY969555.1, forward strand.
GCCAGCAAAATCATCGCGTGATTCCGTGTCGATTCGTTCGCTGCAATCTTCAGCACTTTGATGATTTCTTCGGGAGTAAGGGCTTTCATTGTTTGGTTTCCTTTCCGTCGAGAGTGTTTGTGCTTCATGGCGCAACTCTACAGTCGTAATGTTGCGTTGTCAATAGTACGAACGTCCCGAGTTTCGCCATTCCCATATCGAAATGTTCCAGAATCCCCACCACAACCCTGCACGATCTTCCAAATTGAATCGAATGAACGGCATCCGAATTGCTCACCGATTTTTTTTCGCTGGGATTTTTTTTTCGGGTGGGTCCCTGGCGTCTCAGAGCGAGACTTTCGCGACCCCTTCGGGAGTCCAACAGCTCGGCTACGTGACGACGGCTCCAAGTTTTGAGAATCCGCGTACGTGTACGCTATCAGAAAAAAAAGGGTACCTGTCAGAACCAGCTATTATTTTTTCGACCCCGAGCGGGAGTCCCATGGAGTCTCAAATCTGTGGAGAATAGAAATTAGAAAAAATCGCCCCATACCTCCTGAGCGACCCGTCCGACCCCAGTTCATTACAAACTCTTAGGATAACGGCCCCATAAGAGAGGCCAGTTTTTCTCGGTTCGCTCCGAGCGAAACCCAAGAGGCGGCGATCCCCTCATGCTCGTGAGGCTCCTAATCGCCGTCTCGGCTTTTAATTTTTGCCGTAGGAGGCAAATGATGTCCGAACAAACGAACTCTGTAGTCGCAGTGGAAACACCGACCGAGGCGGGTGTCCCCGTGGAAGAAATCTGTAACGCTATCGCCGCACAGGAAGTCAAAGTTCCCGTGCTGGACTGCGGAACCTTCACCGAGTCCCCCGTCGTGGATGTCGCGGAACCCGCCGTGTCCGAGGCTATGGACGAAAGTCGCTGTGGCAGCATCACGGAGCCTGCGTCCGCAGAAGAAGAGTTAATTTCGCCCGACGACATTCCAGCAAATTCGTCGTGGTTACCTCCAGACCAGTTTATTCATACCGATTGGTTCCAGGATTTGGCGTTCAACGAAAAGGTTCTCGCTTTGGAATTCTGGCGCACAGGCTCACGACTGAAAGCCACGAAGTTAGTCTTTCCCGTGCTTGATGGAAAACTTCTGCATCTAGCCTCGCTGGTTTTCACCAAGGGCAAACTTGCCGAAGCCGTGGACAAAATGCAAGGCAAGACCGAACGCGAGCGGGCGCTTGAGCAACTGAATCGTGCGATTCGCTCCCGTAAAACCACGGCTGCCCAGGTTGCCGCGATTCGCCTGCAACTGGAGACGCTCGGCATGATTGAGAAGGAATCTCAGTGAGTCGCCGAAAAAAGTCGGTCTTTGCAAACTGTGATACTCCCGAGAAAATCGCTGAGGTTCTGCGGACTAGGGGTGGGTTGAGCGTCGCCGACATCCAATCGGGGAAAATGTTGCTGCAACTTTTCCGTGGCGAGGATAAATCGCCGACCGCCGAGGAATCGGAAGCGCAAATCAACCCGACGGGCGCGAATCTATCTGAAGAGCGGCGTCTGTGGGCACAAGGACTGCGACCCAATGACTCCGCACTGGATTGGATTTTACAAGGACCCGATGAGATTTTTTGCAAACGAGTCGAGGCAATCACGGGCATCTCGCCGATTGCGACGCCCAAAGAGCGAGAGGATTTTGCGAATCGGATTCTGAGCGAGGCTTTCCGTTATGTCCGAAGCGTACGAGACACCGTGGATCGTCGCATCGTGACGCTGGACGAGTGCCTTTCTATTCATGCCAAGAGTTCAGATGAATACCGAAAGTGGACAAGACCTACTCGGCTGGAAGCATTGAAAATTTGTATCGGATACCAAACTGAGGATGGCTGGGACATCAAGTGAGTGAACCAAGATGCTGCTTTCAATCATCGGCGAGAATTTCGGAAACTGGAAAGTCTTGTGTTTGGCGAAACCCGACGCTCAAAGACATCGCCAATATTTGTGCCGTTGCACCGAATGTGGACGCGAGCGGCTGATTCGCTGTGCCGACTTAATAGATGGGAAGACGAAGAGGCACCAAGGTTGCCAGCCAAGCAAGCCGAGGTTTCAACGGTCGGAGATATCAAATCGTGGAACAAAGGTGAGTTTTGGCAGATGAAAGAAAATGCGGCAGGAAAAAGCATCGTTCGCCACCGTGCGGCGTATTTATTCCCGAGCGGAATGCGTTCTGTGACCTGTATTGCGTCAGCATTTTTCGCCGCTGCCAGTATCACAGCAATGCGCTGAAACAGGATTCTTTATACGCAAGGCTGAAAAAGATGAAGAGACCCGAGCAAAAACGGGCGTTAGATATTCTGGACTCTGTGCAAAAAGTTAGACCGCACTGGGAATATCAAGGCGACGAAGAGAGTTTGATTCGGGAGCAAGAGGCAAAGAAAAAATGACCGACATTCGCACGATTCAGGAACGGCTCGCAGGAAGGCAACTCTCCGAATTGGAGCAAAAGATTCGTGAGTGCCGCGACCCGACGCAACTTCAGAACCTTGTTACGGCTTCGCAAACGCTTCACGGCTCGTTCACGAGAAACCCCGATGGTTCGGTTTCTTTTGAAAGCGACTACGCCGAGACGAACGCGCCGCATACCTCATTAGAAAAAATCGTCGCGAGTGCCCTAAGTTCGTCGAACTCCCTTGAAGAGGCGATTGCCAAGTCGGTATCTGCGGCAGTGAAATCACAAACGACGCCGCAAAAGTCGGATGAACCTGTGCCGAACCGAACGTCGTTTCCTTACGTAAGCGGTTCGGATGGATTTTTGAGATTTGTAGGCGAAAAATAAAAGCGCAGCACAAAACAATTTTGAAGTGGGCCTTCGCCCAGAGGAGAAACACTATGTCGTACGGACCACAAGATTCAGCAATCAAATTAACTCCGGAGCAAGAAGCGTGGGTTATCGAGCACTCACAGGATAGGGGCGCGCTCGAAGAGGTACGCGAGTTCTTCAAAAATCTTGCGGTCGAGCAGGGACTCGTGAAGAGGGACTACTACTCGCCAGATGTTTTCATTCCGGTCGAGCAGCCGACTCCGAAAGGCTTTTCAAAAACTGTGACCGTCGGCGGAAAAGAATATGAAATCGAGGGAAACTCCGCAGATGAGCTAGTTAGAATCGAGACCGAGTTGCTTCGGCAACTCATCAATGCTTCCGCCGAAACTCCAACCCCAAATGTGCAGGCTCGCGACGAGCAAGGACAATTCGTCGCACGGGAAGACGCCCACGCTCAAAGAGTTGTTGATGAGGAAAACCTCCGCTTGCAATTGATGCGTGGAGAAATCTCGGTTAACGAGTTTGTCGCTCAGAGTGTCCAAAGCGGTGCGCTGGATTCCTACTTAAAGGAAAACTTCGGACTAGACCGCCAAGAAATCGCGGGTAAACGCGTGGAAGAGGAGTGGATTGACGCCACAAAACGCTGGATGGCAGACAACCCGAGTTGGGAGGGCGGTCAGGTCAATTCCGCAACGGTTCAGCAAATTTTGTTGGACAACGACCTCGCCGATGCCGCCGATAAATACGACGCTCTCAACCGAGCCGTCGCCTTCGCACGGGAAAATAATATGCTGGTTACTCCGCCTGAGGTCGCAAAAGAAAAAGCGCTCAAGGACGATTTCAATAATGCTTCGTCTATAGAAGATTTAAGGTCGGCAGGACACCGCGCTCTGGGAATTCCCGATGTGCCCACGGATTCGTGGACTTTTGACAGGCGGTAAATCACTTGGGAGCATTTTTTTTTGAGCAAGAATTGAGAAAAGCAGTGCGGGACTGTGTTGATGAATCTAAAGAAGCCTTCGTGTTGGACGAAAGTGCAGCGTGCAAGTCGGACAATCACGCGGAGTGTTCGGGCAGCGAGTGGCTGGACGATGATTGCTACGTCTGCCCCTGCCGATGCCATCTCGTGAAACGGAGTAAGGAGAATTTGAATGCAAAAATCCAGAGAACTGAAATTGAAAGGTCTCGTCCAAGCAGGCAGCAAAGCCCAGAAGTCCAGCACGAACGAATCATCGGCGGGCAAGCCAATCGCTGAACGTGCGACCGAGATTGATTTCTCGCATCTGGGAGGCAAATTGCTGCACCGTGTGGAGCCCGACTCTACGCCCAAGGGTGAAATCAATTTCGAGGACTTGGGCGGTAAGAAAGTCGGTCACTTTCGGCTCAACGAATCGTAAGGGAATTATTCGAGCTACTTCCTATGAGCTTAGAAACCAAATACGAACTCGGAATACTCACCAACGACGGCTGGGTAGTCACCCTTGCATCTGACGCGCCGATCATGCTGGGCGAGGCCGTAATCCAAACAATTGTTGTGCAGCCGAAAGAGGATTTTCTTGCCCGAACGGAGAAAGAGCCGGACACGCATCGAAGTTTGTACCGACTAAACACCAAAGGTGAAGTTGTGTATGAGTAATCCAGACTTCAATTCAAGAATTTACGGCTTTAGGCAAGAGCACATGCAAACAATTCCGCTTTCGACATCTAAGCGTGGCGCGTATCTAAATATGTATGGCCCGTGGAACCCTCAAGCGTGTGCGGCGATGATGAATGCACGCCTTTATCGTATAAAGGTTTCATCCATGCCGACCGCGATTTTAATGGTCTACACACCGGATGGTTTCGTCGCCATTTCCGACGGGAAAGGCAACCCCATAGAAAAGCTACCTTCGTTGCACGAGCAAAAGGTATTCAACCTAAGAAGCCATTCTCTAAATTTGATGTACGGTGTGAGCGGTGCGGCGTCAATCTTAGATGAAGATGGGAAAACAGATATTTTGAAACAGGCTTATCAGCCTGTCCTTCAAACTTTGGCCTCGCAAGAGTTCTCAACTTTGGCGAGTTATGCAGACGCGGTGATGGACACACTAGGCCCAAAACTCCACGAGATACTGAAGGCTGACGCGCCCCTGAGAGATTGGGGACAAGACCCAGAGGAGTACAAATTCAAAATCCAGTTCGCCGGATACTTCAAAGGAGTCGCGGCTATAGCGGAGCGCAGAATTTCCTTCTGGCGAGAAAAGTGGTGCGTCACAGATACGAAAGATTTTTGCCCCGCACACCCCGCTGACTACTCTCTCGTGGGTTCCGAACCAGTGGTCGACATTGTATCGGGCGCGGGTAATCAATTTTTGCAATACAAAACACCCGGTCTTACGAAGCTAAAAAAGAATGACCGGAGCATCTCTCAAAAAGAGGCGATTGACGCGGGACGTGAATATATAAAAGCGTGTATGACACCAGAAGCTCGCGGCATTGATCCTTGCGTTTGCAACTCTATCGGAGGCGATATTTGGAAAGCAACTTTAGCGGAAAATGGCGACTTTGATGTGTGCGTACTCGTTCCGTTTAATGATTCCGTTTAGCTATTTCTATGGTTGTGGGCGACAGTAGGGGTTTTGCCCGCGTGCCGCAAAACGAGTTCCCTGCATTGGTCGAGCTATCCCACAAAATTCACGAGATGAACGATAGTTATTTTCGGGATTGAGTTTTCTTTGGCCGAGACCTCCAGTGGTCACGACCGAGCAAATGCCTCTTAGCCGTCGCCTCGGAATCAGCGGGTGCGGCGGTTAGCGCCCGGCGCTTTTCCAATGCGGGATAACGTCCTTGAGAACGTTGGATGATGGTGATGCGAAAGCTCTCTCGAAGAACTTGAAGCTGGAAGGCTCTACTCACGCGGATTGCCTTATCGAATGCGAGAGAGCTTTTGTCTGGATCGAAGGAAAACGCAATGACTGGCGCTCGCCCAGCATCAAGTGGGATGTCACCCGCGACCAACTCGCGAGAACTCTCGGCGGGACATGCCCGTTCTCGGTTCAAGTCCCTAAGAGCATTATCGAGAACGTGCGTGCCCCCTTACCACTCGGTTGGTGCTATCAGGGACAGATGCCTTTGGGATGAATACATCAGGAGGAAGTTTGAACCGAGTACTCAATTTCCGCACTTGTTCTAAAGTAAGATTCCGTTGTCCCGTCATGAACATCGAAACTGCGCTCTCCGAACCAAATTGAGGAATCAGATCACGCTGTGTGAGATTCTGCTTTTCAATGAGAAGCCGAACCACTGAAACCGGATCAGCCGCCGGAATGGGGTAGTACTCTTGCTCATAACGCTCCACTAGCAATGTTAGGAGTTCAATTGCTTCCATTTCAACGCGAGAGGGATTGTCCAGCGCCGTTAGTTGGAAGAGAGCGTCAGTATACGCTTCAAGTTCGTCATCATTATGTATGACGCGAGGAGCGCCGTGCGCTATCATTTCCGCCGGGTTTGCGAGAATCGTGCTCATTTCGTTCCATACCTCCTATCCCAGTTGCTGCGATTATCGTATTCCTTGTGTGTCAAAAAAGATCGTATATAGACGTGCCCTTCTGTCTTTCTTTCGTCAGTCGTCTTTGCATAGTGGATGACGGTTACAAGCCTGTACCGATTATTCCTGAAGTCAAAGACGACGTAGTCATCAACAGGATCGGCATCCTTGAACGTACTGCGAACTTCCACAGGATTGTGCCACCGAATCTTTTCAACGATGCCAATCCACGCTTTGATTTCGTCCGCCGCATCCGGGTATTTCTCCATTGCCTCCTTCAGATGCTTGCGCGTAACGATATGCACGAGCCAAGGATACTTCACAATTTGTGAAGTTGTCAAGGGCTAATAAATCGGGGGTTTCTTGGCACAGCATTCCAGCGTCTAATATGGTTTTATATCATCAACTTACGGCTTTCTTCTTGTGATCCGCCAGCGCCCCTCCATGTCAAGCACATCAAGGCGTTTCTATCCCCACGACTACCGAGAAGTTGATGGCAAGGCCGTTCACGATTGCCACTGCCGTTGCGCCATGACGGTTCGACCGAATGGTCTTCGTAATCGGTTTCAGGCTTTGGTTCGAGAGGTCAATGAGGTGCTCGGCCAAATGCCTTCGGACTAATTCCACACAGAAAAAGCCCGGACGCTCTTCGATTAGAGCCACGGCAATTTGTGACATGCCCTCGACAGTAGGGAGCAGTATAATCAGAGCGAGGGCAGGAGGGGAGGTTTCAATGGATATAATTCCACTGTGGGCCCTGAAACCCGGAACCATTCTGAGAGTTACAAGCACTCGGCTATCCGTCGTGAAACACTGGGGCGTGGTTGATTGGTTTCAAGATGAGAACGGTCAGCCTCGAATGTGGCACTCGCAAAAGCGAGATGCACTCCGTTGTACATCCTTCGCAGAATTCTCCGGTGGTCAGCCTCAGTGTGAGGTTGTGTGGGTGCCCGAAACCCGCGAGCAACAATGCTCGATAATCTATCGTTTGCGGAGCCGAGAGGGTTTGCGATGGAATTTGGCCGAGGCCAACTGTGAACAGGTCGTGCGTTGGGCATTGGAAGGTAAGCCTAAGAGCGAGCAACTGGAATTTGGGATGGTCGCAGTATTCATCGGCCTAGTTGTGGGATTGGTTTGGGCAGGCGCGAAATGACCTACCCCAGCGTGCGCCTTGCCGGTTTGTGCGTCATCGTGGCGACGGCATAATTCAGGATTGTGAAGGGGAGAATATGAACAAGCAAGAGCTGTCGGAAATGCGCGGGAAGCGCGTGCGGCTATCTCCAATTGCGCGCCGGATTGACGAACGAATCGGTGCGGAGTTGGAGCAAATCGACGATGCCTGGATTATTGAGGATGCCTGGCGGGAGCAGCTTGCGATTGCCAATCCACGTAGCGGCCAGTAGGTCATGCTGGGCACCGACCACATTCGGGAATATATGACCGACCCTGGACGTTCGGACGGCGTGCTTGTGCTGAAAAGTCAAGTATTCCTCTTCGCCCGGCAAATGCCAAGGATCGAACCGCCACACCCGATGTTTTATCGTGGCGCGTAGTGGAGGTGTGACGACATGAAGACCAAACGGCCATTGCTCAAACTGAAGCACTGTTGGTTCTGCCACAAGGATACGGATAAACTTTTCTGTTGCGGACGAAAGACACAGCCGAACTCCTGGATACGACGATTCCCGCGCGATACCGAGCAAACGCTCGCGGCTATGAAGGCAGCCAAGACGCCGAGCGAAGATGCGTGGGTGACTCGTCCACGTCAGATGGGTTTGGCGTCGCCGAAGTAAGCAAGCCAGTCCGCAAAACGGACGGACCATGAGTCTCGGTGTGGCGGTCTTCGCATCGAATGTTCTCATTCTTGCGGCATACCACAGAGGATTCCGCAGGGTGATGCTTTGCACGGCCGCTGTTGCGACCCTGACTGGCGCTACATATTTTGGCTATGAGCGTTACTCGACTTGGCGGGCTGACCGGGTGGCGAAAGAACTGGCGGCAGAAACGGAAAAAGGTGTTGAGACGTGCATCGCTCGCCTCGATGCGCTACCGGGGAGGGATGCGTTTGACAAGGTTACGGACGAGAAGGCGTGTCGAGCCTTTCCAGATTTCGTAGCGCCGCAGGACGGGACGGGGCGAATCAGGGTATTCGTGGGAGGTTTGCCTCACGGATACAGGATTGATGCCAAAACTCACCAGCTCGTTCCAGTTCGGAAAGTGGACAGAGAATAGGGTTGCGCGCGGTCTGGCAAGAAGGTGACGCAGTTCTTGAGCGAGGGCCGCTACATGGCAAACGCGATTGATGGGAAGGCGAAGTTCTGCCACGTCTAAAGAAGTGGAACTGGCGCTTAATTCGTTTGACCCTCACCCGGAAACTGCACCGTAGAGATTTTCCGAGTAACTTTCTCTACCGTCTGTCTCCAATCCCCGGCTGGCAATTTTGAGACTAAATCGGCAGCGATCAATGATGTTGCATTACAAGCCCATTCTGCCGCAGCTTTTGTTCCGACTGCCTGCATCCAACTCCTATTGCTTTCCGACGCTGAGGAGTCATTCAGGACATGTTTTGACCGCAATTTCTCAAGTGTCGTGTGCGTTGGCTTTGATTCGCCCTCCTCCGTCGGCGGGTCTGGTTTGAAATGCACCAAATCATTGCGGATTTGAAACAAGAGCGTCAATGCTTGAAAGGGTTGTGAGTTGGCCTCATACGGGCCACCTGTAAGCATCCAGTGCGCCATGTTAAACCTCACTAAAATTGGGAGCCTGCTTAGCTGCGACATCAACTGAGCGAAAGCAGAAGTCATGGGTGGGGCATTTTCGTAGTCTGCAAAGTCTTGGGCTAATTCGATTAGTTCATTCAAGAAGGCTTCAAGCGACACAGCAGCAAAAACAACGCTTACTAACGCCTCACGTTTTCCGCCTTCGCGTCGAGGCGCATTTATGCGCTTGGCTGCTTCGAGGGCTATATCGAAAATCACCTCTGTATTTAGAACTCTACTGCTTATCATAATCGGGACTATACAGCAGCCGACCCGCCATCCCACCAATTCTTCTCCGGGCGACCACGGCTTCGGGCTTTTGCCGAACTACTGGGAGATCGGGGTGAAGCGATGGTCAATTCGGAAGAAAACTTGAATTGGCTTGTGCGATCTGAACAGGTTGATCGGATTAACGCTTCGACGGGCGTTTCGGGAACTTCCCTTTTAGAGCATTCCGGGCGATCTTCTTGGTCTCGGGGTGAAAGTCGTTTTCAATCATCCACTCAAGATAGTCGGGGGCGCTTTTTGCCAGGACCTTTAGGGACGTTCCCTGGTGTTTACCGAATCCGACAACCGCTTCGTTGTTGCGCCAAACAAACTTCTCTCCTGCATCAACGAAGCGGTCATCCAAACTGGTGCAGAGTTCATGAAGCGATTCCAGGTCCGTCGGGAGATCGTCATACCGTGCGATCTGGGCTTGCAGAATGCGCCAAGTTGCCCGCGCGTCTTCCAGCGCCGAATGCGCACCATCGTGTTCCAATCCGCAAAAAAACCTATAGGCCGCTGAAAGGTCCCTTGGCTCTTTGAGATGAAATATCCTGCAAGCGTCTACAACGCGCCTCCCTTCAATAGAAAAATCTATGCCTACACGGGCAAACTCGGATTTAAGCATTCGGAGATCAAAGCGAATCAGGTTAAAACCCGCCAGGTCACATCCGTCAAGACTCTTAATAACCTTCTTGGCGATCCGCTTGAATGAGGGCGCATCCCTCACATCGGCATCGCTGATACCGTGAATAGCCGTCGCCTCCTCTGGGATGGGTATTTTGGGGTTGACGCGGGTGTGGTACTTCGTTCGCCTTCCGTACGGATACACTTTCAGAACCGCCACCTCCACGATCCTGTCGTGGTCCGTCCAAGTCCCAGTAGTTTCCAGGTCAATGACAGCGAGCGGGTGATTCAGTTTTAGGGTTCGACGAATCGCAGCAGACGGCCCTTGTGATCCTTCTCGGCTCCTTGCCATCAGCACGGCCATGTTGACTGTCCTTTTCCGAGTTTCAACGCTTGCAGGCCAAGTATACTCCGCGCGAACTAAAATCCGCTGCACTGAGAACCACAAATTGACGAGGCTGGAGCAAGTCGAGGCCACGCTAACCACCCCAGGCGGCGACGTGTTCCCAGTCATTCTCACCCTGACCATCGCAGAACTTCCCGGCGCAATGGGGGTCGAATCAGAAGAAGTAGCGCGCGTGGAACTGGCGAGCCGCGTGCCGGATGGCACCTACATGCTGGATTACTTTTATATCAGGCCAGTCCACCGGACGGTAGTTGTGAAACTCGGCAGCTTTGTAGCGGCACAGTTTCGGGCTGCGCGGCCGCCGTAACCCGCGCGTTTGGCAGCGCCGAACATTTCCCGAGGAATCCTCACTGAAGCCTTAGGCCTTAGGGTGCTTAAAGTGCCTCTTGAGCCGGGTCTTTACCCACCCGCCAAGTGCGTCGTAATCGCGCCGGCTTAAAACTTGCGTTTCTTCACTAGTTTCGCCAATTTTCAGCAGTAAATCCCGCCTCTGCTTACTGTCGAGGCTATTGTACTGCTGTTGCGTTGTCATGCCTTCTCCATTACTTCGCGAGCTTCACGTTGGATATCGGTCCATCGATACTATTAAGCGGCTGAGTGCTCGCGCTCCTTGCAGTCGCGGCAGTGGCGCGTCCAAGGCACAGCTTCGAGCCGCACTTTTGCGATTGGCCTCTTGCAGGATTCGCACACGCCGTAAACTCGATGATAGATCCGGCTCAATGCCTCATCGATAGCTCGCAAAAGTCGCCCGTCGGTACGGTGCAATTGAATCTCCAGCTCCGCTTCTGCATCAGCACTCGCTTGGTCTACAGGATCTCCCTCGACGTGCCCCGCCCCTGGAACCACCGCACCCGCGCTCGTGCTGTCGATCAGTAACTCCTGACGCTTCTCGACCAACAGCATTTTGTATCTCCGCAAATGCTTGGCGTACATATTCAACTTCCGGGGAGAATGAGTCTCCCTGAGCCCAGGATTTTACACCCACGGGGCTGCGCTTTTCGTGTGCTCAATCTCCTGGGAGATACGAGTCCCGCCACCCACTGGTCCTAAGCGCCCATCACGCCTATCCCGCCGGATCAAACTAGGAGTATATTCTCGGCAATCGAGGCCCGCCGGACCTAAGGAGTTGCCATGCAAGAAAAAATTGGGACCACTGCTGGAGCAATTTGGCAGGCGCTAAACGTCAAAGGCGAGCTGACTCCTGTACAACTCAAAAGAGCGGTGAAGGGGAAAGTTCCCATCTTCGACTGGGCAATTGGTTGGCTGGCGCGTGAAGAAAAGATCGTGATTACGCCCGAGAAGCGCTCGTTCCGTATTCGTTTAAGAGAAGCCCAAGCAAAAACAGCCGCTCCTTCGTGACCTCGGCTTCAATCAATGTTCGATCGCGAGTTCCCACGCATCGGCCCTCCGGGGACAGGCAGCATCCGTCGCGGCTTATCGTCAATGCTTTTTCACATTCCATTGATTTCCTTGGAACAATGCGGGCCTACATTGCGAGCGAGAACAATGAAGATCCCAACACCAGAAGCCGTGTTCAGTTATCTAGCCTGGCGAGCCACCGAAGAATACTATGATGCCGAGTTTTTGGAAGAGTGCGCCCAGAGGTTCGAGGCGGACAGAGAACCTTTTCTTCACAACGCCAAGATTTACAGGGAGAGAGCCCAAAATATTCGCGCCTACTTAGCCTTCCTATGCGGCGACGGACTGGCGTAGCCCCAGCCGTTGCGGACGTAGATGTGCCCAAGCAGGTGCCAGGGATGTGCACCATCGAGATTCGATTTCCTAGGTCTTTGCGCGGCGCCCAGTTGGACGGGCCATTTTCTGAGCCATGAATAGCAGTAGCTTGCGGTCGCTCTCGCTGGCCCGCTTCAGAAGCCTACGGAAGTTGCTTAGGGTCCGAGCGTCTTTGCCAGAATTGCCCCAGGAGCCAGTGTCTCCGCTCTGGCGCTTAGGAATATTTGGCATCTTCGGGGGTTCCTCACCATCGTAGAAGAGTTGATAGAGAGGAACTTCGAAGGCCCGTGCCATTTTTTCCAGCGTTTCGATGGCCGGAACGGTATGGCCATTCTCGACTCGTGAAATGTAACAGCGCAGCAACCCTGTGCGTTTTTCGATGTCACCCTGCGAGAGATTCTTCTGTTCCCTTAAACCACGCAACCTATCCGCGATCACCATTTTCAACTCCTTATCTATGCTCTGAAGTAATGCTAACAGGGTAGCCTCGCATATTGAGAATGTACTGGCAAGAATCTCTGTTGAATGGGAGAGCCTACTCACATCGTACCCCCCTGGTGAGATTGAAATGCATCAGCCCGAAGCGGTGGGAAGAAATCGCCGCCCTCTCCCCAACGCAGTAAATCCCCACAGCGATTTCCGCCCGCAGTTTCCCGCCTCAACCGCCAGTCCTCTCAAAACTTCTCATCCATTATCTAAAGCTATCGTGGAGTACCAGGCTGCATATTGGCGAATCGATGAGACCCCGTGGGAATAAGTCCATTCTTTCTAAATATCTGACCGCTTTTAGATTTTGCAAGATAGTACCGTAGCCCGCTAAATAATAATGCTTGACATCGCCGAAAACAGCTCCATAATGCGCTCGAATCGCCACCCCGAACACGACTTGCCACAAGCAATAAGGGGCAACAACGCTAAATTGGTTTTTAGGTTTTGCGGAAGTGGTGTGCGCTGACAGGTCCACGGGAGGGTTTTATGCGAAGAGCCTGGGGAGTATTTCGCGCTTTCCAGTCGGGTGCCATATGGCGACCGACGATCGCCATCGTGATAATCGCGGTGATGTTTTCCGCCCAGTTATTTGCCGAGTGCAACTGCGGTGGCCCCACCTGCTGCATATGCAGTACGCCAATCATTATCGACGTGAGCGGACAGGGCTACCAACTGACCAGCCTTGCTAACGGGGTGACTTTTGACTTCTTCGGCACGGGCCAGCCAATTCAAATCGCTTGGACAGCGGCCGACTCAGGCAATGCTTTCCTTGCCCTGCCTGGAAGTGATGGTTTGGTCCACAACGGCAAGCAGCTTTTTGGCAATCTCACGCCCCAACCGCAATCCACCGACCCCAACGGCTTCCTAGCATTGGCGCAATATGACCTCCCTGCGAACGGGGGAAACGGTGATGGAGTCATTGACGTCAACGACAAGATTTTCTCATCGCTGCGGCTCTGGGTGGATGCCAATCACGACGGTATTTGTCAGCCGGAGGAGTTGCACACGCTCCCCTCGATGGGCGTCTATTCAATCAGTCTGGACTACTGGTTGTCACAGAAGCGCGACCAGTACGGCAATCTGTTTCGTTATCGCAGCACGGTGAACGAAGGCATTCCCGATAGCGTTTCCCAAGTCGATCACGTTGTCTATGATGTGGGGCTGGTCTGGGGGGATTAGGTCGATTGATGAAGTCCATTTGTATCCGCTTTGGAGTAATCGCTAAGGAGTGACACCATGCCAAGAAAAACAGCGACAAGAATATGCACTTTGTTGATCGGCGTTGTCGTGATGCTTCTTTTTGCGAGCACCACGAGCGCACAGAGTTGTCCTCCTCCTCCTGAACCCTGCAAGGTGCCTTTATTCAATTCCACATGCACAAACGGCAGTAACGGCGTGCTGACCTGCTACTTCGGGGGATATGGCACCTGCTGCAACCCAACAATCCAGGCATCCACGAATTCGAGCGGCGGAGACACCTGTAATAATGCGGGTACTTGCTACATTGATGTGGTTGGGCAGACAACGTACAGCACCTGTTGTTGTGCGAGCGCCTATGTAAACAGCGATTGCAGCGCTTTTACCGGGGGCGCGATTTGCGAAACAGAAACCACCGTCTGAAGGGATCAATAGCCCTGGAGGAATACCGTGAGTCACAATCCAAAATTGGTCGTTTTGCTGCTCTTGTGTATCGGCTCAGCGTTCCCGGTGTTTGCACAGGTGTACAACATTTCTGTACCTGTAACAGATTCTACAGGCTCAAATAGCCCCTTGGCAATTCGCGGCGATGTGTCCTTTCATGTCCAAGTTTCGTCTGACAACGTAAAGACAGAACGGGCCGTGAATGTAAGCCTAACCAATATTTCCAGCAAGGCCATTATCGCCTATGAAGTAGCCATAGACGCGAAACCAGACCAAGGTGCGGGGGTTCATTTCCTCGAACAAGTCGATCACTTCTTTCGCCCGACCCTTAGCTTTCTGCCAGGAACACAACAATTCATTAAGGCTCCTTCCCGGATGTTGCAGACCGCACCACGCAAGGAGGGCTCCAAGACGGTGGATTCCAAGGCCGACGCGAAAGTATTGTTTATTGAATTTGAGGATGGGTCCACATTTGGACGAAGCAACTGGGGAAAGGGCCTATCGGCAGCCCGGAAAGTAACGGTGGACCGCATTCAGGAAATCCTAAATACTGTCCAAGCTACTGGGCCGGGTGCCCTCGAAAAATCTCTGGCGGCTGAAGTCGCTAGGGAAGACAATCCTGCTGTGACGAGGGCTCTAATGAACCACCTAAAGGATACTCTGAAGGCGAGCGGTCCAGATGCAGCACTATCCGCACTCAACGACTCGCTGAATACCGCAGAAGAGCGAAGGCTCGTTCGGTAGGGCGCGAGTACGTCGGCTACCGCACGGCCACCAGAGCCCGTTTTCGTTACGGCCCCGCCCAAGCGGTCAAGACAGCTATGACGGAACACGCGAATAGCCCGCTGACCTACCCAGGGAAGCCCGACTGGGGAAGCAAACCATTCTTGCGGGTTTACTCCAAATTTTACGGTCTCGTCGTTTTCATCGTCATCTGCGGATATCTGTGGAAGTTTCAACGACAGCACAAGCCGGTGGTTGGGCAAGTGAGCGTCGCCGCGTTGGGCTTGATACTCGCGGTCTCCCTGGTCGCAGACTTGGTAATGAAGACCGACCGGAGTAGGGCATTCTTCCTTTGGTATCAGATTGTTTTCATTCTGGCGATGACGATCTATCTCTTTGTATGGTAGCGACGGAGAAGGGGTCGAACAATGGTACGCCTCAGAATTATTTTCTGTGCCGCTTTGTTGGCCTTGATTTGCAGCGATACTTCTCGGGCGCAGACGCAACCCTCACAACCTCCAGCGTGCCCTCCAGTTGAGAGATATGCTTGGCATTTGCCACAGGTGGACATTCGTGCTGGGTGCCCTTTTTCAGCCGTCATTGAGATCACGAACAGCCAGACGTTGGCCGACGGAACACATATTCAGTCGAGCGGCGGCAAAACGCTCATCTATCGGGATTCCTTGGGTAGAGTTCGCATCGAGAGCCACCCGCCCCCGCAAGAAGCACCGATAATGATTCAGATATACGACCCCGTGGAGGGATTTGTGTACGTGCTTCCCCCTGAGTCTACTATTGCCATCCGCATGAAGTTATTTGACCCGAAAGAGGTTCCGACAGCGGTGCCGAAAGTCGGCGCGCAAGATCAACACGCATCCGCTCAGGCTTCCGCTAAGACTTCTGCTCAGTCTTCTGCTCCCCCGCCAGCGCCGAAACCAACAGTTGAGAGCGAAAGGCTGGAGCCTCAGGAGATGGAAGGTCTCTTGACGACCGGAAGGAGGATTACAAGGACGATTGCGGTGGGCGCAGAGGGCAATGATCGCGCCCTCACGATTGTCACGGAGACTTGGAGTTCGCAAGATATGGGCATCATGCTTCTGGAGAAGAACTCCGACCCGCGTTCCGGAGCCAGCGAAAAGCGAATGACGAATCTGGTGCAGGCAGAACCTGACGTAGCCATGTTCCAAGTGCCTGCGGATTACACAATCAAGGACCAACAATAGATGGAGCGCTGAATGGACGGCTGCGCGGCTCCCGCCTTCGTGCTGGATGGGAAAATCCGGAAAATGGAGAAGGAATAGAGCCACGCCAAGTTGTCGGTCCGCTATCCGAAGGAGATCTTCGCGACTTTGATCTGGGGAAGTGACAGACCCCAATACGGGCGCCCTGAGGAGACATACCGGGATAAACAGGTTTGCGTCACCGGAAAGATAACCAGCTACCGAGGAGTCCCGGAAATCGTAGCCAGTGACCCGAGTCAAATTCAAATCCAAAAGTAATTGCACCCATTGGTTCCCACTTGGAATACAATCCGACCACGCTGAGGTGCTTCTCCGATTCACCCCGAACACCATCGCGCGCCCCGTCTTTCGTTCGTGGCCGGCATCGATCTCACCGATCTAGAATCCGAAAGGCACCTTGCGGCACACATCAAGGACCTGAACCTGCTGGGGTGCTATGTCGAAACAGTGACCCCGTTCCCGGAGGGCACGAAGGTTAGACTGCACATCTCGCATGCTGGCAAGAACTTTAGTGCTATAGGAAAAGTGGCTTATTCGCGGCCCAATTCGGGGATGGGAATCGCCTTCATCACGATTGAGCCGAGCAGCCTGACCGTCTTGGATGTTTGGCTGGCGGACTTGAGAAAATAGCAGTTCCGCGGTGAGGGGAAGGCGGGGCCTTTCCTTTCTGAGGCGAGACCCCGTCTTGCGCCTGACCGGATATGAGTGGTACTCCTTCGAGGCTCCCTCTCATTGAAGCCAGGCAGGAGTCAGGCGCGTAAAGAACATACTACAATCGGGACTTCACTTCCAAGGATACAGGACCTATTGCCGTGAACGGTTTGCCCGCATGGTAGAATCCTTCCCACAGGTATCCGCGATGCGCCTCGTGCCGAATCCTTGGGACCGTTCTTGGTTTGGTTATCTGATGGCGGTTCTCATTGGATTATTCTTGGTAGCGGGATTGTGGGTGGCGATTCGGAGTAGGGCTTGGATTCTTGGACTGGTATGGTTGGTGCTTCTCGCGGGCGCTGTAATTACATGGGTACGCGACCTGTGCAATGCCATCCAGCGAAAGCCATGAAAGTGAACATCGCTATCATTCCCCGAGCTTTTCTTATACTTTCGGCTTCTCTCGCTCCTTTATTCGCGCAGATCCCCAGCCAGCAGCAACAGCCGGAGTTCATCAAGCAGGGCCAGCAATTGATGCGCGAGGGAAAGTTGGATGACGCGCTGGCGCTGTATCGTAAGACTCTCCAACTCTCGCCGGATTCCGGTCCGGCTAACATCGCGGCAGGAAGCGTCCTCGACCTCATGGGTCAGGGAGAAGAGGCCCGCCTGTATTTTGCGAAAGCTATCCAAGTGGCGGACACGCCGGAGAACAATGCAATCACGCAAAGAGCGACGGCGATGTCGTATGCCTTTGAAGGAGATTGCAGGAAAACTGTCAAATACGAACAGCGGGTCTTCGACTATTTTGGCAGCGTGAAGAACTTTTTTCAGCAGGGCGAGATTGCCGACGAGGCCGCTCGCGTTTGCATTGACACGGGTGACTTAGATACCGCGTACCACTGGTATCAGGTAGGCCATGACTCTGGACTGAAAGAACCCGACATCAACCCGGCTCGCCAAGACCTATGGGAGTTTCGTTGGGAGCACGCGCAGGCTCGTATCGCTGCCCGGCGAGGAGACCAAGCGGAGGCGCAGAAGCACGTCGCTGCTGCGAAGGCAATTCTCGACAAGGGAACCAATCCCGAGCAGGCGCAATTCCTTCCCTATCTGCAAGGATATGTCGCGTTCTACGGTGGGGATTACAAGACGGCACTTGAGGAACTGTTAAAGGCAAACCAGAACGATCCGTTCATCCAATGCATGATTGGCCAGAGCTACGAGAAGCTAGACGACAAGGACAAAGCAATTGAATTCTACCGCAAGGCCTCGACAGGATTCGCGCATAATCCCGCTGCCGCATTTTCTGTACCGCTGGCTAAGAAGAAACTTGCTTCGCTGCGGGGCTAGTATTTTTCAGCTTTGAGTCTGTCACGCATTTTTCGCGTCCGTTGGGGCGATTCCTGGTTTGGTTATGGCGAGAGAACCTGAACTGAATGAGGCGTGCGAATTCTGCTACGCGCTAGCAGTTGCGGTCTGCATCCAATGCGGAACTGCCGTGTGCAAGGAATGCGCGGAAATTAGAAACGGGCGGACGGTTTGCAATGATTGCATCGAAGGCGAGGATCGTGAGTTCGAGGCTGGCGGCGAAGGCTAACGCCCCTTTCAGAATTGCTCGCGGATTTCCTGCCTGACTTGCTCTTGCTCATCTGGACACAATGCCTCGAACGAGTCGGTAGTGTCCCTATTTGATTTCCTTTCCCTGCTGTCAAGATCATGATTGCGTAGGAGCCGTCATCTCACGCAGTCCAGTTAACACTTCGTTTCTGAAGTTGTAAATGAGCCTGTCCAACTCCCATCCGTTTAGGCCAGCGCGAGCCGCCACGTTCACATAAAACTGCTCTTCTTCATCGTAACTGCCGAAGGAGAGCCCTAACTCTCTAGAGACCGACTTGATTCGTTCATCTACCGCTATGGATTGGCGAAAGTCAGGATGGTAGACAATCATTAGAATGTTTCGCGCGTACTTTGGGCCGATGCCTTTGAATCGCTCTAGGAACTCAATTTTGCTTTCACGGGTGGAATTACGTAAGAGTCCAGCCTTGGCAGCAGCAGGACCGCCCATTGCCACGATCCGGTCAAAGTTCTCGGCCAACCATTCAGCTTTCTTATCCGGCATGCGCACCTTGGCAGCGTGAAGTGTTTCCTTCAGAATTCGCAGGCGATCCGCGGGGGACGAAAGAGACAGCGATTCGAACGTAACCTTGCTATAGTTGACGGGGTCGAGGATTAAACCCTGATATCCTCTCGAACTGCCCATTGTTGCGAAACTCTCAACCAGGAAGTGCCACACAAAGTCAGGCCGGTTTAACTGCCGCTCGTTTCTCTTCAATTCGTCGAGCTTACTGTAGTGAAGTGTCGCGAGCGCTTTCACGACGTACGCCAAGCGCTCGCAGGCGCTCTGTTGTGTCACGGGCTGACTCCGAAATGACTCCATCTTCCCCTGCTGTCTGAGACACGAACGAACCTTCCGCAAGATTAGCACACAACTAGATAGTATATAAAGTAAATCCTCAGCATCTCTTGCCGTAGCATGTGGCTATCGCTGCCGACGCCCTTTCGCGCTGAGCAATTCATACCACCCCCAATATCCAACCTTCGATTTCGGCCGCTTTTCGGTCGTTGGGCCCAAGATCCGGATTGAAATACCGCTCAAGGCTTCCATCACAGTCCGTCCGCCGCAGCCATTCAGTGATACTAAAGGCATCGTGCTGATCGGGCGTTCTCCCTGCGATTGGAAAAGTCCTGCTCCAAAGCGCAGGATAGGTTTCCGCGAGCACCGACGAATTAGGCGGCACACTCCAACCATCGAACGGCCAAAAATGTACGTGGTCCTTTGCGTGCTGCCGGATATAGCGCAGCCACGGAATTCCTGCGTGCGTGGATTTCGCCACGGCCCCCTTCACATCGAAATGAAACACCGATTTAGCTGTACGCGCTCGCAGTTCAGTCAACCTCCGCCAGCGGGGATTGCCTGACCGGGCTGCACCGTTTCCGCTGCTGCCGTATCGCACAAAATCGACGTAGATGTCCTCGTCGGTCGGCCAGTGGCGCTGAAAATCATCTAGGAATGACGGCCAGTCAAGCGGCAATCCATGATGCTCGAAATATTTTAGCGGGAACGAAAATCCGTGATCGATACCGACGAGCGTTGGCACCCCCTCGGCGAGCCTCTCGACCAACCACTCAGCAATGCCCCTGCGAGTCCAGTATTTACGCGGGCTGGGCGGTGGCTGGACTTCCAGCGGGGTATTCAAGCGGTCGGCCGCGAAAACGCGCAAACCACTGAGGCTAGATCTTGGTGTCTCTGCACCGGAGTAGTCGATCCCGATATACCGCTCGAATACGGGGTTCACTTGTGCCACGCCAACTCGCCCCTCGCAAGGGGAAGAATTTTTGCTTTGCCCGTGCCGGGCAGGATTACCTTACCAAGGGGGCCTACTTTTCATCTCAGGATTGACAAAGATGTGTAAACGGCTGTTTCGGTCGTCCCAACTTAGGTCGAGCCATTGATTCGGTTCCGATTGTTTCCGATCGGATTTGTCCCAATTCATAAATGTAGAGAAATACTCTGTGACAGTGACTAACTGGCAAGGGAACTCTCCCCAGTTTGGCCCGATCACACTGTGCGCCCTGTTAGACCATGATACTGTTACGTGCTTGCCTAACCATTTGAACAACTCCCTGACTTTGCTGGAACGCATTTCAATGAGTTGTTGATACAACTCTTCCGTCGCTGGCACGGTCACGGAGCCTTCGCGTATCCATGAAGAACCGCCGAAGTGCGGTGCCAATCCATTGTGCTTGATGTCTACCCGAACACAGTGTTTCCCTGCCCGCTCGTATACATGGCTCCTGTAATAGACTTTTGGATATATTTTCTCCGCTTCCTTCCGCACACTCTTTTGAACGTTGTCTGTGCTGCTAACTCCCTGAACGGTCCCGTCATCCTTCTCACCGATGAAGATTTGCGCTGTGTCGCCGGGCGCGACTGAATTTGCAAATGCCACCATTGTCTTCAATAAGTCCTTGAGATCGCTCTCGACTTTCTTCTCTCTCAGACTATCTTCAGCCTGCCACACGATATCCATTACGCACTCCTCTTTTCCGGGGGCGTCAACATTTGGCGGCAGTCTAGCACGGCCCTGCGTTGGGTGCGTGTCCGGCGGTTGTTTCGCATTGTTAGTTAGCGCGATAGAATGGCCACCATGAAGAAGGAGCACATTCTCAAAGAACTACGCAGAACCGCTGAGGCGAATGGTGGTGTACCGCTTGGCAGATTGAGTTTCCTCAAAGAGACGGGTATCAAAGAGTCCGACTGGAAAGGTAAGTTTTGGGCGCGGTGGAACGACGTTGTTCGCGAAGCTGGATTAGAGCCCAATCAGAAGCAAGGCGCGTTCGACGAAAGTTTTCTCATCGAGAAACTCATCGCATTGATGCGCGAGTTAGGGCGATTTCCTGTGGTAGCTGAGCTGCGGATGAAGAAGCGTAGCGATGCCCGCTTTCCGAATTCCAAGGTCTACGAACGACGGTTCGGCACCAAGACGCAGTTAGTGGCAAAGATTAGAGATTACTGTCATGGGCGCACGGGATCCGATGATGTTGTGGCGATGTGCTCCGCGGTCATCGACCATCAGGGTCTCGAAACTGAGAGCGATGCCGAGTCTGAAGAAAGCATCGGGTTCATTTATCTTATGAAGTCAGGGCGCTTCTACAAAATTGGCAGAAGTAACGCAGCCGGCAGAAGGGAGTACGAACTCGCGATACAGCTTCCCGAAAAGCTGAGGACGGTTCATGCGATACGAACCGATGACCCAGCGGGCATAGAAGAGTACTGGCACAAACGGTTCGCAGCAAAGCGAAAGAACGGAGAATGGTTTGACCTAGATTCCAAGGACATCGCTGCATTCAGACGGCGTAAGTTCATGTGAAAAAGCGTTCATGTCGAAGAACCTTGAAGATTTCCTGTGCTGCGATCCGACTCGGCGACGCGGTTGAGGTGAACAGGTGGCACTCAATCAACAAAATTCCTTTGTGACTTTGGGAGGGGAGTGTTTTCAAGTCGAATTTCAAAGGACTGTGGTGGACATTCACAGGGACGGAGTGTTCTACCACTTTCACATGACAGACTTGAAATCGGGGAGAGGCAAGCGCCTGGTTTCCCTCGTAATACCGACCGACAGTCCCGGCCTCGAAAACGCACGTCTTAATACTATCCGACGAGCATTCGATTCAGGCGCGTTCAGTTTCGATGATCCACACGACCAAATCACCTACAGGGAATTACCGTTCACAGCCGATGATTTGCGTCCTCAACCCAGAGCGAGCGAGACCGAA
The DNA here is from genome assembly GCA_963701005.1 of uncultured Acidobacteriota bacterium. GTDB lineage: Bacteria > Acidobacteriota > Terriglobia > Acidiferrales > UBA7541 > Palsa-295. The sequence goes on from OY969555.1 coordinate 3,818,372, forward strand.
ATCAGACAACTAATCATGAATGAAGCGTATTGGTTGAGTTGGAAACTTGGAGGTCGTCAGCCAGTGCAGTCCGATAGTCCCGTCGATCTTGACTATCTCGGGGTGGCCGCCGGCGTTATCCAGCAGAATCAGTGGTTTCTGGAGCGAAAAGGAATGCTTGTGGAGTCCAAGGTAGCCGGATTAGGGCGACCAACGGAGAAGCTGATTGAGGTTTGTGAATCCAGCCAGGTCACTCAAGCGACGAGTGAGTTGGTGTTTCCCCCGAAATCGCAATACACTGCATTCAAAGCCATAACAAATATCTTCCAGTCCGCGAAAAAGGAAATCTTGATCGTGGACAATTACCTTGATGCGGACATCTTAGATATGCTCGCGGCCCTGCCTAGCAAGCCTGCGGTTAGAATCCTAACTCACAAGCCTAATGCGAACTTCAAAGTGGCAGTTACCAGGTTCGTGAGTCAATACGGCGGGTCAATCGATGTGAGGCTTCACGCTGCTCAAATCCACGACAGGGCGATTGTCATTGATGACATGGAGTTTTACGCTTTAGGTGGGTCGATTAAAGACTTAGGCAAAAATCTTTCTCTCATGAACAAATTGGCAGATCCCTCTGCAATAGGGACGCTTCGAGCAACCCTTGCCGGAATTTGGGGCTCAGCGTCAGTGCTGTAGTGAATTTGTTCGGAAAGAGAATTCCACTGCAATGCTCCGATAGCGGCCTGTAGTTCAAGGATAAATGGAGATGCCCCTGGCCGAGCCAACCGACGAACGCTGCGGGAAATGCGGTGCGGAAATCGACCCGAGCCGCAGGGTTGACTTCACGCTGAAGGACGGCACGAGGGTGTGTGATTCTTGCTTCGTGAAGGGAACGGGGAGGCCGACGCGCTCCGAAGGAAAATCGTTTTGAATTCGCGCACGGAGACAACATGCTTCACTCGAATCGGGAGAAAATCATGAAAAAGAAAGTGCAAGAGGATTCCGCCCATGCTCTTAGTCCGGCTTTGAAAGACTTTATTGATTCCTGCTTAGTCCCAATCCTAGTCAAAGAGTATTTGGAGCAGGCTTCAAAACCCTCTCTGGAGTCTCATCCGAGCGAACGAATCAAGTAGGACAAGAGCGAATCTAATGAGAGTCTTTGATCTTAACTGCTAGGCCGGTGAATTCGGACCCTCTTTTGATACCGAACCAGAGTTAACGCTCAGATCAATTAAATCGATACATGGACTGCGGGAGGAAACGCGGATCCTATGAACGTGAACCGCAAACTGGCTGATGGGGTCGAATTGGTGAAGGAAGCTACCTTCTGGCCAGAAGGCAGATGGTCTATCCGTCGCGGCGAATTCGTTTGGAGCAAGACTGACGGATGGAAAAAATACTATGAAGTGCCAGGGCGGGACTCACGTTTCAAGCCCGCAGAGGAAGCGATGGCGGCATGGGAGAGTTCATCGCCCTAACACAACTCGCCGGTGTCGGCTGCATTCCCCGCTGCCTGCGTCTTTCAAATAACTCGAATAATCTCGGCTACTGTCAAAGGGTTGGTTCGTATCTCGTAGGTGTAGGTAATGAGCGGGCCAGAGATTTCATCAACGAGAGTCACAAGAACAAAAAACTTGGTTGCCTCAAGTGCGAAGTAAGAAGGTTCCTTGCGCTTGCTCACGCTGTGCCTATTATCCTGAACCGCTACAAGCGTTTGTTCCAGCTCCATCGCCAGAATCAATTCTTTGGTGTTTGTGAGAGTGAATCCGACAGAATTAAAATCTTCATCTAGCCAGTTACCGTGATTGACTCGACCAAATTCTGTCCAACTTTGCCGCGTACCAATGTTAGATGTCGTCTGGTACGACAATCGTGCTGCTATGTTTGTGCCGCGACGATCAGATGAAGGTTTTCTCATGCGGAATGTTGCAAGCACGGCTCTTACGACATTTCCACCCTCAGTGAATCCATCATCTTCATCGGTAACAAAGCAGATTCGGGGTTTCAAGCTATACAGTTCGGGTCTATTGGTTTCGACTCGGTCAGCAGATCGCGGAACTGCAGTTGCGGGGGATTTCTTCTGAGGGTTTTCGGGCGCGATTACTAGCTGAGGCAAATTGAAGGTGGGGGATACCGTTATAACGGGCGATTGTGTCACGGCGTTGGTCGCCGTCTTGCGCGAAGAATCGAGCCAATGCTTGATGAAAATTAACACAATGGGCACAAGCACTACGCCGATCACCCATTGGTAGTGAGCAGAAAGCCAGTTCACGTTACGATTCTACCACCACGCCCGCCACACCTCGCTTTGGGGCACTTGACCATCTTCGGCGGGTCACGATATGCGAAGACGCTTTCAGTTTTTCGGCTGAGACTTCATTTTTGTGAGTGCTGCATCGCATTCCATTGCGGTATTGAATGGATTCTCGGCCAAGGCTTCTTCTCCCTTGACATACCGCCGATACAGCACTGACGCATTCTCGGAGAGCGTGTAGAAGGATTCGGAAACGGCGGTGCAGTTTTGTGACAGCAGTAGATAGCTTTCTCCCTCAGCAGAATCTCCAGATACCGTGCTCTGCACGCTTCGTTTGATTGCCTCTGCCGTACAAAGGGCGGCGTCTCTTGAAGCGTCATCCAACATCATTATGAAATCGACCCCAAACACGGTGTTAAATTTCTGGGGTTGTTTGCCGATTGCTTTGGACATCGCTCTCAACCCTTCGATAATTGTTTTGTCATCGGCAACGCCCGCCTCCGATTTCATCAGCCTTTCTTGTAAATTTACCGCAGCCTGATAGCCAACAAGTGCGCGATCCGTCTGCGTCATGACCAATGTAATCTCTTCGTCTTTGGGGAACACCTCTTTCTGGCCCTGCGCCACGGGACAAACGAGAATGCTCGTCAGAGCGCAAACACTTATCAGTCCGAAAATGGCGCTGGTTTTCATTTGCGTCCTTTTTGAAATCTTCGCAAATAATAAACGAAGGCTGTTCATCGGTGTGAAGATTACGCTCTCGGTCTGTAATTGGTCAATAACGTCTGATAGAATCGCGGCTTCCAAGAGACGCACACGGACGAGGAAAGCGCTTGGCAGACACACGCATCCAAATTGAAGTAGAGGATTGGGTGAGACGCAATTAGATGGCGTCACACTTCGGAATGAAGTTTTCGCGTGAACGGTTGCCACTGAGGTCGGGCGGGGTCTTCGATTTCGACGCAGTGAGTGAAGACCATTCGGTTGTTGCTACCATTTCCACCAGCGGAGCCAAAACATCCAGCGGCAAGCATGCGGTTGGGAAGATACTCAAGCTACGTTCTGACATGCTCTTCCTGACGATGGTACAGGCAACACGTCGGCTGATCATCCTTACCGAGCGTGATATGTGTGATGAGTGCGAAAAAGAGGCAGCCGGTGGCCGAGTTCCGCCAGAAATCGAATTCGCATGCGCGATAATTCCTGACGAGCTGAGGGTTCGTTTAGTGGCAGCTCGGCTCAAGGCGTCCGGGGAATCGCTCGGCGAGCGACCATGACCGGAATCCATCTCGGAACTTCCGCTTTCACCGCAGCCGGTTGGGAAGGGTCTTTCTATCCAGAAGGCATGAAGCCCGCCGACTATCTCACCTACTACGCCACGAAATTCGACACCGTCGAGGTGGACAGCACGTTCTACCGAACGCCCAGCGTGAGTACGGTTCGCGGCTGGTATGACAAGACCCCAAAGGACTTCATCTTTGCAGCGAAAGTCCCACAGATCATCACACACGAAAAAGTTCTCAAGGACTGCGAAACTGAATTCAAGACTTTCCTGACCACGATGGATAATTTGGGTGCGAAGCTCGGCCCCCTGCTGCTCCAATTCGGGTATTTCAACAAAAAAGCATTCATCGGTGTGAATGATTTTCTCCCTCGGCTTGTCCCTTTCATCCAAAAGCTGCCGAAGGGCCAGAGATTCGCAGTCGAGATCCGAAACAAGAATTGGCTCGTGCCACAATTCGTTGAGGCGTTGCGTGACCGCAATGTGGCTCTGGCACTCATAGATCAATCGTGGATGCCTCGGCCAAATCAAATCTTCGACAAGCTGGACCCGATCACCAGTGACTTCACGTATGTCCGCTGGCTCGGGGATCGGAAGGGAATCGAGGCGCGGACGAAAACTTGGAACGAAATAATCATTGACCGAAGCAGCGAGCTTTCAGAGTAGGTCGAGATTCTGAGGAAAGTCCACAAAAGGAAGATTCAAATTTTCGCATACGCCAACAATCACTTTGCGGAACATGCGCCTGCCACGGTGGAACTATTCCAGCGGATGCTTGGACCGCTTGAGCGAGTGAAATCTCGCCGGATGGAAAAACAAAAGACACTATTCGGATAGTTTCGGGGGGCTGCCCTGCCCCCCGTAATAGGTAGGTCCAGAGGGTTAGTATCCGCCGAGTAACTCATCGGGGACTCGTACCATTGCCTCTTCTCAATTCCTGAGAGAACTTTGAAGCAGACAACATCTTGGGCGTCGGGATGGGTGCCGATTCCAAGTTCCGCCTGCAACTAAGGATGAAACGGAAATGAAACGAGGATTCAAGATGGCAGCGGTTACGGCACTGTATATTGCGCTGGCATCCGGCGCGTTCGCGCAGACGCCGGAGATTACGGAAAAAACCGACCCGGCCCTTGGAGTGACGCTCTTTGCTCCGAAGAAGGTCAAGTCAGTGAGCGTGAATCAGGGACTCTTGAAGATGGATGGCATTAGCTGGCGCGTCTATCCGATTATCTACCAGACGATGGACAAGGCGCATAAACAGGCGGCTATGCAAATTGACATCCTCGGCCCTCTCAATGGTGGATTCACGTATGCGTCCCTCGCCGTGAACATTGATGGTCAGGTAGTCTCGGGTCCGGTTACTTGGACCGCAGCCGATACGATTTTTGGAGATAACGCCGTCTCCACAAAGGTAGCGCTGCACGACGAGACAGGATCGTTTCGCAGACTCGCAGCCGCCAAAGATGTTTATCTGACCGTGCTCTTACAGGGACGGACAGACCGTTACACAGTTCACCTCACCGGCGAGCATCTGGCAGTGTTTAGGACAATGCTCAGCAAGTATGACTTACTAGAGCCACATGAGGACGCACCCACTAAGGAAACGCAATGAAGAAGGCCCTGAAAGCAAAGAAGTACCCGTGCCCCGTCTGTGGAACACTTCTGAGTAGAAGTGCGTTCGAGAAGGCACTCAAGATTCACAAGGCAAAGGAGAAGCACGTTCAAGACTTAGAAATGGCGCTGAAGAAAAGGGCACAGGGCATGGACGAGGAAGTCGAGAACGCAATAGAACGTGGTCGCAGAGGAGAAAAGCGGCGTGGTGAACGTCTTATGGCGGGACAAAAGAGGCAAATCCGCACACTCTTGGATCGGGTCGCTCAACTGGAAAAGGGCACCACGCCGCAAACGGACGGCCTTGAATTTGAAGACAAGCTGCTGGCCCGGTTGAAAAGGGAATTTAGCGGCCTTGGCGATCTGATTGAGCCGAAGGGGAAGCTTGTCGGTGACATCGTTCACACGGTTCGATATGAGGGCAAGGAGGACGCCGGAAAGATCACTTACGAGTGCAAAAGGACGCGAGGAATAAGCGGAAAGCACGTTCAGCAGGCGTATCAGGCCAAGCAGGCGTGTCACGCCGACTTCGCAATCTTAGTCACCACTGGCAAGAAGAAACGATTCACGGGACTCATGGAATGGGATGGCGTGTTGGTCGTTGCGCCGCTGGGGGTCATACCGCTGGCCGCATTGTTGCGAGCCAACCTGATTGAAATGCTGCGGGCGAAAATCACCACGGAACAGCGGGCGAAGATAGCGCAGCGCGTTTTGAAATACATCACCAGCCCGCAGTTGAAGAACCCCATCGAAGAAGTGATCCAATTGAGTACGCAACTTCAGAACATGGTCAAAGACGAGTACGATGACCATGTTGACACATGGAAAAAGCGGTTGCGACACTACAGCAGGATTCAGTGGGATACGACGCAGATTCAGGTGAATTTCCAGCGCATCCTCCACGGTAAAGAGCCGAAGCATGTCTTGCCTCCCAAACCCCAGCTTCTGCTGCCGGGGGTGGCGACCTAGCGCGTTCCGCGAATTTGCGATGAAAAAGAATCCATCCAATGACTACATCAACAATCGAGAGGAGGACCCATGGGCGCTACGAAACGGTTGATTGAGAAATATGAAGAACAAGAACGGGCCGCGATTCAAATCGCAATTCAGGCAGGCGCGCTGAAACATTGCGACCTACACAGTGGCTACATTTCCCGGGGAGACGCTGAGATAGAGGACGCTTATAAATTGGGGAACTACAAATTTACGAAGGGCGAACTCAAAGATTCTTTTGATGACCGAAGAGAAATGACCGACGCAATCAAGAAGGTCGTCCAGAACTGTGCGTTTGAATGCAATCTGTGCGCAAAAATGCGCGAGGAATAGAATCCAACGGAGAGACCGATTCCCGCCAAACCTACCAGCACCAGACCTCCGGCAAGGAGACATGCGATGTCAGACATTTTGGGGCACATTGAAGCACAGCGAAACGCCGCAACAGGAATCGCCATTGAGTCAGGCGTTCTACAGGTCTGTCCGATTCACGATGATGGCGTCTTCACATGACCCAACGACATCGAGGACGCCTATAAATTGGGGAGCGCGCGATTCAAACAAGGAGAGTACAAGGACTTGTTTTCCGCTCAGCGAGAACTCACCGATTGCATACAGGAAGTGGTGGCAATGTTGGAAACCGATACGTGCGGTTCTTGCGATTCTCCCGGTAACAGGTGAGCCGCCATGATCCTCACTGGAATCGCGCAGGTCCGAACCACACAATAGGCCCATGCAAGCAAGAGGAAAAAGGCATGAAAATCCTAATCCCATCTCTGGCCGTTCTGGGAGGACTGATACTCTTAACTGTTAATTTGATCTATGCAATTCGCGGCCGTCGGAAAGCCGATAGACCTGTTGCACCTACTGCACCCGAAACCGACAACAAATCAGAAGTCGGTTCGGATGATGATGACAACGAATTTGAGGTCGAATCGCAAAGTTCCAAATTCAGCGACTTTAGTGCGTCCGTGACGCTGGACTCGGACATCGAGTGCCAGCCCTGCTTGAATCACTTTCGATATCACTCCCGAGATTACTCCCTGTCCGGCATTGCCGAGGACGAATGCGAGTATGAATACCGCATCGACGGCACGAAGGTTTTTGTGCGCCTCCTCCAGCAGTTCTGCGAAAATCCCGTGCCTGTAAAGGACAAAAGCAAGAAGTGGGACGTGCGTGACGGAGTAGTGCTGGAAGACGATATGCGAGCGCGAGACGCGGCAGAGCAGGCGGAAAACCGGGTAGGCGTTGTCAAAGAGGTTTTCGACGCGCTCAACAAGATTAACAATATTGATGAACACATCGCCAACCTAAAGAAGAAAACAGAGTGGTCTGAGCTATTGCCCTCTCATTGGAATGGCTTGAAGCATTTCATTTTGTCAAAGAAACTGCCGAGTGAACGTGCTATTAAATAGCAGCCGCCCTGCCGTAGTAGCATTCGTCCAAGAATGGGAGGCGGGATTTGGAAATGTCCAGCGCATGAGAACGGGACCGTGAATTCCAAATCCTGCTTACGGAGTACGAATTCGCTCGCGAGAACCGCGATCTCAACGAGGCGCGGAATCACTACAATGCTGTATTAAACAGATGCTTCGTCGAGACCCGCCGCGTATCATTCGCGTTTGGCGGCCGTGGTCAGACCAAGGTACTGACGGACGCCTTTGAAGGCAAAGATTATGGTACGTACATATTCGTCAGCACGCCCAACAAAGCCGACTACCTAGGCTCACCGAACACCTGAACGCTTCCCGAAAATCCATTCACGAACTCTCTCAGGCAGAATCAGCAAAGCGAGATTGACCGCGAGCAAGAATACTGCGATAAAATCGAACAGAGGTCGTGCGGGGCTCTCTACAGGAAACGTGTTCGGATCGGGCGGGGGAAAAGGAATTTGAATCTGCATTGTGTTCGCTCCGTTTCCAAAATCGAAATTGAAACGGAACGCGGTCGCCTTGCAGCGATTGCACCTTACTTGCCCAAAAAGCCGTTAACTTATTGAAGGGATACCATTGCAATTGTCTTCCTGTGTTCTGAAAACTGGTGAAGTGCAACTGTTTCCCAACGGAGGGTTTTGCGATGAAGATATTTCTTTCGATTCTGTTGTTGGGCATCCTGTCTTTTCCATTGTCCGCTGCTAACAAAAACGAGGATTTCCCTCTGCAAGTTCATATTGTGAAAGTGGACATGGCACAGGGGCAGACGGGCGTTTCAGGTTCAGGAAGAACGGATATCAATGGAAACTACACCAGCGAAGTCTCTGGCGGAGATTCATACCTGTACCACGTTCACACCATCCACGTCGATGGCTCCAACGTTGAGTACAAGATGACAACGCCTGGCAGTCAATTCAAACACCGCTATTGGCTGCAGATCGGCGAGTACAAGGGCTGCTGGAACAAAGATGGGTCCCTAGAAATTCAGTTCCACGACAAGAAGGGCAAGCTCACACACCAGCCATTTTTCATACGAGCAGAAGCACCGTTGCCATCAGAACAGACCTCGGCGGGCAAACAGCCCAATCAGTAAAGCATTGTGGGTACAGTGAGGAGCCGACAACAAAATGCCACGCCCTGAAGGTGAGACGATGAACGAGTCAAATGATCTGTTAATTCCGGGGACCGACAATTTGAAAGAACCCGGTCGTGCGATGCGGAGGCCAGAAGTCTACAAAGTGTTCGATTCAGCCTACAACGAATTGAACCAACGAAGAGGTATCATCGAAAACGGTGGCGACAGCGAGCAAGCACGAGAGGCGAAGGAAGAAATTCTTTACTTCGCACATCTGTTCAAGACAAACAAAATGCTGGACTATATCGCCAAGATTTTCCCCTCAGAGAATCCGCCCGATTCGTGAGCGGCTTTTGTGACCATTCTGCGACCAATTTCTTCAAAAACCAGCCAACCCACTCCAACGTCCACCAACGAGAATCCAAATCAATTCAGCGACTTAGATTGATGGCAAAAGACTTGCAAGGATGGCAGTTTTTGCCCCTCAAGCTGGTGCGTCTGCCAGTTCCGCCACGACCGCGTAGAACCAATCCTAAACGCCGAGGAATTCTTTTGTCAAACTGTTCAAAATGCGCTGCTGCTCGAACGCCGCTATTTCTTCGGGGGCGCGCTGGGTGCAGGTTGCTGATTCTGCGCAGGAGGCGCTGCGGGCGCCTGTCCCGGCGCCGGCGCTGGGGCTTGGCCAGGCACTACTGGAAGCTGGGTGGGGGCGCCAGGAGCGGTTTTCGCCGGCGCGGGAGCCTGCTTTTGCGTTTGCTCGAGGATCGAGCCGGTCGAGGTCGTCGTTTCCGATGGGCCGCGCTTCACGGAGAGTGTGAGCGACGTCATCATGAAGACGATGGCGCACCAGGTGGTGGCGCGAGAGAGAAACGTGGCGGCGCCGCGCGGGCCGAAGGCCGTCTGGCTTCCCGCCCCGCCGAATGCGCCGGCGAGGTCCGCGGCATTGCCGCTTTGGAGCATGATGACAATAATCAGCACGAAGCAAACCATGATGTGCAGCGTGACGAGCACGTACGGCACGCGCCAGCCGATCCAGACGAGCGCGACGGCGATCAGTAACGACAAACCCCATTTAGCCCACGATGGCATTTCCTGCTCCCTGTTTGCGCTGCGGGCGATTCTGGCCGGCTGCGCCTAAAAATTCACGATTGCTGCGAACGACTGCGGGTCCAGGCTCGCTCCGCCCACAAGCGCGCCGTCAATTTCCACCTGCGCCATCAATCCCCGTATGTTGTCGGGTTTGACGCTGCCGCCATAGAGGATGCGAAGAGCGGAGGCGCGATCGAGTGTGAACTGCGATGCGGCCAGCTCGCGAAGGAAGCGGTGAGCTTCCGCCGCAATCTCCGGAGTAGCCGTGCGCCCGGTGCCGATGGCCCACAACGGCTCGTACGCTAAAAGAATACGCGAGAAGTCCGCACCGGTCAACGCAGCGACGCCGCCTTCGAATTGGCGCTTCAGGACGGCCGCCATGACGCCGCCTTCCCGCTCGGCGAGCGATTCGCCGACGCAGACGATTGGCGTGAGGCCGGCTTCGAGCGCGGCTTTCGTCTTGCGATGGACGCCCTCGTCCGTCTCGCCGAAATATTGGCGGCGCTCGGAATGGCCGATGAGGACCGTGCGGCAGCCGGTCTCGACGAGCATGCGCATGGAAACTTCTCCGGTGAATGCGCCTTCGCGCTCCCAATGGGCATTTTGCGCGGCGACGGAGATGGCGGAGCCGCGCGCAGCTTCGACGGCTGTCGCGAGTGCGGTGAATGGCGGCGCGACGATGATATCGCAATGCGTGGAAGCGGCAACGAGCGGCTTGAATGCCTCGAAGAAGGCGCGCGTCTCCTCGCGCGTCTTGAACATTTTCCAGTTGCCAGCAATTACGGGGCGACGCAAAGAGCGCTCCTTTTTCTTGCGGCTACTTGTTCGTCAGGGCTTCGACGCCGGGGAGTTTCTCGCCGGCGAGGAATTCGAGGGACGCGCCGCCGCCGGTGGAGATGTGCGAAATTTGCGAGGCGACGCCGGCTTGCTCGACGGCGGCGACGGAATCGCCGCCGCCTACGATTGACGTGGCGCCGGCTTTTGTGGCCGCGGCGACGGCGCGGGCGATTCCGAGCGTGCCTTGCGCGAACGCGGGCTTTTCGAACATGCCGAGCGGGCCATTCCAGACGATCGTGCGCGCCTTGGAAATTTCGCGGGTGAATTCTTCGATGGTTTTGGGGCCGACGTCGAGGCCCATCCAGCCGTCGGGCGTCTGCGCGATGTCCGTTATTTTCGTCAGGGTTGAATTGGGCGATTCGGCGAGGACGTGATCAACCGGCAGAAGCAGCTTGAAATTGTGGCTCTTCGCGTCGGCGAGCAAATTTTTCGCCAGGTCGAGCTTGTCGTTTTCCACCAACGACTTCCCTACCGGCAGGCCTTGCGACTTCAGGAACGTGTAGGCCATGGCGCCGCCGATCAGCATGGCGTCCGCTAATTTCATCAGATTGTGGATCACTTCCATTTTGTCCGAGACCTTCGCGCCGCCGAGAATAGCGACGAAGGGGTGGTCGGGGTTCGTGATGGCTTTGCCGAGATAGGCGAGTTCCTTTTCCATCAGGAGGCCTGCGGCGGATTGGCGGACGAATCTGGTGATACCAGCAACGGACGCGTGGGCGCGGTGGGCTGAGCCGAAGGCGTCGCAGACGAACATCTGATCGCAGAGTGCGGCGAGCTGGCGCGAAAATTCCAGTTCGTTGGCTTCTTCTTCCGGGTGGTATCGCACATTTTCGAGGAGCAGGACGTCGCCGTCGCGGAGCGATTTGGTTTTTGCTTCGGTTTCGGGGCCGACGCAATCGGGGGCGAAGCCGACTGGCTTGGCGAGCAGTTCGCGGAGACGCGCCGCAACCGGCGCGAGCGAATATTTTGGGTCCACTTTGCCTTTGGGGCGGCCGAGATGGGAAGCGAGCACGAGGCGGGCGCCGCGTTCGATTGCGAGGCGAAGGGTCGGGAGCGTCTCGCGGATCCGCGTGTCGTCGCCGACGATGCCGCCGTCGAGCGGGACGTTGAAGTCCACGCGGATGAAGACTCGCTTGCCCGTCATTTGCAGATCGCGGATGGAGAGTTTGTTCATGGGCCTGTTCAAGGCAACGCGCCGGCCTGAAGGCCGCCGCTACAAAACCTTTGAGCAATCGTGAATTCTGCGCGGATGATTACAGCTTCGACGCGAAAAATTTGATCAGGTCGCGGCAGCGGCAGGAATAGCCCCACTCGTTGTCGTACCACGCGAGCACCTTCACGCAATTGCCGCCGACCACGCGCGTGTAGCCCGCATCCACGATCGAGGAGTGCGGATTGCCGCGGAAATCAATGGAGACGAGTTCCTCTTCCGTGTAATCGAGGATGCCCTTCATCGGGCCTTCGGCGGCGCGCTTTAGCGAGGCATTCACGGTTTCGACCGTCGCGGGCTTCTCCGTGAAAATTGTCAGATCCACCACGCTTACGTTGGGCGTCGGTACGCGCAATGAAAAGCCGTCGAGCTTCCCTTTCAATTCGGGGATTACCAAGTGCAGCGCTTTCGCGGCGCCGGTGGAAGTGGGAATCATGGAAAGAGCGGCGGCACGCGCGCGGCGAAGATCCTTGTGGGGCAAATCGAGCAATTTTTGATCGTTGGTGTAGGAGTGCACCGTGGTCATCGTGCCGGAAACGATTCCGAACGCCTCATGCAGGACTTTCGCAACCGGCGCGAGGCAATTCGTAGTGCACGAGGCGTTCGACACAACGTGATGCTTCGACGTGTCGTAGGTTTTGTCGTTCACGCCGAGGACCAGGGTATGGTCCGGATCAGTGGCCGGCGCGGAGATAATCACTTTTTTCACCGGGCCGCGAATGTGCTTGCGGGCATCCGGGCCGCTGGTGAACAGGCCGGTGGATTCGACTACGATCGTCGCGCCGACGGAGGCCCAGTCGAGTTGCGCCGGGTCCTTCACGCGAAAAACTTTGAAGCTCTTGCCGTCAACGGAGATGGTGTCGTCCGTATGCGTGACTTTATTCGGGAGGTTGCCGAGGATGGAATCGTATTTCAGCAGGTGCGCGAGAGTGAGCGAATCCGTGATGTCGTTCACGGCGACAATTTCGATTCCCGGATCGCCCAGCGCGGCGCGGAAGATGTTGCGCCCGATGCGTCCGAAGCCGTTGATACCTACTTTCACTGGCATAAATCCTCCGATGATTTGCGCTGGCGACGAACCGGCAGGAAGCGACCGGCAGGCAATTTATTGTACGGGAGATGCTAGGGTGTGGCGGAAAAAAAGTCAACGAAAGTCAGTCGTATTCCTTCACTTTGATTACCTTGTCGCCGTTGAAGGTGACGAAAACTGTTTTCGCTGGTGGCGAGCCATAAATCCAATCCTCGGTCTGATCGCCATTTGGATCGCGCTCGCGGACTTTGTGGTCCGGGCGGCCCATGGCGGCGAGGACCATCTCATGATCCATCCCCACGACGGCGAGGCGATCCTTGATCGCCTGCTTGAATTGCGGTGGCAACGTGTCAATCCAATTTACCGCGGCGGAATGCTCCTTTGAGAAATCGAGAAATGGTCCGAGATCGTGCATCAGGTCTTCGGCGCTCATATCGGGAATGGGGCGGCCGTAGTCGAGAACGATCGTTGAGCCGACCACGTCAATTGAGCCCGGGTCAGGGGGCGGGCTGGCGCTGGAGGTGGTGGAGACAGGCCCCCCCGCGCCGATCTGCAAGTGGTCGCGCCAGCGGTACTTTTTCTTTCCGCCGCCGTTCACTTGGATGACGATGTCGCGGGCACGAAATTCGAGGGCGGTGATTTGGACCGTATCGCCGGGGTTCGCGGCAATACCACCGGCCCGCAGGGCCTGCTGCAATTCCTTGTCAACGACCGGCTTGCCAACCTCGACCTTGAAGCCCTTCCGGCCGCCCGGGAGCGGCTTCACGACTTTCACATATTCGCCGGAAACGTAGCGGATGATTTCGAGGCGCGATTGGGGTTTCAAGTCCGCGGGCTGATTGGACGGGTGCTGCGCCACAGCCATGAAGATGTCGGGCATCGTACCGGGGACGGATAGGGGGCGCAAATCGGGCGCGCCGAGCAAGGGCATGCGGAAATGGGTAACGTCCGGCGTATCCGCGCTGAGTGCCAGCGCGAAAGCCAGGGCAAAGGCTAGAACGAGCGTGGTACGGGAGAACATGGCCAGGTCGCAGCCCCTATATTATTGCTTTTTGGCTTCCAGGTGAATATGGATTCGCGGGAGGGCCGGGAGGTTTCCTCGGGTTTTGGGCGACCGCCAGCCGGGGGGATTTAGGCAGGCGCGGGGGCGGGGGCGAGAAATTGCGAGCCGTCAGCTCGTGGCAGCGCGAACCTTTGCAGAGGAATCTGCTTTCCCTTTTTCCTCTTCGATTTTTTGGTGCGCGAGCTGCGGCTCAAAGCAGCGCCGGCAGCGCGCTTCGTACATGCCGCCCGCGCCGACGACGATCAGATCTTCCGACGCGACGGTGCGCTGCGTGTGCACCGCGGGATTTCCGCAGCGGACGCAGATCGCGAGCAGCTTGGTAATTTCCTCGGCAACGGCCAGCAAACGCGGAATCGGTTCGAAGGGGCGGCCCATGAAATCGGTGTCGAGGCCGGCGACGATGACGCGCTTCCCGAGGTCCGCCAGCTTCACGCAGGCATCCACAACCGAGTCGCCGAGGAATTGCGCTTCGTCGATCCCCACGACTTCCGTACGCGGGGCGACCTTCAGCAACACGTCGCTGCCGCTCTCGACCAACTCCGAGCCGATTTCCAGGCCGGAGTGCGAGACGATGCCGTTTTTGGCGTAGCGCTGGTCAATCACCGGCTTGAAAATCTGCACACGCTGCTTGCCGATTTCCGCGCGGCGCAAACGCCGGATCAGCTCTTCGCTCTTGCCCGAAAACATCGGGCCCACGACCACTTCGATCCAGCCCATGTTTCCCTTGACGATGTCCACGCTTCTCAGCCTCCTCTGGTCAGGCTAGCACATTGCGCTGTGGAAATTCAGGCGCCTGCTTTGGCGCTGCGGCCCAAATAAATCTCACGATTGAAAAGCGGCGAGAGCGCGTTGACCACGGCCATGCGGAAAGCATCCTGGCGCGTGATGAGATTGCGCGTTAGGACGCCCCACGCGCCTTGCGCGTCGCGAATGCCGTGGCCGCCGGCGAATGCGTCGATCGCTTCGGACAATTCGATGCCCTCATCCACGACACGCCTGGCGAGCGGCTCCGGAACCAGGATGCTGCCCGACTGGCCGAAGGCGCTGCGGCCGCTCGAATCCGCCACGTAGGCCCAGCTTTCAAGAAAAACCCAGCGCGTGCCGTTGTCCGCCACCACATCCAGCCCGCCTTCGAGCCCAGCAAAATATTTCCAGGGCTCGTGCTTCTCGCGCGCGATTCGGATGAGCGCCTCGGCACGCTGCCGCGCTCCCGCCATCATTGCAGCGCGCGAAAGAGGTGTGTGGCTGACTCCGCTGGGAACTTCGACGCCCACGATTTCAAATTTCACTTTGCCGCCAAGGTCCAGATGGAATATGTCCAGCGCCTCCCTTACGGCATTCAGCTTTGGCCGGCGCGTGCTGCCGACGGCGATGAGGATTTTTTCCATGCGGCGGGGATTCTATCCTTCTTTCCAGAGCTGAGTCTGCTTTTCGCGGGCAAAACGCGCGGAGAGGAACTCCTTCAGCGATTCGATGGAGGAGAAAACGTGGTCGGAACAGCCGAGCATCCATCCGCTCACTTTTTCGACGGGCAGCGGCGTGACGAGATACACAGGAATGCCTTTGCGATGCGCGATAGTTAATTCCGCGGGCGTTCCGCCGCTCTGGCCTGCCGCCGCGTCCCAGTGGCAGACGACGTAGTCCGCTTTATTTTCGATCAAGTCGAGATCGAAGGCGATAATTTTGCGCACCACGCGGCGAAAGCGCTCGAGATCCGTAGTTTTCCATTCGCGGAAATGCGCGGCCTCTTCGGCGGTCAGATTTTTCCGCTCGTCTTCGGCCGGATCATAGACGCGATGGCCGAGCTGGTCGCGCAGGTAGGGGCTCAGCTTGAGCCGCCAAAGCTTTCCGCCGTCTTCCGCAAATTCGATGGGACCACAGAGATAGGCGAGCATATGGGTTGGGTGGAGGAGACTCTACCACGGCGCGGGAGAACTGGCCAGACTCGTCAGCAGCGAAAAAAACTGGAGCGGGATAAGAGAATCGAACTCTCGCCTCCACCTTGGCAAGGTGGCGTACTACCACTATACGAATCCCGCTGCGAAGCACACTTCGCAACTGCAATTAATTTATAGCACGCCGCCCACACACGGACAAGACCCGGCGCGAAGTGCCGTTTCGGGAATGATTTGTGGGTGCTGCGGCGTTGCACGCATTCGCAAAGCGCGAGCCAGATGGACCGGCTAGTCCACTTCCATGATTCGCGTGGCCTTCACCACCGGCGATTTCTTCTGGCGTTCGGCGAACCTCGAGGCGCGCTCGCGGTCGATGTAGACACGGGCAAACTTCTCGCCGTCGTGGTAGTACACGGTCACCTGCCAGTGACGGTGCTTCCGCCGACGGTCGCGGTGCATGCGATTGGTTCTTTTTTTCATTTTGGGCTTGGTCTTTTTCACGTGGCGGTCCTCTAATGCATTCGACTATGGCAAGTTCCGAGTGGACGCGCAAGTAGCAAGTTAGGGGTTAACGTTCTATAAAAGGCCCGTGAAATCTGAGACTTCCCGGCCATAAAAGATCAATGATTTCCGAGACCTTCGGCCACCTGGGGCATCTAAGACATGTGGGCGTTTGCACCTGCGAAACAGGGCCAACGGGGAACTTTTTCGGGGTGCGCCGCGTAGTAGGATGTGAGCGGGAATTATAACCAACGGGGGGAACCATGGTGTTGCATACGGGAAGCGCAATACAAGTAGAAGACCTGAGAAATCATCCGCAGGAAGCGGTGGAATCGCTGAAGAAACTGCTTTCCGGCGGCGCCAAAGTCAACGCAGACCCCAAACGGCTCGGTTTCTATGAAGTCGAGAGCGGCTCGCTCGTTTATTACATCTATGCGCCACCTTCCACCGAAAAAATCATACTCTTGGCCACCTGGCCCAATGAATCCACGCTGGCGGCGTGTTGCGCCTGAGTGTAGTTGCGCCCGTTGGCTGTTAACCCGTTAAAAAGCAAAATCTGCGGGCTTGAAATTCAAGTCCTCGGCGATGTGTTTCTTGAGTTTGAAGACGGTCGTACGGTCGCTCGAGCGGGCGTAGACAAAATCGCCCGCTTCCTTCGATACCTGCACCGTAATTTTCTTGCCGTCTTTCGAGGTAAGAATCGCTTCGATCTCAGGCTTGGCCAGCTTGGCGAGAATGTCGGGAGAAGGATGGTCAAGGGCTTCGTCGGCACGCGCCGTTACTAATGGGCTGAAAATTTTCCAGGCAGCGCCGGATTTTCCTTTCAGATCTGCGGGCGCCTCGATGGCCCATTGCTCATCTTTGTCCGGCGTCCGGCTGGCGATCATCGTGCCATTCGCGTTGTGGATCTCCACGCGCGTCACCTCGGTGGGATCGAAGTGAGCCAGGGCCTTGTCGCGCAGGGCGGCGTAATTTTCCGCGAGTTTCTTGTAGAGGTCTTCGGTGATGTGGAAAATCACGGGCCGTGAGGCATTGCGCGCGAAATAATCGCTGCTTTCCTTTTTTCCCACGAGCAGGGTGAAAGTTCCTCCCTTCCCGTCCACAGCGTTGAAAGTGATCGCGGGATTTGCGAGCCCGTATTTCGCGAGATTCTCCGGGGTTTCGCTCGCAATCACGGCCCACTTCGCATTCGCAACGGCGCTCAATAGCGCATTGATGTCGGTCGTGTCCCCCATTTGGCCGGCCGGCTTCGAAAATATCCAGGTGTTCTTTTCCTTGCTCGCCGCCAATTCGCCGGAGGAATTTTTCAGGTCGAACGAAGCAACGTCCGCGGCGGTGATCGGAAGCACGGCGTGGTCGCGGAAATCCGTAAAATTCAGATTCGTATTGACGATCAGTGAGCTCGGCACCAGGGTCACATCTTTCGCGTCATCCAAAATCGCATAGGCCAAAGCGCCGGTGAATTCCTTGTTGCCGAGGTTCAGCGAATGCTTCGTTCCGTTCTGAAGCTGAAATTGCACCAGGACCGTGGGCGGATCGAGGCCGTACACTTTCAAGCGGTCGGGAGTGCCGGGCTCGGTTAGCGTATAGCGCGCGCTGGCAAGGCCGCTGGTGATCTGCTCTGCAATACGCTGGTTGGCGTCCGTTTGCATCGGCTGAAGGATTTGCCAGAGGCTGCCGTGCTTCTCCAAGTGGACCGTGGGCAGTTCCGGTGCGTTCGGCCGGGAAACCGTGATGGAGGTGATGTCGCCTGCCGCAGGAATCGCGAAAGCCGGCTTGCTGGTGTCCGTGACGCCGATCTGATCCTTTTGGCCGCGCTTCCAATCGAAATAATAAACTGCCGCGCCCAAAGCGATGGCGCCAAGTAGAACGAACAATGTGGTTTTCTTGATCATGATTTCATTGCCGGAGTCTTAATTTGACGCCGCTCAGCGCCGCTTCCACCAGATGTATGCCCCCGAGAGAAACACCAGGCCAGGAAGAATGAAGAGCGCGAACCACTGGAAGCCGACTCCTTGCGCGTGGGTCAGCGGCACGCGGCGGTTCGTTGGCGACTTCGGCCGGATGGAAATCAGGTTTTCATCCTGTGCCAACCAGTTGACGGCGTTGAAGAAGAGGTCGCCATTGCGCTGCTGCCCGATCCACTGGTTGGTGGCAAATGCAGAATTTCCAATCACAACCAGCCGAGCGCTTGCGTCGCCGCTCTTTTTGCTGGCGGCCACGCCGATGGAGAGCGGCCCCGCAGTGTCCGTCTTCGGATCGTAACTGATCTCGGTCTGCCCTTTTTTCAGGCCGGGGATGGTGAAACTTCGCGGCGAAGTTTTGAGCAATTCCACGGATTCCGGAGTTGTCTTGCCGCGGTTGGCAATTCCGACGGTGCGCGCGTTGGGAAAAAGGGTCATGGTGCGGCCAAAATCCTTCGTGATTGGGCTTGTGCCGTAATCCAATACGATTGGATACGTCGGACCGGTTTGGAAGTAGCGCGCCACGCCGCTCGCGTCAATCACCAGATTTTTGCCCATGCTGACGTTCCAGGCTTGCAGCACATCGTCCAGTTTTGGATCCGTATCCGGGTCAATCAGCAGGAGCACTTTCCCGCCGCCATCAAGATATTTCCCGACGGCGGCGGACTCCTGCGGAAAAAAAGACTGCTTGGGGCCGGCAATCACCAGGAGGTCGCATTCGGGCGGGACTTTATCCGCGGTTGGCAACTCCACGGGCCTGATGTTGTAATTCTCGCGCTTCAATTCCTGGTTCACCTGCGCGTAGCCTTCCGCCGTTTCATCGCTGAGCGACTTTTCGCCATGATTGGTGACGAAGCAGACGGTTTTCAGTTTGTCGCGCGTCACTTTCAGGATCGCACTGGTGACATCCTGTTCGCCGATGTCGCCCCGCGGGCCAGGCTCGAGGTGTTCGGTTCGCGTTCCGGAGTTGACAACCACATCGCCCTTGCGGGTCCCACCGTACTGCTTCAGGATTTCGGGCTTTTCGACCGGGTCAACATTCATGAATTTGAAATGTGGGCTCAGGTTTCTGTACTCGCCCATCAGATCTTCGAGAGGCGCATCCGGAGTTTTGTCGAAGCGGACGATGGTGACGTCCTTTTGAAGCCCGCCAACGATGGTCTTCGTTTGATCGGAAAGCGTGAAGAGCTTCTCAGTGGTCAGGTCGAAACGCTTGTGATGGCGAAAGCCGGCGAAATTCAGCACGGCGAGAATCGCGATCACCGCGAGCGACAAAATGGAGGTATTGGTTCCGAGCTGCGAAGACCGCTGAGAGAAGTATCCGATGATGCCGCGGAATCCAAGGACAATAGCAGCGAGCAAGCAGACGCCGCCGCCGATCAGCAGCACCAGGCCCAGCGTGCGCAGGCTGCCTTCCCGCAAATAGCGCACGTAGCACGCGATCAGCAGCGCCACGCCGATGCTCCCCACTATCCGCGCCCATTCTCCCTGGTCCCACTTCATTGAAAGCTTCCTCCTTGCATCAATTGCCGCGGAAAAATCCGGCTAGGCGCGGCGCCAGCGCATGGAATCCACCGAGCGCACGGTCAGAAAAATAAACAGAATCATGAAACTCGCGTAATAAATAAGGGCGGTCGTGTCCACGACGCCGCGCGTGAAGTCTTCGTAGTGGCGCACGACGGAAAGATAGGACAGCACGGCGCCCACGCCGCTTTCGGAATTGCGTCCCAGGTCCAGCACCCAGACGATCAGGAACGCCGCATAGGTCATCACTGAAGCAATCAATTGATTTTCCGTGAGCGAGGAAATGAACGAGCCGAGCGCCATGAGCGCTCCGCCCAGCAGCAGCACTCCCGCATAACCCGCCAGCACCATTCGCCAGGGTGGCGTCGGCTCGCTGTGGCGGAACATGAAAATGAAGTAAGTCACGGTCGGCAGGAGCATGATCACGAAAAGCGTCAGCGAGGCGAGGAATTTCCCGAGAACGATCTGGAGTTCGGTCACCGGCGAAGTCATCAGCAGTTCCATGGTGCCGCGCTTGCGCTCTTCGGCATAGACGCCCATGGTCAGGACCGGCGTGAAGAACAGCACCAGCGTCGAGAGAAGCCCGAAAAATTGGCGCGTCACCAGGCCTGGAACATCTATTTCCGGAGGCGTGCCGAAGCGCATGCTCTGCACGGTCATGGTCATGGCCTGCTCCATATAGGCGTTCAGGAAAAAAATGAAGAAGAACGCGCTCAGTACCAGAAAGAGGCCGATGAAGATGTAGGCGACCGGCGATACGAAATAGTGGCCTAATTCCTTGCGATAAACGGCGATGAAACCTTGCATCGTGTCCCTCGCTCCTTAGCTAGACGCTTCGGCGTGCACGGCGTCTTCCGTGGTCAGCTCGAGGAATATGTCCTCGAGGCTCAAACTGACGCCGCGCAGCTCGTAGAGCGGCCAGCCTTTTTCGACGATCTTTGCGGCGACCAGGCTGCGGATGTCTTCGCCCTGCGCGGTCTCGAGCGTGGCCGTCAGCAGGCCGTCCACGCGCGCGGGCTCCACTTGCACGCGGCTGACTCCGGGAATTTGCGCGAGCAACTGCTGCAACGGCGCCTCCGGGGCTTGCACCTGCACGCGGATTTTCTGGCCGCCCTTGAGCTGCGAAGTCAGTTTTTCCGGCGTATCCACGGCTGCAATTTTCCCCTTGTTGATAATTACCACGCGATCGCACGTCATGCTGACTTCCGGCAGGATGTGCGTCGAAAGGATGATGGTGTGGCTGCCGGCCAGGCCTTTGATTAGATTGCGGACCTCGATGATTTGCTTGGGGTCGAGGCCGACGGTCGGCTCGTCGAGGATGATTACATCTGGATCGTGCACCAGGGCTTGTGCCAGGCCGACGCGTTGCCTATAGCCGCGCGAGAGGCGCTTGATCAGCTCGTGGCGCTTGTCCACGATGTTTGTTTTTTGCAAGGCGTCTGAGATGCGCTCGGGCCGCTTCGCTGCGGGAACATTCTTGATGCGCGTGACGAAATCGAGATAAGTCTCGACTGTCATGTCCGGATACACGGGAGGAGTTTCCGGGAGATAGCCGATGTGGCGGCGCACTTCGAGCGAATCGTTGAACACATCGAATCCGGAGATGCGCGCGGTGCCGGAAGTGGCGGGGATGTAGCCCGTCAGGATGCGCATGGTCGTCGTTTTGCCGGCGCCATTGGGGCCGAGAAATCCCAGGATTTCGCCTTTGTTCACGGTGAAGGACACGTGGTCAACGGCTGTCACCGAGCCGTACGTCTTCGTCAGATCCTGAACCTCTATCAATGCTATCCTCCGAGTCAGGGGACCAGCAGGACTACCGGACTACGCCGGGCCGACCTTTATACTAAAAAATTGTGAAAAATGAAAATGGCCGGCACCGGCAGAGCGCCGAATGGCGCAAGAGATAGGATGCCGGCAATATTGGCGAAAGTTGCCAGCATGCGGCGACGGTGAGCCGACGGCAGGGCGGTGCGGGGCACGCAGCGGCATTGACACCCGCCAGCAACCAGCATAACGTCTGCCGCCTAAAGCTCCATGCCAGCCGAATCGCGCAACCGCGAAATCATCGTCGTCCTTCTCGCCGCGGTTTTTCTCGCGGCCACGCTTCAAATCCTTCACAGCGCCGGGGTAGTGGGAATCCCCTTTGCGGCGCTCGCAGCTTTGCGCTGGGTCGCGATCGCCCTGCTCGCGGCCCACGCAACGATCCGCCGGTCCCTCACCGCTTGGATT
This sequence comes from uncultured Acidobacteriota bacterium, assembly GCA_963701005.1. Taxonomy (GTDB): domain Bacteria; phylum Acidobacteriota; class Terriglobia; order Acidiferrales; family UBA7541; genus Palsa-295. Next base: position 3,840,338 of record OY969555.1, read on the forward strand.
TTCGTAGGCCTGGCTGCCGGAGCCGAGCTTGGCTTTGACGCGCCGGGCGTGGCGATGCACTGCCAGGTGCTCGGCGCGATTTTCCTGCGGCTCATCAAGCTGATTATTGCTCCTCTGCTGTTTGGCACGCTGGTCGTCGGAATCGCCGGTCACGCGGACCTGAAAAAAGTCGGGCGCATGGGCATCAAGGCGATCGTGTACTTCGAGATCGTCTCGACCATCGCGATCCTGATCGGGCTCGCGGCGATCAATGTGAGCCGCGCGGGCGTGGGAGTGCAGCTTCCGGCGGTCGCCGATGAATTGAGGAATGTTGTGCCTCACACGGCAAGCGAGCTGATCCTGAATATTTTCCCTGAAAATATCGCCAAGGCCGTGGCTGAGGGGCAGGTGCTGCAAGTGGTCGTCTTTAGCGTGCTTTTCGGCATGGGGCTCGCGATGGTGCCGGAGCCGAAGCGGCGGCCATTTCTGGCGCTGGCGGAAAGCCTATCGGAGACAATGTTCAAGGTGACGAATCTGGTGATGCTGGCGGCGCCGATTGGCGTTTTCGGCGCCATCGCCTATGCCATCGGGCACATGGGCCTGGGAATTTTGTTGCCGCTGCTGAAGCTGCTCGCGACAATGTATGTGGCGTTGGTTGTTTTTGTCGTGATCGTGCTGCTGCCGATCGCCTTGCTCGCGAAGGTTCCGATTGCGCGATTCGCGCGGGCCGTGGCTGAGCCGGTCACCATCGCCTTTGCCACGGCCAGCTCCGAAGCCGCTCTGCCGCGCGCCATGGAAAATATGGAATCGCTGGGCGTGCCGCGGCCGACCGTCGCGTTCGTGCTGCCCACGGGCTACAGCTTCAATCTCGACGGCTCGAGCATGTATCAATCGCTCGCGCTGATTTTCATCGCGCAGGCTGCGGGAATTCCGCTCACGCTCGGCCAGCAGCTTTTCATGATGCTCACGCTGCTGCTGAGCAGCAAGGGGACTGCGGGGGTCGCGCGCGCCTCGCTAGTAATCGTCCTCGCGGCCGCCACGCAATTTCACCTTCCGATCGAGCCATTCTTCCTGCTGCTCGCCTTCGACCAGCTGATGGACATGCCGCGCACGGCCGTGAATGTTCTCGGCAATTGCCTCGCCACCGTCGTCGTGGCGCACTGGGAAGGCGAATTCCCTCCTAAGGAACTCCCCGCACAATCCGCCGCTTCCTGACCCCCTGAGTTGATGGATCGGACCGCACGGGAGGCAGAATTTCAGCGACGGAGTGAACTACCGCCGAACAATTTGAAACATGCGATGCAGCAGGAATGCCAGGACCACGATCACCGCAAGAACCAAAATCCACTTTTGACGCCGCGCCGCCATATACGCCTCGTGCGTGCGCCGCCATCTTATCTGAATTGTCGCGCGACCGTCAGAAGGTCAGCCGCGCCCCAATCTGCGCCGCAAACGGAATTCCCACGGTAGTGCCCGGGCCGAAGAAATCTCCCAGCGCACCGGCGGGGACGCGCAGTTGATTGGGGCTTGTGACCGGAACGGCGCAAGCGGGCGTTGGGCACAAGGCCGTGACGTTAAAAAGGCTGTTCACAGGTAATGCGCCGATATTCGTCACGTAGTTCGCGCCGGGATTATTGCGATTGAAGAGATTGAAAAACTCGATGAATGGGGTCACCGACCACTGCTCGCGAAAATTAATCGGCCGCGCAACCCGCAGGTCCGCCTGGATATAAGGCGTTCCGCGGATCTGATCGAGCGTGGTCTGCACGCCATTCACGATCGCGCGATCATCCAGCGTATCGCCGAACCCGTTCACGTCCACGGGAGTGGTGAGCGTAATGGGCCGCGCGCTCTCCGCCTGCGTCAGTGTGGTGATATCGAATCCTCCCGGCACATGCAGCGTTCCTGCCAGAACGAAGCGGTGGCGCACATCCTCGCCCGACGGCCCGTAGTCCCCTTTTGCGAAAGCGTGCAGCGGATCGCAAACTCCGTTGACATAATCGAACAACTCGCCCAGCACGCAGCCCCAGGTCTGCGCTTTTGAGAGCGTGTAATTCGCGATCACGTTGAATCGGCGCGAAACATTGCCTTGCAAATGAAGAAAAAGCCCGTTGAAGCTCGACCGATTGTCGCTCTTGTACAGGTTGATGTTCGGGACGAACTTCTGGTCCATCGGGTCGACTGCAATCAGCGTGGACGGCGTGAAAGTATAATGCCGGTAGGCGTGGTTGCCTTCTTCGTGCGTGAAATCGGCGCTCGCCATCCACTTCGAATTGAACGCGTGCTGCACTCCTCCAGTGACGTGCAGTGCATAGGGAGTCTTGTAGCGGCGATCGATGATTGATCCGGTTGCACCTGGTTGGATGCAACCCGCATCGCCCGGGCTCACACCAGGAGTCACGCAGATTCCTGGCGCTGTATTCACGCCCTGGAACGCGTTCACCCACCCGTTCTGTGCCAAGTCGTCGTAAAAAAGCCCGATGCCTGCCCGAATGACGGTGTTTTCGGATTCGCCCAACGCGTAGGCCAACCCGAGCCGCGGTGCGAAGGCTGCGCGGTAATCGTGAGGCGCGCCGCTTACGAGCGGAATCCCCAACGCTTTTAGCGTAAGAAATGCGGGGTTGTCCAACTGGCTGCGGCCAGAGGCGGTGAATAGCCCGAATGTGGTGTCGTAGCGCAGCCCGTAATTCACCGTGAAGCGCTCGGCCACGCGCCAGGAATCCTGCGCGTACATTCCCAGTCGCTGCACATTCTGCGAGAAACTCCCGCTGCCCCCTCCGCTCGAAGTGCACATCGTGCCGAGAGTTGCCGGGGGCAACGGCGAGCCCGGCGCAGGATTAAAGTCGCAAGTCAAATCCGAAGTGAATTGGTTCGGATTGCCGACATAGAAAGTGGGATCGTTCACGAATTGAGTGAAATTCTCCGGCGTGGCGGTCAGCGCGCCGCTCAGCACCGGCTCGTGAATGAAATTCACTCCAAAATGCGGCGCGTGGCGTCCCATGGTATTCGTCACGTCGTAGCGCCACTGATATTTTTCCTGATTGCGCAAGACCGGGAAGGCCGTAATCGCGGTAACGAACTGATTGTCGCCGAAAGTTTCGAGGCCCGATGTCGTTTGCGAAGTTGTCGTGAATGGAAATGCCAGCGCGAATCCTAGGTCCGAACTCCGCGCTTCGGTGTGATGCAAATAGCTAGCGTCAAACGTGAAGGCTCCCAGCCAGCTCGGGCTGAAGGTGTACTGGTTGCTGACCAACATGTTGAAGTAATTCGAATGGGATATCGCGCCGGTCGAAGGGAGCGAACCCTGTTCGACCAGGTCGTTGTGCGTCACGTAGGAATCGACCGCCCCGCGGAGAAACCACATCGAGCGCGCCGATTGCGCCCAGTCGAGGCGCGTCGTCCCGAGATAATCACGGAATGGGACGGGCACGCTGCTCGGCACCGGGATTGAATTCACTTTCACTCCGGTGGTGGTGTTCTCCACCAGCCCCATCGCGGCGAGCTGCGCGAGCGCATTGAACTGCGTCAGGCTGGCATTGCTGTAGGCCACGCTCGCGTCCTCGTGCACGAATTCGAAGGACGAGAAAAACCAAACCTTGTTTCTCGCGACAGGCCCTCCCAGTGTCCCGACGTAATTCTGGCGCGAGAAAGGCTGCTTGGGATTCGGCGCGGGATTGTCAATCGGGAATCGCGCGTTCAGGGCGGAGTCGCGGTCATAAAACGCCGCGCTGCCATGCCAGTCGTTCGTTCCGCGCTTAGTCGTGATCACCACGGAGCCCGCGGTGGTTCCGCCAGTGTCCGCGTCCATCTGGGCCGTGCGCACGGTAAATTCCTGTATGGCGTCGGGCGAAATATTTTGCAGGAAGCCGCCGATGTAATCGTCCGAGTTGTCGCCGCCATCAACGGACAGAACATTATTCAGTCCGGAGCTGCCGCCAGTGGAGACGGCGGTGATGCGCGCCTTGGTCGGATCCGATGGCTCGACGGGTTCTGTCCCCGGGGCCAGGTAAGCGATGTTGGCGAAGCTGCGAGCCGCGAGCGGAATGGTCTGCAAATCCTTTTCCGAGACGGCGCTTTCGTGGACTGCGCTCGAAAGATCGAGAGGTGCGGCGGTGATCGAGGAGGCTTGCCCCTGGACGCTGACGGTCTGCTGCACGGAGCGGGGCTTCATCGCCACGGTGATACCGCGCACCATGGCGACAATTACGTCCACATTCGCGCTGGCATCCGCGAAGCCCGCTGCGGTAACCATCGCTTGATAAGGGCCCGGCTCCAAATCGTCGAGCCGGAATTCACCGTGACTGTCGCTCGTTGCGTGGCGCTCCGTGGCCAATCCTACGGCTCGAATCACGATTTTCGCGCCCGACACTCGCGCGCCGCTTTCATCGAGAACCTGCCCGAAGATGCTGCCGCGGAATTGCTGCGCCCGCGCCACCGAAAAACAGATACATAGCGCCGATAGCAAGACTCCGATTCGTTCTCTGGTCACTTCGGCCTCAACCTGGGTTCACGCTTGAAAAGTAGCGTCAAAGTGGGCGCGAGCTTACTGGGGGGACGCAACTACTACCATAACTAGTACGAAGGGCATCGAATGACAGCGCAACCGAGACGAGGCCGCCAGTGGCTGCTTGCGCGGGGGGCGAGGCGTTCTTCTCAGCCAATCAATCGTTCGAGGATTTCGTGCGCCGCGCGGAGGATTGCCGGCCACTGCATCGCGCCGACAATAATGGCGCTTGCAACCACGGCCAGCCCGCTCAGGAGCGCGTTGCGGCGCCAAATCGATGCAGGCGCGGCCGGTTCCCCCCGCAGCAGCCGTTCGACGCGCGCGGAAAGGTCGCGGTCACCAGCGATGAGGGGCGATAGCGCGACCGACGGTTGAGGCGCGGCGCCCATCCGCGCCACGCGAACCAGCGCCGCCGCAAGGAGAAGTGAAACGCGCGTATCTCCGCGCGTCGCCTCGTCGTCCGCCGCCCACTCGGAAAAACGCGCCCAGGCCTGCTCGAGGCCCACCAGACTGCGCGTGAGCGGGAAAACGCCGGGCGCCAGCAGAAACACGAATCGCTTCAAATTATCGCGCGAAATTCTGTGCGCATTTTCGTGCTTGAGCGCCGCGTCCAATTCACCCGGCGAAAGTGCAGCCAGCACGCTGCGCGAAACCAAAACGCGCGGACGAAACACGCCCGCGAGCGCGATCATAGGCGATTCCACCTCAAGCACGGTCGTAGGAACGAACGCGCCCTCCTGCACGATCCCCCGGCCAATTCGCTTGCATTGCCGCGCGTACCGGCTCGAACGAAGCGCGGCGTGAAATACGCGCGCGATCGAAATACACCAGACAGCCGCGCCGAGCAAAGCCGCCGCACAGCAGGCCAGGCTCACGCTTTCCTCCGTCGCCCGCGGCTCGAGCCACACGTAGCTCGGCACTCCCAGGCCCAAGACCACGATGGCAGCCAGCACCGCAGGGAGCACGCGCAGGAAAAACAGGAACCGGGCAGCCATTCGCGGTCTCATTTTTTCCGCCAGCCGGATTGCCGCCGGCGCAACCAGCCATGCCGCCATTCCCAGCGCCGCGTGGACCAGGAAAAAGGAGGCCAGGCAAAGACACAGGAGCCTCAAGAAATAGGGGAGAGTCATGGCTCCCTCCGCGCCGACAATTCCTTGCGCTTCAGGCGAATCTTTTTCTCCAGCTCATCGAGCAGCGCCGCATCATGTTCGCCCACCACGTCCAGGAAACAGGAAAGCAGCAATTCGCGCGAAGGCTCCGGCCCCGCGAGAAAACCGGCCACAAGTTCCCCCGCCCTCTTCTGCTCCCACTCCGCGCGCGAAAGCTTTGGCTGGTATACGAACGATCGGTGCAGCTTGCGCCGGTCGAGCAAGCCTTTCTTGAAGAGGCGGTCGAGAGTGGTCATCACCGTCGTGTAGGCCAGGGGCCGATCAAGTTTCTCGACGACGGAGTGCACATCGCATTCGCCCCGCTTCCAGAGAATCTCCATTACGTTGAGTTCAAGGGGCCCGAGCGTTGAAGGCTCGCGCGGCTCTTGAAATTTTCTAATGCGATTTCTCAGGAAGCGAAGCATTTTCACGTAATAGGTTCAAGTAGTGCGTTCGAGTAAGGCGTGCAGCTTTCGCGAAATGGCAATTGCGAATTCCCATCTCGATTCGGCCGGCGGGCTTACAGCGCCGGAGTAGGAACGCAACGGATCGAGTCCCTGAATTCTATTCCCAATCGCATTGATTTCAAGACCAAACCATTGTGCCCGCGTCACCACTGGATCCCATTCGTACCGGGACTCCCATACACTGGGCGGCAGGCAACAGAGCCTTGCTTGGCTGCATCCACAAGGTGGATAGTGGCGCCCATAATCCCAATCGAGCACCAGTCAACCCCGGCAGGCGGCTGTTTCGCCGGGCGCCGCTCGGCCATTCGCGGAGATGTGCGTTGACACTCGCGGGCCGTTTTGTTATTCAATTTGTTTCGCTTATTGTGCCGGAGCTTCGATGCAGGGGGCGCTCACCCCGGCTTGGGCGGATCCGAAAAGAAACCTAAAGGTGATATGACGACGTCGAATGGCTATGCCCGGACGGAGAACCGCGCTGGGAAAACTTGTTTGATGCGCAGCAATAAAGGCGGCGCTGGCCGCGGCTCGAATCGGTGCCGCCGCCAGTTCCCCGCGATCCTGCTTCCCGTGTTGCTTTGTGTCGTAGTAATTGCCGGGTGCGGCAGCAGCGCTTCCACCTTGATGGTCCAGGTAAACCCCAACACCACGCAAATGGTGGACGAGGGTCAGCAGCTCATCTTCATGGCAAGCCTGTCGGACAACAACACTCGGGGCGTCACCTGGACGCTCACCGGCGCGGGCTGCGCTGGCACGGGCTGCGGCGTGCTCTCAAACGTGACCACGACATCGGTCACCTACACCGCGCCGACCGGCCGCACTTCCACGCTCAGCGTGTCGCTCGAAGCGGCGGCGATTTCGGCTCCCAGTGTCAACGTGACCGTGGCAATCACCGTGGTGCTTCCGCCCACGTTCACCACGCTCACGCTGCCCAACGGCGCGAACGGCGTCCCGTACAACCAGACAATCGTGGTCACGGGCGGCGTCCAGCCGCTGAAGTTCACGATTCCCGCCGCCAATGGCATGCTTCCATCGGGCTTGAGCCTCAATAACACGGGAACTATTACCGGCGATCCGCAAGGCCCGGGAACTCAACCGAATCCCGAACTATTCACAGTCGTTGTTACGGACAACGGCAGCGTCCCGCTTTCCGTCACTTCTCCCCAATACTCGATCAATATCAGCCCTGCACCGATCTTATCCGTTACCTCCTCGGGAGCTCTACCGCCCGCGACGGTGAACTCGGTGTACTCGACTAGAATTCAGACAACCGGGGGGACGACACCCTTCAGTTGGAGCGTTCCTTCCGGCACTCTTCCTCCCGGTCTGAGGTTGGATCCCGTGTCCGGGATTATTTCCGGCACGCCCACGACCCCCGGGACGTCCATGTTTCAACCGCAGGTCCAGGACTCCTCGATCCCCCACCAAACCAAGACCAGCAACGGTCCGCTCTCCATCACCGTCTCGGAGCCGCAGCCGCTCGTGATCACCACCGGCATGACGCTTCCGAACGGAGCGGTAGCGACCCCATACTCCTCTGTCATAAACGTCACAGGCGGGGTTCCTCCCTATACTTGGAGCCTCGTCAGTGGGCAGCTTCCTTCCGGGCTCACGCTCAACCCCGGCTCCGGCCAGATCACCGGCACCCCGGTCCTCGCCACCACCGCGGAATTCAAGGTTCAGGTGCAGGACTCCGAAACCGTACCGGCACAAACGATGCCGACGACATTCACGATCACCATTGGTACGGGAACCGCGAATCCCAACTTGCTCTTGTCCGGATCCTATGCGTTTCTCTACACCGGATTTGACACCCAGGGCGCAGTCATTGAATCCGGTGTATTCACCGCAAATGGATCCGGGATAATCACGAGCGGGGTGGAAGATTTGAACCGCACAAATGGCGTAGTACTCGGCGCGACTCTCACCGGCACCTATGCCATGAACAACGACGGCACCGGCACCATGGAACTGGTGGCATCCAATCAATTCAAAGTCGTTGTCACCTCCGATTTCCAAATTGTTCTGGACTCCGAAGGCAACCTGCGCTTGTTTGAAAACGACACAAACAATCTCACGCCGCCCCCGCTCGCCGCTCATGGCGCCGGCATCATTAAGCTGCAATCAGGCAGCAACTTCGCAACCGCAGACTTCAACGGCAATTACGCCTTCGGTTTTACGGGCCAGGATTTCAGCATGAATCCCGCGAGCCTCGCCGGTTTTGTTCACGCCGATGGGAACACGAACCTTTCTCCCGGAATGGCGGATTTTAATGACGCGGGTACGTACAACGGGCAGCTTCCCCTGAACGGCAGCTTCTCTGTTCTCAGCACCACCGGTCGTGGCTCGGCCAGCATGGTTTTTGCGGCGCTTGGCAGCCCGCAGATGGTGCTGCAGTTCACTTTCTATATGGTCTCGCAGACTGAACTTTTCTTCATCGAGGCAGACGTCACCGATGCCACGCATCCGCGTATTGCCGGCGAAATGCAATTGCAAAATACCGGCGTGCAATTCAATGCTGCCTCTTTGACCGGCGGAAGCATCGTCAGCGGAGCCGGCCTGGACACGAAAAATCCCAGCGCTTTTGTCGGACGGCTCCTTCCGGGTGACGCCGCTTGCGGCTTTGCCCCCGCGCTATCCCTCACCGCCGACCAGAACGATGGCGGGACGATCACCGGCCCCACGTCTACTTGCGGCACATACACCGTCCAGGCGAATGGGCGCGCCGGATTTACGAATCTTAGCCCGCGCGTCGCCGCTGCCTATCTCACCGACCAAAATCAGGGCTTCTTGATCGGTTCGGATTCCACTGCCACCCTCGGACTCCTCGAAGCGCAGACGCCCGAAATTTCCTTCACCACTGCGAATATTCAGGGAGGCTACACGCTCTCCGCGCCTGTGATTGCCGCACCCAGCGTGAACAATATTCTCGGCCAGCTCTCTTGTCTTCTCGGCACTGGCACCATGACCGGAACAGTCAACGAAATTGCTCCCAATGGAACGCCGGGCACATCTTCAACTACCCTGCTCTTCACCGTCACGGACGCAGCGAAGGGCCGCGGGATTGTTTCCGTTTCGACCACCAAGAATCTGTTGCCCGCCACGCTGGCGTTTTACATCGTCTCGCCCTCGAAAATCCGCATGGTTTCAAGCGACGCCAGCGACAAGAATCCCCAAGTCATTTTCCTCGACCATTAGAAATCATATGGCTCGGTTGACAGTCGGTGAAGGCTCGCGGCCTAACGTAACGCGGGCGTCCCGCCGGCTCTTCTTTATCGCTTTTTGCCGGCGGTCGTCTCGCGCTATTTGCGCCGCGGACACACAGGATAGGGCAGGCTGCACTTCTGTATCCAATAAGCAGGCTAACTTTTCTCCCCCGGCTCCTTCTCGTCCAGCTTCAGCGCCGCGGAGTTGATGCAAAAGCGCAGCCCGGTCGGCTGCGGCCCATCCTCGAAAACGTGCCCCAAGTGCGCGTCGCACCGGCTGCACATCACCTCAGTGCGCTTCATCCCGTGCGAAGTGTCGTGCTCCATCTCAACATTTTCCGCCGCAATCGGCTGCCAGTAGCTCGGCCATCCCGACCCGGAATGATATTTCGCCTCCGAGCTGAAAAGCGGCTGCCCGCAGCACACGCACACGTACGTGCCCGGCGTCTCCGTATCTGCATACTCCCCGCTGAAAGGCGCCTCAGTTCCCTTCTTCCGCGTCACGTAATATTGTTCGTCGGTCAGCTTCGACCGCCACTCATCGTCCCGCTTCCGTATTTTTTCGCTCATGTTCCTAGCTTACAACGCCGCCCACGCCTTTGTGAATATCCCTGCTCACTCTCGCCCTCCGACAGGGAAGGAAGCCCGGGCCACAGGCACTGTCTACCACATTAGACATTTTTAATTTCGTGCGTCGCCAGCCACTCCAATCTTGGCATTCCAAGTGCCATCGCATTTCCCTAACAGTCGCCTCACCATTCTGACCCGGAGATTGCACGATGAATCTCCGCGGGAGAAAACCATGCAGGCTGCGGAAAAACATCGCCAGGGCCCGCCGTGCCGCAATCCAAGAATTTTATTCTTGAGATCCCCTTCACCCGCCCCTGCCGAGACGCACAGCCGTTTCTGCGTACCCAAGAATAGAGGAATTCAAGTTCCATGAGCACGATGCCGAGCCCGGAAAACCAGCAGCGAGGCCTTCAATGCTTCCTCGACGGCAAGCTCGAAGATGCCGTCCACCTTTTGGGGGAAGACATCGCCGAAGGCGAAACCAGCGAACGATGGAACGATTGGGCCGCCGTCCAACTCGCCACCCAAAATGTGACCGGCGCAGAGAAGGCTCTGCGGCGGGCCCTGAAACTCGAGCCGCAAAATCTTCTGACGGCCGCGAATCTGGGTGCGGTGTTGGCGAGTTTGGGGCGAACCGACGAGGCAATCCCGCTGCTCGAGCGAAGTTGGCCAGGGCTGGCCACTGCGGAAAAAGCCATTGTCACGAATCTTCTCCTCCAATGCCGGGCCAGTGCCGAGGGATCCGCGCCGGGGGCCGCCCCTTCAGCGGCGGATCCATGGTCGCAGATCACAAAATTGCTGTCGACGCAGACCACCGCAATAAATTCCGTCGCACTTCGGCTGATCGCTCAGGAAGAGGCACTGGACGGGCTCACCAAGTCGCTTGCGCGCCTGGCGTCAACCGCGCCTTTTGGCCGTCCTCTAGACGCGGCTTCCCAATTGATGCATCGGCCTTCTACTTCTTATGCCGTCACTTCCGCCATGGCGAAAGGCGATTCGCAACAAGACCTTCGATTAGTTGAGCGCCTCCTGGCCGCCTATCAATTCGCAGCCTCGGAGTTTGATGGATTCAAGAATTCCATGTGGCGGCAGTTTTTTGACCAGCGCCACCAGGCGGCTCATGGTGTATTCATGGCCGGGCAAACAGAATTGGCCGCCGCCATATTGCGAAACCCCGGCTCCTCGGATTTGTTTTGGGGCTTCGATAACCTGTCTGCCACAACCAAGCAAAAAACCGTACAGCAGGGAGACCGGGATATGATCATGGATCACCTGGTAAGGCTCACGGAAGCCATTGGTGCTCGCCCTCTCGATAATCCAATGGCCTATCTTTTCCGCGGGGATTCGCCCACCGTCTTGGACGCCACCAGCGCGGACACCACCATTCAACGAATCGAAGCTGTGCTTGGTTGCACGCTTTCTTTCCCAAATCCATACCCCGAGGAGGTCGGCGTCCAGACTTCGCGCGGGATCGTTTCCTATCGCGCAATCCCTGCGCTCTATCAAGCCTGGCGCATCAAGCAGCTTTTGAAGGGCATCTCGCGCCCCAGGGTCCTCGAAATCGGCGCCGGTCTCGGCCGCGCCGCCTACTACGCCTGGCAATTCGGCATCCGCGACTACACCATCATCGACATCCCCATGACTTCGATTTGTTCGGGTTACTTCCTGGGAAGAGTCCTCGGCGAAGATGCGGTCTCTCTTGCCGGTGAAAACCCGCCCGAATCCGATTCTCGAATCAAGATCCTTCCGCCTTCTCATTTTCTGTCGGCGCAGGACCATTACGACCTGATCCTGAATGCGGATTCGTTTGTCGAATTCGGCGAGTCCACCGCCCAAGACTATTGGAACCAGATCGAAGCGAGGGCCGATCAATTCCTCTCCATCAACCACGAATCAAATGCATACACGGTCAGGCAATTTATCGAAGGCAGCCCACGCGTGGAAATTTGCGATCGGCATCCATACTGGATTCACAAAGGGTACGTCGAGGAAACCGTCCGCTTTAAACGCAATACATAGGTATGCATCGCCGGCCGCAATCGGCAGCCGCGAGCTCAGCCCGGCACCCCCGCCGTGCGATTTATTTTCCTTGCAGCCGCGAAACAAAAAATCTCAGAAAACGCTCCGAATCAATCCCCACGGCGACATTCACATTCGGTTCCACGGGAATCACGCCCACCGATTCGAGTTGCCCGCCACTCAGCACCACTTTATCCACCGTCCCGTGGCGATTCCCAATCGTCTCGCCGCGCGCGAATTTCCCTCCGGTCTCCACGTCCACCCGCATCGCCTTCGTCGTCAAGAACGACGGATCAATCGCCGCCCCCACGGCCAATGCGTCGTGAATCGCCCCGCCTCCAAATCCCGTTCCCTGGTAAAGACCAATTTGAAAACGCGCCACCGCCGCCGCGAATTTCGCTTCCGGCCCGGCCTTCTCCTCCAGCCGCGCGACGTCCGCGTTTTTCATCAGCGTCACTTCCGTCACGTCGAGGCCAACCATCGTCACCGGCCAGCCCGCGTTGAAAACCACATCCGCCGCTTCCGGATCGCAATAAACATTAAATTCCGCAGCCCCATTCACGTTTCCGCCGGAAATCGAGCCGCCCATCAGCACCACTCCCTTCACCAATGGAACGATCGAGGGATCCTTCAGCACCGCAAGCGCGATGTTCGTCTCCGGCCCGATGGGAATCAGCGTGATCTCATGCGGATATTTGTGCACCAGCTCAATAATCAAATCGGGACCGAAGCGCTGGTCCGCCTGGCAGTGCGCTGGCGGTAATTCCGCCCCGCCCAGTCCCCCTGGCCCATTCCAGAATGGCTCGATGACCAGCTTCCCGTGCAGCGGCCCTTGCGCCCCTTTCGCGATCGGCAAATCGCATCGCCCCGCAAGCGACGCGATTTTCAGCGCATTCTCAAGCCCCATCTCCGCCGTCACGTTCCCGGCGACAATCGTCAAAGCCTCCACGCGCACTTCCCGCGAATTCAGCGCCAGCAGAATCGCTAGCGCGTCATCCGTCCCCGGGTCCGTGTCAATAATCAACCGCCGCGGCCTCTGGCCAAATGCTGCGCCGGAATTCCCCGCCCCAAGCTGAAAAATAAAAATCGCAATCGCCCCCGCAACCAAGCATCCTGTGCGCATTCCCCGTTTAATCATCCGAAGTGCTCCCCCATTCAAGCGCCCGGATGCTACACCACCACTCTCGCGCCGGCCATTCGATTCGGCCAATGTCTTTGACTTCTTGGCTCTGCGTCGTTAAGACCGGCGGCCTGCAAAAGTACAGTACTGGGACTGTCCTAACGAATCCGTCCCTCAGGCCAGTAGAATTTCGCGCCCTCTTCTGCGATGCTAAGAGTGGAGGATTTTCGGATGTCGACGACGAACTTATCTGCGCGCTCCCGGCCTAACCGGGTTCGCCAAAAGGCGAAGAAAAGGCTAAGCGCAACAGTCCCCAAGTCAGAATTCGAACTAACTTGCTCAAATCAAAGCACTTCATCATTTTCTACCCGCAACAAAAACGCTACCCCCCTTGCGGTTTTCTTCGCCTCGCGCCGCCTTCACTTCCGCAGATCTCTCACATCCTGCGCCTTCCGCAGCTCCGGAAAAATCCAGCCCCACAGCCCCGCCACCACCATCGCCCCCACTCCCCCCACAATCACGGCCGGCACTGTCCCCCACCATTCCGCTGTGACGCCGGATTCGAATTGGCCGAGCTGGTTCGAAGACCCGATGAAGATCATATCCACGGCATTCACTCGCCCGCGCATTTCATCCGGCGTGCCGAGCTGCAAGAATGTGGCCCGGATGATCACGCTCACCATGTCCGTGGCGCCCACCAGCACCAGCGCCGCCATCGAAAACACCAGGCTGCGCGATAGCCCGAACAGAATCGTGAACACGCCGTATGCCCCAACGCACCACAGCAACACCGCTCCCATCTTTCGCTGGAGAGGCCAGTGCGCCAAGACCGCCGCCATGATGGCGGCCCCCGCCCCCGGCGCGCATCGCAGCAGCCCCAACCCCAATGGACCGGTCTTCAGAATATCCGCGAACACAGGCAGCAGCGCAACCGCGCCGCCAAGCAGCACCGCGAATAAATCCAGAGACATGGATCCCAGCACGATCCTCTGCCGCCAGATGTATCGCACACCCGCGAGCACAGTTCGCAGACTCAGCTCTTCATGCTCCCGCGGCTTCGACTCCAACTTGATCCGCATCGTGAAAAGAGCAGCCATGAGCGAAGAAGCCATCGCGGTCGCGTACACCGCCGCCGGGCCATGCGCCGCCGTGTACACAATGCCGCCCAGCGCCGGCCCCAAAATCGTTGCCGCCTGGAATGACGACGCGGCCCACGCAACGGCATTCGGAAAATGCTCGTCCGGCACCACTTGCGGCAGAATCGCCCGCGTCACCGGCCCGGAAAATGACCGCACCACGCCAATCAGCACCAGCACCGCATATATCGGAACCACGGACCGCACGCCATGAATCGATTGCCAATACAGCAGCGCGAAGCAAATCGCGAAGCCCAGATGGCACGCGATCAACAATCGCCTGCGGTTCAATCGGTCGGCCGCATGCCCCGACACCAGGAAAAGCAGAAGCCCGGGCACAAATTGGGCGAGGCCCACGAGCCCCAAATCCAACGGGCTCCTTGTGATCTCGAGTATCTGCCAGCCCACGGCCACCGATTGCATCTCCGTGCCGATGACAACCGTGAACCGCGCCAATTGCAGCAGAACAAAATTTGGATGGCTGAAAGCAACGCGGCTCGAGGGCGTCACGTTTCCGGAATCGGCCATGGCGCACTACTCTGCCACAAAAATTGGGCTTCACGCCAAAATCAAAGTCGCGGAATGAGGCTAAAAATTCATCGCCAGCCGGAGCGAATAGCTACGCGAAGGGCCGATGGCATTGCCGGAAAAAAGGCCGCCGAAATCGATTACGTCGAGCGTGTTGGTCAGATTTTGCCCGTCGGCCTGCAACCGCATTTTCAAATGGTCGGAGCTGTAAATTTCCGCGCTCGCCGAAACGCCAACGAGCAACGAAGGCTCGATGCGGCCGCGATTGAAATTGAGGCGACTCAGAACTTTCGGTCCATACTGCTCGAGCACGGTGGTCTGTTTGCCGTCGAATTCAAATGGCAAGCCCGAGTCATACGTCACGCCGCCGCCAATCCAAAAACGCGAGATCACCTGGTACCGCACTCGGCTGCGAACCGTATTGCGCTGATCCTGCGAATCCGGAAAATGACCGCGGAGCTGCTGCGCGGTCATGGCGTCGGGGGGCAGAAACAGCCCGCCCGTCAGCGGAAACCAAACGTTGCCGACCGTGTAGGAATAGCTGATGAATCCAGAAAGGCCGCGCCAATCAGGCACGTCGATTTTTGCTTCGCCTCCGTAAATAATGGATTTGCGAAAAGCGATGGGGAAGCTGATGGTGGTGTTCGTTATTTGACTGTCGTCTGCATATTTGCTCACCAGCCGCCGAAAATAATTCGCGTCCAATTTGAATTTTCCGAAGAACGCTTTCGTCAGCCCGGCCTCATAAAAATTCCCTTCCGAAGGTTCCACCGGCAACCGAAGAAATGTCCCCGGGGCGATGGATTTGATGTCCATCGAATTCGAAAGCAGGATGTTCTCGAACGAGGGCGTCTGGAAAACGCGGTCGTAGGAAAAGTGCACCACCAAATCCGCAGAGTGAAAATAGCGCGAGATCGCGAGGCGCGGATCCACGGCCTGCCGGTTCAGCAGCAACTGATAGTGGTCCCAGCGCAGCCCGGCGTTGATGGTCCAATTCGCAAGCCGCATCAAATCCTGCAAGAACCCCGACTGTTCGATGTCAGGCCGCCGGCCAGAGTCCGGCGAAATCGGAACTGGAAACGTGAATGTGGGAGGCGTGGTGGGGGCAAATTGCGTTGGATCGGTGATGAGATAGCTGAAATTTTCGTGCAGAAAAGTGTTGTCCGATTCAACGCCGGCCTTCCATTCGTGGCGCCCGTGGACGATGGTCACACTCCCCTTGAAATATCCCTCTCGAAAACGATTGTGCTGAAAAACTTCGATGGGCGTGGAATTTGGATTGGAGTTGAAATCATTCGCATTATCGCGAATCATCCCGCGCAAATCGGCAACCACGTGCGTCGAGAAAATGTGCTGGTAGGAAGCGATACCCATGGTCTCGATGTTGTCCGCCGTCTGCCGCTGGTCCGCAGTCTGCTGAAGGAGTTCATTCGGAATGTCGTAGCGAGAGACCTCGTGGCGAACGATGAAGCTCAGGCGATCGTTGGGCGACAGGTTCCGTTGGTAATTGGCCGAAAAATCGCCGAGCGTGCCGGTGTTCGAAAAATTTTGCGGAACAACCGGGTTCAGATAATGGTCCGTCATGCTGCCACTCACGCTGGCGCCGAAAATATTTTTTCCCCAGACGTACTGTCCCTGCCCGAAAGCTCCGGCCGAACCGAAACTGCCTCCGGAAAGCACCACTTGCCCATGAAAGCCCGGCTGGACATCTTGCAGCGTGTTCACTTCCACCACGCCGCCCAGCTTCCTGCCGTATTCCGCTGGAAAACCCGCGGTGTAAATGCTCACGGACTCCACATCGTCTGCTTCAATCTCAGGCCCGAAGCTTGGCGAACGATTGTCAGTAAGCGGTATTCCATCCACCACGAACTGCGTCTGATATTCCGACCCTCGCGGGTGCAATACGGCGTTGCCTTCGTAAAGCCAGCCGGGCTGCGAATTCACCAGTTCCTGCATCGAGCGCCCGGGCACGGAGCTTGGGCGGTTCTGAATCAGGCTGGAGCCGATCTGCGTCACGGTCCCGGCTTGATCGGGATCAATCAGAGTATTGGCCGCCGTGACGGTGACCGATTCCTTCACCGAAGGAAGTCTGAGATGAATCGCGTAGTCCGTCGGGATGGAGGAGCGAATCTCAATGGTTTGCGCAAAATCCGCAAAGCCCGGCTGATGAATTTCAAGTTGATAGAGTCCGAATGGAAGCCGTTGCGCGACCAATTTGCCGTGCTCGTCGGTGCCGAGCTCATTTCGATACTGATTCGCCTGGCTGACGATCCGCACGGTAGCTTTTACGCCGATCCCCGCCGGATCGGTGACCTTCAATCGCAGTTCACCGTAATTGGTTTGGCCGAAGACTGCGGAGGCAAAGAAAACAAAAAGAGCGGCGAATCTCTTCATTCAAAGCAGACCTTTGCAACACAGTTACTGGGCCCTCCCACAAGGGCGCGAGAATCCAGAGGTTCCTTGCACAGCGGCAAGCCGAGGCAGTTTTCCATGCGACGCAGCGTCACACGAATATTCTATCGTTCCTTCCTTTCTTGTAGCTATTTTGTTCTGGGATTGCGTGCTTCAGCTTTAGAAATTCACCGCGAAAAGTGGGGGTTGCCTCAATCTCGGATCTTTGTTGAAGATGGTTCGGGATATTTTTCAGCCGCAATGAGAAATAGGACGCTGCAATCAGCCGCAGGGACCGCCTGCGGTCAACAATTCGCACAGAAATTCTACAATTGCGGGCGCCCGATGACTCTTCAGCCGTTCAATTTTGGAAGAATCTTCGGCATGTGCACCTCGAGCACGTCGTTTCTGATTTCTGTGGAGACTCTGGACGCATATATTTTCGCGGATAGTTTGAATGAACGGAGAAACGGGCCGGCACCAATTGAATGGGCATCCGAGCCGTCGTGCCTCCTATTCGCGACAGGGGGCAGACCGCAAATCCACAATCGACCGGGTTCCGCGCTGATTCTTATATGGTCCGGATGATAGCCGCTCACGGCGGCGACGGCCACGAGTTCATTCCCATCATCGGACAACTCGACGTGCACCGGGCGAAGCGTTTCCGATTCCGCTTTGTACCAATCTTCCCAGTCGCGGCCATGGACGCGTCCGCGCGATTCAAACATCTGATAAGCACGCTGCGCGACCAAATCCAAGATTTCCTGTCTACAATTATTGAACTCCTCCGGGGAAACCGGCGTGGGAGAAGCGCTTCTTTCTTTTCCTTGCACCACACTTACTTTTTCATGTTTCATCTCGTAAGCTCCTTTGGTATCGACAAAAAGTGATTCCACGCACATCTGCAAAGAGTGCTTCCATTCAATCCAGCAGGATGAGAGACCGAACTAGAAAAACCGCATGGGCAAAGTCCCGGGAGCCTGTGTTCAGATCGCGCGTGTTTTAATGCCCAGAAGGAGTCGCAGCTTCAGCAAGTAAAGATATGATCTCGAGTTTGAACACTATTGCAGTCTTGCCCTGTAGTCCGGAGCAGCGTACTTTAGTTTTCTGCTCCGACAGATTTCAAATCTGGTTGTCAACAACCTGCTCCTCTAGTTGACGCGGAGGAGCATCCCGCTGTCCTTCCATACCTTCAGTTCGCCGTCTTGCGACGACAACGTGATGACGCCGACCGGATCCGTCCTGCCGGCGCTGACAATCGCCAAATGTGGATAGCCGTACAGCCCGCACGCATAGGAAGCGAAGACCCACAGGGCCTGTGGCCGGTCATTTCCTGCGACGGCACCACGGCAGGGGGAGTCAGGACTCGTGCTGACGCGAACCAGGACGCCCCCATTGGCGGGCTCCCCAACGATTTGGTTACCGCTCATCACGTGCCCGCCCCCGCGATACACTGTTTCGCCTCCCACCTGATTCGTGACCCAGGCGACGGACGGTGTTCCCCTGTCGGCACCGAAATCTGGAATCTGCGCGCCATCAATATCGAGCGGGGATGCCAGCGCGCGGAGGTTGGTGCGGATCGGGGTTGCCGTTTTCGAAGAAAGCAACTTATCAAAGACGAAGGAAACCGTCGCAGGCTTGGAGCTCGCTGCGGGGACCACGTCAAGCACGTGTCCGGTCACTTGAGCGCCAGCGCGGATGCTCCGGCCATCTGGCAGGGGCACGTCCTGCATAACTCGTGCAGAGAGTAGCTGTCCCGGTTTAGTGGCTTTCGGCGAAATGGTGGTGGTCAAGAGAACCGGCAAGATAGTCCCCGCGGGCACAGCTTCTTGGGCCAACAAAGCCGGCGAAAGCAATAAGACGCCGACGAAGAGTAACGTTCTCATGGGTGCCTATCCTCCCCTGCGAGCGGAATTGCAATGATATCCCTTTCGAGCTGCCGCCGTAGGGTGACCCCTGCAGATTTGCCGGCTTTGGAGGCTTGGCTGGCTTTGGTCGCCGAGACAAGGATACTGAGCTGAGGATATCGATCGAGCAAATGCTCACTTACGGTGAGATGCCACTTCTTATGATTGCGTTCGCTCCAGAGCTTGAGGGCTCGCTTGAGTAGGCGCTGAGCCTCAGCCAGACTAATTCCATTTACTCGGGAGAGCTGTCTCACGGTGAGGTCGGCTCGGCCAAATCGCACGGCTCCGACCAAATGCAAAGCCGCATCGCACAATGAACATAGAACCATGAATCCTTCTAATTTCGCGACGGAATCGATGTCTCTATACGTCCATTTGCAAAGGCAGCGCAAAGGCTCCCAGCTTGATCCACAAACCGAGCAACGATGACCTGCTGCTGCCAGAGTATCGCGCCGAATCTCTTGCCATCTGCCCCCTCCTCGCAACAAACGGTAAGCGCTAAAGCCCCAAATGGATTCGGGAACAGGGTTTGGCTGGAGCTTAAGCCGGGTGTTTGCACGTGAAGCCAACTTGCCCGGTCGATTCATGAGCATTCGAATATGCACATTCGAGTCCAATCCATAGAGGCGCGCAGAATCAGGAGTAATCGAGGTTGAGCGAATGGAACTATAATTGCGTTGAATGGTGAGTTGAAACGTGTGACCTAAGATCAAGAGTCGGCTGGATTAACGGAGCGCTCGCAACTCCCGGAACAAACATAACGGGGCCGGCCTGGGGAACCTCACCGTTGGTTTCCAGGTTCAGTGCGAACGAAAACTAGATGACAATTCAAATAGTTCGGTTTCTTTACATCCGCCGTCCGCTTTCTTCACAAATTTGAACATTGCCAACGCTGCCACGCAAAAGCCACAAGCAAATCATCTAAAACACAAGGTGTTAGCAGCCGTCTGCTTTGTTTGGAACATGGCACAAGGCTTGCAGTCAGCCCGCACGGAATAAAATCGTTCCTAGTGAACAGGGCGCGGTATTCCTGGAATCAAGACGATGGTCGTTCACGTTCTAATTCGCGCGTTTCGAATCCTGATGTTTTCCATCTCGGCGCTCACGGTCCTTGTCTGGATGCTCTCGTGAGGGCGGCACTCGCGACGCCGCTAAGGAATGCCGGAGAAAACTCTCGAGCATGAATCGACCAGAAATGCTCCTCTCAAGGTCCCCCATGAGCCAGAGATGCCGCGTTCCTCGGCCACCACTCCGAAAGGTGCGGCATCTCTGGCTCCCCCCCGCGTGAAACACGGCGGCTGCGGAAAGCTGCTATCATTGCAATGAGGCGGAAGCCTTGGCTTTGACCCACGCACTTCGACGGCTGAGTTTTCGGTGGCAGGTCACTCTGCTGGGTGCTCTGGCGGCGATTCTGCTGCTTGCTGTCCTGGTTTCCACAGTTTCCGCATTGCGCTTCACGAAATCAGCGGTCCTCAACGATGAAAAGAAGCGCCTGGCGGAAGCCACTCACGCGCTAGTCCGCGAGTACTCCGATAAGGCTGAATCGGCGCGAAAGAATGGCGAAGCAACTCCCCTGCAGAAACCAGCCTTGGGTTCCTCGCGCGATTTGCTGACCCTGCTCAGCCGCGTCGTGCTCCAAAATGTGGACGGAGTTGATGGTGGGTACTATTCGAAGTCCCTCGATGCGCTCATTGGGACGCCTTTGCAGATCAACAACTCGCAGGGAGAGTCATTCGTCGACTCCAACCCATCAGGGGATCCGCGCGCGGAGATCCTCCAAGTTGCGCGCTCCGCTGCTCGGTCGGGCCAGCCGTCGAGAAGAGTTGTCACGGCCGGCAACGAGTTTTTGATCGTCGAGGCAGCGCCGATCCAGGAAGGCCAGGAGATCACCGGAAGCGCGTGGACCGCAGAAAGACTGACGGGCCTGCCGGGAACAAATCGCTTTCGGGCTTACCTGGCGACGGCGGGGTTGGGGGCTGCTGCCCTCGCCTGCGTCATTCTTACGTTGTTTGTGGTTCGGAATCTGCAGAGCGGGGTCCAGAAAGTCGAAAGTGGACTCGCCAACCTGGAGCACAACTTAGAAGCAAAAATCCCCGTTGATTCTGATCCTGACGAAATCCGGCAAATCGCGCGCGCGATTAACCGGCTAGGTCTCACACTTAAACAAAAAATCGAGCACGAGAAACAGATAGAAGACCAGTTAATCCACTCCGAACGGCTGGCGGCACTGGGGCGGCTGATCGCAGGTGTCGCGCACGAAGTCCGGAACCCCCTTGCGACCATTCGCCTGCGCGTGCAGATGTGCCAGGAGGAAGCGGAAAATCCGCGGGTTCAACACTCCTGCGAGATTGCGCTCGAGGAGATCGAACGGCTCAATGGCATGGTCAATCGGCTGCTGAATTTTTCACAGCCGGTTCACCTGCGCACGGAGCCAACGGATATCAGCCGCCTGGTTAACCACAGGCTCGCGGGCCTTTCTGAAAAAGCGCAGCAACATCGGGTGCGAGTGCTCACGACCTTCCCGGAGAAATCCGAGCTTGTGAATTTGGATCAGAGCCGGATGGCGCAGGTGTTTGACAATTTGATTCAGAACGCCATTGATGCAATGGTTGGGCGCGGAGGAACACTCTGTGTGAACGTATCCTCGCCGGCCGTGGCGGCATCGAAGGCGCGTGAATTGTGGGTGGAATTCAACGACACGGGCCAAGGCATTCGTTCGGAGGTTCTGGGCCGCATTTTCGATCCGTTTTTCACCACCAAGAATTCCGGCACGGGACTGGGGCTTTCGATCTCCCGTGAACTCGTGCGGGCTCACGGGGGAGACATATCGGTGCGAAGCGCGGAAGGCCGTGGAACCACGGTGCGCGTTATCCTGCCGGTTGGAAACGGAAGTAAAAGGGCGGGATCCGCATAAATGCCAGCGACATGAGCGAGACGATTCTCATCATCGATGACGAACCCAATCTTCGGGCGACACTTGCGGAGATTCTGCGCAAGCGCGGGTACGTGCCCATCGAAGCAGCCGATGGCCACGACGCGGTCGAATTGCTGCGGAACACCACGCCGGATCTCATCTTCTGCGATTGGAAAATGCCACGGATGGGAGGCGAAGAAGTGCTCCGCCATTTGCGGGGCGACTCGCGGCTCGCATTCATCCCTGTGATCGTAATCACCGCCTACGGCTCGAGCCACAGCGCCATTGAGGCGGTCCGATTGGGTGCTTACGATTTCGTGTCGAAGCCTTTCGATCTCGAAGAGATTTCGATGACGGCCAAGCGCGCTCTGGCACATGCGGCGCTTGACCGCGAAGTTTCACGGTTGCGGGTGCAGGCCAGCCGCAATGCCCCAACGGGTGCGGGCCGGCTGATCGGGTCGAGTGCGCCGATGATGGATGTCTTTAAGATGGTTGGGAGGGTGGCCGAGACGGATTCGACCGTGCTGATCTGCGGAGAGTCCGGCACGGGGAAGGAATTGGTTGCCGAAGCCATCCACTCTTACAGCCAGCGCAATAACAAGCCTTTCGTGGCCGTCAATAGCGCGGCGATCCCCGAGGCGCTTTTGGAATCCGAATTATTTGGACACGAGCGCGGTGCTTTTACCGGGGCCGCGGCGAGAAAGAGTGGACGATTCGAGATGGCTGAGGGCGGCACGATATTTCTGGATGAAATCGCTGAGTTGCCGCCGAATCTTCAGGTAAAGATACTTCGAGTCCTCCAAGAGCACACCTTCGAGCGCTTGGGTGGGACAGAAACAATTCGAGGCGATTTCCGCGTCCTCGCGGCCACGAATCGTGACCTGGAGTCCTGCGTCCGCGAAAAACTCTTTCGCGAGGATTTGTTCTACCGACTGAATGTCGTTCGTCTCTGTGTGCCCCCTCTTCGAGAGCGGCGCTCAGACATTATTTTATTGGCTGAACATTTTTTGCGGCTCTACAGCGAAAAGAATGGATTGCCCGCGATTGGATTCACGGACGAGGCGATCCTGCTGCTGCAAACGTATTCCTACCCCGGGAACGTCCGCGAACTCGAAAACATGATCGAGCGCGCGGTCCTGATGGCCAGAGGGCGCGTGCTCATGCACAGCCACTTCCCCGAGAAATTGACCGGCGAACACAGAAATGGTTCGGGAGAAATGCAAGCAGAGCTTTTATCCCTTCCCTTTCACAAGGCTGTCGCCATGCTCGAAAAACATTTGATCGAAAATGCGCTGAAGGATGCGTGCGGTAACAAGACGGACGCTGCGAACCGCCTGCAAATTAATCGCCGCCTGCTCTACAACAAGATGACGGAACACAAGATCGAAGAGTAGGTCTTCGACACCTCCACGAATCGATTCCTCCGTGTTTTTCATGCTCCACTCGCCACGTTCGCTTGTTTCACGCCTAGTACTTGATTTGCGCTGACTCTTCACACTTTCTGTCTACGAGTTTTTGCTCCACGCATCGAAAACACGGGGCATTTCAATGAGTTAGGCCGAATTCAACTTCCTCAGGGCACTGGCAATCACCTTGCTCAATGTCAAGCCGTTGACCGCTTTGAAGGCCAATTCAAGAGACGAGGCCAATCACAAGAGGCGGAGAATCACTGGGGATTCCTGTGCCTGATGCAATCGACGAAAGTAGAAAGGAGCATGACATGAAATTAACTTCAGAATCGTTTCCTTCGTATCGTGTAAGTCTTGCGGTCGTGTTTACTGCTCTACTTGTCTTGGTCGTCCCGAACGCGTTCGCGAAACATCGAAATGCAAAGGCCGCGGAGCAGCCCGCTGCCATCATCGCTCACATCGCGCTGCCTGGCGCCCCCGCAAACCAAATGCTTCTCCAGGACGTTAACGGAAAGGAATATCTCTACCTGGTGCGAAATTCCAGAAAAGGATTCACAGTTGTGGACGTCACCAGACCGAGCCGGCCGAATTTGGTGAAGCGCGTTGCTTGGCCAGACGGCGCTTCTGCTGGACGGCTGCAACTGGTCAGCAACACCTTGGGGCTCGCCGAAGGCTCAGCAGCGCGCCCGGGGTCTCCCGCGGAGTCCGCTCCAGAAACGATCGAGCTGATGGATTTGAGCGACCCTGCAAATCCACGCACCGTCCAAAGCTTTTCCGGTGTCACCAGCGTACTGACTGACGAGGGTCGGAGACTTATCTATGTCACCAACACGGACGGGCTATGGGTATTGCGGGGACAGCCAGACAAGTATGTTACCCACGCTTGCGCGTCTGACGATGCTCAGGCGCCCATGCCTTCTTGTCAGTAGTTCAGTTCCGCAGTTTGGAACGCCAGGCTGGCGGCGAGACTTTGCTCATTTCGAGTGTATTGCCTGAAACAGGTACCGGGCCCACCCCGGAAGCAGCGGTGCAGTCACCAAGAGTGGTCGCAGTGCGATCCCATCGCGCACTGCGACCACCCCCTCAAGCTGAAGTCCCACGCGTTCTATTTGGAATTAAACTGGAGCGACCCGACCCGTGTGGGCCGAGGTTGTCACCTGTGTGGCCGGTACGTTGTGTCACCCATGTCTCCGGTCTGGACCCGTCGAAAAGTGGCGCGCCCGGAGGGGTTCGAACCCCCGACCTTGTGCTCCGGAGGCACACGCTCTATCCATCTGAGCTACGGGCGCATTCCAAATCAAGCGGCAGGGAAATCATTCTATTACTTTTCTTCCCACCTGACCATCCGATTCGAATCCTGCAAAGTTGGGGGAAATTTAGGCGAGTCCCGCAGGAATCGTCTTGCAGCCGGCAAGAGAAAGTAATTACAGCTCAAATACGGGTAACGTAGAGAAATTATTTGCTGGTGTTCTTGACCGCGCAGGAACCCGCATGGTACCGTCCGCGACCAGTTTACCGGCCCTTTCGAAAGATTAAGTGGTTCGGCCCGACCGGGGAGATCTCGTTTCAAGATTGAATAAAGAGAGCCTTCCATGAAAACTCGACTGTTGGCCTTGGCATTCTTGGCGGCTTTATTTTCCTCGCCGTTCTTATGGGCGACTGGACAGGGATCCGCTCCGAACGATACTGAAGCTCAATATAAATTTGGCACTCATGACATTGGCACCAGAAGTGAACCAGTGGCCATCACTCTGGTGAACCCTTCGACATCGACCGTCAAATTCACGATTCAATCGAGCGCGCCAGACTACGAAATTGAAAGCAAAGAATGCGCGCATGACGTGGCTTCGAAGGGAGCCTGTGTCGTCCACGTGACATTTTCACCGATGGCGGAAGGCGACCGGGCTGGACAACTGCTGGTGACCTACAAATCAGGGACGGAGGGACCATCGTCCTCGCTTTCACCCATCCGCATGTCCGGCACGGGGAAACTCCCTGACCTGGGAATTTCTTCGACGCGTATCAGCTTTGCGCCGGAACATACCGGGAAGACAGGGCCACCCGAGACCATCACGTTGACCAACAATTCCGCGAGTGAGCTTGAGATTCACAGCATCGTGGCGAGCGGTGACTTTTCGTTTGAGGGGTTCCACGATCCAAAGAAGCTAAAGCACGGCGAAGCCGTAGTCCTTGTGGTGCGTTTCACCCCATCGCGGGAAGGCCAGCGGTCGGGCTCGCTGACGATCTTCAGCGGCGCCGGCAACAGCCCCCAAAATGTGTACCTTTTCGGCAGCACTCCGAAACCATTGAGCGACTTTTGCGCCGTACCTCCCCATAGGGAATTTGGGCTCGTCTTGATTCTTTGCCTGTTGTACTGGGCTGCCATGGTCGTGGTGCGGTGGAACCGGATCGCGCTGCCAACGCGGGAATACTTGAGGGCAGAACTCGATACCCTTGAGACGCAGCTGGAAACGCTCCCGAGCGGGAAACACGCCGACCAGCATGAGAGAGTGGAAAAAATCAAGGGACTGCTCCAGACGGCGAAGCGATTGATCGATGCACAACACCATTCATTCACAAATCGCATCGCGAATTTCCTCTTCTGGAGTCGAGGACAGGAGATGACTGGATGGGGCTACGCCTATGAAGCTCAAATTCATATGGTCGCTCTACTCAGCCCCCAAACAGTGGTGGCGCGTCTCGAGTCGAACGAACAGCAACTGCTGATGCAAAAAGACGCTCCTTCGATGGCGCTGGCCAAATCGATTCGTGATGAGCTGATGTCCGAAGAACCGGACGTGGACCGTTGCAAAGCTCTGTTGGTGGAGGCGCTGGATGCCAATTTCAATCGCGAAGAGAATAGTTTTTCCGGTCTGGTTAGTTGGCAAAACAAAGCCTCTTGGCTAGTGGGCTGCGGCTTAATTTCGATTCTTTTCTTGACCATGGCCATTCACCATCACAGCATTTTGTTCCTGGTGGGCGCCATGGGCGGGCTGCTGAGCAGGCTCAGCCGCTCGCTGGACCGCAAGGACGTGCCAACCGATTACGGCGCTTCATGGACGACGCTGTTTCTCAGCCCCGTCGCCGGCGCGCTGGGCGCTTGGGCCGGAATCCTGATTTCAGGCCTGGCGGTCGACTACAAGGTCTTGGGCAGCTTCTTCGAAGTGGACTGGGCCAACGCTCCATGCCAACCAACAACACTCGCGATCGCTCTGGCATTCGGCTTCTCAGAGCGTTTGCTGGATGGCGTGTTCGACAACCTGGTGAAGAAGACCGGCGCCGCTTCAAGTGACGACAAGTAGCTGGAGTCTAGGCAGCCATTTGCTGACAATCCTCCGCTGATGAATTCCATCCACGCGGATCAAAACCAATCCGCAAGCACGCAGCCGCACGAGTGGTATAATCCCGCTCACATTCTTCTATGAGTGAACTAATCGCACGATGGGAAAAGCTCGCCGCCGCGCCCGCCCTGCGTGTTCTTGCTGTCCTCATCATTGCATTTATTGTCGCGCGGATTCTGAAAGCCCTCACGAACAAGCTCATCGAACTTGCCAAGTCGCCTTCACGCATGGCTCAGATGCGCGAGCAGCAGACGCGCACGATGGCCGGCCTGCTTTACAGCACAGGCATCTTTGTCGTCATCATTGTGACTGTTCTCATGGTCATGCGCGAATGCGGCTTCGACATCTCACCGGTGGAAGCGGCGGCCGCGGTCGGCAGTGTGGCGCTAGGCTTCGGCGCGCAAAACCTGATCAAGGATCTGATTAATGGCTTTTTCGTCGTCTTCGAAGACCAGTACGTCGTCGGCGATCTCATTCAGCTCAATAATGAGCTCGGCCGGGTCGAGCATCTCACCTTGCGGCGCACGGTAATCCGAAATCCAGCGGGGGCTTTGGTGACCATTCCGAATAGCCTTGTTGGCCAGGTCGCCAACCTAAGCCGCGATTGGTCGCAAGTGTTCGTTGATGTGACCGTTCCCTCGGATGAATTGGTCGGCCGCGCGCTTGCCACACTTGAAAAGGTTTCCGGCGACTTCCGCGGCGATGCCGATTGGTCCCCCGCCCTCGTGGACGGCCCGCGCGTGCTCGGTGTAGAATCGCTTTCGCTCGATGGCACGGCCCTTCGCCTTCAGGTTCGCACGGTGCTCAACCGCAAGGACGACGTAGCCCGCGAACTACGGCGGCGAATCAAAATCGGATTTGAGCAGTCGCGCATCCCGCTAAGCCATGCACACAAGATCACACTTCTTGGGGAAATGCCCCCGCCAAAGCAATAGTAGGTTGCAATTCTAAAGGGAGGAACCAATGGGAGATGTCACGCACGAGCAGGTGAATTTGATGTTGCGGTTGTACGACATGCGCCGGGAGCCGCGTTTGCGGGAAGCGCGTGAATGGTTCGGTACGCACTTTAATGTGAAGACGCCGGAAGAGTTCATGCTCCTATGTCCGCCGGGGAGCCAGGAAAATGCTTTCATGCGGATGGTCATCAGCTACTGGGAGATGGTTTCGAGCATCGTCAATCGCGGATTAATTGACGAAGATCTCTTCTTCGAGAGCAACGGTGAGCAGTGGATGGTATTTGAAAAGATAAAGCCGATCCTGCCGGCGTGGCGCACCATGTTCAAAAATCCGATGGTGTTTTCACAGCTGGAAGAGAACGTCAGGCGGCTGGAAGCCTGGCGGGAAAAGAAGGCTCCCGGCTCCACCGAGGCGATGCGCCAGATGATGGCTCAAATGGCCCAAGCGACCCAAAAAACGAAAACCGCGGGAAATTGATTCGCGCAAAATTCGCTCCGGGTGCCTGGCCACTGGTTACCCGGAGCGGCCTCTTCCACGGATTTTTCCTAGGTGCTGACTGGTGTCTTGTGATATTTTCTCGCCAGTCCCCCGAACTGAATCTCCCGACTATTTTCCTGGCTCACGGGGAACTCTGACTGGCGCAGTAAGATCCTGGCGAGGGCCTCCGGGAAGGAACGACACATGAACAGCCGCCGTCCGATTTATTTCTTGTTGGCAATCTCGATTTGCCTGCTGCTCGCCATGCCTGGCGGGCTGTCAGCCCAAAGCGCACAATCCGCAGGCAAGATCACTGCTTTGCTGCCTATTGTGAATATCGTCCGGGGGCCGCAGCAGGTGCCAGCCTCAACGTCTCAAGAGGTATTCTGGGGCGACGTGGTCAATACGGGCCATTTGGCGCGCGCGCGCATTGCGCTGACCGATGGCTCGGTGCTGAGCGTGGGCTCAGACTCAAATTTAACAATTGCCAAGCACGATGCTGGCGCGCAGCAGACCGATCTCGAGTTGAGTTACGGCCAGGTGCGCGCTCGCGCCGTGAAGCTCGTGAAACCGGACGCCCACTTTCGCGTACGTACCCCCGTCGGAGTCGCCGGCGTTGTTGGAACCGAGATGTACGTTTTGTTCGACGTGGGCGGTCAGATGCGAGTGCTCTGCCTTGAAGGAACCTGCCAGGTCTGCGATAACCTGCTGAATTGCGTCGTTATGCATGGCGGTGAAGAAACATCGATCCACAATAACCAGCCGCCGGGCCAGCCCACGAATGCCACGCCGATGAACGTCACCAGTGCCGTGAACGCCACGAATCCTGCGGGAGGGGCTGGCGCGGCCGCGGGAGGGGGGGGTGCGGCTGGCGGCGCGGTCGGTGCGGTAGCCGGTGGGGTTGCGGGAGGCGCCGCAGCAGCCGCTGCTATTGCCGTGCGGAGCGTGGCCACGACAAAAACTTGTTCGCCGCCACCGCCAACGGGCGGTGCGGCCCCCCGAGCTAAT
Source organism: uncultured Acidobacteriota bacterium (assembly GCA_963701005.1). Classification (GTDB taxonomy): domain Bacteria; phylum Acidobacteriota; class Terriglobia; order Acidiferrales; family UBA7541; genus Palsa-295. The sequence continues at coordinate 3,869,416 of OY969555.1, forward strand.
TGCGTAAACAAGGCCGGCGCGATCAACGGGCAGCGGCACTAGCCCTCCAGCACGTTCATAATACAATATTTGCACGATAATAGTCCTACGGCCTCGCTTTGCGAGACGGCCCCCTCACATGCAATATTCTTGCGTGCCCCCCTGCCTTGAAAACCAATATCTTCATACACTTATGGGAAGTACAGGGAGAATGGTACTACCCGGCTATTGCCGCCCTCCACGCCAGAATAGACAATAGTTAGCGCGGGCCGGGCCGGGGCGACGCCGCCTAATGTGGGGTTGGCGGCCTGATATTCGTGGGCCAAAGGCTGAAATCCAAAGCCGGAACAGAGCTGTGATGCTGCGAATTCCGTCAAGCGGGGCGAATAGGAATGGCTGAATCTGTGCGATCTGCCCAACCAACCGTGCTGGATATCCCGGTCACGGTTCAAGGGTCGAAGATTGTAGAGGGGACGGACCAGCGGGAGCTATTCAAGGAGACGACGAGGACAACGATCGTCTTCGAGAACGGCGCAGTGCTGAAATTGAACGCGAAAGTCCAGCCGGGGCAATGCCTTTTCCTCCGAAACGACCGATCCGGCAGAGAAATTCTATGCAAAGTGCGCGAGTCCCGGCAGGCCGGCGAGGCGGGCTACACGGACCTGGAATTCACCGCTCGCGATCCCGAATTTTGGGCAGTACCGGAACTACCCGCAGCAGCCAACGAGGCGCCCGAGACCCAAAAAGTAATCGAACCGGTGAAGACCCCTATCGCCGCCCCGACTTTGGAATCCATCGCGCCAGCCAGCGAGGAAATCCCAGCGGCCATTCCTGAAACTGTTTTGATGTCGCCCAGCGAACCCGCACCCGAGACGCCGAAGGCCTTACCTGAACCTGAAGACTGGGACGACGCGAAGGATGCGGAGCTAGCGGCCGCGCTGAGCGCGATGGAGGCCAGCTCAAAGGCCTCGCGAGAACCTGCCGCGGAAGTGACAAAAAAAGCGGTGCAAGAGGGTGCACCCGAGGTTGTGCCGGAGCCGCGGGAGAAAAGCGCGGAGAGCGCATGTGACCCGGCGGTAGCTCCGGCGCTGCCTTCCGCAATTAACAGAATTCGCGAACTGATCGCGGTGAAGAACCCGATCGCCATCGGAATCGCCGCGACCGTGTTGATCGCTGCGGTGCTGGGCGTCGCGTGGCATGCGAGGGGCGGTTCCTCGGCTCCCAGCCGCAATCGGGCATTTGCGGGCTCAGATCAATCGGTGCAACAAGCGGCGCCGACCCCTGCGGCTGCTGGCGTAAACGACGCCGCAGCGACACCCGGCGTGGCGGCCGTGCAAAGTGCGAAGGCGACAACGGCAGACGTCGGAGGCGCGCGGGAAAGCAATGCGAACGCAGATTCCGCTGCCTTAGCCCGAGCAAGTAAGGGTGCGCGTAGCAGCTTGGTTAATCCTGCTCACGCAGCACTGGGGCAGGCGATGCATCGGAAGCCAGAAAAAAATGACGCGGATATCATACCCGCAAGAATTGTGTGGCAGTCTCCCACGGCTATCCCACCATGGGCCAAGGATCTCGAGATGGATGGGACGGTGACGCTCGACGTCTTGATTGATGAAAACGGAAATGTGAAGGAGACAAAACCATTGTCTGGTCCACACCCGCTATGGTCCGCAGCGGAACGAGAAGTGATGCTATGGATATTTGAACCGGGGATGTCAGACGGCAAGCCCACCGCGACGCACATGGTCCTCACGGTTGAATTCCAAAAGTAGGTCAACTTCCTAAAAAACCTGAATAATAGGACAGGCCGTTGTTGGCCTGCCGCGGATTGGAAGGTGTGCGAAATTGGAATCGATTTGCAATGGCGGGTCAGTTTGCGATAACAAACGTGCAGTTCCCTAGCACTCCAAATGTCCGGTTAGCGCTGCCAGCTCAACCGGTCGACGCAACACCATCCAATACATTGATTTGGCAATGCTTCCTCGGGAGAAGCGATCTGTTCTGGTGTACTCGGTCAAAACCTAGCCAGGGTAGTCTTCCGCAGGTCTAACCCTAACGAGCGATTTTGGCCTTTGTTTTCAATTCAAGTTGGATTTGACCTGAGTGTTGCATCGACCCATTGAGACCACCGCGTTTATCGGGAGTTAGCAAAAGGCGCACGGCGAGGATTGGCGGTGCCACTGAATTCCTCCGCATGAAACGAAGATTGGAGAGGAGGGCAAGAGAACCGATCTTATGAACGGCATGGCCGGTCGTCCTCCCGAAACCTCCCGCAGACTACAACACCTATTCCACACGGTTCCACCCCAGACTTCTGATGACTTCTTCAACGTGGATTGACTTATTCAATGGCCCCGCAGGCTCCGCGGGCCGTTCACGCCAGGGCGGCACACAGAAGCAAAAGGGCTTAGGGTACGGTCCCCGAGGTGCTGGACATTGGCACTCGATTTGCCTATAAGATGCGCAGCAGGTCCCGCAAGGGGACCTTCAAATGGAGGCTAGAGTCCATGGCAACGAGAAAAGGCCCAAAAAAAGGGAAGAAAATCGCAGCCAAGAAATCGCTGCGAATGTCGTGGAAGTAGTAGCACAGTCATAGGCCCAGTCACAAGTTTGCAGGGCTGTCGCACTCTGTAAGCGGCAGCCCTTTTTTCTGGATTGACCGCTTCCCAATGAGTTCTTGCCCTAAAGTGATACGCTCAATTGATCCTCCGGTGTCGAAGTACCGCCTGCGGATTCACCGCTCCCGAATTCACCGCGTTGGTGTATTCGCGGCCGAGCCCATTCCTCAGGGCCGAAGAGTCGTGGAATATACCGGCGAGCGCCTCAATCTCCCCCAATTCCGCGTCCGCTACGACGAAATCTGGGGCCCGGGCGGTATTAAGCAGCTCTACCTCTTCCGCCTGAACCCGCGCTGCTTTATCGATGGCGCCGTGGGCGGATGCGGCGCAGAATTCATCAATCACAGCTGCGATCCCAATCTCAGGGTCCGAAAAACTCGCGGGCACATCCTCTTCTTCAGTCGGCGGCAGATTCGGCCGGGGGAAGAATTGACCTTCGACTACCGCCTCAACCCCGATGCCATCCGGATAGTTTGCCGCTGCGGTTCTCGTAATTGCCGCGGGACCCTCTACCGGAAATAACAGGCGTATAAGAAGTGAGTCTGAAATTCAAATTTCGTGTGAGGAGGACCCGCCTTATTGCGCGAGGTGGGACCAGCGAGCTAAAGGCCATTACCCCCCTCCTCAGAAGGTAGACCAATTTGATGGCCCCTGCTGTCAGTGCCCGCACGCATAATCGGAAAAGTCCAGTCCCGGTACTTCACGTGTCCGGTTTGCGCGTCAATCAGGAGTTGAGCATGCTTGGGACAGTGTCCCCTAAAATCAACGCCACTTGCCATTACTCACTTCCCTGTACTAGGTCTAAGAACGTAGCAGGGCAGGACGATATTCGGTTTGATTACATCGCTGGGAGCAATGTGAATCGCGGAGCGAGTGGTTATTTTCGGTTGATGGTGCCCCGGCAGTTGCGTGAGCCGCAACGGCATGGAATTTTCGGGGCGTTCTTCCGCAATCGATAATCTAATGTGAGCTCACTCTTTGCCGGAATCGTCTTGCGGCTGAAGAAGAAGATGTGGCCCCGGATTCGGCGCCTGGAGAGATTCGGATCACAACTGTGATTGATGAATTCGGCGCCACTCCCGCCGACAGCCCCGTCAAGTCCCCAGTTTCGGCTGAGACGGAAAAAATAGATAGGCTTTGGCCTTCCCTGAATCCAAGACTTGTTCTGGCGTTCCAGAGCCTTCTTTCGTGTTATTCGTTCGCCTGTGTATTCAATCACCATTTTCCGGGCCGGGATGAGTTCGGCCGCGAAGACACCGAGGCGATGAATGCGCGAACGTCGGATGGTAAGAAGGAAGCGTGCTCTTCGAGGGTGGATGATATGTCGCAATCGGGTGTGGGCGATTCCTCGCGTCCAGTAAATCAAGGAAGAACCACCTTCGGAACCAAGGTGGCCCTTCCTTGTTTTCGTCGATCCGATAGCCAGAGCCGCGCTAAAGCCTTGGCTAGGGCTTCTCCATCAACATCTTGAGTGACTTGGTCGGTTGGATCTTTTTCGACTTCCTGAGTTTCTTGGTCGCTTTCTTCGACGCCATGATCTTTCTCCTTTCTTCGCATTGCCCCCTGGGGCGGTCACCATGCTTATATGCAATAACCGTTCCAATGTCCACGGGCTCGCCAAAGGTACGCTAAGCCTTTTCGATTCCGAGCGGAGACAAGGCCCGAGCGCCTTGCAAGGCATGCCGGAGCGTTGGGAAAATGACAAACGGTTGAATATTTCAACGAAGACGCGCGCACACGAAGCCAACAGAACGGGACTAGGCGTTCGTAAGTCCCGGTTAGTCCGGTGGTCTCAATGGATCGACGCAACACTTTCTTGAAGTTTACTCGCAGGAGTCTGAAAACCTAAAGTCTTTCTCGGGCGTTGATTTAAGCGCAGCGCTACTTTGTCCAGATCCGACTGGGTATAGTCGGACAGGTCTGTTTTCTTCGAGAAGTATTGTCGTAGTAGCCCATTTGTGTTTTCGTTCGAACCGCGTTGCCAGGGACTCTGCGGATCACAGAAATAGACTTTTACATCGGTGGCCACGGTAAAGCTCTTGTGTTTGGCCATCTCCAGTCCGCGATCCCATGTTAAGGAACGGCGCAGGGCCGCGGGCAGCTTACGAACATGCCGAGTCAGTGCGGCGACGACAGCCGCCGTGTCTTTGCTGGGGACCTTTACGAGCACGGTGAAACGCGAATGGCGTTCCACCAAGGTCGCGATGTGAGTGTTTCTTGAGCCGCGCAGGAGATCGCCCTCCCAATGACCAGGGATGGCGCGGTCCTCCACTTCAGCGGGCCTTTCCCTGATGGAGATGGCATCGGCGATCTGACCGCGCGAGTCTCTGAAGATGTGAGAGTGCTGCGACCGGCGTATGCGGCGCTTGGATCGCAGGTGTTCCAGCAGCTCCTTTTTCAGCACTCCGCGCGCTTGAATGAACAGGCTTCGGTAAATGGTTTCGTGGGACACACGCATGCTCTCATCATCGGGATACTGGGTTTTCAGCCAGCCAGAAATCTGCTCTGGCGACCAGTCCAACATCAGTTTACTCGCAACGATGTTCCGCAACTTCACGTGGATGGAAAGAAGGCAGCGCTTGGGCCGCAAGGCCGACTCCCAGGCTTCGCCGTCCGCTTGACTGGCTCGATACGCAGGACGGCCACCATGCCGTGCGACCTCCCGGCTCACGGTCGATACCGCTCGCTCTAAACATCTGGCGATCTCACGGAACGACGAACCGGAAACCAGCCCGCGAGAGATTTCCTCGCGCTCACGCAGCGTGAGCGCGAGGAGCGAGCGCCGCCGCGCTGCCGGAGCAATCCCACCGTGACGCGACACCAGACAACGAATGGAGGAATGTTCTTTGCCAAAGGCACGCCCAATCTCATGCAGCGTCTGCCCAACCTTCCAACGACGCCACACGTCCCTCTTCTGCTCCGCCGAAAGCCCAAACCGTTTCCCCGGCTTCATAAACACCACCTTTTAAAAAACAGCTTTATACCAGATGGTGTTGCATCGACCGTCTGAGCCGACACCGATAACCGGACAAATACCTCCACTGCCCGGTGCAAGCGCCAAAGCACTCAAGCGGCGTTCGCCCCTTTGGCAGTGTTCAATTCGGTGTGCAAAACGACATGGCACACGCTGAGTGCCGTATTTCTATTGGGAGAAGGGTTGGAGGCGCGGGTGGGAATCGAACCCACGTATAAAGGTTTTGCAGACCTCTCCCTTACCACTTGGGTACCGCGCCCCGAGAACACAGTATAACCAAACTTTCCCGCGGTTTCAGCCCGGAATCATGTCGCCCGCGGTGGAAAACGCACTGCGCCGATCCTTGCGCGGCCATCGCGGCGCATCGAATCTTCATGGGAACGTGATTGCGCAGCCGCCAGCCCGCGCGCGCTATCGAATGTGCAGCTCGTATGGTATGCGCGCTTGCACGGGCTCCATGGTATCCACGATCCGGCGGAGAATCGCGTCGAGCGATCGCTCGTCGAACGAACGGGCCGCAACCGCCCCCCGTCCTTCCGTCAATTGATCCTGCTCGCGCTCGAGGAGCATCTGGAAGAACGACTTCTCCTCCGGGTATCGCACGATGCGCACTGATTGATTCGCCGGAATGTGCGCCAGTTGCTTGGCCACTTCCACGGCGCGATCCAGGCCGCCCAGTTCGTCCACCAGGCCGATCTCTTTCGCCTGCGCCCCGGTCCACACGCGCCCCTTGCCGATTTTGTCCACCGCTTCCACGGGCATTTTCCGCCCTTCAGAAACACCCTTGGTGAAGTCCTCGTAGGTCCGCTTGATGGACCGATCGATGTAATCGCGCTGCGCCGGAGAGAAGTTCTGCTGGTCCCAGAAAAGCGTGGCGTTGTCGCTCGTGGCGACGTAGTCCGTGCTGACGCCGAGCAGATTGTACAGGCCAGAAATATTCAGCTTGCCGATCAGCACGCCGATCGAACCGGTGATCGTGTTGGGGTCGGCGACGATCTTGTTTGCGTTCACCGATATCCAGTAGCCGCCCGAAGCCGCCACGTCCGACATCGAGACCACCACGGGCTTGGCGTCGCGTGCCAGCTCCACTTCGCGCCGGATCACTTCGCTCGCCACCACCGACCCGCCGCCTGAGTCCACTCGAAGCACAATTGCCTTGATGGCCGAGTTTGCCCGCGCGCGCCGGATATCGCCGGCGACGGAATCCCCGCCCATCACGGATCCGCCGCCGGGAGAATTCTGCGAGTCGCCGGAAACGATCAGCCCGGTTGCGTGAACCACGGCGATTTGTTCGCCACCCTTGCCCCTGTTTTTCACAAACGTCCGATACCGGGCGAGCGACACAGGATTCCACTCGTGCCCGCGCATGTTGAAGAATTCCTGCACCTGGTCCCAGTAGCCGAGCCGGTCCACGATTTTGCTCCCCACCGCCTCGTTCGATTGGATCGGCCCGCGGCTGACGAGCGCTTCAAATTTCGCGCGTTCCATGCCGCGCGCCTCGGAGGCTTCCGTGAGATATTGGTTGTAAATACCGTGCAGGAGTTTCTCGACTTCCTCGCGGTGCGCCGGCGTGAATTTCTTTTCGGTGTATTCGTTCGAGGCCGTCTTGTACTCGGCGATATGGTAAAACTCCGGGACGACCTTCAGCTTGTCGAGCGTGCCGCGAAAGAAGAGCGCTTCCGCCATCATTCCACGGATATTCACGGGCGCTGTGGGGACCAGCCACACTTGCTGGCACGCGCTGGCGAGGTAATATTCCGGGTTCCCGATGCCGTCATAGCCCAGGTAGCAGATGCTCGGCTTCCCGCTCTTGCGAAATTCCAGCAGGTGGGTGCGAATTTCCTCAAGCTTTCCCCAACCGGTCTGAAGCGGGGCGATTCTGACGACCAGACCGACGATTCGCGAGTCGGTCCGCGCCGCGTCAATTCCGTCGAGAAAATCGTGCAGCACGGGAGCATTCGTCCCGCTGAAGGCGCTCAGCCAATCCACTTCGCGCTGCTCGTTGATCTCGCCGTCCGCGTCGATCACGAGCACGGAATTCGGAGCCAGCCGCGCAGGCTTCACGGCCGCCCAGATCATCAGCACGACAAAGAAAATCACAAGCCCGATTATCAGCGCCCGCCGCTTTCCCCAGGTCATCGTCGTTCACCTCGCCGCGAAATCCGGCCGGAATATATCCAGCTAATCAAGGTAGCACTCACGTCCCCAAACTCCAACCTGCCCTGAGCCCCACTCGACATCGAGGCTGTGCGCGATAGAATGCCAACTCCCGGAGGGACAAATGGGCAAGACGAGGAAATCGAAGTGGCTGCGAGTGAGCCGGCAGGACTTGGTTCATTCTGCTCGAACAGGAATTGCTGCATGCGTCTCGCTGGAGACAGCCCGCTTGTGCAGGTTGCCAGAGGCCTACTGGGCCACCATAACCACCATAGTCATCATGCAGTCCACTTTAGGCGCGGCCCTCACGGTTTCTGAATACCGCTTCGCGGGAACGGGGCTCGGTTCACTGATGGGAGCGTTGCTGGCAACATACTTTCCCGGCAGCCTGATTGTTTTCACCCTCGGCGTGTTTGTCCTTGGCCTGATTTGCGCGATGCTGAGATTGGATAGAGCTGCTTACAGGTTTGCGGGCATCACTCTGGCGATCGTAATGCTTGTGGCTCATCTCGGGCCGGCCTGGATTGTGGCGGTTCATCGATCTCTCGAAGTCTCCATAGGAGTCGGAGTCGGCTTGCTATTGACGGCGGTGTGGCCGGTGAAGGAGCCAGCGTAGATATTTACTGTCGCTGATTATCCCGGGGAATCCGCACCCACAAGAGACCACCCATGAAAGCGCAACTAAATCCGAGCGCCGGGGTTATGCGAACTGTGGCCTGGATTTCTGGAGAGGTGCGTCTGCGTGCATGCGCATGGGCGTCCAATGGGTCCGGGCGAATATAAATGAAATGCTTTGCTACAGCGTTCCAAAATGGGTGCAACCTGGGTCTTGCGCCAGGAATCTAATGGAGCAGGATAAAGGTCGGTTTCAGGCGACCCCTCGAGGATGCCATCCCGGCTCCCCGTCGTCGTTGGGTGGAGGGTAAAGAGATGAAGAATTCCACCTGCTGGAAGATCCTCTTTTCATTCCTTGCAGTGATAGCACTTTTTGGCGCCCCGAATCCTGCCTTTGCGCAACGCGGTGGTGGCGGGCATGGTGGCGGCGGTGGCGGTTTCCATGGCGGTGGTGGTGGTGGCCACTTCGGCGGTGGTGGTGGCGGCCATTTTAGCGGGGGCGGTGGTGGGCACTTTAGCGCCCCAGGTGGAGGCCGTGCTTACTCCGGCGGAGGCTACCGAGGTGGTGGATCCTCCGCGCGATCCTATTACGGCAGTCGTGGCGGCGCGCCTGCGGCGGGTGGCAGGGCGTACGCAGGAAATCGAGGTGCCGCAGGAAATCGAGGTGCCGCGGGCAACAGGGCCTCTGGAGCTCCGGCTGCCAGAGCGGACGGCCAATGGCATTCCTTCAGCGGGGCAAACCGAGGCGCGGGATCTGCAGCCGGGCGCGGTAGCTCGGGCAATTCCGTCGCGCAATCGCATCCGTTTGGGTACGGCTGGGCCCATGGCGGCCCGGCTGGAGGCGCGGGATCGCGCTCCGGATCCTCTGCAGCATCGCATACGCCCAGCATGACGGCGGGCGCAAATAATTCCAGATCCTCGGCGCCTTCTGCCAGCGCAGCAGCCTCTCGCGGCTCCATGAGTTCTGCCAGGACGTCAAGTTCAGCGATCTCCGCCAATCGCGCGGCATCGAATATCGCGGGTTCGCACTTCGGCGGCTCCGCAATGGGGAATTCCCATTTTGCCGGCGCGGGCAGCAGTGCAATGCGCAGCTCCTCGTTCTCAAGTTCGAGTCTTGGTCACACTGGACTTAACAATTCAGCCTTTTCTGGCGCCCGGCTTGGTGGCAACGGATTCAGCAACACGGGTTTTCGAGGATCTTCGTTCAACCACGTTGGCTTCGGTGGCGCAGGGTTTGGCAGGGGCGGCATCGGCTTTGGTGGTCGTGGATTTGGCGGTCGCGGCTTCGGCTTCCGCGGTCGTGGATTCGGATGCTGCGGCTTCGGCTGGGGTTGGGGCTGGGGCTTTGGTTGGGGTTTCGGCTGGGGCTGGGGTTGGGGCGGCTGGTGGAACCCTTGGTGGGATCCATGGTTCTGGGGCCCAAGCTGGGATTGGTATGCGCCTCCGCCGGCTTACTATTACCCGCCGGCAGTCTACCCTTCGGCTCCTGCGCCGTATGGCAGTGGCCCGGACGTGAACTACGATCAGCCTTCGGATAACGACAACGCGCCGTATTCACCCTCGAATGACATCTTCAACAGTCCCTCGTCAACCGGCACTGGGCAGGCTTGGCTAGGTTCGCCAAACACGAACCCGCTCACACTTAACGTAGCCGACTCTACGCCTACCATTCTTGTCTATTTAAAGGACGGCTCAATGGTTGCCGCGAGCGATTACTGGCTCGCCGACGGCAAATTCCACTACCGCGTAAACTACGCCGGCGACAATGTGGTGGAGCTTAATCAAGTGGACTTGCAACGGACGGTGGACGAAAACGCGAAGCGGGGCGTGCGGTTTTCTCTGAAGGCAGCGCCGGATGCCGCCCCCGCGGGCCCAGATAGCTCTAGTTCGGATCAGGAGAAGGGCTCGGCGCCGACTGCGACGCCAGCCCCGTCTGCCGAGCCAGCGCACGAAATGGAAACCGCGTCGGAACCGGCATCATAAAGCTCGTCCCCAGAGCCCAGTGACCGCAGGCAGCTTCCGCGCCAGTAGCAGGCTCCGGTGCGGGACATACTCTAGGTTTTCGACTCGCGTAAGAACCGCGCTGCCTCTTCCGGCGGCGTCGGATTGATATAAAAGCCCGTTCCCCACTCAAATCCTGCCACTTTCGTCAGCTTGGGCATCATCTCAATGTGCCAATGATAGTGGTCGTTGATTTCCTCGCCGATGGGTGAGGTGTGGATAACGTAATTGTAGGAGGGAAACGAAAGTACGTTGTCGAGCCGCGCCAGAAAATCGCGCAGCACTTTGGCCAGGTTGCCGTAATAGGGCGTGGGCATGTTCTCGAACGCGGAGCTGTGCTGACGCGGCAGGATCCAGGTCTCAAACGGGAAGCGCGGCGCATAAGGCGCAAGCGCGATGAAATAATCGTTGTCCAGAATCATCCGCGTACCCGTCTCAAGCTCCTGGCGGATCATGTCGCAGAAAATGCAGCGCTCTTTTTCGTCGTAATAGCGCTTGGAGCTGTCCACTTCCTCGCGCACGCGCTTGGGAACGATGGGCAAGGCGATCAGTTGCGAATGGGTATGTTCGAGCGAAGCTCCCGCCGGCTCGCCGTGATTTTTGAATAGCAGGATGTAGCGGAATCGGCGGTCGTTCTTTAGATCGAGAATCCGGTCGCGGTAGGCCCAGAGAACTTCCTCCACCCCCTTTTCCGCCAGGCTCGCGAGCGTGGTCTGGTGGTCCGGCGTCTCGATAATCACTTCGTGGGCGCCGACGCCGTTCATGCGGTCAAACAGACCCTCGCCTTCGCGGTCGAGTCCGCCTTCGATTCCCAGCGCGGGGAACTTGTTCGGGACCACACGCAGCGACCATCCCGGCGTGTCCTTGCCGCTGCCGTTGCGTCCGTAGGCCAGAATCTCCGGCGGCGTCTTTCCTTCGTTGCCCGGGCAGAACGGGCACATGCCCACGCCTTTGATCGTCACGCTCTCGCGAACGAAATCCATGGGCCGCTTGGCGCGGTCCGTCGAAATGATCACCCATCGCCCCGTGATGGGATCCTTGCGAAGCTCCGGCAAACTTTCCTCCCCGATCCCGTGTCTAAATCAAATGCCAACGCGCGGGACCGCCCCCGTAATTCGATATAGCAATTGTACTACGCGGGACAAGCTGAGGCGGGCCTTGAATGCCTGTGGTGCCAATTCACTACCTGGAGGTCCGTGCCCTGGGCCCCCGCCCGGGCGCATTCGCAGAAGATTAGCCCTCGCTCATTCCGAAGGCGGCTTTGTGCAGCCGCACGGTTGGTTTTTGGCCGAACTTCGTTTCGATGGCCAGCACATCAAACCTGCAAGTGGCTGACTCGATCCTCCGAGAACGCAAGAAGTGGCGCGCCATGCGCGTTAGATTCCGGCGTTTGTCATGGTTGATCGCATCTTCAGGCCGCAAATGCTGCGCCCCCGAGGCCGTGCGAGTCTTCACTTCTACAAATGCAAGCACCGCACCATCGTAAGCGACGATGTCGATTTCGCCTTTCACGCCTGCCACCATATAGTTTCGAGCCACCGGCGTGTAACCGTGCCGCCGCAAATACCAATACGCGTAGGTCTCGCCCTTCACGCCCGTTTGCCGCGCGTGCTGCTTCGAAGCGGAAATTTCGTGCGCCTCGGAAACTCCCTGCCGGGCGGCGATATTCAGAATTGAGAGCATCAAGTTCGCGATCACGGATAGTTCCTAAAGCAATTGGCAGGGGCGGCGTCACGGTCTGCGAAGTCCGCCCCTGCGGAGTTAGATTGAGCGCTCGACCTCGCTGATAATCGAATCGAGCGTCTGCACGGCAAATTCCGCCTGCTCCTCGTCGATCATCAGAGGAGGAGCAAGCCGCAGGGAATTTTCTCCGGCGCCGAGAATCAGCAATCCCTTGTGAAATGCCATTTCGACGATGTGGTTGCGCAGGTCGGCGGCTTTTTCCTTGGTCTTCTGATCGCGCACGATTTCGATGCCGATCATCAGCCCTTTGCCGCGGATGTCCCCGACAATCTTGTGCCGCTCGCGCCATTTCGATGTCTGGTCAAATATGAACTTGCCCATATGCGCGGCGTTCGCCATGTACTGCCGTTCGAGTAGGCTGATCGTTGCGAGCGAGGCCGCAATCGAAACCGGGTTGCCGCCGAATGTGGAAGCGTGAGCGCCCGGCTTCCAATCCATCACCTGGGCCCTGGCAATGGTCGCGCTGAGCGGCATGCCCGATGCGATTCCTTTCGCCGCGCAGATGATGTCTGGCTCGATCCCGGCGTGGTCCACGGCCCACCACTTGCCGGTGCGGCCCATTCCGGACTGCACTTCATCGGCAATGAAGAGAATGCCGTGTTTGCGGCAGAGCTTCTCGAGTCCCTGAAGGAATTCCGCGGGTGCGGGCATGTAGCCGCCCTCGCCTTGAATCGGCTCGATGATAATTCCGGCAACGTCTTCCGGGTCCACGACGCGCTTGAAGAGCACCGTCTCGATATAGGCCAGGGCATCGGCTGAGGCCTGCTCCGGCCGCACGCCGAACGCACCGCGATACGTGTCTGGAAAGTGCGCGTGGAATACGCCCGCGAGAAGCGGCCCGAACTTTTTACGCTGCACGGCCTTGCTCGCCGTCAGCGAAAGCGAACCAATCGTGCGCCCATGGAAGCAGCCGTAAAACGCGATCAGTTTGTCGCGCTTGGTGTGGTAGCGCGCGAGCTTCATCGCCGCTTCCACCGCCTCCGTTCCCGAGTTGCCGAAATAGACGCGTTTCGCTTCCTTGCCTGGCGCGATCGAAGCCAGCTTTTCCGCCAGCTCGACCAGGCTTGGATAGTAGAAATCCGTTCCAGACATGTGGATCAGTTCGGCCGCCTGCTTCTGAATTGCGGCCACGACTTCGGGATGGCAATGGCCGGTGGAAACGACGGCGATCCCCGCCGCGAAATCCAGGAACGTGTTTCCGTCCACGTCTTCGATCATTGCGCCGTGGCCCTTCCGGGCTACGAGCGGATAATCGCGCGTGTAGGATGGCGAAATTATCTTATGATCCAGTTCAACGAGCTGCTTGGCCTTCGGCCCGGGCAGCGCGGTGACGAGATGCGGCAGCTTCGTGCTGGTCTTCGTGTCGATCGCTTGCATATCTTCCTCCTCGAATTCGATTTTTGGTCGGCGCGCGCGGACCGGTTCCCGCCGGGGCGTGCCGGGCACAAGAATCTGGGGGAAGGTTAGTTAGTCAACGCCGAAGAGATTGGGGCGTTCGTGAGAGGGCTGGCTATGCAGCAGGACCGAGTTTTTTGTGGTGAAGGTCACTTGTATTTCCATCGGACGCTGCCGTCTTTCGTGTCCTCCACAATGATACCAGAATCCGAGAGCTGCTGCCGGATTTGATCGGAGCGCTTGAAATCGCGGCGCTTTTTGGCGGCGTTGCGTTCCTCGATCAGCAGCTCGATTTGCTCCGCCGCCATGCGCGCTTGCTCTTTGCCGATGCCAAGCTGCAGTAATTTTTCCGCGTCATCATCCTCCATGACTGCGAGGATGGCGTCGAATTTTTCCATCGCGGCCACCAAGCGCGGCGCGTCTTGCTGGCGGAATTCGCGGCGGTCCATTGCCGTGTTCGCATCGCGCACCAGGTCGAAGACGGCCGCGAGTGCAAGCGCCGTATTCAAATCATCGGCAAGCCCCGCATCGAATTCGCTTTCGGCTTTTTCCGCGCGCTTCGACATTTCCGGAGTCGCGCCTGCTGGGAATTGCTCCGTTTTCAGGCGCGCCATGAAATTTCGCAGCCGCTCGACGGAGTTTTCTGCCTGCTTCAGGCTGTCACCGGTGAAATTGAGCTGGCGGCGGTATGGGACCGAGAGCAGGAGGTAGCGGATGGTCGAAGGCTTCTGCCCTTTCCCGAAAAGGTCGCGCAGCGTGAAGAAGTTGCCGAGCGACTTGGACATTTTCTCGCCTTCGATGATCAAATGTTCGGCATGCAGCCACATGCGGACGAAGGTGTGCCCCGTGGCCGCTTCGCTCTGGGCGATTTCGTTTTCGTGATGCGGGAACGCGAGGTCCACGCCGCCGGTGTGTATATCAATCGTCTCGCCGAGATATTTCATCGCCATCGCGGAACACTCGATGTGCCATCCGGGGCGGCCGGAGCCGATTTCGGTCTGCCAGAAATGCTCGCCCGGCTTGGGCGCTTTCCAAAGGGCGAAGTCGCGGACGTCGTCTTTCTCGTAGCGGTCGGAATCGACGCGCGCGCCGGACTTCATCCCGCCAACGTCAATTTTTGAAAGTTTGCCGTAAGCGGGAAATTTTGCGATGCGGTAATAGATCGAGCCGTCGCTCTCGTACGTCATTCCCTTCTTCTGGAGCCGCTCGATGAGTGCCACCATGTCTTCGATGTGATCGGTGGCACGGACCACTTCCTCGGGGGTTTCGAGGTGCAGCGAGTCCATGTCTGCAAGGAATGCGGCCACGTATTTTTCGGTGTATTCGCGGATACTCACTCCTGCCGCGGCGGCGTTCGCGATGATGCGGTCGTCCACATCGGTCAGATTCATCACCTGCATCACGCGCAGCCCGCGCGAACGAAGGAAACGCCGCAGAATGTCCTGAAACATGAAGGTGCGGAAATTCCCGATGTGGGCATAATCGTAGACCGTGGGCCCGCAGGTATATATCCGCACCTCGCCCTTGTGGAGAGGCACGAGCGGCTCCAGGCGGTTCGTCATCGTGTTGTGCAGGCGTATCTCGTTCATATTTTGGGGCTGGTGCAAAGGGGTCATTCTATCTGAGGCCCTTGCCACCGGCAAACGCCTGCGCGCGGGGCGGTGACTCATTTTGGGGAATATAATGATTACACGAGGGAAGCTCAGTTTGCTTTGACTTGATGGCAGGAGATGAAAGTCTTAATCTCTTCCTCATTGAGGCCAGCCTGCCTCAATGAGTTGGCTACGAAGTCATCGTCGAGTAGATCGGCCTTTGGGACTGAGATGTAGTTCGTTGTTCCCTTTTGTCGCCAGAGGAAGGTTCTTTTCTGGGTCGTTTTGTAAGTGTAGTTCAGTTCGCGAATCTTATTGATGAGCGTGTCTCTGCGGACCATGTGCCTCCAAAATTGCCGTCAAAAACGGCAAGTCAAATCGCACATCTTCGGGCCGAATAGGCATAGGTCCACCAAGTGTCCACCCGTGGTCTTGAAGGAACGCAGGTAGTTCTTTGGAGGTAAGCAAATCCTTTAGCAAGGCATCGAGCGTTTCTGATATGTCTTCCATCAGATCGCCCCACGATTCAGATTGAACGGTTAGCTTTAGAGGATCGCAAACAGCTATCCAGTTGCCGCTCTTGCCTTGGAAGCAATTCCATTGAACATGACCATTTACGCGGACGAGAGTGAGGACAGCGGGCATAGATTACCGCCCTCCCTAGCGGCAACTCTTGATTATGCTCGATTATTCTCCATTATGCTCGCTTGCTGTCCTCTTTTCAAGCCGCATTCTGCTCCAGACAATTTCAACTGGCCCACTATCGGCGCGGGCGGAAGAGCCTGCTCACATCATATTCCCCCGGTAAAATTGAAATGCATCAGTCCGAAGCGGTGGGAAGGCCTCGCCGATTGGCGGCGGAAGCCGAGAACTGAAGGTGCGCCACTTTTAATGCCGAGAGCTCTCGTAAACACCGGGACGCGAGCAAAACCACGTTTGGAACGAATTGAGACTCGAAAACCGGTTGACTCAATGGTTACTCTATGATAACGTTCCCTTCGCGGTGAATGTGCCAAATCAATTCGGCTTGGCGGACGCCCAGGTGGCGTCATTGCCGCCCTCTTGCCGCCCTTATACCCCTCTCCCGGTCAATTTCTAATCTCGCTTTCGAGATTAGAATACCTCGCAACTTATAGAAAACAAACGATCGCAACCCGTTCTAATATGCAAATTATGGGGGGGGGGGGTATGCCCCCGTCCTACACGTTAAGTTTCTGTAGTAGCCGAGCGCCTCACCCCCGCGCCCTGCCGCCACGGAACTCCAACATGGGGAACGCGGACAGTCCGAATGCGGCTTTGCCCTTTGGCAACGAACTGGAACGGAAAAGCGCAGACAGGAGTGTCCGCGCCACGAAAACCGAACGCGAGACGCCGCGGCCCCCATGCGATTAGCTGGATGGAAACTGGCCGTAGAAAAACCGCAAAATCGCGGCGGAGTATGGTATATTCAATTTGCGCTTAATACAGCGGTTGTGTGGTGCGGCTGTTCTGGTCATTGTGTGACGTAGGTATATCCGCCCTCAGTTCTCTCCGTAGGTCTTCAGCGTAATTCAGAAGAAACCTGGCAACGCAGTTTGCAGTGCCCGCCCGGAAGTCTAAGTGCGCGCCGCGATCGCATCCGCCAGAGAAAAAAAGGTTAAGAAGATAATGCAGAATTTTTCAGATTTACAGATTTCCGCTTACACCAAGGAGCGATTGGCGGCGGCCAGCTTTACGACGCCCACTCCGGTGCAAGCGGCGGCCATCCCGCAGGCCCTCACGGGCTCGGATGTGCTGGCAACGGCTCAAACGGGTACGGGCAAGACGCTCGCGTTTCTGATTCCCATCATGGAGCGGCTCCTGCAACAGAAGACGCCTGGTATTTCGGCGCTGGTGCTGGTGCCAACGCGCGAACTCGCGATGCAAGTTGTGGAGGTTTACAATACCGTGCGAGGCAAGCAGCTCGCGCCCGCGGCGCTTGTGGTAGGCGGCCTTTCCGAGGTGAATCAAATCAGCACTTTGCGAAAGGGTGCGCGACTGGTGGTGGCGACGCCCGGCCGGTTGGAAGATTTCCTGGGCCGACGGTTGATCAATCTTTCCGGCGTGCGCGTCCTAGTGCTCGATGAAGCAGACCGCATGCTGGACATGGGATTCATCCCGTCAATTCGAAGGATCGCTTCGGTGCTGCCGAAGGATCGGCAGACGATGTGCTTTTCGGCGACGCTGGAAGCGTCCGTCGCGCACCTGGTGCACGATTACATGCGGAATCCCGTGCGGCTCGCTTTCGGGTCCACGCTCAAGCCTTCGGAAAACGTGCGCGTGCAGGCATTCGAATGCGGCTTTGACCGCAAGCAGGACGTGCTGCACCGTTTGCTGGCGAAGGAAACGGGGCGCTGCCTGGTGTTTACACGCACCAAGCGCGGAGCGGAGCGGCTGGCGAATAGCCTGAGCCGCGAGGGCTTTGCTGCCGCGATGATTCACGGCGGGCGGTCGCAGTCGCAGCGGAATGCGGCGCTGGCTGGGTTTCAGCAGGGGCGCATACGCGTGCTGGTGGCGACGGACCTGGCTTCGCGCGGTATTCATGTGCAGGACATCGCGCACGTGATTAATTACGACTTGCCGGACCTTGCGGAGAATTTCATTCATCGCGTGGGCCGGACGGGGCGCGCCGGTGAGCGCGGCGTGGCGTCTACATTGTTTACGCGCGACCAGCGGATCGAGATGCAGCAGCTCGAGCGGACTCTCGGGATTCGCATCGAGAGAATGCAGGCGGATGAGAGCCGGCCTGAAAAGTTGGAACTCAAACGGATCGAGATGGGGCCTGCAGTGGAGATGCCACTTGGAACGCGGATGGCTGTGCGGCTGCCTGGAGAGGTTTTTCAGGCGTAGGTGGATGGCAGCGGGCTGGACCTCGTCGCAGCGGAAGGCGCTGCCCCTCGCGGGCGAGGCCAGCCTCGCCGTAACAAAGCGGCGGCTAGCCGCCGCACTCCACAGGAGCTGTAGTGAGGGCTCGGCTCTCTCAAGGAGGTAATCGGGTGGGCGAAACTAGATCGGAGCAACTTAAGAGCCGGGGGCGGTTGGTGCCTACGCAGCCTACTGGCGTGCAATATCAGGTGGACTATGTGATCCGGATTACCACCGAGGTGCGGCAGCATGGGCGAAGCTCGACGACCACAACGCGCACTCGGTGGGCGAAGTGCTCTGTGCGCTCCGCTCATGCTCACATGATTCCTGACGGCACTTATTTCCTGCATGCCGACGATGGCAGGGTGCTGCAACTGAAATCGGCGGGCGGCGAGTGGCATTTTCTGGCGACGCCGTAGCCTTGCCGAATTGAACTAATCCTTCCTTCCGTGCGGGGCGGTCCTAGCCGCTCTGCCCGCCTCACTTCCCTGCCCTAAAGTATCTTTGTAAATACACGATAGTCATTGCAGGTCGCGGTTCGTCTGGCGACGAAGCTGGGGCGATCTCAGGTCGGGTTTATCCACTGAGATTCCTATTTTGAGACTGCGGTGAGGTGACCCAGGCCCTCGATAGTACCCACGGTACGCCCGTACCATTTTCTATTTAATGTGTTCAGTTAGTCTATGGGTGGGTTCGGAGGGAATTCCGCCAAAAGGCAAGCGGCGGAGGGGTCGGAAAGAGACGAAAAAAGATGAAAGGTATTCTTGTTCTGTCAGCTGTATTGCTGCTTTCGGGTGCCGCTCACGCGCAGGGCTTTAGTGGTGCATCTATCTCGCCTATCACGATCGACGCGGCGCCGATCACTTCCTACTCGAGGATCACTCGCCAGTGCAATTGCACGGTGGTGAGCGGGCGGAATGACGGGCTATTTGCTCCCACGGCGTTTGAAGCCTACGAGCAGGCCATGCAGGACGGTGAGGCTGCCCTGAAGGCGGGCCAGCCAAGCATCGTCGAGGCCGCGCAACTGAATCGCGAGCAAAAGAAGGCGGCCACGCAGAAGGCGACCCTCTACGCGATGCAGGACAATCGCGGCAGGGTGATACTGACCGCTGTAAGACCTTAGTTCGCAGCGCTTTCCAGGGTGATGTCGCCGCGTCTGGCGCGTGGCCGGACGCGTTGGAGGCAGGCTGCGACGCTGGTGGCGCGAATGGCGTGATTGTGCGATTGTTGGGCATTTGCGCCGATCAGTGCGTCGCATGCTTCGAAAGTACTGAATCTACAACTGCTTAGCTGGCCGCAGAAGCCCGTTTACCCATTTCCCCTTCCTGGTCGCAGGTACCATTTACAGACCCCCTTTCCCCGACTAGGCTTTCTTTAGCCGGATCCCCTCCCGTTGCACCCGCGCCCCGGCGAGGAGATGAGGACAATGAGGACAAGGATACTTCTCGCAGCCATTCTGGCTTTTGCGAGCGTCAGCCAGGCACAGGTTAATGAGGAATCCCGGCCGGCTACCCCGCCGCCCGCACTAGTAGCTTTCGACACCAGCTCGAATTCCTACGCGCCGGGCATGGGGGATGATTGTTGCTATACGGTGCCCCTGGAAATAGACCCGAGTAGCTCCGGTTCAGCCGCAAATACGGTTTCAGCGCCCTCCGGTCCTGCGACCGCCTACGGCCACGGCAATGGAGGCTGGGTGCCCTCCTCCTTCGTGAGCTACCGCAAAGCAGTGGCCGAGGGCCGCCAGCGACTATCTGGGGCGCAGAGCAAACCGAATGCTCCGGCCAGCGCAAGTATTCCGGACCGGTTTCGCCAGTTGGTTCTGGAAACGCGAGGGGCGCAGCAGAATGCTCCAAATTCGAGCGCGCCGAACGGGCAAGTGCTGTACACGCAGTATTCCTCCCTCGGTGACATCGCGCGAGAGGCTCGCGAGCGGAAAGCCGCCGCGCCGAAAGCTCATGTGGTGGTGAAGCAGGACGCTCAGGGGAAGGCCGTACTCGTGGCGAAGAAGCCGTGGTATGAATACAACGCGACATCGTATTCGGGCGAGAAATTCTAAGGCAACAGCTGGACGCGACGGCTGACGACGGTGACGTCGCCATCCTGCGAGGCTGTGGCGGTCAACGGGCGGGCCTTCAGCAAGAACGTTCCTTCCATTGGCAGACCGTATTTTTGATCCAGGACGTGAACCTCGACCGGCTTTCCCGTTGGGAGGGTGAATTTGAATTCGATGCCCTTTCCGGGCATGGTGGGGAAACGATAGTAAGTCCAGCCATTCAGATATTGCCGCATGCGCTCGGTTTGCGGTTGCACTGGTTCGCCCTCTACGCGCACTGAATCGATTCCGGCATCCGGGGGGAAAAGGAGCGCTGCGGCCGGGGCGCCGCGTTCGGAGCGCAGTAGAGCGCGATAGGATCGCTTGGCGCCATCCACTGCCGATTCCAGAATCGTGAAAGTCGGCGCGGCCAGGTCTAACGGCTGGGCGTCGGCAAGAAACGCCGGAGCGCCCGTCCACGGATGCGGTCCTTTATCCAAGCGGTGAAAATTGATGGCTACGCGGATTGCTTCCTGCAAGTGGCCGGAGGCGGGATGGACTACCCATTGCGCTTTCCCGGAATCCGCGTCCAACCAATATTCGAGGTTCACGCGCTCGGGGGATTTGGCCGAATATGCCGGGGCGACGATGCCGGCGAAGGCCGCGAGAATCGTCGCCACTATTGCTCCTGCCTGAAGGGCCAGGCGCCAGCCGCCTCGCGCGCTGCGCAGATCGGCTGTGAGCGGGGCGAGGGGCGACAGCACCAGGCACACGAGTATTCCGATGCCTGCGAGGATGCGGACGCCGAGTCCATCGTAAAGCAGCAGGATAGGCCCGAACCCTACGACACCCGCGGCGGCGAGCGGGAGAATCGCTGCTACCAATCCCCAGTCTCCAACGGCTTCATTTGGGCGGAATGCAAAGGGCAATCCGGCAAGCGCCGCCACACAGGTTGGAATCAGGAGGAAGTAACTCAGCCCTGGCGTTTGCCAGGCGACCGCAACGGAAAGCAGGGCCCACCAAATCCATACTCCCGCCCATAATCCGGTTGAGGCGGCGCGGCGCGCGAACACCAGCCCTAGAATCGAAACCCACGCAAGCGCGAGCGACCAGAAGGCAATCTGTAAAGGGAATGGATGCGCAATCCAATCTACCGGGGTCGCGCCGGCTTTTCCTGCCGCCCATTGGACGAGCCAGGCGGACGCGCCTGTGACCAACATGGTGACCAGCCACGCCAGGAGTCCCCAGAGCAACGCGGGGCCGGTGAGCCTTTTTTTCCAGACGAGCCAGGCAATCTCGAGCGCCAGTAGAAATGCCGCGGCGACGGTCATTTTCAGCGTCCAAGCTGCGGGCCACCAGATTGTGAAGCGCTCGAAGACGTCGAAGAAGACGGCCTCGCGCTGCGGGGGATTTTCCAAGCTGGCATTCGCGAGCGCTAGGACCATGGGCAGCGCATTGTCACCGTGGTGTTGCAGGCTTGAGGGATTGGCATTCTCGAAATTGTCGAGGCGGGTGTGGTAGTGAGCTACGTGGCGGATGTAGGCGAAATTGGCGCCCTGGTAACCGGCGGCTTTGAAGATTGAGAAATCGGTGTCGTTGGGGATTTGTTTGTAAACGGTATAGAAGATCGAACTGGTGGCGGGATGCGCGTCGTGCTGCGCCATGGTGCGGACGATCCATTCGTTGGCGCTGCCGGTTTCGAACATCAGGCTTGGGCCTGAAGTGCCGCGCGCTTCGAGGTTCACTGCTGCGCGGACTTCTTTCGCCCATGGGTGCTGGTCCACGAAGACACGCGCGCCCAGCAGGCCAGCTTCTTCGCCGTCATCAATCAGGAGAATGATCGAGTGTCGCGGGCGAGGGAGCGCTTTTAGGGCGCGCGCGATTTCCAGGACTGCGGCGGTGCCTGCGCCGTCGTCAGAGGCGCCTGGGCCTGCGGGAACGGAATCGTAGTGGGCCGCGAGGAGGACGGCGCCGCCGGTGGGCTCGGTGCCGTCGAGGCGGGCGATGACGTTTTTTACCGTGGCGCAGGTTCCGTAATCGTCGCAGGCAAAGCCGGTCTGAGTTTCCGGGCTGTAACCTAGCTGCGTGAGTTCCGCGGTGATGCGTGAGCGGACAGCATCGTTTGCGGGCGAGCCGACGGGATGCGGCACGCCGTCACCGACGAGGCGGTTCAGGACTGCGCGTGCGCGGCCGGCGGAAAATTCGGTGGCCGGGGCATCGGTGGGTTTTGGCACAGGCGGGCGCAATCCCCAAATCGAAAGCAGAAAAACCGCGGCCAGAACGACCCCGGCAGACAGAATCCCGCGCACTCCCCGCGCCCCTTCTCCGGACAAATACCCCTCCCGTGCGCGCCATGCTAGGCTGCGGCCCGCTGCAAGTCAATCTGCAACGGCACGCGGTGCGGCGGGCCTCTTTACTGCTTACGTTTTTCTCGCGCGAAGTAATTTGACATGAGTAAGCTCTTGGTAAATCCTGTGAACGTGTTCTCCATTTTCAGCCACCTCTTCTATCCCTGGGGAATTGTTCTCCAGGTTCTCGCGCTGATTCACGTGGCGCGAAGGCGGCCGGGTGGCTTCTGGATTTGGATCATTTTGTTTGGGGGATTCGTCGGAGCAGCGGTGTACATGGTGGTGGAAGTGGCGCCGGATACTTTCATGCTCGGCGACTTCTTCAAGGGATTTCAGCGGCGCTCGCGGATCGGTCAGCTCGAGACCGCGATTATTGATAATCCTTCGCCGGGAAATTATGAAGAGCTGGGCGACCTGCTGCTCGAACAAAAACAGTATGCGCAGGCTCGCGAGAACTACGATATTTCGATCGCCGCGCGGGCGGATACGCTTGACCCGTTCTACCGGCGCGGTCTCTGCTCGCTGGCGCTCGAGGATGTGCCGCGCGCGCTCGCGGACCTTGAGTACGTCTATCAAAAAGATCCGCGATATGACCACCAGAGAGCTGCTGGTCTGCTTGCGCATGCCTATGCGCTGAGCGGGCAGGCTGACAAGGCGGATGCGCTGTTTCAAAGCGTGACGCAGACTTCAAATCTTATCGAGACCTGGCATAACTACGCTAGATTTCTGCTCTCGCAGAATCGCAAAACGGAAGCTCGCGAATGGGCGCAGAAGATTCTCGACAAGAAGCGCACCATGCCTCGCTATTTGAAGCGGCAGGAGCGGCCGTGGTTCCGCAAGGCTACTTCGCTGATCAAGGAAACCTCCGAGGCATAGGGTTGGCGCGAGCGATGAAATCTGCACGTCAACGCTCCCGCTCAATATGGCCTGCTGCCGCGATAATCTTCCCGCAAGATTCGGATAGCGCCGAGGCTACCCGTGCAATTAAATTGGAGTTCGCATGGGTTGAGTCCCTGGCGCTGCAATAGGCGTCTTATATTTTATGCATCCGCTCGACAATCCAATCTGGCAGGCGCTCACGACTTCGCTGGCTCGTTTTGCGAAGGCCGGTCAATCCGCTCGGCGTTTTCCGAATGATGTTACTTCGCTTGGCGGCTTTCCCGAGCCTACGCAGGAATGTTATGACTCGCTTGCTACGATCCTCGACGACGTAAAGGCGACTGGCGTATTTTATGATACGCCCCAGCAGCCTCCCGCCGGTTGGACGGTCTTGGGAGGCGCACCGCTTTTCCAAATGATTTATCAAAATGGCGGCCGGTCTGGCGCTTCGAGAGCGAAGCGCGTGGCTCCGGAGTTCATCGAGCTTACTGAGGCCGATGCGCCTGAAATGCTGGCTCTCGCGCAGCTGACCAAGCCGGGTCCCTTCGGCCTGCGGACACGTGAACTGGGCACCTATCTCGGCATTCGACAAGATGGACAGCTGATCGCCATGGCCGGCGAACGGCTCCGAGTGCCCGGATTCACCGAAATCAGCGCCGTGTGCACTCATCCGGACCATCTGGGGCATGGCTACGCGACGTCGCTCATGGCCGAGCTTGCGCGCCGGATTCAAGGGCGAGGCGAAGCGCCGTTTCTCCACGTTCGCGAGGACAATAGGCGTGCCATCGCCCTTTATGAGCACCTCGGCTATCAGAAGCGCGCGTTGGCGCACTTCGCGATTGTCCGCAGGCCCGGCGATTAGCATGGGTGAAGCCTAAATCCGGTTCGCAAACTTCGCACATTTTGCGATTCTTCCTTTACATGGTCCATCCCGCGTGTTAACTTTTCTTCCCGTAACCGCCGATCCGGTAGCGCCAGGCGGCAGGGCCATTGGCTATCGACCCTCCACGCGTTTTTGTCTCGAAAAACCTCTTCCGAATGTTTAAATTGAAGCTTCGACTGCCGATGAGGCAGGAGAGGCGAACTCTGCGAGGGTCTGCTTGTTAAAATTGCGCAAAGTCGAGTTGCTGGGCTTCAAGTCGTTCTTCGAGAAGACACCTATCACGTTCAGCGGCAGCGGGATCACCTGCATCGTCGGCCCTAACGGCTGCGGCAAGTCGAACGTGGTTGACGCCATTTCGTGGGTTCTCGGCGAGCAAAGCCACAAGATGCTGCGCGCTGAGCGCATGTCCGATTGCATTTTCAACGGCACGGCTAAGCGCCCGCCGCTGGGGCTCGCTGAAGTCACGCTCACTCTCGTTGACCCTGAGATGGCTGATGCCGTCGCGAAAATTCTCGAGGCTCCCGCGGAGTCCGCGCCCCAGCCTTTTACCACGCCTGTGGACGCTGAAAGCGATGGGACCATTATCATGGACCCGCCCGGCCTCGCGAACGCGGAATCCACAGCCGAAGCCGCTGCAGACGCCGCCGCTCCTGGAGAAGCCGGCGCGAACGCCGATGCAGACGCGGATGCCTCCGCCGGGCGCAAGCCCTGGCGAAAACGCGGTGCGGAAAAACACGCGATCGCACTGAAGCCCGACGAAGTGGTCGTCGGCCGCAGGCTTTATCGTTCCGGCCAAAGCGAATACCTGATCAATGGGCGCGTCGCGCGTCTGCGTGACGTGCAAGAAATTTTCATGGGCATGGGCCTCGGCCCGGATAGCTACGCCATCATCGAGCAGGGGCGCATCGGACAGATTCTGAATTCGAAACCGATGGACCGCCGCGCGATCATCGAAGAGGCCGCGGGCATCACCATGTACAAGACCAAGCGGCGGCTGGCGGAAGCCAAACTCGAGGCTTCGAAAATTAATTTGTCGCGCGTCAACGATATTCTTGTTGAAGTCGAAAAACAGCTCGCTTCGCTGAAACGCCAGGCCTCGAAGGCACGCCGGTACGCCGAATTGCGCGAACAAATGCGCGGACTGCTGCGCAGCGTTCTCGCGAGCAAGGCCGAGCATTTGGACATCGAAGCAGCGCGGCTCGAGAATTTGCTGCGCGATATGGAGTCGGCCGAGGAGCGCGAGTCGCGGTCTGTCCATGAGCTGGAATCCGAGCAGGAGCGGCTGAACGCGCGGACCTACGAGCTCGACGCCGAGCTGCGGCAGACGCACAATCTTCTCGGCCAGACTGCGCTTGCTCTCGACCGCGCCGAAAATCGCATCACTTTCAACCGCGAGCAGGTGGCGCAGCTTGATTCCCGCGCCGCCCGCCTCGTTTTCGAAATCGAGCAGGCTGGTCAAATGGCAGCCGCGCTCGGCGCGCGCATGACTGCGCAGCGCGACTCCGTGGCCACGCTGCGCGAGCAGGCTGCGGCACTTGAATCTGCTTTGCGCACGACGGCGGACGAGGCAAGCTCCAGCGCCACTGATCAGCAAAATCTTGAAGCGCGGATCGAACAGCTGCGCCAGCTCGCCGGGCGGCTCGTCGAAGAATCCGCCCGCGAACAGGCCGAATCGCTCCAGGCCGACGAAGCGGCCGCGCGGCACACCGCCGCCGAAGAGGAGCGTGCCGCGGCCGTGCGCACAATCGAATCCGACCGCACATCGCTCGCTTCCAAAATGGAGGCGGCTGAAGCGTCGTTCCAGAATTCGCAGCAGGATGCGCAGGAATTGGGCAACGCCGTGCGCAATGCCCAGTCCGCGCTCGTCGAGCTGCGCCGCGCGCATCAGGAAACTGGCCAGCAACTGAAGCTGACACGCGAAACGCTTTCCGCCGAGCGAGCGCGCCACGCTTCCATCGAACAGATCCTCACGGACCGCGCTTACACCGCCGACGCTGTGCAAAAACTTTTCAACGCGAACGGCGAAGCGGAAGCTCACGGCTTCCGAGCTGTCGGCTTGCTTGCCGATTACGCCGAGGTGCAGGAGCAGTACGAAGGCGCCATCGAACAATTCCTGCGCGAGGAACTCGAATACGTGGTGGTGGAATCCTTTGACCACGCGCGTGCCGGCATTGCGCTGTTGCGCGAGGAAATGGGCGGGCGCGCGACATTTTTTGTGGACTCGCTGTGCAATTTGAATATTCAATCGCCAGAAGCGGACGGGTCCCTGCCTCTGCCGCCTGGCGTTCTTGCGCGGCTCGACCGGCTTGTTGATTTCCGCGATCCGCTCGGCCCGGCGGCCAAGCATTTCCTGACCAAGCTTCGTACGGCATACGTGGTTGAAGGCGCCGCGGTTGCCGAGAGCATGGCACACGAAAATCCGCACAGCTACTATCTGACGCCCGACGGCACTTGTTACCACGGGCGCATGGTTTCCGGCGGGCGCCAAGGCGATGCTGGGCCGCTCGCTTTAAAGCGCGAACTTCGCCAGCACGAATCGGAAGCGGTTCGGCTGGAAGTGATCTCGCGGGATCAGCAGGAAGAATTGACGCGCCTGGAGGCCGAGATTGCCGGCGGCGAGGCGGATGTCGCGTTGGCCATCGCGCGGCACGTGGAAGCTGAGAAATCTTTCGTCGGCGCTACCCATCAACGCGATCAAGTGCGCGCGGATTTGCAGCGCACCGAGCAGCAATTGGCCGTCGAGCTGGAAGCGATTACGCGCCTCCGTGCGGATGCGGAGGCTGCTCGCAGCCGTGCCGACCGGGCTCGCCGCGAACACGCCGAAGCCGTGCGCTCGCGGGCAGTGGCCGAAACCGAGACGGCCGAGGCTACCGAGCGGCTTGCCGAACTCCGGCGCGGATTCCAGTTGCTTCAGGAGCAGGTCGTCGCGCGGCGCGAGGAGCTTGCGACTATGTCCGAGCGGCTCACGAGCGCGGAGGCTGCGGAGCAGCGGCTTTTTGAGGAAATCGGGCAAGCCGATGAGCGGCTGAATTCCCTGCGCGAGCAGCACGCGGCACTCGCCCTGGAAAAAGCTGAGCTTGAATCCTCCTGCGAGCAGCTTTCCATGCAAGCCCAAGATTTGCGCAAAGAAAAATTGCGCCTCGAGGAGCAAAAAGCCGCGCTGGAAAAAGAATGGGACGAAGCGCGGGCGCGTGCAGGCCAGCTCGAGGAATCGCTGCGCGGCAAACGCACATCGCTCGAGGAACTCCGCGCCGAGCGCAGCCAGCGGCAAATCGAGAAAGCGCGCAACGATGCCGATCGCGACTATCTCCGCCAGACTTGTATGGCCGAATTGAACGCGCAGCCCGAAGACTTGATGGCGCAGGAAGCTCAGCTGCTTGTTGGCGAGGATCTGATTGCCGCCGAGACCAGCTACAACGAAATGAAGGCGCGCGTTGAGGCCATGGGGCCCGTCAACATGATGGCGCTCGAGGAATTCAAGGAATGCGAGGAACGCGACGCGTTTCTACGCCGCGAGCGCGATGATCTGGTGCAATCCATCGAGAATACGCAGCTCACTATCAACGAGCTCGATCAGGTGTCGCGCCAGAAATTCGAGGAGGCTTTCAATTTTATCAACAAGCATTTCGCGGTCGCTTTCCAGTCGCTCTTCGGCGGAGGGCACGGCGAAATGCGCTTGAGCGAGCCGGACAGCTCGGGCGAGGCGGGAATTGATATCGTGGCTCAGCCTCCGGGGAAGCGGCTGCAAAATATTCTTCTGCTTTCCGGCGGCGAAAAGGCGCTTACGGCTTTGGCGCTTCTGATCGCCGTGTTCCGCTATCAGCCGAGCCCCTTCTGCATCCTGGACGAAGTGGACGCGCCGCTCGACGAAGCAAACGTGGGCCGCTTCAATAAAATGCTGGCGGAGATGTGCGGCGAGACGCAATTTATCGTGGTGACGCACAACCGCAAGACGATGGAGATGGGCTCGGTGCTCTATGGCGTGACGATGCAGGAGCCCGGCGTCTCGAAGCTTGTCTCCGTGAAGTGGGAAGAAGCCGCCGACGTCAGCAAGCAAAAAGCCGCCAGCGCTGCCTGAACCTGTACTCGCGCCAATAGGCTTGTAGAATCCAGACGATGCCGCACACGTCCGAGCTGGCGCTAGTCGCGCTCCAATCCTTTCACGTTGCGTTCCTCCTTCTGCACGATTGGATTCCGCTCGGCCGCTTGAATGATGTGGCCGCTGTTCGCCGCGAGAATTCGCTGACTCCCCTGATCCTTAACACGATCATCTTCGGAGGGCTTTTTGCCTTCGGGCTGGCCGCGAGCGTCCATTATTACGAGCGCCCCTATCCTGGCTGGCTGCACACATGGCTTTGGGTTAGCTATACCCTGCTCTTCCTCGGGGAGTTGCGCGCGTGGTGGATTCCCTATCTTGTACAAGCTGAGCCGGAGCGTGCGACCCGCTATCAAGCGATGTTCGGGCGCACGCATTCGTTTCTGCCAGTGCGAAATGGGATTGCTCCGGACACGCTGCACATAATTCTCCACGCCGCAACGTTTGCAACGCTCCTGCTCCTTTCGCGCGTCCCTTAAATTTTGCACCGCGGCGATTTCTTAGCGGTTGACAACTCGCGTCGCTGCGCTAGAATGGCCGCCTCTCTGCGAGGAAACTTTATCCGTGGCTTCTCCAAAAATGAGTCCCGTCATTTCGCAAACTGATTTTCCGAGCCTCAAGCTGCGAGGCCGGGGGAAAGTCCGCGATATTTACGAACTGGGCGACCGGCTGCTGATTGTGGCAACGGATCGGCTCTCGGCTTTCGATGTGGTGCTGCCCACGCCGATTCCGGACAAAGGGCGCGTGCTGACGCAGCTTTCGCTCTTTTGGTTTGAAAAGTTGGCTGATATTGTTCCACACCATCTGATTTCGACGAAAGATTTTACCGGCGAGCTCGCGCCCTACGCAGCTTCGCTGGATGGCCGGGCCATGCTGGTGCGCCGGACGGAGCCTGTTCCCATCGAATGCGTCGTTCGCGGGTACCTTTCGGGCTCCGGGTGGAAGGAATATCAGACGACCGGCGCGGTGTGCGGCATTCCACTTCCGGCCGGCTTACGCGAATCGGATCGCCTGCCCGAGCCGATTTTCACGCCTTCGACGAAGGCCACCACTGGGCATGACGAAAATATTTCCTTTGAAGAGACTGTTGCACGCGTGGGCCGCCCGCTTGCCGAAAAATTGCGTGCGACCAGCCTCGCGATTTATTTGCGCGCCGCCGAATATGCCGCTGCGCGCGGGATCATCATCGCAGACACGAAATTCGAGTTCGGGCTTATCGGCGGCCAGCTCATCTGGATTGACGAAGCGCTCACGCCGGATTCTTCGCGCTTCTGGCCCGGCGACCAGTACGCCCCAGGAAAGCCCCAGCCTTCCTTCGACAAGCAGTACGTCCGCGATTATCTCGAGCGGATTGGATGGAACAAGCAGCCTCCCGCGCCGGCTTTGCCGCCAGACGTTGTGGCCGGCACGCGCGAAAAATATCGGGAAGCCTATCAGCACATCACCGGCCACGCACTCGACTGAGCTCACGGGGAAACCCCGTTCCTGACCCGCAACGGTGGAGCGTGCAATCGTGAAAGATCAATTGGAATCGCTCGTTGGCATGATGGTCGAGCGCGGCATCCTGCTCGAGGAAGCCGTCACCGAATTCGAGAAGAAATTCATCAAACGCGTGCTCGAACGCCTTAATGGGAACCAGTCGCGGGCCGCCAAGGCTCTCGGCATCCACCGCAATACGCTCAGCCGCAAAGTTGACGTTTACAAGCTCGACCACGTCGGGCGGCGCAATCACAGCTAGTTTGCAAGCTGTCGGTGCGTCGCAGACGCATCTGCGCAAGCCGTCCCTACTCGAGTAGATATACCGTTACGGTCTTTCCCAACTTCGGCAATCTCGCGCAACATCAATCTGTCTATCTGGTTGCGCGCTTGGTGTTTGGAGAGTCGAAGATGGCCATCGCACACCTCGCAATCGCGCTCAGTCGTCGTCCTGCTGCCCCTGCGAATAAAAATAGCCGTATCCGGAGGATGGCACTCGTGGCCGCGCGAGAGCTGCCGACTCCGCCTGCTCGTACCGCGCTTTGTTCTCCCGCACTCCCGTGGCGGCCTCCAGGTAATATTCCGTGGCCTCCCGAAGCGGCGCCTTGGACGCGCGGTCAAATGCAAAGAAGCCCCTGGCATCTTCGGCGAGGCGCTTCATGTCGGCTCCCGTAAAACCTTCCGTCGCCGCTAGAACGAGATGTTTGTCACATCCGCTCAGTTCCGCAGGTAGGCCTTGCATATGATTCTCGAGAATTCGCTTTCGAGCGGCCGCGTCCGGCAGCTTCATTTCAAGCCACAATTCCACGCGGCCACTCCTTACGAGCGCCGGTGGCAGATGGCTCAGGTTCATCGCCGTCATCATCACGCAGACGCGAGCGGTCCCCTCGCTTTCGAGCCCGTCGAGCATGGTCAGGAGATAGCGATAGAGGCCGCGCTCCTCACCATCCTCGAAAATTGCGTCCGCATCGTCGATGAAGATCACCGAGGGCGAATTTTCCTTGGCGGCCTCAAAAATCTGATTCACTCGATGGTAAAAATTATTCGTCCCGGCGATGAATGTCCCGTCAATCAAGAAGAACTTTCCCCGCAGCCGGTGCGCGAGAGCTCTTCCAATCGTCGTTTTACCCGAACCGGGAGGCCCATAAAGCAAGACGCCCCGCTTGGCACGAAGTCCGAGCTCTGCAGTAAGGCCGTCGTTAGTGAGCGGCAAGACGATGTGGGTTTCCAGACTGCGGACCACGTCATCCACGCCAAATAAATCATGGAGGCCGACTTCCTGCACTTCGCCCAGGTCCACGTTGCTCGCGAGCCGTTGCGAGCGGAGGTATTCGATAAAGCGGTCCGTTGAAAACGGGCCGGAGACACGGAGCCAGTCACACGCGCCCTTTATTTGGTGGGCATTGAGCTTCGGCGCGAACCGGAAAATTTTCTCAGCATCAAGGCCAGCGGATTGCCCGGCCCCGCCCAGAATATCGAGCAGGGCGGCATAGTCCTGAGGCGTAAAGCGCGGAATCGACGAGGAGAAACTTCGCTTCGCAAAGGTTTTTGCAATCGAGCCATCCGTAGAAACGACGAGCTTCTTGCCTTCGCGAAGGGCGGCGTCGCTCAGCTCCAGCAGGGCCGTTTCCACGTATTGGCCGCGCGGATAGAAATGGCAGCTTGAGGTAGCTTCGTGAATGAGATCGATATCATCCACGTATACGAATTTGTTGTCCCGCAAGGTCGCCGCGACGGCTGTGTAGAGCGTCTCCTCAAGCGACAGCGGGTGCCGTCCGGCTGACGTTTCGATAAAATCCCGCGCCGTGACAAATCCTCCGCCCGTCTCTTCGTGAAGCTTTCGAAGGATCGTGGTGCGGCCTCGCCCCGTGTGGCTCGAGAGAAGCAACAGGCTCCCCGCGCCGCACGCATATTTCAGAATCGTGTAAGCAGACTCTTGCGCTGGTATGAGTTTCGTCATGGGTGTTTGTGGCTCTCCGCTCTGCGCCACACCTCAAAATAATACCGTATGTACGTCAGGCTTAATCAACGTTTTAGTATGTCGTTTGTCTACGAGGAATCCTGTACCGAAGTACAGCTGATTCGTGCACATCCGGGCGGATGCTGTTACATGGGCAATTGCAATAGCAAATCAAGAACGCCGGCAGGATGCCAGCGGTACGCAAGGCGAGGAGGGGGCGGATGCAAGGCCGGCCTCAGCAAACGCAAAAAAAATGGCCGGCCCGTTTCCGGACCGGCCATCATCAACCGAACAATTCGATCTTAGGAGCCTTGCTTGCCGGGCTTGGGAGGGACCTTGTGCGGCGCGTGCTTTCCGGGGGTCTTCTCCGCCGGGATGTCTTCCGGGTTCACCTTGGCTTTGTCCCAGTGCAGCATGAAGGCCGGGTCGGGATCGTAACTGGAAAGGGTTCCGCTGAAGCGGACGCCGTCGTCTTTCTGCAGGCGGCTCGCTTCGGGCTGGGCCACGACCTTCACGTCCAGGTTCGAAGTGGTTGCAGCTTGAATTTCTTCGGGCGTCGCGCCGGTGTAAAGCATCAATTCCACGAAATCCGTTCCCGGCTTCACTTCGATCACTTTGCCGACGACCTCCGGGAACTCGGCGCCGCAGATCGCGAGCCACGTTATCTTCGCTTTGTCGCCGCCGCCCTTCAGGTCAGCGAGCACGGTGAGGATATTGCTCGACTGGCGGACCTTGTCGAGATCGGCTGAGCTCGGAATCGTGTAGGTGGCGGGACGATCCGTGGCTCCGGCAGCGAGCTGAAGCAGTTCGTTCATCTGCGCGTCGGCCAGGCTGTCGCAACCGGGCTGTTCGTAGGCGAGGATTTGCCGGCGGAGATAATCCTTAATTTTTGCATCGTCTGGAATTTTCAGATTGATGGCGCGTGCCAATTGCCAGAACCCATCGAGCGACTGCGGGGGTTTCATTTCCAGGTAGCAAAGGCCCAGGCGGTAGGAAGCCACCGCGTCATTGGGAGTGATGGTGAGCAATTCCTTGAATGAGGTGATCGCGCCGGGATAATCCTTCAATTGATACTGGGCAAAGCCCGCCGAGCTCAAGAAGAACGCATAGCCTGGCTTCTTTTGGTCGGCGAACTGCGCGTCCGTCATGGTCGAATTTGCGGGCTTCGCGAAAGCTTTCAAGAGCTGCAGGCCGAGTAAAGCGGCATCGCGCTGCTTGCCGAGCTGATCGTTAGCGTCGGGCGCTTTTGCATTGAAGGCGAGCGGAAAGACCTGCACACGCACTTGAATCGCGGCGAGGCGCGTGCCCGCGTCGATCTTGTCACCGAGCGCGAGGAGCTTGTCCACGTATTCGATGGTTTTGGGATAATTCTTGAGATCGCTGTAGGTGGAATAATAAAGCTGGTACACATACTGCATCAGACTCGAATTCGGGAATTTGGCGACGAAATCGTCGAGAAGCTTCAGGCGGGCCTGCGGATTCGTCTCCGCGCGCGCGGCCTGGAATGCGTTATATTCGGGGATGGTGTACGGTTGTTTCGATTGGTCCTGTGGCTGGCCAAATGCGGCAGCCGGTCGCGCCGGCAGACCGAACATCACGAGCGCAATGAGCAAAAATCCCATCATGGCAACACGCTGTCGCATCATTTCTAACCTGCCTCCTGACCAGTTTCTTTTCCGGTAAGCCTTTGAATTCAGGACCGCGACCCCTGCAGGATTACGGGACAAACAAAATCTTTCGGATTATAGGGAATGCATCGGAACGGCGCAAGGCTAAATCCACCAATCGGACCGATTTGCAATGGCTATCGTCACCGTCTGGATATCCGCAGCTAAATGATAAGATGGTGAATAGAGGCGAAATGTCGCCTCGCAAAATCGACACATGGGCTCCGCAAAACCACTCGCCGGAAAAGTGGCGCTGATCAGCGGCGCGAGCCGCGGCATCGGATTCGCCATTGCACGGACTCTGGGACGCATGGGCGCGAAGCTCGGCCTTTGCGCGCGCGACGCAAAAAAGCTTGAAACCGCCGCGAGCGAGCTTGAGCGTGAGGGTGCCGCGGTGCTGGCCGTGCCCGCGGACATTACCCGCGCGAGTGACGTCGCGGGGCTGGTCGAGAAAACTTCGCGCACGCTCGGTCCGGTCGAGATCCTCGTCAACAACGCCGGCTTCGGCTATTTCGGCCCCACGCATTTGGCCGGCGAAGCGGATTGGGACAAGGTGTTAGACACCAATTTGAAGGGCGTGTTCCTGCTGAGCAAGGCGGTGGCGCCGGGAATGATCGAAATGCGGCGCGGGGACATCATTAACATCGCGTCGCTCGCGGGGAAAAACGCGTTCGCTGGTGGCGGGATTTATTGCGCCTCGAAGTGGGGGCTTCTTGGGCTTACGCAGTGCCTGGCCGAAGATCTGCGTGGGTTCGGCATTCGCGTAAGCGCTATTTGTCCAGGCACGGTGGCCACGGAGTTTTCGCCGCACGCTGGGAAGGATCCTCGCAAAATGTTGCAAGCAGAGGACATAGCTCACGCTGTGGAAGTGATCGTCACGCAGGCGCCGCAGAGTTTCATCAGCGAAATCCTGCTGCGGCCGACGCAGAAGCCCTAGCCCTTCGCCCCGCCCGCCACTCAAGGTCTTACGGCTGAATCCTTCCTTGGCGAGCGGCATCCAATCGTTTAAGCTTAAACGATTATGCCGACGAACTACAAAGGCGATGCTGGCACGGTACGCGCGTTGAACGCGCACATCAATCTTGCCCGGGCCAGCGATTCGTTGTTCGCGCGGCTAAGCGCCCTGCTCGAACAAGATGGCTTGACGACGGGGCAATTCGGAGTGCTCGAGGCGCTGTTGCACCTGGGCCCGATGTGCCAGCACACGCTGGGCGAGAAGCTGCTGCGCAGTGGGGGGAACGTGACGCTGGTGGTTGACAACCTCGAAAAGCGCGGCTGGGTGCGACGCGAGCGTCAGGAAAGCGACCGGCGCATGGTCATCATCCATTTGACTCCCGCGGGCCGGGAATTGATCGCGAAAGTTTTCCCGCGTCACGCGAGGGCGATCAAAAAAGAAATGAGCGTGCTCAAGCCAGCGGAACAGGAAACATTGCGCTGCCTCACAAGGAAACTGGGGCTGGGCGGCGAAGAACTGCGCCGGGAACGGCGAAAAAAGGAGACGAAACATGATTCAAATTCGACCAAGTGAAGAGCGCGGTCACGCCGAGCATGGATGGCTCGACAGTCGCTTTACATTTTCATTTGCTGATTATTTCGATCCGGAGCACGTCCAGTTCCGGACGTTGCGGGTGATCAATGAGGACCACATCGCTCCGGGCAAAGGTTTCGGCATGCATCCGCATCGCGATATGGAAATCCTCACGTGGATGCTGGATGGGTCGCTTGGGCACCGCGACAGCATGGGCAGCGGCGCCGTGATTCGTCCCGGCGAATTGCAGCACATGACGGCCGGCACGGGCGTGATGCATAGCGAGTTCAACCCTTCCGCCAAGCAGCCGGCGCACCTGCTGCAAATTTGGATTATGCCGGAGCGCAACGGATTGAAACCGGCGTATGAGCAGCTCGAGTTCCCTGACGCGGAACTGCGCGGGCAATTCCACCTCGTCGCGGGGCCGGAAGCGCCCGTGACTATCCGGCAGGACGCGAATCTGTATATCGCGCGGCTCGACAAAGGCGTGAAGGCGGCGCATGCGTTGAAATCCGGCCGGCACGCATGGGTGCAGGTGGCGCGAGGTGCAATTCGCCTGAACGACAAGACGCTGAATCAAGGGGATGGCGCGGCCGTTTCGAAGGAAACGGAAATTCGTGTCGAAGCGATTGACCCGTCGGAAGTATTGCTCTTTGATTTGGCGTAAGCGGAATTCTGCTAAGGAGAAATTCAATGACGGATTCCTCATCGAGCATCAAGCCGCTGATCGGCCGCATCCTTATGAGTGCGGTCTTCCTGGTCAGCGGTTCATTCAAAGTCATGGGCTATTCGCAAATGGTCGGCGTCGCCGCGGCGAAGGGTCTTCCCTTCGCCGGAATCGCGATTGCCTGTGCGGCGGCAGTGGAACTTGCCGGCGCCGCGGCCATGCTGGCCGGTTTTCAAGTGCGCATTATCGCCTGGCTGTGGTTTCTCTATCTGATTCCGGTGACGTTCCTCTTCCATAATTTCTGGAAGATGCAGGGCATGGCGCAGCAGGACAACATGGTCCATTTCCTTTTGAATCTCGGGCTCATGGGCGGCCTGCTTTGCGTTGCCGAGTTTGGCGCGGGAGGCTATTCCCTCGACGCGGCGCGCGCGAAGAAAGCCTGAAGCTCTTACTCACAGTGCCCCGGTCCGCCGGGATATGACTTAACCTCAAGGAGGATTTATGAAAACGATGCAAAAACCGGCGGAGACGTCGGAGCCGATTCATGATTTGATCCGTCATCGCTGGAGCCCGCGGGCATTCGATAGCCGCCCGGTGGAGCCGGAAAAATTGCGCAGCCTATTTGAAGCGGCACGATGGGCGGCGTCGTCATACAACGCGCAACCGTGGTATTACATCGTTGCCACCAAGGCCGACCCGGAGAGCTACAAGAAAGTTCTCGAGTGCCTCGTCGAATTCAACCAGGGTTGGGCCAAGAGCGCGCCGGTGCTGGCTCTGAGTGTCGCGGGATTGAAATTCGAGCACAACGGCACCCCAAACAATCACGCTTACCACGACGTGGGCCAGGCCTCTGCCTACCTTGCTCTCGAAGCCGCGAATCTGGGCCTGCAGATTCACCAGATGGCGGGCATCCTGCCGGAGAAGGCGCGCCAGATTTTCGCGATTCCCGATGGCTACGAAGCGGTCGCCGGAATCGCCATCGGTTACGCCGGCGATCCTGCCACGTTGCCGGACCAGTTGCGTGCGCAGGAGGAGGGACCGCGCGCGCGGAAGCCGCTTGAATCGTTCGTCTTCACGGGGAGCTGGGGCAAAGTCTCGCCAATCGTGCAGTCGAAGGGCAAATAACCGGGAAACTGGGATCTCGCGGCCCAAGGCCTGAATTACAGTGGGAAAGAGAAATTGGCCGGATAGGGTGCGGGCCATGATGCGCCCGTATCATTCCTAACACATGCTTTTGCGTTCGCGTTGAGAATCGCTCCGGGAACCGCTAGGGTATCCCTATGGCGGATATCCATG
This sequence comes from uncultured Acidobacteriota bacterium, assembly GCA_963701005.1. Lineage (GTDB taxonomy): Bacteria > Acidobacteriota > Terriglobia > Acidiferrales > UBA7541 > Palsa-295. Next base: position 3,906,202 of record OY969555.1, read on the forward strand.
CCCCGGACACGTTGCGCCCGGAACAGCGGCGGCGCAGCAAACGCATAAAGGCGCGCATTGAGGTGGTGGTGCGTTCGCAGGAGAAGCGGACATTTTCTGAGAAGACGCACACGCTGATGGTCAACGCCCATGGCGCGTTGCTGCTGCTGGCGATGACGGTCTCCGTGGATAAATTTGTGGTGCTCGAGAACACGGCTACGAGCCAGGAGTTGCTGTGCCGCGTGACGCACGTGGGTACCCATTTCATGGGGAAGGCGCAGGTGGGTGTGGAATTCATAAAGCCCGCGCCTGATTTCTGGGGGATATCGCCGCGGCCGGAAGATTGGGTTTCGAATCGCGCATTGGGACGGCCGACCAAGCGAATGTCGAAAGAACCCGCAATTTCGAAAGCCTAGTTTACCTGCTGATTGGGTGCGTCGTCCCAAATCAGGTGCGACACCAGCCATTTGCCATCAGCCTGCTTCTTGAGAACCGCCAGAAAATTGCCCGCATTTCGCCAGCTCTGCGCTTTGCCGCCGTCTTCCAGCGTCCACTCCACTTCACTTCTGCCGCGCACGTAGGCGAGACTCTCATCGCCGGCTAGTTCATCAATCGTCTGGAGGAACTTCGTGATCGTTGTCTTAGTTGAGCTCGTGGGGAACCAAAACTCGTTGATGGCTGCCATTCCCACCACGGGTGGCACGCCGTGATGTGGGAGGAGGACAGCATCTTGGGTAAAAGTCCTGCGCACCGCGTCGGCATCCCCTGCGAGCCAGCCCTCGCGGTAGTGTTGGAGGACAGAGCGGATTGCAGCGGTATCAGCCGCGGAAAGGGACTTGCACTTGTCCGAATTTGTTGATGCCGTGGAAACGAAAGCAAGGGTCAAGACAGCGATCGCGCTCAGGGTGGAGTAGTTGGATTTTTTCATGAAAATCCTCCCGGAGGTTAGACCCGAAGGATCGAACAACGTTAGCTTCGCAGGCTCTTTTGGAGGATTGTGCCGACTGGTTTCAGCGTAGGGCCGGCGCTATTTTGGGCAAGCTGCGCCGTTGTCTGCCCATTGCTGCATCGCGGCCACGAAATCCGCGCGGCTCAGCGGAGGCAGGGTGCGTCCATCGCCCGGATTCCATGCCCAGCCGACCAAATCGTCCTTGGAAACGTGCACTAGGACTTGCTCGATCGATCTGCCGCCATTGAGCGCGGGATTTTTCAGCTGGCGGCAGAATTCGCCGGGAGTTTCTCCCTGAATTACCATCTTCATGTGAATTGGGGGCAGACTCCACTTCGGATTTCCAGGCGGCATATTTTCGCCGGGGAGATTGGCGTCCTGGTGGCAGGTGTGGCATTTCATTCCGTACAAGCCCCGGCCTGAGAGGCCGCGTTTCACGTCCTGGATATGGACGTGGCTGTCGTCGCCTTGCAGGGGAGCGTCGCCGGAAGGATGGCAATTCATGCAACGCGGTGAGACGAATACGGTCCAGGCGCGAAGGAATGCGGCCTCGCCCTTGGCGTTATCGGCGGGAATCGCGGCGGCCGGTGCAGCCGCGGCGGCAGGCGCACTGGCTGGCTCGACGTCGTTCGTCGCGAGTCGAGGCTGCCGGGACCACGCAACCACGGACGCCCCCAAGAGCACAAAGCAACCTGCTACCAGCCGCACTTTCCAAGGCTTCATGATTGGCATGTCGGACCCCTCAGCAATTCATTTCAAGCTGTGCGCAAGTCTTCCGGCTTGATCGGGAGGCGCCGGACGCGTTTTCCCGTCGCCGCGAAAATCGCATTGGCCACGGCCGCGGCCACTGGCGGTACGCCGGGCTCGCCGACGCCAGTTGGCGCCTCGGTGCTAGTCACGATGTGGACTTCAATCTCGGGTGATTCGAACATTCGCAGCATCGGATAGTCGTGAAAATTGCGCTGCTGCACGCGGCCTTTATCCAGCGTGATTTCTGTTTTCAGCGCGGCGGTGAGCCCGAAGATGATGCCGCCCTCCATTTGCGCTTTCACAATGTCCGGATTGATTGTCCGGCCGCAATCCACGGCGCAAACTATCTTGTGGACGCGCACCGTTCCGTCCTTATCGACCGATACCTCCGCCACTTGCGCCACATAGCTCTCGAATGAAAAATGCGTGGCGATTCCCCGCCCCCTGCCCGAGGAGAGACTGCTGCCCCATTTTGCTTCCTGCGCGGCGAGATCGAGGACAGCTCTGAGGCGCGGCTGGTTTGCAAGGAGCGTGCGCCGCAATTCGTATGGATCTTTTCCGCCGGTGATTGCCACCTCATCGAAGAAAGCTTCCACTGCAAATCCAGTGTGCGAGTGGCCCACCGACCGCCACCACTGCACCGGCACTCCGATCTTCGGGCTGTGCAAATCAACCTGCAAATTCGGGATGCCGTAGAGCAGGTCCGCCGCGCCTTCGACCGATGCGGCGTCAATGCCGTCCTTGATGCCGAAGCTCTCGAACATGGTCCCATCGAAAATGGATTGGCCTACAATCGTGTGCGTCCACGCCACGGGATTGCCTGAAGCGTCGAGGCCGGCCACCATTCGGTCGCGCCACATGGGGCGGTACCAGCCGCCGCGAGTGTCGTCTTCGCGCGTCCACATCACTTTCACCGGCACCTTCGCCGCTTTCGCCACTTGCATCGCTTCCTTCACGAAATCGGATGCGGGGTTCGCACGCCGCCCAAATCCGCCACCGAGGAAAGTGGTGTGAAGTTGCACCTGCTCGGGCTTGAGGCCCGCCACGGCGGCTGCGGCTGCCCGGTCGCCAGTTTGAAATTGAGTACCGGTCCAGATTTCGGCGTGGTCCTCGCGCAGATCGACAACGCAATTCAGCGGCTCCATCGATGCGTGCGCCAGGTAAGGGACTTCGAACTCCGCAGTGATTGTCTTCGCGGCGGCCGCGAGCGCTGTCGCTGGGTCTCCGACCTTGCGTGCTATCGTTCCCGCCTTCTTCCCCAGCTCCGTGTATTGGTCGCGCATGCCCGTGGTCGAGAGCGATGCATTTGGACCTTCCTCCCAATTGATTTCCAGTTTCTCTCTGCCGAGCTTCGCCGGCCAGTAACCTTTGGCAATCACCGCTACGCCTGTCGGGACCTGCACGACATTTACGACCCCCGGCACGGCCATTGCTTTTTCCGCGTTGAAGCTCACAACTTTGCCTCCGAACACGGGCGACCTGGCTATCACCGCCGTCATCATGCCCGGAATTTGCACGTCGAGACCGAATTGTGCTGTCCCGTTTACCTTCGATGGAGTGTCCAATCGACGCGCCGGTTTGCCCACCAAGGTGAAATACTTCGGGTCCTTTAGTGGCACATCCTTGGGCGCTTCGAGTTTCGATGCGGCCTCCGCCAGGCTTCCAAAAGAAGCGCGGCGCTTGCTTGCATCGTGAATCACATAGCCGCGCTCGACGCGGCAGCTTTGCGCGTCCACCTGCCAGGCCTGCGCCGCGGCAGAGACGAGCATCACGCGGCCGACTGCGCCCACCTTGCGAAACCGATCCCACTCGGAATTCATGGAGGTGCTGCCGCCGGTCATCTGCATTCCAAACTGCGTGTGGTTATAAACCGCGGCTACCGGCGCAGACTCCACGCGAATCTTGCTCCAGTCAGCTTCAAGCTCTTCATTGAGCAGCATGGGCAGCGACGTGTACACGCCCTGGCCCATCTCCGAGTGATTCGCGATGATGGTGACCGATTCATCCGTGCCGATGCGCACGAACGCGTTCAACACATAGGCATCGGACCCTGCGGCCGGATTTGCTCCGTGCGCCAGCTCGGGAATATACAGACTGATCAGCAGCCCGCCGCCGAGCGCAGCGCCCGTCTTCAGGAAATCGCGCCTTTTCATTTCGAGCGGCGCGCTCATTTCGCCCCCTGCTCAGCCTTCAGCTCCGCGGCGCGATGAATCGCCCGCCGGATGCGCGGATACGTTCCGCAGCGGCAGATGTTGCCGGACATTGCTTCATCGATATCCGTGTCGGTGGGCGCAGGATTTTCCGCGAGCAGAATCGCGGCGCTCATAATCTGGCCTGCCTGGCAGTAGCCGCATTGCGGCACGTCAATTTCAATCCAGGCGCGCTGGAGAGGATGCGTTAGATCGGTCGAGAGCCCTTCGATTGTGCCGACGCGTTTTCCCGCCGCGCGCGAAACGGGCGTGACGCAAGAGCGCACCGCTTGCCCGTCCAGATGAACCGTGCATGCGCCGCAGAGCGCCATGCCACAGCCGTACTTTGTGCCTGTGAGCTGCAGATTTTCGCGCAGGACCCACAGCAAGGGCGTGGACGGCGCAACGTCGACCTCGACATGCTTCCCGTTAAGCGTGAATCCGATCATGGCGGCTCCCTTCGTTGGACCCGTCGCGCCAGTCATGAGCGCGAGGGACCGTCCATATCCTCCCTCAGGTCATGGTAAATCTCAAGTCGCAGAAGCTTTCGGCCTCGGTGCCTCCGCGGATTGAGGCGGGGCGTGTAGAATGCGCAGCAAAGAGTGGTTTGCACGTGCGAGGGGGACTCATGAGAATCTGGAAATTGATGCTGCTGGGAATCTGGCTCGCTTGCCCACAGATTGTGTTCGCGCAGGCGAATCCGTCGCAGGTCACTGCAATCAAGGCAGGGCGGCTGGTCGACGTGGATGCCGGCTCCGTGCTCTCCAACCAAGTGATTCTAATCCGCGAGAATCGCATCGTCGCCGTGGGACCGGCGCTGGCAATTCCGGCGGGCGCAAACGTGATTGACCTCTCGACGATGACCGTGCTGCCCGGCCTGATTGATTGCCACACGCACCTGGCCGACGGGGCGCGCGACAGCGATCCGATTTCGCAATTGAAGAAAACGTCGGCACAGGTCGCGCTCGAGTCTGTCCCCAACGCGCGTGTGACGCTCGAATCCGGATTCACGACCGTTCGCGACGTCGGCGTCTATCGCGCGCTCAATGACATTGCATTGCGCGACGCCATTGCGCGCGGCGATATCGTCGGCCCGCGCATGTATGTGGCGGGCGCTTACATCACTATCACGGGCGGCGCCGGTGCCATGACCGGCTTCGCGCCCGATATTCAGCTTCCCTGGGATTTGCACTATGGCGAGGCGAATTCGCCGTGGGAGGTACGGCAAAAAGTCCGCCTGCTTGCGCATGACGGCGCGGATCACATTAAAGTTCTCTCCACGGGTGCGGTACTCACTCATGGCAGCAATCCGGGATCGGTGGAATTTACTCCCGAGGAATTGCAGGCGGCCGTGGATGAGGCCAGTCACTTCGGCTTGCGCGTCGAGGCCCATGCGCACGCAGCCGCTGGAATCAAGAATGCGATACGTGCCGGCGTGGCATCTGTGGAGCACGCGACCATGATTGACGATGAAGGAATCGCACTCGCGAAACAGCATGGCACCTATCTCGACATGGATATTTACGACGAGGAATGCATTCAAGAGGACGGGCGAAAGGGGCTGACTCCCAAGGATTTTTTGCAGCATGATGCGGAACTTGGCCAAATCCAGCGCGACAATTTTCGCAAGGCTGTGCAGGCGGGAGTGAAGATGAGCTTCGGGACCGATGCAGGCGTCTGTCCCTACGGAATCAGTGCGCGGCAATTTGCTTTCATGGTCCAGTACGGGATGACGCCGATGCAGGCGATTCAGTCCGCCACCAGCGCCGCGGCTGACCTGCTGGGCCACAGCGACGTGCTCGGCTCAATCAAGCCGGGGAAATATGCGGACCTGATTGCAGTCTCCGGAGATCCGCTGCGCGACGTGCGCGTGCTCGAAGATGTGAAATTCGTGATCAAGGATGGAATTGTTTACAAGCAGAAGTGAGCGCTGGCTAACTTGCGCCTTCTGAGTGCTGCACATCGAGCGTGCGCACCAGCCAGGGAATAATCACCTGCTTGAAAATCACCGGATCGGGCCAGACATCTCTCTGCCGCCCCAAGTGGCCGCCCCGCGGATTGATCCAGGCGTCTTTCGGCGTGTCGCCGGATTTCATCAGTAGGAAAGCATCGGAAACGGGGACCTGCGTATCGAGAGCGCCGGCGATGATGAGCATTTTCGTGGTCGGTTTGCCGAGAAGGCCTTGATTGACGAGCGACAGCTTGAACAACTGATCCTCGAGGTCGTCAACCGTCTTGGCCCCATCGAAAATATTCGAGAAGGCGGGGATCAGGCCGAACAAATATTCACGGTTGCCGAGAATCGAAGTCTGGACGAATTCCTTCTGAAAGCAGGCGTCCACCGGCGGAGTCTGCAGGACGACGCCGCGAAGGCGCGCGCGCTCGACAATCGAGAGCTTTGTGGCCCAGTAGGCGCCGAAGCTTTGGCCGTCGGCGGCTAGGCGCGACTTGTCCACTTCGGGTCGTGACGCCATGTAGTCAATCACGGGCGAAAACATCCGTTCGGCGTTTACGCTGGCCTTGATCGGAGCCTGGCCTGTGCCGGGTGAATCCACGGCGATGAATCCGATACCGTAGGAAAGGATTTGCCCGAAATTTTCGGCGAGCTCTTCTTTGCGGCTGTCGAGCCCGCTGATGGCGAGCACCATCGGGACCGGCCCCTTTGCGTTTTTGGGCAGGCGGACGTATGCGACGATCTCGGTACCCTCGAATGGAATGTGGACCACCTCGAGCGGCGGGTCCATCAGCCGGCCGTGCGCGAGAAATGCTTCGATATCTTTCGCATACGCTGCTTTTTTTCCGGTGGATAGCGGCACAGGCCATTTCCCGAACGAATAAAGACGCCACGCACGCACATAAGCGGCGTTCGCTTTCGCGGGGTCCGTCGCTTCAAGCGATTTCCCTTGCGCCATATATTTGTCCGCGACGGCGCTAAATCCCGCAGCCCATTCGTCGGCGTCGGAGGTGTGAATCAAAGCGAAGGCCTCGCGCACGTCAGCCGGGTCGAGTCCGATCAGCGGATACATTCCGTTTTCCGCGCGCGTCAGCGCTTCGGCCTCGATTTCCTCAATCGTTCGCTCGCGGCGCTCCTGGCCGGAGGAAACCCGCGGGGATGCGAAAATCATGACTAGAAGAAAAATGCTGACGAAGAGAGAAACGGCCCGGAAATGGCTTATCAATTTAGCCTCCGATGATGACGGGATTCAGAGTCGCGCCGCCGCGCAGGGATTGCTCCCCGCGCGACTCGCGTTTTCGAGGACACACAAGCAACAGCTAGAAGAGAAATTTCAAGCCAAACTGAATCGCCCGGCTGCCGCCTGATCCGATGACAGGATTTGACGCTGCCGAGTCAGGCGTGGCACAGCCGCACCCGAACGTGCTGGGAGACGACGGATCGTTGTGGCCATATCCGTTCTGTCCGCCGAATGGATTGGCAAAGTTCGGATGATTGAGAATGTTGAAGAATTCTGCGCGGAACTGTGCGGTTAGCCGGTCTCCGAATTTGAAGCTCTTCGTTGTCGAGAAATCCCAATTGCGAAAGCCGGAATCACGGAAAAGGTTGCGCCCCATGGTCCCGAAGGTCCCGATGACAGGCGGAATCATTGCCGAATTTTTTTTCGCGTAGCAGCCAAACGTGAGAAGCGAGGTTGTCAAAGCTGGTGTACTGGCGGCTTTTGAACAAAGCGGATTATTTATGGCAAATGCAGGATCAGTGGGACCATTTGGATCGCCCGCGGGCGGGGTGCCAGGAAGAAAGAAAGGAATCGGAGTGTGACCCGATTTGAAATCATTCGGGTTTCCAAAGAAATCCCAGCGCTCGATGCCCGTCGCAGCCGCCGACGATTCGCCGGTCCCGCTGACGTCCGTGCTCGTGTCCATCGGGCCCCAAGGTTGCGGGGTGTTTAAAGTCACGATGGAATTGAGTTCCCAACCTTTGAGAAGTTGCGCGAAGGATTCTTTCCCGGGAATCTTATAGTTCACTGAGAGCGTAAAGCGCTGGCGTATGTCGAAATCACTGCTTGCATATTCCCTCTGCGGATGCATGGAATCCTGGGGCAGCCCAAGCCCTGCTCCGAAATCCCAGTTGGCGCCCACATCGTCGAGCGCGTGCGCATACGTGTAGCCCGCGATGAAGGTCATTCCGTAGAAATTCCGGGCGGTCAGAGTTGCCTGCAGGGCGTTGTAATTAGATTTGTAGAGATTGTTGAGTTCGTATATGGCGCCCAGAGCGTTCGGGAAGTTTGGGCGATTTGCCTGCTCGCAGGTGCTGTCCATCGGCGCGCACAAGCCTGGCGCGGGCTGGTTGATATCACTCACATTGGTCAGTTTCGATCCGTGGTTGCCGACATAGCCGACTTCGACCGATAGGGTATTCGTAAAGGCATGCTCGACGTTCAAGTTCCAATAAAACACACGCGGTGTTTGCAGATCAGGGTTGATGCCGAAAATCGTGCAAGGAAACGTGGCGCTACAAGTCAATGAGCTGGGAAAGAGTGGTCCGGTATTCCACGCGGCAATGCCAGCAGCAGGGTTCGCAAAGAAAGCGGCATTGGTTACACCGCTAGTTAGCGTTCCGGTGCCGGGTGAGACTCCAGTGCTGGCGGCAGTGGGGTTGTTGGCGATGCCAAGAGTGTTGTTGAAGGCGAGAAAAGCCTCCCAGTTGATTAGTTCATAGATGATGCCAGCGCCTGCACGAACGACGGTCTTTCCGTCACCAATTGGATCCCAGGCGACGCCGACTCGGGGCGCGAAATTCGTGCCGTTGCTCTGGTATGGCCTGCTGATACCATGACCGACCTGAACGACGCCGACGTTCGGGACAAAATTGCTCGTGCGGCCTTCTGAATCGTGCACCACCGTGCTGAACTCGTAGCGCAAGCCGAGATTGAGTGTCAATCGGGGAGTGATGCGCCAGTCGTCTTGAAAGAAGGCCGCAGAAGACCAATTATCAATTTTCCGGTTTGCGTCTCCGACCAGCACCTGCGTTTTGGCAGGCGCACCAGCGAAGAAATCTTCCAAGTCTGTCGACGTGCCCGAGGCGAATGCTTGGCCTCCGAGAAACTTCACTTGGCCTCGGCCGCGAGCAAAGGCAGCCCCGGTGAATCCATCCCGGTGAATCTCGCCCCCGAATTTGAAGGCGTGCTTCCCCCAAGTATAGGAAACGTGGTCAACAAACTGGAATCGTGTGTCGGGCCCCTGAATCTTGGGCCAGACAAAGCCGCCCAATGTATTGGGCGCGATGAATTGCGGGAGGGTGATCAGCGGCAATCCGCCAAATAGCGGATTCGTGACGCCGGTGTTGAGTCCGTAGGAGGACGCGGGCACGTTGTGATCCGCGGTGAAGGTTGGCTGGGTCAGCCGGTTGTATCCGAAACGGGCTTCGTTGACCCAGCGAGAATTCGGGACGTAAGTCCAATTCACGCCGAACACCTGGGCGCGAGTGTGGATGAGGGTCAACCAAACGGGCTGCACTTCCTGCGCATCGTCCACGGTACCTTTGTTGTTCCCGAAGAAGTATCTGCCGCTGATGGTGTTGCGGTCGTTCAGGTGATAGTCGATCTTTCCCACGCCATTGTCGGAGTTGACGACGTTCGGGAACCCGAGAGTCACCAGACCAGGGGCAGCGGTCTGATTGTTCAGCGGAAAGCCTTTACCGTTGCAGGTGGTTGTCGCCGGTGGCGTAAATTGACATCCGGCCACTTGCAGGCTGACCGGACTAACGTCGGGCGACATGCCGGCGAGAAAAGCCGCGTGAACATCGGCGATCGCGTTAGGGATGCTGTTCGCGCAATCGCCAACGGTGATAAACGTGCAATTCGAGGCGGGACTATTCGTAAACGGGACAGTGTTTGGTTCGCCTTCGACAAAGGAATTGCCCACTTTGTAGCGCTGGCCTTCATAACCGCCGAAGAAGAAGAGTTTGTCTTTCAGAATGGGGCCGCCCACAGTAGTGCCGAATTGCTTCAACGCCCTTGGTGTCTCTGGCGAACCCACAGTGTTGAAGAAGTTGCGGGCATCGAAGATTGTGTCGCGGTAAAAGCCATAGGCGGTCCCGTGAAGGCTGTTCGTGCCCGATTTCAGCGCCACGTTCACAGTGGCCCCGGGCTTCCAGCCGTATTCCGCGGGTGGATCCTCTTGCACATTGAATTCCTGAATCGAATCAATGGGCAGAATCGTCGCTGAGTCCCCTGCGATGCCCGCGCCGTTGATGATGCTCTGGCCGGAGAAGGGTTCACTGTTGAAGAGGCCATCAATGATGTAGGCATTGTCTTCGGCGCGCAGACCGTTGTTGCTCGTAGTCGAGAAGCCGCCACCCGGATAGCGGATGACTCCCGGGCGGAGTTGGAGCAAATTCTCATAGTTGCGGCCGTTCAACGGGAGGTCGTTAATCTCTTCGTTGCTGAGCGTTCCGCCGAGCGTGGCGGAAGTCGTGTTAAGAAGCGGGACCTCTTCGTTTACCACAACTGTTTCCGTCGCGTCGCCGGGCTGCATCACGATATCCACGCGCACATCTGACGCGACTTCGATGAGGATATTCTGCCGCTCGACGGTCTTGAATCCTTTGGCCTCGGCGCGCACTTTGTACATTCCGGGAAGCAGGTCGGGGGCGACATATTCTCCGGCGCTATCCGTGTAGAGCGTCCTCGTGACGTTTCTCTGCACGTCTGTGATCGAAACTTTGGCGCCGACCATGGCCGCGTCGGACTTGTCGTGGACGTTGCCCAGGATGCGCCCTGTGTAGGACTGGGCAAAAAGAGGTAGGCAAAGGAGCAGCAGCGAGAGGCTCGCGCCGAGTGCCCGCATGACCCCTAATATATTGATACACACCCCTGAATCACTCCGAAGCGTTCGGGAATTCATGCAGCCCCCCTCAATTTAAGTCTCGACGCGGGATCCCAAGTTAAAAGGCCCATCTGGTCCGGCAGCTGTACCACCATACGGCAAAAAATGTCAAGGGAAGATTTATCGGTTCGATTCAAGTATGGTATGGTGGCCTTACCAAGCAGCCCATTTCGCGGTCCGGGATGACTCCAAGTCCGGCACCGCGCGGCTGCGCGGGAGGAAAACCAGAAATGGCAATCGCGAGCACCAACCCCACAAATGGACAAGTCCTGAAGACGTTCGAGCCGCTTTCCGACTCCGAGATTGAAGCGAAACTCCGGCTCGCGAGCGAGGCTTATTCGAGGCACCGCAAGACTTCCTTTGCGGACCGCTCGCGCATGATGATCAAAGCCGCCGAAATCGTGGAGAGCGAAAAAGAATCTCTCGGAAGAATGATGACGTTGGAAATGGGCAAGCCGGTTCGCGCCGCCGTCGACGAAGCTGCCAAGTGCGCCTGGGTGTGCCGCTACTACGCCGAAAACGCCGAACATTTTCTGGCGGACGAAAAGGTGGAAACGGCGGCGACGAACAGCTTCATCCGTTACCAGCCGCTGGGACCGATCCTGGCAGTGATGCCGTGGAATTTCCCGTTCTGGCAGGTGTTTCGTTTCGCGGCGCCGGCTTTGATGGCGGGCAATGTGGGGCTGCTGAAGCACGCGTCGAACGTGCCGCAATGCGCGCTTGCGATCGAGAGTATTTTTCGGCGGGCGGGATTTGCCGAAGGCATTTTTCAAACACTATTGATCGGATCTCAAAAAGTGGAAAAAATTTTGAACGATCCGCGTGTGGCTGCAGCGACGCTTACGGGCAGCGAGGATGCAGGCGTGCAGGTGGGAATCACGGCGGCGAGGAAGATCAAGAAAGTAGTGCTGGAGCTGGGTGGAAGCGACCCGTTCATCGTGATGGCAAGCGCAAATCTGGATGAAGCAGTGGCCACGGCCGTGAAAGCGCGCGTGCAGAACAACGGCCAATCCTGCATCGCGGCGAAGCGGTTCATCGTTGCCGAATCGATTGCGGACGAATTCGAACGCAAATTCGTCAGTCGCATGCAGGCGCTCAAAATCGGCGATCCGCTGGATGAAACGACTGAGCTCGGCCCGCTCTCAACCGCCGATGGCGTGACCAGCCTCGATGCCGACGTGCAAAAGACAATCAAAGCTGGAGCGCGAGTCCTGACCGGCGGGAAACCATTGGGTCGCCCTGGAAATTATTATGCTCCCACGGTCTTGACGGACATCCCCAAAAATTCGCCAGCCTACCAGGAGGAACTCTTCGGCCCGGTTGCTTGCCTGTTTCGCGCCAAGGATGTGAATGACGCAATCCGAATCGCCAACGACACTCGCTTCGGTTTGGGAGCAAGCGCCTGGACGAATGACGCGAAAGAACGCGAGACGCTCATAAATGAAATCGAAGCTGGGATGGTTTTCATAAATCGCATGGTGGCGTCCGATCCGCGGCTTCCCTTTGGCGGAATAAAGAGCTCGGGACATGGTCGCGAGTTAGGTGTGCATGGGATTCGCGAGTTCACGGATATAAAGACGGTGTGGGTTCAAGCAGCGGGATGAATTCGTTGCACCGAACTTCGAGGCTGTGGTAGCTTGGTCGGACCGCTCGACCACCGGAGGGCACCTGGAGTGCGGAGGGCGACGCGCTAAGCGATCATTTGGTCTGGCTGTCAGACCATGGCATCGCGCTTCCTTGGCGTGCGGCGGAGAATATAAATGTACAAAATCGTCCGAACATCGCGGTTATACGAACAAATCATCGAGCAAATCGAGGGCTCGATCCTCGCAGGAGAACTGAAAGCAGGAGATCAGCTGCCGGCCGAGCGCGAATTGGCCCAACGGTTCGGAGTTAGCCGGACGGCGGTGCGTGAGGCCGTGAAGGCGCTTCGAGAAAAAGGGCTGGTCGAGGCCTATTCCGGGCGCGGAACTTTCATCACCAACGGGACGTCGCAGGCCATCCGGCAATCGCTCGATTTGATGATTAAGATCGGCCAGCCAGACGGATGCACGCACCTGGCTGAAGTGCGCCTCATACTCGAGCCTGAGATTGCAGCGCTTGCCGCGACCCGAGTGGAGGAAAACCACCTGGCGGCGATGCGGGAGGCAATCATAGTAATGGACGGCTCGCGGCAGGACCCCGACGCCTATATCGAGGCGGACCTCGATTTTCATCTAGCGCTAGCTGAAGCGGCTGCGAACCCGTTGATATTGTCGCTTCTCGATTCAATCGTGGGACTGCTTCGCGAGCAACGCTTGCGGATTTTCAATGTGGACGGCGGCCCTGAGCGCGGGCAATTTCATCACAAGCGGATCATCGAGGCCATCGAGGCGCGTGACGCGGAAAAAGCGCGCGAGGCGATGCGCGCCCACTTGCAGCAAGTACGCCAGGATTCGCAAATCTCCGCCGTCGTTCAGGATCGCCCGCTATCGAAACCCGCTACACAGTCGGGAGGCTGAGAGAGATGGCGAATCTCGGATTCGTTGGACTCGGCGTGATGGGCAGCCAAATGGTGAACCGGCTGCTCGACAAGGGCCATGTCGTCACCGGGTACAACCGCACGCGCGCCAAAGCGCAGTGGTTGATCGACCGCGGAATGAAGTGGGCCGACACGCCGCGTGCCGTTGCCTCCGCAGCCGACGTGACTTTTGCGATGGTGACAAATAGCGCCGCCCTCGAAACAATCGCGGATGGACCGGACGGAATTCTCGCCGGCCTGACCAAGGGCAAAGTTTTCGTGGACATGAGCACTGTCAGCCCAGAAGTCAGCCGCGCGCTCGCCGCGCGCGTGCGCGAAAAGGGCGCGGACATGGTGGATTCGCCTGTTTCGGGAAGCGTCATTACGCTGCAAGAGGGAAAACTTTCCGTGATGGTTGGCGGGCGCCGCGAAACTTTCGAGCGCGTGAAACCGCTGCTGCTCGATATCGGGCCAAAGGTCACGCACGTGGGAGACAACGGCCTCGCGCTCTCCATGAAAATCGCGACGAACCTGAGCCTCGCGGTGCAGATGATGGCTTTCTGCGAGGGCGTGTTGCTGGCGGAAAAAAGCGGCATCGCGCGGGAGACGGCGGTGGACGTGCTGACGCACAGCGCCGTGGCGTCACCGATGGTGCAATACCGCGGCCCATTTATTTTGAAGATGCCCGATGAGGCATGGTTCGACGTCAACATGATGCAGAAGGACATGCTGCTCGCGCTGGAAATGGGGCGGAAGACAAACGTCCCTCTGCCGACAACGGCTGCCAGCAATGAATTCTTGACGGCGGCGCGCGCCATGGGCTGGGAGAAAAAAGATTTCGCTGTCGTGTTTGACGTGCTGGCTCGGATGTCGGGAGTTTCAAAATGACGACGGCCACCAAGCAGCCTGCCGCGCAATCCAGAGTGGAAGTGGAAAAGTGGCTGCGGATGTACCGGCAAATGCTGAGCATTCGATTGTTCGAAGAGCAGGTGAACGAGCTTTACACGCGCGCGCTGATGCCGGGGCTCGCTCATTTGTACGTGGGCGAAGAAGCCGTGGCCGTGGGAATCTGCGAGGCGCTGCGGCCGGATGATTACATCACCAGCACTCACCGGGGACACGGGCACTGCCTTGCCAAAGGCGCGTCACCGGATCGGATGTTCGCGGAATTGCTCGGCAAGGAAGCCGGCTATTGCCGCGGCAAGGGCGGCTCCATGCACATCGCCGATCCGGATACGGGCAATCTGGGAGCGAACGCGATTGTCGCGGGAAGCGCGGGGATCGCCACCGGCGCGGCGTTTTCAGCGAAACGCTTGAGAACGGAGCAGGTGTCGGTTTGCTTTTTCGGCGAGGGGGCGCTGGGTCAGGGTGTGGTCTACGAAGTGATGAATCTCGCGCAGCTTTGGAAGCTGCCCGTGATTTACGCGTGCGAAAACAATCTTTACACCGAATACACGCACTTCTCGGAGACTACGGCCGGCGATATCCTGGCGCGCGCGAAAGCGTTTGGCTTGCAAGCTGAAAGCGTGGATGGGCAGGACGTGCGCGCCGTCCACGCAACCGCGAGCAATCTGGTAGAACGCGCGCGGCGGGGCCAGGGCCCGGGATTTATTCTTTGCAATACCTACCGGTATCGCGGCCATCACGTTGGCGACATCAATCGCGAATATTACCGAACGAAAAAAGAAGAGCAGGAATGGGTTACGGAACGCGACCCCGTGAAGAATCTCGGCGATTGGCTACTGAAACAAAATCACGCCGATGCCGCGCTTCTCGCCCGAATCCGCTCGGAAATCGAATCGGAAATGAAGCGAGCCGTCGAATTTGCCATCGCCGCTCCCTATCCGAAATTGGCGGAAGTGGACCAGGACGTCTATGCCTGAAGCAGCCGCACGCGAGATCACGTTCGCGGAAGCAATCCGAGAAGCCCTCGCAGAAGAAATGCGTCGTGATTCGCGCGTGTGCATTCTGGGGGAAGATGTGGCCGAGGCGGGCACGCCTTTCAAAGTGCTCTCCGGCCTCGTCGAGGAATTCGGGACGGAGCGTGTGCTCGACACGCCGATTTCGGAAGCTGGTTTTACGGGCCTCGCTGTCGGCGCGGCCATGACCGGACTTCGCCCTGTGGTTGACATCATGTTCGGCGATTTCATCACCCTGACGATGGACCAGATGGCCAACCAGGCCGCCAAGGTCCACTACATGTCGGGCGGAAAATGGAAAGTTCCCATCGTGATGCGCACCACGCTGGGAGCCGCACGCCGCTCAGCCGCGCAGCACTCGCAATCGCTGCATGCGTGGTTTAGCCATGTCCCCGGATTGAAAGTCGTGCTGCCCTCCACGCCCTATGATGCGAAGGGGCTGCTGAAAACAGCTATTCGCGACGAAAATCCCGTTGTCTTCTTCGAAGATAAAATGATGTTCAAAATGAAAGGGCCAGTGCCGGCCGCGGAGTACACGATTCCTCTCGGCGTTGCGGACGTGAAGCGCGAAGGGCGCGACATCACCATTGTGGGAACAAGCAGCATGGTGCAGGTGGCCCTCGGCGCCGCGAAAATGCTGGAAGAAATCGGCGTCAGCGCGGAAGTGATCGATCCGCGCACCACCTGGCCGCTCGACGAAAAAACTTTGATCGAATCGGCGAAGAAGACCTCGCGGGCGATCGTAGTGGATGAAGGCTACGGGCGCTATGGCGTGACGGCTGAAATCGCTGCGGTGATTGCCGAAGGCGCATTTTATAACCTGGACGCACCGGTGAAGCGCATGGGAGCGATGCACGTCCCAATTCCCTTTTCTCCTCCGCTCGAAGATGCCACCGTCCCCACCGAGCAATCGGTCTTCGAGGCGGCGCGGCAGCTCTGCGGCCGGTCCTAGAATTCAAGAACGGGAGGCATGTGATGGCATTACCGACTCACGGCACCATGGCAGTTGACTGGGAACAGCGAATCGATTTCGACCGGCTGCGCAAGGAACGCCTGGCGCGCGTGAAAAGCCTGCTCGCGAAATCCGAGATGGGCGCGCTGCTCTGCTTCGACATGAATAACGTCCGCTACATCACCTCCACGAACATCGGTTCGTGGGCCCAGGACAAGGCCAATCGCTTCACGCTCCTGCCGCAGAAAGACGAGCCAATCCTCTGGGACTTCGGATCAGCTGCACGGCACCATCAGCTCCACTGCCCGTGGCTCGGCGAGCGCTCGCGCGCGGGAATTTCGATGTTGCGTGGAGCCATGTCGCCGGAGATGGGCAGGGCCGAGGATGTAGCACGAAAGATTCGCATCGAGCTCGAAAAGCGCGGCCTGCACAAAGAACCGCTCGGCATAGACATCATCGAGCCGCCGGTGCTTTTTGCATTGCAGCGAGAAGGCATCACGGTAGTGGACGGGCAACCGCTCATGTCTGACGCGCGCGAAATCAAAACGCAGGACGAAATCGCGCTGTTGAACACGTCGGCCATGATGGTGGATGCGGCGTACGACGAGCTCTATCGCGCGATGAAGCCCGGAATGCGGGAGAATCAGGCGGTCGGGCTCGTCAGTAAAGTGCTTTACGATCTCGGCTCGGAATACGTCGAAGCTGTCAACGCCATCTCCGGCGAGCGCTGCAATCCGCATCCGCACGTGTTTTCGGATCGCGTGTTGCGACCCGGCGATCCCGTTTATTACGACATTCTTCACTCCTACATGGGATATCGCACCTGCTACTACCGCTGCTTCACGATTGGCTACGCTTCACACGCCATGATTGACGCATACAAGCGCTGCCGCGAATATCTCGACGCGGCCATCTCGCTCGTGCGCCCCGGCCGCACCACTGCCGAAATCGCTGCCGTCTGGCCCAAAGCCCAGGAATTTGGCTTCCCGAACGAAGAGGCGTGCTTCGCGCTGCAATACGGGCACGGCATCGGCCTCGCCATCTGGGAGAAGCCGGTGATCAGCCGCCTGGTTTCCTTCGAGCATCCTCACGAGATTAAGCCCGGCATGGTTTTCGCGCTCGAGACGTTTTGGCCCTCGACCGACGGTTGGAGCGCCGCGCGCATCGAGGAAGAAATAGTCGTCACGCCCACGGGCCACGAAGTGATCACGCGCTTCCCTGCCGAACAATTGCTGGTCGCGGGCGCGCACTACTACACCGTCAACGGGCCGTTGCCAACGGCGCGTGAACACGAGTCCGCCCCGAGCAAACGCGTGGTTGACATGGTTGAAGCGAGCGCCAAGACCGAGCGCGTAGGAGTGACGGACTAACGGCCGCCCCCGCGCCGAGTTCATCCAACCATGGCTATCAGCGTCGTGATGCCCGCGCTGGAACTCACGCAGGAGACTGGCAAGCTCGTTGCCTGGCGAAAAAAAGAAGGCGATCGAGTGGCCAAGGGCGAGCCGCTTCTCGAAGTAGAGACGGATAAAGCCGTCGTCGAAATCGAATCCCCCGCGGAAGGAATTCTGGCTGGCATCAAAGCGCAAGTAGGCGCGGTGATTCCAGTGGGAGTGACGATCGCCTGGATCGTGATGCCGGGCGAGACCCCTCCCGTCGAAGGTGCGCCTTCAGCTTCTTCGAGGCACACAACATCCGCTCCCACACCTCTGCCCCAGGCCGCCGTGGACGCTTCCTCCAAACCCGCTGAAGCAGGCGTAAAAATTTCTCCGAAGGCCCGGCGTCTTGCACGTGAACTTGGAATTGATATCGGGAAATTGCGCGGCTCAGGGCCCGGCGGTGAAATTCTCGCGACAGATATTCAGGCGGCTGCGGAATCGAAGGGCGCGAGAACGGAGGCCGCGCCGGCGACGACATCGAGCGGCGGCGTGGATGGGTTGAGTTCGATCGCGCGGCTAATGGCCGAGCGAACCACGCAAAGCTGGACAACCGTGCCGCATTTCTTCGTGGTGCGCGAGGTTGAAGCCGGCGCTCTTCTGCAGGCGCGCGAAAAATTCAAAATTGCCGCTGAAAAGACATCTGCAGTCCCGCCGACGCACACCGATCTGCTCGTTGCGCTGGTGGCGCGCGCCCTCGCACAACATCCGCGAATGAATGCAAGCTGGACCGCCGACGGCATTCGCCAGAATTCGGAAATAAATATCGCCGTAGCGATGGCGGTCGAAGACGGAGTCGTCACCGGGGTGATTCGCAACGCCGCGACCACAGGGCTGAGCGAAATTTCTCTTCAGCGGCGAGATCTGGCGGAACGCGCTAAAGCAAATAAATTGCGTCCTGCTGATATTTCCGGCGCGACATTCACAATCAGCAACCTCGGAATGCACGGCGTGGACGCATTCACGGCCATCATCGTCCAACCGCAAGCTGGAATTCTCGCCGTCGGGCGGATTTCCGATCGCGTGGTCGCCGTGGACGGGCGCCCCGCCATCCGCCCGATGATGATGCTCACACTTTCCTGCGATCACCGCGTGGTGGATGGCGCACGCGCCGCGGCATTTCTAAACGAGCTGGCGGAAGCAATTCGCGATGCGGCAACAATCCTGCGATAACGGCTCACGCTCATTTTCAAGTGGTATGGAAAAAAGACCAGCCGCGTGAGCCGCTGCCTCCTGCCCTCCGATACCCTCCTTATTTCCGCTTGACTCCATTTCGTTTTCCTTCGATGATGCGCGAAATTTTCTCGGCTGCAAATTGCCGGAGGAGGATTGACGATGGGGACTACCGGCGACGCACGAGCCCTGCCCGCTGACGCCCGGGCCTCCGCTTCCAAGAAGAAACCCTTCTACACGAACTTGTGGGTGCAGGTGCTGGTGGCCATCGCCATCGCCATCGTCTTCGGCTACGTGAACCCCGCGAAGGCCATCGCCATGAAGCCTCTGGGTGATGCCTTCATTCGCTTGATCTCGATGATCATCACGCTGATTATTTTTTGCACGGTGGTCACGGGCATCGCGGGCATGGAAAACCTGAAAAAAGTAGGGCGCGTAGGCGGCAAGGCCCTGGTGTACTTCGAAGTGGTTTCGACAATCGCACTCCTGATTGGGCTTGTGGTGGGCAACGTGATGAAGCCTGGCGCCGGGTTCAACGTGAACCCCACGACCCTGGATCCGAAAGCTGTGGCCGACTATGCCGGCGCGGCAAAGTCGCAGAGCGTGACGGATTTCTTGCTGCATATAATCCCCACGACGGTTGTGGAGGCATTCGCCAAGGGCGACATTCTCCAGGTGCTGTTCGTCGCTCTCCTTTTCGGCTTCGCTCTGTCAGTAATCGGGAAACGATGCAAGCCTTTGTTGGACATGATCGAGGCACTAACGCAAGCGGTCTTCGGCATCGTGAATCTGCTAATGCGCCTCGCGCCGATCGGCGCATTTGGCGCCATGGCCTTCACGGTGGGTAAATTCGGGCTGGCTTCACTGAAGCCGCTGGCGAATTTGATTGTGACTTTCTATGTCATGTCCATTCTTTTCGTGCTCGTCGTGTTGGGTGTGGTTGCGTGGATCGCCGGGTTCGGAATCATCAAGTTTCTGTTGTACATCAAGGAGGAAATCCTGCTGGTGCTGGCGGTCAGCTCATCGGAGCCGGCTCTGCCGACACTCATGGAAAAAATGGAAAAGCTGGGCTGCTCCCCGGCGCTTGTTGGGCTGGTCGTGCCCACGGGCTACACCTTCAATACGGACGGGACCAGCATGTACATGACGATCGCGGCCCTCTTCGTGGCGCAGGCGACCAATACGCACCTGACGCTCGGCCAGCAGCTGACGATTTTTGCAGTGGCCGTGCTGACGTCCAAAGGCGCAAGCGGAGTGCAAGGCGCGGCCTTCATCGCGCTGGTGGGCACGATGATGGTGATTCCGACGATCCCCGTCGCGGGAATGGCGCTGATCCTGGGGATTGACCGCTTCATGAGCATGTGCCGGGCGACAGTGAACATGATCGGCAACGGAGTGGCCACCCTGGTGATAGCGCGATGGGAGAAAGAACTGGATAAGGAGACGCTGCGAAAAAATCTCGCGACGCCCGCCGGCGACTTCTAAACTATTGCGAAATTATTTTTGGACGGGCGGTCGACAAGGTAGCGCCGAGCAAGACCAGCCCAATCGCGACCACGGGCGACAGCCCGACGATCAGCGGCACGCGCCGTTGGAAAATACCGGCAGACACGGCGGCCAACACATAAACGAGAAACACTCCCGCCTGAAGTCCCAGCTGGGCCCGTCTACCGGCCGATTTTGTCGCCGCTTCCTCCGACGGCGAGGATACATACGTGAGGTGAAGCCAGCGAACGATTCCTGCGACGAAGCTGGTGATCGTGCCCGTCAGCACCGTCGTCGCGATTCCCGGAAGATTCAGCCGCCGCACGGCCGCGCTTTGTATCCCCATGGCCACTGCGGATAAGCCGATCAACACATGCAAAGTGAATTGATTTCGGGGAAGGAATGGAAGATGGAAAGTGAGAGCGAACGCGGCGAGGATGATCGTCTCCACGAGGATGGGGCCCAGGAAAGCACGCCGCTGGTCAACGTCCGTTCCGCTTCGATGGGCCAGAATTGCTCCCGCGGTGACTCCCAGGGCAAATCCTCCCAGTGCGAAAAGTGAGCGGAACGCGGCCGGGGCTTGGCCTTGTCCAAGCGCAAGGCCGAGCAGGACGGCGTTGCCCGTCATGTTCGCCGTGAATACGTGGCCGAGGCTGAGGTAGCCGATCGCATCAATGGTGCCGGCAACCCAGGTGAGCAACAGAATGGGAGCGCCCCATCCTTCCTTATCGGCTGCGATTTTCACGGTCTCAGGCATAATGAGCTCCTCGCCCGCGCATGATGGACACTGCAGAAACACAGAGTCGGCGCGCGCATTCGGGGGAAATCCGGGCGAGCCATTATCGCGCAAACACAAGGCAGTCGCTGCATACCTCGAACCTGGGGCGTGCTCGTTGCTCCGTGGCGGAAGGCAAAGAGCCGCTCGGGGATTTTTGCCGTTGATAGTAGATGCCTATCGGTTTGATAATCACGATTCGTTTGACTGATTGATTGGTTCTGCCAAGAATCATCCCTGCTTCCATGGCCGGTGAACGGACCGACGGCAAATGAGCTGCTCAGGCTGCGGTGATGATTCGCCACTGACGAATTGTGTACAAGGGCAGGAGTTGCTCCCACGTGGAAACGGACAGGGGTGGTAAGTAATTATGGTGAAGTCCACAGGCACGCTGCTAGACATCTTCCAGAGTGCGCGCAGCCGGCACACGGCAGTCGTCGTCCCCGAACTCGGGCTGCGCGTCAGCTATAGCGCTCTCCACGACCAGGCAGCAGAAATGGCCCGCACACTTGCCGGAGCGGGCATCGGCCGTGGTGACCGCGTGGCCATCGCCTTGCCCAATGGATTGCCGGCGATCGTGACGTTCCTGGCCGCGTGCATGGCGGGAGCCGCTGCGCCGTTGAATCCAGCGTACCGGCACGATGAGTTCAATTTTTTTCTGGGGGACACGGACGCGAAGGTGTTGGTTTGCCCCGAGCACGGAGGCGAAGAGGCCAGCCGCGCCGCCACTGATTGCGGCATCCCGGTGCTAACGGCTGTGACGGATTCACATGGCGCGGTTCACCTTCATGGTCCATATGAAAAGGCGGCCGTGACCGCGCCCTCGAAAAAAGATGTCGCCCTGGTGCTGCACACAAGCGGAAGCACGGGAAGGCCGAAGCGGGTCCCGCTGTGGCACGTCAACCTGCTGGTATCGGCGCACAATATTGCCCACACCTATGTCCTCACGCCGGAGGATGTCTCGCTGTGCGTGATGCCTCTCTTCCACGTCCATGGCCTGGTGGCTTCGACGCTGGCCACGCTGCTCTCGGGCGGCACGGTGGTGGCCCCGAAAAAATTCGAGGCTCTCTCCTTCTGGAGGCTCGTGAAGGAATACAACGTCACGTGGTATTCCGGCGTTCCCACCATTCACCAACTCTTGCTCGCGCGCGCAGGCAGTCACGGCAGGCCTCCTGGCGCTGAATCCCTGCGGTTCGCCCGCTCGTGCAGCACTTCCTTGTCCGCGGAGATCATGCACAAAATGGAGGAACTGCTCGGAGTCCCGCTGCTCGAAGCCTACGGGATGACCGAAGCCGCGCACCAGATGACCTCCAATCCCCTGCCCCCGCGCGTCCACAAGCCCGGATCGGTGGGCGTCCCGGCCGGCCCGCAAGTCAGCGTCATTGACGCGCATGGACACCACTTGCGCACGGATCGCCGCGGAGAAGTCGTCGTGCGCGGACCGAACGTATTTGAAGGATATGAAAACGACGAGGGAGCGAACTCCACGTCCTTTACGGACGGTTGGTTTCGCACCGGCGACGAAGGCTTCCTCGACCAGGACGGCTACCTGCACCTGACCGGACGCCTGAAGGAGCAGATCAACCGCGCCGGCGAGAAAATTTCACCGCACGAAATTGACCGGGTCCTTTTGCGGCATCCAGCGGTTTGCGAGGCCGTAACTTTTGGATTCTGGCACCCAAAGCTGAATGAAGAGGTTGCCGCGGCGGTGGTCTTGCGCGAGCCGGTAAGCGAATCGGCCTTGCTGAAATTCTGCGGCGAGCGGCTCGCGGAATTTAAATGTCCGAAGAAGCTGTTTTTCGTCGACAATATTCCGCAGACAGCTACAGGAAAAATCCGGCGCAGCGCCGTCGCAGCTGCTCTTGTGCCCGGGAAGAAAAAATGAAATTTCTGATCGCGGGGGCCGGCGCGATTGGCGCCTACATCGGCGCACGAATGGCGCGCGCGGGATTGGACGTCACTCTTTTCGCTCGCGGCCCACATTTGCGAGCCATGCAAGAACGCGGCGTTCGCGTACTCAGCGTCGAAGGCGATTTTGAGGCGCGGCCCAAAATCGCGGGCACGCTCGAGGAAGTGGGGCCCGTGGATGTGGTTTTGCTCGGCGTCAAAGCGCACGGCTTGCCGAGCCTGGCGCCTCAGCTTAAGCCGGTCCTTGTTCCTCACACCACGGTCGTCAGCACGCAGAATGGCGTCCCCTGGTGGTTCTTCCAGGGATTCGGCGGCCCCTGGGAAGGCACGCGTCTGGAACGAGTGGATCCCGGCGGCGTTGTTTCCGCTGCTATCGAATCGCGCCGCGTCGTTGGTTCGCTCGTGTATTTCGCCACGGAGATTGCTGAACCCGGCGTGGTGCGCCACGAAGAAGGCAGCCGAATCTCCCTCGGCGAACCGGATGGCACGCGCTCGGACCGGTGCCGGCGCATCGCGGAAGCCTTCTCGGCTTCGGGCTTGCGGTGCCCCATCACCGCGAGAATCCGCCATGAAATCTGGGTGAAGATTCTTGGAAACGTCGCCTTCAACCCCATCAGCGCGCTCACGGGCGCGACACTGGCGCACATGGTGCGTGATCCGGAGGTCTCCGCGCTGGCCAGAAATATCATGCGGGAAGCAGAGGCCGTGGCTTCTCAACTGGGTTTGGAGTTGCCAATTACGATTGACCAGCGTATGGCAGGCGCGGAGAAAGTCGGCGAGCACAAAACTTCCATGTTGCAGGATCTGGAGGCCGGACGGCCCTTGGAACTAGAGGCCGTTGTTGGCGCCGTCTTGGAATTGGGCGAGCGGATGACCATTCCGATGACACACACACGAGTGGTCTACTCTTGTACCAGACTTCTCGCTGAATGCAGGGCCTCAGAAACCGCCAAGTAAGTGTCTCAACCCTTCCAGTTCCCTTTTTGGAACACTCTCTGCCGTAAGTATTGACGCTGCTAAAGTTACACGCGGATACTGTAGGTAGGGGGTGTGACGTGAAAATATCTCACAGCTCGGTCTCAGTGGTTTCCAAATCCTTCTCAGGCCCCTCAGTTGGCTGGCTAATGTCGTTGGTGCTGCTTTTCATTTTGGGAACGTGCCCGCGTTCGATATTCGCGCAGGATTCTCTGATATTGGTTGGATCAGGATCGAGCGTTCCGGCTCCCCTCTACAATAAGTGGGTGGCGGAATATAACAAGCGCAATCCCGGCATTCAGATGCGCTACCTTCCCATCGGAACGAGCGAGGGAATCAAGCAAATCGCCAAGGGCAGCGGCGATTTCGGGGCAGGAGAGGTTCAATTGACTTCCGCCGAGCGCGCCGAAATGAGCTTGATCGAATTGCCCACCATGCTAATCGGTATCGTCCCGATGTACCATCTGCCCGGAGTTCACCAGGACTTGCGGTTCACCGGCGAATTGCTGGCCGAGATTTATCTGGGAGAAATCAAGAACTGGAATGATCCTCAGATAGCGAAATTGAATCCGGGCGTCGGTCTTCCGGATCTGGCGATCAGGGTATTTTACCGGCCCGGTGGCAAAGGCACGAATTACGTCTTCACGGAATTCCTGTCGAAAACCAGTTCGAAGTTTCGCTCGCGCATCGGCGTCACGCCTTCTCCGAATTGGCCCGTGGGCGCGCCTGCCGAGCGCAGCTCCGATATGGTTGAGAAGGTAAAAGGCGAGACCGGCTCAATTGGCTACGGAGAGCTTCAGTATGCCGTCAAAGCTGACGTACAGTTTGGCCGCGTCCAAAACTCCAGCGGAAACTTCGTCAAGGCTTCCCCGGAGACAATTGCGGCCGCCTGCCACGCTGTTGAGTCGCCCGCTTGGGATAAATTCGCCGCTTCCCTGACAAACCCGCCCGGAGCCGAATCCTTTCCCATCACCAGTTTCAGCTGGCTTTACCTTAGAACCGCTTCTTCGGATTCCCGGCGCGCCACCGCTCTTGCGGATCTGTTGAACTGGATCTACACAGAGGGTCAACAACTGGAAGGCCAGGAAGGCTACTCCGAACTGCCGCAACAAATGCTCGCGAAAGTCAGGGCCAAAGCGAATTCGCTGCGGTAAGAACACTAGGAAGATGCCCTGCTTTGTCGCAGGCTGAATTGCGCACAGCGGGCCATGCCTCGTAGCCGAGGCATGGCCCGCCGGTCGCAACACTATTCCATCCTGTCCCGCTTACACTATTCGAATCCACTTACCTGCCGGCGGCCATGCCCTTCGCGCTCGGAGCTGCCGGCGCGGGAGCGGTCGAGGAGCCCGCCAACGCAGCGGCACTCGAATCCTCAATCGGTATTGCTGCTGCTGGCGCCTTCATCCGGCGTAGCACAAAGAATGCCAGCAGTGCCCCAATTGTATCGAACACGATCGCCACCATGAATACTCCCACCCACCCAATTTTTGGCATCATGAACCTGGCAGAGAACGGAGTCCATGCAGCGGGGACCACAGTCAGGATGATCCCGTAGGCCACCAGTATTCCCGCCACTGTAACTAGCGTCGCCTTGGCCGTTCGATTTAGCTCCATGCGAAGCACTGTGGGAGCCAGGAAGACCGCAAACAGCACCAGGACTCCGCCCAGCAGAAGCATGATGTCAGCCCGAAAATCGAAGGCTTTGCCCACGGCTAGCGCGGACCCGACAGGTACAAACATCGAGGCCGTGCCTTTGGCGGTATATAGGAAGCCGTAGTTAGTCGTCGCGTATTTCCGGCCAAAGAAATCACCGCAAAGGGCTGGAAACAGCGAATAAATCTCGCCCCACCCAAAAAAGGTGAAGGCGCTGAACACGACGAACAGCAGGGGCCTATGAGCAAACTTGATGAGCGCGAAGATGGCAATCGCTTCCAGCCCGAATGCCAGCGTCATGGTTTTCTCTCGGCCAATGTGATCGGAAATCCATCCCCAGAATGGCCGGCAGAGGCCGTTCACGAGCCGGTCCGCGGAAAGAGCAAACGTCAGTGCCGCCATTGACAATCCAAAGAGGCTGACGGTTACCGTATCCACCTTGAAGTCTTTGGCCATCGGGGCAAGTTGCGCGGTAGCCATCAAGCCGCCCGTCGCGACCATGGCCATCATCAGGTACATCAGCCAGAAGTGCGGTGTGGCTGCCATCTCTCCCGGTTTGAAGTCAGTTTGGCTCTGCCGCGCCTTTACTTCTGGGCTTCCCTTTATCCTCCACGTCTTCGGCAGCCATCCGGCCGGCGGCGACTTCAGGAACATGGCCGCGATCACCACCACTGCTCCCTGGATAATGCCCCACTTGATAAAGGTCGCCTGATATCCCGCTGTGGCGATCATGTTGGCAATCGGCGCGACGGTGAAAGCGGCACCGGCTCCGAATCCGGCCGCGGTCAGCCCGGCCGCTAGTCCACGGTGGTCAGGGAACCACTTGAGTGCGCTCCCAATCGCCGTGCCGTACACGATCCCGGCGCCCAGCCCCGCGATGGCATAAGAACCATACAGAGCCGTGAGCGTCTCGGCTTTACCGCTTCCATACCAGCCCGCTCCCGCCAGCACCCCGCCCATCATTACAAGGAGTCTGGGTCCGAACGTGTCCACCAGCCAGCCTTCGAAGGGGACCAGCCAGGTTTCCAGGAGTACGAAAACAGTGAAGGTAACCTGGATGAGCGCGCGTTCGGCGTTGAGATGTTGCTTTAACGGGTCGACGAACAGTGTCCAACCATACTGAAAGTTGGCCACCGCCACCATGCTGAGGATACTAAAGAATAGAATGATCCAACGGTTGTCGAGCAAGCCCTCGACGTACGTGTTCTTATCGTCTGTGACTGTAGTCATGGGTGCACCTCCTCATAGGTTCATGCAGCGCGAGATTTAATTCGCCCTGCTAATCCCTATGGTTGTGCTTCCCTACTTCGCGGGGGCGTGCGAAGGAAGACGCTGGGCCTGTCGCCTTCACCACCACAGTGTTAGGCAAACAAGCTATTCAGCTTCAACCTCCCTCCGGAAGGGAATCACGCCGGGGATTAGCCACTTCTCCCACATTTCATCAACCTTTTTCTGAAAATATTGAATGTCCTCATCCAGAAAATGTGCAAAGCGTCCCTGCTTGAGCAGGTAATCTTGCACCGGGAGCCGCCGCGTACGGCCTTCGGCGATCTCCTTCGTCTTGCCCGTGAGTTTTAACACATGGTCCTCGATCTCGTAAAGAGGCCAAATTCCAGTAGTCACGGCAAGCTCGCCCAGTTCGTGAGAGAGGATGGGATCGTAGTCCCAGCCCTTGGGGCAGGGGTCAAGAGAGTGAATGAAAGTGGGCCCGCCAATCGTCAGCGCTTTGCGCACGCTATTCATCGCCGCCAGGCCATAAGACATGCAAACCGTCGAGACGTATCTGCACTCCGGGTGCCCGGCCGCCATCATCCCCGCCATGTTCTTCTTCCAGCGGTGGTGCATGATGCGGCGAACTTTTCCCGGAGGGCTGAAGGTCGTGTTAGCGCCGTAAGGAGTGCTGCCGGAAAGCTGGATGTCCGTGTTGGCGTAGGATTCGTTGTCGTACATCAGGATCAGGCAGTTGTAATTCGGATGCGTCAGTGTCGCGGAAATTCCGGATAGTCCCATGTCCGCGCCGCCGCCATCCCCGCAGAACGCGATCACGTTGATGGGCTCGTTCTTCATCTTGCCCTTGCGCATCTGAGCCTTCAGGCCCGCGGCTGCGCCCAGTGCGGCTGCTCCGCTGCTCCCGAGCTGCGTGTGCATCCAGGGGATCACCCACGACGTGCTGTTGTACGTGGTGTTCGCCACATACATGCACCCCGTGCTGCCGAGAACGATTGTCCGCGGCCCCGCCGCCTTCGCCATCATCTTCATCACCAGCGCCGATTCGCAGCCCTGGCAGGTGCGGTGGCCCGACGTGAAAAATTCGTCGAGCGGAATTTTCTTTACGCCCTTGAACGGGTCTAGCTTTGCAATTGGATATAGGTCTGTCGAAGCCATTTCGTAATCCTCCTCAACGCCCCGCTCAGGGGCTGCCATCTCTATCCGCTATTCGCGGACTCCAATCCATTGTGTCAGCGGCTGCGCTTTCCCTTCCGCCGCCTGGTAAATGCTGTCGCTCATCTTGTGGACATCGGCCAAATGAACCTCGCGCCCGCCGAGGCCGCAAATGAATCCAATCACCGGCGGCCGCTTGGCCGTCGGGTACAGAGCCGTGCGGACTTCCGTCGCGAGCACGCCGCTGAGATACGGCGAACCGAGCGAGAAGTCGCGGTCAATCACGCCGACCGCCTTGAACCGCCCGAGTGACTTCGCCAGCTCTTCCGCGGCAAACGGACGGAACCATCGCACGCGCACGAATCCGACTTTTTTGCCGTGCTGCCGCATTTCGCGGATGGCCACCTTTACCGGCGTCGAAAGCGTTCCCATTCCCACGAGAACTACATCCGCGTCTTCGGTCATGTATTCCTCGAAGAACGGATTGCCATAGTCGCGGTGGAAGATCTTCTCAAACTCCTTGTAAGCTTCGCGGATCACCGATTGCGACCGCTCCATGGCCGCCGCAGTCTGCCGCCGAATTTCCATCAGCCAGTCTTCGTTGGCCTGCGGAGCAACGGTAATCGGATTATCGGGGTGCAGCAGCAGGTTGCCGCGATCATAACGCGGCAGGAACTTCTCCACTTGCTCTCTCCCGGGAATCTTCACCAGTCCTTGCGAGTGCGTCAGGAACGCCCCGTCGCAGCTGATGGCGCACGGAAGGAAAATGCGCCGGTCTTCAGCCACGCGGTAAGCAATCAAGGCCGTGTCCAAAGCTTCCTGCGCCGTGTCCACCCAGACGAGCTGCCAGCCCAGATCTCTCACCGTTAGCGCGTCATTGTGTTCCACACCGAAAGCGCCCGGATCATCCAACGCCCGGTTTCCCACCATCGCTATCATCGGGATTCTAAGTGCCGGCGTCACCGTCAGGCACTCCATCGCATACATCCAGCCCACGCCGCTGCTCCCCGTAAATACACGCGCGCCCACAGCGGACGCATGCTTCACGATTTCAAACTGCGAGTGCTCGCCTTCCGCGATAATGTATTCGCAATCGAAATCGCCGTTCGAAACCAGCTTGGCGATGTACTGCATCACCGTGTCGTACGGGCGAATGGGGTATCCGGTAATTACGTCCACGTCCGCCAGCTGGCATGCAATCGCGATTGCTTCGCTGCCGGTGATCAGCTCGGTTCTATCCGTTCCCTTGATCTCCATTGCTGCTATGGCCATGAAAATTCTCCCCTTGGTGAATCTATGGATGAAACTTAGTCGTTGCCGCTTGCGCTTGCCAAAGCCGCCGGCAGCTGCTCTTGATACTGCCCGCGGAACCGGAAACCGTGCGAGCGGTCTTCCTTCTTCGCAATCTTCTGCTCAAGCCAGGTGTTGTAAGTCGTCTTGTCCTTGCGCCACGCTTCCCACTGGCTGGAATTATCTTTGAAGGCAACTTCGTTGACCATCGTCACGCAATCTTTTACCGGACAGACCGCCTCGCATACTCCGCAACCGCAGCAGGCCTCCATGTTCGCGTCATACAATCCTTCCGGCGTGACGTCGAAGCAGGAATCCGGGCACTGCAGCCAGCACAGCGTGCACTTGATGCAGGTGTCGAAATTCACCACCGGCCTCATCGTGCGTGTAGTGAACTTTTTGAATGTGGGGTTCCGCGCCGGCTGGTAGCCGCCCGTCTGCGCCGACTGCGTATCTTTCATCGTGTGGCCCTGCGCGATGGCCGGAATCGTGATTCCCTCGCCCATCTCGTACCACTTCGGCAGCACGAACTCGTACGGCTTCTCCGGATTTCCCTGCCCCGCCTTCACCGGCACGGACGTAATCGTGTCATACGTTTTCTGCGCCGAGGCCGCCTTCACGGAGTCGTTCCACTCCTGCATGATGGCCTTCTTCACCGAGTCAATGCTGAAGAGCTCAGGCAGGAATTTCGCGATGGCTCCCAGCAGCCGCACATCCGTGTGGTCTTCCTTGTAAACCCACAATCCCGAAAAACTCACCGTCCCCTTCAGAATCGCAAGGTTGTACGGCGCGTCTTTGCGGTGAGACATTTCGATCAGCCGCTCGGGCTTCTCCCGCGAGGTCACGATCAGCGTCCCATTCGGCTTTGTCAGCCGGTTAATCGGCTGCAAACCGTACCACGCCCAGGACTCGACCCCCTTGCACAGCGTATCGTCCACGGAAATCGTAATATCCACTTCCTTGGGTTCGTACCTCGCCATGCCCTCTTCGAGCGTGATCTCGTCCGTCGCCACGATCGCGAACGCCTTCGCAGGAATTCCGTTGCGCTCCGGGCTGTCGCCGTAACGGCCAAACGATATTCCCGGCTTGCCTTCATGATGCGCTGCAAGCACGATGGCTCGGGTGATGTTCCTTGCCAGGGTCTTCTGAAATATTCCGCGATAAACCACTTCAATTGCAAAAAGCCGGCCCATATGAGAATCCTCCGTTTGCGTTAAATCTCTTTCAGTACGATCCCTTCGATCTCTTCGATATGCCGCCGCATGGCATTCTCGGCCGCGTCACCGTCATGGCGGCGCACCGCGCTCAAGATTCGCTTGTGCCCCAGGAATGACTTCTGCAGGCGGCCTTCCACTTGCAACGAGCGCTCGCGGCTCTCCCGCAGCAAGTCCATAAAGACATCGACAACCTTCAGCACGACGCTGTTTTTTGCTGCACTGGCGACCGCGTAATGAAATTCCGTATCCTCCTCGACTGCCAGCTCCCCCCGGTCCACTTTTTCCTTCTGCCGCTCCAGGATTCCTTCCATGAAGGCGAGTTCTTCGGACGTCGCGTGGAGGGCAGCCCGCGCCGCCAGTGGCGGCTCGATAATCCTTCGCAGGTCGAGCAGTTCCCCGATGAGTTCTCGCTTCTGCTGCAGCATGCTCGAAAGCGGGCTCACCAGCGCGCTGGCATCTAAGTCCAGCACAATTGTCCCTTCCCCTTGGCGGGGCTCCAATAGCCCCATCACTTCGAGTGAACGGATTGCGTCGCGGAGAGAACTTCGACTCACTTGGAAGGTTTCCGCCAGTTCTCGCTCTGGAGGAAGTTTGTCGCCGGGCTTGAGCAAACCATCCCGAATCAGCCCCCGGATCTGCTGGGCCACTTTCTCGTACAATTTCGTTTTCCGGACAGCCTCAAACTCGGCTCGGACCGGCGTCAGCGGGTGGTTGTGGGTCCCCATATGGTCTGGTTATTAGGCCAATTCGACTGAGGATTTACACCCGCGCGCCGGTACCTGTCAAGAACTTTCTTAAATCACCTCGATAAAAAACGCTGATGCAATGTTTTTTTGCCAAATCACAAAAATTTTGCATGAAAAACTTGACATCGCTCTCAGCGCTGTGTTAGACGCCGTCTGCACTAGGCCAAATCTTTTTTTGAGAGAGGTAAAAATGCGAGGGCCAGCCAGAAGCTTCGTCCTGCTGTTTGTGTGTTTCTTTGTGGGGGGCACGCCCGCTTTTGCCCAGAGCGATAAGCCGGCGGGTGACCAAACCAAGCCGGCCGCCAAAGCCGCCAGCGAGGAAGAGGTCGAACAGTTGCGTCGCGAAGTGGCCGATCTCAAGGCGACCATCCAGAAGATGATGCTGGTGAACCAGCAGCAGGCTGCCCCCGCAGCGGGCCACCTGGTCCAGGCCAGCGGAGTGGTTGCCGACGCCTCGCAGCCGGCTGACTCGGGCGCCGCGCCAGAACCAGCCCCAACCGCCGCCGACATCGACGCCCTTCAGAAAGAGATCGATATCCTCCAGAAGAAGGCCAGCGATGGCCCCCCGGTCACCGCCGGCTGGAACGGAGAGCACTTCTACCTGAAGAGTTCCGATGGCCTGTTTACCCTTAGCCCCGTCGGCTATCTCGACGCCAATTACATCTCTTACAGGGGAGACGGCGCCCCCCCGGATACATTCAGCATCAGCCGCGCTCGTTTCGGCGTTCAGGGAAAATATGGCACCCAATTGGACTATGCTTTCCTATTTGAAACGGCAAATGCCGGATCAAGTGGCCTCACCATCCGCGACGCCTACGCGGACTTCAAACCTTGGAGCGTCCTCAAATTCCAAGCCGGGCAGTACAAGGTTCCATTCTCGATGGAAGTTGGCACTGCCGACACCAGCGTCGAGTTCGTCAGCCGCTCGATCGTCTCGGTCCTATACCCGGATGCCGCCGGTTCCTTCCGTGCGCCCGGAGTTGATGCTCATGGCGACCTCTTCGGCGGAGTTGTACAGTATTGGGGAGGAGTATTTAACGGCCGCGGCCTCGTCGCCAATGCCACCACAAACGAGCCGGAAGTTGTCGCAAGGATCCGCTTCCAGCCCTGGAAGAATGACTCGAATTCCATCCTGAAGGATTTTGCCATCGGTGGCTCCGCCAGTCACAGCCGCTCGAAGGGGCTCTCGAACGAGTTGAGCTTCAGTGGCAACATGAACGACTCGACTTACAGCTTCTTTCCGCAGTACCGCATCAACGGTGGAATCGAGAGATACAACGGGTTCGCCATATTTCGCAGGGGACCTCTTGGGATCCGCGCCGAATACACCCAAGGCTTGTGGAAGCGCGACAACATCGGCGCCTTGCAAGTCGGCGGAATTGCCTTCCAGTCGCTCCCGGGTATTACAGGCAAGGGCGCCTACGGACAGGTCACATACATCCTTACTGGTGAAGCGGAACCTGAGAATGCTATTCCCAGAGTCAAACATCCCGTCATTGGTCCCAATTCCCCAGGTGAAACGGGCGGACCTGGCTGGGGCGCGTGGGCTCTGAAGTTCCGCTATTCCTGGCTGCAAGGTAAAGCGCCCGGAGCAGTATGCGATCAATCCACTGTTCCGGCCTGCCCACTCACGCCGGTGATCTTTCCAGCGCAGAGCGATCACACACAGCAATTTACCAGCGGAGTTAACTGGTATCTCAATTACTGGGTCCTGTTGAAGTTCGACTTCAATGTGGATCGCCTTGTAAATCCGAGCGTGCAGGGCATCGCGAAACAGAACTACTTCGTGGCCTTGCAACAGGTCCAGTTCCGGTTCTAGCGAGAGTCTTCAGCGCTCCTGAGCGTGATTGCTGGTTTCAGACGGGGGCCGGCATGAGCGATTCCGAGAGCGCTGGAAAGCGGCAATGAGGCGGCAATTAATAGCTGTCGGCCCCCGAGCAAAAATCGCTGGAGGTTATGCAATGAGATCGAAAATGTTGCCCTTCGCTGTGCTGGCCGCGGTCCTGATGGTGTTTCTCACTGCTAGCAGTTGCAGCAACGGCTCGTCCGTTTGCCCCACCTGCGGCACGACTTCCAATGGATCAATCGTCCAGATTGATACCATGCTCGTGCCAGAGCACAATGGCTTTGGCGAGCCCGGCGGCCCGTTCAATATCTTTGACATTGGCTGGGTGGATTCAGTGAATCACCTGTACTATATATCCGACCGCGTCGGCCTTGACGTTCCGATATTCGATACCGTCCGAGATGTTGCGGTGTTCGATTTGGCCGGCGACAACTCTATTGCCGACTCCGGGGTCAACCCTTCCCCTTGTTTCAAGGATCCCGAGACCGGCGTCACCATTCCGCCCATTTCGAACGCGGTCGGCAACTTCACCCGGTTTGGTTGCAAAACGCTCAATTTCCGTCTGCCGGGATTTTTTGGCCCCGACGGCAACTTTGGGGGGTGGGTGGGCGGGCAGTGCTGCGCCTCCCGCTCCAATAACTTGAATCCCATCACGGGTCCGAATGGCCTCGAAGCAAGCGCCGATGGGATGACCGTGTTCGTAGGCAACGGCAGCTCTAACGCCGAAGTTTTCGACATGAGCAACACGATCGCGGACATAAAGGCAGGTGTATTATTTCCCCGTGCCCCCACGGTGATTGCCACCCTCGTATCCGGCAACTCTCCCGACTACGATGGACCAAATGGAATCGGCCCCTGTCAAGCCTCCGCCAATGGCCGCGCTTTCTCCGATCCCACTTGCGGCGACCTTCGTGGTGATGAGCTCGCGACCACTGGAGCCACCCCGGCCATGGATCCCCAAGGGAATCCCCATGATTTGATGATGATGATCAATGGTGACCCAGCCCTTCCTTATGTCACCCTGTTTGATGTCACCCACGTCATGCGCAAGACTGGCACCCTGGAACAGCAGCACTGCCTCCCAGTCAATAACCAACAGCCTTATAGCCCCGGCGGTCCAAACGCAGCCTTCCCGAGGAATTTCGCCACCTGCGTCTTGGGCCAGATTTATTATGACAATGCCTTGCCAACCGATTCGACCGTGACAGTCGATGAGAACAATGGGTTCTCTTGCCCCGATCCGTCTCTCCAATTCATAGGGACAATCGGCGTACCCGGACCGAACGTCCCCACAGGTGCCTCCGGCACAGGTGTTGGCAGCGCTACTCATCTAGCGGGTGTCAATGTTCCCTGCCACCATGGCCCGATGCTCCGCAATGGTCCGCAGGGCACTCCAACCAACGGTATCTTCTGCCCCACCTCCACGTCTTTCCCGGACTGTTTTGGAGCCTTTGCTTTTGCGGGGTTGGGTGGAATGGCCTATAACCCCAACACCGGTCATTTCCTCCTGTCCAATGGAAGTGCAACCACCGACCTGACCGTTGGAACCATTGACGAAATTGATCCGGGACTCGGAACAACACATGGGCCAATCGTGATCAACAGTTTCTTGGTGCCTCAGTGTATGCCGGCCGGCGTGTCCATCGGCCCTGGAAACGACGTCCTCGTCGCATGCGCCGGTCATGACGGCAGGTCGTTTGCACCGACCACCTACATCATCGACGGCAGGAACGGCACGATCCTCCAAAAGCTTAACCAGGTCGGCGGCGTTGACGAGAGTTGGTACAACCCCGGCGATAACCGCTACTACCTTGGCGCCAGGGACAATCTCCCTAGTGCAGTCCTCGGCGTCATTGATGCCGGCACACGCCACTGGCTGCAAAACGTGACCACCCAGGGCAACACCCACAGCGTCGCCGTTGATAGCGGCTTGAACAAGATCTTCGTGCCGCTTCCCTCGGGTCCGCGTTGCGGAACTATACAAATTGACGGCTGCGTCGGGGTTTACGCGAAGGAGTAGTTCCCCTCCGCAAATCCGGCGCTATCGAGTAGCCCGAACCCGCTACTGCGGGTTCGGGCTTTTTTCTTCGTTAGCCGACGGCGAAGAGTACGTACTGCCAATGTATTTGCTGAGGAATAGTGTCCGTCAAAGGCTCTTCTTGCGAAGCCGACCTACCTCACGCGCGTTGCCTGGTACCTCCAGGCTTTCCATTGCCCGTTTCGTTTCATCCATATCTCGCTGATGAATATCTTTTCAAATCTCGTGCTTGCTGACCGGGCAAACTGGATCACGTTTTCGTAAGTCACAAGCATCGCTTCCGGACCTAGCTTCTCCACCACGAACCACTGAGGTTCGGAATCGCGCACCACGCTTTCTCCCACTTCGCGAAGCACGTGCAACTTGTTCCGCTCGCCTGCGCCATCTTCTTCCACGGCTTGGTAATCGTCCCAAAGATAGCCGGCATAGACATCTTTTTTCTTGTCGCGAAATGCTATCCACATCGCCCGAATATTCCCCTCGAGCAGCAGGTTCAAGTCCGCATCAGTTGAGGGCACCAGGGAGTGGGTCCCTCGCGTGATCTCAGGCGGCTCTTTCCTAGGCCCAGCTTGTTGCCCAAACGCCGAGCACGCCAGCACCGCCGCCGCGCATGCTCCTGCAATCCAATGTCGCATCTCTTCCCTCCCCTTTCGAAGCGCCGCGAATTCTACAAGCCGCGCCACGCATAGTCAAAGCCCACGATACACTCTGTCGCTCTCTTTTCATGCCGGTCACCACTGCCCCCAGGAAGTACAGTTCCGCGATGCGGTCAATAATCTGGCCTTTCGACCAGTAGAATTTTGCCTTTCCTCGTGTCATGCTAGTGATGGAGATTTATCATATGCTGAAAGACGACGGACTAGCGAACCACCGGGCTCTCGCCAATGGCTACCCAGGCGTCTGCCTCTCACATCCATCCAGAAAACCCGCCAGTCCAGAGCAGGCGAAGAAAAGGCCTCGGGCGCCGAAGCAAGCATTTCCGCGAAGGCGGCTAACCGCAACAGTCGCCAACTCAGAAATCCGCTTAACTCTTTCAGAATCATCGCTTTACACTTTTTCTAACCGCAACAAAATCGGCCTTTTTTCTCTCTCCCTTTTCTTAATAATCACCCTCGCCAGTTGCCAGGGCACCACCAGCTCTAAGCCGACGCAACCCGGAAATCCTTCCGTCGTCGTCAAAGTGAATCCAGCCACCGCTTCGGTTCCGTCAGGAAGCAACTGGCCGTTCTCCGCCACAGTTACTGGGACCTCAAACACCGGCGTCACCTGGTCAGCGAGCGGCGGCACGATCACCTCGGCCGGCGTCTACACCGCCGGAGCCACGGCCGGCACTTACAGCGTCACCGCAACGAGCATGGCGGACAATTCCAGTTCAGGATCGGCTGTAGTCACGATCACGGCCGCCTCCGGCCCTCCCGGCACCGCCTCTTCGATCACAAAAGACGGCATCACCTGGACCTTCAGCCAGCCGGTCCCCGTCGGACAATTTGTGAACGGCGATTACTACGTCGTCGGCCCCG
The DNA here is from genome assembly GCA_963701005.1 of uncultured Acidobacteriota bacterium. Taxonomy (GTDB): domain Bacteria; phylum Acidobacteriota; class Terriglobia; order Acidiferrales; family UBA7541; genus Palsa-295. The sequence continues at coordinate 3,942,724 of OY969555.1, forward strand.
TCACCATCACAGCGATCAATCCGCCCCCAACCACGTCTTCGCCCTACATAAACGGCTCGGTAGTGAATCTACCCACGGCAAACGGAAAGAGCGGCTTCGATTCCCGCTTGAACGACGGCACCGACGAATCCTGGTGGTTTGACGCCACGTTGCGATCCTATCCGCCGATCTCGCTCAAACCCGGAGATTCAATCGTCTCCTCCATCAGCCTGGCTCAAATTCATTCCGTCCCGGAAGTGATGCGCGCCTCGGACATGAGCGCCAGCCCGGTAGCCTCCGTCTCCGTGCTAACGATTCTCGCCGCAGCTCCCTCCGCGGATGCCTTGCGGCCCTCGTACTGCGACCGCAGCCAAACCATCTATCACGCAAACTCACTCCAGCGAAACTTGCTGCCCTCGCTCGCGCCCCCCACGCCATCGGATCCAAATGAAGGAGGGACGCCAACATTAGCAACGTTCGAGGGCTATTACCGCCGCCCCTGGATCGATACAAACGCGTTCCTCTTCGATGCGCCCGCCGACTACATGCCCAGCTACGGCCAGCATGTTGCTTTCGCCGATTCCTACGCGTCGTTGCTCCTGATGCTGAATTTTTCCGCCGATCAAAAAGTGAACCTCACGAACTACTTCGTGCAATACGGCGTGGATTTATACGGCTGCGTCCAGACGGGCTACGGCTGGCCGGCATTCGGCGGGCATCACAGCGGCAGAAAACTTCCGATCGTCTTCGCCGGAATCCTGCTCAACAACACGGGTATGAAAAATGTCTCGGCAACTTACCCAAACCAGTTCGGCGAGGACATGCAAACGTTCTACATCAACCAGCTGCCTCCCGCCGGCACATATCAGCAGGCCTGGCAGGGAGCCACGGTAATCTACGGCGGCCACTACGGCGTCACCACCAACGGCACGCCCGTCAGCGCCGGCCTATACGGCCCCTACGAGCAGCTACAGCCTGTCAATTGGCCGCTCATCAGCCCCACCGAGCAGCTCGGCGAAGCCTATCGAAGATGCTGCACCTCAGTCTCCTGGGTCGGCGAAGCGCTCACCATTCATCTTCTCAACGCCGAAAACGTCTGGAATCATCCCGCTTTCTTTGATTACGTGGATCGCTGGATGACGGAAGACGACACGCAAGCCGTCGCCGAAATCAAAGCGCAATCCGGATTCGACTACAGCGCAAACTGGGAGCGCCAGGGCCAGACCCGCTTCTGGCTCCAAGGTGAGTTTCCTCAATACACGTTCATCGACGACATGTGGACCGCCTACCGCCACTGACCGCGTTCCCCGCGGATTCCTGAGGAATGATTGATTGCCGCGGTCCTAATTGATTACGCGTTCCCAGAAAAAAAAGGGGGGGGGCGAAATCCGCCCCCCCGGTTAGACCACCGCCCCTTAGAACTCCAGCCGGGCGAATAGCCGCGCGTTGAACGGAGACTGAATCCCGCTCGACGAGCTGATCGGCGAACCAAGGACGAACGCAGGCTTCAAGAAGTCGTTGTTCACTGTCCCGAGGCCCAGATCCAGGTTCTGATCAATGTAGAGGGTGCGTTTCGTGTTGGCGACGTTGAATAGATCCACCCCAAATCGAAGGTGGAATCTTTCCGTCACGTTCATTACATAGTCGCCATGAAAATTCACATATCCCGTCGTGGGTGTGGTGCCCTGGCTCCCGCGCCCGCCGATGGGTACTTCACCAGCATTCTGATAGACCGGATGCGCTGCCAGTTCACTGATGGGAGTCCCGGTCTGTATGTTTACGCCTGTTCCCAACGTCAAGTTCTTCAGCATGCCGCGATCAAAAACATAGCTGAAGTACCCATTGGCCACCTGCTGGCGGTCTTCATTCAACAATCCGGGCAGGAACTGATCACCCAGTAGTCCGTAGTTCCCGGGCGTGAAGTCAAAAAGCGAGCTGATGCCCGGGTCGGACTGGCCGTTGTCGTTGCGGAACGCACCCTCGAAGTTTCCGAATACCTTCGAGATCGTGTAGTTCGCACGCAACTGCCAGTTGTGCGAGAACGACTTGTTGACTTCAAATACCATCGACCAGTATTTGTGAATCGGGTCAACGAATCCGTCTGGGATACCATCCGGAGTCACCGATCCTGCGACCGTGCAAGCGCCCGTGGCAGGGCACCCATTGATGCCCACAGGAACAATTTGGCCCGTGGAAGCATCGACGCCCTGCTCGAAGCAGGCTGCGTTGTTGCCGTTGGCATCCGTGAGCGGCACACCGACACTGTTTGTGATGGGGAATATGTTGAAGTTCCCCGTCCCGCATTGTGCCGGCAGACCGTTTGCGTGGTTATAGTCAACTTCAACTGGGTTCGTGAATATGTCGAGACCTTTGTGCGGATTGGTGATCGAGAACTGTTAACCAACTCCCGCGAGCGCCGCTTCCGGGGCAATGCCGCCCGTGTCTTCAACAATCCTGCGAAGGCTGCGGTGCATATATCGCGCGGTCAGAATCACACCGTGCGAAAATTCGTGCTCCGCACCGAGCACATACTCGTCTTCATACGTCAGATGGGTTCCCGTATGAATCGGTTCCAGGCTCGAGCCAGACCCGAATATCCCGATCGGGATCCCGTTTGCCGAATTGTTGAGGTCATGGGCGGCATCAATGACCGGCGTGACCGTGCCGAGGTTGTTCAACACGACGCACCGGTTGTAGGTGTTCCCCATAAAGGTTGTCGGCAGGCACCCGCCTGTCCCGGCGGTAACGTAATTCGGCGCGAGATAGGTATTGAACAGGTCCTTCTCGTTCGTCAACGAGCGTTCCGCCAAGTCGAGTGGCAGGTTGTAGTTGTAGCGGCCAAAGCTGAACCAGAATTTGTTCTTCCGGTCGCCGAACGGATCAACCGTCACGCCGAGAGCCGGAGACCAATTGTCCGTGAAGGTGTAGTCTGCGGACTCGCCGATCAAGCGTTCCTGTTGCCAACGAATGCCCGCATTGAGGGTCACGTATTTGTTGATCGTCCAACTGTCGTTTACATACGCTGAGTGCGTCCTGCCCGTTGTTGAGAAGTGTTCGAAACCATCAGGAGATACGCCGAATTCTCCGCGGAAAAGTGAAAGCGCCACGGGCTCCGGCCCCACTCCTGGAACATTCATGATCGGGCAAGAGAGGCAAGGCACTGCCGAGTCGATGTTAGCCGCCGGCAGCAGTCGCCAATTGTAATTGGAGATTTCGCCTGTCCAAGGGCACTGTGTTACGCCACCAATTACCGTGCACTGACCGCTCGGCAGCGTCCCATCCTCGTTCGCCAACGGCGGCGTGAGAGCTGGCCCGCTATTCGACCGCTCGCCCTTGTAGAATGGACGGCTGTAGCCGTATCCGATATCGATCGAGTGCTGCCCCCAGAAGTTGACGATCTTGGTGGTGTTGACGTGCGCTCCGTAGCTTTCGTCGTCTGTGTTCTCGACGAACCCGCGGCCGTCCGCGAAGAAGTTGCCCTGCTGAATACCCGGAGCAATGCCATTTCCACCAATCGGCCCTGCCAAGGTCTGTGTCTGATCATTGAGTTGAGAAAAGGCATCGTTGTAGCCGCCCTCGGTGAACTTGTTGTGTTGCCATGTAGCATCCAAGTTCAATATCCAGGTCGGTGAGAGCGTCCCATTGTAGCGGGCTACGACGTCTCGGTTCCCATAGTTCAGCTTGCTCCAGGCGGTCGTGTTGGAGAATCCAGTTGGGCCGCCTGCAAGATTCGGCGCGAACCACGGGAATAGGTTGGTGTGCGTCGGATCGCCGAACACCGAACCTTCAAACGTGCTCTTATCGTTTAGCTTAAATGTCAATTTGGCTGCGTAGTTGTATGACACCGTCCGCCCGGTAATGTTTCCGAACGCGGAGTTGCCGTCCAGTGCCGGAGAATGTTGCGTCGTCCCCAGCTCCTGTGGGTCGATTGAGCCGAAGAAAAAGAGCTTGTCCTTCCCGACTGCCGGAACGGGTCCGCCAAATTCTCCCGAAACATCGGCCGTCGCGTTGTGGACCAATGAGCCAAACGGATTTGCTAGGCCGAAATTATCCGGGTTCAGCCGCGATGCTTCCAGAGCATTCGGCTGGTAGTAACCCGCGATGGCCCCGTGATATTGGTTTCCGCCGGACTTGGTCACAATCTGGATTACGCCGCCCGTCGCACCGCCATATTGCGGCTGGATGCTGCCGGTCTTTATCTGCACTTCCTTGATGAACGACAGGTTGATACCCGTGCCGACCGAACCGTACACGCGGGAATATATGCCCAACCCGCCGAACGCCGTATCCGTGATGCTCACGCCATCCGCAACGTACAAATTCTCAAGCCCGGTCGCGCCGCCGATCGAAGGATTCGCAGCACCCGTGCCGCCGCCGCTCACGACGCCCGGAGCCAGGTAGAACAGCCCCGCAATGCCGCGTTGGACGGGCAACTTGTTGTAAAAGTCGTCGTTGATGTTCGACGCCACCGCTGTGGACGTCGTGTCGACCGTGACAGCAGACGCAACGATCTCAACCGTCGAAGTCACGCTCCCCGGCTCCAACACCACGCGGATGGCTGAAACGCGCCCCACGTTCACCGTCACATCCGGCACTTCCGCCGCCCGGAAGCCCTTCATTTCAATCCGGACCTTATACGTACCCGGAATCAGGTCCTGATAAATGAAAGTCCCGGATCCATTGGTAGCTTGATTCTGGTTTCCATACGGTCCGGTTAGCGTCACTGCCGCGCCGACGATCGCGCCACCAGTGGTATCGACAACCGTCCCGTTCAATGACCCCTTCGCTGCGGACTCCTGCGCTGCAATGCTCGGCGCAAGAGCCACGACGACGGCAAGGAACAAAATTCCTAACAGCCATCCTCTTTTCGTTGTCATCTAGAAGACTCCTGAATTTCGACGTTTGGTTTGCCCCATGTTGCGTCTTGAGCCGCCCTCGGATGCCGCACTCGTCCTGATGAAGCCCACACGTTGGGGCCATCTGCGCGGGTGGTAATGCAAGTTCACCTGCACACATCCGATTTGGTGTCTCAATTGCTATAAATTCAGTCTGACGGCGTAAGCGGCTTGTTAAGTGTCGGTTTTCGGAGCGAGGGTTAGATTGTGATAGAAATTGATACAAATGCCGACCTGCATTTCCATACTTCCCTGAAGTCTATACAGTTAACCGTAGGAAACTTCCAACTTCGGAATGGTTCGGCTAGAACCGCCTGCATGTTTTTCTCCTCAATTTTCCACCTTATATCGTCCGTATTTATATTTCCGGTTGTCTTTGGAACAACCTTTCACGGGGCTTCGTATCTTAATGGAAATCAAAACGCAGATTGCGACGTCTAAGACAATAACAAAAGATTCTCTGAGCATTTTATCCGGCGCGAGAAAGATTGAGATTGCAAGATCCAGCCGAATGAAAAACTCAACTCAGCCGGTGAAAAGAATCCGCTTCGGAGATTTTGAAGCCGATTTAAGAACTGGCGACGTCCGCAAACAGGGCCACAGAATCAAACTGCAGGAGAAGCCTTTTCAAATCCTCTCCCTGCTCCTGGAGCGCGCCGGCGATATCGTCACTCGCGAAGAGCTCCGCGAGCGTCTTTGGCCCGCGGACACATTCGTCGATTTTGATGCCAATCTGAATACCAGCCTCAATCGTTTGCGCCAGGCACTCGGCGATACCGGCAACGAGCAAGTCTTTATCAAGACAATCCCGCGCCAGGACTATCGTTTCATCGCCCCCGTCACGGAAATCGAGGAAGCAGAAGAGACGCCTTCCGCTCCCGTTGCGCCTGTCGCGTCGCCCGCGCCCGCTTCCGATGTGCGGTCTGCAAATCCGGCCGCGCTGCCCACCCGCAAACCTCTTCTCCGATTCCAATTCGGTCTCGCAGTCGTCATTTGCGCCGCGCTGGTCCTCGGAGGACTTGCCTACTTTCGCTGGCTCAGGCCATCGTCACTTGCGGAACGCCGTCCCCTCCGCCAGACCATCCTCGTAACCCCTTTTGAAAATCTGAGCGGCGATCCAAATCAGGATTACCTCAGCGACGGCCTGACTGACGAAATGATCACGCGCCTGGGAGCAAGCGCTCCCGGGCAGCTGAGTGTGATCGCTCGCAGCACGGCCATGCAGTACAAGAGTGCTCATAAGACCGTCGAGCAGATTGCTCGTGAACAGCATGTTGACTTTATCCTCGAAGGCAGCTTTCGCCGTCAGGGCGACCAGGTTCGCATTACTGCGCAGCTCTACAACGCTCGCGACCAGGGCAGCCTCTGGACCGAGGCTTACGAGCGCGATGCCAGCGATCTGCTCGCCATTCAGCGCGATGTCGCGGACCGCATTGCCCGTTCCCTCTCCATTGAACTTTCGGCGCCCGCCGGCCGCCCGCTCACGGAAACGAAACCGGTCAAGCCGGAAGCCTACGACGACTACCTGCGGGGTCTCTTCGAACTCAACAAGCGAACCCCGGAGGATTTGCAAAGGAGCATTCGATTCTTCCAGCTTTCGTCCCAGAAGGACCCTCAATTCGCTCCCGCCTACGCTGCCCTTGCATATTCTTACAATGTCGCTGCTGGTTGGACGTTTCTCAGCCCCCAGGACGGCTATGTAAAGGCCAGAGTTGCCGCCCAGAAGGCCCTGGCCTTGGACGACTCACTCGCCGATTCCCACCTGGCGTATGGCGAAGTGCTGCACGCATACGATTGGGATTGGTCCGCGGCTGAAAAGGAATATCAACGCGGTCTGCAACTGAATCCGAGCTCCGCCGTCGGCCACAAACTCTACGCCGAGTTTCTAACCCACGCGGGCCGCTATCAGGAAGCTCTCGGCGAGATTCGCGAAGCGCAGGAGCTTGACCCGGCTTCCCTGGTCATGAATTCCTTCGTTTGCTTTGTTTATATGCACGCTCGCGAGTACGACAAAGCCATCAAGGAATGCGGCAAAGTCGTTGAATTGGAGCCTCGCTTTATGCCCGCGCACGCCTGGCTCGCCAACGCGTGTTTTTTCTCAAAGCGCTATGATCAAGCGGCCGTCGAATTGAAAAAGGCATTGGAGCTCTCGGACAATGCGAATTACTTTCTCACTGCCCTGGCCATGACCTACGCCATGCAGGGCGATAAGGACCAGGCCCGCAAACTCCTCGACGAAATTCAGCACCGCGCCACTCAAACCTACGTCTCGCCTTTCGGACTCGCGGACGTGTATATCGGCCTCGGTGACCGCGAACAAGCGCTCGCCATGCTCGAAAAAGCCCTCGAGGAACATTCCGCTGATCTGGTATTTCTTGCGAGCACTCCTGAATTCGACGTCCTCCACAGCGACCCCAGATTTAAAGCCATGGTCGCCCGCGTCGGTTTCCCCGATTCGGCCTCAGTCGTGCCCGCGCCTAATAGTCTCTCGACCACACGCTAACCGGACCAGCTAGTCGCGTGGCTGCTCGCTTGCGTTTAAAGGAAGTTCGGCCGAAAGGCGCAGCAAAAATGGACTACTGCTGCGACCGCTCTCTCAAGAAATGCAAGAAGAGCGTAAGGTACCGCCGAACATTGCTCGTAATCAAAAAATGCTCGCGAACATGCTCGTGGCCCCTCTCGCCAAGCCGTTGCGCGATGGCCGGATTCGAAAGCAGGAATCGTATCTGGTAGGCGGTCCCTTCAATCGAATGCGCGAGCATGCCCGTGTGCTTGTGGATCACTTGTGCTGGGATGCCCCCGACTGCCGAAGCCACAACTGGCTTTTTTTTCCAGAGCCCTTCGGTCACGGTCAGCCCAAATCCCTCGCGCAGACTTTTCTGAATGATCACCGTCGAGGCACGCTGCAGCGCGTTGATTGCGAGCGCGCTCCATGGCGGCAGGTCCAAAATATGAATATCAGCGTCGTCTTTGGCCGCTTCGCGAGTCTCTGCCAATACCGCTTCCCCTTCGGGATCATCCGCCGCCCCGCCTCCCGCGAGAACGAGCTGGCAATCAAAGTACCGCTTCACGATCTGGTAAGCGCGCACGACTCCGGCGGGGTCCTTCAGCCGGTCAAATCGCGAGATCTGAGTAAGGATCGGCCGTCGCGAATCGATCTGAAAGCGCCGCAGAACTTCCGCAATCGTATCCGGCTCAACTTCGCGGTTCTTCTCCGAAAGCGGATCGATCGAAGGAAAAAAAAGGTACTGTGGAATCGGCAGCTGCCGCGCGAACGCGGGCGACGAAAATATCGCCCCATCGTAGCGATTCACAAAAGGCGCCAGGAACTCCCACACCCTGCGGTCCGGGTGCGACAAATCGATGTGGCAGCGCCACACCCATTGGCCCTTGCGGCCCTCGTGCGAATCAATCAGCGCCGCCGGCTGAGGGTCATGAATCACCGTGAAGTCCGCATCAAATTGCAGATGCTCGCGATTCTGCTCCGTGTAAGTAAGGAAAGTCTTGAAACTTTCGTCTGGCAAATCGAAGCGTTCGCCGTGCAACGCGTTGTGAAAAGCCTTGGTAATTGCGAAAAAATCCTCGCCGCCGGTGATCACGTCCCAGCGGATCGCCAGATTCAAATCCTCCATCAGCGGGACAATCCGGTTCAGCATTTCCGCCACACCGCCGCCCACCGCCGTCGAATTCACCATCTGGATTGTGCGGCTGCCCAGCCGCGACGCCAGCACACGCAGCTCGGCAATTTCTCCGCTGCCCAGCAAGCCAGCGTAGTCGTCAAGTTTGTTGGTGGGCGCAGCCACCTGAGCCGGTGTTGTCATTCGAGTTCCCTTTCCACAAGATTGATGATCCTCTCGCGTGCGCCGTCCAGTGTGTTCGTGTAAACGTCGATTTGATCCACCCTCCGTGCCAGTTCTTTCAGCCCCAGCTCCTTCGAAAACCATTGTGAAAAATCATTCGATCGCAGATGCAGCCGCAGCCTCGACGTGATGAAGTGGAATTGCAAGGTCGCGTGCCCCACCTTTTCCAATCCGGTCCGAAATTCCTCGAGCGTCCAGGCCTGAATTCCGAGCGGCGTCTCCTCCTCCACTGTTTCGCAGAAAAAAAACGGCTCGAAGGAAGCCTGCTGTGCCTCTCTCGGGTTCGCCTCGCAGAACTCGCCCACCATGCGGCGCAAGTCGTCTCGCAGGGCCGCCAATGACACATAATCACGGATATCGAGCGACGCCAGTTGCTCCGCTAGAATCGGACGATTGCAGGAACTAAGCACCCATTGCGCGAAATCATTCGAAAATCCTTCCGTAAGAAAATGGTGCCGCCCGAGGCTCTGAAACGTATGGTAAAAAATTGAAGCATCACTGCAACTTTCGATTCCGCGCTGCAAATCGAGCAGGCTCGCGCATTCCTGATTCCCAATGCAAACCAGATAAGAAGCCGTTACAAATTCAAAAGGTTCACTGGCTTTCATCGAAGTTCCCTTTCAAGCCGCGCAAGGAAGCGCAGCACATCAGCCGGCCCACGCACAAAAAAGCGCGCGCAAGTGCTCTCCTTCTCCCCCACTTGCACGGTAATCTGGTCGGGTATCGCGGCAAACGCCGCCTGATCAGCCGCATCATCGCCCGCGTAAATCGCGAGTGTCTCTCCGTCTAGGCCAGCAAGCAGCTCCTGAATCACGGCGCCCTTCCCCGCAATTTCTCGCGGCAGTATTTCCCACACTTTTTCCCCGCTCATAATCGAAAGATTGCCCCGAAGCGGCGCAAGAATTCCCAGCAGCCCGGCATATCCTTCGCGGACGATTGCCGCACTCGCTCCCCGGTAATGCACCGCCAGGCTCAGAATTTTGTCCTCGAGCCAGATGCCCGGCAAAATTCCCAGTTGTGACCGCGCCTCGCGTTTCGCGCGCCCCAGCGCCAGCCGCGTGGTCCTGCTCAGCGACGCCCTCCTCCCTTCCCCCTCCCCGCCATGCAGGCCAATAATGTGCACGCCAGGTACGTCAATCATGGTCTGAAGATCCCGCAGCCTTCGCCCGCTCACAATTGCCAAAAACACATTCGCGTGCCGAGCCAGACTCTCGAGCACTTGTTTGGTTTGTCGTGGCACACGAACGTCGCCGGGACGGCGCCGCAGCCCCACCAGCGTCCCGTCAAAATCCAAAAGTACCGCCAACTCCTTCGCCGCCCTTATCCGCGCCTGAATTTCCCGCCACGCGCGAAAAAGCGGCCTCGGGTTCGCGCGCGCGCGCGATTGCGTCTGCACCAGCGCAAGCGCATGCGTGCCGGGCTGAGCACATTCTTCGGTAATTTTGAGCTGGCTCACTTCACGCTCTCCCGTTCGATCCTGATTTCCCTTGCGCCGGGCCGAAGTTCGCCCATTGCCGTCCCTCACGAGAGTTGCTTTACCGCCGTCTCGCTCTCTTCGATTCGAATTTCCGAAAGTTCCGCGATCAAATTTCCCGCCCACCGGTACACGTTGTGCTCCTTCACGTTGCGCCGCATGCGCTGCATCCGCGCCCGCCGCTCCGCCGAATCCATCTCGAGCGCGAGGCGTATCGCGGCAGCCACCTGATCCGTGTCATACGGATTCACCACGATTGCATCGCGCAATTCCCTCGCGGCCCCCGTGAATTGGCTCAATATCAGCGCGCCCCCCTCGTCGTCCCGCGCCGCCACGTATTCCTTCGCCACCAGATTCATTCCGTCGTGCAGCGACGTAACCATGCAAAAATCCGCCGCGCGATAGTAGGGTTGAATTTCCGTGTGGCTATGATGCCGCGTCAGCATCGCAATGGGACGCCACTCGTCGGTTTCAAACCGCGAATTCACGCGCGCGGCCTCGGCCTCGACTTCCATCAGAAAATCGTGGTAGCGCTGAATGTGCGTCCGGCTCGGCGCGCCGATTTGGACGAACGTGAATTTTCCCAGGTACGCCGGCCACTTCTCAAGAAAACGCTCGATGCCCCTGAACCTTTCGAGCAGGCCCTTGGTGTAGTCAATACGATCCACGCCGATGCCAAGAAAATTCGCGTTGATTCCCAGCTCGGCCAGCAATGTAGCGCGAAGCTCATACGGCGAATTCGTCGGCGCCGACTCGATTTGCGATTCGCGCACATCCACGCTAATCGGAAACGGCCGCACAAACGTGATGTGCTCGTTCCGCTTCACCGCAAATCGTTCCCACTCGATCCGTGATTCCAGCGCCTGATCCACGGTCTCAAGGAAATTATTGCAGTGAGCCTGCGTGTGAAAACCGACCAGATCCGCGCCCAACAACCCATCCAGCAACTCGCGCTGCCACGGACATATCCCGAAAGCCTCCGGATTCGGCCAAGGAATGTGCCAAAAAATCGCCACCCGCGCGTCCGGCCGTTCCTTCTTGATCATTCGCGGCAGCAGCGCAAAGTGATAGTCCTGCACCAGCACGAGCGGCTGCTCCGTCCCGGCCATCTCCTGAATCAGAGCGTCGGCAAATTTTTGGTTCGCTTCCTGGTAAGCCTGCCAGTCCGAAGCACGGAATATCGGCCGCGTATGCGCGATGTGGCACAAAGGCCATAAACCCTCGTTCGAAAATCCGTAATAGTAACCCTCCTCTTCTTCCTTCGTCAGCCACACTCGCCGCAACGTGTATTCCGGCTTCTCCGGAGGCACTCGCAAGCGATCCTGCGCATCCACCATCTCGCGGTCCGCGTCGCCGGACCCAAACGCGAGCCAAGTCCCATCGCACGCGCGCAAAATTGGCTCAAGCGCCGTCACCAGTCCGCTCGCGGGAACAATCATTTCGATCCCCTTCGCCCCATGCACATGCATGTACGGCTCGCGATTCGACACCACGAACAACGGCCCCAGCCCCTTCTTGCTCTGAATATTCACCCGCAATCTTTCCGCGGTCCAAAGCGATTCGCCGGTTTCCCGCAGCCGCGCCTCTTCCTCCGCGGACGCTCGCGCTTCCGCCAGGCTCCGCGCAAACTGCACCACCTCCTGCGAAAACGGCGCGAGAAAGCCCTCCTTCGGCATATCAGGACGCGGCGAAGCCCGCCCCACGCGCAATTCCTTCATCCATTGCGCCGTCCGCGAAATCGGCAGAATAATCGTCCAGCGAATAATTAGCACAGTGATGAACACGATCAAGAGAACCTGCGCAATCACATGCCACAGCGTCTCGATCCATATCCGGTCGCTCTGCGCTTCGATGTAACTCGCATCGTGGAAAATCCCCAGCACGCCGTCCATCGACGAGCGGTCATGCAGCGGCAGGTAATAAACATTCATCGGCTTCCCGCCGAGCGTCAAAAACTCATCCACTCCTTGCGGCTCCGCTTTCACGCGCTCGAGCGGCACCGGAGGCGGCGCGAATTGCGCCGTCAAATTCGAACTCTCCGCCAGCACCTCACCGTGCGCGTCGTAAACAGCCACGCCCGCCAGCCGCTCACGATTTCCAAATCGCTCCACAACGCGCCGCAGTTGGTCGTGCGAGCCTCTCTCCAAGGCAGGCTCGACAATTTCCTGGAGGCTTTCGGCAAGCACCGCCGCGCGTCTCTCCAGATCAGCGCGCAGTCCGCGCTTCTCAGAACGCACTTGATATCTCGCCACCAGAAACGTAACCAGCGTGATTCCGGCAACCAGAAGCAGGATTAACCGCAAGCTGAGCTTCACGGCGACTCCTTCTTGTGCCTGAGATTTAAGACTCTGTGTGAGAACTCGAGAATCTTTGTGGGTCGCGGTTTCAACCGCGACACAAATGCTGCAAAATCAAGACGGCTTCAGCCGCTGAAGTTCCTCTTTTGCAGTTTTTACACAGACTCTTTAAATCCATGGTCCATGCAATCGGGGGAGGCGGCCCGAAGGGGACGGCCGCCTCTATCCCCGATTGCGCCTGATGCGTTCAGGCGTTCTCTTCTTCTATCGTTTGAACGTGGATGGTGTTATTCGAAGCGTCCAGCACGCCGGTCACTTTCACTTTCTTGCCGGCGAACTTGCTGGCCGATGCCTGATCGTCCAGTTGGTATGGGTTCTTGGCAGCTTCCGTGCGCAGCACGAACGCGTCGCCATTCTTCGCAATCGTCCCGATGAACATCCTCGTCTCCGGCTGAGCCGGAGCCTGATCCTGCATCACCGAGATCTGCGGTTGCGACGTATTAATTTGATTTGCGTTCGAGCTCTCGCCCAACGCAAAGGCAGCGCAGGCTAGGCCCAGCGTAGCCACAGTAAAAAGAATTCTCTTCATCTTTCACCTCAGGTATGAAATGTGGCTGGCACACTGGATACTGCAAGAGCGATGCCAAAACGGGAGGCAGATAAATCCTTTTGCGTTGCTGATTTACAAGACCCCATCCTAGCGCGCCGGGAATAAACCTCGGCAACTCTGAAAAATCTTCACACGCCGCTCATCCTCTCCGCACGTCGTCATGTGACTCAACTTTCACCCGTCCTCTGTCCAAGGAGTTCCACTTGACTGTTCCTGCTCCTCCGCCGCGGCGGAAACGAAACCGGACTTGCGTTTCATTCAGTTTCTTCCACTCCCCGGTGATCATTCTCGCGTCGCCGCTTGCATCCGGGGAAGCCGCCGCCGCATCAACCAATAAGGCAAGCACGGCTGCCGGTATATCCGGCAAGGAGGAACACATGTACGTAATCACAGGCGCAACAGGAAACACGGGAAGCCTGATAGCCGAGAAATTGCTCGCACACGGAAAGACCGTGCGCGTCGTGGGCCGCGACCCGAAACGCCTGGAACAATTCGCGCTCAAGGGCGCAGAACCATTCGTCGCGGATGTAACTGATGTTGACGCACTCACGAAAGCGTTCACCGGCGCCACGGCCGTCTACGCGATGATCCCTCCCAACCTCGGTTCCCCGGACGTTCGCGCCCACCAGGAACAGGTGAGTGATGCCTTGCGCTCCGCGATCGAAAAGAACGGCATAAAGTACGCCGTCGTTCTCAGCAGCTATGGCGCGGACAAAGCAAGTGGCACAGGCCCCGTCCTCGGGCTCTACAGTCTCGAAAAGAAACTCGAAGGCATTCCCGGGCTCAACGCTCTCTTCCTTCGCGCGGGCTATTTCATGGAAAACCTTCTGCCCCAGGTCGGTGTGATCAAGGCCCTTGGAACTATGGCTGGCCCAGTCAAAGAGGATCTCTTGTCGCCAATGATCGCCACGCGCGATATCGGCGCCTTCGCAGCCGAAGCCCTCTTGAAATTGGATTTCGTGCGGAAAAGCACGCACGAGCTGCAAGGCCCTCGCGACGTCACTTACGCGGAAGCCGCGAAGATCATCGGCACAGCCATCGGCAAGCCCGGCCTCGCATACAAGCAAATGCCTGCCGCCCAGCTAAAGCCCGCTCTCATGCAGATGGGAATGTCCTCCAACATGGCGGACTTGTTGCTCGAGATGGCGGGCGCGCTCAATTCCGGCCACATGAAGATGCTTCAGCCTCGCTCAAAGTCGAACTCGACTCCGACCACCCTGGAAACTTTCATCACCGAAATCTTCTTGCCTGCCTACCGAGGGAAAGCTGCCGGCGCTTAGTCTCACCGTTGACGAGTTTTTATCTCGTCACGCGGCAGCCGCAAGTTACGTGACTTTGTAGCGGGCAACGGGCCTCACTTCGCGAGATGTGAGGCCCTCGGCCCGTCCTTATCTCCTCAGCCATCCCCCGAATTATCCCCAGCTCGGTAACGCTGATTTCACCCGCTCCTCGTTTCCAATCTTGCCTTGACTTGCTCGACCCCTCTCGGTAACGTACCTCCCGCTTCTTGTCGTAGTCCCCTCACTTGGCTTGAATGGAGGAAACTAATGAACACGCAAAAGGCATGTCTGGCTCTACTATCGCTTGTAGTACTTGTGTCCACCCCGCTGCTTGCCCAACAATCCACCGCCAACGCGAGAACCGGAACACTCACCCGCGCCGCCGTAGTTGACCCGCTTCATCGCTCCGCCGCCCAAAGTCAGGCGCTCGCTGCACCAGCAGTTCCCCGCCAAAGAGGCGCGCGCATGTTGCACCCGAAAAATTTCGCTTCTTTCGGCTCCGCGCAAATCAGCCGCGCCCTTGCTCCCGGCCAGGCAAGCCAGGTCCGCCAATCAGCTCCCACAGTGATGGACTTCGAGCGCTCACACGCTCTTCTCGCCAATTTCGACGGCGTCAGCAGCCTCGATAGCGGCGTCACGAATTTCGGCGCCGAATTCGAGCCCCCTGACCAGGGCCTCTGCGTCGGCAATGGTTTCGTTGTCGAACCCGTGAACTCCGCTTTCACGATTTATCGCCGCAACGGCTCCGTGGTCACCGGGCCTTTCAACGTCAACGTGCTCTTCGACGAAGGTCTGCTCGAATTCACCAGCGATCCGCGCTGCCATTTCGACAAGTCCACGAACACCTGGTTCGCCACCATTCTCTTCATCTCCGCCGACAACACCGAGGCCCGCACGGACATCGCCGTAAATTCCTCCGGCGATCCCACCACCCCCTGGACCGTCTACCACCTCGAAGCCACCGACGACGGTACCGACGGGACTCCCGTTCACGTCGGCTGCCCCTGCTTTGGCGATCAGCCGCTCCTCGGCATCGACCGCGAAAATATCTACATCGCCACCAATGAGTTCTCGATTCTCGGCCCGCAAGTCAATGGCGCGCAGGTTTACGCGTTATCCAAACGCGACCTCATCCGAGGCGCGGCCAATGTCCACTTCGTCCAATTTCAAAATCTCACCATCGCCGGAAACATCGCCTTCTCAGTCCAGCCGGCCCTCACTCAACCGGGCAATGACAGCGGCGATGCTGAATATTTCCTCGAGTCCATTGATCCTACGGGAACCTTTGATAACCGCATCGGCGTTTGGGCGCTCACTCGCCAAGAAGAAGTATCCGACGGCAGAATTCCCACGCTCACGAGTTTGGTGATCAACTCCGAAGTCTTTGGCGTCCCGCCAAACGCTGTCCAGGAGGGATCCACCAGCCTGCTAAATACCGGTGATGACCGCATGCAGCAAGTCCAGTTCATCAATGGGCAATTGTGGGGCGAGCTCAATACCGCCCTCACCCTCCCCGGCGATCCCACTCAGCTTGCCGCGAATGCTTGGTTCCACATTCGTCCTCGCGTCCGTGACAACCAAATCTCCGACGCCGACATTACGGCGCAAGGTTACCTCGCCTCGCCCGGCAACTTCGTATTCTATCCGGCAATTCAGGCCACTCCCGATGGCAGCGCGGCCATGGTCTTCACTCTCTCCGGTACCAATTTCTTTGGCAGCGCCGCCTATTCCCGCTTGGCTGACGACGGCCGCTCCTTCGGCCCCATCAAAATTGCCGCCCTGGGCAGCGGCCCCTACGATCCGAACGCTACGCGTTGGGGCGACTATTCATGGGCGGTCGCCGATCCCGACGGCCGGGGCATCTGGCTGGCAACCGAATATATCCCGCCCCCAGCCAGGCAAACCGCTGACGGTCTCCGCAACTGGGGCACCCGAGTCCTGGAAGTCAGCGCCAGCGACGACGACGACTAGCTGCCCTCTCTCCATGGGTTGGCGACATGCCGCCGAATCGGGCCACGCAAGTGGCCCGATTCGCATCGGTGATTCCCCGAATTGACTTCGTCCCTCCTGCATTGATTCCGTTACGCCAGCGAAGTGCGTTCGGGATATATACCCCTCGAGCCATCATCCTCGTCCAAACTTTCGCCTAGGCGAAGAAAAAGCTAATCCCGCTTTCGAGATTAGAATTCTCTCTAAGCCATTGAAAACATTAGACCGCGCCCGATTCTGATCCGCAAAAAAGGGGGCTATTCAACCTGTGGGCACTCCCGAGAAAAGGGCGAAAGTCGATGAAGTGCTAGGACGCACTTGCGTGAGCAGGCGCTCGACTCGCAACGACACAAAAACTAGCGGCTGGGCGGCGCGGCTAACGAGCCGCCCAGCCGTTGTCAACCACATCGTTTCTACGGATTCCCCGCGTTCGTGATCGTCGCGGTTGTCCCGTTGAGCTTCGTAATGTTCACGGTGAATGGCTCGTTGTAGATTCGCGCCCGATCCTGCAAGAAACTCAGTGCCACCGCCTCACCGAGCAGCATGGACGTGTCCGTATCGCTCCGCCAGTGGATTCCGGAGTGGATTCCATGACCGAACGACACGTTGTGTCCCAGCTTCGCCAGCTCCCCATTCACTGTCAGCGACCCGGCGTCCGAGCCCGTGTACGGCTCGAGCGAAAGGCCGTCGCTTGTAGGCACCATGGGATTGGGGATCACGAAATTCCCGTTGTAGAAGAACTTCAGCACCGTGATGCAAGCCCCCGCCACCGTCCCGTGCCCCGTCGGGTAAGCAGGGTGACACGGCGAACCTTCGGGGAACGCCTGCGAAAGCAGCCACGTGCCGTACTTGTTGAAGCTCTGCTGCAGTCCCTGGGAATTCAGGATCACGTTGCTCAACCTCACATCCGTCTCATTTCCTTGCCCGGTCTTGATTAGGTGGACGATTCCTCCGGCAGCCTCTGGGCGTAGCCGGAGATGCACAAACCACTTCTGATACCACACCGCATTCAGCGCCCTGGTCGCCACTTCCGCAAGCGTCGCCGCAAAATCCGGCCCGCCAAACGTGCCAAAACCGTTTTCCGAATGCGAATTGACGTACGGGTTGCCGGGGTTCACGGGCGCGCCAATCGTGTTGAGTACAAGGAACGCCGTGAAGTAGGCCTGATAGAGAACGTCCAGATGAGTGAATGTGGCGAGATCACGCCCGTCGCGCCGGTAGCGCACTTGCGGATCCACCTGATTCTCGAGGCCGGTGAAGAAGCCGTTCTGGACCGTCAGCCAGTCGCTGAAGTTCGTCATGTAGTCAATGTTCGGCAAATAGCTCACCATTTGCTGACTAATGGGTTGCGCGCCGAGGGATGTCGGCAGAATATAGAACTGCGACAAATATGGCCCCAGCGTTTCTCCCGGGAACGCGCCGCGAAACAAAAGATTCGTCGTCACCTGCCCGCTGCCATTCCGCGGCCCCAAGTAAGTCGCCTGAGAGCCGAGTTCCGCCGCCGCTGCAGCGGCGATTGGGCTCGAGCCGTAATCCGTGAAGGCTACGTCACGAAGCAGCGATGCCCAATAATGTTCGAGCAGCTCGGTGGCGCTCTGATCGCTTGCTATTGCAGGTGCCGGTGGCACTTGGGGCTGGCCGAACTGGACGTTGTCGAGCGCCTCGAGGTCAAAGGCCAGGCCGCCTTGCGGCCCGTTGAGTGTGTGCGGGGCGTTGTCGGTTATGATGGCTTCGAAATCCGAGAATTCGCCGCTCCCGAGCGCCTTTGTAAATGACGCGAACGAAGCAGCCGTCACCCGCCCGAAGCCATCGTGCACCAGCCCTTTGGTGTACGTGCCGCCCTTATCGGCATAGCGCGCTTGATCACCGTTGTTGACGTTCACCGCCG
Organism: uncultured Acidobacteriota bacterium; assembly: GCA_963701005.1. GTDB lineage: Bacteria > Acidobacteriota > Terriglobia > Acidiferrales > UBA7541 > Palsa-295. Next base: position 3,960,996 of record OY969555.1, read on the forward strand.
CCGGAACGACCGCGTCCTGCGCCGCTTCGCTCACCCGCAATTCGAACGCCTCGATTACTCGCGAGTTGCTGACCCCTGCCGGCGCGGCGATGCCCGAGGAATTTCTGGAACTAGACGACTGCGCCGAAGCCACACGGGGATCGGCCAGCGCAGCGGCAGCCACCGTCGCAGCCGCGCCGACGCTGATACGGCCGAGAAACGACCGGCGATTGATTGGAGATGCAGATTTTGGTTCGGGTCCCGTAGAAGTTTCTGGCTTAACTTTGTCTCGAGTCATGAATCTCTCCTTGTTTGGCACAGGGCGGTCGGCCCGATGCCGGCACCTGACGTTGGGGTGGGAAAATTGGTGAAGGGTCGCGGGTAGCAGAAACGAACAAACAAGGACGACGGCACATGGTCTGCGCACCTCTCGATGCGATTGCTCCAAAGTTTGAGGACAAGCGGCAAACGCCGCAGCCGGTTGTGCGGAACACCCTGCTTTGAGTGGGGGGATTCTAGGGTTTTCACTCGTTACGCGTCAAGTGAATTAATCGTAACTGAGCGTGAACGATGCGTTACGGAATGTTAGGGATTAGGGGCGCGAAGTACTCGGTCAGGATGAGTGGCGCGCAAGGTTCCGATTCGGGTCATCGCAAGAGTGAATCCAGAAATGAGATGCAGGATTTCTAAGAAAAATAATGCAACGCTTGGCCCTCTGCTTGCATGTTGTCTTCACGGAGAATAGCGCGATGAGCGAGGGGGAAAAAGCGAGCCCGGCGGCTACGTACCTGGCATCTGCGCATCTGCAAGAGCGGCGTGAGTCGCGGTACGCAGCGAAAATCGAAATAGAGGTGAGTGGAATTAACGCCAGCGGACAAATGTTTCATGAGCGCACGGTCACCACGAATGTAAGCGAGTGGGGCTGCGGATTTTTGCTCCCGATTGAATTGAAGGCCGGCGACATCATTGTAATCCGCGTGAACTCAGCCGATGCGCCAGCGGCAGCGCACCAAGCCATGTTCCAGGTGATGCGTGTGCAGCAAGAGGCGGGTATATGGACAGTGGGAGCATGGAAGCTAGAGGGCAGTGACTTGTGGGGTGGGGAGCTCGAAAGGCTAGGCAAGCTGGAAGAAAGCAAGCTTGGGGCGCGCAAAGACGACACTGAGGAAGGCAAGAATTCCGGTCGAGATCCGGGGCGATGAGTTCCGCCAATGTTGCCAACAATCCAAAAACACAGCAGGCGGCCACGCCGCCCGTGGCGAGTGGCGCGGCAAGCGGGCCCGGTGGAATTAAAATCAAAGGCTTTCCCCAGGTTCTGTACACCCGAGTGTTCGGGCCCCCGGACATGCTTTTCATCCCCTTGCTCGATGCAGCGCGCGATGCCTATAAGAGCGTCGAACGCCTCGCTGGCCAAGGCCAAGACCGCGCGAATTCCGTGATGATGGGCAGCGCGCAACTCGCATCGGTTTTGCTGCGCGACGTGAGTTTTACGCTGGTGGCCACACTTCAGACGGTCGAAAGCCTTTATACCGTTGACCTCGACGCGGGAACAATTCTCGTACAGACGCAGCTTTTCGCCGTGGTCAGCCGGCGCACTTCGCTCTTCCACGTCGAGATCGTCGGCAAGATTTCCGAGGGCCCGTACACTGTACGGAACCCCGCCAGCGGAACTGTAATCATGGTGGTTGAGGAATCGCGGCTGCGGCAGCCGAATTCTTTCTCCACCTGGCTCTCCACAGAATGCCTGCGCTCGCAGATTGACCAGGAACGCCTCGGAACCATCAACAAGACGCAGGAGCCGCCCACATTCGGCGAAGTGAAACTGGTGGTGGCAGCAGCGGGCGATCATATCCCGGTAACCTTGCAGCAAAAAAAAGAAGGCGGCGGCTGGGACATCATTGATGGAAGAAAGAAGGAATGGGTCGGCAGGCTCGCCCCTGACATCGAGGGACACCTGAACTCCGTAATCAGCGTTCTCCAAGGCCTCTTCGCAGGTAAAAAAGCGGCAGACTGAACTAGAGCCGCTGACTCCCCCACCACCTTCACCGATGCTGTTGATCCCGCTCTCGCCGTTGTCGTCGCCTTTGCCTTTACGTTGTCATCCCGACAGAGGACGCCTTCCATCCGACGAGGGATCTGCTGTTGCTCTAGCCGTTGCCGTTGCCGTTGCCGTTGCCGTTGCCGTTGCCTTCGCCTTCGCCGTTGCTCCCTTCCCTCCTCAACTTTGAGGGGAGCGAAGAAAAGGCTAATCGCAACATTCGCTAAGTCAAGATTTGACTTATCTCACTTAGAACAAACGACTTCACATTTTTCTAACCGCAACAAAAAACGACTTTTCCCAAAAAGCAGATCCCTCCCGCCTTCACCAAGGCTACGGCGGGCAGGCGTCGGCCAAAGAGCGGCCTCTGTTGGGATGACACCGAGAGGCAGAAGCAAAGGCAACGGCAACAGAAAGAGAGATTCTTCGACTGCGGGCCGGCTCGTCCCAAGAAACGGGACGAAAGAGGTGAAGAGCCGGCCCTCCGCTCAGAATGACGGGCGTGGGGAGGGAGCGACAGCAAAAGCAAAGGCAGGACGCCGGCCTGTCTTTGCCAAGGCTATGGCGGGTGTACAAGGACGCCAGCGCTACATAGGGAGGTAAAGGCACGGTGAAACACCGGCGACGGCGACGGACTGGATTGAGGCGCGGAATCGGTCAGGGGTGCTTGTGGGCGTAGCCGGCTTGGGCTAGGGCGGCTTCGATTTCGGCGAGGATGGCGGGGTCGTCGATGGTGGCGGGGGTGACGTAGATATCGCCATTGGCGATTTTCTGCATGGTGCCGCGGAGGATTTTGCCGGAGCGAGTCTTCGGGAGGCGCTGGACGACGATGGCAGTTTTGAAAGCGGCGACGGGGCCGATATTGTCGCGGACCATTTGGACGACTTCTTTGGCGATGGTGGCGGGATCGTGAGTGACGCCGCTTTTGAGGACCAGGAGGCCGAAGGGGATTTGGCCCTTCAGCTCGTCATTGACGCCGAAGACGGCGCATTCGGCGACGTCGGGATGGGCGGCGAGAACTTCCTCGATGCCGCCCGTCGAGAGGCGATGACCCGCGACGTTGATGATGTCGTCGGTGCGGGACATGACGAAGACGTAGCCGTCATCGTCCATGTAGCCGGCGTCGGCGGTTTTGTAGTACCCGGGAAAGGCGTTGAGATAGGAATCCAGGAAGCCCTGATCGTTGTTCCACAGGGTCGGGAAGGTGCCGGGGGGGAGCGGGAGCTTGATGACGAGGGCGCCGACCTGGCCGCGTTTGGCTTCCTGGCCTAGCGAATCGAGAACGTGAACGTCCATGCCGGGGACGGGCTTGGTGGGCGAGCCGGGCTTGATGGGAAGCTGCTCGATGCCCATGCAATTCGCGCAGATGGCCCAGCCGGTTTCGGTCTGCCACCAGTGGTCGATGACCGGGACATGGAGATTATTGCGAGCCCAGCCGAGCGTATCGGGATCGCAGCGCTCGCCGGCGAGGAACAGAGTCTGGAAATTGGAGAGATCGTATTTCTTTTTTAGCTCGAGCGTGGGGTCTTCTTTTTTTATGGCGCGGAAGGCGGTGGGCGCGGTGAACATCACTTTCGCCTTGTGCTGGGAGATGACGCGCCAGAAGGCGCCGGCGTCGGGCGTGCCGACGGGCTTGCCTTCGTAGAGGATGGTGGTGTTGCCGTGGAGCAGCGGGCCATAGACGATGTAGGAATGGCCGACGACCCAGCCGACGTCGGAGGCGGTCCAGAAAACGTCGCCGGGATCCACGCCGTAAATATTTTTCATGGACCATTTGAGGGCGACGGCGTGGCCGCCGTTGTCGCGGACGACGCCCTTGGCCTTGCCGGTGGTGCCGGATGTGTAAAGGATGTAGAGCGGGTCGGTGGCAGCGACGGGGACACAGTCGTGCGGGCGCGCGGCGGCGGCGGCTTCTTGCCAATCGAGATCGCGGCCTGGTAAAAGCGCGGCGCGGTCCATGGGGCGCTGGAGGATGATGCATTTTTCTGGCTTATGACGCGCGAGATTGATGGCCTGATCGAGGAGCGGCTTGTAGGGGAGGATGCGCTGGCCTTCGATGCCGCAGGAGGCGGAGACGATCACTTTGGGTTTGGCGTCGTCGATGCGGACGGATAGTTCGTGCGAGGCGAAACCGCCGAAAACGACGGAATGCACGGCGCCAAGGCGCGCGCAGGCGAGCATGGCGATAGCGGCTTCGGGAACCATGGGCATGTAGATGACGACGCGGTCGCCTTTCGAGACGCCTTGCTGCGCGAGGGCGCCGGCGAAGAGAGCCACGGCGTCGCGGAGCTCACGGTAGCTGAAGGATTTGATTTGCTTGGTGACGGGGCTGTCGTAGATGAGCGCAGTCTGATCGGCGCGGCCGTTTTCGACGTGGAGGTCGAGCGCGTTGTAGCAGGTGTTGAGCTGGCCGCCGGTGAACCAGCGATAGAAGGGGGCGCGGGAATCGTCGAGGACCTTGTCCCATTTCTTGTACCAGTGAATTGCGGCGGCGGCCTCGGCCCAGAAGGCTTGGGGATCTTGGATCGAGCGATCGAAGGCGGCCTGCGCGGCGCCGGCGGTGCTGGCATTTGGGCGGATGGCGGAAGTCATGGCTGCGCTCCCCATTTAGCTTTTTTACGACCGGGCCGGGAAATTTACTGTCGCCCGGGTCACAAGAGTTTGTGACGAAGGTCACATGTTGCGCGAATCATACATCAAGGTAAACAGGGCCGACAGTTCGTTGAGTTAGCGCGATGAGCGGACGACGAGCCGCGCGCGAAGCTTGCCGCGAGCCGATTCAGCGGACGGCGCTGTCTGGCCGGAGCGAATAGGAGCTGAGCACGCGCATGTAATTCCCGCGTGAGAAGGCGCCGGGATTGGGCACGGAGCGCAGGCTCATGCTGCCGCGCATTTGGCGGATGGATTCGTATTCGTGGTCTTCCATCCACTGGACGAGATCGCGCAGGACCGCTTTGACATGGGGGATTCCATTTTTGAGGATTGCGGAGGTCATCATGGCGACGTTTGCGCCGGCCATCATTGATTTCAGGACGTCTGGGGCGGTGTGAACGCCGCCGGTGACGGCCAAATCGGCGCGCACGTGGCCGTAAAGAATTGCGATCCAGTTGAGGCGCAGCAGCAGTTCGTGCGAATTGCTGAGGGTGAGGCTGGGCTCGATTTCGAGCGATTCGATATTGAAATCGGGCTGGTAGAAACGGTTGAAGAGGACGAGGGCGTCGGCGCCGGTCTCGTCCAACTTTTTGCCCATATTGGCGATAGCGGTGAAGAAATGCGAGAGCTTCACGGCGACGGGAATTCGGACGTGGTCCTTCACTTCGCGCAAGAGCTGGAAATAGTGCCCTTCCACTTTGGCGGAACTTTCATTGGGATCCGTCGCGATGGCATAGATATTTAATTCGAGGGCGTCGGCGCCGGCTTCTTCCATCAAGCGCGCGTAGCGAACCCAGCCGCCGGGGGATACGCCATTGAGGCTCGCGATCACGGGGACTGCAACGCGCTGCTTGGCACGCCAGATGAGCTGGAGGTAGCCGTCAATGCCGAGGTTGTAAGTGCCCAGCTCGGGGAAATAGTTGAGCGACTCGGGAGTGCTTTCCGCGCCGCGCGAAAGATCGGAATCAACAGCTTGGCTTTCGAGATCGAGCTGCTCTTCGAATAAGGATGGCAGGACGATGGCGGCGATGCCATGGTCTTCGAGCTGGCGCATATTATCGAGCGAGTCGCAGAGTGGCGATGCGGAGGCCACGATGGGGGACTTCAGGGTGAAGCCGAGATAATTGGTGGTGATGTCGGTCATTCGTCTTCTCCTGCTTTGACGGGTTGGGCCGAGGGAGCTTCGGGAGCGGTTGGGGAAATTCCGGGAGTTTGAGCGCGGCCGGGCATGGAAGCGCGATTTTCGTAGACGCGCCATCCGCGCTCGACGTCATCTTGAGCGAGGCGCAGCAGGTCCTTGGCGGCCTCGGGATTACTGCGGGCGAGCATGGTGTAGCGCGCTTCCTGGTAAGCATATTGTTTCAAGGGAATGCAGGGGGCCTTGGAATCGAGCTGGAAGGGATTCTTGCCCTCAAGTCGCAGAGCTGGATTGTAGCGAATCAACGGCCAATAGCCGGACTGGACGGCAGCCTTCTGTTGCTCGAGGCCGAAGGCCATATCGTAACCGTGGGCAATGCAATGGCTGTAGGCGATGATGAGGGATGGGCCGTCGTGAGCCTCCGCTTCGATGAATGCTTTGATGGTGTGAGTGTCGCCCCCACCCATGGCCACGCGCGCGACGTAGACGGAGCCATAGCTGATGGCTTCCATGGCGAGATCCTTTTTGGCGGTGCGCTTGCCGCCGGTGGCAAATTTGGCGACGGCGGCGCGGGGAGTCGCCTTCGACATTTGCCCGCCTGTATTTGAATAGACTTCGGTATCGAGCACGAGCACGTTGACTTTCAAGCCCGAGCCGAGAACGTGGTCGAGGCCACCGGCGCCGATGTCGTAAGCCCAACCGTCGCCGCCGACGAGCCAGACGCTCTTGCGCACGAGTGCATCGGCGACGGCCAGCAGATCGCGCGAGCCGGTGGTATTGAGCGGGGCGATTTTTGATTTCAGATCCGCAATGCGCTTGCGCTGCGCCTCGATACCGGCTTCGGTGGATTGATTGGCTGTGAGGATTTCGGTGATGAAGGATTCGCCCAGGTGCGGGGCCAGCCTTTTCACTAATTCGCGCGCGTAGTCAGCTTGCTTATCCACCGCCAATCGCATCCCAAGACCGAATTCGGCATTGTCTTCGAAAAGCGAGTTTGACCAGCTCGGACCCCGGCCTTGACGATTGGCGGCGTAGGGTGTGGTAGGCAAATTCCCGCCATAAATTGAGGAGCATCCAGTGGCGTTGGCAATCAGCAGGCGGTCGCCGAATAATTGCGTGAGAAGCTTGATGTAAGGAGTTTCGCCGCATCCGGCGCATGCGCCTGAAAATTCAAACAAGGGCTCGAGCAACTGAGCGTCTTTTACCTGCGAGTGCGAGAGGCGGCCGCGATCGAAATCCGGCAGATTGACAAAGAAATCCCAATTCGCGCTCTCGGGAACTCGGAGCGGCGCCTGCTGCTGCATGTTGATGGCTTTATGCTTCACTTCGCTCTTGCTCTTCGCCGGGCAGATCTCGACGCACATGCGGCAACCCGTGCAATCTTCCGGCGAAACCTGAAGCGTGTAGCGGAGAGTGTCAAACTCCCGCCACATCGGTTTCGCTGATTTGAAAGACGCGGGGGCGTCAGCAAGCTCCGCCGAGGAGTAGACTTTTGCACGAATTACCGCATGCGGACAGACCAGCACACATTTGCCGCACTGAATGCAGAGCTGCTCGTCCCAGACCGGAATTTCCTGGGCGATGTTTCGCTTTTCCCAAACGGCGGTGCCGGTTGGAAACGTGCCGTCGATCGGCATCGCGCTGACGGGCAATGAGTCACCGCGACCGGCAATGATCGTGCCGAGGACGTCGCGAACGAAAGCGGGCGCGCGGGCAGGGACGGCGGGAAGAATGTCGAATGCGCTCGTGACGGAGGCGGGGACTCGCACTTCATGGAGGTGGGCGAGGGCCTTATCCACGGCGGCACAGTTTTTCTCCACGACCGCGTCTCCGCGTTTCCCGTAAGTGTCGCGAATGGCCTTCTTGATTGCCTCGATCGCTTTCTCGCGGGGAAGCACACCGCTGATTGCAAAAAAGACGGTCTGCATGATGGTATTGATGCGGTTGCCCATGCCTGCTTCGCGCGCCACGGAATAAGCGTCGATTACATAGAATTTCAGGCCTTTCTTGATAATCGTTTCCTGGGTGGCGCGCGGCAAATGTCCCCACACGTCATTCGGCCCGAAGGGCGCGTTGAGCAGGAATGTGGCTCCGGGCTCCGCGGCGGTGAGCACGTCCATGCGCTCAAGAAACTGAAACTGGTGGCAAGCGACGAAACTGGCGCGGGTGATCAAATACGAGGAACGAATCGGGTGAGGGCCGAAGCGCAGGTGCGAAACGGTGACAGAGCCCGCCTTTTTTGAGTCATACACGAAGTAGCCCTGGGCGTGGTTGTCAGTTCCCTTCCCAATGATCTTGATCGAATTCTTGTTTGCGCCGACGGTGCCGTCAGACCCCAGGCCGTAGAAGAGGGCCCGGACGGTTTGCGGCTCTTCGGTCGAAAATTCCGAGTCAAACTCCAAACTGGTGTGGGTGATGTCGTCCTGTATTCCGACGGTGAAATGATTTTTCGGTGCGGGCTTTTTCAGTTCATCGAAAACGGCCTTGGCCATGGCCGGCGTGAACTCCTTGGAGGAGAGGCCATAGCGTCCGCCGATGACGCGAAAATGAGCGGGCGTCGCCGTTTGGGCGTTCGATTCGCTGATGGCAGTCAGCACGTCCATGTACAAAGGCTCGCCGAGACTGCCTGGCTCCTTGGTGCGGTCGAGGATGGCAAGGGATCGCGCGGTCTTTGGAATCGCGCTCAGAAATGCTTCGGCGGCAAAGGGCCGGAACAGCCGGACCTTCAGGAGGCCGACTTTTTCACCTTGATTGTTGAGGTGTTCGACCGTTTCTTCGACGGCACCAGCGCCTGAGCCCATGATAATGATTACGCGGTCGGCATCCGGAGCGCCTACGTAGTCGAAGAGCGAATATTTCCTGCCAGTGAGCTGCGCGAAATGATCCATGGCGTTTTGCACGATGGTGGGGCACGCGCGGTAGAAGGGGTTGATGGCTTCGCGCGCCTGGAAGAACACGTCGGGGTTCTGCGCGGTGCCGCGGAGTGCGGGATGATCGGGCGAAAGGCCACGTTCGCGATGCTGGCGGACGAGCGTTTCGTCGATCATGGCGCGGAGCTCTTCGTCCGCCAGACGCGTGATTTTGTTTACCTCGTGCGAAGTGCGGAATCCGTCGAAGAAATGCAGAAATGGAATGCGTGCTTCAAGTGCAGCCGCTTGCGCGATGAGCGCGAAATCGCTGGCTTCCTGGACTGAATTTGAGGAGAGCAATGCAAAGCCGGTGGCGCGCACGCCCATCACGTCGCTATGGTCTCCGAAAATCGAGAGAGCGTGGGTGGCGATTGTTCGCGCCGCCACGTGGATCACCGCAGCCGTAAGCTCGCCGGCGATTTTGTACATATTGGGAATCATGAGCAGAAGGCCCTGCGAAGAAGTAAATGTTGTTCCCAGGGCTCCCGCCTGCAATGCGCCATGCAATGCTCCTGCTGCGCCGCCCTCACTTTGCATTTCGATTACAGTGGGGGCGACACCCCAAATATTTTTGCGGCCTTCTTCGTGCCATTGATCCGCCCATTCGCCCATGGGCGAAGAGGGAGTGATGGGGAAAATCGCAATGACTTCGTTCAGCCGGTACGCGACTGATGCCACGGCCTCATTTCCATCGAGGATGGCGCTTACCTTGGCCATACGTTTCCTCCACCGATATCACGCACGAATCACTTCCACGGAACAATTGGCGTGCAGCGCCACGGATTCTGAAACGCTTCCCATCAAAATGCGGTCCAGGCCCGTCCACCCGTGTGACCCGAGGACAATGAGATTCGCGTGCCAATCCTCCGCCAATTGCAAAATGACAAGGCGAGGATCACCATTGGGAGGTTTTGAGGGAGCGAGCACGGAAAGCCCAGTTCCCTTGAAAAACTTATCGGCAGTGGCCATTGCATCCTTAGCGCGCGCAGTGCCTTCCTCCATCAAAGTCTCGAGGAGGTTTGCCGGATAGATTGGGCTCATCGATGATGCGCTCAATTCGTCGCCCGGTACGACCACCTGCGCCACGCTTACGATCTTTAATTCACTTCTTGCCGGCCAGGGCCGGCCAGCCACTGATTGGGCCGCGGCCATCGAACACTCTGAACCATCAACCGCCAGGAGGATTTTCAAACCTGAAGAAGCGTCCGACGTAGTGGGAGCCGGACGAACCACACCCACCGAGCAAGGAGCCGCCCGCAGGACGGCGTGTGCAACGCTACCGAGGAGAAAACGAGAAATCGCTCCCCGCCCGTGCGAGCCAACGTAGACGAAATCCGCGCCCCAAGCCTTCGCGTATTTCGACACCTCTTTCCGGGCCGGACCCATGAGCACCTCGGAATCCGCTTTATGCCCCGCTTTCACAAGCTGCGCGGCTGCCGCCCGAGTGAGCGCCTCGGCGGAGCGCATAGCATCCTGCACAAGCGCTGGGAATCGGGCGATGGGAGTTGGGTCCACGGCATTGATAATGCGGAAGATAGAGCCTTCCGGCCAAGGGCGGGCTGCGACCGTTTCGAGGACGGTTTTGGAGGCGGATGAAGAATCAATTCCGATCAGTACCTTCATGGAAGGTCACCGAGGGGAAGTTTTTCAGAATAAGCGCGCGATGCATGTGATTTAGGTCACAAGTCGCTGTGATGTGTGATGGCAGGCGCAAAAAGATGCGGAGGGAAATCGTGGGTGAGGCAGGAGAGGGCGGTTCTTAACTGCTGTCTAGCTCAGTGCGAGGCGGACGTCAAGCGTGCCAGTGAATTGCAACAGCAAGAATCACGAAGATGGTGGTGAGCCGCGCAGGACTTGAACCTGCAACCCGCTGATTAAGAGTCAGCTGCTCTACCAATTGAGCTAGCGGCCCAGCAATTTTCAATCATAACACGAGAGAAAAGGCGTCCCAAAGGCCGGAGATGAGCCTCACTGGCGCAGCTTGGCGGCGATTTCTTTCGCCACCTGGCGGGCGTGGACCAGGTCGCCCGGCCCGAGCGATATTGCGGCGACGCGGGCGTGGCCGCCTCCGCCATATTTTTCGGCGAGCGAGGCGAGATTGACTTCGGCGGAGGCCTCCTTCCACGGATTCGTGCCTACGGAAATTTTTGCGCGGGTCGGAGAGGCGCTGACGCCGACGGAATAGAGCGCGTCGGGGAAAAGGAAATACGGGATGAACTTGTTGTAGCCCTCGAGGTCGAGATCGCTGACGTCGAAATAGATTACGCCGCCGCGGGAATCGGCGCGCTCGCGAAGGATGTCGAGGGAGCGCCGGTGGCGTTCGAGCAAGGGACCCAGGTGCTTTTTCACGATGGGGAGCTCGACCATCTCGGCTAGCGAGATCCGCGCTAAATCCGGGATTATTTTGGGGACGAGGTCGGGTTCGGGCGCGGCTTCGATAACGAGCGCGAGCTGGGTGGCGGGTTCGGCGAGGCCGACGGCCACTTCGGGCGAGGCGAATTGCGCGCCGTCGATGATATCGCCCCATTTGATTAATTCATCGAGCGGTTTGGCATCGAAGCCGAATTTTGCGGAAGCGATATCGGCGAGGAGCTTGGTGCAGGATTTGTAATTGGGGTCGTAGAATTTTTTGCCGGAATGATCGCGGCGGAAATGCTCGGCGTCCTCGGGCTTGAGGAAGGCGCTCTGGTGATGGTCGAACCACCAGGTGAGCTGCGGGGAGCTGGAATATTTGAAATCGACGATGGCGTTTTCATCGCCGTCGAACATGCCGTCTTCGAAGGGCTGCGAGGCTTTGTGGGTCATTCCGGTGTAGAGGAATTCGGCGGCAGGATCGATGCGCTCGCGATAGAAGCGGGAGAAGATGGCAGCGGAGGAGGCGCCGTCGAAGCATTTATCGTGGAAGCAAACTCGAACCTTCAAGACCCTCTCCTGTCATGGCCGCCCTTACGCGGGAATAAATCCTGCGTTAGGGAAAGCCAATAAAGATGGACGGTCGGTCTCCCGATGTCAAGAGGGAAGGGTTGGCGAAGCGGTTTGGGAGCGGCGCGGGTCGATTTGGCGAGGGCGCGGGGGCGGAAGGGCGTGGGCGCTAGGACTTGCCGAAGATTTTCTCGGCTAGGTCGGCGGCGAAGGGGACGCGGAAACGTTCACCCTGGTAGGCCTTGATTATAAGAAGTAGCCACAGGATAAAACCGATCAGATGAACGAGGCGCCAGAGGACGTAGCCGAGCGAGAAGGTTGTCAAGCCACCAGCAATGATGCTTATACCGAAGATATAGCCGAGAATTTCGCTGAGAATGGTGAGGGCGCCGAAAACGACGATGGATTGGGCGGCGTGGAAGCGAACGTAAGGGCGCTTGTCAACAAAGAAGAAGATGAGCCCGGTGATCCAGCCGAGAACGTAGCAAAGCGCGCCGGCCTGATTTTCCTGAAGACCGGATTGCGAGCTGGCGGGAGCAGGCCCGGGATTGTGTGCAGACTGAGGTGCGCCGCAGGACTGACAAAACGGGACGTTATCACCGACGGCTGCTCCGCATTTCGTGCAGTGTGGCATTGATTTGGCTCCTCGGAATTCGCGCAATGGCTTGCTGGCGGCGCAGACTAGCAAAAGCTGGGTGCGGGGGCAAGGGCATTTGGGAATGTTCCAAAGGCGGCGTGGAGTGGCCGGGGAGAGCCAGGGAAATTGCGGCGATGCTATACTGAGCGGGCGACGCGGAAGTGGCGGAATTGGCAGACGCGCCAGCCTTAGGAGCTGGTGGCCGAAAGGCCGTAGGGGTTCGAGTCCCTTCTTCCGCATGAAAAATTTCGGAGTACTGATCCAAGCTTTCACGATTTTGGCGATTAGACAACTGCGCGGAACGATTGACGCGCGCGGCGGGATTGCCTATACTGATGATTCGGTTGCGGCGGAGTTGGGCCGCTCCTCCCTGCCCTCTTCCTTCTCGGAATCTGAACAGGTGACAGGCAGATTGGAAACAGGACCGGGCAAACTCTGCTTCCCCAGAAAAATCACATGACAGAAGCGAACTGCAAGCGCGAGCTCGAGCTGGAAATTCCGGCCGAGAACGTGAAGAAGGCGGCGGAAAAAGTGGCGCGGGATCTTGCGCGGGTGGCGCGGATACCGGGATTCCGTCCGGGGAAAGCGCCGGTGACATTAATAAGGCGGCGCTTCGCTGACGATATACAGGGCGAAGTGGTGCAATCGCTGGTGCCGGAATATCTCGAGAAGGCGCTCGATGAGAAAAAGTTGATTCCGGTGACGCGGCCGGAAGTGGACAAGGTGGAATTCAAGGAAGGCGAGCCGCTGCGATTCCGGGCGGTGTTTGAGGTGCTGCCGGAATTCGAACTGGGCGAATACAAGAATCCGGAAGTGCAGGTGGAAGCGGTTGAGATTGGCGACGCGCAGGTTGATAAGGCAGTCGAGGAGATGCGCGAGCGGGCGGCGACGTTTGTGCCCGTGGAAGGGCGCGCGGCGAAGGACGGCGATTTCGTGCTGATGAAGCTGATGGGCACGCCGGTGGGCGGGGGCGATCCCGTGCAGGCGGACAATATATTGTGCCACCTGGGGGCTGAGGAGACGCTCGAAAGTTTCACGGAGAACCTGCGCGGCGCGTCGGCGGGCGAGACGAAAAAATTTGGGGCCAAATATCCAGACGATTATCCCGACCCGAAACTGGCGGGCAAGACGTACGACTATTCCGTGGACGTGCAAGGCATCAAGGAAAAGAAGCTGCCCGAGCTGAACGACGAGTTTGCGAAGGACGCGGCGGGGCAAACTGGCGGGTTCACAACGCTGGCCGAGATGCGCAAGAAAATTCTCGAGGATATGGAAGCGGCAAAGGCGCAGCAGCAGGAAGCGCAGGCGCGCGAGAAGATTCTGGAGCACCTTGTGAAGCAGCATGACTTCCCCGTGCCGGAAGCGCTGGTGGAAAATCAGATGGATATTCGCCTGGAGCGGGTTGTGCGTTCGCTCGCGGCGCAGGGAGTGGATCCGCGGGCGGTAAATGTGGACTGGGTATCGCTGCGGAAGCGGCAGCGCGAGAATGCGGTGAATGACGTGAAGGCCGAGCTGCTGCTGGACCGCATCGCGACCGAGGAAAAGATCGAAGCAGGCGATGAAGACGTGGAAAAGGAGATTGAAAAGCTGGCGGAACGGAGTGGCGAATCGGCAACGGCATTGCGGGCTCGCTTGACAAAGCAAGGGGCGCTCGATAGGATGAAATCGAAGTTGCGAAGCGACAAAACGATCGAGTGGTTGTATAGAAACGCCCGGGTCGAGACGACAGCCAAAAGTGAAAAGTAAGTTCCGGTCCGGATTCCTCAGCGCGCAAAAAAACTCCCAATGAGACAAACTGACGATTCGTTTCCGCGTGCCACAACGCTGGTTCCCATGGTCGTCGAGCAGACGAACCGCGGGGAACGAGCCTACGATATTTATTCCCGGCTGCTGAAAGACCACATCATCTTTATCGGGACGCCGATTGACGATCACGTGGCGAACCTGGTGACGGCGCAGCTGCTGTTCCTCGAGTCCGAGGATCCCGAGAAGGACATTTCGATTTACATTAACTCGCCGGGTGGCTCGATTTCCGCGGGGATGGCGATTTACGACACCATGCAGTTCGTCCGCCCCGACGTGGTGACCTATTGCATCGGCCAATCGGCTTCGATTGCGGCTGTGTTGCTGGCCGCCGGCACGCCGAAGAAGCGTTATGCACTGCCGAATTCCCGCGTGTTGATTCACCAGCCATGGATGTCGGGCCTTTCCGGGCAGGCGACCGACATTGACATTCACGCCAAAGAAATTATTCGAACTCGCGAGGCGCTCAACAAGCTGCTGGCGATGCATTCCGGGCAGACCATCGAGAAAATCGAGAAAGACGTGGAGCGCGATTTCATCATGACGGCCGAGCAGGCGAAGGCTTACGGCATCGTGGATGAAATCATAACGAAGCATCGCTAGGCGGCGTTCCAAACGGTTAGTAGTCAAACCGATGATTCGGCTCCCGGCGAGCGGAGTTCTGTCCTAGAATGGGTAACAGCGAACAGGCGGGTGTGTTGGTTTCTCACGGGAAGGGGCAAACTTGGTGAAACGGTTCACCCCAGAAGAGCCGTTGCGCTGTTCCTTCTGCCATAAAACGCAGGAGCAGGTGGAGAAGCTCATCAGCTCTCCATCGGAATACCCACGCTCGTACATTTGCAACGAGTGCGTGGGCGTTTGCCAGCAAATTCTCGAAGATGAGAAGCGCGAGCAGGCGAGTCCGGCAAATCGCCGGCTGCCGCGGCCGCCGGAGATCAAATCGTTCTTGGATGGCTACGTAATCGGGCAGGACAAGACGAAAAAGAAGCTGGCGGTGGCGGTCTATAACCACTACAAGCGAATTTTCCTGAACAGGCAGCCGGGCGACGTGGAACTTACGAAGTCGAACATATTGCTGATCGGGCCAACGGGAACGGGAAAGACGCTGCTGGCGCAAACGCTTTCGCGGATGCTGGAAGTGCCGTTCGCGATCGTGGATGCAACGACGCTGACCGAAGCCGGGTACGTCGGCGAGGACGTTGAGAACATTATCTTGAAGCTGCTGCAGGCCGCAGATGGCGACGTCCAAAAGGCGCAGCAAGGCATCATATACATAGACGAGATTGACAAGATTTCGAAGAAGGACGAAAACCCATCGATTACTCGCGACGTTTCGGGCGAGGGCGTGCAACAGGCGCTGCTGAAAATTCTGGAAGGCACGGTGGCAAACGTACCGCCGCAGGGCGGGCGCAAGCACCCGCACCAGGAATTTACGCCGGTGGACACGACGAACATCCTTTTTATTTGCGGCGGGGCGTTCGTGGGGCTCGAGAAAATGATCGAGCGGCGCGTGGGGCAGAAGTCGCTGGGGTTCCAGGCGGATACGCAGCCATCCACGGCGACGCGGCGGAACATTGAAGTGCTCGAGCAGGTGCAGCCGACGGACTTGATTCACTACGGGCTGATACCGGAATTTGTGGGCCGCTTGCCGGTGGTTGGGGTGCTGAGCGATCTGGACAAGTCAGCGCTGGTGAGAATTTTGACCGAGCCGAAGAACGCGCTGGTGAAACAATATCAGCGGCTGTTTGAGTTCGAGAATGTGCGGCTGCGGTTCACGGATGATGCGCTCGAGACAGTAGCGGACTTGGCGCTGCAACGCAAAGTGGGCGCGCGCGGTCTGCGAATGATCCTCGAAGACCTGATGCTCGAGATGATGTACAACCTGCCGGCGCAGAGGAAACTGCGCGACTTCGTGGTGACGGCGGACATGGTCAAGGGCCGCGAAATCAATTGGAGCCTGCTCGAGAAGGCGGGCTGAGGATTGGGGACAAGAGACTCCATGTTTAACCGGGAAAAATTGGATGTGAAGCGCGTACCGATGATGCCGGTGCGGGACATGGTCATCTTTCCGGAGATGATGCACCCGTTCATCGTGGGGCGCGAAGCCTCGGTGAGGGCGCTGGAAGAAGCGCTGGCGGGCGACAAGAAGATTTTTCTGGTCACGCAGCATGATGCGTCGGTGGACGACCCGAAGCCCGAGGAAATTTTTCAGGTGGGGACGCTCGCGAACATCGTGCAGAGCGTGAAGCTGCCGGACGGAAATATCAAGGTGCTGGTGGAAGGGACGGAGCGGGCGAAGATCGTTTCCGTGGCGAGCGAGGAAGGATTCTTCCGGGCCACGGTGCGGCTGATGCCTGTGAAGGCCGAGCCTTCGCCGCAGCTCGAGCAGGCATCCGCGCGGGTGACGACACTTTTCGAGCAGTACGTGAAACTTTCGCAAAGCCTGAATTACGACACGATGATTGCGGCGGTGCGCGTGGAGGATGCCGGGAAACTCTCGGACGCGATTGCCGCGAACCTGCAGATTCCCGTGGAGGAAAAGCAGGAGCTGCTCGAGCTCTTCGAGCCGCTGGAGCGATTGAACCGGATCGCGGACATCCTTGAAGTAGAAATCGAGAAGCTGAACGTGGACCGCTCGATCAATACGCGCGTGAAACGGCAGATGGAACGCGCGCAGAAAGAGTACTACCTCAACGAAAAATTGAAGGCCATTCAGAAGGAACTCGGCCGCGGCGAAGCGAACGAGATCGAGCAGCTGAAGAAAAAGATTGAAACTTCCGGCATGCCCGAGGGGCCGCAGGAAAAGGCCATGCAGGAGCTGAAGCGGCTGGAGATGATGCCGCCGATGTCAGCTGAGTCCACCGTCTCGCGAAATTATCTAGACTGGCTGCTGGCTGTGCCGTGGAAGAAGAAGTCGAAGGAAATTCGCGACATCAAGCGCGCGGAAGTGATTCTTTCGGAAGATCATTACGGCCTGGAAAAAATCAAGGACCGCATCCTGGAATACCTGGCTGTGCGGCAACTGGTGAAGAATCCCAAGGGCTCGATTCTCTGCTTCCTCGGGCCTCCAGGAGTTGGCAAGACTTCGCTCGCGATGTCCATCGGACGTGCGACTGGACGCAAGTTTGTGCGTGTCTCACTCGGCGGCGTGCGCGATGAAGCGGAAATTCGCGGGCACCGGCGGACTTACATCGGCGCGCTTCCCGGGCAGATTATTCAGATGATGCGCAAGGCCGGCACGGTGAACCCGGTTTTCGTGCTGGATGAAGTGGACAAGATGTCCATGGATTTCCGGGGCGACCCATCGGCGGCGCTGATGGAAGTGCTGGACCCGGAGCTGAATCACTCCTTCACCGATCATTATTTGGATGTGGAATACGATTTGTCGAAGGTGATGTTCATTTGCACGGCAAACGTGCTGCACACCATTCCGCAGCCTTTGCAGGACCGCATGGAAGTGCTGCGGCTGCCGGGCTACACCGAGCAGGAAAAACACCAGATCGCGCAGCGGTTCCTGGTGAAGAAGCAGCTCGAGAGCACCGGATTGACGCCTGAGAATCTGAAGTTCACGGACGAGTCCGTGACGCACATCATCCGGCACTACACGCATGAGGCGGGCGTGCGCAACCTGGACCGCGAAATCGCGAACGTGTGCCGCAAGGTGGCGCGCAAAGTGGTGGGCGAAGGGAAAGATTTCAAGCTCGAAGTAACGCCGACGAACGTGAACGAATACCTGGGCATCCTCAAGTATCGCGACTGGTTCGCCGAGAAGAAGAACGAAGTGGGGTTGACCACCGGCCTCGCGTGGACAGAAGTGGGCGGCGAAGTGCTTTCGACGGAAGCGACGCTGATGCAGGGCAAGGGTCGATTGACGCTGACCGGAAAGCTCGGCGACGTGATGCAGGAATCGGCGCAAGCGGGAATGAGTTACGTGCGCTCGCGCAGCCATCTCTTCAGCCTGCCGAAAGATTTTTACCGTCATCTTGATATTCACGTGCACGTGCCGGAAGGCGCCATCCCGAAGGACGGCCCATCGGCGGGAATCACACTGTGCACGTCGATCGTCAGCGCGCTGACACACATTCCGGTTCGTTGCGACGTGGCCATGACGGGCGAGATCACGCTGCGCGGCAAAGTGCTTCCAATCGGCGGCGTGAAGGAAAAGCTGCTGGCGGCACACCGGCTTGGCCTGCGCACGGTGATCCTGCCGAAAGACAACGAAAAAGATCTGGCGGACATTCCGCCGGAGATACAAGCACAGATGTCCATTCATTTTGTGGAGTCGATGGACGAAGTCCTGCAAATCGCGCTCGAGCATCCGCTGCCGATTCCCGGCCACCCACCGGTTGACGGCGTGGAGCCCAAATTCGGCCCGGACGCGGCGCAGGACAACGAATTGGCCAATTGAAACTCTTCGGTCCCCCCACTTACTGCTGAACAGGGCTCGGCCCGCGACCGAAGGATTTGGATTGTCTGCAGTACACCCGTAACGGATTTTGGACAGAGTGGCTGGTTCGAAGGCCCACCCGGCCGGAATCCATTCACATATCACAATCGCGCCTGAAAAATCAGGCTTGAGAAGGAAAGAACTCGATGAGCATTAGTCTTGCAGAACTGAAAGACAAGAACATCACGGACCTGGCGAAGATCGCCAAGGAGCTGAATATTCCGGGATCGTCCGGGATGCGCAAGCAGGAACTGATATTCCAAATCCTGCGCGCGCAGACCGAAAAGAACGGATTGATCTTCTCCGAAGGCGTGCTGGAATGCCTGCCGGACGGATTCGGCTTCCTGCGCGCGCCGGAATACAACTACCTGCCGGGGCCGGACGATATTTACGTTTCGCCTTCGCAGATCCGCAAATTCGATTTGCGGACGGGCGATACGGTTTCGGGCCAAGTGCGGCCGCCGAAGGATGGCGAGCGCTACTTCGCGCTGATCAAGGTGGAAGCTGTCAATTTCGAAGACCCGGAAGTGGCGCGCAGCAAGATTTTCTTCGACAACCTGACGCCGCTCTATCCGCAGGAACGCATACGTCTCGAGACGACGAAGGAAAACCTGACCGGGCGCGTGCTGGACATGCTGTGCCCGATCGGCAAGGGGCAGCGCGGCTTAATTGTGGCGCCGCCGCGCACCGGCAAGACGATGATGCTGCAATCCATCGCGAACTCGGTGACGACGAACCAGCCGGAAATCGCGCTGATCGTGCTGCTGATTGACGAGCGGCCGGAAGAAGTGACGGACATGCAACGGACGGTGAAGGGCGAAGTGATCAGCTCGACGTTCGATGAGCCGCCGCAACGGCACATTCAGGTGGCGGAGATGGTGCTTGAAAAAGCGAAGCGGCTGGTGGAGCACAAGCGCGACGTGGTGGTGCTGCTCGACTCGCTGACTCGCCTGGGGCGTGCTTACAACGCAGTGACGCCGCCATCGGGCAAGGTGCTTTCCGGCGGTATTGACGCGAACGCGCTGCAAAGGCCGCGGCGGTTTTTCGCGGCGGCGCGGAATATCGAGGAAGGCGGGTCGTTGACGATTATCGCTACGGCACTGATTGATACCGGGAGCCGCATGGACGACGTGATTTTCGAGGAGTTCAAGGGCACCGGCAACATGGAAATCAATCTCGACCGGCGGCTGGTGGACAAGCGCGTGTTTCCGACGATCGACATCAACCGGTCCGGGACTCGAAAAGACGAGCTGCTTTTGCCGGCTGATGAGTTGAATCGAATTTGGGTGCTGCGCAAAGTGCTGAGCCCGCTTTCGACCGTCGAAGCGATGGAACTGCTGCTTGGGCGCCTCTCGAAGACGAAGACCAACGCGGAATTTCTGGCCTCGATGTCGAGTCCTGCCTGAACACGACTCCGACGACCGCTACTCGAGCAATCGAAGGTTCAATTCCCTGCGAATCTGCATGAGTGGAATTTTCTGATACGAATCGTCTGCTTCCCAGGGCCATTTCTTCCTCATTTTTCGCGTGCGCAGCCATACCGAAACAAATTTGGGAAGAAACCTGAGCGAGAGAACGATTATCTTTACCCATCCGATTTCTTTCAGAAGCTGCTTCGCTTCCTGGTTGGTCTGTAGATAGCGGGCATAGCGCCGCATTCCTACGTCGGTTCCAAACATTGTCCAGGCATCCGCCAGCGCTTCCTGGTCGAGCGTGGTGTCCAGCCCGAAAACCACATGCGCGGTGTCATGCGAGCGGAAAAAACGGGCTGATTCCTCAGAAAGTTCTGCAGGCCTGAAAAGGCCGGGATGACCTTTGTAATATTCGGCAAGGCCTTCTGCGAGTGTGAGCGGGCAATCCTGTTCCTGATACCGGAACCGCTTCGCCATGCGGAGATTTTACCACTGCGATTACGGCGCGGATGCGGCGGAATTCTCTTTCGCGAGCAGGACGACGAGGCGCGCGACTTCTTCGGACTCCATGGCGGTGCTGTCAACGATGACCGCGTCTGGAGCGCGGACGAGGGGCGAAGTGGAGCGCTCGCGATCGCGGCGGTCGCGCTCGTGGATTTCATCGAGCGTGCGGGCGAGGTCGATGGCGTCGCCTTTTTGCTGATGCTCGCGCCACCGGCGGTGGGCGCGGACTTCGGGCGAGGCAGTGAGGAAAATTTTCAGGCCGGCGTCGGGGAAGACGACGCTGCCGATGTCGCGGCCTTCCATTACAACCCCGCCTTGCTCGCCGGCGCGGCGCTGCTCGGCTACGAGGACATGCCGCACGCCGCCGACGACCGCGACCTTCGATGCTGCTTGCGAAACTTCGGGCGTGCGGATGGCGGAGGTCACGTCTTCGGTATCAAGGAATACGCGCTGCGTGCTGCTTTCGGCGCGGAGGTCGATGCGCGTTTCGCGGGCGAGCTGGACGAGCGCGTCCGAGGCGTCGAGCGAGATTCCGTGGCGCAGCGCTTTGAGCGCGAGCGCGCGGTACATCGCGCCCGTGTCGATGTACACGTAGCCCATCAGCTCGGCGACGCGGCGTGCGAGCGTACTCTTGCCCGAGCCGACCGGGCCATCAATCGCGATGATGAGCTTTTGCATGCGGCTAGATTCGCTTGAAGGCGCGCTGGATTTCGCGCACGGAATAGCGGAGGACGACGGGGCGGCCGTGGGGGCAGCTCATGGGGTATTCCGTTTTAGCGAGTTCACCGAGGAGCCATTCCATTTTTGTGGTGTCGAGCGGCGTATTGACTTTGATCGCGGCGTGGCAGGAGGTGGAGGCGGCGATTTTCGATTGCAGCGAATCGATGGAGATAGCCTGATTTTCGCGCGCGATGCCGTCCAGGATTTCGAAGAGCAATTTTTCGGCGTCGCTGCTGGCGATTCCGGCGGGCGCGGCCTGGATGGCCACTTCGCGCGCGCCCATCAATTCGGCTTCGAAGCCATTGGCGCGCAGCTCTTCGCCGATTTGCTCGAAGATGATGAGCTGGCGCGGATTCAGCTCGACGAGCAGCGGGACGAGCATGCGCTGGCCGCCGAGCGCGCCTTCGCGGCGGGCGCGGAGGTGCTGCTCGAAGAGGACGCGCTCGTGGGCCACGTGCTGGTCGATGATCCAGAGGCCCTCGCTGTTCACCGCGACGATGAAGCTGGCGTTGACCTGGCCGAGCGGCTTCAACTCGGCAATCGATTCGGGACTCGGCAAGCTTCCTGACTCGGGCACCGGTTGCGGTGCGTCGGCAGATGGTGCTGCAGAGGGAAACGGGAAATCGGTGGCGGAGTTTGGATCGAATTGCAGGCGCTGCGAAATCGGGCCTACTGGCGCGCCGCTTAATTCGAAATTTTCCGCGACGGATGTCCCGGAGGCGAAGCCCATTGGAATTTCGGCGCGCGGCGGGCCGGGAAAGGCACCCGGCGCCACAGCTTCCGGCGTGGTTGCAAGCGAGCCTGGACCTTCCTGCGGAATCCCCATGGCTGCCGCAGAGGCGGCTGCTGCAGTGGCGAATGCGCCCGGACTTGTTGGAACGCGCGCGGCGGGAAAGCCGGGGATTGGACGCGCGAGCGAAAGCGCGTGGCGGAGAGCGTCGCGCGTGAAGTCATGGATGAATTGCGGGTGGCGGAAACGGACTTCGATTTTCGCGGGGTGGACGTTGACGTCCACTTCCTGATACGGGAGATCGAGGAACAGGAGCACGGTGGGAAAAACTCCCGGCGGCATGATATTGCGGTAGGCCTCGTTGATGGCGTGGAGAAGCAATCGGTCGCGGACGAGGCGGCGATTGACGAAGATGTAGATGCCGTTGCGATTCGAGCGCTGGACTTCGGGGCGGGAGGTGAAACCGGTGACGCGCAGCGTGGCGGCTTGCTCGTCGGCTTCGAGCTGAGGCTCGGTGATGGCGCTGCGGACGGGCGCTTCGTTCGCGGGAATTTCCGTGAGCTCTTCGAGAGCCTGGCGGCCGAAAATCTGGTAGACGCGGTCGGCGAGTTTTTCGACCGGCGAGCAATTCAGGATTTCTTGTGTTGGCGTTTTCAGAACGAAATGCGTCTCGGGGTGCGCGAGCGCGTAGTGGGTAACAAGCGAAGCGATGTGGCCTAGCTCGGTGGTTTCGGACTTCAGGAATTTGCGGCGCGCTGGGACGCAATAAAAAATATCGGCAACGCTGATGGCAGTACCTGCGGGGACGCCGGCGGGTTTGACGCCGATCAGTTTGCCGCCGGCGAATTCGATGCGAGTTCCCTCCCCTTCTTCGGGCGTGCGCGTTTCAAGGAGGAGGCGGGAAATGGCGGCGATGGTGGGCAGCGCCTCGCCGCGAAAGCCGAGCGTGGCGATGGAGAGCAGATCGTCCGCGGTGCGCAGCTTCGAGGTGGCGTGGCGCTCGAAGGCAAGGAGCGTGTCGTCGTGATTCATGCCGGAGCCGTCGTCCGAGACGCGGATCATGCGCTTGCCGCCGGATTCGACTTCCACGCGGATGGAGCGCGCGCCGGCGTCAAGCGAGTTTTCGAGCAGCTCCTTGACAACGGAGGCGGGCCGCTCGATAACTTCGCCCGCGGCGATTTTATTGGCGACGTTTTCCGGAAGTATGCGGATGCGCGACATTCAGCCCTTTAGGGGGTCGGAGCTTCAGCTCCGACAATTCCCTGCTCCTTTCCTTGGGCTTTAGAGTCTGTGTGAGAACTCGGTGCCCGTCACATGTTGGCTGCTAATTCGGGTGCAACCTAATGATGGTTGATGACGTTTTGATTTCAGCGGCGGCGGCGCGACTAGCGGGTGCGCCACATCCGCGTCAAATTATAGGCTGCGGCTGCCAGCGCCAGCTCGACCGCCACTTGCACCAGCCCGCGACGAGCGAACCGTCGCATGCCTCGCTGCTCCTTCAAGACTCCGATCACCGGTTCCACGATCGCTTTCCGCCGCTGGTAGATCATCCGCCCGGCCGGGTCGCGCAGCTTCTGGCGCATGCGACGATGCGCCGGATCCGTCGCTCGCCGGCGCAAGCGGCCGCCGCGGTTCAGCCAGCGCGCCAGATTCGAGTCCGGCACATATCCATCGATGCCCCGTTCTTCCAGCCGGTGCGCATTGTCCGCCGAGAAAAATCCGCTATCCGCGCTCACGCAGCGCGGTGTTTCTCGGCACTGCTGCTCGACTGCTTCGACCATCGGCAACAGCGCTTCGTTGTCGTTGGTCGCCTGCGTCACCCGCTGCGCCACGATCAAATGATCTTCGCTGACCGCCAGCGTGGCCGTGTAGCCCAGCGTGAATCCGCCCCGCTCCCGCAAAAAACGGCTGTCCGGATCGGTCCGCGAAAGCTTCGGCAATCTCGCTTTGTGCAATCGCTCGAGCCGCTCGGGAATCGCTTCCAGTTGCCGTTCCAACTGTTCCATCACTTCGCGCCCCACTTCCACGCCCGCTCCTTCGTTCGGATCCTCCGTGTTGCACTGCCGCTGCCACCGGCGAATGTCCCGGCGAATGCGCGCCCGCGCGTCCCGCAACGCCTGTTCGGTGTCGATCCGGTTGCGCGAAGCGTTCGCGGCGATACGCGTCGAATCAATGGCCACATGCCCGAGCTTTCCCAGCTTCGCTTTCCGCGCCAGCTCCACCACCTGCGTGAACAAATCATTCAATCCCTTCGCGTGCCGCCGCCGGAACGCGTTCAGCGTCCAGTGATCCGGCGCCGCTCCCGCCGCCAAATAGCGGAACGCCAAATCTTCCCGAATCCGCTGTTCCAGCCGGCGCGAACTGGTCACGCTCAGCGCGTAGGCGTACAGCCAAACCGAAACCAGCATCTCCGGCGCGTAGGCCGGACCGCCTTCCTCCCCGTACTCGTTGCGGAAGACGCCCAGATTCAATTTCTCCACCAGCCGCCGGATGAAAAAACACAAATGCCCCGGCCCCAGCACGTCCAGCACACTGGGCGGCAGCAAATAGGCCTGCTCCGGGTTGTAATCGAAAAATTTCGCCATCGCGTCTCCTCCTGCTCGCAGTATAAGAGACGCGTCAACCCCAGTTCTCACACAGACTCTAAAGCCCAAATTCTCTGCCGCCTCAATGTCGGAGCTGAAGCTCCGACCCCCTAGAAGGCGAGAGACAAGGAGCGCGCGTCCGGGATGCAGCGGCGCGGCAGGGCCCTCGCTCCGCTCTATTCTTGGTGCGCGCTTCGCGCGGCGGTTTCTATGTCGGAGCTGGAAGCTCCGATCCCCTAAAAACCGTTTGCCGGCGGCGATCTTTTTGGCGTCGTTTTCCGGATGCATGCGAATGCGTGACATTGTTCAGAAACCTAAATCCTTTCGCCAGCGATGGACACTGATGGCAACCCCTTCCGGCTAATCACAAGCCTACGACTTTTCATCACTTGCTGCTCTTCCCTTTTCACTTTTTTTAATTGCGATTCCCAATTCATCGAGCTGAGCTGTGTCGACTTCGGACGGCGAGTCGGCCATTAGGTCTTGGGCGGCTGTTGTTTTTGGGAAAGCGATTACCTCGCGCAGAGATTTTTCGCCGGCTAGGAGCATGGCGATGCGATCGATGCCCAGGGCTATGCCACCGTGCGGGGGCGTGCCGTAGGTGAGCGCGTCGAGGAAGAAGCCGAAGCGCTGGCGAGCTTGTTCGTCTGTCAGGCCGAGGGCTTTGAACATGCGGGCTTGGACATCCTGGCGATGGATACGGATGCTGCCAGAGCCTAGCTCGTAGCCGTTGAGGACGAGGTCGTAGCCCTTTGAACGGCATTCCCAGGGGGCGGATTCGAGCTTGTCTAGATCTTCTTCGTGGATGCCGGTGAAGGGATGCTGGGCGCTGACCCAGCGCTTGTCGGACTCGCTCCACTCGAAGAGGGCGAAGCCGGTGATCCAGGCGAATTCCCATTTTGTGTGGTCGATCAAGTTGAGCTTCTCGCCGAGGTGGCGGCGGATTTGTCCTGCGACTGTGAGCGATGTGTCGTTGTGAGGGATTTGATCTTTTGCCGCGGCGGCGACGATTAGATCGCCTGGTTTTGCGCCGAGCGCCTCGACCAGTTTCTTAAGAGCCTCGGGGCCGAGATTTTTTTCGAGCGGCGAAGTGATGCCTTCGGGCGTGACTTTCACGGTGTACACGCCGCGGGCGCCTGCGGATTTCGCGAATTCGGTTAGCTCGTCGAGTTGCTTGCGCGACCAGGCGGCCGCGCCTGGTGCGACGACGGCTTGCACGTTGCCTTCGAAATGGAGCGTCGCGCGGGCAGGCTCGAAAAATTCGGTGACATTGCGGAGCTCCATGCCGAAGCGTAGGTCGGGCTTGTCCGAGCCGTAGCGGCTGAGCGCTTCTTTGTAATCGAGGTGGCGGAACGGGCCTTTGGCTTGCACTCCCGCGGCGGCGCAGGCGCGTTCCATCACGCGCTCGATGACTTCGAAAATATCCTGCTGGCGCGGGAAAGACATCTCGAGGTCTATCTGTGTGAATTCGGGCTGGCGATCGGCGCGCAAGTCTTCATCGCGGAAGCAGCGGACGATTTGGAAATAGCGGTCCATGCCGGAAATCATCAGGATTTGTTTGAAGATTTGCGGCGATTGCGGGAGCGCATAGAACTGGCCGTGATGGATGCGGCTGGGAACCAGATAGTCGCGGGCGCCTTCGGGGGTGGAGCGCGTGAGCATGGGTGTCTCGATTTCGAAGAAGCCGAGCTCGTCGAGCGTCTTGCGAATTTCGAGGACGATGCGATGGCGCAGCTCGATATTGCGGTGCGGGCGCGGGCGGCGAAGATCGAGATAGCGGTAGTGGAGGCGCGTTTCCTCGCTGGCGGTGACTTCGTCTTCGATTTGGAATGGCGGCGTCTTGGCGTTGTTCAGGATGTGCAGGCGGGTGGCCATCACTTCCACTTCGCCCGAAGCAATTTCCGGATTCGCCTTCTGCCGGCGCAGGACACGCCCCTCGACGGCGACGACGAATTCGGAGCGGAGCTCTTCGGCTTTTTTGTGCGCTTCGGGATGCAGCTCCTTATTGAAGACGATTTGCGCCAGCCCCGCGCGGTCGCGCAAATCAATAAAAATTAATTGGCCCAGGTCGCGCCGCCGATGCACCCAGCCCATAAGGACGACGTCCTTATGGGCATCCGAGGCGCGCAGTGCGCCGGCGTAGTGAGTGCGTTTCAGGTTTCCCAACGTGTCAAGCACGGGTCCCTCTTCGCTCGGATTCGAGATACTCGAGCAGGTCATTTTCGCTGAGCTTTTTCTGCTCCGCATCAGCGAGATTTTTGAGCGTATAGGTGGCGGAGGCAACTTCGTCTTCGCCGATGATTAGGGCGTAACGCGCGCCCAGGCGATCGGCGAGGCTGAGGGATTTTTTGAATTTCATTTCTTCTGGGGGGAGTTCGACGGTTAGGCCGGCGTCGCGGAGTTTTCTGGTGATGCGGACGGCTGTCGGATACGAGGCTTGGCCCATCCAGGCGACGTAGACGGCGAGGCGGGCGAGTTTTGGCGCGTTGCCGGTTTCTTCGATCGAGAGGATGGAGCGGTCGGTGCCGATGGCGAAGCCGATGCCTTTAGTCGGCGGGCCCCCAAGGTGTTCGACGAGTCCGTCGTAGCGGCCGCCCCCGCACACGGCGTTCTGCGAGCCGAGGCCCGCGGCCGTGACTTCGAAAGTGGTCCGCGTGTAGTAGTCGAGGCCCCGCACGAGGCGCCAATTTTCTTCGTATTTTATGCCGCGCAGATTCAATTCGTCTTTGAGTTTGGCGAAGTGCGCGCGGCAGTCGTCGCAAAGGTGGCCCGAGATGCGCGGCAGCGTTTCGATGATCGGCTGCTCCTCGGGAATCTTGGAATCGAGGACGCGCAGCGGATTCGTTTCGATCCGGCGCTGGGAATCCGGGCCAAGCTTTTCCTTCACTCTTTGCAATTCGGCGCGGAGGAGCTCGACGTACTGCGGCCGGCAATTTTTGTCGCCGATGGAATTGATGTAAAGCGTGGTGCGCGTGAGGCCGACGCGATTAAAGAAGACGAGGAGCATTTCGAGGAGCTCGGCGTCGATGGCGGGAGCGTCGGATTGGCCGAGGACTTCGGCCCCGATTTGGTAGAACTGGCGATAGCGTCCTTTTTGCGGGCGCTCGCGCCGGAACATGGGGCCGATGTAGTAGAGCTTGGCGTTGCCGGGCGATGCTTGCAAATTGTGTTCGATGTAGGCGCGGCAGACGGAGGCGGTGGCTTCGGGGCGGAGGGTCAGGGTCGAGTCATCCCGATCATCGAATGTGTACATTTCCTTTGAAACTACGTCGGTTTCGACGCCGATGGAGCGGGCGAAGAGTTCGGTGTCTTCGAAAATGGGGAGGCGGATTTCGCCGAAATTGTAGGACTCGAAGACTTCGCGGGCGGTGTGCTCGAACCAGTTCCAGAGTGACGAATCGGGCGCGAGGATGTCGCGGGTGCCTTTGATGGCGCGGAATTGGCGTTTTTCCGTCATCTGATGCTCGGCCTGGAATTTTGGGGGATGGGCATCGAAGTATTTTACAGCACTGGGCAAGGGCGAGTTAGCGCAAACGTTGGTGGGGCTTGGTTGCGGCGCGGTCGAGCGAAGAAAGTCAGAGGCTCGCGGGAACGGCACCGCGAGAGGTAGACGCTTTGCGCCGTTTGGATTCCCAGCCCGCCAGAAAACGGCGGGCTGGGCTACCTTCTGACGCGCCTACGGCGCTCAAAGAAGGCACAGCAACTGCCTTTCTCTCGCCACTCGTCACTAGCCACTAGCCACTTTCTGCTTTGTAGGCTTCTTTGTACTCGACGTATCGCTGGGCGTAGGCGTCGATAGAGGCTTGGTCTTCTTCGGTAAGCGCGCGGCGGAATTTGCCGGGGTGGCCCATGAAGAGGCTGCCGGGGGGGACGTCGGTGCCTTCAGGGACGAGCGTGCCGGCGGCGACGATGGAGCCAGCGCCGATTTTTGCGCCGTTGAGGATGATGGTGCCCATGCCGATGAGGCACCGCGATTCGATGGTGCAGCCGTGGAGGACGGCGGCGTGGCCGACGGTGACGTCGTCGCCGAGGATGAGCGGGTGCGTGTCGCGCATGACGTGGAGGACCGAGCCGTCCTGGATATTGGTGCGCGCGCCGATGCGGATGAAGTTGACGTCGCCGCGGATGACGACGCAGGGCCAGACGCTGGAGTCCGGGCCGATGGTGACGTCGCCGATGAGGACGGCTTGCGGATCGATGTAGGCGGAGGCGGCGATTTGCGGTTTGCGGCCGCGGAAACTGCGGATCAAAGTAAGGCTCCTTGGGTGTGGCGGGAGAAAACTAACATAGGCGTTGGGGAGTGACAAGGAATGGTGGGGTGATTCTCGGGGCGCGAGTGCCTCAGAGGGATTTATTTGAGAATTTGAGATTTGAGATGGCTCTGTTGACATCCTGTCGGAGGAGAGGGTGCCTCAAGCGATAGAGGTTGTAGGTCAGTCCCAACAGCGACGCTTGGCGCTGCTGCATCGCCAGGCTGCGGCCCGGCGCTCGGGCCGAGAGTTTGCGTTTGATGATGGAGAAGACCGTTTCCACCTTGGCTCGCTGCCGGTAGGTCTTTTCCGGAAAATGCCGCCGCATCTGTCCGCGGATTCCCACGCGACTGCTGCGGCCGCGCTTGGCCGGGATGATGCTGCGCGCTCCGAGCCGCTCGCGGATGTGCCGATGGTTTTGTTCGGTGTCAAATTCGGCGTCCGCCAACACCAAATCGATCGACGCGACGCGGCTCGCCGCGTCGACCAAATCCGGCAGACTTCGGCAATCGCACCACGGCGCCTGCCGCCCGCGCTGCGCCAGAATGATCAGTTTGTCCAGATCGGCGACGATCAGCCACTTCAACCAATAGCTCCAGCGCGTCATGCCGCGCGGCCGCTGCTCGATGCGGCGAATAAAAAAGGTGCTCGCGGCGTTGTGGCTCAGTCCCGTACCGTCGACGGCCACGCGGGCGCCGCGCCGCGCGCGACGTTTTGGGCTCTTGAATCGCCGCGCCGATTCTCCCAACACACGATTGATCGTCTGGTCGTCGAGCCGCTGCAAGAAACGGTACAAGGTGGTGTAGTCGGGCACGCGGGAAAGCTTCAGGGCCACGAGCAGCTCGCCGTGCTCGCGCAAACGCACTTCGGTTTCGCGAAAGGTCCAGTCCTCGTAGCGCATCAGGCAGAGCACGGCCAGCAACTGCGGTTGGGTGAATTGGTGCTTGCTGAAACGGCTGCGGTAGGACGGCAGAGTCGCCGTGGCCACATCCAGGGCCACGCGCGCAAACGGCAGGAGTCCAATCTCTGGCATCGCTCCTCCTGCTCGCATAGAAAACACCACTCGCCCGCGCCTGTCGCGGCCCAAATTCACGCTTGTGACGAGGATGTCAACAAAGCCATTTGAGATTTGAGATGAAATTCGGTTGAGGCGCAATGCGGTGGAACGTGGATGCAGTCAAGTTGCGTGGCTCCGGCGGCGGCGAAGAGCACGGGAGCGAGCGCCTATAATACAAAGACGAAGCCAAAACCAAAAGAGCCTCCTTCAATTCCCCTCACCACAAGCTCCACGCCGGCGCTGCAAAATCCTTCGATGTCCACAGGCCCGTTCCCTTGCGCTGGGCGTTTCTTCCTGCCATGTTAGGCGTGGAGGATTGTCTGATGCCGGGCACCATCAAGTATGGAGTGCGAGAGCTGGCTCTCGCTTTCATAGGGCGACGCTCGACTCGCCGCACCCCGGGAACGCCAATCTCCAGATTGGCCCGTCCCTTGTTCGCCGAGAGAGGGTCACTCGTCACAACATGTTGGCAACGAAATCGACTCTCAAAACCATTTGCAAATGGTCTTAACCCATACAAAATCAAGAGAGTGCAAGATTGAAATCGACCGTCTTATAGGGCGCCGCGTACTACATAAACGATCCCCGGGGGCAAGTGGATTAGCCGGCTTGAAAGCCGCCGCTACAATTGCTGCACCAAGAACCCGGGCTAGAGGATCTGTACTGTAGGCGCGGCTGCCGCTGAGGTGGTGGCCAGGCGGGCGGCTACGTTGCGGGCTACGGCGTAGAGGCTCTTTGCGCCGGGGGCGTCTTCGCCTAGGGAGGCGGCGGGTTTGCCGGTGTCGCCGCCGATGCGGATTTGGGGGTCGATTTCGATTTCGCCTAGGAAGGGGACGCCGAAGGTTTGGGCCATACGCTGGCCTTCGCCGTGGCCGAAGACGTCAATGTGGCCGTGGCAATGGGGGCAATCGAAGTAGCTCATATTTTCGACTACGCCTAGGATTTCTACATTTACCTGGCGGAACATTTCGATGGCTTTGCGGACGTCGGCGAGCGAGACGACGGAGGGCGTAGTTACAACTACGGCGCCGCTGAGGGCGACGCTCTGGATGAGAGTGAGCTGGACGTCACCTGTGCCCGGGGGGAGATCGACGACGAGGTAATCGAGCTGGCCCCACTGGACGCTGCGGAGAAATTGCTGGATTACGGAGTGGAGCATGGGGCCGCGCCAGATGAGCGGCTTATCGCCGGGATTGAGGAGGCCCATGGAGATCATTTTTACGCCATAGGCTTCGACGGGGACGATGGTGCGCTCGTCGAGGGCGCGGGGCTGCTCGTTGGTGCCGAGCATGACGGGGACGTTGGGGCCGTAAACGTCGGCATCGAGGAGGCCGACGGTGGCGCCGAGGTTTTTTAGGGCGATGGCGAGATTGACGGCGACGGTGGTCTTGCCGACGCCGCCTTTGCCGCTGGCAACGGCGACGAGATTTTTTATGCCGGGGATCGGCGCTTTCTTGTCCATTACTGGTCCGGTGTGCATCGAGATCCTTTCGCGCTTGCGCGGCTGATGGCGCTGAAGCTTCCCTGCGCGCGGGGGGAACATCTAATCATAGACTGGCGGGGATTGGGCGGCAAGGTGGCGGGCGTCTTTGCAGGAAATTGGCTGAGCGGATACAATGATAGAGGGAGTATGGCAGGATTTGGAGAGCAGTCCTGCGGTACGGGACTGCTTTTGGTTTGTTTGGAGACATATGGGCGCGGCCTGTGATTGGGCCGGAGCGGGCCGACCTGAAGGTCGCCGCTACAGAATCTCAAGAGCTGCGCACGAGTGCGCGGTGCCGGCCTGAAGGGCGCCGCCGCAAATTCATTGAGAAAACGAGAATATGGAAGTTGATCGAATCATAGACAGCTTTGTCGCGCGATTTATCGGGACGAAGCACGAGCGGGACATCAAACGGATTCAGCCGATGGTGGACGAGATCAACTTGCTGGAGCCGGAGATGAAGCTGCTCACGGACGCGGAGCTGACCGCGCGGACAGCGAAGCTGCGGGCGGAGGTGCAGGCGCGG
This sequence comes from uncultured Acidobacteriota bacterium, assembly GCA_963701005.1. Taxonomy (GTDB): domain Bacteria; phylum Acidobacteriota; class Terriglobia; order Acidiferrales; family UBA7541; genus Palsa-295. Next base: position 3,992,788 of record OY969555.1, read on the forward strand.
CTTGAGGGCGTCGAGGACAACGACCCGCAGATTAAGGAGAAGCTGGCGGAGGCGCTCGAGCCGGCGCTGGTGCAGGCGTTTGCGATCGCGCGGGAGGCAGGGCGGCGGACGATTGGGATGCGGCATTTCGACGTGCAGTTGATCGGCGGGATTGTGCTGCACCAGGGCAAAATTTCTGAGATGAAGACGGGCGAAGGAAAAACACTCGTCGCGACGCTGCCGGCTTATTTGAATTCGCTGACTGGCAAGGGCGTGCACATCGTCACCGTGAACGATTACCTGGCGCGGCGCGATGCGGAATGGATGGGGCCGATATACAAAATGCTGGGGCTGACGGTGGGCGTGATCGTTCACGATTTGGATGATGTGCAGCGGCGCGCGGCTTATGGCGCGGATATTACTTACGGGACGAACAACGAATTCGGGTTCGATTATTTGCGCGACAACATGAAATACGAATTGACGCAGTGCGTGCAGCGCGGGCATCACTTCGCGATTGTGGACGAGGTGGACTCAATCCTGATTGACGAGGCGCGCACGCCGTTGATTATTTCCGGACCGGCGGAGGAGTCAACGGACAAGTACTACCGGATCGACAAGATCGTGCCGAAATTGATTCGCGACATTGATTACACGCTCGATGAGAAGCACCGGACGGCGACGCTGACGGAAGAAGGCGTTTCGAAATGCGAGCGCATGCTGGGCCTGGGGAATCTTTACGATCCGGCGCACATGGACATTATTCACCACGTTTACCAGGGGCTGCGCGCGCACACGTTATTTCAGCGCGACGTGGACTACGTGGTGAAGGACGGCGAAGTGATCATCGTGGATGAGTTTACCGGGCGGCAGATGCCGGGGCGGCGATGGTCCGATGGATTGCACCAGGCGGTGGAAGCGAAAGAGAACGTGAAGATCGAGCGGGAGAATCAAACGCTCGCGACGATTACGTTTCAAAATTATTTCCGCATGTATAAGAAGCTGGCGGGCATGACCGGGACGGCGGAAACGGAAGCGGCGGAATTCGACAAGATTTATAAGCTCGAGGTGGTGGCGATACCGACGAACAAGACGCTGATCCGCATTGAGCATCCGGACGTGGTGTATCGCACGGAAGCGGAGAAATTCGAAGCGGCGGTGAACGGGATTATCCAGGAGGATGAGACGCGCGCGGGCGGCATCCGTCAGTATTTTGAGAGCGGGCAGCCGGTGCTGGTGGGCAGCATCTCGATTGAGAAGTCGGAGAAGATCGCGGAACTGCTGAAGAAGGCGGGGATCCCGCACCAGGTGTTGAACGCCAAGCAGCACGAGCGCGAGGCGAAAATTATCGCGCAGGCGGGGCGGAAGGGCGCGGTGACTGTCTCGACGAACATGGCCGGCCGCGGAACGGATATTTTGCTGGGCGGCAATCCGGAGGCGATGACGCGCGAGTACGCGTTGAAGAACAAGCTGGCGATGCCGTACGCGCCGGCGGGAGCCGTGATTGGCGCGGCCGTAGCTGCTGGCGCCGGCGCGGGTGCGGGCGCTGCGACGGAGACGGCTGCGCAGGCGGATGCTGCGTCGGGAAATGGGTCGAGCGCAGCTGCGAGTGCGGCGATGGTGCTCTTCCAGCAGGAAGGGAAAATATTTCAGGTGCCGCTCGAGCAGTGGAAGCCGATATACGACCAGTTCGCGGAGCAGTGCCGCGCGGAACACGATGAAGTGGTGGCCATGGGCGGGCTGCACATTCTGGGGACGGAGCGGCACGAGGCGCGGCGAATTGACAACCAGTTGCGCGGGCGCGCGGGGCGGCAAGGCGATCCGGGTGCTTCGCGATTTTTTCTTTCGCTTGAGGATGATTTGCTGCGGATATTCGGCGGGGAGCGGGTGAAGGCGCTGATGTTCCGGCTGGGAATGACGGAGGGGGTGCCGATCGAATCGAAGCTCATCAGCAAGCGTATCGAAAACGCGCAGAAGGCCGTGGAGGCGCAAAATTTCGAGGCGCGCAAACATTTGCTCGAGTACGACGACGTGATGAACAAGCAGCGCGAGACGATTTACTCGACGCGGCGCGCGATTTTGGAGGGGACGGACCAGAAGGAACTGGTGCTCGAGAAGGCGGAAGAGATTGCGTTCGAGTTGGTGGATATTTATTGCCCGCGCGAGCAGCATCCGGACCAATGGAACGTGACGCAATTTGCTAACGAGGTGCTGAACCAGTTTGGGTTCGAGCCGAAAGCAGTGGGCATCGATTTGGCGACTCTTGGACACGATGAGCTGGCGGATGCGCTGATTGAGAAAGTGAATGCGCGGTACGAGGAGAAGGAAAAACTTTTCGGTGCGCAGACGCTGCGATGGCTTGAGCGGCAGATTTTGCTGGATATCGTGGATGCGCAGTGGAAGGACCACCTGCTGAGCCTGGACCACTTGAAGGAAGGTATCGGATTGCGCGGGTACGGGCAGAAGGACCCGCTGGTTGAGTTCAAGAAGGAAGCGTTCATACTTTTTGATGATTTGATGGATCGGATTGATAAGGAGACGGTGCGATTTCTGTTTTTGGTGCGTCCGGCGGAGGGAGGTCCGCCGGTACCGGCTGCCGGGCCTGGAACGCCGGCTGATTCGCCTGCGCCGGCTGTACCGCGCGGGCTGAGCGCGTTTTCACCGGCGGAGATGGAGCGGAAGCAGCGGCGTCAGCAGCAGCAATTGCAATTTCAGACCGGCCCAGCACAGGCGGAGGCGCCCAAGCCCGTGCGCGCCGGAGCGAAGGTGGGGCGCAACGATCCTTGCCCCTGCGGCTCGGGAAAGAAATACAAGAAGTGCCACGGGACTGAGGGTTAGAACCGAGCGCCGTTTCTCCGCAACAAATCCCAAAGTGACCCAACTCAAACACGGCGCGAGTTCTTCGGACGCCGTGGAATGCCTCGGGCAAGGGCGCGGCGCAATTGAGGCTCAGGGGGACGCGACGCGTTGAAATTTTGCGCTATTGCGTGATTCGGCGCACTGCCGCGCGAGAACAAAAAAATGTGCTAGTCTTTCGTGCACGCGCCTCGAATCAAAAGCATGTTCGGGGCCCCGGGGTGAGTCATGACAGCCACCGTCCCAGCCAGGTGCCGCCGGTCCGGGTGTGTGAGCTCGCTGCCGCGCGGTCTTGCGGGAGAGCAGCTCTGCCTGGATCATTTTCTGGATGAGGCATTTCTGCGGACGGATGAGACGCTCGATCGCGCGCGGCAGGGCGAGATGCTGGATCCGCACGATTTGGAATGGCTGCTGACGGATGCGCTGGCAATCGTAAAAAATCTGGAAGAGGGTGCGGGAGATCCGAACCCTGACCAGCGCGACCGGATGCTGGAATTGCTGCTGATTCTCGCGAATTTGCATGAGTACGTGGCGCACCACTCGGTGCGGGTAGAACGGCCGGCCTGAATCGCGGCGCGCTCTCGAAAATCGCGAAAGCGTTAACACCTCAAGTTTGCAATCGGCTTGCAATTTTTCCGCGGCGGTATCAACCTTGAGGCTCCCTTCCGGATTGCCCAGCGATGCCGGACAAAGACTCGAAGACCGACCCATTCAGGCCGCAGCAGCCTCGCATACCCGGGGTGGCATACAGCGCGCCTGCGAAGGAAGGGGATTCAGCTGCTGCGCCCATACGAGGGCGCAGTGCCCTGCCCATGAAAATTCCGCCGACATGGATTATTTTTACTCTCGTAGGTGCGCTGGTGCTTGGCGGCGCGGTGGCTTGGTGGAGCCATTCTTCGTCGGCGAAGGAACCGGCGCCCGTTGCAGAGGCGGAGCCCGCGGCCAAGCCAGTGGAACCGCCAAAGCCTGTGGAGAAATTGGCGGTGGCGCCCGGTGAAGTGGCCACGACGGATGAGCTCGCCAAGCCATGGTCCTCGAAGCGATTCATTTTTCGCGACTCCTCGACGGGACGAGAGACGCCGGCGGTGGTGGTGCATCTGCCGGGTGGGACGTATTGGGGGCTATCGCTGCGCGAGCCTTTCGGAAGCTGTGAGATGGAATATGTGACGGACCTGGGGAAACTCGACACGGAATACCATTACCGGGCCGCGCATCCGATGGTCGGCGACCCGTGCAATAAGACGGTGTTTGATCTCACGAAGTACGTGACGGTGCCTAGCGGGCTGGTTCGCGGCGAGATTGCGCAGGGAGCGGGTGTGCGTCCGCCGATGGCGATTGAGATTCGCACGCAGGGAAAGCGCGTGATGGCAGTGCGGATGGAACAGTTTTAGCGAAGTAGAAGCTGACCTGCCGATTAGTTTGAAGCTGTGCTGCTTTCGAGCGCGGCGCAACGCTGTACTTCCCCACCCATTTTACCCACGAGGACCATGGCGACCATTTTTTGATCGGCGAGCCAGGACCAGAGCGGGTGTCCGAAGGAGGCGGGACGATTGTGCTCGATGAAGAAGTGGGAAACCCAGGCGAAGCTGTAGGGTACGACGATGGCGGCGGCGATGAGCCATTTGTGGCCGTAATAGATGGCCGCGAAAATAAGCGTCCAGCCGATGAGAGTGCCGGTGAAATGGAAAATGCGAGTGAGCGGCTGGCGGTGAGCGAGAACGTAATGGGGCCAGAAATCGGCGAAGGTGCGGGGCTCTTGCATGGCGGGATTGTAACGCGGGAAGGCGGCGAGGCCATCAAGAAAAACGCCACTGCCCCGCTCCGTGCGAAGCGGGACAGTGGCGCGACTGCAGGGGTAAAGCTCTTGCTATCCGGTTAGTCAGTCATCTGCTCAACGGTGCGGGCGACCATGACCGGGCTGCTCGTCGCGGGATCGATGAGAATATAGCCGACGACGCGCAGGGGAATCGGGTTCGGGCCGGTGAGGGCTGCGAGACCATTGAGATTGATGTAGTTGGTGAAGTTGGTGCTGATGACTGTCAACGGCTTGGGCAACAGAACGCCGGCGAGATAATTGTCCGTGAAAGTGAACGTGCCGTTGTTGCCGTTCTGGATCTGTGTGCTGCCAGGAGTCCATGGGCCACGCTGTCCCTGGCGTTCGAGGACCACGCGATGCACGGTCAGGGCTGGCGGGTTGGTGGAGTTATTCAGCTTGCCGCCGAGGATAATACGCTGGCCGGCGAGCTGGCTTCCGGGGCCAAACAAGAGCGTCGTGAGCGGAATGTGCAGATAGGAGATCATGTAATTCTCGTGGCCTGTCAGCGCGATGGGATCAATCTCGCCGAGCGGAGCACCAGCGAGCACGGGAAGCTCGGCAAAGGGATAGAGATTGATCTGAGTGGCGACACCGTTGTTGTTCTGGACGAAGGTGTCCAACCCTTCGAGGTAGAAGTGGTCTGTCGAGAGAACTTCCACTTCGCTCGCGTCGATATCCCGGGTGACGCGATTCAGAGTGCCGGAGACGGCGACGATGGTGTTGGTATCGAAATTGGCCATCGGCGTCGAGGGATCGTCGAAATCGGTTGAGGCGCTGGTGTCAACGGTGAAATTGCGGCCGTGCGGGCCTTGAATGACGAATTGATTGCCGGCGGGATTGACGCTGACAATGCCGGCGGCGAAATCGTCAATTTCGGCATCGCCATCATCGACGGAGACTGCTTTCACATCGAATGTGGGAGTGAAATTTCCGGTGACATTGCCGTTCATGTCGGTCTGAACGGATTGCCTCAGGTCGAGGTCCATGAAGAAGCCGACGAGATCCTGGTCGCCGAGGACGAGCGGCGATGCCAACGGCTGCATGACGGTCATGGGAGAAACGTTGGCGGTGATGGTATTGAGCGCCGGCGGATTTTGCGTGGTATCGAGGTAGCCGATGGTCACGCCGCCGACGATGATGGTGGCTGAAGTGTAAGTGCCCGCGGGCACGTCCTCGAGATCAAGCAAACTGCGAAGGCCAGAAAGCTTGGCGAAGTCCACTGTCTGAGGACCGTTGAGAAGATTGACGGTGGTGGTGCCGTCGGAAAGCTGGATACTGGTGATTTGAACTAGAACGGAAAGCACGCTGGGAAGCGGCGGATTATCCGTCCCAATCGTGAAAATAGAGCCTGTTTGTTGAGCCGGTGGCGTGGCAGCGGAACCGCCCCCGCCACAACTGGAGAGCGAAAGTACGGCGAAAATGGAAAGGAACACACCCAGAGCTTTGAGATTGCGCATAGCAGATCTCCTCCATCTAGAAATTGATTTATAGCCGAGAGCCGAACACCCTTTTCGGCACTGAGGGTGAAACACAGGGGCGCAAAAAAAGTTGCAGAGATATTTTTGCGGGGCCGGGCGAGTTGGGCGGATATCGGCCGGGGTTTATCGCGGGTGCGGCGCTATCAGATGGGCAAGACAGCATTTAGACTATGCGTCGCATCATAGTAGACTGACCTAAAGCAATCCTGGATATTTGAAGCATGCTCGTTGTGTGCCGCGCAGGGGTTCACAGGGATGGGGGGAAATTGATGCGCCACAGACCAGCACTTTTGGTCGCGATGATGGCCACGGTGATCGCGGGCGGATGCGCGCGAAAACCGGATGACGCGGCGTTGGCGAGCAGCATTAGGCTGCAATTGGCGGGTGATTCGATGTTGAAAGATGCGGATCTGGCCGTCAGCTCAAGCAGTGGAGCCGTGACTCTCAGCGGAACGGTTGCGAGCGATGCCGCGCGTAAGGAAGCTTTCAGGCTCGCATCGCAAACTCGCGGCGTTGCAAGCGTGAATGATGAGATGAGCGTGGAGGTGGCGCAAGCACCGCAAGCCTTCGCGCCAAATGCTGATTCGCCGCATCCGATTAATCCGATTTTGCCGCACACTCCGCGCGAAAAGAAAAAGGGTGAGACGACTATCGAGGCAACGGAATCGAGGGACGGATTGCCCCGAATGCTGATTCCTAAGCCGGCGCCAGTCCCAGTGACATCACAATTCGCGTTACAGTCTTCGTCGTCGCAACTCGCGCCAATTACTGCCCAGACTACTTCGCAGGTTCCTGGACTGCCTATTCCACCGCCCGCCCCGCCGGCCCCGCCGCAACCGAAAGACGTGGTGGTCCCGGTGAACTCGATGATGAGGGTGCGGATGATTGATACGGTGGATTCGGCGGTGAATGGGCCGGGTGAAATTTTCCATGCGGCGCTGGAGAGCCCGATGGTAGTGGATGGGACGGTGGTGGTGCCAAGGGGAACCGATATATACGTGCGATTGGCGTCGTCAAAGAAGGCTGGGCGCTTGAAGGGAAAGAGCGAGCTGCATTTGGAGCTGCTGAAGATGGAATTTCAGGGGCGCTCCTACTCGCTTTACAGCAGCACCTATTCGGCGACGGGGACCTCGCGGGGGAAAGAAACGGCCAAGAAAGCCGGGAGTGGAGCGGCACTTGGGGCGATCATCGGGGCCATCGCGGGCGCTGGAGCGGGCGCCGCGATCGGAGCGGGGGTGGGCGCCGGTACAGGTGTGGTGTTGACCACCATGACGAAGGGCAAACAGGTGAAGATTCCGTCAGAGGCGATGCTGGATTTTCAGCTGGAGCAACCGGTGACGGTGACTGTGCTGCCCCGTTCGAGTTCTGCTGCCGCTGCGCAGTAGTTTACGGATGGCAAGGCTCACCTCACGGAAACGCAATTTCCTTCTTCATCGAGTCATTTGCACTGTAGAACCCGAAACGCTTCGGACATGATGGCTTGCACGTCTGCAGTGAGTTGTTTAGGATGATCTACGAAGGGTGGGATGATAGGCGAAACCATTTCTCATTACCGCATTGTCGAGCCGGTGGGAAGCGGCGGCATGGGGGAAGTCTATCGGGCTGAAGACACGCGGCTGGGGCGGCAGGTGGCGCTGAAATTCCTTAGCGTTGACCTAGCGCGCGATTCTGCTGCACTCGAACGTTTTCAGCGCGAGGCGCGTTCGGCATCGTCGCTGAACCATCCAGGAATTTGCACGATTTACGACGTGGGGGAACATAACGGGCGGCCATTTCTGGTGATGGAGCTGCTGGAAGGCCAGACGCTGCGCGAGCGGATTGCGGGCCGGGCGATGGCCACCGATTCCCTGCTCGACTATGGGATACAGATTGCGGATGCGCTTGATGCGGCGCACTCGCGCGGGATCGTTCACCGCGATATCAAGCCGGCGAACATTTTTATCACCACGAGAGGCCAGGCGAAGATCTTGGATTTCGGTCTCGCGAAGCAGGCGGCCTCGCGGCGGATCGCTGAGACTGTCGGGGCGAGCTTTACCACCGCTGCGGATCCGACCTCGGGCGACATCATGCTCACAAGCCCGGGCTCGGCGCTGGGCACGGTGGCTTACATGTCGCCAGAGCAAGCGCGCGGCGAGAATCTGGATGCGCGGACCGACCTCTTTAGCCTGGGGGCGGTGCTGTATGAAATGGCGACGGGGCGCGCGGCATTTACCGGAAATACGCCGGCGGTAATTTTCGATGCGGTGCTGAATCGCAATCCAGCGGCGCCATCCACGCTGAATCCGAATATTCCTCCCAAGCTCGAAGAAATCATCGGCAAGGCGCTCGAGAAGGACAGTGATCTTCGCTACCAAACGGCTGCGGAGTTGCGCGGCGATTTGAAGCGGCTGAAGCGCGATACGGATTCTTCGCGGGTTGCGGGAGCATCCACCAGCGCGTGGCGGGCCGCGAGTGCCGCGCCCGCGTCTGGATCGGTGGCAGTGCAGCCCATTACGAGTGCCTCCGGGCGCGTTCCGATGGAGCCCATCGCGGGCGGAGCTGGGCCTACGACCGCAGCGATTCCACTGCGGCGCGGGATGCATTGGGGAGTATGGCTCGGTGGGGGCGTGCTGCTGGCGACGATCGCCGGGATACTGGCGCTTTTTTTGCACGAGCGCCTGGGCCATCACGAAGAAAATTCTTTCATGCAAATGGCAATCACGCCGATCACATCTTCGGGGAATATTCATTCCGCGACGATTTCGGCGGACGGGAAATGGCTGGCGTATGTTTCCGATGATAACGGCGAACATGCGGTGTTCGTGCGGCAATTGGGGACCGGGAGCACTGCGAAAGTGGTGAGCGGATCCGAAGGAGAGATCGGGGGGATCACTTTCTCGCCAGATGGGAACTATCTTTATTATGCGAAGCACGAGCCAGGGACCGGGCTGGGCACGCTCTACCAGGTGGCGTCGCTCGGGGGCGCTCCGCGACAACTGATCGTGGATGTGGATAGCCCGGTGAGTTTTTCGCCGGACGGAAAGCGGATCGTTTTTGTGCGGCAATCCACGGCGGCGAGGAATTCAAGCTTGATGGCGGCGAACGCGGACGGAACGGGGCTAAAACCGGTCATTGTGGTCAAGAATCCAGCAGGGTTCGCGAATGACGGACCATCGTGGTCGCCAGACGGCAAGCGCATCGCGATCGGCAAGTCACTCAAAGGCGATTTTCAGTCGTACATCCTGGAAACAGTTGCGGTGGATACGGGAGCGGAAGCTCGGGTGGGATCGCGAGAGTGGGACTACATGCGCCAATTGGCGTGGCTGCCGGACGGTTCGGCGATTATTTTCGGGTCTGCGGCCGAGAAGACTTCGTTCAATGCGCAGCTATGGGAGGTGAGCTATCCGAGCGGCGAGGAACGGCGAATCACGAATGATTTGAACAACTACCTGGGGACGACCATCACTTCGGATGGATCCACCCTTGCGACTGTCAAGCTAACATATTCGGGAAGCCTGTGGGTGGGGAATTTCGGCGGAGCAACTGGATTTTCCGCACCGAAGCAAATCACGTCCGGCATCAGCCGGGCGGACGGGCTGAAGGGCATCGTATGGCCGACGGCGGACCAGATTCTGTACACGTACTTCACTTCCGGCGCATTGAAGCTCGCGAGCATTTCACCGGATGGAAATAATGTGCACGATTTCGCGACCTCGGCGGGCACCGCTGTTTTCCCATCGGCGTGTGGAGACGGGCAGCATCTTGTGTTTAGCGTCGCGGGACGAACCAATGGATTTAACGTCACGCTGTGGCGCTCGGACCTGGACGGGACGAATTGGAAGCAGCTAACCAATGGCATTTTGGATTTATGGTCGAACTGTTCGCCCGATGGGAAATTCGTTGTCTATGCGGACGCGTCGAACGGCGCGCCGATGCTGATGAAAGTCGGCATTGATGGCGGCGCGCCAATCAGTCTCAGCAAGGAGATACTCTTTTTCCCGGTCGTCTCACCGGACGGGAAGTTCATTGCGGCCGGGTATCATCCAGACCTTTCGAAGGGGCCGAAGATTGCAGTGCTCGGCGTGGAAGGCGGTGAATTTCGGAACGTGTACGATGAGGTGCCAGATACCGTGATGGCCGGCGAGGGAGGCACCAGCCTGGCATGGACAAAAGACGGGCGTGCGATTCTCTTCCTTGTCGAGAAAGAGGGTGCGTCAAGTCTTTGGGCGCAGCCCGTCGGGGCGCCTGGAACACCAGCCACGCCGGCAAGGAAAATCATGGATGTTTCAACCGAGCAGGTGTGGTCCTACTCACTTTCGCCCGATGGGAAGCAGATCGTGTGTGCGCGCGGGCTCCTGATAACCGATGCAGTCGTCATCTCGCATTTCCACTAGCATCAAACCGGAGAAACAAATGAGCATTTCGCGGCGCGAGCTGTTCAAGACCGCCTCGATTATTTCTGGAGGCGCGGCTGCTGGGGCGCTATTCGGGGCATCCGCCGCGGCTCGACCGCCGGAGGCGCAGGACTCCCAGGCACCGTTGCCCGCCGCGTTCAACAAGCTGCAGCCGTTGGGCGATCGCGTGAAGTCCATTAGCGCACGGGAATTTCAAGGGCGCATTGCGCACGCGCAACAATTGATGAGCAACGCTAGCCCGCGGTTCGATGCGCTCTACGTGACGCCGGGGACTTCGCTTGCATACTTTACGGGCATACGCTGGGGATTGAGCGAGCGAATCGTAGCGCTGCTGCTGCCGCGCGAAGGCGAGCCGGTGATCGTCTGCCCGGGCTTCGAAGAGGGGCGGCTGCGCGAAAATCTGCGGTGGCCGATCGAGGTGCGCGTGTGGCAGGAAGATGAAAGCCCGTACGCGCTTGCGGCCAAGTGGATTTCCGAGCGTGGCATTCGCACCGGGCGAGTGGGGGTGGAGGAGACGACGCGCTACGCTTTTTTCGACGGCCTGCGCGGAGCGGCGCCAGCGCATGGGTATGGGAGCGCGGACTCCGTCACCGTGGGGTGCCGCGCGCAAAAGAGCGCACATGAGATTGAATTGATGCGGCTCGCGTGCGGAGCGACTTTTGACGTGTATCGCGCCACGTTTGCATCCTTGCGTGAGGGGATGACGCAGCGCAATGTGGGAGAAATGATCGCGCGCGGCTACGAAAAGATGGGATTGAGCGGTTACTCGATCGTGCTGTTCGGGCCTGCGGCGGCTCTGCCGCACGGGACGCGGGAAGATCAAGTGCTCCGCGAAGGCTCGGGCGTGCTGATTGACGGCGGCACGACGGTGGAGGGTTACCAATCGGACGTGACGCGGACGAGCGTGCTGGGAAAGCCTTCGGAAAAGTTGGCTCGCGCGTTTGAAATCGTCCGCGCGGCGCAGGACTCTGCGCTGGCGGCGGCTGTGGCGGGCCACGAATGCGGCTCAGTGGATGACGCCGCGCGGAAGGTGGTGAACGCCGCGGGTTTTGGTCCCGGGTACAAATACTTCACGCATCGGCTTGGGCACGGGATGGGCCTCGACGGGCACGAATGGCCGTACCTCGTTCGCGGAAACCGGACGATCATGAAAGCGGGGATGACATTTTCGAACGAGCCCGGGATTTATGTACCGGGCGAGTACGGGCTGCGCTGCGAGGATGACATGGTGATTTCGGAATCGTGCGCGGCGAAGCTTCTCACGCCTGGGTTTGCGCCGTCGCTCGAGACGCCGATTGCCTAGCGGTGCTGGTGAATCGGGAGACGAGTCAGCGCCGATTCGCGGGCCACATCGGATGCCGCGGGAAAACTTGATCTGGCCAATCGAGATCGTCCTATGATGGAATGGCGGGCAAGAATTGGGGCAAACAGAATCTAACTGTATTGTGTGCGCGTTAACAACGCAAACACGGAAGAGGCGCGAAAATGAAATCAGAATATCTGGTTGTGATTATTCTGGCTGGGGCAATCGGCCTTTCCTACGGAGCATCCGCTAAACCGCAACCGGCGAACGGGCCGGATTGGCAGGCGTCGCAAAGGACGGACTATCACGGAGCTCCGTACACGCAATTCATCCTGACGGGAAGATTTGTGAAGCGGCCGCATGCGGACGTTACTGCTCCGCCGTCGTTGGTGGTGAATTGCGAGCCCACAAAGGAGTCTCGCTGGTCGAGGCCTGGATTTCGGGACGCGACGCTTCGCGTGGGGGCGTTTTTGAAAATTGATTATATCGAGCCCGAAGAAATTCGGGGCATGTCGTACGATCCGAAGATCACCGTTCGCTACCGCCTGGACGATGGCAAAGAGGAGCACGAGGAATGGGCGCCAAACTCGGACAAGACGGTGAGCTCCCTTCCCAAGGAAGCGCTGAAGAAGCTACTGGAGGCGCACACCGTGCTCCTAACCGTGAATGAAGACGGCGCGGGAGAAGTGGAGATGCAGTTTGACATGCCGGACCCGGGAAAGGTTTCGCAAGCCTGCTATCTGAAGGTTCACCGAAAATGAGCTGCGGCGAGCGCGGGGCTCGCGGTTTTGAAGTTTGAATGGCTGGCGCAGAATTCCACGATGCGGCTTTCGGACCAGAACCTGCCGCGGCCGCGGGCGCTGGAAATGAATGCGGCATGGCCGCCGCGGTCCGGGGCGATAAATTTGATGCTGGCATTCGCGGGAATGGCAGGATCCTGAAACGAGGCGAAGGGAACGAAAGGGTCGTCCTGCGACGTTAGGATCAGAGTTGGGCGACGGATGCCGGCAAGAACGCGGCGGGCGCTTGAGCGGGCGTAATAGTCGTCGGCGGCGCGGAAGCCGCAGAAACGCGCTGTAATCACTTCATCGAAATCGCGGACGGTGGCGACGGAACTGAGGACGTCGAGCGGGCCATTCGCGAGATAAATCTCCGGAAAAAGACCTGCCTTGTGGCGTATGCGGCTTTTCATGCGGCGAACGAAGTGCCATTCGTAAAGGAAATTTCGCGGCTCGGCGAGCGCGTCGGCGCAGGCAGCAAGATCGAGCGCCGGGGCAACCACGGCGAATCCGCGCACCTGAGGCGGCGCGGCATCTTCGACTTCTCCCGCCATCTTTAGAACCAGGTTGCCGCCCATGGAAAATCCCACGGCGAAAACTTCGGGAAGCCGGTCGCGTTCGATCAATTCGAGAACGACGGCGCGAACATCGCCGCTGAGGCCGGAGTGGTAGAGCGTGGAAGTGAGATTGTCCGTTCCGCCACAATTGCGCTGGTTTAGGCGCAGGGCGTTGAAACCCGCCATATAGGCTTTCTCGGCCGTGCCCAGCATGTAATTCGATTCGCTCGAGCCTTCCAGGCCGTGCAACAGGACGATGGTGGGATGCTCGCGCGGATTTTCCTGCCAGTGGCAATCCGCGCGAATCTGCGTGCCGGGCTCGACTACAAACAATCGCGGCACGGCCGGCGGCATGCCGGGAAATTTTCTGGGCCAGTAAACGGCCGCGATGGTCATCGAGTGGGTATTGCGAATCGGCCCAAGTGGGATGAAATCAGTCACCATATATAATGGTAGGGGCTCTTCGAGCGTGATGCAACTGCGCTTTGGGAGATGCGCGGCTTGCGCGGACGGCGAGTGCGACGGGGTTGCGTGCGCTTGATTTCGGCTGCTTTTGAACATAGAATGGAAAATTCAATGATGAAGAAAATTTTTCACCGGGGATTTCTCTACCCGCCCAGCGAAGCAAGCTGGGCTTTGTTATTTATGGGGAGCCATCCAGGTGCCAGGAGACATGATGATTGAAGGAGCCATCCCCGAGGGGCTGACGTTTGACGACGTGCTGCTGCTGCCGGGCAAATCGAGTGTGTTGCCGGCGCAGGCGGACACGCGCACGTGCCTCTCGCGAAAGATTGCGCTGAATATCCCGATCGTCGCCGCGGCAATGGACACGGTGACGGATTCACGCCTGGCAATCGCCATCGCGAGGCAGGGCGGCCTCGGGTTCATTCACCGCAACATGACCATCGCGCGGCAAGCGGAAGAAGTGGACAAGGTGAAACGCTCGGAAAGCGGGATGATCGTGGACCCGGTGACGATTGCGCCGGAAATGTCCGTGCGGCAGGCACTGGACATCATGAACAAGTATAAAGTCTCCGGGCTGCCGGTGACGCGTGGGCCGCGCCTGGTCGGCATCTTGACGAACCGGGACCTGCGATTCGAGCGCAACCTGGATCAGCCGGTGAGCGCGGTGATGACCAAGGACAATCTGGTGACGGTTTCCGTGGGCACCACGCTCGAGGAAGCGGAGAAAATCCTTCAGAAGCATCGCATCGAGAAGCTGCTGGTGGTGGACAACGACTTCAATCTCAAAGGGCTGATCACCGTCAAGGACATCCAGAAGAAAATTGAATTCCCGAGCGCGACGAAAGACGAACATGGACGATTGCGAGTGGGCGCGGCGATCGGAGCCACAGGCGATTATCTGGAACGCGCCGAAGAGCTGGCGCGCGAGAAAGTGGACGTGCTGGCGATTGATACGGCGCACGGGCACACTGCGCGGGTGATGGAAGCGATCCGCGACGTGAAGAAGAAATTTCCTGAGATGCAGCTGCTGGCCGGAAACGTGGCGACCGCGGAGGGGACGCGGGATTTAATCGCGCTGGGAATTGACGGAATCAAAGTGGGGATGGGGCCGGGGTCGATCTGCACGACGCGCGTGGTGACCGGCGCGGGAGTCCCGCAAATTACGGCCATCATGGAGTGCGCGCGCGCTGCAAGAGGGACAGGCGTGCCCATCACTGCCGATGGCGGAATTAAATTTTCGGGTGACATCACGAAGGCGATCGCCGCGGGCGCGTCGGTGGTGATGATCGGCGGGCTTTTTGCGGGGACCGAGGAATCGCCTGGCGAAACAATTTTGTATCAAGGGCGGACGTACAAATCATACCGCGGCATGGGGTCGATCGGCGCGATGGAAGCGGGGTCGGCGGACCGCTACGCGCAGGAATTCACCGACCGGACGAAATCGGTGCCCGAGGGAATCGAGGGGCAGGTGGCCTACAAAGGGCCGCTCTCGGCGCTCGTGGATCAGCTGGCGGGCGGCCTGCGCAGCGGCATGGGATATTGCGGGACGGAGAATTTGCGGGAGCTTCAGGAAAACAGCCGGTTCATTCGAATTTCGCAGGCGGGCTTGCGCGAGAGCCACGTTCACGACGTGATCATCACGAGGGAAGCGCCGAATTACCGGCTGGAATAATGGCGCGACGCCCAGCGGATATTTTTGCATTTGTGATGGGGCGCGGCGGCGTCCAGGCGGAGTAAGGTGCGCTGGCTGCGGATCTGGGGGCCAGTAATCGTCTGGGCCGCGGTCATCTTCAGTTTTTCAACAGGCGCATTCACTTCTGAACACACTTCGAGAATCATCGTCCCAGTGCTGCATTGGTTGTTTCCTCGCTGGTCCCCGGAAACTCTCGACGCTGTGCACTATTTGATCCGCAAGAGCGGACACTTCACCGAGTATTTCGTTTTCAGTTTGCTGGTGCTGCGGGCATTCCGCTACGGGCAGAAAGGCATGCGGCTGGTGTGGGCGTTGGGTGCAATCGGGGTGGCCGCGGTGTACGCAGGGCTTGATGAGTTTCACCAGTCGTTCGTGCCGGGCAGGACGGCGGCTTTTGCGGACGTGCTGCTCGATACCGTTGGCAGCATTGCGGCGCAGGTGGTTGCGGCTCTCGTGATGCTGCTCGGCGATGTGCGCAGGAAACGGAAGGAGAATTTCAAAGCCACTGGGATTGCGACACCTGATCCGCATTAGAGCGTCTGTGTGGGAGCTTCAGTGGCTAAGGCCGGGCGAGCTTTGGAGCGCTTATGTCACGGTTGAAACCGCGACCCACAAAGATTCTCGAAATCCAAGGCTAAAAAAAAGAGCCCGTCCCGAATGACCGGGACGGGCCGTTGAATTTTTCGGATGCGAGATCTACTTCTGGGCGACCGCTTCCTTTTCCTTCTCTTCCGGAGCGTCTTCGACCTTTTCGCGCTTTTGCTTTTTGCCCTTCTTTTTCAGCTCCGAGCCGATGAATTCGAGGATGGCCAGCTCGGCGCCGTCGCCAATGCGCCAGCCGACGCGAATGATGCGGGTGTAGCCGCCCGGACGGTCCGCGAAACGGGGAGCGAGATCGGCGAAGAGCTTCTTCGTGGCATCAGGCGTGGTGAGAAAACCAGCCGCCTGACGCCGTGCGTGAAGCGAATCGCGTTTGCCGAGTGTGATCATGCGCTCGGCAATCGGACGAGCCGCCTTGGCGCGAAGAAGAGTCGTGTGAATGCGCTCTTTTTCGATGAGGTTGGTGACCAGGTTGCGCAGCGTGGCGCGGCGATGCGCCGGCTGGCGTCCCAGTTTGCTGCCTGATATGAGGTGTCTCATGTTGGCGTTCCGCGGTCTCCCTTGAAATTAGAGCGTCGTGGCTTCCTCCGAAGGAGGAGGAGCGGTCTGGCTCGGGAGCGGCGGCCAGATAATGCGGCCGTGCTCGTCGAACTTCATCCCCAGGCTCAGTCCCATCTTCAAGAGGATGTCCTTGATTTCATTCAGCGACTTGCGGCCGAAATTTTTGGTCTTGAGCATTTCGGATTCGGTCTTCTGCACCAGCTCGCGCAAGTTCTGGATATTGGCGTTCTTCAGGCAATTGTAGGAGCGCACCGAAAGCTCGAGCTCTTCGACGGAGCGGTCGAGGTATTCCAAGCGTGGGTCGCTGTAATTTTCGACCACTTCCTCGGGAAGATCGGGCTGCTCTTCGAAATTGATGAAGATGCTCATGTGATCTTTCATCAGTTTCGAGGCCAGGCCGATGGCGTCCTGGGGAGTGATGGCGGCGTTGGTCCAGACTTCGAGCGTCAGCTTTTCGTAATCGGTCATTTGACCAAGACGAGCGGCCTCGACGGCGTAATTGACCTTGCGCACGGGCGAGTGGACGGAGTCGATGGGGATATAGCCGATGGGCAAGTCCTCGTCGAAATTGCGGTCGGCGGCGACATAGCCGCGGCCGTTCTTGACGCGCATTTCAAGCTCGAGCTTGCCGCCTTCGCTGACCGTGGCAATGTAAACGTTCTTGTCGAGGACAGCGATATCGGCGTCTTCTTCGATTTTGGCCGAGGTGACCGGGCCGGGGACGTCCACGTTGAGGGTGATCGTCTTCGGCTGATCGGTATTCAGCTTCATGGGAACCTGTTTCAGGTTGAGAATAATATCGGTGGCATCTTCCACCACGCCGGGAATCGGCGAGAATTCGTGGAGCACACCCTCGATTTTCACCGCCGTGATGGCGGCGCCTTCGATGGAGCTGAGCAAGGCGCGCCGCAGCGAGTTACCAACCGTGGTTCCCCAACCGCGCTCGAAAGGCTGAGCGGAAAATTTTCCGAATTTGTCAGTAAGTGTCTCAGGTTCTGCTGCCAACCGCTTTGGTTTCTGGAAGCCCTTCCACATCTGTACGTTCCTCCCGGCCCGCCAACGGCGGACCCACAAACTTTCGACGTAAAATTTTTGCGTTACTTCGAATAAAGCTCGACGATGAGCTGCTCGTTCATCGGCGGCGTCTGCACGTCTTCGCGGCGCGGCATGGCCACCACGCGCGCCTTGAAATTCTGGCGGTCGATATCGAGCCATGGGGCGATGCCCTGGCTCTGCGCCAGATTGCGCGCTTCGAGGATCATGGTGTTCTGGTGCATCTTTTCCTTGAGCGCTACTTCGTCGCCGACCTGCACGAGATAACTTGGGATATTGACCTTCTGTCCCTTCACGCGAATGTGGCCGTGGAGGACGAGCTGGCGAGCCTGGGAGCGCGAGCCACCGAGGCCCATGCGATAGACGACGTTATCGAGGCGGCGTTCGAGCATAATCACCAGATTTCCGCCGGTTGGCCCCTTGGTGCGGAGCGCTTTTTCAAAGTAGCTGCGGAACTGGCGCTCGAGCAGGCCATAGGTGCGCTTCACTTTCTGCTTTTCGCGCAATTGCACGCCATAGCCGACCATTTTCGGGCGCCGGGCCTGGCCATGCTGGCCGGGAACGAAATTGCGCTTTTCGATGGCGCATTTTTCCGTAAAACACCGGAGACCTTTCAGGAAAAGCTTTTGGCCTTCCCTGCGGCACAGCCGGCAAACTGCTTCACGATGTCTTGCCAAGTCCTTCTCTCCTTTTCACGACCGAACAAAAATTGTTAAGGCCTAGACGCGCCGGCGCTTCGGCGGACGGCAGCCGTTGTGCGGCACGGGCGTGACGTCTTTAATCGCATTGATGTGCAGCCCGGACGTTGCCAGCGCGCGCACTGCGGATTCGCGGCCCGCTCCGGGGCCCTTCACGCGCACCTCGACGGACTTCATGCCGTACTGATCGCGCGCGACGCCTGCGGCGGTCATGGCCGCCTGCTGCGCGGCGTAGGGCGTGCCTTTGCGCGAGCCTTTGAAACCGACCGAGCCGGCGGAAGACCAACTGACGGCGCGGCCATCGGGATCGGTGAGCGTCACGATGGTGTTGTTGAACGTCGCCTGAATACAGACGACGCCGTGAGGCACCACGCGCTTCTCTTTCTTCTTGCGGAATTCCTTTTTGCGCTTCGACGCTTTTGCGGCTGCTCCGGCTGCGGGAGAAGCGGCTGCGGCGGCGTCTTTCGGTTCTTTGGCCACTTTATTGCGTCTCCTTTAAGATCCCTACTTGCGCGCCATGGTCTTCTTCTTCGCGGCCACGGCGCCCTTGCGCGGGCCCTTGCGCGTGCGGGCGTTGGTATGCGTCCGCTGCCCGCGCACGGGAAGATTCCGGCGATGGCGCAGGCCGCGATAGCACTGAATTTCAATCAGGCGGCGAACGTTCATCTGCGTTTCTTTGCGGAGGTCGCCTTCGACGCGGCCTTCGGATTCGATGGCGGCGCGGATGCGCGTCACCTCTTCTTCCGTGAGGTCTTTTATTTTCTTAGTCGAGTCCACTTTTGCTTTTTCGGCGAGCGAACGCGCGCGCGCCTGCCCGATGCCATAGATGGCCGTGAGGCCGACCCAGAGCCGCTTATTCGGCGGCAAATCCACACCTGCGATGCGTGCCATGCTTTATTCTCCCTATTCCCGGCTTAACCCTGGCGCTGGCGGTGCTTGGCATTTGTACAAATCACGCGCACCACGCCGCGCCGGTGGACAATCTTGCACTTCATGCAAATTTTCTTTACCGATGCTCTTACCTTCATTTCCAGCTCCATTCTTTCAAAGCGCCCCGGATGCAGGCGGCGCCTACTTATAGCGATAGACGATGCGGCCGCGCGTCAAGTCGTACGGTGAAAGCTCTACGGCGACGCGATCACCCGGCAGGATGCGGATGAAATTTTTCCGCATCTTTCCCGAGATGTGAGCCAGGACCTGGTGCTTGTTTTCGAGCTCGACGCGGAACATCGCGTTCGGCAGCGGCTCAATCACCGTGGCCATCACTTCGATGGCGTCTTCCTTGCCGCTTCCTTCGCCCGGCTTCTTTTTTTCCTGCACTGGCCTTCTCGACATGCGCTCCTGTCTATTCGATGCTGCATGCGTCTCTAAGACGCCTGCCTACCAAACTGGCCCGCTTGACTCCTGCGGCCGCGTGAGAATCCATGGCCCCTTGGCCGTGACCGCGACGGTGTGCTCGAAATGGGCCGAATCGCTGCCGTCCGTCGTCACCGCGGTCCATTCGTCGTCGAGCACCTTCACGCCCGGACCGCCGGTATTGACCATCGGCTCGATGGCGAGGACCATGCCCTCCTGCAACCGCGCTCCCTGCCCCGGCGTGCCGTAATTCGGGAGCTGCGGCTCCTCGTGCATCCTGGTGCCGATGCCGTGGCCGACGAACTCGCGGACCACTGAGTAGCCGTTCTTTTCGACCCAGGTCTGTACCGCAGCCGAAATATCGCCGAGGCGATTGCCGGGCCGGACCTTTGCAATGGCCTGCTCGAGCGACTCGCGCGTGACGCGCAACAGCTTTTCGCGCTCCGGCTTGATCTTGCCCACCGGAACCGTCAGCGCCGCGTCGGCGAAGTAGCCATCGAGCTCGACGCCGAAATCCATCGAGAGGATATCGCCCTCGCGAAGCTTCCGCCCCGGCGAGGGAATTCCGTGCACCACTTCCTGATTGATCGAGGTGCACACCGAACTCGGGTATCCCCGGTAACCCTTGAACGCCGGGCGCGCGCCATGTTCGGCGGTGAAGGCCTCGGCAAAATCGTCCAGCTCTTTCGTCGTGACGCCCGGGCGAACCATGGAGCGCATCTTGTCGAGCGCGCCCCAGACGATCAGTCCCGCCCGATGCATCTTCTCAAGCTCAGCTGGCGACTTGCAGATGACCATCTCACCCTTCCGCGCGCTTGAAAATCGCTGCCAGCGCACGGCTGACTTCGTCCACGCCTG
Source organism: uncultured Acidobacteriota bacterium (assembly GCA_963701005.1). Lineage (GTDB taxonomy): Bacteria > Acidobacteriota > Terriglobia > Acidiferrales > UBA7541 > Palsa-295. Next base: position 4,013,234 of record OY969555.1, read on the forward strand.
CCGATGCGTCCACAACCTCGAGGACGCCGTGCTTCCTGTAATACTCTGAGAGCGGCTTCGTCTGCCGCTCGTAAGTGGCCAGGCGCTCGCGCACGGCTTCGGGGCGGTCGTCGGCGCGCTGAATCAATTTCCCGCCATCTTTATCGCAGATGCCGGGCGCCTTCGGCGGCCGCTCGTAAACATTGTACGTCTCGCCGCCGACGCTGCATGTCCAGCGGCCCGACAAGCGATGAATCAGCGTATCCGGGCCCACGTGAAAATCCACGACTATCGGCTTGCCGAACCCGCGGCGAGCAAGTATGCGATCGAGCTGCTCGGCCTGCGGAATCGTCCGCGGAAACCCGTCAAAAATGAAGCCCGCTTTCGTATCGGGCCGCGCCAGCCGCTCCTCCACCATGCCCATGACGATATCGTCCGGCACCAGCTCGCCGCGCTCCATAATCGGCTCGGCCTTCCGGCCAAGCTCGGTGCCCCGGCTGACGGCATCCCGCAACATATCGCCGGTCGAGAGATGCGGCACGCCATAGCGCTCGGCAACGCGCTTGGACTGCGTGCCCTTGCCCGCTCCGGGCGGCCCAAGGAAAATGACGGCTCGGTTCAGCGACATGCGCACCGCCAGCGTACCGGCATTAACTGCGACGACCTCGCACACGGCCTTTGCGCACAAAACCGTCGTAATTGCGCATGACGAGCTGAGCTTCGAGCTGCTGCACCGTATCCATGGCCACGCCGACCACAATCAGCAGCGACGTGCCGCCGAAATAAAACTGCACGTTCAACCCGTCGAGGACGAAGCGCCACATGTGCTTATCGAACCAGTCCCCGACAAACCACAAATGCTGCAAATGAATTCCGGAAATCATCCATTCCGGGAGCAGGCAGACGATCGCCAAATAGACGCCGCCGACGAACGTGAGGCGCGTCAGGATGCGGTTGATGTGCTCCGACGTATTGCGGCCGGGGCGGATGCCGGGTATGAAGCCGCCGTACTTCCGCATGTTGTCCGCAAGCTCGGTGGGATTGAAAATAATCCCCACATAGAAAAACGCAAAAAATATGATCAGCGTGACGTAGATGAGCGTGTAGAGCGGCTCCCCCCAGCGAATCGAGCTCGCGAACTTGTCGAAGAAGGCTGACTTCTTCGAGAAGATGAGCGCAAGCGTCTGCGGGAACGTAAGCAGCGAGCTCGCGAAAATAGGCGGAATCACGCCGCCGGAATTCACGCGCAACGGGAGATAGGTCATCTGCCCGCCCATGACTTTGCGTCCCATGACGCGCTTGGCATACTGCACCGGAATGCGGCGCTGGCCGCCCTCCATGAAGACGATGAAGGCAACGACAGCGAGCATCAGGATAATCAGCCCGAGCAAAGCGATGGGGGTGAAGGAGCCCCACTGCTGCGTGCGGGCCTTGTCCCAGAGGTCGCCGACGGCGCGGGGCAGGCCGACAACAATTCCCGCGAAGATGATGAGCGACATGCCGTTGCCGATGCCGCGGTCGCTGATCTGCTCACCAAGCCACATGATAAAGGCGGAGCCAGTGGTGAGGGTGAGCATGGTCATCAGAATGAAGCGCCAGCCGGGGTGATAAACGAGCCCCTGGCCGGCCATGGATTGCGTCGTCAAGGTCTTGGCGATAGCGAAGGACTGGAAAGCGCTCAAAATGATGGTCAAATAGCGCGTGTACTGAGTGATTTTGCGGCGGCCGAGCTCGCCTTCTTTTTGCAAGCGCTCGAGATACGGCCAGACGACCACCATCAATTGCAAGATGATCGAGGAAGTGATGTACGGCATGATGCCGAGCGCAAAAATCGTGAGCCGGCGGAAATTGCCGCCACTGAAAAGGTCCATCAGGCCCAGGACCGAACCGCGGCCCTGCTCGAAAAGCTGCTGGAGCAAATCGGTATTGATGCCGGGCGTGGGAATAAAAGCGCCGAGGCGATACACCCCCAGCAGCGCCAGCGTAAACAGGACACGTTTGCGCAGGTCAGGCGTGCTGAAGATATTCCGAATTGCCTCGAACAGTTTCCTCATTGCAGGATTTCGATTTTCCCTCCGGCGCGGGCGATTTTTTCCTGCGCCGATTTGCTGAATGCATGCGCGCGGACGGTGAGTGCTACTTTCAGCTCGCCATCACCGAGAATCTTCACGCCATCTCGCGCGGCGCGAACGATGCCGACGCCCGTGAGAAGCTCGGGCGTGACTGTCTCGCCTGCCGGAAAAGCGTTGAGCGTCTCAACGTTGACGACCGCGAAAGTTTTTGGAAACGGGCTCGAGAAGCCGCGCTTCGGCAAGCGGCGATGCAGCGGCATCTGGCCGCCTTCGAAGCCCGGGCGGCGGGAATAGCCGCGCCGCGATTGCTGCCCCTTGTTTCCGGCGCCGGAAGTCTTGCCCAGCTTCGAGCCCATGCCACGGCCGACGCGGACTTTGCGATGGCGCGAGCCGCGCGGCGGTTTCAAATTCGAGAGTGTTGGTTTCTCAGCCATGCCTATTCCTCAATCCTGACCAGGTGGTGAACCTTGGCGATCATGCCGCGAATCGCCGGCGTATCCGGGCGCTCGACCACTTGCTGCATGCGTCGAAAGCCCAGACCCCGGATGGTGGCGCGCATACCGCGCGGGCAGCCGATGAAGCTGACCACCCACTTGATTCTCAGCGTTCCTGATTTTTTCGTCGTTTTGGCCATAATTTGCTCGCGGTGCGGCTAGGAAACCGCCGCTTCCTCCGCCGTTCCCTTGCCGCGGGATTCGGCCACTTTCGCCGCGTCTTTCAAGTGCAGGAGCGCGTCGAAAGTGGCCTTGATCACGTTGTGCGGATTCGAAGTGCCGAGAGATTTCGTGAGCACATTCTGAATTCCGGCTACCTCCATCACGGCCCGCACGGGACCGCCGGCGATGACGCCCGTTCCTTCCGGCGCGGGCTTCAAAAGCACCTGGCCCGAACCGTAGCGGCCAATCACCTGATGAGGAATCGTGGAACCCTTCAGGTTGAGCTTGACCATATTCTTCTTGGCTTGCTCGATGGCCTTGCGGATGGCCATGGGAACTTCGCGGGCCTTGCCCATGCCGAAGCCGGCATGGCCGCCCTGGTCACCGACAACAACGAGCGCCGAAAAGCTGAGATTTTTTCCGCCCTTCACGACTTTCGTGACGCGGTTGATCGAGACCACCTGATCCTTCAGGTTGGCCATATTCGTGTCCATATGACGGCGGACGGAAAGCGTGTCTTTGAGCTCTTGTTTCGCCATAAATTTTAGAACTTCAGGCCCGCCTCCCGGGCCGCTTCGGCAAGCGCCTGAACGCGGCCGTGGTATTGATAACCGCCCCTGTCGAAAACCACTTTGTCCACTCCCTTGGCGCGGGCGCGCTCGGCAATCGCCTTGCCGACGACTTTCGATGCCGCGATATTGCCGCCGCCCTTGATGAGCTTGCGGACTTCTTTATCGAGCGAGCTGGCGGAGACGATGGTGCGAGCCGTCTGATCGTCAATCACCTGCGCCCGAATGTGCTTGGTGGAGCGATGAACCGCCAGTCGCGGCCGCTCAGCCGTGCCCGCAATTCTCTTGCGCATGCGCACGTGGATGCGGCGGCGGTGCGCTTCGCGCGATAACTTGTGAACAGGTGCTGCCACGCTCGTTCTCCTCCCGGGCTATGCGGCCGCGGTCTTGGCGCCGGCCTTGCCGGCCTTCTTCTTCAGGCGCTCGCCGGTAATGCGAATGCCCTTCTGTTTGTATGGGTCGGGCGGGCGCAGCCGGCGAAGATTCGCGGCCACCTGGCCCACCTGATTCTTGTCCGCCCCGGTGACGGTCATGTGCGTCATCTTCTCGACGGTGATCTGAATTCCCTCGGGGATGGGGAATTCGATCGGATGCGAATAGCCGAGCGCCAGGACGACATTCTTGCCCTTCACTTCGGCGCGATAGCCGACGCCGACGATATCGAGATCTTTCTTGAAGCCGGTGGTGACGCCGGTGACGGCGTTGGCCACCAGGGCGCGCGCGAGCCCGTGCAAAGCGCGCTGCTCTTCCGATTCGCGCTTGGCCACGAGCGTGCCGTCCTTCTGCTCGAAGTGAATTCCGCGCGGGAGCGGAACGTTCATTTTGCCCTTGGGGCCCTGGACTTCGACGGCGCTTTCTTTAATTTGAATCTTCACGCCGGACGGGACCGGAATTATTTTGTTTCCAATTCGCGACATGGCTCTATCGAGACCTCGCTGTCACTTCGCTCACTACCAAACTTCGCACATCAGTTCGCCGCCCAGGCCGGACTTGCGCGCCGACTGGCCGGTCATCAATCCGCGGGGCGTGGACACAATCGAAATTCCCATGCCGCCGACGACCGGGCGGATGTCCGTCTTGCCGACATAGCGGCGCGAGCCGGGCCGCGAGACGCGCTTCAGGTCCGTGATCACGCTGCGGCGATCGGGCGTGTAGCGCAGGAAGACGCGCAGGGTCTTCTTGCCCTTCTCCTCGACGACTTTGTAATTCGAGAGGTAGCCCTCGTCCTTCAGGATGCGCGCGACTTCCACCTTCAGCTTCGAAGAGGGCAGGTCAACGCGCGGATGCTTGGCGCGGGCGGCATTGCGTATCCGCGTCAGCAAATCGGCAATCGGATCAGTGGTCATTCTTCTTCTTTCCTTGGCGCTGCTATTCTAACTGCTGCTTTACCAACTGGCTTTGACCACGCCGGGGATTTCACCCTTCAGCGCGAGGCCGCGGAAACAGATGCGGCACATCTCGAATTTGCGGAGAAAGCCGCGCGGGCGGCCGCAGATGCGGCAGCGGTTGCGCTTGCGGATTTTGTACTTCAGCTTCCGCCGCATTTTTGCGAATTGACTGGTGCGCGCCATGCTTTCTCGTTCTCCTTACGCTCCCGCCGAGGCTCGGAAAGGCACGCCGAGCAGCTTCAGGAGCTCGCGCCCTTCTTCGTCCGTGCGGGCCGTGGTGGTGATGGTGATGTTCATGCCCTTGATTTTGTCCACACGCGTGTAATCGATTTCCGGAAACACCAGCTGGTCTTTCAGGCCAAGCGTGTAATTGCCGCGGCCGTCGAAAGAATTCGGCGGCAGCCCTTTAAAGTCGCGCACGCGGGGCAGCACGATGGCTGAGAGGCGGTCGAGAAATTCGTACATGCGCTCGCCGCGCAGCGTGACCATGCAGCCGATGGGCATGCCCTTGCGGATTTTGAAGTTCGCGATGGACTTCTTCGCGCGCGTGATCACGGGCTTCTGCCCGGTGATTTGGCCGAGCTCGGCCGCCGCGGTATCGAGCAGCTTCACGTTGGCGCTGGCTTCACCGAGCCCGATGTTCACGGTCACCTTCTTGACGCGCGGCACGGCCATGGTGTTGGTCAGCCCGAAGCGCTTGCTGAGCGCCGGGACGGCTTCTTTGCGGTACTTGTCGTGCAAACGGCTAATCATTATCTTTACGCCTCTTCTTCGTTCGGCTCTACTCTTGAAGCCTCGTCTCTGCTCGGCTTCTCTTTCAGGCCGCTAATTCTCAAACGTCGTGTTGCAGCGTCGGCAAACGCGGACTTTGCTTCCGTCCGGCAGCGTCGTATGTCCCGCGCGCGTATGTTTCCCGCATCCCGGGCAGACCAGCATCACGTTGGAAACGTGAATGGGGCCTTCCTTTTCGAGGATGCCGCCCTTGATATTTTTCGACGGGTTCGGGCGTGTGTGCCGCTTGATGATGCTCGCGTGCTCCACCGTCACGGTACGCTTGTAGCGGTTGACCGAAAGAACTTTTCCGGTCTTGCCTTTCGAGCGCCCGGACATCACTTTTACCGTGTCGCCGTGTCGAATGCCGAGCGGCGAGGGCTGTGCAGTCGTTTGTTCTCTCATGGCTACCACACTTCCGGAGCGAGCGAGATGATCTTGGTAAATTTCTTCTCTCGCAGCTCTCTGGCGACGGGGCCGAAAACGCGGGTCCCAATCGGTTCGTTGGCGTCGTTGATCAGCACGGCGGCATTATCATCAAAGCGGATGTAAGTGCCATCCCTGCGCCGCTGTTCTTTTCTGGTGCGCACCACCACCGCGCGCACCACTTTCCCTTTTTTCACCTGGCTATCGGGCGTCGCCTCTTTTACGGCGGCCGTTATGATGTCGCCCAATCCGGCCACCAGCCCGGCATCTCCCCCGACGGGAAGGATGCAGGTCAGCTGTCGAGCGCCGGAATTATCGGCTACCGTCAGCCATGTGCGCATCTGAACCATATTCGTGCTCCCTTAGTGACGCTGCCGGCTCAGGCGACGCGCGTAGAACGCGCGATCACTTCCTTGAGCCGCCACCGCTTCAATTTCGAAAGCGGCCGGGTGGAAACAATCCGGACCGTATCGCCCACGTGCGCTTCGCCGGACTCGTCATGCGCGTAATATTTCTTTCCGAAGCGAAGCACGCGCTGATAGAGCGGGTGGCGAGTGGTGCGCGTGACCTTCACCACGATGGTCTTCTGCATCTTGGCGCTGGTGACCACGCCGACCAATTCCTGCCTCGCTCCACGCTCGCGGGCGACTTCATTTACTGCCGGTGTTTCGTTTGCCATTACGCCTTCCTCAATTCGGCTTCGCGCAGGAGTGTCTTGATCCGCGCGAAATCCTTCTTCGCTTCCCGCAGTTTCCTCAGGCCTTCGGCCTGTCCGGTCGAGAGCTGAAACCGCAGGCGAAAAATCTGCTCGGCCAGCTCGCGCTGCTGGATCTCGAGCTCGTTGCGGTTCATCTCGCGGTATTTCTCAGCATGCCGCGCCATCAGAGTTCCTCCGCCCGGCTGACGAACTTCGTCTTGATCGGCAGCTTGTGCGCCGCCAGCTGCATGGCTTCCGTCGCGGACGCCAGGTCAACTCCGGCCATTTCAAACATCACTCTGCCCGGCTTCACCACCGCCACCCAATGCTCCGGTGGCCCTTTGCCCTTGCCCATGCGGGTTTCCGCCGGCTTCTTGGTGAAAGGCTTGTCCGGAAAAATGCGAATCCAGAGTTTTCCGCCGCGCTTGATGAAGCGCGTGATGGCCACGCGGGCCGCCTCGATTTGGCGGTCGGTGATCCAGGCCGGTTCGAGCGCCTTCAGCCCGTACTCGCCAAACGCAAGAGCGCCGCCGCGCCAGGCCTTTCCGCTGCGCCGGCCGCGCTGCTGCTTGCGGTACTTCACTTTTTTCGGCATCAACATAAATGGTCGCCTGTTCCCTTATGCTTCCGTCGCCTGCAGGGGCTTCCCGCGCTGCGGGATTTTTTCGCCCTGATAGATCCAGCACTTCACGCCAATCACGCCGTAGGTGGTCTGCGCCTCGGCGGTGCCATAGTCGATGTCCGCGCGGAGCGTTTGCAGCGGCAGCCGCCCCTGGAGATACCATTCCTTGCGGGCGATTTCCGCGCCGTTCAGTCGGCCGGCAACGCGCACCTTGATGCCTTTGCAGCCAAATCGCAGCGCCGAATCCACGGCCTTGCGCATGGCGCGCCTGAAAGCCACGCGCTTTTCAAGCTGGAGCGCAATGGACTCGGCCACCAGATGCGCATCGAGTTCCGGGCGGTGCACTTCCTGAATATCAATGTGCACTTCGCGCTTGGTCCGCTTCTGCACTTCGGTCTTGAGCTTGTCGATTTCCGAGCCTTTGCGGCCGATGATGATGCCGGGGCGCGCAGTGTAAATCCGCACGACCAATTTATTGGCTGCGCGCTCGACGTCAATCGCGCTGACGCCCGCGGACTTCAGCTTGTCCTTCAACTGGGCACGCAGCGCCACGTCCTCATGCAGCAGGTCCGCGTATTCGCGCTTGGCAAACCACCGGGACTTCCAGACTTTGTTGTAGCCGAGCCGGAACCCATACGGATGAGTTTTCTGTCCCAAACGATCCTCCTACTTCTTTTTCTTCTGAATCTGCTTGGAGCGCTTTTCGAGAGCCTTGCGAGCCTTCCGCACGGCGCCCTTCACGCCCTTCGATGCTTCCACTTCCGCCGCCGCTGCCGCTGCGCGGTCGGCCGCGGCGCGGTGATGCTCGGCCACTTCGACGATGATATGGGCAGTGCGCTTCTGGTAGCGGAAGCCGCGGCCCATCGGTGCGGGACGCAGCCTCTTCCATCGCGGACCTTCATTGACGAAGCAGCGCGTGACGAAGAGCGCGTCCACGTCGAGCGATTCGCCGGAATCTTCCGCCTTGCGCTCCGCATTGGCGATGGCGCTGCGCAGCGTCTTTTCCACTTCCTTGGCGACGCGCTTTTTCGTGAAGCGCAACCGCTGCAGCGCGTCTTCAGCGCGCTGGCCGCGAATCAAGTCCACCACCAGGCGCGCCTTCTGCGGCGACACGCGGACATAACGCGCCATGGCCACGCCTTCAATCTGTGCCGGAGTTTGGAGTGCCGTTGCCATCGTGTATGCCCTTTATCCCTTGGGCGCTGGTGCGCCGCTGCCGCCCGCGCCTGCTGCTGGCGCCGCTCCCGGAGCCGGAGCTCCGGCCGCCGCCGCGGCCCTCTCGAGCGCCGCTTTCACGGCGTGGCCCTTGAAGGTGCGCGTCGGCGCAAATTCGCCGAGTTTGTGTCCCACCATCTGCTCGGTGATGTACACAGGGATGAACTTCTTGCCGTTGTGAACCGCGATCGTGTGGCCGACGAGCTCGGGCAAAATCGTCGAGCGGCGCGACCACGTCTTCACCACTTTCTTTTCATTTCGCGTGTTCAATGCTTCGACCTTCTTGCGCAGATGGTCGTCAATGAACGGGCCTTTCTTGAGCGAGCGCGGCATCGGTGGTCCTATTCCTCCACGCGGCGCAGTTTCACCCACTGCGCGCGGCGAACTTTTCGGAAACCCCGCACCGGTCCGGAAACGCGGTGCGAGAGGGGGCAGAACGGGCAAACAAAGCGCGTCCCCTGCGCGTTCTGAATTTTCTCGACAATCACGGCCCAGCCCGGCTTGCACAAACGGAACATCACCTGGGGTGGGGGCACGAGTTTCGAGACGGTCTTCACCACGGGCTTCGCGGCTCGCCGCGGAACTGATTTCCGCGGACGTGTCGCGCGCCGTGATGCACGCCGAGACGTTCGTGTGGCTGTCATAAGGCTGCTCCCATTTCCCCGCCGCGCCGGGTTCATTTTTTCTGCTGCTCCTAGCTTACGGCTTGCGCCGTTCCACGATCATCCGGTCGCTCTTACGCTTCTTGCGCGTCTTTGCGCCCAGAGTTGGAAATCCCCAGGGAGTTTGCGGGTGGTTGCCCTTCACGCGGCCTTCACCGCCGCCGTGCGGGTGATCCACCGGGTTCATGGCCACGCCGCGCACCGTGGGACGTTTTCCGTGCCACCGCGTGCGGCCCGCTTTCCCGTAGGTCACATTCTCATGGTCCAGATTGCCGAGCTGCCCAATCGTGGCCATGCAATCAACGCTGAATTTTCTCACTTCACCCGAAGGCAGCTTCACCAGCGCAAAGTCGCCTTCCTTGCTGAGCAATTGTGCCGCGCCGCCGGCCGAGCGCACCACTTGCGCGCCCTTGCCCGGGTAAAGCTCAAGGTTGTGCACCATCGTGCCCGGCGGAATATGGCGGATGGTGAGCGCATTGCCCGGAAGGATGTCCGCGCCCTCGCCATTCTGGACCGTCATGCCGACTTCGAGGCCAACAGGCTGGAGAATGTACCGCTTCTCGCCGTCCGCATAGTGCAGCAGCGCGATACGCGCCGAACGGTTCGGGTCATATTCGATGGCCGCGACCTTCGCCGGGATTCCCTTCTTTTCGCGCCGGAAATCGATCGATCGATAGCGGCGTGCGTGGCCGCCCCCGCGATGCCAGGAAGTGACTTCGCCATGGGAGTTGCGGCCGCCCGTGCGCTTCTTCGATTCGGTGAGCGACTTTTCGGGCGATTCCTTGGTGATCTCGCTCTTGTCGAGCATGGTCAGGAACCGCCGCGACGGCGTGTAGGGTCGAAATGTTTTCAGTGCCATGGTTGCCTCTTGCCTTGCCGGGACTACAAATTCTCGGCGTACTCGATCATTTTTTCGCCGGGAGCCAGCTTCACGTACGCTTTCTTCCAGTCGCGCCGGTAACCTTCGGCGCGCCCGCGGCGGCGAAACTTGCCGTGAAAATTCGCGGTGCGCACGCGGTCCACTTTCACTTTGAAGACGCGCTGCACGGCCTCTTTAATTTCCGTCTTGGTGGCGTCCGCGACCACTTCGAAGACGACCGTGTGCTGCGTCTCTTTTACGCCGAGACCCTTCTCGGTGATGATGGGCCGCCGGATTACCTGGTAGAGCCTGGTCGCCATTGCCTACCCCTTCTTCGCCTTGGGCTTTGCCTTGGGCTTTTCTTTTTTCGCCGCGGCGGCCTTTTTCGGCGCTTTGGACGCGGCGGATTTTGCCGGCGCCTTCGATTCGGCGCTCTTTTCAGCCGAGGCTTTCTTCGCCGGAGCGGCCGGAGCCGGCTCGATCTGCACCGGTGTTTCGGGCTGGGTCGCGGAAAGCGCGCGATTCAATTTCGCCGCTGCTTCGCGTGAAAGCATCAAGTGGTCATGCCGCAGCAAATCGTACGGCTCGAGGCCCGTCGCCGGGACCAGCGTGACGCCGTGCAGGTTGCGGCTGGCGCGCTCGAGATTCAGGTTCGCGCCATTTTCAACCAGCAGAATCGTGCGCGTTTCGCCGTCGAGTTTGTCAAGCGCCTGGCGAAATGCCTTCGTTTTGTGCGACTCGAGCTTCCAGCCGTCCACGATGGTCAGCTTCTGGTCCGCGAATTTCGCGGAGAGAGCCGAGCGCAGCGCGCCGAGAATCATCTTCTTCGGCAGCGCGTAGGCATAGCTGCGCGGCGTGGGGCCATGCACGGTGCCGCCATGGCGCCAGAGCGGCGAGCGAATCGAACCGATACGCGCGCGGCCCGTTCCCTTCTGCTTCCAGAGCTTCTTGCCCGAGCCGCTGACTTCGCTCTTGTCTTTCGTTTTGTGCGTGCCAGCGCGCTCGCCTGCCAGATAATGGCGCACGGTCTCGTGCAGCAGGTTCTGGTTCACCTTTGCCGCGAAAACGTCATCGGCCAATTCGATCGTGCCGACTGTCTTGCCTTCCAGATTCTTAATATCCGCAACGGGCATTGTCGTCGTCTCTCGCCGTTTCTTTACTTCGCTAGCTTTGCTTTGCGAATGAATATGTAGCTTCCCGCCGGGCCCGGAACAGCGCCGCGCACGAGGAGCAGGTTTTCATCGGTGTCGATTCTCACCACCCGCAAATTCTTCGAAGTCTTGCGCTCGTTTCCCATGTGTCCCGGGAAATGCTGCCCCGGCCAGACGCGTGATGGAAATGAGCTGGCGCCGATGCCGCCGGGCGCGCGATGAAACATCGATCCGTGCGAAGCATCGCCGCCGCGATAGTGCCAGCGCTTCACGCCGCCGGCGAAGCCCTTGCCCTTGCTCACGCCGGTGACGTCAACGAATTCGCCGACCTTGAAACCGTCCACCAGCACGCGATCGCCCGCTTTTGTTTCGTCCTTCGAATCTTCCAGGCGGAATTCGCGGAGGTAGCGCATCGGCGCGACGTTGGCCTTCTTGAAATGTCCGGTGAGGGCCTTCGTCACGCGCTGCGGCTTGATGAATTCCACCAGGCCGAGCTGCACCGCCTCGTATCCGTCCTTATCTTTCGTCCGCCGCTGGACGACGACGCAGGGCCCTGCCTGAAGAACGGTGCAGGGCACAGCCGTGCCGTCATCGGCGAAGACTTGCGTCATGCCGAGTTTGATTCCGAGTATGCCGGTGACTGCCATTTCGTTCGCTCTTTCCTTCTCGTTTTTTCCTGCTGCTGCTTTTTACGGCGGCTACTTCGTCGTGTGTTCCCGCCCGAAGGCCTTGATTTCCACGTCCACGCCCGGCGGCAAATCGAGCTTCATCAGCGCGTCCACCGTATCCGGCGTGGGTTCGAGAATGTCAATCAGCCGCTTGTGCGTGCGCATTTCAAATTGCTCGCGCGATTTCTTGTCCACGTGCGGCGAGCGGAGCACCGTCCAGCGGTTGATCACCGTGGGCAGAGGAATCGGGCCGGCCACTTCCGCGCCCGTGCGCTTTGCCGTATCGACAATCTCTTTCGTGGATTGATCGAGAATGCGGTGATCGTAAGCTTTCAGGCGAATCCGAATTTTTTCTCCGTTGGACATAGGTTACTCGATGATCTCGGCGACGGCGCCGGCCCCGACCGTGTGGCCGCCTTCGCGAATCGCGAACCGCAGCCCCTTTTCGAGCGCCACCGGCGTGATCAAACTGATCTCGACAGAAATATTGTCTCCCGGCATCACCATCTCCACTCCCTGCGGCAGCTTTACGTCGCCCGTCACGTCCGTCGTGCGAAAATAAAACTGCGGCCGGTAGCCGGTGAAGAACGGCGTGTGCCGTCCGCCTTCTTCCTTCGTCAGTACGTACGCTTCGGCCTTGAATTTCGTGTGCGGCGTGATCGAGCCCGGCTTGCACAGCACCTGCCCGCGCTCGACTTCGTCTTTTTCCGTCCCGCGCAGCAGCAGCCCGACGTTGTCGCCCGCGATTCCTTCATCCAGCAGCTTGCGGAACATTTCCACGCCCGTCACTGTCTTCTTCATCGTCGGCCGGAAACCCACGATCTCGATTTCCTCGCCGACCTTCACTTTGCCGCGCTCGACGCGGCCCGTCACCACCGTCCCGCGGCCGGAGATCGAAAATATATCTTCGATCGGCATCGCGAACGGCTTGTCAATATCGCGCTGCGGCAGCGGCACGTTCTTGTCCACCGCTTCCATCAAATCCAAGATCGATTTCTCCCACTTCGGATCGCCCTCGAGCGCTTTCAACGCCGAGCCCCGCACCACTGGAACCGTGTCGCCGGGAAATTGATATTTCTTCAGCAGTTCGCGCACTTCCAGTTCCACCAGCTCGAGCAATTCCGGATCTTCCACCACGTCGCACTTGTTCAAGAAAACCACGATGTACGGCACGCCCACTTGCCGAGCCAGCAGAATGTGCTCGCGCGTCTGCGGCATCGGCCCGTCCGTCGCCGCCACCACCAGAATCGCGCCGTCCATCTGCGCCGCGCCCGTGATCATGTTCTTGATGTAATCCGCGTGCCCCGGGCAATCGATGTGCGCGTAGTGGCGGTTGGCCGTCTCGTATTCGACGTGCGCCACCGCGATGGTGATGCCGCGCTCGCGCTCTTCCGGCGCGTTGTCAATCGAATCGAACGCCCGAAATTGCACCTTCGGATTGTTCTTCGACAAAACTTTCGTGATCGCCGCCGTCAACGTGGTCTTGCCGTGGTCAATGTGGCCGATCGTCCCCACGTTCACGTGCGGCTTACTCCGCTCGAATTTCTCCTTCGCCATCTTGTTGACTCCTCCGCTTCAGCGTGCCCAGCGCTTCGCCGGGTGGAACTTTGACCCCAAACTCTTACGAACGAACCGTCTTGCCAGTCGCGCGGGCGATCACTTCTTCCGACACATTCGCCGGCGCCTGCGCGTAATGCGAAAAATGCATGGTGAAACTGCCGCGGCCTTGCGTGCGGCTGCGGATTTCCGTGGCGTATCCGAACATCTCCGCGAGCGGAACCTGGACGTTGATGATTTCCGTGCCGCCGCGCGATTCCCTACCCTGTAGCTGACCCCGGCGGGAATTCAGGTCCGCGATCACCGGGCCCATGTAATCTTCTGGAACCACAACTTCGACGCGCATGATGGGCTCGAGGAGCTTCGGATGGGCTTTTTTGCAGGCATCTTTGAAAGCCATCGAGCCGGCAATCTTAAACGCCATTTCCGAGCTGTCCACATCGTGATAGCTGCCGTCTTCGAGCACTACGGCGCAGTCAACCATCTCATAGCCGGCGAGAACGCCGGTCTCCATCGCCTCGCGCACGCCATCTTCGATGGGCGGAATGAATTCCTTGGGGATCGAGCCGCCGATAATTTTGTCAACGAAAAGCAGGCGGTGTTCCTTGTCGAAATGCCACTTGCCGCCTTTGCCTGCCACGGTCTTCGCAAGGGCGTCGATTTCATCGGTGGACATCTCGTGCATGTCCTCGTGGCCGGCGTTCGGCAACGGGTGCACGGAAAGTTTCGCGTGGCCGTATTGCCCGCGGCCGCCGGTCTGGCGAATATATTTCCCCTCGCCCTCTGCAACTTTCAGGATTGTTTCGCGGTAGGCCACTTGCGGGCGGCCCACATTGGCCGACACGTTGAATTCGCGCATCATGCGGTCGACGATGATTTCCAGGTGCAGTTCGCCCATTCCGGAAATCAGTGTTTGCCCGGTATCGTGATCGGTGTGCACGCGGAAAGTGGGATCTTCCTGGCCGAGTTTCGCGAGGGCGTTGCCCATTTTTTCCTGGTCGGCCTTGGTCTTCGGCTCAATCGCCACGGAAATGACGGGCGCCGGAAAATCGATCGATTCAAGCAGAATCGGCTTGTCTTCGTCGCAGAGCGTGTCGCCGGTGGTGACGTTTTTCAGCCCCACGCAAGCGGCAATGTCGCCCGCTTCGATGGATTCAATTTCCTCGCGCTTGTTCGCATGCATGCGCAGCAAGCGGCCCATGCGCTCGCGAGTCTTTCTCGAGGAGTTATAAACCGAATTGCCCGTCTTTAGCACGCCGGAATAGACGCGGATATAGGTCAAGTGGCCGACGTATGGGTCGGTCATGATTTTGAATGCCAGCGCCGCAAACGGCTGATCGTCCGAGGCGCGGCGCAACACCGGCTCCGAGCCATCGGGCGTGAGGCCCTCGACCGGCGGCAAGTCCACCGGCGCGGGAAGATAATCTACGACCGCATCAAGCAACGGCTGAACACCCTTGTTCTTGAATGCCGACCCAGCCAGCACGGGGACGAGTTTCAAGGCAATCGTCGAGCGGCGAATGGAAGCGCGCAGCTCCGCGGGCTCTAATTTGTGCTGCTCGAGATATTTGGTGAGAATGGCGTCGTCGTGCTCGGCGATGTACTCAACCACTTTTTCGCGGTGCTCTTTGTAAAATTCGGGCGTGAGCGCGGAAGCCTTGACGGCCGCTTCGAGCTCCGGGCGCGTCGCGAGATAGGCGGCATCCCACAATTTTTCGAGCGGCAGGATTTCATATTCCGCGCCAAGCGTTTCATCTTTCCAGATGACCGCGCGCTCTTCGATGAAATCAATCACGCCGATGAAATTGTCTTCCTTGCCGATGGGAAACTGGAGGGGGACGGGGTGGGCCGAAAGCCGCTGGCGCATCGAGCGGATCGAATGGTCGAAATCCGCGCCGATTCGGTCCATCTTATTGATGAACGCAATGCGCGGGACGCGATACTTGTCAGCCTGGCGCCACACAGTTTCCGATTGCGGCTGCACGCCCGCAACGGCATCGAAAATCGCGACCGCGCCATCGAGTACGCGCAGCGAGCGTTCGACTTCCACCGTGAAATCCACGTGGCCCGGGGTGTCAATGATATTGATGCGGTACTTTTTGTCGAAGCGGGTCCAGGAGGCTGTAGTGGCGGCGGAAGTGATAGTGATGCCGCGCTCGCGCTCCTGCTCCATCCAATCCATCACGGTAGTGCCTTCGTGCACTTCCCCGATCTTGTAAGTCACACCCGTGTAGAAAAGGATCCGCTCGGTTGATGTGGTCTTTCCCGCGTCAATATGAGCCATGATCCCGATATTGCGGATCTGATCGAGTTGTACCTGGCGTGCCATTTTAATTCTGTCTGCCTAAGCCCCTTACCAACGATAGTGCGCGAAAGCCTTGTTGGCCTCCGCCATACGGTGAACATCTTCCTTCTTCTTCACGGCGCCGCCGCGGCCGTTTGCCGCGTCCATGATTTCTTCGGCCAGCTTGTCTGTCATGGTCTTGCCGCCGCGCGTGCGCGAATAGAGCACCAGCCAGTGAATTGCGAGCGACTGGCGCCGGAACGGATTCACTTCCACGGGCACCTGGTAGTTCGCGCCGCCGACGCGCCGCGTCTTCACTTCGAGCACGGGCTTGCAATTCTCGACCGCCTTCTTGAATAGCTTGAAGGCGTCGTCGTTCGTCTTTTTGGCCACCTGATCCATGGCCTTATAGAAAATGGCCTGGGCTGTCGAGCGCTTGCCGTCGTACATCATGCTGGAAATAAACTTCTGCACTAGATCGCTGCCGAAAACCGGATCGCCGGGAATTTTGCGGCGAAGAACCCAACCTTTACGTGGCATCTTTCCGCTCTCCTACTTCTGTGCGGCTTTTGGCCGCTTGGCGCCGTATTTCGAGCGCCCTTGTTTGCGATTTTCAACGCCGGCCGCATCAAGCGTGCCGCGAATCACGTGATAGCGAACTCCCGGGAGATCTTTCACGCGGCCGCCGCGGACCAGCACGATCGAGTGCTCCTGCAAATTGTGGCCGATGCCGGGAATGTAGGTCGTGACCTCGGCGCTGTTCGTCAGCCGCGCGCGAGCCACTTTGCGAAGTGCCGAGTTTGGTTTCTTCGGCGTCTGCGTGTACACCCGAACGCAAACTCCGCGCTTCTCCGGGCATCCCTCAAGGGCCGGCGACTTCGTTTTCGTCCGGATTTTCTCCCGGCCGTAACGCACCAATTGTGCAAACGTCGGCACGCTTTCCCCCTCGCCTCAAGAAAACTATGCGCGTTTTTCCGCGCTGGCAGACTTCACCGCGCAGAGCTACGCAGGTGTAATGAACAGAAAAGGTCGCCTACTAAGACCGAGGCACGGCTCAGGTACTCCGCAACGACGCTTCACCCCGAGGAGTGAACTGCATCTGCTTACAGCGGAGAGGCTTCACACGGCTTTGCGGGGCTGGCGCCCCATTTCGGCCGCTCTTCCAAATCCCCGTTCCGTCGCACTTTGTTCCGGGGAGGAAGACTTCCCTTTCACCACCAGGCCCAACGGGCCCTGGACAACCGCGCAAGTATAGGAAAAACAAGGACTCATGTCAACTCGTTTCGTTGTGGAAACATGTGCAAATAATTTCACAAAAATTTCGGCCCGAAAAACGCCTGAAAACGAAGGTGCTTTCAGGGGGAGGACCAGAGGAACGGTCTCCCAATGGGTCTGTCTCAAAACGGGAAGAGCGATAGCCCTCCGCAAGAGCATGCCGTACCCAGCATCTGCAAATGGGCCTCCCTGTAAAGTGCTCATTTATAATGCCTTATTGCCTATTGCCATTCATCACTCCTCAGGACGCCGAAACTAAGGTGATTTGAGGGTAATTGCGGTAGACCGCTCCATTGGTTTGGTATTGCTCACCAGGCTTCTCACCGGCGCTTTACCCGCTCTGTCAACCCGCCTAAACTGGTGTCGCTAATTTTGCACAGGGAGCATGCATGACTCGTTTCTGGGCAGCCTTGTTGGTCTTACTTTCTTGCGGCGTGACGATCTCGGCGCAGCAATCGGCTCCCACCGCCGCCCCTCCCCCCGCGCCAGCAGCGACCGACAAGCCGGCCTCCGCCGATTATTCGCAGGAGCCTTTCGTCATCGAGTCGTACGTAACGACGGCGCGATTTGAAAATGATGGCACTGGCGAGCGAGATCTGAAAGTACGCATCCGCGTTCAAAGCGACGCCGGCGTGCAGCAACTGGGCGAACTGGTTTTCGGCTTCAACTCCGCCAACGAGCAAATGGACGTGCGCACGGTTCGTGTCCGTAAAACCGACGGGACCACAGTAAACGCCGGGCCGGAAGCCGTGAAGGAAATGACAGCAACAGTCGAGCGCGACGCGCCCGTCTACACGGATTACAAGGAAAAGCACATCACCGTCCCGGGATTGCACACCGGTGACGCGTTGGAATATGAAATCGCCACCCGGCTCGTGACCCCGCTCGCGCCAAATGAATTCTGGTACGAACACAATTTTCTCGAAGGCACGATCGTGCTCGATGAACGCCTGGAAGTGAATGTCCCCTCCGGACGAGCAGTAAATTTGCAATCGCCTAATTTTAGCTACGAAAAAACGGAAGCAAACGGGCGAAACATCTATCTGTGGAAGCGAACCACGCTCACACGCCCGAGCGAAGAGGAACTCGCGAAAGCAAAATCAAAGAAGGCCGGAGCCAAAAAGCCGGCCGTGCAACTCACCACTTTCGCGGACTGGGGAGAAGTGGCCCGCTGGTACGCAAAGCTCGAGCAGGGGCGCACAGAACCGACGCCGGAGATTCGCGCGAAAACGCAGGAGCTAATTCATGGCCGCGCGAGCGAGCTCGAAAAAATCCAGGCGCTCTATGAATACGTCTCGAACAATATCCGCTACGTGAGCTTGTCATTCGGCTTGGGGCGTTACCAGCCGCATTCCGCCGCCGAAGTTTTCGCGAATCAATATGGCGATTGCAAGGACAAGCACACTTTGCTCGCGGCCATGCTCGCAGCCGCGAACATTCACTCCGATGCGGTGTTGATTCCCTTCAAGCGCACGCTTGACACCTCACTTCCCTCGCCTTCGCAGTTCGACCACGTGATTACCGCCGTGCCGCTCAACGACGACCTTATCTGGATGGATTCAACTGCGGAAGTGGCGCCCTTCCGTCTCCTCTCCGCCGCGCTGCGAAACAAGTCGGCGCTGCTCGTCCCACCAAACGGCGCCGGGGAAATCGTTGTGACGCCCGAGGACCCGCCATTTCAATCGTCGCAACTCGTCGAAATCGTGGGACAGGTAAGCGACCTGGGCAAACTGACGGCGAAAGTCCGCTATGTCCTCCGCGGCGACAATGAATTTGCGCTGCGCGTGGCATTCCGCCGCACCCCACAAAACCAATGGAAAGACCTTGGCCAGACCATCGCGCAATTCGATGGCCTGCGCGGCGAGGTGACCGCCGTGAAACCCAGCGATCCGTCCGACACGCGGAATCCATTCGAACTGGAACTGGAATTCTCGCAGACAGGTTTTCTCGATTGGTCGAGCAAGAAAGCAAAAGTGGCGCTGCCGGTTGCGGGCATCGGCGTGCCGGATGTGTCCGAGGACAACGGGGAACCGATCAAAATCGGCAGCCCGCTCGATGTAACCGTGAGTTTGAAACTGACCCTGCCACCGAATTTCGCGGCGCGCGCCCCCGTGGGCGTAGCAGTAGCACGCGATTACGCGGAATATAAATCAAGCTACCAGTTCGAGGGGCACACGCTCACCGTCGAGCGCACCATGCATTTTAAAATCCACGAGCTGCCTGCCTCGCGCACAAGCGACTATCTCGCGTTTTCGCGCGCCGTGGAATCCGACGAGGGCCAGGTGCTGACCGTCGAGACCACAGCCACGGAAACGCCGGCAATCCCAGCGACAGCGAAGGCCGATGAATTGGTCGAAGCCGGCCTGGCTGCACTGAATTCGGGCAATCCCAGCGCGGCGATTCCACTCTTCGAGCGCGTCGTGGAGCTCGAGCCCGCTCACAAACAGGCATGGAATGATCTGGGCTTAGCCTATCTTCGCGTGGGGAAATTCGAGGAGGCAGCGAGCGCATTTCACAAACAGATCGCCGCAAATCCCTATGACGAGCATGCCTACAATTACCTCGGCATCGCCTACGAGCAGCAACAGAAATTCATTGACGCTGCCAGCGCTTTCCGCAAGCAAATTGAAGTGAATCCTCTTGATCCGATTGCCCATGCCGCGCTAGGCACACTTTACCTCGAACAGCACAAATACGCCGAAGCCGCCCCCGAGCTCGACAAGGCAACTGTGCTCACGCCGGACAATGCCGGGCTCCAAGTGAGTCTCGGCACGGCGCTGATTAACACCGGAGAAACGGAAAAGGCGCTCGCGGCGTTTCAAAAAGGCGCGGAGCTTGCGCAGACACCACTCGTATGGAACGACATTGCTTACAACCTAGCGGACCACAATCTCGAGCTCGATAAAGCGCAGCGCTATGCGGAATCCGCCGTCGCCGCCACCGCTGCCAGCTTACGCAACGTGGAACTTTCCCACCTTACGCTCGATGATCTCAATGGTGTCGGCAGCATCGGCGCCTACTGGGATACTCTTGGCTGGGTCTATTTTCAGAAAGGTGATCTCGAAACCGCTGAACGCTATTTGCGCGCCGCCTGGCTGCTGAATCAGCACGGCGAGGTTGCCGAGCATCTCGCCCGAATTTTCGAAAAGCGCGGCCAGAAGGAAGAAGCGATTCGCACCTACGCGCTTGGGGTCGCTGCCACGCACTCCGTCCCGGAAACACGCGGGCGCCTGATGGCATTGCTAGGGCCGGGCACAAAGGAATCGCAAATCAACGATCTGGTGACCAAGGCGCGCAAGGAGCTCTCCGGCTTGCGCACATTCCGTGCTGGCAAGCTGCTGGCCGAAAATGCGAACGCGGATTTTCTGGTCCTGCTTTCCCCAGGAGAGAAGGATGCCAGGGTTGATGAAGTGCGCTTCGTCAGCGGAAGCGAAAAGCTTCGGCCGTTCGCAAGCAATCTGCGCTCGATTCATTTCGCAGGAATGTTCCCGGACGCGTCGCCGGCGAAATTGATGCGGCGGGGAACGTTAACATGCTCGGCTGCAACTGGGGACTGCGTCTTCACGCTAGTAGTCCCCGAGGATGTTCGCACGGTGAATTAGCTGTAAGCCGCGGACTGCTTTCCGATTCAGCCTTTCTCAAATAAAAAAGCCCAGGGAGATCCTTCGTCCGCCTCGCGCGAACTCAGGATGACTACCCTCGTCAGGAAGTCATTTAATTTCCATCACCTCTTTTTCCTTAGCAGCCGAAAGATCTTCAATCTTCTTGGTTTCCGAGTGAGTAATCTTCTCCAGCTCTTCGAGGGAACGCTTCCTATCGTCTTCGCTGATTTTCTTTTCCTTCTCGAGCTTCTCGACGGCTTCCTTGATGTCGCGGCGAATATTGCGGACGGCCGTGCGGTGATTTTCGAGAACTTTATGGATGTGCTTTACGAGCTCCTTGCGGCGGTCCTCGGTAAGGGGAGGAATCGGCACGCGAACCACTTTGCCGTCGTTCGCGGGATTCAGCCCGAGGTCGGAAGTGCGAATGGCTTTGTCAACCAGCGGAACGACGCCGGGATCCCACGGCGAGATTACGATGATGGTCGGATCAGGAACCGTCATCGTGCCCAATTGACTGATGGGCATGGGAGTCCCGTGATAGTCCACGCGAATATGATCGAGCAACGTCACATTGGCTCGACCGGTGCGAACGCTCGAGAGATCCTTCCGAAAATCCTCCACGGCCTTTTCCATGCGAACTTTCGCCTGGCCGAGAGCGTCTTTGGTTGTGGCAATCGTTGTCATAGGGAGAATCGCCTCCGCCGATCCGATATCAGGCTGCGCTAACCACCGAGCCAACGCGTTCGCCCAGCACGACGCGCTTCAGGTTTCCCGGCACGTTCATGTTGAAGACGACGATGGGCATCTTATTGTCCATGCACAGCGAGATGGCCGTTGAATCCATCACTGCAAGCCCCTTTTTCAGCACATCAAGATAGGTAATGCGCTCGAATTTTTTCGCGCCCTTCACTTTTTCGGGGTCCGCATCGTACACGCCGTCCACGCGCGTGGCCTTCAGAATCACCTGAGCTTTGATTTCCATGGCCCGCAGCGCCGCGGCAGTATCTGTGGAAAAGTAAGGATTGCCGGTGCCCGCGGCGAAGATCACCACGCGATCCTTTTCCAGATGCCGGGTGGCGCGCCGCCGGATAAAAGGTTCAGCCACCTGATGCATTTCGATCGCGCTCATCAGGCGCGTGAAGCAGCCGGCCTTCTCAAGAGCGTCCATCAGGGCCAGTCCGTTGATCACCGTGGCGAGCATGCCCATGTAATCGCCCGTGGCTCGGTCAATGGCCAAATCTTTCTGGCGGGTGCCGCGGAAAATGTTCCCTCCGCCCACCATGATGGCCACCTGCACGCCCAAATCGCGGACTTCCTTCACCTCATGCGCGATTCCCTGAATGGTTTCCGCGTGAATACCGGATTCCTGAGGTCCCGAGAGCGATTCGCCGGAAAGTTTCAGCACCAGTCGCTCATAGACTGGCCCGGCTTTTTTCTTGGCGGCCTGAGTTGCGGAATCTGCCTTTGTCATCTCGAGTTGGGCGAGCCCCCGGCCCGCGGGCATTCTAGTTCCCTTCCCGCGATTTGGCACTACCCTTTTTTGGATCAGGCGCAGCCACATCCATTAGGCCCGCCGGGCACAATCTGTCACATACAACTCGCCGTGAAACCGGCTCATCAATTAAATCGTCCTTATACTGGAACTTTTCACGTCTTACGGCATAATATGCCCTGTACGTCCACGGAGACCGATCTCGATTGATGACCGCTAAAAAATTGTGGCTCGGGAATCGAGCATGGACGCCGATCCATGCTCCGGCAGTGAAATTCTTCTCGCTCTTGGCAATCACGCTTGCCGCGCTTTCACTGCTGACGACGTGCGGAAGCGGCGGCGCGGCCGCCGGCACGGTGACAGCTGTTTCGCTGACGCCGACAATGCAAAGCGTCGGCCTCAATGATATTGTAAATATCACCGCGGAAGTGACATTTTCCACTACGACGACAATAGAGAACACTACTGTAACTTGGTTTGCAGACGGAATCGCCGGTGGCAACTCCACCGTGGGCACGATCGTACCGTCTCCCCTGAACAATATGGTTGGCGTGTACACCGCCCCTTCAATTGTGCCAAGTCCGAACGGAGATGTCTCAATCACCGCCACCGCGCCGCAGAACCCCAATAACTCCAGCGACACGCAAGTTGTGACTTCCAATACGGCCACGATCTCGGTCGGCGGCGGCGCGGGTCTTGTGGTATCTCCTGCGGGATTTTCCATTCCGGCTGGATTCAAGATGTTTCAGTTTTCTGCCACACTGAATAGTTTGCCCGATATGAACGTCACATGGGCAGTAACATCAACGAACGGCGGGGACATCGGCGTGATTGATCCGAATAACGGAACGTACACGGCACCCAGTTTCCCGCCGCCGGGCGGCGTCATTACAGTGACTGCTGTTGACCACGGGCTCAGTCCTGGTGCCACGGCATCTGTCACAGCCACGATTGTTTATGCCGACCCTTCATTCAAAGGCCCATTCTCGTTCTCTTACACGGGGAACGACAACCTCGGCTTTCTGGCCGTGACGGGCAGCCTGGTTGCCAACGGAGCTGGAGACATCGTCAGCGGCGTCGAAGACGTTCAAAGCTTTCTCACGGGCGTCACCACGCAGTTGCAAATCCGCGGGAATTATACGGTGGGACCCGACGGCAGAACAAACGTCACGCTGAATCAGGGGCTCCAGAGCGCCAGCACGCTCCAATTCGCTATCACAAACAATAATAATCCGAGCCAAAGTGTCCACGCCTTCCTCATCCGCGTTGATGCAAATGCCACCGGCGGCGGCACTATTGACCAGCAAAATCTGAATGACCTTACGAGTTCGGACTCGGTGATTTCCGGCAATTACGTTTTAAGTCTGGCTGGCTTGGATACTACCTTTAAGCCGCTGGGCATGGCCGGAAGGTTGTTTGCAAACGGAGCGGGCCAATTCCAGGCAATCGACTCGATCCTCGACGTCAACGACAATGGCACGGTCACGTCGCCTCCTGATCGCACTCTCGCCGGCACGTACAGCTTCGACCCTACGTTCCCGAACACCGGGCGCGGCACGCTCACGTTGACAAGCACTGCCATCGGCACTCGCACGTTTGCTTTCTACATCGTGGACAACACACACTTGCGCCTAGTGGAAATTGATGGAACCAAGTCCTTCCTGGCGGGCGACATGTACCTGGGGCTCCCCGGCGGCGCGTTTACCAATTCCAGTCTCGCTGCCGCCAACTATGTCTTCACCACCGGCGGAGCGTCTCCAACCGGCATCTATTCCTCCGGCGGCATTTTTCTATCGGATTCCAACGGAAACACGCCAACGGGCGGAGCATTTGACAGCAACAATAACGGTACGGTCCAAACAAACACGACGATCAACGCTTGCACCTACACCACAGACTCAACTACCGGCCGAATCGATCTAAGGCTGAATATCGGCGCTGGAACTTGTACCGCGGGGCCGAGCGCGACCACTCTTGAATTCGCTACGTACCAAACGGCTGCGGGATCAGCCGTAATGCTCGAGCTCGATTCCGCTTCCGTGTCAACCGGCCTGGCTTTCCAGCAGGCGGCCACTCCGACTTTGACTACCGGAGGTTTTGCGCTGAACCTCATCGGGCAGGGAGTCCTCCACAACGCGAAGGCCTCGATTCAACAAGTGGTGGATGGACAGCTGACACTCAGCGGCTCATCCGTGACTCATGGAACGCTCGATATCAATATTTTCGGATCCGTCTTCCTCGACGATCTGCTGGGCGACGTAAATACCACGACGCCAAGCTCCTTTGCTGCCCCGGCCTCAAACGGGCGCGGCACGGCGGTGCTCGCTGCCTCGGGCCCGCCGGTGACTTACAATCTGAGCTACTACCTCATCGACAACAATACGGCGCTGCTCTTCGTTCAGAACAAAACCATCTTCGCCATCGGCACGATTGGCAGGCAATTCTAGCGGCAGGCAATTCTAGCGGGAATCAAATCCAGCGGCGCGAGATGCGGGCGTTCAGCCCGCTGGGGCGACGGAAATTCCCGCTCACCATTGTCGTTGATTCGTTCGGGGATTCGCTCCGGAGATTATCCGAAGCCTACGCGGAAGGAACGGAAACCGGCGCGTCGGGATCCTCTGACACCGGAGCGGCCGGTGCGGCGCTATCCGTCTCGCCAACCTTGAAACGCGAAAAACGGCGCACCGCGATATTCTCGCCGACCTTGGCAATGGTCAGGTCAATCAGCTCCTTCACCGTGACGCCCTCATCCTTAATGAAGTGCTGCTCGTAGAGGCAGTTTTCCTCGTAGAATTTTTCCATCTTGCCGGTGACGATTTTCTCGATCACGTTTTCCGGCTTGCCGGTGGCCTTGGCCTGTTCGCGAAATACCTCGCGCTCGCGGTCAAGGATATCCGGCGTCACTTCCTCGCGGCGCAGAAAGCGCGGATCGAGCGCCGCAATGTGCATGGCCACGTCGTGGCAAAGGCGCTGGAAATCTTCCGTGCGCGCGACGAAATCGCTCTCGCAATTCACTTCCACCAGCACGCCGATTTTTCCCCCGGCATGGATGTAGCAGCTCACCAAACCCTCGGAAGTGGCGCGCTGCGCCTTTTTCGCCGCCGCGGCCTGCCCCTTCTTGCGCAGGTGCTGGATGGCCTTCTCGATTTCGCCCCCGGTCTCAATCAAGGCTTCGCGGCACGCCGTGAAGCCCGCGCCGGTGCGGTCGCGCAATTCCTTCACGAGCTGCGCGGAGACATTTCTCTTTCCTGGATCAGGTGCTGTAGCCATAAATGTACTCAATTCCTTTGCGCTGGATTCGGGTGTGTGCGTCCGGCCGGCTGGTCCCACCCGCGTTCAGATTGGCCCGGAACATTTCCGGGAAATCGACTCTAACGAGGAACTGTCTCGTCTCCATTCGCGCCCGGAGCAGCCGCGGCGGCTTCTTCCGCCGGAGCCGCTTCGGCGGCCGGCTCACCTTCCACGAAATCGCCTTCCTGCTTTTCGTACTGTTCGTAAGCGCTGGTGTCCACGTATTCCACGCCCTCTTCGCCGGGGACGCCTTCGGCAGCCTTCTGATCCGCAATCTGCGATTGCTCGAAAGACTGGCGGCCCGCCAGCACCGCATCCGATATCTTCGAGGTGAAAAGGCGGATGGCGCGCAAAGCGTCGTCATTTCCCGGAATCACCCACTCCACCAGATTCGGATCGCAATTCGTGTCCACAATAGCGACCACCGGAATGCCCATCCGGCGCGCCTCGCGCACGGCGATCACTTCCGCGTTCGGATCGATCACGAACATGGCGTCCGGCAGCGTGGCCATATTCTCCACGCCGGAAAAATTCTGCTTCAGATGCTTCAGCTCGCGGTCCAGCCGCGCGCCTTCTTTTTTCGAAAACTGCGCCATGCGCCCGTCCTCGCTCATGGCCTTCAATAATTTCAGCCGCTTGATGGATTTCGTGAGCGTCACCCAGTTGGTGAGCGTGCCGCCAAGCCAGCGGTGGTTCACGTAGAACATATTGCAGCGGGTGGCTTCTTCCGCGATGGCTTCCTGCGCCTGGCGCTTGGTGCCCAGAAAAAGAATGCTCTTGCCCTGGCCGGCCAATTCCGAAACGTAGCGCGCTGCCTCGCGGAACATCTTCAAGGTCTTCTGCAGGTCAATAATGTGGATCCCATTGCGCTCCCCGAAAATGTATTCCTTCATCTTCGGGTTCCAGCGGCGCGTCTGATGGCCGAAGTGAACACCGGCCTCCAGAAGCTCCTTCATCGTAATTTCGACTCCCAATGTACCTCCTCCTAAAGAGGGATGCTTTTTCTCCCTTGCAGCGGAGCAGCATCCTTTTTTGCCGGTACCTTTCCGGCCGTGAATTAGGTCCGGCCTCCTCGCGGAAGCCCGACCAAAAAAACTAGCGCTTGCTGAACTGGAAGCGCCTGCGAGCGCCCTTCTGCCCGTACTTCTTGCGTTCCTTCATGCGCGAGTCGCGCGTAAGGAACCCATTCTTGCGCAGGCTCGGCCGCAAATCGGGATTCAGCTTCGCCAGCGCGCGCGATAGTCCCATGCGCACCGCGCCAGACTGCCCGCCGACGCCGCCGCCCTTCACCGCGGCTTTCACTTCCAGCTGGTCGTGCATCTGCGTGAATTTCAGCGGCTCCACCGCGGCCGTATTCCAGGCCACGTTCCGGAAATATTCATCCACCGGGCGGCCATTCACCGTGAATCCCGCCGGGCCCATCTTGATATACACGCGCGCCACCGATTCACGGCGGCGCCCGGTGCCGTAGAACTGCTTCGCTGCGGCCCCTTCGATCGAACTCGCGGATGAACTCAACTTTCCTCCTGCTTTCTTGCCTGCCTGAATGGCGCCCGAGACACCAAGTCCCGCGGATTTCTCCGCCGTGGGCGAAAATTTTGATTCACTCCCTCGAGGCTACAGCGCGAGCGGCTGAGGCTTCTGTCCGGCGTGGCGGGCGAGCGCTTCACTTCCGGCATAAACACGCAGCTTCTTGGCGCGGCGCGCGCGGAGCTTGTTCTTCGGCAGCATGCCCAGCACCGCTTCGCGCAGTACCTCTTCGGGACGGCGTTGCAATACCACCCGCACGGGAATTTCTTTCAGCCCGCCGGGGTAACCGCTGTGACGGTAATAAACCTTCTGATCAATCTTGTTTCCCGTCAGCTTAATTTGCTCGGCGTTGATCACCACCACGTGATCGCCGCAATCGAGATAGGGCGTAAAATTCGGCTTGTCCTTGCCAATCAATATCCGTGCGATACGCGTCGCCAGGCGCCCAAGCACCTGCCCCTGCGCGTCCACCACAACCCAATTTTCACCTACCGTGAGGCCCTCGGCCTCCCGGCCCTTCGCTACATGCGTCCGCATCTGCCCAGTCACACCTTTCCGTCTAAAGACAAACCCCAAGTCTAAAGTACGAAGCCATTTCTGTCAACGTGCAGTGGAGGTAGTGTCTTAGCTCCATAATTCTGTCACCCCTTAATGGCAACGTGAAAATGTCACCCTATGAAACAGGAGACATGCACGTTGAGTCAGAAGGAACTGCAGCGAGTGACCGTCATTTCGCAATGTGTGCAACAGAACCTGACGTGCGCCCGAGCCGCGGAGCTGCTCGACCTATCGCCTCGGCACATCAAACGGCTCAAAGCGCGCTACCGGCAAGGCAGCGCAGCGGCTCTGGCGCACGTCAGCCGCGGCCGCCCCAGTCACCGTCGCCTGCCCGTGCGCACCCGCGCCCGCGTCCTCGCTCTGGCACGCACGCGCTATCCGGGCTTCAACGATCACCATCTCCATGAGAAGCTCGTCGAGCAGGAGGGCTTCTCCCTCAGCCGCGAAACCTTGCGTCGCCTGCTCCGCGCCAGCGGCATCGGCTCGCCCCGCAAACGCCGCCCGCCGACTCATCGCCAGCGCCGTCTGCGTGCCGCTCGCGAAGGAGAACTGCTCCAACTCGACGGCTCTCCTCATGATTGGCTCGAAGGCCGCGGCCCACTCCTCACCGCTCTGGGCATGCAGGACGATGCTTCCGGGAAAATTCTCGCTGCCCAGTTCTTTCCTTCCGAAACCACCGAAGGCTATTTCCACCTGCTCCAGAGCCTCTTGCGCCGCTACGGTGTCCCGGTGGCCTTCTACGGCGATCGCAGCGGCGTCTTCACCCGCAACGACGATCACTGGTCTCTGGAGGAACAACTCGCCGGCCAGCGCCAGTCCACTCAGTTCGGTCGCGCCCTGGAACAACTCGGCGTCACTTTCATCGCCGCCCAAAGCCCGCAAGCCAAAGGACGCATCGAGCGTCTCTGGGGCGTGCTCCAAGACCGCCTCACCAGCGAACTGCGTCTGGCGCAAGCCTGCGATTTCGACTCCGCCAACCGCGTCCTGCGCCGCTTCGTCGCCGACTACAATCGCCGCTTCGCTCGCTCGCCGCGCGAGGCGGCCCAAGCCTGGCGTCCGGCCCCGGAACATCTCGAGCGCATCTGCTGCTTCACGCACCAGCGCATCGTCAGCAACGACAACGTCGTGCAATGGAGCGGCCAGCGGCTGCAAATCCATCCGCAGCCCCGCCGCTTCAGCTTCGCCGGAGCCAAAGTGCAGATCTGTCAGGCTCTCAATGGCCGCGTCTCGCTCTATTACCGCGATACCCGGCTCGAGCATTCAAACCTAGTAAGGGGGTGACATTTTCATGTTGCCGTTAGGGTGACATTTTTACGTTGCTACAACACGTGCAGTGGAGGTAGTGGCGGGCGTGCCTCGAGGCACTTGCGCTCGAATCTCTTTCGGGGAAGGAATCTCGGTGGCGTCCCATCCGCCGCCAAGCGCCTTGATTAACTGCACGCTAGCCACCATTTGCTGCATCCGAAAATTGACGGCGGTTTGCTGGTCGTTCAATAAAGTCGTTTGAGCGACAATCACGTTCAAGTACGGATCGACTCCCGCTCGGTACCTGACTGTCGCTTCCTGCAAGCTTCTCGCAGCCGCATCGACCGCCGCATCCTGCTGCGCGGTGCTTTGGGACAGAATTCGGAGAGCTGCCAGATTGTCCTCAACCTGTTGGAAGGCGGTCAGCACTGTCTCCCGGTAATTCGCCACAGTCTCATCGTAATTCGCCTGGAATTGCTGAACCGTGGCTCTGCGCAATCCCGCATCGAAAATTGTCTCCGCGACGCTCGGCCCGACCGACCAAAAGCGGCTCGGCCAAGTAAACCAGCTGGAAATCGAAGTAGTCCCCAATCCACCGGTAGCGCTCAATTCTATATTGGGAAAATAGGCGGCCACCGCCACACCAATCTGAGCGTTGGCCTGAGCAACGCTGCGCTCCGCTGCGGCTATATCCGGGCGCCGCTCGAGAAGTTCGGAGGGAAGCCCAACCGGAGTCGCTGGAATTTTTGGTTTCAGGTCCTGCGCCGGGAGTGAAAATGTCGAAGCCGGCTGGCCGATCAGGACTGCGATGGCATGTTCATATTGCGCGCGTAGGATTCCAAGATTCGTGTCCTGGGCCTGCGTCGCTTTTAGCTGCGCCTCTGCTTGCGCCACCGCCTCTTCGGAAGTGAGGCCCGCCCGATACTGGCTCCGAGTCAAGTCCAGAGTGTCCTGGTACGCAATCACGGTAGCATCGAGTACCTGCCTCAGGGAGTCCTGCGCGCGAAGCTCGTAATAATCCACCGCAAGTTCCGCTTGTTCGCTCAGTCGCACATTCTCGAAGTCGGCAGCGCTGGCCTGCGCAGCAAACACATTCGCCCTTACCGTGTTCCGGACGCGGCCCCAGAAATCAGGCTCCCAGGAGGCGTCGAATGGCAGCGAATAATCCGAGAACGTCCTGATCGCGACTCCCGAACCGGATGATCCACCCTGGATCCCCCCGAATTGGCCCGGGGATGGACGCGACCTCATGACGCTGGGGTTCGTAGCGACCGTCGGAAAGTATTGCGAACGTGCTTGCCGAACCAGAGCGCGCGCCACCAGGAAATTGTCCGCCGCCGCCGCAATGTTCTGGTTGGAGGTGCTGGCTTTCTCTTCGAGCTCATTTAGCTTGGGATCGTCGAACGCTTCCCACCATTTGCCGCGAGCACTCGCGTCCTTTGGCCTGGCAATCTTCCAATTCCCCGCAGCCTGCGCGTCTTCCGGCGCGAGCTCTTTATAGGCTGACGGAGTTTCAGTGGACGGCCGCGTATATTTCGGCCCGACCACGCAACCGTTCAGGAGCAAGCCGCACCCAACGGAAGCAATCAACCCGAAGTGCCAAGCGCCTCGCGCGAACCGACAGAGGAAAATGCTCGCGGCCCACGAACTCGTCTTCGCCCGATTTTCAATCACCAATATAGACATCGACCAACTCACCAGGATAGAGATTCAGATCTTTGGGTTTCTCGAACTTGAAAATGACCGGCAGGACGCGAACGTCCACGCGCTCCTGTCTTTGGTCTGAGAGTTCAATCTTCGGAGAAACGAAAGGCTGCACTCTGACGAAATTCAGCGCAACCTTGACGTTCGACCCGCGAATCGACATCTGCGCCTTGATCTTCGAGGGTGGCGGCAGGCGAGGCACCAGGATTTCATCCACATAGCAGCGAACATGGAGACTCGTCTGAGGCGTTCCCAGCACCAACACCGGATCCATTTGTTGCGAATAGCTTTCAAAGCCGCCTTGCGGGGAGACGTAGTTCCCTACGATGGAATTGATCGACAGCACCACCCCATCGGTCGGCGCCTTGAGCGTATATTTTGAAAGCAGAGCGCTGGAGGCCAGGTAGGCCTTCTCGAGAGCGTTGTATTGTCTTTCTTGATTCCTGATATCGAAAATCCACGCGCCGGCTTTGGTCAGGTCGCGCTGCTTGCGTGCAACCTCAAGATTCGCTTCTGCCACTGCGGCAGCATTGATGGCGCCATCCAGGGCGTCCTTGCTTACGGACCTCGGATCAAGCTCGTAAGCAGTCCTTTGTTTGCTCAGTTCGTCATCGGCAGTTTTCAGCGCGGCTTGCGCGGAAACAACCTGGGCCTCTGTGATGTCGAGGTTTTCTTTTCGCGGTTCCGCTTTCAACTCTTCGAGCATCGCATGGGCGGCCTCGGCCGCTGATTTCTGCTGCTCCGCCGTGGCTTCCTGAATGGACGGGTCAATCAAGAGCAGCGGCATTCCTTTCCGCACCTCTTGCCCCTCCGCGACCAGGATCTCCTTAACCGTGCCGGCCACTTCCGGATAAACGTTGACGTTCTCTCCGCTGGATTGAACGCTTTCCACAATCCCCTCGGCGTAGATACCGCTGACATAAGGATCGGAAACTGGACTGTACACCGGCGGCAACGCCCGCTTCGCAATACCGAAGTAGTACGCCGCCGCACTGCCCGCGAGGATGCCAATAAAAGAAAGCGCGAACACTAGCCTGTGTTTCATGCGGCCCTCTTCTCTGTTCCCGTCAGGCGGCCGTCCTCCATCTTTAGGATCCGGCTGGCATACTCGTAGATTCTGTCGTCGTGTGTAACAACCACGATGCATCGCTTGCTGGTCAGGACGTTTTCGCGCACAAATTTCAGAATCGCTTGTCCCGTGTCGCCGTCCAAGGAAGCGGTGGGCTCGTCCAGGATGAGTATGTCTGGCTGCCCGATCATGGCTCTGGCGATCGCCACGCGTTGCTGCTCTCCTCCGCTTAGCTTTACCGGTGGAAGCTCCGCTCGTCCCTTCAACCCCACGATGTCCAGGTACCTGATCGCTTCCTGAATCGATTCATCCCAGTCTCTTTTCCTCAGAATCAGGGGAATGGCTACATTTTCGGTGGTGTTCAGTCGCGGAAACAGGTGGTAATCCTGAAATACAAAGCCGATTTTGTTCAGGCGGAGATCGGCCAATCGGTCGGCGTCCAGGCTCCAAATATCGATTCCTTCCACCGAGACAGTGCCGGAATTTGGTTTGAGGATTCCGGAGAGAACGCTCAGAAGCGTCGTCTTCCCGCTCCCCGACGGCCCGACGATATACACCATTTCACCGAATTCGGTTTCCAGATTGACGTCGCGCAGCGCGTTCGTTTTGGCTTCCCCTTCGCCAAACCACTTGTTCAGACCAGTCGCTTTGATGGCTAGATTCGGCATCTCATCCCCGAAAGATATCGAACGGCTCAATTCGCAGAACCCGCCGCACTCCCACGTAGCTTGAAATCGCCGTGATGACGAGCACCATCACGAACGCAAGCAGGAGATTTGTGTAGGTCACCATGGCCGCGTAACTCGGAAGCCTCAGCTTTGCAAGCGCGATCAAAATCGTGCACAGCCCCACGCCCAGACCGTAGCCGGTGAGTGCCGTGAATCCGGCCTGGAACAAAATCATGACCACCAGTTCGCGGCTCTTTGTGCCGATCGCTTTCAGAGCCCCGAATCTCTCCAGGTTCTCCAAAATGAACGTGTAAAACGTTTGCGCTGAGACGGACAACCCGACGATGAAGCTGATCACTGTCATGATCAGAATGTTGGTTCCCACGCCGGTTTGGAACACATAGAAATTCGAAATATTTCTCATGAACTCATTCTTCGTCAGCGCCTTGTAGCCAAGCGCCGCCACTTGCTGCTGGATCTTTCGTATGTCATCGGGACTCTTTGGCTCCACCAGAACATAAGAAATCGTGTAGCGGGGGTTGGGAATGTACTGGATGGCTCGCTCATAGGTTGTGTACAGGGTCGGGATTCCGAATAGCCCGGAAGTTGCCGCGGCAGCGATCCCTACGATCACCCCGCGATGGTCGTTCAATTCGAATTCCGAGCCCATGTGAGGATTCTCAAGCTTTGAAAACTCGGAGTCCCGCACCACCACGAAGCCATTTTCAGCATAGATGTCTTCGATCTTTCCTTCGAAAAGCTGCGGCCGCCCAAACAGGCTCGTGTCGTCCAACCCGACAACGGTCACCGATTGATAGGTGCCATCTGGAAGCTTTACCAAAGCCCCGCCGGAATACAGTGGGACCGCATATTTCACGCCCTGCATGCTCCGAACCGCATCCAGGACGTAATCCGGCATCCCGATGGAGTTCGCGATGGTCTGCACAGCTGGGTCCATCACCCACATGGAAGCTCCGACATTGATGACCGTCGAAGACGCATGGTTCAAGATCCCGGCGAACATGGAAGTGACAAACATCATCAAGAATGTGGCAAAAGTAATGCCCACAACCAGCGCCGAAAACTTCGCCTTGTCATTAACCAGCAGCTTATAGGCGAGTTTGAAGATCCCTTTCATCACCAATTCCTTCCGCACTTCTACAAACCCAATTCTCACCCACTGGAACGCTGGCAGATGTGCATGCCATCACATGCAGTCGTGATGCAAATCACAAAGAGGATCGAGCCCTCAATAAGCCCAGCAATTTCAGTCTGTTGGCGCCCTGGCTCCCGTGTCGGGTGCCCCCCTGTTCGCGCTTTCGGCAAACACGGGGAGGCTTTGACGTCGCCCTCCCATTCTCAATTTTCCAGTCACACACTTCACACGGATTTCGGATGGCCACGCCAGGCCAGCGCGCAAAAACTGTACCAACGGCCAGTAGAATTTCACCCCCCGTCGTGTCATGCTACGAATGGAGGATTTTCGAATGAGACGCCGGGGGGCGCATGAAGGAGGTCGCCTTCCCTCCTCAACTTTGAGGAGAGCGAAGAAAAGGCTAATCGCCGCTGTCCCCAATTCAAAATTCGCGCCAACCAATTGGGATCACAGCCACTTAACATTTTCTAATAGCAGCTGCACTCATCTTTTCCCGATCAACAATGCCGATTCTAATCGACCGCTAGAAACGATTAGAAATCGCCGCAACCCTTTCAAAATCATGCAGATGACTTTTTCTAATCGTCCGAAAAAAATCGAGGTGGACCGAGCACCAAAATGCCAAAGTCAAAGGCAGCCGGCCCGCCTTCGCCAAGTCTTCCGCCTCCGCCAAGGCTATGGCGGACAGGTCGGCGGGCGAGTTGGCGGGTCTGGCGGACGCAAGGAATTGATGCCGTCGATCGGCGCAACTCCAGGTCAGTTTCTGATTGACACTCACCCCCGCGGGGCAAAAAATCAATTAATGCGATTACTCCTTAGGTTATTCATGTTGTTTGCCGCCTGTGGATGCGCTTCGTGGCTGGCGTGGGCGCAAGAGACACCCCCTGCGAAGGTGGTGTTGGTCCCGCAAAGGACTTTTTATCCGCGCCCGGCCCAATTCGCCCAGCTTACAGGTACCTGCTCGATGGAAGTCGCACCCGCGGAGGCAGTCATCGTGGGCGGCATTGCTGTGGATGCCTTGAAACCGACGGAAGCCGCCGCGCAAGTGGATAGGCAGCTCGAATCAATCCGCAAATACGTCGAGGAGCAGCACGGCCATCTAGAACTTCTGGAGCGGGCGCGCACCGTGCTGAATCCGCCCCCAAATGGCGCGCAGCTGCGTGAGCCGCCATTTCAGGAAGTGCAGCGCCTCGAGGCCAAATTTGCCGCGGACGCGCCGATCGACGCGATTCTCGACCGGCTGATCGAACTGGGCCTCGACCGCTTCGGAGAAAACGTGATGAACATCAACGGCTCGCGCCGCGAGACTGTGGTCCGCTTCCGAATCGCTGATTGGGACGCCAGAATGCACGACCTCCAGGACCGCTGCCTGGCCGACGCCTGGAAAAAATGGTGCGCCACCGACGCCGCGAAAGATGTTTGTCACTCAGACAAGCCTCCGGCGGAAATTCAAATGCAATACTTCAACGTGCGTTCGGCCGAAACAAGTCTTTATCCCGAGGGAGGCGCACGGCGCTTGGAGATCAATATCGCGCCTCATCAGCGCACCGCGGATCCGCCTGACCTCTCCGGAAACATCACGCTTCATCTGAACGGAAGCGCCACCTGGAACTACTCCTACAATGGAGAAGAAAAGCCTTGAGGTTTTGCCTTCCGGCGCACGTCCGCAGCTTGCTCTTGCCCGCACTCTGTCTTTCGCTCGCGTTCGTCGCGCTCGCGTTTCCCGTTTACGGTGCAGCGTCAGGCGATTCACTTGAAAGGCGGCTGCTGCGCACCGTTCAAATCGGATCACCGCAAGGCGTGAGCCTCGCGCACATCAAAAAAATCGCAGACGACACCAACAGCAAATACATTGACGCGATCCTCGCGCGCTCGGCGCTGCTTGTCCTCCAACAGAATTCCCAGGACCTTTCCGCGTACGAAGATCTTCTCGATAGCGTGCTCAATAATCTGGTCACCGAGAGCAATGCGTTTCCGCCGCTTTCAGCCCTTCCGCAATTTCGCGGCAAGGAAACTGTGCTGACCATGGTCTATGCCATGGTGATGAGCGGAAATCAGGAGCGCCTCACCGATATTCTCGAGAAGCACCTCCTGACCGGCAGCAAGTTCAATCAGGCGGTAGTTCTTTCATCGCTGCGCAACTTGGGAACCCAACGCGCCCTCGGCCTGATGCAAAAATACGCAGAGACAGGCCCGGACAGAAACCTTGCGCAGGCGGCCATCGCGGATGAAGACTTTCCCGTGCTGTCTGAGCTGCGCGACCGATGGAACTTGATTCCTCCGGCGGAGCGCACGCGCGAAAACCTCCGCAAAATTGTGCAAGCAGCAGGATGCGGTCAGCGCGGCGCGATGGCCGCCTACTGGCTCGGCTTTTTCAGCCCTAATGTTGACCCGAATGTGGAGGAAGCGGAGCTGCAAGCGCTCGAATCCTTCGCCCGCAGGAATGCACCCGATTGCGAAATGATGGAGCACGTCATCGGCTTGAAATCACTCGCGCTGCGTACGGCGCGATCGCCGGATTATTGGGCACGCCTCGCCCGCAACACTGAGAACGCCTGGGAGCGCCACCAAATCGTGATCAACGGCTGGGCCCGCTGGGGCCGCAAATTCGCGCCCGCTGCGCTCGAATTGCTCAAGACCGAGCCGTCGCAATATATCCAATGGGAACTTTGGGACGGCAATCTCCGGACTCGCGAGGGCAGTATCTATCGCCCCTACTGGAATATTTGGATTCCGGTGAACATTCTCATACCGATGAGTTTCCCCGAATATGAAGGCATCGCAGGCAAGCCGGGAATGGAAGAGTCGGACCTGAACGTGCTCTTGCGATGGCGCGAATCCGGCGCCCAGCCAAAGGATCCCTGGGTCGCGAACCACATGCTCTACAATCTCGCGGAATTGGTTACCGGCGACGACACGCGCCGCTGGCTGCGGCTTTTCAACACCCACCCGCAGCGCAATCAGAATTGGTGGATTGTCGCGAATCTTCAAGATCCGTCCGCTCTCCCTCTGCTTCAGTATTGGAGCACTCTCCCCGCGCCCAAGGATCAGTTGGAGATGCTCAAGGGACACATCACGCAGCTTGAGAATCGCAGCCGTTCTTCGTCATCAGGCGCGAAGGGTTGTTGTGAGCCCACCGAAGCGTGCCTTCTCGAGCAGGTGCAACGCTCGGCGAGCGATCCGGTGACGATTCACTCCGAAGAGGAAGCGCGCGAATGGCGAAGTGGAACCGAGTCAACCCGCGGCATCACCATTCACTTCGCCGACGATTCGAAGCGCGCCGCCACCGTCCGCACGAAAAACGGCCCCGAGCATCATTGGGAATATCTCTACGATTGCTGGCGCAATACAGACGCCCACGCACAGGACGCCACTCCAAAGCAGTAGCAGGCCACCTTTGTGATGCCGCGCCCTCGAACGAGTCTCCGGCTCAATTGCCAACCACGAATAAGTGTCCGTCGTTCTGAGTGTAGAGCTTCCCATCAGGCCCGATCGATAGCGGCGTATAAGCGGCGCCAAGCGCCAAATTCAGAAATAGGCTCGCGGTCGGCTGCGTGAAGACGCCGGAGTGTCCCTGCGCCAGCACGTATATATTTCCGTCCTCGCTGTTCACGTACACCGTCCCGTTCATATCGATCGCCGGCATGTTGATGCACCATTCGAAGCCATTCGGGTTATTCGGCAGCTGAATATTCGTGCTTTGGAATTGCCATTCCGGGTTCAGGTTCGGATCAAGCTGCGTGATGTAGTAAGGGCCCGGCGCCACCGGCTGGCAGACGGGATTCGCCTGATCGAAGCAGTAGGCGGTGGCATCGTAGTGGTTCTCTTTGATAACGATGGAATACGTCCCGCCATGCACGTACACACCCGGCGTGGAATCCCACCCAAAGGTAAACGCCGTCACAAAATTTCCTTGCGTGTCGAATTTAAACAGATGCCCCCGCGAAAAGTTGTAATTATCGAGCGTCCCAAAAATCACGCCATCAGGCAAGACCGTCGGCGAAGAGGATGCCTGGTCCGCAATTGAACCCGACCCCTTGGCGTTGGTCGTCGGATCCACTCCCGGTGTCGTTCCATTTCGGCAGGAATTCGCAAGGTTCGTCACGCCCGGCCCCGCAATCGGTAGCAACGTTCCGCACCCGTCGTTCAACAGATTCTGGAATGACGTCACCCATTTCGCGCCGGAGAAATCCGGTTTCACCGCCACCATGTAAGCTTGCACCGGATCAAAATGCGCGCGGCTAACCGTGTAAATCGTCCCGTCCGGCCCCACTGCGGGCGCCACATTCACGCCCGGTCGCTGCGAACCGCAGGCAACCGTCCCAGGAGTTGCATTGGCGCTCGGCGGCCAGGGCAACGTCGTGGTGTCAAAGAAAGTTCCCGGGCAGGTCATCGCAGTCCCCGCCGGCGCGGTGGGAATTAGTGCCGCATATGTCAAGCTGCTGGCTGTGCCGCTCGGTGCGATTTTCACCAGCCACGCGCCGGCGGCGTCCGTCGAGTCCCACGGGTTCGCCTGATTCGCGAGCGCGATCACGTTGTAGTAGATGTTTCCGCTCGAATCAGCAGTCAACGGCCCTGAAACGTACGCGGTCGCAGCATTCTCATTCAGTCCGGTAAGCGGGGGCATGATGTGGGAGGTGGCATTGCCGGTGGTCTTATCGACCTTCCACACCGTGCCGTTCGCACCGGGAACATATAGAAAATTATTTGCATCCACCGGGTGGAACACGGGCTCCCAACCCTGCAACCCGGCAAAGCCCATGCTAAAATCCGTCCCATTCGGCTCCGGTTTCCAGTCGGTTGTGTACGTCCAGATCAAGGTCATCATGCCGTTTTGCCACTGGTAACGCTGTTCATTCCAAATCATCGAGCTCCAGGCATTCGGGCCGCAAGCGCTGCCAGATTCCCAGGCTCCCGTTGGCGAGCAAGAAGTGTATTGCCCCGTCTTCGAGACCATGTAGACGTCATAGTTGTCACCAGTGCCATCGGTGATCGGAGCCTGATAGTGCGCCACCAGGTCACCTGTGAATTCCGCCTGCTCTTTCGAAACGAACGGATCGTAAACGAGGTCCACTAATTTGTTGGCAGCGTTCTGCCCCGCCACGTTCACCATGCCCGCGTGTTGCGGGTTCGCTCCCCACTGCGCCCAGAACGGCGAATTTGAGGCTGGGGGGTTCCCTGCTCCCATCATCCCGCCCCCGTTGCCGCCGCCACATGCCGAAAGTACGGCGCAAAGAACTCCCATAATCATGGCGCCGCTCACGAGTTTCATAGGCCACCCCCCTCCTCCAGCAGACGTACTGGAATGTTTGATGAAACAGTGAATCGTGGTGTCTGAGCACAGATCCAGAATTCTGCAAATATGAACGGGCCCTACGGACTGGTACTCCCTCACTGGCCAGTCCGATGCCGCCCCAAGTTTTCAGGTTGCACGAAAACTCGTCAGGAATTGTGAGGTTACGAGCAAACAACGAGGAAGGCTTCAGCGGGCGTCCCCATTCACGGAGACGCCCGTCAGCCGAATCGTTACCAGCAGACCTGCTTAGGACGAAGAAGAGGACGTGGCCGCAGTGGTCTTCCCGGCGCGTGTGTACGCAGGCTTGTCGAGATCGCTCTCGCCCGCTTCACCAGCCTTGTCAATCTCGATCGAGCCTTTGAAATACGCTCCGTCCTCGATCATGATGCGGGCGGTCGTCAGGTCGCCCACCACCGAGCCGTCTTTCTTAATCTCGATGCGGTCGCGTGCTCGCAGATTCCCCTTTACATTCCCGTAGACGATCACTTCGCGGGCCACGAGGTCTGCCGTCACGCGCGCGCTCGCCCCGACCGTCAGCTTCCGGTCGTCGAGCTGGACCAGCCCTTCGACGCTGCCGTCAATCTGCAGGTCTTCGTTGCCGGTAATCTCACCCTTGATATGCAAACTCGCGCCGAGCCGGGCCATGCCGCTGCCCGAGGTCGTCGTGGGATACGTCGAATCAGATGGTGCCATCGTCTTTGCCTCCCCAGGATAAGCTGTCGCACTGGTTGTTGATGCGTTCTGTTTCTGTGGCTGTTGCGGGAGCGGGGACTTCGAGGAAGCTTCCGGCTTCTTGTCTCCCCACATAATTCCTCCTTGGGCCTGACTGCATTAAAACGATGCTCGCTGAGGTCTGGGTCCTTCAATGTATTCCTGTGCGAATCGCAACGCAAATTCATTTTGGAACAGGTGTGTCCGGCGCGGCAATGCGGAAAGTTGAGGGCGCTAGTGACACTTGTGGGGTGCAATAAGAGGCGTGCGGCTCGAGCAGAGTCGATACAAAATCAACTACATGGGGCCCAAATCCACGAGCAAGGAATTCTAGTACTTACGGAGAACCCCCACGACGCGGCCCTGGATCTTCACATCCGTGGCCGGCACTAAAATCGGCGACATCTGCGAATTTGCCGGCTGCAACCGAATCTT
The DNA here is from genome assembly GCA_963701005.1 of uncultured Acidobacteriota bacterium. Classification (GTDB taxonomy): domain Bacteria; phylum Acidobacteriota; class Terriglobia; order Acidiferrales; family UBA7541; genus Palsa-295. The sequence goes on from OY969555.1 coordinate 4,052,842, forward strand.
TCCGCCCGGTTCGCGATAAAAACGCTTCACAGTGGCCTCATCCTCGCCGACCAACGCGACAACGATCTCGCCTGGATTCGCCACCTGAGTCTGCTCGACGACGATGTAATCCCCGTCGAGAATATGATCCTCACGCATGGATTCGCCCTTCACCTGAAGGACGAACGTGTTCTGCCCGCGCGCAAAATCCGCCAGCGAAATCGTCTCATTATCTTGCACAGCTTCGAGCGGCCGACCCGCGGCAATGCGGCCCGCCAGCGGCAGCTCCACCACGTGACGATCCATCACCTGCTCGCGAATCGGTTTTGGAAGTTGCACCACTTCGATCGAGCGGCTCTGGTTGTACCCGCGGCGGATATAGCCCTTCTTCTCGAGCGTGGAGAGATGCTTGTGGACGGTGGCAAGCGACGTCAGCTTGAGGGCGTGCGCAATCTCCTCAAAGCTCGGCGAATAGCCGTTCTTGTTAAGGAATCCGACCAGGTAATTCAGCACTTCCTTCTGCCGCTTCGTCAGCGCCATCGCAACCCCCAAGTCCCTCGCATCGAAAACGCCCGCAGCCACGAAACCGCAAGCATCCGCAATGTAGGCGAATTAAAAGCGAAAGTCAATAGTACTCGCGGTCAGGTAGTGGGTCAAGTCCAAGTAATAATTCCCAGGTTCTAGTACCTGCCGGAGGGGTGGGGTCGGATGCCCCAAAAAAGCGATAAGCTCCATACACAGATGCAGATCCACACTTTGGCGGCTAATGGCAGACCGTTTGCAATCTGTCCAGCCGTGAGCGCGAACAATGCTCCATTCGCGCTACGGCACTTCGCAGGGGACACCTAATGTTTGGTCTGATCTCTGAGGAGGGATGTCGCCATGAAGAAAGCCATCAGCCGCAATCAATTATCGCATTCCTTATCCGTAAAATCGCGAGTCATTAATTTCCCTGAATCTTTCGAATCTACGTGCACAACTGAATCCACCAAGTCCGAAGAGGCGCTCGAAAAGCGCCTTCGGGAATTGACTGCGCTCGTAGCCGACCTTACCGATTCCGGTTATGGCTTCCTCCTGGCGGAGGAAGCTGCCACGCAGGAAGCATTCGAAGAATTGCGCGTGAAAGAAGCCGCCTTGCGTTGGATCGTCCGTGTGGCGAAACATTCCAGCGGCGCAGTCCGCGAAAAGCTATGGTCGGACGCCGAGGAGGCCGTCTCGAGCCTCGAAAAAACCGCCGACCTGCTTTTGGGTTCCGAGCTCATCTTGCCGCACGCATTTGCAGCGAATCATCGAGGCAGAGTAGCGGGTCGCGGCCGATTTTAATCGCACGCACCCGCAACTCATTCCAACAGCAATCAAAGGAGAAAGATCAAATGCGCCATGCTTACCGTCTATTGAGCTCACTCTTTTTCATGGCGGCACTGATTTCACCGGTGGCCATCACCGGCTGTGCCGCCCGTGCCAGCTACCGCGTCTACGATCCCTATTACAACGATTACCACAGCTGGGATCACCACGAGGACGTTTACTACCAGCGCTGGGAAGCGGATACCCGCAGAGACCATCGCGATTTCGACAAGCGCGACAAAGACGAGCAAAAAGAATACTGGAACTGGCGCCACAATCATCAATGACGTCTCACGCTCGCACCCTTTCTCTGGCCCCTGGCGGGGAAAGGGTGCGAGCATCTCCGTGGCTTCCGTCTTTTCTCTGCGTTCTCCTTGTTGAGCTTTTTCACCTCCAATAAAGATTTCATAAGGGCCTTCCTTCATCGCCGACGGTCGTTTCGCTCAAAATGCTGCACATAAGTCGCGCAGTACTGGCACGCGCTTGACAGAATTTCACCTCCGGCGCACCATACGCCTGACTGCCGGAGGATTAACTCTCCACTGACTTAAGCCGGACGTAACTGCCCCGCACGGCGAGCCAGCTGGAGTGTGTCTTGGGCCCTCGGCAGCGGGTAGGCTTCCATGTTTTCCTTCCTTCTGGATCTCATCACTCGTTTTCTGCCTGAGCTCGAATTGCTGGCTCTGGCTCTCTTGATCTTCGTCGTGTATCGATCGCTCCACAGGATCGGCCCCACTGAAGTGGGCTTGGTTACCAAGCGGTTCTCGTCCCGCAAACTCAAGGACGATAACCCGATCGCTTTCCAAGGCGAAGCCGGCTACCAGGCGGATCTGCTTATGCCCGGACTCCGCTGGAAGCTGTGGCCTCTCTACGACGTGGACAAGTACCCGTGGGTGCAAGTCCCCGCGGGCGAAATAGGAGTCGTCATTGCCCAGGTTGGCCAACCCTTGCCCATCGGCGCAAAGTCCGCGGTCTATCGTAAGGAATTTGCGAACTTTTCAGACCTGCGCAAATTCATTGAGGGCGGCGGGCAGAAGGGCGTGCAGCGGCCCGTTCTGCCCCCGGGTACGCTCGTGCCGATTCATCCGGTCGGCTTTCTCGTAATCACGCGCAGCCAGGTGCATGGCGTTCCGGTTTCCTCCGACCTCCGCGCAAAAATGGGACGCGGGGGCCGCTTGATGCCGGATGCTTTCGGGCTCGCCTCCGAACAGCTCGGCCTGGTGCGCATCGCACCGCAGGCGCGCGGAAAAGATCTGGCGAATATAGACGTTGTGGGCATCGTCACCGTGTACGAGGGCGATCCGCTCCCCTCCGGCGATATCGCCAGCCGCCTGGGTGGCTACGCCGATGTGGTGGATATGGAGAAGGCCGAAGCCGGTGATCTCGACATCATCGAGAGGCTTCTGGGCAACAAAAATAACCTGCACAATAACTACCAGGATTTCCAAGCATTCCTGGATCACGGCGGCCGCATCGGCATGCAGCACGATCCGTTGATGTATGGCGCTTATGCGCTCAACCCCTTTCTCGTCGGCGTTGAGCTTGTGCCCATGCTCGTCGTCCGCCAGGGAGAAGTTGCCGTCATCAAGGCTTACGTGGGCCTCCCCGCGCAGGATACTTCAGGCGTGGATTTCAAATTCGGCTCGCTCGTTCGTCCCGGCCATCGCGGGGTATGGCAGGAGCCGCTTCGCACGGGGAAATATCCGCTCAATCCGCGGTGTTACGAATCGGAGATCGTCCCCACGGCCATCCTGAATTTGAACTGGGCGGATGCGGTCTCGGAAGCTCATGCTCTCGATAAACAGCTACAGCAGATCGTCGCCAAGAGTAAAGAAGGCTTCGTTTTCAAGATCGACTTGCAAGTCCAAATCCATGTGCCGGACACGAAAGCTCCGCGTGTCATCTCCATGGTCGGCACGATGCGCAACCTGGTGAATGAAGTTCTCCAGGCCGCCGTCGGCAACCATTTCCGTGACACTCTTCAGAGCATGCCGGCGATCAGCTCCATCGAGACGCGCAAGCACGTGCAGGAAGACGCCTTCGCGCACATCCGGCAGCAACTTGAGCAATACCAGGTGGAAACAAAGGGCGTTTACATCCAGGATGTCATTCTTCCTGCGGATTTGGTGACCGTCCTGACGCATCGCGAAATCGCCAACCAGGAAATCGAGACGTTCAAAAAGCAGCGTGCCGCTCAGGATGAACGCATCGCCATGGAGCAAGCCAAGGGAACCGCGGACATGCAGGCCGATTTGGCGCGCTCCAAAGTTGGCATCGACATCAACAAGAACAACGCTGAGGCACGCACCGCCGAAGGCGCCGGCGAAGCGGACTACATCCGCCTGACGGGAACCGCAAGGGGCGCGGAAGTCGAAGCCATCGGCCTGGCTCGCGCCAAGGGCTTCCAGGCACAGGTGGACGCGCTCGGCTCGAGCGCCACGGCTCTCGTCAACGTCATCTCCTCTCTTTCCGAGGGCAAGGCCAAATTCGTCCCCGATATTCTTGTCGCGAGCGGCGGCAACGGTGGCGGTGCTCTGGAAGGTCTTGCTGCAACCGCCATGCGGTTCTTCAATGGCGGCAATGGCAAGCAGTCGGAAGCCATCACCGTCCCTTCAGCCAGCCCTACAACCGAACCTGCAGTGGCGACAGGCGGAGAACCTCCGCAGCCAAAGAAGATGAACTAGCGAAATGCAGTCTAGACATGAACATCGGGGCGTCCGCAGCAGCGGACGTCCCGATTGCTTTCTAACTCCATTCCCGCCGCCCCCCTGCTTGATGTGACGAACATCACTGCTGCCAGTTATCTCCGTCACAGTCTTCCGCATCTAAGCCTCATAGCATGCCTCGCGATGACCAGAAGGGCAAACGGGCGTCTCGATTTTCATTTTCCTGTCCCGTACGCCGTGCTACCCTTTTAAGGGGCGGTTTTGAGGCTAACTATAATAATCAACCAGTGGAAAGGACCGTGTCTCTCGGTTTTCGTCCACTCTCAACGGACCGGAGATCCTGAATAAATATGCCACCAACTATTACGGAAGCACCGCGGCACCGACGCGAAGTAATTGACCAGGCTGTCATCCGATTTTGCGGCGATTCCGGCGACGGGATGCAGATCACCGGAAACCAGTTCACGAATACCGTAGCTCTCTACGGCAATGACCTGGCGACTTTCCCGGACTACCCGGCGGAAATTCGCGCCCCTGCCGGCACATTGCCGGGCGTCAGCGGATTCCAGGTGCACTTCTCGTCGAGCGATGTCTACACTCCCGGCGATGCGGTGGATGCGCTCGTGGCCATGAATCCCGCGGCCCTGAAAATGAATCTGCCCGACCTGCGCAAGAACGGCATCCTGATCGTCAACCTCGACGACTTCAAGGAAACCGACCTACGCAAGGCGCAGATGACGTCGAACCCGCTCGAGGATCACTCGCTCGACGGCTACCGCCTGTTCACCGTTGAGCTCTCGCGCCTCACTCGCGCCGCTCTTCAGCCGCTCGGGCTCGATGCCAAGACCATGGATCGCTGCAAGAACTTCTTCGCCCTGGGCATGTGCTACTGGCTCTACAACCGCTCGCAGGAAGGCACCCTCCGCTGGATCGATGACAAGTTCAAGGGCAAGCCGCAATTGGCCGAAGCCAATCGCCTGGCTCTTAAGGCCGGCTACAGCTATTGCGAAGCCACCGAAGCTTTCTACATCAGCTACGAGATTCCCCCGGCGAAACTGACGCCCGGCGTTTATCGCAATATCAGCGGCAATACCGCGCTGGCACTTGGCTTCGTCGCGGCGTCCCAGAAAGCCGGCATTCCGCTTTTCCTTGGCTCTTATCCGATCACGCCGGCTTCGGACATTCTGCACGAGTTGGCGCAGTTCAAGGACTTCGGCGTCACCACATTCCAGGCCGAAGACGAAATTGCCGCGGTCACATCCGCCATCGGCGCCGCCTTCGCTGGCGCGCTCGCCATTACCACCACGTCAGGTCCAGGCATGGCGCTCAAGACCGAAGCCATGGGCCTCGCAGTCGCCGTCGAGCTTCCCTTAGTCGTCTGCGACATCCAGCGCGGCGGCCCTTCAACGGGACTGCCGACGAAAACGGAACAGGCGGACCTCTTGCAGGCTCTCTTCGGACGCAATTCCGAAGCGCCCATCCCCGTCCTCGCGCCCTGCACGCCGGGCGATTGCTTCTGGATCGCGCTCGAGGCAAGCCGGATCGCCATAAAGCACATGGTGCCCGTAATCATCCTCTCCGACGGGTACCTGGCCAACGGCGCCGAGCCTTGGAGAATTCCTGAAATTTCAGAGCTGCCGGAAATCCCCGTGCACTTCGAAACCAACCCGATGGGTTTCCAGCCTTACCGCCGCGACCCGGAAACACTGGCGCGACCCTGGGCCATCCCGGGAACGCCGGGCCTCGAACACCGCATTGGCGGAATCGAAAAACAGGACGTCACGGGCAATGTGAATTACGATCCCCTGAATCACGAGCACATGGTCCGCACCCGCGCCGCAAAGGTCGAAGCCGTCGTGAACGATATTCCCGATATCGTCCCCGAGGGAGATGCCTCCGGCGACCTGCTCATCGTTGGCTGGGGCTCCACGCACGGCCCAATCACCGCAGCCGTAAAGGCCCAGCGAGCCAAGGGCGCACGCATCGGCCACGTCCATCTGCGTCACCTGAATCCGCTGCCGAAAAATCTCGGCGACGTTCTGAAGCGCTACCGCCAGATCCTCGTGCCCGAGATGAATATGGGGCAGCTCATCATGCTGCTCCGAGCAAAATTCCTCGTGGACGCCCAGGGCTTGAACAAAATTCAAGGCAAGCCATTCAAAGAAGTGGAAATCGAAAACAAGATCGAGGAAATGTTGGGCCACTAGTACTTTGAAGTTTGACCCGGCATTGAAAAATTGAATCTGAAGAAGTCTGGCAGCATTTGAAGTAGAAACGGGAGACCCAAAAATGGCCACAGATACTTTGCCGATTTATTCAAAAAAGGATTTTCAGACCGACCAGGAGATTCGCTGGTGTCCCGGCTGCGGCGATTACGCGATTCTTTCCGCCACGCAAGCCGTATTCGCGGAGCTTGGCATTCCGCGCGAAAAGTTCGTAATCATTTCCGGCATCGGATGCTCGAGCCGCTTTCCCTACTACATGAATACATACGGCTTCCACACCATCCATGGCCGCGCGCCGGCCGTCGCCACGGGCCTGAAGCTGGTCCGCCCGGATCTCGACGTCTGGGTCGTCACAGGTGACGGAGACTCGCTCTCGATCGGCGGCAATCACACCATCCACATGCTCCGCCGCAACGTGGGCATCAAAGTCCTAATGTTCAACAACAAGATTTACGGCCTCACGAAGGGGCAGTATTCGCCCACTTCCGAAATCGGCAAGAAAACGAAATCCACTCCTTTCGGCACCGCCGATCGCCCCTTCAATCCGGTTGCTCTCGCCATCGGCTCGGAAGGCACTTTCGTCGCCCGCTCGGTGGACATTTTCCAGTCGCACTTGAAAGAAACTATCAAGCGCGCCGCCGCGCACAAAGGTTCCGCCTACGTCGAAATTTTGCAGAATTGCAATATCTTCAATGACGGCGCCTGGTCCAATCTGACCGAGAAGGACGCCCGCAGCGAGCACGTCGTCATGCTCGAGCACGGCAAGCCGCTCATCTTCGGCAAGAACCGCGACAAGGGCATCCGCAGGCACGGCATCGAGTTTGAAATCGTCACACTCGGCAACGGCATCACCGAGAAGGATTTGCTCGTCCACGACGAGCACCATCCGCGCCCGGCCTACGCCTTCCACCTCGCGCACATGGAAGAGAAGCCCGGTTTCCCCACTCCCATCGGTGTGCTCCGCGCGTGGGAAAATATTCCCCGCTATGAAGACATCGTCGCCGACCAGATTCGCGAGGTGCAAGCCAAGCGCGGCAAAGGCGACCTCGCGAAACTATTGCGCGCCGGGGACACCTGGGAAGTCAGAGCGTAATTCTAGCCACAATTAATTTTTGAGACGGCGCCCGTAGCACGAGGGCGCCGTTTTTAATTGGAAGAGAGAGCTCGCCTTCGGCGCCCGGATCGGTGCCGGGCCTTCACGCGGCGCGCGGCAGGAGTACGCGCCGCGGCAGGCGCAGGCGGTGCGGCAGCCGTAGCCGCCTGCAGCACGGGAAGCTCCGGCATCTGTGCAAGCGCACTATCTCGCGCCGCGACGAATTCATTCCAGCTGCGCTTCTCAACGGGCCCGGCAGGCGGCAGCGGCAGCCGCTCGAAATTCAGAAATTCCGCGCCGCGCTGGATTCGGAAATCAAGGTGAGGCCCGGTCGCAAGCCCGGTCATGCCGACCAGCCCCACGCGCTGCCCCTGTTCCACGCGCTGCCCCGGCCGCACCAGCACCCGCGAGAGATGCATGTAATAGGTCGTGTACCCATTGATGTGCTGAATCTCGACTAGATTCCCCGCCCCGCCCTTCATTCCCGCGTAAACGACGCGCCCATCTCCAATCGTCTGCACGGGAGTCCCGGTCGGCGCCGCATAATCAATCCCCAGGTGCGGGCGGTACTGCTTCAAAATCGGATGAAAGCGGTGCGTGCTGAAATGCGAGGAAATTGGCGCGGCAAATTTGAGCGGCGAATGCAGAAACGCCTTCTTCATGGATTTCCCTTCCGGCGTGTAATAAGCGGCATGGCCGGAAGAATCGTGAAAGAGCACCGCGCGATACGCGCGCCCCTCATTGTTGTATTCAGCCGCGAGAATCCGGCCGTAAGCGGCAATCGAGCCGTCCGAAAGTTTCTTCTTTTCCACCACCACGCGAAACGTGTCGCCCGGCCGCGGGTCGGTATAGAAATCCAGGTCCCAGCCGAAAATTTCGGCGAGGCGCATGGCCAGCTCCGGTTTTTCGCCAGCGTCCACGATGGATTCGAAAAGCGATCCGCGAATCTCCCCGCTCACGCCCGCCGTGTCGGTCTCCGAAGGAATGGTCTGAATCTCGGACCGGAACGCCTCTCCCTCAGGCGCGATCCAGAGCAAGCGGCCCGCGTCAATCCGGTAACGCACGCCGCGCAAATCGCCGAGGACGGAGCGCCCGACCGCCAGCCGGTTCCCGGCGCGCACTTGGCGCAAATTGAATACCGGCTGAGCGGCCGCCACGATCCGCGCGGCAACAGATGAATCAATTCCCATGTCCTCCAGCACCGCGTTGAATGAAAGCCTGGGCGGAACGGTCTTCTCTGTATAGAGGATTACCTCATCCTGGATTCGCTTCGCCTCGACACGAGCCAAAGCGGCTTGCACCACCACCTGCTGCTCGGCCAAATTCCGCAAGTAGTATGACCAGCCAACGCACGCTGCGCCCGAAACTACGAGCGCCAGCCAAAATATGATTTTCCCGCGATTCGCCATTGCCGCTCCCCGCCCCCTTCAACAGCCGCGGAGATTATCCTATGGCCGCAGGGATAGAAAAGTGAAAAGCGTCAGCGCTGATTCGAGCAAGTAAACGTGGAAGTAGGTGGGACGTTCTTAGTGGGAAGCACCTGCGGATTGCGCATACTGCGAATTGCGCGAAACCTCGGCAAAATAATTCCGTTCGCGCAACCCGTGATAAATTCGCCCGGCGATTTCCGAAGCATGCGGCCCATTAATCTGGTGCCCGCCGCCGCGAATCAGCACGATTAACACAATCTTCGGATGCGCCTGATCGGCGTAGGAGACGAACCAACCAAGCCGGCCGCCAAGCGACTCATCGTTGCAGGTCCCAGTCTTGCCGAGCGCCTGCTCGCCATACGGGTCATAACTCTGTCGCGCCGTGCCATAAAGAACGGCGGCGAGCATCCCCTCCTGAAGTTCGGGAAGCAGCGGCGCGATATCGAGCTGGCCGCGAACGCGCGGCTGAAAATCCTTGATGTCCTGATCGTTGCGCGGATATTGCAGGTAATACTGCGTCCCGCCGTTCGCGAGCGTTGATACCAATGACGCAAGCTGCAAAGGCGTGATGCGAATCCCTTCGCCGAAGCTCGACATGCGCGCAACGCCACCATAAGCCGGCGGCCGCGAAGGGAGCAGGCCCGGCTGCTCCTCCGGAATGTTGTACCCGGCGCGATCGCCAAGCCCGAGCAATTGCGCGTACTTGATGACCGTGTTGAATCCCAGTTGCGAGCCGATGTGCTCGAAATAAGTATTGTTCGAGTGCGCCAGCGCCTCGGTCAGGTCCATGTACCGGCGGCGATCGATTTTAATCATCGTGTCGTGGTTAATCGCGCCTTCCTCAAGGCCAGCGAGCGCGATCACGGGTTTGATGGTCGAGCAGGGCTCGAATCCCGCTGAGAACGCCATCTTCTGATTCACAATCGTCAGTATTCGGCCGGTGGCGGGATCCATCGCCAGCACGGACCCGTTCGTGTGCCCCAGCGCGTCCACCGCAATCTGGCGGACGATCGGGTCATCGTACGTGGAGGTATCGTTCTTGCCAGGATCGGCATAGGAAGGCACGCCGCGCGAGCGATGCGAGCGGCTCGTCGGCGGCGCCGCGGAAGCAATTCCGGCGCCCGCGGTAAGAAAAATGCAAAGTAAAGATACTGCTTTCTTGATGGCTGGGGTCTGTCGCATTTGGTCCTAGATTGGCCCGTACAATACCTCAATACAGCCAATTCGTCTCACATTTGAATTCTACGGAAATGACCCATTTTCGCGCAACTGTTACCGAGGACAGTTTTCCTGGTACGCATGACTGGTCGGAAGTACTGCCCCAATGTGGTATTGCGCCGACGATGGAATGCACGAGGCGGAATGAGGGCCACTCCGCCCCATGCAACAAACAGAAAAAAGCCTACCGGCCCGTGCGTCCCTGACCGGCTGCAACCGCTTTGACGGCCGGCTTCGCTCCATCAGCCGCCGCCTTTGCGGCCTCTTCCGCCGGATGACCGGCGTGGTTGACGAGCCCGAGCGCCTTGCGCAAATCGTGCTCGATCTTGTCGCGGATGTCCTTGTTTTCCTTCAGGAATATGCGCGCGTTTTCGCGGCCCTGCCCCAGGCGCTCGGCCTTGTAAGAAATCCAGGTACCGGATTTCTCGAGCAAGCCATTCGTCACGCCGAGGTCGAGCAAATCGCCTTCTCGCGAAACGCCTTCGCCGTAAATGATGTCGAACTCAGCCTCGCGGAAAGGCGCGGCCACTTTGTTTTTCACGATTTTGGCCCGCGTGCGCGACCCCACGATCCGGTCGCCTTCCTTGATGGACTGAATGCGCCGGATATCCACGCGAATCGAGGAATAAAACTTCAGCGCGCGCCCGCCCGTGGTCGTCTCCGGGTTGCCGAACATCACGCCGATTTTCTCGCGTATTTGATTGATGAAAATGAGGCAGGTCTTCGATTTCGAGACGATCGCCGTCAATTTCCGCAGCGCCTGCGACATCAGCCGCGCCTGCAACCCCATCTGCGGGTCGCCCATATCGCCCTCAAGCTCCGCGCGCGGCACCAGCGCCGCCACCGAGTCCACCACCACCACGTCAACCGCGTTCGAGCGGATCAGCGTCTCCGCAATCTCGAGCGCCTGTTCGCCATTGTCCGGCTGCGATACCAGAAGGTTGTCCACATCCACGCCGAGCTTCCGCGCATACGCCGGGTCGAGCGCGTGTTCCGCATCAATGAACGCCGCCTGGCCGCCCAGTTTCTGAGCTTCCGCTATCACGTGCAAAGTGAGCGTCGTCTTGCCGCCTGATTCCGGGCCGTACACTTCGACGACGCGGCCGCGCGGAAACCCGCCCACGCCGAGCGCCGCATCAATCGAAATCGAACCCGTCGGGATCACGTTCACGGGGACCAGCACGTCCTTGTTCCCCAGCCGCATGATCGAGCCCTTGCCGTACTGCTTCTCAATTTGTGAAATCGCCAAATCCAGATTTTTAGTTTTTTCGTCGGTCATTTTCCCACCTCGAAGGTCCTTCGCTTGGTTTTAGCTGGAAGCAGGGGCTGCCTGAGTTTACCAGAGACGGCCCGCTCCGGCCCGGCCTTTCTGGAAGGCATATTACCACGAGGCGAAGAAAAAGCGAAATATATTTTCTCGGCGATTTGTGACCTTTCTGTCACGCGGACCCGGCCAGCCTAGGGTTCGAAGGTCGAGGCGTTCGCTACGTGCACCCACTTCCCTCCGCTCTTCTCGTAAGCGGACATCCAAGCACACACTGTTTCCTCGAAAGTCTTCTTCCCTGCCGCGTCAGTCTTGGAATAGGCAATCTTCACTCGCACAATCATCCAGCCCATGCGCCCGTCCGGTGAAACGTGAATGATTGGCGGCTCCAAATCATCCCAGGCAGTGAATTCCGCTCCCTGAAAGTATTCCGTGAAACGCTGGCGAGACGCGTCCTTGGTTTGTGTCTGGATTTTCCCATCACGCACGTAGATGAATTCCACAAGTGCTGCCGAGAGCAAGGCGTCCACGTCTCGCGCGAAATGAGCACGGCGATCAGCCTGGTGCAGCGCCAGGAGCTCGGCCTTCGCGGATTCCATCTCGGCGAATCGCCGCGCGGGCGCCGCGCAAACCAAACCCAGAAGCACGGCGAGCACAAGTGCAATCCTGTTCATGGCATCCCTCACTGTCGAGCCTGAAAGTAATTCAGCCAGCGACGAGTAATTGCGCTGCGCTCAGCCTCACAGATTCAGGTCCGGCTCCTTCAGCGTGCGATAAATCATATGGTTGAGCCGTGGGACCTCCGGGATATTGTCCGCGTCGGGCCATTGCTTCCATTTCTCGGGCAGCCCTTCGGCCTGGATTTCCTTGTCGGTCTTTCCCGCGGCAATTTCACTTTTCACGTGCGCAATCGCATCCCTCAGGAGCTGGATATACTCGGCAAGATCGCGGCGATTCGAAATTTCACCATGGCCGGTAATGAGAATCGTGTCGTCATTCGTCGCTTCGACGACGGCGGCAAGCGTCCGCACCATGCCCTCCATATCCACGCCGAGCGAAATTTGTCCCTTGCCGTGATAGACGTCCCCAAGCTGAGCCACATTCGCGCGCTCAAAATAAACAATCGAGTCCCCATCGGTATGTGCGTTTTCGTAATGCACCACGCGGACATCCTCGCCATCGAAATGGATAGTGACCGAATCGCGAAACGTGATCCGCGGCCAGGCGCGCTCAGGATCTGGCCCAATCGGAGCGGTGGCCCACCAGGGATGCTGCACGGTCATCATCCGCTTGCGCACGTTCTCGTGCGCCACCACAATCGCCTCCGGCGCGTAGAATTCGTTGCCACCGACGTGGTCGTAGTGCCAGTGCGTGTTGATCACGAATCGCACCGGCCGCTTCCCGAATTCATCAAGCGTCTTCTGAATCAAAGCATGTCCGGCAGCCTCCGGATGATCCACCAGCAGGTAGCCATCCGGCCCCGAGAGCACGCCGATATTGTCAATCCCATTTCCGCGGCGCACCTGCAGCACGGAGACATTCCCCCGCAGCGGCGTGACCTTTGCCGTAGCCTTTGAGTAGTCAACTTTCCCCGCCTGCCTCGCGAAAGCAGTACTGCACGCAAACGCCACAGCAATGACAAGTGCTACGCGAATCAGAATCTTCATGGCAGGTGTCTCCAGTGGAAATCAGTGAATGCACAAATACGCGCTACTTACGCCTTAGACGCGCGTAAGAAGAGGCGGTAAGCCGGGCGTGAGTGCCAGAATTCTGGAAAATCATTCTCTCGAATTATCTGTGATGAATTCTAGACAGCGGTAGGTGACCGCGCGCTCCTTAGGAAAGCGGCCGCCGCCAGACCTGCTTCGATTGCACGAGGCGTGTGCAGGCGATCCAGTGGCCATCGGGCGAGACCCTCGGGTGCATCAGATTCCCCGAATCGCGCGTGAGCTGCCGAGGTACACCACCGGCCCGCGACACGGCAAATAATTGCACGCCATCGTGCGCCAGCCCGCTATAGATGATCGTCTTTCCGTCCGCCGTCCAATCAAGGCCACCGTAAGTGGTCCCCGTGAAATCGAGCAGCTTCACCGCTTCGGAGCCATCCTTGTGCACAATCCACAGTTTTCGCTGCCCGCCGCCCCGATCATCCTCAATCGCGATCTCCTTGCCGTCGGGCGACCACGCCGCCCACGAAGCGCTGCGAATCTCCGCTGATAAAGGAAGCATATCCGTGCGCAACGCCCGCCCCACTTCCAGATCCACGGTCGTGACCCACAGCTTGTCAATCCCCGGCTCGCCGCCTCTCACCCACGAACTGAAGAGCAGCTTCGTCCCGTCCGGTGACCAAAACGCCGGCCCCGTCTCCCAGCCGAAATCCGTGAGCCGAATTTCCGGAGCGTTCGGATCATCCGCGCGCCGGAGATAAATGTCGTCGGTGCTCCCAGCGCTCGAATACTCGGGTACGGGCGTCTTCGAGCGATGGGAATGGAAGGCGATCCAGTGCCCATCCGGCGACCACGCCGGTGGAAAATCTTCGTGGTAACCCGACACGATAATTGAAGGCGCTGAATTCCGCTGGGCCTTCTCATCCACTCCGACAACCGCATCATCCAAATCCAGCGCCCAATCCGCCAGCCGCCATTCGCCAAATGTGTAGCCGATGCGCCGTCCGTCCGGGCTCCACATCGGAACTTCTCCGCCCACAACGATCTCTTTCGCGTCGCCGCCCTCCACGGGCACAGCGATAATCGAATCGTAGATAAGGTTTCGCGTCCAGTAGAGCTCGCCTCCGACAATCTCTGGCGCGAAATTGTCCTGCCCCGCGGACTGGACCACAAGCTGTCGCGCGCCCGTCGCCAGATCGAACCTGTAGATTTTCAGCCATCGATCCGCCTCAGGCCGGTGCCGCGCAGCGTTGTTCGGCGCGCCCGGGCTTGCCAGTGCCAGGTACACGCTCCGCCCGTCCGCCGAGATTCCAATGCTCCCGGGTTCGGGGCTTGCATCGAGATTAGCCGCGAGCGTCTTCGCCGCCAGGGAGTGCGGCGCGATCCGCACAAGCGAGGATTCTCCCGTGGGATGAAACATCTCGATAAACAACGCATTGCCGTCGGGCGAGAAAGCCATGCCCGTCACTTTGCCCGCCACCTGAAAATTCTTCAGGTGATCCAGCGGCCCAACGAACAGCCCATCTTCCGGCTCCGTCGAACGGTAATACGCAATTTCGCTCCCATCCGCCGAGCATTGAAATATCGCGTCTGCCGGCAGTGAAGCAAGCTGCTTGCTCTCCACATCGCTTAGAAACCAGCGCGTCTCGCTCCCCCGGTCCCCCAACCGCGCAATGCCCTTCTCTCCGCAAAAAGTCGCCGATCGCACGCGGTCAAGTCCCGCCTCCAGGAGCCCCGCCTCTTCGCGCCCGCTCTTCAAAGAAAAAATCCGTGCATCGTGCGCGTGCAGCGTAAAGAGCGCCCATCGAGCGTCCGGCGAGAGCTCCACCTGCGTCAGCGGCCCTTCAAACCATTGATTGCTAGGCTGATCCAGTACGAGGACGTCCGGCGCCGGCGCACGGCTCTGCCCCGCAGCCAGCCGTAGCAATAGCAGCGCGAATGCAGAGAGGGCAGCGATGTAGCGCATGTAGAAGAGCCTCCACCGGCCAACCAGCCCGGCGCCCCAAGCTGCATAAAATTTTACTCTGAATTTCAGGAGTACTTGTAGAATCCGCGCCCCGATTTTCGTCCCAGCCACCCCGCCGCCACGTACTTCCTCAGCAGCGGACAAGCGCGGTATTTCGGATCGCCAAATCCCTTGAAGAGCACTTCGAGGATATCCACGCATACGTCCAGCCCGATAAAATCCGCCAGCTCGAGCGGCCCCATCGGATGGTTCATGCCCAACTCCATCACCGCATCCACCGCTTCCGGCGTCGCCACGCCCTCCATCACGCAAAACGCAGCCTCATTGATCATCGGCATCAGCACACGGTTCGACACAAACCCCGGCGCATCGTTCACCGCCACCGGCTTTTTCCCCAGCCCTTCGCAAAGCACCATCGTCGCCTGAAATGTTTCATCGCTCGTCGCCAGGCCACGAATCACTTCCACCAATTCCATCACCGGCACGGGATTCATGAAATGCATTCCGATGAACCGGTCGGGCCGGCTGGTCTGCGCGGCAAGCTGCGTGATCGATATCGAAGAAGTGTTGCTGGCCAGAATTGCGCCGGGCCGCAGGACGGCGTCGGCTTCCTTCAACACCCGCACCTTCAGCTCCAGCTGCTCAGGCACCGCCTCCACCACGAAATCCGCGTCCGCAAGCGGAGCCATTTCGGTCGTCGGCTTGATCCGCGCGACGATCACAGGCACATCATCGTCGGAAAGCTTGCCCTTTTTCACTTCGCGTTCGAGATTCTTGCTCACCGTCTCGAGTCCGCGATCGAGAAACCGCTTCTCCACGTCGCGCAAAATCACGCGATAACCAGCCCGCGCAAACACGTGCGCGATGCCATTGCCCATCGTGCCCGCCCCGAGCACACCCACCGTCTTGGTTCCTTCTGCTGGCATTCGCCCTCCCGGATTATTGCCGTTGCAAAGGAAACATCAGAAGCACAGAAAGGTCAAGCGCAGCGGCAGCTCTAGGCGGTCTCTTCAAAATAGGGGATCAACTCGGAAATCCGCGCTAGATGATAATCATCATGCTCGGCCTGAAAATAAAGCGCATCCACCACCCGCATCGGCTTATCCAGCCGCGGATGATGCGAGACTCGGCAAAAAAACAGCGGATCCGCATTGTCGAGCCGCTCCACCAGCGCATGCCGCGCCCGGCGAAACTCGGCAAGAAGTGTTTCAATCGGCTGCCGATTGTGTTGCGCGTTGTGCGTTTTCTCGTTGGATAAATCGGCAGCGGTCAGCTTCGGCCGCTTGTGGTCGAAATCGTCGAGCCTCGCGCTGAATAGCTCCTCGAGATCGAGCAGGTGCCCGATATTCTCCTGGATCGACCAATGCTCGCCGTCCCGCTTCGTCAGTATCGATGCCGGCAGCCCCTTCACCAGTTCCTCGACGCGCGCCGGCGTCCCCCGCAGCCGCTCGATCAATTCCGGATACAGGTCCGCCGGAAAATTGAAATCAAATTTCCTGTCGAACCATTTGATTCGCGGCATAAGGCCCCCTCACCTGCCCCGATGAGATGCGTGGGAGAATCCAACGATTCGGCCTGCATTTCATCCGACTCTAATGACTTCCCGCTCTCGCGAGTTCGGCCCCCAGCACGGCCTATATCGAGTGCGGTGGCTCGCCACCGCTTTGTTACGGCCCCGCTCGCTGGGCCGTGGCCGAAATCGTCATCGCGCCGCCAACGCAAGCCACGCAACCAGTGCCGCGAATTTTTCGTCCTGCGACCACGGCGAACCAAACGGCCGGCCAATTTCCTTCAAGCTGCTCTGCAGCACACTCGCCTTCCTATGAAGCGCCTCAGAAGCGGAATCGAAAAGATCCTTTTCCCTAACCTTCACGCATTCAACGCCGCACCGCCCGCTGGCATCCACCAACGCTTCCCGGAAAAGTTCACCATCCGCAGTGTGAATTAAAGCATGCGACGCCAAAATCTGCGGCAATCCAGGCAACACCCTCCCCGACGCGAGCAGCAGCCCGCAGCGCGCAACCTTATAGCCTTGCGCTTCAAGGCTCACCTGCGCATCGCGAATCGCGCGCAAAGCCAGCCGCCGCGCCTCAGTCCGCATCCGCGAAACAAACGCGCGCCCCTCGACAGTCCCCAATTTCAGCGCTGTATGATACGGCTGCCGGAATTCATAAGTGAACGTCTCAACCAAATGTACGCGTTCACGCTCGAGCACCGCAGGCGCGCCCTTCGCCAAGGTCAGCGCCACAAGCGCCGCCCACCCGGAATGCACGCGAAATCCAAGCGCTGCCTGTTTCATGAAACCTTCCAAGTGGAGGACGAACCGGCTGGGATGGTAACACGCCGAAAGTGCGCATTTCAGGAAGGAGAGAAGCCAACTCAACTCACAAATGATCTTTGTGGGTCGCGGTTTCAACCGCGACATCAGCAGCCCTCAACAATGGGCTTCAGAGTCTGTGTGAGAACTCGGTGCCCGTCACATGTTGGCTGCTAATTCGGGTGCAACCTAATGATGGTTGATGACGTTTTGATTTCAGCGGCGGCGGCGCGACTAGCGGGTGCGCCACATCCGCGTCAAATTATAGGCTGCGGCTGCCAGCGCCAGCTCGACCGCCACTTGCACCAGCCCGCGACGAGCGAACCGTCGCATGCCTCGCTGCTCCTTCAAGACTCCGATCACCGGTTCCACGATCGCTTTCCGCCGCTGGTAGATCATCCGCCCGGCCGGGTCGCGCAGCTTCTGGCGCATGCGACGATGCGCCGGATCCGTCGCTCGCCGGCGCAAGCGGCCGCCGCGGTTCAGCCAGCGCGCCAGATTCGAGTCCGGCACATATCCATCGATGCCCCGTTCTTCCAGCCGGTGCGCATTGTCCGCCGAGAAAAATCCGCTATCCGCGCTCACGCAGCGCGGTGTTTCTCGGCACTGCTGCTCGACTGCTTCGACCATCGGCAACAGCGCTTCGTTGTCGTTGGTCGCCTGCGTCACCCGCTGCGCCACGATCAAATGATCTTCGCTGACCGCCAGCGTGGCCGTGTAGCCCAGCGTGAATCCGCCCCGCTCCCGCAAAAAACGGCTGTCCGGATCGGTCCGCGAAAGCTTCGGCAATCTCGCTTTGTGCAATCGCTCGAGCCGCTCGGGAATCGCTTCCAGTTGCCGTTCCAACTGTTCCATCACTTCGCGCCCCACTTCCACGCCCGCTCCTTCGTTCGGATCCTCCGTGTTGCACTGCCGCTGCCACCGGCGAATGTCCCGGCGAATGCGCGCCCGCGCGTCCCGCAACGCCTGTTCGGTGTCGATCCGGTTGCGCGAAGCGTTCGCGGCGATACGCGTCGAATCAATGGCCACATGCCCGAGCTTTCCCAGCTTCGCTTTCCGCGCCAGCTCCACCACCTGCGTGAACAAATCATTCAATCCCTTCGCGTGCCGCCGCCGGAACGCGTTCAGCGTCCAGTGATCCGGCGCCGCTCCCGCCGCCAAATAGCGGAACGCCAAATCTTCCCGAATCCGCTGTTCCAGCCGGCGCGAACTGGTCACGCTCAGCGCGTAGGCGTACAGCCAAACCGAAACCAGCATCTCCGGCGCGTAGGCCGGACCGCCTTCCTCCCCGTACTCGTTGCGGAAGACGCCCAGATTCAATTTCTCCACCAGCCGCCGGATGAAAAAACACAAATGCCCCGGCCCCAGCACGTCCAGCACACTGGGCGGCAGCAAATAGGCCTGCTCCGGGTTGTAATCGAAAAATTTCGCCATCGCGTCTCCTCCTGCTCGCAGTATAAGAGACGCGTCAACCCCAGTTCTCACACAGACTCTTCAGCCCCTGAAGCTCCCTGTCACTTCGATTCAATGCATTTATTTTGTAGCTTGACCTCAATCGCTGTTATTCCGGCGCCGTAGCCTCAGTAATTTCGCGAATGATTTCCCGCGCCCGCGTCTCCGATTGAGGCAACACAAAAACTCTAGTCTTGCCGTTCTCCTGCCTCACATCGCAATTAATCCCAACTTCCCGCAAGCACATCCGTATGTTCTCCCCCATCTCCGCATCCTCGCCTGACCAAACCTCCGCAGTCGCATCTTCCGGGAAGAAATCCTCGAGCAGATCATCCTCAGCAGCCCCGCGAGCGGGTTCAACCTGCTCGAAATCGTGCTGTGCAATGGGCGCGGCTTCAGGCTCATCCATGTTCGGTTGCGCTGGCGATGGCTCTCCAATGGAACTTCGGTCCAATCGGCTGGGATTGGCCCGAAAAGGGTCAAGCCACGACAAATCTCTGTTGTGGACCGTGTCGAGAGCCTGCAGGTTGAGTTCGTCCCCACCGCCAAGGTCTTGAATCGATTTTAGGGCAGCTTCTAGATCGCCCCTCCGCACCTCAATGCGGTAAATCGATTGCCGAAATGCAGGCATAAGCTGCGACTCGACAGAATCTTCCTTATAAGCGATCTTCGCCGCGTCCACTGCGCTCACAATCGAGCTTGACGTGTTCGCGTCCACCCCGGCCCACAGAACTTCCATCGCGTCAGGATCACCGACAAATTTCGCCGCCGCGCCCGAATCGACGGCAAGCTGCCGCACGAGCCCCACCCCACAATCAGAGCACTCCCTGAATCCTTCGCGATATTCGGCTTTGCAGACTGGGCAGAACATCAGCGCGTCAATAGCGCTCGACCGCAAGCGCCACGGCATTCCCCCCGCCGAGGCATAGCGCCGCAATTCCACGCTTCAGCCCGCGCCGCTGCAACTCATAAAGCAGCGTCACCAACACGCGCGCCCCCGAAGCTCCAATCGGATGCCCCAGCGCCACCGCCCCGCCATTCACATTCACCTTCTCAGGATTCAACTTCAGCACGCGCGTCACAGCAATCGCCGCCACCGCAAAGGCCTCATTCAGCTCGTACAGGTCCACATCCTTGTCGCGATCCCACCCAATTTTCGCCAGCAGCTTCTCGACCGCGTCCACCGGCGCCATCATCACCCACTTCGGCTCCACACCGCTCACGGCCTGCCCTCCAATCCGCGCCATAGGCGTCTTCCCGAGCCGCGCCGCGTTCTTTTCGCTCGTCACAACCACCGCCGCAGCCCCGTCATTCGTTCCCGGCGCATTCCCCGCGGTCACCGTGCCGTCCTTCTTGAATGCAGGCTTCAGCCTTGCGAGCGCCTCAAGCGAAGTATCCTCACGCGGCGATTCATCCGTCTTGATCACGACGGGCTCGCCCTTCTTCTGCGGAATCTCCACCGGCACAATCTGCTCGCCAAAAAAGCACGACTTGATGGCCCGCACCGCTCTCCGATGGCTCTCGACCGCAAACTGATCCTGCTCCTGCCGCGAGATCCCGTATTTCTCAGCCACCAGCTCGCCAGTGTTCCCCATGTGAAAATTCTCGTAAGCGTCCCAAAGCCCGTCGGTGATCATCGAATCGAAAATTTCCTGGTTCCCCAGCCGAAATCCAGTCCGCGCCCCTTTCAGCAGATAGGGGCAATTCGACATGGACTCCATCCCCCCCGCCACCACAATCTCCGATTCCCCGAGCGCCACGCCCTGCGCCGCCAGCCCCACCGCCTTCAATCCCGACCCGCACACCTTGTTAATCGTTATAGCCGCAACGCGCGAATCCAAGCCGCCGCGCAGCGCCGCCTGACGCGCAGGATTTTGCCCGAGCCCCGCCTGAACCACGTTCCCCATGATCGCTTCATCCACCAGCTTCGGCTCAATCCCAGCGCGCCGCACAACCTCCGCCACCACCTTCGCGCCCAATTCCGTCGCAGAAAGCGGCGAAAGCCCACCCATGAATTTCCCAATCGGTGTCCGCACCGCACTCAAGATAACAGGCTTTTCCATGATCGCTTCTCCTTCGAATTTCCTTAGCTAGAATCACAAGTATAGGCGCGCCAAATTCTCAGGTCAATTTCGCGAAGTCTTTGGCGTCGGCTCGAATTCCGTTGTCCTTCGGTGGGAGCCCCCTGTTTCAACAGGGGGAGCTGGACTTTCAGTCCAGCGGAAAGAATGCTCGTTCTAAGAATGGGCTTCAGAGTCTGTGTGAGAACTCGGTGCCCGTCACATGTTGGCTGCTAATTCGGGTGCAACCTAATGATGGTTGATGACGTTTTGATTTCAGCGGCGGCGGCGCGACTAGCGGGTGCGCCACATCCGCGTCAAATTATAGGCTGCGGCTGCCAGCGCCAGCTCGACCGCCACTTGCACCAGCCCGCGACGAGCGAACCGTCGCATGCCTCGCTGCTCCTTCAAGACTCCGATCACCGGTTCCACGATCGCTTTCCGCCGCTGGTAGATCATCCGCCCGGCCGGGTCGCGCAGCTTCTGGCGCATGCGACGATGCGCCGGATCCGTCGCTCGCCGGCGCAAGCGGCCGCCGCGGTTCAGCCAGCGCGCCAGATTCGAGTCCGGCACATATCCATCGATGCCCCGTTCTTCCAGCCGGTGCGCATTGTCCGCCGAGAAAAATCCGCTATCCGCGCTCACGCAGCGCGGTGTTTCTCGGCACTGCTGCTCGACTGCTTCGACCATCGGCAACAGCGCTTCGTTGTCGTTGGTCGCCTGCGTCACCCGCTGCGCCACGATCAAATGATCTTCGCTGACCGCCAGCGTGGCCGTGTAGCCCAGCGTGAATCCGCCCCGCTCCCGCAAAAAACGGCTGTCCGGATCGGTCCGCGAAAGCTTCGGCAATCTCGCTTTGTGCAATCGCTCGAGCCGCTCGGGAATCGCTTCCAGTTGCCGTTCCAACTGTTCCATCACTTCGCGCCCCACTTCCACGCCCGCTCCTTCGTTCGGATCCTCCGTGTTGCACTGCCGCTGCCACCGGCGAATGTCCCGGCGAATGCGCGCCCGCGCGTCCCGCAACGCCTGTTCGGTGTCGATCCGGTTGCGCGAAGCGTTCGCGGCGATACGCGTCGAATCAATGGCCACATGCCCGAGCTTTCCCAGCTTCGCTTTCCGCGCCAGCTCCACCACCTGCGTGAACAAATCATTCAATCCCTTCGCGTGCCGCCGCCGGAACGCGTTCAGCGTCCAGTGATCCGGCGCCGCTCCCGCCGCCAAATAGCGGAACGCCAAATCTTCCCGAATCCGCTGTTCCAGCCGGCGCGAACTGGTCACGCTCAGCGCGTAGGCGTACAGCCAAACCGAAACCAGCATCTCCGGCGCGTAGGCCGGACCGCCTTCCTCCCCGTACTCGTTGCGGAAGACGCCCAGATTCAATTTCTCCACCAGCCGCCGGATGAAAAAACACAAATGCCCCGGCCCCAGCACGTCCAGCACACTGGGCGGCAGCAAATAGGCCTGCTCCGGGTTGTAATCGAAAAATTTCGCCATCGCGTCTCCTCCTGCTCGCAGTATAAGAGACGCGTCAACCCCAGTTCTCACACAGACTCTTCAGCCCCGGGATTTCTCACCGCGAATATCGCCCCATATATTCGCCCTGCGCCAAAATATGCCCATGCATCGCCTGCTCGACCTCTTTCTTCGTTGTCCCAGGCTTCAAATTGAGCTTTGCATCAAGCGCATAAAGCTTGAAAAAATACCGATGAGCCTGCCCCGTCGGCGGACAAGGCCCTCCATACCCAATCTTCCTAAAATCATTCCGCCCCTGCCGCGTACCATCCTTCAATTGCTCGATCTTAGACAAATTCTGCGGCAGCCCACGCAAATTCGCCGGCATATCAAATATCACCCAATGCACCCATGTCCCGACGGGCGCATCTGGATCGTCCGCAATCAGCGCAAAACTCTGCGTCCCAGCAGGCGGCGCATTCCATTCCAGCGCCGGCGACATATCCGCCCCATCGCAAGTAAACTGCTTCGGAATATTCCCCCCAGCGGCGAAATCAGCGCTCTTCAATTCCAGCGACATATCGGCACCTCCCGCGTAGCGCACCGTATATCCGGCGGTGACCGCAAGGCAGCCCACCACCGCGACAAATAATCCAAGCATCGCCTTCATCCCAGCCACCCAACACACCGTAGGATTGTAGTTCCGATTTCTTGACATCCTGCTCTCTCTCGTCTCACGCGCTCGGGATAATCCATTTGCGCTACTTGCCCAAGATCACGTCGATTCCTCGCAAGAGCAGTTGCAATTTTGCCTTCGGAAGCTTGCCGACCCGCGCGGTGAGAATATTCTTATCCACCGTGACGATCTGCGAAACGTTTGCCACGGAATCTTTTGGCAGGCCCGTCAGAAGCGCCGGTAGTTCAACATTCCCAGGCGCCATGGCCCACTTTAGATTGCTCGTCAACGGCACACACACGGCCGTCGCAATGCGACTTTGATTGAGTGCGTCGCACTGAACAACGACGACAGGCCTTCGGAATCCAGTCCCAGACCCGCCCGGCGCGGGCAAATCCGCCCACCAAATCTCTCCTTGTGAAATCACCATTCGGTTCGCTTAAGAGTCCGTCGCGCCGCGGTGGAAACAAACGCATCGGGAACATCACCGGCTTCGGCGCATGCCTGGTTCATCGCCTCGGTCACTTCCTCCGGCGCGTGGCGTTCCAGATACTCTTTCAAGGCATCACTGAACAAACGGCTGCGCGATTTCTTCGTCCGCCGTGCCAGACGCTCCGCCCCCTCAAACACTTCGTCAGGAATGGAAATCGCAGTTTTCATACCAAAAGTATAACCGCTTGCCCCCTCTTTCTGCAACACGCTTCCCCGGCACTCATCCCAACCATAACCAAACCCAAGCCGCCCCGGTCCGTTGAATCATTTTGCGCTTTTGAATCATCCTAGAAACCACGGGTCAACCACACCTAAACAAAGGGAGGTATAAAAGCCAATGGACCGCGAAGATTTCCTGACCAATTTCGAGCAGGTGCGCGCCCGCACGATGGGCGTGGTCCGCGCCATCCCGGCAGACAAAGTCGAATGGACATGCCGCCAGGGCGAGTTCACTCTAGGCGACCTCGTCCGCCACATTGCTGCCACCGAGCGTTACGTCTTCGCCGAGTGCGCCAACGGCCGCCCCAGCCGCTACAAGGGCTGCGGCCGCGACCTCGCCGACGGCCTCGACAACGTAATCGCCTTCATGGAGCGCATGCACGCCGAATCCATGGAAATTTTCCGCCGCATGACGGATGAGGATTTCCTGAAGAAGGGAACGTCTCCCGAAGGCAAGCCCGTCACCGCCTGGCGAATGCTCCGCGCCATGCTCGAGCACGAAACCCACCACCGCGGCCAGATGTACGTCTACCTAGGCATCCTCGGCATCCCCGCCCCATCCCTCTACGGGCTAAAGGAGCAACAAGTCAAAGCCCTCTCGGCTAAGCCTTAGCCGCGGCCTTCGCGGACCCGAGTCCGGAATCTCAAGAATTTTTGCTCGTCGCAGCAACTCCATTCGCTCCCGATCCTCCCAAGCCACTTTTCAAGCACCGCCAATATGGAGTGCGGAGGCTCGCCACCGCTTTGTTATGGCGACGCTCGCCTCGCCGTGTATCGGCCTCCCCGGCAAGCCGCTCACGACCAACATTCCCCTCGCCCTCACCGAATAACCCCTCCTAATCTCAACACCGTTGGCGATTAGAATTCCTCCTAACTCGCACTCCCCTAAAAGTTTGCACAAACCATAAACCGCGCCCGATTTGCATCGTATGCTACTGTTGAAGTAGCGCTCGCTCTTTGAAGCTACGCGATAATCTGAGCGAGCTAGGAGAGGCGATCTGGGAGTGCAACGCGGCAAACGGAAACCGGCAAAAATCGGGAACACCCTGGCCAACCTGCCCGAGTTTGCCAAGCCTAACCCGGTTCCCAATCGCCAACTCGAACAAGTAGAAATCCTCCTAAGCCACTCAAAACAAAGGCCCGCCCCGATTCTCAATCGCCAACTTTTCCTGGTATTTTTCTTCGCCTATAATTTCTCTTTCTCAACACTCCAAGTCACCCCGGCGGCTCTCCAATGACTCCCGAACCGACCTCAAAATTCAGTTTCGAACTCAACCCGGAGCAGCGCGCCGCCGTCGAGCACGGCGACGGCCCGCTCCTGGTAGTCGCGGGCGCCGGGACAGGCAAGACGCGCGTAATCACCGAGCGCATCCGCAACCTGCTCGAAACCGACGCCAGCCTCGCCAGCGAAAATATTCTCGGCCTCACGTTCACCGACAAAGCCGCCGGCGAAATGAAGCACCGGGTAGTGAAGGCCGTCGGCGAGCGCGCCGAAGATGTCTGGCTCAGTACCTTTCATAAATTCTGCCTCGAAAAAATCCTGCGCGCCGCGAATCCCGATTTTCTCCCCCTCGAAGACGTGGATCACTGGATCCTCCTCCGCCGCCACATCGCCGAGCTCGAACTGAACCACTTCAAGCGCCTCGCCGAACCCGGCGAATTCCTCAACGACTTCGTGAAATTTTTCTCGCGCTGCCAGGACGAGCTCATCTCACCGGACGACTACCAGCGCTACGTCAAAGAGCTCCGCCAGAAATACGACGCCCGCAAAAAATCTCTCGAGCCGGATGCGCAAGCGCTCGAAGAAGAAGAGCTAGCCCGCCAGGAAGAGCTCGCCCGAGCGTACCGCGTGAGCGAACGCCTGCTGCGCGAACGCAACCTGCTCACCTTCGGCGCGCAATTGATGCAAGCCGTCGAGCTGCTGCGATCCGATAGCGCCCTCCTCGAAAGACTCCGCGAGCAATACCGCTACATCCTGGTGGATGAATTCCAGGACACCAACATCGCCCAACTCGAATTGCTCTGGCTCCTCGCAGGCGAGCGCCGCAATATCGTCGCCGTGGGCGATGACGACCAGGCCATCTACCGCTTTCGCGGCGCCTCCTTCGGCAGCTTCACAATTTTCCTAAAAAGATTCTGCGGCGTCCGCGAAGCAAAACCGGGCGTAGGCAACTCGAGATATCTCGTCTCGCTCACGCAGAACTACCGCTCAACCAGCCGCATCCTCCGCGTCGCAGGCGAAGTGATCTCGCACAACGAAAAATCCCCGCTGCTGCCGCCGAAAAAATTGAGCACGGATAATTCCGAAGGCGAAAAAATCCGCGTCGCCGAATTCCCGACCCCGGAGGAAGAAGCCCACTGGATCGTTTCAGAAATCGAGCGGCTGCACGGCCCCGGAAGCCCCTGGCGCAGCTTCGCGGTCCTCTACCGCAAGCACACGCATCGCGCGCGTCTGCTCGAAGCGCTCAGGCAAAAAGAAATTCCCTTCGTGATCCGGAAATTCTCGATTCTTTCGAGCACTCTCGTGCGCGACCTGTTCGCCTGGCTCCGCCTCATCGTCGTTCCGACGGATAACGTTGCCTGCGCCCGAGTGCTGGCCGCCGCCTACTGGGGTCTCGAGCCGCGTGACCTAGTGCGCCTCGCGGAACGCGCGGAGAAAAATCACCGCCGCCCGCTGTCGGAAGAACTTGAAACGGCGCAGCGTGAATTGCCTTTCGCACGCGAAAGCTCGCGGCTCCCGGTACTGGTGAACCTGCTCACGCGCCTCCGCCAAACCGCAAGAAAAACCAGCGCCACCGGCGTCCTCGATGAATTAATCAAGAGCCTCGAACTCGCGCCGCTCCCCTCCGACGCGGACCGCCACTATCTCGACCGCTTCGTCACCTTCGTCAAAGAATGGGAAAAAAAGAGCGAGGGCAGAAGCCTCCGCGATTTCATTCAATACCTGAATTATTTCGGCGAAGCCGGCGGCGATATCCAGTTGGAGGAAGAACCTCACGAAGACGCGGTGCAATTGATGACCGTGCATGCGGCCAAAGGCCTCGAATTCCCGCATGTCTTTATCATGCACTTGAACAAGCGAGATTTCCCATCCGGGCCGCGGCCGGTGGTATTCGAATTTCCCGCCCAGCTGATGAAGGAGGAAAAGCCCACCGGCGATTTTCAAATTCAGGAGGAGCGCCGTCTTTTCTACGTGGCGCTCACACGCGCGCGGCAGCGCCTCACGCTCTCAACCATCGTCAACAAATGGAAGAAGCCGTCGCTATTCCTCGACGACTTCCTGATGAACGCCAAGATTCAAAAATTCGATACAGCGCAGTCCGCCCCGAAAGTAAGCCTGCCGCCGTCCGAAGAGACCACTGGCGCGGCGCCAGTTTCCGCTGATCCCGTGCAGCTCTTTGGCGACGGAGATGAAAACACGCGGGCCTACTCGCGCGTGGCGCTCTGGGCGAAAGCGTATCACCCCCCGCTGGCCGAGCCGCTGCAACTCAGCGCCTCAACCATCGAGACATATCAGAAATGTCCGCTGCAATATCTCTTCGGCAACATGTGGCGTATCCGCGGCGGCCCGCACGCCATGATGACGTTTGGAAACGTGATGCACACCACCATCAAGGAATTTGCCGCCCTGGTCCACGAACGCCGCAAAGTCCCCTTCGCGGAAGTCGCCGCCATCTACGAGCGCGAATGGTCCTCCGCCGGATTTCCGGACGATTACCAGGAAGCGGAATATCGCAAGACGGGCCTCGAACAGCTCGAGAATTTTCATCGCACCTACATCGCCGCACCGCCCGACCTGCTCTCCCAGGAAAAATATTTCGAGCTGCACCTGGAGCACGACGTGATCGTCACCGGCCGGATGGACCAGGTGAACCGCATCAGCGCAAAAGAAGTCGAGATCGTAGATTACAAAACGGGAAAACCAAAGGACGCGAAGAAAGCGAACGAAAGTTTACAGCTCAGCATCTACGCGCTCGCCGCAGAGGAAGTGCTCGAACTCCACCCCGCGCGGCTGGTCTTTTACAACCTGACAACCAACGAGCCCGTAGCCACCGCCCGCGACGCAAAAGCACTCGCAAAAACCAAACAGACGATCGGCGAAGTCGCGGACCAGATACGTGCCGGAGATTTCGCCGCCAAGCCGGGCTTCCATTGTAACTATTGCGATTTCAAGCCGCTCTGCCCGGCCCACGAGCAATTGATTTCCATCCGCCCGGCCAGAAAGGAATTTGATAAGGGATAAAAACGCGATGAGCCGGAAATTGCAGGCCAAAAACAAAAGCGGGGCTGCCCGGTATTCTGAGCGCCCCGCTTTATTTTCGGAGTGGTTCCGCGCATTAACAACTGTGGAACTTTCTCCCAGCGATTCAGCGGCGGCTTCGTTTCCGAATCGCGCTCGAATCGCTGCGTTCATCTATAAAGGCGTGTGAGAATGAAGTCAAGCAGAAAAACTTTCGCGAGGATGCCTTTTTCGAAAACAAATTCCCGTCAACTAGTGCGGCGCGTTCACCGCGCTCGTGTAGTAGCCCTCGCGCGTCAGAATATCCAGGCCCGGCCGGCGCACGCGAACCTCGAGCGTGTGATAGTCCTTGCTGCGATCCGCCTCTTGAGGGCTGAACGCAAGCAAATATTGATTGCGCGCCTGCTCTGCCACTTTCGCATACAGCCGCTCGAGATCCTCCGCCCTACCGGCATAAACCGCATCGCCGCCGGTGTAGCTCCCGTACCTCTCGAGCCGCGAGGTTTCATGCTGCAGGAAAGCGTGGCCCACCGAAATCGAGTAGACGGAGATGTCAGCGGTCAGCAGAAGCTGGATCGTATCCTTGAAGCTGTGCTGGTTGGTGTGCGAGTTGTTGCCGTCGGAAATAAGGAAGATAATCTTCCGCCGGTCGCGCCCGCGCCCTTTCAGCATCTCACCGGCCGCGTAGACAGCGTCATCAAGATCCTTGTCAACGGATTCCTTCCGCGCGCCGATGGTGGGAACACCGGTCTGTTGCGATTGTCCGTTGATGGTCGGGCCCGCCGCCAGCGGGCCGGCGTTGCTGATCGAAAAATGAGAGCCGAGCTCGATGCGCTTGAGTTGCGTAAAAATCACGTCGTTGTTGAACGAGAATTCAGAAACAGTGTGCGGAAATTGATCATAGGTTACGATCGCCACTTCGTCGGAAGGACCAAAGCCGGCAGCGATGGCGATAAGGCTCTTTTGCACCTGGTTGGCCTGCTTTTGCGTGAGATCGTCATCAATCAGCACCACGGCGGAGAGCGGAAAAGGGTCCGAAGAAAATTTCAGAATCTGCTGCTCCTGGCCGTCTTGAAAAAGGCGAAAATCATCTTGTTGGAGATCGCCTATCAAGTGTCCATCGCGGTCCTTCACGGTAACGGGAACAATGACGACGTCGGTGTGGACTCTGATATAACCTCGGGTGTCGCTGTCCTGCGAGTTTCCCTTCTGCCCCGCAGGGCGCGGAGGAGCCGCCTTCTGCGGCGGGGCCTGCGGAGCAGTTTGCGGAGCGGGCTGCGGCTGCACTTGAGCGCCGGCGGATATGCCAAACATTAAAATGATGCCAAGCGCCAGGACGATTCGCCTCATCGGAACATCTCGCTTCCGGCCCCTGGGCAATGTGCGGGCCTCACGAATTTTATGCGCGCCCCGCACCTTCGCGGAAACATCCGGTGGCGCGTCCGGTGCATCGTACCAGTCAGCTACAATCTCTGGGGGGATTATACAATGCGCTTGACCAGCTTGGCGGCGGGCTTTCTCACCTTGGCTCTGGCAGGGATTCCTGCGGGGAACGCCGTTGGTGAGCCCCACGGAAACGGCGGATTCCCGCAGAGCCAGGACAAGTCGGCCCAGGGACAGGAGCCGCTGAAGACTCAGGTCACGGTTGTCAACGTCTTTGTCACCCTGCGCGACAAACACCATGCGATCGTCTCCGACCTTTCGCAAAAGGATTTCAAGATTCTAGAGGACGGCCAGGAGCAGAAAGTTGCCTTCTTTACGAAAGAAGTCGAGATGCCGATCACGCTCGGCATATTAATGGATACGAGCGGCAGCATGGATCGCATCCTCCCCGCGGAACAGGATGCCGCCTCGAGATTCGTCAAGCGTGTGTTGCGCAAGAATGACGAAGCCATGGTCATCAGCTTCGACTTCGACGTGACCCTGCTCGCGGACTTCACGCAGGATACCTCGGTCCTCGAACGCGCCATCCGCAAGACAGTCATGAATGCCCCGCCTGCGGGGATTGGCGGCACGGCCGGTACGATCCCTTACTCAAGTGGGGGAACGAATCTCTATGATGCGGTGTATCTCGCGGCCCATGACGAGCTGGCAACGGAAGCAGGCCGCAAAGCCGTGATTCTCTTGACGGACGCCGAAGACACCGGCAGCCGCTTGAAAATATCGGATGCAATTGAAGCAGCGCAGCGGGCGGACGCGGTGATTCACGTGCTCCTGATTCGTGACTTCATGGCCACTTCGGGAGTCGGGCCGAGCGTTGCGAGCAAAATGGCTTCCGAGACGGGCGGCCGCGTGATTGATGTCCACAATGAAAAGACGCTCGAAAAAGCCTTCGATGAAATTTCTGAAGAGCTCCGCTCGCAATACGTGCTGGGCTATTACCCCACGAACGAAAAGCGTGACGGCTCGTTTCGGAAGATTCAGGTGGAAGTTGACCAGCCCGATGTAAAGGTTCTTGCGCGCAAGGGCTACTACGCGCCACGCCGCTAATCTCGTTTCGCGTATCCAAACAATTCCTGAATTCTCATCATCTGCAATAAAGAAATTGAATCCTCCGCCGCGGACCTGGGCTATTTGTTCGCGGGCGGCGAAGCAGGCGGCGCGCTGGCGTAGTACCCCCTGCGCGTGCGCACGATCAATCCTTTGCGGTCGGTTTCCAACGCGATTTTGCGATAGCGTCCGCCGCCAATCGAATTCGTCGGCGCATAGGCGATGAAATACTGGCTGCGAAGCTCCGCGCCGATGTCCACGAAAGACTGCGCCAGATCGTCAACTCTATAGGGAAAGAAGACGCGCCCTCCGGTCTGATCCGCGAATTGCTCGAGAATCTTGTCCCCGCGCTCGAGATGTGTCTTGTGAGGCGACTCGCCGCTCAAGGACAGCCAGTCGGTGTTCGTACTGATCGCGTAAATGCAAGCTTCGGCGCGGATGGCCGCCTCAATCGCTTCGCTCAACGCATGATCGCTCAGGTTGTCTTCACCATCGCTGATCACCACCAGCACGCGGCGGACCTCCGGATTCGGGCCCGGAGCGAGCGGCGGATTGCTGAGCTTGTCGGCAGCTTTGTAGATGGCGTCGTTCAGTGCCGTGCCGCCGCCCGCGCGCTGCCTGCGGATGGCAGAAGTAAGCGCGGCAAGGCTATCCGTAAAATCCTGAATCACCTCCGGCTCGTTGTCGAAGGTCATCAAGAAAGCCATGTCCTTGTCGCGGCGAATCACGCTGTTCAGGAAATCGATCGCGGCGTCCTGCTCGAATTCCAGGCGAGGCCGGATGCTATTCGAAGTGTCGAGCAGCAAGCCGATGCGCAAAGGCAAATCCGTCTGCCGTCCAAAAAAGCGAATATCTTGCGGTACTCCGTCCTCGAATATTTTGAAATCGGCCTGCTCGAGGTTGGTAATGAAATTATGGCGGCGGTCCGTGACGGTCGCGACCAGATGCACAAGACCGGTGGTCACTTGAATCGGGGGAACCGGTTTCTGCTGTACCTGCGGTTGCGAAGGTAATCGCGCGTCCGGAAGCGGTTTCGCCTGCTCTTGAGAATTCGGAACCGGTGGCCCCGGTTGCTGCGCCGCCACGCGGCCAGCGGAAATTGCCAGCCCAAACGCAAGCACGAGAACGCAGCCTAGCCCTTTCACGAGAGAGATTATAGGAACTCCTTCAGCGCGGCGTCAATCGAGCGCGCCTCAGTTCCGGTGGCCTGCCCTAAAATTTTCAGGTAACTCAGCAAGCTCTCCGGCATCGGCGCGCGGAATTCCACTCGCTTACTTGTTCGCGGGTGGGCGAAGGCAATTCGCGCGGCGTGAAGAAAATTCCTGCCGAGGGGCGGCAGCAGTTGCGAATTAATGCGTTCCTGGCGCGGCGCCCCATACAGCGCGTCGCCCACGACGGGATACCCGAGCGCCGAAAAATGCACACGAATCTGATGCGTGCGGCCCGTGTGCAGGTCCGCTTCGATCAGCGTGAATGCCCCCAGACGCAGGCGCACGCGCCAATCGGTGCGCGCTTCGCGCCCTTCGCGGCGCCGTGCCGTCATGCGCGAGCGGCGATGCAAATCACGCGCGACGGGCAATTCCACTCTGCCGCTCTCCCCTCTCGCTCTTCCGTGAAGCAATGCCAGGTAAGTCTTCTGCACTTCGCGGTCGCGAAATTCTTCCACAAGTTTCAGGTGCGCGGGGTCGTTTCGCGCGATCACGAGGGCACCGGACGTGTCCTTATCGAGCCGGTGCACAATTCCCGGGCGTAGCGGCCCCCCGATTGTCGAAAGTCCGTCGGCGCCATATCGGTTCAGCAGCGCTGCGACCAGCGTTCCAGCGTCCGCTCCCGCCCCGGGATGAACTATCATTCCCGCGGGCTTGTTCACAACCGCGATGTCAGCGTCCTCGTAGATAATATCGAGCGGAATTTCCTCGGCTGCCACGCCCGGGGCAGGCGGGGCTGGGATCTCGACGATGACCGTTGCGCCTGCCTCAACGCGATGCGAGGGCTTCATCGCTTGCCCATCAACGAGAATCCGGCCTTCGTCCATCAGCAATTGAATGTGCGTGCGGCTCATCTCCGGAAGCTGCGACGCGAGGAAGCGATCGAGGCGCACGCCCGCCTGTTCAGCAAGGACGGTTAACCGAACGCGTTCCGCCAAATTCTTCATTGCAGTTTTTTCTGGCATTGAGAGGATGTCGGACTACCCGAAAGTAACGGCTGCGACAAACGAGCAGCGCCAGCTAAGCCCCGCAGTCTCAGCGGCTGACCTCAGCTCGCGCGGCGTTCGAAGGCAAAATCGGCGC
Organism: uncultured Acidobacteriota bacterium; assembly: GCA_963701005.1. Classification (GTDB taxonomy): domain Bacteria; phylum Acidobacteriota; class Terriglobia; order Acidiferrales; family UBA7541; genus Palsa-295. Next base: position 4,085,386 of record OY969555.1, read on the forward strand.
TGCTCCTCTGAGCCCACGCCACCAGAGGACCGCGCCCGTTAAAATCAACGCGACGCTCACAAGCTGCATCAACGAGACCGTATCGTGGAACATCATCGTCCGCCCCGGATCGCCGCGGAAAAATTCAATTGTGCCGCGCTCGAAGCCGTACAGGATGAAGTAAGTGCCGATGATTTGCCCCTTAAAGCGCTGGCGCCCGCCAAGCCAAACGAGAAAAATGAAATTCAGCAGCTCGACGCCGGCTTCATAGAGCTGCGTCGGGTGCAGATGAATACCCAGCGGCGTGCCGGCAATCCGCCCTGCGGCTTCGTTCGTGAACGTGACGCCCCAGGGAAGCGTCGTGGGCTTGCCATAGCAGCAGCCCGCCGCAAAACAACCGAGACGACCGACTGCGTGACCAAGCGGCACGGAGATACCAATCGTGTCCAGCACCGGGAGCAGCGCCATCTTCTGGAAATGTGTGTATAGGACGATCGTCAGCACCGCACCGGCGATCCCGCCATAAAAAGTCCCGCCGGATTGAAATGTCTGGATGCTGAAAATTTCGCGCGGATTTGCGACGTAATAATCCCATGACGCAGCAACAAGCCAGACCTTAGCGAGAAGCAACGCCACGAGAACCATGTAAATCCCAAGATTCCAGACCTTATCCGGGTCGAGTCCAGCGTGCGGAGCCTGCCGTCGCGCGTACCAAAGCGCGATCAATACTCCTGAAGCCACCAGCACGCCGTACGTGTAAATCGTCAAAGGGCCGATTTGGAAGAGAACTGGATGCATTTCTAAGCTCGTTCCCGCTCCTGGCTAGGATGCCGCCAATCTCGAAACAGTTCCAGGATAACTAGTCCGGCGCCGACCACGATTGCCGAATCCGCCACGTTGAATGTGTACCAGTGAAAATTGCCCACGTGAAAATCAATGAAGTCGGTAACGCTGCGGCGCAGAACGCGATCGAGCACGTTTCCCGCCGCGCCTCCCAGAATCAATGCGAGGCCGCACTGGCCAAGCCAACCGCCTGCGCGGCCGGTGGCCAGCAGCCAGACAAGCAGCGCGATCACCGCCACCGAAAAGACAATCAGGATTTTCGCGAGCAACGGCGATTGCGAGTTGGCCAGCAACCCAAACGCAACGCCCGGATTCGTGGTGTGTACCAGGTTCAACAGGCCAGGAATCAGGACGCGCAGCGACCCAGCGGATGTGAATCGGTAAACGGCAAATTTGCTGATCTGGTCAGCCGCCAGTACGCCGAGGACAAGGAAAGATAGCCCGTACCACCCGGAACGCGACGCCGAAGGCATCAGGACCTCGCGCTCCCCGCGGCATTGGCACTCTCGATTTCGGCGAGCGCGGCCACGCATCGCTCGCAGAGAGTTGGATACTCCGCGCTTTCGCCGACGTGTGTCGAATAATTCCAGCACCGCTCGCATTTCTTGCCGTCCGCGCATTGAACTTCAATCTGACAAGTATCGGGCGCGTCGGATTGAGCCGGCCCATTGGATGGCAGCACTTGTACTTGAGAGACGATGAAAAAAGCGGGCAAAGAGGCGGCATAGTTTTTCAACAAATCAAAGAGACTTCCTCGCGATCGCAGGATCAGTTTTGCCTCGAGCGCGCCCGAAATTGTCTTTGCATTTCGCGCGGCTTCGAGTGTTTTCAGCACATCTTCGCGGAGCACCAGCAATCGCTCCCAGTTTTTCGCGCGCGCATCGTCCAGGGCGCGCTCGAATCCCTCTGCGGCCGGAAACACGGCCATGTGGACGCTCTCCGGATCGCCCGTCATGCGAGGAAGAAATTTCCAGATTTCTTCAGCTGTGAATACGAGCGTCGGCGTAATCAATCGCAGCAGAGCTCCCGCGATGCGATACATGGCTGTCTGCGCCGAGCGCCGGCCGCGACTCTTCGGCGCAAACGTGTAGAGGCGGTCCTTCAACACGTCAAAATAGAATGCGCTCAAATCCACGGCGCAGAAATCATGAATCGCGTGATAGACGCGGTGAAATTCGAAATTGTCGAACCACGCGCGGCACTCGCGCACCAAAGCCCCAGTGCGACGAATCATCCACGCGTCGATTTCCATCAGATCGGTGTCCGCAACCGCATCACGCGCGGGATCGAAATCGAAAAAATTCGAGAGCGCGAAACGGAAAGTGTTGCGGATCTTGCGGTACGCCTCGGCAAGCTGCGTCATCATCGCATCGGACAAACGCATGTCCGAAGTGAAATCCTGCGACACCACCCACACACGCAATAGATCCGCGCCCCACTTCTCGCAGATTTCCTTGGGCTCCATCGCATTGCCCAGCGATTTCGACATCGGCGTGCCATGCTCGTCGAGTGTCCACCCGTGAGTCACCACCTGCTCGTAGGGACGCTTGCCATCCACACCGAGCGCCACCAGCAGCGAGCTCTGGAACCATCCGCGAAACTGGTCCGGGCCTTCGAGGTAAACATCCGCGCGAGGCTTCCCTTCCCGCTTCTCGAGCACTGCCAAATGGCTTGAGCCGGAATCGAACCACACATCAAGAATGTCGCTTTCCTTCCTCCAATTGTTCGCGCCACAAGAAGCGCACTTCGTGCCCGGCGGCAGCAACTCTTTGGCTGGGTGCGTGTACCAGGCATCCGCGCCTTCGCGCTCAAAGAACGGCAGCACGTGCCGCAGCGCCTTGAAATCCTCCAGCCGTTTCCCGCAGCCGTCGCAATAAAAAATAATAAGCGGGACACCCCAGAATCGCTGCCGCGATATGCACCAGTCCGGCCGGTCGGCGATCATGTTATGCATGCGCTCTTCGCCCCATGAGGGCGTCCACTTCACCTTCTTGATTTCCTCAAGCGCCAGCCCGCGCAAAGGCGCACCTTTGGGGGCCGCGGCCGTCGTGCTCCCGTTATCGAGTTGAATGAACCATTGCTCCGTGGCGCGGAAGATCACGGGATTGTGGCATCGCCAGCAATGCGGATAGCTGTGCGTCAGCTTTCCCTGCCCGACAAGCATGCCGCGTTCCCCAAGAAGCTCAATAATGATCGGATTCGCTTCGAAGACCCTCTTGCCCTTATATTCCGGCAAGCCCTCAATGAATCGTCCGTCATCATCCTGCGGCGCATAAGACTCAAGCCCGTACCTCTGCCCAGTTTGAAAGTCCTCGGCGCCGTGGCCGGGGGCGGTGTGGACAATTCCGCTACCCTGGTCGAGCGTGACGTAATCGGCAAGCACGCCAGGCACGCGCTGGTCGAGAAATGGATGCTGAAATTTCATGCCTTCCAGTTCCCTACCCTTCCATGAGCCCTGCGTCCCGTGCACTTCAATCTTCAAATCTTGAGCAAACGGCTGGACGCGATCCTTAGCCAACAGAAGCTTTCCAGCGGAAGTGTCCGCAACCACATACTCAAAATCCGGATGAAAAGCGAGCGCGCGGTTGGCAGGAAGAGTCCAAGGGGTGGTCGTCCAGATCAGCGCATTGACCGCCTCACCGACCTTGCTGGATTTGGAATCGCTCACAACTGGAAACCTCACCCAGATCGAAGGACTGGTGTGGTCCTCATACTCCACTTCGGCCTCAGCCAGCGCGGTGCGGTCGAAAATGCACCAGTACACCGGCTTCAACCCGCGATACACATACCCTTTTTCGAGAAAGGTGAGAAATGCGCCGGCAATGCAAGCCTCATAGGAAGGATCCATCGTCAGGTACGGCTTCTCCCATTGCCCGAGGATCCCCAGCCGCTTGAACTCGCGCCGGTGAATCTCAACGTACCCCTCCGCGAACTCCCGGCACCTGCGCCGAAACTCCGCTGCGGACACTTTCCCCTTGCCCCCGAGCTCCTTCTCAACTTTCGTCTCGATGGGCAGCCCATGGCAATCCCAACCAGGAATATAGGGCGCCCGAAATCCGGCCATGCTCTTCGATTTCACTACCATGTCCTTCAAAATCTTGTTCAGCCCCGTCCCCAAGTGGATTTCGCCGGTCGGATAAGGCGGCCCATCATGCAGGTCAAAGGGCGGCGCTCCCTTGCGAGCTTCCAGTACGCGGGAATACAATCCCATCGCTTCCCAGGCCGCCAATTGTTCCGGCTCGCGCCCGGGCAATTTCGCTTTCATCGGGAAGTCTGTCTTGGGAAGATTTAGAGTGCTTTTAAAGTCCGGGGATTTTGCCATCTCGTGGAGTTCAGAAGCCCTTTCAACTGTAGCAAACCGGTGAAACGCGCAGCCCCATTTGCTCGTCGTATGTTACAATGAATTCTGTAACCTGTCAGCCGCGCCCGGCCCAGACATCCTTTTTCATGGATTGGCGTCTAAGATTATGGAGACCTGTGGCAGGCAAACCTAGGCGAATTCAATGTCAGACGTAACCGCGGAACTCGATAAAGCCGGCCGTTCATCCAGCGAGCCAACGCTCCGGCTAGGGACGCTCCCCTCGAACCTCCATGTGTCTCCGATGAGGAGCCTCCTCTCCAACCTGCGCGACTTTCTTGCGGAACGCCCGGTGAAATTCCGGGCAGGCCAGCAGACAGCATTTCGCATGCCAGGATTTGGCGAGAGCCTCGGCGATAATTTGAAAGAGTTTTTCCGCGCTGCACCGCGCGGTGCGGTCAATTCCGATCTACTAGTCAATTGGAATGCCGGCTTTGGCGGCTTCTGGCAGAATATTCGCGACACAATCTCGCCTCCCAAACTCCCGCCGCTGAAAGTGTCAAGCAAGCCGGTGGCAGTGCCGGAAATCTGGTCGAAGAATACGCAGTTCACTCGCGTGCAGGCTCTTTCTATCGCATTCCATGCGGTCGTCCTGGTCGTGATTATCGGGCCACTCTTGCCCCAGCTGATCTCGCCGCCCACGACGCAAGCGAAGACCATGCAAATTACGCGGCTCGAGGATCCTTCCCCCTTTATGCCCAAACTGCCGGCTGGCGCTAAGAAGGCCGGTGGTGGAGGCGGGGGCGGCTCTCATGACATCCTGCCCGCCAGCAAAGGCCGCTTGCCAAAGTTCTCCTGGACGCAATTTACGCCTCCGAAGGTGACGACTCCCGAAGCGCGCATGCAGATGACGCCCACGGTTCTCGGCCCGCCGGATTTGAAGCTGCCAAGCCCGAACACAGCCAACTGGGGCGACCCCCTGGGCAAAGTTCTAAATGATTCGAATGGACCCGGTGGCGGCAATGGGATCGGCTCCGGTCAAGGCACGGGCGTGGGAAGCGGTGACGGGGCGGGAGTCGGCCCCGGGCACGAGTGGGGCACCGGTGGCGGCTATCCGAGCGCTGGCACGGGCGGATACGGCTATCCCTCCTGCATGTTCTGCCCTCACCCTGAATATTCCGACGCGGCAGTCAAAGCCAAGTTTCAGGGGACGGTAGTTCTGATGGTGGTGGTCGGCGCGGATGGCCGCGCAATTGACATTCATGTGGCCAAGGGTCTAGGTCTTGGCCTCGACGAAAAGGCCATCGAGGCCGTCCGCAATTGGCGATTCAAACCCGCCTACGGCCCGAACGGCAAGCCCGCGGCTGTCTCAGCGCCCATCGAAGTCCAGTTCCGCCTCTATTAGGCCTTCGTGCGCGACCGACGTTTCTGCTCTTAATTCACTCTTTTCACAGTCTAGCCGGCGGAGTTCGCCCGCGCCTGAATGTTAACCATCAGGACCACCCCGTATCTGCGTGATTGGCCTTCTGCTAGGATGAGCCTGATGAAAAACGCGTGTCTCGCAACATTTCTGCTGTTCGTGGCTACGGCGACTGCCGCCCCGCGCACCTCGGCGCAAGCCGGCTCGATTGAATTCGTGGCGCGCGCCACTCCCTCCGGCGGCCTGGAAGAGCCGATCCGCGGGTTTCCTTTCTTCCTCCTGACCAAAAGCTTCGAAGACATCAGCAAAGAAGCGAAGCTTCTTTACCCCAAACCGGATATGGATGTTTTCATTGACAAGCTGAAGGTGACGAAGGAACTGAAGGCCTGGATGAAGAAGAATCATTGGATTCGGCTCGATGGAGAGGAATTCGTCGACAAGTTGGAAGTTTCAGACGTTATCGGCGTGCCGGAATTCTTCGCCGCCTACGTGGAGAGAAATTCCGGCGACAAGACGATTGTTTTTCCCGGCCCCAAGTACAAGGCCGCCGACAGGGTGAAGGACCCGGCAAAATACGAGAGAATGGTGGCCGAATATCATGCCGCCGTCCGCACATTCCTGACCAACAATCCGAAAAGTACCGCCGGCATGGACCTGAATCTCGAGGATATTGACCCGGCCACTCAGTGGGATCAGTATGAAGCAAAAAGCATCCCGGAGATTCATCAGAAGACACTGGCGCTGGCGCAATCCAAGTACGTTGTTGCGCGCACGTCCACAGACCTGCAAGGCCAGGGCTTCCTGCGTGGTATCCCAGCGGGAACCTACTGGCTGAGCAGCCTCGATGTTAGTGCCGACATTGGCGACGCGCGCCCAAGATGGGACACGGCCGTGACGGTCCGTCCCGGGCAGACAACCTACGTGGCGCTTTCCAGCGCAAACGCCATTTCTGCAGCGCACGCTTCCCCGTAGCCATACTTGCCGAGCGAGGGCTCGCATGTCCCAGCCTGACAAAATGGCTCCGCTCATCCGCAGTCTTTGTGACGCGGAAATTGCCCGGCGCGAAAAATCAGCAGCAGAAATCTTTAGGCTCGGAAGCGAAACCGCCCGTTCCGCGGCAGCAAAATGGCTTGCTGACCCTGACCTGGCAAGCCTTTTTGTAATTCACGATTCGCAATTCCCTGAAACTACCGTGGGGCTCGCCGTCGAGCCGGAAAATTTCGAGAGAATCCGCTCCGCAAACGGATCTCCGCGTCTCGCCGATGTGCCTCCCGACCAGGATGCCCGTGAATTTGAGCTTCATTTCCCGCGCGGAGTCCAGCTCGACATTTTGACCACCCAGCAGAAGGACGGCACAGGAGCCATTGCGCGCTACCTTAAGAAATTCGGGGAAGGCATCCAGCAAATCGAACTGCTCACGCGCGATGTGGACCGGGCAACGGAAATTCTCCGCGAGCGATTTCACATTGAGCCGGTCTACCCGGTAACGCGTGCCGGAGCCGATGGAACCCGTGTAAATTTCTTCCTCGCTTCCGCACCAACTGGGAAAAAAGTCCTCATCGAGTTAGTGGAAGCAGCCGCGCACTCCAAACCTGAGTAGCAAAGCAGCGAATCCCGATTACCACCAGCCAAGTTGCGGCGCTCCGCGGAAACGAGTAAAGTACTTCTTACCCCGAGCCCGCCAAATTATCCTAGGAGCAATCTCATGCCTTACGTAAGCGAAACGGAAGAGTCGCAGGCAGACGCGCACCTCCAGGAAATTTACCGCAACATCGAAAAAAATTTCGGGTTCCTCCCGCATTACTTCAAAGCGCTCGGCGCCATGCCGAAAGCGATCGAAGGACAATTGCAGCTGAGCGCAGCCGTAATGGGCGAGGGTGCCCTCTCCACTATCGTGAAGGAACAGATCGGAGTCGTGGTCAGCGGCATCAACGCCTCATCCTACTGCATGTTCATTCACATGGAGTTGTTGCAGCGTTTCGGCATGGAAAAGACGCAAGCCCGCAAGCTGACGAATGATTACGAAAGTGCGGCCGTCGAACCGAACGTGAAAGCCCTCTTTCGCTTTGCCGACAAGCTCACCCGCAAGCCTTACGACATTGATGACGAGGATATCGAAACCCTGAAGAAGGCCGGCTGGAGCGAAGCCGCCGTCCGCGAGACTGTCCTGACCGTCTCCTACTTCAATTACGTCAACCGCGTCTCGCTCGGCCTCGGCCTCGTAGCCGATTTTTAGCCGCCGGGCCGGCCGCCGCTATTCCCCGCTCTGCTCGATCAGTTTGGCCACCAGCGCGGTCCAACCCGTCTGATGGCTCGCGCCGAGTCCCCTGCCCGTTTCGCCGTGGAAATACTCGTAGAAAGCGATCAAGTCGCGCCAGTTGGGATCGTTCTGAAATATGGGAACGTCACCGTATACCGCCCGGCGGCCATTGCGGCGCAGAAAAATGTGCGATAGACGGTGGGAAATCTCCGTCGCCACTTCCCAAAGTGTCCGCTCGTTCCCCGAACCCACCGGGCATTCCACTTTGAATTCATCGCCATAATAAAAGTGAATCCGCTGGAGAGCCTCGATGAGCAGGAAATTCATCGGAAACCAGATCGGTCCACGCCAGTTTGAATTCCCGCCGAACAGGCTCCCCGTGGATTCCGCTGGTTCGTAATCAACCGCATTCACCTGGCCGTCGTGGTGTACTTCAAACGGATGCTCGCCGTGATACTTCGATAGCGCGCGGATCCCATACGGAGAGAGAAATTCATTTTCGTCCAACAGATACCGGTAAATCCGCTCCAGCTTTTTTCTGTTCGCGATCGTCAACAGTAGTCTCGCGCCTTCCGGCGTGCGCTTGCTCATGTCCACGTGTTCGCCCACGTCCGGATGGTGATCCAGAAACCATTGCATCCGGCGGCGAAATCCAGGAAACCGTGCCAGATCCTGTGGCTCGTAAGACTCCGCCGCAAACAGAGGGACGAGCCCCACCATGGAACGCACTTTCATCGGCACGGGAGGCGCGTCGCCGATGTGCACCACGTCGTAATAAAAACCGTCCTTTTCATCCCACAGCCCGATCCCCTCGCCGCCCATATCATTCATCGCCTGCGCGATGTAAACAAAATGTTCGAAGAATTTGCTGGCCACATCTTCATACGCGGGATCCTCGTGCGCCAATTCGATCGCCATCGACATCATATCCAGACAATACATCGCCATCCAGCTTGTGCCGTCCGATTGCTCGACGTAGCTTCCCGGGCCCAGCGGCATGGATCGGTCGAAGACGCCTATGTTGTCGAGACCGAGAAACCCTCCTTCAAAGACGTTCTTGCCGACCGGATCCTTCCGGTTCACCCACCACGTGAAATTCAGCAGCAGTTTGTGGAAGACGCGCTCGAGGAAAACGCGATCTCGTTTTCCGCTGGTCCGGCGCGCAATTTTATACACGCGCCACGCCGCCCAGGCATGCACCGGCGGATTCACATCCGAGAAATTCCATTCATAAGCTGGTATTTGCCCGTTGGGGTGCATATACCATTCGCGCAAAAACAGGATGAGCTGATCCTTGGCGAAATCAGGATCAATCCTCGCCATGGCCACGCAGTGAAACGCCAGATCCCAGGCTGCGTACCAAGGATATTCCCACTTATCCGGCATCGAGATGACGTCCGAATTGTGCAGATGAGTCCAACTATGATTGCGACCAAATCGGCGGCGGGAGTCAGGCGGGAGCTGCGTCGAATCACCGTCGAGCCAGCGCTGTACATCATAGTGGTAGCTCTGTTTGCCCCAGAGGAGTCCAGCAAATGCCTGGCGCTGCACTAGCCGCGCATCTGGCCCCATCTTCGGGTGGATTCGTCGTTCGTAGAATTCGTCCGCCTCCTTCAGCCGCTGCTGAAAGACAGTCTCAAAGGGCGCTCCGAAAAGATCCTGCGCGGGGTTGGCGCTCCCTCCCGGATGATAGTCCATCAGGCGCAAGCGGATCGTCCAGCTCTTGCCGGGCGCAACCTCCTGAGCGAAGTGCGCGGCCGCCTTCGTCCCCTGCATCGTCGGATTCACGGCTGAGCGCTCACCATTGATGAGGTAGCGATGAAACGCGTCTTTCACATACTGAGTGCGACTCTTTTGGCCAAACAGCCGCTCCATGTTTGTTTCGTTTTCCGTGAAGAGCAGTTCTGGCCCGCCTTCGATGAAAAGCCAGCGCTTGCCGTAGTGGAATTCATCCAGTGAAATCAGCTCAGTTCCAGCTGGGCTGTCAATCCGCGTCAATTCCGGCGGGTCGAACGGTTCGCCCCAGGACCAGCGGTTGCGAAACCAAAGCGTCGGAAGCAAATGCAGCCGCGCCGCCTCCGGCCCACGATTCCAGGCCGTGATACGCACCAAAATATCCTCCGGCGTGGCCTTCGCATATTCCACGAAAACATCGAAGTACCGGTTCTCGTTGAAGATTCCGGTATCCACCAACTCGTACTCAGGATCCAGCCGCGTGCGCCTGCCGTTTTCACCCACCAGTTGACCGTAGGGGTAGGCCCCCTGCGGATATTTGTATAGATATTTCAGGTAGCTGCTCGAAGGGACGGCATCGAGGTAGAAGTAATATTCCTTCACATCCTCCCCGTGGTTCCCTTCGTAGTTCGAGAGCCCGAAGAGCCGTTCTTTCAGAATCAGGTCTTTCTCGTTCCAGAGCGCAAGCGCAAAACAGATGTGCTGGTGGCGGTCACAGATTCCGGCGATCCCGTCCTCGCCCCACCGATAGGTCCGCGAGCGCGCATGGTCATGCGGAAGATATTGCCAGGCGTCGCCGTTCGCGCTGTAGTCCTCGCGAACCGTCCCCCACTGCCGCTCCGACAAATACGGCCCCCAGCGGTTCCAGTTCACTTCGCGACTTGCGTTTTCCTGGAGCCGTTTCTCTTCGCTGGTCGTTCCCTGGTCCTTCATCGTATTGCCATCTCCCCTGTGTTTCGCCAAGCGGGCGAATGAGGCTGTCGTCTCTTCATCGCAGCAGACCGAATGTAGGCGGCCCAGAACTGTAACTGGTGAAGCACCAGATTGGCAAGCCACTATCCTTTCGAAGCGTCAGCATTCCAGGCCGGCTGTCCAAGTAGCGCGAACGCGCCGCAACCCTGTATCCTCTCTGAGCTTCGTGAACAGGGGGCAGCGTCCATTCAAAAAGCAACGACAGCGGAATCTGTGCCGCAATCTGCGGCGCATCGGTCACCGTATTCTCGGCTGGTTGTGTTCCTGCTACTCGCCGCTGCTGCCAGCGCCATGGTCGCGCCGATGTTTTTTCTCGGCAACGCCTCGGGCCACGATTTCGAGTTTCATCTAGCCTCCTGGCTTGACGTAGCCGGCCAATGGCACGAACGCATCTTGTATCCCCGCTGGGCCGAATGGGCCAACTGGGGTTTCGGCGAGCCTCGCTTCATCTTTTATCCCCCGCTCTCATGGATGCTGGGCGCTGGCCTGGGCACAGTTCTGCCCTGGCGAATGGCGCCGGGAGCATTTATTTGGCTCGCGATCATACTCGCCGGCTCTTCGATGTGGCGCCTCGCATGCGAGTGGCTCCCCGGTCCGCAAGCCGCCGCTGCCGCAGTCTTCTTTGCGGTGAACCCATATCACCTCGTCATCGTTTACTACCGCAGCGATTTCGCGGAGCTCCTAGCAAGCGCACTACTCCCACTCCTGATTTGGGCTGCGCTGCACGTCCTTCGCGAAGGTTGGCGCCACGTGCCTCACTTCGCCTTCATATTCGCTGCCATCTGGCTTTCGAATGCCCCAGCCGCGGTAATCTCCACGTATTCGCTGGCCTTACTTCTCGCCATCGGATGCATCCTGCGGCGAACCGCACGGCCTTTGATTCCCGGCAGCGCAGCGATGGCTGCGGGGCTCGGACTAGCCTCGTTCTACATTCTCCCCGCCGCCTACGAGCAGCGCTGGGTTCAAATCACCGAAGTCCTCGCCCAAAATCTCCGCCCCGATCAAAATTTCCTTTTCACTCACGCCAACGACCCCGAATTCCTTCTCTTCAATTGGAAAGTTTCTGCCGTCGCGCTCGGCGTCATGCTGATTACAGGCATCGCCGCCGTCTTCACCGCCCGCCGCCGCGAATTCCCACACCTTTGGTGGTTGCTCGTGGCCCTGGCCGCCGCTTCGGTTCTCCTCATGTTCCCGCCGACCGCGCCCCTATGGCGCTACCTCCCGAAACTCCGCTTCGTGCAGTTCCCCTGGCGATGGCTCGTCCCGCTCGACGTTGCCTTCGCATTTTTCGTCGCCGCCGCTCCCAGCCGATCGCGCCGACAATGGGCATTGTGGCTGGCACTATCACTCGTGATTTGCGCCCTGGCGGCAGCCATCGTGAGTAACGCCTGGTGGGACACCCAGGACATCCCAGTCCTCGCCAAGGCAATTCACTCCGAGCACGGCTACGAAGGCACAGACGAGTACGCCCCGCTAGGCTGCGACCGCTACAGCCTCCCCGGAAGCAACCAGTCGTCAACCGATGATGACCTAGACCGCACCGACGACGCGTCCGTCGCGCCCACGCCGCCGATTGCCAAGCTCGATCCAGATTCGGGAAGCATCGTTCTTCCGAGCGATGTACGCCTGCACATCGAAAAGTGGATTGCCGACCGCAAGATTTTCAGCGAGGAGTCACCGGAGCCGGTAACTCTGGCGCTGCGCCTCGTGAATTATCCCGCATGGGAAGTGCGCATGGATGGCGACAGTTTCCGCGCTCAATCCCAGCCAGGAACAGCGCAGTTGCTGCTACCGCTCCCGTCAGGTTCCCATCACATTGAAGTTCGCTTCCGCCGCACATGGGACCGCACGGCCGGCGCCGCAATCTCTGGATTCTCGGCTCTCTTGCTGCTCGCGATCGGCATCGCGACGCGCCGCCGCAACACCGCAATGCCGCAGCACTTACAAGCGCAGCACTTCGACTTGCGGAATAATTGACTGCACGTCGTCCGCCAAAATCCTGCCTTCAATCTCAGCCAGGCAATTCGCCGCTCCGCAAGCGACGGCGAGCCGGAGCGCTTTCTCCCCGGCAAGCCCTTGAAGAGTCGCCCACGCAAATCCCGCGAGTGTCGCATCGCCGCATCCAACGGTGGAAACTGGCTTCAATCGAGGCGGCCGCGCGCTCCAGCCGGGCCCGCCTTCTGACTCGAACCAAACCAGCCCATCAGCACCCAGAGTCACTGCCGCGCTTCGTGCCCCGCAGCGAATCAGCTCCTGAGCTGCCTCGAGCGCTTCTCGCGCATCGCGCACGGGCCGCCCAAGAAGCGCTTCCGATTCCTTGCGATTCGGTTTCACGAAATCAGGCCCGGCCTCAAGACCAGCCCGCAAAGCGTCGCCGCTCGTGTCAAGAAAGACCTTCGAGCCCGCGGCTCGCGCGGCACCGACGAGCGACGCATAAAAATTCGCGGGCGCCTGCGGCGGCAAGCTGCCGGAGATCGAAAGCAGCGCACCCTCCCACGGGCCGCGAAGTCCCTGCGCGCACAAACGCAGCATCTCAGCCTCGCCAGCTCGGCCAGGAGGCCCCCCAGGTTCGAGCACTTCGGTAATCCTTCCGTTGTCCTCGACCAGCTCAAGATTCACCCGCGTTGACGACTCGCTTCGAACTGGCCACACTTCAATCTCGAGTTTTCGTAATCCCGCCGCCACCTCTTCGCCAATCGCGCCCCCCAAAAAGCCTATCCAGATCGAGTGCGCCCCCAAAGCGCGTGCAGCCATGGCCACGTGCGCAGCTTTTCCTCCAGGCATGGCTAGCGAACCTTGCGCACGATTCACTTCGCCGCGAGCGAGCAAGTGAACGCGCATGCGCCGGTCCAGTGCAGGATTGGCGCTCAGGCAGACAATCTTCCGGACAATCATAAAGGCTTGTTCCGCTCGTGCATTTGTGTCAAGCTATCACGGGTCGCAAAAAATAATAACGAAAAGAAACGAATCGAAACCCCGTCCCGCGAGGCAAGGTTCCGCATGCTGAGCGAAGAGCGCCGCCGCAAAATCCTCGACCTCGTCCAACGCGACGGCCGCGTGCTCGTCACGGATCTCGCCCGCCGCTTTTCCACGTCCCTCATCACCATCCGCAAGGATCTTGAACATCTCCACCAGCAGGGACGCATACAGCGCGCCCATGGCGGAGCGCTTCCGCTCGATGCCGCTGCTCTGCGCGATCCCACGCTGCACGAAAAAGAGCGCCTCCATCGTAAAGAGAAATTCCGGATTGCTGCGGCAGCCGCGAAGCTGGTGCAGCCCGGCCAGGTGATTATCCTAGATTCGGGGACCACCACCACCGCAGTCGCCCGGGCAACCAAGCACATCCGAAATCTCACGGTCATCACCAACGCCGTGAATATCGCGGCCGAACTCGCCGGCGCCGATATCGAAGTCATCTTGACGGGAGGCGTCCTGCGAAAGAATTCATTTTCGCTCGTGGGTCCTCTGGCGGAGGATTCTCTGCGCCACGTCACGGCCGATCTTCTCTTTCTCGCCGTGGACGGATTCGACATCGCCTACGGCCTCACCACGCCCAATCTTCTCGAAGCCCGGGTCAATCGCGTCATGATGGAAAGCGCCAAGGCAACCGTGGTGGTCTGCGATGCCAGCAAATTCGGCCGCCGCAGCCTCTCGCTGATCGCGCCCACCTCCGCGGTGCACCACACGATTACGGACAACAAGATTTCCTCCAAGCATTTGCGCGGTCTTCGCGAAGCCGGGATTAAAGTCGTCGTCGTCTGATTGGAATTGCAGGAGGTCCGCTTGGCCGAATTGAACTCAAAGACCGGCGCGCACACCATAGCCGAGATTCTCTCGGAACCCCGCACATGGACGCAATGCCTCGCCGGGCTCGAAGCCACCGGCCAGTTGCGTGCCCTCAGCGGAAAGCTGCCGAAGAACGCCGAATGGGTCTTCGTCGGGTGCGGATCCAGTTTTTATCTGGCTCAAATTGCCGCGGCCACGTGGTCGATTTTGACGGGCGGCCCCTCTCGCGCGCTCCCCGCGTCTGACATTCTGCTTTTCCCCAAGGTCTTGCCGGGATTTTGCCAGCCGGTTTTAATTTCGCGATCCGGCCAAACATCCGAGGTAATCGACGTGGCTCGATATTTCGAGCATGAATTGGACATCCGCACTCTCGCCGTCACCTGCGGGAAAGGAACGCCACTTGCGGCTAATTCTTCCGAAGTCATCCAGCTCTCGCAGGCGGACGAAAAAAGCACGGTAATGACCAGATCCCTCACTTCCATGCTCCTCGCATTGCAAGCCCTCGCGGCGGAGCGCGCCGGCCGCCAGGATTTCCTGGCCGCCCTGCGCACCCTCCCCGCACAAATGGAACCACGCCTGCCGAACGTAGAGCGAATCATCCGTTCGCTCGTGAATACGCGCGCCTTTGCCGATTATGTGTTCCTCGGTCAGGGCCCTTTTTTCGGAGTGGCGCAGGAATCCATGCTCAAAGTGAAAGAGATGTCCTGCTCCTACGCGCAGGCCTTTCATACGCTCGAATTCCGTCACGGGCCGAAAGCAATCGTGAGCGATGAAACTCTCGTTACGTTTTTCCTCAGCGAGAGCGGCTTCGATGCAGAGGCAGCCGTGCTCGAGGAAATAAAAGGATTGGGCGGAGTGACGCTTGTCGTCACCAACACCGCGAACGCCGCCATCCGCAGGTCCGCCGATTTTTTGATCGAGCTGTCTCTCGAAGCCACGGAGCTGGCGCGGCCCGCTGCCGCCATCATCGCCGGTCAGCTGCTTGGCTACCACACGGGCATCCGCAAAGGCTTCGATCCAGACCAGCCGCGTCATCTGACGCGCGTGGTGATGCTCGATTCCGCTAACGACGGGACTCCCAATCGTGCCGGCAACTGATGTTTGTGTAGTCGGCGAGATCAACCCCGATTTAATTCTCTACGGACTGCCGAAGGAACTCAAACCCGAGCAGGAAATTTTAATCGATGGATTCCGGCTGACTTTGGGCAGCTCCTCCGCGATCTTCGCTCATAATCTTTCCGCGCTTGGCACTCGCGTCGGTATGATTTCCAAGATCGGCGGCGATCCGCTCGGGAAAATGGCCCTGGATTGGCTCTCCGCGAGCGGCGTGGATTTGAGCCATGTGTCGCAAGCAAACCGCACCCCGACCGGATTGACCGTAATCCTTTCTCATCCTGGCGAGCGTTTCATCTTCACCTATCCCGGCACCATGTTCGAATTGAGCTACGAGGATCTCGACCTCGACTACATTTTTTCCTCCAGGCACCTCCACCTCTCGTCATTTTTTCTGCACCGTGCGCTTCGGCCAAGGGTCTCCGAATTGTTTCGTCAGGCCAAATCGAAAGGGCTCACGACCTCACTGGACACAAACGACGATCCGGAAAATCACTGGGGCGAGGATTTGCTCGAGGTCCTGCGCTTCGTAGATATTTGTTTCCCCAACGAACGCGAAGCCAAAATGATTGCAAGAACCGCCGATTTATCGCAGGCCGTGGAAAAACTCGCGCGATTGTGTCCAACCGTTGTCGTAAAACTTGGCCCTGAGGGCGCTCTTTTGCGCGTAGGGAAAAAGCAATGGCGATCCCCAGCGTTGCAGGTTACTCCGATTGACGCCGTGGGCGCAGGCGACAGTTTTGACGCGGGTTACATCCACCGTTTTCTAGAAGGTGCGGCCCCGGAAGACTGCCTCGCCTACGCAAATGTCGCGGGCGCTTTCTCCACCACGCGCAAGGGCGGAACGGAAGCGTTTCGCGACCGCGAAAGCATGAAACAATTTTTCCGCGATCATCTTCGGCAAAAATGAAGTCCCCGCAACCTATTCTTTCGTCGCCTCAATCAGAAGCTGGCCCGTAAAAGTTGCCTTCAAGCGTGCATCGGGAGCAGTCACAGTCCCAAGGTCCTTGTTGTTCACATAATCCACCACGTGATACTTCCCCGGCGCAAGACCTCGCAATTCAATCTCGCCTGACCAACTCTCGGTTTTCGGAGCTCCGTTAGCGGCTTCAGGCGCAAAGAACGCGTAATACATGGCCCCATCCTTTTCGATCGCATACCCCTCCGGAACGTCGTAACCATAGACATACAAGTTCCGAAAATCCCCACGCGAAAGCATTTTCTCGTTGTACAGGCCGATCCACTTCTTCCAGTGCGCCTCTTTCGCCGGCGTCAAATTCACATCGCTGAGCTTCGGACCATAATCCGGCCACGTGAATTTCGTGCCAAGAACGCCGCCCGTCCCGAGCGTGGACGCAAAATCAGACCCAAGATCCTTCTCATTGCCGTTCGGGTTCTGGATCCGCGTGAGCTCTACATGGTCGCCATAAACGGCAGCCCGCGCGCCCAGGAGCGCCTTATACATCTTGATCCGCTGGCGCACCTGCACCGAGCCGACCGGATCGGCGGTAACCGCTTGATCGATGTACCGCAGCCACGCAATGCTCGGAGGCGTCCCGCAAGGGCAACTCTGCGTCACGCTTTCCGGCTTCAACGCGCGCGTAGTTTCAAAAATAGTCTTGTAAACCTCGCCCATTGCGTAAATCGAATCTTGCGGAGATTTGTGGTGATGCTTGGGGTTGTAACACATGGGCACGCTATAAATATTGTCCAGCTTGTGCCCGTCAAAATCCCAGTCGCGAATAAAGCGCTCGGTCAATTGCTTGTAATACGCCTGCACCTCAGGCACCGCGGGGCAAAGCGTCGCAAGGTTCCTGGTCATGCGCGCGGGCTTGCCGCTCTTGTCGAGCACAAGCCAATCCGGATGCTCCTTCACCACGTCTGACACGCCGTACTTATGCGATTCATATCCCGGCCCGCCATCCTCCACCGCCAGCGGCAGCCACCACAGCTGCACTTTAATCCCCTGCTCATGGAACTGCCGCACCATCTTGCGGATCTCATCATCGGGAAACGTATCGCCGCGCGCCTGCCAGTCTCCATAATTGTTGAACCAACGATCATCAAGCGTGGCCCAATGAATTCCCATTTCCTTGAGCTTCGGTATCGTGCCGAGCATTTGCGCGGGCGTCACATCAGCCAGATAACCCCAGCCGCACCAACTCACCGCATAGTCCTCATTCGTATTCGTCGCCCTGGTCAAGCCCTCGCGGTCAATCACGTCGGAGTACATGCGCAGCGGCTCGTAATAATCGCCGCTGTAAACCGCCAGAAACGTCCGCGGCGTCGAATAGACTTCACCGGGCCCGAGCCGCGTCTCCGGCGACAAACGCACAGAAGCCCCCACGCGCCCATCCGATTCCGTCTCCACGGGCACCGAGAGCACCAGCGGCAAAGTCTCCACATGGCCAATCGCCTCGCCAACCGCCCGCGTCCAAAACGCAACCACAGGAATTCCGCCACCCACCCGTCCCAGGTCGCCCTTTACCTCCACCATCGATCCCATCTGATTTTGCTGCTCAAATTTTCTTGGAATCTCGAACACATTATCCTTGCCCCACCGAATGCTCGCCCCGTGAAACGACCACAACTCATTCGGCGCCGCTGCCATATCAACAAGCGAAGCATTCAACCGGTGGCGATCGAGTTCCACTCGGTCCAGCGAAATTTCTTTCGAACCCACGTTGCGAATACTGCTCGATACCAACGCAACATTCGGAAAATCATCATGCACCTCAACAACAAGCGATGTCTCGAGCCCCGTGCTCGCGCTCTTTCCATTCACCTCAATTCGCTTGCCTAGACTCCCCAGCTTCCCTTGCGGTTCCGAAGTGCGCGCCGTACCCAGGTCAAAAACGAAATCCTGCACTTTTTTTCCGCCAGCGATCACCAGCAAGCCAGGCTCGCCGCCCGGATCGTCGAGTGAAAGTTTCTTCTGGCCAGCCGCCAGGTTTGCAGCGACATATCCATTGGCCGCAACCACAAATTCAGCCGCCGGCGTCTCAATCACGATGGAGTTGGCGCTCGCTGTTACGCGGACTCTCGAACTTGGAGATCCAGCGGCCGCTGGTTCTTGCGCCGCTTTCTTGTTACACCCGCCCACGAAAGTAAGCGTTGCCAAGAAGACCAGCACCCAAAAAGGAGCGATCGCACATAAACGGGATCGAATCCCAGCATTCCACTGAAACCAACGGGGCCTCATGGCTTGCCCGCACTTTCCGCGGGCGCGCCCTTGAATTGCGCAAACACCCGCTCCGCATTCAAATGATAGACCTTTTCAAGGATCGCATCCGGCAACTCCAGGCCGTAAATCTTCCACCGCCCCTGCCCCGGATAGCCCCAATAATCAAAATAATCGTCTCCGGTCTCAAGCCAGCGGAAATAATTTCGGTACATCCCTTCGACCGGCTCCGAATCCGTGCCAAACAGGATGCGATCCTGATAGTCCTGAAAAAATTTCGCCGCCCGCCGCGGCTCGCGGCCCAGCTCTGCCTCGCGCGCCCCAAATTCCACCATCATGTTCGGGTACCGGTCTAGCCACGCCGAAACAGCGTCAAGATTTTCGGGCCAATTAGCCACATGCAGCGCGATGAATGTAGTGCGAGGGTGACGCTCGATAACGCGATTCCGCTCGTCCAGCAACTCTCGCTTGCTAGGAAAACCGGGGCCCACAAAACTCCATGAGGGATTCGTTTTCAATTCTTCATAGCGCTCGTTATTCTTGTCCACCGGGGTGAAGAACGCCTCCGGGTCCGACGTGTGAATCGCCACAGGAATCCCAAGCCGCCCACATTCCTCCCAGATGGGATCGAGCCGCGGGTCGTCAACTCGAAGCAGCTTCCCTCCGCCATCGCGCACTTCCAGGCCAAGGTCCTTCAAAACTTTCAAGCCCCGAGCACCCCGCCGCACCGCATCATCCATTTGCGCGACCATCTCCTGGCTAAAATCCGGTTCCCGCACCCGGCTCCAATCGATTTGCGTGAAGACAATAAACCGGTCCGGGTACGGCTTCACCATTTTGTCCAGCACTTTTTGAAGCCCATCACCCCAGCCGCCGGTAAGGATCACAATTTTCGCAATATTCGTGTCATCCATCGAACGAATTACCCGCTCCGGCGGGATGCGCTCGCCGATTCCCCGCGCATCGTTCACGTGATTGTGTACGTCCCATACGGGAAACCGCGCGCGCGACACCTCGTGAACCGGCACGTGTAGCATCGTCCGCGGCTGGAAATCACGCAGTAATAACGTAATCCGTTTTGCCGCGCCGGGCTGCTCGCCGTATTTGATCTGCTCCAGCGCCATGGCCAGCGCCGATGACGCCGCAACAACTGCGAGCGTGGCTCCAACCATCAGCGCCATTCGCTTACGAAGCCAGAAAGAATCCGAAGTTCTCATAAGCGCCAGCGCCTCCCTTCAGCCGTGCGCACATACCTGGAGCACTCTCGCCGCAGGATTTTTCCTTGACACCAAAACAATTCGAAAGTAAAAGTAGCAAATCGAAACACCCATGGCAAGGGACTTCGGAGCGGCTTCCTTTCACGAAAATCGCCGCACCTGTCCTGCCTCGCCGGCCCTGTGCAGCGCGCGCCAGTCGCCGGAAGGAGAGTATTGATGAGCCGCTGCCGCCGTCTTTTGCGATTCGTTTGGATCCTCCCTGCCCTCCTACTACTCGCCCCGCAGACCTTCGCGCAGAAAGATACCGGCAGCATCGTCGGCGTCGTCACCGACCGCGGCGGCGGCGTGATTCCTGGCGCCAAAGTCACCGTTCGCGAGGTAGACCGCGGCACGGAATTCAAGACCACCACCGATGCGAATGGCGAATACGTTGCCGGGCCGCTCAAAGTCGGCCGCTACACCGTCGCCGTCGAGAAGGACAAGTTCAAAACGGCCGTCGCCGGCCCCATCCAACTGGACGTCCAGGGAAGAGTGGAAGCAAACGTCCGTTTGGAGGTCGGCGAAGTCACCGAAAAAGTGGAAGTAAAAGTTGCCAGCCCCCTACTCGAAACCGAAACTAGCACCATGGGCCAGGTGATGGACAAAACCCGCATCGAAACGCTCCCGCTCAACGGCCGCAATTTCGCTCAACTCGCCCAGCTCGGCGTTGGCGTTGTCCCCAGTGAGCCCGGCTCGCGCGTCAGCGGCTCCTACGGATTCAGCGTGGATGGCGCCCGCTCCCTGCAGAATAATTTTCTCCTCGACGGAATCGACAATAATTCCAACCTCGGCGACCTGCTGAACGAATCCTCCTACGTCATCCAGCCGCCGGTTGACGCCATCGAGGAATTCAAAGTCCAAACGAATGACTACAGCGCCGAATTCGGCAGAGGCAATGGCGCCATCCTGAATGCCGTAATCAAATCCGGCACCAACGGTTTCCACGGAGATGTTTTCGAATATCTTCGGAACGATGCTCTCGACGCTTTTCCCCTTTTCGTCGTCATCCCCCAGAAACCCGAATACAAGCAGAACCAGTTCGGCGGCACCTTCGGCGGCCCAATCCAGAAAGACAAAACGTTCTTCTTCGTCGATTACGAAGGCTTTCGCCTCCGCCAGGGAATCCCACAGACATCCACCATCCCTGATCAAAACATGGTCGGCGGCGATTTCTCCGAACTTCTGACCAACGTGACTGCACCCCAGGTTGATATGAGTGGCAACATCCTGCCAAACACGGTGGCCCTCGATTGCAATGGCCATCCAACCTTTAATGGGGAGATATTCAATTCCCGGCTGACGCAAGTATCCAATCTAAATGCAAACGGCTTTTGTGGTGTGCCCATCGCGGTAGATGGCTCGGGTAACCCCACAAACATGTTTCCCACAGGCTCGACCGATCCGCTGGCTTCCCGCCTCGCCGCTTTGATTCCACCCCCGAACTCCTCCAATGCGAATTTCAATTACCTCGCTGTGCCCGTGCGCCGCGAAACCCGCAATAATTTTGATGTCCGCGTGGACCACACTTTTTCGAGCAAAGATTCCGTCTTTGGCCGGTTCAGCTACGAAGACCAGCCCAGCTTCATCCCCTCCCCCTTCCAGAACGTGCTTGATGGCGGCGGCTTTTTCGACGGCAACGAGGAGTTTTCCTACCGAAGCGCCGCGTTGAGCGAAACTCACGTTTTCGATTCCACCCACGTAAACGAGTTTCGCTTCGGCTATAACCGCATCAACGCGCACCGCTACCAAAACAACTTCAACGAAAACGTATCATCTGAGCTCGATTTTCCCGGCGTTCCGTTTACACCCGGCACATTCAATGGCGGGCTTCCATCATTGACCTTCAGCGACGGTTCAGCTCCAGCGCTCGGCAGCTCCACCTTCCTGCCTTCGCACGAAAAACAGAATAGCTTCGTCTTCACCGACAATTACACCTGGGTCAAAGGCCACCATTCGCTCAAATTCGGCACCGAGATTCGCTACGAACAGTTTACGATCTTTCAACCATCGGCTTCCCGCGGCACCGAGGACTTCAGCGCGGGATTCACGGATAATCCAGCCTCGCCGGGAACTGGTGGAAGCGGTTTTGCGAGTTTTTTGTTGGGGCTCACGGATGGCGGCTCGATCGTAAATCTCCACAACGTCGACTACCGGCGCCAAATCTACGCGGGATTCGTTCAGGACGACTTCAAGAAAACCTCGCGCCTCACATTCAATCTCGGCCTGCGCTACGAGCTCTATACCACCGTCAAAGCCGCTGGCAACCAGCAGGGAAATTTCGATTTCGGGTGCGATTGTCTCGTGGTTCCCCAGGGACAAAACGCCGTCTTGACCCCAACACTCGCCGGGCAAATTCCCATCATGCGCAATGGCTCGTCTGGTCTCGTCTCGCCGGACCTCCATAATTTTGCCCCGCGAGTCGGCCTCGCCTACAAAATAAGCGACAAACTCGTCCTCCGTACTTCCTACGGAATTTTCTATGGCGGCCAGGAAAACGGTCCATATTCGAATCCAAGTCCCGGGTTCAATCCCCCGTTCTTTGTCACCCAGTCCTTTAATATGCCCTGCTCGTTCAATATCGCTAATCCCGCCCTCTTTAATGCGAACACGATGCTGAATATGGACTGCGCGGTTCCAGGTTTGAGCAACAATCCCTCGACCGCGCTGCCCGGTACCGGCGGAATTGCGCAAGGCTTCCCGGCCAACTCGCTGACCGACCCCAATACTCCGTTGCTTTTCTCCATCAGCCCCAAAATCAGCACGCCCTACATGCAGCAATGGTTCCTCGGCTTCCAATACGAATTGCCGGCCAACATCGTTGCTGAAATTTCCTACGTCGGCTCCCATGGTTCGCATCTATTCGGCCTGTTTAATGGCAACCAGGCAGTCCCCACAACGGATACCACGATTCCATTTGCTCCCCGGCGGCCCGATCCGAATATTGACAACGGAATCGAAACGCTTCGCTCCAACCTGTATTCAAATTACGACGGCCTGCAAGCCCGCCTAGAAAAACGCTTCTCCCACGGTTTGCTGTTCGAGGCGGCCTACACGTATAGCCACTCGCTCGATGATGCTTCGAGCGCCAGCCTAGGCTCTCAGAATCAAGGAGATTTTCGCCTGCAAACCGATCCCTCCCTCGAGTACGGCAATTCCGATTTCGACGTGCGCCACCGATTCGTATTCAGCTCTGTCTATGACCTGCCCTTCGGAAACGGCCGCCGCTTCGGCACAAATCTTTCCGGCATTCGCAATCAAATCATCGGCAACTGGCAGGTCACAGGAATTGTCACCGCGCAGACTGGCAACTGGTTCACACCGACCGACGATATCGTCAACATCTCGAATTCCGACTGCGGCGGAGAAGTCTTCAATTGCGCGCGTCCCAATGTTGTCGCCAATCCGAACGGCAAGCCCTGCATACCGGGAACACTGTTCAACACCTGCGCCTTCGTCCCCAACCTCGTTCCCGGAACCTTCGGAGATGCCGGACGAAACATCATCCGCGGCCCCGGCCTCCAAAACTGGGACCTATCTTTCATCAAGCAGTTTCCCGTTCACGAACAAATGCATTTCGAATTCCGCGCCGAACTCTTCAATATTTGGAACCACCCGAACCCAACGTTCGCAGACGTGACGACGACAAACGAGAATTTCTCTGTCGAGCGAGGGACCACGCAATTCGGCTTTCCCACCGCCTCCTTGCCTCCAAGATTGGTCCAATTCGCCCTGAAATTTTATTTCTAGTATCCGACCGGCCCCGCTGACGCCCAGGCCTCCGCGCTTGGCAGTCGCAGTCGTAACGCGCCGCCGAAATGTCACTCGCGTCTGAACACCGCCACGGGTTGAATGAGAGCTTTGGACGAAAGGTGACAGGGGTATCCACGGGGGGGTGTTTTGCGCAGTTTAAGATTGAACTCTGCCCTTTGTTTTCAATAGTTTACGGTGATTTCTAATCTCGAAAGCGGGATTGAAATTTTTGTTCGCCTCCCCTCAAATTCGAGGGGGGAGCGGAAAGTCGAGACTCGAGTCATCCGTTTAGCGGCCGCCTATTGTGTCGGTGGACCTGCTGGGCCCGCGTGGTAGAATCTTTCGCACTGGTACTCGCGATGCGCCTCGTGCCAAATCCTTGGGGCCGCTCTTGCTTCGGTTATCTGAGGACTGTTCTCATCGGACTCTTCTTGACAGCAGGATTGTGGGTTGCGATTCACAGTAGGGCTTGGGCGCAGACGCCCGGCAGCCAGCAGCAACAGCCGGAGTTCATCAAGCAGGGCCAGCAATTGCTGCGCGAGGGAAACTTGGATGAGGCGCTGGCGCTGTATAAGAAGACTCTCCAAATCTCGCCGGATTCCGGTCCGGCTAACATCGCGGCGGGGAGCGTCCTTGACCTCATGGGTCAGGGCGAGGAGGCCCGCTTGTATTTTGCGAAGGCAATCCAAGTGGCGGACACGCCGGAGAATAATGCAATCGCGCAAAGAGCGACGGCGATGTCCTATGCCTTTGAAGGAGATTGCAGGAAAACTGTCAAGTACGAGCAGCGGGTCTTCGACTATTTTGGCAGCGTGAAGAACCTTTTTCAACAGGGCGAAATTGCCGACGAGGCCGCCCGCGTTTGCATTGACTCGGGCGATTTGGACACTGCCTACCACTGGTATCAGTTAGGCCATGACTCTGGACTGAAAGAACCCGACATCCAACCGGCTCGCCAAGACCTTTGGGAGTTTCGTTGGGAGCATGCGCAGGCCCGCATCGCTGCCCGGCGAGGAGACCAAGCGGAGGCGCAGAAGCACGTCGCTGCGGCGAAGGCAATTCTCGACAAAGGAACCAATCCCGAGCAGGCGCCGTTCCTTCCCTACCTGCAAGGCTACGTCGCATTCTATGCGGGAGACTACAAAACGGCACTGGAGGAACTGCTAAAGGCAAACCAGAACGATCCGTTCATCCAATGCCTGATTGGCCAGACCTACGAAAAGCGGGGCGACACGGACAAAGCTCTAGAATTTTACCGCAAGGCTTCGACAGCAATCGCGCATAATCCCCCCACTGCGTATGCAGTGCCACTGGCTAAGAAGAAGCTTGCCTCGCTGCATGGCTCGGGGATCGGCGGGAATTGAGGGGGGAACCCGGTTTCGGCGGGATAAGGGTATAACTAAATTGGCTGGGAGGCCTGGACTCGAACCAGGATAGTCAGCTCCAGAGGCTGATGTACTGCCAATTGTACGACCTCCCAGCCGATGGGAGACAACAAAAAGGGCCGCGAGCGCGACCTTTTTCTACTTTACTGGGGGAACGCGATTTCGTCAACCGCGCGCCGCCCTTGCGCTCGCGCTCGGCGCCATCGGAATCGGATCAATCTCACGCCCCACGGCCGGAGCAATCGCGCGAACATCGTCCATTAGCTGAGCGAACTGGTCCGGGTAGAGTGACTGCGCCCCATCGGAAAGCGCGCGTTCAGGGTCCGGATGCACTTCGATCAGCAGGCCATCCGCACCCGCCGCCACCGCCGCCCGCGCCATCGGCGTCACTTTGTCCCGCCTCCCCGTCCCATGCGAAGGGTCGGCCACAATCGGCAAATGCGAGAGCTGCTTGATCACAGGGATAGCCGCGATATCCATCGTGTTCCGCATGTAGGTGTCAAACGTGCGGATGCCTCGCTCGCAGAGAATCACATTGTAATTCCCGCCCGCCATGATGTACTCGGCGCTCAGCAGCAGCTCCTCGATCGTCGCGGACATCCCGCGCTTCAGCAACACCGGCTTCGAAATTTCACCGAGCGCCCGCAGCAAATGGTAATTCTGCATGTTGCGCGCCCCCACCTGCATCACGTCCACGTACGGCAACATGATTTCCACTTGCGAAGGGTCCATCACCTCGCTCACCACTAGCAAGCCGTTCCGGTCCGCCGCCTCCCGGAGCAGCTTCAATCCTTCCTCTCCGAGCCCCTGAAATGAGTATGGCGAAGATCGCGGCTTGAACGCCCCTCCCCGCAGCAGCTTCGCGCCCGCCCGCGCCACCCGCTCCGCCACGTCTCCAATCTGCTCGGCCGATTCCACCGCGCAAGGCCCGGCGCCGACCACTACCTCCGTTCCGCCCACCGCCACTCCCTTCCCCAATTCCACAATCGAGCCTTCGGGATGAAAATTTCGCGAAGCCAGCTTGAAGGAATGCGTGATGTGGATTATTTCCTCCACGCCGGGCGCAGCGCGAAGCGCTTCGAGCTCGCTCCGGTGCTTGTCGCCCTTCCCCACCACGCCGATGACGGTTCTTTCCTCGCCGCGGCTCAGATGTGCCTGATAACCGCACTCTTTGATTCGAGCCACCACGTGATCGATTTCTGCTTCCGATGCATCCACCGCCATATTGACGATCATGATTTGTCCCCTCACTGGTTCCTGGTTTGTTTTCCACTGCCCGTTTCCGCCGAAAGATAAGATCCCAGAATCCGCAAATTCACCGCCCGCTTCTCAAGCTCCGCAATCGCCTCCATCGCCGCCGGCTCCGAAGAAGACGCCTGCAGGTCCAGATAAAATCGGTACTCCCACGGCCGCCCATGCACCGGCCGGCTCTCAATCTTCATCAAGTTAATCCCTCGCCGCGCAAAAGGCTCAAGCGCCTGATGCAGCGCGCCAGGGGTATGCGCGGTCTGAAAAACCAGCGAAAGTTTGTTGGCCGGGCCCGCGCCGTTCGATGAAGTGGAAAGAAACAGGAAGCGCGTGTAATTCTGCGGATCATCTTCCAAATGTTCGCGCAGAATCGTCGCGCCATAAATCTCCGCCGCCCGCCGGCTCGCGATGGCTGCCCGCGAAGGATCTCCCGCCCGCATCACTTCGCGCACGCTCCCGGCCGTATCCTCCGCCGCCACTTTCTTCAACCGCGGGTGCGCGCTGAAAAACCGCTCGCATTGCGCCAGCGCTACCGGATGCGATTCCACCACCGCGATGCGCTCAAACGCAGCTCCCGGCAATGCGATCAAGTTCATCGAAATCGGAATCACCACCTCCCCAATGATACTGAGTCCACTCTCAACCAGCAGGTCGAAAGCCCTGTGGACTGACCCTGCCAGCGTGTTCTCAATCGGCGTCAAAATGTAATCCGCAAGCCCGTCTCCCACAGCCGCGAAAGTAGCCTCAAACGTCGGCTGCGGCACGAGCACAATTTCTTCCCCAAGCAGCTTCACCGCCGCCTCCTCGCTGAAGGCCCCCCGCTCGCCCTGAAACGCCACGCGCGCGTTTTTCCCGACCTTCATGCCGCGTCCGCCTTGCGCCGCTTTCCATTCGCCCGCAGGCGCCGGCTCTCCGCATGCTTTCCGAACCCGTTCGATTCCTGCGTGCGAATGGATTCGTTGAGTATCAATTCGTAGATCATCGCCACCGATTCGCTGGAGAGTGGCCCCGGGTTGAGTTTCTTCATGCGCGAGATAATCTCCTGTTCGCGCGCGGGCACCCGCAGTTGCAACCCCCGCTCGTCCTTCAGCCGCCCCACCTCGAGAGCCAGCTCGGTCCGCAGATTCAAGAGCTGCAGCATGGCTGAGTCGATTGCATCAATCTTCTTTCGCCAGTTCTTTATTTTCATTGGGCCCGTCCCGCCGCTCCGCCGCCTCGAGATTTCACCCCAAAAACAAAAAAGCCGCGTCCCCCGTCAGGGGTCGCGGCCCGGTGTCTCGAAACTTTGTGCGGCTTTTAGCTTCTCTTGCTCACCACCACCGCGCACGTTTCGCCGGCCCGCTTCCCCGTAAAGTAGAAGCGGTAACGATAAGCAAAACGTGTAAACGACAATTGCATCGCGCGGTCCTGATTTCCCCTCAACTGCTCCATAACACAAATCCGAAGCCCGACTATACGAAACCCGCCCGTCCGCGTCAAGGCCCTTTCGCGACCAGCCAGCCTGTACGAGGTCTTAAGCCCAATGCCACGCAATCTTCGGTTACACTACCCCGATGCCTGAAGGAAATCAGCCCAGTTTCCGTCGCGTCGCCGTGATTGGCACGGGACTAATCGGCGGCTCGTTCGCCCTCGCCATCCGCCGCCAATTTCCGCAAATTTCAATCGTCGGATTCGACCGCCCAGACGTCCTCAAGCATGCTCTAGCTCGAAAGGCGATCCAGGAAGCAGCCAGCGACGTACCAAGCGCCGTCCGCGGCGCCGATCTGGTCTATATCGCACTCCCGATTTCAGCGGCCATTGAATCGTTGCCAGTGATAGCCTCATGGGCCGGCCCCCACGCGCTCGTCACCGACGCATGCAGCACGAAAACAATCGTCTGCCGCGCCGCCAAAGATCATTTCCACGGCGGCGCCCGCTTTCTCGGCGGCCACCCCATCGCCGGAAAAGAAATCTCCGGCATCGAACGCGCCGATCCCGACCTATTCCGCGGCTCGCGCTACGTCCTCATCGCATCAGAACAAGATCCCGGCCCGCGCGTCCAGCAATTCGCATCGTTGCTCCGCGGCATCGGCGCCGAACCAGACTGGTGCGACGCCGAAACTCACGATTGGGCGCTCGGAATCGTCTCGCACCTTCCGCAGCTCCTCAGCGTCGCGCTCGCCCGTGTCGTCCAGGACGAGTCGGACGAAACCGGCCTCCCGCTAACGCTCGCCGGCCAGGGCCTTCAAGACATGCTGCGCCTCGCCGCCAGCCCCTACACCGTCTGGCGCGATATCTGCCTCACAAATTCCGAAAATATCGGCCGCGCGCTCGACCGCCTCACCCAAGCCGTGGACCACCTGCGCACGCATCTAGCAAGCAGAGACCTCGAAACGGAATTCCGCGCCGCAAACGAACTCTATAATCTTCTGCACAAATCAGAGTCTGCCAGGTAAGAAAAGCACGGAAGCTAAGCCCGAGGCACCGCAATCGCCACAAGCCGTTTATCGCGCACGCGAAACTCCTGCCCGCGCCAGCGAATCCGCTGCGGAAAAAAGCTCGCCACCCACACAACGAACGCAAACCCGCCCCGCAACCACAATGCCACGTCCTTTTTCCGCAGCGATACATCCTGCATCCCGTAGATGCCCACCGCCCGCACCAATTCGCCGCTCAATAACACGTAGGCCACAACGTACCCAAATCCCGCAAGCCAAGAAGGCGCAAGCAAAAGCCCCACCAGCGACCAAGCCAGCCCCTGCGTGAAAATCAATCCCAAGTGCCCCCAAGGCCGCGAATACCGTATGCTCAAATTCCACCGAAGCTGATGCCGAAAAGCATCGCCCAAAGTCTCCCGCGGATAAACGATCGAAACCGGAAACGCACTCAGCTCGATGCGATAGCCGCGCCCCGCAATCCGATTCCCCAGCTCATAATCATCGCAAAAATAATCCACCAACGCCTCGAACCCGCCGATTTCCGAAAGATGTTTCTTCGTCGTCGCCATCACCGCACCCAGCATGAAGTCCACGCCCCCAAGCAACCAAGCCACCAGCACACCCGCCGCAAAATCCGTGCTGTTCCCCACAGCTTCCAAATCCGCGGCAAGCGACACATCCGTCAAGCCGCGATACAAGCACGTCACGCCCCCAACTCGCGGATCCCGGAACGGCGCAGCCACCGCCCGCAGAAATCCCGGCTCCACTCGCACGTCGCTATCGCTCACGATCAGCAAGTCATGCCGCGCCTGCCGCGCCATCCGGCAAAGCTTGTTCACCTTGTCGCTCGCCCCCAGCGGCTCCGAGCCCACGAGAAGCCGAATCGCGCACTCCGGAAAATCATCAATCAATTTTCGAATCACCGGAACAGCTTGATCTTGCAGGTCGGACACGCAGAAGATAATTTCAAACTCCGGATAATCCTGTCGGCAGAAACTAGCGTAGTTTTCGTAAGTTTCGCGGTCGAGCCCATAAATTGGTTTCAGAATACTGACAGGCGGAGCGAAATCAGAAGCAGAATCAGAAGTAGCTGCGCTCGAGGTCCGCGCGCGAAAGAATTTCCGCGCCGCGATGATGGCCACCACGTAATAGCCGAACGGCGCAAGGGCCAGCAAAAGCAGCCCCCAGCGAATCGCCGTCCACGCCGTCACACCACTACCCTTTCCCGATCCAAACCAGCGTCACGCCGACGCACACCAGCAAAACTCCCGCCCACCGCAGCGGCGCCACGCGTTCGCCCAGGAAAATCTTCCCCCCGAGCGCCCCGGCAACGTAGCTCAACGCCGTCACCGGCACCACGAAGCTCACGTTTTCAAGCGAAAGCATCCCCAGCAGCGCAAAAAATCCGGTGGTCATCAGCAGCAGCGCGATCCACATCCATCCCACCCGCAGCGCCCGCCCAAACACCCGCAGCAGCGCCATCGGCCGAAAATCGTGCACTTCGCCAATCGTTTTCATCGCCCGCGTCAGGCACAGCTCCCCGCCCGTCCCGGCCACAACAATAAAAAAAATCAAAACAATCTCGCGCATCATCAGCGATGCTCCGTCGTGCGCGGCGGCGTATGCCCCACGATGAAAACGCCGAGACAAATAATCAGCACGCCGATCCATCGCATCGGCGTCACCACTTCCCCCAGCACGAAATATCCCAGCAGCGCCACAATCCCATACGCAATCGAAGACGCCGGCTGCACGTAACTATAATCCGCCCAGGAAAGCACCAGTGTGTAGGCCATAAAGAAGCCCAGCAGCGAAGCAATCCCCAGCCATATCATTCCACTGGAAAACACAGTCGTGAAAAGGTGCAGCAGGTTCGCGGGAGTGAAATCCGAAATAGCTCCGACGCTCTTCATGCCCTTGCTGAGCAACACGTCGCCCAGCGGCCCGAAGATGACCATGAAAAATAACAGCACGTACGTCTTGAAATGCAGGCCCGCGGAAGACTTCATGCGCTATGTATTTCGCTCGCTACCTCGACCGCTGGCCGCGGCTCCATCGGCACATTCACGAGCACCCTCTTCTGCACGCCCTTCTTCGCCACTCTCCGCCGGTCCGCCCGCAGTTTCATGAAATCAACCGCTTCATGGAAGAGCCGCTTCCGTTCATTCGAATCCCACAGTGAGTCGCGCACAATCCGCCACGCCACCCGCGGCCGGAAATAATACTCATCGTAGAATCGGTTCACCGCATCCACCATGTATTCACGCGACAAGCCCGGATACTGCAGGTGCGGCAACTGGTGCCCCATGGCGTCCGTAACGGCTTCCATCGCCAGGAACCCCTCGCGCACTCCCTGATCGTAAAGCTCGGTTCCGGGGTACGCGTGCGCCATCGAAACCTGAATCGTCTCGCAGTCGAGCTCCTTGGCGTATTCGATGGTTTTCTCGATGGTCTCTTTCGTCTCGCCCGGCAGCCCGATGATGAAATCGCCGTGAACGCGAATCCCTACCTTCTTGCAGTTTTTCACAAACGTGCGTCCCATCTCCACCGTCGCGCCCTTCTTGATGTTCTTCAAAATCTGCGGATCGCCCGACTCGAACCCCACAATCAACAACCGCGCTCCGCCGTCCGCCATGGCCTTCAGCGTCTCGTAATCGCTGTGCACGCGCGAAGTGCATGACCACTGGAATCCCACCGGCTTGAATTCCTTGCACAGCGCGATCACGCGGTCCTTGCGAATATTGAATGTATCGTCGTCGAAGAAAAATTCCTTCGCCTGCGGAAACATGGCATGCGCCTGCCGGAATTCGCGCGCCACGTTCTCGACCGACCGCACCCGCCAAGCGTGCCCCGAAAGCGTTTGCGGCCACAGGCAGAAAGTGCACAGCGCCGGACATCCCCTCGCCGTGTAGTAGGAAACGTAGGGGTGCAAGAGGAACGGCACGTTGTACTTCTCGACTGTCAGGTTCTCCTTATATACGTCGGTCGCAAACGGCAAAGCATCCAGCTCTTCGGTCTGCAAGAGCGGCCGCGGCGGGTTATGCACCACCTTCCCATCCTTGATATAGCTCGCGTTCAGAATCCCGGAAAGCGGCTTGCCCTGCGCATACTCCACCACCGCGTGGTCAAACTCCCCGCGCACCACGAAATCAATATCCGGACTCGCCAGCAAGCTTTCCGCCGGCTTGATCTGCACCTGCGGACCCACAAACGCGATCTTCAGGCTCGGCTTCCCTTCCTTCATCGCCCGGGCCATGCGCAGATCGCTGAAGAATCCAACCGTCGAAGTAAAAAGCACCACGAACTCATAATCCTGTGCGATACGGACCGCTTCCGCGGGCTTCACGCCGTGCGGGGGCGCATCCAGAAGGCGGCTGCCAGGGAGCATCCCGGCGGGGTAAGCGAGCCAGACCGGATACCAATACGATTCGATCTCCCGCGTCGCGGGCCAGCGGGACCCGGCTCCTCCGTCGAATTTCTCAAAACTCGGCGGATTCAGGAACAATGTCTTCATTACAGACGACATGTACAATTACCCCCTCAGACCGCAGGCTGGAATAGGCATCAAAATCCCAAACAACCCATTTTAACCGATTTCACAACCATCCCCAAGCCATGCTTTTCGCCTTCCTATTGCTACTGGAACACTTTGGCCAGTTGCCCCGTCGCCTGCAACAGCGTCAATTGCCCCTGCTGGCGCGCGAAATCGGCATCCAGAAACGCCACCCACTTGTCGCTTTCGTCCAACCGCGCCTGCTCGATGTCCCGCAGCGTCGCCCGCCCCTGGTCAAATTTCGCCTGCATCAATTGCAGCGATTCCTGTGCCAGCTTCAGGTCCAGCCGCGCCACTTCCCGCCCGGCTTCCAGCTCCCGGACGTTCCGCGCCTTCTGCCGCGCCTCCAAGCTCACCTGCTGCCGCTTGTTTCCCAGCATCAGCTCCGCCTCATTCAACTGGCTCTTGGCAAGCGCCACACTCGCCCTGGTCTTCGCGCTGTAAATGGGAATGTGCACTTCGATGCCCGCGGTGATGTTATTCCTCTGGAAGCTGTTGGGGTTGAAGAACTGGTTGTAATTGTTGAATCTTCCAAGCACTTGGTACAAAGCGACCAGGCTGACCGTGGGCCAGTACCCCCCCTTCTCTCCCTTTAGAATATCTACGCGTGCGGTGCGTTCGTTCTCCGCCTCTTTGATGAGCGGGCTATTTTGAAGCACTGCATTCAGAATTTCGCTTTCCTGCTGGTCCGTCGCGAACGAAGGTTCCTCCGTCTCCACTTCAATCGGTTTCTCCTCGGCGGCGCCCATCAGATTGCGCATCTGCTGCAAAAGAATCTCATCGCGGCCTTCGAGCTTGATTACCCGCTCGCGGATGCGCGCCAGCGTCAATTCGCCGCGCGTGATTTCAATCGGCAGCTCCTGCCCCACGGCAGCGCGGTCGCGTGTGACGCCGAGTATTTTTTCCGCGCTGGCCTCCTCGTTTCGGAGCAACTCGAGCGAATGGCGCACCTTGGCGAGCTCCAGATACGTCGTGGCCGTGCGCACGATCACATCATCCCGCGTGCGATCAATTTCGAGCTTCAGGCTGTTCGCCCTCTCTTCAGCGGCCTTCATCTCGCCCCGGATCGGCAGGTTGAAAACGTCCTCGCTGTAAGAAAGATTGAATAGTGCCGGTGCCTGCCCGTTGAGCGTTGCGGGGAAGCCGTTCGTGTAAGCAGCGCCCGAACCGGTATAGAGGTTAGGCCGGAATTCGGACCGGTATACCTGGGTCTGATTCAGCGCCACGTTGTACTGCACCCGCGCCAGCGCCAGCTCGCGGCTATTCTGCATGGCGCGTGTCACCGCTTCTCGCAACGTCAATTTATCGGCGTCTTGCGCGCTCGCCCCCGTCGCCGGCAACAGCGCCAGGCAGCCAGCGAGCACCGCGATTAGCCGGATTTTCCTATTCATAGCGCAGCGATTCCGTGGGATGAAGTCTTGCCGCCCGGTTTGCCGGCAAATATCCGAACAGCAAGCCCGTCGAGCAGGATACTACGAACGCCAGCACCACCGAGATCCACGACACCGGAATGCCAACACCCGCGGGCACCGGAAAGAAACTCATCAGAATATTGATCAGCGCCGGTATCGCAACCGCAATCCCAATGCCCACGAGCGCTCCCGTCCCGCTGATCATCAGCGCCTCCAGCAAAAACTGGTAAAGGATGGCGCTGTGTTGCGCCCCCACCGCTTTCCGAATCCCAATCTCGCGCGTCCGTTCCGTCACCGTCACCAGCATGATATTCATGATCCCGATTCCGCTGATGGCCAGCGCGATCAAAGCGATCAATATCAGTACCACCGTCAGCGCCGCCGAAATGTTTCGCGCCGTCTCGAGTATTCCCGTCAAATTTTCCGCTCGATACTCAGCGCCGGACCGGTGCCGGCTCTGCAGAATCTCCTTCACTTGCCGCGTTACCCCCGGAACATCCTCAGGCCGGTCCGCCTGCACGTAGAAAGTCTTCAGCGTTTCGTCCCCCGTGTAGTACTTCATCAGCGAAAATGGAACGATCATGGCTTCTCGCGTGATCTCCGTTTGCCCAAAAGTCGCCACCCGCTCGCGGAACACCCCAATCACCGTGAATTGCAGCTCCCCGGCGCGAATCTCCTTACCCACGGGATTGTCCGAAGGAAACACGGTGGCAGCCAGCGGCTCCGTCAACAGGCACACTTTACTCCGCGTATTCATGTCGTCCTGGTCAAAGTAGCGCCCGCGTACAATCACCAGATTCCGTATCTGCTGAAAATCCTCGGTCACCCCCACCAGGCTGATGGGATGCTCCACGCCGTTCACCGCCACGGTCATGGGGATATTCTTTGTTCCCGCCACGTATTTCGCTTCCGGGATCGCTACTCTCACACCTTCCATGTCGTCCAGCGATATTTCGTCCGCCACTGCCGGCGTCCCCGAGTAAACGTGCTCGGCATAAACCAGATTTGCGCCCACTCCCTCTATCTGCGCGATGATGTAGCGCTTCCCCGCCAGCGCCACCGTCACCACCAGCACAATGCAGGCGCTCCCGATAATCACGCCAAGCATCGTCAGCATCGCGCGCACTTTATTGGCGCGCAGCGCCTCGAGCGCGAGGCTCCACGTCTCGCTCCACAATATCGGCGTATTCCGCAAACCTGTCACCGGAGTTGCCACCAGAATTTAGGATGCCGTCATCCCGGGCGGAGTTTCAAGCTTTTCCAGCGCGCGCTTAAATCTATTTTTTCTCCAACTGTTCGAGCCGCGCGCGCGCTTCCTTCCTATCCGGCTCGAGTTGCAGCGCCGCCCGATATTGCTCGGCAGCTTCCGTGCGCTTCCCTTCCGCTTCATACAGACGCCCCAGCCATTCCCGCGCCGACGCATGCGCCGGCCAATCGCTGCGTTCAGGCGTGCTCGCCAGAAACGCCTTCAAATATTCCTCCGCCCGCTGCTGCTCCGTACCCGAAATAACGCGCGACACGCCGCGGAAATATGCCAATCGTGAATCGTTCGCGCTCACCTGCGCCGCCGCCTGGATCGCCATCTCCAAATCCGGCGCCTTGTTCTGCCGTGCGTAGTAGGTAGCCACCTCAAAATAGACCTCAATGTGATTCGTTTTCGCCTTCAGCACCTCGCGATACTCGTTATCGGCCAGCTCCGGCTTCTTCGCCTCGCGGTACTGAACTGCTCGCGCCAGATGCCCCTGAATCGGGTCGAGCAGCGCGATCGCATCCACCTGCCCTCGCGCCTCGTCCTTATTTCCACCCACGATCCATGGCGCTTGCAGGTCGTACTCCTCCAGGTCCCGCCGCGCCGCCACATTCGAAGGGTCCAGCTGCACCGCCGCCTCAAATTCCTTCTTCGTCTTCTTTGCCAGCGAAAAACTGCGCTCCCGGTCCGCCTTCCCCCCATACGATCGCCCTAGCCAATCGTGATAGAGCGAATTCTTCGGGTCCAATTCGACAGACTTCTCCCCCTGCGCCACAGCATTATCGTAGTCGCGCAACTCGTAATAATTGCGCCCGAGCCAGTAATGTACTTCCGCGCTCGCTGGATTCTGCGTCGCTGCGGATTGCAGGGTAGAAATGGCGGCCGAATAATTTCCGAAGGTGAACTGCCGCTGCGCCGCCGCCAGCGCCCCCGCGGAGTCTCCAGCAACACCGCTGGCCGCCTGGCAAAGCCCCGCCGCCCCCAGCACCAAGAAGAAAATTACGCCAATCAGACAGGTTGGAACTGCATTCGTATACCGTGCGCGCTGCACTCTTATTTGTCCTCCATGGCACGAATATCCATGCCGTCTCGCAGCTCCTGATCTCCGGGCAGCGCGACTCGATCTCCGTCCTTCAAGCCTGCGAGAACTTCATACTTCGTGGCGCTGGCCACGCCCACAGAAATTTCGCGCCGATGAACCTTATCGCTATCATAGACAAACACGCTGTGCTTCCCATTGTCATACCGCACCGCCGCCCGCGGCACCACCAAGGCCCCGCGCCGTTCGCGCACCTCGATGCGCACCTCCACGTTCACATTCGGCAGCAACTCCAGCTTGTCGTTGTCCACTGAACACAGCACCTCGCCCACGCTCCGCGTCCCCCGAGCCACCACTTGCTTCGGCACCATCTCCGTGTGCCCCATCCACGTTTGTCCCGGCTTGGCGTCCCACCTCACCTGAATCACTTGATTTGGTTCCAGCCACCCCAGATCCGGCTCATCCACAAACGCCCGCACGCGCACGTGCCGCAAATCCGCCATCTCCGCCAGCGTTTCGCCCACCTTCACGTAATCGCCTTTGTGAACCGGCAGCGCATAAAGCGTCCCATCCGCCGCAGCAATCACAGTCCCCGACCGCACTTTCTCCTCAAGCCCTCGCACCTGCTCCTGCGCCTGCCGCTCGCGAAGATTCGCGCCCTCCACGTCCACGCTCGCCCGCTGCGCCAGCGCCGCGTTTTTCTGCTCGAGTGTCTTCAGGTTCGCCCGAGCCTCCGCAAGCGCCGCCTGGTTCTGCGCCAGTTCATCGAGCGTCGCAGCCTTCTTCGCCACAAGCTGCTCGAGCGCCTGCTCCGTCCGTTCGAGGTTCGCCACATTCACTCGCCCCTTCTCGAGGTCCCCGTGCAGTTGCGCCACCTCGTCCGGCGCCCCTCCCGCGCGAGCATTTTTCGCCTCCGTCTGCGCAGCCAGCAGGCTCGCACGCGCCTGCGCCAATTGCGCCCGCACATCCGCCGCATCCAGCGTCAGTATCAACTGCCCGCGACGCACCGCCTGCCCCTCCGTCGCCAGCACCTTTCCAACAAACGTCGGAAACTCCGCTCGCGCAATCGTCGGCCCAATCGGCTCCACTTTTCCGTTGCTCGAAATCGAAGCGCTCAAATCCTCGTGCGACACACCTACCACCGGCACCGCCGGCGCCTGTCCGCGGCTAGCCAGCAACACCACCACCAACACGGCCAGCCCCGCGACCATTCCCAAAACAATCCATTTTCGATTACGGTGTTCCGCCATGATTAGCCGCGCCTAAGCGCGCAGCCGCCCCCCTGTCGTCTCAAAATTGTAACAGACCCTCCCGCCGCGTGCCCAACCAAACGGCCCAGCAAGTGCCGCCAATCGCACCTAAATGGGATGCCCCACCCCCTCAACAAGATGGCGTTTGTTTTTGGCCAATCCCCCGAAGCCGCATTCAGTTCATGATAGAATCCCGCCATGAGCGAACCACAACAAACTCAAAACGCCGAACACGCCCCCGCCCCCAAGCCCGGAGAAAAACCCCCCGTAAAAATCCACCGCGTCTGCATCGGCTGCAACAATATGTTCGAAGTCACCATGGACCACATCGACGCCAAGCACTGCCCCGCCTGCCACAAAGGCTAGCACCCGCCAACGCACCGCTCCGCTTTGCACATTTCCGAAACTTCCAGCTACAATACCGCCGCTTCGCTCAACGCCCCATCCGAGGCACGCCCATGAAAATCTACAACGAGCACATCACCCTGCAATCGCAAAAGCCCCGCGAAGTCTTCGATATCACTTCGCAAATAAAAGCCGCCACGGAAAAAAGCTCCTTCCGCGAAGGCATCATCCTCGTCTCCTCGCTCCACTCCAATTCCGCCGTAATCGTCAACGACAACGAGCCCGGCCTCCTAGAAGACCTCGACGCCTGGCTCAACCATCTCGCCCCAGCCACCGACAACTACAAACACAAAGGCCGCTTCGAAAGCAACGCCGCCATTCACTTCCAAAGCCTCCTCCTCCATCACCAGTCCATCGTCGCCTTCACCGAAGCACGCCTCGACCTCGGCCCCTGGCAATCCATCCTTTTTGTCGAGCTAGACGGCTTACGCCCGAAGCGCATCCTCGTCAAAGTAATGGGTGAGTGACAATCCCATAAAGATTGTCATCCAGAGTCCGCCCCACGCGCCCGAGCGAAGCCGAGGGATGTGACCGACAGTGCCGAGGGATCTGCTTTCGTCCCGTGCCCGTGCGCAGAGCCGCAAAATGTTAGAATTAATGTTCCGATGAGCCAAGATTCCCTCATCTACGTTCACGACCTCTGCAAGCACTTCCGCACGTTCCATCGTCGCGAAGGCGTCTGGGGCTCGATCCAAAATCTCTTCGTCCGCGATTACAAGACCGTCGCCGCCGTCGACAGCGTCAGCTTCTCCATCGAGCGCGGCGAAATGGTCGGCTACATCGGCCCCAACGGCGCCGGAAAATCCACCAGCATCAAAATGCTCACTGGCATTCTCGTTCCCACAAGCGGCGAAGTCCGCGTCAATGGCTACGTCCCCTTCCGTCAGCGCCGCCAGTACGTCAAAACCATCGGCGTCGTCTTCGGCCAGCGCACCCAGCTCTGGTGGGACATCGCCGTCATCGAATCCTTCAAGCTTCTCCGCCGCATCTACGACGTCCCGCAGCTCGATTTCGACGCCCGCATGGAACGCTTCGACCAAATCCTCAACATCCGCGACTACCTCCACACGCCCGTCCGCAAACTCTCGCTCGGCGAACGCATGCGTTGCGACCTGGCCGCCGCCCTCCTCCACAATCCGCCGCTCCTCTTCCTCGACGAGCCCACCATCGGCCTCGACGTCGTAGCCAAAGATCACATCCGCCATTTCCTCCGCGCCATCAATCGCGAATTCCGCACCACCGTGCTCCTAACCACGCACGATCTCGACGACATCGAAGAACTCTGCCGCCGCATCATGATCATCGATCACGGCCGCGTCCTCTACGACGGCCCGCTAGCCGACCTCAAGCAGCGCCTACTCCGCACCAAGCAAATCAAATTCGCGCTGAAAGACCGCGCCCAAGCCGCCGGCATAGCAGCCTTCTGCCGCGACGGCCTCGAAGCCGAGCAGGTAGACGAGCTAACCTACCGCATCCGCTTCGATCGCGTAAAAGTCTCCACCTCCGACCTGATCCGCCAAATCCTAG
The DNA here is from genome assembly GCA_963701005.1 of uncultured Acidobacteriota bacterium. GTDB lineage: Bacteria > Acidobacteriota > Terriglobia > Acidiferrales > UBA7541 > Palsa-295. The sequence goes on from OY969555.1 coordinate 4,124,463, forward strand.
CCAACGTTGAAGTCCGCGACCTCCTAATCGAAGACGAGCCCATCGAAGAAATCGTAAAACGAATCTACGCCGGCGAAGCCCTCCCCGAGGTCACAGTCTAATGCCCCAAACGCCAACAAATCCCCGGGCCGTGATCGCTTCTTACTCCTCTATCAGCCGCGCCAGGCACAGCTCATATGGAGTGCGGCGGCTAGCGCGGTGTTTGCGTCCCGAGCAACGCCGAGGGGCCGCCGCTTTGTTACGGCGAGGCTCGCCTCGCCCACGAGTTGCGCGCTGCTTCTTAGCCCCATAGGGGCGTCAGAAGGTAGCCCAGCCCGCCGTTTTCTGGCGGGCTCGGTGAACGACATGCAATGGTTCCGAGCACCGTAGGTGCGACACGTCCTGACTCGCGGGGCCATCCCAAACACACAGGATGTCAATAGAGCCATTTCAAATTTGAAATCTGCAATTTCCGTTCCGTGATAAAATTTTCTCTCCCCTCCCTCGAAGGAGCCCGCACCATGAAAGCCATCCGTATGCAAACTCGGGGCGGCCCCGGCCAACTCGTCTATGAAGAAAGTCCCAAGCCCGTCCTGCAATTTGGCGACGCGCTGGTCCGCGTCCACGCTTGCGCCCTCACTCCCACGGAGCTCACCTGGGACGAAACCTACACCACCAGTACCGGAGCCAGCCGCCTGCCCACCATCCCGGGACACGAATTCTCCGGGGTTGTGGAAGACCTGCCCGCCGAAGAACCGGAATTGAAAACTGGCGATGCTGTCTACGCGCTCTCCGATTTCTTTCGCGACGGCGCCGCCGCCGACTACATCGCCATCCGCGCCGCGGACCTGGCGCGCAAACCCAAAAATCTCACCCACACTCAGGCCGCCGCCGTTCCGCTCTCGGCGCTCACCGCCTGGCAGGCTTTCTTCGACCACGCTCACCTCGCCTCCGGCCAGCGCGTCCTGATTCACGGCGCCGCCGGCGGCGTCGGCACATACGCCGTACAGCTCGCCCATTGGCGTGGCGCCCATGTCATCGCCACGGCCCGCCCGCAGAACGCTGCCTTCCTGCGCGATCTCGGCGCCGACGAAGTCCTCGACTACACCACTGTCCGCTTCGAGGACCACGTTCGCGATCTCGATGTCGTCCTCGACTCCATCGGCGGCGACACGCTCGACCGCTCCTGGCGCGTCCTCCGCCGCGGTGGCATGCTCATCAACCTTGTCGGCGGCGAATCTCTCGAAAAAGCCGCCGAGTTCGGCGTCCGCGCCATCTTCTTCATCGTCGTTCCCAGCCGGGCGCAGTTGACCGAAATCGCCCGCCTCGTCGAATCCGGCATCCTCCGCCCTATCGTGGACACCACCTTTCCGCTCGCCGATGCGCGCCAAGCATTCGAGCACGCCTTGCAACGCCACAATCGCGGTAAGATTGTCCTCGAAGTCGCCGAGCAATCCGCGGCCGCGCATACTTAAGATCGATTCATCTCCTAACTAGCTTTTGAGGGTGTCGGAGCTTCAGCTCCGACATACCACCACCCCGCTCGTTGGGCTTTAGAGTCTGTGTGAGAACTGGGGTTGACGCGTCTCTTATACTGCGAGCGGGAGGAGACGCGATGGCGAAATTTTTCGATTACAACCCGGAGCAGGCCTATTTGCTGCCGCCCAGTGTGCTGGACGTGCTGGGGCCGGGGCATTTGTGTTTTTTCATCCGGCGGCTGGTGGAGAAATTGAATCTGGGCGTCTTCCGCAACGAGTACGGGGAGGAAGGCGGTCCGGCCTACGCGCCGGAGATGCTGGTTTCGGTTTGGCTGTACGCCTACGCGCTGAGCGTGACCAGTTCGCGCCGGCTGGAACAGCGGATTCGGGAAGATTTGGCGTTCCGCTATTTGGCGGCGGGAGCGGCGCCGGATCACTGGACGCTGAACGCGTTCCGGCGGCGGCACGCGAAGGGATTGAATGATTTGTTCACGCAGGTGGTGGAGCTGGCGCGGAAAGCGAAGCTGGGAAAGCTCGGGCATGTGGCCATTGATTCGACGCGTATCGCCGCGAACGCTTCGCGCAACCGGATCGACACCGAACAGGCGTTGCGGGACGCGCGGGCGCGCATTCGCCGGGACATTCGCCGGTGGCAGCGGCAGTGCAACACGGAGGATCCGAACGAAGGAGCGGGCGTGGAAGTGGGGCGCGAAGTGATGGAACAGTTGGAACGGCAACTGGAAGCGATTCCCGAGCGGCTCGAGCGATTGCACAAAGCGAGATTGCCGAAGCTTTCGCGGACCGATCCGGACAGCCGTTTTTTGCGGGAGCGGGGCGGATTCACGCTGGGCTACACGGCCACGCTGGCGGTCAGCGAAGATCATTTGATCGTGGCGCAGCGGGTGACGCAGGCGACCAACGACAACGAAGCGCTGTTGCCGATGGTCGAAGCAGTCGAGCAGCAGTGCCGAGAAACACCGCGCTGCGTGAGCGCGGATAGCGGATTTTTCTCGGCGGACAATGCGCACCGGCTGGAAGAACGGGGCATCGATGGATATGTGCCGGACTCGAATCTGGCGCGCTGGCTGAACCGCGGCGGCCGCTTGCGCCGGCGAGCGACGGATCCGGCGCATCGTCGCATGCGCCAGAAGCTGCGCGACCCGGCCGGGCGGATGATCTACCAGCGGCGGAAAGCGATCGTGGAACCGGTGATCGGAGTCTTGAAGGAGCAGCGAGGCATGCGACGGTTCGCTCGTCGCGGGCTGGTGCAAGTGGCGGTCGAGCTGGCGCTGGCAGCCGCAGCCTATAATTTGACGCGGATGTGGCGCACCCGCTAGTCGCGCCGCCGCCGCTGAAATCAAAACGTCATCAACCATCATTAGGTTGCACCCGAATTAGCAGCCAACATGTGACGGGCACCGAGTTCTCACACAGACTCTTTAGCCCCTGAGGAGCTTGCTTCTATGGCCGGCCTGATTTATGGAATGGTTCGATGAAACTCCCATCCCCGCAATTTTCCGGCACCCTTTGCTTTCGCCCGCCGTCGGCGCCCGTCTATCCATCATGGACCCTGCCGTGGATCATGCCGAAGCCCAGCCAGCCGGAGCACTGCTCTCGATGAGCGCTCTCCGCGACGCGCTCGTACCCTACGCGGAATTTTCGCGCGTGGGCTTCATCAACATCCTGGCCTTCCGCCTCCGCTACTTCACCGGCATCATCACTTATTTCTTGAACGTCACGGTCTACTACTTCATCTGGACCGCCGTATTCCGCTCCGCCCCCACCATCGCCGGCTACAGCCTCCCGCAAATGATCACCTACATCAGCGTCGGCTGGATGATCCGCTCCTTCTACTGGAACACCATCGACCAGGAAATGGCCTACGAAGTAATCGAAGGCAAAATCGCCATGGACCTGATCAAGCCCGTCTCCATCCAATGGATGTGGATCTGCCGCGCCATGGGCGAATCCGCCTTCCGCCTCGGCCTGCTCACCCTGCCCACAGCAGTAGTCGTCGCGCTGGTTTTCCCCGTGCATGGCCCGTCGTCGCCGGAAAATTTCGCGCTCTTCATGCTAGGCGTGCTAGGCAGCTTCTTCATGATGGCCGCCATAAATTTCATGATCGGGACGTGCGCCGTCCCCCTGAAATCCATCCTGGCTCTAATCCGCGCGAAATACTGGCTCATCGAGCTGCTCTCGGGACTCCTGATCCCAATTTCATTTTTCCCGTCAGCCGCACAGAAAGTAATGGCCTGGATGCCATTCGAATACATCGCCTACCAGCCGCTCCAAATTTATCTAGGCAAACTAGACCACGCCGCCGCCCTGCGCGCCCTAGCAACACAATGGCTCTGGGTAGTAGCCTTGCTAATCCTGGCAAACTTATGGTGGGAACGAGCCTCCCGCAAGATCACAATTCACGGGGGTTAGAATTTTGTACCGCTGGCATCCTGCCGGCGTCTTTTGATTTTGCTTTTGAATGTAAAACCAATGACCAAATCAGCAAACACCACAGTTCCAGACGAAAAGCGCGGTTTCGCGGCATTGGTCCCCGCCGCCAAGCGCCACGCCCTCCTCTTCGCCGACTATTTCACCCAATACGCCAAAGTCCGCATCGGCTACCGCGGCGATTTCTTCGTCAGCCTAATCACCAGCTTCGCCGCCACAATCTTCGGCCTACTATTCGTCGTAATCCTATTCGAAAAAGCCCCGCAGCTAGCCGGCTGGCGCTTCGAAGAAGTAATGTTCCTCTACGGTTTTTCCCTGATTCCCTACGGCCTCTTCAACGTGATCAGCATGAACCTCTACGATTTCGGCAACAACTACATCATCGAAGGCAAATTCGATCGCATCCTTCTACGCCCAATCTCGTCGCTCTTCCAGGTCCTCTTCGAAACCTTCCGCATCGAGTCATTTCAAGAAGTAGCCACAGGAATTTTCTGTCTCGTCTGGGCCGGCAAACGCCTCGGCCTCGTCTGGACGCCCGCCAAACTAGCCATGCTCTTCTTCTTCGGGGCCTGCGCCGGCATAATCTATATCTCGATTTTCCTGATGCTAAGCACGGTCTCCTTCTGGTTCGAAGACCGTATCGGCGTCCACCCCCCGGTCTGGAACGTAATCGCCTTCGGCCGCTACCCGCTCTCCATCTACAGCGGCGTAGTCCAGTTCTTCCTCTGCTGGATCATCCCCTTCGGCCTGGCCTCGTACTATCCAAGCGTCCGCCTCCTGGGCCGCACGGTTACCCCCGAATACGCCCCCCTCGTCCCAGTCGTCGCCATCGTGTTCCTCACCCTGGCCATCTCCCTCTGGAATTTCGGCACCCGCCACTATTCCTCCACCGGCTCCTGACCGCCGTCTCGGCATTTAACGTGGCGCAGACACTCCTGCCTGCGCTCTTCCGTTCATCGATTCCAAAAACAGCGATGTCGCTGTCGTACCGCCAGTCGTCCCAGTCGAGCAATTTCCTAGCTTCTTAATCCTCGAAAACATTTCGCCCGCAATCTTCGTATCATTAGATATATGCCAAGCGCGCGCCGGCCAACCACCATCTCCATCACCCTGCTCATCTTCGCGCCGGCCCTCGCCGCCTTCGTCGGTGGCTCCATCGGTGGTGGCATCCTCCACCGGATGAACCTCAACCCCATGCGCCTCGAGCAAACCGCGGAGATGCTCAAGCGAACCGGCGCCACTAAAGAAGATTTCGATGTCCGCGCCCCCGATGGCGCCGATCTGCGCGGCTGGAAAGTCCGCCCCGCCGCGCCCAATGGCGACTGGGTGCTCCTCTATCACGGCCTCTCCGACAATCGCACCGGCTGCCTCGGCCACGCCGAGTTCCTCCTCCGCCGCGGCTACAGCATCGTGATGATGGACGCCCGCGCCCACGGCGAAAGCGGAGGCACTCTCGCCACCTACGGCTGGAAGGAACGCTACGACACCGTCGCCATCACCGATGCCCTTTACTCCACCGAAAAAGTCCGCCACCTCTACGCGCTAGGCGTTTCCTACGGCGCGGCCATCGCCGTCCAATCCGCCGCGATCGAGCCGCGCATCGAAGCCATAGCCGCCGAAGACACCTTCTCCAACATGCGCGAAGTCAGCTACGACTACGCAGGCGTCCACGCCGGCTCATGGCTAGGCAAATCCCTCTTCCGCCCAGCGTCCATGATGGCCATGCATTCAGTAGAAAAGGAAGGTGGATTCAAACCAGAGGACGTCTCACCAGAAAAAGCTACCGCCGCCAGGCCATTTCCAATTCTACTAATCTGCGGCACGCAAGATTTCACAATCCCCTGCCGCCACTCCGTCCGCATCTACAAATCCGCCGCCGGCCCAAAGGAATTGTGGATCGTCCAAGGCGCCGCCCACGCCGCAGCCCTCGGCCAAGCCCCCGCGGAATACGAAACCCGCGTGGTCAGCCTCTTCCAGAAGTATCCAGCGAACCCCTGAGGAAATTCAGCTCAGACAACCTTAAGCAGCAGGATGACCCGGTCATCCTCATGCGTCCCACCGCGCGAAAACAAATCCACTTCCGTCAGCACAGACTTCACAATCTCCGCCGCCGGCAGCGCCCGTTCCTTCGCCACCAACTCCACCAGCCGCTGCTGCCCATACTCCTCGTCCAACGTATTCATCGCCTCCGTAATTCCATCCGTGCAGGCCACAAAAACATCGCCCTGCTCCATCCGCACATGCCCGCGATCATAATGCTGGCTCGGGAACAACCCCACTACCATCCCGCCCTCGCGCAAATAATCCACCGACCCATTCACGCGCACCACCGCCGGCGGCACATGCCCCGCATTCACATAATGCAAAGTCCGGTGCGGCTGATCCAGCAGCGCCACAAACATGGTCATGAATTTCTGCCCGCGCGTATCCGTCAAAATCATATCGTTCAGCGAAGCCACCAGCCGCTCCAGCGAATGCAAATGCGCCAGCAGCGCATGGAGCGTAGCCTGCAAATTCGCCATCACCATCGCGGACCCCACGCCCTTCCCCTCCACGTCCGCCACCACCGTCAAAATCGTATCCGGCGCCAACCGTATGAAATCGTAATAATCGCCTCCCACCTCAAGCGACGGCTTATGCGAAACCGCAATATCAAAACCCTCGATCTGCGGCGGATGCTCCGGCAGCAACCCCACCTGAATGCTCCGCGCCAGCGCCAAATCGCGCTCCATGCGCTGCTTGTGCAACAACTCGCGGTGCAGCTGCGCATTCTCAAGCGCCAGCGCCACGTGGTCGGAGATCGCCCGCAGCATCGCCTCATCAGCCTGCGAAAACGCGCCCGTCTTCTTATTCAGCAATTGCAGCACGCCAATTACTTCGCGGTCCTTATTAAGGATGGGCATACACAGCAGTGAGCGCGTCCGGAATCCCAGCCGCAAATCCACTTCCGACTCAAATCGCGGGTCGGCGTAAGCGTCCGCAATATTCACAGCCTCGCCGTGCTGCGCCACCCACCCGGCAATCCCCTTCGTCACCGGTAGCCGAATCTCATGCTGGTCCAGCCCAATCCCAACGAGCGACCAAATCTCATTCCGCTCATGGTCCACCAGGAAAACCGTCCCGCGTTCCGCCCCCGTGTGCCGCGTCGTCAATTGCAAAATAATGTTGAGCAATTCGGCTAGGTCCAGCGTCGAATTCAGCCGCTTCGTGGCCTCCACAATCGTCGAAAGCTCGATCACCGCGTGCCGCCTCTCGCTGCTCTCGAGCGCCACCTCCGCATACTGCCGGAATAGCTCAAGCCACCCGTAAGTTTTCTCGTCCAGCTTCCCCTTCGCCGAAGCCTCCAGCACTCCCACCGGCGTCTTCCCCCGCCCAAGCAGCCACGTATGGCATCGCCCGTTCACGGCAGCGGCGTTATCCCCGCGAAGAAATTCCGCCATATCCACCGCATTCGCCGCCGGCATCTCCCCGCTCTCTTTCCACACCTCCGGCACGCCGCTCACCATCCGCCATAGCCGCGCACCCTCAAGCCGCCCCGGCGCCGCCAGCACCGTCACCATCTGCGCCGCCAACTCGCCCGGCTCCGCCTCGGGATTCAGCGTCGCAAACACCTGCCCGAGCATCTCGATCGGCGTCGCAGCTTTTGCCACCACCGCAGTCTTTGCCGCCGTCTCCAGTCGCACTGGTTTCTTCTTCATCATGCCTGGCCCTTGTACTGCACCACCAGAATCGTGATGTCGTCCGACTGCGGCGCCCCCTCCGTAAACACCCTCATCCCCTCGCGAATCGCGTCGCCCAGCTGCTGCACAGAATCTCCCATAAAACTATCCAAGATCTTCCGCAGCCGCGCCTCTTCGAACATCTCGTTCTGCGGATTCGCCGCTTCCGAAACCCCGTCCGTGTAAATCACCAAATAATCGCCGGGATCCAATTGCACTCGCGCGCTCTGATACTCCGCCTCCGCGAACATCCCCACCGGAAAATTCGCCGACCCCAGCCCCTCAAGCACCCCCGATTTCCGCTTGATCAACGGCGGCACATGCCCCGCGTTCACATACTCAAATCGCCCCATCTTGTCCAGCACGCCATAAAACACCGTCGCGTACCGGTCCTCCCCGCTCCGCTCGCACAAATAAAGATTCACCCGCGAAAAAACGCCCGGCAGCGAAATATCCATAGCCGCCGTCGTGAAAAATACGCCCTGCAGCAACGTCGCCAGCAGCGCCGCCGAAATTCCCTTCCCCGAAACGTCCCCCACGAAAAATCCGTGCCGCCCGCCGCCCAGTTCGATCACATCAAAACAATCCCCGCCCACCGAATGGCACGAGATCGTCCCTGCCGCCACGGCCACGTCCGGCAGATTCGGCAGCGACTTCGGCAGCAGCGTATGCTGAATCTGGCTCGCGATCTCAATCTCATGGTCCAGCCGAGCCTTCGCCCGCGAAGCCGCAAACAACCGCGCATTCTCGATCACCGTCGCCGCCTCGCGCGCCAGCGTCCGCAAAACTTCCCGATCCAAATCCGTGAACGCGCTCGACGGCACATGGCTATCCAAATACAACACGCCCAGCAACTCGCCCTGCCGCGTCGAAATCGTCGCGTCCAGCGTCTCGATCACCGGCAGCTTGTCCACCGGGATCGCCACAATCGTGTGCAACTCGAGCCGCGCAACGCTTTCCCCCGCGTTCAACCCGACCGTGTCCTCCCCCGTATCGCTCACAATCAATTCCCGCCGCGAAGTCGCCACGCGTTTCACCACGCTCTGCGACACCTGCAACTGATCCGGCCTCAGCGTCCCGCGCGCCGCATCCCGCGCCACCACCATCTTCAATTCCGCTCCCGGCGCATCCGCCAGCAGCAACACTCCCCGCTCCGTCCGCGTCACCTGAATCGCCGCATCCACCACCGCCGTCAGCACATCCTCCAGTGACAGCGCCGTCCCCATCGTCCGCGCCACTTCCAGCAGCACGCCCAGGTGGTAGAGCTCCCGCGACCCCGGATGCGCTGGCGGCGGCGCCTCCACTCGTTCCACCAACTCCTCAATCGTCGCTCCCTCGCCCAAATAAACCAGCTTGTACGAATCCGCCATCCCAAAATCAATTTTGTCTTTCGGCTGCAGCTCGTGCTTCAGCACTTTCTCGCCGTTCACAAACGTCCCGTGCCGGCTGCCCATGTCCTCAATCACCCACGACCCGTTCACCGACAGTATCTGCGCCTGCTGCCGGCTGATCCGGCTGTCGCGCAGCGTCAATTCGTTCCCCGCCTGCCGCCCAATCCGAAAAGGCGAGGCAGACAACATCACATCGCGGTGGACGCCGCTCGGTTCGATCACCATTAGTCGGGGAGCTCGTGGCATGAATTAAATATGCGCCAAGCAGCAATGACGCGCAAATCGCCCCAGGGACGATTCCAGGACACGGCACATGGTAGGTAAACTCGCCCCGGAAGTAAATGCCCAACCGCTTTTGGCCCTCATTCCCTCAAATCCACAAATCTGGTCTGAACCAACCGTTGGATGAGCGCAAAAAGCATCGCCGTCGATACACCGAACATCAGCATTCCATTGGCCGCCTCCAGCGGGCCCAGCAGTCTCCACGACGGCGTCATAACAATATTGCCGGAACCCAAAGTCGTGTAGTTCCCCGCTGAGTGGTAATACGCGATCCCCAACCCTGCGAATTCCCCGCACATTACATACAACACCGCCCAAAAGGCGATCTCGATCAGGTGCGCCACCAGCGCGAACGACATCGCCAGCGCAACAATCGAAACATCGGACCAGAAGCCCCTCCCCGCGCGCCCGAGTCTCGTCTCACGCCGAACGAAGCTTACCGTCGCGCCCAAGGCCAGCGCGTGAATAAGTATCGTGCACACCACGGCGATTGAGCCAATCGCCAATGGACGCAGCACCGCGATCCGAGGAATATCCGTCATTGTTCTCCCACAGGTGCCCCACACCGCCGCCCGTCAAGTTACATGGCAAAAGCTGAAGCTCAAATCTCCGCGACAGTGCGGGGCCAAACCCATCCGGTCACGCTTTCCTGCAATCGGCCGCGTCACGTCGGCGATGATACCACCGCGGTAGACCGCTGGCCTTAGCCCTCGGCACCTGTTCGTTCCTTAGCGTGCATCGACCAGAATCTGCGGGTGCAAGCCGAGCGCCTCGGCATAAGTGATGAGTGTTTCCAAGCTGAACTTTGAGATCTTTCCGGTCATTAAGTCGCTCACCCTTGGCTGCGGTTCACTCAAACGCTTCTGCAAATCCGCTTGCGTGTAACCCCGCTTTTTGATGGCCTTGAGTATCTGCGAATGCAGCGCCGACTTCATCTTTAGTGCGGCTGCCTCTTCCGGCGAGAAACCGATTTGCTCGAACACGTTACCTTTCATGCTTGGCCTCTCTCTTCCGTTTTGCGATCTCCTGTCTTAAAAGTTGGAGTCGCTTTCCTGCGGTTTCAATCTCTTTTTGCGGCGTTTGGTTGGTCGTTTTCGTGAAGCAGTGCAACACATAAACCAAGCCCCCCAACGGAATGTAGACGACTCTGTACCAGTGCTCCGAATCACGATCCCGCAACTCAAAGACGCCCGGCAAAACGGCGCCCATCGAGGCGAAATCCAGAGGCTCCTCGCCTTCGTCGAGACGTTGCAAATCGTTCCCAAGGTCCTGGCGTGCCTCATCGGAGAAACTGCGAATGACTTTTTGCGAGTCCCCTAGCCAACGAATCCGGGTTTGCGATCCTGGGCTAGTCACGGCCCATCTTATATAAATACTTATATTACCGTCAAGGGGCTTGCCGCGTGGGTAGTGGGTTGGTTTGAAAGTTTTGACCTTTTATTCCAAAAAGGGCAGCTCCGTACAAAAGCCAAAGCCCTAGTCCAGGAGTATTCCGTACACTCCAAACCTTAAAGCTGAAGCCAACAAGTCAAGAGTGGGTGAGGCAGAATCGGATTGAGCTTGCCCCGGCTGCCCCCTTTTTTGCGCCGTCTGCAAAAGCCGTGAGGCTTGCTCCTCGTTCAATCCTCCATCGCTACCAGAAAAAAGGGTCACAGACCCGCTCATTCCGATTCTGGCACCCAGTTTCCAGCCTCAAACCCACAAATTAGGTATAAATACGGATAGATTTTCGCTCACAACCCTGCTACCATTGATCGTTTTCTTATGACGACGCGCACCAGACATGGGGAAAGGGCTCTCGCCTCGGGGCGCTCCCCGACCGATCCCCTACCCTCCCGCCCCTTGCATACCCCCTCAAATCAGAGGCGGGCGAAGAAAAGGCTAATCGCAGCTGTCCCCAATTCAAAATTCGCACTAACAAACTGCAATCACAGGCACTTAACCTTCTCTAATAGCCGCTCTACTGCCCTTTCCGCCATTGGCGAGCTAGATTCTAATCGTCCGCTAGAAACGATTAGAAATCGCCGCAACCCTTTCAAAAACAGACAGATGACAATTTCTAATCGTCCGAAAAAAACGGGCCCCAATTCCGCCCCTATCTGCGAGCCTACCGGCGGGAAACCCCTACTGCGCCTCATACACAATCAACCGAGCCACCGGCACCCCATCCTCTTCCTGCTCCGGCGCATATACCCGGTGCGTACCCGGGTCCACGGCAAGCGAATGCACCGCATGAGCAACTCTGAAATCCGCGATCTTGTTGTAATGCCCCGGATCCTCCTGCTCGAAAATCGAGATCGCGCCGCTATAGCAAGCCACATAAATACGCCCCAGGCCCCCATCAAACTTGACCACGTCAGCTCCCCCCGGAACCGGGAAATAGGCGATAGGCTCGTTCTTTTCGAGGTCGAAGACGGTCATCAGATTATTCCCCTCACAGGCAAGGAAAGCGCGGCGATGGTCCGGATCGAGCGCCATGCCGTGATTCCCGCGGCACCGCCCCACGGGGTGCCGTCCGACGATGCGATCCGAGGCAGGGTCAATCGCGGCGAGAGTGTTCTCGTCCTGCAAATTTACATACACCAGCCTGCCGATCGGATCGTACTGAGGCATGCCCGTCTCGCTCTTGAAATGCAGCGTCTCGATGATGACATCGCGCACGGCATCCACGATGGCCACAGCCTTGGCCTGCTCGTCCGAAACATAGAGCTTCTGAAAAATCGGAGCGTAGGCGCTGCCATCGGGCTTCGACTCCGTGGGGATTTTCGCGATCACTTTCATCGTGGTGAGATCGATCACGCCGATCTTGTCCTCGTACCAATCGGACGTGTACACCTTCTTCAAGTCCGGCGCGTATTCAACGCCCTCGACGCCCGCCACTCCGGAAATCGTATTCACCACTTTGTTCGCGCGCGTATCAATGACGTAAAGATTTCCGGCACCAAGATGCGCGCAAAAAACAAAATGGTCCTCGGGATCAACAGTGAGGTAATCAAAGCGCTTGCCCGCGGGCCCAGGCAGCTCGATGGAAGCAATTTGCTTGAGCGGCTTCGCGCCAAACGGTGCGGCGAACGGCGCTGCGCGCGGCGAAATCACGCGCGCCGTAGTCGGGGCCATGCAAGTAATCACAACGAGCGCGAGCACCGTAAGCGCACTAACCGGCGCGCACAGCAAAGCGCCGAATTTCGATTTCGTTTTCATTCTGTTGCCGGCGTGATTGGCGCTGAGTGGGATGCTCGCGCGCGCCGGATGGTTTCGCTTGTGCGTCATGCGCAGGAAGATTGTGAAGTCTACGATTTCACGACGCCCGTGGCGACAAGATCTTGCCCGCGCCGCTCGAGCACAATGCGCGGCAAAGGCTTCGGCGGCGGCCCGTAAAGCACGGAGCCATCGACAGCCGAAAACGCGCCGCCATGGCAAGGGCAATCGAGCCGATTTTCGGCCGGCTGGAAGTGCAAGGGGCACGAAGCGTGCGTGCATATCCTGCTGAACGCCACGTAGGTATCGCCGGAGGAGCGCAGCAGGATGCACGGCTCGATATCGGTCGGGTAGGTGAAAATTTTCGAGCCGCCCACGGGAATTTCTCCCGCCTGCGCCACCACGAGCGCCGGATAAGTCTTCGCGCGCCCACGATAAATCACGACGATCGCGGCCCCCAGCGCCGCGATGCCCGTCATCGCCAGCAATTGATTGAAGCGCCGGCGCGAAACTTCTTTCTCGTTTTCGTCAGCGATGTGATTTTCTCCGAAAATAGAATTGCTGCGATGCGCCTACTGATGCGCGAGGTGGCCCATCTGCAAGCGCGTCTGCAGCACGCGCAGAATCGTGTCGCGCGCAACCACGCCGACAATGTGCCCATCGGAAATCACCGGCATCTGGCTAATGTCTTCCTTCTGCATCCGCTCGAGCACTGCGAGCACCGGCTCCTCCGGCGCCGCCCACTCGATGCGATCAACGGGCAGCATCACGGCCTGCACCGAAGTGTTGGCCCATTCGTCGCGCGGCACCTTCCGCGCCGCCTGCAAGCTGATGAGCCCGACAGGCGTGCCCGCGCCCGTGACGAGGTGCGTCATCACGCCCGTCCGCAGCACTTCGTGGACGTATTCTTCAAGCGACATGTCGCGCGCGACGGAGGGAATGTCGTGCGTCATCACGTCGGCCGTCCGCACGCCCGTAAGCGTGCTGCGAATGGCCACCTGCGCAAAGCTTTCCTGCGCCGCGCTCAGCAGGAACCAGCCGATGAACGCCGTCCAAATCCCGCCGACAAAGTCACGATTGAACATCTGCCACACGCCAAAAAGTATCAACCCGTAGGCGAAAATCTTGCCCGCGTTCGAGGCGATCTGCGTCGCCCGCTGGTAATTTCCCGTCACGCCCCAAGCCAGCGCTCGCAGCACGCGGCCGCCATCAAGTGGAAATCCCGGGACGAGATTGAAAATGGCAAGGAACGCATTCGCTTTCCAGAGCAAATCGGCAGCCGCGACAACCATTTCGTCCCCGTGGAAGAAACGTGCGACGAGGAAGAAGCATCCCGCCAGAAACAGGCTCGAGAACGGCCCGGCGATGGCGATATTGAATTCCTGCCGGGCGTTATTCGGCTCTCGCGCAATCCCCGAAAGACCGCCGAAGATGTAGAGCGTGATGGATTGCACCGGAATGCCGTAGCGGAGCGCCACGAAGCTGTGGCTCAACTCGTGCAAGATCACCGAGGCAAAGAACAACACACTCGTGATGATGCCGAGCGCATAACGCTGCGACTCGCTCCATCCGGGATGCAGTGATTTGAAGATGTTAGTGAGCGTCAGCGTGATCAGGGCGAAGATGATGAACCAGCTGACGTGCAAATAAATTGGAATGCCCCAGACGCGCAGGATCTTGATGCCGGAGCCCGGTCCCGTCTGTGCCATTGGCTGCCCCCGCCGCGGATTCTAACAGACCGCGGGCTGCAATTCCGAGCGGATGTGGATTTCGGCGGGCCGGGCGCGGAGGGGAGCAGGTAAGCCACCCTTTCAGCGTGCTCATAAGCCTCGGCGCACCGCGTAGTTGCGTGCCAATTTCCACGGCGTGTTTAGCCCGCCACGAATCCGCCCCCCTCGAAAGCCGCTAAGTCTCATCCTTTCAATCAATTTCGATGTGGCCGAAGCCCTGCTTACTTCCCGACCGAGGGTAGGAGAAAAGAGAAATTTCCATGAACAACTTCATCGGCTTCGCCGGAGTAGGAAGCGCAATCATCGCCTCAATGGGACTGGCCATGTGGCTGGAATGGTTTTGTCTGAGCTGGCTGATGCGCGTGATGCCGGGACGTGAAGGAATTCACACCGCGAGCGCTACAGCTGTCAGTGCCTCGGGAGAGATCGCGGCCGAAGCGATCGAGCCGAAACAGGCGGAGCCAGAAATGGCCGTGGCGCCGCCGAGGAAGTCAACGCGCAACGAGATTCGCCTCGGGATTTGAAGCCTGAGGCAAGAAAACGGAGGACACGAAGATGCTTTTCCTTAGGTTCCTGTTACTGGCCGTCAGCTTTGGTTTTCTCGCTTGCGCTGCGGGAGTGGTGCTGTACGACATCTATCTCGCATTTGAGCTCGGCCGGCTGTTGCATCCGCGCAAACCGAGCACTGACGCCGCGCAGTCGGGTCAGCCGGCGGAGGGCATCGCCGCGGGCCCGAGCGTCACCGTGACGCCGCGCCCACCCCGGGCACCGCGCACGCCAGGAGCGATTCGCTGGAACGTAGCGACGAAGCTCGTCCTAGTGGCCGCGGTCTCGGCGTTCGTTGGCAAGAGCATCATCGTTGTGCCCGATGGCGAAGCGGCAATCCGCGTGAGCCAAATATCCGGCGTGCGGCCGGGGACATTCTACCCTGGCACGCATTTGATCTTCCCGCTCACGGAACGCGTCGTCCTGTTCGATACGCGCGACAAGGTGTTTCAGACGGCTTCGGCGGAGGGTCCGCACGAGAAGCTCGAAGTCCTCACAGTGGAGGCGCGCGAGGGCCTCGAGGTCGGCCTCGCGATCACGGTGCGCTACCGCGTTGACCCGCAGCACCTCGATTATATCCAGGCGAATCTGGCGCAGCCGGTGGACGAAGAAATCGTGGCGCCGGTGGTGACCAGCGTGTTTCGCGAGCTGGCACCGAATTATGTCGTGCGCGACCTCTTCTCGACCAAGCGCGAGGAATTTCGCTCCCGCGCCGCGCAAGCCATCACGGCGCGCCTCGGCTCCGATTCCATTGTGGTGAAGGAAGTCCTCCTGCGCAAAGTACAGCTCCCGGAGGAATACGCGAAAGGTCTCGAAGGGCTGCTGATGAAGGAACAGGAGGACGACCGCACCCTCGTGGACGCGGATATCGAGCAAAAGCGTGTGAAGATTGCCGAATCACAGGCCGAAGCCGCAAAGGTGCGCCAGGTGAAGCACGCGGAGGCAGACGCCGCCTCGCGCGTAATCATGGCCAAATCCGAATCGGATTCCATGCAATACACCCTGCCGCTGAAGCAGAAGCAGATCGAGCAGTCGCGCCTGGAAGCGGAAGCGCGCAAGGAAGCGACCATCCAGAATGCCGAAGCCGAAGCGCAGGCAAGAGTGAAAACCGCCGAGGCTGAAGCGCAGGCGAAAGTGATTGACAGCAAAGCCGACCAGCAGCGCAGCACGCTTCTCTCCGAAGTGCAAAACATCCAGACCATCAAGAATGCGGAGGCTGTGGCGCAGGCCAAAGTAATTGACGGGAAAGCCGAGTCCGAGCGCAATAACCTGCTCGCCGATTCCGAGGCGCACGGCATTCGGGTGAAATCGCAAGCGGAGGCTGAAGAACTCGAGCTGCAAGCCGCCGCGCTGAAAACGAATCCCCTGCTCGTGCAATACACGGTGGCGCAGCGGCTATCGGATCGCGTGCAAATCATGATGGTCCCGAACGACGGGAAATTTTTCTTCACGAACGACGTGCTGAAGTCCGTGGGCTCGCTGCCGGATGCGTCCGGCAGGCCAGGATCGAAGTAGAAGAGATTCCCGGCCGACCTCGCTCACGCTTCCGCCACTCTGGGCGCAAGCGAGGAAATGGTAATCGGCCGCGGAGTAGCCGCCGGCAAAAACCCTTGCGGGTGGCGATGCTTTACCCTGAGGCGTCAAGCGAACCGGGTGAAGGGTACCGCCGCACCCCTCGCCGCTCGAACTTGGTTCTCAGGGTAAAGCATCGCCACCCTGCCGGCCGTAACGCGGGCGTCACGCCGGCGCGTTTGGGTTTTCTTAGCGTTTTGATTTCGCTCGGAAAGTGGAGTTACAACTGCGAAACAACCTGGCGGCATCGCCTATCCAATTTCTCATGTGTGCTAAGATGACAAATCGCGAACGACCCAAGCCATTCGCACAATTCCATGCGGCCTCCCCGCCGATTCCTTCTCTCACGCTACGGAATTATTTTTTTGCTGCTCGCCGTTTTCTCAGGCGCGGCTCTCGCGCAATCACCGAATCCATCGGATCACTCGGCGCAGGTGGCCCCGGAAACGCAAGCCCAGTTCCCGCCGAAATGGAGTGAGGCCTTGCGTGCACTTGCAGGAAAAATCGCGAGTACTGCCGGCCCCTCTCACAGAATTTCATTGGAGCTCAAGAATATCTCGTCGCTCGATTCATCGACGGCGACGCGGATTCGCCAAGCACTCGACTCAGAGTTGGCAGGGAAAGGCTTGAAGGCCGGCGTGGGCGGCATAAGTGTGCGCGTGACACTTTCAGAAGGGACCGAAGGTTACGTTTGGGTAGCGGAAATTCAACGCGGTGATGTTCTCCAAATATTGGCAGTCAACCTATCGAGGGTCACCGACTCAGATAAAAGCCTCCACACCGCTCCCATCCTTCAAAAGAGGACGTTTTGGCAGCAGCCGGAGCCATTTCTAGACTTTTCAGAGAGACCGATGAGAACGATCCCAATCACCGTGCGTTCCGTCTTGGAGCGCGACCGCGTAGTCAATTACCAAGGGAGCTCTGCGCAATGGGGCCGTTTTATCGATGTTTGGCCTATCCTCAGGAGTTCGGGCTCACGAGATGATCGGGGACGCTTTGTGACACATGCGGATGGAACATTCGGAGTGTTCGTGGCCACAACCGATTGCATCAATCCACCCTTCCTCACCTGCGTTGACTCCCCGGGACGAGAGTGGCCCGTTGGGGACGGCTGGTCGTCACAGTATGCTCCTGGGCGCAATTATTTCACGGGGCTCTCGGCAGACGAAGTGGGAACAGAGGCGGAGAAGCATCCTTTTTTCGCCTTGTCCCGACTCGAATACGACCACGGATCCGACTGGATTCAGACGGAACTTGACGGGAAGGCGCGCCTCTACAAATCCTGGGGCAAAGTCGTTGCCTCGTTCTCAACTTGGGGAGACGATATCGCGTCCGTAAAACCGGGCTGCGGAGGGACTTGGCACGCTCTTGTGACTGGGACGGGCGACTGGACCCAGGCAGATTACGTTCAACTATACGAGATCCAGGACGACCAGCCGATACCGATTGGCCAGAGGTTGGAGTTCTCGGGGCCGATACTGGCGATGTGGTCCGCTGACGACAAGAAATCGGCGCGAGTAGTCTCTAAGAATCTTCAAACTGGAATGTATGAAGCTTCGATTATCTCTGTTTCTTGCAGCGATTAGTTTGGCGCTCGCAACCGTGCCTGCCGAGACGGCCCGGCGGCCGCGGTATGGCGGCGCGTTGCGTGTTGAGATTGGTGCTGGTCTGAACTCGCTCGATCCCCGAGCGGCCTCGACCACCCCCGACCAGGTAGCCGCGAAAGACCAGATTGATGCGCTGATATATGAGCGGCGGGATGCGGACGGGACATTCTCAGGTGAAGTGGGCTCCGGGCTCTTTCAAATCGGAGAGTGGGAGCCGGGAAAGCATGCGACGCTTTCTGCCAATGAGAACGCGCCGGGCGGGCGCCCGTTCGTTGATTCGATTCAGATTCAAATGGGGCGGGCGGCGCGGGATATGCTACTGGACCTCGAACTCAGTAAGACGGATCTCGCTGAGGTGCCCGTGGAGCAAGCGCGCCGAGCAGCGGACCGCGGCGTGCGCGTGAGCATATCGCAGCCGGATGATCTGCTCGCGCTAGTTTACCCTGTGGGCAGCGCGAGCACAGATGACGCCCATGTGCGCGAAGCTATAGCGTGCGTAATCGATCGCGATTCCATCGTGAATTTCATCCTGCAAAAAACGGGCGAGCCGGCAGGAGGGCTGCTGCCGCAATGGTCGAGCGGCACGGCGTTTCTTTTCCCTACCGCCGCTGATCCGGCGCGCGCGAAGGAACTTTGGGCGCAAATCGCGGGCACGCCCAAATTGGTGTTGGGATATGATTCGGGCGACCCGCTCGAACAATCCGTCGCGGAGCGCATCGTGGTGAATACACGGGAGGCCGGAATTTCATTGGTGGCACAAGCAGTGCAGTCAGCTGCATCTGTGCCGTCATCGGCGGCGTCTTCGCCTCCGCCAAGCCCCGACGCACGCCTGATCCGCCTGCGGATGAGCTCATCGCTTCCCCGCGCGGCACTTTCCACTTTCCTCGCAACGCTTGGACCCATCACTAATATTGACGCTTCGGCCCTGCCCGATCCCGCATCGCCGCAAGATATTTATGACCGCGAGCGCGCCGTCGTAAGCACCTTTCGCGTTGTGCCGCTCGTCTGGCTCCCCCAGGTGTACGGCTTGAGCGCGCGCGTGAGGAATTGGAAAGCGCCGGGCCCGGGAGAGACGTGGCCGCTAGCCGACGTGTGGCTCGACGGCCCGCCTGAAGCAGCAGCCGAGAAGGCAAATCCGTGACGTTCCGCGCAAAACTCTTCTGGATTTTCACGTTCGCGCTGCTGCTGTCCGTCGGCCTGATCGCCGCGGGCGTGATGTTCGTGACGCAGCAGGCCTTCGAGGAACTGAACCGCCAGCACACCGACGCGCTGGTCCAGCAATTCCAGCGAGAATTCCTGCGTCGCGGCCAAGACATCGTCCATCGCGTGCAAGGAATCGCCGACGCCGAACCCACCGTGCGCATGGCCATCGATCTGAGCCGCCCGAAAAGCGACGTCTCGATCTACGTGAATGATGCCCGCGGCGTTTCGCGCGCCCACCAGCTTGATATCCTCGATTTCGCAGGCAACGACGGCTCCATCATTTCCTCGGCCGAATGGCCCGCGCGCTTCGGCTATAAATTAGACTGGGTGACGCAGCCGGAAGATTGGGCGGCGCGCGGTACGTTCCTGACGAAGGCGGAAACACCCGAGGGCCCCGCGCTCGCGCTGATGTCAGTAGCTGTCGTGCGCGTCGGCGACAATAATCTTTTTGTGGTTGGCGGCGAGCGGCTCGGGAAGGAGTTTCTTGCTTCACTCGTTCTTCCCGAAGGAACGCGCGCATTGCTCTATCTAAATCTGGATCCAAGCTTCCAGCCCGCCAATCTGCTCGACTCCAATGGCCCCGCAAACGATGCCGAACGCCTCGCGCCGATCATAGAAAAAGAGCAGCAACAACCTGGCGATCAATCCTCAAAAATCAATTGGACCAGCGATCCGGCCAGCGCTGAACTTTTTCACGCCCTGCCCCTGCTCGGCCGCCAAAAAGAATTGCTGGGCGTCCTGCTGGTTGGGAATTCGCAGCGTGAAGTTGCCATTCTTGAGAATCGCATCATCTGGCTCGCGCTCTCCGTCGCCGGCATCGGCCTGATCATCGGCTTGATGTTGAGCTGGTGGGGCGCCGCCCGCGTCACGCGCCCCGTGCGCCGCCTCGCCGAGGGCGCGCGCGAAGTCGCAGGCGGAAACTGGAACGCGCGCGTGGACGTTCGCGGCGGCGGCGAAATCGGCCAGCTCGGCCGCGCGTTCAATCAGATGACGCAGCAATTGATCGAGCAGCGCGAGCGCCTGGTCCAGGCCGAGCGCGTCGCGGCGTGGCGCGAGGTGGCACGTCGCCTGGCGCATGAGCTGAAAAATCCGCTCTTCCCGCTACAGACCACGGTCGAAAACGTCCAGCGCGCGAAAGAGCAGAATCCGGAACTCTTCGAGGAAGTGTTCCGCGAGTCCACCGGCATTCTCCTATCGGAAATCGAAAACCTGAAAGCCATCGTCGGCCGCTTCAGCGATTTCTCGAAGATGCCGCAGCCCGAGCTTTCGTCAGTAAACTTGAACGAGGTCGTGCGCGCGGTGGTGAAATTGTTCGAAGCACAATTCGGCGCCGTTGGACGCCCGCCAATCACTCCGGAGCTGCATCTCGAAGAAAATCTGCCCGCGATTCAAGCGGATTCCACGCTCTTGCATCGCGCGCTTGAAAATCTCGTTCTAAATGCCATGGACGCTATGCCCGCCGGCGGCGTCCTGATGCTGCGCACCACGCACAAAAACGGCAACGTCCAACTAGAAATTTCGGACACCGGCACGGGACTGACGCCGGAAGAATGCGATCGCCTCTTCACTCCGTATTACACGACCAAGCAGCACGGCACCGGCCTGGGCCTCGCGATCGTGCAGTCCGTCGTAAGCGACCACGGCGGCCGGATTTCCGTCGAAAGCGAAACGGGCGTGGGCACTTCGTTTCACATCGACCTTCCCACCCAGCCTCCGCGCCGGACGCAACATTTCCCCATGGTCTTCGAAAAAGAAAAAGAGAAAGCAAAAGAAGAGGCGTAGCCGGCCGTGCCCCCGAAAGCCCACATCCTTATTATTGATGACGACGCGAACACGCTTGCGTCGCTCGCTCGCGCTTTTCGCCTCGCCGGCCACGAAGCCACGGTCTGCGACAACGCAGCCCGCGCTCTGGAGCTTGCAAAAGCCGATCGCTTCGATTTGATCCTCTCCGACGTCGTCATGCCCGGCCGTGACGGCATCGCCCTGCTCGAAGATTTGAAAAACGCCGGAGTGGCCGCGCCGACGGTGATGATTTCCGGGCAAGCCACCATCGAAATGGCCGTGAAGGCCACGCGCCTCGGCGCCACGGATTTCCTCGAAAAGCCCATCTCCACGGACAAACTGCTGCTGACCGTCGAAAATGCTCTGCGGCTGAAACATCTTGAAGCGGAGAATCGCGACCTCAAGCGCCGTCTCGGCCGCCACCATATCGTCTGGGCCAGCGTGGCGATGCGCGAAGTGATGGCGCAAGTGGAACATGTCGCCGCGAGCGAGACGCGCGTCTGCATCCGCGGTGAGACAGGCACGGGCAAAGAATTGATCGCCCGTACGCTCCACGAGAAAAGCCCGCGGCGCGACGGGCCATTCATCTCGATCAATTGCGCGGCGATTCCCGCCGAATTGATGGAATCGGAACTCTTCGGGCATGAGAAAGGTTCGTTCACAGGCGCCGCGGCGCGGCACATCGGGAAATTCGAGCAGGCGCACGGTGGCACGCTCTTCCTCGACGAAATCGGCGACATGCCGCTCACCATGCAGGCGAAACTATTGCGCGTGCTTGAGGAAGGCGAAATCGAGCGCGTCGGCGGAGACAAGCCATTCGCAGTGGACGTGCGTGTGGTCGTCGCCACGCACCGCAATCTGGAAGAGCAGGTGCGCCAAGGCACTTTCCGCGAGGACCTCTACCATCGTGTATTCGTGTTTCCAATCGTGCTGCCGCCGCTGCGCGAGCGTCATGACGATATTCAGGTGCTCGTGGAACATTTCGTCCGTCAACTTACTGACCAAAACAATTGGAAGCTGAAAACTTTTTCACACGAGGCGATGGAAGCGCTCGGCAGCTACTCCTGGCCGGGAAACGTGCGCGAACTGCGCAACGTGATCGAGCGCGTGCTGCTGCTGGCGCCTGGTGACACTGTCGAGGCTGCGACGGTCGTGCGCGCACTGCCGCAGCCCGCCGCGGGAAACTCGCACGCATTTGCAGCCTCTGGCGCGCTCGCGATGGGAACGCTCGCGCAGCGCGTCGAAGCCTTCGAGCGCGAGACGCTGCTCGCCGAACTCAAGCACCACCATCACCACATGACCAACACCGCCAAGGCGCTAGGCCTCGAGCGCAGCCATCTCTACAAAAAATGCCAGCAGCTCGGCATTGATCTCCGCGCCATTCGCCAAACTGATTGAGTCTGCGGCGGAGGTATCGGTATACTCTCCCGAGCGCAGTTCCATGAATTAGAGCGATTCTACGGGTAACCGCAAATGGCCGAACAGAAGCAGCTTCGGATGCACTTTGGCGATGTTCTGAGCAAAGCCGAAGTGGTGATCTATTCCGTCCTGGCCGTATTGCTTTTCATAACGGCGCTCGTGACTATTGCAAATGCGGGCAAGATGCTCTGGGACGGCATCGGCCACTGGACCATTGCCACCGAAACACTGAACGTGCTGGACCAACTGCTCGTCGTGCTGATGCTGGTGGAGATTTTACACACGGTGCGCATCTCGATTCATTCACACTACCTGGTCACGGAACCTTTTCTCGTCGTGGGTCTGATTGCCACGATTCGGCGCATGCTCGTGATCACGCTCGAAGCGGCTAACCTCACAAAAGCCGGTACGTGGTCGACTGAAATTGCCAGCGTATTTCACGCCACCATGATCGAGCTTGGCCTGTTGGGACTCCTCATCCTTATTTTGGTATTTTCCATCACGCTGTTGCGCCGATTTGCTCCTACCGCTGAAAGCCTTGAGAGTTGAAGCCGCGCTTGGCCAAACCTCTCTGATGAAATGTTGAGGGACCGCCCCCAACAGCATGCGCGGATTAATTCGCGCAGTGCCTGCCGCGCCCGCAAAGCCAGCTTTCGCTGGTGCCGTGCCGCCGCGCGTGCGAAGATTCTCGGCGGCGATGGGAATGCTTCCTGCGTATCTTGCGGCCGGCGGTGCGTGCGCGGCTGGTGGAATTCTTGCCTGGGCGGCGACCACGCCATCAGCTCAGCTCTTCGGCCCCACGATTCGCCGCACATCCGACGCGTCCGCGATGGCGCTCACGTTTGACGACGGCCCGAATCCCGCGGTCACGCCCGCGTTGCTCAATTTGCTCGAGCGCTACAATGCCAAGGCTACATTCTTCCTGATCGGCAAGCACGTGCGGGCAGTTCCGGCGCTTGCCAATGAAATTGCCGGTGGGAGCCACACGATTGGCAATCACACGGAAACGCATCCCAATCTGATTTTTCTTTCGCCGCGGCGCATTGCCGAAGAACTCGAACGGTGCGATGACGCAATCACTTCCGCCACTGGACGGCCCGTTCGATGGATGCGGCCGCCGTACGGTTTTCGCGGGCCGCAGCTCAATTCCGTGGTGCGGCGCCGCGAAGGCGCGGGCGTGGTGATGTGGTCCGCGACGGCATACGATTGGAAGCCGCAGCCGCCCGAACGCTTGATTAAGCGCTTGCGCCATGCGCGGGGAGGCGATATCGTCCTGCTGCATGATGCGGACCATCGCGTGCTCGAAGGCGATCGGCACCATACGGTGGCCGCGCTGGAGTACTGGCTCCCGCGTTGGAAAGATGCGGGCATCCGCTTCCTGAGCCTGGACGAGCTGGACGAGAGCCGCCGGACGGCCTGAAAAAAAATGGACGAGCGAAAATTCTACGACGAGAAAGAGCAGACCAAGCAGATTCCGCTCACCTGCCCGCACTGCCGCCAGGAAAACAGCTATCCGGTCCGCTGGATGGTGCGCACGAAAAAAGCACAGCCGCCCAAGGGCGGCAACGAGGAAGACCGCGCGCATTACGCCAAAGCGCGTTCCTACATGGTGCGAATCGATGACATGGTCGCATGCCGAAATATCCGCTGCCGCAAACGGTTTGAGCTAACGGGCCAGTCGGTGGTCCTCATGCATGAGGGCGGGCTGCCGAAGGATGACCCCGAAGAAGAATTGCCACCACAGAAGTGATTTGCGTTCGGTCTCGCCCGTACCGCAAGCCTGCAATCCCGATTGCCGGACCCGCTTCTAATTGTCGTCTGAATTTCCGCCGAGAACTGTCGCCGGTTGGCCATCGAGCACTTCGCGGATTTTCTGCGCGAGCGTTTTCAAATTGAACGGCTTCTGCAAAAACGCGACGCCCCCCTCGAGAACTCCATGGCGAAACACGCTGTCGTCCGTATAGCCGGAAATATACAGCACCTTCAAATCCGGCCTCTCCCTGGAAATTTGCGTTGCAACTTCGCGCCCGCTCAATCGTGGCATCACCACGTCCGTGATGAGCATATGGACCTTCCCTCTATGCCCCGCGGCTACTTCGAGCGCGCGAATGCCGTCGGAAGCTTCCAGCACATGATACCCAGTGGTGGTGAGATAGTCGCGAACAAGCTCGCGCACGCTCTCTTCGTCCTCCACGAATAGAATCGTTTCGGTTCCCGCCGCGGACCGGCTGGGAGTATTTTCCGCGGCTGGCTTCTCAAATTCAGAAGTAACTTGCGGCAGGTGAATCTTAAATGTGGTTCCGTGGTCCACTTCGCTGTACACCCAGATGAATCCCCCGCTTTGCTTCACCACGCCATACACGGTCGCGAGCCCTAGCCCCGTTCCCTTCCCTTGCCCCTTCGTGGTGAAGAAAGGCTCGAAGATGCGCGCCTGCGTCTTCGAATCCATGCCGCAACCATTGTCGCTGACGGTCAGCATCACGTAAGGCCCAGGTTCCATCCCGCCCGGATGACTTGCGGCGTAGCTGCGGTCAAGATTCACGTTCGACGTCTCGATCGTCAACCGGCCGCCGTTCGGCATGGCGTCGCGCGCGTTCACCACCAAATTCAGCACCACCTGTTCCATCTGGCTCGGGTCCGCCTTCACGCGCCCTAGCTTCAAGCCCGGCAGGAACATCAGCTCGATATCTTCCCCGATCACGCGCGACACCATCTTGATCATCCCGGCCACCACTTCGTTCAAGTCAAGCACGCGCGGCTGCAACACTTGCTTGCGGCTGAAAGCCAGCAGCTGCCGGGTCAATCCAGCCGCGCGCTCGGAAGCGCTTTGCATCTGCTCGATGCTGTGGCGCAGCGGCGATGAAGCAGGCAGCCGGTCGAGCAGCATCTCCGAGTGCCCCTTCACCACCATCAGCAGATTATTGAAATCGTGCGCCACGCCACCCGCCAGTTCGCCGATCGCCTGCATTTTTTGCGATTGCCTCAGCTGGTCCGCCAGGCGTTGCCGGTCCGTGATATCCAGCGCGACGCCGATCACTCCCTCCACTTCCCCATCGCTCGAATTCAGAATCTGCACGTGTGCTTCGAGGACCCGCTTTTCCCATTCGATCTCAAACGTCGCAGGTTCGCCCGCCAGCGCCTTCCGGTGCGCGGCAATCGCCGGAAACTCCGGATTCTCCGTGCGGAAGTACTCATAAAGCGATTTCCCCACCACCTGGTTCGGGCGCAGTCCCAGAGCTTCAAGCCCCGCTCCCACCGAAGAAGTGAAGCGCAGCTCCGTGTCCGCAGTCCAAAGGACGACCGGCATTTTTTCCATCATCACGCCCAGGCGAGCCTCGTCGGCATGGCGCGCCACCTGCGTCCGCTCGAGATCCTCCAGCATGCCGTTGATCGACTCGCCCAAATATCCGATTTCGTCTTTGCCCGTCACATGGAGACGGCCTGAAAGATCACCGCTCGCGCCGATCTCGGTAATGCTCTCCGTCAAATTCGCGACGCGGGAAAGCACCGTTCGTTCGAGCAGGTAAAGCGTCATTGCGCCGAATACCAGTCCCGCGGCCAGCAGCAGCAGTAAAAATTGCAGCAAGCTCGTCTGACCCTGCAAGTAGATTTGCCGCGGAAGCAGGATTCGCAAGATCATCGCGGGCTTACCATAGACGTCATTCAGTTGCTCATACGCGGCGAGCGTTTCCGGATCGTAGGCGCGCGTCAGAATGGGGACGGCCTTCGAAAGGTCCTGCGCAGCCGCCCGAAAGTCTTCCCGGAGCGGGCTTGCGTCCAGGCGCTGCGCCTCGATCGGCATATGCGTCATTTCTGAAATCCGCAGCACTTCATCCGCGTTCAGCCAACGGCCCATGATGAGCGTCCCGGCAATCGGCCCCTGCGAATCGCTCGTCAATACCGGGTGTGAATCCACGAATACCGGCCCCGATTCGAGCAGCAGGATGCCCATCACCTTGCTTGTCTCGTTGGGAAGATCGAGGAGCGGCGAGCCCAGCCGAAGGTGCTGATCGAAATCCGGCGGGACCGGCACTTCATCCAGCGTTTCCAGGCTGAACCCTTTCGAGAAAACCTTCCGCCCCGATTTATCCAGAATCACCACGAAACTCACTTTGAGCTGCTGAAAGGTGGGGATTGGGAATTCGGACTTCACGTACCCTGGGTTTTTCCCATGCAGGAAGGAATAAGTCTGGTCCCAAGCGGCATATTCGCTGGTCGTCCGCTCGAGCGTCTCCAGTTCGTTCTGCACAGCGCTCGAAGCCCGCTCGAGATTCTGCCGCGCGAATTCCTCTTCGAGCTTGGCAAATCCGCGTAGCAAGACGACGCGCGAAATCGTGTACAGGCCACCCACCAGCCCAACCATGGTCGCAAAAATAATCAGCAGGGTCTTCCCGCGAAGAGAAGAAAGGAAGCGAAGTGGCGCTGCTTTGAAGGGCCCCAAGTTCTTGCCTCTTCAATAAGTATAGCTGCGCGCCTCCTTTGCTACTGCATTGGGTGTCTTAGTCGTACATGCGCCAGCCTCCCGCCCGAACGAAGTTGTGGCCAGGCGCCCTGCGAAAGGTTTATAGTCGGGGCATCTTTGCATTAGCCGGGGGCATCCCTTCCTCAGGCAATTCTGGAGGAACTCTATGCGTGGCTGGCCGAATCGGCTGCAACTGGCAGCAACCATGGGATTCGCGCTTTTTCTTGCTGGCCCAGTCGTTGCGCAGGAAACTGGCCCTTTGCCAGCGGCACCGCCGGAACAGCCGGCGACCCAGCAGCCCGCGCCACCACCAGATCAGGCAGCGACGCAACAGCCGCCAGCGCAAACCGCACCTCCACAACCTGCCCCCGCGGCACCGGCATCCGCGCCCACGCCGGATCCTGCAGTTCAGCCCGCGGCGTCAAAAGCCGCTCCCGCAAGAGTTCGGATTCCTAGCGGCACAGTTCTTCCCCTGGTTTTGCACAATGGCATCTCCACTCGCAGCGCGAAACTAGGCGACCCAGTCTATTTCGAGACTCTCTTCCCGATAATGATCGATGGGCACGTGGCCATCCCGGCAGGCTCCTACGTCAGCGGCGAAGTGACCGATTCGAAGCGCCCGGGCCGCGTTAAGGGCCGAGCCGAGTTGATGATCAAGCTGAACACGCTTATCCTTCCCAACGCCTACATGGTAAATCTCAATGCCGTGCCGAATGATGCGGGAACCGGCGGGAACGAGACCGTGGACGACGAGGGCAAGGTAATCGGTGACAGCGACAAGGGCACCGACATCGGCACCATCGCCAAAACTACTGCCGCAGGCGCCGGCATCGGAGGTCTCGCGACTCAAAGTGCGAAAGGCGCCGGCATTGGCGCGGCTATAGGTGCCGGGGCAGGTCTAATGGCCGTGCTCCTCACTCGCGGCCCCGAAGCAGAATTGCCTCGTGGATCGACTGTAAACGTGATTCTGAATCGCCCCCTCTTTCTCGACGCGGAAAAGGACCAGTTCTCGACCCCCGGAACATCCTCCACTCTTGCGGGCCCGCCGAATCGTGAGCCCGTGCGCAACAAAGAACCGTTTTAGCGCCGCTCCCGGAGAGCCAAACATTGAGCGAGGCATACGTCCACGGGTACCACCCGCGTGAAAACGAACGCTTGCAGGATCAGGCCGGAACGCTGGTTGACCTGCTGCACTACGACACGTCCTATCCCCCCGGCAGCGTGGTTCTCGAAGCAGGCTGCGGCGTTGGCGCCCAGACGGTCACTCTAGGTGCACGAAGCCGGGGCGCACGATTCACTTCAATCGATGTTTCCGCCGACTCGCTCGCGCAAGCCGAGAGGGCAACGCGCGCGGCTGGGCTCACCAATGTGCAGTTTCAGCAGGCGGACATCTTCGCCTTGCCTTTCGCCCCCGAATCCTTCGACCACGTTTTCGTCTGCTTTTTCCTCGAGCACCTGTCGCGGCCTGTTGAAGCCTTGACGATTCTCACAAGTCTCCTCAGGCCCGGCGGCACGATTACCGTCATTGAAGGCGACCACGGCTCGACCTACTTTCATCCTGATAGCAGCGCAGCCCAAAAAGCAACCCAGTGTCTGGTCGAATTGCAGCGAATGGCTGGCGGCAATTCACTGATTGGCCGGCAACTCTATCCAATTATGGTCGAGGCAGGTCTGGAGGCAGTTCGCGTGTCCCCACGCATTGTCTACGTGGATTCAAGCAAGCCCGCTCTCGTCGAGGGCTTCACCAGGAAGACATTCACCGCGATGATCGAGGGTGTCCGCGAAACCGCGATCGACGCCGGCTTGACCACTCCCGAAGCGTTCGACGCGGGTATTCGCGATCTTTACAAGACGGCCGAGGCAGACGGCGTCTTTTGCTACACATTCTTCAAGGGTGTGGGCGAAAAAAACGGCCGCGGATAAAAGTCATTTCAAACGGGTGAGCCAGCAAGAAGTTTAATTTTCAGCGAGGATCAAAAACGCACCGAGGCGCCTCTCGTCGCGTTCTGGCGTGCATTCTGCCCCCCAAATCGAAGCGGCGAGAACGCTTCCACATCCATGGACACCTTGCCGCGAACGATCCAATCGCGGAGGAGCTTCGCCGTCACGGGCGTAAGCAATATCCCATTGCGATGATGTCCCGTAGCCACCGCCAATCCTTCTACATCCGTCGGCCCAAGGATTGGAAGGCCATCCGGTGTTCCGGGCCGCAATCCCGCCCAGGTTTCCACAATTTCAGCGCCGGCCAGCCCGGGAACAAGTTCCAGCACGCCGTCGAGAATCTGCTGCAATCCTCCTGGCGTGACATGCTTTTCAAATCCTGCGTTCTCAAGCGTGCTCCCGGCGATAATCCGGCCGTCGCACCGAGGCACCAGGTAGCCTCTCTCCGAACGCACCACTCTTCGCAAGCTCAAGCCAGTCGAACGCAAGGCCAGCATCTGCCCGCGCACCGGACGCGTCGGCGCATAGCGCGCCAGCCAGTCGATCCCGCCCGAAAAGCATCCCGCAGCCACGATCACACGCTTCGCGGCGATCTTCTCGCCGCCCGCCACCACGCCGCCGCAGCGATCGCCCTCAAGCAGCACCGATGTCACCGCGCAATCGGTCCGAAACTTGACGCCGCGCCGGCGTGCGGCCTCGAGCACTGCGTCCATCAGCAGCCGCGGATCCACCACTGATTCCTCAGCCAGCCACGCGGCGAAGCGCGCCGCTGGTCCAAGCGATCCTTCGTATCTTCGCGCTGACTCGTATGAGATCGGCTCTATCGCCAACCCCAAGCGGCGATATTCCGCGGCCATTTCATTACGCTCAGCTTCCCCGCCCGGCCCGGGGAAAATCTGAAGCGTTCCTTCGCGCACAAACGCAGTGGATTTCCCCGATGCCTCTTCGATCGCAGCTATGAATTCGGGGTAAAGCCGGAAGCTCTCTCTTGCCAGAGGGACCATCGGCAGCGATTCAGGAGAGTCCGGGCCGGGCGACAACATCCCCGCAGCCGCCCAAGAAGCTTCGCGCCCCGGGTGCTGCCGATCCAGCACAACAACGGTGGCTTTCTCGGCCGCCAGCTCAAAGGCGATCGCGCATCCAATCGCTCCGCCGCCGATGATGGCCACATCAAACGTATTCACGCGTCCATAGTATCAGCAAAACATGCGTGAATGCTGCGGTGCGCCTAGAGGGATTCGACAAGCTCGACGGATAGGAGGCGGGCCTTTTGTGCCAGGTTTTGCGCGCGGGCAAGATCGCCCCCCTTCGCGGCGTCGCGCGACTGCGAGAGAAAGCTGCGAATTTTTTCCACCAGATCATTTTGCGCCGCGCTCAATTGCTTGCCGCCAGCTTGCTGGAGATTCTTTTCCGCCACAGCGATGTCCTCATTCGTCTTCCGCTCGTAATTCGCCTGATCTCCCGGCGAAAGCTGCGGCGAAATCTGCGGAGCGGGCGGGTGCGGCTGGTCCGCGGCAGGCTCCGGAGCGGGCTCCCGCGCGGGTGTCGGAGGCTTCGGTCCCGTCTTCGGATGGGGAATCGCGGCCGGTGGCGGAGCGGCAGCATTGTCTGGAATCGCCGGCGGGGAGATTACGGTGTCCGTCGGAGGCGAGGCGTTGGTATCGGGTGCAATCGTCATTGGCCGCTCGGTTTCCGCCACGGACGGTGCGGGAGCAGCCGCCACCGGAGCAGCCGCCACCGGAGCAGCCGCATGGACTTTTTGGCGCGTGCATCCCCCCAATGCGAGCAGAAACACGCAGGCGAGGGCTGCAAAGACAATTCGGCCTTCTATCTTCCGGCTGGGCATTTACTTTTTTTCTTCCGCGAATGGCTGGCTGAAGTCGCGGACATTCCCGGACGGCGCCTCGGCCGAGCGCGCCAGAGGCAACTCCACCCGGAATGTTGTTCCGCGCCCAGCCTCCGAATCAAATTCTATCCGACCGTTGTGCAATTGCACAAATCGAAAGGTGTTTGCAAGCCCGATGCCCGTTCCGCCCGGCCGCGTGGTGAAGAAGAGCTGAAAAATCTTTTTCTGGTCCTCGGGCGAAATGCCTTTGCCGGAATCAGACACGGCAATCACCGCCGATTCGCCGCTCCGCCGCAGGCTCAGCGTCACTCGCCCGCCGGCGCTTGTGAATTCGCATGCGTTCAGCACCAGGTTGAGGACGCCCTGGTGAATGAGCTGGCGATCAATAAGCACGGGCGGAAACTCGGTGGGGAGGTCCACGCGCAATTCCACTCCGGCCTTCGTGATTTCCGGTCGCGCGGCCTCGAGCACTTCCTCGAGAAGCGTCCGAAGGTCCGTCTCCTCCAATTTGAGCTCGACGGGCTTCGTGAAATTCAGGAATGTCTTCACGGCGCGGTCCAGCCGGTCAATTTCGCTGTCGAGCATTTTCACGGCCTGCTGCGGTTCGGGCTCAACGGGCATGTTGGCTTTCAGCACCTCGAGCCACAGGCGCATCGAGTTCAACGGGTTTTTCACTTCGTGCGCCACGCCCGCCGTCACGCGCCCAATCGCAGCCAACCTTTCCGAAACTTGCAGCTGATTGCCGATCCGCTCCAGCGATTCGACGTCTCGTAAAGTGACCAGCGTTCCCATGCGCTTGCCGTGCTCGCGGACCACTTGCGCGCTCACCCCGACCCGGTGCGCCTCGCCGTCGTTTTGAATCGTCACTTCCGTCCCTTCCACGGGCTCGATTTCGTCGCCTTCGATGCGCAGCGCCTCGCGCATCGGATGATTCGCCGGGAAAATCTCGCTTACCCGCCGCCCACGCAGCTCGTTCGGCCGTCCCCCGATGAATTTTTCCACCGACGGGCTCACCAGCACCGCGCGCCCGTCCGCGCCAAAGAGCAGCAATCCGTCCTCGAGGCCGCTCATCATCTGGTCAAGGTTTTCGCGCAACGTGCTGAAAATTTCGCGGACGTCCCGCAATTGTTTTCCGATGCCGACGATTTTCGTGCTCACCAGTCCCAGTTCGTCGCCTCTCTCCACCGCCGGCTGCGTGTCGAATTCACCGGCGGATATGCGGTCCAATTGCGCGGAAATCCGGTCAATCGGCGCGAGCGAAGCAGTGCTGACCACAAATGCGAGAAACGTCGAAAGCAGCACCGATCCCAGCGCGTACCACCCCGCCGACATCAAGCCCGGCGAAATTTCATTGCGGATAAATACGGATGAAAGCCCGATGCGGATGTCCCCGAAGTGTTCGGACCCGAGAAGAAAAGGATACGCAAACTCATACGTCTGCGGCGGGCCATACAAAGTGCGAAGCTGCTCGAAGAACCGCGCCCCCACGAGCGAACCCACCGGCGGCCTCTTCGCCACTTTCTGCCCGCGCAGCGAAGCGTCGCTCGACACCAGCACGATTCCATCTTTATCGCTGATCGTTATTTCGTAAATCGTCGGCGAGTATGCCACCGCCGATTCGATCAGTGTATTGAGCGTGCTGTTGTTGTCGAACGCCTTCTGGACATACGCGCGCAGGTCTTGCCCGCCAGTGGAAGCGGGAGTCTCCCCGCGTTGCGCGGCATCTTTCAGCGCTTGGTTGCAAGCGTCGTAAACTTGAAGCGCCACGAAGCTCGCGCGGTCATCCGCCTGCCGCAGCACCTGCCGCGTCAGCCGCGCGATGTAAAGCCCGGACACCCCGGTGACCACCGCGAGTACCAGCAGCGAAGTCGCCAGCGTGAACTTAGTTTTCAGGCTGAGACGCATTTTTCCGCCCCGCCTCGTATTCTTTCAGTTTGTTGTGGAGTGTTTTCAGGCTGATGCCCAGCAGCTCGGCGGCGCGCGTCTTATTCTGGCTCGTGGCCGCCAGCGTCTGCACAATCAGCTCGCGCTCGACCGCATCCACCGTCGTCCCTACCGGGAAACGCATCCCAGCCAGCCCCGTGCTCGCCGTCGCCGGAGCATGTCCGAAATCCGAGGGCAAATGCTGCCGCGTGATCGTCCCGCGGTCGGAGGCAATGGCCGAGCGTTCCAGCACGTTGCGCAGCTCGCGCACATTCCCCGGCCACGGATAGGATTTGAAGAGGTCCATCACGTCCGCGCCCACGCCGGAAACCTTCTTCCCGTGCTTCTCCGAAACTTCCGCCAGCAAATGTTCGATCAGCAGCGGCAAATCATCCTTATGATCGCGCAACGGCGGCAAGTGAATGTGAAACACGTTCAAGCGAAAATAAAGGTCCTGACGCAAATGTCCATCAGCCACCGCCTGCTCGGGATTTTTGTTCGTCGCCGCCACCACGCGCACGTCCACCGGCGTTTCCACCTTGCTGCCCAGCCGCCGCACCGTGCGGTCCTCGAGCACCCGCAGCAATTTCGCCTGAGTCTGCGCGGGCATCTCCCCGATCTCATCGAGCAGCAGCGTGCCGCCATCCGCCAGCTCGAAACAGCCGATCCGCCGCTCCGCCGCTCCCGTGAACGCGCCCTTCTCATGCCCGAAAATTTCGCTTTCCATCAACGATTCCGGAATCGCCGAGCAATTGATAGCGATAAACGGACGGCCCGCCCGCGGCGACAGCATGTGAATCGACCGCGCCACCATTTCTTTCCCCGACCCCGTCTCACCCGTGATGAGCACCGACGCCGTCGAAGGCGCCGCCATCTCCACCTGCCGCATCACCTCTTGCATGTCGCGCGACCCACCGACCAGTGTCCCGAGCCGCCCGGCCTCGCGCAATTGCCGCGTCAACGCCGCCACCGCTTGCTGGTCCCGCACTCGCCCAAGCGCGCGATCCAGCAACGCCCTCAGCACCGGCGGCTTCAGCGGCTTCTCAATGTAGTAGTAGGCCCCGGCTTCGATGGCCTGCACGATGCGTTCGTCACTGCCGCGGCCGGTAATAATGATAACCGGCGTGTGATTGATTTCATCGCCCAGATGCCGCAAGAGGTCGAGCCCGTTCATTCCCGGCAGTTCCACATCGGCGAGCACAACGTGAGGAGAAAACTCCGGAAATTTCGCCAGCGCGTCCTCGCCGCTCCCGACGCCCAGCACTTCGCAATTCCACTTACGCAGCAGCGCCTCGTAGCCCTTCCGCGCGTTCTCCTCGTCCTCGACAATCAGGATGCGTTGCAGCGAGTGGTTATTCGTGGTCATCAGGAATTGAATCTACCAGCAGTCCCCGTGAATGCCAAGGGAACGCGGCATCCAGTAGAGGGGCAGCCTGCGAGATTCATCCAATGAACTAAATTTAAGCACCTTGCTGTGGTTTGGGTGGTTTTGAGCAGTGGCCTAAGTGCCAACTAGTTCTTGACTCCAAAGATGCGGGGCTTTTCGGATGTTGTGAAGGGATCACCATGCGTGAATCCGCCCAGCCAGGACTTCGCGTAGGGCACAAAGACTCCCTGCGACTTGCCACCCTTTTCCTCCAGAATTATCCAGATGGCATCCTTTCCGGCGTCCTCCTTGCGAGGGGGCGCCTTGAGGCGGGTATCAATCGCCATCCCCGCTGCGCGGCACAACCCCTTCGCCGCCATACCGCGCAAGCCCCCTTCGAGAACTTCTAAGACTTTCTGTGCGCCAGGCTGCTCCTCTCTTGTAGAGCCTCCCACCGCGCCGACCCTGCCCTCAGGAGACACGATTGCACCAATAGGCAAAAATCCGCCCTGTTTCTCCAGAAGTATTTTCGATGTGCGGAAGAGCGCGTCAAAAAGAAGCTGAAAGTCCGGGTGGTCCAGTTTCATCCCATGCCCTCATCAAATTGTTTCGTCGAAGCATCGCTCTTGATTTGAGAAACCAAGATCGATGTGACCTCCCGGGACAACTCAGTCTTCGCCCGCGAGCGGATTCTCGGCGAAGCCGAATGCACTCCACTCTCCCCGCCCAATCTCCGTGGCATTCCCACGGCTATTCAGCTCCGCCGAATCGCCAGCGGCCGTCCGAGGACTAGTTCGAGCTTGGTGTCCTTCTCGATAGTCAATTCCTGCCCCAGCCCCGAAGTCGCCATGAACGCAGTCACCGCCCCAATCCCCGCGCCGATCGCAGCTTCCTTCGAGTTGCGCGACACCACTCCTGGTGCCGCCCCCGCAAGTGCTGCCAAGGCCACAGCTTCTTCCTCCTGCTGCCGCTTGCTCGAAGGCACCACGATTTCCCCCTCGTGGTCATACATCACTCGAATCGAGTGAACTCCCGGCGCGTCGATCAATTCCGCCACCAGCGGCTTCCAGCCCGCCGGCATGTGAATGTCATCAAACGTGAGCCACAGCTTCGCCCGCCCCGTCTTTCCCGCCGCCTCCACCTTATCAATGTGCCCGCGGACTTCCGTGCCCACCGCAAGCGTAGACCCATCCGCCGCCGCGAGCGGCTCAAGCGTCCTGGCGACAAAACGCTTCCCCGCCTTGTCTTCCTTAGTGCTCAGCGTTTCCCCCAGCCCCACTAGAAATCGCGTCCCGGCTGGAACCATATATGCCTCGGCAGGCTGACCACCCTGCGCCCCGGGTTGCGTGGCCGCAGAAGACGACGAATCCGATGCACCTGCCGCTTGATCCTGCGCGAATGCGGGCATCCCGGCTGCAGCCAAAAATGCGGCGACAGCCAAAAGCCTAATTCTGCATTTCATTTGCTTCTCCTTTTGCACTTTGGCTTGCCGCCCTTTGCCGGGAAGAAGAGGCTGTCTACGGCAAGTCCCCAGTGAGATGGCGCAAAAGGAGGAGGGGTGGCCTGGAGTCTCTGCCGGGTCCGCGCAGGGCGTCACCCCACAAATAGTTGTTCTATGAATTGCCAAGCGTGAATTATAATCCGCCCGGTTTAGTCGGCTCGCTTGGAATGTGGTTCCCTAACTCTCATTACTTGGGCTCCGGCATCTAAATCGCTTTTCGCCGTATTCCCCAGACGCGCCGGCGGCGCGCGAGTTTCGCTGGCGGTTCACTTGAATCGCGGCGCAGTCGAAATAAGGAGGAGTGAATGAAATTCCTGGGACGTGCAGCAATCTTGATCCTATCGTCTCTGTTCCTTATTTCAACCGCACGAGCGGACGGCAACAAAGCCGACGCGGGCGGCAAGGCCGCTGACTCAACCACAGCGGCAGCCAGTGATGCACCCGCAAATCCTGCCTCTGATAAATCGAATGAACCGGCGGCGCAGCCTGTCGCTACGGCCACGGTCTCAACTCCCGGAAATAACGCCGCAACGCCGGCTCCAAGACCTGCGCCGAATGCCGCGTCCCCTGCAATGCAAGATAGCGGTGACCAAGCACCGAAGTGGAACCCGATGCCGGCCCTCGACGGCAATCCCGGCCTCTTCACCCTCGAGACCGGCGACATCCTCCCAAAAGGCGGATTCGATATCGCAGTGAGCGTCAATAAATTTTCGCGCATGCCCGGCAACGTCACCATCCTCCAAGTCGCTCCTTCGTTCGGCTATGGAATCAATAAATGGTTCTCGATTTTCGTCGAGACTCTGCCCGAGGTTCACCTTCATGTCAGCCAGCCGCAGCAGTTGAGCCTGAATCAGTCGCCTTTAACGAATCCGCGCTTCCAGAACACAATTTATCTCTCCCAGCTCCCCGGCACAGGTCTGCCGCCTGCCTACGTAGAGGATTACCCGTTCGCGTCGCACAGCGGCGGCGGCTATGGCGAACTCGACTTCGGATTCAAGATCGGCGTCCTCTCGGAAAAAAGAGGTAACTGGGCCAGCCTTTCCATTCGAAACGATTTTTTTATTCCCACCAGGTCAGGCCTGGATACCCTGCTCGCCCACCAGACCCAAACCGGAAGCTTCAGCTACGGCATCGGTCTCGAAGCCAGCAAAACTATCCTCCGCCGCAGTATCGTGGCCACTGCAAACTGGTCCTATCGCTTCATGCGCGATCAGAGCTACAACGTCCCTGGCGGCACTCCCACCGTGCAAGTCCTCGACCTCGCCGACCAAATGCAGGCGGCTTTCGGCCTGCTGATTTTCCCGGACAAGCGTTTCAATATCATCACCGAATATTCCGGCCTGATCTATATGCGCCAGGGACTTCCCAATACCTCGCTCGGTCCGCGCGACCCGGTGGACAACGTCAGCGGAATTCGCCTCTATCTCAGCAAATACGTCGCGCTCGATGCCGGCTACCGCTATTCCATGAATCTTAATAATGCCCTCGACCGCAACGGTTTCATCGCCAAATTGGCCGTCTCTCGCTGGCCCACAAAACCCAGATTGCCTGACAATCTCACCTCAACTTGCTCGGTGGACAGATCCTCCGTACTGGAAGGTTCGGCCGACCTCGTGCAAGCAAGCGTCACGGCCGCAGATGCCTGGGGCCATCCGCTCAACTACACTTGGTCTTCCACCGGCGGCAAGATGAACGGCGCTGGCCCCTACGCGCGTTGGGATTATTCCGGTGTCGGGCCGGGAAGCTATTCGCTCACCGCGCATGTGGACGATGGCGCCGGAATGAGCTCGAGTTGTTCAGCAACCGTGAATGTCCAGCCCAAGCCCGCGCCTGCCGCGCCCAAGATGTCTTGCTCCGCGGATCGCTCAACCGTACTCGCCGGCGAGCGCCCGCAGATCACCGCCACCGTGAGTGATCCCTCGGGTACCGCGCTCACCTACAAATGGCAGTCGAATGGTGGCCAGATCGTCGGAACCGGCTCGACTGTGCAATTCGATACATCCGGCCTCTCACCCGGGGCGTACGCTGTCACCGGTCGCGTTGAAAATGCCGCGGGTGGCGCTGCAGATTGCTCAGCGCCGGTTACCGTCCAAGCCCCGCCGACGCCGCCGCAAGCATCAAGAATTAACGAATGCTCGTTCTCTCACAACAGCGCGGTCGTCAACAACGTCTGCAAGCGCGTCCTCGACGACCTGGCCGTGCGCCTCCAGACTGAGCCCAAGGCCAGGGCCGTCCTCGTCGGCTTTGCAGACCCGAAGGAGCCTGCCGCATCTAAACTAGCGTCCCGCCGAGCCGAGAATGCCAGGAAGTATCTCGGCGAAAAGAAAGGCGTGGATGTCGCGCGAGTGGACGTTCGCTCCGCGCCCGGAACGGAAGCTCAACCCCGGCAGAACCGCCACGTGGATGTCGTGTGGGTTCCTGACGGCGCCACTTACTGAGGGTGGAAGGAAGTATTCAGACGCACGCAGAGACTTGGGGATATGTGGACCAAAGTATTTTCATGCGCCTGGTCCTTCTCTAGTGCTTCTGAAGGTCAACGAAAATGAAGCGGTGCACTCGGCCCCATAGGCGGGGTCCCCTGAGCCCGGGGTTTTTCTGGCTGGTCATCTCCCTCTTCAATCTGCTGATTGCGCTGCCCTCGCACGCCCAGACGTGGGAGGCCATAGGACCGACGGGCGGCGATGTTCGCGCACTTGCCGTAGATCCCTCCCATCCTCAACTCGTCTACCTCGGCACCACAGACGGCCACATTTTCGGCTCGCAGGACCGCGGCGATCATTGGACTCTGTTAGGACTCGCGGGCACTGCCGGGAATGCCATCGTAACCGCCATCATTGTTGACCCGCGAGATTCCGAAACTATTTTCGCCGCCACATGGACGCGCGAAAAATACGGCGAAGGCGGCGGAGTCTTCCTCAGCAGCGACGGGGGAAAATCCTGGCGCGATTCCGGCCTTTCCGGCCACGCCGTCCGCGCTCTCATCCAGGCGCCCTCTGATCCCGAAATCCTCGTTGCCGGAACTCTCGACGGAGTCTTTCGCTCGCGCAATCGCGGCCGCGATTGGGACCGCATTACCCCGGAGAGAGATCCGGAGCTTTTCGACCTCGATTCGCTCTCGATCGATCCACTCAATCCGCAGGTAACTTACGCCGGCACATTCCATCTTCCCTGGAAGACCGTGGATGGCGGCGAGCACTGGTTCCCGATCCATCAAGGCATGATTGACGATTCCGATGTCCTGAGTCTGGCCGTGGACAACAAGAATCCTCGCCGCATTTTCTCGAGCGCCTGCTCCGGCATTTACCGCAGCGAAGACGCCGGCTCCCACTGGCAGAAAATTCAAGGTATCCCCTACTCTTCCCGCCGCACCCCCGTCCTCCGCATGGATCCATCAAATCCCGCGGTCCTTTATGCCGGCACCACTGAAGGCTTGTGGAAATCACCCGACGGTGGCGCAACCTGGCGCCGCATCTCGCCCGCCGATTGGGTGGTCAATTCCCTCGCCGTCGAGCCATCACCCGCGAATCCCGAAGCCGCGCCCTCGGAAGCCTCCTTCGGCCGTGTCCTCGTCGGAACAGAGCAACAGGGCGTGCTTTCAAGCGACGACGGCGGCGATAATTTCCACCCGGCCAACGAAGGCTTTCATCATCGCCGCATTGTCTCGCTGGCGGCGAATCCGGAGGATCCCGCCCAAATCGTTGCCGTCGTCGCTGGCTCCTCCGACCCAATTGTCGGCTCGAATGACGGTGGCCGCACCTGGTCTCCAATGAGTGCCGGCCTCGACGCGGCCGATATCAGCCACGTTTATTCCACGGCTTCCGGCTGGTGGGCCGCACTGGCCTCCGGCGGACTCGCCCACTTCGATTCCGAAAAGGCCGCATGGGCCCGCGTCGGGCTGTTAGACGAAAGCGCGTCAATGCACCGGCAGGGAGACGCGCGCATAACCAACGCACATGTAGCCACCGCGCGTGCAACTACCGGCCACTGGCGCCAGTTCGAGGCTCCCGTTAACGACCTCGCCTTCAGTGACGCAGCCTGGTTCGCCGCGACGGACGATGGATTGTTCGTATCACGCGACGAGGGCCTCATCTGGACCCCTGTTCCCTTTGCTCCGCTTCCATTGCCCGTCAATTCCGTCCGCGTTTCGCGCGACGGCCAGAAGCTTCGTATCGTCTCTTCCTGCGCGATGGTTTTCTCGGACGATGCCGGAGAGACCTGGCAATGGCACGATCTCCCCCTCGAATCCGGTGGGGCCCTGCGCCTGGAATTAGCCGATCCTTCCACCGCGCTCGCCCTATCTCCCACCGGTTTATATATTTCCCGTGACGCGGGAATATCCTGGCGGAAGGCTCAGGCAGGCCTGCCGCATGCCCCCGTCAGCGACCTCTTCGTTGGGTCCGAGATATGGCTCGCATCCGTCGAACAGGGCGGCCTTTATTTCTCCCGCGACCAGGGTGCAACATGGTCACGCGTCAAGAATTACGGCCACTTCGAGCCAACCATCGAAGACCTTCAATTCCCGGCTCTCTTGGCTCAGAATGACCACGGTATTGTCCTCGTCGGTTCATCCACCGAAGGCCTCTTTGTTCTGGATCTGGCAGTACCGCCCGCAGTCATAAGCGCGAGAGCATCGGGCAAGTAAAGGGCTATCAGTATTAATACTGATGCCCTTTCGGTCGCACGAACTTATGCGTACCATTTCGGTCCTGAATCCGCTCCCGAAGTTGCAATCCCCAGAAAAATAGACATTTACTAGTTTGCGTAGCTTTACGGACTTGTTAATCATTCCATTTTGACACTACACTCACCCTCACGAATGCCTATTTTCTCTTTCTAAGGTCTTGAATGTGAAGCACAACGCCAACTGTTCCCAATTGGTGCCCGGTTTGCTTCAAGAATCGGAACGGGGATTTCAAAAAGGGGGATTACCAAGATGGCGAGCGGAACAGAAGCTGTCCTTGCTGCTGACCGGTCAACAACTGCAACCGTCCTGATCGTGGATGACGAAAACACCACACGCGATCTTTGCCGCGACGTGGTCGCCGAATCGGGCCTGCGCACTCGAACGGCCTCCACCACCGAGCAGGCGCTCGAGATTCTCGACCAGCTCCCCGTTGATATCGTAATCACCGACTTGAAGGTCCCTGAGCTCGGGGGACTTGCATTGCTCAAGCGCGTCCGCGAGACCTATCCGCAGACGGCAGTTATGGTACTCACTCAATACGGCACCATCGAGAGTGCCGTCGAAGCCACCCGCATGGGCGCTGCCGATTACGTCACCAAGCCGTTCCACATCCCCGAACTGCGCACCAAGCTCGACCGCGTAATCCGTTCGCTCGAGCTGGATCAGGAAAATCGCCTCCTGCGCGAACAGCTTCGCACCCGCCCCGGATTTGGCGGCCTCATCGGCCTCTCACCCAAGATGCAGCGCGTTTACCGGCTCATCGAAAAGGTCAGCCAGCACACCTATCCCGTTCTGGTTCTCGGGGAGAGCGGCACGGGCAAAGAGCTGGTCGCCCGCTCGATTCATTTTTCCGGGCCTCGGAAGAATAGGCCGATCGTCCCCGTAGATTGCTCCGGGCTTGTCCCCACGCTGATCGAATCCGAGCTTTTCGGATACGTGAAGGGCGCCTTCACCGGTGCCCAGCACAATCGCCAGGGCCTTATGGAAGTGGCCAACAATGGCACACTGTTCCTCGACGAAATCGGTGACCTGCCCGTGGACTTGCAGGCCAAGCTTCTTCGTGCCTTGCAAGAGAAGGAAATCCGCCCAGTAGGCTCCACGGAACGTGTCGCCATCACCGTGCGTGTCATCGCTGCCACGAACCGGGACCTCGAAAGCGCCGTCCGCCAGGGCGGCTTCCGCCAGGATCTCTATTTCCGCCTGAACGTCGTGCAAATCAAGCTGCCGCCCCTTCGCGAACGCAAAGGCGATATCCCCCTGCTCGTCAATTCCTTCCTCGAGAAATTCAGCGGCCCCGATGGCAAAATGCGCACCATCTCCGAGGACGCCATGGCCCGCCTCATGTCCTACGACTGGCCAGGCAACGTCCGCGAGCTCGAAAATGCCGTCGAGCGCGCCATCGCGCTCGGCTCCGGCCCGATTCTCCATGTCGGCGACCTCCCCTCGAACCTCCAATACGGTACCGGCGAGCGATTGCCGCAAAATGATGAACTTCTGCCGCTTGAGGAGCTCGAGCGCCGTGCCATCCTCCGGGCCCTCCGCGAATCGGGCGGTGACAAGCTCGCTGCCGCCCGCCTGCTCGGCATCGGCAAGACCACGCTCTACCGCAAGCTGAAACAATACGAGGCCCAGTCGCAGTCCAGCAATTGAATCAGGGCCCGGCCCGCGCGGATCACTGTCGCGCTAGGCGTCAAACAGCCCGCCTCACAGCGATTCATGCGCCCGAGCGAGGCTGTTCTCCCAGCGCCTAGGCGCGGCATCGCGACTCGTATTCCTCAAGATTCCTAGACGCGGAAGCACTCGTATCGAACTGGGAACCTCGCCCCCTCAATGACCTCAGAGCTCATCTCAACTAATTGAAAAACAAAGATTTAAATGAATCGCCCTCATGGTCAAGCTCATGCAGTGTGCCACACATGCCGATGACACTGTTTGCCATCCGCCAGACTCTAATAATGCGCGCTGCCACCCGCATTCTGGAATTCGGCGTCGCCGTCAGCGCTCCGCTTCTCTGCAGCTATTGGATTTTGGAGGGCCGCTGGTAAGCAAGATGCCGAAACGCGCTCACACCCTCGCCTTCCCGCAATCGCCAGGCACTGCCCATATGCTCGTCAAGAATCCAATCGCCGACCAAATGGAGATGATCGAGCTTCTCACCGGCGCCGGATTCGGCGCAGTCTTCGAATCCAGTGGCGAAGCGTTGGTGGTGGTTGATGTCCGAGGAGTGATTCATCGCGCCAACCCATCCGCCTGTGATTTGCTCCGGCTCGGCGATGCCTCGCCCGCTCGTGCAAATCTGTCCGCCTTCCTCTCTGAACAATCCGCCGCCGGCTTCCTTTCTTTCTGTGGGCGCAATTCGGCTCCGCCCGCTCACCGCTCGCGGGCCGCTGAACCTCTCGATGCCACGCTCACAAGCGGCTTCCCAATCCGCATCACGTTTCGTGCCCACATGCCGGGCTCTCAAGGATTGCTCCTATGCCTCGAGGATTGCTCCATCGCCGGCCGCCCTGATCGCAATTCGCGCCAGGTCCAATCGAAATTGCTTCAGACCGAAAAAATGGCCGCCCTCGGCCAGCTCGTCTCCGGCATCGCGCATGAACTGAATAATCCCCTCACCGCCATCATGGGCTACGCGCAGCTCCTCCTCGGCCACGGCCTGCTCCCGGCGCAACTCTCCGAAGCCAGCAAAGTATTTCAAGAAGCAGAGCGCGCCCGCCGCATCGTCAAAAATCTCCTGTACTTCGCGCGCGAAAATAAGCCTGAGCGCATTCGCGTCGACCTGAACGAAATCGTCGAGCGCACCCTGGCCCTCCGCAGCTATGAACTAAAGGTCCAAAATATCGCCGTCGAATGCGAGCTTGCGCCCAATCTCCCCGAAACCATCGGTGACCCCCACCAGCTCCAGCAAGTAGTTCTGAATCTTCTCGTGAATGCCGAGCAGGCGCTCCTCCTGGAGCGCGGCCGAGGCCAGGTCTGGATTCGCACCCACGCTCTTCCCGGCGGCAAAATTTCACTCGAAGTCTCAGACGATGGCCCCGGCATCCCGCCCGAAATCGCCTCCCGCATCTTCGATCCCTTCTTCACCACCAAAGCCTCCGGAGTCGGCACAGGCCTCGGCCTTTCCATCGTTTACGGAATCGTGCAGCAGCACAGCGGCGAGGTGAGCTTCGAAAGCCGCCCAGGAGCCGGCGTGAAATTCGTAATGGAGCTACCAGTCATCTCGATTCCCGCGGAGCCACGCCCCGCCACACTATCAGCATTGGCAGCGCCTCACGGGCAGTCCCATGCCACTCGACCAGGCCGCATCCTCGTCGTCGAAGACGAGCCCACCGTCGCGCAATTAATCGCCGACGTCCTACGCGAAGAGGGCCACCAGGTCGAAGCGGTCCTCGATAGCCAGGAAGGCCTCACGCGCATCTCGCGCACCCATTACGATCTCGTAATTTGCGACCTGCGCATGCCCCGGCTCGACGGTCCGGCGTTTTACAATGCGCTCGTCTCCGCAGGCAGCCCGGTGCAGAACCGCATGATATTCGTCACCGGAGATACCCTGGCCCTGCGCACAGTCGAATTTCTCGAAGGCCACAACCGCCCCTACCTCGCCAAGCCCTTCCTCGTCGAGGAACTGAAGCTCGCCGTCAATCGCATGCTCGTCCAAATATACAAGGACGCTGAATCATCGCCGCCGCAGCCGCATCCGCCACGGCCGCAGCGCGCCGAACGGATCAGCGCAACGAATAAACCATGAACGTGATGCAAATGGGCGCCATCAGCGCCACCGGAACAAAGATCGCCGTGGTCCGATGCGCCATTATCGGCACCGCCGACGCGTCGCTCGGCCAGCGGCTTGCCCGTGAAATCCAGCGCAGCATGCCGCCTGGCGCAGTCACCGTGGTCTCGCGCCTCGTGCAATTGCGCGAGCGCCTCAGCGAGTCCGGCCCGCGCGCTATCCTCCTCGACGAAGCCATCCTCGAAGGCGCCCCCCTCGTCGAATCGCTCCGCCAGCTCACCGAAACCGCGCCCGTAATCCTCCTCGCCAGCCTCGAGTGCCGCGCTGATATCACGCGCCTGGTCGCCGAAGGCGACGTAGAATTCGTCGCCCGCGCCGGAAATTTCGTCCCGCTCGCCGCTGCCCTCATCGAACGCAGGCTCCGCTGGGCCGAACGCTCCGAAACCGCCCTCGGCCCCCCCTGGGCCGGCCTCCCCGCCGACTCCGCCGAAATTTTCCGCCACGAAATCAATAATCCCCTCACCGGCATCCTCGGCAACGCCGAGCTCCTCCTAGCTCACCGCGACCGCCTCCCCGCCGCCGAAACCCAGCGCCTTGAAACCGTCGTGGACCTAGCCGTCCGCCTCCGCGAAACCATCCGCCGCCTAAGCAACGCCTGGGAAACCCAGCCCCCCTCGCTAAAGTCCGCCTAGCTCTCGCCTAAGTAGCGCCGTCCTCTTTGCGCTCGCAGCTGCTTCTCGTACCGCAGGCATCCCGCAGGCCCGCCGTAGCCTCGGCGGAGGAGGGCTGCCGGCGTCCTTGCCTTTGCCTTTGCTTTTGTTTTTGTTTTTGTTTTTGTTTTTGCTCTTGTTCGTCATCCGGAATCCCCGCCACTCATAGAGATTTCTTACCCATCCCATAAACCAAATTATCTTGACGCATCTTTCGGCCACTTGATATCGTCGCGCCAATTCGGGGTCCGGTCGTCCTTGGCGCGCTGCTCGCCCACAACGCACCGAGACCCTCAGGGGGTGGCGGAAATGTCGTTCACCAAAAAGTCGT
Source organism: uncultured Acidobacteriota bacterium (assembly GCA_963701005.1). Classification (GTDB taxonomy): domain Bacteria; phylum Acidobacteriota; class Terriglobia; order Acidiferrales; family UBA7541; genus Palsa-295. The sequence goes on from OY969555.1 coordinate 4,169,311, forward strand.
TCGCTATGGGTGTTTTCTTTTTCCTTCTCACCGGCACAGCCTTCGCGCAGGGCGGAGCCACAGGCGCCATCAGCGGCACGGTCCAGGACAAATCCGGCGGCGTGATCACCGGCGCGAAAGTCGAAGTCGATAGTGACGCCACCCGCGAAAAAATGCGCGAGCTTATTACCAATTCCTCCGGCCAGTTTATCGCGACCCTCCTCCCCGCCGGCATCTACACCATTCAAGTAAGCGCCCCGGGCTTTGCTCTCACGAAATTTCCCGGCATCGAAGTCCGCATCACCGAAACCACCACCATGACGGCCGTGCTCTCCGTAACAGCCACGAAAACTGAGGTCACCGTTTCGGCCGAGATTGCCACCATCGACACCTCCAGCCCCACCACCGGCGAAGTGATCGACAACACCACCATCACCACCCTGCCCCTCGCCACCCGAAACTTCCAAACTCTGCTCACCCTTTCTGCCGGCGCGTCCTCAGATCTGAACAATGCCTCCCAACTCGGCCGCGGCCAGGTGTTCATCCACGTCAACGGCGGCCGCGAAGATAACAACAATTACCTCATCGACGGCATCACCGCCGCTGACTACGCATTCGGCGAGTTGACCTACACCCCCCTCCCCAACCCCGACGCCATCGAGGAATTCAAAGTCAGCACCAGCCTTTACGACGCCACGCAGGGCCGCAACGGCGGCGGCAACATCAACGCCATCCTCAAAGGCGGCACCTCCAGCTATCACTTCGACGGCTGGGAATATTTCCGCAACACCGTACTAGATGCCAACGACTGGTTCATCAACGAAGCGGACAAACCCCGCCCGGTCATCAAGCAGAACATTTTTGGCGCCGATGGCGGCGGCCAGGTGGATCCCAACGACAAAAAGTGGGGCTTCTTCTACGTCAATTATCAGGGCACTCGCCAACGCAGCGGCGATTCACCGGGCACATTCATCAATAGCAGCATCCCGATCCTTCCCCCGGGTCCCAATGGCCGCTCCGACGCAAGTCTCGAATCGGCCTTCAGTTTTGCAGGTAACGCGCAGTGTCCCGCGGAACCTGTAACGGCTATCGACCCGGTTGCCAGCAAGCTGCTTAACGCCAAGAGCAATCAGTTTGGTGGAGACGCCAATGGGTTCCTGATCCCATCGCTTCCCGGCACTCCCGGCGTCACGGTCACGTTCAACCCCATGACTAATTCATGCGCCACCTCGGTGAACAGCGCGCAGCTCCTCCTCACCCAGGTCGGAAAGTACAGCGACGATCAATTCACCGGCAACTGGGACAAGGAATTCCGTGGCGGCCGCGACCGCCTTTCCGAGCGCTTCTTCTGGTCCGATTCCAGCACCTTCGAACCATTTGGCGCCGATTCCTTTCCGATCCAGACCGGTGGTGTGCCCACCCCCAACAATTTGAATTTCCCTCTCACCATTCCTCTCCACAGCCGCTTTGGCAGCATCACGGAAACGCACCTGTTCACTCCGAACCTCGTGAACGAATTTCGCTTCGGAATCAACATCATCAGCGACAAGTTGCTCAATCACGCGGTCGTCACCGCAGCCGATCTGGGCATCAACCGTCCCACCACTGAGCCGGATATATACCGCTTCCAGTTCGGCTCCTACGCCATCGGTTCGTATCCCACCTCCACGCAGACAGCGCTCGGAGACAGTTTCGTCTTCAGCAATACGGTAAGTTGGACGCACGGGCCGCACACGCTCCGCTTCGGCGGCGAGGCCGACCGCACAACTCTTCGCCGGAATCTCCCCGTCGCCAATAACGGCCTGATTTTCTTTGCCGGCCCGCAAGCTCCCACCGACTTCCAGGGCTTCCTTCAGGGCTCTCCTTTCTTCGGCGAAGCTGGCGGCGGCTTGGGTAACCATGACTACCGCATCCCTGCTTTTGCCCTGTTCGCCCAAGACGACTACCGCTTTTCAAAAACTCTCACTCTCAACCTAGGTTTCCGCACCGAATTTCTCGGCGCTCCTTACGATGATCTCTGCCACATCGGCAATACCAACCCAGAACTCGCAAGCACCACCGGCCAGCCTTTCATCTATCCAGGGTGCGTGAATAGATTCGATCTGGCGGGCTTTCAGGGCTCGGAAAAGAAGTGTGCCTTGAACAATTGCTACGCCAGCGTCTGGGAGCCGCGCGTCGGCATCGCATATGACCTTTTCGGCCGTCACACCACTTCCATCCGCGCCGGCTATGGCATTTACAGCGTCCGTGAAGACCTGGGTGCCGTGGACAATCTGTCTTTCACACCGCCTGTCTTCCCCATCGCCGTCAACTTCTTGCCCGGCCCGGGCAGTCTGACCAATCTGTTCGAACCCAATCTTCCCGCCTTCCCGGGGATTCCGGCGAATGGGATGTTGGACCCCGCGTTCGTGCCCGCGGCAGCAAAATTTACGGGCATTGCTCCCTGTTCGACGCTGGCCTTTGGCGCTGTCACAGCCACAGCGTTGGACCAATGCTCCCCGGGCTATACGGGCAACGTCAATAGCTTGGTCGCCCTTCAGGTCCCGCTCCACTGGGTCGCGGCAACCACTCAGCAGTGGAACCTCACCGTCCAGCACGAATTCGGCCACGACTGGTTCGGCGAAGCCGGCTACGTAGGCACAAAAGGCACCCGCTTGCGTGCCACCTACGATCCTGATCAAGCCACCCTGGCCACTCCCGCAAATCCCTTCACCATTAATGGAACCAATTGCGACGGAACAACAGGAGCCGGCGCGAAATGCGTAATCATCAACAGCACGGCGGAAAACGCCAGCGCACGCGCACCTTTCCCCGGCATCGCTCCTGCCAATTTCGAGTCTTTCGCGCCCATTTCGGACTCCCACTACGAGGCCCTTCAACTCACGGCCGCCCATCGTTTCGCCAAGGGACTCTATTTCCAGAGCGCTTACACCTATTCGAAATCCATAGACGACGTCTCCACCGCCTCGGTGGCTTTCGATACGCGCATCAATGACCAGCTCAACCCGCGCGACTCGCGCGGCCTCTCCGATTTCGATCGCCGCCATCGCTTCGTCACCAGTTTCGTCTATCAGCTCCCCTTCTTCGCCCACGCCACCGGTCTCACCGGCGCTGCGCTCGGCGGCTGGGAGACCAGCGGCGTCCTCACCCTGCAATCCGGCCTTCCCCTCACTCCCATCGATTCGGCCGGTGGCAGCGCCTACGCTTTCAGCAGCCCGAACCTTGCCACCCCAACTTTTGCTGGGAGCCACAGCTGCGCCAACTCAAACTCTCCAGGCGGCACCGAGGCACGCATCGCCAATTGGCTGAATCCCGCCGCCTTCCAGCCGGACGCCATCGTGCCGCTCGTTCCGGCGCCTCCTCCGCCATCACCGATCGGCGATGCCACGGTCCTCGGCGACGTCCCGCGCAATTGCTTCATCGGGCCGCCCCAAAAGAACATGGACTTCACCATCGGTAAAACTTTCCACATCACCGAGCGCCAAAGCCTCCGCTTCAGGACGGACTTCTTCAATCTCACAAACCACCCGTCCTTCGCAAACCCGTCCGCCCTCGATATCGAGAGTCCAAGCTCGTTCACATCCATCACGTCAGTAGTCGGCACCCCGCGCCTGATTCAATTCTCGCTGAAGTATTCCTATTGACGCGGCTGTCGCCACAAGCATGCGCTTCTAGTCCTTTCGCCCCCGGGGGGCCAATCAACGGGGGGTGGCGTGGCCTTTCGCCTTTGACCTTGCAGTGCCGTTACCTCCCAATGTAGCGCTGGCGTCCCCGCCGGCTGCCTTTGACGTCGCTGGTGGGCCTGACTTGGACTCTTGAATTTACTTTGAATTTGGTCTTGAGGGAACCGTCGCTCATATCGACCACGGCGAGTGGCCCGCCACTTCGATTTCATATCACACGATTACTCCCGACTCGTTGCTGTGGCCTCGATTCGTGCATTTGCTTTTACGTGGGTGCCCCATTCCTTCGAAGTTGGAAGGGGTGGGGCTTTTGATTTTCTCTTCGTGTGTGCGTCCGGCTTTCAATCGAAGAAGTCAAACTCAATCGACGCGTCGGGTCGTTGCGGGTGAACTCATGAAAGCAGGAAACAGAAACGTCAAAACCTCCCACCCTTTAAAAGCGAAAGGGGTGGGGCACCCACGTAAAATCAAATGAATTCGGAAGTGACTTCATCGAGTGGTATCATCCCCTACGAGGCCACGTCAATTGTGTGAATTACTGATACGAAAGGCAGGGCCACCCGCCGGTGGTAGGATTCATTTATGAGAACACCAGCATGTCCTAAATGCAGTGTCCGACTGGAATACAAGGATGTCATGGTAAGGGCTGCGGTGTTTCCTTGTCCTGCGTGCGGCACCCAACTTGGCGTTACAAAGTGGTATGGAATTTTGACTTTCTACGGGATTATCGTAGCTCCGGGGCTGATTTTTTGGGCGCTGGGCTATTCTTGGCCGCATGTTATCGTTGCTGAGTTACTTCTGGTATATCCTGCCTCCTGGCTGATGGCCAAATATGGGAAGTACATCTTGCGGCCCAAGATCGTGGTCTACGTGCCCCCGATGTCCTTTAAGCAGCATTTGGCCCGTCTGAACGCACTCCATCCACCTCCGCCGCGCTTGCCCCGCGGCAGCCCTAGCGAATTGCACTTGCGCGACCGGCCGCGTCCCCCGTGGGTCTAGAGGAGATTTAATGAGGCCCACCCTGCACTCCCAGACACTGCGAACTTCCGTCGCCTTCCGCCCCGCACGCGCATCGAGAAGACCAATTCGAGACGGCCTAGCCTTGAAATCTTGAATTCTCCTGGAATATGAATTTTCGGGTGGCGCACTCTTTCCGCATTCGGGAAAGGGTGCGGGTTTTGACCCCACCTCCCGCACCTTCGCCTTGAAGAACCTGTCGTCTTCGCATCGAGGCCGTCCGGTTCTGTCCCTTTCAAGCCTCCCGCGCGCTCCGAGCCCCCAAAATTATTGCACCACCCATCAGATAATCCTTGCCAACCGTAATCATCTGTATTATAATATCTTGTTGGTAATTTAAGACGATGAAAACATTGGCACTAGCGCGCCGACCCAAGGCGATCGCCCCTCGGCCGCGAGCCACAGCCGCGAAGAAAAGGGCTGCTCGTCAGCTTCAAGGTGTCGGCCCAAAACGGGAAACGGCCTCTAGCCACTCGCCACTAATCACTCGGCACTGCATTTCTAATCGATACTGGTGACGATTAGAAACTCACTGATCTCTATGAAAACAAAGGACGGAGGTACTTTCTAATCGATACTAAAGTGGCGATATTTTGCGACACGAAGGGTTTCGAGGTCCCCGGAGCCGATCCCCCCCCGCCCGCCTCGTGACCGCGGTCACCGCGAACTGCGACCGGCGTCACTGATTCCCAGCCCCGGCGTAGGTTATAAACATCGCGTCAAGGGACGGAGACTACAGATGGGAGCGCGTCGCCCAGGGTACGAGGTCCGCAAAAACGAGACCAGCCCTGGCGCACCACCCAGCGAGCACGAAAAGGTTGGATCCGCTGGGCTCGACCATCGCGGGAACTCCGCCACTTCCATCCGAGCCAGCGGCAAGGCGCAGAGCCTGAATAAAGCGCCCGGTAATTCGACGCACCGGCTCCATCGAGCCGGACTCACTCTGCCACCGGCCGCTGCCTCGGATTTCGAATTCCCTTTCCTTCCCAAAGAGCATGGGGTTCGCAAAATAAAATTGCACGAAGGAGGTCTGTCATGACCAATCTAGTTCCGCGAGATCCGTTGTTCCAGGATCTGTTCGATTTCCGTCGGGATTTCGATCAGATTTTCAATCGCTTGATGCTTAACAAGCCAATCTGGCAGGAGAATTTCGTTCCCGAGAAAGGCTTCCAATTCCTGCCCGCCGTCGAAGCCTACGTCGACAACGAAGCCAAGAAATATATCTGCCGCGTTGCTCTCCCCGGCATCGAGCCCAAGGACGTCGAAATCAACCTACTGGGCAACATGCTGACGATCAAGGGCGAGCGGAAATTCACCCACATCGCCAAGGAATTCGATTTCATCAATGAGGAAATCGTGTACGGCAAATTCGAGCGCGAACTCGAGCTGCCCGAGGGCATCCTCCCCGAGAAGCTCGTCGCCGAGTATCACAATGGCCTGCTCGAAATCACAGCACCAGTAACCGTTGCGGCCCTGCCGCGGAAAGTTGAAATCAAAAACGTTCCGTTGGTGAAGCACGTCACCGCATAAATTCCCCGTTGCAAAAGATGGCCCGGCACGAAATTTTCCGGGCCATCTTTATTTTCGCCGGAGCGACGCAACCCAAAATGGCCAGCGCGAATCGTACATCCAGAATCAACGGCCTTGCAGGGTAAGTCAAAACGGGGAGACCGCGATGCGCTACTATCCACGAATTTTCCTCTGGATGATCTGCGGATTCTTTCTGCTGTTGGTTTGTGCTTCGAGCGCCCGAGCGCAATGCGGCGTCAACACCGTCGGCTACGGCGACGTTGGCATCGTCACTGGCAATCCCTTCAGCGCCGAGATTGAACTGACGAGGACCGGCTCGACCGAGCCAACTGGGGGCATCATCATAGCGAGCGTGAGCACCTTCGGCGAGCTTCATCCCCGGTCGGTCGCCCGCGACAGCCAGGGCCGCATCCGTACCGACCGAGTAATCGGAAAATTCAAGCACGATACCGGCGCCGAGACAGGAACCACCGTCGAGGATCACATGATTTCGATTTGCGACCCCGTCGCGCAAACCTTGACGGAAATCGACACGCTGAACGCGACCGCGAAAATCATCCATTCCCGGCCAAGCATGCCAAACTCCCCGCGGCTTTCAACAATACGGCCGCAGCGCACATTCTGCTCTTCGCGAATGCCCTTTCAGCGCGCCGGAAGTCCCCCTGCCGAAGACCTGGGCGACCAGACCATCGAAGGAGTGCAGGCGCACGGCCTGCGGATCGCGATGCCAATGCTCAGTTCGACCGTCGGCGGAGAGCCAACGCCTACGGAGAACTTCACCGATCGCTGGTGCTCCGACGAGCTTTCAGCAGTCATGATGACGGTCAACGAAAACACGAAGGCGCAAACGAAAACCACCATTGCGGTGAAAAAACTCGAGCGCAACGAGCCGGATCCGGCACTATTTCAGATTCCCGCGGGCTACGCCATCACCGAATCCGTCCCCGAGACCCGCAAACAAATCAACACGAAAGCAGCCCCAAGTAATCAGCCATGAGGCAAATCGAAATAAAAATCGGAAAATTCTTCAGCGCAAATAACCCCAATTATGGAGACGGTCGCTATCTTCCTCCCAGCGGTCGCCGATGTCCGTGCGGTAATACATGTTGGGAATCAGGACGTTTTTAATGCGCGAGTACACCTGCGCCTGTGCCTGCTTCATCGTCTGCCCCGTGCCGATGACAATCAAGATGACGCCGGAAGTGCCGGCGATCAGCCATTGCCCGTTGATCTGTTTTACATCTTCGATGTGAATTTCGTCCGTCGGCGGTTTCTTGAAAATGATGGCGGAATTCTTCGAGAACGAATCGAACGTCTCGTCGTCATCGAAAGGAAACGGCGGCACAACGATGCGTACGCCAATCTGAAATCCGCTGCGCACTTTGAGCTTAGGGTCTGCGCCATTAGCAAGGTCCCAGAAAAATTGGCCGATAGGAGTGATCATCCCAGCCTGCTGAATGCTGATGGTCGGATAGCCGAATCGCGAAGTGAACTCGAGCGGATAAATTCCGTTGTTGTTCACGATGCAATTCAAATCGATATAGCCGACGTAACCCTCCTCCGAAAGCTTCGGCTCCATCTTGAGCAGCGTCTGATTGAACAAATGATTCGGCCCGCTCCAGAACATAGTCGTGCCCATCTCACCGGTCGGCGGGCCGATATCGCCGGGGAATAATTTCTTGTGCTCAAAATTGATGTTGATGGGATGAATGAAATTCTTGCCGTTGAAAAATGCGCCGACAGCAACTTCCACTCCGATCATGCGGCGCTGCAGCTGAAAAACCTTGATCTCATCCGCGAATGCCCTCTTGTAGGCCTCAAGCATGCGGATGACGTCCTGGCCGTCTTCCTCCTCGCCCACAAACAAGCGGCGTTTCACGTTTTGCGCCTCACCGCTCGGCTTGATGACGTACCGGCCGGGATTTTGCGTGACGTGCTCTATGGCGTCGTCAAACGATTCGAATTCACCGTAAGGGATAATGTTGACGCCCGCTTTCTTCAGCTCCTCCTGGCCAAATGAGTGGTCGTCCTCAAGCTTATCGCCGTAGGCAGTCCCTCCGATCACCGGCTTGCCCTCCTTGCGGAGCGCTTGCGCCTTTTCGCCCTGGCCCAGCGTGTCATCGAATACGATGATGTCGGCCCAGTCCTTGTCTTTCTCCCAGTCTTTTGATTTCGCGACGAAGCCATCGGCAATGTCGCGCTCTTTCTTGTCCCCGATGAAATAGCGCACCTCATGGCCTTCTTTCGAAACTTGCCACGCGATATCGCTGATCAAGCCGGTCAATGAAACGAACAGGAAATTTTTCTTGTCCATTCAGCCTCGTCTCCCGAATATTGGACGGCAATCTTACATGAGTAGCAGGCAAGGCAAATGTTGAATTTAGGTTAAATTCAGTGCGCGGCCGCGGATTCCGGTTTCGCCCGAGGCCGGACCGCGCTTTCAGCTTTTCCCACTCACGAGAAAGGATTCTGGAGCGGAATGTGCGCCTGACTTTCTCGACTGGCGTAGTTTCCATAGCGACGCCAGGTGCAGCAAAATGGAGAGCGGTACAAGAAATACTGGAATCATGACCAGCGGGAACGCAGTGACCAGCCGATTTGGCGCATCAAGCGCGAATTTCTGAATCGGCGAGGGTGATGTGAGAAATCCGGTTGTCAAGGCGGTGATCAAATCGGCGATTCCAAACAGATTCCAGGCGCGTACAAAGCCGGCTGCGTTGCGCCGCTTGCCAGCATAAGAAATACCGACGATCGGGGCAAACAGGCCGACAAAAACGTCCCCAATCCCGGCAGGCAAAGCAAACAGGCCTGGCAGACGGCCTCCGGCATAGAGCAAGAGAAAGATAAACCCAAGCGCTCGATAGACCTGCACCCCGACAAGCCACTCCTGGGGTACGGTCTCAATGACGCGCCTGACTGTAGGACGCCACCAGAAAAGCGCCACGCCGACAATGATGGGGATCAGCACACCATACTGAATCGTCGGAATACTGGATGGTGACCCGCGGAAGAATCCAAGCCAGCTCAGCCAGAGCGATGCAAAGAACCACGCCGCAAACAGCAGCGCACCGCCCCAGAACGCCAGTGCGCGATCCCGAGCTGGCCACTTGGCGAGCTTGACCGCGTGGTGCAAAACAAACAGCAAGACAGCGACGGTCGCCGAAGCAGTCGTCAGTACGAGGGAAGTCAGGTAATTGGGTATCTGAGATTCCATAAGTTGGTCCCCTTTATTTCTCAGGCTACACTCAAATAGATGTAGATACATCCATTCAGGCTTCACAATACTTGCAAAGCGCCTTCAATGATGATAAAGATGTAGATACAGGTAATTATGAATCGGGCGCGACAAATAGACAGAACCAACAGAAAGAGAGCCGTCCGCCTGCCGTGCGCGTGTGCAAACCTGCGAAGGGCCGCGCGAGCGGTCACGCAGTTCTATGACGGGTTGCTTCGTCCAAGCGGCCTGACCGTTAACCAATTCACGCTTCTACAGGCTTTGCACCTCGCGCCCGGGAACTCCCAGAAACAGCTCGCTGAATTGTTGGCTACTGACAGCACGACTCTTACCAGAACACTCGCTCTCCTGCGTCGAAAGAGATGGCTTCAAGCGGAGAAAGAGAATGACCGGCGCAAGCTGCGGCTCGTCCTCACAGCAGATGGTGAAAAGCAGTACAAGCGGGTACTTCCATATTGGCAGTCAGCTCAGAGACGGCTGCGGTATGCGCTCGGTGGGGCAAGCTGGAATAAGGTAATCAGTGCCGCGGTGCACGTTGCCGAGGTCACGCCGAATACGGATTGAACTGAGGCCGCGGCGGGCGAAGCGCGCACTCTCGCCGCGGTTCACGTGCGCCGACACAACGCTGTGCGCTATCTCGACGGCAAGTCGAGTGCGAACGGCAACTCAGCCGATACCGAACGGTTGCCGAGAATCTAACTAGAATCATTGACGCCCCGCCAGAATTTTGGATCCGGCGGGGCGTTCGTGTGCGTCGGGCGATGAGATTGAGCTGAGACAATTCGTTCAGCGAGTGGTGTTCGAATTGGCCGAATAAGTTCTGAATTCGCTGCGGGGATAAGAGAATTCATTTCCAAAGTGCTCGCCCGGATAAAACCAGGCACGAATGGCCTGCGGGGAATCGCCCGGGCGCTCATCCAATTGGAAATAGGCGTCGTCGGAGACCTCGTCGCGATAGACGGGGACGGCGAAGACAGTGGCAATCAAGTGGGTTTTGTCACCGGTCCAGACCTGCACGATGTGGCGGTAGGAAGGATGTTCCGCGAGCTTGAAGACGTAAGTACCGGGTGGAAGGACATGGCCGGGGATTTCCAGGGTTTCACTGATGGTGACCGTGGTTTCCTTGTTCCATTCATCGGCGCTGGCGCGAGAGTTGAATCCGACACAGAGTAGGCCGGCGACGAGAGAGATTTGAAGCATTCTTACGAGTTTCATGCTGCTAACCTCCATTATTTATTTAAGTTGGCTGGGCGATGAGGGCTGAGAGGCCGGGGCCGGGACCAGGAACTGGAGATTTCAATTTGCAACTACCCCTGCTTAGACGCTCGAGAATTTTCGTAGGTTGCATTAAGTGCAGATTTGCCTGGTATCAGACAAAATCACTTGCCCGGCGCGGATTCATCGGCAATTAATAAACTTTTAGCGAAACCTTAACCCTTCCTGCATGGAGAGGTGTGACTTTTGACCGTCTCACAGGAGGGACTCTTGAAAAAGAATATTATTTCAGTAGCAGTTGCAATTGCGGCAGTGATTTCGGTGGCTGCCGCCGGACTATGGGCCAATGACGATGGACGCTTCGGCCGCTTTCATTTCCAAGAAGATAGCTTGGTCCTCAGCCGCAGCGTATATGTAGGAACGGCTGATACGGTCGTCATCGGCGAAACCTTGCCACTCGGCTGCGTCGGCGGGCCGAACGGGAGCTCGAATGTAACCGTCCCAACGACCACGCAGGGCCAGTCGGTGGTTGTGAATGTCCCCTGCGGCGTCGCCAGCGACAACGGCGAAGCTCCGAACCTCAATGACTCACATAACGTATGGAACAACTCCGGCAGCGACGGCAGTTTCGGCATTTCCTCACCCATCTTCCTCGACAACCTATCGACCGATGGCAGGCTTCTCGACACACTCCCGATCCCAAGCGATAAAATCGTCACGAGCTTCAGCTCAAAATCCGAGCTGGCTCTGAACCTTTCAGTGGATGGAAAGTCGCATACCTTTATGGCCTATCATGGCGGCCCGGGCTGCGGCGGCGGTCCCGTTTCTCCGACCCGGCCCAATCTGATCGATGTCTCGGCTTCGAGCACGCCGGGTGTTTGCGACCCCACGAATCCTGTCATCACGAGCTTCGTGAGCGACACGGTCGTTCCCACAGCTTACTATCGCGCCGTCGCCGAGGTGGATTCGGATGGCCACCTGAGCGTGACGGATGGAAACGCCTACAGCGGAGACAACGGCCGCGCGGCGAAAAAAGGCGGCAATGGTCTCTACTACATGGCCGGAAACGACAACAGCGGCAACCTCTCGAAGCCGGAACTCTGCTCTGTCGGCAGCACCACGTGCACACCGATCGGCTTCGATCTCGTCAACGGAACCGGCGCCGAGCTGCTCGTGCCCAGGGGCACACCCCCCGTGCCGCCGAACATCGGCATGATCGGAAGGTTGGAGTTCGGAAAGGACAAGCCCGGAAAAGACACGAACTTCCGGGGCCTTACGATCTTTGACAACACGCTGTACATCACCAAAGGCAGCGGCGGCAATGGAATCGACACTGTGTACTAGGTTGGCACGCCCGGCGTTCTGCCTACGGGCAGCGCGGCGGACCTTGCTACTGTACCGATCAACATCCTGCCAGGCTTCCCCAACACGACCGCCAGCACCAACACCGCGTTTCCATTTGGAATCTGGTTCGCCAATCCCACCACTTTGTACGTGTGTGATGAGGGCGACGGCACGCTTGTCAGCCCGCCGGTCAATGGAAACGTCGCGGACGCGCAATCGCTGGCCACAGCCGGCCTTCAGAAATGGAGTCTGGTTAATGGAACGTGGCAGATGCTCTACGTTTTGCAGGACGGACTGAATATCGGCGTGCCATACAGCGTCGACAACTATCCAGCATCAATCAATCCTGCCACAGGCGGTTGCCGCAACATCACCGGGCGGCACAATCATGACGGCACGGCAACCATCTATGCCATCACTTCCACAATCAGCGCGAATGGCGACACGGGCGCCGATCCGAACAAGCTCGTGAAAGTTACCGACCTCGTAAGCGCCACGACTCTGCCGCTTGGCGATGGAGACCACGATCGCGACGACCGGCTGGGCCACTTTCAAATAATCCGCTCGGCGAAGGCCGGCGAAGTGTTTCGCGGAGTGGCTTTCGCGCCCAAAGAGCGGGGCGATGACGACAACAGATAGCCTCTAAATCGCAGTTGGCAATCAGGAGCTGAGCCGGGAACTCTCCCGGCTCAGCTTTTTTTGCGCCAGGAGCGATCCCGCAGGCCGGTTGCATTTTGTTGTGAAACCGATACCGCGATGGACCTCGCCCGCTAGTTGCCCTCAAATCACTGTGCAATCAGATTCGCTCGCCGACGTACCACGGCGCGCTCACCGTGAAGATCCGCTGATTTCCGCGTGCCAGCAGCACCCATTCCAAAAGCCGGCCACGTTGATTGTGCAGGAAGTATTCATACCATTTGTCTTCCACAAGCTCGGGTATCACCACGATGATGTTGCGATCGGGATACTTTTTCGAAAGGTCGAGAATGTACTGAACGACCGGAATGACAACGAAACGGTACGGTGAGGGCAGGAATTCGAGCGTCGGTGGCTGCTTGCCGGCCGTGCGGAACGGTTCCTCAACGTAATGCTTCCAGTCGTCCTGAAGCAATTCGGAATGCTCGTTGGGCTCGACGAGCAGGGCGATTACCTCCGGTGAAAGCCGAGCGGCAAATTCAATTCCCTGCCGGGAGATGTTGCTCCAGCGGTCGATGGGGATCACGGCAATAGGATTCTCGGTGAAACTTGCTGTTTCGACGGGAACTTTGCAGGTGGTGCGCACCCTCACGGAGTGATAGTGGCGGCGGACAGTGACGAAGAAAAAGATCGTTGCTGGAATGAAGAGCAATGTAATCCATGCGCCATCCCGGAATTTCGCAACCAGCACTACGATTACAGTGAGCCCGGTGACAAACGCGCCGAGCCCGTTGACGAATGCGCTCTTCACCCAATGCGGGCCGCGATTTTTCCGCCAGTGCATCACCATGCCGCCCTGCGATAGCGTGAATGCCAGAAATGCGCCCATGGCAAAGAGCGGGATGAGCCGGTCGGTTACGCCGCCAAAAAGGATAAGAAGGCAGCCAGAGAGCACAGCCAGGACAACGATGCCGTAGGTATAGACCAGGCGGCGCCCGCGGTACCCGAACACGTGCGGCAGATAGTTATTTTGCGCGATGGCCCGGCACAGCCGCGGAAAATCGGCAAAGGCCGTGTTGGCGGAGAGTGAAAGAATGGTAAGGATCGAGGCAATGGTCAGATAATAGAAAATGCCTTTGCCGAAAACCGCGGCGATGAGCATGGCCAGAAGGCTCTGGTACCCCGGCTGGCCCGGATCGGTCGCAGCAATGCCGTAAACCTTAACGAGATAGGAAATTCCCGCCAGCAGCACCGCCAGCAGAGCAATAATAACGGTAAGCGTCCGCTGTGCATTCTTCACGGCCGGCTCGCGGAATGCTTTCACGCCGTTGCTCACGGCCTCGACGCCCGTAAGTGCCGTACAACCACTCGCGAAAACTTTCAGCAGCAGCCAGAAACTGACGACTCCCACCATGGGCGGCGGAGGCGGAAGCGGGGCCGCCGGCGTCGGATGCCCCCCGCTCATCACAACGCGGAAAATGCCCGCGACGATCGTAATGAGCAGTGTCCCCACAAAAAGAAAAGTGGGAACTGCGAAGACCATGCCCGTATCCCGCACCCCCCGGAGATTCAGGATGGTGATAACAATCAATATCCCAACGCACAGGGACACCGTATAAGGCAGCAGCGACGGAACCGCCGAGACCAACGCGCCCACTCCCGCCGAAATCCCCACCGCTGCCGTGAGGATATAGTCCGCAAGCAGCGCAGCCGCTGCCAGCAGCCCTGCCGACGCTCCCAGATTGAAGCGCGCCACAGTGTAGGAGCCCCCGCCGGCGGGATAAGCCTCAATGGTCTGGCGGTAGGAGAAGTACACGATCACAAGCAACGTGATGATCGCGGCGCTGATCGGTACGAGGTATTGAACGCCCAGAAGTCCAAGCGGAATCAAGAGTGTTAGGGCCGCCTCCGGGCCGTAAGCGGCGGAGCTCAACGCATCGAGGCCAAAGATGGGAATGCCCTGCGAGGCACCTATCTGCTCGGCGCGCTCGTCACTGGTCTTAATGGGCTTGCCGACAACCAGGTCAAGTATGTTCATGGGTTTTCTGATCCCTGGCGCGATTAAGTTAGGAAGAACAACAACCACTCACCGAATGGGAGGCGGCATCTAAAAGAATGTGGGCGCGATGTGGCATCCGGCGGCTGTCCCAAGATCGGATATTTGTCCGCGCAAGCCTACGATAACAACGGCCGGAATGGGAATCGAAAATTTTCTCGTCACATGACCTGGCGCTCTACAGGAATGGCCTCGGCTCGCGGCAATTCATGTTAGGTTACCTGTAGGAGGAAAAATAAGGATGCGGATTGCGGCTACCTGCGCGCTCACGGTCTTCTTCGTTGGCGCGCTGGCCGGCGGGGCCGAGCCGGAACTGTTCCACAACGTGGTCATAGAAGAAAGCCGAATCGAGTTTCACGCGAGCTCGAGCTTCGGGAAAGTGGTAGGCGTGTTCCATTCCTGGCAAGCGGAGCTCAAGAGGCCCGGAGGAAGATTCGAGGACACCTGGCTGAAATTGAAGATCGCGGCCGAAAGCGTCAAAACGGGAAGCGGCCTGCGAGACAAAGAGGTGAAAGGAAAAAACTTTTTTGCCGTAAAGGAGTTCCCAGAGATTCAGTTCGTCTCAAAAAGCATTCTGGCCGGTAGCGATGCCGCGAAATACAGCATGGAGGGCGAACTCACCCTGCGCGGGATCACCAAGCCGGTAACCCTTGATGTTGAAGTCGAGCCGGAGAAAGAAGGACGCGAACATGTGGCGGCGAATTTCACGTTTAACCGCCGTGATTTCGGCATGACGCACAATCCGCCCCTCAATCACGTGGCCGATAACATCCGCGTCCAAATCGACCTGGAAGTCGAGGAGTGCGAAGGCGCGTTCTAGCTGGCGAGCGTACACAGTCTTCGCTATGGCCGAGGCCGCGGCGGATAGCGGACAGCTTTGGCGCTCCCCTTCCCTTCCTCCACGATCAGGAACATATCCACGGGAAGATTTGTGAGCGTTTCCTTCAGGCCGCTGGGCCACCAGATTTCAAGCGAGTCCACGCGCGCACGGTTTCCGAGCCCGAAGAAAATGCGTGGGTCCTGCGCGGACAAATAGCTCATTCCGCCCTTCGCCTGGTCGTAACTCGTCAGATCGCCCGCAATGAGTTTCAGGTGCGCGCCAATGCCGTCCCGATTCGATTTTGTCCCAATCAAGCGCACCGCAATCCAATGATTTCGCTCCGGAAAATTTTGAGCAGCAGAACCCGAAGTGGATGCCGAATCGCTCGACACCATGCCCCCTGCGTCAGCAGGTCTAGCCGGACTCGATGGCGCCGCAGACGGAGCCGGGCATGGAATACCGGATGATGGACCCGCAGCAGCCGCTGGTGCTGCGCTCGGCCCAACAGGCGCGGCCGCGGGCGGTGCGGGCTTGACAGGCGCTTTCGGTCGCAGCGACGGCCGATATTCTTCCTCAGCCGGCGGCGCAGCCGGCACCGGGACGGGCGATGCCGCTGGCACGGCCGATGTATTCGCCGGCGGAGTGCAAGGCGCAATACTCGCTGGACCAGAAGCGGCGGGAGGCTCCACCGGCGCACGATGTACAGGCGTGAGCGGCTCCGGCCATCCACCGTCATTGTGAAATAGCTGCGCCTCCTCGCCGTTGTTGCTGACGAGAAAATCCTGCCACCCATCATTGTCGAAATCGCCGACAGCCAATCCGCGGCCAACGCGCGGCGCACGGAAATCATCTCCCTGCGATTTTGTCGCCTCCACAAAGCGGCCCTGCCCCGTATTGCGATAGAGCTTTTTCTCTTCCTCGTATGCAACTTCCGGATGGTAGAGCTTGATGTTATCGAGGATATGGCCGTTCACCACAAGCAGGTCGCGCCACCCATCGTTATCGAAATCGAAAAATCGCGCCCCGAAAGCGCTATTCAATATGTCCGACTGCCCCACTCCGGAAGCAATCGTAAAGTCTGTGAACGTGCCGTCGCCATTGTTCCGGTAAAGACGATTCAGCTCGAAATCGAGATGACTTACAAAAAGGTACAGCAAGCCGTTGTTCGTAATGTCCGCAGCATCCGCGCTCATGCCAGCTTCGGGGCGGCCGTCCTCGCTGAACCCGGCGCCAGATGTGAAGCTGGCGTCGCGGAACGTGCCGTTGCCGTTGTTGATGTAAAGGAAATTCCGCTGCGTATCGTTGGCGATGAAAATGTCCGGCCATCCGTCGTTGTCGAGGTCCGCGAGCACCACGGCCAGGCTCTTGCCGTCCTTATTCGTAAGGCCCGCCTTCACTGTCACGTCAGTGAAGGTCCCGTCGCCATTATTGTGATACAAGCGCGGCGAGGTGCCGGGAAAATTGTCCGGGTGGCAATAGGCGCTCACTTTCGGTGCATCGCGCGCGCCCGGCCGCCAATCGCCGCACACGACGGGATGGTCCACATCGTATTGGACATAGTTGGTGACGAGTAAATCAAGCAGCCCGTCGCGATCGTAATCGAACCACCCCGCCGCCGTCCCCCAATTGCCATCGTTCCCGACCCCGGCCTTTTCGGTCACGTCGGTAAACGTCCCGTCACCATTGTTGTGCAGCAGGACCGAATGGCGGTACCCCGTCATATATATGTCCGGGTAGCCGTCGTTATCGTAATCGCCCACGGCCACCCCGAAAAACATTGTCCCGTCAGTACGAATTCCACTCGCGGCGGTGACATCCGTGAATGTCCCGTCGCGATTATTGTGATAGAGCGCCGGCTGGGGCGCCTGCGCGGGATGAAAGAAGGGCGTGAAGCCGCTGTTGACGAAGAAGGCGTCGAGGTAGCCGTCCTGATCGTAATCAATCCACGCCACGCCCGCGCCCATGGTTTCAGGATAAAGGCGCTGAGGCGACTGCGCGCGCTCGTGATGGAAGTGGATGCCCGCTTCGTTCGTCACATCGTGAAATTGCACGTGATATGGATCTGCCTCATTCGGCCGGTGGCGCAGCCCTTGCGCTGGCGCGCGCACCAATCGGTGTGCATCGGGCAGCGAGATGAAGTGGCGAGACAGCGGTAGCAGAGCTTGAGCCACCAATTCGGAGGTAGCAAGGACGAAAACCCCTGCAGCGATCGCAATCCAGCGCCTGTAAAAAAACCGAGACAGATTCATTTCGGGAAAGATTCTAGCAGGAAGCACGCGTGAAGCAATTTTCACTATCCAATCAGGCCCAAATCGCTTGTGGGAGGAAAATCCCAATTCCCGTACCGCACCCATACAATTAAAAGAATCTTAAATCGGATCAATTCATGAAACTAAATTTCCCCAGCTGTGGAAAAACTCCTTAGAACCTCAGTTTTGTCTTGACACTACAAAATACGGGCGTTAGCCTTGGCGCGATTTCGGCACCTGGGGTGGTGTAGCCGAAGTGAATGAAGAGCATCGCACTGAGGGCAGCGCTAACATTATTTCAGGTTCATCCTCTCACGCCTTCAGGCATCAGCGTGAAGCTGCAAATAAAACTGTGAGCACGAAAGCCACATTGGTGCGCAACAGCAGGCGAGCCATTGCGATTTTTGCGATGGCGTTGACCCTGCTATGTCCGATAGCCGCACGCTCGGCTGCGGCTTTTGAGCCGGTGTCCGCCCCTCCAGCAATCCATACTGCAGCAAGCGCGCCGAAGAAAGTGATCATAGACACAGACCCCGGCACGGACGATGCAATCGCGATCTTGCTCGCGCTGAATTCACCTGAGCTGGACGTTCGTGCGCTCACAGTAGTTGCCGGGAACGTGACCCAGCAGCAGGGTCTCGAAAACGCCCTGAAGCTCGTATCGCTCGCGAATCGCTGCGATGTTGCCGTAGCTCGCGGCGCGGAGCATCCGCTCTTTCAGAAGCTGATCACGGCCGAATTCTGGCACGGGAAAAACGGCCTGGCCAATGTGGAATTGCCTCCGAGCAAGTGCAAAGCGGACGCGCGCTTTGGTCCCGACCTGATCATCCAGATGGTGCACGAGCATCCGCATGAGCTGACGCTGCTCCCGATCGGGCCCGAAACGAATATCGCCCTCGCGCTCGAGAAAGATCCTTCAATCGTGCCGCTCGTGAAAGAAGTAATCGTGATGGGCGGCTCGATCTCCGGCGGAAACGTCAACGCCGCAGCCGAAGCAAATATCTACAATGACCCGGAAGCCGCGCAGATCGTCTTTCAGGCGGGCTGGCCGCTCACCATGGCCGGCCTCGACGTAGGCAACGCGACCCTCTTCACCCGCAGGCATGTGGAACAGCTTGCCAGGACGCACGGCCCCGAAAACGACTTCATGGTCGCGGTCACGGGATATCTCGTCGACTTATCGGCAAAATTCGGCGACGTAGGCTCTCCAATGTACGATCCACTGGCAATCGGCGCGGCAATTGACCCTACCATCGTCAAGACGCAGCCGATGCATGTGGACGTCGAGACGCGCGGAGAATTTTCTCGCGGCGAGACGGTGGCAAATCGGCAAAATTCGGTGGAACGAAATGTACTGCACGGCGATCGTTACATTATAGAAGGGATTGATAAAGTGGCTCCAAACGTCCAGGTTTGCGTCGGTGTCGATTCAGAACGTTTCATTCAGCTATTTATCTCGCGGTTGCAAGGAAAGTAGAGCAGCTAAGATTTTGGGTCGATTGTTTTCTCACGCAAAAGGACGCAACGAATGGGGGGAGTCACAATGAAAATTTGGAAGAGTGCATGTTTGGGTCTGCTGCTCGCGGCATCGTTGTTCGCGGTGATTAGCACGCAAGCTCAGACATTACAGCGCGGCGAAGTAAACGGCTTTGTGTACGACTCTTCGCACGCACTCGTGCCGAACGCCAAGGTGACCATTTCCAGCCCTTCGACGGGCTACTCACGCGAATGGAAGACAGACCAGTCAGGCGTGTACTCGTTCCCCCAGTTGCTCCCGGGAATCTACAAGATCCGTGCGGAGGCCGCTGGCTTCGCGGCGGCCGAAATCACTGACGTCGACATAGAAATCGGATCGAGCCTGCACCTGGACATCACTCTGCCTGTGAAGGGACAGACCGCCACGGTGACGGTCACGGCGGAGGCGGCCGGAGTCGTGGACACAGCTACGGCCGGAATCAATCAGATCATTAACCAGAAGGACCTCGAAAACTTGCCGCTCTCGGGGCGTGACTATCGCGACCTGGCAGAGCTGAGTTCCTCGGCCCAGATTGTTCCCGGTTTGCGCGGCGGCATTCGCCTCGGCGGCCAGCAAAGCGATTACCTGGGGCTTGTGATTGACGGCCAGGATAGCTTTAACAATTTCTTTGGCGAAATTTTCGGTTCGCTCGAAACCAAGAACTTCACCATTCCAATGGAATCGGTCCAAGAATTCCAGGTGGTGACCAATGGGTTCGCGCCCGAATTTGGGCGCGCCACAGGCGGCTTGGTCAATGTGGTCACCAAGTCCGGCACCAACGAAGTGCACGGCGAGGCCCACGAATACTACCGCGGAAGCAATTTGACCGCGAACGATGGCGAGGGTTTCCCACCAAACATTGACAACCAGAATCAGTTCGGCGGTTCGATTGGTTTCCCCATCCACAAGGACCGTCAGTTCCTATTCCTCGCCGGCGACGTGCAACGGGAGAATGGGCCGCTGCTCTCGAATCTTTGCGGCACAGGCTCCCTTGCCGCTTGCAATGCCACTCTCGCAGGCGCCACAGGGCCAACCTTTGCGACAACCAATTGCACAGCGCCCAGCTTTTATATGGAAGCAACTTCGTGCCCTGCCGGGCAGGTTCCGCTTCCTGCCAACGTCGCCGGCTCAACGCTCGCCGCAGGATGCGCCCAAAATCCCACACCGGGCAGCTCGATCCTGCAGGATTGCTACGGTGTCAGTTCGTTGGCTGGCTTCAACGGGCCACACAATCAATTCCAGAATCTGTTCACTGTACTGGGGCACTATGATTATCAGATTACCCCGGCGAACCACTTCAGCATCCGCGGATATGGAACGCGGAATCACACCAGCGGGTTCACCGGAGGGTTCGGCCAAAATGAAGTTCCCGTGGCGTTCGACGAAACGGAAAACTTCATCAATCAGGGAGTCAGCGGCGTCTTCGCCTTGAACACGGTGTTGGGCAGGAAAGTAAATGAATTCCGCGTGAGCATCGAGGGCGAAACCCGTAAACGCCATTCAAACGGCGCGGGGGTGCCGACGCTCTTGATCTCGGACGTGAACATCCTGGCCGGCCAACGATACTACCTGCCGATCAACAATGACAACGGCAAGCTCCAGGTTGCCGACAACTTCTCTTACTCGTTCGGCAAGCACGACATGAAATTCGGCGGAGACGTGGATAGCTTCGTGGACCGCAAGGACTCGTTCGTTGGATGGAACGCAGGCTCCTTTGTATTCGCCTCCCTGGCAGACTTTCAGAATGCCAACATTTCCGGATTCCCGTACACCCAGGACGTTGGATTGAACAACGTGCCCGTATTCAAGGCCGGGACCATCAATCCGGCCTACCAGACGGGCTTCGGCTTGTACTGGCAGGACAAGTGGCAGCTCACATCGCGTATCACCCTCACCTACGGTCTGCGTTGGGATGCGACTCGGAATCCCCAGCCGCAGACTGTCACTCCTGGGACCATGGTCTTGGCCGGCAGTGGATCAGGTACGCATGTCATCGCCCCCCCACAGGGCGTGCCGAATGACTACTTGCAGTTTGGACCGCGCGTCGGCGTCGCCTGGAACGTCGGCTCAACGGATGCTCCGACCGTCGTGCGTGGAGCGTGGGGCTTCTATTACGCGCAAACGCCCGGAATATTTTTGCCCACGGCCGGCTCGGGAAGTACGGCGGGAGTTTTCTGCTTCAACAACTCGGCACCTGCGTCCGGCGGTTGCTTTCCGAGCGGTGGATTTCCATACATTTTGCCAAGCAGTATCCCGGGAGACGTCAACTCGCTTTGTAGCAATCCGGCCATCGGCTGCCCGGGACCAAACGTTGTGGACCCCGCATTCCGGAATCCTCGAGTTTCGAACTTGACCGGCGGTATCGAGCACACCTTCGCTCGAAGCTGGACTGTGACAGGCACCTTTGCCTGGGTAAACTCACAGCACTTGCGGACAGGCGGCTACGGTACGGAAGAGGCGTGGGCGCGGAACTACGTACGGTGCCCTGGTGCTGCCGGAGTCGACCAATTCGGCCGGTCGATTCTTTGCGGTCTTCTGGACCCAACGCTATCGGCATTCGAGAATGCGACCGCCAGCTTCGCCCATGGAAACTATGAATCGTTTGTCCTTAACCTGACTAAGCGCTTCACGAACCATTTCCAGTTGTTCGCGAATTACATCTGGTCGCAAAACAAGGACAATGGCGCAAGCGAGCGCGATACGGATACTTACTTCGGCCAGCAAGACCCCTACAACATCAGCCTGGATTACGGGCGGAACGGCCTGGATATCACCCACCAATTCAAGGCAGCCGGTGTCTATGATCTTCCGCATGGCTTCTCGTTCAGCTCCTCGGTGATTGCACACAGCGGCGTTCCTTATCCGGTTTACATTAATGTGGATGTCAACGGCGATCTGGTGGGTAATTCCACGTTCTTCCACAACAACGACCGTCCCTCGATCATGAAAAGCGACGGCAGGGTTGGATTGTTGGGCCGTTACCCTCTGAGCCAGCCTGATTTTGCCGAGTGGGATGCGCGCCTGCAGAAAGACTTTGCGCTGAATGAGCGAAAGCACATTGTTGTATCAGGTGATTTCTTCAATTTGACAAACCGCGCCAATTTGTACTCGAACCCGGATACAAGTTCCACAATCGACTATACGGGGAATTGTGTGGCGCGGAGCACCTTGCCAGGTGCTCCAGCAGGTGTGATGGGCTTCAGTTGCACTCCACTCACCGGATTGCCGGCGCTAAATGCGAGCGGCACACCACTCCGGCAGATCAACCAGGTGGCGCCGGGCAGCACACCGTTCGCGTTCCAAGCGGGCGTCAAGTTCGTCTTCTGATGCAGTCAACGCGGCCGGGACGAAGGCAATTTCTTCAAGGGCTCGGCAGTTCGATGATGCTCGCAGCAGCCGGGGGCGAAAGTCCCCGGCTGGCTCACGCTTCCACACCCTCAGGCAATCCCACCTTGCGCTGGCCCAAACCCATCGGCAGCCCCGTCCTCGATAGTCTCCGCCCGGTGATCGAGCATTCCCGCGACGTGCGCACAAACGTCGAGAAAATCGTCGAAGTAGCCGGCTGGATGGCCTACGAAGAGCTCCCCTTCCCGGATTATCACCTGCCGCTAGGCGTCGGCGAAAACAACCCGGACGAAGCCCTCGATTTCATCATGGTCTCCGACTCAATCGACACAGCCTTCACCGACTTCACCACCCACGTGAAATTTCAGGTGGATTACGCCGGCCAGCACTGGTCCGATTCCGACGCCATGTTCGCCTGCATCAAGCGCGCCATGGACCAGGGCACCCCAATCCTCGACGGCCACTATCTCGCGAAAATCACGCGCCCCGAAATGGCCCGCATCTTCGCCGGCAATGTCGAAATGCCCATGCTCGAAGAAAAAACGCAACTCTGGAACCAGGTAGGCGCGGTGCTGGTCGAAAAATACGCCGGCCATTTCCATAATTTCATCCGCTCCTGCCCGCCGAAGCTCTTCGACAACGGCAACGGCATCATCGACCGCCTCGTGAAGGAATTCCCCCGCTTCAACGACGTCAGCCAGTACGACGGCAACGAAATCAAATTCTACAAGCTCCCGCAACTCGGCATCTGGTTCGTCTATTCCACGCTGCACCCGCTCAAAAAATTCGCGCTAGACGACATTGGCTCAATGACTGCCTTCGCCGATTACATCGTCCCGGTAGCGTTGCGCCTGATGGGCATAACCACATACTCACCCGCGCTCGAGCACGCCATCAACACCTACCAGATGATCCCGCGCGACTCGCCGCAAGAAATCGAAATCCGCGCCCACTGCCTCTACGCCACGGCCCTCCTGGCCGAAGAAATCAACAAGATCCGTCCGCCCGAACTGCAGGTAATCATCCCGCAAATTGACGCGCGCCTCTGGACGCACTACCACACCACCTTCTGGCCTCATCACCTGACGCGCACCATCATGTATTGATTGGCGCTAAAATCCGTGCCGGAGAAATCATCCATGAGAAAAAGTTGGCGCGCACTATTGTCCGCACTCCTGATACTCGCGGCGGGCGCAGCATCCCCGCTCGCGGCCCAGGAAAAACGCAAAGTAATCATCGACCAGGATTGCGCCGGGCCCGGCGGCACGGACATGCAAGCCATCCTCGCGCTAGTGAATTCACCGCAGACGGAAGTCCTGGGCATCACGGTGATGACTGGCGACGCCTGGCGCGATGAAGAAGTCCAGCACACGCTCCGCCTGCTAGAAATCATCGGCCGCACAGACATCCCCGTAGTCCCGGGCGCGATTTTCCCCCTCGTCAACAGCAAGGAAGCCACCGCGCGTTGGGAAATGCTATACGGAAAAGTGATCTATCAGGGCGCGTGGAATTTCGGCAAGCCGGTTCACGGTCCATACGAAATCCCACCCATGCCGGAAGGCGCACCAACCACGAAACCAGCAAACGAAGACGCCGCCCATTTTCTCATCCGCACGGTGCGCCAGTTCCCGCATCAAGTGACAATCTACGAAGGCGGGCCGCTCACGAATCTCGCGCTCGCCCAGACAATCGATCCGCAATTCGCGGCCCTCGCGAAGGAACTGGTCCTCATGGGCGGCAGCATCCACCCGGTCACGGACGACCCTGAATTCACCACCACCCCGCGCCGCGAATTCAATCTGTGGATGGACCCGGAGGCCGCGCGCCTCGTCCTGCACGCGCCCTGGCCCCACATCACCGTCACCACCGTGGACATCTCCGTCCGCACGCGCATGGACAAAAATCTAATCGCCCAAATTGCCCAGGGAACTACCCCGGCCGCCCAATACGTCGCCAAGTACGCCCGCGAAGGATACCTGTGGGACGAACTAGCCGCCGTGGCCTGGCTCAACCCCACGATTATTAAAGTTACCGCGAGCCTCTACTTCGACGTCTCGATCGATCATGGAGCATCCTACGGCGACACGCTCGTCTGGAAACCAGGACACGAGCCGGGAGCAGGAGAACCGCGCGTGGTCGTCCAAGATAATCTCGATCGCGCCGAATTCTACCGTGAGTTTGTGGATCTCATGACAAGAGCGACGCCGGGCGCGCACCAGTAGCGAGAGTCATTGCCCTGCGCCACCGCGCGGATTCTCGGACCCTCAGGGCTTTGAAGCGGCACCCGAGAGCGCCTCAAGCGCATGGCGATAATCAGCGTCGTCCGGCGAAAGCGCGGCAGCCTTCTTGTAAGCCGCAAGCGCGCGCGCGCGCTCGTTGCGCTGCTGATAGATGACGCCTATCTCGAAATAAGCGTCCGCTTCCTTCGGATTCACCAGCACGGTCCGCTCAAATGCCGCGAGCGCCTCATCAAGCTTCCCTTCCCTTTCGAGAATTTTCCCTTGCACGTAAAGGAAATCAGGCACGTAGGGAGAAATCTTGAGCGCCTTCGAAATAGCCTCGGACGCTTTCTCCAAATCACCAGCCGAATAGTAAAGCTTCGCAAAAAGTGAATACGCGGGGCTGAAGCTGGGATCCTTCGCAATCGCTTGTTGCAGCAGGTCAAGTGCCCCCGGCAAATCATTTTTAATCGCCAGATTGTTCGCCTGCTCAACAAGGTGCTCGGCCTCATGCTGGTCCTGCTTCGTGGCTCGGTCGCGCTGCGAAGCGGCCTCGAAATCGGCGAGCGTCTTCTGTGCCTCCGCCTGCTGCCCGGCGCAGCGGTAAGCACGCGAAAGCAGGAAAAGCGTCTCGGAATCGCCGGGTTTCGTTTCGAGAAGAGGTCGCAGCGCGGCGACAGCCTTGCCGCAAATCGCGGCAGCATCGGCGGCGGCCGCGTTGTCGGCGTTGCGCAGCAGAATCTTGCCAAGCAGCGCACGAGCCCGCGGATTTTGCGGCTGCCGCGCAGAGGCGTGTTCGGCGTCGGGCAACGCCCGCGCATCTTCATTGCGCGCAGAATAAATTTCGGCCCGCTGAAAATATGCGAGCGCATTCTGCGGGTCGCGCGCGAGCACTTTCGCAATTTGCACGAGGGCGCTCTCCTGGTCGCCCTTGGCCTGATAAGCAGCCGCCAGGTAATTTCGCGCGTTGATATTGCTGGGCTCAAGCGCCGCCGCAGCCCGCAAATGCCCGATGGCTGCCTCATAGGTCTGCAGCTCGATTTCGAGATCGCCCAACGCCGCAAGCGGCGCCGCGCTCTTGGGATGCTCGCGGCATGCGCGCTCGAGCACGCGGCGTGTTTCTTCGTAGTTGTGCACACCGCGATAGCCTTGCGCCAGGCCCAGTTCCGCCGGCAAATTGCGCGGCGAAATCCGCAGCGCCTCTTCATAGCTAGCGATCGCTTCTGTAAGGCGCCCCGAATTCGCGAGCGCCGCTCCCAATTCCACGCGCAGGCCCGCATCCCGGGGCAGGAGCTCACTCGCCTGTTGAAGATTCACCGCGGCTTGCACCCAATCGCCTTTGGCCGCTTCGGCGTGCGCATCGAGAATCAATTTATGCGCCGCCTGGGACTCAATTTGCGCGGCGATTGGCGATCGCGCCGACCCCACGATAAGCAGAAGGATAAGGATTGTGGGCGCCGCACGACTCAAAAGATTGTTTCGGAATGGCACTGCGGCTTCGCCGGTGCGCGAAAACATTCGCGAATTATAGCATCCGCGATTCTGGCTGCGCGCTCCGCAACGACCGAGCGATTCGCCAACGCCGCTTTTCGCTTGACTCACAAGGCGTTGGAGAACTATAAGCAGCGCCTACCCAAAATGATTTTTTTTCGCCATCCGCCGGGCAACGGCTGCCTGCCCTCACCCCCGACGATTCGCACCAAACTCAAAGGAGAATTTCATTTCATGCGCACGAGAATAATTCTAGCCACCCTCGCATTCTTGCTGCTGGCCTTGTCCGCCGGCGCGCAATCGAAACGCAAAGTCATCATCGACCAGGACGCCCGCGGCCCAGCCACCACCGACCAGCAGTCGATCCTCGTCTTTGTCCAATCGCCCGAAGTCGAGACGCTCGGCATCACCGTCGTCAGCGGCGACATGTGGCGCGATGAAGAAATCGCTCACACCCTGCGAATGCTTGAAATCATCGGCCGCACCGATATTCCCGTCGTTCCCGGCGCCGTCTTTCCGCTGATCAATCGCATGGAGACGATCGAGCGCTGGGAAAAACTCTACGGCAAAGTGAATTATCAAGGCGCGTGGAACAAAGTGTCCAAGGGAGACGGCGTCCGCGGCAGGTTTCACGGCCCCAACGAAGTGCCCCCGCTCGTCGAGGGAAACCCCACCACCAAGGCCGTTGAAGAAGACGCCGCCCATTTCATCATCCGCATGGTTCACAAATATCCGCACCAGGTGACCATCTACGCCGGCGGCCCGCTCACAAATCTAGCGCAGGCCATCAGCATTGATCCGCAGGTCCCTGATCTAGCGCAGGAACTTGTGGTCATGGGCGGCAGCATCGCCCCGCTGGTGCAAATCGAGTGGGCCACGGAAAATCGCCGCGAGTTCAATTTCTGGTGGGACCCCGAAGCCGTGCACATGGTGATGTGCGCACCCTGGCACAAAATCACGGTCACCACGGTGGATATCTCGGTCAAGACGCGCATGACCAAAACCATGATCGCCGAGATCGCCAAGTCGCCCAATCCCGCCGCCCAATATCTCGGCAAATATGCCGACGAGGAGTATATGTGGGACGAACTCGCCGCCGCGGCCTGGCTCGACCCGAGCATCATCACCAAGGAAACTACGCTCTACATGGACATGGATATCTCGCACGGCGCGGGCTACGGCAATACACTGGTGTGGACCGAAGGCAATCAGCCCGGACTCGGCGAACAGCTCGTCCACGTCCAGCAGGCGCTGGACCTCGACAAATTTAATAAAATGTTCATCGCACTAGCCACCCGCCCGACGCCCGGCGCGCACCCGGCGGACAAATCGAACTGAGGACACCGATGGATAAGACCGTTGACGTAGTTGGAATCGGAAGCTGCACCGTGGATTACTTCGCAATAGTTCCGCGCCTGCTCGGCCCGGAAGAGAAAATCAATGCCACGCGCATGGAAATCCACGCCGGCGGCGTCACAGCGAATAATCTCACGCAAGTCGCGCGCCTCGGCGCCAGCACCGGCTGGCTCGGCCTGATCGGCGACGACGAAAACGGCCGCATCATCCAGAAAGCCTTCGCGGACGATGGCGCCGACCTTTCCGGAATCGAAATCGTGAAGGGCGAGCATTCCTCCCTGACATGGATTCCCGTGGACGCCGAGGGCGAGCGCTGTATCTATATGTTCCCCAATGTCACA
Organism: uncultured Acidobacteriota bacterium; assembly: GCA_963701005.1. Taxonomy (GTDB): domain Bacteria; phylum Acidobacteriota; class Terriglobia; order Acidiferrales; family UBA7541; genus Palsa-295. Next base: position 4,197,343 of record OY969555.1, read on the forward strand.
GGCAAAGTTTCCGTTTATCAAGTAGCGAATCGCTTCGCGCCACACATCAAGAAAGCGAAACACTTTCACACCGAGGCATCGCAACTCCCCATTGCGCCCGTAAAGGAAGGCATGCGCCTCGCAAAAGAAGCAAACGTCCGCGTGCTGTTCGATCTCGATGTCTCGCCCGGATTTTTCTGCCAATCAAACCTAGGCACACAGGAAGAATTGACGGAATCGCTGCGGCTCGTCGACGTGCTCAAGCCCTGCAAAGCCGCCGCCCGCGAGCTGACCGGCGAATCGGATTACGAAAAGATCGCCGATAAGCTCCTCCGGCTCGGCCCTTCGCTCGTGGCCATCACCCTGGGAGCGGACGGCTGCCTCATCGCGAGCCCCAAGCAAAAGACACACGCCCCAGCATTCAAAGTGCAAGTCGTGGACACCACCGGGGCAGGCGACGCCTTCATGGGCGGCCTATCTTATGGCCTGCTCCAGGGTTGGGACCAGCAGCGCGTCGGCACCTTCGCGAATGCCTGCGCCGCGCTCTGCACCACAAAGGTCGGCGCTCGGGCCATGTCGAAGCGCGACGAAGTGCTCGCGTTCATAAAATCAAAAAGCCCCGCCGGCGCCGCGGCGTTCTGACGAAGCAGAAAATCAAGGAGCCTCATGTTCACTCCACAAACATTCGCCGGCGCCCTCACCATGATCGTCATCACCGCAATCTGCTGGGGATCCTGGGCCAACTCCTACAAAGGCGTGAAGAACTACCCCTTCGAGCTGTTTTACTGGGACTACGCCATCGGAATTTTTCTCACCGCCCTCATTTTCGCGCTCACTCTCGGCAGCACAGGAAACGACCCTTCGAGCTTCCTCAATAATGTCCGCTCCGCCGACACCTCCAATATCGGCTGGGCGCTACTGGCCGGCGTGCTTTTCAATCTGGCAAACCTGCTCCTCGTCGCAGGCATGGACATGGTCGGCATGGCCACGGCTTTCCCAGTCGCCATCGGCATCGCGCTGGTCATTGGCGTGGTGCTCAGCTACGTGCAGCAGCCAAAGGGCAACGTGATGATGCTCACGGCGGGCGTAGTGTGCGCTCTAATCGCCGTGGTGCTTGATGGCAAAGCCTACGGGCAAGTGGCCTCGGGAAAAACGGCATCTCGCAAGGGCATCATCGTCAGCGTTGTCTCTGGCGTGCTAATGGGCGCATGGGCTCCATTTTCCACGCGCGCCCTCACCCACGGAAATCCCCTCGGAGAATACAGCGTCTGCGTTTTCCTCACGCTAGGCGCGCTGCTTTCCTGCCCGCTCTGGAACACCTACCTAATGAAGCATCCACTGGTCGGAGAACCGGTAGCCTTCAGCGGCTTTTTCCACGGCCCACCGCGAGGCCACTTGCTCGGTCTCCTCGGCGGAGCAGTCTGGTCCACCGGCCTCGTCTTCTTCTCCGTAGCCTCTCACTTCACCGGAGTAGCCATCTCCTACGCCATAGGCCAGTCCTCGCCAATGGTAGCCGCTCTCTGGGGAATTTTCGCCTGGAAGGAATTCGCCGGCGCCAATCGAATCGCAAAAGCCTACCTGGCCATGATGTTCATCTTCTACGCCCTCGCCATAATCCTGGTCGCTCGAGCATCGTAACGCGGGCGTCCCGCCGGCGCAGGTTTTTCCTATCCGACCTCAGATCCAACCCAAGGCCAATCACGAAGCCCCGACTTCTCTGGGTTCCTAAGCACATAGTCAACAATTCGATAGAACTCATCCTCGTCACGAACGAGATGGTCATAATATTCCTCCATCCAGAATTCCCCGGAGCGCTCCAAGATGCGATTCGCCTCCTTCGCGGAGTACGATTTCCACGAGTGCAGAATATCGGAAAGACCATGACGCCCAAGAGGTCTAAATACCGCATGAACATGGTTTGGCATCACACACCAGGCAAAGAGCTTGTATCGGTCGGAATCGAAATGGCGAACCGCATCAGCGACGATTTTGGCCACGCTAGGATTCGAGAGAAAACATGATCCCGCCCCCGCATCCAAATGCGACTCAATTTTCTCGCTGATTAATTCGTCCAGCTTCTTCCGTTCGTGAGGAGTGAGTTCGCGCCCCATCGCCTGGGCAGTCCGAACGATGTCCGATCTCTCAAAATCGATTGCTTGCAGAACGCTTTTCGGGAGGGAGTCGACTAACCGGAATGTCACAAAATAGATCGCGTTCGCGGCTTCCCAGTGCGGGAGCCTTCCGCGGCTGCGGATAGTTACCATCAGCCAAATTCTAAACCCAAAAGAGCATGCGGGACGCCCGCGTTACACCGGCGGCCGTCGAAATCCTCCACTTGCTTTCTCGATTTTCGCCGCCACCGCCAGCACAGCCTCCTCCTCCCACGGCCGGCCCACAATCTGCACTCCGATGGGCAGCCCCTCCGGCGATTTCCCCACCGGCACCACCGCCCCAGGGTTTCCCAGCAAGTTGAACCACTGCGAATACGACATCGCCTTCAAGTATTCCACTTTGCGCCCACCAATCATCCATTCGTGCTCTCGATGCCGGAACGCGGGAATCGCGCAAGCCGGGCAAATCAAAATCGGATATTTCTCCATCTTCGCCAGCAATGCGTTGCGCAACACATCCCGCACCACCTGAGTCTCAAGCAACTCCCCGGCACTAAGCGGCTTATCGCCCGCCAGGCTCTCGCGATAAGCGCGGTACATGGGACTCAACTCCGCCTCCCGCCCAGCCACCATCGGCGTCATGGCCATATGTATCGCCCGCCCAAATAAATTCCACCAGAGCTGCCAAACGCGTTCGAGATTCTCCGGCCGCCAAGGCTCCACCTGAAATCCCTGCTGGCGCAGCGCCTCCACCGCCGCCCGCACGGCCGCCGCAGTTTCAGGCGTCACAGGAGTCACTCCATCATCCTCGAAGTAGGCGATGCGCAACTTCCGGATTTCCGCGTCACTCCATTTCCGCAGCGGCACCGGCGCCGAAGCCGGGTCACTCATGTCCGGCCCTGCAATCACCTCAAAAAGCCGCGAGACATCCGCAATGGTGCGCGCCATCGGCCCGACAACGCCGAGATTCACAAACGGCCCCGCCGACGCAGGAAAATGTCCGGTAGCAGGAATCCGCCCAGGCGTAGGCTTCAATCCGCAAATTCCCACAAAATGCGCGGGTATGCGCACGGACCCGCCGCCGTCGCTCCCCACTCCACCTGCCGAGCAGCCAGACGCAATCGCCGCCGCCTCACCCCCGCTCGAGCCACCAGGAGTACGCTCCAGGTCCCACGGATTATTCGAGCGCCCATAAAGCGCATTGTCCGACTGGTAGGCCATCAGAAATTCCGGCACGTTTGTTGTCCCAAGAATAATCGCCCCCGCAGCACGCAGCCTCGCCACCAGCGGCGCGTCCCGCTCAGGAATCAGCCCCTTGCGCAACGCAGTCCCGCACTCGCACCGTTCGCCCTTCACGTCAATCGAGCTTTTGATCGTCAGCGGCACGCCGTGCAGCGCCCCAAGCTTGCCCTTCGCGCTCCGTGAAGCAGCCGCCTTCTCCGCAGCCTTCGCTTGCGCCCGCACGCGCCCCGCATCCATGCTCACAATTGCATTCAGCTTCGGATTCAGCCGCTCAATCCGTTCCAAGTGCGCCTTCGCCAGTTCCACAGGCGAAATCTTCCCCGTCCGCACCATCTTCGCCATCTCAAAAAGACTTTTGTAGTGTAGGTCGTCCAATTTAGTTTCCTCCCCGCCCGCCAAGCCGCCGAGTCTAACATGGGTTCGGATATCGAAAAGGGTTTGAGGGTTCATGCGCCAAGGACCCCTTCATGCCGTCACAATGGCGCCCGTTCAAGCGAAACGATAAACTGAATGCCCGCCACCTGCTTCGCGTGAAGCCGAGTGTCGTTCGTGATAAATAAGTCCACGCCTGCCGCAGCCGCGCATGCCAGCTGAATGGCGTCCGGCGCCCGCAGCGATCGATCAGTCCGCAGCTCCGCATAGATTCTGGCCGCCCTCGCCTCGAAAGGAATCACCAGTGACGCCGCCTCGATGGCTTCCTCATATCTCGCCGCGAGATTATGTTCTCCTCGCTCAATCGGTTTTACCAGCACCTCGCCCAGCGTAAGCGCCGACGTAACAAGCTGATCTCCCCGCGAGAGCATTGACTGCCGAAGCTCGACGACACGTTTGCCAAGCGCGCCGTGCCCCTCCAACAAGTAAATGAAGAGATTGGTGTCCCAGAAGATCCTACTCATTCCCAGCCTTCGCGCAATCGCCGCACATACGCATCCGGGCCTTCCTCAGACCATAGCTCCGCTCCAGAACCCTCGAGCGCCATAAGTGGATCTTCTGCGATGACTGAAAATCGCGCGGAACTACTCCACTCTTGGTACCAATCCAGCAGGCGAGCGTACCGCGACGGAATTTGGCCCGCGATCGGCGTCACTTTGCCGCCCTCTCGACCCCGATCATAAGCGTCCCCTCTTCGGAATAAGCGGCGGCGGCCGCGCCCGGTTTCAAACAGCATGCGATAAGTGCCTGGACTCGGGGGACGATTGGCCACACAGTGCTGCACAGCATGAACATACACTCCCGGCCGAATCGAGCCAGCAATCGCCTCTCGCGCCGCCCGCCCCACAATTTCTTGCACGCTGAAGTCGGATCTATCGGGGTTTTCCCGATGCAGTAACGCAGTTGCGATCCAAACCTCATCCGCGATTTTGAGCCCGGTTTTCGTTGTTGTAGGCACAGTGGCTGTCCTATTCGTAATACAATGTTACATTGCATTTTTGTATTGTCAAGGCTGCATCTAGCCTTCAACCAAGCTTCAACTTATTATCGATCCCATTAGCTCTGGTTAGGCCCATCACCTAGAGCTTCGTGGCTCCGGCATTGACTCGGTTCCATCTCGGCGAGAGAATCCTCAGTTCGACGGGGCGAGAACTTCAAAACCAGATGTTAGCTTCTCTATTTCGAGTGGCTGGGTGGCAGAAGTGAGGCGATTTGCGACCTGCCTTATTGTCCTCCTGTTCCTCACGGCGGCCTACGTCTTCGCCTGGCCCTCCGCAAACGTGCCGTACTTCGGAGCAGTAATCCTGCACCTGATCTCCGGCATAATCTTGCTGGTCACGCTTACATTTGCACTGCGCCAAATCTGGCCGACAATCTCGCCTGCCCCCCGAATCGGCTGGGTTCTGCTCTCGATCGGCGCCCTCCTCGGCGCCCTCCTAATCTTCACCGGCACCCGCCGCGACGAATGGACCCTCCTCTACACCCACATCAGCTTCTGCGTAGCGGGCGGCGCGCTCCTCGCCTCCACCTGGGCAGGCAAGCGCGGACTCCTCGCAGGAAGTTACATCGCAGCGGTATTTCGCGCCATGATGTTCCTGCTGGCAGGCGCCCTGCTCACCACCGCCGCCTGGTGGGTGCGCACCGTCCCCTGGGAGCGCAGCCATCGCATAGAAAATCCCGCGATCGCCCCAGCCTCAATGGACGCCGAAGGCGACGGCCCCTCCGGCCCATTCTTCCCAAGCTCAGCGCAAACAGCCCACGGCGGCCAAATCCCCGCCAGCTATTTTATGGAATCCCAAAGCTGCGAGCGCTGCCACGCCGATATCTACCGCCAGTGGCAAAGCTCCGCGCATCATTTCTCCTCCTTCAACAACACCTGGTACCGCAAAAGCATCGAGTACATGCAAGACGTCCGCGGCGTAAATCCCTCGAAATGGTGCGCCGGTTGCCACGATCCCGCGCTCCTCTTCAGCGGCATGTTCGACACACCAATCCGCCAAATCGAAAACACGCCCGCAGCCCAAGCCGGCCTCGGCTGCATGATGTGCCATTCCATCGCGCAGGTGAAAAGCACCATGGGCCAGGGAGATTTCGAGCTCGAATATCCCGCGCTCCACCGCCTCGCCGCCAGCAAAAATCCCCTCGCGCGCCGCCTCCACGATTTTCTCACCGAGCTAAATCCCGAGCCCCACCGCCGCGTTTTCCTCAAGCCCTTCATGCGCACGCAAACCGCCGAATTCTGCTCCACGTGCCACAAAGTTCACCTCGACGCCCCCGTGAACCACTATCGCTGGACGCGCGGCTTCAACGAATACGACAACTGGCAAGCCAGCGGCGTCTCCGGCCAAGGCGCGCGCTCCTTCTATTACCCAGCGAATCCCATGCAATGCGCCGATTGCCACATGCCCATGACGCGCTCCGACGACGCAGGCAATATCGCCGGTGCCGTCCACTCGCATCGCTTCCCGGCCGCGAATACCGCGCTCCCCTTCGTCAACGGAGACGCCGCCCAGCTCGCCCAAACCGAAAAATTCCTCGCCGACAATCAAGTCAGCGTGGACATCTTCGCCATCTCACCGGAAAAGCCGCCGCAAAAAATCGGCGCCCCTGGCTCGGCGCCCAGCAACGAATCGCAAGCCACTGCCGCAGCCTCGGCCGCCGCAGAAAATCCCGGCATCCAGACCACCTTCGCGGTAGGCGAAGAATCCGAGAGCTCCGTTCCAGTAGCCCCGGCCGAATCAGCCACCCCCGTAGCCGAATTGACTGCCCCGCTCAATCGCACCGCCGCCTCCCTCCGCCGCGGCGAAGCCTATCGCCTCGACGTGGTTGTCCGCACGCGCAAGCTAGGCCATTTCTTCCCCGGCGGCACGGTGGACGCCTTCGATTGCTGGCTCGAGCTCACCGCCACCGACGACGCAGGCCGCACAATCTTCTGGAGCGGCCGCGCCGCGGACGATGGCAAAGGCCCCGCGGACCCCGGCGCGCATTTCTACCGCTCCCTCCAAATCGACGCCCACGGCAACCAGATCAACAAACGCAACGCCTGGGCCACCCGCGCCGTCGTCTACGTCCACCTAATCCCCCCCGGCGCGGCCGATACAGCGCACTACCGCATCCAAGTTCCACCAGACGCAGGCGACACCATCCACGTCCGCGCCAAATTGAATTACAGAAAATTCGCCTGGTGGAACACGCAATTTTCCTTCGCGGGAGTGCTCGATCCGGCGCAGCCTGCCGCGCCCGTCACGTCCGACTTCGACGACCGCCATTTTGTTTTTACCGGCGATCCCTCAAAGCTCCCCGGAGGAAGCAAAGGCGTCCCTGCCCTGCCAATCGTCGTGGTAGCGGAAAATTCGCTCGACTTGAAAGTGATTCCCGCAAGCCTCCCCGCCCCAAAGCCGGAAATCGCGTTGCACCCGGAAGATTGGACGCGCTGGAACGATTACGGCATCGGCCTCTTCCTCCAGGGCGACCTCACCGGAGCCGCGGCCGCCTTCGAAAAAATCGCGCAAATAGACCCCGCCAACCCCGACGGCTGGGTGAATATCGGACGCGTCCGCGTACAGGAAGGAAATCTCGCAGCCGCGCGTGAAGCGCTCGATCGCGCGTTCTCGCTCAGCCCCCATCTCGCACGCGCGCATTACTTCTATGCCCGCATGCTGCGCAACGAAGGCAAGTATGACGAAGCCATCACGCATCTCCGCCAGGTGCTCGAGCAATATCCCCGCGACCGCGTCGTCCACGACGATCTCGGCCACATCCTGTTTCTCCAGCGCCACTATGCCGAGGCGGTCAAAGAATTCGATGCCACGCTCGCAATCGACCCCGAAGATCTCGAGGCCAATTACAATCTCATGCTCTGCTACACGGGCCTGGGCGAGTCAAAGCACGCCGCGGATTTCCAAAAGCGCTATCTCCGCTTTAAAGCCGACGAGGCCGCGCAAACGATAACCGGCCCCTATCGCCAAACCCATCCCGAGGATAATCTCGAGCGCCAGCCCATCCACGAGCATACGTCTGCATGCGTCGCGCCCAATTCCGGTTGCGCTCCCGAGAAGAAGGCTTCACCGCAAGCACTCAAAGCGGCGACGCATGGCACCGCGAATCGTGGCGCAAAGGCCTCCGACTAATGCCTACTAGCCACACTCACCGCTTTCTTCCGATCCCTGGAATTGCCGCGCTCGTATTGATCGCGCTGGCCGCGACTCTCGGCACAGTCTTCGGAGACCAGCAGCAAAAATCCGCTCCACCCGCCGCAATCCATTTTGAAGACGTCACTCGCCCCGCAGGAATCCACTTCAGCCACAACAATGGCGCGTTCGGCAAAAAATGGCTCCCCGAAACCATGGGCTCAGGCGTCGCCTTCCTCGATTACGATAACGACGGCTGGCAAGACATCCTCCTGGTCAACGGCGCAGACTGGCCCGGCCACGTCCGCCGCCACTCGACGCTCGCGCTCTATCACAATAATCACGACGGCACGTTCACCGACGTCACCCGCAAAGCCGGCCTCGCCGTCGAAATCTACGGCATGGGCGTGGCCATCGGAGATTTCGATAACGATGGCTTCGATGACATCTTCATCACCGCCCTAGGCCAGAATCATCTCTTCCGCAACAACGGCGACGGCACCTTCACCGACGTCACCAAGCAAGCCGGCCTCTGGGGCCCCAACGAATTCAGCACCAGCGCCGCCTGGGTGGATTACGACCGCGACGGCCACCTCGATCTCGTCGTCGCCAATTACGTTCAGTGGTCCCCCGAAACCGATCTCTATTGCACCCTCGACGGCAAATCGAAATCCTACTGCACGCCCGAATCCTATAAAGGCGCCTCCGTCCGCCTCTGGCACAATCGCGGCGACGGCACCTTCGAAGACGCCACAGAAAAAGCCGGCCTCTACGATCCCACCTCCAAAAGCCTAGGCGTAGCCGTCCTCGACGCCAATAATGACGGCTGGCCCGACATCCTAATCAGCAACGACACGCAACCAAACAAGCTCTACATCAACAACGCCAATGGCACCTTCACAGAAAAAGGAGTTTCTGCCGGCATCGGCTACAGCGAAGACGGCATTGCCCGAGCCGGCATGGGCGTGGACGCTGCCGATTACGACCGCTCCGGCTACCCGAGCGTCATCATCACCAATTTCTCGAATCAAATGCTCGCCCTCTACCACTACGAGCACAACGGCCTCTTCGTTGACGAAGCCCCCCACTCCGATATCGGCCGCGCCACCCTCCTCACCCTCGGCTTCGGCTGCTTCTTCTTCGACTACGATCTAGATGGCTGGCCCGATATCTTCATAGCCAACGGCCACATCGAAGACGCCATCGAGCGCGTCCAACCCCGCGTCCGCTACGCCGAGCCCCCGCACCTGTTCCGCAATCTAACCAACGGAAAATTCACCGAAACCACAGCATCAGCAGGCCCCGCATTCGCCGCGCCCCGTGTCGCCCGCGGCGCAGCCTACGCCGACATCAACAACGACGGCGCCCTAGACATCCTAGTCTCCACAAACGCCGGCCCCCCCGCCCTCTTCCGCAACACCGGCACAACAAATCATAGCCTCCGCATCAAACTAGTCGGCACAAAGTCAAACCGCGACGGCATCGGCGCATCAGTCAAGGTCGCATACGGAAGCACCGTTGACGCTAATGAACGTGGCCTCGGGGGACTCCTGGGCGGCGAATCTCAAACAAAAGTGCTCACCAGCGGCGGAAGTTATCTGTCCTCGAGTGAACTTATGCTCACCTTTGGACTCGCGGCTCACGCGAAGGTCGATGTGATCCGAGTCCAATGGCCCAGTGGCCAGGTCGATCACGCGGAAAATATCGCCGCCGATCAAGCAATCACCGTGAAAGAAGGCGCCGGAATCATCGCCGCAAAGCCCCTCGCCAAGCGCTAACCAGAAACCTTCCGACGGACGCAAGCCCAGCCTATATAGCGGACACCTTCAGGTGGGCCCGCGTTCAGTAGCACAGAAACAATCCTGGCTGTGCTCTTCCGAACTACGCTCGCGCCAAATGCACCCATCAGGCATCGGACTGCAAGCCTCTCCGCGCCCTCCGCCTTCACTCCGTGCCCTCTGTGTTAAGGTCCCAATCGTGCTGCCGTCCCCGTCGTTGCCTTTCATCTGAAATCTGAAATGAAGTCATCCCATAAATACCGGGATGGAAGGGCGGGGATTCCATCCCCGCCGAAAAGATCGCTCATATCAAGGCTTTAGCCCCTTAAGCCACGCACTTTTTTGGTGGCCGCCAATTTATGAGATGCGTTCATTTTAAATTTGAAATTGCTCCGTTTGCTTCCTTCGAAGAAGCTTGCTACTGCCTCAAGTGGCACAGAAAATCCTGCCTGTGCTCTTCCCAGCAATCATCGACTCAAACGCCACACTCAAAAATCGCCCCACCCCGCCGCGCTGTCATCCTGAGGGCATCCGACAAGGATGCCTGAAGGATCTCAGCGCTGCTTCCCGGTACCGCGAAAAAATACTCGGCTCCCCGTTCGCCAAAAACTCCACAGGCTCACATGCTTGCACTTCACACATTCTCGTCTAAGATGAGACCGTGAGAATTGCGGCCAATCAGCACCTCCACCCCCGCCAGCCTCGCCAGGCGCTAGCCGGCCAAAGACTATACCCATGCAGACTCACGCGTCACCCATCACCCATCGCCTATCGCTCGTTTTCTAATCCCGCTTTCGAGATTAGAAATCGCTGTAAGTTATTGAAAACATGAGACCGCGACCAATTCTAAACTGCGCAAAACACCCCCCTCAGGTACCGTGCCTTCATCGGCTCGCCGCCATTCTCGCGCTCATCTTCATCTGCTCCGCCTCCGCCGCCAGGGCCCAAAAGGCGCCCGTCTCTCCGCGCCCACGATCGGCGAAAGCCGCCGCCCAATCGATCCCCCCCGACCCGCACGCCCAAATCACCCGCGAAAATAATTTCGGCGTCGCCCTCATGAACCGCCAGCAATTCGAAGCCGCCCTCGGCAAATTTCAGCGCGCCTGCATCCTCGACACACAATCGGACATCGGCTGTCTAAACTCCGGAATCGCTCTCCTCAATATGCAAAATTTCGAAGATGCCCGCAGGATCCTCGCAAAATCCGCCGAGCACGATCCGCAAAATCCGCGCTCGTGGTTCAATCTCGGCCTCCTCGAGAAAGCCCAAGACCACCCCGATGCAGCCGTCGAAGATTTTCAAAAAGCCGCGGCCCTAGACCCCGGGGACGCCGACACACAATATTTTCTCGGCCTCATTTATTCCCAGCAGCAGCAATTCGACAAAGCCATCGCCGCCTTCCAAGCCGCCTTGAAATCAAATCCCTACCACGTCTCCGCCGAGTTTGGTCTCGCGCAATCGCTCCAGCGGACGAACGACCTCGCCGGCGCGAAACAGCACCTCGACCGCTTCCAGCACTTGACCGCCGAAAAATTAGGCAAGCCCATCAGCTTCATCTACGGCGAACAGGGAAAATATTCGCTCGCCGAACTCATCCCGCCCGCGCCCGAGCCGGTTCCGCCGCTCGTCCCCGTCCGTTTCACAAATGTCACTTCCCTCGCAGGACTGCCCGCGCAATCTCCCGCCGCGCCCAAAGGCCGGCCCCGAGCAACCAACCGGAGGGCAATGAGAGGAAACAACCTGCCGGGTGCTGCATCGCGAGAACCCTCGGGCCAGACTCTCGCGAATTTTCTCGGCAGCGGCGCCTGCATCCTCGACTACGACGGCGACGGCAAGCCCGACATCTTCCTCGTCAACGCCGATGGAAAAGGCAACGCCGCGCTCTTCCGCAACCTCGGCAAAGGAAAATTCCTCAACGTCACGAAGCAAGCGAAACTCGAAATCCACGGCGAAGGCACGGGCTGCGCCGTCGGCGATTACGACAACGACGGCAAGCCCGACCTTGCCGTCAGCTTCAACGGCCGCGTCGCCCTCTACCACAACGAAGGCAAGGGCGGCTTCAAAGACGTCACCGCAGAATCCGGAATTCAAACCGACGGCCTCGCACTCGGTCTCACTTTCATCGATTACGACCACGACGGCGACCTCGACCTCTATGTCACCCGCTTCAACGACTTCCCCCTCGATAATCCCTCCCAGCCCTTCGCCTTCCCTCCGGACACCAAGCCCGCAGGCAACGTCCTCTGGCGCAACAACGGCAATGGCACGTTCACCGATTGGACCAAGGAAACCGCTCTCGAAGGCACCGCGCCATCCGTCGCCGCCATCGGAAGCGATCTAAATAACGACCGCGCCATAGATTTCGTCCTCACCGGCTGGCAAGACTCGCCAACCGTTTACGTAAATCCCCGCGAAGGCGCCTTTCGATCCGTGCATCCGTGGATCACAGCAATGCCGGGACAATCCGCCGGGGTCGTGGCGCTCGATTTCAATAAAGACGGCTGGATGGATTTGGCTTTCACGCACTGGGCCGCCCCGGGTCTCAGCCTGTGGCGCAACATCGCCGGGAAAGCATTCGAGCGCGTCACCCTGCCCGACCTGCAATGGATGCGCGGCTGGGGCCTCGCCGCCCTCGATTACGATAACGATGGCTGGGTTGATCTAGTCGCTGTCGGCGAAAATTTTTCCGGCGAAGGACACATCGCCCTTCTCCGCAATGAAGGCCCGGCAGGCTTCCGCGACGTGACCGCCGAGAATGGCCTCGACAAAATCATCCTGCAAAATCCGCGCGGCGTAATCGCCTTCGATTTCGATGGCGACGGCGCAACCGACTTGCTAATCACACAAAACAATCTACCGCCCGTGCTGCTCCAGAATGTCGGCGGCAACCGCTACAACTGGCTGCGCCTCGATTTCAAAGGCGAGCACGACAACAAATCCGCCATCGGCACGAAAGTGGAACTCTACGCCGGCGCGCTCCAGCAAAAGTGGGAAGTCCCCGGCGCTTCCGGCTACCTCGGCCAGGGCCCCACGGAAATCATCGCCGGCCTTGGTCCTGAGCGCGAAGCAGAAGTAGTTCGCCTCCTGTGGCCCACGGGCGTACTCCAGGACGAAATGGAAATCCCAGCCGGAAAATCAGACCTGATAACCGAAATCGACCGCCGCGGAAGCTCCTGCCCCATCGTTTTCGTCTGGAATGGCCAGCACTACGAATTTCTCGCGGACATGATCGGCCCCGGAATCCTCGGCCACTGGATCGCCCCCAACCAGCGCAACACTCCCGACCCCGACGAATATTTCAAAGTCTCTGGCTCGCAAGTGCAGCCCCGCGACGGCCGAATCAGCTTCCGCATGCTCGAGCCTATGGAAGAGCTGGATTATCTCGACCAGGCGCGCCTCCTCGCAGTCGACCATCCCGCGAATATCGAGGTCTACCCCAACGAATACTTCGCCAGTAATCCCCCATTCCCCAAATTCAAAGTAATCGCCAGCCAGAATGCGCATCCCCCCGCCGGCGCCTGGGACGACCAGAACCGCGACATCCTCCCGCAGCTCCTCGAGCGCGACCGCAAATACGTCACCGGCTTCGCCGACGCGCCCTATCAGGGCTTCGCCGCCATGCACACAATCGAGCTCGATCTGGGCCCGTGGGATTCCTGGCGCCCCCTGCGCCTCCTCATGGACGGCTTCACCGATTATTTCTCGGCGAATTCCATGTACGCCGCGTGGCAAGCCGGCATTCAACCCATCCCGCCGTACGTCGAAGTGCAGGATGGCTCCGGCAAATGGGTTCGCGTAATCGACGACATGGGCTTCCCCGCCGGCCTCTCCCGCACCATGGTCGCGGACCTCACCGGCAAATTGCCGCCAGGCGCCCGTTTCATCCGCATCACCACGAATCTGAAAATCTACTGGGACCGCATCCGCGTAGATAATTTCGCCCAGGACATCCCATTCAAATTAACTGAAGTCCCACTCGCAGCCGCGCAGCTGCAATTCCGGGGCTACCCGCGCGTAATAGAAGGCGCCCAGCGCAACGATTTGACCTACATCTACGAAGACGTCAGCGCCACCGGCCCCTACACGCGCCAGACCGGCAACTACACCCGCTACGGCGATGTCACAGATCTAGTCCGCGCCTCAGACGACGAGTACGTAATCTTCGGCTCAGGCGACGAAGTAGCCGTAGATTTCGACGCCACCCAACTGCCCGACCTCCCCGAAGGCTGGGCCCGCGATTATTTCTTCTATGCCGACGGGTTCGCCAAAGACATGGACTTCTACGCCGCCCACGGCGACACCGTTACACCGTTACCGTTCCACACGCTCACGCCGTATCCATACCCGGCAGGCGAAAGCTACCCCGAGGACGAGCAACACCTAAAATACCTCCTCGAATACAACACCCGCGGCGTCGCCGGGCCCCCCGGCGACACCTTCCGCTTCCAATACCCAAATCCATGAATACCTGGATGACGGTCGCGCAGCCCGCCGCTCACTTGCTTGGGGCGAACGAGCATGCTAAGTTCTGTGTTTCCATAAAGACTACGAGTCGTTTACCTAACGATGCAGGAATCCATGCCAACTGACTTGAACCCCGCGACGCCCCAGCACGCCCCCGAGGCTGCCATGGCAGAAGCGCGCGAACTCATCTTCTGGCGTGTCGAGGGCAGCCTGCTCAACCTGACCGCAGTGCGGCCAGTAGGCTTCTTCGCCTGGAACGCGCAGACCTTCGTCGAGCGCTGGGGGCGCCGCGGCGCGATGGGCATGCTGGCCGTGGCTCGGCCGTTCCTTTACATGACGCATCGAGTGATGGCCACCCGGCTGCTTCACACCGTACTCCGCGGTGTCAGCCGCGACAGACTGGATCTCCTGGGCGAGGAATTCTTCCATTATTTCCTTAAGCCTCGGCTGAAAAAGGCGGGCGTGGAAAAACTGCGGGAAGTGATGTCATCGGGCGGCGACGTCGTGCTGGTAAGCCAGGGCCTCGACCACATTATGCGCCCGCTCGCTAAATTTCTGGGCGTCGATCGCATCCTTTGCAATCGTCTCGATTTTCGCGACGGCATAGCCACCGGTCGCCTACTCGATCCAGTGATCCGCCCGCGTGGAGCTCTCGCAAAGCTAGCCAGGCCCAAGCCCGATGGAACCGTGCCTCGCGGGTTGCTAGCAAGGACCCTGGGCTTCACGATGCGGCCAGGCGTCTTGGATGCAGCAATTCAGCCGGCCGAGCGGCCATCGCCGAAAAGGCAAGCGCCTGTGGTGCATTTCAAGTCGCGCAATTTTGATGCAAGCAACGGCGCATCTAACTTCTCGGTGCGCGAAAGCCTGCGCGGAAAAAACATCCTGCTGATCGGCGCCACGGGCTTCATCGGCAAGGTCTGGCTGACAAATCTGCTGAGCGACTTACCGGAGATTGGTCGGATTTATCTCCTGGTCCGGCATAATCGCACGGCCACTTCGCTCGAACGTTTCCAGCGAGTGATCGAAGAATCGCCCGTATTCGAGAATCTTGCCGCGTGCCACGCCGAACATTTTGCGGATTTCCTGCGCGACCGGATCGAAGTGGTGGATGGCGACGTGACCAAGCCTGGTCTGGGGCTGGCGCCCGAAGTACGCCAGCGACTCGGGCGCTCAGTGGACGTGGTGGTGAATAGCTCCGGGCTTACCGAGTTCAATCCCGATTTGCGGGACGCGCTCGCAACAAACGTTCGCGCCACTGCTTACGTCCTCGATTTCATCCGCGAGTCCGATCACGCGGCACTGCTCCATCTTTCCACCTGCTACGTGATCGGCCGTCGCGATGGGCGCGTCCTCGAAGAGCTGCCGAAAGATTACACGCCTGCGGGCCGCGCGGATTTCGACGCGGTGAAAGAATGGCAATCACTTGAAGCGCTGATTCGCGAGACAGAAACACGCGCGGAATCAAAGGAAATCACGGCGGAGCTTCGCGGGCAGGCGCTTCAAAAGGAGCATGCGGCAAAAGACCTCAGCGGCCCGGCGCTCGAAAATCAAATTCGCAAAAATCGCGTGCGCTGGCTGCGCCAGACGCTTACAGACGCCGGCACCCGCCGCGCAAACGAGCTCGGCTGGCCCAACACCTACACCTTTACGAAAAGTCTCTCCGAATCGCTCATCCGCAATTTTCTCGACGCATCGCCGAAAGCAGCCATCGCTGTCGTGCGTCCCGCGATTGTGGAATCCTCACTCCAAAAACCGTTCCTCGGCTGGAACGAGGGCGTCAACACATCCGCGTCGCTTTCCTATCTGCTCGGCACTTTTTTCCGGCAGCTTCCGACGAAAGAAAGCAAATGCCTCGATCTGATTCCCGTGGACCTGGTCTGCCGCGGGATGACGCTGATCGCCGCCGCGCTCGCCGCGCGCCGTCACGAGCGCGTCTATCAGCTGGCCACGTCCGTTGCGAATCCATGCGACATGCGCCGTTCGATTGAACTCACTGGCCTCGGGCACCGCAAATTCTTTCGCGCGCAAGATGGATTCAACGAGCGGCTGCGCCTCAAATTCGATGCCATCCCGGTCTCGAAATCTCGCTACAAAATTATGTCCGCACCCGCACAAAAAGCTGTAGTGCAAGCAATCAATCGCACTGTCGAGCCGTTCTCGAATCGCGCTCCGCTGGCGCGCCGTCAGCGAGAGCTCGAAAAAGTGATCAAGCTGATTTCATTGTTCGAGCCTTTTATTTTGCTCAACGATCACGTCTTCGAAGCGGCGCATGTCGAACAATTGAGCGCGGCCTTGCCGGATGAAGAGCGTGCCGATTTCGGCTACGACGCCCGCTCGCTCGATTGGTGGGACTACTGGATCAACGTCCACATTCCAGCGCTGCGCAAGTGGTGCTATCCTCTCATCGAAGGGCGTCAACCGGAATCGCGTCCCCGGCGCAACGTGCCGCTGGCGGCGCGCACGGAAGCCAGCGCTGCAGGCGTGGCGGGCGCGGCTCCCGGTGCGACGGCCTGAAATTCAATCAACGTGGCAATCCTTCTGACCGGCTCCACCGGCTATATCGGTGCTCACATCGCATCGAATCTTCTCGCGGGCAATTCCGGCCCGCTGAATCTGCTCATTCGCGCGCGTGACGAGCAGGAAGCCCGCGCGCGCCTCTGGCGCTCGCTTCAGTTGCACCTGGATTTTGAGCGATTTTCGGATCTGCTGAATTCGCGCATTAATATTTTCCTGGGCGATCTCACTGACCCGCACTTCGGCCTCGACAGTGCCGAATATGAGCGCCTCGTCCGCACCACCGAATCGGTAATCCATTGCGCCGCCTCGCTCAATCGCAGATCCGAAAAAAGCTGCCTGAATGTGAATCTGCGCGGGACGCTAGAAGTGATCCAGCTCGCCATGCGCGCCCGCGACCAGCATGGCCTGCGCCGCTTCAGCCACGTCAGCACCGTCGCCGTCGCAGGACAGCGCTCGAACGAAGTCGTGCAGGAGGACTCGGCGATTGACTGGAATCGCTCGGATTACGATCCCTACGCCCGCACCAAGAAATTCTGCGAGCACATGGTGCACCAGTTGCTGCCGGACGTGCCGCGCACGATTTTCCGGCCTAGCATCGTGCTGGGCGACAGCCGTCGCGCTGAGACTAACCAATTCGAGATGGTGCGCGCTTTCGTCTTTCTCGCGGGACTGCCCGCGCTCCCCTTTCGCTCGACTGATCGCATCGATATCGTGCCCGTGGATTACGTTGCGGACGCCATCGCGACCCTCCACCAGAAGGAGAAGCCTGAGCACGAGATTTACCATTTATCGTCCGGCACAGCTTCCGAGACATTCATCGAGCTGACAGATGCGCTCTCGAAGGCACAGGGAAAGCGCGGCCCCGTTTTTGTTCCCAGCCTCGAAAGCCCGTCATCGAAAATGGTCAATGCGCTCGCGGGTCGCGCCGGAAGAATCGGCGGGCTCGCTACGCTGCTCAAAGTCTTCCTTCCCTACCTGGTGTGGAACACGGTATTCGATAATTCGCGCGTGGTCGCGGAAATGGGGCGTACTCCCGCGCCGTTTTCTCAATACAGCTTTCCTCTATTGCGCTTTAGCCGTGAAAATAATTTCATGTACAAGTACAGCGACTGGCCCGTGGACGCCGCGTCGAATCAGGCGCTGCCGCGCGCAAGCGCCGTGCAGGATTCCCGGCGATGATGGATTTCGTGCTGGAGGCCTGGGTCAGCGGCCTGATCGAACTGAACAAGCTCGAGTGGATTCTGGGCGCCGGACATCCCTGGAAGCCCGGCACGAAACTGAAGCTACTCTTCGCCGGATATAATGGCGCGCGCAATACCGGCTCGGACCTGCGCGTGGACGAAATGCTGCGCCAGGTACGCCGCATCCTGGGCGCTGAAAATCTGGCCCTCAGCGTGATGTCGCAGAATTTCGACCTGACCCGCGGTTATTTCGGCGATGCGAAACAAGTTTACCTGCCGGACGTTTATCCGCGTTTCCTGCACTCGGAGGTTAGGAAAAATGATGGCGTAGTCGCCTGCGAAGGCTCCATGTTCAAGAGTAAATTCGCCGACGCCCTGACCACCATGATGATCGGCGCACTGGGAATCGCCGCGGCTCAAAATAAATTGAGCGTGGGTTACGGTGCCGAAGCCGGCGAGATGAACCCGATGCTCGAAAAAATGGTCAAGCGGTTTTGCGGCCACTCGCTTGTGATCACACGCAACGTCGAATCCCAGGCGGTTCTCGGAAAGCTGGGCGTTCCCACGGAATTGGGCACCGACACGGCTTGGACCTTCGAACCCCTCGCTCCGGAATACGGTCGAAAAGTGCTGCTAGATGCAGGGTGGGACGGCACCATGCCGGTGCTCGCCATATGCCCCATCGATCCATTTTGCTGGCCGGTCAGCGCGTCACTCGGAAAGTGGATCGCTCATTCGATCGCTGGTGCCTACAAGAGGAGCTACTACCGGACGATTTATTTTCACCGCTCCGGCCCTCAAGTGGACGCCGCAAACGAAAAATATCTTTCCGCTGTCGCCGGCGGCGTCGCGAAATACAGGAAATCACAAAAAGTGTTCCCTGTTCTGATCGCCATGGAAATGCTGGACCGCGAAGCCTGCCGGCAAGTTTCCGAAAAGCTCGGCGGAGTACCCATCTTCTCCTCAGAGCAATACGACATGTACCAGCTCGTGAGCATCCTCCGCGCCTGTGACCGCCTCCTTTCTTCGAGGTATCACGCGATTGTCACCTCCATGCCGGCCGGCGTTCCTTCCGCCGGCGTCACCATGGACGAGCGGATTCGCAACCTCATGCGCGACCGCGGGCACGAACATCTGCTGATGCGAGTGGATGAACCTGAGCTGGAAGATAAAATCGTCGTGGCGCTGCGCACTCTCGATGAGCAGGCCGAAGAAATCCGCGAGGGTATGGGCCGCACCGTCGCGCGCAATCTTCAGCTCATGGCGCGCATGGGCGTCTATTTCGAAGAGCAGGTGGCGCGGCATTTTCCGGAATTCCCGATTCGCCACGGCGTGCTCGGGTGGGAGGACTATTTGCCGCCGCTCAGCCCCGGCCTCTGCAAATTGCTCGAAGCACACAGCGGCGTCTTGACTCACCAATGACATTCCTCGAGAAAATTTTCGAAAGGCTGCAACAGGCCGCCAGCGCTCCAGTCCTGTGCGAAATTCGCGGCGGCAACTTGGTTTCCGTGACGGGCAGAGAATTCCTGGCCATGGTACAGCAGGCGCGGACATTCCTGGTCGCGCGAGGCCTGAAAAAAGGAGACCGCTGCGCCCTGCTCGCTCCCAACAGCATTCGCTGGGCCGCGCTCGATCTCGCCATGATGGCGGAAGGAATCATCGTTGTGCCGCTTTATGCCCGCCAGGCCCCTGCCGAACTCGTCGGGATGATGAAGGATTCCATGCCGGCACGCATCTGCTGCTCGAATGCCGCGCTCGCCGCGGAAATCCAGAAGCTTTGGCCGTCTGCACCTAAAATCTCGCTGCTGGATAGCGTTTTCGTGGGGGAAGAAGTTCGGCCAACCGCGCCGATTCATCACCTGGATTCCGATGTGCTCACCATCATTTATACTTCGGGGACTTCAGGCGAGCCAAAAGGCGTCGTGCTCACTGCCGCAAATGTAGACCACATGCTCGATTGCACGAACGCGCGCCTCGATCAATTAATGGGGCGGCCCGAAGGGCAAGCAGCCGGCGCCAGCCGGGAGCCAGACCGCGTATTCCACTATCTGCCGTTCTGCTTCGCGGGATCCGGGATCCTGATGCTCACGGCACTTTCACGCAATAGCATCTTGACCCTCTCAACGGACATTTCAAAGCTGTCCGATGAATTGAAACTTTCCTCGCCCGATTATTTCCTGAATGTGCCGGCATTGCTCGAACGTGTTCGCGCCCGGATCGAAGAAACCGTGAAGCAGCGCAGCGGATTCGCGGCAACGGTTTTCACGCGCGCCCAGCGGGCCTACGCCAAACGCCACCACGAGAAGAGCAGCCTGGCAGATTCTATGTGGCTTTCGCTAGCAAATTCGATGATGTTTCCCACCATCCGCAAAAGCATCGGACCCAATCTAAAAGCACTCATCTGCGGATCCGCCCCACTCTCGATTGATACGCAGCTTTTCTTCATGATGCTCGGCATTCCCGTCCTTCAGGTTTACGGCCTCACGGAAACGACCGCCATTTGCACTATGGATGATCCGCAACATGCCGTCCCCGGTCGCGTGGGCCCAGCGATTCCCGGAATCGAAATGACGCTTGCGGAAAGCGGCGAAATTCTCGCGCGCGGGCCCAATATCTTCCCCGGATACTGGCAACGCCCGGCAGAAACCGCGAAAGCGCTCGAAGGCGGGTGGTTCCATACGGGCGACCAGGGTGAAGTGGACTCGACTGGCACTTGGAGCATCACCGGCCGCCTGAAGAATCTGATCATCCTCAACTCGGGACACAATGTCGCGCCTGAGCCTCTCGAAGACTCGTTGAGCAAGAATCTGCCCGAAGCCGAACAAGTGGTCTTGGTCGGCAATCAGCGTAGTTTTTTGGCAGCGCTCGTGGCCGCGGGCTCTGCCAATGGCCTGAATGCAGCGCGCATTCAAGCCGTAATTGACGGCGTGAACGCCGCGCTGCCGCACTACAAGCAGATTCGCGCTTTTCACCTTGTGCCCGAGCCATTCACCATCGAAAATGGCCTGCTGACGGCCAACGGCAAACTGAAGCGCGATGCCATCGCCTCACGCTTCGCAGCCGAAATCGAACAGCTTTTCCAGAAGAAAAGCGCATGAAGAGTTTCCAGGGCAAGACACTTTCATGGAAGGTCGTTGAAGGCACAATCGAGTTAGTGCTCGATCACGCGCCGTGCAACGAAATCGGCTCGGCCACCCTTGCGGACCTCGAATCCTTCGCAGCCGCCCTGGGAGCCCTCCAAAAAGACGCCCATGCGCTGATCATTTCCAGCGCCCGCGCGGAAGGTTTCTGCGCCGGAGCAGATCTTCGCGAGCTTTATCAGCGCTCGCAGGGGCTCGAGCCCGAGGAACGCATCGCCGGCGTGCGCGATTTTCTCGGCCGCATCCATCGCGTGATGAACGCAATCGACGAAACTCCCATTACCACCATCGCCGCCGTCCACGGCGTCACATTCGGCGGCGGCTTTGAGCTTGCCCTCACCTGCGACCTGATCATCGCGGACAAAATGGCGCGCTTCTGCTTCCCCGAGCTGCGACTCGGCCTGATACCAGGCTTCGGCGGAATTCCCCGCCTCAAACGCGACTTAGGAAATGCGCTGGTGCGCGATTTACTGTTGACCGGCCGAAGCATGAACGCAACAAAAGCCCAATCCGTCGGGCTCGTCAGCCAAGTGGCTGCCGAGGGCGAAGCCCTGCGCATGGCTCGCGCATCAGCAGCGCAATTGAAAAAATTCGATCGGGCAACGGCCGCCGCGGCGAAGCGATTCATCAAGCCAATCCCATACGACGAGCTGCGCCTCGAGATCGAGCTCTTCTGCGAACTCTTCACGCGGCCGGCGGTGGAACTAGGCCTCCGCAAGTTCGTCGAAAGCGCCGACGCCCTTCCCTATCTTCCGTAGTACGGGCGCGGATCTGAGCGGTCGTGGTCGCTGAGGAATCATGGAAATGTGGCAAGATAGAACTTTATGAGCACGCTGCAAAATACGACCGAACAGATCCTTCAGCTCGCCGCGCAGCAGTTCAAGGTTCCGCGCGAGGAGCTGAGCCCCGACGACGATTTCTTCAAGAAACTCGGCATCAACAGCCTCCAGGCACTCGACCTGCTCACGCGCCTCGAGCAGCATTTCCAAATCGAGCTGCCCGATTACGAGCTCCAGGGGGTCAGCGATTTCCGCACCCTGGCCGAGCGAATTCAATCGCGCCTTTGATGCTGGATCTTTGCCAATACAATTCCCTCGGTGAAGCATTACGCGCGGCCCTCGACCGCTGGCCCGACGAAATCTGCCTGATCGAAGCGGATCGCGAGCGGGAGAACTCGCGCCTCACATACCGTCAATTCAAGCAGGCGGCGCTTCCGCTCGCCCGGGCCCTCGAGGATGCGGGTTTGGGGGCCGGCACCCGCGCCGCCATTCTAATGACGAATCAGTCGAAATGGCTGATTTCCGCCTACGCAATTTTTTTTCGCGGCGGCGTGCTCGTGCCGCTCGATTACAAATCCACCCCCGCCGACCAACTCAAACTCCTCGCCCACTCGAAAGCGGAATTCCTCATCGTTGAGTACCATCTTTGGCGCGCGCTCACACAAGCGGAAGGATTCAAGGACCTCGCGGCTCGTGTCGTGCTCGTGACGGAAGCTCCCGCCGGAACCGACCTCTTCGGAGCCAAGCGTTGGGAGGAATTTCGCGATGCGCGCGAGCCCGTATTCGTCCCCCGCTCGCGAAAAGACGCCGCCTGCATCGTATATTCCTCCGGCACGGGCGGCCGGCCGAAGGGCTGCGTTCTCACACACGAGAATTATCTGGAGCAATGCGTGGCGCTGACTTCGCTCTATCCATTCTGGCCCGGAGTCCGCTACCTGAGCATCCTGCCGACGAATCACGCCATTGATTTTATGGTTGGCTTCATCGGCCCGTTCACATGCGGAGCCGCGGTGGTCCACCTCCGCACGCTGCGGCCGGACTACATCCGCGAGGCTTTCACGCGATACAAGATTACCTACATGAGCCTCGTCCCCATGGTGCTAAAAAATCTCGAGCGCGGCCTCCGCCAGCGATTCGACAAATTGCCGGCGGGCCGCCGCAAAATCCTGAACGCGATAATCGGAATCAACCGCGCCCTCACCCGGCGGCGCCCCCACTTGAATATCAGCCGAATGTTGCTCCCGCAAGTCCACAAAGCATTTGGAGGCGAGGTGCGCGCGCTCTTTGTCGGCGGGGCGTTTACGGAGCCTGGCACGCTTCAATTTTTCTACGATCTCGGCATCCTGGTGGGCAATGGCTACGGCTGCACCGAGGCGGGTACCGCAATTACACTGAATGATTTCCGCCCATTTCGTGCTGACACGGTCGGAAAACCGCTCCCCGGCATGGAAGTGAAAATCTTGAACCACGACGCGGAAGGAATCGGTGAAGTAGCCGTGCGCAGCAAGACAGTGATGTCACACTATCTCGACGATCCGGTGATGACCGCGGAAACAATCGCGGATGGATGGCTGCTCACCGGAGATCTCGGCCGCTTGGATGCGAGCGGGCATCTACAGCTATTTGGCCGCAAGAAGAACATGATCGTCACGGAGGAGGGGAAAAATGTATACCCCGAGGATATCGAGACGGTCTTCGAAGGGCTCCCGGTGAAGGAATTTTGCGTATTCGCGGCAAATTATCTCTGGCCCGCACGCACCATGACGGGCGAACAGCTTCTCCTGGTGGTCCATCCCGAGCCGGGAAAAACCGTCACAGAAGAACTGAAAGCGGATATTTCCGACCGCAATCGCCGCCTGCTGAATTACAAACGCATCAGTGGCACCCTGGCATGGGAGCGCGATTTCCCTCTTACAGCCTCACTGAAAATCAAGCGCGGCGAGCTGGCCGAGCAAATCCGCCAGTTGCTCCCGCGTTCGACTGTGGTGCCGCTATGACGTTTCCGCGCCGCTTATCGGCGGAGGACACCCAGCCGTGAAGAAGCGCTTCTTCGCGGTGGTGAATCCCGCAGCGGGTGGAGGGCGGTGTGGCGAACTCGCCGGGCCTGCATTGGCGCGAGTGCGAGAAGCGGGAATAGAGCTTGATGTGGCGGAAACCAGCCGGCCCGGCGAGGCCACTGAACTGGTTCGCCGCGCCTATCAGAGAGGTTGCTGGAATTTTCTTGCCGTCGGCGGAGACGGCACCGCATACGAAATCCTGAACGGGCTTTTTCCCGAAGCGGAATCGGGCGGCCGGCCCGCGCTGGGATTTCTGCCCCTTGGAACCGGCAACTCTTTCCTGAAGGATTTCACGACGCGCGGTGTGGAGCATACCCTCGAAGCGCTTAAAAACGACACGTCGCGCCGATGTGATGTGATTCGATTGCGCCACGCCGAAGGCGAACTTTATTTTCTGAACCTCATGAGTCTCGGATTACCTGCCGACGTGGGCGAAATCACGAACCGCCGCTTCAAACGTTGGGGCGAACTGGGATATGTTTTCGGCGTGTTCACAAGGCTCGCGGGACTCCGGCACGTCGCGTTTCCGCACCGGCTGGATGGAGCCCGCGAATGGGATTGCCGCAGCGCCCTCTTTCTCACCTTCAGCAATAGCAAGTTCACCGGCGGCAGAATGATGATCGCGCCGAATGCTGATCCCACCGATGGATTAATCGAGTACGTGCGGTGGGCACCCATCGGACGCCTGCGCCTGCTCTGGAATTTCCCCACTCTTTTCACCGGGACACACATCAAACACGAGCGAGCTTCTCGTGCCGGAGCGAAGCGAATTGAGTTCGATCTCGCGGCGCCGGTGAACGTTGTCGTGGACGGTGAAATCCTGCGCCTCAAATGCCAGTCGCTCGAAATTCTACCGGGAGCGCTGGATGTGATTGTATGAAGAAGGCGTGGCTCACCCTCCGGGCGCTGATTCTGTGGACTATCAGCGGATTTCATTTCGTGGTGGTGACCTTATTCCTGATTTTGCTCGGCATCTTGATAGATCCGCGACGCAACGACATGCCCTCGCGCGCCTTTTTCCGCAACATCCTGCGCCTCGCCGGCGTGAAATTCGAAGTGCGGCGTTCGCCCGGCTTCGACGCTTCGAAAACCAGCATCTTCATCTGCAATCACGTGAATATTTTCGACCCGTTCGTGATTTACTCCGCCATCCCCCAATTCGTGCGCGGCTTCGAGCTCGAGTCACATTTCAAAATCCCCATATACGGCTGGCTGATGAGGCGCTTTGGAAATGTGCCCGTGCCGGACAATCCCAGCCGTGAAGGGCTGGCCCTCATGACGGAGCGCGCCAAAGCGGCCTTAGATTCCGGCGTCAGCTTGATCGCCTTTCCGGAAGCCTCGCGAACGCGCGACGGCCATATCCAGCCATTCAAGAAAGGGATCTTCAATATCGCGCAGAAATTCGGGACGCCGATTGTGCCCATGAGCATAGTCGGCTCCTATGAATTTTACCGGACAGGCGATTGGATGCTGTATCCGGGAAAAATCACAGTCTATCTGCACGATACGATTGACACGACGAAGATAGCGCGGGGAGAGGTGGAAGCTTTGCGGCAGCAGGTCCAAGACATCGTCGCCGCGCCTGCGGAAGAATCAGAGCGCACGAAGCAAACTCAGAGTGTCTGAGTGGCAGCGGCCTCGGGCAGAGTGCGCCCGGCGCGCAATTCCTGCCAGGTATAAACGACGCGGTGAATGACGGTGAGCGTCGAGATGGTCGCGATCACCCACAGAACCGGCCCCATGCGGTTAAACGCGCCCCCCATGATCAGCAGGACCAATCGCTCAGGGCGCTCCATAAATCCCACTTTGCACGAAGGGATCACCGATTCGGCGCGCGCGCGCGAGTAGCTCACCATGAACGAGCTCGCCATGGCCACGGCCGCGAGCATCATGTAAAAAGGCCGGCCGATCAACGTGTAATACACCACCAGCCCCATGTACAGCGCCAGGTCCGAATAGCGATCGAGCGTCGAATCGAGGAATGCGCCGAAGGCGGTGACCCGTCCCACACGGCGAGCCACTTGTCCATCCGCCATATCAAGAAACCCGGCCAAAAAAAGTATGGCCGCCGCCTGACGAAATCGTCCCATCGCAAACATCGCCGCAGCCCAGGAATTCACCGCGAGACCGAGGAACGTGAACATGTTCGGCGTGATTCCAGTGGCGGCCAGCCCGCTCACCACATGGCGCAGCAGCCATCCGCCGCCTTCGCCGATCCAGTAAGTGATGGGGCGCTTCTGCTCTTTTCGTCCGTTTTCCATGTCTCGAAAATAATACACCGGAAAGCTCGGTTCGCGCAGAAAGCCCAGTGAGATTCGGGCCAAGGGCCATGTGAGAAAAGTGCCCGGGGTGGGGGTCGAACCCACACGTCCCGTTAGGGACAGGGGATTTTAAGTCCCCCGCGTATGCCATTCCGCCACCCGGGCGCTGCCACAGACATGCTAATCCTACCAAAACGCCCCCTTTTATATCTCTGGTACAACACTCACGTGCTGAAAACCGGTCGCGCGAGGCTTGTAGCTGGGAAATTAACGCGATAGCAACCGTCCATTAACAAATGGGGAACATGCTCCCCCGGCTGCCGGCGGCCAAAGGAAGCAAGAGTCCTGGCCTAAGAACGCATGCGACGAGGTAACAGACCCAATGCTTCCACCAAAACTGATTCTTTCTCCAATTGATTTCAGCGATCCCTCGCACGAAGCTCTTGACGTGGCAGCCGACCTTGCTTCCCGGTTCGGCTCGCAACTTCTTCTGGTTCACGTCGTTCCGGTTATGCCGAAGCTTCCCAGCGGTGTTTCGATTTTCAAGGAGGGCGATTACGAGCGCGAATTGGTCCAGGACGCGGAAAACAGACTCAGAGAATTGGTCCAGAAGTATGCTGATAAAGGACTCCGCGCCCGCTCCGTCGTAGGCCTGGCAAATGACGCGGCTATGGAAATTATACGCACCGCCGAGCATGCAGGAGTCGACCTAATCGTGATCGCGACACACGGCATGACCGGCTGGAGGCGCCTCGCTTTTGGCTCCGTAACAGAGAAGGTTGTCCGCGCATCCTCATCTCCAGTGCTCGTTTTGCGGGCCCAGGCATCTTCTGAATCCCTGGAATCTTCGGCCCGATCAAGTGCTGCTGCCGCATCGAGCTAATAAGTCCGCTCCTTTCATCTGGTTTCATAGATGACGTGCACGATGAGCCGACTCGCCGGAGTCGTGCACGAGTTCTGCCCCCGCCTACCCTCACCTTGACGCTCCCCCAGGGCAACGCTAAAATGAAAATCCGAATCTCTAGAGAATGCAGCAAGGAGCTTGCAGGCTAGGGGCTGTCCGCTGATATCCGGCAGTAGAAGCTTATACTCCTAATGCTCCTTTCGACTTGTGTGTTTCCACTCGCGGAAGTAGCCCGGAAATGTGGGTGAGGACGGCATTCTGACTGTGTGAGGTTTGATTCGAGACCATGATCGAAATCCATCAACAAGAATTTGGGAGCAAGATGCTACGTCATTTGACACGGTTTCTAGCCTTAATGCTCATCCTGGGTTTCGCTTGCACTGTCGCTCCCCATTCGGCATCCGCAAAAGACAAAACAAGCAAACTCTCGCCCCACTACCGCGAGTGGCTGACTCGTGATGTTGCCTACATAATTACGCGGCAGGAAAAAAATGAGTTCCTGAAGCTGAACACTGATGAAGACCGCGAAAAGTTTATCGAAACCTTCTGGGCCATCCGCAATCCCGACCAGGGCTCGCCCATTAATACCTACAGAGAAGAGCATTATAAGCGGCTGGCTTACGTGGATGACCATTTTGGAATCGGTAAGAGGGTTCCCGGATGGGCGACCGCCCGCGGCCAGATTTACATTACCCTAGGCGAACCAAAGCAAACGGCCACGTACCAGGGCTATGACCGGGTACGCCCTATGCTGATCTGGTTCTACGAGACGAACAGTGCAGCCCTCCCCCCCTTCTTCTACGTGGTGTTCTACAAGCAAGACAGTTTCGGTGACTACAGGACTTACAGCCCGTACTTCGATGGGCCTCAGGAGCTGGTTACGGAGCGTGGCACAACGGACCAAATCGCAATCCAAATGATCCAACGCGACGTTGGCCAGGAAGTAGCTCGAATCTCTCTTAGCCTACTCCCGGATGAACCTGTCGATACCAACAATCCGATTCGCAGCTTGCAGTCCGATGTGATGATGTCCGTCATCCATGATCTGGCGAATAGCCCTGCCAATGTGCATGATTTACAGCGGCGGGCCGCTCTCATGACCGTCACATCGCGGATCCTGGTGGGGGGGAGACGCTGGGGGTGCTGGCGACGCCTTTGCGAGATTCGGATGGGAATACAAAAGTCCATTATTTACTTAGACTTAAGAAGCCGGAAGACTTTGCCCTAGGCAAAAATGCTGATGGCGCCTACTACTTCTCCATTGAAGCCCGCGTGCAAGTGTATGGCCCAAATGACAAACTGATCTTCACCCAAGAGCGCACGGTGAAGCATCTCGTCTCTCAGGATCAAGTGGATCAGGTGAAGACCAAGCTTTTCGGGTATGAAGGATGGTTGCCTCTGCCCCCAGGTACGTATCACCTGAAGTATTTGCTTACTAATTTGGTGAATTCGGTCGGATACCAGGCTGAGTCGAATATTTCGATCCCTGAAGTCCCAAGCAATGGCTTGGTTGCCACTCCTCTGGTCGCGTTTTCATCCGTCCAGAGTGTCCAACCTGAGCTTTCAGGAATGATTCCATTCAGTGTTGCCGGTCTAAAGTTTTCTCCGCTGCTGCCGCGCGAATTGACTCTGAGCCCATCAATGAATCTTCAACTCTTCTACCAGATTTGGGCGGGACGAGATGAGCTCCTCAAATCCGACAGCCTCAATCTTGAAGCGCGTTATGCAATGGGTCGTCCAGGGGCGGTTGGCGAAGCAAGAGTCGTTACTGACTTGGTTTCAAAAGGCCAAATTGATTCGACCGGAACAATCCTCACCGGAAAGAAGATCCCCCTAGGCGATTGGCCTCAGGGCAATTACCTACTGACGCTCACATTGAATTCTCCGGATGGCAGAGAAAGGGCCTCCGGGACTCTCGTTTTCCACCTCATGCTAGATTCGCCCGACACCGCTGATTGGGACGTTTTTGACGGCGAGGGAATCTCAAAGGACGTCCGCAACGGGACGATGGACTACGACCGAGCACTCTGCTATCTCGCTTTTGGGGAAAAGGAAAGCGCCTCGCAGTGGTTCCGCAACGCTCTGGACCGGAATCCCGCCCAGGAAGAAGCTCGAACTGCCTTGGTAAACCTCCAGTTTGGCATCGACGCGTTTCCAGTTGTTGCCCAACTGGCCCGCCAAATCCCCATCACAGCAGACACTGAAGACGAAACCATCCTCCGGTTGGCCGAAGCTCTGGACAAGACCGGCAGCACTCAGGATGCAATCAACCTATTGCAATCTGCGATCAAGCTGAAGACCCCGACCGGTCCCATCTATCTGACTCTAGCGTCTTACTATCGCCACATCGGTGATGCCCGGAATGGCGACGATTTCGAGAAAAAGGGACAGGAGTTGATGAAGACCGCTGGCCCGCTACACCCACCTACGACCAAGCAATAGACTCGAGCCGGGCCCCGGACGATAGGGCTCCTCATAGCACCTGGGGAGCACTCAAACCTCATTCACCATATCTTCGCGCCTGAATAATACTGTTTTACGGATATATCATCATGCAGTCATTCCAAGAACTGTATTTTAGATTCTCACGCAACATGTATCCATATGAAAAATAACGTGATATATCGAGTCATCTTAGGATATTCGATTGCATCTCCTATCGGCACGGCGGTGTCCTGGGTGTCTTGCCCTAGGGGGGCTCGCTGGGTGTGGTGGGTTATCCCAAACATGAAGATGCGAGGAGCGTTAATGAATAAGAACAGATGGGCGTTCTTAGGGATATTGATTCTAGCCGTTTTGGTGGCCTTTGCGCCATGCGTCTCGGCGCAAGAATCAGCAGCAAAGGGTTCGCTGAACGGCACCGTGGTTGACTCCACTGGCGGCTCCATTGTCGGCGCCAATGTAACTTTGACAGGGCCATTCGGCAACCAGAATCAAACGACGAATGGACAAGGTATCTTCATCTTCCAAGACCTGATCCCTGGTACCTATAAGGTCAGGATCGAGATGAAGGGCTTCCGGGCGGCGGAAGTGCCGGACGTCACGATTAACGTCGGACGCGTATCGGCCATCCGCGTTCAGTTGGAACCGGGCAGCATCACTTCAACCGTTGAGGTCGTCGCATCAGCTGTCACTGTAGATACCACTTCTACAGCGGTCGCCACGAACCTGAACGACGATTTCTATAACAAACTCCCCGTCCAGCGCGGCGTCGCGGGCCTGTTCTATCTGGCACCGGGCGTGGTGAGCGGCGGCGGCACGGGTGCTGCGAATCCTTCGATTGGCGGCGCCACGGGCCTTGAGAACCTCTACATCGCCGACGGCGTGAGCATCACGGATACGGCCTTCGGTGGATTGGGCCTCTATTCGCGCGTGTACGGCTCGGTCGGCACGGGCATCAACCTCTCGTTCATCAAGGAAGTCCAGGTAAAGACCGGCAGCATCCAGTCGCAGTACGGCGGAGCAACTGGCGGTGTGGTTCAGATCGTGACCAAGTCCGGCGGCAATCAGTACCACGGCGCGCTCGCTGGCTATGCCCAGCCTTATGCGTTTGAGGCCACACGCACAAACGTTGACCAGTTTAACCTGGCCAATCCTTTCGGCGACGTGACGGGCAAGGCTGGCTTTGATGCCTCCGGGGAAGTCGGCGGCCCTATCCCGGTCCTTGGGAAGGACAAGCTGTTCTTCTTCGGTTCGTTCGACCCATCCTGGGTTCAAACCAAGGGTAATTCACCGCCGCTTGAGGGCAATGCTGCCCTTGGAACCGTCCAACTTCGCGAGCTCAGCTACAACTATGCTGCAAAGTTGACCTTCAAGCTGAACGACAAAAACACTCTTGAAGGATCAGTCTTCGGTGATCCCACCTACTCCAACTTTGCCCCGTGGTCTCGCGCAACGGAAGGCGTGAGCGGCATTCCGAATACGAGCAACTTTAGCAAGCTGCAATTCGCTAACCGCGATGTGGTCGCACGCTACAACGGGACCCTTTCTCCCACCTGGATTCTCAACATTGACGCCACCTGGCAGCACAACAAGTTCACAGAGAGTGGCTACGACAACGTTGATTCACGCATCATTGACCAAACTCAGTCCTGCTCCGGACCTCCAGGAGGAGGTAGCTTGTGCAGCACTCTAGGCTCTACCACCACTCCAGGTCCAGGCATTCAACAAGGACAGTTCACTCCGGTCGGTCAGGGCTTCGTGGAGAACACCGAAGATGAAGCCTATGGCGCCCACGTCAACACATCAAAAATCGTGAATTTCTGGGGCCAGCACTCGATCGACATCGGCTACGGCTACAATCGTCCCTTCTACAAGGGCATTCGCGCCAACTCCGGTCCGGCAATCGCCGTTCCTGATCTCAACCAGGACGGCAACCTGAACAGCCCGCAATGCACAGGCGTTGCAATTCAGGGACAGGGTGGCTGCCCATGGGACGGTACCTTCTCGAACTACGAGTGGACACTGAACGCAGTGCCAGGTTGCCCTGTGGGAGGCGTCACGCCCGTCTGCACATTGCTGAATGTCCCTGGTCTCACAGGCCTCGGACCTGCGGGTCCGGACGCAAATCTGACGCCAGTTGCTCTCGAGCTCTTCCGCGGCGAGTTCAACGTGGCTTCAGACGGGTTCAAACACTTCTCCACAACCGGCAGAAACCATTCTGCCTACGTGAATGATTCTTGGACAATCAACAAGTACGTCACGCTGAACGCCGGCATTCGCTGGCAGCAAGAACGGTTGATCGGAGAAAACACTCAGTACACATTTACCGACAACTGGTCTCCGACCTTCGGCGTGATTGTGGACCCCTGGGGCGACCGAAAGAACAAGATCTCGTTCAGCTTCGGTCGATACAACTATAACCTCCCACTCGACTTGGCGGAGCGGTCGTTGACGAACGAAACCGACTTGTTCCTGCTGGCGTTGGCCCCGGCCTTCACGGTCGATGCGAGCGGAAACCGGGTGGCTACGATCAATCAATTCGGCACCGTGACCCCGATCGTGGATGGAGCGCACACCCTCAACCAGGCCGCGGGCTCCCCATTCCCGCTGGTTTTCGGGTCGCTCGAGAGTTTGGAATCCATTCACACCGGCACGAAACTGACGTACGAAGACGAATATGTGATGGGCTACGAGCATGAGTTCTCGCATGGCATTATCCTGAGTGCGAGATACATGCATCGCAGCCTGCGGAGAATTGTGGAAGATACGGGTGGCATCGCGCCGGAAGCGGCCAACGCCGGTATTCCGCAGCAGTTCTCCATCACCAATCCGCATAAGTCAACCGACATCTTCACGAATCCGGTTGAGAATGACTTCACCAGCGCTGGTGGGGCCGGTGTGGTATCCTCCACAGGTGACTTCCCGGCCGGCACGGTGATTCCGGGCTCCTGCTTTAGTCCCAAAGTCACTCCACCGGCACCCGGAAGCCCCATACCGGTAGGCGACATTCCGTTCTTCAACTTCCCAACAAACAGTTTCGGAAACCCCGTTACCGATTCCCAGGGGAACAACGCAGCTTGCTTCAATGCTGGACTAGATGTTCCGACACAATCCGTCGTTCCAGCCGGCATCAACGGGTGCCCGACGACGGACATCTCGTGCACCCCAGCAGGCTCGGTGGTTCCTGATGGGATACCGGACGGGTTCGCCGACCCGATTCACAAGTACTGGGCAGTGGTGATCGAGGTCAACAAGTCGTTCTCTCACAACTGGCAATTGCGTGCGAATTACACGGTCTCGAGAGTGTTTGGTAACTTCGAGGGCGCGTTCCGCAACGACAACGGCCAGTCTGACCCCGGCATCAGCTCGCTATTCGACTTCACCACTGGAAATTTCAACCAACTCGGCGGTCAGTTTACGCCTGGCTTGTTGAACCAGGATCGGGAGCAAGTGGCGAACGGGTACTTCAGCTACGTCTTCGATCACGGGATGCTGAAGAACCTGACGCTAGGATCTGGACTGAACATCGCAACGGGAACTCCGATTACGGAACTCGGCTCTCACCCGGTTTATCTCAACTCGGGTGAAATTCCGATCGGGGGGCGCGGTGCACTGGGTCGCACACCCACAACCGGTACCGTCAACTTCCATGCCGATTATCTGTGGAGCATGACGGAACGGTTCCATCTCCGCTTTGGTGCTGACCTGTTCAACATCGCGGACACCAAGCGAGTTGAGTACATCAATGAGACCGACTCGTTGAAGTTCGGTGTTGCCAACGCCGACTTCCTCAAGCCGAACAACATCCTCGGTACGAACTGGTACCAGGCTACCGGCATTCAGGCACCCTTCAATGCTCGCCTGTTCGCCCGGCTTGAATTCTAACCACCTCCTCAACCCGAAGGGGGAGCGCCTTGCGCTCCCCCTTCTTTTTTTGTCATAATCATCCCAACTGAATCGCGGGGGTGACCCCATGAACAGACCTCTGCTATGGCTGCCTCTCCTTCTCGTGCTCGCGATTTTGCTGATTCCTTATGGTGCCGCTGCGCAGACGGGCGGCCACATTGGGGCCAACTCGCACATTTCGGTTCAAGTGCGGCTTCCTGACGGTTCAGCGGCCCCCAATGGCGTACTCGTTGAATTGGAACTTCAAAACACTGAGATGGTGGCGCAGGACCAAACGGACAGCTCCGGAAGATGTACCTTCGCTCCGCCGGGGCCGGCTATCTATCTCGTTCGAGCAAAGCAGGCAGGATATTTCGACGCCGTTCAAGCCGTAGACCTACAGAATACGCCTACCGGCATGGCGTACTTGGTTTTGAGGCCAAAGCCTGAAAGCGTGACGTCGGGACCGCCAGCGCCGCCGAAAGGCGCGACGGGGCCGACGGTTTCGGCCGTCGATCTTTCCGTGCCCGAGCCGGCACGCAGGGAGTATGACCTGGGCCAGCAGGCATTGCAGAATCAAGATCTCGACGGCGGCATCGACCACCTCAAGAAAGCCATCGAGCTTCACGACCAATTCCCGCAGGCATACGCGATGCTGGGGACGGCATACAATCAGCAAAAAGATTGGAAGGACGCCCAAGGCGCCCTCCAGAAGGCGATCCAACTCGATCCCAAGGCCGCGCAGGCGTACATCCTGTTGGGTGCAACGCTCAATCGAGAAAAAGATTATCCGGAGGCTGAGAAGGCTCTTGCGCAAGGTTTTCAATTGGCCCCTGATCCGCCGGATGGCGCGGCCGCGCATTATGAGCTGGCTTTCGCGTGCTTCTCGCAGGGACACTGGCAGGATGCGGAGCCGCATGCCGCAAAAACCATTGGTGCGCGCCCGGAATTTGCTCTTGCGCATTGGTTGATGGCGCAAATCATGCTGAAGAAAGGTGACGGGCAGAGCGCCATCAATGAGTTTCAGACTTACCTGAAGCTCGACCCGACTGGCCCCGCTGCACCCTCTGTTCGCGAGGTAATCCCCAAGATTCAAGCTGTCATGCGGACTCAGTGATCAGTCTTGGAGAGAGCCATCGCAGAGGTTCGGGTTTCTGGAAAGCCTTGCTATCCGCCAACGATTGACCATATGATGGCGGACCATGAGAGGGGTGAATTTGTGAAATCGTTCTGGAAAATGATCGCTGCCTTCGTTTTAGCGGCTCTGATTCTTCCTTCGCCCGCCGGCGCTCAAGGGCACGGCAATGCCAACTTGAAAATTCGGGTCGACGTACGTTTCGAAGACAACAGATCGGCGCCCGCTGGCGTAATAGTTGACCTGGAGTATGGAGATGGAGTGCCCTACGCGCATTCCCAAACGGATTCCGGGGGCAAGTGCAATTTCATTCCGGATACGGCGACCATCTATTACGTGCGGGCAAAGCAACCCGGTTACCTGGAGGCCACGCAGCGCTTGGACCTTCAGAATAGCCAGGATGGATATGCCATTTTGATTCTTAAGCGGGACCCCAAGCACCCGGCGCCGGCTGATACGCCAGGAACTACAATTTCCGCCGCTGAACTTTCCATCCCGGACGCAGCCAAGAAGGAATTCGATAAGGCGACGGAGGCGCTCCAAAATCACGATCTCGACGGTGGAGTCTCCCACCTAAAAAAGGCCATCGAGCTCCACGCTCAATATCCCCAGGCATATACGATGCTGGGCTCGGCCTACAACCAGCAAAAAAAGTGGAGCGACGCTCAGGGCGCTCTCCAGAAGGCGATCCAGCAGGATCCCAACGAGGCGGACGCGTATTTTCAATTGGGCGCCACGTTGAATCAGCAAAAAGATTTTGCGGGCGCTGAGAAGGCTCTTAAACAAGGCTTCCAATTGGTACCAGAACCAGCGGAAGGTGCCGCGGCACACTACGAGCTTGCTTTCGCTTGCTTTTCACAAGGGCGCTGGCAGGAGGCCGAACCGCAAGCAGCGAAGACCATCGCTGCGCAGCAGGACTTTGCTCTGGCGCACTGGTTGATGGCGCAAATCATGTTGAAGAAAGGCGACGGCCAGGGCGCGATCAACGAGTTCCAGACTTACCTGAAGCTCGACCCGAATGGCCCGGCAGCACCGTCTGTTCGCGCCGTGATCCCCAAGATTCAGGCCGCCATCGCAAAGAAGTAGCGCCGCGCATCACATTCTCCTCTCTCGCAGGGCCGACACGTGTCGGCCCCTGTCCATGCGCACTTGTGCGACAACCTAAGTGCAGCACGCAAATCGAATCAGCGCCTTCTCTTCCGGCACGCGGTCCATACTGGCACTACTTGTTTAGCTCGCCATGCTCCGGGCAGGGCTATGCCGAGTCTGAAGACAATAAAGCACCAATTCAACCCGGCTTGATATGCCAAGCTTGTCGAATACGCGAAAGAGATAATTTCGTACCGTGTGCTCACTGAGGCTCAGCTGGCGGGAAATTTCCTTGTTGGTCATGCCCTCTGCAACTAGCCGCACCACATCTTCCTCGCGCTTGGAGAGTAGCGTGGCGCCGCGCGCATCTTGCAGATGCAGGGGCATAGACTGGCTTAGCGCATCCAGCACATACCCCAGTTGCTGGCTATTGGCCCACACCTGGCCCTGGTGGACAGCATGAATGCACTTGCAGAGTGTCTCGAAGGGTTCGTCGCGGAATATCACGCCCTGCGCACCGCAGCGAAATGCATCAATCACGAGCTCGCGTTCGCGCGTATCCAGCAGCATGATTGCGCGCGTCCTGGTGCGCGAAGTGTGCAGCTCGCGCAAAACGCGAAAGCCCTCGAGTGGTCCTGATTTTAATTGAGCGCTGATGACGGCGACATCCGGCTGAATTTCTTTGAGGAGTGTAACGGCGTGAATGGCATCCACCGCGCTGGCAGCAACGGCCACGCGGTACCGCCTTGGTCGCAAAGCGCTCGCGACCAATTGGCAATTCATCTGATTCGCTTCCGCGATCAGGATGTTAACAAGACTCCGTGAGTCCAGCCCCTTCTCCATCATGTACCTTGGGCAGCTTTTGGAGTCTGGAAGGGTGAGCGATACTAGCTTGCTCGCTACTAGATAGCAAGAAGAATATCTCATCATGTCATACTTTTAGTGGGCGATGAAGGGGCGAAAGCTGCCCATGTCTTAGCTCCATAATTCTGTCACCCCTTAATGGCAACGTGAAAATGTCACCCTATGAAACAGGAGACATGCACGTTGAGTCAGAAGGAACTGCAGCGAGTGACCGTCATTTCGCAATGTGTGCAACAGAACCTGACGTGCGCCCGAGCCGCGGAGCTGCTCGACCTATCGCCTCGGCACATCAAACGGCTCAAAGCGCGCTACCGGCAAGGCAGCGCAGCGGCTCTGGCGCACGTCAGCCGCGGCCGCCCCAGTCACCGCCGCCTGCCCGTGCGCACCCGCGCCCGCGTCCTCGCTCTGGCACGCACGCGCTATCCGGGCTTCAACGATCACCATCTCCATGAGAAGCTCGTCGAGCAGGAGGGCTTCTCCCTCAGCCGCGAAACCTTGCGTCGCCTGCTCCGCGCCAGCGGCATCGGCTCGCCCCGCAAACGCCGCCCGCCGACTCATCGCCAGCGCCGTCTGCGTGCCGCTCGCGAAGGAGAACTGCTCCAACTCGACGGCTCTCCTCATGATTGGCTCGAAGGCCGCGGCCCACTCCTCACCGCTCTGGGCATGCAGGACGATGCTTCCGGGAAAATTCTCGCTGCCCAGTTCTTTCCTTCCGAAACCACCGAAGGCTATTTCCACCTGCTCCAGAGCCTCTTGCGCCGCTACGGTGTCCCGGTGGCCTTCTACGGCGATCGCAGCGGCGTCTTCACCCGCAACGACGATCACTGGTCTCTGGAGGAACAACTCGCCGGCCAGCGCCAGTCCACTCAGTTCGGTCGCGCCCTGGAACAACTCGGCGTCACTTTCATCGCCGCCCAAAGCCCGCAAGCCAAAGGACGCATCGAGCGTCTCTGGGGCGTGCTCCAAGACCGCCTCACCAGCGAACTGCGTCTGGCGCAAGCCTGCGATTTCGACTCCGCCAACCGCGTCCTGCGCCGCTTCGTCGCCGACTACAATCGCCGCTTCGCTCGCTCGCCGCGCGAGGCGGCCCAAGCCTGGCGTCCGGCCCCGGAACATCTCGAGCGCATCTGCTGCTTCACGCACCAGCGCATCGTCAGCAACGACAACGTCGTGCAATGGAGCGGCCAGCGGCTGCAAATCCATCCGCAGCCCCGCCGCTTCAGCTTCGCCGGAGCCAAAGTGCAGATCTGTCAGGCTCTCAATGGCCGCGTCTCGCTCTATTACCGCGATACCCGGCTCGAGCATTCAAACCTAGTAAGGGGGTGACATTTTCATGTTGCCGTTAGGGTGACATTTTTACGTTGCTACAACAGGGGCGAAAGCTGCCCAGTTGAGCTCGACTTTCTGCCATGGTTTTGGCGGTCGCGGAACCCCGGAATCCCATTTTTTCCACAGGCCGGCGCACAGGAATTCCACAGTTTTCTCACACATTTGCAAACCCCGGAACGCAGCTAAATGAGCCGCAATCGGAAAGGCGCGGGTGCACTAAACGGGCCGTAAACTATTGGTTTGTATGAGGAGTATCACGAGCCTGCGGGAGGTGGAGCACTGGCTGCAGTCAAGTCGTAGTCATTATAGAACCATAAAGACATTCGTCTCCTACGACGGCGGACAATTGTACCCAGCGAAAGAATACGGAGAACTATCTCTCACAACAGAGCAGTCATGGTGACTCGAAGGGGCCCCCTTGCCAGCGAAACATTCCCCTCTTCCACGCCCCAACCTGCGAACGAAAGACCCGAATAATCCAAAACTTTGCGCCCCTTGTGCAGCTTTCGTTTGGGAAGTATTTTGCATCCCCGGGGATTCTCCACAGAAAACCTGGGAAGGCTGAGGGCCACGATGCGAACAGAACACGCCATTCCATTCCCCGTCCTGCGGCAGACACTGGATGTTCGAACAACTGTTCGGTACATGTTGCATGCCCGCGTCGTGTTTCACTGGAACGACAACGATGGTTATCAAAAAGTTGGCCGGGGACACACCCGCGATATCAGCCAAAAAGGCGCCTATATCGTCTCACCCGAGCGCCCCCCGAATGGCGCGCATGTATCCCTGAACATTTATTTGCCTGCGCTAGCCGGCGACACTCGCTTGCTAAGCCTGGAGACAGAAGGTCAGGTATTGCGCGTCGATTCGGCGCGTGAGCCAGCAGATCCCGCAGGCTTCGGCTTCGCGGTCTCGAACCATCAGGTCACATTGTGCACTAACTAAATCAAGCGGCGAGAGAGCTGCATGCGAGGGGTGTCTCTGCCCGCAGAGGAGGGGACGATGGCAATCATGGCTCAAATCATCGAAGATTCATTGGCCGGAGCTACGGCGATTTCGGTGAATCGGCCGCAGTGGTACGCGATCCAAACTCGCGGGAGACACGAAAAGAAGGTTGCGAGACAACTACGCGACCGAGGGCTTCACGGCTTCCTTCCGCTCTCCTCCGAGATGCATCGCTGGACAGACCGCCAGCAAATGGTCGAGACACCGCTCTACCCCTGCTATACGTTTTTGCGCGCCTCTATTGATGCGCGAATCCGTGCAACAGTTCTGCGCATTCCTGGGGTGCTCGATTTTGTTGGCCTCCGGGGATGCCCTCTGGTGATACCCGACCGGGACATCGAAGTGATTCAGACTCTTGTCGACCGCTGCGTCCCGGTGAAAGCTCACGTATTCCTCAGTGAAGGAACGCGGGTGCGCATCCGCGGAGGGGCACTCGAGGGTATTGAAGGAATTCTGGTCGGACGAAATTCGGATTCGAGCCTCATCGTTTCGATTCAAATGATCCAAAGATCTATAGCCATGCGCGTGGATGGGTACGACGTGGAGCCACTGTGAACATTCTCGCGAAACTTTCGATGGTGGCGGCGATTCTCGGTTTCGCAATCAACTTTCCCGCCGCAGGACAGGATAAAGGTCTGGCAGTCCCCGCACGGGATGCGTCCGCGGCCTTCGCGCAGCCAGCGAGTCCTGCCGGTGACGACACCAACCGGCCCGCATTGCAGCATCGTGACTCGCGGTACCGCATTTGCGCGAGCGACATTCTTGCGCTGAACTTTCCGTTGACTCCCGAGTTCGATCAGACTGTCAATGTCCAGCCGGATGGCTTCGTAAGTCTGGCAGGAGTTGGCGATCTGCACCTCCAAGGCCTGACGACGCAAGAGTCCATCACCGCAATTCAGGAAGCCTACGGAAAAATTCTGCACGAACCAATCGTCACGCTCGAATTGAAAGACTTCAACAAGCCATATTTCACAGTCGCGGGACAGGTCCACAAGCCGGGGAAATTCGATCTGCGTGGCTACACAACCGCCACAGAGGCGGTAGCCATGGCCGGTGGACTCACCGAGGCCGCCAAGCACTCCCAGGTGCTGGTATTCCGGCGCGTAAACAACAACTGGTACCAGGTGAGACAGTTGAATATGAAGCGGATCTTGCAGGGCCGCGACGTGGACGAGGATATGGAGATTCGCCCTGGTGACATGGTTTTTGTCCCGCAAAATCTCATCTCCAAAGTGAAGAAATTCATTCCGAACGAGGGAGTAGGCGCTTATTACCAGCTCAACTACTGAGCCGCAGCGATACAAAGGAAATCGAATATGAACGAAATGGCAATACAGCCAAACGAGAGCCGCGCCGGCCTGGCGCTCACACTGCGCGACGTGGTTGCTCCCGTCTTCCGGAAGCGGCGAATGGCGACACTCCTGTTCCTGGGGATTTTCGTTGGAGCGATCCTTGCGATGCTCTTGCTCCCACGGAAATACGAAGCGGAGATGAAAATTCTGGTCAACCGCGAGCGCGTGGACGCGGTGGTCACTCCGAATCCCGATTCACCTGTGGCCGCCGA
The DNA here is from genome assembly GCA_963701005.1 of uncultured Acidobacteriota bacterium. Classification (GTDB taxonomy): domain Bacteria; phylum Acidobacteriota; class Terriglobia; order Acidiferrales; family UBA7541; genus Palsa-295. The sequence goes on from OY969555.1 coordinate 4,237,631, forward strand.
ACCAATGACGATGATCACCGAGGAAGACTTGAATTCCGAAGTTGAGCTGCTCAAGAGCCGCGACCTGCTGGAACAAGTGGTGCTGATCTGTGGCCTGGAATCCCAGGAGAAATCGGCATGGGACCAGGCGGTCGAGCGCGCCACTGAATGGATGCGAAGGGCTCCGATGACGGGCGAAGCGCTCCTGGCGCGTTCCGTCCAGACACTCGAGGATCGCCTGGTGGTCGACCCGCTGAAGAAAACTACCCTCATTCGCGTGGCGTACACGGCACGAGACCCGGAACTGGCCGCGCGCGTCCTGCAGACGCTGGCGGTCCATTATCAAGAGAAGCACGCGGCCGTGCATCGTCCCGCAGGAACTTTCACCTTCTTCGACCAAGAAACCGAGCATTACCGCAATGAACTCGCGATTGCGGAGGCTCAATTAACAAACTTCAACAGCGAAGAAGGAATCGTCTCCGCACCGGAGCAAAAGCAGCTTGTCTTGCAGCAGCTCAGCCAATTTGAAGCGGAGCTCCAGCAGGCCCAGGCGAATGCCACCGAAGCTCGCGAACGAGCCCGGGCACTAAAAGTGCAAGTCCGCGCCACCCCTGACCGCCAAACGACGCAGATGAAAAAGCTCGACAACGCGCAATTATTTTCCCAGCTCGAAAGCACTTTATTGTCTCTCGAACTGAAGCACACCGAAATGCTGATGAAATACGCGCCCAGCTACCCGCCGGTGCAGGAAGTGGAGACACAAATCACGAATACGCGCGCGGCCATCGTCCGCGCGGGGAAGACGCCGGTGGAAGAAGTGATTACCGACCGGCCCCCTGCACAAGACTGGATGGCCACCGAGCTTGCCAAAGCCGAAACCGACGGGGCCGCTCTGCAGGCGCAGGCCATCGAGACAGCCCGGATAGTGCGGCATTATCGCGACGTCGCGCAGAAACTGGATGAGAAAGGAATCAAGCAGGACGACTTCGCGCGCAACGTGAAGACGTCGGAGGAAAATTATCTCCTCTACCTCCGCAAACGAGAAGAGGCGCGCATTTCGGATGCTCTCGACCGCAAGCGAATCGTCAATGTGTCCATCGCCGAAGCCGCCACTATTCCCGCCCTTCCGACGCTGCACTTGGCTTGGGTGCTGATCGGGGGATTCTTCGCGGCGGGGATCGTAAGCGTCGGATCAGCATATGCCGTGGATCGTCTCGATCCCTCCTTCCGGACTCCCGATGAACTGAGCCGCTACCTGGATGTGAAAGTTCTGGCTTCGATTCCAGAAAACGTGAAAAAGCAATGACGGCCGCAATGAATGCGCCCGGAGCAAAGAAAAATGTTTCTTGAATACTACGGATTGATCGAGCAGCCGTTCGGAGTCACGCCAGACCCGCGATTCTTGCATCTGGGTCCGAAGCACCGGGAAGCGCTCGCCTCGCTGGTATACGGAACCGAGACGAACCGAGGATTCCTGGCCCTGGTCGCCCTGCCCGGAATGGGAAAAACATCGCTTCTCTTTCAATACCTTGAATGGCTACGCGACAGAGCTCGCGTGGCTTTCCTATTTCAAACCGATTGCGATTCGCGCGAATTCATGCGCCACCTGCTCACCGATCTCGGCATCGACGCAGAGGGAAAAGATCTCCCGGCAATGCACGCAGCGTTGAATCAAATTCTCACGGATGAGATGCGCGCGGGGCGCCGTTTCATCCTGGTAATCGATGAAGCCCAGAACCTTGACGAAAGAGTGCTTGAGTCCGTGCGTTTACTCTCGAATTTCGAGACACCCTGGATGAAGTTGATGCAGATCGTCATCTCCGGGCAGCCGCAATTAGCGCAACGGCTCGCGCGCCCATCGATGGCACAGCTTCGGCAGAGGATCTCGTCTGTGATTCGGCTGGATCCTTTCACAGCCGAAGAAACCAACGCCTACATCGACCATCGTCTTTGGGTGGCGGGCTATTCTGGTCCGCCACTTTTCACCGTCGGAGCGCGCCTGCAGATTGCGCAAGTAAGCCGAGGGATCCCGCGCAACATCAATAACCTCTGTTTTAATGCCATGTCGCTGGCTTACGCGATGGACATGAGACAGATTGATTCGAAGATCGTCGGCGAGGTGGTGTCTGACCTCGAAATAGACTCGTTGCTCCCAGTAGCCGAGCCACCTGCGAAGACTTCCTCTCCGAGCCGGGTCTTCTCCCCCTTCGGTGCTCCATTCAGTGTGGAGCTTGCGAAGGAGCAAGCCGTCAACAACAGTAGAGTGAGGCGCGGTGGCTGGAGAATGATTCCGGCGATCGCCTCAGCAGCCGCCGTGTTGTTCTTGGGAATCACCTCGAGTCTCGCCTGGAGCCGCGGGATGCGCACGCCTGCGCTAGATTTCCTGCCCTCAGGCGATTCTGCCGTGATGCCGGCAGGCGCCGCCGCCCGGGTGGCGCCGCTGGCATCGGCAGCGCAGGCCCCGTCGCTCGCGGAATCATCGCAGCCACAGGCGGCATCCTCAGACGCCGGCTTCCGCGCGGCTGCCATTCGAGCTGCCACGAATGGGCGCATCCTCACGATAATCGTCGAGAAGGATGCCACCCTTCGCTACCTATGCCTTGAGTACCTGGGCAGACTGGACGAAGCCGCTCTCGTCGAAATGCTCGCACTCAATCCGCAAATCAAGGACGCGGGGAATATTCGGGCCGGTCAGCGCCTTCGTCTTCCGCTCTATCTTCGCCGCGAGCCAGTGATGGTGAGCGAATCGGCATTGAAACTCGCATCGGGTTCTTCTCAAGGGGAAAGACCATGAGCCGAAATTTTGACATTCTGCAAAGAGTCGAGGGGAACCCTGGCACGTTTCGTCCCCCACCGGCTGCACGGCCATCCACGAATGGGCATTCGAAGGCTCATGAACGAAATTCACTGGTGGACGACGAGATCATGAAGCTGGTTCAGCGCGTTTTTATCCTCCCGGAAGCCGGCAAGGGGCCTGGAGCCGTGGCATTCTGCAGCGTGGATGCCGGTGACGGGTGCAGTTGGGTCTGCGCGCACGCAGCCGAAATGCTCGCCGACCACGGCGGGGGATCCGTATGCCTGGTGGATGCGAATCTCCGCTCGCCCTCGCTGCACGACTATTTCAAATTCGAGAACGGCCCCGGTTTCGCCGATGCGGTGAAAGACTCGCGTCCGATTCGTGACTACGCACGTCTCGCGAGCGGCAGCAATCTCTGGTTGATCACCGCCGGGACCGTGGGCAAGGAGCCAAACGGTTCGATAAATCCCGCGCGCCTGCGTGCACGGATTTCGGAATTGCGCGGCGACTTCGATCATCTCTTGATGGATACACCCCCGATCCATACCTATGCCGATGCCATGTTGCTCGGCCAAATGACCGACGGTGTGATCCTGGTGGTCGGCTCGAATTCCACGCGGCGCGAGCCTGCCCGCATTGCCAAACAAAGCTTTGAAGGTGCAAAAATCACCATGCTCGGGGCAGTTCTGAACAAGCGGACGTTTCCAATCCCCGAAGGCTTGTATAGGAAGCTGTAGCGCCGGACGCAGTTCGTTTCGCAAGTACCTGTGGTGGGGAGCGGGCGGCTCATCCCCGTGAAATCGGGGCCGGGCATCAACACAAAGCTCGCACATTCAAGATCAGCGAGGCAGCTTTTCCTCGCAAAAAGTCCGAGTGGCTTGCTCATGGCCCCCTTGGGACTCAGCGGGCGGAGCCACGCACGGGGTGGAACATTCTCGTTCTGTTCAGATTCCTAGAGACGCGCCGGAAGTCTGCAGGCCGGGTCGGTTCCAAAATACTAAAAAGCTAAAGCGGGGTTCACTCATGCATTCCCTCTCCGTTGGGCAAGTCACTCGGAGTATTTTTCCTGTATGGCAGAACGACAGCGCCTCCGGAATCCGCAATTGGAGATGGCCGACGCGATTGGCACGGAATTCACTCGTCGTCGCCGTGGAGCTGGCTCTTGCCACCATTTCCTATGCGCTGGCCGTTTACGTGTTGGCGGAAGCCCGTGACGCTCACTGGGCAACCGATGTACTGCGCAATACGATTGGGCTACTCGTTCTTTTCCGCCTGGCCGCACTTGTCAGCGTGGGACTGTACCGGCGCTCGTTGCGTTATGCCAGCGTAGCCGAGCTGCTCGCGATCGCGAAAACGGTCACAATCAGCAGCGTGCTTTTCTGGGCTTTCGTTTCCTGGCAATTCCCTCACCTTAAGCTCCCGATCGCGGTCTTCGCCATGGACTGGGCGTTTCTGCAGCTCCTGTGGGGTGCGCTCCATTTCGGTCCGCGCGTAGTCAAGACCCAGCAGGCTGTCTGGCGCACGGATGGAAAGCGAGTGATCATAGTCGGCGCCGGCGATGCAGGCTTGGCTCTACTGAAGGAGCTGGCGCTCGATTCCACGTCTCGCTGTCTGCCTGTCGCTGTCGTAGACGACGACCCCGAAAAACGGGGCCGCACGATCTATGGCGTTCCCATCATGGGCGGCATCGATGGGATCGCGAAACTCGCTGCAAATCTGCATGCGGAAGAGATACTCATATGTATTCCAAGTGCGACACCCGATCAAATGCGCGCAGTCCTCTCCGGTCTTCGCAATACCAAGATCCCGGTCCGGACGTTGCCGTCGCTCGCTGAACTCGTTGATGGAAAAGTGTCGCGCCGGGATCTGCGCCGCCCGCGTATCGAAGATCTGCTGCATCGCGAAGAAATCTCTGTGGACGTGGAGGCCACCCGCAAGATCGTGGGCGGCAAGGTCGTGTTGGTAACCGGCGCCGGCGGAAGCATCGGCTCGGAGCTTTGCCGCCAGATCGCGGCCGCGGCCCCTCGCAAGCTTCTCTTGCTCGACAAGTCCGAGAACAGTCTGTTCTACGCGAATCGGGAGGCCTGCGAGAGCCTTGGCTCTGCCCACGTGAAGCCTCTGTTTCTTGACATGGTTTATGGCCATCGCCTGCGCGAAATCTTGCGCAGCGAACGCCCGGAAATTGTTTTTCACGCCGCGGCCCATAAGCACGTCGGCATGCTTGAACTGCACCCTCACGAGGCCATCCGCAACAATGTCATCGGCACACGCAATCTTGCCGAAGCCGCCCGGGAATCCGGTGTCGCCCGCTTCGTGAATATCTCCACGGACAAAGCCGTCAACCCGTGCAACTACATGGGCCTCTCGAAAAAACTCACCGAGCTGTGCATTCAGGAGATGGCACGCACCAGCGTCACGCGCTTCATGAACGTCCGCTTCGGCAATGTGGCTGGGAGTACGGGAAGCGTGCTTCGACTCTTCTGGGAACAAATTCAGAAGGGAGCCCCCATTCGCGTCACGGACCCGCGCGCCATGCGCTACTTCATGTCTGTACCAGAAGCCGTGCACCTGATTCTCCGCGCCGCAGCTCTCGGCAGAGGCGGCGAGACCTTCGTCTTCGAGATGGGCGAGCCGCTCAATATCTACGAACTCGCCAAGACCATGGCGCTTTTCGCCGGCCTGCGCCCGGAGCGCGACTTATCCATTGAATTCACAGGGCTCGCTGAAGGCGAAAAGATCACCGAAGAGCTTTGGGACGAGTGGGAGCACCCCGTGCGCACCGAATCGGGTCAGATCCTGGTGATCGGGGAACAGGACCCGCTCTCCCGCGGCATCCTCGAAAAAATTCGAACTATGGAGGGCTTTCTCATGCGAGACGATCGCGAAGGCTTGCTCGACTATCTCCAGGAAATCGCACCTGATTTCAATGGCCAGCGTAATCCCAGCATCCCAGTGATGGTTCCCCCGCCGCCCCGGGAAGTCTCCGCGCTCTCCTCCATTGGTGCAGCATGAGCATGCCACTTTCCCGCCCGGATATCGGCGACCGCGAAATCAAATACGTCACGCGCGTCCTGCGCACAGGCCAGCTCAGCCTAGGTCCCTGCGTTGCCGAATTTGAGGAGCGATTTGCGGCCTTCGTTGGCACACGCTTCGCCATTGCCACCAACAGCGGCACTTCTGCGCTCCACCTCTGCGTGAAAGCGCTTGGCATCGGGCCGGAAGACGAAGTGCTCACTTCGTCCTTCAGCTTCGTGGCCTCCACAAACTGTCTCCTCTATGAGCGCGCCGTTCCTACCTTTGCGGACATCGATCCGGCCACATTGAATCTCGATCCTGCCGCAATTCAGACTACCATCACGCGCGACTGTACGTGGGAGCGCGTCCGCGGCCGCCTGATCAATAGACGCTCCGGACGCGTGGTCAAAGCCATCCTCCCCGTGCACGTGTTCGGCTTGCCTTGCGATATGGCCCCCATCTTGCACATAGCGCGCACCTACAATCTGCAAGTGCTCGAAGACGCCTGCGAAGCGCTAGGAGCCGAATATTCCGGGCGCCGCGTGGGGACCTTTGGGGGTGCCGCCGCCTTCGCCTTCTATCCAAATAAACAAATGACCACCGCAGAAGGGGGCATGGTCGTCACCGACAATCCCCACATTGCCGCCGTCTGCCGCAGCCTCCGAAATCAAGGTCGCGACGAAGATTCCGCGTGGCTGCGTCACGTCCGTCTCGGCTTTAACTACCGCCTGAGCGACCTCCACGCCGCCCTGGGCTTGGCCCAACTCGAGAGGCTCGATGAATTGTGTTCCGGTCGCGCGCGTGTCGCTGCCGCCTATTCGCACGGACTTGCAGGTATTCCACAAATCACGCTGCCTCACGACTCACCAGGCATGAATCGCAGTTGGTTCGTTTACGTCATTCAGGTCGGCGCCGCACTTGCAGATCTGGCGGCGGAAACCCTGCGCGATCACTTAATGGCCCACTTGCGTGCGCGCGGCATCGCATGCCAAAGCTATTTCCCCCCCATTCACCGGCAGCCGTACTTCCGGCAATTTGCACAAGCGCCGCAACCATCGCTGCCGCAAACGGAGTCCGCCTCCGCGCGCTGCCTTGCGCTTCCCTTCTTCACGTCTATGACGCAGGACCAAGTCGATGAAGTTTGCGACGCGGTCCGCGAGTTCCTGTCCGAAACCACCTTGAGGCTGGAACGAATGCCTCTCAGACTCGCCGCGGCCGACCGCGCCGCAGATTGAGGTACCAAGAAATCATGGCTTCCACAAACCGTCTTCGCCAATCGCCAATCCCCGGTCACCTCCCAAACGGAGAAATCCTCGAACCGGCTCCCGCCACTCCTCCATGCCCCTTGTGCGCCTCATTGCAGACCGAAGCTGCCTTCACGGACAACGGCTGCACTCTCCGCGTCTGCAACATTTGCGATCTCTTTTTCGTGGATCCGTACCCGCCGGGCAAACACCAGCACCACCAGGTCTCTTCCGGCTCCAGTCAAGAGATTCAGATTCTCGATTGCGTCCGCCGCCATCAGGGTGAGCGTCTCTTCTACGATCGCCACTTCGGTCTCATCGCCGAAGAGTGCCAGGGGGCGTCTTCATTTCTCGATGTTGGCTGTGGCACGGGAAATCTGCTTGCCCGTCTCGAAGCTCGGCCCGGGCTTTACCGCGCCGGAATTGAGCTCAATTCACAGGCCGCCCGCTTCGCTCGAAAAGTGACCGGCCGCACGATTTGGGAAATTCCCTTCGAAGAATTCCGCAGCGACAGAAAATTCGACGTCATTACCCTGATCAATGTTTTCTCGCATATCCCCTCGTTTGACGGTCTCTTCGAATCTCTTCGCGCCGCCATTCGTCCCGGTGGAAAAATTATTCTGCGCACAAGCGAGATGGCCCGCACCGTTAGCCGCTGGAATCAAGTCCATTGGGGAATTCCAGACGACCTCCATTTTCTCGGCCTGGGTACGCTCGAGTACCTCTGCGTAAAGTATGGGTTCGCTGTGGCGCGACATATTCGCACCCCCTTCGAGGAGGAGCTGTTTCGGCGGTCGCGATGGGAGCAGATGGGCCGCAGCCGCTTCCGCAATGGCTTCAAGAAAGCCGCCCTACGCATCCCGCTTGCTCTTCCAGCGATGAAGAAGCTTTATACCGCTCTCCTGGGACAACGGCTCTTCGTTTCCTTCATCGTCCTAATGCCACTCCCATCCGGCCGAAACGCTCGCCTCCCTAGAGTCTCAACTCTCCGTGCGGACCGAGTGCGCTACCAGGCTAACGGGTGACGCTCGTGGCTACGACCACCATTACCAACGTCGCTCGTCCGCCCTTCCTGGTGCGCACCATCCGCACTCAGCCATACCTGTACAGTGCTATCTGCAAGGCGCGCCTCCTTTATTCCCGGCGCGTCGCTGGCGCGGACGTTCGCGAACTCTACCTCAGCAATCGACGCCTTTTCGTGATGAATGATTTCGAAAGGCAGCACGTCGAATCGCTGCGGACCCGCGGTTACGCTCTCGCGCCGGGATTTTTCTCGCCCGGCCTGACCGATAGCATCTTTGCGCAGGCCGACAGACTCTTCCGCGATCTGCAAATTGATTTCACGCGCGCCTACTCTGTCCAGACACGTGAACGCTCCAGCCTCGAAGGACTCTCCTACGGCCAGCTAGTGGCGACCGAGAAAATGATCGCGCTCCGTGACCCGCTGATCCAGATTCCCGAAATTATCGCCGTGGCATTCCACGAGAGCATCCTGAAAATCGCGGCAAATTTTCTTGGCTATATCCCGCCGCTTTACCGTGTCACTTTGGTCCGCGACTTCCCCCACAGCCGGCCCCTGCATTCGAGCAACTTCCACAAGGACAACGACGAATCCGATTCCCTCCAAATCTTTATCTACCTGGTGGATATTGACGGCACACGCGGCCCACTTGTGTATGTACCCGCCTCGAACCATTACGACGTACGCTCCTGCCGCCCCCGCCTCTCCCGTGATTTGGGCCGGCCGGGCAACGACGGCCGCCTGAGCGATGAGGAAGTGGAGCGCGCCTACCCGCGCGATACCTGGGCGACCTTGAAGACCGTCCGTGGAAGCATCGCCGCAATCCACGGCAACGGCATTCACAAAGGCCCCGCGTGGACCACGCCAAGCGACCCAAATAATCAGCCGCGGACGGCCATTAAACTCGATCTGCACGGCTACAAGGCTGGCGTCGTTCGCGATCTCCACGAGAACCGCATTTCCAAGGCCGATTTTGACGGTTTGAACCCAATTCAGCGCCTCTTTGCTCATGCCACCGTCGTAAACCCGGAAGCCGAATCGATGTCTAAAGCGCGCATTTCACAAGAGGCTACCTGACATGCATTTACAAGCCACCGCTTCGCGGGCTGCAACGCTGTTGGCAAAGAGACCGGTATTATTCGGCAAGGTTCTTCTTGCCAAGCTGCGAACCACCCGCCGTATGCCCCCCCTCCCCGTCTTGAAACGCATCCGCGGCGTCGTCTTCGAATGCGACTTGGGCCATTATCGCGGCACCGCCCCTATGTATTTTGGCTCCTATGCTCTGCTCGTCACAGAGGCGATGAAGCGTTACCTCAAGCCGGGCGACACCTTCTTCGACGTCGGGGCGAACATCGGTTATTTATCCGCCGTGGCAGCCGGACTCGTCGGCACAAATGGACAAGTGCACTCCTTCGAGCCAGTCCCCGCATATTTCGGCCGGCTCGAGCGGCTTGTGAGTATGAATCCGGCCCACACCATTATTGCGAATTCCTGCGCTGCCGGAGAGACGGATGGAACCTGCACAATTTACGTGACGCGCGAGCCCGGGCAAAACACTATGGTCACCTCCTATCAATCCGATTTCGAAATCACGTCCACTCTCGAAGTGCCAGTCGTGCGCCTTGATTCCTACATCCGCCATCATGGCATCGCCCGCATCGCCATGATCAAAATTGATGCCGAAGGCTATGAGTTCCCGACCCTGAAAGGCTTGCAAACCCAGTTCGAGCAGTCGAAGGATCGTCCTGCAATCATCTGTGAGATTGCGCCCCGTGCCTATCCCCTAATGGGGAAAAAGTTGTCGGACCTGGCAGCCTACATGGCCGAATACGGCTACACCGCACGTGATTTGATCGACGGCATCACTCCGGTCGATCTGGGCTCGCTTGAGCACGTGGAGGATGTTTTGTTTCTCGCGGAGCCAGGATCGTAAATGGAATACGCCCCTGAATTGCGCAATTTCGATGACCGTCGAGTTTTTTCCTTCGCGAGCCTCGCAATTCTGGCCGCCTCGCTCGCAGGCGGGTTTGCGCTCTTCGCCTTCGACGCTGCCCCAGGCACTCTTCTTCTGCTGATCGTCGCCGTGCCAGGGATCGCTGCCCTCTTTCTCTACCCTGAATTTGCGCTCGCGCTTTACGTCGTCATTGGCGACGTGAAAGGCGACGACCATGTGGCCTCTCTCCTGCCAGTGGATCTCACTCTTGTACTTGGCGGAATTCTTGTTTTCGGCATAGCTCTCAATTTTCTTCGCAAGAAGCAGGTCGTTCCGCTGCCACCCGCCTACTACCTATTTCTCGCCCTTCTGGCGCTGATGGTCGCCAGCCTCTACTACACACCAGTTTTCGATGCCGGGCTCGAGAAACTGGGCCGGTTCCTCACCGTCACGGGAATCGTGATCGTCGCGCCATTCTTCGTCCTCTGCACACCGCAGAGCATGAAGCGCTTTCTCGTGGCTTTCGCCGTGGCAGCCTTCGCCATATGCGCCTACTCGCTTACGGCCTTGGGCGGGTCCGAGCGGCTGGTGACGCCCAGCAGCAACACCATCGGCCTCGGCCACATCGCCTGCGCGCTTATCATCTTGATCTGGTTTGCCCTGATTCCACGATTCAAGTTTCCTGGGCGAATTTTCACGTACTTGTTCTTAGTGGTCCCGGGAATAGCACTGATCGGGTCCGGTTCGCGCGGACCCGCGATTGCCTTGGCAATCGTCATCCTCATTAGTTTGTTTTTCTATCGCCGGCTTCTTCTCGATCTTGCCTGCCTCGCGATCATTGCGCTCGTGGGGCTTCCCTTTCTCCACATTCCCGCGTCCGCTCTCGACTACATGGGCAGCCTGATTCGCAGCCGGAGTGTGAGCGGACTTCTCAGTTTCCGTGGCGAACTGCTCGATTACGGCTGGAAGCTGCTTCAGCAGCATCCGCTGATTGGCGTCGGCCTCCAGGGCTACCGTTATCACTCGCTCAACGCCGCGGTTTACAACTGGCCGCACAACATATTCCTCGAGATCGCCTGCGAGTTGGGAATCCCCGCCGGTTTGCTTGTCTGCGTTATTTTCGCGAGCTCTCTTCGCGAAGCATTCCGTCAGTTGAAGAACTGCCTTTGCCCTTGTTGCACTCTTTCTCATGTCACGGCCGCCCTGCTGGTCATCGGCATCATCAACGCCATGAACACAGGTGACATTAATTCCGATCGTTCCACCTGGCTCTTCGTCAGCCTCGTGTTTGTCGTCCGGGGCTATACCGCAGAGTCTCCCCAGCCGGCCGCATTGCCTATAGCCACCACCCAGCCGGTGCACGCATGAAGGCGCAAATCGCATCGGCCATCGCGCCAGCCGTTTCCCCCGCCCGGTTCGATCCCATGGTGAAGGCGCAGATTGCCGAGTTCCCCCTTGCCGCCGCGATCGCTCCCACGAAACCAATCACGCTTTGCCATTTCTCAACAATTCACACAGATTTGAAGAGCCGCTCCTTTCACCGTGCATGCTTGCCCCTCGCCGCCGCCGGAATCGCCGTCCGTTACGTGTCACCATTAAAATTTCATGGCCGCCGCGATGGCGTGGATTTCATCCCAATAGGGGCCCACCCCAAGCGCCTCAAGCGGCTTCTCGCTGCTCCTTCCCTGCTCAAAACGCTCCTGGCGCAAGCCGCGGATATTTATCATTTCCAGGACACCGAGCTGCTGCCCCTGGCCTTCGCGTTAAAGCTGCTTTTCCGCAAGCGCGTTATTTACGATGCCTACGAAGACTTCCCTTCGATCGCCCGCAGTCACGCCTCGATTCCCCGCCTCCTTCGTCCAATAGCTGCGCAATTCATGGCCGCTACCGAGCACCTTGCCGCCCGATGCTTCGACGGCATCACGACGGCCGATCCATTCACGCTTCGTCGCCTCGCTCGCACGGGCCGCAGCCGCAAAATCGTCTTCCACAATTTCCCTAATTTCGATTTCTTCCCTCCACCAAGTCCGCAGCCAAAGCCATTCGACCTTGTTTACAGGGGCGGCCTCTCGGAGCGCGCCGGCACATTTGTCCTCCTCAATGCCATGCGCCTCCTCGCAAACCGCGGCCAACCTGCTCGCCTCTCCCTCATCGGCTACCACGATAGCCCGGCTGCTGAGGCCGACCTGCTCGAGCGCATCCGAGTCCTCGGGTTGAAATCTACAGTCGTGCTCACGGGCAAGATCGCGCATGAAGACATGGCAGCCGCGCTCTCCAGCGCTCGAATCGGCGTCAGCCCTTTGCAAGACACGTCGAAATTCCGCGTGAATATCCCCGTGAAAGTCTTCGAATATTGGGCTTGCGGACTTCCGGTGATCGCCTCCGACCTTCCCTCCATCCGCCCTTATTTCAAGAATGCCCGCGCAGGCTTGCTATTTCCGCCAGGAGACGCTTCCAGCCTCGCACAGTCAATCGCCTGGATGCTCGACCACCCCGCGCAGGCCGCGCGCATGGGGCTGCGCGGGCGTTACGTAATCTTGCAGCGTTTCAACAATCGAAACGAAGTGCGCAAGCTTCTCGATCTCTGCTTTCGCGTCGCCTCATCCTGCCACTGACGAAGCCTCCCAGGAGAAACCATTCCTCATGCTCGAACCTCTCGTCCGCGCAAATCTCGCTCGCTGGCAATCTCTCTACGACCGTGCTCCTGCTCCTGCAAGAACTGTCCTCACATCTGCGCGCGGCTGGCTTCTTGCTCGCATGCGGTATGCCCCCGAAACGTTCACATCCTTGCGTGTTCTCCGCTCCCACGAATCATGGAGCGCCCGCGAAATCGCAACGTATCGGCTCAGTGCGCTCCGCCAAATTCTCGCCCATGCGCGGCGCACCGTCCCTTTCTACGCCGCCTGGCCGGACGTCGAAATCGATTCATTCGATGATCTGCAACGCCTCCCCATCCTCTCCCGCGAAACCGTACGTCAAGACCAGGACCGCTTTCTCTCGCAAACCACGCCTCCGCATCTCCACGTGCGCGCCGGCACCACCGGAACCACCGGCGCCAATTTGACAGTCACCTATACCGAAGCCCTCGCCCGCCAGAATTGGGCCTTCCTCCTTCGGCAATGGGCGTGGGCGGGCATCCAGCCACGGCAGCCGCGCCTTTCTTTCTTCGGCTCGCGCATTGTGCCCACGAGCCGCACGCGTCCTCCCTTCTGGACCTACAATCTTCCCGAGCGCCAAATTCTCATGAGCATCTTCCATCTCTCGGAAAAAAACGCTCCCGCCTATCTTGCTTTTCTTCGCCGGCATAGCGGCAAAGTCCTTGAAGGCTTTCCTTCTGTTCTCAGCCTTTTCGCTGACTTCGTTCTTCTCAGCGGCGAGCCGATCCCGATGCGCGTACTCTTTACAACCGGCGAACCCCTCTATTCAGCCAGCCGGGAAAAAATTGAAGCAGCCTTTCAAACTCGAGTTTTCGACACCTACGGCATGACGGAACTCTGCGGCCTCGTTCAGGAGTGTGAACACCACCAGATGCACCTCGCCCCTGATTATGGCTTCCTTGAAATCCTTGATGACAACGACGAACCTGTCGGTCCCGATCAGGATGGCCACTTTGTCTGGACCGGCTTCCTCAACTACGCCATGCCCTTGATCCGTTACCGCATCGGCGACCGCGGCCGATGGCAGAGCGGCGCTCCCTGTCCTTGCGGCCGCGCCTTCCCGCTGGTTGTCCCGACAATCACACGTGAAAGTGATATCCTCCGCTGTGCCGATGGACGGCTCTTTTCTCCGCGCGCCCTTAATCAACTCTTGAAGCAATCCGCCTCATTGCGCTTCTGCCAGTTCATTCACGACCGGCCCGAGCGCGTGGTCGTCCGTGGCGTCTCCAGCAACAGTCACGCCGCCGAGGAATTGATGCACATTCGCGCCGGCCTACAAGATCTCCTCGGCCCAGCCATGAAGGTCACAGCCGAGCTGGCCGCGGCCCCCATCTCACGCCCCGGCGGGAAAATTCCTCTAATCGTGAATCAGGTGTCGCCATGAATGAAACGCGCCTTATCGTCAATGCCGACGACTTCGGGATGAGCCGCGGGACCACCGACGGCATCCTCCTTGCGCATCGCTATGGTTTTCTCACCAGCACCTCCCTCATGGTCAATATGCCCGCTTCCGAATACGCCGTCTCCCAGGCCGCTCACGCTCCCAAGCTCGGCGTCGGAATCCATCTCAACCTCTGCTGCGGGAAGCCAATCTCCCGAGCTTCCGAGGTTCCCACCTTGGTTGGCCCCGATGGGAATTTTCTCGCGCCCTCCACCTTGATCCGCCGCCTATGGCGCTGGCAAGTCTCCCTCCGCGAAGTCGAATCCGAATTTCGCGCCCAAATTCGCTGGATGACTTCCCGCGGCCTTCATCCCACGCACGCCGACTCGCACCATCACATGCACATCTACCCGGCCGCCGCTATGCCCTTCCTTCGAGCTCTCCATGCCGAGCGAATCCGCTGCGCCCGTGCCTCCCGCTGCGCGCGATTCCCAAAAGACAACTCCGTCGGTGGCCCGCACGAAGGTTCGCTCGCTCGCCGCCTCCTCGTCCAATCGTATCGAAGCGCCCTGCAATCCACTCTCTTCTGCACTCTCATTTCGCCCGACTGCCGCATCTCATTCCTGTCACGCGATCGGCGAAATCTCACCCGCCTCGGCGTGCGCTGGAAATCCACCTTCGCGAATTTACCCCCCGGGACCTTCGAGCTCGCATGCCATCCCGGTTTCTTCGAGAAGGGTTTTTCGGAGTCTGATCCAATTCACCTCCAGCGCGAAGAAGAACTCCAATGGCTCACCGATCGCGATTTCCGCAAAGTCCTCGATCGCGCTGGCGTCCAACTCATCACCTACAACCAACTGATCGGCGAGCGCGCTGAAGCCCGCGTCACCCAGCAAGCCGCCGCGCTTTAAGGAGGTGCGACTTTCATGCTCATTCTTTTCTGGCTCTGCCTCGCGCTCGTCGCCTACATATATCTCGGCTACCCGCTCCTCCTCCGCCTCGGCGTTTTCGGCGCGGCAATCAACGTCGTTTCCTCCCGAGTCCGCCCGCTCATCACCATCATCGTCGCCGCACACAACGAGGAATCCGCGATCAAAGCCAAGCTCGAAAATCTGCTCGCCTCTCACTATCCCCGCGACCGCACGGAAATTCTCATCGGCAGCGACGGCTCCTCCGACCGCACCGAAGAAATCGTCCGCCCCTTCGCCGCGGAAGGCATCGGTCTCATCTCCTTCCCGCAGCAGCAGGGCAAAAGCGCCATGCAAAATGGCCTCGTCGCCCACGCCTCCGGCTCCATTCTCGTCTTCACCGACGCCGATTGCCTCTTCGCCCCCGGCGCGCTGGCTCGCTTGATCGAAAATTTCGCCGATCCGCGAGTCGGACTGGTCACCGCCCGCCCCTCCTACCAAAACGAAATGGAAACCCGCGTCACAGAAAATGAATCACTCTACTTGCGCTACGAGACATGGCTACGAGCCCAGGAAAGTTCGCGCGGTCTTCTGGCAATGGCCTCGGGCTCGCTCTTCGCCATCTGCCGCTCCCTCTGGAGGCCGCTCGATCCAAATCTCGGCGACGATTTCGTCCTTCCCTTGCAGGTTGCCGAGGCCGGTTTTCTGAATGTCCTCGAAACGCGCTCCGTCGCGGTCACGCATCTTTCTCAGAACGAGCCGGAGTCCATGCTGCGCCTGAAAATCCGCATCATCAGCAAGGATTTCCGCGCGCTACTAGTGCACGCCAACCTGCTGAACCCGCTCCAATACGGCGGAACGTCTGGCAGCCTCATCTCGCACAAGCTCTTGCGATGGTTTGTCCCGTATTTTCTGCTGACACTTTTCCTTACCAATCTCTATCTAGCCGGCCGGCCCTTCTTTAGCGCCCTGCTCTCCCTCCAATCCGCCTTTTACGCCATAGCGCTTATAGGATTCTTGCGAAATGACCGCGGCGTACGCAACGAACGGGCCGCTGGCGCCCTGGCCGCCCTCTGCTCCCTCCCACTCTCTTTCTGCATTGTCAATTTGGCAGCGCTGCTAGGCGCCTTGAAATGTCTCGCCGGCGGAACATCGGGCCACTGGAAGCCAGACCGAAGCCAATCACATCCTGTATCAAACATTTCGCGCTCCGAATCCTAGCCACGCAGCTTCCCGCGCCCCGTATCAAATTTATTTCGTACCAGCACACATCCCGGATTTGACGCGCAACCAAAAATGAATCGCAAGCAAGTTCTCCACAACGCGCTCTCCACGTTTGCGCAGGAGCTCCTGGGCGCCGCCCTGCTGTTTTTTCTTTATCGCTTCCTCTTTCGCTCCATCGGCGCAGAAGGCCTAGGCATTTGGTCGCTCGTCCTCGCCACCACTTCCTTCCTCACGCTTGCCAATCAAGGATTCTCGGCCAGCATCGTGAAATACGTCGCAAAGTACGTCGCGCGAGAGCGGCCCGAAGATGTCTCGCTTCTCGTTCAAACAGCACTGATTTCGATTGGCGCAGCCCTCGCGGTTGCCTGCATCGCTCTCTATCCTTGCGCCCGGTGGATTTTGAAAGCTGTCGTTCCAAACGCGAGCCTCGCCGATTCCTACGCAATTCTCCCCTTCGCTCTCCTCTCCCTGTGGATCAACGTCACCAGCGGCATCCATCTGGCTGCTCTCAGTGGCCACGAGCTAATCACTCATCGCAATTACCTCCTGGTTGGAGGCTCCCTTTTCTACCTCTTGCTCGGCTACCTGCTCGTACCTCGATACGGCCTGCTGGGACTTGCCTACGCGCAGACGGTCGAGGCTGCAGCCAGCTTTCTTGCCACCTGGATTCTATTGCGCCGCCAGATGCCGCATTTTCCGTTGATCCCCCGCCGCTGGAGCCGCCCTCTTTTTCACGAAATGCTCGGCGACGGCCTGAATTTTCAGCTCATCACCGTCTGCCAGGCCGTGCGCGAGCCAGTCACCAAGGCTTTGCTCACGAAATTTGGGGGCCTGGCTATGACCGGCTACTACGATCTCGCCTCGCGCTGGGTGGTAAATTTCCGCGAGTTGATCGTCCAGGCAAATGAGGTTCTCGTGCCCACGATATCGAGCGTCCAGGAGCGCGATCCGAATTCCATACCGAAAATTTATCGCGAGTCCTATCGCTTGATCTTCTTCTTGGCAATCCCTGCGTTCGCGTTCCTGGTTTTCGTCAGCCCCCTCGTCTCGCGCATCTGGCTCGGCGCGTACGAGCCGATCTTTGTCCGCTTTGTCGCACTCCTTGCCCTGGGCTGGCTCGTCAACGTCCTCAGCAATCCGGCCTATGTTGTGGATCTTGGCACCGGAGCACTTCGTTGGGTCACCATCGGGTGCGCCTCCACTTCCTCTCTCACGCTCGTCCTGGGAGTCATCCTCGGAAAACATTTCGGAGGCACGGCCGTCGTCGCCGCTTCGGTTTCATCGCTCGCCTTCGGCTACGTCGTCGTGGTGGTCTCACATCATTTCGAGAACGGCATTCCCTTTGGCGTCCTCCTGCCAAAGGAAAGCGTGGGAATCGCGCTTTCGGGTCTAGCGGGGGCGCTAGTTTTCCTTCCGTTTTTCTGCTCCGCACCCGCCAGTTCGCTCCATTCGCTGCGCGTCACCGCGGGACTCCTGGTCGCGCTCCTCACAATCATGATCCCCATGTGGATTCATCCCCTGCGCAAGCGTCTGGTAAATTGGGTACTTTCAAGTCTTCCCGCGTAGATCGGCACCTACGATGAGTTCAAATCATCTTCACAAATGGGTGGCGTGCGAGGGCCGGGATTCCATCCCCGCCGTAAACACCGCCTCCGATTGAGCTTCAGAGTCTCTGTGAGAACTCGAGAATCTTTGTGGGTCGCGGTTTCAACCGCGACATCAGGGCCTCGAAAATAATGGGCTTTAGCCCCTGAAGTTCCCTGTGGCTGCGGTTCGCGGCATTTATGAGATGACCTCTTCTCACAATTTCATTCTTTGGGAATCGGCGCCTGTCGGCCAAGTCGCCGCGCACGTGGCCATTGCCGGCGATTTTCTGCCTGCTGGCAATTTGAAATTCAATTCCGGCGGCGGCTGGCGCGAAATGGCCGCTTCTTTGGCCCCTTGCTTCGAGGATGTCTCCATCTCCTTCGTAAATCTGGAGTCTGCTCTGGGCATTGATGGCCTTGCTCCGCGCCCTTTGAATGGCCTTGGCCAGATCGTCTCCGCCCCCGCAAGCGCTCTTGAATATCTCGATGCGATTCATTCGCACGCGCTGGGAATCGCCAATAACCACAGCTACGATTTCGCCGATGCGGGCGTCGACCGGACGCGCTCCGCAATCTCACGCCGCGGCATGATTCCGCTCGGGGCCGGCCGTTCCCTCGCCGGTTCGCCAGAGGTCTTCGTCTGGCAGGGACCGGGCCACATTCGCGTAGGATTCTGGGCCGCAGCAAGGGCCACACTCGACCCCGCGAGAGAAAAATCAGTAGGTGTCGAGCCGGCAACCCCCGCCCGCGCCCGCCAAGCGCTCGAAGCACTCGAAAATCAGGGCGCGCAATTCTCCATCGCGCTGATTCATGCCGGCTGCCTCCGCACCAATCGCCCCGATCCGCAGGAAGTCCGCCTGATGGACACGCTGGCCACCTGCGGATTCGATATCGTGGCCGCTTCGCATTCGCACCGCATCAGCGGTCATAAACAGCTCGGCGGCTCCCGTCGCAACCCGTCCTT
This sequence comes from uncultured Acidobacteriota bacterium, assembly GCA_963701005.1. Classification (GTDB taxonomy): domain Bacteria; phylum Acidobacteriota; class Terriglobia; order Acidiferrales; family UBA7541; genus Palsa-295. The sequence continues at coordinate 4,256,340 of OY969555.1, forward strand.
TTGCTTCTACGGGCTGGGGAGTCTCGTTTCTGGCTACGTTTCATCGCCCCTCGAACGGGATGGCTTGATCGTCGTCGCGGGATTGAATTCTTACGGTGAGTTGATGCGGCTCGAGCTGCGGCCCGTCCTGCTCGAAGAATCTGGTTTTGGAATCTTCCCCTCGGCCGAGATAAGCCGCACAATCCTCAATCGCTTCCAAGAGCTATCCAGTGAAATTGCCGATGGCTCCTTCGAACGCCGCTTTTATCGCGACATGTCGAAAGGATTGCTGCGCCTTTACCTGCGCGACGTAAAAATGGCTTACCGCCAGGCGGGATTGCGTGGCCTCGCCCGCAAAGCGAGCCGCCTCCGCGTTCGCCATGTCCGCCGGTTGGCTCACAAGGTGGTGGGATGATTGCTCTCGGTTTCCTTGCCGGTTCCGCCGCTCTCGCATTTTCATTGGTTCTCACTCCGCTCGTGAGACGCCTTTGCCTTCGCTTGCACCTTTACGATTTGCCAGGCCCCCTGAAGATCCATTCCCAGCCCGTTCCGCGGCTTGGCGGGATTGCCATCGCGGCAGCAATTGCGGCCGGCGTGGCGCAGGAGAAAACTCCAATTGATGCGCCTGAAGGCTTTGTCTTATTGGCGATCTTTCTTATCTGGCTTACCGGCCTATTGGATGATCTCCGCGGCCTCCCTCCGGCTGTTCGATTGCTTGCGCAAGTCTTTGCAGCCGCGCTCCTGTGGTACGGCGGCTGGTGCCTTCCATCTCTCCACCCTGCAATATTCAGCCTGATTGCCACCTGTCTCCTCGTCGTTTTCTTCGTCAACGCCTTCAATTTTCTCGATGGCGCAGATGGTCTCGCGGCCGGCATGTCACTCGTCATTTCGCTGGGCTATCTCGCGCTGCCTCCAGGCAGAGAGAGCATGCTCGGCATTGTCTTAGGGTCAAGCCTCCTCGGTGCATGCGCCGGCTTCCTTCCATTCAATTTTCCGCCCGCAAAAATCTTCATGGGAGATTCAGGGAGCACCATTCTCGGATTTACGGTTGCATTTCTCGGACTGGATTCCTATCGGGCGGGCACAAACGCAAATTTTCCAGGACTTTTTCCGTTCATCGTTGCCGCAATCCCTCTTCTCGACGCGGGCCTCGCGATTCTGCGCCGCCTACAAAATCGCGGCTCGCCTTTTGTGGGCGATCGCTTCCACTTCTATGACTTGCTTCTTGCCCGGGGCTGGTCACCGCGTAGGGTTGTCTTCGTTTGTTGCGGAATCACGGCTTTGCTGGCAGTCACGGGCCGCATGAGCATGGCAACGAACATTCCGGCCGCATTTCTGATCTGTATAATTTGCTACGGTGGACTCCTGGCCTCTGGCTTGAAACTCGGATCGCTGCGACCACATTCGACGCCCACGGTGACGCGTCAAGCGGGGATTTAGCGGGCGGAAAAACGGGTTGCCGCACCGTTCGTACGGTCGGTGCTCAGAAACACGGCTAATTTACACAAGCTTTGCTTCTTGGGAGGAATGAAAATCTCGCCGAAGCGTGCTGCGGAAATCTACGCGGGATTGGACAATATCGTCCGTGTAGTGCGCTTGGTCCGCTCTTTTGGCGTGGACTGTCGTTGCACATTGCCCAATTGAACCAGCAATTTGCGCAGCTTGGATCGTTCTTCGAGGTCCATATCCACCACCTCAAAAGCCCGCGCCTGCGTATTCGCATCGCGCACGATCGTCTGCGCTTTCACGGATTTCTGAGTTGGATTCAGCCGAATCGCAACGATGCTGCCAGGGTGCAGGCTCTGCTCGCAAATCGCCACTCCGCCACCCAGTGTCATTTCCGGGATATCCATATGGCAATTTTCCTTCAAATTCGTGGTCATTGCGGGCAAGGAGCGTTCCAGACGCAGCCGTGGATAACGGCGCTGACGAATCGCTGAAGAATCCGGATCGGCATCGAGCGGTTCTATCGAGAACTCCGCAATGCTCAGCCCGCTTCGCGGAACGAAGCTGCGCACCCACTCCGCATCGATTTTTTCCATCGCCTGGACGGCCACAAGCCGTAATTCGCTCTGATTCGCCCAGCGGAAGGTTTTGCGCGCTTCGGCCACTTTTCGCAGAACCGCTTCAGCACCGGCCGTGCGCAATCGGCCGAGTGCTTCAATGGCCTTCAGGCGCAAATACTCTGTCCCGTCTTTCGGCAAATCCCCCTCGGCCAATCGCAATAGACGCATGTCCGCCGATTGTTCGCCGCTCATGCCGATTTCGTCCACGGCCAGCGGCCGAATAAGCGCATCGAGATTGTCGAATAGTTCAAGCAGTAGGCGCCCCCGTTCCGGGGCGCCGCTCGATGCAATTTGGCGGACCACCCGGTCGTGTGCCGTCCGCTTCCAATCCTTCATCCGTCCGGGCAGCACTTGCTCGAGCATCTCCAAATCAATCCTGGTAAGTATCCCCACTGCGTCGATCGCTTCGTTGGGCTTGCCCTCGAGAAGCTGCCGGCGCAAATGCTCCAGCCCTTCGGGCCCAAGAACATTCATCATCGAAACAAGAAGCTCGCAATCCTCGCGGAAGCCCGACCGGCTGAATCGCGACGCCAGTTGTTCAGCCGCGGGTTGCGGCATCCGCCGCAGGAGATCGGCGAGTCCGCCCGGCAGTTCTCCGAATTTGAGCGTCTCTTCGATGAATTCCGGCAGTCGGTCTTCGACGGCGATTCTGGGGCGAAGGTTCTTTCCGAGGCCGGGCCGCTCTCCCTCCACGTAATCAATCAGCTCGACGGCGCGTTGGACGGCAGGGTAGGCGCGCTTGTTCGTGGCCTCCTGAGTCAACCGCACGAATGCCGCGCCCACAACACTCTGCATTTCCGAATCGCGCTCTTCGGCAAGCTGCACGCCCACCTGGCGAATGATCTCGATGAACATGCGTTCGTCGCCCTTCGCGTAAAGCGAAGCGAGTTCCGCAAGGCCCGTCGCCGCTTGGCGCCGTTGCTCATTGGACTTGTGATTGATGCAGCTCGCGTAATTCCGAAGGATCTTTTCCGCCTCTTCCGTTTTTTCCTTGGCCTGAAGCGCCTCCACGTATTCCCGCACTTTCGAGGGAGGCACGCACCACGCGTCGGCCGACTCCAGCACCGACTTTTTCTTCTCCTCCGACACTTCCGACCAGAATTGCTGCGCCAGCAGGTCCACGTGAGACTTCACTTCGATGCCCGCGCGCGCCATTTTTTCTTCGTACACGCCAAGAATCTTACGCAGGCCATCCAGCTCCGTGTTCATCTCATCCAGAAGTTGTCGCACAGAGTTCACATTCACGTCCCCGCGCTCGTAACTCTCGAGAGCGAACCGGATGGCAATGTGTTCCGCGAGCTTCAGGAGCGTAGGCCGGTCTGACGATTCCGTGGGGGCCTGTGCGGCGAGCGCAGAGAGCGCCTGGCTGATGGTGAATCGCGCCCGCCGGGGCAAAGTCGAGAGACGCGACTGAAACGAATTTGGATCAAGCTTGTCTTTCGATTGATCGCCGGTCCGCGCAATCTGCGCCAGTACTTGCAGAATTCCTTGCAGTTCATCTTCCTGCAGCGTCATCAAGCCGGTTTCAACCGCCATCGAGCCTTTCCCTGCTCCTGCCCTCGCGGAGCGGCTGCTCCGTATTCCCGCCGTCGCGTTGCCCCACCGGCTCGGCCCGCCCCCCTCTACGTCTCCCCCCGCATCCTGAGGAGTTCTCCAGATTCGCTTGTTGGAACCGCCACTCGTTCCGCCTCCGGTGCCACCACCCGCCCCCCCTCCAGGGCCGCCAGTTCCCGGCCCCCCCGATCCTGACCCGCCTCCCCCGACAACAGGAATTCCACTAGCCGCATTTGCGGACGATCCAGTTGCGCCACTTGTGCCGGAAGCAGATCCAGAGGCATCGCCTTTGTTCAGCCAGAAGCCGCCAGCATTCGGATCGAGGGGCGCCCCACCGCCGCTCCCACCGATGATGTTCCATGTGCCAGCGTCACCTGCGCCGGCTGCGCCGTTGCCGCCGGACCCACCCGCTGACGGGATCGGCCCAGGTCCAATCGTTGAGCCGCCGCCCATACCCCCAGAGCCAGTTCCAGTGCCTATGCCGGCGACAGTACCCGCACCTTGCCCAGAGCCCTGACCCGCAGATCCATCCTGGTTAAGCCAAAACCCACCAGCGTTCGGATCCAGAGGCGTCCCCCCACCGCTTCCGCCCACAATATTCCAAGTACTAGCGCTTCCGCCCATGGACGCGCCACTGCCGCTAACAGTGCTTACCGCCCCACCGACGACAGATCCATCGCCCGGGCTATTCGAGCCACCCCCGCCGCCGGACGATCCATCGCCCCCATAAAACCCTGAGCCCGCGCCACTTCCACCCGAGCCGTGACCCGACCCGTGCCCCGTTCCCGTCCCACCCCCACCGCCAGACCCGTCCCCGCCACCCGTGCCATACCCACTCCCCCCGCCACCCGTGCCATACCCACCCCCCCCACCGCCGCCGCCCGGCCCACCCCCCCCAGGTCCTCCAGTCCCTTTCGTCCCCTCAGCCGCCACGATCAACTGGAGAAGCTTCTCAGGGTCGTTGAAGAGTTCATTGGCGGCCGCCGAATCCATGCCCAAGGTGCGTGCCGTGATATGTGCCGCCACTGAGGACTTCGCTACCGAAGAATCGGCGGGGACAAAGCAAACCTCGTTCACATGAATGTGCGGATCGCCTTGAAGAGCTTCTTTTAGCTGTTCGACCAGCGCCGCCGGCTTCGCGCCAGTACCTGTCGGGAACCCGCGTACAAAACGCGCAAGGCTGGCTTGGGAAACTTTGGGAGAAAAGTGAATGCTTGCGATGCCTGCGGCAGAAAGCATACGCGCGAAGCTCTTTTCCGCCGCAGCGGATTCAAGAGCCATACCGTCCAGTAGCAGTTGATCGCCAGATACGGCCAGCAACAATCCTGCTTCGTTGTCACCCAGCGCAGTGCGCAATTCGCTCCAGGCAGTTTCGTATTGCTTGGCCGTGCGAGGGTGGCCAAAATCGTACATCCGGGCGAATTTGAGCAGGATGTTGAGGCTGCGCACGAAGGCGCGGGCAGCAGCAGTTCGCGTATTGGCATTCATAACCGCAATGTGGGGCAGAAGCCCCGCCTCTAATAGCAAATATGGGGGTTATAGCCGCCTCCGACAATGGTACTGGTGTCCTTTTCAGTACTACCAGATAGGCCTACGCTGAGGTGGGAAGGAGGTCCTGGGCCCTTATTCCGAGGCCCTCTTACGTGCGAGCCACTCTTCTAGCTCGGTGATTTCACTGAGGATTGTCTGCGCCCCCAGTTTCCGCAGGCTCGTACCACGCTGCCGGCGCTCTTCGCTTCGCCGGGGTAGCACGCCCACGAATGGCATCCGTGCAGCCTGGGCAGCGAGAGCGTCGTCCACATTGTCTCCCAAGTAGAGCGCCAGCGCGCGGTCCCGGCCGGCGAGTATCTTCAAGAGACCCTCAGGGTCGGGTTTCGGATGCGCGACGTTCTCGACCGTCACAATGCGATGAAAAAATTGCCGAATCTTCCAGCGGTCGATGGTGTAGTCCAGTTCCTTCCGGATGCGGCCGGTGAAAATGGAAAGCTCCGCGATTCTCGCCAGGCGCCGCAAGCTTCCACGCGGAAGCAGCCACTTCTCTGCCGACACATTCCCCTTGCCGTTCTCGCCCCAATAGATTTCCACAAATTTGCGTTTTACTTCTTCATATTCAAAATTCCCACCCAATGAGCGCACCCAGGCGTGTGAAAGCTTCCAATCGTCGTTGAAGCCCGGGCGATTCTTCCACCGATGCAATTCGGCGCGCGTGACGCGCTTCCCGATGAAATGCCGGACAGTTTCGAGGGTCGTGCGCTGAAATGATCCGCTCGTGTCCACCAGCACCCCGTCTACATCGAAGATGATTACCGAAGGCAGAGGGGTCATTAGTTTTGTTTCCGGGTGAAAAACCAATCCAATCCTGAAGGATGGAAGTGAACTACGATTGTGATTCTTCCTGTTCGCCGGCAGCGCTTTCCGATTCGGTTTGCGACCCATCCGGCTCCGTTTCGGATTCTTCCTCGAGCGATTCCGAAGACCACGCCTCACCTGGCGCCACTGGGGCGATCGCTGGCTCAGCCTGCCCATCTGGAGTGGCGACAGCAGTTGACGGGGAACCTGTTGCGGAAGGGGCAGCAGCCAACGAAAAAGACTGACTGGCAGCCGCACCTGCCACGGCCTCATCAGGTGCAGCCGTAACGGTAACAGCAGACTTCAGGCTCTCAAGGCGGTTTTCGAGAACCTCAGCAAGCAGACCGACTATTAATTTGGCGCCTTCTCCGTCCGTGTCCTTCGTGGGATTGTAAGCGGTAACTTCGATTGCAGCGAGATGCTTCTGACGCACGAACACCATGAGCGCCTCTCGAACTTGTTCCAGGCTAAGGCCGTCAGTGCCAGGATAATTCGTCGCCTGGAAACCCGAGATTACGTCCACATCGAAGTGCAGAATGAACTCGTGAGAGCTGCTGTGAATCCGCTCGACGGCCGCTTGGGCCGCCGCCGCTGCTCCCATGCGCTTCACATCTGCCGAGAGGTATCGCCGGAGTGGCGATCGCTCAAGCACCTCCCGTTCAGGTGGATCCAGGCGGCTGACGCCGAACAGAGCTAAATCCGGCTCGCGCACCAGTGGAGGCTCACCCCAAAACCGCACAAGCTCTGCGGCGCCGCGACCGCTCAAATGTGTCACCACCATGCCATCCACGCAGCCCGATGGCGTTGTCGCCGGCGTGTTCAGATCTGCGTCACCATCCATGTAAATCATGCCGACATTCCGGAAATACCGCCGCACTCCCGCCACGGTTGCCAGTGCAATCGAACAATCACCGCTCAGGATTAGCGGCAGCGCCCCGGATTTCACCGCCTGTTCAACGCGAGGCTTCAAAGCCTCGAGTCCAGCAATAATCCGCGGCAGATTTCGCGCCCGCGGGCTGTCTTCATCTGGCTTGTAAAGCTGAGGGGGGTCATCACCGAGGTCGACAACTTCATAGCCGGCTGTCCGGAGCCGGTCAACGATTCCTGCGGTTCGCAGCGCGGCCGGCGCGCCTTCATGTCCGATCGACATGGCGGCCGCGCTCATGGGCGCGCCCAGAATCGCAATCTTATTTGGCTGGCGGACGATTTTCACCGCCACGCGTTGCCTCCTTAGTGGTAATAGTCTCCCGCTGGGTCAAATCCGATTTAGTGCGCCACTCCACCCTGCCGCGCCGCGAGTTCCGGCGGCAATGTGAAGCGTACATCTTCTCGAATCAATTCAAGGTCACGATGGTTCGTAAAGCCAAAGCTCGAAAGGCGCTGGCTAACCTGCTCCACCAGAATCTCCGGCGCCGATGCACCGGCGGTGAGTCCGAGCGTCTTCACACCCTCAACCCAGGAAGAATCAATGTCGTTGGCGTCTTCAATCAACCGGGAAGCCACACCGGCGCGCTTGGCCACTTCCACCAACCGATTGGAATTCGAGCTATTCGCCGAGCCCACCACCAGGATCAGCTCCACTTCGCGCGTGAGAGCTTCCACAGCTTCCTGGCGATTCTGCGTCGCGTAGCAAATGTCGTCTGAAGCCGGCCCCACAATCGCCGGGAATCGTTGCCGCAGCCGTGCCACGATTTCCTGCGTGTCGTATAAGGAAAGCGTCGTTTGCGTGAGGAAGGCCAGGCGATTCGGGTCGGGAACTTCGAGCGAGTCTACTTCTTCGACGCTGCCGACGACGAGCGTTTGGTCCGGCGCCTCGCCCGATGTGCCCACAATCTCCTGATGATCGCGATGGCCGATCAGAATCAACGTGCGCCCCTCTCGCGCGAACTTCAGCGCTTCGAGATGAACCTTGGTCACGAGTGGACAGGTGGCGTCTATCACCCGCAACTGCCGCTCCTGTGCTTCGATGCGCACCCGCGGGGGAACGCCATGAGCGCTGAAAACGAGGACAGCGCCTTCGGGGACTTCTTCGATGGTCTCGACGAAAATAGCGCCACGCCGGCGCAACTGGTCAACCACATAGCGGTTGTGGACGATTTCATGATGAACAAAAACGGGCCGCCCATAGGCTTCCAGCGCCAGTTCCACGATGTCAACAGCACGTACCACCCCGGCGCAAAATCCCCGTGGGCGCACTCGCACCAGAGTCTTCGCACCATTGTTAGCGCCCTGAATATGTGTAAGCGTCAAATCGCTCTCCCTAAACCAATCTATTTTACCTGAACCTGTTCCTTTCCCGCCAGTTAGTTGAGCGTGTGATTTCCGCCTCACGGTCCCAATCCACTCCTGATTCCTCTAATGCTATGATGCGAAATTCCCGATGATTGGTTTGGGATGCATGGGAGGTAGCCGCATGTTACTCAAGGGACGGGTGGCGCTGGTGACCGGCGGAGGGCGCGGAATCGGGCGCGCCATCGCTCGGAAATTCGCGGCTGAGGGGGCATCCGTCGTGGTGACGGCGCGAACGGACAAGGAGATTCAGCAGGTCGCGGTCGAGATTCAGGACTCAGGCGGCAAGGCGGCGGGAGTGGCCGCGGATGTCTCGCGCGAGCCTGAGTGCGAGAAAATCGTCACTGCCGCACGGAGGGCATTCGGCGCGATCCATATTCTTGTGAATAATGCGGGCATTTATGGCCCGGTGCTGCCCGCCGAAAAGATCTCTGCGCACCATTGGGATGAAGTCATGGAGGTGAACCTTCGCGGCCCATTCCTGCTTTCACGGTTGGTGCTCCCGGAAATGTACGACCGCGGGTCAGGCTCGATCCTGAACATCACCAGTGTCGCAGCCAAAGCGGCATTCCAATTGAATAGTCCGTACGCGGCATCGAAAGCAGGCTTGATCGGCCTGACGCACACTCTAGCTGCCGAAGCAGCACGCAAAGGCGTGCGCGTGAATGCGCTCAGTCCCGGGCCAGTGCCGGAAACTAGAATGTCGCAGGAGTTGGGACGCAGCTTGGCCGAATACTTTCAGGCGGATGATAAAGCGCTGTTCCAGCAAATGCTCAATGGAATCTTGCAGGGCAGGCCGCAGACAGCTGACGAAATTGCTTCTGCGGCCCTGTTTCTAGTTTCCGATCAGTCGAGCGCGATTACTGGGCAGACTCTGAACGTGGATGGCGGAATGGCTTTCTACTGATCTCTTCCAGGTTGTTGTAGCCGCGACGCGCCGTAACTCCAATCACGCGGACTCCGGCTTCCGCCCAATCCAAGCCGCGTTCGCCGATTGCGCCCACAACATAGAAGATCGCTCCCAACGCGAGCAATACCGCAAAAGCAAGACCGAAAAGAAGCTCGGCGGCGAGCAGCTCACGAACGAAATAGAGCTGCAGGATGAAAAGAATCGCCAGGACCGACAACATCCCCCTGCGAACCTTTGCTTTCTCTACGAGCGCAGATACAGACGTGCTCACATCTCCCAAGGCCTTTTTCATGTCCCTCACCTGTCCTCTCGTACTATAGATGCACGAGCAAGGCCAAAGGACAGGTCTGTAAGTCGTTGAAAAGGGAGGAGCTGTAAGATTCCTAAAATGAGAAAAGCGAGGGAAGTGAAAAGAATTTACCCGGCGAGGGTAACTCGTTAGTTCACATCAGTATTTCTACCAAGACACTTTTTGGCGCCGCATTTCGTCTGCGCGCCGTACAGGTTTAGTTTTCTTTCGCCTCAGGCTCGCGGCTCGCTCTCAGCGGCCCTCGAATGGATAACGGTCCTGCGCGAGCACGGCGTCTGCGACGCGGCGGCGCAGCGTGATCGTATCCACCGGGCTATGTTTTGCGAAGCGGCGCAGCACGGCGAGTTGTGTCATCAGCGTATCGCCATCCGCCGTGGCTGCCAGCGCAGTGCGCGCTTCTTTTTCGATGCGATCCATTGCGTCGTATGCAAAGGCGCGTGCGGCGTCACCCATCGCGCTCGCTGCCGGGCCGCGTGCCGCTGCGACTTTTTGGGCGCGGCGCAGCGAGGACTCCATGGCGTAAACATCCATCACGATGTTCGCGAGCGATGCGACGATTTCCTGCTGTTCGGCAAGCTTCTCGCGGAATTTCTGTACCGCAGTTCCCGCGGCCAAAAGGAAGATTTTCTTGGCTTGCGCGAGCGAGCGCTCTTCCTCTGCGAAATCGCCAGAGGGGGCTTCCTCGAATGACGGCCCGGCCAGAACCTCGTCCGCCAGCTTCATGGCCGCGGGAATCAGCGGCAGGATGCCGGCCATCGAGCGTTTCATCAGCATCTGGATGATGAGCATGCGATTGATTTCGTTGGTGCCTTCGAAGATGCGGTTGATGCGGCTATCGCGATAGGCACGGGCGACGGGGTAGTCCTCATGGAAGCCGTAGCCTCCGAAAATCTGGACGCCCTCGTCCACGCAATAGCTGATCGTTTCGCTGCCGGCGACCTTGCTGATGGAGCTTTCGATGGCGTATTCCTCGAGGACTTGCATGGCTTGCTGCGACTTGTCCGCGCCGGAGCTTGGAGTGCCCACGCCGGCTTCGACCATTCCCGCCGAGCGGTAAATCATGGATTCGACGGCGTAAAGGCGAATGGCCATCTCGGCGAGCTTGGTCTTGATCAGCCCGAATTCGCAGAGCGACTTGCCGAAGGCCACGCGCTCCTTCGAATATTTCGAGGAGGCTTCGAGAACTTTCTTTCCGGCGCCCAGGCAATACGCGCCCAGGGAGAAGCGGCCGACGTTGAGCGTGTTGAAGGCGACGATGTGGCCGCGGCCGATTTCGTGCAGCAGGTTTTCCTTGGGCACTGGCGCGTTTTCAAAAAAGATCGGCACGGTGGAGCTTCCCTTGATGCCCATCTTCTTTTCTTCGGCGCCGACGGTGAAGCCCGGCGTGCCGCGCTCGACGATGAAGCAGGAGAATTTTTCGCCGTCCACTTTCGCGAAGACGACGAAAACGTCGGCGAATCCGCCGTTGGTGATCCACATTTTCTGGCCGTTCAGAATCCAGTTTTTTCCGTCCGGTGAGAGGACGGCGCGGGTTCGCGCCGCGAGAGAGTCGGAACCTGCTTGGGGCTCCGAGAGGCAATAGCAGGAGAGGATTTCGCCGGTGGCGATTCGGGGGAGATATTTTTTCTTCTGTTCCTCGGTGCCGAAATAAACGATGGGCACGGTTCCGATTCCGGCGTGGCCGCCGTGCGAAACTCCGAACGAGGCATACGCAGACAGTCCTTCCGCGAGCACCGTGGCGGAAACTTTGTCGAGCCCGGAGCCGCCGTAGGCCTCCGGTATGCCCGCGCCCAGGAGGCCGATTTCGCCGGCCTTCTTGAGCATCTGGGCCATCAGCCCTTCCTTGTGCGCCTCGAGCTCAGGGATGAAGGGGACCACTTCCTTCTCGATAAATTCCGCGGCGGTCCGGCCGATCAGGCGCTGATCGTCGGTGAGATCCGCGGGAGTGAAGACCTCTTCGGGGGTGACATTCGAGAGCAGGAAAGAGCCGCCGCGATGGAGAGTTTGTGATACGGGCGCCGTGGCCATGATGTGTGTCGCCTCCTGTTTCCGGGGTTCTGGAAATTCTGATTGTCTCTCTCATTTGTTTTATATGCAATGGGGAGATGGTGATTCGTAAGTGGTGATTGGTGATAAGTGATTTGTGACCCGTAGACCGCGAACCCGGCGGGGCGAGCAGTGGGAGAAAGCCGTTTTTTGTTGCTACTAGAAATTGTCGAAGTCCTGTAATTCCAATCAGTTAGTTCGAATTTTGAATTGGCGAATGTTGCGGTTAGCCCTCCCTTACGCTGGCGGGCAGGCCTTTTCTTCGCCTTCTGGGGTGTGGGGGATAGAAATTGAAGATTAACCGGCCGAAACGGGGCGTCGGCTTCGTTGAGGGCAGCAAATTTGAACTCCGTTTTTTTCGGACGATTAGAAAATGTGATGTGATTGAATTTGAAAGATTTGCGGTGATTTCTAATCGTTTCTAGCTGTCGATTAGAATCGGTATTCGGGAGGCTAGATCGCGAGAAACAGGATGTGGAGCTGCTATTAGAAAATGTTAAGCGGCTGTGATTCCAGTTGGTTAGCGCAAATTCTGAATCGGGGTGAGCTGCGATTAGCCCTCCCTTAAGCTGGCGGGCAGGCCTTTTCTTCGCCCGCCCCAGATTTGAGGAGGGAAGCCGGCCCCCACCATGCGCCCCCGCGCGTCTCATCCGAAAATCCTCCATTCGTAGCATGACACGACGGGGTGCGAAATTCTACTGGCCATCGGTACAGTTTTTGAACGGTGTCCGAGTGCGCCAGTTTCTTGGGGGAAGAGCTCGAACCGGCCGCATGAGAGCCGCATAAAATCTGAAAATGGAAAATTGAAAAGGAGAGGGCAACGTCAACGGCTTCCCACGCTTTGCAAACGACAGCGCAAAGAGTGCGGCGCCCTCAAGGTCAAATTCGAATTCAAAATCAAATTCAAATCAACGTAAGACGAAATGCCGGAGTGGTGCCAACGGGGGGCGTGATCAATTTTGGAAAGTACGCATGCGAAGAGATGGGCCGCCCGCCCCAACGCTCAAATCTTGAGGCGTTTGCTTCGAAGGCGTGCCAATCACCAATTCAGAGAAGAGGCTTGAGCTTCGATTCGATCACGCTTGTGTATTCAAAGCCGACGACTTTCTCGCGGAGTACTCCATCCCGGTCGTAAAGCAACGTTGTCGGCAAGCCTTCGACGCCGCCAAACTTCTGCTTCAGATCATCGGCGGCGACCGCCAGGGGATAGCGCACACCAATTTTCTTCGCAAACTGAATGGGGTCTTCCGTGTCCGTCATGGTGTCGAATTTGAATCCAATGACAGTGAATCCCCGCGTGCCATAGCGGTCCAAGAGTTTCTGATAGCCGGGCATCTCTTTCTTGCATGGCTGGCACCATGTGGCCCAGAAGTCAATGAGCACCACTTTGCCGCGCAGGTCAGCCGAGGAAATCTGGCGTCCCTGCAAATCCTTCAGTGAGAAATCGGGCAGGCGTGAACCGATCTCACCTGTGGCGACTCCGTCCTTTTTCTGGGCAACCGCTTCCTGGGCAATCGCTTTCTGGGCAGGCGCACTCGCCGAATGCGGATTGCACCCGGCGAGCCCGACCGATGCGACACATAGAAAAAACAGGCATTTTGCGAGCATTTATTCCTTCCTCTGCACTTCCAGAATCAACAGTTTCAGGGGAGCGGATGCCTCGGCCTTCTTCTTCCCTGCCGGTTTTTTGTACAACTCACCACGAACTGTGACCTTCGTCTCGGTATTGGCGAGAACTTCAAGGCCGTTCGACAAATCGTTCGGCGTAATCTCGAAAGACCGATTCGGTTCGACCTGCAGGGCTAGTTTTCCTGACGAGTCCTTCACGATCTTTCCCCGCGCGATCATGTCCATCTCCGCGGCGGTCACACCGCTGTCGTACGTCGCCTTCAGAAGCTGCGCGGGGTCAATCTGCCCATCCTCTTTTGGCGTGATTTGGACTTTTCCATCAATCAAGCTGACTTCGACGCTTTGAACGCCAGACTGGCGTCCGAGGTGTTGTTTCACCCCGTAGGCTCAAAAGTTTCAAGTCATGCCTTCGACGCGCATTTCGATGTGCTTGATTTGCGCTTGAGCTGCCGGCACAACCATCAAACCGAGCAGAGCCAGCAATGCGAATCTTTTCTTGTTCATCATTCCTCCTTTCACCAAAGATGCATACGAAACTGCTGCGTGATTCCGAAACTGATGTGACGGCGGACTGACATGAACATGGCAGTCATAGAATGCGCCACGTCCCAATCTATCCCGAGCCAAGCGTGCATTCCGGGGCGCAGACCGAAATATGTTGTGGCACCAGCCAGCAACACATCGCCACCGCTCCCGCTCTGAGTAACTCCTGCGATGCGGTCATCCTGAGAGTGCAGCCACGTGAGCACCGGGCCGATGAACCATTCCCGCGTCACGTCCTTCGATTCATAAGGGCGGTAAGAAAGCCAGAAGCGCGATTCCAGGTTGCTGCCGAGGCTGGTTGCCTGCGTACCTCGCGTGCGCAGGAGGGAGTGAAAATCTTCGTCGGCGACTAGGCGGCGGAGATTGAAAAGCCCGGTGTAAGTCCAATTCGCGGCAATGAAGAAATCGATGGAACCTGAGCCGGGCTGCAATGTCGCGGGGAGCAGACTGCCATTTCCATCGGTTAGGTCTGTTCGGCCGGTCGGAATCTTGGGTCCGAACGTGACGGATGCCTGTGAAGTGCCTCGTTGTGAGTCTCGCCGATAGAAGCGATATTTCACCAACACCATCGTATCGCCAAGTCCTGTTCCCCTGACGGTGGGTGCATTTGTGCTCCGAAAATGATTTGTGACCACGGGAACAAGAATCGTCAAATCGAAATTCCGGAAGAACCCCCAGGTGAAATTGAAATCGCCCTCGTGTGAAAAAGTAGGCCGAGCCGTGGGAGAAATGTTGCCGGCTGATTCAGGCGTCAATCCGCGTGTGGTGAAGATAGAGTTGTAGGAGATCAGCCCGCCGCCGGGGAAGAGCGGCGGCGCCGTCTCGGGAGCGGCGCCTTGCGCTCTTGCTGGCGGTTCACCGAGAGCCGCGAAGAGCAAGACGACGCACATCAGTCTTCCAAAACAGATTAAGTACCGCAATCTCACAGATTCCTCCTCCAGCAGAAAAAGCAATTCCCGAGCACACGAGTCCGTTGAGTCGGGAGCCGACTGGAGGCTAGATACGAAGAGGCGGGGGCGCCGGGGAGGGGACGATCGGCGGAGCGTGGGAAAGCGCTGCGATGGCGCGAGCGGAAGAATCTACCACGAGAGATTCATCGGACGTTGCGAGTACCGCGACCACGGTGGCCGAATACGGAGCACTTTGCACAACCGAAGGCCGCACGAAAGGTGCGTGCATCGCCGGCATGGTCTTGCAGCAATCCTGACCATGATGGCCCTGCGACGAGCAAGGCATAGAGTTGCAGCAGTCCGTGGCCTGCTGTGGCGTCATCGCACCACAGTCGATGGCATAGGTGGAGAGAGCGATGGCGAAAACGGCCATCAGAATTAGTCGAGCCAATTGCATCCAAACCAAGCTAAAGGCATGTCTGCCACAAGTCAAGCACGCGGCTGATCCTTTCGCATTCGTGGCACCGCTCATTCGCAATCCTGCGCGGGACGCCCCCTCGACTTGGCTTGGGGCGCATAAGGCGCGCAGCGGTACGAAAGGCAAAGACAAAAGCGAGAGAGATCCCTCATGCAGCCGCAAACGACGCGGCTGCATTCGGGATGACAGCGTTAAGGCAAATGCGCGGGCAGCCGGCCCTTCGGCTGGACTCAGGACGGATAGGACGCGCGGCGCCAGCCTAGCCGGAAGCGGCGGCTGCCTTTATTGATTCCACGTACTCGACCGGGAGTGCATGTTCGGCAGCGCCGTCGAGGATCGTTTTCAGATAATGTGGAGCTGGGCGCAGGCCTTTTTCGACTTTCGTGGCGATGAAGGCTTGTGCTGGGATGGACTGGCCATTGCCGTCATGAACCATTACTTCGATGCGGCGATAGTGCTGCGGGGCGCCTTCGAAGCGGTCTAGATTCCGGAATGCGGATTCGTTGATGCGATACAGAACGCCGAGGACGGCCTTGCCCGGAGCGGAGCGGATGTTTGCGCCGGCGGTGCCGCCGCGAACTTTCTTATTGAAGGCCAGTTCGTAATTCTCGAGGCGGCCGGGGCGCTCTTCGAGGATTTCACCGGCGCGCGACTTCATCTGCGCGCGATTCATATTGCTTGCGAAAGCAAAATGCCAGGCTGTGGGGGCCATCATTATCCTGAGTGAGCGAGTCGCAGAAACCAGCGGTAAAACTAATTCTGAACGCGGGGCCGGCGCAACGGAAAGCGCGCGAATGCTAGGCGACGCGCTCGAAAATTCCGGCGGCGCCCATGCCGCCGCCGACGCACATGGTGACAAGGCCGTAGCGCGCGTTGCGGCGGGCGAGTTCGCGCAAAATCGTCGCCGTGAGTTTCGCGCCGGTGCAGCCGAGCGGGTGGCCCAGGGCGATCGCGCCGCCATTCACGTTGACGCGGGCGGGATCGAGGCCGGCTACTTTCATGACGCTTAAGGCTTGCGCGGCGAAGGCTTCGTTGAGCTCGATGACATCAATCTGATCGAGCGTAAGGCCGGCAATTTTGAGCGCCTTCGGAATCGCGAAGACGGGACCAATTCCCATTTCCTCCGGGGGACAGCCGGCCGTCGCGAACGCGAGAAAGCGCGCCATCGGTTTCAGGCCAAGCTCACGAGCGCGCTCGGCGCTCATTACGATGGAAGCTGCGGCGCCATCGCTTGTCTGGGAGCTGTTGCCTGCCGTCACGGTGCCGCGCACGTGGAATACCGGCTTCAATTTTCCGAGAGCTTCGAGCGAAGTATCGGCGCGCGGGCCTTCGTCCGTGTCGAAGGTGACTTTCGTGGTCTTGGGCTTCGTGCCGTTCGGAGAGCCATTCGCGCCGTTTTCAAGATAGGTGTAGCTGACTTCGACCGGGACGATTTCTTCCTTGAATTTTCCGGCGGCGATGGCCGCGAGCGCTTTTTTGTGGCTGGCGAGCGAAAATTCGTCAGCCTGCTCGCGCGTGATGCCGTATTTCTTCGAGAGATTTTCGGCGGTCAGGCCCATGCCGAGGTAAGCGTCCGGGTAATGATCCATCAGCCAGGGATTCGGCGAGACTTTATTGCCGCCCATGGGAACCATGCTCATGGATTCGACGCCGCCGCCGATGGCAACGTCGCCCTGGCCGGCCATGATGCGCTGTGCAACGATGGCGATGGCTTGCAGGCCGGAGGAGCAGAAGCGATTAATGGTCATCGCGGAAGCGTCCACCGGCAGTCCGGCGCGGAGCGAGGCGATGCGGGCGACGTTCATGCCCTGCTCGGCCTCGGGGATGGCGCAGCCGAGGACGACGTCTTCGATTTCCTTCGGGTCGAGGCCCTTGGCTTGAGAGACGGCGGCTTTGATCGCGTCGGCGGCAAGATCATCGGGGCGCGTGGCGCGGAGAGTTCCCTTCGAGGATTTCCCGACGGCCGTTCGCACGGAACTTACGATGACTGCTTCACGCATGGAGCACCTCTGCGAAGTTTTGCAGGCTTTTGAAACATCTATCTTACCATTTGATGCCATGGAGAACGAAAAAGCATCAGCGGGAGCGCGGGGAGCGCTTTGCATGATGGTGGGCGAAATTCGGATGTAGATGAGGCTAACGGCGGAACTTGATGGTCACCTGCATCTGCACGGCGACGGGCTGGCCATCGAGCGTGGATGGCTCGTATTTCCAGCGGCGAAGCGCATCGAGCGCGGCCTGGCGCAGCAAGGGCGATCCGGAAACGACATGCATGGCGACAACTTTGCCGTCCTTGTCTATGGTCGTGTCGATGACGACATCGCCTGAGATGCCGGCCTGCATGGCGCCGATAGGATAGGCAGGCATGACGGACGAAACGAGCCGCGGCTCTTGGACGTTGCCGCCGATTTTGACCGGGCCTTCTTGCTGGATTGTTGGCGGAGGCAAGTTTGCGCCATTGTTCGAGGAAGGAATTCCCGCCAGCGCGTTCGGTTGCGCGGCCGCAGACGCTGAATCATCATCGAGCGCGGGTGCGTCGGCTGAGCCGGCATCGGCGCGTTGCGAAGATGTCGGATGCGCGCTGAGCGATTGGGACATCATGTCGGGCGTAACCTTGGGCGCGGCCTGCTTGGCGGATTTTAAAGGTTGGGGGGGCGCGGCCGTGTTCGGCGATGCCTGGAGGGGCTTCGCGGTATTCGTTGCGCTCAGTGCGGGAACTGAGGCGCTGCCGGCATTCACATGCGCGCCGGAATTCACAGGCGAATTCGAAGCGCCTGCCATGGGATCTTCATTCGCGGGAACGATTGGCCGCGCGGCCTGCGTGGATTGTGAAACTGCCGCTGCTGGCGGATTCGGGGCTACAGGTCCTTTATTCGAAGAGCTATTTGTGGAATGTCCCCGGAAATAGAAGAAACCGCCGCCCACAATTACGATTGCCAGGACAGCGCTGGCGGCAATCAGGGTCCAATTTTGTTTTGGAGCTGCACTATAACTTGCCGAGGCTGCTTCGTTCGGTTCGAAGCTTGCGCCGAAGGATTCAGATGACGTGGAGCGAGCCGCGGCCAAGGTGGCCCCGCCGGCGAAACTTCCGAAAGTGCTGCGCGAATTTTCCGTGGGAGAAGATTGTGCCGCGGCTACCAGAATTTCGTTCTCATGCTGGGCAGTGGCGTCGGTGGCGGCCACTGAACTCGATGATCCGGCGTCCGCATCTCCCTGGAGCTCGGGCATGGAAAGCGATGCGGGCGGCGGGGGAGGAATTTCGCTTGCCGCGGGGGTTTTTGGAATCAGAGGAGCAAAGTTTTCGTGCGCGGTTTCGCGGGCCGAGCCGGGCTTGATCGTTGCGGTCGCGGACGCAGCCACCTGCACCTCTTCCTGCGAGCCGATGAAGATGAAGGATGGCGCGGGCTTCGCCGGAGGAGTAACGATCGGCGGCGCGGCGACCGGCTTCACTTCGTTGATCGCGGGTTTCGTTTCGAGCGACCTGGACGCCGGCATACTCGGCGGCGCAGCAGGGGCCCAAGAAATATCCTGCGCGGACTTTGCAGGTTGAGCGGGAGCCGGCGGCGAATCAATGGCGGGAGGCGCGATTTTTGCCGCGGGCGCGGGCGCATCGGACGGAAAGGCACTGCCCCAATATCCCGGCTGGCGATTCGTGAATTCGACTTCCACGTAAGCGGCGAGATTCGCGTTCGGGCGGACTTTGATGACACGGCAAATCGCGTCCTGGCGCGATTTCAAATTCGTGACCACGAGCATTTGTCCCACGTTCACGGGCGTGAGCAGCTTCAGCACGGCGCCCTGGGGGAAAATAATCATGGTGATGGTCTGCTCTTCGAATGGCTCGGTGTGCGGCGTGGTTCCCGGCGCGGCGCTTTTTACTTTCGAGCCGTGAACTCGAACGGACACCTCGAGCGAAACGGCGTCGGAGCGCATGTGACCGGGAGCGGATTTGTTTTGGTTAGCGGACTGCGAAACGGCGGATTCAGCAGCGGGATTTGCGATTTCGAGTGTGTCTTTCGTCAATGGTGCCATGGTCGTATCCGGCAGTCAGCCGCCCCCGAAGTAAGGGAGGTTTCTCCCTTATGTTCCAATTTTCGTCGGGGGTGACAAATTGCGGCAATGGTACTTTGGTACTGCGAGAGAACATTTGCGCAAAAGGACAAATGGGTAATGAAAGGCGGGGCGGGGTCGAGCTGGCAGTCTGCCTAGTTTGGCGAATGCTTCGATGACTTATGGTACTTCCGAAATGGAACTGGAGTCGCGCGCGGGGCTAAGACTCGAGGCGGCGGCACGGATTCTAATGTGCCGGCTCGGGGCGCTTGCGGTATTGCTCGTAGAGGTCGCGATGACGGTTGTCCGTGCTCGTGAGCTGGCCCTTGATAAAGAGGAAGCGCACGTCGGTGCGAATTTCGAGCGGGTCGCCATTCGTTACGATCAAATTGGCGATTTTGCCCGGCTCGATGGTGCCGAGTTGATCGTCGAGGCCAAACATTTTCGCGGCGTTGAGGGTGACGGCTTTCAAAGCTTCCTCATGCGGCAGGCCGTAGGCAACGGCGGTGCCGGCAAATTGTGAGAGACGACGTGAAAATGAAAAGCCGAAGCTCGAGAACGCGAATGGAATCCCCGCGGCGTACAATTCCGCGGGCTGGCTCATGGGCTTGTCGTAGGGAGTGTCCTCTTCATCCGGAAGGCGCTCGATGGGGCCGAGGATCACGGGAATCTTTTTTTCCTTGAGGAGATCCTTCACTTTCCATGATTGCGAGCCGCCGGCGAGGATCATCTTGAGGTTTCGCTTGGCGCAGAATTCGACGGCGGTGCGAATGTCGCGGGCTTCGTTTGCGATCACGAGCACGGGCAGCTTGCCCTCGACGACCGGAATGAGTGATTCGAGTTTGATGTCGCGCTCGTAAAGAGCGGGCGAGCCTTTTTCTTTTGCTTGCGCATAATGCCGGGCGCGATCGAGCCAGTCGCTCAGGTCGTTTATTGATTTGTCGTATTCTTTTTTCGCGTCGGCGTAGGGCTTTTCCTTGTAGCGGAAGGTGGAAAAATCAAACGTGCGCGTTCGAATCGTGGGCCAATTGATGACCATGGCAACGGAGCGGCTGATTTGCATTTCATCGAACGTCCATCCGGAAAGTGAATATGCCGATGCCTGGCCAGAAATCAAGCCGCCAGCATCCACTTCGAAACCGGGAGCGCCCGGCGCGGCGATTACGTGGGTGATGCCGCTCGCGCGCGTGACGGCGATATGCGCGCTCGCGGGATTCACGGCCGTTGCGGCCACCAATTCCGGATTAAAATCGCCCAACTCGCTCACGTCCACCGTGGCGGAAACCGCGCCGACTTCGGTGAGGCCGAGCTGAGTGACGGGGTCGAACAGGCCGGGATAAACTTCCAGTCCTGCCGCGTTGACGACTTGCGCGTCGGCGGGAATTTCCACGTTTGCGCCGACGGCGGCAATTTTTCCAGCGCGAATAATCACCGTGCCGTTTTCGATCACCGGCCCGGCGAGAGTATAAATTTTCGCGCCTTTGATCGCATACACGGCCTGAGCATGCTGCGCCCATGCTGGCAGCGCCAGGGAAACAGCGAGGAGCAGCGTGGTGAAGCGCGCGAACAATCTCTTTGCTGCCGCGAAATTCAGGAGAGTCGTGAGATTCATCGGCCGACTCCCTCGATGCGATTCCCCGCATCTCCAGATTTGGGAGGTTTCTTTTTCGCGTCGGGCTTTTTCTCGGGCTCCTTCCCGGACTTATCGGCTTCTTTTTTCTCCTCCTCGGCCGCCTTCTTTTCCTTGTCGAGCAAAGCCTGCTTTTCTTTTTCGAGCTCCGGGCGGCGGGCGAGATCGAGCTGGCGATCGAAATAAACCTGGCCATCAATTAAGGTTTTCTGCACCACGGCGAAAACGCTGAGCGGATCGTGATTGTAAATCACCAGATCGGCGTCCTTGCCGACGTCAATCGAACCGACGCGATTGTCAATCCCAAGCTGGATCGCGGGATTCAGCGTGATGAGTTTCAAGGCCTCATTCGGTGAAAGTCCGCCAAACTTCATGCTCTTGGCTGCTTCTTGATTCAGGTGGCGAGCCTCTTCCGCGCTATCGGAATTGATGGAGACAATTACGCCGCGCTCCTGCATCAGGGCAGCGTTGTAGGGGATGGCGTCGTAGGCTTCCATTTTGTAGGCCCACCAATCGGAGAAGGTGGAACCGCCCGCACCGGCGGCGGCCATTTCATCCGCGACTTTGTAACCCTCGAGTACGTGCTGGAGCGTGCGCACCTTGAATCCGAATTCGTTCGCCACGCGCAGGAGCATCAGGATTTCATCGGCGCGGTAGCAATGCGCGTGGACGTAGCGCTTCCCTTCCAAGACTTCGACGAGCGGCTTGAGCTTTTCATCGCGGCGCGGCGGGATCAGATTTTGCTCGCCGGCGACTTTGCGTTGCGCGTAGTCGTCCCATTTCTTTTTGTACTCGCGCGCCTCGATGAAGGCCTGGCGAATCACTTCCTCCACTCCCAGCCGCGTTCCCGGATAGCGCTGCGGGCTGCCCGGGGGCGGCCCGAAGTTCGAGTGTTTCGGATTTTCGCCGAGCGCGAATTTAATTCCGGGCAGAGCGCCTTCGAAGGGAAGCTCGCTGGCCGGTTTTCCCCAGCGCAGCTTGATCACAACCGTCTGGCCGCCGATCGGATTGGCGCTGCCGTGCAGGATGTTCGCCGTCGTCACTCCGCCCGCGAGATCGAGGTAAATAGCCCGGTCATCCGGATTCAGCACGTCGGCGATATTCACCATAGCGGAGACTGCCGGCGCGCCTTCGTTCACGCTGCCGTCAACGGCGATGTGGGAATGGCAATCTATTATGCCGGGCATGACGAACTGCCCCGCTGCATCAATCACTGTCGCGCCTTCGGGAGCTTTCAAATCCGCGCCGACATCCGCGATCTTGCCATCGCGAATGAGAATCGAGCCGTGTTCGATGTTTCCATGCGTCACAGTCAGGATCGTCGCGTTTTGAATGAACAGGACATTCGAGTTTTGCGCATGCGCGGCATATGGAGCGAATGCGAGGAAAATTGTGACCAGGAGTGCACGCCTCATCGGGCCATCTCTCTGTCTATGTTTTCCTCATCGCCGGCGCGATCCGGTTTCTTGTCGGCGGGCTTATCGGGCGGCGGCTCTTCATGGATTTCAAACCAGCGGCCGTCAACGAATACATGCTTCACTTTGGTTTTCTCATTGAAGATGTCGCCATCAGTAACGACTACGTTTGCGATTTTGCCCGGCTCGATGCTTCCGAGGCGGTCGCTCACGCCAAGGATTTCCGCGGCATCGGTGGTGAAGGCACGCAGCGCCTTTTCGGAAGCCAGGCCCGCGTCGATTGCCTTTCGGACGCTCTTGAAAATATCCTTGGGGGTCGTAAGGCCCCCGGAGTAGAACGCGAACTTCGCGCCGGCCTTTGCGAGCGCCGCGGGAGTGGATGGGGCGCGATCGCGAAAACGAAGATCGCGCAGAGATTGCTCGCCTTCCGGATCGGCGTCTTTCGAGCGCTCCGGCCATTTCAAATTCACGAGAACGGGAGTATTTTTTGCAGCGATCGCATCCGCCACTTCGTAGCCTTGCTGCCCGCCGAAAATTACAGCGGAGATTTTCCATTCGGCAGCCAGCCGCAGCGCGCGCAGAATCTCGATTGAATTGTTGGCCGTTAGCAGCACGACTTCCCTGCCGCGCAGCGATTGGATGAGGACGCGCTCGGTGCGATCGTAAGGGAGGCGTTCGGACTTCGTGACATTTGCTTCGTAGATTGGTCCGGCGCGATCGAACCAGGACGCGTCATCGAAGACCTGCCGCACGTATGCGATCGTGCCCATAAGCGAACCCGGGAATGAGAAAAAGCCGCCGAGCGGTTTAATGGCAATCGGAAGAGCGACGGCGGGCTTCACAACGAGGTCCCCGGCGCGGTCGCCAGCGAGATCGATTACGCTGCCTTGACCGGGGAATATTCCGCCGTCTGGCATAGTCAACGCGGTCGTAAAACCAGCATTGCGCCAGGTGGCAATTCGCTTGTCACTTGGCTTCAGCTCATCAGCGGCTACGCGCCAAATCGTGGTGGCGGGACGGTCTTCCGGACCCGAGGCGGGTTCGGCCGCCGGCGCAGCGCCTCTGCGCGCGTGGCCAATTTCAGCACTTTCCTCACTGCCTTCCGGCTTCGGCAGGCCGAGGTCCGTCCCGGCATCAATCAGGCCGGGATAGACGGTGAGGCCTGCGCCATCAATCACCCAGGCTTCCGGAGGGATGGCGACGTTCGAGCCGACGGCCTGAATCAGGCCTCGCGCGATGACGACGGTTCCCTTCTCAATCGGCGGCCCGGAAACAGGAACGATATGCGCATTGATAATGGCAAAGTAGCGCGGCTCGCCGCCTTCTCCTCGAGCGGTGTGCACCCACACGAGTAGCACAGCCATGCCGGCCGCGATAAGCGCCGGCAAGAAGCGCCGATGATTCGAATGGCATTTCATTTCGCACTCCTGCGCGACTCTTCGGAACTCAGACGAACGATGGATGACGAACCGTACGTGAACGAAAACGCCCGATGCTATCGGCAGCGAACTCCGAAATCAAGGCAATGATTTCAAGCCGCCGAATACCCCCGCGCGATAGTGAGAGAATCGAACGTGAGCGGATGAAGATGAACTTTGCCGTGTTTAGGCGCGGGCGTGCCAAGCCGCTGCATTGGACGCGCGTCGCGGGCGTATGTTAGCGGGTTTTGATTTGGAATTGGAACAGGAGAATTTCTTCCGGGCCCCGGCAAGAGCCAAGGCCCGGAAGAAAAACGAAGCAGGCCAAGCGGCTAAAACTGAAGCGGCGCCGTCCCGGTCAATACACGCTGGTCGTCAATCTCAACGAGCAGCACAGTTTGGCTGTTCACAACGTAGTAGGCCATGTGGAAGGTGGATGCATTCGGCTGCCCGCTTTGAAGAATCAGGGTGCCGCGTCCAAAAGTGGTCGTGGAATCGATGGTGCTGCCCGAGAGCAGGAGGTTCGAGACGGTAGTTCCGGCATCGTTGATGTCCAGGAATCCGCTGATGGTGGAATTTCCCGGAATGGCGATGGCGCCGTTGATGTCTTCCTCGTTGCCGTTGCTATCGCCGGAGACGCCGGTGAGATTGAGCGCGTAACTCCCCAGGGGAGTGGCTCCGGATGACTGCTGGAACCCCATGCCGCTGGCCGAGACGACGTTTCTATCGAGTTCGATCATCTCAAACGAGCCGTTGGACGTGAGATAAACGCCGTAATTGAATATGTTGTTTCCGTGCGCGAGCGTCAGGAAAATGCGGTTCGATGATGCCGGAGTGATCGCGTAAGTGGACCCGGATGTGGTGAGTGTCTCCGAAAAGATTGAACCCGCCGAATTGAGATCCTGCATTCCGCCGGTGATTCCGCCAGTTCCGTTGGAGGTGAAGGCGCCGGCAGCTCCGTACGGCCCGGCAGTGACGTTTCCGCCAACGCTGAAGGCATAGGTGGTACTCGCGGCCAAGGATGCAAGCGTGATGGAACTGGGCGCGCTGAAGAAATCGCCCGCCATCACAGGGACAGTATCCGATTCCACCAGCTTCAAGTGAGTTTGATCCACGACGTAGAAGGCAAAAGCGAGCGTGCCGGTGGTTGTGCTGGTGAGCGTGAGCTGTCCGCGGCCGGTGCTCGAGTCGACAGTAAGAATCTCGCCGGCGAGCGATTGATCGGATTGCGTTATTGTTCCCGAGTCATTGACGTCGAGGATCCCGGGAGTCAACGAGCCGTTGTTCGCGAAGAGATTTCCAGCGATGGCCTCCGGGAAACCATTGGCATTGATGCCTGAAAGGCCGAATGAGTAAGACTTGCTGATCGAGCCAACCGAAAAATTGACCGGATTCTGAGCGTCCAAAGTGCCGCTACCAGTCGCGTCGGTGTCGAATCGAATGAGTAAGGAATGCGTGGACGAAACCAGAGTGAGCTGCCAGGTGACCGAACCCGCGCTGGTGGTGACGATGGCGATGGTTCGACCGTCTGGCCCCACTTGATAGCTGCCGCCCATAATCGTGTTGGTGGAAATTCCGTTGCCGCTATTGACGTCTTCCTCGCCGCCGGCAAGGATATTCCCCTTGCCGTCAAATGTGATCGAGCCGGCGGCCGCGAGGAATCCCGCCGTATCTTCCCCCGAGTAGGAAAACGCATACGGTTGGTTGGGCAAGAGAGTGGCGGCCGAATACAGAATGGAAACATTGGCGGAAACTTTCGCCGCGGGATTGGCGGAGGTGGCCACGACGTTGACAATCCCACCCGGCGGGGGCGCCGGTGGCGCGGTAAAGTTCCCATTCTGATCAATCAGCCCAGGATTCCCACCCAATGGGGCGACGACGGACCACGTGACACCCGCGACGGAGGACGCGAAGGATTGGACGCTCCCGGCGAGGACAGCGGTTGCAAAGGGAGTGATGGTGAGCGCCTGCTGGCCTGTGACGGTAACCGTGACCGATGCGCTCTTGGTAGTGTCCGCCTGCGAAGTGGCGGTGACGGTAACCTGCCCGGCCGTCGTGGGCGCGGTGAAAGTGCTGCCATTGAAAGTGCCTCCGCCCATGGCAGCCCACGTGACTGCTGTGTTCGTGGAGTTGTAAACCGCGGCGGTGAAACTGACGGTCGTTGGAGTACCGGCGGTGCTGACCGGAACAGTGACCGTGCCGGGAAAAATTACAACGGAAACGGTGGTGTCAGGATTCACGACGTTGTTGTTGCCTCCGCTGCCGCACGCCGCCATGGATAAAATCAGCACGGCGGCAATTGCCATCAAGGAGGCGAGGCGAGCAGCTTTTAGGATTGCCGAATCAGGTCGCATTAGAGGCCCCCTTTCACCGCATTCGCAGTGGAAGCGCCGCCTCGCGGTAATAGCGAGCGAGTGGGAATGCCATGCTCATTGCGCAGGATAAACACGTGACTCGAAGTGGTGAGCGTGCGGACGAGGAAGACGGAGTTTCCGCCGACGGTAGCCATCATGCCCGTGAGCGTGACGCTTTGGCCGGGATAGAGGCCAAGGGTCTGGGCGGTGGCGATATGGCCGGAGCCGAGATGCGCGTCCACCACGCCTTGCGGGGTCTGGATTTGAGCGTGTGTGCCGAGGAGTCCCGCGTTGCCGGAGACTGCCCCGACCTTCAGAACATTTCCCTGAATTTTTATTTCTTTGCTGACGTCGTAAACGGGTCCCAGCTCGGAGGGGCTGGCGACGACGGCCGAGGTGGAAGCCGCGGATTGCGCGTTCGCCGGCAGCGCTGCCAGAAGGCAGAGCGCCTGCATACTCACCAGTAAGGATTTCAAGCCAAGATAGCGAATCATCTATTTCTCCTGTTTTTCAATTTCTTTTCTCGATGAAGATTTCCCGACGGATTTCCACTCCACGAAGATACAGAATTTATTTCAGGGATCGGCGGAAAAAGTTCCACGAGAACTGCGTGCGGTTAACACCCCCGACCCCTGGGGGCTTGTCTAGTATCCACCCGTGCAGTTAGATGCAATTATCCCCCGGTATAGGTACCCCAGAGGCGAGAAAAAGTTGCGCCCGGATTACCCCCCTTCGCCTGTGGGTAGGGGACAGGCGCGCACTTGCCAGAAGGCTCATGGATGTCCCGTTTTACGGATGCGATTATATAGGCAGAATGCGCCGCTAAATGGGGCTTAAATCGTTGACGGTTACAATTCCGACCAACGCCTTGTTTTTCGCGAGGACTTTGGGCTTCACGGACTTTTTCACTTTCTTGACCGGCTTGGCTTGCGTTTTCGCGGTGAGTGCCATGAATGCGCCCCGTCTTTCTTCGTTTTATACAGCGATTGGGCCTTCATTTCAAGTCGCGGCGAGCCGCCGCCGGATGGAATCGCTCTGTCCCGGCCTGGATAATTTGGCACCAGGAACGGTCAATTTCGCAGCGGCTTGCCCGTCTTCAGAGTGTGCGCCATGCGCTGCTGTGTGGCGCGCTCGCCGCAGAGCGAAACGAAGGCTTCGCGCTCGAGGTCGAGAATATATTGCTCGGAGACGAGTTGCGGCGCGGTGATGGAGCCTCCCGCCAATATGTAGGCGAGTTTGCGGCCTACCACGGCATCGTGCGCGGTGGCGAATTCGCCGCGGACGAGCGCATGGATGCCGAGCTTTGCAACGGCAAGAAATTCCTCGCCGAGCACCCGGATTTGCGTGGGCGCCGGCGGATGGTAGCCCGCGCGAACCATGCCTAACGCGATTTCCTTCGCGTCCGCAATCTGCCGGTCGCGATTCATGGCGATCGAATCCGACGGGCGAAGAAAGCCGAGCGAGCGAGCTTCTTCACCGCTGGTGGAAACTTTGGCCATGGCTATGTTTTGGAAAATAGGCCTCAGCGCGTGGAAGAGATCGAGATCCTCGCCGTCCGCGGCATGCTCGTTGGCGCGGATGAGCATTTCTTTTGTGCCGCCACCGCCGGGGATCAGCCCGACGCCGGTTTCGACCAATCCGATATAAGCTTCGGCAGCCGCGTGAATGCGCGCGGAGTGCAGCCCGATTTCGCAGCCGCCGCCGAGCGCCAGCCCTTGCGGCGCGGCAACCACCGGGCCGCGCGCGTACTTGATGGCCATATTGCAGCGCTGGAATTGGCGCACGGCCATGTGGATATCGTCCCATTCGCCTTCCTGCGCGGTCACCAGGACCAGCATTAAATTTGCGCCCACGGAAAAATTCGTGGCCTGGTTGCCGATCACCATGGCCTCAAATTCCGTGCCCAGGCGATTGACGCCCGCATGAATCATGGCCACCAGGTCGCCGCCGATGGAATTCATCTTGGAGTGAAATTCGCAGCAGACGACGCCGTCGCCGAGGTCAATCAGGCTCGCGCCTGCATTCGACTGCACGACGGGCGTGCGATCCTTCAGCGATTTCAGGATGATGATTCCCGGCGGCTCGGGGACGGGCTGGAATGCGCGCGCGGCGAGATCGAAATAGCGCGTGCTTCCCTTTTCGTATTCGTAGAAGGATTTTTTGGGCGACGCGAGCACCTGAGTGACTGCCGGCGGAAGTTGCTTGCCTTCGCGCTCGAGCGCCGCGGCCATTTTTTCCACGCCGATGGCATCCCAGACTTCGAAGGGGCCAAGCTCCCAGGCGAATCCCCAGCGCATGGCGCGGTCCACATCCACGACGGAATTGGCGATTTCGGGGACACGCCGCGCGGCGTAGAGGCAATTTTCGCTGAGGCAGGACCACAAGAAGCGATTGGCCTTGTCGCCCCCTTTGCCTTCGAGCGCCGGAGCGATGAGCGCGCGGAGGCGTTCGCGCGTATCTTCGATGGCTTTGCCGGCTTCGATGGAAGCGAACTTGGCTTTTTGGCGCGGGCGATACTCGAGCGTCTTCCAGTCGAGCGAAAGAATTTCGCTTTCGCCCTCCTTCTTGACGCGCTTGTAAAAGCCGCTGCCGGTTTTTTCGCCCAGCCAGCCGCGCTTCAGCATTTCCTCCATGAATGCGGGCACGTGCCAAATTTCGCGGGACTCGTCGTTCGGAATGTTGTCGTAGATATTTCGGATGACGTGGACGAGGACGTCGAGGCCGACGATATCCGTGGTGCGGAACGTGGCGGACTTGGGCTGCCCGATCGCCGGGCCGGTGCACGCGTCCACTTCTTCAATCGTCAGGTCGAGCGCTTGCATCTGGCGCAGGACGTTGAGCATGGAATAGGTGCCGATGCGATTGGCGATGAAATTCGGCGTGTCTTTGGCGACTACGACGCCTTTCCCGAGACGGTAATCGCAAAATTCGTTGAGCGCATTGAGAACATCCGGCCGCGTTTTCGGCCCGGGAATCAGCTCCATCAATTTCATGTAGCGCGGCGGATTGAAAAAGTGCGTGCCGGCCCAGTGCTGCTGAAAATCCTCCGAGCGGCCCTCGGCGATGAGATGAATGGGCAGGCCGGAAGTGTTTGAGGTGACGATGGTGCCGGGCTTGCGGACGGTCTCAATGCGCGCGAAAACGCTGCGCTTTATCTCGAGATTTTCAGCGACCGCTTCCATGATCCAGTCAACTTCGCCGCACCATGCGAGATTGTCTTCGAGATTGCCGGGCGTGACCAAGCGCGCGGTTTCCGGCGTGAAAAATGCCGCCGGGCGCGATTTCTTCACGGCATCGAATCCCGCGAGCACGATGCGATTCCGCACGGCCGGGCTTTGCAACGTGAGGCCCTTTGCTTTTTCGGCGGCGTTGAGCTCGGGAGGGACGATATCGAGCAAATAGCAGGGGACGCCCGCATTTGCGAGATGCGCGGCGATGCGCGCGCCCATGGTCCCGGCTCCGATCACGGCTACTTTTTCGATTCGACGTTTCATATTCACCTTTGAAAACAGGCAACGAGGTTACAAAACGAGTAACGAAGGGTCAACCGGAAAGACCGCGCGGCACGGAACTGAGTTAAGCTATCGGTAGGGGTGCGGGAACCCGATGAGCACGACGGCAAAGTGGCTTGGGAAGGCCATCCGGGGCTTGCGGACGTTCGCATATGGCGCCGAAGGCGAGCGGCCAAAAGTGGGCGTGGCGCTCGGCGGAGGATTCGCGCGCGGCATCGCGCATATCGGCGTGCTGCGGGTGCTCGAAGAGCACGAAATTCCGGTCGATTTCATCGCCGGGACTAGCGTTGGCGCCTTGATTGCCGCCGGTTATGCCAGCGGGACATCGCTGGACGAGATGGCGCGGCAGGGCAGCGGCACGCGCTTCCGCGATTTTGGCCGCTGGACGCTTTCGCGCATGGGCATGGCGTCGAATGACCGCCTGGAAGATTTTCTGCATCGCTTCACGACCTCGAACTTCTTCAATGAAATGAAAATTCCGCTGTGCATCGTGGCCACCGATCTGCTGAAGGGCGAATCCGTGCACTTCCGGGAAGGCGAGATCGGGCCGGCGCTGCGTGCCTCGTGCGCTTATCCGGGGCTTTTTCTTCCCGTGGAGCATCAAGGACATTTTCTGGTGGACGGATTTCTCACCGAGCAGGTGCCGGCGCCGGCGGCCCGCGAAATGGGCGCCGACGTGGTGATTTCGGTGCACCTCGAGCCCGGCCTCCTCGATTCGAAGCCGCGAAATACGATCGAGGTAATCAGCCGGTCGTTCTCAATCATCCAGACGGTGGTAATCCAGCCATGGCGTAGCTCGACGGATGTGCTGATCGAGCCGAATGTTCATCATGTCTTGTGGGATGAATTCGTGAAAACGCCGCAGCTGATTGCCGCGGGCGAGGACGCCACGCACGCCGCGATGCCCCATATCAAGGAGCTGCTCGCGGGCAGGCCTCGACAAACTGAACTTCACGGCGGACACCAAAAAGCCCACGAATAATACGCGTCCCAGCACGGCCCCGCGCTTTGCTAACTAAGATTGCGGCGGCGCGTCGAACAAATCGTGAGGAGCCGAATTCGCGCTGCGGTGACCGCTGCAACGCCCCAGTCATTACGCGGTGCGAGTTCGGCTCTTCTTTATTCCTGATTATTCCCTAAAGATTCGTCACCTGATATTTGCAAACCTAAAATTCCAAATTGCGTAGCTGGAGTATCGGCGGGTATTAATTAGCTTCGCTGATCTCGACGACCACTGGTTGTCCGTTTCCCTTCCCCCGCTTGGTAAACCACTCGCCCATCGCGACTGCCAGGCGTGCGGGGTCCACGCTCAGGCCGGCTTCGAGGCGCCCCTCGGCGATAGGCAGCGTGTCGTCAAATTCAGCGGAACCCGTAAAATTTCGCATGCAGAAGCTGTCGAGCCAGTCGAGCGGCGCCGGACGGCGTTCGTTCGCAATCAGAATTTCAGCTTTGAGCTTGCGGGCAAACATCGCAAGACGAGTATAGCATCGGGAAATCGTGGCAAGCTCTGCGGCAGGGGTCGCCTTGCATTTGTTTGCCCGGTGACCTACAATTTTGTGGCCTTAATCATCATTGAACTGCACGTTGTGGCGCGTTCGGCCTGTCCGCAGCGACCGGCGTCCCCTGCGCGAAAACCTCGGGAGGATCGTAAGTGGCTACTCCATTGGAAAACTGGGTGGAAGAGTCGGCTCGTTTGACGAAGCCGTCAAAGATTGTCTGGTGCGATGGCTCGCAGGCTGAAAACGAGCGCCTGACGCGGGAGATGGTCCAAGACCGCACCTACATCGAGCTGAATCAGAAGACCTATCCCCGCTGTTACCTGCACCGCAGCAATCCCAATGACGTAGCGCGCACAGAAGGCGTCACTTTCATTTGCTCGCGGAAAAAGGAAGACGCCGGGCCGACGAACAACTGGATGGCGCCCGAGGCGGCGCGTGAACGAGTGCGTCCTCTGTTCGATGGAGCCATGAGGGGCCGCACGATGTACGTGGTGCCTTACATTCTTGGTCCCGAGAAATCGCCTTACAGCAAAATAGGCGTCGAAATCACGGACAGCGCGTACGTCGTCGCCAGCATGTACATCATGTCGCGCATCGGCAAAGTGGCGCTTGACCGCCTGGGAAGCTCGGCGGATTTTGTTCCCGGGCTGCATTCCCTGGCCGACGTGAATCCGGACCGGCGGTTCATCCTGCATTTCCCGGAAGAAAAGTTGATTTGGAGCGTGGGCTCAGGCTACGGCGGCAATGCGCTGCTGGGAAAGAAATGTTTCGCGCTGCGGATCGGGAGCTGGATGGCGCGCGAGCAGGGCTGGATGGCCGAACATATGCTGATCGTCGGCCTCGAGGATCCCTCCGGAAAAGTCACCTACATGGCGGCCGCGTTCCCCAGCGCTTGCGGCAAGACGAATCTGGCCATGATGGTTTCCGCGCTTGAAAGCCAGGGCTATCGCGTGTGGACCGTCGGCGACGATATCGCCTGGATGCACGTGGCCTCGGACGGCACGCTGCGCGCGATCAATCCGGAGACGGGATTTTTCGGCGTCGCGCCCGGCACCAACGCGAAAACGAATCCGAACGTGATGAAAGCCATGCAGCATGATTCCATTTTCACGAACGTGGGGCTGAGCGGAGCGCGCGAGCCCTGGTGGGAAGGCATGGACGGCGCGCCGCCCGCGGGGCTGATTGACTGGAAAGGTCAGCCGTGGTCGCGCGGCGAAGGCGTCGCGGCGCAGCCGAATTCGCGTTACACAGTGCCGGCCAAACAATCGCCTTCGATTTCCCCGCACTGGGAGGATCCCGAGGGCGTGCCGATTTCCGCGCTGATTTTTGGCGGGCGCCGGGCGCGCGTGGCACCGCTCGTCTATGAATCCTTCAATTGGCAGCATGGCGTATTTGTCGGCGCGACGATGGCGTCGGAAACCACCATTGCGATCACGGACAGCCTGGGCGTCACGCGCCGCGATCCCATGGCCATGCTTCCCTTCTGCGGCTACAACATGGCGGATTATTTTGCTCACTGGCTCGCCATGGGCCC
Organism: uncultured Acidobacteriota bacterium; assembly: GCA_963701005.1. Lineage (GTDB taxonomy): Bacteria > Acidobacteriota > Terriglobia > Acidiferrales > UBA7541 > Palsa-295. The sequence goes on from OY969555.1 coordinate 4,288,795, forward strand.
CAAACTGAAGAAGCAGCCGAAAATTTTCAATGTGAACTGGTTCCGCAAAGATGCCAGCGGAAAATTCCTCTGGCCCGGCTACGGCGAAAATGTGCGCGTGCTGAAATGGATGCTCGACCGCATCGAGGGGCACGCAAGTGCGACGGAGACGCCCATCGGTTACGTCCCTACGCCGAATTCGCTGACGCTCGATGGCCTATCGATTTCGCGCCAGGCGCTCGATGAGCTGCTGCGCGTCGAGTCCGCCGACTGGGCCGCCGAGGAAGAAGCCACCGGAAAATTCTTCGAGAAATTCGGCAGCCGCCTCCCGGCAGAAATCCGCCAGGAGCACGAAGCCCTCGCCGGCCGCCTCCAGCGCGTCCCCGTCGCCAATAAATGATGGCGGCGGGTCGGTGGCCCGGCGAAGCCCCCATACATTCCAGAATTTTCTTCCTGTAATTCAGCAGTCCCGAACGCGCTAGAGAATCGTCTGGATTTCAGCGTCGATGGAGATATGCGTCTGTGGGAAGCCGTTGATTTGGTAGCTGGCGCCGACGGCGTTGCTGAAATGGAAGAAGCGGCTGATGTGGTAATCCTCGTCGAGCACGTCGAAGACGCGCTCCGTCTCCTCGCGCGAGAACCCGAGCGACGTGAGCGAGATAGACCTGCCGTAGCCGCCCGCGGCGGCGAGATATTTTTCCACCAATTCACGCAGCGTCATGCCCATGGTCAGATCCAGACGTACGCGCCGGATTCGCCGTACGGTAGATTCATATAGAACACGTTGGCCTCGGCAATGCCCTCAAACGTCGTGCTAAGTTTGCGCGCACCGTGCGCGCGGCAAAGCCACTCGCCGGCCTCTCCGCCAATTTTTTCCACTTCGTCGAGGCTCTCAATCGCATGGCGCGAAAACCACAGCCAGTTCGCCGGCCGCGCGCAGTCGCTGCATGACGTCGCATCCTGCGCCAGCCGCTTCCCAATCGCCGCCGCCACTTCAGGCCGCAAGCCGGCGGCTTCGAAATCAGGCGCGGCCACAAAAAAATATTGCGTGAACGTCTCCGCGTCCGGCTCGAAGGCCACAACGCGCCCCGTATATGCCTCGAGCTCGCCCGCCGCAACATTCAGCAAGCAATCGCGGCAAAGCGAAACTTCCGGCCGCACCGGATCGCGCTGAATCGCCCGCTTGCCTCGCAGGTAGAGCGTATCAGGCAGCAGCGTCGCCATCCACGGGTGGCCGCCATCCAGGTGGATGCACTCGGCCGGCGTGCCCTTCAGCCACGCCCACCAGTTGCGGCTCCGGCGCGACAATTCGACCCCGGGATAGGCAGCCTCGTACGAGATGCGAGCCAAGTTCTTCCGCCCACTCCGTTCCCCCGCGGCGGTATGGTAGCAGATTGCGATTCGGATGGCGCGCGGGCAGCGGATCATACGCGAGTACGCAGGTTTGTCTGCCCCCGCAGCTTCGGCTATCATGGTGATTGCAAGTTCACCTTGGTACTGGGCGCATCCATCGGTGCGCCGGCAATTTTTCAAATTCATCGCGCGAGCGAACGGGAGGATCGAGCATGGCAATTTCTGTGGGAGCGGCGGCGCCGGATTTCACGCTAAAGGATCAGTCGCAGAAGGAAGTGAAGCTCTCGGATTTCAAGGGCAAGAAAAATGTGGTGCTGGTTTTTTACCCGCTCGATTGGAGCCCCACCTGCACGCAGGAGCACGTCTGCCTGGTGAACGACATGAAGCGTTTCGAGCAGCTCGATGCGCAGGTGCTGGGAATCAGCGTGGATAGCGCGTGGTCGCACAAGGCCTACGCGGAAAAAATGGGCATTCACTATCCGCTGCTCGCGGATTTTCAGCCGCGCGGCGCGGTGGGCGACAAGTTCGGCGTATTCATGGCAGATAAAGGCATCACTGGGCGCGCCATCGCCATCGTGAACCGCGCCGGAAACATCGCCTGGTTCAAGAATTACGATATTCCGGTGGTGCCGGACATCAAGGAAGTGGCCGACGCGCTCGCGAAAGTGAATTGACACCCGCAGAAAGCAGCGCCGCCGCCGAAATTTTCAGGGCTGCGCGGGCGCGCCCGCCGGTGCCTTCTGCGCGAACGTCCGAATGTAATCCACCAGCTCCCAGCGCTCTTCGTCCGTGAGCTTGTCCTTGAAGCCGGGCATGGGACGCCGCCCGCGCGTGATTTTCCAGTAGAGCTCGCCATCGGTGACGCGGCTCATACCCGCCGCGTCGGTGAAATCGGCCGGCGCGACGGAAAGCTTCTCGGCATTCGAGCCCTTGCCATTTCCTTTTTCACCGTGGCAACTCTGGCACCGCTGCGCGTAAATCTTCGCTGCGGCGCCGATGGCTTCCTTCGTCGCGGGGACAGGATTTTTAAGGCTTTTCATTTCCGCGGGAACGCGCCAATCGCTCTCGTAATACAGGAATGCCGCACCGCCCGCGGCGACAATCAAAAATAAAAGAAAGATCCAAAAGATTCCCTGCTGATTTTTCGGTCTGGCTGGATCAGGCGGCATGTTTGCCATTCGTTGTTCCCGGGTTCAGCGCGCATGAATTCAATGGAAAAAATTCTCGCACAGCAGCGCGGAAACTCCAAGAAATCCGGAACGCCACGATTTACGAAACCACGCAGCTTAGAGGCTTTCTCCGCGCCCGCTTCCAGCAGCCGGACTCAGTGCGCCGCTTGCAGTGCCTTGAAAACGGAGATGAGGACGATCACCAGCATCAAAATCACATAGACGCGCAAGCCCCACAGCAACGTGCGCACCCCGGCTGAAAATTTCCGGCGGCCGAAATGCGACTGTGCCTTGGCTGCAACCACCTGATCCGCTTCGAGGAGCGACATCACCACACGCGGGTCATCCAAATTCGGCTCAGCCGCGTTGGCAGGGCTTGATGCGTTCGCATCCGCGGATGCGTAGGTCTGCTCGCTTGCGCCCGCCGCCGCCGAGTTTGCTTTCAGCTGTTCGCTCACGAATGCGCTCCCGTCTTTGACCTCATCGCACAGCCGCCCGCAAGCCTAGCCGCCAAGCAGCTTCGGAAAAACCGTGGCGATGCCAAACCCAATCCCCGCGATGATCAAAAGCACCGTCACGGCAACACCCGCCACATTCGCCCACATGCCGTTCACGTGTTCGCCCATCACCTCGCGGTCGTTCACCAGCAGCAGGAGAAATGCCAGCGCCGGCGGCATCGCCAGCACCGCGATCACGTTGACCGTGAGCACAACGAATTCCAGCGGAAAGCGCGGAAGCAGCACCAGAGCCGCAGCGGCCGCAGCCGAGCCCACGAGAATCGTATAGAAAGGCCAGGCATCGCGCACGGGACGGTTCAGACTGTGCCCCGTCTGCAAAACTTCGCCAAACGCATACGCCGAAGACGTGGAAATGGCGACTGCAGCCACGATGCCCGCTTCGAAAATCCCGAGCGCAAAGAGCGCGGCACCAGCCTGTCCAATCCACGGACGAAGCGCCTCCGCAAACTGCGCGCCCTGAAAATCCGCGGCGTTGATGCCGTGATGAAACAAGGGCACCGTCGCGAGAATCGTAGCCAGCGCGCAAACCGTGGCGAGCACGGCACCAATTACAGTGTCGAAGCGCCCGGCGTTGATATCGCGCGGCTGCAGTCCTTTGTCCACCACCGCGCTCTGCTGAAAGAAAAGCATCCAGGGCGTGACGGTCGCGCCGATGTCAGCGAGTATCAGCACCAGAATTTCGTAACGGCTTCCGGTGGGAAGCGGCGTCCAGGCGATGAGCGAGTGCCCCACGGCATGCCAATCCGGCTTAGCCAGCAGCGCTGCGGGAATAAATAGCGTATTGAAGATGGCCAGGCCCAGCGTGATTCGTTCCCAGGTCCAGTAACGCCCCGTGGTAATCGCGCCCAGCACCAGCACGAGCGCGCCGCCAATCGCCACTGTCGGCCGGATGCCGAAAAAGCCCAGCCCGGCACGCACGCCGATGAATTCCGTCACCAGCGTCAGAAAATTTCCCAGGATCAAATCCCCCATGGCAAAGAGGCCCCAGAATCTGCCGAATCGATCGAAGATCAGCTCCGCGTGGCCGCGATGCGTGACCGCGCCCAAGCGCACGGTCATTTCCTGCACCACGAATCCCATCAGAAAGGTGAGCACCACAAACGGCAGAAAAAATCCGATTCCGAATCGAGCCCCCGTCGCCGCGTAGGAAAGCATGCTGGGCGCGTCGTTTTCGCCTAAAAAAACGAGAATGCCCGGCCCAATCAGCAGCCAGAGCACCCGCATTCCCCGGAATGGATTCGATCGCCGCCCTTTCGTGCGAGCCCGCGCCACTTCCCAGCGATCGCGCGCACGGTCCACATCTTCATGCGTCAGCAGGCGGACAAGTTCAGGCGCATCGGCCGAAGCAGCCGCAGACTCCGTGGTCGGATGCGCCGTGTGCTCAGCCGGCGCAACGGCCCCTTTTTTCAGAGGATCCATGGGTTAACCATGTTGAACTTACGATATAAACTACACTTAACTTGCGGCGGCGTCAACCGTCCTGGAGCAGATGCGTGTCCAAAATTCGTCGGGAAGCTCGCCGCCGCTCTGTTATAGTGGGCGGACGAAGAACCTCAGGAGAGATGCAATGGCCGAACCGGCGAAGCAGCAAGTCCAAATCAAGGCCGACGAAAGAGAATTGCTCGGCCAGTATTCCAATCTCGTCGTCGTTCATCACAACGCCGAGGAATTCACACTCAATTTCGTTTACGTCTTCCCCACACTGCCCCAAGGGAAGCTCGTAGCCAGCCTGATCATGAGCCCCCGGCACGCGAAAAGGCTTCTCCGCGCTCTCGAGGAAAATGTCGCGCGCTATGAGGCGCAATTCGGGACGCTGCCGGAAGGGCCCGGCCCAGGCCCGGAGCCGAACGTGGGGTTTATTCAGTAGTGGAACCGGTTTCTAATTGCCTGGCATGTCGGCGATAACCCATTTGCCATTTGGCTCGATGAACTCCAGGCCCACCGCGAAGCCGGTTTCGGGAACCAGCTGGCAATAAGCCACTCGCGCCAGCGCGCGAAAAGAGCCGGTGAGTGTGGTGATGGTGAGGCGGTCGTTGGGCTTCCATCGTCGCACGCTCAAGACGCGTGCTCCGCGTGGGCTTACGTTTTCAGTGAAGGTGGTTTCTGTACCAGGGAGTGCGGGATGGCCTGTGATGTGAACACCCACTTCCATGGGAACGCGTGTTTCGCGGCGCGGCGGGACTCCGCCCTTTGGGACCCCCATCCCAAATCGCATTTGCGCTGACCCCCTTGATGATCAGAGACAGGCCGCAACATGCCCCAACCGAAATTTCTTATCTCCTCGGCCTTTCATACGATATAACGCACGGTCGGCCGCCCCTAAAAGTTTTTCGATCGATGTTCCATGAGTGGGGTACACAGACACGCCCACGCTGACGGTCACCGGCGGCTCCTGGCCATCGCGCGCCAGCCGCTCGCAGATGCGCATCGCCGCTTGCGTGGCTTCCTCCTCGCCCGACTCGGGAAGGACCAGCGCGAACTCATCGCCTCCGTACCGCGCAGGCGTATCGATCGAGCGGCTGCTGCTGCGCAGTGCCATGCCCAGCCGCTTGATGGCGCGGCTGCCAGTCAGGTGCCCGAATTGATCGTTAATTTTTTTCAGCCCGTCGAGATCGAAGAGCAAAAGCGCGAAGCTGCGCCCCGTGCGCCGCGACCGCTGAATTTCGCTCTCGAGCACCTCAAGCAGCCGCCGATGGTTCGCCAGGCCCGTCAGCGAATCCGACGCAGCGAGGCGGCTCACCTGATCGAAAAGCTGCGCGTTATCAAGGAGCGTTCCGCCCAGCACAACCACGTAACTCGTCACCATCAGCACGTGCGCCAGGGTGAAAGGCGCATCGAGCACTCGTTGCGACTGCGTGATCGTGATGTGGCAGAGCACGTTCAAGAGCGCGGCCACAAAGAGTGCGCGGTCAAGCGAGGTATTCACGCGCCGCAAACGCCACGCATATCCCACCGTCGCTGCCACGTAAATCGCCGCGGGCATCAGGTCCCACGGCCGCGGGATGATCCACCCCGGATGCATCTTCGGCGCGTTCGGCAGCATGAAGTAGAAGACACTGGTCAGATAAGCGACGGCACCGACGATTAGCGTTGCGCCCGCCATTTCTTTCGCCGGTTCGCGCGCCACCGGGATGCGGCGCTCCACAGCCAGCGCAACCAGCAGCAGGAATCCCAACAGCGTGCGCCCCGCGAGCCAGCCAAGGGAAATATGCGTCCCTTCGATTCGCGATACGAGCATGCCGCGGTAAAACGTCATGCTCGTCCCTGCCTCGATCAGCCCCGCCAGGACGAAACCGAAGGCCAGTATCAGAGAGATTCGGTCGTGCGTGCCGCGGAAACGGACCAGCGCGTTTGCCGCGAATGTGAAAGCGATCAAGCTGCCGGACATTTCGAGATAAGTGTCGAGGAGTGGATCCGCCATGTAGGTGGAATTCCGCAGAATCCACAAGACGAGGAGGTACGCCGCACCCGCGATCGTCCACAAAAGGACGAGCCGAAACCGGTGCACCACCCCCCAGAATTTACTCGGACGACCCACACTACCCCCAATAAACGTACGTCTGCCCATGAGTTAAAGTGCAACTGTCGTACCATTCTGGCACCTAGTTTTAGTACTATTTAAACTGTTGTGGCATAGTGACTTAAAGTCAGATTTTCCTGCCAAATGTGCGCCGTATCACATCGATGCAGGCAGACTCGTGGGTAGAAATGTTACACAGCCGGACAATCGTTACCTAGTTCGTTACCTATATCTTGGGCTTCGGAGGGGGCAATTCGTGGGCCTGCACAATGCTCTGGAAGCCGACCCTCTTGTGGCTGCCATCGCAGAAGGGCTTGTTTTCGGAATGGCCGCAGCGGCAAAGGCTCAATCTCGTGCGGCCAGCAAGACCAAATGGCTTGGCTTCCTGGTCCAAAATCTCGAAATCGCCTTCAACCACCAGCGGCCCGTTATTGGTGACGGTCATTTTTGTTCCAGCCATTCGCATCCTCCCAGGATCTTTTTCGATTTTCAGCGATTAGTATTTCGGGACCGTCGGATCCACTTCATCGGACCATGCAAGGATACCACCCTTCAGGCTGTGAACCTTGCGAAAGCCCGCTTTTTGCAGGAACTCAACGGCTTCGGCGGAGCGTTTGCCGCTGCGACAATGCGCCACAATTTCGCGCGAGCTATCGAGCTCGCTCACGCGCCGCGAAAGATCGCCGAGCGGGATCAAGTGTCCGCCTAGATTGCAGATTTGATATTCGTGCGGCTCGCGGACATCGAGGATGAAGAGATCGTCGCCGCGATCGAGCCGCGATTTCAGCTCGCGCGGGGAAATCTCCGGCACTGTGGTTTGCGGCGCGGGCGCTTCTTCGCCGCGAATGCCGCAAAATTCGGCGTAGTCAATCAGCTTCGTCACTGTCGGATGCTCGCCGCACACCGGGCACTCCGGATTCTTCCGCAATTTCAGCTCGCGAAAACGCATCGCCAGCGCGTCGAACAAAAGCAGCCGACCCACGAGCGGCTTGCCTTTGCCGATAATCAGTTTCAAAGTTTCCGCCGCTTGAATCGAGCCCACGATTCCAGGCAGCACGCCGAGCACGCCTCCCTCGGCGCACGACGGCACCAGGCCCGGCGGAGGCGGCTCAGGATACAAGCAGCGGTAGCAGGGACCGCCCGGATAGCCGAACACGGTCACCTGTCCCTCGAACCGGAAAATCGAACCGTAAACATTCGGCTTGCCGAGCAGGACGCTCGCGTCGTTCACCAGATAGCGCGTCGGAAAATTGTCCGTGCCATCCACGATGATGTCGTAATCCTTCAAAATATCGAGTGCGTTCGCGCTCGTGAGCTGCGTCTCGAAAGTATCAATCTGAATATCGGGATTCATGGAGCGCAGCCGGTCCGCGGCCGCTTCAATTTTCGGCCGGCCGACGTCCGTGGTACTGAAAAGAATCTGGCGCTGGAGATTGGTCAGGTCCACGGAATCGAAATCCACAAGGCCGATTCGCCCAACGCCCGCTGCCGCAAGATAAAGCCCCAGCGGAGCGCCCAGCCCGCCCGTGCCGATGCACAGCACTTTCGCCGCTTTCAGCTTAAGCTGCCCCTCCATGCCGACTTCCGGCATGATCAAGTGGCGGCTGTAGCGCAGCACTTCTTCTTTCGAAAGCGTCACCGGAGGATTGCCTGCCGGTGGCGCCGGTGTAATTCCAGTTTTTGTAGCCATGGGAAAATACTCTCCGAATTCAATTTCGCGCGCCGCCTGCGATCGAAGGCACGATGCTGATGGTGTCGCCTTCGCGCACGCGCGTCTGGTCCTTTTGCAGGTAGCGGATATCTTCGTCGTTCACGTACACGTTCACAAAGCTGCGCAGCCGCCCATCGTCAGCATAGAGATGCTTTTTCAGCTCGGCGAACCGGCTGGTGAGCGCCGCGAGCGCTTCGCCCACCGTCGCTGCCTGCAATTCAACGCACTCCTGCTTGCCGGCATAGGGACGCAGCGGCGTCGGTATAATCACCTTCACTGCCATGCAATTCCTCCTCGCTTACGATGTGGCGGAGTGCGCCGCGGATTCAATGGCCTCGGAATCGTAGGCCGAGCGATTGTCGCGCAGCCGCCACGACGTGGTATCGCGCGGTTCGCGCTGCTGCACGCTCACGATGATATAGCTGTACCACGGCCAAGCATGTTCGCGGTCAAATTCGCTCGGGCGCGCCGGAGCATCGGGATGCGAGTGGTACCACCCGAGCAGCTCAAGTTGCTTGGCGCTGGCCGTCTTATCCGCCAGTCGAACGTCATCCGCCGTCACTTCAAACCGGTTGCGCGGCGAATCGTTGCGCCGGTTTTCAAGCGGCAACAAATCCAAAATTTCGCGCGAGCCGTCGCCATCGCGGCCGAGCAACGCCCCGCAGCATTCGTGCGGATAAGTCTCCGCGCCATGCGCCTGAATGCGACGAAGCAGCTCTCGCCCGATTTTCAACACCGTGCCGCTCATTCCTCGTTCCAAAATCGCTCGCTCAAATATTTTTCGCCTGAGTCGGGGAAGACCGTCACCATCACGGCGCGTTCGCCGCGCGGCAATTGCCGCGCCACGTCGAAGCAAGCGCACAGCGCCGCGCCGGAGCTCACGCCAGCAAGGATTCCCTCTTCGCGAGCGAGCCGCCGGGCAATTCCCTGCGCTTCTTCCGTGCGGATGGCCAGATCTTCGTCGGCAAGCTTCGGATCGTAAATCTTGGGAACGATCGCCGTGGCCATGTGCTTCAAGCCTTCGAGACCATGAAACCCCGAATCCGGCTGAAAACTAATGCAGCGGATTTGCGGATTCAATTCCTTCAGCCGCCGCGTGGTGCCAACGAAAGTCCCGCTCGTGCCCAGTCCCGCGACGAAATGAGTGATTTCTCCGCGCGTCTGCGCCCAGATTTCAGGCGCCGTCGTAGCATAGTGAGCCGCAGGATTCGCGGGGTTGCTGTACTGGTCCGGGTAAAAATATTTTTCCGGCTCGGCGGCGTAAATTTCACGGACGCGCCGAATCGCGCCGTCGGTGCCTTCATCGCCCGGCGTGATCACCAGTTCCACGCCGTACGCCGCCAGAATATGTTTTCTCTCCGGGGACGCGCTTGATGGCAGACACAGCTTCACGCGGTAGCCGAGCGCCGCGCCGATCATTGCGTATGCAATTCCAGTATTACCGCTCGTCGCGTCGAGAATCACTTTGCCGGGGCGCAAATCTCCGCTGCGCTCACCCGCGCGGATCATCGAATAGGCCGCGCGATCTTTCACCGAGCCGCCGGGATTGAACCACTCCGCTTTGGCGAAAATTTCGACGTTCGGAAATTGGGCAGCGATTCGCTCGAGGCGCAACAAGGGAGTGTTCCCGATGCGCTCGGTCAAATGTTCGCCCAGTTTGGCGCGCTCGCCCGGGAGCCCCTGCGCTGCCATCGGCTTGTTTAGCGCACTCACGGATTCCCCTCTGAAAGAGCCTCGCCATCGGCACTCCGAATCAAAAGGTGCCTTTTTCTTGCCCTACAATGTGCGGGAAGCTCTCGTATTCCACTAATTCCGCGCAGTTTAGCAGATTCGCCCAGCGCTTGATAGAGACCTGCCCCCGCCACTTCCATCAAGACATTCGATGCCAAAAGCGTCGGTTTCGCACCATATTTTTGACTTTACAGCGCGTGCCGGAGTTCTTATGCTGGAACCGCATGTGGTACGTGGACAAGCTCTTTAACCAAGCGCAAGTGGAATCGCTCTCCGCGAAGGGCATTCTCGTCCGGAGTTCCGGCGGCGTCGTGCGCCTGGAAAAATACGATTGCGGCGCGGAATTGCGCAAGACGCCCCAGGGCCAATTTCAGATGACCGTGATCCCCACCATTATGTGGCAGGGACAATTCACGCGTCTCTGGGACGCGGGCTACCAGAAATTCCTCATCACGCACGACGCGAAGAAGCTGCCCGTGCACGTAAACCAGCTCGCCGATCTCCGCCGTTTCAATGAAGAGCTGCGCACCGGCCTGGGCGTCCCCACTTATTACAACGAAGCCCTCGGCTCGACATGCCACGTCAGCGCGTATGACCGCGTGAAAGGCAGCCCCGGCGAAGATCTGGATGCACTTGTAGGCGTGGAAGAAGAACCCAAGCACTAATCCCTGCTAATTCAATTCATCATCCTGATCGCGCGCTTCCTGCGCTACGCTCTCGCTCAATTTGTCCGCGCGCAGCGGCCGCACACTCCGAAAAGCTCCGTGCGGTAACGCTCGATGCGAAAGCTGATTCCCCGGGCCGCGCGGCCCAGCACTCGCGCCGAAAGCTCGAGCGACACATCCTTCAAAGTCCCGCATCGGCTGCAGACGAGATGATCATGCCGCTCGACGATGGGGTCATACCGCGCAGCTTCCTCGGCGAAATCCACGCGGGCAATAAATCCCTTCTGCTCGAGCCAATTCAGCGAATTGTAAATCGTGGCATAAGCCACCCCCGGACGCCGCCGCCGCACGATGCGGAAAACTTCCGCCGCAGTGGGGTGGTTTTCGGTCGCCCGCAGAGCCTCCAGGACCACACTGCGGTAGCGCGTCAGCCTGCCTTCTGCTCTCATTTCCATGCCTCCACTTCCGGACTCCCAAGATCGGTTTCAGGGTTTGATTCTTCGGAGCGAAAAAAGTTTTCTGGAAGGGAGGAAATATTTCAGAGGTATTCTTAGGAAAATTCCAAAATTCGGAGAGGGTGAATACTTGAAACGGGACGCCGCGGATTATTTCGTCAATTCGCGGAGCCGGCGGCGCAAATCAGCGGCATTCAGACGGTGCTGCGCCACCATCTGGGACCCCAGGAAGACTACCGGCACGTCGTTGGTGTACCGGTCATGGATAATCGGGTGGTCGTCAATATCCACCTCGTGGAGAGTGGTGCCAAACTCGGTGACCAGCGGCAGGATGTCGACCTTGGCCTCGGCGCACAAATGGCAGCCCTCGCGCGTATAAAGTGTGATTTCGCGCGGGCCGATGACGGCCAGCCGGCCATCTTCGGTGCGCTCGTAGAAATCGCTGCGCTGGCTTTCCCGGAGCAGCCCCTTTTTCACCAGCGTCGATAGCTCGTCGAGCACCGCTTCCCGTTCCGCCGGCGGATTCCCACCCACGAATTCAAGAAAAGTGTGCAGGTCGATCGAATCACGCTCGAGCTGGTCAAACAATCGAAGAATCCGGCGGCCGATTGCGTTGTCCATTGATTGCGCGCCTCGCGCTGACGCTAAGGCTTGATCGTGTAGAAGGTCTGAAACGGGCCGATGGACGGGTAGAAAGCGTGTGAGCGATACAGTTCCGCTATCTGGCGAATATGCCCGAGGTCGTGAAACGCCCACTCGTTCATCAATTGGCCAATCGTGATGGCACCCAAATTGGCGTGCTGCCCGTGGCGGACCACCATTGTCGCCGGCACGTAACGCAACCAGGAAAGCGTGCGGTCGCGCTCGTGGCAGAATTTCTTCAGATTTTCGCGCGGCTTCCCGCCGGTATATTTTCCCGCAGCATACGCCGCATTTTGATCGTAAGCCTCGAGCTGCGGATTATCCTTGTCGAGCATCTTCTGAATCCGGTCGCGGAAACCCACGGACTCGACGTCCGCCAGATGCGCCAGCACTTCGCTGATGGACCAGCGGTCCATCGCCGGCTTCCAATTCATTTGTGCATCGGATGCCGCCCAGATAATTTTCTCAATAATGATGGGCGTCTGCTCGAGAACCGGCAACCCCGGCAGCGTATGGGGACTCGCAGTGGCGGCCATGAAATCCTCCCAGGATGGTATCGCAGCGCCCTCTTATACATTATCACGCCTCGATTGTGGAAGGACCGCGTGTGGAAGAACCGCGTGCAGCGCGCGCAGAAAGCGCCCTATTTCCCCTTGTATTCGACAAACAAATCGGGAAACTGCTGCTTTAGCGCGCTAATCTTCGGCAGATCACAAATCTGAATGTAAGTATTGCCGGGGTTCTTCAGCGCAAAATCCTGGTGATAATCTTCGGCACGGTAGAAACCCTTCAGTGGCGTGACTTGCGTCACAATCGGTTTCGGAAACACTTTCGCGGCGTCGAGCTGCGCGATGTACGCGGTGGCCACGCGCTTCTGATCCTCGCTGCTATAAAAAATGGCGGAGCGATACGAAGTGCCCACATCCGGTCCCTGGCGATTCAGTTCCGTCGGATCGTGAGCCACGGAGAAAAAGACGCGAAGCAGCTGCCCATAAGTAATCCGCGACGGATCGTAAACCACTTCCACCGATTCGGCGTGCCCGGTTGTTTCCGTGACCACTTGATCGTACGTCGCGGTCGCCGCCTCCCCGCCTGCATACCCCGTGGTGGTCTGAATGACGCCTTTCACCCTTTCAAACACAGCCTGGGTGCCCCAGAAACAGCCGCCGGCAAAAACGGCGGTCTCTTTTCCCGCTGTCGCTGCCAGCGGCGAATCAACTTTCGCAGCAGGGAGCGGCTTTTCAAGCGCGGCATTTCCGGCACAAGCCAAGAGCGAGAACGCGATTGCAAGACTCAAAAATAATCGTGTTGGCATAAGATGACTCCTCACAACTTCCCTTTATAGTACGTTTCTCGCTTCAATATGGATTGCAAGAGTAATCGTAGCGCAATCCTCCGCATCCAACAAAATGTCCCATAATCTCTGCGGAATCCGCGGTCATCCGACGAGTGCCGCTTGACTCATGGAACGTCCTGCTCCGTGCCGTGGCTGGGTTTTGTAAACCGGCCAACTGCGGTGCGAGCTTGTGCGCGGCAGTCGCGCGTGATAAACCAGATGACGAGGAATGAACCCGCATGGCACAGGTAGTCGCGTTGATTGACGACATTTTCTTTCAGGCCAAGGTGCTCGAGACGGCCAAGCACCTCGGCATCGAGCTGCGCGTCTGTACGACGCCCGAAGCGCTCGTCGGCGAAACCGCGAAGAATGGCACGAATCTCGTCATCGTGGATTTGAACGCGCGCTCGAAGCCGCTCGAAGCAATCGTGCGCGTGCAAGCCGCCGTCCCGGGCGTCCCGGTTGTCGCATTCCTCTCGCACGTGCAAGTGGAACTCGCGGAAGCGGCGCGCGCGGCCGGTTGCCGCGAGGTGATGCCGCGGTCGCAATTCACGCGCGACCTGGCAACCATCCTCTCGCGCGCGAAATCCGAATCCACATGAAAGCGCCACTCGTCCTTGCCGCGTCTGCGCGCCGCGTGCTCGTCGATGCAATCATCCTCGCAATCATCGCTGCCGCAGCCGCACCAGCACCCGCGCGCGCCCAAGCCCCGGAATCCCAATCGCATGAATCAGAGCCAGCCGCCGCGCTCACAGCCGCCCTCGGCGCCGCCTGCCGCGCCAACGACAACCAGTTCGCCAATTACCTCACCGCGGACAACGCCGCCGCCTTTCGCGCTCTCCCCGCGGATCAACGCGCCACCTTCCTGAAACATCTCTCAGTCACCGACGAGCCCGGCAAAACTCTAGTTTCCGCCGACCCCCAGAAGCACACCGTGCTCCGCTGCGAAACCCCCGGCGGCACCGTCGAGTACAGGTTCGGCGAAACTCGCCTCCGCGAAAATCTCGCCTACATCCCGGTCACAATCGCAGGCGGCAACGAATCCGAATTCGGCCTCGTGCGTGAAAAGGGCGCCTGGCGCCTCCTTTCACTTGGCCTCCTGCTTCTCGATATCCCGCAGCTCTCAAAGCAATGGTCGGAGCAGGATTTCGCCGCGCGCGAAGACGCCGCCATCCAAACACTTCGCGGCCTCGCCGACGCCATTCAAACCTATCGCACTTCCTGGGGCCGCATGCCTGAGTCGCTCGCCGAACTCGGCCCCGCCCCCCCCGACCAAATCTCGCCCGAGCAGTCCAACCTCGTAAACGAGAACCTCGCCGCCGGCGGCCAGGGCGGCTACCAGTTCCGCTTCCGCATCGTGCCCGCGACGGACGGCAACGAAGCCAACGCCACCTTCGAGCTCGCCGCCACCCCCGACGAATACGGAAAAACCGGCCGCCGCTCGTTCCTTTATGACGCCACAGGAAAAATCCGCGCCGCCGATAAACACGGCGCCGTAGCCACCCTCGAGGACCCCCTCATCCCCGGCGAAAAGACGGACTAAGCCCCGCCACCCTCAGGTATAATGCCCGCCAGATATTTTTGGCCGCGCGGCCGCCAATCTTCCTAGAAGGGACGCGGATGTCTGAAACCAGAGTTCTAGCCGACCGGATTCTACCCAACGAAGGTCTCGCCGCAGACGCGGTGCGAATTGCCGCCGCGAATATTCTGCTGGCACTCTGCGCGCACATTGCAATTCCGCTTCCCTGGTCGCCGGTTCCCATCACCGGGCAGACGTTTGGCGTACTGCTTGTCGCCGTCCTGCTCGGATCGCGCCGCGCCACTCTGGCAATCGTGCTCTACCTGCTCGAAGGCATGGCCGGCCTTCCCGTGTTTCAACCTTACGGGCCACTGGGGCCGGCGAGGTTTTTCGGGCCCACGGCCGGCTATTTGCTGGCCTTTCCGCCGGCAGCGTTCGTCACCGGCTGGCTGGCGGAGCGCAGCGCGCGCATCTCGTTTCTGCCGCTGGCGGGCGTACGGCTTGCCGGCGCCCTGATTTCCGGCGAAGCCGTAATCTTTCTCGGCGGCTGCGCGTGGCTGGCCTTGGGCATCGGAGTGGGATGGGTTCACGCATTCCAGGCTGGCCTATGGCCGTTTCTACCTGGTGAAATCATAAAGCTTGCGCTGATTTTGGCGGCAGTGCGCGGGGTGGAGCTGGCGCGCCGGCCGCGCTAGCCGCAGCGAATTCTCGGTTGGTATTTTCCCAATGTCCACACAGACCGCACCGCAAAAGCAATCCCCCGAAGAGGAAGTTCGCGCCGCGAACCAGCGCTTCTATGCCGCTTTTGAATCGCTCGACATCGCCGAAATGGAAGCGGCCTGGGCTCACGATGACGCTGTCGAATGCGTCCAACCCGGCTGGGAGCTCCTGCTCGGGTGGGACGAGGTGCGCGGAAGCTGGTCGCGCATCTTCGCCAATTCCAAGCGCGTCCGCATCGCCCTCAGCTCCATCTGGGTGCGCGTCGAAGGCAACGTCGGCTGGGTTGCCTGCACCGAACATGTGACCACCGCTTTCGCGGACGGATTCGATGAAGCCACCGTGCAGGCCACCAACATCTTCGTTCATGGCGAAAACGGATGGCTTCTTGTCGCGCATCATGCCTCGCCCCTGCCAGCTCCCGTTCGCTCCACGGTTCAGTGACGCCACCCCGGTGACCCGCGCCGCCGCTCCCATGCCCCCTCCGAAAAAAAATCCGCTGCTGGTGACCTGCGCGCTTTCCGCGACGCTTCTACTCGCTATGCTTTCCGCGTCGGCGCAGCAGCAGCCCGCAAAACCGACTCCCGAAGCAGCCGCGCAACAAATCGTTCACCAGCTCGTGGCCGGGCAATTCTCCAAGATCGAAGCGCAATATGACGCCACCATGGCCGGTGCCCTCGCGCCCGGAAAACTCGCAGCCGGCTGGCAGGGTTTGCTTCCGCAATTCGGCCCGTTCGAATCCATTACGGAAACGAAAGCGCACAGGGTGCAGGGCCTGGATGTCGTCGTGGTCGTCTGCAAATTTCACAACAGCGTGGTGGACGCGGTAATCGCTTTCGACCCGGACGGCAAAATCGCAGGCTTGAACCTTCGCCCCCACCAGGAGCCCCCTCCCCCGTGGACTCCGCCGCCCTACGCCAAACCCGCTTTGTTCTCCGAACGCAACCTTCCCCTCACCAACGGAAAATTCGAATTGCCCGGAACACTCACCCTTCCCAAAGGCGGCGCTCCCTTCACCGCCGTCGTGCTGGTCCACGGCTCCGGCGCAAACGACCAGGATGAGAGCGCAGGCGCGACCAAGCCCTTCAAGGATCTCGCCTGGGGACTCGCCACCCACGGCATCGCCGTCTACCGCTACACCAAGCGCACAAGAAAATATGGCGGCGAAAGCAGCGACGACCCCGCCACCTTCACCGTGGACGACGAAACCATCGGCGATGCCCGCGCCGCCGTCCTCCGCCTCGTCCACACCACCGACATCAATCCCGAACGCGTCTTCCTCCTCGGCCACAGCCTCGGCGGATATCTCGCCCCGCGCATCGCCATCGGCTGTCCTCAAGTTGCAGGCATCATCCTCCTCGCCGGAAATTCCCGCCCCATCGAGCAGCTAGTCCTCGAGCAGATCCGCTACATGGCCTCCGGCGACGGCGCACCCAGCGAAGAAAACCAGAAACTGATCGCCGCAGCAGAAGAAGCAGCCCAAAAGATCGAAAGCCCGGGCCTGAAACCCGGCGATTCTGTCCCATTCCTGGGCAGCAAGACCTACGGCGCCTACTGGCTCGACCTGCGCAGCTACGATCCCATCCACGCAGCCCTGCAATTGAAAATCCCCATCATGATTTTGCAAGGTGGACGTGATTATCAGGTAACTCCCGCCGATTTCGACACTTGGAAGCGCTCTCTCGATGGCCGCCCGAACTTAAGCCTGAAGTTTTACCCGGATTTGAACCACCTCTTCGTCAGCGGCAGCGGCCCCTCCACCCCCCAGGAGTACGAAAAACCCGGCCATGTGGCCGAAAGCGTGGTCGCCGACATCGCCGCCTGGCTCACGTCAGCGAGTAAAAATTCCAATCAGTAGAAATACTGATGGCCAAATCGCCTCCCGGACCTATACGCGCCACATCCGCTGTGCTAATCTATCATTCTCAGTTACACGCACTAGCTGGCAGCGCTCACTCCGAAGAACGCAACAACCGCAGCGGGTTTGACGACTCAGCTACCTTCGTCTTCCCAGCCCGGCGCGGTGACGGAGCGTCTCCCGTGAGCGCCAGGACGGACTGACGATGTCCAATCCGGCGGTTTCACAGAAGACGGCCGAGCTTCGCCTCGCGCACTCACCCGATAGCGACGACGCGTTCATGTTTTATGCCCTGGCGACAGGGAAAGTCCGTCTTCCCGGCGTGAAATTCACGCACATCCTTTCCGATATCGAGTCGCTCAACCAGGCAGCGCGCGTGGAAACTTACGATATTTCGGCCCTCAGCTTTTATGGCTACTCCTTCGTCGCGGATAAGTATGTGCTGCTCGATTGCGGCGCGAGTTTCGGCGAAGGCTACGGCCCCATCGTCGTCGCCCGCCACCCCATCAAGAAAAATGAACTCGCCGGACGAAAAATCGCCATCCCGGGAATGCTCACCACTTCCTATCTCGCTCTGAAACTCTTCGAGCCCAACGTCGAGACCGTCACCATGCCCTTCGACAAAATCCTCGGCGCCGTGCAAGCCGAAGAAGTCGAAGCCGGCCTGCTGATTCACGAAGGCCAGTTACTTTTCTCGCAGATTGGTTTGCACCGCGTCGTGGACTTGGGCCAGTGGTGGCAGGAATCGACCGGCCTTCCCTTGCCTCTGGGCGCGAACGCGATTCGCCGCAAGCTAGGCTCGGATATCGGCCGCCAGGTAGCGCGCGTGATCCGCGAAAGCGTCTCCTACGCCCTCGAACATCGCGAATCGGCGCTCGACTATGCTTTGCAATTCGCGCGCGATATGGACCCGGTGCTCGCCGACAAGTTCATCGGCATGTACGTCAATCGCTGGACGCTCGATTACGGCGAAGAAGGCCGCCGCGCTGTCCGCGAGCTGCTCGCCCGCGGCGCAGCCGTAGGACTGGTCCCCGAATCATTTAAAGTCGAGTTCCTCTCCGAGGCCGCGTAGCCTTCTCCAAGCTCCCAACCAGCGCCGCGAACACGCCTCCCGATACTCCGAATCCGCATTTCGCTGCGCCGCCATCCCCTTCCGCCCCTCCCCATGGGACAATCGTAAAGCGATGAATGACCTGATCCAAAAGGGCCTGGCCCTCCGCGAGCTCCTCCGCGAACGCATCCTCGTCCTCGATGGCGCCATGGGCACCATGCTGCAGCAGGAGAATCTCACCGCCGCGGATTTCGGCGGCCCTTCGCTCGAAGGCTGCAACGAATATCTCGTGATCAGCCGCCCAGACGTGGTCCTCTCCATCCACCAGAAATATCTCGACGCCGGCTCGGACATCATCGAAACAAATTCCTTCGGCAGCACTCCCATCGTCCTCGCCGAATATTCGCTCGGCAATCGCGCCCGCGAAATCAGCCGCCGCGCCGCCGAACTCGCCCGCGAGGCCGCCGATAAATTCTCGACGCCCGTAAAGCCCCGCTTCGTCGCCGGCTCCATGGGGCCCACAACGAAAGCCATCAGCGTCACCGGCGGCGTCACCTTCGAGCAGCTTCAAAATAATTATCTCGAGCAGGCTCGCGGCCTCATCGAAGGCGGCGCGGACCTCCTGCTACTCGAAACTTGTCAAGACACGCGCAACATCAAAGCCGGCGCCCTGGCCATCCAGGAGCTCAGCAAAGAAATCGGCCAGCCCATCCCGCTCATGATTTCCGCCACCATTGAAGCCATGGGCACCATGCTCGCCGGACAAGGCATCGAAGCGCTCTGGAGCTCGCTCGATCACGCCGAGCTGATTTCCCTCGGCCTCAATTGCGCCACCGGCCCCGAGTTCATGACCGACCATCTCCGCACACTGCAATCGCTCACCAGCCGCTCCGTCTCCTGCTATCCAAATGCCGGCCTCCCCAACGAAGAGGGCCGCTACCAGGAAACGCCCACCACGCTCGCCGAGCAGCTCGAGCGTTTCGTCCATCGCGGCTGGCTCAATATGGTCGGCGGCTGCTGCGGCACCACGGAAAAACACGTCCGCGCCATTGCCCAAATGGTCGAAGGCAAAGCCCCACGCCGCCCGCCCGATCCAAAACATCGCGCCGTCTATTCCGGCATCGAAATGATCGAAGCCGAGGAAAGCACGCGCCCGCTCCTCGTCGGCGAGCGCACCAACGTCATCGGCTCGCGCCAGTTCAAAAATCTAGTCGCCGCCGAGCAATGGGAGGAAGCCACGGAAATAGCCCGCCGCCAGGTAAAAAGCGGCGCGCACATCGTTGACGTCTGCCTGCAAAGCACCGACCGCGACGAAATGAAAGACATCCTCCCTTTCTACGACCAGCTCATCCGCAAAATTAAAGTCCCGCTGATGATTGACACCACGGATGCCCGCGCCATCGAACTCGCCCTCACCTATTGCCAGGGCAAAAGCATCATCAACTCGATCAATCTCGAGGACGGCGAGGAAAAATTCGAGCGCGTTTGCCCGCTCGCCCGCTCCTACGGCGCGGCCCTCATCGTCGGCTGCATTGACGAAGACCCCGTGCAGGCCCAAGCCTTCACCCGCGAACGCAAACTTGAAATCGCCGAACGCTCTTTCCGCCTGCTCACCGGAAAATACGGCATTCGCGCCGAAAATATTATCTTCGACCCGCTCGTTTTCCCCTGCGCCACCGGCGACGAAAATTACATCGGCGGCGCTGTCGAAACCATCGAAGGAATTCGCCTCATCAAGCACGGCATCCCGCACGTCCGCACCGTCCTCGGAATCTCAAACGTCTCCTTCGGCCTGCCCGCCGGCGCGCGCGAAGTCGTCAATTCCGTTTTCCTCTACTATTGCACTAAGGCCGGCCTCGACCTCGCCATCGTCAACGCCGAGCGCATCGAGCGTTTCCCTTCCATCCCCGAGCACGAGCGCAAGCTAGCCGAAGATCTGCTCTTCAATCATCCGCCGGCGGAAATTCTGGACACTCATCCGAATGCCGCGCTCCTTCGCAGCGCCCCCGCCGATTGGCGCCAGCAAACACGCGAACAGAAAGCGGCCATCAATCAATTTCACATCGGCGCGATTTCCGATCATTTCCGCGGCGCCGGCACCCGGAAAAAAGCCGTCGCCGCGGACCTGCCGCTCGATCAGCGCCTCGCGAACTACATTCTTGAAGGTTCGAAGGACGGCCTCATCGACGACCTGAACAAAAAACTCGCCGAAGGTGCCGCCCCGCTCGATGTCGTCAATGGCCCGCTCATGGCCGGCATGGCCGAAGTCGGCCGCCTCTTCAACAACAACGAGCTAATCGTCGCCGAAGTCCTGCAATCCGCAGAGGCCATGAAGGCCTCCGTCAATCATCTCGAGCAATTCATGGAAAAAGCGGACACCGAAAAACGCGCCAAAGTCGTCCTGGCCACCGTGAAGGGCGACGTCCACGACATCGGCAAAAACCTCGTCGAAATCATCCTGAAAAATAATGGCTACGACGTGATCAACCTCGGCATCAAAGTCCCGCCCGAGGAATTAATTCGCGCTCACCGCGAGCACCAGCCGGACGCCATCGGCCTCTCCGGCCTGCTCGTGAAAAGCGCCCAGCAAATGGTCATCACCGCCGCCGATTTGCGCGAAGCCGGCATCCACGTCCCGCTCCTCGTCGGCGGCGCCGCGCTCTCCGACAAATTCACGCGCCTCAAAATCGCCCCGCAATATAGCAACGCCGTCTGCTACGCCAAAGACGCCATGACCGGCCTTCGCCTGATGAACGAATTGAGCAATCCCGAGCAGCGCGACTCCGTCCTGCAGCAGCACACGCACTCAGCCACAGCCGTGCTCGATGAGCCCGCCCCGCCCATCTCCGCCGCCCCAGGTGAAGATCGCTCGCCGCGCGTCCGCACAGACATGCCGATTCCCCCGGTCGCCTATCTCGATCGCAAAGTCCGCGCCGTCCCTGACCTGAATGAAATTTGGAGCTACGTAAATCCCTACATGGTCTTCGGCCGCCACCTGGGCTTCCGCGGAAATTTCGAAAAAGCCCTCGCCGAACGCGACCCGCGCGCCCTCGAGCTTTTCAACAACATGGAAGAGGTGAAGCGCCAAGCCGCCAAGTTCCTGAAAGTTTCCGCCGTCTGGCAATTCTTCGAAGTCGAACGCCACGCCAATTCCATCGCGCTCTTCGCCCCGCGCGGCAATTCGCCCGTGCACACATTCCATTTTCAGCGCCAGCGCCCACCCGCCGACCTCTGCCTGAGCGATTACATTCTCCCTCCGGCCTCTCACGACGGAAACGCCCGGCGCGATCACCTCGCTCTCTTCGTCGTCACCGCCGGCGCAGGCATCCGCGAAAAAGCCGAGGAAGCCAAATCCGCCGGCCATTATTTTTTCTCGCACGCTCTTCAGGCCCTCGCCATCGAATCCGCCGAAGCCTGCGCCGAATGGCTCCACCGCCGCATCCGCGAAGACTGGGGCTTCCCCGATCCGCCCAGCCTCGCCATGGCCGACCGCTTCACCTCCCGCTACCGCGGCAAGCGCTACAGCTTCGGCTACCCCGCCTGCCCCAATCTCGAAGACCAGGCCGGCATCTGGCTACTCCTCCGCCCCGAAGAAATCGGCGTCCACCTAACCGAAGGAATGATGATGGACCCCGAAGCCAGCGTCAGCGCCCTAGTCTTCCACCATCCCGATTGCAATTACTTCACCGTCGGCGATCAGCCCGATACGCAGTAGAACAATTAGTTCAAACTCGCTGCTCCGTCTTTGCTTTTCCTTCGTCCTGCAAAATCTTGACGCCACGAAGACGCGCGAGGATACTTCTGCCAACGAGGCCAAGCCATGCTTCACTCTGAAGCCCTTCGCTTACTCGGGAAATCTCTCCGAGTGCCGCTCCTTGCTGTCGCACCCCTTTGCGCGGCAATTCTAATGTGCGTCGCCCTCACAAGTTGCGGGGGGGATTACTGCATCGTGGGCGTTTTCAATCCTGGCGGCACGATCACAGGAGGCACGGGTGTTTGCGCGATCAACAAAGTCTTTGGCAACGTCTCAGTCAGCATGACCTCCGCCGCTGCCTCCTCGGACGCGCCAATGGCGCCAAATCTTCTCCATATCTACGTTACCCTCCAAGGCATCGAAGCGCACCCCAGCGCGACTGCTCCGGATGATTCTCCCGACTGGGAAGAACTCGCTCCCGATCTTTCGCGCGAACCCATCCAGATCGATTTGCTGGCGCATCAAACGAACTCCTGCGCGGCGAATCTCGTTCCCGCTGCGCCAGTCTCCGCGGGCGCCTACCATCAAATCCGTTTGCGCCTCGTTCCCAATCGCTCACCAGTGGAAGAGGCCTTCGCATCAAAAAACGCATGTGGCGAACTCGGCTTCCACTGCGCCGTTTCGCCGGATGGTCGCAGTCATCCGTTAATCCTCGATAGCGGTGCAACAACCCTGCGCGTTGCGCCAGACCGCATCTCCGGCGGCTTCTTCTCAGTCCTCCCGGACGTCGCCACGCATCTCACTATCGAATTCAATCCGTTTTCAACATTCGCAAGTCCCTCCGGCGAAGCCGTCCAAATTATCCCCGTCTTCTCGGTTGAACCTACAGCATCATGCAGCACGGATGCGGCCTCCCACCCCTAGATCGCGGCCCACTCAGCCCTCGAGATTTCACCCTCAAGCTCATTCGGATTAGAATGACCGTCGGAGGCATCCATCATGCCGCAGGACTACCTCTTGAAGACCGAACCCTCAGAATACTCGTTCGCAGATCTCCAGCGCGATAAGACCACTGTCTGGGATGGTGTAACGAGTCCAGCAGGCGTGAAAAATCTGCGCGAGATGAAGCCTGGCGCGCGCCTCATTATCTACGAAACTGCAAATCGCAAATGCACGGTCGGAACAGGAACAGTGATCTCCGTGGATGCGTCCGACCCCAAGAGCCCGCGCGTTGTAATCAGCGTCGGCAAACTTCTCGCAAAGCAAACCACGCTCGCCGAAATCAAATCCAACAAGCTCTTCAAAGGCTCCCCGCTCATCCGCGAAGGCCGACTCTCCGTCGTCCCGCTCTCCCCCGCCCAGTACGATTTTCTCACTGCTGATTGAGCGCACGCCCGCGTCTCAGTTTCCGGACTCCTGCAATCCCAGGTCCTTCATCATCGGCTCCACGCTCGGTTCCTTCCCCCGCCACGCCGCATACATCTTCGCCAAATCCTCCGTATTCCCACGCGAAAGCACCATCCGCCGGAAACGATCGCCATTCGCGCGACTCATCCCACCGTTCTCTTCAAACCACGCAAAGGCGTCATCATCAATCATCTGCGTCCACAGATAAGCGTAATAACCGGCCGCGTATCCGCCCTGCCAGATGTGGCTGAAATAAGTTGTCCGGTAACGCGGCGGCACGGTGTTCATCAGCAGGTGCGTCTTCTCGAGTGCCTGCCTCTCAAATGTATCCGCCTGCTGCAAGGGCGCGCTTGCCGGCAGCATGTGCCATTGCATGTCAAGCTCCGCGCACTCGAGCAATTCCGTGGTCTTGTATCCGTCGTTGAATGTCTCCGCCCTCTTCACCTTCGCAGCCAATTCAGCAGGCATCGCCACGCCCGTCTTGTAATGCTTCGCGTAATGATTGAAGACCGCGGGATAAAGCGCCCAGTGCTCGTTGAATTGTGATGGAAATTCGACGAAATCCCGCGCCGTCGCCGTCCCCGAAAGGCTCGGATACTCGGTGTTCGCAAACATCCCGTGCAGCGCGTGGCCAAACTCATGAAACATGGTGGTCACGTCGGCAAAGCTGATCAGCGCCGGATCGCCTGGCGCGGGCTTCGGCAGATTCGCCACGTTATAAACGACGGGCAGCGTACCCAGCAGCTTCGACTGGTCCACAAAAGTATTCATCCACGCGCCGCCACTCTTATTGTCGCGCTTGAAGTAATCGCAATAGAAAAGCGCCATCGGCTTGCCGTCGGTGTCAAAAACCTCGAACACCCGCACATCCGCCTGGTAAACGGGAATATCCTTGCGCTCCTTGAATGTGATTCCGTAAAGCTGGTTCGCCGCGTAGAAGACGCCATTTTCCAGCACGTTGTTCAGCTCGAAGTAAGGCTTCACGTCCGATTCGTTCAAATCATATTTCACCTTGCGCACCTGCTCCGAATAGAATTCCCAGTCCCAGGGCTGAAGCGTGAAGCCGCCTTTCTGCGCGTCAATAAGCTCCTGAATGTCCTTTCCCTCTCTCGCAGCTTTCGCCGTCGAGGCCGGCACCAGCGCATCCATGAATTTCAGCGCGGCCTCCGGAGTTTTCGCCATCTGGTCTTTCAGCTGCCATGACGCGAAATTCGGAAACCCGAGCAGTTGCGCCCGACGCGCCCGGAGATGCGCGAGGCGCGAGACAATTTCGCGCGTATCATTAGCGTCCCCGAGCTCCGTGCGGTTCCACGATTTCAAGAAGAGTGTCTCGCGCGTCGCCCGCACGCTCAATGATTCCAGCGCCGGCTGCTGCGTCGTATTCTGCAGCGGAATCAGGTAGCCCTCGAGCTTGCGGCTCTGCGCGGCCTGCGCCGCCGCGGCAATCTGCTCGTCGCTCAAACCCGCGAGCGCGCTCTTGTCCTTGGTAACGTAGGCCCCGTTCTTCGTGCCCTCCAGCACCTTGTTCGCAAAACCATTCGCGAGCGTCGAGATTTCCTCGTTGATCTTCTTCAGCTCGCTCTTGTCCGCGTCCGAAAGATTCGCGCCCGCGTGGACGAAATTGTCGTAGGTCACTTGCAGCAGCCGCTGCGATTCCGGCCCGAGCTTCAGCCCCTCGCGCTCCTTGTAAACGGCAGCCACGCGCGCGAAAAGTTTCGCGTTCAAGTAAATGGCATCCTGATGCGCCGCCAGCTTCGGCGCCTCCTCGGACCGCACCTTCAGCAGCGAGGGATTCGTATTCGCCTCGCTCACCGCGCTGAACGCGGCCATCGCCCGTTGCAGCAGCCGCCCGGTTTTCTCCATCGCCTCGAGTGTGTTCTCAAAAGTCGGCGGCGCGGAATTGTCCGCGATCGCCTGCATCTCCGCGATCTGCTCGGCCATCCCTGCCTCGATCGCCGGTTGATAATCCTCATCCTTGATCTTATCGAATGGCGGCGCGTGAAACGGCAACGTGCTCGCCGCATAAAACGGATTTGCTGGATCAAGTTTCGTTTTGGCCCCAGCAGCGGGCGTGGAGCTGGCTCCCATAGCAATGGCACCGGACATAAAAAATGCAGTCATAATTTTCAGCATAACCTTCCCCAAGCGTGATTGCTCCGGGTGCCTCGCCCCGAAAGCTAGTGAGCCTTCATTGTAAGAGAAATCCCGCCGCCGCCAAAAGAATTCGCTGTGGAATCGGGGGTTGACGCTAAATCACCGCGCGCATCCCGCTCAATCCTTCATTTGACGATGATTTCCGCGCTATGTGAACTCGCGGGACTGAAATGGATGGGGTAAGAAAAAACGAGCAGGTTCACTCGCGCATCGTAGTCCGCCGCAAGCGAGACATCCAGCCACTTGGGACTCAGATCCCGTCGCACCCTCACCCGCTCAGGCGCGAGCTGAATTCCATACCCCTTCGCCCTGGCGATTATTTTATCGCGCAACTCGTCTTCCGTATCGAATGTAAGCAATCCGATTCGCGCCCCGTTCTGCACCGCCAAGTCTTTCATGTAGCTCTGCAACTCCGAATTGGCCACGTAGCAAGCCCCAATCCGCCAGGCGACAAACGCCGCCACCAGGAGCACCGCCAATCCCACCTTGATGACCGTCTTTTTCATG
Source organism: uncultured Acidobacteriota bacterium (assembly GCA_963701005.1). Classification (GTDB taxonomy): domain Bacteria; phylum Acidobacteriota; class Terriglobia; order Acidiferrales; family UBA7541; genus Palsa-295. The sequence continues at coordinate 4,314,781 of OY969555.1, forward strand.
CGTCGTAATTTTAATAACCCAGCCGGATAATGACCGCAAGGGTAAATTCTGCACTCATCGCACGAATCGCCACCCTTCGCGTTTCATCGCCGGCATCATGACAGTCTGACGCTGTCATCCGGCTTCTTCTCCACAGGGCGTCTTCCCTCCGCCGCCCCCCGCTATTGCGGTTTTCGCGTCGCCCACTCGTAGTAAATCCGTTGCCCGGCTAGACTGAGACGTGGATACCATGCCAGACAATCGTCCCGTGGTCGTCGATGTCGACCTCAAGCCTAATGATGTTTACACACCATTTCAGTGGAATTGGCCCAACGTCGCCAGATGGGTCGTCTCCATCGTCCTCTGTATGATCTTCTACGATCTGTACCAGCACTCTCGGGCAACAATCCTGTCTTTCCCGGACGGAGAGTCGATCGAGGCGGTCGTAGGATTATTGGTGCTTTTCATTCTCTTCGCGCTGCTCCTCTTCCCGTATCTAAGGATACGCGCCATGTTTCGAAGGTCACCCATCTTGAAAAGGACGCGGCGCTACACTTTCGAGGCCGCCCGAATCACGACGCAGTCCGATGACGCCAATAGTGATTGCAAATGGTCTCTGTTTCAGCGGGTCGTCGAGACGCCCAGCGCTTTCGTTTTCTCGCTTACGTCGCAGGGGGGAATGTACGTCCCCAAGAGGTGTTTCTCTTCTTCGGAAGAAGTCCATCGCCTGCGCACACTCATTCGAGAAAATATGCCCGGAAAGTCGCGATTACGGCCCGATTGAGGGGAGTCCTAAACGGCAGGCCTAGGCGACACGATTCCAGTACCGGTTCACGCAGCGCCAATCCAGTGCGGCTTTCCCTTTTCTACTTCGTCGTGAAAGTACGAATTGGTCGTGGCTGCCGAATCAATCCGCCGGCGCGGCCCGCGTCTTGGCCCATTGCCGGATCGATTCCACTTCTTCGGCACGCGTCACGCTAAGCGGCTGCGTCGAATGAATCTCCGCCAGCAGAATTTCCGTCGTCAGTTGCTGCTTCTGCGCAAACGCCGTATAAAGCCCCGCAAGAATCGCCTGCTCGATTTCCGCCCCCGAAAAGCCCGCGCTCCCCGCGGCAAGTTTCGCCAAATCAAATTTGGCCGGGTCGCGCTCGCGCTTCTTCAAATGCAATTCGAAGAGCGCCGCGCGCACTTCCACGCTCGGCAAATCCACAAAGAAAATCTCATCGAACCGCCCCTTGCGCATCATCTCCGGCGGCAAAATCGTAATATTATTCGAAGTCGCCGCCAAAAAGACGCCGCTCTCCCGGTCCTGCATCCACGTCAAGAGAGTCGCCAGCAGCCGCTGCGACAATCCCGCGTCCGCATCCCCGCTCGAGCCCGCCGACGCAAACGCCTTCTCGATCTCATCGATCCACAGCACCATCGGCGCCAGTTTCTGCGCCAATTCCAGCGCCTTGTGCAGCTTCTTCTCGCTCTCCCCCACGAACTTGTCGTACAACGCTCCCGCATCGAGCCGCGCCAGCTCATATCCCCATTCGCCCGCCACGGCCCGCGCCGCAAGACTCTTCCCGCATCCCTGCACGCCCGTAATCAATATCCCCTTCGGCGGCACCAGCCCGAATCGCCGCCCTTCCGGCGTCAACGCATTTTTCCGTTTCGCGATCCATTCGCGCAATCGTCCGAGCCCCGCCACATCCCCAAACGACGCGTCACGCCGCACACTCTCAATCAATCCTTCGCTTCGCAACGCCTGCCGCTTCGCCTTCAGCACGTCATCCAGCAATCCCGCATCGGCGCGCCCGCGCGAAAGCAAGCACTTCCGCAGCATGCGCATGGCCTCTTCTCTGGAAAGCCCGGCCAGATTTCGCGCCACTTGCGCCATCTCCGCCAGGTCCAGCGTCACAGGAATCCGTTGCTCGCGGGTCAGCTCGGCAAATACGCCCCGCACTCCCGGCAACAAATCCTCGGCCGTCGGCAAATTCAATTCAAAAGCCGCCGCCTCGGATGCCAGCTCCTCCGGCAATTGCAGCGACGGCGCGCAAATCACAATCGCTCGCCGCGCCGCTCTGAATTTCTCCGCCAAGTCCCGCAATCGACGGCAGATTTTGTCGTTTTCGCAGTAGCGCGCAAAATCCTTGAGCAAAAAAATCGCGTCGCCCTGAATCAAGGCAATGTTTGCCAGCGCCTGCTCCGGCTGATCCGTATTGTAAATCGCCGCGCCGCCATACTTCCCGAGCCCCACCGTCACGCTCCACTCATAAAGCGGCACGCACAATTCCGTCGCCACTTCGAGCAGCAGCTGTTCAAAGCGCTCTTCTTCGGCCGTCTCCACAGTGATGATCGGGTGCCGCGAATTCACAAGCAGCCGCAGTTCGTCCCGCTTGCTATGTCTCGCTGTCGCCCCCGCGCCGCCCGCCTCCCCACTCCCCATGCGCACCCCCGCCGTCCTCTCAGGCGATGGCGGCACAAACGCGTTCGACGGCCCTTTCAACTCGTTTGACAATTCCCGGCGCCTCGTTTGAAGTTACAAACTAGAGTGATACACAAAAGGACCAATGGAAGCTCCAGGCACAGGCTACCAAAACCAAGAAGGAGAAATATTCGCTTTTAGAACGCGCGGCGCAAGCTCGTCAACACGCCCGCGCCAATCGCGCCAATCAGCCGCCTCCGCGCACGCAGAACTCTCCATAAATCGAAATACTGTAAACTTGAAAAACTGCCTATCCAGTATCCGCGTTAATCAGCATTTAGGCGGCTGGTCGGCCATCACGTACATGCATCAAGTGGAATTTGGTTTCGTCCTCATCAACCGCAAAAATCCCGCTCAAGTGGATCGGAATCCTGCCGATCGAACCAGTAACGGCGCTTACGCACAGAATGGACCGAAACAGAAAATGTACTGGTTCTTGAAACGAGTTCCTCTGATTTGGCTTTTCTTCACCGCGGTCATCATTGCGGCCGTTCTCTATTCGATTTATCAATCGGGCGGGATGAACTGAAAGCGCCTGACTCGGAGAAAACCAGCTTATCTCCGAAGTTCTAGCCAGCAGGTTTTTCAAAACTTTCCCTCTGAGAAGTTCCCGCAGGCAGACTCCTGATTAATCCCGTAGCCAGACGAGTAGCTCATTGACCCACGGGTCCACAAAGCATGATCCAGTGAGTGACTCCTCGTCCGCGCCGTGCGCACCTTGCATCCCGATCGGAGTCGAGGCGCGCGCAAATTGACCCAACATCCACAGGCTCGCATGCTTGCATTCGCATTCTTCTCTCCCTAAGATGAACCGTGCGCCATTTGTGTGGCACCGGCGCTGCGCGGCAAAGATGTGCGCCTTCTGAATCTCGTGTTTCGGAGACGAATCTTCCCCGCTCCGTGGCATTTGTTTGCCTCGGATGCGCAGTTTGACTAGAGTTGATTTTTGATTTGCGAGGGGGAAAATGAGTTCGGGCCGCCGGGGAGAGCGCAATTCTAATCGATACTACTGACGATTAGAATTCGCTTAATCTCTATGAAAACAAAGGACGGGGGTACTTTCTAATCGATACTAAAAGCGCGATATTTAGAATCACTCGACACCCGGATTCCTCGCACGTGGGGGGCCCCGCATGAGCGCCGCCTCCCCCGGTCTCCACCTCTCGAGCACCGGTAGCTACCCCCGCGTCGGCGACTCCTATGATTTGCAGCTCCTCCGCCGCACCATTTCCGGCCTCGACCGCGGCGAGCGCACCACTGCCGACGTCCTCGACGCCGAAAATGAAATGACTCGCCTTGCCATCGCCGACCAGGTGAAGGCCGGCCTCGACGTCATCACCGATGGCCAAATCCGCTGGTACGATCCCATCTCGCATCTCGCCGGCAAACTCGAAAACGTAAAAATCCGCGGCCTCCTGCGCTTCTTCGACACGAATTCTTATTTTCGCCAGCCGGTCCTCAGCGGCAAACCCACGCGTCGCGGCAATCTCGTGGCTAACGAATACGGCTTCGCCTGCAACGCGCTCGGCCATCTCCCGACGCCGGCCGAAAAAGCCGGCAAGCTCTCGATCAAGCCGGTCCTCACCGGCCCTTACACGCTGGCAAAATTTTCGCTCGCCGAGCCTCCAAAAAATGGCGCGCCCGACTCCTTCGCCTCGCTCGAATCGCGCGCCATGGCTTACGCCGAAGCGCTGGCGCTCGAAATCGAAGCCCTGGCGCAAACCGGCGCCGAATTGATCCAGATTGACGAGCCTGCCGCCATCAAATTTCCCAACGACTGGCCCATCTTCGTGCAATCTCTCACACCCCTCTTCCAGGCACGCGATAAAGCCGTGCGAGGCGGCCGTAAAATTGAACTCGCTCTCTACGTTTATTTTCACGATTGCACGCCCTACTACGAAAAACTTGTCGGCTTGCCTGTGGACATCATTGGTCTCGATTTCACTTACGACGCGAAACTCGCCGACTTGATCGCCTCCGCAGGCTCGCCCAAGCCTCTCGGCCTCGGCCTGGTGGATGCCCGCAATACGCGCCTCGAAGATCCCGAAGTAATCGCCTGGCAAATCGAACGCCTCATGCCAAAAATCGAGGGCGGCCGCGCCTATCTCGGCCCCTCCGCCGGCCTCGAGTATCTGCCGCGCGACCGCGCCTTCGCCAAGCTCCAATTGCTCGGCAAGGTGCGCGAGGCTCTAAATGGATTGAAGGGAGCTTCCGCGTGAGCCGCGAAAAACTCAAGAGCCTCGGCCTGAAGCTGCCGCTCTTCCCCACCACTTCCGTCGGCAGCTTCCCCAAACCCGATTATCTCGCCAAAGCGCGCTCCGAATTCTCCAAAGGCAAAATCACCGCCGACCAACTTTACGAGCTTGAGCGCAAGGCCACCAAATTCTGGATCGAGACGCAGGAAAAACTGGGCGTGGACGTGCTCGTGGACGGCGAGATGTACCGCGGCGACATGGTCGCCTATTTCGCTGAGCGCTTGACCGGCTTCACCGAAGGCGGCCTCGTTCGCAGCTACGGCAACCGTTACTACCACAAGCCGATTATCACCGGAGAAGTCGAATGGCCCGGGCCCGTCACGGTTGACTGGTGGAAATACGCGCAGAGCCTCACCAAAAAACCTGTCAAGGGCATGCTCACCGGCGCCTACACCATCATGGACTGGAGCTTCAACGAACATTATTCCGGCCGCCAGGCAACCGCTCTCGCGCTCGCCGCCGTCATCCGCAAGGAAGTGGAAGCGCTCATCGCCGCAGGCTGCAAAATTATTCAGATTGACGAGCCCGCGCTCTCCGTCCGCCCCGAGGAATTGCCCATCGCCCTCGAAGCCATGGAAGCCACCACCAAAGGCCTCGGCGCCTATTTCATCACCCACGCCTGCTACGGCGCCTTCGACCAGATATATCCCGGCATGCTCGATTTGGCCGTCGACAATTTCGATCTCGAAATGTGCAACAACGACCTCAGCATGCTTTCGCTTTTCCGCGAGCATCCTTTCACAAAAGACATCAGCTTCGGCGTCGTTGACGTCCACTCCCACACCCAAGAGCCGGCCGATGCCGTCCGTAAACGTATCGAACAGGCGCTCACCATTCTCCCGAAGAATCAAGTGTGGGTGGATCCCGATTGCGGCCTCAAGACGCGCACCGTCGAGGAAGCCATCGAAAAACTTCGCAGTTGCGTCGCCGCCGCGAAAGCTTTCCGCAACTAACAAAACCTGCAATAGCGATTACGAACTTCCCGCCATTTTCGAAATTTAATTTTCTTTCCCCCAGCTTAGTATCGTGTTCATGACACGCGAAATTATCGATTTCGTTTCTCCCGAAGTGGAAGCGGCATTCTACGAGCGCAACGGCCTCTCCTCGCACGTGGTCAAACTCCGCGGGCAAAACAAAGGCACCTCCCGCTGGCTCGCCCTCGCCGTTGTCACCGGCGCAGTCGTCGCTCTCGCTGTCGTCCGATTCTTGATCCGTTAGCCGCGCTTGCCGCTGCCTTTCAACGGATGTAGCATCCTCTTGATGCCGTCCGAGTTCATCGAATTCCACCGCGATCCCAAGACGGAATCTGCTCCCGCCCGCGCCATTCGATCCTCCGATACTTTCGTTGCGACAGATGTCCAGCATGGCCCGGAAGCTTCTCCGCCTCCAGGCCTCATGAAGAAGCGCCGGCACTTTACGTTTTGGCTTATGATCGCGCTGCTGCTCGGCGGCCTCATCGCGCTCCTGCTCGTGGGCCTCGCCGCCGATTGAATCCTTCTCTTTGCGCCGCACCTGCGTTCCGTCTCTCGCTCTCCTTCACGGCACAACCTTGACGCGCCTTCGCCATTCCAATAGATTCACTTCGCCATGAAGATTCGGATGCATCTTTGGCTGCTCTCCGCATTCCTGCCTTCGCTGGCCGCGTTTCTCCCCGCGCGAGCGCTCGCGCAGGAGCCGCGTGAATTCGCTCCATCCGTTGACGCGTCGCGTTCTGCTTGGCCCACGGCGCCCGTGCGCGGCGCAAAAGGCATGGTCGTAAGTGACGAGCAACTCGCCTCCGAAGCCGGCATCGAAATCCTGAAGGAAGGCGGCAACGCCGTGGACGCGGCCGTGGCCGTCGCCTTCGTTCTCGCCGTGGTCGAGCCGGAAGCGGGAAATATCGGCGGCGGCGGATTCATGCTCGTCCGCCTTGCAAACGGCGAGGCCAAATTCGTGGATTACCGCGAAATCGCACCCGCCGGCGCCACCCGCGACATGTATCGCGAGACCGACGACCCGGCTTCTTCCGAAGCCTCACTCATCGGCTATCGCTCCGTCGGCGTCCCGGGCACCGTCGCAGGCATGGCCCTCGCTCTCAAAACCTACGGCACCATGAAGCTCGCCGATGTGTTGGCCCCCGCGATCCATTTGGCGCAGGAAGGCTTTCCGGTAAGCGAGCGATTGTCCGAGCTGTTAAGCCAGTCCGCCGGCGTGCTCGGTCGCTTCGCCATGTCGCGACAGATATTTCTGAAGAAGGGCGCCGACTACGAACCGGGCGAAATCCTGCGTCAGCCCGAACTTGCCGCCACGCTCAAGCGCATAGCAAAGAACGGCCCCGCGGAATTCTACCGCGGACAAACCGCGCACGACCTCGCCAAAGAGATTCAGCGCGAAGGCGGCCTCATCACCCTGGAGGATCTGGCTCATTACCAGGCTAAAATCCGCGACCCGATCACAGCCAGCTACAAGTTCAATGGCCACAACTGGACCGTCATCTCGAGCCCACCGCCCAGTTCCGGCGGCATCGCCACAATCGAAGCCCTCAACATCCTCGCCCCGATTGAACTGAAGTCATGGAATGACCCCGAATCGGTCCACTGGGTAATCGAAGCCATGCGGCGTGTCTTCGCAGACCGCGCCGCATATCTCGCCGACCCCGACTTTACGAGCATTCCTGTTCACGGCCTCGTCTCCACCTGCTATGCGGACGCGCTCCGCCGGACAATCGATCCCGCGCAGCCCTCGAGTAGCGCGCAAGTGCGCGCCGGCAATCCCGCGCTATTCGAGAAGTCGGATTCTTCTTCGGCAGGCTGCACGCAATCGGGAAGCCAGCTCGACCCCGCCGCAAATGATGCTGCCGCAGCGCGCGCCCTGGCAGAAGCGGCGCGCGGTGGCCACACCACTCATTTCTCCGTCGTGGACGCAGCCGGAAACGCCGTCGCCAACACTTACACACTCAACGACAACTTCGGCTCCGGCGTCACCTCCATGGACGGTTTTCTCCTCAACGATGAGATGGACGACTTCACCGTCCATCCAGGCTCGCCCAACATGTTTGGCCTAATTCAATCGGAGGCCAACACGGTCGGCCCCGGCAAACGCCCGCTCAGCTCGATGATGCCGACGATCCTCCTGCGCGACGGCAAACTCAGCTTCGTCACCGGCTCCCCCGGAGGCCCGCGCATCATCTCCGCCACGCTCCTCTCGATTCTCAACTGGATGCGCCTCGGCATGGACGCGCAAGCCGCCATCAACGCCCCGCGCTTCCATCAGCAGTGGCTGCCGGATGATGTCCTGGTTGAGCCAAGCATGCCCGATGAAGTCAGAAAGGATCTGGAAAGCCGGGGCTATTCCATCAATCCCCAACGCTCGTGGATCGGCCAGGTCGAAGCCATCGCAATCGATCCGCAAACCGGCGACCGCCTGGGCGCGCCTGACCCGCGCCGCAACGGCGTTGCCGCCGCCTATTGACGCGGGCAAGGTTTCCATTGACCATAGTCAGTCTGCCAATGGGGCTTCCATTCGGGCTGCCAGCGGAATCGCATCGGGGGTCGAATGCTGCGTGTCCTCTCCACGTACCGGTATGTGAAGCAGCCGCTCACGCCTCAGCTCATGGGCGAAATCTCCCAGGCGGGTGTCCAGGCGATTGAGATTTTCTGTGCGCCCCAGCATTTCAGCTACCGGGCACCGGAGAGGGTTCGCGAGGTTGCCGACGCCCTCGGCGAGTACCATCTGGAGCTCCACTCCATGCATTCGCCTACAGAACGCGATCTGGCCCCCGGCCGGGAAAGCGGCGTGGCCATTTCGATCTCCGATACAGAGCGCATCCGCCGGCTCGATGCCGTGGACGAGATTAAGCGCGCCCTGGAAGTTGCCGAGACGATCCCGTTTCGTTTCTTGATCCAGCACATCGGGCACGGACGCCAAATGACCGACCCCCGAAAGGTTGACGCGGCATTCAGCTCCCTCGAGCATCTCACCATCTTCGCCAAGGCGCGGGGCGTCACCATCGCCCTCGAAAACACCCCCGACGAGCTCGGCTCGCCCTCTTCGCTCCAGCATTTCATCACCGATACGCATCTCCACGATTTGCGCCTTTGCTTTGATACCGGCCACGCACATATGGAAACGGGCGTGGAACCGAGCTTCGATATGATGCGCGACCGCGTCGCCACAACGCACATTCACGACAATCGCGGGGAGAAGGACGAGCATCTCCTCCCCTATGAGGGCGGCATTGATTGGGAGGCCGCGCTTACCACGCTCTCGACTGCCGGCCAGCCCCTCCCGATCGTGCTGGAGCTGAAGGAGCAGGCCGGGGGCGAGCCATCGCTCGATCAAGTTCGCGCGGTCTTCGACAAGCTTGAAAAGGGGCTCGATTCCAAGCACGGGCGCTCCGCCAAGTCATGACACTCGAGCGAATCCAATCCCAACGGATGAAACCATGACCCAGGAAGGTCAGGCACCGGTGCCGATTGTCACCATAGACCAGGTCGGCCAGCACGTCAGCCGCACTGTCACTATTCGCGGCTGGCTTTATAATCTGCGCGAATCGGGCAAGCTCCTGTTCCCGATCTTCCGCGACGGCACGGGAGTCATCCAGGGCGTTGTCTCGCAGAAGGAGAACGCGGCCGCTTTCGACGCGCTCAAAGGACTCACGCAGGAATCGAGCGTAGTCATCAGCGGCAAAATCCAGGCCGAGCCGCGGGCTCCCGGCGGTTATGAAATTCACATCAGCGGGAGCGAAGTCGTTCAACGTGTGCCTGATGCGGCCCCTTACCCGATTCAACTCAAAGAGCATGGCGTAGATTTCCTTCTCGACCGGCGCCATCTCTGGATTCGCACCCCACGCCAGGCCGCCATCCTCCGTATCCGGGCTGAGGCTGAGCGCGCAGCCCGGAATTTCATGGACAGCCAGGGGTACACGCTAACGGACACCCCGATTTTCACACCCGCTGCCTGCGAAGGCACCACCACCCTTTTCGAAGTCAATTACATTGACGACCAGAAAGCCTATCTCACCCAGTCAGGCCAACTCTACGTCGAGGCAACGGCGGCAGCCTTGGGCAAGGTCTACTCTTTCGGCCCCACATTTCGAGCCGAAAAGTCGAAGACGCGCCGCCACCTCACTGAATTCTGGATGCTCGAACCGGAAGCCGCATACGCGCACCTGGAAGAAATCACCCAGCTAGGCGAAGGACTTGTCAGCGCAATCGTCCAATCCGTGGTGAAGAACCGCGCTCCGGAGCTTGCCGCCATTCAGCGCGACGTTTCCAAACTCGAAAAGATCACTCCGCCATTTCCGCGGATCAGTTACGACGATGCCATCCAGGTGCTCCAAAAGGCCGGCAATCCCGCGAAGTGGGGCGACGATTTCGGCGGTGACGAAGAAACCATCATTTCCAAGGAATTCGATAAACCGGTGATCATCCACCGCTATCCAGCGGCAATGAAAGCTTTCTACATGGCCACGGACGCAGCCCGCCCCGAACTTTCACTCAGCTTCGATATGATTGCTCCCGAGGGGTACGGCGAAATCATCGGAGGCGGCGAGCGCCTCTCGAATTACGAGACGCTGGTCCAGCGGCTCCGCGAACATAATCTCCCCGAAGAGTCATTCCAGTGGTATCTCGACCTGCGGCGCTACGGCAGCGTCCCGCACTCCGGCTTCGGCCTGGGCCTGGAACGCACCGTGGCATGGATTTGCGGCACAGAGCACATTCGGGAAGTCATCCCCTTCCCTCGGATGCTCTATCGCGTCTATCCTTAGGGGTCCCTCCGCCGTCTCGGGGTCGCGAAAAGACAACGACAAATGCCTGAAAAAGTTCGCATCATCGGTGTGCCGATGGACTTGGGCGCCAGCCGCCGCGGCGTGGATATGGGACCATCGGCTTTGCGCGTCGCCGGCCTTCAATCCCGCCTCAAGCAGTTGGGCCGACAAGTCGAGGATATTGGCAATGTCCCTGTGCGCCAACCGGAAGAGCAGCACTATGGCGAGAAGAATGCCAAGTATCTCGACGAAATAGCCGAGACCTGCAAGGGCCTCGCGGAGATGGTTCGCAAGACGCTTGATGAAGACCTGGTGCCCCTCGTCCTGGGCGGGGATCATTCCATCGCCGTCGGGACTACGGCAGGCGCCGCCGCTCACTTCCACAAGAAATCAAAGCGCATCGGCATGATCTGGCTCGACGCACATGGCGACATGAACACGCCGGAATCTTCCCCCTCCGGAAACGTGCACGGCATGCCGCTCGCTTCCATAATGGGCTACGGCCCGGCGGAGCTTACCGAGATGGCAGGCCTCAAACCAATGGTCGAGCCCCGCAGCGTGGCCCTCGTCGGTATTCGTGATCTGGACGCCAAGGAGCGCCGCCTGGTGAAGGATTCCGGCGTCCACATTTTCACCATGCGCGATATTGACGAGCGCGGTATGCGCGAAGTGATGGCCGAAGCGCTGCGATTTACGACCGACGACACCGCCGGTGTAGCCGTCAGCCTCGACATGGATTTCGTGGACCCGACAGACGCGCCGGGCGTTGGCACACCGGTGCGCGGCGGCGTCACCTATCGCGAGGCGCATCTCGCTCTTGAGATGATTGCGGACAGCAAGAGCATGGTCTCCTTCGAGCTCGTGGAAATTAATCCGGTGATTGATCTTCACAACACCACTGCCACCCTGGGCGTCGAACTGGTGCTCTCCGGCCTGGGAAAGAAGATCCTGTGATCGCGTCCATCGGAGCAAATACCCCTGGAGCAGAGCTTCGATGAGCGGAAAGAAGCGGCTCCGCATAGGCGTGTTGTTTGGCGGGCGCTCCGGCGAACATGAAGTCTCGCTCGCCTCCGCTGCGTCTGTAATACGTGCGCTCGACCCTGAAAAGTATGAATCCGTGCCCATCGGGATCAGTAAGGATGGCCGATGGCTTGTCGGCACCAGCGCGATAAAAATGCTTCCCGATGTCTTGAAATCAGGTGACCGTGTAATGTTGCCTGCCGACCCCAGCGCGGCGGCCCTCGTGCCCGTCAGCCCAGGTTCAGGTCAACCGAGTGTGATGGTGGATGTCGTCTTCCCCGTGCTGCATGGCACATTTGGCGAAGACGGTACGGTGCAGGGTTTGCTCGAATTGGCTGGGCTGCCATATGTTGGCGCCGGCGTACTCGCCTCCTCGGTTGGGATGGATAAAGACGTGCAGAAGCGGCTTTTCGAGCAGGCCGGCCTGCCGATTGTTCCTTCCCTTGCCGTCCGCCGTTCGGAATGGGAGCACGACCGCGTGAAGGTGCTCCGCGAGATCAAGAAGAAATTCCGGTTTCCCCTCTTCGTGAAGCCCGCCACGCTTGGGTCCTCGGTCGGAATGACCCGCGTTAAAGCAGCGCATGAAATTGCCGCTGCCATGGACCTCGCCGCGGAATTCGCGCTGAAAATCATCGTCGAACGCGGCGTGGTCGGGCGCGAAATCGAAGTATCCGTGCTTGGCAATGATGACGTTCGCGCTTCGATCCCTGGCGAAATCGTTCCCCACCGCGAGTTTTACGACTACACCGCGAAATATCTCGAGGGCGGCACGCAACTTGTGATTCCAGCTCCGCTATCGAAAAAGCAAGTCGCAATCTTCCAGGAGTACGCCGTACGGGCTTTCCGCGCGATCGATGGTACGGGCATGGCTCGCTGCGATTTCTTCCTTGAGCGCCGCTCAGGGAAGATTTTCATCAACGAGCTCAATACCATCCCCGGTTTTACATCCATCAGCATGTACCCGAAGTTGTGGGAAGCCTCGGGACTGCCATATCCCAAGCTGATTGATCGCCTGATCGAGCTGGCCCTCGAACTCCATCGTGAAAAGGCGCGCACAAAATACTCGATCGAGCTGCCACCCGGTGTGGGTGGCGCACTCGACGCGTAGCATTAAACCCCTCATGCGCTCGTGTACTTGACACCCTGTGCGCAGGCAATTAAACTAACCAATTAGTTGAAGAATTGAGCCGCGTGCCCGCCTGTAGAGATTCGTATGTGATACCGCGGCTGACTTCAATCGCGTTGACAGGATCGCACTGCAAGGAATCTGTGCCGTGCGCAGTACCCTGAAATCGCAATGAAACGAGTGGGCATCTAAGGCGCACAAAGTGAAACGAGGACGCAGAAAAGTCGAAAACCCCGCGACGGCTCGGCGAATTCTAGCAGCCGCCGAGCAGCAGTTCGCCACACAGGGGATGGCCGGAGCGCGCACGGATGAAATCGCCGCTGCCGCGCATGCAAACAAGGCCATGCTCTACTACTACTTTGGCAGCAAGCAGCAGCTTCACCGCGCCGTGCTCGAACACCTTTTCGGCCAGCTCCGCGAAGTTGTTTACGCGCCGTCGGCTCCTGATGCCACTCCGCGTGATCGTCTCTTCGCGTTTGTGAACGGTTATTTCAATTTCATTGCCACGCACCCGAATTACCCGAGTCTCGTCCAGCGCGAAGCAATGAGCGCCACTCCAAAATTTGAATGGATTGTGCGCGAATACTTTCGGCCATTTCACCAGCACTTGGGCGGGTTGATCGAGGAAGGCATCGCCTCGGGCGAGTTTCGAAAAGTGGACGCGCACAACACCGTGTTCACGTTGCTGGGCATGATGGTCTTCTATTTTGCCGCCGCCCCGGTGATGAGCAAGCTGGTGGGGCAAAATTTGCTCTCCGCGCCGGCGCTCGAAAAACGCCGACGCGCCCTGCTCGATTTTGTGGATCACGGACTCATACGCAAGGAAGCGAGGCCCCGATGACCGGACGAAAATTCTTCGTGTTTATCGGCTTTGTTTTCGTTCTGTCGCTGGTCATCTATTTACTCTCGACGCCGCGCGGAGGCGATATCCCGCTCATCGGCATAGTGGACGGCAACGAAGTGATCATCAGCCCGCAGATCACCGGCCGCATGATCAAGCTCACGGTGGACGAAGGCTCCACGGTGAAAAAAGGCGACTTGATCGCGCAGCTCGACCCCAAAGAACTGCAAGCGAGCCTGGCTGCTGCAAAAGCAAACGTCGCCAGTCTCGAAGCGCAGGTGAAAGAGGCCGGCCACAATTACTCCTGGACGGACGACCAGACCGGAGCATCGCTCAATCAAGCCCGCGCCATGCTCACTTCCACGCGCGCCCAGCTCGAGCAGGCTCGCGCTAACCTCTGGCGCGACCAGACGGATTACGATCGCATGCAGAAACTTTTCGACAATGCCGTCGCTTCCGCTCAGGACCGCGACCATGCGAAAGCCACGCTCGAAGCCTCGCTGGCCAATGTCAGAGCGCTCGAAGATTCCGTGCGCGCGCAGGAAGCAGCCTTGGCCGTCGCGCAGGCAAATCGCAAACAGGTAGATGTGCGCCAAAGCGAAATTGCCACCACCATGGCGCAGCTCGAGCAGGCGCGCGCCGCCGCCGTGCAAGTCGCGACGCAGCTCGGCTACACGGATATTTACGCGCCACTCGATGGCGTCGTCTCCGTCCGCGTCGCGAAGCAGGGCGAGGTTGTCCAGCAGGGCTCGCCGATCGTCGTTGTCGTCGACGTGGACCATCTCTGGGTGCGCGCCGACGTGGAAGAAACCTACATAGACTCCGTCCAATTCGGCCAGAAGCTGCGGGTGCAATTGCCGTCAGGCGACATCCTCGAGGGCGAATTGTTCTTCAAAGGCGTCGAAAATGATTTCGCCACGCAGCGCGACGTGAGCCGCACCAAACGCGACATCAAAAGCTTCGCCATCAAAGTGTCCGTCCCGAACACGAGCCATCGATTATTCACCGGCATGACGGCGACCGTCCTGCTTCCGCCGCCTGTACACAAGAGTTGGTTCGCGCGCCTTTGAGGCGCCCGGAAATTAGGCTATGAACGCCATCGAAGTAAATCATCTGACCAAGAGATTCGGCGACCTCGTCGCCGTCAACGACATTGTGTTTAATGTCGCCGACCGGGAAATTTTCGGCTTGCTTGGCCCTAACGGCGCCGGCAAAACAACTCTCATCCGCATGCTCACCACGCTCACGCCTCCGACGTCCGGCACCGCGCTAATCGCCGGCTTCGACATCCGCAAAGATGCGGATGCCGTGCGCCACGCGCTGGGCGTAATTCCCCAGGCTTTCACATCGGATCCCGAGCTGACCGCCGACGAAAATATGCTGATTCACGCGAAGCTCTACGGCGTCCCGGTGGAGAAGCGCGCGAAGCTTATCAACGATCTCCTTGAATCCGTGGATTTGCTCAAGTTCCGTGGCGCCTTGGTGCGCACATTTTCAGGAGGCATGCGCCGTCGCCTGGAAATTGCGCGCGGCTTGGTTCATTCGCCGAAAATCTTGTTCCTCGACGAGCCCACAACCGGGCTGGACCCCGTCTCTCGCACTAATGTCTGGGAAATGATCCGCACCCTCCGCGACAAGTCCGAACTGACCATCCTGCTCACCACGCATTACATGGATGAAGCGGACAAACTTTGCGATCGCATCGCCATCGTGGACCACGGAAAACTCGCCGCACTCGACACGCCGACAAAATTGAAAGATAGCGTCCCCGGCACTGACGCTGTCGAGGCCGAATTCGTCGGCGCGCCGCCAGACTGGGCGCAGCAGCTCCAGGGCCTGGCTCAGGCTGCCGGCGTTACGCAACACGACGGCTTCACCCGCATTGCCTCGCATGACGGCCCGGCAACTGTTGCGGCGCTGATGGATTTGGCCCGCTCGCGCCATGTGACTGTCCGAAAAGTTTCCGTGCAGAGCACCACGCTCGATGACGTTTTCCTGCACTACACGGGCAGCGATCTGCGGGACGCTGCGCATGGAGGGGCCGCCTATGACATCAGCCATCTCTACCGTTAGGCGCGGCGTTTTTGAATCGCGGCAACGTCATAGTGGGAGCAGCCGGCCATGAAATTCTTTCGCATCTCAGCATTGATCGAACGCGACATGCGGAAATTCTTCCGCAGCCCCGCGCTGATGATGAGCTCGATGATCTTTCCGCTCGTACAGCTCGTCGTGCTCGGTTATGCGTTTGGAGGGAAGATTCATGGCGCCGTCATCGGCGTTGTGGACCAGGATCAAACGGCGGAGTCGCGCCAGATTCGCGAAATGTTCCATGGAATCTCGGCTGGCCCGGAAACATTCCGTGTCGTTCAGTACGATTCCGTCTCTCGCGCCGTTGACGATCTTCGCGCCGGCTTCCTTCGCGGTATAGTCCAAATTCCTTACGACTTTTCGCGCCGCTATTACCAGCACGATCGCCCGCGCATCGCTTTCACTGAGGACAATACCGACCAATTCGTTTCCAGTTCGCTTCTCGAGCGCATCCAGCAGATGGTGGACCAACTGAACGCGCCCTCCGTCGAGCCGCGCCTCGAAGGCCAAGTGGCACTGAACGTGGTCGAGGTCTATCCCTACATCGAATACATCAAGTATCTACTGGCCGGGTCCATCGCCATGGCCATTTTCATCGTGGCCATGATCGGCGGCGGCATCACTTTCATTGACGACAAAGCGCGCGGCCTGCATGAGGGCTATCTCGTCACGCCCATCCACAAAGCCGAATTGGTGATGGGCCTGATCGGCGCAGGCGCGCTGAAGGGACTTATGGCAGGTCTGGTGCTGACGATCGTCGGCGGCCTGCTCGCGGGAATCCCGCGCCTCTGGGATCCCATCCGCCTGTTTTATTTGTCCGTCGTCGTTCTAATCGCCTCCGTCGCTATGATCAGCTTCATGTTTCTCGTAATGGTCCGCGTGGACGACCCACTCGTTCCCCGCGCGATTTTCGGCGTGCTGAATACGCTGCTGTTTTTTCCCTCGGGCGCGGTCTATCCCGTCGAAGCGTTCCCCACCTGGCTGCGCTGGCTTTCGAATGTGGACCCGTTTACCTACACGGTGCACGCGCTGCGCAATCTCACGCTTAAAAATACCGGCATTGAAGGAATCTATAGCGACGTGCTAATTTTGACGGGCTTCTCCGTGGTCATGATTACGGCCAGCATCCTTCTTTTTAAGCGACAACTCTAATCCTAAGGAGTATTCGTGGGAATTTTCGATTCGACAGACGAGCATCCGCCGGCAAAAATCCGCCGGTACATCATCACCGGCCTTGCGTTTGTGCTTCTGGTTGCGGGCGGCTGCTGGTATATGCTCCGGTATCACACGGAAAAGAAAACCATCAATCATTTCCTGAGTACGGCTGTTGCCGGCAATATGCAGGAAGCGTACGAAATCTGGAAACCCTCGCCCACGTATTCCTTCAAGGATTTCCTCGAGGATTGGGGGCCTCAGGGATATTACGGCCCGGTGAAAAGCTATCAGATTGAGGACATGGTGCACCTGAAGGGCGGATCGGGCGTCGTCGTAATCGTGGACGTAAGTCCCTACCAGCCATTTCCCGACGACAAGGATTTCGCCAAGGCCAGCAAGACCCAGAAGGTCCATCTCTGGGTTGAATTCAAGGATCAGTCAATAAGCTTCCAGCCTTGAGCTGGCGTTTCGCCTCGTAGCCCGCGCGTCATTCCGCTTCGATGTGCGCCTCGTCCACCAGCATGATCGGGATATCGTCGCGAACGGGATAGACGCGCCGGCACTTCGAGCACTTCAACCCGTTGTGATCGCTCGTCATTTTCACGGGCGTCTTGCACAGCGGGCAAACAAGAATATCGAGCAATTCCTGCGAGACGGCCATTCGGCTCCTCCACTTTCCACCAATTTAGCAAAGCTTCGTAGGCAAATAAAATTGCGCGCTCTCGTTCAGCTGAGAGAGGCCACCTTCAAGACCACCCGCCCCTTCCATTCGACGCCGGGCGCCAACTCCACGGGCCACACGGCCATAATCTGCGAGCCCTGGTAAATTCGTTCGAACCCTTCCTCGGATTCCGAGACGGTTTCAATCGGCGCAATCCAGAAATCGCGTGCCCCAGGCGCCGACACGGTCGCAGTCACCTCCTGCCATTCGTCCACCACACGCAATTCCGAAGCCGGAACCGCCGCTGCCCAACGCAGCGGATAGCGCTGGCCGCCGGATTCGATGTAGCGGTCCTGCGCCGAAGGTGCCAGAAAATTCACAATCATTTCGACACCGACATACACAGAAGCGGCGCCAGGGGCGGTCCGGCGCAGCGCGATATCGCAAGAAATATCGAATCCCGCCGGCGTGGCCGCAAATTTAAAAATTTTCTCCACGGGCCAGTCGGTGCTCTCTTGAGAAGCAAGTGCCGCCCCTGTGCGCGAGAAATCCATCACGCGATATTTGCCGCCCGCCAGTGCCGCATCTTCGTCCAACTTTACAGCAGCGCAATCCTGTTGATTCTTGCCGCGGCCAAAGAGCAGCAGGCGAAACGAGTTGCGAGCCCAGCGGTCGTAGTTCAACCAGCGTTCCAATCCTTCCTCCTTAACACGCGTCTGTTCGTGGATCGACTGCAGGATCTTCGTGCCCTTCACTGAGGAACCCTTCAGCGCCACGTGATAAGACTCCGGCCGCCGCGCCAGCGAATTTATCAGCGCGGCGTTTGACGCACGGCAGTCAATTGCACTGATTGTTCCGCCGTCTCCCGGCGCGAGCAACGCGGCGTAACGGTCCGAAGTGAAATAGATTTCTTCGCGGCCATCAGCATCGAAATCAAATGCGGCCGCCTCCACATATTCCTTCGTGCGGTGTGCGAGGCCGTCGGCGATGGTCTCCGCCTGCACCAGGGAATTCCAAAGTGCCGTTCGAAGGTGGGGAGAATACAGGCCGCCGAAGACCCCGTGCCAGTAGGCGTCGTTGCATTGGCTTTGAAGCAGCAGCGTTGTAGCCCGCTCGCGGGCCGCATGAAACGCTTTATCCTCTGGCCCGCTGCGCGGGAGCTGCCGGATTTTGCAAGAGACGTGCAGCATTTTTTTGTGCAGAAGATTCGATTCGGAGTATTTCGTGAAGAAATTCCGCCAAATTCCCCCGCGTAGAAATGGCAGTGCCTTGGGTCTCGACGAGAATTCCTCCGTCAGCGCATGGTACCGGCTCCGCGCTTCCGTCGGCAGCGCCCATTCCATCATCTCCGTGTACGACGCTGCTGGCAGGTCCGCGCGCCCGAGCGCCGCATGTGCGGTGACGGCATCGGCGGGCGTCGACGTTTCCAGCCAGTCTCCGTTCCTTTCCAGCTCCGAGAAAAATCTTTCCAGCCATCCCTTCATGTAGCAATGCTCGTACGTTCCCGGCCACACGCCGAATTTCTCCAAATCGTCGCCCATTGCAGAGTAGGTGCCGGGATGTGCGGCAGCAGCCTGGCGCAAGAATTCAATCGTCTCGCTAACCTCGCGGAATGGAATCAGGTAGCGCAACACCTTCAGCCCTGGGAGCACCTTCACTGTCTGGCACTGGTCTTCCGCGAGGTAGTGGCCGTAGAGTTGTTCCAATTCAAATCCAGTGCCGAGAAAATGATTGTCGTCCACTAGCGTATATTCCACGCCAGCCGATGCAAGCGACGAGGGGAGTTGTGGCTCCCACACTCGCTCCGCCAGCCACGCGCCGCGCGGCCTCGCCTCGAAATGTTTTTCGATGTAATCAGCAAGCCGTACGATTTGTTCCTGCCGATCCTCAGGCGGAATCGTCACCAAGATCGGTTCGTAGAATCCGCCACCCACAATTTCCACCTGGCCGCGCTTCACCAATCCGCGCAGCAAGTCGAAATATTCCGGATGCGCGCGTTCGAGCCACTCCAGCAGCGACCCGGAATAGTGCAGGCCAAGTCGAATCGCAGGATGGCGCGTCAGGACATCGACGAACGGCAGGTAAGATTGCTTGTAGGCGCGCTCGAGGACATCGTCAAAGTTCCCCACCGGCTGATGCGCATGAATGACCAGAACGAGTTGAAATTTCGACACGGATAGCCCTCGAGGCTGCTCTACAGGATAACCTGATTGCATGGAACTACAACACTCGTGCGAGATGGATGGC
Source organism: uncultured Acidobacteriota bacterium (assembly GCA_963701005.1). Lineage (GTDB taxonomy): Bacteria > Acidobacteriota > Terriglobia > Acidiferrales > UBA7541 > Palsa-295. The sequence continues at coordinate 4,334,372 of OY969555.1, forward strand.
CCTAACGGCAAATCTCCGCGCGCGTCGCCTGCGCGCCGGCAAATTGAGTGAGGCGTTCGCCAAGTCGCGTCATCGCCCTTTCAATGGACGCATCCGGCGCCGCGGCGGGTGCATAAATTACTGCCAGGATCTCGCGCGCAGATTCCGTAATCATGCTGCGCGTCGAATCGCTGATTGGGCTCCCGAAAGGCCCATCCGGATCAGCGAGCACCGGTCTGCTTTCAAGGTGCCAGACCTTTTTTCCGATTCCCTCATACCGCTCACTCGCCGCTCCATGCCGAAATGCGATCGGTGCGCGGATCCGCGAACGGTCGTAGCAACCATAAGGCCAGCCGGTTTCGATCGAGCCGACATTGCAGATATCCACCACGTTCGATACGCGATAGAGGCCCTTCCCTTGCACCACACGCCGCAGGAGCGCTTCGGAAGAGGGGCGATACTTCGAGGGGTCCATGCCCCATTCGCGAAACATCCCGCGCACCGCGCGAATTTCCTCCGCCTCTACAAGACTTTCAAGCGAGAACCCGCGCCGCTTTCGTTCGCACACCTCGTCCATTAATTTCGCCAGGTCTCGATCCACCAGCATAACCTGCACGGCGTCCGCTTCCAGCGCGCCGAGCTTCACGCCCGGCAATTCGATTCGAATTTCCATTCTCGCTCGCTTCGTTTGCGGCTGTTATCCTGTAGGCCTTGCGGCCTGGCCGCCCGGAAATTCTAGCGGGAATTGCATGTGCGCGCGATGAAAACCGCTGAAAGAAACGAAAAATTCGATCTGGGCCTCGCGCATTTCAATTCACGGAAATTCTCCGAAGCTCATGAAATCTGGGAAGAAATCTGGCTCGTCGAAGCCGAGCCGGAGAAAACTTTTCTGCAAGGCCTCATTCAGCTCGCTGCCGCCTATCACCATTACGGCCGGGGAAACCCGAGCGGCGCCGAATCGCTGCTCGCATCGGGTATCGTCAAGCTCACGCGCTTCCCGCCAGATCATCGCGGCCTCGCCATCGCAGATTTGCGCGCCACCGCAAAACAATGGGCGCGCCTGCTCGGTGAAGGGAAAGATCCCGGCGCGGTTCGCCTCCCCAAAATCGCCCGCCGAAAAATCCGCCATCCCGCCCAATCCAACACCTGCTAGATTGCCGTCCTGCCTGCGAAGAACTGTTGACAGTCGGCCCGCTTTGCTACAGGATTCGCACCCAGTGGCAATTGGGAATCGGGGTACCGTCTCGAATCCGTTTCAAACTGAATGCATCTGGAGGTGATCGACCATGCTTCTTCGCCGCGCGAATTCTTCACGCAGGAATTACCTAAAGTCTCTCGGTTTCGCGGTTATCGCCATCGGCGCTCTTTTATTGCCCGGGTGCGGTAAGAATGCGAAATCCGGCGACGAAATTCGCATTGGCGTCGTGCTACCGATCACCGGCCGGGAAGCAAAACCAGGCCAAAACCAGCGCGAAGGCATCGAATTGGCGATTCGCCAAATCAACGATGGCGGTGGCATCATGGTCAAGGACAAGGGCAAGAAGCTCCCCATCAAGGAAATTTTTTACGATGACGGCTCCGATCAGGCCAAGTCCGCGGGTCTCGTCGAGCGCGCCATGACTTCCGACGAAGTTGTTGCCGTCATCGGCGGGTACTCCACGGCGTTGGGCGAAGCTGAGTCTGTGATGCCAGACCGCTACCAAGTGCCCTGGATTACCCCTGGAGCGGCAGCCACGCACATCTTCAGCCGCGGCTATCAATATATTTTCGGAACTCTTAGCTCCACAGACCTTCTTGGATACACAACGGGAGATTTTCTCGGCAGCCTCGTGGACCAGGGAAAGCTCAAGAAAAATCTAGCCATCGCGCTGGCGCTCGAGAATACCGACCACGGCACCGAGTATGGCGCCGGCATTCAGCGCTGGGTGGATTCTCACCCAGGCTACTTTCGTGTGGTCTTCAGCGAAAAATTCGATCTCGGCGGCACCGATTTTTCAGGCCTGCTGCAAAAAGTGAAAAACTCCAAGGCCGATATTTTCCTGGCGGACGCTCACCTCCAGGATTACATCACCATGGAGCGCCAGTACATTCAGTCCGGCATGTATCATCAAATGATCAGCTACGGCGCGCGCGGGCCGGACGCCGATGCCCGCAAAGCCCTCGGCGACGCCACCAATTACATTTTTGCGGGCCTCTGGTGGTCGAAAAAGCTCCCGTATCCGCAGGTCAAAAAATTCGTCGCCGATTATTTGGCCGTCAACGGTCACGAGCCCGATTCCTATTACCCGGGCCCGGCCTACGACGCCATGCGCGCTCTGGCCAAGGCCATCGAGCAGGCCGGCACCCTTAATAAAACCGCCATCCGCGATGCACTACGCACTGTCGAACTAAAGGATTCCCTGCTCCCGGGTCAGGTGCTCCGGTTCGGCAAAAACGGCCAGGTTGACATCCCCTTCGTCATCGTGCAGAACAAGCCCGATGACAAAACGGACATCGTCTTCCCGAAGGACGCCGCCACCGGAGAGGTCGTTGCGCCAAAGCCCCGGCGGTAGCTCTCCCGCGCGATGAACACAATTGATGCCCTGAATCTGCTGGTGTCTGCGATCCTCCTGGCCGGCGTTTACGCCGCCATGTCGGTCGGCATGACCATCATTTACGGCGTCATGAAAATCGTGAATCTGGCTCACGCCGGATTCCTCATGCTGGGCGCGTATTTCGTTTTCGAACTCTACGCTCGATTCCACATTGACCCGTTGCTCGGCGTCCTCTTGGCATTCCCGCTCTTCTATTTTGTCGGCGTCGCACTCCACTGGTTGATGATCCGTAGAATTCCGCGCTCCGATCAGCCAACGCTCACTTCGCTGCTGCTGCTCTTCGGCGTGTGGCTGGTCCTCCAAAATCTCGGCTACTTGGTCTGGGGCAGCGGCGACCGGGCGATCCTGACCCCCAAGACCTTTTCGACATTTCAACTTGGCCCCATTATTTTTCCTACGGTCCGACTGGTCGTTTTCGGTGCCGCGGTCGTTTCACTCGTTGCGTTGGAATTTGTTCTGCACAACACTTGGTTCGGACGCGCCGTCCGCGCCTTGATGCAAAATAGCGATGCGGGACGCATCGTTGGCGTAAATGTAGATAGAACGGCGCGAGTGGCTTTCGGCGTGGGCATCGCCTTTGCGGGGGCGGCGGGCGGGCTGCTCGCCATGATGTATTCATTCACGCCGGATTTTGGCGGCTCTTTTCTCCTCCGGGCGTTCGTGATCATCGTGCTTGGTGGCCTGGAATCTTTTTCCGGCGTAGCGATCGGTGCGCTCGTTTTGGCGCTAGTCGAAACATTCAGCATTCTCGTGATTCCCTCAGGCTATCAGCCAGCCATCGCCTTCTCTCTTCTGGTCGTCGCACTGGTTTTGCTTCCCAACGGTGTCGCGGGCCTCTGGAACAAGCGGCAGCGGTGGACATGAGCACGGCTGCGCCGCACAACCGATCAATTCTTGCAGGGCTCGCAAAGGCGGCTCCAGCGCTCCTGCTCCTGATTGCCTTGGCCGCGGTTCCTGCTGCTGGCCTCGGTCATAACGCCATCCGGCTCCTCTTCATCACTCTGGTTTGGGTCACCGCCAGCGTTGGCTGGAATATTCTCGGAGGTTTCGCCGGCCAGGTGTCTTTCGGTTTCGCCGTGTTTTACGGTCTTGGCGCGTACGCCGCGGCGATATCCTTTAATGCGGGAGCCGGCCGCATCCCCTCAATTCTAATCGGCGCGTGCGTTGCTGTGCCCGCGTCCCTTCTGATTGGCCTGCCTACATTCCGTTTGCAGGGACCATACTTCGCTATCGCCACCATTGGCGTAAGCGAAGCGACCCGTGTGGTGATGAATAACCTGGCAATCACAGGCGGCTCCAGTGGCTATCGCATCATGGAAAAAGGTGCCTTCAACCAGCTCCTGCATTTTTATCTTGCGCTCGGTCTCGCTGCTGTGGCCGTTGCCGTGTCCATGCTGGTCCGTTATTCCAAGTTCGGACTGGCGCTTATTGCCATACGCGAGGACCAGGAAGCAGCTTCTGACCTCGGCGTGAATCCCTTCACGTCTAAGCTTCTGGCACACGCGCTGGCCGCTGCGCTGACGGGCGCCGCCGGTGGGGTTTACGTCGGATACGCCGCCTTCATTTACCCGCAGGGAGTATTTGGCTTCGATATCAGCGTCGCCATTTTACTCATGCCCATCATTGGCGGCGTGGGCACGGTCTGGGGCCCTGTAATTGGCGCGGTTGTGTATGGCCTGGTTCACGAGGAGTTGATCGCCTCGTTTCCCGAGTTCCATCTTCTGCTCTATGGCTCGCTCCTGATTTTGATTATCCTGTTTGAGCCAGGCGGAGTTGTCGGAATGCTCCAGAAATTATTTCGCTTCGTTCGCAAGAGGAGTTAGTTTGGCCCCCATTCTCAGGCTCGACAAATTGACGCGCTACTTTGCGGGTCTCGCCGCATTGAAGGAAGTGAGCTTCGATGTCGAGGAAGGCGGCCTATTCGGTCTGATCGGCCCCAATGGAGCCGGCAAGACCACTCTATTGAGCATCGTTGCGGGTTCGCAAAAGCCCACGTCCGGAAAAATTCAGTTCCAGGGCCGCGACCTCACAGGCGCGAAATCCTTTCAGGCCGTGCGAGCGGGCATCGCCCGGACGCACCAGGTCCCCAAGCCATTCCGCACACTCTCGGTTCTCGAGAATGTCGAGGTAGGACTGCGATTCGGCCGCAGCCATCGGGCACCCGGCGACGCGAATGACGCCATGAAATTCCTCGAGTTAGTTGGCATCGCGCAACTCCATCTGCTGCCAGCGGCCACGCTTTCGGTTGGCGATATGAAGCGCCTCGAACTGGCCCGCGCGCTCGCCGCCCGCCCGAGCCTTCTCCTCTGCGACGAGGTTTGCAGCGGCCTTACCCAAACGGAGACCGATCTCATTCTCCGTTTGCTCTGCGACATCCGCCGCGCGGGCACTACTATTCTTTATGTTGAACACAACCTGCGCGCCATTATGTCCGTCTGCGATCACGTGATTGTCATGAATTACGGCCAGAAGCTCATCGAAGGCAAGCCGGAAATGGTGCAGAACGATCCTGCCGTAATCGAGGCTTACATCGGCAAGAAGGCGGCCTCCAAATGACCACGCCGCGCAGCCAGGATCGCCTGCTCGAACTCGAGAATCTTGATGTCGCGTACGGCTCAATTCAAGTTGTCTGGGGCATTAGCCTCGGCGTGCGCCGCAGAGAGGTCGTCAGCCTTATCGGACCAAACGGCGCCGGCAAGACCACCACGCTAAAGGCGCTCGCCGGCCTCCTCCCTGCTCGCAAAGGCAGAATTCGATTCGATGGCCAAGATGTCACTTCCGAGCCGCCTCATCGACGGGTCCGGCATCATCTATCGCTCGTCCCGGAAGGCCGTCAGTTGTGGCCGCGCATGACCGTCGAGGAAAATCTGCTGATGGGCACATTCCCGAAGACCGTTCGCCCCAACGCCCACCGGAATCTCGAGCGAATTTACGAGTTATTCCCCCGCCTGAAAGAGCGGCACAAGCAACTCTGCGGCACGCTCTCCGGCGGCGAGCAGCAGATGTGCGCGATCGGCCGTGGCCTGATGGCTGAGCCGCTGCTCCTGCTTCTCGACGAGCCTTCTCTTGGCCTGGCACCGATCATGGTGGATCAGGTGTTTGAATTAATCAGCAGGATCGCGGCCGAGGGCGTCACCATTCTTCTCGCCGCGCAAAACGCCAATTATGCCCTGCAAATTTCCCACTACACGTATGTGATGGAATGGGGACGAATCTTGCTCGAGGGCCCGAGTGAGGAACTGCGCGCTAGCGACCACGTCCGGCGCGCCTACCTCGGCGCTACCGTCTGAAACTTGCCGTCGAACTAGGGATCCACAATAATCGCGCCCTTCATCCGCTTGTGCCCGGAGCCGCACGACTTGCAGCACGAGAAAACATAAGTCCCCGGCGTGTGGCCAATCAACTCGATTTTCACGGTCACGTTCTTTTTGAGTTTCCAGCAGTCCTCGCCATATAAAAATTCCAGTCCCGGCGCCGCGCTCACGGGCGCCCCTTCCGGGAATGGATTAATACGGATTCCATGCGTCTTGTCCTGGGACGTCACCTGTATTCGAGTATTCTTGCCGGCCTTGATATGAATCACTGAAGGAGTGAATTGAAAATTCCCCGCCGTCACCACTATTATTTCCGCGGGCTGGTCAAACGGTTTCACCGGCTTCTCTTCCTGAGAAACAGCCGCAGGCGCCCCGATAGCCAGCGCCACAATCACCACCGCGAATCGTAAACGGCTTTTCACAATCATCTCCTCCTACGCTGCACTCCCCGCAGCATAAGACTTCCAGCCTTAAATGAAAAGCGCGCCAGTGATATCACGGAATCACTCGCTTGACCACTGCCCCCGCGCAAAATGATTGGCGACACTCGGTTGACATCCGCCCGCCCCTGTGGAACGCTGGCTCTCGACTCAATTGCGAATTTTCTCGATTCCCCATCTGCCGCCCCGGATTTGCTTCGAAGGAGGAAAGCCATGCAACTCACCCGCGAGCGCGTCTACGACGCCCTGCGCCAGTGCTACGACCCCGAAATCCCCGTCAACATCGTGGACCTCGGCTTGATTTACGACGTGCAGCACGACGACGCCGGCAACGTCGCCGTAAAAATGACCCTGACCACCCAGGGCTGCCCCTCCGCCCTCGCGATTCCCGAGCAGGTGAAGCAGCGCGTTGCCGCCATTGAAGAAGTGCGCGACATCAACGTCGAAATCGTCTGGGAGCCGCCATGGAATCCCGCAATGATCAGCGCGGCCGGCCGCAAAGCGCTCGGACTCGACGTATAATCCATCGCGCCAAAAAAAGACGCGACAGGTCATGCCACCCGCCGCGCCGAAATCCTCAATCCCAATGAAATCGTGCGCTGAAGCACCCAGCTCCAACCGCGCCCAAGCACTCAGCCTTACGACTTCTTCTTGTACCAGTCCGCATTAATCGGCGTAAAACTGGCCCACTTCTCCGGCAGGTCTTCCAGAGCGAAAATAGCCGTCACCGGGCAAACCGGAACGCACGCGCCGCAATCAATGCATTCCTCGGGGTGGATATACAGCTGCTTTTCGGACTCGAATGCCGCTTCGTCTTTCCTCGGGTGGATACAATCCACCGGACACACATCCACGCAGGCGGTGTCTTTCGTTCCTATACACGGCTCAGCGATCACATAAGCCATCTAGCTTCCTCCTGGGAATTAGGACTCTCTTCCAATGGTCTGAATACCAGACCTTCAAACAACTCCGGAACTAGTTTATATATCACCATTCGCCTCGCCCATTCAAGCCCGCCTCGCACCAAATTTTTGCTGCCCCCGTCAGTTGCTCTCACCGTGCCTCCCCGATAGAATGCCAATGGTACCGGGGCGTGGGGGATATTCCATTGAATATGATGCGTCCATTCTCGGCTCTGCTGGCACTTGGCATGATATTTTCCTTCGCGGCGCGCTCCGTCGCCCGCCCGCAATCCTCCGGCAAACCCGCCCCCAATGCGGGCAAAGCGGCGGCTGCGGACCTTCATCTCATTGACCTCGCCGGATACGACCAAGTTCTCGCGAAATACAAAGGGAAGCCGCTCCTCGTCACTTTCTGGGCCACTTGGTGCGAGCCCTGCCGCGACGAATATCCCATGATCGTGGACCTGGAAAAAAAATATGCGGCCCAGGGTCTTGTGGTCTTCGGCGTTGATATGGACGGCGACGCGGAACTGAATCTCGTTCGCCGCTTCATTGCGCGCAATCAGCCGCGCTTCCCCAATTATCGCCAGAAGCCGGGGATTGACCTTGATGCATTCTACCGCGGCGTGAATCCCGCGTGGACCGGCGCGATGCCCGAAACTGTTTTTTACTCTCGTGACGGCCACATCGCCGGCCATTTCATCGGCGAGCAGACGCGCCAAGATTTCGACCAGGCCATCCACTCGATCCTGGCGAGCCCCGCGGCAAACGCGACCGGGAAATAGCTCAGCAGCGCCGCGGCAGCATCCGCGGAATCGCAATCCAATATAATCTCCGTTTCGGAGGCGCCCCGGATGCTTCACACGCGCGGAAACAAGCTCACCTGGCTCGGTCATTCCACTTTCCGCGTCACCACTCCCGTTGGCAACGTAATCCTCATTGACCCCTGGGTGCAGACAAATCCCATGTGTCCCGAGCCCCTCAAAAAATTCGATCGCCTCGATGGCATGCTCGTCACGCACGGCCATTTCGATCACATAGCTGATGCTGTCGAACTCGGCAAAAAGTTGAAGCCGCAAGTTGTGGGAATCTATGAAATCTGCCTCTGGCTGGAATCGAAGGGCGTCCCCAACACGCATCCCATGAACAAGGGCGGCACGCAAAAAGTCGGCGAGCTCGAAATCACCATGGTGAACGCCCTCCACTCCTGCGGCATTCGCGATGGCGACCAGATCATTTATGGAGGAGAAGCTTGCGGCTATATCATTCGCCTTCCTGGCGGCTTCACCTTGTATCACGCCGGCGATACGGCCGTTTTCGGCGACATGAAGATCATCGGCGAACTCTACGCCCCGGACGTCGCGCTGCTTCCGATCGGGGACCTTTACACCATGGGCCCGCGCGAAGCGGCCCTCGCCGTCCGCTTGCTCAACATTCGCCACGTCGTCCCCATGCATTTTGGCACTTTCCCCCCGCTCACGGGGCGGCCCGAGATGCTGCGCGATCTTACGAGTGATGTGCCGAGCCTCGAAATCCACGCGCTCAAGCCCGGAGAATCGCTTGGCTAGCATGCCGGGAACGCCAATCTCCCGATTTGCCATCCGCAAGACTGAGGAGAAAAAATGAAGAATATTCTGTATCCACCAGTCGAGAAATATATGGATAAGCTGCTGCCAAAGCGCGACGCCATCCTCACCGAGATGGAAAAATACGCGAAGCAGCGCAACATTCCCATCATCGGCCCGGCCTGCGGCCGCCTGCTCTATCTCCTCGCGCAAATTTCCGGCGCCAAGCGGATTTTCGAGATGGGTTCCGCGATTGGCTATTCGACGATCTGGCTTGCGCGCGCCGCCGGCTCCGACGCCCAGATTTATTACACGGACGGAGATGCCGCAAATGCCAGCCGCGCCCACGATAATTTTTGTCGCGCCGGTGTAGAAGACCGCATCAAGCAGCTCGTCGGCGACGCCGTCGAGCTCATTGATACCGTCTCCGGCGATTTCGATCTCATCTTTATTGATGTGGACAAGCCCCAATACCCTGCCGCGCTCCGCAAAGCTCTCCCGCGGCTTCGCAGCGGCGGTTGCTCCTGGTTGACAACGTTCTCTGGTCCGGCCGTACCGCCAAGCCCGCGAAGGATGCCCGCACCCGGTCTATCCAGCAGCTCAATCGCATGATATACGCCTCGCCCGAGCTCTTCCCGGTCATCGTCCCCCTGCGCGACGGAGTTGCGGTGTGCCGCAAGCAGTAGCGGGCTCGTTTGCCTCGCCAAAAACGCCACTTTAGTATCGATTAGAAAGCACCTCCGTCCTTTGTTTTCATAGAGATGAGTGGATTTCTAATCGTCAGTGGTATCGATTAGAATTGCACCGTCCCGATTGGCTGCGAATGTAGCGCGGGCGTCCCCGCCCGCCTTTTGTGTCCTGGGCGAAGCCGAAGGCCGGCTGCCTTTGACTCGCCTCCGATTTTACCTAACGCTGTCATGCCGAAAGAGGACGCCCTCCGTCCGAGGAGGGATCTCTCTTGCTCCTGTCTTTGCCTGTCGTCACTCGCGTCGTATGGGTCATGAGACATTAGAAGAGCCGAAGGGCCTACTGAATTGTCCTTAAGAAACGCCACTTTAGGACCGATTAGAAAGTACCTCCGTCCTTTGTTTTCATAGAGATTAGTGGATTTCTAATCGTCACTAGAACCGATTAGAATTTGGGTGCTGGCCGCCTTTTTCCCGTTTTGGGCCGGGGCGGCAAGGCGAGAGTCGCGCAGTAGAAGCAGTGCCCCACGGCGTTGCTCGGGACGAATTGAACCCCGTGCTTCCTGAAGTGCTTCGCATGGTGTTGTTGTCCGTCGTCATTTGAGACGTCTCCCCGGTTCACTCCGTCGAGGCGCAAAAGGCGCGTCCCGCCTCCGCAACCCCATCATGCTTCCGCCTTCGCCGAGGCTACGGCGGACAAGTCGGCGCGCCTTAGCCCGCGAATTCGACCGGGACGCAAAAGTCGTGCCCCATCCAACATGGCATAACGCCGGGAAGAAACGCAAGCGAACGAGCCTGTGGAGTTTTTTCTGGGTCGGCGAATTTTCATAGATCCAGGCAGAAGACCGGACGTTTGAATAGGCGCAAAGGACGGGGCACGCCGCGCGTGAATCCGCCGAAACAAGAAACCCGCGCGAGGGAGACTGAAGGGCAACGTCAAAACCCGCACCCTTGCAAGAACCGCAAGGATGCGGCGCCCTGAAAATCTTACGGCGGTGCGTGGCCACGCGAAGGGGTGTGCCACCCGCCGATCTGAAATGCATGTTCCGAGGTGAGGGCCGGCACTCGCGAGTTATTGCCTCAGATAGGTCCCCGAGAAGGAGGCGCCGCCGATCCCACCCAGGGGATCCGTGAGTGACGTGATGACGAAATCGCTTCTATTTCCACCTTCGCTGACTGCGAAGTGAAAGCCGCCGCTCAAAATTTCCGTTGCGCCGGTGCTGTCGAAAACCGAGCCGTTGCATGTGCCCCCGGAGAATACGGTGTAGGTGCCGTCGCCGGCCCCGATCGTGGGATCATAGTCGAGGGTCTTACCTACGCAATGCGCATTCGCTATGACGTTGGAAGGCAAAGCATTCGGGGGGAAGTTGGTGGCAACCAGCGCGAACGACACGCAACTGGTGCCCTCCTTATCCACAGCCGTGACACCATTATAGAGTTCGGTGAGTGGAACAACGAGCGCGCCAGGCGTGCTACAGGATTCCTCGGCGAAAGTCCCCGGATTTCTGCAAACGGCCAAAGACCCCTGGGAATTAACCGAGAAATGTCCATGGGGAAGAGGGATGTAGAGAGCGCCGTCGTGATCGTCCATTGCAGTTTGTGCGGAAACTTGACTCGAACGCGGATTAGCGAAATGCTGGATCACCAGTAACGCAAAAGCCACGCCTAAAACCACAAAGATCTTTTTCATTCTAAATTCTCCCCTCTCAAGATGCCCCCCATGAACCTCACTGCTTGCCCGTTCGCTGGATGGGATTGCCTGCCCGGTGAGCGCCAGTAGTCCCCGTGCCAGATTTCTGTTAGGATGAGCGCCATAACTGGCTGCAGAAGCCGACACTGCTAGCGCTTACTTCCCGCAAGCTAACCAAAAGGCAGTGGCGATGTCCTGCGAAAGCACTGAAATATTTCTCAAAGAGTTCTTAAAGCCGCCATGCCGGAGAAAGCAAAGGGAGTTTTCGAATTCGGCCGGTTTCGACTCGACCCTATCGAGCGGGTTCTGCTGGCCGATGGACATCCGGTATCGCTCACACCCAAGGCATTTGACACCTTACTAGAGCTCCTCGAAAACAGCGGGCATATCCTCGAAAAGGACGAACTCCTCAAACGCGTCTGGCCGGACACGTTTGTCGAGGAGGGCACGCTGGTCCAAAACATCAGCACGTTGCGAAAGGTTCTCGGGGAAGCGCCGGATGGAAGCGCCTACATCGAAACCGTTCCGCGTCGCGGGTACCGATTTGCCGGAGCTGTACGGAAGACCGATTTCGAGGCAGAGACTAAGGAGAATTTTCCGCAGGTCCCGATTGTCACTGGGCGACGAGGGGGACGGCTGCGCTGGTTGGTGGCGCTCGGGATTGCAGGACTTTCGCTCGTGATTCTTTTCCTCACGCGGGAACAGATCTGGCCGCGGACCGACCTCGGTCCGGAGAAGATTATGCTGGCGGTTTTGCCCTTCGAGAACTTGAGCGGCGATTCGCAGCAAGAATACTTCAGCACTGGCCTCACCGAGGAAATGATTACGCAACTGGGAGACCTCGAACCCAATCGCCTGGGCGTGATCGCGCGAGCTTCTGTGATGCAATACAAAGGCGCCAAGAAAGACGCGCGCCAAGTCGGGCGCGAGTTGGGCGTGGACTACATTCTGGAAGGGAGTGTCCGCCGCGAAGGCGACCGCGTGCGGATTACTGCACAACTTATTCAAGTAAAAGACCAGACCCACCTGTGGGCCCGGGACTATGACCGCAACCTGCGCGATATTTTGGCCCTGCAAAGCGACGTGGCCGGGGCCATCGCGCAAGAGATTAAATTAAAACTCACTTCCGAGGAGAGTGCACGGCTCGCTGGTGCGCCGGCTGTCAATCCCGAGGCGTACGAGCTCTACCTCAAGGGCCGCTACTTCTGGAACAAGCGCACCGAAGATGGATTTGTAAAAGCGATCGGATACTTCGAGCAAGCCACGGCTATTGATCCCAAATATGCGCAGCCTTACGCGGGACTGGCCGATGCATACGCGCTGCTCGGATCCATGCCGAACCACGAAATCTCGCGTGGGGAAGCAATGCCCAAGGCCAAAGAGAGTGCGTTGAAGGCGCTTCAACTGGATAGCTCACTGGCGGATGCCCATACTTCTCTGGCGTTCGTGGAAATGCATTACGAATGGGACTGGCCCGGCTCCGGAAAGGAATTCAAACGTGCACTGGAGTTGAATCTGAACTATGCCACGGCTCACCAGTGGTACGCCGTCTGGCTCATGTCACAAGGAAAGCAAGATGCTGCGATTGAAGAAGAACGCCGCGCGCAGGAAGCGGATCCGCTGTCCACGATCATAAAGACCGATACCGCCCAACTACTTTTGTACGACGGACGATACGACGAGGCTGTGCAGCAGGCTCAAAGCGCACTGGAGATTGACCCGGGATTCCTCTTGGGACATCTCTACCTGGGCGAAGCTTACGCCGCAAGAAACGATTATCAGCAGGCAATCTCAGAGTTTCAAGCGGCCCTGGCCATCAATCCGACGGATTTCTGGGCGGCAACAGAACTTGCCAGGACGTATGCGCTTGCCGGTCAGAGGCGGAAATCCGAAGCCATCCTCCGGGGTATGCTCCACGGTGCGAAAGACGGTGAAGATATCGGGGTCGAATTGGCCATCGCTTACGCGGCACTGGGAGAAAACGACCAGGCGTTCGCCTGGTTGGAAAAGGCGTACCAACATCGTGCCGGCAGTTTGATCCTCTTCAACGTAGTGCCGGAATTTCAATCTTTGCATGTTGATCCGAGATTCGATGATATGGCGCAGCGCATTGGTCTCCCGCGCAACGGTGAAAATGGGCCGCCGAATTCCGCGGCAAACTTCCGATAGAGCGGGGACCTGCGATGAAGCTAGTGGGTCCGCTTGCTGCTTGCTTGCCGGGGCTTCGGCTTGCTCTTGACCTTGAGATTCAGCGCCACTGCTGCGCGGATGAGATCCTTGAGGGCCGCCTCATTGACCATCTCGCTTTCGTGAATGTCGATGGCGCGCCTTACATTTCCTTCGAGGCTGGAATTGAATAGGCCAGCAGAGTCTTTCAACGCGGCTCCCTTGGCGAAGGTCATCTTGACTACGCTCTTGTACGTCTCGCCGGTGCAGATGATGCCGGCGTGGGACCAGACGGGGGTGCCCGGCGATTTCGGCTTGGCCCACTTCCACTCTTCGACGATCTCGGGATCTGCCTCGTGGATGATTTGGCGTACTTTTGCGAGCATGTTGGCGCGCCAGTCGCCGAGTTCCCTGATCTTCTCGTCGATTTGTGCGGAGGCAGATTCTGCCTCGACAGGCTTTTTCATTTGCGGCTCCAACTTTCGCGCGTATTTTGCTGCGCTTAGCTTATTTCTGAAGGCTGCAAAAATATGTTACGAGCCCATCTCATAAATACCTGGCGACCAAGAAAGTGCGTGGCTTCAGGGGCTGAAGCCCAATGAGGGGCGCCATTTACGGCGGGGTTGAAAACCCCGCCCTTCCGTCTCGCCTATTTATTAGATGCGTTCAATTCAAATGCCGCCGAGGACGCGCTCGAGTTCGCTGAAGAAGTGCTGCCAGCCGTATTTTGCGCCCTGATAGGCTTGCCGCTGATCGGGTTGGAAGCCGGACTGCTCCATGCGAAGGTGGGTGCCGCCCTCGGCTGGAGTCAACGTCCAGAGGACAACGAAGTCGAGGCCCATGGCACTCCAGGTATAGGAGAGCTGCTTTAGGTGATCGACGATGAGCACCTTACAGTCGATGACACCATTCCAGTTGGGCATGGGATCGGAGCGGAATTGGAATTTTCGTCCGACCACTGGTTCGAAGTCATTATTCATCGCCCATTGCGCGATGAGAGGTTTTTCGGTGAGCGCGCGCCAGACCTTTTCTGGCGGGTGCGGGAATACTTTTTCGATCACAAGGGTGCTCTCGACTGGATTGGGCATTATTCCATCCTTTCTAGAAGGGCTTCGAGACGGTCAAAGCGGTCATGCCAGAAGGCGCCGTAGTGAACGAGCCAGTCGACCATCGGAGCGAGGGCGTGGGGCTGGGCGCGATAGTGAGTTTCGCGCCCCTCGTGGCGATGGCGCACGAGGTTTGCGCGCTTGAGGACCGTGAGGTGCTTCGAGACTGCCGGCTGAGATACGCGCGCGTGGCGAGTCAAGGCGTGGACGGTTTGTTCGCCTTGGCGGGTGAGCTGCTCGAAAATGGCTCGGCGCGTGGGATCGGCGAAAGCGTGGAAGACGTGATTGGGATTGGCCGACTTCACGCGAAAACCATAACCGAGCGGTTATGGTTTGTCAAGAGAGGCGTAACGCGATGTGGGGTTAGCGGCCCGACGATTTCGGGAGGAGGTTGCGGAGGAAAAACAGGAGATTGGCGGGGCGCTCGGCGAGGCGGCGCATGAAATAGGGGAACCAGTCGGTGCCGAAGGGGATGTAGATGCGGAGGCGGTAGCCTTCGCGGACGAGTTGGCGCTGGAGGTCGGTGCGAATGCCGTAGAGCATTTGAAATTCGAATTGGTCGCGGGCGATATTTTTTTCGCGCGTGAATTCCTTTGTTGCGCGGATCATGGCTGGATCGTGCGTGGCGATGCCGTGATAAATGCCGCTTGGGAGGAGGAGCTTCATGAGCTTTACGAAATTTGCGTCCACGTCTTCTTTTTTTGGGAAGGCGACTTCCGGGGGCTCTTTGTAGGCGCCTTTGCAGAGGCGCAGGCGGCAGCTTACGGCGAGCAAATCTTTGATGTCCTGCTCGGCGCGGTAGAGATAGGCTTGCATCACTGTGCCGACGGCTGCGTGTTTTGCGCGTACTCGCTTGGCGATTTCGACGGTGCGCTGCGTGTAGGGCGAGCCTTCCATATCAATGCGGACGAAATTCCCGAGCGCTGAGGCGTGGGCTACAATTTTTTCGATCAGCTCCTGGCAGAGCTGCTCGCCGAGATCGAGGCCGAGCTGCGTGAGCTTCAGCGAGACGTTGGCATCGAGTTTTTCGCGGGCGATGCGATTGAACATTTCTAGATAGCCATCGGCTGCGCGGCGGGCTCCGGCTTCGTCCGAGACGTTTTCGCCGAGCAGATCGAGGCTTGCGGAATGGCCTGTGCGGTTTACTTCGCGCGCTGCTGCGATCGCGTCGTCTAGTGTCTCGCCGGCGACGAAGCGACGCGCCACTCGGCGGCTGACGGAATTGCGCATGATCAGCGGGGCGAGGCGCTTGCTTTCGGAAAGATGCAAAAGGAGGGCGCGCATTAGAGGAGGCCGCGCCGGTGCGGATGGAGGGAAAGCTCGTGCGTGCTCATGCGCTGGGAATTATGCCGCGAGAAGGCGTCCGGCACGAGAGCCTTTCTGCAAATTGTGAAAGAGGAACTTCAGCGGCTGAAGCCGACCTGATTTCGAAGCATCCATGTCGCGGTTGAAACCGCGACCCACAAGGATTATCGAGTTCTCCGACCCGGCGCACTAGCTTTTGTGGCCGGCGAGAAATTTTTCGGCGTCCATGGCGGCCATGCAGCCGGAGCCGGCGGCGGTGATGGCCTGGCGGTAGTGGTGGTCCTGGACGTCGCCGGCGGCGAAGACGCCCTCGACGCTTGTCCTGCTGCCGTCGTGGGTGAGGAGGTAGCCGGCGTCGTCCATCTGGAGCTGGCCGCGAAAAACTTTCGTGTTGGGTTCGTGGCCGATGGCTACGAAGACGCCCTCGACGGCGATTTCCTTGACTTGCTTGGTGTCTTGATTGCGCAACTTTACGAGCTCGACCGACTTGTTGTCCACGTTGTGAATTTCTTCTACCGCGTAAGGAGTGATGAACTCGATCTTTTCGTTTGCACGGGCGCGGTCGAGCATGATTTTGGTGGCGCGGAATTCGTTTCGGCGGTGCACGATCGACACGCGCTTGGCGAACTTTGTGAGGAACGTGGCTTCTTCCATTGCTGTGTCGCCGCCGCCTACCACCAGAATATCTTTTCCGCGGAAGAAGAAGCCGTCGCACGTGGCGCACGTCGAGACGCCGTGGCCCAGCAGGTTTTTCTCCGATTCAATTCCCAGCATTCGAGCGGAGGCGCCGGCGGCGATGATCAGCGTTTCGGTTTCGTAGGTTTCCTTTGCCGCCACAATCGTGAAAGGACGCTTGCTCAAGTCCACGGAGGTGACCGCGCCGGCGCGGAATTCGGTGCCGAATCGCTGGGCTTGCTTGCGGGCATTTTCAATCAGCTCGGGGCCGAGAATGCCGTCGGGGAAGCCGGGGAAGTTTTCGACCATGGTGGTCAATGCGAGCTGACCGCCCGGCTCGTAGCCATCGAGAACGAGCGGTTGCAGATCCGCGCGTGCTGCGTAAATGGCCGCCGTCAACCCCGCGCAGCCGCTGCCGATAATGATCACCTTGTGCACTTGAATCTCCTCAACGATTGGATGAATCCAGACGGCACCGCGGTGCAGCACCGAAGCGAACCATTGTAACATCCCTCGCCCGGTGCCTGCCGTTGGCGGTTCCAGCGCGCGCCTCCGCCTTCTCGCCCGGTTTGCGTGCGCTCGCGGCCTGCGCCATAATGCCGCGCGAACGAGGCGCTTCCATGCCGAACCCCGCGAGTCTTTTTCGACTGCTGAGCGAATTCATACTTTTGCTGCTGGGCGCGCTGCTGGTTCTGCTTGCCGTTTCTCGTACGATTGCTTTTCCCACTCGCCCCGGGATTTGGATTGCCCTCGGAGTTCTTCTCATGTATCGCGGGCTGCGCTCGTGGATGCGGCCGGACCTACAGGCCAGTCGCAGGCACGCGGCGATTCGCGCGATTTCGCTGGCGGTTGTTGGCCTGCTGGTCGTCGCCATTCCGTTGCTGCCTCTGCGTCACGAAGCGGAACTGCTGGGCCTCGCGGGTGGAGTGCTCGTCGTGCGCGGAATTCTGGGAGTGTTTCTTCTCGCGCGGGCTCGCTAGGCCGCTTGGCGGTTTACACTTGCCTGTCCTTCTCGTTCCCGCTACTCTGCCGCCCAGCAGCGGCTGGAGCTGTTCACTGGAGGGCATTGATGCTCAAGGAATTCAAGGAATTTGCCATGCGTGGCAGCGTGCTTGACATGGCCGTCGGCATTATCATCGGGGCGGCGTTCGGAAAAATCATTACCTCGCTCGTCGGCGACGTGCTGATGCCGCCACTGGGGCGAGTCCTGGGGCAGGTGGATTTCTCCAACCTCTTTCTCAACATCTCCGGAAAGTCCTACGACACTCTGGCGGCTGCGAAGGCAGCCGGCGCCGCCACCATAAATTATGGCTTGTTCCTCAACACCATAATCGATTTTCTGATCGTCGCCTTTGTGATTTTCCTGCTGGTGCGCCAGGTGAACAAGTGGAAGAAGCCCGCGCCGGCGGCGGCGCCCACGACGAAGGACTGCGCGTATTGCTACACGGCCGTTCCTATCAAGGCGACGCGTTGCCCGAACTGCACATCGGAACTTCGCGCGGCCTGAGCGCCTGAAAATTCCACTCAAGTGGCCGTGGGCGGATCGATGCGATGGTCCTTGATTTCGCGGAGATGTTGGCGCAGCCGTTCGAGGACGACGTCACCCTGCCCTTCGGCAATTTCCCGCTCCACTTCGGCGAGGGCGAAATGAATGATGTCGTGGTGGTGGACCTCTTCGCCGGGGAGTTTGTCGCTCAATTCCAGCCAGACTTTGTGGAGGAGATCAATTTCCTTGGCTGTAAGGCGGGGCGCGTGCGGGCCGAGATAAAAAATCTGCTCCTGGCCGGACGGCGTGAAGATTTCGAGGGTCACGCGCGGGCGCGGCTCGGGCATGCGTTCCCAGGCCAGGCCGATTTCTCTGGCTTGCTCGGTGACCGGCATCTTTGAGGAGCTGCCCACGACGATGGTGCTCGACTCGAGATTCATGGACGTGCGCAGAACGCCTTCCCACAGGTCATTCGCGGCCGCGACGGCGAGGCGGACGGGCTTGCCCTCTTTTTCGGCCACCGCGAGCACTTTTGTAAAGAGCAATTGCTCGATGGTGCTGAATAGTTGGTCCGGCGCCAGATCGTACTCGCCCGAAGCGGCGCGACGCAGCAGGCGAATGTGCAGTACCACGATTTCGGCATCGCGGCTCCTGACCCTCCGCATCGCTGCTTCCAGGTGGTACAGCGCGTAATAGTTGCTCACCGGCACCAGGATATTGCCCGGACGCACTCCCACGCTTGTCGGCGTCAACTCCGCTTCGCGCGCCAGATTGAATTGATCGAGTTCCACGTGCGCCGCGCCTGCCTGGTGCACGTGCATGCGGTGCTCGGAAATCTCGAACACCGTGAACAGCAGGATCGAGAATGTCATGCCCGCGATGGTGGCTTCCGGCTTGGTGAAGAGGTTGATGACCGCGATGGCCAGGAGCACCAGCGTGATTATTCCGAGACCGATCGGGATTTCCTTGCCGAAGATCACCGGATTTAGTGGCACGCGGTACTCGCGGTCCTGCGGGTGCGTGTATCGCAGGACCAGCACGGCTATGCCCTTCATCGAAAAACTCCAGATCACGCCGAAGGCGTAGAGGTTTCCGAGAAACGTTACGTCTCCGCGGCTGGCGATAATCGTGATGATTTGGAATGCCACCACCAGGTTGATCAGCCGGTGCGTGGTGCCGAATCGCGGGTGCGGATGGCGGAACCAGTCCGTGAGCACTCCATCTTCGGAGACGCGATTGAGGACTCCATTCGAACCGACGATCGCGGTATTGACCGCTCCGGCCAGGATTAGCGTTCCCACCACGACGACAAAAACATGAAACGCCAGCCGGACCGGGAAGCTCCCGACCAGGTGCATGGAAAGGCCGCCGATCAGGTTTTCCGTGAATTGCGAGCGGACGCCGTCTGGAATAATCATCACGGCGAAAAATGAAACGAGCGAGGTGAATACCAGGCTGTAAATGAAAATTACCAGGCCGGCTTTCTTCAGATTCGGCAGCTTGGGATGCTCGATTTCGCGATAGACCTGGGCGAGCGATTCCTCGCCGCTCATGGCCAGCACCGAATGGCCCAGCCCCACGAAAATCGCAATCATCGTGATGGTGTGCGCCCAGTGCATTCCGTCGAGCCATCCGAGCGACCCTTTGTCGAGCTTCATGTTTAGGGGCGTCGGCCACGGGGGCAGGTGCCAACCGCTGCGCATGTAGAGCGTGTACGCGCACCAGGAAATCAGCATCACCACCATGATGGTGGTTACCTGCATGATGCGCAGAGCTTTTCCGCTCGATTCCGGCACTCCTTTGATGTTTTGCCACCAAAAATAGAGCGTCACGAATATGGCCACCGCGGCGGCCGTCGAATTCACATTGAGGTGCAGCGGCAAGTGGAAATAGGCAAACAGCTCGTTCGCGACTCCCACCAGATATTGTCCTGCCGAGACGCCGCTGATCGGGCCGGTCAACACATAATCGAACATCAGCGCGGATACCGAAAATTTCGCGAGCGTCCCGCCCAGCGCCTCTTTCACCACGCGGTAAACGCCGCCGCGCACGAACATGCTGCAGCTCTCCACGTAGATGGCGCGCACCGCATAGGAGAACAGCATGATGCCGAGGATGAACCAGGGAGCTGTCTTGCCGATGAATTGCTCCGCCTCGCCGCCGGCGTAGTAGGCCGAGGAAGCGAGGTCGTTCAAGACGATTGCGGCGGCGCGCCAGTAGGAAATGAAGGCGAGCATGGCCGTGGTGGCGACGAGGACTTTGGCGGCGGGGCGCGCAAATCCGGGTGTGAAAGTCGGGCCGGTGGAATCGGATGCCATAGGTTATTTTTTCTTTGTCGCGGGGATGAACTATACGTTGAAACAATCGCAAAAGGAAAGCGCCAGTCACCTCATTTCTACTAGGAATAACTACGCACGGTTCGAGCGCCATCGGCTCGCGCGTTGAGCGCACAAACTCCCTCCCGATGGCCCGGTCAGGGTCCGTCCCTGCGACCATCGATTCGCCGATTGCATCAACATTCAGTAGGCGTATGATTTGAATTCAGGCCCACCCCAACTTATATCGGAGGTCATTCCAATGGCATCTCGAAGCAACCGACGTGGTCCCAGTTACAGTCAGCTCGAAGAAGGCGCGAATCGCGCAAAGCCGCTCGTCCACCAGCAAGCTCACGAAATTCAGCCCTACGGCAAGATCGCCAAGCTCCCAATCGCTCTCGACGAAGAAGTCAGCGCTGCCAGCGCGGAAAATCTCAATCAGATTCTCGCCGACACCATGACGCTTCGCGACCTCTATAAGAAGCACCATTGGCAAGTCAGCGGTCCCACTTTCTATCAGCTCCACCTGCTTTTCGATAAGCATCACGGCGAACAGGACGAGCTCGTGGACACCATCGCCGAACGCATCCAAAGCCTTGGAGCTATCAGTCTGGCCATGGCTGCGGACATTGCCGAAACTACGCTCATCGCTCGGCCGCCTCGCGGACGTGAAGAAGCTCCCATTCAGATTTCGAGGCTTCTCGAGGCTCACGAAACAATTCTTAAGGAAGCTCGCACTATGGCACGCCAGGCCGCCGAAGCCGGCGATGACGGGACCAATGATTTGCTTGTGAGCGACGTGATTCGCACCAACGAAATGCAGGTTTGGTTTTTGTCCGAGCATTTGGTGGATGTGCCGGTGGTTCGGGCGGATCAGGCCAAGGCTGGGGGGGCTGGACGATAGGCGGAAGTTGCGGATCGAGACATTATTTCAGCAGGGAGTTTAGAGTGAGGATTCGGGAGGTAACGACTCCCGGGCCGGCATGATATTTCGTCTGGGGTGATGATTTTCGCGGTGGCGTGAAGCGACGCCGTGGGGGCACGGCATGCCGTGCCCCTACGGGGTCAATTTATATCGCCGTTCTGCCTTCTCTATCGAGCTCCGCATGCCGTGTCCCTACTCGCGGCACTTTCAGAAGCTTGCGGGCACCAGCTTCTAGGCTGTCGTTTCCTTTGCCACCGCGCGGAAATCGCGGCCGCAGGCCTCGCAGGGACAGATTTCGCGCAGATGCTCGTAACTGTAGATGCCTGTCGCGTGACCGTCTGAAAATTGAATCTGAATGGCGTAATTGCCCACGGCGTTGGCACTCTTGGCTGTGACGCGCGGCTTGAACATCGGGAGCAGTTCCGCGGCGCTCAGCGCTGATGTGCCTACGCGGGCTTTTTTCTCGCGCTCGTCGTTGCAGAGGGCGCAGGGGCAGAGGTCGCGCAGATAGGGGAACGGATAGCGGCTCGTGTGTCCGTCCGACCAGGTCACCTCAACTCCCTCGCCGGTCGTGACGTGCACCTTCACGTCTTTCGGTTTCTTGCGGACATCTATCGGTATCGGCATGTCAACTT
Organism: uncultured Acidobacteriota bacterium; assembly: GCA_963701005.1. Taxonomy (GTDB): domain Bacteria; phylum Acidobacteriota; class Terriglobia; order Acidiferrales; family UBA7541; genus Palsa-295. The sequence continues at coordinate 4,356,155 of OY969555.1, forward strand.
TCTTCCAGCATAGCTGCGAGCTTCAGCGCTTGGGGCAGCACCTGCCCGCTGGAATCGGATTTCCGTGCGGGCAGGTTCTCGGGTGGCCCAGGAAAGTGCAAATGCGCTGGTCGAGCTCGGGGCTGATGATGTGCTCGAACTTGCAGGCGTGCGAATCGACCTCGGCACCGTTGATCGAAAATGTCTCCGTCAGGAGCCGCTCGGCGAGGCGCTTCCGCCGGATCACGTCGCGGGCGCGGCTCTCTCCCCGCGGCGTGAACGCTACTTCACTTTCGCCCAATTCCAAAAGCCCGAGAGATTTGAGCCGCGCTACGATTTGCGGCGTGTCCTGCGTGCCGCGCTGCCGAATGCGCTCGAGCGCGGGCACCACACCTTCTTCGCCGCAAATCCAAATCTGCTCGAGCAAATGATCGAAGCGCTCTTCTTCTTCCGCCGAGTACGCCGCCACCTGCGCGAGGCGCCCGTGCGCGAACTCAATCCGCCGGTCGGCCAGTCCGCCGAGCGACGGGGAATGCGTGACCATCAAAATCGTGTGCCCTTCCGAATGCAATTCTCGCAGGAGGCGGATCACCGTTTGCTCGTTTGATTCGTCGAGGTTTCCGGTCGGCTCATCCGCCAAGATCAGCTTCGGATGGTTGATCAGGGCCCGCGCGACCGCGACGCGCTGTTGCTCGCCGCCCGAGAGTTGCGTTGGGAGATGGCTCACGCGCTCTTTCAAGCCCACGCGCTCGAGCGCTTCGCGAGCTTCTGTCTCATCGGTCGTGCTATGGAAGTATTGAGCGAGCATGACGTTCTCAAGCGCCGTCAGATAAGGGACCAGGTGGAATTGCTGGAAGATGAAGCCAATTTTCTCGGCGCGATACCGCGTGAGGCCCGCTTCGTTGAGGCGCGCCACGTCCGTGCCATCGACAATCGCCTGGCCCGCCGTCGGGGTGTCCAGCCCGCCGAGGATATTGATCAGCGTGGTCTTCCCTGAGCCCGAAGGCCCCATGATGGCGATCCACTCGCCTTCCTCCACTTTGAAGGAGACGCCGCCGAGAGCGCGGACGTTGCCGAATTCCTTGCGCAGATCTTCAACTTGGACCAGAGTCGCCACTATTCTCCTCGCAAAATCACCGCGGGTTTCACGCTACCGAGCCGCCGCAGCGGGAGGGCTCCGGCCAGCGCCACCGTGACCATCAAGGCGATTGTCAGCGGAAATATTTCCCAGCGCGCGGAAATAGCCGTCCCGAACACGCGGCGCCCCATCCAGTGGGAAAGCTCGATGCCTGCGAGGCAGCCGATGAATCCACCCGCTGCCCCGAGCACGCCAACTTCGGCTAGAAATAGCCCGACAACGCGCGAGATCGAGCCGCCCAAGGCCTTCATCAGACCCACATCCTCGCGGCGCTCCATGGCCAGCGCGGCCATCGTTGCGAGCACGCACAAGGCTGTGAGCACCAGAATCAAAATCACCATGGAGACAATCAATAGCCGGATGCGATTCAGCAGCTCCCCTTCGGCCTGGGTCACCTGCCGGATCGGCCGGACTTCGAAGCCGTGGAGCGCCGCGGCAAGCTTCTCTGTGAACGCCTCAATGCTCTTCGATGTGCCGCTGATGCTTATCTGCACGAGTCCGATCTGGCTCTTCAACTGCGCCAAATCCTGGGCCACGGGCAGGTTGACGAAGACGTGGCTATCCTCCGTGCCGCCGGAATCCACGATTCCTGCCACGGTCAGTCGCGTCAATTGCCCGAGGTAAGTCAATTCAATATCGCTCCCCGGAGTCAGTTTGAATTGTCGCGCGACGTTACGGCCGACCAAGCATCGTGTCTCGTCTTCGCGCGAATCCACCCACTCTCCCTCGATTCTCCAGGTGGGCGCGAGCTTGTTCATCTGGTCAAGCCAGGTGCCGGCGACCACGACCGGCGAACCCGCAGACTTCGCAACGATGTAAAGATAAGGGGCGGCGGCAATCATGTCCGGCGTTCGCAGCCGTTCCACCTGCATCAACACCACGCTTTGGTCCATCAACGTCGGCGATTCAGCTCCAGATTCGATGGCCTGCACGTCGCGCCCTGGCGCAATTACCAGATTGGCCCCCAGAGTGCGGAATTCCTGCGTCAGTTTCCGTTCGATGTCCATTTCCAAATTGAGCAGCGCGGAGATGACCGCTGCGCCGCTTACCAGAGCAATCAGCGCCACGACCAGCCGCCCGCGGCTGGCGCGCAGCAGCTTCCACAACAAGCGACCGAACATCACTCGCCCCGCAATATCGGCGCCGGCTGGAAATGCGACGCGCGCCGCAATGGAATCAAGCTGCCCACGATCGCCACGACCGCCGCGAGCCCCAAAATCACCGGCAACAGAACCACCCGGAGTGAGGAAGGCGTTCCAAATACGCTCTCGCCCAAAATCCACGCCAGGGCGACGCCGACCCCAAATCCCAGGATCCCGCCTGTGAGCGCGAGCAGCATTTGCTCCGCCAGAAAAATACCGGCGACGAGCGTATTGGTGGCGCCAATTGCTTTCATGATGCCGATTTCATCGCGGCGCTCGAGAACCGTGGTCGCTGAAGTTGCCGCTACCGCCAGGGCTGCCGCGATCAGCGCCGCGAGCGTCACGATCCATAGCAGCGTTCCGATGTGCGAAAGGATGCGGCCCTCGGAATCCGCCACTCGCCGGATGGCGCGTACGTCCGTGCCCGGAATCACCTGCCGGATTTGGTAGGCGATCGAGGATATATAGGGCGAGCAAAACCAGCGGTCGTATTCTTTGGGGGATAGCGTGTGTGGGTCGCGCTCGGAGAGTGAATCGGCAGGTTTCGTGAGCGCGCTCACAAAAAGTTGCCGCATCTGCCCGGGATGGCCCGAAAGCGTCTGCGCCACCGATAGCGGGACGAGGACGGCCTGGTCTTCTGCGTCGCCGGTAGAGACAATCCCGGTAACGAACAGCGGAATCGTTTCTTCCGAGCCGCCCTTCCCCGTGGCCTGCGCGCTGACATAAATCATCTTGCCCGGCATGAATCGTCCGGGAAATGCCGCCGCCAGCGCGGAACCCACCACGCATTCGTAGCCATCGTCGCGGAACCATCGCCCCTGAATTTTCCACCATGGATGCGTGATGCTCACGCCGGTCCTGAATACTTCGTGATCCGGGAGGTTGACGTCGTGCTCGTACCAGGTCCCGATCAGCGTCGTTGCCGATGCGCCGCCCTGCGATGTGCTCAGGAAGACGGGAACGTCGAGAAACGGCGTGAAGCCCAGAATATTGTGGCGCCAGAATATTGCTTTGAGTTTTCCGGCTTCGGATTCCTGCAGGTAGGCGCCTTCATCCACGGGGCGATAGTCCACTCCGCCGATCTCCAGCGGCAGGGTGTCTGATTGCGGCGTCACCAGAAGATTCGCGCCCAGGCTGCGGAATTCGCGCGCGAGGCGATCGCCGACGTCGAGCGCTACCGTCAGCGTCGCCGTTGCCACCGCCATTCCAACTACGAGGGCGGCCGCCGTCAGAAATTTCCGACGCGGATTGCGTACGAAGGATTCTCCCACCAGGCGGGCAAACATTTTGTCAGGGATGGATCTTGGAAGCCGCATCGGCAAGTGCCGACAGGTCCACCACCACTTCTCCCCCCTCTACCTTTGATTTCACGCCGATTGGATTGCAACCACCCGATTCGCCGATCGAGGGGATATAAATCGCCGCGCCGCAATTGCGGCAAATCACGTTTTGGCCTTCCTGGCGGTATCCGGCGAATCCGCAAATCTCGCAGGCATCGAGCGCCGTCCCGTAGTCGCCATCGCTTTTGTGAATTACCAGGAATCGAAGCACTGTGCCGTTCACATCCGCGGTGTAGAAATGCAGGCTCGAATCGGACAATTCCGAGAGCGGGATGCGAACCATATTATCGCGCGCCACCAGCCGCGTGGCCGGGATTTGCGCCGATGTTGTCCGCGCATAGACGAACTCGCCCGCCATGCTCAGCACCACCAGCACGCACAGGATCGCCGCTCCAAAGCTCCAGCGCCGCTGCCGGCGGAATTCCCATTCCCGCATTCGCCGCTCCGCCGGATTGATGGATTCGTCGGTCGCCGGCCGCCTGGCACTGAACCATTCGCGCAGCACAACCAGAGCGGCCGCTCCCAGTATCACGACGAAGAAAAACACTTCGTTGCGGACGATCGGGCCAATGGTGGCCATTTCCGTCTTGCTCGAGGGCAGCCACATCGCCTCGCTCAATTCATGCACACCGGTGAGCGCCAATTGAAAGGCCACCACGATCAGGATCGCGCTTGTGGCTGTGAAAAAGCGGTGTAGCGGTATGCGCAGCGTTCCCTGAAAAAAGAAAAGTCCCACGGCGACCGCGATGGCAAGCCCCAGCCCGGTCCCGATCCATACTCCCACACCCTCGCTCGACAGTTCGACGGCGCGGAGGACCAGCACGAGCTCGGCGCCTTCGCGCAAGACCATCAGAAAAACGAACGCGCCGATGCCCCAGCCCGCCGCCTCCGTGGATTTCTGCGCGTAGGTCTCCACGCGCTGTTCGATTTCTTTCTTCAGGCTGCGCGCCACGCGGTTCATCCACACGATCATGGTCACGACCAGCGCCGACGCCAGGAGCATCAAAATACCTTCGAAGCCGTCTTCGCTCACGCGCCAACGCTGGAGCAGCACGGCTGCCGCGAAGCTGGCTCCAAATGCTAGAATCACGCCTCCCCAGACGTACCTAGCAAGCGCACGGCGCCCTGTGCGATTTAGATAGACGAGGACGATGCCGACGACAAGCGCGGCTTCGACGCCTTCCCGGAGAGCCAGCAGGAGAGCTGAAAGCAATGAAACTCCAGTTGATACTGACTTACAACTATAAATCCGAGTCTAGCTCGCCGCCCCTACAAAATCAAGTAGATTCATACCTCCACCCCTCCGCTCTCGCTCCGTTCCTTGTACAATATCTGTCTATGGTTTGTCGGCCCCAGGCTGTCCATTTCCTGCTTGCCGCGGCGCTCTGCACCTGCCTCGCTCTTCCTGCCGGGGCCCAGTCGCCTGCCGGTCCTACCCCCAAGCCGAGTCAGCCCGCTAACTCCGCAGGCGCGGCGACGGGTGCGGCCCCCGCAGTTCCGCTGCCGGTCAGCGTCAAGTCGGACCCCAGAAAGGCGAGAGAGGCGTTCAAGCAAGGCCTGCGCGCCGAGCATGACGCCGATTGGGAAGCCGCCTATGGCGCCTATGCCGACGCGTTAAACTGGGCGCCGGAGAACAAGGAGTACTTCCTCCATCACGAGTTTGCCAAGAGCCGCCTGGTCCAGATGAAGGTGGACCTCGGCGAGCGCGAGGCCGTCTCCGGCCGGCTCTCGGACGCGCGACGGGAATTTCTCTCCGCGCGCGCGCTGGATCCCACGAATCGAGTCATCCAGGATCGCTACGCCGAATTATCCGCATTTCAGGCCGGCGTGCTTGAGCGCGCGACGGTGGAGGCCAATCCGGGCGGCGAGGTCCGGATGGAGCACCAATCCGGCACGCGAAACTTCGATGTTCGCGGCGACACGATTGGCGCCTACAAGGAGATTGCGCGGCAGTTTGGCGTCGAGGTCGCCTTCGACGCGGATTTGCGGCCGCGGCAGATCCATTTCCAGATGACGGGCCTGGATTTCCCCACCGCCCTGCGCGTCCTCGGCCAGATGACCGGCACGTTCTGGCGCCCACTGACCAAGCATCTTTTCATTGTTGCGGAGGATACCGCGCAGAAGCGCAAGGACTATGACATCTCCATCGTGCGCACGATTCTGCTGCCTGCATCCGAGACCAAAGATCAGATGACGGAAGTGCTGCGCCTCGTCCGTGAAATCGCCGGGATCACCCGTTCCGATCTCGATGTCTCGAGCGGAACGCTCACGCTGCGCGCTTCGCCGCAAGCCATGGCCATCGCCACCAGCGTCATCGAAGACCTCGAAAAGCCGGGCGGCGAACTGGTGCTCGAAATCGAAATCCTCGAAGTGGACCGCACCTACGCCAGGGAGCTGGGAATCACTCCTCCGGAAACAGCTCGGACGTTCACGCTAAGCAAGCAGGAAGTGCTGCAAGCGCTGGCATCGCCTTCGGGCCTGGCCACCGTGCTACAGGAAGTTTTCGGCACGCCGTCTTCGTTGAGCGGCCTCACCAATACGCAAATCGGCTCGCTGCTGGGGTCCGGCCAGGTGAGCCTCAGCTCGCTGCTTCCGCCGCTGATCGCTTTCGGCGGCGGCTACACCACTTTTTTGGCTACGCTATCCGGCGCGACCGCGAATTTTTCGGAGATGCTCTCGCTCGTACGCCATGGGCGGCGCATACTTCTTCGCGCGGAAGACGGGCAGCCCGCGACTTTCTTCGTCGGCGATCGCGTCCCGGTCACCCTTGCGCAATTTTCTCCAAGCCTTGCCGGCGCGGGCAGCAGTATTCCTGGAGCATCCTCCACGAATTTTCCGATTACGACTCTGGATACCGGTGAAGCTCCCGATTTTGTGACTTCGGGCATTCTGCGCAATTCCGTGGGGAATCAGGACCTGGTGGTCGCCAACAACACCAGCAATACCCTGTCTATTTTCCTCGGCAACGGCGACGGCACATTCACCACTCCCACCCCAGCCACCATCATGACCGGCGTGGCACCCGTCTGGATCGCCACCGGCAACTTCAACACGAATACGGCGATAGCAAACAACGACATGAATCTCGATCTCGCCGTGGTCAATCAGGGCGATAACACCATCTCAATTTTTCTTGGCAATGGCGACGGCACCTTTACTCCCGTGGCGGCGCCCAATTCGACTCTCTCGACCGGCGCCGGCAGCAGCCCCGCTGCCGCAGTTGCAGCCAATTTCACCTCCAGCGGGTTCACCGATCTCGCGGTCGTCAACCACCTCACGAACACCCTCATGGTTTTCCTTGGCAATGGGGATGGCACTTTCAAGACTCCTACGACCGCCGCAAATACGATCATCCCCACGGGAGCCGGCCCTTCCTCGATCATCGCTGCCGATTTCAACGCGGATGGCAAGATGGACCTGGCCGTTACCAATGCGTCCGCCAACACCGTCTCCATCTTTCTCGGCAATGGCAACGGGACATTCGCAAGCCGCACAGACTATCCGACGGGCAATACCCCCGTCTGGGTATCCTCCGGCGATTTCAATGGCGACGGAATTCTGGATTTGGCCATCGCCAATAACGGCGCCCCCACGTCCACAGCCACCGGAAATACTGTCTCGATTCTGCTGGGCCAAGCCACCACAACTGGCACGGCCGCCGGAACTTTCACCAACAACGTTGACTTCCCGGCCGGCAATGGCCCTACTTCGATCGCCGTCGCCGATTACAATATTGACGGCCGCCTCGATCTGGCCGTCACGGATGAGACCGATAATGCCGTTTCACTCTTGCTCGGCCTCGGCAACGGCCAGTTTGGCCCGAATTTTGAACTCACGGTCGGCACTAGCCCCGTTTCGATCGTCACTGCGGATTTCAACGGCAGCGGCAATCCCGACGTCGCCATCGCCAACAAGGGCTCGAACACCGTCTCAGTCATCTTGGATGAATCTGTATTTGGCAGCGGGACGGCTCTCCCGGAAACTCCTTTCCCGGGCGTGCAATATATTGACGTCGGCGTGAAAGTGAAAGCAACTGCGCGCCTCCACCCGAACAACGAAGTTACGCTCCAAATGGATTACGCAGTCAGCAGCCTCACCACGCAAGCCGTCAACGGTATCCCTGTCATCGCCAATGAAGCCGTCACGCAGACGGTTCGGCTCCGGCAAGACGAAACCACCGCCATCGCCGGCATTCTCCAGCCACAGCAGTCAGTCGGGATCGGCGGCACGCCGGGAGTCGCCACGATTCCCGGGCTGGGACTTCTTGGTGGCACCCAAATGACTCAGAATGCGGATAGCGAGCTGCTGATCCTGATCACACCGCGCACGGTGGAGCTCTCGGCACGCAAAGATCACGTCGTGTACGCCGGCCACCACGCCCTCGAAGGTGGGGGAGCTCTCGGCCCCACGCGGTCGGAACGCGAGGGCCGCGTCGTTGAGCCCCAGCCACCCCCACAACCTCCGCCGCAGCCATTGACGGAGCCAGTGAATCAGCCCACCCCGGGGCAGCCGCCGCTACAACAGCAGCCGCAACCTGAGCCACGGTCCGAACCGCCGCGCCCCTAGTCCTCTAGCGCTCACACTGCTCGCACAAAGTGCGCACTGTTTTTTCATCGAAAATTCTTAGGGTGGATTTAGTTCGGTTTTGCTGCGGGAAAGAGGACGCTTCTAGGCAGACACTTCCAGCACCACCACCGGCTGATACGTCCGTGGCACCACCGGATCAGCGATGGCGATCAGCTGACCCGCCTGATTGAAAACGCGGAGGCGAGAAGGAGTCCATTCTCCGGAATCCAGTTGCGTCGTGGCGCCCTGCGAGGCCGTCACCACGCCCGGCTGAATCTGCGAGAGAGGAAGATTGAATTTTGCGCCGTGGCGTACGCGCTTTTCGATTATCGGCAGCACGGTCGCGCGAGGCAGCTCCAGCAACAGGTCCTCCAGGCGGATTACGCGCTCCGCCAATCGCCCCGCCTTCGCATCTTCGGCGAGCTCCGCGAGCGGCACGGCTCGATCGAGCGTGAATTCTCCCACGGCCGTGCGCGTGATTTCGGCCAGGTGGGCGTTGGCCCCGTGCAGCGCTCCCAGATCCTGTGCGAGCGAGCGGACGTAAGTTCCTGCACCGCATTCCACCTCGAATCGCGCGATCGACCCCTCCACACTCGTTAGCCGGAACTCGTACACTTCCACGTTCACCGGCTCGAGCTTCACCGGCTTGTGTTTTCGAGCCAGCTCGTGCGCCGGGCGCCCGTGAATTTTCTTGGCGGAAAATTGCGGTGGCGTCTGCTGGATGCTGCCGACAAATTTCGCCGCGAGCTTCGCGATCTCTTCGGCGTTCAGCGTGGGCGCCGTATCTGGCCCCAGCGCCTTCCCATCGGCGTCGTACGTATCCGTGGCAAAACCAAACCGCACCGCGCATGTGTAGCGTTTGCGGCGCCCGGTATAAAAGCGTGCGAGCCGAGTCGCTCGCCCAAGCGCCAGCACGAGCACGCCGGTCGCCAGCGGATCGAGTGTGCCAAGGTGCCCGATGCCGCGAAATCCCACGAGCCGCCGCACAGTTTCCACCACGTCGTGCGAAGTTTTCCCGCGCGGCTTATCTACCACAAGGATTCCGTCAATTTGAGCTGGCTTTGGATTTCTAGGCATGAGATGAAATTAGGTCTGCTTCCGTGGCACAACAACTCAAGGGCGCGACGTGCGCGCTCCAGGCCCTAGGCTTCCCCGGATTCCTTGGCCCGCCTGAGCAGTTGCTCAATCCGATTCCCGCGCTCATCGGATTCATCGATCGTGAAAATCACTTCGGGCGCGCGGCGCAATTGCAACCGCTCTACCAGCTCGTGCCGGACGTACCCTGAGGCCGCCTTCAGCCCCGCGAGTGTGGTCGCGCGCTCGGTGTCATCGTCCGCAAGCTGCACGAAGACGCGCACGGTGCGCATTCCCGGCGTCAGGCGCACTTCCGTGACGATGACTGTGCCCGCTAGACGCGGGTCTTTCAATTCACCCGCGAGCATCAAGCTCACTTCGTTCCTGATTTCCTCGGCGATTCGCTCCGCGCGATGTCCCCCGGCCATTATTCCCCATCCTCGAAATATTCGATTTCCCGCGACACCAGGTCGCGGCCCAGCACTCGCTCCGATTCCGCGGCAATCGCTTGCAGCGATTCTTCCAGATGCTTCCCGTCGCCCGATATACTCACCACTCCCACACGCGAGCGCTGCCACAGCTCCTGATGCTCCAGTTCCGCCACGGCCACGTTGAAATGCGCGCGAAGCCGGTCCTTCAGGCTGCGCAGTACTTGCCGCTTGTCTTTGAGAGACCGGGCATCCGGGATGTGAATTTCCAGGGTGAGGAGGCCGATCGGCATGTTAGCCCCTCGGAATTCAGGGGAGTCGCTAAACTTGGAATCCTAAATCAATTGCGCCGGGCTTCGGCGCCTTCCTGCGCGCGCGCCCGATCCGCCATGTTGAGCAATTCCGGCGCGGCGGTCTTCTCCATCTTGAAGCATTCCAGAATGTCGGCCACTTTCACGTCGCTGAAATTCGAGACGCCCACGCCGCATTCGAACCCCGCGCGAACTTCGTTGGCGTCATCCTTGAATCGCCGCAGCGAGCTGATTCTTCCGGTGTAGATGACGACATTGTCACGCAGCACGCGCACGTCCGCGTCGCGCTTCAGAATGCCATCTTGCACCATGCAGCCCGCGATCATGCCCACGCCCTTCACGCGGAACGTGTCGCGGACTTCCGCGCGTCCCAGATATGTTTCCTTGATGATCGGTGAGAGCAACCCGGCTACGGCCTTCTTCAGTTCATCCTGCAATTCGTAAATGATGGTGTAGGGACGGATATCCACGCCCTCGCGCTGCGCCAGTTCCGCTGCTTTCCGCTCCGGCCGCACGTTGAAGGCGACGACGATGGCATTCGAAGCCGACGCCAGGAGGACGTCCGTTTCCGTCACCGCGCCGACGCTCGCGTGTATCACCTTCAATTTCACTTGATCGTTCGAAAGCTTGGGCAGCATTTCGCTGAGCACTTCCACTGACCCCTGCACGTCCGCCTTCACCACCACCGGCAGCTCTTTCACCTCGCCGGCCTTCAATTGCTCGTGCAATTGGTCGAGCGTCAAGCGGCCCGAGGATGCCGTTCTTGCGAGAGTCGCTTCGCGCTGTTTCGACTGGCGGTATTCGACGATGTGCCGCGCCTTGGCTTCATCCGCCACCTGGAACTGATCGCCTGCTTCGGGCACGCCTTGCAATCCCAGCACTTCGACGGGCGTTGACGGAGCGGCCTTCTTGATCGGCTGCCCGCGATCGTCAAACATGGCGCGCACTTTTCCATACACCGCGCCAACGATAAATACGTCGCCGACATGCAGAGTGCCGTTCTGCACTAGAACGGTGGCCACCGGCCCGCGCCCTTTGTCCACGCGCGATTCGAGCACCGTCCCGCTCGCCGGGGCATCCGGATCGGCCTTCAGCTCGCGCAAATCGCCGACCAGTAGAATCATCTCGAGCAATTTCGGGATGTTCTTCTTGGTCCTCGCGGAAACTTCCACCATCACCGTATCGCCGCCCCATTCCTCGGGCATCAGTTTGCGATCGGAGAGCTGGCGCTTGACGCGTTCTGGTTCCGCGTCCGGCTTGTCAATTTTGTTGATGGCCACAACGATCGGGACACCCGCGGCTCGCGCATGATCAATGGCCTCGTCGGTTTGCGGCATCACGCCGTCGTCCGCGCCTACGACCAGCACTACGATGTCCGTCACCTTTGCGCCGCGCGCGCGCATCCGCGTGAACGCTTCGTGGCCCGGCGTATCGATGAAAACAATTCGCCGCCCGTCCACGCGCGCCTCATAGGCGCCGATATGCTGCGTGATGCCGCCGGCTTCTCCCGCGGCCACTTCGGTTTCGCGGATGGCGTCGAGCAAGCTCGTTTTGCCGTGGTCCACGTGGCCCATGACAGTCACCACGGGAGCGCGGGGCAGCTGATTCCCCGTGCGTTCTTCCTTTACCTTCTCTTCCTGGACCACCTGTTCTTCGAAAGTGACCACCTTCACGATTCCGTTGAACGATTCGGCGAGGCTTGTCGCCGTCGGCGCATCGAGGGCTTGGTTAATACTTGCAAACACGCCACGGTCCATCAGCGTCTTCAGCAAATCCTTCGCGCGGATGTCGAGTTTCTCCGCCAGCTCGCGCACCGTGATTCCCTCCGTCACGATCACGTCGCGAGGCTCGCGCTGCACAGGCGCCACTGGTTCGGCTTGGGCTGCACGCCCCGGGCCAGCTCCTGCGCGCGTTCGCACCGGATGCAGTTTCCGCTCGCCTTCCGCGTAGCGTTTTTCGATTAGCGGACGCCCACGAGAAGCGGGCGGCTTGCGAGCATAGAGCGGCTTTCCCGGTTCAGCTTTCGGAACGCCCGCGCCAGGCCTTTGGGTCCCAACTGGTCCTTGCCCGGGTCCTCCGGGACGCCCACCGCCGCTGCCGGGGCGCTGCGGAAATCTCGAGGGCGGCCCGCCGGGACGTGACTGGCCCGGTGCGGGACTCGGCCGATATTGTCCAGGCGCACTTCCGGGACGTGCTCCTTGTGGAGCGCCCGGCCGCGCCGGAAATCTCTGGCCGGTTGGCGGGGCGCCGGCTGGCCTTGGTGCCCCCGGTGCAGCAGCCGCAGGCCTTTGTGCTGCGGGAGATGTTGGATGGCCTTGCCCGGTGCCGGGACCAGCCGGCCGTGCCGGAATTGCAGTTCTCGGAGGCGCTGGTGCAGTGCCAGGCTTCGCCGCAATCGGCGTAGCCGGAGTGGCTGCAGCGGGTGCAACTCCAGGCTTTGCCGCGGCAGGAGGATGAATCACAGCCGCAGGAGCACCCGCGGCAGGCGGTGCAGCAGCAGGCCGCCCAGGCACGACGGCGGGACGCGGCGCGGCGCCGGCGGCAGGCGCAACTCCCTGCGTAGGCGCAGGTGCGGGCTTCGTGGCGACGCCAGCAGCGGCAGGTCCGGCTGGCGCGGCGGGTGCGGAAGGCTTTGCTGCCGCTGGAGGTGCAGCGGCTGGCGCCGCCGGACGCGCGGGCCTCGCCTTCGCAGCCTTTGCCTTTGCTTCCTTTTCCGCTTCCGCCGCCGCTTCCGCGGCAGCCAAACCCAGGAAGTGCTTGCGCACAAGTTCGGCTTTATCGAGGTCGAGCGAGCTCGAGTGCGTCTTCTTATCGTTGACGCCGATCTCCGGCAGAAAGTCGATCAGGACTTTCGCTTTGATCTCGAGTTCCCTTGCCAGCTCGTTGATGCGGATTTGATTGGGATCTGCCATTCGCCTCTGTCTTTCTGAAATCTCTCGCGCCGCCTCGATAACCAGGGGATTATTATTCAGAATTCTCCTTCTTTTCCGCGTCAGCTTCCGGATCAGCAGGCGCAGCGCCTTCTTCGCTCACCGATGCTTCAGTTGGATCAGAATCAGGTATTTCTGCCGCTGCGGCAGCCGTTTCGGCCGGCTCTGCTTCGGCTTCGACTTCGGGTTCGGCTACTTCGGCTGGTTCAACGTTCTCGACCGCCGTCTCAACCGCCACCACCGCTTCGCCTTCCGCGGGTGCCGCTTCAGCCGGGGCCGCGGTGGCCTGCGCTTCTAGCTCCTCGAAATACGTGGCCACGGACTGGTGAATCTTCTCCACCATTTTCTCGCCGATGCCCGGAATTTCCACAAGCTGCTCGGGCGTCATATCCGCCAACTTCTCGATCGAAGTAATACCGTGCGATTCGAGTTTCTCGATGGTCTTCGGCCCCACGCCCTTCAATTCCGCGAGCGCCGTTCCGGGCGCCGTCAACGCCGCCATCTGCGCTTCGATTTCCCGGCGCTTCTCTTCTTCGCTCTTGATATCTATGTTCCAGCCGATCAGCTTGCTTGCGAGGCGCACGTTCTGCCCCTTCTTGCCGATGGCCAGCGAAAGCTGCGTATCCTCGACGATTACTTCGAGGCGCTTTTCTTCCGGTTCCACAATCTGAACGCGCGTCACTTTCGCGGGGCTCAGTGCTTTCTGGGCGAAAGCGATGGTCTCTTCGCTATAAGGAATGATGTCGATTTTCTCGCCGCGCAGTTCGCGGATGATGGACTGCACGCGCATGCCCTTCATGCCTACGCAAGCTCCGACCGGGTCCACATCCTTGTCGCGGCTTTCGACGGCGATTTTCGTGCGCTCGCCTGCTTCGCGAGCCACGGCGCGGATCTGTACCGTCCCGTCATAAATTTCCGGGACTTCCATTTCGAACAGGCGCTGCACCAGGGCGGGATCGGCGCGCGAGACAATCACCTGCGGCCCCTTGGCCGCGCGCTCGACCGCGCGAATCGTCGTGCGGAGGCGGTCGCCCACGTTGTATGCCTCCAGGCGCGATTGCTCCCTCTTCGGCAGGCGCGCTTCCGTCCGGCCCAGGTCGACGATGATGTCCGGCCCTTCCATGCGCTTCACGATGCAATTCACGAGTTCGCCGACGCGCGTGTGAAACTCGTTATAAATCGTGTCGCGCTCGGCCTCGCGCACTTTTTGCAGAATCACCTGCTTGGCCGTCTGCGCCGCGATTCTTCCCAGCACGTCGGTCGGTTTCGTCTCGGTCAGTTCCCCGCCGACTTCAATTTCCGGGTTCTTTTTGCGCGCGTCCGTGAGCGAAATTTCACGCAGCGGATCGGCGACTTCTTCCACCACCGTGTGCACTGAGTACACGTCTATCTGGCCCGTGTCAGGGTTGAATTTTGAGCGGAGTTCTTCCTCGGTGCGGTAATATTTCCGCGCCGCCACCACCATCGCGTCTTCAATCGCCGCGACGATGATCTCCGGTTCGATGTGCTTCTCCCGGCTGATCTGCTCGATTGTCTGGTACAGCAGACTCGCCATCCCTGTTTCTCCCTGGACCTCTGCCGGCCGCGCATCCGCGGCCAAGTGATGCTCAACCCCAACCCTACAGCTCCACCTTCAAATTCGCCTTGCGAATCCCGGCGTACGGCACCGCCACCTCGTGATTCTTCAGCGCCAGTTTCACCATGCCATCCGCGTACCCGGCCAGGCGCCCCTCGAGATACTTCTGATTCTCCACCGGCTCGTTCAGCCATATTTGCGCCAGCCGCCCGACGAACCGCTCGTAATCCGCTTCTTTGATCAACTTCCTGTCCAGCCCCGGCGAACTGACTTCCAGGACGTAACTCGGCCCCGGTACCAGATCCTCCACATCGAGGAGCACGCTCAATTGCTCGCTGACGTGCTGGCAATCGTCGTGAGTGACACCCAGCCCCTCCGGATTCTGCGGGCCAGGCAACCGGTCCAGATAGACCCGCAGCAGCCGCTGCTTGCCTACCTTCCACTCCACGTCGAATATTTCGAGGCCCCGCGAGCGCGCCGCCCGCTCGGCCGCCTCTCGAATCTTTTCCAGGTCCATTCTCTTCTATGCGCGGGCTTTACCCCGGCCGGAACCTCTACGCCCTTGGCCGTTTATCGCGCCCAACAAAAAAGTGGGCTCGCGCCCACTCGACCGTGCGACCTATCTGGAAGCACCCTAGTATAATTTCCCCACCCCAAAAACGCAAGACCATCCCGGATCGGCCAAAAATCGGCGCCCTCCAGCCATCACAGATGCCGCCAAAGCGCCTGAGATACATCGATCCAGCCCCAAGGATCCCGCTCCGCCGCCAGGGCAATCAAATTGCACTCAACTCCGCCGAATTAACTCTCCCAGCTATTACTCCCTTGGCATTACCCCGGAATCTGTTGTATATCTCCATTGCAAACTCGTCAATCCCGCTTTCCGGAGAGGCCGGTGTCGAGGTGTCGCCCCATTTGGTTAGCCGTCCTGCTCGTGGTCCTTTTGGCTCTCGCCGCGTTTCCCCCGCTGGCCGCGCAGCAAGGGATGGACAAAATAAATCTCGACCGGGCGCGCACGATGCTGCACGACGCCTACGACGTGGTCAAGAAGGAATACTACGACCCCAAGATCCACGGCCTGGATTGGGATGCCCGTTTCCACGAGCATGACGAAAAAATCAAGAATGCTACGTCCCTCGGGCAGGCTTTCGGAGTGATCGCCGGTTTTCTCGATGGCCTGAACGATTCGCACACTTTTTTCCGCCCACCTTCACGGCAGACTCGGGTGGAATATGGCTATCGAATGCAAGTCTTTGGTGAAAACGTCTTCATCACTCGCGTTCGGCCCGGCACGGATGCTGAATCGAAGGTCCACATCGGCGACCAGGTGATGCAGTACAACCGGTATCGCGTCGGCCGTGACGACCTTTGGAAAATCTCCTATTATTACCGGGCACTCGCTCCGCAGTCCGCAACACAGCTGGACCTCCGCGACCCGGCAGGCCAGCAGCGCTAGGCCCTGGTGCAATCCCAGATGCACGTTCGAAAGAGAGTAATGGACATTTCAAGTCTGGACAGCGCTGACTTCTGGCAGCTCATCCGCGAAGAAGAAAATGAAGACCATATCGTTCGCCAGCGGTACATCCAGTCGGGCGAAGTAATGATCTGGAAGATGCCCGAATTCGATCTCCAGGACCGCGAAGTGGATCACATGTTTGACATCGCCCGGAAACATCAAACCTTGATTCTCGATTTGCGGGGCAATCCGGGCGGCGCGGTGGTCTGCCTGGAGCGCATGGTCGGAAATGTCTTCGACCACGACGTGAAAATATCGGATCGCATCGGACGAAAGGAGCTGAAGCCGCAGTTGGCTAAGACGCGCGGCGGCAATACCTTTACGGGGAAAATAATTGTCCTCGTGGACAGCGATTCTGCTTCCGCCGCGGAACTCTTCGCGCGCGTCATCCAGCTTGAGAAGCGTGGACAGGTGATCGGTGACCGCACCTCCGGCAGCGTGATGGAAGCGAGGGGATACTCCCGCTCGCTCGGCGCTGACACCAAAGTCTTCTATTCCTTTTCCGTCACCGACGCGGACCTGATCATGAAAGACGGCAAGAGCCTTGAACACAATGGCGTGATACCCGATGAGGCCGCCCTCCCGACAGCGCAAGACCTCGCGGAAGGCCGCGATCCCGTACTTGCGCGGGCCGCTGAGTTGGCGGGAATAAAAATCGATCCCGCGGCCGCGGGCAAGCTGTTCCCCTTCGAATGGCTGGCTCTCTGAACTTGGTCTTCCTCCCTGCCGTGCAATAATCATTTTCGAAATGTACTCTCCCGTTGTTTACCGATTCTCCTTCGCGCATCCGCAAAAATCTTGATGCGGCAAGCCCCGTGATAATCTTCCGCCATGGCCGCCGATGTCTCGCCCGACGAGATTCGCGCCGAAGTGCAAAAGTTCTGGAGCATCTTGTCGGGCAAATCAAAAGAAAAGCTGGAGGATCTCTATTCGCCGACGGCTGTCGTTTTTACCGGCAAGGCGAAGCAGAGCGAGCGCGGACCGCTGACGGCCATTCGCCGGATGCGCCAGTACGTGGCTACCGATTCAATTTCGAACGCGGAACTCGATCCCATCGAGGTCCAGATCGCCGGCCCCGATATAGCCATTGCTTCCTACACGTACCGTTTTAATTCCACCAAAACGAATAAGGACGGCAGCCGCACCGCTCGCAGTACGCTCTTTGGCCGCTCCACTCAAGTTTTTCAGCGCAACGATCGCGGCGCGCTGAAAATCGTCCATGAACACTTAAGCTCGGCCGCCCCGCCGGCTGTCGAGAAGGCGCAAGGATAGGTCCATGCCCGGTCTTGCGAAAACGGCGGCTAATTCTTACCGCCGTGGGGCTGCGTTCGGGTGCATCCACTAAAATGGACGCCACCTCAGCCGATGAAGTCCGCGCCCTGGTTCAAAGGTTCTGGGGGTATTTCATCCGAAAATCGAAGGCTGAATTCGACGCGCTCTATTCCCCCTCGGCAACTGTTTTCGCCGCCGACGCGCGCAAGGGCGAACCAGCTCGGCTGATGCTCGTCCGCCGCGCGCGAGAACTCTTTGGCCCCGGCTCCTCGGTCGGCGCGAAGCTCGATTCAATCGAGGTGCAGCTGCTGCGCGACGACCTCGTGGTCGCCTCCTACGCGTTCCACTTCAATGTCACCCGCAGCCTCCCCACTGGCAAGCGGGTCAGCGTCGACGTGCCCTTCATGCGCGCCACGCAGGTCCTTCAGCGCGACCCCAAAGGCAGCTTGAAAATCATCCACGAGCATATGAGCTCAGCCGAGCCCGTCTCGCCCAAGGAATTGCCCGCCGCAACCCAAAATTAAGCGCTCAGAAAACCGCTTCCAGAAAGCCGAAATCCAGCGCATCGAATGGTCCCGAACGGGCCTTGCTACTTCATAAGGCACAGTTTGTTGAATCTAGTCGTCCCTCTCTGCCTCCTTTGATAAGCTTCCATCTCAAGTCTTGGCGAGAATAGGCTCTCGCTCCCTCTCCGTTTCCCTTCCATTTTCAAAGGATGAATCATGGCAGTTGCAACTGCGAATAGTCTGCGGTCTTGCCGATAGAGTCTTTAAGCATGGTTGCTTCACCAGGCTCCACTGTCCCGGGTCAGCCACCCTCGCGGGAATTCCGCGAGCAGGCCGACGCCGATCTGTGCGCGCGCTGGCTCAAAGGGTCCTTCGCCTACCCTCTTTTAGTATCCATCCTGGCCATTGGCACCGATTCCTTTCGTCAGCACCCTCGTCTGATGTGGGCCACAACGGCGATTTTCGCGGTTGCGTTTGCCGCAAGGCTTGGATTGACTGTCGGCCGCTCTTATATCTACACATCGCGTCCAAATTTATGGCGGGCACTGATGTCCGTGACGGTCTCGATCAACGCCGGTTGCACCGGCTTCTTGCACGCCGCCTATGCTTTTCTTTACGGGATCGATAGCTGGCCATTTGTGATCATCGAGATATGGATTGCCGGATTGACAGCAGGAGGAAGCATCTCCTTCATCCCAAGTATGCCCTTGGTGTACTGCCAACTGTTGCTGATGGAATCGCCGATAGTCCTCATGACTTTTTGGATTGGAGGTGCAAGAGGAAACACCTTCGCCATCACTGTCATGTTCTTTGTAGGCTTTCTCATCGCGCAGTGCCGCCAATTGCATGCCGCCTATTGGCAGGGACTGGCGGACCGGGCGCTGGAAGCTAATCGGCGGCGCGAATTGGAAGAGGCCAGCAAAGCGAAGAGCACGTTTCTCGCGATTATGAGCCACGAGATTCGCACGCCCATGAACGGCATCCTGGGCATGACCGAACTTGTGCTCGATACCGAGCTCAATTCCGAACAGCGTGAGAGCCTCGGCCTCGTCAAGCTTTCCGCCGAATCCCTGCTCAGCATCATCAACGACATATTGGATTTCTCGAAGATCGAGGCGGGCAAGCTGGATATCGAAGCGATTCCGTTTGACCTCCGCGAGAACCTCAGCGATACGATGAAGGGCCTCAGTATCCGCGCGCACCAGAAACATTTGGAATTGATTTACGATGTGCAGCCGGACCTGCCCGACACGCTGATTGGCGACCCCGGCCGCATCCGGCAAATCATCGTCAATCTCGTGGGGAACTCCATCAAATTCACGGAACAGGGTGAAATTTTTGTCTCCGTCGAGAACGAAGGCGAATCATCCGGCGGCGTGCGGCTGCATTTCTCGATCAAGGACAGCGGCGTGGGAATCGCACCGGACAAACAGGCCAAAATCTTCGAAGCGTTCTCGCAGGCCGATGGCTCGATGGCCCGAAAATACGGGGGCACCGGACTCGGGTTGACGATTTGCACCCGGCTGGTCGAGATGATGAGCGGCCGCATTTGGGTGGAAAGCGAGCCGGGGAAAGGAAGCACTTTTCACTTCAGCATCTCGCTGGCCGTCCAGCCGGGCGAAACCCCGCGCTGCAATCTCATCGAACCAGACTATCTGCACGGTTTATCCGCGTTGATCGTGGATGACAATTCGACGAATCGCCGCGTGCTTCACGCCATGCTCGCCCGCTGGGGAATGAAACCCGTCGGCGCGGACGGCGGCCGCGCCGCTCTTCAAGCCATCGAATTCGCAAACGATGCCGGCCACCCGTTCCTGCTGATCCTGCTCGACGGTCAAATGCCGGAAATGGACGGATTCATGCTCGCCGAAGAAATTCGCAAGGACCCACGCTTGCTGAACGCGACGATCATGATGCTTACGTCAGCCGGTCACCTTGGCGACGCCGCCCGTTGCCGCGAATTGGGAATCTCTGCGTACCTTGTAAAGCCCATAGGGCAGGCGGAATTGCTGGAATGCATTTGTACTCGCTTTCAGAAAAAACCACCGCAGAAAGCAGAGCAACTGGCAGCGGATCATACCCTCCAGCAGAATCGCAATCGTTCTCGCATCCTCCTGGCCGAAGACAACCTGGTAAACCAAAGGCTGGCTTTCCGGCTCCTCGGCAAACGCGGCTTCAATGTCACCGTAGCCGGCGATGGACAGGCGGCGCTCGAGGAACTCGAGAAGGGATCGTTCGATATCGTCCTGATGGACGTCATGATGCCCGACATGGATGGCCTTGAAGCCACGGCTGCCATCCGAAAAAAAGAAAGGCTAACTGGCGGACACATTCCAATCATTGCCATGACCGCCCACGCGCTAAAAGGCGATGAACAACGCTGCATCGCCGCGGGCATGGACGGCTACGTCTCGAAACCCATTCGCACGAGTGAATTATTCGCTGCGATTGAAAGATTTCTCGGCAGGCGCAGTGAGAGTGGCCCCTCCGAGGCGATCGAAACTGAACCGCACGCCATCTCCAAAATCACTCCGTAACTACTTTGCCCCCCCGGTACATGATTGTCGGCCCCATGCCACTAGCTCCGGCATGCTGTAGGGCGCGCGTCTGAAGCCGGAGGAGTGGAAACCCAGCTTGCGGAGCGGATGATCGAGGGGCGATACATGGGTCTCTAGGGGGCTGTTTTGAGCAGTTTAGAATGGGTCGCGATCTCGTGTTTTCAATGACTTAGAGGGATTTCTAATCTCGGGACGGGGATTAGATTTTTCTTCGCAGGGTTGGAATGCGGGGGGCTAGATTTGCGCTTGACTATGAGCTTTCCATATAAGAAGATGAACTCATATTCATATTATGAACTTCCGCCTCTTGCTCATCGGGCTCGGGATCTGGTTCGCTGCCACCCTCGCCTTGCGCCTGGGTGGACAGCGCTTGCTCCATCCCGGCGACTGGAAAGGGACCCTCCTTTTGTTTGCCGTCAGCTTTCCGCTCATGGCCTGGCTCGTGCGCCTTCTTTGCGCCCGATTTCGGCTCCCGCACGATCAATGGCTTGCCGGCGCACTCTCGATTTCCCTGCCGACGCTCTTTCTCGACCCCTTCTCCTCAGCGTTTTTCCCCGCGATTTTTCCGAACATGGCCCCCGAAGTGGCAGGCGTCTTCGGCGGATGGATGCTGTGGTGCGTCGTAAGCGCGCTGGTTGGTGCGACCATCTCCAAATCGCGCAGACCATGAGCATCCGTCCAAATCTGCTTGCGGGTGAAAAGCTTCCATCGGAGCCGCTTCAAAAACGGAGTCTCGAAAAACGCGCCCGGCTGAAAGCGGCCGCGCTGGCACTCTTCGGTGAGAAGGGCTATGAGAAGACATCCATCAACGAAATCGCCGGCCGCGCGAAACTCTCTATCGGCACGTTCTATCAGCACTACCGTTCTAAACCCCAACTGCTCCTCGCGCTGATGGATGAGTTGCTGGAAAAATTGAGCCAGCTCAATTTCCAGCAGCAGCGGGCCGGGGACGCCCGGGCGAATCTCCGTGAACTATTGTCCCGCGCCTTTTCGCGCGATCTGCGCTACCTGGGCGCTTACCGAGCGTGGCAAGAGGCGGCGCTGTCTGATCCGGAACTGGTCGAGAGACAAGATGAAATTCATAAATGGACGACGTCACGCGTCACGGCCGTCTTTCAATTCCTCGCACGACTCCCCGGCGCGCGGCCGAACGTGGATATTCCTGGATTGGCCCGTGCAATGGACACTTTCTTCTGGAGTCTGCTCGCAAAAGCCGGGCGAATGTCCAGGGCGGAGTTGAATCAGTCGATCGATGCGGCGACGCACCTGATTTACCACGCGATCTTCACCGACCCTGCGCAAGTAGGCAGCGAATAATGATAGGCTTGCGGCAACGCAGAAGCGCCTCGCAGCCATAAAAAAACGGCCTCGCCGGTTTGGCCGGAGAGGCCGTCGGTTTCGAATTCGAAGCTGTGATGCTGTGCTTACGGCTTGGGCGGTGTCTGCCCCGGTTGCGTCGCCGGCCTCGGTGCTGCCGGTTTGGACGCGCCCGACTTCGGCTGGGCGCTGGCGTTCTTGACGGGGAAGGCCTGGTCAAAGAGACGGATAATGTCCTGCGTCACGTCAATCTGATTCGCCGCGTAGATCACCGGTGTATTCTGCGAGGAAGTGTCAAAAATTATCGCGTATCCATTCTCCTGCGAATACTTGTCGAGGATCCCGATCATTTTTCGGCCGATCCGGTCCACGATTTCGCGCTGGGCTTCGTTAAAATCATCCTGCGACTCTTGCTGCTTCCGCTGATAGAGGCGGGTCAGGCGGTCGCCTTCGGCTCCGAGGCGGGTCCGTTCGTCGTCGTTGAGGGTGTTGGCGCCGGTTCGCAGGCGGGTCTGCAAATCCTCGATCTGCTTCCTCATATTGTCGAGCTCGGCCTGCCGTGGCGCGAATTGCGATTGCAATTCCGCGGCGGCCTGCTTGCCTTCGGACGTGCTGGTGATGGCCACCTGCACGTTGATCACGCCCGTCTTCGCCGGAGCCGCAGCGCTTGACTGCGCCCGAACGGCCGGCACAGCCACCATCAGGAGGGCCGCCAGGGCCGGGATTGCGATTCGAATCTTCATTCTCACTCCTTCATCGGAAAATTGCGCTGTGCGCAAACCCAGCATTATAGCTGCCGCGCGGGAAACCGGTCAAATGGATTCCGCCGGCGCATCGGCTGGCCGTCGGATCCCGCCACGCTAGCGCGGCAGTGGAATCAGCAGGACGCGATCGTTGTTCTGATCCACCACAACGGCTAGATTCATCTTCAGGTCAATGCCCACCGAATATTGCTGCAATTGAGAAAACTGCGCGGAGCCCGGCAAGCCGAGGATCAGGCGTGTTTTCGGCCCCGTCGGGCACGGGATCGGTTGCAGGATCTGAACGATTGGCGAACAGGTGTACTCAATCACAGACATCGTGTTGCTGGCCGAATTCACGGTCACAAGAGTGCTGGTCTGAAAATTGTAATCGAGCGAAGTGGGGTCCACTCCCACAGCCGCCGTTGCTGCCTCGAAAGTCCTGCCGTCGACAAACACCAGGTTGTCCTGCAAACTGTTCGCCACGATGAACACCTGGTTCAACGAATCGAATATCACTCCTGTCGGCGCTTGAAAGTTCTCGTTCGCCACGCGTTTCGCGGTTCCTCCACCTGTATTCACCAGCAGTATGCTGCTCTCCTGCGACGAAGTTCCCACTGCCGCGAACACCGAATCGCCCAAATTCACGTTTGGCATGGGATCAAAGGCCACCGGGCCAGGGTTTTGATCCACTGACCCGCTCGTGCCGGCGGTGAGCGGCCTAACCAGCAGGCTTACAAAGTTGACGGTATTCGAAATGGACCCTGTGATGGCCGCGATATCACTATCCTGATCGATGGCCACGCCGTTGGGGCCTTGGCACGGTGTGCACTCAGCCGTCAAGGCAGGCGCAATGCCCGTTTCATCCACCACCGAGTAGTTGTCGCTCCCGTTGTTCGCGACGACTGCGAGTGCCATCCGCGGAACGATCGCCACGCCCTGCGGCGAGGATCCGACTGTGAAGGCACTTGAGAGCGTCGGGGTTTCCAGAGTTCCGGTGGTCAGGTCGATGACGGCCACGGTGCCCGTGCCTGTGTTTGTGACCACGGCGAGGTCGCGCTCGTTGTCAACTGCGACGCCAACCGGCGCGCTTCCTGGGGCGCCGGTGCTGACCGACTGAATCACCGTCAGGTCCGTGACGTTTGACATTTGTCCCGGGTTCTGGACTGCCACGATGTAGCGGTGGGGCGCACCCAGCAACGCCGCAGGAATCGAAGCGACAATTTGATTCGGCGTCTCCTTGAGAATGGTGAGCATCGCAGGCACCGTTCCATCCAGGAGCACTTGGGCGCCTGGGGCGAAACCAGCGCCATTGATCGTGAGCGTCAGTGGGCTGGCAGTCTGCGCGAACGTAACTGCCGGGCTGGTCTCAATGATTTGCGGCGAGCGGAAGGTCGAGCCGAGGGTCAATATCGCTACATTGTTATCACTCTGGTTCACGATCAATGCTCGGTTCGTGCCCTGGTCCACGGCCACGGCCACCGGCAACGGCGATGGCTTATTGTCCGTCGGAATGTCCGCCCTCAGCACATTTCCCGTTCCCAGATCCACTACGCTGACTGTCCCGCCATTCCTATTCACGACGACGCCAAGGTTGCCCAGCGGGTTGACCGCCGCAGCCAGGAGGCCGATCTCGCTAAATGCGACCCCGTTGTTCGTAAAAGCGACCGAGTTCACCGAGTTGTCGAGCAAACTGTATGTCGTCAACGAGGTGCCTACCGGATCGGTCAACAACACCTCATGCGTTTCGGTATTAATGCCTACGCCCTGAACGGTCGTGGTGATTGTGAGGCCTCCAACTGCAAGAGGCTGGCGCCCTCCGTCGGTGGCATTCGGGTTCCTCCCAAGATCAACAATATTTACCGTGCCAGCGCCCCCGGGCGTGACCACCGCCCAGTTCAAGCGCGGATCGATCGCGATCGAGGGATTGGGGCCCGTGCTGAAAAATGGAGGCAGGTCCCCGCCGACGGTCGTCAGTACGCAAGGAGGAGTGGTGCAAGGTTTGGCCAGATTTGGGTTGGGAGTGACGAGATCAATCACCGTCGCCAGATTCGTGGATGTGTTGGCTACGATTGCGCGGTGCGTGAGCGGATTGATGCCGATCGCAATCGGAGTGCTTCCCACTGGGGTGAACGGCGTGAGGTCAATGGTTTGCGCGACGGCTTTCGTGACCAGGTCAATCACGGCAACCGAGTTATCGCCATTGTTTACGACCAATGCCACATCGTGGGCCAACTGATTGTCGGCCACGTCATCGATCGCTACGCCCGTTGGTGTGCTTGTGCCGCCATTGATCGCCGGAATTGCGATCGTACTCACCACCGTGTTTGTGCCTAGATCAATCACGGAGACGGTGCCGCTGCCTTTGTTCGTCACTACTGCAAGGTGCAGCCCACTATCGATCGCGATGGCGGAGGGACTGGCACCGACGGCAACCAGCGTTCCGGCTGCTGACGGGACACTACTGGGATTTGGCCCGATGGCCAGATTCGTAGCACTGGGGGCGGCCACTCCTGCGTTTTGCACCACGATTGGATAGAGGCCCGGATCGGGTGTTGGGATAAGTGGGATGTTCAGCGAAAGATGACGGCTGTCTGTGAAATTGGTCGTAACGGGCAGTCCATTGAACGTCGCGGTCGTCGTTCCCGGGGAATAGTATCCGCCCGTGAGGATCGCGCTAACGCTGGGAGAGGACTGCGAGATGCTGTCGGGGCTCGAAGAAATTACTGCCGGGCGAACCGTCGTCAAGACCAGGTTAATAGGCCCCGGCAGGCTCAGGTTGCCATCCTGTTGGATAACCTGAATCGGGACGCTTGACCCTGAAGTTCCTGTCAAATCGGCAGCTGGAATCGTGGCGCGGAGCAGACTTGTCGAGATAAACGTCGTAGGAACTGGATCCTGATTTGTCCCGGCAATCGCCTGGCTGGTGGTGAAAAAGTTCTGGCCGGTAATATAAACGTCCTGCTGCGCTGAGCCTTGGACTGCGACGACAGGATCAATGCTCTGGATTGTGGCGTTGCCCTCGGTGTCAACGGTAATTGTCGCCGAGGCGGACTGGTTCGGATCGACCGCCGATGTCGCTTGCACCGTCACGGCCCCGCCAGGCGGCGGCAAAACCGGCGCCACGAACTCGCCAGCCGGACATGGCTGCGGAGCCGCGGGATTCGGGCAGATAAATCCAAAAGTTGAATTTCCGCCGGGCAGTATCATGGGCGGGGTAGTCCCCGATGTCACCGTCCAGGTGACGGATTTATCTTGTGTGCCTAGGACGGTCAAATCGAGCTGAAAATGCTGTCCGGTTCCCATCGTCACGGTATTCGGAACTAACTGCAACGTGACGCCGGACTCGATCTGCGTGGCCTGCGCGCCAAAGGAAGTTGTCGAGATACAGCTAGTCGCCACAGCGAGAAATACATTCGGCTGGGGCACGACGCTGGGGGCCGTGTACACTCCGTTCGCGTTGATGATGCCGTAGCCGACCAATGGTTTCGAAACCGTCGGAATGTTGCACCCAGTGAGCGGGCCCGCTCCCTGGGTGCAGACGGTCGGCTGGGCGGTGCTGATTGTGGGCGACATGCAAATTTGCCAGAAGACATTGGTATTCGACGGGCCACCCGAAACGGTTGCGAAGAAAGTCACTGTCCCGTTCAAATTGACGGTAGCAATTGCGCCTGAGGCGGCGCTAGCGGAACTCACCACGATTTGTATAGGCGCGGAGTTCCCGCCGCAGCCCACGATGCAGGCGGCTAGCACCACCGCCGCGCCAATCCCCCACAATCTCATGCCAATACCTCCACTCCCCGCTCGGGATTCTAAGCCATTGCTTGCCGCCGGAGGGCGGTGCGTGCATTTCGGATCGTTGCGGATGAAAGCCATCAGAATGTCCTGCTCACGGTAAAGCGGAATGTATGCGTCGGCTCGATCAGGTTGGCCGGAAGTCTCTGCACTTGTGGAAGCAGTTGTTGGTTCAACTCCGGCACGATTTGCGTCTGATACACCAGGGGGGGGAGCGCCTTCTTCTGCGCATCGGACAGGAAAAAACCGCCACCGCACGCGGGATTAGGCGCGATCGTCCCTCCCGCAGTCGAGCACGGGAATTCCGGCCCGTCAATCGAGCCTGTCTGACGCAGATAATTGTATGCGTAATAAAAGCGGAACGGCGCATTCACGATGGGCAGTTGAACCACGAGCTCGACTCCGGCGGACGTATGCGGCGTGAAATTTCCGCTGATCACCGGCAAGTTGCTTCCGATCTTCAATGTGGGGAAGTCCGAATTCGGATATTGCTGCTGCAACGGGGCAACCGCCGAAGGATCCAACTGCAATTGCGACTGGCGTATCAATCCATTAACACCAAAATCGTTGAACAGACTTACTCCCACAGGCCCGGCGATGGGAATGCGATATTCCAAATTCGAAACGAACTGGAAGTCTCCGCCCGGGCGCGTCGGGAAAAACGTGACTGACGGCACCGTGATTGACTGCTGGCTGGGCGTGCCGCCGGAACCAACCACGAATGGGTTCGTGTAGAGTGCAGTCAGCGTTCCTGTGTTTGGGATCGAAACGAACGGTGAAATTGTGTAAAAATCGAAACCGCGAATGTCGTTTTCGCCGCCCAGATAAAACCGGCTGAAGGGTGGAACGTCTTTCCCGCCAAATCCGGTGATCATGCTGGTCAAGAATTTCATGCCGATCACGTTTCGTTTTTTATAGTGCTGCCGGAAATAGGTGTACGAGAAGGTGTTCGTATACGTGTTCACATTTCCTTGCAGCGGCCCGCCTTCCAATGATGTGCCATAGTAAATGCTCTTCCCGCGCGTCGGATTGATCGGGTTGTCGATCGAGTTGTAGGTAATCGTCGGCGTGATTTTACTCGAGTGGATTCCCTTGAGCGCCGATGGCCCGGCTAAGCTGCGGAATTGAGTGAATTCGAAAAGCAGCTTTGCCGATTGGCTAAACGCAGTAATGTTCGTGGTGGTGAAGCCATAGGTGATTCCCAGGCGGGTCCACGAATACCTGCGGAGCGGATAGCTGGCAAAAAGCGTGAAGCCTTCCGAATCCGTGTTGTAGTTTTCCTGCAAGGCCGGGTTGAGCGCCACGGCCTGACCGATCAGCAGTCCTGTCTGCCGCGCCTGGTTGTAATCGAACCGATTCTTGAAGACGGTGAAGCCCGAGGAGATGGGCCGGTCGAACAGATAAGGCTCCGTGAATCCGAAGAGAATATTCTGCTGGATGGTTCCCACGGACGCTGAAAACGTGAGTGTCTCGCCGAGACCAAGAAAATTGTTGGTCTGGTAAGAAAGGCCGATAAAGCTGCCCGCAATTCCGCTCACGCCACCCGAGAAACTGATGGACTGCTTGCCCTTTTCCTTTACCTTCAGCTTGATGTCCACCGTTCCGGCCTTCACGTTGCGCTTGAGTTCCGCGTTCTCCGGTTTGATAGGATCGAAATAGTTGAGCTGGTTCAGGCGCTGAAGGCTCAGTTCCCAGCGGCGGTTGTCGAACACTTGCCCTTCGTCAATCAGCAGTTCGCGGCGAATGACTTTGTCGCGCGTGGTGGTGTTGCCGGTGAATTCGATGCGGCGCACGAAAAATTGCTTTTGCTGGTCGAACACCATCGACATGTTCACCACTTTTTTCGTTTCGTCCACTTCTGTTTCCGGCGTGGGCGTGAAATCGATGTAACCGTACCCGCCGTAAAGCTTGCGGTAAAGGTCCAGACCCTTGCGGATTTTGTCCGCCGACAAGATGTCGCCTTCGTGCAGCGGGAAAAGAGTGCGCATCGCATCGGCCTTGAATACCAGCCCTTGATCCGGGTCGGAGCTTCGAAACGTCAGCTTCCCCATGCGGTAGACGTCGCCTTCTTCAATGGGAATGGTGATGTTCGTCTCTTTCCCGTGCCTCGCGCCCACCATCGGCCACGGGCCTGGAATTCCGCTCTTGTTTACGTCCTCTGTCTTCAGGATCGGGTCTTTCACCAACACCTTAAAATAGCCATGATCCTGGTAGAGGCCGCGAATTCCCACTTCCAGGTCCTCGTCCAGTTTTTGGCGGTCGTAGGTCTTGTTGCCCACGGCAATCCAGGTGAGCCAGAGCGGTATGGCATAGGGGCGATCGTGGCGCATGGCGCGGATAATTTTGCGCTCGGAGAACGCTTTGTTCCCCGTGATTGTGATCTTGCCCACCTTCACCTTTGGTCCTTCATCAATATTGAATACCAGCTTCACGGCATTGGTTGCCGCGATGCGCTCGTACGTGGGCTTCACAGTCGCAAATTGCC
The DNA here is from genome assembly GCA_963701005.1 of uncultured Acidobacteriota bacterium. GTDB lineage: Bacteria > Acidobacteriota > Terriglobia > Acidiferrales > UBA7541 > Palsa-295. The sequence goes on from OY969555.1 coordinate 4,384,828, forward strand.
GCCCGTGCTCGGAGAGCAATTCCTTCAACACCACTTCCGCGCGTTTGATTTTTGTGGGATCGAATTGGCTTTCAACCGAGAGCCCGACCTTCCGTTCCTTGAAGCGATCGAGAATGTCCGACTCGCTCACGGATTTGTTTCCCTTGTACTCGATTCGGCGGATGATGGGCCGCTCCACGACGTAGAATATGACGATCTTTCCGTAAGGATTTTTCGGGTCGTCTTCCACTTCGAGGCGCACGTCTTCGAAAAATTGCGTGTTCCACAGGGCCTGAAAATCGCGGCGGGTTCCTTCCACGGTGAAGGGATCCCCTTGACGCGAAAAAATTCGCGCCAGCAATGTATCCCGCTGAATTCGCCGGTTCCCCGGAAATTCAATCCGCGTGATCACGAACGGGTTGTTGCCGGCTTGCTGCGATTGTTGACCCCAAAGGGAATGTCCGAGGGCGAGGCCTAACAGATACACACCGGCGAGGAATTCAATTCGGCGCAGAAAAATTTTCCTGCTGGCGGCCATGGTTCTGGTCAAGGCCGCAGTCCCCCGCCCAAGATTTTTTGCTCCCCCGCCGGACCCGCTCCAGCCCGGCTTGCGCGTGTAGGATTCCTAGTGGGCCACTGGGGTTGCTTCTACCACGGGGCGGAAGGAGAGACCTTCGCCGGAAAGAAAAATTTCCAGCGTGGCCGGCCTCTGAAGTCCGCCCTGGATGAGAGCTTCCGACAGTGGGTCTTCGACGTACTTCTGTAACGCGCGCCGGAGCGGCCGCGCGCCATAATTTCGATCGCTGCAGGTCTTTTCCAAAATCCACTGGCGCGCCTCGGGCGTGACGGCAATCTGCACCTGGCGATGCACCAGCGTTTCGTTGATCTGGCCGACGAGCAAATCGATGATTCGCAGCAGATCGTCGTCCGTCAGCGAATTGAACAGGATCACTTCATCCAGCCTGTTCAAAAATTCTGGATTGAACACCCGCTTCACTTCGCTCATCACCATATCATCCTGGCTCTTGGCCGCCGCGGTTAGATCGTCGGATTGGAAGCCCAGGCCCGATTGCTTCTGCAATTGCCGTGCGCCCAGATTCGATGTGAGGATGATAATCGTGTTGCGGAAATCCACCGTGTTGCCGAGCCCGTCCGTCAATTGCCCGTCTTCGAAAACCTGCAACAGAATATTGTAAACGTCCGGGTGCGCCTTTTCGATTTCGTCCAGCAATATCACGGAATAGGGAGTCCGGCGGACGCGCTCGGTCAATTGCCCGCCCTCTTCGTATCCTACATATCCTGGAGGCGCGCCAATCAGTTTCGATACGGAATGCTTCTCCATGTATTCGGACATGTCGAAACGAATCAGCGATTTCTCGCTCCCGAAGAGGAATTCCGCAAGCCGCCTCGCCACTTCCGTCTTGCCTACGCCCGTTGGCCCGAGGAAAAGGAAGCAGCCTACCGGCCGTCCCGGTGCCTTCAAGCCCGCGCGGCTGCGCCGAATCGCACGAGCCAGCGCCGTGATGGCTTTGTCCTGGCTGATGATCCGCCGGTGCAATTCTTCTTCGATTCGAAGCAGCTTCTGCTGCTCGTCTTCCTTGATCGCGGAGACCTGAATGCCCGTCCAACGCGCCACCACTTCTTCGATGTCCTCGCGCGTCACCACTCCGGTGGAAGTATCGTCAATCTTCAGCTTCTCCCGCAATGTGCGCAAATGCTCTTTCTCTTTGCGCTCTTCTTCGGAATAGAACCGCGCCTTCTCGAATTCGTGATTGGCGATGGCCGTTTCCATCCGGTGGGTGATGAATTTCACGCGCTTCTGCACTTCGGAGACTTCGTCGGGCAGCATGGCCTGCCGCAGTTTTACGCGCGAGCCCGCTTCGTCCAGCAGATCAATCGCCTTGTCCGGGAGGAAACGGTCCGGGATGTACCGGTTCGAGAGGTACACCGCATAGCGGATGGCTTCTTCCGTGTAGCTCACTGCGTGAAACTTCTCGTAACGATCGCGCACGCCTTGGAGCACGCGGATGGCCTCGTCTTCGTTCGGCGCGCTCACCTTCACTGCCTGGAAGCGCCGCTCGAGTGAGCGATCTTTTTCCACCGACTTGCGGTATTCGCCGGGCGTGGTCGCTCCGATGCACTGTATCTCGCCGCGGCTCAGAGCCGGTTTCAATATGTTGGCTGCGTCGAGCGAACCTTCCGCCGACCCTGCGCCCACGAGCGTGTGCAACTCATCAATGAACACGATCGCGTTCTGGCTCTCCATCAATTCCTTCATGATGGTCTTCAGCCGCTCTTCGAATTGCCCGCGATATTTCGTGCCTGCGACGATTAGCGAGAGATCGAGCGAAAGTATCCTCTTGTCCGCCAGGAACGGCGGCACATCGCCATCCGAAATCCGCTGCGCCAGCCCTTCCACGATGGCCGTCTTGCCGACGCCCGGTTCGCCGATCAGCACGGGATTGTTCTTCGTGCGCCGGCAAAGAATCTGAATCGCGCGCTCGAGTTCGCGGTCCCGGCCCACCAGCGGGTCGAGCTGTCCTTCCATGGCCGCTTGCGTCAAGTCGCGGCTGAATTCTGCGAGCAAAGATGCTTCTTTGGGCCTGTTCACGGGTACCTTCTCTCCGGCGCTGCGCTGAAGCTCCTCGCGCACCGTCGAAAGCCGCAATCCGCGTTCAATCAAAATCTCCGCGCCAAACGACTTCTCTTCGCGCAACACTCCCAGCAGCAGATGCTCGGTGCCCACGTGCTTGTGTCCCAGGCGCTCCGCCTCTTCCGCCGCGAAATTCAGGATGCGCTTGCACTCCTGGCTCAACGGGACTTCCACCGACGTCGAAATCCGCTCACGCACCGTGATGCGCGACTCGATCTCTTTCCGGATGGATTCGATCGACCCGTGCGTCCGCAGAAACCGGTTCGCCAGCGCCTTGTCTTCCCGCAGCAAGCCGAGCAGGAGGTGCTCTGTCTCGATGTACGGGCTGCCATACTGGCTCGCCTCGTACCGCGCGAAAAATATCACTCGCCGAGCTTTTTCTGTATAGCGTTCAAACACGGTTCACCCGCGCTCCCAAGGAGTATCAGTGCCGGTGTCCGCGGCTGCCGAAGTATTGCCCGCGGAACGTCCAGTAATTTCCGCACCCGCCGCGAGTTTCCCGTGTTCGAGAGCTAGGACACGGTCCGTGCGCCGGGCCAATCCCAAATTGTGCGTTGCGAGAATGGAAGTCAGGTGGTGAGAACTGTGAAGGCGCCGCATCAATTCAAAAATATTCTCTGCGCTGCGCTCATCCAGATCCCCTGTTGGTTCGTCCGCGAGCAGCAACGCCGGCTTGTTCACCAGCGCCCGCGCAATGGCCACGCGCTGCTGTTCGCCTCCGGATAATTCGCCTGCCCTTTGCCCGGCTCGATCAGCCAATCCTACTTCCCCCAGCCAACCATGCGCCGTCCGGAGCGCCTCACCCAACCCTTCGCCCCCTACCAGCATGGGCATCGCCACGTTTTCCGCCGCGGTGAAATCCGGCATCAAATGATGCCGCTGCCACACAAAACCCACGGCTCGGTTGCGATACTCTGCCAGCTCCGCCTCTGAGAATGATTGGAGCGAATTCCCGCGGAAGTATACTGTACCGCTCGTCGGAGTGTCCAGCGCGGCAAGCATGTGCAACAGCGTGCTTTTCCCCGCGCCCGATGGGCCGACGATCGCAATCATCTCGCCGCGCTCCACGGAAAAATCAATTTCGTTGATGGGTGTGATTTCTTGGCTGCCGGAGTGGAAACTCTTACGCAGGCCCTCGGCGCGCACTATTTCGCCACTTTCCCTGACGCCTCCCGACCGAGAGTCGTCAATTACGGTGGCTCCCAAGCTCGCCTGAGTATGCATCGCCCTACCGCCTCTATGTCACGTTAGATGCCGAAGTGGCCAATGGGTATGTCCCTATTTTTCATGCAGCTACTGATTCCCGAAGTGGGTCGGTTCTAATTTCTTTCCCTTTTTTGCCGTACCGTTACCCCTAGCTAACCTCTGCTCTGCCTACACCTATGCCCTGAATGCGCTACGCCTGACTTTCGCCTGGTCTTATTATTCTAACACGCCGCGAGCGCAAGAGTTGTCTCCGAACTCGAATCGGGAAAAATCGGGTAAATTTGGTGAAGTGCATCAACTGCCTGCGGACCAAATTACTCGAATCGCAAAATCTCTACCGGCAATATTCTTGCGGCGGATCGCGCTGGGAGCAGCGTCGCGGCGACGCTGATCGCGAGGGCCGCCGCGGCGATCCATACCGCGTCGAACCCATTCGCGCGAAATGGCACATAGGGGATCGCGTAAACTTCCGGGTTCAACGGAATCAGGCGCCACTTGTCCGCAATCCATGCGGACGAATAACCCAGCACAAGCCCGGCCGCGGTTCCCGCAATGCTCACCACCAGTCCCTGCAAAATGAAAATCCTTCGAATTTGCTGCCCGCGCGCGCCCATGGCCATCAATACGGCAATGTCGCGCGCACGGTCGGTTACCGTCATGGTCAGCACCACCAGCACGTTCAGCCCCGCGACGAACGTAATCAGTCCGATAAAAAGCGCCGTCACCAGTTTCTCGAGGCTCAGCGCCCGGAAGAGCGCGCGATTCTCGTCCATCCACGTCGTGGTCCTGAATCCATTCCCCGCGCGGCGCAATAAGTCATCCGCCACCACGCTCGCGTCATCGAGTTTCGTGACGCGCACCTCGAGCAAGCTCACCACATCGCCGATTCCCGCCAGAGCCTGCGCTGAACCCAGCGTGACGAATCCCCAATTCGCGTCGTAATCGTAAAATCCCGAATCGAAAATCCCCGCCACTCGAAAGCGCCTTGAACGCGGCAGCATCCCAAACGGCGTCAAGTTCCCTTGCGGGCTTGTCAGCGTCACGTAGTCGCCCGCCGATACCCTCAGGTCCTCCGCGAGAATTCGGCCCACGAGCAGTGCGGGAATTCCGTCGGTATCGGCGCCAAAATTTCCCGAGCCACTTACGATTCGCCGCAACGCCTCGCTCGCGCGCCGCTCCAGTTCAGGGTCAACTCCTTTCAGCACGATTCCGCGCGCGCGCCCGCCGGAGGAAAGCAAAACGGTGTCATAAATCGCCGGCTCGATTGAACGAACTCCCGGCGCCCCATCCAACCGCGCCATCAACGCCCGGTAATCGCGAATCCCCAGCGGACCAATCGGCTTCAAATTCACGTGCGCTGTCACGGTGAGCAGCCGGTCGCGAATCGCCTGCCGAAATCCCGTGTTCATCGCGAGCGCAATCACGAGCGTCGTCACCCCGGCCGCCACTCCGATCACCGCGAGCAACGTCACGAGGCGCAGCACAGCCGGCCGGTTCGGCGATCGCAAATAGCGCAGCGCGACGAGCCATTCGAATGTCATTTTGGTTTCTTGCCGGAATCTGCGCCCGCTTCCCCACCCTGCTCTTCTGCCGTCTCGGTGCGCAATAGCGGGAACAACACAACTTCGCGGATTGAATGCGAATTCGTCAGCAGCATTACGAGCCGGTCCACACCGATTCCTTCTCCGGCCGTCGGCGGCAGCCCGTGGCTGAGCGCGCGTATATAATCCGCATCAACTTCTTTCGGCGCCTCTTGCCCGCCCTTTGCCACTTGCGCCTGGAAGCGCCGCTCTTGATCGAACGGATCATTCAATTCCGAAAACCCGTTCGCCACTTCCATCCCGGCAATGTAAAGCTCAAACCGCTCCGCGATGGATGGATCATCCTGGCGCGGCTTCGAGAGCGGCGATATCGCCGTCGGAAAATCATATATAAATGTCGGCTGCACCAGATGCGATTCGGCCATTGCTTCGAAAAGTTCACCGATCAACTCGCCGTCGGAAAGCCTTCCCGCGTCGGCAATGGGCTCCGTCCCTAGCCCTTGCGCGAATGAGTTGTAGCGCGCTGCAACCGCCCCAGGACCGCCCGGCGCTGCGAGTTCGCTCGCCATCGGCCTCGCTCCCGCCTGCGCGGGCCAATACTTCACGATGGCATCGCGCATGGAAAGCCGCTCGAACGGCCGTCCGAAATCGAGTTCCACATCGCCATAAGCGAATTTCGAGCTGCCGCACACTTTCTCCGCGAGGCCGCGGAATAATTCTTCCGTCATGTCCATCAGGATGAGGTAATCGCTGTAAGCCTCATAGAATTCCATCATCGTGAATTCCGGCATGTGGATTGCGTCGATTCCTTCGTTCCGGAAGTTGCGATTGATTTCATACACGCGGTCGAGGCCGCCCACCACCAGCCGTTTCAGGTAAAGCTCCGGCGCAATCCGCAAATACAAATCCATGTCAAATGTATTGTGGTGCGTCACAAAGGGCCGCGCCGTGGCCCCGCCCAGGATCGGATGCATCATCGGGGTCTCCACTTCGACGTACCCGCGCTCGTCAAAAAAGCGCCTTAGCTCGCGGATGATCTGCGACCGCCGGACGAATATCTCGCGCGTCCGTTCGTTCACAATCAGGTCCAGGTACCGCCGCCGGTAACGCTGATCCACGTCCGCAAGACCGTGCCATTTTTCGGGCAGCGGGAGCAGGGCCTTGCTCAACAGCTCGAGCTTCTCCACCCGCACGGTCAGCTCATTCGTTTTCGTCCGGAATAGATGGCCAGAGACGCCGATGATGTCACCCAAATCCAGAAGCTGGAAAAGCTTAAATGCTTGCTCGCCCACCACATCCAGCCGGATATATATCTGCAGCCGGGCCCCGCCTCCCGCGATGTGCGCAAACGCCGCTTTCCCGTGCGGGCGGAGCGCTACGATGCGGCCCGCCACTTGCACCTCTACCCGCTCGCCCTCGAGTTCCTCGGCCGTCCGCGCGCCGAATTCGTGCCCCACCTGCCCCGCCGTGTGCGTCCAGGCAAACTTGTGCGGATACGCCGCGTGCCCCAGCGCCTGAATTTCGCTGAGCTTTTTCTGCCGCTGAATAAACTGGTCCTGCGGTTCAAATTCCAATCGAGCGTCCCTTTCCCGACATCATGTCATTCTGTCTTTGCGGTGAGCCGCGCGGCAGTATAGCGGTCGCCTTCCGCGACCGTCAAGAAAACGCGGCCCTCCCAAACCAGTGGTATAATCCCCCCACCTTTCGGAGGCTGCTTGTTTATCAAGCGCAAGCGCGTGGCCATGCCCGCGCGACGCAATGTCCCGGAAGATTGGCTCGCAGCACTCCCGCGCGAGAAGGGCCATATCTTCGATGCCGTCGTGCGCGAATGGGAATGTTCCTACGCCATGATGAGCGTCGCGCTTGATGACGCCCTCTCGTTGCGTACCCGTGGCGAGCTTGTCTGCGCCCGCCAGCAGGTTTCCGTTGCCGCTCATTTCGTTTCGCGCTTCGCGGCCATTTTAATCGCCTCCTGCGACACACTTGCCGACCGCGCTCGGCATGTCAGCGATCTCCCCGTCGTCGAGCCGCTGAACACAAAGTTCTTTCGTGGCGACACCGCTCAAAGCGCCGCCTCCTGGAACGGCCTGCTCCACCATGTCCTTTTTGGCGGCCGCTCACGCTTCTTCCACAAATTGCGGATCCTTTCCGGTACGGTCCAGCAGCTCGACCAGGAGTTCGATCAATCCGCCGGCGACATCTCCGAAGGTATATCCATCCAGCCCAGTACCGCATGGAAGGCTCTGGACGCCGTGCACTACGACCTGAACACCTGCTTGCGCGAAGCCGAGGTGGTCCTGAAAGCCTTCCTTCGTGCACTTCCGCCGGACCAGCTCGCTGCCTTCGCCGGCGACATGAATAAGCAGCCACCTGCCCCCCGAGTCCGCGTGCGCCCTGGCCTTACTCGCGCCTCAGCCTAATTCCTTCCCTTTCGGTATCCGATTTTCCATACCCCGAAAGCCTCGCGTTTCACTGGACGCACGCCCTGATTCCTAAGACAATAGGTGCACCTCTACCGAGGACCCGGCATCCAATCGTTGAGTCTTTGCTCCTTCGCTCAACTTTCTAATTTGGCCTATTATCGGTTGGGTGGCGCGGGAGGCAGGGTTAGTACAACTTCCAGAGCGACTGACGCATCGCATTGAAGGATGCGTCCCGACGGGTAGCGTGGCCCGACCGAGACGAGACGTTGCAGGCGAATTGCCGGAAGCGGATGCCATCCGCCTCGCCCAGCAGGGCGACGCGGCGGCCTTCGAGCGTCTATATCGCTTGCATAACCGTCGAGTCTATTCGCTATGTTTGCGCATGGTGGGAAACACGGCCGAGGCAGAGGATTTAACGCAGGAAGCGTTCCTCCAGCTCTTCCGCAAGATCTCCACTTTTCGCGGCGAATCGGCCTTTTCCACTTGGCTGCACCGGTTGTCGGTGAATGTCGTTCTCATGCGTCTCCGCAAGAAGTCCATGGCGGAAACTTCGCTCGAGGAAGTCACCGAACCCGATGAAGAATCCGGCGGCCCGCGGCGCGATTTCGGCGCCCCGGACCTGAGGCTGAGCGGCTCGATTGACCGGCTCAACCTCCAGCGGGCGGTCGATCAGTTGCCGCCCGGCTACAAGTCAGTCTTCGTGCTCCACGACGTGCAGGGCTACGAGCACAACGAGATCGCGGAAATTATGGGCTGCTCCATCGGAAATTCGAAGTCGCAACTCCATAAGGCCCGCATGCGTCTCCGCGAGCTCCTTCACGAGGCCCTCCGTCAGCGGGCCCGCGAAGAACGCAAGGCTGCCGGGAGTAATGCCGGCACCGAGGATTAAAGTTATGGCAACGTTTTATTGCAAGGATTTCCCGGATTATCTTGAGCCCTGGATGGAAGGCCAGCGCCATCCCGATGCCGAAGCTCACGTGCGCGATTGCCCCCGCTGCAGCGCTCTGGTCGAAGATTTGAATACCATTCAGACATCGGCGAAGGAATGGGGCTCTGTTGATGCCGAGCCTCCTGCTCACCTTTGGACCACTCTCCGCGCTCAACTCGTCGAGGAAGGCTTGATCCGTGAACCGCAGCTCGTGCTGGCCCGCCGGCGCAGTTGGTTCGCCTCTCTGCCGCGCCCGGCCCTCGCCGGAGCTTACCTCGCGGCGCTGATCGCTGTTGCGTTTGGGCTCAGCGGCCCGCTGAACGAGCGCATCAATCGCCAGCGCTGGCTCGCCGGCATGCAGGATTCCACCACACCGGTGATTGCGCATCTCGCCAAGGCCGAGCAAAATACAACCCTTTCGGCCCGGCTCGATTCGAATCCCACCGTGACGGCTTCCCTGCACGATAACCTGGCCATTGTTGACAATCACATTGCCCTGTGTGAAAAAAGTGTTCGCGAAGATCCTCAAAATGAAATGGCCCGCGATTTCCTTTATGACTCCTATCGGGAGAAGGCGGATTTGCTCGCGCAATTGAGCGACCGCGGAGGCTACGGCCGATGAGCACCACGCACTTTGCTTCGAAGATTTCGATTGTGAAGTCCGGCGCCCTGCTGGCCCCGGCTCTTCTGCTTCTCGGCGCGTCGCCCGCTTCCGCTCATCAGCTCGAAAAGCATTTCAAGGTCGAGCCGCGGTCCGTCATCACCATTCACAATCCCAATGGCAAAGTCGTCGTCAAGGCCTGGACGAAATCGGAAGTCATGGTCGTCGCCAATCACGCGAGCGACAAAGTGGAAGTGGACGCGCAGCAGACCGGCAACCGCGTGGACCTGGTCACCCATGAGATCGCCGATAGCATCTCTCCCGACGATTTGCGCGCCGACTATGAAATCACCGTCCCCGAAGACGCCGAACTCCAGATTCACGACGATTCCGGCGAAGTCAGCGTCGCCAATGTTATGGGCGATATGAACGTCGAAACCGTCGCCGCCGGTGTCGATCTCGAAGACGCGGCCGGCTATCTCACCGTCAAGACCGTAGGCGGCTCCTTTCAATGCGTCCGTTGCGCTGGCCAGCTTGAAGTTTCCTCCATCAGCGGAAGCTTCCGGCTACTGGACATTCGCAGCTATCACGTCCGCGCGCAGACCTCCACCGGCAATATCCGCTTCGACGGCGAATTTCTCCCCAACGGAATTTACCGCCTGAAGAATTACAGCGGCGTGATCGAAGTCCGCTTCTCGCCCAGCGATTCCTTCGATCTCCACGCCACTTCGCTTAAGGGCAAAGTGAACAACGAGGCCAAGCTCACTCCGCCCTCTCATCCCCAGCACAGCTACAGCAGGTTCAACAATACGCTGCTCGGCACTTTCAATGCCGGCCGCGCCAAAGTCGAACTCAGCTCCTTCGATGGTACAATCAACATTCTGAAGCGCGATTGATTGCGCCATTTCTCGGCGGAGTACGTTTCAAACCCGATGACGCTCCATGAAAAATGACCTGCGCCCTCGCAGGCTCGTCTGCCTCGTCGGTTTCATGGGCAGCGGCAAATCCACTGTCGCGCGGCTTCTCGCCCGCCAGGTCGGCTGGCACTACGTGGATCTCGATAAGCAAATCGCCGAGTCGAGCGGCCTCACCATATCGGAAATTTTCGAGCGCTTGGGCGAACCCGCCTTCCGCAAAATCGAACACGAGCAACTGGCGCGCTCCGTCGCGGAATCCGTCGCCCTCCGCAAACCTCGCATCCTTTCGCTCGGTGGCGGCACCACTGCTCAGCCTGACAATGTCGCCTTGCTCCGCGAAAATGGCGCCGCCCTCATCTGGCTTCATTGCCCCGTGGACGTGCTCCTGCCTCGCTGCGCCCGCATCACCAATCGCCCTCTCTTCCGCGACGAGGCCAGTTTCCGTCGCCTCTACCAGGAGCGTCTCCCGTCCTACGAGCTCGCCGACTTCCGCGTCGAAGCCAATATCGAACCGCTCCGCGTGGTCGAAAATATTCTCGCGCTGGGAATTTTCCCAAAGGTGACCGCATGAATCTTCCGCTGTCGCGCACGGGTCGTCGCACGCAACGGTCGCGCCTCATCTTCGCCGCGCTCGCGGTCGCACTCGCGTCGCTGCTCATCATCGCCGCGGCCTCGCTAAACGCGGCTGGCATCTTCTCCCCCGAAAAAGGAAAATTCCGCATCCTCGTCAACGGCCAGCAAGCCGGCAAGGAAGAATTCGAAATCACTCCCAGCGGTGAAAACTGGATCGCTCAGGGCTCGACCGAACTCCAATCCCCACAAGGCTCGACCCACGTGAAAGGCACGCTCGAGCTGCGCTCCGATGGCTCGCCTGTCCGCTACGAATGGTCCACGCAAGGCGCAAAGAAAGCCGGCGCCACCATCGTCTTCAACGGCGCGACCGCCAGCGTCGAACTCCGCATGGAAGGCGCGCGCCCCTTCACCCAGCAATTCACTTTCAATTCCTCGCGGATCGCTGTCCTCGACAACAATCTCTACCACCAGTACGCCATCCTCGCCCGCCTCTACGACTGGGAGAAAAAGGGCGCGCAAACTTTTTCCGTCATCGTCCCGCAGGAAATGGTCCCCGGCACGATTACAGTTGAATCGCTCGGCAAGCAGGAAGCCGGCGGCGCGAAGCTCGAAGAGTTGCGCGTGAAAACCGAAGATCTCGAAATCGACCTCTTCCTCGACGCCCAGCAGCGACTTGTCCGCATCGTCTCCCCCGCCGCCAACGCCGAAATCCTCCGCGACTGAAGCCGCCGTCATGGCGATGCTCGTCGAAGGATTCGCGGTCTTTTTTTTCGAGCCTAGAAATTCGTTGCGAAGATAATCGCGAGCGCAATCAGAATACCCGCAACCACCGCTATGGAGTGCCATGTCCCAAACCGAGGGCGTGCACTCGGAAGCCCCAGCATGTGAACTGATGGATCGGGCGCATCAAGAAAATATTCCGCAGGAATGCGTTCGTGGTGTGTGCGCACTCGCCGGCTCGCCACCGGTTCCAATGCTGGAAATTTGCCGTCGGCGTCGAAGTCACGTCCCATTGATGGAATACTATCACTGCTAGTCATTTTAGAGATTAGACGTAGCTAATGAGTAACCACCGCTCCGCCCCGCGTCTACACCAAAAAAGAAGGCCCGGGGCGTGGCTCCCGGGCCTTTGTCCGTCGAGTTGGACGTGGGGTGGGACTCTATAAATTTACGATTCCGCGCGGCGGTAAACCTTCTGACTCGAGCGCGGCATCTCGATTCCAACCGTCACGCTCATCTCCGCGCCCTTGCGCAGAATCCCGAGGCTGACAGTTTTCTGATCGCTCCTGTCGCGCAGCTGCTCGCGCAATTCCGCGAGCGAGTGCACCGGCTCGTCATTCACTTTCACGATCACGTCGCCGGCCTTCAGCCCCGCCTTTTCCGCGGCCGTGCCGGGACGCACCTCGCGCACCAGCACGCCCGCGTTATCGGGCGCGCCGAAAAATGCGCCAAGCTGCCCGGTCAAATCCTCCGCGCTGATTCCGAGGACCGGCGTGCGCATATCCGCCACGTCCGGCAACGGGGGCATATTCATGCCAGGCGGCATTGGCGGATTCATGGGCGGATTCATTCCGCCGAAATCGCGCATCTTGCCCTTCATTTTCTTTTCGTAGTAATCGCTGCGATCGCCGAGCTCGACGGAAATATTTTGCGTCGCGCCGTCGCGCGTCACGCCAAGCGCGACCGTGTGGCCCGGAGGCGTCTCGCGCACCATGCGCCGAAACGCCGCGGTGCCCGCCACCGTCTCGCCATTGAATTGCGTGATTACGTCGTTCTCCTTCAGCCCCGCTTTTGCCGCGGGACTATCCGGCTCCACGTCCGTCACCAAAACGCCGCGCACGCTCGATAGCTTCAGGTCTTTCGCTTTGTCCTGCGTCACTTCGCCGATTTCGACTCCCAGCCAGCCGCTGCCCTCTTCCGAGGACGCGTCAAACATTCCCTGCATCTCGCCGACGATCTGGCCAGCCTCTTCCTGCGCTTCCTGCTGGATTTGCGCGGCGTATTCCTCGGCGTGCGCGCTCAATTCCTTCGCGCGCTCCTGGTATTCCTTGCTCTTGCTTTCGAGTTGGGCCGAGAGATCTTTTAGTCTGCTGAGCCCGGGCGCACCCATCTCGACCTCCTTCGATATTTGCTTTTGCAAGTCCGCAAGCTCCGACTGCAATTCCTGCTGGATGGTACGAGCCTCCTCCTCGATTTGTTCCGCGGAAAAATTCAGCCCCCAGGCATTTTGCGTGGAGGCAGCAGGGGCCGCGGGCGTGGCAGGCGAAGCAGGTGCCGTGGGCGCGGCGGGCGCCGGAGGAGCCGCCGTCTGCCCTCGAAGCGTCCCAGCCAGTGCGCCCAGCGCAAGCACCAGCACGCCCAGCCAAATAAGTGTGATATTCCCGAATCGCTTCATAAGTTTCCTCCTCGCTTCGTCGCCCCGTCTCCAGGGTGGCGCAGGCTCGATTTTACTCGCTCCCGCCACCTTTCGATATGTGCCGTTAGACGCGCGCCCCGCGAAAGTCTCTTTTTTCCTGCCTCCCAGCTTGTCTCTTGTTTTCCGCACCGCCATCCAGAATCCCCGCCAAAACTCAGTGAGGCGCCGAAAGCATGTGGGAAAGGACATCAGTGCTGGGGATGGGTGGTACATTGGTCACACTGAAAAGTGAATCGATCATACGTCCGATGCCGGATTCGGATTAAGATTGCGGTGCATCCGGCGCAACTCGCCGGACCAGGCGGACACGGTTCTGAAGGGGGTCGTCAATGAAGCGAATTAGTTCCTCTCTGCGCGCTTGGGCATGTAAGCTTTTGTTTTTCTTCTTGGCAACAATATTCTTGGGTTGCAGCGGCGCTGCAATGGCAGCCGGGCTTAGCGGCACAGCGAATGTAGGAACCCAGCCGCTGGCTAATGCCACTATCCGGCTCTGGCAAGTCGGTACAGCGGGATACGGTACTTTAGGAACGCTCGCGGGGTCTACCACCAGTGGCCCCGGCGGTCACTGGACAATATCCACGATCAATTGTAATCCCGCGAATATTGACGTCTACGTAATCGCGCGCTCGAGAGACGGCGAGGGCCCCGTTCGCATCCTGGCGTTTCTGGGACCTTGCAACGCGCTTCCAAGCGATGTCGTCATTAATGAGGTTACTTCGGTTGCAGCCATTTGGGCGTTGCAGCGATTTATGCTGATCGGTAACGGCGCCATCGGGGCGCCCGCTTCAAACGCCACAGGTCTAGCGAACGCGGGGCTGAACGCTCTAAACCTGGCCGACGTCACCACTGGAACAACGCCGGGCAGCGCACTTCCCGCGGGCGCAACTACACCCACTGACGAGATTAATACCCTGGCCGATATCATGGCTTCTTGCGACGTCACGCCCAATCCTCCTCTGTCCGCAGCGTGCACGAGCTTGTTCACCGCTTCACTCGTCCCCGGTCAAGGGGGTTCGTCGGATAGTCTTAAGGCGATGCTCTATATCGCGCTTTTTCCCGTCAATAATGTCAGCGGACTTTTCGCCTTGGCAGGCGCGAGTCCTCCTTTTACTCCCACGCTCTCGGCGGCGCCCACCGATTGGAGCATCGTCGTCAATTACGTGAATGGAGGTCTCAACACTCCTGCCCAACTCGCGATTGACGCCAGCGGAAACGTTTGGGTGGCAAATGCTCTCGGCAATAGCCTTAGCGAGTTCAATGCTGCGGGCATGCCGCTTTCCGCTTCCGGCTTCTCCGGCGGCGGGCTCAATCTCCCGGTTGCCGTGGCGATCAATTCCCTCGGCGATGTGTGGGTCGCGAATCAAGGCGCCAACTCCTTGAGCGAGTTTGGCCCCGACGGCACAGTGATCTCGCCGGTTGGCGGATTTACAGGTGGCGGCCTTGAACTTACCCAATTCATGGCCATCGACTCGACAAACAAAGTCTGGGTAGCGAACTGCGCCGACTTTTGCGACTCGTCCGGTGTGGCCTCCAACCTCAGCGTTTTCAGTCCGGCCGGCGTCGCGCTCACCCCGACCACCGGCATCCTCGGTGGGGGCCTCAACGGCGCCACAGGGATTGCCCTGGATCAGACTGGTAATGTCTGGGTGGCGAATCAGGGAAACAATTCACTCAGCGAATTCAACGCACTCGGTATGCCGCTTTCACCCTCCACGGGCTTCACCGGTGGCGGCTTGTTCGGTCCAGTATACGTCGCCGTGAGCTCGAAAAATTTTATTTGGGCGGCTGACCAGCGCGGAAACTCGCTGACTGCATTCGCAGACAACGGCAGTCCGGTAACGGGGAACGCCGGTTTTTCCGGCGGCGGCATCAACGCCCCATTAGGTGTCGCACTCGACGGTTCACGCAACAAGTGGACCACTAACGTCGCTGGTGTAGGTGAACTAAACGCCACCAACGATGTTGTCTCCCCGACTAATGGCTTCGTCGATCCGAACAGCAACGCGCCTTTTAGCCTCGCGATCGACGCGTCGGGAAACATATGGGTCACCAACACAGGCGGCAACAGCTTGAGTCAGTTCCTGGGCCTCGCGGCGCCGGTGAAGACACCGCTGATTGGGCTTCCCACGTTGCCATAGCCGTTGCGACGGGTGCTAGCCGCTGAGGAGAGCACCCACCCACGCGTAAGCTTGTTGCAGCAATTCGTGCGGAGGTGCACAATCCAGCCCGCGCTCTAAGCCGTATTGAATCCTCATGAACGGAGTAGAAAGAAAAATGTGTGGTTCTCTCTGCATGCCGCTTTACCATTGAACTCCTGGATACAAACTTGGCATTCTCTGGCCCCGATACAAATCCGGGAAGGCACCCGTTGGATCCTTCGAAGCCAGAATGCTCCAAACCTGTTTTGCGTTACTATCTTGTGTCACCTCATGAACCTCGGGCCCGTTCGTTACGCAAAACTCTACGTCCCCATTATTCAGGACGCCCGCGTTGCCTCCGAAGTACGAAAAGCTTGTAAAGACATCATGAAACGCGAGTGTCGCGGTCTTCGCTGTCTCATCGAGTTCCAGTAGTGGCACTGTACTGTAACAAGTCGGGGATGCTGTGCTGACGCACTGAACCTGGCCAGTTGGAAGAGTCCGGTCGTTACCATTATCAAAAACTATCAGGGAGAATTTTCCTGTTGTGTTTGTGGTTGCGAAGGAAGGTCCGTGCTCCGCATAGAACCAATCGGTTGGATCCGTCCCTCCCACGAGCGTGAAATCCCCCTGGTAACCTAGTTTCCAGATGATGTCTCCAGCCCCTGCTCCATTGTTGTAGTCTACCTTCACCAACCAGTTCTGGTGCCGTATGGAGATGATCAGGTTACCGTCGTCAGGCGAATAGATGACTGCATTGGTGTGGGTCCAGTCAAGACCACCCATTGGGTGACGGCTCGTGTCCAGGTGGTCGAACTCGTTCCAAAGCCAGACTGGCTTATGGTTCTGATCCAGATCAATCAGGACGTCCCCGGTTAACGTGGTCCCGGAGATAGGCTGCTGGGTTGCTGCAAGCAGAATCAAGTGTCCATTGGGCAGCATCAAGAAATCATGGTGCGTCCCAATCACAGTGATGTTGCATCCCGTGCAACTCGCCGCCGCAAGCGCCGTGTTCAGATCCGCAGCGGTCATTTGCCAAATCAATTTCCCACTCAGGTCCACTTCCTGCAGAATCGAGCTGGCTCCGTCGGTGGCGCCCGCGCTGAAATTCAACATCATGTGGCCGTTTGGCAGCAGTTTAATCGGGTTTAAGGTCGTTGTTATGCCGGGGTTGTAGCTCCACAGTATATTGCCTTCCAGATCCGTAACCACCCCGGGTGCTACTGTCGCTCCCCCGTTTACCAAGTCCAATAGCTCCACTCCGCTCTGAGGTGTCATGCCTGCCGTCGTCGTGGCCGTTAGAGATGGTTCTTGTGCTGTTGGGTACGCCCCTGTGGTAAACATCATATCCGGATCCATGTATTGGCTTCCGTCACTGAACTGCACCACTCCCCGCATGTGATACAGGGTGTTACCCTTCATCCCTGCCACAAACAAGCTCACCGGCCCAGCACCTTGCGGGACCGGCTGTGCCCAAGTCGTCAGAGCGTAGCTCGTATCCATTCCAAACTGCACCGAGACTTTTCCGGCCGCCGCTGGTGATATGGAATAGAGCGCCACTTGAACGTTGTCGGTCGCCGCTACTTGCCCCGGAGCTACCACGTTCACTGTAGCGCTGGCCGATTTAGCCCTATCTTTCGTACTCGTCGCCGTCACTGTCACGGTCACGCTCTGTGCCCCACTTGGCGCAGTATAATTGCCAGTGTTGTCAATCGTTCCTGTCGAGGCAGACCATGCTACCGCCGACCCGTCGCTCACCTCGGCGGCGAACCGGCTTGTTTGGCCTGTACCGATGGCAGCCGCGGATGGAGTTACGGACACGTTGATTGGCACGGAGCTCGATCCACAAGCTGATATGAACGTGGTCGAGATAATCGCAATTAGTGCCAAACCGGAATTGAATTTCACTCGGTGTTCTCCTTCTCGCAGGCATCGTATCGCCTCAAATCTTGAGGACGTATATGAATCTGGGCTGGACGAACCGCTGTATAACATAAAACCACTTATTCGGGGATGGTTTAGCATCCACAGAAAAAAATAGTTCGCGGGCGGGTGGCCTGCGCTTGGACTCTAGAATTCTCTTGGAATTTGGTCCTGAGGGTGCCGCACTCTTTCCGCATTTGGGAAAGGGTGCGGGTTTTCACTCGGCCTCACCCATCCCCGCCTTGAAGAACCTGTCATGTCCGCATCGAGGCCGTCCGGTTTTGCTTCCCTTCAAACCTCCGGCGTGCGACGAACCCTTGAAATTATTGCGCCGCCCACCAGAAAATCCTTGCCAACCGTAACCACCTGTGTCATAATTGCCTCTTGGTAATTTAAGACAATGAAAACAATGGCTCTAGCGCGCCGCCCATCGACAATCGCCCCTCCACTCCAAACCAGAGAGGCGAAGAAAAGGCCTGCCCGCCATCTTTCCGGAGGGCTAGTAGCAACAGTCACCAAGTCAAAATTCGAGCTAAGGGATTGGAATCAAAGCCTTTCAGCATTTTCTAACCGCAACAAATTGACGCTTTTCGAATCTGTCCGCCGAATCCGCTCGCTTGCCACTAACCACCCGCCACTAATCACTAGCCACTGCATTTCTAATCGATCCTGGTGACAATTAGAAACTCACTAATCTCTATGAAAACAAAGGACGGAGGTACTTTCTAATCGATCCTAAAGTGGCGTTTTTTAGCCGCGCGCCGTCAGACGCCGCCGGGGCGCTGCATTACCAGGCGGATGGCGCCGTTTACGGTGCGCACCGAAATTTCGCCGCCGCCGGGGCCTAGTTTGGCCCGGTAGGCGCGGGTGGCTTGGATGCTGCCGGTTGAGGTCATTGGTAGATCGGAGGTGAAGTCGCCGTTCATGCTGGTGACGTCCAGGTTGGCGTGGGCGTCGGAGGGGAGGCCGAGGACTACCGAGCCGTTGACTGTCTCAATGTTCATCGGGCCGCCTTCGTCGAGGAGCTTGCGGAGCTCGAGGTGCAGGTCGCCGTTGGTGGTCTTGGCGCTGAAGCGGCCGGAGCTATTTAGGACTTCGACGTTGCCGTTGACGGATTTCAGCGCGCCGCTGCCTTCGACGCCGCGGACTAGGACGCTGCCGTTCACCGTGCCGATGCTGCCTAGCAGGACGCGGTAGGGTACGTGGACGTGATACTCGACGGCTACTTCGCCGCCATCGCCTTTCGGGTAGCGCGTGTGGACGGAGACTTTGCCGGGCTGGCTTTCGACTTCGATCATGACGCGCTCGAGATCCTGGGCGTCGCTGGCGGATGTTTTCACGGCTTCGACCTGGACTTCATCACGAGCCCAGCCTTCGACTTGCACGGAGCCGTTGACATTTTCGAGCAAGAAGCTGCCGCCGGCCGGGAGCGGATATACCTGCGAAAAAGATTCTGTGCGAGCGAAGCCGGTGGCCGCGAGTGAGAGGATGCAGGCGAGAAGCAGAAGCGCGCGCGCGGCGGTGCTTGCGACGGCCTGCGCGAGGCGCGGCAGATGGGCATGGAGCCGGGAGTCCCGTTGCTTTGTACGCATGTTACGCCCCCTCGAATCGAATTCCCGCTGTACTCGACTGCGCGGCCCAAGCGGAATCTATGCCGGGCCGGAACTTTTTTCGCTTGCCGCGGGCGGCCCCTTCAGGGGCGATCATCGCTCCCGGGCAGCGATTGCTCAACCATGCGCAATTGCCACGCCAACTGCTGTTGCAACTGATCCATCTGCTGCTTATAAATCTGGAGCTGCTTATTCGAATCGCTCAGCATGAGATGAATATTTCCGGCGACGGTGCGCAGCCGGAGCACTTCGCCACCGCCATTCAGCGCGCCTTCGGCGCGGACGCGGCGCGAGCCATCGGATGCGTCGTCATAGCTCACGATGAGCGGAAACGCGGGGTCGGCGAAGACGCGATGCTCGTTGCCATGCTGGATTTGAGCGTCAATCGTCACCGGGAGTTGCCTGGGGAGGTAGACGATGATGTCACCTTCGCCGGACTGGAAGTCGCACGTGCCGGTTTGCTTGGGTTGCGAGACGAACCAGGCGGTGATGCCGCCGGTTTCGGTCGAGGCTTTTACCGCGCCATCTACTTCCGTGAGGTAAATGCTGCCGCCGCCCGTTTCGAGATTTGTGGGGCCGGAGACGCGGACGACGCGGATGCCGCCGCCGCCCGTCTTTGCGCGGACGAGGCCGGCGGCTTCGCCGACTTCGATTTGGCCGCCGGCGGTTTCGGCGACGAGTTCGCCGCCGGAATGTTCGAGGGTGATATTGCCGCCGCCCGTATCGAGTCGCGCCTGCCCGCGGACGGCGGCGACTCGGATGTGGCCGCCCGTGGTGTGGAGCGTAGCGTTGCCGGCGATCGAGCCGGTGGTGATGTGGCCGCCGCCCGTGCTGGCGTACAGCTCGCCGGAAACATTTTTCACGGTGATGTGGCCTCCGTTGGTGGTGAGGCGAGCGGGGGCGCCGAGGTTTCCGGTCGCTAGATTGCCGCCGGCTGTTGCGAGCGTTACGCGGCCATTGACGTCGTCGGTTTCCACGTTACCGCCGCCGGTCCAGACGTCGAGCGAATAATTTTTCGGGGCGTTGATTTCAATCGTGACCCAGAGGCGGCCGCGCAATTGGTGGCCGAACGTCTGGCCGCGAAAATAGACGCCTTCGGGAGATTCGCGGGCGGTGACGGCGTAGGATTTCAGAAGCTGGTCGGCATTTTTTTGCGAGGCGTCGGCTTCGAGGTGCACGTGATAATCGAGCTTGCCGGAATTTTGCGTGTGGATGAAGACGTTGCCGAGGTCGGTCAAGAGATGGAGGCGCTGGCCATCGCGCGCGTTGATCGCGCCGTGCAATTCCGCGGTGACGCGCGGGCCGGAGGCGGTGGGGGGGGCGGGCTGTTTGCGGCCGGCGACGGAGACGGCGGAGGGATAAAGCAGGCAGGCGAGGGCGACGAGGGAGCAGAGGCGTGCGCTGGTGCTTGGGCGGCTAGCGGAGGCTCGGGAGGGCGCGAGCATCTCTAGAATTTCTCGCGGGGGCCGAGATCGCGAATGGCCGCGGCGCTCTGGATGCGGATGTACGTGTTGGGATCTTTTTTCATGCGCTCGTGCAGGACGGCGAGCATGTGATCGTCGGAGACGACCTGGCCCTTGGCGGCCATGCCGCGGAGGGCGTTGATGGCTTCGACGCGGACGCCGGGATTCTGGTCGTCAACGAGGGCGTCGAGGAGCGTCTGGCGAATGATATCTTGCGGCTCGGCGCCGTTCAAGGCTTCGAGGGCTTTGAGGCGGACGGCGGCGTTGTGATCGGTGTGCACGGCGTAGCAGAGAGCGGAGCGGACTTCGGAATCGTTGTTGCGCGCGCGGAGGAGGTCGACGGCGATGAGGCGATCGTCTGGATCGAAGCGTTCATTATTGCGGAGGACGTTGATTAGGACGCTTTTCACCTCGTCGTTGTTCACTGTGCCGCGGACATTGACGGGCAATTGGGCTCTTAGGCGGACTTCGACCTGCGGGGGCTCATTTTCGCCGGTGGGGAGGACGTTGATGCCTGCTACTTGTGCGGAGTGAAGATCGATCGAGGGGCTTGCGGGCTCGGCGGGATTTTCCGTGGTGTTCGTTGGCGTCGTTGCCGTGGCCGTCGCCGTCAAGCCCGGTGATGCCGCCACAGGCTGGTGAAGCATGCGGGGGGCGAGCATCCCGACGGAAAAGCCCATGAGCAGGAGAATCGCTGCGCTCCAGGCGGGGCGCGGCGCGAGCCAGCCGGATGGGAGGATTGCACCGACCAGGCGGCGCAGCGAGCCGCGGTCTTCTTCGCGGTCGAGTGCATCCTCAAGGGCGGCGCGGCAACTCGCGAGCAACGCGGCATCCGGCTCGGCGCGATGTTCCGCGAGCAGGGCTAGCATTTCTTGCTGTTGCTCGAATGCCTGGGTGCAGCGGGGGCAATGCGCGAGATGGCCGGCGACGTCTGCCTGCTCGGCCGGATTCAATTCTCCGGCTGCGAGGAGGACCAGCGCCGGCTCAATTTCGGCGCAGGGCTGGGCCGGATTTTTTTCGCTCATCTCCAATTGCATTTCCCCCGTCCTGAATTACCGCATGCCGTCGAGGCACGAACGCAATTTGCGCGTCGCCCGGAACAGCGAATTCTTGACCGTTTCTTCCGACGTGCCGAGCAAGTCGCCGATGGCACGAAGCTTCAATCCTTGATAGTGCTTCATTTCGAAAACCATGCGCTCGCGCGTCGAGAGGCGCTTGAGCGCCGCATTGATGTGCTCGCCGAGCTCCTGGCCGAGGAGGCGCTTTTCCGGATTCGCTCCCGCTCTTTGTTCCGGCTGGCGATCGAAGAAATCGCGTGTGCCGCCATCGGCATCTTCCGGCATGGGCGCCTGGTCTTCGCGGCGGCTGGTGCGGCGGCGGAGATGATCGAGCGCGACATTCGTTACGATGCGGTAAAGCCAGGTATAGAAACTGCACTCGAAACGGAAACGATGCAAATTGCGATAGACCCGCAGGAAGCCTTCCTGATAGATGTCCCGCGCATCCTCGGAACGATGGACCAGGTTCAGCGCCAGACGCAGAACTTCGCGGTCATAGCGGTGAACCAGTTCCTCGAAGGCCAGCCGGTCGCCTGCCTGGGCGGCGCGGACGAGTGCATGCTCCTCGGCGAGCTTCGCCGCGGCTGCCTGGCGCGCATCTCCCTCGAGTGCGACGCTGATTCCCATGGTCGGAAGAGCCGGCTTGGGTTCGCTTGCCTCGGGCCTTCTGGGTTCTGCCCGGCGAAGCCCAACTTTTCCGGCGTCTGGCCTCTCTACAGGTTGCGGGTAGATAGACGGCTGAGGTGGCCGTTGGTGAGCACCTGCGAACGTCGATTTCCCACTATCGGACAGTCGCCCCATGATATACCGTTTCGCCTAGTCGAATGAAGCAGAGCGCAAACGCTAAGGCTCAGCTTTTTCAGGGCTTTAGTGCTCTCACCGAATGGAGCACAAAACCCCACTTTGTACGAGGGGGAGATATTGCAAGGGATGAGCCAATTGCCGAGTGGACGCCTATCACCGCTTTTTCAGCCGGATGCGATGATATAAAAGTGCGGGCGGCGAGTGGGTGGCCCCGCGTTTCTCGATAGAAGCAGCATGACCATTGCTTTAATCAATCCGGTGAAATACTTGCGCGGCGTCGGCCCGCACCGAGCGGCGGCGCTCGAGGAACGCGGCATTACGACCGTGGGCGATCTGCTCAACTACTTGCCATTCCGCTACGAGGACCGGATACGGTTTACGCCGATCGCCGAAATCGTGCCGGGGCAAGTGCATACGATTTTGGCGGAAGTCGTGGACCGCGGAGGAACGGTGCGATTTGCGCGCGGGCGCGGGCCGATCTTTCATGTTTCGCTGCGCGACGGTTCAGGGATGCTTCATGCGCGTTTCTTTCATGGCGCGTATCTGGAAGGACGGCTGAAAGAGGGGCAGCGGCTGGTGCTGCACGGCAAGGCGGAAGTGGACCCGTATCGTCCCGGGCGGGTAGAGATGGTGAATCCGCAGATTGAATTGATTGGAAGCGCGGACAAGGCGCCGGCGGATTCGACCGAGGTCGGGCGGATCGTGCCGATTTATGAGGCGATTGGCGGAATCAGTTCGCGAATGCTGCGGCGAATTATTTACAGCGTGCTGATCAATTTCGACGGGACGGTGCCGGATGTGCTTCCGGCGGAGATTCGGGAGCGCTACCGCTTTCCTTCTCGGCGCGAGGCGCTGCTTTATGCGCATTTCCCGCCCAAGGATGAGAGCCTTGAATTACTGAACAGTTTTCGGAGCCCGGCGCAGATTTCGCTGATCTTCGAGGAGTTCTTTTATTACCAACTGGCACTGGCGATGCGGCGGCTGCGGGAACATCGCGAGCACGGCATTGCGATGCGG
The DNA here is from genome assembly GCA_963701005.1 of uncultured Acidobacteriota bacterium. Classification (GTDB taxonomy): domain Bacteria; phylum Acidobacteriota; class Terriglobia; order Acidiferrales; family UBA7541; genus Palsa-295. The sequence continues at coordinate 4,408,078 of OY969555.1, forward strand.
GTGCGCGAGGAGAAAATCCGCGAGGCGCTGAAACGGATTCTCCCTTTCAAGCCGACGAGTGCGCAGAAAAAAGTGTTGGCGGAAATTGCGGCGGATCTCGAGCGGCCCTATCCGATGCACCGATTGCTCGAGGGCGACGTGGGTAGCGGGAAGACGATCGTGGCGTTTGAAGCGGCGACGATCGCCATCGAGAACGGCTATCAGGTGGCGCTGATGGCGCCGACTGAAATTCTTGCGGCGCAGCATTATCTTTCGGCGCGGCGTATTTTTCATCCGGCCAATTACCAGGTGGAGCTACTGGTGAGCGGCCGGAAGCGGGCGGCGAAAGGCGAATCGCTTGCCCGCGTCGAGAGCGGCGAGGCGCAATTCGTGGTCGGAACGCATGCGTTGATTGAAGATCCGGTGAAATTCAAGCGGCTGGGATTCGTGATTGTGGACGAGCAGCATCGCTTCGGCGTTCTCCAGCGCAAGCGGCTGATCGAGAAAGGCGCATCGCCGCACGTGCTGGTGATGACGGCGACGCCCATCCCGCGCACACTGGCGCTGACGCTCTACGGCGATCTGGAACTTTCCGTGATCGACGAGATGCCGCCCGGACGAACACCGATCGAGACGCGGTGGAGCGATGAAGGGCAGCTTCCCGGCGTGTGGGAATTTGTGCGGCGCGAAATCGCGCGCGGGCGGCAGGCATTTGTGGTGTACCCGGTGATTGAGGAGTCGAAGCAGGAATTGAAAGCGGCGGCGGCGGAATTTGAACGGCTCTCGAAGCATGTGTTTCCGCAATTGCGTGTCGGGCTCCTCCATGGGCGGCTGAAGAATGAGGAGAAGGACGCGGTGATGGAAAGTTTCCGGCGCGGCGAGTTCCAAATACTTGTGGCGACAACGGTGATTGAGGTCGGCGTGGACGTGCCTAACGCGACTGTGATGGTGGTGGAGCATGCGGACCGGTTCGGATTGGCGCAGCTTCACCAGCTTCGGGGGCGGATCGGGCGCGGCGTCGAAAAATCGCAGTGCATACTGGTGGCGCCGAAATCGATCACAGGAGATGCGCGGGAGCGAATCGAAACGATGGTGGCGACGTCCAACGGCTTTGAAATCGCCGAGCGCGACTTGAAGCTGCGCGGGCCCGGCGAATTTTTCGGCACGCGGCAGCACGGCGACGCAGCTTTTTCCGTGGCGCAGCCCTTGCGCGATCACGAACTGCTGGAGCTGGCGCGGCGCGAGGCTTTCGCGCTGGCGGAGAATCCGGCGCGAGCCGAGGAGGTGGTGGCGCGCCTCGAATCTCTTAGCCCGGCCTGGCAAAAACGCTATCATCTGGCATCGGTGGGATAAATCGTGCGCGTGATTGCGGGCAAGTATCGAAGCCGGCGATTAAAAGGTCCGGGACTCATGGACCTGAGGCCGACGAGCGACCGGCTGCGTGAGACTCTTTTCAACGTTCTTGGCCCTTCCATCATGGATTCCTTTTTCGTGGACTTGTTTGCCGGGACGGGTGCGATCGGCATTGAAGCCGTGAGTCGCGGGGCGCGCGAGACGATTTTTATCGAGTCGCATGCCGCGAGTGCACGACTCGTAAGGAAAAATCTCGAGTCGCTTGGAATCCGGAGCGGAGTTGAGGTGATTGAGTCGGACGTGATCAAAGGCCTGGGAAAACTTGCGGCCCGGCACTTGCTGGCAGATTTTATTTTTCTTGATCCTCCCTATAAGGGAGAAGAACATCAGCGGGTACTTGAGTATCTTGACGAATCGCATTTGATCGCTCCGTATGGACTGGTGATCGTGGAGCACCACCGGGAGATGGAATTGCCTGACCGTTTTGAGCGGCTGGAGCGCAGCCGGCTGCTCGAGCAGGGTGACGCGGCGCTAAGTTTTTACCGGCTGGCAGCCGCAGCATAGGCTAGCAGCATCTCATTTCGCGGGTATAATGGGTCCCCCGATGCAGCCGCAATTGCGTCCCGAAGGCGAGCCGCCCGTGAGCGCGTTGATCGAGCTCCCGGCACATTCTCGCCTGCCGAGGCTCGATCTTGGGGTGGAGTGGGAGTCCCCTTGGGATGAATTTCGCTCGAGCTTTCACGCTTCGTTGAAGGGGCCGCGGCCAGCGAGGGAAAGCGAGGCAGGCAAGAATTCGGTTCTGCGCATCGAGTGGGTGCGCGGAAAGTATTCGCCGGGGGCCTTCGTGGCTTCCACTTTATGGCATGTGGCGATCGTTTTAATCCTGCTGCTTCCGATTTGGGGATTTCTACCGAGCGCGAGGCCGAATCTTGCGCCCGTGCGCATCGAGCTGACCTGGTACGCACCCATGCATGATTTGCCTCCGATTGCACTGCCCGGGCATGCTGCGAAGCCGAGCCCGGCTGGCGATCCGGCGAAGCCGCTGCCGCAAAAGGGAGCGGACGCATTTCACCCGCGACAAACGATTCTTTCGATGCCCGTGCGCGTGACGCATCCGCGGCAAACTCTGATCCAGCCTGGCGCGCCGCCGACGCCGCCGAAAATCGAACCGCAATTGCCGAACATCGTCGAGTGGGCCGCCGCCGCGCCGAAGCCGCAGCTTCATTTATCTCCCACGGCCGCTGCGCCGCGGATGAGGCAGCGTCATGCTGAGAATGTTGCCGCGCCGGAAGTGGCGAATTCCGAGAAAAATCCGGGGCCGCTGAACATGGCTGCGATGCCTGTCGTGAACGCGCAACCGCAAATGCCCGTGAATCCGATGTCGGCTGCTGTTGCTGAGCGTCGCCAAGCGCATACGGAGACAGGCGCTGCTCCTGAGGTTAGCCAGACAGCATCCGAAGGTGACGCGAGTTTGCACCGGTTGATTGCACTTTCCGCTTCGCCTGCTCCGCCGGCGCCTGAAGTGAGCGTGCCGCAGGGCAATCTCTCGGCGCGGGTGGCAGTTTCGCCTGATGGCAAGCAGGCCGGCGTTCCTGGCGGAGCCGAGCAGGATCCGCGTGGCAATGGCGGAGCTGGCGGAAACGCTTCCTCGATCGGGGGGACGAACGGTGCGAGCGGTTCGAAGAACGGCAGCGGCGGCGGAGGAAACGGCGGGTCGTTCCCGGCGTCCGTGAGCATCAGCGGGGGCGCGAATACGCGGCCGGGGAGCACGGGGCTTGGCGGCTCCGGGAATCATTCGGCGAGCAAATTGAAATTGAATCCGATGCCGCCGCTGGGAGCGGGGCCGGCACCTGCTTCGCGACGTGGGCCGGCTGATGTTCGAACCTTCGATCCGAAGCTCGCGCCGGAGACACTTCTGTCAGGCAAGGAAATTTATCCCGTGCATGTGAACATGCCGAATCTCTCGAGCGCCATGGGGAGCTGGATATTGAATTGCGCGCAACTTGATGAAGGAGATTCGCTCTATAGGCCGAAGGGAACATTTTCGGGACCCGTCCCGGTTTCGAAAGTGGATCCGAAATATCCGCCGGAGATGATGAAACAGCATGTGGATGGTGAAGTGGTGCTCTACGCCATCATTCGGAAGGATGGCTCGGTGGACAGCGTTCAATTGGTGCGAGGGCTCGAGCCGCAATTGGACAAAAATTCGATGGAAGCTTTAGCGCAATGGAAATTCCGCCCGGGGACACGCGATGGAGCGCCTGTGGACGTTGAAACCGTGGCGCACATACCTTTCCACTTCCGTACGCTGCAGGACTACTGAGACGTTGCCGCGGTGCGCCCTCGCGGGGATAGGCCTTCTTCTATTAACTTCACGAGTGCGAATAGAGTGGAATTCACGGGGACCGGAACGCCGAGCACAGTCCCTCGCCGCACGATATAACCATTGAGCGAATCGATTTCTGTGCGCTTGCCGCGGGCGATATCCTGGGCCATCGAGGACGTGGCATCGCCGAGCCCTTCCGCGTTCTTAATTCCCTTTTCGACCCAACCTGCTTCGGGAAGTTGTACGCCAGCGGCGCGGCCGACGGCGACCGCTTCGTCGATTACCATCCGCATTACTTCGCGGGTCTGCGCGTTCCGTGCGGCGTTGCCAAAGCTGGTTTGAGCAATGGCGGTGATTGCGTTTCCCGCGCAGTTCATCACCATTTTTGTCCAGAGGTCTACTTCGATGTTTGGCGAGAGGCGGCAAGGAACTCCTGCGGCAGCCCATAAGGCGGCGAAACGTTCGGCGCGTGGCGGCTGTTGGGGGCTCGCGTGCGCGGCGCCGGCGAATTCGCCGACGATCAATTCGCCGCGGCCTGAATGCTTCACGTGGCCTGGCTCGGGCAATGCAGCGGCGACGTAAACTACGGCGGGCAGGGCGTCGATGCCTGATGCGGCGCGGATGCGAGGGACGTTGTCGACACCATTTTGGAGGCTGACGACGGTCGCGGTTGGCGCGAGATGTGGAGCCAGTGAGCGCGCGGCGTCTTCTGTGTCGAGCGTTTTCACGCAGAAGAGTACGAAATCAGCGTCGCGCGCGGCGGAGACGTCGGTGGAGGCAGCGACGGACACATGTTCCTGGAATGTGACTGTGTCGAGGAAAAGTCCGTTGCGGCGGATTGCTTCGACATGTGCTGGCCGGGCGATCAGCGTGACATCGACACCTGCGCGCGCCAGCATTCCACCGAAGTACGAGCCGACCGCGCCGGCTCCGAGAACTGCAACGCGAGGGCTGGAATTCAGCGAATTGTTTTCTGGCTCTGGCGACACGGATTTATCTCCTGCATGAAAAGCCGAACGCTGCTTGTTGGATGCCGGAATCGAAAATTAGATGCAGGGCCACGAGTGACCTCGGAAAAATTAAAAGTGTCCGCGCATTTCGCGGAAGCTGGCGAGGATCAGGAGCTTGCCGGCGCCGCTTTCGAGCTCGCATTTTTCTAGCTCCCAGGTGGCCGAATGCGGAATGAAAACGGCGTTGAGGCCGGCCTGAATCGCGGGATTGATGTCGCTGCGCGGGCTATTGCCGACCATCCAGCCGTGGGCTTTTACGATCTTGAATTGCTCGACCATGCGCTCGTAGGTGCCGTGCTCCTTTTCGAGGACGATTTCGATCGCGTCGAAGTACGGCTGCAGACCGGAGCGTTCGACTTTGGCGGCTTGCTCGGCCGGCTCTCCTTTGGTGAGGAGAATCAGGCGGTGATGCTTCGAGAGATACGCGAGCGTTTCCGGAACGCCATCGAGAATGTGCGGCGGGGTGGCTTCGAGTTCGGCGGCCATGCGTTCGATTTCCTGCACCATTTCGCGGCGGGCGGAATTTCCGGCGAGCTTAAGGTAGGTGTCTTCAAGCGAGCGGCGAAAACTGCGGACGCCGTAGCCGTGCTGGCGGATATTGCGGCGCTCGGTCTCATTCAGGATGTGGCGGATGTAATCGCGGGTGTAGCCGAGATGCTCGAGCTGGGAAATGAAATGATCGATGGTCTTCTCGAAGAAGATGTTGTTTTCCCAGAGGGTGTCATCGGCGTCAATTAGGAGCGTGTTGCGTGCCATGCAAGAATCTCCCGTGCAATGCTCGCGTGCTTGGCGAAATTAATTTGGCGAAACTTTTGCCTACGAGGCGGAAGCTTTGCGCACTCCTTCGGCCAGGCGTTCCAGGATTTCCACAGCGATTTTCTGCGTTTCGCCGAACCGGGCTAGATAATCCTGGAATTCGCGATTCAAATCGAGCGCCGACGTTGGCGCTAGTTTCGTGCGCAGGATCATGTCGCGCAAGTGGACTGGGTGCGGGAGCACGGCATCGTCACGCAGCTCGTCGAGTGCTGTCATCGGATCGTAGTGATACATTTGCCCTCCTTATTCGTCGGGCCAAAAAAGTTATTCTACTCTGTTTCGCAGGAACCGTCAGGCGGAGGCGGGAAGAAACTCGTAGCGTTCGATGCGCGCGGCGACGCCGCGGCGGCCATTGTGCGGCTCGACGCGCAGGACGCGGGCGTAGCAACGGATGTGGACATCGCCGGCCAGGGTGATTTGCTGCGGGAGCGTGAGGACGAATTCGATGGAGCTGCCTGCTTCGAGAGCCGCTTCGATCAGGAAATAGAGGCCGCGAAAACTTACGTCGCGCGTCTCTCCCGCTTTCTCGGTGACGCCGCTTTCCGCTGAGAAGCGAACCCTCAAGGGAAGCATCATAGAAAATCGCCGCGCGGCACGGCGCTCCATTCCGGATTCCATGGTTCCTCCCGCGGGGGCGTCCATTAATGTCAAATTAGCACCGCTTGGGGGTCTGCGCAATGGGTATTCGGGGCGCGGGAGGAGAGCAGTGCGGAGCGTCCACGCGAGGATTTATTGGCCGCGCATTGACCTGAAGCTGAGAAAAATTCTGATTGTTTGACCTCAGCACTCGCTACCGCTAGGATGTGGCCACGATGTCACGCCTGGCAACGTACATCGAACTTCGAAGGCACCCTCGCGCGCAGCTTCAGCTAGCGGCGCGAATTCGGTGGCGAGGTCCGCTGGGGATGCGCCTCGAGGCGACGCGAACGATTGACGTGTCGCGAGAGGGCCTGCTCGTGCAGCGCGCCGAACACTGCGATGTGAATTCGCGAGTGTGGGTGGTGTACCCTTTCAATTCCAGCACGGCTAGATCCGCGCAGCCGGAGACGCCGGCTCAGATCGTGCGCGTGGAAAAAGGATCAGCGGGCGGTTATCGAGTGGCGCTGCGCCTGGAAGTGCCGCGGCGGAGTGCGGCGCGCGCGCCAGGGCAGGAACGGCGGGCTTCCTCGCGCGCTCCATTTGCGCTGCCGATTTTCGTGCGCGATGTGGGGACGCCGTGGCCCGAGGAATCGATGACTCAGGATATTTCGCGGACGGGCGCACGATTCGTGACGGCGCGAATATTCGCTCAAGGCGAGGCATTGCTGGCGACAATTTCCTGGGCCGAATGGACGCGGGAAGGCGAAATCCCGGCGCGGGTGGTACGCGTCGAGTCAATGGAGGATTCGCCCGGCGCGGCGCCGCTTGCCGACCCGTCGAAAGGGCTGAGCGCGATATTGACGAGCATCGCCGTACGGTGGGATAGACCTGCGAAATCTTGAAGTGCGATCTCATTTTGCTCTCGCAACTACTGTCCGTTAGACTCCTCAGGTCCGATCACCATGGCTGAAGTTTTCCATCGTAAGCTTTTTATCGCGGGGCCGGCGGGGCGGCTCGAGGCGTTGCTTTGGACGACGCCGGGGGCGGAGCCTCCATTCGTGGCGGTGGTTTGCCATCCACATCCGCTTTTCGGCGGGACGATGCATAACAAGGTGGTTTTTCAGGTGGCGAAACGATTACACGAATTTGGAGTTCCGGTTCTTCGGTTCAATTTTCGGGGCGCGGGCTTGAGCGAAGGAGTTCACGACAAGGGGCGCGGGGAGCAGGAGGACGTGCGGGCGGCGCTTGATTATCTGGCGGGGGAGTTTCCGGGAAGGGCGATACTTGTCGCCGGATTCAGCTTTGGCTCGTCCGTGGGGCTACACGTGGGTTGCACGGATTCGCGTGTTGCGGAACTGATTGGCCTCGGGCTTCCTGTAAACGTGGCCGAACTCAAATTTCTGCAAAAGTGCACGAAGCCGAAATTGATCATTCAGGGCGGGAACGACAAATACGGGTCGCGGGAAAAAGTGGAGGCGGTTTTCGCGACGATGCCGGAACCGAAGAGGCTTGTGATCGTAGAAGGCGCGGATCATTTTTTCGCGGGACAGCTCGACGAAATGGGCGCGGCAATCGACGCGTGGCTTGCGGAGAGGCATCCGCGAGCCGCGATTTCAAACGACTCCGCGCGCGCTTAGCCTTTGGCTTCAAATAATTTCAAGAATTGCTCGCGCGGAGCTGGCTCGACGCCGACTAGTTCGAGATTGGCTTTGACGTGGTCCACTTTGCTCATGCCGACGAGCGCGGTGGTGAGTCCGGGGACGGAGCGAGCGAATTGCAGGGCAAGCGATGAATTGGTTTTCAAATTCAGCGCGGCGCCGATGAATGGCGGAAGATTCTTCGTCAATTGTCCTTGCAGAAGCGCTGCGCTGGTGACGAGGGTGATGCCCAGAGCGCGCGCCGCTTGCACCATGGGCATCGCACGTCCGCCGACCACTTGATTCGGGCGCGTCAGGGCTTCCGGCATGGCCAGGTTGAAGGGCAACTGGACGAAACGGAAGTGGTGTTCCTCGCCGGCGATTTCGCGGGCGATATCGGCCATGCCTTCGAGCGGTAGATAGCCTTCCGCTTTTGGGTCCTCACGAAACGCATTCCAGGTGGCCATGCCGTAGGCGCCGATTTTTCCCGCCGCTACGGCCGATTCGAGAAACTTGAACGCCAGTTGGATGCGCTTGTGAAATTCCTCGGGGGGGACTTCGGTTAATTGCGTTTCGGGGTTGTGCAGATAAAAGACGTCGATGCATTCGACGCCGAGATTGCGGCGGCTGCGCTCGAGCTGGTTTTCGAGGTAGCGCGGGGCCATGCAGTGGCAGCCCGCGGCAATGTCTTCGACTTTGAAAATTCCGCGGTCGAGAAATTCGTGCTTGAAGTACACATTCGGGTCAGGGGGCATTTCGCCATCGGGAGTGAGGAAACCTGCTTTCGTGCAGAGGATGAAGGCATCGCGCGAGAAACCGTTGGAGGCGAGCTGCTGTAGGGCTGCGCCGATGGCGCGCTCGCTGCGCTGGATGCGGTAATTAATCGCCGTGTCAATCACGTTGATGCCGCCTTCGACAGCGGCGATAACAGCCGCTTTGTAACGCTCGTCGGTGGCGTCATCCGGTTCCCCGAGGTAGGTGCCGATGCCGATCGAAGAGAAAACGAGACCGCCAGTGACTTCGCGAAAATGTCCCGAGGCGGAGCGTCCCTGGAAGCGGGCGGCGAAGCGGAGAGTGCCCTGGGGAGTGGCGGCGCCGGGCAGCGGCCCGTGATTCAACGGTGCGGGAGACGACATCGAGACCTCGCTTGACTGCGGGGAATTGGGAACGCTCGAAAAAGTATAACAGAGCGCCGTTTGTGGCTTTTGTTTTTGTGGGGAGCCGGCATCAGGAATTTCACCGAGCGGCGATTTCTTCGAGAGGCTCGCCGATGCCCTGCTTGACGATCAACTGGCGTGCTTCGAATCTCAGCTTGGGTAATTTCCGGAGGAAGAGGATCGAGCCGGCAACCGCCCCCATTCCGCCGATGGCAACCGTCCAGGGCGCGCCGATGCTATCTGCCAGCGTCCCGGCGAAGAGAGAGCCCATCGGGGCCATGCCCATGAACATCATGGTGTAGACGGCCATGACGCGGCCGCGAAGCTCGTCCGGGACCATGGCTTGGATCAAAGTGTTGGAGCTCGACATTTGCAGCATCATCGAGTAGCCGACGGGAACAAGCATAAACATCGAAACCAGAAACCATTTCGAGAATGAAAACAGAATCAGGCTGGCTCCGAAGCTCATCGCCGAAAATCCGACCCAGCGGCCGAGTCCGCTGACGCCATGCTTGGTCGCAAGCGTCAAGGCGCCAAGCAATGCGCCGATTCCGGTGGCGCCCATCAGGATGCCGAGCCCGCGCGCGCCGCCGTGGAGGATGCGGTCGGCAAAAATCGGCATTAGGACGGTGTATGGGACGGCGACGAGACTGACGACGCCGATCAGGAGCATCAGCGCGAGTATTGGGGCGGTGCTTTGAACGAAACGGAAGCCTTCGGCGATGTGCTCGAGCGGCGAAGTTTTCATCACGATTCGGCGCAACGGGCCGAGCTGCATGAAGAGCAAGCCGACGATGACGGCGATATAGCTGACGGCGTTTGCGAAGAAGCACCAGCCTTCACCGATCCAGGCGACGAGAAGGCCGGCGATGGCCGGACCGATGACGCGCGCGCCATTGAACATGGAAGAGTTGAGCGCGATGGCATTCATCAGGTCTTCGCGGCCTACCATGTCAATCAGGAAGGCCTGGCGGGCGGGAATGTCGAAAGCATTCACGGCACCTAGGAGCGAGGCGAGCAGGACAATCTCCCAGACGCGGACAATATGCAGAAGTGTGAGCGCTGCAAGAATGAAGGCCAGAATCATCGCGGTGGTCTGCGTGCCGATGATGACGCGGTGGCGATTCCAGCGGTCGGCTACCATGCCTCCGAGGGGCGCGAACAAGAAGACGGGAATCTGTCCGGCGAAACCGACGAGGCCGAGCAGGAGCGAGGATCCCGTGAGGCGATAGACGAGCCAGGCCTGGGCGATGTTCTGCATCCAGGTGCCAATGAGCGAGATCATCTGGCCGCTGAAAAAAAGCTGGAAATTGCGGTGGCGAAGAGAGCGCAACATGCCCTGAATTCCCTGCGTGGGCCGCAGCTCGGATGCTGGATTCTTTTTTTCCTCCGCTTGCGTCATTGGATTCAATTGTACGATGCCGCGACCTCCGTGCCTGATTCAATCATGGCGAAAGTTGCGGGCCAAATTGGGAGGATTCTCCTGGCGAGAGGAGACGGCCGCAGGCGCGGAGGATGCGGCGGTAGGGCCAGTCGCCTTCGCGGAAGAAAATTTCTCCCTGGCGCGGCTTGGAATAGAACCAGCGGGCGAGGAGCGAAAGATGTTCGGCGAGTTCGGGAGGGGCGGCGCGGAGGCCGTATCTCTCGCGGTATCGGGCGAGCGATGCGGGGGCTGTTTCTTCTGGCGCGGCTGCAGGCGCTGAGCGGATTGTGCGGGGGGCTTCGGCAGCGGCGGCATCTGGCTCCAATTCTTTTCTGAGGATGGCTTCGACGGAGCGCGGTTGGCTGGAGAGCTCGGCGAACCGAAGGAAGATGGGCTCGGCTAGAAGGCCGCCGCGCACGGGGAAGACTGCGATGGTCATGTCTTCGGCTGTGCGCTCGAGAATTACGGCGTGGAGTTCCTCGATGCGGCGGGCTATTTCCGGGAGGCCGCGGAGCGCGGCAGAAACTTTTTCGAGACGCTTGTGGAGTCCCGAGGCGCGTTCGAAATCGAGAGCTTCGCTGGCTGCTTCGCGCTCGCGTTCAAGTTTTTCGGTGAGTACTGAGCCGGAAGCTTCGAGGGCTTCGAGGACGTGACCCGTTTCGGCTTCGTATTCTTCTTTTGTGCAGCCGGCGAAACAGGGGGCGAGGCACATTTTCATTTCGGAGTAAATGCAGCCGGGGTAGGTTGGATCGCGGCGGATTTTTATTTGGCAGCGGCGAATTTTGAAGAGGTCGAGAAAGCCTTCAGCGAAAGCGTCGGCTGAGCGGCGCGTGGGGAATGGGCCGAAGTAGAGTCCCTCGTCGGCGCGGATGCGGCGGGTGACATAGAGGCGGGGGTATTCATTGCGCAGATTTACTTTCAGTAGAGCGGGGGGACGGAGGCGGAGGAGGTCGCGGTAGCGGCGGGGGAAATGTAGCTTGGCTTGTTCGTAGAGGGCCAGGGTCTGCTCGAATTTCGAGCCGGTGACTCGATAGCGGATGCGGGCGGCTACCTGGCGCAGATTCAGGCGCTTCGAAAGGGCTTCCGGTGCGCGGAGGAGGCGTTCGGCGGCGCGACGAATTTCGGCGGTGCGAGCGAGGTAGGGCTGGGCGCCGGGTTCGGTCATTTCGATCAGCAGAACGCCGGGACGGGAGGGGAGTGCCTCGAAGAAATCTTCGTCGAGGGCGGGATCGAAGACCAGGCCGCAATCGAGTTCCAACATGGGAACAAGAATACACTGAGGGTGGGCGGGGAGGGAGTGGAGTTGAGGAGAAAAGCAGAGAGAAAAACATGGCAAAAGTTTGCTATTAGAAAAATGGAAGTGGTTTGTTTTCTTGCAGATTAGTCGAAATCTAATCGTTCGGTTGGCTATTAGAAAATCGGGAGGCAGAGGGGCGGATGGGTGGCTGGGAAGGACTAGCGCGCGACCCCTTGCCATGGGGTGAGTCGGGCCGCGCAGATTGGAAGCAGCAGTTCCATACGTAACAATGCTAGCATACTGTTATCTACAAAGTCAATAGAAAAATGGCTTGGTGGATCCATTTGCGTTCTACGCAAGCGAGCCACCGGAGCCTAGGCCTGTTTTTCGAGGCTGACCTCAATGTCCGGTAATCCGACGCGATATAAAAGGGCGCCCCTTTTGGAGTAGGTTCTGAGTGCTTGGCTCGAACCCACTACAAAGGAGCGCCCCGTATGGACAGTGTGAAGTATATCGGGATGGATGTTCACAAGGAAGCGATCTCGATCGCAGTCTTAAATTCCTCTGGCAAGCTGGTGATGGAATGCGTGATCGAAACCAAGGCCATCACCATTCTGGATTTCCTGAAAGGTCTGCGCGGAAGTCTGCGCGTCACGTTTGAAGAAGGCACCTGGGCTGCCTGGTTATATGACCTGATCAAGCCACACGTGGCGGAACTGATCGTGTGTAATCCGCGTCGGAATGCCCTGCTGAAAGAAGGCAGCAAGAGTGACCGCATCGATGCACGGAAGCTGGCCGAGCTGCTGCACTCGAACATGCTTCGTTCGGTGTATCACGGCGAGCACGGAGTGCGGAAGCTGAAGGAACTAGCGCGTAGCTACTTGGCGATCAGCAAAGATTTGGGACGGGTGATGAGTCGCGTGAAGGCGATCTACCGCAGTTGGGGAATTCCCTGTGCGGGGAAGCGGGTCTACGCGGAACGCTATCGCTCGGAGTGGCTGGGCAAGATCCAGGAAGCTGGCGTGCGCCGCCGAGCGGAGTTCTACTACCAGCAGTTCGATGCCTTGAGGACATTGCGTCAGGAAGTGCGGCGTGAGTTGCTGGCCGAAGCTCAGAAGCATGATGCGTGGAAATTGCTACGGGCGATTCCGTTCATTGGGCCGATCCGAGCAGCTGTGCTGATCGCTTTGATGCAGACACCGCATCGGTTCCGCACCAAGCGACAGCTGTGGACGTACAGTGGGTTTGGAATCGAGACGTACGGCAGTGCCGAGCAGCGTTTCATCAACGGAGAGCTGAGACGCGCCAAGAAGCCGGTCTCCATTCGTGGACTGAACCGCAATCACAATCACGATCTCAAGAACTTGTTCAAGGGCGCCGCCACGGTGGCCTCTGCCAAGGCCGGTCCCTTTAAAGATTTTTATGATGCGCTGGTGGCCAAGGGGATCCGACCGGAGATGGCGCGTCTGACCCTGGCGCGCAAGATCGCAGCCATTACGTTGATCGTCTGGAAGAAAGGAGCGCGCTTCGACGCCAAACATCTGAAACCACAAACAGCTTGAGTGTCTCGAGCGAATCCGTTCCATCCCTGGGATTCTTCCTGGCGGTGGCCCGTCGGGTTCTTGAGACACTCGGGTTCGAGGGCGAGTCTCAGCCGATAAGTTAGGCTTTGCGTGCCTCGGGCATGCTCAGTCCCACATCCGACCCTAGTCCCCCTCGGATAACCCGAAAAAGCTATGGACCACGAGTCCCAAATAGAACCATGGTTGCCATGACAACGATTCTGCTTGTGGGTCTCAGAACGGACTGGCTTCGTCGCAAAGGAAGCGATGAAAACCACTGGGAGAGAAACCCAAAACGCTCCAGAGCTGTTCGTAGCGTCCCGAGATCAAGGAACGGAAGGCGAAAACAATCTTGCTCAATGGGGTGGGCTGGACGTCATGAAAAAATCCGGCCACAGGAGAAGTTTTTTTTCTTGACTCCTTTTATAGAACTTATTGGGAGTTGGAATTGCTGCCACCATTGAAGCGGTTACCGGCCTCGCCGAACTCAAGAGAAACGCCAGAGCGTGCTTCAATACAACCGAAAAAAAACTTGAATCTTTTCTCGAACGGCTACTGGCTTGCCGTCCGGCCCCGTCGCAGGTTTCAGTTTCCACCTCTTGACTGCCTCAATCGCGTTTGCTGTTAGGCCATAGGGTAGACCTTTCACGACGGAAACCACGCTTATGCTCCCGTCTTCCTTGACTACGACTTGCAGCACGACAACGCCCTCAAATTTTGCTTGTGATGCAGTCGAAGAGTAATCCGGGCTCGGACAAAAGAGACAGGACGGGCTGGAGTATCCGTTTTGGTTCGCATCCGGATAACTCGTTGGGGCTGTATAGGTCTGCGCCATCAGTCGCTTCATTTCCTCGGTGAGATGCAAGGTGACTGTGAGACCCTTAATCGCTTTCCCGTCACTCGTCCGATACGAATACACAGTCAGAGGCAACTCGTCGTCGCTCGGGAATGTAAGTTCTCCAAAAATGAAAGCCTTAGCCTTTAGATCTCGCGCAAAGTGCAGCGTTCCTTCCGGATCGCGTACGATCTCCGGCGCAAGGTGTTTCCGCTGGAGTGCCTCAACCACCTGCCCTCGATCCTCGACTGTGAATTGTCCCCCTAATTTTGCGAGTGCAGCGCTGAAATTGTCAGCCAGGTGCCTGCCGAGTGCGGTCACTTCGTAAGCAGGGCCGGCGAAATCGAGCACGACCACGGTCTTTTGCTTCGAATGGGAAATTGCGTCCGCCATTTGTGCTGCGGCAGGATCAAGGGGCGATTCCTGCGCGCGGGCAGGCAGAATTGCGGCAGTCGCTAGGGGTATGGCGAAAGCCAGAACACAGGAAAGACGAGCGATGATTGTCATGAATTAGGGTTCTCGCATGATGTTCGAATGCGCGCATTATAACCCTCTTGCTATTTGAGCAAGAGGCGGTATTCGTACATCGGGTTCTAGTCGCTGTCTAAGTCCCGATTAACGCGCAAACCTGACAAATAAAGTGGTACTTCAAATGTCCGGTAATCCGTTTCGGCTCAGACGGTCGATGCAACACCATCCGATACGTTGACTCGACAATGGTTCCTCGGGAGAAGCCATCTGATCTGCTGTACTTGGTCAAGACCTAGCCAGGCTAGTCTTCCGCTGGGCTAATCCTAAGAAGCGATTTTAGCCTTTGTCTTCAATTCAAGTTGGGTTCGACCTGAGTGTTGCATCGACCCATTGAGACCACCGCGCTTACCGGACATTTTCTTTTCGTGGCCTCATTTGCGTTATGCGCACTTCGGGAGCTTCCTGAGTCGAGATGAAATCACTATTTCTTTGCTGTCTTCTTGCGACCTTCCTTAGGCCACATCTCGCGGAACAATTCAACCGTTGGTGGCGCGTAACCGCGGAACAAACATTTGCTGGCTGACTGGTTTTCCGGGGTTTCGTCTTTTGCAGTCTGTAGGCGAGCAGACTTAATCTGGTATCTGCAAGACGCGCACGGTAGAGTGCGCTCCGTCCGAGTCGGTGTAGGCGAAAAACTTCTCGCCGAGAAAGGCAAGCGAACTGCGGGCATACGTCGGTAAATTCCGGTGCCAGACTTCCTTGCCATCACTCGTGCGAAGGAGGTAGACGGCATCCTGGACGTTATAATCGCGCATCGCGGTGGTCTCGCTGATGGCAACGTATGCGCCATCCGGATCCACTTTGACGGCGGTGATGCTGCGGCCCCACAATGCTTTATGTACGCCCCGCCCGTTGGCCAGCGACCAGGCAACTCGATAGCGTTGGCCTAGCTCCCGCGTGGCATCCCATGCGACCCAGCCGGAGCCCACACGCAGTAAAGTGGTAAATTGCGCATCAACGCCTTGGACGACGACCGAATCACCCTGCCGCTCGGAGCCGAGGCCGAGCATGGTCAACGAGCTGCGCCGCGTGGTGTAATCGTACTGATAGAAGGTCAGCTCCTTGCGTTCCAGATCTGCAGCAAGAAGTGTCCATTGCAGGAGACGTTGGTCGGGGATGTCCACTAAGTGCGCCCGTTCGTCGTTGAGCGAATGGACGACGGCGCGGTGAAGTTTCGTGCCGGGGATCGACTCCATCCACGCCACCCAGTGCCCGTCGTTCGACAAAACTGGCATGCCGAACATCATTGAGTCCCCAGGTAAGCTGGACAACAGTCGCAAAGACCCGTTGCCCACCCACCAGTGCGTTTGTCTCGTTTTGTTGTCCCAGTTCCTCATTAGGTAGACACCAGCCGGAGAAACAAAATCCACATCAAGCTGCATGGCGGCATCCGGTTTTCTGATCAAGCGAGTGTGGCAGCCAGGCATTGTCAGAACGAGGTACTCCTCTTTTGCCCGCAACCAGGCTTGCTCCGCGCGTGCCAGCGACGTGTCGGGGGGAGACCGCACTTCAGCCACCTCCATATCGGGTACTGTGCACACAGTCTTCCAGTCTCCTAGTTCGGGTGTCGCGGCCCGCTCGGTCAAGAATCTGGAGGGAAGTGCGCTCAAATATGTCCAGTTGGCGGCAGCTGCAAACACTGGTGCGCAAGCGGCGACCACCAGGATGCGCACCCAGCAAGGCCGCACGAGTACCCAGGCAACCACGTGAATCCAACCACCTTTGTGACATCGGTAGTCGCAATCATGGTGCGCTTTCACGCGTCACTTTTACCCTAGTCGCGTGGATTTGTCAGTCAAAGTCCCGATTAAGGCGCAAACCGGAGAAGTGGAGTGCTACTTCAATTTTCGGGTAAGCCGACGAATCGTCGATTGGCCAGCGAGTTGGGCTCGGTGCGGCGGCATGTGCATCGAAAATAGTTGTCTGGGGAATACGGGCAGTGCAAACTGCCGCTTCTGAACTCTCGTTACGTGTCGCGGGATTCGACAGCCGAGTCGGTGTCCGAATTTGGACATCGGCTGGCGAAAACGGGCATACCTTGCGACGCAGCCCGTGGTAAGTGATTTATAATGTGGGTCTTCCTATTGGCACGCGTGGTGCTGGAAAACGCCGAGGGGGCAAGGAACATGTCAATTTTCCGCGACATAAGAGTTGCGTTCCACTCGTTGATGCGCAGCAAAGGACTCGCCACCATCGTGATCCTCACGCTGGCGCTTGGCATCGGGGCCAACGCGGCCATCTTCACGCTCGTGCGGGGAGTGCTGCTGAAGCCCCTTGTCAACCGCGACGAGAACCGGCTCATGTACATCCGTCAGAGCGCCCCCGGCATCGGAGCTGAGAACACAACGTTCTCCGTGCCCGAGCTCAAGGATCTCGAAGCCAACATCCATTCCGTGAGCGAGTTCGGCGATTTCTCGCAGATGGGCTTTACGATGGTCGGACTCGGTGAACCTCGCGGAGTGGAAGGCGGCGTCGTCAGCGGCAACTACTTTGAAGTAATGGGGCTGCGTCCTGTTCTCGGCCGTCTCATCGGACCTCAAGACGACGGTCCCAATGCAGCCGGCGTCATCGTGCTCACGTATCGCTTTTGGTCCACCGTTTTCCACAAAGATCCGAATGTGATCGGCAAAACAGTTCGCCTCAGCAGCATTGGCGATCGTTCCGCCACGGTCATCGGCGTCCTTGAACCCTGTGTGCCGTATCCCGCGGAGACGGAAATCATCGGCAACATCGTCACCAGCCCTCACCATCTTTCCGCCACGATGGTCACGGGCCGCGTCCATCGCATGACCGAACTCTTCGGTAAGCTCGCTCCCGGCGCCACTCTCGACCAGGCTCGCAGCGAGTTGCGCACAGCCTACGCCTCCATGCAGAAGGACCACCCCGAAGCGTATCCCGATAACGGCGGCTTCCGCATTGAGACCAGGATGCTTCGGGACCAGATTACTTCCGGCGCACGCACTGTTCTCCTCGTCCTTCTGGCTGCCTCGGGTCTCGTATTCATCATTGCCTGCTCGAACGTTGCCAACCTGATTCTGGCGCGCACGGTTCGTCGCGAAGGCGAATTGGCAGTGCGTGCGGCGCTGGGCGCAAGCACTTGGGCGCTGCGCCGCATGCTCTTGGCCGAAAGTCTTCTGCTCTGCGGCGCGGGTGCAGCAATCGCCGTGATGAGCGCGCAGCCATTGGTGACAATCCTGGCTCGGTACGCCTCGCGCTTCTCCGTTCGCGCGCTGGATTTGACGGTCGATTCCAGCCTGCTCTGGGTGGGAGTGGCGCTGGCAGTAGTCGCGGCGGTGATTTTGGCATTTGTGCCGCGGCTGCCGTCGGCGAACGCGTCGAATGGCATGAACCTCGCGAGCGGCAGCGTCCGAATCACCAGCAGCACCAGCCGCCGGCAACGTGCCTTTGCAGTGACGCAAATCGCCGCGTCTTTCGTGCTGCTGGCGGGCGCAAGCATGTTCGTCGCTACCCTCATCGCACTACAGCAGACACAGCCGGGCGTTGACACGCGCCACGTCCTCGCCGTCGACGTTCCGGCGCTGTACTACGGAAAAACGCCTCAGCAAGTCCTCGATTTTTACAAGGAATCGATGCGCCGCATCGATGCGCTACCCGGCGTCACCAAAACCGCTTTTAGTACGACCGCACCCTGGCGCGATACCGAAATCTTTGGAGTGGGTCTGCAATTCTCGGGTGATGGTCACGTCCATGGCAAAGACGATCCTCGCGCGCTGTGGCGAACCATCTCTCCGGGCTTTTTCGCCGCGCTCGGCGTCCCCATACTTGAGGGACGCGATTTCAATGATCTCGATGACCGGAATCAGGAGCCTGTCGCCATTGTCAGTGAGACCCTTGCACAACGCATGTTTCCGGGTCAGGATGCGGTCGGCCGGCATGTCTATTGGACCGATCCAGTGCTCGAGTTCCTTCCCGGCACGGATGCCGAAAAGGCGCAAATTAAAGCGCCGCAACGCATTATCGGCGTCGTCGCCGATATGGATGACTTACATATCGTCCCGCAGCCTTACTCCACCATTTATGGCGACTTTGCAGCCTCGCCGATGTTTGGCGGTCACCTTTTCATTCACACCAGCGCAAATCCATATTCGCTCGTAACGCCGGTGACGAAAATTATTCGCGACCTGTCTGCCGATGAACCCGTGGAGCATGCCGCCACTCTCGAAGACATCCGGGCGAAGGTGCTTGCGCCGGATCGCTTGAACTCGCTGGTGTTTGGCGTGTTCGCCGGGGTGGCGTTGCTGATTGCCGTCGTTGGCGTCGCGGGCGTACTGGCGTTTTCGGTGAGCGCGCGGACGCGCGAGTTCGGCATCCGCCTGGCGCTTGGGTCACAACCGGAAAATATTCTCAGAACCGTCGTTGCGGAAGGCGCAGCGATGGCTGCCCTTGGCGTTCTGGCGGGCGCGGCGTTCGGGTTGGTCGTTGCGCGCGTGGCAGGCAGTTACTTCGGCGACTTAAAAATGCCGGGCGTATTGCCCGTGATCGTTTCCGCGTTTGTGCTGCTTGGCGCAGCCGTGATCGCTTCGATGCTTCCGGCGGCGCGCGCTGCTCGCGTCGACGTGATACAAGCGCTTCGCTCGGAATGATTTTTCCGGCCCGCCCGAGTTTCCCGTAAGCCGACGCATCGTCGAAGTGGAACGAATTGCGGGTGGCGTAATCAAGATTTTCTCCGACAATCCTTCGCTGGCTAGATGTATCCCTTCGCATCTCGCATTCCAAATCCTGTTAAGTAAGCCCGAGTGCTAACGGTCGGAGCAGGCCGTCGAAGATTGCGTGGACTCCGGGCGGCAGCTCGTGCTGCAAGGTTACACCCTGTTGATGAGCGATTTGACTTGATGGCGCGCGATTTTTTGGAGCTGGCGGACAAATTGTTGTAGTAGGCAAGGAAAATGCGAGCATAGGCCGTGCTTAATTGAGGGATTTGAGTTCGATGGAGGTGAGGTTGCGGACCCAGCGGGCTGGGCGCTTGTCTTCGGTCACTACGAGTTTGAAGGGGCCGGAATTGGGGTCGAGGGGGTGGCCGTTCATGGAGTCGGCGACTAGGACGGTGCCGGGGTGGAATTCGGGATCGATTTCGGCGAGGGAGAGGATTACCTGGTAGCCGTCTTCGCCTGTGGCGACGATGTAGGTGGCTAGGGCGGGGCCGCGTAGATCCTTGCCGAGGGGGGCGCGCATTTTTGTGAGCAGATCAGCGAGCGGGACACCGGAGTAGGTTTCGTCGGCGTTTGCGTGGGGATTGTGGACGGTGACGGAGGTGTGGGGCAGGACTTTCAAATCGGCTGGTGAAAGTGTCACAACTCCGCGGTAGGGATAGGCCGAAAGGGTTAACAAGTTGCTGCCGTTCGAGGGTTCAGCCGCACTAACCTCCACGCCGCCAATGTTTGCGGCCCGCAGCACAACTGGGATTGTCTGAGCCTCCTTCGATCCTGATGCCTCGAAATGCATAGTTGTTGCCACGAAGCCAAGACTGCTTACGAAAAGAGCGTAGCCACCTGGTTTCAGAATCAGGGAAAGCTCGCCTCTCGCATCCGTTTCCATTTTCTTCGGTTCAGGAGCTGGCAGAGGGACGACTCTGATCTTTGCGTTTGAGATGCGTCCACCCGTGTCATCGGAGACAGTGATGGTGACGGTGACTGGGGATGGCTGCTGGGCGAGGAGCGAAATGGCTGCGAGGAGGAGCGCGGCGAAGATGGCGGCGACGGCTGGATTACGGCGACGCATGCGGAGAGAGTAACGCGTGAGCGCGAGGAAAGCAAAAGCTGCACGGGATCTTCGCACCTGAGTTTGCCGTTGGGGCACTGGGAGTACGAGGGTGCGGTTGCTGAAAATAGACACGAGTGATCGGAAGAGCGCAGACAGGAGTGTCTGCGCCACATGAGGATTGGCGTCCCCGGGGGGCGGGTTAGAAATTTTTTTCTACGTAGTCGCGGAGTTGGGTAAGGCGGAAGGTGGCGTCGGCGGTTTCGATTTGTAGGAGGATTTGGGCGGCTGATAGTTGATTGCGGAAATCGAAGGCGGCTGATGTGTCTGGGGTCGAGACGAAGTCTAGATTTTTTTTTAGCTGCTTGTTTTCTTCCTGGAGGGATTTTAGGCGGGCGTCCTGGGCTGCGGCGCTATCTTGCAACTGCTGGCGAAGGACTTCGGCTTGGCGGACTACATCGCTTTCCTGGGCTTTTTTCCATTCGTCGTGGGCTTCGGCGGCGCGGTCGAGATGTTTGTTGATCGCGTGGCTGGCTAGATTGTAGTTGATGGAGACCGTGCCATAGGGCTGCACGCCTTGGGCGACCGGATTGACTTGCTGGTGGGCGCCGATGCTCAGGACTACGTCCCAATTGTTCTGGCGGGTTAGTTTGTCTATGGCCTTTTGCTCGCCTTGTTCGCTCGATTGTTTCTGGGCGACGAGATCTTTCAGCGGCTGATCGTTGAGCGGCGGGAAATAGAGGGCGTTGGCTTTCGATTGCGTGTCGGCTCGGTCGGCTTCGAGCCTGATCCTGGTGGTCTGAAGATTAAAAAGCATAAGGCGAGTGGCATTCTGGGCTTCGAGCATGGCGGTGGTCTGGTCCATAAGGGCGAGGAGGGATTTCATGCCCTGGTCGATCAGGGTGAGCCTGTTGAGAAGAGCCGCTTTTTCGAGGCTGGGAACCGCGTATTGGATAACCTGCTGGACTTCCGTGGTGGATTTGTAGACTTCGCAATTTTTGCGGGCAGCTTCCATGGTCAATCCAGCCTTTCTGAAATCGGAAAGTCCCAGCTGGGCGCCGCCGAGGAGTTGCACGGGCAGTCCGGTCTCCGGCTGGGTGAAGCCGGCGGTGGCTGCGGGGGTGCGCAGCAGGTCGCGCTGCGCTTCCGCTTGCTCGAGGACGTAAGTGCAGTAGGCCTGCGGATCATCCTGGCCTGCTGCGACCGCGCGGACCGGGATGAGCAAAGCTGCAGCCATCGCGAAAATCCATTTGTTGCGGAACATGAGGTTCTCCTCAGAACAAGAGTGGTTTGCGGCCGAGAAAGACGGTCTTGGATTTGGCGGACTCCGGGTGATCGAGATTCATCTGCATCAGGAAACCGCGAATGAGCGTCTTGAAAATGGGATGAGTGGCTGTTTCTTCGCCCGTGAATATTTGTTTGACTGTGCCGACTTTGCGGCAGGCAATCATATTGAGGTAGCAGTCGTAAATGGGGCTGCCGGGCAGGGCACTGGCCTGATCGTCGTAGGGGACGAAGGCGAAATAGAGCGTCTGGCCGCCGGCTGCGTTGAGGTAATACGGCGATTGTTTGGCGGTGGTGATGGCCTGGTGCAGGCGGTCGATCTGCTGCGTTTCCTCCTGAAGCTGTTTTTCGGCGACGTTGATGGCGATGACTAGCTGGGCGGCTTCGGAGCGGAGCTCGGCTTGTTTTTCGAGGACGTCGAGCGAGTCGGTGCCGGTGGTGGTCTTTTGGAGGACGCTGTCTGTGAGCAGCACCTCGGCAATTTTGCTATCGGTGTAGGCGGTTTTGGCCTGGTTGAGCGTGGAGAGCTGAGTAGCTGCGTCGCCTTTTGTGATGAGGCCGGAAGCGAGGTCTTTCTGGACGTTGGACTCGACTTGCTCGAGCTGCGCGAGGACGGCTTGCGTTTTTACGTTGTCGGCCTGTTTCTGGGTGTCGAGGGTCGCGAGTTTTGGGCCGGTGGCAAGATTGTGGGCGCGCTCGCGGGCGATTGCTTCCTGGAGTGGGGACTCGAGCGCGGTGAGCGCGGCGAGATGTTTTTTCATTTCGGCGATGCCGGTCTCGAGTTTCTGCGAATCGACTTTTAGATCCTCGATAGTCTGCTGGCTGGTGACGAGCTTTTCGCGGAAGTCGAGGCTTTTCTCGTCGGCTGCGGAGAGGATTAGCGGCGCGACCCAGGACGTGTTGATGGCGTAGAAGCCCATCACGAATGCGTACGCGAGGATGCCGGCGAGGACGGCGTAGAGCACCGTGACTGCGAAAATGCGATAGAGAAAAATTACGAGCTTATAGTGGAGCGATTGGCGGGGTGCGGCTTTTTTCGGCGAGGCAGGCGGAGCGTCAGCTATCAGATTTGGCAAGGAGCACCTCGGGTTCTTCTTTTGTTCGCGTTCCCCAATCGGCGGAATCCATGGTGCAGAGAGCCAGGGGCGTGAGGAAAAGGCTGCTTACGAGTTCCCAGGCGACATAGGCTCCGAAGACTAGCGGATGAGAGAGCGCTTCGCGGGCGCTGTATTTTTTGATTACCCATGTGAGTACCGCGCCGATTCCTAGAGCTGTGATGAGCGGCAGGGGGCCGGCCCAGGCCAGGGGGTCGGATGAAAGCATGGTAACGACGACGAGAAAGCCGATGATGGCTCCTAGCGGCGTGAGTACTAGCGTGAATACTGTGTTCGGGTGGAGTTTCCAGACGTGTTTTGGAATTGTGCGGAGCGTGTAGAAAAAATCGCGGACGATGCTGCGGCGCCAGCGTAATTGTTGCTTGAAGAGGACGGAGAGCGTGTTTGGGACGGTGGTCCAGCAGAGCGCGTCGTTATTGATATAGGTGCCGTAGCCGCGCAGCAAGGTCTGATGGGTGAGGAATCTGTCTTCGCCTTGATTCACGGGGATGCCGAACCAGTGGCGGGCGCGGATGGCCGGCTCGATTTCCAGGAGCAACTCGCGGCGGATGGCGAAAAGGCAGCCGCTGATGCAGCAGACGCTGCGCGTCCAATTCTCGGGAATTTTGTAGAGCTGGAAGGCGGCGTAGTAGATGACGGCTTGAATGGCGGTGATTACGCCGTCGTTGGGATTGCGGACGCCCACACGGCCGCCGACCGAGCCGACGCCGGGCTCGGAGAAGCAGGCGGTGAGCTCGCGGATGGCGTCCTCGTGGAAAATGCAATCGGAATCGATGGAGATAATGACGTCGGCGGTGGATTGTTGGAGTGCATTGCAGACGGTGCGCGACTTGCCGCAATTGGCCGTGTTGCGGCCGGTGCGGATGCGGATGTTGGTGAAATCGCGCCGGGCCTTGAGGAGGTATTCGTAGCTGTCGTCAACGGACGCGTCGTCCTGGGCGATGACTTCGAATTTTTCGTTGGGATAGTTGCACTTGCTGATGCTTTCGATGGTTTCGTAAACCGTGCGGCCCTCGTTGAAGCAGGGCATTAGGACGCTTACTGTGGGCTCGTAGGTGTAATCTTTTTGGATTTTTGTTTTGGGGAAGGAGAGCTTGAGGATGATGCCCATCACGTACTTGACCACGGAAATCAGGAGGCAGAGGACCATAATGAGCCAGAGAAGCATGGGGGCCATGGTTACTTCGCCTCCTGCGGCATGTAACTCATCTCGAACTTGAGGGCGCGGAGATTGTATAACGAGTTCGAGTGGTCACAGTGTGTGGGACGTGCGGGTGGTTTCTAACGTTACGCAACTGCGGCGCATGGTGCGGTGGGATTACGCGCCAATCAGCAGATTGGCGTTGCCGGGGGAGGCGGGCTTGGTTCTTTTTGTGAGCAGGGCCAACTTTTGTTCGTGATTCATCGGCTCCCAGGGGACTAGTTTTTCGGCTAGGACGTCCATTCTGCGGAGGAGGGTCAGCTCGAGGAAGAGGTCCATTACATCCAAATCGCGGAAGACTACTGAGCCCGACTCTCTCATTTTGTCTCGAATCTGGTCGAGGTGGGCGGGCATCTCGGTCCAGTGGAGGCCGGAACGGTGGTGATGGCAGAGGTGGTAGCCTTCGTTCATGAAATTGAGCTGATCGAAGAGGGTGACGGTGTTTGCAAAATAATCTTCGGGGCGTTCGGGGTCGTAGAAGGCGTGCTGGACCCAGGCGGTGATGGCCATGATGAAGTTCATGCAGAGGAACGGGCCCAGGACGTAGATGATGCCGATTCGCCAGTTGTAAATGAAGACGGCGGCGAAGAAAACGTAGTAGCGCGCCATTCCCCATAACATTCGTTTGCGATTTTCTTCGTCGCCTCTGGCTTTGAAATAGGCGTAGGGGGAAAAACCCAGAGCGGTCGAAACGTTGTCCGAAAGATACCAGAGGAAATCCAGGCGGCTGGTGCGATTGTAGCCGAGGGAGGCGGCGGTGTCTTCGGGGCCGCTATTTTCTTTGTGGTGGAGGCGGACATGGACGGTGCGATCGAGTTCGGGAACATTGCCATATAAATAGCCGAGGAAGAATTCGACGTAGCGGCCTAGGAATTTATCGTATTTGTCGGAGAAGTAGCCCTGGCGGCGGTGGGCTTCTAGGTGCTTGGCGCTGAACATGCGGATGAAGCGTTCGAATTTGAGACCGTAGAGGGAAAGGTAGAAAGGGATTACGAGCCAGAGGCGGGGCTTTCCTAAAACGAGCTGGATCACGAAAATTGGCAGGGCGGTAAGAGTGAGCGAGACCATGATGCGCAGTGCGGGGGCGTCGCGCGGGTCGCGCAGAACTTTTTGGCCGAGGCGATCGAGGAGGCGGTCGTAAGCGCCGGAGAGAAATTCGTACGCGGCGCGGAGGGAGCGGATCTTCGCTAGAAGCTTCACTGCGGCATAGCTTCCGACGGAAAGCGCGGCGACGAGCGATACGGCAGCAAAGCTTGCAAGGGCTATGAGGACTGCGCAGGAGCGGGCTGCGAGCTGAGGGATGGTTCGAAGGCTTAAGGCAGGCCAGTTGGATTTTGCGCGCGTCTCTTCTCGCACTTCGTTCAAATCGGCAGCCGCTAATTTGTCTGCGAGTTGCATGTTCGTCGTTGAACCAGATGATGGGGCCAGTGCGTTGCCGTGCGCAAGAGGACTTTACCCCCAAGAGGAGCAAAATTCCAGCGGTGGGGCGTGGTGGATGATGGACGTGATAACCGGGGGCGGTCCGGAGGCGATTAGTAGTTTTTTAGGACCCAGGAGGCGATTACCAGGCGCTGGATTTCGCTGGTGCCTTCGTAGATTTCTGTGATGCGGGCGTCGCGGTAGTTGCGTTCGACTGGGTACTCGCTGCTGTAGCCATTGCCGCCGTGGATTTGGATGGCTTTGTGAGTGACGCGAGTGGCCATCTCGCTTGCGAAGAGTTTGGCGATCGAGGCTTCCATGGTGAAGCGGGCGCCGGAATCCTGTTTCCAGGCGGCGCGGCGAGCGAGCAAGCGGGCGGCGTCAATTTCCGTGGCCATGTCCGCGAGCATGAATTGGATGGCTTGGAAATCGGAGATGGGGTGGCCGAATGCCTGGCGCTGCTGGGCGTAGGCGAGCGCGGCTTCGAAAGCGCCCTGCGCGATGCCGATGGCTTGCGCGGCGATGCCGATGCGTCCGCCGTCTAGGGTTGAGAGCGCGACTTTGTAGCCTTCACCTTCGTTGCCAATGCGATTCGATGCTGGGACGGCGCAGTCGGTGAAGACGAGTTCGGTGCAGGCGGAGCCGTGGATGCCGAGCTTTTTTTCTTCCTTGCCGACGGAAAAGCCGGGAGTGCTCTTTTCGACGACCAGCGCGGTGATTCCCTTCTCGCCTTTTTCTGGCTGCGTATTGACGTAAACGACGGTGGCATCGGCTACGCCGCCATTGGTGATCCATGCTTTCGTGCCGTTGATTATGTAGCGGTCGCCTTTCAGGACGGCTTTCGTCGTGAGCGCGGCGGCGTTGGAGCCGGCCTGGGGCTCGGTGAGCGCGTAGCAGCCGATTTTTTCGCCGCGGGCGAACGGGGCGAGGAATTTTTTCTTTTGCTCAGGCGTGCCGAAGCGGTGGATGGGGTCGCAATAGAGCGAATTCTGGACCGAGAGAGCGACGGCGGTGGAAGCGCAGACGCGGGAGATTTCCTCGATGACGATGGAGTAGCTGATGTGGTCCATGCCGGCGCCGCCGTCGGCTTCGGGCATGGCGACGCCGGTCAAGCCGAGCTCGGCGGCTTTTGCGAAGGTGTCGCGCGGGAAGCGGCCGGTCTCGTCAATTTCCTTGGCGAGGGGCTTTACCTCGGCTTCGGCAAATTCGCGGACGCTTTTTTGGAGCAGTTGCTGCTCTTCGGTGAGTGCGAGATTCAAACCACGCTCCTCGTTTAGCGAAATGAAATCTTAGGCTGTGCGGAAGAAATATGGAAGCAGAAATCTGGAACTTGATCGGAGATTGTCGGGGCAGGCCTTTTATGGAATGCTCTGGGCATGAAAGACGCGATTTAATTCCCCAGAGTGAGGTGACCCATGGCGTGCGACCCGGAAGAGCTCCGACACGTTCCGCTGTTTGCGACGCTGGATGACGACGAGGCGGCTGTGCTGGCGGGACAGGTGGAATTGAAGAGATTTGACGCCCGGCAACGAATCTACAAGGCGGGTGAGCCGGGAGACCGTGCGTACGTGACGATGACGGGAAAAGTGCGCGTGACCACTGTGGATGAAGACCACCAGGAAATCGTGGTGGACGAGCCGGGGCACGGCGAATTTTTCGGATTCGCGTCGATGCTGGAGCAGACGCCGCACCAGACGACGGCGACCGCGCTCGAGGAGACGACCTGCCTGGAGGTGACGCGGCAGGATATTTCGGTGCTGCTGGAGCGCAAGCCGCAAGCGGGCATGGACATGCTGGCGGTGCTGGGGCGGCAGTTTCATGCCTCGCAGCAACTGGTGCGCGTGCGAGCGAGCCGCAATCCGAATGAAATTATCGAGGAGAGTTCCACGACTGGTCAGCGAGTGGCGGATGTGGTGGCGTCGTTTGGCGGCTCGTGGACATTCATTATCATTTGCCTGGTGTCGCTTGTGGTGTATGCGGCGATCAACGTCGTGCTTGGGAATAGGGCGTGGGATCCTTACCCGTTCATCTTGCTGAACCTAATTCTCTCGATGATGGCGGCGATTCAGGCGCCGGTGATCATGATGAGCCAGAACCGGCAGGACGCGAAAGACCGGGTGCGAGGCGAGCTGGACTTCGATGTCAACCGGCGCGCGGAACTGGAGATTCAGGGGCTGGCGCATAAGATGAATCTGCTGGGAGACAAGATCGACGACGTGGAGGATTTGCTGCGGACTGGATTGGAGCGGCGCGGCTAGCACAGAGCGGAGGCGGGCCCGGGGGGGGGTCGGTCCGATTATTGAGGGCTGCTTTTGGCAGGAGCGCAGGTCGTAAGAGCGCAGACAGGAGTGTCCGCGCCACGCAAAACATCAACGCGAATGGAGGCCGAGGGACTCGCGGACTTCGTGGATTTGAGCGGCATGGCGGGTGGGGTGGAGGGCGATGATGATCAAGATTTCCTGGACGGTGATTTGGCCGAAGAGGACATGCGGGACGGTGTGGGCGCGGAGATCTTTGTCGCAGTGCTGGACGTAGTCGATGGTGCGGGCGCGGTTTTGATTAAATTGGTCGAGGGCCGCGGCGAGCGTGGCAAACCTGCCTTTCGGGTGCGCGCGGTCGGGAGCGGCGATTTTATTGACACGGTTGGGGATTGCGCGCAGGAAGAATTCTTCGCGGCTGCGATCACCAGTGGGAGGAGCGGGGGTCGATTGGGTGGCGACGGTCGAGAACATGAAATGCTCGGTGATGGCCACGTGTTCGACGCAATCGAGGACGGACCATTTATCGGGCGCGGGGCGAAGGCGCGCCTGGTCTTCAGTCACGTTCGCGGCGGCCGAGCACAGAGCGTCGCGCGATTCGGCCAGCATCTTCAGCATTCGGCTGCGGTCGCCAGCTTCCATGAGAGACATCCCTCCTCCGGGTAATTGCGGATTTAGTCAACAAGGGGTAGAGTAACGCGACCCGAAGCTCCCTTTCGAAATGGAGATTGTACACCCAATGCATTGGTGGCGGTGCTGCGCGATGGGGGCTGGATTGCTGGCGCTCTTTTTTGCAATTGCACCCAGCCGCGCGGAAGCGCAGGCGGACCCGGGACCGATCCGGCCGCCGACGAGGGAGCCTGCGACGAGCCAGCCGACAGCGAGCGATGAGGCGCAGGGGGCGCCGGCGCGCGGAACGTGGTCTGCGCGGGAAGATGCGGTGCCGCTGAAGACGGTTGAACTCGTGGCGCTGACGAAGGATGTGAGCGAAAAATTAAACTCCGCGCTGGATGGCTGGCGGCCCGTTGGCGAAGCGCCGCGCAAACCCAGGATACTGGTGCTGGACTTTCGCACGTGGGACGACCGGTGGCTGGCGTTTGGCGGGTGGCTCGCGGAGAAATTTTCCACGGCGGTTGCCGGCGACAGGACAACATACGAGGTGATCGGACGCGAGAAACTCACGGCGTCGCTCGCTTCGCTGCACCTGACAGAGAAGGACGAACTCGACAGGAAGCGCGCGAATCAAATCGCGCAAGAGCTCGGCGCGGATTATTTCCTGAGCGGTAGATACAGAGCACAGGGGAGCGACCTGGCGTTGACGGTGAACGCGTGGGCCACAGGCGTGGCGGGAAGGATACACCCTCTTTTGTTCGTCAAATCCGAAATCCTGGTTTCGCCCGACGTGACCCAGCACATGGGAGTGACGCTCGATGTGATCGGGCCGCGATGGGACGAGAATGTGCCGGGGCAGAATGGGGTGACATTTCCAAAGTGCGTGTACTGTCCGCCGGCGCGCTATTCGGAGCAGGCTCGAAAGAAAAAAATCACGGGGTCGGTGCTGCTCCAGATACAGATCACCGTGGACGGAGAGGTGGGAGACGTGGAGGTGAAGAAATCACTGGAGCCATCTCTGGATCAGCAGGCGATCAGTGCGGCCCAGAAATGGAAATTCGAACCCGCCAAGGACGCGAACGGTGTGCCGGTGGAAGTTCATATGCCGGTTCAAATGACTTTTCGCATGTAAGGCTCTTTGCAGGGATTCAAACCTAATCCACAAGGGGAAGGAAATTGGCTTGCCGCGCAGTGGTTCAGGCGAGGGCTTTGCGGAGCTTTTCGTAGGTGGTGGAGAGGTCTTCGGGCTCGACGCGGGTCTCGGCGACGACGGTCATGAAATTCGAATCGCCGGACCAGCGCGGCAGCACGTGGAGATGCAGGTGTCCGGCGACTCCTGCGCCAGCCGCGCGGCCGAGGTTCATGCCGAGGTTATAGCCCTGGGGGTGATAGGTTTTTTCGAGCGCGGACTGCACGCGCCGGGCAATCAGCATGTTTTCCGCAAGCGCATCCGGGTCGGCAGCGGAGAGATCGGCAACGTGGGCGTAGGGGACGACCATGACGTGGCCGCTGGTGTAGGGGTAGCGGTTGAGGATGACGAAATTTTTGGCGCCGCGGAAAATGATGTGGGTGTTGCCGTCGTCGTTTGCGGCGACCGCGTCGCAGAAGATGCAGCTGTCATTCTTGGACGCGTCGGCGATGTAGCGGTAGCGCCACGGCGTCCAAAGGTAATCCATCGGGCTCAGCCCTGCTTGCCGGGTTCACGGGAACGCGCAGCGGCGCCGGCCGAGCGCGGATCGTTGACGCAATCCTTCAATTCCTTGCTGGGTTTGAAGAAGGGGATATTTTTCGCCGGAACTTCGACTTTCGCTCCTGTCTTCGGATTGCGCCCAGTACGGCCGCGTCGCTGGCGGGTGCGGAAGCTGCCAAAGCCGCGGATTTCGATTTTGTCGTCGGACTGGAGAGCCGTGATGATGCTATCGAAGATGGTCTCGACGACGGACTCGGATTCCTTGCGGGGCAATTCGGTCACCCGGGTGACCTCCTCGACCAGCTCGGCCTTCGTCATTGTATGTTCTTTATTCTGATGCTCTCCCGCAGCGTCTGCCATGGAACGACAGCCTCCTCAATTTGCACTTGCATGGGGCCTTGCGCGCACCGGGGCGGGGCGCTGCGCAACTCTTTGCATATCATCAAACTAACTTAAGGTAAATGACTTTCCTGCGGGGAGGGCTTCCAGGTGGCGCTGCCCGCACGGGCCCAGGGGTAATGTAAAAGACAAAACTAAGACGACTGTCGCTTTGCCAGGATGGCATCGCCGATCGTGGCGTTGGGTGACGATTTTGGCGACGGCACGGGCGAGGGCTTTGGCGACTGCGACGGCGCCGGCTTCGACGCCTTGTACGCCTCAATTTCCTGCCGCTCGACCTGCTTCTGCGCGGCGCGGAAGCTCAGGCTGATTTTGTGCTGCTCCGGCTCGAGGCGCAGAATTTTGAAATCGTGCTCCTGCGCGGGGGCGAGAACGGAAGTGACCCGTGCGCTGCGCGGAGTCTTGTCCTTATCGCGGTCGCCCTTGGGCTTGCGCTCTTCGATTTCGGAAACGTGGCAGAGGCCCTCGATGCCTTCGGCGAGCTCGACGAAAGCGCCGAAATCGGTGGTGCGCGCGACTTTGCCGCGGATGACGTCGCCGATTTTGTGCTCGGCGAACCAATTGGCCCAGATGTCGTTGACCTGCTTGATGCCGAGGGAGAGGCGGCGGTTCTGCGAATCGACCTTTAGAACTTTGGCCTGGACGGAATCGCCCTTCTTGAATTTGTCGCTGGGATGCTTGATACGCTCGGTCCAGCTGACGTCGCTGATGTGGATCAGGCCTTCCATGCCCTCTTCAATTTCGACGAAGGCGCCGAAGTCCGCGAGATTGCGAATGCGGCCGGAGACGAGCGCGCCGACGGGATATTTTTCGGCAGCGGCTTCCCAGGGATCGGGCTGCGTCTGTTTGAGGCCGAGGGAGATGCGGCGCTGGTCGGTCTTCACGTCGAGGACGACCACTTCGACATCGTCGCCAGCTTTCACAATCTTCGAGGGATGCTTGGTGCGTTTCGACCAGCTCATTTCGCTGACGTGAACGAGGCCTTCGACGCCGGGCTCGATTTGGACGAAGGCGCCGTAATCGGTGACGCCGACGATTTTGCCCTGCACGCGAGCGCCTACCGGGAAACGCTCGGGGACGGTGGCCCATGGATCGGGAAGCAGCTGCTTGCGACCGAGCGAAATGCGGTGCTTCTCTTTATCGAACTTGAGGATTTGCACCTGAATTTCTTCGCCGGCCTGGACTACCGAGGACGGATGCGGGACGCGTCCCCAGACGAGGTCGCTGACATGAAGCAAACCGTCCATTCCGCCGAGGTCCACGAAGACGCCGTAGTCGGTGACGTTTTTAACTTTTCCGGTGACGATGGCCCCTTCGGATAGCGTCGAGAGGAGCGAATCGCGCTTGGATTTTTGGTCGTCTTCGAGAATCACGCGGCGGCTGACAACGACGTTGCCGCGCTTGCGATTCAGCTTGAGGACGCGGACTTCGATTTCGCGGTCTTTCCAGCCCTCGAGATCATGGACTGGGCGCAATTCAATTTGCGAAGCGGGCAGAAACGCGCGGACGCCGATATCGACTACCAGGCCGCCCTTGATGCGTTCGGTGACTTTTCCGGTGAGATTCGTGTGCTCGCGATAGGATTTTTCGACCCGTTCCCAGACGCGGCGCTTATGCGCGCGCACGTGGGAGAGGAGCACGTAGCCGTCTTTCTGCTCGTGCAGGCGCTCGACTTCGATGGTCTGGCCGGGGCCGAATTCGATGGGGCTGCCAGAATCGAGGAATTCTTGCGCGGGGACCAGGCCTTCAAATTTTCCGCCGACGTCAACGACTACGCCGGCTTCGGTGACGGCGAGGACGCGGCCGTCGAAAATTTCTCCCTCGGCTGCGGCTGGGGCGGGAGCCGAAAATTGATCGAGGAGCTGGTCCATCGTTTCCGTGGTGTCGCCGGAGGCAGCGGAATCACCCGCGCCGGCTGAATCGGCTGATTCAACGGGCTCGGCGGATTCGTGTGTTTCGCCTGGTTCGATCGAGGGGGCGGAGTCGACGGCTTCGACAGTTCCTGTGGCAGCAGCGGCAGCGCCCGATTCTTCAGGCAGAGGTGATTCGACGGGCTCATAGCTCACGGGCGCTTCGTCGATGGTTGACGGGTCCGGAGGTGCTTCTTGCGCTCTGGCGACCGCGGCGGCAGCGCCGGAAGCTGTCTGGACTTCGGCGCGCGCTGCAACGGGCGCGGGATGCGAGTCGGCTGAGACGGATTCTGTCGCGATGGAATCAGCGGCAGAGGGTTGAAGATGGTCGTCGTGTTCGGGTGACATGGGGAGCGGCCTCCATACGAAATCGTGCCCAGCTTGCCGAGAGAACGGCCTCGGTTACTCCACCCTGCGGGGGTTAGAGCAATGAAGGGGAAAGAGCGCCCACGCTCGACACTCTTATCGTGAGTGATGATACGCGTCCGGTTCGGGGGTTGTCAACCAAACGCTCATATATTCATCTTGCGTCAACATACTGGCGACTGGCGGGTTGGGCTGCCCTAGGCTGAGAAGCCGCTGGCTTTGCGGATTTCCTTGCGGTAATCGGGGGCGGTGATTTCGATGGTGCGGCACATTTCGTAGAGGCGCGAACGGATGCGTTTGCCGACGCGCTCGGTGAGCGAGTCTTCGAGAATCGGGGGGCGCATACCGGCGACGCGCGGGCTGCCCGCGGACGGCGAATTTGTGGTTGAGTCCGAGTCGAGAAAATTCGTGGTGAGCAGGGTGACGCGCTTTTCGTTGTAGCGCGTGTTGAGGACGTGGCCGACGGTTTCGAGCGCCCACATGGAGGGCTTGCTCGAGCCGACGTCATCGAGCACTAATACCTCGGCCTTCAGGACCGGCTCGAGGACGCCCATTTCTGTGGCCTGGCTTTCGGCGTTGTAGCTGTCTTGGATTTGCTTCAGGAGCTCGCGGTAGTCGTAGAACAGACCGGTGTGGCCGCGGAGAACGATTTCCTTGAGGGCGGAAACGGCGAGATGAGTTTTGCCGACGCCGCATGGGCCGATCAAAAGCAGGCCGTGCTCGCTGCCGACGGGGAATTCCTGGGCGAAGCGCTCGACGATGAGTTTGGCCTGGGCGAGGCTGCGGTTCCAGGAGGCGAGCTGTTCGCGGGGCGCATTTTCGATTTCGTTGTCCGTTTCGTAATTTTCGAAATCGCAATGGCGGTAGCGTTCGGGGACGCGGGCGCGGGAGAGGGCGCGTTCGGTGCGGTCGCCCGTGGTGCAATCGCAGGGGACGGCCCAGACCATTTTTGGTTCGCCGATGGAGGCGCCGGGCTTGTCTGCGGCGAGCGGTTGAGCGCCCTCGGTGGTTCGCTCGACAACTTTCCAGCCGCTGCCTTGGCAATGGGGACAATCGGGTCGCGCCATGAGTGAAGATTATCCGTAGCTGCTAGGAATAGCAATTGGTCGGGGACTGTGCAAATGCGGGGGGCTGTGGATTTGCGAGTGCGGCAAGCAATTCGGTGAGTGCCCCGTTGTTACGCCGTAGGGGCACGGCATGCCGTGCCCCTACAGGCGACGGCGAGGTGCTGGATGGACGGCCGGCCTCGGCGATGGCGAAGAGAGATTCTTCGATCGACTAAAAGCAAAAGCCTCGGCCTCAGGATGACGACCCTCGTCGGGTCGTCACTTGACGACGCGGATGGCGTGGCGCGGGGGGGTGCGGACGATGGCGTTGCGGAGCTTGCGGTCGTCGCGCGTCGAGAAGCTGCGGGCTACCTCGCTGCGGACGAATTTCATGAAGGCTTCCATTTGGGACTGCATCTCGGCCATTTTATCGCGCATATTTAGGATGACTTCGATGCCCGCGAGATTGACTCCGAGCTCGCGGGTCAGATTCAGGATGACTTCGAGGCGCTCGAGGTCCGTATCGGCGTAGAGGCGCGTATTGCCCTGCGAGCGCGAAGGTTTCAGGAGACCGACGCGCTCGTATAGACGCAGCGTCTGCGGATGAAGATGGTAGAGCTCGGCGACGGCGCTGATCATGTAGCCGGCTTTGGCCCTTTTTTTGGAGCGGACTGCCATGACTTTTCTCCCTGCGCTCGGCCTCAGACGGTTGCGCGCGCGAAAATTTCGCGGCGCGGGTCTTCCTGGTCTACCTTGCTCAGTTCGCGCAGCAGATTGCGGACGCGCTCGTCTTCGGGCTTGGGCACAACTACCTGCACTTCGACGATTTGATCGCCGCGCTTACCTGCCTGCCGGGCCGAGGGAGCGCCCTTCTCGCGCAGGCGGAGTTTTTTTCCGCTGTTGGTGCCGGGAGGGATGCGTACTTGCGCGCGGCCGTCAATCGTGGGGACTTCGACTTTCGCGCCGAGCGAGGCTTCGGGAACCGTGACCGGGACAACGGTATAGAGATCGTCGCCGCGGCGCTCGAAGAACGGATGCGGCTCGACTTTCATGACGATGTAAAGATCGCCGGGCGGGCCGCCGTGAGTGGCGACGTTGCCGCGGCCGGCGACGCGGACGCGCGAGCCGGTCTGCGCGCCGGGAGGAATGCGCACGTCGAGCGTTTCGACGCGGGGCAAACGGCCTTCGCCGCCGCAATTGCGACAGATGGTGCGCAACTTTCCCGTGCCGCCGCAACGCGAGCAGGTGACTTGAAAGCGCATCTTGCCGCTGACTTGAGTGACGTGTCCCGAGCCGCCGCAAATGGGGCAGGTTTTTTCATCGCCGGGCAGGAAACCTGCGCCGTGGCAGACGTTGCAGGTGTCGAGGCGCGTGAAGCTGAGTTTTTTCACCGTGCCGTGCATTGCCTCGGCGAAAGTGATGTCAATCTGGTATTCGAGATCCGTGCCGGGTTCTTCTTCCTGCTGGGCTGACTGAGCGGCGCCGGCGCCGCGGAAAAATTGGCTGAAGAGATCGCGGAAACTTGTGCCTCCGCCAGCACCCGGGCCACCGCCTGGACCTGCGCCGCCGCCGAAATCGAAGCCGCCGAAATCGAAATGAATGTCGTCCGGCGAGCCGCCGTAGCCCGCGCCGGAAGGTGGAGCGCCGCCGGGACCGGGAGTGTTGAAGCCGAACTGGTCGTACATCTGGCGCTTCTTGGTGTCCGAGAGGACTTCGTAGGCTTCCTGGATCTGCTTGAATTTTTCTTCGGCGGATTTATCGCCGGGATTCAGGTCGGGATGATATTTGCGCGCGAGTTTGCGGTAGGCGGCGCGGATTTCTTTTACCGCGGCTTTGCGCGGGACTCCGAGGAGTTCGTAATAATCGGTTTTCGTTGTGGTTGCCATTTTACGTTTGTCTTATTTTGCGCTGAGTTCCATTTGTGCTTGAGTCGTGTCCAAGAGACGCGCCGGCCTGAAGGCCGCTACAAGACTGTGCTCGCTAAATCAAATCTTTGCCCAGCGCGAATTCCATTCGGCCAGTTCGAGTGACTCGCGCTCGAGCTCTTCTTTCTTTTGGCGCTGCACTTCGGAGCGGCCGCCCATGGCGGCTTCTTTCGTGCTGGCGCGTTCCATCCAGCGATCGAGGAGTGCTACTTTTTGCTCGACGCTCGCGGGGTCGGTCTTGAAGCGCAGGAAAGTGCCGGAGATTTCGACCGACCGCGGAGCGAAATCGGGCGGTACGTCCTGCTGGGCATCGTAGAAGAGACGCCGCCAATCGGCGCTGGGCGATTCCGAGATGGAAACCTGCACGAGATAGAAATTGTCGCGAATTTTTTGAACCGCTTGGGGCGGGCTGGCCCGCCGGATGCCGCCGGTCGTCAACGCGTTCTCCTTCTGCCTAAACATGAGGGCCAGGAGCGGGCCTGAGACCCGCCCCTGGCGAATGATTGAAGCCCGATGTTAATTGGGCTTCTTTGAGTCGTCCACGTCCACGAATTCGGCGTCCACTACGTCGCCTTGACCCGTGGAGGATGCGTTGCCGCCGCCGGAAT
Organism: uncultured Acidobacteriota bacterium; assembly: GCA_963701005.1. Classification (GTDB taxonomy): domain Bacteria; phylum Acidobacteriota; class Terriglobia; order Acidiferrales; family UBA7541; genus Palsa-295. The sequence goes on from OY969555.1 coordinate 4,444,074, forward strand.
TTCCGCCGGACGCCGGGCCAGAGCCGCCCGCACCAGCCGCGCTCGCCGCACCTTGCTGCGCTTTGTAGAGCGTTTCCGCGATGCGGTGCGAAGCCTTGGTGAGGCTTTCCGCTGCGGCGTTGAGCCGGTCGAGACCGCCCTCGGTGAGCGACCGCTTGGCTTCCTCGATGGCTTCCTCGGCCGCCTTCACGTCCGGTTCGGCCAGCTTCTCGCGGTTGTCCTTGATGACCTTCTCGGTCTGATAGACAAGGTTATCGAGCCGGTTGCGTGCTTCGACTTCCGCGAGGCGAGTCTTATCCTCGGCGGAGTGGGCTTCGGCTTCCTTGCGCATGCGCTCGGCTTCATCCTTGCTGAGGCCGGTGGAAGCGGTGATGGTGATTTTTTGCTCCTTGTTCGTCGCGGTGTCTTTCGCCGAGACGTTGAGGATGCCGTTGGCGTCGATGTCGAAGGTGACCTCGACCTGCGGCACGCCGCGCGGCGCCGGTGGAATTCCGATGAGATGGAATTTCCCGAGCGAGCGGTTGCCGCTGGCGACGGGTCGTTCGCCCTGCAACACATGGATTTCGACCGAAGTCTGATTGTCCGACGCGGTGGAGAAGGTCTCCGACTTGCGCGTTGGGATCGTGGTGTTGCGCGGGATGAGGACGGTCGTCACGCCGCCGAGCGTTTCAACGCCGAGTGAAAGCGGCGTCACGTCGAGCAGCAGGATGTCCTTCACTTCGCCGCCGAGCACTCCGCCCTGAATGGCGGCACCGACTGCGACGACTTCGTCGGGATTCACGCCCTTGTGGCCTTCACGGCCGAACAGCTTTTTAACGAGCTCTTGAATCATTGGCATGCGCGTCTGTCCGCCGACCAACACCACTTCGTTGATCTTGCTGGGATCCACGCCGGCGTCCTTCATGCACTGCTCGCAGGGGCCGATCGACTTGTTCACGATGTCTGCGACCATCGATTCCAACTTGGGCCGTCCGAGCTTTTTCACCAAATGCTTCGGGCCTGTGGCATCGGCGGTGACGAAGGGGAGATTGATCTCCGTCTCCATCGTGGTCGAAAGTTCGATCTTGGCGCGCTCGGCCGCGTCGCGCAGACGTTGCAGGGCCATTTCGTTGCCCTTGGCGTGCAGGTCGAGACCTTCGTCCTTTTTGAACTCTTCGATCAGCCAATCAACGATGCGTTGATCGAGGTTGTCTCCGCCAAGATGGGTGTCGCCATTCGTGGCTTTCACTTCGATGACGCCTTCGCCGACTTCGAGGATGGAGATGTCGAAGGTGCCGCCGCCGAAGTCGTACACGGCGATGGTCTCGTCCTTTTTTTTGTCGAGCCCGTAGGCAAGCGCGGCCGCGGTAGGTTCATTGATGATGCGCTTCACTTCGAGGCCGGCAATTTTCCCGGCGTCTTTGGTGGCAGTGCGCTGGGCGTCGTTGAAGTACGCCGGGACGGTGATGACCGCCTCGGTAACTTTCTCGCCGAGGAAATCTTCCGCGGCGAGCTTCAATTTCTGAAGGATCATCGCGGAGATCTCAGGCGGGCTATAATGCTTGCCTTGCGCGAGAACGGCGACGTGGTCGCCCTGGGCGACTACTTTATAGGGCACCATTTTCATTTCTTCGGATACTTCGTCATAGCGCCGGCCCATAAAGCGCTTGATGGAATAAACCGTGTTCTCGGGGTTGGTAATGGCCTGGCGCTTGGCCACCTGACCGACCAGACGTTCCCCGGATTTGGTGATAGCGACGACAGAGGGCGTGGTGCGGGCTCCCTCCTGGTTGGGGATGACCGTGGGCTCCCCCCCCTGCATGACGGCGACGACGGAATTGGTCGTGCCGAGGTCAATACCGATAATCTTGCTCATGGAATGCGCTCCTATAGCTAGTGAGTGGCGTCAGTCAGGGGTGAAGCTGACTGAGACGAGGACAGGATACACCTTGAGTGTCCCATTGTCAAGTTTCTTGTGTGGCTGTATGTGATTGTAATTATTCGCCTTAATTACCTTTTCGGGAATTTTTCTATGGAGAGCCTCCTGCGACGGAGAAATCATGGCGTTGAGGTTCAGGAGCGCAAAGCCCAGCGAACCAATGGGATTGCTGCCGGCATCTCAATCTGGGCTCTCTAACTTTTGGGCAAGTTCTTGCAACGCGGGGCTTAACTGGCCACATTTCGAGTTACAATGCGTTGTTTGAAAACCAGCTTGGGAGGCAGCGTTGAATCCGAGAACGCGTTTAGGCGACTGGAGACTGATCGGGAGCATCTGTGCGCTGGCCGTCATAACCACAGTCACCGCTCTTGATGCAGGGAAGGCTTCGGGGCAGACACAAACTCAGGCAGCGACGCCGGCGAAGGCGACGTCGAGCGCAACCGCAAAGCCCGCGGCCAAAAAGACCGCCAAAGCAGCTCCCGCGGAAACCTTGGGAGCGCCGAACAAGGGCGTGGGGAATCCGAACGCCCCGATTACGATGGAAGTCTATAGCGACTACATGTGCCCGCAATGCCGCAATTTCTACATGAACAGCCTGACCTTCATGATGCAGGATTATGTGGCGAACGGAAAAGTGTATCTGGTTCACCGGGATTTCCCGCTGCCGATCGCGCAACATAAATACAATTGGGACGCCGCGCGCTGGGGTACGGCCGCCGCACGCATTGGAAAATTTGAAGAAGTGGATCGCGCGCTCTATATCAATGAGCCGGGCTGGGAAGCAGACGGTGATATTCAGAAGACTGTTGCGACCGTGCTCAGCCCAGCGGATATGAAGCGAGTGCAGCGGCAAGTGGCGCCGTGCTTGAGTCAGACGCCGGCGGCGTTGAGGCCAACGGCGCCAGCGGGCGAAAAATGTTCGCTCGACGACTACATCAATCAGGATATTGCGCTCGGGAAGGCCGTGCCGGTGCAGGCGACGCCCACGTACGTGATCTCGAATAAGGGCACACGGCTGCCTGCGGGATCCGGTTTCGTGAACTGGCAGATCATGAAGCAGTTCCTCGATTCGCTGATGGGTAAGTAGCGGGAGACAGCGGAAATGTCCAAAGACGCGCGCGGAAGCCTGGGCCGAATCCTCCTGCTGGTGGGAAGGCTCGCGCTCGCAACTATTTTCCTGGTGGCAGCGTACGCGAAGCTGAAGCCGCAGGGCGGCATGCCATGGTCTGTTTCATCCGTGAAAACTTCCCTGGCCATGTTTGCGATGCAAGTGGATTCCTACCAATTGCTGCCCGAGACGTCGGTGAATCTGGTTGCGCACCTATTGCCACCATTTGAGCTGGTGCTGGGGCTATGGCTGCTGAGCGGAATCGCGCTGCCGCTTTCTTCTTTGCTCACAACACTGCTTATCGGCGGATTTTTCAGCGTCATGGTGCGCACCTTCGCGATGGGGCTCGAGGTTAATTGCGGCTGCTTCGGCCCGGGCGAACAACTCGGGGCCAAGACTCTGATTCGCGATGGCTCGCTGCTGGCGCTTTCGCTCGCGGTCACGATTGGTGCGTTCCTGCTGCGCCGGACGCGCGGGCGTGCGCCAGTTTCCGTGGCGGCCCCCACTCCGCAGCAAACCGTTTAGTTCGCGCACAAGATGAAAACCCTCGATGAATATCTTGAACTGGCCACGCAGGCGCACGGGCATATTTGCGCCGGGCAAGTGCTGGGAGTGCGCCTCGCGATGCTCGGGCTGCGAGAACTGGGAATAGAAGATCCAGTGCGGGAGCGCAAGAGGCTGGTTACGTACGTCGAGATCGACCGCTGCGTTACTGATGCGGTCGCGCTGGTCGGCGGCTGCCGGTTGGGAAAGCGTGCGCTGAAATTTTTCGACTGGGGGAAAGTGGCGGCAACCTTCGTGGATTTGCAGACCGGCCGAGCCGTGCGGATCGTGGCGCGGGAAGATTCGAAGAAGCGTGCAAGCGAAATGTTTCCCGCGCTCGAAAAAGAGCAGGGGCAGCAGAAAGCCTACCGTGCGCTTGCGGACGACGAGTTATTCGAGAAACAGTGGGTGCGCGTGGAAATCCGGCCGGAGGATTTGCCGGGATTCAAGGGGCCGCGCGTCGTCTGCGAGACGTGCGGCGAGGGAATTAATTTCAAGCGCGAGGTGAGCGCGAACGGCCGCACGCTGTGCCGGGCATGCGCGGGGCAGCGCTACTACGAGCCGCTTTCGTGAGTACCCGCTCTCCTGTTCCTTGCCGTCTAATTTTTGACGGCCCGGCAATCCGCTGTGACGTGTGAAACAGGCAACGGACATACAAATTACCAAGCCACGGCGCACTCCATTATAATCGTGGCCGCGACGGTCGAAGCCGGCAGTTCGATGGCAACCCCTTCGAAGGCGGAAAAGCGTTGAAGACAATTTGTGGAATTCGTGCAAGAGGTTTCTACATCGCAGCATGCCTTGCAGTCGCGTTCTTTCATGCGGCTGGGGCGAGCGCACAGGATGCGCCGAAAACGGAGGCGCCGAATACGCCGGAGATGGAGGCCGATCCAGCTCCCCCGATTCTCGAGACGGGTTTCCGCTATCTCTATGAACTGAATTTCAAGGGCGCGCGCGAACAATTTCTCTCCTACCAGAAAATTCGGCCCGACGATCCGCTGGGCAAGTCCGCGGAGGCTGCCAGCTATCTCTTCGAAGAATTCAACGCCAAGGGCGTGCTGACCTCGGAATTTTTTTTGAATGACGACCGGTTTCTCGGCGGCCTGGAGGGGAAACCCTCGGAGAACCGCAATAAAGCGTTCCTCGATGCGAATCACCAAGCGCATGATATGGCCAAGAAGGCCTTGAAGCAGAATTCGCACGACACGCACGCCTTGCTTGTGCTGACCATGACGGACGGGCTGGAGTCCAACTACGCGGCGATGATCGAAAAGAAGCAGCTCCCGGCGCTCAGCCTGATGCGCCAGGCCGAAAGCGAGTCGAACGCATTGCTGGCGATCGATCCGAATGCCATGGACGCGTACGTGGCGCTGGGCATGAGCAATTACGTGATCGGCTGCCTGCCGAGTTTCAAACGCGCGTTCCTGTGGTTTGGCGGCGTACACGGCGACCGGGTGCGCGGAATGCAGCAGATGAAATCGGCCGCCGAGGGTGGGCACTATTTTCAGCCCTTCGCGAAAATCCTGCTGGCGCTGGCCTACGAGCGCGAACATCAGAAGGATCGCGCGCAGCCGCTATTGGCGGAGCTTTCCGCGCAATTTCCCACAAACCCGATTTTCGCCCACGAGCTGGCGCTCGTCGCCCGCAAATAATTTAGCTGCGGGCGATTCGTTCGATATTTCCCCTTACCATTTCACCTTGACGCGGTAATCGAGAGTGGCCGTGCCGTCCTTTTCCACGGGAATGGAAAAACCGATGGTGGTGGCATCGAGCTTGGTCCACTTGAAATTCGAGTCCACGACTTCCCAATCGCCGCCCACCGGCTCGCGGACTTCGACGGTGACGCCGGCATTCTTGTGATTGCGCAGCGTGATTTGGTATTCCATCTCCGCCTGGTTGCTGGCGATTTTCTTGTAGTCCATCTGTTTGCGCTCGCAGACGACGTCGAAGGCGTTGCCGACGTAGATGCGCACGGGCTCGTCTTTCGGAGTGTGATTGATTTTATCTTCGCCGACGAATTGCGCGCCGCCCTTTGAATCCGCCTGGTAAACGCGCACGGTCCCCGCGGGCAACGGCATCCCGAGGCCGCCTTTTTCTTCATTCTTGAATCGGTAATAAACCTTCACGGGCTGAGGAATCGCGTTCCCGATTCCTTGGGGATTGCGGAAGTAGTATTGCTGGCCTTCGACGGCGAGATATTTTTCAACCGGTACGTCGTTTCCGTTCAGCAAGCTGATTTGCTTTGATTCGTTATTTTGGATGGAGGTGCGGCGGCCGAGCGTGTAGAGGTGATATTCCGAGAAGGCTTCCTGTTCGAATTGGGGCGGCGCCGACGCCTTGGGGATTGCGGCATTAAACTGCATGGCTTCCCGCATGACCTGTTGTTGGGTGCGATGGACCTCGCCGGCCACAAGTTGGAGTTTCGCATCCTTGAATGCGACGCCGCTGGAATTCGTGAGCGTCACCCAGCCATCGAGATCGGCGGCTTTTTCGTCGCGTGCGACGGTGAGCACGTAGTCCGCGCTCCAATTGATATTGCTGGTGAGATAGGAGGCCTCGACTTTTTGCGCGGGCGCGCCGCGATTTTCGAGTGTCCACACCAGAGTCGGCCGGCTATAGAGATTATCGGGCAGCTCGGGAAAGCGGTAGGAATCCGCAGTCATGCCGGTGACGATTTCATTGCCGATTTTCCACACCGGCCCGTTGTTGTTCGCGAGCAGCAGCGCTTTCGTCTCCACCCAGCGCGTCGAGCCGGCGTCTCTTTCCTGGCGGACGAGCGTCACTTCGCGCCCGACATATTTTTGGAGAAGTTTCTGCGGGTCGAGCAAATCGTACTCGTAGTTCTGCTCGATGACGTTCAGCTTTCCGGGATCGTTGAGCGAGCGGAAATGGACGGTTGCAGGATTGATGGAGGCGGCGACGTCTTCAAACCAGAGCAGGAATGAGCCTGTGGGCAAATGGATCTGGCGGACATCGCGGACGAGCGCCAGATTCGAGTTGTAAACTGTTACGGCGAGGTCCACCTGATCTTTTTCCGTGGTGGCAGCGTGCTCGGCGGAACCCGCTGGCTTTCCCGAAGCGGCCTGTTCCGCTCGAGTTGCGGACGCGTCATCGCGTGCCTGCCCCGCGCGGGCAATTTGTGAATCCGGCGCGAGTGCAAGCAGTGCGACGAACACGGCTAAAATTCCCGGACGGAAACTTCTTGAAATGGAGCTGCGCATTGGCTGTCTCCTTCAGACGAGGATGGTTCCACAAATTAGAACGCGGCTGGCGGGAAATCTTGCATAGTTTTTAACGCCACGAATTTCCTTACTTCAATTGCTCCCAGTTTTTGCCTCCGTCCACGGTCGAGAATTTTCGCCCGTCAATGGCCGTCACGGTCGCGGAACGGGCATCCTCCGCTGTGACTCCGATCAGATCGATTCCGACGGGTGAAGAAATCTTCTTCCAACTCTTGCCGTTCTTCGTGAGCAGGATGGTGCCGCCGCGGCCAACGAGCCAACAGATTTTGCCCGACGGCGCGGAGAGGCCGACGATGGGCGCATTCGTTTTTAAGTGTTCCTGTTGCCAGTTTGCGCCGCCGTCATTCGAACGCTCGACCAAGCCATCTGAGGTGATTCGATAGAGCGGGCCCATTCCCGCTACAACGGCCACGGAGAGGGTCGATCCTGCGGTTTGGACCCTTTCCGCAACGGAGCTGGTCTCGGCTGCGGCTGAACTGTCAGCCGTTGCAGGCTTGTCAGTTTTCTTTTCTGCGGGATATACCCGCGAGTACTGCGCGGAGGAATCAGGGGGCGGTGCTTCTTTTTCCGCCTCGGTGGGCTGAGGTGTGGACGGTGCCGGAGCGGCGTGAGTCACGGCCCTGGCCGGTGGTGCGGCGGCGGGCTGTTCTGAGTTTCTTGACTCCTCGCGCGCCGGGGCGGCGGCACCAACGGCAGGCTGCCTTTGCGTCGCCACTCCAGCGCCGGCTCCTCTACCTCTTACCATTGATCCGCCGACGAACCCCGAAGCCGTCGAGGATCTCCTCGCGCCGGAGGGCGCGGCCGCCTTTGGCTGAACATTTTCCGCGTAAGTTGAGGATTGCGGTTGTGAAGGCGGAGGTGGCGGTGCTTGCACTTTGGCCGGAGTGGGCGGCGGCGCGGCATTGCTCTTCTGAGCCGCAGGGGGCTTCGGTGGAGCCGCGCGCTGCACTTGCACACTTTCCGCGGGGGCGGAAAGATTCTGTGCGGGCGCGGCGAGAGGAACGGCCTCCGGCTTCGAGACGACAACTTCATTCTTTGAAAGAAGTGTATTTGACTCGCGCGGAGCTATCCGCGTGTAAACAAACACTGCAAAAATAATGACGGCAGCCGCGGGCGCGAGCCAGCGCCAGCCGAATATCCAGGAGTGCCTGGGCCTTTCCGCCTCAGAAATTGTTGCAGGCCCGGCCGGCTTCGCGCGCGGGGCCAGCGCAGCCGCAGCTACGACTGCCTGCTCTGCCGGAACTTCTACCGCGCTTTCGGCACGAAGGAGCACCGCGAGATGCTCGCGGCAGCGCGTGCACTGAGCGATATGTTGTTCGTAACCGGCGGCCTCGTCGGCATGGAGCGAGCGCTCATAATAGGCGGCCAGGATGTCCGGATCGGGGCATTCTCCGCGGTTGGCGGCATCGCGGGCGAGGCTTCGCCGCAGCAACCCGTCCATCGCCTTGTCGTCATCCCGCGCCGGCATGAATCTATTCTCCTTCGTTAGTACGCGCGATACCACAAATCTTGCGTCTCATTCACACTCCATCGCGCACTTACTCGCGTGCCGAAAGCGCGCGCGTGAGATCGAATGGCCATTCTTCGCGCGCGTATTCATAGCAGAGGCGCAATTGCGCCTCGCTTAATTTTTCTTCCTCGCGCAGGGCCGCTTCGACGGCGCGCCGCAGTCCCTGTCTGGCGCGTTCGAGTTTGCGTGAGACGGTGGCTTCGTGCTCGCCGAGCAATTTGCCGATTTCGAGGAGCGTTAATTCCTCGACGTAGTAGTAGGCGAGGCGCAGGCGATCGCGAGGCTCGAGCGCAGAGAGCGCGGCCTCAACCGCTGCCTGCAACATGGCGAGATAGGGAGCGCGCTCGGGATCCGGCGAGTCATTCTTCGCGACACCCCCGGCCGTCTGGTCACTGCCCTCTTCACCTTCCGGATCATCGAGCGGCTCCATTTTGCGCGTGCGGCGGATTTCATCCACGTGCCGCTGCGCGAGGATGGCATGCAGCCAGGTGGTTAATTTGCTGCGACCGTGGAAATAATCGAAGAGCGAGCGGCGCATTCCCTGCGCCTCACGCAAGCCGAACAAATCGGCGAACAGCGAATCGGCCAATTCGTGCGCGCCGGATTCCCCGGCGATCGCCCGGGCTGCGCGATGCAGCTGCGGCCGATACTCCGCGACGAAATATTCCCACGCCGCATCGTTACCGGCGCTGCAGGCGCAGGCGAGAGCGAGTTCTCCTGAATGAAGCGACTCGAGATATTTTTCGACGGCAGCGGCGGTTGCTGCGCTCTTTGATGGCGCGCTGGAAAATCGCCGCGCTACGCTACGCTCGAGCGTCACTTGAAATTGCTCGGCGGTGAGATTCCAACGCACGGGCGCCGCGGCTTTGCTGAGAAAGCTCTCGGCCATGGCCAGGGAAACGAATTGTGTGGGACTGGGCGGCATGCGAGCGTCCCTTTGCAGCTACTTGAGATAATACCTGAACTGCGGCGACGAGTTGCATCGGACGAACGGCTGTTGCGGGGGCGGCGCGCGGCTTGTAATTCGCCCGGCAAATCGCCTATAGTCCCGGCGAATCGTGCTGCCTGAATTGATCGCTTGAAGGAGGATGGAATGATGCGCCGTCTGGTAATGTTCGTTTTGGCTTTGCTGTGTTGCGTTTCGCTTGGAGCGCAGTCTCCCAAGCGCGTCGCCGTGCGCGCGGGAAAATTAATTGATGGCAAGAGCGATCAGCCGATTGCGAACGCGCTGATTTTGATCGAAGACGGCAAAATTGTTTCCGTGACGCCGGGCGGCGCGCCACCAGCTGGCATGGAGGTCATCGACCTCTCGCACGCCACCGTGCTGCCCGGATTGATGGACATGCACACGCACGTCCTGCTGCAAGGCGACGTGACCGCGGCCGATTACGACGCACAACTGCTGAAGCAGTCCATCCCCTATCGCGCGATTCTCGCGGCGCGCAATGCGCGCCTCGCGCTCGACCACGGCTTCACCACAATCCGCGACGTGGAAACCGAAGGCGCCATGTACGCGGACGTGGACGTAAAGATGGCCATCCAGCGCGGCGAAGTGCCCGGGCCGCGGATTTTCGCGTCCACGCGCGCGCTAACACCCACGGGGATGTATCCGCTCCTCGGCTATTCCTGGGAGATCGAAGTTCCGCATGGAGTGCAATTCGCTGATGGCGTGGACGGCGTTCGCCTGGCCGTGCGCGAGCAGATTTCGCATGGCGCCGACTGGATCAAATATTATTCCGATCGCGGATACTTCTTCACGCCGGATGGCGTCCTGCACAGCAAGGTGAATTTCCGCGACGACGAGGCGCGCGCGATAGTGGAAGAAGCGCACCGGCTGGGACACAAAGTGGCGGCGCATTCGATTGGCTCCGATGGAATTGCGGCTTCTCTGCGCGTGGGGGTGGATTCGATTGAGCACGGGGATGGCTATACGGACGAACTGCTCGACCAGACCGTGAAGCAGGGCGTGTATTGGTGCCCGACGGTGATGGTCGGCGCTTACGTCGCGCCCGGACGCGGCGGCAACTGGGTGAAGATGGTTGATCTCGAGCGCAAGGCCTTCGGAGAAGGCGTAAAGAAGGGCGTGAAAATTGTGATGGGCACGGACGCCGGCGGCTTTCCCTGGACCGATCCGAATCTGAACGAAGTCAAAGAATTCAAATATTACGTTGACTATGGCATGACTCCGATGCAGGCGATTCGCAGCGGAACGTCTGTCAGCGCGGAAATGCTCGGCTGGAGCGATCGCCTCGGAACGGTCGAAGCTGGAAAGCTCGCGGATCTCGTGGCCGTGTCAGGCGATCCGCTGGCGGATATCGGCGAGCTCGAGCATGTGCGGTTCGTAATGAAGGAAGGAGTCGTGTACAAAAATGAATTGAAGTGAGTGCGAGGGGAATCGGCGCGATTTGTCGGCCATGTAAAAGAACCTTCGGACCAGCGGCCTTTTGGGCGGATGCTGCTAAAATGCTTTTGCGATGTACACCTGCCGGGAGTGCGAGCAGACAATCAACCAGGCGACCGAGGTTTGCCCCTACTGTGGGGCGGATTTGACCGCGGCGCCCATGGGCGACCCAGCAGCGACCGCGCCAGCGAAAAAATCGAGCGCGACTCGGATCACACTTCTCCTGGGCATCGTGCTGACGATTTTCTGGGCCGTGGCGTGGTTCGCGATTCCGTGGCGCCTTTCCGGATCGAAGCCCGAAGCGCAAGCCCACGCGCGGGACGCGCTAGCTGCCGTTCAGGAGGCGCTCACGGCTTACCAGGCATCGGAAGGGGGCTTCCCTTCATCGCTCGAGGCGCTGGGGGATCGCGTGCGAGCCGCGGCGCAGAAGGCACAGTCGGGACATTACACTTTGCAATATACGCCGGGGAAACCAGACGCTGATGGCCGCATCAAGAGCTATACGCTGATTGCCCGTTCCGGAAATTTCGGCTACCTCAATTTTTATACGGACGAGTCCGGCGTTTTCCGCGTGACGGCTGAAGATCGCGCCGCCACCGTCCAGGATCCTCCCCTCAAAGGCAATCTCTGATTGGCGTGGCAAGATGCCCCGCGCCACGCAAGAAACTGCTTGACCCTGCAACGGGTTGCACACCTTATACTTTCGATCGAGGATTGAGCGCTCGTGGCTTTGCTGCGAATCGGCGAAATCGCGCGCCAGGCGGGGGTGAGCCCCGCGACGGTGCGGCTCTACGAGCGCAAGGGGCTGCTTCCGCGCGCCAGCCGCTCGGCGGGTGGCTATCGCGGATTTCCCGCGGACACAACAGCCCGCATGAGATTGATCCAATGCGCGCTCGCGGTGGGATTCACGATCAACGAGCTTTCGCGGATACTGCGAACCCGCGATTCCGGCGGCGCGCCCTGCCACGATGTGCAAACCATGGCGCGCGAAAAGCTCGTGGAACTGAGCAGACGCAAAAAGGAACTCGACCGGCTTTGCCGCTTGCTGAAATCCACGCTGCGGCACTGGGAAGCGGCGATGGCGAAAACACCGCGCGGAAAGCGGGCAGGGCTTCTCGATTCATTGGCGTCGGGTTCGGCGTGGCTTGCGGGGATGAAATCACCGTTAGTGCATCCGGGGCTCAAGAACCGGAGAGGGAGACAGTGATGAAGACGGCAACGAGAACAGGTTGGATTGTGCCGGGATTGCTTCTGAGCTGCTTAGCGCTCGCGAGCGTCGCATCGGCTCAAGACGCAGATAAGCACCACTGCGACATGATTGCGCGCGGCAATCAGGGAATGGGCTTCGACGCGGCAAAGACCACTCACCATTTCCAAGTGAATACTTCGGGCGGCGCAATTGAAGTCACCGCAAATGATCCTGCCGACACGGCGAGCCGCGATGCAATTCAACATCATCTTCAGCACATCGCCCAGCGATTTAAGGAGGGCGATTTTGACATTCCCGCATTCGTCCATGACAAGGTTCCGCCCGGCGTGCCCGCCATGAAGCGGCTGAAGGCTGAAATCTCCTATGAATATATGGCCACCGAACGCGGAGGCCGCGTGGATATTTCATCCAAGAATCCGGAAGCGCTAGCGGCAATTCATGAGTTCCTCCGATTTCAAATCGAGGAGCACCATACGGGTGACCATCCGTAGCCGGAACGCACGGATAGGAATGCTGCATGCCTTGGAATAGAGGGTCCTGCCTATTGGACAAGTAGGGAAGAAATCTCTTGCAACATTTGTGCGCCCATCCGACTCTTATTCGTGTCGGTGTTGAGGAGCGGCCCATGCGTCAGCGCAGTTTATCTCTCCTGATTTGCGCTTTGCTGCTGGCCACGCCTGCCATGGCGCGCGAACTTTCCTGTGGCAAGTGCGCGATTAGCGACTGCTGCCCGGAGGCGAGTGCCGCGGCTATTGGCGGTGCTCCGGATCCGCACGATATGCAGGGGATGCAGCATGGCGCAGCGATGACGATGAATGGAATGGACATGCGGCATCCCACGACTTTCATCGAGGAGATTTTGCAGCACTCGACGGCAGGGACGAGCGCCGAGCCTATATCGACGCCGCACGACATGCTGATGGCGCAGAAGGGCGCATGGATGCTGATGTTTCACGGCGGCGGATTCCTGAACTCGCAGCAGCAGACCGGCCCGCGCGGCGGCGACAAAGTCTTCGGCACGAGCTGGTTCATGCCCATGGCGCAGCGCTCGCTCGGCCCCGGCACGTTCACAATGCGCGCGATGTTGAGTCTCGAGCCCGCCACAATCACAGGGGAACGCTACCCGGAACTTTTCCAGATCGGCGAGACAGCCTATGGGAAGCCGATTGTGGACGGCCAGCATCCGCACAATTTCTTCATGGAACTGGCGCTGCTCTACGATCTGAAACTCGGCGAAAACACTTTGCTCTCTTTCTATGCCGCGCCGGTCGGCGATCCTGCCATGGGGCCAGAAGCGTTCCCGCATCGCGTCTCCGCAAGCGAAGACTCGCTCGCTCCTCTCGGGCATCATCTGGAGGATTCAACACACATCGCGGATGACGTGCTCACTGTCGGCCTCACCTACAAGATCGCGCGCGTCGAAGCCTCCGCTTACCATGGCCGCGAGCCGGGCGAGAATCGCTGGATTATTGATGCCGGGGCAATTGACTCCTGGTCCGCGCGCCTGACGGTCAATCCCGCAGCGAACTGGAGCGGCCAATATTCGATCACGCGCCTGAAAGGCCCCGAGCAGTTGTCCCCGAATGAAGACACGCTGCGCATGACCGCGTCCATCACCTACAACCGGCCTCTCGCAAATGGCAACTGGGCGACATTGCTCCTATGGGGACGCAATCGCGATACTCCCGGCGGGCAAGTCTTCAACGGCTACCTGGCGGAAAGCACGCTGCGTTTCGCGGAACACAATTACGCATGGACGCGCATCGAAAGTGTGGACCGCTCGAATGAACTTCTGCTCGGCGAAAATCCGCTGCCTCGGGGATTCGACGAGCGCTTCCTCGCGCGCGTGCAGGCATATTCATTCGGCTACGATCGCGAATTTAATTTCATTCCGCACATTTCGAGCGCCCTGGGCGGCCAGTACACCCTCTACGCGAAGCCCTCTTTTCTCACTCCCACGTACGGCGCGAATCCCATGGGCGTCCTTTTGTTCTTGCGCCTCCGCGCCGTCCCTTCGCAGCAATAAGGCCAAACACACAGACGCTTCGTCAGCGGTGTATGCCACTTGACCGGACGCGCCTGCAAGGGTAGCCTCGCGTCCGAAATTCGAGTACTCGCCCCGACGCCCGAAGGAGGCTGCACATGGTTCCTCTCGCTGCTCTTTGGCTCCCGATCGTTTTGTCCGCTGTCATCGTCTTTATCGCCAGCTCCATCATGCACACGGTCCTGCGATACCACCAAACCGACATCCAAAAACTCCCTGACGAGGACAAGGCCCTGGCCGCTTTGCGGACCGCCCCGCTGAAGCGCGGTCTCTACACTCTTCCCTATTGCACGCACAAGGACATGAAATCGCCCGCCGTGATGGAAAAGTTCAAGCAGGGACCGGTCGGGACGTTGACCGTGTTTCCGACCGGCGTTCCCGCCATACCGAAATCCATGGCAATGTGGTTCGTCTTCTGCCTGCTCGTCGGATTCTTCGTCGCCTATTTGACGGGCCACACCGTTGCGGCTGGCGCGCCCTATCCCACTGTTTTTCGCGTGGCCGGCACCGCGGCGTTTTTGGGCTACGGCCTGGGACACGTGAGCGACGGGATCTGGAAGGGTCAGCCGTGGGGCATGACCATCAAGGAAGTGCTCGATGGACTCCTCTACGGCTTGCTGACCGCCGGGGCGTTCGGGTGGCTCTGGCCGCGCTAGAGCGCCGTTATTCGGCAGGTGCCCATTCGTCAGCCAAACTCGAGGAGTGACCTGCATCACATTCGATTGGGACGCACGTCACGGCCAGCTCATCTCTGCAGGGCGCAGGATGGGTTCAGAGGTGGCTTATGGCGACCGTCCAGACGAGTGCAGAAATCTCAGTCAAGAACATCCTTTTCCTAACCGACTTCTCGGAACCCTCGGAAGCAGCTCTGCCTTTCGCATCCGCAATCGCGCGGGGATATGGGGCAAAGATTTATGCGTTGCATGTGTTCCTGCCTGATCCCTACGTGTACACGACTCCGGCGTTGACGGCTTCGATAATCGAAGGCTTGGAGGAGGCCGCGAAAGCGTCAATGGTCCGAGTGGAATCGAGCCTGGCGGGATTGTGGCATGAGACGATTGTGGAGCGTGGAGTGGGCATCTGGTCCGCGGTTGAACAAGCGATTAAGGACCACGCCATCGACTTGATCGTGCTCGGCACGCACGGCCGAACAGGCGCGGAGAAGTTCTTGCTCGGTTCCGTGGCCGAAGAAATCTTCCGGCGTTCGCCCGTGCCGGTGCTCACCATCGGGCCGGGCGTGCGCAGCAGTTCGCACAGTGGCGGACGATTTCATCGCGTGCTGTTCGCGACGGATTTCACGGCCGACTCGGTGGCGGCCGCGCCTTACGCCCTCTCACTTGCACATGAGAATCAGGCACGTCTTGTTCTATTGCACGTCATGCGCAATCCCAAGCCACGAACCGGCGAGGAAGAAAGCCAGTTTGAACTTTCCGTGGCAGAGACGATTCAGCAACTCTACGACACACTGCCGCAGGATGTGGACGTGAATGGTCCGCCGGAAGTAGCCGTGGAGTATGGCGAACCGGCCGAGAGGATTGTCGAAGCAGCTAAGCAGCGCCACGCGGATCTGATCGTGCTCGGCGTGCGCGGGGCCGAAGGTCACATCGGGGCGGCGACGCATCTGGAGCGCGCCACGGCGCATAAAGTTGTGGCGCACGCGGTCTGCCCCGTTCTTACCGTGCGGCAAAGGAATCAAAAGAATTGATGAGCTTCCATTTTGCTGGCGGTATGCCGGGGGGGGGTAAGAGGGCTGGGCTGTTCAACACGGGGGAGGACCGTCCGGGTGGGCGAATAGTGACGGTCACTCCCCCAATTCACATACCGCGCTAGGCGGTTACCAGGTCTTCAAGAGCAGCGCGGCTCGGAATCGACAACGTTGAACCCTTGAGCGTCACGAGGCGACGGGTTTTGAATTCACTCAACGTGCGCGTGACGGTCTCTCGAGTGCTGCCAATGAATTCCGCGATTTCCTCATGGGTCAAGGGCATGGTGATTTGAGTCCCGAGCTTCGTTTCCTCCGCCCCGGCAGACCATTCCAGGAATAGCTTCGCAAGCTTTTCAGGCGCGGAAGCCGAAAGGGCGACCGTTCGCAGCTGCTCGCAGGCTCCGTGATAATTCGAGCTGAGCTGTTTGACGATTCCCTGCGAAGCCTCCGGGTGCTGCGCGACGAAGCGCACGAAATCGTCGCGGCGGACAAATGCGATCTGCGATGGGCGCAGAGTCTCGGCCGTCACTTCATACGGTTTAGCCGAGATCGCAGCCATCAGGCCCAGAATTTCGCCGGGCTTGGCAATTCTCAGAATGAGCGTCTTGCCCTCACTGGAACTGATCGTGAGCTTGACCTCTCCTTCGCAAAGGATGAAAACGCCGCGCGCATCCTGTTTCTCCATGAATAGAACCGCACCCTCAGGATATACGGATGTGGATTTCACGGAATTGAATTCCTTTTGTGCTTTGGAAGTGAACTGGCAAAAAAAAGCGCTCTTCTTGAGCTTGCAGGTCTGACAATCCTCGCTCATCTCGAAGCCGTACGGTCCTCGCATTTTAAGCCTCCCCTTTGGTGCTATTCGTCTTGCTACGCGCTTCCTCTGCGAAGTACTTGGTCATGGGGGTATCTGCGACGAACTCTGCGCCAGTCCCCCGATGGATATCGGCCAGAACCTGTCTTCCATTTAGGTCAATGTGCGTGATTCCGCACAGGTCAACCAGGAGTTTCTTCGACCCGAGGGAAGCGGCCAAAGGTCGCCAAGCGCGATCCAATTCACCGACCAGCGGACCAGCAAGTCGCCCTTCAAGTTTCAGAGTCGATGTTTGCGGTTCGTCGTGAATCGTGATCTTCAACGTGGTCTCACCTCGTGCTGCACAGGAGCTATGGCACGCCGGGAGCCAAAGCGGATGGTACCAAGGGGTGTTTGGGATTCATTGACAGGAAACTACTTAGTGCTCATCAGAATCTACGGTGATGGAGCGCACTGGGGATGAGTGACGAAGCGCACTGACGAAATATCGTCAGCAGCGACTACATGTAGTCGCTGCGTTTGATTCCCAACTTTTTCATTTTGGAATTTAATGTGGTTCGCTTAAGGCCAAGGCGTGCTGCTGCGCCATGTTCCCCAGCGATGACGCCCTTGGATTGACGCAGAACGCTGAGGATGTGGTCACGTTCCGTCGTTTTGAGCGTGGAATCATCGCTCTGCGGCGTGTCTAGTGGGACATCGAGCTCAGCCAGCGGCGGACGCAAAGCAGGGCCTTTTGAGAGGATGACCGCGCGTTCGATGAAATTTTCGAGCTCCCTGATATTGCCCGGCCAGGACCATTTCGTGAGCGCTGACATGACCTCCGGAGCGATGGAAGCGATCTGCTTGTCCATTCTGCGGGCGTGCTTCTCGACGAAATAACGGACCAGCAGAGGGATGTCTCCACGGCGTTCACGCAACGGGGGAATGGTGATCGGAAAGACTCTTAAACGATAGTAAAGGTCGCTGCGAAATTCCCGATCTGCAACCATCCGTTCCAAATTGCGATTCGTCGCCGCCACCAGCCGCACATCCACTGGAATTGTGCGCGTGCCACCGAGCCTCTCTATTTCTTTGTCCTGCAGGGCTCGCAAGACCTTAGGCTGAAGCTCCGGTGGAAGGTCGCCCACCTCGTCAAGAAATAGAGTGCCTTGATGAGCCAATTCCAGCCGGCCGACTTTCTGGGAAATGGCGCCCGTGAATGCGCCCTTTTCGTGCCCGAAGAGTTCGCTTTCGAGCAGGCCCGTGGGGATCGCCGCACAATTCAATTTGACCAGGGTCCGCGCGCGCCTGGAGCTGAGGTAATGTATGGCTCGCGCAACGAGATCTTTCCCCGTCCCTGTTTCACCCAGGATCAAAACGGTCACGTCCGTGGCCGCGACGGTTTCCACTTGTTTCAGGACTTTTCTGAGGCCGGTGCTCTCTCCGATGATGTCCTCAAACCGATGCTCGGTGTTGAGTTCCTCCTCGAGATACCGCTTTTCACGTTCTCTTCGCTCCAATTCTTCCTGCACGCGCTTCTTTTCCGAGATGTCGCGGATCACGCTTAGGAACACCTTGCCATCCGCGGTCTCGACCGGGCTGAGCATGATATCCACGGGGAATTCCGAGCCATCCTTCCGCCTGCCCTGAAGCTCCAAACCGATTCCCATCGGGCGTGTGCGCGGTTGGGCGGCGTACTCTTCGCGCCGTGTGGGATGCGTATTTCGAAATCGTTCCGGAATCAACATCTCCACGGGTTGACCCAGCAACTCCCCGCGGCTGTAACCGAAGAATCTTTCCACCTGCGGATTCACCTCGGCGATTCGTCCATTCACATCGGTTACGATGATTGCATCCGGGGAAAACTCAAAGAGCTTTTCAGCCAGGGCCTGGAAGGATCGTGTGGTCTGCGGTGACGGGCCAGTCATCTAAGTGTATGCGCATAATATCGCAGGCGAGTCGCCGAGGGAAAGAGGGCGCGGCTCGATTCAATAGACCGTGTCTGCGTGCATGTATCCGCTAAAAGATAAGCTCGGAAGCTTACCGGAAGTGCCGGCGCTAGCCGCGTACAATCAACGCTGGACACTTTGCTTGCGCGACAATCCGCATTAGCCCAGAACCCAGGAGATGATCTTGCAGCCGGTGCCTACTCCCGTCCACACCGAGAACGATTAGGTCGGCACCGTGCCCTTCGGCGACTTCCAGGATTTTGCCGGCGGGCGCCCCATGTTCCACCACGCAGACTGGTTTGCTGCCAAGTTCCGCGCCAAACGGTATCAATTGGCGCAAAGTATGCAACATAGCGTCGACATCCTCATCGCCTTCGATCGAATGGAGCAAGATGAGTTGCGCATGATGCTCCTGCGCGAGTGAAATGGCGTAAGGAGCAGCGGCGAGTGATTCAGGACTGAAATCGGTCGCGTATAGAATTCGATTCAGCTCCGCGTTCTGTTTTGGCTTGGCAGTCACCGCGGGGCCCACGGTCAGAATTGGGCATGGCGCCTTGCGAAGGATTTCCTCGGCGACTGAGCCAAATATCAGCCGGTCGAGGCCTGTTCGTCCGTGGGTGCTAAATACAACCAGATTGATTTGTTTCTCCTCGATTATTTCAGAGAGTGTCGGCCACGCTTTTCCGCGCTGGAAAATGATTTCATGCGGAACATGCCGTAGCTGTTCTTCCAAGTCCTTCCTGCTTTCCTGACGGAACACTTCCTCCTGTTCATCCATCTTGGGCCAGGCGGTAGGCGGAACCAGGGGATAGACATCGGGCTGAATCACGTGCGCAGCGTAGATGGTGGATCCATACCGCTGGGCGATCTCCAGCGCGAAGGGCAGCGCCCGTTCGGCCGCAAACGAAAGGTCCGTGGCATAGAGAATATTTTTTAGGCTTAGTTTACCTGCGACATCCGATGTTTTCATCTCTGCCCTCCGAAATGTTTTGCGCCGCGCGCGCCATCCCGCAACGAACATCCCTTCGCCGGGCGGGCAGTCTTTTCTCGCTTCAGTCTGAGGCAAACTCTCCTTCTGAAATAGGCTAAGCGCATGGGCAAACAAGTGGAAGGACGCGGGTCACACGGGAATGTGACGAAGCTCACAAAAGACCAAGCCGGGAACCGAGAAAAATATGGCCCGGGGGAATCTGCCACTCCTCGCTTTTGGCGGCCAGCCGCTTCATAACTAAAGCGGCTGGCTCGCATTCAAATCGCAATTGCCGTGCATCCCGCGAAAATCACCGGCGAAGCTAGGCCGCGACTGCTCTGAACGGTATTGCTTGCGGTACCACTTGCGGAAGATCCGGCCGATACAGCTGCTTCAGCGTTTCCACAATGTCATCGTGCGAAAGCTCGCTCGCCGCTCTTCCAAAGGAGGCTTGCGAGTGCATCACGACATCGTCCATCGACAGGATTCCTTCCAGCTTTCCCTCCGCCGTGACCACAGGCAATCGCCGCACTTTTGCCTGTGCCATCTTTCCGAGCGCCGCGCGAATCTCGTCATCCGGAGCGCAAGCGAAAAGCTTGCCCGTGGTTACTTCGCTCACGTTCACCTCGCCAGGCAGCCGGTTGCGCGTTCCCAACGCGACGCAAATGTCGCGGTCCGTGATCACCCCAGTTACCTTCAGGTTTTCGTCAACGATCGGCAGAATCCCGCAGTTTCGGTTCCACAGAATTTCCACCGCCGCTCCCAAATTTGTCTCAGGGGAACAGCTTGCCGCTGTCCTCATCATTACTTCTTTCACTTTCATTTTCATTCTCCTTCCACATCACGCTTCATGCTGCTGCTTCAAACGCCCAGCCTCCCCACCGGCGTCCAGCGCAGGAGCCAAACAACCAACACCCCGTAATAAGCTGTCGTCACGCCCATGCAGATCCAAAATGTGCTCCAGCCCTTACCCAGGCCTGCAAATTCGCGTCTCCATCGAACCGCGCAAACAATCACCAGCGCCACGGACAAGACCGCCACAATTGCGCCCAGGAGATCCGCAGGGGAATCAGCCCGCTGGAGCCGAACCGCCGACTGTACCTGTCGCAAGAAGCCCGGCCCGGCGCCCATGGCAAACGTGAGCAACAACCAAGCTGCCGGCACGATCATCCCGAGCATGTAAGCCCAGCGTTCAATGGAGTAGAACAGCATCAACACGATGGCGAGGAAAATCAGGGATTCATAGAAATGAACCAGAAAAAACTGCTGATCAAAATGGCTCAGCAGCAGGAAACACAACATTACTGCCGATGCCAGGGTTGCAATTCCTTTGTGTGTCATGGTGCCCTCCTTCGCCCTGCGAATCCACGTTGCCCATCTACATTTGTAGCCCCGGGCGGTCTTCTGGGCTGTGACGTTGGTCACCGTCGCACGTAACGCACCTCACCCGCCGCGGCGTCAGGACAATCGCAACTAGTTGCCTGGCCGGGATGCATCGTGTGACCTGCGCCGCACCAAAGTGTGACGCGCGTCACGGAATGAAAAGTCCGCCGGAACTAGTCTCTTGGTGGAATCGATCTTTACGCGGCCCTCTTGTAATCGAAGCGAAGGAAGTGAAGGAGGTTCAAATGCTCCAGGAACATCAAGCAGTACCACAGGCCGCCGGAGTCAGCACTCCCGCGACGGACATATCGTTCTCGAGAATTATGGTTGCAACGGACTTTTCACCGGCTTCCGACCGCGCGCTTGAATTTGCGGCTTCGATTGCCCGGCGTTTCGGCTCGAAGATTTATCTCACTCACATCGTCAACGTTGACGGCTATCCGATGGTCGCTCCCGAAATCGCACTCGATTCGCTCGAAAAACTGCGAAGTGAAGCTGCGGCAAAGCTGGCCCGGATCGTCGAATCCGGACATCTCTACGGAGTAGCCCGCGAAACAATCATCGGGGAGGGCACGCTCTGGGCCACAATCCAAGTGCTCGTCGAGAATCACAAGATTGACTTGCTTGTGCTCGGCACGCATGGCTCGAGCGGCATCAAGAAACTCGTCATCGGTTCGGGCGCCGAACAGGTCTTCCGGCAGGCGCGCATTCCGGTGCTTACGGTCGGTCCGCACGTGATTGGCGAACCGCTCTACGAGGCCGAATTCAAGAACATCCTGTTCGCCACCGACTTTGGCCCTGGCGTTGACCGCGAAGCAGCGTATGCATTCACCCTCGCCGAAGAGCATCGCGCCCGCATTACGCTTCTGAACGTCGTTCGCTACGTCGAGGAATATTCCGAAGAAGCGGTCACGCGGAAGCGCGATTGGGTCACCAGGCAGTTGCAGGAGCTCGTACCGGCGAAGGCGAATCTTACCTGCAAGCCCGAGTTCCTGATGGTCATCGGCGAACCCGTGGATGAAATTCTCCGCTGGGCCGAAAAAACGCATGCTGACCTGATCGTCATGGGGGCCAAGCCCCGCAAGGGACTGGCCGGCCACACGCCGCACACAAAGGCATATCGAGTGGTGAGCGGCGCAAAGTGCCCGGTGCTCACGATCAAGTCATAACGTAACGGCCGCGGTGCGAGCGTCTCGCGCCGTGAGCCAATCCAAAGGGCTCTCTAAAGGCGATTGCGACACACGTCGCAATCGCCTTTATTGTTTGTCGCTGCCTGGATTTGTAATCTACGGACTAGGAATATGGCGGGAACCACCCACGCCTGGAACTCTGGAGGAAGGTAAGCGTGCAACCCTGGATTCAGGATCCCCCCTGAGCCGCTTGGCCAGCGACTCAGGGGATCACCTGCAATGCGCTATCTTCTTTAACCCTGCCTTGCCGTAACTGTGGAACTAGCCGCGAACTGTCATGACAGGGCACGTCGCGTGCGAAACCACTTTATGCGCGATTGCGATTGGCAGATGTGTTGCCGCACCAGGAAAGCCGGTCGGCTGTCGCACACCCAGCACAATCAGCTCTGCTTTCTCGCGCGCGGCGACTTCCAGGATCTTGCCGGCCACATCGCCTTGCTCAACCACAAATTCAGGCGCGCACCATAGTTCGGTTTCGTCCGGCACGAGTTTCCGTAGCAGGTGCGTGGATGAATTCACCAAATCCGTCGGGTGGACGAATTCGCCGGACTTGGGCTCTTCAATCACGTGCAGCATGGTCAGTCGTGCCTGGCATTCCTGCGCAAGCGAGAGTGCGTACGGTGCAGCAGCGCCAGATTCCGGGCTGAAATCCGTGGCGAAGAGGATTCGGGTAATCTCGCCAGCCCGCCTCCCGGCTGCCAATACATTGGGTCCAACAGTCAATACCGGGAACGGCGATAGCCGGAAGATTTCTTCCGCCACGGAGCCAAGCACAAATTTTGCGATTCCGGACCGTCCCCGCGTCCCGATCACGACCAAATCGACATTCTTTTCCTCGAAGATGTCTCCAAGATTCGCCCAAAGATCCCCTTCTCTGATTTCGATTTCCGGCTTCACTCCCGGGAATGCCTTGATGAGCTGCTCTCTGTGGTCCTCGTCCTCGAGCTCCGCGGCTTCTTCCAATCCACGCCAGGTCAGGGGCGGGGTTGCTGGGTTAACGACTGGCGGCCTCACATGCAAGGCATAGAGTTTGGCTCCGTATCGTTTCGCAAGTTCCGCGGCGAACGGGGCTGCGGCATTCGCCGCTGTAGAAAAGTCCGTGGCAAACAGTATGTTTTTGAATTGAATGCGGGTTCGAGCTTCGATCGCTTTCATATGTCACCTCCTCTGAAGCTTTAGTTGACGCTGATTGCGCGTTTCCCGCTGTGACGCTAGTCACCGCGACCTGTGATACGCGCCTGCGCCAATGGCGAGGAGCCATCAGCGGTTGACGGCAATAATCCCCGCCGTCGCCCAGAAAATCCTGATGCTATACTAGCCCTGCAGGCCGTCTCCCAACCCACTTGACGTCCGCCGCGGAGAGGTGCTGGAGTGGCCGAACAGGGCTGCCTGCTAAGTCTTCCTCTACGAAGAATCAACAACTTACACGGAATGCTACCTAATGCTACCAATCGCTACAACTGTCGCACTCGTGGGCACTTACGACCCGAACGCAACTCTCAGTAGCACTCGGTAGGGTCTGGTGGTGGGCACAAAATTAGGCACAGCGTCAGCGGCTCGCAGAGGGTTTCGCCGCGATGAATGGGAAACTAAGGTAAGGCCCGCGCTGAAGAAAGTTCCTCTGAGAATTCTCGTAGAAGAATGCCGGGGACGACTTTCTCGCAGAGCTCTCATCGACTTGAGAGCCGGGCGAAGCAGGCCGCATCGCAGGAATCGGGAGCTGCTTGCCTCGTTCGTCCGAAATTTGGCTTAATTTTAATAGCGTAAGTTCTGTTTCTAACCAGTCTTGGTGATCTTTTCCGCCAATTGTTCCGCTGACTTCTCGAATTGGGACTGAGTCATCGGCCAATCGTAGACGAATCTTAGTAGGTCCCAACGTGACTCGGGTCCAAAACGTGACAGTGCCTTCAAAAAGGACTCCTTTGCAATACCGTACACGTACTGATACCCGCGGAATAAGGGATTTCGAGTACGGTCACTAATTTCCTTGGAGAGTACGTCCTTGTTCGTCAAAGGTAGGTGCCTAGTGCCATAGTCCATAGCTGTCTGAAAACTCTGTTCATTTGCAAGTATGTGGACATTATTCATCACCATTAGGTAGTAGCGATGCAGATCCCTCGCAACGAGGGACTCCGCCTCCAGTTTTTGCTTATCCGGAAGCACGAATGCCAAACTCTCAGCTAATCCTTCCAACTCAAACTGGTCAGGAAAATGGACCGTCAAAATACCAAAGAATTCAGGCAGCTTCTTTTCTTCAATCCTTCGATGCCAATTGACCATCTGAATCGCGTGACCGCAATATTCGTGGATCACAAGCAACTCAGTAAAACCTCGGTACCAATATTGTCGTGGATGAATGTTTATACGAAGCAAGATTTCATGTTCAGAAAGATTGCCTGAGATCCAGTTTTTCCAATAGGCATCCTCCGACGCAAATTTTACATTTATCCTGTATTTTTCTAACGGCGCGGGGATTCGATCCAGCAAAGCTGGGATCCACTTTTCACGAAAATCATCGAATTGTTTACGTATCAGCTTCCTGTTGTACAACATTACATTCGCCTGAAATCGGCTCAGCTCCTCCTGGACGAATCTGATTTCGTATTGCTGAAATAACCGATCAGACGTGATTTCTCTCTGTTTCGCGATCTCCTCGTTAGTAAACATCCTGGGTTCAATTCCAAGCGTCCGGTTGACATACTGCCCAAAGGGAATCGATTCACCACCGAGGACACGCAAATACGTTGTCGAGGCTCTAAGCCGAGCACGAGCCAAGGCACCTAGACTCGTTCTCTCTCCCTCTAGAGCTCCTTGAGCATTCTCAAGTTTTTTTCGGACTTCGTTGCGGTCGCGTAGAGGAACAAAGCGTCGTACTGGCGCCAAGTCAAAGTCAATAATGGAATTCTTATACTGCGCCCGCTCGATAGCATCCCAGGCCCGGTATAAATCAACCAATTCGTGGTCGATGTCCTCTGGCAACATCTGAGTCAGCCCCATATCCGATAGAGTCTAATTGTTGCTACTCAATGCGCCACTGTAAAATATAAAAATCGTCCGGATCATCGATACTAGTCGAATAGGAGAAGCGTGTTTTTCCTTCGTTTGTAATCGACTCAGGTCCAGAGATATTTAAGGGTATCAGGCCCGCGTCCGTCACCGCTGAGAACGCAATATCTGCAGGAATATTAGGGAAGACGGCTTCCATAACTAGCCGATCTGGACGCTTTCTGTAAAAACTTACTGGAAATACCCAATAGTCCTGGTTAAGGGCGACGGAACCGGGGAACTTGCATATCCATCGAAGTTTTAAAGTTTTTCTGACAGGCACAACGTGCCCCTTGAGACTCATCCGTATGTTGAAGAACCTACTGTCCGTGGACGGGCGTACATCAACAGACGCCTCACTTTCTTCACCATCGAGTGTCACCCACGCTTTGATGCCTAAAGTCTTTTTTTCTGTTGGGGCGTCCGTAGTTACATGTCTTGTCAGTTGGGAGTGATCCCGATCGGAGATATTCGTGAGGTCCTCAAGAACCTCCAACTCGGCATTCGGTGGATTCACAGTAACTGTTCGTTTGATCTCCTTGGCCTCGAACACCTTATCCATACATTCCCCAGCCTGTGCCTTGAAACGCTCCATACTTTCAAAAAGTGCGGCATTTTGGGACGGCGTGAGTGGCGCCAGTCGCGCCATGCGTGTTTCGTCTGTTGTCTTAGACATCCCTCCAGGTTCTGCCCCACCGTTCCGAGGACCTGCTACGAGGTTGGCTGGCTTAAACCAATAAATTATAACGAACAAAGCGATGGCGCCGCCTGCTCGTATGACCGGATTTATGTCGACATTGATCATTCCTGGAATCACCGCACCAATTCCGGCCGCAGCAAGGGCGAGCACTACTCGATAAATGAGTATGCCGATTGGGCTAGGGTGGCGATCAATTTTCGCCACAATTACCAAGATAATTACAAACGAAACGCCGAAAACGAATCCAAGGATCTTGTCTATGCCGATAGGTCCCCGTTCGCCAGTAGAAGTTGGGGTGGTTTCTGAAAGGCTGACGGGATCTCCGGAGTCCGATATTTGAATCGTGAATATGCAGCGGGGTGGCTCGACTACAAACGCCAAGCTGTCGCGCGCACCGATAGCTGATAGTATATATCTGCCTGGGGGCAATTCTAATTGAGCAATACCTTCGCTGTCGGGAACGACCTCATTTACTACGTATTGTCCATCCCCCGTCTTGACGGTTAGTATCGTTCTTGACGTCGGTTCGAAACTCCCTTGTTTGACAGACTTTAAGATCACAGGAACAGTGGCAGGCAGAGACTGGGCAGTGGATGGGGAGGTTTTTTTTATGCCGACCTGGCCATTTGTCTTGCCTTCGGGAGAAATCTGCTGAGCAGAAATCCCAATGACAAATAAACTAGCAAACTGAATGAGGAGGAGGGCTTTCTTGAATCGCATTATCATCGCAACCACGCTTGTCGCGCTGTTTGCAGAACGTACCTCATGTCTCCCCCACTGTACTAGTCACGTAAGAATTGAGGCCAAGTCATCCGGCATTTACCATTAGCGGTCAACATATTGCTCCTAGAAAATCAACAGGTCAATATCGTCAGCGTTCCTTTCTTATTCGGTGACTCTAGGGGTCAACGCTTTGACTTTGCGACCATAAATCTGTTTACAGGATCCTGAACCACACCTTTGACACACTCCACCAAAATTGTCCAAGAGGGGGCAGTTTCGCTCGCTCCTATCCCCTACCCGGGGGCGCAGAAGGCCAATTCTCAAGCCTTGGACGCTGGCGGCAGGCCAGTAAAACCTCTTCGACAAGCATCATTGATTGCTGGTGCTGCCCAAGTAACAAATTGCCATCTTGACGTTCTGGGCGGATACACGATACTGTCTGGCCAAACAGTGAGGTTACTCCACTCGCCTCCAGTTCTTAAAGTAGGTGATGTTTACGCGTATAGTTGACGCGGCTGTACGTGGAGCCACATTATTCCGCTGGGCTCGACGATTGCAACATTGAAACGTGGGGGCACATGTTCTTAAAGCTGCGGCGAATACTTCCAGAGGCAAAAGAGGTCGACGTCACCGTCAACACTGACCAAATTGTTTGGGCACAGCCGGACGCCACTGGGAATACTGTCACAATCCTTCCTGTGAACGGACCCGAGGTGGTGGTGAAGAAAAGCGAAGCTACAGACGGCTTGCTCTCTGGAGCCATCTCCCAGAAACAGTGACGCCTAGGAATCACGACGGATTTGGTCCCGCTGGGCTACCGACTTTGATGAGACCAAAAAGTGTTATTTGTCTTCCACTTCGAGGTCTGCGGCAAGCTCGACCTTCCCTGTCGTGATCTTCACCTTTCGTTCCCAGGGTTTGAACCCCTTTTTACTCACGGTCACTACATGATCGCCCGACGAAACTCCAAGCGTGGAGGGCGTGTTCCCGACAAACACTCCATCGATTTGCACTTCTGCGCCCGGTGGAATGGACGTGATGTTTATCTCGGCGTTCACGTTGGGGGCAGACTGCGCAGGTTCGGCGGCTGACGTGGCCGTTTGAGCCGGTGCGCCGGCTTGTTGAAACTTGGAAAGGTCCAATGTGAAATTACCATCCACAAACGTCGGTACTTCCGTGCCCTTCGGAAAAGTGATGTCCTTACCATGCATAAACAGGAAGAACGGCGCTGCCGGGAAAAATACAATGGCCGTGGCGACGATTCCGGCGGTCATAGCTCCTGTATGACCCCCACCCTTTCCTTCCTTTGTCGCTCGCAATGCCGCCTTTTCTCCATCCGTCAATCGGACTGAATCCATTACGATCTCAAGTTTTCCGCCACGCGCCATTCGGCGTTTCGGTTCTGCTTCCGTGACTGTCCCCCAGGCGATGCCACCTTTGGGGATCACGATTACATCCGAGACCTTAATGTCCTCCAGGACTTCGAATTCGACACGATCATTCACATGCGCGTCCGCAGAGGAAACCGTTTGCGACAACCTCAGCCTTACGGGCGTGCCATCCTCGAGACACGGCTGCTTGCATGCGGCAGCTGGAGATTGTTGTGTCTGGCTCGGAGGCGGGGTCGCACCTTGCTGAGGAGGCGGAGTAGTGCCTGATTGAAGAAGAAGCAGTAGACAGAACAAGACCTGATTGTTCAAGTCCATGGTCGATTGCGTCCTTTCCATTGACTGTTAACTAGGCGGGAAGCGACCCAAACCGTAAACCCGAAAGGGGTTTGTGTCAAGACATGAACCACTAGCAGGCGGGGGTGACCTAAATTGGTTTGACTAGTTCGATTTCCGCACCAACGCCGTAGTGACCCACACCTGATCCCAGCGCGTTCTCGACTCGGACACACCTCGCCCGGCCTCTCATCAACTCTGCAAATCCTCCCGTAAGTTCGCGAGGAAAGACGATGCGAAAGTTTACCCGCGTTCCAGCTTCAAATCGTCGCGAGCTGAGGAAATAAAAACCATGAGTCGAGACGTTTGTTGTCGTGAAAAAGGATGGGTGCACGCTCTTCGGGGGCGGCTCGGACCATAGTTCGACACGGAGGGAGACAAAATAGCGGATAGCAACCCTCCGCTCTCCTGACTCACCAAAGTGGCTTCCGCTACTTCTCATAGGGAAGCAGTCCCGTGGTCCTTCAACCACGCAGCTAGCAGGTAGGGTGTTGATGTTCAGCGTGTATGGTTCGACGTTCTCGTGCTCATCCAGGACTGAGCGACCGGACACGGCAGAGGGTTGGGCCATGCCGCGCACGGAAATATCAGGGCGAGTGTGTCACTGGGGCGAATGATCGGAGGCGAAAATGTTGACCGCCTGTGGCCTGAAGGTACAGGGGTGGGGGCTAGCGAGCTTTCATACTCAATCGAGGTCTCACTTGAGAGACAGCACGCAAGACTGTCGCACCGCGTTCCATGAAGGAAAACAGCTCGACGAGGTCGCCTCGACAGCCGACGCATAGAGGTGACTGGGTTGTGGGCACTGCTCCGAGAGGGGCTTCGCAGCGCGGACATTGGGAAGCGATCCTGCCTCCGCAATCGGGACAAGTCGTCGGTGGAAACATGATCGGACCGCCTTTTTCCTCCTCGAAATCGAGCACGTAGCTACAGTCTGGTCGAATACACACCGCGTATGGCGCCACAGATGGTCTCCTGGACTGGGAATGGTCGATGCCTATGCCGGAGAAACTCTCGATTGCTGAGAAGAAGGACAAACGCGGGCAACAGCCGATCTAGAAGAGCAGCTACATTAGTAGACATTATGGCTCCTACCGCGGGAGAAGCCTTCACCAATGCTTTTGGCTGGCGGCAAACAACATTTTAGAGCTGGGGCTGCCCCCATCCAATTGGTCAGCCCCGGCTAGTTGTTCTTGAAAGATCCTGTCGGAATGGCTAGGCGTAGACCAATGCCGACGACGGAGGGGTCTGGGTCGTTTCAAGAGCCACTCAACTTAAGCCCTTTTGTTTGCTGAATCAATTCGCATTCACCGCATCCGCACTACGGAGATTACGGACGTCATATCCAACGCCAGTATGCCAAGAAGGCTTCCGTACTACGCGCATGCACAAAATGGCAGCGGTTGCCATTTGGAGAACGGAGCCAGCGAGGGCTTAAATGAGGGGCCAACGGCGGCGTAGGCCAGCCGCTACGCAGATCAGTCCCGTCGCTAGGAGGAGAAAGCTGGAAGGCTCCGGCACTATGCTTACATCTAATGTGTAATTTGTTCCCGCCACGCCATTCGTGCCATCGTCGGTCAACAGAAACGATCCGATGCTCATTGTCGGTGCGCTCTCGTCGCCGGTATAGAGCTGCTGGCCGACAAACTCAGGAATAGAAAAGTTGAGGTCATTCAGATCGACGTCAGTGAATGTGGAATTGAGGAAAACCAGAGTGTCTGGAGTTGCCGGCCCGCCGTCCAGCGACAGGTTGACGTTCTCTGCGAAGAATTCCGCGGAAACGAAACATGGGGCAGGTGGCGTGGAGGCCGGGCATGTCGGGGTCGGCATTTGGGACATCTCCCAGGTGGCCAGAGGAGTAGTCGATCCCAGTACCATTAGCGTGTAGTCGAGGGTCTCATCCGCCTTTGCCCGAGTAGCCGAAACAAGAAAGAGCAGACCGACCAGACCTCCAGCCAGAAGAGCACGTCGCATATATACCCCCTTTTGCCACTGCTCGACCGCATTCTACCTCGGCAATCATCGGCGCTAGCGGAATGTAACCTGCAAGTCTTATGCCAAATCGGATATATGACATAGCCCCAAGCCTTGCAATAGGCCACTGCTGGATCGGACCAACTCGATGTGAATTGGCTTGCACAATCCAAGCTCGAAATGGCCCGTAGTCGGCCTAATGCATCTCCTCTCCACCCGGTCGAACAACCCAATTGATTTTTCCTGAGGGGTCCGATCGGGATGGCTTTGCGGAGTCAAATCCCGACGGCGGAAGGGTCTGGGCCGTTTAAGGAACCACTAAAAGTATGCTCATTTGATTGCAGAAACAATTCGCAAGCACCGCATTTCGCCTACCGAGTTTTACGTACGGCGACGAATTGCCTCGGCTAGAGAAGGATCTCTGGCCGGAAAAGTAACAACTCTCGCCTTTCCTTTGAACCTTCGCTGCAAGGCAGCCGTAGTCATCGACCCGTTAGCTTCCCCGCTAGTTGATTCTCGCAATATTCACTTGACTGGTGCGTAGTTATACGGATATACAAGCCAAGAATTTTCGGCTTTTCGGGAGGTAATATGCGGTCATTTCCTCTCAGCAGGACGGTTGTGCTCGTTTTCTCGCTTGCATTAATCCCTCAGATCGCGGTTGGGCAATCCCAGACAACATCAACCACCGCGTCAAGCGACCCGCAAGCACTCGCCATCGCGAATCAGGCGCTGGCGGCAATGGGTTCCGCGGCGGGGGCCCCGTCACTGACGGATTCGCGTGCCACAGGTGTGCTCACAATGTACTTTGGCTCGCCCGTCCAGATGAACATCGCGTTGGAATCAAAGGGGTTGACCCAAACGCGCGCGGCGGTTCAGCAGACAACCGGGGCGAGCGTTCAAGTAATGAACGGCGGCCATGCTGCGATCCAGAACCCGGACGGGAGTATCCGGCCGTTGGTCCAAGTGAATTTGTTCGCCGAGCGGGTCGGGCACATCCCGGTGCTTTCGCTTCTCGCAGAGATTCAGAATCCCATTGCACTGGTTGAGATGATAAGCACCTCGGCAGCGAACAATTCTCCTGACGACGTGATAGCAGTCAGCCTCGGCCAATCCTCGGACGCGATGCAGCTCATGATCCAGAGAAGATTGTCGCGGACGCTGTTTTACATCAACCATGCTTCGAGCATAGTGGACAAGGTTGAATACGCCTACTACTCAGAACCACCCAATCCGGGAATACGGATGGAAATGCAAGACGTTTTCAGCGATTACCGCAATATCGGCGGGGTCTCCGTTCCATTCCACCGGACGACGTATTGCGACGGGCGGCTCGAATCTGACTTGCAGCTCAGTGCTGTAAGTTTCAACGTGGGCGTTCCGGCCACCGATTTCGTAGTGCCCGGGGGCGCACAATGAGACTCCGAGCGACCAGTTCTGCCACCCGCAAATTTTTTGGCTTCGCATTGCTCGCCACGCTTTTACTTCCCTGCCGGCTGGCCGCTCAGGATCCGACGGCCTACACCACAGGATTTCCGCCGAATGGTGTATTCGATGGCTCTGATTTCGACACCGTGGCCGTGGCCAGTGGCGGCCTGCACATTCACGTTTCCTTGTACCAAGTTAAGGGGCGCGGCCCGTCTCAGTTCTTGAACCTACACTACGATAATTATGCCTACACGGAGTCAGCGCGCTGTATCGATGGGACTTGCTACGTCACCTACAAGGTTGCCGGGGGCGGCTGGGAACTAGAGACTCCTACGAGTTACGGCGTCTCGTACAGTACTGCGACGATGAGCTATTGCAGCAACGGAGGCTACCTGTATGCAGCGACTGGAGTGACTATGACAGAGCCAGACGGCACGAGCCACCATTTCATTCCCGACCAGGCCACCCTAAGCCCCCCACCCTGCTTCACGACGATTCCCAACGGCGTGCTCTACGCCGACGACGGTTCTGGCTGGATGTTGAAAGTCGATCCAAACTCTGGCACGCCCGTCAACGGTCCGCTCGGATTCATGCTTGTAGCTAAAGACGGAACACAAGTCAACGCAACTTATAACTCGACGAATATGAGCACCACGACGGTCCTCACGGATCCGAATGGCAACCAGATATCAGAAACTTTTCCCTCCAATGGGGGTAGCACAGTTCCACATACGATCACGGACACTCTGAACCGCACATTCTCGCTTCCCCTTGCCCTCACTTTTAATAGCCAAACCTCTTGGGAAATTGACTACACCGATTCGAATGGCACGGCGCAGAAGATTCAAGGGGCTAATACACCAGTTTCGAATACATACCCCTTGACGGGATGTGGCTACAATCCGCCCTATTGTGTCTCTGCCCACGGCCAATCAGACCCGCCCTCGCAAATCACTCTACCGAATGGTTTGCAGTACAACTTCAACTACTTTGACTCAACGAATCCGAGCGGTTTGTACGGAGAAATATTCAGCGCGACACTCCCAACGGGCGGCACGATTTCATGGAATTGGCAACTGGTCGGCGGTGCTCATACCCAGGTCACGTCCCGGACTGTGACAGCCAACGGAAACAACTTCGTTTGGAACTATAACTTCAGCTCCCCACCATACACGACGACTACTGACGCCGCCCAGAATGACACGGTGTACTACTTTGGGACACCATCCTCCTGCACCGGGACGCGCGCCTACAGCGATTACAAAGGTGCGGCCGGTCCGGGAACCGTCCAGTATTATTCTGGCACGGGGACCAGCCGGACGCTGGTGAAAACCGTCGCCAATTGCTATACGACAACGAACACGAACCTTCCGATCAGTGAGACCACAACCTGGGCTCTGACCAACCAGACATCCCAGGTTCAGACAGATTGGGACTCGTTCAATACGGGACAACGTATCGTCAGCTGGCGCAACCCGATCTACAAGAGGGAATATGCCTTCGGCAATGGATCGCCGGGCGGGCTAGTTCGCACGACCTATAATGACTACCTGCATCTGACGAGCAGTACATATCTGAATTTGAACATCGCGGATAAGCCCATCCGCACGGTTTTGTTCGAGGCTGATGGCAAGACCATCCACTCCCAGACGTCGTATGCCTACGACAACACAACCATGACTGGCACGTCCGGCGCCGTGGGCCACAACTACACGAATTTCGGCACTTCCAACACCCTGCGCGGAAACTTGACTCAGATTCAGCGGTGGCGCAGCACGGACAACGCGCAGCTCTATACTTACAGGTACTTCAACGACCTCGGCGATTTGGTCCAGACGAGGGACCCAGCCGGCAACAACACTTATTTCGCGTATACGGACTCCTGGTACCAAAACTCGTGCGCGCCTGGCTCGGGTACAGCTCAAGCGTTTGTCACGAAGACTACGAATGCACTAGGACAGATTTCAACCGCGATGTACGACTCCTGCAGCTCGCGGGTCGGCTCCTCAACCGATGCAAACGCGCAGACCACGACTTATTCGTATGATTCCATGGGGCGTCGCCTTCAGACCACGCTGGCCGACGGAGAGCAGATTAGCGCGTCGTACGGCGCGTCACTACCGATCATGAACGCGACGACGACAAAGATCACTTCGTTGCTGAATAAGATGAGCACGGTCGTGCTGGATGACCTTGGACAGGTGAGACAGACGCAACTCAATAGCGATCCCGATGGGGTCACGTGCGTTGATACGACATATGACGCGTTTGGACGAAAGGCGACGGTGACCAACCCGTATCGATCCGGTCCTTGCTCGGGCTCTTCAGTTTTCACCGCTTACACCTACGACGCATTAGGCCGGCTCACCAAGGTGACGCAAACGGACGGTTCGACGATCAATACGTCCTACGCAGACGTATGTTCAACGGTGACAGACGAAGCGGGAAAAATTCGCAAGAGCTGCTCGGAT
Source organism: uncultured Acidobacteriota bacterium (assembly GCA_963701005.1). GTDB lineage: Bacteria > Acidobacteriota > Terriglobia > Acidiferrales > UBA7541 > Palsa-295. Next base: position 4,478,105 of record OY969555.1, read on the forward strand.
GCCTTGGGGCGGCTGATTCAAGTTTTCGAGCCGGATAGCTCGAACAACCTGGACAACGAAACCGACTACCAATACGACGTGGCGAACAACCTGACCAGCGTGCAGCAAAAAGGGAACGATACGAATTCCACTCACTGGCGGCCTCGAACGTTTGTTTACAATTCGCTTTCGCAGCTTACGAGCTCAACGAATCCCGAGATTTCTCCAACAGGTGGAAGTCCTTGTTCGATTACCTTCACCTACGACTTGGACAGCAATCTGGCCGGCAAGACGGCGCCGCTGCCGAACCAGGTCAATTGCTCTACCACGGTGACCACCAATTACGCCTATGACGCTCTAAATCGTGTATTGAGCAAGTCGTTTACGAACAGCGACCCGACGATCACGTACGCGTACGACGGAAATTCTCCTAGCGGCTGTTCGACGGGCATTTCGAGCTACGGGCTGGCCATTGGCCATCGAACGGCGATGTGCGACGCGGCGGGTAATGAAGCATGGATTTATGCCGACATTACTGGACAGGGGCCAAAAATTACGGATCAACGCACGACAAACGGCATAACTGAAACTGCGATCTATCAGGAAAATCTGGATCGAAGCACGAATACCATCACATACCCGAGCAGCCGGTTGTTGAGTTACGCTCCGGGTGGAGCGGGAAGGCCGCTATCTGCCACAGATAGCTCGGTGAACTATGCCACAGCAGCGCACTACGCGCCGCAGGGCGCGCTTTCGTCGCTCTTGAATGGCGCGAACTTCAGTTCGACCTACCTCTATAACATGCGCCTTCAGATGTGTTGGATTTATGTGACCACGGGAACTGCTCTGCCGAGCAACACGCTGTGCACCGCGACGGAAACATCGCCTGGGAACATTCTGGATTTTCAGTACAACTTCAACCTGGGTGCGGGGGACAATGGAAACGTGATGGGCATTACGAACAATCGCGATACGACTCGCAGTCAATCGTTCAGCTACGATCAGCTCAACCGGGTGGGAACGGCGGAGACGAATTCGACGGCGTCGACGAATGCGGCGCACTGCTGGGGCGAGAGCTACGTCTACGACAACCAGACGAACAGCAACGGGGCGTGGGGGAATTTGACCAACATCAACGTGGCCTCGACGGCCTACAACGGCTGCACGCAGGAGGGGCTGAGCATGGTGGCGACGCCGCAGAACCAGATCAGCGGCGACACGTACGATGCGAATGGGAATCTGACCGTGTCAGGAGCGACGACGTACAGCTACAATGCGCTGGGGCAACTGACGGCGACGGCAGGAAACACCTACGTGTACGACGGGGATGGGAAGCGCGTCGAAAAGGCGACGACTGGGCCGCCACTGCAACCGTACAAGCTGTATTGGTATGGGATGGGCAGCGATGCGCTGGACGAGACGGATGCGACGGGAAGCACGACGAACAGCAGTTTTGCTGAATACGTGATGTTCGGCGGGAAGCGGGTGGCGCGCAGAGACTCTGCGGGAAATGTTCTGTATTACTTCTCCGACCACCTGGGGACGTCACGTGTGAATGTGCTGGCCGGGCAGACGACACCCTGCTACGACGCAGACTTCTACCCGTTCGGTGGCGAGCGGGCCTATACGAACACCTGCTCGCAAAACTATAAGTTCACTGGCAAAGAACGAGACTTGGAATCAGGCAACGACTACTTCGGGGCTAGGTATTACCCGAGTGCAATGGGCCGATGGATCTCGCCCGACAAGCCCTTCGCAGACCAGCACGCGCGCAATCCGCAGAGCTGGAACCTCTACGGTTATACCCTAAACAATCCGCTACGATTTATCGACAGCGACGGGAGAGAAGTTATAGAGACCCGCAATACAACCTACTACGAAGTCTCCGGAGCAACGGCTAGCGAGGCCATGGCAAATGCGAATTCGCACTCTTTTGGCAGTAACGCCGATCATGCGGGCATGACCACGGCGGATCAGAAGTGGTCCACGAAGACGAGTTGGACGTCTAAGGCCTCTGACGGAAATGTGACTGTCACGACCACGGTAACGAGCGATACCATCACCCTCAATCAAGTTGTCCAGCTTCCTAAGTGGGATGGCTATAGCAAGGCCAGTCCTGAAGATCAGAAAACGTGGGACAATGCTGTTACTAACCTCCAGAACCATGAAACCGAACATGAGGATATCAATCGGGCCGGAGCGGATGCGCTTGACAAATCGTTGCCAGGGACGACGTCTACTGCGGCTGGAAAGGACCTTGATGCAACAGTCAAGGCTTCCCAAAACAACAATAATGACGCTGTGCAAGCCAAGGTTGACGCTAACAACCAAGCCACACAGCAACAACACGAACAATTAGACAAATGCACGAACCACGGAACTCAATCATGCAAATGAAAGGAACTACTATGTCCGCTTGGCGGCTTACTTGTTTAGTGCTGGGTATTTTTTCCTCGTCCCTCATGGGGTCGTCGCAGGGCGAGAGACCCAAGGAAGCGCGGAAGCAAGACCTGGCCATCATTGCGATTCTGAAAGACCCGTCGTCCTGCATCGGAGCAGAAAATCTTCATGTGCAAGTCCTGGTCACAAACCGGGGAGAGGTTGCCGTAGATTTGGACAGCAGTCGCTTTTCGACGACAGCAGGATTCGTTGCCCTGATCGACATCACAGAGATGAAATTCCGCCGAGAATCGCTTTCGTCAAACTACGATCCGATCGGGCCCGACCCTGCGCCTCGTCTTACAGCTTTGCGTTCAAAGGAATACTTTGAAAAGGATATCGAAATACCCATCAATGGCCCATTCTTCAGTCAGGCAGGCTTCTATAGGCTGAATTTGTCAACTTCCGTGCGTGTAAATCGCGCAACGCAATCCAGCGACTTGTTCTCGTCCAACAGCATGATTTTTGAGCTGCGTTCGTGCGAATCGCACTAGACGACAGCAGCAGATGGCGCACCCTTCGTGCTGATCTGCCCCCACAATCTGCGCACGGGATTATACGACACTCCAACTCCTGAAACGCTCCCATTTTCTGTCACAGTCGAAATCAGAGAACTTGGTCACGATTATTGAGCGGCGTCTCCAATCACCACCAACAAAACCATCTCTTTTTGACGGAACGAATTTCTCGTCAGACGCCCTTGGGTTCACAAGTACTTACGGCCACCAAATCCGAGGGGGTTTTGTCGGATGTCTTGGATGCTCTGCGAATCGTGGCATCACTCACCCCCAACCGCTCAGCGATGGCCTCGTAGGAAAGCCCTTCGGCGCGTAGCGTGGCAATCTGGCGAACATCGAGGACTGTCCTGGGCCTACCAATCCTCCGCCCCTTGGCTTGCGCGTTCCGAAGCCCAGCCTTAACCCGCTCCTGAATGAGCGCCCGCTCAAATTCGCTCATCGCAGCGATGATCTGAAACATGAGCCGGCCTGACGGAGTGGACAGGTCAAGATTGTTTGTCAGGCTCACGAACGCGATTCCAAGCGACTCAAATTCGGCAAGAGCGTTGACGAGGTGACGGAGCGACCGGCCAAATCTATCTAGCTTCCAGACCAGTACTGCGTCGAATTTTCTTCGCTTGGCATCGTCCATGAGCCGATTCAGTTCTGGCCGGGAATCTTTTGAGCCCGATACCCCGTCGTCCACGTACTCGATTGCGACCTTCCATCCTCGGGCGTCAGCAAATTGCCTCAGTTCGCGCAATTGCATGTTCACGTCCTGGCCGCGATTAGTTGTGGAGACTCGCGCATAAATGGCAACTCTCACTTACGACCTACCTTTGGACCCGGCCTCTGTGCGGCCTTGATCTTCTTTCCTTTGGCGACATCGGCGTCGGTCCAGCGCCAGAGCGTACGCCCACCGTCTATAGGGAACGCTAGCGAGGGGCGAATCATTCCGAGAGCCAGCCAGCGGTTGAGCGTTCTAAAGGACACGCCCATCCGTCGGGCGGCTTTGCGTGTGCTGTAAGTCTTTTTCACGGACACCCCGTTTCTCGCCCTAGAGGGCCATCAGTTCCACTTCCAATCGCCCGAGACAGTCGCGGACGTTGTTCCGACACTCTTTAGCAAGCCGTCCAAAGTCTGGCCCGTTGCCGTTTCCGCCTTCCGCGTGCCACACTTTGTCCAGATACTCCGTGATCTCACCTGCCATCCCATAGCTTGAGAAATCAATCGGCAGGCATCGGCTGAGGAACCGAGGCTCTAGTCCGTCCGTCGAATTGCAGGTAAAGACGAACACGGTTCCCTTCGGCGCGTCCGTCGAATCGAGTTTCGAGAGTAGAGCCAACTGCGCGGCCTTGGACGCGGAATCCACTTCGTCTATCAGCACAAAGTGGAAGCCACCAGTCAGAGGAACGTACTGGCATATGCGGCAGATTTCCTCAAGATTCTCTAGATTGCACTTCTGTGAGCCCAGATGGTGAAACTCCGCACCCATTTCCTCTGCCATGGCCATCGCTATCGAAGTCTTGCCGACGCCAGGTGGCCCATAGAACAGGAATGAGCACGCGTAGGGATTGGCCACAAACTTCGCTAGGACTCGCTTCGCTTTGGACAGTCCGACAAACTCTGCAACCTTACGCGGACGGTACTTCTCACTCAGTCGAACAGGGAAAGCAAAGGTAGGGGTGGTCATTGGCCACCCCCCTTTAACGGTTCGGTCTGCGAGATGTGGAACACGGTGGTCGTCCACGGACGGCGGCTCAATTTGTGCTCGCCAGTGTCCGGGTCTATTTCCTTGCTCTGGCAGTCAATGAACGTCACAACCTTGATGCCATGTTCGCCCTTGCGGACGTACCGGCCTAGTGCTTTCCATGCATCAAACGTGAACACGTTCTCGCGCGGTCTGATCTCTGATTCAGGAATTCCCTTGGCCATGAATCCCTGGTAGATCGCCGGAAAGTTACCGAACGATTGGCCCGAGACAGCACGCTTAAGTGATTCGAGTCTTGCCTGAGTGATATTGCCTTGTGGATGGCCCGTTGATAGAGTCGCGTTAGCTTCCATCGTGATTCACCTCACTTTGGGAGTTAGGCTCTGTTGGTCGTTGACGCGACCCTCAGAGCCGTTTTTAATTCTGGCTCTACATGTGCCACAATTGTGCAAATCGCGTCAAGCGAAAAGTGCAAGGCGATGCAAAATAGTTGGAACGCAAAATGCCCTGAAGAAGTAGGCGATAGAGAACAGCAATTGATTCATTTGATCTTGCGGCAATTTTCAGCGGACTTTCGGTCAATCTTTGGCTGGAAGTGTCACCGCAGAGTGGCACCCTCCTCAAGGGAGGTTCACGACAAATTTCCGAGCCACCCTCCGTTCTAAGGTTCCAGAGGAGGAGGGGGCACGCGCAGAGCTCGTTTTAAGACGAAAGTGAAAAGAACACTAAGCTGCTTTCGTGATGGATGTTCATGGCCTGCCATTTCACAATTTCCAGGGAACCCATCGCGGGACGACCCACCCACAAAAAGCGCGGGAGCCGAGCAAATCAATCTCTAGTCGAACGAAATTCCGAATGCATTGGCGATCCGCTCAAGTTCTTTCTCAGGGTACTGTTCGTTCCAGACTTTTCGAATGCTGAGCGGGTCGGCCATCAAACGATCATAGATCATGAGAGCCTCAGGCTGGTATGCCCCTGCAACGTCCGAATCAACGGGGTCGGCCGCTGATGCTCAATTGTTCTCGATGACTCCGAGGTGCACTTAAACAATGTGAATGATTAGTCGCGGCACGTCGAGTGGGCGTTTCTCTGATGCTCAATCCAGAGTTGAAGGACTGGCCCACAGATATGGAAAGGTGTTGACAACCCTATCGTGTTAGGTTATTTGTTACCGCGAATGAAATGCCCGATTCACAATGTCCCTCTGGTCTGTTTTTGCCCCGCATGCCGTGGTTCCCGGACGAGCTTGCGAAAAGCCCGTTCGTCACGACGCAACGGTAAGTTGGGCGGGAGGAAGACGGGCAGTGGCAACAAGGAGAAATGAGTCATGATCTACAAACGCGGCAAGTGCATGCTCGACTCAGAAGGGAAGTGTAAGAAGTGCGGCAAACGAGGCGCCTGCGGCGTTTACTGGTACAAATTCATGTGGATGGGTCGCCTGGTGCGCGAGTCCACTAAGCAGGGCAACGACAAGGTTGCGCGCCAGATGGAATCGGCCCATCGCACATCGCTCGCCAAGGGTGAGGTTGGTATCCGCGAGCGGAAGCCCGTGCCAACGCTTGCCGCATTTCTCAAGGACCGCGTATTGCCTTGGGCGGAAGCTTCATTCGCCGCAAGTCTCCCAAAGAATGCGAAATGGTATAAAAACGAGTGCCGCGCCATGACCGCCTACAAGCCGCTCGCAAATGCCATGCTTGATACAATCACGGGCGAGTTGACATCGGACTTTGCGGCCTATCGACTGCACGAGGGTAAGCAAGTTGCTACGGTGAATAGCTCGATCCGAGTACTACGCCGCGCGCTAAACTTGGCGGTGGAGTGGGGTGTGATAGGCGTCGCCCCGAAACTCAAGGTGCTGTCGGGGGAGCGGCGGCGCGAGCGCGTCGTCAGCCTTGAAGAGGAAGCCAAGTATCTCGCGGTCGCTTCCGAACCGTTAGCTTCAATCGCTGGTGTGCTAGCAGATACGGGGATGCGGCCCGAGGAGAGCTTTGGGATGCGCTGGGAATATGTGACGTGGCTCAATGGGCGGAATGGCGCGTTGCTCGTGACGCACGGAAAGACGGCCTCAGCGCGCCGCGCACTGCCGATGACTCCACGGGTGCGTGCTATACTTGAAACTCGTTGGATTGCGGCGGGCAAGCCGGAAGAAGGCTGGGTCTGGCCCGCCCGGACTCGAAGCGGCCACGTGGAACCGAACAGCATCTACGGTCAGCACCTCAAGGCGCTAGAAGCGAGCAAGGTGCGTCCATTCGTCCTGTACTCGCTGCGGCACACGTTCCTGACGCGACTGGGAGAGTCCGGCTGCGACTCTTGGACTCTGGCACGGATCGCGGGGCATAGCTCGGTCGTGGTTTCGGCTCGCTATGTGCATCCGAGCGAGGACAAAGTCCTCGAAGCGATCTCGCGGCTAGGTGGGCACAAATCTGGGCACAACGAAATTGGTCAGCAAACTACAAGCAACACTAAATTGCTTGCAAGTGACGTAAATTAAAAGCCTTAGCAGCCGCGGAGAGGTGCTGGAGTGGCCGAACAGGGCTGCCTGCTAAGCAGTTACACCCCAAAAGGGTGTCGGGGGTTCGAATCCCCCCCTCTCCGCCAGATTCAAGAACACCAATAAAAATAGGGTTTGACAGTGCCTTTCACTACTTGGTACTATTCGAGGAGTGATTTGAGGATAGTAGTCTCTATGTTGACGCTCTATAGGCGGGCGAAGGACGAGAAGGGGAAATGGCGTGCTGTGAAGGTCCGTGAAGGACGCGGGATCCGGACCTCTGCGTTGGTTGGACCGTTCTTCGTTCGACCCTTTGTCAAGGGCGTTCAAAAAAGGCATTCCCTCCACTCCACCACCTTCGTCGAGGCTCGCGTAGAGGCCGACGAGATCGAGAAGCTGTACGAGGCCCAGGCCAAAGGGCTGACAGTTGCCGAACTCGAAGGGCAAATCAACGGTAATCGAATCCCGATCAAATCCGTGGTGGAGACCTATCTCGAACTGAAGAAAGGCAAGGCCCGAAAGACACGGGAACAGTACCGCCTGACATTGAACGAATTCATAGAGGGTTTGGGGAAGGTGAAGTTTTTGGATGAGATCAATGTTGACGTGCTGAGGCGCTACAAAAATTTTCTCGCCGCCAAAGGTTTCGCCGGCAAGACAATCGACACGCGCATCAACATCGTGAACTTTCTTTTGAAAAAGAATGGCATCACAGCCAGGCTGCCTAAGGATGAGATGCCGGTGGTGGAGACAGAAGAGGCGGTGCCATATTCTGATGAGGAGTTGCGGAAGCTATTCAAGGAGATGAATGGGGAGGAGGCGATACGCTACAAGTTCTTTCTGGGAACAGCCGCGCGAGATAAAGAAGTTACATTTGCCTCCTGGGCTGACGTTAGCTTCGACAAGAAAACCTATACGGTTCGAAGCAAGCCCGATGTTGGATTCACAGTGAAGAATCATGAATCACGGACGATTCCGATGCCAGATAGCCTCGTTGCACTACTCAAAGCCCGCAAGAAAACCAGCCCCAACGGCCGCTGGATCTTCGTTAATGAAGCGGGTGTGCCGGACAATCACAGTCTTAGGAAACTCAAAAGGATCGCCCTTCGGGCCGGCGTCAACTGTGGTCAGTGCCGAACAGCGGTCACGAAGGGAAAATACAAATCCAAGCACGAAGTGGAGGTCTCCTGCGCCACGGATCCTGTCTGCGAGAAAATATATCTGCACCGCTTCCGAAAGACGTGCGCGACTCGTTGGGCTGAAGCAGGAGTACCCATTCGTACAGTTCAGCACTGGTTGGGACACAAGGATCTGAACACCACGATGATCTATCTCGGAATTACAGACTCCGAAAAATTGCGCGACAACATCAATTCTGCATTTGGCGACTGATTCATGAAGACCATGCCGCGTTCCATGCCCGTCATCCACTCTTCGGAAGTGCGAGGGGAAACGAAGAACAGGATCCAAGAGCGCCTTTTGCAATTTGATCGGTATTCATTTCTGAGGCCTGAATTCAAAACGATTTTCCGTCTGAGCGCGTCGGCCTCTCCGTTCCCTTCACAAAGCAAGAATCACAAACCCTCGTGCCATCCTTCAGGGTGAAGTCAACCCTGCGGTTGGGGTCAATCTCCGTCCCGCATTTTCCGCATCGGTCGTCGTTAGACTCGGTCATGAAAATCTCCGTGGTCTATTAAAGCATAGGACGTGAAGAGCCATTTCCAAGCGATTCCCGTTGCGTGACTAAAGCCCGAGTGTGTCCATTTTTGATTTTTCATATTCCCCATCTTCACCGGGGTAGCGAAGAAGACTGTTGAACTTCCCGGTTTCCTTTGCCAAGGCCCAGACCAAGCTTTCACCAGCAGGCAAGGTCTGCGGCTCGCTCCGAAATACTGGGTCTCGATATGCGATGTCGGCATCAATCCACTGCCAGCCCGCTTCGTCAAAGGCTTGCAACACGGCTGGAAGAAATAGCGCATTCATATACGAATAGTGAATGAGCAAGGTGTGAGGAATCTCTCGTCCTAGCACATCGAAGCACAGTTTTCGATAGAAGGCCGCGCGGTCTAACAGGTGTGCGACGAGATAATCGCGATACGGATCGAGTTTTGCCTGAGGATCCTTTTCCATTCTCTCGCCGATGCGCTGATCCACATACCAGTCCGAGGCATCGATGGTTACATGCCCCACCTTATACTCACGCTCTTTGAGGAGGGTGCGGAAGCGATCACGTTTTTCGGCTGTCTCTCCCTCTTTCAGAAATGGATATCGGAACAACTGCGTGCGGTGCCGGTAGGGAGCAATTATCGGCTCATTGCGGAGAAAATCTGCCGCGAATGCGTCGTACGTGATTGCGGGGTCTGTGAACATGAAATGGGAATAGGAATGATTGCAGATGAGGTGACCGGCATCGTCCCATTCCGTGACCAAGCCTTTCGCTTCAGGTCGGTCCACTCGCTTGCCGCAAACGAACAATGCTGCTTTGAGTTTGTGCGTTTTGAGTGTTCTGAGTATTCGGTCATTCGCCTCCCGCCACGTCATACGACTCTCGAAATAAACATTGGGGTCGTCCATAGTGAGCGCAAGCTGAGGCTGGACCTTCTTTGAATGAGGGACTTTTTTACTGTTCGTTTGTGCTGCTGGGCAAAGCGGCAAAGCACTCAGCAGATTCGAGGCAGCAAATGCGGATGCCGATTGCTGCACGAAACGAAGAAAGTCGCGACGATCCATCAGGCAACTATAACCCATTCCCCTTGAAGCCCGGTTCGTGCATCATGAAAGCGGAGGCAAAAGAGTATGGCGGAGAAAAAGAGATATGAAGTCGTAAAGTTCAACAAGAAAACATCCGAAGATGTTGTCTTCAGCACTCTGAATCTGGCTGAAGCAAAGCGGGTAGCTGAACAGCACAACAAAGAATTGACACCGGAAGAAAGGCGAAAAACTGGATTCCGAGTCGATCCGGTTCCGTATTACAAAATTCAAATTGGCAGTTAGCGTTGTGAACTTTCCCACGCCTTCATCGCTTCCTTTGCCGTCTTGAAATGTGAGTCTTCGCGTTTCACTTCGTAATATTTTTGCCAGGCGCACGTTCGACTCCAAACAAGTCCCTCACGGCGAAAACTCCATTGACCCTCGGGATAGAAAGTAATGTGGTCCTTTACCAGGTCAACCCCGTCGGGCAGTTTAGGATCGTCACTCAATGCAAGTCTCGGCTACAGCTTCTCAATCGTCTTGGGCATCTCCAGCGGCCAGTCAACCTCATTCGGGTGCTCGCAGTGGGGGCACGTCACCATATCAGTCTTGATGGTTCGAGGGTTTCCTTCGCCGTTCACTGAAAATTGCTTGCCACATCCTTTGCAGCGGATAATTTTTCGCATCATTTCCACCTCGTGATGCTTGCAGTTGGAAATATGGTTACAAATGCTATCCTGCCGGCATAGACAAAGCAAAAAGTCTTCAACTAGCCGGGGACGAGTTGGCGTGGCACACGTGAACTCCCTATTCGAACGCTATATTGGCATCGACTACTCTGGTGCAGAGACACCCAGATCGAGTCTCAAGGGTCTCCGCGTTTATGCGGCCGACCGTTTAACTGCCCCGCAGGAAGTCCAGCCACCACCCAGCCCGCGAAAGTATTGGACACGGCGGGACATCGCTAAGTGGCTGGTTGAAAGACTCTCCGACGGGCCACCGACGATCGTCGGCATCGATCACGGTTTTTCGTTCCCGCTGCGATATTTCGAGCAGCATGGATTGTCGCTTGACTGGTCGTTCTTCCTAGATGATTTCCAGTGCCACTGGCCGACCGACGAGGATATCTACGTTGATTTTGTTCGTGACGGTTTGGCTGGAAACGGAAAGGCCCGTTCAGGGAATACCCGATGGCGGCGTGTGACAGAAGTACGGGCGCGTACAGGTAAATCGGTGTTCCATTTCGATGTAAAGGGGACCGTGGCGAAGTCCACGCACGCAGGGATCCCGTGGCTGCGTTATATCCGGCAGCACGCTAAAGACCGTGTGCATTTTTGGCCGTTCGATGGTTGGAGTGTGCCGCCTAATTCGTCGGTGCTCGCGGAGGTCTATCCTGCGCTGTGGAATAGGACTTTTCCTACCGCAGGTCGAACGCCCGACCAGCACGATGCATTTACGATCGCCGAATGGCTGCGGCGGGCGGACTGTGATGGAAGCCTCGGGTTGTATTTCAGTCCGGATCTCGGGCCGAACGACCGAAAGGCGGCCGAAATCGAAGGATGGATATTGGGAGTGGCGTGAATCACTCAGGGCCGACAACTTGGCGCGGCTCTATTCCCTCTCCACTTTTCGGATTCTGCGATCCAGGACGAAGGCGGAGGCTGCGCAACCGTCCCAGGCCACAAGGTATCCGCGTGTCATTTGACCATGCCACATCTGCGGACGAAGCGAGGACGTGACCGTGCCGTGCGCGCCGTTTGCGTGGGAATCGCTGTGCTTGGAGTTGATCTTCTCGATCCGCGTGCCGATCCGAAAGGCAGACGGAAGATTGAAGTGTCTGGGGGCGCAATCGGGTACTGGCGTCTTAAATCGAGCGTCTCTGCCGCCACCAGCGATGAATCAGCCAGGACTCTGAACATAGAGCCGTCACGCCTAGCAACGCTCCTCCCCAAATTCTGGACCCAAGTGCAAGACAAATGACGCCGATGGCCGAGAATAGCGCCAGAAAAAACCAGAACACGCCTCCGACACCAGCGCGCAGCCCCAAATCCTGCCGACCGCTAACCAGGAAGACCACTGATCCTATTAGCCCGAGCAGGATGCCGTGCCACCCATGCAGTGTACCGAGAAACAATGTGAACTCCTGGACGGCCATGATATCGCGGTCCCTGCCTTCAGTAAACCATCTGAAACTGTGTCGGCGGTGGGCTATACGAGGGATTGCATGTCATTCGTGCATTGGCATCCGTGAGAGTCGCACTGACGACCGCCACGGTTCCCGCGACGCCCAGAGCCTTCGAGCCAGCGCCTATCGCCGTCTCCAGGCCGGTGGTCGTTGTCGTGGCAGTTCCCGCGATAATCGAATAGTCCGTAACCCCTGCCGAGGCTTCTGCCTTGATGACCCCAAAACCTGCCGCTTTCGCGGTCCCGAAACCAACCCACTCGCTGAAATTGCTGAAAAAGTCCAGCAGGCTGAAGAACGAAGTCGCGTTGCCTACGGGCGAGTTATTGAATTTGTTTATGCACTGGTTCTTTTTTTGCTGCGGCGTTTGCGGCTGCGGCTGCCCTGTCCCGCCAGAGCCACCACCGCCACCCTGCCCACCGCCTATGCTGCCTCCCTGGTCTGGAGAGGAGCTAACCACGTCCAAGGTGGTAGTCGGGGTCGTCGGAAGTGGAGATGATCCACAGCCGGTAGCCCCGGGAAAGCCCACACAAGACTCCCCCACGGTGCAATTGTTGCATGTAGCAATCGAGGGCGGCTGACCTCTATCATCGATTGCGCCGCCAAAGCCACCGTCGCTACCGCAATCTGCGATAAGAATTGGGTCATCTGCTTTGCCGTGGAGGCCACTGTCATTACCGTCGCCACCCCAGCCATCTGTTGATCGTATTCTTCGCAGCTTGGCATCCTCGGAAGCTGTGTCAGTGTCGCACAATCCCTGCGGATCGACTCTAAACAAGGGGCTATTGCGCACATAACCGTACCGATTCCAAGTCTGTGGGTCGATAGGGTTGACGGCCGCCAGGCCGGCGGGATCGGGCGAAGGCCAACGCCCCTGGATGCCGAATTCGCGTGCAGCGAAGTCATACACGGTTCCGGCAGTATCCTGGTTCTGGCCAGTGAATGAACCATCGGCTGTTCCTGCCTGGGCATACGCCTCACCAAAAGGCCCATAAGCCGTATCCGAATAAATCGTGTGGCTTGGTGTTGAAGCCAAGCGCGAACTACCCAGCCAATCGGAGTGGCGGTAATACCAAAGGCCGCCCGAATTATAGACGGCTGTTGAACCCGCTGGCAGCGGAACGAATGCCTTTTGCAATGTTGGTCCGCTTGTCGCGTTCATCAAGGCAAGCTTGGAGCCAGTCGGCGAGTAAACGATATCCGTATATGTACTGCTCCTATTTTGCTCCACCATCCGACCTAGCGCATCGAATGTCAAGCCGACGCCATTGACGGTCACAGGTCTGCCCGCAGCGTCCCACGCGTATGCATTGACAAAATCGTTGGTCACATTTCCGTTTGCGTCGTACGTCGGGGTGGAACTTCCGATCTGCGTCATTCGATTTGTGGTGGGAGAATAGGTCGGCTGGAATACACTCGATCCGCTCTTGCTGAGATTGCCGAAGGCACCGGTGGCGTCACTGGAATAGCTGAAGGTCTGCGACCAAACCGAGCCGCAATTCGCGCTCGCGATCCGCACGAGATCATCGTGTGAATAGTTGCAGGTCTGCGTATCGCCACTATTGAACGGGTCCGTGATGGCCAGGCTTCCGAGTGTGCCGTTCGGATTCCAGCCAAGATTCCCGATCAAAGATTGGCCATTCACAGTGAACTGGTATTTCAGCATCCGGCCAGTATTTCCATCATAGGTGAAGGCGTCGCTGTCACTCGACCCAAGATTGAGCTGCAAAGGTTCGCTTGCGACATTATAGGCCGTGGTGGAGACTGGATTTTGGCCGCTGCTGGCGCTGACGGAATATGGGCGGGCCTCGCCGTCCACCCCGTACGTGATTGTGGGAAGACCAGTGAGGTTGGTGTTACTGAGCTGATCGACAGCGCCGTTGGGCCAATAGGTTGCCGCCACTTGATAGTACACACCTGAATGCGGCGTGGATTGGTACGTGGTGCCAACCTGTCCCAACACTGTGTAGCTGAAAAACTCATCCGTCAATTTCGAGCTGCAAGGTGGCGGACACGGTGACGCCGATGTGTAAGCTTCGGCGAGCTGCCCCTTGGCATTCGCCATCGCTGTGCCGCTCAGGCTCGCGCCATCGTAGATAAAATATTTGCTGGGCGTGCTGGGGGCATAAGGGCCAGAGGAAACGAGGATGCTCGTGGGACGGTGGAGGGCGTCATACGCAAAACAAGTTACGTTCTGGTATGCGTCCACTTTTTTCACCAAGTCACCATTGTACGTCCCACAGATTGAGTCGCTGTCAAAGTAATAATTTGTAGTGCCAGACTCCGGGTTCGTCTCGGAGGTCATTCGGCCAAGCCCGTCAAAACTGTAACTTCGCGATTGAGTCGTACTGGATTGAGCATTTTGAGTTACGCCGATCAGGTCCCCCAAAACGTCGAAAGAATATTTCGTCCAGTAGCCATTCTGTGCCAATGTTTGCACGCATGTGCCGCTGCCAGTCGCGCTTGTAAGTTCGCAAACCGAGGTTAGCCTCCCGAGGCCATCATGTTCGAGTTGTTTTCGCTTGGTGTTCTCGCCTGTGGGGGCCGGGCCGAGGGTGTTCAAAACATCATTATTTAGCGAATAGCTCGATGCCACACTGCCGCCCGCTCCATCTGTGGTTTGATTTGGCCGTCCGAGTGCATCGTATGAAGTACTCGTCGCTGGCGCGGAAGAATTTGTTTGTCCAGCGGTGTCATTGTATGGTTGTGTCACACGGTCGGACCTTCCCAGGCTGTCGTAATCTGTTTCCACTGAGTCATAACTGGTCGAGGACGGCGACTGTTTGCGCTGTGTGACATGCGTCCGGCCCAAGCCATCCACGTTCGAGAGTATGTCAACAGTTGAGCTTCCGAAAACGAGTGAACTCTCGACAGATGTGGCGCCTGTGTAAGTGAAGTTAGCGACATTCAGGGCCGCGTCTGTAGCCGAATTGACGCGCCAGAAATACGGGTCATTGAAGGTGATGCTCGACGTGTTGCCATTTTCGTCAGTCACGGACGTTGGCACTCCGCCGGTGCAATTCCAAGCTATCGACCTCGACAAACTCAGAGGCTCACTCACACTTGTTGGGAATGAGTTGCCGCATGAACCAGTTCCATAATTCAGGGTCGTTTGCGCTCCGTTGACATCGGTTGCGGTCTGGACGTTACCCGTGTCGTAATAATTGCCTGTCAAATTCAGAGTTGTGGAGCCTTGTACAAGACGGCTGATTGTCGTCGGATTTCCACGAGAGCCGAGATGGGAATATGCTGGGGTGTCCCCGATGTGCCAGCAACGCTGCCCTGATCATAGGTGTAAGTCGTCTGCGACTTGACGTTGTTCGAGCCATCTTCAAAAGTGACGGTAGCGGGCCTATTGGAAATGCCATTATTTAATGCTTGCATACGTGGTGAGCGTCTTGCGGAGCGGCGTGCTCGGAGGTGCTCCGTTGCCGTAATCGTATTCGTCTGTTTCCGTCACCAGGCCGACATTGTTGTAAAAAGTGTTTACCTCTGACTGCTTGCCACCCGGCCACTGAATCGTAGCGTTTCGTTGCGTGATGGGCAGGGTGATGGCGGTCGTGTTACAACTCGACGTATTCCCGTTGTAACATCTGATGCGAGTTTTGAGCAGGGTGCCGGATGTGGAAGAACCCTGGTAACTCTGGCGCTCTGTCTCATAAATCCCTTGGAAGTTGATGTTGGTTTGATTGCTAACGCCATTGTACATCGGCTCGGTGATGAGCGTGGCCCAGGAAGAGCCGGATTCTGAATGCGCGTACATCCAGGTGCCATCCGGCGTCGTGCGCGTCAGGGTTGCTGTGCTGCCATCGGCACAAACGATGCCGTTGCTTCCGCCGCTGTAGGCGTAAGAGATTGTGCCGCCTGTTGGGAGCGTCACGGACGCCAAGCGACCAGTCACATCGCCGGAGTGGCTGGGAGTCGCTTCGTATGTGAAGGTGTACTCAGTGCCATCAGGCAATTCAATTGCACTCACGAGGGGGACGCCCGTTGCCGAATATTCACCAATACCGCTGCATCCGAAATTGGTCAGGATTGTGTACGCCGTGTACTTCATCGTGTATTCAGCGGTCCCGCCCGCAGGAGGTGTGTAAGCAAAGACCAACGGGCTGGTGCTCGTGCCGCTGCCGGAGACGGTGAGAGCCGTCGTGCCCAGAGTGTCCGTGAAGACGCCTGTGCTGCTCACGCTGATCTGGTTTCCGTTGGGATCAGTCGCGGTAGCCGACCCGGTGCCTGAGTCTACGGGTGGAACGATACTGGTGCCGTCGCGGGCAACCACGGTCCCGCTGCCTCCAATTGCCTCAAGCGTATAACCCGAGCCGTCCGTGGTCGCAATGCTGAATCCTGAGGAACCAGGGCAATTAGTGCCGACATCGTCGAAAGAAGTTCCCGCGAAGTAATGAGTCCGACCGAACTTGTCAAGGTAAGTCCAGCCAGAGACCGCGTAGATGGTTCCTGTGCGGACAAAATAACCTTTTACGTTGTAGTAACCGCAATAGTCAGACACGGTCTGATGGTTCGTCAAATAACCCATCGCCACTTGCGTCACCGCTCCCCAGCCCCAATTCGAGGCCGGTTGCCAAATCATGGTGCTGCCTGACACTACCGGAGTCCAGACCGATGTGTCATAGGCCAGATTGTATGTAAATGGCATACCGCGCCCCGCCTTATTCAGGACAGGAAGGGTAAAGTGGGCGTTAAGGTTCGCAAGATTGAGCACATCTGGCCCGCCGCCGTAGCTGCCGAAAGGCGGCGTCCCCGTTGCGACTTGACCGAAAGCGGAGGCTGCACCAAGACTGAGGACGAATAGAAACCAGAACAGCGTCGGTCGCATCGTTCGCATGGCGAATCTCTTCACTGGACGAAATCGCTGCTCGGTAGTCCTGTATTCAGAGCGGCGGACTGGATCGTTATGTCGAGGAAGAGCGTTCCGTTGAAGGATTGTTGTACTCGAAAGGGAATCTTGACGCCATTGACCGCCTGATAGTTTGAGAAATCCACTTCGACGGGGATATTGGCGAGGGCGTTGTTGTCGGGGTGAGCGTTAAAGATGAGAGCGACGGGCAGAAACGAATTGGCGTCCAGGTAGATGTCTTCAGTGGTGAGTCCCTGCATGAGCGAATCGGCGTAGCCCAAGCTCTGAGCAGCCCGGATATGCTGCACAGCACTCCCGTTTCGCAATTCTTGGCCAACATAAGAGAAAAGAAAGTTTGAATTTGATGCTTGCGAGAGGACGGTCAAGGCGGGAAAGAACCAGGCCGCATCCGTCATATTGTTGTGATTTGCGGCAGAGTGAACGGCGCTATTGGGCGCGATCCAGTAACCCTGTGGGATGCCGCTAGGCAAGTTGCGGATTTCGCTGCGCTCGCCGTCCGAAAGATTCATGTCCAAACGGCTTTGGCCGGTGCCAAGGGCCTTCAGCGTGACGGTGCCAGTACCAACGTCTGATCCAACGGTGCGGACGATGGTGCCTGAGAGCGTGACATCATTGATTGGGCTTGACCCCACAAGTGCCGAAAAGGACTGGTTAGCGAAGGAGACAGCTCGGGGATCGCTGTTGGGTGTCGCCGTTGTCTGGGCTCGTGTTGCGTTGGGCAAAAAAGCGGCAAAAAGAAGCGCGAGCAATGCCGCAACATGCGGCCAAGCATGAGACTGATGTCGCATAATGCCTCCAGGATAGACTTCTACTCACGGCCAAGCCTCCATATTGCGAAGGCAGGCCCAATGCACACTTCACCTCTCTCAACTTGATCTTCTGACTGGCCAGACACACCCGCAGTAACGTCGGCAGATCGGGTGTCGGCGGACACAACTACCACAAGGCCCAGAAGGCGCTATCGGGTTAAGACCCCTAAGAGCTACGTGACAAGGCGTGTAATGGGTGACGAACTTCGTGGACTATGTGGCCGATAACGGAGGATGTCAAGGTCTAATTTTGAGGGACAGTTAAAGCGATGAGACTGAGGTGATTTATTGCGTTGCGGATACGGCCGGCAATCTGTTGCCGTCACTACGAACTGTTATATTTGAATTTCACAATCTTGAAATGATGGGTTAACAGAGATTCTTGCCTGTAGAATCCCAATATGCGAGGCTACGCTTTTCCTGATACTTCAGAACACACACAAGGAGTTGAAAATGATGATCGCTGATAGGTTGCGTGCTTTACGTGAACAGAAGAATCTCTCGCAAGGCGACATTGAGAAGCGCACCGGCCTGTTCAGGTGCTATACCTCCCGCGTTGAATGCGGCCACACAGTTCCCTCGATAGAAACCCTTGAAAAGTACGCTCGTGCGTTAGAAGTGCCGATGTACCAGCTATTCTACGAATGGGAGCAGCCGCCTAAGCCGCCCAAAATTGCCAAAGGAGATGTCCGGGATGGATCCTCATGGGGCAGCTCCGGCAAAGATGCTCGGACCCTAGACAACTTCCGGAGGCTTCTGAAGCGGACCAGTGAGAGCGACCGCAAACTACTACTATTCATCGGTCAGAAAATGGCACATCCAACTGGTCACCGGATGAAATCCTAGCAAATCGAATCTCGATGATGCACGTCCCTGGGACTTGCTTGAGCGCTCATGCGTCCTCGGCAGTCGGGCTATTCTAGCTCGTCGCCGCGAAGGAAGGCTAAGTAGACGCGAATATTTTGGGCTCTCTCCCTGTAAAACTTCGCGTCCTGAAGCAAGGCTTTTCTGTCCGCCTCGAACTTGCGGGCGCATTCTTCAAGAAACTCGGCATCGTAGTCTTCTTCGGTGGCTCGCCATTCCAGGAAACTGAACGTGGCTTCTGGTGTGGGGAAGTTCATTGTTCTCGTCTTCAATGTGGGGCCGCATTGTTCCAAGGAAATCAATAAAATGTGAAAATGCATCGACGATGAGCCGTGTCGCCCCGGCTGATTCAGTTTGTTTCAGGATTTGGTTTGGAATAGAATCCGACCACGCTGAGGTCGTTCCCCGATTCACCCCGTACGTCATCGCGCTCCCCGTCATCAGTTCATGGCCAGAATTGAACTGACCGACATGCATTCTGAGAAACATATTTCAGGACATACCAAGGACTTGAGCATGTTCGGGTGCTTTGCGGTGACAGAGGACTCATTCCCGGAGGGAACGAAAGTCAGACTAACTATCTCGCGCGGTGAGACGCACATGGTTGCCCAAGGCAGAGTCACCTATTCGCGGCTCAGATCGGGAATGGGAATCGCCTTCACCGCGATTGAGCCCAGCAGTCTTGCAGTCCTGGATGTGTGGCTAGCGGGCTTCAGAAAATAGCAGTTCCGCGGGGGGAAGGCGGGGCCTTTCCTTTCTGAGGCGAGACCCCGCCTTGCGCCTGACCGGATTTGAGCAGCACTCCTTCGAGGCTCCCTCTCGTTGAAGCCCGGCAGGAGTCAGGCACGCCAAGAATATACTACAGTCGGAACGTCACTTCCAAGCAAACTCACAGCTAGGCGTTAGCTTCAGCGCCCCTGAAACAACCAACCAGCGCCATCGCACTGACTACACCTGTTCGCACCTTCCCAACCCGTAACCGCGCACGTCGGACATTCAATCCAGTCATTTTCCCCGATGGCGCTCTGGATCGTACCTTTGCATCTCTTCCCCCCGCTAACTATGTGCGCGCACCTCCCATTGGTTAGCTGTACGGAATAGCCTGATGCCCTACAGTTTGTGCATGACGTGACTGGCTTAGGGAGCTTCATGGTGCTGGCATGCGGATTTTACCGCATCCAGCGCGACGATTACCAAACTCCGGCTTAAGCGCTGAGCCCGCGCTACCAGTGATCAAGCCTGACTAGCAGAGCTGAGTCTCGATAAGTCGGATAAGCGGACAAATTCCGGGCTAGTAGTTGACTTGATTGCATAACAATGTCGGCTCCTTGCCCCAAGTAGACTGTGGTTGCTTGACGACCGCAGGCTCGGGAGAAAGGAGCCGAACATGCTGATTATAGGCGTAGATTACCACCCGAGCTTTCAGGCGATTGCATTTGTTGAAGAAGAGACCGGGGAGTGTGGTGAACGGCAGTTGAACCACAGCGATGGAGAAGCAGAGCGGTTTTATCGAGACCTAAAGCAGCGAGGAAACCGCGTGCGGGTAGGCATGGAGGCGACCGGATATTCACGCTGGTTCGAGCGACTGCTGGCAGAACTAGGTTTCGAACTGTGGATGGGCGATCCGGCGGAGATCAAGGCCAAGCGAGTGAAGAAGCAGAAGTTCGACCGCGAGGATGCCCGACTCTTACTCCGGCTGATGCGGGAAGATAACTTTCCGCGAGTCTGGGTACCGAGTCCGGAGAACCGGGATCTGCGACAACTGCTGTGGCACCGGCATCGGCTGGTGCAGATGCGCACGCGGATCATGAATCAGCTGCAGGCGCTGGCGATGAACGAGGGGTATCGCTGGAGGAAAAAACTGTTCAGCGAACGGGGACGAGCAGAATTGGAAAAGCTCCCTTTAGGTTTTTGGGCCAGTCGGCGCCGGCAAGAGTTGTTGGAGTTGCTGGACCGCATGAATCCGACCATCGAAAAGTTAACTGCAGCTGTCGAGCAAGAAGCCAGGAAGCGACCCGAGGTTCTGCGACTGATGACCCATCCCGGTGTTGGTCCGCTGACGGCACTCGCCTATGTGTTGATCATCGGAACTCCGACGCGCTTTCCTCGTGGCAAGCAGATCGGCACGTACGTGGGGATGATTCCGAGTGAGGACTCCAGTGCTGGCAAGCAACGGCTGGGGCACATCAGCAAGCAAGGCAGTTCCTTATTGCGCTTCTTACTGGTGGAAGCAGCCCAAGCGGCGGCACGAATCCATCCCGACTGGCGGCGTCGCTACGTACACCTGGCCATGCGTCGGCACAAGAACATTGCCAAGGTAGCGATGGGGCGTCGGATGGCGATTCAGCTGTATTGGATGTGGCGAAATGGCTGCGAGTATTCGCAGTCAGGTCAGTGCGGTTCGTACGCGGGACAGCTCGGAACCGGACAGGGTGTGAAGTAGAGCACCGTCCACTTGATTGGGCATCCCGCTCCCTCGCGAGAGGGAGTTCGAAGAAGTAATCATGGTCGAAGTTTTGGTCGAAGAGATGTCTAGGTCGGACTGAAAACCGACCGAAAGATTACGAGCGAGCCGTGGTCGTCGAGCGAGCGGTGAACGGAACGAACAAGACCACTCCTGGAAGTGGATGGAGAAGTCTGTTCAAAAAGGATTTGACTGGGCCGACATTGTTAGAGATGTCCGGTTTGCGAGTTAATCAGGACCTGAGGGGGTTGACTGCGACGCGCGGGGCGAGTACGTTGGGTTGGTGAGAGAAGTTCGCAAGTCGCTAGTGATGGTGGCGCTGATTGTCGGTCTGGGCGCGTACGCACTGGACTGCGGTGCGATGACGACGCCGGAGCAGGCAATGCAGTGCTGCAGTTCGATGCCGTGCGCACCGCACGGCCACGACAGTCAGGAGTGTTGCGGGTCGATGCCATCCATGCACGCTCCCTTCGTGCAGGCGGCGACAGTACACCTTGCGAGGCGCGCGCTTGTGACCGTTGCGACGCTCGCACCGTCCACAGCAGCTGGCGCGGCTCTCGCCGAGAGCGAGACATTCACGACGCGGTCGCACGCTCCGCCGTCAATTTGCCCGCCCACGTTTTCACCCCTCCGAATCTGATCTGTCCTCCAAGACACTTGCGACCGCATTGGTGTGCGCGAAAGGTGCATCTCCTGGAGGACCTTTGGATCTGCGACGGCAATATTGGTGGGTGTTTGTGCTGCTGTTCCTCGTTTTCACAGCGGGCGCTCCGCGCTCGGCCGCACAAGGCCCCGCGCCCGAGACCGCCCCACCGCTTTTCCCTGGAGGCGGATTGATTTCCTACAACTCTGTGCTCACCACTCGCGGATTGCAGTCGGAATCGGGAACTGGAATATCGGCGACGGAGCGGCCCACGTTTTCTCACGAGGGCGATTTCAATTTCACATGGGGATTCCACAGCAACTTCGATCTGACACTACTTGTTCCGGTGGTCACAAACCATTTCGAGACTGTGGGAGGCCCGACCGTTGGGGGAACGGGACTCGGCGATACGATGTTGCTGCTGAAATACCGCTTCTATCGGAAGGATTCGGCGAGAGGAACAACGCAAGCATCGGTGACGGTCGGGCCAAAGATTCCCACGGGGGGAACGCATCTGACAGGCGGAAGTGGCGGCCGACTTCCGACAAGTTTGCAGCCTGGGTCTGGCTCTACGGATTTATTCGTGCAAGCAAACTGGACATACACGGGGCTGTTCAACCTCCGGCGGCTGGTCGCCGATGAAGATTTCCACTCGCTGGTGCGGACGGAAGGCGCGCAGCAAACGCGGCTGGGCAGCGGGGTGGAATCGCGTTTCTGGCTGTCGTACAGGCCGTACGAATCGGCGAACCTTTACCGCGAATGGTTTATCGGCCCAGCGGTGACCTGGCTGCATTCGCAGGACGATCATATTGCGGCAATCAATCAGAACGGAAGCGGCGGCGATGTGGTGCTCGCGGGAATCACCACGTACGCAGGCGTGCGGCCCGGAATGCATCTCTGGTTTGGGATGGACTGGGCTATGGCGCACTCGAACGGGGTGCAGTTTTCTCCGGTGCGGCGGCACATCAGTTTTGGATTCACGCAGCAATTTCGCGTGCACCTTTGGTGAAGGACTTGAGGCGAAAGGAGCAAGAATGAAAAAGAAAAGTCTCCTGCTACTACCGCTGTTGGCTTTCATGGCCGTGCCAGCGGCGCAAGCGCAGATCAAACACATCGAGATGCGCGTTGAAGGAATGACCTGAAACTTTTGAGCCTATGGGGTGAAACAACACCTCGGACGCCAGTCTGGCGTTCAAAACGTGGAAGTCAGTTTGATTGATGGAAAAGTTCAAGTGACGCCGAAGGACGATGGGCAGATCGACCCGGGGCAACTCATGAAGGCGACCTACGACAGCGGAGTGAGCGTCGCCGAAATGGATGTTGTGGCGCAGGGAAAGATCGTGAAAGACGCTACCGGTAATTTCGCTTTGCAGGTCGAACCGAACCGGTCGTTTGCGCTCGACCCGAACGAATTGTCAAAGAGCCTGGAGGCGCTTGCGGGTTCAGAAACGATGGTCACCGTGCGCGGCCAGCTGTACAAGAAGCCGCCTGGAAAAAAGAAAGCCGATAGCTCGGCTCCGCTGAAATTGTTGATTTTGGAGATACGGAAGAAGGAATAAATGAAGAGAGAACTTTTGTTGGTAATCCTCGTTGCGGCGGGCGTCGCCACCTGGAAACCGCATCCGGCAGGACTCCCCGGTGCGCAGCAGGTTGAAATCCCCGTGGGAGAAATCGGCTCGCGCTTGCCAGACTTTTCCTTGAAGGACCTGCGCGGCAAAGGTCTTACCTCAGCCGACCTCAAAGGCAAAGTCGTGCTAGTTGATTTTTGGGCGACCTGGTGCCAGCCGTGCAAGAAAGAGATGCCCGGCTATCAAAAGCTGCTCGACGCCTACGGGAATCGCGGACTCGTTGTGATCGGATTTAAGTTCGACACGATGGCCGACACGGAAGACCCAGTGCGGTTCGCTCGTAAAATGGGTGTGCATTACCCCCTAGCCGTCGCATCGGCCCAGCTGAGGCAAGCGTTTGGCGGGATCGACGGTTTGCCTACGACGCTGCTTTATGACCGTGACGGGATGCTGCGGCAGAAAATCGTGGGGTTCGAATACACGAGCGTGGTCGAATCGGACTTGAAGCCGCTTCTTTGAGCAATCTAAGGGAAAGATGTTCGCCAGTGCCCGATTACCGGATAATCGGACATGTTCCGGGCTAGTACTCTACATGTCTGGTTTGCGCGTTAATCAGGCAAGTCGGTGCACTTAGCTGCTGGCAAGCCCTGTTCCCCGGTTTGTTGGAACCGGTAGTAGTTGGAAGTAACGGACAGAGCTGTTTGAGTCGAGTCGCGTGCGCCTAAGGCATGCTCCCGCTCGCGGCGTCGTTAGTGGGTCTTGCGACAGCACAGTTACTTACTTCTGCATGTTCAATTTTGCTCACCTTGCATGTGGTCAATTTTGCTCATCTAGACGTGTTGGTTCTACGAGTCTACGATTGGTGATCACTGGACCAGGTTCCTGAGTTGATTGGAGGGGCAGACCGGAATGGCTAGGAAACGCAGTCTCGGTGTCAGTCACACGGTGCTCCGCAAAATGTTCCGCACTGGGATGACTTTTCGGAACTACCGAGACAAAGAGATCGTCTTTTCGCAGGGAGATCCAGCTGATTCTATTTTCTACATCGAGAGCGGGACGGTGAAACTCACGACGGTCACTACGCGCAAGAGGGCTATAATCGCCATCCTACGGCGAGGTAGCTTTTTTGGCGAAGGCTGTCTAGCAGGGCAATCTCTGCGGATTTGCACGGCGAGATCAATTGGACAATCTGATGTCATTCGACTGCAAAAGGAGAGGACGGCTCGCACGCTCAAGAGAGACCTGCATTTTGCAACGCTGTTCGTTGGATATTTACTTTCACGGGTTGTTCGAATCGAGGAAGACCTGATAGATCAATTCTTCAATTTCAGCGAAAGGCGACTGGCGCGGGTGCTGTTGTTGTTTGGGAAAATAACCAGGGAATCGAAGGCGGACTCCCCCCTGAAGGTGAGCCAATCAACCCTGGCGGAGATAGTTGGTACCACTCGCCCAAGGGTAAGTAAATTCATGAACGAGTTCAAGAAGAAGGGCTTGGTCAGCTATAACGGAGGCTTGCAAATAAATGGCGCAAAGGTCATCGCATTCCTGGAAAATCGCCCGATGTCCGTCAAGAAAACGTAGACCCAGCCAGATGGCTCCGGCTTTCGGCACCACGACCGCCGAACCGCGACGCACCGGAGCTAAGAAATGAAAACAAAACCAACACCAACACTAAGGCAAAAGTCTTCCGTTCGCTGCCCTACATGTGGCGTCACTCGCGGGAGGCGTTGAGTGCTGAATTCGGGTGCTTTCCGGTCTGAACCACACGTAGACCGGAAGTCTTCCGCTCTGGAGTCCGTCGAAAGGCAACGAGCTCACGCTCGTCATAGACCTTGATTGGCCGGGATACACTGAACTCCCGATTAGTCGGATAACCGGACATTACAAGTAATACTTTATGTGTCCGATAAGCGCATAAATCAGGAGTTGAAAGTCCACGGACGGACCGAGATTGGCGACTAAACACATCCTTGCTTGACGGTCGCGCTCCTTCACAACACTTGAGATAACCTAGAACGAAAGGAATGAAGCCTCATGCGGCGAAGTCCGGCTGCGCGAGGGCCCCTACCGACTGGAGATTCCGCGAGGGAGGACACCCGTGAAGGAACTCAAGCGACCCTGGATTGCGGCGATGCTAGCCCTGTTTCTCGGCGGCCCAGGATGCTTCTACCTCGGTTGGCGTCGAGGCGTGACGGCTACGCTCGTGTGGGTCATCCCCGTGTGGTTTGTGGTAGCCGGTGCCGTCCGTCAGAATGACTTGGACCCATACGCCGCAGCGTTGGCCTTCTTCTTGTTGTGGGCGATCCACGCGCCGTTGGCTTTTCTGGCGTACAGCAGTTGCAAGCGGCGCAATGCCGAGGCAGCAGGAACCGCCAAGAAGGGGCTCGACGCCTCCCAGCAACTCAAGATCGTTGGCCTCCTGGTGATCGTTTTGAGCGGGATCGTGTTCGTAACGGTGGCTGCGGTTGTCTTCGAGTTCGACCAGAATAAATTTGCGATGACCGACGCCCTGCTTGCCTGTATGGCGTATGCCTGTATGGCGTTGTGGGGTGTCGCTACGGGGATCGGATTGTTGCTGTTGCGGCCTTGGGCGCGACTCTCGAGTCTGGTTTTCTATGGTCTTCTCTGTATTTCCGGGGCGCTGTCGCTCGCTCTCATCGTCGTTAACATTTTCGCCCGTGTTGTGGATGTTGGTGAAACGCTGATTAATACTGCGCCCTTCGCTCTGGTTTTTGTGACGATGGGTGTTCAGGGATTGCGGTTCTTCAAGCGAAATGACATTAGACGCCACTTTGGCGGAACCTGATTACGAGCGTTATCAGAAGGACGACGGAGTGGAAATTGGTTCGCACGACTGGAGGAAAAGCCCGAGTCTATCAGGCGTTCACCATCGAATGGTATGGCCTCTCTGCGCTCTTCGGATCAGACGGAATGGAAAATGCCCGGAGGGTAGGCTTGGACGGACCGAAAACAGAAAAGGCCGGAAGGGATCACGCCCTTTTAATTTGCCACTCATAAAACTCAAACACATCCTTGAATATTCTTCGCTTTGTAGAAGTGAATCTCCAAGCAACTCTGTAAGTCCGGCCAGCGCGGTATTCAAGAATTGCCCTTGCCCACTGCGTTAAAGAAATGCAATCAAGTTTCGGACCTTTTTCTTCGAGCGCCTCATCACGAAAATCGGGCCAACCATTGTTCCCTGCTATTTTTTTCAGATGTTCATCTGAAATCTTAGAACTTAATATGAGATTATGGGGGTCATAGTTTTTAGGAAGACCGAGAAGTTTTAGAAATTTTCTAAATATCTTTTTCGGAAATCTAATCCATTCATATCGACGGCGTACCGCGCGGCCAGTCTCAGACTTTGCGTACTGAAGAGCAACCGCCACGCCTTTCGCCGTCTTAAAGTACCGACGATGCCTCTCCTTTGCGCATTTGCCACAAAATCGGTGATTTCTGCCTTTAACCTTGAAATGCGCCATACACTTCGAGTTAGCGCATTTTCTTTTCGCGATATTCAAGACGAACATACACACTTCCTTTTTCATAAAATTTGCTTGGGGGTATTTCGGCGTTCAGGTGAAGCAAAGGGAGGGAGGGGGGGGGCTCCCCTTTCTCACTTATTGACTAGCCCGGAAGGGATCGCTCCCCGCCGGCGTTTTCTTTTTGTGACGCGATTTTTCTTCAGTCCGAGAGATCGAACTGAGATAAGGACGCAGTATTGACGAAGCCGGAGAAGGTGGGGAGGCTCCCGAACTGAACGCCTATCAACAGACCGAACGGAATTGAATTATTGAAATTGATGCCAGTCAAGACACTGGTAGGGATGATAGAGGTAGGATTGAGATTAACCAATGCGGTGCCCGAGAGCGAATACACGTCTCCTGTCGCATTATCTCCCTCCAAATCGACAATCAATTGCCATGACCTCGGAGAGCCGTGAGTAATAATATTATTCTGAGTTCCCAACAATATAGGACTGGTGGTGTTGGGTGTAGCCACTGTGTTGTTGAAATTCGCGTAATAGAGTCCAACCGAAAAAACCGAGGAGCCTGTACCATTGAAACCCAATTGGAATGTTCCGGAGGCCCGAATCATCATACGCCGGCCATTCATTTCGTTATTGCCGGGAACATACAAATACCCGTTCTGGCTTGAAGGTGTTCCGATAGCCGAACCGGGCGCTGGAGGGAAAAAGGTAAGATTGGTTCCCAAACCGCTCATCGTGATCGAATTGGCTCCATTGACCTGCAACTGAGTTATGACAGACATCTCTTTCATCCTTTGAAGAGACAACTTTAGATAGTGCTAGTCCTCTCTTTCTTGCCGCTTATCGCGGCACTTGCTTTTTCCGGCATAGGCTGCCGGTGCCTTTAATTTTCTAAAAATGTTTGCGCACTCGATCCAGGGCGTTAGCAACAACGCTGGCCCACGGGTGCGCCGCGTCAGGCCGGACACTTCCTCGGCGGGGCATTCCAGTTGACAGTACTTAGATAGCTAGTATATATGTCGGGTCACACCGTAATACGTCGTGGCGAGGAGCGACCATGCCAGTTAGTGTGGATACTGTCGAGGAAGTTGGAGTCTTTTCATCGATTGGACTGTCAATCCAAGGAGTCGATCGAGGAGGCGAGGAGCGCCATGTGATCAACGTGCCTGAAGGCGCTGGCGCCTTGTTTGTCACAGTCACTGCCGGCGACCCCGGCGGAGTGAATCGAGCGCCGGTCAACGCCGAGTTAAGCATGGTCAACCCTCAGAATGTTCGAGTCAACTTTCAACCTGGGGTGGGCGGCCAAGTCCTCTTTGTTGACAATAATCCCAGCCCTGGCAGATGGACATTCACGATTGCCTACGGTGCGAACGCATCTGTAGAACTCAACGCAACTACATTGCATCCCAGTTGGATCGAGCATCTTCGTCAACTGATTAATCGATTTGGCGGCTGGTTCGGTTGCAAGACGTGCAAGCGATTAGTCAGAGCCTTGGTTGTTGCAGGCCTAATTTACCTTGGCGGCATGGCCCTCCCCGTAGTGCTTGCACATATTCCTCCCGCTCTCGTCGCAATTCTCTCGGATGAGAGCATCCGCAAACGATTCCTTGACCTGCTTCGTGACTACTTCAATGAACCGATAGATAAACTCGCGGAACGAGTTTGTCAGCTCTTTGGGTTTTGCCCAGCATAGTCGTTCGTAAAAAAGCCGGGAACCGCGGGATTAGACGACGTTCGACCTGTGCAGACCTCGGCTCCCGGTACGACAATCGGTTGAGTCAGGCCGGGGCCGGTGCCAGGGAGCCTTTTTAGGATCCCTTTTTTCTAGAAACTAAAATGCGATAGGCCCCACCTTGTTTTGGGGGAGCTACTTTTGAAAAATCGGAAAAAATAAACCCACCCGGGCCTACAAAGGGACCCACTTTTGAAGAATCGGAAAACTGAATACCGGGGGGCCCGATGGGACCCAAATGAGTAAATTTTCATGGAACCATCCAAACTGGTTCGTGACGGCCTGGGGGTTGGTCGTATGGGTCTAAGTTCAGACTAAGAATGCTTATTTTCTACTTCTGAAAATTTTTCTCGGCCCTGAAAACGAATCGCTTAGCGCTCTCGGCCGCGACGGTCTCCAAGATCTGGGCGATCGCTGGTCGCGCTGGCTCGAGAGATCTATTCGTTGCATGCAAATCATTGCAAGGAGGGTCTTGCCTGAAAATCTTCTCGACCGCTTCATTTCGTTCTTGACAAATGCTTCAATACTATGAGACGATGCATTTCAAGGAGATCAGGCCAATGACACCATCAGTCGCCAGGAACTTAATCCGGATGCCGAAAGAGCGAGCCCAACGAGTTCGCTCGCGTATCTCTTACCTAAGCGGCGAGCAACTCGAGCGATTCCTTCAGGCTGCAAAGGAATATGGCCCAAGAGAGCACGCGATGTTTCTCTTCGCTGTTGCTCACGGCGCCCGCATTCAGGAAGTGTGCAATCTTCGTATCGAAGACATAGACTTTAGAAACGAACAGATCAAGATCCGCCGTTTGAAGGGCAGTCTGGATTCCACTCAGAATCTACTCAAGGTCAAAGGCAACAGTCTGTTCAACGAAGTGTTGGCCCTGAAAGAATGGCTTGCCGTTCGGCCAGCTGATGCTGACTCCTTCGTATTCAACTCCCAAAAGTCCACGAGGTTGCATCGCGTGTCCGCTGCCAAGATCTTTCGAGCCATAGCTCGCAAAGCCGGCCTCGGCGAAAACCTCCAGCATCCTCATGTCCTGAAGCACACCGCGGCGATGCTGATGGTTCAACAGGGCGCTAATGCCTTCATGATCCGCCAGCACCTCGGACACCGCTCGTTTGACAGCACCCTCGCCTACGTCAACCCCAGCGATGCCGACGCCTCGGCCGCCTCGGTCAAGGCGTTCTCCCAGGTCTTTGGCTAGGCTTCAAAACTGGGGTATTGAAGCATTCAGGCTCTTTTACCCCTTCCAAGGGATTGAAAGAGCCTGTGTTATTTTCGGCTCAAAAAATGCTGCATTACTTTCGAGGGTGATTTCTACCCCTCGACTCCGGCCGCGAGATCCCGGCGCCCGGTCCCGCGCCAGGTTGCGACGAGCTTGCGGTGATCGCGATCGACGCTCACCAGGAGCCCTATTCTCGAGGCTGAAATCTCCGTTTCCGGCGATCTTCCACGCTTTCAGGCAGATCCGCATTCACGTAATTTCTCGGCGTCGCGCCATTTTGCGTCTAAACCATTTGTTATCAATAGATGGAGATTTCCGACACTGTTTTCGGCCCGCGGAGACTTGCTCCTTGGATCCACTAGGAAAATGTCTAACAGGCTCGATCACGGGCTCAAATTGGCCGTCACGAGTGTGGAACTAAATTGGAATTAAGTGAAATAATAGGTAAATGCTTTATAATTATCAAGTTAGTAAAATTCAGTCTGTTCAAATCTGTGTAAATCTGTCTCTTGGGGAAGTCTGGGATTTTGATGGCAGTCCACTCACTCAACCATTCACTCACATAATAGTTCCGTACTACTAACACAGTTACATGTGCGGGAATTAATATCTCTGACCGGCGCCCTCAACCGCCTCTCGGCATGCGATAAACGCCGGAAAACCTTATCAAATAGACTTGAAAAAGAGGCTCGCCGTGATACCCTGGGGTACCGTGATGGAATGCCATTCCATCACATATACTACCCCCTCTAGAGAAGCGTTTTTGCTCACTGATAATAAAAGACTTAAGTGAACCAAAAGTGCCTTATGGAATGGAATGGAGCCACTATTTATAGTGGTGTCCATTCCACGAACTTAGTCAAAAATGGTTCAAACGGCTATGCTCCTCTTTTCAGGCTCATCCAATGTCGCGTCTACTCCTAGAAAAGGATTATTGTTCTCCTCGTTCCAATGATATTGACGAGCTTCTCCCGATGGGGTCTTTTTGGTTCTTAAGACGCGCTTTGTGAGATTTTCAGCACAGCACAGGTATGCCCAACTCTTACCCTTACCCAGGCTCTCTTTTAAGTCCATTGCTGTAAACCACCCCGGTTGCGCCTTAAACCAGACGATCTCTGAAGGGGTTTTTGGCTGGCTATCTGGTACATGATTATCCGGTATGAGTCGGCCATTTTCGAACGCCATCTTGTACTTTTCAGCCATCGAATTCCGGAGCAAAACAGAGACGCTGCGTCGGCGGTCTGTATCGTCTCCTTCGAGGTATTGCATGACGATGATGGTTTCTGCCGTTCTACCCCAGGCGATCGTGCCGATGACTTGATCCCGCTTGGCGACGTAGTTTTCTCCTACCTTCTGTTTCGGTGAGCCCACGCTGAGAATAATCGAGATGTGATAGTGGGAAGCGATCCTTTGGAGACCGTCCATAAACGCGGTTACGATCTCCATTTTCGAGGCGTCCTTCACCAGCATATCGGCCCCTTCGACGAAGACGATAGCCGGCCGTGGATTGCATTCTTCGATCTTACGAAGGATAGCCCATATAGCCCCGGCATCCCGAACCATCCTCAAGCGCTCAACGGGTATTTGAGTGTAGTCGATTCCCATCCGTTTCATCGTACGACGAAACGCTCTTATTCCTCTATCCGCCATGACAACGAGATAGGGGAGCCCAAAAGTTTCGTGTCCTAAAAACCTCTCTTTCTTGAATTGAGCTTGGAGCAGATCCATTATAAGAGTGGTCTTGCTGCCTCCCGAGGGTCCGGCGATAATATGTGGATCTCCGCGCGGGCACCATCCTTCCCCCGCGCCCATCATAGGACCTAAGATAAAATCGAAATCAGAGCCTTCAACGGAAGGATACTTAAACTCCAGGGCGTATCCCTCCGTTTGTTGCAAGATGTCTTCGCGCACCCACATCATTTTAGGATTCGTGAGATTTAGTGTTTTGATGGCATCCCAACTCAAAACCTTTTCCAGGTTCTCTGCCGAAAACTCTTTCGGCGCTTTCACGGAAACAACGCCTTTGCCATTCATCGCACTGTAGATTTTCCGGTAAAGCGGGCCCCTGTCATCGCCAACATAAATAACTCGGCGGAAAGCGAAATCAACAGGCATTTTGAATGCCTCTGCCGCAACACTCTTGAACCCCCAATCAATCGCGGCCTTGGCGTTTTCTTGATTTTTGAAAACGAATAGCGATGTCTCTCGAAAGTTTTCGGCTACAGTGGATTTATCTGCCTCGTTACCCTGTTTTGGTTTAAGAGTGGGCTCAGCCGGAACGCAAGGAGGAAAATAGTCCTCAAAATTCAAATTCTCTTCAATGCAAATCGCGCGGGCGATATCGTACATCGTTTTCTTTTCGTCACCGTCTACGGCGTGGCAGGCCTTCACTAAATCGCCTGACCATCCGCAAAGCAGGCAGTGCAACAATGATTCCTCGCCCGGTACAACTCCGAAGCAAGGACTGTAAACGACATTTAGATCCCGATCGCCATGTGAAGGAATCGGGCAGTAGGCATTACTTGCGCCCACACCCAACACTTGATCGTGAAAACGTGGATCCTCGTCTTTATTCATTCGACGAATCAATGGCTCCCAACCTACCGCTTCGAACAGGGCTTTGAATCCCGGGACAGGTGGTTCCTTAGGAACGGGGCGGCCGTCGATAAACATCTCGGGCTCATCCCCTCGCCTTTTGCGATTCTGCTTCTCGTCCGCAACAATCAGCGATTCGATGAAATCCACGAGCTTGTCCGGCATTTCCAGGATCGGGAAATCATCCACCAGCAAATAGTCACGGTGATTCGGCCCGTTCAATTCCGAAGGATTCAAATGTGATCCTTCACATACGCAATAGTGACGGTCCTGGCGGAACGATAGCATCCGGTCCAGGAAATCCCCTTGCACGCGGTTACCCAGGGCTCGAGTCCGATCCGTTTGCTTCCAGACGGATTGTTTATGATCCGTTTGTGATTGAGTGGCTCTCGTCTGAGGAAACGATTCGCCGTATTTTTCCTCATACATCTTTCGAAATCGCGCGGACTGATCTTCGTCGATGAAACAAAATCCTTCAGGACGAGCCAGTGCCAGCCAATTGCAATTGAGCCATCTTTGCTCATTGGCCCAAGCCATGATTTGTGTCTCATCCGTTGTAGCCAATATTTGAAAGCCACTGATCGGCGGAAACTTTTCGCCGGCCTTGATCGGCGCGATAGGTACACCTAACCGAGCCATGCGTAAGCCGCCGTTCAATGGTGTAGGCAATGACGCGGGCGCGTTTGTTTCAACGGTGGGTACATCATCGTCAAATAAATCTACCGGTTCCTGAACATACGAAACTGCGGCAGCTACTGAACTAGCGGCCGGTACTTCCGATATTCTGTGTCGGCGGATCATTGTTGCACCGCCTCGACAATCTCGGCCTCAATTGCAGAGGGGAGATTGCCTTCTTTGACGGACAGAACGCCAAAGCGAACTTTTTTACCAACCTCAGGAACGCCGCTCAACACTCTCGTGATGTGCAGATAAAATTTCGCGGGTTGGTTGTTAACATTTACAACGATGAATCCAAACCCGCGTCCAGCTATCCAAGTGGATATGACGCCCTCTAATTTCGTTTCCATAAATCCTCGGTTGTGTCGTGAATTTTATTTCTACAGCGAACAACTGGAGGGCGGAATCTTACGTGGCGTACTGCTATGCCTTAGAGGGTGATTGCCCAAATCTGAATCGAATTTTTGTTTTAAGCGGTTCTTTCTAATTCTCGTCCGGGTTTACGGCTCGTGCTCTCTCCTCGCAAACGCCTTTCGACACGTAGTAGTCTCCGATTGTTTCGTAGAAATCGTTCATAGCCAATTGAAGCGCCGTTTCGAACCATTCTTTGTTTGATTCTACTTGGGCCGTCAGCAACAAATTTCCCTCGCCTTCAATATACCGACCGTTTGGCCCTTCCTTGTGTACTACCCGGAGAAAAGCGAATGGACAGGCGCCTTTGCCAAAGAGTTGTTCTATTCTCTCCTTATCGGGGCCTATAACAAACTCCACGTCGCCATCCGTACTGCCTTCCACAGATTTTACAAACAATATGGCCGAGGCCACGGAGTCCTTCGCGTATCCAGTAAAGAGCGATAGGAGATCGGCCACTGCTTTTTCTTTTTGTGCTTTGCGCTCCTCCCATAAATCACCAAGTTTCATAACCGTGAGGTTTCTATCACGCCGCGGCCCGGCCATTCCTTCGATGGCCGATATGAAGAATTTAAAATCATTTTCAAAATCGCCGTTCACACCGTTCATTTCGAAGACATAAGCCTTGGAGGGGAACATTTGTTTGCACTTGGTGCGATACGCTTTCGCAAGTTGCGGATTAGCCCAAGGCGCATACATAAGTTGGCCGTGAGCGGTTATCACATCCAGGGGATGGGCCTGGAAGTAATGAAAGCCGTTGGATGTTCTTTCAACGATGAAAGGCAGCCATCCCCGATATTCCGGCGGCGTGCCGAGCAGTTCCCCGGACAGATTCTTGACAACTGAAAAAACACCCGTCATTTGTTCAACGAGCCCGGTGGGGTGTGTTATAAAAAACGGGAGCGGATGATTGGAGTTGCAGGTTTTTTTAAGCAACCCTAATCGCGGTTCCAATTCAACGGCCGGAAAAATCACCATCTTGTTCCAGTCAGCATTCGATTCCTGATATCTTTCGGCCCGTTTTGCTTTCTCAAGTTGCTTTTGGGCTTTCTCAGTTTTGTAACTCATAGAGATCCTTAGGCTGCTATTGTTTTGGTTCAAATCAAAAAGTTCCCGCGTCAACTGTTTTTCGTTCTCGAATCGCCGCGGCCAGGCTCTCCAAGCCAGCCCGTATATCTTTACCGGCCTGTCCAACGGAGTTTGTGAGGGAAGACTCACTATCCTCGCTTAATCCATCGGCTATTCTGTAGAGAGCGCCGACAATTTCACCCATCATCTCTGTTACCGTCGCTCGTTCAAATTTGGCGATTCGTCCCGCCAATTCCGAAAATCCACAACCGATTGCTCCATCGACGCCATCTAAAGCTTCCGCTATATCGGATTTCTTTTCTTCACCAATCATTGTGCTTCCCCCTTATTGATTGAACCGCAATCTTAAAACTGTACGTCTAGACTGTTTACCGCTGCCGTCAATTCTCGATTCGCGTATTTAAGCGCCTCGATCACGGATTGCTGCCAGATAACTTCACTTTTCAAATCGTCGATCTCGTCTTGCATGAACCCCACGGATCGATTGGGAGTAACTTCCAGCCAGGAATACAACTTTTGCTTTAACGCATTAACACACTTCATGGAACTGCTCACTTCCGGCTCTCGCCGTCGTCTAATTCCTCCTGTCGAATGGATTCAATGCCCGTTCTTCCGAAGGTGCCCGCAATACATCTATTCTTTTGATCTTTATTTCTTTTCCACAAAAACTTGTTTCGCAGCCTCATTCAGTTTGTGCATCGGCGCAGCAAGTTCCTCGAGGAACCGCATCGCGCGAGATTGCTCGCCCGCATTGCGAACACTGGCGCGAATCGCCGTGATGCCGGCCTCGCTTAATTCAATCGTGATCGTGCCCATTTGCGTCTCCTTCATCTTCAGTTTCTAAATCTCCGTACTGCCCCTCCAGATACTCATCAAAACTCAGAAGAGGTTTCGCCAATCCACCTACACCCTCGTTTCTTACCCAATGGAAAAACTCCAGAATCAGTATTTCCTCGTTTTCAATCGTTTCCAGCCAGGCTTCAATCTTCTTTCTGCCGATGCCTGGTAATTTCCTTCCAAACTCTTTTTCATAAATACGCTTGAGCCGTAACCACCAGTTCAAAGTCTCTCGCCGTTCAATCGGATCGCTCTCTTCATATTCCGCAAGCGTCTCAATCACGCGGCGATCTGGATTTTCTGTAACACCTTCGAACTCTTTTTCAAATTGCACCGGAGGAAGAGCTTCTAGCGAGTACACATCTTCGGGATCTGCATCGACGGTCGGATCTTGACCTGCCCCATACAAGAACTTGTCGCCCATTTTTCGTGGGAGGCCATTAGCACCTGTCTTTTTCTTTCCGCCGGCTTCGTCGTCGCGCTCGTGTGCAGCGGCGATGTCTTCAACTTCGGCAGGTCCCCCTCGATAAAACAGATTTTCGCCGGTGCGGCCTAAATCACCAGCCTTGGCTTTGGGGTGCAAAGCTTTACGCTGGGCCGTAGGCGGCGTATCGAGATCGGATAGCGGAACGCCTCGCGCTACACCCAAATTGTGGAGAACCAATTCAGCGTTGTATTGACACTGGAGTCGAGCGAGTGCCTTAGTTCTATCTTTCGGGAAAGTTTTGCAAACCGGACAGCGAGCGCGGGCTAGACCTAATTCTTCCGTCAGATCCTCGACCGTTAAACGAAACCCATGAAGGCAAAGAACTTCTTTTTGTGGCTCTTCCCCTCCATTTATAGGATTGGGAATTGCGGGAGGGGTGGTCGGCGCAGCCGTAACCACAGTGAATTCAATAGGAAAGGATGAATCTGGGGGCTTCTGTATTTCCAATTTGCGCCTAAACTGTTTTGATCTCCGCGCGTTCTGATTTCCCTTCATTTTGGATTTGAGACAATTCGGACATGCGGGCCTAGGCGTGTTCTTAAGATTGTCCCATCGGTAAGCACGTTCGTCGCCGCATCTACACTTACCCACAACGAGTAAATGCCGACCGGGGCCGTATTGAGGGTCCGCGTAACGCAGAACTAGGATCAATCCGCGGCGGGCCCCGATAATCCAATCGCGAGGCGCCGTCACGCCGCTTGCTCTTCTTTGATCCGATCGACGTACAGATCAAGATCGGATTTATCCAAAAGATGCCGTTTTCCAAGCACGACGACCGGAATCGTGCGTTCATGCATCAGGGTTTGGATGAAACCGAAAGTGCAGGACAGATATTCAGCAGCGTCAGCGATACGAAGCAAACGGGGAGCAATTCGAGGTGCGGGCGTTACCGGCGTTTGTGCCGGCACAACGGGAACAGCTTTTCTTGAGGCCATTGGGCACTCCAAAATTTACGGACAAAGTCGTCCGCGTAAATTTCAGAGTGTGGATGTTGCAGGTTTCCACTTGCCCAGCTTTCGGCGTTGCTGGAGGCCGTATCTTATCTTCAATGGGTGTCTGACAAACACCGAGGGAACGGCGCTAACCCATCGAAAATTTGACGAATTGCCGTGCCACCCGCCCGTCATGCATCTGGCCTGAAAGGCTGTGCATGATTAGGTCCAGCGGATGCCCCCTGCCGTCAAAGATGTACAGTGACCGCGTACAGCCTGTCTGGGGCTTTCAACCTTCAAAAAGATTAGCATAAAGTAAACTCAGAAGTCAAGCAGAATGTGAGGGTTACAAAAGACTCAGCCACAATTAATGCGCGCTTAATTGGCTGGTCCCATGTAAACCATTCATGCTAAAGGATTTAA
This sequence comes from uncultured Acidobacteriota bacterium, assembly GCA_963701005.1. Taxonomy (GTDB): domain Bacteria; phylum Acidobacteriota; class Terriglobia; order Acidiferrales; family UBA7541; genus Palsa-295. The sequence continues at coordinate 4,515,219 of OY969555.1, forward strand.
TTGTGTTTCTAAGTTCATTCGTAGCTTCTAGCTAAAGCAAGCCCTGTCTATAGGATACAGGATTCCGGGGCCGCGACGGGCGGATCGAAATAGGAGAAGGAACATTCCACGCGGCGGTTTGATTCAGAAATTCCCAGCTGAAATATCAAGTCATGATACACTCAATCCACGTATCGAGAGTCCCTTACGGGACACCAACCGAGTCGTCGGCAATCGACGAATGCGGTGGTAGCAGTGATACGGCTCAATAGAGCAAAAACCTAATGAATCCCTTTCGGCAGGTCATATTCTTTTACGTCTTTTACGTCGCGGTCCTGGTCTATTACTGCGTCTTGGGCTTCGCGATTTTTCATTCCCAAAAGCCGGCCGATCCCCCTGTTCAGGCAAAGCACTCGGGCTGCCTCCCAGCGTATCGTTCGAATCTCCCGTGTTTGCCGATGGACGAAATAGAAAAAATGATGTTGGAGTCTATTGATTCGCGTGAGCGGAAGATATGAGGAAACCATGACCGCCAGTACGATCGGCGGCATGAAAACGCAAGAGGAGCACCACCATGATTAAATTGAACGTCGTCGAAAATATGTCTTTCGTTGAGCCCGTTTTTGCTCCAACTAGCGGCATGATCGCGAAGGCGATTATTCTGTCGGTGCTGTTGGTCGGCGAAATCGCGCTGATTGTTGGTCTCGCACTAGCGCGATAAAGCGATGACCGTCCCTACCGTCAGTTTTTCAAAGAAAAACGGTCGTCCCGTGGTTGTGTTTCGGCGCGAGGGTATGCTCGAGGGTTGGGCCTATCTTGACGAACTTGATGAGAAACTTCGAACTGCGGTTTTGGATGTTTTGGAAACTAGAGATGTGGCAGTCCATTGAAATAATTTGAGAAGAGGGATCAAGTGAACATCTGCGGCCGATGTGGCAAACCGTGTCACACTCGGTATCTCGACCATTCACTTCCTCGAGATCAACAGGTTTGGGAGTGTGGGGAGTGCATGGGATTTCCGTCAGTGCCAGCGCCAACGGAAGAACCTAAGGAATATAAATTGTCCGAACGCCTTGCAGATCTCGCCGGGGAGAAAATCCAGTGAGATGCAAGTGTGGGAAAAGGATCGTCTACCACGTTGAAGAATATTTCGATCAACGCACTCGCGACACAAGAGCCCGGACGGTCTGGTCGCATGAATCCGACGGGGCGCTTTGTGCTCCGGATACGCAGATCAGTTTTCGCAGAACCGAGAATTTGATCCGCGGCCTTCGGATGATGCGCGACATCAGCAACCGCTGTACAACGGCACAATGATGTTTCGTGGAGATGCAACGAGAGGCTTTGCGGTATAAGCAAGGATAAGGGCTCGCGTGCGCGACGAGAAGCACGATATACGCCCCGAGGGCTGCGGTTCATGTCCGGGGAAAGTAAGGCTTGAGAGCCTTCGACAATCTGTCCATCGCGCCGATCATGGCATTTTGCATCTTCGGCCACTTGGACTGATCGGTCAGACCGCCTTCCTTAATGACGTAACGAACGCGAGAGGCACGCTTCTTATCTAAACGTTCCCAGGAAAGCGACGAGCCAAAGGACTTTTCGATCTCCCGCTTCTTTGCAAAGAGTGCATCGAAAATACGCTTATTTTCATGCTTGTCGCCAGTATCAATGTAAAGCTCAACGGCCGTCTTGCCAAACATCCATGCGACATAAGTGAAGCTAATGCCTGCTTGTACGCCTGCGCCTGCGGAAATCCATGATTGTTTCGCCGGGGAACGCTGAGCGTGAAGCAGAACCCCTTTTTGTTTGGCGCGTTCCAGCAGTTGTTCCCAGAACTTTAGGCGACGAATATGGCGTTCCGCTAACTCCTTTTTCTCTTTCCCAAAGCTCTTGGCTTCTGCACTGGGGCCGACGATCACCGTAAAAAGAGGTGCGGCATCTTCGTGACCTGAAATCCGATACGCCGCAAGCCGTACCAGGTAGAAAGCGATATTGATGGGAGTAATCTCGTTTAGCCATTCGATTGCGCGAATGTGCTCTGGTCGTGGAGAAATCGAAATCCAAACCGCGGCCTTTGCGTCTAGATTGGTAATATAAGTCAACAGCTTTCCAAGATGATCATGATTGGTCGCCTCTAGCTGATTTTCGATTATCACCCGATTACCCTCGCTGTCCTCGGCGACTAGATCACACTGATAACCCCCCGCCGGATGCTCTCGCTTCGGGTCCGAAAGTTGTACTCCGATGGCTTCGGACAACACGTCCAGATTCTCTTCAAGCCACGCGGAGAAGCTCCTCTCTTCGTGCTTCCACAGTTCGCGTATAGGTACTAGCTCAAGTTTTGCGATCTTTGACATGGTGCGGACACGAATTTCCGATTTGGAACTCTAGCTTCGCGCATAGCTCCTAGCCTCCGCAAACTGAAAGCCCGTGCGCATCTGTTGATTTAGTGGTGCTCGGCATCAAAATAAATGGCCGAGACCGAAGCACGGGGAATGAAAATGGCCTTGTGTTCATTTGGATCTTTCACAACATAGTAGCCAGCGTCCACTTCATCAAGCATCCAGAGCTGATTCTTCGTCAAACCGTCTATTGGCGATTGGCTAGCAAACTGAAAGACAACTTGCGTTGGCTGACCCCCGCCTAACTTTGGCGATATCTTCGGATAAAGCAATGTCGCGAAAAAACCGACGGTAAACACAATATCAATTACTCGCCAATGCCAATTAATATTTCGCGGATGCCGGGCCTCTCGAACGTCACTCTCAATAAGATCGGCAGTAAAACTAACAAATATGAACCAGCCCAACAACAATAAGAGCTGGTGTTCCTTGAGAAAAATCAGGCCCACGATTCCGACCCCTGTTAAACCTATGCTCAGTAATGCAGATGTGATGGGGTGTTTCGAAAACATCATTGAGACGGCTACACCCACACCAAGAAATACCACGTACAGGAGGAGAAATCGCCAACGCAACGCACACCCCAAAACGTAATTACAAAGGAAAAACGCCATCGCCCATGACGCCATGATAAATCTGAATAATTTCACAATACCAAAAGAGATCGTTTTGGATTCCAGCTCCGTCTGCGGGAAGCCAAACTTTCCAAAAGCTCGCGACCAGTCGATGAGTGGAAGCATCATGAAAAACCAGAACAGGATTCCAGCTGTCAATATCTTTGCTCGAAGAAATCCAAAGCCAACAATGCCGCGTGAAGCGTTAGCGAATGTGACCACGAGAAAGCCAGCGACGTAGAACATGAGAAGAGCGATAGCCCCGATGCGGGACACCAATTCGAGTCTATTCTTGAGATCGGTTTCGGGAGCGGGATTGAAAATGCGAAAGCTCATTGGCTGCGATTCAGCGCGACATGCAGCAAACAGAGTAGCGAACCGAAAGCCATCAGAAGAAAGCCCGCTGTATAAATGAAGTTGTGCTGTTGCCGCTCTATCTGATCGGCAAACATTGAATACGGAACTGGGCCGGCGGCAGGTTTTTGATCTTGCTTGAGTTCGTCTTTTGATGCCACGGCGGCGAATATCCATACAGTTGGGTTCATCACAGCCGCCGAAAAGTTCACTACACAAATGTCCACATCTGTAAGTTGTTCTTCATCCGTCTGATTGGGAAAGAGCCCCAGAAATGCTTCTGCATCGGCTCCGTGGAGCGTTTCCAATCGCTCCGCGTGTTGTGCAGGAGGAAAACTTCGAATGAAATCCACGACTTTCGGGTGTATCACCTTCCCAAGGGTAGTCAGTCGTTGAAGGGTGGGTATTCGCATTAATAGCTTGCGCAGAAAATTGAGTAAACGAATATCGTTGGAAAGCAAAATCGTCAACCCAAGAAGATCGATAAACTCGCCCCAAAAATCCAGTCGCGATAAAAAATGGGGTAGGCCGGCACAAGTAGCAATAAGCCAAAGAACCAGCCACCTGCACATGGCCCATCTTAACATGGCGTTTCCAATCCTTTCCGGCTCCTACCAGTTCCCCCGCTCCGAACGCCGGATTCGCTCTAAGACACTCCGATGCTACAATCCGCGCAATCATGTTTCGTCGCCTAGCTCGTGAAGCAGTTATTTTCATGTTGCTGGGAATGATGCTGGGTGGTATCGGAAGTTTCGTTTACCTGCACCACAGCGAAGGTAAAGCCATTCAGGCGCAACGGGCCGCGCTCAAGATGCCCTGTGAACAATTGACACGGCCTGTAAATCCCGCCACTGACCCACCAGAAGGATACGACTATTTTGGGAGCGCACTCGCCGGGCCGATGATTACTCGTGCGGAATGCAATTTGGTGTTCGGTACAAACAGAGAATCTTTGCCGACGCCCACCTCCTCCGCTCCAAATTTTTACAACCGGAGGGACGCTGCGCTTGCAGAGGGCGTCCGGATCAGGAATCTCAAGATAGATAATCTAGCGATTGCGCTGGTGGCCGGTGTCATTGCGCTGTATGGCTTCGCAGGCGGACTGGGCATCTGGCTCATGTATCGGTTAGTGCACTTTGCGATCACCGGTTAAGACACTGGGACAGCGTATTCTCCTATTGCATAAGCAAAATACACTGCACCGATGATGATAAGAAGGACGGCGGCGAAAAGAAATATGACTTTTCCCCATCGAATCCATTCGTAGTATCTGGCTTTGTTCCACGATTTCGCACGATCCACAATATCCCTGACGGGTAGAACCTGGAGAAGGACGAATGGCAAGGCGATAGCCCAGCACTGCATCGCATGGATCAAAGCTCTTTGCTGGCTTGGCGCAATTGTAGGGCCTGATTTCAAAGTGACAGTTGCTAAGAACGCAAAGCTGAGAAAAATGAGTACCTGAGTGGACTTGTTTCCAAGTTGCTCGATTCTCTTGATGAGATCCGCAATCTTGCGTTCGTCGTTCATAGGTTACTAATTCTGCCCGGCGAGATCAGTGCGCAGCCTCCCACACGAGCCGATACAGGCACCAAACGCCGAATCCCGCAAAGATCACAGTGTCGCCGTTTTGAGCTAGGTGTCGAGCGTATCCCACTCGTCACCGAGAACCCAACGCAACGCGGAGAGTTTCCCGCTGAACATCCCCCATCCGAAATTGTCTACGATAAGATTCTGCTTTCCGTACTTTCTCTCCATCTCTCGCATTGATCGCTTCACGCTCCGCTTTACTTCGGGCTCCCACGCCTCTTTGTCAACATCTGCTGGCTTTCGTCCGTACCAAATCCTTTCATAGAACTCGTTCTCAGCCTTCCGAATTTGGCTTATAGGGCGAATTTTGTACTTCTCGTTGATGAGATCATATCTGCTCAGCAAAGATCGGCGCCCCCTCGTGATGTGTTCGATCTGAGGTAGCTCCCACGTCTTGATCCGAAAACGCGGCTTGCGACTTTGCCTGTACTTCTCCAAATAATCCTTGGCGGGATTCGAAAAGTAACCGGAGGCGATGAAGAGCAACACGTTTGGAGATTCCGCTTCGGCCCATGCAAGTGCATTTTGAAGTTCAGTTGGAGGAACCGCTTTTTTGTAGTGCTTACAGTCAACAAACCAGACATCAGAGAACCGGGACCCATCCACATCTTCTCGTTGCTGATGGGCGATGATGTCTCTGCCGCTGTCAGCCGGACTGCTGTTCTTTGGCGTTCCTTTTCGCCAGTCGAGATTGCTAAACCCTACTCGACGGAGAAGTTCAAAGCAGAACTCTTCGAAACCGATGGACGTTAAATTTTTGAAATGTATTCGCATCCCTGTCTCTTTCAACTGGGCGGATTCTACACTTCCCGTTTTCTGCTTCAAAAAATAATTTTAAGCGTCCATTCTTGCCCGCGTCGGTCAGAAGTCTTTGACCGATTAGACGATGGTATAATTACTTGACATGCTAAAATTTAATCCCGGGGCAACGGCTCCCGACACCGATTTCAGAGATAAGAACGCAGTGGATAGGTTTCTGGAGTGTGGAAAATTCAGGCGGTGCGCCAATCTGAAAGCCGTACCAGCACGATTGCAGATAGGTATCGTTTATATGCCAGTGTGTACAAAGTCTCGATTTGACAGGGCGGGTTTCGCGGCGGAAATCGAAATGCCCGTACCGGGCCAACCTTTGGGGCCCCTTACTTACAGCACTTTGGGCATGTGGGCCTCACTGATTTCTTGCCCCCATAAATGCCGGGATTATGAGCATCCGGCATCGGCAAAATTAAGAGCAATGTTGCGCTCATCTTGGGCTTGGATAAGGGTTGTCCGCACAATGAAACAGCATCGGTGGACGAGCTTTGAAAAGTGGGGAACTGGCTTAACCATCACGGCAGTAGTAGTCGCCATTTTGATTCCGATCTTTCTTCCTGAGATTCGTATTGCGCTACGTCTTGATAAACCCGTAGCCCTTCCCCCGGCCGTCTCGACATCGGAGCCAGTGAACCCCGCCGTCCAATCCCCGCCACCTGCTGCGGAACCGAAACCCGTACCAATACCGAAGTTTCCTAAGTCGAGAGTCACGCCGGTTGTGCATACGAAACCGGCTGTACCCGTTTCAGTGGCGCCTGCTTCGATTGAGCGCGTGGATTGGCGTGACAAGCAAAATTGGCGACAATACTTACACGTCGGAATGACTAGAACTGAAGTTCGTCAACTTTTTGGAGACCCTGAAAAAATGGCCGTGTTCTCAACTACAGAAATGTGGGACTACGGACGAGGTAGAATCACCTTTGTCGTGGAGAACCGTTCTGACGGAAGTCTATATTCGTGGTTTGAACCGGGGCCGTAGCGGTTCTATATCAGTTTTGATGACCATTTCTGCCGAGTGAAAAGTTGACAGGGTTCTCTGGGGCGTTATAGGCTCTGCCCATGAAACTCAACTTGTCGCCCCTCCTGTCAAAACTACGCAAGGAAGAAAAAGCGGGAAAGAAAGAGTGAATTTTTCACTAGTTTGTACTACAAAGGCCGGGATTTGAACCCTTAAAACTCCCTCATTTGGCGCACCTTTTCAATCAAATGAAACTGAGGTATTGAAAACAAGGCACATACTCGGGCTGGTTGGGGGTTGGTGGGTAGCTGGCAAACCTAGCCGATAATCCCCCCCTCTCCGCCAGTTTCAAAAATTCCTACAAAAATTTAGTATAGAATTCCCACGTGAAAAACGCGGGGAATGCACTCGTCCATCTGACGCGTATCGGTCAAGCAATCAGAGAGGTGCTGCATATGAACGTCCATGCGCGCATCGGCAAATGGTAAGCCCTGCAGGCTCTCGGCCGGCCAGCGCCGAGCAGCGCCTGAAAGAACTTGGCATCCAGCTACCGGCGCCGCCTGAGCCTTTCGGCACATATGCCGAAGCAGTGCAGACAGGCAATCTGCTTTTTCTCACCGGGATGCTTCCCACGGAAGGCCGTGCCGCGAAATTCATCGGGCGGATCGGCGCGGAGCTCGATGTGGAGGCCGGGCCCAAGGCGGCTTACCTCGCCACGCTCAATCTCCTCGCTGTCGCGCGGCAACATCTGGGCACGCTCGATAAAGTCACGCGCATCGTCCGGCTCGGTGTGTCCGTGGCCACTTCGGGAGATGTTCGCGATCAGCCGAAAGTCGCCGATGGCGCCTCGGAGTTGCTGCAAGACGTCTTCGGCAAAGACAAGAACCCCTGCCGCTTGGTGTACGGCGTGGCCAGCCTCCCGCTCGGCACTCCGGTCGAATTGGAAGTCATATTCGAGGTAGCGGAGTAAGGGAGGCAAACGATGCGATTTTTTGGCTTCTCCCGTTTGACCAGATACTTGCAGTTCTCCCGCACGGGGTTGCTGGTTCCTGTGATGCTCGCTTCATTTCTGTTTCCGGCCCAGGCTGCGGGAAAGGCCCAAAGGAAGGATCTCATGGAACACCCGACTTCCTACCGCACGGTAATGGTGGATGGACTCTCAATCTTTTACAGAGAGGCCGGCCCGAAAGATGCGCAGACGCTCCTCCTGCTGCACGGATTGCCCTCTTCGTCGCGCATGTTCGAGCCTCTCTTCAACCGGCTTTTCGATCGCTATCACCTGGTCGCGCCCGATTATCCGGGCTTTGGACACAGCGACTGGCCGGACGCGAAAAAATTCGCGTACACCTTCGACCACATTGCTGAGGTCATGAATCACTTCACCGAAGCGCTCGGGCTTTCCCGCTACACGCTTTACATGCAGGATTACGGCGGCCCCGTCGGTTTTCGCATGATCGTGGCTCATCCGGACCGCGTGGAGGCTCTGATCGTCCAGGACGCGGTGGCGCACAATACGGGCCTGGGGGAGAATTGGAAGACGCGGCGGGCCTTTTGGGCCGATCGCGCCGCGAACGAAAGCGCGCTGCGCGCAAATCTCTTGTCGATGGCGCCGACGCGGGCGCGCCACGTCGGCGACGACCCCAACATCGAACGCCACGACCCGGATCTCTGGACCGATGAATTTTACTTTCTCAACCAGCCCGGACAAGGCGACATCCAAGTGGACCTCTTCTACGACTACCGCACGAACGTGGACAACTATCCCAAGTGGGACGCCTGGATGCGCGAGAAGCAGCCTCGCCTGCTGGTAATCTGGGGCAAGTATGAGAGCTCGTTCGACCCCTCGGAGCCGGAATCCTATCGCCGCGATGTGCCCAAAGCTGAAATCCACATCGTTGATCGCGGGCATTTCGCGCTCGATACCGCAGCGGATCAAATTGCCATGCTCGTCCGCGATTTCATGAAGTAGTCGCAGTTTCCCGGGAGCGCCATTCTCCAGAATGGCGTGTCTCTGTAAGTTGCCGACTGCCAACCATGCACACGTAACGGAGTACCTATGCCAGACAAGCGAACAGCAATCGTTACCGGAGCTGGAGGCGGTATTGGCTCGGGTTTGGTCGAAGGCTTTCTAAAACAGGGTTATAACGTTGTCGCGACATCTCGCAATGCCAGTCGATCGCTCACTGCCTCACCTAGCCTGGTTCTAGTCGATGGCGATATCAGCAAGCAGGAGACCGCTGCCAAAGCCGCCGAAGCAGCGATCAACCGCTTCGGTACCATCGACGTGCTTGTGAATAACGCCGGAATCTTCCGCGTCAAACCTTTCACGGACTATACCACCGAGGATTTCAATGCCTTGGTCTCAACTAACCTGCTGGGATTCCTCTATATCACTCAGCTCGCCGTGACGCAGATGCTGAAGCAGAAATCAGGAAACGTCGTGACCATCTCCGCGTCGCTGGTAGATCAGCCGTTCATGGGCGAAAAAGCATCGGTTTCGATGATTACGAAGGGCGGCCTGAATGCCGTGACTCGGAGTCTCGCAATCGAGTATGCAAGAGAAGGCATCCGCTTCAACGCCGTAGCCCCCGGCGTCGTGGACTCACCGATGCACAAGGATGATCCCAAAGACATCCTTAAGACGTTTCAGCCCATGGGGAAAATCGTGGAGGTACAAGACATTGTCGAAGCCGTCCTCTACCTGGCGCAGGCAGGTCAAGTAACGGGAGAGATTCTCCACGTGGATGGTGGCGCTCACGCTGGGCGCTGGTAGCTGAGGGCGCAAGGAATTCTTCAATCTGTAGGGCAATGCTTACGTCCAAACTCTCGACGAAAGGCATTAGCAGCACCAACGCCACCAGGGACGCTCGGCGCGTCCAAACCGAGGGTGAGCAAACATGTCCGACGAGCCCAATCGCCAAGCATATTCAGGCTTTCGCAATCCACTCTTGTACACCTCCACCCTGCTCATTCTCGCGATGATTTACGTCGGATGGACTTTCCACTCGCGCCGTGAAGCGGCTCGCCAATTGGAGCAGCGGGCCAAAGAGAAAGAAAAGGCCGACGCCGTGCAGACCTACGAAATGCTCGGCGGGGACCGCTTCGAGATCCTGAATTTTTACGCCATCCCCGGCACAATTCACCGCGGCGACTCAGCGCAATTGTGCTACGGCGTTTCCAACGCGAAAACAGTTCGGCTCGAGCCACAGACGAATCCCGTCTGGCCCTCGGCAAGCCGATGCGTGGACGTGACCCCGAATAAGAACACAACCTACACGCTGACCGCCGAGGACGGCCACGGAAACACCAAGACCATGACGGTGACCGTAACGGTTCGCTAGTCGGTTCGTGCACCTGCCCTGCCGCCTACACCTTCGCTCCTCGCACCGCAAATTTCTCCGTCCAGCGAATCCGCGCGGTCATCTGCATGGTCACAAACAGAGTGAGAATCGCTCCGATGGCGATCGCGAGCCCCGTGAATCCCTCGAAAAAGAATGCGTAGGAAAACAGCACCAGGTAAACGAACTGCGCCATTCCGGCCTCCAGTGCCGCAAATCGCAGCCCAACCACCAGCCGCAGATAAGTGACAACTAGAAAAATCGACACCGCCGAACAAATCGCGAATGCGGCGTGGATCGAAATATGGTCCACCAAATATGCCATCAGCAGATGAAAAGAGAAAAACGCGCAGGCCAGAAAAAAATAATTCATCGGATGCAGCTCGATGCCCCGCACCGTTGTGAGCACGAACAGCACGAAAAAGAAGAAGAGCAATGATACCGGCGCAAAATAACTGATCCGCCCCGTCAGCGGGCCGGGCTGAAGCTTTTCCGGCATGGCTAAGCCAATTTTGTACCCGGACATCAGGGTCTTATAGCTCCACACAAGTTCCCAACCCGAGCCGACCTGTCTTTTCTCCGTGGGCGAGAGCGTGTTCTCCGGAAAATCGGAGCCCGAAAAATCCGTGGCCACATGCAGCTCAAAATCGCGCACCTGCGTCACATCGTCCCCAAAGTCGTACTGCCAACTCCCAAGGCCCTGCGACCGGTAGCCCACGCTCAAGACGGCTGTCTCGTGCGGCTTCAAGGCCGTCGTTACACAAGCCTCTCTCTTCACATTCGAAATTGCGAGCGGCGCGCCATTCACGCTGAGCGCCAGGTCGTCGTAAATTGCCTGCTCGGCCGGCAGGTTGATCGAAAATGTAACGTCGTGCGCCTGCTCATCCGGATTGGTGAATTCATACGCCCCCGAAAATTGCACATGGTAGGTGCTGTACCAGAGCAACCCCTTCCTCCGGTAGTCCAGATGCAATCCAGCGTTGACGCGGCTTTTTTGAAGTAAGAGCGCATAATATTTCCGGTCGTCCACGGTCCGGACAACTTCCTTGCCATTTTCGATCGCGGTCACCTGTCGGTAGGAGCCGGTGTGATAAGCCGCCGTCGGCGCCCCCTGCTCCTGCGGTGCACCCCAGGAAGAGGCAACTAGGCCCTTCAGATGAGAATCAGTGGAATAGGTACGGGAGAAAATCGTTCCGCCGAGAATGGCCCAGGCGATTGCGCTACAAAAAAAGATAAAACCGATTGCGGCGATGCGTTTGAACATGTCGTTTCACTCCTTGTGTGGATAGACAAATACGCCGCCGCAAGCACAGTCTGCCTCGATCGCTTCCATTGTGTCAAGTACTTTGCAACACAAAGTAGATGCCCTATCGCCAGCCGCGTCCTGCTCCAAACACCCTCCAATTTGCCGTTGCCCGCATAAATCCTCTATAATCTGCGTGTCATCATCTGAACCTAAATGGGAGACAACCGGCCATACCTAGCCCCCGCAAGCGCCCTAAAATGATTGATCTCACTGAGAAGATTAAGAAAAAACTAAAGGACGAAATCGCCGCCCTGGAGCACGAGCTTCACGACGAGCTGCCCAAGGAAATCAAAGTCGCGCGCGCCCACGGCGACCTCTCCGAAAACGCGGAGTACAAGTACGCAAAAGAGCGCCAATCCTACGTTTCCGCGCGCCTCGGCCAGCTTCACCAGCGCATGGCCGATCTTTCCATGCTCAATCTGAACAATCTCCCGAAGGACCGCGCTGCTTACGGCTCAACACTCGTCGTCTTGGACATTGCGAAGGACACCAAAATCGAGTACAAACTTGTAACAGTCGAAGAGGCCGACGCATCCAAAGGAATGATTTCGACGACCTCGCCGATCGGGCGAGCGCTCCTGGGCAAGAAAGTAGGCGACGAAGTAAAAGTGACGACACCGGCGGGCCTGAAGGAGTACGAGGTCGTCCGCCTGACAACAATTTATGACGAAGAGTGACGGGGTGACACTCGCTCCATGCTGACGCGCTCCATCGGGCGGTACCTCTCTTGGCCTCTCGACCGGATGGCAGCTCTCCTCGCCCCTACGGGTATCCCTCCAAATGTAATCACCTGGTCGGCACTGGTCCTGAATCTCTGGGCCGGCATTCTCTTTGCCGCCGGACGATTCGCCAGCGCCGGCGGAATGATGATCCTCGCAGGGCTCTGCGATCTGCTGGATGGCCCCGTAGCGCGGCTCCAGAATCGCGTCTCGATCTTCGGCGGCTTCCTCGATTCCATTCTTGATCGCTACGCCGACCTGATTCTCTTCCTCGGCCTGCTGGTTTATTACGTGCGGGTGAATCGCTTCCTTTACGCCGTGCTCGTCGGCGCAGCGATGGCCGGAGCAGTGATGGTGAGCTATGCAAAGGCGCGCGCCGAATCGCTCGTGCCGGTCTCCGAAGTCGGTTTCTGGGAGCGGCCGGAGCGCCTCGTGCTGATGATCTTGGGCGCGCTCGTGAATCGCATGCCCGTAGTCCTCTGGATTCTCGCAATTGGCCCGAACATCACCGTCATTCATCGAATTCAGGACACCTGGAAGAAAACCAAGGACACCGCTCCTGCGCCATCGCCCTCGCAGCCCTCAGGCTTGCGCGCAGCACCGAGGGTACCCGCTTCCGTTCCCGCAAATGTCTCGCGCGAAGTCCCCGGCACCAGGCCTATCCTCACGCGCACGGCGGGCCGAGGCAGGTAGCCATGCCGAAGCTGCTGGGCATCATCGGCCTCCTCGTGATCTGCGCTGGCCTCGATCTGCTCTGGCAATCGCGCCACGAAATCAAATTTTGGGTCGTGGCATACGTCAACGTCTTTCGCGCCATGCTGCGCCACCAGGAAAGCCCGCTGAAAGCGATTCCCGAAGACGTATCCGCGGAGAAACGCCAAGGAGCATTGCGCGTTCTGCTCGGCATGGGATTCGCATTCTTTCTTGGGCCGATCCTGCTCGCTCTCGGCGTCACGCTCCTGCTCTTTCCCCACCTCTGAATCGCGGCTTTGGCTCTGAGCCCCGGACATTCGTTTCACGTCTCGGTCGAAATCCAGTTTGGTGCTCCGAAGGCTCGCGAGGAGGCTGTATCGTTCACGGCACAATCGGCATCACACTTCGCTTGAAGGATTCTTGCCCACGGCGGATAGTTGAAATGGCACGGAAGAAAGTTTCCCCGATACCTTGAAGCCTTCCCTGATCATTCACGGTGGCGCCTGGAGCATCCCCGACGAGGCCGTCGAAGACTGCCGCGCGGGAATCCGCAGCGCCCTCGAAGCCGGCTGGAAGATTCTAAGCGGCGGCGGCGCAGCAACCGATGCGGTGGAAGCAGCCATCATCGTCCTCGAGGATGATCCCACCTTCGACGCCGGCATCGGCTCGCACCTGAATCGTGACGGGCGCGTCCAGCTCGACGCAATCATCATGGACGGCGCAACTTTGAAGGCTGGCGCCGTAGCCGCAGTCGAGCGCATACGCAGCCCCATCCGCCTCGCGCGCCGCGTGCTCGAAAAAAGCGAGCACATGATGCTCGTCGCCGCAGGCGCGGAAAAATTCGCCTCCGAAAACGGCATCCCGCTCTGCCGGCCCGACGACTTGGTTCTCGACCGCGAGCGCACCGCCTGGCGCCGCTGCCTCGAAGATTCCCACGCCGCCGAGCATCACGTCGGCCACGAGTCCGGCACGGTTGGCGCCGTCGCTCTCGATACTCACGGCCATCTGATCGCCGGAACTTCCACCGGCGGCACCTGTTGCAAATTTCCCGGCCGCGTCGGCGATTCGCCGCTCATCGGCTGCGGCTGCTACGCCGATGCCGAAGCAGGTGGCGTCTCCTGCACAGGCCATGGCGAAGGCATCATGAAAATCGTGATGGCCAAGATGGCCACGGACCTTCTGCACGACCAGCGCGTCCTCATCCCCCATCGCAAGAAGCGCGGCCCGCAATCGCTCGCGCAAGCAGTCGCCGATGCCTGCGTTCGCAAACTCGCCCACAGCGCCCACACCACCGGCGGACTAATTCTGCTCGACCACGCCGGCCGCCCCGCCGCAGCCTTCAACACTCCACGCATGGCGTACGGCTTCGTCGAAGCGAACGGCTCCTTCCGCATCGCGCCTTAGCGCGCGCAACTCGGTTGGAATTATTTCCCGTCAGAAGACGCTGCTCGCTCCGGCGCGCCGGAGCGAGCCCAAGCTCACAATTGCCCTTCGTCAGCAGACGGGCCGTAGATGGAAGGCACAGGGACGTCGTTGAGGCGGAGATAGACGCAGAGCTGGCCGCGGTGATGGATCACATGATTCATCACAAAGCCGCGCAGCACAGCGATGCGTGGCAACGTGAAGATCACTTTTCCCCCGGCCGACAGTGTGAAAGTTTTCATCAGGTCTTCATCGCTCACGCCGGCAATGGCCGCGGACGCTGCGGAAACATTCTTGTCGAAAACCTGCAAGAGTGCTTCCCGCGTGGTCATGACGAAGGGCGTCCGCGGCGGAGCACCTGGCGGGCGGAAATCGAGAGATTCCTGACTCAGGGCCGTGGTAATCAGTCCCGGCAGTTCTGCAATGTGTCCCGCCAGCCGGCCCAATTTCATGGATTTTGGGTGCGGCGTCCAATCAGGCTTTCCTTCGGGGACGCGCTCGAGCGTTTTTCGCGATGTGGCCATTTCACGAGTGAATTCGGGAAGAATCATGTCGCGGATTGCCATTCTTGCCTCCATTGGTTGGATTGGTCTGGTGTGATTTTCTGCTGACAATTCTTGGATGAGTGCCTGCCGAAAAAGATGCCGCTCAATTCAGAAAAATGAAGGCCCGCGCGGGACGTCAAGGAGAGAGGATGGCGTTGCGCGGGCCTGTAAGAGAAAGTAGCGTGCTAATCGCTCCCATTTTCAATCCGATGGGGCTCGGCGCGCAAGTGGAAATTCGTAAAATCATGGCTGTGATTCAAGCCGTCGAAGTCGGCTGACCCAGGTCGAGAATCCCGTCAGTCTCCTTCACTGAATTTTCTTGACGCGATTCTCGGAACGATGTAGCAGAAGCCTAGAGACCGGCGGAATCAAAGGACCCGTCACGCCTGCTTCCATCACCTCCGAGGCCTACCGTTGACCAGCACAGCCGTGCCGGCCCCCTCGCGCTCACAACGCGAAATCAATCGCTGGATCCAACTCATCGCCGCCATGATCGCCATGATGGCGGCCGCGAACCTTCAGTACGCCTGGACGCTCTTCACAGGACCGTTTGTTTCCAGCCTCCATTCGACTCTGCCCGCCATCCAGGTTGCCTATTCCACATTCCTGATTGCCGCCACCTGGCTTGGGCCATTCGGCGGTTACCTGATTGATTGGGTTGGCCCGCGGCGCATCCTGATATTCGTGGGGGTGCTCGTGGGACTGGGCTGGGTGGGCGCCGCTGAAGTCTCGACGGTCACACAACTCATCGTTGTCTATACCGTCGGCGGCATCGGCGTCGGAATCGTTTACGCTGGCACGGTCGGCAACGCGATGAAGTGGTTTCCAGACCGACGGGGATTGTGCGTGGGCGCGATCGCAGGCGCCTACGGCAGCGGCACCGCTCTCACGGTCGCTCCGATCGCCTCCATGATCAAGTCGTCCGGCTACGCGCACACCCTGCATGTCTGGGGAATCGTTCAAGGAATTGTGGTGATACTGGCCGCGCTGGTGATGGTGCATCCGCCGCTGGGTTGGTCACCGGCAGGTTGGAAGGAAAAACAAGAAGCGAACATGCCGAAAGTCCGCACCTCCGGCGTGGATATGACGCCGTGGCAAATGATGCGCACCGGCTGCTTCTGGCTGATGTACTTGATGATGGTGATGGTCGCCTTCGGCGGCTTGATGGTCACCGCTCAGCTCAGTCCCATCGCCAAATTTTACGGCGTGGATAAAGTAACCGTCATCTTTGGAATGTATGCGCTTGTGCTGGCCATCCAGGTGGACCGCATCCTCAACGGCCTGACGCGCCCTTTCTGGGGCTGGGTTTCCGATCATCTCGGCCGCGAAAATTCGATGGGCATTGCCTTCACGCTCGAAGCTCTGGCGGTCTTCTGTCTGCTGCGCCTCGTCAGCCATCCGGTCTGGTTCATTTTGTTTTCAGGCCTGTGCTTCTTCGCCTGGGGAGAAATTTTCTCGCTCTTCCCTTCCATCACCGGAGATCTCTTCGGAGAGAAGTGGGCCACCACGAATTATGGAATTGTTTTGACAGCGGCCGGAGTTGCGTCCGTTTTTGCCGGACCGGTGGCCGCACAGGCTTCGGTGAAGTCAGGCTCCTGGGTCGGTGTCTTCTGGGCCATGATTGTTTGCGATTTGGCCGCCGCGCTGATGGCGTTGTTCTGGCTAAAGCCCGTCGCCGCCCGCACGATCGCGCGCGCGAAAGCGGGAGTAGCGGCGACCCAAGCGTGCCGCGCAACCGAAGATTAGCCGCCAGGCATCTGCTCCTCTCAATATCGGGGATGGAACAGGGTGCCGGGAAAACGCCACACATCGTAAGACTAACGCCAGAGATTCGTCGGCGCAGCACGCAATTCCGCGAGCGCCCAGTTGTTACGCCGTAGGGGCACGGCATGCCGTCCCCCTACGGCGTCGCTCCACGCCACTGCGTCCCTTTCGCCGCGAAAATTACTGCGCGTTCTCCGTCGCAACCGCCGCGGCAACCCTCGCCGCATCCAGCGTGAGCGGGCTTTGCAACGCCATCTGGAATTGCCATCCGGTATCAAAAAGTACGTTGGTCGTCGCGCTCCCATGGTGGGTCACAATAATGAGCCCGACAATTGCGGCTGCAGCGACGCCGAGTCCAATTCCAACGACAGTTCCGAAACTTGGGCCCGGATTGTGCAAGGGAGGAAGCGGAGGGGGCGTGGGCCCTTGCTGTGCGGCCAACGCGTGCGAATAGGCCAGGGCAGTCCCGCTTACGAAGGGCGTGTGACCAGGCAAATCTTCACTCGCGAACTCCGCATCCTCCGGCGAACCCTTACTCGGAATAATCACTTGAGCCACCGCATTCGTGGCATCAATGGTCACGGTGTAGCCGTTGTTGAATAGGATGCGCGTGAAATGCACCTGCAAGCTCGGGCCTGTCGGTCCGCGCATGTTCAATCTGTCAATCACGCCTTCCACGTATGTGCCGGCCGGAATCGCTACTTGATTATCGACCGTGACTGGAGCTGCAGTGGCCGCACGAACCGGGTTTCCGGGCTTCGATGTTTTATCCGTGATCGGGCTGACGAGTGTCATCGGGATGAGCGTCCCGGCTGGAATGGTGATGGTCTGTTTCGGAGCGGCAGTTGGCGCCTGTGGCTGAGCTTGAGGCGGTGGCTGCTGGATATTCGGCGTTGGGTCTTGCGCCCAACAAACCGAAGCAGCGAAGAAAGGTCCCGCGAGAACGAAGTGTCGCATAAATGAGTGCCTCCTTTTGTGGACCAGAAACACCTCTACCTTGGCGCGGTTTCCCGCCCCTCAAGAGCGTGTTTCATGTTGTCCCTGGATCGAAGTTCAGTGCGAATGCCTGGCCCGTAAATCGAGGTGAATCCAATGAAATGGAGCCGTTTCAGCCGGCGTGAGTCGTCGCATAAGCCCTCGCCTCCGAATCGCCACTTTTTAATTCTCGTGATGATGGACGGACGCAGCCGCGCGAAAGTTACACAATTATCAACTTACTTTTCGCGTGATTTATCCCTGCCGCAAATAGTCGGGCGCGCCGTCGGGCGTAAGTAGCGACAGCGCCGTGGATTACGAAATGTTCCGTTGTTCCTGGCGAAGGCCACGCGAAGGGGCGAAATTGTTGTGAGGGTCAACTTCTCGCCCCGCCCCCCTCGGCCCGCGCTCCCCGGTTGAACCCACCCCAAGCCGTGTGCTAGCATCCGCATTCCGCAGGGTCATCGCGCGCATCCGCCGGGGGGCGGCGTCGTGATGTTCGTTCGATTGCATAGCTCGAATTCGCGCTCCGATTTTTCTTCGCACGAAATGCCTATTCGCACCACCGCACTTTTTGATTCCGCGGTCCAGACTTTCCAACTTTCCCTTTTCGATTTTCCAATCCCCTTCGAGGTGAAACATGAAATCCTATAACACCGAATGGATACGCAACGTGGGCATTGTAGGCCACGGCGACACGGGGAAAACCCAGCTCGTGTCGTCGTTGCTTTTCACGGCGGGGATGACGCCGCGCCTTGGCAAAGTCAGCGACGGCTCCACCACCACCGACTGGGACGAAGAAGAAATCGCGCGAAAGATCTCCATCAACACCGGCCTGGCCTACGCCGAATGGCAGGCCCCCGGCCAGCCCGAAAAAACCAAAATTAATCTCCTCGATACGCCGGGCTATTCCACCTTCATTAACGAAACGAAATCCTCCCTCATCGCCGTGGACGCCTCGCTCATCCTCGTGGACGCGGCCGCCGGCGTCCAGGTCGTCACCGAGAGAGTCTGGGACTACGCCACCGAATACGATCAGCCGCGTGCCTTCGTCCTCAATTGGATGGACCGCGAGCTAGCCAGCTTCGAGCGCGCGCTCGAGTCGCTCCAGCATGTCTTCGGCCGCGGCGTCGTGCCCGTCGAATTGCCCATCGGCCAGGAGAAAAACTTTAAAGGCGTCGTGGATCTGATCGCCATGAAGGCTCTGCTCTACACGCCCGATGGCGACGGCAAAGCCAAAATCGAAGAAATTCCCACCGACCTCGCCGAAGAAGCCAAAGCGGCGCACGAAGCGCTGGTCGAAATGGTCGCGGAAGGCGATGACGAATTGATGCAGGAATTCTTCGACAAGGGCACCCTCCCCGTCGAGGACTTGAAGAAGGGCCTGCGCGGAGCCGTTCTCGCCAAGCGAATTTTCCCCGTGCTGATTTCTTCCGCCCTCCACAATATCGGCGCGGACGCCATCCTGAATTTCCTAGTCGATATTTTCCCGTCACCCGCGGCCCGCGGAAAAACCAGCGGCCATAAAGCTCCCGACCACAAGGGCGAAACCATCGAGCGCAAGATCGCCGACTCCGAGCCGCTCTCGATTTTCGTCTTCAAGACGCTCTCCGATCCCTTCGCCGGCCGAATCACCTATTTCAAAGTCATGTCCGGCGTCCTGAAAAGCGACGCAACGCTCAACAATTACAATCGCAACACGCAGGAGCGCCTCCAGCACATCTCGACCATGCAGGGAAAAAACGCCACCGCCGTCGCCGACCTCCACGCCGGCGACATCGGCACCGTCGCCAAACTAAAAGACTCCACCACTGGCGAAACGCTCGGCGATAAAAACGGCACGATCTTCTACCCGCCCGCGCGCATCCCCGAACCCTCCATCACCTTTGCCGTCGAGCCAAAAACCCGCGCAGACGAAGACAAAATCGGCCAAGCCATTCACAGAATCCTCGAAGAAGATCTAGCGCTTCGCTTCGGCCGCGATCCGCAAACCAAGGAATTCCTCCTCTCCGGCGCCGGCCAGCAACATATCGAAGTCGTCGTCGCCAAACTCCGCAAGCGCTACCACGTCGAAATGAAAATCCATCCCCCCAAAGTCCCCTACCGCGAAACGATTCGCGGCAAAGCCGACGCCGAAGGCAAACACAAAAAGCAGACCGGCGGCCACGGCCAGTTCGGCCTCTGCCGAATCAAGATGGAGCCGCTCCCCCGCGGCAAAGGAATCGAATTCGTCGACGACGTTTTCGGCGGGGCCATTCCCAAGAACTGGATCCCCTCCGTCGAACGCGGCGTTCGTGAGTCAGCCGAGCGCGGCTACCTCGCCGGCTTTCCCGTCACCGATTTTCGCGCCAGCCTCTACGACGGCAAATATCACGACGTCGATTCCAGCGACATGGCCTTCCGCATCGCCGGCTCGCTCGCCTTCAAGGAAGCCATGAAGCAGGCGCGCCCCGCTCTGCTCGAGCCCATCATGCACGTCGAGGTTTACGCCCCCGACCATTATTCGGGCGACTTGATGGGCCATCTCAGCGGCCGCCGCGGAAAAATCAGCGGCAGCGAGACGCGCACAGGCACCGTGATCGTCAAGGCACAGGTGCCTCTAGCCGAAATGCTCAGCTACGCCAACGAACTCACGTCCATGACGCAAGGCCGCGGCAGCTACTCGATGGAATTTTCGCACTACGATTTCGTCCCAGCGGAAATTGCCGAAAAAGTGATCGCCGCGCACAAGCCGCACGCGGCCGCCGAAGAGGAAGAAGCCGCCTCCGCCTAGCGCCGCAGAATATTTTTATTTTTGAATTTGATTTCTTGCGGAGAACTTTTTGCGGAGAAAAACTTTTCGCGCGAAAAAAATATTCGCGCACTCATTCACGCCACGCCGCCCGCGCGTTCAGGATTTCGAGTGCAGGTGCAGCGCCGTAAGCATGCGCGTGAAAACTCCCGGCTTCGCCTGATTCGCGTCACCCTGGCTAGCCTCCGCCTGCGCAGGCGCCGCCTGCGAATCTGCCGCAGCACCAGGAGCAGCCGGAGCCGCAGCGCTTTGTGCCCGCGCATTCGCAGCCGGCGCGCTCGGCGCAGCAGCCACCTTCCCCTGCGCGCTCGACGTAAACGCCGGGCATCCCGTTCCGTAGCATGGGCCCGCCACACGGTGAAATTGGTACCAGCATCCCGAAAGACTCACCGCCGCGATGCCGGTCACCAGCAATATTCCGAAGCTCTTCCTCATGGGTTGCCCCCTTCTTGCGTTTGCGCGCTGCTCGGCGCAGGCTCGGCCCCTCTTACTATCCTTACACATCCCCAACGAGCGTCCATCTGAATTACATCGGCAACATCGCCAAAGCCAATAGAGAATAGAAGGCGAATCTCCCACGCCGTAACTCCTTTCCCCTCATCAAAATCTCGTTCCAAATAATCTCAGCTTCCACGCCAAGCACAGCCCATATGGAGTGCGGCGGTTAACCGCCGCTTTGTTACGGCGACGCCAGCCTCGCCCGCGAGGAGCAGCGCCTTTCGCTGCTCCGAGTCCCGCCGTGCGCACCATTCGCGCCTCGCGCGCCAGTCAATTTGGCGCTTGCGAAGCCGCCTGCGCTTGCCTCAAGCTGCCTCCCATGAAAAATAAAAAGAAACCAGCCAGCAAAAAGAAAATGGCCGACGCCACGCTCGCCATCCACGCCGGCGAGCACAGATTCCACGTCGGCGCGCCGGTCGGCGTCCAAATCTGCCGCACTGCAAATTTCACATTCTCCAGCACCGAGGAAATGAAGCGCTGGGCGGAAGGCAAAAGCCCCGCCTATATCTACACGCGCTACGGCAACCCCACGCTCACGCTCGCCGAAGAAAAACTCGCCGCGCTCGAAGGTGCCGAAGCCGCCATCGTCTCAGCCTCCGGCATGGCCGCGATCTCGAGCGCCCTGCTCGCCGTCCTGAAAGCGGGCGACGAAGTAATTTCCCTGCGCCAGACCTACGGCGGCACCTACCGCCTCATGCGCGACAATTTCCCGCGCCTAGGCATCGTCGTCCGCCACGTCGAAGCCGACCTCGCCGGCATCGAGCGCCTCGTCAATCCGCGCACCAAAGCGCTCTACATCGAGTCACCCACCAACCCCACGCTGCGCCTCGTGGATTTGCAGAAAGCCGTCGCCTTCGCCAAGGAATGGGATCTCGTCTCCATGGTTGACAATACTTTCGCCAGCCCCGTCCTCCAAAAACCCATCGAGCTTGGCTTCGACCTCGTCCTCCACAGCGCCACGAAATATCTTTCCGGCCACTCGGACATCATCGCCGGCGCCGCCGCCGGCCGCCGCACCCTGATCAACGAAATTCGCCACAACATCATCAATCTAGGCGGCTCGATGGACCCCGAAGCCGCCTTCCTCCTGATCCGCGGCATGAAGACTCTCGAAGTCCGCATGCAGCGCCAGTGCCAGTCGGCCATGAAGCTCGCGCGCTATCTCGAAAAGCACCCGCGAGTCGCCCGCGTCCATTACCCAGGCCTCGCCTCGCATCCCGACCACGCGCTCGCAAAACGCCAGATGAAAGCCTTCGGCGCCATGCTCGCCTTCGATCTAAAGGGCGGCCTAAAAGCCGCCCGCCGCTTCTGCGATCGCGTCCGCCTCTTCCTCCTAGCCGCCAGCCTGGGTGGCGTCGATTCCCTCGCCATCCTCCCCATCTACTCCTCGCACTACAATATGTCCCTCGCCGAGCTCCGCGCCGCCGGCCTCGAGCCGGGAACGGTCCGCGTCTCCGTCGGCCTCGAAGACCCCCAGGACCTCCTCGAAGATCTCCGCCAAGCCCTCGGATAGGCTCCGTGTCTCATTGTTAGTCTCCCCATGTAGCGCCGCGCTTTCTGCATCCCGACGCCTTCCGTCGGGATGGCGTCCCGCCGGCTGCCTTTTCTCGTCTTTGCCGTTGTCGTTGCCTTTGGGGTCGCACTTGCCCCATCCCCCCACGATTGTCATTCCGAGCACAGCGAGGAACCTCTCTTTCTTTCGCCGTTGCCCTTGCCGTTGCTTTTGCCGTTGCCTTGGCCTTCGCCGTTGCCCCTGCTGCTACGTTGTCATCCCGACAGAGGCCGCTTTCCGGCCGACGAGGGATCCGCTGTTTCCTCTGCCTTTGCATTTTCCGGGAGTGATGCCTTTGGCCTTTGTTTCTTTCCCACCGCGAAGAATCCCGCCGACAGGTCCTCCCACGTCGAGCTCTTCTGCTCGATCAGCGCTACCTTCTTCTCCCGCCGCCAACCTTTGATTTCCTTCTCGCGCGCAATCGCAACCCGAATGTCGCCGAACACTTCATAGTGTACGAGGCGAAAAATGTTGTATCGCGACGTAAATCCTGAATTCAGCTTTTGCCTGTGCTGCTCCAGCCTCACTTCCAAATTGTTTGTCACACCGGTGTAGAGGATTCGCGCTCGACTAGCAAGAATATAAACGACGTGGGTCCTGGCCATTCCAAAGCCTCAAGAGGCTGCCTGAGAACCACCGCAAGAAGCAAGAATACAAGAAACGCCAAACCGCAAAATCAAAAACAAACCACAAGACGAACACAACAGCAGATCCCTCGTCGGCCAAATTGCAGCCTCTGTCGGGATGACAACGTAAAGGCTAAGACCCAACCATCGCCCGCCTCGGCGGACAAAGAATGAGGCGCCCGAGACTTCCAATTCTTCTGCCAAGTGTTCACCCTGATGGATGGCAGTGAGTACCAATGGGCACGCCTTGTATTTGGCGTGGTCGATAGTGTATGTATGGGTCACTTCCGCCCCATGTTAATGAAACTCGGTAGAGGCGCATGCGATGGATATTGAACAGGAAATTGTTGCAAATTTACCGGGTTCCCCCGTGGAGGAGCATCCGGTCCTGCCGCTTTGGAACAATGGCGGTACCACCGGGACCGGTGCCGGAGCGCCGTAGGCTATGTCGGATGTCAACTTCAACAAACTAACGAGTTCTAGATTCGAAGAGTTCTGCTTTGACCTTCTCCACGCCTCCGGATTCGTCAATGTTGACTGGCGCAAGGGCACGGGGCTTGCCACAAGCCCCGCCGATAAGGGCCGCGACATAGTCTGCGAGCATCCGCGCTCCGAGCCGGACGGGAGTCGGCACTTTGAAACATGGTTCGTTGACTGCAAACATTTCACGAAGGGCGTGCCTCCCAAGGAACTCCAGAACCTGCTTGCGTGGGCAGAAGCTGATCGACCGGACGTTGCGATGTTCGCGGTCTCGAATTTCCTCAGCAACCCGGCGAAAGACTACCTGGAGTCCTACAGGAAGAACAACCGGCCGCCGTTCAAGATTCGATGCTGGGAGAGGCCTCAGTTGATCCGGATGATGGCCCGGAAAATCGTGCTGCAGCGCAAGTACGACCTTTCAAACGTTCCTATTAGAAGCGTGAAGAAGATACTCGCAGCTGAGGAAGAGCTCTTCACGCGAGTGTGGTACGGGCGGAAGATGTCCGCCAAGTACTATCGCGCCAAAGGCACGCCCGAGGACATCATCAGAGGGATGCTAAAGCAAAAGCGGAAAGCCGAGAGTAGATTTGGCAAGAAGAGCTTGATGGCGAACATGGCAAGCGACTGGGACTGGGGATATGTCAGCGGCAAGCTGTCGGCCATTCGGTGGGTGCTTGGGGAAGATTGGGACATGCTCGATACTTGATCGCCTTACTCGGACGCATTGGTCGGAAAGGCCCGGCGCGTCCCGAGCGATGAAGGGCAGCTCGTCCCCCCTCCGTTCGAATAGGCCCCCCAGACAGTCCTACCCCTCAAATTCCTCAGGGGGTTTTATCTTCCGGGGGCCCCAGGAGAGCCCGGATTCCCACTTCTGGTTCTCAGCGTGAGAACTCTCGACTCCTCCCGCAAACAAGCTCCACAGCCGGACCTCACGCCCTCTCACGTTGTCCCCGCCGCCGGCATACGTGATCAACCAAATTAGTTTTTCAAAGATGTTGAGCCGCGCATCAAACCACGCCGGGGAATCTTCTCTTGCGCGGTTTGCGAAATCCCCGGCGAGCGAGAAGTAGCGGTCCACGGTCTCGTCCTGGCCCAAGTTGAATCGGCGGATCGTAATCGCGCGCGCCTCTTGAGTAAAGCCCCGAACCACCGATTCATGTGCCAAGCCCTTTGAGGAACCGATACGAATATCACTTTTCAGTCTAATGAAGTGAGACGCCTTTTCCCGATCCTCCGCGGAGCGCGACGAGGAATCCATCTCTTCCCAATAGTTCAACACGTTCGCAAATCCCGACGTCATCTCCTGTGCTGACCCTATCAGTAGATGGACAGTCCCTTCCCTTCGAGCGTTCCACACTCCGGCGTCGGTCCATCCTACGCTATCCAAAAAATAGCGCGAGTCGTCATCCAAAATATTCTCGGCGGTCAGAAGTAGAAAAGTTTGAAATGTGTTCTGGAGCAGTTCTCGTGTCCGGGGAGCAATATCGACGCCTCTCGAGAACAAGTCCCTATTCACAATATCCTGTCCGCTTTCCCCCAACTGAATGACCTTCGCCCAATCGTCCTCGGGCGAAATAATCCGTCGCTTCAGCAAGTTGGACCATGCCTCGAACACGCAACTCGTAGATGAGAGAAGTTCGTGCGCATCCTTCCCGTCAAAATAGCTGATCTTAACTCCAAGCGACGCCCAATGCACAGCTTCAATCACGCCGAAATCCGAAACCGTGCTACCTTCCACCTTCAAGGGGAAATGTTGCTGATCATGGAGCGCCGGCTGAAGAATCGCTGACTCAAAAAACTTTAGGTTGGCGGTCTGGTCTTTCTTTTGATCGCTCATTTACGCACGAACTCCAGCGGGCGTTTGTGTGTGTAATCCGGTTTGCAAACCCCGGAGTGATCGTAGCCTGCGTCCCACAACAGCTTTTCCCCTTGATAAGATTCTGAGTACACGATTTGATCGGGAACGCCAAACAACGGCTGCGTAAAAAGGCCGCGAACCTCGTGGAACTCCGCATGCGCCTTTTCGGTCCCGGTCTTGAGCGTGTTTAGAACCGGCGATTCAGGGAGCAGTTCGTTTCTTACCAGCGAAGAGGCGGTGATCGCTGACACCAGATGCGAGAACGAAGTTAGAAATCCGACCCACGAAGAAAAGTTGGTGCCCCTACACGCGGGTGCAAACAGCCTCAAGTAGGAGGCCAGCACAAAATCCGAGCCCAATGCGTGCTTCATCGAAGCCTTCAGCCTATTCGCGTCTGCTCCAGGATTTGCCTCTCGAACTTTCAACTCGATTTCTTCATACCGATCAAGAATCAAACGTCGGATTATCACTCCGCCTTCGGAATGCCCTGCAAGGATCAAGTCCTTGTATTTCATGGTGCTATCCGACGAATCCGTTCCTTCCCACGTCCCTTGCCATACTGCTCCTACGAAAACGCCCAGCAGACTTGCGTTTTGGCGAATGGGTGTATGGAGGCTTTCATAGGCATAGAAGAACATGTCTGATGTCGTCCACCAGGTGTATTCCGTCGAGTATTCATCAGCGAGCCCTTGAAAATCTCTCCAGGTGCTGGTGGGTTTGCCGCCGAGGCCATGGACAAAAATGACGGCCGTATCAACCCCCTCGGCCTTGGACAACAACGCATAGGATTTTCCGTACCCGGGAATGAGCGTAGGGACTCGTCTCTGGGGCACGATCAGACCCCCTAGGGCCGTGCGGCAGTTAATTTCCGTGCGACGTGCGGAGTATAACACTGCAGGCGGCTGGCACAAACTTCTGGTCATCTGTCACCATTGCAGTTTCCTGTCAGGTCGGTGTTGCTCTTCATCCGCGCTCTCTCTTGTGCCTCCCCCCACCAAAAAAACCGCTTGCTTTTGCCCAATAACCATGATATAAATGTAACGATTAAGTAGTTGCCGTAAGCAGTACACCCTGCGCGTGAAGCGCATCCCCTAAAATTTTAAGCACGAAGTGTGAATCCGGGAAAGCGGAACTGGGGAAGGTCTGTCTCCAGACATCGCAGGAGGATGTGCATCATGCAACGACGCCGAGGGATCCCCTCCAAAAACCGACACAACCGTATCTCCCTACCGTTTGCGCTCCCCTCGCCGCCGGCTGGAAGGCTAGTAGCAACAGTCGCCAACTCAAGATTCGAGCTAACCAATTGCAATCAAAAGAGATCACATTTTTCTACCCGCAACAGAATAAGCAGTCAGCGTGGAAGGGAAGGGATTCACCCCCTCCATAAACCGACGGAGCTGAGTCACACTACCGCTTGCGCCGCTCCACCCGCGCAATCGCCCCATAGACGTACCCCTCGCCACTCATCACTAACCGCCAGCCACTGCATTTCTAATCGACAGCTAGAAACGATTAGAAATCGCCACAACCCTTTCAAAATCAAACAGATGACATCTTCTAATCGTCCGAAAAAAACGCCCTCTTTTCGTCCCCCATCACCCGCTCCCAACCGAGCGCTCCAAACTGCGAAAGTAGAAGACAAAAGGAAGGGCGCCGGCAGGATGCCAACGGTACGAGAACGCGCCGGCATCCTGCGCAGTGAAAATACGGCGGCGCTAGGTCCGCTCGGTGATTGTGAAATTCACTTTTGCGGTGCCTTTTGCCGGCACGGTGACTTTTTGGTCCCAGGTGACTGGGTCGCTGAAGATGGGGCGATTGACCATCTGGTGCGAGTCCACGTCCATCGAGCTCTCTTCACGGGCGATGTGCCAGCCTTCGTGCCAGGCTTCGATGGTGTAGGTTCCCGGGGGAACGTCGGTGAGTTTGAAATTGCCGTCCTTATCGGTGATGGCGTAGTAGGGCTGGTCCACGGTAAGAACTTCAGAATTCATCCACACGTGTCCAGCGTCACATTTGATATTGGTGACGCCATCGCGCGGGAAGGGACGATTGACGACATGATTCTCGATCGGGAAAGGAATGTTGTAAACCTCGACGCCGGTCATGTGGATGTTGTGAAGGATTGGATCCTGGCTGACCATGGCGAGGTTGTCACCTTTCGGGACGAGCATGATGTGAGGAATGTAGCGGCAATTTTTCTGGTCGAGGGAGCGTTCGGCCACCGGCAAATCCATGGCCTTGCCTTTGCTGATGTCTTTGAGGAAAACGACTGTGTTGGCGACACCTTCGTCTGGGGCAATTTCAAGACGCTCGAGATCGCGCGTCTTCTGGCCGTTGATTTCACAGACGTCGGGATTTTTCGTGATGGGGAGAGTCAACGGCTTGGGCTTTGCGCCGGACCATTTGACGGTTCCGGTGATTGTGCCGCCATCGGTGACGGTGACGACCTGGTATTGCGCGAACGACTGGGTTGCCATCAACAGGCCGGCGACGAACAGAATCGCCAGACCGGCGAATTTCGAAACTGCGGACATATTTTCACCTCCGGTAAAATTTATAAATTGTCTCTGATTCCGCACAACCCGGATTGGGCGCCGCAGCGGCTAGCTAGCTTTTCTCAACATCTCGGCGGGAGTAACAGGGGATCGTGCTGCATTTGGTGCGAGTTTTGTAGCCGAGGCTTTGACCAAGACTGGAAACGCGAAGGCGCCAATGAACGCGCCGACAAGCGCTGGTATGATATAGATATTTTGTATTTGGAATCCCCAATGACCCAGGACCGGAGCGCCGAGCCAACCTCCGATCCAACCCGCTATCCACTTTGCCAGAAAGCCATCAACGCCCTCCAGCATGTGGTAGCGAATGATGAAGTGCATCACAACTGCCGCGATCAAACCTAGGATAAACAACGTGAAGAATTCTGGGAAATTCATACCGATCATTTCATCCCTCCTTGTGCAGGCCAGTGGCACCCGCTCCGGAAGGCTTGTGCGGATTCACACTAATTTAGATGCGCGGGATGTGGCCGGCGCTGCCTTGGTTGTGAGGGGGCGGGACGGCGGCGACCGTGTGAACAATCTCAAAGTGCGGATTGCGGATTTCAAATGTATGTAGCTGGGAAGACCGGCTAGCGGCGCTTGAGGGCTTCGAGCTCTTCGAGCGTGCGAGGCCAGTCGGAGCGCAGGAGGCGGGAGAGGCTGCGGTCGGCTAGAACTTTTCCGGCTGTTTGGCAGCGGGCGCAATAATTTGTTTCGTTGTCCGCGTAGCGGATGCGCAGAATTTTTTCGCCGCAGTGCGGGCACGGCTCGCCGTAGCGGCCGTGGACGGCCATGCCTTTGCGGAAGGCGGTCACCTTTTCGGGAAATGCGATGGCTGCTTCTGCGCGCAGGCGGTCGATCCAGAGCTTGAGCGTGGCGCGCGTGGCGGCGTGGAGCTTTTCCCATTCTTGCGGCTGCAATTTGTGCGTTAGCGTAATCGGTGAAAGCTGCGCGGCGTGCAGGATTTCGTCCGAGTAGGCGTTGCCGATGCCGCTTAGCAGGCGGGGATCGGTGAGGGCGCGCTTGAGCGTGCGGTTTTCGGCTGTGAGTGCGGCGCGGAATGTGGCGAGATCGCTTGCGAAGACGTCGATGCCGCCGGGGTCGATCGAGAGCAAGCCCTCGTCGCCGGCGAGGACGTGCAACGAGGCGCGGCGCTTTGTGCCGGCTTCGGTGAGCACGAGCGAGCCGCGCGGAAAATCGAAGGCGGCGAGGCTTTGGCGGCCCGCGAGCTTCGCTCCGCGCGGCCGCCAGTGCAAGCGGCCGGCGATCATCAAATGCAGCACGAGCCAGAGGCCGCCATCCACGCCGATGGCGATGCGTTTGCCGACGCGGCGCAATTCGCGCACGGTGCGGCCTTCCGCATCCGTGAGCGGCGGTTCGACGGTGCGCAGCAGGAACGGGCTCGCGAGCCGCGCGCGCTCGAGCGGTTGGGCGAGGATGCGCGGTTCGAGCGCGCTGATGTACGCCGCGATGTCCGGGAGTTCGGGCATGCGTATCAGCTTGCGGGACGCGCCCGCACTTTTGCAACATTCGATTTGGTGCTTGGCTGGAGGAATAAGGCGAAGGAAGCTTACGTTCAATGCACTCTCGGCCCAGCGAGCGGGGCCGTAACAAAGCGGTGGCCAGCCACCGCACTCCATATGGGCTGTGTCGGGCGCGCGGCTTCGCGTTATTTGGCGTAATAGCCGGCGCGGGCGTTGACGACTTGATGGGGGTCGGTGGTTGCGAGTTTGATCTTGTGATATTTGCCGTCGGGGGACTGGCCGACAGGCGTGAAGCCGATGATGTATTGGTTGCGGAGGGCTTCCTCGATCAGGGAGTAGATTTCTTCGATGGATTGGGTCGGCGAGACTTCGTAGGCGGCGCCGCCGGTTTCGCGGGCCATGCGTTCGAGGCCGTGCTTGCCGCGCGCTTTGAATGCCTTGAGAATTGTGGCGCGGATGGGGCCGAAGCTTTCATTCGGGTCGGAGAAGAGAATTGTGTAGATGATGGTGTCGGCGCGCTGGGCGAATTCGATGGCGTCCGAGATCGAGGTGGGGTCCTTGAAGGCGACGCCGTCGGTGAGCAGGATGAAGGCTTTGCGGCCCTTTTCCTGCTGCATGAGATCTCGCGCGGAGTCGCGGACGGCGCTGTAGATTAGCGTGGAGACTTGGTCGGGAATTTTCAGGCGGTCGAGGGCGGCGGCGAGTTCGGTGCGCGACGACGTGAAGTGTTGCAGAGTTTGGACGCGCACGTCGAAGGACACGACGAAGGCTTGGTCTTTGTCTTCGCGCAGGACTTGGTCGAGAAATTTGTCGCTGGCGCGGCGCTCTTCTTCGAGGACGCCTCGCTGGCTGGTGCTGGTGTCAACCAGGAGGCCGATCGAGAGCGGGAGATCGGACTCTTGCTTGAAGTAGGTGATCTTTTGCTCGACGCCGTCTACTTTGAGGATGAAATCGGCTGGGGTGAGATTTTTTACGATCTTGCCGTCGCTATCGTGGACGGTGGCGAGAATCGGGACGAGATCGACTTTTACGGAGATGGTGGGCGTTTGCTGGGCGCAGAGGGCGGCGGCTGCGGCGAGGGTGAGTATGATGATGGCGGTTTTCATGCGATTTGTATCAAACACATTACAGGAAAAAAGTTTCGCGAGCCCGCCGCAGGATGATGACTGCACTGCTTAAGACGAACATTGTGGGGGTAAGGATGCCGCGGGTTTGTCGTTTTTTGTCGGGGGATGGAGGGATCGGACGCTGGAGGGGAATGAGGCACAGCGCCAAATAATGCGCCGGCGGGACGCCCGCGTTACGGCGCTAGCGCTTCCACCACGGTGTCGCGGTCACGTAGGGGCTTTTCGCGGCGATGAAATCGGCGATCTCTATTAGGCGGGCGGCGTGCGTCACGGTGCCTGACCAGCAGTGGGGCTCGCCTACGCCGTAGACGAAGAACCCCTCGTAGTGCGGGTTCTCCGTGGTTTTCATCCAGTCCTCTAGCTCGCGGACGGCTACATTGAGCTGGTAGGTGTCCATGGTGCCTACGTAGATGTGGACTTTATCTACTAGCTTGGGGCCGAGCGTGGGCCAATTGCGTTTCAGGTATTCGAGCAGGTCGAAATGGTCTTTCCAGTACTGCGCGACAGTGGGATTGATTTCGCCGGTGCGCTTGTTGAAGAGCGGCTCGAAGTAGCCGTCGCTGCCGACGGGGCCGAAGACGGCGGACCAGATGTCAATTTGCTCGCCGGAGCGGCCGTGGGTACCGTTGACGAGCTCGAGATGATTGCGCTGCTCGGAAGTGAGGCGGACGCGGCCGTCGGTTTCGATGGAGTTGATGGTGGGCTCGCGGCGCCACTCGTAGTCCTTGTGAAATGCGTTCGCGTCCGAATAGGCGTTGATGCCTTCGACGTTGGTGAACGTGACTGGGTCAGGGCAATAGCCCCATGTGCCGCCGAAAAAATCTGGGTGGAAAAATTGCAGCGCCAGCGCTTCCCATCCGCCGGTGGAGCCGCCGGCCAGGATGCGGGCGTAGGGTTCCCTAATTACGCGGTAGCGCTTCTCGATTTCAGGGATCAGCTCTTGCATGATGGCGTCGCCGTAGGGGCCGACGTTTGGGGAGTTCACGGCGTAGGAATCGTCGAAGTACGGATTCGGATGCTGGAAGGTGACCACGATCATGCGCGGGAAATTTTCCTTGGGCCACGCTTGGTATAGCTCGTAGCCGCGTTTTGCCGCGCGCGCGGTCATGCCGCCTGCGTTCAACTCATCGTCCGTGGGCGGCTCGGTGCGAAAGTTGAGCGGAGCTTTTATATCGAAGTGGCCTTGTTCGTAGAGCACCGGGTAGCTGATGGTTTCGCGCGCGTAATCTTTGGGGAGCAGGACGGTGGCGCCGAGGTAGATGGGGCGCCCCCAGAATTTCGTGAGCGAGGGGCTTTGAAATTTGAAGCGCTCGACCCATTCGGTGTCGGCGGGAATGACGACGGGTGGAATGGCGTCCTCAGTGACGAGTTTGATCGTGCGGGCGGGGCTCGAGTGCGAATCGAGATGGATGTGCTCGACGGTGCTGATGAGATTGCCGGGGGAGCGGGTCCAATCCTGGCCTTCCCATTGGTCGTCGTGCATCCAGACGGTGTGGCCATCGGCGCGGTGGAATTCGGAGTAGATGTTGATGACGGCTTGGACGTAGTAATCGCCGGCGGGAAGATCGCGGAGGCTTGGGACGGGGGCGCCGAGATCGGATTCGTCGATTGCGGCGGGCTGGCCGGGGGCGAGATGTTCGATATCGCGGCCGAAAAGTGCTGGGCCGGTGCGGGTGATCTGGAGGCGCGGTTCCTTGGAATTGTCACGCGAGATGAGGAGGAAGACGCGGCCGGTGATTGCATCCGGATGCACGGCGGCCGGGAATGAAATTTCGAAGCGAAGGCCGGAGTCTTGTGCGGAGACGATTCTGCAGCCGAAAGCAAAATTCAACAGAATGGCGAAGAATGCGATTCGTTTTGTTATCACCAATCCCCCTTGGTGGTACGAGTGCGGAGACGTTTTAGCGTTTATTGGGGTGCGGGGCAAGGGCGATGCTTCAAAAGATAAGAGCGCCGGCGAGACGCCCGCGTTACGAAATGCCCCAGTGCAAGAGCGGCCTGCCAATCAAGGACGAGCTTTGGCGGCGGTGCGGCCGGCGATTGTTGCTGAGGGGCGCTGGAGCGCGGCGGAGGTGCTGGGCGCGGTGAGTTTGCCGTAGGTAATTGCTTTGCGGGTGGCGGCGAGCGGGGCGGAATCGTCGAAGTGGACGGTGTTGCTGTCTCGCACGACTCCCAATTGAGTCCACAGGGCAGGCAGGTCCACTTCGTAGGGGCTGTCTTTCATTTTGGCGTAGAGATTCATGAGCGCAGTTGTGCCGGTGGCTTGATCGCCTGCGGTGAGAGCCTTCTCCAATTCCCAATCGCGGCGAATGTCGCCGCCAGCGTCGAGGATGCCGCGCAGGGCGTCCTGGAGGCCTTTGCGATTATTGGTCTGGCGGCGGATTTCGACGTCGGCGAGGAGGCAGAAGAGCGCGCCACCCCAGTAGGTGCGTCCCCAGGTGTGCGTGTGGTCGAGGCCCTTGTCGCCGGGCGCGGGCAGGCCCTGGTGCAGATCGCGGACGAGCTCGAACCACATTTCGTTTACGTCCATGTGCTTGGCTTGCACGCGGGCGATGGGCTCGACGTAGGTGGCGATGCCCTCTTCGATCCAGTGATTTTTTTCCGGGACCGAGGGAAAAGCGAGATGGACCATTTCGTGAGTCATCATCCAATCCTTATTGAGATCGGATGCAGTGGTTTCATCGCCGACATGAATGGAGATAAAGCCGCCATCGCGCCCGAAGGTGCGGCCGTTGCGGACGCCCTGACCGTCGGTGGGCGCGATGCGAATGGAGACGTGGTCAAGCGGGTAGCGGCCGTAGTATGCGGCGACGGATTCGGCGGCCGAGCGGACCCATTCCGAAAGCTGCGCTTCAGAGGCGGTGAGCTGGCCGCTTTCGATCGAGACGTCAATTCGGGCATTGCCGACAGCGATGGTTAAGGGCATGGGATTGGCCGGAGCCGAATATAGTGCAACGAAGGCGAGAATCGTAAGCGCGAAAAGAGTGGCGGCGAATATTTTCATGGCTCGCATGGGATTGGATGCGAGCCGCGGCCGGACCGTTACTCAATCAAGTTGTAGCCGGCTGCTTCCTGAGAGGTGTCCTAACCGGATGTTGATGGAGAATCACCGCCGACAAACTTTTTAAGCAGAGTATCGAGCGCGATTTTGCCCGGCCCAAAGAATAAAATAATGAGAGAAGCGATGAGAAATGTGTATGGTGCGGCGGCATAAAATTTGTCCGGATCGGAGAAGATCGAAAACAGCGCTTCGCGATCCGCGGTGATGTAGGCCACGATCATGTTCACGGTCAGCACGAGAGCATTGAGCCGCGACAGAAGCCCGATGGCCAGGAAAATTCCGCCGAAGAATTCCAGGCAAGAGATGGCGAGCGCCGTTTGCGCAGGCATCGGCAGGCCGAGACTGGTGAAAAAATCGGTGACGTTCGCAAGATTGTGGAGCTTGCCCCAGCCGCTTTGCGTGAGCTGCCAGCCCCAATAGAGCCGCACGGCGAGAAGAAACGGAGATTGCAGGTAAGAGACCAGGTGGAAGAACCCGTCGTAAAGCTTCCGAAGCTGAACAAGAGTATTTTTCATGGATGCAGCGAGGCTCCTTAGGATTGCGAATTCAGGACTGCTTGGGCCTTTGAGCCGTGCGGCAGAACCAGCCGAGCGCGGCCCAGTTGTGGAACCACTGCTGCACGTTTGTCGGCCGGTCCGCCATGGGAATCGAGCTTTTGCGGAACGCCAGATCTATTGCGGCAGTCAGCGGCTTACCGCTGGTGAGCGCGCGCAGGAGAAGAAATTCTTCGCGTTCGAGCCGCCGAAAATAAACTGAAAAGTCCATGCGGTGCACGGCCAGATAAATGGGCGCGGGCTTCAGGCGGGCGACGGCAAGGACGCGTTTGCGTTTGTGGCGCTCGGTGAAGGCGTTGCTCGCAAAGTCCGTGTCTTCGTCCTTTTTGACCTCGAGGAGCAAATCGTCCACGGGGTAGCGCAGCTCGAGGAGCCGGACGTGCGGCTGGAGCCGCAAGCGAATCGTAGGACCGGCATTTTCGCCGAGGTCTTCGGTGCGAAGCGGGGGTTCCGATTTGCTGTCGAAGGCCTCGATATCGGCCCATTCGAGGCGCACCATGTCGAGAGCCAGAGCCTGCTTCGAGCCGGCCCAGCGGGGATGTTTTCCGAGCCAGGATTCAAGACGAGAGCCGAGATCGCGCAGCGTGAAGGAGCGCGAAGGCGAATCAACAAGGTAGGCCTTGGACATGGCCTCGAATCGGCGGTCGCCCAAGACGGCGCGCAGGCCGGGAAGATCCTCGATCAGGCTCGAGAGGACGCGAAACCAATACTGGCGGTTGTAAATTTCCAGGCGCTCGAAGGAAGTGAGCCGATCGTTCGGCTTGATGATCTGCGAAGCGACGGCGGTCATGGAGCGGCCGTCGGGCGAGACGCGGCGCATGCGTTCGGAAGGCGTGAGCGGCGTCATCACCGCGCGGGCCATGCGGCGCTGGAGGTTGAGGAGCTTCATACGGCGGTAGCGAGCGAGGCGCTCGCGAGGAAGCGCTTGGCCTTCAAGGCTTCGTCATGGACTTCCTGGAATGAGGGAATGCTGTCGTCCCATTCAAGAAGAGTTGCCGTGTGTCCCACACGCTCGATGGCGCGAGCGTAAAGCTTCCAGACCGGATCGATCACCGGATGATCGTGCGTATCGAGGATGTATTTGCGGTATTTCGAGTGGCCGGCGATGTGAATCTGCGCCACGCGTTCGGCGGGGACGCTATTGACGTAAGCGAAGGGGTCAAAACTGTGATTCTGGGATGACACGTAGATATTGTTCACGTCGAGCAGGATACCGCAATCGGCGCGCTCGACCACTTCGTTCAGGAATTCCCACTCCGTCATTTCGGAGACGTGAAATTCGGCGTAGCTGCTGACGTTCTCGACAGCGATGGGGACTTCGAGGTAATCGCGCACCTCGCGGACTTTTTGCGCCGTGATGCGGGCGGCCTCGAACGTGTAGGGCATGGGCAGCAGGTCGTGAGTGTAACGGCCGTCCACGCTTCCCCAGCAGAGGTGGTCGGTAACCCAGGGGGTCTTGGTGCGC
This sequence comes from uncultured Acidobacteriota bacterium, assembly GCA_963701005.1. Classification (GTDB taxonomy): domain Bacteria; phylum Acidobacteriota; class Terriglobia; order Acidiferrales; family UBA7541; genus Palsa-295. Next base: position 4,550,724 of record OY969555.1, read on the forward strand.
TTGACAAGCTCTTTCAGCCGGCGCAGGTGTTCGCGATTGGGTTTCTCTGCCGAGCCGAAATACATGGACACGCCGTGCTGGACCACTTTGTACTGTTCGAGAATCTGATCGAGGACGTGCAGCGGCCGTCCGCCATCAATCATGAAATTTTCAGAGATGATTTCAAACCAGTCCACGACGGGTTTGCGCGTGAGGATGTGGTGGTAGTGAGTGGCGCGCAGGCCGATACCGATTCCGTAGTCCGTGAATCCGTTGAACTGGTTTGCAGGCACGACGCTCTCCGGGTGAAGAAAGAGAAAGCGAAGGGCCGGTGAAGTTGGGTTGCGCCGGCCCCCCGATGGTAAGAGGTTGACCGGAAACTACGACTTTGGTTTGTCCGGCATCTTGGATCCGTCGGTGGCGCAACCGCCCTTGCCCTTGCAAGAGTTCTTGCCTTTGCAACCGTTGTCGGACGACTTGCAGCCGCCCTTGCCCTTGCAAGAGTTTTGGCCTTTACAAGCGTGCTTTTCCTTGACCTTGTCCGTCTTCTTGGCGTCGTCTTGCGAGCTGGTGAAAGACTTCGCCCCAGAGAGAAGGTTGGAAGCCTGAACGGTAACTCCGGTACCGGCGAGCAAGCCCGCCAGCGCTGCGGTTGCCATCAAGGCCTTCGTCGACTTTGTCATCTGTTTTAAAACCTCCTGTTCGATCGAGTTGGAACTGCCCCAGCTGGTTCCTACCACAGTACGCGCAACAACCTGTTTTGGATTGGACTGGGAGACAGTGCAGCCTGAAACGGAGATTCCCGCCTGAGCCACTAGGAAGGTCCGCAAGGCCGGTGGGAGGATAGACCAATCGGCATGTGGGGACAAGAAATAAGTTCCGGTGGTACTGGCCGGGCTGGGGAGGTGGCAAGGGGGTAGCATTTTCACAGGTGAGGGTGGTATAAGCCTGTGCCTAACCGGGCCAGTGGGCCTGCCGCGAACACAGAGAGAAGGTAGTACTCGATGTCCTGAGAATGTCAACGACTAGTACGGCAATCCCATTGACCGGCTGGTAAGTTACTCGTAAGATTTTTGTTACCGCAGATTAGGGGAGCTTAAGGCGGCATCGGATGCCGGCCCCGAGTACTTGGTATCGAATCTGCACTAGTGTTTCAGAGGCATGGCGGAAATAATGAAGCAAAAGAGCACAATTTGGGTTCTGCTGGCGGCAGGGACGCTGGTGCTGGCCGGGTGCGACGATTCTGCGAAGAAGCAGACCAAGGCGCAGGCTCCGACGACCGCGCCTGCTCCCGCGCCTGAGTACGTACGCGAGGCGCTGCCGGTGTCTGGCCGGGCGGCGTCATTTCCTGACCTCGCGCCCCGCCCGCGGCCGGCGGTTGACCTGCTGGTCGAGCAAGTACAGGCCAGCTTCGATGCCGGGCAGAAGAAATACAAGGCCGGCGACTTTGACAATGCGCGCGTGGATTTCGACCGCGCCGTGGACCAGATCCTGACGAGCGGCTTGCAGGCGGATTCGGATCCGCGCCTTTCGCAGCTGGTTGACCAGATTGGCGAGACGCTGCATTCCTACGAAGTGAATGCCGAGCAGAGCGCGGACGAGGAAAATTCGGGAACGCCGGCGCCGATTGACGAGCTGACGGATTTGACGCTGCCGGCTGGCGACCAGCGTTTAGTGGCCAGGGCCGAGCAGGAATTGATCAAGGTGCCGCACGATTTGCCGCTGACGGTGAACGATTCCGTCCTCCAGTATTTGAGCTTCTTTTCGACGACTCGCGGGCGCGCGATTGTCGAGCGCGGGCTTGATCGCGCCGGCCGCTACAACGACATGATCCGGCGCGTGCTGAAAGAAGAAGGCGTGCCGCAGGACCTGATTTATCTGGCGCAGGCGGAGAGCGCCTTTTTGCCGCAGGCGGTTTCAAGAGCCGGGGCTCGCGGCATCTGGCAATTCATGCCCTTCCGCGGCCAGGAATACGATCTCGACCGCACCTACTGGGTGGACGAGCGCAGCGACCCTGAGAAAGCCACGCGCGCGGCTGCTCGGCACATGCGCGACCTCTACGACATGTTCGGCGACTGGTACCTGGTGATGGCCGCGTACAATGCCGGGCCCATGGGCGTCGTGAAGGCCATCGAGCGCACGGGATACGCTGATTTCTGGGAATTGCAGAAGCGGCATGCGCTGCCGAAACAGACGCAAAATTACGTGCCCATCATTATCGCGCTCGCGCTGGTGGGCAAGCAGCCGGCGCTTTACGGCGTCGAGGTGCAGGCGGAGAAGCCGGTGCAGGCTGATATGGTGAAGCCGGGGCATCCGATCAGTTTGTCGCTGGTGGCGGATGCTACCGGGGCGGACTTGGATGATTTGCGGATGCTGAATCCGCAGTTGTTGCGCAATGCCACGCCGAACGACCCGCAGTTCGAATTGAAGCTGCCGCCGGGGATGACCGAGAAATTCGCGGAGAACATTCGCCGCGTGCCGGTCGAGAAGTGGACCAGCTGGCGGCTGCACGCGGTCGGGTCGGGCGAGACTCTCGGCGAAGTGGCCCGGCATTATCGCGTAACGGTATCGGCGATTGAGAACGCGAATCACCTCGAGGCCCATGCGGTGCTGCCGTCGGGATTTCTGCTGAACGTGCCGACGCCGCCGCCCGCAGTGAAGCTCGTGAGCTACAGGGTGAAGCGCGGCGATACTCTCGAGGGGATCGCGGAGCGTTATGACGTGACCGTGGCGCAATTGAAGCATTGGAACAATATCCATGGGACGAGTGTGCCGCGCGGCTCCCGGCTGCGCATTTATGCGGGCGGCGACCCGGTCAATAATCCTCGCGCGAAATCGAAGGTGGCGGAGAATGGCGCACCGGCAGTCCGCAGCGTTTCGACTGGCGCTGCGGATAAGGAAGAGGCTCTGAAGTACCACGTGAAACCGGGGGAGACGCTTTACTCCATCGCACGGGCTTACAAAACCACCATTTCCGCTCTTCGGCACTCGAATCCGTTCCTGGCAGACAGGCCGCTTGAAGCTGGGGACGTGATTACCATCCAGCGCTGAGCAGCCGGGAAGTGCATCTGCCTTCCTGTAGATAAACGCCTCATTTTCTTACACTTACAATCGCGCCTTGCCGGTTGAAATCTTCTCCGCTGGGGCTTGATTCACAGGCATTTCTATTCCAACATGAGTTTGCGCGTCCTTGCGCCTTGACAAAGCCCGGAGACTCCATTAATAAACGCCGGGGGAAAATTGCTGCCGGGAACGCTCGAGACCCACGGAGGAGCTAATGTTTCACCTGAAGATGCACGACGAGGAAGACGACGAACTGCCCCGCTACGAAGAGGAAGAGGGGGAGGGGCTGGAACAGCCGCACGAGGCCATCGTAGAGGAAGTCGAAGAGATCATCGTGGAGGAGGAGCCGGAGGAAGAAGCCGAGAAGCCCGCGGCGCCCGCTCCCCGCAAGCCTGCGCCGGCGCGCAAAGCGAAGAAAGCGCCGGCTAAGAAGAAAGCCAAGGCCAAGGCGAAACCCAAGAAGAAGGCCAAGGCGAAGAAATCGCGGCCGAAGAAGAGCGGCAAGCGCAAGAAGCGCTAGGCTCTGGCCGAGGCTGGCCTTCCCGGCGAGATTGGGTGCGGGGGTACGCCGAAGTTTCCGTGGGCGCATCCCCGCGCCTTTATTTCTGCGCTCAGAAATCCAGCGGCGAACGGCGTAGCCCCGCTTTAGCATTCCTCACCGATGGTGGCCATTCCGGCAGCACCGGAATATTTCCCAATATGAAAATGTTTTGCTTGCCGTAAACCCATTCGGGTGGCTAGCATACGCGCGCGATGGAGCGGGCGGTCGAGCAAGTGCGGCGAATGCGCGGTGGGGCGCAGGCGCATCTGGTGCGATGCGCGGACGAAGCGCACTACGTGGTGAAATTCCAGAACAATCCGCAGGGATTGCGGATTCTGGCGAATGAATTGCTTGGAACCAGACTAGCCGCGAGGCTGGGGCTGCCGGCAGCGGCGGGAGAAGTGGTCGAGGTGCGCGAAGAGCTGATCGCGCACACGGATGATCTGGTGATTCAGCTGGGGCGCGGGCGCGCGCCCTGCAAGGCCGGGCTGCAATTCGGTTCGCGATATCCTGGGCCGCCGGCGGAAATGACGGTGTACGATTTTCTGCCGGAGGAACAGCTCCGCACGGTTGTAAACCTCTCCGACTTCTGCGGCATGCTCGTTTTCGACAAGTGGACCTGCAACACGAACGGACGCCAGGCGATTTTTTTTCGCACGGGCGGAGAAGCTCGTTACCAGGCGCAGATGATCGACCAGGGATTTTGCTTTAACGCCGGCGAATGGAATTTTCCCGATGCGCCGCTGCGGGGCCTCTACGCGCGGCATCGCGTCTATGAGTCGGTGCGCGGGATCGAGGCGTTTGAGCCCTGGCTCTCGCGCGTGGAAACGAAAATGGACGAAGCGGCGCTGGAGGAGGCTGCGAGCGCGATTCCGCCGGAGTGGTACAATTTCGAGCCGGATCCGCTCTACCGCATGCTGGAACAGCTGGTGCGGCGGCGAAAACTGGTGCGCGACCTGGTGATTGCGGCGTGGAAATCGTCGGCGCAGCCGTTTCCGAATTGGAAGTAAACGTGGAGCGGGGTTCTGTGATGAGGGGAGTTATATTTCGGGCATGCGGGAACTAGCCTTTGAAAGCAAACGGGCCTTTATTGCAATGATTGCAATTCGAGTGGGAGCCTGGATTTTGAGTGCGACGGCCGGCGGAACGTCTGGCCTCTGCCTGACTGACCGAGCATTGAATTGCCGGGCTCAAGGAGGAAATCGTGGCTGAAGAACCTCCGAATACGCTGCGTTATCACATTCTTCGCTACACGCCGAACCTTGTCCGCGACGAGTGGGTCAATATCGGTGTCCTGCTCGAAGAGGTGGGCGGGGCGCGGCGCGCGCTGCGCATGATCGAGGAAACCTCCGAAATCGCGCGCGTCCGCCGGCTGCATCCGAACGCCGACGAAGAGTTGCTCCGCGGTCTGCCGGGCGAGTTTCAAGCCCGCTTGAAGGATTCCGAGGAATCGGTGCGTGCGTATCTTGCGAAGCTTGGCGAGACGCTTTCAAATGCCGTCCAGCTCAGCCCGCAAAAGGCCGTCTTCGCGGCCAACTTCGACGCCGAACTCGACCGGTTGTATCACGACCATGTCGCGCCTCCGCCGCGCGCCGGCGTCGGCGCCCGTGTGATTGAAAGCACGCGGGCTTGGATCAAGAAGCGGATCAATGATGTATTGCTCCGGCGCCGCGTGCCGCAACTCGAGCGCAACATTCGCGTTGAGGAATTCACGCAGCCCGGCGACACCTTCAAGCTCGACTACGGCTACCGCAACGGGGTACGCGGTTATATTCAGGCCCTGGCTCTCGGCCGCGATGTGTACCAGGCAAAGGTGCTGGCCTACACCACGGAGCGCATTCGCGCGCGCCTGCCGGAATGCGAATTCACGGCCGTTACCGAGGCCGAACCCTCCGGCTCGAACACGCAACATCAGTTCGTCGCGCGCCTCTTCGAGGATCAGGGGATCAACGTCGTCCCGCTCAGCCGCATCGACAAGTTTGCCGAAGAACTGCGCGTTCGGCTTCAGTAACCGCGGGGGCCACGCGGATTATTCAGGATTCAGATTGACCTCGAGAATTTTCTGCCGCAGGAGCGGAGTTCATCCGCTCCTGCAAAATCTCGACGGTCGAAGTTCTCTTGAGATTGGCAGCGCGCCCGCCCGACTGCGGCAACATCATCGAGCCAACTAGAAGGCCGACCGAGCGAGGTATTGCAGAGGCGCGACGAGCGCCTCTGCAGCAAGAGGCTCATGCTTTGAACCTCTTCATTCTTGATCGCACCGCCAAAACCACGCCTTAGGAGGAAATCCACCCCCACTCCGGTAAAACGCGCTTGCCAAGAAGAATTTCGGTGGCCCAGGCACCGAGATACGACGATAACGCCACCTCATGGCCAGCGTAGGCGCCGAGGACGATCGCGTCGCGGCCACGCTCACGTCGTTCGGGATGCCAATCGAATACCGGCTCCCAACTGTCGCGGAACAGGATCGGGCCTCCCCAGCGACGCGTGAATTCTGCCGCGCGCAACGCCGGATGCAGGCCGCGGACGCGCTTTTCGAGCGCCGCGAACATTCGCGCCGGCTCCGGAGCCGAGATTTCGACTCGCTCGAGGTCGCGCTCATCAGGCGCACTCACCAGACCCGCGCCCCAAATAATCGAACGGTCCGCGAGCACGCGGCCCCAGAGATAAGGAAGGTCCACGGTGTAGAAGGGCTTCCCTTGGCCAAGGCCGATGGCTTCGAGCTGGCCCTCCGCGAGCGGGGCGGTCGTGGCCGCAAGCGTCAAGCGCGGATGCATGCCTCGGGCGAGGCCTGCGAGGCCAAGCGACAGCGCGTTCGTCGCGAAAAGAATTTTCCCGGCGGTAGTTTTCCCGGCAGACGCGCGATTTCCGCCAAGCTCGAGACTTCCGCGCTCGCCCCGGTGGACTCGCTCGACCGGTGCATTCTCGAAAATTATCGCGCCGAGATTCTCCGCGGCGCGCGCGAGGCCGCATACGAGTTTCCCGGGATCGAGCGTGCCGCCGGGAACTTCTTTCACAACGCGCAGCGTCCCGGAATCACTCCACTCGATTGGTGAATTAGGCAAACTGTCTCCGCGGCCGATTTCCCAGGCGCCAGGCAGGGAAAGGTCGCACTCGACATTCAATTGGCGCAGGATTTTCTCGAATCCATCGAGGACATCGCCAAGCCCCGCAAGATCCCCCGCAGCCGTTTCTCCGAGCGCCATGCCGCCCGTGCGTCCGCTCGCGCCCGCGCCGATGCGCCCGGCCTCGAACACGGCGACGGAGCTCGAAGGAGCAAGCACTCGCAGCCAGGCGGCCGCCGCAAGCCCCGTGAATCCTCCGCCGATGATGGCGACATCCACTTTTTCTGGAATCGAGCGCTGTGCCGGAGTGAAATCAATCTTCCACGGCGCTTCTCCCCATCGCGGATCTGCTTTTTGTTTTGCTTCTGCTTTTGCTTTTGGCATTGCGTTTGACGTGGAGGGGACCCTAAGAGCCTGCAGAGGTTTAAGCGCCCGCCAAATTTCTTTTGCTGCACGAGCGGTTAGCCGCTCGTGCAAAATCTCGCGCGGCGACCCATGCCCGTTCGAAGCGCCTTGCCAACGGAACGGTTCGGAGAAATCAGAAACCACAGCCTCGTATGTCGCGCCGTGATATTGCAGGAGCGCAAAGCGCTCCTGCCGCAAATGATTCAGCAGCGCGTTTCGAAGCGCGGAGGAGACACGCTCCTCGAGATTGGATTCAACCGCAGCGACAAATCCCAAACAGCCGCAAAAACCTTACAAAATGCTCTCGGTCCAATTCTCTAGCGTGTGCTTCACATGGCCCATGAACTGGTGGGCCACGGCGCCATCCACAACGCGGTGGTCGTAGGAAAGCGTTAGGTAGACCATCGAGCGGATCGCGATGGCGTCGTCGATTACCACCGGGCGCTTCTCAATCGTGCCCAGTCCCAGGATGGCCACGTTCGGCTGGTTGATTACCGGGAGGCCAAACAGGCCGCCGAAGACGCCTGGGTTGGTGATCGAGAAAGTGCTTTCGGCCACTTCCTCGGGCTTGAGTTTTTTCGCGCGAGCCCGTTCGGCGAGGTCGTTCATCGAGCGCGCCAGGCCCAGGAAGTTTTTCTCCTCGGCGCCCTTGATCACCGGGACGATCAGGCCCCAGTCGAGTGCCACGGCGATGCCGATGTTGCATTCCTTGTGCAGGACGATGTTCGTGCCGTCAACGGATGCGTTCACCGTCGGGAAAGCGCGCAGCGCTTCCACAGCCGCGCGCACGAAGAAAGGCATGAAGGTGAGCTTGGTGCCGGAGGACTGCTCGAATTTGTCCTTCAGCTTCGAGCGCAGCGCGGCGATCGCGCTCATGTTCACTTCGTCCACGGAATAAACGTGCGGCGAAACGTGCTTCGAGAGCACCATGTGCTCGGCGATGCGCTGGCGCATGACGGACATCGGCTGCACTTCATAATGTCCGAAGTACATTTTTTCGCGCGGGACCGCATTTTCGAGGACGGCGGATGCGGCCGTGCCACCGGTAGGAGGAGGCGCAACGCGAGCGGGCGCAACTGCGGCACCTGAGCCAATGCCGGCAGAAACCCCACCGCCCGCGACGACGCCGAGAATGTCGCGCTTGCTGATACGCCCGCCGGCGCCGGTGCCGGGCACTTGCGCGAGATCAATATTTTGCTCGCGCGCGATGCGGCGGACGAGCGGGGAGCTGCGAATTTTTTCACCGGATGCGGAAGCGGCCGCAGCAGGCCGTTGCGGCGGCGCAGGAGAGCCGGCCGCGGGAACAAGCGACGGGCCGGGCCGCTGTGCCTTCGGCGACGCGGGTGCAGGTGCGGCGGGAGCAGCGGGCGCAGGCCTGGGAGCCTCGGCTTTCACGGGGGCGGGAGCAGCCGCAGCAGCTCCGGCCGCGTCAATCACCGCGACAACGGTTTGAATCGGCACCGTCTGCCCTTCGTTCACTTTAATTTCCTTCAGCACGCCGGCAGCAGGCGAGGGAATCTCCGCGTCCACTTTGTCGGTAGAAATTTCAAAGAGCGGCTCGTCGCGCTCGATTTTGTCGCCGGGTTTTTTCAGCCACTTGGTAATGGTGCCTTCGAAAATACTTTCGCCCATCTGGGGCATGATGACGTCAACAGCCATGGTTTTCTCCTCAGAAATCAAAACTCACGCGGCGGCGAGACACTCTTCGTGCCAGACGCCGGGTATGCCTTCGAGCGTGTAGATTTCATCGCCGCCGGTGAAGAAGTCCACGGCCTTCACTTTCGCGACGCGCCCGGCAAAGGCAATCTGCTCGGGCTCGAGCTCGTTGTGATACTGGCCGGCTTCGAGAAATTCCTCGAGAAACGCGCGGTCCGCGATGCGGACCTCCGACCCGACTTCAAATTCCGCCTTGTTCAAACCTTTTGTTTTTCCCAAATGAGTGCCCCGCTTTCTAAAGGTTCAGTATCTTGCCAGTTCCCGGGCTGCTGCAACAACTTTCCCGACGTTCGGCAGAAAATGCTCTTCGAGGGGCGGCGAGTACGGCGTGGGCGTATCGAGCGCGGTGACGCGCGCGATGGGCCCGTCGAGATCCTCGAATGCGCCTTCGCAGACGAGCGCCGCGATTTCGCCGGCGATGCCGCCTGTGCGCGTGTCCTCGTGAACGATCAGCAATTTGTTTGTTTTTTTCACGGATGCAAGAATCGTCTCGCGGTCGAGAGGCAAGAGCGTCCGCAGGTCAATCACCTCGGCCTCGATTCCTTCCTTCGCGAGTTCGGCCGCGGCATCGAGCGCCGTGTACATCATCGCCGCGTAACTCAGAATGGTCAGGTCGCTTCCCTCGCGGCGCACCGCGGCTTTTCCGAGCGGCACGGTGAATTCTCCCTCCGGCAATTCTTCCTTGATGCGCCGGTAGAGGAATTTGTGTTCAAAGAAAAGCACCGGATTATTGTCGCGGACTGCGGATTTCAGCAAGCCTTTTGCGTCGTGCGCGGTCGAGGGATAGACAACTTTCAGTCCCGGCGTGTGCACGAAATACATTTCCGGATTCGCGGAATGGAAGGGGCCGCCATGCACGCCGCCGCCCGAAGGTCCTCGCAGGACCATCGGCACCGGAGCGCCCCAGCGGTAGTGCGATTTGGCGACGAAGTTCGTCACCTGATTGAAGCAGCAGGCGATGAAATCGATGAATTGCATTTCGACGATCGGCCGCAGCCCGAGATAGCTCATGCCGCAAGCGGCGCCGACGATGGCCGTCTCGGCAATCGGCGCGTCAATCACGCGCTCCCGGCCGAATCGCGCGAGCAGTCCTTCGGTTACTTTGAACGCACCGCCATAAACGCCGATGTCTTCGCCGAGTGCGACGACCGCCGGGTCGCGGTCCATTTCCTCGAAAATTGCCTGCCGGATTCCTTCGAGCATGGTGACGGGAGCCATGGTCAGCGCCTCCCTTGCTTCGTCTGAGCGGCCGCCTGGCGCAAGGATTTGTCTTTTGGTCCACGGCCGAAGGGGACGCGCGGGGCGGCGGGCTCGGCTTCGTCGGCATTCACGACTGGTTTCGCGGGTGGTTTCGCAGCAGCTTTAGGAGCGGACTTCGCAGGTGTCTTCAAAGCCTTGGCGCCGTTTCCGGCCGATGCTGGAGATTGTTGCTTCGCGACGGTGGGGGCAGGGGCAGGGGCGGGAATTTTTTCGGCCGCGCCGAATCCGGGGACCTGCCAGGCGGCTTCGATGCTGCTTTTCGGCGGCATCAGTTCATCTTTCGCGCGCTGCCAGTCGGCTTTGATCGTGTGGCAGCCTTCTTCGCAATAGACGCCCTTTTCGGCCAGCTCGGGCGGTGGAAGCGGTGAATCCTCGGCGAATTTTTGCTCGACGTCGAGTTCCCGCTCGATGCGCGCGTCAATTTCGGATTTCGTTTTGGCGTCCCAGATTTTATTTTCGGTGAGATATTTCTCGTAGAGCGCTATCGGATCGCGCGCCTTCCAGTATTCGAACATTTCCTTGGGGACGTATTCGGCAGGATCGTGCTGCGCGTGGCCCTTCATGCGCATGGTTTTCACTTCGATAAGCACGGGGCCGTTGCCGGCGCGGGCTTCCTCGACGGCGTCCTTGGCGGTGTTATAGACCGCGACCACGTCATTGCCATCCACGATCTTGCCGGTGATTCCGTAGCCGCGTGCGCGTTCGGCCAGGTCCTTCACCGGCGCCTGGCGCGAAACGGGAGTCGAATAGGCCCACTGGTTGTTCTCGAGCACCAGGACGAGCGCCGCGCGCTGCTGCGCCGCAAAAATCAAGCCCTCGTGAAATGCGCCGGTGGAGGAGCCGCCATCGCCGATCCACGTGAGCGTCACGATTTTCTGCCCCAGGTAGCGCCCGGCCATGGCCACGCCCACCATCACCGGAATCAAATCGCCGAGCATGGAGATGGGCGAAACGGTGTGGCGGATTTTCAAATCGCCGAAGTGGCTGGTGCCGTCTTTGCCGAGAGTGGGCGAAGTGTACTTGGCCATGTGCTGCGTGAAAATATCGCGCGGCTTGAAACCCTTCACGAGCAGCGCGCCGATATTGCGGATCATGGGCGCCAACCAGTCGCGCGGCTCGAGCGCATAGGCGGTGGCGACGGAAATCGCTTCCTGCCCGAGGCTGGAATAGAGGCCGCCAACGATTTTATTCTGGCGGAAGAGCCGCACCATGCGGTCCTCGAGCTGGCGATTGAGCTGCATGTAGTAATACAGATCGAGGTGCTGCTCCCGCGTGAGCGTTCGGGTCATTCCGGTTTTCCTTGTTCGAATTCGGCGTCGCGTTTCATCAAGGGTAAATTTCTTCAGAGCTCATGAGGCTGCCGTGACTACAGCGGCCGCGCCGCTCTCTCGCGCGCTCATGGCGTTCTGCAATTCATCGAGCGAGACTTCGTGCATGGCGCGATCGAAAACTTCGCCGAAGCGTTCAACGAGCCTCTGCTTCGCTTCCTCGGCGCTAACCTGGCGGCCGAGGACGCGCTCAAGCGACGTGGCGCGCTTGTCCGCGATTCCGCACGGTACGATCAAATCAAAAAAACGCAGGTCGGTCGAGACGTTATACGCGAAACCGTGCGAAGTCACCCAGCGGCTCAAATGCACGCCGAGCGCGGCAACTTTTTCTTCGCCCCCGGGCGTTTCAACCCACACACCGTGCTGGCCTTCGACGCGTTTCGATGCCACGCCGAAATCGCCCGTCGCGCGCATCATGGCTTCTTCAAGCTGGCTGACGTACCAGCGCACGTCGCGCCGATGCTCCGCCAAATCGAGAATCGGGTAGCCGACGATTTGCCCGGGACCGTGGTAGGTGATGTCGCCGCCGCGGTCCGTCGCATGAAACTCGACATTCATTTGCGCGAGCAGGTGCTTCGAAGCACGCAAATTTTCGCGGCGTCCGTTTCGGCCAAGCGTGATCACGTGCGGGTGCTCGCAAAGAAGCAGAACATCGAGGATCGCGTCAGCCTTGCGCGCGGCGACGGCTTCGCGCTGCAATTCGCAAGCCGGGCCATAGGGCAGCAGCCCCAGATCAACGACCCAGCAAATTTTGGTCACTGGCTTCACGAGTCCTTCGAATGCGGTTTCGTTGCGCGCTCCGATGCTAAAAGTTGATCGCCAGCCCGCGGACGCCGTTGAACGCGTCGCCCATTGCTTCCCAGACCGTCGGGTGCGCGTGAATGGTGGTGGCCATGTCGTCGAGCGTTGCTTCGAGGCCGAGCGCGGCGACCGGCTCGGCAATGATTTCAGTCGCGAGCGGGCCAATCGCGTGCACGCCCAAAATTTCGCCGTACTTCTCCTCCGCCACCACTTTGATGAAGCCTTCGTGCTGCCCGAGGATAGTGGCCTTGCTGTTCGCGAGGAACGGAAACTTTCCGGTCTTCACGCTGAAGCCGGCCTCGCGCGCCTGTCGCTCCGTCAAGCCGATCGAGCCGACCTGCGGCTCGCAGTACGTGCAGTTGGGGCAGCGCTTCTTATCGAATGGCTGCACTTCCTTGCCGGCCATGCGCCCGACGCCGATGATGCCTTCCATCGAGGCCGCGTGCGCAAGCTGCGGCAAGCCCGCTACGATATCACCGATCGCGTAAAGGCGCGGCTCATCCGTTTCGAGGAATGCGTTGGTGTGAATGTACCCGCGCTCCAATTTGGCTTTCGTCTTTTCGAGGCCGATATTTTCGGTCAGTGGACGTCGGCCGACGGCGATGAGAACTTTTTCTGCGTTGATCGTTTGCTGCTTCCCTGCCTTGTCCGTGTAGGTGACGATCGCGCCGCCGGCATCCTTCTTCACCGATTCCACTTTGGCCTCGAGCTCGATGCGAATTCCCTTCTTGCGGAAGGATTTCTCAAGCTCCGCCGATATATCCTCGTCCTCGAGCGGCACCACGCGCGGCAGCACCTCGAGCAGCGTCACGTCCGTGCCAAAGGTCTTGAAGATGGAAGCGAATTCGACGCCCACAGCCCCGCAGCCGACGACCACCATTGATTTCGGAATTTCCTGCAACGTGAGGATTCCGCGGTTCGTCAGCACCGTCTTCCCGTCAATTTCCACTCCGGGAAGCGAGCGCGCCTCGGAGCCGGTCGCCAGCATGATGTAGTTGGTTTCAAGCTCGGTTGTCTTGCCGTCTTTCTCGACGGACACGCGTCCAGGGCCTGCAATGCGCCCCCAGCCGGTGATGGACTCGACTTTATTCTTCTTGAACAGCCCGGCAATCCCGAGCGAATGCTTCTTGACGATTTTGTCCTTGCGCGCCAGTATCGCCGGCCAATTGACCTTGACGTCCTTTACTTCGAATCCAAATTCCTCCGCCCGCTTGAAATAGTCATAAATATCCGCATGATGCAGAAACACTTTGGTCGGAATGCAGCCGACGTGCAGGCAGGTGCCTCCGAGAAAGGGATCCTTCTCGACGACCGCCGTCTTCAATCCCCACTGCCCGGCGCGAATAGCGGCCACATAGCCGCCCGGCCCGCTCCCGATAATCACCAGATCGTATTTAGCCAAACCAGACCTCCACGCGGTTCCCAGTCCCGCCGAGCCAATAGATGCATGGAAGGGTGGATACGATTGCGGCTCTTCCAGGCGCGCAAACTCAAGATTTTAGCAGCCGTACCCCCGCGCCGCAACCCTGGTGGCTGGCTATATCTGCGTTCCAGGCGCTATCCAATTTGGCTGCTGAGCGTCTGAAACGGCATATATTTCCGGGCCCCATAGTCGGACAGCGCGAAATGGGAACCAACCACAACGACTGCACGTATCTCTTGACGAAAGGAATGTGCCGATGACATCCGAGCCTGAAGCCGCGGGAAACGCGCTCCCAATTGCAGAGCCAATCGCGGTGGGCGAAAAGCCGCATTGGTTTCGAAACATTTTCATGGGCCGCGATGGGCTCCGCGCGGTGTGGCGTTTTCTGCTGTACGTTCTAATGTTTGCCGCAATCGCTCAGGCCTTGCAAGCGCTCCTGAGGCTTTCCCCCACTATTCATAAGATTTTCGTCGATGCGCAAACCGGCGGAGTGATTACTCATGCTTTTGACTTCCTATTCGAATCTACGGCCATTCTGGCTGCGTACAATCCTGCAGTTGTAATGAATCGCTTCGAAAAACGGCCATTCGGCGCTTACGGGGTTCCGCTGCAGAGCGCATTCGGCAGGATCTTCTGGCAGGGCATTCTTTGGGGGCTGATCTTCGAATCGGCGGAAGTGGGCATCATCGGCGCTCTCGGCGGATATTCGCTCGGGACCCTCGCACTATCGGCCCCCGAGATAATCAAGCACGGAATTCTCTGGGCCATCGGCTTTCTGCTGGTGGGATTTTTCGAGGAATTCCTTTTCCGAGGCTATACGCAATTCACGCTCGGATCCTGGATCGGTTTCTGGCCGTCGGCATTTGTCCTCTCCGCGCTTTTTGGCCTCACGCACCTTTCAAATACAGGCGAGGGATGGGTGGGCGCGCTCTCAGTTTTCACATTCGGGATGTTTGCGTGCCTTACGCTCAAAAGAACGGGAAGTCTGTGGTTTGCGATTGGATTTCACGCCGCGACGGATTACGCCGAGACGTTCATCTTTTCCACGCCCGATAGCGGCCTCCTGGCGGAGGGGCATCTGCTTAACTCGACCTTCCATGGCCCCACTTGGTTGACAGGCGGAACGATCGGGCCGGAGGGCAGCGTGATTGATTTCGTGATGATCGTGCTGGCCTTCATCGTTTTCGCCTGGCTCTACCCGGCGAAGAAGGCCGGCGCAACGGAGTGATTCGCATCCCTGATTCCAAAACGCCTAGCCGCTGTGGCTGCACTCAAATTAAGAAAGCGTTTTCGGCTCGCGAGCGTCCAAGGTATCGTCGTGGGGCGGCTCTTTGCCCCAACCCACCAATGCTCCGCAAAGGATGAACAGCATGACGACAGACCCCAACCCCGCTGAGTCCTTATCGCCCTCCCAAGATTCAGCGCGGGTGCAGCCTTCGATCCTTCACACTATTTTTCTCGGCCCCCAAGGTCTGCGCGCGGGCTGGCGGGTGCTGATTTATCTCCTCATGTTCTTTGCTCTCCGCCGAGGCAGTTTCTGGGTGTTCGCGCACATCTCCGTAATTCGCGACTGGCTTGGCTCCCAGCCCACGGACGTGATCGCGGCCGGTCCCCAAGCTTTCAGTGAGTGTATCGTCGCGCTGGTGGCGCTGATTCCCGCCTTCATCCTGTCCAAGATTGAAAACCGCCCCTTCGGCGGGTACGGACTCCCAGTCACGGAAGCATTCGGCAAACGATTCTGGCAGGGCGTGCCTTTCGGGTTCGCGATGATGTCGCTGCTCGTAGTGGGAATCGCGGCGTTCCACGGGTACTCCATGGAGGGAATCGGCTCAACCGGCGGAGTGGCCGCGAAGTACGCGCTTCTTTACGCTGTCGGTTTCCTCTTCACTGGCTTCTTCGAGGAGTTCGGCTTTCGCGGCTACTTGCAGTACACCCTCGGCTCGGGGATAGGATTTTGGCCGTCAGCTTTGATCCTTGCGTTCGTTTTCGGTGCCGCCCACCTTGGCAATCCCGGCGAAGCAAAAATCGGCGCGTTCATGGCCGGGAGCTTCGGTTTGCTCGCGGTGTTCTCGCTCCAGCGCACGGGAAGCCTGTGGTTCGCCGTCGGAATGCATGCGGCCTTCGATTGGACGGAAACATTCTTCTACGGCGTTCCGGACAGCGGAATGCAAGCGCAGGGATATTTGCTGAAATCCACGTTTCACGGCCCGGATTGGCTGACGGGCGGAAGCGTGGGCCCCGAAGGCAGCTACGTCGTCTTCGTCGTCTTGGTTCTCTCAGGCGTCGCCATTCACTTCATGTTTCCTGCGAAACAGAAAGCCGTATAGGCCGCCGCTTCCTCTGCGGCACGGAAGGGCGGGGTTTCTAACCCCGCCGTATAGCGCGCCCCAAAACGGGCTTCCGCGATTTGTGCGTCCCGGCGTCTTTTGCCGGTAAGCCGCTGAAGTTTTCGTTTTGTAGTTCTGAAATAGCCTGGCCCCGCTGACTTCCATGCCCCCAGATCCTCCGACAAGCGCCGTAGGTGCGGCACAAGCTAGCCCAGCCCGCCGTTTGCTGGCGGGCTGGGAACCCGTTTAGAGTTAGCATCCGAGCCCCGTAGGGGCGGCAGATCCTTTTGTCCCCCGATCGTTAGGATCACGCCGGATGTCAGCGAGGCCAAATAGACTCTGAAGCTCTCCCCACGCATCACCAGCTAGCCGCCCGGCGTAATCCGAAGTATGTCGTAATTCACTTCCACTTTGCGGTCCGGGAATTCCGATTCGATCCGCCGGGTAAGTTCACCAATGGTCAGCCCGCCATTCTGCCCGTTGAGCCCCCGCGCGTCGTCCATCAGTATCACGTGCCCCTTCACCGCATGGCCAAGGATGGCCTCGAATTCAAGCGATAATCTGCGCTTGTCATTTTCCACGCCCGCCCATCCGTAATAACCCGCATCGAGCCAAAATAGCGCAGGCTCTTTGAGCGATTTCAGCAATTCCGGGAGCACCTGCTGGCTGTCACCCTCGAGGATTTGAATGTTCGGAAGCCCTTCGAAATTTCGAGTCGCTCTGCGGGCCAGCTCTGGATCGAACTCGATCGAATAAATGCGGTCAAAGTGCTTCTTCATGGCGGAAATCATCTCGCCGTAGTAAGTGCCCGTCTCGATCAGAATTCTCAGCCGGTATTTTTCGCCGTACTCTCGCACCGTCCGCTGCTTCAGCAGATGAGGCGAGCGCACAGGCTTCCCCCGCAGTCGCCAATACCAATAATCGGGATAGTGCCCAAGCGCCTTGAAAGCACCATACCAAGGCGTGCGCTGCAGCATTTTTCGGAGAGTTTTCAAGCAACCTCGCTCGGTAAGCCGTGACGCCGAAGCGCAGAATAGGTGCCGCCGATGGCCCTGTCAAACCATCCTTCGCCGCGTCATACCATCGGGCCTCAACTCATCTTGTAAATAATCCTTGTGGGTCGCGGTTTCAACCGCGACAACTAGAGCGCCGAAAATAACGGGCTTCAGCCCCTGAAGTTCCCGCTCGCTGCCGTTCGCGGCAATTATGAAAGCACTTCCGCGCAATTGGCCCGTCGCTCGCGCCCTTCGATGATATATTTTGCAACGTTTACGCGGCGAGCGCCGCGAACATGCCAGGAGGCGATTCCAAGTGGTGTTGTCCGTCTGCATCATCACCCATAACGAGGAGGCCAATATCCCCCGCACGCTCGACAGCGTGAAAGAAATCGCGGATGAAATGATCGTCGTGGATTCCGGCAGCACGGACAAGACAATCGAGCTCGCCCGCGCCCGCGGCGCAAAAATCTTCGCCGAAGCCTGGAGAGGCTTCGCAGCCCAGAAAAACGCCGCAATGGCCAAAGCCACTGGCGATTGGATTTTGTCGCTTGATGCGGACGAAGAAGTGAGCCCGAAGCTAGCATCAAGCATCCAGTCGCTACTTAAATCCGGCAGAGCCGCCCCCGATTGCGACGGCTATATGATGGCGCGCAGAAATCTCTACCTCGGCCGCTGGATCAAGCGCAGCGGCTATTACCCCGACCGCAAACTGCGCCTCGTGCGCCGCGGCATGGGAGCATTCGAAGATCGCGCGGTGCATGAGAGCATGCACACCACCGGCAAAGTCGGCCACCTCGAAGGCGACCTGATTCACCACGCCTACGCGACCCTCGATAGCTTCATCGAACACGCCAACCGGTATTCAACGCTAGGCGGCGAGATGGTAGCCAGTGAGCGCCCCGTAGGCTTCAGCATCAGCAATATTGTGCTCCGGCCGCTCGTGGCATTCATCTACCGCTACTTTTTTCGCCTGGGCTTCCTCGATGGACGCGAGGGCCTGCTCGTGCAATTGACCCACGCCTCCTATGTAAGCTGGAAATACGCCAAAGCCTGGGAATTTTCGAAGAAATCGCGCGCCAGCAAGACCACGCGGCGCTCTTGAACGCATGCGATTGTACAATCTGATGGCGAAAAATTCCCGCCCACGCCGATGACCTCCTACTTCAACACTGCAAACTGGACGGCGCGGCTGACGATCCTGGCAGGTTTATTGGCGGCTGCGTGGGTGCTTCATGGAGATCTCCGACGGCGCAAAATTCGTGCTAATGCCTATGTTGCGACCGCCATCGCGATGTTCGGGGGCTTCGCGTTCGATCTCTTGGCAATGAATGCGGGATGGTTTTGGCCCGGAGTGGTTTGGTCCGGGGAACAAGCCTGTGGGATTCTCGCGGTTGTCATTCTGGCGTGGCGCAAGAAGATCACTATCCTCGAATTTCTCGACGCTTTCTCTCCAGCTGCAGCGGCCGGCTACACGGTGGTCCGATTGGTTGGTCTCATTTCTATTGCGTGGTTCCAGATCCGGTTCGGACTTGGAGTCATTCTGCTTGGCCCACTCTCAGTATTCATAGTTTGGGCGATGATTACTACCTTCTTGTGGCGCAAGGGCGTCAAGGCTGCGCTAGGCCCCAAGCCCGTGGGAGAAATTTTTTGCTTATATCTGATGCTGACCGGCGGATGGCGCCTCTTATATGGACTCCTGTGGGCGACCCCAGGAACCTACTTCAGATTACCTGGAATACGGATCGCAAGCCTGGCCGCATTTTTGATCGGGGGGATTCTGCTGTGGTGGATTCTGGCCCGGTATCACAAAGTCGCTAGGGAACATCGAATCTTGCAGCACGTCGCGGAGCGCGGCGAAATCCTCCAGCCGGAGTATAGTCAACCCACGCCGGAATGCCCGCATCCCGAACGCTGGCGCATGTACGACTCGATGACCGCCGAATTCGAAGTCCTCGATTTTCTGAAGGCACTCGTCGTCGCCGTGAAGCCCGAGCTGGTGGTCGAGACCGGCACATTTCTCGGGACGAGCACGCTGCGCATCGCCGAAGGGCTGCGCGAAAACGGCTTCGGCCGCATAATTACCTGCGAAAACGATCCGAAAGTTTTCGAGGAAGCGAAAAAGCGCTTCGAGAAATCCGGCCTGGCCGACTGGATCGAGCTGCGAAACGAATCCAGCCTGGAAATGAAAATCGAAGGGACCATCGACCTGCTCTATTGCGACAGCGATCTGCCCCTGCGCGAGACAGAGGTGCGCTGGTTTCTCCCGCAAATCAATCCGAACGGCCTAATCCTCATGCACGATGCCAGCTCGGCGTTGAAAACCGTCCGCGAAGGCGCGCAAAAGCTCGAGCGCGAAGGCCTGCTCTCGGTCGTACTACTCCCCACGCCGCGAGGCCTGGTAATCGCCCAAAAGCGCGAAGGCCGCGCGTAGCTCCGCGAAGAAATTTGAATGGTTGGGTTGTACTTAATCCATTGATTCGGCTCTGATGATTTCCTCTTCCTGGCGCACCCTGCCCGCACCCGTCATTCAGAGCTCCCGCTCAGCGGCCTTGCCTCCGCTCAGCGCCGTAGGCGCGGCACAAGTTAGCCCAGCCCGCCGTCTTCTGGCGGGCTGGGTACGCGATCCGCCATAATCCCGGAGCGCCGTAGGTGCGACACATCGTTTGTCAGCGGGGCCCTACGAACACCGTGGATGTCAACACAGCCAAATGTCTCGATTCCGTTTATGCCGTCGCTGATTGCTTCCCCTCGAAGAACGCCAGCAAGTCGGCGTTGATCTGGTCCGCGTTCGTCGCGGGCATGCCGTGCGGATAGCCCGGATAGACCTTCAGCGTTGCATGCTTCAGGATCTTCGCGGACTGCGGACCCGCCGCGGCGATGGGCACAATCTGATCGTCGTCGCCATGCAACACCAGCACGGGGATCTCGATTTTCTTTAGATCTTCGGTGAAGTCGGTTTCAGAGAACGCCTTGATGCAGTCATAGTGCGCCTTCATTCCACCCAGCATGCCCTGCAACCACCAATGCTGCCGGATGCCCTCGGAAATTTTTGCGCCGGGGCGATTGTAACCATAGAACGGGAGCGTGATGTCGATATAGAACTGCGCCCGGTTAGCCGCAAGTGCCGTCCGCAGGCCATCGAATACCGAGATTGGCGCGCCCAGTGGATTCTTCTCGGTCTTCAGCATGAGCGGTGGCACAGCGCTGATCAACGACGCCTTCGCAACGCGCTTGGTGCCATGGCGTCCCAGGTAACGGGCCACTTCGCCGCCGCCGGTCGAGTGCCCGACCATGATGGCGTCCTTGAGATCGAGCTTTTCAAATAGCACGGCGAGATCGTCCGCGTAGGTGTCCATATCATTGCCGTCCCAGGTCTGGTCGGAGCGGCCGTGCCCGCGGCGATCGTGCGCGATCACGCGATACCCGCGCTGGCCGAAGAAGAGCATCTGCCCGTCCCAGTCGTCTGCGCTCAGCGGCCAGCCATGCGAAAATACGATGGGCTGCCCCTTGCCCCAATCTTTGTAGTAAATCTGCGTTCCGTCTTTCGTTGTAATCGTTGCCATCGGATATTCTCCTTTGTTTGGTGAAATCCCGGGGGGTGCCATTATCCTCCACCGCCCCGCGATTTACGAGCCAGTGGACGCGCGAGCAGCCCGCGCGCATTCGGTCCGCGGATCATCCACACACAGGTACCATTGCGTCCCACGTTTCCATCTGTCACGCTAAAAATGGAGAAATTTATTTTGGCAAGTTACAAACAACTCGCGCAGCCCCTCTGTTCTCCCGAGGAATTAGAAGACGCATCGAGCGTGAAGGTAATGTCCCGCTCGGGATATATAGCCACCTGCCGCTCACCGCTGGCCACGGCCGCGCACCAAGCGAAGAAAAAGCTAATCCCGCTTTCGAGATTAGAAATTGTGCTAAAGCATTGAAAACACGAGATCGCGACCCATTCTAATCTGCGCAAAAGCCCCCTTTTCGGGGTCATGCCTCACGCTTTTTGAGTGAAAATCTATTCCGTCCTGCTTGTTCCTGGCTTCCGCTTCCCAACCAGCCGTGAATCGAAAATCGCACTGCCGAATCAAATCGCTGATTTGACAAGCATCAGTGGTATCGGTAGACTTGTCGGATTTGGGTGGCGCATTTGAGCCACCATGGGACCCAACGATGGATAAGAAGCGGCTTGAGTATTACAAAAAGAAATTAACCACGCGGCGTGAAGAGCTCCTGCGCGGTATCGCTCGCACCGAACAGGAAGGCCGCGAAGCGGACGAAGATCCCACAGTGGATCTCGCCGACAAAGCAGCCAACTCTTACACCAAGGAATTTCTTTTCGGCCAGACGCACAACGACCGTTCGCTCCTGCAACTGGTTGACGACGCGCTCGCGCGCATCAAGGACGGCTCGTTCGGCGAGTGCATTTCCTGCCACCAGGAACTCCAGCAAAAGCGTCTCGAAGCTGTGCCCTGGACGCGCTATTGCATTTCCTGCCAGGAAAAGATGGAGCAAGGCCTGCTGTAGCCCCGCGGTTACCACCACGCCGGCTGTAAAAGCGCCGGGGAAGGGTGTGTCTGCACACGCCCCAGCCTGCGCCGGCTCCCCGCCGCGGACAGAAAGAGGCTGGCATCAGTAGTATTGCGGATATTCAGCGCCCTCCGATTCCTGTAGCGTTTCTCCGTCCTCTTGCGACCAACAACATGGCGATCCTGCGACAGGCTCTCGATGCGCTTGCGGCTGTTGTATTCCCCGCGCCGTGCCGCGTCTGTGGCGTTACGCTCACGAACGCGAGCCGCATCCCCATTTGCCAGCCTTGCCTGGAATCGTTCGTTCAAATCACGGAGCCGATGTGCCTCTGCTGCGGGCGCCCTTTCATCTCCCCGGTCGCGGGGGACGCAATCCGCCCGCTTTGCCGCCTCTGCCGCGCCGAGAAATACGCTTTCCAGCGCGCGCGCAGCTTTGCCATCTACAATGACCCGCTCGTCAGCGCCATCACGCTGCTGAAATACGACGAGGTGACGCGGCTCGGCAATTGGTTTGCCGCGCGCCTCGCGGAAGTAGTCGCAAGAGCCGGCGACGATTTCACCGCGGACGTAGTCGTGCCCGTCCCGCTGCACCCCGACCGCCAGCGCGAGCGCGGCTATAATCAAGCCGAGCTGATCGCGCGGCCCTTGGCGCGCCGGCTGCGGCTGAAACTCGGCCCTTATCTGCTGGTCCGCACGCAGCCTCGCCCGGCCCAATTATTGCTTTCGCGTGCGCAGCGGTGGGAATCGGTACGTGGCGCCTACGCGACCCGCCAGGGTGTCCGAGTTGACAAGCTGCGTGTCCTGCTGGTAGATGATGTAATGACGACTGGCGCGACGCTGGATGCCTGCGCAAGG
The DNA here is from genome assembly GCA_963701005.1 of uncultured Acidobacteriota bacterium. Taxonomy (GTDB): domain Bacteria; phylum Acidobacteriota; class Terriglobia; order Acidiferrales; family UBA7541; genus Palsa-295. The sequence continues at coordinate 4,573,008 of OY969555.1, forward strand.
GTCCTTTTGAAGGCAGGCGCGGCTTCGGTCCTCGGTCTCACCGTGGCGCGAGTCGTCTCCGGCTGGGCACTCTCGGGTCCCCCGCAGCGACGGGTCATAGACTCAGGCGAGGCAAACCAGCAGGATGCGACGAGCATCCTAAGCAGCTAGTATAATTATCAAGCGACGCAAAGGCGGCGCATATGGACAACCGGCTCAAGATCGGCTTACGCCCCCGCCCCACCATCGGCCACGGCGGGGTTGCGCCGGATGCCGCTGCTCCCCGGTCACAGCTTTCGCCAGCAAGCCGCCCGTCCGTGATGCAAGCGCCGGTGCTGGTTCTGAACGCCACCTTCGAGCCAATCAACGTGACTGCGGTGCGTCGCGCGCTGGTCCTGATGCTGAAGGGTGTGGCGCAGGCCGAGGAAACCAACCACACCAAGGTGCATTCCACTTCGAAGGCCATCCAGGTTCCCTCGGTGATCCGGCTGCTCACCTACCGGCACATCCCGCAGCAGAGCCGCGCGCTCTCGCGGAAAAATATTTTGCTTCGCGACCGCAATACCTGCCAGTTCTGCGGCCGCGCGTTCCCTGCTTCGGAGCTGACGCTGGACCACGTGATGCCGCGTTCGCGCGGTGGGCGTTCTTCCTGGGAGAATCTCGTTGCGTGCTGCTACGCCTGCAACAACAATAAGGGCGACCGCACGCCGGAAGAAGCTGGGCTGCAGCTGCAGCGCCGCCCGCGTCCTTTCACGCTCCACACCTCACGCCAACTCATGCGCTTGATCGGGCACCGCGACGAGAAGTGGCGGAAGTACCTCTTCTACTGATTTATTTTTGAGGGAAACCTTTTTTGCCCTCGCGCATCTAAACATACGAATCACTTCTAGGACACACCCCGGGAAGTGGCACTGGTTCAGACCAGGCCGCTTCCCTTCTCTTTTGTGATCTAGCGAAAATGACAATATAGTTGGGTCCGGTGCTTCTCGTTTGGAGAATCGCTCAATGTGATATGCGTTTAGAATGATCCGGGTGGAAAATGAAGCTGCACTATGATCGAGAGACTGATTCCCTATACATTGATTTGAACGCGCGGCCGAGCGTCGACTCACGCGAAATTCAGGAAGGATTGGTTATCGATTTCGACGCAAAGGGACATGTGGTCGGGATCGACATTCAACACGCCTCCGAGATTTTAGACCTTGCCACGCTCGAAACCGAGTCGCTGCCCGTCGCAAGTCAGAAGATTACATAACGATTGAATTTTTTCGAGGGAACCTGGCTTGAAGCCTGCCTAGCGATCACTGCCGAAATACAATTTTCAGGCCGCGGCGCCAATTTTCCGCCAGGCCAATCCGCGTGACGTGAATTTCCGGGGAGAGGTATTTCAAAAGCGTGTCCGTGGAGGAATGAAATTGCAGACTTGGCGCAACCAGCCAGACCAGCGGCGGCTGTGGATCGATTTCTACACCTGTGAAATAACCATTGCGCTGGAAATCGCCATCGCGTTCATGCCGCCGCACGCGCAGCCAATAGTCCACCGCCTGAATCGGAAGCTGGACATCCTCAGAAGCCTTTAGCTCGATCGCCACGAGCCTGCCCCGGCGCGTTACCCCAAGCAAATCCAGCACACCGCGATCGCCAGCCGAAAGTGCCGGCACCTGCGAATAGAGGTGGCCGGGATCGAGCACTGCATCGAGGCGAGTGGCATCCTCAATCGCCAGCGACTCGAGCCAGCGCTCCGGCGCAACGCGATAGAGAGGATGATTCGTCTCCTCGGCGAGCGGACTGCGATGCAGATCGAGTTGGCGGACCAATCGCTCGAGCGCCGGCCCTGTCTCTTCCGAGACTCGCTTTCGCTCATCGCCGAGTCCAAAAAACAGTCCATCCTGGGTCCATCGCGCAAATTCCAGCCCCCGAAAACACAGTGCCACTTCATGCGTTCTAGCCGGGACACGCGCTTCGATTGCCCCGGCTGCGTCGGGAGCCATCCCCTTGATGCGCGAAATTGAATCCTGTGCCTCCGCCAGCACCAATTCGAACTCTCGGCGCGGCACCAGCCAACTTTCGAGGTTTCCCCCGTCAGCCGCATCCACTTTCTGCATCCGCGCATCCGGCTCGCTAAATTCGAAAATTTCCGTTCGTGCCGCGGACGAAAGTGCCGACACGCGCTCGCGAAGGCACCGGCTCGCACCCTCGGGGACAATCAGCCTCAGCCCTTCGATTGCCCGGCGGTCCGCGTGGCTGCGTGTCCAATCCAACCACAGCAGCCCGAAGGCCAGAATTCCTTCGATGGCCGCGGCATTTTCGGAGGGTGAGACAGCCAGCAGTGCCCACCCATGAGACCCTTCATGCATCCTCCCGCGCACGTATAAGCCGGAAAACGAATGCTCGAGATCCGGCGCGACGGTTAGGGAATCAACCGTGGCATCGGGGAATCGCTCGGCGAGAATGCGTTGCAGCCGCGCGCGAAATTGTTCGCGCGTAATCCGCGCGGCGGGGCGGGCTGAATCCGTGCGCAGGAATTCCAGCCGCCCGGGCTTCGTTCGTCCAAAGCGCTGGACCTCGAGGATAATGCGGTCTTCGGAATGTTCTTTCACTCGCAGCACCCGGCGCGTCAAATTGCGCTCGTCAGACCACAGATGTACAAGTGAATTTTTTCCCTGGGAGTGAACTTCGCAGTGCAATCCATCGAGTTCGGCAAGCCATTCGCCGTCCTCGCGCACTTCCACCTTGCCGGACGAGGCCATCTCGCCGAGGGCCCGATCCAATTCTGCCCATTCGTTCGCGGGCGCGTTCATTGGCACTCCGCCGGGCGTTTAGATACAGACTGAAAACCTGTTCGATTCTACTCCAGGATGAGGCCGCTGACTCGTATGGAAGGATATTGCTGATCCCAGGTCGCCGGAACATGGTCGAGTGTGATCTGGAAATCGCGGCGCTGCCCGCCATCGAGCGGCTGTCCAGAACGGCCAATCAAACGCTGCGTCTCGCGCAGAACCACTTGATTCATCGGATCGTGGAATTCGAGCGTCACTTCGAGCGCCCGCACCATCCGCGTTCCGTCGTTCGAAGTCGTGCCGGCGACGTAAGTGAATTCCTGATTCAGGAAGTTAGTTGCCCGCGCCATCTGCACATTCATGAAGTGGATTCGCTCGGAATACGCCTGCTCGGCCGTGCCGAAAGGAAGTTTTTCCTCGGCCACGGGGCCATGCGACTGCATCGTGCGTGTCAGAAGGATTAGCCCGGCCAAGAAAACCAGCACCACTCCCGCGCCTGCCGCAATCGCTATCGGCAGCCGGCTTCGTTCTTCGCGATACCCGCTGACGCCTGGCTCCATGGTCTTCCACCTGGCCTCAGCGGCCGTACGAAAGGCGGTGAATCAACGGCTCGGGCAGGCCCGCCTCTTCCATGCGCTTCTGCACCGCTTCGATTTCGTATGGGACGCGCCAGAATTCCACGGATCCCTTCTCGAGATCTGAAATGATGAAGGCTGCGCGGACATCGCCGTCGCGCGGCTGACCGATCGAGCCGGGGTTAAAGAGATAGGTGGTCTCCGGGTCGATGGTCACGGGCGTAAAACCGTTGTCGCTTGCTGGTTTGAAGTGCAGGACGCCCACTTTGTTGTCGCGCATCGTGAAGCCGCCCTGAAGGTGCGTGTGGCCGAAAAAGGTGACCGGTGAGGGAGCGTCGAGCAGGCTATCCAGTGCCTGGGCCGGCGCGAAGACGTATTCATCCTCGTCACGAAATGCGCCGTGCACGAGCGAAAAACCATTCACGGTCATCGGACCAGTCGGTAGTTTTTCGAGATACTCGCGATTCTCCGGGCGAAGCTTCTCGCGCGTCCACAGGGCCACGGCGCGCGCAACGGGATTGAAATCGTTGGCATTTGCCAGACCGCTGCCCGCTTTGTCGTGATTTCCGCGAATCGTCACCGCTCCCAGTTCCCGGATGCGGTCAATCACCTCGTTCGGGTCGGGCCCGTAGCCTACTACGTCGCCGAGGCACAGCGCCTTTTCCCATTGGCCCTTAGCGGCATTAAGGGCCGCGTCCAGGGCCGTCGCGTTCGCATGGATGTCGCTCAGGACCAAATACCGCATTCAGCTATCCCCTGTTGATTCGGTTGCGGATTATAGTCGAAGCGGCCCCGCGTTGCACGAATGTCAAGTGCCGAGGGGCGTACACGAGCCCGCACATCAAATCAGCGAATCAGCATGCAATCCCCGTAGCTGTAAAAGCGGTAGCCGGAGGCGACCGCGTGTCGGTAGGCCCGCAGAACCTGCTCACTTCCCGCAAAGGCAGCCACCAACGCAAGCAAACTCGATTTCGGCAAATGAAAATTCGTCAACAACTGGTTGACGATCCGAAATGGCTTCCCAGGATACAGAAAAATATTGGCCTCGGCTTTTCCTGGAGCGATCGGAGCCCCGTGCGCGATGGATTTCTCCGCCGCGTCCTCGAGCGCCCGCACAACTGTGGTCCCAATGGCCAGCACCGGCCGGCCGTCCCGCTGGGCGCGTTCGATTGCTGCCGCCGTGGTCTCGGGAATTTCGTACGATTCAGCGTGAATCTTGTGGTCTTCCAGGCGCTCCGTGCGCACGGGCTCAAATGTGCCGAGCCCGACCTCAAGAGTGATCTCCGCGATTTCCACGCCGCGCTTGCGAACCTGCTCAAGAATCTCCGGCGTAAAATGCAGGCCCGCCGTCGGCGCCGCCACAGCGCTGCCCTCCCGCGCATACACGGTCTGGTAGCGTTCGCGATCCATCGGTTCATCCGCACGCTTGATATAAGGCGGCAAGGGAATATGCCCCAGCCGCTCGAGAGCTTCCTCAAATCCTGAGTTCGATTTGAATCGCAGCGTCCGCAATCCGTACCCACCGCGGCCTTCCACTCGCGCTTCCAGCTCCCCATCGCCAAACACAATTCGCTCCCCCTCCGGCACTTTTCGCCCAGGACGCACCAGCGCCTCCCATGCGCCGTCAGGGAGCAGCCTTACAAGGAGCACTTCGATAATCGCTCGTAGGTATTCGTCTCGCGAGGGATTGCCTTCCCCCGGCGGTTGGGCATGTATACCGGCCCGCCGCCCAAAGAGCCGCGCCGGCAGCACGCGAGCGTTATTTAGGACGATGAGTTCGTCTCCACGGAGCAACCCAGGAAACTCGTGAAAATGGCGGTCCTGCCATTCGCCCGATGTGCGATCGAGCAAGAGCATCCGCGAAGCATCGCGTTCCTCAAGCGGCCTCTGGGCGATGCTCTCGGGCGGCAATTCGTAATTGAAGTCGTTGAGATTCATGAGATACGCAGTGCTAATCCAAAAGGCATGGTTCGAGCCATACCCTTATATCCGTTTTTTCCGAGCAACTGGCACATCCTTTGCAAGTGTGCTAAGAGAGACCGCTCGCGGGGCGTCGCGCTGCCTTCCACGCTCCCTGTGGGCCCATTCGGTTTGCGCACAAGCCCCGGAGCCATTGTAGCGAACCCGCTGGCCAGTTCTCTCACGGGGGATGAACTGTGGCGGAAAGTTCTGTCGTTATCAGTTCTCGGGGCGTCGAGCGTCTGCGCTCCGGCCACCTTTGGGTTTATCGCAGCGACATACGCACCGCGCCTGCGGACTGCGACGCCGTTGTGCGCCTCACCGACGACCGTGGCCGCTTCCACGGCCGAGCCTTCTATAGCGATAAATCGCAGATTGCCGTTCGCCTGCTCACGCGTGACGACACGCCGGTTGACCGCGCCTTTTTCACGGAGCGCATTCGCCGCGCCGCCGCCTATCGCCGCCTCATTGTGCATAATACTGATGCGTATCGGATGGTCTACGGCGAGGCCGATCAACTACCCTCCCTGATTGTCGACCGTTATGGCGATTATCTGGTGATCCAAACACTTAGCCAGGCGACCGAACGACATAAGAGCCTGTTCGTGGATATCCTCATCGAGCTTTTCTCCCCCAAAGGCATTCTCGAGCGCAACGACCCGAAGGTCCGCCTCCTCGAAGGGCTCGACCAGCGCGTCAGCATCCTCCACGGTGAAATCCCTCACGAAATTCTGGCCAAGGAAAATGGCGTCACTTTCGTATACGACCTCCAGAAGGGCCAAAAGACAGGCTCATTTCTCGACCAGCGCGAAAATCACTGCGCCGCCAGGCGCTACGCCTCCGGCGAAGTGCTCGACTGTTTCAGTTATCAGGGCGGCTTTTCGCTCACCATCGCGGACAAATGTACTCATGTTGAGGGCATTGACATGGCTCCGGCTGCCATCGAAGCCGCTCGCCGCAATCAGGGACTCAATTCGATTTCGAATGTCACCTTTCGCGAGGGCAACTCCTTCGATCTGCTCAAAGAATACGACGAAGTAGGGCGACGCTTTCAGATGGTCATCCTCGATCCCCCGGCCTTCGCAAAGAATCGCGACAGTATCCCCGCCGCCCATCGCGGCTACAAAGAAATCAATCTGCGAGCCTTAAAGATTCTCGAGCCGGGGGGCTTCCTCCTCACCTGTTCCTGCTCCTACCACATCACCGAGCCGCTATTTCTCCAAATCCTCGCCGAGGCCGCGAACGACGTCCGCAAGAGTGTGGTAGTGGCAGAGCGGAGAACCCAGTCCCAAGATCACCCTATTCTGCTCACCATGCCAGAAACGCACTACCTAAAGTGCCTGATAGTTCGCGTTGTAGACTAGAATTATACTATTGAAAATAAGTGACTTACTGAACTAAAGAAATACTTGACAATAAGGCGCGCATATTTTATTATCCTGTTGCGCTTAATTAGCGTCAACTTATAAGGAGATCGAATATGAACTCAATCACTCGTTGGGAACCCTTCCGCAACCTTTCCACTTTGCAGGATCAAGTTAACCGGCTTTTCGAGACCAACCTCCCGGGCCGTTCCGACAGTTCGGATCTGACCACCTGGGCACCGGCCGTAGACATCTACGAGACCGAAAATGAGCTGGTGATCAAGGCCGATTTGCCCGAAATCAGTGAGAAGGAACTCGACGTTCGCGTCGAGAACAACACTCTCACCATCCGCGGCGAGCGGAAGTTTGAAGAGAAGGTCAAGGAAGACAATTATCTGCGCATTGAGCGGACTTATGGTTCGTTTAGCCGCAGCTTCAGCCTGCCGAACACGGTGAACACCGAAGCCATCAAGGCTGACTACAAGAACGGCGTGCTCACCGTTGAGTTGCCCAAGCGCGCTGAGATGAAGCCGAAGCAGGTAAAGATCAACGTCACCAACAAGAACTAAGCGCATGCGCTTTCACGGGGGCCGGGGCAGCACTCCCGGCCCTCTTTGTGTCTGCGAGCGAAAGTGAGAAGATTTACCGATGCTGAGAATGGACAAATTCACCGTTAAGGCCCAGGAGGCTCTTCAAGCCGCCCAGGAGATGGGAGGTCGCTCCGGGCAACAACAAATCGAGCCACTGCATTTGCTCTGGGCGCTGATTGCGCAGGGCGACGGCGTGGTGCCCCCGCTGCTCGAAAAGCTCGGCGCCGCTCCCACGCGTCTCGCCGCCGAAATCGAAAAACAAATTGAGCGCCTGCCGAAAGTTTCCGGCGTCTCGCAGCAGTATCTCAGCCCAGCGACGAACGAGATTCTCGAGCGCGCTTTCGATGAAGCCCAGCGACTGAAGGACGAGTACGTCTCGACCGAACATATCCTGCTCGCTATTGCCGCCGCGGACCGCGATCCGGCGGGACAATTGCTCGTCCGCAACGGCGCGACTCACGATGCAATCTTGCAGGCCATGACCGCTGTCCGCGGCAGCCATCGCGTCACGTCGCAGAATCCTGAAGCCACCTACCGCGCGCTTGAACAGTACGCCCGCGACCTCACAGATCTGGCACGCCGCGGCAAACTCGATCCGGTGATCGGCCGCGATGAAGAAATTCGCCGCGTGATGCAGATTCTTGCTCGCCGCACAAAAAATAATCCCGTGCTGATTGGCGAGCCTGGCGTGGGTAAGACCGCCATTGTCGAAGGCCTTGCGCAACGCATCGTCTCGGGCGACGTTCCCGAGGTGCTTAAGCCCAAGCGCATTGTGGCGCTCGATCTCGCCGCTCTTGTGGCCGGGGCGAAATATCGCGGCGAATTTGAAGACCGCCTGAAAGCCCTGCTGAAGGAAGTCACCGAGTCCGAAGGACAGGTGATTCTCTTCATCGACGAGCTGCATACGCTCGTTGGCGCGGGGGCTGCTGAAGGCGCAATGGATGCTTCAAATATGCTGAAGCCGGCACTGGCCCGCGGCGAACTGCGTGCCATCGGCGCCACCACGATCAACGAATACCGCAAGTACATCGAAAAAGATCCCGCGCTCGAGCGCCGCTTTCAGCCTGTTCAGGTGGGCGAGCCATCCGTCGAGGACACCATCGCGATTCTCCGTGGCCTGAAGGAGCGCTACGAAGTCCACCACGGCGTGCGCATCAAGGATGCCGCCATCGTGGCGGCCGCCATGCTATCCCAGCGCTATATCACCGATCGCTTCCTGCCGGACAAGGCCATCGACCTCGTGGACGAAGCCGCCGCCGGCCTGCGCATGGAGATTGATTCCCTCCCAACCGAAATTGACGAAATCGAGCGCCGCATCATGCAGCTCGAAATCGAGCGCCAGGCGCTGCGAAAGGAATCCGATGCGCACTCGCGCGAACGCGTTGGCGTCATCGAGAAGGAGCTCAGCACTCTCCGCGAGCAGTCCAACGGCCTGAAGGCTCATTGGCAGACGGAAAAAGACGCCATCGGGCGCATCCGCAAATTGAAGGAAGAAATCGACCGGTTGAAAACCGACGAGCAGCGCTATGAGCGCGCCGGCGACCTCTCGCGCGTGGCTGAAATCCGCTACGGCAAACTTTCCGCCGCTGAAAAAGAACTCAAGGCGGCGCAAGACCGCCTCGCCGAACTGCAAAAAGACCATCCGATGCTGAAGGAAGAAGTCGGCGAGGAAGAAATCGCGAAAATCGTGAGCAAATGGACAGGCATCCCCGTTGGACGCCTGCTCGAAGGCGAAGTCCACAAGCTCGTGCACATGGAAGAACGCCTGCGCCTGCGCGTCGTCGGCCAGGATGCGGCGCTCGCGAGCGTGGCAAATGCAATTCGCCGCAGCCGCTCGGGCCTGAGCGATCCCAACCGGCCCATCGGCTCGTTCTTGTTCCTCGGGCCCACAGGCGTGGGCAAGACGGAACTCGCGCGCGCACTCGCCGAATTCTTATTTGATGATGAACGCGCCATCGTGCGCCTCGATATGTCCGAATACATGGAGAAACATTCCGTGGCGCGCATGATCGGCGCGCCTCCGGGTTACGTCGGCTACGAAGAGGGCGGCCAATTAACCGAGCAGGTTCGCCGCCGCCCCTATTGCGTCGTGCTGCTCGATGAAATCGAGAAGGCGCATCCCGATGTTTTCAATGTGCTGCTCCAGATTCTCGAGGATGGCCGCCTGACGGACGGCAAGGGCCGCACCGTGGACTTCCGCAACGCCGTAATCATCATGACCTCGAATGTCGGCTCGACAGCCATCTTCGAGCTCGCGGAAAAGGATCCGAAGAAGGCCCGCGAGCAAGCCATGGCCGCGCTGCGCGAGCTTTTCCGGCCCGAGTTCATCAATCGCATTGACGACATCGTTCTATTCCGCCCGCTCGGCAAGGATCAGATCGACCGCATCATTGATTTGCAACTGCGCCGGCTAACGCAGCTTCTGGCGGAGCGGCAGTTGACGCTCAAACTCACGGCCGCGGCTAAGGCGCTGCTTTTCCGCGAAGGGTACGATCCCGCTTACGGCGCGCGGCCGATGAAGCGCGCCATCCAACGCCTGATTCAGGATCCGCTGGCGCTGAAAATTCTCGATGGCGAAATTCTCCCGGGAGATACCGTGGCAGTGGATGCGGATCCGAAATCCGACGAAATGAAATTTACACGTGCTGCTTCCAAAGCGGGCGCCGCTTGATTCGGCGCTCGAGGGATCAGAGGTAGGGGACCATGAAAACTCTTAAAACTACATTCTTACTCACCGCACTGACGCTGTTGCTTCTCGCTCTGGGACAAGGCTTCGGCGGAACGCGCGGCATGACTTTCGCACTCGTCATCGCCGTCCTTATGAACGGCACCGCCTATTTCTTCTCGGACAAGATTGCGCTCGCCTCAAGCGGCGCAGTCCCCATCAGCCGTGAAGAGGCGCCGCGGCTTTACGAAGTGATGGAGCGTCTCGCCGCTAAGGCGAATTTGCCCATGCCCAAGCTCTACTTGATCCCCCAGCCCGCGCCCAACGCCTTTGCGACTGGCCGCAATCCCAGCCACGCTTCCGTGGCCGTCACGCAAGGACTGCTCGAGCTAATGAACGACGACGAACTCGAAGGCGTAATCGCCCACGAGCTTTCGCACGTCCGCAATTACGACATCCTCACCTCCTCCATCGCTGCCACTCTGGCCGGCGCCATCACCTGGATCGCGCACATTGGCCGCTGGGGAATGATTTTCGGCGGCTGGGGCGGCGGCAACAACCGCGAGCGCGGTGGCGGATTGTCTGCTCTGTTGATGCTGATTCTCGCGCCGATCGCGGCAGCCATGCTCCAGTTCGGCATCTCCCGCCAGCGCGAATATCAAGCGGATGCTTCCGGCGCCCGGATGGTGGGATATCCCAACGGTCTGATCAGCGCACTCGAGAAGCTGGGTGCCTACAACAAGAGAATCCCGATGGACGTTCCCTCGACTACTTCGGCGCTCATGATCGTTGCGCCGTTTTCGCCTGGTCAGATTTTTTCGAGTTTGTTCAGCACCCATCCCCCACTCGCTGACCGCATCGCTGCGCTGCGTAGCATGACCATTACGCGCTAGCTGGATCCATCGTCGCGCTGGAAAAGCCAGGCCAACGGGCAAGAAGCCCCAAAACTGCCCGTCGTACGCCCCCTCCCACAATCGCGAAGAAATCATTACAGTCGCGTAAAAATTGCAGGGTGAAATGGCATTATCCCGATTTTCATTCCCCTAATGGGCTCTCCTAAGCCATTACATATCAACCTCTTACAACAGGAGCTCCACTTTGGGATGTTTGGTTCCACGCGTGCTCCTACCAGCCTTCGCAAGGGACTTCACGGAGGAAAATAGTATGAGCGAGGAAAGACACGAAATTATCACCGAGGATGCCACCGCCCCCCGCTGGGTCGGCATCATCGTAGTTGCCCTAGCAGTGGTTTCATTGGCGGCACTCGGCGCGGGTTGGACGGCTTCCACCCGATCAAAGGAATTGGCGCAAACCCTGGCCACGCAAGCGCAGCAGGTCAAGCAGAATGAAGACGTGCTGAGCCAGCGCCTGGCGAAGGCTGAGGACACCAACGCGCAGCTTCAGGGTGAGCTCAGCGTGGTAACGGACAAGATGAAGCTGACCCAGGGCGAGCTGAAGAAAGCCCGCCTACAGGCATCGAAGATCAAGGATGAGGACGCCAAGCAATTGGCCGACCTCCAGAATCAGACCAACGCCCAATTGGCCACGAAAGCCAGCGTTGATGACGTCAACAAACTCGGAACGGACGTCACCGGCGTGAAGACCGACCTCGACGCCACCAAGAACAATCTGCAAATGGCCCGCGGCGAGTTCGGCACCTTAATCGCGCGCAACCACGACGAGATCGAAGAGCTCCGCCGCCGCGGCGATCGCGATTATTACGAGTTCACCATCGAGAAGAAGAACGAACGCCAGAAGGTGGGCAGCCTGATGGTTGAACTCCGCAGCACCAACGTCAAGAAGAGCCAATACGCTGTGACGATTTATGTGGACGACCAGCGCCATGAGAAGAAGAACCAGACGGCTAACGAGCCGCTCTATTTGTTCACGTCTGGCTCGCGGGCGCCGGTAGAGTTCACCGTCAACTCGGTCGGCAAGGACAAGATTACCGGCTACTTGAGCGTGCCCAAGGTCAATACCACGCACGCACAGGCTTCCGGCAACGGTAATTAAGCGGAGAGCAAGCACGTACGGGCCGCGTACTCGCAGACGCGGCTCGCCACCAGAGGGGGCGTCCTGGGACGCCCCCTTTTTATTTTATTCGGCTTTTCTCAGTGCCCGTTGCTTGCGGCTCAGAAATCTCTTGGCGAGGGAGGGGAGCTTGTCGTGCGGCAGCTTTCCTTGCTCGTAGAGCTTCATCTTGGCCTTGGCCGTCTTCCGACGGCGGCGCTGCCTCTTCTGGGCTACATACCTTTTCTCGTTTGCCATTCATTTCCTCCGGGATTCTTGCGACATTCGATTGTAGCGGACTAGGAAAAGGATGCAAGGCTCGCCCATGATTTTGCCTCGCACTTCCGGTAGCATGTCCTCATCGTGACGGCCACCGCCATTTACGCCAGCCGCATCCTCACGCCCCACGACGAGCTGCGCGATTCCGTCATTCTCGTCGAGGGCACCAAGATCACCGGCCTTGGCCCGCGCGATGAAGTCCGTGTGCCTCCGGATGCCATGCACTACGCCGCGGGCGATAAAATCGTCGTCCCCGGCTTCGTCGACATCCACATTCACGGCGCAGGCGGGCACGACGTGATGGAAGCCAATGCGCGGGCCCTTGATCGCGTCACATCCACCGTCGCGCGCCATGGCACCACGTCCATCCTCGCCACAACTGTTACCGCCCCCGTCGAGGAAACCTGTCACAGCCTCCAGGGAATCGCGCGTTACATTCGCAGCCATGAAAATCCCGTGGGCGGCATCACGCGCCTTGCCGCCGAAATTCTCGGCATCCATCTCGAAGGGCCATTCATCAGCAAAGCCCGGCGTGGCGTCCATCCCTCCGATTCCATCGCAAAACCCTCCGCCGAGCTCCTCGCTCAATTTCGCAAAGCTGCGGACGGGTTGGTGAAGATCGTCACCATCGCACCGGAACTCCCGGGCGCGTTGGAATTGATAGCCGCAGCCGCCGCGGATGGGCTGGTGGTCGCCCTGGGCCACACGGACGCCGATTATGATCATTCGCGCGCCGCCATTGCCGCCGGTGCGCGCCACGCCGTGCACTTCTACAATGCCATGCGCCCGTTCTCGCACCGCGATCCCGGTATTATTGGCGCGGTGCTCACCGAACCGGAAATCACCGCCGAAGTGATCGCCGATGGCGTCCACGTTGCCGGCCCCGCCATTCAGGTTCTAATCGGCACCAAGGGATTCCATACCGTACTTCTCGCCAGTGACGGAACCTCCGCCACTGGAATGCCCGATGGAAACTACCGCCTGGGAAATATCGAGGTAACGGTAAAGGGCGGCGTATGCCGCAATTCGGAAGGGAAACTTGCCGGAAGCACTCTGACGCTGGATCGCGCCGTTCGCTTTATTGTGGACTTGGGCGTGCCGCTCATCGAAGCCGTGCGCATGGCCACCGTCCTCCCCGCGCGCCGGATCGGCCTCGCCGGGAAAAAAGGCATCATCGCCATCGGCGGCGACGCGGATATCGTCGTCCTCAATCCGGACCTGCAAATTGCCGGTGTGATGACCCGCGGTGCAGGCCTGTCCTAAAATCTCATCTCGATTGGGATTGCGAAACGGGCGGGACTACGGATTCAGCGGGATTTTCAATTCTTCAGCAAGCTGATAAGGATCGAACGGGCTGCACGCGAAAAACCGTCCATCCACTTCAAGCGTGGGAACTTTTCGTTTCCCGTTATTGACGCGCATTACCAATTCTTCCGCGCCCGGTGTGCTGTCCACGTTTATTTCGCGAAAAGCGATGCCGCGCTCGCGAAGAAACTTTTTCACCCGAGTGCAATCGCAGCACCAGCACGTCGAATACACTGTAATTTCAGACATGGAAGAGTTATCTACCCTATTTCTACCACACTAATTTGATGCTAGGGGACGTTCGAAGATGCGGCCGTGCACTAACTGTCAGCGCACCTGTTGCTTACAGTGCAGCCCAGTACTCAATGCCCAAAACTCAATGCAAGGAACCGTGCGATCCCTGCGCGGCCCCCGCCGCGCCGCCCTTCGCAGCAGCCTGTGACCGGATCAACGCGCGTTGCAGCGCCGAGGCTGCCATTTCCCAATCCACATCCGGCGACCCGGCCTTTGCGAGCTGGCCTTGCGCGCGTTCCAGCGCCATGCGCGCCCGCGCCAGATCTATTTCCTCGGCGCGTTCGGAAATTTCCGCGAGCACAATCACTCTGTCCGGCAGCACTTCGGCATAGCCATGAATTACGGTCAGATAGTGCGCCACCGTGCCCTGGTGGTAGGTGAGAATGCCCACGCCCAGCTCCGTAATCAGCGGCGCGTGCCCCGGCAGTATCCCGAGGTAGCCATCTTTCCCCGGCATCTCGAGCGACTGCACCGTCTCGGTGAGCACGTGCCGGGAGGGCGTCACTACTTCGAGTTCGATGGCTTCTGGCAACATTGTTCCGGTTCTCGACCCTTCGCTCGATTACGTCCGGCTAGGCCGCCGCGGCAGCCAACTTCTCCGCCTTCTCCCGCGCTTCCTCGATCGTCCCCACCATGTAGAAGGCCTGCTCCGGAAGATCATCGTGCTTGCCTTCGACGATTTCCTTGAACCCGCGCACGGTGTCCTCCACCTTCACGTACTTTCCATCGAGGCCCGTGAACTGCGCCGCCACATACATCGGCTGCGAAAGGAATCTTTCGATTTTTCTCGCGCGCGCCACGGTCTGCTTGTCCTCGTCCGAAAGTTCCTCGATGCCCAGAATCGCGATGATATCTTGCAGTTCCTTATAGCGCTGGAGAACGGATTTCACGGACCGCGCCACGTTGTAATGCTCTTGCCCCACGATGCGCGGATCCAAAATGCGCGAGAAGCTAGCCAGCGGATCAACGGCCGGGTAAATGCCGCGCTCGACGATTTGCCGGCTCAAGTTTGTGGTCGCGTCCAGGTGAGCAAACGTCGCCGCAGGAGCTGGATCCGTGTAGTCATCCGCCGGCACGTAAATCGCCTGCACCGAGGTGATCGAGCCGTGCTTCGTCGAGGTGATGCGTTCCTGCAGCTCGCCGATTTCTGTATTCAGGTTCGGCTGATATCCTACGGCGGAAGGCATGCGGCCGAGCAGCGCTGAAACTTCCGACCCTGCTTGCACGAAGCGGAAAATGTTGTCGATGAAGAGCAACACGTCCAAGTGCTCCTCATCGCGGAAATATTCGGCCACCGTCAGCCCCGTCAATCCCACGCGCAGGCGCGCGCCGGGCGGCTCCGTCATTTGCCCGTAAATCAGCGCGCACCGCGATTTCTCCGAGTTGCCCGGCACCACCACGCCCGATTCCTGCATTTCGAGCCACAGGTCGTTTCCTTCGCGCGTGCGCTCGCCCACTCCTGCGAAGACGGAAACGCCACCGTGCTTCATGGCCACGTTGTGAATCAATTCCTGAATCAGCACGGTCTTGCCCACGCCCGCGCCGCCGAACAATCCGATTTTTCCGCCCTTCAGGTACGGCTCGATCAGGTCCACCACCTTGATGCCCGTCTCGAACATTTCAAGCGTTGTGGACTGGTCATCCAGCAGCGGCGCCGGACGGTGAATCGGATAGCGCTTGTCCGTCTTCACCGGGCCCAGCTTGTCCACCGGTTCGCCAAGCACGTTCAAGATGCGGCCCAATGTCGCGCGCCCGACCGGCACGGAAATCGGCTCGCCCAGATCGAGCGCCTTCATCCCGCGCACCAATCCTTCGGACGGCTTCATCGCCACGCAGCGGACGCGCCCCTCGCCCAGGTGCTGCGCCACTTCCGCGACGATGTCGAGCGGATTCGGCACATCGAACCCCTCGCTCGTGATCCGCACCGCATTGTGAATCAGCGGAAGGTGGTGCTCTTCAAACTGAATGTCCACCACCGGGCCGATCACCTCAACAATGTGGCCGGTCTTCTGTTCCTGCGTTGCCATCGAAAGCTCCTGAGATTTCCTGAACTGTTCTTAAATTTCTCAAATCACAAACGACAAATGGGTCTGCCGATATCCAACTCGCCGGCCTCCTCGGACCAGCGCCGTAGGCGCCCCAGAAGTTAGCCCAGCCCGCCGATTCCTGGCGGGCTGGGTACCGGATGCCTGATAGTCCAGAGCACTGTAGGTGCGGCACGCCCTGAGTCCGGCGACCTCCGCAACCCCACCGGATGTCAACAAAGCCAAGACAAATCACGAAGCCGCAGACGTCGCCCCGCTCACAATTTCGATCAATTCCTTCGTAATTGCCGCTTGCCGAATCTTGTTCATTTGGAGCGTCAATTTGTCTATCAACTCGCGCGCGTTCCGCGTAGCGGAATCCATCGCCGTCATTCGCGCAGCGTGCTCTGCAGCCGCTGATTCGAGCAGGATGCGAAAAACTTCGGCTTCCAAGTAGCGCGGCACCAATCCGCCGAAAATTTCCGCCACCGGCTGCTCGTAAATGTAGTCCACGAGCAGGGCCGTGCCCCCGGGCGCAGGCTTCATCGGCAGCGAACTCCCCGTCCCCGCATGCTCCGCCACCAAGCCCTCTGCCTTCCCGCCGGATTCGGAAGCGATCACCGCCGGATCAATTGGCAGCAGTTTCTCAGCCCGCAGTTTCTGCACCATCACGTTTTTGAATTCGTTGTACACCGCGTACACCGCATCCACTTCGCCGCTCACATACAGTTCCGCGATACGCGCCGAAATTTCCTTGGCCTTGCCGAAATCCACGCTGGCCGACACATTCAAGTACTCGCCCGCGAATTTGAAACCGCGCCGCCGCAGCGTGTCGCGCCCTTTTCGCCCCACCACAATCAGCTCGATTTTCTGGCCTGAGTGCGCCTGGAGAAATTCGCTCGCGTGCCGTATCACGTTCGAATTGAACGCGCCGCAAAGGCTCCGATCGCCCGTCAGCACCATTACCAGCAATTTTTCTTCTGGCCTGCGTTCCAGCAGCGCATGCGCCGGCTTCTCCATGCGCTCCGCCGCTGACCGCAGCACACGCAAAATCTCCCGCGCGTACGGCCGCGCCGAATACACGCCCTCTTGCGCCCGGCGCAGCTTGGCCGCGGCCACGAATTTCATCGCGCGCGTAATCTGCTGCGTGCTCTTCACTGAGCGAATACGCCGCCGATAGTCGAGAAGTGTGGGCATGGAGTGTCGTTAGAATCTCAATTAGCGAGTACCGCTAGTCCGCCGCCACCGCCGCGCTCGCCTTGAAACGCTCCTTGAACGCGTCGAGCGCTTTCGAAGTTTCCGCGCGCAGCGTGTCGTCAAACGCTTTCTTCTCTCGCAGCGTCTTCAAGATGCCGCTGTAGTTCGTCTCCATGAAGGGATACAACTCCTTCTCGAACCGCTGGCACTCGCTCACTTCCAAATCGTCGAGGTATCGATTCGACGCGGCATAAATGATCAGAACCTGATTCTCAACCGCCACCGGCTGGTATTGGTCCTGCTTCAGAATTTCCATCAGCCTCTGCCCGCGCGCCAGTTGCGCCTGCGTGGCTTTGTCGAGCTGCTCGGTCCCGAACTGCGCGAACGCCGCCAGGTCGCGGTACTGCGCCAGGTCCAACCGCAGCGTCCCGGCCACCTGCCGCATGGCCTTGATCTGCGCATTGCCGCCGACGCGGCTCACGGAAATGCCCGCATTGATTGCCGGGCGGATTCCAGCGTTGAACAAATCCGCCTCGAGGAATATTTGCCCGTCGGTAATCGAAATCACGTTCGTCGGAATATACGCGGAAATATCGCCCGCCTGCGTTTCGATCACCGGCAGCGCCGTCAGCGACCCGGCGCCCAGGTCGTCACTCAATTTCGCCGCGCGCTCCAAAAGCCGCGAGTGCAGGAAGAAAACGTCGCCCGGGAAAGCCTCGCGGCCCGGCGGGCGCCGCAGCAGCAGCGAAATCTCGCGGTACGATTGCGCGTGCTTCGATAGGTCGTCGTAAAAGCAAATCGCGTGCCGCTTCGTATCGCGGAAATACTCGCCAATCGCGCACGCCGCAAACGGCGCGATATATTGCATGGAAGCTGATTCTGAAGCCGACGCTGCAACCACGATGCTGTGCTCCATCGCGCCAAAATCCGTCAGCGTCTTCACCACCTGCGCGATCGTCGAACGCTTCTGCCCCACCGCGCAGTAAATGCAAATCAAATCGCCGCCGCGCTGGTTCAGGATCGTGTCCAGGATGATCGCCGTTTTCCCCAATTGCCGGTCGCCGATGATCAGCTCGCGCTGCCCGCGCCCAATCGGAATCATCGCGTCAATGGACTTAATCCCGGTCTGAATCGGTTCGCGCACCGGCTGCCGGTCAATCACGCCCGGCGCCAGGCGCTCGAGCGGATTCCGCTGGTTGCTTTGAATCGGCCCCTTGTCGTCAATCGGCTGCCCGAGCGCATCCACCACGCGCCCGATCATCCCGTCGCCCACCGGCACGGACATGATTCTGTTCGTGCGCTTCACCACGTCGCCTTCCTTGATTTCCGCGTAATCGCCCAGCAGCACCACGCCCACCTGGTCCTCTTCTAGGTTCAGCGCAATTCCGAAGACGTCCTTCGGAAACGCCAGCATCTCCCCCGCCATGCACCGGTCCAGCCCGTGGACGCGCGCGATTCCGTCGCCCACCGAGATCACCGAGCCGACCTCCTCCACCGCCACCGTCTGCTGGTAGTTCTCGATCTGCTCGCGCAGTATTTTTGTAATCTCGTCCGCTTTGATGTTGGCCATCCCTTGCTCCTATTCCGTTTCGAGCTGCTCGCGCAGCCGGTTCAATTGCTCGCGCACCGAGCCATCGTAAATCGTCGACCCCAGCCTCACCACCGCGCCGCCCAGCAGCGCCTTGTCCTCGCGAAATCGCGCTTCGATCTTTTTTCCCGTCCGGCGTTCGAGCACTGCCGACAATTCCCTCTTCTCCCCTGCACTCAGCTCTCGCGCCGAAGTCACCTCTGCCTCTTCGATACCGAGCCGTGCGTTCAGCTCCTCGCCAAACGCCTCCCGCATCTCGCGCAATAATTCCGTCCGCCGGTGATTTACCACCAGCGAAATAAAATTTCGCACTGCCGTATTCAGTCCCATCCTCGCCGCGATTGTCGCGATCACCTTCTGCTTCACATCACCGTTCACAGCCGGGCTTTCCAGCGCATTCCGCAAGTCCGCCGTGGAAAAAAACAGCTCCACGAAGAGCCCCAGGTCGCGCTTCACCGCCTCGGCGCTCTTCTGCTCCATGGCCACATCCGCCAGCGCCCCCGCAAACCGCCGCGCCACGATGCTCAATTGACGCTCCTCTCAAGCTCCTGCACAAACGCCTGGAAGAGCGCCGCCTCTGATTTCGGCGTCAACTCCTCTCGCACCAGCGCCTCTGCCCGCTCGACGGCCAGCCGCGCCGCGAATGCTTTCAATTCCATCCGCGCCGCACGGTCCGCCGCGGCGATTTCCGCCGCCGCGGCGCGCTCGATCTTGTGCGCTTCCTCGCGCGCCAGCGCTCGCAGCCGCTGCGCTTCCGCCTCCGCATCACGCTTGGCATCCGCGCGCATCCCCGCAATTTCATTTTCGATGTTGGCGAGCTTGGCCTGCACTTCCTGCCGCTGCCGCTCCGCCGCTTCTCTCGCCCGCGCACCCTCCGCAATCTTTCTGGAAATTTCTTCCGCTTGACCGCGGAAATAGGGCCCGCCCTTCGTCACCGCGAAATAAGCGATCACCCCGAACACAATCGCAAAATTCAACCACCGAAACACCCACCCGGTCGGCGAATCCACAGGCGAGGCCTCGCCTTCCTCCGCAAGCAAAGGCAGCGCCGAAATCAAAACGAGGATCGCAACAAAGCCCGCGGATCGCAGGAATCGCATCATCGCGTAGCCCCTCCCCGCAATTGCGACGGCTTTTCCAGTATTGCTCGTGCGATTTCACCGCCCAGCGCAGGAGCTTGCCGCTCCACCTCCGCTCGCGCCGCTTCCATTTCAGCGGCGATCTTCTTCTTCGCCGCGCCCACTTCCTCCAGCGCCCGCGCGCGCATGGCCTTCAACAGTTTCGCGCGCTCATCGAGGATCGCTTGCCGCTCGGCTTCCTGCTGCACGTAAATCTCCCCGCGCGCTTTCCGCAATGCCTCGTTGTACGCCTCGAGCTCCTGCTTGGCCTCGGCTTCCACCTTCGCCGCCTCGGCCCGAGCACCCTCAATTCGAGCGCTCCGCTCCGCCATCGCCTTCTGAATCGGCGCGAAAAATGCCCAGCGCAAAAATAAATAGAATAGAAAAACGATGATAACGGTAGGCACAGCTTCGAGAAACAATTCGCCGAGCTGCTGGAGAATTTCCATCGCCGATTAGCTGAACTGCTGCCGCGCCCCCGATGTTCCCGTCGTTTCCTGAAGTTCCGTCCACCCGAACGGAGCACACTTCTAGGTCAAACAAAGCCCGTGATTATCGCATCCACCCTTCGCCCGCGTCAACGCTTTGAACACCTCGGCAGTGGATCATTTTGCGTTTCCGCGGACGAGCCATCGCTCCCCGGACCCCTGCTTCTGAGTCCGCATGGCGGTGAACCACTTGTCAGTTATGCTCGTTTATCGGGACTTGACCAGGAAAAGACAAAGGAGCGTTGAAAATGCTGTAGCGCGTGCGATAGTTTGAACGGCTGGGGCAGGTAGCCAGGAGAATATACTTGCATAATATGCTTTTTTTCTCGTTTGGCCTAGTTTTCGCCTTGTTCGCGATAACCAACGGATTGTTGTTGGCCTTTTGGCCTGCAGGCTTCCTGCGGTTCTACCACTTTTGTAACCCTGGCGACTACGTAGGCAAGGCCGCTCCCTGGCACAAGAATGGGAGAAAATCGAATACAGGCTTCTCGGGGCGGGTTTCCTCATTGTTGGTATGTTGATGCTTTGGGAGCTTCTCCGCGTCGGAGGGTGGCGCAAGTGATCTGGGTGGGCCACTGACAGCCCCCATCACGATGAGTGTGGGACTCGCAGCGCCAATAGCGGCGGCGGCCTAAGTCCAGGTGAGTTCTATAAAGGGAGAAGTCAAAAGAAAACACCCCTGCGATGGCTGAAAGTTTTCTCGCTTCTCAGCCCACTGAATGGAGCAAGAGCGGTTCTGATCGCCCGCACCAGGTGCTCGGTTGCTGGGCGCTATAGCCCTGCGGTTTGGGTTTTCTCTACCAGCGGTTTTCATCGCTTCTTCGCAACGAAGCCTGTCAGTTCCGAAACCAGAAAGCAGAACGGTGGTCAGGTGCCAACCATAGTTCTATCTGAGACTCGTGGCCTATAGCTTTTTCTGGTTATCCGAGAGGGCCTAGGGTCGGATGTGAGACTCGGTGCCCGAGGCACGCAGCGCCTAACTAACCAGCTGAGACTCGCTCTCGAACCAGAGTGTCTCGAGAACCCCACGGCCACCGCCAGAGAAGTCCCCAGAGATGGAGCGGACTCGATCAGAGACACTCACGCTGTTTGTGGTTTCAGATGTTGGGCGTCGAAGCACACTCCTCTCTTCCACACGATCAACACAATGGTGGCAATCTTCCTGGCCAGGGTCAGCCGCGCCATTTCCGGCCGCATGCCCTTGGCCAACAATTCCGCATAGAACTCCGCGAAGGGGCCAGGCTTGGTCGCGGCGACGATCGCCGCTCCCTTGAACAGATTCTTCAGATCGTGATTGTAATTTCTGTTTAGCCCGCGAATCTCGACCTGCTTCTTCTTCCGTTCGAGCTGTCCTTTCACAACATGGTGATCAGCGCTGCTGCTTGTCTCGATGCCGACCCCACCATAGGTCCATAGCTGCCGCTTGGTGCGGAACCGGTGCGGGGTCTGCAGGATGCCCAGCAAAATGGCTGCCCGGATCGGACCGATCGAGGGGATTTGGCAAAGCAGTTTCCACGCCTTGTGTTTTTTGCTTTCCGCCAACAACTCCCGCCGCACCTCTTGGCGCAACGATCTCAGCGCATCCAGTTGTTGGTAGTAAAACTCGGCGCGCCGGTGCACTCCCGGTTCGTTGATTTTCGCGAGCCACTCGGCACGATGGCGCGGTGCATAGACCTGCTTGCCAGTACAGGGAATGGCCCAACTGCGATAGATCGCCTTCACCCGCGACATGACTCGACCAAGATCTTTCGTGGTGGTGAGATAACTCCGGACCAGTTCTTTCAGAGTTCGTAGGCCGTGTTCTCCGTGATAGACGGGGTTGAGATGGTCCAGGCGCAACAATTCGGCCAATCGGCGAGCGTCGATCTTGTCACTTTGATGGCCTTCTCTCATGGACCTGTTTTTTCGTGGATCGCACACCACCAATTTCGTGACGTGTGGTTTCAACAGATCGTATAACCAGTCCGCCGAGGTGCCTTCTTCAAACGTGACGTGCAAATCTCCGCGCAGCCCGTCGATAAACTGCAGAATCATGCTGGCCTTGGTCTCGACGACGCATTCCATCACGATCTTTCCTGCACCATTCGTGACGGCAATCGAAATACTTTCCTTATGCACGTCCATGCCGATATACTTTTTGCTGTCCATTGAGGGCGTTCCTTTCTGTAGGGGTTGAGGCAAGCACCCAAACCCTACTCCAAAAGGGGCGCCCTTTTATATTGCGTCGGATAATCGTACATGTCCGGTTTCCGCGGTGGTCTCAATGGGTCGATGCAACACTCAGGTCGAACCCAACTTGAATTGAAAACAAAGGCTAAAATCGCTTCTTAGGGTTAGCCCAGCGGAAGACTACCCTGGCTAGGTCTTGACCAAGTACAGCAGATCAGATGGCTTCTCCCGAGGAACCATTGTCGAGTCACCGTATCGGATGGTGTTGCATCGACCGCCTGAGCCGACAGCGTTAATCAGGCATATGGCCACGGGTACTGGCGAGAATTCCCATAGAGGATGTCCGAGTTTTAGTTGATTGCAGCGACTCTCGAAGTTCGGCACTGTAAGCCTACCTTCTTCCAAGTTCAAGCGACTTCTACTGTCCGGACCTCCTTCTGCTGAAGGCGCGACGGATTCAGGCGTTCCTTCAGCAACAGGATTTCTTGATAGCCTTTGATGCGTCGGAACTTTTTCTCTGCTTCCAACAGTCCTGTGGCTGCCCAGCGTAGCGGCTGATCTCCTTCGCGCCAACGCTTTACGTTTCGCGCCACCCGCTGCACCGTCGACAAGCACGATTCGATCGGGTTGGTGGTGGCCAGTTTCCGACGTAACACCGCTCCTACACCCAAGCGATGCACGGTCAGCGTTTCTTCCAGTCCTTCCTCCAGGCTCCGGGCAGCGCTCGGATTGATCCGTTCCAGTTGCCGGAAGATCTTCTGCAACGCTTCTTTGGCCTCCGCGTAGTTGTTCATCGCGTACGCATTGCGCATCCGCCGGTCGTAGTCTTTCTGGCAGTTCTCAGGCAAGTACTCCTTCACATTCCGCCGCTTGTGAATCTGGCAACGCTGCACTTCCACTTGGTTACCGAAAACACGTTCCACACCAGCTCGCAGCGCTTTCGATCCATCCATCACCACCAGATACCGCCGCTGGCGATCCAGTCCTCGGTCCACCAGATCTTCCAACAGCCCCTTGACCACCGCAGTGTTTTCCGTGGCCCCCTGCCATACCCCCAAAACGTGCTTTTCTCCGCCTTCCGCGATCCCCAAGGCCACCACCAGCACCTGGCCGCCAAAGTGAATGCCGTCGATCATCAGCACCACGAGATTCAGATCTTCTAGGCGCCGTTCGCACAGCACTCGCAACTGATTGCTACTGGCCGCCACGAACTGCCGACTCACGCTGCTCTTCTCGATCCCGTAGCCTTCCAGAACACTCTCCACCGCTCGCCGATAGTTCCGCGTGGACAGTCCGGCCACCATGCGCTCCTGCACCGCTCTTTGCAGCTTTCCGTCTTGCTGCAACTGACCGTAGCTCTCCAGTTCCACTTCCTGGCCTTCGCGCGTTCGGACCCGCGGCCATTCCACCGGGATCTTCTGTCCAGCAAAAACCACATAACCCGTCTGCTTTCCCCAGCGCACACAGCCGGCGGTGGGATTCGGCCGATGCGGAGGCCCTACCCGGCGCGTGACTTCGTTTTCCAGAATAGCTCGCAGGATCTGCAGCCCGGCTTGCCCGGTCAGCTCTTCCACCTGAGCTTGCATCTCCGCCCACACCTCGGCCATCGGCAACGGCAACGGCACCCGCACCAACAACTCTTGCCCTCGGACGATTTCGAACTTGTGATTGGACTTGCGGTCTTTCCTCTGGTATTTGTTTCTCACGGCGGCTCTCTCCTTTAAAAGGGATTCGCAACCCGAACTCTATCCGAGTTCGGGCGAGAGCCGCTGCTTCTTGTTTTCAAGTTTCAACTAAACGTGGGGCATCCTCTTCCCATAACCTGTTTCTGGAAAACTTCCGGTTAGCCGACAATATAAGGGTTAGGAATTTCGGTCGACTACTTTCAAGGGCTTTATCGCGGCCGCGATGCCGACGGCACTATGTTGTTGGCGCGATAGTACACCACGAGCTGGCCGTAGTGCTCGCCGCTGTCCTCGATGACGAACATCCAGTTATAGGAATTGTGGACCAGCTTGTTCCCAAACGGAAATTTCGTCGTTTTTTCCAGTCCCGCGTCGCCCTGCTGTTGAATCAGGTTCGCTCCGTCCGCGACTGCCTGCTGAATCAGATTCACCACGTCGGCCTTCGTCTTGTAAACGCCTCGCGACGGGTTTACCACGTCCTTGCCCAGGTCAGGCCCGATGTTCGACCCGGAAACCGTCCGCATCAGGAGGTAATCGACCCCGGCGACGTGTAAAAAAGTTTGGGCAAAGGTGCGCTGGTCTTTCTGCACCTGGAAGTCGTATTTGTCTTCGGGAAAATCCTGGGCCATGGCGATGAGTTTGTTCCCGATGCTGTTCCACATTGCCAGCGTCTCGTCTGCTCGGGAAGGCGCAGGACGCGGAGGTTGATTCTGCGGTTGGCCTTGACTGTAAAAACTGGTTCCGACGACGGCAAGCTGTGCGACCGCAACTAGCACAAGCGAAGACCGCCTCATGGTAAATTTCTCCTTTGGATTGGCAATGAGCTGCGAAGACACACCCACGCGAGGCTAGGGATGTCCTTATGAACGGGCCGTAAACCCAGCAAGTTCAAGCCTCGCGCAGGGCAATGATTGGGTCCACCTTGGTTGCGCGCCGCGCTGGAAGATAGCTGGCTAGAACGGCAACGGCAAACAAAAGCAGAGGAACGATCACAAACACAGCCGGATCATGCGGGCGCACGCCGTAAAGCAAACTGCCCATCAACGACGCAGTGGATGCAGAAACAACCACTCCGGCAACGATTCCCACGCCAGCAAGCACGACCCCCTTGCGTAAGAACATTCTCAGAATGTCGTCGCGCCGCGCGCCCAGGGCCATGCGAATACCGATCTCGCGCGATCTTTGGCTGACCATGTAGGCCAGCAAGCCATAAATTCCGATGGTGGCCAGAAGCACCGCCAGTCCGGCGAATCCGCCCACCAGGTCGGCAGAAAAACGGCGTGAAGCCAGTGACCGATCAAGGATGTCATTCATAGAGACAACATTGAATACGGGTAAGCCGGGGTCAATGCTCTGGATTTCATGCCGAATCTGTGGTTCGAGCAGGGTCGCGGGCAGGGACGTCCGCAACACCACGCTCACTTGCTTGCTCGGGTCTTGATAGACCGAAACGTAGATGTGGGGAACGCCATCGATGTCGAGACCGTCATTTTTGATATCCTTGATAATACCCACGACGGTCGTCCATGGCTTGGTGGGGTCTTGTCCGAACCGCACTTGGCGGCCCAGCGGATCGCGATCCGGCCAATACTTACGAGCGGTGCTTTCATCAATGATGGCCACCGGCTGTTTGCCGTCTTCATCGCCCTCGGTGAATGAGCGGCCGCGTAGGAGCGTCGCCTGCAACACCTTAAAATAATCGGGGCTTATCCGAATTCTCTCGGCGAGCAGATCCTGCGAGGACTCGACCGGTCTATCTTCAATCGCTAAGCCTTCAATCGCTAAGCCAGCGACCCCGTTGGGGTTGCTATTGGTGGTCGGTAGAGATGAGGTGATTGCGGCGAGTTCTACTCCCGGAATTGCCTTCATGCGCCGCAGCAACTCACGATCAAAGGTGGCCTTACCAGGAATACCGAGATACGGATCCGTCTTCGGATCGTTGGGAACTCCTAGCCACGTGTTTGCCGTGACAACTTGAGTTGGATTAAAGCCCGGATTTTCCTGCAACAGGTCCCGCAGCGTACGCACCAGCAAGCCGGCTCCCACCATCAGTATGACGGCAAATGCCAGTTCCGAGACGATTAGAACATCCCGCAATCGGCCGGTCGTAGTGCTGTAGCCGGAACCGCGACCGCCTTCACGAATGGCCGAGGAGAAAGCGCCTTTTGCCGAATGAAGCGCTGGAGCAAGTCCAAACACTAAGCCGGTAAGAATGGAAATCAGCAGAGCAAACGCCAGCACCACCCAGTCGATTCGTACTTCGTTGAGCCGGGGAACGTTCGATGGCACAAAGCGCAGGATGAAACCTAAAGTACCAACTGCGGTTGCGATTCCCGCGGCACCGCCGATGAGCGACAGCAGCATGGACTCGGTCAGCATCTGGCGCACCATGCGGCCGCGGCTCGCCCCCAGCGCTAACCGCACCGCCATCTCTTGTTGTCGCCCCAAAGCGCGCGCCAAGAGGAGATTGGCAATGTTCAACGATACGATGAAAACGATCAGGATTACCGCACCCAGTAACACCAGCAGCATGGGCCGAACCTTGCCTACCAAAGTTTCTTGCAATGGTTGAATCTCAATTGTCCATTGCGCCTGCGGCGAGTAATCGGTGGGAAAGTCGTGGCGTAATTGGGCAGCCATCGCAGTGAGCCGCGCCTGAGCTTGCTTCAGTGTCAGGCCAGGCTTAAGTCGTCCGATTCCGGATACTAGAATCCGGGTACCACGCATTGGCGGGGGAAAGGGATCTGCGCTGAATCCGCCGGCGCCAAACACGTCCACGTCGCCGGAAGTCGTCGGTCCAGGATGGCGAAATCCGCGTGGCAGAACCCCAATAATTGTAAGGGGATCACCGTCGATCCGCATGGTACGCCCGAGAACATTCGGATCGGCGCCATAGGCACGGCGCCACAGGCCATCGCTGATCACGGCCTCTGGAGCGAAACCAGGCGCGAAGTCCTGCGGACCATACAACCGTCCAATTTGCGGGATCACACCCAGCATGGAAAAGTAGCTAAAACTGCCATTGACCCCCTCGACGCGCTCGGGCTGTTCGGCGCCGGTCAAATTCTCGCTACCCTCGAAGATCGGGGTCACATCTTCAAAGACACCGGCTCGCGTCTGCAGGTCATCCAGTTCGGGCTTGGAAAAGCTAACGTCCCGTAATCCTACGCCGGGCTCGTTAAAGAAGATTCGTACCAAACGATCGGGATCGCGGTAGGGCAGAGAATGCAACAACACGGCATTCACGATGCTGAAAATTGCCGTGTTGGCTCCCACGCCGAGAGCCAGAGTCAAAATCGCAACCGCGGTGAAACCTGGATTCTTGCGCAACAATCTCAATCCATGACGCATGTCCGAACCTAGTTCACCCCACCAGCGCACGCCCACGGATGCCCGCACGGCATCTTTGTGAGACTCGATTCCGCCGAACTCAATCCTCGCCTGTCGCATCGCTTCTTGCTGGGAAAGGCCTTTGCGAACCAGGTCCGCAGCGTAACTCTGAAGGTGGAAATGCACCTCTGTTTCCATTTCACTTTCAAGACGTTGTCCCTTGACCATCCACTTCAACCAAGAAAGGAATCGAGTCAGAACATTCATATCTGCTCCGAGGTGGTGCGCAGGATACTGGCGATCAACGATGCCATGCGGTTCCACTTTTCGGTTTCCGCATGGAGTTTGCGCCGCCCGGCCGCGGTCAAGCTATAGAACTTTGCCTTGCGGTTGTTGTCCGATTCCCCCCACTCGCTGGTGATCCAGCCCTGATGTTCCAGCCGATACAGCGCCGGATATAACGAGCCTTGCTGGATCTCCAGTTGTTCGCCAGAGATCTGCTGAATGCGCAGCAAAACCCCGTAGCCGTGCAGCGGGCCAAGCGAGACAGCTTTGAGGATCAGCATGTCCAGCGTGCCTTGCAGTAAATCAATCTGTTGGCCCACGATCTCTCCTTGTGTGTCTAGGAGAGACGCTAACAGAACTCTCCTAGTTGGTCAAGGAGAGAGTATTTTGGCGGACAGTTGCTGAATGTCGGGCTATGCAGTAGATATTCGAATGCCGACGCTAGATCGATCGGTGGTTTTCGCCCAGCGAGACGTGAAGTTGTCCAGAAGTCCGCTTCTGAGAAGTTGGGTTCGACCAGGGTGTTGCGTCGACCTATTGAGACCACCGCGTTTATCGGGACTTGTTGGAGTTTTTCGCCCCGAATTCCTGCCAACGCCATCCCATTGGTTGACTTTACAACCCCATGAAACCTAAGATGACAGTCACTTAGGCGGATTCCCAAGCAAGGGAGATCGCCATCATGATTTATTGCAATCCGTTCCTCTCATCGCTGAACCAGCAGCACTACGCTCTGTCTAACCGTTTCGCTTCAGCCCGGCCCGCCGTCTGGGGGATACTTATTCTGGCCGCCCTCGCCTCCGCGGGTTGCGACGAAAACCGCCCACCCAGGTTTGATCGGGTCCAATTTGCCATCCTCAGTGGCAGTGCCGAACTGGCGCGCGGAGCCGCCGCCACCGCCGTTGTGAAATCAACAGATGGAAAGATCTTGAAGCAAATCCAGTTGAAGACGCCTGACCAGGCTCCGTGGAAATCGGGTACCACTCACTATGGCATTTTTGGTCTACAGCAGCCCCTTGATTACTGCGACGTTGGCAGTGTTGAAGTTTCCTTCCAGCCGCCCGCGATTCCTTCCGTGGGAGGAACTTCTTGGACCATTCAGACAGTTTCCTTCGCCCTTTCCATTGAAAACGTCAACCAGACTTCGCTGGTCAATGCCGGAGACGCTTCCACTCCCTCATCTCCCCCCGCGTTGGTGCTAAACGCAGGCCAGCCCACCTTTTCCTTCAAAGTCCCTTGCACGCGTCAGACCACGCTCTATGAACGCCTCGGCGCGCAACAGGCTCTGGATAACGTTGTTGAAGACTTCACGCGACGGCTCAGCATTGACAAACGCTTAGGCGCTAACTTTCGCCCAATCGCCAGCGACAACCACCGTTTGCGCGAATTTCAGAAACGCTTCGCCCGGAAAATGTGCCAGCTTAGCGGTGGACCGTGTGTCTTGAGCGCAGACGAAAAAACGCTCCCCTTGACTGATGTCGTCAAAAGCATCGCCGATTTCCGTGCATTGCTCGATTGCCTTGTCTCCGCTATGGACAAACTCCCCGCGTCGGTTTCGATAAGCGACAAGAACGAGCTTCTTGGAATACAAGCCCTCGTCCCCGCCGCTCTACCGGTTGTGTTGCCAGCAGGCCACCCACGGACGGGGCTTCTTAGCGCCCGAGTGACCTCGGCAAATTCCAACCCCATTGGCTCCCCCATATACGTCAACCTGTACTGGGACTCCAAATGGGACGCCGATAATGCCGGCGCTGGCCTGGCTCAGCAGTCTGTTGACGGTGTCGTTCAAGCCGTCACCGGCAGTTCCTACTTTCCGGGCCTGAAGGAATACAAAGTGAATTCGGCATCGTTTTTTGCGGGCTTTCTGCCTCACCCAAAATGCGTACAGAAACCGGGTTCCACGGTACCCTTCTATGATCCCTTGGATACATCCCTATTGGGCTTTTTGAACTGCCAGCTGCAACACAACGACGGAATCCCGCAAGGCGGCAACGTCGTTTACAACATCATCATGCCGGCGGGTACTACGGAATCCGATTCTCTGGTTCTCTCAGGATTCATCCAAGTCCAGCAGTGCAACGGGGGCACCTCAGCTACGGGGTGGCACTTTCACGGCTCACCTTACGACATTGCTACCGACATCAGCGACATCTTGGGTGGCGCCCTCGGCGGGGTCGTCGGCTTTTTCGTCGGCCTTTTTACGGGAAACCCAGGGGGCGGGACACTAAACGGGGCAGAAGTAGGTGCGCTCACCGGCTTTTTCCTGGCCATGTCCACGGAAGGGTCGCCCTTCTGGACAATCACCTCGACGTCCCCCAACTGTGGCGATTTTACTGACAACCTGCTGCACGAGATGGTCGAGACTGCGGTGGACTCGAAGCCGCCCCTGAGCGTAGTCACAGGTGGCGGAGACGGCGAGCTTGTAGACTTCTGCGATACAAGCGGCGCCATCCATTCCTCAAGTTGGGTCCCAACCGGATCGCTGCCCTCAGGGATCACACTCAACCCAGGCACTTTTGCCTCCATGCAGGTCCCGCAGTATTGGTCCAATGCGAACCAGCAATGCGGAAACGGATTCACCGCCACCACCATTCCCAGCACGCCCTCGGTCAGTATGACCGGGATGTTTCCCGCCGCCACGTTCACTCTTACAGGCTCGGGTTTCGGCGCAGTGCCGGGAGCATTTTCTATCCCGACTAGCACCAACATGCCTTACCTCGGAATTCAAGACACGACACAAAGCTGGCAAGCTGGGAATTCGCTCAATGCCGACTCCCTCCCGTTCACCGTCGCCTCGTGGTCCGACAATACCATTACGATCAGCGGCTTCAGCCCTCCCTCCGGCTCCAACCTTGCCATGCAGAACGGCGACAATCTCGTCGTTTGGATTTGCAATCCCGCGTCCGGCTTCTGCAGTTCGACCTCTGTTACCGCAACGATTAGCGGCTCGGGTCAGAATCCCAACGACATCGTCTCCATCGGCGTAACCATCACCACAGGCAACGACAACGCCAGGGCCGACACCGAATTGTGGCTCACCATCGGGGACCTGACGCCGCAGTGCCTGAAGCCATCGAACAACGCTGACTCAGACTCCGTTTGCCACAACGGCGGCTCCGCGAAAGACCAAAATGGCAGGCAAGAGTGGAAGAACGGCACCACTGATCCCAAGCCACAAGTCTTCCCTGTTGCAGTGCCTGCCCCAGTCCTAGCCAGCCTCACCATTACTCTCATTTCGCATAACAGCTTGTTTGAAACCGGTGACAATTGGGACATTCAAGCAATCACCATCACCGGAACTTCTCGAGGAGGCGTTACCTCCACTTTGTTCTCGCAGACGAACCCCATGCCCCCGAATGACAGCAACTGCATCGCGCGCCTGAAGACTCCGGACAATTCGACGACCGTGCGCATCCCTCTGAACGGCGTCGGTGTCCCTACTTATGTGGGTGGAAAGCCCAGCGAAAACGGCGCAGCCACCACCTGCAAAAACAATGGCGACCAATAGCCCCATCGGGGAACATCACGGCGAACGGTGGCAGCGAACAGCACTTGGTGGACAAATCTTGAGGCAGGCCAAGTACTAACTCCCGGTTAGTCGGCTTGCCGGACATGTCTCGCTGACCCGCGCCCACAGAAGCTCGAAAAAAAGCTCGAAAACCTCGAGGAAATTCTTGACTATCTAGTTACCTTATGGTAATGTGTGCCTTGCAATGAACATAACGTCCCAATTCGGCACCGCATGGTAATGTGTGCCTTGGAATGAACATAACGTCCCAATTCGGCACCGCAGACGCCCAGGAGGCGTCATAGCCGCCCTCCCGGCGGCCCTCACTCCCCCTCCGCGCAAAATTCTAACAAGATTATTTACTTGACAAAAGAGCGCCCCAACCTTCTAAACACCGCAAAGTGCGTAAAGCGGTGTTTTTGTGCATCGTTCTCCTCACCGGAATCGGGTTACTTGCGTTACTCGGAATCGTAAATAGGTCGCTCTTTGATTTCGGCGGTGTAAATTCTCGGTGCCCCTGGTCCCGAGTCATGAGCTTGAACCCGGTAGACTACTCTGGTGTGGTAAATGCGGCCATTTGGTCCCCGATAGGCAAGACACCCGTACATGTAATAAGGATTGCCGCCGAGACGTGCGTTAGATTGGCCCCGCGTAGCGTGGACCAATTGAGTGATTCCTTCAGTTTTCGGAGGGATTATGTTGAGGTATGGAGTTTTGCTGATAAGATCATCAGCCCTCTTGCATACTTCCAAATAGTCAAAGGCCGCGATTTTTGGCCTTATTTCCAAAGTAAGATTAAATACTTGGCCAGCAGATATGAAGGCTGGGTTTGGGCCATAATTTCTCAGTTTCAACTCGAAAGTGACTTCATTTTCGGTGGCGGATATGTTAGACGGGTCTCCCTCAATCAAAACCCATGGCCGAGTCTGGGCCTCAAGACTATCTTGCGAGATTCTGTTGGCCTTTTGCATTTCGCACCACTGGAATATAGCGACAGACGCATAAGCCAAGACAAAGAACATTGTCCGTATTTCTACTCGGTATTTTTTCTCTTCGCGTGTGTAGTGCTCCCCTCTAAAACTGGACACCTCAGTTAGGTAGAATCAGGGCCTCCAAACAGGAGGCAGGATGGGCAGGAAACCACGCGTAGATCGAACCCCCGAAGAGAAGTGGCAGATCGTGCAGGAAGGAATCAAGAGCGGGAACGTTTCGGAGACGTGTCGGCGATATCAGATCGCTCCGACGCTCTTCTATCGTTGGAAGGATGAAGCGGAGCAGGGAGCAAAGGCAGCGCTTGGGGGGAGAAGCGCTGCCGCCGCGGAATCGGAAAAAGATCGCCGCATCCGGCAGCTGGAACGGACGCTGGGGCGGAAGTCGCTGGAGATTGAAATCCTAAAAAACGTCGTGGGGGAGTGAGCTGCGGTGAGGCTCACTCCCAGGCGCGAGAGATGGTGACCGAGGGCTACACAGCCACGCTGGTGGCGGCGACGTTGGCCATCAGTCGGTCGAGTCTGTATTACCGGAAGAAGCCGCGAGGCAGCCGAGCGGATCGAATCTACGACGAGCAGATCGTCGCAGCGTGCGGGGAGAAACCCGCCTACGGATATCGCCGCGTGGCCTGGTGGCTGCGAAGAAAAGAAAACCTTCCGGTGAATCGCAAGCGTGTGTTGCGGGTGATGCGCGAACGCGGGTTGCTGGTCCGCGCTCGGCGTCTGCGCGCACGAAGAAAGAAAGAGTGGGGCCGCGTGGAAGCAGCAGAACCGAATCAGATCTGGCAATCGGACATGACGAAGATCTGGGCCGGGCCAGCCGTGGGCTGGGCGTACCTGGTGTGCGTGATCGACTGCTGCACGCGGGAGATCGTGGGCTGGAATCTCTCGCATCGCTGCCGGACCGAAGACGCTCTGGCAGCAGTGGAGCAGGCCGTACTCTCCCGGCTGCCCGAGGGCAGCCGGGAGGCCCGCGTGACACTCACGACGGACAACGGAACGCAGTTCACTTCAACGCGGTTCATCGAAACTCTGAACCGGCTCGGCATCACGCATCGACGGACGGCGTATCATCACCCGGAAGGCAACAGCTACATCGAACGGTTCCATCGCAGCTTGAAGGAAGAGGAAGTCTGGACGGCGGAATATCGAAGCTTGGAAGAAGCACGCGCATCGATCGGCCGTTGGATCCAGGAGTACAATCTCGACCGGCCTCATCGAGGAGTCGGAAATCGCACTCCGCACGAGGCCTTCTTAGGTTTCGCAGCTGTACTAAAAAATGAGGCCCTGACTGTCTAAATTAGAGGGGAGCACTACAAATTGCTATTCCGTGTGCCCGTGTCTTAGCATCTACAAAGCCGGGCATAACCAATCGAAATCCAGAAGAAGTCACGAATAGAACACGCAAAGGGATTCGCTCTAAAAGGAGTTTGCTTAATAAATCTTCCGCTTCAGGTGCAGAGATTTGGCTCACTGGTACGCTCCTATTACATGACGCTGAATTTGAAGCTCGATTAAATTCCGGTTCATGCGAAGAAATTATCCCTATTTCTAGGCAGTCAGTTTCTCGAAAGTCAAAGCGGGCGCGGTAATCATATGACGCAATGTATCGAGAAACAAATCAGAATTATCACGGCGGTTAAATCGGAACGTCATTTCCTCAAGGTAGGCTTGTAGATGCTTCGCACTGAGTTTATGCCAGCTACCGCGCAGACCGCGCTTGAACAGAGAGAAAGAGGATTCGACCGTATTGGTGTGAGCTTCGCCACGCACATATTCCTTCGTGCTGTGCTGGACAACCTCATGCTTGAGTCCCATGCGCCTTGCGATGCCGGGATACATATTCGCTTCGTCAGTGAACAGGACTTCGACGTTTTCCCCCAAGTTCTCCCGCATGAATTTCTCAATGGAGCGTCCGGTCACGTTCTCGGCATGGAACATTCGGAGTTCCCCGTTGCGCTGGCGGATGGCGATGACCGGGCGCTTCTTGGTTCCCCGTCCGCGCTGTCCGAGTCCAGTTCCCTTACCGCCAACGTAAGTTTCGTCCACTTCGATTTGCCCGTCGAGCATGGGCTTGTCGCAGGCGGCCATTGCAGCGCGGATTCTGTGGCACAGGTACCACGCGGTCTTGTAGCTGATTCCCACAGTGCGCTGGACTTGGCAGGCAGACATGCCTTTCTTGGCCTCACAGAGCAGCAAGGTAGCCATGAACCATTTGGTGAGGGGGAGATGGCTGTCATTGAAGATCGTGCCCACGGTGACGGTGAATTGGTAGTCGCAATCCTTGCAGTAGAACAGTTCCCGCTCGGTTTCAAGTTCGACCACGGCTTGCTTGCATCGCGGGCACTCGACGCCAGCGGGCCAACGGAGACGGCGGAGCAACTCGCGGCACCGTTCATCCGTAGAGAAGCGAGTCATTACGTCTGCTAGATTCATAGGCATGGGAGGCTCTCCAATGGATGAGAAACGTAAAGAATTACGGAAGGTTCCAACCCGAAAGCTACTAGCCTCAATCCGCAAGGATTTGAAGCATGGCATCCGGGCGTTGTCTGCCAAGTCCAAGAAGAAGTAAGCATGGAGAGAGTATATGGAAAGCCTGAACTTTTGTCAAGTAAATAATCCTGTGCGTTTTCCGCCCCACTCCCACCCTCCCCGGACCTCAAATCCCTCACGTCCCCCACCGCCATTCTTATAGAATGGAGTGTTTTGCAGACACTTTACGTGAAGCTGCCATGACTACCGCGGCGACAAGGAGAGTTTCGATGCCCTCTTTCCCCGGAGTCGATTTCCTCGACTTCGATTCCCTGCTCAGCGACGAAGAAAAGCTCGCGCGCCAGTCCGCGCGCCAATTCGTCGACGACCAGATCATGCCCATCATCGAACAGTACAATCGCGAGGGGAAATTCCCCGTCCAGCTTGTCCCGCAGATGGCCGACCTAGGCCTCTTCGGCGCGAGCCTCAAAGGCTACGGCTGCGCGGGCATGTCCAACGTCGAATACGGCCTCGTCACCCAGGAACTCGAGCGCGGCGATTCCGGCTTGCGCAGTTTCGTCTCCGTCCAATCCGCCCTGGTGATGTACCCCATCCACACGTACGGCTCCGACGCGCAGAAAAATAAATGGCTGCCGCTGCTCCAACAGGGAAAAGCGATCGGCTGCTTTGGCCTCACCGAGCCGCAATTCGGCTCGAATCCAGGCGGGATGCTCACGCGCGCGGTGAAAAAAGGCGACAGCTACATCCTCAACGGCGAAAA
This sequence comes from uncultured Acidobacteriota bacterium, assembly GCA_963701005.1. Lineage (GTDB taxonomy): Bacteria > Acidobacteriota > Terriglobia > Acidiferrales > UBA7541 > Palsa-295. The sequence continues at coordinate 4,608,442 of OY969555.1, forward strand.
AATGTGGATCACGAGTGGCTCGCTTGCCGACGTAGCCGTCATCTGGGCCAAAACCGAAGACGAAAAAATTCACGGCTTCCTCGTCGAGAAAGGCACGCCGGGATTCAAAGCCTGGGACGTCCACGGAAAATATTCCCTCCGCGCTTCCGTCACCTCCGGCCTCGCGATGACCGACTGCAAAATCCCCGCCGAAAATTTGCTCCCCGGCGTCGAAGGCCTCAAAGGCCCGCTCTCCTGCCTCAATCAAGCCCGCTACGGCATCGGCTGGGGCGGAATCGGCGCGGCCATGGCCTGCTACGAAACCGCGTTGCGCTATTCCAAGGAACGCAAGCAATTCGAAAATCGCCCCATCGCCTCGCATCAGCTCGTCCAGGAAAAATTGGTCTGGATGATTACGGAAATCACCAAGGCCCAATTCCTCGCGCTCCAGGTCGGCCGCCTGAAAGATCAAGGCCGCGCGCACCCTTCTCACATCTCCATGCTGAAAATGAACAACGTCTGGATGGCGCTCGAAACCGCCCGCAAGGCCCGCGAAATCCTCGGCGCCAACGGCATCGTGGACGATTACCCCATCATGCGCCACATGAACAACCTCGAATCCGTCTTCACCTACGAAGGCACGCACGATATCCACAAATTAATCATCGGCGAGCGCATTACCGGAATCGCGGCCTTCGTATGAGCCTCGATCCGAGAACCATGCAACCAACCCGCGCGCGCTGTCATTCTGAGCGCATCCGACAAGGATGTGCGAAGAATCTCAGCTTCGCGAACGCCCAGGATTCCCACCGACACCTCCGCCGCGAAATCACCGGATGGTTTGTCCTGGCTATGCTCGTTTTCTGCTCGATCGCGTTCGCTACCCAAGCCGCCGAACAACACGAAAAGCCCAAAATCCGTGCAGTCACCGCCTTCATCCGCCTCGACCGCGCACAATACAAATCTCAAATCGCGGAAACCCTCAAATTCCTCCACGCCGCTAAAGCCGCCTTCGAAAAAGCCGGCTATGAAGTAGAAACGATTCGCATCACCACGCAGCCCTTCCCCGAATACACGAAAGGCCTCTCGACCGATCAAGCCCTGGCCTTTTTCAGCGATTACGATGCGCTGGCCGTAAAAGAAGGCTTCGACGCCTCCATCGGCCCCGCCATGGTGAAAGATTCCGACGACCCCGCACAAGCCGAACTGCTCGGCAAGATCCTCTCCCATGCGAAGACGCTAGAAGGCAGTGTCTCCATCGCCGGCGAAGATGGCATCCACTGGAAAGCTATCCGTGCCACAGCGGAAGTAATCAAGTACCTCGAAGCCAACACCAAGCACGGCCAGGGAAATTTCAGTTTCACCGCCGCCGCACTCGTCCCCTCCGGCACGCCTTTCTACCCAGCGTCCTATCTCGCCGGCCCGGGAAAGCAATTCGCCATCGCCCTGCAATCCGCGAATGTCGTCGCCGAAGCTCTCAACGGCGCCAAATCGGTGGCTGCCGCCGAATCCCGCCTGAAAAATTATCTCGGCCGCCCAGCACAGGAAATTGAAAAGACCGCCGAACAACTCGCGCATCAAACCGGCTGGATGTATGGCGGCATAGACCTCTCGCCGGCTCCGTTAAAGGACATCTCCATCGGCGGCGCAATCGAAAAATTCTACGGTTCACCGGTCGGCTCAAGCGGCACGCTCACCGTCGCCGCCCTCATCACCCGCGCCCTCCACGAAATTCAAGTCACGCACGCCGGCTATTCCGGCCTCATGCTGCCGATACTAGAAGATTCCGTCCTCGCCCAGCGCTGGAGCGAAGGCCGTCTCTCAATGGACGCCCTGCTCTCCTATTCCGCCGTCTGCGGCACCGGCCTCGATACCATCCCGCTCCCCGGTGACATCACAGCCGACCAACTCACTCGCATCCTAGGCGATGTCGCCAGCCTCGCCGCGAAATGGCACAAGCCGCTCTCCGCCCGCCTCCAACCCGCCCCAGGCAAAAAACCCGGCGAAATGACAGAATTCGACGACCCGTTTCTCGTGAACGCCAAGATTCAGTCTCTTCCGTGATGGCAAACCTCTAGTGCTTGCGCACAGCAAATTGATGGGGAAGCGGGGAGTCCGTTCTCTTAGTTCTCTTCAGTCTTTGCGCCAAGGCTGTGGGTCAAGCCGCGATTTTCGAATCGCCTCGCCGCACAGTGAAACCCCAATCGATGCGAGTCCAAGCCAAAACAAAAGACGTTGGCGTGAATACTCGTCTGAAGTTCCGTACGAGGGCTTGTTGAAGGTCCAAGTGAGACGCGCAATCCGGCCGTGAACTGGATCAGGGACGTGCGGTCTGGCATATCCGTAGTAGGCCATCAGTCCAAGCGATACAGAGAAGATGAGGATGAAGCAGACACGTCCTACGCGCGAGATGATTTCACCGAGATGTCGCAAGGAATGTTCGCTGAAACTTTTCACGTGCCTATTTTACGTCGCATTCGCACGCTGGCGAGGATGCCGGTGACAACTGGTAAAGTACCGTGCATGAGCCATCGCCCCTAGACAAATCTTGCGCCGATTAGATCACGATAGCCGCCCCGGCATCAGGCTGTCCCGTGTATCTAATTACGATTAGCTTTCAATCCGCCAAAAAGGTATAGCCCCTCCCGTGACGGATTCGTATCGAATAGTCAGACTTATGACGAGTCAGCCCGCGCCTGGCACCAAACACACATCCCCCCGGGCGATATTCCGTCCGGCTATTTTGATTTCTTGGCCGGCTGCGCATCATCCGCGCTGACAAAGTTGATCACAAACGGCGCGACTCCATGTACCTGCAGAATCGTATCGCCCTTGCATTCCGCAAAATGCCTCATATTCGGCGCTGCATAGAAAAACCCGCCCGTGGGTACATCTTTCAACGCCGCGTCGTCCCATTTCGATCCCATTCCTACTGCCGCCGCACCCTTTATCACGGTCACGTTCTCCGTCGTAGGATGCCAGTGCGGCGCAATCTTGGCTCCATCGGTACACGAAAGGCGCAGAGTATATGTGCGCCCCGCCGTCATCGGATCTCCCTGCAGGATTGCAACGCGCAACGTGCCGCCGACTTCAACCGATGGAGTACCCACCATGGCGGCGGCCGGGACGTCGCCCCACTTTTCCGAACCCGGCTCTACTATCATCGAGCCGCCAGAAGCCCGCGCAGGTTTCTCTTTTGCAGCCTGCTTCGTCTGTGCCCCCGCGAGCACAGGAACCAATACAAGGAAAACCAACAAACCCGTTCTGCGCATGAGCATGTTCCCTCCTGGTTGAATTGGTTTGAGCCGGATTATGCGACTTCGACCACTCTTCGTTCGCGCATCCTACACTTCTACTTCGCCGAACTCAAGGAAAGCGAGCCACACCCTCACCACCGCTTCCTTGCCCGCCCATGTTTCGCTATGATAGCCGCCCCGGGAGCGATGGCCCGCCCGGGCATCAGCTTCAATCTCAGGAGCCGCAATGGAGAAAGCACTCAGCCTCGAATTTTTGCGCGTTGTCGAACGCGCCGCGATCGCCTCCGCCCACACCATGGGCCTCGGCGATCGCCACAAATCCGATTTCGTCGCCGTCGAAGCCATGCGCTCCGAAATGGACAACGTCGGCATGGACGGCACCATCGTCATCGGCGAAGGCGAGCGCGATGAAGCCCCCATGCTTTTCATCGGCGAAAAAGTCGGCGCCGCCGTCCGCGACAAATCCCGCAAGTACCCCGAGGTGGATATCGCCGTGGACCCGCTCGAAGGCACCAACCTCTGCGCCACCGGCGAGCCCAACGCTATCGTCGTCCTCGCCGCCAGTGAACGCGGCGGCCTCCTCCACGCCCCCGACCTCTACATGGAAAAAATTATCGTCGGCCCCTCCTGCAAAGGCGCCGTGGACCTCGATGCGCCCGTGGCCGACAATCTCAAAGCCATCGCCAAGCGCCTCGACCGTTCCGTGGAAGCCCTCGTCATCATCGTCCTCGATCGCCCCCGCCACGAAAAATTGATCGCCGATATCCGCGCCGCCGGCGCGCGCATTCGCCTCATATCCGATGGCGACCTTTCCGCTGGAATTAGCGCCGCCGTCATCGGCACAGGTGTTCACGCCGTCATGGGCACGGGCGGCGCGCCGGAAGGCGTTCTCACAGCCGCGGCCTTGCGCTGCCTCAATGGTCAAATCCTCGGTCGCCTGGTCGTCTCGAAGCCCGAGCACCATGAGCGCATCGCGGAAATGGGCATCAAGGACCCCAAGCGCATCTACGACACCGATGAGCTCGCGCCAGGAAAAAAACTTATCTTCGCCTGCACCGGCGTCACCGGCGGCGGCCTTCTCCGCGGCGTTCGCTTTTTCGGCGAAGGCACGCGCACCCACTCCCTGATCCTTACGCTCGACGATCGCCAGGTCCGCTTCATAGACACCGTGCACCTCGAAAAGCGCCCCGACGTCAAGGTCGTCTTTTACTAGTCCGGCGCGCTCCAGGCCGTTCCCGCTCTCCTCGGGCGAGCACCGTCTAGCCTCGCGCATCCCGATTCCCAAAAAAGAAACATTCCGTACCCTTTTGGCGTATTAGGATGTGTGTGTGTCCAAGCAGGGGGTGAAACATGTCCAGCGCGCCAGCTCCTAAGCCAAAGAGCAGTAACGCCATCTGGTGGGTTCTCGGCGTCATGGCGGGAGCGATCGTGTTACTCGTTGCCGGCAGCCTGATCTTCGCCGGGCTATTCATTCGCCACGTCTCGGTCAACGAATCAGGCAATAAAGTGGTGGTAGACACGCCAGTCGGTTCCATCCGCGTCAATAACGACGAGACGCACCCCACCGGCCTACCCATCTATCCCGGTGCCACATCGCTCAAAACAGAGGGCACTTCAATCGAGCTGTCCTCGCAGAGCGGAGCAGCCATGGGCGTGGCCACCGAGAATTACACGACGTCAGACGATCTCGACAAAGTTTCCGCGTGGTACCAGCAAAAATTGGGCCCGAAATATCGCCGTGAATCCGATGCCGGCGGTACCCTCCACGCTCGCGGCCAGCACGGAGCCAAGGCGGACATTGTCTTCACGAACGACAGCGGCGAAGGCTCCCGCATCGTCACCCTCACGAAAAAATTTTCAGGCGTGGAAATCACGCTGTTGCGTTTCGGGAAAAGGGAGATTCAGTAGCCGCGGCCTTCAGGCCGGCCAGAGATTTAGTGGGAGCCCCCTGTTTCAACAGGGGGAAGGAGCGCTTCAGCGCTCCTGGAAAAAGCTTCGCCCTTGCTCGCGCGCTTTAGCGCTGGGCAGTAAGCCTTCCCCTTCGCACCGCTCGGCCAATACCGCTCTTCAATTAGGATTGAATTAGAATTGGATTCCCGCGCCCGCCCGGCCTGGCAGCCGGACTCGTCCCGATAAAGGGAGCGGCCCGGTAACCCGCCGTTGCGGGCTGCCGGGCCGACCCGGAAATCATGTTGTAGGCTGCGCGCCTTTGCGTCCCGCTTCGGCTAGCGGTGTATCGCCGTCGCAGGCAAACCGCCGTGCTGTTGCTGCCGCCGGGGCATCGTCGCGGGCAGCCTCTCGGAAGTTGGCGCGGGCAGCGGCCGCACGTGATGATTCGTGCTCACGTGTTCGCTGATCGCTTGCAACCTCTTCAGAATGCCCTGCCACTGTGCCCAATCAAGCTGCCGCAAGTACGGTCGAAGCCCCTGAATGAAAGGATCCTCGAGCACCGTCTCGCCGTTCGTCTCCGGAACGAAAAATCGGTTCAGCCCCACGCCCAGCGCTTCGGCAATCTTCTCAAGCGTGCCAAGACTCGGCGTCATCTGCCCGCTTTCGATCCGCGACAAATACGACCGGCTCACGCGCGACCGTGCCTGTAGTTGGCTCTGTGTCATGCCCCGCGATTCCCGCAACTGCCGGATTCGCTGGCCAATGTTCTCCACAGTTTCGCGGTTCGGCCAGTTCTCAAACAGTTGGCGGTCGTCCCCCGGCAAATCCTGCGGCGACGGCGTCGGGATGACAAACGTCACCTTCGGGGGCAGCAATCGCAGACACCTACGGCAATTGTCCGTCCGCGTGCGGTACTGCACCAACCCGCATACTTGACAGCGTATAACTTCTCGATCCATTTCCATGCTGGTTGCTATGCTATCTTTTTCCGACACCGGGTCTCCTCGCAGACTATTCCGGCGTTGCGAAGGGGAGGAACGTCACTACAGGGGAAGGCAGAAACTGGCGCGCGAGTGATTCTCCATAGCGTGCCACTTATTGTCAAGCCCTTTTTACGTTCACACTCCAACATCATTTTATCCGCCCCGCCAACCACCTGCCTAATCAATTGGTTGTCTCATTCAGTTTCACTCTGAACCACTTCTCAAATTCTTCGCCTGCCCTTTCACGACTGTTAACCTTTTCAACGAATCAGTCACCCTTCGTCAACTTGACACTTTTCGCGGGATGCTTTTCTCAGGTTTCTGTATTCGGCTGTCTCAGGGTGACACTTTTTTTTCACAACTTTTCCACATCCTCTTTTCGCGTTCCCTGGACCGCATTGAATGTTAATTTTGAGTTATACATCCTCCAATTCGGTCTCCTGCACGAATGTGTCCAATCGGTGAAGAGAAGAAACAACGAATTTATGCTCTCACAAGCATGGCCATCCCAGACCAATTTGCCGCTTCGCACGAACAAAGGTGCCTAGCTAGAATGTGGTCGGACGCGAACCACCCGTGGTACTTTCACTCGCTGCACTTCGAAAGGGAGAAAAATGCCGAACCGCGATGACGCCTGGAAACTCCTCTGCGAGTTCACCCAGAGCGAGAGCCTCCGCAAGCACGCACTTGCCGTCGAAGCCTGCGTCCGCGCCTACGCCCATAAACTAGGCGCCGACGAAGACACCTGGGCCCTCGCCGGCCTCCTCCACGATTTCGATTACGAGCGCTGGCCCAACGCCGATCATCACCCCACCGAGGAGCATCCCTACGCAGGCTCGCAGATCCTCCGCGAACGCGGCTACTCCGAGGAAATCATCACTGCCATCCTCGGCCACGCCAATTACTGTGGAGTCCCGCGCGTCTCGCCGCTCGATAAGACGCTCTTCGCCTGCGACGAACTCTCCGGCTTCCTCACCGCCTGCGCCCTCATCAAGCCCTCGAAAAGCATCCACGAAGTAGAAACCGCCTCAGTGAAGAAAAAGCTAAAGGACAAAGCCTTCGCCCGCGGCGTCAGCCGCGACGACGTTTACAAAGGCGCCGAAGAGCTCGGCGTCCCTCTCGATGACCACATCTCCTTCTGCATCCAAGCCCTCCGCTCCATCGCCCCCGAACTAGGCCTCAACGGAATTGTCTAGTCCCAGTACCCCGGCTTCGCCTGCCCGCGGAAAAGTCAGCAAAAGGACGGCCGAGGATTACATCCCCGCCGCAAACAGACGCCCATTCATTCCCATTCCTATTGCGCCGTCTCACCCGCGCATGCAGTCGCCCTCGCTCCGCCCCAATCTCAAATCACAGATTTTCAAATCTCCAACGGCTTTGTTGACTTCCCATTCTGGAGAGCTCCGTCCCCAGCACGGCCAATATGCAGTGCGGTGGCTTGCGCGGTGTTCGCGTCCCGAGCTTTGCCGAGGGGCCACCGCTTTGTTACTGCGAGGCTCGCCTCGCCGTCTGCGGGCGGCCGAGGCCTCCTCGATTTCTGCGTCCCGAGCGAAGCCAAGGGGTCGAAGGATCTCACCTCACATTGACGCCTGGATTTTGATGGGAGCTCGGAATGTCAACAGAGCCAGACAGCTTCCAAATATCAATCCATGGCTCTCGCAGGCGGAAGTGTCAAGAGATGATGACTCGAGGTACTTGGTCAGTTTCCGATTATCCGACGCAATATAAAAGGGCGCCCCTTTTGGAGTAGGGTTTGGGTGCTTGCCTCAACCCCTACAGAAAGGAACGCCCTCAATGGACAGCAAAAAGTATATCGGCATGGACGTGCATAAGGAAAGTATTTCGATTGCCGTCACGAATGGTGCAGGAAAGATCGTGATGGAATGCGTCGTCGAGACCAAGGCCAGCATGATTCTGCAGTTTATCGACGGGCTGCGCGGAGATTTGCACGTCACGTTTGAAGAAGGCACCTCGGCGGACTGGTTATACGATCTGTTGAAACCACACGTCACGAAATTGGTGGTGTGCGATCCACGAAAAAACAGGTCCATGAGAGAAGGCCATCAAAGTGACAAGATCGACGCTCGCCGATTGGCCGAATTGTTGCGCCTGGACCATCTCAACCCCGTCTATCACGGAGAACACGGCCTACGAACTCTGAAAGAACTGGTCCGGAGTTATCTCACCACCACGAAAGATCTTGGTCGAGTCATGTCGCGGGTGAAGGCGATCTATCGCAGTTGGGCCATTCCCTGTACTGGCAAGCAGGTCTATGCACCGCGCCATCGTGCCGAGTGGCTCGCGAAAATCAACGAACCGGGAGTGCACCGGCGCGCCGAGTTTTACTACCAACAACTGGATGCGCTGAGATCGTTGCGCCAAGAGGTGCGGCGGGAGTTGTTGGCGGAAAGCAAAAAACACAAGGCGTGGAAACTGCTTTGCCAAATCCCCTCGATCGGTCCGATCCGGGCAGCCATTTTGCTGGGCATCCTGCAGACCCCGCACCGGTTCCGCACCAAGCGGCAGCTATGGACCTATGGTGGGGTCGGCATCGAGACAAGCAGCAGCGCTGATCACCATGTTGTGAAAGGACAGCTCGAACGGAAGAAGAAGCAGGTCGAGATTCGCGGGCTAAACAGAAATTACAATCACGATCTGAAGAATCTGTTCAAGGGAGCGGCGATCGTCGCCGCGACCAAGCCTGGCCCCTTCGCGGAGTTCTATGCGGAATTGTTGGCCAAGGGCATGCGGCCGGAAATGGCGCGGCTGACCCTGGCCAGGAAGATTGCCACCATTGTGTTGATCGTGTGGAAGAGAGGAGTGTGCTTCGACGCCCAACATCTGAAACCACAAACAGCGTGAGTGTCTCTGATCGAGTCCGCTCCATCTCTGGGGACTTCTCTGGCGGTGGCCGTGGGGTTCTCGAGACACTCTGGTTCGAGAGCGAGTCTCAGCTGGTTAGTTAGGCGCTGCGTGCCTCGGGCACCGAGTCTCACATCCGACCCTAGGCCCTCTCGGATAACCAGAAAAAGCTATAGGCCACGAGTCTCAGATAGAACTATGGTTGGCACCTGACCACCGTTCTGCTTTCTGGTTTCGGAACTGACAGGCTTCGTTGCGAAGAAGCGATGAAAACCGCTGGTAGAGAAAACCCAAACCACAGGGCTATAGCGCCCAGCAACCGAGCACCTGGTGCGGGCGGTCAGAACCGCTCTTGCTCCATTCAGTGGGCTGAGAAGCGAGAAAACTTTCAGCCATCGCAGGGGTGTTTTCTTTTGACTTCTCCCTTTATAGAACTAACCAGATAAGTTAAATTCATTGGGGATAAATGCAAAATGCGCCACAGGAGGAAACCCTTTGGCGCATTGGGCAATGCGTTCAACGCTGGAAGGTTGGGTGCCTAGCGGTGTGAGCGATGCGTTCAACTGCCCTGTTGGAGGGCCTGACCTATACGCTTCCGCATCACAAACAGTAACCCGATCCCGATGAGCATGAATGCTACTGAACTCGGCTCGGGTGCTGCGGCGACGGAAGTGAAACTTAGCGTGCCGCTGTCCGAGGCGTCGGGAGGTGAAACACCCAAAATGATGGGGGGAAATCCGGGGAAAAAATTTCCCGTAGTTACATCTAAGAGGGTGAATTCAAGTCCGCCCGAGGGTCCTGCGCTATCATGCACGATTTGAGCGCTCCATGTGTAAGTGTCACTCGCAGCATCAGGAAAATTCAGCAGTATGTCGACGTTAACTGTGTCCCACGTGATGTCGAGGGTGGGGGAGGGGAACGTCACGTTCGGCGCAGTCGGCACGGACGTGCAAGGGGCATTACACGAGAAAGTGGGGGCAGTTGAATCCGAATAGGCGTTCGGAGCCGCCACGATGACCATGAGCAGGGTAACGAGGATCAACAAGGGCTTTCGCATATTCTGACTCCCTCCTGACCGCGCCCGGATTGAGCACAACTATGCCGATGGGAACCTTGCGCTCTTACCTGCACGGTCATAGCCGAAACTCGTGGTGCTGAAAAGAAAAGGCTTACTAAATCCAGATAGTAAAGGCACTGCAAAAGATTGCAGAATCTGGACGCAATATTTCCCGAGTTAGCCCATATACCCGGCGCGGAGACTCATCCCTCCTCTGTGGTGGCCAGATCGGGAATTCGTGCCAGACACAGGTTAATTAGAAGCGGCACACAGCTGAACGATGAAGGGCAACCTGCTCGCCAAGTCCCGATAAACGCGCTTACCGTGCATATGAAGTTTCACTTGAAATGGACAGTTTGCCGAATCAGTATTTGGCTAAAGTTTGCGAGCCGACCCTAGCGTAGCCATCCAAGCTGCGACAACATGACCCAAGTCATGATAGATACGAACACGATCAACCATGCAACCATCACGGGTTTGCTCGGCTGTGAGCGCGGTGGAATGTAGCGTACGCGTTTCCGAACTATTACGAGTGTCGCCCCTATCAGCGCCAGTAGGATGAATTGAATCGGTAGGAAACGCCCTACAAACCAACAAACGACAGAAGGAGCGTGATATTGCACTCCCGCTCTTGTCAAGGGTTCACAGGCTGGCAAATTGACCGACGCTTTTGGTAGAAAATATTGGGCGGCGAATTCAAGTCCTAGGCCCAAAAACGTATTCGCAAAAAGCAGTATTGTCAGGACCAGAAATATCAAGGGGTCCTCGCCCTCGAAGTAGAACCGGTGTGCGCCTGCTCCTGGCACGTTTCCTCGCTATCTCAAACCAATTTTGCCATCAAGCGTTCTGCCACAAATCCAAAGGTTCCAGCAGTGAAGAGGATGTCCGAGTTTTAGTTGATTGCAGCGACTCTCGAAGTTCGGCACTGTAAGCCTACCTTCTTCCAAGTTCAAGCGACTTCTACTGTCCGGACCTCCTTCTGCTGAAGGCGCGACGGATTCAGGCGTTCCTTCAGCAACAGGATTTCTTGATAGCCTTTGATGCGTCGGAACTTTTTCTCTGCTTCCAACAGTCCTGTGGCTGCCCAGCGTAGCGGCTGATCTCCTTCGCGCCAACGCTTTACGTTTCGCGCCACCCGCTGCACCGTCGACAAGCACGATTCGATCGGGTTGGTGGTGGCCAGTTTCCGACGTAACACCGCTCCTACACCCAAGCGATGCACGGTCAGCGTTTCTTCCAGTCCTTCCTCCAGGCTCCGGGCAGCGCTCGGATTGATCCGTTCCAGTTGCCGGAAGATCTTCTGCAACGCTTCTTTGGCCTCCGCGTAGTTGTTCATCGCGTACGCATTGCGCATCCGCCGGTCGTAGTCTTTCTGGCAGTTCTCAGGCAAGTACTCCTTCACATTCCGCCGCTTGTGAATCTGGCAACGCTGCACTTCCACTTGGTTACCGAAAACACGTTCCACACCAGCTCGCAGCGCTTTCGATCCATCCATCACCACCAGATACCGCCGCTGGCGATCCAGTCCTCGGTCCACCAGATCTTCCAACAGCCCCTTGACCACCGCAGTGTTTTCCGTGGCCCCCTGCCATACCCCCAAAACGTGCTTTTCTCCGCCTTCCGCGATCCCCAAGGCCACCACCAGCACCTGGCCGCCAAAGTGAATGCCGTCGATCATCAGCACCACGAGATTCAGATCTTCTAGGCGCCGTTCGCACAGCACTCGCAACTGATTGCTACTGGCCGCCACGAACTGCCGACTCACGCTGCTCTTCTCGATCCCGTAGCCTTCCAGAACACTCTCCACCGCTCGCCGATAGTTCCGCGTGGACAGTCCGGCCACCATGCGCTCCTGCACCGCTCTTTGCAGCTTTCCGTCTTGCTGCAACTGACCGTAGCTCTCCAGTTCCACTTCCTGGCCTTCGCGCGTTCGGACCCGCGGCCATTCCACCGGGATCTTCTGTCCAGCAAAAACCACATAACCCGTCTGCTTTCCCCAGCGCACACAGCCGGCGGTGGGATTCGGCCGATGCGGAGGCCCTACCCGGCGCGTGACTTCGTTTTCCAGAATAGCTCGCAGGATCTGCAGCCCGGCTTGCCCGGTCAGCTCTTCCACCTGAGCTTGCATCTCCGCCCACACCTCGGCCATCGGCAACGGCAACGGCACCCGCACCAACAACTCTTGCCCTCGGACGATTTCGAACTTGTGATTGGACTTGCGGTCTTTCCTCTGGTATTTGTTTCTCACGGCGGCTCTCTCCTTTAAAAGGGATTCGCAACCCGAACTCTATCCGAGTTCGGGCGAGAGCCGCTGCTTCTTGTTTTCAAGTTTCAACTAAACGTGGGGCATCCTCGCAGTGAAACTGCTAGTTCGTTCCTAGTCAGCCAAAGTCCTGATAAATGCGCTAACCGGGAAGTCACTCACTACCTGGCTTGACGGTGGGGAGGGCTGAGTCAGCAAGGCCTGCCCGGCATTTCTTCGCAGCGCTTCAAAGCTTGCGGTACATCACATACGCATCCACAAACCCATGCGCGGGATGCTCGAATGCGCCGGGAAGCCGGCCGACTATCTCAAATCCAAAACTCTGCCACAGCCGCACGGCGCGTTCATTCGAGCTCACCACGAAATTGAATTGCATCGCGCGGAATCCCCGCTCCCGCGCTCGTTCGAGCGAATGCGCGCACATCGCGCGCGCCACGCCCCGTCCGGAAGCCCACGGTGCCGTCACATAGCCGCAGTTAGCCACATGCGCGCCCCCGCCCTCTTGATTCGCGCGCAGACAATATGTCCCCACAATTTCGCCGCCGTCCTCGGCGACAAACACTTCATTCCGCGCCGAGAACCAGTACGCCAGCGCCCCATCACGGTTCACGTCGCGTGGCAAAGTGTACGTCTCGCCCGCGCGAATCATCGGTTCCAGAATTCGCCAGATCGCCTCGGCATCTTTGTCCGTCGCTCGACGAATGGTATTCATGGCCGACACTTTCTTCCGTCAGTGATGCAGTCCCACATTCAGCTTCCCCGTGACCACCTCGAGCGCCACCTCAAACAGTATGATCCGGTCGAGCATGGGATACCCCGGTTCATAGGCATCCCGCGGCTCATTCAGTCTCTCCAGCAGACGGTCGAAAAACCACGCCTTCTTCTCCTTCACTCCCTCGCCATCCACCACACGCACCTGCCCATACGCGATCACGCTCTTGTAAACCAGCGCCGAATTGCATGCCGAAGGCTTCCCGCGTTGCAGCGCTCCCGGCTCATCCACTTCAATGCAGATCCGCGAATTCTCCCCCACATTCGCAAGAAAATGTCCTTGATGCGGCCCGGTATGCAGGTATAAAAATTCCCCTTCCTCATACACATACATCAACGGCACCACGTATGGCCAACCAGAAGCATCGCAAGTTCCCACGTGCGCCACGGAATGCTGCCGCAGAAATTCCCGCGCTTCCGGGCCGGAAATCTGCCGATCACTCCGTACCATTCGCCCGCGATGCTCCTTCAACTCAGGCATGGATAGATCCTTTCCTCTTGCTGTCGTGCTCCTTCAACTGATGCGATAGAGCAGCCTTTCGCTTCTTCAGTCGCCTTGGCCTCCTCCTCATGAATGGGCGCATCCTGGTGTAAAATTCGAATATGCAATTGGACAAATGGACTTCCGGAAAAGACTACGACGCCTGGATGGGCCGCTGGAGCCGCTTGCTCGCCGTGGAATTCTTAAGCTGGCTCGCGATTCCGCCCGGGGCGCGCTGGCTCGACGTCTGCTGCGGGACCGGCATCACCACTCAAGCCATCGTCGAGCATTCTGCTCCCGCAAGCGTTGCCGGAATTGACGTGTACAGCGCCCAGATGGCCGTCGCGCGCGAGCATCGCTCTCACCCGAAAGTTTTCTACGAGCTGGCTGATGCCATGGCGCTCCCATTCAAAAACCGAAGCTTCGACGCAGCCATCAGCGGCCTGAGCCTCCAATACATTCCCGATCCTCCTCGGGCGCTCAGCGAAATGCGCCGCACCGCTCGCCCGGGCGGCACCGTCGCCGTTTACGTCTGGGATTTTGCCGAAGGCGCGCGTTTCCTTCGGCTCTTCTGGGACGCGGCCACAGAAATCGATCCCGGGGCCGCCGAATTTGACCAGGCCCGCCGCTTTCCTTTGTGCACTCCGGAAGGCCTGCGCGCAGCATTCGCTGCCGCGCGTCTCGAATCCCCGGTTGTGAAGCCGCTTGAAATCGTCACGCGCTTTGCGAATTTCGACGACTACTGGGAACCCATGTCCACCGGCCAGGGCTCTGCTCCCCACTACCTCTCCCTGCGCGACGACCGCACTCGCCTCGCCATCCGCGACCGGCTGAAAGTCTTGCTGCCCGCCGACGCGCAAGGCGCGATTGACCTGCCCGCTCGCGCCTGGGCCGTCCGCGCCACTGTCCCGCTTGAGTAGCTGCACCCGTCAGGCCCGAGAGGCCCTGCACTAACTCTTCGCCCGCTCGTCACGCTCCACGCGAAACGTGTAGCATCCCGCCGTCGTGCTGCGCACGTGAATGTAATCCACGTCAGGGCGTTCAAAAAGCCGTTCGATGGTCGAGTCCACGTTCGCGCCTTGAACGTATTCTTGCGCCACCAAGCGTCTCCCGCGGCCATACGCATTCAATGTTCTCGGACTTTGCCGCAGCGCCTCCGGAAACCCGCCATCCTCCGGATATCTCTCGCACGCCACGGTATGCACGTACACGGGCCCCGGCAGCGGCAGTTTCTCGAGCCCGTCAAATGCATCGTACGTAAACAGCGTCTGCCGCATCCCCGGCGAAATCATGTGCAGACAATGCCGGCACGGCGCATCCCCCTTCGCGACATCCATAAACGCCGGAAATCCGAACTGCGGATCTTTCATCGATTTTCGCACGCTCTCCGCAACTTCCGTCGGTATCGCCACCACTCGTATCGGTTTCATAGGTCCGTCTCCCAGAGATAATTACGCGCGCTGCATCTCAGCGCACACCCAAGTTTCGCGAATTCGCCCGATCGCAGCTATCCGCTTTTCGCGTTCAAATTCGACGGCGCGTTACAATGGACAATGGAGAACATGCCCCAAGCGCCGCCCACCGAATGCGTCTTCCTCTCCGCCGATTGGCGCGACCTCGCCATCCTCAACTATGAAATCAGCCCCGAACTGTTGGCGCCCTACGTCCCACGCGGCACCGAACTCGATTCATTCGGCGGCAAGACGCTCGCGAGCCTCGTCGCATTCCGCTTCCTCCTCACGAAACTCTTCGGATTCCTCCCACTGCCCTTCCATACAAATTTTGACGAGGTAAATCTCCGCTTTTATGTTCGCCGTGAGGTGGGCGGGACGCTTCGCCGCGGCGTCGTCTTCATCCGCGAAATCGTCCCCCGCCACGCCATCGCGCTTGTCGCCCGCGTCGTTTACGGCGAAAACTACTCGAGCCATCCGATGCGCCATTCCATCACCAGAAATGGATCATCCCTGAAGACCGAATATGAATTGCAATTCAATGGCAGATGGTGCTGCCTGTGTGCGGAAGCTTCCGGCAGCCCTGCGCTCCCGGCCGAAGGCAGCCTCGAACAATTCATCACCGAGCACTATTGGGGCTACACAGCAAGGCCGCGCCGCGATTCGCTCGAATACCACGTCTCGCACGAACCATGGCGCGTCTGGCCTGCCTCGAGTGCCTGCTTTGACGGCGATGCCGCCGCACTCTACGGCCCGGCCTTCGCCGACACGTTGAAAGGGCAACCGCACTCCGCCTTCATCGCCGAAGGCTCCCCCGTGCAGGTTTACGCTGGCACTCCCATCGCATAAGTAATTCCGCTCCGGCGCCGCATGGACCGTCTACGATGGCGAGTGCATTTTGTGCTTCCGCTGGGCCAACTCTGGTGAGAAATGTAATCCGTGCGATTTCCGTTTGTCCACAGAAAGCTGTGCTAGAATCCGCCGACCCATGGAACGTGCCGGAAATTTTCTCGGTCGCACTCTCCGCCGCCTCGAAAGTCCTGATGCCGCGCTCGCCTGGCTCTCGAGCGCCTGGCCGCAAATCGTCGGCAAAGCCCTCGCCGCGCGCACCCGCCCCGTCCGCTGCGAAAACGGCCGCCTCGAAATCGCCGCCCAAGGCAAAGCCTGGAAAAAGCAGCTCGAATCCATGAAGCGCGAATTCTGCGCCCGCATCAACCAGGCCTGGGGCGGCACCTTAATCCGCGAAGTCAAATTCACCGCCAAGCCCGGCCCCGCCCGCCTCTCCCGCGAGCTCGATAACGACCACAAGCCCTTCATCCGCCGCAAGCGCTAGAATTAATCCGGCTCGATTCGAGAGGTAATAATTTATGAACCTGGATCTCAAAAATAAATCAGCCCTGGTCTCCGGCTCCACCAAAGGCATCGGCTTCGCCATCGCGAGCGAACTCGCCGCCGAAGGCGCCCACGTGATGGTAAATGGGCGCACGGACGATGCAGTCGCCTCCGCCCTGCAACAAATCCGCCAGGCCGTGCCGCACGCCCATGTCGAGGGCTTTGCGGCCGACCTTTCCACCGCGAAGGCCGCCGAAGATCTCCTCAAGCGTCTGCCTTCGCTCGACATTCTCGTCAACAACCTCGGTATCTTCGAGCCAAAGCCATTCGACCAAATCCCCGACGACGATTGGCGCCGCCTCTTCGAAGTTAACGTGCTCAGCGGCGTGCGCCTCAGCCGCGCTTACGTTTCCGGCATGAAGCAGCGCAACTGGGGCCGCATCATTTTCATCAGCAGCGAGTCCGCCATTCAAATCCCCGTGGAGATGATTCACTACGGCACCACCAAGACGGCCCAGTTGGCTGTCTCGCGCGGGCTAGCTGAGTTTTGCGCCGGCACGGGCGTCACTGTCAATGCCATCCTCGCCGGCCCCACGCGCTCCGCCGGCGTCGAGGAATTCGTCGCCAAGCTAAGCGGCGGCCAGTCGTTCGCGGATTTCGAAAAGCAATTCTTCAAGTCCGTTCGCCCCAGCTCCCTCATCAAGCGTTTCGCGACGCCAGACGAAGTGGCCCATCTCGTGGCGTTTGTTTGCAGCCCGCTCGCTTCAGCCGTCACCGGCGCTGCTCTCCGTGTTGACGGCGGCGTAGTCCGCTCCTGCTTCTAATTTCCCCCGCGTATTCGGATCTGCCGCGCACCGTTGCTTCTTTTGCCCGCTGCCGCTCTCGGCGCCGTTCCCCTCCCGCCGCTCCCCGTTTATAATAAGCACGAGCGTTCGCCCCACCGCGAGCAGCGATTACGAAATGACAACCAACGACTGGCTCCCGAAATCGGTTCAGTGTCTGAAGGGCTACGACCGCCACAAATTCTTCGCTGACACCGTCGCCGGCATCACCGTCGGCCTCGTCGCGCTCCCTCTCGCCATGGCCTTCGCCATCGCCTCGGGCGTTTCGCCGCAGACCGGCCTCTACACCGCCATCATCGCCGGCTTCCTAATCTCCGCTTTGGGCGGCTCGTCCACTCAGATCGGCGGCCCCACCGGCGCGTTCGTCGTCGTCGTGTACGGCATCGTCGCCCGCCACGGCCTGGACGGCCTCTACATGTGCACGCTCATGGCCGGCGTGCTGCTCGTCTTCCTCGGCGTCACCGGCCTCGGCTCCGCGGTGAAATTCATTCCCCGGCCAGTCGTCGTCGGCTTCACCAACGGCATCGCCGTCATCATCGCCAGCACGCAAATCAAAGATTTCTTCGGCCTCAAAGTCGAGAAAGTCCCCGGCGAATTCTTCGCGCGCATGGAAATTCTCGTCCGCAATTTCCGCACGCTCTCGCTCGTTCAGACCTCCCTCGGCGCTCTCGCTCTACTCCTGATCATCGTCTTCGCGCGCTATGTCAAAAAAGTCCCCGGCTACATCGTCGCCCTCTTCGTCGGCACGGCCATCGTCGCCATCTTCAAGCTCCCGGTCGAAACCATCGGCACCCGTTTCGGCGGAATCCCCTCCGGCCTGCCGAAGTTGCAGATCCCGCAATTCCGTCTCGACCTCTTGCGCCCGCTGATTTCCCCGGCCGTCACCGTCGCCATGCTCGGCGCCATCGAATCGCTCATGTCCGCCGTCGTTTCCGACCGCATGAGCGGCGACAAGCACAATCCCAACGTCGAGCTAGTGGCCCAGGGCGTCGCCAACATTTTCTCGCCGCTCTTCGGCGGCCTCCCCGCCACCGGCGCCATCGCCCGCACCGCCACCAACATCCGCTCCGGCGCCAAGACGCCCGTCGCCGGCATGATCCACGCGGTCACGCTCCTCGCGATCATTCTCTACGCCGCGCCGCTCGCCCGCTTCATTCCACTCTCGGTGCTGGCCGCGATTCTTTTCGTCGTCTCCTACAACATGGGCGAGTGGCGCGAAATTCCCGAGCTCCTGAAACTCTCGCGCCTGGAAATCGGCACCTGGGCGATCACTTTCCTCCTAACGGTTTTCGCCGACCTCACCATCGCCGTCGAAGTCGGCATGATTCTCGCCGCGCTCGTCTTCATCCGCAAAGTCACCACCACAACCACCGTCGCCCAAGTCACCGAGGAATATCTTCGCGAAGGCCACGCGCACATTCTCCAGCACAAAGAAATTCCGCCCTACGTCACCATCTTCCGCATTCACGGCCCCTTCCTTTTCGGCGCCACCGACAAAATCGACGAAGTCATCGCGCAAATCCCGCAGCTCCCGCCCATCGTCATCCTCCGCCTCCGCAACATGACCGCCATCGACGCCACCGGCCTGCAAGCCCTCGAAAAACTTGCCGACATCGTCCACACCTCCGGCCGCGGCCTAATCCTCTGCGGCGCGCGCGAACAGCCAGCCCAGCTAATGAAGCAAGCCGAATTCGAGCAGCACGTCGGCGCCGAAAACATCTCACGCAGCGTCGCCGAAGCACTCGAGCGCGCAAAAATCCTCCACGCGCAAATGAACGAGCAGCGCTCATCGTCGCCCGAAATCGGCGCAGCGGAGCCGTCGCGCTCGCGATAATTTAAGTTTTGGAAATTGCAATACGAAACGCCGCCGCGCCCGCCAGCAAGCCCGCGCGCAAATTCAAAGAGCTCAGCGCCGATGGCCCCGCAGCAGCCCGAAGGAACACAAAATCATGCTCAGCCCGTAAATTCCAATCCCGGCGATCAACCCAGCCGGCGCATCCACGACACGACCAATCCAAATCGCCGCAACCAGTCCGGCCACGATCGAAATCAGCAACGAAAAACGGATCGCGATGAAGTCAATAATGTCGCTCGCTTCGTGCTTCATCCCAAAGTACGCGAATTTTTGGGCCGTCTCCGAGAGTCTCATGGCTCCCTCCCATGCTCTCTTCTCACAAAAACTCTCCCGGAGAGGGGATGCGTGATATCCCCTCTCCGAGAGAGATGACGCGACTTAACGCGCCGCAACCGTGGCGAACTTCTGGAACGTTGGAAGTGTTGCATACTGCACTTCAAACGGCTTCACCAGTGGAACGCCGACGATGTACTTGTTCAGAATCTTCACGACTTCCGGATAGAACTCCCGGTTGTAAATCTCCGCGTACTCTTTCGTCTCCCACAGACTGATGGCGATCACTTCGGACCTCTCCGGCGCCACCATCACGATTTCATCCAGGAATCCCTTCTGCTTGCGAAGCAGCGGCAGAATTTCCTTCTCGATCACAATCGGAAACTCTGTTTCCAAATTGCGCTTGATCTGCAATGTAACGTGTCGGCCAAACATAAAACCTCCTATTTTTTCGGGGCGCGGGCGCGACTGAACTCTTCAGAGTCCCTCATCGCTTTCTTGGATCGCGCATCACGTCGCCCTTCTTTCGCCTCCTATGTACTCAATCCCTCAAAGCCCCGCCATGACCGCCGTCACGCCTCCATGTGACCGCCGATACGTCGCGCGCTACGCCGTCACAGTCGCCAGCGACTCGACGTCCAGCGAAATCCGCGCCGGATTCAGCAGCGTATTGTGGATCAGGCAATGTTCGACGGCTTCTTCCACTTCCTCGCGCTGCTCCTCGGTCAACTCGCCCGGAACCTGCACTTCGATCCGGAAATTATCGATGCGCGCCGGGTTCTTGGCCTTCTCCGCCGTCACGCGCACCCGCGTGCCCTTCTGCTCCAGCCCGCGCTTCTTCAAATACGCCGCCGCGTAATACCCGGCGCAGGACCCAAGCGCCGCCAGCAGCAATTCCGGCGGCGTCATACCGGTGTTCTTGCCGCCGAATTCCAGCGGCTGGTCGCTGTAAATGCTGTGCTCGCGCGTCTCAATCTTGAATTGCACTGCCCCCACATGTTCCACAAGGACTTCCATAATGGCCTCCTCCGTCGCAACTTCAGAAGAAAGCGTAGCACCCCGCCCCAAGCCAAGAATGTGACGCCCGCGACCCACCAAAGTGACCCACGTCACAATCCACGCCACGCCGCGCCCCGCCCCGTTTCGGAACGCCGCCCATCCTCCGTCTTTCGCCCCTCGCCCCCCCCGCGATTGTCATTCCGAGCGAAGCGAGGAACCTCTCTTTCTTTCGCCGTGCCTCTACCTCCCAATGTAGCGCCGCGCGTCCTCGTACACCCGCCATAGCCTTGGCGAAGGCGGGCCGGCTGCCTTTGACTTCGTCGTTACCCTCGCCGTCGCTTCCGCCCTTGCCGTCTCCCCCTCCCCGCGCTTGTCATTCCGAGCGAAGCGAGGAACCTCTCTTTCTTTCGCCGTGCCTCTACCTCCCAATGTAGCGCCGCGCGTCCTCGTACACCCGCCATAGCCATCCCTCCTCAAATCTGAGGGGAGCGAAGAAAAGGCTAAGCGCAACAGTCGCAAAGTCAAAAATTGGACTAACCGATTGCAAACAAAGGAAATCACGAATTTCTACCCGCAACAAAACGGGCACTTTTGAAAATGCCGCACCTTCGCGGATCCAAAACGCCACGCACGGTACTAGAAACGCCGAGGCAATTTCTAATCGATCCTGGTGTCAATTAGAAACTCACTAATCTCTATGAAAACAAAGGACGGAGGTGCTTTCTAATCGATCCAAAAGCGCCGATCCGGCGAGGATCGGCGTCCTGAGCGACCAACGGGAGCCGAAGGATCTCTCTTCCGTTTTTTGGAAACCCAAAAAGCGTTACACTCGGAATGAGAGGCAAAGAGCAAGAAGCGGCGAGCGAACATGAAACTTACGAAAGAAGAGGTACTTAGGGTGGCCGAGCTGGCGCATCTCGAGCTGTCGCCAGAGGAAGTGGAGCTTTACCGCGGTCAGCTGGACGAGATCCTCAACTACATTGGGAAGCTTGAGGAGCTGGACGTTTCAAACGTCGCGCCGATGGCGCAGGTGCTGCTGGCGCCCGTGGGAGCGGAGCGGGGACAGAAGGAGTTGCGCGAGGATGTGTTGACGCCATGCGATGTGGCGGAGGAGATCCTGGCGCAGGCGCCGGATGCGGCGAGGCATTTCTTTCGCGTGCCGAAGGTGATTGAGAGATGAGCTCCCCAACGGTGGCAGCGCCCGCGTTCATGCGCGTGTCTTCGCCGAGCAGCCCGGTGGGAGCCCCCTGTTTCCCGCAGGCCCGCCGAAGCGCTAGCAAAGGCGGGAACAGGGGGAAGGAGCGCTTCAGCGCTCCTGAAAAAGACTCGATTTTGATTTTGCGCTTTAGCGCTGGGCACTGGAATTGGGAGGCTGCAATTACTCCATGAGCGCCGGGACAAACTGGACCATATCGAGCATCCGCGCGGCGCTGCGGGCTAAGGAGGTTTCGGCGCGCGAGTTGACTGCGGAGTATTTTGCGCGGATCGAGCGGCGGAATCCGGAGCTGAACGCGTTTCTGACGCTTTCGGCCGTGCGGGCTTACGAGCAGGCAGATCGGGTGGACGCGGCCATTGCGCGCGGGGAGCCGCTGGGGGCGCTGGCCGGCGTGCCGGTCGCTATCAAGGACGTCATCAGCACTCGTGGAGTGCGCTCGACATGCGGCTCGAAGATACTTGAGAACTACGTGCCGCCCTACGATGCGACTGCTATCCAGCGCCTGGAGGCGGCGGGGGCGGTGCTGCTGGGCAAGACGAACTGCGACGAGTTCGCCATGGGCAGCTCGAACGAGAACTCAGCATACGGTCCCGTACGGAACCCGGTGGCGCTGGACCGGGTGCCGGGGGGGTCGAGCGGGGGGTCGGCCGCGGCTGTAGCGGCTGGGCTCGCGGTGGCGGCATTGGGGACTGACACTGGGGGCTCGATTCGGCAGCCGGGGGCTTGCTGCGGCATCCCGGCGATGATGCCAACATACGGTCGCGTATCTCGGTATGGGTTGATCGCGTTTGCGTCGTCGCTTGACCGGATTGGGCCCTTTGCGGGGAACGTGGCGGACGCTGCGGCGGTGATGAGGGTCATCGCTGGCCATGACCCGAATGATTCGACATCGGCGCCGCTGCCTGTCCCGGATTATGGAGTGGAGATCGAGAAGCCTCTTTCTGGCGTGCGGATAGGCGTCCCTGAGGACTATTTTGGCGAGGGGCTGGATGCCGATGTGAAGGCTAAGGTATTGGCGGCAATCAAGTTACTGGAGACGCTGGGATGCCGGCGGGTACCCCTGCAGATGCCGCACACGGACTACGCCATCGCGGTCTATTACATTGTCGCGACGGCGGAGGCTAGCTCGAACCTGGCGCGATACGATGGGGTGCGGTTCGGGCTGCGCGTGGGGTCGGGGACACTGAGCGAGATGTACCGAAAGACACGGGCGCGCGGATTCGGGGCCGAGGTGAAGCGGCGGATCATGCTCGGGACCTATGCACTTTCGTCGGGCTACTATGACGCTTATTATCTGCGGGCGCAGAAAGTGCGGTCTTTGATCGCGCGGGATTTCTCGGACGCGTTTCAGAAGGTGGACGCGATTATTACGCCGACGATGCCGACGGCGGCGTTTCGGTTGGGGGAGAAGACGGCGGATCCGCTTCAAATGTATCTTGCTGATATATATACGGTTACGGGATCGCTCGCGGGCGTGCCGGGGATTTCGATTCCTTGCGGGAAGACGGCGGCTGGGCTTCCGGTCGGGCTGCAAATTTTCGGGCCGCATTTCAGCGAGGGGCGCGTGCTGCAATTGGCGCGCGCTTACGAGAAGGCTGCTTCGAATGGTGCCGCGAGTTAGTCCACGCATGTTCATTTCGGCGCGTGATTTACTGTGCGCGAAATAATTCCTTGAAACTGTAGAAACATTCCTCGATTAGGCTTTACTTTCCATTCGCGCGGAAAAAATTGCCGGGTAATGATTGCGGGCGGATTGCCGATTACCCCCTCAACTGATAGATGTTGCATGGGCTTACGGGCGCTGGTGGGCCGAAGGTTCGGGGCTGCTAGAACGGAAGGACTATTGCAGGCGAAGTGCGCGAGATTTAGCCTCGTGACTGTGCGGCATTTGAGTTGATGGCTGCATCGAAGCTACGGAGGGTGGGAACATGGTCCGAATCAAATCGAGCCAGAAAGTTTTCACGGAAGATGAAGTGACGAGCCTGACGGGGATATGCCAGGCGCACTTGCGGTCGCTCGCGCTCGACAAGCACCTGGGAAAGCTGGCGCGTGCGGCGGAGGTGGCGGGCCTTGAGGCGGATAAGTGGCTATTCTCGAATTCGGACTTGATGATATTGACGGTGCTGCACCCTCGCTGTGAACACTAATTCGCGAAACTAGATAGGAGCCGCGTGATTGGCAGGCCTCCCCGGATCGGGAGGCCTTTTTTATTTGGGGGAGAGTACGTATTGTGGGGCCGCGCGAGAGGGACTATTCTAAATGGCGCTCAACGCGATTAAGGGAAATTGCATCCAAATCTGGATATGGGGTGGATGACTGGGAAACGCCAATGCGGTGGTAGGGGTTGCGTGCGCCGGAAGCGAGTGCGCGCGATTGGGTTTGGCGCTCTGGCCACACTCGGGCTGGGAGTGTGGGGATTCGCGGCGGCGAGGAATTCAGATGGGCGGATCTCGTCGCGCGGGATTTCCGCGCAGGATTCGGCGCAGCAAGGCCAGCCTGCGGCAGCGAAAACGGCGCCGGCACCCGTGTTGCCGCGCGGGAAGAAGTTGATGCTGAAGGATGGGAGTTTTCAACTCGTGCGCGAATACAAAGTCGAGGGCGACCGGGTGCGCTACTACAGCGTGGATAGCCACCAGTGGGAGGAAATTCCTGCGACGCTGGTGGATTGGGACGCGACTAAAAAAATGGAAGAGGAGCAAGCCAAGAGCGACGCGGCGACCGTGGCGAAGGTGCACACTTTGGAGGTGGTGCGGGCGGCGCCGCTGCTCGATATAGACGCGAGCTTGGAGGCGGCGCCGGGAGTGTTTCTACCCCAAGGCGATGGCGTGTATGTGTTTGCGAGCAAGAGCGTGGTGGAATTGACGCAAGCAGACATTGATTCGAGGCTGGACAAGGGGCGGGTGCTGAAGCAGATTCTTGTGCCGATCCCCATTGTTCCTTCGCGGCATGATGTTTCGATCAAGGGGACGCGGGCGAAGCTGAGGATTACGGACA
Organism: uncultured Acidobacteriota bacterium; assembly: GCA_963701005.1. Classification (GTDB taxonomy): domain Bacteria; phylum Acidobacteriota; class Terriglobia; order Acidiferrales; family UBA7541; genus Palsa-295. The sequence continues at coordinate 4,632,947 of OY969555.1, forward strand.
GCCAGCCGGAGTTTTATGCGCGCACGGCCGACGCACATCAGCCGCAAATGGAATTAATCCACGCGAAAATCAACGGGTATTCAAGACATCTGGAAAACATCGACTCGCTGTTTAAGAAGGAATCGACGAAGGCAGATACGGTGCCGATCCAGTGCTGGCCGATTGCGCACGGTGTCTTTCGCTTCACGCTGGGGCAGCCGCTGGAGCCAGGGGAATATGCGCTCGCGGAAATGGTGCAAGACGAGAACAACACCAGCATTTATGTCTGGGACCTGGGAGTGGATGCGGCCGGCGCGGGTGCCACGGGGAAGTCGAAATAGGCGGGTATGGCCTGGAGCTAGAGCTAGCTGACTTTTGCGGGCTGGGGCTGGAGGATTTCACTCAAGAGGGTGGCCAGCGCGGCGACGTGGAACGGCTTTTGCATGACGTGGGCGCCCTTTTCGCTGAATGCGGCGATGATGGCGGGGTCAAGAAGATCACCGGTCATGAAGACGAAGGGCGGGGCTGAGAAGTTCAACTTGGCACGCAATTGTTCGAAGAGCTGGTCACCGCTGATACCGGGGAGATTGAAGTCGCAGAGGACTACGTCGTAGTTGTTCGTCGCGAAGTGCGAGAGAGCTTCTTCGGCACTGGCGGCGCCTTCCACTTTCATTCCACGCGCGGAAAGGCCTTCTTGCACGATTTCGCGGATGCTGTCTTCATCGTCGACAATCAGAGCGGTGTGACCATACAAGGGGGCTGATGGGTCTTGACCGGAGATCGAGTTGACGAGAGGTTTTGGAGCTTGCGGAAGGTTTTCCGCGGAAACCGGCAAGATGACGCGGAACGTGGAGCCTGAGGCTGGCGACGACTGCACTTCGATTCTGCCGCCGTGCTCTTTGGTGATCGCCAGGCAAATTGTGAGGCCGAGGCCTGTGCCTCCGCCGGGGCGCTTGGTGGTGAAGAACGGGTCGAAAATCTTGCCGGTGTTTTCCGGTGAAATGCCGGGGCCATCGTCCGAGAAAGTTGCGATGAGATTTCCACCGAAATAGGCGAGCGAAATCTTCAGGGTGCCGTGATCGCGAGCGCTTGCGATGGCTTGTTCGGCGTTGGTAATGATGTTCAGGAAGACTTGGGTGAGAAGTTTGGCGTCGCCTTCGATGGCGGGCATGTTGGGTGGGGCCTCGAATTGAATTGTGATGTTCTTCTGGCGAAGCGAAGTCTCCTGGTATTGCAGGGCGCGGTGAATTAATTCGTTCAAGTGGACCTTCGAGCGGCCAAGAACCGTGGGGCGGGAAAATGCGAGGAGGTTTTGAACGATGCCGGCGGCGCGGCGAGCCTGTTGGAGGACGATTTCCACCTGGCGGCGAGTGGCGTCGTCGGTGGCGCGTTCACGCAATAAATCGCTGACGCCGAGGATGGCGGTGAGCGGATTGTTCAGCTCGTGGGCGGCGCCGGCCATCATTTGGCCCATGGAGGTGAATTTCTCTTTCTGGGCGAGTTGCTGCTCGAATTGTTTCGTTTCGGTGACGTCGCGGACAGAGGCGACTACGCCGGTGACTATTCCCTCCGCGTCAAAGAGGGGACCGGCGCTGGCACGCAGAGTGCGCCAACTGCCATCGAGGTGCTGGGCTCTGTATTCGACCTGGGCCTGGGGCGCTTCGCCGCTCATGAGTTGGTGAAACATGGCGGCGAGCCGCGGCCGATCGTCAGGATGGGCGCGTGCGCCAAATTCCTGTTCGATGAATTCCTCCGGGGGACTGCCCAGGACATCCTGGACGCGTTGGCTAATGTAGGTGAATTTTCCTTCGCGGTCGAAGACGCCGATCATGTCGGGAAAGCCGGCGATGAGGCGGCGGACGAATTCCTGTTCCTTGTGGAGGCGATTCTCAATTTCGCGGCGCTCGGTGATATCCACGAGGGTGCCCTGCAAGCGGACGATACGGCCGAAAGTGTCGCGGATGACAAATCCCGAGTTGAGGCAATCGATGGTTTTGCCGTCCTTGCGGCGCAACGTGATTTCACGATCCTGCACGGAGCCTTTCAATTCCAGTTCATGGACCAGGGCATCGCGCTGGGAGGGATCAGCGTAGATGTCTCTGAAATTGAGAGCTTGCAATTCGGCTTTGGTGGCGTAGCCGAGCAAACGGACGAGCGCGGGATTGGCGTCGAGCACCACGCCCTCGAGGGTGGTAAAGAAAATTCCCTCGCGCAGGGAGTCGAAAAGCTCGGTGAAGCGGATTTCAGACTCGTGCTGCGGCGTGACGTCGCGGGCCCAGCCGCTGACGGAGACGATTTCTCCGTTGGCACGCACGGCCTGGAAGCGGCAGTCGAAAAAGCGAAGTTCGCCGCTTTTTTTCAGGCGCAGGGAAATGCGGCCGGACCAATTGCCGAGTTCAAGCAGCCACCCGAGCGCCCGCTCGGCCTCCGCGCGCGTAGGCTCGGCGATAAATTCCTCGAACGAATGACCAATCAACTCCTGGAAGGGGACGTCGAGAACTTGCGCCATATAGCGATTGGCGACTTGCAGATTTCCTTCCGGCGAAAGGGTGAAGACGGCGTGGTCGAGATTGTCAATCAATTCGCGGTAGCCGTGCTGCGAGCGGGAAACGATGTGAAGGAGTTTTTCGAACTGCGCTTCGGTGGGCGGGGCCGAGGCGGCTTCGTGCAAATCGCGCAGCAGGGCTTGCAGATCTTCCAGCTCACGCTTCTTATTCCAAACGTAGGCGCCAAAAAGTGTGACCAGGATTACGAGGCCCGCGGGCAAGACTGCGGGACGGGCTGGAGCGGCTAGCGGGGTGCTCCAGGTGGCGAGGGCGAGTCCGATTGCGAGTGCCAGGAGGAGAAGAAGGCTGTTGCGCCAGAGAGCATGCTCGGCGCGCTCGAGGCGCTCCCATTCGCGGGTGACGCGGTCCGCCGGATTTTTAGGTGAGGCGTTGGACATGGAGGCGCCTTCCTCCCGCTCGGTGGCGGGAGGATTTTTCACGTGGAAGTCTCCCTTTTAAATCTTACCGGGGCGGTGTGGCGGGTGGGGAAAGAATGCTGCGGCGATTTCCAAGTTGCTTAACAGCGAGGTTGGCGTGGGGAGATGTGTCGGGCGTTGGGTGCTTGGCGCGAATAAGATTTAACACAGAGGACACGGAGGAAAAGCGGAGGGCACGGAGGCTGCGAGCTGAAAGTTTTGGCGGGGGCAAAACAACCGCAAATAAAAAAAGCGAGGCGCCCCGGCCGGTTGACCGGAACGCCCCGCAGTAGTCGCGATGGACTAACTTTCGGCGATGGCGTCGGTATCCTTGCGCAGGAAATCGAGCGCCGCGGCTTCTTCGGGTGTGAGATCGGGCTCCATCGCTTGCGGCTCCTCCTTGGGAAGTTCGGTGAGGAGTTGGATATTGCGATAGCGCTCGAGGCCCGTGCCCGCGGGAATGAGCCGGCCCATGATTACGTTTTCCTTCAGGCCGCGGAGGTAGTCAACTTTTCCGGAGATGGCCGCCTCGGTGAGGACGCGGGTGGTCTCCTGGAAGCTGGCCGCGGAGATGAAGGAGTCGGTCGAGAGCGATGCCTTGGTGATGCCGAGGAGGAGCGGGCGGCCGGTTGCGGGACGTCCGCCATCGTGAATGACGCGATCGTTTTCCTCGCGGAAGCGGAACTTGTCCACTTGCTCCTCGAGGAGGAACGAGGTGTCGCCCACGTCCTCGACTTTGACCCAGCGCATCATCTGGCGAACGATGGTTTCGATGTGCTTGTCGTTGATGTTGACGCCCTGGAGACGGTAGACCTCCTGGATGGAATTGACCAGGTAAGCCTGGGTGTATTTTTCTCCGAGGACGGCGAGGATGTCGTGCGGATTGAGCGGGCCGTCGATCAAGGGCTCGCCTGCGCGAACGTGCTCGCCTTCCTGAACGTTGATGTGAACGCCGCGCGGGATGGAATATTCCTTGGTGGTTTTTCCATCTTCGCTCTCGACGTAGATTTTGCGCTGGCCCTTGGCGATTTCGCCGTATTTCACGACGCCATCGATTTCACTGATTACGGCGGGGTCTTTCGGCTTGCGCGTTTCGAAGAGTTCGACGACGCGCGGGAGACCGCCCGTGATGTCTTTGGTCTTGGTGGTTTCGCGCGGGATCTTGGCGAGAACGTCGCCCGGCTGAACTTCATCGCCATCAACGACCATCAAGTGGGCGCGCGAGGGCATCAAGTACTTTTTGGTGCGTCCGCCGGCTCCACGGATGTTGATGGTGGGCTGGTGCTTTTCATCGCCGGGCGGGAGAGTGACGACGAGTTGTGAAAGCCCGGTGACTTCGTCCACCTGCTCTTCGATGGTGATGCCCGGTTGGAGGTCCTTGAACTGGACCGTGCCGGCCGTTTCCGTGAGGATCGAGAAGGTGTAGGGATCCCACTCGACCATGGTCTGGCCGAGAGTGACGGGTTGGCCGTCTTCGACCTTGAGACGAGCGCCGTAGACGACGTGGTGGCGTTCCTTCTCACGGTTCTTCTCGTCAACGACGGCTATGAGGCCAGAACGATTCATGGAGACGATTTGCTTGCCGCGGCCTTCGACGACTTTGAGGTCGATGAATTTGACGAAGCCGTTGTTGCGGGCCTCGACCTTGGATTGCTCGGTGACGCGGGTGGCCGTGCCGCCGATGTGGAACGTGCGCATGGTGAGCTGCGTGCCGGGCTCGCCGATGGACTGAGCGGCGATGACGCCGACGGCTTCGCCCATCTCGACGAAGCGGCCGGTGGCCAGGTTGCGGCCGTAGCAGCGGCCGCAGACACCGCGGCGGGATTCGCAGGTGAGCACGGAGCGAATTTTCACACGCTCGATGCCGGCTGCCTGAATCGCGTTCGCGAGCTCTTCGGTGATTTCCTGGTTGATCTCGACGATGACGTTGCCTTCGTAGTCTTTGATTTTCTCGAGCGAAACGCGGCCGACGACGCGGTCGCGCAGGGGCTCGACTTCGACGCCGGCTTCGAGAATCGGTTCGACGTAAATTCCGTCGGCCGTGCCGCAGTCGAATTCATTGATGATTACGTCCTGAGCGACGTCGACGAGCCGGCGCGTGAGATAGCCGGAATCGGCGGTCTTGAGCGCGGTATCGGCTAGACCTTTGCGGGCACCGTGCGTGGAGATGAAGTACTGCAACACGGTCAAGCCCTCGCGGAAGTTCGAGGTGATCGGAGTTTCGATGACTTCGCCTGACGGCTTGGCCATCAAGCCGCGCATTCCGGAGAGCTGGCGAATTTGCTGCTTGGAGCCGCGGGCGCCGGAATCGGCCATGACGTAGACAGGGTTGATGACGCCCTGTTTGTCTTGTTCCTCGAGGGCCTTGAACATTTCGTCGGCAACTTTTTCTGTGATGTCGCTCCAGATGGCGATGACTTTGTTGTAGCGCTCGCCATTGGTGATGGCACCATCGAGATATTGCTGCTGGACTTTCACGACTTCGTGCTCCGCGGCGTCGACCAACTTGAATTTGACGCCCGGGATGAGCATGTCGTTAATGCCGATCGAAATGCCGGACTTGGTGGCGTAGAGGAAGCCGAGCTCCTTCAGGCGGTCGAGCATGATGACGGTTTTCTCGAGGCCGAAGCGGAGATAGGCGTACTGCACGAGCGCCTGAACGCCCTTCTTCTTGAGCAAGCCATTGATGAAAGGCATGTCGGAGGGCAGGTGATCATTGAAGATCACGCGGCCGACGGTGGTGTGCAAGAACTGCTTCGAGAGATTGACCGGCTCGGTGTGCGAGACGTCCTGATCGTCGTAGGCGTTAGTGAGGTCAATCACTTCACCCGTGTAACGCATGCGGATGGGAGTGAGGAGCTCGACCTCGCCAGCTTCGAGCGCCATGACGACTTCATCGCTCGAGCCGAACGCGCGGCCTTCACCCTTGGCTTGCGGCTTGCCCTTGGTCATGTAGTAGATGCCGAGGACCATGTCCTGGGTGGGCACGGCGAGCGGGTAGCCATTGGCGGGCGAAAGGATATTGTGCGAGCTGAGCATCAGCACGGAAGCTTCCACCTGTGCTTCGGGTGAGAGCGGGATGTGCACGGCCATCTGGTCGCCGTCGAAGTCCGCATTGAATGCGGTGCAGACGAGCGGATGGATGCGGATTGCTTTCCCTTCGACGAGGACAGGCTCGAAAGCTTGGATGCCCAGTCGGTGAAGCGTGGGGGCGCGATTGAGCAGCACGGGATGCTCGCGGATTACGTCCTCGAGAATGTCCCAGACTATGGACTCCTGCGCTTCGACGAGTTCCTTGGCCTGCTTGATGGTGGTGCAGTGGCCGGCGGCTTCGAGGCGGTGATAGATGAACGGTTTGAATAGCTCGAGGGCCATTTTTTTCGGCAGACCGCACTGGTGGAGTTTTAGTTCCGGGCCAACGACGATTACGGAGCGGCCGGAATAGTCCACGCGCTTGCCGAGAAGATTCTGGCGGAAACGGCCCTGCTTGCCCTTGAGCGTGTCGGAGAGCGACTTGAGCGGACGATTGTTGGTGCCACGAAGGACGCGGCCGCGGCGACCGTTGTCGAAGAGCGCGTCAACGGCTTCCTGGAGCATGCGCTTTTCGTTGCGGACGATTACGTCTGGCGCGTGGAGCTCCATTAGCTTCTTCAACCGATTGTTGCGGTTGATGACGCGGCGATAGAGGTCGTTCAAGTCGGAGGTGGCGAAACGGCCGCCATCGAGAGGGACGAGCGGGCGCAGCTCGGGGGGGAGGACGGGGATGACGTCGAGAATCATCCACTCGGGCTTGTTGCCGCTCTTGCGGAATGCTTCGAGGACCTTGAGCCGCTTGGCGAATTTGATTCGCTTTTGCAGGCTGGGGTCAATTTTCATTTTTTCGCGCAGCTCTTCGGAGAGCTTTTCGACATCGACGCGGCGGAGAAGTTCCTTGATGGCTTCCGCGCCCATCTTGGCTTCGAATTTTCCGAGGTAGTCCTTCTGGAGCTCGCGGAATTTCTCCTCGGGCAGGATGTCCTTTTCCTTGACGCCGGGGACTTCGCCTGGATCGATGCAGACGAAGGTCTCGAAGTAAAGGATGTGCTCGAGGTCGCGCATGGTGATATCGAGCAGGTAGCCGATGCGGCTGGGCAGACCCTTAAAGAACCAGACGTGCGAGCAGGGCGAAGCGAGCTCGATATGGCCGAGGCGCTCGCGGCGGACTTTGCTGAGCGTGACTTCGACGCCGCACTTGTCGCAGATGACGCCGCGGTGCTTCATGCGCTTGTATTTTCCGCACAAGCATTCCCAGTCGGTGACGGGGCCGAAAATCTTGGCGCAGAACAGGCCATCGCGCTCCGGCTTGAAGGTGCGGTAATTGATGGTTTCCGGCTTGGTGACTTCGCCGTGAGACCACGACCGGATTTTTTCCGGACTCGCCAGGCTGATGCGAATGGAATCAAAATCCGCAATTTGACTGGCGCGATCGTACGGGCTCGAACGATACAAGGGCGATCCTCCTGTCCGACGATGTCGGACCAAAAACCCAAAATAAAAATTAGTGCCAGGCACCCCGCAAAAAGCGCGGGGTGCGTTGCCTTAGTCCGCCGCTTCCGCCTTTTCCGTTTGCGGCTTCTGGCGCTTCATCAGTTCAACGTCGAGGCAGAGCGATTGCAGCTCGCGCACAAGCACGTTGAAGGACTCGGGCACGCCGGGCTCGATCCCCGGCTCGCCCTTAACGATGGCCTCGTAAATTTTGGCGCGGCCATAGACGTCGTCGGATTTGGCGGTGAGCAGCTCCTGCAGAATGTGCGCAGCACCGTAGGCTTCGAGCGCCCAGACTTCCATTTCACCGAAGCGCTGTCCGCCGAATTGCGCCTTTCCGCCGAGCGGCTGTTGGGTGATGAGCGAATACGGACCGATGGAGCGCGCGTGGATCTTGTCGTCCACCAAGTGCGAGAGTTTGAGCATGTAGATGTAGCCGACGGTGACGTTTTGCGCGAAGGAATCGCCCGTCATGCCGTCGTAGAGCGTGATTTTGCCGCTCTCCGGAAGTTCGGTGAATTCGAGCAGGTGGCGAATGTCCGCTTCGCGTGCGCCGTCGAAAACGGGCGTGGCGAAAGGAACGCCTTCACGGAAGCTGTGGCCGAGATCGAGAATGGCCTCGTCGTCGAGTTCGGCGATGGTTTTCCAAACTGACGTGGGGCCGAACGCGTCCTTGAACCATTTGCGGACGGCATCGGCGCGGGCTTCCGTATCGAGCAGCTTGCCAACGCGCTCGCCCAGACCCTTCGCCGCCCAGCCGAGGTGCGTTTCGAGAATCTGGCCGACGTTCATACGCGAGGGGACGCCGAGCGGGTTGAGAACGATTTCAACCGGCGTGCCATCGGGCATGTAGGGCATGTCTTCCTTGGGGACGATGCGCGCGATGACGCCTTTATTGCCGTGGCGGCCAGCCATTTTGTCGCCGACGGAAAGCTTGCGCTTCATGGCGATATAGGCTTTGACGAGCTTGATGACGCCCGGGGGCAATTCATCGCCCTTCTTGAGCTTGGAGATGCGCTCGTCGGTGATTTTGCGCAAGACGTCAATCTGGCGTGACGTCATTTCTTCGATCTCATCGATTTTTTCGATGAGCAGCGGGTCTTTGTCGTTGAGGCGCAGGCGCTTCAAATTGCGCGTGGTGATTTTTTCGAGTATGTCACGCGTGAGCTCCGTGCCCTTGGTGAGGAGGCGCTTGTTGGTGCGCTCGTCGTGCAGATCGGCGACTAGTTTTTGGCCGCCTAGCAAATCGGCGAGGCGCTTCAGGCGCTCGTCCGTGAGAATGCGGATTTCGTCGGCGAGGTTCTTTTCGAGCTTGGCTACCTGCGCGGCTTCGATGGCCTTGTGGCGTTCGTCTTTTTCCGCACCTTTGCGGCAGAAGATTTTCACGTCCACGATGGTGCCTTCGATGCCCGGGGGGCAATAGAGAGAGGCGTCGCGAACGTCGCCTGCTTTCTCGCCGAAAATCGCGCGGAGGAGTTTCTCTTCTGGCGTGAGCGTGGTCTCGCCCTTGGGAGTCACTTTGCCGACGAGGATGTCGCCGGGCTTGACGGTTGCGCCGATGCGGATCACGCCGCTTTCATCGAGATTGCGGAGGAAGCTCTCGTTGATGTTGGGGATGTCGCGCGTGATTTCCTCGGGGCCTAGTTTGGTGTCGCGCGCCTCGATTTCGTACTCTTCGATGTGGATCGAGGTGTAGTAGTCCTCTTCGACCAGCTTTTCACTGACGAGGATGGCGTCTTCAAAGTTGTAACCGCGCCATGGAACGAAGGCGACGAGGACGTTGCGTCCGAGAGCGAGCTCGCCACGATCAGTGCACGGGCCATCGGCCAGTACTTGACCTTGCTTCACGCGGTCGCCCGCGCGGACGAGAGGCTTCTGGCTGATGCAGGTATTCTGGTTTGAGCGCTTGAATTTTGTGAGCAGGTAGATGTCCGAGCCCACTTCGCGGCTGAGGACGCCGGACTGGTCGGACTCGACGCGCACGATGACGCGCTCGGAGTCGACTTGATCGACAATGCCGTCGCGGCGGCAGACGATCACGGCGCCGGAATCGCGGGCGGTGACGCGTTCCATGCCGGTGCCGACGAGCGGAGCTTCGCCGCGGATTAGCGGCACGGCCTGGCGTTGCATGTTTGAACCCATCAAGGCGCGGTTCGCGTCGTCATTCTCGAGGAACGGGATGAGGCTTGCAGCGACGGAGACGAGCTGCTTGGGCGAAACGTCGATGTAGTCGACTTCGTCGCGGCTTTTGAGGACGAAGTTGCCGGCCTGGCGGCAATTGACGAGCTCGGTGGTGATTTTTCCGCGTTCATCGAGCGAAGCGTTGGCCTGCGCGATGACGTAGCGGTCCTCTTCCCAGGCGGAGAGGTAGAAGCAGTGCGGCTCGACAACGATGCGCCGGCGCTTCAGCTCGTCATTGGTATCTTCGACTTTTTCTTTTTCGGCGATTTCGCCGGCTTTGAATTCGCTATCGCCTGAGTTGACGATTTGCACGAAGTCGATTACGCGGCCGCCCTTGACTTTGCGATACGGCGATTCGATGAAGCCGAATTCGTTGATTCGCGCGTAGCAGGAGAGCGAGCTGATCAAGCCGATGTTCGGGCCTTCCGGCGTTTCAATCGGGCAGATGCGGCCGTAGTGCGTCGGGTGAACGTCGCGGACTTCGAATCCGGCGCGTTCGCGCGAGAGGCCGCCCGGCCCGAGAGCCGAAAGGCGGCGCTTGTGGGTGATCTCACTCAGTGGATTTGTTTGATCCATGAATTGCGATAGCTGCGAGCTGCCGAAGAATTCGCGGATGGCAGCCATTACGGGCTTCGCATTCACGAGATCGTGCGGCATGGCCGTGGACATTTCCTGGTACACGGACATTTTTTCCTTGATGGCGCGTTCCATGCGTACGAGGCCGATGCGGAACTGGTTTTCGAGGAGCTCGCCCACCGCGCGGACGCGGCGATTGCCCAGATGATCGATGTCGTCCACGCTGCCGATGTTTTTGCGCAGCTTGAGAAGGTACTTGATCGCCGCGACGAAATCCGAGGGATCGAGAGTGCGCTTGTCGAGCGGCGTCTGCAGGTCGAGCTTAATATTGAACTTGAGGCGACCGACCTTGCTGAAATCGTACTTGCGCGCGTCGAAGAACATGCCGTTGAAGAGCGCGGTGGCGGTTTCAAGCGTCGGGGGGTCGCCCGGACGCAGTTTGCGGTAAATTTCGATGAGCGCTTCCTTGGGCGTGCGGATGGTGTCTTTTTCCAGTGTGCGGCCAACGATGACGCCGACGTCGTCGCGATCCGGGAAGGCGATGTCAACTTCCGTGATGCCGGCTTCGGCGATCGAGGCCCACATTTCGGCGGTAAGCGGCTTATTGGCTTCGAGGAGCACTTCACCGGTCTGGCGATTCACGAGCTCGCCGACGGTGACGGCGCCTTCGAGGTCGGCCACGCCGACTTCCACTTGAGTGACGCGGGCCTTGACCAGCTCCTTGTAGAGTGGCTCGGTGATGCGCTTGTGCGCGCCGATGATCACTTCTTCGGACTTTGGGTGCTTGATTTCTTTCGAGAGTTTGCGCTCGATGAGGCTTTCGGAAACGTTCCAGAAAAGCTCGCCATCGCGCAGAGAAACGCGCTCGACCTGGTAGAAGGTGCGCAGGATGTCTTCGTTGGACTTCATTCCCAGCGCGCGCAGGAATATCGAGCCGAGGAATTTGCGCTTGCGGTCGATGCGGACGTAGAGAATATTCTTCGTGTCGTACTCAAATTCGACCCATGACCCGCGATAGGGAATGATTTTTCCGAGGAAATAGCTGCGATTGTTGGCAGTCTCGAAGAAGACGCCCGGCGAACGGTGCAACTGGCTGACGATGACGCGCTCGGTGCCGTTGATGATGAACGTGCCGTTTTCGGTCATCAGCGGGATATCGCCGAAGAACACTTCCTGCTCTTTGATATCGCGAATGGACTTCGCGCCCGTGTCGGGGTCTTTGTCGTAAATGGTGAGGCGAATGGTGACCTTGAGCGGCGCGGAATACGTCATGCCGCGCTCCTGGCACTCATTCACGTCGTACTTGAGCTGCAGGGTGACGGGGTCGCCGCACTTGTTGCAGAAGGTGGGCGTGTTCTTATTGAACGTGCCGCACTTCGCGCAGAGCACGTCGCCGGTCTTATACGGATTCGTGACAACGGAGGCGCCGCAATTCCGGCAGGTGGCGCGCAAGTGATGCAGGCCGCGCAGGTGGCCGCACTTGCACTCCCAGTTGCCGATGGCGTAGTCCACGAAATCGAGTTGCGAGAGCCCGCGAAAATCCTGGATCGGGAACACGGAGGTGAACACGGACTGGAGTCCAGTATCTTCGCGCTCGCTCGGCAGCAAATCCATTTGCAGGAAGCGCTGATAAGACTTTTTCTGAACGTCAATCAGGTTGGGAATCTGGACGGTGGTCTTGATTTTTGCGAAGTCCAGACGCTCCCGTTCCCGGGTGACGCGATTACCATTACGATTGCTCATGGACCTTCCTCTTCAAAGTGACGCCGGAACGGACAGCGCGGATAGACACCCGCCCCGTCGGTCCGGGAAGGACGTGTTGTGAGGTTCAGTGTTCCAAAGGAGCGCGCGCGTAGGCGAATTCCTCGGCAACCCGGGCACCAGGCCCTTGCGGGCCGCCACTACTTAATCTCGACCTTGGCTCCGGCCTCTTCGAACTTTTTCTTGATCGTGGCGGCCTCGTCCTTGTTGACGCCCTCTTTGACAGTTTTGGGGGCGCCGTCAACCAGATCCTTGGCTTCTTTCAAGCCCAGGCTGGTGACTTCGCGGACCGCTTTGATCACGTTGATTTTGTTCGCGCCGACTTCGGTGAGGACGACGCTGAATTCGGTCTTCTCCTCCGCCGCGCCGCCAGCAGCCGCACCCGCCGCGCCCGCGACCATCACGGGAGCCGCAGCAGCCGCCGAAACGCCGAAGGCTTCTTCCATTTTCTTGACGAGGTCGGAAGCCTCAAGCAGGGTGAGACCTTTGATTTCCTCGAGAATTGATTCGACTTTGCTAGCCATTGCCTTTTCCTATCCTCCTCACAAATTAGAAACGAACGACAAAAACGATTGCCAAAATCCCGATTACTAAGCCGCTTCAGGTACCGGGGCTTTTTCAGGCGACCCTTCAGGGGCGCCACCACCCGGCCCGAACTTGTGTGCTTTTACCGCTTCGCTCGTGACCACCGCGAGATTCCGCGGCAGAGCTGCGAGCGCCGTCGCAATTCTTTGCGCGGGAGCGTTGAGCAAGAACATCACCTTGCTGATCAGCTCCTCCTTGCTTGGAAGCGAGGCGAGCTGATTGATCTCTTGAATCGAGATGACGCGGCCCTCGACCCACCCGGCGCGGAATTTGAATGCCGGAACGTCCTTCGCGACCTTGGTGAGAATCTTCGCGAGGGCGACGGGATCGGCGGTCGTGAATGCGATTGAATTCGTGCCCTTCAAGCCTTTGAGCAAGTCCTGGGCGGGCGTGCCGGTGCCGGCGCGTTCGGCGACGGTGTTCTTCACGACCTGATAATTTCCACCGGCGGCTTCGACGGCGCGGCGCAGCTTGGTGTCTTGTTCAACCGTGATCCCCTGAAACGTCGAAAGGATGACGGTGGAAACATTCGCGAGCTGAGTGCGAAGCTCGTCCGCTTGCGTTACCTTCTCGGCTTTCTTCTTCATGCCGAACTCTCCCTCTGGAAACGATTCTTACGCCGCGACTGCGACGGCGGCATCTGCCTCGGCGTGGTCAATCGGGACGCCTGGACCCATCGTCGAGGTAAGCGTGATTTTCTTGATGTACTTGCCTTTCGCCGCCGCGGGCTTGGCTTTGATGATGGCGGCGAGCAGCGCCTGGGCGTTTCCGGCAAGCTGCTGGGCCGTGAAGCTGATTTTGCCCACGGGCGAATGAATGATGCCGGTCTTATCGAGCCGGAATTCCACTTTGCCGGCCTTGATTTCTTTTACGGCGCGGGCAATTTCGAAGGTGACCGTGCCGGTTTTTGGATTGGGCATCAAGCCGCGAGGGCCGAGTACTTTGCCGAGACGGCCGGCGGATTTCATCATGTCCGGTGTGGCGATCACGGCTTCGTAATCGGTCCAGCCTTCCTGGATTTTCTGGACCATGTCCTCGCCGCCGACAAAATCAGCGCCCGCCTCTTGCGCTTCGCGGACTTTTTCACCGCTGGCGATTACGAGGACGCGCTTCGATTTGCCGAGGCCGTTTGGAAGGACCACGGTGCCGCGAACCATCTGGTCGGACTGTTTCGGGTCAACGCCGAGGTTCAGGACCAGCTCGACGGTTTCGTCGAATTTTACGAAGTGCGCCTTGCGGAGCAGCTCCGCGGCTTCTTCAAGCCGGTACGGACGCGCCTCGACCAGCTTCCGGGCGCGGTCAATATTCTTTCCGCCTTCTTTCGCACTGCGACCCATCGCTTGTGTCTCCTACTCTTTTAGCCTTCGACTTCGATGCCCATATTGCGAGCCGTGCCCATGATGGTGCGGACGGCGGAATCGAGACTGGCTGTGTTGAGGTCTGGCAGCTTGGTCTTGGCGATTTCCTCGACCTGCTTGCGCGTGACCTTGGCGACTTTGTTGCGGTTCGGCTCGGGCGAACCCTTCACGATTCCGGCCGCACGCTTCAGGAGCTCGGAAGCGGGCGGCGTTTTCAGGATAAAGGTGAACGTGCGGTCGCTATAGATCGTGACGAGCACGGGGATGATCATGCCGTCCGGCTCTTTCGACGTCTTGGCGTTGAACTGCTTGCAGAAATCCATGATATTCACGCCGTGCGGGCCGAGAGCGGTGCCCACGGGTGGAGCCGGGGTGGCTTTCGTCGCCGGCAACTGCAGCTTGACCATTGCTTGAACTTTTTTCGCCATCGGTAGTCCCTTTACGCCTTTACGCTACTTTTTCAACTTGCGCGAAATCGAGCTCAACCGGAGTCGAGCGGCCGAATATGGTGACCGAAACTTTCAGGGTGCTGCGGTCGGAATTGACTTCCTCGACGACACCGGTGAAATTCGCGAACGGCCCTTCACCGATGCGGACTTTTTCGCCGCGCTCGAAGGAAAGTTTCGGCTTGGGTTTCTCGGCCGTGGTGGTGGCGCGATTCAAAATATTCTGGACTTCTTCTTCCGTGAGCGGCGAGGGCGTCTGCCCCGAACCGACGAAACCGGTGACGCGCGGAGTGGAGCGGACGACGTGCCAGGTGTAATCGTCCATGTCCATCTCGACGAGCACATAGCCCGGATAGCACATGCGCGGCGAAATCACTTTTTTGCCGCCGCGGACTTCGACAACGGATTCCGTGGGGATAATGATCTGACCGATTTTGTCCGTAAGGCCGAATGCTTGCACGCGGCCCTCGAGGCTTTCCTTCACCTTTTTCTCAAACCCCGAGTAGGTGTGGACGATGTACCACTGCTTCGACATTTCGGTTCCTTCAATGTTTCTTTGCATATTCAATCATCCAGCTAATCCACTTGCCGAGGACCGAATCGGTCATGAAAAAATAGGCACCGAAGAAGGCAACGGTGACGGTGACGACGATGGTGGTGGAGATTACGTCGTCGCGCGACGGCCAGTTCACTTGCTTCATTTCGATGCGCACTTCGTGCAAAAACGTGCGCAGACGGCGCGGATATTCCCCGAATTTTCCGAGCGTGGTCGCAATGGCATTTCCGCCATTGCCACCCCCGCCGCGAATGCCCTGTTCCTTCAACTTGAGCGCTTCGGCCATTGATCTCTGACTAGCCCCTTATGTCCTTGCTGCTCCCTGCCAAAAGCTGGCAGGGGAGGAGGGATTCGAACCCCCACTCTCGGTTTTGGAGACCGATGGTCTACCGTTGAACCTACTCCCCTGCAAATCCGCCGGTCTATTTCACTTCTTTGTGCGCGGTGTGCTTCCGGCACGTATTGCAAAATTTCGAAGTTTCCAACCGATCTTGGTGCTTCTTCCGGTTCTTGGTAGTGGTGTAGTTCCGGTTTTTGCAATCGTTGCACTGCAATGTGATTATTTCGCGCATGGTCGTTTACTCGATGATCTCGGCGACGGCGCCGGCTCCGACCGTGTGGCCGCCTTCGCGAATCGCGAACCGCAGCCCCTTTTCGAGCGCCACCGGCGTGATCAAACTGATCTCGACAGAAATATTGTCTCCCGGCATCACCATCTCCACTCCCTGCGGCAGCTTTACGTCGCCCGTCACGTCCGTCGTGCGAAAATAAAACTGCGGCCGGTAGCCGGTGAAGAACGGCGTGTGCCGTCCGCCTTCTTCCTTCGTCAGTACGTACGCTTCGGCCTTGAATTTCGTGTGCGGCGTGATCGAGCCCGGCTTGCACAGCACCTGCCCGCGCTCGACTTCGTCTTTTTCCGTCCCGCGCAGGAGCAGCCCGACGTTGTCGCCCGCGATTCCTTCATCCAGCAGCTTGCGGAACATTTCCACGCCCGTCACTGTCTTCTTCATCGTCGGCCGGAAACCCACGATCTCGATTTCCTCGCCGACCTTCACTTTGCCGCGCTCGACGCGGCCCGTCACCACCGTCCCGCGGCCGGAGATCGAAAATATATCTTCGATCGGCATCGCGAACGGCTTGTCAATATCGCGCTGCGGCAGCGGCACGTTCTTGTCCACCGCTTCCATCAAATCCAAGATCGATTTCTCCCACTTCGGATCGCCCTCGAGCGCTTTCAGCGCCGAGCCCCGCACCACTGGAACCGTGTCGCCGGGAAATTGATATTTCTTCAGCAGTTCGCGCACTTCCAGTTCCACCAACTCGAGCAATTCCGGATCTTCCACCACGTCGCACTTGTTCAAGAAAACCACGATGTACGGCACGCCCACTTGCCGAGCCAGCAGAATGTGCTCGCGCGTCTGCGGCATCGGCCCGTCCGTCGCCGCCACCACCAGAATCGCGCCGTCCATCTGCGCCGCGCCCGTGATCATGTTCTTGATGTAATCCGCGTGACCCGGGCAATCAATGTGCGCGTAGTGGCGGTTGGCCGTCTCGTATTCGACGTGCGCCACCGCGATGGTGATGCCGCGCTCGCGCTCTTCCGGCGCGTTGTCGATCGAATCGAACGCCCGAAACTGCACCTTCGGATTGTTCTTCGACAGAACTTTCGTGATTGCCGCCGTCAACGTGGTCTTGCCGTGGTCAATGTGGCCGATCGTCCCCACGTTCACGTGCGGCTTACTCCGCTCGAATTTCTCCTTCGCCATCTTTCCTCACAATTTAGAAAAAGCTACGCGGCCATTGCCGCGATTGACTGCACATGGTTCACGTCGCCCTGCAAAATGGAGCGGGGGACGGGGCTCGAACCCGCGACCATCTGCTTGGAAGGCAGAGACTCTACCACTGAGTTACCCCCGCTCATTCCTGCCGCGCCAAACATGGAGCCTGGGACCGGGATTGAACCGGTGACCTCGTCCTTACCAAGGACGCGCTCTACCAACTGAGCTACCCAGGCCCGAACCGGCTTCCCCGTGCCCTCCCGCGTCTTGCATCAGAGGCATGGCCCGGGGGAGCCACGCTTGAAAAATGATTCTTCACTCTCACCGAGCCGTCAGGACCGTTGCGGTCACAAGAGACGCTGGTGGACGGGGGAGGATTCGAACCTCCGTAGCCCGCAAGGAGCGGCAGATTTACAGTCTGCTGGTTTTAGCCACTCACCCACCCGTCCCGCGAAACCGTCCGGGACGCAGGTGCGACGTCCCGCGAACTCATTCAGGACGCGAGTACGGCGTCCCAGGAAATCAATCGGGCACGAAGAGCGTGTCCGGCAAATTCAATCGGGACATCGAAAGCGAGTCCCGCGATAAACCATCGGGACACAATTGCAGCGTCCCATTTGCTCGACCAGAACGTGACCGGACTGCTGTACGGGGTAGTTCGCAATGCAGAAAGGGCTCGTGTCCAAAGACACCAGCCCTAGCGCTTTTGTCGCGAGGAATCCGTCCGCTCCCCTGCTAAAAATACCCGGTCCCTCAAACTCAGCTGGCGGAGGGATTTGAACCCCCGACCCTCTGATTACAAATCAGATGCTCTACCAACTGAGCTACGCCAGCCCTGCTCAAACCTAGGAAAATTATCACACAGGCAACGAAATTGCAAGCAAGTTTCTAATGCCAGCAAACCCCTTGCCATGCCATCACTTATCAGCCCCTGTTGGGCGGGTACTATGCCCTATTGTGCAGCGGGCTTTGAAAACTGGCTATCATCCAAATCCACGTTGTGACGCACCTCGGCGAATTTAATGGTGAAAGCCGAATCGCTGCTTACCTGGTGGACAGTGAATGGAAGCTTTACGCCGTCCAGTTCCCGGTAATCCTCCAGATCTTCTTGAAACGATGTGACACCTTCGGCGGTGTGGTGCCTGGTAAAAATACGCAACACGAGCCCAGTCTGTTTGTCGAAATACAATTTGTCCGGATCGGCGCCGGCGCGCGTTGCTTGCACCTCGTATGCGTCACGATCGCCCACTTTTTCTGTGCCGGTCACTGTGAATTTGGAATAGAGAGTGTGCAGATCCAGCGGATGGTAGAAATCCGCGTCGCGGCGGGTGTCTTCGAGCTCGGCTCCGGCCTCTTCACGCAATCCGTCCTTGGGATCATCGGTCCATGCGATTGTGCCGTCGAAGCCCTGCCGATAAGACGCGCCGTTGACAATAATTGTGGCCAGCAAGTGATTGGGGGCCTTCTCTCGAATTTCTATAGTGCCTGAAAGACTCAACTGTGGAACGTCAATCGTCCCGGTGGAAATGCGGGAGGTCAGTTTTTTCCAGGCGGCGCGCCCGCCGATTGCTTCGACATAACGATCGACTAGCTGATCGGCGTTCGGAGCGGCAGGAGCAGGTGCTGCTGGCTGCTTTTCGAGAGTTTTCGCGGGAGCCTGCGCGAGCGCAGAAGCGCTCAGCAATAAGATCAGTCCCGTAATAGTAAGTGGCTTCTTCAAGGTTAGAGGTTGAAGCTTGGAGCGCAGAATTCCACCCGCCACTTATTGGACGCGCACGGGGCCGGTCCGGTTGCAAGGAAGCGAGCGCGTGCGAACCTTCTCAATCGGGCCTGAATCATCAGAGCCGCGTCAACTGATGCAAAAACTTTACACCAAGTTCACCGATACCTATACTCGATTCTTCTCGTGCCTCTTTCTTCGACGAAGCGTGCCCTGATTGCGGTAGCGGCGATTGTCTGCCTGGCAGGCGCTGGGCTCGGCTACTACTTCTATCGGCAACGAATTCCCTTGCCTGGGACCAAGAGCGGCTCGGCGCCGGATATTCTGAGCCAACTCCCGCCGGATGCACCAGCTATTGCCTATATTGATGTGAATGCGCTGCGCAAATTACAAAACTCGCCCCTGGCAGCGATTCTGGGTCTGACTTCACCCGGCCCGCAATCTGATCGCGAATATGCGGCCTTCGTGCGCGAGACGGGATTCGATTACTCGCGCGATCTGGATAGGGTCGCGATTGCGTTCTGGCCCCAAAATCTAGCGATACCGGCCGGGACTATGGGTGACAACCGTGTGCTAGCGATTGCGGAGGGCCGATTCGACGAACAGAAGATCAAGGCGTATGCGCTGCGAACCGGGAAGATGGTCGCACATGGATCGCAATCGTTGTATGAGGTTCCAGGGAGCCCGCCGATTTCGTTTACGTTCCTCTCGATGGCGCGGATGGAGCTTGCCAGCGGGAATAATGCGGATGAGCTGCTCGCTGCATCGACTTCCGACAAGCGGGATCCAGCCATGCAAGCACGTCTCGCGCGCGTGGCCGGCGCGCCCATTTTTGCAGCAGCGCGGACGGACAATCTTCCGGCAGGGTTCTATGCCATTTTCGCAAGTTCGCCACAGCTTGAGCGCCTGGCGCGCAGCGTTCGAGGCATTTCGTTGGCTGGTCAGCCGGACGGCGACAAAATCAAAATGGCGCTCGATGCCGAGTGCGATTCGGTGGCCAACGCGCTTCAGCTCGCGACGCTGCTCGACATTTTCCGCATGGGTGCGTCCATGGCGCTGAATGATCCCAAGACACGCCGGCAAATGAGCAAGGAACAAGCCGCGTTCCTCATTGCCCTGGTCAACCAGATAAAAGTGAACCGCCAGGATAAGTGGGTCCGGCTGACGCTGGATATCACTCCTGCAATGCTGGGTGCTCCGCCGGCTGCTTCCTCGGACCCCCCGCCTAGTCAACACGCGCCCAACCCACAGACGCCAAACCGCTAACCGAGATTCAAGTCTAGGACTAGGCTTCCGCGAGTCCGAGGATTGTGCCGGGGGGAAAAGAACGAAGGTCAGTCGGCAGCGGTGGCGGAGGGTGAAGAAGCTCTGAGGTAACGCCAGGGGTTGACTGGAGTGTTGTAGAGACGGACCTCATAGTGAAGGTGCGGGCCCGTGGAGCGACCGCTGGCGCCTTCATAGCCTACGACATCCCCACGCTTTACGTGGGTGCCCACCTGGGTGTTGAAGGCGGAAAGGTGTCCGTACCAAGTACTAACGCCGAAGCCGTGATCAATGATAACCAGCCGGCCGTAGCCAGCGCGGCGATCCATGCCGACAACAATGCCATCGGCTGTGGCGCGGACTTCATCTCCATAGTGCGAGGCGATGTCTATTCCCGCATGGAACGCGCCCTCACCGCTGAACGGGTCAAGCCGCTCGCCGAAGTGACCTGTAATCTCGCCTATGACCGGCCAAAGCGACGGCACAATGCCGAGACTGCTGAGCTGGGGGGCAGGGAGAAGTCGGAGTCCGCTGCTTGAAAGTGCCACGGCGGTCGAGTTCTTTTGGAGATAGCTGAACTCATCAATCGATTGCTGAAATTCAGCTTCCGGCTCCTCGGTGACTTCTGTTAGCCCGAATGGGGTCTGGCGGAATCGCGTGATGCCGTAGGCCATGGCAACTTCGCCGGCGAGGGATTGCAAAGAATTCAAGCGCTGGTTTGTGTCTTTGACTTCGGATTGAAGCTGGCGGTATTGCTGCTTGAGGCTATCCTGCTCGCGGCGGAGCGAATTGTAGCTGGTGGCCTTCCAGAGCATCCGCGAATAGGAGCCCATTCCCGCGAGTATCGTGATTCCACCGACAATCGCCAAAATCGTAAGAAGATGGAGGACATAGAAGGGGACGCGCAAGCGGCGCATGCCGCCAGCAGCGCTGGATGCAATAAAGAACGTGTAATACTTTCCCTTCATGGTCTTTTTTTGTCCTGAATTAGTTTCGTCGCAGATGGCTGAAAGCCGCGGGCCCCCTGCCGCAGTTAGCCGATCCCGTCAGTAGTCTGAACCGAGAGCCTTGGTCCGAAACCGGAGGAATTGTAGTGATACGCCCTCTGCGCGTCAACCTTAATATTCCATTTTGCATAGATGCACCAAATTCGCTTCTCTGTCTGCGGCACTCTATAATCGGAGAATCAGGGATTCGCCTGAGGGAACATTACTCTAAGAGAGGCAGGCGGAACAACTGTACCAAGGGTCAGTATGGACAGTGAAAGTCAACTGGTCGAAAGGACAGCGCGGGCGATTGCTTCGAGTGGGGGGCGACGAGGCGACGCCATTTTGCGTTTGGGAATCGGCGATGATGCGGCGATCCTTGCTCCGAGGGGGCGCAGTGAGTGGGTGCTGAGCTGCGATGCGTTCTTAGAAGGAGTGCATTTTCTAGCGAAGGTGCATCCGCCAGAGTCCGTCGGTTATAAGGCGCTGGTCCGGGCGGCCAGCGACTTGGTCGCTATGGGGGCATCGCCGCGCTTTTTTCTCCTCACACTCGCCGTTCCATCACGCTTGACGGGTGCATGGTTCGATGCGTTCTTGCGAGGGATGGCCCGGGCTGCTCGGCTACTGGATATACGGCTTGCCGGCGGAGATACTACGAAGAGCGATTCGGTCTTCATAAGTGTCACGGTGCTGGGAGAGGTTCCTCGTGGAATGGCGATTCAGCGGGGGGGGGCGAGACCCGGGGACATTATATATGTGAGCGGGAGGCTGGGGCGTGCGCAGCTTGGACTGGAGCTTATCCTTAATAGGCTCGGCGGCGGGCGGGGCACCCGGCGTCTGCTTCAGCCCCACCTGTACCCGAGGATCCGCGTGGAATTGGGGGAATGGCTGGCGCGCCATCGGATCGCCTCAGCTATGATGGATGTCTCGGATGGTCTCTCGACCGACCTCATTCGGCTGTGCCATGCCAGCCGCACGGGTGCGCGTGTGTGGGCAGATCGAATCTCCCGGGTGGTCATCCCTGCTTCCATCTCCAAGCGGCTCAGGAAATTGAAGCTTAATCCTTTGATGATGGCTTTGGACGGTGGAGAGGATTATGAGCTGCTATTCACCGTTTCACCCCGAAAGGCGAAGCGTCTGCAGCGCGCGCCGGGATTCGGTGACCTCACTCCGATCGGGGAAATTACGGCCAAACGCGGGATTTTTCTCGTGAGCAAGGATGGCGCGAGCAAACCGCTTCGGCCGGGTGGTTGGGACTCATTTACCAGATGATCGCCGGACTTGGTTCGCTGAAGCGTTGTGCTAGGGGTGGGGTGAAGCGGTGGGCGAGCCATTCGCCTGGGCTGTGGGTGGAGTCTTGGGCAGGGGCTTCGGGGCAGCAGGGGGCGAAACGGGCGCTTTAATCTCGGTGAGCCCTTGTTCGGCTGCGTCCGTTGGAGGTGCAGTATCGGGCGTATCCACCTGAACCAGTTTTCCACCAGCAACCTTTTCGAGCGGGACGACATTCGGAAAATCTTCTACCGGTGTTCCTTGGACTGCCTGTTGCATAAACTCAAGCCAAATGGGTAGGGCGGCGCGTGCGCCGGTTTCCTTCTTGCCGAGCGATACGCGTTTATCGTCGTTGCCTACCCAGACGCCCGCGGTGATTTGCGGGGTAAAGCCGATATACCACGCGTCGGTGAAGTCGTTCGTTGTCCCGGTCTTCCCTGCCGAAGGACGACCGAGTTCCCTGGCGCGGACGCCGGTGCCGAATTGCACTACTTCTTCGAGCATCGAGACCATGGTGCGTGCGACGTCTGGCGGGATAACGTCATTGACGTTGGGCCGCGGCTCTTCCAGCACGACGCCGTCATAGGACTTCACGCGGCGAATGGTGTGCGGCTCGATGTGAATGCCATCGTCGGGGAAAACAGTGAACGCCGAGGTGTGCTCCATGAGCGTGAGATCAGCCGCACCGAGTGCGAGAGGAAGATACGGGGGCAGCGGGCTGGAGATGCCGAAGCGGCGCGTCATGTCGATTACGTTCTGAATTCCGACTTTGTCCAGCAGCCGCACGGCGGGAACGTTGCGGGAATCCGCCAGGGCGCGACGGAGCGTTATGCGTCCCTCGAATTTCTCGTCGTAGTTCTTCGGCGAGTAATCCTGGCCTCCGCTGCGGAAAGTAACGGGCAGGTCAACGATTGTGTCGAATGGCGAGGCGCCCAGTTCGAGCGCGGTGGCGTAGACGTATACCTTGAAGGAGCTGCCCGTTTGGCGGACTGCCTGGGTGGCACGATTGAATTTTGACTCCGTAAAATCGTAGCCGCCGACCATGGCTTTGATCTCGCCAGTGGGATTGTCGATGGCGAGGAACGCAGCCTGCGCCGCAGGCTCCTGCTCGAGCTGCACGTGCGCCGTAAAGCCGGAAACCTCCTTAATCGAGACGACGACGAGATCTCCCGGCTTCAGGAGCTGAGTGACGGATTTGCGGCCGGTCCAGGCGAAATCGGCAGGAGTAAGCATGGCGTGATACGAGCCCATCTTTATCGAGGCGAAGGTGGGCTGGACAGTGGTCACCAGGCCCGGAACGTAATCCCCTTTTTGAAGCGTGCCGTGCCAATCTTCGTTCTGGTAGTTATCAAGCGTGGCGGAACCATCCTCCAGAATGTTCGGCAAATTGCCGCGCCACCCGTGGCGGCGATCGTAAGCATGCAGACCATCGCGGACGGCTTGATTGGCGGCTTTTTGCATGGCGACATTCAGGGTGGTGTAGACGCGAAGGCCCTGCTCGTGGACCGCCGCTGTGCCGTAGGTGTGCTCGAGGTATTGGCGGGTTTCCTCGACGAAGTAGGGTGCAAGATCGTTTCGAGATGTGGCAACGCGCAGGGCGAGTGGCTCTTTCATCGCGGCGGTTGCGTCTGCCTGCGAAACCTTGTGATCGTGCGCCATCAAGGAGAGCACGAGATTTCGCCGCGCCAAGGCACGATCCGGGTGAATGATCGGATTATAAATGGGTCCGCGGATGATGGCCGCGAGCGTTGCTGCTTCTGAAAGCGTTAGTTGGGCGACGGGCCGGCCGAAATAGTATTCGGAGGCCGCCTCAAAGCCGTAGTTGCCGGCGCCCAAGTAAATCTGATTGCAGTACATCGAGAAAATCTGCTCTTTGGTGTAGTGGCGCTCGATCTGGATCGCGAGAATTGTTTCCTCAATCTTGCGGCGGAAGCTGCGGTCTGAACGGTTGAGGAACAGCCCGCCGGCGAGTTGCATTGTGAGGGTGCTGGCACCTTCCTTGATGCCGTGGTGGGCGATGTCGTGCCAGGCAGCCTGTAGCACGCGCGGGAAATCCACGCCCCAGTGCTCCTCGAAATGCTGATCTTCGGTGGTGAGGATTGCGTCTTTCAGGAGCCTGGGAATCTGTGGGTAAGTGAGAAGGATGCGGCGCTGGAGGGCGAAGGATCCGATGGATTGGCCGTCGTCCGCGTAGAGTTCTGTGACGACATCCGGGCGGTAATCCTGTAGCGCGCGAATTTCCGGGAGGTCACTTGAGTACACGAAAAGGAGGCCTACCGCAGCACCGAAGCCGATGGCGCAGACGATAAGGAACGTGAAGGCCAGCCGCCCGAAGAGCGTGCCGCCGCCAATCTTCATCGTTGCGCGATAGATTCGGTCCATTGCTTTTCCATTCTATCGCATCTGCCAGCAGGGCGGCGGGCACTAGCTTCGGTGGATGTTTCCAATGGGGAGCGGTGCGCGGAGTGCTGAAGTGGGTCAGTCCAAAGCTGCCGGCTACGGAAGCGTCTACCGCCTGAATTTTTCGCGGGCGAATGATTGCGAGAGCTGTGCGCTTCAGGCGAGCGATGCTTCGGCGTCCTTGACCGTGGTGTAGGTCTTGAAGAGCTGGCTGACGTGGGTCATATCAATCAGCGCCTCCACCTGCGCATTCATCCCCGCGAACGCAAGCTTGCGCATCACTTTTTGCGAGCTGATATGTACGGCGACCAGAGCGCCGAGGCCTGCGGAATCGATAAATGGAACGTCAGTGAAATCCAGGATGAGCGCGGGAGACGTTTCCTTTTTCAAGGCGTCCTGGAGTGTGAAAACGGTTTGGATGTTTAGTGAGCCCTTCAGGCGGAGAATGCGCACGCCTTCCCGGTTTCCTGTGGAGCTAGTAATTTGCAAGTTGTCTTTGGACATAGGCCGTGATTCTAGCGACATACGCGCCTTTCGATTGTGAATATTCTGTTACAGCAGTGATTCAGTCCGACGACTGGGGCTTGGGACTCGGCAGCAGCCCCCATCATCACGGATCGAATCGTTGCCGCTGGGCCGGCAGAATGACGGGACACAAATCCTCGCGCGTCCCGAAAACGCGGTAGCGGATGCGCGCGATGAAATCGTACATGCCGTCGCGCACCGGCCGCGGAATGACTGCCAAAATGGCCGCCTGAATCTTCCAGCCGCCTCCTAAACGCTTGAGAATGTAAATCATTGCATCCGATCGCGCAAGTAGGGCGCCGTCCGCGGTCCGCAGGACGACGCTGTCGGGCAGTTCGCGACGTAATTCCTCTGGAACCTGGGCCCTGAAAGTCTCGCCCTGCAGCGGGGCAAAACGAAATGCGTTTCCAGAGCGATCGTGCTTGAGCACGAACTTCACCGTGGTGTGGCATAGCGCGCAATGCCCGTCGTAAAAAATGGTTTCGCACTTTCCTTCGAGCGGCTCCATCCTGGAATGAGGATAGCATGTCTCGCGCAACGTTCAGGCGGGGGCGCACGGGAAACCGTCTTAGAAACTGGCGCTGGACAGTTTTTCCGGAAGTCTCTAAGCTTGAATGTCTCACGAAATCCCGCGGGAGCCAGACCACCAGATGAAGTGCAACAACATTCTCGAAGCGATGGGCAACACGCCGCTGATACGGCTGAACAAGCTGGCGAAGAATTCGACCGCCGAAGTCTACGTGAAGGCGGATTACTTGAATCCGGGCGGCTCGGTGAAGGACCGCATCGGGAAATGGATGATTGATGAAGCCGAGCGAAAGGGATTGCTGAAGCCCGGCGGGACGATTATCGAAGGGACTTCGGGAAATACGGGGATGGGGCTGGCGCTGGTGGCGGTGGTGCGGGGCTACAAAGTTGTCTTCACGATCAACGACAAACAGTCGAGGGAAAAGATTGATTTGCTGAAGGCGTTTGGGGCCGAAGTGATCGTGTGCCCGACGGCTGTGGAGCCCGAGGATCCGCGGAGCTACTATTCCGTGGCGAGGAAACTCGCGAAGGAAATTCCGAATTCCTACTATCCGAACCAGTATCAGAATCCGATGAATCCCGAAGCGCATTACCAGACTACGGGCCCAGAAATCTGGAAAGACACCGAAGGAAAAATAACGCACTTCATTTGCGGCATGGGCACGGGCGGCACGATCAGCGGCGTGGGAAAATATCTGAAGGAAAAAAATCCGAACGTCAAAATAATCGGAGTGGATCCCTATGGCTCGCTCTACTACGAATTCGTGAAGACTGGAAAGGTGGGCAAGGCGCTTACCTATGTTGTCGAGGGAATCGGCGAGGATTTTTTTCCCGGCACGATGAATTTGAAAATTCTCGACGACGTGTTGCAGGTGAACGACGAGGAATGCTTCGTGTGGGCGCGGCGCCTCGCGAAGCAGGAGGGTATATTCACCGGAGGGTCGGGCGGCGGCTGCGTCTCTGGGGCTTTGCGGGTGGCGAAGAATTGTAAAGCGGGGGACATGATCGTGGCGTTCCTGCCGG
Source organism: uncultured Acidobacteriota bacterium (assembly GCA_963701005.1). Classification (GTDB taxonomy): domain Bacteria; phylum Acidobacteriota; class Terriglobia; order Acidiferrales; family UBA7541; genus Palsa-295. The sequence goes on from OY969555.1 coordinate 4,659,367, forward strand.
ATTCGGGTGCGCGGTACATGAGCAAGATATACAACGACGGGTGGATGCGGGAGCACGGGTATGTGGACGCGGAAGTGGCCATCACGGCGGCTGACGTGATTCGCGTGAAGCGGCAGAACGGGAAATCGCGAGAGTTGATTGTGGTGCGGCCGTACCAGACGGTGTTTCATGCGCTGCACACCATGCAGCAGCAGGATATTTCGCAGTTGCCCGTGTTCGAGGAGGAGAATTCCATCGGGACGGTGTTCGAAGACCAGATCCTGAATCTGGCGCTGCAGGGAAAAGATCTGCGCAAGCTGGTGATCCGGGAAGTGATGGGGGCGGCGCTTCCGCAGGTGCCGGCGAGCGCGCCGGTGGAGCGCGTGACGCACATTTTGAGCCACGACAGTCCGGCGGTGTTTGTTGATATGGGCGACGGGAAACTTGAAGTGCTCACGAAGTTTGACTTGATGGACACGATCGCGGGTCTCGTGGGCCAAGTGCGCTGAATTTTTTTCGGCTGCGATTTCCGCCGCATATTTTTCTCCTCTCGAAAACATTCTCCCAAGCTATGGAATTTCCACGACGACGAGGGACATGTCGTCGGCCGGGGGGCCGCTGCGCCAGGCCGCGACACGGTCAACAATTTCCTGCTTCATTTGCGCGAGGGGAAGCTTTGCGGTGTCGCGCACGATGTCGCTCAATCCCTCGACGCCGAGCATTTCCTGCCGGGCATCGAAACTTTCGCTGAAGCCGTCGGTATAGATCACGACGCGGTCGCCTGCTTGCACGGGGATTTCGGTCGTTGCCTCGGCGTCCACGGCATCATGGAGCAAACCCAGCACGGCGCTTCGCGATTCCAGCAGGCGCGGCCGCTCTCCCGGTTGAACGATCATCGCCGGCGGATGTCCTGCACCGGCGAATTGCAGCATCCGTGCGGCTCGACTCAGGCGGGCGACAGCCATGGTGAAATAGAAAACCGAGCTGCCGATGTTTTGCAGGACGAAGCGGTTCAAATGCTGCATCATGAGCGTAAGGCCGACGCCGCTTTCGATCTGCGAAATCGTCTCGGTGTATATCCGATTGGCGACGAGGGCTGATCCGATTCCGTGGCCGGAGACATCGCAGACCATGATGCTCAGGTAATCGTCACCCGGGGTGACGAGGCCAAAATCACCGCCGATGGTTCGCACTGGTTGGTAGAAAGTTTCGACGGCGCTCCTGCCCCAGATGAGACTTTTGGGGGAAAGACTTTGCTGGACGCGAGCGGCGAGGATGAGGTCTTCCTCGATTTCGCGATGGCGCTGCTCGAGTTGGACATTCGCATCGCGGAGGGCATTTTCGGCGCGCTTCTGTTCGGTGATGTCGGTGGCGGTGATGACGGCGTAGTAGGCGCCGTCGGCGTCTTCGATCTGGCGGGAGGTGACGAGCACCGGCATGCGGCCGCCAGCCGGCCGGGGCAGGTAAAATTCATACTGGCCATGCCCTTCGGACTTGCGGATTTCGATGTGTTCCTTGAGCGCCGGGACATCCTCGGGAGGGTAGAAATCGGTGACGGTGCGGCCCAGGAGTTCTTCGGGGGTTCTGCCCATCATGCGCTGGAATATTTCATTTGCGAAGATGATGCGGGAACAGCCGTCATTTATTATCACGCCCTGGTTTAGCGTTTCCAGGATGCCTGTGACTTCACTGAGCCAGGCGGGTTGTTCGAACGGCGTATCGTGCACGAATTACCTCCCTCTGTAAGTACAAAATGTTATCCCAATTTGGGCTATGGATGACGCTGCAAAGATGAGATGCGGGGAGAGTGATTCGGGCACCTTGCGATGAGAGGCAATTTTGTGTCGAAAGGGAGACAGGTTGGAGTGTGGGAGGTGGGGAGGGGATGGATGTTGAGTTCTCAAAAACGCCACTTTGGTATCGATTAGAAAGTACCGCCGTCCTTTGTTTTGTAAGAGATATAAGGAATTCTAATCGTCGGTGGTATCGATTAGAAAGGCAGTGGCTGGTGGCGAGTGGCGAGTGACTAGAAACACCGTGAGGCGGAGATCCCGCAGCGACGCTCGTGGTACGTTGTGCCCGTTCGCCAAAGAGCTCGTGAGGTTCGGCTCGCGGACTCAGGGTATTGAGGAGTCGAGAGGAGCGAGGTGCGGAGGGATATTGGCGCTGGCGAGCAGGGGGCAATGGGCGCGGGGGGATTTCGCGGGGGGTGGGGTGGAAATTGATTTGAATTCGTTTTGACATGGGTAAGGGTAGCACGTGGAAAAGGGGAATTCGACTGGTGGGGAGTACAGATTCGGGGTGCTGTCCTAAAACTGGGCTTTTGGGGAGGTGGTAATCGGTACAGGAATTGAGGGACAGTTCTAGAACTGTACTTTTGAATGTGGAACGGTTGATGGAGAGGCGGCGGGGCGCAGTTATCGAGGGAGATGACAGAAAACGAAGGGCGCGGAGAGGAACAACGCGCCGGCCTGAAGGCCGCCGGTACAAAGGCAAGAGACACGAAGAGAGGCGGAGCATAGGCGAGTTTGTGGCTACTATTTTTAGAGGACATTCAATTTTGCGGGCGGGGATTTCTGGGCATTGGGGGCTATAAGAAGAGGCGATGGATTCGATTCAATCTTTGAGTTTGCTCTCTGGGGGTGAGGTGCGCAGAATGCGGGGATTCAATATGGCGCGTGGGATCCTGCGGAGTACGAGGTGGATTCCGTGCGCTCGACCCCAAGGAGAGGCAAATGACGAAGCGAGTGGCACTGGCTATTGCAGCAATTTTCCTGGCGTGCCTGACGGCGAATGCACAGGAGGCAAAACCGGCGGGCGAGCAACCGAAAACCGACACGGTGAACATGGAGAAGATGTCGAAGAAGCCGATCAGCGTGACGGGGACGGTGAGCGACGATGGAATGACGTTGCTGGGTGACAAAGACAGCAAGAAGTGGAAGGTGATCAACCCGGACTTCGTGAAGGAAAACGCGGGGCAGCATGTTCATGTGAGCGGGCGGGTGAGCAAGGACGGCAGCGAGATTCTGGTGTCGTCGGTGATGGTGCAGGAAGACGCGCCGGTGGTGGCCAAGAAGGATGATGCGGCATTCCGGCGGTGATGGGTTGGTTGCGGGGAGGTTGGCTGCCTGTTGGGTATTTGGGATGGTTTGAGCGGGACTCATGTTGTTGAAGGGCTGCGAAAGATGGGGCGGGCACGAGGACGGCTGGGTTGGTCCACGTGTCGCGCGAGAGGATCAGGAATCTCCGCTAATGAGATTCGGATTAGCGGGCCTTGGCCCGGCGATTCATTGGACGGGCCATTTTCTGGGCAATAAAGAGCAGTAGCTTGCGGTCACTCTCGCTCGCCCGCTTCAGAAGCCTGCGGAAGTTACTCAGGGTGCGAGCATCCTTGCCGGAACTGCCCCAGGATTCATTGTCTCCACGCCTGCGCCTTGGGAAATTTGGCAGCTTGGGTGGTTCCTCGCCATCGTAGAAAAGTTGATAGAGAGGAATTTCCATGGCGCGCGCCATTTTTTCGAGCGTCTCAATGGCAGGAACGGTATGGCCGTTTTCGACGCGCGAGATATAGCAGCGAAGCAGCCCTGTCCGTTTCTCGATATCACCCTGCGATAGATTTTTCTGCTCCCGCAAACTGCGCAGCCTTTCAGCAATAACCATCATTGACTCCTTTTCGTTGCATTGCGTTCCTGCGACCTTCACCGACAAACCAGAACGGCCCGCATGAACGGTGGCGAGCCCGCCGCTCATCCAGGGACGACTGTTAGCGAACAAGATCAAGAGAATTTATCTAGTTGTGACAAGTTACAGTGGTCCGGCCTGAAGTGTTAGCGTCGTCAGACGCTCCCCCGATTCGACCCAGGCCGTTCCTTACCAGCTCAATCTCCAGAGCCTCAAGAACATTTTGGAGCCCGCGAATCTGTACATCTTTCAGATGCTTCGTAACAGAATACATGCCCAGGGCATATTTTGTAGCGTTTTTTTGTTCCGCACGGGCAGCAGCGATGGTTATTTGTATTTGACTGCCAGCGAGAAGAATGGGTTTCAGGAATGGGTCGGCATGCATGGAGGCGGGAGGGACGATAATCGAAAGGAACTGGAGCCGACCATCGTAAAGGAGGAGACGATGTCGTTTACCGTGTCAGCGTCAAGGACTTCGTGGCGAGTTGACGAGCATGCATTGGAGGGTAGAAGCGTGGTCTAATATTGTGATCTGCCGGGAAGCTTTGGGAGAAAGCCATGTCGTCCACACCACAAGCGAGCGCATCAACACAGTACGATCAGGCGTTTCCAATCCTGACTGCGGCGAAAATCGATCGGATTCGTCCGTTGGGAAAACTGCGACAAGTGAAGAAGGGCGAAATCCTGTTCGAGGTCGGCGACGCAAGTCTGCCGTTCTTTGTGGTGCTGTCCGGAAGCATGGAGATCGTGCAGCCGGACCTGACGGGTGAGCGACCAGTGGCGACGCACGGCCCGGGCCAGTTTACGGGCGAAATGTCGATGATTTCCGGGAGGCGGTCGCTCGTGCGCGGGCGGATTACTGAGTCCGGTGAATTACTTGAGCTAAGTGGAGATGCGCTGCGGTCGTTGGTGGCACGGGATGCCGAACTGAGCGAGATATTCATGCGGGCGTTTATCAGGCGTCGAGTGCTCCTGGTGGATAACAACCTGGGCAACATTACTTTGCTGGGATCGCGGTATTCGGCCAGCACGCTGCAACTGCGGGAGTTTCTGACGCGGAATGAGCATCCTTTTACTTACATAGATTTGGAAACGGACAAGACTTCTCAGGAATTGCTGGATCGTTTTCACATTACGGTGGAGCAAACTCCGGTGATCATTTGCAACGCCGGGACGGTGCTACGGAACCCGACGATTCCGAAATTGGCGGAGGGGCTGGGGTTGAACAGCGCGATTGATGAATTGCAGATCCGCGATTTGATTATTGTGGGAGCGGGGCCGGCAGGGCTGGCGGCGGCTGTCTATGCGGCTTCGGAGGGATTGGATGTGCTGATGATTGAGGCAGGCGCGCCCGGAGGGCAGGCGGGATCGAGCTCGAGGATTGAAAATTACCTGGGGTTCCCGATGGGACTTTCCGGGCAGGAGCTGGCAGCGAGGGCGATTGCGCAGACCGAGAAATTCGGAGCGAAGATGATGGTGGCGCACAGCGTGGTGCGGTTGGATTGCGCGAAGCGTCCATTCAAGGTGGTGCTGGATAATGGGAACCGGCTGGCGGCGCGGGCGGTGGTGATTGCGACGGGTGCGCAATACAACAAGCCGCGTATTGGGAATATCGGGCAGTTTGAGGGGCGGGGAATTTATTATGGCGCGACTTTTATGGAGTCGCAGCTTTGCGAGCAGGAGGAGTTGATTGTGGTGGGCGGGGGGAATTCGGCGGGACAGGCGGCGGTGTTTCTTTCGCAGACGGCGAAGAGGGTGCATATGCTGGTGCGGTCGGGGCAGCTGGCGGACACCATGTCGCGTTATTTGGTGCAGCGAATCGAGGAGAATCCTGCGATTGAAATGCACTACAAGACGGAGATAGTGGCGCTCGATGGTGAGGAACATCTCGAGCACGTGACTTGGCAGGACAAGGTGAGCGGGGAGACTTCGGTGCATGATATTCGGCATGTGTTCATTATGGCGGGGGCATCGCCGCGAACGGAGTGGCTGAAGGGATGCATTTCCATGGATGAGAAGGGGTTCATTCTGACGGGGCGGGATTTGGATGGTGCGAATGGGGCGCCGGGGACAAGCCGAGAAAGAAATGCAACGATGCTGGAGACGAGTTTGCCGGGGGTGTTTGCGGTGGGGGATGTGCGGGCGGGGAATGTGAAGCGGGTGGCTTCGGCGGTGGGGGAAGGGGCGATTGCGATTCATCTGGTGCACCGGGCGTTGGCGGGGGATTGAGAGGCCACGGTCGCGGTGACCGGATACTAAAGGTAATAACCGAGGCCGGAAAAAATTGTCTTGGCAGAACCATTGTGCACGCTGATGACTTCCAGCCAGTGGTCTTCGTAAGCATCGCCTACCAGAATGACATCCACGTGGCCGTCACCACGCGTGTCGGCAATGTCCAAGGGAGTCCAATCCGTAGTGTCAGGAACATCGACATCCGTTTTTTTGAAGGGCAATTTCCGGAGAATGGTCACGAGCGCTTTCTCGTCAACGACTGCGATTACCTCGCAAAGTTCGAGGTCGGATCCAATACGATGTGAGTAATAGGCGTGAGCCAACGCCCAATCTGTCCGGGCCGATTGCCAGACCGTAAAGTAAGTCTCCCCTGGGTGATTCGCTGGAACCCCCAGCTGCCGCAACTCGCGGACTAGGATACTTCGGAGTGCTGGAGGTACCTGCCCGTGTTGCGTGCACTCTGCCGCGTCCTTGCTTGCGTTCCATTCACATTCGTAGTCAGCGATGACCTTGACGTCGGCGCTGGGTTTCGTTCTTTCTCTGAGGTCGCAGCTATCGTCGGGGCCGTTTCCGGCTGGCGATTCACCGCAATAGTGTTTCTTCAAAAAATCTCTGATTTTCCGACATGAAGCGTTAGTGCAAGGGGGGCGATGCGGGTCCTTCTCAGGCTGGGCACCTGAGGTTTTAGGACTCGGCTCAGAAGCAGTTCCGTTGCCGGTCCCGCCGTCCGGGTCGGGCATATTCGCATAGTCCAGGACCGGATTGGTTTCCGTGGTGCACCTCGTATAGCGAGTCCAGCCATTCTCGTTTGCAATCTCTATTGTTTTTGGATTCAGCACCCGGTATTTCGGGTCCCCGACGATGGGCGTGTTCGGCCGCCATTCCCCCTGGGCGCAGCACCCGCCCGGCCCGCAAAAAGAGACTGAATAGAGGTTACCGGCCTGCTTTTTGATTTGAACGCCGAACGCATCCGTACAATTCCCTTTCCAAAAGCCTGTGAAATCGGCAGGTTTGTTACAACCTGCAACTAGAAAAAGACATGTAGCTGAGAATGCGAATGCTGTGAGCCAACCCTTCATATCGGATATTCTAAACGGACCGATTTTCAGTAATCTCGCCACTATTTCCTCGTCGATTACCACACCAGCCTGCCAATTGTGGCAGACATTCCCAGGCGTTTGCAGCTGACCTGACGGACAGACTTGTTCGAAACAGCACCTCAGCACTTATTTCGCATGCCAGGTAGTCGGGCTAGCCGTAAAGATGGATCGCCGTGGGCTGGAAGTATTGTGGCTGTCTTGAATTCCTTGATGTTTGGGATTGCCCCATGAGTCAGGACGTGTCGCACCTACGGCGCTCGGGACCATTGTGCATCGTTTACCCAGCCCGCCAGCAAATGGCGGGCTGGGCTATCTTCTGACGCCCCTACGGGGCTAAGAGGCAGCGGGCAACACGTGGGCGAGGCCAGCCTCGCCGTAACAGAGCGGCGGTGAGCCGCCGCACTCCACATCAGCGGTGCTGAGGGCGCCGCGAGCGCACGGTTGGGCTGTGTGCGGCGGATGCTATACTTTTGTGTTTACGGTTGGCTCGAAAACTGCACGTGAAGCGTGGAGACGATGCGAATTGAAGATTTCAATGAGCGGCTGAGGGGGGCGATTCTGGTCGCGGATGGGGCGATGGGGTCGCTGCTGTATGACGTGACGGGGTCGCAGCGGTGCGTGGATGAGTTGAACGCGACGCGGCCGGAGGATGTGTTTCGCGCGCACCAGGAGTATATCGAGGCGGGCGCACAGGTGATCGAGACGAACACGTTTGGGGCGAACCGGCACAAGCTCGGGTTGCTGGGGATGGGGGGGAGGGCGGCGGAGTTGAACCATCGCGGGGTGAAGATTGCGCGGGAGGCGCGGGAAGCGGCGAAGCATGAGGTGTTGATCGCGGGGTCGATCGGGCCGCTGGGGATTGCGCGGCACGTGCGGGAGATGCCGGACGAAGAGATGCGCGCGATTTTCAAGGAGCAGGCGGGGGCGCTCGAGGAGCGCGGGGTGGATTTTTTTATTCTGGAGACGTTCAGCGATATTGAAGAGATGGAAGCGGCGATTGATGCGATACGGAGTTTTTCGCGGCTGCCGATTGTGGCGGAGATGACGTATTCGGAGGAAGGGACGACGTTTGGCGGGACGCGGCCCGAGGAAGCCTGGGAAAAATTGAAGGAGAAGAATATTCAGGCGGTGGGGACGAATTGCACGGTGGGGCCGCAACTGCTGTTGCCGATGCTGAGGGAGCTCGCGGGATGCGCGACGCTGCCGCTTTCTGCGATGCCGAATGCGGGATTTCCGAAACGCGTGGGGGACAGGATTGTTTATCCGCGGTCGTCGCCTGAATATTTCGCGCTCTTTGCGCAGGAGGCGGCGGAACTGGGGGCGCGGCTGCTCGGGGGGTGCTGCGGGACGACGCCCGAACACATTCAGGCGATGGCGGAGGCGGTGAAGAAAGCGGCGCCGCGAAAATCTCCTAGCGCGCGGGATGTGGGCGCGTCGGTTGAGGTGATCGAGCCGGCAGAGCGCATGAGGCGAGTGGCGACGCGGGAGCCGGAAAGCAAATTGTGGAGGAAAATTCAGGAGAAGAAGTTTGTTGTGTCGGTTGAGATTGACCCGCCGAAGGGCGTGACGATTGACAGGATTGTGGAGCAGGTGGGGCGGGTGATGGGGTCGGGCGAAGTGGATGCGATCGACATTAATAGCGGGACGCTGGCGCGGGTGGGGATGGACGCGCTGGTGTTGGCAGGGGCGCTAGAGGCGCATGGATTCGAGACTGTTCCGCACCTGACGACGCGCGACGCGAACATTATTGGGTTGCAGGCGATGTTGCTGGGAGCATGGGCTGTTGGTGGCGTGCGCAACGTGCTGGCGATTACGGGCGATCCGCCGTCGCTTGGGGATCATCCGGAGACGAGTGGCGTGTATGAGGTGGATTCGGTGGGGCTCGTGAAAGTGCTGACGCGGTTGAATCAGGGGACGGACTGGGCGGGGAAAAGTCTTGGAGGGGCGACGAATTTCACGATTGGCGTGGCCGTGAATCCGGTGGCGGAGAATCCGGACGAGGAGTTGCGGCGGTTTGAGGAGAAGATCGAGGCGGGGGCGCATTTTGCAATGACGCAGCCGATTTTCGATCCCGAGCATTGGGAGATTTTTTTGAAGCGGCTGGGCGGGAAATCGCCGGTGCCAGTGGTGGTGGGACTTTGGCCGCTGACGAGTTATAAGCAGGCGCTGCGGTTGAATAATGAGGTGCCCGGGATTGTGATTCCGGAGGCGACGCTTTCGGAGATGAAGCAAGCGGGGGATGCGGCGCGGGAGCGCGGGTTTGCGCTCGCTCGGAAGATGCTGGATTGGGCGCGGACGGCGAGGGGTAGTGGGATTGCGGGGGCTTATTTGATTCCACCGTTTAAGAGGTATGAGGAAATTTTGGAGATGTTTGGCTGAAGTTCGTTCGCGATTTCCGCGGTTTTCGTCACTCCCACCTTTAGAACCGGGCGTTCTTTGATCCTCACACTCGGGCTTCGATTCGGACTCTGCTGAATGGCGTGAGCTTTGGTCGAATAGACACGCTCCGGCGCCTTGGCGTGGCTCCGGGGTACTCGGCCACGGCCCGGCGAGCGGGGCCGTTACAAAGCGGTGGCCAGCCACCGCACTCCACATTTGCTGTGCTCTGAATGAGGCTTGGGAGAGCTGGAAGTCAAACTTGCCGACTTCTGAGGATGGTTAGAAGAACCAGAAACGCTTTTTTTTGCGTGGGACGTGGGCGTCGGAATCGGTGCTGCCTAGTTCGGGGGATAGTTCGGGGACGTGGGGGAGGCGGCGGCCTTCGAAGGCGGCTAGTGGATTTTCTCCCAGCAGGGCGCGGGCGAGTTGTTCGCCGTGTTTTTTTGTGACGTAGTCGAAGGTTTCCTTCAGGCGCAGGGGGCGCGTGGTGGTATTGTGCGCGTCGCTCGAGATGAAATGCACGGCGCCTGCCTTGAGCCATTCCTCGGAAACAATCTCCGCTGATTTTCCAAACTTTCCCAAAAGTGATTGCGCGGTGATCTGCGCGTAGCAGCCCTGGCGGAGCCATCGAAAGAGGCGGTCGGGCTGGGAGCGGATCAGGGGGTTGCGTTCCGGGTGAGTGATGACCGGGGTGATGCCTGCGAGCTGGAGTTCGTGGAGGGCCTGGTCGAGCGAGGCGGGGATGGAGAAGTCGGCAAATTCGACGAGGAGATAGTTTTTCTGGTTGAGGGTGAAACGGGAGGGGTCGTGGCGGATTTCCTGGAGATTTTCGAAGCTGAGATGGAAATCGCATCCCGAAGCGAGAATGAGGCGGCCTTCGAAGGCGTCCTGAATCTCATCTCGGCGCTGTTTTACCAATTCGGGAACAAAAGGATAGGACGGGTGGGCATGGGGGGTGCCGATGACGTGGGTAATGCCGTCGGCGATGGCCATTTCAGCCATGGCGAAAGCGAGTTCGAAGGTGTCGGGGCCATCGTCAAGGCCTGGAAGGATGTGGCAATGAATGTCGATCATGTTTTTGAGGAGGATAGCGCAGCCGAGAAGGGATAACAACGCGAGAAGAAGAGTGGAAGGCGAAGAATTAGGGAACCCGAACCGCAATTGGCCAAGTTCTTGCAAGAAACAGGTCTGAAGCTGTTTGAAACAGTTTCATTCCCGGAATAGCAGGGTGAGTGCCAAGGATTTATCGCGGTTTATGGGGGGACGCAAATCTGTGGGCGAATGCGGTGATGAGCGGATGCGAATGGAAATTATGAATGGCTTTGTTGACATCCGCGCGAAAGCACGAAGGAGATGTGCAGCTGAGGTGGGGCTTCCTTTCAATCGAACACGGCCCGGCCAGCGGGGCCGTAACAAAGCGGCGGCCCCTCGGCATAGCTCGGGACGCAAACACCGCGCCAGCCGCCGCACTCCATATTGGCTGTGCCGGGGGGAGCGGTTTCTACGAGAGGAAGTCAACCGAGCCAATATGAATCGCAATAAAAATAGGCGGAGGACGCGTGGTGTGGGAGAGGTGATGGGAATCATGTGGCGAATCATTTGCTGCGTGTGCTGTGTGGCTTGTTTGCTGTGCTTTTGCTTCGGGGCGGCGGCGCAGGAGCAGCGTCCGTTGGGGCAGACGGGGTCTGAACTCGGACGCGAAAACATGAGCCGCGTGGCGGCTTCGGCAGGACAGATCAAGGCTGTGCTGGTGAAGGATTCGGGGCTGCTGGTGGAATTGAAGCGTTGGGTGGCGAAGGACGCGACGGATCACGGGCAGGTGGTGAGCGATGGGGACTTGACGAACGACGCGATATTCGAGCGGCTGGAAATGGACGTTCAGTTCCGGTCGGTTGCAACAGTGCTGGTGCAGCGGTACGGGTATTTGGTCCCCAAACTGAATCCGGATTCGGCGCAGGCCAAGGAACGGGAGCTGCTGGTTGTGGAGCGCACCAAATGGCTGGCGCAGGATCAGGAGAAGGAGCGGGAGCAGGCGCGCAGGCAGAGCGGTAGAAATCTGCAAAACGCGGGCGCATGCAATGGCCCGTACGACGCGGGGTGCGAACCTCGCGAAACGGAGCGGGCGGGAGCGGAGGGGGTTGAGGGGGAGTTCGAGCCAGGGAGTCCGCAACCGAGGATGGATGGCGAGCCGGCAACGCCGAATATTCCAGGAGGAAACGGAAATCCTACCGAGCGGGGACAACTGCAACAGACCGGAGCAGAGAATTCGAGCAGCGGTTCGCCGAACACATTGGGTGGCTGGCCTGATTCATTGCAGCCCGCGGCCAGCATGGATCGAAGCCAGGCAGGAAATTATTCCTCGCCGATGGGAAGTGGCGGCGCGGACGAGTCGTCGAAACCATTCCCAGCGGAAGGAAACGCGGAGAGCCAAGCCGCTGCGGATGTACGGATGGAGCAGGGTGCGGCGGGCGGCTGGGGAAGCGCGTCGTCATCAAGCAATGCGGGCGATGGGGGCGCGGCGAGCGGCCGCGAAGAGGAGCGGCCAGCTGCGTCATCGGCGCGAGATGTGGGGGCTGGCGGCTCGATCGAGCCAACGAACCGGCGCGCGCCGCCGAAGAAAATTTCGCCAGCACCGGAAATGATCCGCAAGCGAAGCCCTTACAACGATATTCCGTCGCTGTATGACATGTACGTGCAGGCGGCGCCGCGTCCGGCTGTCCCGCAAAGATTTGGCGCGCAGATATTCGAGAACAGGAATCGCAATTCGCAATTGATTCCAATGGATTTGCCGGCGGGTCCGGATTACGTGGTAGGGCCGGGCGACGGGCTGTCGATTGACTTGTGGGGCGGCGTCTCGCAGCGATTTTACCGGCGCGTGGACCGGGAGGGGCGGGTCAGCTTGCCGGAAGTGGGTCCGATTCTCGTGAGCGGAAAAAGCCTCGCGGAGGTACAGCAGAATTTGCAGCAGATTCTGCGCACGCAGTTCCGGGATGTTTCGGCGGACGTATCGCTCGCGCGGCTGCGGACGATACGGATCTATGAGGTTGGCGACGTGACGAATCCGGGCGCGTACGACGTTAGCTCGCTCTCGACGCCGTTGAATGCGCTGTTCGCGGCGGGGGGACCGACGGCGAGGGGATCGCTGCGAACGCTGAATCATTATCGCGGGAATCAACTGGTCGAGGTCGTGGACGTGTACGACCTGCTGCTGCACGGAGTGAAGGGAGACATCCAGCGTCTCGAGAACGGCGACACGGTGCAAGTGCCGCCGATTGGGGCGCAGGTGGTGGTGGAAGGAATGGTACGTCGCCCGGCGATTTACGAGCTGCGTGACGAAAAAAATCTGGCAAGCGTTCTGGAACTCGCGGGCGGCCTGCTGCCGACGGCCGCGTTGCGGCACATCGAGGTCGAGCGGACGGTGACGCACGAAAAGCAGACCATGCTGAGCGTGGATTTGCGCAGCGAGGAAGAGGCGGGGGAAGTGACGAAGCAGCTCGAAACGTTTGAGGTGCACGACGGCGACCGCATACGAATTTTTCCCATCGCGCCGTACAACCAGGACGCCATTTATCTCGAGGGGCATGTGCTGAGGCCGGGCCGGTATTCGTTTCGCGCGGGAATGCGGGTGACGGACGTGATCGCGTCGTACAAGGAATTGCTGCCGGAGCCAGCCACGGGGTACGCCGAAATCATCCGGCTGAATGCGCCGGACTTTCATCCGAGCGTCGAGAGTTTCGATTTGGCGGATGCTTTTGCAAATCCCGAGCAGGCGCCGGTGCTGAAGGCCATGGATACGGTGCGCGTCTTCAGCCGGTACGACTTCGAGAACCCGCCGACAGTTTCCGTATGGGGCGACGTGCGCGCACCGGGCACGTATCGCACATCGGGACAGATTCATCTGGTGGATGCGATTCATTTGGCCGGGGGCCTCGCGCCGGACGCGCAGACGGAAGACGCGCAGGTATTTCGTTATCTGCCCGACGGCAAAATGAAAATTTTCAGCGTAAGCCTGAGCCAGGCGCTCGCAGGGGATCCGGCGGAAAACATTCTGCTTGAAGCACGCGACCGGCTGCTGATTCACCGGAACGCGGCGTCGGCGGAACCTGCGACGGTGTATGTCCAAGGCGAGGTCGGGAAGCCGGGCCGCTATCCGCTCACTTCGAACATGCGCATCGCGGATCTGATTCGCGTGGGCGGCGGACTGCAGGCGGCCGCCGACACGCAGACGGCGGACTTGATGCATTTCGAGTGGGCGGGGCAGAAGAGTCAGCTGAGCGGGCAGCACGAGACGATCGCCCTGCCGGCGGCGCTCGCGGGCGATTCCGCCGCGGACATTTCTTTGCACAACGGGGACGTCTTGACGATCCGGCAGCTGCCGGGATGGAACGATTTGGGTGCGGCGATTGTGGTGAAGGGCGAGATACAGCATCCGGGAACGTATGGAATCCGTCCGGGCGAGCGGCTGAGTTCGGTGCTGAAGCGCGCGGGAGGATTCCAGGCGGACGCGTACCCCTATGGCGCGGTCTTGCAGCGGGTGCAAGTGCGCGAGCTTGAGACGAAAGCGCAGGAGCAAATGATCCTGCGGGTCAAAGGCGCGCAGGAAAGACTGGAACTGCTGCCGGACACGGACGCCGCGAAGAAACAGGCCAAGGAGACGGCCATTCAGCAATCGCAGACAAGCCTCGAACAATTGAGCACGAACCCGCCGATTGGGCGCGTGGCGATAAGGATCTCGTCGAATATTTCCCGGTGGGCCGGGACGGCTGCGGACGTTGAAGTGCGCGCCGGAGACACGCTCGTGATTCCAAAGAGGCCGAGTTTTGTGATGGTGACCGGGCAAGTTTTCAATCCCACGGCGGTTTCCTACCGGCCGGGAAAAAGCGCGCGATGGTACCTGGGCCAGTCGGGCGGGCCAACGGCGCTCGCGAACAAGAAAGGGATATTCGTGATTCGCGCGGACGGGTCGGTGGTCGGCTCGCGGGACGGGTTGTGGAGCGGGAACTCGATGGGGGCAGTGCTCGAGCCGGGGGATACGGTGGTGGTCCCGGAGCGGGCGCTGGGCGGCGGCGTGCCGTGGCAAAACATCTTCCTCGCGGCGCAGACGGCGGCGTCGGTCGCGAGCGCCGTGTTCATCGCGGTGCATTACTAACGAGACGGGAAAATGACTCGAAGGCGGAGGGGAATCGTGCTGGCAGCGTTGACGTTTCTCGGCGCAGAAATTTCCGCGGGGAATTGCCATGCTCGAGCGCAGGAGCAGCAAGCGGGTCAAGCGACACAAGTGAGTGCCGGAGAAACGGCGACGAAGAAGGAACCGGCGAGCGACGCGCCGTCATCAGCTTCAGTTTCTCCTTCAGGCGCGCCCGCTGATCCGGAATCGAGAACGGCGGACGGCAACACCAAGCTCGGGCTGCAACTGCTGAAAAATCTGGCCGAGGACCAGAAAGCGATCTGGACGAGTCCGGCGCGGCTGCGGCCGGTGGATGCGGAGTGGCTCGTGCCGATGGGCGCGGCGTTCGGCGGGCTGCTCGCGACGGACACGGAGTACAGCAAGCATTTGTCGAACTCGCGCACGCGGCTGAAGGACAGCCTGAATTTTTCGAATTACGGGATTGGAGCGATGGCGGGCGTGGGCGGCGGCTTCTATTTTTTGGGCCTGGTGACGCACGACGAGCACAAGAGGGAGACGGGAATTTTGGCCGGCGAAGCGGCGATGGACAGCTACGGCGTGGCCAGCGTTTTCAAGTATGCAGTGGGCCGCGAACGGCCGCTCGCGGACGACTACCGGGGAAATTTCGGCGCGGGCGGAACTTCGATGCCGTCGGAGCATGCGGCAGCGGCCTGGTCGATTGCGAGCGTGGTGGCGCACGAGTATCCAGGGCCCCTGACGTCGATTTTGGCGTATGGAATGGCGTCGGCGGTAAGCGCGTCGCGGGTGAGCGCGAAGCAGCATTTCCCATCGGACGTGCTGATTGGGAGCGCGATCGGATGGTTCGTGGGGCAGCACGTCTATCGCGCGCATCACGACCCGGAACTGGGCGGCGGCGCGTGGGAAACGTACTCGGAATCGAAGGACGATGAAGGTGCAAGCGGAAGACCGGCGCCGGTCGGGTCGCCTTTTGTTGAGCTCGACAGCTGGATTTATCCCGCGCTCGAGCGATTGGGCGCACTCGGTTATGTGCATGCGGAATTTTTGGGGATGCGTCCCTGGACGCGGATTGAGTGCGCGCACCTGGTCGAAGAAGCGGGAGAGAAACTTGCGATAGAGGAGCACAGCCGCGGAGAAGTGAAGGCCACGTATGAGGCACTCGAAAACGAATTTCGCGGGGATTTGAACGCGGCCGCGGAGGGCGGCGGGCGGTCCGTGCACGTCGAATCAATTTACACGCGCACGATGGGAATTGACGGCCAGCCGTTGCATGACGGCTACCATTTCGGCGAGACGATTGTGAACGATTACGGGCGGCCGTACGCGGAGGGATTCAACAGCGTGAGCGGGTTTTCGGGCTGGGCGACGGAAGGGCGGTTCACGGCGTATGTCCGCGGCGAGTGGCAATACGCGCCGTCGTCGCCGACATATTCGCCGACCGTCCGGGAAGCCATTGCGACCATGGATGTGAACCCGGTCGAGCCGGGAACTTTTCCGGCGGAGAGCCGGTTCGAGCTGCTGGATACGTATGTGGCGGCGCCGGTGGCGGACTGGAACCTGTCGTTCGGCAAACAGAGCCTGTGGTGGGGGCCAAGCGACGGGACAGCGCTTTTATTCAGCGACAATGCGGAACCGATTTACATGTTCCGGGTGAGCCGGATTACGCCCATCGTCCTGCCGTGGATTTTCCGCTGGATGGGGCCCATCAAGATGGATGCGTTTTACGGAAAGCTTTCGGGCAACGAATTTCCCGCGCGGCCATTGGTTCACGGAGAAAAGATCACGCTCAAGCCATTCCGCAGCATCGAGTTGGGGTTCACGCGCACGGCGGAAATGGGCGGAGTGGGACGTCCCTTGACGGCTGGAGCGCTCTGGCACAGCTACACGGGGTTTTTCAGGTCGTCCGCGCTGCAGGCGAACAATGAGAACCCGGGAAAGCGAACGGGGGGACTGGACGTGTCGTGGCGTCCGCCCTACATCGGCAACTGGCTGACGCTAAAGCTCGACATGCTTTCGGACGACGACCCATCACCGCTCGCGTCGCTGCGCCGTGCCGGCTACGACGTGGGGATGTACATAGCGCGTGTGCCGAAGCTGCCAAAACTGGATTTGCGGTTCGACGCCGACAACACGGATTTGCCCATCAGGGAGAGTCACGGCGGGCATTTCATATATTTCGACAGCTTCTATCACGACCTGTACACGGACAAAGGAAACCTGATCGGCAGCTGGGTGGGGCGGGAGGGAACGGCGTTTCTCGGGCAGAGCACGTATTGGCTGGGCGGGCGGAACGCAGTTGAATTCGGATACCGGCACGAGAAGGTGGACGCGGATTTCGTTCCAGGCGGGGGAACGGTGAACGACGCCTCGGCGAGGGTGAACTACTGGATTGGCGGGGAGTGGAGCGTGTCGACGCTGGTGCAATGGGAGAAGTGGAAATTTCCTCTGCTGGCCGCGTCGGCGCAGACGAACTGGACCGCGTCACTCGAAATCGGATTCTGGCCGCACTCGTGGAGCCGATGAATGCAAGGGAATGGAGCGGGCTTCAAGGAGTTTCAAGCGTGAACCAAACGGCCGTAAAGCCGCAGCGCGAATTGCTGGTCGAACCCGAGCGGGAAGCGGAATACGAGCCGCTCGAAGTGGAGGGCGACCCGCGGGAGCGATTGTTCGCCCGCCTGCGGGTGATCTGGGCCGAGAGGCGGTTTCTGTTTCGGATGGCGTGTGCGGGCCTCGTCCTGAGCACGGTTGCG
This sequence comes from uncultured Acidobacteriota bacterium, assembly GCA_963701005.1. GTDB lineage: Bacteria > Acidobacteriota > Terriglobia > Acidiferrales > UBA7541 > Palsa-295. Next base: position 4,676,634 of record OY969555.1, read on the forward strand.
GCTTTTCTGATCCCCAAGCGGTACGTGTCGACCACACAGCTGATGCCGCCTGACACACAATCGGGCGGCACACTCGCGCTGATGGCCGGGTTAGCAGGCGGTCAGATGGGAGGCTTGGGAGCGCTCGCCGGAGATTTGGTGGGGATAAAGAGCACGGGAGCGCTGTTCATCGGGGTATTGAGGAGCCGGACTGTGGAACAGCGGATGATCGAGCGCTTCGATCTGAAAAAGGTGTACGGGGTGAGGCTCGATGTGACCGCGCGGGAAAGGCTCGCGGAAAACACGGGGATCAGTGAAGACCGCAAAAGCGGAATCATCACATTGAACGTGACCGACCGGGATCCAAAGCGCGCCGCGGCCATTACGGGGGCGTATGTCGAGGAGCTGGACACCATGATGGCGCAGCTGACCACGTCGTCCGCGCACCGGGAGCGAACGTTTCTCGAGGAACGGCTGGCTGCGGTGAAGGAGGACCTGGAATCGGCGGAAAAGGAGTTCAGCCAGTTTGCCAGCAAGAACGCGACGATTGATATCACGGAACAGGGCAAGGCCATGGTCGGGGCGGCCGCCACGGTCGAAGGGCAGCTGATGGGAGCGCAGGCGGCGCTCGAGGGATTGAAGCAGATTTACACCGACGACAACGTGCGCGTGCGGTTGATTCAAGCGCGGATCAACGAACTCCGCCGCCAGCTCCGCGAGGTTTCGGGAAAGTCCGGCGGTGGCGCGGAAGCGAAGGAAGCGGCGACGGACGCGGGCTATCCAACGCTGCGGCAGCTGCCGATTTTGGGCGTTCCGTATGCGGATCTCTTTCGCCGGCTGAAGGTGGAAGAAGCCGTGTATGAAACGCTGACAAAGCAATACGAGCTGGCGAAAGTCGAAGAGGCCAAGGAAATTCCGACCGTGAAGGTGCTGGATGCGGCGGCCGTCCCGGAAAAGAAATCGTATCCGCCGCGGCTGTTTTACATGTTTCTCGGAACGATGGGTTCAATGGCGCTGGGGCTTGTGTGGGTCGGTGGCCGGGCGCGTTGGCGGGAAATTGACGCGCGGGACCCGGGAAAACTTTTTGCCGAGGAAATATTCGCGACGGTCGAAGCACAAGTGAAGCGGGCCAAACCAGGCGAGCGCGCGAACGGGCGCGCGAACCGGCAACCCGGCAATTAAGCGCGATTCGTCCGCAGCCGATAGAACGAGAAGAGCTTAGGTCACAGACGGCCTGTAAGCGACGGGGCGAAGCTGTGCCAGGCGGACGAGGATTCGTCGGCAATGAATCAGGAAGAAGGAAAAAGGGCCATGACCATCACAGCCGAAAAAAGGGAGGGCATCTTCCGGCTCGATTCGCGGAGGGAGGAAGCGGAGCCGCACTGGTATGCGGCATACACCTGCGCGAACCATGAAAAGCGCGTCGCGGAACAGATGCGGGAGCGCTCGGTGGATCATTTCCTTCCGCAGTACCGTGCACTGCGGCGGTGGAAGGACAGGCGCGTGGCGCTCGATCTGCCGCTTTTTCCGGGATACGTATTCGTGCGCGTGGCATTGAGCGAGCGGCTGCGAGTGCTGCAGGTACCGAGCGTGGTACGGCTCGTGAGTTTCGGCGGCCGGCCGGTCGAGCTGCCGGACGAGCAAATGACGCGGCTGCTTGAAGGGCTGTCGTCGAAGGTATTGGCCGGGCCTCACCCGTATTTGACCGTGGGGCGGCGGGTGCGGATCTTGCGCGGCGCGCTCGAAGGGATGGAAGGGATTTTGCTGCGGCTGCGGGGCAGCGTCCGCGTGGTGCTTTCGCTCGAACTGATTTTGCGGTCGATTTCCGTCGAAGTGGATGCCGGGGACATCGCGCCGGCCGCGTAAAGGATTAAGGATTCGAGATGTCCACGCAGGCCCAAACAACAATCGAAATTCCGGCGGAGGTGCGCAACGCGACGCCCGAGCGGACGCCGGATTCTCCCGCCTCGCCGTTGCGAGGAATGATGATTCTGGGCGCGGGAACGCTCGCGGTGACGGGGCTGACCATCGTGGTGACGCGGATCTATTCGCTGCGCTACGGCCCTGAAAATCTTTCCGCGGTGCTGATTTTCCGGATTTACGGCTCGGTGCTGCTGGGGCTATTCGGTCTGGGAATGCCCATCGCGCTGCAGAGAAATGTGGCGTTTTTGGCAGGGACATCGCGCCATGCGGGAAAAGTGGCGCTGCTTGGGCTGGGGATTGGGACGGGCAGTTTTGGAGCAGCGTGCATCGTCTCCGCGCTATTTTCAGCGAAGATCGCAACATACCTGCAGCATCCCGGCCTGGGCGCTGTGTGGGAAGCATTTTTGGTGCTGGCATTCGTCCAGGCGTTTGGCTGCATGCTGGGGCTGATTCAAATCGCGCGAAACCGTTGGATGGAGGCGAGCGCGCTGACGGCGGCGACCATGGGGGTAGCGCCGCTGCTTCCGCTGATTTTTCTGCCGCGGGGGAGCCTGGGCGGGGCGCTGCTGTGGTCGGCCGCCGCGGCGGGAATTTTCGCGCTGCCATCGTTTTTGGAAATATGCCGCTGGTCGCTTGGGGAAGGCCTGCGCGGGGCGGGGCGTGAAATCAAGCTGCTGCTGGGATACGGCCTGCCGCGGGCGGTGGGGAACGCGGCCGAGCCGATACTGGACTTGATGTTGCCGTGGCTGGCGCTGGTATCGGGCGCGGGGATTATGGGAGCGGGCGGGTTTGCGATCGGGCTCGCGCTGTTGCGGCCTCTGAACCCGGTAACGGGCGCAATGAGTTTGATCCTCACACCAGCGGCGGCAAAGCTGGCGGCCCGGGGGGATGCAGCGGCACAAGCCATTCAGATGCATCGCATCACGGAATGGGCCGTGCAGATCGGCCTTTTTTCGACCGTGCAACTGGTCGTTTGGGCGGATGTGCTGGTCGGGCTGTGGCTCGGGCCGGGGTACAACACGGCCACCGGCACGGTGAGGATTATTTGCCTGTCGCTTGCGCCGTCATTTTTCTATGCATCCATCCGCGGAATCATTGACGGAGAAAACGCTCTGCCCATTAACACGCTGAACCTGCTGGCGTCGATCGCCGTGTTGCTCACGGCGGCGGCCGCGGCGCGATTTTTGCGGACCGGAAACGCGGCGCTGGCGGTTTCGTATCTTCTGTCGCGGGTGATGCTGGGCTGGCTGACGATGCGGTACGTCATCCGGACGCACGCGCCCGATCTCCGAAAGCTACGGGTGGGGAGCGCGCTCGCGCTGGCGCTCGGCTTCGGCGCCGTCGCAGTTGCCGCGCGCGGTTTTCTCCCGCGGGAGTATGGCCCGCTCGCGCTAGTGGTGCTGGCGCCGGTGTCGCTCGCAGGATTCGTTGCCGTCCTGGGGGCATCCGGGACCGAATGGGCCCGTTATCTGCTGGTACGTGCCGGCGCGACATCATGAGCTGGATGGCACATCGTTCCGGATTCTCACTCCCGAAGAGCGATCCGTCGCGCAAAGGTATCGCTAATAAAGTCCATGTCTTTTGACAAATGCTTGGCGCTGCTGTTCAGCATCATGATCCTTGTTCAGGCCTATTGGATGCGGCGACGTGTAGGTACGTGGCTGTTTCCAGCGTGCCTGTTCGGGCTTTTCTGGTTTGCCTACAGCTTTGTTCCGCTGGCCGTTTTGTTCTGGATGCCGGCGGAGCCGTATGCGATCGGCTTCCTATTTCTGTGCACACTCGTGTTTTCGATCGGCTCGATGCCATTTGATTGGAAGAGGGCGTTTGCGATAAACGCGGAGAAGCGGGGAGAGGCGGCGGCCATGTACGGCAGCTCGTTTCTGAAGGCCGTCTTTTACATGGCGACGCTCGCGTCGTTGGTGCTTGTGATTCTCAGCTCGCTCGCGCAGGGGTTTTCGGTCCATGACTTTTTCTTCGATTTGTACGCAACGGCCACGGCATTCGCGCTGATGCGCTATTCGGAAAACCTCAACGCTAACATCTATGGCCCGTTGAGCATCGTTTGTGTGTATCTGGGGGGGATTCTAGGCGGGCTGGTGTATTCGACGGTGCCGACGAAGACGGAACGCCGGCTCATCCTCTTTTTGTCTTTTCTGCCCTCCATTCTGCTGGCGGTTGCCCAGTCGTCCAAGGGGTCTTTGTTCTTATCCATCGTTTTTTTCTATGGCGGGATACTGGTGTACCGCGTGGCGGCGAATACCCTGCGCCTGTTCGAAAAGGCCAGCATCAAGTCGCTCGTGCTTTACGCCGCCCTGCTGATTTCGATCACGACTGTTTCCATGGTGGCGCGGGGGCTAGCGGCCATCGAAGATACTTCGGAGGTAGCGACTCGAATTTTGAATTACTACTCGCTGTATGCCTTCGGCCACATTTACGCATTTTCCGACTGGTTCGCGTTCCTGATCGGAAGGCATTCCGAGCTCAGTTACAACCAGGAAGGCGCCAGCTACGGTTTTTACACCTTCGCGCCGCTGTTCAGACTGATGGGCAGCCACAAGGAGCTGCCGCTTGGTACTTACGATGATTTCTATTCTTCCGGAGATTCGATACCCACGAACATTTTCACCATGTTTCGCGGGCTCATCCAGGATTTCGGATTGGCGGGGACGATTCTGTTCATGCTGGCGAGCAGCATTCTGCTTCATTGGGCCTTTCGGACCATGCTGCGCAACAGGCGGCCGGCGTTTACCGTGGCCGTCTTCGTATTCATGATGGGGTATTTCTATCAGTCCGCTCTGATCAGCATGCTGATCTGGAACAGCGTTTACATAACCTTTGCCCTGGTGTGGATCGTATTGGAGCGGAACAGATTGATTTTGCAGCGAGACGGCGGCTGGTTCGCGTCACCGGCACAGCCCGCCCAGGGGCGCGCCCGTCTGGAATCGCAATCTTCGCGGCATTAACTTTCGGGAATGTCCGGCAAATGAAGATCGGCTACGTATGTACGAACTATAACAACTCGGCGTACACCCGGGAAGCGGTGTCGTCGCTGTGCAGGAATGGGGAGGACCGCTACCGGATTGTGGTGGTGGACAACCATTCGGATGAGCAAAGTGTCGAAACGCTGCGAAGGATTGCAAGGGGGTGCCAGCACGTTGAACTGATCTTGAACAAAGAGAACGTGGGTTACTTCAAAGGCTTGAATATGGGCATCCGGCGGCTGAGGTCCGCTCAACCGGACATGAACGTGATCGTGGTGGGAAACAACGATCTGGTGTTTCCTCCCGATTTTGCCGAGTCCATCGGCAGCAACCTGGCCAGGCTGGAAGAGTATGCCGTGGTTTCCCCCGACATCGTTACGCTCGATGGCGTCCACCAAAACCCGCACGTCATCCGCAAGATTGGCAAGTTCCGCGAGTTCATGTACTCGCTTTATTACGCGAATTATTACCTCGGGACGGCGATCCGGAAACTTGCCAACGCCGGCCGGGGGTTTACCGGGAGATGGGACACGTCCCAGCACGAAATTGCGCGGGAAATCTACGCCGGTCTGGGGGCCTGCTACGTGCTTGGGCCGGTCTTCTTCCGTCATTTCGAGGAATTGTGGGCGCCGACATTCCTGATGAACGAGGAGAAGTTTTTGAGCAAGCAGTTGAGCGATAAAGGCCTGCACATCTACTACGAGCCCTCCATCCGAATCCTGCACCACAATCACGCGGCCCGGAGCGCACTGGGCGAAAAGGCAACCTGGCGCGCGGCGCGCGATGCGCACAAGATTTACCGGCGGCACGTAAAGATATTCAGTTGAAGCCCGGCATCCTGGGTTGAGTGTGACGATGGAGACCGCAAAACGGGCGTGCTACATATGCGGAGCAGGGGGAAATCCGGTGGTGGCGACGGAGGTGGTCGAGCACCGCTTCGGCCGCCCTTTGATTCCGGGGGGCCTCTACTGTTTCGCGAGGTGCCGGCATTGTACGACGTTGTATGTGGATAGCGACGTGTCGCAGGATTACCTGGATCAGATTTACGAGCAGGAGTCAGAGGAGTCGATTACCGAAGCATCCGGTGGAGTGCCGCACGACTGGTGGATTTCGCTGCGGCTGCCGGAATTCGAACATCACTGGAAAGAGATGAAAAAGCAGCGGGCGGCGAGGCCGGGCGACCAGCTGCTGGATGTGGGCTGCCACACGGGGGAGATGGGAGGGGTGGCGGCGCGGGACGGCATTTGTCCGAACGGCATCGAGCTTTCGCGGGAATACGCCGCGCATTGCCAGCGGTCGTGGGGCGCGTCCTCGAGAGTGCACTGCGGATCTGTTTTTGAGGCTCCGTTTGGAGCGGGGGAATTCCAGTACATTTCGGCTTTCGAGGTGCTCGAGCACATGTGCGATCCGGCCAAGGCGCTTTCGAGGATGCGCGAGTGGCTGGCGCCGGACGGGTTGCTGGCCGTGTCCATGCCGTCCTCCGACTACTTTCATTTCAAGTACTGGCTGCTGCGGCGTTCGCCGGTTGGCCGGGCGGCGCAGTCGGTCTTCGAGCGCTACTCGGCGTTTTACCGCCGGCAAGTCCTTCCGCACTCGCACATTTACAATTTCTCGCATGCTTCGATGCGGCTGCTACTCGAGCGCGGCGGATTCGAAACCGTGGCCGTGGGAGTCACTGGCTGGCACGGATACGCCAGGGCCTTGCTGACCCCGCTCGGCCAGATGCTGGAACTGGTCTCAAATTCGAAAATCGGAATCGCACCGAGCTTGTTTGCCATGGCCCGGCCGCTGGCTCAAAGGCAGAAGGAGGGCGCGGCGGTGGAAAGACGAGTTGCCGCCGCCGGACACTGAGATGTAGCGAGATGCAGATGGATCGGCTGCAGGGGGTTGGCCAGGAGGAATTGTTGCCCGTGATCGAGAGCGTCATTCAGACGAAACAGAGGGTGAAAGAACACTGGGAATCCGAAGTGTGCGGAAGCCGTTATGGCGCGGAAGCGGCATCGGACCGGCGAAAATTCTTCGAGCAGATAGACCGGACGCGATACGAACTCGAACCCCAGCTCGAGGAATTCGCGGAATTCGAAAAGGCGCGCGGAAAAAGAGTGCTGGAAGTGGGGCTGGGAACGGGTGCGGATTTTTCGCGCTGGGTGCGCGCCGGGGCCATCGCCAGCGGACGGGACCTGACCGAGGCTTCCGTCAATTTGGTCCGCGAGCGGCTGGAGCTTTCGTGCCTGGAAGCGAACGTGGCGGTGGGGGATGCGGAGGATTTGCGCGAGTTTCCCGACAACTCGTTCGATATTTTCTACTCCTGGGGCGTGCTGCATCACACGCCGGATCCCGAGCGAGCATTTGCGGAAGCATTTCGCGTCCTGAAACCGGGTGGGCAGTTGAAGGTGATGCTCTATCACTATCCGAGCGCTGGGGCGTTGCTGGTGTGGCTGGTCCACGGGCCGCTGCGGCTGCGCTGGCAAGGGCCACGCCAATCGGTCGCGGAGCATTACGAGAGCCCGGGAACAAAAATGTACACAACGGGGGAGGCGCGGGCGCTGGTCGGAAAATTTTTTCACAAGCACGCCATCGAGATCCGGCTGTACCTCGGGGCGGGCGACCTGCTGACGCACCGGTTTTCGGCGAGGTATGCGGGGCGGAAGTGGGAGCTGGCGCGGGCGCTGTATCCGCGATGGTTCGTGAAGCACGTCCTGGGCGCGCGAGCCGGCACGGGAATGATGATCTCGACAATCAAGTAGACGGGGAAAAAGGAATCCGCGAGTGATGGCCGAAAGCGCTCTGGAATTGAAACAGCGGGTGAAGGCTTACTGGGAGCTGGAAGTCTGCGGCAGCCGGTACGGGCCGGCGGGGACACAGGACCGGCGGAGTTATTTCGAGGAGCTGGACCGGGCGCGGTATGAGCTCGAGCCGGAAGTGATCGAGTTCGCGCAGTTCGGAGAGGCGCGGGGAAAGAAGGTTCTCGAAGTGGGATTGGGCGCGGGCGCCGATTTCGCGCGCTGGGTGCGCGCCGGGGCGCAGGCGTGCGGCCGGGACTTGACGGAGGCATCCGTCAATCTGGTTCGCGAGCGGCTGGAGCTCGAAGGTCTCCCGGCGGATGTCGCAATGGGGGACGCGGAAGACTTGCAGGAATTTGCGGACAATTCGTTCGACATCTTTTATTCCTCGGGAGTGCTGATGGCGACGCCCGACACGGAAAAGGGTTTTTCGGAGGCGCACCGCGTGCTGAAGCCGGGCGGGCAGTTGAAGGTGCTCATCTATCACTATCCGAGCGTGAGCGCGTTTCTGATCTGGATGCTGCAGGGCCCGCTGCATTTTCGGATGAAGTCACCGCGCGCATGCGTGGCGGAACATTATGAGAGCCCGGGAATGAAAATGTACACCATCGAGGAGGCGCGGGCGCTGGTCGGAAAGTTTTTCACCAGGCACCCCATCGATATCCGCCTATACCTGGGAGCGGGGGATCTGCTGACGCACAAGTTTTCGACGAAGTATGCGGGACGGAAATGGGAGCTGGCACGGGCGCTGTATCCAAGATGGTTTGTGAGGCACGTCCTCGGCCGGCGATTTGGCACGGGAATGCTGATTTCGACGGTGAAGTGAGAAAGGAAAACATAGTGGTCCAGCGCGGTTTGGAAGCGGAGCGTCGGCCACGGAGCTACGTCGTCACAGGCGGCGCGGGGGCGATTGGTGCGCGACTCGTCCGGCGATTGCTGCACGACGGCGCGGAGAGGGTGGTGGTGATTGACGATTTGTCCTCGGGCTACGACTGGCTGCTGCCGGAAGACGAGCGCGTGCGGCTGGTGCGGCGGGACGTGGCGCGGATCGGAGAAGAGGAGCTCGCGGCGGACGCGCCGTTGGTATTTGCGCTCGCTGCGTTTTTCGCGAACCAGAACAGCGTGGACCATCCGGTCGAGGATTTGCACACGAACGGCTTGGGGACACTGGCGACGCTGCTCTGGGCGCGCGCGAACGATGCCCGGAGATTGGTGTACGCATCGGCGGGCTGCTCGATTGCGGGGCACGGCCTGAGCGAGCCGATCCGCGAGGACATGCCGGTGAGTTTACATATGGATACGCCGTACCAGGTGACGAAAGCTCTGGGAGAATTTTACTGCAACTATTTTCAGCCGCAGGTGAGCACGGTGCGGTGCCGGTTTTTCAATTCCTATGGGCCGGGAGAGCTGCCCGGGGAGTACCGCAACGTGATTCCGAACTTCGTATGGCGGGCGCTGCATGACCAGCCGCTCGTGATCACCGGGACGGGCGAGGAGACGCGCGATTTCATTTATGTCGAGGATCTGGTCGGGGGATTGGTCGGGGCGGCGCAAGCGCAGGCGGCCAGCGGCGGCGCGTTCAATCTGGGCACGGGAATTCAAACGCGCGTGATTGATTTAGCGCGTCTGATTATCGCGGCATGTAAGTCCAAGAGCCACATCGAGTACGCGCCCAGGCGTTCCTGGGACAAGAGCACGCATCGCCAGGCCGACATCACGCGCGCGCGCGCCGTTCTGGGTTTCCAGCCGAGCGTGCCGGTCGAAGAAGGCATCGTGCGCACGGTCGAATGGTTCGAGGAGAACCGCGAGCGCATCGAGGCGGAAGTATCTCCCCAAAACGCGCGCATCGCGCTGGCATAAGAGTTCCCGAATAGTTCGAATGTGAATGGAGCGAGGTTCAGCACATGCATGTGTTGTGTCTCACGCAGTGGTTTTCACCGGAGCCGGAAAGCAGCCGCGGGCTCCCGTTCGCGAAATGGCTGCAGGCGCAGGGGCACCGCGTGACGGTGCTGACGGGATTTCCGAATTATCCGAGCGGGAAGCTTTACGCCGGGTACCGGCTGAAGCTGCGGCAATGGGAGGAGATAGAAGGGATACGCGTGCTGCGCGTGCCGCTCTATCCGAACCATGACCGGTCGGCGATGAAGCGCGGCTTGAACTACCTGAGCTTTGCCGCGGCGGCGGCGCTGATCGGGCTGCCGAGCGTCGGGAAAGTAGATGTGATCTACGTGATGGCGACTCCGCCGACGGCGGGGCTGCCGCCGCTGGTCACACGGCTGTTTTCGGGCGTGCCCTATCTTTTCAACGTGACGGATATATGGCCGGAGGCGGTAATGGATTCCGGGATGGTGAAGGGCGGATTGTGCAGCCGGGTAATGCGAGGAAGCATCGAGCGGCTTTGCCGGTTCGTATATGGGCAGGCGTGTTTTGTGACCGCGATATCCCACCGCTGCAAGCGGCTGCTGATCGAGCGCGGTTTGCGGGAAGAGCAGGTACACGCGGTTTACAACTGGGTGGATGAGGATTTGTTTCGTCCGCTGCCGCGCGATCCGGACGTCATGCGCCGGCTGGGCATTGAGGGGCGGTTCAATATCGTGTACGCGGGAAATTTTGGCCCTTTTCAGGATTTGCACACGGTGATTCGCGCGGCGGCACTCGTGCGGCACATTCCGGAAATACAGATCGTGCTGGTGGGGACGGGCCAGCTCGAAGAAGAGGTACGCGCGCACGCCGCAGAGCTGGGCCTCGGCAACGTGCGGTTTATTCCGCGGGTGGAACAACGCGCCATGCCCGCTATTTACAGCGCCGCGGATGTGCTGCTGGTCCACCTGATTGACCGGCCATTTTTGCGGGACATTCTGCCGAGCAAGATACAGATGTCACTCGCAACGGGGCGTCCGGTGCTGATGGCCGCGGCCGGCGAGTCCGCGGAGGTGATCCGCGAGGCGCGCGCCGGGCTGACCTGCGAGCCGGAAAACGAGCGCATGCTGGCGGCTTGCATGGAGCAGCTGTACCGTGCGCGGCCGGGGGAACGGGAAGAGATGTCGAAGCAGGGGCGGAAGTACTATCTCGAGCGCATGTCTCAGGAAGTGGGCGCGCGGGCAATCGAAGCACTTTTCGAGCGAGCGATCGCCTGAAGATTTGGGAGAGGAGACCGGCATGAATTCCGGAACGAGATCGATGCACACAGGAGGGCGGAAACGATGAGCACACCGGCAACTCAACTCGATCATACGCATGAGCGGAACGGCCAAGCAATCGGAGGAGATGAGCTGACCATCGCGCTCAGGAGGCTGCGAACGAGAAGTTCGGATGAGTTCGTAGCCGCGCTCGACGAGCGCAAGCGGCAGGAGCGGCAATGGGCCAATTTCAGCCGCGACGAGCAAGGGGCGCAGGCTCGCGAAGGAACAAATGAAAAGCGCCGCGCGAATTACAAATGGTATGCAACCACCGAGGTCTCGATGGATTACCGGGACAGATGGCTTGCGGAGCACGTTCCCGGCAAAGTGTTCCTCGACTACGCTTGCGGAAACGGTGCCGAGACGATCAAGGCGGCGCGGATGGGAGCGGCCGTGGCCATCGGAATCGATGTGAGCAATGTGTCAGTTGGAAACGGCGCGGCGGCCGCGTCGCGTGAGGGGTTCGATGACCGCTGCGTTTTCATCGAGGGAGACTGCGAAAACACGGGGCTGCCCGCCAACTCGGTTGACGTGATTCTGTGCAGCTACATGCTGCACCATCTCGATCTCACGCACGCGTATCCGGAGCTGCACCGCGTACTGAAGCCCGGCGGGTGCATTCTCGGAAGTGAAGCGCTGAATTACAATCCGCTGATTCGGCTTTACAGGAAACTGACGCCCGAGCTGCGCACGGAATGGGAAAAGGAACACATTCTTTCGCTCAAGGATGTGCGCGCGGCAAAGCAGTATTTCAATGTGGGTGACATACGCTACTGGCATTTGACGAGCGTCTTCGGGGTGTTTGTGCGCGGCATTCCGCCGGTTTTCCGGGCGGTCATGCCGGTGCTGAACGGGCTCGACCGATTCCTGCTGGCTGTTCCCGGAGTGCAGCTGATGGCCTGGCAGTTTTCCTTCGAGCTATTCAAGCCGGTGGAATGACCGTTGCAGATGCGCCATGGAAAACGGCCAATGCGGAGTCGCGCCCGAAAGTTTGTCGTTGGCGACGGCGAAGCGAGCATTTGACGTCATTTGCGCGGCAGCGGGCCTGCTGTTGCTGTGGCCTTTTTTTCTGACAGCCGCCGTCTGGATCAAACTCGATTCGCGGGGTCCGGTTTTTTACCGCGGCGTGCGCATCGGGCTGCATGGAAAGCCGTTCCGGATTTTCAAGTTTCGCACCATGGTTGAGGACGCGGAACTACGTGGGAGCACGGCAACCGCCCACGGCGACCCGCGAATTACGCGCGCGGGAAAGCGGCTCAGACCGTACAAGCTCGACGAACTGCCGCAACTCTTAAACGTAATGCAAGGGGAAATGAGCATCGTGGGGCCCAGGCCGGAGGTGGAAGAGCATACGTCGTGCTACATGGGGCCGGAGAAAATTATACTTTCGGTTAAGCCGGGCATCACGGACGAAGCCTCCATCCGCTTTTACAATTTGAATGAGCTGCTCGGCACGGAAGATCCGAACGGCGTATTTATCGCGCGCTACCGGGCGGAAAAGAACCGGCTGCGGGTGTCGTATGTCGAGCGGCGTTCGTTCTGGGGTGACCTGAGAATTATTTTCCGGACGTTCCACCGTATGCTCGTGAGGCCGTAAAAAGTGGAGTACGCGCGGCTTGGCAGCGGATGTCTGGTCTCACGAATTGGATTCGGCTGCGCGCTAGCGAGCGGCTATGACTATGGGCCGGTGGATGAGGCGGCGTGGATGGAGACGGTCCGCGCGAGTCTCGCGGCGGGCGTAAATTTTTTCGATGTCGCGGATGTATATGGTTTCGGCCGCGCGGAGGAATTATTGGCGCGCGCGTTAGGCGAGGAGCGGCACAAGGTCGCGCTGGCGACGAAGTGCGGCCTGGCGTGGGACAGCCGGGGGAGGGTGCGAAGAGATGCGAGCCGGAAACATCTTACGCAGGCGCTCGATGGAAGCCTGAAGCGGTTGCGAGTCGAGTCGATCACGCTCTATCAGCTTCATTGGCCCGATCCCGCAACGCCACTCGAAGAGACGATTGGGGTCCTGAGAGATTTCCGCGACCAAGGAAAGATTCAGCACATCGGGATATCGAACGTCACAGTCGAGCAATTGCAAATGGCGCATCGAGCGGCGCCAATCGATTGCGTTCAGGTTGGCTACAATTTGCTTTGCCGGAGCGCCGAGAGCGAGCTATTCCGATGGAGCGGCGCGAATCACGGAAGCATCCTAGCGCATTCGGGGCTGGCCAGGGGGCTGCTCGCGGGCAAGTGCAGGCCTGGCTCGCGGTTTGAGGGCTCAGACACTCGCGCGAGAAGCAGATACTTCTCGTGCGAAGGGCAAGAGCAAAAACAGAAACTCGTCGAAGGATTGCAACGGGTGAGCAAACGCGCCGGCCGCAGCGTTGCGGCGGTGGCTTTGCGCTGGGTTCTCGATCGTCCGGAAGTAACCAGCGTGCTGGCAGGCATGAGGAATCAGGCCCAACTCGAAGAGAACGCGCGAGCCGTTGATTGGCGGCTCGCTCCGGAGGACTACGAATTGCTGTCCTCACTTTCAGCGGCATGCCCGGGAAGCCTCGAGGGCGCGCTCGCGAAGGGGGCGTCCAGACAATGAAATCATTTCGCACCGCGAAGGAGCAGCAGGTCGGGAAGAACGTGGAGGCATTGTTTCTCGAATCCGCTGACAGTGTCGAAAGCAAGCTTGAGAATTTTCCGAAGTATGTCCGCCGGCAGCACCTGAAGCGTTTTCTCGCGCTCTATGAGATTTTCAAGATGGTTTTGGCGGTGAAGGGCTCGGTGGTCGAGTGCGGCGTTTTCAAGGGGTTTGGGCTGATGAGCTGGGCCAAGCTGAGCACGATTCTCGAGCCGGAGAATTTGACACGAAGGATTTACGGATTCGATTCCTTCGCGGGGTTCCCGAAAGTGACCGCGCGAGATTCGAATTTGATCGCAATTCCGCAGCCGGGCGAACTGCGGGCGGATTCGGCGCAAGAGCTCGAGAAGCTGATCGGTGAGTACGATCAAGACCGCTTTCTCGGCCACATCGACAAGGTGCATCTCGTCGCGGGCGACCTGGCCCAGACGGTTCCGAAATTTGTAGAGGAACACCCGCACCTGCTGGTCAGCCTGCTGTTTATGGATTTGGATTTGTATGAACCGACACGCGTGGCGCTCGAGCAATTCTTGCCGCGCATGCCGCGGGGAGCGGTGGTGGCATTCGACGAGCTGGACAATCCCATATGGCCCGGCGAGACGCAGGCGGCGCTTGAGGCGCTGCCGATCCGGAATCTGCGGCTGCGTCGGCTCGAGTGGGACCCTTATATTGCCTACACGGTTCTCGAATAAGGGCGCGCAGCCTCGCGCGCCCATTCCCGACTGAGAAAACCAAAATGAAAATCGTCCATGTGGTTGGCGCACGCCCGAATTTCATGAAGCTGGCCCCGGTACGGGCAGCTTTCTTGAAGTACCGGCAGGTGAGCCAGCGCGTGATTCATACCGGCCAGCATTATGATGCGGGCATGTCGAATATTTTTTTCGAGGAATTAGGGCTTCCGGCTCCGGACACGAATCTTGAAGTCGGATCCTGCGGCCACGCGGAGCAGACGGCGAAGGTGATGCTGGGGCTCGAACCGCAGATTCGCGAGATGCGTCCGGACCTGGTGCTGGTCTATGGCGACGTGAATTCGACACTGGCGACGGCTCTGGTGTGTTCAAAGCTGCTGATTCCGGTGGGGCACGTGGAGGCGGGGCTGCGCAGTTTCGACCGTACCATGCCGGAAGAGGTGAACCGCATCCTGACGGATCAGCTGAGCGATCTGCTTTTCACACCATCGGGCGACGGCGATCAGAACCTCGAACACGAGGGGGTGCCGGCCGAGCGCGTGCATCTCGTGGGCAACGTGATGATTGATACGCTTGTGAAACTCCTGCCGAAAGCGTTGGAGTGCTGGGAGAACGGAGCGCTCGAGCGCCTTGGCAGGTCGCCCTACGTGTTGGTGACGCTGCACCGGCCATCGAACGTGGATGATGCAGGCGTCCTCGGGCAGCTTTTGCACACGCTCGGCGAGATTGCAAAAAGCATTCGCGTGCTTTTCCCGCTGCACCCGCGGACGAGAAAGCACATCGAGAGTCTGGGACTCGAGACGGGCGGACTTGAATTGCTCGAGCCGGCGGGATACCTCGAATTCCTCGCGCTGCAATACCGCGCTTCGGCGGTGGTCACCGATTCGGGCGGGGTGCAAGAGGAAACAACGTTTTTAGGCGTTCCCTGCCTGACCGTCCGCGAGAATACGGAGCGGCCCGTGACGGTAAGAGAAGGCACAAACCGTTTGGTCGGGAACGATACGGCGAGCTTGCTCGAGGCCATGGAAGAGGTGCTATCGGGGCGCGGAAAGAAAGGTACCCGGCCGGGATTGTGGG
Organism: uncultured Acidobacteriota bacterium; assembly: GCA_963701005.1. Taxonomy (GTDB): domain Bacteria; phylum Acidobacteriota; class Terriglobia; order Acidiferrales; family UBA7541; genus Palsa-295. The sequence continues at coordinate 4,691,862 of OY969555.1, forward strand.
ATGGACGAGCCGCGGAGCGAATCGCAAGCGTGGTGATGGAGTGGGCCGCGGCAGGTGGTTCCAAATTGCGGCGAGGCGGAAAACCGGCGGAGGCAGAACATTTCCACGCCGTCGCAGGATCAAAATCAAATTGAGCGGAGATGAATTGCCGACAGTTTTTGGCGAAGGCGGAATCAAAGAGCGGGAGCGGGGAGACTGGCGATGAAGGTCCTGGTGACGGGAGCGGCCGGCTTCATCGGCTCACATGTGGTGGACGCGCTGTGCGGGCGGGGTGCGGAAGTGATCGGCCTCGACAGCCTGGACCCGGGAGTGCACCGGTCGATTCCGGAGTATTTGAATCCGAAGGCCGAGTATTGCTTCGCGGATTTGCGCGCCTGGCGGGCTGATGAGCGGTTATCGGACGTGGACGGCATTATTCACCTGGCGGCTCTGGGCGGCGTCACGCGCGCGGCGCGCGAGCCGGTAAATATTCTGGAGGCCAATTGCCTGGGAACGGCACGGCTCGCCGAGGCCGCGAAGGAAATGCTGAAGGTCCGGACCATCGTGTTGGGCAGCAGCTTCAGCGTCTATGGGAGCAACTATCGGTACGTTTGCCCGTCGTGCGGAAAAGAATCGGACGGCTCGCGCGACCCGGCGAGATTGGAAAGCGGCTCGTATGAAGTGCTGTGTTCGCGCTGCGGCACCGAATCGCAAGTCGAGGCCATCACCGAAGCGGCTTCGCCGTCACCGCTTGAGACCTACGGAGCGTCGAAATACATGCAGGAGCTTTGTTTCCGCGGATTCCGGAATTGCCGCGTGGGAATTTTGCGATTTTCTTCGGTCTATGGGAAGCGACTGCGCCTGGATGACGGTGAAGCGACGATTATTGCACGGCTGGCGGGCTGGATCCGCTCGGGGCAGCAACCCAAATTGTTTGAGGACGGGCGGCAGATTCGCGACTGGGTGTACGTCGAGGACGTGGTCGAGGGGTTGCTTGCGACACTCGCGTCGGAGCGGCCCGCCGCAGTCGTGAATGTTTGCACCGGAGTTCCCATCCGTTTGATCGAAGCCTGCGGACACATTGCAAAGGCCATGGGTCTTCGGTGCTCGCCCGAGATTACGGGGGAGCACCGGCCGGGAGACATGCGGCATTGCCTCGGCAACCCTTCGAAATTCGAAGAGCTGATTGGACGAAAGCCGCTAACTCTTCGCGAAGGTGCGCGGCTGGCTTTTGGGGGAAAGACGAACGAGACGGAAATGGTAACCGCCCAACGCGCCGGATCGTCTTCGTTAAGAAGCGCATGACATTTGCGGCCGCAGGAGCGCGCTAGCGGCCCTTAGCATCCGTTAGTTCCGAGTAAAGGTCACTCACACACATTTATGTGCGGAATTCTCATCACCTCGCATCTCGACGGGCCGTTCCATCATCGGATGCTGCAAACGCTGCGGAAGCGAGGGCCCGATGAAGTGGGTTTCTGGGCGGATGAATATATCCGCATGGGGCACACGCGTCTTGCGATTATCGGGCTCGACGAACGGAGCACGGAGCCGCTCGAGGATGAGAACTTCGTTCTGGCCTTCAACGGCGAGATCTACAACTTCATCGAAATCCGTGACCGGCTGGAGAGACAGGGACTTGCCCGGGCGGGAATCAACGACGCAGGCGTCTTGCTGCGAGCATGGAGCCGCTGGGAAGCGGAGATACTTCGCGAGCTGACCGGGTTCTGGGCGTTTGCGATGTATGACAAGCGCAGCCACAAGCTGGTGCTCGGGCGGGATCAATTCGGCATCAAGCCGCTGTACTACTGGCAAGAGGGCAGGAAATTCTGCGCTTCCTCAATGATCGGAACGATCCTCGAGGTTGCCGGCGGCTCGCCGGAATTGAACTACGAGGCATTGTCCGAATACGTCCTCTATCAATTCACGATGGGGGACGAAACATTCCTAAAAGGGATTCGCAAGGTTTTGCCGGGACATCTGGTCGAGATCGACCTGGCAACGGGCGCAACACATTCCCGGTGTTATGAGGATATCTTCGCGCCGCAGTCCGGGGAGAAGCAGGCTGCAAGCAATGAATGGATGGAGGAGACTCGGGCGCTGCTGAAGCGCTGCGTGCTCGAGTCCACGATCAGCGACACGTCGTTCACGACGTTTTGCAGCGGCGGCCTGGATTCGAGCTTGATCACGCGGATAGCGCGGCCGGAGATCGCCTACCACTGCAATTATTCCGATCCGGACTGCAACGAGACGTTTTTCGCGGAGCAGGTTGTTGAGGGGACACCGACGCGGCTCTTTGTCGTCAACGCACAGGAGTCCTTCGACTTGGTCGAGAAACTTCAGGACCTGGTGGAGGATTTCGACGAGCCGACGATTGGATCGGTGATCCTGCCGCTCGACAGTCTGCTGGCTCAAGTGAAGCGGCGGTACAAAGTGATTCTGACGGGAACGGGCGGCGACGAATTATTTGCTGGATACGTGCGCTACCAGCTCGCGCTCGGGGAGTGTTACCAGGATTCCTACCGCGGGCTGCACGAGCGGATGAAGCATCTCGCGGCGGTCGAGGAACGATTTGAGATGTGCCATCGAAAAGGCGATCCATCTTTTTACAAGTTCTACGAACCGGCGGTGCAACAGACTTTCTTCCGGAGGTTCCAGGAGTGCCGCAAGGGCGGCGGGGACCTGGCGGCCATGCTTTCCTTCGACCGGCGGTATTTTCTGGCCGGCCTCTTGAACATTGACGACAAGATGTGCGGAAGGCATTCGCTCGAGAGCCGCCCGAGCCTGCTGCATCAGGATTTCGTGAGGCACCTGATGAAACTGGATGCCCGGGCATTTCTGCCGGACGGGGAGATCAAGCCGATTCTGCGGCTGCTCGCGGCGGGAATTCTGCCCCGATCGGTTACTCACCGCACGGACAAGATGGGATTCACCACGCCGATTGGGACATTCATAAACCGGAACGCCCACCGGATCCGGGAGCAGCTGCACGATTCGAAATTTCGCCACCTGTATGACATCCGGAAGATGGACCTGACCGCGGCAACGAAATATTCGCGGGAAGTTTTCGGTTTGCTGCTGCTCGATTTATGGCTCAACCGGTACGCGACCGTCCCGGCGAAAACGGATCAAATGCTGACAGCGGTGGTATGAAAAGGCGGATGAAAACTTGAACGAGGCAACCTCGATGGGAACAGCGCTCCAAGAGCAAGCGCAGGAAATCCGCGCCGAGGCGCTTCGAATGATTCATCGCGCGAGGAGTTCTCACGCGGGCTCAGCGCTTTCGATGATCGACCTCCTGGTAGTGCTATACGAAAAAGTGCTGCGCGTCCGGCCCGCAGAGCCTGAGTGGCCCGGGCGGGACCGTTTCCTGCTCAGCAAAGGGCACGCGTGCGCGGGATTGTACGCCGTGCTGGCCCGGCACGAATTCTTTCCGGCGGGATGGTTAAATGATTTTTACGGGGACAACGCGCGGCTCGCCGGCCACGCCACGCATAAAGGAATTCCGGGAGTGGAAGTTTCGACCGGAGCGCTCGGGCACGGGCTGGCCATGGGATGCGGAATGGCGCTTGCGGGGAAAAGAGACGGCAAGGATTTTAGGGTTTTCGTCCTGATGAGCGACGGCGAATGCGATGAAGGATCGGTCTGGGAGGCGGCGCTGTTCGCTCCGCACCACCGGCTGGACAATCTGGTGGCCATCGTTGATTACAACAAGATTCAAAGCCTGGGGACGGTGAAGGAGGTTCTCGATTTGGAGCCGTTCGCGAAGAAGTGGGAGGCATTCGGGTGGGCGGTGCGTGAAATCGACGGCCACGATTTTGGCGAGATCGAGCAGGCTCTTGGCGCTGTGCCATTGGCGGCCGGAAAGCCGACGTGCGTAATCGCGCATACGATTAAGGGAAAAGGTGTGGATTTCATGGAAGACAAGCTGCTGTGGCACTACCGGTCGCCGAATGACGAAGAGTTGCGCTCGGCGCTCGCACAACTGGGAGCGGCTCAGTGAGAACCGCATTTTTTCGCGCCTTGATGGATGCGGCGGAGAGCGACGTGCGAGTCTGCCTCGCGGTGGGGGACATCGGTTTCGGCGTCGTCGAGCCTTTCGCGAGGCGGTATCCGGACCGTTTTTTGAATGTGGGCGTCGCGGAGCAGAATCTGGCTGGGATTTCGGCCGGCATGGCGTTGAGCGGCAAAACGGTGTTTACGTATTCGATTGCGAATTTTCCGACGCTGCGGTGTCTCGAGCAGATTAGAAATGACATCTGTTACCACCAGGCGAATGTGAAGATCGTGGCCGTCGGCGGAGGATTTGCATATGGCGCGCTGGGGATGACGCACCATGCGACGGAGGATCTGGCGATTCTGCGGGCGCTTCCTGATATGACCGTCGTTGCGCCAGGGGATCCGGCAGAAACCGAAGCGGCCACTTGCGCGGTGGCGGCTTATCCTGGTCCGTGTTACCTGCGCCTCGGGAGAGCGGGAGAAGCCTCCATTCACGAGTCGAAATTTCAATTTGAAATTGGCAAGGCCATACAACTCGAGGATGGAGACGACATCACGTTGATTTCCATCGGCGGAATGCTGGGCACGGCGAAGCAGGCAGCCGAAGCATTGAGGTCGCGGGGAATCGCTGCGCGCGTGCTGAGCATGCATACGCTGAAACCACTGGACGAGGAAGCGGTGCTGGCGGCTGCGCGCGACACTCAAGCCATCGTCACACTTGAAGAGCACAGCGTGATTGGGGGCCTCGGAAGCGCGGTGGCAGAAGTGCTAGCCGAATCCTGTGAGGAACGAGTTGCATTCAAGAGACTGGGCGTTTCCTCGGCCTTCTCAAACGCCATCGGCGGCCAGGAATTTCTTCGCGAACATCACGGGCTTTCCATCCGGGGAATTGTGCGGGCCGCCGAGGAGCTTCTGCGCACGGATACGGCACGTTCCGGAACGCGCGCGGAGATGGCCAGCCGCGCGACGGGAATTTGAGGACCAGGAAACACGGCTTTCATCCGCCAATTTCTCGCATATTTGCGTCACCCCCTTCCAGAAAAGGCAAGCACACCCATGTTTTCCGACGTAATGCTTCGCCGCCGAACTTGGTTTATCGCGCTGTTTCATGCCATGTCGACATTTTCGGCGCTTCTACTTGCGTGGATGTTGCGCTTCGAATTCACGATGCCGTACCGTGAATTGCTATTCGCCTCGGCGCCGATATTGATTGGGATTCGCCTCGGCGCCATCCGGCTGTTCAATTTGCACCGCGGGTGGTGGCATTTCAGCGGGATCAACGAGGCGCTGGATATTCTGAAGGCCGTCATCCTGGGCACGGCGGTCTTTTGGCTGTTGATGACGGCGCTTGGATTCAGCGCCTTTCCGCGGCCGGTCTATATCATCGAGGCGGTGCTGACGGCGGGATTCTTGTCGGGGGGGCGTTTGCTATCGCGGCTGCTGGCCCGGTCCGCGCGGCACAACGCGAAATCGTCCGAAAAGGTAATTCTCATCGGGGCGGGGTTTGCGGCGTCGATGGTGATTCGAGAAATTCAGCAGCTTGGGAGCCGCTACGTGCTTCTCGGGTGCCTCGATGACGATGCGACGAAACGCGGAATCCGGATTCATGGCGTGCCGGTTCTCGGGAGCGCGGATGAATTGCCGGGTTTGCTCGGGCGCCATCCGGCGGACCAAGTCTTGATTGCGATTCCTTCCGCTACCGGCACGCAGATGCAGCGATTCATCGAAATCTGCCAGCGGGCCAAGGTGGGTTTCCGGACCGTTCCTGCGCTCGGCGACGCCATCAACGGGAAGGTGAGCATCCGGCAGATTCGCGAGGTGCAAATCGAGGATTTGCTGGGCCGCCACCCGGTGGAAATGGATTTGGAGTCGGTGAAAGCCGGGCTTGCCGGACGGGTCGTGCTCGTTACCGGAGTCGCGGGGTCAATCGGTTCGGAGCTCTGCCGACAGATTTTGACGTATCGCCCGAGCCGGGTGGTTTGCGTTGACCAGAGCGAGACGGGAATTTTCTATCTGCAACAGGAGCTCGCGAGCTCGAGGAAGGGAGAGGCGGCTGTATTTTGCGTCGCGGACATTGGCGACGCCGAGAGGATGGGCGCCATCTTCAAGGAGCATAGCCCCGAAGTCGTCTTCCATGCCGCCGCGTACAAGCACGTGCCCATCATGGAAAGGAATGTGCAGGAAGCCGTGAAGAACAATGTGCTGGGGCTCCTGAGTCTGATGGAGGTAGCTGAAGAAAATAGTTGCCGGAACTTCGTCCTGATTTCGTCGGACAAGGCGGTGAACCCGACGAACGTGATGGGCGCAACAAAGCGGGTGGGGGAATTGATTCTCGCCTGCCGGAATGCGAATTCGATGCGGTGTGTATCGGTGCGCTTCGGCAACGTGCTGGGTTCGAGCGGGAGCGTTATCCCCGTGCTGCAGCGCCAGCTTCGCAACGGCGAACCGCTGACGATCACGCATCCGGAAATTCGGCGGTTTTTTATGACCACGCGCGAAGCGGTGTCGCTGGTGCTTCAGGCTTTTGCGATTGGGGAGCATGGCGACATTCTGGTGCTGGATATGGGCGAGGCCGTCTCGATACTGGAGCTGGCCAAGACTTTGATCCAGCTCTCGGGCAAGACCGAGGCGCAAGTGGGGATTCGATTCATCGGATTGCGTGAGGGAGAGAAACTTTTTGAGGAACTCTACTTCCAGGGGGAAGAAGTCAGCGCGACATCTCGGCCAAAGATCAAACGTGTCCGGGGCAAGCCGATGGCCTGGCCCGTGCTGGTCCGTCATCTGAGGGAGCTGCGGGCTTCTCTCTCGGTCGACGGCGCTGCGCCCGTTCGCGCGAAGCTCCAGGAAATCGTCCCCGAATATTTCGTGGAAGCGAATGCGGAGTCCCCGACCCAGAATCAGGCGGAACCAGAGCTTTACCGCCAAGTGGCAGGCCGCACGTAGCGGCGGCGCAGGCCACCATCCGCGAAAGAATCCATGCAGGGTACAGACGCGCTTCTGGTGCGCGCGCAATCCTGTGAGAGGCGCAACTTAATTCCGATTTTTGGCCAACTTCGTGCCGGGTGGGAGGAGGCTCCTGTGGCTTGCTTGGTCACTTTGCGGAATACTGTTATATTCGATTGTTCGATGATCGAAGCAGTGCCACGCGCAATCTGGCCGGGCAGTCACACCCAAGACGAGAGGAATCAGGATGGGCGCGGAGCGCAAACCGGAGTTTTTTGCGGGGAAAAACATCCGGATTGGCATTATCGGGTGCGGGTATGTGGGACTGCCGCTGGCATTGCGCTTTGCGGATGAAGGACAGCGAGTCACTGGATTTGACACGGATAAATCGAAAGTCGAAAAGCTGAACGACGGGCAATCCTACATCCAGCACATTCCCGCCGAAAAAATCAGGCAGCACGTGCAGGGCGGGCGCTTTGATGCGACTTCGGATTTCAAGCGCCTGCAAGAGATGGACGCGGTGCTTATCTGCGTTCCCACGCCGCTTGACGAGCGCCGCGAACCGGATCTGAGCTACGTCGAGCAGACGGCCGACGAGATTGCTCCGAATCTGCAGCGGGATCAGCTGATCGTGCTCGAGAGCACTACTTACCCGGGCACGACCGAAGAGTTGGTGCTACCGATACTCGAAAAGGGCGGATTGCGCTGCCCGATCGCACACGGCGCCGGAATGGAAAACACGGCGACTGATTTTTACCTCGCGTTTTCTCCCGAGCGCGAAGATCCCGGCAACAAGCAGTATGGCCTGGCGCAGATTCCCAAAGTTGTGGGCGGGATCAACCCTGCGAGCGGGCGGGCTGCCGCGGCGCTTTACGGGCAGATTGTATCTCGAGTCGTTCCGGTGAGCTCCACGCGGGCAGCCGAAATGGTGAAGCTGCTCGAGAATATTTTCCGGTGCGTGAATATCGCGCTGGTGAACGAGCTGAAACTGCTTTCGCAGCGGATGGGGCTCGACATCTGGGAAATTATAGATAGTGCGGCTTCGAAGCCATTCGGGTTTATGCCGTTTTACCCCGGGCCGGGATTGGGCGGACATTGCATTCCTGTTGACCCTTACTACCTTTCCTGGAAAGCGCGCGAATTTGATTTCGCGACCCGGTTCATCGAGCTGGCCGGGGAGATCAACACTTCGATGCCCTACCACGTGGTGGACGCGGTTGCGGCGGCATTGAACGAGCACCGGAAAAGCCTGAAAGGCTCGAAGGTGCTGATCCTGGGGGTAGCCTACAAGAAAGACGTGGACGACCTGCGCGAATCGCCCGCGCTGAAGCTGCTGGAATTGCTGACCGATCGCGGGGCGGCGCTTGATTACAACGATCCCTATTTTCCGGCGCTCCACAAAATGCGGCACTACGACTTCTCGCAGATGCGCTCCGTGAATCTGGCGCCGGAGCGGCTGGCAAGTTACGACTGCGTGCTGATCGCGACCGACCACACGAGCTACGATTACGACGCGATTGTACGCGATGCAAAGCTGGTGGTGGACACACGCAATGCCACGCGCCGCGTAAAACTCCACCGCGAAAAAATCGTAAGCTGCTGATCCCGCGTTTCTGCCCTCCAAACCATCTGCCGGTGCTGCTGACGGCCTCCGCTATTTGTTATCCCCTTTGTCCTCTGTTAGTTACTCCAGCCCGCCGATAGTAGGACGATAGTTCCATTGCCTGGGACGTTCGTAAGTCCTATGGTGGGCGGACTATGGGCGCACCTACGCTGACGCAGAAAGAAAAGGTGAATTGGACGCCTGATCCGGGCCGGCGGCGGAGCATGCGCGTGCTCCTGAGTGTGCCGATCCATGTGAGCGGCAAAACGGCCGAAAAGCAAGAGTTCGCCGAGGAAACGCGCACGCTGGTGGTGAATGCTCACGGAGCTCTGATTTCCCTCGCGGCGAAGGTAACAGCCGGACAGACAATCACCATCGGCAACAATGCCACGCATCAATCCCTCGAATGCCGGGTTGTGCACATTGGGACCACGCAGGCTGGGAAATCCCAATTAGGAATCGAGTTTGGAAAACCCTCGCCGAAATTCTGGCAGATAGACTTCCCGCCGGATGACTGGATCGTGCCGGAAGATTAAGCCGGCGCCCGCCCGAACGTTTCCACGAATTACTGTGAAGCAGAGGTCAATTCCACACGCAGGTTTCCGAAGGGCAGGTCCGCCTGGATGAGGACCGGAGTGCGCGGAGCGTCGTGGGCAAACCAGGCGGAGAAATTCATTCCAGAGACTTCCTTGTCATGCTGAAAAATGCGAATAGAGACGCGCGAAGCTGAGAACTTTCCCGCAGCAACGGAGACGATATCCTCCGGAGCCTCCTGCCGGGCGCGAATTTCGTAAACGGCGCGGCCATCGTAGACGGGAGCGCGGAACTCGGGTGTTTTTTGCCAATCGACGCCGCGCAAGGAATACAGGGCGCCAAGCGGGTCGCGAGTTCCGGGCAGGACGATGACTTGCGGCGCGTCCCCGCGGGGCTTGTCGCCCTGCTTCAGAAAATGGAACGTGTGGTCCTGCTTCTTTCCCATTTCGTTCAAGTACATTTCGTATTGGCGGCTCTCAAGCGTCGCGGTGTCGGTATACGAATCAAATTGATCATCGATGGGGAAGAGCGAGCGGACCGTGCTAAGGGTATGAGCGGAGGCGCGGAAGTGCCAAGTTCCCCAGCCAAACAGGTCGCGGCGTTCCGGCACGGCTAATTGCACGGAGGCGGCGCTCGTGAATGTGGCCCAGGACACTTGGTATTGCAGCGTCTCACCGGCGCGAAATGGAACGGCGGCGTCGGGCGCGGCGGTTTTGGGGGCGGCCTTCGTTTTGGCGGTTTTGTGGTTGGTTGACTGCCTCGCGGTCGTTGACGCCGGCGAAGAACCGGCCACAAACCACAGGAGTGCAAGTACGGGTGCCCAGACAAACACAGCAATAACTTCTTTTGAAAATCTCTGCCTGGAGGTCATGGTCCTGGATCGGAGCTCCTCGTTCGTATTAAAGTTGCCACGAAAATATTGCTGACTGCCTTCCTTGCCCGCTCAACTCAGCCGGGCTATATTCAAGCGTACCTGAAAGGCGAAACGCAGGCCACCGGATCTCGAGGCGCTTCTCGGAGCTGGATCACTCCTGTTGCGCCCGCTTTTTCCCAAGGAGAAATTTTAGGATGCGCTATCTGGTGACAGGTGGTGCGGGTTTTATCGGTTCCAACATCGTGGACGAACTCGTGCGCCGCGGGCATGAGGTGCGGGTGCTGGACGATCTCTCGAGCGGCAACGAAAAGAATCTCGCTGGGGTGCGCAGCAGGGTTGATTTTCGCGCGGGGAGCATCACGGATCTGGCTACGTTGCAGTCAGCCTGCCGGGACGTGGAATACGTGATTCATCTGGCGGCGCGGACGTCGGTTCCCCGGTCCGTGAAGGATCCGCTCGAAACGAATGCGGTGAATATTGACGGGACGCTGAACGTGCTGGTGGCGGCGCGTGACGCACAAGTGCGGCGTTTTGTTTTCGCGGCTTCGTCCTCGGCTTACGGCGAAACGCCGGAACTGCCGAAGCTTGAAACGATGCAGCCGCAGCCGATTTCGCCCTACGGAGTGACGAAATACGTGGGCGAGCTTTACGCGCAGGTTTTTGGCCGCGTGTATGGCCTCGAAAACGCTTCGATCCGATATTTCAACGTGTTTGGGCCGCGGCAGGATCCCAGCTCGCAATATTCCGGGGTGCTTTCGCGCTTCATGCTGGCGCTGCTGCTGGGGCAGCCGCCGGTGATTTTCGGCGATGGGCAGCAATCGCGCGATTTCACATACATCGACAACGTGGTGGACGAGACGCTGCGGGCTTGCGAGTCGGATGGCGCCACGGGAATGGTTTTCAACGGCGGCACGGGCGCTCGGATCACGCTGAATCAGGTGCTCAAGTCGCTCGAGAAAATTACGGGAAAGAAAATTCACGCGCAGTATGATCCGCCGCGCGCAGGCGATATTCGAGATTCGCAGGCGGACATTTCGCTCGCGCGCCGGTTGCTCGGCTACGAGCCGCGCGTTCATTTTGAGGAAGGGCTGCAGCGGACGTGGGACTGGTACAAAGACGCGTATGGAAAAGACTAAGGCGCGGCGGCCCGGCCGTCGAGGTATGTGGTGAGTTCCGTTAAGCTATCCAGCATGATATCCGGCGGATGGATGCGCAAGCCCTCCGCCCCCAAGCCGTAACTGACACCGCACACCCAAATGCCCGCATTGCGGGCAGTTCGAACGTCCACTTCGGAATCACCCACCAGCATGGCCTCCTTCGGTGACGCTGCCAGATCGCGGAGTAGAACTTCCACGCCCATCGGATCAGGCTTCTTTCTCTCAAAACTGTTGCCACCATAGACAAAACGGAAATACCGCGAGAGACCGAGCCCATCAAGGATCGCGCGGCTGAAATTGACAGGCTTGTTGGTCAAGATAGCGAGGGGATTATTTTTTAAAAGCTCCAGCCCTTCGCGGACCCCCGGATAGGCCACGGTGTTGTCGAGCATGTGGGTGCGGTAGTAGCTGAGAAAATAAACGAGCCCCTCATCCGCCTCCTGATCGGTGACGGCTTCGCCGAGCGCGCGACGAACCAGCACGGGGGCACCGTTGCCGACGAAGCTATAAATCGTGTCATGGGCCAGAGGCGTGCGGCCCATATGCTCGAGCGTGGCGTTGATGGAATGGGCGAGGTCCAGCTTCGAATCAATCAGCGTGCCGTCGAGGTCGAAGATCAGGACGCGAACATCGGAAAAGCGATTGTCGTGGCAGGCCATTCGTCAGAGTATCCGATAAATGCGAATGCGAATTTTCTATTTTAGGCGGGACGAATAGGAATGTCATCTGGCGTTCGCATCCCTGGCAGGGGCTTATTCGCTGCTTTAGTCCGAATTTGCAGGCACGGGCAAAGACAGGTGCGCTACTGCTCTTTGGGAGCGGACGCCGCAGGCTGCTACAATAACCAATTTGCGCACGATCTGATTGTCCAACCGAGGCCCCATGGCTGACATTCGACCTTTTCGCGCCTTCCGGTATGACACAAACCGCGTCAAGCTTGAGCAGGTGCTCACGCAGCCATACGACAAAATCACGCCGGCGATGCACGAACGCTACTACGCCTCGAGTCCGTATAACCTGATCGCGGTCGAAAAGGGGAAGGTACTGCCGGACGATTCGCCTCAAAACAACGTCTATACCCGCGCGGGGCAAAAGCTTGAGGAATGGATCGCGCAGAAGATTCTGGTGCGGGACGAAGCGCCGTGCATTTACATCTATTCGCAGGAATACCTGGTGCCGGGGATGCAGACACGGCGAGTGCGAAGCGGGTTTATCGCGCTCGGCCGAATCGAGGATTACGACGCGCATGTCGTTTTCCGGCACGAGCGAACGCTTTCGGCGCCGAAGGCGGACCGCATCGAATTGCTGCGCCACACGCACGCGCAGACCGGGCAACTTTTCATGCTGTACGACGATCCCGAGCGAAATATCGAGACGTGGCTTGAAGAATTCGTCCGCAAAAGCACAGCGCTCGAGCTGCGCGACGAGTTCGATGTGACGCATCGTCTCTGGCCCGTTGCCGACGCGGCCTTCGCCCAACGCATTCGGAAGAAAATGGAAGCAAAGAAGCTGATCATTGCGGACGGGCACCACCGGTATGAGACGGCGATGTTTTACCGCGACGAATGCCGTACGCGACTGGGCAAGGTGGATCCTATGGCCGCGCACGAATTCGCAATGATGACATTTATTAACACTCATTCCAGAGGTTTGACGATCCTTGCGACTCACCGGCTGGTTCGCAATGTCGCGGGCTTCGATTTCGAGCGATTCCGAAAGTCACTGGGTCCCTACTTCGACTGGTATTCCTATCCTTTCCAGAGCGCGGATGAGCGCGCTGCAAGCTATGCGGAATTTCGGAAGGATTTCGCGGGACAGAACCACGGGCGGCGGGCCATGGGCGTCTACGCAGGAGGCGGAGCGTTCTATTTGTTTCTGCTACGCCGCGGTGCAGATCTGGAACAGCTCTTGCCGGACATTTCCGAGGCGCAGCGGGGATTGGATGTAGTTCTGTTACACCGCCTGGTTCTCGAAAAAGGTCTTGGGATTACGGCGGAAGCCGTTGCGGCGGAAGATAATTTGGGCTACGAACGGGAAATGGATACGGCGATTGCGGCCGTGGATTGCGGCGAGGCACAGCTTGCGTGCCTGTTGAATCCCGTGCGCGTGCAACAGGTGGTTGATATTGCGCTGGGCGGGGATGTACTGCCGCAAAAATCCACGGACTTCTACCCGAAGCTATTGAGCGGGCTGGCCATCTATCGAGTGGAAGGGCGTCTCGAGGGGCCGGCGAAGTGAGCGGCTCGCGGAAGCAGGGCGCGGCTCAGCAGTGCTGCCGAGCCGCGCTGAAATCTCTGCGAACTACTTGCTGAAGCTTTGAACGGCGAGACCTTCATTGTCATACGTGTCGAAGACGGTCATCAGCTTCGTCACCTGAAGGACTTCCTTAAACTTCGAGCCGAGGTTCGCGAGCTTGAGGGTGGCGCCCTGCGATCGGGCGCTATGAAAGGTGGCCACCAGCGTCCCGAGGCCCGCGCTGTCAATATAGCCGACGTTCGCCAGGTTCAGGACAATCTTCTTCTTTCCCGCCGCAAGCAAGCTTTTTACCTTCTCGCGGAACGCGTTGCTTTCCTCGCCCAGCACGATGCGCCCTTCGATCTCGACCACGGTCACGCCATCGGTATCCCGATCGGTCATTCTCAGTGCCACGTTCGCTCCTCCTCGAAGTCTCTTGATTGCTGCTTAAGTGCTCGATACGGGGAGATGCCACCGGCGATTGATCCGCGCCGCGGGCATGCTCCTCAGTAAAAATCCGAACAGGACATATAGTACCCGCAAGACGAGCAGATCAGCTTGCAGCTCCGCGGCTCAAGCCGTGCCGAACATCGCGGGCAGTACCCGGAAGCGGACTCGCTTTCGTGCCCAGACCCGCCAGCAACGGCCTTCGGCTCAGTTGGTTGGGCCGGTCGCACAACTTCTTCCGGCTGTGCCATCTGTGGACGCCCTGTGAACGCCCGTTTATAGCACATCCGGCCCTTAGGGAAAAGCAAAGGTCGAATCCGTGTCCTGCCCTGACTGGAGGCCTCCATGCCCACGGCGGACAAGCGATGCGCGATGCCGGAAGGAATGAAACGGGTGAATTGCAAAGGATGCGGGCGTATAATTTGGGCAACCGACGGTTGGGCTGATGCGTCCCATGGATTGGAAGTGAGGCGGCCATGAAGGCAAGATGCGAATTCGGGCTTGCTGCGGCATTGTTCCTTGTAATTCCTTCCCTGGCAGTGGCGCAACGCGCGCAGCGTGTCGCTACCGCTCAACCTTCGATCCGCGTACGCACGGTTTCCCCGGCCCCTGTGGTTGCACGCGCCGGAACGCGCGGCACCAGCAGCCGATCGAGCAGGATATCGAACCAGCGGGATCCTGAGGATCTTCTCGCATTCAACGGCGGGTCACCGCTTTCCATTCAGGACCTGGTGAATCCCTTTCCCGGTTTTGGCTTCGGCCCCGGGAGTTTTTCACTGATCAATCAGGATCTTGGAATCAAGGCGCTAATCGATCCCGCCACGCAAGCGCGCTTGGCTGTGGCCGAACGCCTGCGGCGAGAAACGCGATTCGCACCCGGGTACTTCCTGATTGATGGCGGGGGATACTATGCTGTCCCGGTCGACGCGGACCAGCAACCGCAGGCGCAGCAGCCGGTTGTCGTGATGCAGCAGCCCGCGCCGCAGGAGGCGGTCTCGCAGGAAGCGTATGAGCCTCCCCCGGCCGAAGCAGCCGCGCCACTGGTGGATGAAGGCGAGTTCACGCTTGTGATGCGCAATGGCAAGCAGTTGCAGGCGGCGGCTTTTACGCGGCAGAACGACAGGATCGTGTATATCACGCCAGAAGGCGGGCGGCATACGGTGGCGTTGGCGGATCTCGATTCGGATGCGACGTTGCGCATCAATCAAGAGCGCGGCACACCTCTCCAGCTTCCTCTGTAGTCATTGTTGGGCGCAATCCGGGCGGTTAACTCTTAATATTGGGCGAGTTCTGCGGGTTATTCGTCCGAGCGGCGGACAGGCTCGGGCATGTACAGCCCGGCATGGGTGGGTAAGCCGGCGCGCTCAAATTGAATGGTCGTGTGCGTGATTTGGAAATCGTGCGCGAGGATTTCGCGGATGTGATCAAGGATCTTCTCGCTGTCTTCCATATGCATGTCGGGAATGCGCACGTGGCAGGAGATGGCGTGGAGATCGGTCCCTAAGGTCCAGATGTGGATATCGTGGACCTCCTGAACTCCTTCCACTCGCAAGACAGCTGCCGCTACTTCTTCCAGCCGAATGTTTCTTGGCAAGCCCTCGAGCAAGATGTGACTGCTTTCGCGGAGGATTCCCGTCCCTGACCATAGAACCATCGCGCCGATTCCGATGCCGATTACGGGATCCAGCCAGTTTGCGCCGGTCCAGCGGATGGCGAGGGCTCCGCTGACGATGGCAACGTTCGAAAACGCATCACCCAGATTGTGAATCCAGACGGAGCGCACGTTGAGATCGCGCCGCCCGCGGCTGACGGCGAATGTGATGCCGCCATTGATCGAGAGCGCGAGCACAGAGACCCAGATCATGATGCCTGTCTGGATTTCGGCGGGATGGCGCAGGCGATCAACGGATTCGAGGATGAGGAACAGGGCCACGATCGCGAGCAGCATCGAATTGACGAAAGCGGCCAGGATTCCCGAGCGGTGATAGCCATATGTCTTCTCAGGCGTTGGGGGGCGCTTGGCCCAGCGGGTGGCCAGCCAGGAAATGACGAGCGTTGGGACGTCGGTGAGGTTGTGGACCGCGTCGCTGATGAGGGCGATGGAATGGCCCGCATACCCTGCGACCAGTTCGGCAAAGACAAGCACGAACGTGGCTACGACGGCTGCGCCGAGAATGCCGGTCATGCCCGGGATGGAGCCGTCCACGAGAGTGTTCAGACCGTGGGTGTGGGGAGCATGGTTGTGCGAGCCGGGTTCCTTCGGGGCCTCATGAGAGCCAAGGCCGCCATGAGCATGGGAGTGCATCCACTGGATTCTACTCGCTCGGGCGTGCCAGCGAATAGCACGGACCTTGGGGGCCAGTGCCAGAAGATGACTACGGCTGTTGCGGTCCGGGCAGCCTTGTCTGCGGGAATGAACGCCTGGGAGATAACGCAATTGACTTCCCTCGCTACGACCGCCTACCATGGCTCTGCGAAGGGCTCTCAGGGGGACGCAAGCGGCGCGCGTCACGATTCACCCAGCGATGACGCAAAATGTGGCCAAGCTGGTTTTCTGGGGAGTGCGCGGCTCAACGCCGACGCTGGAGCGCGATACGTGGCGCTACGGCGGTAACACGCCTTGCCTCGAACTGACTGCTCCGAACGGCACGCGATTCATTCTCGACTGCGGGACTGGACTGCGGATGCTCGGGAACCACTTGACCGAGCATGTGGGCAGCCGGGGGATGGAAGCTCATATCCTCGTCACGCATTACCACTGGGATCACATTCAGGGCATTCCGTTCTTCCACCCGTTCTTCGAGTCGCAGAACCGATTCCACTTTTACAGCTTTCAGTCGAGGTCTCTTGGACCGAACAGCCTGCGGCAGGTGCTCGAGGCGCAGCTGGCCAGCCCGTACTTTCCTGTGGATGTGAGCTCCATGACGGCGACACGCGATTTCCACGAAGTGACCGGCGGGGAGAAGTGGGAAGTGCATGGGACTCACGTGAGCGCCGGCTGGTTGCATCATCCTCAAGGCTGCCTTGGTTACCGGATTGAGACCACTGGCGGCTCGATTGTCTATGCCACGGACAATGAACCGGGAGTGGCGGAGTTCGACCAGAGTTTGCTGAAGCTCGCCCAGGGAGCGGACGTGCTGATTTACGATGCGCAGTATTCACCGGAGCAGCTCGCGACGGACCGCAGAGGATGGGGCCATTCGAGCTGGCTTGAAGGCGTGAAGATGGCGCGGCAGGCAAAGGTGAGGAACCTCGTTCTGTTCCATCACGATCCGGATTCATCGGACAAAGTGGTGGACAGTTTTCTCTCGGCCGCGCGGGCGGAATTCCCTGCGACCTGGGCGGCGACGGAGGGGATGACGATCACGTTAAGCGAGCGGGGCGTGGGCGTGGCATTGCGGGAATCGCGGCTGGGGCAACGCAGGCGGCTGCGCTTTACTGCGACGGTGAGCGGGCAGGCGGAAGATGGCAGCAAGTTCGAAGAGAAGGCGACCGTGCGCGACTTGAGCCTGCAGGGAGCTTATCTTTGCTTGAACAACCGGCCGCGGCTGCAGTCGGAAGTGCGCGTGGTGATCGAGGCTGCGGGAGATCACAACCGTGCGAGCGTTCTTTCGCTGCGCGGGACCGTGGTGCATTTCGATCCGGGCCGCGAGAAGACTCAAAACGGTGTCGGCGTGGTGTTTATCGAGGATCCTGGGCCCGGCCTGCCACGCGATTGAAACTCACTTAATAATTTTCTTGTTCGACTTCCGATTCAAAGCGCGGGCAGTTCGCGCGTACTTAAATCGGCGCGGCCTCGTCAGTTTGAATCTAGCAGCGCGGCCAATTGGGCATCGAGATCCGCGAGCGCGCGGATCAATTGTTCGCGGTAGCGCGGGACGTGGCTCGATTCCAAATCTTTCTGCACGCGCGCGCGCGACAATAGGAGGACTTCCCTGCGGCGGCGCACTTCGAGTTGCGCCGGAGTCAACGGGCCCTTTTTACCTCCACTATCTTTTTCCTGAAATTCCAGGACCTGGCCTTCCACAGCCTTGCTTTCCCACCCTCGTGCCATGCGGACATTCTACGGTGGCGGCTTGCGATTGCCCCGTAATTTCTTTCGCGAGTTTCAGTGGCGAAGACATGTTCGCTTTCGTTTCGATGAATCAATTTTCCTTCAATCGAAGGATTAAAGGCGACGAATTCGGCGCGTAGAGCTGTTCGACGAGCCCAGCGCGATGCTCGAGAACGGCGTGCTGATTGAGCGAGCCCTTGTCTGTGACTTCACGGGCGTCGAGCGACGGCGGCTCGGTGAGGATGACGGCGCGGGCGACTCGTTTGGAGCTGCCGGTGGATTGCATGGCGAAAGTTTCGAGCAAATCCATGAAGCGCGAGAGGACGGCCTGGTGCGCGAGAATTTCATGGGGAGGCGAATCGGGCGCGAGGCTGGGGCAAAGAGAACAGCAAGCGGGCAGATCTGGAAAAATCATCATGCCGATATCGTCGCGGTCATGACCGGTGATGACAACGTCGCGCACGAAAGGCGCAAAGTGGCTGAGAATTCTGGCACGCAGCGGGCCGACACTTACCCACGTCCCTGTGGCGAGCTTGAAATCTTCGGAGAAGCGGCCATCGAAGAGAAAACCTTTGTTGACGTCGTCTGGGTCAACGAATCGGAGCGCGTCACCGAATTTGTAGAAGCCATCGTCGTCGAAGGCTTTTTCCGTCAAGGCGGGCTGGCGCCAGTATCCCGGCATGATATTGGGTCCACGGACGCGGGCTTCGAGTTTTTCGTCATGCGGCACGAGCTTTGCTTCGACGCCGGGGATGGGAATGCCGATGATTCCGGTGCGGTCGGTGTCCCAGGTGGCCTGGATGGCCATGGGCGCGGTTTCTGTCGAGCCAAGACCGGTGACCATGATGATTCGCTCGCCGCAGGTTTCGAGCGCGAGCGAGCGATAGGCATCCCATACGTGCTGCGATAATCCGGCACCGGCATAGAAGAGGAGCGAGAGGCAGCGAAAAAAAGTTTCGCGGAGGCCGCGATCGGCGCGCAGCGCGGGGAGCAAATCCTCGTAGCCCTTGGGAACGTTGAAATAGACGGTCGGTGAAATTTCGCGAAGATTCCGGATTGTTTCGTTGATGAACTCGGCGCCGGGCTTGCCTTCGTCGATGTAGAAGCTGCCGCCGTTGTAAAGAGAGATTCCGATATTGTGGTTTCCTCCGAAGGTGTGGTTCCAGGGCAGCCAATCGAGGAGGACCGGAGGCTCGTCCTGCAAGAAGGGAAAAACCTGGGCGATCATTTGCTGGTTGGAGCAGATCATGCGGTGGGTATTGTTGACGGCTTTTGGCATGCCGGTGGAGCCGGAGGTGAAGAGGAATTTCGCGGGGCTGCCGGGGTCTATGCGGGCGTGGGCGGCTTCGACGGCCGGTGATGGGGTGGTCGCGAGGAGAGCGGAGAAATTTGTGGCTTTCCGGAATTCGGGTGGGGCGTTTGTGACGACCAACTCCATATCGTCGGTGAGGGCGACTTCGATGGCGCGGCGGTATTTCTCGCCGGTGGAGGCGAAGACGAGGCCGGGGGTTAAGAGTGCGAGGCAGTGGCGGAGTTGGGAGAGATCTTTCGAGACGAGGGAATATACGGGGGAAAGATGGGCGGTGGGAATTCCAACATGCTGACCTGCGAGCATGAGGAGCAGGTGTTCTAGATCGTTTTCCGAGAGGATGGCGACGGGGCGCTCGGCGGAGAGGCCTCGATCGAGGAGGGCTTGGCCGATGCTGCGGATGGCGGAGAGGACCTGGGAGTATGTGAGGGAGCGCCAGTTGCCGGCTGCATCGCGCTTGGCGGCGCAGATGCGGTCCGGGGTGACCTGGGCCCAGTGGGCGAGGCGGTCGGTGAGGACTTTGGGATAGGGGCCGAGGGGCTCGGTGGGGCGGACCAAAATGGAACTGTCGGGGGTGTGCTCGATGGTGGCGCCGGATGTACGGAGGCGGACGGGGCGGACAGGGTCAGGGGAGGAAGCGGGGGCGGGGGCCGCGGCGGGGCGGGTGGTCGAGGACTTGTCGCCAAAAACGCCACTTTGGTATCGATTAGACAAGGCGCCCGCCCTTTGTTTTCATAGAGATTAGTGGAATTCTAATCGTCAGCGGTATCGATTAGAAATCACCTTGGCTGTGCTTTGTCGGGCGTATTGGGCATTGGCCATTCTAACGATGTTAGCATAGTAGTAACGTATTGTAAAGAGGAAAATCACGGTTTTATGGCCCTGACGCCGACCGTTCGCGGGCAATTATTACACAGTTGGGTGGATGATGGCACGTGTTCCAATTTGGGAAGCGGTATCGCCCGACATTTCGCGTGCATGCCGGGGCGCTAGTGCCGCGCCTACGGCGCTCGGGGAATATTGCACATAGGGTACCCGGCCCGCCAGAAAACGGCGGGCTGGGCTATCTTCTGGCGCGCCTACGGCGCTTGGCGGTGCGCGCTGGTGGAACGGGAGCGGGGAAATGATTTGGTTGCTGAGAATTGCGGCTGAGATCCTTCAGGCATCCTTGTCGGATGCCTTCAGAATGACAACTTGATGGGAGTGGAATCTTGAGATCCGATTTCTGATCGTGGCACCTGGGATGACGATTGCTCGAAGGAGCGCAGACAGGAGTGTCTGCGCCACGCCCCTGCGGCGCTCCTCGGTTAGCTTCTTGTTGGTCAACCTGTCCTGGAGAAGGCTTCCATCGCGTTTATCAGGCGCTTTAAATCCGTGGTTATGGGGATGTCGCCGGTGGTGGTGAGGAGCACGGGGTTCGATCCGGCGATTGTGCGCTTGGATGATTCGAGGAGGCGCGCTTCGGTTACGCTTTCTGATTGAAATAGATCAGGAGGGATGGCGATGCCGAAACGAGCGGGGCTTGAGGCGGGGATTTTTTCGGGCGCGCGATCGCTGATTGCACCAAAGGCGGGGCAGAGAATGCAATCCCAGGGGTGGTTGAAGATTAGGGCGGCGTTTTTGGCGAAGGATGTGGCGTCTCGGAGGTGGAGGACGGGGAGGGCTTCGTAGAAACGGATGATATTGAATGTGGGGGCGAGCAGGGAGGCCCAGGACTCGCATGTTTCCGGTGCCAGCGCGGGGAGGAATTCTTCTTGGATGAAGAGGACATGGGCGCCGGCTTCGACGAAGGCGGAAGAAAGCGAAGTGATTGCGGAGGCGGCGAGTTCAATTGCGGCGGCGGGCAAATCCTCTGGGCGCGCGGCCTCATTTTGATCCAATTGTGTGAGGCGGGCGGCTAATGTGAAGGGGCCGGTGACGCCGGCCATTAGAAGGGGCTCGTCGCGAAATAAAGATTTGAGGCGGGTGATCACTTCGACGGCGACTTTTGCGCGGGGGGTTTTTGCGGCGTCTTCGGGTGAGCGGAGGTTGCCGGGCAGAGTTCCTTTCGCGGCTGGCTGAGGCCAGGTGATTGTGGGGGGCTGGCTGTCCTCGTGCCAAACGAGCTTGGCGCCTAGAGCTTCCATTTCCAGGTGGGGATCGAAATAGCAGGCGACGCCGTCGGAGCGGAGATGGGTGCGGATTTGGCGGAGGGAGTTGGAGATTTTTGTGGCGTTATTTAGGAAGACGCGGCGGGGGGTGTTTTCGATTTTTGCGCCGAGGGAGAAGACGATTGGGAGGAGGAGGGGGCGGGGTGGGGGGGTGCCTTGTAGGAGGGTCGAGAGCGTTTGGCGCGGGGTTGGATTTTCGGGCATGAGATATATCGCACGCGCGATGTTCGGAGAATATCGCGAATCGGTACCCAACCGGCCAGCAAATGGTGATGCAAGTTTAACGATATGGCGGTAAGCAGCGCCGAGGGAGCACGGCATGCCGTGCCCCTACCGGCAAGAGACGAGCGCCGGCGGGACGCCCGCGTTACGGGCGGAAGACTGGGCCTAGGGATTTGGCGTCTGGCCAGCGGCCGTAGAACTGCAGGATATCTTCTGGTGGCTTTTTTTTGTTCCACTCCTTGTGGAATTCGTCGAAGGGTTTGCCACGGGCTAGACGGGCGCGGCGTTCTGCTTGGCGCTGGGATTTTGTTTTCTCGGCGTCTAGCTTGCCGCGATTCGGATCGGTCGCGACTTTGTAGATATTTTGGGCGGTCCAATCGGAGATGATTTTTTTGCGGACGTCTTCGAGGACTTCTTCGGGGGCGCGCTCGAGCGGGTCGCCGTAGCCGGGGCCGCCGCCGCTGAAGCCGAAGAGTAGGTCGCCCTCCTCGTACACTTTGGGAGTGCGGGCGATTAGCTCGAAGAGCCAGTCGCCGTGGATGGTGGCGTTTTCGAGGATGTCGCGGGAGTCCATGGAGAGATTTGGGTTCCCTTCTCTCATTTGCTTCAGGAGATCGGACTTGCGGACGCTGATGCCGGGGATGGGAGCGGAGGCGTAGCCGCCAAAAAGCGGCTGGCCTAGAGGGACTTTGCTGCCGTTGCCCATGCAGAGAGAGACGAGCGCGGGAACTTTGTGAATCATCCATTGCTGGACGCCGCCGGAACCGCCGCGGTGGAGACCGGGTCCGCAGGAATCTTTCCAGTGCTGCGAGAGTGTGACGGTGACGGGCAATTCGCTTTCGACCTGCTCGGAGTCGGGGGCGCGGCCGAAGGCGCACCAGGCGAAACCGTAGGCGTCCATACCGTCGGTGGAGGCGCGGCCGCCCTGGCCTTGCGTATTGAGAGAGAAGGAGAGGACGTCGGAGACGGCTAGATTCCACTGCGAGTGGCCGGCGCAGATTTGAGCGGTGTGCTGGCTGCCGGGAGCGGCGGCGACTTGGCGCCAGAGGGCGGCATTTGAAAACGTCATTTTGGCGAAGGCATTGTGGGTGGCGCAGCGCGTCTGCATGCCGATATACACGCAGCAGCTGGTGGCGGCGGTGCGGCCGGGATTGAGAATGATGCCTTCTGGGAAAACGAAATCGATGGGAGCGAAGGTGGAGCTGGAAATGGGAAGGTCGTGGAAGACGTATTCGTACATGAAATTGGCGATGTGGCCGACGACGGCTTGCGGGTGAACGTTGTAGGAGGAGGGATTTTCAGGGGAGGTGCCTTCGAAATCGAAAGTGAGCGTGCCGTCTTGCTTGATGAGGGTGAGATAGCAGGCGCGGACTAGGGCGGGGGTCCAGCCGATGGCGTCGTTGAAAACTACGGCGCGGAATTTGCCGTCGGGGAGGGCTTTGATTTTTTTGCGGGCGGCGGCTTCGGCGGTTTCTGACATTTTGCGGAGGAGGCCGACGACGAATTCGGGGCCGCGCTTTTCGGCTAGCTCGAGAAGGCGGACACGAACGCGGTCGGCGGTGGTGCAGCGGGCGCGGAGATCGGAGATGAACATGGCGGGGGCGCGCAGGCCATAGACGGAATAGAACTCGAGGAAATCATTGCGGATTTCAAAATTCTCTCCGATTTTGATGGGGGGCATATTGAGGCCTTCATCGAAGCGTGATTTGGCGCTGACGGGCATGCCGCCTGGTTCAATGGCGCCGGTTTCCGTGGTGTGCAGTGCGGCGGAGGCCCAGGCGAGGAGACGGCCTTTGTAAAAAATGGGCATGAGCGCGACCTGGTCGGGATTGTGGATGCCGCCGTAGAGAGCGTCGTTGGTGTACCAGATGTCGCCATCGCGGATGCCGGGATTTTCCTTGTAATACTTCTGGATAAATTTGATGACGATGGGCTGGATGATGGCGTGGAGATAGGTGCCGCAGGATGCGTTCACGAGGTCGCCATTGGCGGTGAAGATGGCGACCATGGAATCGCCGGATACGCCGAAATAGCTGCGGGAGGAGCGGACGAAGACTTCCATGGCTTCGTCAAGAATGTCGTTGGTGATTTGGACGCCGATTTCGTAATCGCCTGCGGGAATTTTGGCGGCGCATTCTTTTTCGAAGGGAGTGGCCGGCTCGGGCTTGAGCCACTGAAGTTTTTCGGCGGTTGTTGGGATGGGCATAGGTCTCCTTGGGTGCGGCGCGGCTCAGCTTTCGAGAATGCCGAGGCCGCGCTCGTCTATTGAGAAGCGCATGGACGGCGGAACGACGATGGTGGTGTATTCGCCTTCGAGAACTGCGGGGCCTTCGATGCGATTGCCGGGGCGCATGGATTCGTAGGCGAAGATGGGAGTGGGGCGAAAATCTTTTTCGGAGGCCCAGTAAACGGGGCGCTCGCCTTTGCGGGCGGCGGAGGCGTCGTGGCCTTCGAGCGGAAGCTTCGGGAGATTCACTTCCTGGACGGGGACGATGGCTTTGAGGATGAAGCTATCAACGAAGACGCCGCCTTCGGGATTGACGACGAAGGGGCTGAAGGCTTCGCTGAATTCTTTTTTGAAGGCTTCGCAGATGGCCTGGACATCGGCGGGGGAATGGATCGAGAGGCGCGGGGAGAGGGCGCGTTTTACGTGGAATTGGCCGCCGTAGAGCATGTCGAGCTCGAGGATGAAGGAGGCTTGATCGGGGGCGAGGCCGTCGGCGATTAGATCTTTTTTGGCTTGATCGACTAGGGATTCGACTGTCTGGTTGAAGATGACGTAATCCTGCGTGATTTCCTGGGTGCCGGGAGTCATGAGGGTGAGTTTTTTTGAGACTTCGTAGACGTGCATGATATCCATCGTGGAGGAGCCGAAGGCGCAGAAGACGGGGGAGAAGGGGAAGGTGACGGCCTTTTTTATGTCCGCTTTGTAGCCTTCGGCGTGGGTGGCGCCGGCGCCGCCGCCGACGAAGAGGATGAAATCTTCCGGGCTGTAACCACGCAGGTGAACTTCTTTCATGATGGCTGAGGCCATATTGCCGTTGACGATTTTGCGGATGATGGCGGCGGCTTCTTCTACGGAGATGTTGAGAGGCTTGGCGATTTTTTCGCGGATGGCTTGGGTGGCGCGATTTTTATCGAGCTTCATGCGGCCGCCGGAATAGTAGGCGGGATTGATGTAGCCGAGCACGACGTCCGCATCGGTGACCGTGGGATCGGTGCCGCCAAGGCTGAAACATGCAGGGCCGGGGAGCGAGCCGGCGCTGCGCGGGCCGACTTGAACTTGATTCTGGAGGAGCGGATTGAGGGAGGCGATGGAGCCCCCGCCGGCGCCGACGGAGAGCGTTTTAATCATGGTGATGCCGACCATCCAGCGATCGATGATGGGGCGGAAATCGTAGCTGCGGACGCTGTCTTTGACGACCAGGCCGACGTCGAAGCTGGTGCCGCCCATGTCCGTCATGACGACATTTTGATAGCCGAGGGATTTTGCGACGTGATGAGCGCCCATGAGGCCGGAGACGGGGCCGCTATTGAATGTGCGGCAGGCGGTGGTGCGGAAGACTTCGGCGATGCCGCCGGAGCTTTGGATCATTAATAGGGGCTTGGTGTAGCCGCGCTCGCGGAGCTTGTCCCACATTGCGGAAAGCTCGATTTGCATGGAGCGTTGGAGGTAGGCGTCGAGAATGGCGGCCATGGTGCGCTCGTATTCGCCGAGCTTGCCGACGACTTGTCCGGCGAGGACGACGGGGAGATAGCCGATGTGGAATTCCTTGTACTCGTCGCGGATGATTTCTTTTACGCGGCGCTCGTTTGCGGGATTGAGAAAGCCCCAGAGGAGCGAGACGACGAAGCCGCGGGCGCCGCGATTGACGAGGTAGCGGACTTTTTCGCGGACGTCGTTTTCATCGAGCGGGCGGATGATTGCGCCGCGGGAATCAACGCGCTCTTTGACGCCGACGATCATGTCGCGGGGGATTAGGGGGTCGGGCTTTTTTTGAACGGCGAGATTTCTGCGCTCGGTGACGCGCGTGCCGTCAATCCACTGAGCGCCGCGACCGATGAGGACGACGTCTTCGTGGCCTTCGGTGGTGATGAGGGCTAGGCGCGGGCCCTTTTTTTCGATGAGGCGGTTCATGGCGATGGTGGTGGAGTAGCGGATCATGTCGATCGCCGGGAGGAGGGTTTCGATTTTCAGGCCGAGGGCGGCGGCGCCTTCTTCGATGACGCGGGAAAAGCAGACGGAGAGATCGTAGGGAGTGGTGGGAACTTTTTTGATCAGGGATTTCCCATTGAAGTTGAGGACCAGGTCGGTGAAGGTTCCGCCGACGTCTATGTCGATGGAATTCATTCGGTGGCCTCGAGTCTTTGATCGCGGATGACGAATTCGTTTTTGCGGAGTCTCTCTTTCAGGCGGTCAACATCGATTTCGATGTCGTGGGTGATGGGGTGGCCGGGGGGGAGATATTCGGTCTCGACCTGCGTGCCGCAGCCGGGGCAATAATATTCGACGATGCGGACCCAGAGGGGGTCGGGGGAGAAATTGAATGCACCGGTGACCAATGGGGGATGGATTTCGCGCGGGTCGCGGTCGTAGAGTAGGCAGCCGCGCTTGTAATTTTCGCGGGCGGGGCCGAGCGGATGGGAGCAGCGGTTGCAGAGCCATTGCTCCGAGCTGAAATCGAGGTCGAGATATTCGGTGATGCGGATGCGATTGGGTTGGTCGGTAGGCATGAGCGTCTCCTGGCGCTGTGCGCGGCGGCTAGGGCTTTCTTGAATCGCGGCTGAGAGCGCCGTTTCCGAAACGATCGATTTGCATGGTCCAGGTTTCCGGGACGAAGTAAGTGGTTTGCAGGCCTTCGAGAACGGCTGGGCCTTCGATGCGATTGCCGGAGGCGAGTGACTCCCAGCGATAAATTTGTGCTTCGGCTTTGCTGCTGCCCCAGAGGATTTTGCGCGAGCCGGTGTGAGCGTGCGAGGCGTCGGAGGATTGTGGGGCGCGTTCGACTAGTTTCGGCTTGGGCATGGGCTTTTTTACGCGAAGGCGGATTAATTCGAGTGTGAGTTGGTCGCTGGGCGCGCCGCCTGCGTCTGCGTATGCTGCGCGGACAGCGGCGGTACTTTCGAGAGACGGCTCGGGGAATGGGAAGGGGCGCGAGGGTTGGCCGTTTGCCGCGAGATCGATTTCGATTGAGTGGATCAGGCCTTCGGGGCGGATGCCTTCGCCGAGGAGATCTTTTATGCCTTCGGCTTTCATTTCTTTGAGGAGATCGCGGATGCGGGCGAGGCCTCCGTCGGTGAGCGGCGTGCCGATGAGCGAACGCTCGTAAACGTGGAGATTGTCTGAAATGGAGGAACCGAAGGCGCTGAAGACGGGGCCTAGCGAAAAAGTGAGGACGCTTGCGAGGCCGGCTTTTTCGGCGACGCCGCAGGCGAAGAGGGCGCCATTGCCGCCGTAGGCGAAGAGGGTGTGATGGGCGAGGTCTTGATGCAATTCAGCGCCCGCGGCGGCGATCATATCGGCGACTGATTGGAAGGCGCGGTCGAGGATGAGCTTGCAGGCTGCTTCGGTCGTGAGGTGGAGGGGGGCAGCGACTGATTCTTCGATTGCTTTTCGGGCGAGGTCGCGATCGATGGGCTTCGTGCCGCCGAGGAAGAAATCGGGGTTGATTAGGCCGGCGGTGACGAAGGCGTCGGTGAGCGTGGGTTGGTCGCCGCCGAGACCGTAACAGGCGGGGCCGGGGAACGAGCCCATGCTTTCTGGGCCGAGCTGAATGGTGGGAGGGGTTGCCGCGGAGGAGCCGGGCGAAATATTCGTGTGCGCCACGGGTTTTACGACGCTGCCGCCGCCGAGGGCGATGGAGCGCAAATCGGGGAGGGAGATTTCTACGGGGATGCCGAAGAAGTCGGCGGGCTTGCGGTAGATGGGCTCGCCGTTGGCGAGGAGGCTGATTTTCGCGGTGGTGCCGCCGATGTCCATGGCGATTACGTTTTTTAGCGCGTAGGCTTTCGCAAGATAGGCGCTGCCGTGAATGCCTAGGATGGGGCCGGATTCGATGGTGTCTATGGCTTTGGTTTTGGCGAGGCCTGCGACGCCGCCATTGATGTGGCTGACGAGAAAGGCGCCGGAATATTGGGAGGCTTGGCGTAGGTCGTCTTCGGCTTTGAATAGGGTGGCGGCGAGGGCGCCGTGGGTATAGGCGTTGATTAGGGCTGAGTAGGTGCGCGTGGAGTCGTCGGCGCTTTTCGAGATGTCGCAGCCGGCTAGGACCGGGACGGAGCCTAGGAAATGGTCGGGGTATTGGCGGTCGATGATGGATTTGACGGAGAGCTCTTGGGCGGAATCGCGATGGGAATCTTTCAGGCTGACGCAGATACGGCGGACACCGCTTTCGAGGAGGGAGCGGGCGGCGTTGGTGACGTCTGCTTCGCTCGCGGAGCCGTTTACGCCGATGACATCTTTTTCGGCCACGATGCGATCGAAGGCGATGCTGCGAGGGGCACGGCTATAAAGGTCGCGTTCGTGGCCTTTCGAGACGAGCAGGCCGATTCTGGGGCCGCGGGATTCGGCGAGGACATTGGAGGTGATGGTGGTGGACCAGCGGATGAGCTCGACATTTTCGAGGAACTCGATGGTGCCGGCGAAGCCGAGCTTTTCGGCGGCCTGGCCGAGGCAATCGAAGAGGCAGACGGTTAGGTCGTGCGGCGTGGTGTCAACTTTCACGCAGAAGACATTCTCGTCTTTGGTGAAGATGCCGTCGGTGAGAGTTCCGCCGACGTCTATATCAACGGTCCACACGGGCGCCTCGGCTGATCTGGTATTTCAGGATTGCGACAAAATCGTCTGACATCATCGTCCAACCGAAAAACGATTCGACGTTAAAAAGTGTGGCTTCGTGGGCGCTGGGCGGGCCGGCGGGCATGGCGGCGTCTGCGAGGATAATGGGCCAATACTCGAGGAAGAAGGCGTTGCGGATGGTGGATTCGACGCAGACGTTGGTGGCGATGCCGGCGAAAAAGAGAAATTGGATGCCGAGGGCGCGGAGGCGCGCATCGAGATTGGTGCCGACGAAGCCGCTGTAGCGGGTTTTGGTGATGACGATGTCGGAGGGGAGCGGGGCTAGGTCGTCAACAATTGCGGCGTCCCAGGTGCCTTCGGTGAGGACTTTGCCTTTCAATTCCGGGCGCTCGTGGATGAGGCACATGGCTTTTTCTTTGTGCCAGTTGGGGGAGTTCGGGCCGCCGGTGTCGCTCTGGTCGGGCTTATAGGCCATGCGCAAATGAACAACTGGGATGCCCGCGGGCCGGGCTGCGTCGAGGACTGAGCGAATGATGCCGACGACGCGGCGGGCGTCCGAGATTTCGATTCCGGCGATATCGAGCATGCCGCCCTTGCTGGCGAAGGCGTTCTGCATGTCCACGAGGACGATGGCGGATTTTTCGAGACTCACTTCGATTGATTGCGGCCTGGTGTTGAGTTTCGGCATTGCGCGTTTTAGTCGCGGGCAGCTTGCGCCGCGAGCATAGTCCAACCTGCTAAAAACTCAACCAAAGAAGAAAACTGGAACGATCCTGGCTGCCTGAAGGAGATTGCTGTCCCACATCGCCGATGCGCGGGCGGCCTTGCGCAAGCCTTACCTTGAATGCGGCTCCATGGCTGGGGAGAGGGGCGAGCGCTGAAGGCGCACTCTGACGCTCCCCCACCGATGGGATCGCTAGAACGAAAACTTGGCGGCGAACTGGAACTGCCGCGGGTTGAGCATGGTCCTCGGCGTGCCGAAGAGGCCATTTGGAACCGGGGGGCTCGGCACAGGCGTCAAGCTCGGACAGGTGGGGCCGCCCATTCCGGTAGCGAAAGCAAGTGCCTGCGCCTGGGTCTGAAGCGAGGCCCTATCTTTATAGTTCCTCGGAATCGCGGTGCCGCCGCAGATTACAGCAGCGCCATAGACGGAGGTCACTTCGTCCACGTTTGGCCGATTGAGGAAGTTGAAGGCATCGACGATGAGATCGAGTCTGAGGCGCTCGCGAATCTGGAAATATCGAGAGAGGCGCGTGTCCCAAGAATAGAGATGGTCGCCGTAGTAGGTGTTGCGGCCGAGGGTGCCAACGCGATCGGTGACGGGATTCGAGTCGCCGTTCGAGTCGAAGCCGACGAACATGGTGAATGGGCGCCCGGACTGCAAGGTGACGATGTTGCTGGACTCGAAGTTTCGAAGCAAGCTGTCCTTGGGTGCTGTGGCCGTAAAGTTGGTGATGAAGCGCTGGCGGATATCCTGGTTGGAATTGGCGCGTTCAAGGCCACGATCGTAGAGATCCTGGGGCGTGCTGACGAAGGTGGTGAATGTGCCGTCGTCAATCGTGTGCGAAAAGGTGTAGTTGGCGTTGAGGCTGAAATACTTGCCCCAGCGTTCGATGGCTTGAAGGGTGACGCCGTGATAGACGGAATTGCCGCTGTTATCGGTGAAATAAAGCAGACCGGCGTCACTGAATGCCGGGCCGCCCGTGGTGCCCGGCGCGCCAAAATAGGCTTTCCCGGCAGGCCAGCCAGCAGGGGGTGGCGGAGGCGGCGAGCATTGTGGTGTGCCAGGAGATACTTCAGGTACGGTGGTGCCAGCAGGAGCGCCGAAGGGCGGGCAGACGTTCAAGTTCTCAGCACGGACCAAATGGTGCGCGGCGACAAACATGTAGCCCGCGCTGATGGCAAAGCCATGGCCGATTTCGCGGTCGATTTCGAGGTTGGCCTGCTCGGAATATGGAATTTTGCTCTTGTGATCCACCAAGCCATCGCCTGCGGTGCAGGAGGGGGGGCAAGGACCGCCGATGAATTGCGCTGGAACCTGTCCGGTCGTGACCAAGTTGGACGCCGCCTGTGAAGGGAGCAGGAATGTCGGGGGGCCGGCCAACGGGCCCGGGGTGAGTTGATTCAGAACCCAGGTGGCGGTGTCGGCTCCCTTGCGGATGCCATTGACCAGCTCTCCTGGAGGGTTGGTTGGGCGCTGGGGCTGGGTGATAAATAGGAAGGAGAGGTTGTAGCGATCATCAAATATCCCGAAGCCTGTGCGGATGACGGTCTTGCTGTCCGGCGACCAAGCCAGGCCGACGCGCGGTTGAACGCCATTGTAGTGCGGGTTGATCTGCTTCGAGAGGCCGGTTTCGAAGTCGTAGCGCAAACCGTAATTCACGGTCAGGTTGTGCGTGAGGCGCCATTGATCCTGGGCATAGAATCCGTAGTAGGCGTGATCCAGAGTTTCGGAGAAATTCGCCGTCTCTGAGGGTAGATACGCATTCTTCCAGTTGGTCGGAATAGGAGGCGGGGTTGGGAGCTGGTTGGGAGCGAGTGGCGCGACGCCTGGAGGGCCGGAGCCGACGGGCGCTCCCCAGAATACGATTGGAACGCCGCTCAAAGGATCATTCGTGAGATTCGGACCTGGCTGAGCAGGAAAGAATGGCGGGTTCGCGACCGGGCACGGGCCATCGGCAGGTGCCGAAGGAACAGCGGCTGTTGGATTGACGAAATTGGCGAAATCCACGAGGCAGTTGATGCCCGGGAGAACGATGCGCATGGGAGTGAATCCGGGCCAGATGACGAAATTGTTGACGTAGTTGTAGTCGAAACCGAACTTGGCTACGTGGTTGCCCTTCACCCAGGCCAGTGAATCAGAAAATTGCGCGCGGCTTTCATAGATGGCGTCAAGAACACCGAAGTTATGTCCGAACAAAAGTGTGTTGGGGATATCGAGGTTGGGCTGGCCTGTGACGCCGGGGAAGTTGTAATGCCGCCGTGCGTACTGAACGAGCACGCTGTTCACCAGGTTTGGCGCCAAATCCGTATTCAAAATCCCGACGAGAGATTGATCGCGGAGGAAAACGTCGTGGCCGCTGCTTGGTCCGCCGATGCCGCCGCCATCCAGGGTGCTGCCGACCAGTTGGTTCAGGTCGCGGCCGTCTTCGACGTTATAGCGAACAGACAAGCGATTGTTGGCGTTGAACTGGTGATCGACTTTGATGATGCCGTAGTCATTGTCCTTGGTTTTCAGGATGTTGATATTTTCTGGAGCGATTCCGAGGGCCGCTTTGGCCTGATTGATCAAGGCCAGGTTTGTCGTCGCGACGGTTGGCGCGAATGGAGCGGTGTTTGAAAAAACGTTCACCGCTTCGGTCAGCGTAGTGGGATAAGTGGGCGATTCACCGCGGCGCTGGCCTTCATAGTTCATGAAGAAGAAGGTTTTGTCCTTCTGGATCGCGCCCCCGAGCGTGCCTCCGAATTGATTTTGACGGAGAACGTAGGCGGCCGCGGGGGCGGTGGCTGTGGCGGCGGGCTGGAGGAGCGAGCGGGCGTCGGTGGCGTTATTTTGAAGGTAATCGTAGACCGAGCCGTGCAAATCATTTCCGCCGGATTTGGTGACGATATTGACGATGCCGCCCAAGGCGCGGCCGTATTCGGCGCCGAAGCTGCTATTGACGACGCGGAATTCGGCGACGGATTCCTGCGGGGGCGTCGAACGCTGGGAGCCCGTGGCGGTATTGATGTTGTCCGCGCCATCGACGGTGACGAGGTTGCTGAGGTCGCGCATGCCGCCGAAAGAGACGCGCGTGACTTCGAATTCAGTGATGGTGGATTGCAAGCTGGTGCGGCCGGTAGCGACGCCCGGAGTGAGGAGCGCGAAATCGGTGAAGAGGCGGCCGCTGATGGGAAGCGAGGCGATCTGTTGCGTGTCGATGACCTGGCTGATTTCGGTGCGGCTGGGCTCGATGACGGGAGTTTCGGTGGTGACGACGACCTGCTCGCCGCGGGCCTGGACTTTCAGGGTGATGTTGATGGTGGCGAGCTGGCCGACGGTGAGGACGATTCCCGTCCGGGTGTAGGTGGCGAAGCCCGAGTAGGTGACTTTCAGTTCGTAGCGGCCCGGGGTGACGTTGGGAACCGCGTAGTAACCGGAGTCGTTGGTGGCGCCGGTGTAGAGGTGGTTGGTGTCCATCTCGCGGAGGGTGATGGAGGCTTTGTTGACGGCGCCGCCGCTTTCGTCGAGGACCGTGCCATTGAGCTGCGCGGCGCTGGCGCCTGCTTGGGCCCAGGCTGAGCCAGCGGACCCGAAGAGCATGAGGATTGCCAGGAGAGCCAGCCCACCGAAACGAACTTTCATAGTCCACCCCCACCGACAGTTTTTGCGACCGCGAGCCTCGATAAACAGTTTCGATATGAACAATAAGTATCCAGCGTGGTGCCTGTCTAACGCCGGAGGTGTAGGTTTGTCAAGCCTTTAATCGAGCGAATGTGCGAATATCGGTTTCTGGTATTTTGACTCACGACACAGGGCCTCTGTGGTTCGAGGCTAGTGCTTCCTCGCCGCCCGTGGATGCTGAACTGTCCGGAGTGTTCGATTTCGTCCGGATGGTTTCCGGGCGGCTATCGCGATTGAGAAAATAATTGATCCAGGAGCTTGTGCCGGTGAGGGCGCGATTCGGCGGCGGGATATAGATCTTCAATTCCTCCATGCGGTTTTGCGTTTTTGCGCGCTCGTATACGGAAATCCAGATACATGGCTTGTCTTCAACTTCGCAGCGGCCGCTGGAGGTGCCGCCGCAGGGTCCGTTGCGGAGATTCTTGGGGCAGGTCTGCGGGCAGACGTATTCCATGTGGCCTAGAACGCAATTTCCGCAGGCTTGGCAGCCGAAGAGCGGGGACTTGATGGCGAATTCCAGGCGCTCGAGGGCGCGGGCGGCGCGGGGGCGGCGGTCAATCCAGCTGAAAAGCGAGGTAATGAAATCGCGGAGCTTGCCGGGCTGGTTGACCTTGAAGGAGCGGCCGAGGGCATCGAGGAGAGCGGGGATGAGACCGCGATTCTTTGGCGGGGCGGACGGGGATTGGTAGAGGTAGAAGGCTTTTTCGGGGGCGTAGGTGAATTCTTCGGCAAGCTCCTCCCACTTGGAGCTCAGCGATTCGGAACGGCGGATGATCCAGCGGACGTGATCGGCTTGATGGTCGCCGCCGAGGTAGGCGCCAGCGTAACCGAGGCCTCTGAGAACAGCGACCATTCTTGCGGAGCGCTCTAGCCGTGCGGCGAGGCCTTTATCCGTGGCCTGAACTTCGGTGCGGATTTTTTCGAGCAGGGCTGGGGAGACCCAGCAGCCGGGAGGTTCGCCCTTGGACATTTTTTCGGCGGCGCGGGCGTTGAGGATGTAGACATTTCCTAGGACTGGAATTTCGAGATTGTGTTCACCGAGATAGCGCTTCAGTTCGCGGAATTTGCGGACGTCGTAGCCGAGTTGGGTGATGACGTAGTCGGCGCCGGCGGCGATTTTTTTCTCGAGCTTCAGATACTGATAGGCGCAATCGGCTTCGGTGTACTTGAAAGGCGAGACGGCGACGCCGATCCAGAACGGCATGCCGCGCTGGCGGTATTCGGAGATGAGGTGCGTGAGCTGGACGGAGTCGAGATCGAAGCCTGGCTGCGCGCGGTTCGAGTCCGCGGATTTGGGATAGTCGCCCGTGATTGCGAAGACATTTTCGATACCGAGGGCGTGGAGATCTTCGAGAGTCTTGCGGGATTGCGAACGGTCTCCGGTGGCGCAAGTGAGATGGATATTGGGAAGGAGGCCACGGGCGCGCGCGGCCGTGCCGACGCGGATGGGATCGTGGCCGAGCGCGCCGCCTGCGTAGCTGGTGATGCTGCCGGCCACGACTCCGGGAACGCGCGCGAGTTCGGATGCGACCTCAAGGAGGCGGGCCTCGCGGGTGAGGCGGCTCGCGACCAACTCGACGACGTAGCAGAAGCGCCGGCTGGTGAGCGATTCGCGGAGTGAATTCGGCAATGACACTTATTTTCCCAGCTCTTTGCGGACCTGGCGAGTTCCCTCGACCATGGCGGAGAGCTTTGCGAAGGCGATATCACGCGGGAGGTGGAAGCAGCCGCAGTCGGGGAGGATGAAAATTCGTTCGGGCGGGAGGACGTCGAGCGCTTTGCGGATGCGCTCGGCGACCATGTCGGGCGTTTCGACGGCGTTGGTTTTCACATCGATGACGCCCACGCCGAGATCGAAAGGAGTTTTGAACTCTTTGAACAGGTCGAGATCCTCGCCGCCGCGGCGGGCGAATTCGAGAGTTAACTGGTGCACTTTGGCGTCGAGAATTCGCGGAAATAAATACCGGTAGCTGCCTTCCCAGGAAGGCTTGCCGTAGCGGTTGCCGTAGCAGATGTGGACGGCGATTTTGGCGTCCACTCCCTCGACGAGCGCGTTCAAGGCATTCACGGCCCAGGGGAGGTCGTCGGGATAGCCGGAATAGTTGGGCTCGTCAATTTGGATGAGGCGGGCGCCGGCTTTGACGAGGTCTTTCAATTCCTGATTCATCACGCGGGCGATATCCAGGGCGAAAGCTTCTTCGCTGGGATAGAACTCGTTGCGGATGCGTTTCGAGAGGGAGTGAGGGCCGGTGACGCAGAATTTTGTTTCGCGGTCGGTATTGGCGCGGAGAAAGCGGAAATCCTGCGAGAGGCCGAGCGGGGCCATGGGGAGCTTGCCGATTACGGAGCTATCGTAGAAATCGTAATAAAACTTTTTCGAGGAGTGATTGATCTGCACGCCGGGGAGGCGCTCGACGAAATAATCGATCATATTGTCGCGGCGGAGCTCGCCGTCAGTGATGATGTCGATCCCGGCGATCTCCTGGTCCTTGATGGCGGCTTTGACGGCCGTATCGTGGATTTCGTCGAGATCGTGGCGGCTGATGCGGCGCGCGAAATATTCGGTCTTGAGGCGCTCAAGCCAGCCGGGCATGGAATAACTGCCGACTACCGTAGTGGGAAGAATGGGAAGATTCATCGGCTCACTCCCGTTGTGTGGTGTAAAGGATGGACGTGCGGGAACCTTCACGGTAGCGGAAGGGCGCGAAGTGCACGTCGTAGCCGGCGCGTTCGCCGACCTCGCGCAGTAGAAGACCATTGACCCAATTCACGATTGAGCCGTCGAGTTTTCCGGGACCGTGAAAACCGAGGCGGTATTCATTCAAGTCCGTAACGAAAATATCCTGCACTTGCAGGAAGCCGCGCGGATTCAGGAGCGGAAGAGTGTTGCGGAAGCTTTCGAGCGCGCCTGAACTGAGATGAAAACGAAAATCGGCGGGCGCTTGCTCAAGGACGTCGTCCAGATTAGCAACGCTGAGGCCGGCGGGGAGCGAGACGTCCGGCAAATCTTCGAGCGGAACGAGGCGATCTTCGAGGCGCATCGCTTTCCAGATTTCCTGCCAGAAATTCACGCCGCGCGGGCGATCGGAGAGGAAATCAGGGCCGCTTTCAAGGAGGCGGCCGACGGCGCGGGCGATTTCTGCGACGGGCAGCTCGTAGGACTTGGCGATGCGGAGCGCCTCAGGCATCGGGAGATAGGCGCGAACTTCCACGAAATAGAGGCGGCCATCGCGGCGGGCGAGCTCCTCGTCGGGAAGATTGTCGTAAACATTGGTTAGGTGGATGTGAAGAATCTTGTGGCGGAGGAAGGAGAGGGTCTTGATGGGATCGATTGCGTCGAGGACGATGAAGCTGCAGATGTCGAGGTGGTCTTTTAGCGCCGGCCGCGAGCGATCGAGGGTTGAGAGCGAATAATCGCCCAGAAGAAATTTGAGGCGAGAGTAGTAATTGGTGCCGCGCTCCTGATCGAGCGCGCGAAAGCGGTCGAGCCAGATGCGGGAGCGCGTGCCCATGCCCACGCCGATTTCGAGGACGAAAAGCTCGGCGGGCAATTGGTTTTTTGTTTCGAGGTCACGCAACAGAGTCCAAAAGTCGGCTACACAATCGGCGACAGCTTCGGGATGATTCGCATCGGATTTCCCCCCGGGGAGAGCCTGTTCATAGCTGCGGCCGGTGGCTCGCTCCCAGTCCGCGAGGCGATGCCAATAGAGACGGTTGAATTCCCAGGCGATGCTGAAGCGGAAGGATTTGAACTCTTCGAGGAACAAGCGGTCCTCGCCGGTCGCGGCCTCGGCGCTTGCACGGACTATGGCGCGCAGAATCTCGTCGCGCAGGGAGCCGGGCGCAATTTGGCGCGTGTCGACGTGCATTTCCGTGAGGGCGTGAGCTTCGGGGTGGCCGCCTGCCTCGAGCGTCACCGTCACTGGCTCGCGAAAATTCTGGCGATACTGGATCCAATCGAGATGCACACGCAGGTGCGCGAACTGGCTCTGCTCGATGCAGCCTTCTTCGAGCAAAGCGTAAAGGGCTCCAATCACGTCCTGCGCGCTGGCTGCGGCGTGGTCTCTGCGAAGGTGATTGAGTTGCAGGATCATTTACGTTGGATCATTCGTCGCATAGTTTCAGCGCACACTCCGAGCGCCGCGACAATCTTCGCCTCTGCGCTACGGCAGCGAAAATAGAATCACCATGGGTGCGCCGCCCTGATCGCCTCCGCCTAGCGCGAAGAATTCGGAAACGTAGCCGGACATGACCGCCACGTACTGCTTGCCGAGGGCCGCGTAAGTAATCACGCCGCCGGCAACCGGCCCGCCGGTATTGAAGCGATAGCGCGCTTTCCCTGTGGCCGCATCGAGCGCGAGGAAATCGCCGGAAAATTCTCCGGTGAAGAGGAGGCCGGCGGATGTTGCCGTGACGCCCGCGAGCATCGGCTTCGGGGAGTCATAGCGCCAGCGTTCTTTGCCGGTGGAAGCGTCGAAGGCGGTGAGGCGGCCGCGCGCTTTTTCCCAGGGATCGAAGTGCGGAAGCCCGCCCAGATAAAGTGGGGCGTCGAAATGCGGCGGCTCTTTGTCTTTTTTGATGATGTTGCACCAGTCGTTCGCGGGTAGGAACAAAGTGTTGCCGGCGGGATCGTAGGCCGGACCGCTCCATTCGGCGCCGCCGAGCGCGCCGGGGCAGACGCGGACAGCGTCGCCAAGCGGCACATCCACATTTTCCCGGGTCGCGAACGGCACAGTGTAGAGGATTTCGTGCGTGTCGCGATCGGCGAGGCGCAGCAGGCCGTCCTTGCCGGAGATGGCCACCACGTTTCGCGATTTGCCATTGACGGTGGTGCGGAAAAGCGGGCTTACCTGCGGCAAATCCCAATCGTGCACATCGTGAGGATTCGTCTGGTAATACCACTCGAGCTTTCCGGTGCGGGCATCGAGAGCTACGAGCGAGCTTGTGTAGAGGTTTGCGCCGGGACGGACTTCATCGAAGAAATCGGGGCTGGGATTTCCTACCGGAACGTAGACCCAGCCTTTTTCGGCGTCGAATGAAAAAGGCGTCCAGACGCTGCCGCCGCCGTGCTGAATTATTTCCGGGTCTTTGCCCCAGGTTTCGGAGCCTGGTTCGCCGGGATCGGGGACGGTATTGAACTTCCAGACGGGCTCGCCGTCTTTCAGGCGGAAGGCTCCGACCCAGCCTTTTGCGGCCCATTCGGAGCCGGCGGTGCCGATGAGGATCAGGTCTTCGTAGAGCAGCGGAGGCATGCTGAAAAAGTAGCCGCGCTCGGGATTTGCGATTTGCTTCGACCATATTTGCTCGCCCGTCTGCGCGTTCAGGGCGATCAGGAATCCATCGCTTGTGCCGCGGACGATTTTTCCATCCTTGATGGCTGCCCCGCGGTTGGTGCGGAAGACTTCCCTGCCCTGGGCTTTCCAGAGATGCTCCCAGCGGAGGCGGCAATCGGTGGCATCGAGCGCGATGGTGTAGTGCATGGTGGTGATGTACAGAGTGCCGTCGTATTCGAGCGGGTTGGTCTGCGTGGGGACTCGTTCCTTGGTTTGATAGAGGCAGACCGGATGGAGTGAATTCGCGTTGCCGGGGGTAATTTGTTTCAGGTCCACGTAGCGCTGGCCTGCGTAGTCGTGATTGGGGTGCAGCCAGTTTTTCGCGCTGCTCGCTGCGTCGTTGAGTTCTCGCTGTGTCGGGCCGCCCTGCGCGAATGCGCTGGATGAACTGGCGATGAGAAGGAGCGCTGCCGCGCGAAAGACGCGCAATCCACGGCCGCTCATGATGCCGCTTCCAAAATCGTGACGGCGCAGGCGGCGAGATCGTTGCCGATAAGGCCGCCGCCATTTTCAGCGAGGGCGATTCGCGCTTTCGGCAGCTGCATCTCGCCTGCTTCGCCGCGAAGTTGAATGCACAGCTCATTCATCATCATCAGACCGGTGGCGCCGATTGGGTGGCCGCGCGAGACGAGGCCGCCGGACGGGTTCACCGGGATTTTTCCGTCGCGTGCGGTCGAGCCTGAGGCGGTGAAGGGGCCGCCCTGGCCTTGCGGGCACAGGCCGAGGTCTTCGATCAGATGGATCTCCGCGAAGGAGGTGGCGTCGTGAAGTTCGACCAAGTCGATGTCGGTTGGCTCAAGTTTGGCCATGCGGTAGGCGCGGCGGGCGGCGACGACTGGGGCGCGTTCATCTTCCCAGGAGGCATTGAAGCGGCCGCCGGAAACGGCGTGGGCGCGAACCTGCACGGCGCGCTTGCGCACTGCTGCGGGCTGATTGCGCAGAAAAGTTCCGGAACAGAGAAGCGCCGCGGCGGCAGCGTCACCGATCGGGGCGCACATCGCGCGCGTGAGTGGATCGCAGACCATGCGATCGGCTAGCACGGCGTCAACGTCCATCGGAAAGCGATATTGGGCGCGCGGATTGCAGGCGGAATTCGTGTGATTCTTCGCGGCGGCTGATGCGATTTGGCGCGCTGTGGTTCCGTAACGCGCCATGTGCGTTTTGGCCCAGAGCGCATAGATATCGAGGGCGATGGAGTGGTCGAGGCTTGGAGCGAACGTGGTCCCGCAGCCCGCCGCGATCTTCGCATACAGATCCTGCCACTTTCGCGGCTCGAGCCAATCCGTGCCCTTTTCGAGGCGCACGAAAAATTCGGCGCGGCGCTCGGGGGCAGACATTTTTTCCATGCCGATTGCGAGGGAAAGCTCGCATTGGCCGGAGAGGATGTCCTTCCAGGCGCCGTTGAAAGCCATGCTGGCGCTGGCACAGGCGGCCTCGACGTTTGTTGTGGCGACACTTGCGGGCAACAAGCCCTCGTCCACCAGCGGTAGAAGGCAGACCTGGCCTCTGACGTTCGGCTGTCCCCAGAAGTCGAGCATCATGTTGCTGAACCAGGCGTGGCCGATTGCGCCGCCGTCAATGCGCGCGTCCGCGAGTGCGCCAACGTACGCGGCGCGGACGAGATCTTTCGGCGACTTTTCCGGGAAGCGCCCGGCGGGCGTGCTGTGGATGCCGAGGATATAGGCGTCGGTCATTTGCACTCAAACTGTTGTGCGCATCTGCACAAGCTTTTTGCGCCGATTAATGCACGGCGCGATCCGCGTTCGCCCAGTAAGGCTTGCGAAGCGTTTTCTTGTCGAGCTTGCCGGTGGGCGTCTTCGGAAGCTCCGCTTGAAATTCGACTGACTTTGGCGCCTTCACTCCGCCGAGCCTGGATTTGCAGTGGGCGATGACTTCATCGGCTGTGACGGATTCGCCCCTGCCGAGGACCACGATGGCCTTTACGGCTTCGCCCCATTTTTCATCGGGCACGCCGATCACGGCGCACTCGCCGACTGCGGGGAGTTCCATCACGGCAGCTTCGACTTCCGCGCAAAATACGTTGAAGCCGCCGCTGATGATCATGTCCTTCTTGCGGTCAACGATGTAGAAGTAACCCTGGTCGTCGCAGTAGCCGATGTCGCCGGTATGATGCCAGCCGTGAGCGCGAATTTCTGCGGTGGCTTCCGGCATTTTGTAGTAGCCGCCACTGACGAGGCTGCCGCGGGCAACGATTTCGCCGGGGGCGTTGGGCGGGAGAATGCGGCCGGCGTCTTCCATGATGGCGAGGCGGACGGCGGACGTGGGCCTTCCGCAACTGCGCATGCGCTCGGGATGATCTCCTGCGGCGGCCGCTGCGAGCGTTTTCTGGTCGAGCCAGGTGAGGAGCATGGGAGCTTCCGTCTGCCCGTAGCACTGGCACATGCACGGTCCGAAGATTTCAATTCCCTTTTGGAGCTTACTGGGAGAGACGGGAGCAGCCGCGAGAAGGAAGACGCGGAGGCTCGAATAATCGAAATTGCGGACTTCGGGATGGTCGAGGAGCATATAGAAGGCGGTGGGCGGAAGAAAAAGGTGGGTCACGCGGAATTGCTCGATGCTGCGCAGCACTTCGAGTGCGTCGAAGCCCGGCAGGATTACATTCGCGGCGCCCAGCGGGAACATGGCGAAGGCGACTGGACACGCCGCGTGAGAAAGCGGCGCGGTGCTGAGGCAAACGGGATCGACGCCGTCGCAGCGCCAGTAGTGGCTGGCCATTTCGATCATGGTTCCCCAGGCGGCATTCGTCACCATGACGCCTTTGGCCGGGCCGGTGGTGCCGCCAGTGGGGACGAGGCCCATAAGGCGATCCGGATTGCCAGCGGCGTCACCCCATTCGAGCTCGCCGGTGGCGGTGCTTTGCGCCATGAAAGTAGCGAGGGAGGGATTTTCGCCGTCTTCAGCATCAATGCAGACGCAATGGCGCAGCGACGGACAGCGCGCACGGAGCTCGCGAACGCGATCGGAATAGCTGCTGTGATAGAAAAGCCAGGAGGTCTCGACATAATTCATGTACTGGATGTTGGCGTCGGGTGCGTTGCGGCTATTGATGGGGACCCAGACGCCGCCGGCGCGGAGCAGGCCGAGCATGCAGAAGAGAACGCGGGCGTCGTTGGGCGAGTAAATCGCGACACGGTCCGCTGCACGCAGGCCGCTTGCGCACATGGCGCGCGCGATTCGCTGGCTTAACTCGCGCGTCTCGCGGTAGGTGTAACGGGCGCCGCGGTCGATGATCGCGATTCGATCCGCGTTAACGTCGGCGCTTTTGTCGAAATAATCTATTGCCCGCATAATTCGTCACGCATAAACCTTTGCTTTCGCCAGCCCGTGGCTTTCGAGAGCGCCGAGG
This sequence comes from uncultured Acidobacteriota bacterium, assembly GCA_963701005.1. Lineage (GTDB taxonomy): Bacteria > Acidobacteriota > Terriglobia > Acidiferrales > UBA7541 > Palsa-295. The sequence goes on from OY969555.1 coordinate 4,733,248, forward strand.
AGTTCGCGATGCCCAAACGCTGAGGCCGGCGACGCGAACCCCGCCTTGCGAGGCGCGGCATGAACCAAATGGTGGGCCGCGAAGGCCTGGATCAGGCCGGTCTGGCGGTAGGCGCAGGTGCCGAAGATGACGCATTTTGTGAAGGCGGTGGTGCCGCGGCCGACGACGACATCAATGGTGCGCTGCTCGCGGGTATTTTCGCGCGGCGGCGTGCTGCCTTGAACGGAGCTGGCCATTTCGGCGAGCTTGCGCTCGCGCTCTTCTTTGGGGAGCGGATGAATGTGGAGTTCGTAATATTTTTCGGTCGCCACCACGTTTTGCATGAGGTGGCGGTCGAGGATGCCGCCGATGGTGCGGACATTGGCGATCTGCGGGTGGTCCTTGAACCAGACGGGATTCGGGAAGCCGCCCCAGGGAAGGGCGAGCTGCGTTTCGACGGAGCTGGGAATAACGGATTCGTGGGAGCTCCCGCGGGGCCAGACTTTGTACTGGTTTTGTTCCAGGTATAAAGCGTCCGTCTGGATGACGGCGAAGATGGTTTGGGTGGATCCAAACGTCGGAATACCCTTGAACATCGAGAGGATTTCAAGCGTGTCTATGCCGCGCGTCTCGAGGCAGAGGTGCGCGGCGATGTCGCTCGTGGCGGACATATAGGCCGTACCCGGCGCGGCCAGCAAGCCGTGGCGCAGAAATTTTTCGCCCCAATTTTCCGCGACTTCTTTGATCCATGCTTGCTCGCCGCTGATATCAATGTAGTGGCAGCCGGCTTTCAGGCAAGCTTCGATGACGCGCGGGCCGTGGTAGAGAAATGGGCCAACGGTGTTGCAAACGACTTTCGCACCGGCGAAGAGGCTCGCGAGGTCGTCCATGGACGCAGTGACTTCGGCGATTTCGTAATTGGCCTTTTCGATTCCTGGGACGCGATTCAGGACGTCCTGGATTCTTGAGCGGCTGCGGCCGGCGGCGATGAAGGGAACGTTATATTCGCGCAGGAATTCCGCGACGAGGCGTCCTGAAAAGCCGTTTGCTCCGTAGAGAGCCACTGGCTTTTTGCTGTCCATTCGATACCTCCGGTCAATTCAGTGCACGGATGTGCGAGGCGCTCGGGAACTCCGCGGCGGCGTTCGGCGGTGGCCTGAAGCGGGATGTTAGGCTAAAGTATCTTTTTGGCCAGTAGGCACTTTTCGGAAACCAGGTATGGGAGGAGAAGCCATCGTGAACGAAGTGGACTGCCCGGTGAAGATCACGACAGAAATTATCGGCGGAAAATGGAAGCCGCTGATTTTGTTTTATCTTCAGGAAGGAACGCGGCGCTTCGGCGAATTGCAAAAACTGATTCCGGGGGCCACGAAAAAAATGCTCGCTCAACGGCTGCGGGAATTGGAGCGCGACGAAATCGTTCGCCGGAAGGTATTCGCGCAAGTGCCGCCGAAAGTGGAATACGCGCTTACGCGGCATGGCGAGAGCTTGAAACCCATTCTCGAATCCATGTCCGCGTGGGGCAACAGGCATCGCGCGCGGCACGGCGGCTCGAGGAAGTGAAGCGTGTGGCCCTGATGAGGGGATGGCGGCGATCATTTGAGGAGCATGCCGAGCTCTTGGGCCGCGGCCCTCAGGTGCGGGAGAAAAACAGTTTGCATGGTTTGAATCGTGACGCGCTGCGCGTGGGCTCCGATATTGAGCGCGGCAGCCACCTTGCCGCTGGGATTCTGGACCGGGACGGCCATGGAACGCAGCCCATGCTCCAGCTCCTGATCGACGACCGAAAAACCGTTGCGCTGAACCACGCGCAATGCCTGGCGGAGTTTTTGCGCGTTGGTGATCGTTCGTTCGGTGAAGCGCGTGAATTGAACGCGTCCGAGGAAGGATTCGAGTTCGTCCGGGGGAAGATTCGCGAGCAAGACGCGGCCCATGGAAGTGCAGAAGGCCGGCAGCCGGGTGCCGACGCCAAGGTCGATGGTCATGATGCGCGTCATATTTGCGCGGGCGATATAAACGATCTCCACGCCATCGAGAGTGGCAATCGAACACGACTCATGAAGAAGATGGCTGATGTGTTCGAGCACCGGTTGGGCCGCAGTGGCCAGAGGCATCGAGGAAATGTAAGAGTGCCCGAGCGCCAAGATTCTGGGGCGGAGGAAAAAATGCCTGCCGTCGTCCGATCCGGCAAAGCCGAGCTGCTTGAGCGTGTACAGGCATCTGCGGACGGCCGCGCGTGAAAAACCTGTCTTGTTGCTGATTTGCGAGATGGTGAGCGGGAGCCTGCGCTGGGAGAAAGCCTGAATGACCGCCAGGCCGCGGGCGAGCGAAGTCATGAAATTTGGGTCGCCTTCGAAGGCGTCAACTTGAGGTGAGGGAATCGCGGGCGCAGCGGCTTCTGAAGCCGGGCGATTGGGTTCGAGTTTGTCCCGTGATTTGCGGGGATCGGCGGCGGGCATGCAGTTCTCCTTGCCTGGCTGGTGGCGAAGGGGAAGGATACAATAGTTGGCCGATAGGCGCACGCTATTTCGATAATCGGCCTTGACAAGCCCAAGGCCGCTTGCATAGATTCGCTCGGCAGACCCCGTGGCGGGTTCGTCGGCGGCAGAACCGGAGCAGGGCGTTGGCTACATTCGCGTCATTAAAAGAAGCGGTCGCGGACCTCATCCACGACGGGGATGCCCTGGCGCTCGAGGGATTCACGCACCTGATCCCCTTTGCCGCGGGACACGAAATCATTCGCCAGCGGCGCCGCGGACTCACTTTGATTCGCATGACTCCCGACCTGATTTATGATCAGATGATCGGGATGGGCTGCGCTTCGCGGCTGGTTTTTTCTTGGGGAGGCAATCCGGGAGTCGGTTCCCTGCACCGTTTTCGGGATGCCATTCAAACGGGTTGGCCCGCACCGCTCGAAATCGAAGAGCACAGCCACGCGGACATGGCGGCGCGGTATCAAGCGGGAGCGTCCGGGCTGCCGTTTGCCGTGATGCGCGGCTACGTTGGGTCAGACTTGCCGAAATACAACAAGAAGATTCAGTCCATCACGTGCCCATTCACCGGTGAAGTGCTGACGGCAACTCCGGCGCTGAATCCGGATGTGACCATCGTTCACGCGCAGAAGGCCGACCGCAAAGGCAATGTGCTTTTCTATGGGATCATCGGGATTCAAAAAGAAGCGGCACTGGCGGCGAAAAAACTGATCGTGACTGTCGAGGAAGTGGTGGATGATTTGCAGGCGCCGTTGAATGCCTGCGTGCTGCCGGCGTGGGTGGTTTCGTCGGTTTGCAAGGTGCCTGGCGGAGCGCACCCTTCCTACGCCCACGGGTATTACAAGCGCGACAACGCATTCTGTAAGGCGTGGGATGAAATTTCGCGGGATCGCGAAACATTTCTGGCCTGGATGAACCGGCATGTGCTTTCGACGGCCGACTTCGCGGAATACCGACGGAGCCTCGAAGCCGAAACGAAAGTGAGCGGACGCGCCTGATATGGAATACTCGCCCGACGAAATCATGACCATCGCTGCGGCGCGGAATTTGAAGAATGGCATGGTGTGTTTCGTGGGGATCGGGTTGCCGAGCGCGGCGGCGAATCTGGCGCGCATCACGCATGCGCCGGAACTGGTATTGATTTACGAATCCGGGACGATTGGCGCAAAGCCGGACGTGCTGCCGCTATCGATCGGGGATGGCGAACTGGCGGAGACGGCGGATTCAGTTGTTTCGGTGCCGGAGATTTTCCGCTACTGGCTTCAGGGCGGGCGCGTGGATATCGGCTTTCTGGGCGCGGCGCAGGTGGATAAATTCGGCAACATCAATACCACGGTGATTGGAGGGACTTACGATTCACCGCGCGTGCGGCTGCCCGGTGCAGGTGGCGCGCCCGAAATTGCCACGGCGGCAAAGCAAGTGGCGATTATTCTGAAACAGACCAAGCGGAACTTCGTGGAGAAGCTCGATTTTGTCACTTCTTCCGGCTACTTTTTGAAAACCAATGGAAACGGGCCATTCGGAGCGCGAGGACGGGGGCCGACTACTCTAATCACCGATCTCGGAATGATGGTGTCGAATCCCGAGACCAATGAATTGATTCTGACGACGCTACATCCGGGGATCACCGCGAATCATGTGAAAGCCTCGACTGGTTGGGATTTGAAGATCGCGCCCAATCTGGAGATTACACCGCAGCCGACGGCGCACGAGCTCGAGGCTTTGCGCGATTTGCACGCGCGAACGGCTGCGGCACACGGCAGCTCTGCCAGCGCGGAGTAAACTTGCTTCACATGCGAGCTCTCGCGCGGGTGTTTTGAAAGAGGGGACCGTTCTTATGGCAAAGATCGCGGGCTACCGGCGGCCGTATCCTGGGACGCAGCCGACCCATTTGCATCCCGCGTACGTTTCCTCCATCAAGCGCGCTCCTTCGAATCCGCTCGTCTATCTTGCGCAAACGCTTTCGGAAATCACGGGGCCGGTCTTCGGCAAACAAGCGATCGACGTGAAGGCGTGCGACCTGACGCGGCAATCTTCGGGAGAGGCGCTCGGCGAGCGCATCATCGTGAGCGGGCGGGTGCTCGACGAAAATGGACGGCCCGTGCCGCAGACGCTCGTCGAGATCTGGCAGGCAAATGCGGCCGGGCGGTATCTGCACAAGCGCGACCAGCACGAAGCTCCGCTCGATCCCAATTTTGCGGGCAGCGGACATGCGCTCACGGACGACGAGGGGCGCTACCGATTTGTCACGATTCTCCCGGGCGCTTATCCCTGGGGCAATCATTACAACGCGTGGCGGCCTGCGCACATTCATTTCTCGCTGTTTGGTCCGGCGTTTGCGACGCGGCTTGTGACGCAAATGTATTTCCCCGGCGATCCGCTGCTGCCATTCGATCCTATTTTTAATTGCACCGCGGATGAAAAAGCTCGCAACCGGCTGATTTCAGTTTTCGATTGGGAGACGACGATTCCTGTGCAGGCGCTCGGCTACCGCTTTGACATTATCCTCAGCGGCCGCGAAGCCACGCCGATGGAGAAATAGATTGAGCTTGCAGGCCACAACTTGGCAAACGGTTGGGCCGTTTTTCTCGATTGGGCTTACCAGGTTGAAGCAGGACAACCTTGCCGGGCCTGGCGTCTCGGGCGAACGCGTGACGATCGAGGGGCGCGTGCTTGATGGCGATGGCAAGCCGGTCCCGGATGCACTGATCGAACTTTGGCAGGCGAATGCTCACGGGAAGTATGCGCACCCGGATGATGAGCAAGACAAGCCGCTCGAGGCGGGCTTCACCGGGTACGGGCGAATTCCTACCGACGATAACGGAAAATTTCACTTCACGACCATCAAGCCCGGGCAAGTCCCCGGTCCCGATGGAAAACTGCAGGCTCCGCACATTGCGGTTTCGGTGCTGGCGCGTGGGTTATTGCGGCGCCTGGTAGCGCGCATCTATTTTCCCGATGAGGGGGCCAACGCTAGTGATTTTGTGCTGAACCTGGTTGAGCCGGCGCGGCGCGGGACGCTGATCGCGAAGAAAGTTTCCGGGCAGGCGGGAACGCTTGAGTGGAACGTCATCTTGCAGGGGCCGGGCGAGACTGTGTTCTTCGACTGCGGAATGTAGTTGCGGAATTTTTTCGCGGCGAGCACCCCTGACGGGGACGCGAATCATCGTCACGCGCGGAGCGGTCGTCGGATCAGAATGGGTAGGCGCGGCGGCCCATCTGAATCGTCACCCACTTCACTTCGGTCATTTCCTCGACGGACCACCGGCCACCCTCGCGGCCGCTGCCTGAATCCTTCACGCCGCCGAATGGGACGGTGGCTTCATCGTGAATCGTCGGACCGTTTAGGTGCACCATCCCCGCCTCGAGCTCGAGCGCAAATTTCATTGCCAACTGGAGATTATTGGTGAGCACGGCGGACGAGAGCCCGTAACTGGAATTATTCGCGAGCGAGAGCGCTTCCTCGGCGTCATTCGCGAGGCAAACGGCGGCCACGGGGCCGAAAAGCTCGTCGCGGAATGCGGCCATGCTCGGTGTGACGTCCGCCACTACCGTCGGCTGGAAAAAATTTCCTTCGTAAGTGCCGCCGGTGAGCAGCCGCGCGCCCGCGGCCACGGCTTCCTTGATTTTTCGCTCGATCATCGGGCATTGGCTCGAGCGGATGAGCGGCCCGATCACCGTGTGCGGATCGCGCGGGTCGCCCACTTTCAGCGTGCGCGCCTTGGCCGCGAATTTTTCGAGGAAGGCTTCGTAAATCGGCGCTTCCACGATGATCCGCGAGCCTGCCATGCAAATTTGGCCCTGATGGATGAAGATGCCGAAGCAGGCGGTATCCACGGCGTAGTCGACGTCCGCGTCCTTCAATACGACGAGAGGGCTTTTGCCGCCCATCTCGAGGACCACTCGTTTTCCGCGCTTCGCGCACTCGATGGCGATCATGCGCCCGACCGCGGTGGACCCCGAGAAGGAAATCAATTTCACTCGAGGATCGTGGTAGAGCACTTGCGCGAGCGTTGGCCCGTCGCCGGGAACGACATTTAGAACTCCGGGGGGCAGGCCTGCGCGTTCGAAAATTTCGGCGAGCTTAAGGCCGACGAGCGAAGTTTCCTCGGACGGCTTCAAAACGAAAGTATTGCCGGTGGCCAGTGCGAATGCGACCTTCTTGACCGAGAGAACCACCGGGAAATTAAACGGCGAAATGCCGGCCACTACACCCAGCGGGCGACGGATGGCCATCGAAATCAGGCCGGGGACATCGGCCGGGAAGACGTCGCCATGGATGCGCCGCGCTTCGCCAGCGATGGAATGCACCATGTTGCCCGCAAACGAGACTTCAAATTGCGCCTTGCCGAAAGTGGAGCCGGCTTCGTTGATGAGGATGTCCACCATTTCGCCGCGGGCTTTTTCGAGTTCGTCCGCGGCGCGATGCAAAATTCTTTCGCGCTCGGCAGCAAGCGAAGCGCCCCAAGCTGCTTTCGCGGCGTCGGCTGCATCGATTGCGGCGCGCATGTGCTGCTGCTGGGCCATGAAGATCCGCGCAAACGGCTGTTGGTTGGCGGGATTGATGACGTCCGTCATCGAGGACGGAGGGACCTCGATATTTTTTCGGGCGATGTAGGGCGTGGAAGCCATGGCGAACCTCTTTTCGGAAGCCGCAGAACCGATTCGGACGGTTCGGCGGTCTTTCGGTGATGAATGCCGTGCGCGTTAATCGCGCGCCCGTACGATTATCTTACGAAGAATTCTTTGCCAGCCTCGAGGGAATGTCAAGCGAACCGCCGCGCTGCATCTTCGGCCGGGATGAATTGCTCAACTCCAGACGCGCCGCGCAGTTTCCGCCACCAGCCGCAGCTTCGCCCACTGGTCGGCTTCGGTGAGCAGATTTCCTTCCATCGTTGATGCAAAGCCGCACTGCGGGCTGAGCGCGAGATTTTCCAGCGGGAAGTGGCGCGATGCTTCTTTGATGCGCTCGATGAGCACGTCGCCATTTTCGAGCCGCGCGATCTTTGAGCTGACCAGGCCCAGCACGACCGTCTTGTTTTTTGGGATGAAGCGGAGAGGTTCGAACGTGCCGGATCGCTCGTCGTCATATTCGAGAAGGAAACGATCCACGGCCATGGTGGAGAATAGCTTCTCGGCGATTGCGTCGTAGCCGCCCTCGGCATACCAGTGGCTGCGATTGTTGCCGCGGCAGAGGTGCATGGCGAGCGTCACGCCCGGGCGCCGCGCCGCTTCGAAACAGGCGTTGTCCGCGCGGATGGAATCTTCGAGCAGCGCATCCGGTTCTACTTTCATTTCGGTGCGGATCCATTCGCGCCATTTCGGATCGAGATAGTAGCTGTACCTGGGCGCATCAATCTGGATGTATTTCACACCCTCGGCCGAGAGCCTGGCGAGTTCCGTTTTCATGATGCCGACGATATCCCAGAGGAGTGCCGAATGATTCTCGTACACTTTGTCGGTGACGCCGCGTTTGAAGGAGATCGCCGGGAATTGCGTGGCGCTGGGAAGCGTCATCTTAATTGCGCCGGGGGAATTGGCCTTTAGGAAGGATAGTTCGTGCCCGGTCAAGGGCCGCACGGCGCGAAGTTTTGTCGTGACGATTCCCGTCACGCTGCTCACGGGCGCGGTCTTTGGGTCGCCGGCCTTCCATTTGCGCGCGACTGCATCGCCGAGATCAAACCCTTCGACGGCATCGGTGAAATCGCTCATGAAGTTTCGCCGGCGAAGCTCGCCATCCGTGAAAATCTCGAATCCCAGCTCCTTTTGCATAGCGAGGACGCCACGAATTTGCCGGTCTTCGATGGCATTCAGGAGCGCCGGATCCATCTCGCTCCCCTGCCGTGCTTTCAAGAGTTCGGGCGGGCGGAGAAAACTTCCTACGTGATCGGCCCGGTATGGTGCAGTCACTTTGCGTTTCTCCTCTGCTGGTTCGCCATCAAACCCACAATTTTTCGTTGAGCTTCAGGCCGTGCTCGCGGCAATAGTTGACGTAGTGATCGATAAACCAGAAGACGTCGAGCGTGTCGAGCAGGCGATCGTCATCATCGTAAAACTCGAGCGAGCCATTCAGGAAGAATACCGTCTTCATCCCGTTGGGATCGTCCGAAACCAGAGTGTGGATGACGCCGGGATTTTCGCGCACGTAGCTGCCGGGCCGAGCGACCCAATCATATTCGAGGTAGCGCCAACTGCCCTCGAGCGTGCATGCAAGGATCGGACCACGGTGGCGATGGCGGCCGAGCTTTCCGCCCTTTTTTACCCACAGAATATTCGCGAAGGAGTTTGTTCGCACATCGAAGGCCAGATGGCGGATGAAAACATTCTCAACGAAGGGAACCCAGGGGGATTCGTCCTCGCCGGCTCCGATGTGAACATCCGGGCGCCCATACTCACGTATTACCGCGGCGAGACTGCTTGTCGTATCGATGTTTGGCATATTCCCTCCCCGATGTGCATTCCGCGGGAATGTGTCCGCGGGTTCGAGCCCTGAGGCCGCGGATACTAGCATAAAATTCGCGCGCGTTGCTGCGGGACTGGCGGAACTGGAATTTCAATCGCTTCGTCTCGCGCTTGGACAATTGAAGAATCGCGCTGCGTGCCGGCGGACACGCCGAAGAAAAAGCGTGGATTAATTCTTTTCCGTATAAAATGTGTGGCCAGGGAGGGCCCGTAGCTCAGCTGGTTAGAGCAGCGGACTCATAATCCGTTGGTCCTAGGTTCGAATCCTAGCGGGCCCACTCAGTGAAGTTCGCCACGCCGGTCGCGGTGGCTACAATGTGGAGTCCCAGGCCGTTCGCGTTTAGCGCAGCGCGTGCCTGAGGCGCTTGGTGGTTTTCTCCAATTGTTTCTTCAGGCCTTCGACCTGCTTCGAGATCGCTGTGAGTTCCTTCTTGGCGAGCACTCCTGCCTTCGCAACCTTGCGCGCGGTGCCCTCTGCGCGGCCGACGACGGCTCCGATTTTTTCCGCTGCATTCTTGAATTTGTTCTTCTTGGCCATTCTCGCCCTCCTGGTGGGACTGACGCCATCCTATACAGGGCATGGCAGAGCGTCAATCAGTCTCTGCTCAACCGAGTTACGAATTCGAATCAGGCGCTTTTTCTAGCGCGCCTGCCCCCTGGTCGTCGAGATATTTCACGAACACCACTTCGTTTTGCGCCTCGTTGTAGAGCAGCTCGTCCACATTCGCCTGCGTGAGCAGCAGGCCGAAGCCGCCTGGACGCAGCCCCTTTTCCTGGCGAATCTTGTCATGCTTGGTGGGCTCATCGGGCATGTGCGAAATCGCCGCATGCTCGAGTTCGGAAAATTTGAATCCGGGGCCGGGATCGGCAATGCGATAGAGCAGCATGCGCTTGGCGCGCAGATAGGAGACACGCACCTTGCGCTTGGGATCGAGCTTGCCTCCCCATTCGATTCCATTCAGAAGAAGCTCGTGAAAGGCTTGGCCAACCGATCGGCGAACGTCTTCTGAAAGCCCGCCTTTCAGGTGGGCCATAAAGCCTTCAATGCGCTCGGCTGCTTCGAGCGTGCAAGGAACCGACAATTCCACCCATGTGGGCCGCGCGGAAATCACCTCGATGGGCAGCGCGATGGCCTTCTTGTGAAGCGATTCGCGCACCAGTGTGATCAGCGCCTTCGGCTCGATGGGCTTCGAAAGATATTGGTAGGCCTCCTCGCGAATGGCGCCGAGCAGGGTTTCCGGGGTGTCGTCGGAAGTCATCACGATGATTTTCGGGCGCTTGTTCGTTTTCCGAAGCGCCGCGAGCACTTCCAAGCCGTTCATCTTCGGCATCCAGACGTCCAGCAGCACCAAATCGAACTTCTCCTTCTTCATCTTTTTCAGCGCCTCGGCGCCGTCGGAGGCGGTGATCACGGTGTACTTTTCGCCGCGAAGCGTTTCCGAGAGAAGCAGGCGAGTGGTGCGGTCGTCATCAACGACAAGAATCCGCGTCATCGTTTCCTCCGCTTAGATTGATGCGAACGGGCTCGACGGGCGGCCGTGCCCTTCGAATCGCCGATCACGTGAAGCGCCGGGAGCAGGCGCGCGATTTCATCTTCCAGTGTTGCGTAGGCCTCCCAAGCGCCGTCCAGTGTACCCTGACGCCCGAGCATTTCCATTTTTCTTGCTGTCCTCTGCGCGGCCGAGGTGCCGAAGTTCCCAACCGATCCTTTTAGCCCATGCGCCGCGTCGGCCAGCGCCACCGGATCGCGTGCCCCCAGCGCGGTTCGAATCCGGGCCATCATCTTAGGACAATCATCCTGAAAAGTGGCCACTAACAATCGTAAGAGCGTTCGATTCCCATTGAACCGGCCAAGCAGCTTCTTTCCGTCGAATGCCCCCTCGCTCTCTGTTCCATCTTCATCCGCCGAATCTGAATCAGGGGGCGGAGCCGTTGCTTCGACGGCTTGAAGGAAGGCTCTTGGCTCGATGGGTTTCGCAATATAGCCGTCCATCCCCGCTGCCAGGCAACTTTCACGGTCGCCTTGCATCGCGTGAGCCGTCATGGCCAGGATTGGAACGTGCGTGCCGGTGGCTTTTTCTCTCTCGCGGATTTTCTGAGTCGCCTCAATCCCGCCCATCTCCGGCATTTGCACGTCCATCAGCACTAGATCAAAGGCGTGTCTTTCGATTGCTGCTACTGCTTTCGCCCCATTTTCCGCGACGACGATCGTGTGGCCCCGGTGTCCCAGGATTTGCAGCACCAACTGCTGATTCACGGGATTATCCTCTGCGACGAGGATGCGCAATGGGCGCGGAACGGCGCGAGTATGCCGGTTCGTCGCGACGGGACGAATGGCGGCCGGCTTCGCGGAGGCTTCCTTTTTTCCTGCCTTCTGCAATCCGAACTTTGCTGTGAAATGGAATGCGCTTCCGCGTCCAGGTTCGCTCTCGACCCAGATGCGCCCGCCCATCAGCTCCACGAGTTGCGCCGAGATCGAAAGTCCCAGTCCCGTGCCGCCATATTTCCGTGTTGTAGAGCTGTCCGCCTGGCTGAACGCTTCGAAGATGCGCACCTGCTTTTCGGGCGGGATGCCGATGCCCGTGTCAGTCACCGAGAATTGCAGCATCACGCCATCCGCCGAACGCGAGTCCACGTTCGCGCGCATAACCACTTCGCCTTTCTCGGTGAACTTGATCGCGTTTCCCACAAGATTGACAATGATCCGGTTCAGCCGGTCCGGATCGCCCACCAAATCGTCGGGTACGTCGCGCGAGACGTCGCATGCCAGCTCGATGCCCTTCTGCTCTGCTTGCGCGGCCAGCACCCGGACTGTTTCCTCGAGCACGTCCCGCAGCGCAAATTCCACGTGATCCAGCTCGATTTTTTTCGCTTCGCCCTTGGAAAAATCCAGGATGTCGTTGATCAGGTCCAGCAGCGACCCGGTTGAGTTTTTCACCGTGTTGAGATATCTGCGCTGCTCGGTGGTCAGTTTCGTTTCGAGGGCCAGCTCGGTCATCCCGACGATGGCATTCATTGGTGTGCGAATTTCATGGCTCATATTCGCGAGGAATTCGCTCTTCGAGCGGGTTGCTTCCTCCGCTTTGCGTTTCTCGATTTCGAGCTCTCTCACGAGCTGCGCCAGCCGCTTGGCATCGTCTTCCTGGGCATGGCGCGCCGCCTCCAGATAATCCGCGTACAGTTTCAATTCCGCTTCGGCGCGACGCCGCTCCATGAATTGCCCGATCTGGCTTCCGATCGAATCGAACATTTCGAGCAATGCGTCTTCGGGCTTGCGGATTTCGCGGCTATAAAATTCGATCACACCCACCACGCGATCGGCGATTCGAACAGGAAAGCCAAATCCCGCATGAAGGCCTTCTTCTTTCGCGAAAGAGGCGCGCGGGAAATTCCCTTCATTCGGAACGTCCGGCAACCACGCGGGCTGTTTGGTCTCCCACACCCGTCCCGGCAACCCGACGCCGCGGTGGTATGCAAATTCACGCGTGGCCCAGACAAAACTGGGAAATTCGAGCGCGGGCGGGTGCCAGAGTTCGACACACCGCAGCAGATTGCCGTCGTCGTCCACGCGCCAGACCGCGCCCAGCTCCCAACCGAGCCCCTCGCCAATGGACTTCAAGATCAGTGGACTTGCTTCGTCCAGTGTTTCCGCATCGGCAAGAACGCGGGTGACGGCGTAGCCCGCGGCCAGGCGGCGTTCCGCGCGTTTACGCAGCGTGATGTCGCGCGCCAGGGCAAACACCAGCTTCTGATTGCTGCTGGGCGTTGCGTTCCATAGGAGCCAGATGTACGTCCCGTCGGCGCAGCGGTAGCGATTTTCGAACGAGAAGGTGATGCCGCCGGCGCCGATGTGCTTCATTTCCGCGAGCGTCGCCGCGCGGTCCTCCGGATGGACAAATTCGAGGAATGGGCGCGAGAGCAATTCCTGTGCCGGGATCCCCAAAGTTTTCTCCCAGGCTGGATTGATCCGCTTAAAGTATCCGTCGAAACCGGCGATGCACAGCATGTCCAGCGAAAGCGTGAAGAGTTGATCGAGCTCCACTTCGGCGCGTGCGCGTTCGCCGATTGCATGCGACAGATCCGTGACAGTCCTGCGCAGCGCGAGTTGCGCGACCACCAGGCGGCTCAGCGCACGAAGCGCATCCCTCTGTTCCTGCGAAAGGTCGCGCGGGATGCGGTCGATCACGCAGAGAGTTCCAAGCGCGTGTCCGTCCTCGGTCAGCAGCGGCGCGCCGGCATAAAAACGCACTTTCGGCTCGCCGGTCACCAGCGGATTCGTGCGGAAGCGCTCGTCCGCCAGCGCATCCGGAACCACCAGGACATCCGGCTGCAAGATGGCGTGCGCGCAAAATGCGATGTCGCGCGGTGTTTCCGTCTCCGCAATTCCAATCTTGGATTTGAACCACTGGCGATCCGTATCCACCAGGCTCACGAGTGAAATCGGCGTGCCGCAGATCAGCGCCGCCAGGCGTGTCAGGTCGTCGAATTCCTGCTCCGGCAGCGTATCCAGAATCGCGTACTGGTGCAGAGTCTCCAGTCGTGCCGTTTCATTTGGGGGTAGGGAGGCCTTCATTTTGGGCGGGGGAGAACCCGGCTGGGTGTCATCTTATGGCGGTCACGCTCGCCAAGTCAACGAGGGGTAAACCGCCAGCGATTGATTATCCGCCGCGCTTCTCCTCGAGCCATTCGCTGATGCGCACGAGGGCCATGTGCAATTGTTCCGAGCTTCCGCCGAACCCGAATCGGACATGCGATTCCATTCCAAGGTGCTCGCCCGGAACAATCAGAACCCCCTTCTGGACGCGAAGCTCTTCGGCCATTTGCACGGTGTTCCACACTTTTGGCATCCGCGCCCAGGCAATCGCTCCGGCGCGGGGCGCAATGTGCGTAAACGTATCGGCGTTTATGTCCAGCCAGTTGCGCAGCGGCACATAATTTCGCTGCAGGTATTTCCGCGTGCGATTCAGGATCCAATCGCGCCGGCGTGGCTCGAGCGCGATGGACGCCAGGCGGTCGGTCATCATAGATGGCCCGATGCTCGTGTAATCGTGATAGCCCCATAGGCGCTCGGCCATTTCGGGCGAGCCAACTACCCACCCCGTGCGCAATCCGGGCAAGCCGTAGGCTTTCGAGAGGCCTCCGGTGCAGAGCAACCGGTCGTAGCTGCCCCAAAAGCTCGGCGTCATGGGTCCATCCATTTCCGCCCCGCGATAAATTTCATCCGCCAGGATCCATGCGCCCACTCTAGCGGCTGCAGCGACGACGGCTTCGCGCTGTTCAGCACTCATCACCGATCCGGCGGGATTGTTCGGATGGCAGACGGCAATCAGCTTTGTCTTCGGCGTGACGAGCCGCGGCAGATCGCCGGGATCAATTTCCCACTTGCGACTCTCTCGCAGCCACAGCGGCTTTACCGTGGCGCCAAACGCCCGCGCCAATCCTGCGACTTGCACGTAATTCGGAAGCATGAACACAACTTCATCGCCCGGCTCGATCAGCGACCATGTGGAAACGTAATTCGCCTCTGAACCTCCGCAGGTGACCAGGACGTTTTCCATCCCGGCGCCCGGATACAATTCCGCGATCTTCGACCGCAGCTCCTCGCTCCCGTTTGACTGCGGATAATATTGCGGCACCTCCAGGACCATTCGCAGCGTGTCCATATCCGGCACCAGCTCAGCCGTGGTCAGCGGATGGACGCCGCTTTCTGAGATATTCAGCTCGACATTGTTTTCCCACACCGATTGCCAGCGTTCGAGTTCGAATGGCTCTATTCGCATTTCAATGTCCTTGGCGGAGCGTCTGCGCGGCGCGCCTGAAGCGCGCAAGAAATGTAAGCGAACTCGCGTCTTTTCCCCAAGCGATTTCCGCATCTTGCCGATTGCCTTCGCGCGCTGCCTCGCGAGAGAATGACGGGCGACCGTAATCGAGCAAATGGCTGTGCGCGCGGGCGCACGATTTCCGGGGAGAGTTGATGAGACGGAGATTCATCCTTGCTGCTGCGTTGATTTCATTAGCATCGTTCTGCGGGCTCAACAGTAGCGCGCTTGCGCAAGGCACGGCGCGAGAGAACGCAGCATCTGAGGCGCCGAGGGCGAGCGATTGGTCCTTTGCTGTTTCAGGCGACTCCAGGAATTGCGGCGACGTCGTGGTGCCCGCCATCGCCTCCGGCGTGAAGCAATCGGGCGCCTCCTTTTACTGGCATCTCGGGGATTTGCGCGCCATCTACACCTTCGACGAAGACATCCTGCATCAGCCCGAGCATATCGCGAAACCGCTCAGCATCAGCGGATATGAATTGTTTGCCTGGGACGATTTCATCCAGAGCCAAATCGCGGCTTTCGGCGACGTGCCGTTTTTCGTGGGCATCGGCAATCACGAGACGATTCCTCCGATGACGCGCGAGCGATTCACCATCCAGTTCGCGGACTGGCTGGACACTCCCGTCCTGCAGCGCCAGCGCCTCGCGGACAATCCAAAAGATCGGATGCTGAGAACCTACTACCATTGGATCGATCGAGGCCTGGACTTCATTTATCTCGACAATGCCACCGATGATCAATTTGATTCCGCGCAAATGCAATGGTTCGAGAAAGTGCTGCAAGCTGCGTCGGCGAATCCTCACATCGCGACCATCGTTCTCGGCATGCATGAAGCGCTTCCCGAAAGCATTTCCGCGAATCACAGCATGAACCAATCGGCGGCCGGGGTGGAAAGCGGCAGGCGCGTTTATGCCGATCTGCTCAAGGCGCAAGACGAAGCTCACAAACGCGTGTACGTGCTCTCGAGCCATTCGCACTACTTCATGGATGGGATTTTCAATACCGATTATTGGCGAGCGCATGGCGGAGTGCTTTCCGGATGGATTGTCGGCACTGCCGGGGCGGTGCGCTACAAATTGCCGGACGATCACTCGGGCGCGCGCATTGCTCAGACGAATGTGTACGGCTTCCTGCTCGGCACCGTGAAGCCCGATGGCGAGATCCATTTCCAATTTCAACCAGTGAACGAGCCCGACGTCCCGGCCAAGGTCGTCGAACGGTACAAGCCGGAATTCGTTCACTGGTGCTTCGATCAGAATTCGCAAGCCAAGTAGCGCACCCGACTGTAACTGGAGGAAACTTTCATGGCGTCACCGACCGGGCACACGCAGCCGAATCCCGAGCTCATCTTCGAGACGCTGAACGCGCACCAGCGCACCGCCGCGCTGAAAGCGGCGATTGAATTGGACGTGTTCACCGCAATCGGCGAAGGGGCGAACACTGCTGCCGCGCTCGGAAAGCGATGCCAGGCGGCTGAGCGGGGCGTGCGCATGCTTTGCGACTACCTCGTGGTCCTCGGCTTTCTGATCAAGGAAGCGCAGCGCTATGCTCTGACAGCTGATTCGGCGACGTTTCTCGACAAGCGATCGCCTGCGTATTTCGGCGCGGCAGTCGGATTCCTCAGTTCGCCTGAATTGGTCGACGCGTTCAAGAATTTCGCAGCCGTGGTGCGCAAGGGCGGTTCGATGCTGCCCCACGACGGAACCACCGCGCCGGAGAATCCCATCTGGGTGGAATTTGCGCGCAGCATGGCTCCGATGCAGATTGCACCGGCGGAGGCGATGGCTGAGGTTTTGAAAGCGGACGCGGGAGAAAAATGGAAGGTGCTGGATATCGCGGCGGGGCACGGAATGTTCGGCATCGCGATCGCGAAGCACAATCCTAATGCGGAAATCTACGCGCTGGATTGGCCGCGCGTGCTCGACGTGGCGTCGGAAAACGCGGCGAAGGCGGGCGTCGCAGCGCGCCACCATTTAATTCCAGGTAGCGCGTTCGAAGTGGACTTCGGCTCCGGCTATGACCTGATCCTGCTGACCAACATCCTTCACCACTTCGATCCGGTGATAATCGAACTTCTTTTGCGCAAAGTGCGCGCCGCGCTCGGGCCGAATGGGCGCGCCGTCACGCTAGACTTCATCCCCAACGAAGACCGCGTGACGCCCGCGCGGTCCGCATCATTCGCGATCATCATGCTGGCAACCACGCCAGACGGCGACGCGTACACATTCTCGGAATACCAGAGAATGTTTCGCGACGCGGGATTTTCCTCGAACGAGCTGGTGCCGCTGCCGCAGGGGCCGCACAGCGTAATCCTCTCGCGAAAATAATTTCGCTCATTGTTTGGCCGCTCATGATTTTGCCGCGCCCCCGAGCGCGAGATTGATGAGCGTGTGTTGCTCCATCTCGTGGGCCTTGTGCGATCCCGTCGCGGGACTGGCGCTCGCCGAGCGCTTCACGGAAAGCACCGAACGTCCGCGAGCCAAACGCTCCAAGCGCGGCAGCAAAAAAGCGAGCGCGCCCATATTGGCCGGCTCTTCCTGCACCCAGATGAATTCGCGGGCAGTGGCGTGGCGATCCATTTCGGCGGCGAGTTCGGTCTCAGGGAAGGGATAGAGCTGTTCGAGAAAAACGATGGCAGTCGAATTGTCTTTGCGGCGTTTGCGCTCGGCGGCAAGTTCGTGGCCGATTTTTCCTGTGCAGAGCAGGACGCGCGTGGCCGAGCCGTCGCCGGTGTCGGGGATCACGGTTTGAAAGCGCCCCGTGGCAAGTTCGGCGAGCGCTGAGGAGGCGACTGGATTCCGCAGCATGCTTTTCGGCGTGAAGACGATTAGAGGCTTTCGCCAGGCGCGCAATGCTTGCCGCCGCAGCAGGTGAAAATATTGCGCGGCGGTGGATGGCTGGCAAATCTGAATATTGTCGCGCGCCGCGAGTTGCAGGAAGCGTTCGATTCGCGCGCTGGAATGTTCGGGGCCTTGGCCCTCGTATCCATGCGGGAGCAGTAGGACGACGCCGGATAGCAGGTTCCATTTGTCTTCGCCGGCTACGATGAACTGGTCGATGATGATTTGCGCGCCGTTGGCGAAGTCGCCGAATTGCGCCTCCCACAAAACCAGCGCCTCGGGAAAATCGCGGCTGAAGCCATATTCGAAGCCGAGCACGGAGCCTTCGGAAAGCGTGGAGTTGTAGGCTTCGAACCATTTTTGATCGTGCGACAGATGTTGCAGGGGAAAGAATAAGTTTTCGTTTTCGATGTCGATTAGCGCCGCGTGCCGCTGATTGAATGTGCCGCGGCAGCTGTCTTGCCCGCTCAGCCTTACTGGAATTCCTTGCTTCAGCAGCGAACCGAAGGCCAGCGCCTCGGCCATTCCGAAATCCAGCGGTCTTTTGCCTCGAGCCATTTCGGCGCGCTGCTCGAGAAGTTTTTTCACTTTCGGATGGATGTGAAAGTCCGCGGGATAACTTGAGATAGCCTCGCCGATTGTGGCCAGCTCGGTTTCAGGAACTTCGGTGGGCACTTCGAAGGAATCGTTGTAGCGGCCGCCGCGGTAGGCGTTCCAATAGGCGGGGAGCTGGCGCATCGGGGGATTTTTTTCGAGTTCGAGGGCTTCTTTTTGCGCGGCGTCGAGTTCCGAGCGGACGCGGCTGACAACCGGCTCGGGATCCGCGCCAATTTTTTTCGAGTAGATTTGCCAGAGGGGCGGGTGGGCGTCGATTTTTTTGTAACGCAGCGGCTGCGTGATGGTGGGGTCGTCCACTTCGCTGTGGCCGTGGCGGCGGTAGCCGATCAAATCAATCACCACCGGTGAATCGAATGCGTAACGATAGTCGAGAGCGATTCGGCCGACTCGCGCAACTGCTTCCGGGTCCTCGGCATTCACGTGGAATATTGGAATCGGCAGCCTTTTTGCGAGGTCGGAGGAAAATCGCGAGGAGTGCGCCTCGCGCGGAACGGTGGTGAAGCCGATCAGATTGTTGACGATGATGTGGACTGAGCCACCTACCGTGAATCCTTCGACGCCCGTCATATTGAGCGTCTCGGCGCAGATGCCCTGGCCGGCGAAGGCCGCGTCGCCGTGCATGGTTACGGCGAGTACTTTCTGCTTGCCGTCTTTGCCGTAGCGCGTCTGCTTCGCGCGGGCGCGTCCGATGGCCACGGGATCGACTGCTTCGAGGTGGCTCGGATTCGAAACCAGGTGGATTTCCAATTTCTGCCCGCCCGAGGTGGCGAAAAATCCCGTCGCGCCCATGTGATATTTCACGTCGCCGCCGCCGAGGACACTGCGCGGGTCCACGTCCTCGAATTTCGCGAAGATCTCCGCCGCGGGGCGGCCGACGGTGTGGACCATCACATTCAGCCGGCCGCGATGGCTCATGGCCAGGACGGCTTGCTCGGCGCCTTTGTCCGAAGCCGCATTCAGAATCGCGTCGAGCAGCGGAAGCAGCGACGCTTCGCCTTCGAGCGAGTAGCGCTTGGTGCCGAGGTAGCGCGTCTGGAGGACTTGTTCGAAAATTTCGGCGCGAATCAGACGCTCAAGGATTCTTGCCCGGTCGGGCTCCGGCGCTTCGGATTCCATGTGCTGCTCGATCCATTCGCGCCGGTCGCGGTAGGGGATGTGCATGAATTCGGCGCCGATGGTGCCGCAGTAGAGGCGGCGGGCGGCGTTGGCGTCGGGGCCGATAAGGTCGAGCTCGGGGAGAGCGACGCGCTCCTGATCGCCGAGCGGGTCGAGATTGGCTTGGAGGTATCCCCAGCGGCGGTAGGCGTCCCAGATGCGCTCCTGGGATTCGGTTGTGGCGGCCGGTTCGACGGCGGCTTGGTCTCTGGGCATTCTGGTCCTCGTATTTGCAGAAGCCATTATAGCGAGGTTTGAGGTGGAGGGATTGAGGCAGTGGCAAGGGACGTGGGGTGAGGGGCGGGGGAAAGATCCGGAAGCTAAATTTCGATGCGAAGGTTTGGTTGATTCGGCGGCACTTAGGCCGACGGAATAAAACGCTCCGTTTTCAGAAAGTCCATTTTTGTTGCGGTTAGAAAAATGTGATGTCGTTTGTTGTGAGGGAGATGAGTGAAATTTTGAGTTGGCGACTGTTGCGGTTAGCCTTTTCTTCGCCTTCAAGTAATGGATGAGGTTCCCCGCTGAGTTTGTTGAAAGTTGGCTATTAGAAATGGGCGCGGCCGTTTGTTTTCTATGATTTGGCATGATTTCTAATCGTCCGGTTGGGTATTAGAAATTCGCCGGTGCGAGGCGAAAAGGCGGGGTTAGTGGAGGCTGGAGCGTGGTGCCCCAGTTCCAAAATGGGACGGCTGGCGGTTGGTGGGATGCGATTTAATTTTTGTTGTTGAGCCACGTGCTACGGTAGCATACTGGTAACAGAAAATCTATCCGTATAAATGCGGATTGACAGGTTTTTCTCGCTGTCAAGAATTTCGTGACCCTGGATTCGGACGCGGCGGTGTTAACTGGCGACGAATGGATTCATCGAAGCTGATCCGGCCGCCTCCGGCGTGGAATTCTCATCATGATGAGATCAAGGGACTTGCAGGTTTATTGACTGCCGCTCCCTTTGGGGTGATGAAAGTGAAGACGTTGCGGCCGCTATTGTTGCTGCTCATATTCGCCCGTGTTTCACCTGCGCAGACCACCTTTACTAAGCCGTCCGAAGCGTACGAATCCGCATACCGGCCCATGGCCGAATTTGAGGCGGCTTTGCGGGCGCGTAAGCCGCTGCTCGGCGCCGTCCCTTCCCGCTTTGAGATCAGGAAGCATTTGAGCGAGCTGTGCCCCGCGTTTCAGGTGGAAAGTGTTTCCGGCGAAGAACTTTACTGGCTGGCGAAACTTTGCGAGGAGGATCATGCGAAGGCGCTGGCGGCGGTCGAGCTCTACCTTGCCGGGAAGAATCTGGAGCATGCGCCGGATGCGCGGCTGGTTCTGGCGATACAACAGATGCGGATCGCCGGAAACTGGGAGGCAGCATGGGAAACTATTCGGACGATCTTTCAAGTCGATCCGATCGATCCGGTCTGGTCACAGCTAGCCGTAGCAATCGACAATGAATCAGATACATCCCCGGAGAATGCGCTCGAATGGTCTAAGGAACGGTACACAATCCTGCTTGGGCGCAGCGGAACGGAGAAGGCGGGCGCGCCGCCCGTCCACACAAGCTGGGTGATGAGCGCCGGAGCGGACCTGATCCACCGGTACTATTTGGCCGGCGATATGGACGCGGCCAGGCAAGTGCTCGGCGAGATGAACAGCTTCTTGAAGTCGCACTCTGACGCGGTGGGAAACTGGGGCGTCGAAGATTTGTACTGGGCGAACATGGAGATGCAGGCTGCGCCGGCGGTTGAGGTGTTGAAGAAGCTCGGGGGAAATTCGGGTGCGGATTTGTTTCAACAGGGGCGCGTGGAAGTGGTGTCATTTTTCTTTTTGGGGTGCGCGCCTTGCTTGGACGAGATGCCCGAATTGAACAGCCTTCAAAAGCAATACGGGAAGCAAAAGCTGCTGGCTGTGGACGTGACGAGCTATGGGGCGAATTCGTATCTCACTCCTTCGGGCCATTCCGTTATCGAGGCTGCGCTTGAGAAGGCGCGGCTCGAGAAGGCGCCGGACATTGACTTCGTGATCGCGCCGGATGAGACGATCGCGAGATACGGCGTGCACGGCTTCCCGGTGGTGTTCTTCGTGGACAAGAAGGGGAGAATCCGGTTTGCCGGGCGGATCAAGGAGTTCCGCGACGATGACTCAGTCGGGCGACTGATCCGGGAACTTCTGGGAGAATAGTTCCTCGTGCGGGGTGCGTTGGCTGCACTGAGTGACGCGGTGGCTCAAGGGTCGCGGAAGAAATCGGAATGGTCTTCCTTGGCGGCGAGACCACGGCAATTCCTACAGCCCAGCGCTAAAGCGCGCGATTATAGACGAAGGTTTTCCAGGAGCGCTGAAGCGCTCCTTCCCCCGCATCCCGCCTTCGCCGAGGCTTCCGCCTCCGCCAAGGCTACGGCGGACAAGACGGCGGGCCTGCGGGAATGCGGGGGCTCCCACCGGACTTCTGGCCGGCAGGAAGGCCGCCGCTACATAGGCAGGAGGAGCGCACCTTCCCTGGATCGCGAGCAAGATGGCGGGCGAGGCCCCGACAAACAGACTTTCAGCAATCTTTTCAGCGGCCTATCAGACCATGTAGGAGGGAGGCTTGATGCCGTTGTCGCGGAGGTAGATTTCGGCTTGGCCGCGATGATGGGCTACGTGGACGTACATTGCTAGGAGGACGGCGCGGCCGGGGAGATTGCCGTCGGGGGAATTGTGCTTGGCGGCTAGCTGGGCGTTTGTGAGGCTTGCGATGATCGAGGAGCAATAGTCGAAGGAATCGGCTAGGAATTTTACCGTTGCTTCTTTTGTTGTGGGCGAGGGGGTGGCGGGGGGATCGGTGTCCTTTAGGCAGGCGCCGAATTGGTAGTTGGTGGAGGCGATGTGGGACATCAGCTCGGCGAAATTCATGGATTCGGGGTGGGGGCGGAAGGTGTACTTTTCTGGCGGCATGGCTTCGGCGACTTGGATCGAGAGTTTGGTTAGCGGGGCGAAGTGGGTGAAGTATTCGGCGGCGGGGACGTCGGGAGGTGGGGCGGCGGCGGATGAGAATGGGAGTGAGGCGACGCCGGCGAGTGCGGCTGTCGATTGAAGTAGATTGCGGCGCGTAACTTTTTTTAGATACATGATTCTCCTCCTGCACAAGGCGATTTTGGCCGGGGTGAACGCTGTGTCGTAAGACGGCGCGGGCGCGAAGAGGTGAGCGAGACGCGGCGATCGAGAGCACGCGATGGGACGACCTCTGTGGACATACGATGATTAAGGATGTGTCGCACCTACGGTGCTCGGCGGCTATCGCGTATTGGTCCCAGCCCTTGCGGGCTGGGCTAAATTGTGACGCGCCTACGGCGCTTAACGGTGCGCGGTGGTGCAGGGCTTGCCTTCTTAGGAGGATGTACTCGCGAGTGCGGGCCGGCCCTTCGGATGGGCCCAGGGAAACCTCGCCTTGGCGCGCCACCTAAGTGCGGTGCCGAGGGCAGACCTCTGGAGAGCTAAAATTCAAAAGGGGCAGGCCATGCCATAAACCGGAGAAGTTCTGGTATTCTCTGTCGCGCACTACACCAAATTCATGGCGGCGGTGACTTGATGGCTGAGGACATGCAGGAGCTGCAGGAGAATGCAGAACATGCCGCGCACGAGCCGACGCTGGCTCCGGTGACGATGACGATGGCGGTCTTTGCGGTGCTGGTGGCGGCGACGGGGTTGATGGGGCATCGCTCGCACACCGAAGAGCTGCTGCATCAGACGAAGGCGACGGACCAGTGGGCTTATTACCAGGCGAAGGATATTCGGCGGAAGAATTACGAGCTTTTCATTGATGAGCTGTCGGTCTTCACGCTGCAGAATGCGGAGCAGGTGGACAAGGTGAAGGAGAAGTACGCGAAGGAAATCGAGCGCTACCGCGACCAGGAGAAGGACATCCAGGCGGAGGCGAGAGCGGCTGAGAGTGAAGTGACTACCATGCAGAGGCGCGCGGACCGGTTTGATCTGGGCGAGGTGATGCTGGAGGCGGCGCTAGTGATTTGCTCGATCACGCTGTTGACGCGGAAGCGGGCGTTCTGGGTGTTTGGGCTGGCGCTGGGGACGGCGGGGTTTGTGATCGCGTCGACGGGGTTTTTGGTTCATTGAGGCGGGGAGTTCACGCGGCGACTATGAAGGCCCAGCGCTAAAGCGCAGAATTAGAGTGCAAGCTTTTTCCGGAGCGCTGAAGCGCTCCTTCCCCCTGTTGAAACAGGGGGCTCCCACCTGGCCGCTAGCCCCAAAAGAGATTGACAGCGTGGCGAGTCTGGCCGTACAAACGAAGGCACGGGCCCTTGCGGCCACATCTCCCCTGTGAGAGGACAAAGCGATGGGCAACCGCGATAAAAGAGGCCGAGAGAAGAAGAAGCCGAAGAAAAAAGAGATCACGCCGGCGACGAATCCTTACAGACCGTCGACGGTTTACAGACCACCGGCACCGGCGCCTGCAGCGCCTCCACCGCCAGCGCCTGCGAGCGGCGAAAAAACTTAGCGCGAGAGATCTTCTAGGAGCCCGCCACACGAGATAACGAACAGAGCGTGACTTCAGGGGCTCCCCGGCAAAGGCCACCGGGAGGCACAAACCGCGAAAGCCAAATTGGCGGGCATTTTCGGCGGGGATGAAATCCCCGCCCTTCCACGCGTTAATTACACGGGCGGGTTGCCGCTGAGGCGACGCAAAGAGAGCAACGCGAGAGATTTTTCCCTGCTCCGTGTTTTACCCTATGGGTAGGGCGATGGCGGGATGATATGATGGGGTCTGCACCGCTCCAGCCCGCAACATTTCGCAACACAATTCAGGCCCTTCATCCGCGCAGCTCGAGACAGCCTTGGCACGACCGGGTAAGCGAAGGATGACGGGACGAAAGGAAGCGTGATGCGCACATTTGCAATTCGTTCGCTTTTGCTGAGCATGTTCATGTTGGCGATGTCGGCGGCATCGTTCGGGCAGGTGGGAGTTTCGATCACGATCGCGCCGCCGGAGCTGCCCGTCTACGAGCAGCCGGCTTGCCCTGGCGATGGATACATTTGGACACCGGGATATTGGGCCTGGGATGACGCAGCCGGCGACTATTACTGGGTGCCGGGGACCTGGGTGGAAGCTCCGGAAGTCGGATACCTCTGGACGCCCGCATGGTGGGGATGGTCAGGCGGCTTTTATCTTTTCCATGCCGGCTACTGGGGCCCGCACATCGGATTTTATGGCGGGATTAACTATGGGTTCGGCTACTTCGGCCACGGGTTTGTGGGCGGACGGTGGGACGGCGGACACTTTTTCTACAACCGCGCGGTGTGGAACGTGGACAACAGGGTGGTTCACAACGTGTATGAGGAAAGAGTAGACGTGCGGGTGGAAAACCACGTGAGTTTCAACGGGGGCAGGGGCGGGATCAGCGACCGTCCGACGCGTGAGGAAGAGACCGCGGATCATGACCGGCATGTCGGTGCGGTAGGCGCGCAGGTGCAGCATGCGCAAGCGGCGAGATCGAATACGGCGCTGCGCTATTCGTCGAATCACGGCAAGCCGCCGATCGGCGCGACAAGCCGGCCGGGCGAGTTCAACGAGCGCGGCGGTGGTGGAGGCAACGCGAAGACGGCGGTGCATCCGAAGGAACTCCCGCCGACGGAACATGTGGCTCCTGCAAAAACCGGGAACCCGAAGACCGATCAGAGATACCAGCAACAAGCGGATAAGCTGGCGGCGCAGCAGGAGAAGGAACGGCAGAACCTCCAGCAGAAGCAGGAGCAGGAGCACCAAAAGCTGGCGAAGCAGAACGCGCCTGCCCAGAGGACGCAGCAGGTGGAGCAGAAGCACGCGCAGCAGACTCAGCAGTTGCAGCAGAGACACGAACAGCAGCGGCAACAGTTGCAGACAAGGCAGGCGCCGGCAGCGAGTAAGGGCGAGTCGAAGAAGAAATAGTCAGGCTGGTTCGGCGGGCGGACTTGGTGCGCGGCGCTAGGGCGCTGCGGCGGGTCCGCCCGCGAGCCGTTTTTTTTTTTGCGCGGCGCTTACTCCGCGCGCAGGGCTTCGACGGGGTCGACTGTGGCGGCGCGGCGCGAGGGGAAATAGCTTGCGAGGAACGCGACTGCGACTACTCCCGTCGCGACGGCCAGGTACGTGACGGGGTCGAGCGGACTGACCTTAAAAAGCAGCGACGACATCAGGCGCATCACGATGATGGCCGTGACGAGTCCGCAGGCCACGCCGATACCCGCGAGCACGAGGCCGTGGCGAACGAACATTCGCGTGAGCTCCTGCTGCTGCGCGCCTAGCACCATGCGGATGCCGATCTCGCGCCGGCGCTGCGAGACCGAGTACGCGATCACGCCGTAAATTCCCACGCCGCCTAGCAGCAAAGCCATTCCTCCCGCAACCGCGAGCATCACGAGTGTGAAGGAAGTGCGCCCCATGGATTTCGCGTAGTAATAATCGAGCGTGTGGACGTCTGCGAGCGGAAGATTGGCGTTCACGGACCAGACGGCCTGGCGCACGTCGTTCATGAAGGATTCCGAGCCGGCGCGCGGGCTGCGAATGGCGTAAATGATGTCGCGGCGCACCATGGTTTTCTGGCCTTCGTAGTGGTCCATCATCACCGGCCAATAGACGGAAGTGGGCGCGTCTTTATTCATTCCGTCGTCGCGAACGTCGGCTACGACGCCGATGACTTCGCGCCAGTCGTCGGTGGAGGCCACGCGGATGCGCTTGGCGAGCGCATTCGATGGATCGTGCCAGTATTCGCGAGCGAGATTTTCGGAGACGAGCGCGACGGGAATTTTCTGGTAGACGTCCGTCCAGGTGAGGTCGCGGCCGGCGACGAGCGGAGTGCCCAGGGTGGAAAGAAATCCCGGCGCCATGAACTTGAAGTTGCGAAGCGGCGGAAGCTCGCCTTCACTGTAGGTGCGATCCTGAGCGAAGATGGGATCCATATTGTGTCGATTGGTGAGAGGGAGATGGGTGTTGAAGCTGACCGTCTCCACGCCGGGGATGGCGGCAATCTTGCGCAAAATTTCCTCTTCCATGCGGAGAACGCGTTCCGGTTCGGCTTCCGGAATTTGCGCTTCGGGAATGGAAATGCCGAAAGTCTGGACGGTGGCAGGCTCATGGAATCCCGGGTTGACGTGCATCAGCGCGCGGAAGGTGCGGATCATCAAGCCCGAGCAGATGAGCAGGACGAGCGCGAGCGAAACTTGCACGACGACGAGCACGTTGCGCGCGCGGTGCTGTTCGCGGCTCTGGCTGAGCGCGCGGCCGCCTTCGCGCAGACCGGTATTCAGATGCACTCCCGTGTATTTGAAGATGGGAATGGCGGCGATGAGCAGGCTTGAGAACAGCGCGACCGCAAACGTGAAGAGGAGCACCGGCGCATCAATGCCGATTTCGGCGAGGCGCGGCAGACCGGTGGGCTCGAGCGCGATCAGAACTTGCAACGCGCCATAGGCGAGTCCCAGGCCGAGCGCGCTGCCGAGCAATCCGAGGAGTACGCTTTCGAAGAGCAGGTCGCCCGCAATGCGGCGCCAGCCGGCGCCGAGGGCGGCGCGAATCGCGAGCTCCTGGCGGCGGCCTTCCACGCGAACGAGAAGCAGATTCGCGACGTTCGCGCAGGCGATCAACAAAACCATGCCGATCGAGGCCATCAGCACCCACAGCATGGTGCCGATATCGCCGACAACATCCTGCTTCAATGGCCGGAGGCTTGGCCCAATGTGCGCGTCTTCGAATAATTTCAAGCTGAAGCCCTCCGGCGGAGGAAAACTTCTGAGGACCGTGGGAAGCAAGCGGGAAACGTCTGCACTGGCTTGCGCCATGGAGACGCCGGGCTTGAGCCGGGCGACGCCAGTGAAGCTGTAATTCCCGAGCTTCAACTTTTCGCGGTCAAACTGAAAGGGCAGGAACATGGCGGGCTTTTGCTGGTCGAAGAAGGTGAAATTCTGCGGGAGCATGCCGATGATTTGGCGCGGCTTGCCGTCCACGATGATGGTGCGGCCGATGGCGGCAGGGTCGCCGCCGAATTTGTGGCGCCAGTATCCGTAAGAGAGGATGACGGTTTCCGGAGTGCCCGGCAAATCATCCTGGTGACTGAAGCCGCGGCCGAGCGCCGGCTGCGCGCCGAGAATCGAGAGTGTGCCGTCGGTGACGTCGAGTGCGTCAACCTGCTCCGGTTCCGCTACGCCCGTGACGCTGACGGAATCCGTAGCCCAAGCGCCGATGTCCTGGAACGTCTGGCCTTGCTCGCGGAGAATGAAATAAGTGGATGGCGAGAGCGCGAATTCCTTGAGGTTGAGGCCCGGGGCGGTGAGCAAAACGCCCAGAAGTTGGTCAGGCTTCGGGTACGCTAGCGGCTTTAAGAGCACGCCTTCGAGGACGCTGAAAATTACCGCATTGGCGCCCACGCCGACGGCGAGCGTGAGGAGTGTGATCGCCGTGAAGAGCGGCGCGCGGCCGAGCCGTCGCAGAACCTGCCGGAGCTGAGCGCCAAACGTACCCATGTGCGTTGCCTCCTGAAAGATATGCCGAATGCGTAGGCCGCGGCCGCGCACACACGATGCGGCTCTAAGTCACAAATACGCTAGGATGCGGCTAGAAGTTCCAGGGAATATTTGGCAAAGCTATTCGAAGTTCTCGATGGCCCAGATGTCGCCGCCCTGCGGGCGAAACCGGTCGAAGAGGATCCACTTGCCGTCCGGAGACCATACAGGGTAGTCAATGCGGCTATCGCTGTCCGGAAATTCAAACACCTTCACGGGAGTACCCGAGGCAGCCGGCGAAACCCAAAGCACCTTGTGCCCCACCACGTCCATGATCAGTGAGTAGTCCGGCGAGAAAGACATGTGCGAGCCGCCCTTAATCTCGGGATTGAGCGGAACCGGCTCTCCGCCCTTCAACGGGACCCGATACGTATTGGGCTTTCCGCCGCAGGGACAGCGGAAAAAGACAAATTCACTGTCGCGCGACCATCGCAGGAAATGGCCAGTGACTCCAATGCTGGTCAATTGGCGCTGCTCGCTGCCATCGGACCGCATCACCCAGACTTCCAGCCGGCCGCTGCGGTCGGATTGAAACGCGATATTGCCACCATCGGGAGAGAAAAAAGGATTGATGTCCAGCGCCGGGTTTGAAGTCAAAGACGTCAATGCGCCGCTAGCGATATCCACCTGCCAGATATTGGCGTTGCCCGCGCGCGAGGAGAAAAAGACCAGCCGCTTGCCATCGGGCGACCAGTTTGGCTGAAAGTCGCCACCCGGTCCTTTCGTGATTTGCCGATCCGAGCGGTCTGCCAAGGAGTGGACAAAAATATTCATCTCGCCTGAGCGGTCGGAATTGAACGCGATTTGCGTACCGTCGGGCGACCATGCGGGACGGCTGTCTTCGCGCGTGCTGGCAACCACCTCCTGGGGATCGCCGGTGGCCGCGCCCGTCTGAGGGGAGACCGGCAGGCGCCAGAGATCGGCGTTCTGCCGCAAAATTGCAAATGCCAAGCGGTTCCCGGTGGGAGACATGGCGAGCTGCACATCCTGACCAGAGCCCATAGTCACCTGCTGCGGGACGCCGGTGGGCTCGCCACTACCCGAGACTTGAGTCCGCCAGATGTTCAGCCCACCGCCGCGGTACGAAGAGAAGTAAATGTACTTCGAGGTGCGGGACCAGACCGGATTGAGGTCCTGGAAACGGCCGTCGGTGAGAGCGGTCAGCTTGCGTGTGGCAATATTCACGGTCTTGATGCTGAATTTCGTGCGCTCGACATTCTGAAAAACAATGTTGTCCCCGTGAGGCGACCATTTAGGTTCCAGATGGTCCACGGCTTCGGAGCTATCCGAAGTGATCTGCTGCGGATTGTGACCCAGCGCATCAACGACCCAGATGCGGTAAGGCCCGGCCCACGGAGCATCCACTGCAATCCTCTTCCCGTCTGTCGAGAAGGACGGATGAAAAGCGTTCTCCAGCAGTTTTTCCTCTTTGCCGGATGCCAGATCCTTTTTCCATACATCTCCCCCGGTGTAGGCCCCGAACACGTCGCCCGGTTCTAGTTTCCCGCGCGGTTGATTGGAGCGAACAAACAGGACACTTTGCCCGTCGGGCGCCCAGGCGGGCTGAATGTCGTCTCCATCACCCGAGGTCAATTGCTGCGGGTCGCCTTGAATGGGCTTCACAAATATTTTTTTGAATCCGTTCACTTCCCTGCTGAAGGCGATGCGCTTCCCGTCAGGCGCCCAGGCGGGAAACTCGTGCAAGCCCTCCATCGTGGTTAACTGCACCAATCTTGACGCGGAAAGCGACGGTGTCGCGCTGCCGCTGAAGAAGTTTCGGAGAAAATAGCCAGCAAGAATCACCAGCCCGGCGGCTGCGACCATCCACAATTTGCTCCACCGGCGAGCCTGCTGAGGCGCCGGAATAGCCGTGCGGGATGCGCTGCTGCCCTCGAGCTCGCGCCGCAAGCGCCTGAGATCTGCGTTCAATTCCGCGGCGCTCTGGCAGCGGAGCTCGCGCTTCTTTTCGAGCGATTTGCTGATGATTTCGTCGAGTTTCTGCGGGAGGCCGGGCCGTATCATGGAGGCGGGGACAGGAACCTGATGAAGGATGTCATCGAAAATCGCAGCGGGAGTTGCGTTCCGATATGGCCGGGATCCCGTGGCCATCTCGTAGAGCACAACGCCGAGAGAGAATAAATCGGTGCGTGCATCGAGATCCTCGCCCAGCGCCTGCTCGGGCGACATGTAGGCTACTGTGCCTATGGCTGCTCCAGGACTGGTTAAAAGGTTGCTGTCTACACTGGGCGACGTCGGATCCTCGGCGTTCTCCGGCGCACCCTGCGGGGAAGCTACCTTGGCCAATCCAAAATCTAGAATCTTTGCGTGACCGCGCCGTGTGACAAAAATGTTGGCAGGCTTGATGTCACGGTGAATGATTCCCTTGGAGTGCGCCGCATCCAGCGCTTCGGTGATCTCAATCGCCAGATCCAGCAGGCGCTCGATCTCCATCGGGCCGCTCGTGATGATGTGCTTCAGCGTCGTGCCATCCAGGTACTCCATGGCGATAAAGGCCCGCCCGGATTCTTCACCGGCGTCGTGGATGGTGCAGATACCCGGATGATTCAGGGCGGAAGCGGCCTGGGCCTCGCGCTCGAACCGCGCGAGCGCTTGAGGATCACTGGCGATGTCGTCCGGAAGAAATTTCAATGCCACAAACCGGTGCAGGCGGGTGTCTTCAGCTTTATACACCACGCCCATGCCGCCGCCCCCAAGCTTCTCCACAATGTGGTAGTGGGAAACGGTCTGCCCCGTCAAAGACTGGGAGTCCGCCATTTGGCGGACATCTTAGGTCTCGCCGTGATGGTTAGTCAACGCGGGAGGCGATGGCTGCGGCGTGTCAACTCGCTTTCCACGCGCCAAGGAGGCGGCGGAGCAGGACAAGCTGGCCGAGGTGATAGGAATTGTGGTCGGCGAGGAGCAGGATTTGCCGCACCATGGTTTGCCCCGAGCCGTGAGGAATGCGTGCGGTGAGATCGATTTTCGGATCGAGCGCGATTTTTGCCATTTCGTGTGCGTCCTTCTCGAACTCTTTCACGCTTTTCTCCCATGCGGCTGCGGTCGGCGGCGCGGGAGTATTCGGCCAGTAGCCGGCTGGAAAATCCGGGGAGACGTGCTTCGCGTCACGGCTGAATTCGATGATGTCCCACTGAGCGATGCGGCAGTGCTCGAGCAGCTCCCAGGCGGTGTGCGGCGCGCCTGCGGGTTTTTCGCCGCGCAGCTTCGCGGGAAAATCGGCGAGCGCGGCTTTCCAGTCCGCGTGCGCTTCACCCCAGGTCAAAACTTCGGCCAGATATTTGCGGAGAGCTTTTTCGTCCATGGAGATGCCTCTTTAAAAAGGATAGGCGTTGGATGCGCGACGGGCGCCCGGCGATGCGGCCAATTCAATCTCGCGTATGCGTTCCTTGGTAGTGTCCTAATTTGGAAGTAAGGGAAGTAGTCCTTTCATATCGCGATAGACGATGAACCAGGCCGCGCTGAAAGAAACGAGCCATGTCACACCGAAAATGACAGCGGGAACAGCGGCGAGGCTCAGGGCGGGGTGCTTTTGATCAATGAAAAACATAATGCCCCTGAAATAGATCAATGCCCAGACTCCCCCTTCCAGCACAATCGTCAGGCCAACGTAGAAAGCACAAGTGAGCAGACCAAATTTGAGAAAGAACATTTGACACCCCTCTTCTACTTAGTCGGACGCAAACATTTTACACACCGATGCAAATTAGGACATCACCAGTTCCTTGTATGCCGCAGGCGGGGAGGGGATCATCAGGCGCAAATTAAGGAGGGTGCCACGCCAAGCACACTATTTTCGCGGCGCGCTTTCTGGCGCTTGGCCGGCCAATCACTTGCGCTGGCTTTTGCTGCGCCCGGATTGCGCGCGCACGCTGCCGCGCGGCCGGCGGGAGATCCTCCCTCGCCCCTGATCCATCTCAATTTCAACGAGAATCCCTATGGGCCGACGTTCACCATTGTACCCCCGGATAGAGACTAGGGAGGCGGAAGGCGCGGTAAGCGAAAGCGCCGGAGATTTCCAATTCCCAAACGGTTTGCGGGCTGGGCTGGTTGGTGACTTCAAAGACCTGGGCCGAGGGCGGAGAGGTGCTGATGCCGCATTCGTCGAATTCGATATTGCCGTTGGGAAGCATCTGCGCGCCGCCGCCGAAAAATGAAAAAACGGGCAGCTTGTCGTGAAATACCAGCGCGGCGGTACGCGCGTTCTCGTCAATCTGCAACATGGGGACAGTGCTGAAATTGCAGGCCGGCGTAGGTGTGATGGTGCAGGTGTCGCCGGGAGGAAACTGACGACCGTTGCCGTTGTCAAACAGGACCAGGGAAAATTGTCCGGCGGTTTGCGGGGTAGTGAAAGATGGGCCGTGCTGGGCGTAAAACCAGTCGGTGGGATCGGTGCCGCCGGAGAGAGTGAAATCGCCCTGGTTACCGAGACGCCAGAGGACATCGCCGGCGCCGAGGCCGTTGTTATAGTCGATTTTGATCACCCAATGCTGGTGGCGCATGGAGAGGAGCAGGTTGCCGTCGTCTGGCGAATAAAGCAAGGCGTTGGCGTGCGTCCAGTCGGTGTGACTAAACGGCTGGCGGTTGACGTCGAGGTGGTCGAACGCGGACCAGGTCCAGTCGACCTTGTTGTTCGGATCCACGTCCACGAGCACGTCTCCCAGGATCGGTGTGTTCCCAAACTGAGGAAATTCCTTGGTGATGTTGGCCAGAATAATCCAGTGGCCATTGGGAAGCGGCAGGACGTCATGGTGCATATCGAGAAGCGGGAGATTCACTCCGGCTGTGGCCAAGCTGGCTTGCAGTGCGTCGAGAGTGAGTTCGCGCACGGTAGTGCCGGCGAGATCAACTTCGCGCACGGCGAAAATGGTTCCCGGGGGCGGGGCGTTGTTCAAAGGAAACGAAGAGGTGGGAGTAATCTGAACCAGGAAGTGTCCGTTGGGGAGCAACTTCACCGGCTGGATGATGTCGCTGGAAGTGCCGCCCGTGAAAGAATAGGTCCAGATGACGTTGCCACTCAAGTCCAGGGCCACGACGTTGGGCTGCTGGCCGACCAGGTCGAGCATCTCGATGCCCGGCTGGGGAGTGAGTCCCGCGGGATTGGTGACCGTGAATGACGGGAATTGGCTTGCGGGAATGCCTCCGGTGACGAAGACCTGGTCGTCATCATCGAAGGGTTCGGAACCGTCCGGGAAGTCCACGTCCGCGCGCATGTGGTAGGTGGTGAAAGGCTTCAAGCCGGCGACGAGAATGTTGACGGTGCCACCGCCTGCGGGTGCCGCCTGCACGGATGTGCTGCGGCCATAGCTGGTGTCCGTGCCGAATTCGATCTGGACGTTAGCGTCTTTCGTGGGCGTTATCGTGTAGAGCGCTACCTGAGGGTTATTTGTGGTGGAGACATGGCTGGTACTCGCAATCGCCTGGATCGTTTTAGGCATGGAGTCGCAACGGCACAGGAAGATGAGCGTGACAAAACAAAGCGATAGGCCTGTTTTTTTCGACAATTCAACCCTCCTGGGAGTGGAACTTGCGGGCTGGTGACCAATTTGACCGCCCATTATTAACATGTTCCTAGAAAACCAGGCAAGGGTTCCACGATTATGTGTCCCTTCCAGGCACACGCGTTGTGTCGGGGGACCGCGAGGGGTATCATCGGGCGGAATTTCAGGAGGGTGCCATGCCAAAAACGCTATTTTCCCGCCGCGATTTCTCGCGCGTCGTAGGCCAATCGCTTGCGCTGGCTTTTGCTGCGCCCGGATTGCGCGCGCACGCTGGCGCGCGGCCGGCGGGAGCGCCTCCCTCGCCGCTGATTCATCTCGATTTCAACGAGAATCCTTATGGGCCGACGCCCAAGGCGCTCGAGGCGCTGGACACCTGCGGCCCGGTGGCGGCGCGCTACCCGGATCGCGAGCACGCGGCGATGCGGGACGCGCTCGCGCAATTGCACGGCGTTGAGCGCGAAAACATTCTGCTCGGCTGCGGTTCAGGGGAAATTCTGCGCGTGGCGGACCTGACGTTTCTCACGCCCGGGAAATCCGTGGTGGCCGCCGAGCCAACTTTCGAGGCGGTGCTCAATTACGCGCGCGTGCTGCACGCCTCCGCCGTGAAAGTGCCGCTCACCACCGATCATCGCCACGATCTGCCGAAAATGGCGGAAGCGTGCACTTCGAAGACCGGCGTGGTGTACGTCTGCAATCCGAACAATCCCACGGGAACAATCGTGACGCACGACGAACTGGCCGATTTCATCCCGCGCGTTCCCTCAACTGCCCTCATCCTGGTGGACGAAGCTTATTTCCACTTTGCCGAAAATCCACACTACGGGAGCGTGACGGATTTGATCCCGAAGCATCCGAATGTGCTCGTGGCGCGCACGTTCTCGAAGATTTACGGCCTCGCGGGGATGCGCCTGGGCTACGCGGTGGGCTCGAAAGAGACCATCGCGACGATGCACGACCAAATCCTCCGAGACAACGGCAACGCCGCGGTGCTTGCTGCCGCGCTTGCGAGTCTCGCCGACAGGGACTACGTGGCCGCTTCCCGCGCGCGCATGAACGCCACGCGCCGCTGGCTCGCCACGCAACTCACGCAGGATGGGCGCAGCTTCATTCCTTCGGAAGCCAATTTCATGATGATTGACATGGGGACGGATGTGAAGCCCATCATCGAGGAGTTCCGCACGCGGAATATTCTTGTCGGGCGCCGCTTTGCTTCGATGAGCAATTACCTGCGCGTCACGATCGGCACGCAGCCTGAAACGGAAGCATTCATGGCCGCGCTGCGCGAAATTGCTCCGGCGCGCGCGTCGAAGGCCGCCTGAATCACCCTCCTGAAATCGAAAAACCCTTCCCAGCGCCAAGAAACCGGCGCTGAGGAGGGCCTTTGAATATACAGGTTTAAAAGCGTCGAGCGAGTCTACGACCGGCTCGAGTTTGTCTCGGGCTCTTCCGTTGTCCCCAGAAGGCCGTCCGCTTCAGTTCAAGTCCGCGGCGTCGCAGAAAGCGAATCGCCTACGACGCTGTTGCGCTGGGAGCGCTGATGGTGCGCCGCTGCTGAAAACATTCGCGGCAATACACCGGGCGCCCCTGCGTGGGCTTGAAAGGAACCGTGGTCTCTTTTCCGCACTGCGAGCACACCGTCTTGGTCTCGACGCGCTGAACGCCGTTCGAACCCGAGCCGTTGCCCTGCGCGCGGTTGGCTTTGCATGCTTTACACCGCTTGGGCTCATTCTTGAAGCCCTTATCGGCGAAAAACATCTGTTCGCCCGCGGTGAAAACGAACTCAGCCGAACATTCGGCGCACTTCAGAACCTTATCGTGGTATTCCATACGCTGCTCCGAAAGGATGCTGGGAATGGAGCGGCAGCGGTACAGATTGCGCCCGGCGAATTGATACTTCCCCCGTATTCACGCCTGAAGGCTGCGTGTCGCCCGGCACAACGCTGTTCACATGGACCCAAGGTATATGGTCGCCTAGTCTTGCTCACGCCGTTGCTTTTTCCGAAGGCGCTTACGCGAGAGGGCTTCTTTGGCGCGTCTCTTCTCACCAGGTTTCATGTAGTAACTGTGCTTCTTGATCTCCTTGATGATGTCCTCCGACTGCACCTTGCGCTTGAAACGCCGGAGGGCATTCTCCAAAGATTCACCCTCTTGAATGACAACTTCTGCCACGCGTATTTCACCCCCGTTCCCCGTTGAATGTTGTGTTGGACTGCTGGAATCACTTCAGTGTACCGGTTCACACCCGAACCGGCAATTGCCAACTTCTTCTAACGGAGGCGTTCCCCCAAGTCAAGGAATAAATTATATAAATGGGGTGACAGGAGCTGATGTAACTCTCTGGTAAACAGCGGGGGCCGATTGACGCCTGCGGAAAGCTCTGTGAGATTGAGAACTCACCGAGGGGGCGGATCCTGGGGGAGGACATTGCGGCGCTTTCGGCGACTTGCTGTAGAATGGCCTGTTTCGTACTCCGGCTTTTCAGGGAAACTTCCGCGTGCCCTTGATGCGCAATGCGCTCGGTGTGTTGCTGGCGGGCGGCCAGGGCGAGCGGCTTTGGCCGCTGACGCGCGATCGCGCGAAACCGGCGGTCCCTTTCGGCGGGGTCTATCGCATCATTGACATCACGCTCTCGAATTGCCTCAACAGCGACCTGCGGCGCGTTTTCGTCCTCACGCAGTACAAGGCGCTCAGCCTGAATCGCCACGTGCGGCGCGGCTGGTCCGTGCTGATGGGCCACGGCGATTTCATCGAAGTGCTCCCGCCGCAGATGCGCGTCTCGCAGCACTGGTATCAGGGCACGGCCGACGCGGTGTACCAAAATATTTATTCCATCGGCAGCGAGCAATCGAACTACGTTTTCATTCTATCCGGCGACCACATCTACAAAATGAATTACCAGAAAATGCTCGAGCAGCATGTGGACGCGGGCGCGGACGTGACCGTCGCCACCGTCGAAGTGGATCCCGAAACGGCCGCCGGGCGCTTTGGCGTGCTCGAGACGGACAAGGACTGGCGCATCGTTGGCTTCGAGGAAAAGCCCGCCGTGCCGAAGCAATCGAGCGTTCATCCCGGCAAAGTGAACGCCTCGATGGGCGTGTACATCTTTAATACGCAGCTTCTGCTGCCCATTTTGATTCTGGATGCGGAAACGCAGAATTCCTCGCATGATTTCGGCAAGGACATCATTCCGCGGCTCATCAACGAATATCGCGTCTTCGCCTACAATTTCCGCGACGAGAATAAAGACGCTAAGGAGCATGAGACGTCTTACTGGCGCGACGTGGGGACGGTCGAGGCCTATCACGAAGCGAATATGGATCTCGTCTCCGTCTCGCCGATCTTCAACCTCTACGACAAGAGTTGGCCGCTGCATACCTGGCAGCAGCAGCATCCTCCGGCGAAGTTTGTTTTCGCGGATAAGGACCGCATGGGCGTGGGCTTCGATTCGATCATTGCGGGCGGCTCGATTTTGTCCGGCGGGCGCGTGACGCGCTGCGTGCTGGGCTATGACGTGCGGGTGAATAGTTACAGCGAAGTGGAAGATTCCATCATCTTCAATCATGTGATTGTGGGGCGCCACTGCCGCGTCCGGCGCGCGATCATTGACCGCCACGTGAGCCTCCCGGAAGGCACCGTGATCGGTTACGATCTTGAGGCGGACCGGGCGCGCTATTCGGTGACGGAGAATGGAATCGTCGTGGTCGTGCGCGCCGAATCGATGCTCGAGGAGCCGGAGTAGTAGCGCAGACACTCTTGTCTGCGCTCTTGGTTTGGTTTTGAGTTCGCGCAGCAGTCAGCTTTAAAAATTCCGCGCGCGAGGTTTCGTCCAACACGCATGTCCACGCCCTTCGTATCCCGTTTCGGCCAGGCTGCCGGCGCGTACAGCGTCTATCGGCCGGAATATTCGCCCGAGATATTCGAGCACATTCTTGCGGCCGTTCCGCCAGGGCATCGCCAACTGGCGCTTGACCTCGGCGCCGGCACCGGACTAGCGACGCGCGTCTTGCTCGAGCATTTCGCGGAGGTAATTGCCGTCGAGCCCGATCCGCTGATGGTGGAAAAATTGCGCGAGCACGTCCCGCGCGCCGCCGTGCACGCCGAGAAGGCGGAGGATTTCGTGCAGCAGGCGGAGAGCGTGGACCTCGTCAACATTGCCACGGCCCTGCATTGGATGGACGTGCCGCGCGTGACGGAGAATGTCACGTGCTGGCTGCGGGCAGGCGGAATTATGGCGGTGTATGGCTCAGAATTCCCCGTTCCGCCGGAGCCGGTGAAGACGATTATTCGCGAAGAGTTCGCGGAGCACTGGGAGCAGTTCCGTGACCCGCGCCTGCGCCGCAAGGAATTTCCGCAGAGCATCGTGCGCGCCGCGCCTGGCCTGGAAATTTTCGAAGACAGCATGATTTCGCACGTCGTGCCGATGACGCCCCGCGAATTCGCCGGCTTCTGCCGCTCGACGTCCTACGGCAGCGCGTATGGGCGCTCGCTCGCGGACGAGGAGGGCTATTGGCGCGATCTCGAGCGGCGCTTCACCGACGCTTGGCCGGAGGAAAGAATTCCCGTGTACTCTCGGTTCTATCTCATTCTGGCGCGGAAGATATAACACCAGCAGCCACAGAATTCGCGATTCGCGCGCCTGACTTGCGATGCAGCCAATCTTGAAAAAACTCGTGGGGGGAGACCGCCGCTCGATTGGGCGGTCGAATGAATTTGTCGCCGAGGTGCTGCGACATCCTTCGCGGCTTGGCCCTCTTTTTGAGGGCCTGGTAAATGATGACCCGCTTGTCCGCATGCGCGCCGCGGATGCAATCGAAAAGGTCTCGGTGCAACGCCCCGAACTCCTGCAACCATTCAAGAGACAGCTGCTTGCAATCGCGGGCAGGAGCGAGCAACAGGAAGTGCGCTGGCACGCTGCGCTGATGATTCCTCGTCTCGCGCTCACTGCGAGGGAGCGCGCCCTGGCCGTGGATATTCTGTTCGATTACCTGCGCGACCGCAGCAGCATCGTCAAGACGTTCGCGATGCAGGCGCTCGCCTCGCTCGCGGACACGGACTCGTCTCTTCGCGCCAGAGTCCTGCCGTTGCTCGAAGAGCTTGCCGAAATCGGCACGCCAGCGATGCGGGCGCGAGGGAGAAAACTTTTGCGGCACTTGAATCGGGAGCGGGCAAAAGCATAGGATTCGGCACGCTCTTGTCGAGCGGCGAACGGTGAGGAGGCACAGTGTCCACAAAAATAATCAGCGTGCACGGGCGCGAAATTCTTGATTCGCGCGGGAATCCCACGGTCGAAGCGGACGTCCGCCTCGAGGGCGGCGTGCTCGGCCGCGCCGCCGTTCCTTCCGGCGCGTCCACCGGCGAGCACGAAGCGATTGAGCTGCGCGATGGCGATAAATCGCGCTACCTCGGCAAAGGCGTGCTGAAGGCTGTCGCGCACGTGAATGGCGAAATCGCGCGGGCCGTGGCCGGGATGGACGCGGCCGACCAGCGCTCGCTCGATCGCCGCATGATCGAGGCGGACGGCACGCCGAACAAATCGAAATTCGGTGCGAACGCGATTCTGGCCGTTTCGATGGCCGCGGCGCGCGCCTCCGCAGCGGCGTTGGGCCTGCCGCTCTATAAATATCTCGCGCGGTATTCGAGCGACGCTTCGGCGAATCTGCTGCCCGTGCCGATGATGAATATTTTAAATGGCGGCGCGCACGCCGATAATTCCGTGGACGTGCAGGAGTTCATGGTCATGCCACTGGGCGCACCGAATTTTCATGAGGCGCTGCGCTGGGGCGTCGAGGTCTTCCACAATTTGAAGGCGGTGCTGAAGAAGAATGGCTACTCGACCGCGGTCGGCGATGAAGGCGGCTTCGCGCCAAATCTGAAATCAAACGAGGAAGCGCTCGAACGCGTCCTCGAAGCCATCACCGCGGCGGGCTACAAGCCCGGCGAGCAGATTGCCATCGCGCTCGATCCCGCCTCGAGCGAATTTTACGATCGCGCAAGCAAGAAGTACGTCTTCAAGAAATCGGATAAATCGGCTCGAAGTTCCGAGCAGATGGCCGCGTTCTGGGAAGGCTGGGTGCGGCAGTATCCCATCGTCTCGATTGAGGATGGGCTCGCCGAGGACGATTGGGACGGCTGGAAAATCATGACGCGCGATGTGGGCAAGAAAATCCAGCTCGTGGGCGACGATATTTTCGTCACCAATCCCAAGATTTTCGCGCGCGGCATTTCGGAGGGCATCGCCAACGCAATCCTCATCAAGCTGAATCAGATTGGCAGCGTAACCGAAACAATCGAAGCCGTCGAAATGGCGCGCAAAGCCGGCTATGCTTCCGTCATCTCGCACCGCTCAGGCGAAACCGAGGACGCATTCATCGCCGATCTGGCCGTCGCCGTCGGTGCGGGCCAGATCAAGACCGGCTCCGCCTCGCGCACGGACCGCATCGCAAAATACAATCAGCTCCTCCGCATCGAGGAAGAGCTGGGCGCCGCCGCCCGCTTCCCAGGCCGCAAAGCGCTCGCCCGGCATTAATTTTATGATTCGCTGAGGTGATCCGATTCGCACATACAATCTCGCGATGGTGGGGTTTGGAAACGTCGGCAGGGAATTTCTGCGGCTGCTGCTCGCTAAAACGGCCGTGCTGCGCGACAACTACGGCATCGAATGGCGGCTCACTGGAATTGCCTCGCGGCGGATCGGGTGGATCGCCGATTCGCGCGGGATCGATCCCGCGGCGCTGCTCGATGGCCGCTTTCCAGAATTGCCCGTATGGCGCAAGCCGCAGAATGTGAAGCAGTGGCTCGAAGCCGCGGACCCCGGAGTGTTCTTCGAGGCCTCCTCGCTTGA
Source organism: uncultured Acidobacteriota bacterium (assembly GCA_963701005.1). Lineage (GTDB taxonomy): Bacteria > Acidobacteriota > Terriglobia > Acidiferrales > UBA7541 > Palsa-295. The sequence continues at coordinate 4,773,484 of OY969555.1, forward strand.
CCGGCGCTCCGGCCAGCCGGCTACGGACCACCTGAAAGCCGCGCTCGAATCGGGCGCGCACGCGATCAGCGCGAACAAGGGGCCGATTGTCCACGCCTATCGCGAGCTTTGCGATTTGGCGCGCGCCCGCGGCCGCAAATTTCTTTTCGAGTCCACGGTAATGGACGGCACGCCGATTTTTTCGATGTTCCCGCATTCGCTCCCCGCCGTCGAGCTGCGCGGATTCCGCGGCATCCTGAATTCCACCACCAACGTGGTGCTCACGGAAATGGAAAAAGGCCTGGACCTCGAGGAAGCGGTGAAAAAAGCGCAGCAAATCGGCGTGGCTGAGACGGACCCATCGGACGATCTCGACGGCTGGGATCCCGCCGTGAAAGTGGCGGCGCTCGTGATCGTGCTGATGGGCGTGCCGTTCACGCTTGACCAGGTGGAGCGCACCGGAATTCGCGGCATCACGCCGGAGCAGGTGCGCGCCGCCCGCGCCGACGGCCTGCGCTACAAGCTCGTCTGCAGCGCGGAGCGCACCGCGAGCGGGGTGCGCGCCAGCGTCCGCCCCGAGCAATTGCCCGCGAGCGACGCGCTGGCAGCGCTCGAAGGCACCACTTCGGCGCTCCGCTTCGACATGGACGTCTTCGGACTCTCGATCGTCGAGCACAAACCCGGCGTGATCGCCACGGCCTACGGCCTGCTAGGCGATTTTATCCGCGCCGTTTCGTAAAATGCGCGCTTCGCTGCCGCACGCATGCGCCGCTCTTCGTCACGCGCATGACACTCACCGCCGATTCCGTGTATCCTGACGCGCTATGGCCAAGCGACCAAAACCGATTGTGCTTACAGTGCTCGACGGCTGGGGCTACCGTGCCGAAACCAAGGGCAACGCGATTGCCCTCGCCCGCAAGCCGAATTACGACCGCCTGCTGAAGGATTTCCCGAACACACTAATCCACACTTCCGGCCCCGCCGTGGGCCTGCCCGAAGGACAGATGGGCAATAGCGAAGTGGGCCACCTGAATATCGGCGCGGGCCGAATCGTGCACATGGACATCACGCGCGTGGATGAGTTGGTTTCAAGCGGCGCGTTCTCGCGCGAGCCGCTGCTCCTTGAAGCCATGGCGCGCGGCCGCGATAGCCAGCTCCATCTGCTCGGGCTCGTGAGCGATGGCGGCGTCCATTCGCACATCAATCATCTTTTCGCGCTGCTGCGAATGGCGCGCGAAAATAAAGTCACGCGCGTCTTCATCCACTGCTTCATGGACGGCCGCGACACGCCTCCGAACAGCGGCATCGATTACCTGCGCCAGCTCCAGCAAAAAATCCGCGAATACGGCGTGGGACAGATTGCGACGGTGATCGGCCGCTACTATGCGATGGACCGCGACAATCGCTGGGAGCGCATCGAGAAAGCCTATCGCGCGATGGTCCACGGCGACGCGGATTCAAAATTCTCGGATCCCATCGCCGCGATGCAGGCCAGCTACGAAAAGGGCGTCACGGATGAATTTGTGGCGCCCGCCGTCATCACCACCGAGGCTGCGCCAGGAAAACCCGCCGTGCCGCGTGGATTAATCCGCGATAGCGACGCCGCGATCTTCTTCAATTTCCGCGCCGACCGCGCCCGCCAAATCACTCGCGCGCTGCTCGAGCCGGGCTTCCAGGGCTTCGCCGATCCCGCGCGCCCAGCGAATCTCACATTCGTGGCCATGACGCAATACGAGAAAAACTGGCCGTGGCTGCGCTATATCATCGCGCCTGAAAAACTGGAGCACATCCTCGCGAATGTGTTCGCGGACTTGCAATTCAAGAATTTGCGCGTCGCCGAAACGGAGAAATACGCGCACGTCACCTATTTTTTCAATGGCGGCGTCGAGAAGCCGTTTCCCGGCGAAGAGCGCGTCCTCGTCCCATCGCCCAAGGTGCCCACCTACGATTTGAAACCTGAAATGTCCGCCGCAGGCGTCGCCGATGCCGTCATTCACGCGATCGAGAAAGGCGACTTCGACGCCATCATCATGAATTTCGCGAATGCCGACATGGTGGGCCACTCCGGCAAGCTCGAAGTTGCCATCAAAGCCTGCGAAACGGTGGACGAATGCCTGGGAAGAATTTTCCAGGTGCTGCGTCCGCGAGGCGGCGCGTGGATCATCACCGCCGATCACGGCAACGCAGAAACCATGATTGATCCCGTGACCGGCGGCCCTCACACCTATCACACTACCAATCCCGTTCCGTTCATCCTCGTGAGCGACGACGCGCGTGCCCAGCTCAAAACCGGCGGCTCGCTCCGCGACATCGCGCCCACGATGCTCGGCGTGCTCGACACGCCCGAGCCGCGCGAAATGACCGGCCACGATTTGCGCGTCATCCCTCGATGAACCGCACTACGCCTGCCGAAACGAAGCTTGTCATTTGCGTCTGGCACCGCTTCTCGCTTTGGAATCCGCCGCCGGAAATGGCGGCGCACATTCGCGAGCGCTGGCCGGCGATGCGCGTCATTCATCTCCCGCAATACGACGGCCTCGACCGCGAATTGCCGGACACGGGCATTTTTGTCGGCTTCTCGCTGCGCCCCGAACAATTTGCCGCCTGCCGAAAATTGAAATGGCTGCACTCGACGGCCGCGGGCGTCGGCCAACTGATGTACCCGGAATTGCGCCGCAGCGCAATCGAGGTGACGAACGCGAGCGGCGTCCACACCATCCCGATGGCCGAGCATATCTTGGGCACGCTGATCGCGCTCGCCCGCCGCCTCCCCGATTGCTTCCGCTATCAGCAGCAAGCACGGTGGGCGCAGCAGGAATTGTGGGATTCGCCCGTGCGTCCGCGGGAGCTGCGCGGGCAGGTGCTGCTTTTCATCGGCTTCGGCGCCATCGGACACGCGGTGGCAGACATCGCACACCCGCTCGGGCTGCGCATCCGCGCGGTGACGCGCTCGGGCAAGGGAGACCCCGTGCTCGCGGAAAAATTCTATCCCGCCGCGAAGCTCCGCGAAGCGCTGCCCGAAGCCGACTTCGTGATTCTAGCCGCGCCGGAAACGCCCGAGACGCGCCGGATGATCGGCGCGCCCGAGCTCACGCGAATGAAGCCCTCGGCTTATTTTATCAACGTGGCACGCGGCGCGCTCGTGGACGAGCCCGCGCTGATCGCCGCGCTCCAGCGCCGCGCGATCGCCGGCGCCGCTCTCGACGTCGCTTCGCACGAGCCTCTCCCGCCCGATAGCCCGCTCTGGAAACTCGAAAACGCCTTCATCACGCCGCACATCAGCGCCGTGAGCGACAAACTGTGGACGAGGCAGACCGATCTGCTGATGAAAAATCTCGAGCGCTGGTTCAGCGGCCGGGAATTGCTGAATCGCGTGGACCTCGAACGAGGTTATTGAGCGCGCGCGGAATAATTTCGCGGGGATGCGGCCAATCAGCCCGGTGGTCGGATTAATTTCCGCCCATCGGCCTCGGTGACGTGTAGCCATTCCGCGCATACACGACCACTTTCTTCATTTTTCCTTTTTTGCCCACCGCCACCTGCATCGGCTCGCCTTTGTCGTCCACGATCTCGATTTTCAGCTTGTGAAACTTTCCATCGTTCGGCGTGGTCGGCGAAAATCCGAGCGTGTACTGGCTACGCAGAAATGCGCCCACGGAATTGAAAATCTCCGGCATCTCTCCCTGGAAGCGAGGAAACCAGGCGTAGCCTCCGGTCATGTTCGCAAAGGTCGTAAGCTGATTTTTCGCTTGCACATAATCCACGTTGCGCCGGCCGCTTAGCCCGCGTCCGCCGTTAAACGTCCCCAAATCCAGATCCTCTCCCATGCCCACGGCGAAAATCGGCACATCGTTTTCCTTGAGCCTCTTGAGGGCGTCATCGAGAGTGTGCTTGCTGAAAGTGTCGTACCCGGTCGCGAGCAACAGGATGGATTTTTTCCCGTGGACATCGCGAAGCTGGTCGAGTGTTTCAATCACCGCATCGAACACGCAGGCCTCATGGAAGCCCGGAGTATTCAGCATAACGATGGCGTCGCGCACTTCCCCGATGTTGTGCGTGAAATCCACGAGCAGATCGGTCTTGATGTCGAAGATTTTGAACGCAACCCAGTCCTTGGGCGTCAGGTGGCTCAGAAATCCATACGCCCACAGCTGGCTCTTATATCCAAAATAGCCGTAGTACGCGGCGCTGAATTCCATCAGGACCACAATGGTCACGGGCGATTCGGTCGGCCCGAAATTCGTTATCTGCTGCGGCTGCCCGTCGTCCAACACGCGAAAATTTTCTCTCTTCAGCCCGGTAATAATGTTTCCGTCGTCATCCGTCACCACCGCGTCCAGGTGGACGAGATTCGATTCGACCGTAATCGAGGCTTGCGGTGCTTTTGTGGCCGGCTGCTGTGCCTGTGGCTGATCCTTACCCTGTCCCGTGGGAGGCTTCGGCTGCTCCGGCTGTTGCGCGGGGCCAGGCCCTTGCGGTCCTTCCTGCGCCAGCGCTGTGAACGTGCCCAGGGAGAAGCACAGCGCAGCGATTAAAATGACCGGGAACGCGGCTCGACACCATCTGTTCACTCGCATATTTACCCCTCGCAACTACGATGCTGCCATGGGCCTCCCAGGATGGTCAATTGCAATCCAGAAAACCGCGCTTCTCGCCTGCGGGAGCGCCACTGTTCACCATGATAGTATCAAAGACTCTTTGCCCCTCGCCGGGGTTACAAATAACTTCGGAGGCCAATCGGATGGCGCGTTCCGTTACTCGAGTTCTGCTGCTGATTTTCTCCTTCACACTTTCATGTGCTGCGCAGGGTTATCCGCCGTCCGCGCCTGCCGTAGCGTTGCCCGCGCAATCGGTGGACCTCTCGAAGCTCCAGGCGGATGCGCTCGGCTGGCTCCAGGATTTGATTCGCATCAATACGACGAACCCTCCGGGCAACGAGCTCGTGGCCGCGAAATACATTGCCGGCGTCCTCGACCACGAAGGAATTCATTCGGACAGCATCGAGACCGCGCCCGGCCGCGGATTTATCGTCGCGCGGCTTTCCGCCACCGCCGTTCCCGATCCGGCGCGCGCGCTGGTCCTGATGGCCCACCTCGACGTGGTCGGAGTGGACAAGCGCAAGTGGACGGTAGATCCCTTTGCCGCAACTATTAAGGATGGCTATCTCTACGGCCGCGGCTCAATTGACGACAAGGGCATGCTCGCCGCCAATCTCGCCGTTTTCGTCGCGCTAAAACGGGCGGGCGCGCATCTGACCCGCGATGTAATTTTTCTTGCCGAAGGCGACGAGGAAGCCGGCGGCGAGCTGGGAATGAAAGTGGCCGTGGATAAATACTGGGACAAGATTGCCGCGGGCTCGGCGATCAACGAAGGCGGCCACGCTGTCTTGAAAAACGGAAAGGTGCAGTACATCGCCATCCAGGCCAGCGAAAAAGTTTCCTACGCCGTGGACGTGATCTCCACCGGCACCTCCGGGCACGGCTCCCTGCCGCGAAAAGATAATCCCGTGCTCCATCTAGCCGCCGCCATTGAGAAAATCGGAAACTACGAGGCGCCGGTGCAGCTCAATTCCGTCACGCGCGCCTACTTTGAAGGCATTGCGCCGGCGGAAGATGAAGAGACCGGCAAGTGGATGCGCTCGCTCGAAACTTCCGATCGCGGCGAACACGCCGCGCGCTGGATTTCCAATGCCAGCCCGCTCTGGAATTCCATGCTGCGCGACTCGATCGCGCCGACCATGTTGCAAGCCGGAATTCGCCGCAACGTGGTTCCTTCGGAAGCACGCGGCGTGATCAATATCCGCTTGCTTCCGGGAAATTCGATTGATGCCCTGCTCGCCAAATTGACCCTGCTTGTGAATGACCCGCAGATTCGTTTTGAAATCGAGCCGGGTTCGGGCGAGGCGGCTCCCTCGTCTTCTCTTTCTTCCGATCTGTATGCGACCATCAAGAGCGTCGCGGCGAAGGAATTTCCGGGCGCGGCGGTGGTGCCGTTCATGTCCACCGGCGCCACAGATTCCTTTCCACTGCGGTTGCGCAGCGTCGCAGCCTACGGCGTATTTCCCTTCCCGCTCGAGGATGGGGACGCGCTGCGCATGCACGCGGACGATGAACGCATCCCGGTCGAATCTTTCCACAAGGGAGTCGAATTTCTCTACAACATCGTCACCGATTTCACGGTTGCCAAATAATTCCCATGACCAGTCGAAGGGCCAAGATCGTCTGCACCCTCGGACCGAGCAGCACCTCGCCCGAGATGATTGACCGGCTGGTGCGCGCCGGCATGGACGTGGCGCGCTTGAATTTTTCGCACGGGACGCAGGAGGAGCATGCGGCGCGAGTGGCCGCCGTGCGCCGCGCCTCGCAGCACTACGAAAAATCCATCGCCATCCTCGCCGATTTGCAGGGGCCGAAAATTCGCACGGGGGCGCTCGAGCGCGGCCGGCCGATCCGGCTGCGATTCGGCCAGCGCTTCACCATCACCACGAGAAATATTGTGGGCAATCCCGAAGGCGTCAGCACCACCTTCCGCGCGCTGCCCCAGTCTGTCCACAAGGGCGATCGCATTCTTCTGCACGATGGCGAAATCGCGCTGCGCGTTCTCTCCGTGCGCGGGAGCGATGTGGTGACGCAAGTTGAAAACGGCGGCGATCTGGACGAGCATCAGGGAATCAATCTGCCCGGCGTGAAGCTCAAGATTCCTTCGCTCACCTCGAAAGACCGCAAAGACCTGGCCTTTGCGCTGCAACTGGGCGCGAATTACGTGGCCTTGAGCTTCGTCCGCACCGCGGCAGATGTGCGCGCGGGAAAAGCGGTGATCGCGCGCGCGGGGAAAAATATTCCGGTGATTTCGAAACTCGAGAAGCCCGAGGCCATAGATAATCTCGACGAAATCCTCGCCGTCACCGACGCCGTGATGGTCGCGCGGGGCGATCTGGGTGTCGAGATGAGCCTGGAAAAAGTGCCCGTGGTGCAAAAGCAGATCATCGCGCGCTCGCGTGACGCGCTCGTTCCGGTCATCACCGCCACGCAAATGCTCGACTCCATGCAAAAAAGCCCGCGGCCCACGCGCGCCGAAGCCTCTGACGTCGCGAACGCCGTGTTCGACGGCAGCGACGCGCTCATGCTCTCCGGCGAGTCCGCCGCAGGAAAATATCCGCTCGAATCCGTCGAGATGATGGACAGCATCATTCGCGAAGCCGAAGCCAACGTCACCGAATTGCTGCGCCCCGCGCGCCCCGGAGATTTGCAAATCAGCGAAGCCATCGCCGAAGCCATCTGCCATGCCGCCGAAGAGCTGCGCATGAAAGCCATCGCCGTCTTCACCGAGTCCGGCTCCTCCGCGCGCCTAGTCTCGAAATACCGGCCGCGCGCGCCCATCATCGCCTTCTCTCCCAATCAGGAGACGCGGCGGCGCCTGAGCCTGCTCTGGGGCGTGCTCCCGCGAAGCATCGCCCGCGTTCACGATATCGATCGCCTGGCCCGCGTGGCCGAAGCCCGCCTGACGCAAGAGCACCTCGTCAAGCGCGGCGACATCGTCGGCATCATCGCCGGAACGCCGCTCGGCACCACCGGCTCGACGAACCTCATGCGCATCGTCCGCATCGGCGGCTGACCTCCCGCCAAACAATCTCGAAATCCACTAGGCCAACTTATCTCGAAGCTCCGCCCGTAGGGGCACGGCATGCCGTGCCCCTACGGCTGAAATTAACGCCTTGATTGCGATTGATACAGCTTCCGGTCCGCGGGAAGAGGGCCGGCATTGCGCCGGCCAGCGTTTAATTCACCCAATTGTCCGGCCGCGTGGGAGGTTTTTCCTGATGGTCGCGCACGTACACGTCGAATTTCTTTTTCAACCGCCGCCGCTGCCAATCGGAAAAGTAATTGCGGAAATTGTAGAGGAAAGATCCCCGGCGAAGGTACAAGTAGCCGACCAGCATGCCGCCCAGGTGGCAAACGTGGCTGACGTTGTCGCCCGAAGATCCAATCGTCCCGAAAAATTCAATCGCCCCCATGATGCTCACGAAGATCCACATGGACACGGTCACCGGCAGCGGGAACAGCCACACCTGCCGGTGCGGCATCACGATGGCAACTGCCAGCAGCACGCCGTAGATCGCGCCGGACGCGCCAATCGTCGGCACGAACGCCGACCCTGCTCCGTGCGGATCTATGATCAGCTTCACGATTATGTTGATGATTCCCGCGCCCACTCCGCAGACAAAATAATAAATGTAAAAGCGCCGCGACCCCCAGGTGCGCTCCAGATCTGCGCCAAACATTGCCAGGTAGAGAAGGTTAAAAAATATATGGAGGAATCCGCCGTGAAGAAACAGGTAGGTGAACGGCTGCCAGATTCTGAATCCGAAGACGGCCGCGTAAGGCACCAGGCCGAACCAGTCGCTCCAGAATTTGAGGCCGGCCGAGCCGAAAATTAGTCCCGAAAGTTCTTGAAGTGTAAAAACAGCGACGCACGCAATGCAAAGCGTCTTGATCGCGCGCGGAAAATATCCGCTCAGGTCAAACCGGTGCCCGTAGCCGCGTCCGAAGGCTCCCACGACCAACAAGTCTAATGGCTCACGGAAGCGGAGTCAAAGACGCGGATGTGTGGTTTCCAGGTTGTCCTTGGCTGCCCTAAAACGCCCCGCTGGTCACGCAGAGAGCACGGTAAATCCTAAAAGAGTTCACTTGCCGAGATCACCCCAGCGCCGTAGGCGCGGCAGAAGATAGCCCAGCCCGCCGTTTCGTGGCGGGCTGGGTACCCAACACGCAAGTCCTTCGAGCACCGTAGGTGCGGCACAACGGCTCTGGCGTTGCACACCCGTGAAATTTCATCTCGACCCGCCGCGTGCCCGAATTCAGCTTCTCTAAAGTTTTTTCCGCGCGAAATGGAAAAGCGATGCCGCCAGCAGCAGAAACATGAACAGCCCGAAAAGATTGCTCGTAGCCAGCCGGCCAAGAATTGCCGGCCCAAACGCAAAGAGGTCCGCCCGCCAGGGCAGGTGCAGCAGCGACGTCAACCACCCCGGCGTGTGCGTCGAAATTTCCGGATCCTGTAGCAGCGCAATCACGATCCCCAGCAATCCAAACACACCTCCCGCCGCGATCAATCCGCTCGAATAGAGCGCCCCGGGGCTCGCCTCGCCTCCCTCTTTCGATTCCTTCGACGTCGCCTCCACAAGCGCGCGCACCAGTCCTCCCGCGAACATCGTAGCCGTCGTTCCAATCGAAAGATACGCGCCCACCGCGAACGCGAGCGAGCGCACTCCCAGAATTTCCACCGCCAGCACGAGCGCCACGCCCATCAGCACCAGCCTCCACGGCAGCCGCTGATTCAAAATCCCATTGATCACCGTGGCCATCAGCCGCGCCTGCGGCGCCGGAGCCTTGTCGCTCCCGATTCCCTGCACCCACTGAATCTCAATTTGTTTCGTGTTCGCGTCGTAGAGATATTCGCCATCGGGAATTTGGCCCGAGCCCAGCGAATTGATCAGCGCGTACGTTTTTCCCTGGTAGATAAACGATTCTCTCTCCACCTTCACGCCCGTCGGCAGAGACTGCACGCTAAGCGGAATCTGCGTCGGAATGTATTTCTCGAGCCCCGTATTCATCAAATTCAGCGTCGCGCCGATCGCAATCGTCGAAACGGTGACGCCGATCAGCAAGCCCCACTGCTGCCGCACCGGCGTCGAGCCCACGAGGTAGCCGGTCTTCAAATCCTGCGAAGTGGCTCCGGCAATCGCCGCGGCCGTGCACACCACGCCGCCAATCATCAACGCCAGCACGGCGTAATTCGGCGCCGTCCAGCCGGCCACGAAAAATATTGCGCACGTGGCCATCAGCGTCGCGATGCTCATCCCGCTCACCGGGTTCGATGAATTCCCAAGCAGCCCGCTGATCCGCGCCGCCACAGTGACGAACAAAAATCCGAACACCACCACGAAAACTCCCGCCAGCAAATTCTGATACCACGCCGTGTCCGCGCCCTTCATCGGGTGAAACGTCAGCATCACCCACATCATCGCCACGATCACCAGCGCGCCGATCAGCACCGTGCGCAGCGACATGTCCTGGTCGATCCGGCTCTTGGCCGTCGCTTCCCCGGTGCCTTCCGCGCGCACGTCCTTCAACCCAGCGCGCAGCGCGGAAATAATCGTCGGCAGCGTCCGCAGCAGCGTGATCAATCCCGCGGCGGCCACCGCCCCCGCGCCCAGCGGACGGATGTATTGCCGCCACATATCGTCCGGCGTCATCAGCGGAATCGGAATCGTGGAAGGATAAATCGGCGTGTTGCCGGAAAATTGCCCGAAAAATTTAATCGCCGGCATGATCATCAGCCAGGAAATCACGCCGCCCGCAAACAGAATTCCCGCCACGCGCGGCCCGATGATGTAGCCCACTCCGAGATATTCCGAAGTAATCGTCATGCGAAACGAAGCTCCCGGAAACCAATTCGGCCGCCCCTCCGGCTGCCCGTTCCACGCCTGAATCGTATTCATCATGAACGTATAAACGCCGCCGAGCCCCAGCCCCCAGAAAACGCGCCCCGCAAACGACCCGCCGCGCTCGCCCGCCACCAGCACGTCCGCGCACGCCGTGCCTTCCGGAAACGTCAGGTTCCCGTGCTCTTTCACGATCAACTGCCGCCGCAGCGGAATCATAAACAGCACGCCGAGCCATCCGCCCAGCAGCGCCAGCGGAAAAATCCGCCAGAATGTGAACTCCGATCCGAATCCCAAAAAAATCAGCGCCGGAATCGTGAACATCACGCCCGCCGCGAGCGACTCCCCCGCCGACCCGGTAGTCTGCACGATATTATTTTCGAGAATGGTCGAGCGCCCGAACGCCCGCAAAATGCTGATGGAAAGCACCGCGATGGGAATCGAAGCGGATACCGTCAACCCGGCGCGCAGCCCCACGTACACCGTCACCGCGCCAAACAGCAGCCCAAACAGCGATCCGAGCACGACTGCGCGCAAAGTGAATTCAGCCAGGCTTTCTTCTGACGCAACGTAGGGCTGAAATTCCCCCGGAGGTGCTGTAGAACTCCACTGTTTCTTCGCCACGCTCGCCTCCCTGGAATCGCCGCCGCGCCCAAAATCCGCGCGAAGCCAAATTGGCCGCACGCAAATCCGGCAAGGTAGCATCCCGCGCGAATCGAGGCAAGGCGCAAACCGTCCCCCACACTCGAAAAATCTAAGAGCGTGTCATCCTGAGCGGAGCCGCGCGCGGTTTGCCTTTCCCGTCGCAGTTTGACGGGCGCGCGGCGCAGTCGAAGGATCTCAGCGTCCCACTTGCCTCGCACCCCAATCTGCGCGAGCCCGTGCTCGCACTCTCGATTGCTATGCTATTCTTTCCGCGGGAGACCCAGCCGAATGGGCTACATCGACCGCATCCAGAACGACCTCACCGCCGCCATGAAAGAAAAGGACGAGCTGCGCCTGAGCGTCCTGCGCATGATCAAATCCGCCCTCAAGCACAAGGAAATCGAAAAGATGCGCCCGCTCGACGATATGGAATCGCTCCAGACGCTCCAGACGCTCGTCAAACAGCGCCACGAATCCGTCGAGCAATTCACCAAGGGCGGCCGCCAGGATCTCGCCGACAAGGAAAAAAAGGAAATCGCCATCATCGAAAAGTATTTGCCCGCCGCTCCCTCCGATCACGAAATTCACCAGGCCGTCGAAGCCGCCATCGCCGAATCCGGCGCCGATTCGCTGAAGCAAATGGGCGCGGTAATCAAAGCCGCCCGCGCCCGCCTCGAAGGGAAAACCGTAGACGGAAAGGTCCTCAGCGACAAAGTCCGCGAGCGCCTGAGCGGAAAGCCCTGAAATTGAATTTAGCTTTGTGGGAGTCCCGCGAAGCCGCCGCGTTTCATGTGGCGCAGACACTCCTGTCTGCGCTCTTCCGAACAACACTCGTGCCAAGTGCACCCATCAAGAATCGGACCGAAAGCACAGGGCCCCGCCCGCGCCGCGTCGTTCACGATGCTCGCGTTTGAATTTCTTCCCCTTTGAATTTCCCCGCACGCGCTTCCATTTCTCGCTTACAGTAATTCCATGCCCCTCCCCGAAACCATCCCCGCAAAATATTCCGAGGACGAAGCCAGCTCCATCAGCATGCGCCCGCTCGTCCGCCAGACGTTCCGCGCCGCCGAGCTGGTGGATATGATCGTAAGCGTTGCCGGAAAAGATTCGCACCGCGTCCAGCAAATCCTCCGCTCCGGCACAATCGTCTTCCACGCCTACCGCTACTGGTGGCAAGGCTTCGAGCCCGACCTCGCCGCGCTCGCGGACCTCCTCGCCCGTTATCCCGACCCCGATCCCGCGCGCCCCTTTCGACCGCAAGATTGCACCGAGGTGATTCTCGAATCGAGCGGCACGCTCCCGCGCCACTCGCTCCGCCTCCGCCGCGAAGAAGCCGCCCGCAAGCGCCTCTTCCGCGCACGCAGCCTCTGGGACGCCCTACTCACCGCAGCCAGCGAAGCCCCGCCCCACTATCGCGAATATTCCTACGCCCAGCGCGCCGACATCTACGCCGCACCGCTCGACGCAGCCGCCCTCACCCGCCTCACCCGCGAAGCCGCGCAATATTCCCCGCGCTCCCTCCGCGCGCAACTCACCCATCTCGCTTCCATGTCCCAAATTGTTTTCGTTTGCCCGCGCCTTATCACCGGCGCCGCACGGCTTCCTGGCCTGGCCTTCTGATTTTTCCTGGAACTCGAGTTTTCGAATGATTTCGCTCTTATCCGGGACGTCCTGAAAATCAAATGTCTTCGTCCGTAAGTTGTAACGTTGGATGGCGCGGGGACACTACCTATCAAGCGCGGACGTCATCACGCGGCACCATCATCCACCGGAGGCCACATCGGGTAAGCCCAGCGACTTTCTGAAGGAGGCAGTCAATGCGTTCGAAGCTCTTCTCTCATGCTCTTCTGCTTGCGGTGTTCCTGCTCCTGCCCATCGCTCCTTTCCACGCGCAGACGAAATGCGCCAACGACAAGAAACTCCTCAACACACTCGAAGCAGAGCTGGCCGAGGACAACGCCTGGCTCGCGAAATGGTGCGCCAATAGCCTAAGCAGCGAATGCCAGCAGCAAGGTCCTGGGTTCATGCAGGCGATTCACTACCTCAACGAGGAAATCGCGGCCCAGCGCCAGCTGGTGCAGCTCGATTGCGGCCTGACTCCGCCTCCCAAGCAAGCGTTCGTGCGTCATAGCATTTTCACGCTCACTCCCGCGCAAATCGCTTCTCTTCGCAATGGCGTGCTTGCCATGCAAAGCCGCCCGTGCGACACCACCAATCCCACCGACCCCACAAAATGCAGCCCCATCAGCTGGCAATATCAGGCGAATATCCATGGGACTGGCGACACTCCCGTCGCTCCGCTCTGGAACCAATGCCAGCACGGCAGCTTCTACTTCTTCTCCTGGCATCGCATGTACCTCTACTTCTTTGAACGCATTCTCCGCGCCGCGTCCGGCGATCCCACCCTCACACTTCCCTACTGGAATTACACGGACGACCCAAACGTCCAGGAGCCCTATCAGCGCCAGCTACCTCCTCCCTTCTGGCAGCCCGCCATACAGTGCGTCCCGCTCAATACGCCCGGCTGCAATCCTTTGTTCATCACCGAACGCGATCCTTCGATGAACAATGGAACAGGTTTTCTATATGTTGGCGATGTGGATTACTCGGCCGCTTTCAAGTACACAAATTTTGAGGCCCCGGTTGGCAGTGGCGCATTTAGCTTTGGCGGCCCGGAAAGGGCCAACCACGCAACCATGCATGACGACTTTGGCGCCCTGGAATCAACCCCTCACAATGTCATTCACGATGATATCGGCGGCTGGATGAGCGATCCGAATCGTTCCGCCAACGATCCAATCTTCTATTTGCACCATGCCAATATCGACCGTCTCTGGAAGCGCTGGCTCGATCAAGGTGCTGGCCGCCAGAATCCCACCAGCGACCAGGTCTGGATGACCACCATGTTTACCTTCTACGACGTCACCCTCGATCAGAACGGCCAGCAAATTGGCAAACAGGTCCAATTGTCTGGCCAACAGATTCTCGACACCGTCTCACAGCTCGACTATTGCTACGACGACGACCCGCCGTGTGGAATCCCCGCTCATCCAGGCGCAATTCCCCCCATCACCGGCGCAGCCATCAGGCCCGGGACCCAAGAGCAGGTAGTCCACGAGCTGGGCAGTTCGTCCACAAAGGTCCAGCTGGCCACCGAGCCCGTTACCGTCCGCATTCCACTTGTGCCCGAGGCTCGCAGGCAAATGGAAGCGGCTGGCGCGCCCTCAGCCGAGACTAAACTTCTATTGTCGATCGAAGGAATCACCGCGGAGAAAATTCCGGACGTCCATTATCAGGTCTTCGTCGGACTGCCCGAGGGTCAGAAGCCCGATTACAAGAGTGTCTATTTCGTCGGAAACCTCTCCTTCTTTGGCATTCCGTCTCACGTCAGTTTCGACATCTCGAATACCGTCCGCGAACTCGTCAAATCCAAGTCCTTAAGCAGCACGGAACTCCCAGTCACCTTCGTCATGCGTTGGCTCGAGGATCGCGATGGCAACCCGCTGCCCGTGCCTCCCGGCGTTCGTGTCCAATTCACCACCATGAAAATTTCGTCCGTGTCGCCAAAATGATTCCGGCGAGAAACGCAAAAAAAGAGCGCACCGGGATTGATTTACCCCATTTTTCCCTTGCTTTTCCATTAGAATTGTGGTATAAGATATCTATCCTAAACATAACAATATAATCAATTTGTGTGCTCCCCGGCGACGGGAAGAAAGCGGAGCTGTCTTTCACGGCAAAGTGAGACTCCCCTTTGCCCTTTCTCGCCGCCCACTGGGTTGAACTATGCGCACATATACCCGCCAGCGCGGGAGAAAGGAAGCGTCAATTTCGGCTACAGGACGCGATTTCTAATCCCGCTCTCGAGATTAGAAATGCTGCTAAAGTGTTGAAAACATGAGCTCGCGACCATTTCTAAACTGCGCAAAACGCCCCCTTTCGGCTATACCCACCGAGAGGTTGATTTGCACGCGAATCGGGGAGGCAGAATCGCCGCCGCGCTTGCGGTGGTCCGCAATTGACACCGCGCGGGGCCGCCGTTAGGCTCCCTAACATGAAAAATGATATGAAAAGCGATATGAAAATTATCGTTGCGGACAAAATCAGCGAGCGCGGCATGGCGCTGCTCGGCGAAACTGGCTGGGAGATTTTGACGCCCACGGCGGCTTCGCTGCCGAGTGAAATCGCGAGCGCCGACGGCTTGATCGTCCGCAGCGCCACGCGCGTCACCGCCGAACTGCTCGAAAGGGCCGCGCGCCTCCGCGTCGTGGGCCGCGCCGGAGTGGGCGTGGACAATATTGACGTTGAAGCTGCGACGCATCGCGGCGTGCTGGTGATGAACACGCCCGGCGGCAACGCCGTCAGCGTCGCCGAACATACACTCGCCCTGCTCCTGGCGCTCGCGCGTTCCGTGCCCCAATCGAATGCTTCGATCCACGCGGGACGCTGGGAAAAATCCTCCGCGGCGGGAACGGAATTGCGCGGGAAAACGATTGGCCTCCTCGGCCTGGGCCGCGTGGGCACCGAAGTGGCGCGCCGCGCCCGGGCGCTCGAAATGAAAGTGCTGGCGCACGATCCTTACGTCACGCCCGCGGCCGCGCGCGAACTCGATGTCGAGCTCGTACCCTTCGAGGATCTGCTGCGGCGCTCGGACGTGATTTCGCTTCATACGTCGCTCAGCCCCTCGACCGAGAAAATCATCAATGCCGCGGCGCTCGCGCAAATGAAACGCGGCGCGCGGCTAATCAATTGCGCGCGCGGCGAATTGATTGACGAGGCGGCGCTCGCCGAGGCTTTGCGCTCCGGCCAACTGGCTGGAGCGGCGGTGGACACCTTCGCCGAAGAGCCGCCGAAAAATTCGCCGCTTCTCAGCTTGCCGAATTTGATCGCCACGCCGCACATCGCCGGCTCGACCGCCGAGGCGCAGGAAGAAGTGGGCACGCTGATTGCCCAGCAGGTGCGCGATTATCTTGCCGAGGGCTTGATTCGCAACGCCGTCAACATGCCAGCGCTTTCCGCCGAGCAGTACCGCCGCCTGCGGCCCTACCTCGAATTGGGGGAGCGGCTCGGCGCGCTCGTGGCGCAGGCGTCGCCTTCGCGCAGCTTCAGCCGCATACGCATTCGATACTCGGGCGAGCCGGCCGAGCTCGGCGTGCACGTGATTCGCAGCGCGGTGCTGATGGGCCTGCTGAATTGCGTGCTCGATGAAAAAGTGAATCTAGTGAATGCTCCGGAAGCGGCGGCAGCGCGCGGGCTAGTCGTCGAAGAAACCGCGCGGCGGCGCGAGCGCGGCTACCCCAACACTCTCGAAGTGGCCTGCGCCGATTGCGATGATCATTTCACGGCCGAAGGCACCGTGGTCCACGACGGCATGCCGCGCATCCTTTCGCTCGACGGCATCGAGCTCGAAGCCCCGCTCGAAGGAACGCTGCTCCTGACGCGCAACCGCGACGTGCCCGGCGTGATCGGCCAGATTGGAACGGCGCTCGGAAATCTCGGCGTGAATATCGCCACCTTCGCGCTGGGCCGCCGCGATCCGATTCGAGGCGCCGAGGCCGTCGCGCTCGTCCGCGTGGACGGCAAAGTGGACGAATCTGTTGCGCAACACATTCGCGCAATCCCCTCCATCACCGAAGCCCGCCTTATCCACTTGCCAGAAACTGCCAAAGCGAATCCGCATGCCAAATAAAATTGGGCTGGAGGTTTCGCCGCCGGCGAACGCCGTGACCTCCGCGAAGGCTCCGCCGGAAAAGTCGAGGATTCTCATTCAACTGGTGGGCTTCGGGCTGGCGGTGGCCCTGGGCCTCGCGATTTTCTTTCTCCCCACGCCGCACGGCCTTTCGCGGCCCGCGCAATGTGTGCTTGGAATCGTTGCCGTCACTGTGGTGCTTTGGATTTTCCGCGTGCTGAACAACGGGATCACTTCCATCCTGATGATGGCCCTGATGATTTTGGTTCCGATTCGTCCGTCGCTCGTATTCAGCGGATTCGCCGGCCCGCCTTTCTGGATTCTCCTCTGCGTTCTCTTCTACGGGTTCGCGATGCAGAAGACGGGCCTCGCGCAACGGATCTCTTACTGGATCTTGTCGCTCTTCCCGGCAACGTACACGGGAATCCTCGGCGCGTTTCTGCTGATCGGACTGGTGCTGGCGCTCGGAATCCCTTCGATGACGGTGCGCACGGCCATCATTGTCCCGATTGCCTATGCGCTGGTGCAGTCGCTGGGACTTGCGAAACGCGGCCGCGGCTCCGCATTAATAATGATCACGGCGGTCGAGATGGCTGTGGTGCCGGGCTGCGCGTTCTTATATGGCTCGCTCTTCGGGCCGGTGGTGGATTCGGTATTTCAGGCCAAGCATCTTCCGCTGAGCTGGCTGGGTTACGCGCAAGTGATGGCCCTGCCTACCGTGGTCCTGTGCATGCTCCTAATCGTGGCAAATCAATGGATGCTCAGGCCGGAATCGGCGCTCGAGCTGACATCTGATTTTGCGCGGCGGGAATTGGCGGCTTTGGGCGCATTCAAGCGCTCCGAACTGATCACCGCGCTCGTGGTGCTCTTCTCGATCGCCTACTGGGCCACCGACCGCTTTCACCATCTCCCAAGTTTTCTCGTGGGCATGTTCGCGCTCGGGATTTTCTCGCTCGCGGGGATTATTAAGGATAGCGACGTCTCGACCGGAGTTTCCTGGACGCTGCTCCTTTTCATCGGCGGGATTTTCAGCCTCGCGAATGTGCTGCAGGAATACAAAGTGACGGATTGGATCGCGACCTTTATCGTACCGGTCGCGAGCAGGCTGACGTTCAGCGTGGCGGTGCTGGTGCTGGCGGTGGCTTGCGCCATGTTTCTGTTGCGATTCCTCGATCCCAGCGGATTCATTGCCATTCCGGTGCTCTTCCTGCCGATTTCGGATGTGACCGGAGGAGCGGGAATTCCGCCGCTAGTCTTAGTTGCGCCGCTGATTTTTGCCGCGGTGCCCTTCTGGGCTTCGTACCAGAATATTTGGATTGCCATGGGCGAAGGGATCACCGCGGGCGAAGCATTCAGCGCGGGGCAGCGCGTGCGGCTCGCTCACACGTATGCGATTGTGGCGTGCGTCACGCTGGTTCTGGCCGTTTTTTATTGGAAACTGATTCGCGTGCTGTGATCGGGTTCGGTTGCGGTTCTGCGGATTACAGCGTAAACTTTGATGTACTCGGCAGCAATTTCGGGGCGTAGCGCAGCCTGGCTAGCGCGCCTGGTTCGGGACCAGGAGGTCGAAGGTTCAAATCCTTTCGCCCCGACCACTTTTCTTCAAACCAATCAAACAGTTACAGCAACTTCCTGTTCAACCACAGCTTCGGGTTTAGGTTCATTAGGTTCAATTGAAGCCAATGAAGCCGGAACATCGAAGCCTACTCCACAGCGGTTCACCACATCCTTGCGGAACGCCACGTCGTTTTTAATCTGGTCGTAGTGTCCCGACATGCCCTCGGTGCCCCAACCAAGCCAGAAGTGAAGAACACCCGCTGGACAGTTGGTATGGTTCTTGAGGAACGTGTCACGGTAGCGGCGAAACGCATGGTTTCCAGCCTTCTCGAAGCCGATTTCCTTAAGAGCGGGATGGAGATGGCGGCGGAGAATGTTGGACTGGCTCAACTGCTTACCTTTGCGGGTGCAGAATAACAGCCCCGACTTGCGGTCGCCGATGAACTCAAGCAACAGCTTCGCCACGTTCTCAGGGAGGTCTATTTCACGCTCCCCGTTTTCCGTCTTGAGGTAATCGTGAATTTCGCCACGCCACGCCTTCTCATCAATGATGATGCGGGTTCCGCCGTCCAGAATCTTCTCGATGCGGATACCCAACGCCTCACCAATGCGGAGACCGCTTGCACCACACAGGATAAATAAAATGCGCATGTGCGGCTTGATGGTCAGCGAATTAGCAAGGTGGTTCATCACTTTAACCGTGAAGCACTGACGGCGTTGTTTTTTCTTGATGACCTTTGGGATGACCAAGCCCATCTTTTTCCAATTACGTGGGTAGATTTCCTCCCCATCCTCATTGATGCAAGACGAAAGGACCATCTTCACGACTTGGAAGTAATTCTGGATAGACTTCGGTGACAACTCACCCGCAACCATCTGGTCAATGAGTACCTGAGCGACCGTCTTCTTGATGGAAGCAAGCGGGAGGTCCCGAAAAAGGGTCCCGTTGATGTCGGTGGGCAGAATCCACGTATCGAGGCAGTTCTTCCAGTTGTAGAGCGTGGAAGGTGCCGCTTTACGTTTTCTCATGGTGCTCAACCAAGTCTCAGACTGCTGGCGGAATGTGGCTCCGAGGACAGACGCCACAGCTTCCTTGAGCGTCTCCTCTTTGTCCGCACCGCTCGCAGCGATGATTTCCTTGGCCTTGCGCTCACGTGCCGAGGCTGTTAAGAGTCCCGGGCCAGAAGTGGGACAAATTTTTTCGCGCATGTAGATTCTTACCTCTTGGCCCGGCTTATCCATCCAGAACCGCACAGTCCACCATTTACCGTTAATGCTGATACTGCCTGTCTGTCCACGTCGGCGACTCATGCTCTTCCCTCGCTTGTGTCGCTTCAGTGGTGTCGCATCGGCAAACTTAGTATCGCTGGCCGGAATTTGCAACTGAGTGAGCGGTCGCTCGGTGACGGAGGCCAAAGACTCGACCGTGATGATGGGGGCATCGGAAAAGTCTTGCGTTTTTGCCGCTGAGAATACGGCGACGGAGAGGATGCCCCCGAGCACGATGGACATCAGAGCTGAGATGGGACGAACGGAACTGCTTTCTTTTTCGCTAACTTCTACGGCGAGTGCTTGCAGCTTTGAGTTTACCTGCATGGAACACCTTCGTGGTCGGGCTAACGAGCCAATGGGCGGCTCTTGTTGCTGACGACCTGTAGGGCGTTCCTTCTTTGAGTGAATTGCTCATGTTTTTCCTCGTCAGATGCTAGGCGTTGAATAGCTTGTCCCCTCAGTTAAGGATGGATTCAAATTGAACGACGACTTCTATTTCGACTTGGCCGGGAACACGATGCGCTTAAGTTCTACGAGAATCATGTTTCCGGCCTAGGTCTTGGCGCAAACTTCGCACTATCACTTTTTTGCAATCTTGGCACGAGTCCACACCACTTCCTAGGCCGCCATTTTCTTCGTAGGGTCCTTCGTCGGCTTCTCCAACTTGGTTGGCCGCTTAGTAACGGACGCAACACCGTCCGCAAATCCCGCCGTATAATCGGGGGAGAAGACCTCTCGCACGTCCGTGGCGGGATTCCCTAACTTGGTGCCTTCTTTGAGGAAGAACTCCACATCACGTCCACGGCGCTTCCCATCTCGAGTGTGCATGTCTTTTGCATAGTCGGGGACTTCCCGCTTAACCTTGGCCGCCTTTCTAGCCGCCGCAATGTCGGCCTCCGTGACCGGACGTGGACGCCACGTCGGATTTTGGCGAAGGAAAAGTGCGATGTTGTCGGCGCACCGCGATTTCTTGGAACGGCACAAGAGCAACAAGGCGTTGTGCACGGCATTCAAGTCGCCACCTACGCCATCCTTGAGAATCTTTGCGTCTTGTTCGACCTTCCGTATTTCATCCCACACGCCCTTGTCGGCGAGGCCGATGTCCTCGTGCATCATCGTGTAGATTTTTTTCCAAATGTTGCCACCGGCGAAATAAAGTTGTTCGACCCAATACGCCGCATTTTGTTCATGGAGTTGGAGGATGCCATCGGGGATGGTGTCGTCGGCTTCGTTGCAAGCCTTGATTTCCTTGCGGAGTTTCTTGAGGATTTTTTCGTCGGGGAGGCAACGGCGAACTTCTTTTTGGAGCGCCGACCGTGCCTCCATGTTGTTGTGGCCGTCCGGCGTCGGCGATGCGTATTGCGGCTTGTGACCTTTTCTCTTCGAGACCGGGTTTCCCCCGGCTAACCAATAATCAATCGCTCGGCGAGTGCGGCCAAAAAGCGTTTTGCAAAGTTTGTCCCATTCCTTTTGCGGTATGCGGGAGCGGAGTTCGAGGTAATACGGCTTGAGGGACTCGGAGCGGACGGCGAGGTCTTTGGCGTTGGATTTGACGAACGCCGTCAAGGTCTCGGTGTCCATCTTCTCCGGCGCGATTGGTTCGGGGTTGGGAAACGGTTGCCCAAACGGCACGATTGGCGTGGTCGTTTCCGGCTTGTATTCGGCACTAACACTCAATTCTTCCTTGCTCTTCATGGTTTTCTCCAAGCCGCACGGGTAAATTCCCCGAGCGGCTACGTCCTCAATTTTTGTCGCATGATGGTTCCTTTCTTGGCCGTTGCCATTGGTCGCAACCCTCAACTTATACTACTCAGTTTTCCGAAAAATCCTGATGAAAAGATGTAAAGAAACGAACTACGGCCCCCTATTAATGAGGGGGCATTATGAGACGAAGTTTAGATGACCTAGCAGCAACGACCATTGCGACCTACAGAACTCGCATACGGAAGCTATATCTCAAGGTTCAAGCAGGCCAAGCAACTACAGCCGACCGGCTCGAATTGGCCGAATTGGAGGCTCTGCTCGGCGTGCGGGGAAGTGACATCCCGCCTCCGGGTCGGCCACGGAAGTGGGCATCCCATTGAAACCGGTAGATGGAGGAGGCGGTCTAGCCGTGCTGAAAATCAAGGTCAACGGCGCTCAAACCAACTTCGTCGCCAAGCCACGCACTGACGGGGGATGGGATTTGCGCTGCGTGGACGCTCTTGTCGGCGAGTTCCGGCTCCGCCCCGAGGACGCCCTGCACTTATGGTCGGAGGAAGCCGGAGAATGGCTTTGCGCATCCGAGATGGACTTGACCGAGCTGGCGGTCGAGGAAGCGGAAAAGGGGATTTAGGAAGGCTTAGTGACTCGCATGGAGTGTTCTATGAAAGTGGAAATCCCGTACAACCCCACCATGACCAACGACCCCACACGGTCGCACCATGGCGGGAATCAGGAAAGCGAAAAGGCGTTCGAGGCCGGAGATAAAGATTCTTGGGTGGAACGCACCTACATAGCTCTGCTCAGCGCAGGCTTGGCAGGGGCCACGCCGGAAGAAGTAGCGGCTTATTGGACAGAGATGCTCGGCTATGAAGTCACGGTGCTATCCATCCGGCCACGGTTCACGACCCTTTTGAAGCAGGACCGCATTCGGAAAACGAACCAGACACGACAATCCCTGCTTGGCGTCGCCAGCCGGGTTTGCGTGGCTTCCATCTTCAACCCGATTGAATACGTAGACACCCGGGCTGTGGCCGAGTCGGAGCCAGACCAAGATGAGCTTTTCAAGATTTGGGGTGGTGAGTCCGACCTAAGCGACGGTCCCGCTGCCGATGAGAAGGATTCGCCGAACACGTAAACCGACTTTCAAATTCTTTAGTGCCGGAGTGCCGCAATAGCACTCAAGTCGGGGTAGGAAACTCCAACGCCTGCCCCGGCGAGTCTTTCCCGGTTCAGAAACGTTGGGGAGACTTCGTAATAGCAATTGGCTGGAGAGAAGCACATGACAACATCCACAGCAGCGCCTTTCAGTGAAAAGGCTGCTCCCTACATTAAGTTCGGCATTCCAGTGATACCGTTGGTGCCGAGCGACAAATTTCCGCCGTCATCTATGGCAGGATGGCAGAGCGAGCGCAAATTTTCCACGGACCCCGCCGTCATTGAGAATTGGAATGCCGAGGACCCGGAATACAACATCGGTCTGGTCGCCATGGCAGAGGATGACGGTTTCTGCTTCCTTGAGTTCGACGGCAAACCGGGGCTAAAAACCATCTGCAAGGAACTAGGACGGGAATACTCGGCCACCCGCATCCACCGCTCTGGTCGTGGGGGCGGCCACTACATCTTCAAGCACACTGCCAAGAGCATAGTTCTTGGAAATCGCTCAGCCAACAATACCGAAGGCGAATGGTTCAGCTTCCGTGCCGACCGCAAGTTCCTCGTGGGCGCTGGCAGCGTGCACCCGAACGGCAACCTTTACACGGTGCACTCTGATGTTGAGCCTATACCTATCCCGGACTGGCTTGTGGATTACATCGCCGAGCAGACGAGACCAACGTCTCGCCCGACTACGAAGAGCACCCAAGAGCCGGAAGTTTTAGATGACTTCGACTTCACCGACTGGTGTGAGCATTATTCGTCCGTTTTTACAATCCTGAACGACAGCGAAGACGGGTGGATGGTCACGGATGTTTGCCCGTGGTCAGGCGTCCGCCACGAGCACAGCACCCGCACGGGATTTTATTTCGACGGTGCACACTTACGCTTCCACTGCTTCGCCCAAGGATGCGAGGGGTTTGAAAAGGGTATCGGGGCAACCATCAAGATGATGAACGAAAAGGTCGGTGAGCCTTATCCCTACTCCATCTGGCCAGAGCGTGAAAGCACCATCCCATTCGACGACATTCTGCCCGACGAGCCGGTAGCGGTCACTGCGGAGGAACCAATCGCTGGCTCGGAGTCTCCAATCTCGGTAGTTGAGACCGTGGCGGAGTCGCAAGCGCCGCCCGAGGTTCAGACTCTCGCCAAGACGGAAGACCCACTTAAATTCCCCGACGATGCAATGTACGGGAAATTGGGAGAGATGGCGCATGCCATGAAAATGCCCCGTGGCTTGGCCTATCCTGCGTTGATTGGCTGCTATTCGGTCAAGCCAGCCTATGACGAGATGGATGGCAGCCGTATCAACACTTATGTCGTCTTGCTAGCGGGCGTCGGCGGCGGTAAGGATGTCACCGTAGGTTTCGAAAATCTGCTCAGCATTCGCTAGAAAGTCGAGCCAACCTTTCTTGTCACCGTCCGGCCCAAAGCCCGACAACGCAAACGTGAACTCGCTTGGTTTTTCGCCATAGACCTGCGTTCCCCAAAGGTAAATTTTGTCGAGTTCGTCCAAGTAAGGGGGCATCCCTTCCAAATCAAACATGACGTAGTTGTCATGTCGTGGGATGGCCGGAGTAGCTAAAACCTTTTCTTTTCCGCTCTCCATTGCATCGGCAAATTCGAGGATTTTTTCGGCTGCTTTTCCAACACGTTGCTCTCGGTTGCCGTATGGACGCTTGAGTTCGCTCAGGGTGGTAACATCGAGCTTCGCCAGCAAATCCTTTCGAGAACGGACCGCTTGGGAGTTGAGGGTGCGAGCGAGGCTCTGGTCAATCCCATAGACAAGGGCGACATCGGAATTGCGCTCGGCATTCGCCCAACAACGGTCCGTGAATGCACAGCCGAGGCATTTCGACCATCCGACCGGCTCATACGGCTCCGCAGTCAGTTGTTTGATAGCCAAGAGCCGCTCCAATTCCTGCAAAGCCGATGCGCCGCCGTCATAAGGGACGGTCACGATTTCACCTGTGCCGCAGTGGACTTGCAAGCCCTTGGGAGGCGTCCCGCAACTCTTCTCGAACAGCCACCCATAAAGTTGAACTTGGAGCAGGATTTCAGGGTGGTTCTCCTCGTCAATGCGACGTGACATCTTGGAGTCCCGAATCAAATACCCGCCACCGTCGAGGATGAGGAAATCGGGAACACCGACAATTTCGACCTCGGATTCCCCAAACTTTTCCGTCACGAGGAATGCGGCCTGATACAGGATGGGCACCTTATTAGCGATGGCGTCCGCAGTCTTTTTCACTTGCTCGTGAAAGGAAGCATCACTCGCATCGGCGAATGTCCCGAGAGTCGCCAGATGGTCTTTCTCGTGCCGGACTCCAAGCCGACGCATGACCTCATCGTAGGGGCCGGGAGCAGCTTCCGCTTCTCTTCGGTGCCGCAAGAAGACCCGCAAGTCGCACCGGGTTGGTCGGCGATTGGAAATGAAATCGGAAGCTGTCAGGCGCATAGACGATTCTGGCTTTGGGTCCGAGCCGCAGCGTGCACCGTCCCGACCGACAGACCCAACGTGCGAGCTATTTTGCGCCAAGAGTGCCCGGAAGCTCTCAGCGATTCAATTTGAGCCACATCCACGTCTACCTTCGGTCTTCCCAACCTCTTGCCTTTCGCTCGGGCATTGCGTAGTCCTGCTCGGACTCGCTCTGCAATGAGGTTGCGCTCCCCCTCGGAGACCGCACCGAGAACGGTGAACACCAACTTTCCTGTGGGTGTGCTCGTGTCCACCTGCTCACAAAGCGAAACGAATTGGATACCAAGAGCATTGAAAGTTTCTAGGGCACGGAGTAGATGCGAGACGGAGCGGCAAAAACGGTCGAATCGCCAAACCACGACCACATCGAAACGACGGGCGTGGGCATCCTCCATCATCCGGTTGAGTTGCGGTCTCGAATCCTTCTTCCCGGAAATGCCCTTGTCCACATAGTAGTCAAAAACCTCCCAACCTCGCCGCTGGCAGTATTCGGCGAGTTCCCGTGTCTGCATCGTCGGGTCTTGCCCACCGTTCAGAGTCGAGACCCTCGCATAAATCGCAACGACAACCTTGCGGGGAGTAGGTTCACTAGTTCGGACAATCTCAAATCCCATTTGGACCTCCGTGTTCGTCCAAGCCATCTCAGAGAGCCGTTCAAAAAACGCCTGCGGGTTGTTTCGGGCGACTTCCGGTGCTTGGGTTGACCCATCCCTGCTTGATGCCTTAAAGACCCTTGCCATGAGCCGATGAGGCGCTACGGTGCACTGTCAGAGAGTCGTCGTGATATGAGCCGCCCGGGTGGGAAGGAACTCCATGATGAAGCCGGTGTCAAATTCCGAGATGAGGGTCACAGAGTCGTCTTCCCAAAGAATGGCTTCACGGTTACAGCATCGCCACGATTTGACCGTTTGTTTGCTCATCTGGTGGTTTTGAAGAACGTCTGCGTTTCCACTCGACCACTTTTCAGGCAGACGGTCACGACGGTGGTCACGGGGCCGCACTGCGTCATCGTGATTCGCTTGCCTTCCGAAATCCACGTCTGTGGTCCGGGTGTCGTCTCGTTGCTCATGATTTCCTCCAAGGCACTCGATGCTTGTACCAAGACTCCTGCTTTAGCAAGCCCTCTTCCGTGATGTGCGACGTGCTGCCGTCATCCCATCTCACGAACGTGACGCCGCCCGAATCCATGTTGCGTTCAACTTCGACGGCGTATTTTTCCAAGAAGTCTGCGCTCCAGCCTTGGCGCTCCCATTGAAGGCCACGAGCTACGTACTCGTTTCGGATGAAATCCCGAAAGCGTTCGTAGGCACCGGGTTTCTTGTCCACGTAGTCTCGGTAGAGTTCATTCAGACGCCTGTCACGAGCAACCTCAATGGGGCCGAGACGGATGCCGGTCTCTTCGTAGATTTGTTGGAGCATGGTCTTCTTCATTCGGGTAGGTCGTCCAAGATGGATTCAAACTCGGTCCACGTACGTTCCATCGCTTGAGCCAATTCAAGGTGCAGGATTGCGATGCTCTCGTAGTAGGCGTGACGCTTGTAGGATTTCACTTCGTCCAGAAGGTCACGGAGCCGCTGGAGAGCGGCCCCGCAATCATCGAGTCCAGCATGGGCACCAAGCGTCGAGATAGTGCCATCCGGGTATTTCAAGATTTGGACTCGGACATAGCCTTATTCATTGCCCTTTCGAAGCGAAAAAGCGCAATCACCAATTCCATCTCTGATTTCCGAGCCTCACGTCGTAGCTCTCGAAACGATTCTCTAAATGCCGGGCAGCTGTAAGTCTCGGCGTTGGTTATCAGGTCACGAGTCCTCGACAGCCAGTAGTTCACTTCGTCGAACCGGATGAAGCAATCCAGTTTTCTCATCCTGTCTTCAAGCCTCGACGACCCTGACACGGTGCCCTCCGTTGGGGAGTGGGTGTAGTGCGCCATCTTCCTTATACCACCGGAATTTTGACAAAAACCACACTTTGGGTAAGGAAGGCAAAATAAGCTCTATCCGCCTTAGTTTGGAATCGCTGGCCGACTATCGGAGGGCGGAAGTACTGCCGGAGCGGCGCTGGCGCTGTGGGTTTCCGGTCCCGCCCGGTGGTATAATGGTGTTGCTCGCTGTAAGGCTTGATGGTCGCCGTCGCTCTCATGACATAGACCTACGATAAGGCGAGTGAAGCAGGGTGTAGCGGGTATCCCACCTAAATACCGCCGTGTCCGAGAGCAGCGCAACCCATCTCTCGGGAGACGGTGGTAGTCCGAGCAAACCTTCCGTCTTCCACGCCGCAACTCGGCGATGGAATCCCAAAATGGCCATGACCGAGCGCGAAAGACGGCACAACATGTTCTACCGAGCCAATAACGGCAACAAAAAAGCGCAAGCGAAAATCCTCAAAGACAACCTGTTTGACGAGTGGGTGAGTTGGAATGTGGGGGCACGGAATCGCTTGGATGCCTGCAACTTCGCCTGCCAAGAAATGTCCCGCATGAGAATCCCACACCGCGACAACCAAGTTTTCGACGACATAATTGCCCAATACGAAGCCGGGGCTGCGAAGCGCGTCGTCGAGATGACCGAAAGAATGGCGAATGCTTGCATGGACCTCCTCTTCGGCGAGACGGTGCGTTCGTGACACCACTCTCAAAGTCTCCTCAAGACTGGACGCCGTTTTCGATGATGAGTTTCTCGAACCTAGTTTCGCCAGTATGCTCGGGTTGGCTCAACGGGTGGCGCAGAGAAGACGACGATGAGACGCTAGCTAACGTTCATAGGTCAACAAACAGAGCACCCAACCCAATTACCCAATAAATCCACGGTGGCATCGGATGGCCAGTGGACTGGTAGATGCTAACCACCCCAATAAGAAAGCCGCCAGTCACGAGAGCGCCCCAACGATGGGCCACCGCAAACAAGAACAGACGTACCCTGTTCGGCATCAATTTGGATTATGTGGAAATTCCCACCTTGCGTCAAAGGGCGCACAGTCCACCTACATGCTTTCCCCCTCACATTATTGAGAGCGAACTCAGGGTTCAAATTAGGTTCAATTAAAAGGTTCGAAGAAAAGTGGTTTTGGTCTCTATGCGACACCACCAAAACGACTTAGGATTTTCCGATTCCTCGGTTCGGGACCAGGAGGTCGGTGGTTCAAATCCACTCGCCCCGACCACTTTTCTCCCACAGAATCATTACCCCTTATTCGAGCGGCGCCGCCGTTCCATCCGACCACTGCCCAACCGGAACCATGAATACGTCGATTCGTTCGGGCTCACAGAACTGTCGATTCAGCATGACGGGAGAGTGGGGCAGATCTGCACCCCAAACGGCACCGTCCATGAGCGGAGTGTAAAACATCAGGTGAGCCATCCAGTTGTGTTGGCCTTGATCGGTAAGGTACTGTTCTTTCGACAGCATGTAACTCATGGCTCCAGGCTCCAGAGGGGGCAGCTTTTGCTTTACAAATGTCTTGATGCCCTCGATGATCTGAGCTTTGGATTGACCGGCCAATACCATCTCCGTTCTTTTATACGTCATCGGGAGAATGGAGCGGGCAGCGGGCGGATTGAAGCAGACCGGGCCTCGAAGTCTAGGGTTCCAATAATTAGGGGCAAATTCGTCATCGAATGGGCCCATCCATCCTCGCTCCACGGCGCACACGAAACCGTTCTTACCTTTGACTGCGGTTTCGTAGCCATGCCTTCCCAGGACGAGGACATCGGCATCGCGCGAGATGGCCTCCGGAGCCGCGCTGCGGGCCATGGCAATCTCGGCATTTCGATCCATGAGGTATTGTTCAATCGGCGCCATGCTCGGATATGGCGTCTTGGGGTCCTGCGCCCGAGTGTGCCATGTTGCGCTCAGCACGATCACCATCAAGATCACGATCACGAGCGCGAAGCTACCCACCGCGATCGTGTTGACTATGCTTCGATTCATTGTTCCTCTCCTGAAGATGCGGAATCATTTGAAGGCTAGGGCGATATTCGATGCGAGGCAGCGGCGATCACCGCCCAAGCTGGAAGTAAAAAAGGGGGAGCTGGTTGCGCTCCCCCTCCGATTGGGCCGAGGTTGGTTAGAACTCGAGCCGGGCGAACAGGCGTGCGTTAAAGGGCGCCTGAATGCCGTTAGCGGTTTGTGGGTTGGTGTTGGTAAGAATTCCCGGCTTCAGGAAGTCCGCGTTTGGAACGCCGAACTTGAGGTCGACGTTCTGGTCGACGTACAAGACGCGCTTGGTGTTGGCAACGTTAAAGAGGTCAGCACCAAAGCGGAGATGGAACCGTTCTGTCATGCTCCACAGGTAGTCAAAGTGGGCGTTGACAGTGCCGGTCGTGGGTGTGCGGCCTTCACCGCCGCGAGGCCCGATTGGAATTTCACCCGGATCAAGGTAGATGGGGTG
Source organism: uncultured Acidobacteriota bacterium (assembly GCA_963701005.1). GTDB lineage: Bacteria > Acidobacteriota > Terriglobia > Acidiferrales > UBA7541 > Palsa-295. The sequence continues at coordinate 4,802,791 of OY969555.1, forward strand.
TGACGCCAATTCCGTGATGGGAGTCCCGGTGGCGATGGTCACTCCGCTCCCTACCGTCAGGTTCTTCAGCATTCCGTGATCGAAAACATAGCTGAAGTAGCCGTTGGCCACTTGCTGGCGGTCCTGGTTCAACACACCCGGTGTAAATTGACCACCGAGTTGGTTGAAGTTTCCGGCAGTGAAGTCGAAGAGCGAGCTGATGCCGGGGTCGGACTGGCCGTTGTCGTTGCGGTACGCGCCCTCGAAGTTACCGAAGACGTGCGAAACGGTGTAATTGGCACGCAACTGCCAGTTGTGCGAGAAGGATTTGTTCACCTCGAAGACCATCGCCCAGTACTTGTGAATCGGGTCGGCAAAGCCGTCCGGTATCCCATCAGGAGTCAGCGAGCCTGCTTGGTTGCACTTTCCCGTGACAGGGTTTCCCATCGAATCGAGCTGGCAACCGTTGACGCCAATGGGGATCGCACCGACGGCAGGATTAGGCGACACAACCGTTGAGAAGCACGTCGCGTTGTTTCCCTGTGGGTCAGAGATCGGCTGGTTGAAGCTGTTCGTGGGGAAGTTAAAGAACGGCACATCTGTCGAAGGAATCACGCCAGAGGTGGGAGCAGTCGACGCCAAACATGGAGCGGGGACTACCCCCTGGTTGAAACCGACTCCCGAGGTGCTGGCTGCATCGGGTACCAACTGGCCCGTGAAATCATTTTCGACCGGGTTGGTGAAGACGTCGGAACTCTTGTGCGGGTTAATGATTGAGAACTGTTGAGGGATGCCGGCGTTTGCGGCTTCTGGAGCGATACCACCGGTGTCCTCGACGATTCTGCGCAGGCTGCGGTGCATGTATCGCGCGGTGAGGACGATGCCATGCGAGAACTCATGCTCGTAGCCCATCACGTATTCGTCTTCGTAGGTGAGCTTGGTTCCAGTGTGAATTCCCTCCAAGCTATCGAGTGAGCCGATAATAGGGAGGTTAATGCCAGGAAAGGCCGATGCACCCGCTGCCCCGTTCAACGTATGAGCGGCATCAATAACCGGAGTCACGGTGCCGAATTGATTGAGCGTGACCACTCTATCTCCCGCCGCATTCACCGTGAACTGAGGAACCAGCGCCAAGAAGGACAGGTCGGTCTCATTCGTTAGCGCCCGCTCAGCCAAGTCGAGCGGGAGGTTGTAGTTGTAACGGCCGAAGCTGAACCAGAACTTGTTCTTACGGTCACCCCAAGGATCCACGGTGACGCCAAGAGCGGGCGACCAGTTGTCCGTGAAAGTGTACTGCATGGCCTGGCCAATCAAGCGCTCCTGCTGCCAGCGCATGCCAGCGTTGAGGGTCACGTATTTGTTCATGGTCCAGCTATCGTTCACGTAGGCCGAATGGATCCTCCCGGTTGTAGAGAAATGCTTGAACCCATCGGCAGAGACGTTGAACTCCGCACGGCTCTCCTCGAGCGCCACGGGCTCAGGCCCTGGAGTTCCGTTCGGTCCAAAACCAGGAATGTTCATCAAAGCGCATAGCGCGTTGGGCCCGCTGGTTGGGCAACCGGGGACGGTGTTGAGGAACCAATTGTAGTTAGAGAAGGTGCCGGACCATGGGCAAGTGGTAACCATGGCTGCGTTGGTGTTGCATTGTGGGCTGACGGAAGCACCGTCCTGGTTTAGAACAGGTGGCGTGAGCGCTGGTCCACTGTTGGTGCGTTCGCCCTTGTAGAATGGACGATTGTATCCATAGCCGATGTCGATGGCATGCTGGCCCCAGAAGTTAACGATCTTCGTGGAGTTGATATGGGCGCCGTAGGATTCGTCATCGGTATTTTCCGTGAAGCCCTTCCCGACTGAGGTGAATTGTCCTTGCTGGATGCCAGGATTGATCGTCTGACCGTTGAGCACACCACCGATGGGCCCGGCCGTTTGAGTCTGATCGGTAATGCGCGAATCGGTGTTGTCGTAGCCGCTCTCTGTAAACTTGTTGTGCTGCCAGGTAGCATCAAGGTTGAGGATCCAAGTCGGAGAAAGCGTGGCATTGTAGCGTGCCACCACGTCGCGGTTTCCGAAATTCAACTTGCTGAAGTTGGTATCGTTGGGAATGCCGTTGACACCTTCAATCAAGCGTGACCACGGATAGAAATTTGAGCTGGTGGGATCCCCGAACACCGAACCTTCCAGCGTGTTCCTGTCGTTGAGCTTGAAAGTCAACTTGGCGGCATAATTCAAGCTCAACTGTTGCCCGGTGAGGGCGCCAAAACCAGCGTTGCCATCGAGTGGTGGAGAGATGGCAGTGCTGTCCACTCGGGAAGGATCAAACGATCCAAAAAAGAACAGCTTATCTTTCCCAACCGCGGGGACTGGGCCGCCGACTTCTCCGGAGATGTCGAAGTTGGCTTTGTGAAGCACGTCGCCGAAAGGATTTGCGAGACCGAAATCATCAACATTCGCCCGTGTGGCCTCAAACTGGTTCGGCTGGGCGTAGCCAGCGAGTGCGCCGTGATAACTGGTGCCGCCGGATTTGGTTACGATCTGGACGACTCCGCCCGTTGCGCCGCCGTACTGCGGCTGAATGCTGCCCGTCTTTACTTGCACTTCCTTGATGAACGAGAGGTTGATGCCCGTTCCCACCGAGCCGTACACGCGGGAGTAGAGACCCAATCCACCGAAGGCTGTGTCGGTGATGCTGACGCCATCGGCGATATACAAATTCTCAAGGCCCGTGGCGCCACCGATCGAGGGATTCGCAGCACCTGTGCCGCCGCCGCTGACTACGCCCGGTGCAAGATAGAAAAGTCCGGACACGTTGCGTTGCACGGGGAGCTTGTTATAAAAGTCGTCGTTCAGGTTCGAGGCGACCGCCGTGGACGAGGTGTCCACAGTCACCGCCGACGCAACGACCTCAACGGTTGAAGTAATGCTGCCCGGCTCCAGTGGAACGCGAATGGCCGATACACGTCCAACGTTAATCGTGACGTCCGGCACCTCTGCTGTCCGAAAACCCTTCATCTCGATCCTGACCTTGTAAGTGCCGGGGACGAGATCCTGGAAGGTGAAGGATCCGGACCCACCGGTCGTTTGAGACTGATCTCCGAATGGGCCGGTAAGTGTCACCTGTGCGCCCACGATCGCACCGCCGGTGGAATCAACAACGCTGCCGTTCAATGAGCCCTTCGCGGCGGATTCCTGGGCCATCGCAATTGGTGAAAAGGCCACCATGACCGCCAGGAACAGAATTCCCAACATCAACACTTTTTTCATGTTCATCTAGGACACTCCTCGTACTCCGTTTTTGGGCCCTCTATTTTTTCGTTCTTGCCTCTCCGTGAAGACTTCTTGAAAACAGAGGTGCTCGCGGACAGGGCCACTGGGGAGTTGTAAAAGCAACTTCAACCCCATTTACTTGCGGCGCTGAACCTAAATTTCCCTAAACCAGACCTAAAGAGGTAAGCGTTTGGAGGGGATTTGCTTCTCCGGCAGGGCGCAAGAATTTATGTCTGCGCGTCTTCCTTTTCTGGATTGCAACGCCAAATTGTCCAATCGCGGAATCCGAAATTGCGTAGAGAACTACCATCTTCGGAAGATGTCGCGATGAGCATTCGGATATTCCGCTCGCGAAGGCGAGCCCGAATAAATTTCTAGATATATTCCAAAACTGAGCAACCATAACTGCTTGCAATATGTTCAAACACTAAAACCAATCGATTGCGTCTAACTAAATTAAGAAAGGTTCCCGGATTGCGAATCAGCGCGAGAAGGAGAGAGATGCCGGTAGATGAGAAATTCAACATATCCTTCGGCGAGAGCGCGGTTCGATGATTTTGAAGTGGATTTGCGAACAGCCGATCTCCGCAAGCATGGCCACAGGATCAGACTCCAGGAAAAGTCCTTTCAGATCCTTTCATTATTGTTAGAGAGAGCGGGTGAGGTGGTCACCCGGGACGAGCTTAAGCTGCGACTCTGGCCTACGGACCCGTTCATTCATTTTGAAGAGAACCTGAACACAAACCTCAACAGACTCCGCCAGGCTCTCGGCGATTCCGCGAGTCAGCAACGGTACATCAGGACAATCCCGCGCCAAGGCTACCGATTCATCGCCCCGATTACATGGATTGAAGACGGCAACGGGAGCACCATTGCAGATCGCAATCCCGCTGAAATCCCGGCGACCAACGGACGAATCGGGGATGCGCCACTGCAAGTATCACCAACTCATCCGTCAAAACCACGAGCATTATTTGCGACAACTTTAGTCTTCGCGCTCGTCCTTGCGTCGGGCGCCCTCGCTTACTATCGCTGGTTCGGCCATTCAGCGGATGCCGGAGGGGGACCGCATCGTGACACCATCCTGGTGGTCCCGTTTGAAGACTTGAGCGGAGATACCAGCCAGGACTATTTGAGCGATGGACTGACGGCGGAGATGATCACTCGACTCGGCGCCATTTCTCCCAAGCAATTGAGCGCCATTGCGCGCAGCACGGCCTTGCAATACAAGGGCGCGCACAAATCGGTGGAGGAGATGGCGCGTGAAACGCATGCGGATTACGTGCTGGAGGGAAGTTGTCAGCGGCAAGGCGATCGAGTCCGGATTACGGCGGAACTTTTCCGCTCGCGCGATCACGGGAGTATTTGGACGGAAGCCTACGAGCGGAACGCCGGGGACTTGCTGGCTATCCAGCGGGATGTGGCGGACCGGATCGCGGAATCGCTATCGCTCGAGGTGTTGCCCCCCGCCGGGCGAACCGCGACGGCGGCCAATACCGTAAATCCAGAGGCCTACGATGCGTATCTGAAGGGCCTGCTGCAGATGAACGTGCAGTCACGCGCCGACATCCTCAAGAGTATCTCGAGCCTTGAGCTGGCGACTCGAAAAGATCCTCAGTTCGCGCCCGCCTACGCGGCCCTGGCCAATGCTTACAATATGTCTGCCGCCTGGGGTTATCTGAGTCCGAGCGAAGGGTATGCAAAAGCCAAGGCCGCAGCGCAAAAAGCGCTGGCCATCGACAACACACTGGCCGACGCGCACTTGGCGGATGCCGAGGTGCTGCACGCGTACGACTGGGACTTGGCGGGAGCGGAACGAGAATACATACGGGGACTGGAACTCAACCCTAGTTCAGCGATGGGGCACAGCTTTTATTCCGTTTACCTGACGGATGTGGGGCGATATGCAGAAGCTATCGCCGAAATTCGCCGGGCGCAGGAGTTGGACCCGTACTCGCTGCTCACGCATTCAATGATTTGTTTCGCGCACCTCCGCGCCCGTGAATATGAGGCGGGAATCCAGGAGTGCAAAGAGGATCTGGAACTGGATCCGCAGTTTTGGGTGGCGCATGTTTGGCTGGGGTACATGTACATCTACACCCGGCAGTACACGGACTCTATCGCTGAGTTCAGAAGGGCACTGGCGTCGTCCGGAAACGAAAGCAGTATTCTGCCGTCGCTGGCCATGGCGGAGGGCTTCGCAGGCCGCACCGAGGATGCGAAAAAGCTGCTCGGAGAGATAAGAGCGGGCGCGAAGCAGGTATATGTTGCGTCTTATGACCTTGCCGACGTGTACATCAGCCTTGGAGATAAGGAGCAAGCATTGGCCATGCTGGCAAAAGCCATGGAGGCGCACGACGCCGAGATGCTGCTCCTGCCGACCGCCCCAGAGTTCGATGTGCTTCATGAGGATCCGAGGTTCAAAGCCATGGTCGCGCGGATCGGCTTCCCGGAGTCGGCGCTCGTGCCCCCCACCGCGGAAAAAGTGTCTTCTTCTCGCTGAATCGCCTTGCTTTCCTGAGCGCGTCGATGGTGGAAAATTAATCCTTGAAACCTTTTCTTCATGGCTTCATATGCACATCTTGAGCATGCGGATCCCGTCGTAGATCTGCTGCGCATCGGCGCCGCCATAGCCGAGGATCAAGCCGCCCCTGGCAGGCGGTTTCGAATAGCAGGAGGACAATGGCATGGCCGAAATGCTCATTTGTGTGGCTTTCCTCGAAACCTCTCTGTCGCTGATTCCCGGCGGCAGCAGCGCCACCAGGTGCATCCCCGCCTCGGCGCCGATCACCTCGAGCAGGTCGCTCATCTGTTCTCGAATCGCTTGCACAAGCGCTGTTCGCCGCTCCCTGTAGAGAATGCGCATTCTGCGGATGTGGCGCGCGAAGTGTCCCTCACGAATGAAATCGGTCATGACCACCTGATACAGGGTGGACGAGAAATCGTCAGTGGCAGCCCGCACCGCCGAGAAAGCGGGAACCAAATCCTTGGGAACAACCACGTACCCCAGGCGCAGGGCCGGAAACATGACCTTGCTGAAAGTTCCCACATAAATAACACGCGCATCGTCATCCAAGCCTTGCAGCGAGGCAATCGGCCGAGCGCCGAATCTGAATTCGCTGTCGTAATCATCTTCAATAATCCAAGCGCCATTGCGCACCGCCCAATTGAGCAGAAGCATTCGCCGTGTGGCGCTCATGGTCACACCCAAGGGGTATTGGTGCGAAGGGGTGATGTAAACAGCCTGCGCGCTACGGCCGCGACGGATTCCCTCCCGGACGTTCAGGCCTTCCTCGTCGACGGGAACCGGTAGTAGCTGCGCCTCCACAGTCATCAGAGCCAGGCGCGCGCCAGGATAGCCAGGCTCTTCCATCCACACGCGCTCTTTGGAATTGAGCAAAACTTGCGCGGAAATCTGTAGGCCGAGCCCCGACCCTGTGGTCACCAAGATCTGCGACGGCTCGCAGCGGACAGCGCGAACAGCGCCCAAGTACTCCGCGATCGCTTCGCGAAATGGCATAAACCCCTTGGAATTGCCATAGGCCATCATCTCCCGCGGCGGATTACGCAGGTGCCGATTCACAAGTTTCGACCACGCGCGGATCGGAAAGTGGTCAAGGGCCGGAAGGCTGACTCGAAATGCACCCAGTATGTTGAGCCACGGTTGCGGCGGCATGCGGAGCAATGCAGCCCGCCGCGAAGTTCTCCGCGGAGCCTTGCCCTGAGCCAAGTGCGCCGATCCGTCCCGAATTTTCCCTTTTGCCGGTCTGAATGCGTCGTCCGGTATGGAACTGGCGACGCACGTACCGGCTCCCACGAAAGTCTCGAGGTAACCTTCAGCAAGCAGTTGTTCGTATGCACTCAGGACCGGGATGCGGGATACCTTCAGTTCCGCCGCCAAATTCCGAGTTGACGGCACTCGCTGCCCGGGGCGCAATTGACCCTCGAGGATCGCCCGCCGAAACCACTCTGATACCTGGCGGTGCATTGGCGTCTTGCTTTTGGAATCGAGGGCGATTGGCGGCACAAAGCTGGCAGCGATTCGTTTCATTCCGAGTGGACCTGAGTGGTTATATCATACCGCGGCAAAGTGGCTATTGCCGTAGACCACTCCGCAGGCTAATTTCCCTCGATGGCCGGGAACGATTCTAATCTGGCACACCTGGGAGAACTGTGATGAGGGCACTCAAGGAAGTCCTAGTTTGTTGCGTATTTTGCAGCGTTTTTCTTGCCATTCACGCCGGCGAATCCTTCGCGCGAACGGAAGTGAAAGAGGCCGGCAATCCTTTTCCGTTGCAACGTCCCAAAGCTCCGGAAATGAACAGACCTTTGGAGCAGGCCTCGGGCCCCCATTACCGCGATGGCCAGCACGATTTCGACCCCGTGTTCGGTTCATGGAAATATCACTTGAAGCGCCGCCTGAATCCTTTAACTGGCTCGAATACCTGGGTCGAATTCGAGGGCACTGGTGTCTGCTACAAGGTGTGGGATGGCCGGGCCCAGTTGGACACAGTCGAACTCGATGGCCCGACAGGCCACATCGAGGGTCTTACGCTGCGCCTCTACAATCCTCAATCGCACCAGTGGAGCCTCTATTGGGCCAACAGCGCGGATGGCAACATGACCGACCCGCCGCAGATCGGGGAGTTCAAGGATGGCCGGGGGGAGTTCTATGCCCAGGTCATGCGGAGGGGCAGGGCTATCCTTGTTCGCTACGACTGGTCGGGCTTGACCACCAATTCGCCGCACTTTGAACAGGCTTTCTCAGATGATGGAGGCAAGACCTGGGAAGTGAACTGGATCACGGACCAGACACGCGTGAACGATGAGGCTGAAAAAGCGCCCGCACTGGAGAATTCAGATTCAGCCAAAACAGGATCACAGGGAGCTGTCCGCAACGGACAACATGATTTTGATTTCGAATTTGGCCCTTGGAAGCAACACTTGAAGCGCCTGATGAATCCCCTCACGGGCTCCACCACTTGGGTGGAATTTGACGGCACCATCGTCGGGCGGAAGATTTGGGGCGGGCGCGCCAATCTGGATGAATTCGAAGCGGAGGGCCCAACAGGCCACATCGAAGGCTTGACTCTGCGTCTGTATAATCCACAAACTCATCAGTGGAGTTTGTTCTGGGCCAACAGCAAAGCTGGCGTAATTGGCGGGCCGCCCAACGTTGGCGAATTCAAAAATGGACAAGGCGAGTTTTTCTGCCAGGACACATTCGATGGCAGGATGATCCTGATTCGATACCATTGGTCGGACATCACCGCGAATTCGGCACACTTTGAACAGTCGTACTCAGATGACGGCGGCAAGACCTGGGAAGTAAATTGGATTTCGCATATGACGCGGCCGTAAGATCTCTGACCCTGAGTCTGGGCAATCCCCATGCACACCAATAGCTGGCGCGGGATTCTCACTAGAGGTAGAATCCGGGCAAGAAGTTAGGGCTCAAGGAGGAAATCATGCCCAAGCCCAACAAAGAATCCACACCGGCAACAAACGAGTCGCGCACTGGGGAAGTACACCCGACACATCTGGAGATCGAGCAGCGCGCCTACGAAATCTACATCGAGAGCGGTTACGCCGAAGGATCCGAAATGGAGAATTGGATTCAAGCAGAGCGCGAGCTGCAGGAGAAATATAGCAAGAAGGGCACCGCGGCGAAGGCAACCGCGAGCTGAGTTCGATCGAGCGGCTGATTTCGCTGCCTCGCGTTTGCGTCGAACTCACCAATCATGCACTAAGGCAAGGCGGAGTTTGGCCGGAATTATGGAGTAAAGAGGCGGCACAAGCCGAGCCATGACTGGCCAATCTAGTACTCTCAAGAGCTTCCTAAGGCATGGAGCGGAAGCCATTTAAGCCTTGACAGTCCGCTTCCAACCCGATAGAGTCGCGTCCCATCGCAGTCTCGCGAACTCGACCGGTTAGGTACGTGACCATCGTGACTTTTGACCGAAAGAACGGCATCATTGCCTTTGTTTCCTTCTGTATAACGCTGCTCCTTTTTCCGATTATCACCCTGGCCCACGAGAAGTGGGTGTTGACCCCGGAGCAGATAACCCAGCTGAACGCGCAACCACGGCCCTACATTTTCACCCATCTCACGCCCGTCAGTATGGCCATGTATGCGTTCATGATTCTGTTCCTGGCGGGCTGGCTTGCGCTGAATTATACCGGTGCGCGCGAACTCTTCCCTGACCTCCAGGTGCGGCTGGCTTCGCATGGTGGGTTTGCTTCGCTCGGCTTGCGTGTCGCGCTCTTCGTCCTGCTGGGGATGGCGGGCCTTGGACTGGGCCCCCGAAGTGGCACTGCCTTGTATGAGGCACCAACCCTTGCGGCCCCGGACTTAGAGCTGCGGATGGCCGGGCACGGGTATGGATGGGTTGCTTGGGTCGAAGTAATTCTGGCGGTGTGCTTTCTGTTGGGCATTTATGTGCGGGGGGCCGCACTCGTTACATTGCTGCTTGGTCTGTACGGCTTTCACATGTATGGCTATTGGATGTTTGACTACATCGGCCTCCTTGGGGGGGCTGCAATTTATCTGCTCATCCAGGGAGCGGGATCGTATTACGTGCCCCTGCCCTCAATTCCTGGGACCAGAAAAATCGTAGCCTTCCTGGAAGACCAGCCTCGGCCGAGGGCACAGCTATTTCTGAACCTCCTGGCGGGTGCGAATCTTGCCTACCTAGGAATATTTTACAAGTACGTCCAGCCTAACCTGATGCTGGCGATTTTGCGGGAGCATCACGTCCCTACGTTTGGGATCCAGCCCCCGACATTTGTTCTCTGGATGGCTATTGTGGAGGGCATTTCTGGTCTCCTGATAATGGCCGGCGTTTTGATGCGGCCGCTCTCGATACTCCTCTTTTTTTCCTTCATTTTCTTCAGCGCCATATTGGGTGAGGGCGTATTCGGACACATCATATTCTATGGGCTACTTTGCTCGTTCATTACGAACGGGGAAGGGCGGTGGCGTCGCCCGGTGGCCACGGACACTCCAGGGAAGATTGTCATTCTGGGCGGTTCGTTTGCCGGCGTTCATTGCGCGATGAAACTGGAGCGCCTGCTGGGCGAGTTCACGAATGTAACCATTACTTTGATACACAAGGAAAGCTACTTCCTCTTCCATTCGCTGCTGCCCGAATTGGTGGCGGGCGCAGTGCAACCAGGGAGCATCGTCAATCCGATCCGACGCCTCTGCCCGCAAACGCACTTGATACAAGGCGATATCGCCGCAATCGATGCCTCGGCCAAGAAAGTCATCGTGACTCTCGGATCGGGCGAGAAGACTGCGATCGAATACGACGAGCTAGTTGTTGCCACCGATCCTGAGGCCAACTTCGCCGGCATCCCCGGCCTCCTTGACCATGGCGTTCCGATCATGACGGTTGGCGATGCACTTTTTGTCCGCCAGCAGGTGCTGGAACGGATGGGGCAAGCGGAACTCGTCACAGAGCCGAAGAAGCGCCAAGCGCTGCTGACATTCGCAGTCGTGGGAGGAGGGTTGCAGGGTTGCGGCACGGCGGCGGAAATCCGCGAGCTAATTAATGGCGCACTGGTATCGTATCCCTCGATCGGCGCGAAGGAAGCGCGGATACTGGTGTTTGAAGGTCAGTCCGAGCTTCTGCCCAGATTCAAGCCTTCCATGGGAGCGGCGGCGCGCCGCAGATTGCAGAAATATGGCGTGGAAGTCTTTACGGGAACGAAGGTGCTGGCGGTCACTCCCGACGATGTTGTCCTATCGTCAAACCAGAGAATTGCCTGCCGCACGGTTGTCGGCGCCCTGCTGACCCGCTCAAAGGTGATTGCATCTCTACCCTTTGCCCGGCCTGATGGCCGACTGCCGGTGGATGAATTCCTGCGCGTCCAGGGAACAGAGCACATTCTGGCCGTGGGAGACAGCGCAGGCATCGGGGCGACAGAAGCGCCCTTCGAGGCAAACAGGGAAATCAAGATGGGCCGGCTGGGGGCCTACAACGCGCTGGCCGTGCACCGCGGCTATAAGCTCCTCCGGTGGTCTGAGAGGCAACCTTTGTATTCAGTGGCTTCACTTGGCCGGTATGCCACAGTTGCGAACATCTTCGGGATAAATTTCACGGGCGTTCCTGCCTGGACTCTTGCGCGCTTCCTGTGCCTGCTGACGCTGCCTGGTCTGGAGCGGAACCTAAGAGTGCTGGCGGATTGGTTGCTAGATATTCCATTCCGGACGGACATTGTCGGACTGGCTCCCCAACGGACCCAGATGCTCAGCCGGGCCCATTACGAACCAGGTGATGTTGTTGTCCGGCAGGGCGAAGAGGGAAGTTGCGCCTACTTGATTATGAATGGCGAGGTAGAGGTACTCAGGCAGGAAGGGAATCGTGAGAACCGGGTCGGGCAGCTGAAATCGGGAGAATGCTTCGGAGAGATTGCCCTGCTCGCTGATGTGCCCCGAACAGCGACCGTTCGGTGCCTGACCCCTGTGGACCTTGTGGTGCTCCCGCGTGGGGAATTCATGACCCTGGCCGAAGGTTATAAGGATCTTGGGAACGCGCTGAAGAGCCGGATGACGGAGCGAATGGTTGAGCCATCGAGTCGTGCCGCCACTTCTATCTGAATGCCGGCTCCCCGCCAGCTTCGGGAAAATCCGGCACTGCAGCGCCCACATCACTCAGGGCCGTCGAGAGAATTCTGGCGGTCCGGCTAGCCCCGCAGGAGTTCAGCAGCGCTGAATCGCCAGAGAGCAGATTTTATGAACGAAAAGCGAACAAGGATTTTGATCATCGGTGGCGGCTTCGGCGGCGTGTACACAGCCATGACTCTTGAGAAGCTCTTGAAGAAGTCAGATAACGTCGAAGTGGGGCTCATCAGCAAGGAAAACTATTTTGTGTACCAGCCGATGCTGCCAGAGGTAATCTCCGGGAGCATTGGGATCCTCGATACGATCACTCCAATCCGACGGCTCTGCCCCAATACCAATGTCTATACGCGGGAAGTCGAGTCGATCGACCTGAAGAACAAGACGGTCATGACGAGCGCCGGTTTCCGACCCCGGCCTTACGAAATCCAGTACGACCATCTTATTCTCGCTGTCGGCAACGTTATCAGTCTCGCCGGGGAATCCGGCCTCGAAGAGCACGCCCTGCCATTCAAATACTTAGGCGATGCACTCATCCTGCGAAATCACGTCATTCATGCGCTTGAGGAAGCCGATATCGAGCCGGACCCTGAACTCCGGCAAGCGCTGCTCACCTTTGTGGTTGTCGGCGGCGGATTTTCAGGCGTCGAGGCAGTCGCAGAACTGAACGATTTCGTCCGGCTGGGGGCAAGGAGCTTCCGGCGCATCAGCATGAAGGAGGTCCGGGTAATCCTGGTTCACAACGGCCCGCTGATCCTTCCCGAGCTGCCGGAGAGTCTGGCAACATTCGCCCAGAAGCACTTGATTCGGCGGGGTGTGGATATTCGGCTCAATACTCGGCTGTCAGGCGCAACCGCCGGAGCCGCCCTTCTGGAGAGCGGGGAGCGCATCGAGACAAAAACGTTAGTGAGCACTGTTCCGGCGGCGCCGAACCCGTTGATTACCTCCCTACCGTGCAAGAAGGAACGCGGGAAGATTGTCGCGAACGAGTATTTGGAAGTGCCTGACTGCCCCGGACTATGGGCGCTCGGCGATTGTGCCTGGATTCTGGACCACGAAACCAAGCAACCATGCCCGCCAACGGCGCAGCATGCTACGAGAGAGGCTACATGCCTGGCACGGAACCTCGTCGCAACGCTCCGCGGTGGAGAGAAACGGCCCTTCGCCTTCAAAGCCCTCGGGAAGCTTGCGTCGCTCGGCCATCAATCCGCTGTTGCCGAAGTGCTTGGCGTCAAGCTCTCTGGATTCATTGGCTGGTTCCTGTGGCGCGCGATTTATCTGATGAAGATGCCTGGTATTGACCGGAAGGTTCGCGTGTCAGCCGACTGGTTCCTCAGTTTGCTCCTCCCACCAGATATCGTCCAGCTCAAGCTCGGGAAAACTCCCGGTTTCGGCCGAGAGCATTATGAGACGGACGAGGTCATATTCCGTCAGGGTGACCGCGGTGATCGGCTCTATGTTGTTGTGGACGGCCAGGTCGAGATAGTCAGGGAGGAGCCTGGGAGGAGCGCGCAGATCCTTGGGACTCTTGGACAGGGAGAGTGCTTCGGCGAAATGGCCTTGGTGAACGACAATCCGCGGATGGCAACGGCTCGAACTGTTTCGAAAACGAATTTGCTCAGCGTGGACCGGGACGCTTTTCACGCCCTGTTTGCCTATCACCCGCCGCTTCGCCGCATGTTTGAACAGTTAATCAATCAGCGCCTCCGCAAAGGCCCCAGCGGCGAAGACACTGGATCCCGCCCCATGGCGAGCAGCGCGGGGTCATCCCAGTGATGCCTTCTGGTAAGCCGTCCAGCAGGTCGGTGCCAATCCTTACGCAGAATCTCGCGTTTGTATTATTGCCGCGGCCACTTTAAGCCATGAATGGCTACCGCCAGAAGTAAGATCCGCGTGGGCTTGCCACCGTTGATGGCGACCACGAAGTGGCCGTCAAACGATACATGGATGCGCGCGGGGCGCCCATGCCTGGGTCGGGCACCGACCGAGCATCGAGCGCGAATTCCCACTACCCTCCGCGTAAGCAGTGAGGTGCTGGCACCCTCTTCTTGTAAGCCCTCAGAGCTGCTTAAGGAATTCGATTACGGCGATCTGGTCCTCCTCACTCAGCCTACGCCAGCGGCTGAGCACCTTGCGCGCGTCACCGCGATTCTGTTGTGAAGTTGTACTTTCGTAAGGAGGGCAGATGTCCGCTGCTCCATTCTGGTAGACGACCTCGCCTACGCTATCACCAGGCGGAACAGGACATGAGCCACCCACACCATTAGATTGATTCGGGCTATTGAATGGTGCCGGCAGGTCGTGCAGTTCAATGGCGGCGCGAATTGCGTCCCGAAGCGTTCGCACGACCAGAGGATTATTTGTCGAATCCCTGTCCGAATACACCGTACCCGCGGGAGTATTGGACACGCTCTCATCACTGAGGTATATGCGGCCGTCGTGGAAAAACGGAGGCCCGATTCTTCCCAGTCCCATGAGAGGCGGCGTGCGCCACTCGCGGCCGGTGGCGACACCCTGGTTTGGCAGAGTATCGTCAGCCATCCCGCGAACTAGATCAAAAGTATTGAAAATGTTGCCCTGCTCATCGGCTCGCTGGACGACGACCGGTAGCCTCTGCGTCGGCGCAATCTCTTCCGCGCCAATCACAGGCATCGGGTGAATGAGTAGATCGGAAAACAGCGGCACCCACGCATCATTCAAATGCTCGGGGCCGACTTCGGCTGGCAACTCGCCCGTGGTGACCACCGGTAGATGGCACCCGGCGCAATTAAGTTTTCGATCCGCTTGATTGATTGCATGCTCATCCCGGCCATCTCCTCCCGCCGGCATTCGTCCAGGGATCATGCGGTTGGCAAAGGCCACCAGATCGATGCCAAACAATTCTGCTCCGCGCTGGACCATTTCCTCATGACTCCCACCCGGGAGGTGACGATCCGGATGCTCCTTGTGGAGAACATGAAGCAACGTTTCGCCGAACTCAGGCGGGGCCATCATGCGGAGCAGCGACCGCAGACTCACGGGCGTCGAGAGGGGAAGGTTCGGCTCGGTGACTGTAATCGCGCATCCAGGACGGTTAAGATTTGTCGCGCTTGTCGGCTCAGTGGGAAAGAGAGGGCTCGTAAAGCCTAGTTCCCCTTGAGAACCACCGATCATGAATTGCATCAGGGTGGGACCCGCCGCCCGCAAACCCAGTCGGCCCACGCGGATGTCCGTGTGTCCTCCGACAAAGGCCTGGTTTGACGTGTTCTGATTGTGGCGGCCGTTTAGGCAGTCCGTGATGCCGCATTCGGGGAATTCTGCCCCGTGGTCGAGAGATGTATTGATCGGATTGTGCTCCACTGCTTCGTTGGCGAGAATGTCGGCATCAGGAACCGCCTCAATCAGGCCGCGGCCAATATAAGGGGGTGCCGCGCGCTCACCAGTCGTTCGGCGAAACCCCAATGAGCTCAGAAAAGTGACCGGGTCGACGCCGCCCGCGAGGTTGGGATCCTCGGAATCGAGAGGAAGTCTATCGGGGAGGCAAGCATCGAGCGATGGACGCACTCGCTGCACACCTCCCGTTGAGAAAAAGCTCAAAAATTTTGCCATGCTAGGCGAAAAATCGCCGAACAGCGTGAAGGCCGCGGTCTCCCCCGTGTTAGAAATCGCGTCGTCATGATCTGGCGCCCTGCCGCCGCCAGTGGACGGGTCGAACGATGTAAAAGAGAAATTCGTTGGGGTGGACCGGCTGGCGCGGGAGGCAATGGAGGGCGTGGTGACGAGCCCGTCACGGCCTCTATCTTTGTCGCCTCTGTCCCCGTCTCTGTCGTTCCGTATAGAATCGGCAGAGTTCAAATGACACCCCTGGCAAAAACGCTGGTTTGCAAACGGTCCGAGGCCCTCCGACGCCGTATGCGGGGTGGTGAAGAATTCTAACCCCTCGAGCAAGGCAGCCTTTTCTACCTCTGTCACGCTCGGAAACACTAGCGACCTCAGATCCCCTTCTTGGAGCGGAAACGAGCCGACACGCCCGAACCTGTCGCGCGGCACACGCTCAACCGGATGTAGCTTTGCCGGATTCGTCGGCGCTACCACGGGATTGAGATTTACCGTCTGCGCGGATGCCGGGGCCGCTGCAAACAAGCTCAAGACTGCCAAGCAGCAGAGCACTTTCGGGTAGTGGAACTGGCACCGCTCGGTAAGATCCCCGAGAAGGACTGCCACGCGGGATCCTCGCATTTTTCGACCATACCACGCTGCTGTCAGGGCCGTGGGGAAGATTTTCAGCATGCTCATGTTTCCTCCGAAGGATTGTCTATAGCCCGAATCATAATGCCATGTTCGCGGATGCTCCTAAGCGACAGCCGCGAATGGCAGACAGCGCGCGATCGCCCCGTAAACACTGTGTATGTATAAACTTCGGCAGGCACCCTAAGGCGCCTGCCGAAGTAAAAACTTCCGAAAGCTATGCTGTGCTACCTCACAACGCGTTCAGGAAGTGGATCAGATCATCCTCATCCTGATTCGTCATGGTTAAAAATCCTCCCTTGAGGAAGAACTTGTAGAAGGTGACCAGGTGCCGCATGTCCTGCGCGTCGCCGTTATGGAAGAACGGCGCGCGTACCGCGAGATTGCGGAGAGTGGGCGGCTTTTGCCCGCCCACGTTAGCGATAAGACCGGTTACGAGCGCCCGGCCTGGGTCGGTGGTCGTCACGTCAGTTGGGTCGTTCCCACACGGAGAAGTAGAGAAAGGAGTGGGATCGGCTGTGGGACGCAAACAATAGAGAGGCAGCAGGTTTACTCGATCAATCATATCCTGGATCTGCTCGACCTCTTCGGTGGCATTTGCATCGCCGGAGGCGGCCGCAACAGCCTGGATTGCCTGCAACTTGGCAACTGAGTCATGTCCCTCTCGGATCATGAATGCTGCCGAAGGATTGTTGCCCAGGTTGTTGGCGGAATGGCAACTGGTGCAGTGGCCGCCAGCGAAGTCGAGCGTGTTGTTGAAGATATTTTGGCCGCGCAGGATCGATTCTCGAGCAGCATTGCGACACTCGTGGTCATCACGGTCGTGGTCACCATCGTTGTCGCAGGGGGGCAGACTTGCCCAAGAATCGAACAGAGTGAAATTTGGCCCTCCACCGACCACTGGCGTGCAGGTCGAAGGGGGGACAGTGTTTCCCCCGGTTGCAGCGGCCACGAAGATTGTAAGAGCCCCGGTTTTATCAAACACGCAGGGCCGGGTGGGCGACGCCGCGAGAGCGATGAGGTTGTCCACGCCGCCGGTGGCGCCGTGGCCGCTCAGATTTCCGGCGCGGTTGTCGCGAACCTGGTCGGTGTAAACCCCGGCCATGAAGCTGGCGATGGCCTGTTCCTGAGCAAGGATGGTGGGGCTGCCGCCGTTCAGGCCGGCGCCAAGCAATAGTGTCGTAACCGCGCCGTCAACCTGAGATTTTGTATCGGTAATTACGTTCGGCCCCAGGTTGGAGGTGTCGGCTCGGCCGTCCCAAAGAACCGCGCTATCAAAGTTCACGTTCACGTTGAGGAGCGGGCGGCGAAATATCGAAAGCGTCCCGCCGGCAACTCCCGGATGCTGTGGGTCGGTCGAGAGTGGAAACATATCCGGCGCAGCAAACAGGGCGTTGGTGGCGTCATTGGCAGCGACAACCGTGAAGTTGTTCGGAGTTGCCGCTTGCTGGACTTTCTCGCCTATGCGCGGGGTGCCGAGGGTGAGGAACAAGCTGTAGTCATCGCGAGTGTGCGTCGTGATGAACGGGTTATTCGCCGTGTCATTGGCGCGGAAAAGAGGGTCGGTTCCATGCGTGTCTTGGAACCTGTCCCGGATGAAGGGGGGGGTGATGGTGATGCCGGTTTGGGGTTCGTGGCAGGTGACGCACGCCTGCCCATTGGTCCCGATTGACGCGTCAAAGAACGGGTTTGTAGCATTGAGCGTTGACGGATCGGACGATTCGGTCTGTACACGACCCGTATCGTCACTGAAAACACGGAAGAGCTCTATGCCCATCGCAGAAGCGGTGACGCTGGCGAGGAGAGCCGCACACACGATCATCACTCGGGTTCCAAGCTTTTTCTGACCGAACCGCGCTGCTGTGAGGGCCGCGGCAAAGATTTTCGACATACTCGTTTCCCTCCGAAGGAGTGTTTAAGCGATAGTTCCAGAAGCTAGGGTTGCGGTCGCCTGCTCTGCCTATCCCACCGTCTTGAGCACGTCAATAGCCGTACGAAAAATTCGAGCGACCGCGCAAACTATTGACGTGGTTGGATATAGATTGTTCAATTCTTAGGTCTATAGGTTGCAATGCAACTAGTTGCAGACAAAATCCCAGAGATTGCCGTACTGCTCTGCGTTGTTAGTTCCTTCGTTTGTCGTTTTCTGCGCGGACGAATTCAATCGAACACGCGAGACTTCGAAGGGCGCGTGAGGGCATTGGTGTAGGGGCAATTGCTTATCGCCTTTCCTGCAGTCACTCCAACGGACACCGAAGACACACAAAAGATTCGCAGACTATGCCCGCGCGGTGGTCAGAAGATTCACGATGCCCGGAAACTGAAATACAAATCTCTTGACCTCACCCGAGATCGAATGTGAGCGGATTATGCATAGTGCACAAGAGGCCGTCAAGCCAAAACGAGCGGAGCAAACTGGTCGATTTTGGCGCTTCCCAGCAGTACTGGGACCCTCCAGGCGTGATTAATGTAGTTAGACATGATTCGAACCCCGACGGGAACCAGCAATGGGACCGCAAGTGGACTGGGCCTCGGCAAGTTGACCCGTGAGCCGCGCTTACTTTGGTGAGGAAAACTTAATTTTTCAGCTCAGTAGTGACTCCAAATTGGCCACGATGTTGCTCGTTTGCATTGCTCGCGCTAAGTCGAGCTCCGCCTTCCGGCGCGCCTTGCGGGAGAGGGTTGCCGGAAATGCCTGAGAAAACAAACTGGTTGGCGACGAGGAAGACCGAGCATGAGGGTCGTGATTCTAGCAGGCGGAATCGGTTCGCGCCTTGCGGAGCAAACAGAACTGAAACCCAAGCCACTGGTCGAAATCGGGGGGCACCCAATCCTTTGGCATATTCTGAAGCACTACGCGTTTTACGATCATCGGGAATTTTTCATCGCACTTGGTTACAGAGGCGACGACATCAAACGCTATTTTGTGGAGCGCACTTCCCTCAATGGCGACATCACCCTCCGCCCGGCACGCAATCAGCTGAGGCGTCACGGGGGCGATTTCGAAGATTGGACGCTCCACATGATTGATACCGGAGAGGATACGAACACCGGCGGCAGGGTGAAACGCCTCGAAGAAGAGCTTCATGACCAACCATTCCTCCTCACTTACGGCGATGGGGTATCAAATCTCGATCTGAAGTCCCTGGTGGAATTTCACAAGAGCTGTGGGCGGTTAGCCACGGTTACAGCCGTCCGGCCGCCCGCAAGATTCGGCGGATTGATTTTTGACGGAGACTTGGTGGTGAAATTCACGGAGAAACCACAGATTGGTGAAGGATGGATCAATGGAGGCTTCCTGGTTTTCGAGCCGGGCGTATTCAAGTATCTGGCGAATGACAATACCAGCCTGGAGTCGGATGCGCTCGAACGTTTGGCCGCGGAGGGCCAGCTAGCCGCGTACAAACATGAAGGGTTCTGGCAGTGTATGGACACTTTGCGTGAGAAACGGCTCCTTGAAAGCCTTTGGCTCACCGGGAACCCGCCTTGGAAAATGTGGGATCAATCATGAAAGGGTTTGAGACACTCCAGGGCCGCTCCGTTTTCATCACTGGACACACGGGCTTCAAGGGCTCCTGGCTCACCCTCTGGCTCAACCGCCTGGGCGCGCGCATATCCGGTTATTCGCTCGTCGCACCCACCGCTCCGAACAACTTCTCAACATCGCGCGTGAGAGAGCTCATGGCCAGCCATACGTGCGCTGATGTGCGAGATACAGCGCAATTGCAGGGGGCGATCGAAGCGTCGAGGCCTGATGTGATTTTTCATCTCGCGGCGCAACCAATCGTCCGGCGAAGCTACGTCGATCCGCGGCTCACGCTGGAAGTGAACGTGATGGGCACCACCAGCATACTCGAGAGCGTGCGCAAGCTCGGCCGCCCATGCGTCGTGGTCATCGTGACGAGCGATAAATGTTACGAAAACCATGACTCGGCGCGCAGACACACGGAAACGGATTCACTCGGCGGCTCCGACCCGTACAGTGCGAGCAAAGCGGCCGCCGAAATTGTGGTCGAGGCTTTCCGAGAATCTTTTTTCCGGCCGAAAGACCTGCTCAAGCATGGGGTGAAAGTGGCCTCGGTCCGGGCCGGCAATGTGATCGGGGGCGGAGATTGGGCCGCGGACCGCATCGTTCCCGACACGGTAAAGTGCGCAGCGACAAACCAGACAGTCTGCGTTCGAAATCCAAAGGCGATTCGGCCCTGGCAGCATGTTCTGGAGCCTCTCTCCGGGTATCTGACGCTGGCTGCACGAATGCTTCAAGACAATGATCCAGCGTTGTGCAGCGGCTGGAATTTTGGCCCCAATCCAAGCGAGGAAGCGACGGTAAGAGACGTTGTGGAAACGCTCCTTCAATCCTGGAAATCTTCGAAGTGGGAGGATGCCAGCGGAACAATTCAGCCGCATGAAGAGAACATGCTGCGCTTGTCGAACGATAAGGCGCGAACGGAACTCGGCTGGCGGCCGCGCTGGAGTTTTCGAGAGGCGGTGAAACACGCAGGCGCCTGGTACCACCGTTTCTATTCAGATCCGAGCAGCTCAACGCGAGATTTCTGCTGGCAGGACCTTTCGGATTACGAGGCGGCCATTCCAAATGAAAGCGACAGTCTTCAGCCCGTTCCCGAGCTCGCCCACCACAGCTAGCCCGCGCGGGCTCGCGGTGCACGATGGCAGCCCATCCTGCCGTCTCTGTGCGAGTGAAGGATTGCAAAAGGTGCTCGATCTCGGCCCGATGCCCCTTGCCAACGGGCTACTGGCCGAATATCAACTTCGAAGCGCGGAACCGAAATTTCCTCTGGCACTTGCTTTCTGTCCACGATGCAGCCTAGTCCAGATCACCGAAACCGTCGCCCCCGAAATTCTCTTCCGGGACTATCCCTACTTCTCCTCCTTTTCAGAGACGATGCTGGCAGAGTCTCATCGGCTCGCCGACCGAATGATTTTTTCACGGGGATTGGACCGGAACAGCAGCGTGCTGGAGATTGCAAGCAACGACGGGTACTTGCTGCAATTCTACCAAGAGGCGGGAATACCGGTTCTCGGCATCGAGCCGGCAGCGAATGTTGCCAAAGTGGCGCGTGAGAAGCGGGGCATTCGGACCATTAGCCAGTTTTTCAGCCGCGAATTGGGCCGAGAATTGGCCGCGCAGGGCCAGCAGGCCGATGTGGTCCACGCCAACAACGTGGTAGCACATATTGCAGACCTGGACGATTTTTTCAATGGCCTCGAAAAAGCATTGAAGGCAGGCGGCGTAGCGGTGATCGAGGTCCCCTACGTCAGGGAAATGATCGAGGGCCTGGAATTCGACACCATTTATCACGAGCATGTTTCCTATTTCTCGCTCACCTCCATCGACCGCGCGATGAAATCCCATGGCTTCGAAATCACCGACGTCGAGCGCCTTGCGATTCACGGCGGATCGCTTCGAGTATTTGCGGAACATCGCACCAATCACACGCGGCCGACGGCGGCTGTCCGTCAAATGCTGGCTGAGGAGGAGAAATGCGGGGTCACGCGTTTTGCGTTCTATGAGGACTTCGCGAACAAAATCAGTCAATTGAAAGCCGGCTTGGTCGGATTGCTGCACGATTTGAAGGCGCAGCGCGGACGCATCGCGGCCTACGGAGCTTCCGCGAAGGGCGCCACTCTCCTGAATTATTTCGGGATCGGCGCCTCGACGCTGGACTTCGTCGTGGATCGCAGCACAGCCAAGCAAGGGTTTTACACTCCCGGCACACACTTGCCGATTTTTGCTCCGGAAAAATTGTTGGAGGCCATGCCGGATCACGTTCTGCTTCTGACATGGAATTTTGCCGATGAGATCTTGGAGCAACAAGCCGAGTACCGCCGGCGCGGTGGTCACTTTATCGTCCCCATTCCCGAACCGCGAATGGTCTGAAATACGCATAGGCCCGGGCCGCAGCCCGAAATGATTCGCCCATGAGGACGGAAGATGATTTTTAAGTCCACTGAGATTGTGGGTGCGTTTCTGATCGAGCCGGAAAAGATCGAAGATGCCCGCGGATTTTTCGCACGCACATTTTGCAGAAGAGAGTTTGGGATGCACGGCGTGAACGCGCGAATCGCCCAATGCAGTGTTTCATTCAACGTGAAGAGCGGCACGCTGCGGGGAATGCATTACCAAGCTGCACCTCAGCGGGAGACCAAGTTGGTGCGATGCACACGCGGAGCGATCTTCGATGCGCTACTGGATTTGCGCCCCGAGTCGCTGACTTTCGGAGACTGGGCGGCTTTCGAACTGACAGCTGAAAACCATCGGATGCTGTATATCCCGGAGGGTGTGGCGCACGGATTTCAAACGCTGGTCGACGGTACCGAGGTCTTCCTTCAAATGTCGGAATTCTACGAGCCAGAAAGTGCCCGCGGTGTTCGATGGAACGACCCCGCGTTTGGGATCGTGTGGCCCAGGCCTCCGTCTGTCATCTCGGAGCAGGACTCGAGCTTTCCACTGGTTTCGCGCGATGCACATTGAGCGAAGCGAACATTTTTCGCGAAGGTCATCCTCATTTTCATGGGGACCGGCGATTCGAGGACGTATGGGGCTGGCCGGGGCTCGGCAATGCGCCTGTTGGTGACTGGGGCCGGGGGCTTCATCGGAGCGCACGTCGTTCGGGCACTCGCGAGAAGCGGGCACACGGTCTTCGCGGCTGGGCGAAAAATGAATACGTCCGGATTGCAAGAGCGTGAATCAAGTGAAATCCAGTACTTGCAGCTCGATGTGCGCGATGATCCCGGCGTTCGCACGGCTGTGCGGCAAATTTGCCCGGACGTGACGATCCACCTTGCCTGGTGCAAAGTCACAGGCAGATTTTGGACTGCCCCGGCGAACCTCGATTGGGTGAGTACCACGCTGAGCGTGGCGCGGGCGGTCGCGGACGAAGGTTGTCGAAGACTGGTGCTCGCCGGTTCCTGCGCCGAGTACGACTGGAACTATGGCTTTCTGTCCGAGGAATGCACGCCGCTCAAACCCCAAACTCTTTATGGCGCTTGCAAGAATGCCCTGCGGGAAATTCTTGAATCTTATGCCCTCGAGACGTCCATGCAGCTCGCCTGGTTGCGCCTCTTTTATCTTTATGGGCCCGGAGAGGACAGGACGCGATTCATTCCGTCGGTCATTTTGCCGTTGCTGCATGGAAAAACGGCAAAGTGCACGAGCGGTGAGCAAATGCGCGATTTTCTTCAAGTGGAGGACATGGCCAGCGCTATTTCGGCGGTGGCTACAAGCAATTTCGCCGGCGCGATAAACATTGGCTCTGGCCTTCCTGTGAAGATCAGAACGATCGTGGAAACGATCGCGCGCATCCTCGAATGCCCCGACCGGCTCCTGGTTGGTGGTTTGCCTGACAATCCTGCTGAGCCTCCGTTGCTCGTCGCGGATGTGCGGAAACTGACTCGCGAAATCGGTTGGAGGCCGTCGCACACGCTCGAGGATGGCCTTCAATTGACCGTAGATTGGTGGAGAGCAAACACATGAAGGGATTCATTTAGTGGCCGCTTACGTCGAGATTCACAACGCCCATAAGGGCAAGTCTAGTGACAAATGGGAAAGCTATTTCCCGGTGTACGAGAGACTTTTCAGCCCTTTTCGTCATGCCGAAATTAACGTCCTCGAAATTGGCGTGCAGAACGGCGGATCGCTCGAGGTCCTATCGGAATACTTCGACAAAGCCTCGCATGTCGTTGGTTGCGATATCAATCCGCTTTGTGGAGAGTTGAAATTCGCCGACCCGAGAATTTCAGTTGTCATCGGCGACATCAATTCGCCGGAAGTAATTTCCGTGCTTACAAATAAACTGAAGCCGATCCACTTGCTGATCGACGACGGTTCGCACGTCTCCTTCGAAATAATCAACGCGTTCATCAATTATTTTCCGGTCTTGGCCCCGGGCGGAATCTACCTGATCGAAGATACGCATTGCTTATATTGGGAAGAATTGGGCAGCGGCATTCTCCGCAGCACGTCCGCGCAACGGCTTTTCAAACTTCTGACCGACGTTGTGAACTACGAGCATTGGCAGAAGGATATGACTCTGGAGGCGTGGCTAAGCAGCTTCTTCCTTAAGGGCGGTGTTCCCGCTTTTATCGTGGAGGGCTGGGTCGAGAGCATCGAATTTCTGAATTCCATAATCGTGATTCATAAGGCCAAGCACGGAAGCCATTCAAAATTAGGATCTCGCGTCGTGGTCGGAACGGAATTCAGCGTCGAGAAGACTCCTGATTCCTTCGATGTGTATTCACATTAATTCATGGTGGACCTCGGGTTGATTCCCGCGACTGAGCGAATATGGAAAGGGTCGAAAAATGAAAGTTACGCTGGCGTATCTGATTCCAGTGGGTGAGTGGGAGACGTACGGCCCCGGCGCACGGAAATTTGCCGTGACTTACAAGCAGTTCCCGGCGGAGATCGAGCACGAACTGGTCGTGGTCACTTGCAATGGCCCGGTTACATCGGCTCTCTCTGCTTTTTTCAAAGATATCGCTAATGGATATGAGGAGTATTACGGAGCCGGCCGGGATTGCGGTGCCGCGCAATTAGTCGCCAAAAAATGCGACGCCGATTTCCTGGTGATCGCAAATGCGGACGTCCATTTCTCGCGCGCTGGCTGGCTCAGGCGCCTTGTCGAGGCGAGGGTCGAACATGGGGATGGGCTTTATGGCGCTACTGCCTCTTATGAGTCCTATCCCTACATTCCGGGCTGCGTCAATCCGCACATTCGCACTTCCTTCTATGGGTTCAATCCGGAAACATTGCGGCAGTACCCCTTCAAAATCGACAACCAGGAAAAGTGCTTCAAATTCGAATCCGGTGAATGGAAGTTCATGCAATGGGTTGAAGACCGAGGCGAGCCCTGCATGCTGGTTACCTGGGATGGCTCATATGCAAAGCAGGATTTCCGAAAACCCCCGAACGTGTTCCGCAAGGGGAATCAGAGCAACAATATCATCCACGACCGGCACACAAGAATCTACGACCTCGCCGATCCCCGGCGGCGGCGCGAATTGGAAATCAGCGCAAACGGGGGATTGATGGACCCTGCCGGATCTCCTGCGTCGCGGAGTGCATCAGGAAACGGATCCGCCGACGCTAAACCTCTAGTTAGCATTGGAATGCCGGTATACAACGGCGAAAAATATCTCCGCCAGGCGCTTACCTCCCTTCTGGCGCAGGATTACACGCATTTCGAATTGATTATTTCCGATAACGGCTCAACCGATAGCACGGAGACAATCTGCCGCGAATATCAAGCGTGGAATTCCCGCATACGATTCATTCGCCATTCTGAAAACCGCGGGTCTCCATGGAATTTCGCCTACGTTGCGCGTGAGGCTCGCGGGAAATACTTTATGTGGGCAGCTCATGATGACTTGTGGGACCCATCCTACATCCGAAAGTGCCTGCAGATGCTCGAGGCGCATCCCGAGGCCATTTTGTGTTGCACGGAAGACACCGTCTGCGATGAGAACGGCGTACCGATTCCTCAGTGGGCCAGTTATAAGAACATTTGCACGCTGGGCATGACGCCGCCGCAGCGGATTCACGAACTGATCTCACGGATGGGGTGGTTTGCGTTCTATGGACTGATGCGTCGCGAAGCTGTCGAGCACATCTCGCTTGGACTCAATGTTCTCGGATTCGATGTGGTCTTGCTCCTGGAGCTCCTGCTGCTCGGCGATTTTGCCAAAGTGGATGAACACCTGTTTGCAACGCGTTCGACTGCCAAGGGAAAAAACCAGGAGGAATACCGGCGCGATCTGAAGCTTGAGCCTGCTCCTACGACGATGCACTTCGCCAATTCCGCGGCGCTTCTACTGCGAACCGTCTACCAATCTGCGCTTTCTCCGCGCGAGAAAACGGAAGTGTTTGCCGACTTCATCCTAACGCTCTCCTGCCAGAATCCGCCGTGGCGCAAGTTCATTACCGAAGAGCTTCTCGGTAAGGACGCGTCGCTCGGTGAAACTCAATTTGCATTCCTGCTAGGGCTGGTCCTGAACGGTTGCGTTCCTTTCGACCAAATCAGGTACAACCCTCTCTGCGAAGCTATCTATCGCTCCGCGGATGCCATGCCGAATCTTCTTCGCATGGCCAGGAAAATTCTGGGGAAGCCGGAGCCGAAAATCCCAGTTGCGCAGATTGAGAAATGCCAGCAGGCCTCCCGGCTTTTCGAGCAAGGGAATCTTGAGGGAGCATTGAAATTGTTCTCAGAGGCTTTGAATATCCACGAAGGCTCCAGCGCCTGGTGCGACTGGGCCACCGTCCATCTGGCGTTCGGCCACCGCCCTGAAGCTGAGCGTGGGTTTCGCCGTGCCTTGTGGTGGGATCCAGACAATCGCCAGGCGGCCATGAAACTCGGAATTCTGCTCGCGAATATCGGAAAAATCCCTGAGTCCGTTCCCTTTTTGGAGGAGAGCGTCGAGGGCATCAATGGCGACCAGCGCACAGCCGTGCTGCAGCTTTTGGGAGAATGCCGCGCGAAGATGGCCGTGTAGATTTGACCGTTAGATCCAAAATCCGCTCGATCCGGGTATGGGCACCCTTTACGGGCTGCTCGCAATTCTAATGAATGCTTGCCGGTGTGGCGGAATCCCGCGACTGTGATTTCCTCGCAATCCCCAAAGATCTGGCGAGCTCGATGGGATGGTCCAGCGGAAAGATGAGCCCTCCCACCAGGTAGAGGCCGTAAGCGTTGTTTACTTCAGGCCCATTACCGTAGTTTCTTCCGACTCGCATGGCCAACCGGGGACCATTTCTCACAATCGCACGATCGATGCCTGTTCCGAGAGTCCACTGGCGGCGCAAGTTGTTATTTCCCTCCCGGTAAAAAGTGCCATCGGCCAGAGGCATGATGAAACGAGTATGGTTGTTCTGGTATGACATCTGGACGAACGGCGAAACGAGAACTCCCTTTATCTCGGGAGCGTGACCGACCACGCACATCCCCGTTGAAAAATCCCAATCATGCGCGGTGCCGCCGTTGGCACCAGAGGTGGCGTTCGATCGCGACGCAAATGCGCACACTCCGACCCATCGCAGCGGATTAATTTCCGCGTAGCCGCTTGGGCCGAGCGCGGTCCCAGTTCTGCCGCCAAACAAACCAACCCTCAAGAATGGGACTGGACTCTTGGATTGCGATTCGACTTCTTGCGCGAGAACCGAAGGGGTGGAAAAAATCAAACAGGCGAAGAGCAGCACGCTTGCAGCTATCAGACTTTTCAAAGGGGGACCCCGCTTGATGGATTGTCAGCGGGCTTAGAACTGGGTCACGGAAGAAAGAGAAGAAACCGTGCAGATTGAATAAAGCAGCGCTCATGGGCCCGTTGACCGATTGAAACGCAGAGCCACTTGATCTCGCAGGAATACGCCCAAGCCTGCTGCATCCCGTGAATTGCTGCGCTTCGCCTACAATCGAATACCGAGCGCCGATTTTGGATGAATGAAACGTTGCGAGCAAGCAAAAAGCGGGGCGTCCCGTAAAATATTTTCGTCAATTCCGATCCGGCATCCCATTACTGCCGTGACTCCGGTACTGTTTTTATTGAGTCGAAGGTACCGGAAACGACTTTTTGCGAGGTCCGTTCAATAATCCTTGCATGCGCTCGCTGCCCACTGCGTGTTTCACTGTGGAACGCTTACTGCTCCACTCATAAAGTGATTTCGACTTTTAGAGTGAGCCCGCTGGCAGACTGCTTGCGCGCGCGAGCAGCTGAGGCAGTCGCTTCCGCGCGGCGGCGGCTTTCTTACCCATTCGGCTCTCGACGTCGCGTCGAATTGTTTGCACGGTCAACAAATCTTGTCCGCCAGCGCTGCTAAGCAAACTTTCAGCTTTCAGAAAGCATGCGTAGGCCAATTCTTCCTGGGAGCCGTGCCGCCGAAGGAATTGTCCGTAGTTGAACCAATCGAATGCTTCACTTTGTGGATCGCGGGCTTTGGCATCGAGCGCGAGTCCGCGCTGATAGGAATGGGCGGCACTTTGCGCGTCGCCTTTTTTCTCCTGCAAATCCCCGAGATGGGCCAGGGCGAGACTCTCCAGCCGCGCATCGCCCGTGCGTTCGGCAAGAGCAATGGCCGATAGATACCCTGCAAGGGCCGCATTTCGATGGTTGATGCGGGCCTGATCATCCGCCAGCCGAATCGTGGCGGACGTTTCCTCTCCCGCTGTTGCCGTGGAATCATCGGGATGCGCCGCAGCAAAGTGCAAATAGGCCTCCCAGTGACGCGCAGCCGCGGCTGGTTCATTTTTTTGATCGAGCGCCTCAGCCAGGTAAAGCTGCGCGCCGGGCATATCCGGATTTACATCCACGGCTTTTTCCCAGGATTCGACGGCTTCATCGGAATGGCGCAAACGCCCGGCCAGTAGTCCGTAGTTTACGAGCGCATCATAATCGCGCGGAAACAATTCAAGCATTCTGCGGTAGTGCTCAAATGCATCGGCGTAGCGGCCATCTTCGAGCATCGCCCGCGCGCAGGCGTGCTGAAGAGCGGCGTTGTGCGGATTGATTTCCACGGCGCGCGTAAAAGCTGCCACCGCCTCACCGCGCTGGCCCGCCTTTGTTTCCGCGGAAGCGATGCGGGCTTCGAGCATGCTGTCGTACGGGTTCATTCGCGCGGCGCGCTGAAGAGCGGCGAGATTCCCCTCGTCCGTCCCAAGCGCGAAATGGATTTGGTCCATGCCGCCCCATAGGAAAAGCAGAGCCGCGAGTGACACACGAAAGGCCGGCGCCGTAAATACACCGCTTCCAAGCCCGCGAGGTTCTCCCCCTGGCCGCGAGCCCGCTGCCACTTCGCGCGCCTCCGTTTTACCGTCGCGGCCAATCAACATCGAAGAAATCCGCGAATCACGGAGCTTCCAAAGTGCCCCATCGAGCAAAAAATGATGAATGTTCACGAGCGCAGTGAAAATCAAAAAGCTCGTTGTGAAGTCATAGTGAAAGATGTAGCTGACAAGCCACGGTCCGGGAATGAAGAGCGCGATGCCACCCGCTATCAGCGTCACGAAATATGCCGCCGTGTGCCATCCCTGCCGGCCCGCGGCGCGCGCTTCGCGCTGCTGATAGTAGCTCGTGATCCATATATATTGCGCGGAGTGCAGGACTGCCAGGATTCCGCTGCTGTAGCGCGTCTGCGGTACTTGATAGGCCGCGCGCAGCTCCAATAATGTCGGCAGCACAAACCATAGAAATTGCGTCGCGACCAGCGTCAGCGGTGCGGCCATCGCTTTCAGGCCGCAACGCCTCACTAATGGCTGAAAAGCGATGAATGAAAAGATCGCGAATGCAACTCCAAGCGCGAGTCGCAACGGCAAAGTGATTTTCGCAGGCAGGCCAAGCGAAACAATGAGGGGGTCATTCGAGCCGCCAGTTTCAAAACTCGCGAGCAGCATCAAGTAAGACGCCACAAACGCCGCATGCAGCCACCGCCGCTCGCCCGGTGTCACTTCTGCACCGCCTCGCCGCGCGAACATCATCATCAGTCCGTAATTCTGTCCCGTGTAGTGCCACGGGCTCCAGCAAATATAGAGGGTGAAGACCCACGGCAGCAGGCGGTATGACGCATGCAGCAACACCCCGGTCAAAATGATAAGCAGCGTCAAATGCAGCGTGAAGAGCTTGTACTTCTCGAAATCCTCGCGCGTGTGATACGCGCGATAAATCGTCGCCATGAAGTGCGGATAATTGAAAATGATTGCCAGCAGATAGAAACCCACGTCCCAGCCATGCGTATGCGATGGCGTCAGCCACGCCGCAATTGCGAGCAGCGGTGCAGACCACGCGCCGCACCCTACCAACAGGTCGAGCCACGGACCGTAAATCCACGGAGCGCACGATGCGTTGCTGCGCGGTTCAGAAATGGTCGCGGACGCAGTGCTCATGCGATGGCTCTCAAGCGAGGATCCTCAAGCAGCAGTCTAATTCGATTGGCCGCACTCGCTGCGCCACGCTCTTGCGCTCATGCTGAAATGATTACTTCCCTGTGATTCGCTCGAGCACCACTTCGCACAGTACCCGCGGAAGGAAGGATCAATTGGGGGGATTTTCAGCCTCACGCGCTGCATGCATCTTGCTCCAGCGGAAAACGAGCGAGCCCATCGCCAGGAGCAAAGCAGATAACCCGACAATTTTCACCACGGCGAGAATTTTGTGCGGTTCATCTTCGGCCGGCACCAGCGAAAATACAATCGTCACGAGCGTGGTGGTGAACCCAATCACGCCCAGCAGAATCGCGACCGGCCTGCCCCCGGGCACACGGATCACTCCCGGCCCGGCGGGCTCGCGCTGAAATCGAATCAACGCGGCGAAAACGAAGAGGTAAGGAATGAAGTAGGAGATGATCCCCATGCTCACGAGCACTTCGTAGGCGCCATAAACGCTCGTCCCAGCCTGTCCCAGCAATATAAAAATCACCCCGCACGCCGATTGCACCAGTAATGCAACGTGCGGCGTGCCCCACTTCGGATGGATGCGCGCGAAAGCAGGCGGCAAATAGCGGTCGAGCCCCGCGACGAAAGGCAGCCGCGCCGATACGGCCAGCCAGGCCCCGAGCGCGCCGAGATTGCTCACGGTAATCAGAAGTGCGGCAAGCGGGACGATGCTTCCGAGTCCAACTCGCTCCGCTGATTTCGACACTGCCTGCATGATTCCTTGGAGCCCGTTCACATCGCTTGCGGGAAGCGAAATGAGAACGGCAACCGTTCCCAAAATGTAGCCGGTGGTCACGAACACGCCACCCGCGAGCAGGCCGCGCGGCAAATTTTTTCGCGCGTCATGGACTTCATCGCCCAGAAAAGATGCTGACTCCGATCCGCCGAGCGCGAAAATAATCGTAGCCATGAAAAGTACGTTACGGAAATGCATGTGCGGGACAACGCTTGTGGCCGAAAAGCTAGTCGCTGATCCGAATCTGTGCAATGCAATCGCCGCTATGCCGATCAGAATCGCGATGGGCATCCATGTCCCGATCGCGCCCAGATTGTGCAGCCACTTGCCGACGGAAAGTCCGATGACATTCAGAAACGTACCGAGCGCAAGGCCCAAGAGGGCGAATAGAAGAAAATAAGTTTTGTTGTCGCCCAGTGATTGCCACCTGGCCGGGCCAATAAATAATGCGTTTCCGGCTGCGAAATAAAGCACCGCTGGATAATAAGGAAGATTGCTGGCCCAGTAGGTCCAGCCCGTGATGAATCCGGGAAATTCGCCGAATGCGCGCTTGCTCCACACATACAGCCCGCCTTCCTGCGGATAGCGCGAGGAAAGCTCCATCACGGAAAGCGCCAGCGGAAGATAAAACGCGCACCAGGCGATCAGCCAGATCACAACAGCGCTTGCACCGACTGTCGCCGCCGTTGCAATCCATCGCAGGCTTATCCCAGTGACGATGTAGAACAGCACCAGGTCCCGAAATCCCATCGCCCGCCGCGGACGGCTGGGAGCCTCGGCTTCACCCATCAGCGAAATTCTCCCCGGGAAATCAACGTGCGCCGCACATCATGCACCGCGCATCACCCGAAAGCGAGCGCGATTCGGCAACGGCTGTTACGATTTGTCGTGGCCGTAGTATTCGTACGCGGACATGGGCTTCTCGCCACCTTTCATCCACATGCGATCGTCCGGCGGGAGTTTCCCAAGCGCCCGCGCCATCTCGCGGATGTGCGAGGCCACTGTGCCGCAGCACGCACCAATGTAATTCACGCCCATGTCACGCGCCTTCAAAGCGTACTGCGCCATTTCGCGCCGCGTGAGCTGATAGGGATCGAGCTGATCGGGAAATGCGGGGAGGCTCGTGAAATCGCGGTGCTCGTGCGTTGTGCGGTAAGCGACCGGCTGGCACGCGATGTAGCACTTCACGGCCCGGCGTATCTCCTCCATCAGCGGGAGTGTGTGCTCCGGGCTGCGCAGGCAATTAATTCCCACGATGTCCGCTCCCGCATCCGCCAGAGCTCGCGCCGCCTCGCCGGCCTTCTTTCCGTCCGAGGTCACATCTTCATTTTCAAATGATAATGTCACCATCACCGGCAAGCCCGTCCGCTTCGCGCGCTCCACGCACAGCAGCGCCTCGCCCAGCCACGAAAAAGTCTCGCCGATAATGAAGTCGACGCCTTCCGAAATCTGCACCTCGAGTTGCTCGTCAAACGTCTTGCGCACGCGATCACTGGCCGCCTCGCTCCCCGGCTCATACATCCACGTCAAGCTCAGATTTCCCGCCACCAGGCAGCGGTCCTCGGCCGCTTGCTTGGCCAGCCGCACTGCCGCGCGATTAAGGTCTCCCACGCGATCCGCCATCCCCACTGTCGCCAGCTTGTCGCGGCTCGCGTAGAAAGTCAGCGCCTGGAGAACTTCGGCGCCCGCGTCGCGAAATTCCCGATGGAGCTCGAGCAATGATTCGGGATTATTCAGCGCCACTTCGGGAGTAAACGGTCCCGCGCGCACGCGCCCGCGTTTTTCGAGTTCGAGCAAGTATCCGCCGTCGCCCAGCACAGGCCCTGCCGCGAGTTTTTCGAGTATTCCCTTCTTCTTGTTTTCCATTCCTGCTCCTTCTAGCCGCCTGCGAGACAGCCGCAAGACAAATCAAGCAATTGCCCGTTTTACGCGCCCTCGTTTCGCGTCTCGCAACACCTGGTGTGCCGCGCTATATCCCGGTGCGCCTGTCACCCCGCCTCCCGGATGCGCACCGGCTCCGCAAAGATAAAGATTCTTCACCGGCGTCCGGTATTGCGACCAGCCCGGTACCGGACGCATGAAGAAAAGCTGATCGAGCGAGAGATCGCCGTGAAAAATATTTCCCTCCGTGAGTCCGTACGTACGCTCGAGATCGAGCGGGGTCAGCACCTGGCGCGCAAGAATCGCGCCCGGAACGTTCGGGGCGTATTCTGCAATCTTTTTCACCACCCGGTCGCCCAGTAGTTCGCGTTTTTCATCCCATGTGCTCTCGCGAAGGCGGTAAGGCACATACTGAATGAAAGTAGTCATAATATGTTTCCCGGGAGGCGCAAGCGTGGAATCCACATTTGACGCCACCACGCAATCCACCCACAACTCTTCCGGGATTTCGCCGAATTTCGCAATGTCGTAGCTGCGCTCGGCAAATTCCAGCGAAGGCACCAACGTAAAAAGTGAACGCTGTGGCGCCGTCCATTCGGCGGGCATCCCGTGTACCCGCGGTTCTTCACTCAAAACGAAATTCACTTTCGCGCATGGCCCGTCCATCTTGATTCCTGCAATGGCGCTGCGAAACTCTCCGGGCAGTTCATTCGCCTCGACGAGTCGGAGGAATGTCCGCTTTGGATCCGCATTCGACAGGACGATCGTGCTGGAAATTTCCGTCCCGTCCTCGAGAATCACGCCGCGGGCGATTCCGTCGCGTACGTTAATTTTCGCCACCTGTGTAGCCGTCGCGATTTCCACGCCCGTCTTTCGTCCCGCGGAAGCAAGCGCCTGCGTGATCGCTCCCATGCCCCCCATCACGTGGCCATAGAATCCTTGAACCTCGCCGTCACCGCCGCTCAGCAAATGGAACAGCAGTCCCAGAGCCGATCCCTGATTGTACGGACCGCCATGCTTGCCATAGACGTTGTTCGCGAGGAACATCGTCTTGATTTTCTCGGATTCATAATTCCGATCCAGAAAATCGCCCAGGCTCCCGGTAAGAAATGCAACCAGCTCAGCGATTTCCTCTCCCGAAATTCCGCGGAACCGTTTGCCGACGCGCAACAATTCCCACCAGCCTTCCACGCCGTGAAACGACGGGTCGGGCGGTGGCTCGAGGAAAAAAGGCTGGAGGTACCGCGCCAGCTTTTTCAATCGCTCGTCAACGCGCACGAATGTTTCCGCGTCGCGCACGGAAATCTTTCGAAATTCCGCCGCGGCCCGGTCACGGTCGGCCCACCACGGCACCACCTGTCCGTCCGGAAACGGCACCGTGAGCGCCGGATCACAAGGAACCATGCGCAGCCCGTGCGCTCCCAGATCGAGATCCCGGATAATCGTTGGGCGCAGCATGCTTGCGATATAAGAGGTAGTCGAGGCTCGGCAGCCGGGCGCAATTTCTTCGGTCACGCAGCAGCCACCGATAATTTCCCGGCGCTCGAGAACAAGCGTGCTCAGGCCAGCGCGCCCGAGGTACGCCGCCGCAGTCAAGCCATTGTGGCCGCCGCCGACGATGATCGCATCGTAGGACTTGCGAAGCGAAGCCATCTTGGAATATTATGACCGCCAGTCAAGCCTGTTCTTACTCGGACTAGATAGCATACGCGGAGAAAAATTCCAATGTCAGCTTCACTGTCTGACTCCCGGTCAAGTGAAAGAGAAAAATTGCGCGGGCCCGTTCTTGAGCCCCCGCTGAGGCTTCAGGCCAAGCCCGGCCCGCGTCTCGAAGCGAAACGGGCGCGAATTGTTGACGCGGCCATGCGCGGTTTCGCCGAGCACGGTTATCACGCCGCGCGCATCGAAGACCTCGCTTCGCAGCTCGGTTTCGCGAAGGGCTCCATCTTTCAATATTTCGGGAGCAAGGCAGGATTGTTTCTCGAAGCGTACAAAAAAGCGGTGCGTTCGTTTCCTGCCTATCTTGATTCACCGCAGCAAGTCCGCGACGAGGGCTTCTTCGAAATTCTGCGTTACTGGCTCTTGCGCACCGAGCGGCTTGTCCGCGAGGATTGGATTCCGTATCGCGTGGCGCTCCTCGGCAATTACGGCGTGGATCTGAGCCTCAAGCGCGAGATCAATCGTTTTCTTTTGGCGGAGGATCCCTACGGAAGCACGGCTTTCGTGCGATTGGGAATTGCGCGCGGCGAAGTCCGCTCGGATATTGATCCGGCGCTAATCGTTTCCATACTCGATTGGACGATGGAGCGATTTCAAGATGCGCTTCTGACGGAAGAACTCGATCCCGGCCTTTTCCCGCACCCGGCGGATCCGGAAAAGAATGAGACGCGCATCACTCAATTTCTCCAAGTCCTCCGCGGTGCGATTGGAGTTTGATTTCCTTGCGATTGAGTCGACTGGAAGCAGCTGGGTACGGGACCATAACGAACTCATGATTTCGTGAGGCAGGAACTCTATGGATCAGACACTGAAAGAAATACTGGCAAGCTACAACGACAAAGCGCCACTGGCCGAGGCCTATACGATTCCGGCTCCCTGGTACACCGATGCGCGCGTTGCAGAGCTCGAAATGCAGAATGTCTTTTCTCGAACGTGGCAGGCGGCCGGCCGCGTTGACCAGGTCGAGAAGCCCGGACAATTCGTCACGGCCAGCATCGCCGGCGAACCCATCGTCCTCGTGCGCGGGAGCGACAATCAGCTCCGCGCGTTCTTCAATGTTTGCCGCCATCATGCCATGACGGTCATGACCGAGCCATGCGGCCGCGCCCAGCACCTTCGCTGCCCCTACCATGGCTGGACCTATAATCTTGAAGGCGAGCTGCGCGGAATGACGGAATTCGAAGGCGTCCACGATTTCGACCGTGCGAAGAACGGGCTCGTTTCGATTCGCGTCGAGACCTGGGAGAAATTCGTCTTCGTCAACCTCGACTCGCAGGCCCCACCGCTGCGGGAATTTCTTGGCGAGCTCGCGGATCGCGTCAGCCCCCTCGGTTTCGCGGAATTGAAATTCGTCGAGCGCCGCAGCTACACGCAGGAGTGCAATTGGAAAGTCTATGTGGACAACTATCTGGATGGCGGCTATCACGTCCCGCACATGCACAAGGGCCTGAACAGCGTCCTCGATTACACGAATTACACGATCGAAAATCTGGAGCGTTGCAGCGTGCAATCGAGCCCCGTGGCGGTCGGGAGCGCCTCGGAATCGAATGCCGCGGCGACGCGCAAGGGTGATCGCGCTTTCTATTTCTGGCAATATCCGAATTTCATGCTCAATTGGTATGAAGGCTACCTGGACACCAACTTCGTGATACCTCTCGGCGCCGATCGCTGCGAAGTGATTTTCGATTTTTATTTCGCGAATGTCAGCCCGGAGCAAATGCCCTACATTCGTCAAAGCATCGAAGTCAGCGAGCGAGTGCAGCAGGAAGACATCGTCATCTGTGACGGTGTGCAGCGCGGATTGAGCTCGCGCGCATATCAAGCGGGCCGCCTTTCCGTGCGGCGCGAAGCGGGAGAGCATCTTTTTCATCGTCTCCTGGCCGCCGATTTGAAAGATACTCGGGCCGCAGCTGCGCGTTAATCGCCTGGAAGACTCGCTTATCTTCCCTCCTCTCAATCTCCTCTGTCGTTTTGCAGCCAATATGGCTCTTGTAGCAGTCCAATTTGCCTGTAAATTCGTGCGCGCTGGGGCGAAGTCACGATTGGAGACGAATCCATGATGACATCGCACCTGCTCCCTGAAATTTCGCTGCGCAAGATCCTTCTTCCTGTTTTGCTCATCGCAGTTTTCGCGTTTCCGTCGCACACCCGGGCCGGCACGGAGACGAAGGCCGCATTCGACAAATTGAAATCGCTCGCCGGCGATTGGGAAGGCAAAGACGACATGGGCATGGCCGCGAAAACCAATTTCAAAGTCGTGATCTCCGGCACCACCGTGATGGAAACTCTCTCTCCGACCGGCATGGGCGGCGAAGAAATGCTCAGCCTCTTCAATATTGACGGCGATTGGATCTCGCTCTCCCACTACTGCCCGACGAATAATCAGCCGCGCCTGCGCGCCACACCGCCCGCGGGCGATATCAAAGAACTCACCTTCACTTTCCAAGGCGCGGGCAATTTGCCGTCGGAAGAAACCGGCCATCAGCACAAGCTCGTCCTGCGCTTCGATGATGCGGACCACATCACGGAGACGTGGACCTGGCGCTCGAAGGGCAAAGACACGCTGATGGTGATTCACTTTGCCCGCAAAAAAAGCTGACCAGCGGGGAATCATTGGTGGTCTCGCGGGATGGTTTCATCCCAGGATTTTTTGTGGATGAGCGCGCCATTTTCCGTGAGCCGCCGCTCGAAGTGATAAATGAAATTCTTGGCGTCGCTGCTTAGGTCGAGCACAACGCTCCAGACGAGCGTGCGGCCCGGCAATTCGACAGTTGTCGAAGCCTCGCCGTGGACGGTGTTGACCTCAGGCTTCGCATCAGCCACCTCGTAGGTCATCTGTTCGTGATCCTTCATTTTGCCCCAGGGAAATTCAGACGCATCGTTGCCGCTCCAGGCCACGCGAGTCGTCGAAGTGATCAGATCGCGCGTGACGCTCCAATCCTGCGGGGGCCAAGTGTCGCCAGCAGATGAAATACCTTCGAGTGGAGGTGCCATTTCAATCGCGGGGAAATTCGGCCGAACTGAATACTTTACTGGCACGATTGGAAGCTCGAGGCTCGATGGTCGCGCGGCGCCGACATACAGAGAAGTGACTATCGGATTCGGTGTCGGCCAAATCATTGGCCAAAGAGCGTTCGAGACCGCGAGACGAATGCGATGCCCGCGCGGAAAGACCCAGCTAGTGACGTGCATCTCAATTGTGATTGGCGAACCATGCCTGAATGGACCACCTTTCAAGCGTTCGATCGCCTCTGAGTTTGGCGTTTCGTCTGGTCCTTTTTGTCCCGCGCCGGTGATCATCGTTACAGTCCCGTCGGGAGCCACGTCCGAGAGTCGGACAAACCAATCTGCAAGCAGAACACCGGCTGACACATTGAGTAGAGCTTTCGGCCGCCCAATGATTGCTTTGTCTTCTTGCAACGGCTCAGAATCGTATACCAGGCTGAATGCATCTGTTGGCCGCTGATCCGTTGTGAAGTCGCCCCACCAGAATCCGGCTTCGATCCCTGCTGAGGGTACGTATTTCAGTTGGTGAGTACCGGCTTCGACTGTCTCCCGTGTAAGAGTGTGGTCGATGCTGAGATTGAAAGTTTCCGCCTCGATACCGACAGGCGGCCAGGTTTTTTCGGCGCGCCATTCGCCGGGAATTTCTTTGATATTGGGGTCGGGCGGGTACCAGTGGCGGATGTACACTTCGAGGCGCGGTTCTTCTAGCACCCCGTTTTGCTTTCCTTTCAACCAGTAATCCCACCAGCGCGTGGCTTCTTCGCGCCACTCGACGGCGGGGCCGGGATCGGCATCGTGGGGGAAGCTGTGATTCCACGGGCCGAGGAGCGCTTTCACGGGCGCTTTCACGTTTTCGAAGAAGCGCGGAATGATGTCGCGATAGCCGTCGAGAAATCCGCCGACAAGAAATGTGGGAACTTTGTACTCGTCATAATGATTCGGCGCGAGTGAAGCGCGCCGCCAGAATGGGCCGTCGCGTTGCTCGTGGAGGTAGCGCAGAAACCAGGGCGGATTGTCGAAGCGCGGCGCGAGCGATTTTTCGTCGGTCGGAAAATCCGGGGCGCGCGTGAGGCCGAGTTGCAAATCCATGCTCAGCTCATATTCGTCGGCGTGCATCAGGCCGTCGATGTAGTGAATGTCGTCGTGAAATAATTCTTCCGTGGCACAGGCGGCGATGATGGCTTTGAGCGCCGGAGGATGGCGGCGCGCTAACTGGATGGCGTTGAAGCCGCCCCAGGAAATTCCCATCATTCCCACGTTTCCGGTGGACCACGGCTGGCGCGACAGCCAGTCAATTATTTCGAGGCCATCCAGTTGCTCTTGCTCCGAGTATTCGCGGTCGGGAGGATTTCCTTCGCTCGCGCCGGTGCCGCGGATGTCCACGCGGGCGGTGACGTAGCCGCGGCGTACGAAGTAAGAGTGGAGTTTCCAATCGCGCTCGAGGCTCCAATCGTCTTTGCGATAGGGCAAGTATTCAAGGATGGCCGGGAATTTTTCGTCGGGCCTGGCGCCCTCGGGCATATAGAGGTTGACGGCCAGCCTTACCCCGTCTTTCATCGGGATCCAGGTCTGCACCTTGACCAGACTCGGATAAATTGCCGGTGAGCCCTGATTTTGGGCGGCGGATTGCGCCGAGGTCGGCGGGCCGAGTAGCGGGAGGGCGAGGAGGAGAAGTAGGGTGCCAAGGACTCGGCGGAGTCGATCCGAGAGGCCGGGGCGGCAAGGATCACGCGAAACCTGAATAGAGGTATGAGCGGCTATTAGAAATTGTCTTGTTCTTTGTTTCCAACGAGTTAGCGGGATTTCTGAACTGGGGTGAGCGGCTATTAGAACCGGGGTGAGGCTCGGTGGGCATTGGGAATTGCGCCCTCCGCGGCCGAAATGGAGCTGCATTGCTCTCTCTCATAGGTTACCACGGCGTGCAAGCGAGAGTGCTTGTGGATGTGGTGTAGGGAGTTGAAAGCAAGCGCTTTAAAATTCTTCAGATCGTGATTGGAGGGCGAAAGCGGGGTGAGAATATTAATTATGATTCAGGGGGATCGACTTATTAGGACGGGCAGGGCCGAAACTTGAGCTTAATGTCGACGATGCCATCCTTCGTGTTGCGACGGAATTCCGAATTTTCAGATGGAGACGCCCCGGCAGGTAAAATGGATTGATTATCCTCAAAAAACTGCTTAAAGAGATCGTAGTTAAAAATGTCCCCCGGCTTAAGTCTCCAAACCAATGCGTTCTCCGTATTGGGGCCCAAGCCAGCGACTTCGATTTTTCCGATGCGGTATTGCGGTTGCTCGTCAAGCACGAAAACAATTGAAACGGTCTGATGCTCGTCGTCGACTTCAGTTTCAGGAGTAGGGGTGAAATCGATGTAGCCATGAGATCCATACAGCTTTCTTAAGGCGTCGAGCCCTTCCCTAATTTTATCAGAGCTTAGAAGGTCTCCTTCCTGCAAGGGGATTAGGGATCGCAACTGTTCGATTGGGAAAATTGGGAGATCCGCCGGGTCCGGATCGTCATACTTACGCCGCCTCCGCAAGCTCGGTCTGTCACCGCTCTCGGTTGGCGCGACGAAATGCGCCGCTCTGAATTGGACCTTGCCAAGCCGATATTGCGGCCCCTCGTCCACATGGAAGACAACGGAAAAATGTTGATAATCGGCGTCCCCCGCAGTTGGAATGGCTTCCCAGCTCACCCTTACATTGAAGTAGCCATGGTTCTGCCAAGCACCCCTTACGGATACTTCCGCGGTTTCCTCCAACTCGGTGGAAATCGCGATGGAAGATTCCCTCTGTTTGATCGAGTCGACGAGCTCGTCGAGTATGTCAGCCGGGAGGTGAACGGGGCCGTCGAACTTCACATCGTCGATGATGGTTTTCGGAAAAACTTTCCTTCCGATCATCTCGTTGAAGTCGTCGCCGGACACGTTTAGGGCCGAG
This sequence comes from uncultured Acidobacteriota bacterium, assembly GCA_963701005.1. Taxonomy (GTDB): domain Bacteria; phylum Acidobacteriota; class Terriglobia; order Acidiferrales; family UBA7541; genus Palsa-295. The sequence goes on from OY969555.1 coordinate 4,843,099, forward strand.
CAAGAAGCCGAATTGGAAGACGACTGGGCACGGGCGTTCGGCGACCACGGCGATGCGCAAACCAAGGCGAGGAGCAACCATCCAATCGCTGGGCGGCGACACATATTGCGAAATATAGGCTTGTTCGGGGAGAGGCGCAAGGGTGCGAAGTACTGAGAAGTATAGTGCGCGCGGCGGAATCGCGGGCGAAGAGAACGAGAGGCGAAAGGGCAGGTAGCCGATTACGTGCGCAAATTTCCGCTCCGCCGGGCGTAAGTTCGAGGCGTATAATCGCTCGCAAAATTACCTGGGAGGTGCCGAAATGGCCAAGACGAAACAGTATTCCATCTCCGTGGACAACAAGCCCGGAGCGGTGGCGGAAATTGTACGGACGCTCGGAAATGCGAAGGTGAACATTCTGGCGCTGGCGGCGTGGGCGGAGGGGCCGGCGGGGACTGTGCAGGTGATCACGGAGGATTCGCGGCGCGCGAAGAAGGCGCTGGACGATGCCAGAATCTCGTACCAGGAACAGGCCATCGATCAGGTGCAGATAGCGAACAAGGCCGGCGCGCTCGCGAAGACGCTCGACCAGCTCGCGGGCAAAGGCGTGAACCTGAACATGATTTACGCCACCACCACCAAGGGCGGGAAGAAAGCCGTGGCGGTGTATTCGGTGGCGGCGGCAGCTGCGAAATCGGCGACGGCCTGAGTTTGGGGCGGCGCGCGCAACGCCGGAAAATCGCTAATTTAGTTTGACCTGCGCGTTTCTGGTGATTGTGTGCGCGGGCTGCGCGGTGGACGTTGCGATGGATTCCAATCGTACACCTCTGTGCCGCACCTACGGTGCTGGGAGTTTCTATTTGTCGCGATCCCAGCCCGCCGGAAAGCGGCGGGCTGGGCTAACTTGTGGCGCACCTACGGTGCTCGGGATGCAGAATCGATGCGAATGCCCAGCGCTAAAGCGCAAGATCAAATTCGAATCTACGGTGCTTGGGATTTCTAATTGTCAAGGACCCAGCCCGCCGGAAAGCGGCGGGCTGGGCTAGCTTGTGGCGCACCTACGGTGCTTAGCGGGAGCAGGAAAGAAGGCGGATTTGAAATTGGAGATGGCTTTGTTCACGTCGCTGCTGGGGTGCGGGTGAGCTGTGCCGACTCGTACGAGGCGTGGCCGAAGGGAACCCCTCGATCTCTCGGCGTCGCTCAGGACAAGTTCTGCTTGCCCTGACGATGCCCGGCGCTAAAGCGCAAGATCAGATTCGAATCTTTTCCCGGAGCGCTGAAGCGCTCCTCCCCCTGTTTAAACAGGGGGCTCCCACCCGTAGTTAGATCAGGTTTCCGACAAAATCCACGGAGTGAAATCCGGATGTTCCCTCAGACTGCGCTCTCGAAAATGCTTGGAATCGAGGTCCCGATTATTCAGGCGCCGATGGCGGGCGTGGGGATCACGGCGGAACTGATCGCGGGCGTGTCGAATGCGGGTGGGCTTGGCTCGTTTGCGGGTGCCATGCTCGCGCCGGACGCGATTCGGCAAGGCATTGCGGACGTTCGCGCGCGCACGGCGAAACCTTTCGGCGTGAATTTGTTCGTGCTCGAGCGGCCGAAGCCGGACGCGGAGAAGGTCCGCGCTGCGCTGGAACTGTTGCGGCCGATTCGCGAGGAGCTTGGCCTGCCCCCGGCGGAAGCGCCCGCGCAATTCTGCGAGGACCCGGCGGCGCAATTTGATGCCGTGCTGGAGGCGAGGCCGGCCGTGGCGAGCTTCACGTTGGGAATTTTGACTGGTGCGCAGGTAGCTGCGCTGAAGGAGCGTGGCGCGCGCGTGATCGGCACGGCGACCACTGTCGCTGAGGCGCAGGCGTGGGAAGCTGTTGGCGCGGACGCGATTTGCGCGCAGGGGTCGGAGGCGGGAGCGCACCGCGGAACTTTTCTCGGGGATTTTGAAGCCGCGCTGATTGGCACCATGGCGCTGGTCCCGCAGATGGTGGACGCGGTGCGAGTGCCCGTAATCGCGGCGGGCGGAATCATGGACGGGCGCGGGATTGCCGCGTCGCTGATGCTGGGCGCAGCCGGCGTGCAGTTGGGGACGGCTTTTCTCACTTGCTCCGAATCCGGGATTTCGGAAGAGTACCGTGAGCTGCTGCGCCATGCGCGGGCGGACCAGACGCGCGTCTCGCGGATTTATTCGGGAAAACCGGCGCGGGGGATCGTGAATGAATTCATGCGCAGGCTGAGCCCGGTCGAGCCGCAGATTCCCGCGTATCCGATTCAGAATGCGTTGACGGGCCCGATTCACCAGGCGACGCGGAAGGCGGGGCGCACGGAATTTATGTCGCTGTGGGCGGGACAAGGTGTGGCCATGACGCGCGGATTGCCGGCGGGGGAGCTGGTGGCGGCATTGGTGCGGGAGACAGAGGCGGCGTTGAGTGGTGCATGGAGATCCGCTGAGGAGATGTGACCGCAGAAACAGCCTGCGAGGGGCTAGGCTTTGGCGGAGGCTTCTAGGAGTTTGGCCCAGTGCGAAAGGTGATTGAGCGAGGGCGAATGGGTGTGGTCGAGCTCGAGGGGCGTGATGGAGATGGCGCCGTCGCGGACGGCGGCCATGTCCGTATCGGGCTCGATGCCTTCGATTAGTTGCTGCTCGTGCAGCCAATAATAGCGGCGGCCGCGCGGGTCGGTGCCGGGCTTCAGCAAGTTGCGCGTGATTTTCGATGACTGGCGGGTGAAGCGGACTTCGCCGGTCCAGGCTTGCGGCACGTTCACATTCAGAATCACACCTGTGGGCAGCCCTTCCTTCAAGATCAGCGGCGCAAGGCTCTGCGTGAAGCGTGCCGCTGGCGCGTAATCGAAATCCTTGCCACGATAGGAGACCGAGACGGCGATGGCCGGCACGCGATTGATTGCTGCTTCCATAGCCCCGCCGACAGTCCCCGAATAATAGATGTTCTCGCCCATGTTGCCGCCGCGGTTGATGCCGGAGACGACCAGGTCCGGCTTCCCCTCGAGCAGCGTGTGGAAGGCGAGGATCATGGCGTCGGCGGGCGTGCCCTCGACGGCGTATTCGCGCTCGGCGATCTGGTCGCAGTAGATGGGCTGGCGGAGCGTGAGCGATTGCGCGGCGGCGCTGCGCTCGGCGAGCGGCGCGACAACGGTCACCGTGCCGAGGCTCTTCATTGCCTCCACCAGGGCGCGGAGGCCGGGGGCGTGGATTCCGTCATCGTTGGTGATCAAAATTTGCGGCATGAAGATTTTTCTGCGGGCGCTGCGCCGTCCGAAAATCCCTTTGGGACTGCATCGGAGAGGATCAATGGTCGGGACGACTGGATTCGAACCAGCGACCTCACGCACCCCAAGCGTGCGCGCTACCAGGCTGCGCCACGTCCCGACCGCCTTCGACCGCTATTCAGCGTATCACTCGCGTTCGAGAAGGGTCAAGACAGCGAGGAGCTCTTCGTGCAAATCGAGGAGGAATTTTCTGTGCGCGCGCGAGGCTGGCTCGGGCCGCGCGGGGGCTGACGAGGATTCCGCCGCAGCGGTGCCATGCTTGCCGTTGCCGCTGTTTGCGTCGAGGCCGGCTAGATGCTTGCGCGCGCCGGCGATGGTGAAGCCCTCTTCGTAGAGCAGGCGCTTGATTTCGAAGACGGTCTCGATATCTTCGCGGCGGTAAAGGCGCTGGCCGCTCGGGCTTTTTACCGGCTGGAGCGTGGGGAATTCCGTCTCCCAGTAGCGTAGGACGAAGGTCTTCGTGGCCGTGAGGCGGCTGACTTCGCCGATGCGGAAGAGGCTCTTTTCCGGGAGGGGGTACGAAGCTTGAGCGGCACTGGCCATGGCTTAGGATTATCGTAGGCCGATTTCGCGGAGTGTCAAGGGAGTAGAAATTCAGGTATTGGGTCAGTTTCCGATTGGCGCGTTTATCAGGAGTTGGTCTGTCAGGTCCCCAGAGTTAACACCGCGGCTTTCCATTGCAATAGTCCTGGCAGAGGCTCATTCGTTGACGAGATGGACGGCGCAGTGTTGGCGCTCAATTAAGGCCTCACGGCCAACCAGTTCAGGGTGAGCAGCGAAGCTTGCAATTTTTACGCGGTAATAGCGAAGGTCCGCATAATCCATCTCATTCCAGTCGAAGTAAGAAATAAACAGCAGTTCCGCCAGTCCCGGCTTGATTCTATTCACTGGGTGGTCCCAGTAGCCGCTTGCGGCTTCGGGCCGTGGGTTCTGAATCATAATCGGTCTTTCGAACGACGGGGTTATCTGGAAAAATGGGAGGGCATTCTCGAAAAGACTACGCAACGGCCATTTTCTTCCAACCTTCCCCAGCACGAGTTCTCCGAACAGGATCCTTCGGATTTCGTCGAACTGTTCGAGTGAATCCCAGTTGCGGAAGTCAGGATCCGGCCAGAAGGCCGTATTCCAGACGGTCATAGCGGCCACTCGGTAATGGTCAAAGATGCTTGTAACATCTTCGACGATCGACTTTTGTTTCGCGTCCTGTGAATCCGTCATGCCCAGCAGTATACACGGCCCAACATCGCCGCAATCTAGGGCCAGTGCCCGGTTTGTCAGACAATCGAAAACTGACCCACTAACGAATTTCGGGGTGAGCAGTTAGAGATTCAAGACCGCCCGGCGGGGGTTCGCTGCGAACTTCTGGGGAAAGTTATCCCGAGTGGCGGCGATCGCGACGCTCTTGGACGTGCGTGCGGGGGGCGCGCTTTTTTAGGCGCTGGTTGAAGCGGATGGGGGTGCCGGTGAAATCGAAGGCGGCGCGGAGGCGGTTTTCCAGGAAGCGCTGGAAGCTGAAATGGAGAGGCTTGGTCTGGTTGGTGAAGAGGACGAACGTCGGCGGGGCGGAGGTGGCCTGCGTGATGTAGAAAATTTTGACCTCGCGGCTGGCTGGAGATGTGCCGCGCTCGAGGTCAACGTTCGCTAGCCAGCGATTCAGCTCGCCGGTGGAGATGCGGCGCTTGCGTGCTTCGGCGACGCGGTCGATTAGCGTGTAGAGTTTTTCGACGCGGTCGCCGGTGAGCGCGGAGAGAAACACCACCGGGGCATAGCTCAGGAATTTCAATTTGTTGCGGACCATGGGCTCGTAATCGGAGAGCAGTTTGCTCGGGCTTGCGCCTGCGGCTTTCTCGCCTGGCTTCTTTTCGCGCGTGGATTTTGCCTGCGCGGCTTCGAGCGCGAGATCAAACTTGTTCATGACTATGATTACGGAGCGGCCGGACTGCTCGGCGTAGCTGGCGATGGTGGCGTCATGGGAAGTGACGCCGACCGCGGCATCGGCCACGAGGAGCGCCACGTCCGCGCGTTCGAGGTGGCGGCGGGCCATGATGACGCTCAATTTTTCGGCGACGAGTTTGGTTTTGCCCTTGCGGCGAATCCCGGCAGTATCGAGGAAGCGGTAGGATTTGCCGTGGCGATCGACGACCGTGTCCACGGCATCGCGCGTGGTGCCGGGCTCGGGCGAGACGATGGAACGCTGGGCGCCGACGAGCTGATTCAGCAGCGTGGATTTGCCGACATTGGGGCGGCCGATGATGGCGATGTTGACGTCCGGCGCGGATTCGACGGTTTCCCCGCGCGGAAAATCCTGCGTGAGCGAGTCGAGTAGCACATCCACGCCGAAGCCGTGCTCGGCGGAAACGGGAAAGATTTCGTCGCCCAGCTCGTAAAATTGCGCCGCCATTTCGGCCTGTTTCGCGGAGTCAACTTTATTGACGGCTATCACCGGCGGTTTTCCGGCGCGGCGCAGCAATTGCGAAAGCTCTTCATCGAGCGGCATGGGGCCGGAGCGGCCGTCAACAACGAGCACGACGCGCGTGGCATTCTCGATCGCGACTTTTGCCTGGCGCAGGATTTCACCGGGGATGCCGGCCTTGTCCTCGGGGACGATTCCGCCCGTGTCCACGACTTCAAACGAGCGTCCATCCCACTGCGCGGTGCCGTAGATGCGGTCGCGCGTGATGCCCGGCTCGTTTGTGACGATCGAGCGGCGCGAGGTGGTGAGGCGATTGAAGAGCGACGACTTGCCCACGTTGGGGCGCCCGACGATGACGATGGATGGCAATTTTGTGTTCATGATGCGAATCCGGGAGAGCAATCGCCATGCGGCTGAAATCCTGCGGCGGCCGGCATGGCGCGGTCTGCGGAATGGATTCACCATGATACTTTAGCGGGGCCGGAATCGAACGTAGAATCTTCCGCGCCCCCATGATGCCGCAGTCCGAAAAAATCGTGCCCAGCATGACGCGAGGACCGCTGCGCGAGGTCTTGCTCGTGTTCGTGAAGGTCGGACTGCTGGCCTTCGGCGGCGCGGCAGGCCAAATCGCCATGATGCGCCGGGAAGTGGTACAGCGGCGCCGCTGGATCTCCGAGCAGGATTTTCTGGATCTTTTCGGCATCATGAATTTAATTCCTGGGCCGTCTTCGACCGAGACGGTGATTGCGCTGGGCTACTGGCGCGCGGGGTGGCCGGCGCTGTTATTCGGGGGCGCGCTGTTCATTCTGCCGGCGATGCTGTCGATTCTGGCGCTCGCGTGGGTGTACGTGCGATACGGCGGGTTGCCGGCGGTGCAATGGGTTCTGTACGGCGTGAACCCGATCGTGATCGCCATCATTGCGGATGCGCTCTGGAACCTGGGCCGCGCGGCCATGAAAAATGCGTGGCTGTTGATGGTGGGCGCGGCTGCGATGGGGCTTTATTTTTGGGGCATTTCGGTGGTGAAGATCCTGCTCACGACCGCGGTGGTGTCCGGAGCGATCGGTCTGGCCAGAAGCAGGAAGAAGGAACTGCGCGCGGCGTTTTTTCCAGTGGCGGGCATGACCGCGGCAACCGGCGCGGCGGCAACTGCAGCAGCGGCGGCGCCATTCACGCTGACGCGGCTTTTCCTCACCATGCTGAAAATCGGCGCGGTGAGCTACGGGAGCGGCTACGTGCTGCTAGCATTCTTGCACCACGATTTTGTGCGGCAATTGCACTGGTTGACGGAAAAGCAACTCCTGGATGCTATCGCGGCGGGACAGATCACGCCCGGGCCGGTGTTCGCGTCGGCGACGTTTATTGGCTATGTGATGGGCGGGATAAAAGGCGCGTTGCTGGCAACGGTGGGAATATTTCTGCCGTCGTTCGTGTTCGTCGCGATTTTGTTTCCGCTGATTCCGCGGCTGAAAGGCGAGCCGGCCGCGCGGACGTTTCTCGACGGGATCAACGCGGCAACGATGGGACTGATGGCGGCCGTTTCCTGGCAGCTCGCGCGCGGCGCCGTGGTGGATATATTCACGGGCATCGAGGCGGCGCTGGCTTTCCTGCTCCTGCTGCGGTTCCGGATCAATGCCGGATGGCTGATTTTGGCTGGGATTGCCGCTGGGTGCGTAGTGAAATTCGCCATGCGATGAGCCGCCGGCCGTGCCGGCGATTTGCTCCACGCGATTCCTCCATGCGGACGCCTGTTTTAGTTTATTCTTAATGACCGCGGCAGATTCGCGCGACCCAGACCTATGCCCAAGAAAGCAGCCACCGCAAAAGCCGAAGAGCCCGCCGTGCAAGCCGCCGCTGAGGCGAAGCCGAGCGCGGAAATCTCGATTGAAGGCGTATTCGGCGCGGGCGGGCTGCTTGAGAAGCGGCATCCCGGCTACGAATTCCGGCCTTCGCAACTCGCGATGGCGGAAATCGCCGAGGACGCTTTTCAGAAGCACCAGCACGTGGTGATCGAGGCGGGCACGGGCACGGGCAAGACTCTCGCTTATCTGATTCCGGCGATCCGCAGCGGGCGGCGCGTGGTGGTCTCGACCGCGACGAAATCGCTTCAAGAGCAGCTTTTCCAGAAGGACGTCCCATTCATCCAGAAACACTTTGCGCCGAATTTAAAGGCCGCGCTGATGAAGGGCCGCTCCAATTTTCTTTGCCGCCAGAAAGTCCACCAGATGGCGGGCCAGCCGGTGCTGAAAGGGATCGACGAGGTTGACTGGTTCTCGCAGATACGCGACTGGGAGAAGCTCACTGAAACAGGCGACCGCAGCGAGCTCACGTTCCTGCCCGATGACGCGGACCTCTGGAATCGCATTGATGCGCGCAGCGACCTGTGCACGGGCCGGAAGTGTGCGGAGTATCAATCGTGCTTTATCACCGCAATGCACCAGCGCGCGCAGGATGCGGACCTGATCATCGTGAATCATCATCTGTTTTTCGCCGACCTGGCAGTCCGCCAGGACGATTTCGGGTCGATCCTGCCGGAGTATTCGGCCGTGGTCTTCGACGAAGCGCACGAAATCGAAGACGTCGCGAGCGACTATTTCGGCCGCCAGATTTCGAGCTACCGGTTCGAGGAATTAGCGCGCGACGCGGAAAACATGCTGCGCATCCTGCGCATCGAGGAGCCGGCAATACGGCGCCAGCTTTCGAAAGTGCGCGAGCGCGGCCGCAGCTTCTTCGAGAATTTCCCGGAGCGCGAGGGCCGCTATCCCTTCGAGCCCGCGGAGCGCCATGCCTTTGTCGAGCGCAATCGGGAGGCCTATGACGAGCTCAGCACGGCGGTGAAACGCGTGGAGACAGAGCTTTCGGCGCTCACGCCAAAGCCCGAAGAAGTGATCACGCTCGCGCGGCGAGCCGCGGAAATGCGCCGCGAGCTGGAATTTCTCCTCGAAAGCGAGGAAAAAAGCTACGTCTATTGGTACGAGCGCCGCGGCAAGGGCGTGTTCCTGGCGGCCACGCCGATTGACGTGAGCGAAATCCTGCGCGAGAAGCTTTTCGACCGGTTCGACACCGTGGTGCTCACGTCGGCCACGCTCGCCGTCGGCGGCCGTTTCGACTACCTGAAGCAGCGCCTGGGAGTGCAGCCTTCAAAGGAAGTGGTGCTGCCGCACGAGTTCGATTTCAGCAAGCAGGCGATGCTTTACATCCCGCCGTCGCTTCCCGACGTTCGCCACGCGACATTCGGCGAGCGCGCGGCGCGAGAAATCATCGACTTGCTCGAACTTTCGCACGGGCGCGCGTTCTGCCTCTTCACCAGCAACTCGCAGATGAGGGATCTGTACGAGCGCGTCTCCGGCCGCGTCCGTTTCCCGCTGCTGCTGCAAGGCACAGCGCCGCGCACGATCCTCCTCGACCGCTTCCGCACCACTCCGAACGCGGTCCTGTTTGCCACGGCTAGTTTCTGGCAGGGCGTGGACGTGCCGGGCGCGCAGCTTTCCTGCGTGATCATCGATAAGCTGCCCTTCGCCGTGCCGAGCGACCCGATTGTGGCGGCACGCGTCCGCGCATTGCAGGAGGACGGCCGCAACGCCTTCGCCGAATATCAGGTCCCGGAAGCGGTGCTGGCGCTGAAGCAGGGATTCGGCCGGCTCATCCGCTCGAAGACGGACCGCGGGATTCTGGCCATCCTCGATAACCGCATCTCGCGGATGCAGTATGGTAGAATTTTTCTTGAGTCCCTGCCCGACTACACAACCACGCAGGACCTCGCACAAGTCGCGCGCTTCATGGAAAACCACCCGAAGTAGCCGGAGCGAGCGAGCCGTATCATGGCCGGGGCTCGGGGAATGGGCTCGAAGGAACGTTCATGTTCGAAGTTTACGTTGACGAAACATTCGCCGCGGCGCACAACCTGCGCGGCTACAAAGGCAAATGCGAGAACCTGCACGGGCACAATTACAAGGTGCGCGTCACGCTCGCCGGGCCGGAACTGGATTCCGTCGGGCTGCTCTACGATTTCGTTCATTTGAAACAGGTGATTCAAAGCGTGATTCGGTCGCTCGACCACAAATATCTCAACGAGATGAAGCCTTTCGACGTATTGAATCCCTCGGCCGAGAATATCGCCCGTCATATATATGATGAGACGGCAAAGCAGCTCCGCGAAGTCCCGAACGGCGCGGGCGTGGCGAGCATTACGGTGTGGGAGACGGATGTGACCGCGGCGACGTACCGTCCTTAAGCAGGCAGGTTGAAATATATAGATGAACAAAGCGTTTCTCGTCGTCTTCATCCCTGCGATCATCACTTCGTTTCTCTGGCTGGCATTCGGCTGGGGATGGCGGCTGGCAGCGGCGGTCACCGGCGCGGAGGTTGTCGTCGGGATTGCCGCGGTGATTTATCTGCTCAGGCGGCAGAGCGCGCGGCGCGACGGAGCTGAGACGACCCGCTAATCAGGATTAGGCGCAGCTTCATGGTTATCACCGAAATTTTCAAATCCATTCAGGGCGAAGGAACGCGGGCGGGATTGCCTTGCATATTCGTGCGCCTGACGGGATGCAACCTTCGCTGCACCTGGTGCGATACAGCCTACGCGTTTCACGGCGGCACGAAATATTCCGTGGATGAAGTAATCGCACAGGTGCGCGCAATTTCCGGAGCGGGGCCCGGCCGGCTGCCGCTCGTTGAAATCACAGGTGGAGAGCCGCTGCTTCAGCCGGAAACTCCCGAACTCGCGAAGAGGCTTCTCGATGCCGGATTTACGGTGATGATTGAAACGAGCGGCGAGAAATACGTGGGCACTCTTCCCCGCGAGGTGATCAAAATCGTGGACGTGAAGTGCCCGGACTCGGGCGAAGCGGACACGTTTGACATGTCGAACCTCGAAGCAGTGGACGAAAAGGATGAGATTAAATTCGTGATTTCCACACGCCGCGATTATGAATTCGCGCGCGATTTCACTGCGGCGCACGAACTCACAAAGCGAGTGCGCGAGGTACTCTTCTCTCCCGTGTTCCCCGATCCGGCCGGAACGTGGCCTGGCTTGAATGCGCGAGAACTGGCGGAATGGATTCTCGCGGACGGATTGACTGTGCGCCTGGGATTGCAACTGCACAAATTCATCTGGGATCCCGCAATGAAAGGAGTTTGACGCGCCCGAGCGCCCTAAATAATGACGCAGAAACCAAAAGCGGTGGTGCTCCTAAGCGGCGGGATGGACTCCTGTGTGACAGCCGCGATTGCGAACCGCACGCATCGCCTCGCGCTCCTTCATGCGAGCTACGGCCAGCGCACCGAGCAGCGCGAACGAAAATCGTTCGACTGCGTCGCGGATTTCTACCAGGCAAAAGAGCGCCTGGTGATCCGCCTGGATTCACTCGCGCAAATGGGCGGCTCGGCGTTGACGGACCAGACAATTGCCGTCCCGGAATCGGGCGCCGCACTCGCGCCTGACGCAGGGATTCCGGTCACCTACGTTCCCTTTCGCAACGCGCATTTCCTTTCGGCGGCGGTAAGCTGGGCTGAAGTGATTGGCGCGACTTCCATCTTTATAGGCGCCGTGGCCGAAGATAGCTCCGGATATCCCGATTGCCGCCCGGAGTATTACCGCGCATTCGCTGCGCTGGTGCGCGAAGGCACGCGGCCGGAAACGCATATTGAAATTGTCACGCCGGTGATTGCCATGCGCAAAAGCGAAATCGTCCGGCGCGGAATCGAATTGGGAGCGCCGCTCGAGCGCACCTGGTCATGCTATCAATTTGAAGACGAAGCTTGCGGAACGTGCGATAGTTGCCGGCTGCGGCTCCGGGCGTTTGCCGAGGCCGGGGCGCACGACCCTATCGCGTACCAGGCACGAGTTGCGCCATAATGGGCGGCCGCAATCCACTGCCGGCAGGAGGAGATGAGCACATGAGACGATTGATTCCCGTTTGGCGCGCGCTGATTCTCGCACTCTTGTTTCCAGTAATTGCGGCGGCGCAGACGACCGGACAACTCGTGGGCGATATCAAGGATACAAACGGCAAGCCCTACCCGGACGTGTTGGTCGAAATCAAAAATCCAGATACGGGAAAAGTATTCAACACCAAGACCGACAAGGGCGGCCAATTCACGCAAGTCGGCGTCCCTGCGGGCGACTACGTGGTCACGTTGACCAAGGAAAAGGATCAATTGAGCTTCTCGGTCCGGTTTCACGTCGATGCCGGCAAAGACAATGGCTTCAACCTGAATTTCAAGGAAATGAAGGATAAGTTGGGACCGAGCCCCGAAGAGCTGAAGAAGAAGGAAGAAGAAGAAAACAAATTCAAGAACATGAAGCAGCACTTCGACGCGGGCAAAGCGGCGCTCGACGATACCACCGCGCTTCGCGCCCAGCTAAAGACCGCCCCCGCGGATCAGAAGAGCGCGATCCAGGACAAGCTGAATACAGACTATCAGACGGCCATCACTGAGCTGGCGCTCGCGGAGCAGGGCGTCCTGCCCAAGGATACGGTCCCGCACGCGACGGTTTGGTCCAATCTCGGGCAGGCCTATGAATACGCCGGGCGCTACGAGGAAGCCGCGAACGCGTTTCAAAAGGCAGTTGATCTCGCCCCCAAGCCGGCGTTCTATGATCACCTGAGCCTGAATTTGGCCAATATCGCGGTGGCGCAGAAGGACCAAAAAGCCGTGGACGCCAAGATCGCCGAAGCCGGCGCGGCCTGCGACAAGCTCGCGGCGCTCGATCCCACAGGCGCGGCTCACTGCTGGAAAAATGTCGGCATCGTGCTCAGCAACAAAGGCCACCTGAAGGAAGCCATTGCTCCGCTCCAGAGGGCCACGCAACTAGATCCGAAAGACGCGCAGTCCTGGTTCCTGCTTGGCAGCGCTTTTTCCGCCGCAATTGAATCCAAGCAGCAGGGCGACAAGTTGATATTCATCATCCCGCCGGGAACCACCGAGGCCTATCAGAAGTGCATTGACGCTGCTCCCACCGGTCCCTACGCGCAACAGGCGAAAGATGTGCTGGCCGGCCTGGCGGCGATGGGCGGCGGAGAAGACACCTCGATCGGCAAGAAGAAAAAGAAGTAGTAATAGTACCGGCCGCGAGCAGTCGCCCGATTTCGCAATTCAGTTCGCGGCCGCAGCAGCGGGCGGATCTTTTTTGGCGAAAGCTCTCTCTGCTCTCGACCGGCGCGCGCGTCGGTGTTATCCTCTTGCCGTCCCCAATTGAGGAATCCGGTGCCAGAAGTGGACCCCACCCAGCCCAGCACGGAGCGCCGACGCAGCGAGCGCGTTTCCGATTCGCTTCCCTTGATCGTTCGCGGAATCGATCTGCTCGGGCAGCCATTCGAAGAACGTACTTCGACGCTGACGTTCAATCTCCACGGTTGCCGCTACGTCTCGAAACATCACCTGCCTAAAAATACCTGGGTGACGCTCGAACTGCCGCAAAGTCCTGAGCGGCGCAATGTGCGCGCGCGCGTGGCCTGGATTCAGCGGCCGCATTCCGTGCGTGAATTTTTTCAGATCGCGGCCGAACTCGAGAGCCCGGGGGATTTGTGGGGCCTGGAATCGCCGCCGCAAAGCTGGAGTCTTGTCGTTGCCTCGCTCGGATTTGGCGCCGGCTCTCCCACCGAAGCAGAAGAGCAAATGGCAGAGAGCGAGCAGGCAGCCGCCGCAAGAACGATTGCCACTATTATGGGAAAACTCATGACCGACATGAAAAATGGATCTCCTGGAACGGTAGAAGGCGAATCCGCCGCCCCCTTTGTATTTACGGCTGCATCCGATAGCCCGCTGCTGCGCGAATTGCGCGCGGAAATTGAGCGGGAGGCCATGAAAGCCGTCGAGACCGCGGCCACCACAGCGCAGGAAAAAATCCGCGTGGCTGCCGACGAAATCGCGCAGTCCGGTAGCGCGACGGCGGAGGAATCCCTGCGCCGCTGGAAGGAAGAGTTCGAGCAAATCCAGGCTGACGCGCGCCGGGAATTTGCCGGCGAACTCGCGGCGCGGCAAGAGGGGTTCCTGACGGAATTGAAGTCGGACCTGGAGGCGAATTTCGGCCGCGTGCGCGAGTTGATGAACGAGTTGGACCGCAAGGCGCAGGCGCTGCGCGCGGAAAATGAAGCCGCGCAGGAAACCGCCGGCCGCATGGCTCAGGCGCGCCTGCAGATCGAAGCGGCGGAAGAAGCTGTCCGCGGTCAAATGCAGGCGGCCGAGGCTCGCAAGGAAGAGAGTGCCGCGAGCGAGGCTGCCGCGGCAAACTGGCGCGAGCGCCTGGAAGGGGAAATGTCGCTCGCACAGGCGCAGTGGAATGAGCTGCTGCAATCTTCGATCGATAGCGGCGTGCAGCGCCTGGCGGGACAATTGTCGGAGCGCTCGCAGAGCATTCTGTGGGGCGCCGACCAGAAAATATCCGAGCGCCTCGTGGAATTGCGCGAGCTGCTCGCCCAGGTGACGCTCGAATCGCGCGAGGCGCTCGCCGAAATCAAGGCCGCGCTCATGCACGAAGTGGAGCAGGCGCGGAGCTCGCTCACGGAATTCGAGCAAGCCGCCGGCCGCATGAAGGAATATTCGGCGCAATTCGAGGCCGCGAGCCAGGACTCGCTCAACGTCCTGCACCGCCGCCTGGAAAATATGCTGGATGCGCAGACCGCGGAAATGAACCGCCGCGCCGAAACTCTTGTGGCCGGCCTCTCGCACCGGATCGCGCCCGCGCTTGAATCGGCGGGCCACGAATTTGTCGCTCGCACCGTCGCCGAAACGGAATCGAAGCTCGCGCCGCATCTTCAACGTGTTCCCGAGCTCCTGCGCGAACTCTCCGCGCGCGAAATGCAAGCCGAAGAGAGCCTGCGGCTGCACCGCGAACGCCTCCGCCAGCTTTCGGAGAACAATCAGCGCGAAGTTTCCACGCAGATGACGCAGACGATCGGCGATCTGCACCGCGATTTCGAGTCGGCCCGCACGGAGGCCCTGGCGCGCTGGAATGCGGAGTTGGAAGCCAGCGGCGTTCGCGCTTCGCATACATCGGCGGAGTCCATCGGCCGCGCCTCGGAATGGTTCCAGCAGGAGGCGCGGGCGCGGCTGCAAGTGCTTGTCGAACAAATCATGGCCACGGCGGGCTCGGGCTTCGAGAAGCAAACGGCTGATGCGGCGGCAAAATTCGAAGCGCTGCTCGATGGCCAGTCTTCCGCGCGGGTCGCGCAAATCGACCAGCGACTCGAAGGCGTTGCAAATGAGCTTGTGGGCCGCGCGCGCACCCAGATCGAGGAGGCCGCCGAAGCAGCCGCTGCGTCGTTCGGCCAGGTGCTCAACGGAATTTCCTCGCAGGAGCTCGAGAGCTTCACCACTTCCAGCCGCACTGCATTACATGACCGGGCGGAGGAGCTCGAGCGCTCCACGCAGCTATTGCTGCGCAATCTCGAGACCACCGCGCGCACGTCCATCGACAGATTCCACGCCCAAATGGCTTCGCAATTGGAAGCCAGCATCGCGCAAGGCCGCGATGCGTTGAAGGCCGAATTCGCCGCTACCCTCGAGGAATATCGCTCGGAGCGCGAAACGCACAAGCAGGATTGGCGCTCGAGCCTCGAGCAATTGAGCGGCGAGGCCGCCGGAAAATATCAGGAGCGCCTGGAAACCATGTGCGATTCCTGGATGGTTTCATCCGTCAGGCGGCTCAACGAGCACGGCCAGAACGTGATCGAGTCGCTGATGCGTTCCGCCGATCAGGGCCTGCGCGATTCATGCGCAAAAGTTTTCGACGGGCTCGGTGAAATTCTGCGTGATCGCGCCGCGAATGCCGCCGGCGTTGCCGGATTTGCGCCGCCTCCTCACACTCGCGATGCCGGCGAGCAGGCCGGCCCGCACAACGAAGCTTTCCCGACCGCCTGACGCTTTGCCTGTCTGATTGGGGCCGCGCGTGAGGGTGTTCAGACCAGCGGCTGCCGCGCCAGATTTATTTTTTCCCCACCACTGCGAGCACTGACTCAGCGACGTAGTTAACCTGCTCCGCCGTCATCTGCGGATAAATGGGCAGGCTGAGCACATGCTCGCAAGCGCGCTCGGAAAGAGGGAAAGTGCCCAACGGATATCCTAGTGAGGAATACGCGGTCTGAAGATGCAGAGGGCGCGGGTAATGGACGGCCGTTTCGATGCCGCGCTCACTGAGTTGGCACATCACGGAATTGCGATTTCTCACGTAGATCACGAATTGATGGTAAACGCACTCGTCGCGCGGATCGTCCACCGGCATTTCGAGCCGGCCGACCGCGAGTATGCGCCGGTACTCTCGAGCGATTTCCTGCCGCTTTGCATTCCAGCTATCGAGATAGCGAAGCTTGATTCGCAGCACGGCGCCCTGGAATCCGTGCATGCGGTAATTGTAGCCAACGAACTCGTGGTCGTAACGGGCTGTCTGCCCGTGGGAACGCGCCGCGCGCGCAAATTTCGCGATCTGATCGTCGTCCGTGGTCAGGGCGCCGCCTTCGCCGTACGCGCCGAGATTTTTCGTCGGATAGAAACTGAAAGCCGCGGCGCCGCCCAAGCCGCCGGCACGCCGCCCGCGATAGCGCGTGCCATGAGCTTGCGCCGCGTCTTCGAGAACTCGGATCTTGCGCGGCTCGGCGATCGCCCGGATCGCGTCCATATCCGCGGCGCGGCCGTAGAGATGCACCGGCATCACCGCGCGAGTCGAAGGCGTAATCGCGCGCTCAAATTGCTTCGGATCCAGATTCGCCGTCGCCGCGTCAATATCGGCAAACACGGGACGCGCCCCGCAATACGTGATGGCTTCGGCGGTAGCGAGAAAAGTGTTGGGACTGGTGATCACTTCGTCGCCCGGCTGCACGCCCAGCGCGAGTAAACCAAGATGAAGCGCCGCCGTGCCGTTGCTGAGCGCGACGCAATGTTTCGTCCCGCAATAGGCCGCAAATTCCTGCTCGAACGCTTCCACTTCCTCGCCAAGCACGAACGCCGCCGCCTTGCACACCTGGTCGAGAGCGGGAAGAATTTCATCCCGCAGGCCCGCGTACTCCGCCTTCAAATCGAGAAATGGAACTTTCATCAATTTTGAATCGCCTATCATCCGCTCTCAGATATGAGTCAGGGTCCCGGTAATTTTCGTGCGCCGCAAGGCCCAGCCGAATACTCCAAATGACAACGGGAGCAAAATCGCGGCAAAAATCAGCAGCGCCGCAACCGAGGGCCATATTTCGCCCCATCCACCGCCGGAGAGCAGCGCCGCGCGCATCCCTTCGAGCGAGTAGGTGACGGGAATCAGCCGCGCCAGCAATTGCAGCGGCCGCGGCAGCACTGTAATCGGATACATCATTCCGCCCACAAGCCCCGATACTCCCAGAACCACCCATTTCGCCGGATTCCCGCGCTTGAATAAAATCTGGTAGCTCGCCGACAAAATCCCCAGCCCTGCAAAAGCAAGAATCGAAGCGAGCAGGATTGCCACCGCACCCGCCCAATTAGCCGATTGCGGCGCAAAACCAAATAGCAGCACTCCCCACGCGAGATACACGCACGTCCGCAGCGCAAGCGCCGCAAAAGGATAAAGGGCCGAGCCCGCCAAAATCACCGGCAGAGGAGTCTGCGTCACCAGCAGCGCTTCGAGCGTCCGGTTCTGATGCGCTTCCTCGAGGCTCGCGTCGAAGGCTCCGATCGAGACGCTCAGATAATCGAAAAATGCGAACCCCACGAGCGCGAATGCGAAGTAGTTGCTCCCCGCGGGAAGTTCGGCGGCTAGTTCCGGCGTCTGGACGAAGCGTGACAAATAATAATAGGTGGCGACGCCAAAAAGCGCCTCCAGCGTTTCAAGCACCAGCGCGCCGCGATACCCGCGCGCGATAGCCAAATCGCGCCAGAAGAAAGCGCCAATCTTTCGGAGCGTGCGCGCGAAGCTCATGGCAGCGTCTCCTCATGCGCCGCAGGCGCCGCATGCCGCGCCAGGCTCTCGATCGCAGCTTCGAAACTCGCGGCGTGGGTCGAAGCGCGCAGCCCGCGAGGCGTGTCGCAGGCAATCATGCGCCCGCTTTCAAGAAGCACCACGCGATCCGCGATCTCCTCCACTTCGCTCAGCGTGTGCGACGCGAATAGCAGCGTAGCCCCGCGCCGCCGCACCAGATCGTCCTTCAGCAGCCGCCGGAAATCCGCTGCCGCCAGCGGATCGAGGCTTCGCGTCGGCTCATCGAGCAGCAGAATCGCAGGGCCATGCAGCAGCGCCCGCGCAAGCCCCAGGCGATGCGTCATCCCCGTCGAAAAAGTCCGCACCTGCCGCCCAAGCGCTTCACTGATTCCCATGGCCTCCGACACGCGCGCGATTCGGTCGCCCGCATCCGCTCCGGTGATATTGTTCATGGCCGCGAAAAAAGCCAAGTTCTCGCGCCCCGTCAGCCGCCCGTAAAACCCCTCGTCGCCGCCAGTGTGATAGCCGAATTGCCGCCGCGCCTGCGCGCCCTGGCGCTCGACGTCGAATCCAGCCAGGGTTGCACGCCCCCGCGTGGGAATAATCAATGTCGCCAGGATGCGCAGCAACGTTGATTTCCCCGCTCCGTTCGGCCCCACGAGCGCGACCGCCTCCCCGGCGCCGACCGAAAACGAAACTCCCGCGAGCGCGCATTCCGTCGGCCGCGTCACCGGTTGCAGCAGCGCGCGCCATCCCGAAAGCGCGGGCGGAAAATATTTTTCGAGCCCTTCGACGGAAATAGCGTGTCCCGGCATCCATCGTGGTTATAACCGAATTGCCCGGCGCGAATCCAGTTCCGTTATTGCCCAATTCTTCAACTCCCGGTAGAATAGCCGCGGGGTTAAACGGATCGCACTGGGGCGTGCGGATTCGGTCAATTCAAGTTGCTTTGCCGGATGCTTAGGCAGGCACACCCGCCTGGCCCAAGAGGGTAGGACAAATGGGCGCAGCTCTATCCGTCGAATCTATAGTTGTAGCCGCCAGCGAACAGGTGTCTTGCCCGCTCGGAGAAGAGTCAGCCATCCTAAATCTAAAGAATAGCGTCTATTACGGATTAGATCCGGTTGGTGCGCGGGTGTGGAACCTGCTCCGGGAGGCCAAGAGCGTCAGCGCTCTTCGAGACACGCTGCTCGATGAATACGACGTGGAAGCAGAGCGCTGCGAGCGCGATTTGCTGGAGTTACTCGAAAAGATGCGCGGCGAAGGTTTGATCGAGGTTCGGGACACGTAGGCAAGTGCAGTTCATCCGAGTTTTCCGGTCGCCCTTGCAGGCCCTCGAGGGCAGACCGTTACCAGCCCGTGGGCCGTCCTGGTATGGCCGCGCGACTTTCTTTGGAGTTATGGGTTGAGACGACTTATCCAGGGATGCCGCAAGTTTTTGCATTCGAATGGGCTTGAGCGAGGCATCGCGCTCGAAGCGATGCTGGCGCTCGCGGCCACATGGGTGGGTCTCAGAACCATGGGATTCGAGCGCTGGAAAACGATCATGGCTCGGCTCAGCCAGAATAAAGTGGGAGCCACCAGCGCGCCGACGCGCCCTGAGTGCGTGGCTCTAATCGCGCGGATGGAGCTGGCGGTTGCACGCCACCTTCCGTTCCGCACGAATTGCCTCGAGCAATCGCTGGTCCTCCTGTGGCTGCTCGGGAGACGCGGGATCGCGGCCGAATTGCGCATCGGCGCGCGCAAAGAATCGGATCGCTTCGAAGCGCACGCGTGGGTCGAATTCGAAGGCGCGCCGATAAATGACGCGGGCGACGAGCATCATCACTTCGTCCCGTTTGAAAAGCCGGTCAGTTCCATGGAGGCGCAAACACATTGAGCGGCATCGTGGGTATGTATAGACGGGATGGCGCGCCGGTCGAACGCGGGCTTTTGGGGGCCCTCGCTCACTATCTTTCCTACCGTGGGCCGGATGCGCGCGACGTGTGGGCGGATGGCAGCGTCGGCCTGGGCCACACCATGCTCCGCACCACTCGCGAAGCCCTAAACGAACGCCAGCCGGCTAGCCTCGATGGCAGGTTTTGGATCACTGCGGACGCCCGCCTCGATTGCCGCGCCGAACTCGAGACCGAACTCGAACAGGCGGACCACAAAGTTGGCTGTCCGCTGCCGGACTCCGAGCTGATCCTCCACGCCTACGCCGCATGGGGCGAGGATTGCGTGGACCATCTTCGCGGCGATTTTGCCTTTGCCATTTGGGACACGCGCAGGAAAGCCCTTTTCTGCGCGCGCGATCATTTCGGCATCAAGCCCTTCTACTACGCCGAGCTGGGCGCCCTCTTTCTCTTCAGCAACACGCTGAATTGCGTCCGCCAGCACCCCGACGTCAGCGAAGACTTGAACGAAGCCGCGATTGGTGATTTCCTCCTCTTCGGGCTGAATTGCGATGCTGCCAGCACCACGTTTCGCGATGTCCGCCGCCTGCCCCCCGCGCATTCGCTCGCTGTTTCCCCGAACGGCCTGCAAATCCGTCGTTATTGGACAGCGCCGACTGATGGCCGCATCCGCTATCGCCATGCCGACGACTACATCGAGCATTTCCAGATCCTTTTGCAATCCGCCGTCGCGGATCGCTTGCGCACCGATCAAGCTGGCATTTTGCTTAGCGGCGGCCTGGATTCATCCTCCATCGCCTCGATGGCTCATGGGCAGTCGATTAAGACGGCTGGCGCGACGAATCTCCGCGCCTACACCGTGACTTATGAATCGTTGATCCCCGACCGCGACGGCGCCAATGCCCGCAAAGTCGCCGAGTTCCTGCGCATTCCCATCCGCTGCCTGACCGTCGATCACTTGCGCCTCTTTGACCGCTGGAACGATCCTGAATCCGCCAGCCCGGAACCGGTTGACGATCCCTTTTTCGCCGGGCTTTTCGACCAATTCAAAATGATCGCAGCGGATTGCCGCGTGGTTCTATCCGGCGAGGGCATTGACAATCTCATGCACTTCGAGATGTGGCCTTACGCCAAAGATTTGCTCCGGCGCCGGGATTGGCGGCAATTTTTCACCGACGTGCCGCGCTACCTCTGGGTCCGCCCGTCACCCTGGCCCGGAGTCCGCCGCCGCACGAAAGTGCTTTTCGGCATGGACCCCACAGAACCCGCGTTCCCCCGCTGGATTGCGCCGGACTTCGCCAAGCGCACGAACCTCGAGGCGCGATGGAAGGGCTGGCTTGCGGATTCCGCGACCGCGCGGCATCCCATCCATCCCGCCGCTCATGCGTCGCTGTCGCTGCCGCAATGGTCTGGCCTCTTTGAGAACGAAAATCCCGGCGTCACTCGCCAGCCGGTCGAGGTCCGCCATCCCTATCTCGATTTGCGCATTGTGGACTACCTGCTCGCACTTCCTCCATTTCCTTGGTTTTACGAGAAAGTTCTCCTGCGCGAGGCGATGGCAGGGCGAATACCCGAGAGCGTTCGCCTGCGCGCAAAGATCCCTCTGGCGGGCGACCCGCTTCTAAAGCAGCTTCAAATGCCGGGTGCGGAATGGGTGGATCATGTACACTGGAGCGCGGAAATGGACCGCTTCGTGGATCATTCTGCTCTCGCGCCGCTGAATGGCGTGACCGTGTCTGAAAAAGCCGGCTCGCTCGTCCGCCCGGTCTGCCTCAACTTTTGGTTGCAGTCGGCTCGCGGAGTTCGGTATAACTTGCATGCGGAGGCCAGTAATGCGTAAGCCCGTCGAACAGGGCACAAAAAAGCCTTATTCGTCCCCCATCCTTACCGTGTATGGAACTGTTCGGGAGCTCACGCAGAAGGTCGGATTGGTCCGCAAAACAGACGGCGGTAGATTCCCGCGTCTGAGAACCAGCGCTCACTAAACGATTTTGCAATTCTACTATTCTGTCTACGGTCTTTCCCTCCACTCGAATTTGGCCATTCCCGGACTGAAGGAACTCAGCGCACCTGGCGATGCTCCTTGCGTTGAGGTTTGCCTGGGCATTTCGCCCGGCACCGGCTCTGATTCTCTTAGGCAGCCGGGAATGCTCACCTTTGTCAGCTCGGAACGGGATGAAGCCGGCGAGCCGGCGCTCCGAATTTGGAAAATTGCAGATGGGGCTTACCTCCACATTGCGTACTGGGACGGGATGCAGTTCTGGCTGAATCGGGAGGCCACGGCCGTGTGGGCCACTTGGCCAGAAACATCGTCGCTCGAGGATGCCGCAACCTTTTTGTTGGGTCCGATTCTCGGCTTTTTGCTCCGCTTGCGTGGGGTCACGTGTCTTCACGCCAGCGCCGTCGTCTTCGATGGTCGCGCAGTTGCCTTCGTCGGCGACGCGGGCGCGGGAAAATCAACTACAGCGGCAGCTTTCGCGCGCCGGGGCCATCCGGTCCTCACGGATGATGTCGTCGCAATCGTCGAACGCGATGGTGCGTTTCATGTGCTGCCCGCGTACCCGTATCTATCGCTCTGGCCCGATTCGGTGAAGATGCTCTATGGGCCAGAGAAGACACTTCCTGCTTTTTCGACCAATTGGGATAAGCGCGTTCTCTCCCTTGCAGAGGATCATTTGCGCTTCGAGGAGAAGTCAGTCCCGCTGGCGGCGATCCTCATCCTCGGCGAAAGATGTTCGGAGCAGGCCGCCCCTTTTCTTGAAACACTCACGCCCCAGGAATGTCTAGTCTCGCTGGTCGCAAACTCCTACGCCACGGGAATGTTGGACAAGGAAATGCGCGCGCGGGAGTTCGCCTTGCTTGGCCGCATGCTAGCAAGCGTGCCGCTAAGGCGTGTCCGCCCCCATCAAGATTCCGCGCAAATCGACAACCTCTGTGAAGTAATCGAGCGCGGCTATCGTGGAATGAAGGGCCAGCCTTTGCCCTCCTCCCCGCACGAATTGAAGCCCTCAGTCCTAGGACTCACAGGCAACAAGACTGGAACTTTCCCGCATCGGAACTGAAAGAAGTAAGCATAGCTGTCACGGGGGTGACGGTGCTCTCTTCGTCACAGGCGCAATTCTTTCCCATCTCGGAGATTTGCGCACCTGTGCCAAAATGGAAAGGATCGAAAAGGGGCTGGCTAGCGTGCCTATAAGTGATTGATTTTGCAGGGAGTTAGCGCAATTAAACCTGAGGAGGAAGTTGCAAGTGAAGAAGCTATTTGCGGTTTTCGCATTGCTCGCGATTTCGGGCATTTCCACCCTTGCGCAGGACAGGGGGGGAGAGGGCACACCTCTATTTGACGTCAATGCCGGCTACACCTTCCTGAGATTCCAGAATCCGCCGGTTGCGCAGCCCCCGTCCAACACGAATTACAACGGCTTCAATGCAGGTGGGGATTTCAACTTTACGGATTGGCTGGGTCTGGCTCTGGCCGTGGATGGAACGTACAACACGTCGCAGGGCGTCCAAACCAGCATCTACACTTACCAAGCCGGCCCGAGGATTTACCCCGTCCGTCACCATAAGCTCTCTCCTTATGTCCTAGGCTTGATTGGTGTTGGCACCTTCCATTTTCCCACCACTGTCGCTCCAACTGAGACAAAGCTTTCATTCGAGATCGGTGGCGGCGCGGAGTATACCGTATGGAAAAGTGTTGCACTCCGAGGTGAGCTCGACTATCAGTGGACGCAGTTTCTACATGGCGAATCCGTGATCGCCACGCTTCCAGCAAATAACCAGAATAACCTCAAGGCATCGGTCGGAGTTGTCTTCCGATTTGGTAAGAAGTAATTCCTTCCCCCTGGGAAAAGGCCGGGCACGTGAGTGCCCGGCCTTTTTCTTTTTCCTGCGAGAATGCGCGGCTCCTTCTCGTTTCCTTCTTGGCGTGATCGCATAAATCGCCTTGTGCCCTCCTGGCCGCCATTGCTCTATAATCACTAAGTCCGGGCCGCGCTCCGATGAAACAGATCATCAAAAAATTCGTGGACTACCTGCGCTACGAGCGCAACGTCGCGCCCACCACCCTCGTCGAATACGAGCGCGATCTCATCCAGTTCGAGACTTTCCTGACGCCTCCCGGTGAAAACACCATGCCGCTCGGCGAAGTGGACCACCGCATCATCCGCGAATTCGTTAGCTCGCTTTACGACCGCAATCTCGAAAAAGCCACCGTCGCGCGCAAGCTCGCCGCGCTGCGCACCTTCTTCAAATTTTGTGTGCGCGAAAAATTCACGAAGCAAAATCCCGCGCGCCTGGTGAGCACTCCCAAACTCCCTCACCGCGTCCCGCGCGTCCTCACGGC
This sequence comes from uncultured Acidobacteriota bacterium, assembly GCA_963701005.1. GTDB lineage: Bacteria > Acidobacteriota > Terriglobia > Acidiferrales > UBA7541 > Palsa-295. The sequence goes on from OY969555.1 coordinate 4,866,897, forward strand.
TGGTGAGCTCAACGGATTTCTCGACAATTTCGCGGCCGGCGGCATCCGTTCGCCAAAACGCAAGCTGCGCCCCACGCCTAAATCCGAGGCCAGCGAGAAATTGATCCTGAAACGCGACCTCGCCATCTTCGAGCTCCTCTACGGCTCCGGCTTGCGCGTCAGCGAGCTCACTGGCCTGAATCTCTCTGACATGGACCGCCACGGAAAAATGCTGCGCGTCCTCGGCAAAGGCCGCAAGCAGCGCGTGGTGCCCTACGGCGAAAAGTGCCAGACCGCCTTCGAAGCCTATTGGCCCGTGCGCGCGGATATTCTGGCGCATCCGCAGACCGAGCCTGCCGTCGAAGCCGTCTTCCTGAATATCCGCGGCGGCCGGCTCACCAAGCGCTCGATCCACGATATCGTCAAAAAATATACGCGCCTCGCCAACGTCAATTGGGACCTGCACCCGCATTCGCTGCGCCACGCCTTTGCCACGCACCTGCTCGGCGACGGCGCGGACCTCCGCGCGATTCAAGAGCTCCTCGGCCACGTCTCTTTATCCACCACGCAGCGCTACACCCAGGCCAGCATCCAGCAATTGATGGCCGTGTACGATAAAGCCCACCCGCATGCCTGAAACGACCTGTTAACATCTCGCTGCATCCAATCGCCCATGCGATCTCCTCGCTTCGTCGGAACGCCAGGAAAAATCGCAGCGCTTTCCCGCTTACAGCTTTTCTTCTCGCTCCTGCCTATCGCCGGGCTTCTCCTTCTCGCCATGCCCGCTTCCGCCCAGGATAATTACGAAATCCAGGTGTACGACGCCGAAACAGTCGAGCCGGGCCACACCATGGTCGAGCTCCACAGCAATTTCACGATCGAAGGCTCGAAGCAGATGGTTGACGGCCTCTACCCCACCAATCACGCCGTCCACGAAACCGTCGAAATCACGCACGGCTTCACCGACTGGTTCGAGACCGGCTTTTACATTTTCACGTCCGCGCGCTCCGGCCAGGGCTGGCAGTGGGTGGGAGATCACATCCGCCCGCGATTCCGCGTCCCGGAAAAATGGCACTGGCCGGTGGGCGTCAGTCTCTCGAATGAAATCGGCTACCAGCGCCGACAATTTTCCGTGGACACCTGGACCTGGGAAATCCGCCCCATCGTGGACCAGAAAATCGGCCGCTGGTATTGGGCGCTAAACCCCACGCTCGACCGCGCCTTCCATGGCCCCGACGTTCACCAGGGCGTGGTCTTCTCGCCAAATTTCAAATTCAGCTACGACATCACGCCGAAAATCGCCGGCGGCCTCGAGTATTACGGCTCCGTCGGCCCCGTCACCGGCTTCGACGCCGTCTCCCAGCAGCAGCAACAATTTTTTCCCGCCGTGGATTTAAATCTCGCCCCGCAATGGGAAATCAATTTCGGCCTGGGAGTGGGAGTAACGCGCTCAACCGATCATCTGATCGCCAAAATGATCCTCGGCTACCGTTTCGATTTCTGAATTCCCTATTCATGATTCAGCTTGAGGCTTGGTCCTTCCTCCGGAAATACAGCAACTTCTCCACTTCGGCAATCACGGTCCCCGATTCGTCCTTCACCTCGACCTTGAATACTCGCTCGATTTTTTCCTGCGCCCTCAGCGCTTCCTTGATCTCCTGAATCTGCTCCCCCGTCAGCCGGAAACTCGCGCAAACCGTTCCGCGCCCCGGCTTCTTGAAGCGGATGCTCGCCGATTTGTCCCAGACAACGTAATCCTTCCCCAAATTTTCGATCAGCATCACCATATAGAACGGGTCCGTCATGGAATAGAGCGACCCTCCGTAATGGGTCCCCACATAGTTGGAGTTCCACCAGCGCAGTCTCATCTCCACGTCAATTTCTCTCCAATCGGCTGCCAGCCGCTTCACTCGGATACCCGCGCCCAGAAACGGCCCCCAAATATTCATGACTGTCCGCATGTGGCGCTTCGAAACTATTTTCACGCTACGCTCCCGTTGATCTGCCTATGATGGCGCGCTGCCCGCCGCGGATGCTGCCTCATCGATGCGATACTACCTCGCAATTTATGGGCTGGCTGCCTTTCCTGATAGGGCACTATAATAGTGATTGGAGCAACTCACCCTGCCCCAAAGCATCAAACTAGGGGCGCACGTAATAAGCAGAAACCGAGGTCTCGAACTGATGAAAACGGCCACAGCCAAGGCAACGCGCATCGTCCCCGAAGTCCGCCCCACCGCCGCGCTGCAGATGTATCTCGAAACGCTGTGCTACAAAACGCGCGAGCGCCTCGAGCTCATCAACATCACGAAGGATCTGAACGAAGTCGTCCGCAAACACGGCCTGAAAGCCGGCTTCATCCTGGTGCAGTCGTTGCACACCACCACCGCAATTTTCATCAACGAATTTCAGCAAGCCCTGCTCGACGACATCAAATCGTTCCTCGAGCGCCTCGTCGGCCGCATCGATTACTGGCGCCACAACGATCCCAAGCTCTCCGAATGCAATCGCCAGAATGCCGACTCCCATCTCCGCGCCATGGTCCTCGGCCACACGCTCTCCGTCCCGGTCCGCGACGGCGAGCTCGCCCTCGGCTACTGGCAATCCATCATCCTGGCCGAGCTCGACGGCCCCCGCGACCGCTCGATCCAGGTCCAGGTCCTCGGTGTCTCCGATTCCCCCGAGAAATAAATCATCTCTCGCAGGACCGCCTTTGCCAACGTGGCGCAGACACTCCTGTCTGCGCTCATACGACCAACCCTTGTCCTAATCGCGCCCATCAACAGTCGGACCACCCAATGTCATTCTCCGCCCAGCTTTTGGTTTTGCCTCGCCCCGCCCGCCCCACCTTCGAAGCCACTTCGCGTGCCCCCACCGCACTCTCGCCTAACTAATGATTGACTCTGCGGGTACTACGTACGTACATTTACGAGGTACAAACTTCCCTCTCAGGCGTTTGTGCGCGCAATTCCGCAATGCATTGTCCCTAGCGCACTGAGGATGCCAATGGCTCGAATTTCGGCCGCCCCGTCAGGCCTCCGCCATGGCCTCGCATTGCGATTCAAGCACGCCTTCATTGCTCTTTCGATTTGCGCCCTCGCTCTCATCTCCCCCGCGCCGACCACGCCGCAGAGCCCGGCCCCGCAATTCGTGTACACGGCGGACTATTCCGCTCACAATATCTCCGGCTTCCAATTGAATCCCTCGACCGGCGCGCTCAGTCCCATCCCCGGTTCGCCGTTCAATGAACGCCTCGACCCGTTTGCACTCGCCGTTGATCCGGCCGGCAGATTTCTCTTCGCTGCAAATACCAAGGATAACAATTCTGGAGATAACGACGTCTCCGTTTTCCAGATCAATCCGACCACGGGCGCGCTCACCGAGACTCCTAACTCGCCTTTTTCGGCCGGCAATGGCGCGGGCCCGACGACACTCGCCACCGATCCCCTCGGGCTCTTCCTCTACGTCGGCAATACCACCAATAACGCCGATACCAGCCTGGGAGAAGTTGACGTCTATTCCATCAATCAGACCACGGGCGCACTAACGCCCAGCATTCAGTCTCAAAACGGAGGCACGATTGGCCCGCTCGGCCCTCGGGATGCCTTCGTACTGCCGGCCTCCACTTCTGCCACTACAATCTATATCGCGGGCCAAGATCCCATACAAATTCCTGAGATCGTTCAGCCCTACACGATTAATGCTCAGACCGGCGATCTCGTGCCCGGTAATTCGTTTGATTCGCTCGATTTCATCGTATCGTTTGTTGGCGATCCGACCGGCCATTTCCTCTTCCTCTCCTACGGTCAGGATGTGGGCCATATCGAGACTCTGTCGCCCGCCCTCGCGTCCCTGTCACTCTTCGCGGAGCCAGGCATCGATGGCAGCAATTTAATTGGCACCATGGCCGTGGATTCAACCGGCCGGTATTTGTTCACCGATCAGGGCACATTCTCGATTGCCCCCGGCACAGGCGTGCTCACGCAGATCAACACCATGCAAGTGTTTCCGTACAATTCATTCACCGCGGATTTGGCCGGGCCTTTTCTTTTTGCAGCTGACAACTCCAATCCCATGATTTATTCCTTCCAGGTTGACACGACCACAGGTCTTCTTACCCCCGCACCGGGCTCACCCTTCACGACGAGCGCAGTCGTTCAATCCATCGCCGTCACAGGCCGCCTCCAAAATCAGAGCGTCAGCTTTTCGCCCTCGAGCCTCACCTTCGCGGACCAAGCGGTGAACACATCCACCTCCATGCCCATCCAATTGCACAATACAGGCACCTCAAGCGTAAGCATCATGGCGATCTCGATCACCGGAACGGACATGAGCGATTTCTCGCAGACGAACGATTGCCCCTCGGCGCTCGGCGCGCAATCCTTCTGCACCATCACCGTCACGTTCATGCCCATCGCAGTTGGCCAGCAGCTTTCGGCCGCCGTCTCCGTGATGGACTCAGCACCCGGCAGTCCTCAAGCCGCGGGATTATTTGGCGCGGCCTTCGTCCCAGCGCCGACCGCGAATTTGAATCCCTCGAGTTTCACCTTCGCGCAGACCACCGTGGGCGCCACCAGCGCGTCCATGGGTTTCACGCTCATGAATTCCGGGACGGCGACGCTCCAGATTCAGAACCTCGGCCTCGGCGGCCCGAATCCCGGCGACTTCACGGAATCGAACACGTGTGGCGCAAGCGTCAACGTGAATTCGAGCTGCACAATTACCGTCGCTTTCAGACCGCAAGCCGTCGGCCAGCGAACCGCCACAGTCAACATCGTTGACAACGCCGCCGATTCCCCGCAAATGATTTCACTCACCGGCACCGGCAACGCGCCGTTCAATCTCGCCGCCACCACTCCAACTTCGAAGAATGCGCAGCCCGGCCAGATGGTCCAGTACGGATTGCAGTTCACTCCAAACGCAAATTTCACGGGCATGGTGCAGTTCGCTTGCACTTCTTCGCCGCCCGGCCCGCAGTGCTCCGTCTCGCCTCCCTCCGCGCAGGTGAACGGCCCGAATTCCATGCCGCTCATGGTAAACGCGACGGCGCCAATGATGGCCGCAGCCCGGCGAGCCGGATTGCTTCCGGGTGCGCGCCCCCTCAGCGCTTTCAGGACTTCTTCGCTCGGTCTGTTGGTCCTATTCCTTGCGGCATTCGTCATGGCGGGAGCCACGCGACCAAGAAGTGCCGGCGCAGCGAACTCATGGCTTGCGCGCTTCAGTGTGAAGCAATTCCAACTCACACATGCAATTCTTGCGCTGGCACTCGCCGCGATTCTTGTTTCCGCAGCATGCGGCGGCAGCGGCGGTGACGGCACGGGCGGCGGTGGCCCCCAGAACTTTACTCTCACCGTAACGGCCAGCTCCGGCCAGTCCGCCCTGCCCATCACCCTCACTCTCAGCGTTCAGTAAACTTCGCCAGCGAAATTCAACCCAAGCGAGAGTTGCAACAGGCAATCCATTTTTCTCGCTGAGCTCAACGTCCCCAGCGAACGCTTAGTCCATCCGTTCCAGGGGGTTCATCCCCAAGGCACTTTCTGCCGATACACCAGTTATGCTCGGCGCACCCTACCGGTCCGCCCAAAGGCAAGCGAGACAAGGCAAGCCATGATGGATTTTGACGAACGCCCAAAACTGACCACCAGCCAGAAAGCTCTCAAGATCAATCTCGATCCTCTCTTCTACGGGACCTTCGCCGAAATCGGCGCCGGCCAGGAAGTGGCGCGCTGGTTTTTCAAAGTCGGCGGCGCCGCTGGAACCATCTCGAAATCCATCTCCGCGTACGACATGGCCGTCAGCGACGCAATCTACGGCAATTGCAAACGCTACGTCTCGCGCGAACGCCTCCAGGGCATGCTCGACCACGAGCACCATCTGAACCTCGAACGCCTCCAATCCACCCGCCGCGACAGCACCGCCTTCTTCGCTTTTGCCAACACCGTCGCCGCCCGCAATTTTCAAGGCACCAACGAGTGCCACGGCTGGATGGGCGTAGAGTTCCAGTCCCATCCGCGCGACGAAAATAGCCAGATCATCATGCATGTCCGCATGCTCGATCTTGACAACGTCCTCCAGCAGGAAACTCTCGGCATCGTCGGCGTTAATCTCCTCTACGCCGCATTCTTCCTCCATCACAAACCCGACCTCATCGTCGAGTCCCTGCTCGATAACCTCACCACCCGCCGCATCGAAATCGACATGATCGAATTCTCCGGCATCGAGTTTCGTCACGTTGATAATCGCGTCATGAGCCTCAGGCTCGTTCAACTCGGCCTCAGCGGCGCCGCCATGTTCGGTCCTACCGGCGAAGTCCTCCAACCCTCCGAGGTCCTCCGCAAGCGCCCCATTCTCGTCGAGCGCGGCAGCTTCCGCCCCGTCACCAAGGTTTCCATCGACATGCTCAAGTGCGCGCGCGAGCGCTTCGCCGCCGAGCCGGAAGTCGAAGGCGCCCAGATCGTCGAACTGATGGAAATCACCATGCGCAATCTTCTCGTCGCCGGAAAAATCGACCTCACGGACTTCCTCGCCCGCGCCGACGTTCTAGCCGCCGCCGGCAAGACCGTGCTCATCTCTGATTACTTCGAATACTATCGGCTCGCGGCTTACCTTACGCGCTATACATCCCAGCCCATTGCCGTCACCTTGGGCATCGCCAGCCTCCAGGAGTTATTTCAGGAAGAGTATTATGCCGGGCTTGAGGGCGGCATCCTGGAAGCCTTCGGTAAACTGTTCACCAAAAATTTGCGCATCTATGTCTATCCCTTGCGTGATCAGGCCACCGGCCAGCTCCACACCGTTGAAAATATTCGCATGCCGGGTAACCTTCACAGTCTCTACTGTCACCTCGTCGAGAGCGGCCGCATCAAGCAGCTCGACAATTTCGATGAGTCCGTTCTCCACATCTTTTCCCGCGACGTCCTCCGCCGCATCAAGGACCAGGACTCCTCCTGGGAGAATATGGTCCCTCCTGAAATTGCCGCGGTTATCAAGGCGTGCAGGTATTTCGGCTACCGTGAAGTTGAAGTTCCAGATGCTTACCTGCGCGAGGCATAAGTCCGTGGTTCGAGAGGCTTCCTGGTTTCAGTGGGATGTGCTACGGCGCGGACTTTGGTTGGTCCGAATCACTCGCGGCCGGATTATCCAGGAAATACACGCTGTAGCCGGTCGCATCGATTTTCTTCCATCCGATCGGCGGCCCGAATTTCGATTCGGTATTTGTGACGATCGCCTTCGCTGCCGTTCCGCGAATCGCGGCATACACACGCGCCTTCGTCTCGGGCGGCGCAGACCAGAACTCATCCACAGCCCGCGTCTGAATGTCCGCCACGATCCTCACTTGCGCGCAATGCGCCCAATAGTTCGCCTCGCTCGGGCTCCCGATCATCGCCACCAGGTCTCCGCGCTCGAGCCCCATTTGATTAAGCGCCATGCCCACTTCCCACTGCGTGTTCGGAATGGGATGAAATGAGTCGCTGAGATAATCCTCGCAGTTGCGGACAATCGCGATTGACAACACCACGCACACTGCCAGAATCACGGAGTTGGCCACCCGGCGCGACACCGGGTCCGGTCGCAGATGAATGGCCGCAAACAACGCGCACCAAAACACGGCCACGAATCCGCCGATGAACCGGCTCTCCACATGCACCAGCGCATACAAAACGAATGCCGCAAGGCTCGGAGCCCACGCGCTCGCCATCTTCGCCAGATCCGCCGCGTACTTCCTCAATGGCCCGGCGAAAAAAATCAGCGCCAATAGGCCGGCCAGCAGCTCCTTCTCTGCGGAAAGAAGCAAAAAATATACCGGCATGGTCTGCCCAAAAATCAGGAGCTGGCCTTTCATGCTGAAGTGCGGCTTGGCCCCCTCGTACCAATAGCTCGGGTTGAACAGCACGGGATACGACCCGCCAATCGGGTCCGTGAAGCTGTCAACCGTCGGCTGCGAAAAAATCTTCTTGATGGGATGCTCGGGCGCGCCGTCGGCTGGAAATTCTCCGTGCCAGTGAAACGTGCTCGGCACATCGTGCGAATACATCCAGTAGGCGATTCTTCCGCTGTCGCCGAACGTGAGCCGGTGTTCCGCCCGCGTAAGAACCGCAATCCACGGCAAGCTCACCGCGAGAAAAACGGCCCCGGCCAGCACCGCCATGCCCAACGCGCCTTTCCTGCCGCGCGCCGAGAGATACGCAGCCGCCAGGAAAACGAAGCCGAGTGGAAACATCACGGTTTTTGCCAGATACGCGAACCCCAGGACGATCCCCAGCAATATAGCCGTCTGCCATTTCGAATCCGCGGCGCCAAACTTAAGCACAAGTCCCGACGCCAGGAACACGAATGCATTGACGAAAATATCCGGCGTATCAAACCGTACGTTGATCAGGAAAAGGCTCGCGTAGGTGAATAGCGTGTATCCAAGCACCCACCAAATCCAATCCGCGGTATCGTCAGCTTCGTTTTCGGAATTGCCGGTCTGCCGCCGCTTGGAAATGAGCGCTTGCAGGAAGAATTCGAAGCACCACAGAGTGATGCAGAAAACCATGAAATTCAGCAGATGAATCAGCGGGATTTCCCAATACGAGCCGGGCCTCGTCGCCCATAGCACGGCCGCCAGCACCCATGAAAATAGCGGACTCCAAAAGCCGCTGACCGCCTGCGCCCAGTCATGCCGCAAATACGCCCTGGCAATTTCCAGATAGTTTACGCCGTCCGGCTCAATATAAAACCGCGAGGCCCACACCTGAAGGAAGCCGCAGACAAGAATGATCACCCGCGCCAGATTCCGCCATTGGGGAAAACGCACCGCCGGCTGCGGCGCGTCGGCTTCTTGAAATTTGCGTGGCGATCCTTGAAGCATAAGGACGGAAATCATACCACCGCGACCGTTGGCTCGCGGCTCAGTCCATGAAATCCACAGCACCCATGTCGGCCCAAAGAAAGAATTCCGCCAAAACGCATTCGGCCGGTTGAAACGATTTTGCCGCCGCTCTCACTATCAACCAGCAGTTTGAATACGGAAATATTGGCTGGAAGGAAATCGCATTCTCTTCAGCCCGCTGGAGGCGCTCGCGCGGCCGCGCTCCTGCTGCCCGCGCAGCGCAAACTCGCACCCACGCAGTGATTGCGGTGAAGGAGGGGCATCGTGAAACTTCTCGTCGCTGGCAAAAAAGTCTCGCTCTTCGCACTCTCTGGCGCCGTCGCTCTGCTCCTGGCCGGATGCCTCATTCCCAAGCCGAAGATCACCCCCGATGCCGGCTCCTATGACTGCCCACAATCGGTGACCATCACGGACTCGAACGCGCTCGCCATCATCTATTACACCGCCGATGGTTCCGCCCCCACCACCGCTTCCACAAAGTACGATGGGCCATTCCCGATCAATAGTTCGGCCACGATTCAAGCCATCGCGGTTGCGCCAGGGCCAGGCGCCCATCCCAGCAAGATTGTGAGCTCTGCCTACAAGTGTTCCGCGCCCAGCTTCACGCGCGCCGATTTTGCCGTACTTCTCCAGCGCACTTTCAATCTGTCTCAGCCGGCCAATCCCCCCGTGTTTCCAGACGTCGTTCCCACCGACTCATATTACGGAGCCGTTGAGGCCGTTGCGCCTTTCATGCACACACAGCTTTTGTGCCCCGGCTGCCAGCTTAATAAAAACTTTTTCCCCGCCCAGCCGGTCTTGCAGGCGGTCTCGACGGTGACGATCATGAGCATCTTGTCGGAATCCGGCAAGATCCAGCTCTTGAACGCGAGAGATTCGGATGCCGTCCTTGCCAGTGTCTCGGACGCGAAAACGCTGCCTCTCCCGGCGCGCCCCTATTTCGCCACCGCCATCAAGCATGGAATGATCTCCCTCGGCGAAGGTAATTCCATCCAGGCCGCCCGGGTGCACACGCGCCGTGAAATGGTCACGTTGTTAATCAAGGTCCAAAAGGATTTCGCGATTGTCGGGAGTGTCCCTGAATAACGCTATGTTCGAGCGGTCCGGCACGCGCTCTTCGAGCGCAGGGCCAGTCGGCAGGCCGCGAAAGGAGCAGAAGGAAATGAGAAACTACGGAATTGTCAATATCCAGGAATGCGCAGCGGTCGCGCGTTGCCATCGCAGCTCAGCGCCGCCATTCCGGGCCTTGCTCTTCGCCGCGCTCTTGGCGCTTTTCTCCCCGGCTCTCGCCGGCCCCCTCCAGGCGCAGGACGACATTCAAGATCAAGGCGGTCCCATCATGCAGGGGCCGATTACCGTCTTCTTGATTTTTTGGCTCCCGAACGGCGCGGTCTATGACACCAAGTCCGGTCTCACCCCTCCCGGGATCGGCAACTATGAAACCGTGATGCAAAGTTTCTTTACCAACGTTTCTGGCAGCAGCTATTTCAACGTCCTGTTTCAATATCCCGGCACGTGTGGCGTCTTCACGGTCGCGCAGACCTGCCTTTCCACCGTCTCCGTCGGCGGAAGCTTCATGGACACTCGGCCCTATTGCCATGGCACAAGCACCACCTGCGCCAAACAGGCTGGAACATCCTCCGATCCCTTGCTCGATGCCGATATCCAGCAGGAAGTGCAAAATATCGTGAACGCGAATCAATTGACGCCCGGCTTGAACACCGAATTTTTTGTTTTCACCGGCGCCAACGTCCAGGAATGCGCTTCGCCGGGCGTCTGCACCTCAAACGTCTTCTGCGCCTACCACAGCTCTTTCTCCGTCGCCGGAAACCCCAATCCCTTCATCTACGCATTCATGCCCAACCTGAATTCCTTGGGGAGCGGCTGCAATGAGAATATTTCCAACTCCCCGAACGGCCAGATTTCTACCGATCGCGAGATCGTTGGAACCAGCCACGAGTTCTTCGAATCCGTCAGCGACCCGGTCGTCAACGCCTGGGTCAACTCCGGCAGCACGGAGATTGGCGACAATTGCAATCAGGACGTGGGATCTCTTCAGCGAAATGGCAGCAACGTTACTTTCAACGGGCTTCCCTTCGTGGTTCAGGAAATCTGGAGCAATGACGATGGCGGCTGCGTCCTGGCCTTCTCCCCCTCCATTCCCGGACCCACAATCGAGTACAAGACCAACACCGGCGGAGACGATCTCCGGCAAGACAGTACCGCCACCTCGAATCTGGAAACCACCGGCGGCTCAGTCTTTGAGACTGTCCCTCTCAAGCCACAGGGCCAGCCGAAATGGGACAACAACACCACTCACATTCGCGTCTTTCAGCTCAACAACACGCAACCGGCCGACGTCGCCGTCACTTTGACCTCCCATCCTTCGACGTTCGAGGGCTCTGACAATTGGAACATTCAGGCCCTCGACTTGAAGCTTAGGAATCCCAATGGCACGCTGATTTGCGAACAAACCATGAGCGGCAATCCGCTCGCCCGCCTTACTGGCAGCGGGCCTACTCAAACCTTCGCAATGCCCAATTGCGCCCCCCCTCCCCCTCCCGCATCCGTAAACGAAGTTCACATCACCATTGAAACCGGAAACGACGATGCCAGAAGCGACACCGAACTCTGGGCCACCTTCCCGGGCGAGCCATCCATCTGCCTGAAACCATCGAACAACGCCGATGCGGATGGCGTGTGCCCCAACGGCGGTTCCGCCACGGATCAGAACGGCAAGCAATCCTGGGAGAACTGGACCACCAGCGCCCAATCTTTCTCTCTCCCCATCCCCCAGCCCATCGCGGCGCTGAGTACCATTAATATCAAGCTCCTCGAGCACAACAGTTGGCTCGAATCCGACGACAACTGGGACATTCAATCCATCACTGTCACCATGACCGATACGACCGGCACCACTACGACGGTCCTCAGCATGTCGAACCCGCGCGATTCCCACCACAATGACAATTGCATGGCCCGCCTGAGAGGCTCTCCGAATCCCAGCGCGGTCACGTATAACCTGAGCGCTGCAAACCCTGGTGGCAGCAATCTTTCGAATCCCACGTTCGGCCCGACGCCGCCCGGAAGCTGTCCACAATAGAAATGCTGGCCGGAATAGGAATCCCCTGGCGTCTGGGGGCCACGTGCACCCAGACACCCGGCCCTTCCCCGGGCTTCAGTGCTGATTTGGGAATTCCGAACCCCAGCACTTAGGATGCGTATTTGTACGGATATCTTCGCGCCTCAAATCGTGCTAGAGTGTCTTGTTTTTGGATGCTGATGAACATCAGCCTAACGACCTTTGAAGCGCGCCGCCTGGCGCGGGGAATATACCCCACCCCCCGAGGCAGCGTCCGCGCCCACCGTACTTTCGCCCCTGAAAACGCCATTTTCTAATCCCCGTTCCGAGATTAGAAACTGTCCTAACCTGCTGAAAACAAAAGCAACGGTCCATTTCTAATCTGCTCAAAACGGCCCCTCGAGGCGTCATTATCCCTTTCGCAAAATCTTCGCCGTAGGCGAAGAAAAGCGCGACACCTTCAAAAGACGGAAAATTGGCTAGGAATTCAGCGTGAGGGACGTTTCAGGAATGAAGTTGCTCGAGCCGCCCGAGGCTGCCGCAGCTTTCGCCGGCAAGGGCGTTTTCGTGCGATCCACGGGATTGTAGCGCGTGTCGCGCTCGACAGCCACGCGGCCCGCAGCCCGAATCAGCCGCTCGAGTTCCGCGCGTGTCAGACCCTCGGGAGTTGTCGCGCCCGCATCGTGGTAAATTTTTTCCTCGACCACCGTGCCGTCCAAATCGTTCGCCCCAAACCGCAGCGCCACTTGCGCGATCCGCGGCGTCAGCATGATCCAGTAGGCCTTGATGTGATCGAAATTATCGAGCAGCAGCCGCGACACCGCAATCGTCTTCAGGTCGTCGATTCCCGTGCTGATCGGCAAATGCGAAAGCGCCGTATTCGCGGGATGAAACGAGAGCGGGATGAACGTGACGAACCCATGCGTCTGGTCCTGCAGACCGCGAAGCTGGAGCAGATGGTCCACGCGCTCTTCCGCGGTCTCAATGTGGCCATAAAGCATCGTGGCATTTGAACGCAGCCCGATTTCATGAGCCGTCCGCGCGATTTGCAGCCACATCTGCCCGCTCACTTTGTGGTCGCAAATAATCTTGCGCACCCGCGGGTGAAAAATTTCCGCCCCGCCGCCGGGCAGCGAATCCACGCCCGCGTCCTTCATCGCGATTAGCGTATCGCGAATCGAAAGCTTCGAAATCCGCGCGTAGTAGCCCACTTCCACCATCGTGAACGCCTTCAAGTGGACTTGCGGAAACCGCTGCTTCAGGCCGCGGATTAGGTCGAGGTAGTACTCGAAAGGCAGGTCCGGATGCAGCCCGCCGACAATGTGAAATTCCGTCGCGCCTTCCGCGACGCCATCTGCCGCACGCTTCCAGATTTCCTCGAGCGCGAATGTGTAAGCTCCGGGCGAATCAGGCGAGCGCCCAAACGCGCACAGCCGGCAATGCGCCACGCACACGTTCGTCGGATTGATGTGCCGATTGACGTTGTAATAGGTGACGTTCCCGTGGCGCTGCTCGCGCACGTGATTCGCCAGCCAGCCGACCGCGAGCAAATCATGCGATTGGTAAAGCGCGAGCCCGTCATCCGCGGAAAGCCGCTCGCCCACGAGCACTTTCTTCGCGATCGGCTCGAGCCGCGCGTCGCTGATATGGAATTCCGGTGTCATTTTCCCGCCAAAAGCTCCGATTTTCATGGCCGCGTCACCATTGCGGCGGCGCCCCAGAAAATCAGGAACAATAGACTAATGTAACCGTTTACCGTGAAAAACGCAGCATTGATTTTGCTCAGGTCGTTCGGCTTCACAAGCGAGTGTTCGTAGGCGAGCAGCGCGGCAACCACACCGATTCCCGCCCACGCCGGCCAGCTCAACTGAAAGCCCCATGCCAGCCAAGCGAGCAGCGCGATCATCAGGACGTGCATGCCACGAGCGATTCCGAGCGCCCCGGCAATCCCAAACTTCTTCGGAATCGAAAAAAGCCCGGAGGACTTGTCGAATTCAACGTCCTGGCACGCGTAAAGGACATCGAAGCCGCCCACCCACAGCGTCACCGCCGCACACAGGATCAGCATGCGCCAATCAAGCGAGCCGCGAATCGCAATCCAAGCCGCCGCCGGCGACATGCCCAGGCAAAATCCAAGCACGAAATGCGACCACGCAGTGAACCGCTTGGTGTAGGAATAAAAAAAGAGCACAGCCAGCGCGACTGGAGAAAGCTTTAGTGCCAGCGGGTTGAGTTGCCACGCCGCAAGCACTAGAAGCGCGGACGCCGCAAGCGTAAACGCCCACGCGAATCCAAGCGTCAGCTCGCCGGTAGCCAGCGCGCGATTCGCCGTGCGCGGATTGCGCCGGTCGTATTCGAGATCCGCGATGCGGTTCATGGTCATCGCCGCGGAACGCGCCCCCACCATCGCAACAACGATCCAGCCAAGCTGGCGCCACGACAGAAGCCCGCCCCCCGCCCGCGCCGCAAGCAGCGCACCCACGAGCGCGAACGGCAGCGCGAAGACAGAGTGCTCGAACTTGATCATCTCAAGCACGATTCGTATTCGGCTCTTGGTCATCTTTGATTCATCCAAAGCAGCCCCGCACGAAAATCTTAAGCCTTGCCGCCCTTCCAACGATACTGCTTCTCCTGCGGCAACCCAAGCTGCGCGAGAACGCGATACGCGAACTGCACGACCGTCGCTTCAATGCTTTTCGGGCCGTAATAGTAAGCAGGCATTGCGGGCATTACGATTGCACCTGCATCGTGCACGCGCAGCATATTTTCGAGATGAATGCGGTTGAGCGGAGTCTCGCGCAGGCAGAGCACCAGCGGGCGGCGCTCTTTCAGGCAGACGTCCGCGGCTCGCGTCAGCAGATCGCTCGCAGTACCTGAAGCGACGGCGCCGAGCGCCCCTGCCGAGCATGGAATCACCGCCATGCCGTCAACAATCGCGCTGCCCGAAGCGATGGTCGCGCCAATGTCCTTGTTCGGGAGAAATTCGATTTTCTTTGCAGGAGTGCCGGTGAGCAGGGATGGCAGCTTCTTGCCATCCGCTGCAACAATGTCGAGCTCGGTCGAGAGAAGCCGCAAACCCGCGTCGCTTGCCACGAGATAGACGCGCTCGACGCGCTTGTCGGAGTCGAGCAGCCGCAAAATTGCCTGCGCGTAGATCGCTCCGCTCGCGCCGGTTACACCAATCGTGATCACGCTGCCCGCAGATTTTTGCGTCGCCATAGGCCGAACCATCGAGTCTAGGCGGGCGTTTTCTCGAATGTCAAGCAATGGGCGCGCACATCCAGGAGAGCGAGGGAATTGCTCTTTTGCGACACTCGAGGCTTACTTATTTTTTGATGGCGCGAACGATCAATAGCAAGACTACTGCGCCAACGACGGCCATCACCAGCTGCCCGATCAGCCCGTACGCTCCGAGTCCCAGTAACGTGAAAATCCAGCCACCGAGCACTGAGCCGACGATGCCGACGACAAGGTCCATCAGCAAGCCCATGCCCGAGCCGCTGACGAGTTTGCTGGCGATGAAGCCGGCAAGAATGCCGAGAAGGATCGTCCAAACAAGCCACATAGTGGAGCCTCCTAAATTATTTGGGATTCTGATGCCCGCCGGTTGGGCACGCGGGCATCGGACTGCGCGCCACTCTAACACATCTCCGTGGCCGCGCAGCGATAAGCGCCCCGCGGAGAAGTGCTAGAATGCCTGCGCGAGAAACGGAGAAACGTGGACGAGAGCGACATTCGCAATCTTCTGGAAGCCGTGAAGCGCGGCAAGCTGACCGTCGAGGCCACTCTCGGCAAATTGCGCCAGCTCCCTTACGAAGATCTCGGCTTCGCGAAGATTGACCATCATCGCGCCCTGCGCCAGGGCTTCCCCGAGGTGGTCTTCGGCCGCGGGAAGTCGCCGAAGCAGGTGGCGGAGATCGTTCGCGGGATGCTGCGAGCCAAGGCGTCGAGCAACATTTTGATCACGCGCGCAGACCGCAAAACCTTCGCCGCAGTGAAACGAATCGCCCCCCCAGCGAAATTTCACCCGCTTTCAGGCGCCATCACCATCGACCGCGTCCGCACAAATCACGGCAGGGGCCTGATCCTAGTAGTGACGGCCGGCACGAGCGACATTCCGGTGGCTGAGGAAGCCCTCGTGACCGCGCGCACAATGGGCAATCGAGCCCAAGCAATCTACGACGTCGGCGTCGCCGGCCTCCACCGACTGCTCGAACATCGCAAGCAACTTGCCGACGCCCGCGTGATCATCTGCGTCGCAGGCATGGAAGGCGCGCTGCCAAGCGTGGTAGCAGGAATGGTAGCCGCGCCGGTAATTGCCGTGCCGACAAGCACCGGCTACGGCTCAAGCTTCGGCGGCCTCACGGCGCTGCTAGGCATGCTGAACAGTTGCGCCTCAAACGTAAGCGTAGTGAATATCGACAACGGCTTCGGCGCCGGCTGCGTCGCCAGCGTAATCAATCGGCTATAAAGAAAAGGAGCGCTTCAGTCGATCTTGGATTCATCGCGGTACATCACTTTGTGGCGCATGGTTTTGATCCATTCGTCAATCTGCTCCACAGTGGCAGCGCACTTCGGATTGAAGCGGTCCCAACTCATCATTTGATCGAGCGATTTTTTCCACCGCTTGTAGGAAGGTTTTGCGGGCGGACCAAAGCACATAACATCAATGATTGATAGTTCGTCCGGAACGCCCAGAAGCGGCTTGATCTGGCGCTGGATATCCTCCTGCCCAATGGCAGTGATCCACCAAACGGCGTAACCCAGTGCAGCAGCGGCGAGGTGAGCCGACATCGTTGATGCCGCCACCGACTGAAGGAGGATGCGTTCCGCATTCTGGTGATACAAACGGTCGAGTTCCGAGCCATCGTTCAGGACGGGAAAAGCCCGCACGAAGCGAAAGTCGGCCAACACCACGATCAAACCGGGAGCGTTCTTGACACCGTTGTAATTGGGAGTAGGGAAACCCATGTGCAGCCGGGCGCGGTGCTGCTGTTCATCCACGAAACACTGTCCAATTGTCTGCTTCACGGCCGGATCGGTGACCACAATGTAGTGCCAGGGCTGGGCATTGGCGCCCGAGGGAGCATGGCGAGCCGCTTCGAGGATCATCTCGAAATGCTCGCGCGGCACGCTGAAGGGAGCGAACGCGCGGTTCGTCATGCGATTGCGCACTACGTCCATTAAGGCAGCGTAACGATCGGTTTGATTTAATTGGGCTGCGTTCTGTGCCGGCTCACCCATGGTTCGCTCCGTCAATCGAGATTTCCTTCTTAACTTTGTTAACGGCGAGCATTGTAAGCCAAAATCGCATGCCCCCGAGTCTGCCCCTCGACACCTAGTTGAGGGCGGCGGCGAGGGCGGAGGCGAGGGCTGACTCTTCGTCCGCAGTGACTGTGCGCAGGTCGAGAAGGAGGCGATTGTCCTCGATTCGCGCGATTACGGGAGAGCCGTGGTCGGGCTTACGGAGGCGCACTTCGAGCTGTGCTGGGGAATGGCGGGGGCTTGTGATCGCGATTAGATGAGTGGGCAATTGTTGATCGGGAGTTGAGCCGCCGCCGATTACGGAGAAGCCCGGCAAAACCTCAATGGCGCAGTCGCCAGGAAGCGCTGTGCGCAAATGTCCTGCAAAGTGGGCGGTGCGCCTGTCGATTTCATCAACGGGCGTGCGGATCATTCGCAGCGCGGGAATTTCGTCGTAGGCGCCGCGGCGGTAGGCGCGCAACGTGACCTCGAGCGCGGCGATGGTTAGTTTGTCGACGCGGAGGGCGCGGAAGAGCGGATTGCGGCGAATGCGTTCGACGAGATCGCGCTTCCCGGCGATGATGCCCGCTTGCGGGCCGCCCAGCAATTTATCCCCGCTGAAGGAAACGACCGATGCCCCTGCATCGCAGCTGGCTCGCGCGACCGGCTCAGCGATGCCGCTCGCCGAAAGATCGGCGAGGCAGCCCGAGCCCAGGTCTTCGTACACAGGAAGCCCGTGGCGGCGGCCGAGCTCGACCAGCTCTTCAAGCGAAGCGCGCTCGGTGAAGCCGGTTATGCGGAAATTCGAGGGGTGGACGCGCAGGAGCAGCCGCGTGCGCTCGTTGATGGCGCGCTCGTAATCGCGCGGGCGCGTGCGGTTCGTGGTGCCCACCTCGCGCAGGATGGCGCCGCTTTCGGCCATGATGTCCGGAATGCGGAAGCCGTCGCCGATTTCGATCAACTCGCCGCGCGAGACGATGACCTCAGCGCCTTTAGCGAGGGTATTGAGGACGAGGAAGACGGCGGCAGCGTTGTTGTTGACGACGATAGCAGAGTCAGCGCCGACGACTTCCGCGAGCAGCCGCGAGGTATGCTCGTCGCGCTTGCCACGCTCGCCGCTCGCCAAGTCGTATTCAAGGTTGGAGTAGTGCGTGGCGGTTTCGACGATTTGCGCCGCAGCTTCGGGCGAGAGCGGTGCCCGGCCGAGGTTGGTGTGTAGAATCACGCCGGTAGCGTTGATTACGCGGCGCAGCGAAGGCGCCAAGATCGCTTCGACCTGCCCCACGATGCGCCCTTCGATTGCCGCTGCGTCGGAATCGCTCGAATCGCCCGCGCCGCTCTTGAGCTGCGCGCGCAAATCCGCCAGGACGCTCCGGGCAGCCTCGGTCACGATCCCCTGCCCGGCCGATTGGGCGAGGCGGAGAAGGCGCGGCTGGCCGAGCAAGTAATCGACCGAGGGGAGTTCGCGCAGCCGGGCGCTCGAGTCTGCAGCCATTTTGGTGGCGGAATCAGGTACCGGGTTCATCGCTAAGCTATTTGAGCACAATGCGATACGGGCTGGCAATCGCGGGGATTTCCCTTTGCGACAAGCCGCCAAACGCTAGAGTTGACGGTGCTGGCGCGAGGCCCTACGCTGGAATCTCACCTTTTCCACCAATCGCCATGGCCACAATTGACGAAGAACTCGGTCAAATCGAGCGCGACATTCGCACGCTGAAGATTGAGTACGAGCAATTCTTCGGCGGCGGGCGCTCCCGCCCTCCCGCCGATACGCAGTGGCGCGTGGAATCGCTGATCCGGCGGTATTCAGAGCGCGGCGGCGATTTGAGCTCGGGGCAGCGGTTCCGCTACAACAACCTGACGCAGACTTACGCGAAGTATGTGGAAATGTGGCGGAAGAAATTGATGCAAAAAGAGGGCGCGGTGACCCAGCACCACTACGGAGCCGCCGCCAAAGCCATCGAGGCGGAACGCCAGCGGCAGGCCGCGCGCCAGAAAGCGCAAGCTCCCCCCACTGCTGTCGCGGAACATTCGGCCGAGCACGCCGCGGCTGTGGCCGAGGCCGCAGCGGAGGTGGCGCGCGCGGCGCTCGAGGCGCGGCATGCGGGCGAGGCCTTCGCGATGTCCTTCTCCGACCCCGAACACGAGAAAGAGAAAGTGCAGCGGCTTTACGAGAAGCTGATAGACGCGCGCGTGGAGGCGGGAGACAAGGCCGCGGCGCCGAGCTTGAAGGACTTCGAGCAGTTTGTCTGCCAGAAGACCCAGGACTTGAAAGAGAAAGGCGGGCATGAAATTGAATACACGGTGAGCGTCGAAGGCGGCCGTGTGAAGCTGAAGGCTCGCATCTCGAGCTGACCCAGATTTTCTTTCCTCGTTGCAGCAGACCTCTTCCGAAAATTTCCCCAAACGCATACACTACCCAGCCCTTCTGATTGAGGAGGTCTCCGGGTGTCGATTGAACGGGCGCTAATTAGCGTGTACGACAAAACGGGAGTGGCCGAATTCGCGCGCGAGCTCGCGTCGCTAGGCATCGAGATTGTTTCGACCGGCGGGACGGCGCGGCTGCTGCGCGATTCTGGCATACCGGTCCGCGACGTGGCGGAATTGACCGGCTGGCCTGAAATGCTGGGCGGGCGCGTGAAGACGCTGCACCCGAAAGTGCATGGCGGAATATTGTTTCAGCGCGGAAAGGCGGAGGACCGCAAGCAGGCCGCTGAAAGCGGGATCGCGCCGATTGATTTAGTGGTCGTGAATCTGTATCCGTTCTCGGCGACGGCGGCGAAACCGGGCGTGACGGCGGACGAATTGATCGAGAACATCGATATCGGCGGGCCGGCCATGGTGCGCTCAGCGGCGAAGAATTTCCAGAGTGTGGGAGTGGTGACCGATCCGGCGGATTACGGAGCGATTGCAGCGGAACTGCGCGAGAAGCGCGAATTGAGCCTGGCGACGCGCCTGGCCCTGGCGCGCAAAGCTTATGCGCGAACGGCCCGATACGACGGCGAAATCGCCACGGAACTCGAGCGGCTGGCGGCGAATGGCAGCGTGACGCTGGGCGCGCTCGAAAAATTGCCGGAGCGCATTCACATCGCGCTCGAGCGGCGGCAGGCCATGCGCTACGGTGAGAATCCGCACCAGGCAGCGGCGCTTTATATTCCTGCCGGGCGTCCCGCAGCAGGACTGGCCGGCGCAAAGCAGCTCCAGGGCAAGGAGCTTTCCTACAACAATCTAGTGGACCTGGATTCTGCTTGGGCGCTGGCTGAGGAATTTCGCGGACCGGCCGTGGCGATCATCAAGCACAACAATCCGTGCGGAGCGGCGGAGCAGCAATCATTGCGCGAAGCTTACCTGGAGGCGCTCGAGTGCGATCCAGTCTCCGCGTTTGGCGGCGTCCTGGCGTTTAACCGGGCGCTTGACGCAGCGACGGCTGAAGAAGTCGCAAAGCTATTCGTTGAGTGCATCGTGGCGCCGGGATACGAGCCCGCGGCACTTGAGAAATTGGCTGCAAAGAAAAATCTGCGGCTGCTGGAAATGCCGCTCAATGCTGCGCCCATCGCGCTCGATCTAAAGCGAATTTCCGGCGGCGTGCTGGTGCAAGAGCCGGACCGGCATGAATTGGACGAGGCGTCCTTGAGAGTGGCGACGGAGAGAGCACCGACCGAGGCGGAACGGCGCGCTTTGCTATTCGCGTGGAAGGTTTGCAAGCACGTGAAATCGAATGCCATTGTGTTCGCGCGCGAGGGTCAAACAGTAGGCGTGGGCGCAGGGCAAATGAGCCGCGTGGACTCCGTAAAGATTGCGGTGATCAAGGCGGCGACGGCAGGCCTGGCGCTGGCCGGGAGTGTGGTCGCCTCCGATGCCTTCTTTCCGTTCCCGGATGGTGTGGAGGAAGCAGGAAAGGCCGGCGCGACGGCGGTGATTCAGCCGGGAGGGTCGGTGCGAGATGCGGACGTGATCGCGGCGGCGAACAAGATGGGGATGGCGATGGTCTTTACCGGCGTGCGCCATTTCCGGCATTAGGTTTTTCGGGCGCCGGCTTCTGACGATGATAGGTGATCTCCGTCACCTGCGGGTCACCTTCCTCGGGAACGATTTCCGAGCGCAAAGTGAAGGTGTCCGCATCGAGCCGAAGCAGGTAAATGTGCTGGGGCAGTCCGTCAACCGGGTTGTCAAAGTCCACTTTCTTCGCGTCAAACCCCGAAAGATTCAGAACTGTTGGCATGGCCTTTTCCCAGGGCAAGAGTTCAGGAGTGAAATGGCGGAGATAAAGGGCAATCCCGCCGGGCTTTTCGACCAACGTAAACAGCTCGATCACGAGCGTTTTGTCGTTCTCGACGAGCTGAAAAATACCCGTCATCACGCCTGCCTTGGGCGCGAGCCAAGTCTGCTCGGCGATCCTCGGGCCCCAGTCACCATGCCAGCGGCCTTCGAGCCAAGCGAAATCCGCGAGTTTTGCTTTCGGAGGGAGGGCAGGGGGCGCCGGCGGGGGGGTAGCCGGTGCGGCAGCAGATTGCGCGGCGGCGCTGGCACCGGAACCGGCGGGCTGCTGGGCCCAAGCGGAAAGGGAGAGCGCGACGGACAGCAGAACTGTTCCGCACGCTGCTCTGAGCAATGCCCTCAACGCCGCGAACCTCACGACTCCCTCCTCGAGACGCCGATAGTCCTCCATCTAGACAGTAAACTCAAATATGAATTCCTTTAGTTGCGGGGCATCCCTCGGAGCATTCGGCGCGTCGCACCTTTATGAGATATGAACAGGAACCCGGTGCCGGGGAATTCTTTGACGGCCTTCAGCCCATATACGATAATGGAATTTTGCGACTGGCGCATGAAAACTATTCTTAGCACTGCCATCCTGGCTGTCTTGTTCGGAACGCCCATGACGTGGGCGCAGTCGCCAGCTTCCGCCCCGAGTGGGGCGCAGTCGCAAGCTACTGCTAAACCCGCCCCCGCTTCAACTCCGCCCCAGACAACTGAATCGGCTCGAGCAGATGAGTTCTATTACTTCGCGATCGGCCACCTGGAGGAGCAGCAATACGAGATGACGGGCCGCGGCGAATTGGCCACGGAATCTATCGAGTCCTACAAGAAGGCCCTTGCGATTGCTCCGGGGTCGCCCGTAATCATGGAGCGGCTGGCGGAAATATATTCCAAGGCGCAGCGGAACCGAGAGGCCGAAAACCAGGCGCTGGAAGTGCTGAAATTGGATCCTGATAACCTGGCAGCCCACAAATTGCTGGCGCGCATTTACGTACGCGAACTGGGCGACATGAGCGCAAGCGAACTGCAGAAGGAAAGTCTCGCTAAGGCCTCGGAACAGTTTCAGGCGATCCTGAAACTGGACCCGAAGGACACAAGTTCGGCGCTGTGGCTGGCCCGGCTTGATCGTTTCGAAAACCAGCACGCCGAGGCGGAGAAAGTGTTGCGAGGCGTGTTGGATCGCGATGCGGACAACGGGCCCGCGCTCGAGCAATTGAGTCAGCTCCTGATCGACGAAGGGCGCGCCCAGGACGCGGTTGACCTGCTGTCCAAAGCCGCTGGGGCCTCTTCCTCGCCTGAAATTTATGACCTCCTCGGCGATGCGTACTCGCAGGCCAAGGACTATCCGAACGCCGAGGGTGCCTACCGCAAGGCCGTGGAGGCCGATCCGGATGATCCTGGCCATCGCCACGGGCTTGCGCAGGCTCTACTCTCACAGGACAAATACTCGGCGGCGCTCGAGCAGTTCAAGAAGCTTACGGAGCTTGAGCCCGGTACGTCAGAAAACTACCTGCGCATGGCGCAGCTCTATCGCCGCCTGGGGAATTACGATCAGGCCGAATCCAGCTTGTTGCGAGCGAAACAGCTTGCCCCCGGCAGTCTCGAAGTGCTCTACCACGAAGCGCTCCTCTACGAAGATCAGGGACGGTACAGCGACGCCGTCAAAGTGCTTACGGACGCCATCGCGGGGATCAAGAGCCAGTCCGGAGGTGAAGGGAACCCGAGCGCGCTGGCGATTTTGTACGAACAGCTTGGCCGGACATATCGCGAGCAGGAAAATTATTCCGCGGCGATCAGCACATTTGAGGAAATGGCAAAGCTCGGGCCGGATGCGCAAAAACGCGCGCAAATGCTGCTGATTGATACCTACCGGGCGAGCCACGATATCGATCGCGCGATTGCCGAAACCAAAAAGGCGATCGAACAATCTCCCAAGGATCAGAGCCTGACGGTCACGTTGGCAATGCTCTACGGCGAGAAAACAGACACGGCTACGGCAACGAAGCTGCTCACCGGCCTGTTACATGGAAATGACAGCGATCAGGAAATTTATCTCGACCTGGCGCAGGTGCAGGAACGCGGGCGAAAATATCCCGAAGCCGAGGAGTTCGCTCAAAAAGCGATTGCCATGTCGCGCGATTCCGGCGATCAAGAGAGCGCCCGATTCATGCTGGGAGCCATTTTCGAGCGGCAGAAGAAATTCGATTCGGCCGAAGAGCAGTTTCGCAAAACGCTGGAACTGAACCCGAACAATGCAGCAGTGCTGAATTACTACGGTTACATGCTGGCGGACCGCGGACAACGGCTGGAAGAAGCGACCGCGATGATCCAGCGCGCGGTGACCCAGGAACCCAACAACGGCGCGTATCTCGACAGCCTGGGCTGGGCCTACTACAAGCAGAACAAACTTGCCGAAGCCGAGGAATCGCTGCGCAAAGCGATGGACCGCTCGAGCCACGATCCGACGATCATCGGCCATCTTGGCGACGTCTATATGAAGCTCGGCCAGACGGAGCGGGCCGCCGAACTTTGGGAACGGGCGCTCCTGGAATGGCAAAAGGCCCTGCCGGCAGACTATGAGGCCGAAAGAGTTGGCGAGCTCGACGCGCAATTGAAAAGCCTGAAACGCCATATGGCGCAGAAATCTCCCACGGATTCAGCAAAACCGCAGTAAGCTCCCCTGCATGGCCGCCGCAAAAAGCTCCGAGAAGAAGAGATCGCTGCGCCTGCGCGCGTTCGCCAAGGTCAATCTTTGCCTTCACGTCCTGGGAAAGCGGCCCGACGGCTATCACGAGCTCCGCACGATTTTTCAGACCATCTCGCTGCACGACACGCTGACGCTTTCCGTGACACCCGGTTCGCCGGGCCTCTCGATTTTATTGCAGTCGAACGACCCGACGTTGCCGTTGGGTCCGGAAAATCTCGTTACGCGGGCGATTCAAGCCATCGCCCCCGAAATCGGCTTTCAAGGCAGTATCGCAGCGCATTTGGAGAAGAGAATACCGGTAGCGCGCGGACTGGGTGGTGGCTCAAGCGATGCAGCGGCAGCACTTATCGGCATGCTGCGATTGACCGGACGGGAAATGCCGCTGCCGAAGCTAATCGAAATTGCCGCAGGGCTGGGGGCCGATGTGCCGTTCTTTTTATTTGGCGGGCGGGCGCTGGCTGTAAATCGAGGGGATGAGATTTATCCTCTTTCCGACGCGCCGCGTCGGACGATCGTCGTGGTTTCGCCGAAGGACATCGGCGTGAGCACCAAGGACGCCTATCAGTGGATTTCTGCGGAATTGACAAGACTCGAGAAACCCAATAGAATTTGGGGGTTCTGCGCTCTGTGCTGGAGCCGGGAGGGGGCAGGCGTCTCGAACGATTTCGAGGGGCCCGTCTTCCACCGTCATCCGCGCCTAGGAGAAATCCGGGACGGATTGCTCAAGCGAGGAGCCGCGGAAGCCGCGCTGGCGGGTAGCGGGTCGGCGGTGTTCGGAGTCTTCCGAAACCCAGCGCAGGCGCGCCGAACCGCTGGTGCATTCCCGGAAGACTCAGTATTCGTCGTCGAAACACTATCCAGGGCGAAGTATGGCCGGGCACTGGGATGGCGTGTGACCGGTTGAGGGGAATATATTGGCCGACGACAAATTCAAGATTTTCTGCGGGACGGCGAACCCGGCGCTTTGTGATGCGATCTGCAAATATCTGGGCGTGCCACGGGGCCGCGCCGAACATGGCCAGTTTTCGGACGGCGAGACACGCTATCAGATTTTAGAGAACGTGCGCGGTGCGGACGTTTTTGTGGTGCAGCCTTGCAGCCATCCGGTGGATTACCACCTGATGCAACTGCTGCTAATGATTGACGCATTTAAGCGAGCCTCGGCGTGGCGGATTACGCCGGTGATTCCGTATTACCCGTACGCGAGACAGGACCGCAAGGATCGTCCGCGCGTGGCGATTTCGGCCAAGCTGGTGGCGGATTTGCTGGAGACGTCCGGATCGAGCCGAGTTCTGTCGCTCGATCTGCACGCACCACAGATTCAGGGATATTTCAATATTCCGGTGGATCACTTGTTCGCCGCGCCGGTGCTGGTGGAATATTTCCAGAAGAAGAAGCTCGGGCCGATGACGGTGGTTTCGCCGGATGCGGGTGGAGTTGAGCGGGCGCGCTATTTCGCCAAAAAAATTGATGCGCCATTGGCCATCGTGGACAAGCGGCGAATTGACGTGAACGTGAGCGAAGTGATGCATCTTATCGGTGATGTGGCGGGGCGTCCCGCGCTGGTGGTTGACGACATTATCGATACGGCCGGGACGCTGGTGAAGACGGCGGAAGCACTGATTGAGCACGGCGCCACGAAAGTGTTCGCTGCGTGCACTCACCCGGTGCTTTCCGGGCCGGCGGTCGAGCGGCTGACGAATTCGAGGATCGAGGAAGTGGTGGTGACGGATTCGGTGCCGCTGAATGAGGCGGCGCGCAAGTTATCGAAGATCAAAGTTCTCAGCGTCGCGGAATTGCTCGCGCGCGGTATTCAATCGATTCACGAAGAGACTTCGATCAGCGAGCTTTTTATTTAGATTTCACGGCGGAAAAGAGGAATGCATGGAGACATTTACAATCGAAGGGCAAATTCGCGAGGGGCGTGGGAAGGGTCCCGCACGCCGCACGCGCTTGACCGGGGATGTGCCGGCGACACTATACGGCGACCACAAGGAAGCCATTTCGCTGACGGTGAACGCCAAACAAGTCGGACGCATCCTACGCTCGGAGACAGGACACAACACCATCTTTTCCGTGAAAGTGGCGGGCGGAAAAGAAGAAAAAGCGATGGTGAAAGATTGGCAGGTGGATCCGGTGAGCGGGTCGCTGCTGCACGTGGATCTGCTGCGCATCGCGATGGACGTGCGCATGCGCGTCAAGGTGCCGGTGCACACGTTCGGGGAGCCGCAGGGCGTGAAAATGCAGGGCGGAATTTTCGAGATGGTGACGCGCGAAGTGGAAGTCGAGTGCCTCCCCGGCGACATCCCGGAAGAATTCAAGATGGACGTAAGCGAGCTGCTGATTGGCAAGCAGCTGCGCGCGTCAGACCTGCCGCTTGATCCGAAGAAGGTGAAGCTGCTGACTGATCCGACGCGCGTGCTGGCGCACGTCGTGGTGCTCAAGAAGGAAGAAGAGCCCGCGCCAGAAGCGGCCGTGGCGACAGAAACTGCCCCAGCGGAGCCCGAAGTCATCAAGAAGGGCAAGAAGGAAGAAGAGGGTGAAGCGGGGGCAACGGAAGCTGCACCTGCTCCGAAGGCAGAGAAGGGCGAAAAGAAGGGCAAGGAGAAGTAACCGGGTCAGCCGCCCCAGAGTTCGCGGGGCGCCGAGGGTTTGGGCGCGAAACGCGCCCGCTTATGCGCGACCTATGCGATTGATCGTCGGGCTCGGCAACCCCGGCCCCGAGTACGAGTGGACGCCGCACAATATGGGCTTCCTGGCCGTGGATGAAATCGCCGCGCGAGCCGGAGCCAGAGTGACGCGGCCGGAAGCAAAGTCGTACATCGGACGCGGCGAGCTGGCAGGGCAGGAAGTGATTCTTGCGAAGCCGCAGACGATGATGAATTTGAGCGGACTCGCTGTGCGGATGCTGCTTGAGCGGTACGAATGCGATCCAGCGCAGATGATTGTGATTAGCGATGAAGCCGCGCTGCCCTGGGGGATGCTGCGAATTCGGGAGCGAGGGAGCGCCGGCGGGCACAACGGGCTGAAGTCGGTGATTGGCGCAATTGGGACGGATGAATTCATCAGGGTTCGGTTGGGCGTAGGGCCGGAGAAAGTTTGGGGCGACCTGGCGGATTATGTACTGTGCACGATGGGCCGGGCCGAGCGTGAAATCGCGGCGCAAATGGTGGCGGAGGCGAGCGCTGCGGTTGAGATGATCCTGGCGGAAGGCGTGAGCAAGGCGATGTCGCAGTTCAATCGCCGGGCGCCACAGGATGAGGAAGAGCAAGATTCGAAATAGGGGTTTTTGATGTTGCCGTTGAGAAGGCAAGAAATCGAGGACACATGGAAGAACGTCAGTACGATCTGATTTTCATCTGCCGGCCGGATACGCCGGAGCCGGAAGTTGACAAGGTAATAGCCACTCTCGAGCACGCCGCCACTGAGAAGGGCGGCAAAATCGAGTCGGTGAACAAGTGGGGGCGGAGGCGCATGGCCTATCGCGTCCAGAAGCTGCGCGAGGGCTACTACGTATATATGGTCGTGAAGTCGACCCACGGCGAGGTGGTGAAGGAGTTGGAGCGCCGGCTGAAGGTGGCGGACGCGGTAATGAAGTATCTGACCGTGCGCCTCGATGAAGAATTGAAGAGGCAGGATAAATTGAAGCGGCACCGCGAGCGACGAGCGGCGCGGCGCCCGCGCAAGACGGCTCCGGCAGCAGCGCCGGTGCCGAGCAGTGGCGAGCAAGCGGCTGCGCAAGTTTAACAGGGGAGAAATCGAATGGCAGAAGAGCACGCACCAATGCAAGCACCGCCGTCCGGGCCGTCGGGTCCGTCTGGACCTGGTGGACCGAGGCCGCAGGGACGCCCCGGCGGACCAGCCAAGAGAGGCAAGCGAAGCTTTGTCCGAAAGAAGAAGGTTTGCCGGTTCTGCGTGGACAAGGCGGACTATATTGATTACAAGAAGGCGGAAATTCTGGCGCCGTTCATTCAGGAGCGCGGGAAGATTCTTCCCCGCCGGATGACGGGAACTTGCGCGCGGCATCAGCGCTGGCTGACGGTGGCCATCAAGCGCGCGCAGAATATTGCCCTGCTGCCATTCGCGGCGGAATTGTAATCGCCGGGCGAAGTCTTGCGCGATTCGCCCCAATCAAGCGGAGTTCTTTGAGGACACGACCATGCGAATCATTCTGCAGGAAGACGTCGAAAAGCTCGGAACGCGCGGGCAATTGGTGGAAGTAGCCGCGGGGTATGCGCGGAATTTTCTGCTGCCTCGCAAGCTTGGAATTGAGGCCACTGCGGGCAATATGAAGCGGCTCGAGAAGATGCGCGCTACGTTTGCAAAGAAGGAAGCAACCGAGAAGGAAGCGGCGCAGAAGCTGGCCGAACTCCTTACGGCAGTTTCGGTGACACTCACGCGCAAGGCCGGTGAGAACGACCAGCTCTTCGGGTCGGTCACTTCCGGCGACGTGGCGGAGGCGCTCGCGGCGCAAGGGTTCAACATCGAAAAGCGGAAAATCGTTCTCGCCGATCCAATCAAAGTTGTCGGCGAATTCGAGATTCCAATCAAGCTGCACCGCGAAGTTACCTCTTCGGTGAAGCTCGCCGTCAAGAAGGAAGAGTAGGGGCTGCTCGGCGAGGCTCGACGTTTTTCTTTGTTTGCCGGGGCGCAGTTTGCTGCGCCCTGTATTTTTCCGCTTCAAGAGATTTCCACACTTATTCAAACATCCACAGGCTCGTATCGTTGACGTGTGCGCCCGCGATGTCAGAATGAATGACGCAACAAGCAGCCCTGAAAAATTCTGGCAGGTGCATGCAGCAAGATTGGGAAGGCAGCCCTCTTGCAGTCAATCATAGCTTAGGCGAAAATAAGGCGAAGACGAATGGCTAGCGACACTACGCTCGAACGCCCGCTCCCGCACAATCTCGAAGCCGAACGCAGCATCCTCGGCGCTATCCTGCTCGATAACCACGCGCTGAACGCCGCCGTCGAAAAGCTGCGATCGGAGGATTTTTTCCTTTCGCAGCACCGCCAGATTTTCCAGCGCATGATCCAGCTCGGCGAGAAACAGCAGGCGATCGATACGGTCACGCTGATGGAGGACCTAGGCCGGCGCGGTGAGCTCGAAGCAGCGGGAGGTGTGGCGTATCTCTCGCAACTGGCCGATGGCTTGCCGCGAGTCACGAACGTCGAGCATTACGCACGCATCGTGAAGGAAAAGGCCATCCTGCGAAGCCTGGCGTTTTCCGCCGCGGCGATTCAAGAGCAGGCGCTGGCTGCGGGCGATGATGCGGACGTGATTTTGGACCGCGCCGAATCGGCCATCTTCCAGTTGGCGGAAGACCGCGTGAAGGCGGGGCTGATTGGCGTCAAGGAACTCGTTCGAGAAAACTATGAGCGCCTGGAGCGAATTTTCAGCGAAGGGCGCCGCATCACGGGGCTGGCCACTGGCTATCCCGGACTCGATAACGAGACTGCTGGCTTGCAGCCATCCGAGCTCGTGATCTTGGCGGCGCGGCCATCCATGGGGAAAACGGCGCTGGCTTTGAACATCGCCGAAAACGTGGCGCTACGGCAACGCGAGCCGGTGGCTGTCTTCAGCCTGGAAATGTCGAAAGAGTCGCTGCTGCTGCGCTTGCTCGCCTCTGAAGCGCGTGTGGACGCTCACAAGTTCCGCACTGGCCACATGAACCGAGACGACTGGGGCAAGATCACGGGCGCGCTCGCGAGCCTGGGCGAAGCGCCTCTCTGGATTGATGATTCGGCTTCTTCGACTGTCCTGGAAATGGGAGCGAAAGCGCGCCGCCTGAAGCGCGACCGCGGGCTTTCGATGATGATCGTGGATTATTTGCAGCTCGTCGTGCCTACGAATACGGGGCGCGGCACGAACCGCCAGGAAGAAGTGTCGAGCATTTCGCGCTCGCTGAAGGGCCTGGCCAAGGAATTGAAGATCCCAGTGCTGGTGCTGAGCCAGTTGACGCGTGCCCCCGAACGCGAGGATCGCAAGCCTCAATTGTCAGACTTGCGCGAGTCCGGCGCGATCGAGCAGGATGCGGACGTAGTCCTATTCATCAACCGCCCGAATTTCTATAAGACCGACCTGCCTGAAGAAGACCGCGCCAAAGCTGAGATCATCATCGCCAAGCAGCGCAATGGTCCGACCGGCAACCTGAATTTCGTCTTCCTGGCGCGCCACACGCGGTTTGAAGAGGCGGCGCCGGATAGCTGGAGCACGTCGGGGCCTGAAGAATAGGCCCTTTGGGAGCGTCATCGGGCGCCCACAGCCGTGTCGTGCCAGCCGCGCCGTTGCAGCAAGCTCGCTAGCCCATAAGCCCGCCACGTCCCCGTAACCACCACATTCTCTTAGAGATTCCTCGCTTCTCGGTTGCAGCTCTTGCACGGGCTCTGATGGCCATGAGACTGCAACACTGGCGAGCGAGCTGTTTACTCACACGGCGCTGCCAAGACGACCGATACGAATTATGTTCGCGCCGTCGAGGCGGAGTCTGGCATTCTAAAAGGCGATGACGAAATCGATCCATGTGGGTGGGCGGCCTGTCTGGGCGGAGATTTCGCTTAAGGCGATTCTGCATAATCTGCGTGTCATCCGCGAACACATCGGCGGGAAACGCGAGATCCTGGCGGTGGTTAAATCGAATGCGTATGGCCTTGGCGCGGTGCCGATTTCGAAGGCACTCCAAAAGGCCGGGACTGAATGGTTTGGCGTAACCTGCGCGAACGAAGGGATCGAACTCCGAGAAGCGGGAATCCGCAAGCGCATCCTGGTGCTAACGGGCTTTTGGCCCGGTGAGGAGAAGCGCTTGTTTGAGAATCATCTGACGCCGACGGTGACGCGCGTGGATGATTTGCGGCACCTCGAACGCGCCGCCAAATCCGCTCGTCGAAAATCCTCGCGAGTGCCCTTTCACCTGAAAATTAATACGGGGATGAACCGCCTAGGAATACTGCCGTCCGAAATCGAAGCCTTTGCGAGCGTGTTGGCCGGATGCCGGCACATCGAACTCGAGGGCACCTTCACTCATTTCGCATCGGCGGAAGATTTCAAAGCGCAGCAGACGGATGATCAAGAGCGGCTCTTCCGCGAATGCCTCGATCGCCTGCGCACAGCGGGAGTGTCTCCCGGAATCGTGCACATGGCCAATAGCGGCGCAATCTGTGCGCGGCCGAGCACTTGGGCGGATATGGTTCGGCCAGGCGCAATTCTCTACGGCTATCATCAATCGTTTGACCCGCCAGAAAAGAAGAAGGAAATCATGGCGATGATCCCGCTCCAGCCGTGCCTATCGCTGCGCGCGCGAATCATTTCCCTGCGCGAGATTCCCGCCGGACAGGCGGTAGGATATGGCGCGCGATTTGTCACCAATCGACCGTCGCGGGTCGCGGTGATCAACGCGGGCTATGCGGACGGCGTCGTGCGCCAGCGCACCAATCGCGGCTGCGCGTTGCTGCATGGCCGGCGTGTACCGTTGGTGGGTACGATTTCAATGGACCTCACAACACTCGATGTTACTGACGTGCCGGACGCCAAACTCGGGGACGTGATCACGATTTACGGCAAGGACGGAAATTCGGCGATCGAAGTTTCCGATGTCGCACCTGAGATCGGGACGGTCACGTCGGATTTGCTCTGCGCGCTCGGCCGCCGCGTCCCCCGGTATTACCTGTAACTCCGCCTCCCCACACCTGGGATTGACTCACGCTTCACTCGCGGTGCTATACTACGCGCATCGTAGGGATTCATATCGCAGTATCATTTATTTCGGCGATCGATTACAAATTTCATAACGCCGGCAGATAGGAACGACGAGAAATCAGCGCTACAGCTTTTTTTGCTGATTCATATTTTCATATGTTTCATAGGGTGCCACGATGCAAAGGAATTCTAATGTACCCATCCGGCCTCCGGCAGGGACGACTCCGGAAAATCCACTTGTAAAATCCCCCGCGCAGTCGCGTGCTCCGCACGAACAAGTGGGCACTTTTTGGGACATGCTGGCAATTCGTTTTATTTTTGTCGTCGTATGTGTGGCGGCGGGATTCCACTTCCGGCCATTCAGCATGTCGAAAGAGTATGCCGCCCTTGCCGGCTTTCTGTTTGCGATAGGGGTAATTTTGTTCGAAGTGCGACTTCGGCGGGCGAGCCTTCGCCGCCTGATCGGCGCGGCCACAGGTTCGATATTGGGCATTTTGGGCGCGTACCTGACGTCGCTCATTTTCATGCACACTTCGATGCCGGAGAGCACACGCTCCTTTTTCAGCCTGGCCATTTTTCTGGTGATGTTTTACATCGGCCTCATCTTGGGCGCGAACAAGGGGGACATGCTGAATTTGCAGGCGCTTGGGGGATTATTCGGCACTGAGCGAAGCATGAAGCATTCGTTCAAGGTGCTCGATACAAGCGTCATCATTGATGGGCGGGTGGCGGACATCGCCGACGCGCAATTCCTCGATGGGACGGTGGTGATTCCTCAATTCGTCCTGCGCGAATTGCAGCTCGTGGCCGATTCCGCCGACCCGCTGAAACGCCAGCGCGGTCGCCGCGGACTCGAAGTCCTGCAACGAATCCAAAAAATGGCTCACCTCGAAGTCCTCATCTCCGACGACGATTTTCAGCAGGTGGCCGATGTAGATTTGAAATTGATCGAGCTGGCCAAGCGCTACGACGCGAAAATCGTGACGAATGATTTCAACCTGAACAAGGTCGCCACACTCCAGGGAATCGAGATCCTGAACGTCAATCAGCTCGCAAATGCGCTCAAACCCGTGGTGCTGCCGGGCGAGACGATGCGCGTCTTCATTCTGCGCGAAGGCAAGGAATACAACCAGGGAGTCGCGTACCTGGACGACGGGACGATGGTGGTGGTGGACGGGGCGCGCAAGATGATCAACAAGACGGTGGATATCACCGTCACTTCGGTGCACCAGACAACTGCGGGGAAGATGATCTTCGGCCGCTACGATGAACGCGGCGAACAGTCGCCGCGCACGACCGCCGTTGCGCCGTCGGAAGCGCAGCCGGGCCCGCGAGCCGTGGAAAACACGCCGGGAGGGGAACGCCCTCCGAGGCCGCTGTATCCCGAATCCAACCGGCCTTAATTCTTGCCTCGATTGCGGCCGAACTTGTCCGCATCGAGGAAGCATGCATGGGTACTCCGTATTTCGCTGCCGGGGCAATTGCGCTAGACTGTTGGCCCTTCGATGAGCCGAATCGCTGCTATCGTTCCCGCTGCGGGCCTGGGCACCCGCATGGGCGCAGACATGCCGAAGCAGTTCCTGGAACTGGGCGGTATGCCGCTGATCATTTTCACGTTGCGCCGCCTGGCTGCCTGCGCCGCAATCACCGATTTTTTCATTTCCACACGGGCGGACGACATCATTTTTCTCCAAGATAAGGTGGGAAAGTCGGAGCTCGGCCGCCCTGCCCGCGTGGTGCATGGCGGTGACACGCGGCAGCAGTCCGTGGCAAACGCGCTGGCGCAGGTTGACCCCAAGACCGAAATCGTGCTGGTGCACGATGCGGTTCGTCCCTTTGTGACGCCAGGGCAACTTGACCGCGTGATTGCTGAAGCGCGCGCCCGGGGCGCCGCCATACTTGGAATCCCGGCGATTGACACCGTGAAAGAAGTGAAGCGCGCCAGCCTGCCGGAAGACGTTGCGTTGATTAGCGCGACGATTCCCCGTGAGCGTATCGTGCTGGCGCAGACGCCGCAGGCATTCTCCTACCCGCTTCTGCGAGACGCTTTCCGAAGGGCACAGCAAGATGGCGTGACGGCTTCGGACGAATCCGCGCTCGTCGAGCGCTTCGGCCACGATGTTTTTGTCGTCCTCGGCTCCGAGCGAAACATCAAGATTACGCGCCCTGCCGACATGGATCTCGCCCGCTTCTATCTTGAACAGGAGCGGCGCACAAAATGACACGCTCGGGGATTGGATACGACCTGCACCGGCTGGCGGAAGGCCGAAAGCTGATCCTCGGCGGGATCGAAGTGCCATTTGACAAAGGGCCAGTAGGGCATTCCGATGGCGACGTATTGAGCCACGCGTTGTGTGATGCACTGCTGGGAGCGGCCGGGCTTGGCGATATCGGTACCCATTTTCCGGACACGGATTACAAATGGAAAGGCGCCTCGAGCCTGCTATTCCTTGAACATATTCGCAAGCTGCTCGACGACCGGCGGCTTCGGATTATTCATCTGGACGCCGTGGTGATTTGCGAGCGGCCGAAGCTTGGCCCGCACTTCCCCGCGATGCGCGCGGCGCTCGCGAAATCGCTCGGCATCGCGGCCGAACAGATCAACCTCAAAGCCAAGACGAACGAAGGCACCGGCGACATCGGGCGCGGAGAAGCCATCGCGGCTCACACGATCGCAACGGTAGAAGCGTCTTAAGCGCCGAAATGATGAATTGGTTGACTGGATTTCATGCAGTTGAGGAAGCACTGAACGCGGGGCGCGCGCTGGACCGGATCGTGATCGCA
This sequence comes from uncultured Acidobacteriota bacterium, assembly GCA_963701005.1. Classification (GTDB taxonomy): domain Bacteria; phylum Acidobacteriota; class Terriglobia; order Acidiferrales; family UBA7541; genus Palsa-295. Next base: position 4,901,524 of record OY969555.1, read on the forward strand.
AGCGGGCGTCACGGGGAGCGGTTGGAGGCGATTGTTCGCCTGGCGAAATCGCGCGGAGTTCCGGTGCGCTTCGAAGATCGCCAGCAGGTTGACCGGCTGGCCGGAACGCGCGAGCACCAGGGCATAGTCGCGCTCGCGGCCGCGAAGCCCGCTGTTGAGCTGGAAGATTTGCTGCGTGAAAAGACGGCCCAGGGAATGCTCGTGCTGCTCGATGGCGTTGAGGATCCGCACAACCTTGGCGCGATTGTTCGCACGTCCCTCGCCGCAGGTGCGAGCGGTGTGGTGATCCCGGAACGGCGCGCGGCAGGATTGACCGATACGGTCGAACGAGCTTCGGCGGGCGCGCTCGCGCATTTGCCTGTAGCGCGTGTAAAAAATCTTGTGCGCGCCATGGAAGAAATGAAGGAAGCGGGCTACTGGCTAGTGGGCCTCGACGAGCGCGCGGAGAAGAGTTACACGGAAGTGGATTTGAAGAGCTCGACCGGCATCGTTCTCGGAGGCGAAGGCGAGGGCCTACACGAGCTGACGCGCAAGCGCTGCGATTTTTTGGTGTCGATTCCAACCACCGGCCCAGTGCGCTCGTTGAATGTTTCCGTTGCCGCAGGGGTGATTCTTTTCGAAGCGGTACGGCAGCGGAGAAATCAGAAATTGGATAAGGGAAAATAGAAGCGGGCATTTGGCAGCCACGCTTGAACAGCCCCACCGGAAGGCCGTCCAACAATTTCTTATTTCGACTTTTCGCTATCGCTACTTGTCGTAGCTGAGGAGTGAAAAAACGTCTACACCAGGGAGCTTCGCGCGGCCATTCAGGAAGCCCAGCTCAACCGCAAAAGCGGCGCCGGCGATTTCGCCTCCCAATTGCCGCACCAGGCTGATCGCGGCGGAGGCCGTGCCACCAGTGGCGAGGAGGTCGTCACACAAGAGGACGCGCTGACCAGGCTTCACCGCGTCCTGGTGAATTTCGAGCATGTCGCTGCCGTATTCGAGCTGATACGTCACGGACGCGGTTTTCCATGGCAGCTTCCTTGGTTTGCGCACGGGAATGAATCCCGCGCCGAGACGGTAAGCCAGTGCGGGGGCAAAAATAAATCCGCGCGCCTCGATCCCTGCGACGATATCCACTTTCTTGCCATTGTAATGGGAGCAGAGCTGGTCAACCAATGAATGAAATCCCCGCGGATCCTGAAGGAGAGTCGTGAGGTCGTAAAAGAGAATACCCGGCTTGGGATGATCGGGAATCTCTCGGATTAATTTTTTCAGGTCTTCCATCGTCTCCTCTAAAGTCAGGCGTCGTACTCCACCGTAAATCCGCGCGTGAATTCCGAATCGAGCGCGGCTAGTTCCTCAGCAACGCCCGATATCTGGGCGCTGCGCGGCCCCCGTTCCAGTTCCAGTCGGAACTGATTGAGAGCGCCGGGATCGCCGGAGGCGTAAACTTCCACGCGCCCATCGCTCAAATTCCGTACGTAACCAACCAAGCCAAGGCGCCGCGCGGCTCGCTGCGCGAAGTAGCGATAGCCCACACCCTGGACCAGCCCGCTGATGTAATAACGCTTCGCTACCTGAGTATCATGCACGACCGGCGCGGCCCGCTGGCCGCGAACCGGAAATTCTACCAGAGCTGCAACGCTCATAACAAAGCCATAACGAAGGTGTGATGAACACGCGACCACAAATGCAATGCGGCGGGACAAGTCGGCCCGCGAATCCACACCACGGACGGTGGCTGCATCTATCGAATCATGGCAGAATTGCCGCCTATGTCCGCCGCGGCTGAGCCGGGTACGGCGTCGGGCCCTCGCCGTCTGAATCGAATTTTCCGGCGATTGGGACTGGGCGCATTGATTATTGTTGTCATCGCATTGGCCGCGGGGAGAACGTCCTCTTCGGGCGGGTCCCAATGCCAGGGCGACAGCGCCTCTGAGACAAAACCGCCGCGCGGAGTCGAGATAGTCCAACACGGCGGCTACCCCGAGCTGCGCGTGGATGGCGCACCATTTTTCATTCACTCTGCATCGTTTTTCTACTACCGCATTCCGCGCGACCAGTGGGAATCGCTGCTGAAGAATTACCACTCGAACGGAATCAACACGCTTGACCTCTACATTCCCTGGAATTGGCACGAACCGAAACAAGATGAATTTGATTTCGACGGGCATATGAACCCGCGGCGCAACCTACGCGCCCTACTCACGCTGATCGCGCAGGAAGGTTTCAAGCTGATCGCGCGCCCGGGGCCTGAAATTTTGAATGAGTGGCGGTACGGTGGCTATCCCGGGTGGCTGCTCGAGCGTCCAGAGTACAAGATGAACTCAGTGGATTGGCTTGAGGGCCGCTACCCGCCGCTTGACGGCCTAAATGCAAACGACGCAGAAGCCGCGGCGGAAGGCTGGCTCGAAAACCCGACGCACATGGCTCACGCGCGGGAATGGCTCACGGCCGTTGCGAAAGAGCTCGCCCCTTTTAGTTCGCATCGGCTTTGGCGAAATCCCGAGCAAGGCCCAAACGCAGCGCCCCACGACTCGAGCGGGCCGCTACTTTTCGTTCAGCTTGGAGACGATTTTGCGATCGGGCGCGCGAACCGCACCGGTCCCGATTTTTGGCGCTACCTCGAATCGCTGCGCGCGGCTGTCGAGGCCGGCGGCGTCGATTTGCCCGTATTTATCAATCCGACGGACATGCGCGTTTCGGCGACTGGGGCTACACTCGAACGGCCTATCGGCGTCATGGGGCAATGGTACATGGCGCGGCGCGAAAGGGATGAATCCGGCGAGCGCTCGCTGACAGCGAGCGACGCCAGCGAGATCGAATTTTTCACCGAAGAGCTGAAAACACAACCGGCCTTTCCTCCAATGATGATCGAGTATCAGGCGGGCTGGTATGCACCGGCGGATGACGATCGCCCAATTACGAATCCACCGGAAAATACTCTGCTCAGCTCGCGGCTCCTCCTCGGAAACGGGGTTCACGGCTTCAACTATCTGCCCTTGCAGGACACCTACACGCCGGCCGGCTATTCCGTTCCGTGGGCCAATCGAACGTATCGCTGGGATGCGGCGCTCGGACCGGACGGAACTCAACAGCCGCGATTGCATGCAGTGCGGAGAAACTCGGCCCTATTTCATCATTGGGGACCGCAACTCGCCGCTTCTCACAAGCGGCCGGATTTCGGCATCGCCTATCCACTTGGCGCTTATCCGCAGGGTCTTCTCTCCCGGCAGGATATCTTGCGCGTGTCGGACTCGGTGATGAAAATCGAACGTCTCGCCACGCTGGCCATGTTGTCGAGCGAGCTTGTCGACCCGGATTTTCAGACAGTTGAGCAACTGCTACGCAACCCGATGATCCTGGTGCCGGTGTTCGATCCAAACCTGCCACAATTTCAGTTAAGCGAGCGAGCGCAGCGGACGATTGTTGCGTACGTGCGCCGAGGAGGCACGGCAGTCGTCTTTCCGGAGCGGCCGGTGGGGAGCATCCTCAGCGAACTGTGGAAGACGGCTCCCGAGGCAGCGCAGGCTTCGGCGAATACGGCGATCCGCGGACACTGGAAGTTCGGCGCTGGTGAAGTGATCGAATCCACCAAGGAGTTTTCTTCCTGGGTCGCGCTCGATCGCGGCTTCGCGGAGAACCGAGCACAGCCCGAATCCGCCTGGGCCATGAGCGTTCTTCGCGAATTCGTTACCGCCGCAGGACTGAGGCCGGCGGTCGTGATTTCCGGCAAACCAACAGGTGCCAATCAATTGATCGCCAACGAAATCGTCACAAACGAAGGAACGGGGCTGTTGGGTGATCGGAAAGGAGGCCAGGGGTTTCTAAGTGTTACGAACCTCGCGAGCGGCAAATCCGCGGATGCCTATCTTGAGGTTCTCTCACCGGCAGCTTCAGCGCGCGGGAACCACACTGACTACCTTCCGTTGCATGTGACTGTGCCGGCGAGAGAATCGCTTCTCCTGCCACTACAAACGCGGCTTTGCTTCACCGATCCACCGAACGCTCCGTGCGCTGAGGATGTCATCACGGCGGGCGCGGAATTTCTCGAAGCGCAGCGCGAAGGGAAATCGCTCGTGCTGCTATTTTATGCCCCGGCGCGGGTCGAAATTAGGCTTCATTTGGAGGAGAAGCCATCCAATGTCGCACTGGACGAAGTCAAGCCGGACATGACCTGGGACGAATCGGAGCATAGTTTGCAAGTGATTGTTCCACGAGGCATGGCGCCTCAATTTCATCGGACCTTGAAGATCGATCTCCCGAATAAGCCGCATGTGCCTGAACTTGAAAAGCCGCCAAAATTCACGCCTGATGATCTTGGATTTTTCGTGGCCAACGCGGTGCGGCTGCCCGTGAGCCATGGCTCTTTTCTTCGCACGTATCCACCGCTCGTCTTGCTGGAATCAAAAGGCACGTCCGCCCTCGTACTCCAAGCCGAGAATTTTAATTTTGGCGAGCCTCAAACTGTAGATGTCTCCATCCAGGGTCCATTGCATGGAGGCGGCACTCTCCATGTGCTTCCGCGGAACAGCTCAGTGGAAAAAATCGAATTGAGACCCTCGGGCAAGGAGTTGATGGCCATCGCGCCCGCGCCGGATGGGTTCATACGCGGAACGATCGAACTGCATGTTAAGAACGATCGGCGCAAGCTGCCAGTCGTTTTCCTCCAACCGCCTACGAACGGAACGGTCCGTTACCGCTACGATTTTGATCGCGACGGTGCGGACGAGTGGGTGTTGGAGAATACGAGCAGGCGGATGATTGTCTCACCTGAATCGGGCGGACAGGTAATCGCTCTCGTGGACAAATCCTCCGGGGCCAATCTCTCCACCAGCGTTGGACTCTTGCGCGATGCTTTTTCATTCGCGGAGAACCCTCCGGGCACAAATGAGAGCCGGGCCCGTGGACGCTATGGGTTGTTCAATCGCGCCTATGCGGCCAAATGGGAAACCGACCCCCGAAATCCAGGGTTGAAGCTGGAGTACGACGCGCCAGATATTCTTCCCGCCGGCGCCCAAATCGAAAAGACTTTTCAATTTGAAGGTTCCACGACAATGCGGGCGGACTATCGCGTGGCTTTAAACGCAGTCAGCGCCGAAAAGGGCACTTCGCCGATCACATATTCGCAGTCGTTCGTCTCATTGAATTCATTCCCCGCCGCGGCCGATCCGGAGCGTACCACCAGTTTCTGTTGGCGGGCCATGGCTGCCGCCGCCCCCGCCCCACCGGACAATTTGCCAAAACCCGAGAACGAAGAGAGCACGAAATTGCAGTGCGAGGATTTCGCGCCGCAGGGCAAGACGATTGGTGTGCCCTCAGGAACAACGCACATCGAGATAGAGACGCCTGGCCGTCCTACAATTTCCGTCGAATGGGAATGCGCAAAAGTGTGCGCGCAAGCGACGATTGAGCAGAAGAATTTCTCCGCTCTCGTTCGAGTGGAATTCCCTCCGCTTGTTCCCGGCAGCGACCCAGGCAAGTACACTCTCCGTATTCGGACGCTTGCCTCTCCCTGAGAATCTACGATTCCCGGCGTTCCCACCGACGGCCCGGGCAGATTTGCCTACACTGAAGTTCGAATTGCATCCTGGAATACAGCGGATATGATGTTTCTCGCAGGCGCAGGCATGCCAGATTAGACGTACATCCTCTTGCTTGCATCTAAAGAGACTGGGAAAATTGAAACGATGAATCGATACACATTCGCTTTGACCTTGGTTGCATTGGGATTGTGGTTCGCACCAGCGGTTCGTGCGCAAAACGACCGAGGGCCCATGGCCCCCCCGCCGAAGTTTGAGGTGAAGCGCATCCCAGCCGAACCTCATCCCGGGCCTCCGCCAATTCCAGAAGCAGAAATTATCTTGCGATTCTCGACAAACGAATCGGTGATGAAGAAGGAATACGACGTCTACAATTTCACCCAACAGATCCGCGTGGAGGAATTGAGCAATCCCGGTGGGAAATTCACAGTTACAGGCGAAGTGTATTCGCGGCCCAATGGCGATCGCTTTCTACGGATCACGAAGGAACCCGAGTCCAACCTGAAGGTCACGAATTTTTCGCTCGAAGATGTAAAGACCATCGCGAGCCTCCCACTATTTTTCCTGACTCCGGAGGAAATCCCGAACTACAATTTCAAATACGCGGGACAGGATCAGCTCGATCAAATCAATACCTACGTTTTCCAGGTGACGCCGAAACGATTGAGCAGAACTCGCCGGCTGTTCGAGGGCGCCGTGTGGGTGGATGACCAGGATTTCGCCATCGTCAAGACCTTCGGGAAATTCGTGAGCGAGATAGCCGGCAACGGCACCAAACTTCCGTTCTCGATGTTTGAAACCTTCCGCGAGAATTTCCAGGAGAAATACTGGCTCCCGACATACACGCGATCGGACGATTACATCCAAGGATCCGACAACAGCGAGCTGCACCTGCACCTGGTCATCCGGAATACGGGATTCAAGCTGAATGGGTCATCCGCGACTGCGGAGACGACCGCGCCGCCGATATCGACGCCGCCTGCTCCCTCCACGCCGGCTGAAACACCACCCAAGTCCGGCACCCCACCACGAAGTCCCGTCGGTCCCAGTTAGTCCAAGGTCCGCAAATAGGGAGGCAAATCGCGAACCGAGCGCAAGAGCGCGTCCGGCCGCGCGGCGCGGATGCGCTGGGCGGTCGGGAAGGGCCCCAAAACGCCGATGGGGCGCACCCCGGCGCGCCGGGCCATTTCAATGTCCTCCTGCGTATCGCCGACGTAGACGCACTCTGCCGGATCGGCGTGCAATTGTTCGAGTGCCAGTCTTAAGGGGGCCGGATGGGGCTTTTTCTTGGGAGCGTCTTCGCTGCAAACGCAGGCAGAGAAGTACTCGGTGAGCTTGAATTCGCGGAGCTGTTGACGCACTCGATTGCGATTTCCGCTGGTAACGATGGCGAGGTCGAAGTCGCGCACAAGTATTTCGACGACACGCCGTGCGCCAGTGATTAGCTTCGGATTCTCCTGTGCATAAGCGTGAGTCCAGAGGCGGTCGGCTTCATCCCACTTCGCGCGCGGGATACGCGCCGCTTGATAGACGCGATATCAATTCGGAGAGTAATGGCGCGCGAGTTCTGCCACGCCCCACTCGATTCCCAGAGCGCGAAACATTGTCATGTAGGCGCGCGTATCGGAGACGTACGAGTTGAGAAGTGTGCCGTCCCAATCGAAGAGGACGGCGCGCGCGGGAAATCGCTTTCGCTTCACGACGTAGGAATCGTATCAGAGAAACGCGATTTAGCGGCCGTTGTAGCGTTTGGGCAGGATATCGTCGCGGCGGAGCGCGAAATCGTCGAAGCTGGCCGCATAACCTCGCCAGCCCGGGGTGTCCGAAGCCTCTGCGCGGACAATATGCGCCGCAGTGCACATCTGGACGGTGCCCATCCCCATCGGGCGTTCCACTAGGGCGACTTCCAGTTCAATTGCGGTTCCAGGCTCGAATTCGCGCGGCGCCAGGAAATAGATGCCGCTCGAACTGATGTTCCTGGTCACAAGAGTGACGGGCATGGGCTCAATCATGTCGCCAACTCGTGTAAGACGCAGAGGCAATGACAGATAGGCACGTGGGCTGCGCCGTCGCTCGCGGGCCACGCCGACGGCATGCGTCGGGACGCGCGCAAAACGGTGGGGTCCGGGTTTCCCCGACGTGATTTTCAGTGGTTCTGTGCGGCTTTCGAATTCACGCAGCGGCGATAGTGCTGCCTGCTGCTCCTTATAGTCCCAAGCAGCCCCCATGTCCCTTCCCCCAAGACTTGCTCAGAATTAACCCCGGTGGTTGCCCCAATATGCGCGCAGCTAGGGAGGGCGTCAACGGAGGTTCGGGGCGAGTTGACGTATCATGTACCCTCTGGACTACGGGGCTGGACCAATGCTCCTGCGACCATTCTTCGGCGGTCCGCCTTCTCCAAATTGGTCGGGTTTGAGCGCAAAAAACGGATAGCTGTTTGGCCGAGCTTCCGGTAATTTCAGCGTGGAGGCGAAAGCGATGGGAACAGCGCCGATGGCACGAAGCGAAACTCGAGTTTCAGCTAGTCGAACATACCGTCCGGCGGAAGCGCAGTGGCTCGCGGTGCAGTCGCGCGACCGGGAGGCCGATGGGGCCTTCGTTTATGCTGTGCGCTCGACCGGAGTTTATTGCCGCCCATCGTGCCCATCGCGCAAACCGCAGCGCGCACAAGTCGAATTCTTCCTGCTGCCGGAAGCGGCAGAACAGAGGGGCTTTCGGCCGTGCCTGCGATGCCGGCCACGCACTATTAATCCGCGCGACCCTCGGGCCGAGGCGGTGGCACGGGTATGCCGTGAGATTGAGGCGCGCATTCATGGAGACGCTGCCGGCGGGGGCGAAGCGGCTGTAACGCTCGCGGCATTGAGCGGGCCTGTAGGGATGAGTCCGCATCAACTTGAGCGGGCCTTCCGGAGCGTGATCGGCATTACACCCAGGCAGTACGCTGACGCACAACGGATGCGCCGCCTGAAATCTAGATTGAGAAAAGGGGATGACGTGACTACCGCACTTTACGATGCAGGATTCGGCTCAAGCAGCCGGTTGTATGAACGTGCGCCCTCACACTTGGGAATGACGCCCGCGACTTATCGCCGGGGTGGTGCTGGAATGCGTATCCATTACACGATTGCGAACTCGCCGCTTGGGCGTCTGCTGGTGGGAGCAACCGACAGGGGCATTAGCGCGCTTTACCTGGGCGAGTCTGATGCGCGGCTGGAGGGGGCGCTGAAAAAAGAATACCCGCGCGCGGAGATTCGGCGCGACCGGAATGGGATGGAATGCTGGGTCGAGCAGATCCTCGCTCATCTGCGCGGCCGGGCGCCGCAGCTTGATCTGCCTACGGATGTACAGGCCACGGCATTTCAGCGGCGCGTGTGGGAAGAGCTGCGGCGGATTCCGTATGGGAAGACGCGCACCTACAGTGAAGTCGCCCGGGCGATTGGGCGGCCGACGGCTATTCGAGCGGTTGCTCGCGCTTGCGCCACCAATCCTGTCTCCGTGGTTGTGCCATGCCACCGCGTGGTGCGAGAGGACGGGAAGCTTGCTGGTTACCGCTGGGGACTCGAACGCAAACGCGCGCTGCTCGAGCACGAATCTGCGGCGATGGATTCGGGAAAAAGCGGAGTACGCAAAAATTAACCTGCGATACAAAAGGAAGCAAAAAAAGAAAGCGGCGGAAAAAGTGCAAGGACTTGACTAGCCCTGCGGCCTGATTTTCTCAGTGCCCTTGGGCCAGTGCGGCTTGAAGTGGGCGTCGCCTAGATCCGGGTTTCGCACCACCCTCGAATACCGAATGATGAAATAGTCCCCGGAGCCGGTCTCGAAGAATTGCTGCTGCACCGGCAGCCACGACGATTCATCGAACCAGATCTGGATCTTTGAAATATTGTTGCGAACTGCCTCGGATTTAGGTGTCAACTCGAATTGGGCGGTCTTCTTGTCATCGAGCGTCGGCTCACTCAAAAGCGTGACCAGATAACTTTTGCGCAGCTCCGAGCCCTTGGTTCCAAATCCAAGCAGAAGATACTGATCGAAGAGGTCACGGTTCTTGCCGAGGTTGTATTCCTCGACGCGTTTCAATCCCGGGTTGTAAACATAAAGATTGTCGCCCGTGCGCAGGATGGTGCGTGGATTGGGAGCCTTCATTTCGAGGAGCATTTTGTCGCCACGGACGAGGATGCTGCCGGTCTCGGTGGAGTGGTCGTTGACGACGACGGTTACCTTGGTGCGCTCCATTTCAGCCGAGAGGCTGTGAAAATCCTTCGCGGCCGCATCCAATTGCCTCAATGCGGTTTCGAGACTTAGCGGCGCGCGATTCTGCCCTGCCTTGGCCCCGCTGAGCGCGAGGCCTACAGAAAGCCAAAGAGACAGAGTCAGAGCCATAGCCCATCGTTTACCGGTCAATAGACATCTCCCCCGAGTGCGGAACAACTGAAGAAAACCGCGCAATCATAACATACACAATAAGACGCGAAGAGTTTTGGCGAGGTTACGCACCTTATGTGCACTGGGGAACTCATCGGGGGGAGGGTCATGGGTGGACAGTGACGTCGTAATACTGGACGGAACCGTCGGCTGCCTTCACCACGTCGATTGCGCGTACCTGAAATGTTTGGCCCTTGAGGGCTTCGACGGCGCGGCCGAGGATATCGTGGATTTCGCGCTCGAGTTCGGGAGTGGGCTTGGCGGTGCGTTTGTGGATGGGGAGGACCCTGGCGTCGAGGCGGTAGGTGTTGGTCTGGCTTACGGAATCTTCGGAGACGAGTTGGACATCGGAACTGGCAAAGGCGCTCGACTGCGGCTGATCGTGGAACCAGCGTCCCGGCGTGAGCAGGACGAAGATGATGATGGCGATGACCATCAGGTCGTAGGGCCAACTGCCGCGCTCGTAGGACCAGAAGATGGTGCGGACCAGGCCTTGCCACAATCGGCGCATGTTAGTGGATGGCTGAGCCGTTGACCACTAGCCCGTCGCGCATGTGGAGGATGCGGTTTCCGTAGGCGGCTGCTTCGGGATTGTGAGTGATCATCACGATGGTCTGGCCCAGGTCTTTGTTTAATTGGCGCAGGAGGCCGAGGACGCTTTCGGAACTTTTGGTATCGAGGTTTCCGGTGGGCTCGTCGGCCAGGACGATTTTTGGTTCGCTGATGATGGCACGCGCGAGAGCGACGCGCTGCTGTTCGCCGCCCGAAAGCTCCGATGGTTTGTGGTGCAGGCGCTCGCTCAATCCGAGCAAGTTGGCGACGACCTGGAAGCGGTGCGGGTCGAAGCCGTTGCCGTGGATGTGCTGGGCGAGGGTTATGTTGTGGTAGGCATCGAGAGTTGGCAGCAAGTTAAATTTCTGGAAGACGAAGCCGACTTTGTGGCGGCGGAGCAGCGTCCTGGCGGAGTCGCTCATGGCGCTGAGATCGTTTCCGTCGAGGAGCACGCGGCCGCGGGTGGCCTGGGCCAGGCCGCCGATCACGTGGAGCATGGTGGATTTGCCGCAGCCTGACGGGCCCATTATGGAAACGAACTCGCCCGGCATGATTTCAATGTTGATGCCGCGGAGGGCGGGGACGTCCACCTTGCCCGTACGATAGACCTTCCACAAATTTTCAGTCTTAAGTATGGGCTCCAACACCAGCTCCCGTTTGAGAGTGAGCACGTTCGGGGATAGAAATATTCTAGTCGGGTTTGCCATTTCTGCCTAGCCTGCCCTCGAGATGCGATGCGCGAAGTGGCTCATTCGTAGGCCAGTGCTTCGACGGGATCTTTGCGGCTGGCGAGCCATGCGGGATAGGAGGCGCCGAGGAGGCCGCCGAGAATGGCGATGCCGCCGGCGCGAAGAATCCAGTCCGCGGTGATCAGAATCGTGAGCGTGGGGAAGATTTTGATGAAAATCATTCGCGTGAGGAAGCTCAGTCCGACGCCGGCGACGACGCCGCCGAGGCACAGGAGAGTTGTTTCGCTCAGAACGATTCTGACGATGTAACTCTTCGAGGCGCCGAGCGATTTCAGGACGCCGATTTCACGGGTGCGCTCGATAATGGTGGTGTACATGGAAAGGAAAATCACGAGAAAGCCGATGGCCACGGCGATGGCGATCATGGTGTTGATGAAGGCGCCGAGGCCGGGGAGATTCGAGGAAGTCATGAGCGAAATGAAATCCTTGAGCGGGCGGATTTCGTAGCGCGGGAGAAGCTGGCGGATTTCCTCCATCGCGGCGGGAGTGTGGTCGGTGCGGTCGCACTTGATGAAAAAGACGGAGGCTTTGTCATGCGCGCCGGCCATGTCCTGGAGCGTGGGCATAAGGACGAACAATCGGGCGCCTTTGCCGTGTTCGACGATGCCGACGACGTGGAAATCGTGTTCGAGGATGTGGAGGGTTTGGCCGATTTTGATTTTTTTCGATTGGGCGTAAACGTCGTCAACCAGAATGTCGTTGGGTTCTTCGAGATCGTGGCCGGAGTGATAGACGAAGCCGCCGGTGACGGCGCGGAAGCTGTCTTTATCAATGCCATAGACGATGTCGAGGCCATTTACAGAATTGAATTGGAGAAGGACGGGGGCGACGGCCTGGACGTAGTCGAGTTCCTGCAATTTGTCGCCAAGGCGGATGGGCATGGGCGCGCCGCTGAAGGCCATGAAGACGGAGGCGGAGGGGGGTTGGACCATTATATCGGCGCCGACGCCTTCGATGCGTTTGGCGGATTCGGAGAGCAGGCCGCTGGTGAGGCCGACGACGATGATGACGAGGGTGACTTCGACGGCGACGGCGATCACGGTGATCAGGGTGCGCAGGGGGCGATGCAGCACGTTTTGCGTGATCATGTGGCCGATCATTGCTTAGGTTCCTCGGGTTTAGGCCCCGCTGGCGACGGCTCACCGGAGTCTTCGCCGACGCGGACGAGTTCGGTGCCCGGCGGCTGTTGGAGGATGAAGCGGTCGGGGGCGATAGTCTCATTCAGCGTGAGCTTCTTGATTGTGATCTCCAATTTGTAGTCGTCGCCGGGGCGCTCGATAGCAATCTGTCGGGGATAATTTGTTGTGCCTGCGGGCTGCCAGTCGCTGTAGTGCACGTCCGAGTTCAATTTGCCATCGTGGTCGTAAGATTCCAAGCGCACCACATTCAGGTCCGAGCGATCGAACCAGATCTTTTCCGCGACATACAAATAGCTGGCAACTGACCCGTTCCCAACAAGAAAGCCGTGGCCGTGTGAAATTATTGTCAGTACATAGTAGCGCCCTGTGAGTTCATTTGCCTCCTCAAAGAGTACGGACGGGATTGGGCCAGGAATCGGTTGCCACAGAAGGGCGTCAACTAAGTGCTGCGGGCGGAGATTTTCGATGGGCTTCTTGGCCGGGCGATTCAGGTCCACACGCCCCTCGAGGAATTTGTTCTTAGAGGGGATGAAGATGCTGAACGTCTTGCCGTCGCTGACCATGTCGAAAATGTTTTTTCCCACGACCGGGGCCTGGCCGATTACCCGGATCCTGGCCGGTACGGATGCAAGTATGAACCCATTAACCTCGTGATAGTTTTCAATCACGCCGGAATAGGCTGAGCCGGCGGTGAGTTTCATGGATACGGTGGCGTTGAGGGATGTAACTGTTGCTGCCAGTTGATTATAGCGGGCGATCAAGTCGGCCTTTGTGGCCGTCATGAGGGGGCCGGGGGCTTCGCCGGGCTTTACGACAGTCTTTTTGCTGACGGAGCAACCGGAGGCAAAGGACGCCAGGAGCGCAAGCGGGACCATCCAGTTGAGGATGCGGTGTCTCAGTGTGAATTCCCCCGTGAATGCAAATAAGGGACTGTAGCAGCCGGTTTCCGGGGGTGTCAATCGCTGGTGAGGGATGGGGGCTGGGGACCCTCCTTCGCCGAGGCTTCCGCCTCCGCCGAGGCTATGGCGGACAGGATGGCGGGCAGCGCGGGCAAGGCGGTGAGCTTTTGGTCCGAATCTTGTGGAGTGCTTTTGGTGGGAGGGTAGCTCGGAAGAGCACAGCCAGGATTGTCTGTGCCACAGGGGCCAAACCGGTGGGAGGGGGCGAAAATCGGAAATAAAAACGTGGGTCAAGTTGGCTATTAGAAATTGCCTCCGCCTTTTGTTTTCAGAGAGATGCGTCATTTTCTAATCGTTCGGTTGGCTATTAGGATTTTGGGGGGCGGGGGGTGGGGAGGGCGGCTCGGTGGTGTAGATGATTTTTCTGACAGGTTCGACCCATTTGCCGTCGCCGGTGAGGCAACCGGCGGCGCGAATGGCCTTGATTACGTGGTCGCCAGTGACTTTGGCGGTGTGTACTTGCTCGATGATGCGGTCGAGGGCGTAGCGGACGTGGCCGCTGCGGCGGGAGAAGAGGCCGGTGGCATGGGCGTGGCGGTAGATGGAAGAGTGGTCGGCGATTCCGAAATCGCGGGCGATGGTGTCGGCACTTTCCCAATTGAGGAAGGCGTTTTCGATGGCCTCGCGCTCGGGATGATGGCAGACACGGCATCTGCGGCCGTGGCGGGCGGAGGAACGAGGGCGGCCTTGGAGATCTGAACGAAGGAGGAATTGGAGGGCACTCATTTTGATTTGGGAGCCGGGGTGCTGGGTGAGTTTTTTAGTTTGGTCATGTGTAAAGTTAGCATGAAAAAAAATGGAAATCGACTGGTCGAAGGTACGGATTTTCAGGACAGTCCTATAACTGGACTTTTTTGTGGAGAAACCCCGCCCCTCAAATTTGAGGTTGGCCGTTTGGACAGTGCAAATTTCGAGGTGACCCATTGGCCACTGGAGTGTGCTTGGGACGCCGGCATTTGGCTCTGCCCGGATGCTGCGAAAGGCCGGCCAATCAGGGGATTGGCGTTTCCGGGGATTGGCTGCGGCATTCGCACATGGCGTGAGGATAGAGACGGTGGAGCTGATTTAGCACGGAGGAAGGAAAACGGAGGTCACTGAGAATGCGGGATTGGATTCAAATTGGTGGGCCAATCAGGACGCTCCAGGAATCGGACACGGCGAGGCAAGCTCCGCTGAGACTTCCGGAGCGCGAAATGCACGCCTCGTATAAACAAAGCTTTGGGCGTTCGAGTGTTCCCGGTAGCATGCTGCGGTAGGCGATGCGTTCAACGGGCCTGAAGGATGCCCTGGCCTTTGCGTTTCCGCATGACAGTTACGAACCCGATCCCAAGCAGCGTGAGCGTGACTGTACTGGGCTCTGGCAGGACGGATGTGTCCACGACGGTGAATTGCCCGTCTTGGCTAAAGCCAAAGACCTTTGCAGAGCCAGATGAGTGGCTAATATCGACTAATTCCCCTGGCCCTGTGGAGAAGAATGTGAATTTGCCGGGGATTGAAGCGGCCTTCCATCCGAACCCTTTTTTCAAGGACGCTTCGCACGAGTGGTTGGTGAGGAAAGTGAACGTGGCGGCGGCGCCGCCGTGAGCGCATCCAAAGTTGTTGCCCGCATTCGCGACGGACTCGAGGTCGAACGTAGTGCCGTCCCAGGTTACCGTGAAAGAGGTGAAGGATGTCCCGTTGTAGGTAAACGTCCCTGTTCCATCGACTCGAGTGGGGTTGCTACTGTCGTAGAGAGTAATCGTGTATGTGTCAGCGAAGGCAGGTTGCGCGAATGCGGCCACCCAAAGCAGCGCTAAGACCCAGGAAGTCTTTCGCATGTTGCATGCACCATTGACTGCGCGTGAGACTAGTACTGAGCAGCGGATCTGTCAAGCGAATGTATCGCGCGCGTCGAATGAATATTTCTTTGCCGGCTGCGCAGAGGGCCGCGGCAGAAACCCAGACGGAACGACTGGGTTGTGCCTAGCGCTGAGGCCAGGGAATACCCGTTCAGTCTCTGCGAATGGGTGGCGTGGGGGTGGCGTCGCGGGTATAAATAGGCGTGCGACGGGTACATTTTATTGAGCTGCATGAGCAGGGGTGGTTTCCTTCGTTTCTTCGAGATGAGGTGACGGATGCGCTGCAGTGCGCGCTGAATCGGTTTAAGGCTTATGCGCCGATTGCGCCGTTGCTTGGCAGAGTGCTGGACTCGACTGGGTCGCGATCGATTGTGGATATGTGCTCGGGGGGTGGGGGGCCTTGGCTGGAGTTCGCTCCAAAACTGCGGGGGAATGGACGGGGGGCGCTGCGAATTCAGCTGACGGATAAATATCCGAACTTGAGGGCGTTTCAAGAAGTGCGGGCGGCTTCTCGAAATCAGATTGGATTCTATCCGGGGCCGGTGGATGCGATGGATGTGCCGCGCGAATTGACGGGTGTGCGGACGATGTTTACTTCGTTTCACCATTTTCGGCCGGAGCAGGCGCGGGCGGTGCTGCAGAATGCGGTGGACGCGGGCCAGGGGATTGCTATTTTTGAAGTGACGAGGAGGGCGGCGTCTGCGATCGGGCTGATGTTTCTTTGGGCGCTTACGCCATTTCTCATTACGCCGTTTATTCGGCCGTTGCGGTGGTCTCAGTTTTTCTGCACGTATGTGATTCCGATCATTCCGATGGTGTTTCTTTTCGATGGGGTGGTTTCTTGCTTGCGGACTTATCGAGTGGAGGAACTGCGGGAGATCGTCGCTGGACTGACTGCGGGGGAATATCAATGGGAAGCGGGGGAGTATGCGGGAGCGGCTGCGAGGGCGCCGATTACTTATTTGATTGGTTATCCGCGGGTGTGTGAAGACAATTAATCGGAGCTGGTATCGGAGGGAGGAGTGATGGCGTTGGCGCCGCCTAGGGAGACTAGTAGGCGGCGGAGCTTCGAGCGATCTTCCAGGTCCATGCCGACGGTTTCGAAGCCGGCTTGATGGGCGCGGACGAAGCGGACTACGGCTTTCATGTTGATGGAGCGGAGGCCGGCGGGAATTTTTAGCGTGGCTTCGGTGCCGACGGGGATTTGGATATCGCCGCTGAGGAGGCCGCCATCGAGGCTTAGGACGCTGATGGCCGAGGAATATTTTCCGCGCGCAGAGGTGATGGTGGCGGGGACGTTGCGCGGGAGACGGACGCGGCGGTAGCGGCGGTGGCGGACGAAGTCGCGTTCCTTGACGGGATCGAGAGGGGCGAGCGACATGATGCTCGCGTCCAGGCCCGATTGCGGCAGGAACTGCTGCATCCAGTCGGGGTCAAGCTTCATTAGGGCTTGCGCGGCGGCCATGCGAATTTCATCGGGGTAGGCCCAGCCGAAGGTCTTGCGCTCTTCGACGAAGCGGCGCAGATGGCCTGCAGCGGCGGGGGCGCGCATGCGGCCTAGAGCTTCGATGGCTTTCACGCGCAGATATTCGGAACCTTCCGGCAGAATTTCTCCTTCAGCCAGGCGCAGGAGCTTTGGGGCGGTGTTGACGTCGCCGCACATGCCGATTTCATCGAGCGCCAGGGGGAGAACCAGATTGTCGATGAGCTCGATGGAATCGGTTAGGAGCTTGCCGCGCTCGGGGGCGCCGGAGATTGAGAGCTGGCGGACGACCGCGTCATGGAAGCTGCGATGGCCTTCGCGCAGGCGCACGGGCAAAATATCTTCGACGGCCAGCGGATCGAGGCGGGTGAGCAGGCCAATGACTGAGGCAGCCTTTGCGGGCGTTTCGGACTTGAGCGTCTCTTTCAAGTAGCGGAGGCAGGGGGCGCCGACGGCATTGGCAAGCTCGACGATGTTTTCGCGCTCGGTGCGCCGGGCGGAGCGAGCCAGGCGAATGGCGAGGTGCTCGGATGCCGATTGCGGGACGCGCATGAGCACACCGACGAGGCCTTCGGGCATGGCTTCGGCGGTTAGCGCTTCTTCGATGAATTCGGCTACGCGGTTGTCTATGCCGATGCGCGGGCGGAGGCTTTGCACCCAGCTGGGGCGCGATTCTTCGAGTTCGGCGAGCGAATCGAGAGATTGCTGCATGGCGCGGTAATAGCGGCGCGAGGCCGATTCCTGGCTGAGGCGGACGAAAGCGGCGCTTAAGAGAGTTTGCAGCTCGGCATCTTTTTCCTCGGACATTTGCTGGCCGATTTGCGCGAGCGCGTCTTGCAGGCGCTGGCTCGCGGCTTTGCTATAGACTTCGGCGAGCTGGCCGAGGCCGATGGCGGCTTTTTTGCGGGCTTCGGGATCTTTGTTGCGGACGCAGGTGGCGTATTTTAGAAGGATGTCACCAGCGGCGCCGGATTCACCTCGGCCGAGCAATTCTTCGACGTATTGCTGGACGTTGCGCGGCGGAATGCACCAGGCCTCGGGGGACATTAGGACGCTGCGCTTGCCGGAATCGGGGACGGCGGCCCAGAACTGGCGGTCGAGAACGTCGGCGTGGGATTCGACAGAAAGGCCGGCGGTGGTCATTTTTTCTTCGCGGGCGCGGAGGAGTTTGCGGAGCGTTTCGAGTTCGCTGCCCATGCGATCGAGCATCTGGCGGACGGCGTTGACGCGAACTTCGCCGCGCTGGAAGCGATCAAGGGCGAACCGAATGGCGAGATCTTCGGCGAGGCGGAGGAGCGTGGCCTCGTCCATTTTTGCGTTGGGGGATTGGGCGGCCAGGCCGGCGAGCGCTTGGCGCAGGGTGATCTGTGCGTTCTGCGGGAGTGACGTTAAACGATTTTGCCACTCGGCTTGATCGAGCTGCGGAGTCTTGCTGGATTGCGCTTCGCCGAATTGGACTAGGAGCTTGAGGAGGCTTTGCAGGTCGGCTTCTTCGAGCTGCGTGACTCCGGCGGAACTGCCGGTGAAGCCGCCGCCGAATCCCGGGCCGGCTCCGGGGCCAGCGGTGCCACCGGGTATCCCGGTGCCTGTGCCACTGCCGAAGCCTGAGCCTGTACCGCTGCCAGGTCCCGAGCCGAAACCTAAACCTGTCCCCGTGCCAAGGCCAGAGCCGGCGCCTGGACCGCCACCGATGCCTGCTCCGCTGCCGGAACCAGTTCCCGTTCCGGTGCCAGTTCCAGTGCCAGTTCCTGAGCCGCCGCCGACGCCGGGGCCACCTGGGCCGCCATGCGAGCCTTCGGCTGCGGCGATTAGCTGAATCATTTTTTCTGGGCTGCGGAACCAGTCCTGGATGCGATCGGTTTCTGCGCCGAGAGTTTTTAGGGTTAGTTGCGCGGCGACGCGGGCTTCGGAGAAGCCGGCGTCTTCGGCGACGAAACGGATTTCGTTGACGCGGATACCGGTGGTGTTCTTGGGGCCGAAAAGGAGCTCGAGGCGCTCGGTGAGAGTGCCGGCCTTGGGGCCGGACTCCATAAAGGCTCTTACGAAACTCGCGAACTCGTCGCGCTCAACGCTGGGGCTGAAGGCGATGCTGGCGACGCCGGCAGTGGAAAGCATGTCGGCAAAGCTGCGCTCGGCGGGGGTGGATTCTAGCGGCACGCCGTCGAGAAGAAGTTGGGAATTCGATGAGCCGAGAAGCAGACCGGTCGGGCCGGAAGCGCTGACGGCGGCTAGAAGCTCTTGCCAGGTGGATTCGAACTGGCCGGCGGAGCGGGTGTGCTCTAAGCCATAGAGGCGAGCGTATTTAAGCAGCACGTTGAGGCTGCGAACGAAGGCGCGGGCGTTCGGGGCTGCTGGTTCGCTGGGCACTGTTAACTCACTTGTTTGCGGGCGCATCTGTTTGGCCTACCCCTAGTGTACTAGGACGAATGTTTAGGGAAATAGTACGGTCGGTTCATTTGTCGGAAAGTGGAATAGGGGGTGGTGGGCGACCTTTTACACTACATGGGACCAACGCTGAGTAAGGTAGAATGCCGCCGACGCTGGAGGCTGCCTGGAATGGAGTGTTGCTTGAGAGGTCGACAAGTGCGTGCTTCGATTGGTTCGGTGGGGAGCTTTTGAGGCTGCACTCAACACAGAGAACATCTGAGGGAAACACGAGGACACGGAGAAGACTAGGAACGAGGCAGGAGGTGACGGGTCGCGAGGATTTTGCAACAACCGGATTCTTCGTGGGATGTCACCTGCCCCATTGGGAGATTGGTGTTCGATTTGGCGGGGATGAAAGCGGAGGGAGAACATCATGGAAGGTTTGCTTCTGGTTGTGTTCGGCGTGGTGGCGATTCTCGTTTTGAGCGTGGTGCTGGGGTCGTTTTTCACGGTGGAGACGGCGCAGGTGGCTATTGTGCAGCGCTTGGGGAAATTTGCGCGCGTGGCGGGGCCGGGGTTGAATTGGAAGACGCCGTATCTCGAGACGGTGGTGCGGCGGCTGAGCATGAAGGTCCAGCAGTTTGACGTGCAGGTGGAGACGAAGACGCAGGACAACGTGTTTGTGCAGATTCCGGTTTCGATCCAGTACAAGATAATTCCCGAAGGCGTCGAGGCGGCGTTTTATAAATTGTCGGACCCGGTGAAGCAAATCGAGTCGATGGTTTACAACGTGGTGCTGGGGCACGTGCCGAAAATGAAGCTGGACGATACGTTCCTGAACCAGGCGGATATTGCGAGCGACTTGCGGGACAGCCTGGATGCTTCGATGAAGGAATATGGCTACTCGATCGTGAAGGTGCTGATCTCCGATATCGTGCCGGACCAGAAGGTGAAGGCGGCGATGAATGACATCAACGCGGCGCAGCGGGAGCGGGAGGCGACGGTCTCGCGGGCGGAGACGAACAAGATGCTGCTGGTGAAGCAGGCGGAAGCGGAGGCGGAATCGAAACGCTTGCAGGGAGAAGGGATCGCGAATCAGCGGAAGGCGATCATTACCGGGCTGAAGGATTCAGTGGAGGATTTCGCGAAGACGGTGCCGGGTTCGACGCCGCAGGACGTGATGCAGCTTGTGCTGATGACGCAATACTTCGATACGTTGAAGGATATTGCGGCGAATGATCATAGCAATACCATTTTGATTCCCCACTCACCGAATACGCTGACCGATTTATTTAGCCAGATCCGGACGGCTATTGTGACGGCGAACGAGTTGACGAGCCATTCGCCTGTTTCGCCGATTGCGCCGGGATTACAGAAATAAGGACAGCGACTCCAATCAACCAGGAGAATCCTCTTGATATCGCGACGCCGTTTTCTTGAGCAGACGAGTCTGATTGCGGGATCGGCAGTTCTCGCCAAGTCCGCGTTCTCGGGCTTTAGCGCCGCCGACCAAAATCCCACAGTCACTGATCCAAAGCTGCTTGAGCGAGCCAAGGCGCTACTCGAGAAGGCTCCGTTCATCGATACGCACAATGATTTGCCTTCGATGTTTCTCGAGACCAAGGCGGGTGACCTGACTTCGTTCGATATGAGCAAGGTGCAGGCGACGCTTTGCGCGGACATTCCGCGGCTGCGCGAAGGAGGGGTGGGAGTTCAATACTGGTCGATCTGGGTTGCGTCTGGGACACAGAGAACACACACATCGTTGCATGAAGCGCTCCGCGAATTTGATGTGGCGCAGCGTTTCGTCAGCAGCCAGCCGGAACTGGAACAGGCGCGAACGGCAGACGACATCGAGCGCATTCACCAATCGGGGCGCATCGCGTGCCTCTTCGGCGTGGAAGGCGGCCACATGATCGAGAATTCTCCCGCGGCGCTGCGGACATTCCACCAGCTGGGAGCGCGTTACATGACGCTCACACATTGGGACAACATCGATTGGGCGGACGCGGCGACGGACAGGCCCGAACACTATGGATTGACGGAATTCGGGGAACGCGTAGTGAAAGAGATGAATCGGCTCGGGATGTTCGTCGATCTCTCGCACGTGAGCGCAGACACGATGCGGGACGCGCTGCACGTGACGCGGGCGCCGGTAATCTTCTCGCACTCGAACGCCTTTGGTATTGACCCGCACCCGCGCAATGTGCCGGATGATGTGCTGCGGATGGTGCCGGCCAATGGCGGAGTGGTGCACGTGAACTTCATCTGGGATTTTATTTCGCCCAAGTACCCTGAGTGGGAAGAGAGGCGGACGGCGGCGCTGGCGGAGCTGCATGCGCGTCTCAGGACGGATGAGGCTATTACGAAAGGCATTGCCGATTGGGAAAAAGCCAATGTACCTCCGCGCGGGACAATTTCCGATGTGGCCGACCACATCGATCACATTCGCAAAGTCGCGGGGGTGGATCACATCGGTATTGGCGCTGACTTCTATGACGTGGCGCCGGGATCGATGGTGGTTGGACTCGAGAACGTTACGCGCTATCCCCATCTTTTTGCCGAGCTGCTGCGGCGCGGGTATTCCGACGACGACGTGCTCAAGATTGCGGGACGAAATCACCTGCGCGCGATGCGCGAGATGGAGAAGGTGGCGGCCGAGCTTCGGAAGACGGAAGTCCCACTTATTACGGAGGGATTGAAAGCAAGTTAGAGCGCGAGCAGGGTGATTGCTACGAGGGGAGGCGGAGTTCGACTTCGAGGCCTTCTAAAGTTGGGCGGACGCGGCGGATTACTTCGTTGGCGGTGAGATTTTTGGTTAGCAGGACTAGCGAGCCATCCTCGAAATTGCAGACGGCACAATAAAAATAATTCGGGAAAGCTTTGTGATAGGCGTCGACGCCGCGGCTGGCTAGTTCGCCTTCTAGCGCGGGGTCGCCTGAGGCTACGAGGGCGCCGGCGCGGGCGCCGAACGTTTCGGCCTGGAAGCGGTCGATTAGGGATTCTAGGGCGGAGGGCTCGGGTGCGGGGATTACGAGGGAGCGGTGGGTGGCTTCGCGGAAGGCAATTTTGTGGCGCTGGCAATAATCGCGGAGGCGATCGAGGTGGCTGAAGAAATCGAGCGCCCAGGACTCTTTGGCAGCAGTGGCGCTGAGGACGCGGGTCCAGATTTTGGCGGCGTCTGGGCCGCGGACGGGCTCGCGATTTTCGTCGGCTTCGACCAGCTCGAGGCCGATGGCGCGGACGTCTGCACCCAGGTCGAGGGGCTCGACATCGAGGAGGAACACCTACTCCTCCTCGGCCTCTTGCGGGGGAAATTGTTTTTGGAATTCGGGCGATTGTTTGCGGACTTCGAGCCAATCGAAGAAGGCGTCAGGCGTTTCGAGCCAGATGCCGAACCAGTGCGAGATTTCCTCTTTTTCGGCGCGCTTCTGGGCGTCCACTTTGTGATTGCGGGAGATCATTTCGGCGCGGCGGCGGCCGAGGCGCGCGACTTCGCGGACGCGCTCGGCTGCGGCCTGCTCGTTTTCGACGAGGAATTTGCGGAGGAGCTCATCGAGGCGGACGAGGCACATTTCGGCTTCGTCGAGCGTGGAGAAATGGAGCAGGTCGCTGAACTCTTCTTCGTAGCGGCCTTCGGTATCGGCGCGCGTCGAGAGAACGACGCGCAGGCCCGCTTCCTCGAGGACGCTTACGACGTAGTCAACTGAGGTTTTTCCCTGGGCGCCGAGTTCGGCAATTAGATGGCGGCGAATCTGCTCGATTTCGGCGGGAGTGAAGCGTGGGCTGGCAAGTTCGCGCGCAAATTCGAGGATGTGCTTTTTCTTGGTGGGGGAGCCACCGGGCGAACGCGGTGATGCGGGACTGGCGCTCACGAGTGTCCTCGGGATGATTTGCGTTTCTTCGGAGGCTCGGGGTCGGCGGGGCCAGGGTCTTCGCCGGCGAGCAGGCGGCGATAGCGGGCGACATTGCGATTGTGCTCGGCGAGCGTCTTGCTGAAGAAATGGCCGCCTTGGACGTTGGCGACGAAATACAGGTAATCGGTTTGCGCGGGTGCCAAAGCGGCGCGCAGCGAAGCTTCGCCTGGATTGGCGATGGGGCCCGGCGGGAGTCCGCGGACGCGATAGGTGTTGTAGGGCGAATCGAATCGCAAATCGTGAGACTGCACGCTTTTCTCCGGGTGGCCTTCGAGTTCGAGTGCGTATTGTACCGTCGGATCGCATTGCAGCAGTTCACGGCGGTGTAAACGATTGTAGAACACTCCGGCCACGAGCGGTCGTTCTTCTGGTTTGGGAGTCTCGCGCTCGACGAGCGAGGCGAGGGTGACGATTTGGAGGAGCGAGAGATCGTCTGGAAATTTCATGGAGCTATCGGGAACGAGGCGTTCCCAGACGGCGCGGAAATCGCCGGTCATTCTCTTGGCGATTTGGGCGCAGGTGGTGTGGCGGGTGAATTCGTACGTCGAGGGGAAAAGAAATCCCTCGAGGGACTTGGCCTGGGGGGCGATATCGGAGATGGGGGAGGGGTCGCGGGCGGCGTCTAGAAAATCTTCGCGACTGCAAATTCCCTGGCGATTGAGTTCGGCGGCGATGTCGTACATGGTCCAGCCTTCGGGGACGGTGACGGTGTGGACGAAAATTTTTCCTTCGGCGATCTTCCAGAAGACTTCCTTCGAATTCAGGGGGTGGTCGAAATAATATTCCCCGGCCTGGAGCGGGCGGCGGAGATGCCAGATGCTGAAGAGTTCGAAGGCCACGCGATCGCGAATGATTTCGTTTTGTTTCAGGATTCCGGAAATGCCCCAACGCGAGGTGCCGCGCGGGATATCAACATAGATTTTTCCCGCGGCGCGGCCGCTATAGGGGCGGCTGATGCGCGAGTCGAGCCAGCCGGCGAGGCCGCCCATGGCGGCGATAACGAGCAATGCGAGTAGGCCGAGGCGCCGCATGCGGGATTATTCCTTTTCCGCGCGGGCCGGGCGCGGATTAGTGCGCCGGCGATCGAGGTATTCGCGCAGAAGGATTGCGGCGGCTACGTCGTCGAGATGCGTGCGTTTTCTGCGTGACGACGATTTCGTTTCGGCCATCAGTTGGTCAGCCTCCCAGGATGTCAAGCGTTCGTCCACGAGTTCCACTGCGATGCCAAGATCTTTTTCGAGGCGCGCTGCGAAACGCGCTGCTTCGTCCGCCATTTCGCCGGCCTCGCCCGTGATGTGCAGCGGGTGGCCGACGAGGATGCGCGCGACGCCATGCTTGCTACAGATATCGCGCAGACGGCGAAGATCGTTGAGGCGATTCGCGCGCACGAGCGTTGCGAGTGGCTGCGCGGTGATGCCTAGCTCGTCTGATAGTGCCAGGCCTATTCGCTTGCGTCCGTAATCAATCGCCAGGATTCGTGCGGCCTTCGCATCCGGCACAGCATCTGGGCGATTCCCCCCTGCCCTTGCGCGCGATGTGCCTGCCATCCTCTTTATATTATACGCGAGGGCGCTCGATGGAATGAGTCGGTTCATGAGTTGGGTGCGAGAGAAGTATCGGGGGTGGATGGGCTTCGTGGCTACGGCTGGCGGCCGCGTTCGCCGTGCTCCCAGAGGGAATATTTATAGGCGGCGTTGATGTCCACGTGGCCGAGCTTCAGGAGTTGGTCCACTTCGGCGCGGGATTGGCGGGGGCCGATGCGCTGCTCGCGGTCGGCGAGGGCGTAGGCGGTCACGGCGGCGATGGCCACGTGGCGCTTCAGCACGGGGATGCCCACTTTGTCGAAAGTGTCGGAGGCGGCATGGTAATTCAACATGTAGTTCGCAGGCTCTTGGTTGGCGGTGAGAGTGGGGACGCCTTCGATCAGGAAATCGAGATCGTCGCTGCCGGTTTCGATATCGAAGGTGAAATCCTTTACGCCGAGCGAGGCGATTGGGGCGAGCGCTTCTTGAACGGCGGGCAGGAGGTCTTTGCGGCCGCCGAGGGAATAGCCTGTGACGGCGCCAATGCCTGAGTCGAAAATGACCGCGGCGATCATGCGGTCGAGCTCAGGGCGATGGGCGCGGGCGTAGGCCCAGGAGCCGAGCATGCCCTGTTCTTCTCCGGTGAAGAGGGCGAAGCGGATGGAGCGGCGGGGGGAGACGCCTGAGGCGCGGATCACGCGTGCCGCGTCGATAACCATTGCGGCGTTGCAGCCATTATCGAGCGCGCCGGTGCCTAGCTCCCAGGAATCGAGGTGAGCGCCGAGTAGGACGAACTCATCGGGCTTTTCGCGGCCGCGGATTTCGGCGATTACGTTTTCGGATTCTACCGGGCCGGTGACGCGATTGGGCATTTCAAAATGGACGCGGACATTCTGGCCGGCGGAAATGAATCGCGCGATGCGTTCGGCATCTTCGCGGGCCACGACGGCTTGCGGAAGGCGGTCGATGCGGCCGGCGCCCGCGACTGTGTGGCGATAGAGCAGGAGATTCGGGCGGCTGGACATCCAGAAGATGGCGGCGGCGCCCGAGGCGGAGGCGCGGTCCGCCACTGCGGAGGCTACGGCGTATTCGTGGCCGAGATCGTCCCAAGTGACTAGGAGGCGTGAGTGGACCAGGATGATTGCGCCTTTTGTGGAAGCGCCGGCTTTTGCGAATGCTGCTTCATCGCCATCGCCTACGTCCACGATATCCGCGGTGAGGCCGCCTTCGGGGGTGGCGGGTGACCAGGCGATTGAGACCAGGCGGACTGGAATGGGTTCGGGCGCGAGGACATTCACGCGCGTGTGGCCTTCGCTCCAGCCTGCGGGGATGGTGAATTTCTCGGTGTGGACTTCGTCCACACCCGCGTGCCGGAAGGCTTTGACGGCCCAGCCGACTGCGCGATTCGCGGCGGGAGAGCCGGTGACGCGGCCGCCAATGTTGTCCGTGAGGTAGCGAAGGTTTTCCTCGAGCCGCGAGGGGCCGAGCGCGCTTTGGATCATCGCTGGCGCGACATCCGCGCAAGAAGTGTGAATCGAGCAGACGCCTTCGCCGGAGGGGACTGGTCTCGAGAGGGGAGGGGGGGGGATGGAGGAGATTTGGGCAGCGGCTCCTGTGGCGATGAGTATGAGGATGGCGGCGAGTGCAAAGTGAGGCGTTCTCCGGGTGAGCGACTTCATTAGTCCCCCTGGATGAGGCACGAGATTTCCACAGGCTGTGTGGAGTGCAAATTGACTCCGAGATATGATGCGCCGGCTCGCGGATTATAGCTGGGGTTGGCTTGGGGGGCTAGACCTGCAGTGGCGGCGCGCTGCAATGAGGTGATTCTAATCACGGAAGATTTTGCAGGATGCGAGAAGATTCTACTTAGCGGGCGAAGAGGGTTCGAATTGCGGCCCAGGTTATCTGTCTCAGTTTGAGCTGTTTAAGGAATCGAAAACCTTTGGCAGCATACCTGCCACGCCCTCAACCTCTTGGGTCCAGCCGTTGGGAACGCAGTTCGGCTGCGGAGGAGATCGAAGCTTACGATCTCCCGAGGGCCACTGAAGTTCCTGAGCTCAACAGAAACGCAGACTTGCCGTTCAAAAATTGCAGCAGAAACAAAACTAGCTTCGCCGAATGCAGTCCTGGGCAAGCAAACGGGAAGGCTCAACGTGAAGAAATTGCGTGTGGTTCCCAAGTTGGGGCAACAGCAGCGGAAGCGGGAAGCGAATTCATCTAACCTGTTTGTTTTCTGCGAGAAAAGAACAGGAGTGGCGCAATTTCGGGCGGCCTCAAACGTTGATTTCGATTGCACGGTTGAGAGAATCGCCGGATTGCTGGCCATGCAATGCCTGGTTCGAGGGCAGGAACCGGGGGATTTTGATGTCATGGTGCCGGCGGAGAGGGCGCTAATTGATCGCTTGGTCTCGCGGGCGCAAGAACTCTTGGAGGAAGGGCGAGCGGTGGCTTGCCCGGCGTCGCTGAGTCCCCGACAGAGGGAAGTGCTGCACTCGGTGATTAACAATCGAGCGAACAAGGAAATCGCTTCGAAGCTGAATATCACGGTGCGGACCGTGAAATTCCACATTTCGACGCTCTTGAGCAAATTCGGGGTGGAGAGCCGTTCCGAATTGGCACGACGGGCGGCTGGGTTTGTGCAATCGGCGGTGCTTGATGAGGAAAGCCCTTTGATCGAGCGGCTTTCCGTGGACAGACGGCAAGCTAGTTTCGGGCCGATGGCCGTGGAAACGGGCTTGCGGATCGCGAATAAGGCTCGCAATGTGCGGTTTCCCGGGCGGGTGCTTACGGCGTAGGAGCGGCTTACGGGTTGTTGCCAGGAATTCGGGCGACCTTCCACGAATGTGTATTTCCGCAGTTCCGTAAATCAAGGTTTTGAAATCGTAAGACTCTGCAAAACTTCCTCGGGAGGCGTTTCCCTGAACGCCATCTGCAATTGTGTTCGCCAATCCTGAAGCTGAAAATTCGTGGCATTTCGAAATTTGTGATTGGAGAGAACGGAATAGGCCGGGCGGCGGGCTGGAGTGGGAAATTCAACCGTGGTGATGGGGATGACTCGCTGGGTGACCAATTGCTTTCCGCTGGTGGCGGCTTCGAACCAGGGGGCGTCTTTTGGTGCGCGCGCAGCTTCTTCGAGGATTGCCTTTGCAAACTCATACCAGCTTGTCTTGCCGGCGGCGGTGAGGTGATACGTTCCGCTGATAGCGGAGAAGGCCGCGGCGGGATCGTCTGCGACTTTTTCGAGCAGATTGGCTAGAACTTTTAGTGTGGCAGCGGCGATGGCGCGGCTCCATGTGGGTGAGCCGATCTGGTCGCGGACGATTCTCAATTCTTCGCGCTGGGTGGCCAGGCGCAGGATGGTGAGAAGGAAATTTCGCCCGCTGGTGGCGTAGACCCACTCAGTGCGAAAAATCAGGTGAGGGACGCCTGTGGATACGATTGCTTGCTCGCCTGCGAGTTTTGTCTTGCCATAGACATTCAGGGGATTCGGCGCGTCATCTTCTTCGTACGGAGTGTTCTTCAAGCCATCGAAGACGTAGTCGGTGGAGTAGTGAACTATCATTGCGCCGATTTTTTTCGCTTCTTCGGCCATCACGGCGGGAGCATCCGTATTTATGGAGCGCGCGAGGGGCTCTTCCTTCTCTGCCTGGTCGACGGCGGTGTAGGCGGCGGCGTTGACGATTATTTGCGGGCGATGCTCGCGGATAGTGCGGCGGATTTCCGCGGCGTTTGTGAGATCCAACTGCTGGCGGCTGAGCGCGATGAGTTCGCCGAGCCGAGGAAGGAGACGCGCGAGTTCAGAGCCCAATTGGCCGTTCTTGCCTGTCAACAGGATTTTGGGCTTCATAAGAGGCGATAGCGGGGGAGGAGGTCGCGCGGGACGTCGGCCAGCTTCGGAGCTTTCGAATCCTTTTCCGAAACGAGCGGATGTGCGACGTTCCAGGGAATATTCAGGGCGGGGTCATTCCAGAGGATGCCGTGCTCGTCGGCCTGGTCGTAGAAGTCGCTGCATTTGTAGAGGAATTGCACTGAATCCGTGAGGGCGAGAAAACCGTGGGCGAATCCGGGAGGAATATAGATTTGATTTTGCTCTTTCGCGGAGAGGAGGACGGTGGCGGGTTTTCCGAAATGGGGTGAACCGAGGCGGATATCCACGGCGACGTCGAGGGCCTCGCCTTCGACCACGCGGCAGAGCTTTGCTTGCGGATGGAGGAGTTGGTAGTGGAGACCGCGCAGAGTGCCTTTCGCGGAGCAAGAATGATTATCCTGGACAAAAACGTCCGTGATGCCCAGTTCGGAAAAGCGCGTGCGGTGATATGTTTCCATGAAGAAACCACGCGCGTCGCGAAGGATCTTGGGGCGCAGCTCGATGACGCCGGGTAAAGGGGTTTCTACTCGTTGCAAGGGTGCTAGGTCCTTATCCAATTGGAATGACGGATCGTGCCGCGAATCCTTCTTAATTCACCTGGTGCGAAGTGACAGGCTATCACCTGTTGATACTAGTGGGAAGATTGGGGTCCCGATTTCGCAATAGCGCGGAGGGATGAATCGCGATTCTCGTAATATTTCGCGTAGTACGAGCGGTAATCTCCGCCGCGTACGGCCGCCAGCCAGCTTCCATTGTTTTTATACCAGTCGATTGTCTGCCGCAGGCCGTCTTCGAGCGCGATGGCAGGTTTCCAGCCGAATTCCTTTTCCATTTTTTTGGAACTTAAAGCGTAGCGGCGGTCATGTCCCGGGCGATCTTTTACAAAAGAGAGGAGGGATTCGGGCTTGCCCAACAGGCGTAGGAGCCTGCGCGCTATAGCCAAATTTTCTTCGATGTCTGGCCCGCCAATATTGTAAATCTCGCCGACGCGGCCGCGTTCGAGGACGGCGAGGATTCCGCGGCAATTGTCCTCTACGTGCAGCCAGTCTCGCTGCTGCCTCCCGTCGCCGTAGATCGGGAGGGCCTTATCATCGAGGGCGCTCGTGATCATCAGCGGCAGGAATTTTTCCGGGAATTGATAGGGCCCGTAATTATTGGAAGAGCGTGTGATCACGGCCGGGAAACCGTAGGTGCGCACATAGGAGAGCGCCAGCAGATCGGAGGCGGCTTTGGAGGCGGAGTACGGGCTGCTCGGGTGCAACCGAGAATTCTCATCGGCGAAGGTGACAGGAGCCAAGTCGCCGTAGACTTCGTCGGTCGAAATGTGGACAAACTTTTTTATGGCGCACTTTCTAGCCATTTGCAGCAGGCTGAAAGTTCCCGTGACGTTCGTCTCGATCACCGGCCCGGGATCGTAGATGCTGCGATCCACGTGGGACTCGGCGGCGAAATGGACAATCGTGTCGCAGCCGTTCAGGGCGGCCTCGACGGCAACGGCGTCGCAGATGTCGCCTTTCACGAAACGGTAGCCGGGATTCTGGGCGATTGAATCGAGGTTTGCCAGATTGCCGGCGTAGGTGAGGCTGTCAAAATTGACGACGGAATAGCCTTTGCCAATCCCCAGTATGTGGCGGATGAAATTAGAGCCGATGAAGCCCGCACCGCCGGTGACAAATACCTTCATCGGCCGACTTCCTTACGGGAGGCCTTTCGGGCGCCGGTCATTTTGTTTGCACCGGATTCGGCGACGAGATTATTGGCGCGGAGGAGAGATTCGAATGTGCCGGCGTCGGTCCACCAGCCATCGAGAATTTCGTAGGTAAGTTTCCCTTCGTCGATATAGAAGTTGTTCACGTCGGTGATTTCGAGTTCGCCGCGGCCGGAGGGTTTCAGGCGGCGGATCTTCTGGAAGACGGTGGCGTCGTAGAGATAGATCCCGACCACGGCGAAATTTGATTTGGGGGACTTGGGCTTTTCTTCGATGCCGACGACCTGGTTTCCGCGGATTTCCGCGACGCCGAAGCGCTGCGCGTCGGTGACTTCCTTCAGCAGGATTTTGGCGCCGCCTTTCTGATTCTTGAAGTTCTCGACGGCGCGGCAAATGTTGTTCTCGATGATGTTGTCGCCCAAAACGACGCAGATCGGCTCACCGGCGGCGAAAAACTCGGCCAGACCGAGTGCTTCAGCGATGCCGCCTTCGCCTTCCTGATAGGTATAGTTGATGTGCCTTAGGCCGAAATCGCGGCCGTTACCTAGAAGACGGAGAAACTCGCCGGCGTTCTTACCGCCTGTAACCAGGAGGATCTCCTCGATGCCCGCGTTCACAAGCGTCTGGATGGGGTAATAAACCATCGGCTTATCGAAGATAGGCAGGAGATGCTTGTTTGTGACCCGCGTGAGTGGGTTCAGGCGACTGCCCGTTCCACCGGCAAGAACAACCCCCTTCATCATCTCTCCTATTTCCTCTGCGCCCCTGCGGAGGACAGGACGAAGCAATTGACTTACCAGATTATTGCTTCGAACCGAGCGATTCGCAACGGCCTTCTGTGGCTCATTAGCGCAGCTGGGCAGCCCGTTTTCAATGGCTTGCAGGAGGTTGTCGGCAGGCTTTGTGGCTCTGGAAGGGTCAATGCGCCCAGGCGAAAGCCTGCCGAGGTCGAACGGCCTGTCCCTCCAAAAACGCGAGGCCAGCAGGCGCAGGAGGTCGAGCGGCTAGTTTCAGGGTGCCTATACCCAAGGCAAGTCCCGCACGTGGCATCCGCGTAGGCCGGAGTCATCGGCTAGTATCGAGGCCCTGCCCGATTGGACGGGCCTCGCGAAGAACAGGCAAAACTCCAAAAGTGGCACCTGTCCGACCAGCCCATCCCCGAGGGACAGGCGAACCTGCTCCATGAGCGACCATGAGCGCTTTTGGCCCAAGAAGGAACACGCTGCTAACCTACTGTTATTACAGGCTTAAGCAAACCTGTTCCTGTAATTTGGGCAGCTGTCCTTGGCCCGACTGAACAGGCGAAGGTGCCTGCACCATCTCCCGCCCCCTGACCAGTAGTTGGGACCCGTGTGTAGTTCCTACACTGGTCCCGTCATGAAAACACACCAAACAACCCAGCTCCACAGAAATCATGCCCCGGCTTCAAAACAGGGGAGCAAGCAAAGAAACCTCAAGACCGTATTCACCTGGATCGGCGCCATTGCGTCCATCCTCGCGGTTATCAGCCTTTCCAGCTGCGCGGGACTTACAAGCGCGCACTCGCAGGGGGACCCAGCGGGCAGTGGGGGGGGGATCCTTACCCCCAGCGCGATGGTGATCAACTTCGGAACCGTGACTGTAGGCAACAAATCTACCCAAACGCTGAGTGTGACGAACACTGGGACGGCAAGCGTAAACATAGACTCGGCAAGCATTTCGGGGGCGGGCTTTACGGCGGTTGGCGGCCCTCTGAGCGTGATTGGTGTGGGACAGAGCGGAACTTTTCATGTTGAGTTTACGCCGACGGCTGCAGGCGCTGTGACCGGCACTCTTACGGTGGCAAGCGATGCGGGCAACTCACCATTAATGATTTCGCTGAACGGGACAGGGACGCAAGCCGGCGGGCCGGAGCTTTCGGCGAATCCGCCGGGCGCCACTTTTGGAAACGTGGTGCTCGGAAACAGCAATTCGCAGACGATTAGCCTATCGAATGGCGGCAACGCGAGTGTGACCATCACGCAGGCCAACATGACAGGCACGGGCTTCAGCACAACCGGCCTTTCCACGCCGACAACAATTGCTGCGGGGGGTAGCACGACATTCAACGCAGTGTTTACGCCCGCGGCTACCGGTGCGGTGACCGGGTCACTGACGCTGGTGAGTAACTCGCTGACGTCGCCACTCACGATCAACATGAGTGGAACCGGCCTGAGCGCGACCCATCTGCTGGGAGCAAATCCGACAAGCCTGCCATTTGGGAATGTGAATGATGGAGGGACCAGCTCGTTGAACGTGACCTTGAAAAACAACGGGAATTCAAACATCACAATCTCTGGCGTGACGGTGACAGGCACGGGATACAGTGGCAATGGGGTTAGTTCGGGACTGACATTGACGCCCAATCAGACGGCTACGCTAAGCGTCACGTTTGCTCCGACGACAGCTGGGGCCTCGAATGGCGGCGTGTCTATCGCGAGCAACGCGACGAACTCACCGGCGGCGGTTTCTCTGACGGGTACAGGCGTGGCGCAGAGCACACACTCAGTGGGCCTGGATTGGGATGCGAGCGCGTCCACTGGAGTGACAGGATACTTTGTGTATCGTGGGACGACCAACGGCGGGCCTTACACGAAGCAGAATCCGACGCAGGTGGCCACGCTACAGTATACGGATAACAGCGTCGCCGCTGGGCAGGAGTACTTTTACGTGGTCACGGCGATCGATTCGAGCGATGTGGAGAGCGCGTTTTCGAACCAGGTCTCAGCGACGATCCCATAGCCGCGGGTGATGCACGGCGGAAGTGGTTGCGGGCAAAGGTTCGAAGTCCAGAGAGCTTAGAGGTTGGCAAGGACAGGGCTAAATACCCTGCCCAGTAGTACGGTTGAAGACTGTCCGCGCGGACAGGTACACATACCTGTCCCACGAGTGTACCCCCGTCCAGTAGCCCTGCATGGCATCCACGCCTGACAATCCAATTGGGTCACGAGAGGTGTCCACATTCCTGGGGTCTGGCGCACGTCTGTCACTTCAATCCTAACTGCGAGCCGAAGTGCTTCGCTTTGGCGAGGCGTTTCGCTTGCGCTCGTGCTCGGTGGAATGCTGGGGACAGCTGCGTGCGTGGGAGTGACGGGCAAGCCGGGCAGCAGCGAAGAGACGGGTGCGGTCAGCGTGACGCCGTCGTCGATGAGTTATGGAAATGTGAGTGTTAAATCGAGCGCCACGCATTCGTTTAAGCTGGCGAATACAGGCGCGACCGTTGTCACCGTGACGAAGGTCAGCGGTCAAGGGACCGGATATTCCCTCGCGGGTCTTACGGCGCCGCTGAATTTGAAAGCCGGAGCGAGTGTCACATTCACCATCAAGTTTGCGCCGCTGACAACAGGGCCTGAAGCCGGGACTTATTCGATTGCGACGACCGCGGACGCCACACCGCTTATAATTAGTTTGAATGCATCGGGCGTGGCTGTGCCAGGGGGAACGCCGTCGATCGGAGTTACCCCCTCACCTGTGAACTTCGGGGGAGTGACCGTGGGGTCCACCGATTCCCAAACCATGCGCGTATCGAACATGGGAACGGCCGATCTGACGATTACAAAAATATCCGCGTCAGGAACGGGATTCAGCCAGTCCGGGCTTTCGGTTCCGACAACTCTGGCACCGGGAAAAGATACAGACTTCA
The DNA here is from genome assembly GCA_963701005.1 of uncultured Acidobacteriota bacterium. Lineage (GTDB taxonomy): Bacteria > Acidobacteriota > Terriglobia > Acidiferrales > UBA7541 > Palsa-295. The sequence goes on from OY969555.1 coordinate 4,935,238, forward strand.
CGGCCGCGTTCAAGCCGACCGCATCGGGAAACCGGACGGGAAGCATTTCGATTTGGAGTAACGCCGGAGGATCACCGCTGGTGATTGATATGAGCGCGAGCGGTTCCGCGGCTAATTTGCATCTCACCGCCAATGCGACGAGCTTGAATTTCGGCAAGAGTGCGGTGGGAGCGACCACCTCTAAATCGGTGAAGCTGACGAACACTGGAAACGCGGACGTGGCGATCTCATCGGTCTCCGTGTCGGGAACGGGTTTCAGCGCCAGCGGCGGCTCCGACACGACACTGACGCCAAATCAGTCGATTACTGTGACGGTGAGCTTTGACCCGAAAGGGCCGGGCGGCGTGACGGGAAATCTTTTCGTTTCGAGCAACGCGCCGAAGGTGGACGTCGGATTGCAGGGGCAGGGAGCAGGGCCCACCAGTGATGTAGCACATTCCGTCTCGCTGGATTGGGCGCCCAGCCCGTCGGTGGTGGCTGGCTACAACGTGTATCGCGGATCCAAGTCAGGCGGGCCGTACACCAGGATCAATCCAAACGTTGACTCCGCGACGAGTTACACGGATCATGCCGTGTCGGGCGGCCTCGAGTACTTCTATGTCGTGACTGCAATCGATGCCAAAGAAATCGAGAGCGGATTCTCCAACCAAGTCTCCGTAACGATTCCCGCGAATTAGACGGGCAAGCATCCGCCTTCAAATCTCCGCAAATCCAGTTTCAAGTGACACACGGAATCCGCGATGGATTGTGAGCCCGCGAGTTTTGATGCAAAGGACTAAAGCATTCCTGTAACCACGAAAAATTCGGGCTAGGTCCCTTCTTTGTAGTAAGCTTCCGGCCAACCTCCTGAAATGAAAAACTCGAATCAAAAGTTTGAAGGCGAAGCCAACAGCATGCAGGGAGCGAGCCGGGGTTCCGGAGATCCAGCAGCGCTGCCGGCTGAGGGCGAGCGCGATGAATACGACGTCGTCATAATCGGCAGCGGATTCGGTGGCAGTGTCTCCGCGCTTCGGCTGACCGAAAAGGGTTACCGCGTGGCGGTGCTTGAGGCAGGGCGCCGGTTCAGCGACGATGCGCTCCCGAAAAACTCCTGGCATCTGCGGTCGTTCCTGTGGGCACCCGCTATCGGATGCCTCGGCATTCTGCGCATGTCGTTACTCAAGGACGCATTTATTCTCTCGGGTGCAGGAGTCGGGGGCGGTTCGCTGGGATATGCGCAGACGCTCTATGAGCCAAACGCGCAATTTTATGTGGACCCGCAATGGGCTCACATCACCGAATGGCGCCCCGAGCTGGCCCCGTACTTTGACCTGGCCAAACGGATGCTCGGCGTTACGGCGAATTCGATGATCACTCAGTCCGACGAGGTATTGCGCGACATCGCGAACGAAATGGGGGTGGGACATACATTCCGGATGGCGGAGGTGGGCGTATTCTTCGGCGAACCGGGAGTGGAAGCAGGCGACCCGTACTTCGGCGGGGCCGGCCCGCGACGCAGAGGATGCACCGGATGCGGAGAGTGCCTGAGCGGGTGCCGGCATAACGCAAAAAATACGCTGGTGAAAAATTACCTTTACCTTGCCGAGCGCGGGGGCGCGCGAGTATGCCCGCTCACCACCGTCACTCGTGTGCGCCAGATGCAAGACGGCCGCTATGCGGTGGAAACGGTGCGCAGCGGAAGCGTGGTTCGCCGAGGACGGCGGACGTTCCTTGCGCGCGATGTGATTTTCTCGGCGGCCACCCTGGGCACCCAGAAGTTGCTGCTGCGCATGCGTGACGAAGGCCACCTTCCTCGCCTTTCGTCCCGCCTCGGTGAGCTCACGCGCACAAACTCCGAAGCAATCCTCACAGCCCGTACCTTCCGGCGGGATGTTGATTTCTCCAAGGGTGTCGCCGTCAGCTCCTCGATCTACCCGGACGAATTTACTCATATTGAGGCTGTGCGCTACGGCCGAGGGAGCAATGTAATGGGGGCTCTCACGACCGCGCTGGCCGATGCGGATCGGGGGCCGCGTCCACTCACGTGGGCCATTGAGTATGCGAAAAATATCGGATCCATGTTGCGCAATCTGGTTCCACGGCATTGGTCGGAGCAAACTATTATTGCGCTGGTGATGCAGGCGCGGAACAATTCAATCACGTGTTACACAAAACGCGGGTTGTTCGGCCGGCACCTGACCACCAAACAAGGCGCGGGCGAGCCCGCCCCGGTGTGGATCCCGATGGCGCACCAAGCGGTGCGTCGCATCGCGAAGCGGATCCGCGGAGTCGCGTTCGGCTGCTGGAACGATGTATTCAATATCCCGATGACGGCTCACCTTCTGGGTGGGTGCGTCATCGGGGACTCGGCCGAAACCGGGGTGATTGACGCGTACCACCGCGTCTATGGCCACCCCGGGCTCCATGTGGTATGTGGCGCAGCCGTAACGGCGAACCCGGGTGTGAATCCAGCGCTCACAATTACCGCGATGTCGGAACGAGCCATGGCCTTCTGGCCTAACAAAGGCGAAGCGGATCAGCGTCCACCGGTCACTGCTCCTTACGTTCGGCTGAATCTCATCGCGCCGCGAGCGCCCCTTGTTCCCGCCGGTGCCCCAGGCGAGCTTCGACTTTCGTAATTGATCGCCAGTGGGGAATCAGGGAAAGAATCGCCAGCACTTGGAGTGTGGGGGCGCAGCGTTAATCCCGCCCTCTGTTTGAGAGATTTATGGGCACGATAGAGCCTCAAAGTGATGAGTCATCCAGCGTTCGGCGCTTCCTGGCGTCACTGCCAGTGCTTGAGGGGCTGGACTCCGCAGACCTGTCTAAGGTCGAGGCAAACTCGACGATTATTTCCCTCGAAAGCGGGGGGAGCCTGTTCCATCCAAGCCGTCTCAGCCAGACCTTTTATGTAGTCATGTCCGGAGTGCTGGAAGTTTTCGGGCGTCCACAATCGAAGAACGCAGCGGCTCGACTGGTCCCCGGGGATGTATTCGCTGAATTTGCTCTTCACAGCTATAGGCCGCGGTTGACGACGATTTTGGCGGCGGAACCTTCGCAGGTGATCAGCATTCCGGGAAACTTTGTTGATAGCTTGCTCGAGAATCGTCCGAGTGCCCGGGCAGCGATTACCGGCGAGGCAGCGCGGCACTTGCTGTGCATGCATCTGGCCTCCTCGGAAATGTTTGCCGAGCTGGAGAATTCGCTCTTCTACTATGTGATTGAGAATTCGACATTCGTGACGGTGAAACGCGGGGAGGTGGTAATCCAGGAGGGGGAAAAATCGGATTGCATCTATATCGTGGCGAGCGGAAGCCTGGAGGTTTACCGGGAACAAGACGATGGAAGCGTGAAGGCAATCGATCTGCTGCGGGACGGAGCGTGCATCGGCGAAATGGCGCTGCTATTGAACGAACCCCGGTCGGCGAGCGTGCGCGCGTGGCGCGATTCCCTGCTCGTGCGCGTGTCGGGAGACTGCGTCGAGCACGTCTTTCGCAACGACGCACACGTGACATTCAGTCTGGCCCGTTCGCTCGGTGAAAGGCTGAAGCGCACGACCGCTTCAGTGGCGCGCGCGGTGACCATCAAGACGATCTCGATCGTCCCCTGGGTTGATGAGGCGCACTTTGCGGCGTTCTGCCAAAGATTTCATAGGGCGTTCGAAAGCGCCGGCAAGAACGTAGCATTTCTAACGCGGTCGGGAATGCGGGAAGCCGCGAACATCGCGCCGACTGATCCCGACGCGTCCGCAGATCGCTTCTACGCCTGGCTGGCGGATCAAGAGGCAGCCCTCGATTACGTCCTGTGCCGATGCGAGCGCGAGGCTAGCGACTGGACAACGTACTGCAACGAACAGGCCGATTTGGTCCTATTCGTGTGCTTGCCTGAAGGGAATGGACCGAGCGCCGAAGCGAAACGGCAAGTGGAATATTGCAGGGAAAAAGGCGCCCGCGTGGAGCTTGTCCTGATACAAAACCCAGGCGTGGCGCCCCAAGGAACCGCGGGATGGGTGGATGCCGCAAAGTTTGGCGCGCATCACCATTTGGCGATCGAGAATGACGGGCACTACGAGCGATTGGTGCGCCGAATTTCGGGCGAGGCGTGGGGACTCGTTCTGAGTGGAGGTGGCGCGCGCGGCCTGGCGCACATTGGTGTGATTCAAGCCCTGATTGAAAACAATATTCCCATCGACTGGATTGGGGGAACGAGCATGGGCGCCATTGTTGCGGCGCAATACGCGATGGGCATGAATCCAGAGGAAATGGTTCGAGCCAGCCGGAAAGCATATGCGGGGGGCGCAAAAGACAGGGACTACACGTTCCCTTTCGTCTCCTTGCGGTCTGGCCGGTCCACGGTGCAAAGATTGAAGGGCTTATTCGGTGATCGACGGATTGAAGACCTGCCGCTCAATTATTTTTGCGTGTCCTGCAATTTGACGCGTGCCGAGGTGGTGATTCACGATCGCGGGCCTCTTTGGATGTGGGTTCGGGTGAGCTGTTCGATTCCGGGGCTGCTGCCTCCGTTTCCTCATTCGGGTGATTTGCTGGTTGACGGCGGATTTTTGCAGAATCTGCCGGTTGAGACCATGCGGCAACGATGTGGTGGGCGAGTGATCGCATCGGACGTGAGTGTGGCGGCAGACCTGATGGTGAGCGAAGATCTTGAATCCACGCCTTCTTGGCTCGGGCTGTCACATATTGCTAGAAAACTGAGAAAGCAACCGACGCTGCCGGACATTTTTCGCATCCTGATGCGGACAGCCGAGCTGAGCATCGTGCGGGACGCGAAGGTTTCCAGAGATCCCACCGACCTCTACCTGCATCCCCCACTTCAGGATGTCGGGCTGACAGCCTTTGAAGAGATTGACAGGATTGTTGCGATAGGAAAAGAATACGCCAGCACGCGCTTGCAGGAATGGAAAGTGACCCACCCGCGCAGCCTGGGGCTCGGCGATTAAAAAGTAAATTAAGGAATCTGTGGTTCTCAGGCGCGCGATAACTCGAACGCCGATGCGGGGCGTAGTTGCAAAAGGAGGCAATCATTCCGGTGAGCGTAGAACGAGGAACTGACTCCAACTCCGGCCAGCTGGAGAATGGAATCGCGATCATCGGGATCGGCTGCCGATTTCCCGGCGGGGGAGATGATCCGCGAAAATTCTGGGGCCTGCTGAAGCAGGGCTTTGACGCGGTGAAGGAACCGCCGGCCAGTCGCGCGATATTCAAGGAACTTTTCGATCCGGATCCGCGCAAGCCGGGACGCACATACTCACGGTGGGGCGGATTTCTGGACCGCGTCGATCTGTTCGACGCGCATTTCTTCGGTATATCGCCGCGCGAGGCCTCGCGCATTGACCCGCAGCAAAGGCTGCTGCTTGAACTCGTCTGGGAGGCCTGCGAAGACGCGGGCTTGCCGGCGACGCGCCTCGCAGGTTCGCGCACAGCCGTGTTCATCGGAATCTCCACGCACGACTACGGCGATATGCAAGTGAACCCGCGGAACCGCAACGATATCGACCTCTACATGAACAGTGGTACGGCCACGAGCATCGCGGCGAATCGGATTTCGTATATCTACGATCTCCGCGGCCCGAGCGTCGCGGTGGATACAGCGTGCTCTTCCGCTCTGACGGCTGTGCATCTGGCGGCGCAGAGTTTCAGAAACGGGGATTGCGAGCTGGCGATCGCTGGTGGAGTTCAATTGCTTCTGACGCCGGAATTGACCATCGGATTTTGCAAAGCATCGATGTTGTCGCCTGATGGCAAGTGCAAGGCGTTCGACGCTTCGGCGAATGGCTATGTGCGGGGCGAGGGCGGGGGGGTGGTTCTTCTGAAGCCGCTCGGCGCCGCTCTGCGAGACGGCGATCCGATCTGGGCGGTGATTCGATCCACCGCGGCCAATCAGGATGGGCGGACCACTGGGATGACGGTTCCCAGCCGCGACGCCCAACAGGCAATGATGGAGGAGGCGCTGGCGAAGGCGGGATTGCGGCCGTCGGATATTCAATACGTGGAAGCGCACGGGCCGGGCACGCCGGTCGGCGACGTGATTGAAGCTGGCGCCATCGGTGCGGTCATGTCGAGAGGGAGACCCGGGGACGAGGTCTGCGCCATCGGATCCGTGAAGACGAATATCGGGCACTTGGAGGCGGCGTCGGGAATCGCGGGACTGATTAAAGTTGCTCTGTCTCTCAAAAATCGGCAGATTCCACGGTCCCTACATTTCGAGCGGGCGAATGAGAACGTGAATCTGGAGGCGCTGCGGCTGAGAGTGGTGACGTCGCTTGAGCCGTGGCCGCAGTCGGGCAAGGCAGCCCTGGCCGGAGTGAATTCATTCGGTTTCGGAGGAGCCAACGTCCATGTGCTGGTCGAGGAGCCGCCGAAAAGCGCCCAAGCCGCGGTCGATGATTCGGTAGAAGGTCCTGAGGCCCCGGCGCTCCTCGTCGCTAGCGCCCGGAGCCCCGAAGCGCTGAAGGCGCTCGGTCTGGCGTATTCGGAGTACCTCGGTTCTCCAGATTCCGCGACACTGCGGGACTGTTGCTACACGGCCGCTCAACGCCGGGCCCATCATGATTACCGCCTCGCCGTCGTGGGCGACAACAAAGCAGACGTCGCTGAATCCCTTTCGGCTTTTGCCTCGGGAGACAAACGTCTCAACACGGCTGCTGGCCGGAGCGCGCCAACCGGCGCACCGAAAATCGGATTCGTGTTCTCGGGAATGGGGCCGCAGTGGTGGGGCATGGGCCGCCAGTTGCTGCGCGATGAACCGGTATTCCGCGGCGCGATGGAACGGTGCGACGCCGCGCTGCGCGAATGTTCGGAATGGCGACTGCTCGAGGAATTCTCCCGGGACGAGCAAACTTCGCGCATCGCTTCTCCCGAATTCGCGCAGGTGAGCAATTTCGCGATTCAAGTCGCCCTGGCGGAGTTGTGGGGTTCGTTTGGAATAACGCCGCACGCCGTGATCGGCCACAGTGGGGGCGCGATGGCGGCAGCTTACGTCGCCGGAGTGTATGGCCTTGGTGACGCCATGCGCCTTTCCTACCATCGGAGCCGTCTGCAAGGGAGACCATCGAACGAGGGACGCATGCTCGCGGTGGGCGCTCCGTGGACTGAAATCGCGGGGCTCGTGAAAGGGAACGAAGAACGAGTTTCGCTGGCGGCGGCGAACGGGCCTTCGGCGATTACCCTCTCGGGCGATGGAGAGGCGCTGGAAAAAATTTCCCCGGCCGTGGAGCAGTTGGGAATTTTCGCGCGATTTCTTCCCGTCACGATCGCTTATCACAGCCACGCGATGGACAAGATCCGGGATGAGTTTTTGCAGTCTGTCGCGGACATTCAGGGGCGGCGCGCGCAGATTCGCTTGATGTCGGACACGACCCGGGCGTGGCTCGAAGGCACGGAATGCAACGCGGAATACTGGTGGAAAGCCATTCGTAACCCGGTGCTCTTCGCCGATTGCATTAGGCTCCTCATCGAAGACGGCGTGCAGCACTTCGTCGAGATCGGGCCGCACCCGGTGCTTGCTTCCTCGATCGTGGACTGCATGCGCGTGCAAGGCGTGACGGGCTCGGCGCTGCCCACGATTCGACGCAACGAAAACGAGAAAGCTGTGATGCTGCTTTCGCTCGGCGCGTTATATACCGTCGGGTGTTCTCCAAATTGGGCGGCGGTCGAGCGCCACACGGGGCGCCTGGCGCCGCTTCCCGGTTATCCGTGGCAGCGGGAAAGGCACTGGTTTGAGCCTGCTGCAAAATCGGATGGCCGGATGGAGTCGTTTGAGCGCAATGCGGGAGAGCATCCACTGTTGGGGGCTCGCAGTCACTCGGCTGTGCCGACGTGGGAGGGGGGGGTGGGGGGGAACGGGACGGAATATTTGAAGGACCACGTTGTGCAAGGTTCCGTGGTATTCCCTGGGGCCGGTTACGTCGAGTTGGCGCTGGCGGCCGCTGCCGCTCTAGACGGGCGAACTGGCACCCGGCTCCGCGAGGTTGAGTTCCTCAGGCCACTGGTGCTCGGCGCCAACGATCCGGTCCCTATTCAATTGACCGTGGATCCTGAAGACGGGCAATTCAAAATTTACTCATCCAATCGGGAGAGTGCGACTTCGTGGGTGTGCCACGCGCGCGGAACTATGGAGGTGTTTCCGAGGCGCGAAGAAGTGGTGTTGGACATCGAAGAGGCAAAAAGGCGGATCGGCAAAGAAATCGGGGCGGAGGAGTTCTACGCCCGCATTGCTGAGCGCCGATTGACTTACGGCCCCGCGTTCCGTGGCGTCCAGTGTCTCTGGGCGGGCGGCCGTGAGGCGCTGGGGCGGATTTCCGTTCTGGGGCTTGCGGATACGCAGAATTACATCGTGCACCCGGCGCTGCTCGACGCGGCGTTTCAGCTACTCGTCGGCGCCGCGGACACGGATGAGTCGCTGGCTTCGGACCGACGGTTGTTTCTTCCTACTCGGATCCGCGAAGTCTGGCTGCAGCAAAAACCGGGAGAGGCTTTTTGGGCCACGGCTCGCTTGACTCATGCGGCTGACGCGGAGGTCAAGGGCGATCTTCGCATTTTCGATGAACAGGGGAGACTCTGCGGGGAAGTACGAGGGCTGGAAGTGCGTCTGGTGGAGGCGCCCGGGGAAAATTCGCGCGATTCGATCGATCGGTTTCTCTACGAATATCACTGGGAATCCCAGCCGCGCGAGCGATTGGCTGCGGCGGCCCGGCTGTCTGGATCCATTCTGGAGACCACGGAGCTAGGAACGACTCTGGTCGGGGTACGGCGCCGGGCCGATGAAGCGTCCGTGGCAACCCGCTGGATAGACTACTACCGGGAAGCGGAGGGCCGGCTCAATGAACTGGCCGCCGCCTACGTTGTGAACGCGTTCGCCGAATTCGGTTTCAAATTGCAGCGTGGGGTCCGGCAGGATGCGGGATCGCTGGGCGCGGCTTCCCTGAGCGGATGGCGCCTGCCGCTTGTGGAGCAACTGTTCGTCCTGCTCGAACAGGTAAAGCTGGTCCGGCGAGTTGGCGGCGAATGGGAAGCCACGGGTAACTCGTTGCGCGCGGATGCGGAGCAACTGGCAAAAGAAATTTTGCAGGATTTTCCTCAACACAAGCTGGATGTCGAATTGCTCGGCCGCTGCGGCGCGCGTCTGGCTGAAGTCCTGCGCGGCCAGTGCGACGGCAGGGATTTCCTGCTCACCGAGCAGGGACTCGATTTTCTCGATTTGTTCTACCGCGAAACGCCGCCTTCGGCTTTTTACAACACGCTGGTTGCCGATGTTGTTTCCGAGCTGGCCGCCCGCTGCGCTTCCACGCGGGACCTTCGAATCCTGGAAGTGGGAGCGGGAACGGGAGGAACCACCAGGCAGATCTTGGCGAAACTTTCCGGGCGCCGTGTGAGCTACACCTTCACGGACGTCTCCGGCGTCTTTCTCGAGCGCGCCCAGGCAAATTTCGCTTCCTATCCTTTCCTGACTACGAAGCCGTTCGACGTGACGAACGAGCCTACAAGCCAGGGTTTCGAACCGCGCAGCTTCGACCTCATCGTGGCTTCGAACGTCTTGCATGCCACTCCGAAGCTCGACCCAGTGGTCCGCGGCTTGAAGGAGCTGCTCGCGCCGGGTGGCATGCTGCTGCTTCTTGAACTCTCGCGCCGTCCGTATTGGCTCGATGTCGTCTTCGGATTGATGGACGGCTGGTGGAAGTTTGAAGACCGGGCGCTGCGTCCCGAGCATCCGTTGATGCTGAGCGGCCAATGGAAGGCCCTGCTGGACGGCTGCGGATTCGAGCAGACCGAAGTGGTGGCCGACAGTGCGGACGGCGGCGAACCGGCGCAAGCCGTGATTCTCGGCCGCAGGCTGGCGGAGGCGATTTCCTCGAGTGCGGAAAAAAATCCGGAAGCTGACCACTGGCTGATTTTTGCGGATCGCCGCGGAGTCGGCAGCGGGCTCGCCGGGATTCTGCGCGGGCGCGGGCTCGATTGCACCGTCGTGCAAGCCGGCGCGAATTATCAGCGGCTTGCGCCAGATCTTCTCGAACTGCAGCCGAATCGCGCGGAGGATATGGACCGGCTGCTTGCTGAGCTTCAGCCGGCCCTCGCGCGCACAAAAGGAATCTTGCATTTATGGAGCATTGACGCCGGCCAAATGCCGGACACGATCGAGCCGGGCGCTTTGTTCGCGAAGTCGCAGGCGCTCGGGTGCCACAGCCTGGTGGCGATTCTCCAGCAACTAGTGCTGGTGTCCGGTCTGAATCGCAAGAGTTTCGTGTTGGTGACGGCGGGAGCGCAAACGACCGCGGACGGGGAAGACTCCGATCCCTGGCAGTCCCCGACTTGGGGTTTCGGGCGCGTGATACTCAAGGAAATTCGATCGCTCCGATCGAGGATGATAGACCTGAGTCCCACCTGCGCTCCATGCGAAATAGAATCCCTTGCGGATGAGATTCTCATAGGCGACACGGCTGATGACGAGCACGAAATCGCGCTGCGCCTGGAAGATCGTTTGGTGCATCGCCTGCGTCCCACTTCACTCGCGCGCATCGAGGATTCCGCTCCGGCGGTGGTGGCCGCGGCCGAAGACGCCTGGCAGGCCGAATTTTCCGCCACGGGGTCGCTCGACAGCGTGGCGTTCCGGCGCGGCAAGCGCCGCTGCCCCGGCCCGCAGGAGGTCGAGGTCGCGGTGAGCGCCGCCAGCCTCAATTTCCGCGACGTCGTGCTGGCCATGGGCATCGTGCCGGGGTTGGAATCGCAGAACTCCTATGGCAAGAGGCACCTGGGTGCGGATTTCGCGGGGCGAGTGACGCGCTGCGGCGCCGAAGTGAAGGACTTCGCAGCGGGCGACGAAGTGCTCGGCCTCGCTCCCGGAACATTTGCTTCCTATGCGGTCACGAACGCGGTGCTCCTGGCGCACAGGTCCCAGGGGCTCAATATCGAGCAGGCTTCGGCTGTTCCCCTCGCGTTCGTCACGGCTTGGTACGCACTCAATCGCCTGGCGCGACTGGCCGCCGGAGAAAGCGTGCTCATACATGCGGCCTCGGGCGGCGTGGGGCTCGCGGCGATTCAAATTGCCAAACGTGCTGGCGCCAGAATATTTGCAACTGCCGGAAGCGCAGCCAAGCGCTCGTATGTGGAGTCATTGGGCGTTCGAGACGTGTTCGATTCCCGCTCGCTCGCGTTCGCCGACGAAATTCGGGAACGCACCGAGGGGCGGGGCGTTGACGTGGTGCTCAATTCGCTGGCCGGCGAAGCTTTGGAGCGCGGCATCGCGCTGCTCGCACCCTACGGAAGGTTCGTGGAGCTGGGCAAGTCGGATATTTACCAGAATCATCGTGTGGAACTTTCGCCCTTCAAACAGAATTTGAGCTTTTTCGCATTTGACCTCGATCGACTGCTGGCCGAAAAACCCGAAGTGGCGGGCGAGGCGCTTCACGAGGTGGTAAGCCAGTTGGCTTCGGGCACGCTCGTGCCGCCTCCCTGCCGCACATTCGAAATGGCCGAATTGCAGGACGCCATGCGATTCATGGCCCAGGCGAAACACGTGGGGAAAGTTGTTTTGAGGAACGGAACGGCGATGAAGGTCCGCCCGGAAGTGCGCGAGCATCCGCCCGTCTCCGGGAATGCAACCTACCTGATTACCGGTGGTCTCGGCGGCTTGGGATTGGAGGTCGCCCGCTGGCTGGTCGAGCAGGGCGCGAAAGCAATTGTCCTGCTAGGCCGAAGCAAGCCATCCGCTGAGGCGGAAAAGTCGGTCTCGGAGCTGCGAAATCTTGGTGCCGGCGCCAGGATTGAAATTTTCAGGGGAGATGTTTCGCGGGCTGATGACGTATCGCGAATGTTGGAATTTATCCGTGCCAACATGCCACCCCTCCGAGGAATCGTCCATGCGGCGATGGTGCTGGAAGATGCGCCCCTCGCGAAATTGGATGGAGGCTCTCTGGATCGTGTGATGGCTCCGAAGTCGCTTGGTGCATGGAATCTACATTGCCAGACGCTCGGGATGCCGCTTGATTTCTTCGTTTCATTTTCGTCGATCACCTCGTTGCTCGGAATTCAGGGCCAGGCCAACTATGCGGCTGCGAACGCTTTCCTCGATTCTTTTGCCGCCTACCGGCGCGCGCGAAAATTGCCGGCGACCACCATCAACTGGGGCGTGATTTCCGAATCGGGGTACGTGGCGCGCCATCAAGAGGTGGGGGAGCAACTGACGAAACATGGCATCTTGAGTTTCAGTCCAGCCCAGGCGCTCGAAGTGATGTCGGAACTGCTGCGCCGCGAGGCTGTCAGCATCATGGCGGCGTCGATCGATTGGAAGCGCCACGGCGAGGCCGCGCCACTCACCGCCACCTCGAATCGTACCCGCCACCTCATTCCTACGGAAAACGCTCCTGCGCGGACGGGCTCTGGGTCCCTGCGTGTGCAGCTTGAGGAAGAAGAACCCGCGCGCCGCCGGGGGCACGTGGAGCAGTACTTGCGCGAGCAACTCGGGAAGCTGCTCGGAACCCCCCCGGCTCGGCTGGAAGCGGACCGCCCACTGACGGAGTTGGGCCTTGATTCCCTCATCGCCGCAGAGCTGACTGTGGTTTTTCAGCGCGACTTGGGCGTGGAGATTGCGGGGAGCAAGTTGCTCTCCGGCGCGTCGCTCGGAGACCTTGCCGCTCAGATTCTGAATCTGCTGCGGTTGGACTCGCCCGTACAGCCCGCGCCCGAGGCGGCCGTGGCCGCTCCTGTTGGCGCCCCAGTGCCCGCGACCACATCACCGGTCACGTCGGTGAATTCGGGGAGACGAAGCGCAATAGCGGAAGGCTCGGCTCATGGAAATGGTGATTCGGATCATCGTCCGGCGAGCGTGCCCGCATCGCCAGCTGCTGGCGGCAAACAGGAGGCGATTAGTCAGCTCCCCGTGGAAGGCCCGCCGCAATCCGTGACGATGCACCACTTCTCGAGCGATTCGCCTAAAGTGAACTACGCTTCTCTTGATTATTCACATTGGTCGACGTCTGAGAAACTCGTCCGCGCCGTAGGCATGGCAGGATTCCGGGCTCTGGCACGCATCGAAGCGGAGGGATTCGAAAATATTCCCAGGAGCGGTCCATGCATCCTGGCTACGAATCACTTGAGCGTGATGGATTTCCCGCTGCTATTTACAATCATGGCGCGGCGAACGATTGTGATCGCCAATGAAAAATGGGCGAAATCGGCGCTAGGCAACTGGGTGATCTCAGACATCGGAAAGGCCATCCTGATCACGCCGAATGAATTGGATGAGGAATCCCTGCGCAATGCACTGGCGGTGCTGCGCGCCGGCGGGCTGCTGGCCGTGGCGCCCGAAGCGACTCGCAGCAGAACTGGCGGCCTTATCCGGGGCCGCACCGGCGCTGCATACCTGGCCACACTGGCTGATGTGCCGGTGATTCCCCTGGTGGCATGGGGCTGGGAAAAATTGCGGAAACGAGCGGAGAGCTTTCGCAGGATTCCCGTCCAGATGCGCGCTGGCGCCCCGCTGCGTTTTCCGCCGGGGCCCGCTTCTCCGCCAGTGCTGCGGGAATACACGGATAGGATTATGCGCGCGCTGGCTCAACTGCTTCCGCCCGGATATCGGGGCGTCTATTCGGAGGCCACGAATCCCCCCATCCTCCGCGACACCGCCGAGGGAATTCACCCAACTCCATGAAATTTTCGCTGTTCTTTGAGTTGCAGCCGGCCGATGCCTCTGTGAGCGCAGAGCGGCGCGTATTTGCTGAGTGCGTCGAGCAAGCTCTGCTTGCCGACGAGCTTGGGTATCACGAGGTCTGGGCTGTGGAGCACCATGGGCTCCAGGAATACTCCCACTGTTCCGCGCCGGAGGTGCTGCTTGGATTTCTTGCCGGGCGAACGAAGAGGATCCGGCTGGGGCATGGCGTCACATTGACGCCGTACCGCTACAACCATCCGATCCGTGTGGCCGAAAGGATCGCGACGCTCGACATTCTTTCCGAAGGGCGGGTGGATTGGGGATCGGGGAAGAGCTCGTCGCTTGTGGAACAGGAGGCCTTTGAAATCAACCACGGCGAATTGGAGTCTCAATGGCTTGAAGCGTTTTCGATGATTCCCCGCATGTGGCGCTCCGACGTATTCGAATGGGAGGGGACTCACTTTCATATCCCGCCGACCGCGATTCTGCCGAAGCCCGTGCAGCGTCCGCACCCGCCGATATTCGTCGCATGCTCGAGGCCGGAAACTGTGGAGCTGGCGGGCAAGTTGGGCGCCGGCTCTTTGAATTTCACAGCCGGGAGCGATGATTATCTCCTCAATAAAATCCGGGCGTATCGCGCGGCCATCGCGTCGGCTCGCGGACCCGCGGGGATGGTGAACAATCGCTTTTGCTGTACGCCGACGACACTGGTCCTCAAGGATGATCGCAAGGCGTGCGAGTTCGGTTTTCGGGGCAGCCGCTTTTTCCAGGAATCCCTTGCTACTTATTTTCTTTCGCGGGAGAGGATCGTCGGGAAACTGGACGTGTCGCGCGAGCCGCTTTCGAACGCGCAGCTTGCGAAAGCGATGGCGGATCGCAACACTCCCGGGTCGGCGCTAAATTCTGCGATCGGCGATCCCCAATCGGCCATCGAGACGATCCGCCGCTTTCAATCGGCGGGTGTGGACGAGCTCATTCTCGTGATGCAGATGGCGACGGTTCCGCACGAGATCATTTTGGAATCGTTGCGCACGTTTGCCGAGAAAGTGATGCCGCACTTCGCATAGCATTCCGTTTCGGTCTTCCGCGGATACTAGGTAGCGGCTGGATTCTCGGCGTGGGAAATCGGCGATTCCGTTTCCCACTTCACGATCTTCAGGTCGAGAACAAAAATCGCGTACAGCACGGGCACCAGGATCAGAGTCACAACGGTCGCAACCAGCAGCCCTCCGATTTGTGCGTAACACAGCGGTTTCCACAGAGGGCCACCGTGCAATGCCAGCGGAAACAGGGCAATCACCGTTGCCCCGACGGTAATGAGCACCGGCCGCAGCCTCACGATCCCCGCGTCGAGCAACGCTTGTTCCAGCGGTACTCCTTGCTCCCGCCTTTCCTCGATGAAATCAAAAAGGACAATCACATGGCTGACGATCACGCCGACCAGGCTTGCGATGCCGAGAAAGGCCATGAATCCGAAAGGGGCGTTCATCAAATAAAGTGCGACGAGAGCGCCCATCACGCCGTAGGGAGTGGCGGCAAAAACAAGGATGGGTTTCACAGCGTTGCGGAACTGAAAAACAAGCGCCAAGTAAATCATGAAGATCGAGATGAGCATTACGACCGAAAGGTCCGCGAAACCCTGCTGCTGTTTTGCCCGCTCACCGCTCACTTCGATCCCGTAGCCTGTCGGAAGAGTTTTTGCTAATTCCTCAATTTTCGGCAACGCTTTCGCATATACCTCGGAGGGCAACGAGCCCTCGACGGGAAAGCAGCGGACAGAAATCGTGCGGAAATGCTGCAGGTGATTGATGCGCAGCGTCTTCATTTGATTCTCGATTGATGACACCTGAAGAAGCGGAACTCGTGCCGCATTCTGCGAGGAATATACGTAAAGGTTCTGGACATCCGATAGCTGCGCTCTTTCCTCCATTCTCAGGCGCGTCACCACTGGAATCTGTTCGTCTCCGCGGCGCAGCGTCGTCACCACCTGTCCGCTCATCGCCGCGGTGGAAGACCGGGCCACGTCTTCATTCGTTACGCCCGCTAGATTGGCGCGGTCCGCATCCACTTTGAGCGTTACCTGAAATCCCTCCTGATCCCAGTCGTCACGGACCCTCGCTGCGTTTGGCACGCCGCGGAGAATGCTTTCCACTTGATTCGCAATCGAGCGGAGCGTGCGGATATCCTTCTCCTCATCGAGTGGGCTGACCTCCGTCTTTGCGGTGACGCGAAATTCCACCGGAAATTCCACCGGATTCGTCTGTAACTGCCTGACGTCCACACGGACTCCCGGCACACTTTTCGAAATCGCGTATTGCAGCGGCCCTGCGAGGAGGGGCGTGTCGTCCTTGTCTTCGAGTTCAACGATGATTTGAGCGTAATTCAATTGCTGGATTTGCGGCGTGACTGACAGCCAGAAGCGGGGCCCTCCGCCACCGATGAACGAGGTCAAGGACTTCAAGATCCGCCGCGGGTGACCATCCTTGCCGGGATGCACGCGCCCATACTCTTCGGCGGCATTCCGGATCACATCCTCGACGCGCCGCGTCGCCTGGTTCGTCGCAAACAACGGAGTGTCATTTGGAAGCCACACGTCGAGCGCCGAGAGGTACTGCACATCCTCGGGGAAGAACTGAGTTTTCAACTGATTTCCCAGGAGCCCTCCCAACGCCAGAAATGCCACGGATCCCGCAATCACCGTCCACCGATGCTCGAGTGCGAATTGGCCTGACCGATAGTAGAACCCGGTGAAGCCGTGCAGCCGCCGATCCTTCCTTGGGAGTTCCGGTTGGCTCGAGGGTCGCAACAGGTAGTAACCGAGAAGCGGAATGAACGTCATGGACACGATGCGCGAGGAGACCAGTGCGCAGGTCATTACGACCGGCAAGCTGTAAAGAAACTCACCGGTCGAACCGCCCAGGAGCAAGAACGGCAAGTAAGCGACAATGTTCGTGATGGTTGCAAACAGAATTGCCCGCGCGAGTTTCGTGGGGCCAAGCCAGGCGGCGATCACTGGCGGGTGTTTCGCGGCGAGTGAGCGTTTGATGGCGTCATTGGCGACCACCGGATCATCCACGAGCAATCCGAGCGCGATAATGAGCGTGGCGATCGATACCTGTTGCAGATCGATTCCCAGAAGGAACGCGAACCCAAAAGTCATCGCCAGCGTAATCGGAATCGAAAACGCCATTACCACCGCCGAACGCCATTCCCAGAATCCGACCAGCGAGACCAGGACGACCAAAATGATCGCCTCGTAGAGCGCCTGCATGAACAGGTCGATGTTTTCTCGCACCTGGCGCGGCTGATCCGACGTGCGTTCAATAATGAGGTCGGCGGGAAGAAGCTGCCCGGCAGCCTTCAGCTTCTCATTGACGTCTTTTTCGAATCTCCCGATTTGCTCGCCCTTGCGCATGTCCACGGCGAGAGTGATCGCCCGCGTGCGATGCCAGCTTCCCTGCTTGTCTCGCCACGAGTAAAAATTAAGATATTGCGCCGGACTCTGATAACCGCTGGTGACCTCCACCAGATCGCGCAGATAAATGGGGATGCCTGAAGCCGAGGTGCCCACGATGACCGTGCCGATTTCTCCCGCATTCTCGAATTGACCCGATGGATCGATCACCAGATTCTTGGGGCCCACTTCCAAGACACCCCCCGGCAATGTGATGTTTCGAGCTTGCAAAATGGGATTGAGATTGGAGGGCTGCAAGCCATAGGACGCAAGCCTCGCTTGCGAATAATCGAGGTAGATTTGCTCGGGCAAGACACCTGAGCGGTCCACGCGTGACACTTCCGGCGCGCCCTGGATGGTGCGGGCCAGCAGATCCGTGAATTCGTCGAGTTGGTGATAGCTGTATTTGTTGCCTGATATCGTGGTGAGAATCGCTTCCGTCTGTTTTGGGTCGCGAATGACCGCAGGCTGCCACACGTCCGGATGAAATTCCGATTCATGCAACCGTTGCTGAATGAAGGTTCGGCCCAGCGCCAGAATTGCCGCGTCACTTTGATCGGCGAATCCGTCCACCCCGATGAAACCCGGTCCGCGAATGAACTGCGGTTCGTGCAGGAAATATTTCTCGACGGCGACACGTGTGAACATGGCGAAGTCGCGTTCGATCGCTTCAGAGGGAACCGATGGCGGGAAGCAGTACACGATTGTAGCGGCAGATCCTTGCGCTTTACTGCGTCGCCCCGCTCGAACCTCTTCGATGCTGCGCTCGATGTCTTGGGCACGAATGGCGATTGCCACGCGATCCTCGAGCGGGCTCGCCACCGTCAGCATCAGTGCCGCGGTGTCTCCAAAGTCGCTGTTGAAATGAATCGGCCCCGCTCCCTGCGGGAGTCTGCTGTTGAGTGCATCGATCTTCAGATTGATGTCCGCGAATTCCTTCTTCGTATCCTTGAGGGAATCAACCAATTGGACTTGGATAATCGAGATCCCCGGCATTGAGAGCGACTTAATGCCGTACTCGCTTGCTTGCGCTTCATGGATGTAGGGATTCTGCGCGATCGTCTCCTCTATCGAGCGGGTGATAAGCTGCTCCACTTGCTCGGCCGTGGCCCCGGGCCATTCGCAGGTGACGGCGGCGACGCGCACCGGGATATCCGGATCCTTTCGCTTCGGCATTTTCGAATAGCCATAGATCCCCCACGCCACCGTCGCCAGAAGCAGCACCCACGAAATATGCCGGTTCTCGGTGAAGAACCGGGCCGTGTTGTGTTCATTCCGTATGAGATCTGCGTCGGTGCGATGTGCCATCGAGATTTGCCGGTTCTCAGGGAGCGATTTTCACAGCCTGGCCGTCGGTCACTTGCGTTGCGCCGATGGCAATCACGCGATCACCCAACGTGAGTCCTTGCAAGACCGCCACGCGATTCCCGTAAGTTTCGCCAAGCTGGACGCGCCGTTGCCTCGCGATGTCGCGGTCTCCTTCGTGCGCGAGCACGAACACCGCGAACTCCTTCGACCCATTGGCAGGCGATACAATCGCGCTCAGCGGAACCACGAGCACCGCATGAGCGAGCCCTGCCCCCAAGGAAAGTGTTGCCACCATACCGACCTTGAGCCTCCCGTGTGGATTCGGGATGGTCACTTCAACCGGGAATACGCGGCTCTTTGGATCCGCTTGCGGTGAAATCAGGGTGATGCGGCCCTGAAATTCCTCGGAAAGCGCTTCGGTCGCAACTTCCTGCGCCTGTCCGAGACGGATGGAACTCAAAAGCGTGTCGGGAAGGCCGAAAACAGCTTTCACTCGATTGGTATCGACGATCGTGAAACCAATGGTTCCGGAAGCAGCCAGGTCGCCAACCTCTATGCCGCGGCTTGTGATCCACCCATCCATGGGTGCAACCAGCGTGCAATCCCTCAATGCCAGTTCTGCTTCTTTCAGCTCCGCTTCCGCAACCACCACGGAAGCATTGCTCGCGTCGAGCTGGGATTTGGCGGCATCGTACGCCGGCTGCGTGAGGGCTTGGGCTGCCAATAGCATCGAAGCGCGATCAAATTCTTGTTTTGCATTTTGTGCGGCTGCCTGTGCCTTACTTAGATTGCCGGCAGAGTGCTGGACTTTGTTGCGGTAATCGTCCTCGCGCACAACCGCAAGAATCTTCCCTCGAGTCACCCAATCGCCCGGATCCAAGCCGCGAGCGTTCCCATCGGCCCCACGGACCTGCGTGACTTTGGTGACATATCCTGCTGATTTGAAAGCGACCGAAACTTGGGCGTACGGCACAATTGTCGCGGAATATCGCGAGCCTTCGCCGCCGCTGTAGCTTTCCACGGAAGCGACGCCAACCGGTGTCAGCGGCTGGCTAACGGCTTTTTCGGATCCGCAGCCTGCGACCCAAACCGAGGCCGCCAAGAGTCCCGTCATCAATCTTCGCGCGATCATCCCATCAATCCTCGCCGATCGATTTCTCGAACTCGGCGCGTGCTGTCCAGAAAACTGCGAGCGCTTGCTGGTAGCTCGTGTTGGCTTGTGTCCAAGCCTTCTGCTCCTCGAAGGCATCGGTGAGAAGCGCGGACTTCTGCTGATACTGCTCCAGCACGACCCTCAGCTTCTCTTTCTCCGCCTCCTGGGCGAGTTGCGCGACCTTGAGTCTTGCGCGTGCCTCTTTGAGGCTCCGGAAATGCGCGCTCGCGTCCACCACTACCTGCGTTTCCGCTTCCGTAAGATTCAGGCGGGATTCCGCGGTGTCGTGCTTCCTTTCCTCGAGCAAGTGGCGTTTGTAACCCCAATCGAAAATGTCCCAGTTGACCAGCACTCCCGCGGTCACCACGTTTCTCGGTATTACTTGGCTGTTAAAAAAGGAAAAGTAGTTGAACGCGAAACTCACATCGGGAATATATCGTGATTTTTGGGCCCGCTCCTCGTTTGTCGCCATGGCAATTTTCAAAGAGGCCTGCCGAACCTCGGAACGATTGGCAAGTGCGCGCTGGCGTGCCGCGACGATATCAATTTCCTCTCCCGTTTCTTCCGGGACGCCGCCGATCGAGAAATCAGTCAGCACGTCGCGCCCCACGAGAGCGCTCAGTTGTTCCTTCTGTGAGGCTAGCGTGTCCTGCAATGTCACGAGATCGAGTTCCGCTTTAGCCAATTGGGTTTTGACGTTTAGACTTTGATATTTCAAAGCGGTGCGCGCCAGAACATATTGATCGGTGGTCCGATCGAGTTCGCGGTACATCTTAGTCGTCGCCTCGGCGGCTTCGATCGAGCTCTCCGTTTGCAGCACTTTGTAGTAATCGCTCCGTACGGCCTGGATTGTTTGTTGCCGCTGTGCGCGCAAGGCTTCGGCCGCAAGTTTTGCCGCAATCTCTTGTTCCTGAATGCCGAGGTTAATCCGGTAAATCTGCGAGATGGGTTGTATCGCCTCACCTGTAACGAATGCGAATGGCTGTCGGGACGTCGTTATGTCGGTATTGGTTGAAGGGACCGGGCTCCCATTGACGTTTCCAAGAACGCCCTGGTCGTAAGTGAAACGCAGCGGCGTGAGCAATCCGCCCCCGAGAAAATTTAGATGGAATTGAGGCAGCCGCGCGGTGCGCGAGGCAAGCACGGCTGCATTTGCCTTGTCCACCTCTTGGGAAGCGATTTTGATTTGGCGATTATTCTGTTCGGCCAGTGCGATGGCGCGTTCCAGAGTCAACACCTCCACTTGCCCCGTGGGCGCGTCTTGTGCGTCCCGAGCACCGCCGAGGGGCGCTTCTTGCGCCCAGGCAACGGAGAAAGTCGAAAACAGCAGACTGAGCAGAGTGGCCCGAAGCATTTCCTTTCACCTCCCCTCGCTATGGTCGATTTCGGCGCGCAGACCCGCCGCGAACAGACTCTGAATGGCGAATGGTTTCAACGGGAGGCAGAAAGCTACCCCGCGCCTCCTGCATTGTCAATTGTTTAGCGGGCGCGGCTGTTCATCTTCAGCACTTGTGAGAGCAAGAGAGAGCATCTCTGAGCCGGCTCTGGGTAGTGGGTCAGTTTCCGGTTGAGCTGGCACGGCTTACCGCACATATTCCGGGCTAGTACTTAACATCTTCCGGAGGCGCGTTTACCACGACCTAGCGAATAATTTCCGATTGCCGACGAATCGCTCAGGATGCAAAATTGAGTTTTGCCGCGCTGTTTCAAAGCGCTGATAGCGCAAGGAGCATGAATCGAAATTTCCACAAGGGCGCGGGGCGATCCCAGCGATAGACATTCGGGAGTATGGGGAGTTAGAAAGGAGAATCCGATGCAACTTCAAAGTAGCTACTTCACTGCTTATCACCACTTAAAGCTGACACGAGATGACAACGGGGTGCTGGTTGCTGAGTTCCACAACAACGGCGGGCCGTACATTATGAATGCCCAAGGTCACACGGAGTTTGTCGATGCCTTCTACCGGATTGGGCAAGATCGCGCGAACAAGATCGTAATCCTGGCGGGTGCGGGTGGGGAGTTCATTACTAATGTTGACTGGACTTCTTTCGGCGACGTCGCCGATCCAGGCGTTTGGAGCCAGGTCCACGACGAAGGACTTCAGGTTTTGGAAAATATAGCCAACATACGCGTGCCGGTCATCGCGGCGGTGGAGGGACGGGCCCACGTGCATTCAGACTACGCGCTACTTGCCAGTGTAATTGTGGCGGCGGAGGGTGCCACCTTCCAGGACGTGGCCCACTTCTCCGCTGGCGTTGCGCCCGGCGACGGCATCTTTACCACGTGGAGTTACCGCGCTGGAGCGGGACGAGCGGAGGCGTTCCTGCTGAACCCACAACCGCTGGCGGCGCGTACCGCGTACGAATGGGGAGTGGTTGCTGAAGTTGTGCCCAATGGCAAGGCGCTCAGTAGAGCACGGGAATTGGCGGAGTTGTACTTGAAGGCTCCGGAAGTGACGCGCCGCAACACCCGCATCCACTTTATTCAACCGTTGAAGGAGCGCGTCGTTCGGGAAGTCGGCTATGGGCTGTCGCTGGAAGGATCATCGTCTGCCGCCCTCATGAAATCAATGCAAGCCAAGAGTGAACCTGTGGCTCGGAAAGCAAAAGGCGCATAACGAGCGCGAAAAACAGTTCATTCGCATGGGACCCCAAGAGGACCGACTCTGAAGAATACGATCTGGTGATTCCCGATGGGACGCCGGAACGTGCTTCTGCTGCTACCGCAACTCCTTACTTAGGGTAGCAACTCTCCCTTTCTTCGGACACTGACCCGAGGTTCAGTTGGGCTTTCCGAGTCAACTCCTGGTATGTCGGCTAATTGGAAACTGAGCCACTACTCGGCTCTGAAGCGGCTATTCCCGCAAAGGCACGCAGAATAATTAAGCGGAATCCATTTTCCCGCGCCTATAGCCGGAATTGCTCTCCAGGACAAAAAACAAGCATGTGGTGGATATACAGGCTCGCCATTCGGAAGCGGAATTCATTGGAAGGAGTGCGGATCCCGGGCCTGTCGCATTCCCTATCAAGCTTCAGCCTGTCTTTGCTGAGAGCCATGCCGCCGCGGTCAGACAAACCGTAATGACGGCCGAGAAAACGATAGGGAGGATAAAGAGGTATCTCCAGCTCACAACGGTGATGGCGGCAAAGCAAAGCGCGAAAGCCCACGCAGTGCCGCGCATGAGCGCCAAAGTCGCTGCCGGAAGGCCACCGAGCTGCCATGCCAAGATCGCCGCGAGGAGATAAAACACACCGACAGAGAATCCGGCCGCCTCAAACAGTTCCCAATACGTGCGGTTGAACCCCTGGACGTCAAAGTGAATTGACCGCATGGAGCTAAGAAGCGCATCAACTCCCCATGCGGGATCCGACTGGCGAAAGCCGAGTGTATGTCCGATCGCGAAAAGCACCAGAAGAACGGAAGAGATTCGGTAGAGAATTGGCGCGTTCACGGACTGCCTCCTGAAAATTCGCGGGCGCATCTTACCACATCAGGCAACCCGGTCTTGCGCTTGCTGCCGTTCCGAGCGGCTACGGCCCATCGAATAGGTATTACTCATCGCAACGACGCTACAAGGACCGATTCGGCGCGGTTGCGCCGCAACCCCCCTCAATTTTGAGGGGGGTGGGCGAAGAAAAAGCTAATCCCGCTTTCGAGATTAGAATGCGCTCTAAGTTGTTGAAAACATTAGGAAGCGGCCCGTTCTAAACCGCGCAAAACACCCCCCCATCGGTTACTGCGTCATGCCTTTTTTGAGCAGGAAATTCGATCAGCCCGCGTTACGAGGCTGGGCCGCCCTCACCTCAGGGGGACGGCCCATTGCGAGCTCTACTGCACGACGCCGAGCTACTGCACGACCAAGATCGGCACGTTCACCGTGGCGCTTTGGCCGTTGGCGGTGGCCATGATGGTCACCGTGTACGGGCCGGGAGGCGTGGCGCCGTTGGGGCCTTTGGGCAGGCTGTTGCAGGCGGCGCTGCCGAGGGCGACGAGCATCAGGACTGCGAACGAGAGGGCCCAGCGCGAGCGGCGGCGATAGGCCCACGTGAGGCTGCCGAGCGCCATCGCTGCGAGCAGCAGCTCGAGCGCGGCGACGATGCGTGCTGGCCCGCTGAGCGGTCCATTGCCCGGCCCGTTGCTCGGGCCATTTTCGGGGCCGATGGCGGGCGTGCTGCCGGCGCAGAAGGTGTTGAGCACAATGGCTACTTGCGTCCCGCCCGGCAGAATCTTGACACTGCTGGGCGCTGGCGAGCAGGTGATGAATTGCGGCGACGAGCTGATGCACGTGAGCGTGACCGTTCCGGTGAAGCCGCTGATCGGCGTGAGGATCAGGCCGATGGCGACTTGACCTCCGGGCGATACCGGCGTCGGTGCGTTCGGGTTGCCGCCCGGAGGATTATTGATCACGAGCGTGAAGGGCACGGCGTCGATGTTGGTCGGGTCGTTGGCTGTGGCCGTTTGCGTGGTGCCGCCGCCGGAGACCATCGCGCTGTTCGTGACTTTTGTGGCGGTGGTGGCCGTCACGTTGACCGTGACCGTGATCGAAGGATAGCTCGAACCGGCGGCGAGCACGTCGGCGCGCGTGCAGACGTTCGCGGGCACTGAATTGCCGCACGTCCAGCCCATGCCGGCCATGTTGACGAGCGCGAGACCTTCGGGAATGAAGTCGGTGACGGAGACGCCGCCGGTGGTGGGGCCGGCGCCGGCGGTGTTCGAGACGGTGATGGTGTACTGCGCGCCTTGCTGGCCGATGGCGAAGTCCGACCCGTGCGTTTTCGAGATGGTGAGGATGGCCGCGGCCGCTGCGCTTACCGTGATCGTGTTCGAGGTCCCGGTGAGCGTAGCCGTCACTGTGTCGGTCGCCGTGATTGTCTGCGGCCCAGTTGTCTTCAATGTGACCGGGAAATTGCCCACACCGTTTGTAAGCGGCGAATCTGCCGGCAATGTGGCGGCGGGGTCGGAGCTCGTGAAGTGCACTGTGCCGGTGTAGCTCGCGGCGGTGTTGTTTGCGGCATCGAGCGCGGTCACTGTGACGTTGAAGGAAGTCCCAGACGTCGCTGCTCCCGGAGCAGCAACCGTAAAGTGCGTGGCTGCTCCCGAGCTCACCTTGATAGCGCTGGTCGATCCAGTGATTGAAGCCGTCACGGTATCTGTCGCGGTGATCGTCTGCGATCCGGCAGTATTCAAGGTTGCCGAGAAATTCCCCGTGCCGTTTGTCAGCGTCGAATCCGTTGGCACTACGGCGGCTGCATCGCTGCTCGTGAAGTGCACCGTCCCGGAGTAGCCAGCTACTGTGTTGTTTAGGGCATCGAGCGCCGTCACGGTGAAGTTGAACGCCGTGCCAGCGGTCGCCGCGGCCGGAGCAGCGAGCGCAAAGTGCGTGGCCGGCGGTGCGGGAGCTGCGAGGCAGTGGACTGTTCCGGAAGGAATCTCGTTGATCGTGGTGAGCGAAGCCGCCAGCTTCGAACCTGCGCTGACGGCGATGGCTGTGTCGCTTGAAGTCACGTCGAGTTCTTCGTCGCTGCAAGCCGCCGCATAATTGGTGTCCGCAAACGCAGTGTTCCAAGTGATCGGCACCGTGGACGGTGAATCGGAGACCGCGGCTCTCGCATGCCGCATCGCGCCCATGTCCGCATCCGGAACTGCGATGCAGTGCATCGTGCCCGCGGCGAATCCGCCGCTATCCACGCTTACCGAAGTCGCTGAAAGGGCGTTAATGACGCTGGTGAAGCCGCCCGAGGTATTGCCCTGGGTTTCGAGCGTGCATGCAACGGTATAGTTTGTATCGGCGAACGCTGGGTTCCAGGAAACGGCGACTGTAGTTGGCGAATCGCTGAACACGACCCGTCCATGGCGGATGTCACTTGTGTCCGAGTCGGGGATGGCGATGCAATCTACGATGCCCGGCGTTGCGCCTCCGCTGGTCGGAATCACCGTTGCTGTGGTGGGCGTGCGCAGCGTGATGATGGGAAGCAGGAAATCGGAAGGCGTGGTTTCCGCCGTGCAGACTGCGGTGTAGTTCGTGTCCGCAAAAGGCGGATTCCACGTGATCGTCACAGGCGCGGTGCCGGTATCGGTGAACGCCGTCAATGCCGCGCGAATGTCGCTGGCCGTGACCGTCAGGGTGACGCCTGGGGACGTCACGTTGCCCATGGCCGCGGTAATGCTTGTCGCCGCACCAACTGTCGAGCCAGCCGTTGCGAGCCCCTGGGTGCCGGCAGCGTTGCTGATCGTTGCGGCGGAGCTGTTGGTGGAATTCCACGTCGCGGTGCTCGTGATGTCCTGCGTCGGCCCGCTGCTGAAGGTCCCTGTGGCCGTGAATTGCACCGTGCTGCCCGCAGGCACGTTCGCAGGGTTTGGCGTCACCGCGATGGATACGAGTGTCGGGCCGGTTGTCGTACTTACCGCAATGGTGTTGGACGTTCCGGTGATCGAAGCTGTCACGGTGTCCGTCGCCGTGATTGTTTGCGGCCCGACTGTATTGAGTGTCGCCGCGAATGTTCCCACGCCATTCGTTAGCGTCGAGTTCGCGGGCAATGTTGCTGCTGCGTCGGTGCTTGTGAAGTGCACCGTGCCGGAGTAGCCCGTCGCCGTGTTGCCGGAGGCGTCCTGCGCGGTCACCGTGACGTTGAACGGGGTCCCGGCCGTCGCTGCCGCCGGCGCGGAAACCGAGAAATGTGTGGCCGGTGGGGCCCCCTGCGTAAAGGTCGCTGAAATAGACTCGGGTCCCGCAGGCATGTTGAACGAGCACATAGTCCCCGATGCACCGGACACAGTGCATGCAGTCGGCGAGGCGTTCGTCCAACCACCAAAAGTAGAACCTTTCGCCGGCGCGGCAGTCAAAACGACCGGGAGGTTAAAGGTGGTTAGAACTCCGCACAATCCAACGCCGCCTGTTGTGCACGAAATCGACTGGTTCGCGCTGTTGAGCGAGTTGCTCGTCACGGTCCCGGTTCCGTTCCCCGGAGTCATCACCGAGAGCGTGAACGTATTGATCGTAAAGGTCCCTGTTTCGCTAATGGGCGTAGTCGGACTCGAGGCTTTGAAGGTACAGGTGGTGGCGGTGGCCGACTGACAGTTGAACCCGGAGAAAGCTGAGAACGAAAAGCCGGTCCCTGGCGTCTCCGTTAGGGTCACTGTGGTGCCGGAAGCGTAGTTCGCCGAGCAGGTCCCCGTAATCGTTCCATTCAAATTGGTGCAATTGATAGTGCCGGGATTCGCCGTGTCTTTCAGATTCCCATTACCGACAACAGTCACGTCGACTGTAGTCTGCGTCAAATTGAAGGTCGCATCGATATTTTGGGTTCCGCTCATTGTGACGACGCAATTGTTCCCTGTCTGCAACGGACACGTTCCGTCCCAGCCAGCGAATGCGCTGTTCGCGCCCACGGTCGGAATCAGAGTGACCACCTCACCACTCGGCAAGTTCGTCCCGCAGTTCCCGGAGGCCGTGCCCGAGGTGATGGTGCAGCTAATCGGAACACTGGTGGGCTGGGCCGTCACGCTGCCGTTGCCGTTCGATCCTGGCGTTGACAATACGTTGAGCGTGAAATTGCCGGGCCCGTTCGCGAAGTTGGCAAATACACTTCCAGTCTGGGTTACTGTGATGGTGCAAATGTTCGCGGCTGTGCCCGGGTGGCATGGGTTCGCCTGGCTCATCCAGCCGGTGAATACGGATCCCGCGCCTGGTGTCTCTGTGAATGTCACAACGGAGCCGGCGGGGTAGCTCATCGAACAAGATCCGACCTGCCCCTGACCTGTTGTATCCGTGCAATTGATCTGCGGGGGGACGAGATTATCGACCACCGTCCCCGCACCGCTGGTCCCGTTGTTCAGCAGGTCGACGCTGATTTTCACGCCTGCCCCAGTACTCACCGCAATCGTGTTCGAGGTCCCCGTGATCGAGGCCGTAACTGTGTCGGTCGCGTTGATCGTCTGCGGACCGGTGGTCTCCAGCGTCGCCGGGAATATCCCTACTCCATTCGTCAGCGTCGAGTTCGTGGGCAATGTCGCTGCTGCGTCGGTACTTGTGAAGTGCACCACGCCTGTGTAGCTGGTCGCCGTGTTGCCGGAGGCGTCTTGCGCGGTGACTGTGAAGTTGAAGGGAGTGCCGGCCGTTGCCGCAGCCGGTGCGGAAACCAGGAAATGCGTGGCGGTGCCCGGCGTTACCACCAGCGTGACAGTCGTGACCGAGTAGTTCACCTGCCAGGTCATCCCATTTGCAAGGAGAGGCAGATTTGTGGTGGCGAAACGCCCGCTAATCGACCCCGCGTTGAGAATGATGAAGCTCTGGCCCGCTGCTGGTGTGAAGCCGTTGATCAAGCTGACGTTCAATGTTCCTGAGAGGCTTGCGGCGCCGGTCAAATTGAGTTGCGTGAACTGCGTGCCTGGCGCGGTGCCGCCGAGTAAGACATCATAGGCGCCCGCGGCCGCCTGAGAATAGTTTCCCGCGCCGCTGCCATTGATCGTCAAGATTCCCGGCGCGGGCGCATCTCCCGCTTGCACCGTGCCACTCGAGGTGACGCTCGGAGTGACGGCTCCGGTGCCGATCAAGATGCCGCTCGCCGTCAAGCTTACGCCGCCTGCGACGCTGAGCGTGCCGTCCACTTGCGCGGTGCCCCCATTCAATGCAAACGCGCCCGGGGCAGCCGTGGCGGCCGCGGGAACGAGAAGCAGGCCGCTGCCCTGCATGTAGGAGTTGACGCTGAGCGTGCCCAAGCCCTTGATTGTGTTGCCATTGTTGACGAGCGTCGCGCCATTCAGGGTATTGTTCGCGTTACTCGAGAGCGTCACGGTGCCTGCGCCGGTCAGGGTGGCAACGGCACCGGCGGGAACGGTCAGGAGTGTGGAATTGCCGGCGGCATTCAGAAGAATCGTGCCGGCATTGTTTATCGTGCCCTGAATGATTGTGGTGCTGTTGTTTGCGACGGTGTACGTCGAGCCGGCGCTGATGCCCACGGCGTTGGCAGTGCCATCAAGAGTGACGGTGCTTCCGCTGAGGCTTCCGAGGACGCCATTGTTTGCGGTCGTGAGCGTGCCGCCTTGAATCGCGACGTTGTTCACGAACTGCACCGCGGCGGTCGAGCCGCTTACGGCGATCGTGCCGCCGTTGTTCGGAATGGTTGCATTCGATATCTGGAGGATGCCCGTGCCGGTGGCCTCAAGCAATCCTGCGTTGGTCATTGTGCTGGGATTTACGGTCAATGGATTCGTGGCGTTCGCGAGGATTGTGCCCTGATTGATGAGCGGCAGCCCGTTATTGCCGATCTGTCCGGTGCCTTGAATGGTGTTGCCTGCGTTTGTGAGCTGCGCACTGCAGTTGCAGTCCGAGTTGATGATCGGCTGGCCCGCGCCCGTAGTCGACATCATCACCGTGCCCGCACCTGTCAAACTCACTGGGCCATTCATTCGCAGGAAGGTGGTGTCTGCGGTGGCATTGATCTGGATCACTCCCGTATTCTTGATAGTGCCCAAGAGGATAGTGGTGCTGTTGTCGGCGATGGTGTAGGTGCCGGCGTTGGTCAAAACACCCTGAGTCATTCCGTCGAGAGTGATCGTGTTGCCGCTCGGCACTCCCAGGACTCCATTGTTCGCCGTCGTCAGCGTGCCGCCCTGAATCGTTACGTTATTGGCAAATTGCACCGCGGAGGCAGCTCCACTGACTTCAATGGTGCCCGCGGCATTGTTGATTGTCCCGTTCGTTAACTGGAGAATTCCGCCGCCGGTAGCCTCGAGCAAGCCCGCGTTGGCCAAGGTGCTGGGATTGATGGTGAGAGGATTCGCGCTGGTTGCGTTGATGGTCCCTTGATTGATTATAGGCAGCCCGTTGTTGCCGATCTGGCCGGTTCCTTGGATGGTGTTGCCTGCGTTCGTGAGCGACGCCGAGCAATTGCAATCCGAGTTGATGATCGGCTGGCCCGCGCCAGTAGTCGACATCATCACCGTGCCTGCGCCCGTCAGCATCACCGGGCCGTTCATCCGCAAGAAGGTGGGGTCTGCGGTGGCATTGATCTGGATCACCCCCGTATTTTTGATCGTGCCTAAGAGGATAGTGGTGCTGTTGTCGGCGATGGTGTAGGTTCCGGCGTTGGTCAAGGTGCCCAAAGTCATTCCATCGAGTGTAATCGTGTTGCCGCCGGGCACTCCCAGGACTCCATTGTTGGCGGTCGCAAGCGTCCCGCCTTGAACCACTACGTTGTTGGCAAACTGCACAGCGGAGCTAGCTCCGCTAACTTCAATGGTGCCCGCAGCGTTGTTGATCGTTCCATTGGTGAGTTGCAGGGTCCCGCCGCCAATGGCCTCGAGCAATCCTTGATTGATCAGCGAACCAGGATTTATGTTCAACGGATTCGTAGCGTTGGCCAAAATACTGCCCTGATTGGTCACCGGGAGGCCGTTGTTCCCAAGTTGGCCGGTGCCCTGAATCGTGTTGTTCACGTTCGTGAGCGACGCCGAGCAATTGCAGTCCGAGTTGATGATCGGCTGGCCCGCGCCTGTAGTCGACATCATCACCGTGCCCGCGCCCGTCAGCATCACCGGGCCATTCATCCGCAAGAAGGTGGTGTCTGCGGTGGCATTGATCTGGATCACTCCCGTATTCTTGATCGTGCCTAAGAGGATAGTGGTGCTGTTGTCGGCGATGGTATAGGTCCCGGCATTCGTCAAAGGGCCATGAGAAGTGCCATCGAGTGTAATCGTGTTGCCGCCCGGCACTCCCAGGACTCCGTTGTTGGCGGTCACGAGTGTCCCGCCCTGAATCACGACATTGTTCACAAACTGCACCGTAGACGTGGCGCCATTAACCTTGATTGTCCCCATCGCATTGTTGAAGGCGGCGCTCGCGAGTTGCAGCGTTCCACCGCCGGTGGCTTCGAGCACACCCTGGTTGAGGAATGAACCGGGATTTACAGTGAGAACAGCTGCGGCAGTCGCATTGATGGTTCCCTGGTTTGTCAGCGGCAACCCGTTGTTCCCAATCTGGCCGCTGCCCTGAATCGTGTTGTTCACGTTGGTGAGCGCCGCCGAGCAGTTGCAATCCGAGTTGATGATCGGCTGGCCCGTCCCCGTCGTCGCCATTGTCACCACGCCTGCGCCTGTCAAACTCACCGGGCCGCTCATCCGCAAGAAGGTGGGATTGCTCACCGCAGCGAATTGCAGCACCCCCGTGTTGTTGATCGTCCCCAACACCACGGTCGTACTGTTGTCTTGAATGATGTACGTGCCTGCAATCGTCACTTGTCCATTGGCCGTGCTTCCATCGAGAAAGACAGTGTTGCCGGACAGGCTTCCAAAGAATGCGCCGCCGCTCGTGTTTAGGGCCCCTCCCTGAATCGTGACGTTATTCACAAGCTGCACGGCCGAATTGCTGCCGTTGGCCGTGATGTTGCCCCCGGCGTTGACAATCGTCGTGCCGGTCAGTTGCAGCGTGCCGCCCGCCGAGGCTTCTATCAAGCCCAGGTTGGTGGCGCCGCTCGGATTGAGGAACAACGCATTGGTGCCCGAAACGTTGGCGTTTATAAGACCACTCGCCTGATTCGTAATGGGCAGGCCATTGTTCCCAATCTGGCCGACGCCCTGAATTATGTTGTTCACGTTCGTCAGTGACGCCGAGCAGTTGCAATCCGAGTTGATGATCGGCTGGCCCGCCCCTGACGTCGCCATTGTCACCGTGCCCGCGCCCGTCAATGTCACCGCGCCGTTCATCCTTAAGAAGGTGGTGTCACCAATTGCGTTGATCTGGATCGCGCCAGTATTGTTGAGCGTCCCCACCAAAACAGTCGTGCTGTTGTCCGCAATCGTGTAAGTCCCTTTATTGTTCAGTGTGCCTTGGGCACTGCCATCGAGTGTGACCGTGGTTCCGGGGACAGTCCCCAGCACGCCACCGAGCGCCGTGTTTAGCGTTCCGCCCTGGATGTCTGAGTTGACTAGTTGCACGGCCGATCCGCTGCCGTTCGCCACGATTGTGCCAGATGCGTTGTTGACCGTTGCTCCGTTGAACTGAAGGATGCCGCCGTTCGTCGCTTCCATCAGGTTCGGGCTGATCATCGAGGTGTTCACCGCCAAAGCTGCATTGGGCAGGTTGGCGTCGATGATCCCGGTATTGGTGACCGGCAGCCCATTATTCCCAATCTGGCCAGTCCCCTGAATCGTGTTGTTCACGTTCGTGAGCGCCGCCGAGCAGTTGCAATCCGAGTTGATGATGGCGTTTCCGGTTGTCGCCATTGTCACCGTGCCCCCGCCTGTCAGGGTCACCGGCCCGCTCATCCGCAAAAAGGTGGGATCGGCCGCTGCGTTGAACTGCACCACGCCAGTGTTATTGATCGTCCCCGACACGACAGTAGTGCTGTTGTCTTGAAGGGTGTAAGTGCCCGTGATCGTGACTTGTCCGCTGGCGGTGCTTCCATTGAGCGAGACGGTATTTCCGTTTATAGAGCCCAAGAAACCGCCGCCGGTCGTATTCAGCGTCCCTCCCTGAATCGTTACGTTATTCACAAGCTCCACAGCTGAATTGCTGCCGTTGGCCGTGATGTTGCCGCCGGCATTGATAATCGTGGTGCCGGTCAATTGCAGCGTGCCGCCATTGGTGGCTTCCATCAACCCCAGATTGGTAGCGCCGCCGGGATTCAGGAACAGCGCATTGGTGCCCGAAACATTGGCGTTGATGGTTCCACTCGCTTGATTCGTAATGGGCAAGCCATTGTTCCCAATCTGGCCGACGCCCTGAATTATGTTGTTCACGTTCGTCAGTGACGCCGAGCAGTTGCAAGCGGAATTGATGATGGCCTGGCCAGCTCCCGTAGTGGACATTGTCACCGTGCCGCCGCCGGACAAGGTCACCGGCCCCTCGATCCGCAAGAATGTGGGATCAGCGGTGGCCTCGATCGATATCTGGCCGGAATTTGAAATATTGCCCGCCGCGACGAGCGTTTGGTTGTCGCTGATGATCAGGCTATCGCCGCTGTCGATCGTGAGCGTGCCGACGCTGACAGTGATATCGAGCGTCACTTGCGAATTCACGGGATTGCTGTCGTCGATGCACACGTTCGTGCTCGTGCTATTGGGGACGACGCCTGTACTCCAGTTCGCCGCGTCGCTCCAATTGCCTGTTCCACCGAGCCAATTCGTCGTGTTTCCCGTGCAGCTCGATCCAACGGGTGGTTGCTGCAGCGGACCTCCTGCTGCGCTGCCGATGTTCAGCCCGGCCATTTTTGCCGCGAAGGAGCCGGCGTTCATTGAGCTTGCTGCCGAGCCGCTCGCGGCCTGCTCGGCGGCATTGGTCGAGTTCGCAAATTGGGCGGGCTTGGCGTTGGGCAAGTCGAGGGAAGTCGTTCCGCCGGCGAGGTACACCGAATCCTGCAGGTCCACTGCGATGCCGTGAGCTGCGTCAGTGCGAGTGCCGCCGAGGTAGGTGCCAAATTGCAGACGCGATCCGCTTGGGTCGAGCGTCACTACGAACGCGTCCTCGGTGCAGGCGCCGGTGGAAACCTTCGCGCATGCGGCCTGCACGGCGTTCATCACGGGAAAATCAGGAGAATTGGTCTGGCCAGCAACAAATGCGTTTCCGGCCGCATCGAGGGCGATCCCAAGGCCGGCATCGGCGCCGCTGCCGCCGAGAAAAGTTGAATAAACGAGCGCGGAGCCATTCGGGGAGACCTTGGTGAGAAACGCTTTGCTCTGGCCGCGGAATGTCGAGGAAAATGGCTGCGCAAGAGGAAAATCGGCGGAGGAAGTAACGCCCGTCACGTAGGCGCCGCCGGAAGCGTCCACCGCGATCGCGTTGCCCGCGTCTCCATTGCTGCCGCCCAGATATGTCGAGTAGATGAACGAGGAGCCGTTTGCGGCGAGCTTGGCCACGAACGCTTCGCCATTACATTTGTTTTGGGCATCGAGCCGGCAGTAGTCGTGAATTGCATTCTCTGTCGGGAAGTCCACCGAATACGTTTGGCCGGTGACGTAGATTCTGCCTGTCGCGTCGACCGCGATTCCGCGGACTTCGTCGGCGCCTTGGCCACCGAGATACGTCGCATAGAGAACTCGCGAGCTATCGGCTGTGAACTTGGCGATGAATCCATCGCCCCCGCCGCCCGCGGTGCCCTGAAGCGCGTTGAACACCGGCAAGTTTGTTGAGGTCGTCGAGCCAGCGATGTAGATGTTGCCGCTCGCATCCAATGCGATGGCGTTCGCGCTGTCCTCTCCGCTGCCGCCCCAGTAAGTGGAGAAGGCCTGCGACCCGTCCGGATTCAGCTTGGTCAAGAAAACATTGCCAGAACATGTGCCTGCTGCATCCGTGCTGCAATGCGCCTGCAACGCATTGCGAACAGGAAAATTGAGCGCGCGCGTTTCGCCGGTGACGTAGACATTGCCGGCTGCATCGAGTGCGAGCGCCTTGGCCTCGGTGTCGCCGTTGCCGCCGAGGTAGGTGACGTAAAGGACGGTTGAGCCGTCAGCCGATAGATGAGCGACAAACGCCTCGTTGTGTCCGCTCGCAGTGGTGGGCGCTGCGACACCGGCAATGTAAACGGAGCCATCCGCACCAAGCGCGATGGCGTTGCCGACATCGGCGGATGTCCTACCCAGGTACGTTGCGTAGCGAAGGGTTGGGAGCGTGGGGCTGGCGCTAGGAGATTGGCTTTGGGCTTTTTTCGTATTGCCTGCAAAGAGAGGGGACGACGCACAAAGCAATAGGCACAGAAGAATAACTAGGCGGGCCTTCATCACACCTCCGCAGGGGGAAGGCGCATAGCATATACATCTCAGGGCAAAATGCGAAGCGCAAAAACCCCGAGGACCGGTTTTGGAGGTGGCAGGGCCGGCCTACTCCCCGCTATACCGGGAGTGACTTATGCCGGTCGCTATTGATCCAGAGAAAGCCTCCGACGGCCAGGAGCGCTGATAATCCGATATAAGAGAACGAAAACGAACGACGCTTGTTGAGACGAGAATCCACTCCAGCAAGATGGCAGGAATCAACACCCCAAAGGTCAGCCAAAGATAGGCAGAACTATTAAGCGGAATCCACTTTCTCGCGGCTAAGAGTTGATTGCCCAGATCGTTGGCCGGCGCGAAGCGAAAGCCTAGCGAGTTGCCGGTCTTTGCTTGCAATGGTACAAGCCGGCAGCCCTCACGGTCGTAGCAGCAGACCCCTCATCTGGCACGGTACTCGAGCCCTGAGCTTGGCCCCGGTAGTCTTCCGACGCAAATATGTCGCCACGCTCGTACTGACAATGCAGGACGAAGGTTAGGACGGTTGTGTTGCCGCTTCGCGTGTCGCACCGTCTACTTCCTGGTAATGTGCTCCGAGCAGGAACAGAACCACGCAGGAGCACGTCACGGGCTGCGGCCTTGGCTGCCACCCCTCGGACACCCCGCCACAAACGACGGCGCGAAGTGCTCTACCTTCGCAGCGCCGTTTGCTGCGCCCTTGCCGAAGGCCCGCCATCTCGTCCGCCGTAGCCTTGGCGAAGGCGGAAGCCTTGGCGAAGGAGGGTGCGCCCAGCGCCCTGAAAAATTCCGGGATTGGACTCGGCCTTTGCAGTTCGTGTCTAGAATTGACTTTGCACGGGGACGTTCGTTTCTAATCCGGACTTCGGAAGGGCGGGGTTTCAAACCCCGCCATAAACGTCGGCGCGAAGCGCTCTACCGGAGCGTCCCGCTCTGGACGTTCCTGGCCGTGTTGTGCGATACCTCTAGGTGAATTCTCTCTCATTTCACCTGGGACAAAAATCCCCGGCCAAGTCAATCAGTTCGTCGGAGGGTAGCAAACAAAGTTGAACTTAGCCGTTCCAGGGCTGGCCAGCGTTACCGTCACGCCGGACAGTGAGCTTGAGACATCGTAAGTTAGGGACGCAGGTGCTGGGGATGTCCCCGATGGCGAGACAACACAGTTTGGAGCAGAGAGATATGGGGCAAAGAATGTGTAGGTTCCACTCGTTGCACCGGTGATCGAGATTGAACCGGCACTGATCCCGGAACTGCCAGTCAGGGCGATAGTCCCGCTGGCATTTGGTTCCGTCAGGGTTTGGTTCGCCGTGAGGCCACCGGGCACAATGTTGTCGTCGTATGGTCCGTTGTAGGTGCTCAGTTCCGGCCCTCCTACCCCATTTCCACTAATCCAAGACGAGCCGTCCGTCGGGTAGTTGTTAGTTGGAATCTGCGAGCAACATCCGGGGTTCGTTGATTGAGTATAGGAAGTGCCTGCGGTCGTGATTTGCCCAATACAGCCCTTTCCTGGCGTGAAGCAGCGGCCCTCGACCGCATACATAATGTATCCCTTCGCCCCTTGGACAGGCCCGGCGAGCGTAACCGTGATGGTCTGATTTCCGCTGGTGGTTTGGAACTGGGTGCAAGCCGGGGCACTCCATCCTCCATTCCACCCCACGGCGTTCACACACAGATATCCAGACTCAACGGGGAAAGTCCCTCCTTGGCTGATCGTGACGCTGCTAATGACCGGCTGCGCCAAGCCAACAGCGAACTCATTTGTGTTCGACTGAGTTCCGGCCGTGACGGACATAGGCTGAGCGCTTACGTTCACATATTGACCGCCGCCAGTAGGCAGGGGGTACGAGGAAGGCAACGAGATGCTCGTGGGAGCGTTGCCTGTAATAAATGGGGGCCGTCCGCCAGTGTCTACAGACAGGCCAATAGGGCCAGCGTATGCAATTTGAGGAGTGTTTGCGGCATTCGGGGAGTATCCCCAGGTAGCTATAAGGGGCTGGGGGGATGTATCCTGCACAAAGCTTGCGAGGTATAAGGGAGGCTGTACGGTGTCCGTCACATTCTGCGTCGCTAAGAGCGGCATGAGACCACCCTGCGCGTAGGCGTCGGACATTTGAAATTCTTGAGTGGCGTTCCCACCGTTCATCAGTACGTAGGCGGTGCGGCTGCTAAAGGCCACGTGGTCTTGGGACACGGAGTCCTCAACGACCATATTGGGGTCCCCACAGAAGAATTCTTGGGGGGTCCACGACTGATCCACGTTAGCTTCGATACCGCTGGGGCCCCCAATAATCGTTACGTGCTGCATTTGGAAGAAGTAAGCGGCGTAGCGCACGATTAGGCCGATGCCAGAGTAGTCTGTTCCTCCACCCCCCGTGCCGATGTTTAGGTTATTGAACTGTCCTCCTTGGCTGCCTCCATCCCAAATCATGACGTACGCCTGGTTGCCTTCGCCGTCCATTTCGACTCCGTCAACGTAAGGAGTCTCGCCATCAATGTAGAAGCAGGGAGAGACGTGGCAATTAATGACGGGAGTAGACTTCTGTGCAAATTGTAGCGCGCCTACGGCGGCCGAGGGCCCTGTCCACTGAATCGGTGCCTGAATCGTCTCGCTGGCCGAAATACGGCCGCTGTGGATCACGCTTGCAGCCGAAAGCATGTGCGTGTAAGAGTTAATCGGGTAGTATGCGCTGGGATCGGTGATCGGGGGGATGAACACGGCCTCGCCGTAGCCCGCAGCGAACTTGGCAGCCGCACGGAACGCTGGCCCGTCGTCGAACAGGGCTGTCGTGTCGTTTGTTGAGTTGGAAGCAGCATCCGTAACCACGAGCGAAGTTGTCCCGGCACCACTGAAAATGGTTGTCGAGAGGTAGTCGGCGGTGGGCGAAGTGTTCGTGCAAAGCGAGTCGGTCCAATAGGCGGGCATCGCAGGAAACGTTGTGAGCGTTGTTCCCCAATCAGTAAAGGTAGTAGAGGAGGGCAGACCCACTAAGTAGGGGAGGCTAATCCCAATCAGATGGTAGGAGTCGTCGCCGGGGCGCTCGGCGCAAATTCCATAGAGCCAGGTTCCCTGTTGACCCGTCCACGTGAGTTGGTTTCCCGTCCAATAAACTAGTGTCCCGCCTTTCGAGGTCATGGTGCCCGAAAGAGCGAGGTTGTTGTACACGAAGGTGGTTGGGTTCGTCACACTCGACACTTGAATCCATTGATCCAGCGCTGCAAGATTCGAGCCGTGTATGTGGGCGAGGGTCGCCGGCAAAAGATTACAGGGCGCGGACGTGACGACCGTAAGCGTCGAGCCGGAGAGTGACTCTGAGGATACGGGGCAACTGTTCTTCCCGAGCGTGGCTGGTCCCGCAGTGATCGTCGTCGGAGTGCTCACCGGCGAGAACCCTCCCGCGTTGTCCGCTGCGAAGATTTTGTAACTGTAGCTGGAGAGGCCTGCGGTGGGAGCAAGTACAGCGTTGGGGACAGTTTCTGTAACAGAGTCTCCGGTCGTGACAGTTGGCGGTCCTGGTGGCGATAGGGCGGCTGTCGGTCCACATGCCCAGAGAGTAAGCCCGTCTCCATTTTGGAGACCGGGATCGGAAGCCAGAGTTACGTTCGTCAAGCCCGAGGTGCAGGTTGCTGTTGTGGTTGGTACGCTGATTACGTCTCGGCCCCCAAAACTAGTAACGGCAATCCATTGGCTCACGTTGTTAACAGGGGAAATAGCCCCAACCGTAATTGTCGCTGATGCTGACCGCGTACCGTCGGCAAGCGATGTCGCGGTAATTGTCACGGTCGGGGGATTGGGGATGGTGCCTGCGGGGGAAGAATAGATGGCGGTTTGCGAAGTGGATCCGATGATGGACCCGCACGCAGGGGCGCACGCAACGCCCGATTGCGTCAAGGTCCAGGTAACGCCCTCGTTCTGACTGTCATTCTGTACGTTGGCAGTGAATGGTTGAATCTGCGAAAGAGGAACAGACGCCGAGATCGGCACAAGCGAGACGGAAATCGCCGAAGGCGCTTGAGCGCTCACCGTGATTTGCGCCGAACCCGATTTCGTGCTGTCGGCAAGAGAGGTCGCAGTGAGGACGACAGTCAAACCTTGGGGCACATTCGGGGGGGCATGATAGGTGGCGCTCGTCCCCGCTGTTGAAGCCATCCCGCAAGTAGGGTTGCAGGAGACGCCGGACTGCGTTAAGGTCCAAATGACGCCTTTATTTTGACTGTCGTTCTGTACCGATACGTTGAATTGCGCAGTTTGCGAGACGGGCACGGAGGCTGAGGACGGCGTTACGGACACGACGACTGATTCTGGGGTGGCCGGTGTCGTAGCCGCTGTCGTAGAGTGGCCGCAAGCGACCATGCCTCCAAGGAACCCCAAAATCAGGGTCAAGCCAACCCTCGGAATCAACGTTACATCTGCAACGACGACAGTGCGGATGACTGATCGATCTGACTTCATCTTTTCTCCGCATGGAGCAATTTTTGATTCGCCGTCTTTTTTCCTGGCGGATCAATGTTTCACATCGTAGGCACGTTTCATTCCAATCGCTGCGTCGGGGGAGGTAAGAGGAACTGCATTGTTTTGGTGCAGATAAGGGAAACTGCAACGAAGATAGGCATCCTTCCTGTGCTGTTCTGGAATTCCCAACGAAGACGTTTTCCCAAACTGAACTCGCAATGCTCCTCGCCGACACTGATGCAGGGGAAAGGGCAATCTGATCTCACGGATTTCCTTCTGATCCCAGCAGGAGCCACGATGGATGGTGAGCACACCATCAGCAGTGCAGATCACGAGCGGCGCGCAATTCAGAAAGCTTGCCCGTTAGTGCTCTTAGGTGGATGGGGCAGGACAGCCGCCTGCGGTCCCCCCGGATCGTTCTGCTTCGGAGTTGCTGATTGCTCAGGTAGATTGCAGCGGCTGAGCCAACTCCTCCCTCTCGTAGGTGTATTCTCCCGCCAGCCTCCCAATTGAGCATCCCTCGGGCATCCTCTGAGCTGACTGCGACCGCGCCCACACTAAAACGGGATGACGTGGATCAAATCGCCGCTCTTCCAATAGGCGCGAGGATAACCCATCTGTCCGGGATGTCTATTAGCAGCTACAATCGGCGTGGACCGCTCGAATATATCTACTCATTCTGGACAGTCCCGCTGGTCTGGATAAACATAACCGACACGACCCACAACGTCGACTTAGCTGAACGCATGGCCGCGGCCCGCGCTCATCTCCTTAAGGACACTCCTGTTCACCAATAATCTCGGACAATCGGATTTCAGTCTTTCGGGTACTTCACGCCTGGGGTGAAAATGCACTCGAACGAGTCTTTTCGGTATAGAATTTTCAATGAGATAGGCCGCGATTTCTTGTTTTTCTTTTGCTTCGTACGGCCCCCAGACCTTGTGCTCTTGGCGCTTCCTGAGCCTGTACTTGGTTGATTATATTTTCCATCTTCTCGCTTATCATACCTGGAATTATTAGCGAACCCCGTTTCATGAGCACGCACGACTTGGCTCAGGTGAATAGAGATTCTATTTCGACGTGCCTCACGTAACTGGTCCCTACGCTCAGGGAAAAAGTGCACGTGCTCGATGATCCATTGGTCGCGTTCGTCCATGCCATCCATGATGGCCAATCTCAATTCGTTTATACAGTGGGGATCATTTGTTCGTGAAAGCTCCACTACATAGTAATCAATTTCAAGATTACATAGCCGTAGACAATACTCGATGCAGTCCGCAGAATGACGTGGCCAACCGTCGCGACAGGACTCTTCGTCATCCCATTTGCCGCCGTCGACTTCTTCTTCCTCGCGACTTTGTTGATTGCTCGGATGGAGGGTTATCACGGGAGCAAGAAATGGAACCTGTGGATCCTTTCTGAATGGGTCGCACGCCGGTAACAATCTTTCAAGCACAGCAGTTCTCTTAGCAATCATTGTGACCTCCGCCGGGTTAGAGACACGCCACCGACTCTGTTTGCACATTAATTTGTTTAGATTTGGTTATGCCCGGAGGGTGCGCGCACTCACGTCCGCTTAGTCCCAAGTAGCCCGGTCAGTAGGACTAAGCAGCTGCCCAGCCAACAGAGGAGGGGTCAGAGCCTTCTGAGGGCCTCTAAACCTAAACCCACTTAATCGTTAAATCAATCCGCATTCGCCGCAAATGGCATAAGGGATTCTACGCGCAATGGGACCGTTGGTTAATTCCGACGGCCAACATAATTTAGAAAGAAAATCTTCATCATCCACAGGCAAGTACCATTGCACTCGCCGTTCCTTCGTGCCATGCTACGAATGGAGGGTTTTCGGATGATACGCGCAGGGGCGCATGCTGGGGGTCGGCTTCCCTCCTCAACTCTGAGGGGGGCGAAGAAAAGTCCTGCCCGCCAGCCTTCAGGAAGTCGAGTAGCAACTGACGATCCGACAAGGATCGGCATCCTGAGAGACCAACGGGAGCCGAAGGAACTCTCTTCCGACCAAATTAGGAGACGGAGAATCACTCCTCGGACGAGGGCGAAGAAAAGTCTAGTAGCAACAGTCGCCAACTCAAGATTTCACTCATCTCACTCACAACAAAGGACATCACATTTTTCTAACCGCAACAAAAACAACCATCCGACAAGGATGGTTGTCCTGAGAGACCAGCGGGAACCGAAGGACCTCTCTTCCGACCCAATACGGGAAATAGCCATCCAGCTTCCAGATTCTAATCGGTCCTACCGACGATTAGAATTCAATATATCTCCTACAAAACAAAGGACCGAGGCACTTTCTAATCGGTCCAAAAGCGCCGATCTGGCGAGGATCGGCGTCCTGAGCGACCAACGGGAGTCGAAGGATCTCTCTTCCGTTATTTGGAGACAGTTCAGCCTGCCCGCCATCTTGTCCGCCGTCTCGTCCGCTGAAGCCTCGGCGAAGGCGGGCTGGCGGGACTCCCGGTTTTTGGGAAGTCCTGGAGGCTTGATTCTTCGCTATACCGTCAGTGACTTATGGCGGTCGCTATTAATCCAGAGAAAGCCTCCGACGGCAAGGAGCGCTGATAATCCGATCAAACCGAACGAAAGTGAACGGCCGCTTGTTGAGACGAGAATCTACTCCAGCAAGATGGCAGGAAGGTGGAGGGTAAACATCGATCAGACGCGACCTTGTGAGATGCGGGATGAATGACAGGGGTCAGTATCTCAGCCCGTTGGGCATGCGATACTTGCACGACTTCCGCGACACTAAACCAATTTTTTCCATATGATTAGAGATTCTTGCAAGTGCAGCAGTTCGTTTGGTAGACTGGTAGACACATTGGGGTTGAAGGGTATATCAGATGGCTATGAACATTAAGAATGCAGAAACCCAGAAACTGGCCAAAGAGTTATCAAAGCTGACTGGCGAAAGCATGACTGCTGCAATCACCGAAGCGGTTCGCGAACGTCTGGAACGAGTACGCACGGAGCTCGGGACAAGTCTCGCAGACCGACTCGTCAAAATCGGCAAGGACTGCGCGGCGCATCTAGAGGAACGCTACCGGTCTGTTGATCATGGGGAGTTGCTATACAACGAGAAAGGGCTGCCGCGATGATTATCGACGCATCGGCGATCATCGCAATCCTCCGCGATGAGCCCGAAGCGCGGTCATGCGCGGAGGCGATCGCCAGTACGAGCAGCCGCCGCGTTTCTGCCGTCAATTTTGTCGAAGCAGCCGTCGTTATTGATGGAAGCCGAAATCCTATTGCAAGCCGACGGTTTGACGATCTCTTCCGGGAGGCGCAGCTCGTTGTGGAGCCGGTTAGCGAAGCTCAAGCGCGGATCGCCCGCGAAGCCTACCGCGATTTCGGGAAGAGCAGTG
The DNA here is from genome assembly GCA_963701005.1 of uncultured Acidobacteriota bacterium. GTDB lineage: Bacteria > Acidobacteriota > Terriglobia > Acidiferrales > UBA7541 > Palsa-295. The sequence goes on from OY969555.1 coordinate 4,977,345, forward strand.
GTCATCCCGCGGGTTTGAATTTCGGGGATTGCTTCGCCTATGCCTTGGCCAAAGCGACTGGCGAACCGATATTGTTCAAGGGCGATGATTTCACACATACGGATCTATCGTCCGTTCTTACGTGAAGCTACCTTGTGCAAGTTTTCCCCGCTCGGCGTACACTAGCTACATGACTCACCCTCCTGGCGGTCAAGCTTTTCAAAGCAAACCCAGACAACTCACCGTGCCCACTCCATAGTTCAGTGCCCATGACACGAGACCTCCCCCATCGCAATTGCACGCCGTAATTCAACATCGCATCAGCGCCGAAGGAGGGCTCGATGGTCACTATTAATCCAGAGAAAGCCTCCGACCGCAAGGAGCGCTGATAGTCCGACATAAGGGAACGAAAACGAACGACCACTGGTTGAGACGAGAATCCACTCCAGGAGGAAGGGGGGAATCAACAAACCAATTGCCAGCCATAGAAAGGCAGGAGGATTCAGCGGAGTCAAATTCCTCGCGGCGATGCCTAGCAATGCTCCAGCAGGGCAAAAAACTAGTATGTAGTAGATGTAGTTGTACCCTTCAAGTTCACTGGCTTTGACCCCGCGCACGAATCTCGCCAAAGTAGTTCCGGGGCTTAGCCGGTAGGTCAAGGGCTGCCGAACGCCGTCGATAAACAAGGATAGATTCGAACCATCGTATGAATAGAGGATGTCGCGAGTTTGGCCCGCCATGAATACGCCCGGGAGATACCATGTCAGAAGGGCGTGGCTCACAGATAGCGGATTGCGAAACCAGAAGACGAGGCGCGTATCCTCCTGCCTAAGAATGAGATCGGAAAAACCGGAGGCTTGGGAGATAGAAAGGATTCTGCCCTCGCTTCCGACACCCTCCTCTGGAGTGCAAAGGACCCGCACAGTGAATTGGTTCGTTCTTTGCAGATTTGCGACGAGATCCGACACGGCGCCCTTCGTGGCCAGCCAGGAACTGCCATGCAAAGCAAGCGTGCCAGTATCGAGGGTGGCAGGAGCGCGCGGGATCCAAATGAGCTCAGAGGAAACCTGATTTTTACTGAGAAAAGGAGGCCCGGCCGAGAATTCGTAGTCCACAAGAACGTCCGGAACGCTTGTGTCGACCGCCTGGCCAGCCGATAATTGCTGTGCCGCTTCATTTCGGAGTGCAAGATTCAAAATTTGCACTGCGTCGATCTTGCCTTTCCACGGGTATTTCCCCGAACTATCGTTGCCCACAACCAACTTCGCGTCTGGCCGCCAATTGCTCAACTGTGTTTCTCGTTGGAGCAGAAAAGAAGATGCAAACCACAATCCAAAATAGACAAATAACATAGCAAAGGCGCGCCGCTTGGCCAGTAGCGTTTGGAGCAAACTTTCACATCTGGACAGAAAGCGAATTGTGAATTTTCGGAGCATTTCAAAAAGGAGAAAACCGGCGACTGATCCCGATGCGTTGGTAAAGACGTCTTCCCATCCGGAATCGCGCTCAGGAATATAAATCTGAAGGAATTCAATTCCATACGAGAACAGAGCACCGGCAACCAAAGCCATGACGAACGTAAGACCGCGCGACTCGCCTCGCTCTCGCAGCTTTTCGGAAAGGCCAAATCCGAAGGGCAAAAACAGCAAAGCGTTGAGAAGAGCATTCTTGATGCCGACACTTTTCAAAGCCGTGCCCAGAAGAAAAGGAGAGGCGTTCGCCGGCAACACGACGTGGAAATTAAAGCGAAAGGGATAAAGAGTAAGAAATAATATTCCGGCGATTGCAAGAATCAGTATTCGATTAGACCATCCGCATGCCGGAAAATTGGAGGAGCTGCCAATCTCTTGATTCTGCATCGCGCTAATGAGTGCGTTCCTCGAAGGATCGCCTCAAAGTCTAGCACACGATGCATTCTGGTCGTTTCGAGCCCCAATTCGCGCGATTTCCCTTACCGGCAGTTTTTCTGGGAAGTGTGGATCCAAATCAACCGACAAGAATCTGTGACTGCCGAGAACCAATTGCAGCCCCATCGCCGCGGTGATGCACTGTGCGTCGCCCGCGAATCCGCGGGATATTGAACTGGGGACTCAACGGAATCCTCGAGGAAGGCTTGGAGGGCGCCTGCGATAATTGCGGCAAGGAGATCGCCGAGTTGGGCCGGCTATCAAATGGGCAAAGCGGGGAATTATTCCTGACGACCGACGGAATAATATTCGAAGCCGAGCGCCTTCATCTCGCGCCCATTGAGCAAATTGCGCGCATCGAGAACCAGCGGCCGCATCATGGCGTCGCGAATGCGCGCCCAATCGAGATCACGAAACTCTTTCCACTCCGTGGCGATAATCAGAGCCTCGGCATCCTTAGCCGCTTCATAGGCCGAATCCGGCATTTCCACGTGGGGCATCAAAGCCCGCGCCTTTTCCATGGCTTCCGGATCGTAGGCGCGGATAAGCGCCCCCTCGGCCACGAGCTGATTAATCAGATCGATCGCCGGCGCGAAGCGAATGTCGTCCGTGTTGGCCTTAAATGCGAGGCCCAGCACGGCGATTGGCTTGCCTTTAATCACCCAGAGCGCGCGGCGAATTTTCTCAACGAAATAGTCGATGCGCTTGCGATTGATCTTTTCAACTTCCTTGAGCAGGGAAAAATCGACTCCGGAGCGTTCAGCGAGATGCACAAACGCCTGTAAATCCTTCGGCAGGCAGAATCCGCCGAAGCCGAGGCCGGCGTTCAGAAAGCTCCGCCCGATTCTCGGATCCATTCCCATCGCGTGCACGACTTCTTCGATGTCGGCGCCTAGCCGCTCCGCGAGATCGGCAACCATGTTGGCGTAAGAAATTTTCAAGGCCAGGAAGGAATTCGAGGCGTGCTTGATCAATTCGGCGCTGTTGATCGTCGTCACGATCCAAGCAGGGGGAGGCACGTCCGGGCAAGCAGACGGCGAGTGCATCGGGCAGTTGAATTTGCGCTCAAGAACTGGGCGGTAGATATCATGCAGCTGGCGCTCAGCGACTTCGTCCTCGACCCCAACGACGATCCTGTCAGGGTGCAAGAAATCCCCAATGGCGGTGCCCTCACGAAGAAATTCAGGATTCGATGCCACGCGGAAGGTTACACCGCTCTTGCGTCCATAGACGGCGAGAGCGCGTTTCAATTCCTGTCCCGTTTGCGCGGGGACCGTGCTTTTCTCGACGACGAGCTTCGGCGAGTGCGCTTCACTGGCAATGAGCCGCGCGACATGATCTATTGCGCTCAGGTCCGCATCACCATTGGGGAGCGGGGGTGTGCCCACGCAGATAAAAATTGCGTCGCCAGCAGAAATCGCGTCAGAGGGCTTTGCACAAAAACGCAGGCGGCCCTCCTTGCGTACCTTTTCGATGACCGTGTCAAGTCCTGGCTCGTAAATCGGCAGGCGCCCGGATTCGAGCGTTTCGAGCTTCGCCGCATCGTTATCCGTACACACCACTTCGTGACCAATTTCCGCCAGACAACCGCCCGTCACGAGTCCGACGTAGCCCGCCCCAATTAAAGAGATCTTCAATCCGAGCCTCCAGCTATAGAATAGCGACCTGAAAGACCTACTGTTTGATATTAACTCATCCTTGCGTGAGCAACAGAGGAGTCAAGTACGCCCATTATAACCTTCTTTTGTTACGCGAGAATACCGATCGAGTCCTGTGGTGCCTCAGAAATTAAATAGTGCTTGCTTGTGTGGGTGTAGACCTCTGCTGTTGTGCTGAGGTTGCTGTGACCCAGGAAAAGCTGAGGTTGATGCCCGGAACGACATCGCTCTGACGCCCCTGCATATGGCCGCCTTCGGCGGGCATCTGGCAGTGGTGAAAACCCTGCTTGCCCATGGAGGTAGTATCGACGCCCGGGCTACCACTCGGGTAACGCCCCGGGAGATGGCATTAAGGGGTAAATATCATGACATCGCGGAGTGGCTGCGCGACCACGGAGGCCGCAAGTGAACCGCTGCTAACGGAAGTGGCGTTCTCCGTTGCTCCGGGCCCCATCCCCAGGATACGTTCTTTGCCTTCTCGGTCTACGCCCACCCCGCAAAGAATGTGATGATCGGCGAAACGCTGGCCGTCGAGGTAGTCCACCACAAACTCGACGTTCTCCCAGCGCCGTTCCTGCAGTGCTTTGAGTTGTTCGACGCTTGCGTCGATGGCCTTGCGGCTGATCGCGCTGCGCGATACTCCGACCGTCGCCGCCATTTGCGGCAAGACTTCCTGGTATTCCCGCGTTGAGATACCCCGCAGCAGCGCGCCCAGCAGGTGCTGGCTGAGGCCCCGATCTTGCCGCATCATTTCATAGGCCGCGACTTTCACTTCCCCTTCCGTTTTGTGCCGGAGACGGGGTCGCTTCACTGTTCCCGCGTCGGTGTCGAAAACCAAATCGGTGGATGGATTGGCAGGCGACACAGCTTGAGTGTTCGTCCTCTTCAACACCAGGAGCGGCAAAATCTCCCGGAGAACTCAATGCTTCAGCGTTGCGTCCGCGGCTGACGGGAATGACACTGGCGGTTGCGAGGAGACGATGCGCCAATCTAGCTTATGGCAGGACGGCGAGGGTGAAAGTCTGAGTTGCGGTATAGGGCTTCGGATGAAACGCGTTCGTATTCGGATTGCTGGCCGTGAATCCGACCATATAGGTGCCGGTCTGGCCCGTTATGCTGTTCGGTGTGCCGTGCAGCGTGGCGGTGCCGTCGTGGTTGTCCGTTAAGCTGACGCCGGCAGGCAGACCCGACCCTGCAGTAATTTGGTCCACAAAGGGACCCGCAGCCACGGTGAACGAGTTGGGGACTCCTACGGTAAAGCCCACCTCGCTCGCGCTGGTAAACCGGGGAGTGAGCAAATGTTCTATCAGAAGGGTAAAGGGCTGCGTGGTCGTCAGCCCGCCGGCGCCGGTCGCGGTGATCGTAAACCGATCTGTCCCTGTGTAACTGGGCGCGAACGATATCGTCGCGGTCCCGTCGCCATTATCGTGGAAGTAGGGAACGGTTCCTCCAGCGACAGTCCCTTGCGCTACAAATTTCGCCGTTAACTTCGGAACGGGGAAACCTGTGGTGGTGACCTTGAAGAAATTATACGGAATGGTTCCACCATTACCGGCCACCAGCCCAAAGGCAAAGGTCGCGTGGTTCGCACTGGTGATCACTGGCGCGGAGTCCACCCCCGGTGCCTGGACAGTGAGGGTAAAGGCCTGCATCGCACTCGCGCCAGTCCCATTTGTGGCTGCGAACGTGATCGAGTAACTTCCTTCCGTTCCCCCTTGTGGTACACCGCTCAAGGTCGCGGTGCCGTTGCCGAGCCGCGTAAATGTTATTCCTCCAGGCAATCTCCCCGAGCAGGTCAGAGTGGGTGTCGGCGTCCCAGCAGTTGTGATCGTAAAGGTGTTTTGTTCCCCCACGATAAAGGTGGTGGTGTTAGGGCTAGTGAAGCTCAGACCCGGCACAACGGTCAACGTAAAGGTCTGAGTGGCGCTCGGCAGCACACCATTCGCGGCAGTGATGGTGAAACCATACTGGCCGGCGCTGCCAGCCGCAGGAACGCCACCGAGGAACGCAGTTCCGTCACCGTTATCCGTGAAGGTCACGCCGTTTGGCAAGCTGCCGACTTCCGTGAGCGCGGGAATCGGATTTCCCGTTGACATAACCACGAACGAACCCATAACCAGTTCATTGAAGGTCACGATGTTTGAAGAAGTGATCGCCGGGTTCTGGTTGATGTTCAGGGTGAAAGTCTGCATCGCCGGGAGGTCGACTCCGTTGTTGGCGGTGATCGTTATCGGATAGGCTCCACCTGTGCCCGCCGCGGGGGTCCCCGACAGCGTAGCCGTACCATCGCCGTTATCCACGAACGTCACACCCGTCGGCAGCAGCGGAGGTGTTTCTGTAAGGGTCGGCGTTGGCGAGCCGCTGGTCATCACGGTGAACGTGCCTTGGACGCCGACGGTGAAGGTGGTGCTGTTCCCCGAAAGGATGGCGGCGCCCTGGTTCACGACCAGCGTGAAATTTTGCACTGCGGCAGTGCCAACGCCATTGTTGGCCGTGATAGCGAGCGGATAACTATTCGCCGTGCCCGCGGTGGGTGTTCCGCTCAGCGTCGCGGTTCCGTTGCCGTTGTCCACAAACGTAACGCCCGTCGGCAAGTTCCCGGTGAAAGTTAGAGCCGGTGCAGGAGTACCCAGGGCGGTGATGGAGAAGAATCCAGGCGAGCCCACGGTGAACGTCGTGGTGCTCCCAGAAGTGATCGCCGCCGTCGAATTCACCGTCAAAGTGAATGCCTGCGTCGTGGATGCGCCCGCACCGCTATTAGCCGTGATGGTAATCGGATAGATGTTCGAGGTCCCCATGGCTGGCGTTCCCGCCAGGCTAGCGGTGCCGTCCTGGTTGTCTGTAAACGTGACGCCGGTTGGCAGCGTGCCGGCCTCGGTTAAGGACGGCACTGGGAATCCCAGCGTTGTAACCAGGAAGGAGCCAGGCATCTGTTCGGTAAATGTCGTACCACTTCCTGAGGTGATGGCTGGGCCTAGATTGATCGCCAACGTGAAGTTTTGCGTTGCATTGGTGCCAACGCCGTTGGCGGCGACAAAAGTGATCGGGTAACTTCCCTGCGTTCCCGCCGCTGGTGTGCCTGACAGAGTCGCCGTGCCATCTCCGTTGTCGAAGAAGTTCAAGCCGGACGGCAACGTGGGGCTCTCACTCAAAGCAGGGATGGGGAAGCCGGTAGAGGTCAGCGTAAACGAGCCTGCCACGCCCTCGGTAAAGGTCGTGCTGCTTCCGCTAGTGATGGCGGGCGCCTGATCTACTGTAAGCGTGAAGCTCTGGATTACAGGTGCGCCGACGCCGTTGTTTGCAGAAATGCTGAGAGCGTAGATGCCCCCGGTCCCCGGCGCTGAGGTTCCGGCGAGTGTTCCTGTTCCATTCAGGTTGTCCGTGAAGGTCACGCCGCTGGGAAGCGTCCCGGGAGGAATGCTTAGAGACGGATACGGCGCGCCCGTTGTCGTAACGGCCAACGTGCCTGCTGCGCCGACTGTGAATGTCGTGGTGTTCGCGCTGGTGAAAACCGGAGGCTGCGAGACAAAGACCGCCCCTGTTGCTGAAGAAGCCAAAAAGCTACCCTGCGCAGGGAAACTTGCCGCGAGCGAGTGCGTGCCGGGGGTCAGGATGCCTGCATTGAAAACCGCGGAGCCGCTAGACAGGTTCATCGTGGTTGGCGCGCCGCCGTCCACGCTCAGCGTCACATTTCCTGACACCGACCCATACGGCGAGCCGACTGAAACCGTTACCACCGCCAGCGTTCCATAGACCACGCCGGGCGCGCTGATCGAAGTCGTCGTTGGCGAGGTCACTTGTACGAAAACCTGATCGGTCACCTTGACGCTCTCGGCATCGAAAACGTCAGGAAATGAAGGTGTGTCCGTCACCGTAATGGTTTCGTTGTCGACAATCACCGCGGGTGGTGGCACCACCAGGAAAGAAACATTCGAGCTGCCCTGGCATCCATTTTGGTCAGTGCCTGTGACGGTTAGTGCGAACCCGCCGGATTGGGCAGGAATGCCCGAGAGAACACCGGTCGAGAAACTCATGCCAAGAGGGAGCGCGCCAGTCGCGGACCACGTTGTTGTCCCGACGCCGCCCGAGGCGGTAAACATTTGCGAGAACGGGTTGCCCGCGGTCACAATTCCGAGCGAGCCCGACGGGGATACGCTGATCGCTGGGCAGGTGGCGGACACCATCAGCGAATAAGTCTGACTGAGCTTGTCGCCAATCGAATCCGTCGCGGTAATCGAGAACGGGAAAGTTCCAGCCTGTGTTGGCGTTCCCGAGAAGGTGGCAGATGCTCCGGCGATCGCGAACGACATGCCGGGGACCGCGCCCGTTTCAGATAGAGTCAAACCCTGGTAGCCCCCCGTTCCGGAAAAACTGACGCCCGAATAGGGCTGGTTTAGAACGGCGGAAAGAATCGGCGGAGCTGGATTGATGGCAATGGGAAAAAACGCATAGACGGTGATCTGGTCGGTTACCTTGACACTTTCGGCGCCAAAGGCGTCCGGGAATGAAACGGTGTCTGTCACGGTGATGGTTTCATTGTCCACGATCACCGCGGGCGGAGGCGCGACGATGGTCAGACTCACGGTTGCGCTTGCCGCGCTGATGACGCCGTTCAGCATCTGCGTCGCAGTCAGCGTATGCGAGCCAATGGCGAGTGTGAGGACTACGTTGAAGTTTCCGTTCGAATCCGCGGTGCTCGTTCCTATTGGAGTCGCCCCATCCAGAATCGTGACCGAGGCACCGGCCATTCCTGTCCATGTGATCGTCACCGAAGAAGTCGTCAAGCTCGACCCTGAGGATGGCGACGTGATCGTCGGAGGCGGCGGGCTAACTACCAGCGCGACCGTGGTTGTCACCTTCGTGTAGTCGGTCGTATCTGTGGGCTCAAAGATCGCAGACAGCGTCTGGTTTCCGACGCTCAGCACGGCACCTGCTGCCGGTGAATAGGTAAACGTTCCGGGTACCGATGACGTTGCGTTCAGTTGTATGCCGCTGAGCGCCGTGCCGTAGAGGATGGTTCCTGGCGTCGCCCAACTGATCGTCGGCGTGGCTTGGTTGACTACCAGCATGACCGTAGCGGTTGTTGTCGTGTAGTCCGTCGTATCCGTCGGAGTGAAACTCACGGACAAGGTCTGTGTTCCCGCGGTCAGCACTGTGCCTGTTGCAGGTGAATACGTGAAAGTTCCCTGGACGGAGGCCGTCGCGTCGAGTTGCGTGTCGCTGAGCGGCGTCCCGTAGGTGATTGGCGCCGGCGTTGGCCAGGTGATCGTCGGCGTTACTTGAGTGGCGCCCGCCAAAAATCCGTAGCTCCCGATATTTCCAATCAAGGGACTCCCGGAGTTGGTCGAAGTGGCCTCCTCGCCATCGGTCGCGTAGAAATAGAGGATGTGAAAGCCTGGTAGTAGCGTTGAGATCGAACCGCTGAATGCCCCTGCTCCTTGACTCGTTGCAGTCAGCCAAGACCCTTGCCAGGTATCTACCTGATAGAAGACCGCGTCTACTGCTGGATCCGTGGGCGTGAAGCTGCTTGCCCCCACAAAGCTGAATGTCGGGGTTAAGCTTAGCGTCGAATTGCTGGGCAGAGGCGCAACTGTAGCTTGTAGCGGAATGGTTTGCACTCTCTGTTCGTCGATCACTGTGATCGTGTTGTCCGTCTGGTTGGCGACGTAGATTTCTCCCGTTGCCGGGTTGACTGCCACGGCAGTGGGTTGGTTTCCAGCGCTAAGAGTAGTCGTCCTTCTATTATTGGAGCTTCCGCTTACGCTCGGGTCGGGCGCGCCCTCGATCACCGTTACAGTTCCGTCGCCTTGATTGGGCACGTAGATCCTGTTGCTGACGGGGTTCACGGCCACGGCGCCAGGTTGAGACCCGACGGTGACCGTGGATGTATTGTTGGTGTCCCCGTCGATGGCGGTGACGGTGTTGTCGCCCTGATTGGCGACATAGACCTCATTGGCCGCGGGGTCGACGGCTATGGCAAAAGGATGCGATCCAGTGGTGACAGTCGATGTGTTATTGCCGGCTCCGATTATGGTGACCGTGTCGTCCCCAAAGTTGGCCACATACACCTGATTGGTTACCGAATTCAGGGCCAGGGCGCCGGGCTGAGACCCGACGGTTACGGTGGATGTGTTGTTGGTGGCGCCGTCGACTACCGTAACGGTGCCGTCCGCTTGGTTCGCGACATACACCTGATTGGTCGCCGGGTTCACAGCCACCGCAGAAGGATTGTTGCCGACGCTGACGGTGCTGGCGGCGCTCGTGCCTGCGTTGATCACCGTGAGACTGGCGCTCCCGCTGTTGGCAAGGTAGACCGTATTGGTTACGGGGTTCACGGCCACGGCAGAAGGCTGCGAACCTACTGTTGTTGTCGTCGTCGCGTAGCTGCTCTCGTCGATTGCCGTGACTGTGCCATCGCCTTGGTTGGCGACATAAACTTTGCCGCTCGCGGGATTTACGGCCACGGCGGTGGGGTTGTTCCCCACGGCGACTGTCGTAGTCGTGTTCGCGTTTCGGTCGATCACGCTGACGCTGTTGCCGCTCGCATTCGCGACATAAACCTTGTTCGTTACAGGATCCGCGCCTACGGCACGAGGAGCTGCTCCAGTGCTCACGGTCGCGGTGGTATTGGTGTCGCCATCAATGACCGTGATGGAGTTGCCGCTATTGTTCGCGACGTAGACTTTGCCGGTCACGGGGTTTACGGCCTGGGCAATAGGTAGAGACCCGGTGGTAAGCGTGGCCGTAACCGTGTTCGTCGCTCCATCAATCACTGTGACGGCGCCCCCGGTGTAGTCGGCCACATAGACCTGGTTTGTCGTTGAATTCACCGCCACGCTGCGCGGGCCAAGACCTACACTGACTGTTGTCGTCGCCGTGCTCGTCGCTCCGTCGATTACCGTGACGCTGTTGCTCCCAACAAAGTTTGCGACGTAAATCTTGTTAGTCACCGAATTCACAGCCACGGCGCTGGGCTGCGTTCCCACAGTGATTGTGCTGGTCGCAGTGTTGCTGGCGCCGTCGATCACCGTGACGGTGCCGTCGGTCTGATTCACTGCGTAGATTTTATTGGTCACCGGGTTCACGGCAACGGCGACGGGAAAGTTCCCAGTGGCGATCGTGGTGATGGTGTTGGATGCTCCGTCAATCATGGCAACATTGTTTCCGCGGCTCTCTGCGACGTAAATCTTGTTGGTAACCGGATTTGCCGCCAGTGCCAGGGCGGAATCGCCGGCATTTCCGGCGGTGAACGCCGTCGTGCTATTGTCGGCGCCGTTGATTACCGTGATCAGGCCATTTCCACAAAAGGGGGAAGCGCTGGGATCGCATTGGCTTGCGATGTAAATCGTGTTGGTGCTGGGATTCACGACGACGGCAAAGGGCGAACCTCCTGCATTGACAGAACTAATGGCGTTCGTCGCGCCGTTGATCACGGTAACGGTGTTGTTGTTTTGGTTGACGGCGTAAATCGTGTTGGTGATCGGGTTCACCGCAATCGCACTCGGGCTGCTGCCCGGAGTGTTGATCACCGTGCCGGCGTTCGTGGCCCCGTCAATGACCAAGATGTTCTGACCAAGCTCGTTCGCTACATAGATTTTGTTGGTCGCCGGATTCACCGCCACAGCCGTGGGAGTGCCCCCGGGCCCATCCGTGGCGGCCACGATCTGCGCGGAGGCCGGGAGCGAATCGGCCAGAAGCGCGATGCAAACGATCATGGCGACCCGCAGCAAGAGGAACGCCGTGCGCGTGTAGCTTGAATGCCCTGGCGCTTTAAGATGGCCGGCATCGTGCACTGCAGGTAGAGTTTGGGCGAACGCCGTCGATTTCATTCCACGCCTCCCGAACGAAAGCGAGTTGCGGATCTCTCGTTACGAGAAGCTGATAGCTACCGTGACTGCGATGGTCTGCCCGTTTTGAACAGCAACTGGCGTCGCCAGATTGGCGAATGTGAATGAGTAGCCCTGTGTGCCTACCATTTGTGAACAGGCCGTAGACGTCGTAGTCGGCGGACAGACGTTTAGTACGGTCTGAACGGCAGTAATCTGCATTGCCACAGGAGCTTGAAAGCTGCCAGTTAACGTCAAACTTGCTCCGCTATTCGTGAGACTAACCACCAGCCCAGTAAATCGGTCAGTCTCACCACTAAGTCCGGAAGAAGTCTCAACGATGGTGCAACCCACGTCACTAGCATTGCCGCAGTTGGGCGATGCGTAAAGTAGGACATCCCAGAAGCCCACCGTGCTTTGATGACCCAAGATTCCGGCTAGCGCCAGAGCTCCTTGTTGAAGGCTATTTTCAAATTCGCGGTGGCTGACAAGCGACCCATCGGGGTTGTGTACGTCAATCGTCCAGTGGCCGTGGACTTTGATGCCTTCATGGGAACCATCGCCAGAATTGTTTTCTTTGACGACGCTTTGGAAGGCTTCGCCTTGGCTTTCCTCTGATTGCGGCTTTGCATTGGTTGTTGCAGAAGGTTGCTTCTGGCTCGATTGCTGCGCGGCACTCTTCGGCGAGTCGTTCTTCTCTGTCGTTTCTTGGCCCTGCCCGGCCCACGCCCCCTGCGCGAAGATCAACGCGTACGCCAGCAGCATTCTTCCCGCAACGCCTGGTAGCGTCTTCCGTACGTTCCTGGTCATGATTCGCTCCTTTTTCGGAAACTTTTCCCCTTCTATCCCCTATAGCGCGAATCGCGGCCGGAATGGGTAACGTGCCGGAAAGTTTTCGGGTTGGTCTGAGAAGAGGCGGACGGCAGAACGCAAACGTAGAAACCAGGGGACTCGTGTGGTAGGCTCTGCTCCACTGAGGGAGCTGTTCGCGCACGCCGGAGAGAGCCCACGCCCATGCCCTCGGCCCACGAAATCACCCAGTTGTTGCAAGCCTGGAGCGGAGGCGACCCGCAGGCACTGGAGAGGCTAACCCCGCTTGTTTACAGTGAGTTACATCTCACCGCACAACGCTACATGAGGCGCGAACGTTCTGACCACACGCTTCAGGCCACCGCGCTCATTGACGAAGTCTATATGCGCTTGGTGGATGGCAGCCGGGTGACCTGGCAGGACCGCAACCATTTTTTCGCCGTTTGCCCGCGCTTGATGCGGCGCATCCTCACGGATTTTGCCCGCTCGCGCCACTACCAAAAGCGAGGTGGCGGCGCACGGCAAATCACTTTCGACGAAAGCCTCTACATTGGCGGCAAGCCTGCCGCGGAGCTGGTGATATTGGATGACGCGCTTCGCGGCTTGGCCAAGGTCGACAAAAGAAAAAGTGACATTGTCGAGCTACGGTTTTTCGGTGGCCTGAGCGTGAAGGAGGCGGCGGCAGTTTTGCAAGTCTCCGATGAAACGGTCAAACGCGAGTGGCGGCTGGCCAAGCTATGGCTGCTGCGCGAGATGAGCGCGGAGCATGGCGATGGATGCTGAGCAGTGGACTCGCGTCGAACAACTCTGCCAGGAAGCGCTCGAGCGAGACGTACAACAACAGGCCGCATTTCTTGATTCCGCGTGCGGAGCCAATGAGGAATTACGCCGCGAAGTGGAATCGCTGCTTGCCCATCGCCAACGCGCAAGAACTCTTCTAGAGGCGCCGGCTGTCGAAATGGCCGCCAAGGCATTCGCAGACGGGACCGGCTCCGCAACCGGTCACGCATCACGCCTCATAGGGCGTCTCGTATCGCATTACCGTGTTGTTGAAAAAGTGGCCAGCGGCGGCATGGGGGACGTATATCGCGCTGTCCGCGCGGACGGAACCTATGACAAGCAAGTCGCGGTCAAGATCATTCAAGGCCCGCGCAGCACAGACCTCTTTCTCGCTCGCTTTCAAAATGAGCGGCAGATCCTTGCGGACCTCGACCATCCCAACATCGCTCGGCTAGTGGATGGCGGCACAACCGAAGAAGGTCTCCCTTACCTGGTGATGGAATTCGTGGAAGGCCAACGGATTGACGAGTTCTGTGTGAACAAGGACTTGGGCCTGCCGGAACGCCTCGCGCTCTTCCGCGACGTGTGTTCCGCCGTGCACTACGCCCATCAGAAACTCGTCGTGCATCGCGACCTGAAGCCCAGCAACATCCTTGTCACCTCCGACGGGGTACCAAAACTGCTCGATTTTGGCATCGCCAAAATCTTGCATCCGCAGCGCGGCGAGGCGAACTTGCAGCAAACCGTCACCTTTCTGAGGATGTTCACGCCGGACTACGCCAGTCCGGAACAAGTCCGCAATGAGCCCATCTCCACGTCCAGTGACGTGTACTCGCTAGGCGTCATCCTTTATGAGCTCTTAACGGGGAAGCTGCCATATCGAGTGAGCGCCGATTCCCCACAAGAAATGATAAAAGCCGTCTGCGATACAGAGCCCGAAAAACCAAGTACAGCCGCGATGCGCGTCTCGGCGCAAGAGGGATCAGGAAGCGAACGGAAACTCCGCAAGGTCCTGGCAGGCGATCTCGATAACATTGTGCTGAAGGCCCTGCGAAAGGAACCACAGCGCCGCTACTCCTCCGTTGAGCAGTTTTCAGAAGATATTCGCCGCTACCTGGTGGGACTTCCGGTACTGGCACACGAAGACTCACTGGCCTACCGCGCTCGTAAATTCATCGGGAGACATAAAGTGTCTGTGGCCGCTGCAGTTCTCTTGGTCCTCAGCCTGGCCGGAGGTTTGGTCGCCACCCTCTGGCAGGCACACATCGCCAGGTCCGAGCGAGTGCGCGCAGACCGCCGCTTTAACGACGTTCGTAGTCTCGCGAATTCGCTGATGTTTGAGATTCATGACTCTATCCGCGACTTGCCCGGCGCGACCAAGGCCAGAGAACTTGTGGTGCGCAGGGCGCTGGAGTATCTCGACAGCCTGTCGCGTGAGAGCGGAGACCCAGCGCTACAGCGAGAACTCGCGGCGGCTTATGACCGGATCGGCGACGTACAAGGATTCACCGGCGCGGCCAACCTCGAGGATTTCTCCGGCGCCTTAGAAAGCTATGCGAAGGCCGTGGCGATTCGGGAGTCCTTGGCGGCAGCGCACCCGGAAGATCCCACCCTGCGCAGCGAACTTCTACAAGAGTATTTCAAAATCGCGATCGGCCTTCAAAATACTGGGGACTTCGAAGGCGAATTGCGGACACTCCAGAAGGTTCGGCCACTAGTGGGCAGCTTAAGCTCGGATAACAACGATCGGCAATTCCGGACGGCCAGAATGTACTATTACACGGCCCGAGCGCTCGAGCGGACGGGCGATTTCCCCGCTGCGCTGACCAATTACGAGCAGGCGGCTTCGACCCTGGAGCCAGTCGCTGAAGCGGGCGACTCAAAAGCACGGTCCTACGTTGCCGAGCATTACAACGGGATCGCGAAGATGCTGGCAAGAATGGGCCGAAGTGATGAGGCCGTCGCCAGCGCCGCGCGAGCCCGTTCGATGCTCGAGAAACTATTGGCGGCCGATCCCAAAAACGCCACCTTCCTTGGATATTTGGGCGAGAACTACGACGCCACGACAGACGTGCTAGCAACCAAAGGGGACCTGGACGGGGCGCTTCAGTTTGCACGTCAAACCCGTACAGTTAATAAACAACTGGTCTCGGCCGATCCCGGGAACCAGATGGCGAGAGCCAACATCGGCTGGAGCGACTTGAGCGTGGCCGAGGTTTTGCTGCGAAAGAACAAGCCTGCGGAGGCTATTCGTGAGGCTCAGGACGCACTGGCAAACTTCAAGGAATCCGGGCAATCGAAGGGATACTGGACCTCCGTAGAACTGGGCCAATCCTATTTGGATCTCGGAAAGGCGTACGCGGCCCTGGCTGAACGCGCCCGTTCGCCGAGGGAGAAGGCGCGATTGTGGCGCGAGGCTAAGTCTTCGGATGAAGAGGCGCTCAGGATCCGAAGCGAGAGCCCGGGCGAACGCGACGACAACGGAGTTGACCAAGTGGGCGAGATTCGACGGGAACTCGCAAGGTGCGAAGCCCACGGCGGTGGCGGATGAGGCAGCACATTGATCATGCCAAATCCGGTGCGCGGCAAGTCGAGTGCGCCGATTATAACCTTCTGTTGTCACGCGAAACTGCCGATCAAGTCTTGTGGTGCCTCAGAAATTATACAGTTCCAAACTACGAGTCGGACTTGAATTTGGGTTCGCCTGCCTATGATGAGGCTATGCGCGCTCACAAGCGGCAAATCGGTCACGTCGCAGAATTCGTGGACGTCTGCGGTTTTTCCGACTTCCTCAGCCAGACAATGACCGGCCAGAGAATGAGCATGGCCACGAGGAAAAAGACGAATCCTCCTTCGTGGTGGAGCCTGCCAGTCAAGAATCCAGGGTCTACATAAATGCTCAGCAGCGTCAAGGTGGCGATTCGTACCCCATTTTTGAAGAGGGACAGCGGAAAGCTCAGAAGGACCAACAACAGCATTTTCCACCCTGTTCGAAGGAACAAGTGAGCCGCAAGTAGGCAGGTAATGAAAAGCGCCATGCTGGAACGAATGCTGCTGCATTCCTTCGCCACTTCTATCGTGACACCGGGCACGGAAAGCAAGAAACCTTGCCGCAACACTGGAATGCCCACCGCCTGGAAAATGAGATAAGCAATCTCAGTAGAACCCACCTGCAGCGCATGAATGATCCGATCCAAGACCGCATCCGGGATTGGAACCATCAGCAGGAGAAAGAGCAGCGGAAAGGCTCCAGCTCGCAACGCAACGGGCCCGTAGCAAAGAAGAAATCCACCCAGCCAAACGAGGATCAGCGAAAGCGTCTCCAAGGATAGGGGCCAATTACCGATTTGCGAGAAAAAACCCCGATTCGCCAGCCAATAGAGAACCAGCCCGCCCGCAGCCAGGCCGACTCCCGAACCGACGCTCGTCCTAGTGACCGAAAAGATGGTTTGTCTCTGTGTGTAGAGCAGGAAAAGAGCGACCAAGGGAATAAGGATGATGTGTGAGCTGGAATCGTCATGCAGCGAATACTGAACCAACTCGCCCAGTGTTTTGTAGAAGGCAAGACTGGAAACCAGGATGAATGTGACGAACCAAGCGTGCCTTTTGGCGTTCCGCGCTATTAAACTTGTCGCAGCCGTAGACATCAATCTGTGGCCTCGGTGAAGGTTATTTTATCCTGTTTTGATTCCCGCCACGCGGACTTACGGGTGAGTGTTGTCAAAACCATTGCAGCGTACTGTTCAGCCGAGAATATCGGCGACCAAATCTCTGACATGCTCAGCGATCGAAAGCGCGGACGCCAATCGAGCCACAGCGATCGCCAGATAAGTCAGCAGGACCCACAGGCCCGGAATCAGGTGGAGTAACACACACCTGAGAAGATTCATTTGCCCGATTTCTCCGTTGTTCGTCGGGTCACCCGCAACAAATTTTGCCGTCTTCCCGTCGAACGGCTTGGGATTCCTTTCGAGCCGGTCCATGGGTCTAGTCCCCTCCCGCTGGGAAGATACGCTAGTCCGCCCGAAAAAGTTACCGACAGTCTTACGCGACGGATGGTGTCCGGCACAAATGTTGTGCGAGGCGGTGCCGAGGGAGCTCTAGCGGTCTGACTCCTGGTTGGTAGGATATCTTTGGAAGAATTGAGCTTGCGCATAAGAAAGCGCTAAGGGCGACCAGTAGTTTCAACGAGTGTCATCCTTCTGGCGAGTGGTCGAGCCTCCCCTTGCAGCGTACTGCCATCAAGTCCCGATTAACGCGCTAATGGTCCATGTGAAGTCCTGGTACCGAAGATGTCCGGTAATCCGACGCGATATAAAAGGGCGCCCCTTTTGGAGTAGGTTTTGAGTGCTTGGCTCGAACCCACTACAAAGGAGCGCCCTGTATGGACAGTGTGAAGTATATCGGGATGGATGTTCACAAGGAAGCGATCTCGATCGCAGTCTTAAATTCCTCTGGCAAGCTGGTGATGGAATGCGTGATCGAAACCAAGGCCATCACCATTCTGGATTTCCTGAAAGGTCTGCGTGGAAGTCTGCGCGTCACGTTTGAAGAAGGCACCTGGGCTGCCTGGTTATATGACCTGATCAAGCCACACGTGGCGGAACTGATCGTGTGTAATCCGCGTCGGAATGCCCTGCTGAAAGAAGGCAGCAAGAGTGACCGCATCGATGCACGGAAGCTGGCCGAGCTGCTGCACTCGAACATGCTTCGTTCGGTGTATCACGGCGAGCACGGAGTGCGGAAGCTGAAGGAACTAGCGCGTAGCTACTTGGCGATCAGCAAAGATTTGGGACGGGTGATGAGTCGCGTGAAGGCGATCTACCGCAGTTGGGGAATTCCCTGTGCGGGGAAGCAGGTCTACGCGGAACGCTATCGCTCGGAGTGGCTGAGCAAGATCCAGGAAGCTGGCGTGCGCCGCCGAGCGGAGTTCTACTACCAGCAGTTCGATGCCTTGAGGACATTGCGTCAGGAAGTGCGGCGTGAGTTGCTGGCCGAAGCTCAGAAGCATGATGCGTGGAAATTGCTACGGGCGATTCCGTTCATTGGGCCGATCCGAGCGGCTGTGCTGATCGCTTTGATGCAGACACCGCATCGGTTCCGCACCAAGCGACAGCTGTGGACGTACAGTGGGTTTGGAATCGAGACGTACGGCAGTGCCGAGCAGCGTTTCATCAACGGAGAGCTGAGACGCGCCAAGAAGCCGGTCTCCATTCGTGGACTGAACCGCAATCACAATCACGATCTCAAGAACTTGTTCAAGGGCGCCGCCACGGTGGCCTCTGCCAAGGCCGGTCCCTTTAAAGATTTTTATGATGCGCTGGTGGCCAAGGGGATCCGACCGGAGATGGCGCGTCTGACCCTGGCGCGCAAGATCGCAGCCATTACGTTGATCGCCTGGAAGAAAGGAGCGCGCTTCGACGCCAAACATCTGAAACCACAAACAGCTTGAGTGTCTCGAGCGAATCCTTTCCATCCCTGGGATTCTTCCTGGCGGTGGCCCGTCGGGTTCTTGAGACACTCGGGTTCGAGGGCGAGTCTCAGCCGATAAGTTAGGCTTTGCGTGCCTCGGGCATGCTCAGTCCCACATCCGACCCTAGTCCCCCTCGGATAACCCGAAAAAGCTATGGACCACGAGTCCCAAATAGAACCATGGTTGCCATGACAACGATTCTGCTTGTGGGTCTCAGAACGGACTGGCTTCGTCGCAAAGGAAGCGATGAAAACCACTGGGAGAGAAACCCAAAACGCTACAGAGCTGTTCGTAGCGTCCCGAGATCAAGGAACGGAAGGCGAAAACAATCTTGCTCAATGGGGTGGGCTGGACGTCATGAAAAAATCCGGCCACAGGAGAAGTTTTTTTTCTTGACTCCTTTTATAGAACTTATCCGGACTTAGGATAACTTCCGTGTTGCCGACAATACAGCCGGAATGTGCCGGCGACTTCTACGTGCATCGAGGTTTTTGTGCCCCACTCACTGCCGAAACACAGGGTCTCGTTATACAAGGGCTGATACACTGCACGAAGTTGGCATTGGAGGACTAATGGAGACTTCTGCTCCGGCTCAGTCCGCGTCAGACCGTTACCCCCGAGCCGCTGGCCCAATCCACACGATTTTAGTGCTCGCCGCGATAGGCGGTTGGGCAATCGGGCATAAGATTTTTGCAGCTCAATCTAGCGCGACGCCTGATCCGAACCGCGTGCGCTTTTACGTAGCCACCCTTTTCTATGAATGGCTCTTGTTCGTTCTGGTAGTGGCGGGCGTACGGCGTAGCGGCGCCTCTGTCCTCATTGTTCTCGGAGAACATTGGCATTCCGTCCGCCAGGTGCTGCGGGATATTGGAATTGCCGTTGGCTTCTGGATCGTTGCGGCGATGCTCCTTTGGATATTTGGCTGGCTCCTGCGCACCGCTGCTCTCAGTCGCAATGTGTCCATGCTCCCCCAGCGAGGTATCGAACTGACATTTTGGATAGCGCTCTCCGTTACCGCCGGTATTTGCGAGGAGACAATCTTTCGAGGTTACCTGCAACGGCAGTTCATGGCCCTGACTAAGAGCGCTCCCGCGGGCATTCTCCTTTCTGCCGCAACATTCGGCGCGGCTCACGCGTACCAGGGCTTCCGGATGATGATTCTGATCGCCCTGTACGGAGCTATGTTCGGGATCCTGGCCTATTGGCGCGGAAGCGTTCGCCCGGGAATGATCGCCCACGCCTGGCAGGATTCATTGAACGGAGTGCTTGCAGTTTTAGTGAGGCATTAGAGTCTGATCGCTGCCAGTGATGTGAAGTCTCCCGGTGGGGACGTAGTCTGCCTTGTCGGCCTGGGATTGCACCTGGATCACGGGCAAACCGGAACTAATCCTCAAGTCCCGATAAACGCGCTTACCGGACATCAGGTTTCCGCATATTACTGGCAAACTGAACAAGACATCCGAAGGGCACGGGATTGGTTTGAGGCGATCTCTCATGTAGATTGTTTCCGGAGGATCCATGAGCATATTGGCCGCGATTAGACGCGAAGAGAAAAAGGTTAAAAAGCAGTTGGCTAAGTTGCAGCATGATTTGACAGGCTTGCAATCGGCAGCCAAGGCTCTGGGTATGACAGCAGGCCGGGACATGGCTAGCGCGAAGAAGCGCGTGCTGTCGGCGAAAGGGAGAGCAAGGATTTCAAAAGCCATGAAAAAGCGCTGGGCAAAGGTTAAAGCACAAGCGAAAAAAGCTGTCGTCTAAGTGCTAGGGATGCTAGCGCCTGCAATTCAATGGTCAAGTCCCGATTAACGCGCAAACCGGACATGTCAAGTACTAGCCCGGAATCTGTCCGGTTATCTGACTAACCGGGAGCTAGCCCGACGCTGTCAGGCCGCTGCCACGAGTTGACATGCCGATTGTCCGACATGACAGCCATCAGTGAATGGTCAACTGGCTCGGAGGCCCTTGCTCCTGCCAGCCACGAGGACTATCATCCAGTCCTCCACAGTACACCGTTAGTCCATTCAGCCAAAGGAGGCAAACTATGGCTACGGCCCCGAAACTCCAGCCGAACCCTCTAGACCCCGTCAAATTGGACCCGAACCACTACAAAGTGGAATTCGAAAATGCCCGCGTGCGCGTGCTGCGGATCAATTTGGGACCCGGCGAAAAATCAGTCATGCACTCACATCCAGATGGGATTGGGGTATTTCTGACCACTCAACACTCCCGATTCGGCTTGACGACCGGCCGATCTACGGAAAACCATTTCACGGCAGGAGAGGTGAAGTGGCTACCGGGGGGAATCCACCTCCCGGAGAATCTTGGCGATCGACCACTTGAAGTGGTCTTGGTTGAACTGAAGAACTAACCGGAAGATGACTCACGATAGCACGACAGTGCAATAGGGGCGAGAATTCGCAGTAAGTGCCCTCCCCTTACCTGCTAAGCGATCCCGGAGGTCCTAGATACCTAAGCAAGAAGCTCTGACAGTTGTAATTATGAATGATAGCTAGACCTTCGTCCTCTGCGCTTTGCGAAAAAAACAAGGGACAGGAGGAAGACGATGTCGATCGATGATCTCGCCGGGACACTTAGGGACATCTCAATTAAGGTGTCCCTGGTGCAACTCCTTTCTGATGACGAACAGCGAGTCAGGGAGTTGGTGAAAGAGCTGAAGTCCATCCTGGACGCCGGGAGGACAATAGACAAGAATGAAGCGCGCTTGGTTTAGTCGAGGACTTCGACAAAAATTGGTCAACTATGATTCAGCGCGCCTCCCCGGAACCTTCCAGCCCACAAGAGAAATAGGGGGCAAGGCATGGTTGACAAAAATGCTCTTTCCGAGTTTAAACACGGCGTAGCACTCCTCAACAATGGGTATCCCGAACTGGCCCTGGTCCGCTTGCGGCGTGCGTTCGAATGCGACAGGCAAAACGCTTCCTACGTGTCGTTTCTAGGATTATCGATCGCGCGTGCCGAACGCAAGTGGGATCAGGCTTCCGAACTGTGCGAAATAGCCGTGCAGCTAAATCGAGACGACGCGCAGTTCTATTTGAACTTAGCAGAGGTCTACGCATCTGGTGGGCGACGTGCAAAGGCGTTGAACACGCTGGACGCAGCCCTGGAATTATTCGGTGAAGATGAGCGGTTAAGACATGCTCGAAGTAGGGTGGAGAAGCGCCGTTCTCCCTTAATCCCTTTTCTCTCGCGCGAGAATTTCTTGAATCGCAAACTCGGTAAATTGCGGCACCGCGTTTTGAAACGCCTGGGCAAAAAGTAGAGTTAAGGCGTTTTTCAGGGTCCAAGTCACATGATTGACCTTTCTTGCTCGTCATTCCTCGAAGACCGAAAACCGCCTCCTTCTCCTTCGTGTCAAAAGGAAATCTTCTCGGCTCAGATGTCGGTGA
This sequence comes from uncultured Acidobacteriota bacterium, assembly GCA_963701005.1. GTDB lineage: Bacteria > Acidobacteriota > Terriglobia > Acidiferrales > UBA7541 > Palsa-295. Next base: position 4,999,185 of record OY969555.1, read on the forward strand.
GCCTAGTTAGCGCATTCACCGGAAGAGTGGGTGCTAGCCCGGGACCTGTCCGGTTATCCGACTTATCGGGAGTTAGAGGACGCGCATCCTTTCCTGAGGATGTCCGAGTTTTAGTTGATTGCAGCGACTCTCGTCGTTCGGCACTTTAGGTCTCCTTGCGACCGAGTTCAAGCGACTTCTATGGTTCTGACCTCCTTCTGCTGAATGCGCGACGGATTCAGGCGTTCCTTCAGCAATAGAATTTCCTGAAAGCCTTTGATCCGCCGGAACTTCTTCTCGGCTTCCAACAGTCCTGTGGCGGCCCAGCGCAAAGGCTGATCTCCTTCCCTCCAACGCTTTACGTTTCGTGCCACCCGCTGCACCGTCGATAGGCAGGATTCGATCGGATTGGTGGTGGCGAGTTTTCGCCGCAACACCCCTCCGACTCCCAAGCGATGCACGGTCAGCGTTTCTTCCAGTCCTTCCTCCAGGCTCCGGGCAGCGCTCGGATTGATCCGCTCTAACTGCCGAAAGATTTTCTCCAACGCGACTTTGGCCTCCGCGTAGCTGTTCATCGCATAGGCATTCCTCATCCGCCGGTCGTAGTCTCTCTGACAGTTTTCTGGCAGGTACTCCTTCACGTTCCGCCGCTTATGGATCTGGCAACGCTGCACTTCCACTTGTTCGCCGAAAACGTGTTCGACACCCGCACGTAGCGCTTTCGATCCGTCGATCACCACCAGATACCGCCGCTCGAGATCGAGCCCACGGTCCACCAGATCTTCCACCAGCCCTTTGACTACCGTGGTGTTCTCTGTGGCCCCTTGCCACACACCCAACACGTGCTTTTCTCCGCCTTCCGCGATCCCCAGCGCCACCACCAACACCTGGCCACCAAAGCGAATGCCATCGATCATCAGCACCACCAAGTTCAGATCCTCCAGACGCCGTTCGCATAGCGCCCGCAACTGATTGCTGCTGGCCTCTACGAACTGCCGGCTCACGCTGCTTTTCTCGATCCCGTAACCTTCCACAACACTTTCCACCGCTCGCCGATAGTTCCGCGTGGACAGCCCCGCCACCATGCGTTCCCGCACCGCTCGTTGCAGCTTTCCGTCTTGCTGCAACTGACCGTAGCTCTCTAGCTCTACTTCCTGGCCTTCACGCGTTCGTACCCGTGGCCGTTCCAGCGGGATCTTCTTTCCCCCAAAGACTACGTAACCCGGCTGCTTCCCCCAGCGCACACAGCCGGCGGTTGGACTCGGGCGATGGGGTGGTCCAACCCGGCGCGTGACTTCGTTCTCCAGAATGGCGCGTAGGATCTGCAGCCCCGCTTGCCCGGTCAGCTCTTCCACCCGAGCTTGCAGCTCCGCCCACACCTCGGCCATCGGCAACGGCACCTGCACCAGCAACTCTTGCCCTCGGACGATCTCGAACTTGGAATTGGACTTGCGGTCTTTCCTCTGGTATTTGTTTCTCACGGCGGCTCTCTCCTTTAAAAGGGATTCGCAACCCGAACTCTATCCGAGTGCGGGCGAGAGCCGCTGCTTCCTTTTCTTCAGGTTTCAACTAAAGGCGGGGCATCCTCTCCTTTCCTTCCCAGGATTCTCAGCGACATATCAGAGAGTCGAGGAGCAGCGGGAATAATGCTCGATTCGACCGTTGATTGCAACATAAGATGAAATTGAGGGCTGTGGAACTTTCTTATCTCGCGAAACGATGCACAAATCGTTTTCCTCACCGAATTCTGGAACGTCCGGCTTCCTGCAGAAGCGTCATAGTGGCCAAGAAAACCGTTGTGATAGCAACAGGGATGGTAACGGCTAGCAGCACTACAACGACTTCCTGAACCACATACAGCCTCGTTGCGAGCGATGAAGGTTCGATGGATATAAAAGCGAACATGTTCGCGCCTAGCTAGAACCGAAATTCCAACGGGGCCACCTGTACTGAGAGGTTTCTGTATTCGCATCCGACTCAAAGGATCTCGATGCTGCCACCTGGGACGCCCTCTGAATGTGATTGCCAAACTCCGGCACCATCTTAGCCAACCTCGTCGGGGCCGTCTGTGCTGTCTTGGACACATCTAGAATTTGGCCAGACCGCGAGCCGATATGATTTACTGGACTGTCGACCGCTCAACTCCTGTTGACTGCGCTTACCGGACAAGCGGAGTACTGGTAAGCCTGATGTCCGTAATCCGACGCAGGCCAGTGGGCACGGATGTTGGTGTGCCCAGATTGCCGGGCGATTCGGAATGGTTCGTGCTCAACGATACGCAGAACATGTGGACATAGCTTCTGCCGCAGCACACTGAAATCCCGTATCGGCACCCTAAGCTGGGTATTTTCCGCGACTACACTCAGTGCGGATACGGCGTCGAAAGACCCAAGCCACATCAGAATCTGGGACACTTGGCTCCGGTACGAGAAGGAATAAGTCTATTTGTGTGCGTAATAGGACAGATACGCGACCCCAACCCTGATAATTTTATTTCGGTCGAGACAATCTAGTTCCTGTCAAAGCGAAGTCCGGCCCATCATTCTCAGGCAATATCGGGAGGGATTCGGAGGCGAGCGGAGTCTGTTCCATCGCTTCCATGGTGAAGAGGAATTAGAGAAGTGAAATCAGGTGATGTGCAAACGGTTGATCGTGCTGCTCGGAATGTTTCTGGGTAGCCACGCGCCGGCAGTAGCACAGACAGCCACTACACAGATATTCCTGACGCAAGACCGTGTTGCACCAACCTTGACGATCCTTCGAATGGGCTCGGCCACTATGCCGACCACTTTCCTCCAGCTGCACCAGGATCCCGCAAAATCCCATGCGCAGTTCAGTCCCCTGGTCGCGGGAGCTTACGAACCTAACCACATCATGGGGCGCCTCCCTCCGACGGAAGAGGTTAAGACTTTGTTTTTCATGCAGTCGAGCCTGCAGCTCATCCAACTCTGGAGCGGACGGTTGCGGCTTGATGGCTTTACGGGCACGCTTAACATGCAGAACGTGCAGCTTGGCCCTTCGGCCTCTGGCGGTCTGCTGGACTTTCGTCCCTCGCGAATAAGTTATCCCGGCGGGCCGCGTTCGGTCGGGCTATACGGCGTCAGCCTGAGCTTTAACTTTGGCCGTAACGCGCGGACGGGACGCCCGCCCCAGGTATGGTCGTGTCTGTCGCGAATTGTTCGCAGCGTTCGAAATTGAACCGTATCGCTTCGGTCCCGAAGTCGCAACGGATGTTCGTTGAAGAAGGAAGCCAAGAAATGATACGACGATCGAATGTGAGAAGGAGCACAGAGCAGGGCCGCGTAGTCGCCCGGATGCCAGAGAACCGATACTGTCACGTGCTTGTTCTGCTGGTGGCAACGGCGTGGGCGATTCCTTATTCAGTACACGCACAGGAAGCAAAAGTTGCCCCGCCAACTCTGAGCTCGATTCTGGATTCTTTGGAACGAATCGAGGAGCAGAACCAAACGCTGTCTCGTCCCTACGAAGTGACACGCGAATATAAAGTATTTCATGCCGACGAACCAAAGCCTATTTCGGATGTCACGGCCCAAATCAGTTATTCGCCTCCTGACACAAAAACATTCACAATCACCGATTCACAGGGCAACTCGAGCGGCAAAAAAATCGTAAGCGCCGTTTTGGAGCAGGAAGTAGTTTCTGCTAAGGAAGGTCACAAGCGAGACATCAATCGATTCAACTATGACTTCGTCTTTCTGCGCGAGCAAAATCTTGGCGTCGTTTCAGAGTACGTGCTGCACATCATTCCCAAACGCAAGGAAAAGGGGCTGCTACTTGGCGACATCTGGGTGGATGCCAAGACGTACCGCATCAGGCAGATCATTGGAATCCCGCTCAAGACTCCCTCTTTCTGGATCAAGGACCTCCACTTAACGGTCCAATTCGCCTCCGTCGACGAGATGTGGTTACCCGTTTCTGTGGACGCCATCGCCGCGGTCCGGTTTCTGGGCATTTACTCCCTTGCGGGCCACAATTTGGCGCCGCCCGTCGCTGCTGAGAGCGCGACCAACCGTTGATGGTCCCTGGCAGCACAATCTCGAAGTAGAAATGAGCGCGGTGACCGCCGTGTCGGAAGTACGCACCGGGAGCGCGAGATTCCGAAGTCCGCAATGCGCGCTAGCCCGAAGGCAGTGTCGTTGCAGATGGGTGTGGAGAACAGGGATTATCGCCAAATAATGGACCGGGTGCCTGATTAGCGCGCTTACCGGAGATGTGAAGGGCTACTTCAAATGTCCGGTAATCCGACTTATAAGGAGTTAGCAACGCGCCGTGATCTCGGGGATCCAAGCTGCGATGCAGAAGAAGTAGCCGGATGCTCAAATGTTCGCACACCCTCGAATAACTCTCAGTTTGACCCTCCTCTGACTGGTTTGACACAAATTCACATCGAGAGATCTGATTTCACCGCTACGTAGTACGGATGTACCATTGTTCAGCTCGACGCGGATTATAGAATTGCGACCTTCATGACGGCTAAAATTACTTGCGAAGAACTCGACCGATTCAAGAACGCCGCCGACTCAGCATTCCTTGATGCGAAGAAGATCCGCTATTCCAGAGACGTATCAATTTACGAGGATGCTGAACTTTGTCGTGAGTGGCACCGAAGAATTTACGCTCTCATCAAGCATCTGCTCGTCGGACATGATGGCAACGCATGTCCCGCCGGCGACAGGCCTATCGTGAGAGCTAACAAGCCGGAGCTGCGGATGTCACGATAGCTACTCCTCCAACCCGGGCATGCCGACGCGACCTCTCGGGAGTTAGCCGCCCGGACAACTACCTCCGGACATACGAACCCCCGTCCCTAATCAACAGATCCCTTTGCCTCACAGGCGGCGGAACCTGGGATGCTAGATCCGAGGATCTTTGAGGCTTAGGGCCTTCGTCCGAAGCAGGAATGTGTCTAATCAGCCAACACCCTGGTGCAAACTGTACCGTTTTGAACAGGCGCCTCCGTCCCGTCCCATTATGGTTGTGATTGGTTGCTTCAGAACCAATTCCGGTGGTCAGTTCGCGAAAGGACTGGCTCATGTGATTCTGGTGGATTTCCCATGGCTTCAACCACACGAAGTCGCGTCAAGCAAGCCAACTTGCCTTTGGTCTTGAATGGCCCGGCAAGCAGAAGGCTCCCCTTGCGTATCCTGTTTGTTCACAGTAATGCCGCGGTCGTAGAGCGTTGTGTGCAGGAACTCAGGAGGGCGAATTTCAGGGTCAACGCAGACGTAGTTCTCACTCCGAAACAGTTTGCAGGATCTCTGACTTCAAAGTCCTATGACTTGGTGTTGGCTGGAACTCCATCCCCGAACTGGCAAGGACCCCGGGTTCTGGAAATCCTTCACCTGAGGGAAAGGCAGATTCCCTGTATCTTCTTGACCGAGACAATGCAATCGGAAACCGAGGCGGGACTTATAAGAGAGGGCGCTGTTGATTGCGTTGAAATGGATCACGTTGGGCACCTTCCCGTAGCCATCCGTCGAGCCCTCAATGATGACAAGCTGCGCGAAGAGCGCGATCAAACGGAAAAAAAGCTGCGCCATTCTGAAGCACGCTACCGCGCTCTGGTAGGAAACCTGGCCTATGGAATGTGTCGCTGCAACAGCAAAGGCAAGTTTCTGGATGTCAATCAGGCGTTGGTGATGATGCTTGGTTATTCGTCCCGCGAGGAACTCCTGGCAGCGAACCTGCCAACTGACATCATTTGTGATCCGGTCAAACGAGCCAGGCTACTAAGTCACTTAACTGAGCAGGGTAGCGTCGATCCCCTGGAGATTGAGTGGAAGAGGAAGGATGGCACGGCTCTCATGGTCCGGCTCAGCGGACGCGAGGTCGCTAATGAGAGCGAGATGGACAGTTACGAGATCATCATCGAGAACGTCACTCCACAGCGCAAACTCGAGGATCATTTGCGTCAGCAGGCGGCAAAGGATCCTCTGACCGGTCTGGCCAACTACCGCCATCTGGTGGAAACCGTTGACGCTGAGATCAAGCGGTCCGAGCGCACAGGACGTGACTTCGCTCTCTTGTTTCTTGACTTGGATGGGTTGAAGCAGATCAATGATCGGTTCGGCCACCTGGTGGGCAGCCAGGCGCTTTGCCGACTTGCCGATGCCTTGTGCATCTGTAGCCGGAGCATGGACACTTCGGCCCGCTACGGTGGAGATGAATTTGCGCTCGTGCTGCCCGAAACCGAGCTGGGTGCGGCAACCCTGGTTGCCCGGCGCATTTGCCGGAGCCTAGCGAATGATGGCAATGAACCAAAGCTGTCCGTCAGCATTGGCGTTGCCGTCTATCCCAAGGATGGCAAGACGATAGATGCCCTCTTAAGTGCAGCTGATGCTGCGTTGTACTCGATGAAAGCTAAAGCGCACTCCCCGGACGCGAGCACCCAAGGGAAAACTCCGGTCCTCCGCCGTAAAGCGGCGGCCGGTGGCAAGACGGGCTAGGAGACAAATGAGGCACAAACACAATTTGGTTAGCTTCACCAGCGCTTCAGGCTTCCTGTTGGATCCAACCTTGAACAGCGAAGAGTCGATTATACTGCGGACTCTGGCCTCTGGACAGACCGACAGACAGGTGTGCAAGGAGCTCCGTGTGGATCCAGCCACGTTCCTTCGCATGATGCGCGAGATGCGGGAAAAGATCGGGATGCTGGATAACCTTTCCCTTATCGAGTGGGCGAAGCGGCGGATGAAAGGCGTCGACCAACGGATCGACAAACCGAACAGATGTGCACGCCTCGCGTGAGTTGAACCGAATCGAAGTCACTTGCACCTATCACGCGGTTACCGGAAAAGTGAAGTACTACTTCAAATGTCTGGTTATCCGTGCCAGCTCAACCGGTCGATGCAACACCATCCAATACGTTGACTCGACAAGGGTTCCTCGGGATTAGCGATCTGATCCGCTATACTTGGTCAAAGCCTAGCCGGGGTAGTCTTCCGCTGGTCTAACCATAGCGAGCGATTTTAGCCTTTGTTTTCAATGCCAGTTGGATTCGACCTGAGTGTTGCATCGACCCATTGAGACCACCCGACTTACCAGCCAAGTGCAATCAGTTCCGAGTTTCCCGCCACTCGGGAAGAACTCGCTGATGCGTTCCCTCAGTGGGGGGCAACGCCTTCCACGATAAATATGCGGCTCTTTGCTGCGCTTTGCCTGATTGGCCTGATCGCCGCATAGGCTGGCGAATCGTACCACTCACGCGCTTTCTCCGCGCTGTCGAAAGCGATTTGCACGAAGCCGCTCTTTGGCGGCTCGCCCTCGAGGGGCTGGATCTTGTCGCTAAGAACGAGATATTGGTAATTGAAAGGAGCCAGCGTTTCCCCTATCTTGTCCACATATTTCTGCATGGTCGCGGGGTCCGTCACTTCGACTTCCGCGATGACGTAGCCAGGTGGCGTCTTCCCTTGCTCCGCATGAATCGTCTCGGCGCAAGCAACTCCGAATGAGATACCAGCTAGGACGGCCAGCGCCAGTTTGGAGTTCGTCTTCATGGGTCCACCCTCCCTTGTGTGTTTTCTCGAACAAGCAAGCTATCTAATTTAGACGTGTGAGCCTAGGATTGGGGGCACCCTGTTCTCCATTTTTCTGGACGGATCCTTGCGAGTGGCCAATGCATATCACGCCAGGGTGTAGTGGATCCGAAAGCAACTCCGCTCGAATTGTCGGCCATCCGGAACTGATCGCGTAAGTCCCGATTAACGCGCAAACCGGACAAGTAGGGCCTGGTACGCACCTCCTTCCTTCCCGGAGCGCATTACAAGATCGTCTCTATTTCGAACAGCATCGTGAATTTCACCACGCTAAGGGCGTGGCCATGCAAGTTTCGCTTTGAGTTCCTCAAAAGCGTTGAACGCAATCGGGCAAATGGCCACATTGTCAATCACACCCATCAGCCGGAATGTGAATCCTGGTTGTTCTAGGTGAGGAAACGACCTGCAAACATCTGGTCTATTCTCGTAAATGGAGCACAGCTTCCCGTTGAGCATTGGGCATGGCGGGTTCACCTCGCCTTCTGACATAAATTGTTTCTGGAATGCTTCAATCGACTGGCCAACCGTTTTTGCAATAGCGTGAAGCTCACTTTTCTTGAATTCGACGTGCAAGGAGCGACAGCAATTTGCGCACTGCGTGCAGTCGATGAGGGCGAAGTATTTCCGGCTCAAAGTCTTGACAAGGCCATCGATGTCATCTGGGGCATACTGCTTTAGCCACGATCGGAATTCCCAGTTTTCGTCGTCGTGTTCCTGTGAAAGCTGTTGGATTCTTGACAGATCGATCTCAATTTTCGGAACCGTGGCCCGCTTCTGCACTTTCATTGCAGCCTCATGTCGTGAGCCAACAGAGCGTTCAAATAATAATATCCGGATTGCCTGGCGACGAGGAGATTACCGCCGACAACAGTCATTTTGAAGATTGCGATCACCGAGCACATGGTACTAGGCCGAACTTGTCTGGTAAGCGCTGTCGGCTCAGGCGGTCGATGCAACACCATCCGATACGTTGACTCGACAATGGTTCCTCGGGAGAAGCCATCTGATCTGCTGTACTTGGTCAAGACCTAGCCAGGGTAGTCTTCCGCTGGGCTAACCCTAAGAAGCGATTTTAGCCTTTGTTTTCAATTCAAGTTGGGTTCGACCTGAGTGTTGCATCGACCCATTGAGACCACCGCGTTAATCAGGAACTTGCCGATTAGCTGGTGATAACGCCTGTTATCAGCAGTTACCTCAGCGGCATTTACACCACGGCGTTCTTCGCGTCGCCTCTTTCAACTGTATGCCCTGGTAACCGTCGTAGGCCATGCATAGTTCAGTGCTCTTGTACTCCGAAAATTTGAACCCGACGGACTCGATTGGTTTACCGTCTGAGCTGAGCACGACAAGAACGTGACGGTCACTCGTATCTAATTCTTCGATCCTAAGACTCTTTCGATCCGGCCACGCCACCGCTGGCCGCTTGTCAATTTTGACCCTTAAACCGTGAGAATTGACCTGCCCATTAGGGAGGGTCGTGGGTTCTTTCCAGAAAGGGTCGTCGACCCTTGCAGCCACACAGAGGCTGCCAGTAGCTTGTTGCGCGGGAGTGAGATGCGAAATCAACAAAGTGAGTGTGACCAATGTAAAGCTGATCTTCTTCACCGCAACCTCCCATGAGCATCCTGCTAAAGATAGCAGGGTACCTGGCCAACAATCGCCTTATCACAAGTAACCTGGATATTTGGTGAGAACGCCCATTTTCGATGGTTATCCGTCGGGCGCATATCGCCGGATTCGGGAACTGCTCAACGACTCCTGGTGTCAATATTCGAAAGTGCTTACCTTTTCGAGATATATCCGATGGGCGGTTATTCTGCCGCTATTGCAGCTTGCGATTTTCGCTGCGATTGGACTCCAAGAGCATCGAAAATACTTAGCACTCAACAGTCGTTCCCAACGAATCCACAATTTGGAATGGTTCGGATGCATTCCTCTGCAACGGGCTCGAATTTCGGAGGCCGACCGGATAGCGATGTCGTGGGCCGATTGCTGGACACCACTGCCCGCCAGGTACGCTGAAATCTCCAATCTTCCCGTGATTTTCGTATGGCTTGGAGTAGTAGCGGAGCTAACCTCCAATCACGCAATCGACCAGCTCCCACTGTTCTACGCCACCAATTTGATTGGAATCTCGTTTCTTTGGTTTGGTATCGGGAAGTTGGTTGACCGAATTTGGCGTCTTCGCAGCCCATCTTTCCCGGTTGGGTAACTGTTGACAAATCACTTTACCACCAGCAATCGGCCCCTGCGGCGGCTGGCTAACTCGCGATAAGTCGGATAATCGGACATGTTCCGTACCAGGACTCTACCTGTCCGGCAGGCGCGTTTATTGGGAGTTGGAAGCCTCAACCTCGCGATCCTCGCCGGGGCATGACATGAAGGCGGAGTCGTTGTGTCCGGCGCAGGAGAAGCGTACGATGCGCGAATCAGAGATCCAAAACGGAAATTCGTGCCTTTATATGACGAGACATCTGCGTTTGTTGGTTGTTGGCCTTGCCTCTTACTTCGGACTCAATGCCATTTCCGCCCAAACGGCTGTGAAGCCGAGAGATGCAAAGCTCGACTATTCCGCTGAAGCATTTGTCGTTGAGCAAGACTCCACACGGATCGTTTTCGAGAACGATGGCACATCCAATCGCGAATCTACAGCCCGGGTCCGAATTCAATCCGACGCGGGGGTTCAGCGATTTGGAGTTCTCACTTTTTCCTATCAGAATTCAACAGAAACCTTTGACATTGACTACGTCCGTGTACGAAAGCCGGACGACACAGTTGTTCTCACGCCGCCTGAGAACGCGCAGGACATGGCGGCGGAAATCACGCGGCAAGCTCCCTTCTACAGTGATTTGTGGGAGAAACACGTTGCCGTAAAAGGATTGGGAGTGGGTGACGTGCTGGAATACCGGGCCCATTGGCGTACGACGAAGCCATTGGTTCCCGGCCAATTCTGGTTCTCCTGCAATTTCTCTCGCGAGGGGATCAATTTGCAGGAGCAGGTTCAGGTCAGCGTCCCTCGGGACCGGCCAGTGAAATGGAAAAGTCCCGAATCAAAACCAGCCATCACCGAGGAAGGCGGGCGCCGCGTATTCACATGGACAAATTCCAATCTGGAACACAAGTCAAAGGAGCAAGAGCGGAAAGATCAAGAACAAAACACATACCAAGCTGCACGGGGCAAGTACCCACCGCCCGAGATCCAGCTATCGAGCTTTCAAAGCTGGGAAGAAGTCGGAAAGTGGTACGGCAGCCTACAGCAAGAACGCACCAAACCAACAGCGGAGATTCGCGCGAAGGCGGCCGAACTGACCAAGGGGTTGGCTGATGACGGCGCGAAAATTCAGGCGATCTACTCCTACGTCAGCGAGCAGTTTCGCTATATCAGTATTGCTTTCGGGATTGGCCGTTACCAACCTCACTCAGCAGCCGATGTGCTCAGCAATCAATATGGAGACTGCAAGGACAAACACACCTTGTTTGCTTCGCTGCTTGAGACCGTGGGTATCAAATCGTTTCCGGCACTTATCAATTCGGCCCATGAAATAGATCCGGATGTGCCTTCGCCCTCCCAATTTGATCATGTAATCAGCGTCGTATCGCAAGACAACCGCTTCGCCTGGGCGGACACGACGCCGGAAGTCGCAGCTTACGGCTATCTCATCGGGCCGCTGCGCGACAAGGAGGCGCTCGTAATTTCCACCGACAAGCCCACAACCTTCGTGAGAACGCCTGCAGACCCGCCCTCAAGGGCAACGCAGACCTTTAGGATACAAGCAAAGCTCGACGACAATGGCACGCTGAAGGGAAAAGTTGAGCGCAGCATGCACGGCGATGATAATGAACTGCTGCTGCGTGTTGCGTTTCGAAGTCTGCCCATGCCGCAGTGGAAAGACCTAATCCAGCGTATCTCTTATGCTTCCGGATTTGAGGGGGAGGTTAGTGATGCGACGGCGGGGTCCCCAGAAAAAGTCGATGAGCCCTTTGGATTTGCCTACAACTACACGCGTAAGGAATATCCGGACTGGGCCAATCGACGCATCAGTCCGCCACTTCCTCCGATCCTCCTGCCCTCGCTCGGGGATGACGACAGCAAGCCTTCGAATCCCATCTGGCTGGGACCGCCCACGGAGGTACGTTTTGAATCGCACGTGGAGCTTCCCAAAGGCTACACACCGGAGCTCTCTGGAAACATAGATTTGATAGAGGACTTTGCCGAGTACCACGCTTCCAGTGGGTTCAAGGACGGAGTATTGTCCACGGAACGCCGATTTGTTCTGAAGCAGCGAGAAGTGCGGGTGACTGAGTATGAAGCATACAAGAAGTTTAGCAAGGCCGTGAACGACGATCATGAGTTATACATCGCTCTGTCATCCGGCACACCGGTAGGGACCTCTTATCAAGAGGCTATCTGGAGCTTGCCTTATAGCAGCAACCCGGAAGCAGCTAGGGCTTACGACGACGCACGAAACGATTTCCAGAAACACGATGTGCAGGGGGAGATTGCCTCGCTTAACCGGGCGGTCCAGATCGATCCCAAGTTCATTCGAGCCTGGCTATGGCTGGGAGAGATATATAAGTTCCAGCAGCAGACCGACCAGGCAGTGGAGGCGTACCGGAAAGCGATGACCATTGATCCTCGACTGCCAGTTAGTTACAAAGCGCTCGGCCTCACACTGCTCGGCAGTAAGAGGTTCGAAGCCGCGGTTCCCGTTTGGCAAGAACTTATCAAAGTTGCTCCCAGCGATAGTTCAGCTCCGACAGGGCTAGCGACCGCCTTTTTGGGATTGAAGCGGTATGAGGAAGCCGCCAGTGCTCTTGAATCTGCTGTGAAACTGAATCCTCAACAAGTTGACCTTTATGGGCAAATCGGCTCCGCTTATCTGAAGGCTGGGAACACAGAGAGAGCGCTATCGGCCTACCAGAAATTCCTCGAGGCAGATCCTCAGGCGGTGAAGTACAACGACATCGGGTATGAGCTGGCCGATGCGGGCAAGAAAATGGATGTGGCGTTGGAATACGCGCAAAAAGCAGTGCGGATGGAGGAAGATGCCTCCGGAAAAGTGAATCTGTCGGACCTGCGTGTCGAAGACTTAAGACACGCACGCAACCTGGCTGCTTATTGGGACACGCTCGGCTGGGTGTACTTCCGGATGGGTAATTTCGGCCAAGCCGAAAAATACCTGCACTCCGCCTTGACCATGGCGCAATGGGGAATTGTGGCGGATCATCTTGGCCAGATATACGAAGAGCAACATAAGAAGCAAGCGGCAGCCCGGATGTACAGGCTCGCGGCGTATCTTTACTCGGCGGAAGGAGCTGAAAGAACCGAAGAGATCAAGAAAACCGAGAAGCGACTTCAGCAGCTCTCTCCCGGTAGCTCCAGAAGTGACCCTAATAGCCTTAACCAAGCGTCGAAAGATCTGTACGAATTGCAGAACATCAAATTGCCGCAGGCTGCGAAGAACAGTGGGAGAGCGGAGTTTTTTGTAGTTTTATCGCCCGATCCTCAGACCTCTGCTGCAAAAGTGGAAGATGTGAGATTCATCAGCGGGGTGGGAGAGTTGAAATCCCAAGATAAACAACTGAAATCCACCAATTTCCGATTTACATTTCCGGATAACGGGCCCGCGAGATTGCTCCGCAAAGGCGTCCTCGGCTGCTATCAATACTCGGGGTGCATCTTTACGCTAGTACAGCCAGATGAAGTAAAATCCGTAAACTGAGGCCAAACAAGGAGCCCATCCGGATCATGAGCCCACGAGCAACCCTCAAAAACTCAACAGAGATATAAACCTCTCAGGTGAGTTCGACGCCAGCTTACACATACCGCGATGGCGAGTCTTTCTCCCCCTCTGTCCTGTGTTTTCCTTTCAGTGAGGTCGTGAAAGATCACTCCTTGAAAACAAGCGATTCAGGCTAAGTCCCGGTAAGTTCTATAAAGGGAGAAGTCAAGAGAAAACACCCCTGCGATGGCTGAAAGTTTTCTCGCTTCTCAGCCCACTGAATGGAGCAAGAGCGGTTCTGACCGCCCGCACCAGGTGCTCGGTTGCTGGGCGCTATAGCCCTGTGGTTTGGGTTTTCTCTACCAGCGGTTTTCATCGCTTCTTCGCAACGAAGCCTGTCAGTTCCGAAACCAGAAAGCAGAACGGTGGTCAGGTGCCAACCATAGTTCTATCTGAGACTCGTGGCCTATAGCTTTTTCTGGTTATCCGAGAGGGCCTAGGGTCGGATGTGAGACTCGGTGCCCGAGGCACGCAGCGCCTAACTAACCAGCTGAGACTCGCTCTCGAACCAGAGTGTCTCGAGAACCCCACGGCCACCGCCAGAGAAGTCCCCAGAGATGGAGCGGACTCGATCAGAGACACTCACGCTGTTTGTGGTTTCAGATGTTGGGCGTCGAAGCACACTCCTCTCTTCCACACGATCAACACAATGGTGGCAATCTTCCTGGCCAGGGTCAGCCGCGCCATTTCCGGCCGCATGCCCTTGGCCAACAATTCCGCATAGAACTCCGCGAAGGGGCCAGGCTTGGTCGCGGCGACGATCGCCGCTCCCTTGAACAGATTCTTCAGATCGTGATTGTAATTTCTGTTTAGCCCGCGAATCTCGACCTGCTTCTTCTTCCGTTCGAGCTGTCCTTTCACAACATGGTGATCAGCGCTGCTGCTTGTCTCGATGCCGACCCCACCATAGGTCCATAGCTGCCGCTTGGTGCGGAACCGGTGCGGGGTCTGCAGGATGCCCAGCAAAATGGCTGCCCGGATCGGACCGATCGAGGGGATTTGGCAAAGCAGTTTCCACGCCTTGTGTTTTTTGCTTTCCGCCAACAACTCCCGCCGCACCTCTTGGCGCAACGATCTCAGCGCATCCAGTTGTTGGTAGTAAAACTCGGCGCGCCGGTGCACTCCCGGTTCGTTGATTTTCGCGAGCCACTCGGCACGATGGCGCGGTGCATAGACCTGCTTGCCAGTACAGGGAATGGCCCAACTGCGATAGATCGCCTTCACCCGCGACATGACTCGACCAAGATCTTTCGTGGTGGTGAGATAACTCCGGACCAGTTCTTTCAGAGTTCGTAGGCCGTGTTCTCCGTGATAGACGGGGTTGAGATGGTCCAGGCGCAACAATTCGGCCAATCGGCGAGCGTCGATCTTGTCACTTTGATGGCCTTCTCTCATGGACCTGTTTTTTCGTGGATCGCACACCACCAATTTCGTGACGTGTGGTTTCAACAGATCGTATAACCAGTCCGCCGAGGTGCCTTCTTCAAACGTGACGTGCAAATCTCCGCGCAGCCCGTCGATAAACTGCAGAATCATGCTGGCCTTGGTCTCGACGACGCATTCCATCACGATCTTTCCTGCACCATTCGTGACGGCAATCGAAATACTTTCCTTATGCACGTCCATGCCGATATACTTTTTGCTGTCCATTGAGGGCGTTCCTTTCTGTAGGGCTTGAGGCAAGCACCCAAACCCTACTCCAAAAGGGGCGCCCTTTTATATTGCGTCGGATAACCGGACATCTTCCGGGCTAGTACTTGACCTGTCCGGTTTGCGCGTTTATCGGGACTTGAGTCCGACATCTGGGAAAACCCTCTTCCCCGAAAGTCATCAGTAAACACAGGGCGACTTCCCAGGAGTTAACGCGCCGGATGACCGACCAAGCGTGAAACGACAGAACAAAACCTGCCTGTAGTGGTAACGTACTGGCACAAATCACGTCTTCAGGAGGTAGCCCTTGCAATCCAATCGATCGTCTTGTTTTTGGCATAGTGAAATGGGCACCGTCGTGGGAGTTCTCGTTTTGTTGCTGTGTTTCTCGCCAGACGCTGTCGATTCACCTCTTGCGTCGCGTCGGTCTTCTGCGCAGGCCGATGCTCAGAAGCAAGCTTGGGACATTCTCAAGGAAGGTGCGCACGGGAACATGGATAAGCGCGCGAACGCAATCCAGGCGCTGGGCCTGGACGTGGGGGACTCGGCGGCGGTGAAGATGGCGGAAGATGCGCTCGAAGATAAGGAAGCGCACGTGCGAGCGGCGGCGGCGAAAGCACTGGGCGCGCTTGCTTGCACGGAAGCAGTTCCGAAATTGCAAGCTCTGGTGGACGACAAAGACATTTCGGTCGCGCTTGCTGTCGGTCATGCCCTGGTGCAACTCAAGAGCGAGGCGGGATACAACGTCTATTATTCGCTCGTCGAAGGCACTCGGAAGGGGAGCACATCACTGATAACCCAAGAACTGGATCAGATGAAGACTCCGGGGAGAGCCATCCTGTTTGCGTTTGACCAGGGGATTGGCTTCCTGCCTTACGGAGGGTACGGGGTGGAGGCCTTGCACGCTTGGAGGAAAAGAAGCACGGCTCCGACGCGGGCGGCGGCGGCGCGGGAATTGGCCAGCGACCCGGACCCGCGCAGCGGCCAGGCACTCGCGAAAGCAGTGTCCGACAAAAGCTGGGTTGTGCGGGCGGCAGCAGTCGAGGCGATCGCCAAGCGCGGGGATCCGGCGCTGCTGGCGAACGTCGAGCCTGCAATGTCCGACAAGAAGGACATCGTGCGCTATTCAGCCTCTGCCGCAGTCCTACGGTTGAGTCGTATCGCGCAAGAAAACGGCAGCAACTCACACTGAAGGCAGCCGTTGGCCCTGTCAAGGGCATCAGCCTCGAAGTCGGCGATCTTGCAAAGACACGCGCGCTGATCGAGAAGAACACGAAGCGAACTCTTGCGCCGTATATCGGAATCTACGACCATAGCTTCTTGCTTCCAGCTGAACTGTCTTGTGGCACGTGGATTGAGATAGCCCAAAAGTAGGTTGGCCTCTCAGTCGAAGGTCGCGTGTACTCAGTGCCTGCTAAACGCAATTACGAGAAAAGTGAGCGCTGCGATTTCCACCGGGAGGTTATGCAAGAAAGGCCGGGGCTGATCTTTCAAAAACCTCAAGAACTTGGATAATGTGTGCTAATTCCGGCGTCACGTTCACCAACTTTGTGTAAGCAGGTTCTAGAATTGACGGGTCCCGCGAAGTTACGGATGCACTCAGGAATCGCATGATCTGGTAATTCGCATTGGCGAGCGCCACATGCACATCCAACACCTTCTCGCGCAGTTCGGCGGATACGCGTCCGGCATGATAAACAACCAACGGCCAGTCGGAAGGCACCAGCTGAACTGTTGAAGGAGCTGTGTTCCAGTGCTCTTTCACGATTGGTTTCCAGAACTCTACATCCGCCGCAACTCCTCGGAGCATGGATACCACGATGGTAAGTTCCTGAGTCGTTCGCTGTTGGGCCTGGGCCTTCGAAAGCCTGAGGTTTTCCATCGCTGCGTCCGCCTGCCTTTGGCTTTCCTTTGCCTGGACCATCGCAGCTTCCGCCTGACGTTTAGCGATTCTCAAATAGTAGGCGTTGATGAGAACGAGAATTACGATGGTAGCGGCATTTACAATCGCAGCCCATTCTGAGACATCCCAACCCAAAAATCTGTGCGCTGATTGCATTCTTGTCGTCCATCCACAATGTTAATACCACATCGCGTAACCAAAAACTGATCCGGAATGCTTACCACCTTTCCGGATTGGCTCATATCTTTGTTCTAGCTCTTCTCCCAGCACACGGGCGTCGAGATTATTTCGCAATTCTGTAACTTGTGTCACTACGGGGAGTGATGCCCGTCACTTATGCCTCTGTTTCTAGATGGGATAGTCCCATGATAATGGGAGACAAGCGCGATGGAAGGCAGAGAAATTCCTCCGCGTAGCACGGTTCGAATCCTGATCGCAGACGATCATGCCGTTGTCCGCGCGGGTTTGCGCACCCTCCTTTCTGAAGGCTCACAATGGGAAGTTTGCGGCGAAGCTGTCAATGGAAAAGATGCCGTCGAAAAGGTCCAGGAGTTGAGTCCCGATCTGGTAGTGCTCGACTTGGACATGCCGGTCATGAATGGCTTTGAAGCCACGCGCGAAATTCGTCGAATTGCACCGACCATCAAAATCTTAATTCTTAGCATGCATCCGGCCGCTCAATTTGAGGTCGAAACCCGGCGGGCTGGGGCTGATGGCTTTGTTTACAAGGGAGAAGCTCCCACGTCACTGACAATAGCTGTTGAGCGTCTCGTAGTAGGTCACTTCCGATAGTGATCTCTGTAAAACGGTCCTTGAGACAGTGCGTTCTTACGAGCTACGGGGAAAGGAGATTGTTCCGGATGGCAAACCGGATGAGTTCAGAATAATTCGAGAAGCTCATCTTGTGCATGATGCGGCTCCGATGAGTCTCGACTGTGCGAGTAGAGATTCCAAGGCTGGCAGCAACTTGCTTGTTGCTGTTTCCTTCCGCGAGCATTTGTAGGATCTCGATTTCCCGGTGCGACAGAGGTACTTTTGCCCCTTGGCAATCCTCGTACCAATCTGTTCCTGCACGGAAGTGCGCATTTCTCAAACCCTCCAATCGCCGCGTGAAATATGTCTTACCTTGCCTCAGCTGCTCGATCGCCATGAGCAAGTCATCATGCGCGTCAGATTTCAAGATGTACCCGCGCGCACCCACCCGAAGCGCCTCCTGTGCAATCATTTCTGAGAAGTGCATGGAAAGAATCACGACATCGGATTCGGGCGAAGCTTGACGGATCATTCGAGCCACTTCAATTCCGTTCATCTCCGGCATCACCAAATCGAGTAAAACAAGGTCCGGTTTATGTGCTTTCACATATTCAATGGTCTCGGCACCATTTGCAGCTTCGCCGCAGACCTCGATGCCCCTTTGTGATTCTAAGAGCGCACGAATGCCAGACCGAACAACTTCATGATCATCGGCAACGAGTACACGATAATGCGCAAACGGAGTCATGATCCAGTTCATCTCCGCAGCTGCTCAATCCTGAGTAAATGCATGCTTTCCGCGAGAATGCATCTTTCGCGCTGCTTCACTTAAGGGAGAACTCGCGGACCTACCATTCAATACCTCCCCGGCACAGGAAGCTCTTCAATGAAGAACACAATCACGTCCGACTCAATCTTTCCGAACTCGCGGCATGGCTCTAGAAAGTGCACCGATCGCCTGTTCTAGAAATGATTGGGCTTCGAGCAATGCAGCCTCCCTGACCTCATGATTACTACTTGCCACCAGAGAGCGGAGTTTCTCACGCCCCGTTCTCAGCCAATTCAACATCTCAATTAGCGCAATGTCTGGCGCCGGTCCCGCTTCAGAGGACCTCATAGCGCACATCCACTGCTAGAAGTCTGGAAAAGAACGAACCTCGAGTTGTCTGCACCTAGGAATGTACTTGTGCCGCGCTCAAAGAGCCCCGACTCAATCGGCGTCGAAGCCAGTGCGGAACAATCAATATGGACGAGCGTCTTCTCGGGGCGCAGTCCCGCGAAGTGAATGGTTCGTGCGGTCAGTTCTTTCCTAGTGACAGTCTCGCCAAAGATTAGACGCTGAGAAGAACGCAGCCTCACCTCTCCGATCAGCTCATCGATACGGTGCATCGGACTGGAATCGTCGATTAACCCGCCAAGGCCGGAGCCACTCCGGAACGCCGCGCATGCTAAGTCCACGTAGTTTTGCACGTTTTCTCGTTCTCAGTTTTCTGCATCTATTCAACTCAATCTTCAATGGAGCGGTCGCGATGGTTCAATACCGTTGAATACTTAGCGGAATTCACTACGTAGAAATCTCAGTGGGAGGCCTCTTATCGAAAGCAAGGACTTAGTCCGGAAATCTGGGTATAATAACGATTGCTTACTCTACTTATCTTGACAGTTGCTGGAATCGTCCCAATGTCCCCATCGCGGTGACCAGCGGATATGCACCCGTGAGTGCATCATCTGCAGGAGCGCACCATGAGCCAGATCGGGGCACCTCTTGCAGGCTCTTACGACCTTTGCCTGGTCACGGTAATCTCCCTCATCGCCGTATTTGCTTCTTATATCGCCCTCGATCTCAGGGCCTGCCTAGCGCCTGCGAGAGGGGTAATTCGTTGGCCGTCAAACAAACTGATGCGCCACAATCTCGATTCCGATCACAAAGCAACTGCGGCTGTGCCACAGAGCCGAGCTAGGTTTGCAAATACCCCCTGGCGGGCACTCCACGAACGCCTGTATCTGGAGGGCGAGAGAGGCTCTTGACCGTGGCCTATCCAGCCAAGACGTGGTTTGCACGCCCACTGGCCTCTGCCGCTCTGCGCTATGGGCTATCTTTGGTCCTGGTCATTACGGCGCTGATTCTTACACAATGGCCGGCGCTGCATTTGGAAGCGGCGCCACTTTCACTGTTTCTTTTCGCCGTCATGTTCAGTGCGCGGGTCGGCGGAGTTGGGCCGGGATTGCTCGGGACGGCCCTCTCCACCCTGGCCTTCTATTATTATTTTCTGCCTCCAATGCATTTTTTGACTGCGAAATCCGAGGAATTACCACGGTTTATCGCTTTTGCGTTTGCACTGCTGTTTGTCGGATTGCTGAGTGCTGCGCAAAGAAGTGCCACGCAATCGCTCAAGAGCGCGCGTGATGACCTTCGGCTGGTATTGGACACAACGCCGGCGCTGATACACTCCGCTCGTCCTGACGGATACCTCGATTATTTCAATCAACGCTGGCTGAACTATGTGGGACTCTCGCTAGAGAACCTGCAGGGCTGGGGTTGGATGAAAGTAATTCATCCTGACGACCTCGAAGGAACCGTGGAGAAGTGGCGAGCGAGCTTGGCCAATGGGGAACCCTTTGTGCATGAAGCACGCATTCGCCGGGCGGATGGAGAGTATCGCTGGCAATTACTCCGCAAGGTGCCATTGCGTAACATGCAAGGTAACATCGTCAAATGGTATGGATCGGCTATCGATGTTGCGGATCTGAAGCAGGCGGAAGAGGCTCTCAGAACGAGTGAGCGGGAACAGCGCCGGATAGCAGAGCATTTGGAGAGAGAGCGCGCTCGCTTGGTCGAGGCTCAGGAGGTGGCGAAAGTCGGAAGTTGGGAATTGGAGTTGCAGAGCTTGAACGTGATTTGGTCAGAGCAAACACACCGCATCTTTGAGACTGACCCGTCTCGTTTTAAGCCCACACGTTCAGAGTACCGTGAATTCGTTCATCCCGAGGACCGCGCGAAAGTGGATACAGCCTTTGCAGAGTCCCTCGACAACCTCTCGCCTTGCACGGTCGAATATCGGATTCTCATGTCGGATGGCCGTGTCAAATTCCTCGAGGAGCGCTGGCAAGCTTTTCATGATGAAGAAGGAAAGCCGGTTCGTCTTGCGGGCACTTGCCGTGACGTCACCGAACGTGTGCGGGCCGAGGAGGAACTCCAGCGCCTTTCCGGCAAGCTTCTCCGCTCTCAGGACGAAGAGCGACGCAGGATCGCGCGAGAGTTGCACGACTCGACGGGCCAAAATCTCGTCGCATTGGCAATGAAGATTGGTCAACTCCGCGGTTCAGCTCCGTCGATTAAACGAAAAGCAAGCAGGCTTCTTTCCGGGTGTAAAGTGTTAGTAGACCTGTGCATCCGTGAAGTCCGCACACTTTCGTACGTCTTGCACCCACCCATGCTTGATGTGGGAGGTCTGGAGGTGGCGATTCGTGAGTATTTGGGCGGCTTCACTGAGCGGAGTGGAATCCAAGTAGAATTGGAGTTTTCACCGGGTCTCGGGCGGATGACACGAGATGTTGAATTGGCATTATTTCGAGTAGTACAAGAGGCCATCACCAACATCCAGCGCCATTCGGGGAGCCAGCAAGCCAAGATACGAATTCATCGCAACTCTAATCTTTCATTGGAAATCAGCGACCATGGCCACGCAGCTTCTGCCGGTCGGGCGACGGGGAAAGAGAAGCCCCGATTCGAAGTTGGTGTCGGCATCGCCAGCATGCAGGAGCGTGTAAAGCTGATCGGCGGTCGGTTTGAGATTGATTCGACCAATCATGGCACAACAGTACGCGTAACGATACCCCTTGAGGGGAATGGGCGTGCAAAAACTTCGAATTCTCATAGTTGACGATCATGGGCTGGTGCGGCGTGGCGCGCGGGCGCTCCTCCAGGCCCAACGCGGCTGGAGAGTCGTCGGCGAGGCAGCGAATGGCCGTGAGGCTATCGAAAAGGCAAAAAAGCTAAAACCGGATGTAGCCATAGTTGATATCAGCTTGCCCGAACTGGATGGAGTCGAAGTCGTGCGTAAAATCCGAGAGGAAGTTCCGGAGAGCAAAATCCTTGTGCTCACGATGCACGATTCAGATCAGATGGTACGCCGTGCACTGGACTCCGGAGCTCATGGTTACCTTTTGAAATCCGATCTTACAGATTGCCTCCCCAAGGCCGTGAAAGCTATTTCTGAAGGTAAGCGTTTCCTAACGCCCAGAGTATCCGAAATCGTGCTGAAAGGTTTTCTTAACCCAAACAGGCAGGACAATCAAGGAGAACGAGCCCGAACTCCCGCAACTCCTCGCGAGCTCGAAATCATCCGGCTCCTAGCCGAGGGGAAAACTAATAAGGAGATTTCTGCGTTGTTGGGAATTGCTGTCAGGACTGTCGAGACTCACCGAACAAAGGTGATGCTAAAACTTGGTCTCCATTCTCTGGCCCAGCTTATTCACTATGCTATGCGGCACGGTATAATCTCAGACCAAAGATACAGGTCATGAAATTTTGATTTTTGAGGCTTCCCAATCCCCTCGCTGTTGCTCGAAGAACTATTCCTAAACATGGCGGGGGTTCCTTCGGAACTGGCCGGGTGGTTCCAGAAATCGCGTGGCCCCCGCGAGCCTCCACCTGCCCAGCTCCCGATTAGTCGGCTTACCGCACATGTCCGGTAAGCGACTTACCAGGCACTAACACGATTTCTCCCCACTCTGTACGCTTGGCGCGTTCCGTCAACCGTGGTACGGGCACCGGGAGGGTCAAAGCCGCGCCACTCGCCGAGAGACTCGCCTCGCCCAAGCGATTCCACCACCTCTCGATGTGTTAGTGCGTGATGATGATCGTAAGGGCGGCTCCGTGATTGATCGCCCCGCCGCTCGTTGCCGCCGAGACAGAGGCTGTGGTGGTTCCAGTTGGAGTTCCAAGATTTCCCCCGCCGCCTCCTCCATTGCATGAAATCAGCCCCGATCCCGCCATCAGAAAAACCAGCAAGCCCAGGAGTTGCAAGCCACGGAGCAGTCTGCTCCGGTGACGGGCAATGCCCAGCATAATTGCCAGAACGGAGAACAGGAGCGCGTAGATCTGGGGCGGAGACGATGGTGTGGGCGGCCGCACAACCGCGCTCGCGGCCTTTGTGCTGACGGTGAGTATGCTGCTTGCCGGCCCACCATTGGGTGTGACGTTAGTGGGATTGAAACTGCAGGACGCCTCTGCGGGCAACCCGCTGCATGCAAAACTCACCTGCGATTTAAATCCGTTTTGAGGGGTGACTGTAAATGTGGCCATCCCGCTGTGCCCGGCGATAATGGTCAGTGAGGTTGGATTCACCGAGACGGTGAAATCAGGAGTGGGCTGATTGATGATGTAAGCAGCTGTGCCGACGGCGCTATTGGAAAAGCCGGTGGCGATGGCAATGGCATCGAGCGTTTCCGAAGAATTCACCTGAATCGGAGTGGTGAATGTAGGGGACGAAGCGTCGGGAGTCGCATTAATCGCGAAGTGGATCACAGCGCCGACAGTAGTATCCGAGATGGTGACCGTTTGGGGCGCGGCGTACGAGCCGGCTGGAGGATTGAACGTCGGTGTGGCTGCCTGCGATTGCACTTGCGCAAGCGTCAGCGAGAACCCGTGGCCCACGCCGCTTGTGTCGAAATATCCGCCGGCAACAACGCCCGAACTATTGATGCTGACATTGACGGTTCCTCCCGGAAACACGCCTATGCTTCCGGTGCTCGCGCCCGGCGCATTGAGAGGCGCAGTGATGGTCCCATCGGCGGCGCGCACGAAACCGTGGTTCAGACCGGCGGAGTCTTCATAGAATCCCGCGATCACCCCCGAATCGTTCATGCTGAAAGGGAACGTTCCCGGAAACAAACCGCCCTTGGCTGCATTCGGAGCATCGATGGGTGGGCTGAACGTGCCATTGGCGGCGCGCAGGAAGCCGTGATAAATCCCGTCCGTACCCGAATAGACGCCGGCGATATCTCCCGTCGCATCAATGCCGGTGGGAAGGGTTCCCATGAACGAGACCTTTCCACTCGGTCCCGAGCTGGCACCCGGAGCATCGATAGCAGCGGTGATCACTCCGGTGGAGCCATTGCGAATGAAGCCATGAAAAAGTCCTCCTGCGTCCTTATAGAATCCAGTGATATCTCCGGCCGTGCCGATGTGGATGGGAACGGTTCCCTCGGTGGAGGCGGTGCCTGCACCGGGAGCATCGAATGTTGATATCGTGCCGCTCGCGGCAATACGCACGAAGCCGTGGCGGACAGCGCCAGCGTCCACAAAGAATCCCGTGATGTCTCCACCGGCGTTGCTGCTGAGGGGCACGGTTCCACGATGACGAATGGCCGTCGGCGCGCCGGTAACATCGAAGGGCGTGAAAGTTCCATCGGCGGCGCGCACGAAACCGTGGTAGGCATCGATCGAATCAGAGTACATCCCCGCGACATCTCCCGCCGTGTCGATGCTGAACGCGAAAGTTCCTTCATTCTTGGCAGTGCCCGCTCCGGGGGCATCGATGGGGGTGAACGCGCCGGTGGTGGCAGACCGAATGAAGCCATGAGCCAGGTTGGGCGTGGAAGCATTGGGCGCCGTGATGTAGATTCCGGTGATATCCCCCCCCGCGCTGATGCCAAAGCCGGTAGTTCCCTGAAGCATGCCCATGGCGGCGGCTGGATCTTCAAATTCCGTGAAGGTGGGCCCGCCTCCCTGCGCATGCACACTCTGCGGTGGCAACCAGCTGATGGGGCTTTCTCTGCCGCTTGCGTTCTTCCAAGCGCGTTCCTGTAGGAGCGCATGTGCCGCGAGGTAAGCGCCTGCCAGAGCCAGCATCGCGAGACAGAGCGCGGCCACCGGACCGGCCCTTCGCGCGCTCTCCGAAACGTTTGCGGCTGCGCGAAATAAAATCTGAAAAACCGAACGCTGGCGATACGGACGACGTTCCATTGACTCACCCCTATCGTGCTGCAAAGAGTAATTGCACGCGGGGCGATGCTGGCAACATCTCGAATTCAGGTCAATAGGGGCGCGCCAAAAATGATATGAATTTGGTATGAAATCTGCCGGTTTTCAGGGGATTTCCACAGGGAACGACTGTGTTTTGCAACCAGCAACGCATCTGGAAGGTTCCCAGGAAACAGGCTGGCAGAGGGTATTTACCAAGATCATCGGCGCAATGTGCGAGGCAACTCCGGTTGATCTTGGCTCAGAAGTGCATAAAAGTGATGGCGTCACTCATCGTGTTGTCGCTCCCCATCACCTCGACGCTCCCGGGACCAATGACGTACATCACCAGGCTGCTGCCTCCAAGCACCGGCAGATTGACACTGCCGGTTCCTCTCCCCGAAGCCCCTACCGCGTAAGTTCCCATCAGAGCGCCCCCTGGGCTATTTGCTGTCAGTGTTCCATTGTTCAACGTGAATTCCGTTGCGAAATTCGGTGACGCGGGCGTTAGCGGAAAGAACGTCGCGCCGCCGAAGTTTCCGTTGATCGACGCGGTGGTGAACGGCCCGGCGGCTTGCGGTTGGAAGAAACCGAACTCCGCGGAGCTTCCCAACCCCAGGATGTAGCCGTCGTTGTCGCCGTCCAGGTAGTAGACGTAGTTCAACGTGTTCTCGCCCGCGCTGTAAGAGACGGTCGCCCGCCCGTTGCTCGCCACGCTGTACGTGGCGCCGGTCATCGTCTGATTGAGGTTGGCCACGCCTCCGCTCACCCTATCGAACTGAAGATTGAACGTTCCGGCGCTGCTGTTGAAGCCGGATGCGAAACCAAGGGTCGTGTCTGTCGAGGTCGTGCAGCACAAAGGCGGAGGCGCACCCAAGGTGCTCAATACCAAGGGCGCGTTCAGGCTGTTGTTGCCATAAGTATCGGCGTTTGCTTTTGACGAGACAAAACCGGCAAGGCTTACACCTTCAAAAGTTCCCGATGAAGCAAAGGGGGAGTTGACTGTGCCTACGGCAAACCCGGTCGCAGGAGAAGTCATAAGCATGTAAAAGACAAAGTTGCCCTGCAGCCCGGTTAGGTTCAGATCGACTTGATCGATCGAATAGACGTCCGGGGAGAACGAAGGGATGCCAGGAGGCGGCCCGGAAAGCGTCGCGTCCGAAATGACGGTCCCGCCATCGTTGACATCGGTTACGCCGTTTAAGTTGCCGTTGCTAAACTTGAAGGTGCCAACTGCGCCAAAGTGGGTCCAGAGTCCTTGATCTCCGTGAGTGTCCGTGCCTGCCATACCCGTGGCATAGTTGCCGTTGAGTACACTATCCGGGATAACCGTGGCAAAAACTCCCGAGCCTGACATATTGCCGAACGGGCCAACCGCATCGTGGGATTCGACGAGTCGCCCGCCACCCCCCTGTTGCAAGAGGAATGTGTAGGTGAAGGTGAACGTGCCAGAAGAGGCCCCGCATGCGCACGACACCGTCAGTGTCCCCTGATCGGGAGTGGAGCTGTTCGTACAGTTGCCGCCGGCCGTGACTGGGAAGCCCGGACCTATGAATTCCGGAGTATTTCCGAAAAGGAAAAAGGGATTAAGCGGATCGCCGAAGCCGTATTCGCCTGTGACATTTCCGCTGGCGTCAACTCCGAAGGCGCCCGCGGCCACCATAGGCCCTTTTGGGTCGAAACCAGTGACCAGGTAATGGTACAGACCAAAAAGCGCGCAAGACGTGGTAGTGTGCGGCATCACTGTGAGCGTAAGCGTGTTCGAAAGTAGGTTGCTGTTAATTCCATCGACGACGGCGATCGAGACGTTTCCTGGATTTGCAATCAGGCTGGCGTCAATCAGGAAAGTGGCCTGAGTAGACTCCGTGGAATGCCCCGCTCCCACGGACGCGATTTGCTGGCCGCCATTCCAGACAATTGTGGCAAAACCTCCCGTGAGATTCGATCCGTTCACTGTAAGGATGAACGGTGGTCCGCCGGCGGTCACGCTCGAAGGCGAGACCGACGTGAGCGTCACTATGAATTGGCCCCTGTGTCCGCCACTGGGGCCCAAGTTCCCGCACGCCGGCACCAGACACAAAGAAGCGATCAGCCCAAATCCGGGAAGCCAATCACGCAACTTACTTTTCATACGCGTCTTTTTCCCCAAGAGGTGGCCGATGACCCAAGAGAGAACTTTCCCTGCATCCTGCTTCGATTACAGGGCCCTCCAGTCAGATTGATTCGGTTGTAGTCCGTCCTTTGACTCATCCTTATCGCGTTCCAGAGACTAACCGTACATGCGGCGATGCTGGCAACAGATCGCATTCGCGTCAAGAGGTGGGGGGCAAAAATGATATGAATTTGTTATGAAATCGCCTGCTTTCAGAGAGGTTCCCGAGCCTCACCCAGGCCGTCGGCGAAGTTAGGGGACCAGGTTCACGAAGGCAACGGAGTCAGTTCTGCGGTTCAAACTGCCGAGGCTCTCTATTCCCCAGTGGGCCGGCCGGAGCAGGTAATCTCCCCTGTCGGAGCTGCGGTAGGCCTATCGGTCACCGCGCAGGGCCTGGTAATTGTTGCCGAGAGGCCGGTGTTTTGGCGCCCGTCGCCCGGGCCTACGGAAAACACGACACTGCTCCCGGCCCTCAACGGAGCTGTCAGACGGAACGGTACAAGCTGGCCAACGGAAGTGACGCTGGAACTGAACACCACCTTTCCGTCGGTCACGATACCGACCACCGTTCCAACACCGTATTGTGCGCCACGGAAGTTGCCGGCTATGGAGTACTCGCCATCGGCAGGCGCTGTGAATACGAGGTCCGAATATTGGCCACCAATCCCAGCCACGAGCAGGAACTCGTTCGCCAGGAAATTGATATTCCCATCATCAATGGCGGGCCCATTGTTGTATTCGGCGGAGGGCGATGTGCCAGTGTTAACCGACGTTGATAGCCAATACTGTGCGTTGGGCCCGTTGATGCCGTTCTGTACGGTCTTGTCGTAGAGCGTAATAGGCTTGGCAAAGCCTGATGAATAACCGTACGACCATGCGTCTCTGGGGTTCCTTTGCGTGCTCCATGCTTTCTCGAAGGAGACCGCCGGGTTATATCTCTGGGCCACCGGCACGAACTCGGACTTGCAGCCCGCCAGGCATCGGACTCTTAAGAATGCCGCCTGTTCTTCCGCACTGAAAGCGTGCGCATCTTTTCCTTTCTGATAGAAGCGGTCATGAGCGGTCCTGAATTCGTCACTTCCCAAATAGGCTGCAATCAAATGAAAGTCTTGGTCGAATTCGTATCGCATGGGGCAACCAATAGGGGCAAGGCATTCCAGCACCGTGACTTGAAGTTTGCCATTTTGGAATGTTGGCTCGATGCCATAGTTGTACTGAAAGGACGCTCGGTTCAAATCGCTGCGCGGAAACAGCAGGCGCAGCCTTTCCTGGGCGTCCCCCACGTCGTGGATTTGAAACTTAGGCTCCACTTCCCTTGAGGCGCCAAGCACGCGGTCAGAATCCAGCACCACCAACGTCGCCTGAGAGTCATACCCATGGGCCACTCCCGTCGCTATGATTTCCTCCCTGCCGTTGCCGTCCAGGTCGGCTACCGCCATGTCGCGCAAGCCCCCGGAATGCCAGTACTCAGAAAGCGTCTTGCCGTTGGACTCGAGGACCGCCACCTGGCTCGGTCCGCCCCACCAGGGATCAAGATCACTTACAACGACGATTCGGGAAGGCCCTTTCTCCGCTGTCTTCAGAACTGCAAGGGAAGAAGTCTTGAACGTTGTCGGCCCCCCGCTCGGTTCAAATCGCTCCCCGAGTTCCGGCAAGTCTCTCCCGGGGCGCCAACGCCATTTCTCTTTCCCTCCATCCGAATAACAAATCAACTCGGACGAGTGGGGCTGCGAGTCTGGAGCGGGCAGATAAGAAAACAGGACGCTCACGTGACCTTTCCCTTCCAGATCCGCGAACCAGATTCGCGAGGCCAGGCCTTCTGCGTAGTGTGATTCGGTTCCGAATCCGTGCGGAAAGGTCTTTCTCCAGAGCTCCTTTCCTTCCGCATTCATAATCACCAGTGCCGAACCGTCCAACCGGCCGAGCCTGGGTTGGTCGGTCACTGCCGGCATTCGGATGAAGATGTAGGCCAAAATTCCAAGGGAAGCGCCGAGCCCAAGTATCGCCCCCACGATTTTCACTGCGTTGAAACGAGTCGCCACTACCACACTAGCGGGATGCTCTTCCGCCGTTGCCTCCGCCGCATCGCGCGGCTTCGCTACGATCCACCGCTTTTCCGGAAGGCCATCCGGACCTGGAGCCGCGCGATTAGGCAGGAAAATCGTTACCGGGTCGGACTTGCCTTCTCCCTCGTAATAAGACTCCAGCGCATGCCGCAGCCGGTTCATCTCTGTCGCCACATCCGCGGCTCGCTTCGTCTTGATCTCGTCCGGCCACAGCCACTTGATCACCAGGTCAGGCGTCAGGGTGGTTTGCGAATCTATGTTCTGGGCGAGAAGCTCTAGCAGCTTCCGGAGTTGGCTCTTGGTTGCAAAGCTCCGGCTGCGCAGGATTCTGTCGATCTGGTTACTGATTGCCTTCGGATCCATAGACTCAACAAAGCAGGCTTGAAACGATGGCAGGGATGATACCACGCGCCACCGCCCCCACCGCCTTGCTGTGTCCTTGGCGCTGTCGCAACCGAAAATGCAGGTGGCTGACGTGTCGCTCCGGCCAGCGCTTGTGGTTCGCCGACTCTCTCACCAAAAAGTGAGTGCGAATCAACCTCTCTAGCGACTCACGGAACCGGTCAAGTCCCAATTAACGCGCAAACCGGACAGGTACGGTACCGATATTCAAGATGTCCGGTTATCCGTGCCAGCTCAACCGGTCGATGCAACACCTTCCAATACGTTGATTCGACAACTCTTCCCAGGGAGAAGTGATCTGTTTGGCTGTCCTCGGTCAAAACCTAGTCAGGGTAGTGTTCCGACTGATGTAACCCTAGCGAGCGATTTAGCCTTTGTTTTCAATGCGAGTCGGGTTCGACCTGAGTGTTGCGTCGACCCATTGAGACCACCCGACTTACCGGGAGTTGTCAGCCGTTGCGATCAAACGGTAGCGCAAGAATAGAAGAATAGCGGGAGTGTACGCTGCGTCGCTCAGACGGGACATTTGCGCCAGAGTGCGTACCACCTGCATCGATCACAGTGGAGGCAAGGATTCCAACTTCTTCTTTACCTCAGGCGCGAGGTAGGAGTCAGGATCAAGTTGGAGGTACATTCCGTAGGCTTCTCTGGCTTGAGCAAAGCGCTTGAGTTGCGAATTGGCGTCGCCGCGGCAGAGATAGGCAGGTGCGTACTGGGGGTCACGCTCGATCGCTTTGTTTAACCAAATCAAAGCTTCCTGAGGCTTTCCCGTCTTGCAATAGACAATAGCCACGTCATTCAGGAATTTTGGGTTAAATGGAAAGTGGTTGGCAGCTTCCAGGAAAGCAGAGAGTGCCTCAGCGTATTTGTATTGCTCCAAGTTTTTGCGGCCTTTGATGTTTGAAAACACGGCATCAATAAAAGTGAACGATTCGTGATCGACTGGCGACAGTGGTGGCAAGTCGTCCAGCTTTTTCTTCACGTCGGGAGCTCTCTTCGAGGACGGCGCAAGCTCCAGGTATTTGGCATACGCCTGGCCGATTTCCAGCCTGTTGAGACGCGCGTTTTCCATCTGGAGAGCATCCGCCACGTTCAAATAAGCGACGGCGCGAGTGGGATCAAGGTCGATTGCTTCGCGAAAGTGTTCGACGCTCTCATCGTATCGTCGGTCCTTAAATTCAGCGAAGCCCAGATTGTTCACGTACTCTGGATTGCTGCGCTCACCGCTTGCTCCTTGCAAGAACTTCCCCATGGCCTCCGCGAATCTACCGGCCCTTAAAAGCTTCAGCCCTTGCTGGTTGTCCACTGCGGCCTGATGTCTGGCTTTCGCCTGGTCAGATTCTTTTTCGTCAGAGACATAGATTCCGTTCGTAAAAAGGTACACCTCAGCACCAGCTTTGATCTGCCGTGGACCGCTCTCGTTTTGACCGAAAGAGATTTCGCTATCGGTTTCAATGGGACACACTTCGCCCGATATTCCCCCGGGATCACAAGCCTGCTGCCGGGTGAGCTCATGTCCTTCATGGTCAAAAATCACCAGCTTTGAGTAATTGGTGCGCGCGTCCCGCTCTTGGCTCGTGATGATAATTTCCTTCCAGCCGTCTCCATTTACGTCCAGCAGCTGAATTGTTCCGAAGCCGATGATAGGCGAATCCCAAACGACCTGATATTTGCCGTCGCGAATTTCTATATAGCTCATCCGCGCGTTGCCGTCGAAGGAATCCGGTTGGGTGATAACCGAAATGATTGCCTCAGGGGCGTTGGCCATCAACTTGACCTTTCGAACGGCCAATTCAAGCTTAATGATTCCTTCGTCTCCGCTGGTGGGGTCGGACGGTGGAACTACGGGGAGGATTCGAGCGTCCTTGAGCGCTGCCTCTCCCGCGGCCTTCGCTTCCGCCTCGGAAAGCTCCGGCGCTTCTTCGTCCTCCAACTTTGCGGCATGAAAGTCAGTTATGACCTTGAATGTCTTCCATTGGATTCGAACTTGATAGTAGGGATCGCCTGGCTTGGCGTTCACAAATACCGAAGGAACAAGCAGCACCCAATCGGCCGTTTCGAATTCACTGATCCCTTTCTCCTTCAGGAGATTTCGCAAACCAGTCGGATCGCCTGGACAAGGAATGTCCGCCAGTTCTGGCCCCGATCTAAGGGCGGGGCTATACGCGACGTTCTTCCCAAATCCACGTTTAACACACTCGATGAATTTGTCGGTGGCCGTATAACCATAATGTTTCACCACATTTTGGTCGCCATCCCCAGCGGAGGCGAGTGTGCTTACCGGCACGGCGAGGGCGGCCAAAACGAGAACGATTGAGCCTAACAAGAATCTGCTCACCGCCACCTCCGCCTTCCGTGGTCACTCCAACAGCCATCTGGAGCACATCAAAATTCATTGTGCAGCAGTCCGTCTCCCATGTGGGTCCCACTTTCGACCCGGGTTCACATATAGGCAAGGGGTTCTGCCAAAGATTCCTTGTAGCTTTTTTGCCTCTTGGTAATCCCTCCTAAATGCGGGGCGTTCTCGCGGAATTTCCCCTGGGAGCTTGGCGGACCTGATTCAGCCAATGAAACCGCTGGGCGTCGGGGCGAGGGGCGAAGCGCCGGACGCACAGGCCCTCGTATCGGCGATCCTGAACCACATGCCCGGTTAGCGCGCTCACCGTCCATGTAGAGTTCTGGTACGGAACATGTCCGATTATCCGACAAATCAGGACTTAGCCGGATGGTCCGACGACAAGTTCCGAGTAGCCGACAATCCGCCGAGAACTTCGTCATCGTTCGCGCGACCGCTGTGTCTGAATCTCCAGGTAGGTAAGTGATGCGTGTTGTGTCGACTATCCATCGCATCGGGAGCGAGTTCACGTCAAGGGCTACCGTTGCGCGAGATCTGCCATGGATGCCATAGTTCCAGCGTGTGCTGACGATGTGTGGTGCGGTCTTCATATAGACTGAACTTTGAGAATCCTGAACCGGACTTCATACTTTTGAGGAGCATTTTCATGTCAGCAAAGCGAATTGGTATTCTCACGGGAGGCGGCGACGTCCCGGGCCTGAATTCGGTCATTAAGTTGGTCGTCTACCGGGGGGCCGAGATCGGATGCGAGGTCCTTGGCATACGCCGCGGCTGGGAAGGATTGACACACGTGGACCTGAAAGATCCGGCCAGCCGGTCGCGCTATATCCAGCCGCTCAACCAGGAGAACACCCGCACCATCGATCGCACGGGCGGCACGTATCTGCACACCTCGCGCACCAATCCTACCAAGATGCAAAAGCTGCCGCCTGCGCTCGCGGGGCAGCAGTTTTCAAGTAAGGAATCCACCAAGAACGGCGTAACCAGTACGGTGTTCGACGTGACTCCGGCGGTGCTGAAGAATATCGAGATGTTGGGATTCGATTACGTGGTGGCGGTCGGCGGAGATGACACCCTTAGCTATGCCGCCGAACTTGACCGGCATGGGGTGAAAGTGATTGCGGTGCCGAAAACCATGGATAACGACGTTCGCAACACCGAGTATTGCATAGGGTTTTCAACTGCCATCACGCGCGCCATGGACGCCATCGAGCGTCAGCGGACCACGGTTGGCTCGCACGAGCGCATCGGTATCTTTCGGGTGTTCGGCCGCGACGCCGGCTACACCGCTCTCTACACTGCGTACGTGACATCGATGCGCTGCTGCATCCCCGAGTACAAGGTGAATTTGGAGCACCTTATCGAAATCCTGGTCACCGACAAGCGCAACAATCCCAGCAACTACTCGCTGTTGATTCTTTCCGAGGGTGCGGAGTGGGAAGGCTACACGGTGAAGGAACATGGCCCGGCCGATGCCTTCGGCCACCGCAAGAAGATGAGCGTGGCGGAGGACCTGAGCGACGAGATCAAGACCGCTACTGGAACCGAAACCGTAGTCAGCGACCTGACCTACGATTTACGCTCCGGCAGCCCAGATTTCGTCGACCGCATGGTGGCCATCACCTACGCAGGAATGGCGATGGACGCCGTGGAGGAGGGGATGGCCGGCCTGATGACGGGGATCAGCAGCGGTTGCTACGCGATGGTACCGATCCCCGATCCCAAACTCGGGCCGCGCAAAGTGGAGGTCGCCACCATGTACGACACGGAGCGCTACCGGCCAACTTACGATCGCAAGCTGGGACTACCGATTTTCTTAACGCGAGCCTAGAGTGGGGCTCTGCACTGGATGCCGTTTCCTCGGTGTCCGGAGTGCGCGCGGCCGAGGATGCAAGATAAATGGTTGTTCGAAGCTCCAGCAAAAACGGCATTTGCGTAATCTGTTCTTCTGGCCGAGTGACGGGAACCCGGAAGTAATCTTCCGCTGGTCTAACCCTAACGAGCGATTTTAGCCTTTGTTTTCAATTCAAGTTGGATTCGACCTGAGTGTTGCATCGACCCATTGAGACCACCCCGTTAATCAGACACAAGACGGACATCTGCCCCAGCTGCCTCCAGCAGGAGATAAGTTCTGACTACGACTTTATTGTCGGCTCCGAATTTTGGTCACCTGACGGGCGCGAGTGGAGAGGTGTCTTGAGCCGCCGCCGAATGCGGGTTTGGCCAGGTGACTTCCAGCGCGGTTTCCTTGCGGATGAGAAGTTTCGAACGGCGGCTTACGCGAATGTTAAGAGTGTTCGAATCATCGGAGACAATGTCAGCGAAGCCTTCCTTTTGAATGTACAGGCTCTCGTCGGCGCGGTACAAGGCGACACGCAGGGGATGGACGCCGGGGGAAATGGGGCACTCGAAACGGACCGGTTCGCCCAGACGGGCGGAGTCGAGCCGAGTAGAGATGAGGACATCCTGGCCGGCATAGACAGCGATGGTTTCCTCCGCAACGGCGGAGACGATTTCCACGCGAAGAGAAGCGAGTTGCTTGGGAAGAGGGGGCTGAGCATTAGCGGATGGGGCGGTGGCGGGAGGCCGTCCAACAGACGCTTCACGTGTCAACGCAGGGGTGAAAGTAGAAGCCTGCCGCCGAGTCGCGGGTGATTTGGCTAGGCGAGAAGTCTTCGAGGTCGATGGCGCGGACATGAGTGGAGGCTGCGAATCGGGTTTCGTTGCGGGAGACAAAGAGTCTATTAGCGGCGAATCTACAATTGCAGAAGAATTGAAACTGGTCATTGAATTTGAGGCTGATTCAGGTGGCGTGCCTCGGGTCTGGGTGACGCCGGAGGGATGGAAAAAAGCCGCGAAGGCGGTCAACCTGGGGATGAAGTGTTTGCGGAGGGCGGAGACACTCACCACGAGTGAAAAGAGAAGGATCAGACTGGCGGTGGCTGTCCACATGTCTTTGTGCCGAAAAGGTTGACTCCACCAAGAGATCATGGCGCGACGAGTCGCAGCAGACTTGGACCGGGATGGTGCAGCGTTGTTGGTTCGTGCCAAGGGATAGACAGAGGCGGCTAGGGCTTCGGCGGTCGAGAAGCGATCCTCTGGTTTCTTAGCCAGGCAGCACATGACGATCTGGTCAAAGGCAGGTGGCAGCGAAGGATTGTGATGAGATGGCGGCGGCGGCGCGCTGGAAATGATTTGCGCGCAGACGGCGTCGACGGAATCGCCATTGAAAGGCCGAACGCCAGTCGACATCTGGTAAAGGACGATACCCAGAGAGAAGAAGTCGGAACGGCTGTCTTGCAAATTAGCGAGAATCTGTTCAGGCGAGAGATAGGCAGGAGTTCCCATCAGATTTCCGCTGCCAGAGACTTGCGTCGAAAAGTGGGCAATGCCGAAGTCGCTGAGCTTTACTTGACGTTCGGAGGTCACGAGAATATTGGCGGGTTTCACATCACCATGAATGATTTTGGCGCGATGGGCTTGGCCGAGTGCGGTGGCTAGATCGCCAGCCCACGCCGCGACACGAGGAAGAGGCAGCGGACCGGCTTCGAAGACGGTTTCCAGTGTTTTCCCCTCAACATATTCCATAACTAAATAAGGCGCGCCGTCTTTGTTCTTGCCGACATCATAGAGGGCAACGATGTTGGGATGCGAGAGGCCGCCGATAATCTGGGCTTCGCGGAGAAATTGTTGCTCGAGATCGCGGGAACCAAAACCTCGAAGAAAGGTTTTCAGAGCGACGGTGCGTCCAATAAGCGTGTCATGGGCTTTATCGACACGGCTGGTGGCGCCCATGCCAAGAGTTTCGATAACTTCGTATCGATTTTGTTGAGTGTTCATGAGCTGCTTGTAACAAGAAACGTGCGCCCACGCTGCTCGGGGGAGAATGGAAGAAGTCGACGTGCTTGGGAACCCCCCTAAAGTCCCAATTTTGAAAAACCTTAGTACCTGCCCAGTAAGCCCTAAGGTATAACCGGACATTAGAGGAGCCACCGGGACGATTTTCCATACCTCCGACTGGTCCTGAACATTGCAATATAAGGAGTTACGATAGTTCGTTTTGTAATTTCATCTTTGTCGCCAAATTTTCAGCCCCTCCAGCCGGCCTCCTGAGGAAGATTTATCAACCTTGATAGGCGGCGCGACCCCGCGGCCTCGAAAACTCCGGGCCTGCACAGGAATTACCAGAGGACTTTGAGTCCTTTGTATAAGCTGAATTTCTCGTCGCAAGTGACCACGGGGATCTTTTCGCACACAGCCTGGGCGATGATTTGGCGGTCGAACGGGTCCGCGTGGTGCGGCGGGAGATCGAAAAGAAAGAACGCATGATGCGCCGTGTAGGGCAGGATGCGGAGGTTCAAGTCCTCAAGCGCGCGGTGCGTGTCGGCGGCGGAAAGTCTCAGCTTGCCACGGGCAGCCTTGATAGCGATTTCGGAAAGTGAAATTGCGCTCAGTTCTAAGATGTTTTCCGTATTTTGCAAAAGAGTGCTCGCGCGCTTGGTGAGTCGTTCCGGTGACTCCACAGCGAAGATCAGAACAACCGTGTCCAGGAGCAACCGCACCTAGTCATGTCCTTCGACGAAGGCGTCGACTTCGTCGTCCGACATGGGCTTCCACCATTCCGGTTCGATGACTTGAATCTTGCCTTTGAGGGTTCCGAGCCTTCGCTTTTTGCGGCTGGGCTTTTTCGTTCGGACAATATCCACGGCGGGTACACCACGACGGCAGATGGTCACGGTTTCGCCATCCTCGGCGGCCTTGATCAGCGCGGGAAGCTTGTTCTTGGCATCTGCTACGCTCACTTTCATCCTTTAAATCATAGCTATCTAATATAGCCATGTCAAGAGAGCTGGTTCCGAGGCCGCTCCATGCTTCGCCAACCCTACCGGTCTGATGATCATTGTCGAGTTTCTGTACAACAAGAAAGGCTTGCCGTGGCGATTATCGATGCATCGGCGATCGTTGTAATCCTCGCCGTGGTCTATGCATTCCATGGATTCAGCACTGGAACTTGCGTGTGCGCAAAATCTCCGACATTCCGGGAAACAATCGTGAGATTGTGGTGAAGCGCAGTCGCCGCCAGCAAGCCATCTATGGTTGACAAGATTGCTCCCTCGGCTTCTACTCCGCCGGCAAGCGCGCCCCATCGATCAGCGATGGCTGTATCAATGGACAGAATCCTTCCTGAAAAACGCGCGTGGAGTTCGATCTCCAGCCAGGTTTCTAGAGCCGCGCGCCGTTTGCCCTGCGTCAGACCGGCCACACCTTTCCGAATCTCTCCCAGGGTGAGAACACTCAAGTAGAGCAAAGTCTCCTCAGCCGCTTCCAACCAACTCAGCACGCGTGGTTCGGGATTGACGCGAACAACCTCAGAAATGCAATTTGTATCCAGCAAGTAGCCGCTCATAGTTTGATTTCGCGCCCCTCATCTCTCTGTCGAGCGAGATCGAGTTCGACTCCGACAAGCGGTGAGTCCCGGAAAAACTGCACAAGACTCTTCGGCTGGTGGGACCTACCCACAAGCTGGTCGTACTGCACGTCCGAAATCATGACAACGCCTTCCTTGCCCTGTCGAGTGATGAGTTGTGGCCCCTCGGTTCGGGCTCGTCGAAACAGTTCGCTAAATCGGGCTTTGGCCGTTTGAATTTGCCACACAGGCCCGACAGTCTTTAGACCGTTCGTCATATCGAGTTTGACCGGCTGACTGGGTTTGTTGCGAGGTTTTGGCACGACTCCTCCCATGTTGAGACTAGTCTGACTAGTCTTGTATCATTCAAACTGAAATTTGTCAAATAGCGGATAGTCAGCGGTGCTGACCTTCGGATTCCCGGTCGCGATCTTATTGGACGGCGGACAACATATTAAGTGGGTGAGCGCGGCGGGCCACTGAACTAGACTGCGGACTCCTCGGTCGGTCCTCAGTGGGCCGCAGCCGGCGTTTGGGCAGCCAGCCACCAGAGGTTCGCGTCCTCGGGGAGGATTCTCGTTCATTTCTTGAGAGCAGCACTCGCAGCGGGGAAATCGCCGAGCTCTAGCCTTTCGCGATTGATCAGGTACTCCGGCCGGCAAACACTATTCCTTTTGGAACGAGGAAAATCGGACGTGGCCACCATGAGGCCGCATCTATTTCGTCCAGTTCTCAACAGACAGCCCGGCTATCCGTTTGAATTCGCGCTCGTTGTTCGTGGCCAGCGTGACATCGAGAGCCCTCGCGTGGGCGCCGATCCACAGGTCATTATTTCCAATCAGCCGCCCTTGCTTTTCCAACGCGGCGCGAATCTCCCCGTACGCTTGTGCTGCCTTTGAGTCGAGGTGCTCTACCGGGATGTCCTGAACCAGTTCCTCGAGCTGCGCCAAGGCCCTCGTCCGCTGGTTACTCTTGCTCGCCCCGTAATAAAGTTCTCCGTACGTAATCGACGACATGACCAACTGTCCCGGCGTCAGTCGCTCGAAACGAGCCTTGACCTCGGGCGGTTGGTGTTTGGCGGTGTATATGCAAATATTCGTATCCAGCATGTAGCGCGGCTTCATAGCGCATCCCGTGTCTGAGGGGGCTGGTCCTTCCGGCCTTCCGCCATGAAATCGTCCGGCATGGCTCCAAGTGCCGCGAACGCCTGACCCAAATTGCGCTTCGGTTCTCTCAGGACAATTTCCTGGCCCCGGCGTAAGATTTCCACTTCGTCGACTTGGAAGCGAAATTGTTTGGGCAGCCGTACCGCCTGGCTATTACCAGACTTAAAGATTCGGGCTCTGGTCATAAGCATCCTCCCGCACTAGGAGTATATACAGTACGTATATACAATGCAAACTGCTCGTCGCGCGGGACTGTCGAAAAATGCAACACCCCGAATGTTCGAGAGCATTCCAAGAGAGAGCTAGCGCGTTTCACGTTATTCCTTATCCGCAGCGAATGCTACCGGCAGCATCTCCAGCGCGATGTCTCGGCCGAGCCGGCTGTCGTGCCCGCGGTACACCTCGCCCATTCCGCCCGCACCCGGCGGCGATTGAATTTCATAGGGCCCGAGTTTCGTGCCAGAGGTAAGTACCATCCCTCAGGGTACGTCCAGATCACGCATGAATTCCCGGCAACAATCTTTCGCACGGCGGACAACATTATTAAACGGGTGAGCACGGTGTGCCGCTGAATTCGACCAGGGATTTCTCTCATGACCGTCAATGGGCCACAGCCGGCGTTTTGGCAGCGAGCCGCCGGAGGTTCGCATCGTCGGGAAAGATCCGGATGCCCTTTTCAAGCGCAGCGCGCGCGGAGCGGGGATCCCCGAGGGCCACATTTACTCCGGCTAGCGAGCTATACACCGTTGGATCTTCGTCGGGCGCGTAACGGACTAACATTTCCAAGTGGCTTTTCGCTTCCGTCCACCGATGCGCGGCTATGGCCTGTTCGGCCAGCGTGCGATGAGCCGGGTGGCAATAGGAGTCTCGTTCGAGCGCCTTTTCAAGCCAGCTCATCCCATCTGTGATGTCACCCGCGCGAAGATAGTCGCGGCCGAGCCGGACATATTCGCGGCAACTCATCTGCGGATCGAGCACAATTCGTTCCTCCTGCCAGCGCGCTGCTTCCCTCCAGTCTTTCTTAACAATACTGAGTTCGAGCATTCCCGTGACGGCCTGCGACTGGTTTGGGTCGCTTATGAGGACCTCCGTCAACAATTTTTCTGCCGCGGGAGTGTCTCCCTGCCCCATGATGGCCCGGGCCGCTCCCGCCTGGGCATCGAGCGACTGTGGATCAAGTTTTCGGGCCCGCTCGAAGTCAGCTCGCGCGTTTCCGAAATTTTTCTGCTCGAGCTCGAGTCGCCCGCGAAGCAAGAGTGCGCTCAGCGGCGGGTCTGTCTCAAAGACCGGCTTCAGAAAGTCATTCGCGCGTTCGCGTTCGCCGAGCGATGCGGATGTTTCTGCCGCGCCGATTAAGCTAATAGTCCGGCCTGTCTCAAGCACGTCCTGCGGCAGGAGATTCAGACGAAAACTCGCGATCATCGTCCGATTTTGATCCGCAAGATCCTCGGCAAACAGGCTCTTGGGTGCGCGAAACTCGAGGAGCGTCAGATCGTCGGTGTTGAGAGGCGCACCTTGAGCGAAGCGCCGCAAGTCTGCATCGTCCAATTGATGATAGGCGAACAGCCCTTCGGGACGCTGGAGGCCGAGCTTTTGAAAATCTGCTTGCAAATAAGGCTGCGGCCAGAAGGCGCGCAATCGGTCAAGCGAGAGAGGCTCCGCGACGGATTGACCAAGGAGAAGATAGTCCGACACTTCTCCGTGCCAAAGCGTGACGCGCGGAAACTCGGATGCAAAAGTGCGGACCACCATGCGCAGGTCCGAGGAATTGAGCGAGTACCCCTGCACCCACTGCACGAATAGCCCGCCCAGCGCGAGGCGCGCGGCGGCTTCGCGGTAAAATTCGGAGGTATAGAGATTCGCGATCCCTGCGATCCATGGGTTCGACGGCTCGGAAGAAATCACGTCATAGCGCTCACGAGTGGTGGCAAGAAAATTCCGCGCGTCGTCCAAGATCAAATGCACGCGGGGATCCTGCAGGACGCCTCCGTTCAATTTTTCGAGATATCCAGCCGCGCGTATTACTTGCGGCTCGATCTCCACACAATCCAGGCGCTCGATTTCAGGGTAGCGAGCAAGCGCCGCGAGCGTCATTCCACTGCCGAACCCGATGACCAAGACACGACGAGGATGCGGATGAAAGATCGCAGGTAGATCTCCGAGGAGCAATTGCGTGCGCGTATCGAGATTGGAGGCATCTACCTTGCCGTCAATCCGCAGCGCCAGATAGTCCTCCGATTGAATGACAGCGACAGTTGCATTTGGGCCGTCTGCAGTGAACAAGACATCGTTGGTCTCCGCCATCTCCTTGAGCGTGACGCCTTTCGCGTGGATGGGGTAGTAGAGCGCGGCTCCAAACGTGGCCAGTGCGCGGTTGTAAAAAATGTTGGACGTGACGATGGCGACTAACCCGGCCGCGATCGCAAGCTTGACAACGAGGGCAACCCAGCTGATCCTCCGACCCAGGACGAGCGCAAATGCGAGCAGCAGGTTTGCGAGTGCCGCAATTGCGACGAGGCGGTATCCACCCAGCCATGGAAGCAGCCAGAAGCCTGCCATCATCGCGCCAGCAATCGCGCCGGCAGTGTTCGCCGCGTAGGCGCGCCCGACGGCCGCGGATTCGCCGCGGGAAGCATCGCAAGGCCGCTGGCGATTGCTTGTGCGAGCAGCAGTCCTCGAAACGAATTCCCGGTCGTGCGCAGGACTCCGACAACTACCTCGGGGAGATGCGAGAACAGAAATAGGAACAGCAGGCCTGCGAGAGCAGTGAGCGTTTGCGTCACTTCAAAACTACTGAGACTTGCCGTCCTGCGCTTGCCCCACAATTCAAAAAGTGCGCTGCCCAGTGCGATTCCGGCCAGGAACGTCCCGAGCATCACCGTGAATGCGTACGTGGAGCTGCCGAAGATGATCGCCAGCAACCGAGTCCACGCGATTTCATAAGCCATCGCCGTCGCGCCCACAATCGCAAACGCCGCGAGCAACAGCCTTCGCGGCGCCACGGTTTCAAGCTCCTTCGCCCCCCTGGGCCTCGCCTCTAGGGGCGACTTTGCCTGACGCATTCGCAACGCAACGATTCCAGCAAGCAGGTTCAGAGCGGCTGCGGTGAGGACAGTCCGTCTTCCCCCGGCGACGGGCAGCAACCAAAACCCTGCGGCCAGAGCCCCGGCAACTGCTCCAGATGTATTCACCCAGTAGAGCCGGCTCACGAGCCCGCGCAGCGCAATTGCCTGGCTGCCAAGTCCGCGCACAAGGACTGGCAGAGTTCCCCCCATCAGAAACGTGGATGGGAAAAGGACCATTGCGACTGCAAGAAATCGCAATGCCCCGCGCATCGGGACCGAATTTCCTATCCAAGGAAAAGCGTGGACGTAAAGGGCGCGAACACCCACAAGATTTGCGAGGGACAAGGCCCCGAGCGCCGCCACTACAAGTTCGAGCACAGCATAAAGTAGGATCGCGTCATCCCAGCGTTCGCCCCACCGGCCGATCCAGTCACTCCCAAGTGCGAGCCCCCCCAGAAAGACGGCCAGCACGGTGGTGACGGCGTAAACGGTGCTGCCGAAGATGAGAGTGAGCGATTTAGCCCAGGCGACCTGATAGATCAGTCCGGCCGCGCCGGAGATGAAAAAACAGAGAAGGATTATAGCGCGCTGCGAAGAACCGGTCGGTGTTGTAGGCATGAAATTAGGCAAGAGATTCCGGACTGGCGCGGACTACCACTTGCGTGCAATCACCTCAACAATTTTCCCCAGGGCGTCGAAATCTCTTGTGTCAATTACTTCGGCCGGGGAGTGCGAATATCGCATGGGCCAGCCCAGCGCCACATTCACGGAACCATAGCGCAAAAAGACGGCGCCCTCATTTTCTCCGCCGGTTACTCCATATTGCGCGGGAATCTCATTCTCTTTCGCAAGTGCCACAACCCGGTCCACATATTGCAGCGGCGCGATGCTCGAATCGTCCACCGCGCGGACAACAAATCCTTTTCCCAGCTCGGCATTGGCAAATCGCTTTGACTCCAGCGGCGAATCCGAACTTTCAAACATATCGATCGCAAATACGAAATCAGGTATCCGCCCATCCTTCGACGCCTGCTCCGCAAACGCCTCCGCTCCCTTCGATCCCACTTCCCCATCCGTCGACCACACAAACGTCACGTCTCGCCCAGGCAATTCCGGCCCAATTGCATTCGCTGCTGCAATCAGCGCCGCGCATCCTACACGATCATCAAAACTCGGCGCATTCGCCCACCTCCCCAGCAGTCGCCGGTACTCCTTAGGAACGGTTACGAAATCCCCTGGCGCAATTCCAAGTTTCTCTGTCTCCTCCTTTGTACGTGTTCCCAAATACACGTGTGCGGGCTCGCCCATTGTCCGCGGCTCACTCGGCCACTGAAATCCCGGCTCGTCCCATCCCGGCGGCAGTTCCAGGACACCACCCACGCGACTGCCGTCTTTCGTGTGAACGAACACGGCATGACCCATGAAATATTGTGAGTATCCCTCGCCGAGCATCTCCACCTGCAAACGTCCATCGTCCTCAACCTTTTTCACTTCGTAGCCAATCTCATCCATATGCGCCACAAAGACGATCCGCGGCGACGTTTCAGGGCTCTTCCCATCACCCAAATGCAGCACCAGATTGCCCGCCGCATCCGTCCGCGCCATACCTCGCAGCCGCAGGTCCAGCCGTTCCAGCACGACCTCCCGAACTGCCTCTTCATGCCCGCTCGCCCCGTATGTTCCAATGAGATCCTCTGCCGGTCGACCCCGCCTGGTCGCGACCAAGTCCTCCCCCGATCCTGCGGTCGGTCTCGGTATATCGAGATAGGCTTCGAGCAACCCTTGCAGTTGCCTAACGTCGTTCCAGGCCACGTATTCTCCGGGCGTCGCTGGCCAAAGCGTCGGCACACCTACCTGTACCCATCGTTTGGGTATCGAAGTGTCTTTCACGTCGCCGTTGATTTGCGGGCCCTTCGAGACGACAAGGTGGATTGGAATGTGTTCCTTTTCTGCGATCGTCCGAATTTCTGCCGCAAGCGACTGCTCTGTTCTGTCGGGGATTGCCGGGCTGCCGACTACAACGCCGGTTCCCGGTCTGGGTTCCTTTGTAGTTGTGTTCTCTGTGACAGCGACTTCCGTTGTGATTCTGCCCACATAAATCAGCTCGTTCGTGGGGAATTCCGTCAAAATTCGACTTAGCCCGCGACCGCCTGTCCACTTCTGGGTCAGAAACGCAACGGTGGTTGTGCCTTTCGCTCCCGATCTCCTCACCTCTTCCAAGACACGGACGAGAGCGTACGCGCCAAACCGATCGCCCATCATTGGCCCAGCCTCTCCGCTTTTTCCAATTGGGAACCATTGTCTTGCTATGACCAACGGATCCAGTAGATCTACTCCAGCTTTTCGCACTTCCTCCGCGCTATTTGCTCCAATGTCGACATATAACTCGTCCGGATGGGCCATTTTCGGAGGGTTCAGCCGGCCTGGCTCCAGGTCGAGAGACAATCCTGCGAAAACACCTTTGACTTGATTGCCGCCGCGCGTCTCAATCGTCACAGGCTGCGCAAAGTGCAAGGAATCGAAGACCTCGTTCGGCGCCCGCTGTGGCGATCTCTGTACACGGAGATATCCATCGTCGCGAATTTCGCTGATCACGTAGCCCGGCTCATCGATTGACGTGACGATTAGTCTGTGCGGAGCGCCACTCCCTATGCTGAAATAAAGATTTCCAAGATTGTCGGTGTTTGGCGAGAGGTCTCTCAATCTTTTGCGGATTTCCTCCATCAGATGCTGTTCGTGCCCAGCTACCGCAGGCATACTGAATACGTGTTGCCAATCTTTTGTGGCCGAGATCCTCTGACCATGGACTGCAGAGCACTGCCAGCCTAACGCGATCAAAACCACTGCTACCTGCATGAACGCTTTCATTCCGCCCCCTACCCTCTCCGCCAATCACAATAGCACACGAAAGTTTCGATGCCCGCTGCTGACCTCGTGGATTGAAGATTGGCCCTTTATCGTCAGAATGTCTCGTTCGACAGAGGTGCCCACACCGTTTTCCGCGACCTTTTGATATGCCTGTAGAAACCAGT
The DNA here is from genome assembly GCA_963701005.1 of uncultured Acidobacteriota bacterium. Lineage (GTDB taxonomy): Bacteria > Acidobacteriota > Terriglobia > Acidiferrales > UBA7541 > Palsa-295. Next base: position 5,043,422 of record OY969555.1, read on the forward strand.
CCGTCGAGAGGCAGCGTCATGGACAGATTTTGTCTGCAGAGGCCCTTTCCGAGAATTGGCTCGGCAAACCAGCGTTTTCGATGAAGTTAGGGCAGCGCTCAAAGGAAAAGCTCTTGCCAATTAGCGGCAAAGTTTTAGTCTTCATAGGGTTAGCTGGTCAAAGACACGGCGCTCGATAAGGGTCACGGCCCGGCAAAGTCTTGTGCCTTAGGCAGATGCGGTGATTCCGGCGGTAATTGACTCTAGGTATTTTGGAAGCAAAGTTGCAGTCTTAGATAGGACCTCATATAGGTTGATTTGTCGCCGGAGGATTGTGTTTACTCGCGAGCCCCGCACCCGTAATGGTACTGATGAAAATTTGCGACCGATGGAAGAGCGTAACGTGCTTGGTTTTACGCTTACCTTCCACCCAGTAAATGATAAGCTTCTCCATCCTATCTAATGACAGATCAGGCCGCCAATACCTTCAAGATTTCAAGGAGCTGCATAGTGATGCTTTGCCTCGAAGAAACTAATACCACCGCGCCGGAGGGAGGTAATACCTTCCGCGGCTGGAGTCGAAGCTGGCGCACTCGAATACTTCGCAGCGCAATACTGATGACAGTCCTCCTTGTTGCCGCGCATTCGGCCGGCGCGCAAGTGAGCGTCACAACGTATCAGTACAATAATCAGAGAACCCACGTTAACAGCAATGAGACGATCCTCACGCCATCGAATGTCAACACCACGAATTTCGGAAAGTTATTCTCTCAGCCGGTTGACGGATACGTATTTGCACAACCGTTGTATGTAGCCAATCTGACGATCAATGGAGCAGTCCACAATGTCGTATACGTGGCCACGGAGCATGACAGCGTATATGCCTTCGACGCCGATACCAATACGGGCTCAAACGCGCAGGCGCTCTGGCATACCAGCTTCCTTTCCAGCGGTGTGACGACCGTCTCGAGCAGCGACGTGAATTGCAACGACATCAATCCGGAGTATGGAATCACCGGCACACCCGTAATCGATCTCTCGACGAATATTTTGTATGCGGTTGCCGAAACGTTGGAAAACAGCGGCACCAGTTACGTGAAGAGACTTCACGCTCTCGACATCACCACCGGCGCGGAGAAGCCCGGGAGTCCTATCGTGATTTCTGCTTCGGTGACCGTGCCCGGACAGAGTGCCGTGACATTTGATACGCAATGGCAGCAACAGCGCCCGGGGCTTCTACTCTATAACGGTGCTGTCTATATAGGCTTTGGCTCGCACTGTGATTTCAACAATTGGCGTGGCTGGATTCTCGGGTACTCGTACAATGGGTCGAGTTTCTCACAACCTTTCGTCTTCTCCGATGAACCTTCATCTGTGAATGGAAGGCAAGCCGGTATTTGGATGGCCGGAGAGGGCCTGCCCATGGATTTAGGCTCGAATCTTTTCGTGGCTACAGCAAACGGTCAATTCGATAGCAGTATCACGCCGCCGATCAACTATGGCGATTCGATCTTACGAATTGATCTATCGCAGGGCCCAACAGTGCAGGACTATTTCACTCCTGCGGACCAGTCTACGCTGGATATGAATGACCAGGATCTGGGTTCCGGTGGGATTGCAATGCTTTTCAATCAATCTGGGCCGAACCCGGATTTACTAGTCCAGGTAGGGAAAGAAGGAGTCCTTCGCGTAGTCAACCGGGACAACATGGGTCATTTTAATTCCTCCACTGACAGTAACTTGCAGGATGTTGGTGGGAATGGTTCCGTATACGGTTCTCCGGTTTATTTCAATGGAAAAATCTATGTTTGGGGAAGCGGCGAATACCTGAAAGCATTCACTGTCACGAATGGAGTTCTCTCGACTTCCCCGACTGATGAAGCCACTGACCTCTTCGGCTTTCCTGGCTCCACGCCGACAATCTCTGCCAACGGAACCTCCAACGCAATTCTGTGGGCGATGAACTCGAGCAACTGGAGCGAGTCTGGCGGCCCCGGCGGTCCCGGCATCCTCTATGCATACAACCCCAGTGATCTTGCGGCAGGCTCTCTGTACAACACATTCCAAAACGGCAGCCGGGACGATCCCGGTGGAGCAATCAAGTTTGAGGTCCCAGTCGTCGCCAACGGAAAGGTATACGTGGGGGCAGAGGGGCAATTGAGCGTATACGGGGAATTGGGTCCCGTCCTGCCACCCGCCGCCACGCCTCAGATCAGCCCGGGATCCGAGACCTTCGCAGGTTCCGTAACGGTTTCAATCACCGACTCGACGTCCGGGGCGACAATCTTCTACACAACGGACGGTAGCACACCTCCCAGCTCGCCAACTACGCTAACGTATAGTGCGCCGTTTAGCGTGACGGCAACTACGGTCGTGAATGCGATTGCGACTGAGACTGGCTATGCAAATAGCACGATAGCCAGCGCGACCTATACCTTGCAAGGGTCACCAAGCATCACGAGTTTGTCGACAACCTCCGGGCCAGTGGGGACGGCGGTGACGATCACGGGGACGAACTTCGGATCCTCGCAAGGGAGCAGCACAGTCACCTTTAACGGAACCACTGCCACGGTGACGAGTTGGAGCGCGACGAGCCTTGCCACGTCGGTGCCAACTGGTGCCACAACAGGCAATGTTGTGGTGAAGGTCGGCGGAGTAGCCAGCAATGGCGTGGCTTTTACGGTGACAGCCTCTGGGCCGCCTCAGATCAACTACGGAAGCGGATTCACGCCTGGTGGCATGATCCTACTGGGAAGCGCAAAGCTGAACGGCACGGCACTACAATTGACGGACGGTGGAACAAACGAAGCAGCAGCGGCGTGGTACGGTGTGCAAGCCAACATTCAGAGTTTTACGACCGACTTCACCTTCCTGATTTCCGGAGGAACCAATCCCACGGCAGACGGTTTTACCTTTACGATGCAAGGGGATAGTAGCTCCGACGTTGGGGATTTGGGTGGCAGCTTAGGATACGGCTCGAATACGACCGGCGCGTTAGGGATTCCGACCAGCGTCGCGGTGAAATTCGATCTGTACAGCAACTCCGGCGAAGGTGTGGACTCCACAGGGCTTTATACAGATGGGGCTTCTCCGACAGTGCCAGCCGTCAACATGACCGGCTCAGGGGTGAACTTGCACAGTGGCGATCCCTTCCATGTACACATGACGTATGACGGCACGAACCTGGCTATGACAATTACGGATACCACCACCAATGGATCGTTCTCCTATACGTGGCCGATTAATATTCCATCAACTGTTGACGGCAACACAGCGTATGTGGGCTTCACGGGTGGGACTGGTGGACTGACAGCGATCCAGGCTATCCAAACCTGGACATTCACGAACGCGAGCACGAATACGCCCACGATCACGAGCCTGTCAACAACCTCCGGGCCGGTGGGGACGGCGGTGACGATTACTGGGACCAACTTCGGATCCACGCAGGGGACCAGCACGGTTACATTCAACGGAACCACTGCCACAGTGACGAGTTGGAGCGCGACGAGTCTTGCTACGTCCGTGCCGGCTGGCGCCACAACCGGAAACGTGGTGGTGACGGTGGGCGGAGTGGCCAGCAATGGCCTGAACTTCACGGTGACGGGATCTGGAGCGACTCCCACGATCACGAGCCTGTCAACGACCTCGGGACCAGTCGGGACGGCGGTGACGATTACTGGGACCAACTTCGGATCCACCCAAGGAACCAGCACGGTCACCTTTAATGGAACCGCTGCCACGGTGACGAGCTGGAGCGCGACGAGCCTTGCCACATCCGTGCCGACAGGTGCCACGACGGGCAATGTGGTGGTCACAGTAGGCGGAGTAGCCAGCAACGGTGTGAACTTCACCGTATTACCAACACCGAGCATTACGAGTCTTTCTGTGTCCTCCGGGCCGGTGGGGACGGCGGTGACGATCACAGGGACAAACTTCGGATCCACGCAAGGAACCAGCACGGTCACATTCAACGGAACCACTGCCACGGTGACGAGTTGGAGTGCGACGAGCCTTGCCACATCCGTGCCGGCTGGAGCCACCACGGGGAATGTGGTGGTCACAGTTGGCGGAGTAGCCAGCAACGGCGTGAGCTTCACTGTTGCGCCAACTCCGAGCATCACCAGTCTGTCCGTGAGCTCCGGACCGGTGGGGACGGCGGTGACGATCACGGGGACGAACTTCGGACCCACGCAAGGAACTAGCACGGTCACCTTTAACGGTACAGCTGCCACGGTGACGACCTGGAGCGCGACGAGCCTTGCGACATCCGTTCCTACTGGTGCCACGACCGGCAATGTGGTGGTGAAGGTTGGGGGAATTGCCAGCAACGGCGTGAGCTTCACTGTTGTACCAACACCGAGCATTACGAGTCTTTCTGTGTCCTCCGGGCCGGTGGGGACGGCGGTGACGATTACGGGGACGAACTTCGGATCCTCGCAGGGGACCAGCACAGTCACATTCAACGGAACCGCTGCCACGGTGACAACCTGGAGCGCGACGAGTCTTGCGACATCCGTGCCAACGGGGGCCACCACTGGAAATGTTGTGGTGAAGGTGGGCGGAGTGGCGAGCAACGGCGTGAACTTCACCGTGACTGTGCCGCCGAGCATTACGAGTCTGTCTGTGACCTCGGGTCCAGTGGGGACGGCGGTAACGATCACGGGGACCAACTTTGGGTCCTCGCAAGGAACCAGCACGGTCACTTTCAACGGAACCGCTGCCACGGTGACGACCTGGAGTGCGACGAGTCTTGCCACATCCGTGCCAACCGGTGCCACAACAGGCAATGTGGTGGTGACGGTCGGTGGCCTCGCGAGCAATGGCGTGACATTCACAGTGACGGTGCCACCCCCCGCGCCCACGATCACGAGTCTGTCGCAGGCCTCCGGCCCGGTCGGTACGGCGATAACAATCACGGGGACGAACTTTGGATCCTTGCAGGGAACCAGCGCAGTCACATTTAACGGAACCGCTGCCACGGTGACGAGTTGGAGTGCGACGAGTCTTGCGACATCCGTGCCGGCTGGGGCCACCACTGGGAATGTGGTCGTGACGGTGGGCGGAGTAGCCAGCAACGGCGTGGCTTTCACGGTGACGCCAGGCATTACCACTTTGTCTCCCAATTCAGGGCCAGTGGGGACAGCGGTGACGATCACGGGGACGAACTTCGGATCCACGCAAGGAACCAGCACGGTCACTTTCAACGGAACTGCTGCCACGGTGACGACCTGGAGCGCAACGAGTCTTGCCACATCCGTGCCGACTGGTGCCACCACAGGCAATGTGGTGGTCACAGCGGGGGGGCTCGCGAGCAATGGGGTGACGTTCACGGTGGGTTCGATTTGTGGCGAAACTGGTCAGAGTGGCACCGACAATCAAAACGGCGATTGGGGCTTTGCAAGTCCATGTGTTACAGGAAGCAATGCGGGTGGATATACGCCGACCTCTATCCAGTACTGGGTTGGAAACCCTGCCTCCACATCCTTCGGTCTCGGGATTTATGCGGACAGTTCCGGCTCTCCGGGCAGCCTGCTTTGCCACACAGGGACAACCGCACTTACTCCCGTTGCGGGATGGAACAGCCTCTCTTTGTCAGGCAAGGGCTGCCCGACGCTCAGTGCGAGCACCCGATACTGGATGGGTTACATCACCAGTTCGAACACCATCCAGCAGGGCATGGTGAGTGGGACTTGCCCGGGAACTTCGTTGAACAGCGTCTACACAAACTCGGTGCAAGGGAGCGCGGTTCTTCCCAATCCGTTTGGAGTTACCGCCGGAACGTCGGCCTGCTATTCAGTGTACCTCATACTCACTAGCATAACGGCCGCGCCAACCATCACGAGCCTTTCGACAAGCTCTGGGCCGTTGGGGACAGCGGTGACGATCACGGGGACCAACTTTGGGTCCTCGCAAGGAACCAGCACGGTCACTTTCAACGGAACTGCTGCCACGGTGACAAGCTGGAGTGCGACGAGTCTTGCTACGTCCGTGCCTGCCGGAGCCACCACCGGAAATGTGGTGGTGACGGTTGGGGGAGTAGCCAGCAACGGCGTGAGCTTCACCGTATTGCCAACACCGAGCATTACGAGTCTTTCTGTGTCCTCCGGGCCGGTAGGGACGGCGGTAACGATCACGGGGACGAACTTCGGATCCACGCAGGGGACCAGCACGGTCACTTTCAACGGAACTGCTGCCACGGTGACGAGTTGGAGTGCGACGAGTCTTGCTACGTCCGTGCCTGCCGGAGCCACCACCGGCAATGTGGTGGTGACGGTTGGGGGAGTAGCCAGCAACGGCGTGAACTTCACTGTTGTACCAACACCGAGCATTACGAGTCTTTCTGTGTCCTCCGGGCCGGTGGGGACGGCGGTGACGATTACGGGGACGAACTTCGGATCCACGCAAGGAACCAGCACGGTCACCTTTAACGGTACAGCTGCCACGGTGACGACCTGGAGCGCGACGAGCCTTGCGACATCCGTTCCTACTGGTGCCACGACCGGCAATGTGGTGGTGAAGGTTGGGGGAATTGCCAGCAACAGCGTGAATTTCACCGTGACTGTGCCGCCAAGCATTACGAGCCTGTCTGTGACCTCCGGGCCGGTGGGGACGGCGGTAACGATCACGGGGACAAACTTCGGATCCACGCAAGGAACCAGCACGGTCACATTCAACGGAACCACTGCCACGGTGACAACCTGGAGCGCGACGAGTCTTGCGACGTCCGTGCCAACGGGGGCCACCACTGGAAATGTTGTGGTGACGGTTGGGGGAATTGCCAGCAACGGCGTGAGCTTCACCGTTGTACCAACACCGAGCATCACGAGCCTGTCAACAACCTCCGGGCCGGTCGGGACGGCGGTAACGATTACCGGGACCAACTTCGGATCCACGCAAGGAACCAGCACGGTCACATTCAACGGAACCACTGCCACGGTGACGAGTTGGAGTGCGACGAGCCTTGCCACATCCGTGCCGGCTGGAGCCACCACGGGGAATGTGGTGGTCACGGTTGGGGGAGTAGCCAGCAACGGCGTGAGCTTCACTGTTGCGCCAACACCGAGCATCACGAGTCTTTCGACGACCTCCGGGCCGGTGGGGACGGCGGTGACGATCACGGGGACGAACTTCGGATCCACGCAGGGGACCAGCACGGTCACATTCAACGGAACCGCTGCCACGGTGACGACCTGGAGCGCGACGAGTCTTGCCACGTCTGTACCGACTGGGGCCATCACTGGAAGCGTGGTGGTGAAGGTTGGGGGAGTGGCCAGCAACGGCGTGACATTCACGGTGACTGCCAATTGCGGCGAAAATGGTCAGAGTGGCACGGACAGCCAAAACAGCGATTGGGGCTTCGCGAGCCCCTGCGTTACTGGAAGTGACGCGAATGGGTATGCGCCAGCCTCTGTTCAGTACTGGGTTGGAAGTCCTGCCTCTACGTCCTTCGATCTCGGGATTTATGCGGATAGTTCCAGCTCTCCGGGCACCCTGCTTTGCCATACTGGAACTACGACACTGACTCCCGTTGCGGGATGGAACAACATCTCCTTGTCAGGCAAGGGCTGCCCGACGCTCAGCGCCAGCACGCGATACTGGATCGGTTACCTTACCGGCTCGAACACCATCCAGCAGGGCATTGTAAGTGGAACCTGTCCGGGGACTTCCTTGGTCAGTGTCTACACAAATTCGCAACAGGGAAGCGCAGTTCTCCCAAGTCCCTTTGGAGCAACCGCCGCAACTCCCTCCTGCTACTCGATGTATCTGATTCTGAATAGCAAATGAGGCGGCTGTTGGGTTAATTCAGTCCGGCGGCCTGACCATTGCTCCGGTCGTCCTGATGGGCTACATCCCTTGCGATAGTTTGTTGATCTGCATTTAAACGCCTCGCGCAACATGCCGCTTTTCCGCTTGATACCAAAAGCTAAACACCCCGCCCGAGAGTGACAAAAATAGTCTCCTTAATTTGTGATCCTCCGACTGTAGCCGTGGGCGCGACGAATGCGGGCTGCGGGGCTGGCAGGAGAAGCGCCTGCAGTGCATAGCAGACATGGGAGTAATGTGCCTGCATCGATTGGAAACAAGCAATTCTGCCAAATAAGGGGGTGTTGAAAAAGGTCCCTCAAGGATTAGGCTCAACCAGCCGATTAGACCTCTGGATCAGGGGAATTCACAAGATGTTGATCGACGGATCATTCGGCGACCACTTTTTGTGATAGGATGTCTGTCCAGCCCCGCTCAGCTCACAGTACATCTCGAAGAGAAATTCGCTTAAAAACTCGTGGTGTGGAGAATCATGCGAATCCTGGCGCAGCGATTGATATGGATTTTTTTGGTCTTACTATGCTTCTTGGCAACTACTAACGCCCAGGCTACGGGCCCTGTGTTTGTTCAGGAGGCGACCGGGGCGGCTGCTGGACCCTCCAGCTCTTTCTCTGTTTCATTCCCCGCGAACACGATCGCCGGCGACACGATTCTGGTTGCGTTCGATTTCAGTGAGAATGCGGGAACCAACTCGGTGACCGACTCGCAAGGAAACGTATTCACTGGGGTGGGCGCCCGATTGAATTCTCCCGATGGCGTGATTCGCAGCCGGGTCTACTATGCGAAGAACATCAAGGGCGGCGCGGATACCGTGACGGTTAATCTAACCGCGAACTCCAGTTGGATTGAGGTTTTTCTTACCGAATATTCCGGCGTGGACCTAGTCAATCCCATTGATGCACAGGCGGGCGCCTCGGGCAGCGCCGGCACGGTCTCTAGCGGCAATGCCACGACGAAATTTGCGGGCGATGTAATCTACGGTTACTGCGTCAGTGAGGGAACGGGGGTGTGCACCGCAGGTTCCGGCTTCACTGCTCGCTCAACCTTCGACAACAAACTCATTGAGGACAAGCTAGCGGGGAACGCCGGAAGCTATGCAGCCACTGGATCGGCGACCAACGGCTGGACGATGCAGATGGTGGCACTCAAACCTGCATCCTCTGTCGTGGGCGGCGCGCCTGCGGTCACCAGTGCGACGACGGCGAGTGGGACGATGGGAAGTGCATTCTCGTATCAGATCACTGCCACGAATACACCGACTAGCTTTGGAGCAACGGGATTGCCGGCGGGATTGTCGGTTAGCACCACGACAGGATTGATTTCCGGGACGCCGACGGCAGCTGGAACATCAACGGTGACACTGACTGCGACCAACGGTAGCGGCACGGGCAAAGCTACCCTGACACTGACCATCAACCCGGACCCGCCACCGGCTCCGGTGATTACTAGTGCGACGACGGCGAGCGGGACGGCGGGAAGTGCATTCTCGTATCAGATCACTGCCACGAATACGCCGACCAGTTATGGGGCGACTGGGCTGCCGGCAGGATTGTCGGTTAGCACCACGACAGGATTGATTTCCGGGACGCCGACTTCAGCAGGAAAATCAACGGTAACACTAAGCGCGACCAACGGCAGCGGCAGAGGCAACGCCACCCTAACGGTGACAATCAACGTTGCGGCTCCGGTGATTACTAGTGCGACGACGGCGAGCGGGACGGCGGGAAGTGCATTCTCGTATCAGATCACTGCCACGAATACGCCGACCAGTTATGGGGCGACTGGGCTGCCGGCAGGATTGTCGGTTAGCACCACGACAGGATTGATTTCCGGGACGCCGACTTCAGCAGGAAAATCAACGGTAACACTAAGCGCGACCAACGGCAGCGGCAGAGGCAACGCCACCCTAACGGTGACAATCAACGTTGCGGCTCCGGTGATTACTAGTGCGACGACGGCGAGCGGGACGGCGGGAAGTGCATTCTCGTATCAGATCACTGCCACGAATACGCCGACCAGTTATGGGGCGACTGGGCTGCCGGCAGGATTGTCGGTTAGCACCACGACAGGATTGATTTCCGGGACGCCGACTTCAGCAGGAAAATCAACGGTAACACTAAGCGCGACCAACGGCAGCGGCACGGGCAACGCCACTTTGACATTGACGATCACAGGCGTCGTTTCAACCTCCTTTGTTCAGGCGGCCGCCCATGCAGCGAGCGGGTCTGCAAGCGCTCTGTCCCTCTCGTTCTCTGCGAATACAATCGCGGGCGACCTCATTCTGGTAGCCTTCGACTACAATACGAGCGCCACGCCGTCCTCCGTCACCGATTCCCAAGGTAATGTGTTCACCGTTGTGGGAAATCAATTAACCTCTCCGGGTGGATCTCGCAGCCGGGTCTACTATGCGAAGAACATAGTAGGCGGCGCGGATACCGTGACAGTCAGCCTAACTGCGAACTCCGCTTGGATCGAACTTTATCTCACCGAATACTCCGGATTGGATTTGAACAACCCCATCGATGCTCAGGCCGGCGCCTCGGGTAACACCAGTGCGGTCTCCAGCGGCAGCGCCACGACGAGTTTTTCGGGTGACGTAATCTTCGGATATTGCGTCGGCGATAGGGCTTGCACGGCGGGTTCCGGCTTCACTGCTCGCTCGACCTTCAATGAAAATCTCATTGAGGATAAGCTGGCGGGCAGCCCCGGAAGCTATGCAACCACCGGATCGGCGACCGGCGGCTGGACGATGCAGATGGTGGCGCTCAAACCTGCCTCGTCGGTGGTGGGCGGGGCCCCTGCGATCACCAGTGCGACGACGGCGAGCGGGAAAGTGGGAAGTGCATTCTCGTATCAGATCACGGCCACGAATACGCCGACTAGTTATGGGGCGACAGGGCTCCCGGCGGGACTGTCGGTTAGCACCACGACAGGATTGATTTCCGGGACGCCGACGGCAGCAGGAACATCAACGGTAACACTGAGTGCGACCAACGGCAGCGGCACAGGTAACGCCACCTTGACACTGACCATCAACCCGGATCCGCCGCCGGCACCGGTGATTACAAGTGCGACGACGGCAAGTGGGACGGTGGGAAGTGCATTCTCTTATCAGATCACGGCCACGAATACGCCTACGAGCTATGGGGCTACAGGGTTGCCAGGGGGGCTGTCAGTTAACACCGGGACAGGATCGATCTCCGGGACGCCCACAGCTGCGGGAACTTCGACGGTAACTCTGAGTGCCACCAACGGCAGCGGCACGGGTAACGCCACATTCACGCTGACTATCGGCAGCGCCCAGGGCCAGTTGATGGCGCTCAGCTCGAACGGAAAATACCTGGTCAATACGATCACCGGCAAACCCGTGTTTGTCATTGGTGATGATGCCTTCGACCTCGCTACCATGCTCTCCTCCGCGCAGGTCACTCAGTACTTCAGCACCAGGGCCGGCCAGGGCTATAACGCTGCCTGGGTCACCACCATTGATAACGGCTGTTCCTCTCCTTCGCAGCCAGGCTCCGAGTCAACACCACCAAAGAATTACTACGGCTATTCTCCCTTCGACGGGGCAGACTTCACAAACGAGGATTCGAACTACTGGGCGAACGTCGATTCGGTGGTTGCAACTGCCAATACGTACGGCATTACCCTTTTCTTGCAGCCGTTCTTCGTAGGCAGCGAATCGTTTGGCTGCGGGTACCTAGCCTCCATGCTCTCAGCCTCGACGGCGACACTCCAGGCCTATGGTACGTTTCTGGGTGAGCGTTATGCGAACTCTCCCAATATCGTGTGGCTCTTGGGAGGCGACTCGAATCCCACAACGGCGAATCTCTATTCCAAAGTGAGCATTCTCGGTGCTGCGATCAAAGCCGCCGACCCGAACCACCTGATGACGATGGAACCTTGCGAACAGTGTGTGGCAGGAGTTTATAACACTGTCTCCGGCTTTTCTGCGGCGGGCGTGGCCGTCCCTTCCTGGCTGGGAATCAACTGGGGCTATCCGCAGCTAAGTTCGACCATCACCACCGCGAACAACACTTACACCTCTTCGCCCTTTTATCCACCTCTGTGCGGAGAGAACTATTACGAGCTTGAGAACTCCAGCACGGAACTCACCCTCCGCTTCGAGCAATACAGCGAGATTCTTTCGGGCTGCTATGTGGGCCGCATATTCGGCAACGGAGCCATCTGGAGCTTTAACTCCAGTTCCTCTGTGAGCAGTAATTGCGTGAATGGGAATGATAGTTGCCGGAGCGGAAACCCGACGTGGCAAAGCCAGCTTACCTCTACCGGGTCCTTGACGCAGAGCTATCAGGGAAAACTATTCAGCAGTCGGGAGCACTGGCTCCTGGTTCCCGACACGAGCCATACCGTCGTGACGGCTGGATATGGCTCGGGACTGACAATGACGACGGCGGCTCGAACCAGCGACGGGCAGACGATCATCGCATACATTCCCAACGGGAACGCGACCAGCATCACAGTCGCCATGAGCAAGATCACCAGCTCCACCGAAACGGTCCAGGGTTGGTGGTTCAATCCCTCGACCGCGGCCACAACCAACCTGGGGACGTTTCCGAACAGCGGAACGCAGAGTTTCACGCCTCCGGATTCAAACGATTGGGTGCTTGTACTGGATGATGCAAGCGCAGGCTTGCCTGCGCCGCGCGCGAGCGCTTTGCCTGCCCGCTGACCTAATTGGGCGTCACACCTTCAGATCACAGAGCAGTGAATCTACCGACGCTCTGTCGGACCCGCGCTTCTGAATAACTTACGCCGTATCTTGTATTAGGCCGACTGTCCGTCTTGCACGTGGGCTCTGCCAGCGGGAGATTGAAGTTAGACGGGCGCGGCAATAGTGGCCGAGATCGCTCCCAGGATGCGATTGCGGTTTTTGCCCATTTTTAAAGACGGGCAAAGAACTGTCGGAGGGAAACTACTGGTCAGACTCGCGTGAGTCCGTGTTCTATGAATTCAGGAGGGTAAGGCTTAGAGCTAATCCGGCGATTGTGTTGAAAGCTTGGGGAAGCGTACGAGGGAACGCTGGAGGGCCTTGACCGTATTCAGCACTTTCGGCACGCGGCGGAGGACCGTTACAGTGGGGTTTCTCAGTTCGAGAATCTGAACCGGAACCTCCTCAATTCTGATTCCAAGCCGCCAAGCCAAGAGGACTATTTCTGTCTGAAAAACTTCGTCCGTTGTAATTGCCATTTTGCATAATCTCTTAGCAACGGAGGCCTCGATACTCTTGAGCCCGTGCGTGTCACTTCCGGGATATCCGATGAAAATACGCAGAAACACAAAGTTGTAAAGAGCCGTCAACACCCGGCGCTTCAGTGGGCGCCGATCAATCGATTGACGATGCCGTTTGGAACCCACGACGAACTGTGCACGATTGGCCCGGAAGATCGCGAGTGAAGCGGAAACAAACCGCGGGTCCATGAAATCACATTCCAGAATTGAGATGTGCGTGCCTCTGCTCTCGAGCATGCCTTTCTTGATTGCTTCGCCGTAGCTGCCTCGCGGGATCGTACATATCCGGACCAACTTCGGAGAATTCTGTTGGGCGCGTTGGCAGGCTTCCAAGGTGCTGTCGGTCGAGCCATTCTCAACCAAGATGATTTCCTTCAGGACCTCGGCCACATCACTCGGGAGCGATTCGACAAATCGGGCTACGCAGGCCTCCAGATTCGCAGCCTCATTGTGCGCGGGGATGACGACGCTCCATTCCATCAAACCTGCTTCATGACCGCGGCTCGCGCCGATTCCATCGAATCTTCCATGCTGATGTAGTCCCAAAGACCATAACGGCCGATGGGAAAGACAGAAGCTTCTCGCAAGCGCGCGAAGATCGTATTGAGGGCTTTATCGCGGCGAGGCGTGTGGTGAATGTAGGCGTGTCGCATCACGTGAACCACGACGCAAACAACATCCCGGCTGTCCACCCAGCCGAGTTCTTCCAACGACTTCATGATCTTTGGCTGTAAGTCGCGAGTCAAGTTTGTCCGATCCAATTCTTCGGGCTGCAATCCGACTTCGACATACAGGGCACCGTGCCCCGGTGTGGACATTCCGGTGCCGATATTGGAATAGAACCCCACGCGATAAAAAGGAATCGCTCGATCCGGCACATAGAGCCAGTGGACGTTTTCAAATTCAGGGCGCAACGGGCCTCGCAAGCCGATGTTGAAGCTGACTGTTGAGCTATGCGACAAGTCTGCCGAAGCACGGATCAGTTCGTTGTCGTTCGTCATTTCGCATAGCGATTTGAGCGGGATGCTGGAGTACATGGTATCCCAGCGGAAAGTCTCCTGACTTGTGGTGTGAACGGTTCTTTCGCGGAGATTGACGGCAACAACGTCCTGGTTCACGCTGCCGTTTTTGATTCCGGATCGCAGCCCTTGCACTAGGCGCCCTATCCCCCCAACTTTGGGATACCAGAAAGTTGAGTTATAGCTCTTCGCACTTGCTCCCGCGCCTGCGGTCATACCTTCTCGGACTAGCTTTTCGTCGGGGGCTGGGAAAAATCGCCGGACCGCATCTTTCGACAATTGATCGAGTGAAATCGCCATGGTCTTTTCATTTTGCGGGATCAGGAAAAGGTCAGACAGCGCCTGTCCGAAACCACTCACAACGAAGTCCCGGAATGTGGCGGTCTTGCCATTCAAAAGACTGGGCCTGCCGTTGTATGAATTCACGCACTCGGCGAAGAGAGCAGGAGGCAACTCGGCGAGGTTATATTGAATGGGAGCGGTGACGAATTTCCCTCCGACGAAGCAACACGAGCGCCGGCTAATTTGCTCCCATTCTTCGTTCCTCAGATTTGCATACGGGATGTCCTGCGGGGAGGAGTATCGGCAGAGGTGCAAAAAATGGCCGGTGTAATCAAAACAGTATTCGCCCACTTCCACCGTGCGGGTGAGGCCTCCGAAGGTGGGGCATCTTTCGAGCAGCAAATAGTCTCGGTCCTGTTGCTCTAGGATCCTGGCGGCGGTCAAGCCCGAGATCCCTCCCCCGAGCACCACCGCTGGAAATTTTTGAGAAGATTTCAATGTCGGCTTTCCAAACCTCTCTACAGTACCCTGCGAAGGCTAGTGGGCTGGGTAACGCGAATTGCGTATGTTCCAGTCCCAGAAGCTATCGTGCGTGTGGTCGGTAACTTGAATCCCCTTGGAATCTTCAATCGCGGTGCTGCTGGATTTGGACGACACCGTGTCTGTGGCAGTTGGTCGACGGGTTGCCAGATATAGAGCCGACCCAGTCACGGCCAATATTGGTTGTACATTCCAATCCTTGCTCAAATCATGAAGGATGCGCTGGTCTTCGTCACGGTAGAAATGACTGAAGACAATCCAGAACCTGTTGGCCCCCGGCGCAAGGCCGGCCAGCAACTCAGGGACGTATTTTTCGGGGGCTTTCTGGTGGTAGTCGCCGTATATGAAGCGCGGGTCGCGTTCTTTCACGTAGAAGTCAACGGCGAATACCGCTCCAGGATAGATATAAACTGCATCCCCGGGCTCAATATGGCTGCGCAATGAAAGCAGGACTTCCTGGATGTCCTCAACTTCTGCATAAGGCTTCAGCAAACGAATCTGGAGTACGCCTGATACGACGACAACGCAGACAATCGCGACGAAGACCACCGATTTCGCATGCCCACTGATTCTGTCAGAAAATTGAACAAGACTTTCCGACGCCAACAGACAAAGGACAGGAGCTAGGAACAGGCACTGCCGGATGCCACCATACGGATAGAAGTGTAGGAGCGAACATGCCAAAACGATCCCGCAAGAGGTGCAAGCCAGAACGAATAGGGGAGGCACAATCCGGCGTCGAATCGACATGACTAGAACAATTAGTATCGCAAGTATCGAGATCGAAGCGGCTGCCAATCCAGGCAGCAAAAATGTAATCAGATGATGAGTGTTCGTCAGGACGAAATGAAAAACATTTGTACCGGGGGCCCAAAAATAATCCTTTAAATACCATGCATCATCCCCCCATTGATAGCGGAGAGTTAGGAAGAATGACAGCAGACCTCCTAGAGCCAGGAAGCAGGACGCCGTGATGACTCGTGCGATCCTCCGCCCACGATGATTGCCGGTGAAACTTAATATCAATAAAGCGGAGAGAACCCCGAAGCTAAACAGCACCAACCCGTATTGGATCAATGGGGCACAGAACAAAGCCAGGTAAAGCGGAATCGGCGAATTGTCTTCTACCTTCTTCGAAACGTAGGACAAATAAACATACAAAAGTATTCCAGCGTATAGAACAGAAATCGAGTATTCGCGCACCTCTTGGGCATAGCGAATCTGCGCGGATGAGACGCTCAGCATCAGAGCGGCGAGTCCGACAGTCCTGTAGTCGATCGAGGGAATCGTGACAAAGCAAAGCATCAAGAACACTGCTAAGACACTTGCCACGAGCGAGGGCATTCGGACAGCCATCGGTCCATTGCTGACCTTTTCAACGGCGTAAAGTAGGAGTGGGTCCGTAATCGGCGCACTATGGAAGCCGCGCGTTAGAGTCAGCGTCTCATGTAATGTGCCTCGGGAAATGTTCGCAGCAACCGCTTCGTCTAGCCAAAGGCTGCGTTGTGCGATGTGATAAATGCGCAGGGAGGCAGCCAACAGGACGATGAGAATGGAAGCCAAGAGGAACAATCGACTTCTATGAGTTCGCGGACCATTCAGGGTCGCTCCGCCAACCAACGCAGGGCCCTCGTCTTTGTTATTCATAATAGAGCACGTTTACGCGCGCAAAATGAAATTTGCACCCTAATCCTATCCATGATCTGTCCGCTCGTGAAACGCAGTGAATGAATGTCGCGAATAGCGTCGCACGCTGGAGAAGTAGGCTTTCTTCGCTCAAAGATCGGCGCTGCCCGGGGCTGCAAGGTTTGCAGCCAAGCTATCGATCACCAAGACCCAATCGTTTGCGTCGGGAGGAGTGAACCTGTGTGCACCACTTGCAGGCAAGTTCCCAATCAACGTGTCCGACCCATCGCGTGGATTGAACCACCAACACTTTGCTTGCGATCCCGAATCCGAGATCTTGCTCATGTCGACCGTGATGGTTGCAGCATTGCCGTTCGGCACATACGCGATGATGGACTGTCCATCGGAAGTCCGTGCCGCCGCAGATGATTCGCTCCCCAAACGGTACGATACCTTGTGCACCATACTGCGTGCAGATTCCCAAGTTGAACTGAAAAAACCGCGTGAGTCATAGCCTCCGGTAATCACGGCATGTTGAATGTCGGGGACCAGCTTCCAGTGCTCGCGGGAGCGAAATAATCTTCCGAGATACATCTGTTCGGTCGACCCCTCAGAACCTAGCTCGCCCTGCCAAGTGGGGTCATTAGGCTGGGCGAAAGTGCCTCCCCTGAAATACCAAATCGGGGCATTTCCAAACCCGCCGTTGCCCAAGTATGCGCCGGAGAGAACAGCCCAGTAGCCTTGTTCTCTGAGCTGCAATGACGTCATGGAGTGTTCGTTCTCGTACCAACCTTCTCCCTGAAAGGGGGGCAGCCATGGTGAGCGCGAATAATTGCTAGCCACGCCGGAGGGGACATTGGTTGTATGGAAATAGAGCCAGTTCATATCCATCCAGGTCGTGCCCGCAAAGGTGTCCGAGGAGGAGTGCTGCGGTTGACCCTCGGCAACGATTAGATGGACCATGTCCTTCGATCTGATCCCGGTTGCTAGGTCCGTGAGCTTTGGCACAACTCCGGTGCTAGGGTCGACGTCTCCACCCAAGCCCCAGATTATATTCGGAAAGGTCTTGTACCGGTTTCCGAGGAACTGGCCGTAAGCGATCATCACATCATCTGAACTGTTCAGATAGCTTGCGAGGTAGCCTCCGGGAGAATAAAGCCCGACAAATGCAGGACTCAGTGCGACCGTGATGCCGTGAGCCGCAGCTCTCCGAATAACATCATCGACGTGCGCCCAGTACTTGGCGTCTTCGTGGGTAAAGTCCGGGCCGTCAAATGGGGAATCACCGTAGTAGTTCTTCGGGGGATTTGTCTGAGCAAAATTATCAACCGCGGCACACCAGATGTAATTGAACCCGCGAGAAGCGCGATCCGACAAGTACACTTCGACGCCCGCGTTGCTTAACTGCGTAATCAAGGACCACGCGTCATCCCCGGTGATGAACACTGGCTTCTTTGTGATTGAATTCACAAGGTATCTTCCGCTGGAATCCAGAGTGACGAACTGCCCCTCAGTACTCACGATTGACCTTGCGCTGCTCCGTGAGTCAGTCCCTCGAACATCGGTAGGCGGTGCTGAAAAGCCGGCATCGTGGATCGCTCTAATTTTTTCGCGAAAACGAACGACAGAAAAAATGAGGGCGATGAGCAGCACAGCTGCCAGCAACGCGCTCACTGGAAATCTCCGGCTCAGGTTCATGTTTGCTTTTATATCTCAACTCTCGTAGCGCCAACTGAGTGGTTATCCGCATCCCAACGACGCGACTCAGATGGAGTCAATTTGAGCTCCCCAGCGTTTCAGTCCTTCTGGCATGCCACTGCCGGTAGGACTCTACAATTTCGCCGGCCAGCGTCCAAACTTTGATCTTGCGGGAAAATCTTCGGGACGGCTCGACTGCGATCATCCATCGCAGCGTCCAATTCGCTAGTCTACGAAACAAGAACAGTGGAACTCCCATGACGAACCACTTTGTGTCTTTAGGAATACCGAATTCCCGAATATTTGCCCGCCCCTTATCAAGCCACCATTTCAGAAAATACTGTTGCTGAAGCCGGTGTGGAGGCACCGGGTGATAGACCACCGCCGACGGCTCATACCACAATTGCTCACCAGCCTGCAGCAATCGGCGACCGAACTCCGTGTCCTCGCCGCGGATTTCGCTTCCGGGGCGTGGGCCCAAATCCGATCGAAAACCGCCATACTTTTCAATAATCGCCCTCCGGAAAGCCATGTTCGTACCGAACGGAGGTTCTGAAAGCGGTCCAGATTGAAGACCTAAGTTGAACAGGGCGAGGAGCGCAAGGGGATTCCTGCCCTCCAGAGGAACCCAATGCGGTGGCGGGGAGGGCCATTGGGCTAGAATGCGCCCCCCGACCCCCGCCCATTGCCCACTGTACAAAGGCGCAGTTACATTCTGCAGCCAGGTTGGCTCCACGGTCACATCGTCGTCCATGAAGGCCAGCACATCGCCTCGAGCCTCCCGAATTCCACTATTGAGGGCAAATGATTTGCCGGGTTGTGGCTCGTACAAGTAACGAAAGCGACCGGGATGCCTGCGGGAAAATTCTTCGACAACCGGTTGAGTTTGATCAGTCGAATTGTTGTCCACCACCAACACTTCCCATTCGATAGATTCCGGCATCACCGACACTGAGACACTTTCGAGAGCTTTCCTCAGGCTCAGGTCTCGGTTATGGGTGCACAGAATGACAGTGATAGTCACTTGTTGGATTCCGTGGTTCCAACCATTCGCACAAAGTACGTGCCAGCACGCTTCAGGCGAGGCGGATCCTTCACCCAGGTTGAAATCAAAATATGAATTTGCAGTTTACTCTACAACTAATAGTATTCTTTAAATACATAAATCTGGCTTTTTGGATCTCATGCTCAGTACGTCGCGCGCGCGGTCGGAAGATTGGCTGAATGCGCACGTGCGCGCGGTCGGAATCGTAATTGCAATCTGCGGAATGCTGTGGCGGCTCCATTATTCGTCCGATTTTTATTTGAGCCCTGATGAATCGCTCCACTACACAGTGGCAACTCGGGATTGGCACGGATGGACTGGATTCTATCGCAACGCGATCCTGCCCCTTCATCCTCCGTTGTTCGTACCCGTTCTGCAGGGAATGTTGCTGTTCGGCCAGTCCGAGTGGCTGCTGAGGCTCGTGCCAATGATGGCCGGATCGCTGTTTCCGTGGTTTGTGATGCTTAGTCTGACTCGCATCGCGGGCAATGCAGCAGCCCTCTCCGCCCAACTGCTTCTCACGTTCTCACCGAGTCTGATCTATCTCAGCACGGAAGTTCGGGCGTATTCGTTGGCATTCCTGTTTCTTTCGATCTGCTTACTGTTGCTAGAAAAATCGCTGGATCAGAACAACATGCGTTACATGATTTGGTTTCATGTGTTCCTCTACCTTGCGATTTTGACCGAGTATTGCGTTGCATTTTTTGTGGCCGCGTTGGGAGCGTATGCTCTCTTGCGTTTGTGGAGCAATCCGGAATTACATGACCTCCGGGCGGCCTTCGTTGTCGGGCAAGTGGGAGCAGTGGGCCTGTTCCTGTCTTTATATTTTACGCAGATTGGAAAGTTGTCCCATACGGGGCTGGAGGGGATGTATAGCACTTGGCTGCAAGAGGGTTTCCCGCGACCACATGAACATTCGTTGGTATTCATATTGGAAGGAACCTACAGACAGTTCATTTATATGTTCGAAGTCCGTTGGTTGGCCTGGATTGGGATAATTGGCTTCGCCTTTGGTTTGTACCGACTTTGGCGAGGTAAGTCATCTTCGCACGTCGTCCTGTTGTTGCTGCCATTTTGCGCCGCATGCCTCAGCGCGATCTTCTTCCTCTACCCCTATGGCGCCACTCGGCACACGGCAGTCCTTGGCATTGCGATAGCGGCGGGCTCGGGCATAGCCTTTGCCAGCGTGGCCAAGAACCGTGTTCTCCCTATCTTGCTGGTTGCTTTGCCTGTGATCGTGCTGTGGAATGCCGTTGCAGCCCAGCAGTCCTTATCCATCCCTCGTTACAGACATCATCTCTCTTCAATGCATCAGGCGACCGATTTCTTCCGCCGCAGCGTACCGGTGGGATCCGTGGTCGTGATGGACCAGGGCACGGATTTGATGTTGGGTTATTATCTCGGATGCCCAGACACTGGTTACTTCGACACCGTTGAACCTAATCGCATTCGCGCGTGCACAGGCTGGAACTTTGTTGTCGGCTCCAGCTTCCAGTTTAGCGGGCTGTCAGAGCTTCGTGAGACTCTGCTCCAGGTAAAAGCCAAGTACAAACTTGAGCAGCCGGTCTGGGTGGCGGCCGGCGGATTCTATATCAATGTCGAAAATCCCGCGTCTGAGGCGAGAACTTTTGGCAAAACCATCGCAATCTTCAACGACTCGGATTTGCCGGTCACACAAGCGGTAAGCCGATGACGTGGAACGTGTGCAGTAATGGTTTTAGGAAGCGTCCGATGACCTTGGGCCGTATTGCCACTGCACGTCCCGCAGCCATAAGGGATTTGAATGGTTTTCTCTGCCTCCAATAAATCCTAGCGGTCAAGAGTCGGATGTCCGTAACCACTGGCTTGGCGTGTTCCCATTGGGATGATTGCAACATTTCAAGGGCGGCACCGAGGGCGGCGGAGGATTCACCTGCGGTGCAAAGGTTGCGGATCCACTGCAGATATGCCCCGGCAAAGGCAGTCTGTTGTTGTTCCTCCGTCACTCCCAATGCGGATAGCAATTCGGGGGTTACCTCGTCAACTGAATTTAACGGATCTACGTCGCCACGTTTTCTTGCCGCCGCAGAAAGTCTTGCAGCAAGGCAGCCCACCGTCTGCCTTGTCCGTTTACGAACGGAATTTTGATATGGATGAACCCTGTATTTGAGGACGACCTGCTTCAGATTGGCGAGTTGGAAGTGCTCCGAAATTCTCAACCACAAATCGTAGTCTTCGGCGGGGAATGGGCGATATCCGCCAACGCTGGTAAAGGTTTCGCGTCGCATAAGGACGGTCGGATGCCACAGAGGACAGCGTTCAACGAGAGCTGACCGAATCTCCTGGTCATCAACGGGGTTGTCCCAAGTTACCAACACCCTCCCATCTGCATCGATCCAGTCGACTGCACCGCCGAGAACACTGATCTCGGGGTGTTTCTCCATGAATTCGACCTGCCACATAAGACGGTCCGGGACCGAGATATCGTCAGCATCCATCACCGCGATGTATCGCCCTTGAGCGAAAGAACAGGCCGCATTGCGAGCTTTCGGCAAGAAACAGGGCGATATCTTATGGAGTTTAATTCGACTATCCTGCGCCGCATATGTGGCCACGATCGCTTCAGATTTGTCGGTAGAACCGAAGTCCAGAACAATGAATTCAAAATCTTTGAATATTTGACCGAGTATGCTCTCGATCGCCTCCGCAAGAAAGCGTTCGACGTTGGATATCACCATAACGACTGAGACGATCGGTTTCGTCATGGATTCAGTTTCATAAGGTGGCATGAGAATTGTCGAGTGAATACGAGCAGTCGCGCAGAGGCTGCAGATTTTTGGTGGCCTGATTGGTCCCAGTATTCGGCGTGGCGATCTTTTCGCTTGGGACAAGCAAGCTCGCTGAGGACTTACCGCCGTTTGTTTCTTTACCGCGTGGCAGCCACCTCGGAGGCCGATGAACGGCGGTCGTTCCGGCTCTTCCTCCAATCCACCCGCGGCATCAGAATCGCAGTGTCAATCCTGTCGCGGTATTGCATGGCGATATTCACTAAGGAATCGAGAAGTGAATCGGAGAGAAGGTGCGGCTGGAGCCCTAGGTAAACGAGTTTCGAATGCTTTGCATTGTAGTAATGCTCTTCGGCTTCAACACGAGGGTCCGGCAAGTGATTGATCGTCACGCTCAGGCCAAGTTTCTTGGCAGCGACCTCAACGAGCTGCGCCAATTGAAGGACCGTGAATTGTTCGGTGAATTGGTTGTAGACGCGGAATTCTCCCCGTGCCGCCGGATTCAGGCAGGCGAGCTCAATGCATCGAACCGTATCCCGAATATCGAGGAAGCCACGAGTCTGTCCCCCCTTGCCATAGACCGTCAACGGGTGCTTAATCGCCGCCTGGACGCAGAATCGATTCAGGGCCGTTCCAAAAATCTCATCATAATCAAAGCGATTGACCAAACCCTCGTGCAATTGGACTTCGTTTGTCACGGTTCCATACACGACACCCTGGTTCAGGTCCGTTGCACGCAGTCCCCAGATTTTGCAGCAAAACGCGATGTTGTGGCTGTCATGAACCTTTGACAAATGATAGAAGGAGCCGGGCTGCTTGGGGAACGGCAGAATATCCTCACGGCCGTTATGTTTGATTTTTATGTATCCCTCTTCGATGTCAATGTTTGGGGTGCCATACTCGCCCATAGTGCCCAGCTTCACTAAATGGCAGTCCGGCCTCAATTCCTTGAGGGCGAAGAGAACATTCAGTGTGCCGACAACGTTGTTCACCTGCGTGAACACGGCGTGCTGGCGGTCGATCATCGAGTAGGGAGCGGCGCGCTGCTCAGCAAAATGGACCAGCGCGTCAGGCTCGAATTCCTCTATGATTCCGGACAAAAACTCAAAGTCCGTCACATCGCCGACAAAGGATTCGATCTCGTTGCCCGTGACCTGAAACCAAATTCGAAGCCTTTCAGGCAGTGGACGAATCGGCGTCAGCGTCTGGGCGCCGATTTCGTGATCCCATGTGCGGCGGCAGAAATTATCGGCGATGGCAACCTGGTGCCCTTGCTTCGAAAGATACAGCGCCGTCGGCCAACCGCAATAACCATCTCCTCCGAGTACTAGAATCTTCATTTCTCCTCCAAGTTTGCGAATGAAGCTGGAATTTCCGATTTAAACTTCCGGATTGTGCATCGTTTACTTCTCTTGCCCTGGGCACGGCGAATCTAATGATGTTTCTGTGCCCAGCGCCTCGCTTTCGCCTCCGCAGAGCGGTCAGTTTTCTGCTGCATTTTTTCGGCTAGTTCTGCGCTTCCAATGGCGCAGCACCCTCATTATCGTTGCGCCAGGATTTGTCGCCTTCCACAGCGCGTCCCTGGCGATTGCGAGTGTCAAATATGGCCAATCGAGCGTCGCTCCCAGCGTTTTCATCCCCCTCGCGTGATATCGCCAGAATGCGGACTCTCGACAGCGGAGCGCTGCTTCGGCGAGAACACTGTAATACTCTCGCTTGGTCCTTTTCTTCAGGGCCGCAGCTTCGATTTCCTCCAGGAATACCGAGGCGTAGCGCTGAACGATGATGTAACGATCAATCGCGTTAGGCTGAAAGCCGCGAACGGCAGAAGAGATCGACTCGTTGTCCGCTCGCGCAAACGAAAGCACCTGATGAACGAAACCGAAATCCCAGTGCTCCAGTATCTGCATGCATTTCTCGGTGTCTTCATGTAACTGGGTCTCGTCATAGAATGGCTCACCCTTCTTGACCATCGAGGACCGGTACATGACCGCCGTTGGCGAACCGAATACCCAGAGTCCAGTCCGGAGATACAGCCGTGCCACCTCTTTGCCTGGGAGTACCGGCGCCGGATACGGAAAGCCGGTGCCGCGAAGCTCATTTCCCTTCAAACAGTAGGAGCTCACCAGGCCAATGGATTCGGAGCGCTCGAATGCATGGACCATTAGCATCAAGCACTCCGGGAATATGAAGTCATCTGCCTGCACAATCTTGCAATAGCGGCTGGCTTCCGAAATCTCCGCCAGGGCGCGGTTGTAGTTCTGCACCTGCGAGAGCAACTGGGGGCGCTGAATCAAACGGATTCGGGAATCGCGGCGCGCGTATTCCGCGGCAATCTCTTTCGACCCATCCGTACTGCAATTGTCTACCAGAATATATTCGAATGCGGAGTAGCTCTGCGCCAGGACGCTTTCGATACAATTGGCCAGGTATGGCGCGGTATTGTGAAATGGGGTGAGGACACTGACGAGCGGCTGGCTCACAAGCTTCCCGGTGCAATCTTTGCGACGGATTGCACATGCGAACGCCGTTCCCGAGCGATAGCGCGCGACTCGATCGCTCTGCCGACTAGATAATTGAATTGCCAGCGCGACTTAAGGAGAGCTCGGTCCCTGAAAGCTACCCATTTCGCTGCCACGAGGAATGCTTCTCTGGGGACGTCGCGGTATAGGTGTCGTGGTACATCTCCCCATAAGTTCGCATCCGGACGGAGTCGAAATTGGCCACGTCCGTAGTTGATTGCCCGTCCCATAACCCACGCTTTCTCAAATTGCTCCTTACGGATTAAATGCTCCACGATCGCACCCGATACATGCCACGCTTTATGCCCTTGGCTACTGAGTCTTAAGATGAGTTCCGTCTCGCTTCCCATGGGGTAGCAGCAGCCGCAAGGTCCGATAGAAGGATCAAAGCGCGCCCCTGACTGGAAGACGCTAGTGCGAACAAGCATATTCGGCCCCATGATCTGGGTAACTTCATACGGTGCTAGCTCTCCTTCCTTCAGCCACGGCGGCGTAATCGTGAAAATCGGGCCGGGGTTGAGCCACTCGAACCATTGCGGCGGAGGGGCCTCCCAGCGGGGCACGATCACGCCACCGAAAATTGAGAACAGCGGGTTAGAATCTGCAGCCTTTCGCAATTGGACCAGCCAGTCCGCGTATGGAAATACGTCGTCATCCGTTAACGCCGTCAAGTCTCCTTCTACAATTGCGAGACCAGAGTTCAGCGCGGCATTCTTTCCGATTTTTGGTTCTGAAACGAAGTGGAGAGGGAGTCGATTTGCGAACGCGTCGAGGACCGAGGGTGTATCGTCTGTGCTGCCGTTATCGACGACAACGAGCTTCCAACCGGCAGGAGGGGCTTGCAGGCGGCAATAGGCCTCCAATCCATCACGCAGAATTCGCGCCCGGTTTCTTGTCGCGAACAGAACCGTCAGCATCGGATCACATATCTCGCTAGGTATCTTAGCGCACTAGTGGCCTTGGCGTTCGCGCACAGAATTAAAATGGTCTTCGCGGGGCTACCTTCTCAAAACTGTCCAGCGTTGTGCGGTGACATAGCCATCCTCGCGCACTTGGTGATCGGAACCCTTCGACCCAACACGTTCGAGCCAAATCTCCCGCCAATATGCGTAAATGCTTCGGGGACAAAAGAGCCGGCATTCGCTGTACCGCGACTCGCACACGACCGAATCCAGGATGACGCAGGGGGTTTTCATTTCGCGCATCTTTCCGGTTCGCTCATTCACGATTCTTTCAACACGCCGCAGCACGCGGTAAGTCTTACCGCAGTAGGGGACTTCCTCCGCGTCGAAGTAGAGGCCGCGATTCCTGCTACCGGTATCGAGTGTCTTCACGATTTCGTCGTAGGGCTTGATCCGCACGAGTTCGCCCGGTTGAAGGTCGAGCGTCATGACTGGAGTTGACTGCCCGCGGGGGATGCTACCGGTTTTTCGAGGAAATGGGGCGCCACGCCATAGCCGGTAGAATTTATCGTACAATCGCCTTAGAGTGGGGCCTCCGACATGTTGAGTAATTCCTAGAAAGCAAAAGTACGCGGAGCCGCATATGATTCGCCAGAGACCAATATTCCCCGACGTGTAGTCTTCCACATACTGGCTAAGTTCCCACCACTCGAGCTTGGAAGTCGCATAGGGGAGTCTCGTGGCTTGGCAACTGAATGCGGGTTTTTCGGGGTTTGAGTCGGCTGTTTGAGTCCGCGCCCAAACGATGGATTCCGTACATTCCGGGCCCAGAGTCGTTCCGCTCGAATTTCTGGCATGCTGTTGCGCACCAGAAGCGTCGTGCTCCGGCGAATTTTTGCTGACCGGCTTGAGCCACGTTTCCTTCCAGAAGATCAAGCAGCCGGCCTGGCAGCCGCCATGCGCGGATCCATCGCATCTCGTATCGAGATGAACCGCCTCGCTGACGCGGCGTCCGCGAACCGGGAAAACGGTGTCGCAGGTCTTGTGCGCGCGCTTGTAAACCTGAAACCGCTGGCCGCAGAATGCAAACATCTCCGGCATGAACGGCATGCCATCGAGCTGGCCATTGGCGTCGAGTGTCCTGAGAATTTCATCTTGGCTACGGACTTCGACCCAGTCACCAACACTAAGTTTTGAGCTTTTCGTTTTCACGATGCGATTGATTCCTACATCTGACGACAAACTTAGCTGCCTGCCACCACTTCGCTATCCTTGTGGAACAGATGAGTGAGCAGGTCCATGTATACCGCTCGCTGCCCCATCACGAAAAGCAGAATTCCCAGGTAAAGCGCACCCAGAACGGATATTCCGACGGCAAAGAGTGGGAATGGTGGCAACGAATTTCGAAGGGTGTAATGTGCGAACCACCCGGCAGCGCCAGCAATAAGTCCTGCGAAGAGGGGCCTTTTGATGGCGTCCCAGTAATCGCGGTTCGACACACCAGTTCCATGCTTCGCCCAGGCTATCAACGGTATGAACAGCAAAACCATGGCGGTCGAGTACCCAATCGCAACTCCGTTAGGGCCATACCGAAGACCAGCGAGCACCGCAAGAATCACGACCGGCGCAATGAACACAGCGATCTTAAGACTGCGCTCAACTAGGCCTGTAGCCCGAAGAAGCCAGGACATTGGATTCATCAGTGCGAATACAAGCATGGTCGGAGAGAGCAGCCGCACAATTGGAACCGCGCCGCCCCACTTCGGCCCGAGCAAGATTCGAACGATCTCGTCGGCAAAGAGCGCGCAGGCGATCACTGCGGGAACCGTGACGGAGACGACCAGGGAATGAGCCCTCAGATACGCCCGAACCAGACGTGAAGGATCCCCCTGCAACCTGGATAGCGTGGGGAAGGCAACCGCAGTGAATGAGTCCGTAGCTTGTTGCACAGGCATATTGGAAAGTTGATACGCCCGACCATAAAGCCCTAGTGGTCCAGCGCCCCAATAGCGCCCGAGTAGAACCTTCTCCGCATTGTAAGCAATATAGACTACGAAACCATTGAGGGTCACGGTTCCGCCATAGCGCAACATCGATCGAATCTCCGCTGTCCAGCGCGGCCTCCCAGGGACCCAGCGCAGCGTTAACCAGGCACCGATGGCCTGAACCACCGGGAGACTAATGTTCTGACAGATGAGCGACCAATAGCCACAACCCAGTGCCGCCATGGCGATGGCAATAGCGCAGCCGATCACCATGCTGGCGATTCCAATTTTGGCATTGGTGGTATAACGCATCAAGCGATTCAGCATTGACCGATGCTGAATAGCGAGGCTGTTGAAAAAAAATACCGACGCGGAGGCCACGGTAAGCCATAACAAACGAGGGTCTTTGTAGAACGAAGCTAGAAGCGGACCTGCGGCTGCCACCAGGGCCGTCAGGAAAGTCCCCAAGCCGACGTTGATCCAAAACACAGTCGATATTTGGTCGTCGGTCAGCGTCTGGCGCTGCACCGTCGCCGAACTCAAACCAGCATCCTGGAACAAACCACAGAAGTTAACCAGCGTGAGAACCATTGCTTGCAGACCGTAGTCGGCCGGAGAGAGGAGGCGCGCTAGAATCAGCGTCGTGCCAATCTGCAGTACTATGCTGGCACCCTGCCCCAGCACGCTAACTGCGCCACCGCGAACCGATCTCCTCTTGAACTCGTTCGCGGCTGTAATTCCGGCCAGCCCCTCCTGCGCCTCAGGAGTCTGACGAGAAATGGGCTCCTGGATTTCCTGTTTGCTGTCGGAGGAGTCTCCCATAATATTCACGGGCGCGAGTTGCTTGCAGTTCGCGTGAGGTGCCGGCGGCAGTAAGCATTCGTTCCGCGCTGCACGGCGTTGTCGAATGGGGGCAGGGTTATCCCGCCTTCCGCGCAATGACGACGCGGTACTGACCGAGTCCTAAATGCTCTTTCAGGCGTTTAAGGATAGGCGCGGCGCGCGGACCTAACATCGAATTCAATCGCCACGAGTTGACTATCCGCAAGATCCCGAGGTTTCCTCGCGGCATGATCGTGTACGAGCGCTCGATCTTAAGTCCGGCGCGCTTAATCAAAGTCTGCAGTTCTCCCCGCGAAAGCCAGTGGCTCACTGGCCCGCTTTCCAGCCGAACCGTTTGGGTACGCTGAATGCGGTTGTACACAAACGGGCTGACCGTGGTAAGTACCAAGTGGCCGCCGGTCCGCAGGCTCTGAGCCATTTTGTTCATGCAGAGTTGCTGATCGCGGACGCAGGAAATCGCGTCAACGCAAACGATTATGTCGAACGGCTGCTCTGGGACAGGCGTGTCGTGGAAGTCGGCGACTTGATAAGTCGGAAAGCCCGCTCCCGCCGGTGGCGATATTCGCTCGCTTTTCTGGCGTGCAAGCTCTATGGCCGCAGGCGAAATGTCGAGACCTTGATAGCTCGAATACACCAACTTGCGTGAGAGCGCTCCCGCACCGCAAGCGACTTCAAGCATGCGACAGCTCTTAGACTGCGTAATCTCGTTGATGACTACTGCTGCGCGCGCAAAAAGCTCGCTGGAAACCTCGTCGTTATTTTCCTTGGTACGGTGGGATGTGTTCCACAGGTCCCACCAAGATTTTTCGTCCATCTCACGAGATCGATCCGGGATTGCTGGTGTTGTACGCATAATGTGTCTACCTGTCACTCATCCGCAGCGAGCTCAACTAAATTTTCGATTAACCGGTTTCACTGGACGTCCGATCAAATGATTCTGGACGCCATCCTCGAGTGCTCTGGCATAAACGCCGAGAGCCCGATCAACCACTTCAACGGTGCGGTCAATATCCTGGTCGGAATGCGAAAAGCTGACGACGAATGACGGGGCCAAGATCCCTCCTCGAATGAGCTCTTGGAGGAAGAGCGTACGAAAGGCTTGCGAGGGTTCTCCCTCTGCGTCTTTTGTCCGGTACACTAGGTTGCACGGGCGTCCGACCACTTCAAACTGACCGGCAATTCCGTGGCGCGCAATAGCTTCGTTAAGCCCGGCACGCAACCGTTCACCCTGTTTCCAGAGGAACTCGACAACGTTTTGCTCGCGGTAGAT
This sequence comes from uncultured Acidobacteriota bacterium, assembly GCA_963701005.1. Classification (GTDB taxonomy): domain Bacteria; phylum Acidobacteriota; class Terriglobia; order Acidiferrales; family UBA7541; genus Palsa-295. Next base: position 5,072,978 of record OY969555.1, read on the forward strand.
CCGTATGGTTTCGAGCGAAGCTGCCAACGCGTGGGTCTCAGCACCATGAGTCGTGGATAGCAAGAAGACCCGCGGCTGGTCATGGTCCAAGCCTCCGAGCCGCATGATTTCATGCTTGCCCGCTAGCGCCGCGATGGCGAAACCATTTCCCATGCCTTTGCCAAAAGTGGAAAGATGAGGGACGACGCCGTGTAATTTCTGCGCCCCTCCCAGATGCCACCGAAACCCCGTGATCATCTCATCAAAAACAAGTATGGCCCCTTGTTCCTCGCAGAGTTCCTTGACTGCCTGTAAATACCCCGAAGCGGGAGATGTAATTGCTTCCGCCTCTAACAAGACGCAGGCAATCTGACCGGAATGCTGTTCAAACAGCCCCCTCAAGCTGGCAAGATCGTTGTAAGGAAATTTCAGGGTCATATCGATGACAGCCTGAGGAATGCCGGCATTCATCTCGGTGCTGCCGATAAACCAATCATCAGTCGAGAAGAAGGGCTGGTCGGCGCAAATGGCGACCAGATCTCGGCCCGTATAGGCCCTGGCTAGTTTGACAGCTGCAGTCGTGGCGTCAGAGCCGTTCTTGGCGAATTTCACCATGTCGGCCCCGTCAATTACGCCGAGCATGGCTTCGGCGAGGTCTACCTCGATCTTCGCGGGCCGGTTGAAGTTAATTCCAAGTTGCATCTGCCGGTGAGCCGCTTCCACGACCGGTTCAAAAGCATGTCCAAGGGTAACCGCCCGAAGTCCCATTCCGTATTCTATGAATTCGTTTCCGTCGAGATCCCACGCGTGGCAGCCCTTTCCGTGAGCGATGAACCCCGGGGCTTGCTCGGGATATTGGTCGTCACCTTTCGCATACGTGTGAGCGCCACCTGGGATGAGCGCGTGCGCTTTCCGCTGGAGTGCTCGAGATTTTGAATAGTCCTTCACGTCGGTCGCCGCGTGCTCCATGTCTAATGGCAGGTTCTTACCGCGAGTCATCTACTAGCTCTCTTTGGAACGAAGCGGATATCCACTCCTGCGAGTGGAATAATATTCAGCCGCTTGGTGCAAACGTAAACCTCGGAACACAACGTCAATTGAGAACCGCTCGTTCTGTCGAAACGCGGCCGGCAAGTGTCTGCTGATGAGAAGTCTTTCCGCCTGCATTTGGCAGGGTTGCCGCAAGATGATGAGGCAACGTGGCAGCTTGCTGCAGAACCTCATATATGCGCTTGGCGATGAGCCGGTTTCCTTCGGGGCTGACATGGACGTAATCAATGTAGATAGTCTGCGCGCTGGCATCAAAGACATCTGAAATATCGAAGAGATGGGGCCGGCCTCCGGAACGAAACAAGGTGGCCATATCCTGATACTGAAAGTCAGTCTCTTCGATTCCGGAAGAATAGGCGCGGCGAATTTTGTTCTCCTCTTCGGTGAGAGGCTTGTGCCCCGCAAAGATGACGGGCTGCCAGAAAAAGGCATACTGAAATCCATACTCCTGGGCGAGGGCTTTGACAACATCCAGATTCCCAAGGTAAGCGATCTCTAGATCCTTTTTGGCTCCGGCTTCATTCGGGGGAGGGGGTAAAGGCACGGAGAAACCCTCAAGAAGCGAACGTGGACTGGGGGCACCCGTGAGCAGCCGGGCCGTATGAGTACTGAGCAGGAAGTCGATCACGAAGCCTAGTCTCCGCTGTCGAGAGGGTCTCTCCATCAGCTCGCGGATGCGGTCGTAGTTCAAGTGAGCGTCGATTTTGCCTGACTGGTAAAATGTATAGCCATCATTATAGCCGTCATAGAAGATGACCAGATTGGGCCGGTTCGGGGTGCGTTTGAGCTCCAACATTAATTCGATCACCTCTTGAGTGTTGTTCCAGCCGGTCTGGGCAAAATTGCGAACGCATGCCGGCTCGTCTGCCTTTGAGAACAACTCCGCCAAATGAGAGGGGATGGTCTCCCAGTCCGGCGAGCCCGCGCCCCACATCGTTGAACCACCGAACATCCAGATTGTGTAGGTCTTTCCGTCGCATTGCGAGTTTACGATCCGACGTCGAAGGTCGGGGTCTATATTGAGAGTCTGACCTGCATAGGGGAGCTGCTTCCATACCACATATGGCTCGTAGGAAAACTTTCCCGCCTCGTAATTTTCCTTCCAAAATTGCTTGGCCCAAGGCTCCGACATGTATACAGAGGATTCATTCGCCATTGGAAATTTGGAGCGTGGATAGCCCTTGACACGCAGCACTATGGCGGAGCCAACTTCGATAAACAACAGAAGCGCTAGGGTGAAGCAACACGAAAAGCAGAGCCTGTAATACAGAAGATGAGACTCTTTCACCTCGGGCATTGACTCTCCAGTTTGCCCGGACCATTCATACCTCCAACTGCCAGCTTCACCAGGTAGTTCCCTTCTCCGTGAGACAGAGAGATTCGCGATCTCAGACGCGACAAGTCTCGCTGCTTGACATCGACTTGTTTCCGATCACTGCGAGAGTTCATTAAAATTGAAGAACCGACTTGCGGCAGTGAAAAGCCTCCGCATAATTGCTGGGCGCATTGCATTCCATCCCTCGAAGCCGCATGAGGGAGAGAAATGTGTCCTTCTGAAACCAGCGTTTTGTGTGCTGCGACTCGAAAGCATCCAAGGTGTACTGAATCTTCCTCTGATACATATCCGCCTCGAGAGGGACAAACATATTTGGACGCCCCATATCGCCATCATACTTAGGAATTTCATATTCGAGGATCAAGTGGTTTCTAAACGAGTTCCACGTGAGTTCCGAGATCAGGCGATGGTCCTGGTGGGCGTCGCCTTGCCAGTGAGTGAAAATTACATCGGGGTTCACCTGGCCCTTCATCTCTTCAAAATATCCCTTCACTTTGTCGCCGCTGTAGGGCAGAAAGCCATCGCGAAAATCCTTGAGAACGAATTCCTTCTCGCAGCCGGCGGTGAAAAGCTCTGCAGCTTTTGCGGCTTCTTGACCACGCAGTCCTGAGGCGCTAAAAACCACCCAGTGGAACCGCAATTTCGGGAAGGCACTCTTCAGATAGAGCAACGTGCCACCGCAGCCAATCTCGATATCATCGCAATGCGCTCCGAGGCAGAGGACTGTCAATCCCCCGTCGGCATTTTTCTTCAGGTTGAGTTGAAGCATCCGCTAGTCGATTTCAGAACCCAAGGATTTGAACTCGGGCGTGCAAGATGATTCGAGACTATCCAGGGCTGCAGCTTCAGTTTCCAATCCCCATCACCGTTCTGGCACTTGAGCGGCACGGGCGTATACACATTCCGTTCCGTCCTGATACAACGCGATCGCATCAGGCGGAAGGTGGGAGAAATCCGTCCCCCTCAAGTAATCGCCCATGGTCGTGCCTGTGCAAGCGGAATCTATGTTTGGCGCGCCAGTGCGGGCCCAGACATCATCCAGATGCACGGTCCGAAAGTCGATACTATACCGGGTGAATTCGGATGTGTTCGGCACGGTCGAGTGCAATTGCGCGGCTGAGAACTGATACGCCGCGCCCGGTTCGCTGATTAGCCGAAACTGGGGATCCAATTCCACTGGTTCTTCCGGTTTCGGTTGAATGCGAGTATCGGCTTTCACATGCTGAGCTGCGCTTTGCCGGCTCTCCAGATTCCACTTGTGATAGTTGTAGCCGCTCGACCCGTTCTTAAGAGGCTGGCTCCAGTAGCGCGGATGAATCGCCATGCAGTTCTCCGAGTTAATCGGATAAATGGGCATCCACCAATTGATTTGGCAAAAGGGCGCCGAATACCAGGTATCACGATGAGGATGGAATGCGTAGGCAATTCCAGACTTTAAGTAGTCGCCGGGAAACGCCGTGCGCATTCGCGGCACATCAAAGTAGGTCTTCTCGAGGTCGCAGCCTAATTCAAGTAGCATTCCCTGAATGTATTCCTTGGCCTTGGGATGGTGAATGAATTTTGGCTTCAAAACCGAAAGAATTTCGGCGCTGCGCTCCGCAGACATGTTGTCCTGAACTCTTTCCGGGTTCAGCGGCTTGAACGCATCCTCGATCAATTCCTGAGCCAATTGACACAGCTTGAGAGAATTTGCACTGGGAGGATGGAAGAAAATTGCACCCTGATAAAGGTGCTTCCTGCGGTCGTCATCGTTGATCTTTGAATCGATGAATATATTCACGTATAGAACTCCTTCCGCAATAGTCTTGCGGCATCAGTGCGTTGAAAAATGCGGTCCACTTAGGCGACGATTCGAGGAGCAGCTTGGCCGTTCTTCCACAATTGCCAGGGAGGATTGCCCGCGGCTTCCAGCTCATCCAAAATTTGCTTGTCCCTAAAAGTGTCCATGCACTGCCAGAAGCCCTCGTAGCGATGTGACCAAACTTTGCCTTCCGACATGAGGCGCTGGAATGGTTCGTAGACCAGTTCCTCTCCCGGCTTTATGTATCGGAAGACGTCCTTCCGCAGCACGAAGTATCCACCATTCACCCAGATATTAGTGTCCTTCATGCACTTGATCGCGTGAACGTTCCCGTCATCGCTCATTTGAACCGTATCGAGACTGCTGGAACGCGGCTGAACGGAAAGAAACGACGCGTAGCTGTCGCGGCGCGAGAATTCTTGAATCAGCTTAGGCAGGTGGAAGTCCGTCAGGCCGTCGCTGTAATTCGCGAGAAACATGTCGTCGCCATTCAGGTGGGGCTCCACAAGCCGCAACCGGTCTGCGATCGTCGAACGCAACCCCGTGTCGACGAACGTGATCTTCCAATCATCAATATCTCTCTGCATGAACTCCAGCGTTCTGCCGCCCTGGGAAAATACGAAATCATTGGAAACTGATTCCTCGTATTCAAGAAAATAATTCTTGATCGCATTGGCCTTGTAGCCGAGACAGAGGATGAATTCCTTATGACCAAAATGGGCGTAGTACTTCATCACGTGCCACAGGACTGGCCGCGAGCCAATCGTCACCATGGGCTTCGGAACATCTTCTGAATAACCCCTGAGTCTCATTCCGGCCCCGCCGCAAAATAATACGACTTTCATACTCGCTCCCTTTGGCTGTCCAACTAGTAGATCGTAGCTTTCGGAATCGGCACCACGAAACGGCCGCCCCATTCCCGGACAAATTGCAGCTGACGGATGATTTCGTCCTTCAGATTCCAGGGAAGGATGACGATATAGTCCGGCTTGGTCTCGCGGATTCTGTCCGGATGATAAATCGGGATGTGAGTGCCCGGCAGGAACCGGCCCTGCTTGTATGGGCTGCGATCCACCGTGTATTCGATCATGTCTTTGCCGATGCCACAGTAATGCAGCAGTGTCGCACTCTTGCCCGGCGCCCCGTATCCCGCAACTGACTTACCTTCTCGAGCAGCCGTGAGCAAAAAATCCACTAGAGCCCATTTCGTCTGCTTCACCTGCAAGGCAAAGCTTTCGTAACCCGCGATCGATCCCAGCCCGGCACTTTCTTCCTGAGCAAGCGATTCTTTGACGTGCTGTCCTGTCGGGTGCTGTTTCGATTCTGCCCGGCAGGCATAAACGCGAAGCGAGCCACCGTGCGAGGGCAATTCCTCCACGTCAAATACCCTTAGGCCATGGGTTTCGAGAATGCGCACTGTGGTGAGCAGTGAAAAATATGAGAAGTGCTCGTGGTAAATCGTGTCGAACTCGTTCAGTTCCATCAGCCGGAGCAGATGGGGGAATTCCAGTGTGAGAACTCCATCCGGCTTTAGCAGGATCTTGAGTCCCTCCACAAAGTCGTTCAAGTCGGGGACTTGCGCTAGGACATTGTTTCCGGCGACCAAATCTGCGCAACGGCCTTCGCCAGCCAGCTGTTTCGCGAACTCGGCTCCAAGAAACTTCACTAGTGTGGGGACTCCTTTTTCGATCGCGACCTTGGCCACATTCGCGGCAGGCTCAATTCCCAGCACCGGCACGTTCTGGCGCACAAAATATTGCAACAGGTAGCCATCGTTGCTCGCGACTTCGATCACGAAGCTCTTTGCGTTCAGGGTGAATCGCGCTGCCATCTTGTTGCAGTAATTTTCCGCGTGTTTGAGCCACGAATCGGAGTAGGAAGAAAAATATGCGTAATCGCCGAAGATATTCTCCGGGCTCTCGTATTGCTCCAGTTGCACCAGGAAACACTCTTCGCAGACATAGACGTGAAGCGGATAGTAAACTTCACCGCGATTGAGATCAGCTGCGGAGGGGTAGGTTTCGCACAACGGGGACATCCCCAAATCGACAAAAGTTCGGCGCAGGGTCGCACCGCAGAAACGGCACACCGCTGCTGCAGTCTGTTGCTGGATACCGGATGTGACCGTCATTGTCGCCATTTGCTCTGACCCACTTTCAGAATAAGGACCAAGTGAAAAACGATGTCCCGGCACATCGCAGACTCCCTACGGAAGAATTGCCTTGAGGTTCCGCCACCTTGTTAGTGTTCCTGTGAGGCAACGGTATCAATTCTCCACCGCCTAACTTAAGAGAATCGCAGGCAAGTCGAGTGGGGCAACGCCGAAGGAGCTACCGCCATAAGACTCACACACAGTCCTAGTATCCCTGCAGGGAATATCGCAATCAACCTGCCAAAGTCAGGGGCGTTCCTGGCGGCCAGACAAACACTCAAAGGGCACTAAACAGATGAAACATAAGGGGTTACCTTAAAAAGAAGCGCTTAGCGCTGCCTGGTATTCCCGGCGGGAAAGGCTGGAATGCTAGCCTTTGTGGGAAAAGTATTTCCACTATCTGTCCAATATAAGGAAGAATCCAGACCTCCAGATTTAATGAGCTTTCTGATCTGTGCGATCCGGGTATAGCGGCCAGATTCAATATCCGCATAAGTGAGATGGGCTTTCCTGTACGCATCGTAGAGTTCTTGAGCGCCTTTCCGAGCGGTCCACTGCGGGTGGAATCCGGGCAGCAGGCGGCTAATCTTGTCGCAGTTGATGCGGTAGCAGCGTTTATCGGGGCCACCATCTGGTGCGTATTCCACGTGACTGCCGGGAACGGTCTCGACGACAATTTGGGCGAGTTCGCTGATGCGGTAATTCTCCTGCGCGCGGCCAACGTTGAAAACCTCGTTGTGTATCGCTTCGCGGGGAGCTTCGAGCACGCTCAGAATCGAAGCAGTAATGTCGCGAATATGAATGATGGGCCGCCAGGGCGTGCCGTCGCTCTTGATATAGACTCGGCCAGTGGTATAGGCCCACGCCACCAGATCATTCAAAACGATGTCGAGGCGCAGGCGCGGAGACGCGCCGTAGGCCGTTGCATTCCGCATATGCGTGGGACTGAAATTCTCATCGGCCAGGTATGAAATGTCGCGCTCGACTAGGACTTTGGATTCACCGTAAGGTGTGACAGGGTTCAGCGGAGCGGTTTCGTCGTGGATCGCATCGCCCGCCGCGCCGTAAGTGCTGCAGGACGAAGAGAAGATAAATCGCTTCACGCCGGCTTGTTTGGCTAGTTCCGCGAGCCGCACCGAAGCTTTGTGATTGATGTCGTAAGTAATGCTCGGATCGAGATCCCCCAGGGGATCATTCGATAGCGCGGCCAGATGCACAACCGCGTCCAGACCTTCGAGATCCGATATTGTCACGTCGCGCAGATCTTTGCGGATCTCGGGAATTTCAGGGGTTGTTTCTCCGAAGTCGCAGCCTGCAAAGAGATCGCTATCCAAACCGATCACTTCATGCCCGGCGGATTGCAGGACTGGCCCTGTAACGGCGCCAATGTAACCCTTATGCCCAGTCAAAAGTATTCGCACGCTGTTGTGCTCCTATAATAATTTCAGCTTACCATAGCGAGATTGCACCCTGAGGTTGGTGCTGAAAAATGTTCGTTGGCAATAAGCTAGCGATGCGGTGACAGGGCTATCCTTGAGTTGCCAGTCTGCTTACCATCTTCTGCAGCACCATCGGGGACGATCGCCAAAAGTTTGTTCGCGAACAGCGCGTCTGCCGCATCGCTGATTGCCGAGAATGGCAGGCCAGAACGCTCTGCGATATCCAATAGTGAGTGCTCACCATCGGAGAGATTTAAGACCCAGAGGCGTGCGGAGATTTCCACTCCCAGCGCATAACCGCCGACGCTCTGATAAAGGTTTCGGCGCCCCAGTTGAGGTTCGCAGAACGGATTTAGGTTTCGGTATCTTAAATTGTTCTCCAGGACATCCAGAATAGCGACGCATGCGTGAAGCGATCCCGCTAATTTTTCCGGCCGGATGAAATCGAGATTGTCGGCCGACGTGTGATATTCGGGAAATTTCCCCCAGACACTGCGCATCAGGCAGCCAACAGGAAGGTTGAACCCTGGCGAGCAATATTGCCGCTCGTCGTAGCCCTCCGGCGAGAACTCCAAGATTTCAAACGGCTCGCCGGAATGGCGGAGAATGTGCGCCGCTGCCCGGTCGATCTCCGCGTTTCCCTGACGGCTCTTCTTGTAATGGAATCCGCCGGAATCTCCGATGCATGTCAAAACCAAGCCATGATGGATGCGATTCGCAGTCTCGCGGTTTTTCGCCAGCCAGGCAATCGCTCCGATCGTGCCAGGAAGGAAAAGGAAGCGATAGGAGTAGCGCAGATCCCGACCTGCAAGGAACTGAGCCAGCATAGTTGCCACGGTTAAACCGGAGAGATTGTCATTCGCCAAGGAAGGATGGCACGCGTGGCACGAGATGAGAACCTCTTCCTTCAAACGCCCTGGCACATAGGACTCGCCATAAATCATGCGCCCATCCGCGAGAGTCGAGTCGATGCAAACTTCGTATTTGCCGTCCTTCAGCGTCTGCATCTGATTATGGGAGAGGCAGAATCCCCAGTTTTCCTTGTAATACGAAGTTCGATAAGGAATCCAATCGGGATTGTCGGGCAAAGTGAATAGATGCGGCTTCAGCTCGTCGAGCGACATCGTCGCGTGAATCGGCGTGCTGTAGTTGAGTATGTGCAAGCTGTGCTGGCGGAAATCCACCACCCGCCTTCCATCCGGCGCCTTGACATAGGCGTCGCGGATATTCCACTCCTTGGGCACAATCCAGTCGAAGACTTGGGTCCCCGTCGGCACTTCTGTGGTCTGAAGCGGAATCCGTGCCTGGATCTGGGCCAGGGTCCGCCGGATTCCTTCGCCGGTAATACTCCGACAAATGGGATAAAGCTCCTCGGCAAACCGGTGAAGCTCCCGGCCGATTTCGGTCAAGTTCCGCTGATCGAATTCCTTGAGCAGACGCATCACGCTTCCATGAAGTTCGGGTACGTTCGGTCGCGTTCGGCAATGACTTCCACTTTTCCCGGCCAGGCAATCTGAAAAGCCGGATCGTCCCACCGCACTCCGCGGGCTGAATTTGAGTCGAAGACCTCTGACATTTGATACAACACCTCGCTCTCCTTCTCCAAAGTCAGAAAGCCGTGGGCGCAACCCTCCGGGATGCAGAGCATGTTCCGTTGTTCGGCGGTTAGGACCGCCGCGACCCAATTCTTGAAAGTCCGCGATTGTGGGCGCAAATCGATTGCCACGTCGAAGATCGCGCCTCTGGTGCAGCGCACCACTTTTGTCTCCTGGTACGGCGCAACCTGATAGTGCATTCCACGCAACGTTCCCTTGCGTGTGTTAAACGAAATGCTGCATTGCACGAGCTTGGGATTCAATCCGTGACTCTCAAATTCCCTCGGGCACCAGGTGCGCGCGAAAAAGCCGCGCTCATCCGGCTTCGGCTCAAGTCGAATCTCGAAAACCCCTGGTATGTTAGTCTCATGAAAAGTCATGCTGGCTCACGGAAAATAATCAGTTGGCCCACTGCCTCGTAAATCTTGGCTGCATCAGCATCAAGCGATACATGTTTGCTGGCGACATTCTAGTCGAGCTTGAATTCCCTTCGCCAATCGCCCGTTTCTGGCAACGCCGCTTGGTCCTTCTTGTCGAGAAGATAGTTCCCCAATACCAGGAAATCCATCTCCGTCCTCATGAAGCAGCGATAAGCGTCATCGGGCGTGCAAACGATCGGCTCACCACGAACATTGAAGCTGGTGTTCACAATGACGCCGTAGCCTGTCTGTCTCTTGAACTCGTTGATTAATTCCCAGTAACGGGGGTTGGTCTCCCTGCTTACGCTCTGGATGCGCGCGGAATAGTCAATGTGCGTGATAGCGGGCAGGTCCGATCGAAGAAAATAGAGTCGCTCATACAGTGGCTGCGCGTGATACCCCTCGGGAAGCGGAACTTTCCTGTCCTCGCGGATCTGCGCGACGAGAAGCATGTAGGGCGATTCCCGGTCCAACTCAAAATATTCACCGATATCCTCTTCTAGGACAGAGGGCGCGAACGGCCGAAAGCCCTCGCGGTATTTGATCTTTAGATTCAACTTCTTTTGCATCTCCGGGTTTCGGGCGTCGCCTAAGATGCTTCGGCCCCCTAGCGCGCGTGGGCCGAATTCCATGCGTCCCTGAAACCAACCGACAACACTTCCTCTCGAGAGTTTAGCGGCAACATCGGAAGCAAGCTTCCCGAAATCTTCATAATGGTGCGCCTTGGCCTGGTACTCTTGCAGTGCACGGTGAATCTCGTTGTCGGAGAATTGCGGACCCAAGTAGGAACCCTGAGTTGCATCCCTCCGGCCGTTTACGTGCCGATCGTTCCCATCGTGAATGTGGCACACCGCACAGGCGGCTCCAACGGCGCCCCCGGCGTCTCCAGCAGCCGGCTGAATCCAGATATCCTCGAAGGTTCCGGCCTTCAAAAGTTTCCCGTTCGCAACACAGTTAAGTGCGACGCCCCCCGCCAATACCAGATACTTGCTCCCGGTCAGTTGCCGGGCCGTGCATGCCAAACGGAGGACAATTTCCTCCGTTACCTGTTGAATTGCGAGCGACATGTCCATGTACTCTTGTGAAATCTCGGACTCCGGTTTTCGCCGCGGTATTCCAAAGAGCCGCTCCCATTTCTTTTCGTGCACCATCTTGAGCCCAGTGGCGTAATCGAAATAATCCATGTTAAGAATAATTGAGCCATCTTTGCGAATGTCGACAAGCTCCGCTCTGATTTTCGCCTTAAAGTCTTCGGTTCGTTGCGATTCGGAATTCCCGTACGGAGCCAATCCCATGAGTTTGTACTCACCGCTGTTCACCGCAAATCCCGTGTAATAAGTGAAAGCGGAGTAGAGCAACCCAACCGAATGAGGGAATTGCAGCTCTCTTAGAATCTTGATCTCTTTCCCATGGCCGTGGCCGATGGTCGTCGTCGCCCACTCCCCCACTCCGTCCACCGTCAGGATGGCCGCATCCAAAAATGGCGATGGATAAAAGGCGCTCGCCGCATGAGACAAGTGGTGCTCGGGGAAGTAAATCGGGACATTGCCTTCGCCGAGTTCTGCTAGCTGTTCCCCGAGCATGCGCCGCATGAAGAGCTTCTCTTTGATCCAAACCGGCATCGCCGAAAGGAAACTCACGAAGCCAATCGGCGCGAATGCAGGATATGTCTCAAGAAGCCGCTCGAATTTTAGAAACGGCTTGTCGTAAAACGAAACTGCGGCCAGGTTCTTGTACTCGAAGCCTGCTTCTTCCAGAACGTACCGGCACGCGTGAATGGGGAATGATGAATCGTGCTTCTTTCTGCTGAACCGCTCCTCCTGTGCCGCTGCAATAATTTGGCCGTCGACGAGGATCGCTGCTGCACTGTCGTGATAAAAGGCAGATATGCCGAGGATTGCTTTTCTCATTCCCGATTCACTTTTCCTTGCAGCTAGTTCCGGGCGCGGAGCACGCGATTAGAACAGGGTATAAATAAACGGCGCGATCGCGGAGCCGCTCGCCAGTACGATGATGATTCCAAACCCCAGCAGAATCAAAATGACGGGCAGCAACCAGAATTTTTTCCTTTGACTCAGGAAACCCCATAAGTCTCTTAGGAATTCCATACTCGTTCTCTCCTTCTACCCTAATAAGGTTTCTCGATGTCCCTTGCGGTATACACGTGGTTTCTCTCCAGCGCGACTGACTCGCCACTCGCTTTGAATGCGCGCAGTTTCAAGGCATCCTTGCCGAACAGCCGCCGCAGAATGCCCATAGGCGTGATGACGCCAAAGAATAAAATAGACAGCAGAATCTTGGACATGATGCTGCCAAGAAGGTGAGAAAACCCCAGCCAGACAACGGCGATGGGCCGATAAACCTGGGGAACCGTCATGTTTAAAACATGCAAAGCAATCGCCCCAAGCAGGATACCTTCCCGGTGTATCCGGAGCTTCAGAATCAAAAGCAGAAGCAATAGCACCATGGCCATGCCCGTGTCCCTGCTTTGCTCTTTCGTGATTTTCTTTAGAGACAATTCCATAATGTCTGCTCTACCTTCGCAACCGCTGAGTAATGCAACTTAACATGTGTCCTCATGTACCCTCTGCCGCAGCATGGGTCTCGCGTACTTCGATGTCATTGTTTGCAGAATCCATGGGAGCTATAAGTGCGCGCTTTCATGCGCGGGAGCGCCGGCAACTTCGTACAACAGGCGATCTCCTTCACGAACGGCATAGGAGATTCGCGCCCTCTCTCTTCCGGAGCCTTCGATTTCCCAACCGTTGCCCTTTTGGACCAGTCTCAGTTGGCTCCGGGTCCTCCACCATTGATCGACTTCTCCGGGCAGTGCTGCCCACATTTTTTCTCGATCAATCATTTCTCTCAGGTAGCCGAGCAGCGACTCATACACTTTGCGCGCCCGAGGGTTGATCAGATAGTCTGGGTGTGTAAGGAAAGTCATTAGCCCATTTCTCTGACGGATCAGGTCGAGCTGTTTTTTCCAGAGGTCAATCGAATAGTCATTCAAGATGTGAAAAATTGAATAGTCCTGGCTCGTGGTCAAAGGGAGTTCAAGTATCTTGCCGAGGAAGAACGGAAATACCGTGCAGCAGCCGCCACGCTTCGGCTCTAAATGGGCGACATTCGTCAAAGACATATCGTAGGAAAATTCGTATGCATCGTACCAGTCAAGCATGCGGTACATCGAGCCGGCGCGAAAACCTCGTGCGTTGTAACGGCGAGCGTATTGATTGATCTTTTTCGCCCGGCGAAGAAATTCCTCTCGTTGCCGGTATAAACGCCCGTCATGATTCAGGTCGTGGATATTGAACTCGCATCCGCGATTTCGAATCTCTTCGACGAATTCATCGGGCACTTCGTAGCGGCTTTCCGGAATGACCTGGAAAGAAGCTTTGAGGCCATACGAGTCATCCAGGTCTATCAACTGAGGCGTGAAATCCCGACCCGCTGACGTTTCCACATCGTGTGTCAAAACCAGACAATTCGGCGCACCGTCAGGCCAATACCAGATGAACGGCACTTTTTTTGCGCGACTCGCTTCCATCAAAAGACCCAGAACTTCGTCGTGTAGATTGTCCACGGTAAAATCCACGGGCCAACTAGGAAAGGGCCTGGTTTTCCAGTCGCTGAAATACACGCGCTGCATGCGCCGTCGCAAAGGATCAGGGAAGCTCTCTCTGAGGAAATAATAGGTCTTGAGCATCCATTCTCGAGTGACCAATTTCTCGCGGCCAGGCGTCAGGGTTGGAACATAACGCTCACGGCGTAAATTCTCGATGAGCTGGGTAAGATCGAATGGCAAGTGAACATCTGCGCCGTCCATCCGAATATTCTTGAGTGCGTCATAGAGCCCCGCGTCCTCGATCTTTGTCGTAACGCCCGATGTACTTTGTCCGTAACAAATCGCATTGGGCCCGAATCGAAAGTATCCCGCTTCGCCCGCGGGCTTTGCTCCCAGGACACGGCCGAGCAAGAGTTCGGGAAGCCGATAGTAGTCAGTGAGAGTTTCAATCACCGTTTGGTTCAGCCCCGCTTTCCACTGCGGTGAATTAAACAAGAGAGGAGGTGTATCGAAATACCGTTACCTGCCTCCGTTGCGCCATTTCCTCCACAGGTTTCGGAGCTGACCTCCTGGCGTCGCTCGACGCCTCTTCCACTCGGAGCGCTGGGGGACCCCAAGGCCGCCCGCCTAACTATTATTTCATCATTATAATTTATCCGATATGGCGGTAGATCAGACTACCGGTGAGTGCCATTAACCTTCTCGGCATGATGGAGAAAACTCGCTTCGCCATCTTCACTTTCCAGCCTTCCCCAGACCTAAGGCCTGAAACTTCTGGATAACTCCAATACACCAATTGTTTTGGGGCAGGGACCCAATGATTTTTGAACGCAAGTAGCCCCGCGTTGCCTTCCTCGGTCCGCCCCATGTCAAATTCACTTGCTCCGGAGAGTTTGGCTGCTGAAATCGCCCTCCAAATAAGCCACGGTGTTGCTCCCAATTTATTGAGCCTCGCATCGGAGCATCCGTACTTGTAATAAAGGACGTTTTTGAATCGCAAAGTCAGAATGGCAGCTGCCGGCGATTCATCCTTGTAAGCTATTCGGATCTCGAGTGCCTTGCCAAGGTTCCTAATTAGATTATGAAACCAGGCGTATGGAGTAGGCGGTAGCTGGTGCCGGTCCCGCGTGATAATAAACAACCGGTAGAATTCCTTCAGCAACTCCTCAGATCTTCCGCATCTCTCAATTAGGCCCGCTCGTTCCGCATGGTGAATCCGGCGCTGAACGGAATCCCGGTCGAACCCCCTGAACACTTCCTCAAGACTTGGGTGAAGATCAAGCAAGTGCAAAAAGTATTTTGCGGCGGGGCGGAATCCGGCCTCTTCACCGGATTGGCCAAAATTCCCATTGGTTGGACGAAACTCAACATATCGCCATTTTTGCCGGTCAAGGGCGGCCTGCAAATTACGGAGCAGAAAGTTCAGCTCCTCGGCCGAGTCGCAAAGCGGTTCGCAGTGATCTGAGAACGGTAGAGAGACAAGCCGATGTCCAGTCAACCAGCTGTTAACGCGACAGAATACCAGTCCATTCTTTAGTTCATTGGTCGAAGGAGACGTAGTAAACACAACCGGCTCATATCCGTACGTGCGCCGGAGTGTCTCGAGCCAGCCCACTGTATGGAACACAGATGCCTTCGGGTGTAGCTCAATAAATTGTGCCCACCGCGCGTCATTCGTAGGATCAACTTGATAGCAGTAGTAGCGCTGAGTGTCTTGGACCTTCCCTGTCGGCAGTGGGCTGCTCATCCTTTGTCGAATGGAAAAATCTTTCGGCTAACCAGACTGACATTCGCCTCCGACCCTTCGAATCTGCTCACTGGGCGCAAGAGCCATCCCACGTACCGCGCTAGACCGCCTGTCCCGACAGGCGCAATTCGCTCAATAATTTTCCAAAGGACATGATCTCCTGTCGTACAGGAGGTATCAATGCCGAGAGCGAGTACGTCGTTGCGAAACCCAGCGCAACAACCAACAGCTGCAAGACCAACCGCTCTGGCGCAACAAGGTGTAGGACAAGTTTTGCAAGAAAAACGCCGGCGAGACACAGCGAGATCGGGTACAAAAGGGCTCGGCCGACACGCTGCAGATTCAAGCCCGTCCCGTTAAACGCAAACTTGAGTGCCCATGGGAGAATACCTAGCAGAACCAGGGAAGAGGACAGCGCCACACCCTTGATCCCGAATGGCAGACCGATGACAAAGCTCGCGACGATGATCGGAGATATAATCAGCAAGAGTTTGAGCAGCCGCCCCGATTGCCCGCGGCTGATAAGCAGCCAGACCGTCGTCTCAAGAAGCATTTGCCCCAGCGCAGAGATAGCGAGTATCTGGAAAACGGGCGCAGCTTCCCGCCATTGTGCCCCGAGTACGAGGACGATTACCGGAGTTGCAGCAACGAAAAGAAAACCGAAGAGCGGAGCACTAATCCACATGATCAACGAGGTGGCGCGCAAATAATATCGCGCAAATCGCTCTGGGTCGCCCTGGATTTTGCTGAAAGCAGGGACAGCGACGCTGGCGGCCGGGGTGCTGAGCTGTCGCACGGGTAACATGAGTAGATTATAGGCCCTCGAATAAAGCCCCAACGGGGCGGCTCCCCAATACCAGCCAATCAAAACGTTGTCGACATTGCGATTCAGATTAAATATCAAGTAGGAAGCTGCGACATTCCCCCCGAACGCAACCATGGAACCAACATTGGCGTCGCGACGAGGCAGGCCGGGTCTCCACTTGACCATCAGCCATGAAAGGGTCGTCTGAGTAAAATTCAATGTCAAGGGAGCAGCTACTAACGCCCAGTACCCAGCTCCTCGCAAGGCCATCGTGATGGCAACCGCGACACCAATGGCATAGGACGTCAAATCGCGAATAGCGAGAGACGAAAAGCGCATCTGACGCTTGAGAAGAGCGTCAGGCTGCACTCTCAAGCCGCCGATGAAGAATGTAACGGACAGGACTAGAGTGATGTTCACGAGCCGTGGTTCACGATAGAACTTGGCCAAGATTGGAGCCAGGGCCGCCGTGACGAGCGTGAGTCCCAGTCCGACCGCGAGGTTGATCCAAAACAGGGCACTGACTTGATGATGAGTGATCTCCTTGCGTTGGATGGTCGCTTCAGAAAGACCGAGATCTGCAAACGCGGACGCAAGTCCCGTGATTGCTGTGACCATGGCCACCATTCCGAATTCGGCGGGAACCAGTAGCCGCGCCAGCACCACGGTAGAGATTGATTGCAAAAAGAACTGGCCGCCCTGCGAAGTGAGTGTTATCAATCCTCCGCGAACAGACCGGCCTTTTAGGTCTGCATGCAAATGATCGGTGTTCAGGGCGGCTAATGATTGTTGTTGAGTGGGCATGCTACATCCGGGCAGTCGGGCCGGTACGCATCCTGGACTGGATCATTTTGACGGGGAAACGCTCGGTGCATTGCGATCGGCCAATCTTCTCCGGACGTCGCCTCCAAGTAACTCCGCATATTTGTTCATCGTCAGTCGCCCGACCACGTCCCAGGAATGCTGCTTCGCCGCGTAGTCTTCAATCTCTTGGCGCCTGCTATCCAACTCTGCGTACAGATCACTCGAGAAATACTGTTCGATGGCCCTCGCCAGGTCAATTGGGTCTTCGGGTCTAAATGCAAACCCCGTCCTTCCCTCAACGATTTCGTCCTTAAGCGACCCCACATCCGCAGCAAGAACGGGGAGGCCAAAACTGTATCCTAGGAACAAAACCCCACTCTGGTAAATGTGCCGGTAAGGCAAAACGAGAACATCCGCAGCCTTGAAGTAGAGTTCAGTCTCCTCATCAGGAATGTAGTTCGCTCTGAGAAGTATTCGCCCGTTCTCCACGTCCTCGCGCATGGCTTCTCGAAGTGTGGCCCAGTATAGCTCGGAGCCCTTTGGCCGGCCTGCGACGATTACTTGATAATCCTCGCGCCGAGCCAGATTGTGTTGAAACGCCGCGATCAGACAATCAAGGCCTTTGTAAGGTGCAATGTTGCCGAAAAACAGAATTGTCTTCGCGCCATCCCGGATGCCCAGTCGATGCTTCGCTTCGGCTGAAGTGAGACCCGTGTTCGAAACAGAATTATTTATCCCGAACGGAATGACGCTGATTTTGGGAGCCTGCATGCCAAACTCTTCGATCAGTTCAAGCTTCATTTTCTCCGTGTGAACGAAGATATGATCAGCAAGATGGTATTGGATTCGTAAAGTAAACCGATTGAGGCGCGTATCTCTGGAATCCCGCCTCCTCGCATTCACATTGTGCAACGTAAGCACGACTTTTTTTCCCAACAACCGATAAAAAAGCGTAAGGCCCGTTCGATCGAACAGCTCGAATTTGTTATTCCACAGGATATGAAAGATTTTTGGCTTCGCCGTGGCGGCGTAGCTGATAAGCCTGACGTAATACTTAGCCACCCTGGACACTTTTCTTCCAAGGGTGGCACCCGGATTCTGATCGCCTCGCAAATTAAGAAAGTTCACTTCTGGTCTGCCGTGGAATTCGGCGCAATCCAGATCATCGCTGCCAATCAGATCCAGAGATGCTCTTTTCGAGATTAGCTCCGTAGCCAGGCCAAACGCATAGGGCTTGTCCCCACCGCCGGTTAGTAATGCCACCGAAATTTCTGGGGCAATCTCGGACATCGTCAAACCAGGTGACCCTCGATAATTTTGGTCCACCTTTTCGTCCTCGCGGACATGAGAAGCTTGACTCATGCTGCCGCCAGCCTCTCTTCCAGGAGCTCGCAAATCGTGTGCCCGATCGTGATGTGCATTTCCTGCATCCGCGGCGTCGACTTGCAAGGAACGCACAAGCACAGATCACACGCCACTCGCATCTTCCCGCCGGTTTCTCCCGTCAGACCAATCACAGAGACCTTCGACTGGCGAGCCGCCTCGATCGCGTGCAGAATATTCGGGCTGTTCCCGCTCGTCGAAATCGCCAGCAGAACATCTCCCGGTCGAGCGTGAGCGGTGAGTTCGCGGGCAAATACGTGTTCGTACCCGTAATCGTTGCCAATCGCCGTAAGGCTCGACGTGTTGACGTGCAGAGCGATTGCTCGGAAAGGGCGCCGCTCAAGGAAGAAACGGCCAGTAAGCTCGGCGGCCATGTGCTGCGCATCGGCCGCCGATCCCCCGTTCCCTGCAATAAGAAGCTGGCCGCCGGCGGCCATCGAGGAATATATGAGGTCAACGGCGTTGGATACATCTGATGCTAGCCTCGGCAGAGTCTTGGCGACCTCTAGATGCTCGTTCCAGATTGTCAATATCTTATCGACTTGTTTGGTTGGACCTGCCACGATCGTATTCCTCCAATCTAATCCTTCTGTGCCACGCTCATCGGCTTTGCAGCATGGCCAGCCGATCGTTTAGGCTTCTCCAACCGATACATTACTCTATCCAAATGCATCATGAGCGCTGACTTCATCTGGGGCAGTACTCGCTGAGCTCGTTTCGCGATCTTCCACCCAAAGATTGGTTTCATCCACGCATATTTCCAGCGCAAGTGGGGTTCCTCCAAGTGCCCGTGCAGTTGTGAGGCCAGACTTTGGAGTTCTGCGACGAGATCAGGCCGCTCCGGATAGAAATTTTCGTACCAGGTCTGCAGATATGTGAGACAAGCCTTTCTAACACGTTCACTCTCCTCGAGCGATCGAAGATACTGAACGTGTAATTTCATCGAAACCAGCATCGAGTCCTTCTTGTCATCTGAATTTCCGATGTAGCTCACCCGGCTCAATGACGGTGTCCTTCTGTAGAATACTCTCGCTTCGGGAACGAATCGGGTACCTTTCGATGCCAACAGTACGCGGCAAAAATATTCGCCGTCATCATCGCTCTGCAATCGTGTGTCCCAAGGTCCGGCCGCTTCAGTAAGTTCCCGGCTCGTCAGCCAAGTCGCGGTCTGCATATGCAGGTTCTCGCCCAACTTTCTCAGGATCCACTCGATGGGAGAAAGGTCGTTCCAAAGAGAATTAGGAATGAAATGTGCATGGCGGGTGCGATAGTGGAAATATCCCCACGGTCCGGAGAAAAGTATCCGCGGGTCGTCCGCTTCCCCCATTGCTACAACTTGGCGTTTAATCTTATCCTGTCCCAGAAGGTCGTCCGCATCTAGCCACTGGATATAGTCCCCCTGGCTCAATTGCAAGGCATGGTTGCGAGCCCCCGCAGCGCCTTGGTTCTCTGTGGATACGATTGTGACCTCTTTCGACGCAAATCGCCGCGCCACTTCCGCCGTCCCATCTCTGGAGCCATCGTCCACAACGATGATCTCCTTGCGTTGCCATGTTTGTGCAATCGCGGATTGGAGTGTATCGGCGATCCACTCCTCGGCGTTATACGCGGGGATGAGAATTGAAACCAGGGGCATTCTCATTCGCGTACCTATGAGAATTCCGAAAATACTTTTCGAGTCATCTTGCTGACGATGTCGCCTGAGGCGAATTTCGCACTAGAGGTCACGCTCAGTCTTAGGAACCGGCTCGGACTTCACCTTGAGGCCTCCATGGCTACCTCATGCGTGAAAAAGCTGCTGTGAGCTCCTGTCAAAAAGTACTCCTCTGAAAGTACAGTGGGACTATCTCTCTTTGCAACCTTCAACAACTATGGTCTCGAACTGATTAATATCCTCGGATTGTATCTCCTTTCCGTGGGATTCCAGGGTCCGGAGATTCGGATCCTCACTGTCCCCCGGCTTGTAGAATTTGATTTCGCGAAATCCTGCACTACTGAGCACGTGATGTAAGGTCTCTTGGTCGTACAAAAAGCGGTGTCCCCAGCAGTGGAAGACATTATTAATTACAAAAACGTCTTTGCATTTCCGGACTTCTGGCATCAATCTTGCGATAATCCAGTCAATGTAATTTCTTTGAGCGTCCGTTTTTTCTCTGGAGTGCAGCTCCAGCATTACTCGCAGATCTGGTGTAGAGAATCGCACGCGTCCTCCTGGCTTCAGAACGCGAAAACATTCCCGCAGCATGATCTGTGCCTCTTCGTATTCGACATGCTCGATCATGTGCTCGGCCATTACGTAGTCGAACGTATTACCAGCGAATGGAAACCTTCTTGTCGCGTTCAAATAGACGATCGGGGCATGATTGAGAAAGGAGTCGGTATTCAGCCAACCGTCGAGAATGTTGTTGCTGGTCCCGATTTGGAGCTTCTTCACCTGATGGGTTTTTAGGTACCCGGCGATTTTGCCTTTTCTCTTGACTAGCCAAAGAAGGACCCGCATGTCCATTGTCAGCCCCCGCAGGGCTCTGTACTGACCAAGAATGAACTCCGAACGCTTTAGGGTCGCAAACCTTTTCATTGCCTATTCCATGTGAGGAATTCACTTCCCAGCATTTCCCACCAATTTGCGCCAACTATATTCTTTTGATAAGCATACGATGGACAGGTCGGGCATTCGCCAGAAACTCTCTCGAGCGACCTCCGGGCTCTTGTGTTTCCTGCTCTTTCTTGAAATCCTACCATTCTTAATCTCCCTGACAGTGCTGGAATGACGCCATCTAGGCAATGGGCTCTCTAGAAGTTATTGAGCGAGCAGTAGTTGCGAGAATTAGACCTGCCCAGTAAGAGGTCTGTTGCACCCTGTCCCAAGACTGTCCATTCGTACAGTGGATTCGGTTGGTGTTTCTGGGCAATATGTATCTGGAATAGAACCCCATAAGGCAGTCTCGTTTGAAAGGAATGGACCCGGTGACCACAGTGATAAAATGGCTGTTGCTCGTTTTTCTAGTGAGTGGTTCTTTTGCTTCAGAGGCGCAGGCGAATACCTTCACGGCCGCATCCTGCAAAGTGGCTGATGTTCAGAAAGCGGTTAATTCGGCGAAAAACGGTGACACAGTGATTATCCCTTCTTGCCCATCCGGGGTAACGTGGTCAACTCAACTATCCTATTCTGTAGGTATCACGCTCATTGGCCAGGGAGCCGGGAACACTGTCATTATAGACGGCACGACCAAGGGGGATAGCAATTGCTCGGGACTTCAGTCACTGATCAGCGTGAGTTTGAGCTCCAATGTTTTCGTGAGAATTTCCGGCTTTACGATTATCGGCTTGCTGTCGACGTCCAACTGTGGGGAAAGCTCCAACCATATCCATATTGACGGCTCTTCCCATGAGGCACGTGTGGACAACATCACATTCAACCCCTTGGGTGTGACTGGAATCTTAACCTCAAGCGATACTTGGGGCGTGATTGACCACAATACGTTCATCGAGAATGCGGCGAACCAGAAGTTCGCGGCTCTCATCCAGCACAACTCGTGGGCAGGCGTAGGAACCTTCGGCGACAACTCCTGGGCGCAACCTGATACGCTTGGTCAGGCGGGAGCGGTGTATTTAGAGGACAACACTTTTTCCTATCCTTCCGGGGTGAATGTCCTCGATTGCGTGGATAGCGAAGCTGGGGGCCGTCTTGTATTCAGGCACAATACCGGCTGCCCCACCATCGCATTTCATGGAATGGATTCCAGTGGACGCTTGCGGAGCGTCCGTCAGTGGGAGATTTACAACAACAGTTTTCCGGGAACCGCCTCCCAACCTTTAGGGAACCTATTCACCGGAGTGTTTCTTCGCGGCGGAACCGGGGTGATTTGGGGAAACAATTTCCAAGACGGCACCTCAAACCCGTTTCTAAATATGGCGGAACTTACTAATTATAGGGACACCGATGAATATTCTCCTTGGGCCGGTCCGAAGGCACAAAATGGCTCCACGGCGTGGGGTGCGAACGGCTGCGATGGAAATTCGCCCTACGACACAAATGATGGCGGCGGCAGCAGTTCGACCACGTACGGGAGCGGCACTGCCTCGGCCAGTTCTACCACGGACATTTTGACCGCGAATGGCTCTCCCGGCTGGACGACGAATCAGTGGATTGGCTATTCACTTCGCAACGTGACCCAGGGTTGGGGCAGTATCATTGTCTCGAACACCGCAACTAGTGTTACGACTACAGTACTAAGACAAGGCAGCAGCAATGACCTGGCGCACACTTGGGCCTCGGGCAACAGTTTCCTGATTCTTCACGCGTATCCGTGCCTTGACCAGACCGGGCGCGGCATGGGAAATCTATTCCAAAATGTCAATCCTGTCCTGGCTGCTACAGGACTGGCAGGCGCAGCGAGCCAGGCCATTGATCCCGTTTATGATTGGCTCAACACCCACAACGGTGGGGCGAATTATTGGGGGACTATATCTGCCTCGCCCCAACGGGTTCAAGCAAACAGAGACTATTACGCCTACACGACTAGCTTCAACGGAACGAGCGGAACAGGGTCGGGATTGCTCTCCGCACGACCGTCCAGCTGCACTCCACTCGTGGCTTACTGGGCGACGGACACAAACACTCTCTATCAATGCACCTCCACTGATACTTGGAGCGAGCATTACACGCCATATACGTACCCGCACCCACTCACCCAAACTTCAGGAACCCCTCCCGTTGCTCCCTTGGGCGTCACGGTTACGTCGGTTCAATGATCTGGGCTTGTGGCTAGCGGGATTTCGAGGGCCGCACTGAAAGCTGCATGCTCCACCAGAGTTATGCAAGATGCGTTGCGCTCCATGTCCTCTGTAAGCTCGATGAGGCGTAACGGCTTCTAGTTCCCGAGAAGCGAGGAGTAAATCAGTTCGAGTGTTAGCATCTTATTGATCTGTCTCATATAATTGTGGGTGCCTGCTGTGTGCCGCTCCACAACTCTCGCGACGGATGCCTTGTCAAAAAAGTCCGTGCATCGAGCGCGGGGATTCAACAAGACGTCTCGAAT
This sequence comes from uncultured Acidobacteriota bacterium, assembly GCA_963701005.1. GTDB lineage: Bacteria > Acidobacteriota > Terriglobia > Acidiferrales > UBA7541 > Palsa-295. The sequence continues at coordinate 5,096,095 of OY969555.1, forward strand.
CGACCCTGCTAAGTGTGTTTTAATCCATATCCTGTATGCTTCGAACTTGTGTCTCCCTACCACAATCCGTTCAGGTCTAAGTCTCTCCATTTTCCGATCAATCCAGGTTAGCCAATGCGGCATCGAATACAAATAGATGTATTCTGACTTGGCGAATGCTCGGGAGAGAGCGAAACTAGCCTTGCCCATTGGGCCTCCATTTTCTCCCATCCTCCCCATATCTGTCGGCAGGTTTCCCAGCTCGGCGCTCCTTTGCTTGATATACCTGGCTTGCAAGTCGCGCGAAGTCCGAAGCCCGGGTGGCGCTTGATACATTAGCTTGACGAGTCTATTGTCCATATAGGGTGTTCGCAAAGTGAGTTTCGATTGTTCAACGGCTACCCGGCCAAACTCGTACCATGGAATCTCCTCGGACACTGCCCGAGTGAGAGGGTGTATCTTCCTGCTGATCTGGTCAAATGATGGCGCCTCGTTTACATAAGGCACAAACCATGGCTGCAGGAATTCGCGTGGGAAATCCATCGAAGGGATAAGCTTTCTTGTCCTGACCACCTCGCTGCCAAACTTCCCCGTCAGGCGGATCGGAGCAATATCGTGGGCGATCTCATTGAAATACACGTCATGTGCCCCAAACGCATCGTGTGTACCATCGGAGAGGTAGACACTCTTTTGAGCATAGCTTGAGAAATCTTTCAGAAATTGCTCATTGATTCTGATGACTTCATGGTGTCGATTACAGATCGCTGCAAGCTTTCGCGCGGCCTGGATGTCAAAAGTCTCTCCCCACATTCCCCCAAACGTGTAGCAAGGGAGAGGGCCGTTCTCAGGCCCGGCAGACGCAAGAACGACCCGCGTATCCAGTCCAGCGGTCAGTGAGAGCGCTACTCGAGAAGTGCTTTCCATATAACAAGGAACAGCTCTTGAGACGGTTTCATCAAACTTTTCATAAAATTCGGCAGGCCTGAGTAGTGGCTGCTCCTCCCATTCTTCAAATTCAAAATAGCTCTTTTTTTGCGGAACAGCACTGCCGACGAACTCCCACGACGACCCAGGCGTTAGCACGGAAATGCCCTTGAACAGGCTTTTGTTTCCCATGACACAGTATGAGCGGAGAGATTGTGCTAAGGCCTCAGGTTCAATGGCCCGAAGTGGAGGGCGAACCCGCAACAGAGACTTTGCTTCAGATGCAAAAATAAACTCCTCTGCTCCTTCGTGGAAGTAGACTCGGCTCATTCCATACCTGTCATTGAATAGAGTAACCCTGCGAAGGTTCAGATCGAGGGCAACTCCACAAAACCATCCGTTCAGACTTTCCAGGAAATTATCTGGCGACTCCTCGTAGAGGCGAAGGAGGTCTTGGACATTGGCATCCAGATTTCCTTTGCCGTTTGCAGATACAGGCTTGCCCGGATCGGGATAGTTTTCACCAACGATGACTAGGACTTGTTGTTTGTTCCGGCTGACCAGCGGCATGCGCTCGCCAAGAGAACATGGATGAGCCCACCAGCCCAAATAAAGGCCCAAGTCTGGGTTCACGTACTTGTTTCCGACGTAGTACGTCTCATGTCGCATGGATTCGACCATGAGACTTAGATCCTGCTCTATTCCCTCGTATGGTTGTCGTCTGATTATTCCTGTGATTCCAGGCATTCTTTAAGCTCCAGTGATCTCGAAGGTCGCGAGGTTGCCTAAGCACCAGAGCCTGCGGCTCGCAGAGGGACCGATGTCGTCTCGGAATGGCCCTGTTCAAGACGGCGGTCCACAACTCTGGCCTTAATCTTGAGTTCGGCTCCGTGGCGGCGTAGGAAAGGGATCCGGAAAAGCGGCTCACTATGGTGTCTCAATTCAAACCTTTGGAAGAAAGAGAGCAGCCCCTTGGGCATCCGATCGACATAAAGCAGGTTAAACGAATTGTAGTCCAAAATGTGGCAGTTAAATGATTCGAGTTCATTGACATACCAACGGAAAGAACGGAAATATTCAATCCGTGTGCTCATTCCTAGAAGAGACTTTAGTCTTTTCGCAAGCCAGAGCGTGGACCAATACAGCGAGGAAAAGTTTTTTACATGAAGTACTATGACTCCTCCGGGGGTTAAAACCCTAACGAACTCCCTGACCGCCTGACGAAATTCCTCGTCATCCAAATATTGCAATACACTCAGGCAGAGGATCTTATCGACAGAACAATCCGGAAGGGGAATAGCCGTAGCGCTCGCATTGTAAAGGTGGACGTTCTGAATATTGAGTGACTGAATTCTTTTTCGGCACCGCTCTAATGAGCCCCATGCAAAGTCGATCGCAATGATTTTCCTTACTCGTGAGTGGAGCCGAAGAATGTTTACGCCCGTGCCGCAGCCTGCGTCGAGGAGGGTCTCAAACTCTCTTGGTTCGATGAAGTTGATGAGTTCTTGCTCGGACAGATTCTCAATTTCTCGGTCGCGGGGAGATATGCCCCGATCGAGTTCGAAGTCTGGAACATTGTCCTTCGACTTATCTTCCCACACTCGCCTCCAGCTGACGGAATTACGCACTTAGTGCCTCCCCCGCGTGGAATACAGCATGCAATTCAGATAAGGCTGGAGATTGCGAGTGGAATAAAAAAATAGAGAATTCATGATTCCAAATCTTGGTTGGAGCCGGCGGGAGGAATTGAACGCTCCATCTGCCGAAGACTATTCGGCTGCTCTAACATTGAGCTACGCCGGCCAAGAGAGCGACGAAGAGAGTACCATTTCTCTCGGAAACTCAGAGCCGTTGTTATAAAACCATTTGGAAGTACTCCAACAACGCCGCGATGAAGATTGAGCTTAAAGGAAAGTGAGCCTCTGAAAGTCAATGGGACATAGAACCGCGGCACGAGGAACTCTTCAAATCCGTTTCGGATCTTGAATTCCAGAAGAGAGCTCATACGCTTGTTCCCGTAGCTGTACAAGCCGTAGATGATATGAGAAATTCCCTTAGCCTCACAAACTTCCACCATCTTTGCGATCAAAGCGTTAGCGGGCCTTTTGTCTTGTTGACTTGCTTTAGGAAGGAACTGGAGGATCGAGGCAATTTCACCGCTGTAAATTATCTTTGCCAGGCCGATTAACTCCTTTTCGGAGTATGCGCAGATGAAGTCGCAACGGCCAAGAAACGTGGACTGGTCTTTCTTTACCTGTTCAAAATTCTTGCCATAATGGACGAAGCGTTTGCCCTGCCGAATGGGCGAATCATCCGTCAGCTCGACGATATCTCGAACCAGGTCATCTTCAAATTTCCTTAACTTGACCTCCACGCCACGTTTTTCTGATCTGCGCACGTTTTTACGAGTGACTTGAGGTAGCTTGTCCCACCACTCTTTGAAACTAGTGAGGCGGATGGCAGCAACGCTGTCTAACTCCATCGGGTAGGAGTATTTGGGGACAGTCCCGGGAAGCTTCTGCGTGAAAGTGAAGAGATCGGCGCACAAGGCAGGCGATCCATGCTGTTTCAGCGTATGCACGCACAACTCAGGATTCGCCAGCTCAGTTTCCGCCCACTCCTCATCGAGGACACTGGCGATCCGAAGCCATTTTCCTCGTACGATGATGTTCGTCCCTTCAACCTGCAGTGCCGGGATCACGATCCATTCTCCCTTGACACTTATTTCGACTTTTGTTTCGGTCAACGCGTGAGGCATGTTGGGAGCAAGAACTGAAGATTTCACTAACGATCTCCTGCTGGACATAGTTGAATTCTAACAGAAGCTAGTTTGGCAATTGCTGAATGCTGCGGCGAATGTGCTTCAGTCGTGTGGTTTCCAGGCCTGATTGGTTTCTCCGCACCAAATCGATTAAGGGTCAACAGGGAACGAAATTACCACCTCTGTACCGCGAATGGCGGCCTTTGAGTCTTTGCTCGGCCTGCCACCGCCCATAGATTCACGATCGCAGGATGTTGCATGGCTCAGACTCAGGGGGGTAGGCCAGAACCTGCAATTATTGAGAATCCCTGATCCATACTGTGGCTTCCCCTGCATACCTACCCTTGACTTCGAATACGGGCCTTGAGTCGGCCAATGTCGACCCACCAAACGTGACAATGGCCGTCTCGGTCTTGTCATCCTGACGCTCGGCCTTCTGGCACTGTAGAACAGTGTTCCAGAAGTGCTGGACGTCTTTAAGAGCAGCGGGTGGCCGATTCCGTCTTGTCACAGCGCTTTCTACAGAATCTATTGGACTACCTGCATTTTCAACAAAGGCAATCTCATAGCCACAATAGCCAGAATTGTGCAGCCAAGCCAAAATGCTCTCCAACTGATACGTTCTTTCGCGCTCTGTGAGGAGAGGACTCGCAACCCTTGTCACTACCGGTACCTGGATTCCCGCACGGACCATCAGGAGGACTACCGTCGATGCAATGATAGGTCCTATGACATATCGAGTCTTGACACAGGAGAGTGCCTTCTCAGCTTTAGACCATCCTAAGGGTGTCACATAAACAGCTACCATGATGGCAAAGAGTCCATAGATTGGCGTGCCGATCCCCCCACCGAACGGGAGGAGTGTTGCTGCAAGGGCTAAAAAGAAAAGGCTCCACGAGCGCATATAAAGAAGCTTGATCAGTATTGTGCAGAGCCAGAGAAGTAATAGTGGTAAGCCCTTCAAAAGAAATACAACGCTGAGAGCAGACACAACAATGAAACCGGCTAATTTTTGCCTTGACGAGAGCTCCATGCCGGCGACCGCCATCTGAGCCAGAAGGAATGCCACAAGGGATGCAACGTGATTGATCTCATTGGTTTGATAACTTACCAGAAATCCGAATACCCTGGTGTCAAGGGGCATTGCGGCGGTTCGGGGACTTGGAACAACCAGCGCGGCAATCGTCACGCTTACGACAAGCAGGATTACAACTGCCTGCACGTGTTGCGATCTGCTGCGTTGCCAAAAAGTGTCGAGGTAGAATCCAAAATAGTAACCTAAGAATAGGGCAGTTGCAAATGGATGCCAAAATGCGAGCACTGTCGTGACTACTGCGAACCACACCTCTCGCTTCTCGAGTGTTCCTGAAGCGTGGAAGTGAAGTAAGGCTCCAAGAGTCAGCACAACGGGAACATAGAATATTCCGTAGATGTGAAACAGATGAACGTAACCAGAAAAGAAAACAGCGCCAGTGACGCATGCAACCACTGCAAACAGACGCCGCTCAGCCGCAGCAAGATAAATGAGCCACCAAGCAAGAACAAACATTCCGTATATAAATCCCTGGAGTAATGTCTGACGTAGAACACTTGTCGGAAAAACAGACGGATCCAGAATTAGAAAACCCAACCACGTCGCTGCCTGGGCAAGCGGACGGAAAGTAGTAGCTGAAAACGTAAATGCCGTAGCAAATGGTTGGCTGTGCACCAAAGCAAGCCAATCATAGCTTTCTCTGTGGCTGGCAAATGGTACAACCATAAGGAACCAAAAGGAAAACCCAAGCACTGAGAGGATGAAATAACTGCCCGATTCAGTCCGAGTAATTGAATCAGATAGTGAGCTGCCGTCGAACTCCGAGCTCCCACCGACCAGGTTTCTCATCATTACATTATGTCCAAGAGGAACTTCTCGTGCAGGATCAAGACGGCGCCACAAGCGAAAGCGTGTTCATGCCAGGCAGCTCGATGGAGACATCACGTAAGTGATGCTACCACGAGGAGCATAGCGACTAGTGCAGCAAGCACATAGCTTGTGCGATCGGTGAAAGCAAAGACCACCGGGTCGCTGTGCATCCGCCCGCGGTGGGCAAGTAACCAAACGCGCGTGATCCAATAGAGAATGAGTGGTGCGATCAACCACAGCACCGCCGGCCGTCGATAGAGGACATGCACATCGCTACTATTAATATAGAGAGCGAAAACTGCGACTGCCACATATCCACTGGCAGTGCCGACGCTACTAAGCAGGTCGAGGTCGCCGGGTTGATAACCGCGGGCGGCGAGAAAACCCTCTGTCCCGCCGTTTTGTTCAGCCAACTGCAGCTCAGCGTACCGCTTCACGAGTGCGAGGCTCAGGAAGAGAAACGTCGAAAATGCCAGGAACCACGGAGAGGCGGGAACATCCACGGCCACCGCGCCCGCCAGGACCCTCATTGTGTACAAACCGGCCAACACGAACACGTCGAGAACGGCAATTCGCTTCAGGACGAAGGAATACGCCATGGTTGTTACCTGATAAAGCAGCAACATGCCAACAAAGAGCGGGGGAAGTAAGACGCCGGCGATTCCAAAACTCAAGACGATGGCCAGGGCTGCGGTCGCGATCGCGAAGGGAATTGGCAAAAGGCCGGCGGCCAGCGGCCTCGAACGCTTGGTCGGATGTTGCCGATCGTTTTCGAGGTCCAGCAGGTCGTTCACGATATACACACCAGATGCCGCGAGGCTGAAGGCGATGAACGCGAGCATCGCACTGATTAAACGTGCGGGGTCCGAGACCTTGTGCGCGAGCAGAAGCGGAACCACTAGAAGAGCATTCTTCGACCACTGATGGACGCGAAGCGTTCGGAGGAAAACACTTAGAAATGGCGGCCGCGGGCACAAAACAGCGTCAATGGACGATGTCTGTCCCGCCTTCCTCAGCGTGCTGCGAGAAGGCTGCACAAGAATGGCTCGTGAAGCATGCTCCCAAATCGCAAGGTCCGTCCGCGAATTCCCTACGTAATCGAAAGCAACGCCGTTAGCGTGCTGTTGTATGGCCGAGAGCTTTGCGTGACCCGCGAGGTTGACAGTGCCGTCGCTGGCAAGCACGGCCGTGAAAAGACCCACATACCGCGCTACACTTTCTGCGACTTGTTGATCCGAAGCTGTTGCAAGAATGATTTCGCGTCCTTTTTGACGCTCGCGAGTCAGAAAGGCGATCACCGGCTCGTGGTACGGCAAAAGCGCTGGGTTCAAACTGATGTGAGACGCCAGTTTGCGCTTGAAGAACGCTTTTCCTCTCATCAACCAGAGTGGCACCTGCAGCAAAAGCACCGGCTCGCTCTTCACCAATCGGACGAACAGCTCCCAAAGCGCGTCTGTCGCCAATAGCGTGCCGTCCATGTCCACGTACAATGGGCCGCCAGTTGGTCCTTGGAGCGGAGGGTCTATGTGCGATATCACCGCAGCTTGTGCCTTCAGCTCTTTGCGCATCACCACTCCAATAGCATTTCGTTCCATTGCGCCCGACGTTCCGCGCTCCACTGCTCCCCCGCGGCCTGTCTGGAACTGTGGCGAGCTTCCATGAGGCCGTGAAGGCGAGCCTTTGTCGCAAGGAGAGATTTGAACGTCATGCAGTCGAGGCCGTGCGCCCCTGGGATGCTCGTCCCCATGGACAAATCAGTGTACCTAACTGCAATATACGGCACCTGATCGATGTTTTTACTTTTCATTTGCGGACCATAGCTGCACCAGCAAACCATCATTCGTCGTTCTGGAGTCATACGACATTCTGATAAGCTGGCTCTGATCGAATCTGGCCTCATGCTGCGACACCCTCTCGCACCTTGAATTGAGACTCCTTAGAAAGGGACCTCTTGAGTGGCGGAGGGTCGTGCGCAATCGGCGCGTAGGTAGAGACGATAATCACTACGAGTATGAAGATAATCCACAACAATTGGCCATTGAAGGCAGCTGACTCCGTCATGTTGTAGAAGAGCATAACCGTCCATAAGGCCAAGCCGAGTGAAGCGAGGCTGAAGGAGGGCGAGAGCCTCTTGCAAATAGTCCTGTAGCTTGCGATCAGGAATACGAGAAGCAGGGAGACCCCCACTATACCTAAGTTCAGATAGACCTCAAGGTAACCATTGTGGGCCTCATTTACCGTGCCAACCAGGCTCCAGACGTGGTTCAGCCGAGAGCCCAACCAGAAGCTGTCGTAGCCAGTGCCAACGAGCGGATTGGTGTGCGTGCTGAGAACAGCTTTCCAGATGTCGGCTCTGCCGGTGAGCGTTGGGTCCCGGCCGACGGCGCCAGCCATACTCCCGTTCATGTCCAGCCCATATGCTAGAAGCAAATAGATCAGGAATGATGACGGAACCAGTACCTTGAGGAAACCTGGGTGGCGCTTGAACTTATTGCTGTGTGCTGCCAGGATCACCAAACAGCCGATCGCCAGGCAAACGCGGGAAGTCGCGCTGCTGGAAAAGTTCAATAGCCAGAGTGTCATTCCGATAAGAGCGAAGTTCACCAAGAGGATCCGTTTCGTCCGACGCTCCTTGCGATCGGGCCAGCGGGTCAGGGTATCCCAGAAAAAGAAGATCCCACAGACCAGACACTCTACACCGAGCATGTTCTTGCTCGTCGCGGCCCCTGAGTACTGCGCAACGCCCGTCCACACGTCGTATCGTATGCTCACTCCGGGGAAGTACTTAATCAGCGTGACCGAGAGTGGGATCAAAAGAAAGCAGAGCCGTCGAAACAGCGTACGGACAGCCTCGAGCGGACGAGGATCGGACAAAACGACAAGGATCACGAGGTAGTTGCCGAGGTCTCGAAACCACCGCTTGAAAGCGACAAAAGGGAAGTCGGACCAAAAGACGCTTAGGAGAGCGAAAGAAAGCAATGTCATCAGGGCAAAGTTGCGCGCGAAGAAATTGTGCCAATTGAACGATCGCGACATCGAGATGCCGATCGCCAGCAGGATCAAAATGAAATAGATAGTGCGGTCCAGTGGATCCCCTTCCTCAAAAGCCTGCGCCGCCGTCCCCACCTGGCCTCCGAGCCATTGCGAGGGCAGGCGCGATCCTGCTATGAACATCCATGCCAAAGGCACCCATAGCGCAGCCGAAACCTGTGATTCCTTGGCTGGGTCGAAATACAACAGGCCAAAGAGAAGAACAAACCAAAGAAATAGTGCCAAATAGGGAGGCATCGTATCAATCCGCTGGTGGCCAGCCAGATCCAGTTGTCCGGTTACAATGCTCGGCGGGGACTAAGTGGAAGGGTGGGTCGCAGATGAAGTAAATTTTTGACCCAGATGGAGCGAATTTCCTCCCGGATACTAAGCCTTCCTTTCCCGTCGTCCCTCCGGTTGCTTGGCTCATCACGAGTCGACCCCAGGCACCATATTCCCCGCCGGGACTCGATCCCCTTGAAGACGAAGATGATCCTGCGATCGTCTGGCGCTGACCTGTTCAAAAATGTTATCCATGATTCTGGCTGTGAGCAGAATTTCCCTGTATGGGATGGGTACTGCTACATCCTCGCGGATCGAGCGGTAGAATGCCTCGATAAGGTACTTCATCCCTGAATCCATTTGAAAATCTCGCCCTAAAAACAGCTTGAAATTGCCAACCAAATTGGCCAAGTTCTGCTTCGCAAAAATGGCCGGCGGAATGAAGAAGTCCGCGTAGCTCTTGAACTTCTGGCCGCGAAGCTTGATCAAAATTTCATGGTCCTGGTCAAGAACAAGTCCGTTCTTCGTTCCGTACACGCGAAGCTGATGAATGGCAGGCCTCATTTGGCTCGAGAAAGTGAAGTAGGCTGTCGTTCCCCCTTCCTCGCCGATGATGACCCGTAGTTCGTCCACGATCTCGCTTTCGTCTATCTGCTTCAGAAGCGAACTCACAAATCCGTAAGCGATTACCTGAGGCGAATCACTAGTCAGAAATTCTGCGATTCTGGCGATCCCGTGGCTGATCACGTTTTGCAGCAACTTTCCCGGCAATCTCCGCACCCAGTGGTTCTTGTCGCCAAGCAGAGCCCGAGCGTAACTCGGGTCACCAAGGTCATAAGAATAGTAGCTTTCCACATGTACGGCAGCCCCGCCTAGATACCCGCTTTTAACCAGCGCTCTCATCCGCCGCGCCACATGGCTAAATTGATCGTTGTGGCCGGCCGTCAGCTTGACCCCTTTTCTCTCAGCCAAGTTCACGAGCCGCTGCGCTTGCTCCGCATACAGCGTGAACGGTTTCTCAACATATACATGACAGCCCTGCTCCAAGCAGAATCTGGCAACGTCGAAGTGACTTTCCGCCGGCGTCGTGATGTGAACTACGTCTGGACGCGACTTGTCCAAAAGTTCTGCCAGATCAGTGAAGTATCTTTTGACCGGAAATCGCTCGTAGAACTGCTTGGCCATCAGCGGCTCGCGGTCGCACACCCCAACGATCTCGCACCCTGCAATCCTCTGGATCTGCATGGCGTGGGAATCAGCGATCTTGCCGCATCCCACGATGGCAACTTTAAGCATGTCGCCCATTCCGCCCGCAGGCCTCGAAATACCGGCGCAATCCTTCTGCTGTGGACACCTTTGGCGTCCAGCCCAGTCTGGTTTTAAGTTTCTCGTTGCTATAGCGCGTCTTCTTCCATTCCGCGTGCCATCGCTTCCGATTGAAGGCCGGCGGCAATTGTCCCTCTGACCATCGCGAATACTTTTCCCATAAGAAGCAGAGCGCATAACTGACAAAGTGGGGCACATATATAGACTTGAAGGATTTTGCGTTTTTCTTGTACAGACTCAAAAACTCACGGCTTGAGGGCAGGTCATCGTCCACAACGTTAAATGCCTCGCCATCGACTCCATTCACTAGGCCGGCCAACACGATCGCGTCTGCGCAGTTGTCAACGTACGTGAAGGGGATCGTGTTCGAGCCGCCCAAGTGTAAATAGGATCCGAACGTGCCGATGCCCACCCGCCCGGTGATTTCACTCGTCCCCGCGCCATAGACACTGCCAGGCCTGACCACGACGTACGGAATTCCGCGATCCTTGCCATACTCGGCGACGATTTGCTCCTGCTTAACTTTCGCGAAGCAATACGCTTCCCCGCGAAGCCCAGGTTGCTCTTCAATCGGGCACGATTCGTCCAAGAGCCTGCCTAGTGGCTTCTCGCAATTCGAGTACACCGCGAACGAACTCACCAGCACAAATCGGCGTAGGTGCGCGCACCGCAAGCTGGCGTCGAGAAGATTTCGAGTCGCCACGACGGAATTCAAGAAGGCATCAGGGAAGGATTTCTCGCCGATTCCCGCGGCCAAGTGAAGGATGACGACCACATCTTTGCTGGCTGCTTCGCAATCTTCGCGCGACAGGAGGTTGCCCTTCACTACTTCGATTCGCGTTCCAGGACTTTGGCGGTCAACTATCCTTTCAATGCTGGCCAGGTCGCTCGAGGGCCGAATAAAACAGACCAAGTTACGATACCCGCGGTCCAGCAGGCTCTGTAGCACCCGAGATCCAATGAAACCGGCAGCTCCTGTTATCAGGATTCGATCATCCGGGCCAGCGAGGAATCCCTTACGTGACGCCGATTTTTTTTTTTGGCTTGTGATCTCCGTCGCCAAGGTATTCATCTTCCGGCCTCGGAGGAAACAATGGTCTCAATCCGTTCGCCGACACCCCTGTCGATGTAATCTTCAGAACGGCGAGCGCCGATCGACCCCAAATTACGCGCCTTATGGATTCGCAATCGCAAACCAGGAACATCGTCACCTGGGTCACCCGCAATCCTGGCGTGCACAGCGCCGTGCTCTATCACATTCGATTCGAACGATGCCGCTCGGCGCTTTCGAAACCAGGAGACCGCTTGCTTTGCCGTTGCAAACCATGCACCTCGGCTCCCCAGTTCCTGAATCAAGTCGCGGTAGCATCCGCCCCACAACCGCTCCGGAGCAAGGCTGCGGTCATGCCAATTGATTACGAGCGTGCCTCCAAAGTGGGCCGCATTGTCCACCATCGGGCCGAGCAGTGCCTTCGCTTGCTGCTGAGAAAGCGCCAGATGATCGGGGTAGAACAATGCCGTGTCCATCACATGCAGCGGTAATTCGAGCAACTGGCTCGCACCAAGCGGTTTGTACGCTTGCGTCGTGCCAGCGCGATAACCCACAGTCTCGTTGTAGCCAATCGTCGAGTCGTAAGCCGCGCCGGCTCTCTCGAGCACTGAGGGCGATCGCTCGCCATAGTAAAGCCAGTGCATCCGAACACCGATTTCGGGCGCTCCAGTCAGTTTTCGTATCTCTTCCAACTCCTTGCGCCCTTTGCAACTGTCGAGCCATGCGTCAATCCCGTGCAGCCCCACTTCGCAGCCCGTGGCGGTCAGCTTCTGGATCGTATCAGCGATATCTTGAGCACCATAGCTAGCGGCGCGAATGGCGGGTGCTGCACCTTGAGATTTATTTCCCGGCTGGTTGCTGAATGGAATCACGAAAAAGGTTGAGCCAAGGCCCTTTTCGAGTTCCAGGTAACGGTCGTCGAATTCGCGCCAGAAGTCTTTCGCCAGGCCGAGGTACACAAGCGGAAGCTTCAACGCCGCCGCCCAATTCCTGATCAGATCCTGCATAGACATTTGCCCGCGAACAAGTTTTCGCAGAGATCCAAAAATCACGCGATACAAGAAACCGAACACCGTATGATCCCATTTGTGTTGCCGGATCGAAGGATGATCCACGTCATGCGTCAGGCAAGCAATGAATCTGTAGCCCTCCGGAACGGGCGGAATTTCCACCACGGAAACTCCACATCCGGCAATCAAATCCCTTAGGAATGAGACGTGCAACTCGAGCGCCGGCATATTGGCATTGGCAGGCGGTTGTCCCACCGTCAGCAATGTTCGAACCTCGCTGAACAAGTCGTAGCCGATCCTCGCCAGCACTCTACCTCCCGACTCTTGTAGAAACGCCGCGCTCTCCTCGGAGTATTCATCTCGCAGTAAGCCGCTCCCTTTTCCCGAAAATGTAATGGAATTCCCGTAGATTGGGATTCGATCTCCCTGGTACAGAAGGACCCGTCCGCTCCTACCCTGGCGACTGGCTGGGATATCCTTTTCGTCGTCATGATGCGTCCTGCTGCCGGCATAGAACAGGACGACCTTTGCGGTGTTGTCTAACTGGCCATCTCCGGCACAGAGCAAGACGTCGTAGTGTTGATCCCTGCGATGGAATTCCCACGGAGTCTTGAACAGCTCGAAGAACTCGCGCACAACGTCGTGTTCCGAAGGGTCTGCGATTACGCCTATCATGGCAAGAGCTCTTAGCTCAGCGCCGCTATGGGCTCCTCATGCGCCCGAAGCCATTCCTCAAAAACAACCAGGCTGAACAGGATCTTATGATTGTCCTGTCGACCTGAGGCATGTTGCTCGAAAAGTTCCCGCACGGCGGCCGGACGAAGGTATTGATTGATTCTAGAGCCGCTATCAAGGAAAGTGTCTGCCATCTTGTTGTCAATGGCGCCGCGGAACCAACTATCCACCACATTCACGGCAAATCCCCGTTTCGGCCGTTTCAATATCGCCTCGGGAAGATAAGTCCGGCAGACCTGGCGGTGCAGCCATTTCCGTGTGCCATTTCTCACCTTTAGGTTTGCGGGCAATCGCTCAACATATTCGACTATTTCCTTGTCTACGAACGGCACACGAAGTTCCAGTCCGTGAGCCATGGAGAGCTTGTCTGCGTACATCAGTAGCTCATCTGGGAGAGTCGATCGCAATTCCAGAAACTGAAGCCCGCCGAGCTCATCCGTCTCGGACATGAGATCAGGCAGCCCCGCCCAGCAGTCCAGTATGGCGTCACCTGGATTGGAATCCAGCAACCCCTCCGGAAACAGCCCATCGACTTGTTCTCCCGGCAGGAGCGACAGTACGTGCTGATATCGCCGCATCCGATCGGGAATCGCCAGGGAGTAAACTCCCCGCTTCAGCATCTCATTCCTTGGCAGAGCGGCGACCGTCGAAGAAATCGGAGCGCGCATCCATTTCGGCAATTGTCCCCAGACCGCGCCATACCGTACGCCCAGATGGCGACGATAACCCCCGAACAGCTCATCGGGGCCCTGGCCGACCAGCGCTACTTTCACATCTTGCCTGGCGCGCTCACACACAAAATACATTGGAACGATCGAGGAAGCAGCGATCGGTTCTTCCAGGCAGGCAACAATCTTCGGAAGCATTTCCTCAAAGGTGGATCTCGTAATCGTGACGCTGGCATGTTTCGATCCTAGAATGCGCGCGGTTTCCGCTGCATCCTTCAATTCGTCATCGGCGTAGCTTGATCCGTATCCAACGGTGTATGTCGGCCACGCACTCCCATTGAGATTCATGAATGCAAGCAGCAGCCCGGAATCAAGCCCGCCGCTTAAAAGCAAGCCAACCGGGACGTCGCTGATCAGCTGCCGCCGCACCGCCTGTTTGTACAGGGCAAGTAATTCTTCTCGAGCTTCGTCGGCCGATTTTGCGGGCGCAAAAGGAGTCGGCTTGAATTTGTACCATCGGCTCACCTCATAGGAGCCGTTTTGGACCACCAACTTGGTTCCCGGGGCGAGTTTGTGTACATCCTTGAATATCGTATGAGGCGAGGGCGTAAACCGGTAGCGCAGGAAAAGATTTAACGAAGTAGGATCGATCTCAGCCTTGTCCGGCATCGTGGCGCGAACCGCACGAATCTCCGAGCCAAAATACAGCCGATCCCCGTCGATCCTGTAGTAAAGCAGTTTTATTCCAAAGGCATCACGGGCGAGAACCAGCCGCCGCTTTCGCACATCCCAAATAGCCAGACCAAACATGCCATTAAGACGGTTGAGCACCTCATCGCCCCACTGCTTGTAGCCGTGGATGATGACCTCGGTGTCCGAATTCGTCCGGAAAACGTGCCCGTGTCCTTCCAGTCCGCGCCGGACCTCGTGGAAATTGTAGATCTCGCCGTTGAAAATCACCCAGACGGATTCTTCTTGATCCGACATCGGCTGATGACCGCCCGCAAGATCGATGATCGAAAGCCGGCGAAAACCAAATCCAAGCGGGCCGGCGATGTAATATCCCTCGTCATCCGGACCTCGATGGCTGATGCTCATCGTCATCGCCTCGATGTCCTGGCGCCGAACGGGTGCCGGATTTCCGAAATTATATTGTCCGCAAATGCCGCACATATGATCTCGTTAGTCGGTAGCCTTTGACCCTACTGCTTTAAGCGTATCACGGAGATCATCAGCTTCGGGCTTCTTCAGCTTTCGAGATTGGAAAAATGAAAGGCTTCGAAAAACCTGCGACTGCGCCCAGCGATGCATCGGCACATTGTCCCAGCCAACCAGTAGCTTGCGGGCCCGAAACGACCCGTCGGGTTTCTGCCATCGCGCAAGCAGGTCCGCGAGGACACCCGTAAGGATTCTGTCCAACTCCGGAAAGCGCCCTTCCAACAGAACAGCCACGTTGATACATTCCGCGTAATCGTACAGTTCATTGCGATAGACGGTTAGCCGCGGAGCCTTCGAGAATGGCTTCGGCAGGCCGTCTGCGTCGAACAAGTTGCTCACGTAGTAGCTGACACCACTCTCGATCGCCTTTCTACATTGCGCGGAACCTGTCAGCTGTTCAATCTTAGCGAGGGCCTTCAGAACAAAACAGGTATGAAAGTGGTCGACAAAATCTCTTTGACCATCCGTCGAATAATACCAGGAGCCGTTGGCATTCTGAGATTCGGTAACGAAGTTTAGATTTCTTTCCGCGACCTTCTGGTACTTTTCTTCCGAAAAATCCGTTGCCGCCATCGTCAGCAAAAACGCTCTGTAAGCGCTTGCGTTCATCACCCCACTCGAGTTTTCAGGTCCGGGTTTATAAGTACAGCTCGAAGCGGTCGCCGACGTTTCGTAATCTTGGTAATCCTGGAGGGCGTGCTCGGCGATCGATTTCATAATCTCGCGCCACTGGGGGTCTCCGTCGATTCGATAAACTTGCCTGAAAGCCTCATACGCATACGGCAAGGAGGTAATGAGGGGCGTCCCTGCCACCATCGTTCCATTTCGTGTTTCCCAGTTGAACGGGTATCCCCAACCGTAGTGCTGAAAGCCTGGACTCCGGGTCTCTTTGAGAATCTCAAGAAAATGAACAGCCCGCTTGTAGTGCTTTTCTTCTCCGAGGGCCTGGGAAAGGAATGCGAAGCCCATGGCGTAGTGTGCATCCGCGATGGGAAATCGCTGCGCCTTCCAGAAGAGGGTTCGAGCGGAGGGAACAAATGCCTCACAGAATATCATCGGAGATACCGCCAGTGTTCCCAGCAGCGGTTTCCGGTAATAGAGAGCCTTCGCGCTTCGACCATAGTCGCTCGCGAAGAAGCTTTGGTGATCGTAGGAAAGCTCTCCGTAATCTTCGAGCCAGTGGACGAACCGGTCGATCGCGGTGCCAATTTTCTCGTCAACAACTTCGTTCATAGGGCTTGCGCGGAGAAAATCTTAGCCTTCCATGACATTGAAATTATCCACTCGCCTGGATCTCACCAGGGACTTTAGGATGGCCTTGAGTTTGACCATCTGCTCGTGGCGGTGGAAGGTCATCAATTCACGGGAAACCGGGCGTGGCGTACGCCGCAGAAATGCCCAGCAATACCCAAGCCCTAGCGCCAATCCTCCGGTGATATAGGGCCGCTTTACGGTTCGGTAGGCCACCCGGAAGATCTCCCAGACGGGATGCCCGCCGAGGTAGTAGTCTTTTTCGCCGTAGGAAAAAAGTGAAGCGAGAGGCGATCGTCCAGCCGTTCCCAACGTCCGGTAATGAAAAAACCATTTCTCCCGAAACGATTGTGTTTTCCAGCCCATCATTCGGGCCGTGGTCACCGCCATCCAATCTATTCCACCCGCCCGGTGGGGAATATACCCGCCGATCTCCTCGAAACATTTCCTGCGAAACAGCTGACATTGACCGGAAACATGCTTCTGCCCTTCAAAGCTATCCGTTTCCGAGCTGTAGCCTTCTTCCCTGAAAATTGTTCCGGCCACTCCCAGCGCGGGATCCACGGCGAATTTGTCGACAAGAAACCCCAGGAAATCATTATCAAACGAAATGTCCGCATCCAGGTTTCCAATCACTTCATATTGCACGCCCTTCACACGCTCATAGCCGGCATTGAACGATTGCACCTTGGCGGCAAAGCTGCGATCACGCCGTTGCGGCATCTGCACCATTTCCATCCAAGGATGCTCAGGCAGGTAGCGCTTTATAATTTCGGGCGTCTTGTCGGTCGATCCATCGTCCACAATCACCCACTTCACCGGTAAAACTGTTTGATTGACCACCGACACGATCGTCTTCTCGATGAACGCCTCCTCGTTATGAGCAGGTGTGACCAAGACGTACGGTACGTGATTTTTGGAATCGCCTATTTGCATCGCTAATGATTCGAGCCAATCTGCCTGATCAGATGATGACAACTGAGAGCTGCTAGTATTCATGTTATCGCAAATGCTGCCGGTAAATGTTCTCGCGCTAGGACTGACTCGCCGTGCTAGTCACCGGTCCGCGAAGGCTGCTGGGCATACACCTCGCTTCGCTCATTGACCAGTGACTTGTCGTACACTTCCTCCGGTTCGTAGACGACGACGTGGCTGCCGCGATTCGAAAACCCGAACGGAATGCAAAGCAGGTTCTTCAGCCGGGCACGCAATTCTTTCCGCCGTTCGGGCGGCACGTAGAAAAGCATGAAACCGCCTCCGCCCGCTCCCAGAAGCTTGCCGCCCAGGGCGCCCGCGCTGCGGCCAGCCTCATAAATTTCGTCCAGGCTGCTGTTCGTGATGTTTTGCGTCAGCGTGCGCTTCACCTGCCAGGATTCGTGGAGCAGGTGGCCAAATTCATCGAGCGAACGGTTTGGATTCGTCACGATTGCCTCGGCTTCGTTGACCATCTGATACATCGTGTCCAGCTCATGCTTCCGGTTCCGAGTTACTTTTATCTGCTCTTTGGCGATCTCCGAAGCGGTTCTCGCAAATCCGGTAAAATAGAGCGCAAAGTTCTGCTGAAGCGCAGCCAATCTGTCCGGCGAAGTGATTACTTGCCTCACTTCGATCCCGCCGTCCGTCTGGAAATTCACGCGATTGAAGCCCCCATACGCGGCGGTAACCTGATCCTGTGAGCCCACGGCCTCCTTCAGCACCTCCTGCTCTACCCGAATGGCATCCCACGCCAGCTCATGCTTATTGCGCATCTGATCTCTCAGCCCATAGAGCCCCAGCAAGAGCCCGACCGTGAATGACGAACTCGTTCCCAGCCCAGTCCTCGCAGGCAGATCGGCAACGTGGTGGATTTCCACTCCCTCGTCGACTCCCATATACTGCAAGCACGCGCGCACGGACGGGTGCTCGATCGCACTGTTCTGATTGACGTTTTCCACCCTCGAATACGAGATGCGGCTGTGGTATTCGAAAAATGGCGGCAACCGCCGGCAGGTAATGTAGCAGCACTTGTCGATCGCGGTCGCCAGTACGGCTCCGCCGAATTCGCGGTACCACACAGGATAATCCGTGCCGCCGCCAAAAAAAGAAATGCGGAATGGAGTGCGGGTTATAATCATGCGCTTGGTTTCCTTTTTTTCATTCTGACTGGCGATGCTCGCGCGATAATCTCGACAAATTCCTAGGCGGATTTACGTGGCCGCGCGATCTGTCGTTACAGGCCTGGCGGCCCCTTCCCAGTGAAGTATTTCGGAAATTGCATTAAGAATCGATGGCGCCACGATATCAGCGTTCCTCGCTTTGCTACTTGCGCGTCCTGCCTCGCCGCCAGCCTCATTTGTTCCCAAAAGAAACACGGTCTTGCAGCCGGCGTTCCTCCCGGCTTCTATATCTATATCGGAATCGCCGATCATCCACGAAGCCGGTAGCTCGATTCCGTGCTCGCGAGCGGCGCCGAGCAGCATGCCCGGCGCAGGCTTGCGGCAATTGCAGGGCGGCTCCATTTCGTGCGGGCAGTAATAAATTCCATCGATGGCAGCTCCGCCCCGAGCTAGGAGATCGGACATTCGCTGGTGCATCTTCTCCAGCTCTGCTATGGACATCAGCCCCTTCGCGACACAGCGTTGATTGGTCACCACAATCACGCAAAAACCGGCTTGCTTCAGCAGGCCGATGCTCTCGACCACTCCTGGAAGGATATGAAAATCCTCCCAGCGGGTCACGTAATCCCCTTCGGGTGGTTTCTGATTGATCACGCCATCACGATCCAGGAATATTGCTCTGATCATCGAACTTCGCCTTTTCTGGAGTTCATGCTCAATGAGGTAGCTTAGCGCGGCCGGCGATTGGTGGGCGCGATTTCTGGTTTGGAAAGTGCGGCCTCTGCGAGAGTGCGGCAGAGCTCTTGAGCGCGTGCGTAATCTTCAGGTGTCCCGATGTCGATGAACATCCCATGCTGCTCGAGCGCGTATACCCCATCCTCGAGCAGGTGTGGAAAAACATCCTTTTCAAGGCTGGCTGGCCCATCCGGAAGATGCTCGAGCATCGCGCGGTTGAAGAGGTACACTCCCGCGTTTATGATGCCGGAAACGGGAATCCCCATCTTCTCCCGAAAGCCGACGACTCGATCGCCTGCATTCACTTCAACAGTCCCGAATCGCGAAGAGTCCGGAACTCGCCGGACCGCCATGCTCATCAGTCCGCCATGCTTCCGGTGAAAGCGAATGAATTGCCGAAAATCCATCTCCACGAACGAATCGCCATTCATCACCAGAAAATCGTGATCCTTCTGAAAGTAACGTTCCGCGAATTTTACCGCACCCGCAGTCCCCAGAGGACGCGCTTCCTCCGAATATTCAATCGCAATGTCCCACTGATGGCCATCACCGAATTCTTTTTCGATCTGCCCCGCGAGATGCCCGGTGCACATCACCAGCCGCCTGAATCCCTGCGATCGCAGTTGCCGCACCAGCAGCTCAAGAAATGACGTGTCCCCCACGCGCGCCAGCGGCTTGGGCGCCGATTGCAGGATTGGCTGCAGGCGCGTTCCCTTCCCGCCGACCAACAGAACTACCGGGATTCCCCCTCCCATCGTATCCATTTGCGGAGAACTATTTGCCTCTGGGTTTACTGTGCGCAAGCATTTAATTCGAGATTCAGAGAAATCATCTTCGAGAACCCTGTCGGGAATCACATCACCCCGTTCCAATATTCCAGCATCGACCCCAGTGTCTGCTCAATCGAACGCAGCGGCTTCCATCCAGTGTCCTTCCGGATCTTCTGTGTGCTGCCGAAAATAATCTTCTCGTCAGACGGGCGCATCAAGCGCGCAACTGGCCGGATTTCCGCTTTCACGCCGGACAAACGGATCGCCGTATGTAAAAGCTCGCTGATCTCACATGTCCGGGCCGCGCACAGGTTGTAGGCTTCACCCCGCTTTCCTTTTTCCGCCGCGAGATAAAAACCGCGCACCGTATCACTCACGTCGAGAAACGACCGCCGAGGCTTCAAGTTTCCCACTTCAATCACCGCCGGTTGCAGCCCTTTCTGGATTGCCACTATTTGCCTCACGAAATCCGAAGGAGCATCATTCGTCTTGCCCGCCCCGGTCGTATTGAAGAGCCGGATGTTGACCGTCGGAACTTTGAAATCCAGGAAGTATTCGCGCGCTAGCAAATCCAGACAGACCTTGCTGATCCCATAGGGATGCAGCGGATGCAGCGCCTGCTTCTCGGTGACCGGAATCGCCGATGCCGGCACAGTTCCGTATTCGGCACTCGAGCATGCCGAAACCACCACCGGCCGCCGCTTCATGTGACGCACCGCCTCGAACAGGTACAACGAGCCCATGATGTTCGACTCAAAAGTCGTCACAGGATCGGCCCACGACACAGTAGGCAGGCTCTGCGCCCCCAAATGAAATATGTGCGTCGGCTGATACTGCCCCAGGACTTGCGTCACGCGCTGCCCATTCCGCAGATCGCATTGCACGAAATCTACATTCGGCAATTTCGGAAACGAAGTTGAACGCTCCTGCAAATAAGATCCGGCTACGTTCCAACCCTTGGCATGCAGGAACTTGACCATATTCGATCCGATAAAACCCTCTGCCCCTGTCACCAGCGCGGTCTTCGTCATTGGAGTTTTCAAGTCGCTTACGCCGAATCTACTTATTCAGAATTTCGCTCACGCGGCCGACAAGCGTCTCCCTCTCGCGCTCCCATGTATGCTCTAAGAATACTTCCTGCCCTTTTCGCGCGATTTCCAGAACCTCTCGGGGATGAGAGTGCGCATATACGATTTGTTGCGCCAGATCGTCGGAGTTCCCAGGCTCAAAGAAAAGGAGAGAGTTCTTGTCGAAGTAGTCTTCTATGCCCATCGTGGACGGTGCGATCACCGGTTTCCCCAATGCCAGATATTCGAAAATGCGCGTCGGCGTATTGATATCCGTAAACGCATTTCGTTGATTCGGTATGATCCCCAGATCGCAGTTGTCGATTTCGGTTACAAGTTTCTCGAGCGACCTTGGCCCGAGATAATGGACTATCTCCTGCAGGTTCTTTTTCCGGGCGTCATCCATCACGCGGTCAAGGAACGGGGTTTTTGAACCGAATATACGCAGCTCGACGTTTGGCACAGCCTCCCGCACTTTCGCGAGTGCTTTGATAGCCAGGTCCAACCCATTCCGTTCCACCACGGATCCGTGATACATGATCACGAAGCGTTTATTTCCCGCTGGGTTCGTAAAGTCGTTCTCCCGTGCGGCGCGAAATGGAAAAATCCGGCCGTCAGGAGAATTCATGACCACGGCAATCTTTTCTGCCGCACAACTCCGCGAGGAGAAAATTCGTTTGCACGCCACATTCACCGCGATCGCCAGATCCGTCCGCGCGATGCTCCACTTCTCAAGCCGCGTCATCACCTGAACACTCTTGCTGTCCGGAGAAGCTTCGAAGATCGTCATCATCAGCTCGGGCATCGGATCGTGTAAATCGAGGACCACCTTCGCTCCCAACAGCTTGGGAATCAACGCGCTCAGCACAAGTATGTCGGGCATGTTGTGCACGTAAACCAAATCGTACCGGCGGGCCGGTGAACGTAGTGCAAAGATCGCGGAGGTAGCCAGAATAAATGTTCCATATTGCAGCGCATACTCCAACTTTCCGCCCCGGCGATGTTTGAGTGGAAGTCGCAGCACGTCAATCCCGTTCAGGACCTCGCGCCTGGGGGCATTTTCGCTTTCCAGGCATATCAGATCTATGGACGCACCTTCGCCAATCAGCGCCTCAATCGCGCGGCGTGGTCTGGGATCGGCCGGATAGGCCGAATACGTCACCATCGCCACGCGCTTTCCCGCAAGGCGCCTGCCGCTGGCGACCACCGCAGAGCGCCCGCTCGAGGCAGGATCAATCGGCTGCGTGATGGGGACGCTGGTCATTGTCGTTTCGTAATCTGCGATGCCACCCGCGCACCTTCGTGAGTCCGCGGTCGCGGTAGAATCTTCAATCTTTTGCCTGACCTGCCTTAATCGTCTGATCGCTCATTTTCTTTTGCGATTCACGTTCGATTTTCGCATGGTTCGAGGAATCAATCGCTCTCAGAAGTGTCGAATCATCAAACCGGCGCAGGATTTTGATATTCGGCATCACACAGTGGCCGCCGATAACTCCTGGAAAATACTTCGTTGTCGGGAAAAACGGGATCTCCTCATAAAAAGACCAGATTTCATCGTATGCCTGACCGGATTGATCGCAGTACCGCTCGATCTCCTGTGCCCAGGCAATCATCAAGCCGAAATAAGTAGTCTCGGTTAGCTTGGCCAGTTCGGTCGCTTCAGGAGCGGACAAGACTTTCGTCTTCAATCCCGCGCCCTCGAAATGCTTGGCGGCGTGCTCGCCGCTCGCGGCATCCATGGGCCCCACGAATTTTGTGTAACTCCGGAGTTCTTGGAGCATTCGCGCATGCTTGCCTCGCACCGGGCTGTTTGCCAGGGCGGCGCCTGTTCGCTCCGCAATCGCTCGCGTGGTCCCCACGGAGACCGTGCTGTTAATGATAGTCAGCGCGGGCTTGAAAAGATCGATATAACGTGCGGTTTCTCCCACGAAATCCTTGATCTCAAATGGGTAGCACACATGCAACACGTCCACCTTCCCCACGGGCCCTTCGGGCGGCACGATGTCTACCCCGATGACCTTGTAGTGCTTAGAGAGGAGTTCAAGGAGCGGCCGACCCACTTCTCCCAGTCCTACGACGACAACAACATTTTCTTCCTTCACGGCCTTGCCTCCTTGATGTTGCATCTAGATTCGTGACCAATCTTCATGTCTGCGCCTTCAATTTTGCAGCAGTCTGGGTTCTCCAGCATCCGATGACACCATGAATTCACGCACCCCTCGCGTCCGAATTGCTCTTGAATGACACCGGAACATCATAGAACGGCGGGGTATAAGGAATGTGAACCGGTCTGCGCGAGATTTCGAGAGGGTAATGGTACTGCCCTCTTTCAAGTGCGCTCTCGCCCGTGACTTCACTTTTGCGAAGCCCTGGAATTAGCAAACGCCAGTTAGATTTGGAAAAACATCTCTAGCGAAGGGCACCAACGGCGGCAAATTCCTGAATCTTCTGGACCACGCGTGATTGTGCCGTGGCTGGAAGATGCGGGAACATGGGAAGCGAGAGGATTTCCGAAGCGACTTTTTCGGTGACTGGGAAATCACCCTTCTTAAAGCCGAACGCTTCGTAAGCCTTCTGCAGATGAAGAGGAATCGGATAGTGAATGCCGGTGTCGATTTTGGCGTCCGCGAGATGCTTCTGCAAGCCATCACGATCCGCGATTCGCACAACGTACAAATGATGTACTGGGCGCGACCACGAAGGATGGTGAGGTGCGACTACGCCCTCCGCCGACAAGAACATTTCGTCGTAGCGGGCTGCCGCTTCCTGGCGCTGCCTATTCCACTCTGCCAGATGGCGGAGCTTTACGCTCAGCAAACCAGCTTGCAACGAATCTAGCCGTCCGTTGTAGCCTTCGACGTTATGGTAATATTTTTTCGCCTGGCCGTGATCGCGCAAAATGCGCATCTGGCGCGCCATTTCCTCGTTGTTCGTCGTGATGGCGCCGGCCTCTCCGCAAGCTCCCAAATTCTTCCCCGGATAAAAACTAAAAGCCGCCGCGTGGCCCATCGAGCCCGCTTTCCTCCAGCGATTTTCCTTCTCGGAGAAATACTCCGCGCCGTGGGCCTGACAAGCATCTTCCACCACAATTAGGTTGTAACGACGCGCCAGTTCCAGGATGGGATCCATATCCGCGCATTGTCCGTAGATGTGCACTGGCACAATGGCAGTCACCGGCGCGCGATACTTCCTGTGGTAAGGCTTTCCTGATTCACGATCCAAGTAGCATTCGTGCTCGAGATATTCTCGCAACTTCGCCGCATCCATCGAATATGTCTGCTCGTCGATGTCAACAAAATCCGGCCGCGCGCCCGCCTGGCTGATTGCTTCCGTTGTGGCAATAAATGTGTGGGGGACCGTGACGACGATGTCGCCCACTTGCACTCCCGCGGCCGTCAAGGCAAACCGGACGGCGTCCGTGCCGCTGGCCACGCCAACACAATGCTTCACATCACAAAACGCGGCGAATTCCTTTTCGAAATTTTCAACCATCGGTCCGCCAACGAAGCCGGCCGTTTGCAGAACTTTATGAAAGACAGCCGTGAGCTCAGCCTCGAGCTCTTGGTGCGGTGTGACCAAATCCAAAAATGCAATTTTCTCGGCTTGTGACATTATGCGATCCTTGTCTCCTGATTGATGTACCGCAAAATCCTTGCGGGATTCCCGGCGACGATGGCATTCGCCGGCACGTCTTTCGTCACCACACTCCCGGCTCCCACGATTGCTTTTTCACCGATTACCACATTCGCGAGAATCGTTGACCCCGACCCGATCGAGGCGCCCCTCTTTACCAGCGTCCGTTCCACCTTCCAGTCCGCTTCCGTCTGTAGCTGGCCTTCCGCCGCCGTTGCTCGCGGATACGTGTCGTTGATGAAAGCGACGTTGTGCCCGATAAAGGCGTCATCTTCGATGGTTACGCCTTCGCAGACGAACGAATGGCTCGAAATCTTGCAGTTTTTCCCGATCGTGGCGTTCTTCTGGATTTCGACAAACGCGCCGATCTTCGTGTTCTCTCCAATTTCGCAGCCATACAAATTGATGAATTTCGAAAGTTTCACGCCCTGGCCGAGCTTCACGTCCGGAGCGATGCAGGCGTATTCCGTCATAGCTGAATGATTTTCCCCTTCTGTTTCAAGGATTGGTCAGCCGCCTCGAGCATTTTCACCACGTGCAACCCGGCGGCTCCGTCGTTGAACGCCTTCTTGTTGTTCAGAATGCAATCAACGAAGTACGCGGCCTCCGCCTTCAGCGCCTCGACCTGTTCCACCTTCGGTGACCACATGTCGCCCGAACGGTAGCTCACCAGCAACTGATACATCCCCTCGCCGCTCGACATCTGCACGCCCTTGTCGTAAATCTTCAGCTTTTCATCCGCTTCCAGATCATTCCACACCAGCATCTTCTTCTCGCCGCCGATCAGCGTCGTGCGCACTTTCACCGGCGAAAGCCAGTTCACGTTGATGTGCCCGATGATGTTGTTCGGATAGTACAGCGTGAGGAACGCCACATCCGCCACTCCGTTCAAATGCCGTTCGCCCGTGGCGACAATTGCTTCCGGTTTCTCCTTGATCAGGTAATCCATAATCGAGAGGTCGTGTGGCGCCAGATCCCATATCACGTTCACGTCATGCTGAAATAATCCCAGGTTCACGCGCGTTGAATCGTAGTAATAAAGATCTCCCAGTGTTCCATCGTCAATGAGCTGACGGATCCTGTTCACGGCACCGGTGAACAAAAACGTGTGGTCCACCATGATTTTCAAATTATTGCGTTCTGCCAGCTCGATCAGCTCTTCCGCCTGCGCCGTCGTGCACGTGAACGGCTTCTCCACAAACACGTGCTTCCCGTTTTCCAGCGCCGTCTTCGCAAGCTCGTAGTGCGTCCAGACAGGCGTCACAACCGCGACGATGTCGATATCCGTCGCTGTCAAGAGATCCTTGCAATCGCCCATCACGCGCGCGTTCGGATGCGCCTGGTGCGCGCGCCGCTGCGAGTTCGGGCTTTGATCGCACACGGCGACGACTTTCGACCGCTCTTGTCCGTCAAAATTCCGGACAATGTTCGGTCCCCAATACCCATACCCAATCACGCCCACACGAAGCATTTCTTTTCCAGTCTCCATTTTCATGGGGAAATTCGAGGTACTTACGCCTAGACTCGTAGCCATTTTCTCCGCCTTGGACTCAAAATCTGATCGAGGAACTCAAAGACATCCGCCTCGAGTCGCCATTCACTCGCGGCAGCAAATCAACGAAGGACTAATTCATCGGCGTCTTTAGAATCTCGACCGCCGACCGCGGTCTCTATTCCTGGAATCGCATCGGCCTAGTAAGCGCCGTCGCCGGAAAGAACCGCGCGAGGAGTCTGCAGAAGAATCTTCAGATCTAGCATTGGTGACCACGTTCTCGAATACTGCAGGTCCAGGCGAACCATCTCGTCGAAGGTCGTCTTGCTCCGCCCGTACACCTGCCAGAGTCCCGTGATCCCCGGCTTTGCTTCCAGCAGTCGACGCCGGTGCCAGATGTCGTAGGTCTCAATTTCGTAGGGAATCGGCGGCCGCGGGCCAACCAATGACATCTTGCCCGTCAGCACATGACAGAACTGTGGGAGTTCATCGAGACTCAATCGCCGCATGATCCGTCCGATCCACGTCACACGGGGATCGTTCGTGATCTTGTAAACAACCTGCTCGTTTCCATCTGCGGCCGGTTGCTGAGGTTTCCCGGCGATGAAATTCCGCACGTACTCTTTATGGATGGCTGCGTCCGTCGATGCAAACATCGAGCGAAATTTCAAAAACTCGAATGGCACGCCGTACTGTCCCACGCGATCCTGGCGGTAGAAGACCGGCCCACGCGAAGTCAGCTTGATCAAGATCGCGAGCACCACGAAAATCGGGGAAAGCAGAATCAATGCAATGGCGCTTCCAACAACGTCCATCACTCGCTTGGTCAGCAGCGAAAGTTTTTTCTTCTTTTCCACTTCGAACAGATCCGGATAGAGCGCCGGATCCACGGGCCGCCCCTGGCCATTGCCCTCCCACCCATCCGGAAAGGCATAGAAAGACACCTGAAAATTCCCCAGCTGCGTCGGTTTGAATTCTTTCTGAAGTCCAGCCTTTACTTTTGATTCGATGATTTTTACCGCCGCGCTAACCTCCGTCGTGCCCAATTCCGTGAAGATTACGCCAACCACGGAACCGGCTTCAAACCAACCCGCCAAATCCGTCTCGCGAATTGTTTCGCAGAGCACGCGGGCGAGCTTTTGCAGCATGGCGGCGTCGCCCTTCCTGGGCCTTGAACCCTTGGCGTCGATCAACATCAGCAGAAGGTGTCTGCGCGAGCGCTCCGAACGCTTCCGTTCCCGGCACAGCATTCGGCGAAACTGTTCTTCCGAAATCATGCCGGCCACTCCAGCCGCATGAACTCCTTCGCCCTTGTTGAAGGTTTCTTTCGCTTCCTCGTATGCGCCAGTGTTTGCCATATTTGAGAAACCTATAACCTTGCTCGAAACTCCCTCAGAGATATGCAGTGCCTGCTCTTCTGCGTTAGACCGCGACCGGAATCGCCCGCACTTCTGACGAAAATCTCTTCAGTCGCACTGCGGAAGCTGAACGCAAGGACGAAACGAACGCGGAGTCAATTTCCACGGCCACTGACCGCTGCAGTAGCGTGACCGAAAGTACCAAACGATGATTCCCTTTGAATTCCGCCAGGATGCCTTCCAGGCCGCTTAGGGGCCCCGATTCGATTCGTACTCGATCGCCCGTCTCCAAAAATGGCCAAGGATGGTTCGGGATTCCCGACTCAACCATTCTTTGAATCGCCTCAATTTCCGCCCTATCCACGGCCACTGGCGCCCGGCTATTTCCCACAATCTGAATCACACCCGGGGTCTTCAAAATCGGAAGCCGATTTTGCGGGTTGAGCCGGCAAAACAAGTAACCCGGAAAGAGTGGTGCTTCAACCTCTTTGATTCGATCTGACCACCGCTTTCTTACCTTGTAGAGCGGAAGGAACCATTCATACCCTTTCCCCTGGAGGTGATCCGCAACATTCGCCTCATGGCGCGCTTTTACCTGCAGCGCAAACCACGGAAACTCGGCCAACATGTCCTCCGGTCCACTTCGTTCCGCTAGGTTCAGCTCGAATTGGGGAGTTGGTATCAATTTCTCTCCGTTTGTATAAGCTACCGCCATTAAAGTCCCAGGGGGTTCGTCCCTGCGCTTACTCGGGTAGTTTGCACGATGAATGCCACCCGCAGAACTACCCCACATTTTTACTAACTATATGACAATAAATAGCTTAAAATAGCCAACCGCCTGCCGTTCGCCTCGCTCCGGGACCCTCGGGTGCCGTACTTAAGAACATTGCTATCCCAGAGTTGCAATACTTTTCCTTAATGTAACCATCACATAACAAAGACAATACATAAACATTCAGCTTGCGGGATCGACTTCCCATCTTCCTCGACGGTTGCATCTGTCTTCGCCGGCATTTTCCGTCTTATTGGCTCTTATTGTTATGAAAAACGTGTAAAACATCTGTGTACAATCGCTCGGACCCGAATCCATCCCACAGTTGTTTCAAACTGAGATTCCTATCTCGACTCCCCGATTTTTCTCCCCACACCGCGTCCTCAAAAATTCAACCCCATCAATTGCCTCACTTGTGCGCGCCCTTCATTTCGCCTCGGCCATAGCCATACCCGTAGCCGCTGTAGTAATACGAGTCATACCCCGCCGTTTCTTCCATCGCATTCAATACGACTCCTACCACGTTTCTTCCCTGCAATTCTTGGCAAGCCCGCTGCGCCGTGAGTGCTGGCGTCACGGCCGCGCGCACCACCATTAAGACGCCATCCACAAGGTCGGCGAGGACACTTGCATCTGCGACGGGGAGGCAAGGCGGTGAATCCAGTATCACCCAGTCAAAGACCGGCGTAACGCGATCCAGCAGCGTCTTCAACTTCCCATTCGAAAGCAACTCGCTTGGATTCGACACCTCATTGCCGCCCGGAACAAAGCAGAGGTTCCCTTCTTGTCCGTGCTGTATCACTTTCATCTCATCGGCCTCGCCCCGGAGATAGTCAGTCAAGCCCGGAGCCGAGGGCGCTCCCAGCGGCACATGCAGTCTCGAGCATCGCAGGTCTGCGTCGATAATCAGCACCCGGCGATCCGGCTGCCGAACGATGGCCTGAGCGAGATTACTCGTGACGAACGTCTTGCCCTCGCCCGGCACGGCGCTCGTGACTAACAATGTGCGAAGTGCCTGTCCGCCGCGGAGTTGGTACAGCCGTGATCGCAAAGTTCGAAATTGTTCCGCGCCGTGTTCGCTCAGCGAGGGATTAAAAAAGACATTCACGTTCGGATCCATATGCCAATGCGGATGTGCACAGTGCTGCCGCAAATCATCGAACCGCAGATAATTCCCAACCGCTGGAGCCATCGTGGCTGTCCGCGACGGTATCTCGGCGCGAGTCTCCATTTCGGTTTCTATGCGCGGCGGAGTTGCCGCCGTTGCATCCGCCGGCAAAACCACTCCTTCTACCGCGTGAACCGCGGCTCGCTCCTGCTCGGCCTTCTTTAGCGCTTCGTGAATCCGGCTCATGGCTTCCTTTCCCGTGATGGGGAGAGCACTACGTTCGATTGGCGCAAGCGCCCAAGCAGTTCGTCTAGATTTTGCAGCAGCGCCTGCGCGTCCGCCGTCTGAACACCACGGGGCAGACTGCCCGCCGCGGAGGTCGGCTCGATTTCATCCAGTTGGAATTCACGCGCCACTTCCTCCACCAGGTGAGCCGGAACGGGCCGCAAGTGGTCCACGTAAGCATTAATCAGTGCATGCTCGCACAACAAATTCACCACGCGGGGAATCCCGCGCGAGTACATATGCACCGTCTGAATGGCTTCCTTTGAAAAAATCGGTTCGCCGTTCGCGCCGGCAATTCGCAAACGCTCGGCGATGTATCCGAACGTTTCCTCGAGTGTCAGTTGCGCCGTGCGGCACCGCAGCGTGATTCGCTGGCGGAGCTGCCGCAATTGTGGCAGCTTCAATTTCTCTTCGAGCTCCGGCTGGCCTGTAAGCACTATCTGAAGCAGTTTTTCGGTCGAAGTCTCCAGATTCGTCAGCAGCCGGATTTCTTCGAGCACTTCGAGCGAAAGATTCTGGGCTTCATCGACGATCAGGACGGCTGTCTCCCCCGCGCGGTACCTCTCGAGTAGCCATTGATTCAACCGCAACAGCACCTGGCTCTTCTCCCGCGTGTCCGTCGGGATCTCGAAATCTGCCATGATGAAATCGAATAGCTGGCTCACGTCCAACTGCGAATTGAATATAAACGCTGTCGCCACCCGCTGCCCGTGAAGCCAATCGAGCAGCCGGTTGAGCAGCGTAGTCTTCCCGGTGCCCACTTCACCCGTCAACAGGATGAAGCCCTTCCGGTTTTGTATCCCGTACGTCAGTCCTGCCAGCGCTTCCTGAATCTGCTTCGTCAGAAAGAGATAGCGAGGATCCGGATTGACGTTGAATGGGCTTTCGCGCAATCCAAAAAATTTCTGATACATAATTTCCCTAGGCTCTCCCGCCCGCACCGACTCCGGCTTCCACCGGCGTTCGGCTGGCCACTGCTCCAGGCTTCTCGCCCGACATGGGTACGATCGCAGGAACCATCGCTAGCACGGGCAAGTGCAGCGTAAACTCCACATCCCGCTCGCTCCGCATGGAGGTATCTTTCATCTCCAGCACAAAGGCGATGCAAAGTCCCAGTCCCAACCCGCCGGCCACCCCGCCCAGTGCAAACATCGGCCGGTTCGGGAAGGAAGGCTTGTCTGGTAAATTCGCGGGATCCAGGACGCGAAATTGCTCGCCCTCCTGCCGCCGATCCAGGTCCACTGCCATCTTCGATTGGTCGCCCTTCTTTAGCAAATCGTTGTAGAAATCAAGTGCTGTCTGATAATCGCGCGTCAGTTCTTTGAATTGTTGCTCGATCGCCGGACCGGCCTGCACCCGGTCCTGGAATACCTTCATCTGCTGTCTGATCTGATCCTGTTCCCGGGTCTTTTCCGCGATGATTTGGTCGGCGGTGTGGATCTGCGCGCGCAACTGTGTAATCTGCAGCGGCTCGACCAATGCTTTCGGGGTCTTTTCAGTCGCTGTTCCCTTCTTCTCTTCTGAGTTTTCCGCAATCTTCTTTTGAAGCGCGGCAATGTCTCTCTTCGTCTTGATCACGTCCGGATAATCATCCGTATATCTCGCCTGCAGGCTCGCAAGTTGCGTCTGCAGCAGCGCCACTTGCTGCTCGAGTGTTTGCGGGTCGCGGCCGCTTTGCGACGCCTGCCAGGCTGCAATTTGTTGCGTCAACGTCGACTCGGCGAAGCTCTTATCCTGTTGCGCGCGGGCAAGCGCCTGAGTAGCTGCCTCGAGCTGAGGCGTCATCTGCATCAACAGGTTCAGATTGGTTTTTTCCTCATCCGGCATGATCCCGGCATTACGGCTCTTGAATTCCGCCAATCGCGCGTCTTGCTCGTCGAGTTTTGCTTTCGCCTCTGCCTGCTGCTGAATCAGAAACTCCGTCGTATCTTGCGAATGCCCAATCCGGACTCGCAGATTTTCCTCGATAAACATTGACGTCACCGCCGTGCACACTTCCTGGGCGGTGTGTGGGTTATCCAGCGTCACGGAAACCGAAAATCCCGCTAATTCGTGAGCTCGCGCTTCGTCCATCGGCTTGATCGGATCCACTTCAATTGCCTTTTGCAGCCGTCCCACCAGCTCTTCCATCGAGACCTTATCGATCTCCCGCGGAAACACCCCGTATTGCCGGATGACCGGCTCAAGCCTCGTTCGGCTCAAGATCTGCTGTTGCATGCTGGCCAGCCGCTGGTTCGTATCCGTTGTATCCACGGACTTTACGATGTCCTGCGACACCGTGGGCTGTTGCACGAGCACAAGAGTCTGCGATTTATAGCGGTTCGGCAAAACTCGCGCGACCCCATACGCAAGCGGCCCTCCGACGAGCGTCAGCACAAGAATCAGTACCCATCGCCGGCGAAGCATCGCGATGTAATCGGCCGGTGTTAATTCACGCTGAGTCATTTCTTCCTCTCTCCACTTCCCTATGCCCCGACTTGATTCCCGCGCTTAGAACGGGATCGGACGGTCGTGCCATCCAAACGACAGCGAAACTTGGTGCCGTGTAAGGCTCGTCTGGCATGTCGGCCCCACACAAAAGGCTCCATTCGAACTTTGATATTGCAGCGTATAAATTAGGGACATATTCATCGTCCGTCCCATCGAGTGACTCAGATTCGCGTTCGCTGTCCAATAGCCGTACGTCTGGTTCTGCGTTGCCGTCGCCGATGTCGGTGTTCCTACCGTTAGTCCGTTGTTCCGTGCATACCCAAGGCTCCACGCGCCCGAAAATGTCCGCGAAAGCTGGCGTGACATACTTCCTGTCACCGTGTCCGCCACCGAGCCTGCTTGCACACCGGAACCTCCGCTTACTCCGTGGACGTAGGTCATTCCAAGCCCGGTCCGTCGCATTTGATATCGTAGCGATGAATTCAGTGACCAATACAAACTCGTCCCTGCGCTCGGAGGCGTCGCGGTCCCTGTGCCTCCCGTTCCCGTGCTGCCCGGTCCCATAATCGGAGTCTGGAACGACGTAAATTCCGGTCCCGCCGAGATCTGAAATGCCAGTTTGCCGGTTATACGTCGTCCATATGTAAGCTGCACCACATTGTCGTTAATGGACTGATTGAATCCCGTGTAGCGAAATGCGGTGAAATGATAGAGAAACCCGATGGTATCTTTTCGCGTCATCTGGTAGTTGTAGCCGGCCTGAAATCCACCTTCTTGGTAGTTCAGCAGGTCGTTATCAAAAAAGTGCAACAGCGAATATGTGCCCACAAATGTGAGCGTTGAACGCGGGCTCAGATGCACATCTAGCTCCGGCACGAACGTGTTGCTGAGTCGCTGGCCTTGGGCCGTCAATATCGATTGCCCCGGCTGAAAACTCGATTGCAATCCAATCCCGCCGCCACCCGCTATATTTCCACCGCCGGCGCCTTGAAACCCAAATGCCGCCTCAGGGAGATAACTCAACTGGTCCGCTATCGAGAGCGAAGTGCGCCGGAAGGTAAGCTTTTCGATGAATTGCAGGCTTTGAATTACTTCATTGTTCGAGCTTCCGTCATTTGAAATCGATACACCACCTGAGTAAAGAAGACTCAGATTCGAAGTCCCGGAAATATGATGCAGATCGACGCCGCCAAACACCGAACTCCAACTCGTCCAGCCGGTGGTGTTCGTCTGGCTTAGGCCATCCGAATCCGCGGTCACATTGACATCTACATGCGGTTGCCAGTAGTTGTGAATCCCGGAAAGCTCGCCCAGCGAGAGCACCTGAGCGCCGGCAAGCGAGCGATCGTCAGGAATCAGCTTTTGCGGATTTGCATTCGAGTCGTCTTCATCGCCGTTGTCGGCCGCGGACGCAAGTGGCGAACGATATGCCGGGATCGGCCGCTGGGGCTGTGCTTCTTGCTGCTGAGGTTGCTGCTCAGGCTCCTGTTGTTGCGCCTCAGCCGTGGGCACACCCATCGCCACCATGCAGAAGGTCGCCCAAATTGTCGCTCGCTTGATCCGCATTCTATTCCTTACGGCACCACAATCGTGTCGCCGGGTCTCAATGGAAGATTTTGCTCGGCATGCCTTCCGGCGATGGCATCCTTGTAATTGAACGAATATTTTTCCTGCTTTCCGTCCACGAGGCGGAGTAAATAAATCTTCTTCGTGTTGGCGTATTGCGTGAATCCGCCCCCGCTCGAAAGCGCTTGCAGGATCGTCATCCCGGGAAGTAACGGATATGCTCCCGGCCGGTTCACCTCACCCATGATGTAGACACGCTGGCTGTTCATCGTCGTCACGATGACCGTCACCTGCGGATTCGCGACGAATTTCTTCAAGCTCTCGGTGATCTGCGCCGCCAGCTGCGTCGGCGTCAATCCCGCCGCCTGCACGTCGTTCAATAGCGGCAGCGATATTTTTCCGTCCGGCCGCACGGGAACCGAGCGGGAAACCTCCGGCTCTTTCCACACGCTGACGTCCAGCACGTCCTGCGCGCCTATCAAATAATTGGGATCGTCGGTCACCGGCTTCGGGGCTGCTTGCGTTGCCGCCGCTTTCACCGGTTTCTGATTTTCCGGCGCATCCTGTGCTCGCGCAGGAATCGCTAGCGCGCTCAGCAAAAGGAGAATTACGATCTTCAAGTCTCTCAGCATTACTTTCTCCTGCTTCAATTCGCTTCGGTATCCTGAACCCCGATTTGTTTCAGTTTATAGAGCAGTGATTTGTAGCTGATTTGCAATTCCTGTGCGGCCCGTTTCCGGTTCCAGCGCGTCCGTGCTAGCGCTTTCAAAATCAGACCTCGTTCCGCCTCGCGTGAAGCGGCTCGTGCCGCGGCCTTCAGGGAATGCCCGCGCGTCTCGGGCGCCTCGGCAGTCTTCGTTTCCTGCGCCGCGCTTTCCAAATCCGAAAGAGCCAGCTGCTCGTCGCCCAGCGCCACGATTTTCTTCACAACATTCTCTAGCTCACGGATGTTGCCCGGCCACGAATAATCCATGAATGCGCGCAGCGTTCGCGGGCTCGGCGTTGGCCGCGGACGCCCCAATTGTGCCGCGTGTTTTGTCAGAAACAATTCCACCAGCAGCGGAATATCTTCTTTCCGTTCTCGCAGCGGCGGCAGCCGCAGGCATACTCCATTGATCCGGTAATACAATTCGCTCCGAAAACGACCGGAGCGCATTTCCTCATCCAGGTTTCGATTGGTAGCCGAGATCACGCGAGCCGTCAGAAATCCCCGGCGCGTTTCCTCGTTCCCATCGGGCAGCGCGTAGAGCAGATGACGCTGGCACGCCGCATCCAATTCACTAATCTCGTCGAAAAATACCGTCTTCCCCCCGCCCCGTAGCGCCTCGCTCTTGCTCCTTGAATTCATCCCTAATTCCGCGGAGAAGTTTGCGAAATTCATCGATGCGCAAGCGATTCTCACCAGTGGTGCACCGCCATGCTGCGATAGCTGATGCACTCGTTGCGCAAACATCTCTTTCCCAGTTCCGCATTCCCCGATCAGCAATACAGGAATATTCGTCGAGGCAATTTCAACGATCACGTTCTCCAGCGTTCGCATTGCTGGACTCATGCCGCTCACAAAGCCCCGGCCTTCCTCCAACCTCATCCCCAACATCGTATTCGTCGTCATTGGATCCTATTCCTAGGGCACCAAGTGCCATTCCTGTCCCACAATAGGGCAGAGACTGGCATGCATCTGCCGCTTAGGGAGTTGCAATGTGGCTGCCAGCGACGCATATTGCACAAAGAGGCGTTGAGTTTCGTCTATCTTACTTAGAATCAGTACCATAGTATGATTTTCGACCTCTCCACCGGATTCCTGACGCCCGCCAAAAGCCTAAGCACCTTCCACGAATGAGAAAAATACTTTCCCTTTATCCCCCTACAACGGGAAATTTGTCTCACATGCCGCCCCTCCATTCAGCCCAATCTAATTCGACGTAACATACCTAGAATCATTAATTTACGAAATTACCCCTGAAGGGATACTCCGCACGGCCACCAGCCCATAGTGAACCTTATGCCTCTCAGCCCCCATCATTACTTCCCAAAATAGGCCGAAAAGTGAGACAATCACCTTGCTAAGTGGCTATTTTATAATAAGTTGTCAGAGACCAGAAGAAGCCGTATTTCGGCCGCAAATCCGGGTGCTCAATTGCATGGATTCACCGCTTGCTCCATGCAACTTCGGCCCGAGACGCGGATTCTGGCGTCGGAAGGAAAACATGAATTCTTGCGCGAGGCCCTCATTTTGGATTTCCCTGATCATCGCCACTACTCTCCTTGCAGGCTGCATTCGCAACCCTGAAGTCGAGAAAAAGAAATACCTCGATAAAGGCGCCGCTTACTTCCAAGAGGGGAAGTACCGCGAAGCGATCATCATGTATCAAAACGCCATCCAGATTGATTCGAACTATGCCGACGCTCACTACGGACTGGCGCAAGTCCTCATGAAGCGTTCCGCCTGGTCGGAGGCATACCAGGAGCTGGCCCGCACAGTCCAACTCCAGCCCACAAACTGGAAGGCGCAAAACGACATCGGCAATTTGTTTCTTGTGGCCGGCAAAACTTCAGACGCGCGCGCCCGCGCCGACTTGATTCTAAAAGGCGATCCGCAAAACGCAGAAGCCCAAATGCTCCTTGCCAACGCGGACGCTGCGCAAGGTGACCTTCCTTCGGCCGTACAGGAAGCTGAAAAATCCGTCCAGATGAATCCGAATCGCGCCCAGTCCTTCACGAATCTCGGCATTCTTCAGGAAAGGAACAAGGATTTCGCCGCAGCCGAGCAGAGTTTTCAGAAAGCCATTTCGCTCGACCCCAAGGCCGTTCCCCCGCTCACGGCCCTCGGCGGATTTTATGAACGCCAGAAGCGCTGGCCCGACGCGCAAAAACAATTCCAGGCCGCCATTGCTCTCGAGCCGCACAACCCCACGCCTCGAGTAAATCTTGCCGGCCTGTTCCTAAGCGAAGGCCAGAAAGACTTGGCCGAGCAGACCATGCGCGATGCCAAGAACGACATCAAGGACGATCCAGTTGCCTACCGTCTGCTCGGCGAGTACTACATCACGCAGGGACAATCCGACAAGGCCCTCCCCGAATATGCTTACCTGCATTCCGATCATCCGAAGGATCTTGTCGTCGCGCGAACCTACGCACAACTTTTAATTCAGCACAATCGTCTCGACGAGGCCTCCCAGGTCGTTGACGCTATCCTCAAAATTTCGCCGTCCGATCCCGACACCCAAATTATCCGTGGCGATATTCTCACTCGCCAGGGGAAACGCCTCGACGCTCTTCACCTTCTCGAGAAGGCCGTCAAAGATGCCCCGGATAATCCCTTGGCGCATTTCTATCTCGGCGTCACTTATGCGGCCAATTGGGACTTCGGCCAGGCGGAGACTGAATGGAAGCAGGCTGCGCACCTGCGCCCGGCCATGCCGGAGCCTCAGCGCGCCTTGGCGAATCTCGCGTTGCGCCGCGGCGATTACCCGCTCCTCGCCGATGCGGGCGACCAACTGATGAAAATTGAGCCTCATTCCCAGGAGGGATACGTCTACCACGCGCAAGCCCTCTTTTATCAAGGCAATCAGGCCGGCGCGGAGGCCGACCTGAAAAAAGCGATCGAAATCGCGCCCGAAAATGCCGCCGGCTACACCCACATGGGCAATCTCCGCATGGCCCAGAAGCGCTATGACGATGC
This sequence comes from uncultured Acidobacteriota bacterium, assembly GCA_963701005.1. Taxonomy (GTDB): domain Bacteria; phylum Acidobacteriota; class Terriglobia; order Acidiferrales; family UBA7541; genus Palsa-295. The sequence goes on from OY969555.1 coordinate 5,133,227, forward strand.
TGAGAAATCATTCACCGAAGCGCTCAAGCGCAATCCCGCCGCTTCCGACGCCTTGACGGGCCTCGTCAATATTGACATGGTCCGCAAACAGCCCCCGAAGGCTCTCCGCCGCGTCCAGGATCAGATTGCCCTTGTCCCCAACAACGCTTCCTTCTACGTTCTCCTCGGCCAATTGCAACGCAAAAACAATGATCAAGCCAAAGCCGAGGTAGCTTTCGAGAAAGCCACCGAACTCGACAAAAACAATGTGGCTGCATTCTTGCTCCTCGCCAGTGTCCAGATCGCCAGAGGCTCCGCGGACCAGGCCATGGGCGAATATCAGCGCGCCTTGCAAAATAATCCCCGTGATGTTCGCCTATATATTTCTCTCGCCAGCCTCCTCGATTCGCGCGGCCAATGGCAACAAGCCGAGGATCTCTATAAAAAAGCCCTGCAAATTGAGCCTGACTATCCGGTAGCCGCAAACAATCTTTCCTATCTGATGCTCGAGCACGGCGGCGATGTCAGCGTGGCACTCTCGCTCGCGCAGACTGCGCGCAAGGGCATGCCCGACCTCCCCAACTCCGCCGACACCCTCGGCTGGGCCTATTACAATCAAGGCATCTACAATTCCGCCGTAGATTTATTGCTGGAAGCCGCCAAGGCCGGCCCGGACAATCCCACCTATCACTACCACCTCGGCATGGCCTACGAGAAAACCAAAAACTTCGCCATGGCCAGAAAAGAGCTCGAATACACCTTGAAAATCAGCCCCAATTACACCCACGCGGAAGAAATCAAGAAAGTCCTCGCGCAATCTGCCCAGACCAACTGAGCCGACGAGCGCGCACACTACAATGTCCGGGGAAAAAGGAAATGCAAAAGAGGTCATGCCTAGCAAGCTTCGAGTAGGAATTCTCGGTGCAACGGGGACGGTCGGACAGCGTTTCATCCAGATGCTCGAGCGGCATCCGCAGTTCGAAGTCACGGCACTGGCGGCTTCGGAACGATCTGAGAACAAATCATACGCCGAAGCCTGTTCGTGGAAACTCTCCGGCGAAATGCCGGACTTTGTGAAGCGGCTGCGCGTTCAGTCGCCCCAACCCTCGCTTGATTGCGACCTCATCTTTTCGAGCCTGCCGAGCGATATGGCAAGGACCGTCGAAGAAGGCTTTGCAAGCGCCGGTTACCCCGTCATTAGCAATTCGTCTGCCTGCCGAATGCAAAAAGACGTGCCGCTGCTGATCCCCGAAGTAAATCACGAGCATTTGCGGCAACTCGACGCGCAGCGAACTTCCCGCGGATTCGCAAATGGCGGCTTCATTGTCACCAATCCGAATTGCTCCACCGTTATGATCGCGATGGCACTGGCCCCGCTTCACAAGCGGTTCGGAATAACGGCCGCCGTCGCCACAACCATGCAAGCTCTCTCCGGTGCGGGCTACCCGGGCGTGGCTTCGCTCGATGCCATTGACAACGTGCTGCCCTTCATTGAGAACGAAGAAGAAAAAATCGAAAGCGAAACTCTGAAGATCTTCGGCCGCATGAACGGCGCACAAATCGAGGCCGCGTCGTTTCCAGTCAGCGCGCAGTGCCACCGCGTCAACGTCTCTGATGGCCACATGGGGGCCATACGCGTGAAGCTGGCACGGCCCGCCAGTTTGGAGGAAGTCCGCGAAGCGCTGGCTTCCTTCACCAGCTTGCCGCAGCAACTGCGATTGCACACTGCGCCCGAGCGACCTGTGATCGTTCGCGACGAAGCCGATCGGCCGCAGCCACGCTTGGACCGCCACGCGGGCGCCGGTATGAGCGTCGTGATCGGCCGCCTCATGCCCGACCGTGTCCTCGATTTTCGCTTTGTTGCGCTGAGCCACAATACCATTCGCGGCGCCGCTGGCGCCGCCATCCTCAACGCCGAATTGCTCATCGCAAAAGGCTACCTCGGCTCGCGCCACTCAGGAGCTACTTGAAATGAGCAGGCCCGTCCGGGTGATGAAGTTCGGCGGCACTTCTGTTGGTGACGCCTCTTGCATCACCCGCGTCGCGCAGATTGTCGCCCAGGCGAGCCTCGAAGCCTCGCTTATCGTTGTCGTGTCCGCCTTGAGTGGCGTCACCGACCGCCTGGTCGCAGCCGCCACTCGCGCGGAGACAGGCGACCGCGAAGAAGGCGCGAAGCTCTCCAGTGAGTTGCGCGATCAGCATGAAGTCGCTCTCCAATCCCTGACTAAAACGCAAGAGCGCCGCTCGTCGCTCTTGGCCCGGCTCAATGGAGTTCTTGCCGAGGCGCAGCGCCTTTGCGAAGGCACGGCGCTCCTGCGGGAACTCACACCCCGCTCTCTCGACTCGATCTCAAGCCTCGGCGAGCGCTTGTCCGCACCGCTTGTCGCTGGGGCCTTCACTGAATTCGGTCTGCGGGCCGAAGCCATTGATGCCACTGAGCTGATTGTCACTGACTCCCATCATGGTGGCGCCGAGCTACTCCGGGACATGACTCGGGCGCGCACCGAATCTCGTCTCCGCCCCCTCTTGCAGGAAGGAATCATTCCCGTGGTTACCGGTTTCATAGCTGCGACGCCGGAAGGCGTCCTCACAACGCTCGGCCGCGGCGGTTCCGATTATTCTGCGACTATCCTCGGCGCCGCGCTCGGTGCCGACGAAGTCATCATCTGGACCGATGTTGATGGTGTTCTCACGGCCGATCCACGACTCATTCCAGACGCTTGCACCATACCCGAAATCTCCTACCGCGAGGCGGCGGAACTCGCATACTTCGGCGCTAAAGTCTTGCACCCCAAAACTCTCCGCGCCGTGATGGAGGCAGGCATTCCAGTTTGGATCCGAAACAGCTTCGCTCCGGAGCGCCCCGGAACAAAAATCACGCCGCGGGGCCGCACCAATGGCGGCGGTGTAAAGGCGCTCACGGCGATGAGCGATGTTGCTCTGATCAGCGTCGGTGGACCCGGGATCGTGGGGGTTCCTGATGTGGTCGGCCGGACATTCTCAACCACCGCCGCGTCGCGAGCCAATGTGCTGCTCATCTCGCAATCCTCGTCGCAGAACGACATTTGCTTCATCGTTTCCTCCAGCGATGCCCGGCGGACCGTTGAAGCGTTGCGCGCCGAGTTCGCGCAGGATCTGGCGCACCATAATGTCGAGCACATTGCGCTCGATCCCATGATCGCCATCGTCGCTGTGGTCGGTGAAAATATGCGCGGCATCCCGGGCATTGCTGGGCGCACATTCAGCGCCCTTGGGCGCGATAACATCAATATCATCGCCATTGCGCAGGGTTCGTCTGAATCCAACATCTCTTTTGTTGTTGAGCGCGACTCCATGACTGCCGCACTCGTAGCCACTCATCGCGAATTCAACTTGGGTGGCGAGGGGCCTGGCTCCGTATGAGTGAGCGCCACATCACCGAGCGCCCCTGTTCGGCCCGCCTGCAAGGCGCTGTCCAGCGATGCATCGTTCCCAAGTGTAGTTCCACGCACGGCATCCGTGAGCGCATTTATGTCTGCCCGCGTTGTAACGGTCCGCTCGAAATTCAATGCGATTTTCTGTACCCCGCGGCCGCTCGCGCGCTTCGCAATCAGTGGGAGGCACGCGCTGCGTCACTGGACCCCCTGGATCGCAGCGGCGTGTGGCGCTATCGGGAGTTGCTCCCGTTTGATGCGAGCACTTCAGTTGTCAGTCTCCTCGAAGGCAACACACCGCTCTACGACGCGCCGCGGTGCGCCGAATACGGCGGAGTCTCCCGCCTGCGTCTCAAGCACCTCGGCTGCAATCCCACCGGCTCGTTCAAAGACACGGGCATGACAGTTGCCGTAACACAAGCCGCGCTCCTCGGCGCCCGCACCGTGGTCTGCGCCAGCACCGGCAATACCGCCGCCAGCCTGGCGGCATATGCGGCACGCGCCATTTTGCAGTGCGCCATCATCGTCCCGCGCGGGCAAATCACCGCTGCAAAACTTGCACAAAGCATGGACTACGGCGCTGCAGTTCTGGAGATTGACGGGAACTTTGACGACGCGATGCGTGTTGTTCGGGAGCTTGCCGTCGACTCCTCAATTTACCTCGCGAACTCAATCAATCCGTTCCGCATCGAGGGACAAAAGACCGTCGCCTTCGAATTGTTGCAGCAGTGCTCATGGCAGGTACCAGATCACGTTGTCTTGCCCGGCGGCAACTTGGGAAATAGCTCGGCGCTCTCGAAGGGACTTGACGAATTGCTTCGCCTCGGGCTGATTGATCGGCTCCCGAAGCTCCACGTTGTGCAAGCCGAAGGCGCCGCTCCTTTGGCTCGATTGTTCGCGGAAATGGCGAGAGGTCAACTTCGGGATGACGCATCTTCTCTGCCGGACCGCATCATTCCGGTCGAACATCCGCAAACTTTGGCGACCGCAATAAAGATCGGTGCACCAGTTTCTTGGCAGAAGAGCCTACGCGGTGTCTTGCAATCCGGTGGCCAAGTGCTCGCAGTCAGCGAGCAGGAAATCGCCGACGCAAAGGCCGTTATCGGTCGCGATGGAATCGGCTGCGAACCCGCATCAGCCACCACCGTCGCGGGCATTCGCAGGCTTGCGACTTCAAAAATAATCCGCCGCGGTGAATCCGTTGTAGCAGTTCTCACGGGACACCTCCTCAAGGATCCTGACTACGTCAGTCACTATCATCACGGCACACTCTCGCTTCCCCCGAGCGGTCAGGACGGTGCATTGCAAGAGATCCGCGGCGCTTTTCGCAATCCACCCGAACGAGTCGCGGCGTCAAAAGACGCCATCCTCAAAAATCTAGACCGGAGGCGGCGCGGCAGCATTCAGGTATGAAACATTGAAGCACTGAAGGTATTGGAACGTCGCGCCAAGAATCAATCGCCGATGAACAAGCCGCGCCAGTCAACCTTTGAAGTCCGTGTTCCTGCCTCGACAGCCAATCTAGGTGCGGGGTTCGACTGCTTCGGCCTCGCGCTGCAGCTTTACCTCGCCGTGCGCGCGACGGTGCTTTCCGGGTCTGGGAATCGTTCACAAGTTCGCAGTCGGGGTGCAAAGGGGAGTTCGCTCCTCGCGCGCGTCCCGGAGGAAAACTTGATCTTCCGTGCGATGAAGTATGCGGCGGAGGGCGAAAGCTTCTCACTACCCCCTGTACGCCTCGCCGTGCACAACGCCATCCCGGTCGCAGCCGGTCTGGGGAGCAGCGCTGCTGCCGTGGTGGCGGGTGTTGCCCTGGCGTTTGCCGTCGCCGGTCGCACCCCGTCCACCGCTTCCGGGCTGCGCTATGCGACTGAGCTCGAAGGCCACGCCGATAACGCTGCTGCCGCCTTCCTCGGTGGTCTTGTGGTCACGGCCGCACGAGCGGATGGCACCGTCCTGGTGGTCCGAAAGGCGTGGCCGAAGGAAATTCGGATCGTTGCTGTGACGCCGGACCTCGCCCTCGAAACGAAAAAAGCACGAGCGGTGCTTCCTTCCAGGGTCAGTCGCGAAGATGCCGTTTACAATTTGCAGCGTTCCGCTTTGCTGATCGCTGCGCTGGAGGAAAAACGCTTCGACCTTCTCTGGGACGCTATGCATGACCGCTTGCACCAAAGCTGCCGCGGACCTCTTATTCCTGGTCTCGCCGGCATATTGCAGATGCCGCGTGCCCCTGGATTGCTCGGCATTGCGCTCAGCGGCTCGGGTCCCAGCGTAATCGCTCTTGCGACAGATCATTTTGACGAGATCGGAGAGTCCATTGCTGGTCAATTCGAGCGCCACCGGCTAGCTGTCACGATTCGCTGCCTCGATGTCTCCCCGGACGGCCACACCCTCAAGGAATCAAGCCTGGAGCCGCAAATGTAGTTTGATTTGTTCCCTTGAGCTGCCGGGATTCTCGTACCAGGAAGCCAAAAACTATGCGATTGCCAAGAAGGACCTGGAATACACATCAAAGATCAGCCCGAACTACTCCCGCGCCGACGAAATCAAGAAAGTGTTGGCTGAATCCCCCCAAAAAAGGTGGATCTGATCGTCGCGCGTCGCTTTATATTAGCGTGAATATCAGAAGAGCCGCAGCACGCGTCAGCCGGTGCAAAGTTTGATGGCATTCCCTACAAAGCGTGATCAGGTTGGTCTCCGCATCATCACCAAGGGCGCTGCGCCGTCTGATGTGGTGAACATCGAGATTCTTGGAGCATCCGCAGTTCTGACAGCGCCAACTGTCTCGCTCCAGGATTTCTCTACGCAGCATCGCGTATCGCTCCGGCGTCATTCGAATTCGAGGTCTCTTTTGTGAACTGGATTTATCCATGTCGCCGATTTTCGACAGAAGCCGGCTGAACGGAATCTACGATTGAATCATCGCCTGAGGCTGGGCCTCCGCGTTTTGGTTCGGATCCTCCCATCTCCAGTGTAGCTCCCGCCAGAAAATCGGCGCAGATCATTTCCAGGGAATAGCCGCGAGACTTGTCGCTCCCGAGCATAAGAGCTGCGATCTCGAGCGCCCGCTCGACAACCGGCAACTGGCTCTTGTAGAGCTTGAAATAGATGATCTCCCAAGGCTCCGTCTCCTTGCCGGTCAGGTAGCGTTCCACTTCGCGTTTGAAGTCTTCCTTCGGAAGCTCCTTGGCTTTGTGCACCCAGGGTGCACAATCGAACTCGCTGCCCTCACGGCGCGCGACCTTGACCAGCTCCCTTGCTTTCGTCCATCCCACCTCCCGAAGCTGCCGTTTCGGTATCCGAGCTAGATGCTCATGGATCGCAAGCAGGTAATAGGCCTTTCGCCGTGATTCGGGGAAGCGCTTCTCGAGAAACTCATCAAACGATTTCAGGTTCTCGAGTCGCCAGTATTGCCCCGCTCGAACCTCACAGAGATATTGTCCCAGTTCGACGAAACGGTGATCACGCTCGTGCTCCTTGGTCTGCTCCCAGGCCAAGATCTCATCGATCTTCTCGAGAACGATCAGGGCCCGTCGGCGATTGAGTTCGGGAGACACCAGGGTCCGCCCGTCAATCCACAAGCTCGTCAAGCCAATCAAGGTTGCTTGCTCCTGGCTTTCGGATGAGATTTGCCGCAATCAGTTCCTGACTATCGAGACACAGTCCCAGATGCGAACAGCTGATGCATCCGTTCTGGGGGAATCGGATGCCGCTATGAGGAGGAAACTGGCCTGATTCGATCTGGCTGACCGTTGCTTCGACAAGGCGACCGTACTCACGCCGCTGCTCTTCGGTGATGGAGGCCTTCAGGTACTGAATCTCGGGAACGCGTTTTCGAACGAAGACGACGATCGCAACATCCTGAATTCCGCTGATCCAGGAATAGGCGATCATCTGCGGGTCGAGCGACAGCATGCCCTCCGGCACTTCCGGGTAGCGGCTGGTCGTAGTTTTCCAGTCGATGAGACACTTCGTGCCATCGACTTCGCCGATGGCGTCGAGGTAGGCGACGAATTCGTTGCCACCCTGAATGGTGCGGATCATTTTTACCTGTAGATCCTGCTCCGGGCCGCGAATCTTGACACGATCGTCCTGTGCGAATCGCTCGAGCAGATGCACTCCCTGATGAACGAGGCGATCCCAGGACTCTCCCTTTTTGTACTCGAAGGGACTGTCTCGAAAAGCGCCCCATTCCTTGAATAACACAGCCGAGCAGTCCTCTCGGGAGAAGTAGGCTGCGAGAGCCTTTTCGAAGCACCGGCCAAAGATCATCGCGGCGCGCGTTTCTTTTTCACGCCACCCGTCCAGATACCGATATCGGTAGCTCCTGGGGCACCGGAGATACTGGCTGATTTGCGTGTGGCTAAAGATCATCACCGCTCCTTTGCTTTTGTTCCCCTCCGACGATTTCACACGAGAGCTCTTCCCACGCCGCAGCAGGCGCAAAGGCTTCTAGGTTTTGGAACGACCGGCCATTCAACGTGACGTAGGAGGTCCGGACGACTCCGCGAAGCTTCAGCAGAGCTTTTTCATCCACTTGATCTCGGCTGAGCAGATCGGAGTCATAGCCGAAATCGCGCAGGAACCAATTCAGCTTCCAGAGCGCTCGTTCGGTGCAATACAGGCGGCCGGAAAGTGATCGTCCTGCGTACGGTTCGGGCTCAAGAACAACAAATCGCACGGATAAGAAAGGTTTCTGCGGGTGCCAGCGGTAGGAGGAGGAATCGACTCGAACCAGGAAAAGGCCTTCGAGAAGACTTTCGCGATCCTGCTGGCGTGAATGCAGCCCGGGAATGTGTCGGGTCATAGCTTTGCCTCCACGGATTGGGAATAGGAATTGAGTTTGCACACGAGGGCGTCACGATCATTCTTCGCCGCAGCTGCGAGCTGAGAGATGAAGGATTCAACGAGATCACGGCTGGCTTCTTTGAGCGTTTCCGTGCCGCAGAAATCTGCGGCGAATGCCTTCACGAGGGAAGGATCGAGATTGTGCTGGCGAATCAACAGGCACAATTGATCACGCAATCGCGGCTGGCAGTTGCCTTCGCCGTTTGATTTGGGATGGCCATGTGAATGCGGCATGGCCGCAGTGGGCCTGGGCGGAGCTGAGAACGAACCGAGCTCTTCGACGCTGCAAAGTCCGATTCCGTAAGCTTTTCGGAGAGCCCGATTGGTGGCGCGGGTCTCGGCAACACGCATTTCGGCGCCGCGGACCAGGGGAGACGTGTTCGAGGGATCGGCATCCCCATAGCCTACGAAGCCTCTCGAACCAGGAGTCTTGTAGACGGTTGCTTTGAAGACCCAGCGGCTCGTGATGGGGTCGGATACATCCTTTTGAAGGGAAGTCTTGATACCGTGGCATCGCCTGCATTGAGCTAGGCGAAGCAGGCCAGCATGAGTTACATACCACTTACCATCAAGCAAGAGCAGGTCGTTGAGAGCAACCGAAAATCCGTACCTTTCAGAAAGGGAATTCAGCGCATTCAAAGTCGCATGTCCCAAATCGGCGGGCCACATACTCTCTGCGAGATCTACGTTTTCCTTCCTCAATCTGGCTCGTTGGTTGTTCACATAACCCCCTTCTACGTAACGCTAATGTAACGCTAAATGCGTTACATGTCAAGAAGAGAAAAGCGTGACGAGCAGCTTCTTGACGACTGTATTTAGGTTCAGTAGCATCACGGTCGATCTGACCCAGAGGGGAAATGCGGAAGAGTGTCACCTTGAATCTCCGAGTCTCACCCGAGTTCAAGCGGAAGCTTGTCAGGGAGGCAAAGAAGGAGAAACGCTCTGTAACGAATTATATTGAGGTGGCACTAGCGGAATGGTGGAGCCGAAAACACTCTTCCGAAACAAAGCAGTCAAGAAAGTGAAGTCGTCGACGGCATGGTCGTAGATTTGATCCCCACCGTCCCTCGCAAAGGTCGAGACGGGGCCCAATTTCGTTCCGGCGTTTCGGCAACACGACGCAGCTCCGCGCGCATGGGGATTCGAGACCTCCGGACGCATTCACCTAGATTTTGTCGGCCAGGAACGGCACCATGGTTTCTCGACGAATTCCAAGTGGAGCAGCTTTCTTGTATAGGTCCTGCCACATCTCAAACAGTTGCTGCCTGGAGAAACCGCGCAATTGGGCGATCTGGCCTGCAATGCCTGCTCCCATTTGCACCTCCTGAACACCAGAACATTACCGCTTGCACGGGGCAAACAATCAGGCGAAACCGACCATGAGGGGTATACGATAAAAACCATATGGAAAGTGAAAGAAAAGGGAAAGGTCGGCCTCCGAAAAACGGCGTAACAGAACCTTGGCGTTTCGGACGTGCATTAAAGGTCGTTCATGCCTATAGGAAGGCACGCGCCGGGGGTGAAAAGCACAGTGCGGCTGTCAGGGAGGCTGTTGAATTCGTGCGGCAGCACGACCCCAAAATGCCCATCTCGGAGACCGAGGTAAAGCGTATTTTGGCGGAATTCCTACCTAAAGATGGCCCAGCGGCACTTGTGGTGGAGTATGCAACTCTCGAGGGTGAAGAGGCGGCAAAACTCCGTAGCCTTCATGAGCAGAGGCTGGCCAACGCCGGAATCAAAATCACAGGGGGGCTGTCTGATCAGAACCGACGAAAGCCCCTGAAGAGATTCAAATTCCGCTTTGGTGAGCGGCCACACTATCCCCGGCATAACGCCTCAAGTACGAACCCCTAGAATTTACGTCCTTTAGGTCCTCGGTCCATACCACCTGATTATTTTGGACCCAAACTCTGATTGAATGTTCAGGATGAATACGCTAATGCTGAGTGGCGGGTTTCAGATCGGAGGTCAGAATGGATGAAACAAACATTCAGCAACCATGCGCGGCCGGGGAAACCTCGGCTGTAATCAAGAACGACTCAATGGTGATTGGGGATAAGCTTGGTGAGGATTCTGCGCCCGAGGTGGACGGTAAGAGTCATTTCGAGCCTCAAGATAAGACATCACGCATCGACTCACATCCATCAACAGACGGTCCTGCAAAAAAGCCAAGAGGTCCTCGAACTGCAAAAGGAAAAGCCATTGCGAGCAAGAACGCACTTAAGCACGGTATCTTTTCGACCAGTTTATTCGTTGCTCCTGGTGAATCACGCGCAGAGTACAAGACGCTTTTGAGTGGGCTACGGGAGCACTTCCAACCGGTAGGTACGCTTGAGGACATCTTGTTGGAAAAGCTCGCAGTATCGATCTGGCGTTACCGCAGGCTAATATACAGTGAAGCGGCCGAGATCAGAGCTGGCATAACCCCATGGAGGTGTGGCTTGAATTCTGACACAAACGCTCCAGATCACTTTCCGCGGTATGAAGCGAGCGTCGAGCGTTCCTTTGACCGAATTCTAACGCAGCTCGAGAGGATCCAAAGGATGCGCCTTGGCCAACCAGTCGCGCCGCCTGTCAAGGTGGATATATCCTCGTGAGGCTAGTTGGAGGCTGAAAATTTGGCGAGAGACGTGAAATTACAAAACGAACTATCGTAACTCCTTATGTTGCAGCGTTCAGGGTCAGGCAGTGGTTCGGGAAATCGCCCCAGTCGTGCTTACCGGCGAACAGAACTCGCCGGCTGGACCTGAAATGGGGGACCTTTAATGATGAATCTGTTATGAGCTATGCCTCACCCAACCCAGTTGATCATGTGCCCAAGCGTCTTGGGCACCAGAAGGCAAGCAACTACGCGAAGGCCGGAAAAGAGCTGGAATACGCCCTGAAGCTCAATCCCAATTACACCCACGCGGAAGATATCAAGAAAGTGTTGGCTGAATCCCCCCAAGAAAACTGAGCCTGATCGTCGCGCGTCGCTTCATATTAGTGTGAAGATCAGAAGAGCCGCAGCAAGCGCCAAACTGCGTCGCGGTTTTTCGCGTCCTGGTTTGGCAGCAGCGATGTTCGCAGCGCTCTTGAACAGATTCTTCAGATCGTGATTGTGATTGCGATTCAGCCCACGATTCGAGACCTGCTTCTTCGACCGCTGCAGCTCCCCCTGGATGTAACGGTGCTCAGCACTGCTGTGCGTTTCAATCCCAAACCCACTGTAAGTCCACAGCTGTCGCTTGGTGCGAAAGCGATGCGGTGTCTGAAGGATCGCCATGATAAGAGCCGCCCGGATCGGACCGATCGACGGAATCCCGCGCAACAATTTCCACGCGCCGTGCTTCCTGGCCTTGGCCAACAGCTCTTGTCGCACTTGTTGGCGCAGAGGTCGCAGGGCATTGAGTTGTTGGAAGTAGAACTCCGCTCGGCGGCGCACGCCGGCTTCGGTGATTTTCGCCAGCTATTCGGCACGATAGCGCGGTGCATAGATCTGCTTCCCCCTACGAGGAATGCCCCAGCTTCAATAGAGCGCCTTCAGACGACTCATGACTCGTGCGAGATCTTTGCTGATCGTCAGATAACTGCGCGCCAGCTCCTTCATCCTGACATCGTTGCGGCTCTAACCGAGGTTCGTTTGCCGTAAGTGCGATATTCGGTTAGGTGGTCATTTTTTGGATTGAACCCGGAACTGAGAGTAGAGTACGCACTTGCATTTGAGCCAGGAGCCGTTTCAGTGTTTACCCGGAATGGCGTCCTCGAATTCGGCGGAGGATGGATTCTACGTGCAACCGATCATAGATATTCATATTCATATCATGCCGTACCACATGGTGAAACCTTCGTCGCTTGAACTGATCAAACGCGGCCGCAAGGACTTCGCCGATGTGGAGCGCTATTCGGCCGATCCCAAAGCCTTTCTTGGATTGCTCGACAGCCTAGGAGTTGAACGCGCTGGCTTGATCAATTACGTCGCCCCGACGATCATCGGATTCACGCCGGAAGTGAACGATTGGGTTGCAAAGTACTGTAAGGCGGCGCCGGACCGCTTGATTGCGTTTGGCGGCGTGCTTCCCGGGACGGTGCCCGACCCCGCCGCGGAAGTGGATCGCATCGCGAAACTCGGGATTCGCGCCATAAAAATGCATCCTTCGCACCAGGTACTTCCGCCAAACCAATATATGAGCGGCAATCGCGGCTTGGCGGCCGTCTACGAGCGCGCGCAAGCCAATGGCTTGCCCGTGATGATCCACACTGGCACTTCCATCTTTCCGGGCGCCAGAAACCTCCATGCGCAGCCGCTGCTGTGTGACGACGTGAGCATCGATTATCCGAACCTCGTGGTGATCCTCGCGCATGGCGGACGGCCGTTGTGGATGAATGAAGCGTTCTTTCTCGTCCGCCGTCACAAGAATATGTATATGGACATCTCCGGCATACCGCCGCAGAAGCTCCTTGAGTACTTTCCGCGAATCGAGGAGATCGCCGACAAGGTATTGTGGGGTACGGATTGGCCGGGACCCGGCGTGCTTGAGATCAAAGGCAACATTGAGAAATTTAACGCGTTGCCCATTCAGGAGGACGCGAAGCGCAAGATCCTGTACGACAACGCGGCGCGGTTGTTCCCCCGCTGAGGCAGGAACGCGGTAATGCTAGAGACGATCTCGAGGCCTCGCGTCCTGTCAGGAAAATGATTCACTGGGGCATGCGCTCGCCCGGGTTACAGAGACAGTAGACAACCCGCTGAACAGAATTTGCGTGACGGACGGCCAGGACTAGGTTTATGCAACCATGGAATCCGGAAATCGAGAGGATGCCGCGAGAGCGGCTGCGGGCTCTGCAGTTCCAAAAACTGCAGGCCTTGCTGCATCTCATCAATGGGTGCAACCGCTTCTACACGAAAAAATGGAAGGAAGCCGGTGCCCTTCCGGGGGACATCCGGTCATTCGCCGGCTTTCATAAGCTGCCGTTCACTTACAAAACCGAACTGTTAGAAACACAAGAGGAAGCTCCCCCCTTCGGAACGAATGTGACTTTCCCCGAATCCGTCTATACACGCGTTCACCAAACGTCTGGCACGACGGGAACGCCCTTGCGCGTCGTGGACACTCCTGAGAGCTGGGATTGGTGGGGTGGTTGCTGGCGTCAAGTTCTGCGGAGCGCCGGCGTGACTGCAGCGGATCGCGTATTTTTCCCGTTTTCGTTTGGTCCGTTCATCGGTTTCTGGGCTGCGGTGGAAGGGGCCAAGCAGATCGGCGCGATGATGATCCCGGGCGGAGGATGGGACTCCCTGCAGCGTTTGAAAATGATGGGTGATCTGGGAGCAACGGTGGTGTGCTGCACGCCGACTTATGCGCTGCGATTGTCAGAGGTCGCTCGCGAAAAACAGTTCGATCTCCGCGCCCTGCCCGTTCGTGTGCTGATCCACGCGGGTGAGCCAGGAGCAAATGTGGCCGAGACGAAAGCGCGGATTGAAGCAGCGTGGGGCGCAAAGTGCTTCGATCATGCGGGAGCTTCCGAAGTCGGCGCGTACAGCTTTGAGTGCGAGCTTCAGCCCGGCGGAATCCATGTGATCGAGAGTGAATTCATTGCGGAGGTGATCAATCCGCAAACCGGGGACGAGGTGCCGGCCGGGGAAACGGGCGAGTTGGTCATAACGAATCTCGGACGGCCGGGATTTCCGGTGATCCGCTATCGCACGGGCGATCTGGTACGCGTACGCCCGTCGCCCTGCGCTTGCGGGCGAACGTACGCGCTCTTGGACGGGGGAATTTGGGGACGCAGCGATGACATGGTGACAATTCGTGGCGTCAACGTCTACCCGACCGCAATCGAAAACATAATTCACCGGTTTGCGGAGGTCTGTGAATTCCAGGTGATGGTGACCATGCTGAAGGAGATGCATCATCTCGGAATCCAAATTGAAGTCCGCAGCGGCGATGATGCCGAACGCGTGCGAGCTGACGTCGAACAAGCGATCTTCCACGCGCTTTCCCTGCGCCCCATGGTCACGCTGGCTGCCCCAGGCTCTCTTCCGCATTATGAACTGAAAGCCAAGCGCTTTCGGTGGCTCGACAAAGGGGGAAAATCCAATCCGCGGAACTCATAGAGTGGGCTTCGTTTCTGCCTGCCGACACAATCTCCCTTTTCTTTGTGGAAATGGATTTCGGATTTTCCGAACGCCTGTTCAGTTCCTGAACAGCTGTTCAGAAGTCGTTGACATAGGTTCGATGAGCGTGCTACTTCTTTACTCAGGCAGCAGCGCGGGCCGCAGGATTCGGAAGTGCCGACCAGGCAATCCAAGTTTCAGAGCAATGGGCGCGTTCAAGGACGCCGCCTGGCACGGCGGCTCGAGATATTGCGCGCAGCCGGGAGAAAGTTCCGGCTGCACGGCTTTGCGGAAACCGGGATGCGCGATATTGCCGAAGCTGCCGAACTCTCCTCCGCCAACCTATACAATTACTTTCGCGGGAAACACGAAATTCTGTTCTTCTGCCAAGATAGTGCGCTCGATCGCATGATTGCTGCGCTCGACCAGGCGCGCCGCATGAAAGCGAGCGCGGCCGAGAAGTTGCGCCTAGTGATCGTGTCTCATATGCGATGCTTGCTGGATGAAGTGGAAGGATCCACCGCGCATCTTCTGCCCACCGCGCTGCCGCCTCGCCTGCAAAGACGGCTAATGGCGAAGCGCGATCGTTACGAGGAGGGCGTCCGTCAATTGATCGAACGCGGGATTCGAACTGGCGAGTTTATTCCCTGCGATCCGGCGCTCGCCGCGCGCGCGGTTCTGGGAGCTCTGAACTGGAGCGTGCGATGGTTCAGTCAGGAAGGACCTTTGACCGCGACGGAGATTGCGGAGGGATTCGCAAGCTATTTGATCCGCGGCTTGCTGGCGAATCCTCGTACGATTCAGCCCCCCTTGTCGGTCACGGATAAAAATGCCGATCTGCGCAATTTTCCTCTCGAGAACGGGAAGCGAGCCGCGTCCGTTGGGCGAGGTTTCGTCGAGGAGGCAAGATGACGACGTTGCCCATCGCATCACGGAAGACGTCCGACATTCGAATGACGCTCAACGGCGAGGAAGTGGACGTCTCGTTTGCCCCCTACAAGACGCTCCTCGAAATCCTCCGCGAAGATCTTGGCCACACCGGAACAAAGCACGGTTGTGAGCTGGGTGAGTGCGGCGCCTGCGCGGTTCTTTTGGATGGGAAGCCCGTTGTTTCCTGTTTGATTTTGGCGCTCGAGTGCGATGGAAGAGACGTTCTGACGGTCGAAGGCCTCGCGCGAGACGGGAGTCTTCATCCACTGCAGGAGGCATTCGCGGACCTGGGTGCCGCGCAATGCGGATATTGTACGCCCGGCATTCTGGTGACGGCCAAAGCGCTATTGGACCAAAATCCCCATCCCAGCAGGGATCAGATCCGCGATGCGCTTTCCGGCAACCTTTGCCGGTGCACGGGTTACCTTCAGATTTTTGAAGCGGTCGAAGAGGCCGTCCTCAAGATCGCGGAACAAGGGAAAGCCGCAACATGAAATTCAAGTAAGTCGCGGTTCGGTTCGAGGCGCCACGGAGGGCACATGGCAAAAGAAAAGGATTTTCCAGCCACTCCCACCAACGGATTGCGAGCAAATGACGAGGAGCTCCGCGTGATTGGCGTACCTCGGCGAAGAGTGGATGCTCGGGCCAAAGTTACCGGACAGACGCGCTACGCCGACGATATCTCCCTGCCCCGAATGGCGTTTTGCAAGCTCTTGCGCTCGCCGCATCCTCATGCGCGCATTCGGAAAATTGATGCTTCACGTGCCCTCGCTCAACCCGGCGTCTATCTGGTTCTAACCGGGAAGGATCTGCCGATTCAGTATGGGATTCTTCCCGTCAGCCAGGACGAACAAGCTCTTTGCGTCGATCACGTGAGGCATGTGGGAGATCCCGTCGCTGCGGTCATCGCTCGCGAGGAACTGACGGCCTTCGAAGCTTTGGATTTAATTGATGTCGAGTACAAACTCCTGACGACGATCTCCGATTCCGAGCAGGCTTTGGAGACTCCGGAACCGCGCATCCACGACTACGGCGAGGAAGGAAATATTCATAAGCGCGTTGCATTCGAGTTCGGCGACGTCGAGGCAGGTTTTGCCGAGGCGGACGAAATTTTCGAAGACACTTTCTTTTACCAAGGTAGCACGCATCTTCCGATCGAGCAGCACGCGGCAGCTGTGATCAAGGATCCCGATGGCAAACTGACGATCTGGTCGAGCACCCAAACGCCTCACTATCTTCACCGCGCTCTCGCGAAAGTCCTGGAAATGCCGCCGGGACATATTCGCGTGGTCGCCACGCCAAACGGCGGAGGCTTTGGAGGCAAGAGCGATCCCTTCCAGCATGAAATCGTCGTGGCCAAGGCGGCACTTCTTCTGGACCGCCCGGTGAAGATCTGCTTGACGCGCGAGGAGGTTTTCTACTGTCACCGCGGGCGTCATCCGGTCCTAATGAAGTTCAAAACGGGCGTGAAGAGAGACGGCACGATCACCGCGTTGCATCTGCAGACACTCATCGATGGCGGTGCCTACGGTTCTTACGGCGTCGCCAGCACGTTTTATACTGGCGCACTGCAAACGACGACCTACCATATTCCCCGGTACCGCTTTAATGGCTGTCGCACGTTCACCAACAAGCCGCCCTGCGGCCCCAAGCGCGGCCACGGCACCGTGCAGCCGCGTTTTGGCCAGGAAGTGCAGCTCGATAAGATTGCCGAAAGACTCCAGATCGACCCCGCCGAACTCCGGCTCCGCATTGTGGAGTCTTCCAACGCGGTGACTGCCAACTTCCTCAGGCTGGGAACCGTGGGCCTCGCGGAATGTATTCGCCGCATTGTGCAGATCTCGGGCTGGAAGGAAAAATTCGGCAAGCTTCCCAAGGGCCGCGGCGTGGGGCTGGCCTGCTCAGCCTACCTCACCGGTGCGGGACTGCCTATTTATTGGAACAAGATGCCTCACTCGGGAGTGCAGCTCAAACTAGACCGTGGCGGCGGCGTCACGCTTTTCTGCGGCTCCAGCGAAATCGGTCAGGGCTCCGACGACGTGTTGGCTTCCATCACTGCCGAAATTCTGGGGATAGAACCGTTCGATATCCGCGTGTACACCGGTGACACGGATCTCGGACCGGTCGATCTTGGATCGTACTCGAGCCGCGTCACACTCATGGCGGGCAACGCAGCCGTGCAAGCCGCGGAGCGAGCTCGTGCGATGCTCGCCGAAGCGGTTTCAAGACGTCTCGAAACGCCCAAAGAGCGGCTCCACTTTGCCGATAAGCGCGTATTTGATTCCGCCGCGCCGGGAAAGAGCGTCTCTTTCCAGGAAGCGATTTGCCTGGCAGAAGCGCAATTCGGCACCATCGGCACCGTCGGCTCGTACACGCCGCCGAAATCGCCAGCACAATACAAAGGCGGCGGCGTTGGGCCATCTCCGACTTATTCGTACTCCGCGGCTGTTGTGGAAGCCGAGGTGGATCCGGTAACCGGCTGGGTCACCATCCCCAAAATCTGGATCGCGCATGATATCGGTCGGGCACTGAACCCGGCGCTGGTGCGCGGTCAAGTTATAGGCGGCGTCTACATGGGACTCGGAGAAGCGCTGATGGAGGAGCAGGAATTTCGCCGCCTTCCGAAAAGGCTTTCTCACGCGCTCGTGCACAAGTTTCCTTCCATGCTGGAATACAAGAGCCCGACCTCCCTCGACATGCCCGAAGTGGTCGCCGAGTTGATCGAAAATCCCGATCCCCAGGGTCCGTTTGGAGCAAAGGAAGTCGGGCAAGGGCCGCTGCTGCCGGTGATGCCGGCCGTGGCCAATGCTGTCTGCGATGCCGTAGGCGTAAGAATCGATGAAGTCCCCATCACCCCGGAGAAAATCCTGAAGGCGCTCGCGGAGAAGGAAGCCGGCCGCAATCCGCGGTACGGGCCGAGCTACTTCCCATCGATCCCATGGCCAGAACCTCTTCGTGTTCCTCCGCCGTGGGAGGGAGGCGACGGCAACGCCATCAATGAAACTGACCGTCATGCGAAAGCGCAGCCAGCGCAAGTGAAGGTACCCAGCGCATGATGCGGTTGCCCCTTTTCGACTTTCGCGCACCACGCACGCTGGAAGAAGCGGCGCGCATTTTGAGCGGCGAGGGACCGGCCGCTATACCGCTCGCCGGCGGCACGGACCTCCTCCCCAACATGAAACGAAGACAGCAGGTGCCCCGAACGCTGATCAGTCTTCGTCATGTAGAGGGGCTGCGGCAGATCTCGATCGGTCCCTCCGGCTCGCGGATTGGCGCGTGCCTCACGCTTAGCGAAATCGCGGGAGATTCGCGCTTCCGGAATGGCATGACAGCTTTGTGGCAAGCGGCCTCGCAGGTGGCCACGCCGCAGATTCGCAACATGGCCACGCTCGGCGGAAATCTCTGCCTCGATACGCGCTGCAACTACTACGACCAGAATTACGAGTGGAGGAAGTCGATCGGATTTTGCCTGAAGAAGGATGGCACGACGTGTTGGGTCGCGCCGGGCAGTCCGAAGTGCATGGCGGTGTCCTCGACCGACACGGCGCCAGCACTCATGGCGCTCGGCGCTTCCGTCCGGCTGGTTTCACACTCGGGTGAGCGGGCAGTCCGGCTATCCGACCTATATGAGAATGACGGCATGAACTACATCCGGCGAAAGCCAGATGAAATTCTGGCCGAAGTGCTGCTCGATCCTCTGCACGGCTGGAAGAGCACGTACTGGAAGCTGAGGCGCCGGGGCTCGTTTGACTTTCCGGTTTTGTCCGTGGCGGCGGCGGCGCGCATTTCCGACAAGGGCGTCGTGGAAGATGTCCGGATTGTTGTGGGCTCGGTGGCCTCGTGCCCTCTGGTTGCGGGCAACGCGGCAAAATCGCTGCTGGGTCGTCCTTTGAATGCGGACTCGATCGCCGCGGCTGCCGCTCTTGCGGCACGGATCGCCAAGCCGCTGGACAACACAGATTTTGATCTAACCTGGCGAAAGAAAGTGACGACTCAATTCGTGACCTATGCTCTGCGGGAATTGCGCTGCGAGGATATGCGAACCGAGCGCGAGCGCGTTACGAAGCTTTACACGGATCGTTGAAGCGAACCTACCGGAAATCGACGTCAGCGAAGAGCGCGGCTTTCCTCCCTGCACCATGCATGGTAACGAATTAAACATTGCCCTGATTCACCGAGGCTAGCTGCAGGCCCGTAATGCGGACAATATCCGCTCCATCGTATTTGCAATCTCTCGCTTCAGAATGGCTGTTCAATTCGCAACGCTCCGGCAACCCGATCACCCGGAGAGCTGCATCTGAATCGAGAGTTTCTGTTTCACTCTACAGGGACTCTTCACCGGCTTTGGCTTCTTCGGGTAATTTAGTCAAAGTGTGTTGGAGCATCGTGATTCTGTCACCGGAACGCCAACATAAAAGTGTCACCCTGGATTATTTGTGTTCACAAGCTGGGTGTTTTCGTAAAAGAGCATGACGCTGCCGTTGAGCGCCTGGCGCAGGTGCTCTTGGCGTCGACGAAGTTGGGGAGCGGTGGGCGGGCGGCGGGATCTGGAAGCGAAATTTTCCGGGGCCGGATGCCAAGCCGCATCGCTTTCGAGAGGCGTCGAACGAAGCGACGATTGAAGTCGGCAAGGAACTGACTCAGCACGCGCGACACAATTATGTAGCTGTGACATAATCTGCCAAAGGTGTTGAGGGAGGTTCCTCAAGATGTTAATCAGCCAGAAACGCATCGTGGTCCAGTACGGGCACTGCGGTCCCGCGGGCATCGTCTACAGTCCCCAGTACATGAGGTGGTTCGATGCGTGCACTACTGCTCTCTTCGACAATGCTGGGCTGCCTCTGCCCCGTCTCTTCAAAGAACAGGGAGTCATCGGCATTCCCATCGTTAAGCTGGAGACGCGCTTCGTCTTGCCATTCACTTACGGCGACGAACTCCTTGCCCAGTCCACAGTCGCACGCTGGGGGAAAAGCAGCTTTGTGATACATCATCTCTTTTCGAAGCGTGGAGTCCCTGCGGTGGAAGGATTCGAAACGCGCGTTTGGACCGAACGCGACCCCGCCAACCCCGACCGAATTCAGTCTCGACCGCTTCCCCCGGAAATCGTGGATCGCCTTTCTGTTCCTCGGACCGTCGTTCCAACTACATGAGTTCGCGGACACCTCTCATTGAGCAGCGGGCCCGGATGCGCTGCACGATGAAACTGCGCTCAACTTGGGTGACAGTTGCAAGACGATTGAGCGGCCTTCCTTGATCAGGGAAGCTAGATAATGCTGGCGTTCTTCGGAGTATGGGCCTTCACGGTGACGGGCTATGTGAAACGGGTGAGACAAAAACTGTTCGAACATGGGTGGATCTCCTCTCGTGAGAATCGATTCGCCCAGTTCCCGCTATTAGCTATGTGCTCTTCAGAATGGAAATCCCCAGTAGAAGCGCACGTCTTCGAGCCCTACACCACATAACTTCCAACACCGCATAACTGCGCGACCTCGTGAACCAGCATCGCGAACTCCTCCGCAGGAGTCTGGCCCGGCAGCAACGTGGTCCTACCGCCTGCGGAAATGCCGCGCGCCGGGGGGATATGTCGCGGAAGCGTTTGGCACAAGAAGTCGGTGGGCCCGAATTCACCTCTCAATTCATTGAACATTCGTTTGATTATGAAAGTGGCGAAGAGCTGCATGCACACTGAATATCAGGGATACACCGGAGGCTCAGCACGCACTTTTTGAATGCCTGTTCAATCCTCGTCTGCCCCTAAAAGCCTTAAGAAAGAGGAAGTTACGTCTACATCTGGCCCCAATGTGCGCTAGTCACGCAGCGCCGTGACCTCGATCACAGCTTCCTGTGAGTTTCGACGCTATCGTACGTGCAATACGAGAACGGAGCGGGGACGGGAAGAGGTCCACGGTGACGAGCGTTCAAGGAGCGTACGGGTTCCAATTGAAGTCTTTGAACACCCCTCTGCAGCGAGTTGAACTCCCGACTCTTGATCCTGGTCCTGACGAAGTCGTCGTCGAGGTTGCCGGATGCGGTGTTTGCCACACGGACGTTGGGTTTGCTATCGACGGCGTGCCCACGCGCCATCAGCTCCCCCTCGTTCTTGGACACGAAATCTCCGGACGCGTGGTTGTAGCAGGTGAAAAAGTCGGAAACTGGTTGGGACGATCCGTGATCATTCCCGCAGTAATTATCTGCGGAGTGTGTCCGGCCTGCCAGGCTGGACGATCGGCCTGTCGCCGGCAGTTCATGCCTGGCAATGACGGCGACGGTGGTTTCGCCACCCATGTGCTGGTCCCCTCCCGCGGACTGTGTGCCGTCCCTGAAGCTCTCCCATCGGGCATCACGCTCGAGATGCTGTCCGTTGTAGCCGACGCGGTGACAACTCCTTACGAAGCGATCCGAAGGTCGGCGCTTGGACCTGATGATGTCGCCGTCATCGTGGGCATTGGGGGTCTTGGCGGATTCGGGGTGCAGATTGCGGCCGCCCTGGGTGCGGCTGTCGTGGCCATTGACGTGGACCGGGAGCGACTCGATCTTGCCTCGCAATACGGTGCCGGGCAGGTTCTTGACGCCAGCTCTACCGACCTGAAGGGCCTGAAGGCCGCGGTACGCACCTTCAGCAAAGAATCCGCTCGTAAAGGCATCGGCCTGAAAATCTTTGAAATGAGCGGCACGCCCGCGGGTCAAACCACCGCTTTTGGGCTGCTGGATCACGGCGCCTACCTGGCCGTGGTTGGTTTCACTTCTAAACCAATCGAATTGCGGCTATCAAACCTGATGGCCTTCGATGCAACCGCGCGCGGAAACTGGGGCTGTCCGCCAGATCAATATCCCGCCGCTCTGAAATTGGTCCTCGAAGGCAAAGTTGTCCTTGCCCCATTTATTGAGAAACATCCGCTGGAGGAAGCCCCGGAGGTTCTCGAAGCGGTGGCAAAGCGTTCGTTGCGGCGGCGAGTGATCTTGCAACCCAACCACAACAAAGGAATGCACAGATTGGAGGCAGCACGGTGAAGAATCACAACCTTGTCGAAGCCACCTCTTCACGGGAGATTCTTGTTGAACCAAAGCCTGTTCGCGACAGATCCGGCATTCCCGTTGCGGGTCTTCACAATGTCTGGATCACCCTCAACAATCCCAGTCAGCTCAATAGCTACACCACCTCAATGGCCAAAGAATTGATTCTGGCGTTGCGCGAAGCCAGCAACGACCGCGCAGCTGTTGCCGTGGTTCTGACCGGGGCGGGGACGCATTCCTTTTGCAGCGGCGGGAACACGCGAGAATATGCCGAGTGTTACGCGGGCGCACCGACCGAATATCGTCAATACATGCGTCTTTTCAATGATATGGTGACATGTGTTCTGCAATGTGACAAACCCGTTATTTGCCGGGTGAACGGAATGCGCGTCGGCGGCGGCCAGGAAGTCGGTATGGCCTGCGATTTCTCGATCGCCAGCGATCTCGCCATCTTCAGTCAAGCCGGACCGAAGCACGGTTCTGCCCCAGATGGCGGAAGCACCGATTTCCTTCCCATCTATGTTGGCATCGAGCGTGCCATGTATAGCGGAACTCTCTGCGAGACCTGGAGTGCGCACCGCTTCTACTGGCTTGGTGGACTAACGCAGATTGTTCCGGCTCTGAAGGTCGATGGCAGATGGGTCGCAAATCCCTTTGTGGTGACAGACCGTGTTCTGGATGAATATGGACGGGTGGTGCTCGGAGAGTGGAAGACGGGTCAGGCTCGCGAAGAGGGAAAATCTCTGCTGACCAAGGGCACGGTAGACCTTTCGCTGCTTGACGAAGCCGTCGAAGAAATGTGCACGAAATTTCTCTATACCATGCCCGACTGCCTCATCAAGACCATCGAGAGTCTTCGTAAGCACAAGCTCCAGCACTGGGACAAGAATCGTGAAAGTAATCGTGCGTGGCTTTCGCTCAACATGATGACGGAGGCCAACGCGGGCTTCCGCGCTTTTCATTACGGAAGCAAGGAGCAACGAGAAGTGGATTTCGTCCGTCTTCGCCAGCGGCTCGCTGAAGGTGTCCACTGGAGTGAGGATCTGGTTCGCGAAGTCGCTCCGTGGGTGGCGGGGGCGGAGCCCGCGAAAGCTGAAAAGTAATTTGAGGATCGTTTGACCGGCCCTGGGAAGGCCATTAGGTAAAAGGAGATGTTCAGGACGCAAGCCGAGTCGGCTGCACTCGCGGGGAAAGGACGCGCGATCATTGATGCCTTCGATCAAACGAGTGCGCGGGCGATATCTCTCGACCTTGCGGCGTTTCTTTGGGGCCCGGCGCAGCCCATATCACTGGGCAGATTCTTCGCGTGGATGGGGGACAGTACCTCGGTGGCAGGTAATCTGACCGCTGTAGCGAGCAAGGTTTCGTAGTGGAAGTGCTGAAAAAGGGATGTCACTCTCATGAACGCTCGTACATTTGGAGATTGGCACGGTAAACCACTCGACGAAGTCCTATACGAATGCCGGGAATTGTTCGAGGATATGACTTTCCCTACGGTGCGCCGCTGGCGCGAATCAGGCGGCAAAGTCGTCGGGCATTTCCAGGTCTACTTTCCGGAAGAGATCGTTCACGCCGCGGGGATACTGCCCTTCAAAGTTCACGGCGCTCAAGTGGAGTGCGTGCAAGCCGACTCTCGTTTCGGTTCCTATCTCTGTTCCATCCTGAAGACTTCTCTTGAGCTGGCCCTGAGCAAAAGGGTCGAGCTCGAGATGTTCGTGACGCACCCCATCTGCGACGCGGCTCGCAACCTGGGAGCGGTATGGGGCCGCAATTTCCCCTATCCTTGCCAAATTCTTTATCTCCCGCAGAACGCCAATTCGCCGGCTGCGACCACCTATCTCCGAAACGAGTATGCGCGGCTCCAACGCGACATCGAAAAAATTATTGGACGGCCGGTAAAAGAAGACGATCTACGCCGCTCCCTGGTTGTGTACAACCGCAACCGCGCTCTGCTTCGCGAACTGTATGCGATTAAACGCGACACGCCCTGGCTGGTTTCCGCGGACGAAGCCTACGTTCTGACAGCCATCGGTGGTCTGATGCCACGCGAAGAACACAACGAACTGCTCGAAGCAGTGCTTCCGCAAATCGCTACGCGTCCCAATAAGAAGCAGGACAAGATACGCTTGGTCTTCGAGGGTGGATTCTGCGAGCAGCCGCCGCTGGATCTGATTCGCGCGATCGCCCGCTCCTGCTACGTTGTCGATGACGATTTACTGATCGGGCTGCGCTGGATTCTAGAAGATGTGCCGCTGGGCGGGGACCCGCTGTTCAATCTCGCCTCCGCCTATCTCGAAAAAAGCTCCTACAGCCCAGTGCAGCATGATCTTCGCAAGCCCAAGGAGAAGATGCTGCTCGAACGAATCAGGAATTCGCGCGCGGAGGCGGCCATACTGACTGCGGCGAAAATGTGCGAGCCCGGCCTGGAAGAACAGGTCGCTTACCTCCACGCCCTCGATAAGGCCGGCATCCCCTATTTCATCAGTGAATTCGAAGAAAAAATGACCACCTTCGAACACATGGAGATTCAACTCGAGACTTTCGTCGAGAACATTCTCTTCAGCTAAGGTAAGGATCAGACGATGGGCGATCGACAACAGGAAAATGGCATTGTTGGCCGTGGCAATCGCGAGGGTGCCGATCTTTTCCGCCAATGGTTTGCGGAACTAAACCGCACCGCGGACCAAGACAGCCCTTCGGCCTACGTTTTCGTGATGGGCAGCATGTGCGAAATCTTGCGCACCTTCGACCTGCCCGTCGTTTTTCCGGAGATCAACTCCCTCCAATTGGCCGTACGCCGCGTGGCGCATGAGTACCTCAACCAGGCCGAAGACTACGGCTACTCGCCGGATATCTGCGGCTATGTGAAGGCCGACGTTGCCGTCCAACTTCGCGGGGGAGAACACCCAATGGGCCGCATCCCGAAACCCTCGATCGCCGTGCTCACCAACGCCTGCAACACGTACATCAAATGGGCGGAGATCTGGGAGCGTATGTATCACATTCCGATCTTCACTCTCGACGTGCCTGGCACTCGAGCCGCGGGAACGCAGACTTGGCCGGGCGAACCGGACTTTGAAAATGACCGGCGCTATGTGCAAGCCCAAATAACCGAGCTGATCGCGCTCTGCGAACGCGTGACCAGCATCAAGTTCGATATCGATCGGCTTCGCGAAGTCATGGGCTACGCCAACGAAATGTCCCGCGGATGGAAGCAGGTCCTAGAGTTCAACAAGACCCGGCCGTCGTTATTTAACGCACTGACCGATGGAACCATCTACTTGGGCGTCACGAATGGCTTCCGCGGCGCGCCGGAGGGCGGCCGTTTTTTCACCAACCTGGTCGAGGAGATGGCCTACAAAGCCGCCCACGGCATCGGCACCCTCACGGAAGAGAAGTACCGCCTGACCTTCATTGGCGTTCCTTGCTACCCCATCTTCCGCAGGTTCAACGAACTCTTTACCGAATGGGGCGGAACGTTCGTTCACTCGACCTACCTGTGGTTCGCCTCCGGCGGCGCCAATCTCGGTTTTCAGTACGACCTCGCGCATCCGCTGGAAAGCCTGGCGGAAGGGGTCCTCATCAGCGTCCGCGACGCCATGGACAGCATGTTTTACCAGGAGCGCGCGATCATGGAAATGATCGACATGTTCCATCTGGACGGCGTCGTCTACCATCCCATCAAGAGTTGTCGGACCACCTCCACTGGAATGGCTGACAATCGTCGCTCGCTGATGGCCGCTCGCGACATCCCGAGCCTCTTCATCGAGTCCGACATGATGGACCGCCGTGCGGTAGGAGAGGCCCAGATGAAGAATCGGATCGATGCTTTTTTCGAAGGCCTTGCATCCCGCAAACAACAGGAGGCCGCCGCCCTTTGAGGCCGAAGAATTCCGCACGGAGGGGAAAACGAAAATGGCCTACGCCGCCGGAGTTGATGTCGGGTCCACCCAGACAAAAGCCATCGTGATCAACGAGGCGAAGAACATCGTTGGCCGCGCGCTGATGGATACGGGAGCGAACGTCGTGATCGCTGCCGAGCAAGCATTCGCACAGGCGCTCAAAAGCGCGAACGTCGAGGAACAGGAAGTCGAATATGTGATTGGTACCGGCTACGGCCGTTACCGCGTGACCTTCGGACACACCCAGGTGACCGAGATCAGTTGCCACGGCCGTGGAGCAGTGCACATGTTTCCCGGCACACGCACGGTAATCGACATGGGTGGCCAGGACACCAAGGCCATCCGGGTCCGGCCGTCAGGCGAGATCGTTGATTTTTGCATGAATGATAAGTGCGCCGCCGGCACAGGAAGATTCTTGGGAGCGGCGTCCATTGCTCTCGACATTCCCCTGGATCAATTGGGCCCCACTGCGCTGCGTTCCGAGCGGCCCGTGCGCATCAGCACGACCTGTACGGTTTTCGCGGAATCCGAAGTGCTTTCCTGGCTGGGCAAGGGGAAAAAGATTGAAGACATCCTCCAGGGAGTTCACCAATCGATTGCCGCGCGCTCCATCGGGCTGCTGCGGCGCGTAGGGGTCGAAGAGGCGATTACCTTTACGGGCGGAGTGGCGCGCAACATTGGGATGATTGAAGCGCTTCAAAAGGGTCTCGGCGCGAGGTTGAACGTGAGTGAAGATTCGCAATTCATGGGCGCGCTGGGGGCCGCGTTATTCGCTTTGGATCATGTGCTGGCAGGTCGCGCCCCGGCCGCCACCGGGAGGCCGTCATGATTTGTACTGCCGGAATCGACGTTGGTTCCACTTACACCAAAGCCGTCATACTAGATGAACGTGACAAGATCCTCGCTCACGTTTTGAACAACACGGGCTTCAAGCTGGCTGAAGTGGCCCACCAGGTCTACCAGAGTGCTTTGGGAAATGCGGGTCTCACGGAATCTGACATTTCCTACGTCGTGGCCACAGGCTTCGGACGTCACATGGTGACGTTCAGCGATGCTCAAGTGACGGACCTGACCGCCAGCGCTCGCGGCGCAACCTTCTTTTTCCCGCGAACGCGTACGATTCTCGACGTTGGCGGCCAGACCATGAAAGCCACCCGGATCGATGATTCGGCCAAGGTTAAGTCATTCCGCCTGAACGACAAGTGCGCCGCCGGAACCGGCGCCTTCCTGGAAAAGACGGCCCGCTACATGGGTTATGGAACGACGGAGATTGGTCCACTGGTGGCGACTTCCAAGCAGCAAGTGGCGATTTCCGGGGTCTGCGCCGTTTTTGCCGAATCCGAAGTGATCAACCAATTGTCGCTGGGGAGCGCGCCGGCGGACATCATGCATGGCGCGGTTGCTTCGCTGGTCGATCGCGCGGTACAGCTGATGAAGCGCGTTCAGATGGAGCCCGAGTTCACCTTGATCGGCGGCATCTTGCGCTTCGAGACCATGGCGCGCGTAGTGCGCGAACATCTTAAGGCGGAAGTGAATGTTCCGCCGGAAAACCTCGTTCAGTTCGTGAGTGCGTTGGGCGCGGCCATTCTGGCGCAACGCCGGCTGCAAAAACTGAATCTGCACGCTGACGACGGCCCCCATGATACGGAGATTCAGGTGCCAAACTGATTGCCGAAGGGTGCGTGATGGCGAAGATTGTCAAAATAGAAACTTTATTTGATGGCCGAGGCAAAAGATTCTTCTCCGATGCCCAGCTTCAGGCCGACCCCGCGCTAGTCGCTGAAGGATGGGAACGCCGCTTCACGGCCGATGCTCAGCGGGTTCGGGAGGTCACCGAGCTGTATTCCCAGTTGGGGTATGAGGCGCGAGCGGAACCGGTGCACTCTGAGGAACTCAAGGATGATTGTGAAGATTGTCACTCTCTCATCGTTTCAAAATTCAAGACGATTTACACTCGCAGGAAAAGAAACTGACTCACAAAACTCCAACTCGTCCATTTCAAATTGCCTGGTCTCCGACTCTATTTCTCTTTCCAAACGGGCTTGCGTTTTTCCAGAAAAGAGTTCAAGCCCTCATGGGCATCTTCTGTTTGCATGAGCTCACCGAGGTAGAGTTGCTCCACGTCCTTGATGCCCTCGCTCACGCTCCCGTGCAGGCCCCGGTCCACGGCGCGCTTCGTCAGTCTCAGCACCGGGCCGCTCAACGACGTGAGCTTGTTGATGAATTCATCCGCCTTCTCGCGAAAGCTCAGTGCGGGAAGCACCTTGTTGATGAGGCCCATCGCCTTGGCTTCCGCAGCATGGACGACCTCTCCAATAAGCAGCAGCTCCAATGTCCGCTTCCGGCCGATGAGGCGTGGAAAGAGGACCGCAGCCGCAGGGGGAAAAACTCCAACCTTGATTTCCGGCTGGCCGAAAGTGGCCCGGTCCGAGGCGATAACCATGTCGCAAAAAACCGCGAGTTCGCAGCCGCCACCCAGAGCCATGCCGTCGACCAGCGCCAGGCTGGGGACGGCAAGGGAATCGAGAAGACGGAACATCCCGTGAAACTTTTCGAGCATTTCCCCGACTTTGTCCGGGGAATGGTCTTTGATGGAGACACCAGCGGAAAACGCCTTTCCCTGGTGGCCGATAACCAGAACTTTCACGCCGCTCATCGAATGGATTCGCGTGAGGGCGCTATGCACCTCTTCAATCATGGGAATGTCAATGATGTTTAAGGGTGGATGGTTCAGGGTAATCCTTGCCACGCTGTCTCGAATCTCACAGACGATGCTTGAATATTCAGGTGCCATGAAAAAAGTCCTCAGCGTTCTGGGCTGTACCGCATGCAGCATCAGAATCCCACAGAATCCTTGCGATTGTGTCACGTTTTTTCGAGTATTCTCCGCGGGAGATTCAGAATGACCGCCCGGTCCGACCGGAACAGCGAAATGCGCCTGGAAATCCTCAAGAGTGCTGCTGCCGCTTTCCGCCGGCGCGGTTACTACGGAGCGAGCGTCGATGAAATCGCCGGCGCGCTCCATATGACCAAAGGAAACCTCTACTACTACTTCAGGAACAAAGAAGACATCCTCTTTGCCTGCCATGAATATGCCCTGGACCTTCTCCTGAAAATGTTAAAAAAGGTCGAAGGCAGTTCCCACCCACCTCAGGAAAAATTACGGCGCGTCATCGTCTCCTTCGTGCACATGATGATTGACGAATTGCGCGGAACGGCGCTGACCATGGATGTGCAGGCACTTTCCGTATCCCGGCGAAAGGGCGTGATCGCAAAACGTGATCGTTTTGACCGCAGTATTCGTCGCATTATCGGGGAGGGAATCAAAAAAGAGATCTTCCGGCCCGTCGATCCCAAATTAGCCACTTTTGCAATCCTCGGCTCACTCAATTGGATTCCCTACTGGTTCGATCCGCGCGGCGAGGCAAGTTCCGTCGAGATCAGCGAGGAGTTCGCGGAGCATCTCATCAAAGGACTCCTGTGTAACGAAACCCACACCCCTCTCTCGGTCGAAAAACGTAGTGCGTAACAGGAGGACACATCATGTCTGCAACCGAAAACCGTGCACAATTTGGTGGCATTCCCTACAAAGTGTGATCAAGTTGGTCTCAGCATCGTCTCCAAGGGCGCTGCGCCGTCTGATGTGGTGAACATCGAGGTTCTTGCAGCATCTGCAGTTCTGACAGCGCCAACCATCACGGTCCAGGATTTCCCTTCGCAGCGTCGCGTATTGCTCAGGCGCCTTTCGAATTCGAGGCCTTTTGGGAGAAATGGAATTAGCAATGTCACCTGCCATCTGTAGTACCTGCCTCCCCAAAGATTGCGGGTGAACAACCGGTGGCTGCTGAGCGTCCGACATTTTGTTCGGATCCTCCCATCTCTAGTGCAGCCCCCGCTAGAAAATCGGCGCAGATCATTTCGAGAGAATAGCCCCGAGACTTGTCGCTGCCGAGCATGAGAGCTGCGATCTCGAGCGCCCGCTCGACAACCGGCAACTGGCTCTTGTAGAGCTTGAAATAGATGATCTCCCAAGGCTCCGTCTCCTTGCTGGTCAGGTAGCGTTCCACTTCGCGTTTGAACTCTTCCTTCGGAAGCTCTTTGGCTTTGTGCACCCAGGGTGCACAATCGAACTCGCTGCCCTCACGGCGCGCGACCTTGACCAGTTCCCTTGCCTTCGTCCAGCCCACCTCACGAAGCTGCCGCTTCGGTATCCGGGTCAGATGCTCATGAATCGCGAGCAGGTAATAAGCCTTTCGCCGCGATTCGGGGAAGCGCTTCTCGAGAAACTCATCAAACGATTTCAGGTTCTCGAGCCGCCAGTATTGCCCCGCTCGAACCTCACAGAGGTACTGTCCCAGTTCAACGAAACGGTGATCACGCTCGTGCTCCTTGGTCTGCTCCCAGGCCAAGATCTCATCGATCTTCTCGAGAACGATCAGGGCCCGTCGGCGGTTGAGTTCGGGAGACACAAGTGTCCGCCCGTCAATCCACAAGCTCGTCAAGCCAATCAAGGTTGCTTGCTCCTGGCTTTCGGATAAGATTTGCCGTAATTAGTTCCTGACTGTCGAGACAGAGTCCCAGATGCGAGCAGCTCAGGCATCCGTTTTGCGGGAATCGAATGCCGCTATGAGGAGGAAACTGGCCTGATCCGATCTGGCTGACCGTTGCTTCGACGAGGCGACCGTAGTCACGCCGCTGCTCTTCGGTGATCGATGCCTGCAAGTACTGAATCTCAGGAACGCGTTTTCGAACGAAGACGACGATCGCAACATCCTGAATTCCGCTGATCCAGGAATAGGCGATCATCTGCGGGTCGAGCGACAGCATGCCCTCCGGCACTTCCGGGTAGCGGCTGGTCGTAGTTTTCCAGTCGATGAGACACTTCGTGCCATCGACTTCGCCGATGGCGTCGAGGTAAGCGACGAATTCGTTGCCACCCTGAATGGTGCGGATCATTTTTACCTGTAGATCCTGCTCCGGGCCGCGAATCTTGACACGATCGTCCTGTGCGAATCGCTCGAGCAGATGCACTCCCTGATGAACGAGGCGATCCCAGGACTCTCCCTTTTTGTACTCGAAGGGACTGTCTCGAAAAGCGCCCCATTCCTTGAATAACACAGCCGAGCAGTCCTCTCGGGAGAAGTAGGCTGCGAGAGCCTTTTCGAAGCACCGGCCAAAGATCATCGCGGCGCGCGTTTCTTTTTCACGCCACCCGTCCAGATACCGATATCGGTAGCTCCTGGGGCACCGGAGATATTGGCTGATCTGCGTGTGGCTAAAGATCATCGCTGCTCCTTTGCTTTTGTTTTCCACCGACGACTTCGCAGGAGAGCTCCTCCCACTCCGCGGCAGGCGCAAAGGCTTCCAGGTTTTGGAACGACCGGCCGTTCAGTGTGACGTAGGAAGTTCGAACGACTCCGCGAAGCTTTAGCAGAGCTTTTTCATCCACTTGATCTCGGCTGAGCAGATCGGGGTCATAGCCGAAATCGCGCAGAAACCAATTCAGCTTCCAGAGTGCTCGTTCAGTGCAGTACAGCCGACCCGAGAGTGATCGTCCTGCGTACGGCTCAGGCTCGAGAACAACAAACCTCACTGATAAGAAAGGTTTCTGCGGATGCCAGCGGTAGGAAGACGAATCGACTCGAACCAGGAATAGGCCTTCGAGAAGATTGTCGCGATCCTGCTGTCGTGAATGCAGTCCGGGAATGTGTCGCGTCATGGCTTTGCCTCCACAGATTGGGAATAGGAATTGAGTTTGCACACGAGGGCGTCACGATCTTTTTTCGCCGCAGCTGCGAGCTGAGAAATGAATGATTCGACGAGATCGCGGCTGGCTTCTTTAAGCGTTTCCGTGCCGCAGAAATCCGCAGCGTAGGCCTTCACGAGGGAAGGATCGAGATTGTGCTGACGGATCAGCAGGCACAGTTGATCACGCAATCGCGGCTGGCCGTTGCTGGGGCCATTTCCATTCGAATGGCTGGAAACAATGCCTTTTCCCCGGGCTGGCTCGGGGGAGGAGGAGAGATACCCAAGCTCTTCAACCGAGCAGAGCCCGATTCCGTAAGCCTTACGCAAGGCGCGGCTGACGGATCTTGTTTCCGCCAAACGCAGCTCAGCCCCGCGGACCAGAGGGGAGACATTCGAAGGATCAGCATCGCCGTAGCCGACGAAGCCTCTTGAACCAGGAGTTTTGTAGACGGTTGCTTTGAAGACCCAGCGGCTGGCGATGGGGTCGGATACATCTTTTTGAAGGGAAGTCTTGATACCGTGGCATCGCCTGCGTTGAGCAATGCCAAGGAGGCCCGAGTGAGTTACGTACCACACGCCGTCGAGGAGCAACAGATCTCCAGCAGAAACCGAAAGCCCATATTTCGCTGTCAGCTCTCTTAGACGCCGGCGAGCAGCCGTTGAGAAAGGACCCCATAATGAGCCAGCCAACTTCAAGTTCGACCGGAAAGAGTTCGGTTGCCTGCAAATTATGGTGGGTTTCATGCTTTGTGTCCTTGGCTGCAAATTTCTTTCATTGCGCTTTGTCCCCCAGGAATGTAAAAGAGCGGGCTGAGGTTTCCGGTTCATTGCCTCGATTGTCGTATATGTCCAGAGACATATTTTAGGTCTATAGACATGACTAAGTCAAGGAAAAACTCTCACGGTAAAGCCGATTCAGTTGAGTGGGCGAATGTCGGACGGAGGATTCGGGAACTCCGTGGGCTCTACATGACGCAGGAAGAGTTAGCGAGGCGCATTGGAGTCAGTCAGGGACACCTATCCTATATGGAGCGCGGCGAAAAGGAAATTGGAGCCGTGATTCTGCTGAGAATCAGCCGGGAATTTGGAAAATCGCTCGAATGGTTGCTCACCGGGGAACGATGAGGTCTTGCGGAAAGACTTCCCCCATGTTTGGTATCCCTCTCTTGCATTATTTCTCCCGGATCACGCAGAAGGCCTGATGGAATAGGTCGTCGAACAATGTGTTGCAGCGCGGGTGCAGAATATCCTATGTCGACAAGGAAATGGGATTTAGCAGCTTGCTAGGTCTCACGCCGAATGCCGGGTTCAGCGGATTCAGTCACGTGAAGCCATCATATGTGGACGGGCTCGCGGCGTTTCAGCCTGGGAAGTCCCTTGATGGATTTCCCGGCCTTCTCCTGGGCCAACCGCAAGCCATAGAGACTCTGGAGATTAAGCCAAAACTGCGCGCTCGTGCCAAAGAAATGAGCGAGGCGCAGAGCGGTGTCGCCCGTGATGGCGCGCGTCCCGTTCAAGATTTGCGTGACACGATTGGTTGGCACGCCGATCTTTCGCGCTAGTTCAGCCGCGCTCATATCCAGTGCTTCCAATTCTTCAGCCAGGTGTTCCCCCGGATGAATAGCGGTGAGTGCCATAGCCATGCTCCTAGTGATAGTCAACAATCTCCACGTTCGATGGCCCTGGCGACCGGTCGGCCCACTCGAAGCAAATCCGCCATTGATCGTTTATGCGGATACTGTACTGGCCCTTGCGGTCGCCGATCAATGCTTCAAAACGATTGCCGGGCAATGCGGCGAGATCTCGAAGTGACGTGGCCGATTCCAGACGGTCGAGCTTCAGTCGCGCGGAGCGTTCAAATCCAGAGAATGCCTTGACCCGTTTCCCAGCGGCGAAGTCCCTGGACCTTTTGTCCCGATAACCGACGATCACCAGTAAATAATATCAAGGATTACGCGTTACGTCACGCGTAGAGAGCTGAGAAGGCAGCAACAACTAACCCTGGCGCGGTCCTCAGGCTTTGGCCAAGGCGAACGCTTTGCACCCTCCGCGGGGATTTCGCCAGATGAGTTTCTGGCGCAGTTCGTCGCGAATTTCGAATTGCACTCCTCATTGTTCCCGTTCGGTGTGCCCACCGGGGAGATTCGCGCGCCGGCGAGCAACGGGGTCGCGTTCGCTTGAACAAGGTTTGGGTAGCGGGGGACATCGGAAGCCATATCATTAATTGGAGCAGCGCGCTGAACGAAGTGCAATGAGCGGTGATCGAAGGGCTGAGCCATTTGACGAGCCACGAGATCACGATCGAGCACGGCCGCGCGACGCAAACGAATTTCCACGAGTATCCGCCGATTCGAATGATGCAGGCGCCGCCGGAGATCGAAGTCCATTTCCTGAAGACAGACAATTCGCCGACGAGGTTGGGCGAACTGGC
Organism: uncultured Acidobacteriota bacterium; assembly: GCA_963701005.1. Taxonomy (GTDB): domain Bacteria; phylum Acidobacteriota; class Terriglobia; order Acidiferrales; family UBA7541; genus Palsa-295. The sequence continues at coordinate 5,167,583 of OY969555.1, forward strand.
GCTTTCGCCGGTGCTGCCGGCGGTGAGCAACGCCATTTTTGTAGTGACAACGAAGCAAATCCGGACGTTTCCCCTGATGAGGCATACCTTCAGCTTGGTGTTCAGGACGGAAGCGGCGCAAGACCAGCGGGGTGATACCGATGTATCGCGCGTGTGCCCTTGGGAGGCCACTATCTATAGATCACACCGGGCGTCGGCTCGAATGCCGGAGGGGTCACACCCGGCTCGCAACATTAATTAGATATGCGGGCTGGGCCTCGGCAGAAATTGGCCCGCTGCAGTCGACACGATGACAGGCTGGAGGCGAGGCCGCAGCCCGCGGCAGCAGGGAATACCTCCAACAGGTGCATCCGTGGCAGGCGTTCAGCTGCCGGCCGGCCCATCCGTTCCAGTAACCATGACATTCCCGCGCAATGGACTGAAGGCGTCGCGGGTCTCCCCGGACATAATCATGACCTTGAATTTTTCTGGGCAATGGCCTATAGTGTCCTTTGGTTTTTCGCTGCGTGTTCTGCAGCACACGGCCACAATCTGATTTTGGCTGAGGACGACGGACGCGCTCGGGGACGAGCGACGTCCGTTTTGTATTTTAGGCCCAATTTTTCCGGAGAATTTAGTTCATGCTGCGGATGATTGCGAGCGTAGGGTGATGCGGCTAAAGAGCAAGTGCGAAAATAGCACCGCGATTCCGACCGCGGGCGAAGTTTTCCCCGATGGCATAGTCCTCGAGCTCGCTCGCGACCAGTCCAATCCGAAGCAACTACATGTGCTGGCCTGGCGGGAAGAAACCCTCGAAGCGGGGCTTCGGGTGTCACACGATGGCCGCGTGTACGAACCCCTCCATGTCGACCCGAGCGTCGCCAGTGCAATGTGCTTTCCATCGAGTGTTGCTCCAGCCGAGGCGACGCGGACGTTGTTCGACGCCCTCCATGGCCTCTTCTCCCGCTCGCTAGCCCAATCCGAGCAGACCATTACGATTCTCACGGCTTGGGTTTTCACTTCCTGGTTTCCCGAACTTCTTCCGATTGCGCCGGTATTTTTCGTCGTCACCGCGACCGAAAGCCTGAAAATCGTGTTGCTGCAAATTTTGAGGCTCGTTTGTCGGCGCAGTCTCCCTCTCGTCGGCGTCAATCGCGGCAACTTCCGTTCCCTTCCGATGCAGCTGTTGCCAACGTTTCTCCTCGTCGACGATGACCCGCGCCCGGCGATGCTACAACTGCTCGAGAGCTCATGCTATCGCGGAGCCTTCATTCCAAGCGGCCTGGGACTGGTGAACCCGTTCGGCCCCAAGGTCATTTTGTCACGCGCGTTTCCGCGCAGCTTGTCTCCCACCAGCCCGGTTCTCCGCATTGTATTGACGCCGCCGGCAGGGCCGATCGCGCCACTCGACGAAGAATCGGAAGCGCGCATCGCAATGGAATTTCAATCGCGATTCGTTGGCTTTCGGTTGAGGAACTTCAAGCACGTGCGCGTACCCGAATTCGATGTGAGTAAATTGACTCCACCGCTTCAAGATCTTGCGAGGACTCTTGGCGCAGCTCTCGTCGGCGATAAGGAGCTGCAGGAGAAAATCTTGGATTCCCTCAGCGCGGAGGACCAGAAGATTCGCGCTGAACGGTCGAGCACAGTCGAGGCGCTCGTGATTGAGGCTTTGCTCTTTTACTGTCACGAGGAGGGCATCACGCAAATTCGTTCCTCACAATTGGCGACGACCGTCAACGCGCTGTATGCAGGTCGCGGCTCGGACGAGATGATTTCTGCTGAATCTGCTGGGTGGAAAATGAAGGGCCTGGGTCTTCCCACCGGAACGATCGATAGCGCAGGTAACGGCCTCAAACTGACCGATTCGACGCGCCGGTTGGTACACCAACTCGCTTTGGCATACGACGTTCTGGATCGGCCGGAAGCCTTTCGCGCGGGCTGTCAGCACTGCGACGAGGTCAAGAAGATCCTTGGTCGCTGAAAAGATGTGAGCCCGATGATTTTGAGTTTTGCGGTCGCGGGGCAGGATCCATATGCGGCAGAAGGCTGCTGTTGAGGTGTGGAGGTTATTGAGGATTTTTTAATTTATGGAGGAAGTTCTGTGAAAAAGCTAGCTCCAGAAGTATTACTCCGCGAGTGGCGCGAGTTGCAGGCCGGAGGAATTGCCCTCGAGGCTCCGGAGTTTCGGGCAGGAATCCCGTTTCGGAACCAATCGAGTGGACTGGTAATAAGGCAGGAACGTGATGTTGGGTCCCAGGTGATTTTCGAGCTGCCAGGGGGCCGCACAGGTTACATTCTGAAGGCTTTCATTCAAGCCCCTCCCGGCAAGACGAGGATCACGAATTTTTGGCTTGAACTCCCGTGGCCGGATGCATTCGTTCAGTGGCTTCCCGATCCCGCGGATGCCGGATCCGAAGGCACGCCCTATAAGTTTAGGAAAGGCGGATGGCGATATCCGCGGAAAGACGCGCTGAATCATCGCATGAAGGAGCTCTTGATGGGGTACGATATTCGGGAAGGCCTCCTCCTCGGCGAGGGCATGACGCGTCCGCCGAAGGAGTATGTGCACTGAACTACGGTCCTCGCGACTCTCCATGTCGTGGATCAGCGGAACCGGGTGGTGGCAGCCGAGTTCGAGATGTACCTGGATCGGCATCCGCATTTTAGGAAGCCAGGTCCGCAGACAAACACGCGGGGACCTTTGTTCTCCAAACGCGATAAGATCTACCCTATGGACGGTTCGTCGTAACCGAGGTATGCAACTCGCAAAGAGGAGGTGTTCTCGTAACCGAGACCAATTCGTCCTGCGGATTGGCGTGAGTCAGCGACGTCGAATGCAAAGGAATTATTGGTTGTGGTGATGGCTTGATGTATTAGAAAGGTAATTACATATATAGATAACAATATTCCATAGCAGTAAACCACGCCTGAGTTGTCATCACGCGGTTCAAGCCGAATTCTTGACTTGCGCGGATTCTGGCAGGAGAATGCCAACAACTACGCCATGGCCAAGAAAGAGCTGGAATACACCCTGAAGCTCAGCCCCAATTACACCCACGCGGAAGATATCAAGAAAGTGTTGGCTGAATCCCCCCAAGAAAACTGAGTCTGATCGTCGCGCGTCGCTTCATATCCGTGCGAAGATCGGGAGCGCTGCAGCACGCGCCAAGCAGGCAACTCATTTCAAGATTCGGGAGTAGCATCCAGCATCGCTCTGAGCAACTCGCGTTTTGAAGGTGCAGATGAATTTGTGACGGAAATTTCCTTCCAAGTAATATTGCCTCGCAGATCCTCCAACAAAAGTAGCCGGCATCCGGCTTCCGTGGCGGCGGAGACAATCAGTGAATGTCAGATGCTTAACTGATGACCCGTCGCAAGCGGCCCCTTCTTTGCTCTCCCTTTGCTTGACGTTTCCAATTCCCGACAGCAGAATGCGCCGTTGGGCCCACATCACACTTGGCAATAGGGAGAGAACAAATGGAGAAGATCCTTAGCCGCCTGAGCTTTTGGTTGTGCTGCGTCTGTGCTGTCTTCGCGATTATCTCCCGCGTCCTGAACGCGTGGGGACTGCCTTCTTCGTTTCTCCTAGAAAGAGTCAACCCGATTGGTTACCACAGCTTCATGGATGGCGTGCTGTTGTTCACCATGATAAGTATTGCCACTGCTTGCTTCGCCTATGTCAAACGCAACGGTGCCTAACAGGTTTAGCGGAAGACGAATAAGGGTACTGTCCTAATTTCAACTCCATATACGTGACCCGGTCTCGCATAAGTTAGAGATTGGAATAGAAATTTCACTCTCTCGACGATCACGCTACGAGAAGGCCAAAAACTACGCGATGGCCAAAAAGGGGCTGGAAAGTACCTTGAAGCTCAGCCCCAATTACGACCACGCGGAAGACATCAAGAAAGTGTTGGCTGCATCCCGCAACGAAAGCTAATCCTGATCGCCGCCTGTCGCTTCATACCGGGGCGAAGATCTGAAAAGCCGCAGCCCGCGCAAAATGTGGCATCGGAAAACCTCGATGCCTGGCAGGTTCTGCTAGCCGTCGATTGCAGCCGACGCCCATTCAAGACATCGCATCAGCCCGTCTTGCGCGCTCGATGCGATGCGGCCGTGACTTAGAACACGTAGCGATATTCGAGGCGGATAATGTGTTTGTACCAATCGTCGTGAGTGAGCGCCTGGCCGAAACCCACATAGAACGAATTATGGGGGCCGATGCCGGTGCGTACTCCTGCCTTCAGATTGACGATGTTCACGCCGCCCACTTCGACCGCAGCTGCGTCTATAGGTCCTCCGGGCTGGGTTTCAAATCCGCTTATGATATGCCAGCCAAAGAGTTCGACGACTGGCGTCAGCGAGAAATGGTTTCCGCTATAGAGCTTGTAGCTCGGGCCGATGCCGTAGAAGAAGACGTCGCCTGCAAATCCCTCAGAACCGGTGACGGGGACGCCCGCCGATCCACCGATGGGATGCCAGTCGCCCACCTGGCCTTCGAGAGTCCACTTGTCCGAGAACCTGTGATACGCAAGTACAGAAGGCTCGACGCTATAGTGGTTTGTCCCTAAGCCCTTCGAGGCGTCGCCCGAGGGGAAATAGCTCTTGAACTGAAGCGTAAGGTACGTGCTCTCAGACGCCACGGCGGCAAATTTGATTCCCGCTGTTACGTCGCTGAGCCCGGATTGGTTCGAGAACGGCGCAAACGGAGGTAGCGGTTGAAAACCCTGCGGTTGTAGCCAACGGATGGGAACTTCCACAAAGGCCGAGAACCGCCGCTGCGGCGAGTACTCGGCGTTCATGTAGAGTTGTTGATAGTTTACGGCCTTCGGGACGCCGGGGCCTGGTCCGGGGGCATTGGGATCGAAAGCCTTCGGAAGCGGCTGAGGCAAGGCATTCAGCATCGTAAAGCAACTGCACTTCGCGTAGAAGAATTCGGAGCGGTCGGGAAACTGATCCTCGAAGGCATCATCGAAGCGAATTCGAACCAGCGATTCGACGATGGGATTGTCGATGTAGCCGACCATGCTGCCGGGAATCTCTGGCTTGGGCTTCGCCGTACGCTTGGAGGATTGGGCCGCCCCGCTATTCTTCTGTGTCGAGGTGGACGAACCTCCTTGTTGCACCGCATCATCGCTACTGAGGGTTCCATTCTGCATGGAGCTGGGACCCTTCTCCTGCGCGGCGGCCATCACTGGGAGAATCATCATGAGAATGAGAACTACGTGTTTCATTTTTCCTTCCCCTTCCCTGAAATGGCTGATTGTTTACCTTGATTCTTTTTCTGTTGCAACTCCTTTTGTAGCTCGTGGTAGGCCCTATTGAGGCGAGTTCGATCCGGCTCCGCCACTTCTGGAAGCGCGCTTGCGAGGCTGGTAAGTGCAACTTGAGCATACCCGAGATTGCCGGATTGAATGCTGTCGCGGGCAAACTTCTCGTATTGATCCGCCAAATGCTTGTTCATAACATGCAATTCGGGATGGCCGGAGGATCCCAACAAGTGATGCAGCATGTGAGCCTTAGCACGTTCCGTCTCCAGCGAAGCTCCAGGCGTGGCCAGTTCCTCGAAGAGATCGACGGCCTGGTGACTACTCTCTGTCGCCCGGGACTCGTTGTCTTGATAATAAAATACAAGTGCCAGATTGTAGTAAAATTGGGCAAGCTCAAGCCTGTATTCCCAGCGATCCGGATTCATCCTCGTGAGATCTTCCTGAATTTGGACTGCACGTTCCAAGAGAGGCTGCGCTTTTGATAACTGTCCCTCATCCCTGAGGAGGTTTCCGAGGTTGGTGCAAACCCGGGCCAATTCGTGAGACGGCGGATCTCCTTGGCCGGCTATCCGCGAGACTGGTTTGTTGTCCGCCAAAGGTTCCAGAAGTTGAATCGCATCACGGAAATCTGATTCTGACGCTTTCAGGTTCTTATCATCGTAACGAAGAATGCCTCGATTGTAATAAGTTCGTGCCAGTTCCTGTTGATACTGCGCGTTCTGGGGAAATTCGCTGTGCAGTTCCTGTTGCAGGCGCAATGCACTGTCGTACTCGCTCTCTGCGTCAGAGCGCTTGTATGGTGTGTTCTGCGTTTCTTCCAACCAGTGCCGTAGTGTTTCACCCAGCCAATTGTGAGCGTAGGCCAGCGCCTGCCGGTACTCGGCGTTTTGCGGACTTTTCTGGTGAAGTTTCTCGAACTCGCCAATGGCGTCTCTGTATTGGATAACAGCGTCTTCATGATTATCAAGCAGGCGATAGATGTCACCCAATTTGGAGTGCACCAGGGCGGTATCCTTCTGAAACTCCGGATCGCGCGCTTTCTGCTTGGCCAAATAGCCGGAGTAGAACTCTTCGGCTTTTTCCAGCAGTTCTCTCCGGAATTGCTCAAGTTGCGGCACATCAGCGGACTCGCGCGCCTGATCGCGTCCTGCCGAAGACAGGCTTTCATCCACAGCTTTCATGGCCAATTGCAAATTCGTTTCGGCACGGCGCATTTGTCTCCACGCAAAGAAGACTAGAAACAGCGCCCCGAAGAGCAGTACGGCCAATACACCTGCGGCCAGCCGTGCGCGCGCAAGCTTGCGCTTCCGCTGCCGTTCCCGTTCGGCCTCAATACGATCCCGCTCCTTCTCGCTGCGATCCAGAAAATCCATGGAGCGGTCAAAATAGGAGTTGTAGCGCTCGGCCCACGCCTTGGTGGGCAGGTTCTTTCGCTTCCATTTCAGTCCGAGCTCGAGTTCCGGATTGCGCCAAAGACCGGCCGTGCCTTCCTCGAACCACATGGCCGCCTGCGAGAGACGAGCGTACAAGCCGGCGGACGTCCGTTCTTCGTCGGCCCAGCGGGTTAAGCGAGACCAACAGCGCATCAAGCTTTCGTGTGACAGGTCAATAATCGAGCTCGAGCCGAGGGGCACGGCCGGCGGCGGCATCAGAAAGCTCCGTCTGGGCTCCCTAAAGATCTCAACGATCTCAATGAGTTCCGCTTCGGGGACTTCACAGATCGCAGCTAGTTCTTGAACCGATGTCGGCCGTCGAACGCCCCGCGGATCGGTGAAGGTATCCGTGAGAGCCTTGAACATGCGCTCCACGATCCGGCACCTCGCCTCGGAGCCGGCTTCCTGATATGCCTCTTCTGCATGAATCGACATTGCCTCGCGCAAGGTTCCAACAGCTTCGTAGTCGGCAATATCCATCGGTTGCCCGGGACGATGATGCTCTCGCCAGTGATTCCAGGCCCTCATCAAAGTGTGCTGGAGTACGGGCAATTGATCGTGATCGATCCCCACTTCGTTCAGCAACCGTGGAACGAGCCGCGGAGCAATTTCTCCGCCCGCCACAGCCACCGGGCCGACGATCGCTGAACGGAGCTCTTCGCGGGTCATACGTGGGACAAGGTACTGGCCGGCGTTAATGGCTTCGGGGAGCCCCGGAAACTCGATACAGTCGCCGACGAAATCGGAGCGCATGGTCAGCACTATGTAAACCGAAACCTCCGTCTGCTGGGCCGCTGCGAGTAATAGCTTGACGAAGGCCACCGCATCCTCGTCCGAATTCTTGACCTGACGGGTTCGCCGGAAGCGGAACAATTCCTCGAATTGATCCACGACCACGAGCACGTTGTCGTGGGCCGGAAGCGCAGCCTGACGCACTGCCGCCACCAGGCCCAGACTGCTGCGGCGCAGTGTCGCTTCCAATAGCACGCGGTTAGTTGCGGCAAGCTCTCCCGCCGTTCCAAGCACATCGGGGGCATCCAAAGCTGCAGCCAAGTGGCCAATGGGATTTTCACCGGGACGGAAAGCGGCCACTCGCCAGCCTGAGCCGGCTTGGACCATGAATCCACTTTGAAGTGCGGGGATCAGTCCCGATCGGACCAATGAGGACTTGCCGCTCCCCGACGTGCCAACGACCGATAAAAAGCGGCTGGAGCGCAGGCGCCGGAGAAGTTCATCAATCTCTTTTTCTCGGCCGAAAAAGAGGTGCTCTTCCTCGGGCTCAAACGGCCGAAGGCCAGGAAAAGGGTTCAGTAAGGCTTCGGGGATCATCAACCTTGACCTATCTCCATTAGACTTTCAGCCGAGATATGAAAGGCTGCAGGGGACCAGGAGAAAACCCGTCAAACTGGGGGATGACCAAAGCCTCGTGAGTTCGAAATCGCTCTTTCTCTTCCGTCTTGGGGACAACAAGGGAGACAGCCACGATCGGCTGGGGCTTTGTGCGTCCGTAACCGGCGCTTTTCTGGAACTCGCGCAGTTTCCGGCGCAGCCAGCACTCGCTGGCCCCTCCGTACAAGATCAGCGCGGCATCGCACGTGCGGAGATTTTCGTCATGGTATTCGCGAATTTCCGCTTCGTCCCCCGTGAAGGCAGGATGGAGCACCTCGAATCCTTGCTCGAACAGATAGTCTGCCCATGGGGCGACGCGATTGGCGTCTCGTTGATCGTAAACAAGGTAGAGTTGAGATGGGGTCCGGGCCCCAGCCTCAGTTCGCTCCGTCGGAGTACTGTCAGACCCCTTCAGGTGCTCGTGAATGACGGTCCTCAGGTCCTCCACAGATGTCTCCAGCAGATCGGCTCCCTTTTGAATTCCAGGATCGGTCCGAAGCTGCTCGATCATCTTGCGTTGCCTTTCATCGGTGACTTCTAACCCCGAAGGTAGCCACAACAGACGCGAAAAGCCGCCCTGCTCTCCTCTCGCGATGGCAAGCTCATTCTGGATCTCCAATATGGACCGGTCACTCGCCTCGGGGACAAAACCATAACTCTTGCCCACCAGGTGAATCGATAACCGGCATCGTGCCATGTCCTCGCGTATGGCCTCCCTTAATTCCGATACAACTAGAGGCAAAGCGCGGGTGGGAAGCACCGTATAGCCGTGCTGCTGAAGGTCACGTCGAAGAGTTTCGCGCTGCTCTCGCAGGTCGGAGGTAACTTCCGCGAGAAAGATTGCTTCGATCTCAGGCGTGTCTCCCCGGCTGTCTGGCGTCTGGGGAGCCTCAAGGATTTCGAGCATGCAGCATATGTCATGTGCCAAGTCGTCGAGCCGGAGCCAAAAATCCCTTTGAGCTTCGGATCCGAAGACCTCGTTCAGCTCATAGACCCTCCCCGAATCCGGGTCAACTTTAAAAAACTGATAGCCGATCAAAGTCTGCAATTCCGGTGGATGCATCTCCAGAGGGACAGGGGTTTTCAGCACCTTGAATATGCGGGCTTTGTCGCGGAAACGGACACCGCCCTGCTCTTCGGCTGCTTTCCAGAACTCCGAGAGTTCCTTGCGCGTCCACTCGGACTTCACGTAGCGCGGTGAAACCACCGAGACGAGGGCAGCAACTCGCCGGAGCCGCTCCACGAGCACATCGGCAACTACATCGTTCCCGCTGAGCTTGGGGTCTCGCCAAATTTCAGGTCGCTTGCCCAAGAGTTGTGCCAATCGAATCTCGAGCGCACGATGCAGATTCGTAACCCATCCTTTGCCGCCTTCGATCAGCTCTAGGTTGTCCAGATGGGCATAGCTGATAAAGGCGTCCTTTTCGAAGTTCATTTCATATCCCTTCTGCGTTCACTTGAAGAAATCCCTCACCGAGATGGTATTGGACATATACGTAGCTCACAACTCGCCCGCCACGTCAGGGGTGTCGAGAACTCCGCATTTTCCGGCACCTCGAAATCTAAGACACATCATCGGACACAGCTCGGTCATCAGCCTTTCGCATCTTCTGCCCCCGCAAAACGTATAATGGATAGCTGCCATATCCCTTGGCCATTGACGTCTGGCCTACATAGTCGCAATGAAACTCTTTTACTTGCTCAGCTTTCGCCAAGGCGGCAAAGTTTTGACTCACATAAATCGCCCCCGGGGGCGTTATCGGCTCGATCCGTGCGGCCCGGCTTACGTGGGCTCCGACATAATTCATCCGGGCCGTCACTGGATCGATGCAGGCGTAAGCTGGACCGGCATGAAGCCCTATGCGAAGTGCCATTTTGGATTCTAATCCCTTTGCAAACCAGTCAGTACTCGAGACGCGCTCGGACAATTCGAGTGCGAAGAGACCGGCATCCCGGACCCTCGAGAAAACGAAATATAAGGCGTCGCCCCAGGTATTGCAATTCACGGGAGCACGCGAAGTAGTCGCTAACATCTGCCCGACGAGCCCCCAAAAATGACGAACGAAAAGCGGAACTTGCTGCTCCGAGAGCTTCGTAAAGCCTTTTGCGTCCGCGAAGAGCATGCTGACAATTTCGGGTGAAAATTCCGATCGGCTCGGAGATAACCCTTTCGGCTCCGAGGCTGCATCAGCCTTCCCAACCAATTCCGGGCAATCGCACCGGAGAATCTCGGCAAGATCAATAATCTCAACCCGATGTCCGCAACTTCTCCATCGCTCGACAGTGCTGGCGGTTCCATATGGTCCGTCACCCGGCTTCTTATCCCAAACTGCCAAGAACACGAGCTCGACGCCGAGCTCCTCGGCTCGTTCGCATGCAGATCCGTGCAGGATCCGGTTGGCGTAGTCGTAGACGATGCTGCCGCCAAACAATCTTTCCGGTGATACTACTTGCACGTTCGGGTCTCTAGCCAAGATTCGATCAAACCGCAGTCGCCAGTCGGCGCCAGGTATGATGTCGACGCAATCGGTTACAAAATCACTTCGATTGTATGGGAGGCACACGTTGATCTCGCCATGGAGATCGAGAATCGCCTCGTGGAACAAGATATCAGACCCGCAAGCAGCGGAAGCATATCCGAAGCCTGCCTCCAGATTCCTCAAGCGGTCCCGAATCGCTGCGAAGACCGCGGATTCGAGTTCCGCGGGAAAGCGAGGCAAGGTGCGTCCTGGTTGATCGATCATATGACCGACAAAAACCGCTACCCGCGGCATCCGAAACCAACGCCCCACTCGATCCCCATTTCCACCGAGAGCCTTCACCAGAACACGGGCCTGGCGGAACGATGCCTGCCGATCTCCCCAAGCCTTGCCAGCAAGCTGTATTGCTTTTTCGTAATACTCCTCGGCCTTGTCCCAATTTCCTAAAATCAGGGAGGCTTCCCCTTGAGTTGCCAGAAGCCAATAGATGTCGGAACGGTTTAGCTTCGATTCCTCAATCTCGCTCTCGCAAATCTTTTGGATATCCCGCGCGATCCCTTCCGCTAGAGACCTTTCACCGAGAAGTACGGCCATCGTCGCCGCATTGATTCCACTGTAGTATTTGCCGCTGAGCCTATAAGCCTCGGCATAGTATGCATATGCTTGGGTGAGATGGCATTTTTCGCTATCGGAGTCGCAGGCCTCTAGAGCAATCCTTTTGTGCGTGCTTGCAAGCATTCCCAAGGTCTCCTCGTCTCGGGAGCCCTCGTCGTACAAGCGCTTTAGTTCGGAATTTGCGACCTCGATTGCGCCGCTGCGGGCGAGCGAATGGGCGTGGAGCTGGCGCAGACGGACGTCCTGCCCAAAATGGCCCAACCCTTCAGAAGCGACGTCGTATGCAATCAGCGGTTCTCCGATGCGCAGCAGTCGCTCAGCTATGGCGCGATAAATTGGCGCCGGGAGATCGTATTTGAAGTCGCGAGCGGCCCAAAATGAAAGTATTGCCGCCTTATCCTGATTTGCGAAGCTCGCTTCATTTGATTGTGGCTCGATAACCGCACTTAGTTTCGTGTTCAGGGCTTCTTTGGTATCGGAAGCATTCCTTGAGGGAGACTCGATCCGAAAGCCTAAGGCCAAAAGAGCCTTGATGGCTTCCATCGCGCTCTGGCGGTCATAGCTCTTCTCGGATTCCGCCAAGTCTTCGTATGGAACGAGACTGGGGTGTTCTCTGCGGACATCATCCCGTTGGAGACCAAAGTTCCATCCCTCTGCAATCCGCCTCTGCGCCCAGAGGTCATGAGTGTTGCGCGCCAGAGTTTCCGTCAATTCATGGAGGTCTCTTGGAAGCCTTGAGAGGGATGTGTCAATCGGATTCGGCTTATAAGTCATGGGGCGTGCCATGGACCCGCTGGCGCCAATGCTGTCACTCACCTGCATCCACTGTCACAGTGGCCGAGGGCCCTGCCTTATCGCCCTCACCAGTCTTTTGGAGGGACTAAACTAACTCATTGGACCACGCACTCGCAACGAATTGCAGAGGCCGAGCGCAAAGTGATTTTGGTGGACGCTTGAGCCACGCGATAGACAGTTCCTTCGCCATAATCACCACTCCTTGTCAGGATGAACCCCTGGATGCCAAGTTCATGTCCTCTTGTTCCGGGTCATCCAAACTCCTTTTCCTTGCCCGGTGCGTTGCTTTGGTGACAAGCCCGTTATGTCGGAGGGAAGACGTCACCCGAATTGTGTAGCTTGAGAATTACGATATGTGCTGGGGAAAGGCTGCTCACCATCGGCGTGGATCTCTTGCTGAACACGCCTCAAAGACCTTATGAAGCACACGGCGCGAGCGGAATGAAGGCCGCGCTCAACAGCATCTCAAGCTTGAGCGCTACGGACGGTTGGTGGCGCGAGGTCATGTGGAGCGAGCGACACGATGGGATATCGGAAATGAGGAGGTTCCCGATATGCCGGCCGAAGAGATTGCGTCTCTTTACTACAAGCTCGAAAGCCTGATCCTGCCGATGTCCTATGGCCGGAAAGACAGCTACGCGGAGGTGAAGCGCCTGTCAATCGCCCTGAATGGCACTATCCTCGATACGTAACGGATGCTCTCGCAATGCGTGATGACCGCTTATTTCCCCGGGAAAGAATCACCCTCGATCGAACTAACCGTCGAGGATGCCCCCCGATCGTAACAATCGATTAAACTCCGAATGGGACGGGAGCGCTCACGCTGGTTTCGAGGATGGTCAATCATTAGGGCTACGCAACGACTAGAACTCGTGAACCGGGCGGACCATTTCTTATGCGAAGCCGTCCGGCTGGGTCTCCGCACCTGACCAAACCCGGCCATCAATGAACTGACGCCCTGCCACCAAGGCTTTCCTGTTCGTTTCGAGCAATTCGATTTTCTTCACCTTCTCCGCAATCACACGCGAAGCCGTTTCCGCCGAAAGGCACCCGGTTTCCTCCAGCAGCGCGCCCAGCAGCACCATGTTCGTGACTTTCGTGGAGCCTAGCTTGTCGGCAATTTCCGATGCCGGGACGCAAACAACGCGCGCTTCAGGGAGGCTGAAATCTTCGGGGAGGGCGTCCCGGTTATAAATAATGAGTCCCTGGGGCGCCACCTGTGGAGCGAACTTGCGCAACGAAATTTCATTCATGGCCACAAGCACATCGGGATGCGAGATCAACGGCGAACCGATGCGTTCCTTGGATAGGCACACGTGGCAATGCGCGCTGCCGGACCGCATTTCCGGCCCATACGAGGGGAGCCAACTTACCTCGAGTCCCTCGCGCAGCCCGATTTCCGTGAGCAACTGACCCAGCAGCAGCGCACCCTGACCGCCGAACCCGGCCACCTTCACGCTCAAGGCGTTAAAGGTGTGAGCCGGGAATGAGGGCGATGAATTTTCGCCGGCAACCTTGGTGCCGATGTCGAGAACTTCCGTGACCGGCCGCTGCTTGGGCGGATTGTCGGCGATGGGTTCGGGCTTCCGATCGCGAAACACCTTCAACGGAAACACGGGAACCATTTTCTCTCCCACCCAATTGCGAGAGGCGATTGGGTCCATTCCCCAAATTGTGGGGCAGGGCGAAAGAATCTCGACAAAGGTGAACCCCGCACCGTCGCGCTGGATCTCAAGCGCTTTGCGGATGGCCCGCCGCGCCTTCATGATGTTTTTGTTGTCCGACAAGGCGACGCGCTCGATATAGACGGGCGCTTCGAGCGTGGCCAGCAATTCGCACATGTGGATGGGGTAGCCTTCATTCGCCGGGCGGCGTCCCCATGGCGTCGTGGTACTGATTTGCCCGACGAGCGTCGTGGGTGCCATTTGTCCGCCCGTCATGCCATAGATTGCGTTGTTCACAAAAATGACGCAGATCTTTTCTCCGCGGTTGGCGGCGTGCACGATTTCCGCCGTGCCAATGGCTGCCAGATCGCCGTCGCCTTGATAGGAGATGACGACCTTGTCCGGGCAAGTGCGCTTGATTCCTGTGGCCGCAGCCGGAGCGCGCCCATGGGCCACTTGCACGTTGCCGACGTCGAAATAATAGTAAGCGAACACAGCGCAGCCCACAGGGCTCACCAGGATCGTCTTATCCTGGAGCGACATCTCCTCCAACGCTTCGGCAATAAGCTTGTGCACGATGCCGTGGCCGCATCCGGGACAGTAGTGGGTCTGGTGTTTGAGGTCCGACTTGCGTTCGTACACAGGGTAAAAGACCGGCGACTTCGCGTGCAGCACGTCGTATTCGATCTTCGGGGCTGCCGCCTCTTCCACGATCAGGTTCGATTCGTCTCTCATGGCCAACCTCTTTTCACGCTGGAGCCAGGGCTCGCGCTGTCAGCCGCGCGTATACTTCTTCCACCGAGGGGACGTTGCCTCCCACACGGCCATAGAACTCCACCGGCACCTTGCCGTTGAGCGACAACCGCACATCTTCGAGCATCTGTCCATTGCTTAGCTCCACCACAAGCACATGCCGCGCGCGTTCCGCCGCAGCGGCGAGCGCTTTTGCCGGGTAGGGCCAGAGTGTCACGGGCCGGAACAAACCGACGCGCAGGCCTTCCCGGCGCGCCTTTTCCACCGCAGAACGCAAGACTCGGGAGACAATTCCGTGTCCGATGAGCAGCACGTCAGCATCGTCCGCGTGGTACAGCTCGAAACGCGGTTCCTCCTGCCGGGCACGCTCATACTTGGCTTCCATCCGGAGCTGGTGCGCCTCGAGTTCATCCGGTTCGAGATATATGGATGAGATCAGGTTTTTGCGCGTCTCTTTCGTGCCCCTCACCGCCCACGGCTTCTCCGGCAGTGCCACCTCGCGGTCTTCCAATTCCAGCGGCTCAACCATCTGCCCAACGAAGCCATCGCACAGCACAATCGCGGGATTCCGGTACTTATCGGCCAGATCGAAAGCGAGCATGGTCAATTCGGCCATCTCCTGTACGGAAGCGGGTGCAACCACGAGGTTGCGATAATTTCCGTGCCCGCCGCCCTTGACCATCGCGAAATAGTCGCTCTGTTCCGGCGCAATGTTGCCGAGGCCCGGGCCGCCCCGCATCACGTCCACGATCACGCACGGAAGTTCGGAGCCGGCGAGATACGAAATGCCTTCCTGCATCAGGCTGAGGCCCGGGCTTGAGGAGCCGGTCATCACCCGCACTCCTGCCGCGGATGCGCCATACACCATGTTGATCGCAGCAACTTCGCTTTCCGCCTGCAAAAATGTTCCGCCCACTTGCGGCAGTAGCGACGCTGCCGATTCTGCAATCTCACTGGCCGGCGTGATAGGGTAGCCGTAATACGCGCGGCAGCCCGCCAGGATCGCTCCTTTTACGATCGCTACGTTGCCCTTACATAGCTGTCGCATAGAGGCCTCCTTGTAGCGCTTGCCCCGCGGCCTTCGCGGGCGGTACACGGCGGTACACAACGATTGCGCCGGGCTCCGGGCAGCAATAGAAACAAATGCCGCAGGCCGTGCAGTCCCGGCCGGAATAGCGCGCCGGATGCACACCATAGGCGCTTAATTCCGGCGCGAGGAATAAACACTTTGGCGGGCAGGAATCCACGCAGAGCCCGCATCCTTTGCACTCTTCCGTGTTAATGAACACTTTTCCCGCGGGTTCGCCGCCGGGCATAATCACCTCCCCGCCGCAGCCGGTTCGCGTTGCGAGTGCTGCAGCCATTTCGTCCGCTCGCAATATGCATAGAGTTCGTCGCGGAATTTCGGATGGGCGATTTCGATGAGGGCCCTGGCTCGTTCGCGGATCGATTTGCCGTGGAGATAGGCCACGCCATATTCCGTGACGACGTACTGGATCAATCCGCGAGAGGTGACCACGCCCGATCCGGGCGCAAGCATGGCCGCAATCCGAGAGATAGTGCCATTCTTGGCCGTCGAGGGCAGCGCGATGATGGGTTTGCCGCCCTTGGAATGCGACGCGCCGCGCAGGAAGTCCACCTGCCCCCCAATCCCGCTGTAAAAATAGGTCCCCAGTGAATCCGAGCACACCTGGCCGGTCAGATCGATCTGCAGCGCCGAATTGATCGCGACCATGTTGTCATTGCGCGCGATCAGCAGCGGGTCATTCGTGTAGGAGCATGGGTGGAACTCGAAGGCCGGGTTGTTGTCCACGTAGTTGAACAGCTTTTTCGTGCCCAGCACGAAACCCAGAATAATTTTGCGAGGCTTGTAATTTTTGCGCGTGCCGTTGATCACTCCAGCTTCGATCAGCGGAATCACAGAGTCCGAGACGAGTTCGGTGTGAACACCGAGATTCTTGCGATCCATCAGAAATGGAAGCACGGCGTTGGGTATGCCGCCGATGCCTGTTTGCAGTACCGCGCCGTCGTCAATCAATCCCGCGACATTGCGGGCAATCGCGACGTGGAGATCGGTGATCTGCTCCTCCGGGAGTTCGCATAGCGGCCGCGATGATTCCACGAAGGCGTGGATCTGCCGCACGTGCAGAAAACAATCGCCGTACGTGCGGGGCATCTGATCGTTCACCTGGGCAATTACGGTGTGGGCGCATTTGGCGGCCGTAAGCGTGGTATCCACACCGACCCCCAGGCTGCAAAAACCGTGGGGATCGGGAGGCGAAACCTGAATCAGCGCCACATCGAGCGGCATGGCGCCGGTTTCAAACAGTTCCTCGACGTCGCTCAAATAAATCGGCGTGTAGTCGGCACGGCCATCGTTCACTGCCTCGCGCACATTGCCGCCGATGAAAAATGCGTTGCAGCGGAAATGACCTGTCATCTCCGGCTTGACGTAATCTGCACAGCCCAGTGTCAGCAAGTGCACCACTTCCACGTTGGAAACGAATGGCGCACGCTCAAGCAAGGCTTCGACCAACGTCTCCGGCTCGGCGCACCCCGGCTGGATGTACACGCGCATGCCGGAGCGAACCGAGCGGAGCGCATCCGCAGCGCTGCGCAGCTTA
This sequence comes from uncultured Acidobacteriota bacterium, assembly GCA_963701005.1. Classification (GTDB taxonomy): domain Bacteria; phylum Acidobacteriota; class Terriglobia; order Acidiferrales; family UBA7541; genus Palsa-295. Next base: position 5,184,588 of record OY969555.1, read on the forward strand.
CTGCTGAAGTCCGATTCCCATGACATGGCGCCTCCTCTTCTTGCCCGTCTCCCGAAGAGTCAGTCCGCCGGCACGTTCTCCTCCAGGGAGCACATGCACGGGCTTGCCAATTCCTGCCTGACCCTAATACAAGCACAAATATGCGCCTCAACCGCCCGATATCTCGGTGTCAGGCATCACCCAGAAATGTGACCAAAATCACCGGCCCTCAGGCCTAAGTCCTTGAGTTCGGTGGGTAGTTGTAAACAAAATTTCGACAAGCATGCGTGCCCCCTGGCGGCATGATCCGTATTCCGCTTGTCCCATCTCGCTTTGTCCGCTCGCCTCGCGGTCTACGCCGCGCGTCCGAGACTCCCGTCCTTCGGATTCGAGACTTTTGGTACGTACTCTCCCAGTGGTCCGCACTTCTTCCACGGCCGATGAACCACCAGGTCCGGGTGCTCGCGAACGAACGTCTCCGTCATATGGCAGCTCCAGCAGACGGCCAGGTCCCTCGAGAACTCTTCAGGCAGCCTCTCCGCAGGAACTCGATCCCATTCCGCAGTTTTCAACTGCCGATTGAGCAGCGCGGGGCTATGATCGAAATGGCTGACCTTATCGACCGGCTTCCCGCAATACACGCACTTCTTCCCTGCATACCAGTGCGCGGCGATCGTCCGCACGCGATGATTCATCGGATCAGTTTCGACTTGCTCGAGACAGGCTTGATCGCAATCCGCCCTCTCCGGCCAGCGCGAACAGTCGCACAAAGCGAGCTTGTTACGGCCAGCTATTGCCATCAGCGCAGCGCGCAGGATGTTCACTTTGACTGCCGCCGGCTGATGTGTTTCCGGACAGGTGACCAGCATTTTGCCGTGGAATTTGAAACTTGCCCATGCTCGCCTGGTCGTATAGACGATGGCAACGGCGAGCAATGCTATGAAAAGATATGCCTCAGTGACCATGATGTCCTCCCCGCCGGCTCCACATTGGCCTCGAGGCGGCGATTACACAAAAATGATCGCCCTCGCCAAGGCCCTCGTCTAGGAGCCACGTCACCCAGCCGCGTGCCCTGTGTCACACGGCACGGGATACGCAAGCCAACACCATCCATGGAGCCCGCGCATTTAGGTAACCGCGGTCACATTCGTCCGTGACCTGGGTCATGGCGACCGTCCCCAAAGTTGCGTATTGACATCGATTGTAGGGCCATAGGATGCGCGACCCATCGGAACCGAAACGAATGGTGAAATAACCGGTCGCGCCTTCGCAGGAGGATTTATGCCATTTATCCGGCACATCACGCTGCAACTAAAGAAGAACTCGGCGCCGCAATTTCCCGCCGTCATCGAAAACGAAATCCTGCCCCTGCTCCGCAAGCAGAAGGGTTTCCTCGATCAAGTGGTCTTGGTTGCGCCCAACAGCACCGAAGTGCTCGCAATCAGCGTATGGGAGAACAAGGAATTCGCCGAGATTTACAACCACGAATCCTATCCCGAAGTCTCCAGAATTCTGAACACGTACATCGACGGCTTGCCGGTGGTGAAAAATTTTGAAGTTTTGTATGCCACCCTTCCGCCGTACGAAAAGTTCGCCACGGCAGCGGCCCGTTGAGTTCCAAAGCCGCTCATCCGAGCGGGAACCCGATGCATCATCCCCCCTGCCTCCGGCGGCGCGCTGCTAGAATGGGAGTAGTGGCGGAAGCAAGCTCTCTACGCGTTCACATCTAGAGACCAATGCAAGCAGACATCGAGCTAGTGTCGCATCCACCCATTGAGACGACCGCGTTAATCGGGAATTGGAATCGGTTCACTGGCTGACTAGCGACGGCCGGACCTTCTCTGAGCCGCTGTCAATCAATGAGCGAGCATAAGGCGGAGCCACATTGGGCTACAAGCGCGGCCACCGCCCATCTGTCTGCTCTTCCTGTGCCCGAATGTGGCCCTGGACTTGTTGCGCCGTACTTCGACCGACGGAAGGCCGATGCGCGATTCAGGTGGCGGACTCGGAATGGTGTTCGGCCGGCTTCCGGAGCGGAATGACGCCCGGCACGATCCAGTTGTTCCACATGTCGTCAATTTGTGACTGGAAATACTGAATGTCCTCGTCAATGAAATGCGCGAACCTCCCCTGTTTGAGCAGGTAGTCCTGCACAGGGAGCCTCTTGTAGCGGCCCTCGGCAATTTCTCGGGTCTTGCCGTAGAGTTTCAGGACTCCGTTTTCGACTTCGTAGAGCGGCCAGATGCCGGTGCTCACGGCCAAATTGCCCAGCTCATGCGAGAGTATGGGATCGAAGTCCCAGCCTTTCGGGCACGGGTTGAGGCAGTGAATGAATGTTGGGCCACCGATGGTCAAGGCTCGGCGGATGTTGTTCATCGCTTGGAGCGGGTAGGACGTTGAGACCGTGGCCACGTATTTGCATGTGGGGTGGCCGGCGATCATCAGGGGCGCCGTGTTCTTCTTCCAGCGCCTGTTCATAATCCTCTTCACTTTGCCAGGCGTGCTGAAGGAAGTGTTCGCTCCGTATGGCGATGAGGCGGAAATCTGGATGTCTGTATTCGCGTACGATTCGTTGTCGTACATGACGATAAGCAAGTTGTAGTCCGGGTGCGTCAACGTGGCAGAGATTGCGCCCAGCCCCATATCCGCGCCGCCACCGTCGCCGCAGAAGGCGATCACATTGATAGGCTCTTCCTTCATCGTGCCCTTGCGCATTTGTGCGCGAAAAGCTGCCGCTGCCCCCAGCGCGGCCGAACCCGCGGCGCCGAGTTGCGTGTGCATCCAAGGGACGCCCCAAGGCGTGCTGTAGTAGGACGTGTTAGCCACATACATGCAGCCTGTGGCGCCCAGGACGATCGTCCGCGGGCCCGCGGCTTTGGCCATCAGTCTCATGAACTGCGCAGACTCGCAGCCTTCACAGGTGCGATGGCCGGATGTGAAGTATTCCTCACAAGGGACCTTCTTGACTCCCTTGAAAGGTTCCAACTGTTGCGTTGGGTTTGTTGCTACCAAGGTGCTCATGGCTGCTCCGTCCTTTCGCGCCCTTGCGGCGCGCCTTTCCCTGCTTTATCCGCGCAGGCCGATCCATTGTGTCAGCGGCTGCGTCTTGCCGTTTGCCGCTTCAAACGTAATTTCCGCGATCTTCTCGACGTCCGCCACGGTGACTTCTCGTCCACCCAGTCCGCAAAGGAAATCCAGTACCGGCGGCCTGTTCTTTGCGTGGGTGTACATCGCCGAACGCAATTCCGTCGCCACCACGCCGCTCAGATCCGGTGAGCCAAAAGAAACGTCGCGGTCGATGACGGCGATGGCACGGAAGCGGTCCAGCGCCTGGGCGATTTCGGCGCCGGCGAACGGCCGGAACCAGCGCAGCCGTACGAAGCCCACTTTCTTTCCTTGCGCGCGCAGCTTCCTGACGGTCACTTCTACCGGCGTGGAGAGCGTTCCCATTCCGAACAGCACGATCTCCGCATCCTCGGTCATGTACTCTTCGAAGAACGGATTGCCGTACTTGCGCCCGAAAATGCGCTCGAAATCTGCATACGCTTCTTTGACTACGTCGCACGCATGCTCCGTCACTTCGTAATTCTGGCGGCGCATTTCCATCACCCAGTCCTCATTGCATTGAGGGGCGACGGAGATCACATTGTCCGGGTGGAGCAGCAGGTCGCCGCGGTTGTAGGGCGGAAGGAATTTCTTCACCTGCTCCTTCGAGGGGATATTCACCAGTGATTGCGAGTGGGTGAGGAACGCGCCATCGCAACTGATGGCCACTGGCACAAACATACGGCGGTCTTCTGCCACACGATAAGCGATGAGCGCCGTGTCCAGCGCCTCCTGCGCGCTATCCACCCAAACCAGATTCCAGCCCAGGTCGCGAACCGCCAGTGCGTCATTATGCTCCACGCCGAACGCGCCAGGATCATCGAGCGAACGATTGCCCACCAGCGCCACGATTGGCACGCGTACCGAGGGGCTGACGGTCAAAACCTCCATGGCGTACATCCAGCCCACGCCGCTCGAGCCGCTGAATACGCGCGCCCCGCAAATCGACGCGTGTTTCACGATCTCAAATTGGGAGTGTTCGCCGTCCGCCACGATGAATTCGCAATCCAATTCGCCGTCGGCGATCAACTGGCTCATGTATTGCATTACCGTGTCGTAGGGGCGGATCGGATACGCCGTGACCACATCCACGTTTGCCAATTTGCAGGCGACTGCAATGGCTTCGGCTCCCGTTATCAGGGCTTCCTCTCCGTGAATTTTCTCTTGCTCTTGGACCGGCACTGTCAGGGTTGCCATTGCAATCTCCTTTTCCGGACTTCAGCTCTTTCTTGCAATTTCCAGGGCCTGGGGGACTTGCTCTGCGTACTGGCCGCGATAGCGGAAGCCATGCGTCCTGTCCTTCTCTTCCTCGGCCGAGGCAATCGTTGAGTTCAGCCATCCGAGGTAGTCCGCTTTGTCCTTCTTGAACCACACCCACTGGCTGTTGTTATCGTGAAACTCGTTTTCGCTCACCATGGTGATGCAGTTCTGGACCGGGCAAACCGCTTCGCAGATCCCACAGCCGCAGCATGCTTCCAGGTTCGCGTCATAGGTTCCATCCGGGGTAATGTCGAAGGATCCGTCGGGGCAATTCAGCCAGCACAGCGTGCACTTCGTACAGGTCTCGAAATTCACCAACGGCCGCGCCGAGCGTGTCGTGTATTTCTTGAATTGCTCGTTTCGCGCCGGGCGGAATCCGCCCAGCTTCTTCGTCACTGGATCCTCGTACGGCCCGCCCTGCGGCTGGCCCTTGATCGACGTTCCCAGACGCATCTCTTCCCACTTCAGCAACTCGAACTGGAGCCGCTCTTCGGGATTGCCCTGGCCTGGCTGCACTTCGACGGTGCTAAAGCGCTCATAGGCCGTCCGCGCCGAGGTGACTTTCAGCTCATCCTTGAGTTTCTTGCTGATATAGGTCTCGACCGACTTCTGGCTGACTAACTCAGGCAGCGCCTTGGCGATCGCGCCAAGGACGCGTACATCGGTGTGATCATTCTTGTAAACCCACATGCCGGAATTGCTGGCGATGCCCTTCACAATCCCCAGCTTGTAGGGCTGCTTCCGCCGATGGATCAGCTTCAGCAGATTATTGGTATCTTGCGTCGAGGTGACGATCAGAGTTCCGCCGGGCTTCACGGACTGGTTTGCCGCATGAATCCCGTTCCAAGCCCAGGACTCAAAGCCCTTGCACAGCGTGTCGTCAAGCACGACGCTGATGTCCACTTGATTGGGCTCGTAATGCGCCATTCCCAGCTGCAATGTCTCGGCATCGCTGGCCACAATGGCAAAGCTTTTTGCCGGGATGCCGTTGCGCTCCGGGCTGTCTCCATAGCGCCCAAACGATATGCCCGGCTTGCCTTCTTCATGCGCCGCCAGCACGATTCCGCGGGTAATGTTTTTGGCCAGAGTCTTTTGAAAGACCCCTCGGTATATGATTTCGACCGCGAATAACTGACCCATGGCTGACCTCCATTGCTAATCACGTACGGCCTGAATATTGGGGCAGCAGGTGGGAAGGATGCAGTGACTTGGGTCGCTGAGGGGTGTGACAGCCATCACCTCAGGTCAGTTCGGTAGAAGCACTGTAGAATCAGCGCGTTTCGGACGGCTGCTCCTCGCTTCGTTTCCGGGCGCAGGGCGAAAGTCGCTGATCCTCACGCGGTCCGCTCATGCCTTCACATCGATATTCGGCTACCTCCTGATTAGCCACGTGGATTATCGAGCTAGCTGGTTCGTAGACGATCTCGTCGACGTCGCCCCTTTTGTCCGCAGAGGACTAGCGACCCCAAAGGTGCTCCACTTGGAAACCAGAATGGAAAGAGTCACTGCCACCAACACCCACTCGCCATTCTAGGCTGTGGCAGTTTGGCCCGTTCCAGCCTAAAATATCTCCTCACCCGGCCGGAAGTTGGGACTATGAAATCGGCTTCTGCAGTGGGCGTACCTCCAAGAAATTGCAGAAGATCGTCGGCCTTCTCGCGGACATCATTCACGTTCCCGCTCTACGAACAGCCGGCTGGCTGAAGTTCATGGCCCCAAGAAAGGACGATCGATGGAGAGAACGATGCACTCTCGCCCACAAGTCCTGTCGAAAGTTGAACTGACCGAGGACGGGTCGGGGCTCTTTTCGACCGACTCTGTTCTCAATCTGCAAAAATTAATTTTTGCTGGTTCTCCCCTGTCCCAAGTTCTAACGCGCATTGCTCAGTTGGTTGAATCGCAAGCCGAAGGCATGCTGTGTACGATCTGGCTTCCCGACATCACGTTGTAATTCTCGATGCCTGCCATGTGCAGAGCCGCGTCGTACGATCCAGTCTCGATTCCGACGCTGCTCTCTCCCCAGCCGATCGCCCGGAAATATTCCTTAGGAATCCGGCAGTCAATTTCGAAGCAGAGAGCGGGAAGATGGTTAGGCATTTTGCCATTACCGAGCGCAGCTTAATGCGGTTCGCGCCAGACCGTCTAATGCAGGTCCTGCCTGCTGGAACTTTGGGTCGCCGGGGGACGGCTTGAATGTTCATGACAATCAGGCGTCGGTCATTTGCCGCGCAGCAAAAGAATCACGTCGAGCAGCACAAGCGCCGCCACCACCACCTCCAGGGCGAACATGCGGCGCTCATTGAATTGAGCGACCATGAATTCGTAAAGCTCCCCCGCCGTTTTTAATTTTTCACTCACGAGTGCCTTGTAATCGGTGACTCCAATTCTTCCTGAACTGACGCCATACACCCGGGCGTAGTATGTGTCACTGATGAATTTCACTGCGTATTCGGTTCTCTCCGCCAAATCCATGATGTCCAGGCGGATTCGATTCAAACGGCCGGCGCGCCGAGCCAATCGCCAGCTCGACAAAAAGCTTTCGTGTCCCTCGAGAGAGCTATAGACATTTGAGAGCAAGTTCGTGAGCAGCTCGTCGTAGTAACGAAACTCAAGCAATTGAGTATTCGCGTATTCCAGGAGATCTATCACGGCGGGCGTCGCGTCGGGTTTGTCATATACAAGCGCCGCCGCCCAGCCGACCACAACTAGGTCGTTGGGATAGTAAGACAACGCGGAGCGCACGACCTCATCGCGTTCGGCAGCTGACAGCGGAATCAGTTCGCCGCGGACGAGTTGTGTGATCTGGTCGGCATAAGATTGGAGGATTTCGACGGCGGTGGCCGGCCGGCCCTCTGAGTGCTTCGCCGACTCAATGTCGATCACGAGATAATCTTCATCCAGCCATTTTGATGACGGTCTGACCAGGGCAGGGCGAAAATGATCCAAGCGGCCCCGCAGCAATGATTCCGCGGCTTCTTCTACCTCCGGCGCATTCATCCAACGATAGGATTGAGGAGAAAGAGAATCAAAGTCACATTCGAACCCTGTGGTGAGCTCAACGCTCACGACGCCAAACCAGTAATACTTAATTTGAGCGTCCAGTTTCTCGCCGGTCGGAAGTGCGACTGACCCCACCGATTCAACGACTGGAGCGTGCTGAGCTTGAGCATATTCCGGACTGCGGTGACTGAAGGTTGGCTGGCGCGGAGCTGCTTCCGGACCGAGAATGCCACGCAAACTTGCCATCTCAATCGCTTCGGCTATGTCAAAGAAGCTCAGAATCCGGAAGTGGCCTTGCACGATCATCAGCGGGAAGGGTGGCCCTCTCAAAAATCAGTTGGACAATACGAGTGACCATCCTACACCAGGTCACTCTGGTATTACGCTCAACGACGTCAAGCAAACGCGCTCGAAGGTCGTCGTGCCCGAGTAACGCCGTGGGCTCAACCGGACAAGTCCGGCCAACCGGGAGCTAGTCCGCCGCAACTTCCCAGAACCGGACTGGTGGACCGGTTCCCTGGACCGATGTCAGGCGTATGCACGCTTTATGATAAGTGGGGAAAGCCCGACAAATTGGAAACCTACGAACGCCAACTGGTCGGAGTGCTCGAAAAACAGTTCGGTCCGAATAGTCCCCAGCTTGTTCCTGCATTGTCCACGGAGGCGCACGCGCTTCGGGATCTGGGGCGCGCAACGGAAGCGACGGATGTGGAAAATCGGTTGGCGGCGATCCGGTCCGCGACGATGAATACACCCTAATGGTCCGCGCGCCAGCCTGAATCTAGTTGTTCGTTCCGGCTGCAGAAGATTTTGAGTGATGGCTTGGACTAGCATTTTGGGGCGGCGCGGATTGGGCCGAAAGGCAACTTCAAAACCCGCACCCTTTGCTGACGACGCAAAGAGTCGACACCCTAAGGTCAAAAGCGAATTCGAAACCAGATTCAAATTCAAATGCAGAGTAAGTCAACTTGAGATGAATTGCCCGAGCGGCGTCATGGGAGGCGAGCTGAGGCCAATTGTGGGAACTAGGCAAGCTTCGAGAAACTTCTCCCGGCTCAATCAATGACCCACGCATCGATTTGGCTGAGGAGCAGGCGGCATTTTTGCTCTCGGACAACAAGCGCGCGATTGCAGCCGACGACGCGGCCATCAGGAAATCCGACGCGTCCGGGGCGAGACTCTTGACTGCGCGCGCCCTGTTCTTTCAATGCCGCGCCTTCGCGAATCTCGGCCAGCCACAGGACTCGCAAAAAGCCTGCGATCGCGCCCGCCACATTTACGAAGACTCGGGCGACCTGGCTGGCGAGGGGCAGGCTCTGCACTCCGCGACTGAAGTCCCTCTTGATCAGGGAAATCTTTCCCAAGCGGCCGGTTTGTACCAGCAGGCGCTCACCCTCGCACGCAGAACCGGCGACAAAAGAGCCATCGCGCGCGAACTCGGGAATCTCGGTTTGATCGAGGCTGAGGAAGGCAATACCGCCTCCGCGGAGAAGACTTACGCCGAATCACTCCAGGACTTCCGTGACGTTGGCGACAAGCACGGAATGGCCGTCGTCGAAGGCAATACGGGTGATCTTTTTCGCAGGGAGGGCCGATTGGGCGAGGCCTTGGCCGAATACCGCGATGCCTTGCTCCTGGCCCGCGAAGTGGGCCACAAGAGCTCCGAGGCAATCAACCTGCAATTGATCGCCGACGTGCTGAGGGATCAAGGTGAATTGAACTCCTCCATGCAATTGCCTCAACAAGCAGCCGGCATCCAACAACAGATCAATGACGAGCATTTTTATGCCAATACTCTCGTCGAGATTGGCCAATTGCATCGCCAACAAGACGACTCGGATGGCGCAAAAAAGTCCTATGAGGAAGCTCTCGCAATTCGGCAGCAAGGCGGCGAAAAAGACTCACTCGCTGAAACCCAGGTCTTCCTCGCGGAGTTAGCGTGCGATTCGAATCATGGTCCCACCGCCGAGAAACTTGCCCAGGATGCCGTGCAAGAGTTTCAAACGGATGATGAATCGGACTCACAGATTCTGGCGCTGGCCTTGTTGTCTCGATCGCTGCTGGAGCAGGGAAAGATTCCAGGCGCTCAGGCGGCCATCGGCAAAGCGAAGACCTTATCCGCGAAAAGCAGCGGTGTCTCCACGCGCCTCGTCTTTCAGCTTGATAGCGCCTATGCCCTGGCTGCCGCCAAAGATTTCAATCGCGCAGAACAACTTGCCAGGGGCGCACTAGCCGAAGCGAAGAATCACGGCTTTTATCAGCGGCAATTGGAAGCTTCGCTCGCCCTGGGCGAAATCCAAATGGCGGGCCAGGATCCCGCGGCGGGCCGCGCCGTGCTACTGCAACTTGCCAGGGACGCGCGCGCCCGCGGTTTCCTTTTAATCGCCAGAAAGGCCTCCGCCGCTCTAGCATCCAAATCAGCAGCAGACTCGCCTCGCCGCGATCAGCAGCAAGTCCCACTCCACCACGCTGCCATCCTGGTGGCATCCGACAAGGATGCCGAAAGGATCTCAGCTGAAGTTGTCGCCAGGATTTTGCTGGAAACACTCCCCGTCGCCCCCGCCGCTGGGTGGCGATTCTCACGCTAGAACCAATCGCTGCGATAAGCTATCCACCAGCTCACAAAAATAATCGGAAAGGTCGCTGCCAGCGCCCAGTAAAACGGCAAAAAAAGATCGGCTGCCAGACCTAGAATTAAAAAAGACCCCCAGAAGATCTTTTTCTCCATTCGCCCATTCTAAACCTCGCCCTCTTTTTCTTCTTGTGGCGAATGGAAATATCCGCCCCGCGGAGCAGCAATATTGCCGCACAAATCTTTTTACCCCCGGAAAACTCTCCGAAATAATGCAATCATCTCCGCAAACGCCAGGTCCGTCACCTCCGGATCGAATCGCGGTCCTTCATCGCGCGTGAACGCATGCTCCGCCGGATACAGCAGCGTCCTATAACCCACGCCAGACTCCCGCAGCCCCCGATCAATCGTCTCCCGCCCCGCCTCCGGAACGTGCGGGTCCTTCGTCCCGAAAATCATCAGCAGTTCCCCGCGAATTTCCTTCGCCCGCGCAAGCGATCCCGCATCCGCATCCTGCCCGAGCTTGCCGTCATGAATTCCTGTGCCGTAATAGCAGACCGTCGCGCGCACATCGCCCTGAAACGCGGCGCGAAACGCCAAATGCCCTCCAATGCAAAATCCCACCGCGCCGATTTTCCCGCGCGCCACCTTGGGATGCTTGGCCAGCCAGTCGAGCCCTGCCCGGCAATCCGCATCGAAATCCGCGACCGGAGTTTTCGCCGCGTCCGCGAGCCCGCGCGTGCGTCCGGCATCATCAAACGGAATCACCGTCCCGGGCGCCTCGACGCGCCTGTAAATCTCCGGAGCCGCGGCCACAAATCCATACCCGGCCAGCCGCACGCAAGCCCGCAACATCGGCGGCGTGAGCTGAAAAATATCCGAGTAGCACCAAATCCCCGGGTATTCCCCCTCAGCCTTGGGCGCAGCCACAAATGTCCGCATTGGCGCCCCCGCCAGCGGAATATCAGCGGACGTAGTCTCGACAATCATTCGCGCCCTCGCCGCAAATTCTGTCCGACCCGCAATCCCCAGTCAACTTCTCTTTCTTTTTCGCCGTACAATGTTTGCTGTTTTCCGATCGCCTGTGCGCCTTTTGCGTCCCGAGCACGGTCAAACCCGACGTGTCCGGCTATTCGACACTGATCAGCTCACACCAACTCGACGTACAGTGGTTCCCAAATATTCGCTTCCAATTCACGGTTCAGCTCATCTTCGTCGCCGACCTGCGCCTCCCCGTCTTGGATCGCCTGTCGTCCCACGGCCTGCGCAATCAACCGAGCCAGCTTGCGGGCTTCCGACAGTGATGGCAGCAGGCTGGCATGCGCGTCTTTCTGCGTGGGTGATTGACGCACCAATTCCTGAGCGGCGGCCTTGATCATCGTATCGGTCACGCGCCTGGCCTTCGAGGCCACGATTCCCAGCGCAAGCCCGGGAAATATGTACGAGTTATTTGTCTGCGCGATCGCAAACTCCTTCCCGCCATAACTTACCGGTTCGAAAGGACTCCCGGTGCCGATCAGCGCACGCCCTTCCGTCCACTCCATCAAGTCCTGTGGAGTGGCTTCGCTGCGCGAGGTGGGGTTCGAAAGCGGAAAGATAATAGGCCGTGGCGCATGTTTAGCCATTTCACGCACAGCCGCTTCCGAGAATGCTCCCATTTGGCCAGACACTCCGATCAGCACGGAAGGCTTCGCGTTGCGAACCACATCCAACAATGTTATCTCCCCGCTCGCTTGCCTCCAGCCGCGCACTTCCTGTTCTTTGCGCGCATAGGGACGCTGCTCCGGCCGCACATCCGCGCTACTTTCCGAAATCAGGCCGTGGAGATCGATGGCATAGATGCGACTCCGCGCTTCTTCCTCCGAGAGGCCTTCGTCCTCCATGAACTGCACCAATAAGTTTGTGATGCCAAGCCCCGCCGTTCCGAAGCCCACGACCACGATTTTCTGCTCCTTGAGCGGCACGCCCGTCACCTTGATGGCGGAGAGTAAAGTCGCGGCCGCCACTGCCGCCGTGCCTTGAATATCGTCGTTGAAGGTGCACAGTTCGTCCTTGTAGCGGGCCAGAAGGCGAGCGGCATTGGAACCGGCAAAGTCTTCCCACTGCAACAGCACATGGGGCCACCGCTCCTTCACGCAGTTCACAAAACCATCCACGAAAGCGTCGTATTCCTGGCCGCGGACTCGATGATGGTTCCATCCGATATAGAGTGGGCTTTTCAATCTGTCCTCGTTGTCGGTGCCCACGTCCAGCAAAATCGGAAGACAATGCTCCGGATGAATTCCCCCGAGCGCCGTGTAAAGTGCCATCTTGCCGATGGGGATGCCCATGCCACCGGCACCCTGATCCCCGAGCCCCAGGATTCGTTCGCCATCGCTCACCACGATGCACTTCACACCGTCGTAGCGCGGATGACTGAGGATTTGAGCGATGCGATTTTTGTTTGGATAGCTGAGAAACAGCCCTCGAGGCCTTCTCCAGATCTCGCTGAAGCGCTCGCATCCCTCACCGACAGTTGGCGTGTACACCAGTGGCAGCATCTCCTCAATATTGCGAACCAAAAGCGCATAGAAGAGCGTCTCGTTTATGTCCTGGAGGTCGCGCAGAAAACTGTACTTGTTGAAGGCGGTCGTCTCAAGCCCGAGCGCCTGCATCCGGCGTTCGACCTGCTCATCCAGATTCCCTACATGCGGCGGGAGCAATCCATGCAGGTGGAATACGTCGCGTTCGTGATCGGTGAAGGCGGTTCCCTTGTTGAGACGCGGAGAATTGATCAGCGCAAATCCGGAAAGAGAGCCCCCCAGTGACTCATGACCGGCTGCCTGCCGCAATGGATCCTTCATTTAATTCCTCCGATCTTCACGCGCGTCAGCGGGTGGCGGCGCCTTTCGCGTCTCACTTCCCATAAGTGACCTCGCCTCGCGCGATCTTTGCGCCTGCCCGCCATCTCGTCCGCCGGCTTGTCCGCCGTAGCCTTGGCGAAGGCGCGACCCGAGTCTTGCAGAGGGGCCGAGGGCCGCCCCTACTACCGCTCGCGCAATCCATCCAATATTGACTCGCTTCGCATTCGATTTCGAGTTTGATTTTGAATCTGGTTTCAAATTCAATGTTGACGTTAGGGTGTCAACTCTTTGCGCCGTCGGCAAAGGGTGCGGTTTTTGAAGTTGTCTTCCCGCTCGCCCAATTCATCTCATGCCGACATGCTCCGCATTCCATTTCGAGTTTGATTTTGAATCTGGTTTCAAATTCGATGTTGACGTTAGGGTGTCAACTCTTTGCGCCGTCGGCAAAGGGTGCGGGTTTTGAAGTTGCCTTTCGGCCCAATCCGCGCCGCCCCAAAATGCTAGTCCAAGCCATCACTCAAAACCTTCTGCAGCCGGAACGAACAACTAGATTCAGGCTGGCGCGCGGACCATTAGGGTGTATTCATCGTCGCGGACCGGATCGCCGCCAACCGATTTTCCACATCCGTCGCTTCCGTCGCGCGCCCCAGATCCCGAAGCGCGTGCGCCTCCGTGGACAATGCAGGAACAAGCTGGGGACTATTCGGACCGAACTGTTTTTCGAGCACTCCGACCAGTTGGCGTTCGTAGGTTTCCAATTTGTCGGGCTTTCCCCACTTATCATAAAGCGTGCATACGCTTGAGAGCGGCCTGAGCATGTCTACACCGTCACGGCCGTACAGCGATTCGTCGATCCTTAGCGCGCGCAAGACATATGGTTCGGCCTTCGCGTAATCTTGCTGCACCATATATACGCTCACTGCGTCCAGCAGGCTAAACGCCACGCGATCGCTCCCTTCTCCATATGCTTTTTCGTTCAGATCGACCGCGCGGAAAAAAAATCTTTCGGCAGTCGCATAGTCTTTTTGTATCAGCGCGGTATGGGCCAGCGACGACAATGGTCCGGCCATGTTCGGCGATTGCGGCCCATATATTTCCTCCGTCACTTTGAGCTCGCGCTCGAAGGCGGCTCGTGCCGCGGGAAAATCACGCCCGATGCTTTCCATCCCCACATAATCGAGGGCCGTCGCCAACCGCTGATCGTGTGGCTGAATCTTGTCGGCCAGCTCAACCGCTTCCTTGAAATGTGTGAGCGCCTCATCAAAGTGCCTCTGCGAATTCGCTTGCATTCCCGCTTGGATCGCAGCATCTACTTTTTCAGAAATGCTCGGAGCAGCTTCCACGTTGCGAGTCCGAGCTTCCAGTTGAGCGGCTTCCGCGGATTTCCCAGCCGACTTCAAGGAAGCGACGTATTGATTCAACCGCTCCTGCGCCTTCTTGTATTCAGTTTCAGGATTGAGCTCGTCGGTACGTATAATCTTGCCCCGAAGATCGATGCTCGCGTCCGCCAGCGCGGCCCGGTGATACTCATTGATCGCAGCCGGCCAGTCGCCTTTCTTCTCCAAGGCTGCCGCCAATTCCAGCATCACCGCAATCTTCTTCGGGTCGAGCGCTATGGCCTGCTGGTATTCGCTAATCGCGCCATCAATGTTCCCCGATGCCTCCCAGGTCTGCCCGTAAACATCGTGATAGTCCGCCCTGCTCGGTGCCAGTTCCTCGGCCCGGTTTAGCTCTTTGAGCGCGCCCGCAAAATCCTTCATCTTCAATAGCGACCGTCCCGCTCCAAAATGCGCCCCCGCGTAGTTGTCGTCCAATTCTTCCGCCCGCCTGTACTCCTCCAATGCTTTCTCCGGCTGTTTCTGGCTCTCCCGCACTGCGCCGAGGCCTGTATGAGGTTTGGGATCCGATGGATCCAATTGAGCCGCAACCAGAAATTCCTGCTCCGCGCCCTGAAAATCCCAGGTACGGTGTAGAGCGAGTCCTAGGCAGTAATGACACACGGAAGCATTTGGAAATATCTTCTCCATTTCACGAAATTCGATGACCGCCTCTGCGTTGAAATTGTGGCTTAACAATGCCGAACCCAGGTTTTGCCTTACGTCGTAACGCGTGGGGGCCAGGCGCTTGGCCTCGCGATACTCGCGAATACTCGAATCGATGTCGCCTTTTTGATTGTATGCATAGCCTAAGTTATAGTGCGCATCCACCTCGTTCGGTTTGAGCGTGATGGCCTTTTTGTAATGTTCGATGGCGGAATTCTGATCGCCCTTGTCGGCGTACATGATGGCTATGTCGAGATGGACCGCCTCGTAGTCAGGCTTCAAATGCAGCGCCGCTTGATATTCCGCCTCCGCCGCGTCGAATTTTCGCTGACCGGCCAGCGCCAGCCCCGCATTCTTGTGCGCTTCCACGTTGT
Source organism: uncultured Acidobacteriota bacterium (assembly GCA_963701005.1). GTDB lineage: Bacteria > Acidobacteriota > Terriglobia > Acidiferrales > UBA7541 > Palsa-295. The sequence continues at coordinate 5,199,763 of OY969555.1, forward strand.
CGGGAGTCGCCGCCAGTGCTGCCTTGGCTTCGCGAAGCGCGTCCTCTAGTTCGCCCTGCCGGTACAAGATGTAGCTCAGCTTCGTGTGTGCCTCCGGAAAATTTGGTTCCTGGCGCAGTACTTCTCTGTACACGGCCGCCGCCTCGTCCCACCGCTCTTGGAGGCGAAGTATCTGGCCCATCACGAATCCACTTTCCGGGCTTTGAAATCGGGCTTTGACCACCTCGTTCAATTCGTCCGCAGCCTCGGCATACTTCTCACTCTTGACTAATTTCCCGGCGTTCGCGATGTGTTCCAGCAGCTCTCTGCTCGGAGTTTCCTTCGCACCCTCCGCCACAATCGCCTTTGCGCCATCGAGTGCCGCTAAAACTTTCACATCGGCCCCGGCTTTCTCCATTTCACTCCGAAAGAAAGCATCCACATGAAAGCTTAGCCCACGGTCGCGAATTTCTGCGACAAGGTTTTCAGGCAGCGCGGCCCCCGCCACCAATCCAAGCAGCTCACTTTCTCCAAGTGGTTGCTGCGGATTCCGTGTCTCGGCGCCGTAAGAACAAGTACAGAACAAGAGGAAAAGCAAATACATGGCAAACTTATTCATCGAGCCCCCCTGACCGCTGATCACTTTTTACCTTGTAGGTAATAAGGGAGCACTAGTACGTTGGTACTACTCTGGAAATTATGATTCTAATGCATAAAGCCGGCTCGGCGTCCTCTGCGGCCGAGTGCCCGTCTTTTCAAAGGGCCGGTCTTTTGACTCGATGCGTGAAAATCTTCCGGTCCAGAAAAACTCCACAGGCTCGTTCGCTTGCGTTTTTTCCCCGCGTCATGCCATCTTGAATTGGGCGCGCTGCATGCGTCCCGGCTGAATTCGCGCTGCGCGATTTTGCGCCTCGATGGAGTGAACCGGGGAGACGTATCAATTGACGACTGACAACAAACTAGCGCGAGGAGTGAGGGGCGAGGGATGAGGGGCGCGGGACGGAATTTCGATCTTTGTGGGGCGGGGTTTCAACCCCGCCATAAAAGAATGCTGCATTGTCTCCCTACCGCTCGCGCTGGTTCTATTGCGCGATTCTCGTCTTACGGTGCTGGCCCAAAATGGGAAAATGACCGGAGGCAGCTCGCCCGTCCGAAGCACGATGGGCTTGCGAAGGCGGGCCAAATTCTAATCGATCCTGGTGACGATTAGAATTTCACTAATCTCTATGAAAACAAAGGACGGAGGTACTTTCTAATCGATCCTAAAGTGGCGTTATTTAGAGGGAAGACGACGGGGATGCGAGAGGCGAAAGCAACGGCAGAGGCAACCACCCCTCCGCCCCACCCAGGATTCCCATTGAGCCACCCGCACCACCTCGCCTATAATTGGGTGTTTTCCTTATGACGAGAGGGCGGCAAGTGAAATGTTGAAAAGCATTCAGCAGCGCGATTTGGACCGCAACCGGTGGATCAAGATCACCATGACGGTCATTCTCGTGGTGATTTGCCTCAGCATGGTCATCACCCTGATCCCCGGGCTCTACAGTGGCTCCGCTGGCGCCAACAATGCCGATACCGTCGCCACCGTCGCCGGCCAGGACATCACCATGGCCGAAGTCCAGCGCCAGCTCAATCAAGCCACGCGCGGCCAGTCCATTCCCCCGATGCTGAAGGGCTTGTACGCCAAACAGATCCTCGATCAAATGGTTTTCCAGCACGCGCTCGAACTCGAAGCGCAGCGCCTCGGCATCCGCGTCACCCCGGAAGAAGAAACCGAGCGCATCAAGCAGATTCTCCCGACCGCCTTCGCTGGCGACCAATGGCTCAAGGACCGCTACGCCCAGGAAGTCCAGCAGCGCGCCGGAATGACGGTCGAGGATTTCGAAACCTTCCTTCTGAACAATATGCTGCTCGAAAAATTCCGCGCCCTGGTAGTTGACGGCATCGACGTCACTCCTTCCGAAATCGAGCGCGAATTCCGCCGCCGCAACGAAAAAGTCCAGATCGAATACGCGCTCGTGAAACCCACCGAGCTGGCCCCGGCAATCCATCCCACCGACTCCGAACTCACTGCCTTCTACACGAAAAACGCCTCGCGCTATCAGGTCGCTGAAAAGCGCTCCGCGCGCTACGCCCTCCTCGATATCGCGAAATTGCGCGCCCGCACACAGGTCCCTGATTCCGACCTGCGCGCCTATTACAATGCGCACCTCGACGACTACAAAGTTCAGAACCGCGTCCACGTCGAGCACATCCTCTTCAAGACCGTCGGCAAAACCGACGCCGAAGTCGCCGAAATCCGCCAGAAAGCCGCCGACGTCCTCAACAAGGCCAAAAAAGGCGGCAATTTCGAAGATCTCGCCAAAAAATATTCCGAAGACGACAGCACCAAGCCAAAAGGCGGCGATCTCGGCTGGATCATCGAAGGCCAAACGGTCCCCGAATTTCAGCAAGCCGCTTTCAGCCTGCCTAAGGGCTCCATCTCCGATCTCGTGAAAACCCAGTACGGTTTCCACATCATCAAGGTCCTCGACCGCGAAACCGCGCACACCAAGTCATTCGAGGAAGTCCGCGACTCAATCCTCCCGATTCTCCTCGATGCAAAAGTCCAAAAAGACGCCGACGACATCTCGAACCAGATGGCCTCGGCTGTCCGCAAATCCAATCGCCAACCTCTCGAGGATCTAGCCAAAAAATTCAATCTCGAGCTCGGCGAGACCGCCCCAGTCGCAAGCACCGATCCCATCATTCCATTCGGCTCCGTTCCCGAATTGCACCAGGCGCTATCCCAGCTCCGCCAGGGCGAACTCAGCTCCCCGATTCAAGTCCCTCAAGGATTCGTAATCCTCACGGTAAAAGAAATCCAGGCCGCTCATCAGGGCACCCTCGCCGAAGTCCGCGATCGCGTCCTCGGCGACTATCAGCAGGAGCAATCTCTCGCCCTCGCGCGCACAAAAGCCGAAGACCTCGCCAAGCGCGCCCAGGCCGGCGAAGATTTCGACAAAGCCGCCAAATCCCTCGGCCTTGACGCAAAGACGGCCGATGCAATCGCCCGCAGCGGCTCCATCCCCGACCTCGGCCCCGGCCGCCAGATCGAAGCCGCCTTTGAAATGCCCGTCGGCAAAGTCAGCCCTGCCCAGCAACTCGGCGGAAATTGGCTCGTCTACCGAATCGTCGGCCACGAAGCCGTGAATCCCGCGGACCTCGCCGCGCAAAGCGCTCAAATCCGCGCGCAACTGTTGCAGTCAAAGCAGTCCGCAGCCTTCGAAGCCTTCAAAACCGCGCTCGAAGATCGCCTCAAAGCCGAGGGCAAATTGACCATCAACGCCGACGCCCTAAAACGCCTAACAGCCTCCAGCTAGCCCGTAATCATCACAAAATAAAAGACATAAAATTTCCTTGCTCCCTCTTGCCTCACCCTCCCTCCTCCGCTAGAATATTCCTATCCGCAGAGCCTGCCCCGAAGCCAGCGGGGCCTGACCTGAACAGGCACCTTCCAGCCTGACGTGAACTTGGCCGTCGTCAATTTTTGTCCAGAGGAGCGTCCCATGCCGGCAAAAAGGTCAAAGGCGAGCAGGATCGAGATCATGCCCTTCGCGGCGAAATCCGTCCGCGGGGCCAGATTAACCAGTGTCAACGGGCTTGCGGGAAAAACGAGGAGCACCATGCCTTCGAAGAGCGTTACCGGCGCCAACGAATACGTTTGCGCCATCGAAAAGACCCAGAACGGCAAGTACAACGTCCGCGTCCGCGCCCTCTTCGGCCGCAGCGCTTGGATTTTGTCCGTATATTTCCTCGCCTCCTCCTTCAACGGCGCCATGAAGAAGCTCGAAGAAGCGCTCCAGCAGCTCCAGAAAAACGAGGAGCGCCTCCGTTTCTGGGGCGTCGAGCGCACCGACGATCCCAACATGGCCGGCGACCTACTCCAGGAATTCGGCCTCTGGCTAGATCGCCGCAAGGAGTACCCCCGCAAGGTAGCCGAGCTAGGCGTCTCCCGCGAGCGCCCCGTCCCAGCGTCCATGCTAGCGCCCATGCGCCGAGTCCTAGCCGACTCGGTAGCCCAGGAGCGCACCTCCTCCGCCGCCCTAGCCGGCGATTAATTGCAGCTCGACCGCTACTGGCAGCGACGGTGTCATCCCGAATCCAGCCGCGCCGTCTGCGGCTGTGTGAGGGATCTGCTCTTCGTCTTGCCGTCGTTCGTCTCGCTGCTGTTCTCTTCTCCCTCACGTACCGCTGGCATCTTGCCGGCGTCTTCCCTCCTCAAATCTGAGGAGGGCGAAGAAAAGGCCTGCCCGCCAGCCTAAGGGAGGGCTAATCGCCGCTCACCCCAGTTCAAAATTCGAGCAAAGTAATTGGAATCACAGGCACTTAACATTTCCTAATAGCCGCTCTACTGCCCTTTCCGCAATCGCCAGGCTGGATTCTAATCGACCGCTAGAAACGATTAGAAACCGCCGCAACCCGCGCAAAATCAAACAGATGACATTTTCTAACGGAAGTATGTACTTTACGCACAGGAAGATTTCGGTCAGAAAAATAACAGGGGCAGCCTGCTGTTAACAGACCACCCCTTTTCGCCTATCTTCCTCGTAATATGCGTTCGATAAGTTGGATTATAAGTCCAACATTCAGAACGATTTTCATTACTCGGTCAATACGGCGAAGTGAAGAGGGCGTATTTTTACGCATCACTTCACCTACCTATGCCGGGATGGCCCCGGCTTGAATTTTACTGTCACCGAAACAGGGCGATTAAACCTAATCGGGGCGGTTGCGCGTCGCCATAGCGACCGCAGGCCGGGACAAAGTTTAGTGCTTTTTCAGACCGTTGGGCAGGACTCGTAATTAAGGAGATATTAATTGTGGTCAGGTTCATGTAAACAGAAAAACTGTTCGCAACTCACTCGTTTTTGGGACAATGACTGTCCTATGACAGCGATTGTTTGGCAGTACATACCAGAAGGTTTCATAATCGGTGCGGATGGTCGCCGCAGGGAATCCGGCTCAGGTCTTATAGAAACCGAGAGCGCTCAAAAGATATACTCCGTTAAAATCGGTGATGTCCGACTGGCGTATGCCTGGTCGGGAACGACGATTTTTCATAGAACGGACGAAGTTATATGCGATCTAAAACATGTGACTGATTGTATCTTGCAGTCTATTAACCCTGCACGCGTGACCGCCTTTTCAGATTTTCTTCATTTGTTTAATGACGGTCTTCATGTACTGCTTTTGGCTTATATCGGAGGGGCTGTAAGAACCTTTGAGAAACCAGAAATAGCACGGCTCCTGTTGATCGGTTATTTTAAAGACGAACCTCATGCAGCTCATATAATCGTGAGACACGACGGCAATACGGTCCTAAAACCCGAAATAAAATGTTCGTTTGCGCCCGTTCGTTTCGACGTATTTAGCGGCTCAAAACGGGTTTATGAGGAGTTGATACACAAAATAGTCAGGGAACCGTCCTCTTTGCGTGAAGCGTCCGAGCTAGTCCAAGATTACATTTCGGCCTGCATGAAATATCAAGATGTTGACGCAGATTGCGCGAATATCGGTGGACGGATACATATAGGGCAGTTAACCCCCGAAAGATTCTCTTGGTTGCGCCCTCCAGTTCCAGATTGAAAAAAGTCTAATTTTGTACTTGACAAACGTATTGCGTTAAGTATAAAATTGGCCTATGAATAAGAAACGAGAACACCTCGCAAAGTCAGAAGTGATCGAAGCAATTCCGCTGGCTTGCTCGAATGAGTTAGCTGCCGTTGAGTTCATAGAGGGCCAGCGATGGGGTAAGACCCCCGCTTGCGTTCATTGCGGTTCCGTCGCGGTTTATAAGATGCTGGACTCCAAAACGGGCGAGCGGAATAGGCGATTTCTTTGGCGGTGTAAGGACTGCGGAAAACAATACACCGTCCGCATTGGAACTGTTTACGAGGAATCGCGGATTGAATTGCGACACTGGTGCTATGCGTTCTGGCGTGCGGCTACTTCCAAAAAAGGTGTGGCTGCGTTGGAGATCATGCGGCACTGCCAGATAAGCTATAAGTCGGCACTGTTCCTAATGACTCGCATTAGATTTGCGATGGCTCCTGCTGCCGACCGTCCAAAGTTGACTGGCACAGTTGAGGTTGATGAGACTTACGTCGGCGGGAAACCACGTCTCCCTAATCGGGGCAGCAAGCGTGGACGCGGAACCAGCAAGACTCCGGTTTTCGCAGCAGTAGAGCGTGGCGGAAGGATTCGGCGTCGAGTCGTTGTTGATGTTACAGGCAAGACTTTGAAAGACGCCATCCGGGAAGAAGTTGATTCTCAGGCCCGCATTATGACGGACGATTATCAAGCCTATAAGGGAATCGGGAAAGAGTTTGCGGGCGGTCACGATAGCGTTGCTCACGGTACATGGGAGTACGTTCGGGGCGACGTTCACACTAACACCGCAGAGAGTTCGTTTGCTCTAGTGAAGCGCGGCATCACGGGCGTATATCACAATGTCAGCAAAAAGTATTTGCATCGCTATCTCTGGCAGTTCGATTTTATTTGGAACAATCGCAAGTTGAATGACGGTGAGCGCACAGCGGAATTGATTCGAGTAACGGAAGGAAAGCGGTTGCGGTATAAAGCACCACAATTAAGTTAATGGGGGTTTTGGAATGGAAGTTATAGAAGATTTTAGTTCTTGGACAATTTCTGAGCTGCTTCAAGAAATACGTGAATCTTCTGCTCGTATTCACGCTTTGCGCGCCGACACCTTTCACCTTGAAGGTGTTGCTCAAATCGAGATTCATAGTCGGGAACAAGATCACGCAGAGCCTGATTTTGAGCGGTCGTAACAACGGAGAGTTCTCCAAGTTCTTTATATATGTCCGCGAACAGCTCAACGTAGAGTTGATAGAGTGTTTTGTCAGTCATTGTGAACCTCTGGTGCGGAGTATACACTTCTATCAAGACGTGGAAGGCCAGAGATGAAATAGGTTTGAAATGAAAAAGAATAAAACCAAAAAGAGAGAAACTCCAGGCCCTAAGCCAGAGACCGTCAAGATCGTGGGCGATTGGCAGGACGCGGTTAAGAAGTCCCTCAATGTGAAAAAGCCCGCGAACGGTTGGCCGAAATAAGAATCAGTTTTTCACCCACACATCATCGCCGCAAGAGCAATGCCATTTTGTGAATGTTGCGTCAACATTCGGTTGACCAGTGGAGTAACAAGTAGAGCCGGGATGATTTGGGCAAGTGACGGCAGCCATTGTTGCTATTGGTAAAATCAGGAGTCCGAGCACTAAAGCAAGTACAATAAGAATTTTCATCTTCGTTCTCCTTTTCGGTAGAGTAAAAGCGGCCTGTAATGACAGCCGTTTTTCCATACGGCTTACAGGCCACACCAAAGCTGGAGAAGGGTAGACGAGAATCGAACTCGCGTTTCAAGCTGGTAAGGCAAGCGTGCTAGACCACTACACTACTACCCCGCTCAATCATCAAGGCTGTGGGATAGTAGTGTAAAGCACGTAGTTTAGTCGTAATGCGGTATTTATAAACAAGAGGTAATAAAATGGAAAAAGAAATACTTCTTACGGAAGAGCGAAAAAAAGACCCTGAAGTAATTAAGGCTCTTGATCGGATGTTTGTGGACATTATGAAGGAGAATAATACAACTCAATCAGATTGCACTTCGGACAGAGATAAATTGCAACAGGTAGGCCCGCATTCCTGCTAAGTGGGCTATCTGTCCGATTATATTCTGGGTCTAAGGCGGCAAGAAGGGCGCTTGCTATGCTGGACTTCCTCATTAGCGGCGATCCGAGACATTTTGGGCAGGTTTTTTCATTGGTCATTAAATCCCCCTTACTATTGCGGAGTTTAGCGGAAGGACGCTCTGGGGGGCAAGTTGCGTAAAGTACATACTTCCGTTTTCTAATCGTCCGAAAATCGCCGACCCGGCGAGGGTCGGCGTCCTGAGCGACCGACGGGAGTCGAAGGATCTCTCTTCCGACCAGGTGAGGAAACCGGAAATCACTCCTGGGAATAAGGCGAGCAAAAGTCCTCGGGCGCCGAAGCAAGCACTTCCGCGAAGGCGGCTAGTAGCAACAGTCGCCAACTCAAAATTTCGACTATCTCTCTCGAAACGCACCACTTCACAGATTTCTGGTAGCAACAAAAACAACCATCCGACGAGGATGGTTGTCCTGAGAGACCAACGGGAGCCGAAGGACCTCTCTTGGATCGGCGTCCTGACCGACCAACGAGAACCGAAGGACCTCTCTTGGATCGGCGTCCTGAGAGACCAACGGGATTCGAAGGACCTCTCTTCCGGTCTCGTGGAGGCAAGCCCGCCGGCCCTTCGGCTGTGCTCAGTACGCACTCGACGCGCAGCTCTCACTGCCCAATCCAAAATCGGCACTAACGCGTGTAGTTCCAAGGGAGCTAATATCTCCGAAGGGATTCAGGTGCTTTCTTTGCGAAGCACCGGAAAAGGAGCGACCATGAAAATTATTCTTGTTTCAGGTTTATTGCTGGGGCTGGCGGGCGCGGCTTCGGCGCAGACGGCCAGCGCATTCGTCAAGGGCGATTCGGCACAGTGCTGGCTGGACGTGAAGGACATCGTGCACCGGGAAGCCCGTACCGTATCCGATGACGACCAGAATCATATCCTGCGCGCGGGACATTACTCGACGGCTGGCGGCGATCTCGACCTGTCGGTTCAGGTGGGCGCGGATAAGGACAAAAAGGGCGTAGAGGGCTGCCGTATCTACGTGAGCATCGAAGGGGAAGGAGTGTTGCAGCGGAAGAGGGCATCGGCGATTCAAAATGCGCAAGCGGCCAATGACGCGAGCGGTCTGAACAACATCAAGATTGCCAACCACATCGCCAGCGAAGTGGAAAGCGCGAGAAAGGCCCGCGAGAAGAAAGAAAAGGAAAAAAAGCCGTCGTGATTGGCGTGTTGCCTAACCTCTGACTTTGCGGGCGGCGCTGCGCTTCGTGCGGCGTCACAAGGTGCTTATCCGCAAACGGCCGAAGGGAATTTCGGGTTTACTCGGGGGATTGGCGGGTGCTAACGTACGAATGAGAAGCGGAGGGCAGAGGCGGTGGGTGCGTCGGGCGGCGAGTGCGTTTATTTGATGGAGCTGAGCGAGAAGCTTGCCGCGAGGCGGCGTTTCGTCTTTGTCGCTGGGATTTTATTTTTGTTGCTTGGGCTGGTTGGCGGGAGCGCGCGGGCGAGCGGGGATGCGCATGGTTCGGCAGCCGCATCGCTCGGGCCGAGCGCGCAATTTGCGATTGAAGATTTCGACGGCGACCTGCGGCCTGATATCGCGAGCATTCAGGCGGGCCAGAGCGGCCTGCCGCGCACCGATTATTGGATACAGCTCGAGCTATCGGCGGCCGGGCGCCAATTCATCCGCGTGGCCGGGCCGGCGGGCGGGCTTGAAATCGAAGCGCGCGACGTAAATGGCGATCGCGCGATTGACTTGGTGCTGGTCACGGCCTGGCGACGCCAGCCCGTCGCGATACTGCTGAACGACGGTCATGGCGTTTTTTCGCGCGTCGAGCCGGCCGCGTTTCCCGAGGCCTTCGGCGAACCAGCCGTGAATTGGGCTGGCGTTTCCGGGCAGGCGATGGATGCAGTCGGCGCGCCGCCGCAGCCGGGCGCCGGGATTGGCGCGGCAGAGAGCGCGCGGACAGCTGCCGCATCACAAGCGGATTCGATTCCGCGATTGAGCGCAGGATTTCTTTTCGACCACTTCGCAGTCTCCCACGCAGGGCGCGCACCACCGAAGTAAATTCCCCGCTTCAGAGCCATCGGCTCATCGAAGTCTATGCCTGTGATCTAAATTTTTCGCGGTACGTCAATCTAGCGAAGGCGGAAATTTTCTCAGACTTAATTTTTTCGAAGGGCGCAGCTTTTTTCGGGGATGGATTTGCAACTTAAATTGAAGCTGGCAGGCGGAAGTGAGGTCATCCTATGAGATGTATTGATCGCGCAAGAGTTGGTCTGGGTTTCGGTACGATCGGCCGCCTGCACCGGGGTGCGCGCGCAGGCAGGCTCTGCTTGCTGTTTGTGTTGATTGCAGGTTCTCTCGCAAAGAGCGCACTGGCTCAGCAGCGCAGCTTCACGTGGCAAGAAATTCGAGACAAGTTCGAAACGGCAAACCCGACGCTGCTGGCCGACGCTCTGAATATCGACGAATCAAAGGCACTGGAGATCACCGCGTATCTCCGCCCGAATCCGGGAGTTGGTCTGGCAACGGATGGGACTCAAATCGCGCCTTATAAAGGCGTCTGGCAACCGTTCACGGGCACTCAGTTCACGCCCAGCTTCAGCTATCTGCACGAACGACAGCACAAGCGGGAGTTGCGCCTGGAAAGCGCCATGAAGGGGACTCTCATCGCCGAGTCGAGCCATGCCGACTTAGATAGGAGCATGGTATTCATCTTGCGGAGCACGTTTGTGGCAACGCTGCAAGCGAAAGCGGTGTTGCAGCTTGCAAAGGACAACCTCGCCTACTACGACCATGTGCTCGAGATCAGCAGGAATCGTTTCGAGGCCGGGGACATTGCGCAGATCGATCTCGACCGGCTGGAACTGCAGCGAGTCCAGTATGAATCGGATTGGCAAGCTGCCGAGGAGAACCTGGAGACCGCGAAAATCCAACTGCTGACGCTGCTGAATTCCCGAATGCCCCTAGATCAATTTGACGTGACCGGGCCGTACGATTTCAGCGACCAACTCATGCCGCGTGACGAGTTCCGGAAGATCGCTCTGGAGACGCGGCCGGACTTGAAGGCCGCCGCCGAAGCCGTGGACAAGGCCCAAACGGACCACAAACTCGCGGTTGCGAACGGCTCGACCGATCCGACCTTCAGCGTATGGTATACGTACAACCCCTCGTTCAACAACCCGTTTGCCCACCAGACGCTGGGTGCGAGTGTGTCCATCCCGCTCCGCATTTTCGACCGCAATCAGGGAGAGAAGCTGCGCACGGAACTGGATATCACCCGCAATGAAAGATTACGCGATGCTGCCGAAGCAGCAGTGCTGAGTGACGTTGATACCAGCCACGCCACGCTCGAAAGCAATCTGATTTTGCTGCGGCCTTACAAGGCCAAATACCTGTCACAGTCTGTTCGGGTGCGGGACACGGTATTTTTTTCTTATCAAAATGGCGGGAGCTCGTTGCTGGATTTCCTGAACGCACAGGCGGATTACCGGAGCGTGCAGTTGAATTACGTGAACTTAGTCGGATCCTATTTGACGGCGGCGGCTCAATTGAATATGGCCGTGGGCCGGGAGGTGATGCAATGAAAAGCAAATTTGCTCGCAGGGCCGTGGCGGCAATTTTTTGCCTGGTCGGTGGATTGCTCCTCGTGGGTTGCGGTGAGAGCAAAGCGGATTTCAAGGCCGAGGCTCCGCCCCCGGCAAGCGTCGAGCCTGAGTTGGATGCGAACAATTTCAGGGTGGAGCATCCGGAGCAGTTTCCCTTGACGGCGGCGGTGGAGCACAAGACCGCTCCGGCGCTGAATGTGACCGGTGTGGTGCAGCCGGACATTGCGCGCGCCGTGCCGGTGATTTCCCTGGCGGCGGGGCGCGTGGTGGAGATCAAGGCCCGATTGGGCGACACCGTGAAGCGGGGCCAGTTGCTGCTGCGGGTGCGGAGCAACGACGTCTCGGGCGCTTACCAGTTCTATCTGAAGGCTGTGAACGATGAGCGGCTGGCGCGGCAGCAGCTCGAACGAGCGCAGAAACTCTACGATAAGGGCGCTATTGCCAAGGGCGCGCTGGAACAAGCCGAGGACACGGAACAGGACGCGAAAGTGGATTTGGACACGGCGAGCGAGCAACTGCGGCTATTGGGCGTCGACAAGGATCATCCGTCGGGGATCGTCGATGTGGTGGCGCCGATTTCCGGCGTGATTACCGACCAGCAAGTGACCAACGCAGCGGGAGTGCAAGGACTGTCTGGGCCGAATCCGTTTACGATTTCGGATTTATCGTACGTGTGGATTATTTGCGACGTTTACGAAAATGATTTGGACGCGGTACACATCGGGGAGTTCGCGGATATCCGGCTGAACGCGTATCCGAACAAGGTGTTGAAAGGGCGGATCGATAACATCCTGCCGGTTTTGGATCCCAGCTTGCGGACGGCGAAGGTGCGCCTCGAGGTTGAGAATCCGGGGCAGCTCATGCGCGTGGGGATGTTTGCTACCGCGACGTTCTACGGGAAGCAAGCGGAAATCCGCGCGGCTGTGCCGGCGACTGCGATTCTTCACTTACATGACCGCGATTCGGTGTTCGTGCCCGCAGGAGACAAGACGTTTCGGCGCGTGGAGATTACCAGCGGGAACACGCTTCCCGGTGGCTTGCAAGAGGTCATCTCGGGAATCAAGGCCGGCACGCAGGTGGTGCAGAACGCGCTGGTGTTTCAGAACACGGTGGAACAGTAGATGATTCGGAAACTCGTCGATTTCGCGCTGGAGAACCGCCTTCTGGTTTTGGCCGGGGCGCTCCTATTGTTTGGGTGGGGCGCGGTTTCGTTTCACCAACTTCCGGTAGAGGCCTATCCGGACGTGGCGGACAACTACGTGGAGATCATCACGCAGTGGCCGGGAATTTCCGCGGAACAAATCGAGCAGCAGGTGACGATTCCGCTGGAAATTGTGATGAACGGCATTCCGCACGTGGTTCACTTGCGGTCGTTCTCACTCTTTGGACTCTCGGACCTGAAGCTGATTTTCGATGATGAAGAAGAGAACGCCTGGAACCGGGAGAGAGTGCTGGAACGATTGTCGCAAGTCACATTACCGCCCGGAGTAGTGCCGCAGATGGGGACGGACTGGAGCCCGGTGGGGCAAATTTATTTTTTCACGCTGCGCAGCACGAATCCGCAGTACGACGTGATGGAGTTGAAGTCGATCGAAGACTGGGTGATCGAGAAGAATTTCAAGGCTGTCCCCGATATCGTTGACGTTGCCAGCTTCGGCGGCCCCACGCGGGAATATCAAGTGCGCGTGGATCCCAACAAATTGATCTCCTATGGACTGAGCCTCGCACAGGTGGAGCAGCAGCTCACAAACAACAACGCGAATGCGGGCGGAAGTTTTATCGAATCCGGACTCCAGCAACTTAACCTTCGCGAGGTGGGCCTGGTCAAGAACGTTCGCGATATCGAGAACACGGTGATTACGACTAAGAGCGGCACGCCGCTGCGTGTGAAGGATATCGCGGTGGTGGCGCAAGGGCCGAAGATTCGCCTCGGCCAATTCGCGCGAGCGATTCACCGCGAAGACGGAAAGATCATTGATAACGACGACGTTGTTTCCGGGATCGTGCTATTGCGCAAAGGGGCGAATGCGGACGAAGCGCTGGCCGGAATCCACGCGAAAGTGAAAGAACTGAATGAACGCATATTGCCGCCCGGCGTAAAGGTAGTTCCGTTCATTGACCGCAGTGACCTGGTGCACTTCACGACGCATACGGTGCTGCACAATCTGACGGAAGGCATGATTCTGGTGGTGATCGTCTTGTTTTTGTTTCTGGGGAATGTGCGCGGAGCGATCATCGTCGCGCTGACGATTCCGTTCGCGCTGTTGTTCGCCGCGACGTGTCTCAACCTGAAGCAAATTCCCGCGAACCTGCTTTCGCTTGGCGCGCTGGACTTCGGGATGGTGGTGGATGGCGCCGTGGTGATGGTGGAAAACATTGTCCGGCATATCCACCAGCGCAAAAACGGTGATGTTTCGCGACCGGTGTCGGAGGTGATTCGCGACGCGGCGCATGAGGTCCAGCGGCCGGTGTTCTACGCGATCGCCATCATTATCACGGCGTATTTGCCGGTGTTCACATTGCAACGGGTGGAAGGGCGGCTGTTCCGTCCGATGGCCTGGACGGTAGCGTTTGCGTTGCTAGGCGCATTGCTGTTTTCAATGCTGGTTGCGCCCGTACTCGCGAGCCTGTTCTTTTCGAAAGGCGCGCATGAGTGGCGAAACCCGGTGATGGAGAGATTGAAAACGTGGTACCGGGGAGCTGCGCGATGGGCGGTCCATCATCGTCTGGTAACCGTTGGCATCGCGTCCCTTGGATTGGTTATCGCGATCTATCTCACCGTGGGCGGAGCGATCGGCTCGGAGTTTCTGCCTCACCTGGACGAAGGCGCACTGTGGGTGCGCGGAACTCTTGCTCCCAGCACAGGACCGACGGAAGGTATCCGGCTATCGAACCAGGCGCGCGTGCTGCTTTGCTCTTTTCCTGAAGTCCCGCAATGCACGAGCCAGGTGGGCCGCCCGGACGATGGCACCGACACCACAAGCTTCTTCAATACCGAATATTTCGTGGACTTGAAGCCCAAGGAACAGTGGCGGCGCGTATTTGACGAGGACAAGGACCGCGTGATCGCCGCGATGAATCGCGAATTGGAAAAAATCCCCGGAGTCGTGTGGGGTTTTTCTCAGCCCATTGAAGACAACATGGAAGAAGCGGTAAGCGGAGTCAAGGGCGAGCTAGCCACAAAGGTCTATGGCGACGATTTGAAAGTCCTTGAAGAAAAAGCCGACCAGATCGTGAATACGATGCGACAGATCAAGGGAATCGAAGACCTGGGAGTTTTTCGCGTCCTCGGCCAGCCGAACATCAATTTCGAAGTGGACCGCGAGCAAGCCGCGCGGTATCAGATTAACGTCGCGGACGTGCAGGATGCCATCCAAACAGCCGCTGGAGGCAATGCGCTCACGCAGGTATTGCAGGGCGAGGCGCGCTACGATCTGGTCTTGCGTTACCTCCCGCAGTACCGCACCACGAAGGAAGCACTCGAGAGTATCCGGTTGTTGTCTCCGTCGGGCGAACGTGTCTCGCTCGCGCAACTATGCAAAATAAAGGAAGAGGATGGCGGCTCGGAAATCTACCGCGAAGGAAATCAGCGTTACGTTGCAATTAAGTACAGCGTCCGTGGGCGCGACCTTGGCAGCACGGTCGAGGAAGCCATTCGCAAGGTGAACGCGCAAATTCAATTGCCGCGCGGATACCACATAGATTGGGAAGGCGAATACGAGAGCGAAAAACGCGCCGAGACGCGCTTGCTCTTCATCGTGCCGCTGACCATCCTGCTGATCTTCATCATTCTTTACACCATGTTCCGGTCATTCAAATGGGCGGCGCTCATTCTCGCCAACGTGGCGCTGGCGCGCATTGGCGGCGTGCTGGCCCTGCTGGTCACGCATACCAACTTCAGCGTTTCTTCGGGCGTGGGTTTTCTGGCGCTCTTTGGCGTTTCTGTTCAAACTGGCGTCATCATGCTGGAATACATCAACCAGCTTCGCGCGCGCGGCTATACCATCGAAGATTCCGCGATTGAAGGAGCAGTGCTGAGGCTCCGCCCGATCATGATGACCATGCTGGTGGCGACTCTGGGCCTATTGCCCGCAGCGTTGTCCCACGCCATCGGCTCGGATTCGCAAAGACCCTTCGCAATCGTCATTGTGGGAGGCTTGATTGCCGACTTGCTCATGAGCATCTTCATCCTGCCGACGGTTTATGTATGGTTCGCGCGAGAAGGAGATAAGCTCCCCAGGACGGAAGAGGGGTTCGAGGTGTAAACCTGCAAGGCGCTGGATTGACGCCCTCAGGTGAAAATAGCGACGGCAAAAGCCGGGCGGCAGGGCCACGATCAGCCGCGGTCGCAATCTCACAGAGCAGTAAGGACTTTCCCGCTCCATTCGTCCCACAGCGAAATTCGCCCGCAGCACTACAGGTCCCAGTACGCACTGCCGCACTTGAATCAAATCATAGGCAATCAATGAACCTGTAACGAAACTGCAACACGCGTCAGCCAACCTTCCGCGCAGCGTCACCAACAGCAGGACCACTAACTAAACTATCGGAGGAAAGAATGAGACTTGCGTCCCATAAGAGGACGTGGCGAGACCGCGCGACTGCCGCCGTGCTCTTCGTCACGCTTACATCGTTTGCCACGCCGGTATCAGCACGTATGCCGGGCGGCGACGATGACGACCATGGTGGAAAAACCGAAACCCCTATTAAGCATGTGATCGTCCTCATCGGCGAGAACCGCAGCTTCGATCACCTCTTCGCCACCTACGTTTCACCCAGCGGCGATTCCGTCAAAAACCTGCTCTCCGAACACATCATCAATGCCGACGGCACTCCGGGCAAAGATTTCAGCAAGGCCGCGCAATTCCAGGCCATCGCACCGTTCCAATCTACGTACTACATCAGCCTCGACAAACACCAAAAGGCTCCTTACACCACGCTCCCCGAGCCAAGCCTGAATTTTTCGCCCAGCCCCGTCACGGGCGAGCCGCCTCCATTTCCCGTCGCAGATCTGCCACTGCTGGGAGGCATCGAGCCCTCGCTCGAACCCGACGATCTAGTTCTGCTGACCACCGGAGCCTCCGGAGCGAATCAAACAGCCGAGTTTTTCAATCCCGTAACTATGCAGATTCTGGATGCCGACACGCGCGTAGCGAATTTCAATCATCTGCCGAACGGACCCTTCCCGCTCGCGGGACCAAACCTCCCCTACGATTCCTACACGGGTGATTCGACCCACCGGCTGTACGAAATGTGGCAGCAATCCGATTGCAACATCCGCAACGCCACACGTGAGAATCCCTCAGGCTGCTTGAACGACCTCTATCCATTCGTCATCTCCAACTACACGAGTGAACCGGATCCCTTCAGCTTTATCACTCCTGGCCTTGTTGATGACAATGGCGAGGGCAACTCCATGGCCTTCTACAACGTGCAAAATGGAGATGTGCCCATCCTCAAGAGCCTCGCCGACAATTACTCCATGAGCGACAATTACCACCAGGCGTTCATGGGCGGCACCGGCGCCAATCACGTCATGCTCGGCACGGGCGACGCGATCTTCTGGTCCGACGGCAACGGTAATCCGACGGCGCCGCCGGCGGGAGTGGTCGCCAACCCCAATCCGATCCCCGGCTCGAACGACCAGTACATTGTGGATATCAATTTCAACGGCGATTTCACGGAGTGCGCGGATTCGACGCAGCCAGGGGTGGACGCGGTCCGCGATTACCTGGCAACGCTGCCCTACCATCCTGCGCCGAACTGCAAGGCGAACCATTCCTACATGATCAACAATCTGAATCCCGGCTTCCTGCCGGATGGCACGGTGGATGCAGCCGGAATCGCCAAGGGCGCTTCCATTCCGCCGACGAATGTGCGCACCATCGGCGAGTCGCTCAACGAAAAGGGCATCTCCTGGGCGTATTACGGCGGGGCCTATACCGCCGCTGTTAACCTCCAGCACGATCCTACGAACCCCGATCCGACTGTCCAGATCGGCAGGGCGTACTGCAACATTTGCAACTTCGAATCGTATGCGACCGCGATCATGGGCAACACCGCCGAGCGGACCGCACACATCAAGGACACCATCGACTTCTTCAACGCGGTGGACGACAGCTCACTTCCTGCCGTGTCCTTCGTCAAGCCCGACGGCTTGCTCGACGGCCATCCGGCCAGCTCGAAGGAAGACCTGTTCGAGGGCATGGTGAAGAAGATCGTGGATCATCTTGAGGCGAATCCTAAACTTTTCGCCTCGACGGCTCTGATGATCACCATGGACGAAGGCGGCGGCATGTACGACTCCGGTTACATCCAGCCGCTCGACTTCTTCGGCGATGGCCCGCGCATCCCGATGATCGTTGTCTCTCCTTTCTCCAGGGGCGGCCACATCAGCCACGTTTACTCCGATCACGTCTCGGTGCTGAAGTTCATCGAGCGCAACTGGCACTTGCAACCATTGACCGCGCGGAGCCGGGATAACTTCCCGAACCCGCGGGCCGATGAAGACAATCCCTATGTGCCGCAGAATAGTCCGGCAATCGGCGATCTGTTTGACTTGTTTGACTTCGGCCACGACCACGATCACGATCACTAGAATATTGGCGGCGCCCGCTTAGGTCGCTGCTTCGCATTCTGATGGAAGTGATTTGAAGGAAAAGAGGCCGTGCCGCGCGAAAGACGCGGCACGGCCTCATCCATTTCAGACCGCTGTGCTGAGGGTGCCTTGGGGTCAGGGCATCAGTGCCATGAAATACTGGTAGGAATCAGTCTCACCCACCACCATCCAGCCGCCCGTAAATTTGCGGGATACTCGAAAAAAGCGAATCGGACGTCCGTCCGGTGGCGGAGCGCCATCCACGGTCACTTCTGCTCGCACCAGCGTCACTGGCCCGCCCATTCGGCCGCGCGCTCCAATCGATGTGAATTCCACGTCGCGCTGTACCAGCGGTTGCACGGGCTCGACTGTCAGGCCTTCGCGAGCCTCGGCCACGAGCCGCGCGACATCCTTTGGGCCTCGCCCTGAATACTCGTTGAGCAATTCCTCGCGGACGGCATCGCGCATCGCGTCGTCCACCGGGCGCACATGCAAGTACACCTTCAGCCCCAGAAATCCAAGGAACGCTATGACGGCGGCGAGTGCGTGCCAGCCGCGGAACTGGAAAGTGTATTCGGGCATTGCGGACCTCGCGCGCAAGCGATGAATGCTCTTTTGTCTATTCTCCCGCGAACTGATAGGGAGTGCGCGACCGCGGCGCAGGCGAGGAGCGGAAATGTCAACACGGCGCTGCAATAGCCAGTGCGCGACATTGCGGCTGAGACGGACGGATTTGTAGCCGCGGAGGGAAGCGGATTACTTGGCGCGGAGAATCACTTCGCCGTGGGCTACGACTACGTCATTGAGCGAGAGGCGATAGCGGTAGGACCCCGGATTCAGCCCGGCGCGCGTTGGGCCGCTGAGCAAACGGATGCCGGGAGGGGCTTGCAGGACATTCGAGGAGAAGGGGCACCGCTGGGCGTCGAATTCAATCTTGATGTTGCCGGCGTTGGAAAACCAGACCACCTGGTCGCCCGGATCAATCACGATTGCCTCAGGAAGCACGCCGACCATGACCATCTTTTCGGCCACTTATTCAAACCTCTCGCGTGATGCGCATCGAATGTTAAGCCGCGGCGCAATCGATCCTGACCGCGTGGCCCGGCTTTTCGAGGCCGGTCTGAAAACATAACACACTCAAGAGAAATTTACTTGGGGGCGAAGTTTGGATGCAAATGGTGAAGCTATGCCCCCGCGTCAGAAGCGCTAAGAAGCATGATTAATCGGCAAATCGCTCCGCGGCGCCGGTGGTGCGGCTGCGTCGATTGTGACCGGCTTCTCCAGCATTGCTTGGACGGCCTCGCGGAGGCGGGCGAGGGTGAAGGGCTTGGGGAGCAAGGAAACGGCGGCGAGCTCTTCGGGATATTTTTCGGCGTCGGCGAGATTGCCGGTCATGAGAATGAAACGGGCGGCGAGCGCGGGACGCAATTCACGGATGAGTTTGTAGACTTCGAATCCGTTGCGGCCGGGCATTTTCAAATCGCAGAGGACGAGATCGAATTGATCGTGTGCCAGGGCGGCTTCGACGGATGCGGAATTGGGCAGGAGGGTGGAGCGGCATGGGATGCGATCGAGCGCATCGCTGACCATTTCAAGGATGCCCGGCTCGTCGTCGATCACGAGCGCGTGCTTGGTGTCCGGCATTGCCGCAGTTTGGATTGCTGGCGGCGCTGCGGACGGCTGCTCAGGAGGCAGAGGCAGCTGCTTTGGCGCAAGTGGAAGGCTGACGTGGACTGTGGTTCCTTCGCCGAGGGCGCTCTCGACGGTGATCATCCCGGAGTGCTGGTGAACAATTCCGTAAGAAATGCTCAGACCGAGGCCGCTGCCTTCGCCAGGCGGCCGCGTCGTGAAGAAGGGGTCGAAAATGTGGTCGCGGACTTCTGGCGACATGCCCGCGCCATTGTCCTTCACGCTGAACCAGGCGGAGCCGGCGTCGTGGCCGCAGGCGATCCAGATGTCGCCGCGCTCGTGGCGCGCCTTGACGGCTTGTTCTGCGTTTAGGGCGAGATTGAGGAGAACTTGCAAGATTTGATCGGGGTCGGCCATTACCCAAACGGGGGCCGGCGGGCAATCCATGTGCAGGGAAAGATTATTCGCCTGGAGCTGATAGTCGCGCAAGTCGGTGAAGCGGAGGAGGACCTGGCGGAGATCAAAACGTTCCGTGCGGCGAGGGGCGCGGCGGGAGAAAGTGGTGAGGTTGGCGACAAGATGCCGCAGGCGCAAAGCTTCCGCGCGAATCGTGCGTAGGGGGCCCTGCGCAGCCGGGTCATCGGTCTTGCGGCTGAGAAGGACCTCGCTGAAACCGAGAATGGAGGTAAGGGGATTATTGATTTCGTGGGCCACGCCGGAGACAAGCTGGCCGAGAGACGCAAGTTTGGCGGCTTGCAGCAGTTCGGATTGTGCGTGTTCCAATTTCACGGTGCGTTCGATCACTCTTTCCTCGAGAGAATCGCGAACTTCACGGACCTCGCGTGCCATTTCGAGAAAGGCGCCCACAAGTGAACCCAGTTCGACGCTCGTGGGGACATCGCCCGTCACGTTGAGATTGCCGCGGCGGACTTCGAGCACCATCTGGCGCAACTTTTCGAGAGGCTCCCACAAGTGATGGCGATGAACATGGCGGAACCAGGCCAAGGTCACCAGCGCGAGACTGGCAAAGGAAAATAGCAAGAGTTTCAGCCACTGCCAGAATTGCTCCATCTGCGCGTTCAGCATTGCCACATGATGCGTTTGCAGATCTTCGAGCCGCCCGAGCGTGGCGTCAATGTCACGGCTCAGTTGATCGATGATCGCCTTTTGAACCAGCGTGGCCGTTCCCGCGGGCCCATCCAGCAGATGGGCTGTTTGCTTCAGGAATTCATTCTGAAGATAACGCAACCGTTCCACTTCGGATTGTTCTTCCTGCGGCAAAGTAATCGCGTCGTATCGATGGAGGGACTCGCTTGCAAGACGGGCGCGTTCTTCATAGTCCGGGCGCGAAGCATCGGGCTGGGAATCAAGAGCACTCCAGAATGCAATCGCGAGGATTTCCTGCTTTTCATGGATCTCCCTATTAAGGGCCAGAGTTGTGTGGAGAATTTCCAGGGAGGACGACAAGCGGCCTTCAAAGACGAGATCCCATATAAGCAAGCCTGAAACGAACCACAAAGCGAGCGCCACAGCCGCAGCTTGCATCAGGCGGAAGCGCCGCTCGATCGAATAGGGCTTGGGCTTCGCGCGAAACTCAGGTTTAGCGGCGGGGATAAGGGGTTCGGAGACACTCATGCCGCAAGATTTCGTGCACTTCGGCGTCCAAAGGGAAATTGTTAAGTGGATTAAATGATGGGCTCGCTCGATGTGTTCGAGTGAATAACGGGAATGCGAATGCCTGCGCGGAACAACGTGTGCCGCTGTGGCACAGCGGGGGTTTCATCGCCGGCGCTGAAACCCGCTAGGCGATTTCGCGGACGGCTTCCACTATGTGCCGGGCGGAAATGCCGAAAGCGTCCACCAATTCATCGGGCTTGCCGGAATGGGGCATGCGCGTGACGGCGAGGAGGCGCGATTTCGACGGAGCGACTCCGGCTTGCGCGAGGGCGTAAAGAACTGCTTCGCCGATGCCGCCTTCGGGCCAGTGATCCTCCACGGTGACGAGGCGGCCGCCAGTGGCATTCAATTGCTCCGCGATGGCTTTGCCGTCAATCGGCTTGACGCAATAGAGATCAATCACGCGAATGGCGGTGCCCTGCGATTTTAATTGGTCCGCGGCCTTGAGAGCTTCGTGCAACGTGACGCCTGCGCCGATCACTGTGACGCGATCCTGCGGGCTCTGCCGCACGACTTTGAAACCTGGCACAGGGAATTTTTCATCCTTGGAGTAGAGGATGCCGGATTTTGGCCGCGAGGTGCGCAGGTAATTGATCCCGGGGCGGCGCGCCATGGTTTCGACCAGTCGTTCCGCGGAGACGGCATCGCTCGGATAAAAAACCGCCGAGCCATGGACGGCGCGGAACATGGCGATATCTTCGAGCGCCATTTGGGAAGGCCCGTCTTCGCCGATGGAAACGCCGCAGTGAGAGCCGCAGAGGTTGATATTGGCGCGGCTGATGGCTGCCATGCGGACATTATCGAAAGCGCGCGAAAGGAAGCAGGCGAAAGTATCCAGAAATGGGACTTTTCCGCGGGCGGACAGGCCTACGCCGGCGCTCACCAGGTTTTGCTCGGCGATGTAGCCCTGAAAGAAATGATCCGGAAACGCGTCTTGGAAAACTTCGGAGAAAGTGGAATTTTTCACGTCGCCTGAAATCGCCACGATATGCGGATTCACGCTGCCTAGCCGTTTGAGGGCGTTTCCGTAAGCTTCGCGTGTCGCGACTGACGCGCCGACCGGATATTCGGGCGCAGCCGGCGCGGGGAAATCCGGCGGCTGCGGCAGCGAAGTACGCTCGTAGGATTTGCCGGGGTCCGGCGGGATCACCGGCGCGGGGCCCAATTCCTTCAGCGCATCCGCCAGCTCCGCTTTCGAGAACGCCTTGCCGTGCCAGTTGAGTTTGCCGGCAACCTGGCTGAAGCCGTGGCCCTTGATGGTGCGCGCAATAATCGCTTGTGGGCGTCCACTGGTTGCCTTGGCGCGGTCGAGAGCAGCCAGCACAGCGGCGACGTCGTGGCCATCGATCACCTCTGCCGCCCAACCTTCGGATTCAAATTTGCGGCGATATGTTTCCATGTCGTGCTGATACATGGTCGGTTCGCTTTGACCGAGCGCATTCACGTCCGCAAGCACGGTGAGATTGTCGAGCTTGTAGTGGCCGGCAAATTCGGCCGCCTCCCACACCTCGCCTTCCGCCATTTCGCCATCGCCCATCAGGACGTAAACGCGCGTCGGGCTCTTATCGAGCCGCGCGCCGATGGCGAGGCCCGCACCGACCGAGAGTCCCTGGCCGAGCGATCCGGTGGCCGCGTCAACGCCATGAATGCGTGGTGTCGGATGCCCCTCGAGCTCGGAGGAGAATTCGCGCAGCGTCATCAGCCGCGAAACAGGAAAAACTCCCGCCTCTGCGAGCGCGGCATAGAGCACCGGAGCGGCATGACCTTTCGAGAGAACGAAACGATCGGCATCCGGCGAATTCGCATTCTTCGGATCGAATTTCATGGCGTAAAAAAAAGTGCCGGCAACAAGTTCCGCGGCGGACATGCAGGAGGTGGGATGGCCGGAGCCGGCTGCCGTCGTGGCCATCATGGAATAAACACTGAGCAGCCGGGCCTTTTCCTTAATGTTGGTGACGGTTGAAGCAGAAGGTGTAGCAGGCGAGGGTGCGCTCATGGCGGGCTCCTTAAAGTAGAAATTGCGGCCACAATCTTACCTTTTTCACGCGCGCATCGCGAGCCGGTTGTTGCATCGGCATAGGAGCTTGTATGAGAACTCGAGAATCTTTGTGGGTCGCGATTTCAACCGCGACACAAATGCTGCAAAATCAAGACGGCTTCAGCCGCTGAAGTTCCTCCTTTGCAGTTCTCACGCAGACTCTTCGAGGCGAGAATGCGCGAGAAAGACGATTTGATTTTTGGGCGAACTGAACATACAGTTCGACGCGGAATATGCCGGAGGGAAAATGGACGCCATCGCAATTACCGTGAACGGGAAGGAACATTCGGTGGAGGTAAGCCCGGATACCCCGCTCCTTTGGGTCCTTCGTGATACGCTCGGCCTCACCGGCACAAAATTCGGATGCGGCATGGCGCTTTGCGGTGCTTGTACGGTGCATGTGGATGGCGAGCCGACGCGCTCGTGCACGACGCGGATTTCTGCGGTCTCCGGGCGCAGCATCACCACGATCGAAGGGCTCTCCGCCGACGGCAGCCATCCGGCGCAGATAGCGTGGATTGAAGAACAGGTGCCCCAATGCGGCTATTGCCAGGCCGGCATGATCATGACCACTGCCGCTCTGCTCGCAAAAAATTCCGCGCCCACTGATGCCGATATTAACGAAGCGCTCTCTGGCCATATCTGCCGCTGCGGCACCTATCAACGCATCCGCGCGGCAATCCACGAGGCGGCCTCGAAGCATTCACCCCCAGGAGCGGCAAAGCACGCCGCTAAAGGAGAGGCGCGATGAGCTCCGCCACGCGAAATTTCTCGCAAGTAACGCGGCGCGACTTTTTGAAAACAGGCGCGGCCGGCGGCGCCGGTCTGATGCTTGCCTTCCACCTCGGTTTCCCCCAGGCAGCAAATGCAGCGGAAGCAAACGAGAAAGCTTTCGCGCCGAATGCCTATCTTGAAATCAAGCCGAATGGCGAGATTCGTCTCTGGATAGCCCGATCGGAAATGGGCCAGGGCCCGCGAACTGCGCTCGCCATGATTCTTGCGGAAGAATTAGACGCGGACTGGACGCATGTGAAAATCGAGCAAGCCGATTTGGATTCGAAATACGGCGACCAGACCACCGGCGGCAGCATGAGCATTCGCTCGTCGTGGGATCCGCTGCGGCAGGCCGGCGCAACGGCGCGCGCGATGCTCGTGGCAGCCGCTGCAGGCGCGTGGAACGTGCCGGCAAGCGAGTGCACCGCGCGCAATAGCGCCGTGATGCACGCGAAGACGAAAAAGCAACTTACCTATGGGGCGCTAGCGGCGAAAGCTGGAGCGCTCCCCGTTCCAAAAGATGTGCCGCCGAAGAATCCAGCGGACTACCGCATTCTGGGTACAAAGAAGAAGCGCGTGGACGGGCAGCACATCGTGATTGGCGAAGCGCACTACGGAATCGATACCAACGTTCCGGGAATGCTGTACGCCGCGGTTGCACGTCCCCCGGTATTTGGTGGGCGCGTCAAGCAATTTGACGCGGCTCGCGCCCAAGCCGTCCCGGGCGTGCGCCAGGTGATCGAAATTCCACCAGTCGAGATGCCTCCGCTCTTCGGTGAAGAGCGCAAGGAAAATTCCGGCCACCAGCATTATTTGTGGGGCGGAGTCGCCGTAGTAGCGGACTCCACATGGCAGGCGATGGCGGGTCGTCGCGCACTGACAGTGGATTGGGATCCGGGCGCGGGCGTAGAAGAATCGACCGAAAAGCAGCGCGCAACGTGCGCGGAACTGGTGAAGGGCCACGGCAAGGAAATCCGCAAAATCGGCGATCCCGAGGCGTCGTTCACTGCCGCAACGAAAAAAGTTGAAGCGGAATACGAGCTGCCATTCCTCGCGCACACCCCGATGGAGCCGATGAATTGCACGGCCGTCGTGCGCGACGGCAAATGCGAAGTTTGGGCCCCGGTGCAAAATCCCGGCGGGATGGCCACGGCGCTCGTGAAGGCGCTCGGTCTGCCCGCATCGGCAATCACGATTCACGTCACGCTGCTCGGCGGAGGCTTTGGTCGCCGCCTCAATATTGACTACGGCGTGGAAGCAGCCCTGATCGCGCGGGCTGCCGGGGCGCCCGTGAAAGTCCAATGGACGCGGGAAGACGACGTGCGCCACGACTACTACCGGCCGATGAGCCATCACCGCCTGCGCGCCGGACTCGACGCGCAAAATCATGTCAGCACGTGGCTGCATCACATCGCCGCGCCCACAACCGATGGAGTCTACGTGGGCGGCGACCTTCCGGACATCGGCGGCACAGAGCTCGCCGGTGTCGGCCTTCCCAATGGCACGGTTCCAAATTACATGCTCGAGCAAAGTTTCCTGCACACGGTAGTACCGCGAGGCTACTGGCGCTCCGTCGACGTTTACTGGAATCATTTCGCAGTCCAATGCTTCATTGACGAAGTCGCCGCCTCGGCGAAAAAAGATCCGCTCGCGCTCCGTCGGGAATTGATCGCCACAAAACAAGCCGCCGTCGGCGAAGGCGGAGACGAGAAGCCGGTAAATCTCAAACGGCTGCGGCATGTGCTGGACCTCGTCGCCGAAAAATCAGGATGGGGCAAGCCGCTCCCGGCAGGCCGTGGCCGCGGCCTCGCAGCACTCTACGGATGGGGAACGTACATTGCCTATGTCGCGGAAGTGACCGTCGCGAAAGATGGCAGCGTCCGCGTGGACCGCGTCACTTGCGCACTCGATTGCGGACAAGTGATCAATCCCGACATGGCTGCAGCCCAAATCGAAGGCGGAATCGTCTTCGGCTTGACGGCAGCGCTCTACGGCGAAATCACCTTCGAAGGCGGCCAGCCCCAGCAAAGCAATTTCAACAATTACCCGATGCTCCGAATCGCCGAAATGCCGCGCGTCGAAGTGCACATCGTCCCGAGCCACGAAACGCCGGGCGGCTGCGGCGAGCCACCGGTTCCCTCGATCGCCCCGGCCGTGGCAAACGCAATCTTCGCCGCCACAGGAAAGCGCCTGCGCCGGCTCCCGTTCCAGACGCAAGAGCTCGCGCAGGCCTAGTGATTCTTTTGCTTCCATTGAATGCTGCTAACTGGTGTCCGAGAGGTCGTGACCTTTTCTTTCCCTTCCGCTCATGGTGACGATGGCCACCAGGGCCGCCACGATCAACACCGTCCAGGCGAGCACTGGCGCATAACTCCCGGCGTAATGTTGCTCCGCCAGCTTCGATTGAATCACGGCATTGCGTGAGGAGAGTAGGTTGCCTAGCTGATAGGCCAAGCCGGGGAAAGTGCCACGTACGGCTGGCGGCGAAAGCTCGTTCAGGTGCGCAGGAATTACTCCCCAGGCGCCCTGCACCATGAATTGCATCAGGAAGCCGCCGAGCGCCAGCATCGGAGCCGTGTGGGAGTAAGCCCAGAGCGGGATCACCGGAATCGTGAGCAAGGCGGCGATCACGATAGCGGGGCGACGACCGATGTGCTCCGACCATGTCCCGAACGCGATTCCTCCGAGTAGCGCGCCGACATTGTAGACGATGGCGATGAGGCCAACGGTTCCCGGTGAAAAGCCGTGATTCAACTTGAGGAAAGTCGGGTAAACATCCTGTGTCCCATGGCTGAAGGAATTGAATGCAAACATCAGGACGATCAGGAAAAGAAAACTTCCCAGATACGTAAGGATGTTCCTGCCCAGATTCCGTTCAATATTTGTTGAGACGCGGCCTTTTAGCCAGGCGGGTGACTCATCCACCTTGGTGCGAATGTAAATGACGAGGAAAGCGGGCAGAGCACCCACGATAAACATGCCTCGCCAGCCAATCTTCGGGAACAGGGTCGCGTACGTCAAGGCAGCGAGCAGATAACCGACGACATACCCTTCCTGAAGAAGTCCGGAAAAAAAGCCGCGCCCTTTCGCGGGCAGCGTTTCGAATGCGAGCGCGGCACCCACGCCCCATTCACCTCCCATGGCCACGCCAAAACACGCGCGCATGATGAGAAATACTTTCAGCGAAGGCGCGAAAGCGGAAGCGAGCTCGAAAACGGAGTAGGCGATGATGTCCACCATCAGCGTGGGGCGGCGGCCGAAGCGATCGGCCATCAGCCCGAAGAGAAACGCTCCGACGGGCCGCATCGCCAGGGTGACAAAGACCGCTTCCAGAACGGCTGAAACTTTGGTGTGAAATTCATCCGCGATCGCGCTGACGCAAAAAATCAGAATAAAGAAATCGAATGCGTCGAGCGACCATCCCAGGAAACATGCGACGAAGGTGTTCCGCTGAACGGCGGTGAGCCGCTTAAATTTGTCGAGGAGTTCCGTGCGTCCCTCCCCCCGGGCTAGATTTTGCGGGATGCTATCACATCCGCGACGCGCGCGACCTGCGCCATTTCCGCCACGTCGTGGACGCGGACAATGTGCGCGCCCCCGAGGATGCTCGCGGCAACGGTGGCGGCAGTCCCCCAGATGCGGCCGGATTCGGGCGCGCCGCCAAGCGCACGGCCGAGGAACGATTTGCGCGAAGTGCCGACGAGGAGCGGGTAGCCCAGCCGGCCAAGTTCCGGAAGCCGCGTGAGCAGCTCGAAATTCTGCTCGTAGCTTTTGCCGAAACCGAAGCCGGGATCGAGGATGATTTGAGATTTTGCCACGCCCGCCCCCCGCGCTGCGGCAACCGCTTTCTTCAGGCCGGCGGCAACATCGCGCATCACGTCGCGAGCGAATGGCTTTCGCTGCATCGTGCGCGGGTTGCCGCGCATGTGCATGAGAATCAGCGGGAGCTTGCGGCGGCGTGCGACTTCAGCAATGCCCGGGTCGGCGCGCAGCGCGGTGACGTCGTTGATAATTTCCGCGCCTGCCTCGGCAGCCGCCTCAGCCACCTCGCCCTTGCTTGTGTCAATCGAGATCGGGATCACCAGCCGCCCGCGAAGTTTCAGAAGCACCGGCAAAATTCGTCGCAGCTCTTCCTCCGCGGAAATTCCCGCCGCCCCAGGCCGAGTGGATTCACCGCCGATGTCGATTATATCCGCCCCCGCGGATTCGATTTCCAGGGCGCGGGCGACAGCGCCATCGGCTTCGAAATATGCGCCGCCGTCGGAAAAACTGTCGGGCGTCACGTTCAGCACGCCCATCAGCAGCGTGCGCTCACCGAGCGAGAGTGTGCGCGACGGCAGCCGCAATTTGAATTTTTTGCGTCGGAACATGCGCGCCTATTGAATCATGGTTCCCGCAAAAGCATAAGACTCTCGCAATTGGTTCGGATAATCCTGCGGCAACCTGGAAGTTTTCTGGCTTTATTGACTTCCTCTTCTAGACAGCTCTGTCCCCGGCACAGCCCATAAGAAGTGCGGCGGCTGGCGCGATGTCTGCGTCCCGAGTCCCCCCGAGGGGCCGCCGCTTTGTTACGGCGAGGCTCGCCTCGCCGTGTTCGATTCGACTGAAGCATCCCCTAAGTTGCACTCCTCGCCCATGCTCTCGCGCCTAAGCGCCGTAGGCGCGGCAGAAGATAGCCCAGTCCGCCGTTTTCCGGCGGGCTGGGTATACGATCCCCGATAATCTCCGAGCACCGTAGGTGCGACACATCCTTAGTCAGCAGGGCTCCAAGAACACCCCGGATGTCAACTGCGCAAGTCGTGCTCTAGGGATTGGAATCACTGCGATGTGGGCACGTAATACGCAGCGCGATGAATCACCGATGCCCCGGCGTGCCCGGGAACTTCGACGCGCAACGTATGCCAGCCCACGTGGGCGGGGGATGCAGCCGCGGCCGCAGGATCGAAGCCGAGCGTGTACTCGTCGCCGATCCTCTGCGCGATGCGGCGAAATATTTCCGCGAGCGATTGCGATTCGCGCAGAAAATAAAGCTGCCCGCCTGAGCGCCGGACAAGCTCGGCCAGATAGAGCGTGTAAGCGGGAATCCGCCACTCGCGGGCATCGCGCGTAATCAAGGTGGCGCTGTTGTGAGCCGCGAGCCAATCGGGAGTCATTATTTTCGGGCGCGTTTCAGTCGAAACGGCGAACACCTGAATATCGGCGGCCTCGAGCGCGCGCACCACATCTTCAAACGTGAGGCGATCGCCAGGCTTTCCAGGCTGCGGCCCGGCGCTCGACGGATCAAGCGTAAGTCCCAGTCCGCTGTCCTGGCCATCAGTAAGCACGACGATAGCTTTGCGGCCCACACGGCCTCCCAAAAATATCTTCGAGGTGGTCAGATAAGTTGCTTCGTAAATATTCGACCCGCCCGTGTCGGCGAGTAGCTGCCGCACATCCACGCGTGCAACCGCACTGCGTATCAGATTGCGGTCGCTCGAAAACGGCAGCTGCATGTAGGTGTGAGAGGAGAAATCGACCACGGCTACCTCATCAGCAGCCGAAAGGCCATCCACAAGAGCGCGCGCGGCCTGCTTCATTGCCTCGGAGTCGCGCAGGACGCTTGGGCTCGCGTCAATCACGAGCGCGATGCTGGCGGGTTCGGTCGAAACGCGGAAGTGCGAAATGATTTGCTCGGCGCCCTCGTCGTAAATGCGAAAATCCGTGCGGGTGAGCCCGGTGATGGCCGCGCCGTCCGGCGCGAAGACGCTGCACGTTACGGGGACCAGTTGCGTGGTGACACGGATTGAATTTGCGGCGGGTGGTCCGGCGTTTCCGTCCTTATTGTCCGAAGCAGCGGATGGAGCGACGGAAAGCTCGCCCGTCTTCGGATCGCGATGCCAGCTGACTCCGGCGTCGAGCTGGCGCGGGCGAGGCAGTTTTGCCTTTTGCTGCGCCGAGCCGCGAACTTCGGCGGATGAAATCAAGAGCGCCAGCAGGCCCAACGGCACAAGGAGCAGGAGGAAATGAAGATCGCGCATTCCGCTGCGACGATTACGGCTGTGCGGCCAAGCGGGAATCAATGGCATTGAGGAATTCAGTCGAGATCGAAATCGCGCAACGGCTTTTCGACGGGCCCGTCTTTGGCTTTCTTCAGCCCTTCGGCGAATTTGCGCGCCAGCACGTCCTCTTTTGTCTTCTCCGCTTCCACCGACGCCCGGAATTTCGCTTCCACAGCCTCCGCCTGCTGCCGGAGCAGCAGCGCCGTATCGTCGAGGTCCACGGAAGGCGGGGGCTTTGGCGGAGGCACATGGGACAGTACTACGCCGATCTCGCGGTCAACCGTGAGCTTCGCCTGGCAGCAGGGGCAGGGAACTTCGAAAGTGTCCAGCGGCTTTTTCGCCATGGAAAGATTGTACGCCAAAAGCGCATGGGTAGGGATTGACGGTGACGTGGACACCTGGCCCTTGGGCCCCACTCCCGTTGGCGCTGCCCGGGCTGGCAAAGCATATCGGCCGCCGCTCTCTCCCGGGAGATATATACCCCCCCCTCGCCTCGCAATCCGCCGCACCGGTTCCTTCCCCGTCCAGGCGAAGAAAAAACTAATCCCTGTTTCGAGATTAGAAATCGCTCTAAGCCATTGAAAACATTAGAGGCGAACCATTTCTAATCCGCGTAAAACAGGCCCTTGGGGGCCTCGGGGCAAGCCTCTTTGAAGCAAAAATGCGTTGATGACTGGAGCGGAAATTCTATGCGGGAGCTGGCTTTTCGCCTTTGGCCAGCCCGGGAATTGGCCGTGGCTCGGGACGCAGCGAAAGCTGCGGTTCCCTGCCCGGCACCGGCGGCGCGGTAGGCGGTGGCGTCGGCTTATCCGGTAGCGGCTTGCCTTCCATCAAGAGCTTGAGTTCGGTCGCATCAAGAACTTCGCGGACGAGCAGCGCCTGCGCCACGCGTTCCAGAGCATCGCGATAGGTTTCGAGGATGCTGCGCGCACGGCCGTAACCGCTGGTGACGATGCTGCGGACTTCTTCATCAATTTTGATGGCTGTATCTTCGGAGTAATCGCGATGCTGCGCGATTTCGCGGCCGAGAAAAATCGCTTCTTCCTTCTTGCCGAAAGTGAGCGGCCCAAGGCGGCTCATGCCCCATTCGCAAACCATCTGGCGCGCGATTTCCGTGGCGCGTTCGATGTCGTTGCCAGCACCGGTGGTGAGGTGATTGAGGAAAATTTCCTCGGCGGCGCGGCCACCCATCAAAACGGCGAGCTGCGATTCGAGGAACTCTTTCGTGTAGGTGTGCTTGTCGTCGATGGGAAGCTGCATCGTGACGCCCAAAGCCATGCCGCGCGGAATGATCGTAACTTTGTGCAGCGGATCCGCGCCGGGAGTCATGGCGGCGACAAGTGCGTGGCCGGCCTCGTGATAGGCGGTGTTGCGCTTTTCCTCGTCCGAAAGAATCATGGACCGGCGCTCGACGCCCATCAGGACTTTGTCCTTGGACATCTCGAAATCGGCCATGGTAACAAACTTGCGGTTCTGGCGCGCGGCCCAGAGAGCCGACTCGTTCACCAGGTTCGCGAGATCGGCGCCGGAAAACCCGGGCGTGCCGCGGGCGATGACGGACAATTCCACGTCTTCCGAGAGAGGCACCTTGCGCGTGTGCACGCGGAGAATTTCCTCGCGGCCCTTTACGTCCGGGCGCGGGACCACCACTCGGCGGTCGAATCGGCCGGGACGCAGGAGCGCCGGGTCGAGAACGTCGGGGCGGTTCGTAGCAGCAATCAGGATGACGCCTTCGTTCGATTCGAATCCGTCCATTTCCACGAGGAGCGCATTCAGAGTCTGTTCGCGCTCGTCATGCCCGCCGCCAAGGCCCGCGCCGCGATGGCGGCCGACGGCATCAATTTCATCGATGAAGATGATGCAGGGCGCATTCTTCTTGCCCTGCTCGAAAAGGTCGCGGACGCGGCTGGCGCCAACGCCGACGAACATTTCGACGAAGTCCGAACCGGAGATCGAAAAGAAAGGAACGTTGGCCTCGCCCGCGATGGCTCTCGCGAGCAAGGTCTTGCCCGTTCCCGGAGGGCCGACGAGAAGCACACCCTTGGGGATGCGTCCGCCAAGCTTCTGGAATTTCTGTGGGTCCTTCAGGAAATCGATGATTTCGTAAAGCTCTTCCTTGGGCTCGTCAATTCCGGCGACGTCTTTGAATGTGGCCTTTTTCTGCTGGGCGGTAAGCAAGCGGGCGCGCGATTTCCCGAAGCTGAGGGCTTTGTTCCCTCCCGCCTGCATCTGCTTCATCATGAAAATCCAGAAGGCGATGAGCAGCGCGAGCGGGGCAAAGTTGATAAGCAGCGTGAACCAATCGCCGTTCTTCACTTCCTTATAGTTATAAAGTACGGCTTTATCCTGGAGAGTCTTGGTGATGTCCGGGATGGCCGTATTGGCGATCGTGACGCCGCGGAATTTGCCGCCGTCGCGGTATTCGCCCTGGAGTTCGGCGCTATTCGGCGAGAGGTAGATGGTGACGTCCTTGACGTTGCCCT
Source organism: uncultured Acidobacteriota bacterium (assembly GCA_963701005.1). Taxonomy (GTDB): domain Bacteria; phylum Acidobacteriota; class Terriglobia; order Acidiferrales; family UBA7541; genus Palsa-295. The sequence continues at coordinate 5,232,297 of OY969555.1, forward strand.
GCTGCACCTTGCCGAGGAATGCGGCGTAGCCGAGTTCCTCCTCATGCGCGGACTGGCCGCCGGTGGAGGCCATCTTCCACAAAACCACCGCCAGTAAAATCATTAAGAGCCAAAATAAAATAGTGCGGACTGTAGAATTCACGGTGTTACCTCACCCTCTGGATACCTTTCGAGCACCCTGATGCCTGCTGCTGCCCCTCGCGCGGGATGGGGCCGCGGCGGTTCCCATCGCCACATATGGGAGATTCCGGAAAAGCCCGCGCCGGCCGCTGAGGCCATAACCCACCCATTGTTTAGATGCAGCAGCGAAGCCAGTGTATGCAGGCTGCAAATTCACCTTGCGCGACTTCGGCTTATCGAAGAGCACAGCCAGGCGCAACGAACGCGGCCTGCCTTCTTCCAGCCGCTTGAGCAAAAAATCCTGCGTGACTCCGGTATTCAAAATCGCATCCACAAGCAAAACGTCGCGGCCATGCAATGACGGCGGCGCGCTGAAAAAAACCTCGCGGCGATCGTGGCCGCCCATGCTCACGTCCCGCATCTCCGAACGCACAAAGTGACAAACCACGGGGCGCGAAATTTCGCGCACCAAGTCGGCAGCGAACAGGAACGAATTCTCGAGGATAACGACAACGTCGAGCGTTCGTCCTTTGTAGTCGCGCGAAATTGTGCGGCCCAATTGGCCCACCCGAGTGGAGAGGCGCCGCCTGGTAAACGCGACCTTCATCGAGTCCTCAAAGGCGATCTTCCTCGATCACAACCCCCATCCGCGTGCCCTCGCGGGCGCAAAAATCCTCCGCGGGAGGCATTCCCCGGGCCCAAATCACGCGGCCATCGCTTTCGAGCACGGGCCAATGAGCGCGATCGCGGCTGGGAACCCGTCCAATGAGAAACATCTGCTTCAATTTCCGGGCTTGGCGGCGGCCGCGGGGCCGATAGGCATCACCCGGCCGCCAGTTCCGCAAGATCAATGGAGCGCGGAGCAGATCAGCATCGAGGGCTCTGCCGTCCCTTTTAGTGTCGCTCGCCGCTGAAGGCCAGTCAATCACTTTCAGGCGGAGGCAGGTGCCAAGTTCGGGAATGGAAACAGTCGCTGCGCCGCAGGCTGGAAGGCTCACAGTGTATTGATACGTATTCGAGCGCGGAGTAGTTTCCGCAGCAGAATTGGGGGCTCTGCTTGAGGGTCCGCTCGAGAAGACAAGGTCCTTGAAAATCCGGTCCACGATGATGCCGCCTGGCAATTCGATATGGCGGCCGCTGGAACCCTCCTCTGCCAGGTGGATTACCTGCTCGACGTGGCGGGCGGAGAGTTCGCGGCGGTCGCCGCGCAGCTCTTCATAGAGGCGGCGGACCATGCGTTCGGTGAGCGAGCGTGAAGATGGCGAATCCGATTGATGCTGACCGACGAGTGGCCCGAGCGGTGACAGTAAATCGGGGATCTGGATTGTGAACGCAACGCCGGTCTTCTTAACTCGAGCGACAAAGCGGTCTTCGACGAGGGCTCGCCAGAAAACTTCTTCTTCGCGGGCCAAGCGCGCCAGTTCGGCGAGATGGCCGACGATGGCAGGCGAGAAATCGCGCTCGAGGAGAGGGAGCAATTGCTCGCGAATTCTGGCGCGTTGACGGCGTTGATCCGTGTTTGTCGTATCTTCCCGCCAGACTTGACTTTGACTGCGCAGATAAGCGCGGAGATCCTGGCGGCGCGTACCGAGAAGCGGGCGAACCACGGGGCCGATCGAGGGGTAAATCCCGGCGAGGCCGGTGAGTCCAGTTCCGCGCAGCAAATGCGCCAGAACAGTTTCGGCCTGGTCGTCCGCTGTGTGCGCGACGGCAATGCGGGTGGCGCGGCCCTCATCAACTACACGCTGAAAAAATGCGTACCGGAGCCGGCGAGCTGCGTCTTCCGGGTTCCATCCGTTCAGGCGGGCTGCGGCGGCGACGTCCTCGCAGGCGAGAACGTATTCGAAACCGCTCGAATGAGCCAGATTCGCGACGAAGTCTGCGTCCGCTTTCGACTCCTCGCCGCGCAGGGAATGATCGAAATGGACTACGAGAAGAGTGACGCCAAGCTCGCCGTGAAGGTTTTCAAGAAGGCGAAGAAGTGCGACGGAATCCGCCCCACCAGAAACTGCAACGCCCACACGGTCGCCGGAGACCAGCATCCGCGAATTCCGGATGGTTTCAAGCACGCTTTGTTCGAGCGCTGTACGCATGGGGAGCGCGACTGCGGGCCGCAGGTCCAAGACAATTCCATGTTAGCAGCCGGGATGGAAAGGGTCGAGGGGGGAGAGCGGCGAACAACACGGCTCCGGAGGGGCTTAGGACCTGTCACCAACCTGCTGGGTAAGCAAGTCACGGCTGTAAGAGATGCGACGATCAAGAGCTACCGCCGCAAAGTAGGAGCAGCTCTGGCGCTCCTGTTCCGTCCAGGCGGCAACGCTGGGAACCAGCGAACGGCAAATCTGACCGAGGAGGTGGAGCAGGCCGTAGTACGTGCCAACGGCGCGTATCTCCGTCTGATCGTCACCTCGCTCCGGGCAGAGGCGAACGAGCTGAAGAAGCCGGGCGAAATCGTCCGCGGCAATATCGTGGCTGGCGATGCCTGCTACTTCCCGAACGCGGTCTGAAAGCTCGACTTTCCGGCTGGGTGCGAGGCGCGACCGGCAGTAGGAGACGAAGAACTGAAGAAACGTCGCCAGGGAGATGACGCAAATTATGGCTGCCACAATCATCGAGCCCTCGCAACCAGGCGCGCCGTGGCCAACCGGGCGTCTTCTGGAACTTTGGTCAGCGTGTAAGCCCACGCCAAGGGCAGCCACACTCCCATAATCGGAGGCACCCAACGAAGCAAGTACGCATCGGGGAAAAGATTTCGCAGCGCATAGGAACCGGCAGTGGCGCTGAAAGCAACGCCGAGCGCGAGGACGAGTTGAATCAGGCGCGTACGTGTCTCACGAAGCTTCAGGATCGCGCCCCAAAGCAAGTAAGTGAGCACCACCACGACAAAATTGATGTTTTGCTCGAGCTCAACGACGAAGGATTGGGTCAAGTGTTCCTTGTTTTGGTGGACGACGATGTAAGAGAAGAAGGCAGTAGCCGCAAGCAGCAATGCAGCCGCACCGCGAATATAGCGGCTGACGTTCATCTCCACGAAGACCTCTTGATAAAAGTGAATGATGACGAGGTACATCAGGATGCAGAGCAAGCAGTCAGAATAGTAGTAGTAATAGAAATAATTTTGCGACTTCAGGCCATACGTATGAATGAAATGGAACTGGCCCCAGGTGACTAGCGCTACCGCTAACATATAGATATTTAACGAAATATAGCGAAGAAAGCCCTTGCGGAAAATTGAGCACACTACTACATATGCTTCCAAGAGGAAGCCTACAAGCCAGAGCCCGTAATCTATGGGGCCAAGCTGCATCCGACTGCACGCGTTTCCGAAGCCTGACCCTTGCTTGCCCGATTTATCCCGGGACAGTCCCCTTCAATTTCCCAGGGACTACTTCCCAGCGACTGTCGAGGCCGACCACGGCGGAACTGGACCGCTCGAGATCGACCACGGTGGAACTGGACCGCTTGAGATCGACCACGGTGGAACCGGACCGCTCGAGATTGACCACGGCGGAACCGGACCACTTGAGATCGACCACGGCGGAACTGGGCCACTGCTGATTCCCAGCGTCACCTGAGGCGTTGTTAAAGCCTTTAGCCCCATCGCGCTGGAAAGAACCAGCAGCACCAAAACCACCACCATTAGACTTCTGTTCATGGGCCCCTCCGAGTAGACAAACTACGCGGTGGAGCATATGGTGGTCTGGTGCCGTCAAGGGAATATTTTCAGGGCGTGTGCCTAAACGGTACACACCCCTCCCTCCGCGGCTTGGTCAGAGCCTCTCCGAATTGTCATCGTGAAACTACCGTCTTGGAATGCATGGGGTCAATGGGTCGAAAGTACTACGTAGGGCAGGTTCAGACTTGGGGACAGGGGCAGGTTGGCGCGGCGGGGCATCCTGCAAATGAGTGTTTCTAAAGGCTTCCAGACTAGCGCCTTGACACTTATTGGAGGGAACCTTTAGCATCGGTGGTTGTTGCCGTGCCGGCGTAGCTCAGTGGCAGAGCGAGGGTCTCATAATCCCTAGGCCGTGGGTTCGATTCCCCCCGCCGGCACCACTTTCCCCCGCCCCAATACAGCCGCAGGCACTAAGGCGCGGTGAGATTCTTTTGCCAATCAAGAGTCACTGCGCGGCCCTTTCGGAAGCTGCCACTCGCCTTGATGCGTCCATCGTGAACTGTCCCTGTGAGATCGATCACGGCCAGTAGGGTGCCGTCCGGCTTTTCGCTATGCATCCCTATTGTGACATCACCGGATATACCCACATTTCCAGCCAGAATCATGGAGATGCCTGCCTTGGGAGCCACGACCCATTTGCCGGTGATTTTCTGACCAAGGATCTTTCCCTCGGCACGGTAGCATCTGAGTGGTTCGTTTGATGTTTCGGCATAGCAAATTTTGCCGGCATAGACTCCATCGTATGGCCCAGCGCTTACCGCAGAAGTGGCAGCGCTCGATGCTGCACTACGCCGTGCTGCCACATGCGAGGAGGTTTGCGGAGGCACCTCTGCCGGTTCGGCTGCGGGCTTGCTTGCTGGCGGTGCTGCACTCGGAGTCCGTACAGGTTCCTCTGCCGCCGGTTTTTCAGCACTCGGCTTCGCAGGCTCGGACGCAGGCAATGCTGGCGGTGCTGCCGCCGCGATCGCGCGCGCGTGTTCCGCATTGGTCCGCTCAATGGCGGTATGAGCAGCCCAATAGCCGCCACATGCCAGTAGCAGCAAAAGGAGACCACCAATGATCCATTTTGTAGAGCTGCTCCCCGCGCCGCCAGCCTTTGGAGAAGGGAGAGCATGGTGGCCCTCGGCTTCCACAATGGAAAACGTGCGGACCGCCTGCTGAATGTTCTTGAAATTCTGTTCGCCGAGTGACTGGAACGAAAGGGATAACTTGTTGCTTATCTGGTCGTAGACACTTCCGGAAATGCAGATTCCGCCCGGCTCTGCGGCCGTCTGCAACCGCGCGGCGACATTGACTCCGTCGCCCATGAGATCCTCGCCCTGCACCATGACGTCGCCCAAGTTGATCCCGATTCGGAATCTCACCTGGCGAGTAGGCGCCAACTGATCGTTGCGGGTGCGCAACGCGGCCTGGATGTCGGTCGCACACCGCACCGCTTCCACGGCGCTACTGAATTCGGCCAGAATGGCGTCACCGGCGGTATTGAAAATGCGACCGCGGTGCATGGCCACAAGCGACTCAAATACTTTCTTGTGACCTCGAAATGTCTTCAGAGTTTGCTCTTCATCCTCGCCCATGAGACGGCTGTATCCGGCGACATCCGCGGAAAGTATCGTCGCTAGTTTCCGCTGAAGGACGCCTGAGCTTTCGCGTTCGTCGGGCATGTGGGTGGCTCCGGAGTGTGACTTGCCGCGTATAATAGCATCGCCGTCAATCATCCTGAAGCACGCGCGGCTGCGCGGAGGTCTTCCCCGGGCCCTGGTTCATGGCGGTGACTGCAGTTAAGTGGATAGTGGCAAAATAGCCAGTGATTGGGTGAATTTCCGTTCCCTGAAGATTATCCCTGCGTGCCCGGCCGGGGAGTCGAATTCCTGCACCGCAGACCGGCTGTATCTTTTTTGAGAGTTGGGGAATCTTATGAAGGTGCAATTTCATTGGTCTAGATGCATGGGGATGGCGACTTAATGCGTACCATGATACCAATCGCGGTGTTGGCTGCAATTTCGTTTCTGGGAATACATTCACTTCGACACGTTCGGGCTGCGGAGACGCCGGAAAGCCGGCTTGCCAGCGAAAGCGCGCCCGTTCCGGTGCTCATCGAATTATTTACGTCCGAAGGATGTTCCGATTGCCCACCGGCAGATGCGCTGCTGGAGAAACTGGATCGGACCCAGCCCGTGAACGGCGCCACGCTGATCGTTCTCAGCGAGCATGTGGACTATTGGGATGACATTGGGTGGAAGGATCCCTTCTCTTCGCATGAATACAGCCAAAGACAGGACGCGTACGCGGTACGCTTTGGCCTAAGCAGTGTTTATACACCGCAGATGGTGGTCGACGGACATTTTGAGCTGGTAGGGAGCGACGAGAGCCGGGCGATAAGAGCAATCGAGAACGCCTCGAAGGAGGCAAAAATCCCGGTTAGCGTATCCTCGGTTCATTTGGAAGGCGGCGACATCGTTAGCCTGCACGTTCACGCCGGCCAGTTGCCTTCCTCGGTCGCGGCGAAGTCTGCGGAAATATTGATCGCGACCGCAGATGAGAGCGATGAGTCGCACGTGAAACACGGTGAAAATGCCGGCAGAACATTGAAGCACATTGCGGTCTTGCGAAGCCTTACTCGAGTCGGAACAGTGGATCGGTCGGGCGAATTCAATCACGATGTAAAGATCAATATCACTCGCGGGAACGCGGGTAACTTGAGGCTGGTCGCAATCGTTCAAGATGCACCGGTCGGCAAGGTATTGGGAGTGGGATCGGCCCAGCTTTCAAATTAGGCTTGTTTAGACTGTGTGTCCTGCGCTTGGCGGGGCGATGGGCTAATGCGAATGCCCACGAAGGGAGCAAATGAAATACGCAGTCACGATCGGATTGTTTGTCGCCCTCCTGCTGCTCGCGTATATGGCGGTAACCTCCACCGGCAAGCACGCGGATACACATTCGATCGGACTTGAGGCGGGACAAAGAGCACCGGCGTTCGCGGCGGGCGACCAGTTCGGCAATGAGCAGTCAAACCAGACGCTGAAGGGAGCAAATGGCACGGTCCTTCTTTTCTTCCGCTCAGCCGATTGGTGACCCTTCTGCAAAGCGCAGCTCGTGCAGCTGCAAAGTGCCAAACAAAGATTTGAGAAGCAGGGCATCAAGCTGGCTGCGGTCAGCTACGACAGCCAGGCGATCCTGAAGGATTTCGCCGAACGGCACAAAATTGATTTTCCGCTTTTGGCCGACCCCGATTCCAAGGTCATTGGCAGCTTTGGCGTCCTGAACGCAAAAGCGACGGGGAAGAATAAAGGCATGGCGCATCCGGGGTTCTTCTATATCGATTCCGGCGGCGTGATTCGCGAGAAATATTTCGAATCGGATGCTGCCGACCGATTTACGCCCAACAACGTGATCGGAAAGCTTTTTCCGGAATTGACCGAGGAAGTGACTCAAAAGATTGACGCTCCCCATCTCCGTCTTACACTTGAGCAGTCGGATCGCGAGGTGGTGCCCGGCAGCCGCGTGAGCTTGATCGCGGAAATCGAGCTTCCGCCAGACATGCACGTTTATGCCCCCGGGGTGCAAGGCTACAGACCGATTCAACTTATTTTGAGTGAGGTTTCGGGGATCGAATATGCGCCTGTAACGTATCCTGACTCCAAGGATCTCTACTTGGAGGCAATCAAAGAGCACGTGCCTGTGTATAAGGGGAAGTTCCGGATCGTTCACGATGTCACGGTAAATTTTTCGCCGGCTTCCGATCTTGTCCGCTCGTTGGTTTCATCGGGGAAGACGATTTCGATAAGCGGGGAGCTGAAGTATCAGGCGTGTGATAAGACGGTCTGCTATCCGCCGACGTCAGTGGCTGTGATGTGGAGCCTGAAGGTCTTTCCATTGGACCTTAAGCGATCTCCGGACGACATTCGGCACAAGTAGCTCCGGGAATGGAAGAGAAGCAGTTCTTAATCGAGAAAGGGAGGCACCATGAGCGATGTCGTCTATGTCTCGAAATCAACCATCGAACGCAAGGTGGGGCCGCTGCGCATCGCACACCTACCGGGAGAACCGCAGCCTGTTATTTTCAGCGTGCACGGGGCGATTGCGGAGCACTATAAAGTCGATCCCGCAAAATTGAAGGAATCTCATGCAGCGACGATTGACTACGTAATCTGTGCCACCGCCGGTTGAATGATGGGAACTTTTGGAGGTGCGCTGGAAGCGCGCCAAATCGATGCCAGTAATGGACGGCTGACGGCGGACGTGACAGGTGAGGTCGAAACCGATGAAGGCGTGCTGGTGATCCGGCGGATCCACGTGGTGATGCGCCTGGCGGCTCCGGAAGAAACCAGGGCGACGGTCGAGCGCGTGCACGGAATTTACGCCATGCGTTGCCCGCTTTATCGCACGCTGCACAAAGCAATCCAGCTGACATCTTCTTTTGAGCTTGTGGCTCCAACGGCGGTGGCGTGAAGATACTGAAGTGACGCGAGCGAGCAATGAGCTCCCATCGCAATGCAGGCCAGGGTTCGTCTGCGCAGACGTAAGCGGAAACATGATTACACCCGTTCCAAGGAGAATGCCATGGCGGCGAAGTGCGAACATCTGAAGCTAGTCAAACCCGTGAAACCGAGCGCGAAAGGCTGCGAGGATTGCTTGAAAATTGGCGATACGTGGGTGCACCTGAGGATGTGTCTGATTTGCGGACACGCCGGGTGCTGCGATTCGTCGAAGAACAAGCATGCGACGAAACATTTTCACGCGACTCAACATCCCATCATGCGCTCGATTGAGCCGGGCGAGTCCTGGAAGTGGTGCTATGTGGACGAACTGATGATGGAGTAATGGGGCGCGAATGAGCGGAAGCAGATGCTTTGCAGCGCTTTTTTGTACCTTACTGCTCGGCGGCGCCGGGGGCGTGAAGCCCGCACTGCAGCCTGCCGCGGAAGATGAGGAAGGAGCGCAGCAATTTGCGGCCCTAGGCGATCTTAGGTTACGTGGCGGCGCCGTGATTCATGATTTCCGGCTGGGCTACCGCACGCTTGGGAAACTCAACGGCGAAAAAACGAATGCAATCCTCTGGCCCACCTGGCTCGGCGCGCGTACGGAAAATCTGCTGGCATTTGTCGGCCCCGGGAAGGTGGTGGACAGCAGCAAGTATTTCGTGATTCTTGTGGACTCGATCGGTAACGGCGTTTCAACTTCCCCCTCGAACAGCAAGCCACAGCCTCTGAGCAGTTTCCCCGAATTTTCGATCCGCGACATGGTGGAATCAGAGCACCGCTTGGTGACGGAAGTGTTCCATCTTTCGCATCTACACGCAGTGGTGGGCGTTTCCATGGGCGGCATCCAAACGTTCGAATGGGCCGTGGCTTATCCGGATTTTATGGAACTGGCCATTCCGCTGACCGGGTCGCCGCAGTCCACTTCGTCCGATAAGCTGCTTTGGACTTCTGAGATCGAGGCCATCGAACTCGATCCCTCGTGGAATAACGGTCATCCCACCGGGCCGCTGACGCGCGGGTTTGCGGTCTCAGCGGAAATCGAGGACATGCATCTTTCCAGCACGGCCTATCTCTCGACACATACCGGGCCGCAGGAATTCCCCGGCTTTCTTGCGGAGCTGAAAAAGAATGCGAAGGGTGACGGCGGGACTGCCTGGGATCAAATTCGGCAGCGACAGGCCATCATCACGGATGATATTCCGGGGGAATTCGGGATCACACTTGAGCAGGCCGCACTGCGGGTGCGCGCGAAAATGCTAATTTTTATCTCACCTTATGACCTGATGGTGAATCCGATTCCCGCGCAGAAATTCGCGCAGGCCATGGGCGGCACCATCGTGACCATGGATTCCACCTGTGGGCATCAGAGCCCTCGGTGCGTATCGGTTGGGCCAATCGTCGCGCAATTCCTCGCTGACCCAGCATCTGTCCACAGTATGACGTTGCTAGACCCCGTGAATCACTGAGTTTGGCCAAGCTAGCAAGTCGCTCCCGGCTGCGAATCGAATCGAGATGTGACTTCGCTGTGGATGCTATACTCCGCGGCTTCCGGGCCGCGTGAGTTTCAAGAGCGTCTCTCCTTTTGTGCTCCTCGAATGAAAACCGACACAATCGTAATTGTGAATCCGATTTTGGGCGGCGGGCCCGCGCTGCGCAGGGAGCCGCTCGTGGCGAGCTATCTTGCGGAGCGTGGGAGGAGCGTCCAATTTGTCCATTGACATGGGTCGGAAGATGCGTGCGAGTTGGCGGTGAACGCAGCGCGTTCAGGTTACCGTTATGTCTTTGCGCTCGGGGGCGACGGCGATTCGCGCGGTGGCGCCGAGGCACAGAGGCTAAAAATTTCAGAGGCAGAATCGAGAGCATGAATGAAAGTGAGTGAAACGAGGACTCGAGAGCTCTTGGAAGAGGCGGCGAGCCGCGGGATTCGTTATCTGGAAAATATTGAAAAGCGCGCCGTATTTCCAAGCGCGGACGCGCTCGCACGGCTGGCGCAACTGGGCGGGCCGCTCGGGGCAGAGCCGATGGACGCGACGGAGGTGCTGGCACTGCTCGATGAGATCGGGGCGGCGGCAACGGTGGCGTCGTCGGGTCGACGGTACTTCGGATTCGTAACCGGCGGGGCCCTGCCAGCGACTGTGGCGGCGAACTGGCTGGCGGGTGCGTGGGACCAGAACGCTGGCCTCGAAGTGCAATCGCCGGTGAGCGCGGCGCTCGAGGAAATTGCGCGCGGCTGGCTCGTGGAAATCCTGCGGCTACCGGAAGGAACGGGCGTCGAGTTTGTCACAGGCGCGACGATAGCGAATTTTATTGCCCTCGCCGCGGCGCGGCACACGGTGCTCGAGCATGCGGGGTGGGATGTGGAAGATGAGGGATTGTTCGGCGCGCCGGCTGTGACGGTGATTGTGGGCGATGAGGTGCACGTGAGCGTGCTGAAAGCGCTGATGATGCTGGGCCTGGGACGCAAGCGCGTGATGCGCGTGCCAGCTGATGCGCAGGGGCGCATGCGCGCGGATGCATTGCCCAAAATTGCGGGTCCGACGATTGTGTGCATGCAGGCGGGAAACGTAAATTCTGGCGCTTTCGATCCAGCGGCCGAGATATGCTAAGTGGCGCACGCGGCGGGGGCCTGGGTGCACGTGGATGGAGCGTTTGGGTTGTGGGCTGTGGCGGTGCCGGGGCGCGCGCATCTAGTCCATGGATTGGCGGAAGCAGATTCCTGGGCCACGGACGCACACAAGTGGCTCAATGTGCGGTACGACAGTGGCATCGCGTTCGTGCGGGAACCAAGGAATTTGCAGGCGGCCATGTCCGTGAACGCCGCCTACCTGGTACGCGGGGATAAACGCGAGCCATCTCAATTTACGCCGGAGCTGTCGCGGCGAGCTCGAGGCGTCGAGATATGGGCCGCGCTGCGGTCTCTCGGCCGGCGCGGGCTCGAGGAAATGATCGAAAGCAATTGCCATGGAGCGGCGCGATTTGCGGAAGGGTTGAGAGCCGCGGGATACGAGATTCTGAACGAAGTGACGCTGAACCAGGTGCTTGTGTCTTTCGGCAGCGACGAACGAACGCGCAGTGTGATTGCGGCATTGCAGAAGGAAGGCACGTGCTGGTGCGGAGGGACGGTGTGGCAAGGGCGCGCGGCAATGCGCATCAGCGTCTCTTCATGGGCCACGACAGAGGAAGACGTGGAGAGGAGCCTCGAGGCAATGATTCGAGTGGCGGGACGGGAGAATTCGGGGCTGTCTTAGTTTGCGGCTTTTTTGCGAGATAACTTCAACATCACTTCGATGTCGCGGCGGGAATCGTAGTTGGAAATGGTGCGGGTGGGAGAGGTGGCGTCATTGTGCTCGGCGTGGATTTCGTAATCCACGTTGGGATCGAGGCCGCTGAAGCGGTAGTTGCCGGCATCATCAGCGATGTAGGTTTTGACCGCCTGGGACTTCAAGTTTTTCAAGTACACGACGCCGGAAGCAACCGGGTTTTCATCTTTGTCGAGGACGCTGCCGTGGACTGTTCGAAGCTGAGCTTCGGCCCTTTTCTGGTCTTTGGTTTGTGCGCGGGCGGGGAGCGCGATGGCGAGGCATATTGCGACCCAAAAAACCAGCTGAAAGGCCCGGCGAAATTTCACTGATCCCTCCGGCATGATGAGTGCTCCACAGCCACGCATGGATTTACGAGGTGCGCCATGCTTTCGCGGGCCGGCGTCCGACCCTGCTCGTCAGATAGCGCGCGAAAAGGAAAGGATGCAAGAAAAGACCTGAGGGGAAGTCATTCGATTTCTTCTTCCTCCTCCTCTTTCTCTTCCTTATCTTCCTTCACGCTGGCTTCTTCGTCTTCTTCCTCTTCGTCATCCTCGTCGTCCTCGGAAATGACAATGAGGTGGACCGGGTGCGTCTGCGTCACTTCCAGTTCGACGTCGCACTCCGGGCAACTGAGAATTTCGCCTTCCTCGACTTCATCTTCGTCCAAATCAATTTCGGCGTCGCACTCCGGACACTTCGTCACGGGGATTCCCTCCTTCCCAGGGCGAACCCAAACAAGCGGGCGTATTATATACCGCCGGTGTCAAGCTTTCCTGTGGAGGGACGCGCAAAGGTGACGGGTAGCCGTGAATATCCGAAACGGCCGGTGGTGGGAGTGGGCGGGGTAATCATCGCCGATGGGCGAGCATTGTTGATTCGTCGCGGGAACGCGCCGCTCGAAGGCGAATGGTCCATACCCGGCGGGACGCTGGAGGTGGGGGAGACGCTGGTGGAGGGAGTGCGACGGGAGTTGGCGGAGGAAACAGGGATCGAGGTGCGTGTGCTCGATTTGATCGAGGTATTCGAGCGGATTTTTCCGGACGCGGAGGGACAGACGCAATATCACTTCGTGATTTTGGATTATTTGTGCGACGTGGTTCGCGGAAGTGCGCGTGCAGGGAGCGACGTGACGGATGTAGCGTGGGCGGAGGAGGCCGAGCTCGGGAAATATTCGCTTACTCCGACGGCGACAAGGGTGATCAAAAAGGCATTTCAGATGGTGCGTGAACGCGACGGGAAAGGCAGACTTCCGAATCCGCCACGATCAAATGATAAGGGCTAACTCGCGGCGGCTTCCGGTAGGCGGCCGAAGCGGCGTTCGCGACCGAGAAAATCCTCGACGGCCGCGGCGAGGTCAGCGGCCTCAAATTCCGGCCACATGCGCGGCGTAAAGAGCAATTCCGCGTAGGCGCATTCCCAGAGCATGAAATCGCTCAATCGGCGTTCCCCACCGGTGCGGATGAGAAGATCTACGTCCGCGACGGGGCCGCCTGTGTGTGTGACGTCACCCAGGCGGCGTGCGAATTCGCGCTGTGTGATTTCCAGGCTGGAAAGCATCCAGCAGGCGGCGCGAAGGATGGCTTCGCGCGAGGAATAATCGAGGGCGATGCGCAATTCAAGGTGGCGGCCCCCGGCCGTGGAGCGCTCGGCAAACTCGATGGCATCGAGGAGCGCGGGAGGAATGCGGTCGCGGCGGCCAATAACGCGCAACCGGACTCCCGCGGCGGCGCAGGCGGTCGCGTCCGTGCGCAGGAAGTCTTCCAGCAGGCTGAACAGAGAGGCTACCTCTCCAGGCGGACGTCCCCAGTTGTCTGAGGAAAATGCGTATAGTGTGAGTGTGCCGATTCCGAGCGAAGGCGCAGCGTGGACCACCCGACGAACGGCGGCAACGCCGGCACGATGACCTTCGGACCGCGCCAAGCCCCGCAAGGCGGCCCACCGGCCATTGCCGTCGAGAAGTATGGCGACGTGAAGCTTCGATTGCGTGAATGAATTCAAAGTACTTTTGTTCATAGAGTACCGAGGCAAAAAAATTTCCGCTCTAGAATCATTCCAATTCTTGGTTGGGGGCCGTTTCCATCAACTCGATTGACTCTCAATCAAATTAAAGCCGTGTTTCAAAACAGAGAAAATTGCGCGCCGCTCCAGCGCGCTATTCGCGACTAGCCCTCGCGCGTGGCTCGAATCAGAGCCTCCATATGGTCCAGATACTTCTCCAGCGCGCGGCGACCGGCGGCGGCGAGCTTATATTCCGTTTTCGGCAGCCTGCCGGAAAACGATTTTGTGCAGGCGATGTATCCAGCGTCCTCGAGTTTCCGCGCATGGACGCTTAGATTTCCGTCGGAGGCGCCGAGAAGCTGCTTGAGTTCATTGAAGGTGAGTGAAGTATTCACGGCGAGCGCGCTGACAATGGCCAAGCGAGTGCGCTCATGGATCAGGCGATCGAAATTCGCGGCCGCCGCCGTTTCCACTGGACGCACGACCGGTATGCTGCGCTTGACTTTTTCCTCCCGCGCCGCGCGGAAGGCTCCTGACTTAGCCGCCATATCGCCTCGCAATCACCGCGCCGAACAAAATGTGAAATCCGCCGAAACCAACGGCAAGAAATACGTTCCCCCATGTCCAAGGACAAAATAGCGCCACCGCACCCAACACGATAAAGCACAGACCCATTAAAGGAACGATGCGAATCGAAAATGCTCCGCCTGTGACGACGCCTGTCCCATACAACAGCAGCCACACGCCGGGAATGGCTCCGGTGGAACCGATGCGAACCAGCAAAGCCGTGAGCAAAGCGCCAACGAAGAGCGGCGGAGCAAGACTGTACACAAATCGCCGGGCCGGGCCAGTGAAAAGGGACGTTCTTGCTTCGCGCGCTTTTGAGATCGTGGTCCAAGTGGCAATTGCCAGTGCAACAGCGGCTTCGCCGAGCCAAATGAGCAGCCAGGCATTGGGAAGCACCTGGCTGGATGCGATCATGGCGGCGCCGAGCGCGGTGATACCGATGGCGACGCCTCCCCAGCCGGGAACGGCCGTAAACGAGCCGGCACGCTCCATGGTTTCACGAATGAAGCGAAGATTGTCGCGAGCGCGATCGTCGAGGGCGACGGTTTCCGCAGGCTGGCGATTGAATGGATCGGGTTGCGCCATACGTACAGGGTAGCAGAGCCTGTGAGTGTGTCAAGTACTTTGCGATGCAAAGTATCTTAGTGGCTCTTGTGAAGAGCGCGTGGGAAGACTAAGCTCTCCGGGGCGAAAAAATCAGGAGGGGATCAAATGAATCGAACTTTGCTGGGAATCCTCGCAGCGCTGCTCTTGCCAATCGCAGCCGCCGCGCAACAAGCGGCGCAGCCGGCCGCCGGCCCAGAAACGAATCCCGTTTCGAACTCCGTGCGGAAAATCTTGGAGCGGCAATCAAAGAATTTAGTGGCAGCCGTGGAAGCGATGCCCGCGGACAAGTACAGCTACAAACCTACGCCAGACCAAATGACTTTTGGGCATCTGGCGGTGCACATTGCAGAAACGAACAATTTTCTGTGCTCGAGTATCACAGGCGCCCCAGCGCCCGCGGACGAAAAATTGACCGGCACAGAACCAAAAGAGAAGCTCGTCGCGGCCGTAAAGTCATCCTTCGACTACTGCGCGCAGACATTGGCAAAAATGGATGACTCAAACCTTGGAGAACAAGTGCCGTTCTTCGGCGGACGCAAGGTTTCCCGAGCGACGGATATGATTATCCTGGCGGCTGCCGCCTCCGATCACTACGGCACTGCGGCAATTTATCTGCGGCTCAACGGAATTGTGCCGCCGACCGCACAACCGAAGAAAGATTAAACGCCTACCGCGGCGCCGGCCGCTTAGGGTAGCGGCCGAGCGCCCAATCCCACCGAATGCGGACTAGATCCGTAAACATCAGCACGCTGTCGCGCAGGACGTGCACTTTCGTCGCTGGATCGTGAGCCCAGCGGACGGGAATTTCGACGGCGCGCAGCCCGTGACGCTTTGCCAGGAAGAGAATCTCCGGATCGAATCCGAAGCGTTCGATGCGCTGCTGTTCAAATACAATGCGCGAAGGCACAGCGACAAAAGCCTTGAATCCACACTGGGTGTCGTGAAACCGCAAGGCAGTGAAAATTCGCACAAAAGCATTGAAGATCATGCCGGCGATCTCGCGGAAACGAGATTGACGCGTGGAGATTAGCGAGCGGTCGAGTGCGCGCGATCCGATCGCAACATCGTTGCCGGCTTCGAGCGCGGCGAAAAGTTTGTCCGCTTCCTCTATGGGCGCGGAGAGATCTGCATCGGTGAAAAGTGCGATGCGGCCACGGGCTTCGAGCATGCCGTGGCGGACACTAAACCCTTTGCCGCGATTTTCGCCGTTGGAGACGAGGCGGATGGATGGGAGCTGGCGGGACCATTCCTCAGCGACGCGGGCGGTGCCGTCCGAGGAGCCGTCGTCCACGACAATAATTTCCGCCTGGCCGGGGCCCAGACCGCGGGCGGCAAGATAATCGCGAATGCGCGCAAGAGCACGGGGCAGACGCGCTTCCTCGTTTAATGCGGGGATGACTATGGAGAGCTCTTGCTCCGGCGCCGTTGTGTTCATCCGCGAGGTGGTTCCTGTGAATTCTGGCGCCAACCGTAGCGTCCGAGAAGCGGAACGAACCTGCAGGCGAAAAGCGACTCCCGTGTACTGCTGCCATCACGTTTCACGATGCGCACCAAATCCTGCTGATCGGCGCTGCCAACGGGAAGCACCAGGCGCCCCCCATCGGCTAATTGTTCAACGAGGGGCGGAGGGACGTCGGGAGCCGCGGCAGTGACGAGAATCGCGTCGTAAGGCGCATCGGATGGCCAGCCGAGCGAGCCATCGCCTACTTCGATTCGGACATTCTTGTAGCCGAGCTCCAGCAAACGCTCGCTGGCGGCAGCGGCGAGGGCGGGTTGAGTTTCCACGGCGATTACTTCGCGCGCAAGAAGCGAGACGACGGCAGCCTGGTATCCGGAGCCGGCGCCGATTTCGAGAACGCGCTCGTGACCATCGAGCGAAAGAGCGTCGGCCATGGCCGCAACCATGAACGGCTGCGAAATGGTTTGGCCCTCGCCAATAGGGAGCGGTTCATCCGCATAGGCTTTTGAGACGTGCTCAGGCGGGACGAAGAGGTGGCGCGGCACAGAGGACATTGCTTCGAGCACACGCACGGATTGGATACCGCGGCCGACGATTTGCCGCGCAACCATTTCGTGGCGAGCGGCTTCAAATTCGACGGTGCCGCTCCGGTGGTGATTTCCATTTTGGCTCATTCTTGATTGAAACTACCACAGCGACGCGCGGCGCTGCCAGCGAAACCACCGGCCCGCAAAATTGCATCCGCTGCGCAGCTTCGATACGATTCCAAGGTTCGATTCGTCAGGGCAGGACGAAAGCCCGGACCAGCAAATAGGAGACTCATATGAAATTGCAATGTGCCCTGATCTTTGCATTGATCTTTTCCGCCGGCCCTGCCTTGGCGCAAACGTCCTCCCGCGACATGAAAGGGGGAATTTCGCAACCTCAGCCGACCGCTCAACACGACCCGGCAACTCCGGCAACACCCGCGCAACAAGCGGCAGGGGCGAAGCCGGAGGCAAAAGCAACCGAGGCAGAAAAGGTGGACCCCGCGAAAGAAGCGGCCATCCGCCACCTACTGGAAGTCACGGACGCATCCAAGATGACCGACACCGTCTCGAATGGAATCACGCAGCAAGTGCACAAGGTGATGAGTCAAGCTATTTCTCCCGACCGTTTGCAAAAATTCATGGAAACGTTCAACCAGAAATTCAGCGTGGCCGCTCCCTCAAGCGCGGTCACCGACGCGGTGGTTCCCCTTTATGCGCGGAACTTCTCGATGGAAGATATTCAAGGGCTGATTAAATTCTTTGAGTCTCCGCTGGGGCAGCGAATGGTGAAGACGCTGCCGGAGGTTGAGCAGCAAGCGCAGGTGGTGGGCATGCGAATTGATGAGACGGCTGCGATTGGAGTGCTGCGAGGAATGACCGACGAGTATGCAGAGCTGAAGCGATTGCTGCCGCCGGATAGGTCTGCGCCTGAAGCGGCGCCTGCGACGACACCCGCGCCTGCAATTTCTCCCGCCCCGGCACCTGGGCTGGCGGCAGCGGCCAAGCCTGCACCCGTGCCGGTGGCACATCCTGCGCCTGGTTCTGTGCCGGCGCCGAAGGCCGCGCCGGCCCCGCCACAACAGTAAGACAATGCTATGGAGGGCCGCTCGACCGTCCGATGCTTCATTTTAAAGGAGCGAGATGAATTTTCGTCGGCGTACGACGATTTGCACTTTTCTGGCGGTCGCCCTTGGGGCGTCACTGTTCGGTCCGGTTTGGACTGGCGCGCAAGAATCGGGATCCGTCACCGTTTCAGCGGCGATCAGCTTGAAGGACGCGCTCGATGAGATCGGCCATATGTATGACGAGCGGCATACGGGCGTAAAAATCATATTCAACTACGGCGGCTCGGGCACTTTGCAACACCAGATCGAGCAGGGCGCACCAGTGGACATATTTTTCTCGGCAGCGGAAAAGCAAATGGATGCCCTCAAGTCTGCCAGTTTGCTCGTGGCGGGGACGCGGCGCGCCCTGGTTACGAATACGCTCGTGCTCATCGAGCCGGCGGCGTCGAGCCGATTGAAGAATTTTCAGGATCTTGCGCGGCCGGAGGTGAAAATCATTGCGCTCGGGGAACCGGGGACTGTGCCAGCGGGAATGTACGCGCGGCAGACGCTCGAGCATCTGGGCCTGCTTGCTGCCGTCGAGAAGAAGGCAGTGTATGCGAAGGACGTCCGCGCCGTGCTCACCTACGTCGAGACGGGAAATGCCGATGCAGGAATCGTCTATCTCACCGATGCGCGGGGTTCGGCAAAAGTGCGCGTGGTGGCCACGGCGCCTGAGGGATCTCACGATCAGATTGTGTACCCCGCCGCACTATTGAAGAATTCGAAGAACGAGAAAGCCGCGCGCGCCTTCCTCCAATTCCTCGAAAGCTCCGATGCCCACGCAATCTTCGAAAAGTACGGGTTTGGCACGCCGGAAAAGCAAGCCGGAAAGAACTGATCCAGCTACAATCCTCTGCCGATGGATTGGTCACCGCTCTGGATTTCGCTGGCAACAAGTATCACGGCGACAGCGATCACGCTGGCCGCAGGTCTGGCCGCCGCGGTATGGCGGGAGCACCGAACCAGCCCGGCAATGGCGTTAATTGATGGAATTTTTCTTCTCCCCCTTGTGTTGCCTCCAACCGTATTGGGATTTTTGCTTCTGTTGCTTTTTGGACGAAACGGCCCGCTTGGTAAATTGCTGCTGAGATTGGGCACGACGATTGTCTTTTCCTGGCCTGCGACTGTGATCGCGGCCGCGGTTGTCGCTTTTCCCTTAATGTACCTGACGGCGCGAGCGGCGCTGGAACAGGTGGACCCGGAATATCTACAAGCAGCGCGCACGTTGGGAGCGACAGAGTGGCGCGTGTTCCGTGAAGTGGCGCTGCCGCTGGCGTGGCCGGGCGTGCTAGCGGGGACGATCCTCTCGTTTGCGCGGGCGCTGGGCGAATTCGGCGCCACGCTGATGCTTGCCGGCAACATTCCCGGAAAAACGGAAACGATTCCCATCGCGATTTATTTCGCTGTCGAGGCAGATGAAATAGGGCGCGCAGTGGCATGGTGTTTCGTGGACATCGCAATTTCGCTGACTTTGCTCGCCGGGCTCTACTACTGGACGTACGTGCAGGGACTGGGGCGCCTGCGGGAGGGGCGGCGCTGACATGGCACTCGCCATCCAACTCGAAAAGACACTGGCTGAATTCACGCTGGATGTGGCTTTTGAGGCCGGCGGGGAGCCACTGAGCATCCTCGGTCCTTCAGGAGCTGGTAAGACAATGCTCCTGCGATGTGTGGCGGGACTGGAGCGAGCCGATCGCGGGCGCGTCACACTCAACGATCGCGTGCTCTTCGATTCCGGGCAGCACATCGGTGTGCCGGCACGCGAGCGGCGCATCGGAATGCTCTTCCAGCACTATGCGCTCTTCCCTCACCGGACAGTGGCGGAAAATGTTGGGTTCGGGCTGCCCCAATTGACCGCCTCTGAACGAAACGCGCGTGTTTCAAGTCTGATCGCGCGCACACATTTGACGGGCCTCGAGCAAAGATTTCCGCGCGATCTATCCGGCGGAGAACAGCAACGCGCGGCGCTGGCGCGCGCGCTAGCCATCGAGCCCGAAGCGATGCTGCTGGACGAGCCGCTCTCGGCGCTCGATACACACTTGCGAAGCCAGATGGAGGCTCAGCTTCAAGAGACATTTGCGGCCTTCCGGCGCCCGGCGCTTCTCGTGACCCATAACATCGAAGAGGCCTACCGGATGAGCAAGGACCTTCTGGTCCTTTCGCGCGGGCGCGTGGTTGCCTCCGGTCCGAAAGAAACCATTCTTCGACGGCCGCCGACACTCGAGGTGGCACGGCTGACGGGATGCAAGAATTTCTCGCGGGCGAAGGCGATTTCAAGGAGCGAGGTGGAAGCGGCCGACTGGGGATGCCGCTTGCGGGTGACGCAGGCAATCGAGCGGGAGCCCGCCTACGTGGGAATTCGCGCGCACATGATTGACTTTCTGGAATCCTCAGGCGCGAATTCTTCACGCGAAAATATTTTTCCGTGCAGGGTTGTGCGTTCCTCCGAAACACCTTTCCGCATCACGCTTTTCCTGCGCCTACAGCAAACTCCAGATAACTCCGATGAGCCGCATTTGCAAGCCGAAGTCTTCAAAGAAAAGTGGGAGCGGTTCCGCGAGCGGCCATTTCCATGGCATGTGCGGCTCTCCCCGGAGTCTTTGATGTTGCTACCGGAGTAAGAAACCACAACAGGTCATTCGAAGCGCTTGATGAATTTCACTTCGAAGGCGTACGTTCCGTTGATATCGCGGAGAAAAATCACGGAGAGGTCGCGCCTCACGGCGTATTCCACCTGAATGAGCTGATACTGGTTTGAGGTGGCGGCATTGGTGGAGTAGATGACGGTCAAGTCGCGGGTGACTTGCTGCTCGATAGTAACGCGCGCGGCGGCGTTGGATTCCGTGGCCGTGCCGGAAAGAAATGGATCCACACGAAAATGACTGATGCCGAAGAGGTGCTCGATGCGGCCACCGAGACCGCTGGAGATGGCCTCGGAAAGTAGTGCCGTGGCGCCATAGTTCTGCGAGCTGCTGGATTGGGAGCGAAGCGCGCTCTCTTCGCCAGTGCTTCCAATAGCCAGGAGGGCGACGATATCGGCGTCCGGCAAGGGAGGATCGGAGCGGTAGCTGAGTGATAGTTTGCTGGTGCGGCCGGAGAAATTAATTGTCACTTGATACTGGCTGATAAGGGCGGTGGCTTCGACGTTGAGCTCGGGGTCCAGCTGAAAAGGATTCGAGAAATTGATGTCGCCGCGAGTAAGAGTGAAATTGTTGCCGCGGAATGCCATTTGACCACCGAGAAGATGAATGTGCCCGAGGAGAATGGGACGATCCCAGGTGCCGCGGAGGCGAACGTCGCCGTCTATATCAAGCTGGGCTCCGGTCCATTCGATGCGGGCGCCCGGGCCGGTGCTCCCTGCAACATCGAAGGAAAGGTTGCGAAGGAAGGGCGAGGAGGAAGCGGAAACCGTGGATGTATCAGCGGCTGCCGCGAAGATGGAAGCAACATCCACACCTTCGGCCATGAGCAGCCGCTTCACTTCCACGCGGCCGCTTAGGATAGCCGCTTCACTGGTCCCCGCAAGTTGGAGCGTGCCAGCGGCGAGCCAGCTCATGCCGGCCGGGTAGCGGATGCGCAGGGTGGACGTAGCTGCGTTAATTTCATAGCGGAGCGGCCCTTCGCCGTAGCTGACGCTGCCTGTCAGGGTGAGTTGGCCTCCGCCGGCCTGCGCTGTGACTCGGTCGAAAAGCAGGCGGCTGCGATCGAAGACGAAATCGCCGTTCACATGGCTTAGGCCAACGGGAAAATCGGAATAACTCATTGAGGCGTCGTTAACGCCAACGCGGCCGGTGATGCGCGGACGCGACATGTTTCCCTCGACCGATACGTTGACATCCGCTTTGCCCTGCGCTTCCAAGTCAGGAACGATGCGGTTGATGAATCGCAAATTGACGGCGCCTGCGAGCCCGAAATGGAGCGGGCGATCACGATCGAAGCGCGCCGACCCGGTAATTTTGAAATCGGTGTTCGGCCCTTGAAGGTGCGCTTGTTCGATTCGCACTTCATTGCGGCGGTAGATGAGCTGAATCGGGTCCGTATTTTCAAGCTGAACGAGATCGTAATTGAACGAGATTTTCGCGATATCGGCTTTCAATTCGATGGTATCGGGCTGGCGGAGCGCGCCGCCAATCGTGAAGACGCCGTCCACGCTGCTGTGGCCGGTGAGTTGTTTCAGGTGCAACCCGGCGATGATGAATGCATCCATATCGAATTGCTTGACGGTGAGGCTGCCGGAAATCGGCTTGTCGCCCGTTAGGCCGAGGGCTATCTGGCCCTGGAGGCTGCCCTTGGACAATTCGGATCCCAATGAAACACGAAGGGTCTGGCCGTCGGACGTGAAGCCTCCATGAAAATCACCAGCCAGGTCTGAGCCGATCTGTAAGTTCACGAGCCGCAAGTCTCCTTGCGCCTTCGGAGCGAAGATTGGTCCGCTGCCACGCAGATCAAATTCGAGGCGCCCGGAAACGGGTAACGCCGGGCTCTGAAGTGCTGAAAATTTCTCGAGAGGGATTCCTGTGCCGCTGACATCGAATACCGCTTCCAGCTCGAGCGGGTGATAGAGGATGTCGCCTGAAACGCGCCCTGTGTCTCTGCGCAGTTCGAAGCCTGAGAGGCGGTACTCGTCATGGCTCAAATGGAGCCTACCGGCCAGCTGGTCGAAATGGTATCCCTCGAATTCGATGTTATCAAAAGCGAAATTGGCGTCGATGATGGGAGCAGTGCGTGTGCCGCTGCCGCGAAACGTGCCGCTCATAAATCCCATCACCGGATATCTGGTGCCGAAAATCTCCTGGATATCGCCGGTGGGCGCGTGTTTTAGCTGGGCTTCCACAGTCCACGCGCTCTGGGGGAGGAAACTCCAAGCGCCGTCGAGTTGCAGAAAAACGTCCAGGTCGGCGGAGGTCTGACCATGCCGCGCGACTGTCCTCGACAGGCGAAAGGCGTCTGGTGAATATTCGAGATCGCCCGTCAATTCGTCCCAGTAAAGCGTGTCGTAGCGGGCTTGCGTGGCATGAAGGTGTCCGACAAACGTGGGCCCGGCAATTGGACCGAGTATGCGGCCATCCCAATCCACAATGCCGGCGATGCGCGTGGGTATGACTTCGGCGCCGCGCAAGTCGTTGATGAAATCATCCCACACGATGAGGTCTTTCGTGCGCACCTTGAGATTGAGCGTGGAGTCCTTGGCACCGAGAAAACCGTTCGTCAGGATTTCCGTCTTTGGTGTGGAGATTTCGCTTGGGCCGAGGGTGATCCTCTTGGAGTCTTCGGAGTAGTCGTACTCCACGCGCGCCGTCACCGGAATAATAGCCGGCGGAAGCGCGTCCGGCGGGGACCAGCGTGTCTCGCCCTTGGTGCGAAAGTGCTTGAAGTTCGCTTGCCAGGTGTTCACCGAGTCCACTTCCATCCGCGCATCCCAGTGAAAAGTGTCCACGGGAAAATCCACGTTGTTGACGGCGTCGAATGCAGTGGCCAAGCTGACGCCGCGCAACTGCGTTTTCGTGCGGAACTCCAGAGTTTTTAGATCCATCTCCAAGCGGCCGCTGACTGTTCCGCCGAGGGCGCGGACAGAAAGTTGCGGGACAACCAAGAGCTGTTTCGCAACTTCATAGTCCCCCCACGTCTCCATGCCGTGCGCGTGGAACCATTGAAACGACATGCCGATTTCGCGTCCCGCATAGTGGCCGCTCGCGGTCCATTCGCCGCCAGTGTAGTGAGCCTGACCGGTGAAATCCGCAATGCCATCCGGCGTCGTGGGCTGGCGGAAAATCGTGCGCACGTCGGCGAGGGAGAGGCGCCCACGGTAACGCAAATTCCAATCCGAGCGCGAAAAAGTGGGCAGCTCGGCGCGCAGATTTAGCTCCGAATGGGGCAGCTTCCAGACTAGTTCGTCGAGCTCGAACGCATCAGGATGAAGCGTAAACTTTGCGGAGATATCGAAACGGAATGGAACGTCGCGGCGTTCGGCCACCTCCACCTGCTGGCATCGAAAGCTTCCGACGTAGGACTCAGTGCCGCCAGCAGGAGCGTCCAAGTGCAAAAGAAACTCGAGGTTTTGGCCGCGAATTTCGAGAGGGATACGGCGGTCGTTGATGCCCGCGCTACCGTCGTGAAGGACGAGCTTGCCGATGCGCAGGCTGAAGAGGGTTTCTCGCCACGGACGGCTGGTGGCATGGACTTTCGGCGCCGGTAAATTGCTATGGCCGGTTTGATCGAATCGCACAGCCGCCTGTGGACGATCGATCGTCAATTCCTCGAGCGATATTTCCCTGCCCCAAAAAGAAAGAATATGCATTTGAAAATTCACGTGAGCGGCATGGAAGAGGGGAGGGGCTCCGACGGGTTCGGTGCCATGCAGCGTGAGATCATCCATCTCGATGCGCAACTGCCGGAAATGGAGATGAAATGCGCCTAGCGCTACCCGCGCTCCCGTCTTCTGTTCCACCTGGTGGATGAAGACATGGCGAACCAGGCGCTCGACAAGTCCGGTCTCGAATGCCACAAAAACGCCCACAACTGCAATCGTCGCAAAGACCAGCGCGAGCCTGAACCAATGGCGCCAGCGCATTTTCACGAGGCGCCTCCCTGGGTTTCCAAATCGATCTTCAGGTGGTCGCGGGTCTCATCGAGCCATTTAGTGGCGCGGTCGGTGATGGCGCGCTGGATGAGGACTTCTCGAATCGTATCGTCCACATCCTCCAGCGGCGGAATTGGCTGGCCGCGGGCTTTGAGCTGCGGGGAAAACTCATCACGGTAGTAGGTCTCGACTTGCTGATCGGTCACCTGCGCGGAAGGACGAAACCGATAATCAATGAAACGGGAGAGGTAGAGTTGCTGCTCGAGCAAGCGGCGGATACCGGCTTCGGTGAGTCCGGCGCTTGAGCAGCGGGACTGGAATTCCTCCGGTGATTTGAACTGCTTCACCAATTCCGCATAGGCTCGGTCCACGTCGGCCTGTGAAGGCCGGGGAAATTTGGCCGTGTTGGCTTCTCCCCGGACGATCCATTGGTCCGCAAGCTCGCGAATCACTTCGCTGCGAGTTTTAGGATGGCCGTCCACAAGCTCCTGAAATGCGGCGAGCTCGCGGACTTCGCTCTCAGTAAGAATGTCATCCTCGATCCTGGCAGCAACACCGTCCACTGTTTGCGCGCTTCCCGAGGCACTTGCTCGCGGCGAAGCAGGCGCAGTCTGCTCCTGAACGCGCGGCCGCTTCGCTGCCGGTGCAGGCAGAGTCGCGAGCAGGACGAGAATGAGAATCGTGCGTGTCATCAGAAGATCGGTCCAATATTGAAGAAAAATTGGAAATGCGGGATATGAAATATTTGCGGCGTTGTAGCGGGCGCGATTGTGGCTTCGTACTGCGCCGGATTAAGCTGGTAGCCAAAGTCCACCCGGACCGGCCCAACTGGCGTGGGATACCGCACGCCGAAACCAACCGTGTGCGAAAAATAGCTCAGGTTATTGTTCGCGGGAGGCTTCCAGGCGAACGAAATGTGCTGCACGTCGCTGTAGACATTGCCCGCGTCGTAAAAGACCGTGCCGCCGAGACGATTTCCGATAATCGGCAATCTCATCGGGAAGCGCAATTCTTGGTTGAATGCCAGGAGCGCAAGTCCTCCGACGGGAAAGCCTGTTGCGGGGTCGCGCGGGCCGGCTTGATTCAAGCCGAAGCCACGCAACGACGTCCCGCCGCCGGCGAAAAAGCGCTCCGGCAGTGGCACAGTGGTGCAGGTTACTTCCGTGGTCGAAAGACAGCTCGGGTCATCGGGCTCGACAGTGTTGCCGAGGACTTTTTCAACGCCAAATCGGACGGACCGTGCAAAGACGAATGCGCGGCCGAAAGAATGAAACGAGGAGTTTTGGAAAAACGCGCGGAAGAAACTGGCGCTGGAGCCGACGGATTTCAGCGCGTCGCTGATGTCCACGGTGTTGAAGCTGCCCCGCTTGGCGTCGGCAGGATTATCGCGGCGCTCTCGAGAATAGGTGATCCCAAATCCACCAACCAGCGTCGGCTGGCTCAAGAGAGGAATTTCATCGAGCGCGACTTTGATATTCGAAGCTCTCACGCGGCGATAAAAGTAGCGGTAAACCAGCGTGCTCGAGGGCGATAGTTTTTCGGCCACTTGGAATGCGCCCTCATACCGGGTGGAGGTAAACGTGTTGATGTCCTGGGATTTGTCGGCGAATCCGGTTAGCTGCCAACTCAGGTTCTTGTTGTTTAGGAAATTTTCCGCGCTGTAGCTGAGCACGGCGCGATATTGCAAGGTGCTGACGCGGCCCTTGAAGGAAAGTGTTTCCGTCCGCCCGAACATATTCGAGCGGGCAATCTCAAAAATACCGCGCGGGCTGGCAGCGATTTCAGTGGCATTTGGATTACAACTTTCAGGATTGGGATTGTTGCAGCTGGCAGCAATTTCCTGAACTTCGAAGCCTCCGCCATAGCCGATGGTGTATCGCTTTCCTTCTTGAACATCCACGACCATCGTTTTCTCGGGATCCGTGCCATTCGGATTCTGGGGCGCAATCGTCACGCGGCTGAAAACGCCCAGATTGTAGAGCCGGCGCTGGGTATCGACGACGTCCCCTTCGCGCAGTGGGCCGTCCGGCTCGATCTGTACCTGGCGCGCGATAATACCCGGGCGAGTGTACTGGTAGCCGGTGAGAAGCACTTTGGCGACATCAATCCTTCCGCCCTCGGTGATGTGATAGACCAGTCGATCGGTGTTCGGCAGGTCTCCAGGTGTGACCTCTTCGCGAAAGTGGGCCTCGGGGAAACCCTCGTTGTAATACATCGCCAGGATGTTGTTGCGGTCGCTCGCGACATTCGCCTCCGAGTATGGCTGGCCCGGGGTGGAGCCGACCACGGCATACAAGGCGTCCTTGCTGACCGAATGACTTCCGTCGATCTGTAAGGTGGAGACGAGGGTCTGCGCACCCTCCACGATGCGGAAGGAGACAAACAGATTGCCTTTTTTGCCTTTGTAGTCGTTGTCAACGGCGGAAGTCACCTGGACGTCGCGGAATCCGTTGGAGACATATAGGGCCTTGATGGAGTCCGTGTCATCGCGCACCAGGCGCTGGCTGAAACGGCCACTCGAGGCAAACGAGGCGGGCTGAAGCTGCAGGCGGCCTTCGAGCAAATCCTTGCGGAAGTATTTGTTGCCTTCGAAGGAGACGCCAGCCAGGCGGAAACGATCGCCACGCTTGATTTCATAAGCGATCACCCGCTCGCTCGTCTGAGCATCCTGGCGCGAGCTGACCTGCACATCCGCGTCGAAATACCCTTGCCTTTGGAAGTCGTCGCGAATGTTGCGCCGGCCTTCCTGCAGCAAATCTTCGTCCACGGCACCTTCCGCATAGATGGGGAGCAGCTTGCGCAGCTTCCCCTTGCTGAGGTGCGCTCCGCTTAGTTCGATGCGCACGCGCGGGCCGGCTGTCACGTCAAACCTCAGGGGCACAAGATTCGATACCGGGTCATATGTGCCAGGAGTGATAAGTGCACCCGCGCCGAGGTAGCCCTGGTCCACGAGGTATTTCTTTAGGCGTTGCGTGCCGCGCGTAAGCCGTGCCGCGGTGAGCTCTTTCTTGCTTGAGATCTTGGAGCGGCGCAACAGTTCGGCGTCCGGATAAGGCGTCTCATTGTGAATTTGGAATTCGCCCAGCCGAGCGCGCGGCCCGGGATCAATGTGAACGGTGATATCCATTTGGCGAGTGTCTTCGTGCGGAGTCAAGCTCCAGGTTGCCTTTGAAAGGTAGAGGCCATCCGCACGAAGTGTGTCCTGGAGCCTCTCGACTGCGCCGCGAAGGGCGCTCTCCCGAAACGGCTCTCCCAGGCCCAAGCGCAGGGCTGCAATCGCAGCAGGTTCGGTTGGCGGCTCCTTCAGTCCATCAACGCGGACCACATTGTTGTAGTAATTCCGGCGCACGATGAAGTCAACACGCAAGCCTTCTGCAACGGGTGAAGCCGTTACGCGGATGTCCGAGTAGTCGCCGGTGAGATAAAGCTTCCGGAGGCTTTCGCGCTCTTCGGCGAAATCGAATGGCTTATCGACTTGGAGCGGAAGAGATGGAGGCTTCTCCGAGACGCTCTTCCCGGATTCATCCACAACCCGGATTTCGGCGACCCGACGGCCCTCGACCGGTGATTCCTGCGCGCGAAGGGACGGAGACGCCAGGAGGAGGCACCCAAGCGTCGCCATCGCCCAAAAAGCATCCCAAGCCGCGAGGAAAACCCGCGGGAAAGTTGATTTTCGCTCGATAATCATTCGCCAAGATGATGAGAAGGCAGGTTAGCACAGCCATGTTGCTTGCCGGACGCGAAAAGGCGATATCATCAAGTGCGGGCCTGGAAACAAGCGATGAACCGCCAAGACCTTGAAAAATACTCGCGGCAGATTCTGTTTGCGGGAATCGGCGAAACGGGACAGGAGAAACTGCTCAACGCGAGCGCTGTCCTGGTCGGGTGCGGCGCCCTGGGGACGGTGGCGGCGAATCTGCTGGTACGCGCGGGGCTGGGACGGCTCCGGATTATCGACCGCGATTTCGTGGAGCCTTCGAATTTGCAGCGGCAGACTTTGTTTGAGGAGGCTGATGCGCGCGATGCGCTTCCAAAAGCGGTGGCGGCGGAGCGGCGCTTGCGGGCGATCAATTCGGGGGTGCGCGTCGAGGGAGTCGTTGCGGACGTCACCGCGAAAAATGTCCGCGAACTTCTTAGTTGTTTTCCTCTCCTGCTCGATGGAACCGACAATTTCGAGACGCGCCTGCTCATAAACGACGCTGCGATCTCGCTCAATGTTCCTTGGATTTATGCCGCGGCAGTCGGGAGCTATGGCGTAACGATGACGATTCGCCCGGGGGAGACAGCTTGCCTCGCATGCCTTCTCGAGGGCGAAGAAAAGTCCGCGGCGCTTGGCGCGGAAGCTACTTGTGATACAGCGGGAGTGCTCAATGCGGCCGTAGGCGTGGTGGCCTCGATAGAAGCAGCTGAGGCAATTAAGTTGCTCGCGGGAAAAACGGAAGCGCTGAACGGGCGGCTTGTTTCTTGCGATGTGTGGAGCGGCAAATTCCAATCCATCCGCGTGGCGCGCAATCAGAAATGCCGCGCGTGCGGCCGGCGCGAGTTCACTTATCTTGAGGGAGAATCGCAGCCGCACATTACGATGTGCGGGCGGGATTCGGTGCAAATTCATGAGCGGAGCCGGCGGCTCGATTTGGGCGCGCTCAGCCGTCAGCTTGCGGTGGCCTCTACCGATGAAGTCCGCAACAATGAATTCTTGCTCCGGTTTCGCGTGCCGCCTTATGAAATGACCGTTTTTGCCGATGGCCGCGCCATCATCAAGGGGACTAAAGATCCGGCGGTGGCGCGCTCGCTCTACGCTCGCTACATCGGTTCGTAATAGGTGGGAATCAGGGCGGAAAAAAATCAGCCGACGAAGCGGCGAGAAGCGGATTGGCGCATGGCGGCGCGGTCGATATTTTCTCTGCAATTCATCAGCGTGAGCAGCGTGCTGAGGATGCGCGCCTTGATTTCGTCTGACATGGTGTAGCCGCTCGTAGCTACCTTCACAAGCGTCTCGCCACGCCCGGCGATTCGCTGCATGAATTCGTTGTGGCGCTCGTGGCTGTTTTTTCCCAGGGCCGATTCGCGGCGCATATCGGCGCATTCCTGCTCGATAAAAAGCGTGAAGTGCAATATGCACATGTGCTCGGCGGCAAGCCCCGCCGGCACGCCCATCTTGCAACCCTTGGAAGTGCAAATTTCTGGCACGAACGCACCCGATTAAGCGCTTTTGTTTTGTAGCATCTTCGCCGGGCAATATCCAGCAAGGGTATCCGGTTTGTTTCCATTCAGATAGCAGCGGATACGCGCAAGGGTGCTTGGAACGTGCCTGGGTGAAAAAGCGTCTAATTGATTGGGCGCAGCAAAAGGATAGTGAAAAATGAAAAAAATCATTTGGAATCATGCAGGCGAAATTCTTTCGGTAATAGTTGCTTTGGTTCTCGTACTCGGTATGGCGGGCAGTGTGGCCGCGGCCACGCGTTCGAATCCCCAGGCTCCAACGGATGCGGCGCAATATCAGGTGTGGCTCACCCAGCAGGTGCATCACAAGCTGGCCATGATTCCCTGGTATTCGGTGTTCGATAATCTGGAATACAAAGTGGAAGGCGGCAAAGTGATTTTGGCCGGGCAAGTGACCCGGCCGGTGATCAAGAGCGATGCTGAATCTTCGGTGAAAGGCATCGAGGGCGTGAAGGAAGTGGTGGACGAGATCGAGATTCTTCCACCTTCGCCGATGGACGAACGGCTTCGGCGGCAGGAGTATCGGTCGATTTATTCCTTCGGCCCGCTGGAGCGCTACAGCATGGGAGTGAACCCGGGCATACATATCATCGTGAAGAGCGGCCAGGTAACACTGGAAGGCGTGGTGGACAGCCAGCCGGATAAAGACGCGGCGAACATTCGGGCGCGAGAGGTGGCGGGCGTCTTTTCGGTGACGAATAATCTTCGCGTTGAAAAATCCAGCTAACGCGGAAAACAAAAAGGCGGGGCGCATCCCAGGCGCCCCGCCTTTTTTTATTCTTCCGCGGCAATCGATCATGGATTTGTCGTGAGGCCGGTCGGGGCATTGGGAGTCGGCGTCTGATCGCCGGTGCGGAATCGCGTCCAGGGGCCGGCGTTAATGTCCGTTAGTATCGGGGACATCCATCTGTATTCCTGATGGGCCTCGAGAAATTTTGCTGCGTTGAAATCCGTTCCGCAGGGATGGCCCATGCGCGCGATCAAGGTCATGTCTTTGGCCATGGTGCTGTCGATCACTTTTCCCTGGACGGCGCCCATCGGCTCGTATGGCTTTGTGCCCCAGCTTGGATCGCCTTCCGTGGCCACGTCGCCGTGTCCGCAGAGTGTGCGCCGGTCGGCTCCCATTTTTTTTGTGAAGGTATCGAAATGATCGGAGATGAAAATCTGGCCGAGGCCGGCGTCGATGCTTCCCTTGTTGGGCTTCATCAATTGTTCCCAGCGAATGCGGCGGGCATTCGGTGAGCTGGCAAGATTATTGGGATCGAAGGTGGTGTCTTCTTTCATCACTTCGGGGTCGCTTGGAAAATTCGAGCCGACGAAATAGCCATCCTTCGTGCGATAGAGCTTGGTTTTCTTCAGGCCCAGTTCGAATTGAGCGATCTCGCCGGTTTTGCGGTCGCCGAGTAGCCAGTCGTTGGCGTAGCCGCCGTTGTTGCCGTCGAGCATGATTTTCACGAACTCGTCAATCGAGCCGGCGTATTGCATGGCTTTGCGGGCGCGGGCGAATTCGGGTTTGCCGTTGGGGTCCCACCCGTGGAAGCTGGCGATGGTGGTTTCCGTGACCATCAAGCCCCCGGAATTTACGGCGAAGTCGTCGTCGCTGACTATTACGCCCGGGAAACCGTCCATCAGGATGCGGTAGCCTTTGTCCGGGGCGATGTCGAAAATGACGCGCCAGCGCTCGCCATTGGCGTAGTTGGTCCAGTTGTTGTGGGCCATCACGATTTGATGGTCCTTGGTCCAGCTTCCGGTGGCGACAAAGGCGCTGCAATTTTCCGGGCTGTGAAGTTTGGGCGGATTGTAAGCCTGGGTTTTTTCGTTGAGCCAGGGGACGTAATAATCGGGCAGTTCCTCGAAGGCGTTCATGGCCACGATGTCGTAGAGGTCGAGATTCACTTTGCGGGCCTGGATTCCCTCGACGATTCCGGCCAACTCCGATTGATAATCCACATCAATTTTGGGCCAGAGCATTTCGCGGGCGGCGCGGCGGAAGAATTCCCAATCGCGCTGGGTGTTGTGCGTCATGTTGAGGCTGACCGAGGCGAAGGCGTCGGCAATTTCATTCGCGAGGAGGTAGCCGTGCTGGAAGCCCACGTCGTGAGGGGCGCCCTCGAGGTGGACGTAAATCCAGCCGCCGCGTTCAAAGCGGTAGGCTTTTGCGAGGCGGGGATCGTCTGAGCCGCGCTGGAGGGCGGTGGCGTTGCTGGAGGCTTGGGCAACGTGGCGGCTGCCGACGACCAGGAGTTGAGTGGCGGCGAGGGCGCATCCGAATACGATCAACAACGCGAATGGAAGGCGGCTTCTATCTGATTGCATTTGAGGGGCTCCCGCGGCCTGTGGCTCGGGCCGACGGGCCATGTTAGGCATCGGGGGAGCGGGTGTCAACGAATCCCCGGGAGGAAATTGTGGTGCGAGCAGCGACGGGTGCGGGGAAAGTGCGTTTTTGTTGCGGGTAGAAAATCGTGATTCCCTTTGATTGCAGGAGTTTAGCCTGATTCTTGAGTTGGCGACTGTTGCGGTTAGACTTTTCTTCGCTCCCCTCAAATTTGCGGGGAGAGGTTGGGTGCGCCTATGGAAAGCTCCGGAGACGTAGGGGGGAAGGAGTGGGGAAAAATCGAATTCAAAAGGTGCCAAAAGTTGGCTATTAGAAATGGTCGCCGCCGTTTGTTTTGTGTGAGTTAGCATGATTTCTAATCGTCCGGTTGGCTATTAGAAATTCGGAGGTTCGAGGTTAGAAGTTGGAAGCTAAAGGGGGCGGAGGGAGGCGTTGGACACGTTTCAGGGGGGATAGAGCGAAGGATTCGACGCGGGGCGGGGTGAATTTTGAGTTGGTTTTGTTTTGACATGGGTGATGGTAGCGCGTTGGTGAACGAATTTCTACTGGTCGAGAGTACGGATTTTTGGCACTGACCTATTTCTGGACTTTTTTGGAGCGTGGCATGAAGTACAGGATTTGGAGAGTTCTATAACTGGACTCTTTTGCGGCGTAAGGGGCTGAGGGGCTGCGTCGCCAGCTTCGTAGCCAAACTATTTGAAATTTGAGAATTTGAGATTTGAAAGGTAAAGAGGGATGCAGGGCGGCCCACCTGAAGGTTGCGACCACTTAGTCAAAGGCACACGGCAGGATCTCGAAGAAATCTATGTTCATGAATTGTTGATTTGTGTACACGATCACGATATACTGTCGCAGGAGGAAAATTGCATGGCGAATGGCAGAAAGCGCGCGCACAAACACTACCGTCTGGACGCGGTGAAAATTAAGCGGGTGCAGAGGGAGTTCCGAGTAGGGACGGAGACTGAGGCGATCGACCGTGCGCTGGATTTGGCGATTTCCGAACACGAGCGAAACCGATTGGCAGAGGAGGCCAATGAGCGCTTTGTGAAAAGTGGCATCGACATCCGGGATGTATATGGCAACTTGGAGGAGTAGGTGGGATTCGTGCTGTTCGATTCGTCAATTTACATCACGGCGCTGCGGATGGGAGAGGAAGCAGCGTTGAGCCTGCGGCGGATTGCCGGTGGAGAACCGGTCTGGCTGAGTTCAGTGGTACTGGAGGAGCTCTACGCGGGGGCCGGCTCGCACGATCGCCGGGTGGTGGAGCGTCTAGAATATGATTTCGACAGGGCCAGGCGGATTCTGGTTCCCAATCTTACCGACTGGACGCAAACCGGGAAGGTACTGGCGCGGGTCGCCGCCCGGCATAATTACGAGCGAATTGGACAGGGGCGATTGACCAACGATGCCCTGATAGCTATGAGCGCAGCCCGTGTGGGAATAACGGTGGTGACGGCGAATGCTCGTGATTTCTCCAAATTGGCGGAAATCCGGCCGTTCCATTGGCGAGTTGATATTCCGACCCCCAGCTGAGAAAGGGTCCGGCTCCTCCCCCGCCGCCGGGCGGCGAGTTCCTCCCATCGCTGCGGAGTGAGGCATTTCAACTTCACTAGGGGGATACGATGTGAGTAGGCTCTCCCTCGAAAGTTAGAATCGTTGACACTGCTTGGTTCGACCGTATAATGATTTCGCTCACCCAGCCGGTTTGCAGATGTTCGCGATTGAAACAAACCTCGGAAGCAGGTGAAATCTGATGTGGGTCTACAGCGTGGCGATGTGGTTTGCACCGGGCTCGAATCCCCTTTCAAACTACTACGATAAGGTGATGGACCGACGGTTCGTGGGGCTTTGGCAGGCCAACGGATTCGACCTCGCGGTCATGCTGCCTTATTTTTTCGTTATGACCATACTTGCGGCTTACGGCATTCATCGGTACGCGCTCGTCTATAACTACTACAAGAACCGCAATAAAGTTGCCGGGCCGCCGCCGGAGATTTCTGTCTGGCCGAAGGTTACCGTGCAGCTGCCGATTTACAACGAACGATACGTGATCGAGCGGCTGGTGGAGGCTGTGGCGCAGTTCGATTACCCGCGCGAGTTGCTCGAGATTCAGGTGCTGGATGACTCGACGGATGAGACGCAGGCGGTGGCGCGGAATTGCGTCGAGCGATATCAGGCGCTGGGCTTGCCGATCACTTATTTGCATCGCGACAACCGCGAGGGGTTCAAGGCCGGGGCGCTGCAAGAGGGGTTGAAGAGCGCGAGCGGGGAATTCATCGCGATTTTCGATGCTGATTTCATTCCGCCGGCGGATTTCTTGCGGCGCACGGTGCCCTATTTCGCGGATGCGAAATTGGGGATGGCGCAGACGCGGTGGAGTTACGTAAACCGTCATTATTCGCCGCTTACGGAAGTGGAAGCGATTTTGCTGGATGGTCATTTTGTGGTGGAGCATTCGGCGCGATTCCGCAGCGGATTGTTTTTTAATTTCAACGGGACGGCGGGCATATGGCGGCGGGCGGCGATCGAGGACGCGGGCGGCTGGCAGCACGACACGCTGACGGAAGACACCGATCTTTCTTATCGCGCGCAGCTTCGCGGATGGCACTTCGTTTATTTGCCGGAGATTGATTGCCCTTCGGAATTGCCGGTGGAGATGAACGCTTTCAAATCGCAGCAGGCACGCTGGGCCAAGGGGTTGATGCAGACGGCGAAAAAAATTCTGCCGCGGGTGATGCGCGCGGATGTGCCGGGCGCGGTGAAGGCCGAGGCGATTTTTCATCTGACGGCGAACATCAGCTATCCGTTGATGGTTTTTCTCTCGATGATTTTACTGCCGGCGATGATTGTGCGTTTTTATCAGGGGTGGGTGCAGGTGCTGGTGATTGATCTGCCGCTGTTTCTGGCTTCGACCTGCTCGATTTCGTCATTTTATTTGACGGCTGAGCGGGCGCTTTATCCGAAGACCTGGAAGCGGACGTTTTTGTATTTGCCGTTTGTGATGGCCGTGGGCATCGGGCTTTCGGTGCGGAATGCGCTGGCGGTGCTCGAAGCGATTTTTGGAGTGAAATCTGATTTCGTGCGCACGCCGAAATACCGCGTGGGAGCGGGCGGACAAGAGCGCGGGCAATGGGCGATGAAGTCGTATCACCGGAGCGCGGGATGGATGCCGTTTGCGGAAGTGGTGCTGGGGCTTTATTTCGCGGCGACGGTGGTGTACGCATTTCAGAATGAGAACTACGCTACGATTCCGTTTTTGCTGCTGTTTGTTTGGGGCTACCTCTACACCGGCTTGATGTCTATCGGGCAGACTTACTTCGAGCGGCTGCGATTTGGAGTGGAGAGCGGCGAAGTGCGGCCTGCTTCGACCGGCGCGCCGGGATTTTAGCTTTTAATCGCAGGAGCGAGGATGTGCCGCGCCTACGGCGCTCGGAATCCCTTTTGCTTCCTTTCCCAGCCCTTGCGGGCTGGGCTAACTTCTGACGCACCTACGGCGCTTGTTGCGAGAGCCAAGAGAGCCGGGTTTTTGGGACAATCATTCTTGCTTCCTGTTTATCAGCTCCTCCGTCTAAGGAATGACCTATGAAAAACCGATCACGATATATTCGCGCTGCTTTGCTGCTGGTGGCGATTTCCATCGCTGCTTACATTGCGCAGGCGCGTTTTTCTCAGCCGGCGGCGGAATACCAGGCGCGGCGGGCGAAGCTGCGGGGGCAGATGGACGGGCCCGTGGTGCTTTTCGGCTACACGGGACGGCAGGAGGGGGGCGAGGTTGCGGTATTTTTTCAGGAGGAGAGTTTTTATTACCTGACGGGGTATGACGAGCCGGACGCGGCGCTGCTGTTGATTCCGGATCCGCCGAACGGGAAACCGATCGAGGGGCCGAATGAAATTTTGTATTTGCCGCCGCGCGATCCTCGGCGCGCGAAATGGGAGGGGCCGAAGCTGGGGCCGGACGATCCGGGCGTCACGGAGAAGACTGGTTTTGCGGCCGTGAGAGCTTATGCGAATTTGCGCGGCGACCTGGTGAATTTGTCGAAGACGTTTCCGAATTTCTATACGCTGCTGCCGAAGGGACAGGAGAACGGTTACCCGCACCTCGGGAATTCGAGCGCGTGGGTGCGCAGCGTGCTGCCCGAAGCGAACGTGCAGGAGGCCACCGCGACGATCACCGCGATGCGCATGATTAAATCTGCCGGCGAGCTGGCGCTGCTGCAGAAGGCGATTGATGCGTCGGTGGACGCGCAGCTGGCTGCGATGAAGATGATGCGGCCTGGGCTGTATGAGTATCAGGTGGCGGCGCGGATGAAGGAAATTCACGAGTGGGCGGGGTGTTCGCGCGAGGCTTATGCGCCGATTGTGGGCGCGGGATTTTTTTCGACTGTGCTGCATTACGATGCGTTGAACAATGAGATCAAGGATGGCGACGTGGTGGTGCTCGACGTGGGCGGGGAATACGGCGGGTACGCGGCGGACATCACACGGACTCTGCCTGCGAATGGGAAATTCACGGCGCGGCAGCGCGAGATTTACGAGATTGTGCTGGGGGCGCAGAATGCGGCGCTCGAGGCGACGAAGGCCGGCGTGTCGCTCTACGGTGGGCCGGGGAGCTTGCAGCAGATTGCTCGCGATTATATTGATTCGCATGGGAAGGATTTGCACGGCAATTCGCTCGGGAAATATTTCATTCATGGGCTGGGGCATGGGCTGGGGTTGGATGTGCACGACCCGACGGACTACACGCGTCCTCTGCAGGCGGGAATGACTATTACCAACGAGCCGGGAATTTATATTCCGGAGGAGAATTTGGGTGTGCGCATTGAGGATGACGTGCTCGTGACGGCAGATGGGCACGAGTTGCTGACGCGGCGGCTGCCGCGGACGGTGGATGAGATTGAGAAGGTGATGGCGGAAGGGCGCGCGAATTCGAAGTAGTGGGATTCATTGGTTCGAGCACTCTTGAGCCTGCGTGACAACTTCAAAAGCGGAACTTCAGCGGCTAAAGCCGAGTTTATCTTGCTGCATTTATGTCGCGGTTGAAACCGCGACCCACAAAGATACTTGAGTTTGCACGCGGACTCGCTTTTGGCTGGATCCTTCAGGCTGCGTACCGCAAGGATGATCTCTAGTGCTGCGCGCAGGCATCGTTTGACCGCGAGCGCTGCGGGCCGCTATAATGGGTGCTTCCGGATAGCTTTGAGGATTGGCTGAGCAGGGATTTGGCGGCGAATCGCGCGAGCCCCTGGAAAAACCCCTCCGCGGGGAAATCAAAAATAGAATTCAGGAGCACTTGATGAGCGCCCTAAAGGCTACACTGCTGCGCGCAGGCATGATTATCCAGCACGAGGGCGACCTTTGCCTGGTGTACAGCGTGGACCACCGCACGCCGGGGAACAAGCGCGCCGCGATGCAGACGAAGATGCGCAACCTGCGCACCGGGTCGATGATGGATTACCGGTTTCGCGCGGAAGAATTTGTCGACAAAGTGGTGGTGGATGAAATCCAGTTCGAATACCTGTATAGCGACGGCGACGGGCATCATTTCATGAATACGGAAAATTACGAGCAGCTGCAGCTGCAAAATGATGTGGTGGGCGACGCGAAGGATTACTTGATTCCCAACATGTCTGTGAAGATCGAATACTACGATGAGAAACCGATTGGCGTGCTGCTGCCGGACACGGTGGACTTGACGGTGGTCGAGACCGAACAGAGCATTCAGAAGGCGACGGCCAGCGCGGTGATGAAACCCGCGAAGCTCGAGACGGGGCTGATTATCAACGTGCCGCCTTTTGTCGGAACGGGCGACAAAGTGAAAGTGGATACAGCGGAGGCGCGGTACATCCAGCGCGTGCAGTAGCCTCCGCGATAGCTATCTTCATCTTGCTGCACATCCTCTCGGAGTAAAATGGCGTGCGGATTCGGGAGGGTAGGCAGCGCGGATGCGCCTTCACTGCATGCAGAATTTGGCCGCGGCTGTATTCCTGCTGCTCTTCGCCGGTGGGCGTGCGGTGAGCGCGCAGCAGGTTCCCGACCACGCGCACCCAGCCGAGATTTCGAGCGGCCTTCCCGCACCAGATAATCGTCCCCTGCCAGATATTCCCACGCTCCTCCGCGACATCAACAAGAACCAGCGAATGCTCGAAGATATCCGCAAACTGTATACGTGCCGCCTCTCGGAAAAAGAAGACAAACTGGATTCGAACGGGCAGGTGAAAACTTCCACGGTGAAGGATTACGACCTATTTTTCGTGGGTGATGACGAGGTGCGGCACCTGCTCGCGAAGGACGGGAAGCCGCTCGATGCCGGCGAGCAGAAGAAAGAGGACGAACGGTTCGACAAGGAGTTCGACAAGGCGAAGAAAAAACAGGCCGAACTTGCGAACAATCCGAAGAAAGAGGCGAAGAAAGAGGAGGAGGAAGATGCGGAGCTTTCGGATTTTCTGCGCGCGGAGCGATTCACGAACCCTCGCCGCGAGCTCTTTCACGGAAAAGAAGTGATTGCCTTCGATTTCAGCGGTGAGCCGGACTACAAGCCCAAAAAGACGATTGAACGCATCATCCAAAAGCTCAAGGGCGTGATGTGGGTGGACGAACAGGCTCGGGAAATCGTGCGGCTCGAGGCGCGCTTCGATGAATCGGCGAAGGTGGGGGGCGGGCTGGTCGCGGCTGTACACAAGGGCTCGAACTTCGTTTTCGAGCAGGAAAAGATCAACGAGGAAATCTGGATGCCGACGTACGTCGAGGTGCACTTGGACGCGCGCGTGTTTGTGTTCAAGATGAAGGAAAACGCTGTGGATCGTTACTCTGATTACAAAAAGTTTCGCGTGGGCACTTCGGTTGGCCCGTCGGTTCCAGCGCCGGAATCCACGGCGGATCCCGACAGGAAACCTCCCTCGAATTGACTTGCGTTGCGGCGCGCCCTAGAGTGGCTGCTTCTTTCAGGGCTGCCGGGGCGCGACTTGCTCGAACGGTACTTCAAACTCGCTGAAAATCAGACTACGGTGCGCCGCGAGATGCTTGGCGGGCTGACCACGTTCATGACCATGGCTTACATCGTGGTGGTGAACCCGCAGATTCTGGCGCAGGCGGGGATGCCGGCGGAGGGTGTGGTCTTCGCGACGTGCGTTTCGGCGGCTGCGGCGACACTGGTGATGGGGCTGTATGCGAATTATCCGATCGCGCTTGCGCCCGGGATGTCGCTCAACGCTTACTTCACTTATTCGGTGTGCATCGGGATGCACATTCCTTGGCGGACGGCGCTTGGGGTGGTTTTCATTTCGGGCGTGCTATTCGTGCTGCTGACGGTGACTCGCGTACGCGAGCAGATCGTCAACGGCATTCCGGATTCGCTGAAGCATTCGACGGCTGCGGGGATTGGGATGTTCATTGCGTTCGTGGGGCTGCGGAACGCGAAGCTGGTGGTGGCAAACCCGGCGACGTTCGTTGGCCTCGGCAATTTTTCGGATCACGAAGTGCAAATCGCGTGTTTCGGGCTGCTGCTGACGCTGGTCCTGATCGCGCGAAAAATCAATGGCGCGATTCTGCTGGGAATTCTTGCTACCACCGCAGCCGGAATCGCGGCTGGCCTGGCGCACGCGCCCGCGGCAATCATCTCCATGCCGCACCCCATGGGAACGCTGCTGCAGCTCGATTTGCGCGGGGCGGTGCACCTCGGGCTGCTTGAGATTATTTTCGCGTTCCTGTTCGTGGATTTATTCGACAACGTGGGGACGCTTGTTGGCGTGTGCGAGCAGGGCGGCTTCGTGAAGGACGGGAAAATTCCGCGCGTGGGCCGTGCGTTGCTGGCGGATGCGGTGGGAACCGTATTCGGCGCGTTGAGCGGAACTTCCACGGTGACGAGCTATATCGAAAGCGCCGCGGGCGTGGCCGCGGGAGCGCGCACGGGTATGGCAAATCTTGTCGTGGCCGCGCTTTTTCTGGTGGCCATATTTTTTTCGCCGGTCGCCGCAGCGATACCTGGATTCGCCACGGCGCCCGCGCTGATTTTGGTCGGCGCGCTGATGACGCAATCGATCGCTTCGATCCGCTGGTCCGATTTCACGGAAGCGTTTCCTGCGTTCGTTACTCTGCTGGCTACGCCGCTTACATTCAGCATCGCCACCGGCCTGAGTCTCGGCTTGATTTCCTACACGGTGGCGAAAGTGGGCTCGGGAAGGCATCGCGAGGTCAGCCTGCTTTTGTGGATTCTTACGGCGCTTTTCATCCTTCGGTATGTTTACCTTGCGGCAGGCTAGTTAACTCAGCTTGGAAACTGCAATCTGCGGAAACTTCAGCGGCTAAAGCCGTTTTGATCTTGCAGCGTTTATGTCGCGATTGAAACCGCGACCCACAAAGATTTTTGAGCAGAAGCTATCTCATAAATGGCGCGTCTCGATAAAAGTCCGTGGCTTCAGGGGCTAAAGCCCGGTCAGGGGCGCTCTTTACGGCGGGGTTGAAAACCCCGCCCTTCCATCGCGGTCATTTATGAGGTGACTCTTACTCACCTAGAAGTTAATTCGGATCTAGTGCGCGGCAGAGGATTTTGCTCCGAAGACGCGGGCGAAGATGGCGTCGACGGCGCGGAGCTGGCGGTGCAAATCGAACGTGTGGGCCAGGGATTTTTCATCGAGGAATCTTCGGATGTTGGGGTCGGCCGTGACGCGATCTTTGAAACTCGGTTCTGACTCCCAAGCGGCCATGGCGTGGGCCTGGACCCACTTGTAGGCGTCTTCGCGCGGGGCGCCGTGCTCGACGAGATCTTGCAGGAGCTGACCGGAGAAGACGAGGCCCTGGGTAGCATCGAGATTGCGGCGCATGCGCTCGGGGAAAACTTTCATATTGGCGACGATTTCGGTCAAGCGGTGGAGCATGTAATCCACGAGAATCGTGGAATCCGGGAGGATGATGCGCTCGACCGAGCTGTGCGAAATATCGCGTTCGTGCCACAGGGCGATATTTTCCATGCCTGCGAGAGAATTGGCGCGGACCACGCGGGCGAGGCCGCAAATCTGCTCGCTGCCGACCGGATTGCGCTTGTGGGGCATTACCGAGCTGCCCCGCTGCTCGCCGCCGAACGGTTCTTCGACTTCGCGGACTTCCGTGCGCTGCAAATGGCGGATTTCCTGCGCGACGCGCTCGAGCGAAGCGGCGACGATTGCGAGCGTCGAGAGATATTGCGC
Organism: uncultured Acidobacteriota bacterium; assembly: GCA_963701005.1. GTDB lineage: Bacteria > Acidobacteriota > Terriglobia > Acidiferrales > UBA7541 > Palsa-295. Next base: position 5,273,465 of record OY969555.1, read on the forward strand.
GTGGCGGTCGCGCTCAATCACTTGCGAGGTGATGGGCGCGGTTTCGAGGCCCAAGCGAGCGCAGATTTTCTGCTCGATTTCCGGGCCCAAGTGCGTGCAGGTGCCGACGGCGCCGGAAATTTTCCCGACGGCCATTTGCTTGGCGGCGATGGCGAAACGGGTGGCGTCACGGCGGCTTTCGTCGTACCAGTTTGCGACCTTTAGGCCGAAGGTGATCGGCTCGGCGTGAATGCCATGAGTACGGCCGATTTCCGGCGTGTCCTTGAATTCCCACGCGCGGCGTTCGAGCGTCTCACCGAAGCGCGCGAGATTCTTCTCGATCAGTTGTGAGGCTTCGCGGACGAGAAGGGCCTGCGCGGTGTCCACGACATCGTTTGAAGTGAGGCCGTAGTGCAGCCAGCGCGCTGCCTCGGGATCGCCGACGGATTCCTGGACGTTGATGGTGAAGGCGATCACGTCGTGCTTCACTTTTGCTTCGAGCTCGTTGATGCGGGCGACGTCAACGCGCGCGCGTTCGCGGAGCTTGCGCGCCGCCTCGCGCGGGACGATGCCCGCTTCGGCGAGTGCATCTGTGGCAGCCAGCTCGACCTCGAGCCATTTCTGAAATTTATTTTCTTCGCTCCAGACGCGGCCCATCTCCGCGCGTGTGTATCGTGCAATCAAGCGCCACTCCTTTGGCTATCAGGCAAACGGCGGGGAATTTCCCTGCTCCATGATACCCGAATTTCGCGCACTGCAAGTTCGCGGGGGCAGCGAATTCCTCAACCCGCCTGTTTTCAGCAGCTTGGCGGAATTGTCCGGCTCAGACGACTTAGCTTCTGACAGGCCAAACAGGCCGAAAGGAGATTTGCGATGAAAATGACGGTGGCGTGGTTTAACGTGAAGGATTTCGAGGAGGCCAAGAAATTTTATGGCAGCACACTGGGGGCTGAAGAAGGTTCTGGAGGTTCAGAGTTGGGCGGAATTCAGCCATGCGGAGGGCGAGGCGGCTATCGGCGTGGCGGCGACCCCGCAGGGCGGGATGGAGACGGGCGCGACGATTGTCTTGCGCGTGGATGACATCGAGCGCGAGCGGAAGCGGCTGCGGGCCGGAGGCGTCCAATTCGAAGGCGAGATCGAGGAGATTCCCGGCATGGTGAAGCTCGCGGCGTTTCGCGATCCATCCGGCAACCGGCTGCAACTTTGCCAAGTGCTGATGCAGCACTAGCGCTAAAGAGCGCGTGAGAACTGCGAAAGAGGAACTTCAGCGGCTAAAGCCGACAGGCTTTTGCAGCATTTGTGTCGCGGTTGAACAGTTTGCGGAAAAAGGGTTGGTTTTTGTGTTCCGGGTGGCTGGTCGCGATTTTCAAGCTTCGCTTTGATCTAGTTTTCCGCCCTTCCTGCCAACCGTCCGCCTCGTTCCACCCGCCCGTTCCCTTGTTTATGTTTCCGCAGGAATCAACTTGGCCATGCGCATCAGGTTGCACGCGGCCGCTGCTAAACGAAACATCCAGTCCACCCGCCGCCGTTTTCGCAATTTCGTCTTTCTCAGCCCGGCCACAAATTTCATCCACCCGAACGCCTTCTCAACCAACTTGCGCTTCCGCTGGCTGATCGCATAGCCAGGATCCTCGCGCTCGCTCGTCGTCAACCAGTTCGGCCACTGCCACGATTCCTTCTCAAATTCGGCGATGTGCGGAATCACTTGCATCGCTCGCAGTTCCTCCACGAACTTTTCTTCCTGGTACGCCTTGTCTCCGCCCAGCGTGATCGGCCCTACCTTTCCGCCTGCTTCCTTCCGCGGAAGTTTTCGCACCATTTCCAACCCCGCCTCGCGCTCCGCCCGTGTCGCCGACTGCGTTACGCAAGCCCGCACAATGAACCCGTTCCGGTTTTCCGTCAGCACATGGCCTAAGTAGCTCGGTCGGGCTTCTCCCGCCTGGCTCTTCTTGTACAACCGCGCTTCCGGATCCGTCCCGCTCTCATGCGTGTCCCGCAACAGCTTCTGCCCCTTGTATCCGCTGCCGCGTGTCGGCGGGTCCTTCTTCTCGTGAAAGCTCCTGCGGTTGGCCCAGGCCTCGATCAAGGTCCCGTCCACCGTGAAGTGCTCGTCCGAGAGCAGCCCTTGTTGCTTGGCCGGCTCCAGCACCTGCTGGAAAAACTTCTCGGCGATCTCGCCCTCCAGCAGCCGCTCGCGATTCTTGGTGAACACCGTCACGTCCCACACCGCGTCGTCCATGCTCAGCCCCACGAACCAGCGAAACAGCAAGTTGTACTGCAGCTGTTCCATCAACAGCCGCTCGCTGCGCACGCTGTAGAAAAACTGCAACAGCAGCGCGCGCAGCAGTTTCTCCGGCGCAATCGACGGCCGCCCGTTGCGCGCATACAGCTCGCTGAATTGCCGCGACATCTGCTGCAGCGCCGCATCCACCAGCCCCCGCACTCGCCGCAGCGGATGATCCGCCGGCACGCGCTGCTCCGCGCTAATGTAGCTGAACATCCCGTCTTGCACTTCGTCGTATCCTCGCATGCTCCCTTAGACGCTCGCCATCCCCACAAGTCGCAAACTCCCGACTTTTTCCGCAAACTGTGAAACCGCGACGCACAAAGATCCTCAAGTTCTCACACATGCACTACTGGGCCGCGCCGGTTTGTCGCAATCGGGTAAACTGGCGCGGCCCGTCTACGCAAGGAGATTCGCCATGGCCGTTCATCCATTGCCGCAAATCACTCCGGAAAAGGAAGCGTCGCTCGTCGAGCTGGCGCGCCAGGGCGACTGGGCCGCGTTCGGCTCGCTCGTCGAGCCGTGGCGCAAGCCGCTTTTCGGCTACATCTATCGCATGGTCACGCTGCGGCAGGATGCCGAGGATTTGCTGCAAGACGTGCTGGTGCGCGTGCTCGAAAATCTTCGCGAGTATCGGGGCGAGGCGCGATTCAAGAGCTGGCTTTTCGGCATTGCCACGCATGCGTGCCTGGATCATCTGCGCGGCAGGAAGCGCTGGCGCATGGAGGCGCAGCTGATCGGCGAACAGGAAGCCAAGGCCAGCCCTGAAATGCACCAGGCACTCGTTGAGGTGATGCAGCAGCCGGAATTCGTTTTTGAAATCCGCGAGCACATCGCTTTCTGCTTCGCGTGCATCGCGCGGTCGCTCGCGCCCGAGGAGCAGGCCGCGCTAATGCTCAAGGAAGTTCTCGGCTTCACCGCGCAGGAGGCCGCGGCGATTCTCGGCGTCTCGGAGCCGGTCTTCCGGCACCGGCTATCGGACGCGCGCGCGAAAATGATTCAAGATTTCGAGGGTCTGTGCGCGCTCATCAACAAGAAAGGCGTCTGCTACCAGTGCCGCGGGCTGCGCGAATTCGCGAGCGCAACGCCGGGCCATGCGGGTCCCGACCTGGTGCAGATCGAAGTGGCGCCGGGCGTCGCGCTGAATCCCGAAAATCTATTTGATGCGCGGGTGGCAATCGCGCGCGACGCGGACCTGGAGGAAGGCCGGACGCGCACGATGCATGATTTGTTCTATGGGAGTCTTAGCGCGCGCGAGGAAGCGCGGTGAAGCGGTGATGTAGAAGTGCTTTACCAGCTAAGCGGCGCTTTCGTTGAATCGAACACGGCGAGGCGAGCCTCGCGATAACAAAGCGGTGGCCAGCCACCGCACTCCATATGGGCTGTGGCTGGCGCAAAGTTACCTCGAACGGGAAAGCAACTTAGTGATATGCGTTGATTAAAGTTCGAAGGGGCCGAGAGGGGTGCGCTGCGAGGCGATGTGCAGCGTGCCGCGAAAGGGAAAATCGGTGGGGCGGCGGCGCAGGGCTTCTTCGGCTGAGATGCGGGCTACATCGGGATTGTTATTTTGCTCGGAGAGATGCGCGAGGACGAGGTGGCGCGCCTGGCCGTCGAAAACTTCGGCGTCGGCGAGGAATTCGCTGACAACCGCATTCGAGAGGTGGCCGGTGCGGCTCATGACGCGCTGCTTGATGTACCACGGGTACGGGCCGACCTTCAGCATCTCGAGATCGTGATTCGATTCGAGAATCAGGAAATCGGCTTCGCGGAGGTGGTGTTTCACGAGCTCGGGAAGATAGCCGAGGTCGGTGACGATTACGACTTTGGTGCCATTCGAGCGGAAAGCGTAGCCGACCGGGTCCGCGGCATCGTGCGGGATGGTGAATGGCGTGATTTCAATATCGCCGATTTCGAAGCGCAAGCCGGCGCGGATGTATTCGACTCGCTCGATTTTTTTCCCGGCGTTTTCGGCGAGCATCTTCAGGATTTCGCGGTGCGTCGGCTCGGTGAGGTAGGCGGGGCAATTCCATTCGCGCTGCATTTGTCCCAGGCCGCTCGAATGATCGGTGTGCTCGTGGGAGATGAGAATGCCGTCAACGCGTGCCGGGCGGGCGCGGCCGAGCGCTTCGAACCGGCGCAGCATTTCTTTTTTGCCGAGGCCAGCGTCGATCAGGAGAGCGGTGTGCTCGGTTTCGAGCAATGTGGAATTGCCCGAACTTCCCGACGCCAGAATGGAAATTCGAAAAGAGATGCGCCCTCGCTCTTTGGCTGCTCGCGCGATGCATCCGCGCAGCGCCGCAAAGGATGATGGCAAACTGCTGCCTTCGCGTCAATACGCAGTCGAAGCCGGACTTATCTTGTACGTCTCATTCCAAAACGAAGACCGCGTAAATAGTTGCCTCGCGCTTTACCTTTTGCGGAAATAGATTCAACATGGGCAACTTGGCTGACGAGACGACCTCAACCGTTGAAAGGCCCATGTTTCCGAAAGCATTTGAGTTCCCGAACCGGGCGGCATAAGCGCTTACCTGATTGTTCGAAACGAAGAGAAGCGCTCCGGCCTTGCCTCCTAACGATTGCGCGATTTCTTGAGCCAGGTCTTTGGCTTTAGAGACCGCGTGCGCGCGAGCTTTTGCGTCCAGCGCATCGGGATCTTTGACGCCCCAATCGACATCTTGGATGTCATTCGCGCCGGCAGCGACGGCCTGATCCACCACCTTCTGCACCTCTCCGACCAAAACTCGAATTCTCCACAATTGTTGCGCCTGAAACTGTGGCCCCTTGTCTTGTTTGGTATCGGCCTGCTTCATTGGTTCTTCGGTTCGGCCAAGTTGCAGCGATTGAGTTTCAATGTCTTCCTTCTTTACGCCTGCAGCTAAAAGCGCCTTGATGATCTTCTCAGCCCCATGGACGTTTTCTTCGAAGACTGCGTCTTGCGTCCGCCCGAAATTTTGATATCCAAGCGTCACGACACCAATCTCCGGTTGAACTTCGATGCTTTCGGTCACGCTGACTGACACAGTCTTGTTGTCACGATTCACCCACACTCCCTGAGCAAACAGGGCTCGACCGGCAACGATCCAGCACAAGACCGCGACAAAAATGCAAAGCTTTTTCATGTGAGCCTCCTGGAAATGAAACGGAACGTACCATATCCCGCTTGGATGATTAACTCTCTGGATTATTTGCTTTGGAGTAGAGAGAAATCAGATGGTGAGGTGAGCGCGGGTGAGCTCGAAGCCGTTGAGATTGCCGACTACGCTGGCGGCTAGGCGGCTGGCCTCGAAGAAATCGCGGGCTAGCTGCTGGACGTCGGCGGCGGTGACGCTTTCGAGCATGGCGATTAGCTCGGCCGGCGAGAAGTAACGGTCGAAATAAATGTGGTAGCGGGCGAGGCTGCTCATGCGCTGGCCTGAGCCTTCGAGGGCTAGGAGCGTGGCGCCTTTGAGGTGGTCTTTCGCGCGGCGCAGCTCTTCTTCATTGAGCGGCTCGTCTTTCAGGCGACGGAATTCATCGAGGACCGAGCGGACGACTTTTTCCGCGGTCTCGAGCGACGTCCCGGCATAGACGGCGAGCAGGCCTGTATCGCGATAGGAGCTGAGTTCGCTGAAGATGTTGTAGGCGAGCCCCTGGCGCTCGCGGATATTTTGGAAGAGGCGCGAGGACATGCCGCCGCCGAGGACATTATTCAGGACGGAGACGGCGAAGCGGCGCTGGTCCGTCATCGGTAGCGCGGGGACGCCCAGGCAAATGTGCACCTGCTCGAGCTCGTGCTTGGTGAGCTGCGTGATGTGCGGCACGGATTGCGGCGCGGGCCCGGAGGCGCCGTTTTCTGACGGCGCGAGTTTCGAGAAGCGTTCGGTGACGAGTTCGACGAGCTGCGCGTGCGTGAGATGGCCGGCCGCGGTGATGACCATGTTGTTGGGCGCGTAGCAGGTGCGGAACCACTTTTGGAGTGTTTCGCGCGTGAAGGCCGAAACTGTTTCCGGCGTGCCGAGGATTGGTTTGCCCAGCGCGTTGCGCGTCCAGAAATTCTGGGTGAAGAGCTCGTGGACCAGGTCTTCGGGATTGTCCTGGACCATGCGGATTTCCTCGAGGATCACGGATTTCTCGCGGTCGATTTCCTCTTCGGCGAACTTCGGCTCGAGGACCATATCGGCGACGACATCGAACGCTTTCGGCAGATGCTCATCGAGGACGCGCGTATTGAAGCAGACCATTTCCTTTGAGGTGAAGGCGTCGAGCATTCCGCCGACGCGGTCAACCTCGCGGGCGATATCTTCGGCGCTGCGGCGCGTGGTGCCCTTGAAGAGCATGTGCTCGATGAAATGCGAAATGCCATTGAGCTCGGCGGGCTCGCGGCGGGAGCCAGTGCGCAGCCAGACGCCGACCGAAACCGAGTGGACGTGCTCCATCGGCTCGGTGATGATCACGAGACCATTCGGCAGCGTTTCTTTATGTACCGTGCTCGGTTTGTCCGTCATGTTCGGATTCTATTTTCGCACGCGCGGGCGGCAAAAGTCTTTCCGGGGGGCGCGTAAGTTTCTACGTGCGACGGCGCGATGCCAGCGGCGCGCGAACAGCTAGATCAACTTTTCGTCCGGGGAAAGTTTGCCGTATTCGCTCGAGTAATGGAGTGGTACGTCGGAGTAGGCGCCGCGGTCGAGCAAATACACCTCGCAGCTCGAATAGGGGCGCGAGTAGATGTGGATGCTGGTGGCGCGCTGGCCGAATTCAGGCAGGTTGAGCACCTGGTGGACGGGCTCTTCCGGCTGCACGACCGCGGGATGAGCGGCGTCCATATCGTAGGCGTCGGTGGGAACGAGTTTGCACGTCCCGTGCGAGGCATCGCGGTTCTCAACGCGGAAATTCTGCACTCGCAGGCGGCCGATGGGCGTGACCATCCAGCAATTCTGGTCGCGATGATTGTGGATGCGGCTCACGAGCCCGGATTCCCAGCAAATGGACATCACTTCGAACAGCTCGCATTTATAAATCAGATTTCGCGTGTAATGGCTCTTGGCATAAAAAATATAGGGGGCGAGAGTCTCCGGGCGAACCGCTTTTGTCTGCGTGAACTGGAGCACGCGTTCGATGGTGAAATCTTTTTCCGGGATGGCGCAGAGTTGCTTCACCCAGTCGTCGATCGTGAGGGTTTCCATGCGCGTTGTGGTTTCCATCGCTGCTCCTTCAGTGCGGGAATCGAGAACAATTCCAGAGACTTCAATTATATCTCCGTGAGCCGGGTGGCGCTGCAAAATCGAAGCAAAGCCGCCGTGCTATCATGAATGCAAGATGTCTTCGAAAATTCCCAGCGCGGCGGCCAATGTGCTCGGCAAGTCCGTGGATGAATTGCGGGCACTGATGCAATCGCTTGGCGAGCCGGCTTACCGCGGTGCGCAGATTTACCATGCGCTTTACGCCGAGCGGCGATTTGACTTCGCCGCGATGACGAATTTACCGGCTGCGCTTCGCGAGCGCCTTGCGCGCGAGGCGAGTATTGCGCTGCCGCAGATTCTGCGGCGCTATAGCTCGTCGGACGGGACGGTGCGGTACGTGCTCGCGCTCCCGTTGGAGCAATCGGCGGAGGGGGCGGCTGCCGCGAAGCCCGCGACGATTGAAACTGTGTTCATGCCGGAGGAAAACCGCCAGACAATCTGCATTTCGACGCAAGCGGGCTGCGCTGTGGATTGCCATTTCTGCCTGACGGCGACGCTCGGCCTGATACGGAACCTGACGGCGGGCGAAATTGTCGGGCAAGTGCTCGTCGCACTCGATGAAAATCGCGCCGAGCTCAAGCCGCAAACGAACATCGTGCTGATGGGCCAGGGCGAACCGCTGCTGAATTTTGAGCCGGTGATGGCGGCGCTGCGGATTCTGCTCGACCCCGATGGAATCGCAATTTCGCCGAAACACGCGACGCTCTCGACAAGCGGGATCGTGTCGGGAATCGAGCGTCTGGCGCGCGAGAAAATTCGGCCGAAGCTCGCGATTTCTCTGAACGCATCTTCGGACGAGCAGCGCGACCGGATTATGCCCATCAATCGCAAATATCCGATCGAGAAGCTGCTGGAGGCCTGCCGCCGCTATCCGCTGCGGCCGTGGGAGCATTTGACGTTTGAGTATGTGCTGCTCGGCGGCTTCAACGACTCGGTGGACGATGCGCGGCGCGTGGTGAAACTCCTCGCAAATCTGCGCGCGAAGGTAAATTTGATTCCCTGGAATCCCGGCGAGCTGCCGTATGAAAAGCCGGACGAGGCGCGCATCGAGGAATTCCGGCGCATTCTCGTGGACAAAGGACTGCCCGCGTTTGTGCGCTATTCCCGCGGGCAGGACGTGATGGCCGCGTGCGGGCAATTGGCGCTCCTCGAATCGGGCGCGACGTCCACACCGCTCGCGCAGATTTCACCGTCCGCGTAAACCTGCTTCGCAATTCCCTGCTATCGAATCCCGATGACGGCCATCAGTCGGCCGGTAGTGCGTTCGCGGCGAAAACTGAAGAAAAGATCCGTACGGCACGCCGTGCAGTAGCCGGATGAGGCAATATTTTCCGCGCGCACGCCTGCGCCGGCGAGGATCGAGCGGTTCGCGGCGATTAAATCAAGCTGCACTCGCGGCGGGGGTGGCGCGTGTCCCGGCGGCCTCATGGTAAGCCAGGGGAGCCAGTTGGGATCGTTTTCGCCAGAGGCAAGCGCGTCGAAGGGACCTTCGAACCATTCGCGCGCGTTCGGGAACTGCGCCTGAAATTCCTTGGCGACGTCCGCGCCCACCTCGTAGCAGCATGGCCCGATGCCGGGGCCGAGCGCGGCGATTACATCTTCCGGGCGCGTGCCGAATTCCATCTGCATGCGGCCCAGGGTTTTTTCCGCGATGCGGCTGAGCGTGCCGCGCCACCCGGCATGAATCGCAGCGACGGCGTGGCGCTTCGTATCCGCGAGGAGAATCGGGACGCAATCCGCAGTTTGGACGGCGAGGAGCACGCCCGGGTCGCGCGTAAAAAGCGCGTCGCCTTGCAGAGGAGTTACCGGTAGCGCCGCCTGGGGAGCGCTGGCCTCGACGTAATCCACGCGGTGCGCGATATCCGAATGAATCTGCCGCAACGCAACGACGCGCATATTGCCTGCTCCCACGGCGGCAAAGAAATTTGCCCGGTTGGCGAGGACGGATTCGCGTGTATCCCAGTCCGTGAAGCCGAGATTTAGGACTTTCTCGCCGGCTTTCCTGCCATCGCGAAGAGTTTCCAGGTTGCTTGCGCCGCCGGGCCGGGTGCTGAAACCGTGGACGAGCCAATCGAGCGCGGCGAGAGCCGGCGCGTGAAGAATCTGCAAATCTCCGGCGCGATGCAAATTCCATGGCGCGGTCTTCGTGGATGGCCTGTGCGCGGCGGCCTGTTTTCGCGGCGTCTTTTTTTTCCCTGCGCTGGTGGTGGGCATTCGCGTCGTCCCGTTTGGGGCGCCAATCGCGGCGCTCTCCGATTATAGGTATAATCGCGGCGCGGCGCAGTCTCAGATGGATGGGAGATTTCCTTATGACGCCGCGGGAGCCATCGAGGCGCGCGTGATCGTCGGGCTGGGACTGGACATCGCGGAAATCGACCGGATCGAGGCGGCCATCACGCGCCATGGCGCGCCTTTCCTCGAGCGAGTCTATAGCACGCGTGAAATCTCCTACTGCGAAAGCCACAAGAACAAATTCGAGCGCTACGCCGCCCGCTTCGCCGCGAAGGAAGCGGCGATGAAGGCGCTCGGGACGGGCTGGCGGCGCGGCGTGCGCTGGCGGGATATTGAAGTCGAGCGCGAGCCGGGCGGCAAGCCCACGCTGCATCTCGAGGGCGCCGCGCGGGAGATTGCCGACGGCCTCGGCGTGAAGAATATCGCTCTCACGATCACGCACAGCGGCAATTTCGCCCTCGCCGAAGTGATTTTTGAGAATTAGATTGGTTCTCGAATCGGCAGGTTTGCGCGCCGATCAAGTGTCCGGTCCGGCGACGGAAATTCCCAAAACCGCTCAAATGGCTGTGCGGAGTTTACGCCCGCCTCTAAGTAAAGCATCCTGCACCATATAGATACGAGCGGACCCTCGCGGTATCAATCGTGCGATGATTGCGGCAGGTTCCTCCGGGGGGTGCACCAATGGGCAGCTTCTGGCAAGACATCCGTTTCGGCCTTCGTACCTTGCACAAATCGGCGGGGTTCACGGCCATCGCCGTCGTGACGCTGGCGCTGGGGATGGCCGCGAACACGACCATTTTCAGCGTGGTGAATGCCGTGCTGCTGCGGCCGCTGCCCGTCAAGGATCCGGGCCAGATTGTTACGCTGACCGCGGACCAGAAGAACAATCCGAACGCGCAGACATTCTCCCTGGCGGATATTAACGACTTCCAGAAGCAGTCGGAATCCTTCGCCGAACTTTTCTTCTATCACATCACGCTCGGGGGACTGGCCGTGGACGGGATGGCGGACCACCTGGCGATCAGCTATGTGTCTCCCAATTTTTTTCCGGTGCTTGGAATCCAGCCGGCTCTGGGCAGGTTCCTGCTGCCGTCGGAGGGCCTGAAGCCCGGCGCGGACCCGTACATCGTGCTCAGCTATACCTACTGGCAGAAGCGGTTTGGCGGCGACCAGCACGTGATCGGCAAGCAGGTGCTGATTGACGGCGAACCGGTAACGGTGGTTGGCGTGGCGCCTAAAGGCTTTTTCGGAATTTTTGCGATCATCGAAAGCCAGGGGTACATGCCGGCAAGCATGGAAAAGTGGGAAGAGGTATCCGGAAATTTCTGGACGGATCGCACGATGCGGCCGTATCGAGTGCTCGGGCGGCTGAAACCGGGCGTCAGCCTGAAGCAGGCGGAATCGTCGTTGAACGTGATTGCGGACCGTCTGGCTCAGCAATATCCGGAAAGCGACAAGGGCATCGGCATTTCCGTGTATCCGGAGCGGCTGGCGCGCCCTCAACCGGAGAAAGGCAGCCCGATTCCAGCGGTCGCGGCAATATTCATGATCCTTGCGGGGCTGGTGCTGCTGCTGGCGTGTTTCAATGTGGCGAATGTGCTGCTGGTACGCGCGACGGTGCGGCAGCGCGAGATGGCTGTGCGCGCGGCGCTGGGCGCAGGAAGAATGCGGCTGGTCCGGCAATTCCTCACCGAGAGCCTGATCCTCGCTCTACTTGGTGGGCTGGCCGGAATGCTGCTGGCGTGGTGGGGCAGCGGAGCGCTGAGTTCACTTCCGCTGCAGACGGACCTGCCAATTCACCTCGATTTCAGCCCGGACGGGCGGGTGCTGGCTTTCGCGTTTGCGACAATTTTATTCACAGGGATAATTGTGGGCTTGCTTCCCGCGTGGCGAGCGGCGCGAACGGACGTGACGAGCGTATTGCACGAAGGCGGCCGCGCATCCACCGATGGCCCGCGGCGCAATCTTGTGCGGGATACGCTGGTCGTCGGCCAGGTGGCCGGGTCGCTGGTGCTGCTCATCGTTGCAGGATTATTTGCGCGCAGCCTCGGGAAGGCGCAGCGGTTGGACCTGGGCCTGGATCCCAACAATGTCCTCAACATGATGATGGACGTGCAGCAAGCGGGGTTCGACGAAGCGCGCGGAAAGGAATTCTATCGCGCGGTGGATGCGCGCCTGCGAGCATTGCCTGGCGTTCAATCCGTCACAGAGGCCATGTCCACTCCGCTGGGGTACGTCGGCCAAAATAACCCCGTTTTTATCGAAGGCCACCCGCTCGAAGCCGGGCAGCACCCGGAGGAGACTATATGCAACACGGTGGCGGCGAATTATATCGACACCATGCGCGTGCGGCTCGTCCGGGGCAGGAATTTTAGCGAAGTGGATTCGGAAAAAGCGCCGGCTGTGGCCATCGTCAACCAGACTATGGCCAAGAAATACTGGCCGAACGAGGACCCCATCGGCAAGCGCTTCAGCATCAAAGCGCAGACTGGGCCATTCGTCGAAGTCGTGGGCGTGGTGAAGGATGGAAAATACCGCTCGCCGAATGAAGACCCCACGCCGTTTTTCTTTCTGCCCATGGCGCAGAACTACTCCGCGTTCCGCACCATCCAACTGCGCACTTCGGTCCGGCCGGAGACGCTGGCTGTTGCGGCGCAACAAGCTATACGGGAAATTTCTTCCCAGGTGTCGGTGTTCGACGTGATGCCCATGACGCAAGCTCTGAACGGAGGAAACGGATATTTTATTTTCCGGTTTGGGGCTCAGATTACGACTGTGCTCGGGCTGCTCGGATTGACGCTCGCGGTCGTTGGAGTCTATGGTGTGGTTTCCTACTCGGCGGCGCAGCGGACGCACGAAATCGGGATTCGCATGGCGCTGGGGGCGGGACGCGGCGATATTTTGAAGATGGTTTTGCGGCAGGGGTTGGCAGTGGTGGGAATCGGGGTGGCGGCAGGGCTGCTGGCCGCGTTTGCAGGCACGCGCGCGATCTCGAGGTTATTCGTGGGCACTAGCCCCACGGATCCTCTCACTTACTTCACGGTTGCGATTTTGCTTACAGGAGTGGCGCTATTTGCGTGCTGGATTCCGGCGCGGCGAGCCACGCGCGTGGATCCTCTGATTGCGCTGCGGTACGAATAGGAGCAGGCAGCAGCGGCAGCTCGATTGTGCGCGCGACGGCGGCTGGGTCGAGGGGGAGTCGCACGTTGCACCATTGATTTGCGGGGCGCCGGCCGGCGACTCGTACCTTCAGGTAATTTCGAGTTAAAGCCTCCGTCCAATCGTCACCGGTGCGTGCGAGCGTGAGTGCGCGCATGGCGCATCCAGCCTGTGATGCGCGGAAGGCGGCTGATTTTTTCGCTGCGAGTGCGCGGAGATTTCTGGCGCGCTCGCGAATCACTCCGTGCTCCACGCGATCCGGCAATTTTGCTGCCCCTGTTCCCGGCCGTTCCGAAAACGAGAAGACGTGCAGGTAGGTGAATGGCAGGCGCTCGATAAATTCGACCGTGGCTTGAAAATCTGCGTCAGATTCGCCGGGGAACCCGACGATGACGTCGGCGCCGATTGCGGCTCCCGGAAGGTAGCGCTGAATGACGCTCAGGCGCTCGGCGTAGTGTTCGGCGCGATACCAGCGGTGCATCGCGCGCAGGATGTGGTCGGAGCCGGACTGCAAGGGAACATGAAAATGCGGGGCGATGCGCGGCGAAGAAGCGACGAGCGCGACGAAATCCTCGGTGACGTCCTGCGGCTCAATCGAGCTGAAGCGCAGCTGCTCGAGAGACGTTTCGCGGAGAATGCGGCGCACGACGGATGAAAGCTCCACACGGGGCGCGAGATCGCGGCCATAAGCGCCGAGATTGATTCCGCTCAGAACAATTTCTTTTGCGCCGCTGGCGACAAGCTTGCGCACTTCTTCAACGACCGTGCCCGGTTCGAGGCTGCGGCTGCGTCCGCGCACGAACGGAATCACGCAATAGGAGCAGCGATTGTTGCAGCCGTCCTGAATCTTGAGGATGGGCCGCGTGCGATCCCCGGCGATGAGCGCGGAGGGCGCAATCTGCACGGCGGTCTGTGCAAAAATATCGCCCGTGAGAATTTTTGCCGGGCCGCGCGAGAGAGACATGGCGTCATCATCGAGCCGCGCAAGCGGTACGAAATCCGCCGGCGGGCGGCGTTCACCCGCCGCCGGTGCGAGCAAGCCGCGGACCACCGCCGGCAATTCCACCTGGTGCGAATTGCCGACCACACACGCGACACCCTCGATCGCGGCCAATTCTTCGGGCGCGCGCTGCGCATAGCAGCCCGTGACGATGATTTGCGCCGCGGGATTTGCGCGGTGGATTTTCCTGACGGCCTCGCGCGCCTGCGAATCAGCGGCGGCCGTAACCGTGCAGGTATTCAGCACCACGACTTCCGCCCGTGCGTGCTCGTCTATGAGCTCGAGTCCATCGGCCAGCAACCTGTGGCGAATGGCAGCGGCGTCCGCATCGGTAGCGCGGCATCCGAAATTTTCAATGGAAAATGTGGACATGCTGATTTAAGGCAATCCTCGAAGGGAATTTGCCAGCGAGAGATTATAGCAGCCGAGCGGCGCGCAGCTTCAGTCCGAAGTGCCCGTTCGCTGCTTAGCGGGTGCCATGGGCGAGTCGATCGTGCGCAGTCAAGTGCCTGCGCCACGGCGCTGGTAGCAGAGGAGGATCAGATCAGCGCGGCGGCGCACACCGAATTTGGCAAGCAGATTCGAGACGTGAAATTTCACGGTGCGCTCGGAAATATGCAGCCGGTCCGCCACTTCCTTGTTGGCCAGATTTTCGAGCAGCCCGTTGAGCACTTCTTGTTCGCGGCGGCTCAATTCGGCCGGTGAATCCCCTCGCATGCGCCGCCCCTGCGCGGAGCTCAAAATCGAGTCCACGAAACGGGAGAGCACGGTGCGCGGAACCCAGAAGCCTCCCGCAGCCACCAGCGGGAGCGCGCGGGGAAGTTGCTCTCGCGCTTCCGCATAATTCAGGATGCCCTTCACGCCCTGGCGAAGCAGGGCGTAAGCGTCCGCTTCCTTCAGCTTATCCCCCACGACGATCAGGCGAGCCCCGGTGTAGTGGTCAAGAATGTTGCCGAGCAAAGCTCCCGTAGCCTGGCGCGCCGCATGGGCGTCCACCACATACACGGTGGCACGGGGAACCTCAAGATTCCTCAAGTCCGGCGCCAGCATAGATTCCAGCTGCCGGGACACAATCTGGAAGCCCGAATCCGACAGCAAACGATTGAACTCGTCCAAAACCATCGGATGCGGTGAAAGGAGACAAATCCGCAGGTGCGGCTTGCTGGAATTTTTTGCCATCGTAACTTAGGCTAGCGGAATTGAAGGGCAGGGGCAAGAAAGACCGCAATCACGATTTCATAACAGATACGGGTAGTGGAAGGTAATGGAAGTGAGTAAAGAAGCCGCAAAAACAGCCGCCAGACGCTCGGAGGAGACGCCCGGCGGCCGGTTTTGCGGAACGCTACCTTAAGCTAAGCTCGAATGCCCGCTGGCGCCGGCCGCTCTTCGGCGGCCAAAAACGATCATGGCCAAGAGCGCCGCACTGAGGAGCGCGAATGTCGCGGGCTCCGGCGTAGGAACGATGAATTCCTGCACCTGACCGGTGAGGCGGAGTGGGCCAACGTTTGTCACGATCTCGAAATTGTTGAGATCCACCGAACCGCTGTTCTGTTCCGCGAGCAGGATCCACGCCTGAGCGGCTGAATTCGTTGGCGCGTTCGCATCGAACAAATCCCAGATCGCGTACTGAAGGGCGATCACCTCGGCGGGGTTGGTCAGCATGTACTGATTGAACTGAGTGGTGAGCCACGCGGCTTGCGCGTATAGCTGCGCAGCCGAATAGGTACCGTAGTAAGGATCCGTGCCGAGCAGCAGGGCAACGTCCTGCGGATTGCCATAGCGCGTATTGCTCAGGTCGCTCGAGCTGAGCGGCGTGACGTTGGCCTGCCAGACCTGATTCCAGGTCACGTCGTTATTGAAGTCGTCGCAGAACAGCGTGACCAATGAGCTCTGACCGTTGAAGCTCATGTTCCCCGTATAGGGGCTCACGTAATATGCGCCATCGTTGATTCCGTTCACGCCAACAAAAGTCATTGTGACGGGAGTTGCATCCGCAAGCGCCGCGGGAACTGCGAATACGAAAACGAGAAACAGCAATATACCGAAACACCTTTTCATTGTGCCTAGCTCCCTCTGCGGAGGAGAAATGCCTCAGGTCTTGCACACTGAAGTAGCACTTGAGAGGCCTAAAAAAGAGGGTGGTAACATTCAGAAAATAAAGGCCTGTTCCGCTCTGAAACACGCTTTCTAATCTAATTTGCAGGACAGAATGAGAAATTCCCTGCGCTGGCGTTAAAGATGAAGAAGGAGAATCCGTGCGGTTTCAATCAGCGGGCGTGGGGGGCCTTGAAACAATATCGGATAGGCTCGCCGTTTTCCGCTGCGGCCGTTTTGCGGGAAGCCCGGCCTGGCGGACCTTGTAGAGCAATGCGCGATAGCTGATTTTCAAGACTTCCGCGGCTTTGCGGCGATTCCAATGATGCGTCTGGAGGACTTTCAGAATCACGTCGTGCTCCATGCGGCGCGTCACCTGTTGCGCGATGCGCTTCAAGGGAATATTGCCATCCTCGGAAATCTCGTACGAGAAGTTGAGCGGATTCTTTTCTTCGGCCCGCTCGCTATGGAACGCTTCCTCCGAGCCAAGAATGACGTAGCGAGCCATGCAATTTTCCAGCTCGCGCACGTTTCCGGGCCACTCGCGCTTTTGAAGAAGCTGGTTGATCTCACGCGAAAGTGGGATGGCCTCGCGGCCAAAACGACGATTGAATTGCTGCCGCAGATATTCGGCGATGCATGGGATGTCGTCGCGGCGCTCGCGGAGCGGCGGAAGGGTGATGCTGATGACGTTGATGCGGTAGAAAAGATCGGCGCGGAATCCGCCTTGTTCGATTTCACGCTGGAGATGACGATTCGTTGCGCAGATCACGCGCGCGTCCACCGCCTTCTCCTCGTGATCCCCGATGCTGGTGAAATGGCCGTCCTGGAGCACGTGAAGCAACTTGGCTTGCAAGCCGCCCTCGAGCTCGGCGATCTCATCCATGAAGAGCGTGCCGCCCTGCGCAAGTTCCATGCGGCCGGGCTTTGAGGCATTCGCGCCGGTGAAGGACCCTTTTTGAAATCCGAAGAGCTCGCTTTCAAGAAGCGTGCCGGGAATTGCCGGGCAATTTACTTTTACGAAGGGGCCCTCGCGCCACGGAGAACGATCGTGAATGAATCGAGCGAGGACTTCCTTTCCAGTTCCGCTCTCCCCGAGAATGAGGATGGGAACGTTCAAACCAGACGCGCGCTCCATGCGTTGCCGGACCACTTGCATCGCCTCGGAGGGACCGAAATACACGTTTTCCGGGGGTAGTTCGACGGTTGGGGTTGTGGGGCTAAGTCTTGCTTCGGCGGCTGAAGCCATTAGTTTTCAGCGTCACCCGGCAACAGGGGCGACCTTCAAACCAATACTTGCACATCCGACGCCAAACGCTTGCAGCGTGCGCCAGGACAAACCTGAACCCTGGCTTTCCGATGGAACTAATAACCAGCTTGCTTTCAGCCGATTATGGGGCGAGGGTACCAATCAATCGTGGTACGGATGCAAGGGCCTGCGAGAATCCTTGCCGTCTCAATCCTGAAAATGCTGGGCACTTTCGGGAAGGTGCTTTCCATCCTGCGCGCGTGACTATCAACACGCCTCTCGAGTGAAGGACTCGCGCCATCGCGAAATGCACCCTGTGGAAATCTCACATGTTACGGACACGTGAAAGCCCAGACGGAGAGCCAGTTGTGGGTCGTAAGAGTACTGGCGCTAGCAGCCCGGCAGAGCAAATCAATGATCAGCCGCGGCCTATTTGATTCTAACGCTGGGGAAAGATCAACGCTTCCAGCATGTCAGCCCGCTCTTTATGGTCCGAGGCGATTAGTCGGAGCAGGTCTGTCACCGATATCATCCCGCGATATCCCTTTTCGTTGTCCAGGACCACCAGATGATAAATTCCATGCTGCTCCATCAGCCGCAAGCAGTCTTCGAGAAAAGTTTCCGGCGTTGCGGTGACGAGCTGGCGCGTCATGATTTCGGAAACGTGCATCCAGGCGGGGCATTTATTTTCGGCCGCCACCTTGTCGGAGACGTCGCTCTGCGAAACGACGCCCAGCAGAACGCCCTGCTTATCGCACACGCCGACGGAACGGACCTGGCGATCGCGCAAATATCGGGCGGCATCGTGAACAGTGGTTTCTTCCGATATCGAATAGACTTCCCGGCGGGTAACAATCAAATCAGCGACTTTCATTGAAAACTCCTGGAGTGGGTAAGCTGCCACATGCTAGGACGGCAACCGCACAAAGCGCAAGTGAAATTCTGAGACGGCACGATAAACGGCGGGAACTGAGCGCGTGTGATTGAATGAGGCGTCGTGCGGAAAGCTGACCGGCAGTCAATCGAATTAAAAAGCGAGTGGTATTCCATTAGGATATTCGTCGGGAGCCGGGCCATCACCAAGATCTAAACGTGAGACCCTTCGCCGCGAATGATGTCGTAGCGTTCGATCACCGCGGCAACGCCGATGGATTCATGTTCCTCATCGCGGCGTTTGTCCACGCGGACGACTCGTCCATGGGCGCGCACAAATACTTCCGTCCCACGGGTGATTTCAGCCGGCAATGTGAGCGTGAAATCCACTTCCATGCCGGGAGCAAGTTCTTTCGGCATCGTAAAATAAACGCCGCGGGTTGAAATGTCTCGAGTTTGGCCGTTGTGTGAGCCCGGCTCTCGGTTGATTGGCAGGCGAACGTTCACCGGCAGCGACAAATCGTACCGGCGTGCCATACGACGCTCCGTCATCCCCGCTGTCCCTCCAGGACAAGATTGAAGTTCACAGGATCCCCCCCCCCGTGACAGTAGCAATCCCTCTTCCAAAGGCCGCAAATCGGTAGACGTTCACCGGCCACACCCGGCACTCGGAGCCATAGGCTCCCGTACCCTATGCCAAAATTTGGCTGGCTAAGCAAACCCTTTGATAACAGTAACAACCGTTTCGTCGGACTCTCAGCTGGGGTTGAGAACCCGAACCCACTCGCCATGCCTGCCGACGCGTGAGCTATTTCGAGCCGGAATACTAGACCAACCGGAACTCGAAGGGTAGTGGTATTTCTCTGGACGTGCTCTAGTTATGCAACACTTTGCACGGCCTAGGACTACGCTCCCGGTACTCGTTTTGGATTGGAGATTCTGGCTGATTTCGCGACCGCACGGACAAGTACGCAGAGTGCGACAAGGGAGCCTGTGGATAAATTGCTAAGAGTTTCCCGGCGATGAAGCTTTGCAGGGGCCGTTAAGAGCCGCGGATAACCGGGACAGCCGGTGCCAATTCTTTCGTAGCGGTTTCCTTCGCCGCGGCTTCTTTCGCGGCCGCCTCTTTCAAGGCTGCTTCCTTTGCCTTTGCGGAGCGCGATCCGCGTCCCGAGTCAAGATTGAATTGCCGCATTTTATAGAGCAGCGCCTTATAGCTGATGCCCAGCATCTTCGCGGCGTCTTTGCGGCACCAATTTGTTTTCTCGAGCGCGTCGGCAATTGCTTCCATTTCGGCTTCATCTTTCAAGCCGCGCACGAGCGCCTTCAGACCTTGCTCCTTGGGAGCAGGAGCATCTTCGCGCGGGGCCGTGCGGTGCTGCTGGCCCGTCATCTCGAGCAATTCACGGAAGCTGCCCTCGTCATCTTCCAGGATCACGTAACGCTTCACGAAATTTTCGAGCTCGCGCAAATTGCCGGGCCAGGGATACCGCAGGGCCGCCTCCAGCAGATGCTTTGACGGATCGGGCGCATGCTTCTGATACTTCTCGCTGTACTTCACGAGGAAGTGGCGGAAGAGCAGCGGAATTTCCGTGGTGCGCTCGCGCAGCGGCGGGATGTGAATCGAAAGAACGTTCAGGCGGTAGTAAAGGTCTTCGCGGAAACGGCCGGAGCGCATGGCATCTTTCACGTCCATGTTCGTCGCCGCGAGGACGCGCACATCCACGTTGACGACGGCGCGCGCACCCAGCCGCGAATACTGGCCGTCCTGAAGCACGTGCAGAAGCTTGGCCTGAAGATGCGGGCTCATCTCCGCAATCTCATCCAGGAAAATCGTGCCCTTCGTGGCCAGTTCGAACTTCCCGGGCTTGGACCGCACCGCGCCTGTGAAAGCGCCTTGCTCATAACCGAAAAGTTCGGATTCGAGCAGCTCGCCGGGGAGCGCCGCGCAATTTACTTTTACGAATGCTTGCTGGCGGCGCAGGGAGCGGAGATGAATCATGCGGGCGACCACTTCTTTGCCGACGCCGCTTTCGCCGCTGATAAAGACGGGAACGTCCACGGGCGCGATTTGCAAAATCTGCTGCCGGATTTTCAGCATCTGCGGGCTGGCAGCGAGGAACGAGAGATCCTCGGTCAATTGCTCGCAGTATTCACGCAGCGCCTGGTTTTCCGAACGAAGCTCCTGTTTTTTGCGGCACTTCAGGAGGGCGGCGTCGAGCTCCGGCTTCTCGAACGGCTTGGTGAGGTAGTCGAGCGCGCCGAGGCGAATCGCTTCCACGACGGTGGTGACTTCGTTCGAGCATGAAAGCATGATGACGTTAAGCGTGCGATCCACCTGCATCAGTTGCCGCAGCGTCTCGAGCCCATCCATTTCCGGCATCAGAACGTCGAGAATAATGAATTCCGGCCGCTCGCCCGTGCCGATGCGTTCGAGCGCTTCTTTGCCGTTCGCAACGGTGGACACATCGAAGCCGTCGACATCGAGCAGCGTCTGGAGATACTTGCGGATGCTGGGCTCGTCGTCAACGACTAGAATTTTTTCTTTGTCAGCCATCTTTTTTCCTGGGGAGCGCCATTGGCCGCTCCAAATTCATCCTGTTAGTTTATTCCACATTAATGGGCAAGAGAAAAGAGAATGAGCTGCCGCGGCCCAATTCGCTATCAACCCACACCTTGCCGCGATGGGCCTGAATCAGGCGTTTCGTGATCGCCAGGCCCAGTCCCATGCCCGATGACGACGGATCCACGCGCACAAACTCCTCGAATATTTCCTGATGGAATTCCGGCGCGATGCCTGCTCCGGTGTCGGCGACGGATACCAGCATGCTGTTCACGCAATTTCCGCGATCGCGCCGCCGCTCCGATGAAGCGGCCGCTTCTGAAGTGCGGCGCTCCCAGAAATGCGGTTCGGCCAGCAACGTCACCGTGCCGCCCGCGGGCGTATGCTTCAGCGCGTTATCCAGCAAATTGGCGATGCACTGCTGCACCTTCTGATAGTCGAATCTAAAGGGAGCCACGTCCGGATGTAACTTCACATCGAGGTGCACGGTCGCGCGCTGAAACGCATCCTGCCAGCGGCAGGTAACATCCTTGATGCAATCGCGCAGATCGTTGTCGCGCAGTTGCAGCACCAGCTTCCCGCTCTCGAGCGCGGAGTAATTCAGGAACATGGAGACGAGCCGTACCAGGCGGTCGCAGCTTTCCTTCGACTCCTTCAGAATATCGCGCTGCCGGTCGCTGAGTTTGCCGAGCGAGCCGGAAAGCAAAAGATCGTAATAGCCCTTCATCACCGCCAGGGGCGTCTTCAATTCATGCGCCGCCGATGCCAGGAAAACGGTCTTTTGCCGGTTCACTTCCTGGAGGCGCAAATAGGCGGCGAGGAGATTGCGATAGGTAATCTCGCGTTCCTGCATCAACTCCTGAACCGTCTGGCGCATTTCCGCCTCGGCGATCGGAGAGTCGATGGGGGACGGCTCGATGTAAACGACCAGCCAATCGGGCTCGGGAAGCCAACGAATGCGGGCGCGGCTATTTCCTTCCGGATATTCGAGCAGGATCGTCACTTCCTGCTCCCCGCTCTCGAGTTGCGCGAGAATCCCTTTTCGCTCGGTGCGGAGGATGTCTCCAAAGAGGTTCAGGTCCGGCCTGGAATCGAAACCGCGAGAACGTAGCTTGTCCTGTGCGTGGAGGTTGGTAAAAAGGACCTTCCCAAGCCGGTCGGCCACCAAAAGAGGGCGATCAAATGCGTCCAGAAGGCTGGTGACCAACTGGAAAACTGACTGGCTGCCCGCCTGTTGCTCTAGCGCAGTGCCTTTCGTCAACAAACCCTCCCGGGTCCGCACGGTATCAGGCCCAAGCACACAAATCTCATCTCGATACAATAGTATGCGCAGGGCATCTCACGAGGAAACCAATGCTCGCAAAGGGCGGAAAAAGAGTCAATGGTAAATGCGTCCTACGTTTGCATACTAAGTGAAAAGCTGTGGAGTTATGTGGCACTTTCAGCCGCTTGAAAGTGGCCAGTGCCAATCCGGGAAGGACGTAAACTGCTGATTCTAATAGCCCTAAATATTTGGGTATGGTTGCAGTATAGTTGCATTGGAATTGCGACCTAATCGAGTACTAAAACTGGGGTACCAATGGGCTTAAGAGAAAACGTTGCCCATCACAAGCTGGGCATGAGTCCCTCATACGACGAGCGCAGGCGATTCCAACGAATCAACCTGCAGGTGCCTCTATTCATCCGCGGCAAGGACGCCTATGGGGAGCAGTTCTTGGAGCTCGCAAAGACCTTAGATATCAGCGGGATAGGCGCATTCTTGACCAGCCCGCGCCCGCTTGCGCTAAACGAGATCGTCACACTCACCATCCCCGCCCCCTCCATCACGACCTCCGCCCTAGTCCCCGCCGGCATGCCCCCCATCCAGGCCCGGGTTAAGCGCAAGCAAGAGGCCGGGGATGTGCATTTGGTTGGGGTCGAGTTCCTCAAGCCCATCGGATAATTTCTTTCCCTACGCAATCCAGTAAATGCAGTCCAGTTGGCAAAAAAGAGGAATCGTTTTCTCCGTTCAAGGCCCTTCGACAAAACTTCACCCTTGATTAGCTGCCGAGCCACTGTAATTTTCGCAGTGGCAGCAACTTACGAACTTCTGTGCAGTTGGATTCTGGCCTTGGATTTGGACTGTCCCTTGCTATACACTCCCTGCCCCCGCAGTCTCCCCTGGTTTCAGGGTAGACCTAGGACTAACTCGGAACCCATTGATGCCCCAGCCCGGCGACGCTTTCCAGCCGCAGCCCTCGGCCGAAGACTCGTTCCTGGATCTCCTCGTAGAGACCCTGGAAGGGCTCGACGAGGCAGTTCGCGGCCAATTTTTGCGGCAGTTTTTTCGAACCATTGCGCAAATCGATCTTACCGAGGCGCAAAGCAATGAGTATTGGGACCGCATTCTTCAGCGGCGCGGCGAACTTGCCGAAAATCTCGGGAAGCGCGTCTCGCTGAAGACCGCCATGGTGGACGTGCTGGCCTCTACGAATTTCCTGCGCGTTCCCATCCTGATGGAGTACGACGAATTCAAGAAGCTGCAGATCAATGCTGCCACAGATGCCCTGACGGGTCTCTACAATCGCCGCCTCTTCGATGAATACTGCGACAAGGAATTGAATCGCGCAAAACGTTACGGCCAGCAGCTCGCCATCGTAATTCTCGATCTGCACAAACTGAAGCAAGTGAACGATCGCCATGGCCATTTGCAGGGCGATCAGGTGCTCCAGCTCGCCGCCACCACGCTCAGAAAAACCATGCGCGCCTCCGACTTTGCTTTCCGGATCGGCGGTGACGAATTCGCGCTGCTCCTGCCGCAGACAGACCCGGAACAGGCCCATACGCTTTGCCGCCGCGTCCGCGCGCAATATGAAACGGAAGTCCGGCCGCTCAAGCTGGACCTCGGGGTGACGCTCGACTATGGCGTCGCCGTCTTTCCCCAGGATGGCGAGCAGAAGGCCGCGCTGATGGGCTTGGCCGATGAGCGCCTCTATGAGCTGAAGCACGCGGACCGCGCGCCTTCGCGCGTGATTCCGCTCGAACCGCTCCAGCCGCGTGAAACGCCCGCGCCATCCGCGCAGAAACCCATTGCAGCTCCGCCGCCCGTGGCGGCCACGGCCCCGGCCCACATGACAAGCGCAGTGCCGCATCCCGCGGCTCGCGCCGAATCGCGCAAGTGGGAGCGCGTGTCGCTCGCAGGCACCAAGGCCTACGCCATCTTGACGGACATCGGCCAGAAATCAGCCAACGTGATTGACTTGAGTTACGGCGGCGTGGCGCTCCAGCTCGACAAGGCCGACGAAGTTCCCAATCAATTTAGCGCCGTCCTGCACGTTCCGATCCTCCCCCCCGTCCGCGTGGTCCTGCGCAAAGTGTATTCGGCACGCCTGGAAAGCGGCCGAACGCGCGTGGGCTGCGCATTCGTCTCTTGAAGACCGAAGGTTCGCCGTTTTTTCCGGCCCGACCCTCGAATTGGCAAAATTTACTGAAATCGCTTATAATTAGGGTTTCTCCGCTGGCCTAGCGACGTGACTGTGTTGTCAGGCTTCTTGTCACGCAGACCGGCCAGCCGATAGGAGCCTTCCATGAAAGAAGGAATTCATCCCGATTATCACGCCGTGACGGTGCACTGCGCCTGCGGGAGCACGTTCGAAACGCGATCCACGACCAAGGGCCAAATGATCCGCGTGGAAATCTGCTCGAGCTGCCACCCATTCTTCACCGGCAAGCAGAAGCTGATTGATACGGCCGGCCGCGTCGAGCGCTTCCAGAAGAAATACGCGGACAAAGCCGCCTCGCTCAAGAAGTAGCCGCGTCCGGTCCAAACTTTTTCTCCGTGAAAATCTCAAGGGGCAGGGGCGTCCGCCATCGCGGGCGCCCTTGCCGCATCCGCAAGCCTTCGCTTCGCGCAGCGTGAGACGGTGTACAATGGCGCGAAGAAAATGGCCACGCAATTGTCCGCTTCGCCTGATTCGCCGCTGGGATCCCAGGTTGAAAGCGCGGCGCCGCGCGTCACGCTGCGGAATTATTTCGCGCACCCCTACGATTCCGCGATTGCGGCGGCGCGCACCTGCTATTCCCCGCGCCTGATTGGCGCGGAAGAAATCACGGATAAGCAGCGCCTGACGATCGGCTCGGCCACCTACTACGGCGGGCACCACACCGTTTACCAGCACGCGCATTTCGAATTCGGCCTCGAAAACATCAGCCGCCAATTCGTGTGGTCTTTCCTCCACGCGCACCCGTTCTATAACTCCGAGCAGCAGAGCCAGCGCTACGTGCGCCTCGATCGCGCGCAAGCTTACGTCCCAGCAGAAGGACCGAATTTTGGCGCAGCCGAACGAGCCATCTACGAGCGGGCCATCGCGCACGCATGGGACTACTACCGCGAACTCACCAAAGTGCTTGAGCCCGGGGCGCGCGCAATCCTCGGCGACATCTGGCATGTTGGCCCCATGTCGCACGTCAAGCGCGTACAGAAAGTGAACCGGCAATCCGAGAAACGCGCGATTGAGGTGGCGCGTTACGTTCTCCCGGTCGCCGCGTTCACCACCATGGTGCACACGCTTTCCGGCATCGTGCTTCACCGGTTGTGGCGCATGCAGGCGGCGAGCGACACGCCGACTGAAGCGCGGCTCGTGATCGGCGAAATGGTCGCGCGCGTCCGCGAAGTGGACCCGCAATTCTTCGATCGCTTCGACAATGTCCCGATGGACGATCCGCCCGAATGGCGGCAGCCCGCGCGCGATGGGGAAGCCTTCGCGCACGAGTTCGATACCCGCCTAGCCGGATTGACCTCGCACCTCATCGATTATTCGCCGGGCGCGATCGGGGCGATGGCCGAGGCGTATCGCGCGGTGATGGCCCTCACCGCCGCGGATTGCCCCGATGCCGAAGCGCTCGACCGCATGCTCAATCCCGCGCGCAATCCCTACCGCCGCGAGACGCTCGATATCGGCGTGCACGCGCCGATGATGCGCGCGCTCCAGCACGCGAATTTCACTTTCGCCAAAAAAATCAGCCACACCGCCGATAGCCAAGATCAACGCCATCGCATGGTCCCCGGCTCGCGCCCCCTGCTGACGCTGGCGGACACGCGCGCGCCCGATTACATCACGCCCATGCTCATCCGCGACAATCCACTGGCGCTCGAAATCTATGCGCACGCAATGGACGAAGCCTGGGCGGCGAAAAATGAGCTGGTCAATCGCGGAATCCCGCTTGAATTTGCGCTCTACCTGCTGCCCAACGCCAAAGCGATCCGCGTGGTCGAGTCCGGCTCACTCCTCCACCTGCTGCACAAGTGGACCATGCGCACTTGCTTCAACGCGCAGGAAGAAATCTACCAATCCTCGATCGAGGAAGTCGAGCAGGTCCGCGCCGCGTTTCCAGAGCTCGCGCGCTACATCGGCCCGCCGTGCTATCTCCGCGCCGGCATCTCGACCCCCATCTGCACGGAAGGCTCGCACTTCTGCGGCGTAAAAGTCTGGGGCGATTTCCCCAATATCCAGCGCAGGATATGACGCGCCGCGGCAGCCTGATCTATTACCTCTCGGCGTGGATCCTCGGCTGCTTCTTCATGACCGCCGCTGTGTGGCTTTCCTTCGGCTCGGCGGGCGGCTTCAGGACTGAACCGGCGCTGCATCAGGTCTCAGGGCTTTTGTTCTTCTATTTCTACGGGCTCGAGCTTGGCGCGCTCCCGGCGTTGATTTTCGCGTTCTTGCTGCGAAAGATTGCGTCGACATTAAAGTGCAAGACGCCATGGCATTGGGCGATCTTTGGCGCCATCCTCTCACCTCTGCTGGTCGTCGCATTGGGACATTTGGGGCTTCGCTTCGGCTCCGTGACGGGCAATGGCTGGCAGCCGGTGGATTGGTTCACCTCTGGGCCTCAACTTGTGCTCGTGTTCGGATGGTGGCTGGCGATACCAGCGGGCGCGATCACTGCATTTCTTTTGTGCCGAATCGAGCGGGCGTTCGCGCCGCAGCCGCAAGCCGCGGCTAGTGCTTCAGGACACGCGTGACCGTGGGCGAGATCAACTCGTAGCGAATGCCGCGCCAGCGGATACGCTTCGAAAGCAGCGACGAAATAAAATTCCACGAAAATAAAAATGGCACCACCGGGGCGAGTGCGAACCACACCCATCCCCATTCGTGCAGCTTCGCTTTCCATTCCGGCAACACTTCGGACACCGCAATCGTGCGCATCGCTCCCTTCATCGCCGCGAGCAAAGGAATGCCCAGAGCGAGCAGCACGAGCTGGCCCCACGGATCGCCTTCAATCATCGTGCTCAGAATTACGATGGCGGCGTAAATCAATGTGACCGAATAGCTCAAGTGCGCGATCGCTCCCATCATCCACCGTCGCGGCGAATACACACGCGTGATGGCGATTTGCCGGTTGGTGAATTCGAGCAGGTCCGCGCCGGTCCACGGCTGGAGCGTCACTGCGAGGCATTCCGGGCAGAATACGATCGGCTTCCCTGTCTCTTCAAGAGCCCGCGTCATGGCGAAATCGTCGCTTGCCGCGCCCTGCCAGGCTTCGAGCACTTTCGCGTCGTCGAACGTCTTGCGTCGAATGGCCGTGCCGCCGCCCCAGCAGAAATTCTCGCGCGGCTTGCCAAGCATGGTGGCCACCGCTGCATTCCACGCCGATGCCAGTGCGCTCGCAAAACCCCCTGCACCAATTTGCCCGCTCGGAATCAGCCAACGGTAAGTGGTGGTGGCGCCGATGCGCGGATCCTGGAGCGGCGCGATGAGCTTCGTCAGCCAGCCGCGCGGCAGGCGCACGTCGGAATCCGTGAACACGATTACTTCGAATTTTTCCGGCAGCGCCTCTACCGCCCGCCGCAGGTTGTACACCTTCTCACTGCACTCTTCCGGCGGCCCGGCGATCACGATGTGCACCGGCCGCTGGCTCGCGGCCTTCACTCGTTCGATGATTTTCAGCGCGGGATCGAGACTGGTCGCCAGCGAAAAGTAAATCTCGTAATTCGCATACTCAAAGCGCGTGAGCGCCGCAAGATTTTCCTCGAGGCCACGTTCGCTCCCCTTGCACGGGCAAATCAAGGCCGCGACAGGCGCGTAAAATCCCGCATGTGACGACAGGCGTTGCCGCACCATGCGAAACCACTCGATGCCGCCCCACAGCGAGTACAGCCCGAGCAGGATCTGCACGATAACGAGAAAATAGAAAGCTGCTTGCACTGGCGCGAGGATAGCAAACCTGTACCAAAATGGGACAACGGTCGAGCCCCCTTGTGCGGTATGTACACACACGACTTAAGGTTAGTTCGTTCGGCGGCGGGAAAAGACATTTCGCAGCACGCGCTCGGCGGCGGCGTTGAGTTCGAGCTGAAATTTTCCGGCGGCGCGGCGGGCCTGCTCCATCAACGACGGATCAAGCAAGAGCGCGGTGCGATCCACAAACGGACCAGAGGCAATCGCGCGCGTGGTGCGGCCGGGCTGGCGGCGCGGTTCGCGGCCGGCGAGATTTTCGTACAATTCCAGGTCGCGCCAGAATTCCTTGGCGTCAGCCTCGCTCCACTGGAGAGCCTGCCCAAGCGCGACAAAAAATTCCTCGCGAAAGAGGTCAAGCAAAGGGATAGCCAGCTCAAGAGTCGCCCTTCTCGCCTTCCTGGCTTTCTTGACTCTCCCGGCTTTCTTTCCCTTCTTCGGTTTCTTGCCGGCGTGGCGCGCGGCGCCCTGCATCGTCACGCGCACTTTCAACCGCGTGGGGAGCGCCGATTGCACGCGCAAGACCATGGCCAGAATCGCTTCCCGGCGAATCGTCTCAAGCTGTTCGCGGTAGTGCGCCGGCTGGTCCGCGCGGCCGGGCCGGCGATTTTCCGCGGCGTACATATCCAGGAAGCGCTGGACCATTTCGTTGTGGTCGAGCGCTGCCAGCAGGAGCGCTGCGGATTCCCGCGCGCGCACCACGAGTTCTCGCGGCCGATAGGGCATGAAGAATTTCTAGCTGTACGCGATTGCGCCGCCCGCCGCAACAGGAAAGGGATTTCGTGCGCAAAAAGAAAAGGCCCGGAGATTTCTCTCCGGGCCTTCTCTTGCGTTGTTGCTGGGCTATCTCTTCTTCCCGCCCTTTCCATTTAGTGAACAGCGGGGCGTTTAGTGGACCGGGCCGATTACGGGCCGTTCCTCACCCTTGTGGCCAGTCGTAATCGGGTGAAGCGGCTTCTCGAATTTGCCCAGGGCAAGTTCGAGCGCCTGCTCGGCTGTGCGCACGAAGTGAATCTTCATGCCGTCGAGCATCTGATCCGGCAAGTCTTCCTTCACGTTCGGCTCGTTCTCCGAAGGCAGAATCACTTCGCGGATGCCGGCGCGCTTTGCACCCAGCACCTTCTCCTTGATCCCGCCGACCGGCAGCACGATGCCCGAGAGGGAAATTTCACCCGTCATTGCCACGCGCGGTCGGATCGGGCGGCCGGTGAGCAAGCTCACCAGCGCCGTCACCATGGCCACGCCGGCCGAGGGGCCGTCCTTCGGGATTGCACCCGACGGAACGTGGATGTGCAGGTCCAGCTTCCGGAAGAAGTCCGGGTCAATGCCGTAGCGTTCGGAGTTCGCGCGCACCCAGGTAAGCGCGGCGCGCATGGACTCCTGCATCACCTCGCCCAGGTGTCCGGTCATGGTGAACTGCTTCCCGCCGCGCATCTTGCTGGCCTCGATGAAGACGATGTCGCCGCCTGCGGGCGTCCAGACCAGGCCGACCGAAACGCCGGGCTTCTTGACGCGCTCCTCGACTTCTTTTTCGAGGCGGACTTTCGCCGTGCCGAGCGCCTCGCGAATGACGTCGGGCGTGACGATGTGCTTCTCCGTCTTGCCCTCGGCCAGTCGCCTTGCCTGCTTGCGGACGAGCGTGGCGATTTCGCGTTCGAGATTGCGCACGCCTGCTTCCCGCGTGTAGTGGTGAATCAATTCGTGCAGCGCCTCGTCGGTGAATTCGATTTGCTCGCCGAGCGTGATGCTGTGCTCCTTCGCCTGCCGCGGGATCAGGAACTTCTTCGCGATGTGGACCTTCTCCTCCTCGGTGTAGCCGGGGAGTTCGATGATCTCCATGCGGTCCCGCAACGGCTCCGGAATCGGATCCATCCAGTTGGCCGTGGCCACGAAAAGTACCTTCGACAAATCAAACGGCACGTCGAGATAATGATCGCGGAATGTGGCATTCTGCTCCGGATCGAGCACTTCCATCAACGCCGCCGATGGATCTCCGCGGAAGTCGCGGCCGAGCTTGTCCACCTCGTCCAGCATGAAGACGGGGTCGAGCGTCTCAGCGCGGCGAATCCCCTGAATGATCTGCCCCGGCAAAGCGCCGATATAGGTGCGCCGGTGGCCGCGGATTTCCGCTTCGTCATGCATCCCGCCGAGCGAGATGCGCACGAATTTGCGGCCCATGGCACGCGCGATCGATTTCCCGAGCGAAGTCTTGCCCACCCCAGGAGGCCCGAGGAAGCACAGAATCGGGCCCTTCATGCCCGGTTGCAGTTTCTTCACCGCGAGATAATCGAGGATGCGCTCCTTCACTTTCTTCAGGTCGTAGTGATCCTCGTCGAGGATTTCCTGCGCCTTCGGAATGTCGATGTCATCCGTGCCGGAAGTTTTGTTCCAGGGCAGCGACGTCATCCATTCAAGGTACGTGCGCGAAACCATGTACTCGGCCGAAGCCGGAGTCATCTTCGCGAGCCGCTTTAGTTCGCGATCGCATTCTTTTCTGGCCTCCGCGGACATCCCCGACTCTTCGACCTTCTTGCGAAGCTCGTCGATTTCCGCGTGGCCGTCATCGGATTCGCCGAGCTCCTTCTGAATCGCTTTCATCTGCTCGCGCAGCAGGAATTCGCGCTGCGTCTGGTTCACCTGCTCCTGCACCTGCTCGTGAATCTTGTTGCGCAGTTCGAGCACCTCTTTTTCCTTCGAGAGCTCGTTGATCAGAGTCTCCAGGCGCTTGCGCACGCTAAAGGTTTCGAGCAGTTCCTGGCGCACCATGCTGCTGAGCGATGGCAGCGTCGCGGCTACGAAATCAGCCAATCGCCCCGGCGTATCCATGTTCATCACTTCGGTCTGCAGGTCGTCCGATAGTTGTGGCGAACGCGCCACCACTTCGCGAAACAGTTCCTGAACGTTCCGCTCGAGCGCCGTCAATTCCGCGTCGGGTTGATCTTCCAGATCCGGTTGGTTTTCCACGCGCGCCCGGAGAAATGGCTTGATACCGATTACCTCCGTCACGCGTATGCGTTCCAAACCTTCGATGAATGCGACCACGTTTCCATTGGGCATGCGGACTTTCTTGTGCACTTTCGCCAGCGTCCCCACGCCGTGCAGGTCCGTTCCCGTAGGCTCCTCGATCCGCGGATCCAGCTGGGCCACTACGCCCAGCAATTTCTCCGCGCCCTCGAGCGAGTTCAGCAGTGCGAGCGAACTTTCACGCCCCACCGGCAGCGGAATTACCGCCCCGGGGAACAGAACCGTGTCGCGTACAGGAAGAATTGCCAGTTCTTCCGGAATAATTCTGTTCACTTTGCTCACGTTGTCTCCCCTTTGGCCCCAAAGCCATATGAGTCCTTCAGGCAGCTTATCGGCTGTCTGAGGATTTAGATGCGTAAGATAGGAAAAGGATTTCCCTACCTTCGCCTAGCTCTATAAAGAGATATGAGTATAACACACTCACCTAGAATTGCAAGATTCTCTCGGCTTGGAGACCTAGCCGCAAAGAAATAACGGGGGCCGAATGCATCGTCTTCGTCTTGCGGGTATTCGAAAGAAAAAAAAGATGTTACGGTGATGTCCGAGGAGGGGAGAACGACTCCTGAACGAACCTGAGAGCTTCCTCATGGCTGTGGAGCTTGCCATTGAGCTGCGCTTCCTCGACCGCGTCAAACATGCTCTTGAAGGCAGGCCCGGGTACGAACCCCATTCTCATAAGGTCCTCCCCGGTCACAAGGCGGGGGGGGCGGACCTGCTCAGGCGGGGTCTCGGCCAGGAACTTGGAGACGAAGTTATAGGCGTCGAGATTTCGGTGGCTCGACAGGCAGTCGAGCCGGTGTAGCTCCAGGTGCTCCTCGAAGCAGTTCAAACGCACGAACCTCTTCAATGTCGAAAGCTTCATCTGCTTCACATCCTTAAATCGAAGGTGATTCGCCACCAGTGCAGCGATCTGCTCGGTATCCTCATTAGAGAACTTCAGACGCCGGCAGATATCCTCCGCCATCTTCGTTCCCACTTCCACGTGCTCGTCAAATCGAATGCGGCCCTCGGGCCCGGACGGTGGCTTGAAGGTCGGCGGCTTTCCCACGTCATGCAATAGGACGCCCCATGCCAGCGTTGCCGAGCAGCCGGCGCGCAATTGCTCGAGCATCAGCAGCGTGTGCGTCCACACGTCGCCTTCGGGATGAAATTGCGGCGGCTGCTCGACACCCTTCATGCGCGCGATCTCCGGCAGCAGCTCTGGCAGCAAACGAGTTTCATCGAGCAGCTCAAAAGCGCGCCGCGCGGCGCCTTCGGTGAGCAGCTTGGTTAATTCATCGCGAATGCGTTCAACGGAAACCTCGCAAACATCCGCTGCCAGCTTGGTGATGGCGCGGAAGGTCGCCGCTTCGATCGCGTAGTGAAATCGCGCCGCGAAGCGGACGGCACGAACCAACCTCAGCTTGTCCTCGCGGAAACGCACCGCCGCGTCTCCGATCGCGCGAATGATTCCGGCGCGCAAGTCATCGCGCCCGCCAACGTAGTCAAGCACTTCTTTCGTTTCCGGATCGAGCAGGAGCGCATTGATCGTGAAATCGCGCCGCCGCACATCCTCCTTCGCCGAATTTGTGTACGCCACCTGATCCGGATGGCGGCCATCGGAGTAGCCCATGTCCGACCGGAAAGTCGCGACTTCCACCTGCGCGTCTTCGTCCGTAACAATAATGACGCCGAATTGAGCGCCCACTGTGAGGCTATGCGGAAAAATCGTCTGCACACGATCCGGCGTCGTATCAGTTGCCACGTCGTAATCCGCCGGCTCGCGCCCGAGCAGAATGTCGCGCACACACCCTCCCACAAGGTAGGCCTGATGCCCCGCTCGGCGAAGAGTGTGGCAAATTTGCTCCGCCAGTTGACGCGCATCCATGAGCGAATTATGCGGGAAAAGAGTGAAGGTGGGAAGTTACACATTGCTGGCCCGGCAAAAGGGCGCGAACGGCAAGCTAGGCGTTCACCCGAAGCACAAGGCAGGTAATGTCGTCATGCTGCCGGACGGCGCCAACAAACTGATTCACATCCGCCATCACGCGCTTCAGCGTTTCCGCGGCCGGCTCGGGCGGCGCCCCGAGCAAGCACGCAAGCAACCGCGCCTCCCCGTACTCCTGCCCCGCCTGGTTGACCGCCTCCACGACTCCGTCGGTAAAAATGAAGAGCAAATCGCCCGGCTGCAGCTGCACACGGCCCAGTTGGTAGGAGATTTCGTTCTCAGTAAAAAGCGGCAAGCCGAATGGCGGCCCGCCGGTCGAAAGCCGTTCGATCCCGCCCGACGCGCGCCGGAGAATCGGATCGTTGTGCCCGGCATTCACGTAGCGCATCTCGCGTGTGTCCGGAGTGATCTCCGCAAGAAACGCCGTGGTGAAGCGGCGCCCTTCCAGGCTGTGTGCGCGTGTGTAGCGGTCGATCCCAGTGATGATTTCCGCGAGCGTCGCAGGCGTGGCCGAAAGCGCGCGAAGGCTGGCCTGAAATGTTGCCATCACCAGCGCCGCCGGCACACTCTTCCCCGCCACGTCCGCCACCACCACCACGAGCGGCGGCGCAGCGGAGCCCTCCGCGGCAGGCGCTCGATAAAACGCATCGTAATAATCGCCCGCCACCGTGTTCTGCGGCCGCGTGGCAAACGCAATATCCATCCCGGAAACGAGCGGCGCGCTATTCGGGACCAGCCACTGCTGAATCTCGCGCGCGATTTCCAGATCCCGCTTCATCGTCACCCGGTCGGCCAGTTCCAGCGCCAGCAGCAGGAAAAGAATGAGCACTCCAACCCATTCAAGGTCGATCATGACCTCGCCGCTCTTCCCGCGGATGTCCGGCTCGACAATGATAAGAACCGCGGCGATTAGCAGAAGCACGCGCCGCGCGGGCGAAAGCTTCATCAGCATGGCTTGAAACAGCGCCCAAGCCGCGAGAAAGGGCCGCTTCCATTTCTTTTCCTCGCGCTTGATCGCGTCCCAGTCCACGTCCTGCGAATAGAGGCCGTAGCTGGCCTGGGCTTCCGATTTGAATTGCGCCCAGAGCTGGTCCATCTGCTGGCCTTCCGTCACGCGCGCCCAATATTCGCGTAAGCGCCGACGGGCGCCGCGGGTGGCTTTCTGCACGGGCTGTGGAGTGGTGGACATGCAAGGCGCGATCACGAGGCGGCCTCACGAAGGAAGCGTGAAGCCTCAAAATCCGATTAGTCGCGATCCTCCTTTGCGCCGAGCGAGCCGCCGAATTGCACTTTCGAGAAGCCGAAGCGGTCGCGCAATGAATCCGTCGCCCGCGCAAGCCGCTCGAGTTTCTCGCGCCGGCCGGGATCTAGCAACTCGAGTTGCCCGGGGCCGGCTGAAAACATCGAGAGTTCGACCCCCACGAGCCGAAGCAACGCGGCTCCGTCCCACGCGCGCGCAAAAAGTTCGCGGATGGCCTTCAAAAAGACCGTGTCGAGATCCGAAGGCTCGCTCAACGTCTGGCTGCGCGTGATCGTCTTGAAATCCTTGTACCGCAGCGTCAGGCTCACGGTGCGCGCGTGCAGCCCGGCATCGCGCAGCCGCTTCGCCGCTTTCTGGCAAAGGAAGCTCAGCGTGGATTCGAGCTGCGCGCGATTGTTTGTATCCGCGCCGAAAGTCTGGTTGTGCGAAAGCGATTTCGGTTCGGCGTCAACGAAGAACTCGTAGGAATCAATCCCGTGCGCCTTGCGGAAGAGCGCCGTGCCCCATCGGCCGAAAACTTCCTCGAGCCGCTCGAGCGTCATTTGCTGCAATTGTCCGACCTTCTCGATGCCCAAGTTTTTTAGCCCCGCTTCCGTCACTCTGCCGATGCCGGGAATTCTTCGCACCGCGAGCGGCGCAAGAAACGACGCTTCGCTCCCGAGCGGCACCCATACCAGGCCGCGCGGCTTTGCCTGCTCGCTCGCCACTTTCGCCACCAGCCGCGTGGCTCCCAGGCCGCCCGAGCAGGGCAGGCGCGTCGTCGAAGTGATTTCGAGCAGCAGCTTGTGCGTGGCGGCGAGCGGCGGGCCATGCAGCCGCTCCGTTCCCGCGAGATCGAGATAGGCCTCGTCAATCGAAGCCATTTCGACGACAGGCGAAAACTTCCCGAGGATTTCAGCCACGCGATCGCTCCAGATCCCATATTGCTCGTGATGCCCGTCGAGAAATATCGCCTGCGGGCACAGTTTCGCGGCGGTGCGCAGCAGCATCGCCGAGTGGATCCCAAACCGCCGCGCCTCATAGCTTGCTGAAGAAACCACGCCGCGCTGGTCGCGCTGCCCGCCGACCACGACCGGCAATCCGCGCAAATCCGGCCGCGTCAACAGTTCCACCGAAACGAAGAACGCGTCCATATCAATGTGCAGAATCGAAGCGATGGATTCCGGGGCAGTTTTCGACGGTGCGTCGTGCTTCGCGCGAAAATGGGCCAGCCTAGGCATCGGCGAAAATTAAGGCCCCAAATATAGCGCGGGCATACGAAATGCGAAACCATCGCGAAACCGCGACCCGTAGGGGCACGGCACGCCGTGCCCCTGCAGCTGCAGATGAATCTCTCATCAAGCCATGGAGAAGATTGCATCCCGAGAATTAGCTTTGATGCGTGCGCCGCGCTGCTAGCGGTGAAACTCTGCGGAGAGGACGCGCGGGATGCCGGCAAGATCGTTCGTGATCTTCAGCTCGCTCCACTGCGGATTCGAGCCAAGGATTCCGCGGACAGTCTCGGCCGAATTATAGCCAAGTTCAAGGACCAGGATTCCTCGATCGCGCAGGAGCGCGCCGGCTTGCTCGATCAACCGCCCATAAATTTCAACACCCGTCGCGCCACCGAACAGGGCTGAGTGAGGCTCATGATCCCGGACTTCGCGTGGAAGGCCGCTCGCTTCGTTCCGCGCGACGTAAGGTGGATTACTCACGATAAGGTCAAGCAGTTCTTGGTCTGTACGCCGTAGGGGCACGGCATGCCGTGCCCCTATGGCTGAAGACGAATCTCCCATCACGCCATCGAGAAGATTGCATTCCAAGAATCGGATGCGCTCCGCAACGCCACGGCGCGCAGCATTGCGCCGCGCCACCTCAAGCGCCGCCGCTGAAATATCCGTCGCGACAATTTCGGCGTGCGGCAATTCGTGCGCAAGCGCCACCGCAAGGCACCCCGACCCCGTGCCCACATCAGCGACGCGCAGAGGCGGGCTAGGCGCGCCCGTTGCAAGATTGATCTTGATGCCGCGCGCGCCCAATCGTTCAAGCGCCACCTCGACCACGTGTTCCGTTTCAGGGCGCGGGATGAGAACGGCCCGCGTGACCTCGAATTCAAGCCCCCAGAATTCCTGTTTGCCGGTGAGGTACTGCGTCGGCTCGCCCGCAGCGCGTCGCGCAATCAGCGCGAAATATTTTTCAGCCGCGGCGGGCTCGAGCGGCGCCTCCGGATGTGTGTAGAGCCAGGTGCGGTCACGTTCAAGCGCGTGCATCAGCAGCAGCTCGGCGGCGAGCGTGTGCGAGGGGACATTCGCCGCGCGAAGGCGATGCATCGCTTCCTTGAGTGCCGCGCGGATGTCCATGGCAGTGAGCGAAAGCGGCATAGGCAGAATTGCCCGCGCCACTTAAGCCTCGACGAGTTCCTGCTTCAGCCGCTCGGATTCGTAGTGCGTGACGAGCGCGTCCACCAGCGGCCCGAGCTTGCCTTCCATCACCTGGTCGAGCTGATGCAGCGTGAAATTGATGCGGTGATCGCTTACCCGATTCTGCGGAAAATTGTACGTGCGGATTTTTTCCGACCGGTCGCCCGTCTTGATCTGCCCGCGGCGCTCGGCGGCAATCAGCGCGTGCTGTTTTTCCTGCTCCATCTCGTAGAGTCGCGCGCGCAGCACTCGCATGGCCTTCGCGCGATTCTTGATCTGCGATTTCTCGTCCTGCTGCGAGACGACAAGACCAGTCGGAATATGCGTGATGCGTACGGCCGAATAGGTCGTGTTCACGGATTGCCCGCCGGGCCCTGAGGAGCAAAACGTGTCAATGCGCAAATCCTTGGCTTCGATCTTGATGTCAATTTCATCCGCTTCGGGGAGAACGGCCACAGTGGCGGCGGAAGTGTGAATCCGCCCCTGCTGCTCCGTTGCCGGCACGCGTTGCACGCGATGCACGCCGCTCTCATATTTCAGCTTGGAATAAACTTTGTTGCCCTGAATCGCGGCCACAACTTCTTTCATGCCGCCGATCGAAGAAGCGGAGCTTTCGAGAATTTCCACTTTCCAGCCCTGCGATTCCGCGTAGCGCGAATACATGCGAAAAAGCTCCGCGGCAAAAAGCGAAGCCTCGTCGCCGCCCGTCCCGGCGCGGATTTCGACGATCACGTTTTTCTCGTCGTTCGGGTCCTTGGGGATGAGCAGCAGCTTCAGCTCGTGTTCGACGGTTTCGCGCCGCGTCTCGAGCGCGTGCTCCTCGTCGTGCGCCATCTGCTTCATTTCCGCATCATCGGATTCGACGAGCAGTTGCTTCGCGCCTTGCAACCCCTTCTCGATTTCTTTCCACTCGCGGTACTTGGCCACCATCGCGGCCATTTCCGCGTGCGTCTTCGCAAGCTTCTGGAAGCGCGCCGAATCGTTGTGCACTTCGGGCGAGGAGAGCTGCTGGGTAAGCTCCTCGTACTTCGACTCGATGTTTTCGAGTTTTTCAAATAGCGTTAAGTTCGCCATAAAAATGCCTCACAAAGCGGGAAAATGGAAAAGTGAAATTAGAAAACGGATGAACTTCAGCGAAAGCGTCGCCCGGAGCGGGCGCGGAGGAAGGATAGCGCTAATAGAATGCGGCGAACATCGAAGTCACTTCAGCAGCCAGAATAGTCGCATTTCTCCAGCCTGTCAAACATGGGCAAATTCGGCTGTGGCTTCTACCGCAACTGGGTCAAGTCAAAGGTGGTTTCGACTTGCTGGCCGTCCGGGGTCACCACCTTGATTGTTGTGTCCGTGGAATCGACGGCTTCGGCGTCATAGTCCAATTCCAGGACTGCTCCCGTTACTCCGCCGAAACCGGTGACGCTTGTGGAGGCGTCGGAGTACAGCAGGTAAACCCGTCTCGATTCTTCAGGGATCGGCTTGTCCTGAACCAACTGGACCTCAAAGGCGCGGCAGAAATCCGGCAGAGGGTAGCCAAGGAAATTCGGACGCGAGGATTTGGACTGCGTATACGCGCCACTCAAATCAACGGTGACCAGCACACGGAACGGCAGTTCCTCATCCGTGAATTCCTCCTCGGCGTCCTGCGCGTAGTAATTGAAGGCTGAACCGGAGCGTTCCGCCACCTGGACGAATGGCGTTTCAAGACCAATCGACTGCACGCGCGCGGCTGACTCCGTTGGTGGAAGGTAGTGCGTGTATTGCTTGAAAGCCGCAGTGGTGACGGAAGTGTGTCGCTTGCCGAAAAAATATGCGTCGCGGATGGAGGTGGATGACAGCGGATACTCGTAGGCCAGCGTGGGCAAAGCCACGCCAAGAACGACGAGCAAAACGGGAAGCCGCAATCGTGAGCCGGGTCTCATGGGCACCTTCCTTCTTTGATTATATGACGCTTGTGCCATCCCGCGGGTTTCCCGCCCGCCATCAATCCGTAATGCTGCTCAGGAACGGATAGTGGTCCGCCGCACCCATGAAGAAAAGCATCGGAAACGACAGCCAGAATCCCACGCGCGAGGCGATATACCCCCACCGCGCGAGCCGCTCGGCCTCTGGCGGCATCGGCGTGCCGTGCTCCACGGCGAGGCGCGTCCATTCTATCAGCTTTTTCTGTACGCGCCACACCACGCCCCAGGTATTCAGCAGCATCAGGAAGCCGATGCCACCGCCCACGCTGATGCAAAGATGCCCGTTCGATGATTGCGGCCCGCCATTCAAATCGAGCACGATCCAAGAAGCGGCGATCACAATAATGGCGATCGAAATCGCGCGCACCCAGCGGTTATCGAGCAGCCCCTTGCTCGGAAGCTGAAAAGGATAAATCAGCCCGTAAGCCACCAGCCACACTGCCAGCCACTCGCCAAACCAGCGGATTGCCAGCCCGGAATTGCCCGAATTTTGCGCGTCGGCCGCGAGAATCATCCAGAAGTACCGCAGGCCTACGACCACGGTGACCAGCGCCGACCAGCGAAACCAATTCATCGCCCGCGACATCAACACCGGATACACTTTCGCGCGCACCGAAGCCTCAAGCTGCTTCATCGTCGGGAAGCCGACCAAATTGAAAAAGTAAAGCAGCCCGATCCAGATGATTCCAAAAATAAAGTGCAGCCAGCGGAGCATGATCTGCTCGGTGGCAATGTGATTCTGCGGAAAGCTGAAATGCGTATCAAAAATAAATGACCACAGAAGATGAAGCTGCGCGGCCATGATTCCTCCCGGCGCGATCGCCTGCCCCAACTTACAGGAATTCAAAACGAAAGGTCAATGAACGGGCCCTGAAGCGCGAGGCGCGCGAGAGCCCACCGCGCGTGCTCGCCGATCAGCACGTCGTCCGCATCCGCAAGGCGGCCCAACAGCAGCGTCACTCGCGGGTACGCCGCAGAATCCCGCGCAATCCGAGCATTGCCGAGGGCCACGCAAGCATTCCGCACCAGGCCGCGCCACTTCGCCCGTTTCACCGCGCTGCCGCGAAATATCGCGCTGAAATCCTCCTGCGTAAGCGAAGCCAGCCATTCGAGTTCAGGCGAAAGCAGCGAGTGTCCCCCATTTTCCATTTTCTCTTTTCCATTTTCACCTTTCTGCGGCACCTGCCGCGGCTGAAACGCCGCAAGCTGCGTCGCCGGCGCTTTCCGATTCCACGGGCAAACATCCTGGCAAATGTCGCAGCCAATCACGGCGCGACCGATGCCCGGGCGCAGCTCCTCGGGAATCGCCTCGCGCAATTCAATCGTGAGATAGGAAATGCACCGCCGCGCATCGAGCAGATACGGCTCAACGAACGCCTGCGTCGGGCAAGCATCGAGGCACAGCGTGCAATTTCCGCATAAATCCGCGGCTGGCGGCTCACCGGGCACGAGCGACGGCTCGAGGTCAAGCGTAGTGACGATCACACTGAGAAAAAGCCACGACCCAAGCTGCTCATTAATGAGGCAGGTATTTTTCGCAAGCCACCCAAGCCCGGCATGTTTCGCCGCCACGCGCTCGACCACCGGCCCAGTGTCCACATACGCCCGCGCCTCAAACGATTCCGTGAACTGCGCGCGCATCGCCGCCAGCAGCGTCTCAAGTTTTTCACCGAGCACGTCGTGGTAACCGTCGCCCCAAGCGTAGCGCGAAATCCACCCGCGCGGTGCATCATCGTCCGCCGCACTCGGAAGCACTTCAGTCGAATAAGGATGCCGCGTATTGTAATTCAGCCCCACCACGATCAAGCTCCGCGCCCCCTCAAGAACAAGCCGCGGATCCACCCGCCGCGCATCGCGCAAATAATTCATTTCCCCGGCGTAGCCGCGCTCAAGCCATTCAGGAAGCTGCCCGAGTTCCTCAAGCGCATCCACAGGCGCGACGCCGCAAAGATCGAATCCGGTCGTGCGCGCCCGCTCGCAAATCCATCGTGTTCGCTCTAGTCGCGACATGCACACATCATGCATCATTTGCCCGCGTGCCGACCACCCGGCGAAAACCATTGGATTCATTGGCCTAAGCCGCTATCGGCTGCTACAATGCTCCGCCATGGCTGATTGGCGGCAGATTCAGGCGCGCATCCGCAAGGCGAAAAACGCCCAGGACGCCCACGCAAAGCTCTCCGAACTTTTCCAACGCACGCACGACGCAATGGTCGCCTGGGAGCTCGCGCTCATCGAAGAAAAAGCCGAGCGCACGGACGAAGCCGCGCGTTGGTACACCATCGCCGCCCAGCGCTTCCGCCGCGCGGAGTGGAAGAAAAAAGCGGAAGAGGCCCTCGCGCGATTGGG
The DNA here is from genome assembly GCA_963701005.1 of uncultured Acidobacteriota bacterium. Taxonomy (GTDB): domain Bacteria; phylum Acidobacteriota; class Terriglobia; order Acidiferrales; family UBA7541; genus Palsa-295. The sequence goes on from OY969555.1 coordinate 5,314,252, forward strand.
AGTTGCGCCCTCTGCGGCACCAAGCGATGAACCGGGAAACGAAGCTCGTCCATCGGCCGCCGAAGAATCCGCAGAAGCGCCACAGGCGAGCCTGCCTCTAGCGCTCGGCGAAATTTCTCACATCCCGTCTGCTGACGGCGCCATCGAATCGCACTCGGAATCCGAGGCAGAATCCGAAGCGACGAGCAGCACAGCCGAGCCAGGAAAGAAAAAGCGCCGCCGCGGCCGTCGTGGCGGACGCGGACGCCGCCGCAAACGCGCCGCAGCTTCACCGGCGCTTCCATCACAGGCATTCGCTGAGCCGAGCGCCCCAGCATCAACTCCGGTCCCGTCGCCCGCGCCTCAGCCGAGGCCGCAAGCAACAACGCGCATCGAATCCTTCGAGCGAGCTGCACCAGCCCCGTTCACGCGCTCCGAGCCGCCGCCGTCGCGCCGCGCCCCCATCGAACCGCCCGCGCCGACGCTCCCATCCGAGCGCACAGCCCACGGCCGCGCAGGCGATCCAGCCCTGGCCTCCCGCCTCGCGCATCTCGAATCCATGCTGCGCCGACTCGTCTCGAGCCCGCTGCACCGCCTCGAGGAAGCCGATGAAGCCCCCGCAGGCCCCGGCGTCTTCCTGCTCTCGGACTCCGATCAAATCAGCTCCTACTACGTCGAAGCCTGCCAGACGCTCCGCATCGGCCTCGGCAATCTGGCTCGCGGCGGACGCACCGCCTCAAAAGGCGGCCGCGGACGGGGCTACTCGTCGGACACGAGCGGCCTGAAGGCAAAGCTTGCCGAGCATCTCGAAATCAACGAGGCGAAGGTCTCGCAGTACTTGAAAGACCACTGCGTCGTCCGCTGGATTCAGCTTGATGACGACGCTCCACTTTTGGCACATTTCGCCATCGCCGTCCTCCGCACACCTCTGAATATGGATTGAATCGCGACAGCCCGATCCGGTAGCGCACCCAGCTGCCATCCACGCCACCGAATTCACCCCCAAATCCCACAGACGCAAGGGTTTCCGCCCCTCCACCCCCTCCCCATTGGCTGCTCCCGGCCGCCATTCACCCCCCTAATTGCACCTTTGGGCGCAGAGTCCTAGACGCACGGTTTGATTCCCTGCAAACTTTGGTACTGTAACCAGTTGCGGGTGTCCCCTTACGGTAGGAACACTCGCCGGGGTCAGGCTCTCGGGGGAATCCAGAAGTGGTGCAATTCATAGGAGAGGTGGAGGTTTATGCCTAAGACTGTCGGCAACCAACTTTGGAAATCGTTCGACTGGGCGCTCTGCAAGACCGCAGGGGTCGCCTTCGACACGATTCAATATTTCAATAAATACCGCCCGAACCCTTCCTTCACGCCGAAATGGTCAGACAAGCCCATGCTGAAATCCTGGGAGAAGTCCAAGCCCACGCTCGGCTGGCCGCGCACGACCGACTCTCTCTGCCCCGATTGCGTCCGCGAAGCTCGCGACGCCATCATCAACGGCAAAAAGGACTGGACCGACCTCGTTCACGAGAAGGTCGGCGAAATCAAAGCGCAGATTATCGAGCGCGATGGCCAAGTCTGGATGGTGAAGGAGTGCGACATCCACGGCAAGTACGAAGACTTGATGGCCGTGGACTCAAAGTTCCTCGAATGGATCGAGAAGAATTTCCCCGGCCGCGATATCCCCGCGCACAACGACGAAGACCTCCACCGCCATGGCTCCAGCACCGTTCGCCACGGCCGCGGCTCCGTTCTCACAGTCGATTTGACCAACCGCTGCAACATGATGTGCGACCCCTGCTTCATGGACGCCAATCAAGTCGGCTACGTCCACGAGCTGAGCTGGGAAGAAATTCAGGAAATTCTCGACAACGCCACGAAAATCAAGCCGCGCCGGCAAATGTCCGTGCAGTTCTCGGGCGGCGAGCCGACCATGCATCCTTACTTCCTGGATGCAGTCCGGTACGCGCGCAAAGTCGGCTACAACAGCGTGCAGGCCGCCACAAACGGCATCGAGTTCGCCAAGAGCAAAGACTTCTGCAAGAAAGCCTTCGAAGCCGGCATGCGCTACGCCTACCTGCAATTCGACGGCATCGGCAACGACGCCAACAGCCACCGCCAGGTCGGCAACCTCTTCGATGTCAAGCTCCGCGCCATCGAGAACATGCACGCAGCCGGGATTGACATCGTGCTCGTCACCACCATCGTCAACAACGTAAACAACGACCAAGTCGGCCCCATCGTCAAATTCGCGATGGATAATCCGAAGAAAATTTCCTTCGTCTCCTTCCAGCCAGTTTCCTTCACCGGCCGCGACGAGGAAATCACTCCCGAGCGCCGCTTGCGCCAACGCTATACGCTCTCGCACCTTGCCAAGGACGTCAGCGGCCAGGTGGGCAAGATCGAGCCCACGCGCGACTGGTTCCCGATTTCGCTCATCGCCCCGTTCGCCGATTTCGCCGATCTCGCGCACGGCCCCGAAGCGCAGTGGGGACAGATGTCCTGCGGTTGCCACCCGAATTGCGGCGTCGGCACCGCAGTGATGATTAACAAGGAAACTAAGGAATGGGCGCCGGTCCCGAAATTCCTCAACGTGCCGGAGCTCGTGAAGGACATCCAAGCCATCAACGACGCCGCCCGCGGCAAAAAATTCTCCGGCGTCATGGCCGCGCTCGCTCTGCTCAAGAGCTACCAGCCGTTCCAGGGCCCGCCCAGCTTGAAGCTGAAGGATTTGCTGAAGAAATTCGATAAGACCTTCGCCGTAAAGGGCCAGGACGTTGCCCAGAAGGAATATGGCAAAGTGGGCCCGGACCGCACTCTCGAAGACGAGATGAAGCGCCGCAAAGACCCGTGGAACTTCATGTTCATCGCCGGGATGTGGTTCCAGGATCTCTTCAACTACGATTTCCGCCGCACGGAAATGTGCATCATCCCCTACGCCACGCAGCAAGGCGAAATTTCTTTCTGCGCCTACAATACCGGCGTCGGCTGGCGCAAAATTATCGAGAACATGTATAAAAACGCGACCGTCGCCCAGTGGTACAAGACGCACGGCAAGCACGAAATTTACGCCAAGGGCAAAAAGGTCGACCTGCTCAACTACGAGCACTCGCTCCGCATCGACGCCGATGACGCAGCCCGTGTCCGCCACCTCGAGCACGACATCCCGCAAACCGCAGCTGAAGAAGACCGCATCCGCCGCAAGCAAGCCCTCGAGGAAGCAGCCAAAGTCCGCAAAATCTACGAAGAGCTGGTCCTAAAGAAGCCCCAGGAGTCGGTAGTCCAAATCGGCACAGTCCAGCAAATCCAAATGGCCGTCCCCGGCGCGGTAGTGAAGCCAGTCCAGATCGCTCCAGCAAACGGCAATGGCAACGGCCACTCGAATGGCAACGGTCATTCGAACGGCCACGAAGCCACAAACGGAAACGGCAACGGCGCAACCCCGGTCGAGAAGACCGAATCCGCCGTCGCCGGCGACTAACCACCTAACCCATCTCCGCATCGCATTTGCCTCACACAGCCCCGGCCCCTGCCGGGGCTGTTCTTTTTTGGGAGAGTCAGTTATTGGCGCTGAGAATGTGAAGGGCGCGCTGGTCAGTTCTGAGTGCAGAGCACGTCGTGGTAATAATTGATCATCGCGCTCTTGGGCTTGCCTTTCATGTCGCCCAGAACGATCTGATTCTCGAAGGCTGTATTGCCGGTAAGCGGCACGCTCGCGACGCGGAGGACTCCTCCGTCGGCCTGCTTGACATAAACCGGAATGGCCATGTGGAAAGACGAATCCACGCGCGATTGTTCAATCTTGAAATTCAGGATCGGCGTGCCATCCGGAGTTTTCGAAAAGGAATACGTGAACCTTTCGTGGGGGAGCGCTGTCCCGTCGAGGTATTCGTTGAAGAACCAATCCATTTTCCCGTCGCCCGTGAGATTCATGGTGGGAGTCATATGCTGCTCAACGGCCGCCTTGAAATCCTCGGTGGTAGCCGGGCGGTTCGTGTAGGTTTGGACGAAATCATGCATCAGCTTCTTAAAACCGGCGTCCTGCGTCTCGTTGCTCCACATCAGCATGCGGATCATGTTGAAAATGTAGGCACCCTTTGTACTAACCTGTCGGGTCGGGACCCGGAATCCGCCTTGGAAGACGCCGAGCCGCGAGCCGAGCGTCACGGGTCCCTCGTCAATCCGGCGATGGCGCTTTGCGTCCCTTTCAGTCAATAAGTACAGTTCTTCGTCCCAGAATTTGTCGTAGGAGCCGTCTTTGTAGAATGCCTGCAAGAAAAGAGAAGCCGAGAACTCCGCCAAGCCTTCGAACATCCATCGGTCCCGGTAGGAATTCTGTCCGGTCGCGTTTCCCCACCATTGCTTTGCGATGCCGTATGGGTCGAGAGCGTGAAGGTACGACTGGAGATGAAGCGGGCTGGCTCCGTCGTAGGACGCGAGAGGTGTAAGTATCAAGCCTGCATAGGACTGTCCGAAAAATGGCGGCTGGTCGCTGAAGAAACGTTCACTCGTCGACCAATATCCTGGTTGGTAGCGTTCGGAATATCCGTGGGCATTCGATGACTGCTCGCTGACGGCGATTCGCTTGTACGGGACCGGGCCGAAGAAGTCTGTATAGAGCGTAATAGCGAGCTGTGCCTCGCCAAGAATCCTTTTCATCTGATTGCTTGTGATGGTGAGGGTTGGAGCATGTACCCTCGCGAAATTTTCTAGAATCACGCCCTGCTCTGCGAGGCTGGTGTCGACCTTGCTGAACTCACCGAGATTGAAATCGGCTTGCCGAATGGGCACGTCGGTATGCCATTCGGTGACGCCAAACCTGCCGTCCGTCCTTTCGGCGGTCTTTGAACCGGTCGCTACCATCACCAATTCCTTCGGGATGTGAAAGGTCATGTCATAGGTGGCATAGTTCGCCGCTGAATACGAATTCGGGTACCAATTAGTCGGCGCCCCGAGGGAGAAGATGGCATAACTTGTGTCGCCGGCGGTGTAGAGGCCGCCGTAGGTAGTAGAAAACGTAAAGCTTTCTCCCGCCGCGAGGGGGGCCGGAAGAATTACGGAGAATTGAGAGTAATGATCCTCTGCCGTGTACTTGTTCTCCTCCTGAATGAACGAGAGCGGTCGCTGATCGTCCGCAGTAACGCCGCTCACTCGTAGAAAGTAAAAGGGTTCAGTGGCACCACGCGCACGCCGTTCACCAGAGCCGTCACTGTCGTGGTTGCCACTCCGCTGAAAGCCTCGCCCCAATCAATGGTCACATTCAATTTCTGGCGCGGAATGCAGTAAGCGCTGTTTATCTGCCGGTTGGAAGCTGTTCCATTGGCGTATTCGTCGCTGTAATGAAATGCCGCCCAAACGCCGGCGTTTCCTTCCCCGCTCAACGTATATGTCGCAAAAGCAACTTCTTCCGGAGCAACATCTATTTGCAGGAAGCCCCCTGGCACGCCATGAGGATCCAGGACGTAGATTTCCTTCCCGCCGAATTTTTCACCTTTGATGAACGCACAAAAAAACCCGCCTGGCTCAGGACTGAGTACGTCCTGCAAAATGCGAGCATCTAGGTTGTAACGGATGTCATTTCGCAATGTCGACTGAATACCGGCAAGGGCCTCCCCCGCTAGGCCCGCGACAAACCCAGTCGACGGAGCGCCATTCGATTCGATCTCCTTTTCGGTTCCATCAGTGAACCGGAAAACAGCCGTTGAGAAAGTCTCAGTCATCGGGGACGATTTGGTCAACCGGGCCAGACTCCATTTTTCAGCTGCGATGGGTGGATCGAGCGTGAACGTGGCGCTGCCGATGAAGACCGCGCCTGTCGTCTTACCCAGTACGGGAGTCAGAAAAGAGAAGCTGCCCGACTTAAATGTAAATGTCCCCGCATCGCGCTTCAGCACGAAATCCTTCACCACAATCGTCTTCCCGCTGGGAGTGATATTGCGCAATTGTTGATAAACGGGATCGGAATTGGGCACGGCGGCCGTGGCCGTTTGCGGCTCGTCTTGCTGGGTTGAGGCTGTGGCTCCGGCATGGAGGAAGAGCAGCCATATTAGAAGCCAGTTCATTGTCGACTCGATTAAAAAGACGCATGTCCCATTGGAATGGTTACAATCTCCCGCCGCAGGTTCTTTATCGAGCCTTCGACCTCTTTATTGCCGGGGCTGTTCTTTTCTTGGGGACGCTATTCGTACCTCAACGCGACTATCGGATCCACGCGCATCGCCCGCCGCGCGGGAATGTAGCTCGCCAACACCGCCACGATCAAGAGCAGCATTGACACGCCAAGAAACGTCAAAAAGTCCGCAGGGCCCACGTTGTATAGCAAGTTGCGCGTCAGCCGCATCACCACAAGAGCTGCCACCAGCCCGCCGCATACTCCCCAAAGCGATAGTGACAGGCCGCGCCCCACCAAAAGCCAGAGGACATCCCGCGGAAGTGCGCCCAGCGCCATGCGCACGCCGATTTCGTGCGAGCGCTGCGCTACCGCGTAAGACATCACACCATAAACTCCCAGAGCCGCCAGCACCAGCGCGGCCATTGCGAATACCGCGAGCAGTAGCATGTTGAAGCGCTGCTGCGCCACCGACCTCGCCAGCACCTGCTCCATGGTCCAGAGATTTGACGCCGCGATATTCCCGTCGACGTTCTCTATTTCCTTCCCCACGCTCGGTGCCAGCGCCATTGGGTCAGACGCGTACCGCACCACCCAATGCATGTTGTTGGTGAGGTAGAGAACCCACTCCTGGGGCATTTGTTCGAGTGGAATGTAAATGTCCGCCGTGGGCGAGGCATCTAGGCTCAGGTGCTTGACGTCCCCAACGATTCCCACAATCTCTATCGGCGGAGGATTCGGCTTCCCGTTGTCCACCACAAGGAATGCTCCAACGGCATTTCCATCGGGGAAAAACCGTTTGGCGAGCGTCTGGCTGATGCATGCCACCTTGCGTACCTCAGCGGTATCGGCCTCGTCCAGATCGCGCCCGCTCAGCACGGGAATGCGCATGGCCGCGAAGTAGCCCGGTGTCACGAAGCGATATTGCGCCGACGGCACGTCCGTCGGGGACGCCGGAGGGTGTCCCTCAATCGTGAAATCCGTCGTGGCCCACGCGCCGCCCAGCGGCAAGCCCGAAATTGCCCCTGCCCCCTGCACTCCGGGCAACCGAAGCAGGTTCGCCCGCAGCCTCCGATAAAAAACCATCAGGTCGCCGGTTTTTTGATACGTCCCTTTAGGCAGGGACAATCGGACCGTCAGCAGGTGCGCCGGATCGAATCCCGGGTCGACCGCCTGGATCCGTGCAAAACTCTTGAGGAACAATCCGGCGGCGATCAGCAAGACGAGCGATGCCGCCACTTCTGCCATCACCAGCATTTCACGCAGGCGATTGTGCTGCGCGCCGTCTGATGAGCCGCGGCCACCGCCCTTGAGTTCCTCGTTTATGTCCGTCTGCGTGGCGCGAATCGCCGGTGCAACGCCGAACAGCAACCCAGCAACCACAGAAACGCCGAGAGCAAACGCCAGCACGCCTGCATCCGGATGAATTTCACCGGAGCGCGGCAGATCCAGCGGCGTCAGCGCCAAAAGCGGCGGGATGCTCCACGTCGCCAGCGCAACTCCTAAAGCGCCGCCAATGCACGCCAGCAGCATGCTCTCCGTCAGGAGTTGCCGGATTAATCGTGCCCTTGCTCCACCCAGTGCCACCCGGATGGCCATCTCTTTTCGCCGGGCCGTGGCGCGGGAGATGAGCAGATTGGCCAGGTTGCTGCAAACCATAAGCAGGACCAACCCCACCGCACCCAGCAGCACCAGCAATGCGAGCCGGAAATTGCCCGTAATCTCCTGCTGAAGCGGTACCAGTTTCACTCCCGTATCTTTCGCATTCGTCTTCGGATACTCGCGGCTCATGTGAATCGCGATGGTGCTCAATTGCGCCTGCGCCTCGCCCTGCGTCACATCGCCCTTCACCCTGCCGAGCAGCCGCAGGAATCGGTCTCCGCGGTCGAACCGGCGCGGGTCGCTCTCGGGTCGCAGTGGGATGGCCAATTGGGCGGCGGTGATCGGGAACAGAAAATTGCGGGGAAGCACGCCAACAACAAGATAGCTTTCGTCGTTGAGGTTGAGCGATTTCCCAATCAACGTGGCGTCTCCGCCCAACTTCTGCCACAGCCCGTAACTGAGCACCACCACCTTGGCCGCCGCGGGATCGTCGTCCTGGGGCAAAAGCGTCCGGCCCTTCAGCGCGCTGGCTCCCAGCAATTCAAATGCGCCGGCGGAAATTCGGATGCCCTGCAAACGTTCCGGACTCCCCACCCCCGTTAAGTTCGGATTCCAGAAACCAAACGCAGCCAGCCCGTCCAGCACCCGATTCTGGTCGCGATAGTCATAGAAATTGGGAATGGATGCGAAGGCTTTTTCGCGGTCAACCCGCGTGCACCACACCCACATGAGCTTGCCAGGATCCCGAAAAGGCAGGGGATGGAGTAACACAGCACTTACCAGGCTATAGATGGCGGTGTTGGCTCCGATGCCCAGCGTCAAGGTGAGTAAAGCTACGGCGGTGAACCCGGGAGACTTGCGCAACATGCGCAGCCCGTAGCGAACATCCTGCGCCAGGGTTTCGACGAACTGCGATCCGCGGGCATCGCGGCATTCCTCTTTCACTTGATCGAAGCCGCCGAAGTCTAGTCGCACGCGCCTCATCGCTTCCTCGCGCGTAAGCCCCGCTCGAACATACTTCTCCACCTGCTGGTCAAAATGGAAATGCAGCTCGTCGTCGAGTTCGCCTTCGACTGCAGTGCGCCGAAAAAGAGCGCGTAGCCGAACTCGGAGGTCACTCAGCATCTCTCGCTCCGCAAGTCCTCGACCATGGGAAACCCATTTAGGCCGTCTTCAGCACCCGGGCGACAGCAGTCGCCAGCCTCTTCCAATCTCCCTCTTCGGTTTCAAGCTGTCTCCGGCCGCTCCGTGTGAGTTCGTAGAATTTGGCGTGTCGGTTATTCTCCGACGGGCCCCAGCGCGCCCTGATCCACCCGCGGCGCTCCAGCCGATGCAGCGCCGGATACAGCGACCCCTGGCGAACCTGGAGAACTTCGCCGGAGACCTGCAAGATGCGCTCGGAGATGGCCCAGCCATGGTTGGGCCCCAGCAGTAGCGTGCGCAGGATCAAGAGATCAAGAGTCCCCTGCGGAAGATCGATCCTCAATTCTGGCATTTCCTCCCCTTCTGCTTCGACACGAGGACAATACCATTGTTCTTGTCGAAGTACAAGAGGAAGGGCCATCCTCTCCAGCCTCTGGCTCCCAGCCCCAAGCCCTCCGAATCAGTATTGCTCCGGACAGATTCGCGCCCTTAAATGTGCTAGCGTGATTTCTTTCTATATGACGACACGCACAAGACTATCGGCCACAACGCTTTCTCGCGAGAGATATACCCCCCCTCGCCCATCAGCCCACGGGAATGCGTCAGCCCAGGCGAAGAAAAAGCTAATCCCGCTTTCGAGATTAGAAATCGCTCTAAGTCATTGAAAACATTAGACCGAGGCCAATTCTAAACTGCGCAAAACAGCCCCCCGTGGTATCCGGGGCGCCTCTTTCAAGCGCGAAATCTGGTCAAAATTTTCTGGCAGCAGAGTGAAAAGGATCAGGCTGAGGCGTACTGGGGTTTTCTTCCGGACTCGGAATTTCCAGGTTCACCACGATCGGCTCCTGCCCGCTGCGCACGATCACGGCTTCCACTGGCTCATCCCTTTTGGCATTCAGCTCCTGGTGAGGCAGAAAGGGCGGCACGTAAACAAAATCTCCCGGGCCGGCCTCGTCCACAAACTCCAACCGTTCTCCCCACCGGAATCGCGCCCGTCCCCGCACAACATAGATGACCGTTTCGAGTTCGCCGTGATGATGTGGGCCCGTCTTGGCATTCGGATGAACGACCACGGTCCCGGCCCACAGTTTCTGAGCGCCGACGCGCGCGTAGGAGATGGCTTCCGCCCGCGTCATCCCCGGAGTCTGCGGCGTGTTCGTATCCAGCTCGCCGCTGCGAATAATTCGCAAGCCGTTGCGGCTCCAATCAGGTTTTTCGTCGTCACGCACATCGGATCCCATGCGTTCCTCCAAGCCCTGGAAGCCCGGCCGTTCCGCGCAGAATTATGCAACAGTTTCAGCGCGGGCAACAGGCGACACGTTCAGCGGAGATGTGTTTCACGCGGCGGCTCAGTTTCTCGCGGCATCGAGGCGGTCGTATGACTGAATTTTCATTCCATCCGCAGCGCGCGAACCGGGTCGAGCGTAGCTGCGCGCCGCGCTGGAACGACGGCGGCGACGAAAGCGGCGAACACCAGCGCCGTGATTGTGAACAGCAGAACGCCCGGATCGTAGGGCTTTACGCCGAAGAGTTGCGCGGCCATACCGCGCCCCGCGGCAATCGTCACCGGAATGCCAATCACGAGCGCGACTACCATTTGCGCCAACGCCCCTCGCAGCACAAGCCTCAGGACGCTCATCTGCGTGGCTCCCAGGGCCATGCGAATTCCGATTTCATTGGTGCGGCGCTCGACAGAATAAGCGGTGACGCCGTAGAGGCCAACTGATGCAAGAACGAGGGCCAGCAATCCGAAGAGCGAAGTGAGCTTGGCGATCATGGCTTGTTGCGTGAAGTTCCCGTCAACCTGCGCGGCGAAGCTCGTGAAATCAATCACCGCGAGATCCGGGTTCACGTCGCCAATCGCCCGGCGTACTTGCGGCTCGAGTCCCTGCACAGTTCCGAGCGTTTTCAGCTCGATGGCATTCAGATAGTGAGAGCGGTCCTCGAAGGTGACGTAGCGAGGATCTTCGTAGGCGACGCCTTGCGTTTGCGGCAGGAAAAACATGGGCGGAATTTTGTGCGTCGGCTCGCGGTACTGCGTGTCCTCGGTGACGCCGACGATCTCGAAAGCCCCGGCATATTTCATATCAAGGTTGCCGAAATGATGTCCGATCGCGTTGCCGTCCTTGAAGAAGTGATTGACGAAAGTGCGATTGACGACCGCCACATGCTGCGAAGTCGGCGAATCCTGATCGCTAAAGGCGCGGCCCTGAACAATTTTCGTTCCGAGTGTTTCGAAGTAGCCCGAGCTCACGCGGACCCAGGATGCGTTGTTCTCATTGGAGTCCGGAGGAGGAGGGGCCTGTCCTTCGACGTAAACCGTCTCGCCCCAGTTGTCGCCTTCCATCGGGCTGTAGAGCGAAAAGCTCGCCTGGCTGACGCCGGGAATGGCGGCGAGCGAATCATGAAGCTCTCGGAAGAGGGCCTCGATCTGCGCGGGCTTGTAACCAGCCATCTGCGGATCGATGTGGAGAATATAGCGATTCGGAGTCTCGAAGCCGAAGTATTGCGCGTGCATGTTCCGCAAACTTTGTGTGAGCAATCCCGCGGCAGACAAGAGAACCAGCGAGAGGGCGGCCTGAGCGATCACGAGCGACTTTTGCGTCCAACCGCCGCCGCGTTCCGTACCGCGGCCGGCGCCGCGAAGCGCGTCGGCCGGAGCAGCCATCGCCGTGATCCACGCCGGAGCGACGCCGAATAAAACTCCTACGAGCAGGGACACGGCAAACGTGAAAGCGAGGACCGGCAAGGACGGCGAGGCGTGGATCGCCACGTAAGTGTTGCTCTGAAACGCGAGGCGCAGAATCAGCCGAGTCCCAACGAATGCAAGAGCAACCCCGGCGATCCCCCCGAGCAGGGCCAGAACGAGGCTTTCCGTAAGCACCTGCCGGATCTGCCGCGAAGGCGGCGCGCCAAGCGCGGCTCGAATTGAGGTCTGCAGCTTGCGATTTGTCGCGCGCACGAGCATGAGATTCGCCACGTTGGCGCACGCGATGGTCAGCACCAGGACGGAAATCCACATTAAAAGATGCAGACCGGATTGGTATTCGTCGCGGAGCATCTGAACACCTGCGCCGCCAGGAGAGAGATGCAGCGTCTGCTTCGGGATGAGCTCGCGCTCGCCGGGGTGGAGCTGGGCGATGGGGCTCAATAGCCATTGCTGCAGCTCGACCTGCATGTGTGCTTCGATTTGTTTTGGATCCGCGCCGGGCGCGATTCGACCAATCACGTCAAGCCAGTCCTGAACCGGAAAATCAATAATGCTGCTCGGGCCGTTAATGAGCGGTTCGTCCGCCAGGGGAATCCAGAAAGCGGCCGGCTCCTCCAGACGGTCGCCGAAGAATTGCGGCGGCGCAATTCCGATGATGGTGAAGGGTTGGCCATTCAGCGTAAACGCCGCGCCCACGACGGATGAATCGCCCCCGAACTTTTGTTGCCAGGCGCGATAGCTGATCACGGCAACCGGGGCGGCGCCCTTTTTGTCGTCCTCCGCCGTGATTACGCGCCCCGCGTAGGGGCCGATGCCGAACATGGAGAAGTAATTTCCAGAAATGAACTCGCTCCGCATCGACTGAGCGGGCTGAGGAGTGCCGCTGCGGCGCACGCCGATGAGAGTACTCCCGGATTGGAAGGCAGCGAGCTCGAGAAACCCAGGCGTATTGTCGCGAAAGGTCTTGTATTTGTCGTAGGAGAAGAGCGACCAATTATCCTGAAAGCCCCCGTTCACGCAGCAATTCTCGATGTCGCCAACGCGATAGAGCTCGCTCGGTTTGGCGACCGGGAGTGAATTCAGCAAGACGGCATGGACCAGAGTGAAAATGGATGTTGTCGCGCCTATTCCGAGGGCCAAAGTCAAAACGGCGGTAATTGTAAATACAGGTGCGTTGGCGAATTGCCGTAGCGCATAACGGATGTCTTTCATGACCTGCCGCTCCTTCCGGTGGGTTATACGAAGAGGGCACACAGTTTGTTCACTGGTTTTTCGGCTAGCGAGATGGAACTTCAGCAGTGGCAGCGCAGCCTCTTCCGCTTAGGTCGGGCGAACTTCCGCACAGCACTCAGGAGTAGTATTTACAGGCATTCAGACAAATGGTTGACTAAGCGTTATCCGGAAAGGTATCGAAGCAAATCGATGATGGAAATTCGAGTGGCGCAAACCAGCGACGCTGAAGCGATTGCGCGGGTGATCAACGACGCGTTCCGCGTTGCGGAGTCATTTTTCATTACGCGCGATCGGACCAGCCCGGAGAAGGTCCGCGATATGCTCGACCGAGGAAAATTTCTGCTGGCCCGAGATGCAGCCGGGATTGCAGGCTGCGTTTACGTGGAGCTCCGCGGGGAGCGAGGATACTTCGGATTGCTGGCGGTGGATCCGGCCCGGCAACGGCGGGGCCTCGGCCGCGAACTCATCGATGCCGCGGAAGAATATGTGCGCGGCGCAGGTTGCGGATTCATGGATATACGCATCGTGAATCTTCGCAATGAGCTGCCGCCCTTCTATCGTTCGCTCGGGTATTTTGAGACCGGGGCGGAACCTTTCACGGCGGGCGAAACCACGAGGGAGCCGTGCCATTTTATCGTGATGTCCAAGCCGCTTCTGTGATTTACGAGTCCGAACAGTTCGCGTAGAATTCTAAATAGCACGGAGGGCGTGGGATGCCGATTTACGAATATCTTTGCGATGAGTGCGGGGAACGGTACGAGCGAATCGTAATGAGCCAGAAACAGGCGATCACGTGCCCGAAATGCGCGAGCGGAAAAAAGACCATTCAACTTTCCGTTTTTGCGGCGCCTTCGAATGCCGGAAAATCTTCAGCAGGTTCTTCCAGTTCATCCACCGACGCGTCTTCCGGCGGCGGGTGCGGGTGCACGCCTCGGACCTGCGGCTGCCATTAATCCATCGGTTGAATCTTCGAGAGTCCTTTCCGCAGGTCTTGACGACGCATTGAATCGCCTGCAATTTTCACTCAATTAATTAGCTGGCTGGCGGCGCTGGGAGGAAAGCCAGGCGATGACGTCCGGCTCGGCGAAGGCCTTGTCCCAGACCTGATGGCCCACGCCGGGGTACTCCGAATATTTCGGCGCGCCGCCGGCTTTGCGCAGGGCGGCAATCCATTCGCGCGCGTGTTCGACGGGGACTATATCGTCGGCGTCGCCTTGAAAGGCCCACACGGGCGTCTTGGCGACGAGCGGGATCATCCACGCCTCGCCATAGCCGCAGAGCGCGATCGCGGCGGCGAATCTGCCGGGAGCGACGGCCATGGCCATCCACACGCCTTCGCCGCCCATGGATTGCCCCACGACGTAAACGCGGTCGAGATCAATCGCGTATTCATTTTCAACGGCATCGAGGATTTCGAGCGCGAGGCGAATCGAGACCGGGGGCGTGTTCGCATGCGGCCGCGCCCAGGCTTTCGTGTCGGAAATTTGCGGAGCCAGCACGAATACTGGCAATTTCGATTGGGCCTGCGGCGTGGTCCAGAGATGTGTGCCCGGGTAGTCGGTGCCGGAGATTTGCGAGAGATTATCGGAGCCGCGGGCGAGCGCGTTGTGGAAAAAAAGGATGAGAGGAAATTTCTTGGCCGGGTCGTAGCCAGGCGGCACGAAGAGGCGATAGGGCATCGTCTCGCCGGTGGAGCTGTGATAGGAGCGCGGTAGGAAGCCCGCCTCGGGGGGTGGCGTCGCTTGGGCGCGCGCGGCGGGCGACGTCAGTGAGAAAACCAGCAGGAGCAATTTGGCGAGAGGGCGCAGCAGCGCATGGACCTGGTTTGTTTCGTTGCCGAACATGAGCGCGCAAGATTATCGCAGCGCGAACCACAATGGAAGCGCAGCCCGGGCGCATTGCTCGAGGATTTGCCGGTCGCGGTCCGCGAAGGCATTCGGCTTTTCGCTCTCCACGTCAATCGTGCCGATCACGTTGCCGTCCCGCGTGCTCGGGACCGGGACGATGATTTCAGAAAGCGTAGTCCCCTGGCAGGTAAGGTAGCGGGGGTCCTTGCTGACGTCGCCGACCACGACAGTGGCTTTCTCTCTTATAGCGGAGGCGGTGAGCCCTTTCGTCACGGGAAAAACCGGATAGGCGGGAGCGGCTGGCCCGCTCCAGGCAATCGCCGATACCAGCTCCGGGTCCACGTCATAAACGCCGACCCAACGGTAGTGGCCAAATTCCTTAATCGTGTCCGCAATCCGCTTGGCCTTTTGGGCGCGACTGTCACTGCTAGAAACGATCGAGCTAATGCTGCTGAGTATATTTTCGGTAGCGTAGTCCATGATTATATTTTTCGCACCAGACAGCACCCAAAATCCAATTCAAAGATTTTATGCAACATATCGAAAATTGGCTCCCGAAGGGGAATCCAGCAGGATGCCCACACAGTCGGATGGCTCGGCTGGAACTCTGCCCCGCACGCTTTAGCGCGCGTAGTTTTGCGCGTAGGGCGGCGGCGCCAAATTTTGATCTAGCCGCGGGTCCGGTACGGGTGCGCTGGCGGCCAACCGCAATGGCACAACGCCGGCCCAAATGGGCAGCGCGTAGTCTTCTTCGTCGTCCTTGGGCGGGCCGGTGCGAATTTTGGCGGAGACTTCGGCGAGCGGAAGTGCCAGGACAGAAGTGGCTTTCAATTCCGCGTCGGTGGGATGGCGGGCATCCTTCCACCGGCCGCGGACCACTTGCTCGGTGAAAGCTTCGAGGGCGCGCATCTTTTCTTCCCGGCGTTCGACGAGAGTGGCGCGGCCAAGAATGACAACCGACCGATAGTTCATCGAGTGATGAAACACGGAGCGCGCGAGGACCAGGCCGTCAATAAGGGTGACCGTGACGCAGACTTGGACGCCTTCCGACAGTGTGCGCAACATGCGGCTGGCGGCTGACCCGTGGATATAGATCGTTTCGCCGATGCGCGCGTAACCTGTGGGGATGACGAAAGGCTGGCCATCGGCGACGAACCCTACGTGGCAGAAAAAACCTTCGTCAAGGATGCGGAAAACGGTTTCGGAATCGTAAGCCCCGCGTGCGGGCAGGCGCTTCACTTGCGTTCGTTCCGTGGGTGTGAACTTTCTCATGTAGAGAGCGTAGCGGCCGCCCGGCATCGCCGCAAGGGCCAATGTGGACGGTGGGGAATGGATCGACACTCCGGTTGAGCGACGCTTGCCTTGACTTCGCTTACGAAGCAGAATAGAAAAATATCTTCGCGCCTGCTTCAGCGAATCGTTCAATCATCATCCTGCTCCAAAGGAAATCGGATACAAGTGGCGGCAACAAATGACAGTCGTCAGGCGCTCCTCGATTCGGATGCTCTGAAGAAGTCTACAAATTTCCGCAAGCAGCTTCTTCTGATGGTGCTGGCCGCCCTGGCGATAAGGCTAGCCGTTGCAGCGTTCGTTTATCCGGAACGCATGAACCCGGCGCGCGATCACTGGAGATTTGCGGGAGAAGCGGGCAGGATCGCGAGATCCGTTGCGGAGGGACGAGGGTATAGCAGCCCGCTTTTTGCGGACACTGGGCCGACTTCGTGGCTGGCACCGGTGTTTCCGTTTGTTCTCGCGGGAATCTTCAAGGTATTTGGGGTTTACACCAAAGCCTCGCTCTTCGCGATTCTCGGGGTGGATTGTCTCTTTTCCGCGCTGACGTGCATCCCCGTGTTTTTCATCGCGCAAAAAAGCTTCGGGGATCGCGTGGCGTTGTGGTCCGGATGGGCTTGGGCACTTTTTCCATATTCGATTTATTTTGCCGCCGACTTCGTTTGGGACACGACGCTCACAACATTTCTGCTGTGCATGCTTTTCCTGATCGTCCTGCATCTCGAGCGTTCGTCACGGCTATCTGACTGGATTGGATTTGGGGCGCTCGCCGGTGTTGCCGCACTCACGAATCCAGTGGTCATGTCAGTATTGCCGTTGCTGGCTGCATGGATGTGCTATCGGCGGCGTCTGCAAGGACAGCGTTGGTTGGCGCCGAGTGCTGGCGCGATGCTGGCAGTGCTGGTGGTGGTATCGCCATGGTTCATCCGAAATTACCGGGCATTTCACAAGTTCATTCCCTTTCGCGGAGGGATCGGATTGGAGTTTTACCGCGGTAATAACAAGGACGATTGGCACCGCGAGCCGCCCGGCTACCATCCATCGGATAGTGATGAGGAGTGGAAGGAATTCCAGCGGCTCGGCGAAGTTGGTTACTTTGAAAAAAAGCAGGCTCAGGCGTTCGCCTTCATTGGCAGTCACCGCGGCTTGTATGCCGTAATGACGCTGCGCCGGATCGTCTACCTATGGACGGGCTTCTGGAGCTTCGGGCATCGCTATCTTGAGGAGGAACCGATGGACCCGCCAGGCATTTTTCTAACCACGGGGCTGACCATACTGACACTGTTCGGGCTTCGCCGGGCATTTCGCGATGGGGTAGCCGTGGCCATGCCATACATCATCGTGCTCGGTTGCTACCCGCTAGCTTACTACCTGACACACCCGGAAGATTATTACCGACGGCCGATTGACCCAATGTTCGTGATCCTGGCGGTCTATGCTGTGGCGAGGTGGAAGGGCGAGAAAACGCCTGAATTCAGCGAATGAGAGCCGCAATCGTATCGGATATTCACGGCAATCCGCGTGCCTTTGAAGCAGTTCTCGCCGACCTGCGGCAGGTGGCGCCGGACCTCGTCGTGCACGGCGGCGATTTGGCTTACGGTGGAACCCACCCGGCGGAGATTATCGATCAGGTCCGCTCGCTCGGGTGGCCCGGGGTTCGCGGGAATACGGACGAGATGCTCTGGTCTCCGGAAAGCCTCGACGAATTTGCGGCCAGCACGCCGAAACTCGCGCCGCTCCTCGGCATACTGCGCGAGATGATTCCGCCGACGCTTGCAAGCATCGGTGAAGAGCGTCTGCGATGGCTCGAAGGATTTCCACTTCAGTACTCGCACGGAGACATCACCCTCGTCCATGCCAGCCCCGACGACTTGTGGAGGGCACCCCTGCCAAATGCGAGCGACGAAGAATTGCAAACCACATACGCGCCTCTTCGCGCGCGAATCGTGGTTTACGGACATATTCATCGTCCATACATTCGGCGGCCTTCGGGGATGACCGTCGCGAATGCAGGCAGCGTCAGCCAATCCTACGACGGCGACCGCCGCGCCTCGTATCTAATCATTGACGGAGAGAACGTCACAATCCGCCGAGTCGAATACGACGTGGAAAAAGAAGCGGAGGAACTCTCGCGTTCGGGCCTGCCGCATGCCGAGTGGATGTCGCGCATTCTTCTTGCCGGGAAATACTGCCCCCAATAGAAATCGAATCGATTCGATTGACCTCAGATCCTGGAGCCAATGAATGCCGAGCTTTTCGGCGTGTCTCCCTTCGATGCAGTCAGGACAAACTCGGCTGCCCTTTCAGGATGCCGAATCGGTCGGCGGATCGATGTTGATGGCGTCGTATTTCGCGGCGGCGCGCTTGTGGTAGTGGCGGATCATTTCAGCGGCGGCGTGATGTGCAAACCTTCCGTCCATGGCAAGTGCTGGTAGAATTGATGGGATTGGCTGGCGTGGGAAGACGAAAGGTGAGAGATGGCGAATTCAGGAACTATATTTTCGCGGGAGATATTTCGATTTTTCCGGGAGCTCGGGCGCAACAACCATAAGGGCTGGATGGACGAGAATCGCGAGCGGTATCGCACGCTTGTTGTCGAGCCGTTTCGCGCGCTGCTTGACCGTGTAACACCGGCGGTGCAGAAATTAAATCCGGGATTCGTCACGGGCGGGCGCGTTGGGGAAAATTTCTCGCGCATCAACCGCGATATCCGATTTGCCAAGGATAAATCTCCATATCGCACGCAGATGTATCTGCTTTTCGCAGAGCCCGGGAGTGAGGGCGGCCAGCTCTATGCGGGAATCTCGGCGGAGGCGGTGACCTGCGGATTCCGGATTTACAGCGAGAGCCGCACATCGGCGCTCGTGCAGATTGCGCGGCCGCGCGGCCAGGAAAATACGAAATGGATCGAGCGCCTACGCAGCCGCCTCGGAAAGAAATACGACAGCTATTGGTACACCAGCGAAAAAGGTGAATGGACGAAACATACCGGGTGGCCCGTGAAGCCCGAAGACTGGAAGAAGCTGCAAGGCTGGGTGGTCCGCAGGAAATTCGCGACGGCGGCCGCGTCGCGCGCGGAATTTCCACAGGAGATAGGCAAGGTTTTTCGCGATGTTTATCCGTTGTACGAATTCGCCAGATCGCCGCAGTGGAAACGGTAGGCGAAAAGGAGTGAGCGGAATGGCCATCAGCCGCGAGCAGGCGCGCACAGAGCACACCGCGAATATGGGGCACGACCAATTCAGCGAGACTGTGTACGGCGTGGCCTGCGCCGCTTGCCACAATTACATTTTGATTGACCACACAAATTGCCCGCCCACTTGCCGCGAGCATGAAACCTGCCGTGCGGCGTATGTATAGCCCCGCGTGCCGCATTGGTCGAAAGAGGATTACAATGGTGGCACTGCCGGGATGCGAGGGGACAACAGTTCCCTGCACTCGCGCATCTGCTGATTAAATGGGAAGGTGCGGCTTCCTGAGGGGCCGATGCACCAGAGGCGCTATTCCTCTCCCCCGACCCAGATAGAAAGTGACCTCAAGGATCGCCGCTGAGGAGAAGCAAGATGGCATTGGGGCGCTCGCTTTGCACCGTCATCATCGCGTGCGCATGCGCTGGGTTTGCCCATGCTCAGGACACTTCTCCACCTCCCCAGTCCGCTCCCGCACCGAACGCCGATTTCGATCCAGTCCTTACGCATAGGCCCGCGACTCCTTCTGCTCGACCAAACAAGCCCTTGCCTGCCGAGACTATTCCCCTGATTGTGCCGAAGGGGACACCGGTGCAAGTAATCTTGGATAAAGAAGTCCGCGTGCAAAAGGTTGGGCAGGCGATCCATGGGAGGATCGCAGAGCCCGTGTATGCGTTCGACAAAGTGGTCCTGCCGTTGGGTACCGAGGTGACCGGGAAAATCACGGAGTTGGAAGGCGTTTCGGGAGGACAGCGGACGCTCGACGTACTCGATGCGGATTTCACGCCCCCACGCAAAGTGCAAGTTGAATTCAGCGAATTCGTCACGCCGGAGGGGCGGCGTATTCCCATACGAACGGTGGTGACCCCGGGCAGCGGCGAGGAGATTCAATTCGTCACGGCCGCGGACGACAAGAAGAAAGGCGCGAAAGATACCGCGGCGGATAAGGCGAAACAGGCAAAGGAGGAAGCCAAGCGTGAATGGGATGCGGCCATGAAGCAGGTGAAGGAGCCGGGAAAAGCACACCGGCTCGAGAGGGTGGCAGTCGCGCAATTGCCTATTCACCCGCAGTACATTGACGCCGGGACAGTCTATTTCGCGGAGCTCCAAGAGCCGTTGGATTTCGGGAGCGAGCCGATGACTCCCGAGATTGCCACGGCGATCAAGAGCCCACCACCGCCGGGAAGCTTTGCACGTGCGCGGCTGATGACCCCAGTTAATTCCGGCACCACGACAAAGGGAGACGAAGTGGAAGCGGTCCTCTCGCAGCCCCTGTTTGACGGCACGCGGCTGATTCTTCCGCAGGGGAGCCGATTGAAAGGGACCGTGGTGCAGGTGCAGCCTGCGCGCTATCTGAGCCGCGACGGAAAATTGCGCATGGTCTTTCACGAGCTTGTGCTGCCCGACGGAGTCGAGCAGAAGGTGGACGCGCTTTTGGAAGGAATCCAAGCGGGGAAGGGACAAAACCTGAGAATGGACTCTGAAGGAGGGGCCGAAGCCACTCCGCCGAAGACAAGATTCCTGGCAACGACTGTCTCGGTCGGGTTGGGCGCCGTCTCATTTCTCGGCGACACGTTTGGCGATACTGGCCCGCGCGTGGCTGGCGGCGCCGGAGGATACAAGCTGATCGGAATCGGACTCGGCGCGGCAATCCATTCGCAACAATTCGGAATGGCGATGGGCGCGTACGGAGGTTGCAGATCAATCTATACGCACTTTATTGCGCGGGGACGCGAGGTCGTCTTTCCGAAGAATACCTCCATGGTGATCGGAATTGGCGAGCGCACAGAAGCACCGGCGAATGCCACGGGCGACGCCACCACGCGGAATTGATGCATCCCCCCACTTGTGCCAATTCGCCCGCGCCCGCCTTGGCGCCGCCTCGGTCCCAGGCGCAGCGCTCGGCAAAAACAACCACACGCCAGCGAAGCGTCCATTTTTAATCTTCATCCCGGCATTTGATCTTGCTGTTAAAATGCGCGCCGTGCGAATTCTTCTGCTTACGATTCTTTTTGTCTCGCCCGCCGCCGCGCAATCCTGGACCATCGAGACCACTGGCTGGGACTCAAATCTTCGCGCCGTCTCCGCCACTCATGCGCGCGATCCCCAGCGCCACCCCGCCCCGGTCATCTGGGCCTCCGGTTCGAATGGCCGCGTGCTTCGCTCCGATGATGGCGGCGGGCACTACACGCGCCGCCTCATTAGGAACCGCGTGAGGCTTGACCTCCGCGGAATCCAAGCCTTCAATGAAAAGGTCGCCTACGCCATGTCCAGCGGCCCGGGCGAAATGTCGCGCATCTACAAGACCCACGACGGCGGCGACCTCTGGCAGCTCGAATTTTCCGGCTCGAATCCGCAGTTCTTCCTCGACGCGCTCGTGTGCATCTCCGAAAAGGAATGCTTCGCGCTCAGCGATCCCGTGGACGGAAAATTCGTCCTCATCCACACCACCGATGGCGAGCATTGGCAGGAGCTTCCTCGGGACTCGATGCCCCCGGCCCTCCCCGAGGAAAGCGCCTTCGCCTCCAGCAATTCCTGCCTCGCGATCTACGACAATCGTGAAATCTATTTCGTCACCGGCCACGGCGCTGCGCGAGTCTTTCATTCGCCCGATCTCGGCCGCACCTGGACGGCGACGGACACGCCCATCGCAAAAGGCAATGAGACCTTGGGAGCATTCTCGATCACACGATTGGGAAACACCTTTGTCGTCGTCGGCGGCGATTACAAGGATGACGCTACGACGAAACGCACGGCGGCCTACTCGCTCGACCAAGGCGCCACCTGGAATCTCGCCGCGCGCCCCCCGGGCGGATTCCGCTCCGCGGTCGCGTTCCTCAATCGCAACACGCTTGTCGCTGTCGGCACAGGCGGCGAGGACGTCAGCACCGACCAGGGCGCGCACTGGACGCGAACCGACGACATCGACCTCAATGCCATCGCCGTCCTCGATGGCGCAGTCTGGGCGGTCGGCCCCAACGCCACCATCGTGCATTGGAGCGATCAAAGCCCTTGATCATTAATTAAGCGCTCAGTGAATTAATTTTTTTCGCTGCCCGATCCGTGGCCGAAGCATCTTGGTTGCGCGAGGAATTTCACGCGATCCACCGGAGCGAGGTTAACTTTGGTTGGCGTACATACGAGCGGGTATTTGCGGTTGACGGATGTGCGACGCAAGTCCGAGCTGCTTGAAAATCCAAATGGCGTACCAGTTGAAATCGAATTCATACCACGCGAGCCCGTGGCGGGCCGCGACGGGGTTGGCGTGATGGTTGTTGTGCCAACCATCTCCGAAACTCAGCAGCGCCACCCACCAATTGTTGGTTGAGGTATCTCGCGTCTCAAAGCGCCGCGAGCCCCAAATATGCGAGACCGAGTTCACGAGCCAAGTCGCATGAAGTCCGGCGACGGTGCGGAAAAAAATGCCCCACATCAGTAAGGGCAATCCACCGATGGCGTAGAACGCGACGACGAGAACAGCCATGGGCAGAAGATGGTACTTCGTGATCCACACGTGAAATTTGTCCTCAGCCAGATCGGGGACGTAGCGCTTGAGTGTTGTGATGTCCTGGCGCAAAGCATTGCCCGTGAGGATCCAGCCCGCATGCGACCACCACTTACCGTCGCGCGGAGAGTGCGGATCACCTTCCTTGTCCGCGAATTGGTGATGCTTGCGGTGCGTGGCCACCCACAGCAGCGGGCCACCCTCCAACGCCGCGACGCCGCAAACCGTCAGCACGTATTCAAACCACTTCGGCGTATCGAAGGAGCGATGCGTGAGCAGCCGGTGATAGCACAAGCCCAGTCCCAGCCCGCCCGTCACCCAGTAAAGAAAAATCGTGACAAACAGCGCGTTCCAGGTGAAGAAGAATGGCGCCGCCAACGCGCCAACGTGAAACATCGTCAGTACAGGCGCGATCTGCCAGTTGATTCGATTCTTGGCGGCCTGATTGTTGTCAACGCCATCGAACCGCAAAAGGGGAGTAGAGGTCATAGCTTTCCGATTCATTCTAGGCGCTCGCAAGGAATAAATCTGTTCTAAATTGCATATATTCGTTTTTTTTTGACTTTCGCCGCTTGCGCGACGTATGCGTCCCGAGGACGGCCGAGTGGGGGCGCCGTGTGCGTCCTGAGTGCAGCCGAAGGGCAGGTTGTCTTCTCTCCAAAAAACGCCACTTTGGTATCGATTAGAAAGTACCTCCGTCCTTTGTTTTCATAGAGATTAAGCGAATTCTAATCGTCAGTAGTATCGATTAGAATTGCACCGTCCCGATTCGCTCGGAATGTGGCGCGGGTGTGCCCGTACACCCGCCATAGCCTTGGCGAAGGCGGGCCGGCCGCCTTTGACTTTCCCGTTTCCGTTGCATTCGCCTTTACCTCTCGTCCTGCCCGCTGATTTGTCCTTAGAAAACGCCACTTTAGGACCGATTAGAAAGTAGCTCCGTCCTTTGTTTTGTAAGAGATATATTGAATTCTAATCGTCAGTAGGACCGATTAGAATTGGGCCCGCCTTCGCAACCCCATCGTGCTTCGGACGGGCAAGCTGCCTCCTGTCATTTTCCCGTTTTGGGCCGGGAGCGTAAGGCGTGAGTTGCGCGCACAATTCTCCGCAAGCGGTGGCGGGACTTGGCCGCGTCGGTTTATGGCAGGGATGAACCCCCGCCCCACAAAGATCGAAATTCCACCTGGCGCCCCTCATCCCTCGCCCCTCGCCCCTCGCCCCTCGCCCCTCGCCCCTCACTCCTCGTGCTGGTTTGTTGTCCCACGTCAATTGACACGTCTCCCCGATTCACTCCATCGAGACGCAAAATGCGCGGCGCATTCAAGATGGCATAACGCCGGGAAGAAACGCAAGCGAACAAGCCTGTGGAGTTTTTCTCTGAGTCGTCGGATCTTCACTGGTTAAGTCAGAAGACCTGCCCATTGAAAGGGCGCAAAGGACGGGGCGTCCTGAAAGTCAAAAGCAGGCCCACCCACCCGAAATGGTCGCGGAATGACTCCGCCTATTGCGACCGCAGAGCGGCGGCGAGTCTGCGTTGAACATCCGGCGAAGGAAGGTCCGCCTTGCCGATCAACAGATACTCAAAATTGTCCGCTAGAATTTCTTCGGGATGAATGATGTAGTCGGTATTGCGTCCGACCTGTTCGTAGAAACCTTGTATGTGACCGACTTTCAAAAGCGTGATTTTCGATGGATCGTAAGTCGCGTGCGAGCCGGACTTTTCAACCACCAGAAATTCAAAATCGAGATAGTCGAAAAATTCGCCGCCTTTCGCCCGATTGTAATGGTTGGATTTTGAAAACAGTATCGGCACGACCCAGATTGACGTTCGGTCCGATTCAACGCGGATGCAGTGGTCGTTCATCGGAGCATCCGGATTCGTGATCTTGCGAGCGGCCAGAGCAGGCGGGAATGGAACTTCGCCGCAGGGCTGAAATCCAATCACAGCATACGCCCGCTCGCGCAAGTCTGGAGCGTTGCGCGAGAGCACGTGGAATAGCTCGTGTGCGATCGTGCCCTGCAGAGCGCTTCTTCTGTTTGCGGCGAGCGCGTTCTGAGGAAGGATAATCGCGTTGGCTCGCGTGTATTCCGCGTGACCTTCTTCGTCTCCGGTGGTCTTGATGAAAAGAATAGTCTTGGGAAACGGCAGGTTTAGGCCGCTCAGTTTGGCAGTCAGACCATCGAACGCAGATTGAACTGCGTCCCTCCCCTCGGGAGTCCATTCGAGAACATTTTTCGCAACGAAGGCGAGGTACTCCTGCTCCGTGACGTCGAGGTCCGTTTTCATTCGCGCAGCGCGATCAAACGGACTCAGGCGGGACACAAAATCGTCACGGTTCGTCAGCACGGCGCGCCCTTGCTCAACGGTCGCGAAGGAAATGGCCGGCGAGTTCGGCGCCTGCGCGCCCGCGATTGTCGGTACCAGGCAAACGATACACAGGACAACTGTTTTAATTGATCGGCGCATGAATTCGCGGAATCTTAACACAGAGTGAAACGTTGCCTCGGTAGCTTCGGGTTATATTCCTCGGCGCGATTGAGGAGCCGGATGCCCATCACTTGCGCCTTTCGCAAGAGGTGGGACGCCGTTGGCGCTGCCTTTCCATCTTCACATTTCAGACGAAACTCAAACGGGCAGTTGGCCCACCCCTACCCGCTGAAACAAGAAACGCGCCCGAGGGGGACCGAAGGGCAACGTCATAACCCGCACCCTTTGCAAACGGCGCAAAGAGTCGGCACCCTAAGGTCAAAATCGAATTCGAAACCAAATTCAAAAGCAGATTCAAAATCAAATGCAGAGCGAGTCGGCATGAGATGAATTGCTCGAGTGGTGTTGTCGGAGGCGAGCTGGGTCTGGTGTGGGAACTAGACAAGCGAAACTCCGGCCCAGCCGCCAGTCGCCGAGAATCTTTGTTCAATGAGATCGCAAGATCCAAATCAAAATGCCAATCGGAATACCCGCCGCGGCAATAATGGCGAGTAAGATGATTGCGAGGAACATCCAATCCCGCCTGGCGTAGGCGCCGGGTTGGTCTTTCTCCCGGATCAGCAGGCGGTAGTTTCGCCGATTCGCTTTCCAAAAGATGTGGAAGACGTCGCCTGCTACCGGTATTGCACCCAGCGTCGTTTCCAGCAGTACGTTGGCAATCATGCGAACGAGCGTGATTGCTTGCACGCCGCGACGCCAGGCCGCGAACACAATAAAAAAAGATGCGAGGCCCGCCAGCGCGTCTCCGACCCCGGGCACCCAACCAATCAGGGCATCGAGGCCGAATCGAATCCGGGTTCCAGGAATCCGGAAAATGTCGTCCAGGAGGGCGGCAATGTGATCGAGGTGTTCGTTGGATGTGAGTTGGCGAGGCATTGGGCCGATCCGCGTAATACTATACAGACCCGCACAAACCGGACTTCCTCATTTTGCAGCGACACTTGAGGCAAATTCGTTGTGTCCAGGACAGGAGGAGGGTACGATGCGCGAGACAGAAGTCCTAATCGGGAATTCCTGGTTGATTGCCAGCCCTGGCATGTACTCGACAAATCTCTGAATGCACGGGATGGAGGAAAAAATATGTTTCACTTAATTTGGTATGTTCTGATTGGGCTGATCGCGGGCGTGATCGCCAAATCGGTGATGCACGTGCACATGACGATCTTCTGGACGATCGTGCTCGGCGTGATTGGATCGATCCTCGGCGGCGGTGTTAGCCACATGTTTTCGCGCCCGACAAACGATCGGTATCATCCCGCGGGGCTGATTTTATCAACGCTGGGCGCGATCCTGGTTCTCTACCTATGCTACAAGCTGAATATTCATTTTCCCGAGGTCAACCCGTTCTAGCTCGTCGAGAACTATCCTGGAAAGTAGAAATCCGACACGAGAAATGGAAAACGGCTGGCAGTGAGCGCCGCCAGCCGTTTTTTTCGGGTCAAAGAATGCTGTAGCTATTACCGCCGGCCACCCCTGTGGGAACCGCCGCCGCCGTGAGATCTGCCACCGCCGACGTGAGATCCGCCGCCGCCGTGAGGCCTGCCACCACCGGCGTGAGATCCGCCACCACTGTGAGGTCTGCCGCCACCGTTGGATCCGCGGCCACCGTTGAAGCCATGGCCACCATTGGATCCACGACCGCCATTGAATCCGCGTCCGCCATTGAATCCACGGCCGCCGTTGGCTCCACGGCCGCCATTGAATCCGCGTCCGCCGTTGAATCCGCGTCCGCCGTTGAATCCGCGTCCGCCGTTGAATCCACGGCCGCCGTTAAATCCAAGGCCGCCGTTAAATCCAAGGCCGTACCAGGGACCCGCACCGATAAACACACCGCCGACGAAAAACTGGGGCCCATAGTACCCGTAGGGCGCGCAGCTGTAGGGATAATATCCATAGTATCCGTACGGGCAAAGCGGCGCTGGCCCAACATAGACCGGTGGCGCTGGTGCACCATAGGCCGGCGATTGCTCAGCGTAAGCCTGGTCATCTCCATCTCCCCTCCCGTAGCTATCCTGCGCTTGTGCACTGCCTGCAAGAATCATTAAGAAGCCGAACAGACCGATGAATTTTAAATATCGCATTTTCATAACTCCTCTTCAGAACCGCTTTCCCAACTTTCGATCGCGGCGCCGAGATGAAATCTTCTTTCGAGAATATTTCTGTTGCCCTCCAGCAGATCTCGCTGATCGTCGCCAGCTAGAATTGCTGACACCCCCAGTGCCCTTTTCTCATATTCGAGTAATAAGTCCATTAATTTTCCGGCGGGCCAAGACCGAATTTATAGGAATGCCAACTTGGAGTGTGCAATGGACCTGCCAAAGTCGAACCAAGCAGGCCTAAAAATAACTATCACTAGAATCATGCGAATACGAACGAGGGCCCACAAGCGATCGGATACCTGCCGGCGAACTGTGGCTGGAATCCACCACCACTGCTGCTTCTCAACCACCTCGCAGGCGGGTGGGCCAGCCGCCAGTCCCGGGAAAATCAGTTTGATTCGCTTGCGTGATACTCTGAGGAATCGCGAAAGAGGGGGATTCACAATGGCAAGCTCTACCACCGGTCCCGAAACGAAGCTTGAAATCCGCCGAATGTTCGCGGCCTCGCGCGAGAAAGTCTTCGAAGCGTGGACGCAGCGGGAAAAAGTGGAGAAATGGATGTGCCGCTTCCCCCAAGCCGAAACGCGGTTCGCGGCGGCGGACGCGCGCCCGGGCGGGACAAACTTGATGGAGGTGACTACTCCGGACGGCACCAGTTACAAACAGGAAATAACATTTCGGGAGATTCGGCCTCCGGAAAAACTGGTGTTCAGTTGGGACTGGGAGAAATTTTCACCCTCGGGGCAAAAACTCGGCGAGCAGCATGGGACGGTGGTGACAGTGGAATTTCAGCCGCGCGGCGTTTTTACGGAAGTGTTCCTGACGCATGAGGGCTTCAGCAACGCCGAAGCGCGAGAGAACCACAACCGGGGCTGGAATGGATGCTTCGACATGCTCGTGGAGGCATTGAAAGCGTAACGTGCGCGCCTGCAAAGAGAGTTCGTTGACGGGAATGCTAGGAGAGCCGTATAATGGAGGTTTCTCACGAGCATTGGGAGGCAGCATGTACGCCGTAATACGGAGTGGGGGGAAGCAGTACCGCGTAGAGCCGGGCGAGACGATTCGCGTGGAAAAGATCGAGGGGAAGGTCGGCGGGAAGGTGACGTTTGAGGATGTGGTGTCGGTGCGCACCGATGAGAAGAAAATCCTCGGCGGCGACGAGGCCGGCAAAATTAAAGTTACCGGGAAAATCGTGGCGCAGGGGCGCGGGCCGAAATTGAAAGTGTTGAAGTACAAGACCGGCGGGCAATACCAGATACAGCGCGGCCATCGGCAGGGGTACACTGCCGTCGAGGTCAGCGACATTCAAATTCCATAGGGGCCGGAAATGGCACACAAAAAAGGCGGCGGGTCATCCACAAATGGACGCGACTCGCAGGGACAGCGGCTGGGCGTGAAGAGATTCGGCGGTCAGGTGGTGACCGGCGGGAGCATCCTGGTGCGCCAGCGCGGCACGCACTACAAGGCCGGAAAAAATGTGGGACGCGCGAAGGACGATAGCCTGTTTGCGTTGATCACCGGCGTGGTGCTCTTCGAGGATAAGGGCGGGCACGGACGATTTATCAGCGTGCTGCCGGTGGAAGTGGCCGCGGCCGCGCCTGACGCCGAGAAGAAGCCTTCCGCAGCGGCTGCCAACTGAAGGCGGTGAATTTTATGACGCGCTCTGGTCTGACCGGGCGCGTCTTTTTGTTTTTCCTCCCAGCCGTGGCGTATGCTCACTGCGAGAAATCTCTCCACTTTTCAAAACGAGTGACCCGTGTTTGCAGATGAAGCCAAAATTCAGGTGAAGGCCGGCGACGGCGGAAACGGCTGCGTCGCATTCCGCAGGGAGAAGTATGTCCCGCGAGGCGGACCGGCGGGCGGTGATGGCGGGAATGGCGGCGACGTGTGGCTGGAGGCGAATCCGCACGACAACACGCTGCTGCGTTACCGCTACAATCGCGAATTCAAGGCCGAGCGCGGCGGCCACGGCGAGGGATCGAATTGCCACGGGAAGTCGGGCGTTGATACGGTGCTGGCTGTGCCGGTGGGGACGATTGTTTTTGACGCGGACACGGGCGAGCAGCTTTTTGATTTCACGGCGGCGGGGCAGAAGTATCGCGCTGCTCGCGGGGGGCATGGCGGGCGCGGGAACTCACATTTCACGAAGCCGTGGCACCAAGCGCCGCGGGAATCGGAGGATGGGCGGGCAGGAGAAGAGCGCAGTCTGCGGCTCGAATTGAAATTGCTGGCGGACGTTGGGCTGGTGGGATTTCCGAACGCGGGGAAATCGACATTGATATCGAGGATATCGGCGGCGCGTCCAAAGATTGCGGCGTATCCTTTCACGACGCTTGAGCCGCACCTGGGAGTCGTATCGGCGGATCCGGGTTCTGCGCCGGGAAACGGGCGGACTTTTGTGGTGGCGGACGTGCCGGGATTGATCGAGGGGGCGCACGAGGGCGCGGGACTGGGGACGCGATTTTTGAAACATGTGGAACGGACGAGGCTGATCGCGCATCTCGTAGATACGAGCGATGCGAACGATCGCGACCCGGTGCGCGATTTTGAGATTATCGAGCATGAGCTTGAGGCGTTCAGCGCGGCGCTCGGGGAGAAGCCGATGATGGTGGTGGCAACGAAGCTGGACGCCACGACGAACCGGTCGCACTTGGATGAGTTGCGGGCGTTCGCTGCGAAACGGGGGCTCGAGTTTCACGCGATATCTTCGGCGACGGGCGAGGGGATTGTGGAGTTGGTGCGCGCGATGGCGGATGCGCTCGATCGCATTCCGAAGCCGGCTTTGGCGGCGGAGGCGGAGGACGCGATCGCTGCGCATGGCGCGGATGATGAGACGGCGGCAGCGCCACGGCGGGAGGAACGTTGACGTCGCAATCCGCGCACAAGGCCCACGGGCAGGCGCACGGGCATGGGCACCGGCGGTCGGTGGCGCTTTTTGGCGGGACGTTTGACCCTGTGCACTCGGGGCATATTGCGGTGGCGCAGGCGGCGCAGAAGCGATTTCACCTGGACGCGATATATTTCATCCCGTCGTCGCGGCCGCCGCACAAAGCGAAGCCGGCGCTGACGCCTTTCGTGCATCGCTATGCGATGGCGGCGCTGGCTTGCAGCGACCATCCGGGATTTATTTTGTCACTCGCGGAGGCGCCGGTGGACGGGGCGGCGCCGCACGTCTTCTACACGATTGATACGGTGAGGCGATTCCATCGCGAACATCCGGACGACAAACTTTATTTTATTGTTGGCGCCGATCAATTTCTCGAGATACCCACTTGGAAAAATTATGAGGCGCTGCTGGATTCCTGCGATTTCATCGTGGCGAGCCGGCCAGGATTCCGGCTGGATGCGTTGCGCCTGGTGATTCCGCCGGAGAAGCTGGGGCGGGCGGCGATGCACGATCCGCAGAAAATCGTGCTGCGCAAATCGGTGGTGCACTTGCTGACAACGGTGGCGAGCCATGTGTCGTCGACCGAAGTGCGGAACCGGCTCGAACGGCATCAGACAATCCACGGGCTTGTGCCCGCGCGCGTGGAGGCATACATTCTGGGACAGGCCCTTTACCGGTGACACCGAAACCTCTCCGCCCTGAGATTTACTGGGCCGTGGAAGCGGCGCAGGACAAGCAAGCCGTGGATATCACGGTGCTGCATTTGGCCGGCACAGGGGCGTTTGCGGATTATTTTCTGCTGTGCTCGGGTCAGAGCCAGCCACAAATTCACGCGATCGGTGAGGCGATCGAGGAGCAGTTGGCGCGGCGGGGTGTGCGGCCGGCGCACCGCGAGGGGAAATCAGGCGCGGAATGGGTGCTGCTCGATTACGGCGGTTTCGTGGTGCACATATTCAGCGAACGCGCGCGGGAATATTACGACCTGGAACGATTGTGGCGCACTGCTGAACGGACGGATTTTCCGGCACCGACGCAGCCGGGCGGGGATCGTCCTGCGGCGGGGGAGCGCGGCGACGAGCTTGAGAATGATGCGACGCAGCGATGAGCGCGACGAATATTGTCTGGGTGGCTGAGGCGCCCGCCTCGCGCCACGTGCTCGAACTGGCACAGAAAATAGCCGATACTGCAACGACCCTCCTGATAACCGGCGAAAGCGGAACGGGAAAAGATCAGCTCGCGCGATGGATTCACGAGCACGGTGCGCGACGCGACTCGCCATTTCTGAAAATTGATTGCGCTAGCCTGCCTTCAGAACTAGTGGAATCCGAGCTCTTTGGGCATGAGCGCGGCGCTTTTACGGGAGCGGTGGCGCGGAAGCCGGGGCGGCTGGAATTGGCCGAGGGCGGGACGATTGTGCTCGACGAAGTGGCGGCACTGGCGCCGGGGATGCAGGCGAAATTACTGCGCGTGCTTGAGGAACGAACATTTGAGCGGCTGGGCGGGACGGAAATGCTGCGCGTGGATGCGCGGCTGATGGCGTTGACGAATACGGATTTGACGAAGGCGGTGGCGGAGGGGCGGTTTCGCGAGGACTTATTTTTTCGATTGAATGTGGTGGGGATTTCCGTGCCGCCTTTGCGTGACCGGCGAGAGGATATTCTTCCACTGGCGGCGCATTTTTTGGCGCGGCTGGGGCCGGTGCATGGGCGGGCGGATGCTAGTCTCGATCCGGAGGCGGGGCGGTTGCTTGAGGGTTATGGGTGGCCTGGGAATGTGCGCGAGCTGAAGAATGCGGTGGAGCATGCGTTGATTTTTGCGAAGGAGTCCGTGCTCCGGGCGCAGAATTTTCCGGAGATTCTAGGCGCGGCGGGAGATGCGGGCCGAGGGACGGGGGGGCTGCGGTCGCTTGAGGAATTGGAGCGGGTGGCGATTTTGGCGACGCTTGAGGGGACGCATTACAAGATTGGGCGGGCGGCGGAGATTTTGGGGATTAGCCGGAAGACATTGCTTGAGAAGCGGAAGAAGTACGGGCTGATTTGAGATTGGGCTGGTGGCGGCGCGGCGGGCGAATGGAAGCGCACAGCCAGGATTCGCTGTGCCACATAAACCTCGGCCCCGGCTGGGCTTCAAATTCATGAAGATTCGGATGGTGATGCTGGGGAAAACGAGACGCGCGGAAGCGCGGGCGCTCGTTGAGGATTACGTCGGGCGCATCCGGCATTACGCTGAAATTGAGGCGCACGAATTGCGCGATGCGGGG
This sequence comes from uncultured Acidobacteriota bacterium, assembly GCA_963701005.1. Lineage (GTDB taxonomy): Bacteria > Acidobacteriota > Terriglobia > Acidiferrales > UBA7541 > Palsa-295. The sequence goes on from OY969555.1 coordinate 5,346,583, forward strand.
CCTGGGGCGATGCGGAAGTTGAAGATTGAGGCGGGCGCGACCGTCGTGTTGCTGGATGCGGCGGGAAAGCAATTTACTTCGCAGCAATTTGCCCGGTGGCTGGGGGATTTGAGGGACCGCGGAACTCGTGAGATTGTCTTTCTGTGCGGCGATGCGGAGGGATTTCCGGAGGAGCTGCGCGCGAAGGCCAAGCAGAAAATTTCGCTTTCGACGCTGACGATGCCGCATGAATTTGCGCGCGTGGTGCTGGCGGAGCAGATTTACCGCGCGTTTGCGATTCTGGCGGGGCACCCCTATCCGAAATAGGCGGGCTTTTGCAACAATGCCGGGTGCAACAATACCGAGACCATGGCGATCAAAATTTCACATGACAATGGCGCGCCGACGGCTTCGATCGAGCTGATGATCACGCAGCCGCTGCCGGATTACGATCTGGAGGAAGTGGAAGCGGCGATTCCGCGGGACGTGGACCCGATGCTTGCTTCGCAGGGATTCAAGGATTTGCTGGACGAGGCGCGCGGGATTTTGGAGCGCGAGCTTGCGGGCGGCGGACTCGAGATCGCGCAGCTTACTGGCGCGATTTGCCATGACCGGGGCGTCCACCGGCCTGGGATTTGGCTGGTTTTGCGCGAGCGCGGGGCGGCGAAGGAAATGTCTCCGAGTGGGCGCGAGCGCGTTGCCAGGATCGCGGAGAGTCTTCGGAAGAACCTTCAGCTATCCTGAATTCACGCGAGAAAATCTCACAAATGGTGCGAGCGGCCATATTGCCCGCCTCAGGGGCTAAAGCCCAATGAAGAGGCTAGATTTTATGTCGGAGTTGAAACTCCGACCCCCTAAAAAGAAAACAGTGGCCGCCCTGAAGGGCGCCGCTACATAAGCGAAGGCACTCCAAATTGATTATTTTTGTTCGGCGATTGTGATGGACGCGCGCGTTGTCTCCCAATCGAGGCGCATGGTGCACGTCGAGCCGGCCTGGTCGAAGCTGATGGTGAAATTTTCGACGGGTGATGGGAGTTTCGATGGTTTCATGTCCACGCGGGCGAAATCTTCGGCTTCGCCAGGGTACTCGGCTCCTGACTCGCCGGTTTTCTTGCTGATGATTAGCGTCCATTTATCTTCGTTGGGGACGGTGAAAATCGTGTAGCTGCCGGCGGGGACGACGGTGCCGCCGACGGTGACATTCGAATTGGGGACGAAGGTGGTGGCTTCGTTCGCGCCTGCGCGCCAGACTTTTCCGTAGGGGACTAGGTCGCCGAAAATTTTGCGGCCTTTCATGCGCGGGCTGGAATAATCCACGGTGATGGTTTTGCCGTCGGCGAATTTGCAGCTGGTGTTGGCCGGCGGGCTGGGGCGCTTACTTTTGTCTTGCTGGGCGAGTGCGGCGGGAGATAGGACGGCCAAGCTTATGAACAGCGTTAGAAGATATTGAAGGCGCTTCTGCATGTTTTTCTCCTCAGTTCGAATGTTGAAGCGAATTAAGTCAATGCGGGCGGCCATCGAGAGGCAGCGCCAGGTGCTTATTTTGGCTGTCTTCGCGAGGCGAGTCAAATAACGCCGGGTTCGATGAGGGAAGAGTGCGCGTGAAGCGCCTTATTGTCGCTGGTACTTCTCGTTCATCGTGTCATCCAGCATGGACATTCTCTCGAATTCTGTTTGCCGGCGGATCTTGAGCGTTTTGAGGTCTGCTGACAGCTCCCATTTATCCGTTTCGTGGACGGCGGTACCGGTTGGCAGATGGAAGGATGAGCGAATCACAAGCGTCTTGCCTTTGATCTCGGCCTTGTCAGTTAAGGGAGTGCCGGAGGACGTGAAGTTCTTCGTCTCGCCACCATTGAGGACGTATTTCCTAATGAAGGGTTTCCCGTCGTCGATTGTTTCGACAAGTTCCAGCGAACTCCCGTTCTGGACAACCTTTAATATAGCTTTCGGAAGCTTCTTGGGCGCATTCTGTCCGTCTTGTCCTGTCAAACTGTAGGTGCCCGAGAAGTCTGGGGTTTCTTGAGCGAGTGTAGCGAGTGCGATGAAGAACACGCAGAAAAGCAATGAACTTATCTTTATCACGCGGACCTCGCAAGCTCGCCTTCGTGGACGCGATCCATAATCTACCATTCACGGGTTCTTGCTCGGTACAAGAAGATAAAGTTACGGACAACCCATTTTAGGACGTGGTCGCTGTTGTAGCAACGTAAAAATGTCACCCTAACGGCAACATGAAAATGTCACCCCCTTACTAGGTTTGAATGCTCGAGCCGGGTATCGCGGTAATAGAGCGAGACGCGGCCATTGAGAGCCTGACAGATCTGCACTTTGGCTCCGGCGAAGCTGAAGCGGCGGGGCTGCGGATGGATTTGCAGCCGCTGGCCGCTCCATTGCACGACGTTGTCGTTGCTGACGATGCGCTGGTGCGTGAAGCAGCAGATGCGCTCGAGATGTTCCGGGGCCGGACGCCAGGCTTGGGCCGCCTCGCGCGGCGAGCGAGCGAAGCGGCGATTGTAGTCGGCGACGAAGCGGCGCAGGACGCGGTTGGCGGAGTCGAAATCGCAGGCTTGCGCCAGACGCAGTTCGCTGGTGAGGCGGTCTTGGAGCACGCCCCAGAGACGCTCGATGCGTCCTTTGGCTTGCGGGCTTTGGGCGGCGATGAAAGTGACGCCGAGTTGTTCCAGGGCGCGACCGAACTGAGTGGACTGGCGCTGGCCGGCGAGTTGTTCCTCCAGAGACCAGTGATCGTCGTTGCGGGTGAAGACGCCGCTGCGATCGCCGTAGAAGGCCACCGGGACACCGTAGCGGCGCAAGAGGCTCTGGAGCAGGTGGAAATAGCCTTCGGTGGTTTCGGAAGGAAAGAACTGGGCAGCGAGAATTTTCCCGGAAGCATCGTCCTGCATGCCCAGAGCGGTGAGGAGTGGGCCGCGGCCTTCGAGCCAATCATGAGGAGAGCCGTCGAGTTGGAGCAGTTCTCCTTCGCGAGCGGCACGCAGACGGCGCTGGCGATGAGTCGGCGGGCGGCGTTTGCGGGGCGAGCCGATGCCGCTGGCGCGGAGCAGGCGACGCAAGGTTTCGCGGCTGAGGGAGAAGCCCTCCTGCTCGACGAGCTTCTCATGGAGATGGTGATCGTTGAAGCCCGGATAGCGCGTGCGTGCCAGAGCGAGGACGCGGGCGCGGGTGCGCACGGGCAGGCGACGGTGACTGGGGCGGCCGCGGCTGACGTGCGCCAGAGCCGCTGCGCTGCCTTGCCGGTAGCGCGCTTTGAGCCGTTTGATGTGCCGAGGCGATAGGTCGAGCAGCTCCGCGGCTCGGGCGCACGTCAGGTTCTGTTGCACACATTGCGAAATGACGGTCACTCGCTGCAGTTCCTTCTGACTCAACGTGCATGTCTCCTGTTTCATAGGGTGACATTTTCACGTTGCCATTAAGGGGTGACAGAATTATGGAGCTAAGACATTTTAGGACGTGGTCGCTTGACGTTTCGGCGGGGTGCGGCCACTATTGGGAATTGTGCGCGAGGGGCCTAGCGAATGCCGGAAGGCAAGGGATTGTTGATTATCTACACCGGGCCGGGCAAGGGGAAGACGACGTGCGCGCTGGGGACGGCGTTTCGTGCGGTGGGGCAGGGGCTGCGGGTGCTGATGGTGCAGTTCATCAAGGGCTCGTGGCACTACGGGGAGCTGGACGCGGCGAAGATGCTGGGGGACGACAAATTCGAAATTCGGGCGATGGGGCGCGGGTTCGTGAAGGTGGGCGGCGCGGAAACGGATCCGGAAGACGTGCGGATGTGCGAGCAGGCTTGGGAGTACGGGCGGGAGCAGATTTATAGCGAGAAATACGATCTGGTGGTGCTGGATGAGATCAATTACGTGATCAGCTACAAGATGCTGGATGCGGAGCGCGTGGTGGAGGCGCTCGAGAAGAGGCCGGAGCGCGTGCACGTGATTTGCACGGGGCGGAACGCGCATCCGAAGCTTGTCGAAGCGGCGGACCTGGTGACGGAGATGCGCGAGGTGAAGCATCCTTATACGAAGGGAATCCTGGCGCAGCGGGGGATTGATTACTAGCCATGGCCTGGTTCAAGCGCGAAAAAAAGCCGATTGAGAATCCTACGCCGGTGGAGGAACGGCGCGTCCGCACGGAGGGGATGTGGACTAAGTGCAGCGCTTGCCGGGCGATCATATGGAAGAAGGATCTGGAGGCGAACTGGTCGGTTTGCCCGAAGTGCGAGCATCATTTCCGGCTGGGGGCGCGGCGGCGTCTTGAATTGCTGCTCGATGATGAGCAATACGCGGAGCATGATGCGGAGCTGGCTTCGAGCGATCCACTGAAATTCGCCGATACGAAGCCTTACGCGCAGCGGCTGAAGGACGCGCAGCAGAAACTGGGAATGAAGGACGCGATCCTGACGGCTGAGGGACGGTTGAATGGGCGGCCGGTGATTTGCTGCTCGATGGAGTTTGGCTTCATCGGCGGCTCGATGGGCGCGGTGGTGGGCGAGAAGGTGGCGCGGGCGATTGAACGGTCGGTGGAGCAGAAGCTGCCGTTGATTATTGTGTCGAGCTCGGGTGGCGCGCGGATGATGGAAGGCGTGGTGAGCTTGATGCAGCTTGCGAAAGTGTCCGCCGCGCTGGGGCGCCTCGATGAAGCGCGCGTGCCATTTATTTCGCTGCTCACCGATCCGACCACGGGCGGAGTGACCGCGAGCTACGCCATGCTGGGCGATTTGAATATCGCCGAGCCGGGCGCGCTGATCGGGTTTGCCGGGCCGCGCGTGATCGAGCAAACGATTCGCGAGAAGCTGCCGGAAGGATTTCAGACCGCCGAATTTCTCCTCGAGCACGGATTTTTGGATGCCGTGGTCCCCCGCAAGGAATTGAAGCCCTACATCGGGCAGGCCCTCGAATTTTTCCTGGGATAGCGCGAACCGCACATATTTCGAAGGGGGCCGAAATGGCCGAACAGCCGCGATTCAGAGAGTGGGTGGTGAACGAGGCGCTGGAATCGTTTTTGCGCGAGAAGGAGGGGGAGGCGGCGCGGCTGCAATGGTTTTTTGACCGTGAAGCGAAGACCGCGGACGGAAACGTGAAGTTGAGCAGCTTGTGCGGCATCGAGCCTGGGCAGCAAGAGGTGAAATGGGAGGCGGACACGCCGCTGAAATATGATTACACCTCGCCCGATTTGCCGCAGCAGCGGTTTATCAGCACTTACGGCGGAGTGCGGCCGGATTTTCAGTTTTGGGCACCGGGGGCGAAGAGGCAATTGCTGGTGGAATGCAAGGGCGAGGAGTACCAGTCGAAGGTGCATCTTTATCACGCGCAGAGATATTTCACTTACTTGAGCGAGCGCGGGCATTCGGGCGGCGTCGTGTATCTGGTGGCGCCCGAGCATGAGAAACAGTGGCTGAAGATGGGGGAAGGGATCACAGCGAAGGGCGAGATCCGCTACGGCGTGCTTCCCTGGGATCCGGAATTCTTGAATGGGCTGCGTTTCGATCTCGTGGGAGTGCTTGCGAAGCTTACGCAGGAAAGCACGAAACTGCTGGAAGCGGCGCTGAAGAAGATTTAAGGGCTGCAGGACGCGGAGAGGTACTGCCGGCCGCACGGGCAGCAAGAATCCGACAGTTACGACAAGACATGGACTACGAAGGATCCGTTCGCGCATTGATGTCTCTGGGCAAGGAACTGGCGGCGCCGCAGCAGGCGCGGGTGCAGAAGTTCGGGCTCGAGAACATCACGATTCTTGCCGGGGCGCTGGGGAATCCGGAACTGGCGGCGCCTTGTGTGCATATTGCGGGGACGAACGGCAAGGGATCGACTGCGGCGATGGTCGAATCCATCCTTCGCGCTGCGGGCATGCGCACGGGGCTTTACACTTCGCCGCACCTTGAACGGATCAACGAGCGGCTGCGAATCGACGGCGAAAATATTTCGGATGAAGATTTCGCCGCCGCATGGACTCGCGTGCGCGGCGCGATTGAATTGCTGATGGCGTCAGGCAAACTGGCATCGCATCCCACTTATTTCGAATGCATGACTGCCATGGCTTATTTCGCGTTTGCGGACGCGGGCGTGGATTTCAGCGTCTATGAAGTGGGTATGGGCGGACGGCTGGACGCGACGAACATCGTGAAGCCGGAAATCGGGATTATTACGCCTGTTGATTTCGACCACGAGAATTTTCTTGGCCATTCGATTGAGGAAATCGCCATGGAGAAAGCGGGGATCATTAAACCGGGCGCGTGGGTGGTGAGTGCGAGCGAGCGGCCGGAAGCGCGCGGGGCGATTGCGCGGCGGTGCGCGGAGATGGATGCGCGACTGGTGGAAGTTGACGCGGCGTGGCGGGTGGAAGACGTTCGCGCCACCGACGGATTTTACCGGGCCACGATTTCGTCGCCACATTCGGAAAGGAAGATTGCGCTTGAACCGGCGCTGGCCGGGCGCTTTCAGATTCGCAATGCGCTCGCGGCGGCGACGGGTGCGCGGCTGCTCGCCGAGCGGGGATTCCCGGTGAGCGATGAGGCGATTGCTCGGGGGATTGCGGGCGTGCATTGGCCGGGGCGGCTCGAGCGAATTTCCGAGCGGCCGGCGGTGTATCTCGACGGGACACACAATCCGGCGGGGGCGCGCGAGCTATTGAAATTCTGGGAAGGAAATTTTGGCGGGCGGCGGATATTGCTGGTCTATGGGGCGATGCGCGATAAGGCGGTGGATGAAATTGCAGGGCTGCTGTTTCCGAGGGCCGAGACCGTGATCCTGACGGAACCGCGCCAGCCGCGCGCGATTTCGGCGGCTTTACTCGCGGAAATGACCGGGCATTTGGCCGCGCGTGCGGAGATTTTGAGCGACCCCGCGGATGCTCTCGAGCGTGCGATTGAATTGGCCGGGGGCGATGACGCCATTTTTGCGACCGGGTCGCTTTACCTTGTCGGCGACTTGAGGGGTTATTGGTCCCGGCGCCGTGGGAAAGAGAATCGGTCAGCTTCCGCGGGGCCTGCGTTAGCTACGCGTCAATCTCGCTAACCTTACTATAATCCTGCAAGGCTGGATTGCTGTCGATAGCTGGGTATTTGTGCGATTTCGAAGATTTCCCTTCCGATGTGCCCGGAATCGAGAATCCGCAAGGAGTGATCTTGTCCCACGGACGGACAGGCGTGTCCCATGTCCGGCCGAAGGGCGGAGACCTGGGAAGCAAGCGACAAGAATCCGGAACAAAATGAGGAGTTATCTCGTTTCCTGAAACGTGCATAGGCAGCAAAATTGCAGGATTTGCGTCTAAGCGAGGAAGGGGGGTACGTGACGCGAGAGGTGAGGCAAAAGGTGGTGGAATCGTTCGGGGGCGCGCCAGCAAAGCTGTCGCTCGCGCTGCGGGGATTTCCGAAGAAAATGTGGCTGTACAAACCGGCGCCGGAGCGCTGGAGCATTCACGAAATTATTGTGCACCTGGCGGATAGCGAGGCGAGCGGGTATGTGCGGTGCCGGCGGTTCATCGCGGAGCCGGGAAAGTCGGAGGCCGAATTCGACGCGGCGCGATGGGCGCGCTCGCTCGGGTACTATTATCAGAGCACGCGGGAGGCGTTGGAGATAATTCGGCGGCTGCGAAAAATGACCTACCAATTGCTGGTATCGCTGCCGGAGCCGGTGTGGTCGCACCGGGTGGAAAATCCGATTGACGGCAATGCGAGCCTGGAAGATTGGGTGGAGCGCCAGGAACGGCACATACCGCATCACATCGAAGAGATGAAGCAGAATTACGAAGTTTGGCTTAGCACGCACCCGCCGAGAAAGTCTGCATCCAGTCTGCCGCGACCGACGGCACCTGCACGGATGATTTCGCTTAGCGCCGGAATCTGAGCCTGCGGGATCCCTTGGAGCGAATCAGACGCGGGATTGCGAGCGACGGCGCGGCACATGTTAAAAGAATCAGACCTGTGAGCCGCGGTGCGGAAGAAGGCTCAACAATTCAAGCGACGATTTTCCACTTGTGATGCTGGATGGGGCCTTCCAAGAGGCCGGGGACGGCATTCTTGAAGGCGGCTGTATAGTCCCGGCGACAATGGGCCTCAAAAGTAACCTCGTCTTGCCAGATCTGATAGACGAAAAAAAGCTCGGAATCCCCCGTGGATTGATGAATGTCGTAAGTCAGACAGCCGGGCTCTGATCTAGTCTTGACGGCCATGCGCTGAAGCAGCTTGAGGACTTGCTCCTCGCAGCGCGGAGAGGCCCGGAGGCCGGCGACGAGGACCATGTGATGCCCGGTCAGTTGGCGGCCGGAGCGCCAATTCACAGCTCGGAACATTTTGGAAATGCCAAAGTCGAGCTTCACGGGTGCGCCTTCGGACGGGATGAGGTCCATACTATGAATCGGCACAACCCTGGATTGGTTGAGCGCGGAACAGTGCCAAGCGGATGCGATGAGCCTTTCCGATTCCAAGGCAGAGCGACCCTTGCATTCGAGATGAGGCGATAGGAAAATCCGGCCATGACACTTCGCCTGACTACCTCATATACGGAAGACACCGTGGACTTATTCCGGTTTTGCAAGCGGCAGGGTGAACGGGCCATCAAGCAATGCCCGGAAGATGGGCTATTCGCGACGCTCGATTCCGAGTCAAATTCGATCGCGATCATCGTGAAGCACATGGCTGGGAATATGCGGTCGCGGTGGACGGATTTCTTGACCTCGGACGGAGAGAAGCCGGACCGGAACCGCGACAGCGAGTTCGAAGAGCCGCCGAGGACTAGAGCCGAGTTGATGGCGATGTGGGAGGCCGGCTGGAAAATTCTCTTCGAAGCGCTCGAGCCGTTGACGGACGGAGACCTGGCGCGCACGGTTATGATTCGCAAGGAGCCGCATTCCGTGATGCAGGCGATCAACCGGCAAGTGGCGCATTATTCCTATCACGTGGGGCAGATCGTATTTCTGGCGAAGCATTTGACGACCAAGGCGACGGGAAGTTGGAATTCGTTGACAGTGCCACGCAACCGATCCGGCGACTATAACGCGGATGTTGCAGCGGGACGGAAATCACAGCGATGAGCCGAGGGGCTTTCGTTGTGTTGACAGGCGACGTCGGCGGCTAAAAAGATCCCGAACACTTCGAAATGACCTTCCGGGCAGTCCAAATTTGTATACCGTCCGATCTGCTCGTGAGTTGCCGGGGCTTGGCTGGAATGGTAGGATGGGCAATTCATGGGCATGGAAACCAACCACAAGGTACGCGTAGGCATCCCTTATCGCACTCGAAATGAAGAACTTAGGGGCGAGCGCGTAAAGTATGACAGGTATGCGGAAGCTGTCCGCCTGGCTGGGGGCGAGCCGGTGGAAATCTCGCTTGGGCTCCCGGCAGGAGAATTGAAGAAGCTGGCCAGTTCACTCGACGCATTCGTGCTTACAGGCAGCCCAGCCGATGTCGAACCCGCAGTCTACCATGCCGCGCGGCATCCGAAGAGCGCGGAGGCGGACGCGGACCGGGAACGAACGGACTTCGCGCTGCTGGATCATGCGTTCACGGAACACAAGCCGGTACTGGCGATCTGCTACGGCGTTCAGAGCCTGAACGTATTTCTGGGGGGCTCGCTAATCCAGCACATTTCGTCGCGGGATGCTTCGAGCGAAATTCGAACGAATATACCGCACCCAACCAGCGAGCAAACGGACCAGGATTTCCGACATTCCATCCGAATCGAGAGCGGCACGCGTATCGCGGGGATTGCGCAAGGGACCGAAAGCATGGTGAACAGTTCACACCACCAGGCGATTCGCGAGCCGGGCCGTGGCCTTCGCGTTGTGGCGCACGCACCCGATGGAGTGATCGAGGCAGTGGAATGGACGGGGGACTCGAATTGGGTGACCGGGGTGCAATGGCATCCGGAGCGGATGGCCGGGACGGAGGCGTTGGCGCTGGGATTGTTCCACGAGCTGGTGGCGGCCTCGGTGAAGGCGCCTGTTCGGTCGTAGGATTTTTATGGATTCGGGGCCAGGCCTGCGGTGTGCTTCTGATTTTTTTCCTGCACGCGAACTTTGACACATACAAAAAGGTCTTTGTCCTGGGGGAAATATGATTTCGCTGGCGGGCAAGGCGGCACTGGTGACGGGCGGGTCGAGGGGAATTGGCGCCGCGACCGTGAAGCTATTCGCGCAGGCGGGCGCGGACGTGGTCTTCAATTACCATCGCAATCGCGAGGCCGCGGGACAGGTGGAGCAGGAAGCGCGCAAGCATGGGACGCGCGTGGAATCGTTGAAGGCCGACCTGGGAAAAATGGCGGACGCGAAGAAGCTCGTCGCATTCACGCGCGAGCGGCTGGGGCACCTGGATATTCTGGTGGCGAACGCGGGGATCTGGAATGAACCGGATGCGCCGATCGAAAAAATGAGCGAGCGCGAATGGGACGAAATGATGCGGGCGAATTTGAAGAGCGTCTATTCGGTGATTCACTATGCGGCGCCGCACATGATCGCGCAGCGCAGCGGGCGAATCGTGGCCATCAGCTCGACGGCGGGGCAACGTGGCGAGGCTTTGCACACGCACTACGGCGCGAGCAAGGGTGGAATTATCAGTTTTGTGAAGGGGTTGGCGACGGAATTGGCGCGGCACAATATCCTGGTGAATTGCGTGGCGCCGGGATGGGTGGATACGGACATGTCCGCGTCGGTGCTGCGGACGAAGGCCGGCCTGAAATCGGCGACCGCGGCGATTGCGCTGGGGCGCCCGGGCACGGCCGAAGAAATCGCCGGGCCAATTCTTTTCGCCGCATCCGACCTGGCAACCTTCATGACCGGCGAAGTGATCAATGTAAATGGAGGAGCGGTCCTGTGCGGATGACCTGGCGCGTAATTCTAATGGGAATATTGCTGGCGGGAACGTGGGGGGCGGGTGCGCCACGGGCGGCCGCGCAGAATCCGGATGAAATGATGCCGGATGAGAGCGCGGCCAAAGCCAAGGAAATAATCCAGCAGGCGATCCAGGGGCTGGGGGGCAGCGCGTATTTAAACGTTCACGACGCAACTTGCACGGGGAAGCTGAGCCAGTTCGGGCATTCCGGGGAGCTGAACGGGTTCGCGAAGTTTATTGACTACACCATCCCGCCGAATAAAGACCGGACGGAAAACTTGCCCAAGCGCAACTTGATCAATGTGATGAACGTTGACAAGGGTTGGGTGCTGGACCGCGGAGGGGTGAGCCCGGCGGCGGAAACCGACGTGGCGACTTATCAGGACGACGTTCGCAAGGATATCGACAATATCCTGCGCCACCGTGTCAAAGAGCCCGGGATGATCTTCCGCTATGGCGGTTCGGATGTGGTGGATTTGAAGGAAGCGGATTGGGTGGAGCTGGTGGATAGCGAGAACCGCACGGTGCGGTTTGCGATCGCGCGATCGACTCATCTACCTATCCGAAAAGAAGTGATATCGCGCGATAAGGACACGCGCACGCGAGTGGATGAGCTGGAGTACTACTCGAATTACCATCCGATCAGCGGGATTGAGACGCCATACCAAATCACGCGCGAGCGCAATGGACGGAAGGTTTATCAGGTGTTCTTCGACTCGTGCGAATACAACACGAATCTTTCTGAATCGCTTTTCACGAAGGAATCGCTCGACGAGCGCTGGGAGAAGGTCGGCGGGAAAAAGAAGGACAAGCAGAAAAACAACAAGAACAACTGACGGGCGCTTGCGCAATCCCCGGCTTCACGATTCCTTCCAGTGCTTCCTTTTTTCTTTCCCGGCTGTATCTCGATATGTTCGGGCCCTGAGTCGCACGTATTCCCCTTCACATTTCATAACATTTTCCGTACATCCACGCCTCGCGGTGGCTGATTTCGCGCTGCGCGGGGTATAATCTCCTGATGGCGACCAAGCGAAAAAGTGAACCGATGCACGGCACGACGGTGCTGTGCGTGCGGCGTGACAACAAAGTGGTGCTGGCGGCCGACGGGCAGGTGACGCTGGGCGAAGGTGTGATCAAGCACAACGCGAAAAAAACGCGGCGGCTCTTTAGCGACAAGATTATCGCGGGATTTGCGGGGAGCACGGCGGACGCGCTCTCGCTATTCGCGCGGTTCGAGGGAAAACTGCAGGAGTACCACGGCAACCTGCCGCGGGGAGCCGTGGAGCTGGCGAAAGAATGGCGGACGGACCGCTCGCTGCGCCACCTGGATGCGCTGCTGATCGTGGCGGACGCGAAGTCCACATTTTTGCTTTCAGGGAATGGCGACGTGATCGAGCCGGACGACGGGATCTGCGCGATCGGGTCGGGCGGGCCTTACGCGCTGGCCGCGGCGCGAGCGCTCTCGAAATTCACGAAACTATCGGCGAAGGACATCGCGCAGGAAGCCATGCGCATCGCCAGCGACATTTGCATTTACACGAACGAGAATTTCAGCATCGAAGAACTATGACAGGCAAGTCGGAGAAAGACATGGTGATCTATTTGGCCGGAGAATCGCAGGCGGCGGAGCCGGAGCCGCTCCCATCGTTTGACGAGCTGACGCCGCGGGAAATCGTGGTCGAGCTCGATAAATACATTGTGGGGCAGAACGCGGCGAAGAAGGCAGTGGCCATTGCGTTGCGGAACCGCGTCCGGCGGCAGAAGCTGCAACCGGAGCTGGCGGAAGAAATCCTGCCGAAAAACATTCTGATGATCGGGCCGACAGGCGTGGGGAAAACGGAGATCGCGCGGCGGCTGGCGCGGCTGGCGGGCTGCCCTTTCGTGAAGGTGGAAGCGTCGAAATACACCGAGGTGGGGTACGTGGGACGCGACGTGGAATCGATGGTGCGCGACCTGGTGGAAACGTCGATAGACATGGTGCGCGAAGAGAAGCTGGATGAGGTGGCCGAACGCGCGGAGCAGTCCGCCGAGGAACGGCTGCTGGATTTGTTGCTGCCTGCGTCACCGATGCCGGCGGAGGCGAACCAGGCGGCGGAAGCGGCGCGGCGCGAACAGGCGCAGCGGACACGCGACAAGCTGCGCGCGCAACTCCGCGAAGGAAAACTGGACCAACGGCTGGTGGAAGTGGAAGTGCGGGAACGCGCCATGCCCGCATTCGAAATCATCACCAACCAGGGCGTGGAGGAAATGGACATCAACGTCAAGGACATGCTCTCCGGCTTCTTCGGGCAGCAGAAAAAGAAACGGAAGATGACCGTTGCCGAGGCGTTCGATTACCTGATTCAGGAAGAGGAAAACCGGCTGATTGATATGGACCAGGTGACGCGGATTGCGGTGGATCGCGTGGAGCAGATGGGGATTCTGTTCATTGATGAGGTGGACAAGATTGCCGGGCGCGAATCGGGGCACGGGCCGGACGTGTCGCGCGAAGGCGTGCAACGCGATATTTTGCCGATCGTGGAAGGCACGACGGTGAACACGCGGTACGGGATGGTGCGAACGGACCACATTTTGTTTATCGCCGCGGGGGCGTTTCACACAACGAAACCTTCGGACCTGATTCCGGAGCTGCAAGGGCGATTTCCGATCCGCGTCGAGCTGAGCTCGCTTACCGAAGCGGATTTCATCCGCATCCTGACCGAGCCGAAAAACGCGCTGATCAAGCAATATACGGCGCTGCTCGATACCGAAGGGCTGAAGCTGACATTCACGGAGGATTCGATCGCCACGATTGCGCGCTTTGCCGCCATGGTGAATGAACATACGGAAAATATCGGAGCGCGGCGGCTGCACACGATCCTTGAAAAGGTGCTCGAAGAAATTTCCTTCGAAGCGCCGGAGATGAAGAAGAAGGCGGTGAAGGTAGATGGCGCCTACGTTCAAAAACAGCTCGCGAACATCGTGAAGGATCAGGATCTCAGCAGATATATTTTGTAGAAATGCGAAAATGGAAATTGGGAAAGAGGAATTGACGGCGAAGTCTGCGCGAATTCGGCTAGTGCGGCGGGAACTTTTCCTTTTTGTGCTTCTGTTTTTACTTTTTTTGAGCGGCTGCGCGGCACCCGGCGAACCCACGGAACGAAGGCGCCCGATTCCTGAAGCAGTGACCGACTTAAGTGCGGCACAAGCTGGGAACGATGTAGTCCTCACCTTCACTCTGCCGAAAACAACCGTGGAGCACCGGCCGCTGAAGCAACCTCTCGAGGTCGAAATCTACCGGGACTTCGCGCCTCCGCGGGCAAACAGCACCATTCCTCCAGCAGCGACTGCCAACCCGACCTTGCTGGCGACGATTACTTCAGGCGTCGTGGAGATTAATACCATCGAAGGCCATTTCCGTTTTGCCGATTCGCTGAAAGCCGAGAATTTCGGCGGGCAGGCTGGGGGCGAAGCGATCTATTTCGTGCGGACGCGCGCGTCCAGGAAAGCGGAGTCGGCGAATTCAAATCCAGCGCAGGTGCGAATCTATCCCGCGGCGGAGCCAATCGGGGATTTGAAGGCGGAAGTGACCCATTTGGGCGTTGTGCTGACGTGGACGGCGCCGCAAAAGACGATTGTTGGGTCGGTGCCGGCGGTCGGGAGCTACAGCATTTATCGCGCGGAAATCGAGCCCGGCGCGGGGGCTGCCAGCGCGGCGCCCAGCAGGGGAGTCAAGGCCCCGCTTGCAAAAATTGCGGATTGCGGGACCACGAGTTATCGCGACACGCAGGCGGAATTCCGAAAAACGTACGTTTATTCGGTTCGAAGCGTCGCAAAATATCCGGACGAGACGCTCGAATCCGGCGATTCCAATTGGGTGACGGTGACGCCCAAGAACATCTTCCCGCCGGCGGCGCCGCAGGGGCTGGTGGTGGTTTTCGTTCCGGCCGTGGAAAAGACGCCGGCGCACCTGGAGCTTTCGTGGGCGATCAATTCTGAATCCGATATTGCCGGCTACAACGTCTATAGAAGCGAGCAGGAAGGCGTTCCAGGAACGCGCCTGAACTCTGAGATGTTGCTTACTCCGGCGTTTCGCGATATGAATGCGGTACCCGGCCGCCGATACTTTTACACAGCTACTGCGGTGGACCGCTCTGGCAACGAGAGCCCGGCCAGCGCGGCTGCACCCGGCGGCGTCCCCGCGGAAAGCCAGGCGACGCCATGAACGACTCCACGGCGATCCACCAGAAACATTCGTCAGCGCTGCGCAGGGCAACAATACAGACGGGACTCTACATGGGCGCGCTGCTGGTGATTGTGATGGTGGGAGCGCTGGTGGCGGCGAACCGGCTATCGTGGCTGGACAACCGTGCGCTCGAGAGAAACGCGGCGTCCTACGGATTGTTCGTCATCTTCATGTTGCTTCCCGTGGGCCGATTCCTGAGCCGGCCGGTGCAGATGTTTACGTCGGCGATGATCGGCTGGGTATTTTTTGTGATTGCGTACGATATCGCCGGGATGTTTTTCCGAAATTTGTTTCAGGTACTCCGCACACCGTTTGAAGCGCTGCTGGAAGGCGCCGTGGTATATGGCGTGTTCGCTGTAGGGTCGTGGGTGGGAGCGATGGTTCTGCATGCGCGCACTCATCCGATTGCTCCGCGGCGGCGGCGTACGGACCGTGAAGCGCACCACCATCCATGAAGCTCTGCCGGTTTCAACCGCTCGAATTCTCCGCAAACGAAGTGGGCCGATCGGCGCACGCTATTCATCCCGAACCGCGTGGCGGCATCATTGAAAAGGGCACGGTTTGGGAAATTCGCGGCGAGCTGTGGGGCGAGCGCACACGTACTGGCCGATCCTGGCCGCTTGAGGCGGTGAAGCTGCTTCCTCCTTCGTCGCCGAGCAAGATTATTTGTGTGCGGAAAAACTACGTGGACCCCAATGCGGCGGCAGGCGGCCCATTGCCAAAAGAGCCGAGCATGTTTTTGAAGCCTCCATCGGGAGCAAACGCGCCGGAAGATCCGATTGTGATTCCGGACTATGCGCAGCGGGTGGAAATCGAAGCCGAAATTGGGATCATCATTGGCCGCCGCTGCCATCTACTGCGGGCCAGCGAGGAAGTGGGGCCCTATATTCTCGGCTACACTTGCTACAACGACGTGGCGGAACGTGAGATTCAGAAGCTCGATGGACAATGGCCGCGCGGGAAGAGCTACGACACCTTCAGCCCATTCGGCCCCCTGCTGGAGACGGACCCCATTCTTGCCGATACAACGATTGAGGCTTTCGTGAATGGAATCAGGAAACAGTTTGGACGGGCGGCGGAAATGATCTTTTCCGTTGATGTTATAATCCGGTTCATCGCGCAGATTATGACCCTCGAGCCGGGCGATTTGATCGCGACGGGGACCCCGGCGGGGATAGTTCCGGTGGTCGCCGGCGATGTGGTGGAAGTGGTTGTCGGGGGGATCGGAACGCTGCGCAATCCGGTGATTGGATCGGCCGAAAGCCTCGGGGAATAATCGCAGAAGGCGCGGCGAAATCGCAGGGACGGCCGAAGCGGGCAAAGGCACGCATTGAAAGAACTCTTCGCGGATTGGCACAATTGGCTTCCGGCAGCGGGGATCGGCATCCTGGCGATTCTCGGCATCATCTTCTGGCTGCGGAGAAAGCCGGAGGATCCGAACGAAGAGGAACGGCAGCGGCGGGCGTATCTCAATCGCGTGGGGCGAATCGTCGAAGGACAGGTGCTGGAAGTTGTTGACCATCCGCATAGCCCGACGGCCACGAAGCAGGCGGGCTTTTTCAGGAAAGGTCCCGCGGGCGCGGTTGCCAATGGCACGCAAAAACTCCTGTACTACACTTATTCGATATCCGGCGTGACTTACGAGACCGCGCAGGACATCACGGGCTTGGAAGAACAGGCTCATCTAGGCCGCGTCGTGGCCGGACAACACGCCAGCGTAAAATTTGACCCTTCCAATCCGAGCAACTCCATCCTGCTGGCCGACGATTGGTCGGGACTGCACTGATCTGAACCGCACTGAGCTTCCTTGAACTCGACTCGACAAATGGAGAAAGCACACGGCATGGCGACGTGCGCCCACTCACGAAATTGGGACGGCTTGCGTCTAAATGCGGGCGAATGATGGATGCCCGCCCAGTGGTACACTCTCATGTTTTGCGGAGGAACACTTTGACTCGTCTTCTACGCTGTCTTGCAGCAGTGGCAATCATGCTTGTTGGGTTGGTCGCGATGCCTGGGCTTTCGCGAGCTCAGCTAACGGGCCAGCAGTATGATCCGAGCCTTTATTCCGGGATGCGCTGGAGGTCGATCGGCCCGCATCGTGGCGGCCGCGTGTCTGCCGTGGCAGGAATCAAGGGAGATCCGGCGGTCTATTACATTGGGTTGCCGGGCGGCGGCGTTTGGAAGACGAATGATAGCGGAGAGACATGGAAGCCGATATTCGATGAGGAGCGCGTCGGGTCGGTTGGCGCGCTGGCGATTGCTCCATCGAATTCGAACATCATTTACGCGGGCACGGGCGAACAAACGGCCGGCAACGGAGTTTACAAGTCCAGCGATGCGGGCGCGACTTGGACGAACATTGGCCTGCAATCGACACGCTACATCAGCTCGATCATTGTGGACCCGCGCGATCCGAACATCGTCATCGTGGCGGTGATCGGGCACCCTATTTTGGGAGTCGCGGCTTCCAGTCCGGATCGCGGCGTCTTCAAGACCACGGACGGAGGCAAGACCTGGACCAAGACGCTATACCGCGACGAAATGGCAGGTGTTTCGGACATGTGTGTGGATCCAGGAAATCCGCGAGTGCTGTACGCCACGGTGTGGCGTCCACGCGATTTTCGCACGGAGCGCGAAGCGCCGACCACACGGGACGCGTGGCTTTACAAATCCACCGACGAAGGCAGCACGTGGACGCAATTGCCCGATACGGGATTGCCGACCGAAGCTTGGGATCGCACGGGGATTGCCGTGGCGCCGGGGAACAAAGGACGACGCGTTTTCGTGATCACCGGGCCGGGGCTGTTCCGATCTGATGATGGTGGCACCACGTGGCGGCAGATTACGAAGGACCCACGAGTGATTGGGAACCTGTATTTCAGCCGGGTGTTTGTGGATCCGAGCAACGCGGATGTGGTCTACGTGATGCAAACGTCTCTTTACCGTTCGACGGACGGCGGCCAAACGTTCATTGCATTTAAAGGCGCGCCGGGCGGGGATGATTATCACGTGATGTGGATCGACCCGCAAAACTCGAAGCGGATGATTCTGGGCGTGGATCAGGGTGCGATCATCACGTTGAACGACGGGGAGACGTGGAGCTCTTGGTTCAACCAAGCGACGGGGCAGTTCTACCATGCGTTCACCGACAATCAATTCCCATACATTATTTATGCGCCGCAGCAGGATAGCGGCACTGTCGCGGTTACGAGCCGGAGCGATTATGGGTCGATTACCTATCGCGACTGGTTTTCGATTGCTGGATTTGAATATTCCTACATTGCGCCGGACCCGCTGAATCCGAACATTGTTTATTCCGGGGGGTGGTACGGCAGCGTCCTGCGCTTCGACAAGATCACCGGGCAATTCACGCACGTCTTTGTTCGCACGGAGAAATACCGGGCGGCTTCGATGGCGCCGGTGGTTTTTTCGCCGCTGGACCCGCACACACTCTATTTCGGCACGCAGTACCTGATGAAGACGACCGACGAGGGGAGAAGCTGGAGGGAGATCAGCCCGGACCTTACTGTGCGGCCGAAAAAGCCGGGGGATGAGGAGCACAAATCAGCTGCGCTCGCACGGCCGCGGAAATCTGCGTCGCCGGAATCGCAGGCGGCCTACTTGACTACCAGCTACTCAAGCGCGGGAACGGAGAACGACGAAATTCGCGCGAAGGAAAATGCACCGCGGCGAGCGGAAGCCGAGCCAGAGGAATACGAAAGAGGTGAGGAGGAGGAGGAAGCCATGCGTAGGCCCGCGGCAATCACCGTCATTTCGCCGTCGCCCGTGCAGGCCGGCATCATCTGGGCAGGAACGAATAATGGACTCGTCCAGCGGACGCTGGATGGAGCTGTCACCTGGCAGAACGTATCTCCAGCCGAATTGACCGAGAAAGCCGAAATCTGGACGATTGAACCTTCGCGGTACGACGCGAACACTGCGTATCTCACATTCGAGATCAAGAGCGATACGACCCCCTATATTTTTCGGACACGCGATGCCGGGAAAACGTGGCAGAAAATCACCGAGGGGCTGCGGGCCAACTGGCTTGCGCGCGCCGTCCGGGAAGACATTGTGAGAAAGGGATTGTTGTACGCCGCGACCGAGGACGGAGTGTACGTCTCATTCGACGATGGAGATCACTGGCAGGATTTGCGATTGAATCTGCCGACTTCGGACGTGCAGGATATTACGGTTCACGGAAGTGATCTGGTGGCTGCGACGTACGGCCGGGCGCTGTGGATTCTCGATGATTTGTCGCCGCTGCGGCAGGCCAGCGCGGACATCGCGAACTCGAATGCATATCTGCTGCGTCCCGCCGAAACGATCCGGGCGCGCTGGGACAACGACCAGGAAACGCCTCTCCCTCCTGAATTTCCGGCCGGAAAGAATCCGCCGGACGGAGTGATATTCAATTACTACCTGAAAACGCCGCCGAAGGGGGAACTGACGCTGGAGATTCACGACGCGCAGGGAAATTTCGTGCGGCGCTTTACCAGCGTGGCGCCTCCGCCTGTGACGGCGCTCGCGAATGCGCCGGAGTATTGGTTCGAGAAGCCCGCGGTACTATCGAAGAACGCAGGGCTGAATCGTTTCGTGTGGGACTTGCGCGTGGCGCCACCTCCAGCCTTGAACTACAGCTATTACGGCGAAATTCTTGATTACATCGAGTACACGCTTTCCGACCACGCGATTCCAGGCGATACGCCGCGCGAGCAAACGCTGGGACCATTTGTGGTGCCGGGGCAGTACGAAGCGGTGTTCATCGGCAACGATCAATTGATGAAACAGACGTTCACGGTGAAGGAGGATCCGCGCGTGCATGTGTCGCAGGACGACCTGGTGACGCAATGGAAGGCCGCCAGGAGAATCGCGGCGGGACTGAAGGCGAGTTACGACACATTTTATGCCGCTGGCTCGCTGCGCTCGGCAGCCGTCGAGCGGCTGAAGAGTGTGGAGGGAAATGCTGAAGCCAAGGGCGCGAGCGATGCGTTGAAGGATCTCGAAAAGAATCTCGAAGCGGTGATGGCGGGGACGAAAACGCTGTCGGGGGTGGGGCCGGTGAATCGAGATCTGGCGCGGACAATGTTTATGGTGGAGACCGGCGATGGAGCACCCACTGATCCCGCACGCGCGGCCATCGAGGAATCATGTTCAGATTTGAATGGTGCACTATCGCAATGGCGTGAAATCAATGCGCAAGCCGTGCCACAAGTGAATGCGCTTCTCGACAAATACAAACTCGCGCCGCTCCCAGCCGCGCCGGCAAGCCCCGCCGGAGACGCGTGCCGCGAATAGGTTGAGTAGCTTGCCCGCGGCGTGGCGGTGTGGCACGCTACGCTGAATAGCCGACGGCACAACTCATGAGCGAACACCGAAAACATCTCGATCGTGTGGAAGAGCTGCGCAAGCGAAACGCCGAGGCCGAAGCGGGCGGCGGGGCGGAGCGGCGTGAACGCCAGCACAAAGAGGGAAAACTTAGCGCGCGCGAGCGGATCGAGCTGTTGTTGGACGAGGGCTCGTTCGAGGAGATGGACAAATTCGTCCTGCATCACTGCACTGATTTCGGCATGGAGGAGCAACGGCCGGCGGGCGATGGGTTCGTGACGGGCTATGGACGGATTGATGGCCGGCTGGTGTACGTGTTCGCGCAGGATTTCACTGTATTTGGCGGGTCGCTCTCCGAGGCGAACGCTTCGAAAATCACGAAAATCATGGATCTGGCGATGCGCCAGGGCGCGCCGGTGATCGGGCTGAATGATTCGGGCGGTGCGCGAATCCAGGAAGGTGTTAAGTCGCTCGCGGGCTATGCGGATATTTTCTTGCGCAACACGCTCGCGAGCGGCGTGATTCCTCAGATCAGCGCGATCATGGGGCCGTGCGCGGGCGGGGCGGTGTATTCGCCGGCGATCACGGATTTTATATTCATGACGCGGGATACTTCGTACATGTTCGTCACCGGCCCGGACGTGATCAAGACGGTGACACACGAAGAGGTGAGCAAGGAAGAACTGGGCGGCGCGATGACGCACAATGCGACGAGCGGCGTGGCGCATTTCGTCTCGCGCGACGACGCGGAATGTCTTGCGATGATTCGCGAGCTGCTGAGCTACCTGCCGTCGAACAATCTGGAGGATCCGCCGCGGCGCGCCTCAAATGATCCCTGGGACCGCCCGCACACGGCGTTGAACGCGCTGGTTCCCGAAGACCCACAGAAACCGTACGACATTAAGGATGCAATCCACGCGGTTGCGGATGAGGGCGAATTTTTCGAGGTGCACGAGCACTTCGCGAAGAACCTGGTGGTGGGATTTGCGCGCTTTGAGGGGCGGCCGGCGGGGATCGTGGCGAACCAGCCGGCGTTTCTCGCGGGGGTGTTGGACATCAGCGCTTCGGTGAAGGGGGCGCGGTTCGTGCGGTTCTGCGACGCGTTCAATATTCCGCTGATCACGTTCGAGGATGTGCCTGGATTTCTTCCCGGCACGCAGCAGGAGTTCGGCGGAATCATCAAGCATGGAGCGAAGCTGCTCTTCGCATTCGCGGAAGCGACGGTGCCGAAAATTACGGTGATCACGCGGAAGGCATATGGCGGGGCGTATTGCGTGATGTCGTCGAAACACATCCGCACGGACATTAACTACGCTTGGCCGACGGCTGAGATTGCGGTGATGGGGCCCGAGGGGGCGGTGGGCATTGTGTACAAGCGCGAGATTGACCGGGCGCCGGAAGCGGAGCGCGAAAAATTGCGCCAGGAAAAAATCGAGGATTTCCGGGAGCGGTTTGCGAATCCTTATGTCGCGGCCGAGCAAGGATACATTGACGCGATTATCGAGCCTTCGCAAACCCGGGCGAAGCTGATCGCCGCGCTCCGCTCGCTCGAGAACAAGCGCGACATCAATCCGCGCAAGAAGCATGGGAATATCCCGCTCTAGGCCAATCCGCGCTGGCGGCCATGCTAAACTACTGGACGAGGGATTAAATGGAGCGCGAGTTTACTGCGGTCATTGAAAAAAGAGGGCGTTGGTACATCGGAACCGTTGAGGAAATTCCCGGAGTGAATACGCAAGGACGTACACTCAGAGAATTGCGCCGCAATTTGAAGGAAGCTATCCAGCTGATTCTGGAAGCCAACCGGTCGTTGCTCGCCAGAGACTCAACGCCTCACGCAAAGCGTGAATTGATCACCGTTCAACTCTGAGATCGCGGCGATGAAACGGCGTGAGCTATTGGCTCATCTCGCTGAGCATGGATGCGAGTTATTGCGAGAAGGCGCCCGACACTCGGTGTTTTGGAATCCGCAGAATCGGGCGACCTCGACAGTTCCTCGCCATCGTGAAATCCAAGAATTCCTTGCGCGCAAGATATGCCGCGATCTCGGCATTCCAGCCCCGGAGTAGATTCCTTGATGCCATCGTCAATTATCATCGCCTGTGGGCTGGATTTTCACGGCGAATTCCGATAGCATCGTTCGGTTTTGCCTCATTGCCATTAATCAGGACAATACCAGGAGAGAGTCGTGCCCAAGAACGGGAACAAGCCCAAGACGCTGCTGGAATCGCTCGATGCACTGATCGAAAAGCACCACCTGCTGAAGCATCCTTTCTATCGCGCCTGGACGGAGGGAAAGCTTTCGAAGGATTTGCTGGCGCTCTACGCGAGGCAGTATTACCAGCATGTCCGCGCGTTTCCGGAAAACCTGAAGCAGCTCGAGGGACGGACGAATGGCAACGTCAAGAAACTTGTGAAAGAGAATCTGGCGGAGGAATTGCATCCGGCGGCGCCGCATCCGGCGCTGTGGAGACAATTTGCGCGCTCGCTGGGCGTAATGGACAAGGCGCTCGATTCCGCGCAGCCGCTTCCGGGAATTGCCGCGCTGCTGGACACATTTGACGAAGTTGCGGCGCAGGGGACCGTGGCGCAGGCGATTGCCGCGTTCTACGTCTATGAGGCGCAAGTCCCCGAAATCGCGACGCAAAAAATTTCCGGACTGCGGCGATTCTACGGCATCAGCGACCCGCAGGCGCTGGCCTATTTCGCCGTGCATGAAGAAGCCGACGTGCGCCACCGCGCCACGTGGCGCGAATGGCTTGCGAGCCAGAAGGATGTGGACGAAGTAGCTGTCCGCTGCACGGCCGAGCGCACGTTGAAGGCGCTGTGGGGAGCTCTCGACGCGGTGTATCCGCAGGGTTGCGCTGCGAAGAATTAATTAGCTGCTCGACGGCCTCTGCGAGCTCGAGCTTTCCCGGAAGCTGAAGCTTTCGCAGTTGGTTTGTAGATTTTCACACCTTTAGCCCCGCCGACGAACACCTCCGCGGCAATTCCAAGAAACAAGCCGTGTTCGACGATGCCGACGACGTGGTCAAGATCGTTCGCGACATCCTTCGGCGCGCGCATGGGGCCATAGGCACAATCCAAGATGTAATGTCCGCCATCGGTGACGTACGGCTTTTTGTCCGCCGCGAGACGAAGCGTGGGATTCGCACCGAGCTGTTTTAGTTTTTGTTCGGTCGCCTCCCAGCCGAATGGGACGACTTCTACGGGAATGGATGTCAGTGACCCGAGACGGTTGACGAGTTTTGTCTCGTCGGCCACAACGAGCATGCGCTTGCTTGCGGCGGCGACGATTTTTTCGCGGAGGAGCGCGCCGCCGTGCCCCTTGATGAGAAACAGGGTGCCGCGCTCGACTTCATCGGCGCCGTCAATCGTGAGATCAATCTGCGCGTGTTCGGCGAAGGTGGCGAGTGGAATATTTAGCGAGCGCGCTTGCTCAGCGGTGCGCTCCGATGTTGGGATGCCGACGATGCGCAAGCCCTCTTCCGCGACGCGCCGGCCGAGCTCACTGACAACAAACGCCGCGGTGGAGCCGGTGCCGAGGCCGACAATCATGCCGCTCTCCACGAGTCTTGCGGCTGATTCGGACGCGGATTTTTTCCAAAGAGCCTGTTCGGACGCGTTCATTGGTTTGCTCGCCATGTGAATTGACTGCGCGGACGCATGATAGCTGGTTGGCGGGATGTTGCCAACTCCGAGAACTCTCTGGGTCTCGGCGCGGGTGGAATGCGTTGCACGGCGCTGGGCGCGGTCTTACAATCGTTCGTTCGTCCCGCTGAGCCAAAATGTTCCGTAAAATATTGATTGCGAATCGCGGTGAGATCGCCGTGCGCGTACTGCGCGCCTGCCGCGAGCTCAGTGTGCGCGCCGTGGTGGTGTATAGCGACGCGGACCGTGCATCGCTGCACGTGCGGCTGGCCGATGAGGCATATCCGGTCGGGGCATCGCCATCGCGCGAAAGCTACCTGGTGATCGAAAAAATACTTGGCGTGGCACGCCATGCGGGATGCGACGCGGTACATCCCGGGTACGGATTCCTGGCGGAAAATCCGGGGCTGGCACGCGCGTGCGCGGAGTTGGGCGTCACATTCATCGGGCCGTCGCCTGAAGCGATGGAGCGGCTGGGTTCAAAGACTGCGGCCCGACAACTGGCGCGCGGTGCAGGTATCGCGACAGTTCCAGGCACGCTCGATCCCATCGAACGAATCGAAGAGGTGGTCGAGATTGCGCGCAGAACTGGATTTCCAGTCTTGCTGAAGGCGGTGGCGGGCGGTGGCGGCAAGGGCATGCGGCTGGTTGAAACCGAAGCGGGGCTCCCGGGCGCATGGCGCGATGCGTCCTCGGAGGCGCAAAACGCATTTGGCGATGGGCGGATGTATCTCGAGAAATATCTCGAGCGTCCTCGCCACGTGGAGATTCAAGTCCTGGGTGACGGGCAGGGGCACATCGTTTATTTGGGCGAGCGGGAGTGCTCGGTGCAGCGGCGCCACCAGAAGGTGATTGAAGAGGCGCCCTCGCCGATCATGACTCCGGATTTGCGTCGCGCGATGGGCGAAGCGGCGGTGAAACTGGCGCGCGCGGGGGGATACACGAACGCAGGCACGGTGGAATTTCTAGTGGATGCGGAACGGAATTTTTATTTTCTGGAGATGAACACGCGGCTCCAAGTGGAACATCCCGTCACGGAGATGGTCACATCGCTCGATCTGGTGAAATTGCAGATCCGCATTGCGGCTGGGGAGACGCTGCCATTCACACAGGAAGATGTGACGATGCACGGGCACGCCATCGAGTGCCGGATTTATGCGGAGGACCCGGACAACAATTTCTTCCCGTCGCCCGGGAAAATACTCGAGCGGCGGACGCCGACGGGGCCCGGGATTCGGCTCGACGATGGCGTGTATGGGGGCTGGACGGTGCCCAACGAATATGACCCGATGCTCGGGAAGCTGATCGCGTGGGGCAGCGACCGCGCCGAAGCGATTGCCCGGCTGCGGCGGGCGCTAGACGAATACTACGCGAGCGGGATAAAAACAAACGTCTCCCTCTTTCGGCGCATTCTGGCCACGAAAGATTTTCAGAATGGGGAGATTTACACGCGATGGCTCGACGATTTCCTGGTCAAGGAACAAAAGGCCGTCACTTTATCAGGAAGTTTGCCAAGAGATGACGCGAGCGGTGGTAGCGGCGCAAAGAAAGCTGCGATCCTGGCTGCGGCTTTGTGGCACATGTCGCATGGCGGCGCACCTGCAATTCGAGCCGGAGAAGGCGCGTTGGCGCCGGAGTCGAGATGGAAACTCGAAGGGCGACGCGAGCAATTGGACCGGGAGCCGCCGCGATAGGGTGATCTTGCATTCAGCGCGGCGAACACTCGAGCGATGAAAGTCGAAGTCGAACTCGGAGGAATAGCGCACAGCGTCGAATTGACGCGCGTGGATGGGCGGCTATCCTGCCTGATTGACGGCGAAAAGCTCGATGCAGACGCGGTGGAAGTGGAACCGGGGATTTACTCGATTCTGATGGGCGGGGAATCGTTTGAAGTGCGCGTGGAAACGCGCGGCGAGCCTGGCGGCGGTTTGCGCGTCGTGGCCGGCAACCGGGAATTTCTGGCGGACATCCGCGACCCGCGGCAATGGCGGCGGCACCGCGGCACTGCGGCGGAAGCGGAGGGTCGCCAGAAAGTGTTGGCGCCGATGCCGGGAAAAATCGTGCGCGTGATGGTGAAGGCAGGGGACACGGTGGAATTGAAGCAAGGGCTGCTGGTGGTGGAAGCGATGAAGATGCAAAACGAAATTCGGTCACCGAAATCAGGCGTAGTGGAGCGCTTGCTGGTGAACGAGGGGCAAACGGTGAATGCCGGGGAAATTCTGGCGATCGTCGCCTGACTTTCCTGCGAATTTTTCCCTCCCGAAACGTTAACCTTTTGACTCATTTGCCGCATTCCATCCTTCCTGCCTGACTTGATGCCTGCCAGAATACGGCGTGGATAATCACAGACCAAATTTCAATAATTGGAACGGCCCTTCGGAGGGTAGGAATGTTCTCGTCGTCCAGCTATCTCTTGACTGCATTCTGGCTCATGCTCGGAATTGTGGCCCTTTTGTGGACAATTCCATGCGGGGCTGTGGCGGGTTGGGGCGTGAAGCGAGGGTTTAGTTTCCGAACCACTTTCCTGGTTTCCATTTTCCTGAGTCCGTTGGCCGGGATGATTTTTGTGTGGATGGCGCGGCCGGCTCCGGCCAATGCGGCGCTCACTCAAACGGTCAGCCGGGGATAACGGGCCGCTGAACGAAGTACGTCTTCTCTTCATGTTAGGATCCTGCCAAAAAATGCAGTGAGTCTTCCCCCCGAAGTTTTTTGTTCCGTGCCACAGCGAATGATATATAAGGATGCCTCGCGTGCGATTCGCATCGGCATGGATCTTGGTAACTTGGGAAAACAGAGGAGGGGCAAATGACCGAAACCGTGGCGGCAAAAAGCCAGTCATCTCTTCCTGAATATTATCAAAACGAATTTCAGAAGATCCGCGACTCGAACGAACAGTACAAGGGAAAATGGAACTGGGCGGCGTTTTTGGCAGGGCCGGTGTGGGCTTACACGAAGGGACTCCAGGCGGTTGTGGTGGTTTACGTATTGGCGATCATTTTCTCGTTTGGAATTTCGATCGTGGCATACGCCGTGATTTTCGGGCTGCGCGGGAATTACATGTACTACACAAAGCTGATGAAGGGCCGAAACCTGATCCTCTAGAAATAGTCCACCGCTGCAATGAGGCGCGAGCAGCGGCACGAGACGCGCGTCTCCTCCACTTACTAAGAGTAAGTTTGCAATTTACTTCGAAGCGGGAAGCTTCCCGGATGATTCGGTGATCTGTCGGGCGAGATAATTCGTGACGTGAGATTCGTCGCGCGCTTCGATCAAGTAAGCGGACCGAAGGAGCTGCTCTTTGCGATTCCGCAGCATGTCGCGAATGGAGGTCTGCACCTGCGGGTCAGAAAGTTCGCGCTGCCCAGCGGGTTCCTTGGCAATGAGCTTCAGGATGCGAAAGCCGCCTTTGTCGATTGGGATGGGCTGGGTGACCTCGCCGACCTTCATCGAAAGCACGGTCTTCTTCAGAATCGGATCGGATTGATTGAGGTTCGATTCCGGCACGAAACCGAGATCACCGCCGGTGGAAGCGGTGGAGTCTTCGGAGTAGTCCACGGCGAGCTTGGCGAAATCGGCGCCGCCAGTAAGTTTTTGCTCGAGCAGAGCGGCCTTGCGTTTCGCTTCGGCGTCGCTGGTGGCCTTGTCGTTCTTGCCGTTCCGGACGGTCGGGTCCGGACGCGGCGTGATGACGATCTGCGCGATGTGGTATTGCGGCTCGGCCACGTTGAACTGCGCGCGATTTTTGTTGTAGAAATCGGCGATGTCCTGATCGGTGATGGCGATTTTCGCGATCACTTCTCGATTGAACAGCTTCTGAATCGAAAGGTTGCGGCGAATGTCGCTTTTCAGATCGTCCACGCTCAGGCCCGTGTCTTTCAGCTTCTTCTGAAATTCTTCCTCGGTGTAGGGACTCTTCGATTCAGTAAATTTGTCCTCCACCTCCGCGTCGCTGGCGATCAGGTTCATCTTCGTGGCGCGCTCGATCAGAATTTCGTTGTTGACCAGCTCGTCGAGGATGCTCAGTTTCAGCGAGAGCGACTCCTCCTGCGAAGGCTCGGGCGCTTCGGCGTTGACGCGCGTGCGGTAATACTTATCCACCTCAACGCGCGAGATATCCTTGCCGTTGACGACCGCCCACACGTCCGGCCCGGGCGCGGCTTCCTTCTTGCACGAGGCCGCCAGGGCGCACGCTGCGAGCGCTGCGAGAATCAGAAATCTGCGCTTCAAACGGGGCTCCAATCGAGAGGAATGCGCCTCAAGCGGCCTTTTTCACCCGGCCGGCGCGGATGCACGCCGTGCAGACGCGCACATGTTTGCGCACGCCGTCAATCACGGCCTTCACGCGGCGCAGGTTCGGATTCCAACGCCGGCGACGCACGTTGTGCGCGTGGCTGATGACATTGCCAAAGCTCGGTTTCTTGCCGCAGATTTCACAAGCGAGTGCCATAGTGACCATGCTCCCAGTCTGTAAATTTGGAATAGTGCGAATTTTAATGCTACCAGAGTTTGTACCGCGCGGGAAGCGATTTGGGTGTTGGCCGCGTGCCGCGGATTGATTGCTGCGCCCCGGCGGGCGAGGTTGGCACCATTTTCCTTTCTTTAGTTGCACCCACATTCGCACCCATGGTGCGATTCGATATCCTTTCGAGCTGGCGGGCAGGCTGATTTCGCTCCCCAAAAACGCCACTTTAGTATCGATTAGAAAGTACCTCCGTCCTTTGTTTTCATAGAGATTAAGCGAATTCTAATCGTCACCGGTATCGATTAGCCTTTTCTTCGCCTCCCCACCGCAGAGTTGAGGGGGGTGTCCCGGCGTCGCCGGGATGAAGCGGGCGTCCTACAAGCTGCATTGCGCTCGTCATTTTACAAGTCTCCCCGATTCGCTCTATCTCGGCGCAAAATCGCGCCTCATTCAACATGCCATGACGCCGGCGAAAAACGCAAGCGAACGAGCCTGTGGAGTTTTTCTGCGACATCGGATCTTCATTGATCAAGTCAGAAGACCGGCCCTTTGAAAAGGCGCAAGTGGCGGGGCACGCGACCGAATGTACCGCTGGCATCCTGCGCGCATTTTGCGTCCTGAGCCCAGCCGAAGGGCCGGCGTCCTGCCTTTGATTGTCATCCCGACAGAGGCCGGCTTTTGGCCGACGCGCGCCGTTCGCGTCCCGGATGGTTTTGCGGGAAGGGATCTGCTGTTCGGCTTGCCGCTGTTCACTCTTGTCTTCCGTGGTCGTCTTGTTGCTCCTCGTACCACTCCCCAGCGCCATAGGCGCGTCACAAGTTAGCCCAGCCCGCCGTTTCCTGGCGGGCTGGGTTCAGGATATGTAGAATCGCCAAGCGCCGTAGGTGCGACACATGCCTCACACGTACGCTCAAAACACAATTCATCTCGTCTTCAGCACCAAAGACCGCGCCAAGCTCATCCCGAAAGATTTCCAACCGCGCCTCTGGGCCTACGCCGCCGGCATTTGCAAGAAGGATGGAATCTTTGTTCACGCCATCGGTGGAATGGATGATCACGTTCATCTCCTCATCCAAATCCCGCCGACTCTGGCGCTCGCCAAAGCCGTCAGCGCCTTGAAATCGAATTCCTCACGATGGGCGAATGAAGAAGGTTTTCCGTTCGCATGGCAACAGGGCTACGCGGCCTTTAGCGTCAGCGCCTCGAATGTTCCGGCTGTCGCGCGATATATTCAGAATCAGGAAGCGCACCACAAGAAAATGACCTTTGAGGCGGAATTTATTGCGCTATTGAAAAAGCACGGCGTGGAATATGACCCGAAATTTGCATTTGGCTGAGCAAAGCGATCTGCCGCGCCTACGGCGCTCCCGATTCCTTTGCTAGATTTCCCAGCGCTCGCGCGCTGGGCTAACTTCTGTCGCGCCTACAGCGCTCTTTCTTCGAATGGGTACTTCTGAGAGTCAAATGTATTCGGAAGTGCGGTGGCCGAGTAGAATTATCGGCGTCGAGCCGAACTCGATCTTAGCTACCTGAGTACGAAGGGCCGGGACTCCCGCCACGCGCAGGCACCCGAGGGATAGAAAAACCAGCACAAAAACTGACACACCTTCGACTATAAGGTAGGGTGTAGGCTTCGCTGGAAAGGGGCCGTCGCCGTGGATAGCCACACGCCGGAATGGATCGTTAAGCTAGCCACGCCGGAGTCGGTCAAAACGCTTGCCATCGCGCTCGTCACATCGTTTTTCACGGTGTGTCTCATCGAGCCGATTAAAGCTGCCATCCAGCGACGAGGAAGAAAGCGGGAACTGCGCCGGAGCCTTGACCATGAAATGGTGCTCAACCATAATGCGTTACTAGCCCAGGTCGAATTGGCGGGGCGCATGCCGGAAATGAAGAATGGTATTGGTGACCGCTTCCAACGGGGATTCAAGAAATCCAGTTTTGCGATCGCGCAGCACGACCCTTCAATCTATTACACTCTCGGATATGAAGAGCGTTACTGGATTGAACTCCTTTATTCCGGGATGGAGAACATTATCAAAGGATATTTTGAGAGCGACGAGTACCGCTTTCGCGCTGCATCCTTCAATGCCGGACAGCTACTGACATACGTAAAGAATCGATATGGCTCTGTTGACATCCTGTCGGAGGAGAGGGTGCCTCAAGCGATAGAGGTTGTAGGTCAGTCCCAACAGCGACGCTTGGCGCTGCTGCATCGCCAGGCTGCGGCCCGGCGCTCGGGCCGAGAGTTTGCGTTTGATGATGGAGAAGACCGTTTCCACCTTGGCTCGCTGCCGGTAGGTCTTTTCCGGAAAATGCCGCCGCATCTGTCCGCGGATTCCCACGCGACTGCTGCGGCCGCGCTTGGCCGGGATGATGCTGCGCGCTCCGAGCCGCTCGCGGATGTGCCGATGGTTTTGTTCGGTGTCAAATTCGGCGTCCGCCAACACCAAATCGATCGACGCGACGCGGCTCGCCGCGTCGACCAAATCCGGCAGACTTCGGCAATCGCACCACGGCGCCTGCCGCCCGCGCTGCGCCAGAATGATCAGTTTGTCCAGATCGGCGACGATCAGCCACTTCAACCAATAGCTCCAGCGCGTCATGCCGCGCGGCCGCTGCTTGATGCGGCGAATAAAAAAGGTGCTCGCGGCGTTGTGGCTCAGTCCCGTACCGTCGACGGCCACGCGGGCGCCGCGCCGCGCGCGACGTTTTGGGCTCTTGAATCGCCGCGCCGATTCTCCCAACACACGATTGATCGTCTGGTCGTCGAGCCGCTGCAAGAAACGGTACAAGGTGGTGTAGTCGGGCACGCGGGAAAGCTTCAGGGCCACGAGCAGCTCGCCGTGCTCGCGCAAACGCACTTCGGTTTCGCGAAAGGTCCAGTCCTCGTAGCGCATCAGGCAGAGCACGGCCAGCAACTGCGGTTGGGTGAATTGGTGCTTGCTGAAACGGCTGCGGTAGGACGGCAGAGTCGCCGTGGCCACATCCAGGGCCACGCGCGCAAACGGCAGGAGTCCAATCTCTGGCATCGCTCCTCCTGCTCGCATAGAAAACACCACTCGCCCGCGCCTGTCGCGGCCCAAATTCACGCTTGTGACGAGGATGTCAACAAAGCCAATCGATATCTCAACAAGAGATTGATATTCCAAGTTAGCCCTCGCCAGTTGCGCGAAGACTTCCGCAAACGCTTGCCCGAGGCTCGCTACGTCGACGTCGAGCCGCCAAAGTTCTTTGAAAGGCTCCGTCGAAAGCTCGATGACTAGATTTCCAGTATTCAAGTTGCTTTTGTATGAGCTAGGGGGGAGACAAAGCGTTCGGACGTGACCTTAACTAGCCACGTATGATAACGTCTTTTGTAACGTTGTATGTACCGCTCACTCTCATCCTTCATTCCGAACCCCACCGACCTCCTCTCTCTCGAAGTGGAAGAGCTGGCCGGCGTGTTGCTCATGCACCTGAACAGCTACGAAGGCGCGTACGGGAACTCGGTCTACCAGAACGGCCAAATCTGTCAGAGCAATTTTCTCAACGCTCAGACTCCGACAGGGCATGGCCAAAAACCTGAATATGGCGAGCATCAGCCGCAAGTGAACCGTGCGCTCATGGAGGCCTGGAGCTGGCTTGCAAGCGAGGGTTTCCTGATCCGAGACCCCGCGCAGCCGGCCCCTTGGTTCTTTGTCTCGAGACGCGGGCAACGACTAAAATCCCGCGAAAATTTCGAGGCCTACCGCAAGGCAAGCCTCCTCCCCAAGGGTCAGTTGCACCCGCTCATCGCTACCGAAGTGTACCCAGCGTTTCTGCGTGGGAAATACGACACAGCCATTTTTGAAGCCTTTCGAGAGGTGGAGGTCGCCGTCCGCGAAGCCGCCAAACTCGGACCCGATGACTACGGCACGGCATTGATGCGCGACGCCTTCAGACCAGCCGAGAAGAAGGGGCAATTCGTGACGCCTGGACCGCTCACGGATGCGCAGCTACCGACCGCCGAACAGGAAGCCATGGCCAATCTCTTCGCCGGAGCGGTTGGTTTTTATAAAAATCCGCAGAGTCACCGGCACGTCCCGACTCATCCTGAGGACGCCGCCGAGGTAATTGCCTTCGCCAGCCAGCTTTTGCGAATCGTCGACCGTTTGAAGCCACAGCTATGAGCGCAGTCATGGGTACCGAGGCGTGTGGCCCGGCCTTTCGCATTTGATTTTCTGGATGCCCATCTTTTGCGCCTTTAGCAAGAGGTGGGAAGCCATTGACGTTGCCCTCCCTTTTCAATTTTCCATTTTCAGATTTCACGCGCGGCTCAAACGGCCAATTCACGCGCCCGCCCAAAACTGTACCAATGGCCAGTAGAATTTCGCTCCCCGTCGTGTCATGCTACGAATGGAGGATTTTCGAATGAGACGCGCGGGGGCGCCTGTTGGGGGTCGGCCTCCCTCCTCAATTCTGAGGAGGGCGAAGAAAAGGCCTCGGGCGCCGAAGCAAGCACTTCCGCGAAGGCGGGCCAAGGCGCGCCGTAGCATGACGGGGTTGCGGAGGCGGCTAATCGCCGCTCACCCTAATTCAGAATTCGCGCCAACCGATTGGGATCACAGCCACTTAACATTTCCTAATAGCCGCTCTACTGCCCTTTCCGCAATCGCCAAGCCGGATTCTAATCGACCGCTAGAAACGATTAGAAACCGCCGCAACTCGCGCAAAATCAAACAGATGACATTTTCTAATCGTCCGAAAAACGCGGACCCGGCGAGGCTCGGCGTCCTGAGTGACCAACGGGAACCGAAGGATCTCTCTTCCGACGAAATTAGGAAACGGAGAATCACTCCTCGGACAAAGACGAAGAAAAGTCTAGTAGCAACAGTCCCCAACTCAAAAATTCGCTCATCTCTCTCAAAGCAAACAACTTCACGAAATTCTAGTAGCAACAAAAACGGCCTTTTTCCTCGAGGGCCCGCTAGCCACTCATCACTAGCCACTAGTCACTGCATTTCTAAGAGGGTGAGTTGCAAACCTGCGCCAGACAACGCGCATGGCAGCGACCAGTGGCAGGGCGAGATAGACTCCGACGAATCCCCCGACTGCGGCCCCGGCCATCAACGTGAAAATCGCGAGAAGCGGATGGATCTCGAGTTCGTGCCCCATTACTCGCGGCGCGATCCCATAGTCCATGCGCATCCGCCAAAGGCCGAGAAGCACGGCCATCCAGATCCAGTGGGCGTGGATGAGAGCGCCCAGGCTGACGATCGTTACCGCGGAGATCATCCACCCCGCGATGGGGATGAATTCCAGGGTTCCCGCCAAGACGCCGAGCGCCAGAGGATGCGGAAAGCGCAGGGTCAGAGCGGCGATGGCCACGTACGCGAGAGAAAGCGCGCCGAGCGTCACCTTGGCTCTGATGTAGTGCCGCAGCATCGTATTGAGCTCAGCGGCCAACGAGCGAAAGTCTTCGTAATTCTCCTTGGTCGAGACGAGGTGAATGACCTGGTCTGCCAAGCTTTCGCCGGCGCTGAGGAAAAAGATCGCGAGGATCGGAATTACGACCACGGCCCCAATCCCGGTCGTCGCCAATCGCTCTGCAGTGCCGGTCATCTTCTCGATGTTCGAGCGATGCTGGATAAGAAATGTTTTCAAACGAAGAGTCTGATTGTCGTTCCAGCCGTACTTGCTGCCGATATCCGCGGCAATTTCGCCGCTAGCCAGACGGTCGCTCAGTGTCGGGAGCCGCTGGACCAGTTTGACGCTGCGGCCGAGGGAGCCTGGCGCAAGAACATGAAAAAGGAGCGCAATGAAAATGAGCAGCGCGAGATAGGCCTCTGCGACGTGAGGTCCCCGCAAGCGCTTGAAGAGCAGAGAATGGAGCTGGATAAATCGGACGACCGGGTCAATCAGATAAGCGAACAGAATGGCGAAGCAGAAGATGATGATGACCGTACGAGCGACGTAAACAAATGCGAGCGCGAGACCAAATACAAGGATCGTAAACAGTATGCTTGCGGTACGGCGATCGAATATCGACATGACGCACCTGCCGGCGGACCCGCTTGCGAGCTATTCGCTTTCCAGCTTTTCTCTGATGGACACGAGGGCTCGTTCGAGCGAGGAACGGGTCTTATCGACCGCAACTTTTCGCACGATGCCCCCTTTGAAACCGGTCAGACCCGCTTGCTGCGAACCCTTCAAAGTAATCAGGTAGAACCCCTGGCTGCCTGGCTTTTCAGCGTCATCGACACAAACAGACAGATCCAGGGCCGTTTCGAAGTAGTGGCTCGCGTACAGCTGCTTTTCTGCAACCGCATATGCCGGCTCATTGGGATTTTTGCCGCGATACACGATGGTTTGGACGAGGCGGAGAGTCGGCTTCAAACCGAAGTTGACCTTCTCCCAATAAAACTGCATCTGAAAATTGTCCAAATGGATATCGGGATACTCGAGTAGGTAACGATCCAAATCCGGAAGATAAACAGGGAGGGCCTTGGACCGGCTCAAGAGAGATTGAAATGTGTCGGCCACTGCAGCGGGGTGCTTCTTATCGCGGTAGGTTCCGAGGGCCGAATTGCCTCCCTGAATGTATTTCTGGAGAGCCTCCAGCGCCATCTGCTGGCCGAGATGGTTCACCTGATCGGCGACGTCCGGCGCCGACCAATTCACCGACTGGTGGAACGCCTCCATCGTTTCTGCCGGCAGTTGAACCTCGCAGTGTTCTGGTTTGCAATTCTTAAGCTCCTTGATGTCTTCCGCTTCCAGAGTGAATCCGTCGAGGTCGGAGAGCTGTGGCGGATCGCTGAACTTTTGAATCGCGAGGTAGCTGGGAAGCTTGCGCAAGGAATCCAAATCCAAGGCTAACTTCAGGTACTGCTCCGGGGTGGCCTTGATGTAGACGGAGCCGAAGACGAACACCTCATCCGGCGTCCGTGACTCCATGATTTTCGCGATCGCTTTTCCGCTTCGAATCTGTTTGATCTGGTCGTCGCTTAGACCGACGTACTCGCGAAAGAAGTTGTTTGGTTCGGCAGGCTGGTCCGTAGCGTTCACCGGCCCCTTGGCAATGGGGAGGAGACAAAGAACGTATATGGCTAGGGCTGATTTTCTGATGGTCATATGCTGCCCTCGGCTACACAACCTTGAGCATAGGAATCTCGGCGTCGTTCTCGGTCTGCTCAATGCTCGCACTAAGACTCCTGTAAATCCCAAGCTTCTTCATCCGGAAATACAGGGTCGAGCGGTTCAGCCCCAAGCGGGTTGCAGCGCCGCTCGGTCCGGACAGAACCCACCGGGTCTCTTTCAGGGTCATAAGGATATGGTTGCGCTCGACCTCTTCGAGAGTTTGATAACGGTCTGCGTTACGACCCGGCGCGACCCGTGACTTCAGGTCCCGGGGTGAGAGCCGCAGCACAGGACCGGGGCTCAAAATCACGGCGCGTTCGATCACGTTTTCTAACTCCCGGATGTTGCCAGGCCAGCGGTACCGAATCAGAGCATCGACTGTATCTGATGGAATCGTATCAATCGTCTTGCGCATTCGTCGTGTGGCTTGTTGCACAAAATGTTGGACTAACAGCGGAATATCCTCCTGGCGTTCCCGCAAGGGAGGAACGTGGATAGGAAACACGTTCAGGCGATAGTAAAGGTCGCTGCGAAACAGCTTCTCCAGGATCATTCCTTCCAGGTCACGATGAGTCGCGGCCACAATACGCACGTCCACTTTCTGCGTCCGCGTGCTTCCCAGGCGCTCGAATTCCCGCTCCTGCAAAACCCGAAGAAGCTTTGGCTGCAGCTCGAGAGGGATGTCGCCAATTTCATCCAGGAACAGCGAACCTTGATGCGCAAACTCAAGCCGGCCGATCTTTTGTGCGATCGCGCCGGTGAACGCTCCTCGCTCATGCCCAAACAGCTCGCTTTCGAGTAGCCCAGTAGGGATGGCGGCGCAGTTGAGCTTCGCAAATGGTCGGTCCCTGCGAGGACTGTGACTGTGAATGGCGCGCGCAATGAGCTCTTTGCCCGTTCCGGTCTCGCCGAGCAACAGCACAGTCGAATCTCCCGATGCAACAGTTTCCACCATCTGCAGCACGCGCCGAAGAACCGGACTTCTTCCAATAATCCCTTCGAAAGAGGTCCCCGATTTCGCTGGTTTGTCGAATGGGTCGATATCAACCGTGATCCCCGGATCGATCCTCGGCCTAGGGCCCTCGTACTGGATAGGATACGTGAGACTATTCAAGCCCATGATCTTCCTCCCTCACCCGTTGTGATGTGTGGTTCGTCCGTGCGATGGTCCAGTGCTATTGACGCTTCCGCTGCCCACTTTCTCGCCCGATCCATTCACGCAAATAACCTGGGCAGTTCTCGAGCTGGATGCCATCGGTTTCGCGATCCGCAAGAAACTTGACGGCATCCCGGTCTACAAGTGTTACGTCTTTCAAATCCAAGGCGATATGACGGCTCGTCCCTTCCAATTCAAGGAGCCTACTCAACTCGTCAATATCCTCCGCCTCGATTCGACCGCTCAGAGTGAAAATGACCTTTCCGTTCGCCTTCCTCTGGATCTTCAGCATCCGAACTCCCTTCGAGGATACAGGGTCATTTGTGAGTAGCATCTCACGGCCCAATCCTAAGCTACTGATAACTAACGATTTGACAGTGGATTGGCTGGCGACTTTTCGCCAATTGGCGAAATCCTGAGCAACACAGATCCGGAGGATTACATGGTGTAAAGGAGGACCCGCACGAATGGGATTGGTCTAGGAGGCACGCTCGGCGGTCAGGAAGCTGATCTGAAGCGATTTTTGTCGATCTTTAGGGATCGAATCTTCGATTCGAGCGTGGACCGCGGCACACCTAATTTGGCCGCGGCACCTGCCGGTCCGAATACCCGGCCACGGGATTCTTTCAGGGCCGCCTCGATCATGTTTTTCTCTTGGGCCAGGAGACTTGGAGAGAGCGCAACTTGGTTCCTGGGCTCCGTCGAAAGCGGCTGCTGTGGTAACCAGCTCTGGTCGATCGAGAAAATATCTGTTTCGCAAAGTAATACGGAACGCTCGATGACATTCTGCAACTCGCGTATGTTCCCAGGCCAAGGGTAGGACTGGAGCAATTCGAGTGTGTTCTTGTTGATTTCTCTTATGTTCTTACCCGCTTTTCGCGCGTAGCGATCGATAAAGTATTCGACTAGCAAGGGAATGTCCTCTCCGCGTTCTCGAAGAGAGGGAATCTCAATCGGAAATACATTCAAGCGATAGAACAAATCGCTCCGGAAGGACCCCGCACGGATGGCAACCTGCAAGTCGCGGTTGGTGGCTGCGATTACCCGAACATCAACGCGGATTTGACGCGTGCCGCCGACACGCTCAAACTCGTGCTCCTGCAAGACGCGCAGGAGAGCAATCTGAGTCTCCGCAGGAAGATCACCGACTTCGTCGAGGAAAATCGTGCCTCCGTTTGCCAACTCAAACCGACCCA
The DNA here is from genome assembly GCA_963701005.1 of uncultured Acidobacteriota bacterium. Lineage (GTDB taxonomy): Bacteria > Acidobacteriota > Terriglobia > Acidiferrales > UBA7541 > Palsa-295. The sequence continues at coordinate 5,384,518 of OY969555.1, forward strand.
GGCGCTGCCGAGTGGCGCCCGTGAAGGCACCCTTTTCATGCCCAAACAATTCCGACGCGATAAGATCGCGGGGGATAGCCGCACAGTTCACACTGACAAATGCACGCGAAGCACGGTCCGATCGCCGGTGTATGGCGCGTGCGACAAGCTCTTTCCCCGTTCCCGTTTCACCCGTGATAAGGACGGTAGAATCAGTCGGCGCAACTTTGGAAATGCGCGAGAGTACGCTTTTCAAAGCCGGACATGTCCCAACGATCTCTTCGAACATGGAGGTTTTATCGACTTCTTCGCGCAGGGCGACGTTTTCCTGGTGCAGTCTTTCCTCTGCTCTTTTGCGATCGTCGATGTCTATGGAGGCAGAATAAAAACGCGTAATCTGCCCCTTTTCGTCCCGCACTGGGACACAACGGGAGAAGAACCAGCGATAAGTTCCATCACCTTTGCGCAGTCGCAACTCCATCTCCTCAACGGAGCCGCTGGAAAAAGCACGATCATAAGAATCGAGCACCCGTTTCCGGTCGTCAGGATGAAAGTAAACACCGCGATCAGATGCCTGCTGCCACTCTTCGAGACTAAGGCCGATGTAGTCGAGCGCAACGCGGTTGGCATAAAGGCGCTCGCTGTTGGATCCGTACACCGCAACAACCTGGGGCGAGAGGTCCAGCATCTGCCGGAGCTCCATTTCACTTCTGCGCCGTTCCTCCTCTACTCGTTTACGCTCGGTGACGTCGATCACGGTGCCCACAAATTCAATGAGATCGCCGGACGTGCTCAGAACAGGATGACCTAAGACGTGAATGTCCCTGACGGGGCCATCCGGATGCACGATGCGGTAGTCCGCCTCCCACTCTGCCTTCTCGCGGATAGCCGTCTCGATTAGTTCTCTGAAACCGGGCTGGTCGTCGGGATGAATCCTCTGAAAAAATTCCTCGAATCGGGGCAATCCATCCTGTGGATCGAAACTGAGAACACGGTAGCATTCCTCCGACGAGTACCTGATATCCTCGTCAAGACTCCATGCCCAACTACCTGTCTGGCTGAGTCGTTGCGCCTCCGCCAGGTCGGCTTCCCGGCGCCGGAGTTCCTGAGTTAGGATTTCGTGCTCCGTAACGTCTATCGCGCTGCCGACGTACTTTTTCAGATTTTGATTGTCCACAAGGGGAACACCGACGCAGCGAATGTAGCGGATCTCACCATTGGGACGCACGATGCGCTTTGTGGCGTCGAAGGGCGAAGCTTCCGCCAGTACTCCGTTGATCAGATTCGCCATGGACTCGCGGTCCTGTGGGTGGACACAATCCAGGTATTCCTGAACACTAGGTGGTTTGGTGGCCGGATCGAGACCATGCATCCGAAATAATTCGGGAGACCAATAGTAGAAGCCGTGGGGATCGAAGGCCCAGCTTCCCATGTGGGCAAGGCGCTGCCCTTCGGCGAGATAGAACTCGCTTCTTCGCAGGTCCTGGGAGTTGCGGCGCAGTTGTTCTTCCGCCGTTTTGCGCTCGTCAATATCCAGGCTCGATCCGTACCACTTGACGATGTTGCCGCGCCCATCCCGAAGCGGCACTTTGCGATGGTACATCCAGCGGTATTCTCCATCCGCCCGGTGGACGCGAGTTTCGTATTCGAAGATTTCTCCGGACGCGAGGCAGGCTCGCCACTTGGTCACGATCCCCTCACGGTCCTCAGGGTGAATGAAAGCGGTCCAATTCCAGCCGGTCACTTTGTCCAAAGTGACGCCCAGGTATTCAAGCCACGGTTTATTGAAGTAATCGAGGTATCCGTCAGGCCTCGAGGTGTGAATCAGCGCAGGGATCGAGTCAACGAGAAGCTGAATATTCAAGGACTCGGATTCCCGCCCTGAGGAAGCCATGTCGCGCATTATATTCCTTTTGGTCGTTTTCCTAGCGTTCATCAGGCCGCGGCTGCGGGGCTCGTCCTGTCAGCATCTTCGCGAGTGGCGGAATGTTGACACCTACAGTCAATCCCATGGAACCGTTTCGTGGTAAGGCGCTTCCTTTCACGGAGATTGACAGCCAGCAACTTGGAACCCAGAATGCTCCAAGCGCGCTTTGAGAAGACGTCGAACAGGCGGTAAAGAAAACAAAAGGAGTAGCGAGAATGGCCACACCGACCCCCGCCGCCCATGCAACAGCGGCGGAGCCCGGGCACGTCGCAGAGCAACCGAAATCGAAACCGAAATGGCAGAAGTTCGTAGTCCCTGCCCTTATCGTGCTTCTGGCTGCCGCGGTCCTGCTCACAATTACCTGGAAATGGAATTCCTGGGAGGGCGGCCGGATTGAACAGGTCACGGACGACGCATACGTGCGCGGAGACATAACTCCACTCAGCACAAAGGTGGCGGGCATCGTTCGGGATGTCAAAGTGGCCGACTATCAAGCTGTACGCAAGGGCGATCTGATCGCAGCGCTGGATGACGACGACTATCGAGCTCAAGTGGCTCAAGGAAGCGCGGCGGTGGAAGCCGCAAAAGCCGCCATCGAGAATAATCGCCGCCAGCGCGACCTGCAGGACGCCCAGATCGAGCGCGCCCTCGCCGGAATCGATCAGGCAAAAGCGCAGATCGCCGCCGCCCAGGCCGGTATCGAGGCGGTGCAGGCAGACGTAGTGCGCGCGCGGGCCGAGCGGACTCGCCAAGAGGCGCTTCTTCAGGCGCGCTCGAGCACGCAGCAAAAAGTGGAGCAGGCGGTCGCCGATGACCAGCGGCTTGCCGCCCAACTCACGAGTCGCCAGGCCGACCTCGAGCAGGCCAAGAGTTTGCTTCGCAGCAGTGAAGACTCCGCCGAAGCCCAGCGGCGGACGAAGAAAGTGCTCGAGTCGCAGGAGGGCCAGCTCATTGCCGACCTCCATGTGAAGGACGCAGCGCTAACCCTGGCGCAGGTGAACCTCGGCTACACAAAGATCGAAGCGCCCGGTGACGGGACCGTAGGTGAGAGACAAGTGCGGCCCGGACAACTGGTTTCGCCCGGAACACAAGTCATCTCATTCGTGCCCCTCACGAAGTGGGTTCAGGCGAACTATCGCGAGACGCAGCTCACCAACGTGAAAGTCGGCGATCCAGCGGAAATCCGCATCGACGAATATCCTGGCCAAGTGGTCCACGGCAAGGTGCTGGAGATTGCGCCGGCCAGCGGCTCGCAATTTGCCCTCCTTCCCCCCGACAATGCCACCGGCAATTTCACCAAGGTCGTTCAAAGGATTTCCGTGAAAATAGCGCTCGAGGATTCGAGCTTTGCGAACAGCCTGCGCCCCGGACTCTCGGTAATCGCCACCGTCCGGACGAAACACTAATCGGAACGCTCGATGTCCGCCTCATCCATAGCCCTCCTGCAACCAACTCCAGTACAACTCGCGCGCGGTATTGCGGGAGCCGTGCCAGGCCAACTTTCCGATAGCCCATTGCTCGGAATCCTGGGTGTCGTGATTGGCGCGGGAGTAGTCACTCTCACAAGCCGGATGATTTCGCTTGGCCTTGCGGATTTCAAGGGCCACCGCGGATTTGGGTATGACGACGGCGCTTGGATCGGTACTGCCTTCGACGTTGGCTTGATGTTTATCGGCCCATTCACCGTGTACCTCGGCGGCCTGCTTGGGCCACGGAAAATTCTTTTGACGGCCGCAGCGATGTTCACGCTGATATTGATTTTTCTGCCCTCGATTCACAATTACGGCCTAGTGATCGTTGCATTGGTCTTGGCAGGATTGACTTCCGGCACTTTCTATCCCCTGACGCTTACCTTTGCTTTGCGCAACATTCCCCTTCGCTATCTTCCTTTCACGATTGCTCTGTACGCCTCGTCCGTAGATGGCGCGGTGAATATCGCCCCATCGCTTTTCGGCTGGTACAGAAATCATCTGTCCTGGGAATGGATGTTTTGGAATTCGGCGGTGATCACGCCGGTGATGATGCTCTTCATATACTTGGGGATACCGAAAAGCCCCCCAGCGAAGGAGCACGGCGAGGCGCCGAGCTTTGCGGGATTTCTATACGCGAGTGCCGGCTTCGCGCTGATTTTAGCTGCATGCGAACAGGGTGAAAGGCTCGACTGGTGGCACTCTGGAGTATTTACTGCGCTATTCGCGAGTGGTTCATTGCTGTTATTGTGCGCGCTCGTCCGTCGCCTGCGCGGCGCTAATCCTCTTGTGGATATGCCGTACCTCCGCCACTGGAACACGATTCTGCTAGGCACGGGACTTTTCTTTTTTCGCTTTTTTCTAGTGACAACCATCATCCTAATCCCGCAATCGCTCGCCATCCACGGATTCGAGCCGGATCAGATCGGGCCGGCGGTGATTTGGACCGCCGCTACTTTCGTTCCACTTGCTTTTGTGGCGGGCGTCCTGCTTGTTTCGAATGTTGATCCCCGCTTGCTCCTCGCCACAGGTTTTGCGGGTATGGCGTTTGCCTCTCTCCTGAACGCCGGAATGACTAGCGCATGGGCGGCGCCAGACTTTTACCGCGCTGAATTCCTCATGGGCTTCGGCCAATGCTTCGCCTTCATCGGTTTGGTCGCCGCGATCATCTTGCAGGGGCTTTTTTCCGGTGGGTTAGCGAAGCCCCAGCGAATCCTCACGTTTTCCGCTTTTTTTCATACCGTCAGGATTTTTGGCGGCACCATCGGAGCAATCCTCATGGGCCGGTCCATCGCCGAGCGGGAGAAGCTCCACTCGAATCTTCTGGGGCTGCATGTGCAGCAAGGAAACTGGATCGCCGACGGAACTATCCGGCAAATGACGGCAGGCCTCTATGCCAAGTCATCGGGCCTGGCTCAAGCGGGTGGCCGCGCCGTGGATGTCGTAAGCGCGCGCCTTCGTCTTCAAGCTTACACGCTGACTTTGATCGACGGATTCTACTTGGTCGCTTGGGTCTGCGTGATTGCCTTATTCTTCGTGGCCCTCTTGCGAGAATCGCCTCTGAAGTATGGCGACCTCAGCGCCATGCAGCAGCACGAACCTACGGCGAAGGGAGAGAAATCATGAGTTTATGCGGAAGATCACTGAGCATCCTGCTGGTCGCAGTTGGCTGTACTGCTTCCGTTCGAGCGCAAAACGCGGAACAATCGCCACGGCATATCACGCTTTCCGAGGCGGTCCAGTTGGCCTTAAAGCACAACCACATCGTGCGCATTGCGGGATATAAGGTCGAAGAGAGCCAGCATGCGAAAGATGCAGCCAAAAGCGCTTACTATCCGAGCATCCGTAATGACAGCCGCGTTTTCACTGTGACGGACACCCAGTTTATTCAAATTCCGGCGGGTAGCCTGGGTACTGTAGCTGGCACCCCGATTCCAGCGCGGCCGGCAGTTCTCAATCAGGGTGGAAAAACGTTTGTGGTGAGCGGCACCACGCTCTCGCAACCGCTGACGCAGCTCTTCACCCGAGTCAAGCCATCGAATGAAGTCGCGCAAGCAGGTTTGGATGCGACTCGCGCAAATGAACACGAGACCGAGAATGAGATCGCGTTGCGGGTTCATCAGATTTACTACCAAATATTGATCACGCAATTGAATCGGAGCGCCACGGAAGCGAAGATCCGCGCCGCCCAAGATCTCGAAAGCGAGCGCGTGGAGCAGGTGAAATACGGCAGCACGCTGGATGAACAATTGATTGAGAGCCGGGCGCAAACACTCGAGGTCAAACAGGACTTGCTGACTACCGAATTGCAACTTTCGGACCTGACCATGCAGCTCAACGACGTGCTGGGATTGCCGATCGCGACGAAACTCGAGCTCGACCAAGTCGCTCCCGAGGCCGGGGAATCTTGTCCGCGGGAGGAATGCGTCAAGACGGCCTTGGCTTCACACCCAGAAATTGTCGCAGCTCGCGCCGAAGTGGAAAAAGCGTCTGCAGCGGTCCGCCTGGCCAAGGCGGACTACTTTCCCGACGTCTCCGCTTTTGCCCGCTACAGTTATCAGGATAATGTCCCATTCTTTGCTCGCAACTTTGGGACTTTCGGAGCCGAAGTGACCTATGAATTGTTCGACGGTGGGCGGCGACGCGCGGCCGTGGGCGAGAGCAGTTCCGTTCTCGCGCAAGCGCGCGAAAACCTCGCTCGAGTGACAGACGAGGTCGAGCGCAAAGTGGAGACCGCTGCCAACAAGCTCGATCGGACGAAAGAAATGGTGCAGGTATCCGAGGAAATCCTGGCGCTGCGAACCGAATCAAGCCGGGTTTCCGCGCAGCAGTTCGAACGAGGTGAGGCTCTCCGGTCGCAGTCGGATGCCGCTATTGCTCAGGAGTTCGACGCCAAAACTCGTCTGCTGCGGTCGCAGCTCGACTACGTTCAGGCAAAAGACGAGATGCTGCAGGCTATGGGCGTCACACCTGAATAAAAAAGAATTCCCGAATCAAAAAGCCGCGACCTTGTCATGGCTGGCTTCGATCGGCTCCTCAGCGCTGACCTTGCGTAGACTCTCAAGCTGTCTCAGGGGGTCAATACGGCTGCTTGCGGGGGTTAAAGGTTCGCGACCCACCGAAAACTCCAGGCCACTGTCAACATCTGGACAGTCGCGAACATTCTGACAACAAAAGCTGCGCGCGTCTCGGTGGCAACGACTTAAGGCTGCTCCAATCAACGGTTTCAGCGAATGGCCGATTGGGCGATGAATTGCTTTTTGTCTTTCAAGGCGCCTTGCATTGTGGCCTCGATTCCACCAGGCGCCGGGGATGGGAAGCAAATCGTCGGCGGACCGGCGATTGCTTCTTCCCCGTGTGGAGAAAGGTTTCAGAGAACAATGGCCACACTTGCAATAGACCAAGGGCGGAGCGAGCCCCAGACACGCGCATTTGTCATCGCATGGTTCTTCACCGTCATTTTCTATTTCCTGGAATATGCGGTGAGGTCGTCACCCTCCGTGATGATTTCAGGATTAGAAGCCTCCTTCAACACGTCGGCGCTTGGCATCGCCACGATTCTGGGCGTCTATTACTACACCTACTCCACTATGAGCCTGGTCGCCGGGGCGGCTCTTGACCATTTGGGAGCAAAGCGCACAGTTCCCGTCGGAATTGGGATTCTTGGAGTCGGCTGCCTGCTATTCAGTGTGCCGATGGTAATTGCAGGTGATGTGGGCCGCTTGCTGCAGGGGGCCGGCTCGGCATTCGCTTTCACCGGCGCGGTTTATCTTGCGGCGCATGGATTCCCTGCGCGCTATCTCGCCACCGCGATTGGCGCCACGCAATGCGTCGGCATGCTCGGAGGCGCGGCTGGACAGAATGTCGTCGGGCCACTGATTGAGCGTGGCTTAGGGGTTCATGTTTTCTGGGTCGGAATGGGAGCAATAATCCTTATCGTCGGCGTCCTGCTGTATATCGCGACGCCAAAGGAGCAGTTCGGACCGCACCTCCAAGAAGGAGGCCTCGGCTCGCTGCTGAAGCCGTACGGAGTTGTATTCTCAAATCCCCAGTCGTATCTCTGCGGAATCGTTGCGGGATTGCTGTTCGCACCCACAACGATCGGAGACATGATCTGGGGAGTCGCAGCATTTCAGAGGGATCTTCAATTCTCCTACCACAACGCAGTGGTCATCGCTTCCATGGTTCCCCTGGGCTGGGTTTTCGGGTGCCCGCTGGTCGGTTGGATCTCCGACCGCCTCGGCCGGCGAAAGCCGGTAATCGTGGGATGCGCCGCGGTGATGATGCTGGCGACCGCGCAAATTGCGTTCAACCCGCTCCCGATTTCAGTGAGGCTGGGAATGTTTATATTCGGGGTAGCATCCGGCGCTGCGATGATTCCTTACAGCATCATCAAGGAAGTCAACCCGGACAATGTGAAAGGCAGTGCGGCTGGCGGGATCAATTTCCTCGTTTTCGCGATTACAGCGTTCATGGGCCCAGTCTATGCAGACCGTATCGGCAGAGGCACGGGGAACACGCCCAACCTGGCAGTGCACTTTCAGAGAGGTGCGATGTTTTGGATGGCATGCTGTGCGGCGGCGATTGTGGTGACCTTCTTTCTTCGCGAGACTGGACGAGCGGCTAATCCGCAACCAGCTTCAAAATAAACAAAAAGTGCCGTCCGAATAGGCAGCGGCACTGCGGGTGACGAACAAATCGAATTCAGGCGAGAAACAACAAGGTCTCAAAGGAGGATATAGGCAATGGCACACCGAGTGGCTGACGAACTCATTAGAAGGCTGGCCGAGGCGGGCGTGGAAAGGATCTATGGCGTGGTGGGCGACAGCTTGAATCCGGTGACGGATGCATTACGGCTGAACGACAAAGTTAAATGGATCCACGTGCGCCACGAAGAAACCGCCGCGTTTGCAGCCGGCGCCGAGGCGCAACTGACCGGAAAACTCGCGGCCTGCGGGGGCAGCTGCGGCCCCGGCAACCTTCACCTCATCAACGGGCTTTTCGATGCTCATCGCAGCAATGCTCCGGTCCTCGCGATCGCATCGCATATTCCGAGCAGTGAAATCGGCACCGGGTATTTCCAGGAAACGCATCCGGAGATCCTCTTCAAGGAATGCAGCCACTACTGTGAGCTGATTTCGAATCCGAAACAGTTCGAGCGAGTGCTTCACATCGCCATGCAGAGCGCACTTGGAAAAGGCGGGGTAAGCGTGATCGTGCTGCCCGGCGACGTGGGTGGTGCGGAATTTCCTGTTGAAGGGGCGCCCCGTTCACTGGTCGGTAGCAGGCCATCCATCCGTCCCTGTGAAAAGGACCTGGCGCGCCTGGCGGACTTGATCAACTCCAGTAAGAAAGTCGCGCTCTTATGCGGAATTGGGTGCGACAAGGCGCACGATGAGGTGGTCGCTCTCGCGGAGAAAGTGAAAGCTCCCGCAGGGCATACCTACCGAGGAAAGCCGTTCGTCGAATACGACAATCCTTATGACGTGGGAATGACCGGATTGATTGGTTTCGGCATGGCTTACGAAGCGATCCACGAATGCGACCTTCTGCTGCTCCTGGGCACGGATTTTCCGTACGACAAATTCCTGCCGACAAAGTGCAAGATCGCGCAAATCGATATCCGGGTTGACCGTTTGGGACGGCGGAGCAAACTCGATCTCGGAATTTGGGGCGATGTGCGCGAGACGCTGCAAGCGCTGCTGCCCATGTTGGATACAAAGGCGGACCGAGAGTTCCTCGATGCCATCCTCCGCAAACACAAAGAGGCGCTTCGAAAAATAAATGTGTACGTTGACCACGTGGGAACACGCACGCCCATGCACCCGGAGCCCGTGGCAGCGGCGCTGAGTGAAATCGCGGCGCCCGACGCGATCTTTACCGCTGATACCGGGATGTGCAACGTCTGGTCTGCCCGGCATATTAAGGCGGCCAAAGACCGGCGGATCATCGGTTCGTTTAACCACGGGTCCATGGCCAACGCGCTCCCGCAGGCCATTGGCGCCCAATGTGCTTATCCCGGGCGCCAGGTAATCTCCATGTCCGGAGACGGCGGTTTAGCAATGCTCATGGGAGATTTGTTGACGCTGACGCAGTACAACCTCCCCATCAAGGTTCTTGTGTTCGACAACGGCGTTCTAGGGATGGTGAAACTGGAGATGGAAACCGCGGGAATGCCCGACTATCAGACGGACCTGAAGAATCCAAACTTCGCAAAGGTTGCCGAGGCCATCGGCATGATGGGCGTAAGAATCGAAAACCCCGCCGATCTGACCTCGGGCCTCAAGAAGGCGCTGCAGCATCCGGGGCCCGCGCTCATTGACGTAGTGACCGATCCAAATGCTCTTTCGATCCCTTCTCATGCCGACCTGTCGCAAGCCGTGGGCTTCGCGCTGGCCATGGGAAAGATGGTTCTCTCCGGGAACATCGAAGAAGTCGTGGACACAATCGAGGGCAATATTCGACATACCGGCGAGGCATTGGACTCGATCTAGACCGATATTCGAGATTGATGAGGCCGCCTTTGCCGACGCAATCTTCATCGGACTGCGATTACTGCCGGATTGGTGTGGGTGACGAGTTTAGGCGAGTGTCACCCACCTTGTGACGCTGGGATTGCGATGCGAATCCTTTTGCGAAGTGCATGGCTCCTGTTGAGGGTACCTGGCCTTGCATATGGCCAGACTGCCGCGCATCCGGCCAACTCTACTGATTCTCAAGAGAAACGCTAAACGTGGGGCTTCACAGCGTGAGCGAAGAATGGCGAGCAACCGAGTTCGGTGGCTGGGCAGGCCAGTCATAATCCATTCGGCGAGGACTGCAGTCGCGGGCTCATTCGCCAATCGTCCGATGACAGCATTTGTACAGATGCCAGCATATTGACACCGGTCAGCGCGCCGGGAAGACAGCGAGAGATGCAAGTCGCATTACATCAGGACGTTGAGAGGCTGCACGTTTGGATTTCAAAGTGCCCTCATCATCGGTCAGGCTCCGAGGGGAGAGTATCCGCCCACGCGGACGTGGTTGACCATAATCCTCCGGTTAGCCAGGAGTGCAGCCGGTTTTGGGCCCAGGAAGCGTTATGAAACAGAGTGAGCAAACTCGCAGACGGGTAAGTAAAGCCGCAGGCATAGCCGTGTTGCTTGGAGGGGGACTGCTTGCTGCGTCTTTATGCTTCGGTGCACCCCAAAATCCGGCTCGGGTCCCCAGCATATTTGACCCCCGCTCAACACCGGCGGAATCCATCAATCACCTCTCGCATTTCGTCCTATCGATCACCGGTCTGATCTTCGCGGTTGTGTTCATTTTATTGACCTATGTGGTGGTGAAGTACCGCGAGCGCCCAGGCGATGCCCACCGCGAGCCTACGCAGGTGTATGGCAGTACGCAAATTGAGCTGGCCTGGACAGTCATCCCGATTTTGATAGTAGTAGTTTTGTTTCTTGCAACCGCGCGAGTCATCCACTCGATCCAGGACGCTCCGAAACCTCCGTCTGCCTTGGAAGTCACCGCCATCGGTCATCAGTTTTGGTGGGAGTTTCGATATCCGCAGCTCGGCGTCGTGACTGCGAACGAGCTGCACATTCCCGTGAGCGACGCTGCCCACCCCAGGCCCACATTCTTGGCCTTGCTTTCCGCGGACACGGATCACAGCCTCTGGGTTCCTCAGCTGGCGGGAAAAACAGACCTGATTCCCAACCGCGTGAACCACATGTGGATGGACCCGAACCAAACCGGCATGTTTCTCGGACAGTGCGCGCAATATTGCGGCACGCAGCACGCGAAGATGCTTTTGCGAGTGTACGTTGACACCCCGGATGAATTTGACGCATGGGTCCGTGCCCAACAGGGACCCGCGGCGCAAGACCAGGGTGTGAGCAACGGCAGGCTCGTTTTCGAATCAACGGCGTGCATTAACTGCCACGCGATCCGTGGCACCGTCGCCGACGGCCGTTTCGGCCCGGACCTCACGCACTTGATGAGCCGTCAAACGATTGCATCAGGCGCGGCCGAAAACACGAAGGCAAACCTTCGATTGTGGGTCCAGAGCCCGGATGCCATAAAACCGGGCTCGCTGATGCCCGCAATGCAACTTAGCAATGCTGATCTGGACGCACTCGTGGATTATCTCGAGTCGCTCCGCTAGCAAGACCAAGGACTAACTATGTCATCGGATGCGATGGCCATTCCGGCAGCAGGAACTGTAGCGCGGCCGTGGGTCGAGGTGGCGCACGAATGGGTCACCACCGTCGATCATAAGCGGCTGGGGATTCTGTACATCGTCTACGCGCTCATCTTCCTGGTTGTCGGCGGCATCGAAGCCACCATCATCCGTATCCAGCTGATTCGCGCGCATAACGATTTTGTTTCTCCCCAGGTATTCAACCGCATGTTCACGATGCATGGCACAACCATGATTTTCTTCGTCGCCATGCCCGTTCTTTTTGGTTTTGGAAATTACCTGGTCCCGTTGATGATCGGCGCGCGCGATATGGCGTTTCCCAGGCTGAATGCGTTCAGTTTCTGGCTTACCGCGTTCGGCGGGATTCTCCTTTATTTCAGTTTCCTGGGTGGAAACGGGCTCTACGGTGCGGGTGGTGCGCCTGACGTGGGTTGGTGGGCATACGCGCCTTTAGCGGAAAAGGCGTTTTCGCCTGGCCACAGCTCGGATTACTGGACGATTGCTCTGCTCGTTTCCGGGTTTGGAAGCATCGGCACGGCCATAAATCTAATCGCCACAATCCTATGCATGCGATGCCCGGGGATGACGCTCAATCGCATGCCGCTGTTGGCTTGGCTCAACCTGGTGATGTCCGGAATGGTCCTCATCACCATCACTCCTCTTTCAGCGGCGCAGATCATGCTGTTGGTCGATCGCTACCTGGGAGGGCATTTCTTCGATGCGCAGGCGGGTGGCTCAGCCACCATCTGGATGCACTTCTTCTGGATCTTCGGACATCCGGAAGTGTACGTCCTGATTATTCCTTGTTTCGCTTTTATGTCGGAAATCATTCCGGTGTTCTCACGCAAACCGATATTCGGATACCCCGTTATGGTCGGAGCCACGGTTTGTATCGCGTTTGTGAGCCTGAGCGTATGGGCGCACCACATGTTCACGATCGGAATGAATTCCTACGCGAACAGCTTTTTCGCGATTACCACCATGGCAGTTGGCGTTCCGACGGGAATCAAAATTTTTAACTGGCTGGGGACCATGTGGGGCGGAAGGATCCAGTTTAAAACACCGATGCTATTCTCCATCGGATTCCTCTTTCAGTTTTTGATCGCCGGGCTCACCGGAATCATGATGGCCGCCGCGCCATTTGATTGGCAGCTCAGCCTCTCGTACTTCGTCGTGGCGCATTTTCACTACGTGATCGTTGGTGGAATCCTCTTTGCACTCTTCGCCGCGTTCTATTATTGGTATCCGAAAATCACGGGAAGACTGCTCAACGAAAAACTGGGCAAACTCCATTTCTGGCTTTTCCTAATCGGGTTTCACGTGACATTCGATGTGATGCACATTCCCGGACTGCTCGGGATGCCGCGCCGTATCTATACCTACGAGCCTCGTCCTGGCTGGGAAACGCTCAATCTGATCGTCACCATCGGGGCATTCATCCAGGGCCTCGCCATACTCGTGTTTGTCGCGAATCTTATTGTTTCGTATTTCAAAGGGCCCAAAGCCGGCAATGACCCCTGGGATGCTTGGACTCTGGAATGGTCGGTGAGTTCACCACCCCCGGCTTACAACTTTGCGTCCGTTCCTGTGGTTGCCAGTCGCCGCCCCTTGTGGGACCTGAAGCATCCGGAGGACCCGGACAGCCGCTATGAGTGAAAGGACCAAGCAATGAGTGCCGTCACGACTCCGTTCGCCGGCAGGGCTGCCGACTGGAATCTTCCCTATCGGGGCAAGGTCGGAATGATCGGCCTCATCATCGCCGAGTCGGCCATCTTCACGATTTTCGTCGTGGCTTACCTCTTTTACTTAGGAAAAAGCCTCACGGGACCCACTCCGCGGGAAGTGCTGGAGACGCCCATCTTCTTTACCGTCTGTTTGTTGTCCAGCAGCCTCACGATTCACTTGGCGAGCAAGGAGCTTCAGAACGGTCATCGCATTTCGTTCCGGATTCTTTGGTCAATCACGATTGCTCTTGGTGCCCTCTTCCTGTTCGGTACCGCGCGGGAATGGCACCGGCTGATCTACGAACATGGGCTAACCATTTCCACGAACCTTTTTGGGACAACCTATTATTCACTTGTCGGGCTCCATGCCACTCACGTGACGGCAGGGCTGATCATGCTAGGCATCGTGCTGCTCTTCAGTCTCGCTGATCGTGTGGGAATGGAGCAATCAGCCCGAATAGAGACGCTTTCCATGTACTGGCATTTTGTAGACGCCGTGTGGGTCGTTGTTTTCACCGTAGTCTATCTTATCGGGCGCTGAGGAGAAGATTCGGCGATGAAGCTATCCGCGGAACAGACTGGCGAAAGAGCGCGGCCTCCTGCTGCGATCGAAATGCCTGCGCCCACTCCTTGGCCTCTGGTTCTGGCTTTTGGGTTCACGTTGATGTTCGCGGGCTTGCTGACGAGCGCCTCGGTCGGCCTGCTCGGCGTTCTACTTGCCGTGGCCGGTTGCGCCGGCTGGTTCCGGGAAGATTTGCCTGAACAGCGTGAAGTTGCAGTGCCGGTTGTCGCAGAGGACCTCCGCATCGCGACCGACCGACCGGTTGTCGAACGTCTTCCCGTTGCGCCGGAACTGGTTCGAGCGTGGCTCCCGCTCGAGACCTATCCAATATCAGCCGGCGTGAAAGGTGGCTGGGCCGGCGGTGTCGCGATGGCTGTGCTGGCTTGTGCCTTCGGGCTCCTGAAAGTCGGCAGTATCTGGTACCCAATCAACCTTCTTGCTGCGACGGTCTATATGCAATCACTTAAGCTCAGCCCCGCACAATTGAACTCATTCCATGCCGATAGCTTTGCACTTGCCCTGCTTCTGCACGGCATTGGGTCCACACTCGTGGGGCTGCTCTACGGCGCCATGCTTCCCATGTTTCCGCGCAGGCCGATCATACTCGGCGGGCTGATTGCTCCGGTGCTGTGGTCCGGTCTGTTGTATTCGATCTTGAATCTTCTCAATCCACTGCTTGCGAGCCACATCGACTGGTTCTGGTTCATGGCTTCCCAAGTGGCGTTTGGCGTAGTCGCAGGTCTTGTTGTCGAGCGACACGAGCGAGTCCGGACGAGCGAGAACTTACCGTTTGCAATGCGCGCTGGCGTCGAGGCGCCCGGAATTATGGGGGAGAAGTCTCCAAGGGACCGATCGAAATGAAGAGCTTCTTCCTCACGCTCGTAACGGCTGCGTTCTTGACGGTGCTGTGCAGTTGCAGCGATGCGCCGGGCAAACCGGTTCCGAATGACGTCCCAATCGTCCCGAACGAAATCTCAGATTTCAACGTTCTGTATCGCGAAAACTGCGCCGGCTGCCACGGATCAGAGGGGAGAGGTGGCGCTGCCATCGCATTGGGTGATCCGGTCTATTTGGCGATTGCAGACGACACCGTCCTTCGCCGCGCTGCGACGAATGGAATTCGCGGGACGTCTATGCCGGCCTTCGCCCAGAGCGCGGGCGGAATGCTCACCGAAAAACAAATTGATGTGATTGTCCGTGGTATTCGAGAACGTTGGTCGAAGCCAGACACGCTTCGTGGCGCGAACCCTCCGCCGTACTCCTCCGCTACTCCCGGCGACGTTTCGCGCGGCTCGGAGGTGTATGCGACGTTTTGTTCGTCCTGCCACGGCAGTGCCGGTCGAGGAGGCTCCAAGGCAAGTTCCATCATCGACGGATCCTTTCTCGCGCTTCTTAGCGACCAGGAGCTTCGAACACTTGTGATCGTTGGCCGTCCAGAGTTAGATGCCCCGGATTGGCGAAGCAATGTTCCCGGCAAGCCGATGTCAGCTCAAGATGTCTCCGATGTCGTCGCTTGGCTTGCATCCCAGCGCTCTAAATTCCCGGGTCGGCCCTACCCGAGCGCAGCGAACACAACAGGAGAAGTTCGATGACTCTACCCGCCAGCCTCAGCAGGCGCGCGTTCTTCACGAAGCTTGGAATTTTATTCAATGGTCTGGTCGCCGTGATTCTGGCAGTCCCTATCCTGCGTTACCTTCTTTCTCCGGTCGCTCGCGCGCGAAGAGAAGGCTACGAGTCGTGGGTTCCGCTCGGCAACCTCGAACTGTTTCCTTCCGGCGAAACTCGGCTTGCGACTTATCGAAACCCCGTTGTGAATTCTTGGGATGGTGATACCGCAGACATCGCCTGCTGGGTTCGCAATGTTGACGGAAAGACTTTTCAGGTCTTCGCAATCAATTGCGCGCACCTCGGATGTCCGGTTCGCTGGTTCCCTCAATCGAGTCTGTTCATGTGCCCCTGCCATGGCGGAGTGTATTACCAGGATGGCTCCCGCGCCTCCGGGCCCCCAGAACGTGGATTGTTCGAATTCCACTACAAGATTGACGGCGGAAAGCTACTGATTCAGGCCGGCGAGATGCCGACGCCGGGCCAGGCCTCAAACATTGTCCGAGGAATACGACCATGCGCCTGATCGCATCGATCGGCGAATGGCTGGACGAGCGCCTGCAGCTTGCCGCATCCATTCGTGAGACCGCAGAACATCCTGTTCCGCGCAAGACCGCGAGTTGGTTCTATGTTTTTGGCAGCGCCGCTTTCGCGGTGTTTATCCTCCAAATCGTCACCGGCATCATGCTGGCGCTCATATACGTGCCTTCCGCGGGAGAGGCTTGGAGCAGTCTTCAAACGCTAAACCACAACGTCTCGCTGGGCTGGTACATCCGCGCACTCCATGGATGGGGCTCGGATTTCATGGTCGCAATTGTCTTGATCCATATGGTGCAGGTTTTTCTCTTTGGCGCCTACAAATATCCGCGTGAGCTGACCTGGGTTGTGGGAGTGTTTCTGCTGCTCGTCACACTTGGAATGGCTTTCACCGGCCAGGTTTTGAGGTTCGATCAGGACGCCTACTGGGGGCTGGGAATCGGAGCATCGATTTCGAGCCGCATTCCCTTGATTGGCCCGTTGGTCGTCAACCTATTGCTGGGCGGCCCGATCATCGCCGGAGCTACGCTTTCGCGTTTCTTCGCGCTTCATGTGTTCGTCATTCCGGGCCTTCTCATCGCGTTCGTCGCCGTTCACCTACTCATGGTTTTAAAGCTGGGAATCAACGAATGGCCGGTGCCCGGCCGCGTGGTGCGCAAAGCGACGTATTTGAAGGAATATCACGAGCTGACACACAACGACGGCGTGCCATTCGTCCCCGGCGCGATTTGGAAAGATCTTTTTTTCTCTGCTTTGATCCTTTTCTCGCTCGCCCTCTGCGCCTATTACTTCGGTCCCTTCGGCCCCTCGGGCCCTCCGGATCCCACCATCATTCAGACAGCGCCGCGCCCCGATTACTTTTTCCTGTGGCTCTATGCAATCCTCTCCTACCTTCCGGCCTCGATGGAAACACCCGCTCTGCTCATCGGCCCTGTCGTTGGGATTCTCGCCCTTCTCCTGCTGCCTTTTCTTGCCGGCGAGGGCGAAAAAAGTTGGCGTCGCAGGCCAGTCGCCGTACTTACGGTCCTCCTGGCGGCGGTAGCGCTTGCGACATTCACGCATCTCGCTGAGCACACTCCATGGAGTCCTGTGATGGATGCGTGGAGCGGGATTCCGATTCCCGCGGAGTTTCTGCAAAACCGCACGGCGGTCGAACGGCAAGGCGCCTTAGTTTTTCAGGTCAAGCAGTGCCACAACTGCCATTCGCTCGCAGACCAGGGTGGAAAACGCGGACCTGCCCTTGACTCAGTGGCTGTACGCCTGACCCAGGATCAACTCATCCGTCAAGTCATTCAGGGAGGCGGAAACATGCCCGCGTACGGCAAAAATTTAAGCCCTGCGGAAACGACGGCGCTCGTCGCGTTCTTGCAGACGTTGCATCCGTCGAGGCAGTCGCCCGCACGCGACGCCTCCCGTTCGATCGCGCTTTCAGACGAGGCCGCCAAGCCATCCTCGAATTATCCATAACCGTTCTATGACCCCGGAACTTCAAACCGCTTTGCATTCATGGTCCACCCCCGTCGGAGTAGACGCTTCGCTGTGTATCGCAGCAATGGTCTATACGGCAGGCTGGAATCGTCTCCGAAATGTTTCCGCGCACCAATTTCCCCTCTGGCGCCTTGCAGCCTTCTTCGCCGGAGTCGCGGCTGTCTGGATCGCAATCGGCTCCCCTCTCGAAGCATTGGACGATGCCTCGCTCACGGTCCACATGGTGCAACATCTCCTGCTCGGCGCTGTCGCGCCTCCTTTGATCCTGCTGGGGGCTCCCGCATTGCCGCTCCTCCGCGGGCTCCCGCAATCGATAGCGCGCAACGTTGTCAGCCCATTTCTGCGATTGCCTTCGGTGAAGCGGTTCGGCCGCCTGGTTTCCAACCCCGCGATTTGCTGGCTAGCCGCCACGCTTGCGTTGATCGCATGGCATGTCCCTTCAATTTTTGAGCTGGCGCTTCGCTGGGACTGGCTACACAAACTGGAGCACGCGACTTTCTTCGGCGCGGGCCTGATGTTCTGGTGGCCGGTGGTCCAGCCCTGGCCAAGCACTCCAAAATGGCCCCGCTGGGCAATTCCTTTATATCTGTTCTGCGCGACGATGCCATGCGACGTGCTCTCCGGATTCCTCACATTTTGTGACCGGGTCATCTATTCGACCGATGTTTCCGCTCCCAGGCTATTTGGTCTCTCACCACTCGAGGACCAGCAATGCGCGGCAGCGCTGATGTGGGTCGCGGTAACGCTCATCTTTCTAGTTCCTGCTGTCCTGGTCACTCTCGAGATTCTCTCGCCCGCAAGCGCGGACTTGCCTGAGAATCCCCAGGCTGAGTGGCGGAGACTCATTGCGAAACCGCTGCGCTCCTCGAAGCCTGAGGTGGTCTGACCGTGGCAACAGAACCGACAATTGCCGTCTTGAACGGAGCGCGAGGGGCGCAAGAGACCCGCGCGGCCGCATTGTATGCCACGGTGTCCGACTATTGGGCGCTGACCAAGCCGGATGTGAATTTCCTGATTCTCATTACGACCTTTGCAGGTTTCTACCTCGCCTCCGCCAGTGACCCCGCAAAGTTCCGCTATCTCCTCGCCCTCCACACGCTTCTCGGCACGCTGCTCGTTGCCGGCGGCACGGCGACACTAAACCAAGCCCTGGAAGCGTCCTTTGACAGCCAGATGCGAAGGACCTCCCGCCGCCCCGTGGCGGCGGGACGGATTAGGCCGTCCCACGCTTTCGGGTTCGGTGTTTCACTCGCGTTGCTGGGCGCCGCCTATCTGGCTTTCGCAGTAAACGCCCTCACGTGTTTGCTGGCCGTCGTCACACTGGCGACGTATTTGTTCCTCTACACGCCGCTCAAGCGCGTCACGCCTTTTTGCGTTCTCGTCGGCGCGTTTCCAGGCGCCATGCCTCCGCTGATTGGTTGGGCTGCGGCGCGCGGGAGACTCGACCCGGAAGCTTGGGTCCTCTATGCGATTGTTTTTCTCTGGCAATTCCCGCACTTCATGGCCATTGCCTGGATGTACCGTGAAGATTACGCCCGCGCGGGATACATGGTTCTGCCTGCCGGTGAGACCAGAAATCGTTTCGTGGTGTGGCAGAGTTTCGCGGTTTCACTGGCTCTCGTGCCGCTCAGCCTTTTTCCGATGATCGTCAGTGGCTCAGGTCTCTTCTACTCGATCGGAGCTCTGGTCCTCAGCTTGATCTTTTTCTGCTACAGCGCGCGCTTTGCGTTTCGCAGGTCGAGCATCGCCGCACGACAGCTGCTTGCAGCTTCGATCATTTATCTTCCAGCGGTTTTCATGCTGCTGATGCTGAGCGGGAAATGAAATCGTTTGGAAACGCGTCCATAAGCCTAGGAACGATTGCAGCTCCTGCTGCCATTTTTGGCTCGCTCGTGGGTGCATTGAGTTCCAGCTTAATTACATCACCCGGAAGCACCAGGATCGGCGCGATTTGTTGGCAAGAATGATCTTCGATCGCGAGCAGTCGAGACAAGGGTTCCTTCCTATTTATCGTATGCTGCGGCCAACTATTCGGTACGAAACCGAAGTCCCTTACCCAACGTGCCAATTTTCTTGAGAAAAGTGCGTCCTTGGGCCGAATGGACTGAGAATCAAATTCAGACCTGTTGGGGAAATCGTTGTAAGAATTTTGCACAGAGATGGATGCGCGTGACAGGTGGACAAATCAGTTTGCCAGAGCACCTGCTAACAGAGCAGGTGCTCATTTGTGGCAATCTGTGAGAGCAATCTATTAGAATTATAGAATTACAGTGGGCGTGTAGGATAGCAGTAACTCATTGATCAGACTTCGCTTAGCCCTCCGATTTAGCTCCGAATAACCCTCTAGATGGACCCAACTTTCGACCCAAACTGCCCCAAGGAGGCCCAATGAACTCCCAGGTCCGTACTTTCTGGATGTTCGTTCTCCGGCAGCTGCTGAATTATCTGAAGAAGAAAGGTCAATAAGCAGCTTACGGACCTGAGTTCCGACACCTGCTGGCATGCACTCACCGGTATAAGACTCGCCATAACCGTCACGGAGGGATTCAAGCTCATGTTTGGTTGGCACGATCAAATCCCCTGATCTGAACCGAAGGCATAAAGGAAAAAAGCTCAGGGTTCCCCAGCTTAAGATGCACCGTCACGAGAGTGCCAGCCGCCACAAACGCAAATGTTCCCAGGTAGGTCTCAGGGATGTATACGATTGAGATTCAAGTGCCTAGGTCTTCGCCCGGCGACCAGTTGGACGGGCCATTTTCTGAGCCATGAACAGTAGTAGCTTCCGGTCGCTCTCGCTAGTCCGCTTCAGCAGCCTACGGAAGTTGCCTAGAGTCCGAGCATCTTTGCCGGAACCGCCCCAGGAGAGATCGTCTCCACTCTTGCGCTTGGGGAAATTCGGCAGTTTGGGTGGTTCTTCGCATCATAGAAGAGTTGATAGAGAGGGACTTCCATGGCCCGTGCAAACTTTTCCAACGTTTCGATGGCTGGAATCGTGTGGCCGTTTTCGACGCGTGAAATGTAACAGCGGAACAATCCTGTGCGCTTCTCGATGTCACCCTGTGAGAGATTCTTCTGCTCACGCAAACCACGCAACCTATCAGCGATCACCACGATTGACTCCTCCTATGTGTACTGAAGTATTCGTAACGCGACAGACTCGCATATCGGGATTCTACAAGCAAGAATCTCTGTTGAATGGGACAACCCAATCACACCGCATCCCGCTCGAGAGATTGAAATGCATCAGCCCAAGACTTCGTGAAGAATTCGCTAGCCGTTTCCGCAATGCAATTAATCCTCTTAGCCTCATCGCCTTAACAGCCACCATAAATTGAACCTTGACATTCGAGGAAAAAGGCACATAGTCCGCGCATCTCGACACCCATTACACGCCTTGTCAAGTAGCTCTTAGGGGTCTTAACCCGATAGCGCCTTTTAGGATTCGCAAAAGTCGTGTGTGCCGACATTCGGTCATGCCGGCGTAGGTTGACGTGTGCCCGGCGAATCAGAAGGGCCCGAGTTTCCGTTACGGGAGGCCGTATGAAACGATTTCTGCTCGGCAAGTCAGCAACCCTCCTCCTCAGTTTTGGTGTGATTCTCTGTGCCACGCCCGCACAATCACAGACCACGGCTAGCGATCCCCAAGCCATCTCGGTCTTGCAACAAAGCGTCGCAGCGATGGGCACTACCGCGCCCTCGGATTCCACCGCAACTGGAACTATTACAACCATAGCAGGCTCCCTCACCGAAAGTGGAACGATCACCATTCTCACCCGCGGCACGAACCAGACATCCGAGCAGATTCAGACACCCCACGGCTCAACGACGGTCTATTCTCAAGGTCAGGCTAGCCAGATAGTTGGCTCTACTCCCACACTCCTGACGACCGAGTTGTCCCTTTGCAGCCAGTCTTCCGACTTCCCGTTGCCCTTGCTTACGGCTACCCTCAACAATCCCGATACGGCTTACAAGTACGTTGGCCTCGAATCACTTAAAGGCGCGTCGGCACATCACGTCCAAATCTGGAATACGTATAATTCCACTCCGTGGCTTCAATCGTTGTCGAGCTTCACCGTAAGAGACATCTGGCTCGACGCCGCGTCGTTTTTGCCCCAACGATTTTCGTACATCCAGCGCGTTGCTGGCGGTTCAGAACCCGGGATCGCGGTGGATGTTTACTACTCCAACTATCAAAACGTGGTTGGAGCGCTGTATCCCTTCTCGATCCAAAAGTCCTACAATGGCACGCCCTCAGCAACCATTACTATCCAAAACGTAGTCTTGAACACCGGACTCTCGGACTCCGATTTCCCGATTTAATAGGAGCGCGCCATGAAGAGACTCTTTCCAGTTCTGCTCACGTTTTTCTTTGCCGCAACCACTTGGGCGCAGGGAACAGGAACCGGCTTTCCAATGTACGGTTCGTTCGAAAGCGGCGTCTTCGACACCACGAATCGCTACAATCTGAATTCGAATTTCTCTATTCCCATTGTCAGCAGCCAAGGCCGGGGTTTGAACTTGAATTTTGCGCTCGCCTATAACTCCCTACTGTGGAAAATATCCAGCGGAGCCTGGGTATCGGTTACGGACCCGACTGGCAATCCGCTTTGGGGCTGGATGAAAATCTCTCCGAACGGCATGATTACTAACACAACCACCCAGGCGGGCAGCTGCAAGATGTCAGGAGACGGGCTGGTCGATTATGACAGCTATTCAAACTATGTGTACTACGACGGGGCTGGCACGGGACACCCATTTCCCCTAAGTTGGTACTACAACCCCTGCATGAACCAATACTCCGGGACGACGGCAGGCTCCGCGACCGATGGGAGCGGGTATTACTATAATGCGAAGACCGGCAGTCTCCTCGACAAGTCGGGGGCCCAGATTTCGGTCGGCAGCAAAATGACGGACACGAACGGAAACTATGCCAGCGCTTCAGTGAACGGGAGCGAAACCGACTGGACAGACAGTGCCGGCCATCTGGCCCTCAAAATAATTTCGGGAACGGGTAACATTCAATACGAGGTGCTCGATCCGAACGGGAACTACCAGACAACCACAGCCACGCTGACTAGCTACAACATAAAAACCAATTTTGGCTGTTCGGGGGTCACCGAGCACACTGGGACCGCGTCGCTGCCCTCGACGATTTCGGTGCCCACCGGCCTTTCCTACACAATCGCGTACGAGGCCACGCCGGGTAATTCCGGCTATTACACAGGAAGAGTTTCAAAAGTCACACTGCCGAACGGCGGTTACGTCCAGTTTCAATACGGCAGTACGAATGATGGGATCGATTGCACCGATGGCACTGTGCTGAGTCTTACGCGGACGCAAAACGATGGCACGACATCTTCAATTTGGACATTTAGCCGGGCACCGAGCGGCTCCAACTGGGTCACGACTGTAACCGCGCCCCAGATGTCCTATGATTCAGCGGCGAATCAATCGGTTTTCACATTCAATTCCAGCGGCCAGGAGACCAGCAGGCAAATCTACCAGGGCAGTTCATCGTCCGGAACGCTGCTGCGAACAATCAATACGACGTGGGCTTCGAACGGCTCTCCTGCAACCAAGACCACTATTTTGGAGAACAATCAGCAGTCGCAAGTCGCTACCAATTTCGACTCGAATGGAAACCTGCTATCGTCATCGGAGTACGACTACGGAAGCGGCGCGCCGGGCGGTGTTCTGCGCACGACGACGAACACGCCACTTTCGACCAGCGCCTACACAAGCCTCAATATCCTTGACCGGGTGATCACGAAAACCATCGCCGACTCGACTGGTACTGTTCAGTACCGCGAGGACACTGCGTACGACGGAAACCCGCTGACGTCGTGCCCAACGGGCGCGTCGCAGCACAATGACACGGGATTCGGCTGTAGCAACACCACGAGGGGAAATCCAAGCTCGGTGACAAAATACACCACCGCCTCCACGCAGAGCGGCGGTGTAACTCACAATTCGTACTACGACGGATTTGGAAACTTGGCGCAGGCGGACATCAATTGCTGCCAATCCAAAACGTGGTCTTATTCAACGACAACGCAGTACTCTCGCCCAGACTCTGAAACGTGCGGGACCAGCGGCGGCCCCCAATTGACGACAAGTCACACCTACAGTTCCTATACCGGCCATGTCTTAACCGAAACAGATCCAAATACTCAGATCACGAAGCATACCTATGACTTCATTAAGAGGAAGCTGACGGACACGCGACCCGACAACGCTCAGACGACTTACACATACAACGACACGCAAAAGAACTCTGCTGTGAGCAACCCTATCCAGAGTCCGGCTATGAACACGAACACGCGGAATATAGACGGCCTGGGGCGA
Organism: uncultured Acidobacteriota bacterium; assembly: GCA_963701005.1. GTDB lineage: Bacteria > Acidobacteriota > Terriglobia > Acidiferrales > UBA7541 > Palsa-295. Next base: position 5,408,336 of record OY969555.1, read on the forward strand.
GCGACGACCAGTACCACGGCCGACGCTTCAAACAACGTCTACACGAACACGCAGCAAGTTTATGACCCATTAGGACGGGTGTACCAGCGCTCCGTGCCGTACCTCGGCAGCCCGCAGAGCTACGGCACGATGCAGTATGATGCGCTCGGGCGAGTGACGAAACGGACCTCCCCCGACGGTCAGCAGGAAACAATGTCATACTCGGGCAACACTGTCACGTCAACGGATCAGGCTGGCAAACAGATGAAGGTGCAGTACGACGGAGCCGGCCGAATGATTAGCACATTTGAGCCCGACGTGACGAACAACAACGCTCTTACAGTGCAGACTTCGTATACCTACACAGTTCTTGGTGAGGTCGCGACGGTCACGCAGGGCTCACAGACCCGGTCGTTCACGTATGACGGGATGGGCCGGTTGACCAGCGAGACGACCCCGGAGGCAGGCACTACAAGCTACCAGTACAATTCGTTTGACTTGGTAACGCAGAGAACCGATGCTCGCGGCGTAATTACGACATACACGTACGATACCCTCAACCGGTTGACCCAAGTTAGCTACAACGTGGGGACGACGGGAGTGGCGGCAACCCCGACAGTCACCTACACGTACGGGACGAATGCAAACCAGAATAACAACGGGCGCGTCATCACGATGACAGATGGCCCCGGATCAGAATCTTATACCTACGAAATCCTGGGCCGGCTCACGCAATTGCAGAAAGTGGTCAACGGGACTGCTTACACGATCAGCTATAGTTATAATCAGGCTGGGAGCGTCACATCCGTGACCTATCCGTCCGGGAAGGTCATAAATCGGAGCTATGACAGTATCGGCCGACTTTCATCGATTGCCAATGGCAGCTCGAATCTGTGGAGCGGCCTGACCTATGATCCGCTGTTTCACCTGACCGGAGCTACCTATGGAAACGGCGTCACGGAGACGCTCGGCTATTCGGCAAATCGAGGGCAGCTCACCAGTTTGTCGTATGCAAACTCAAGCGGAACGATTTTCGGCGAGACGTACAGTTATGCCCAGAACGGAGGCAACAACGGCCAGCTCGCCAGCATCACCGACAGCATGGATGCGGGCCGAAATGCAACCTACACTTATGATGCCATTGGCCGCGTCACAGTCGCGTCGACAGCAGGATCGACGAACTATCCGGCCTGGGGGCTGTCGTTCGGCTACGACCGCTACGGAAACCGGCTGACGCAGAGCATCTCGTCGGGGTGCACCGGGATAACCTGTCCAACTAACTCGGTTGTGGTGAACACCGCGACGAATCGCATTACGACAACCGGCTACGGTTACGACGCGAACGGAAATATGACGAACGACGGCGTGAACACGCTGACCTACGACGCCGAGAATCGCCTGTTGACTAGCAGCGGCAGCCTCGGTTCAGGAACCTACTCCTACGATGGCGAGGGATTGCGAGTGGTAAAGATATCTGGCAGCACCACCACAGTGTTCAGCCACTCAGGGACCAAAGTGATCGCTGAATACCAGAATGGGGCAGCACCATCCTCCCCAACGAACGAGTATTTCTACTCGGGAAATCAAATTGTGGCATCGGTCCAGAGTGGCACGACCTATTATTTTCACAACGACCGTCATTCCTTACGCGTGCGAACCACTTCCACCGGCGGTATCCAAGACCAGCGCGGGACGTTTCCATTCGGTGAGACTTGGTACACCACGGCTTCCGGGGCGGAATGGGTGTTTACAAATTACCAGCGGGACAATGAATCGGGCAACGACTACGCCTATGCGCGACAGTACGTGAATCGCCTCGGACGATTCGCAACCGGCGATCCAGTCGAGGTGACGCAAACATCGGCACCGAGGAATTTCAACCGCTACTCCTACGTCGCAAATGACTCGATCAATCGCACAGACCCGACTGGAAGGCTTGCTTCCTATTGCGGCGACCCAGGGCCGGTGAACCAAGGCTTGAACGAGACCGACTTTGGCAACCCCATATGGTACCCAGGTTTCGGCTCCCTTGAGGGTGATGATTCTAGTGACGTGCCCCCTGACGTAGAATGGATGTATTGCGCGCTTCCCCTCGAAAATAACTATGACAATCCTCCTCCTGACCCATGCGACCAAGAAATTTCGTGGGCAAAGACTATAATCACAACCTACAAGAATTGCGGTGTAGAGAATGGCCCATTTCAAGGGTGGGCGTGGTTGTATGTCGGCAATAATTCACAAACGCCCCTATCTGACCAAACGTACCCGAACGCAGCAACTGCCGCGGGATTTGGCGGAGTTTATGTCCTTAATGTAGATGAAGACGATCCCTTCACGCTGCATGTTGTTTATGGCTTCACAAGTAATCACAGGAAACGATTTGGCATCAATTTTGGTTTTGCATGGACGTGTCATGGGAACCCAAAGACAGCATTTCTGAATGTGTCATTCCACTGCGCAGGAGGGATATGACGAGGATAATTCGTATTATCGCTCTGTGTCTATTTTTCGCGGCACAGCCAAGTGAGGTGAATGCACAGTCTACTTACCATCTTGGACCCTGTGCGCCATCCGATATCCCATTCGAAATGGGGAAGTTTACAAGCCTGAAGGTCATCTCAAACCAACTCTCGCTCGGTGCTTATGGTATATGGCGTTGGCTCCAATTAAAAAACGAAACTGGGAAGACGATTACGAGATTGCTTCTTTTGGTCAGTTATCTTGATTCCGATGGAAAGCCGATTTTTGCGATCCCTTATTATGGAGCCCCGGAAGACGCTCCAGAAGACGTGCTGATGATGCACCCTTATATCAAAACCGTCCTGAATCATCCTATAAAGCCAGGTGAGGTTTTCAACCTTCAGGGAACCAATCTTATCTCAACAAGAATATCGCCGACGCGTGCTCAGGTCACAGTTGTCGACGCGGCGTTTGACGACAACACCAACAGTGTGGAGGATGTGTTCCCGGAATTTACGAATCCAATGTTGCTCAAGACACCCCAATTTTTCGAGATGCAGGCCAGTCCAGATGAGCTTCCCGATGAGCTCTTGTTGACCATCGCAGTGGACGTACGGGGACGCGTCATGGGTCTTGAGTTCAAGCAACCAGACACAGTTTCTGACGCCGCCCGTGCGCAAATCAGGTCCCAGGTCATGCTCTGGTCGTTTTTCCCTGCAACCGCGAGAAGTCACGCAGTTCAGACCGAATTAAATCTCTTATTCCGCTTCCATGACGCGGGGATTCCACTTCCTGCTCCGACCTGTCCCCTCAAGATGCCAGATACCCTTCCGCGGACATTCGTCGAGGTCGACGTTCGGGCAAAGGACAGCAGGAGATGGGAGGTCCAATACGGCTGGGAGTTTGCCCATGGGGAATTTGAAACCACGGAGAGCAGCAGTTCTCCGGCTAAAGTCACGAAAGGCCCCATTGACCCTTGACGTTAGCCGATAAGCCATGCAGACCGGGACACTCGGCCCCAGTTCGAGACAACGTATTTTCCGAGGCAGCAGTGAGCAGCCCACTGGATCCGCGCACGGGATCAAAGACACCCGGCAGCGAGCACGTACCGGCTTGTCATAAGCAATTGACGGGGAGGACAGAGTCCGAAACAACCTCGAGGATCCTCTCGCGAACGAAGTGGGCGTCGGTCCCGCGACCTTCTCACGGCATCCCGACGCGAGTATTGGCCGATTAGATTGCGCCGTCGGCTCCTTCTCCCGAGTATACTTGATCGACAAGACGCTCAAATTGCAGTCTCGTGACGCCCGCCGGTCCACTGTCCCGTAGCGGCGGTTGAACATGCAGCGGTCAAGGATATCGATGACTCTACCGCAGCGAAGACTTAATGACGCCCATCATTCGCTCCCAGACATTTCAATCTTCCACCGCCCTCCGCCCCGGCACGCGCATCGAGAAGATCAATTCCAAGAACGGCGATGCCCATTCCAACGGCGCGCACGGCACAGTCACGTCATCGTTTCGGCCGGAGATGTGGCATGGCCAAATGACACGCGGATACTTGGTGGTGTGGGACGGTTGCGCGGCATCCACGTTCGTCCTTGATGGGAAAATTCGGAAAGTGGACAGGGAATAGAGCGGGGCCGGTGTCCTGGGTTGTCGGTTTCAACGGCCCGCGAGGAAATGAAGTTGGGGATTTCATTCGCGAGAATCGGCTTTTGGAAACTGCTTGGGGTCGGCGTAGTCTTGGAACTCGCCCATCTCGTCCTTCAATATCGGTGGCCAGGACTATCTCCACACTATCTTGGGCCGCGACCCGTACCATTGAGAATTTTGATGATTTCCGAGTACTGTTTCCTGTTCGCAGCCTTGACGGCTGCTGTTGGGACAATTTCCAACATCTACACTCAGCACACCAAGGGTGGGCATCCTGTCCTTATCGTCTTGGCTTGCGCCGCGTACTTTTCCTTTTTCATGTGGGTCTATCGATGAAGACAGGGAAGTATGGCGCGGCCCAGGTCTTCGTCATGGATAACAGAATTCAGAAAGTGGAGAGGGAATAGAGCCGCACCAAGTTGTCGGCCCGCTGCCCCTGTAAGTAGAAACTCCTAACCATCTACCGCGAAGTCCCGGAAATCGTTGCCAGTGATCCGAGTCAAATTCAAATGCAAAAGTAATTGCGCCCATTGGTTCCCACTTGGAATACAATCCGACCACGCTGAGGTCGTTCACCGATTCACCCCGTGCGTCATCGCGCGCCCCGTTATTTGTTCGTGGCCCTTATTGATCTCACCGACATCCAGTCCGAAAAGAGACTTGCAGCACTCACCAGCGACCTGAGCCTGCTCGGATGCTATGTGAAGACATTGACTCCGTTCCCGGAGGGTACCAAGGTTAGGCTGAGGATCTGGCACTCTGCAGTTAACTTCGTTGCTTTAGGAAAAGTGGCTTATTCGCGGCCCAATTCGGGGATGGGAATCGCCTTCATCACGATTGAGCCGAGCAGCCTGACCGTCTTGGATGTTTGGCTGGCGGACTTGAGAAAATAGCAGTTCCGCGGTGAGGGGAAGGCGGGGCCTTTCCTTTCTGAGGCGAGACCCCGTCTTGCGCCTGACCGGATATGAGTGGTACTCCTTCGAGGCTCCCTCTCATTGAAGCCAGGCAGGAGTCAGGCGCGTAAAGAACATACTACAATCGGGACTTCACTTCCAAGGATACAGGACCTATTGCCGTGAACGGTTTGCCCGCATGGTAGAATCCTTCCCACAGGTATCCGCGATGCGCCTCGTGCCGAATCCTTGGGACCGTTCTTGGTTTGGTTATTTGACGGCTGTTCTTATTGGATTATTCTTGACGGCAGGATTGTGGGTTGCGATTCACAGCAGGGCTTGGATTCTTGCACTGGTGTGGTTGGTGCTGCTCTTCGGGGCTGGAGTCACATGGGTACGCGACCTGTGGAATCCGAACACGAGGGGCGGTTAGCCCGAGTGGATTGCCGATGAGGACGGTGTTTCTTGTTGGCTGGTATGGTCTTGTTTTAGAAGCCGGGTTTCTTCAATCGAGAGCGGGATTCGCTAGTGGCTCATCCCGTTTCATCCACGGGGATTGTAATACGGGGATGTTCGCCTTACATCTGCCCTGCGGCCCTACATCCAGGATGACGTAGGTCCAGGCGGTTTAAGTGCGTTCGTTTACGGGCTTGTATTAGCGCTTTTTATCGTAAAAAGGGGAGGGGGTGAGCGGAAATGGGGGAGGGGTGGCTGGTAGGCCGTTATTTAATCGGGGTTTCTTGTGGTATTTCGGAATAAATCTGGCTGGTATGGTTCTATAAACACACCCGGAGGCTTTCTACGCTCGACTTCTGCATTTTCGATGCCGCGCTGTCGCGCCTTCGATTATCGAGGGGATTCAATTCGTCTTCAATATCGAGGAACTTCGCTTCCGCCGCGCATAATGTCCAGCGTAACATGCAAAAGTGGTGGGCCAAACGCATCCGGGCAACTATTTTAAGATTTCTTAATCCTCTTACGGATCAACACCTTACCAGCAGAAAAGACCTTTGGATTCACCGTCACTTATGATAAGATAGTACCCATAATGTGACGCCGCACTCTCGGCGGGCTGAGCGCCTTTCCCAAGGCGCAGACCGACAGCCAAGGATTTCCAATCCTCCATAGGTCGAAGCAAATTTAATCCAAAGCAGGAGAATTACCCGATGGCGAAATACGCATTGACGATGCGACAGCGCACCGTCAAGTTCCTGAAGCATCTGATTGCCCGAAGTGAATCCTCCAGTTTGAATTCACAATTGAATTCACGACAGGCGATGCGAGACACCTTCGACCCATGGTTGAACGTGAGTAACCACGAAGATGATTGCCGCTGTGAATCTTGCAGGTGGGGCGCGTAATGCTCGACATTCCAGGGCTTGAAATTGAAAATCCGCACGTCCAATTCGGACTGGCGGGCAACAAACCGTGGTACGAGTTCGTTCCTGATTTCCTCGACAACCCTGATGAGTTACTCGCGTGGTTGTACATGCAATCAGGCTGGCGAAAAGAGGACGGCTATTGCCCAACTCTGAAGCGACCGATGCGTGACCAGCACTCTACGATCCAATGGGGACCACGCCAAGCGTACAACTCTTGCGTGCCTCCCGAATTTCGAATCACATCATCAGGACCGATACCTGATTTCTTGAAGTCGCTCACCGAGCGAATTGAGCTGCGCTACAGGCAGCCCTTCAACTCAATTCAGGTGAATCGACACTACGATCACACAAGCAACGTCCATCCACATTCGGACAATATGTGCGGCGACATCGTGATGATTTCGCTCGGCGCTCCACGAAAATTCGCCCTCCGATTCAAGCGAGACGACAAAGCAAAGACGCTCAAGCGCTGGAAAGCTGGCGATATTTTCTACGTGCCGGTGCTTCCTCACGGCTCCCTGCTCACGATCTACGCCCAACATCAGCATGATTTGCAACATGAGATGCCCGTACAAGCGGAACAGTGCGGGGAAAGGGTATCAATGATCTGGCGCTACCTGACGAAAGGCAACGAACAGAGTAATGGTCTCGACGCGTACAAAATCGGAGGGCCGGAGTTCACAGCGGCTCGTCAGGCGTGGAGAGAATCCCATGAATGAAATTCGATTGCTCACGATTACGCGAGTCACGGATTACCCGGACGCACGAAATCGTGCGTCCGAAATTGCATATGAGAGAAAACGGACGGAAGTTAAGCGAGACAAGTAGCATGATAAAGCAAGACCGGAACCTACGTGCACTGTATCTGGCTGCCAAGCGAGCACTAAAAGAATTGGAGCACATCTTTCCAACGGAGCCGGGAGGCAGAGCATACTCGGCCTTGTGCGATGCAGTCGAGACAATCAAGAAACAGAAGGGATGGAAATAACATGGGTGAAATGCCGACAGTGTGTTATTGGACCGGGAAGCCTTTTCCTTGTGGGTGTAATTTCTGCGAGATTGACATGGAGGACTTCCAGAAGATAGAGGAAAAGAAAAAGGCTAGCATCTTCCCCGCTCCATATTTACAGCCTCACGAATGGGGCTGGAGCAAGACCGAGGCAGACGAATTCTTTACTTACTTCAACGAATATCTCTACTGCGATCGGGAGATTCTTTATAAAGATAAAAACACGGGTCTGATGCTTCCCACGGGAAACATTTTGAACCGCAAGAGTGTCGCCTACGCAGTCGATCCGAACCATTCTCAAGTCCGGGGAACTGCCGATTCACAGTTCAAAGTCATTGACGAAGATCATTGTGCGGGAACGGTGCTCACGTTCAAGGATGCGCCGGAAGTCGTTCTGAATTTACGAAAGAAATTAACGGCATATCTGCGAACTTTGCCGGGTTACGAAACGCGGACGGTCAACTATATGGCCGTGATTAAGTACCCCGACCATACGGCGCAGATAAACTGGCACAAGCACAATGAAGATAACGGCATTGACACGCCCACGTTCATCGTATCCACCGGTGAGGAAAGACCATTTCACTTGGGGCTAAGAAAAGGATCGAAGAAAGGAAAGGGGCCAGGAGAACAATGGAGTCGGATCGCTCAACATGGATCGTTGATCGTGATGCCTGCGAGCTACAACGATACACACCTACACGCGATTCTCCCGGAGAGTGAATCTTGCGGACCTAGAATCAGCGTGGCTACGAAGTGTCTGGTGAAGCCTCGGGTGTTCTCGCTCAAGGCAGGATGGGGCCACTATCCCGTCTTTGCACAGTACGTCGGCTGCAAATTCGCACAACTTCCGGGCACAATATACGGGAACAGTTATCGGCCATTCGATCTTGACGGCCACTCTAAGAGTCCAATTGCCACCGCTAAGGAGCCTGAAAAGTTCCGAGAGTACGCTGAGAAGAAGTGGCTCGATCCAGGGTTTAGAGCACAAGCCATAAAAGACCTACGGGGCAAGCATCTGCTCTGCTGGTGCCCGCAGGACAAGAATCCAGACAGTACCTTCAAGCAACCGTTCTGCCATGCACGGATCTGGCTGGAGATCGTGAATAGGCCGGAGGGGAAGTAGCGTGCTTAAAGTTACGCTAGCTTCGACAGGCGAGGTCGTATCAGCCCGCAAGAGTTTCTTGCGAAAACTGCTGCGCGCCTCCACAGCATTCAGGAAATATCAGTTCTGGCTAATAAAACGGAAGGGAGGGCAGTAGCACCAAACAAAGTCAACGAGACGAGAGGCCCGCTTTCAACGGCGGGCCTTTTCGCTTTCTGAAGGGTTAGCAACGCTTGTGAAGGTTCGCGGCGCGCCGGGCTCTACGCTACAAGCCACCTCGCCAGCCGGTTGACTGCGTTCCGCTGACTGTTGCCGATGACGCGACCGTAAACCCCAAGCGCGATCCCCACGTCGCTGTGCTGTAGCTGATGGGCGCTCCCAACTTTCCTCGCTAGGTAACAAAGGTGCCTCTGCTACCTTGGCGGCATAGTACCCCAATTGTCCAAAGAAGTAAGTATCATTTTGAAGAGCGACAGAGATGCCCAAGCATTCGGTCGAGCGAAGCGTTTGTAGAATTTATTGTGGAGCGGAATGAAGGTTTCGAGATTCCAAAGCAAGGAGAGAGCTAACGTGGGTCAACATCGCAGAAAAAGTAAGGCAGGTCATATCCGCCTAAGCAGAGCTGAAAGGGATCATATGGACACCTGTGTCCACGAAGCTACTCACGCAGTTGTTGGCATCGCTTTGGGTCTGAAGCTTGGCGATGAGGGTGTCTTTGTCTACGATCCTCGTTATCCCGCTGACCGATTTAGAGCGAAGATGATAGGTGCTGCGGGAATTACGAGTTGGGATCGGGAGGTACACGTCAAGTTTGTAGAGGACGGTAAGACTGGTCAGACAATCTCTGAGATCATGGCTCCAGAGGTGTTGCTTCAACAGTTGCCGTGGGTTGACAAGCAGGCTCTTTCTCGGGCGACTGAGAGTGACAAGAAAACTGTCGAACATTTTCGCTCTACAATTGGGCCTGATGGTCTAAGCGAACCTGGCGAAGGGATACTCACAGGGGATGGGCGTCATATAGACGACCCAATTCAGCTCGCTTACTGGCGGACGGTAGCTCTTTTGACAATACCCTCTATCCTTAAGGCTATCGGTGAGATCGCAAACAGGTTACTCGAAAAGACGCACCTGTTAGACGCGGAAGTTCGGGACGTTCTTGCACGCTCCTGCGAACAATGCAGAGAAGACGACATTAAGAAGCTCGGTTTTTATTTAACATTCACAGAAAAAGGCTTGGGGTTTTACGTTCCGGCTGAGCAACGTTCGAAGATGGATGAGCGCCTCTCGAAGCTGAAAGAGCAATTCTCGCCAAATGACGGTGTTCAAGTCCAGTACGAACCCAACAAGGGAGACGAGTGAGCATGGCTCTCTCCTTTCCTATCGCTGAGCCATGTGAACGGCTACGGCGTGTCCCACCGCAAGAAGTACAGCCTTGGCACCGGTGCCGACAGGCTTTGGCGCGGGGTGCGCTACAACGGTTATCCGCCGGAGTTTCAAGTGCTGTGCTGCAACTGCTACCATTCAATGTTCAACGGCCCGACTTGCACACAGGCGGGGCAGCCGCATTGCTTACATTTCAGGGGAACAACGGAAAAACATAAAAACAGAATTCGGGGGCAGTTGAAAAAAGCAAATTCCCCCAACAGAAACGGTAAACAGGGTGGCGCCCTACGCCAGAAGGTACGGAGGATCGGCATCCGGAAATTGATCGCGGTTTTTGCGATTGCATTTGCTCTGATGTTCGCGCCGGTAACATTTGTCTCGCTGAATCGCTGTCCGCTTCATGCAGCGAGCACCTGCTACTTCACCACCAGGGAGAATATCGAGGCTCCCCACCGTCGTGCTGGAAACTCTATCACTGTAGCCGCGGAGACGAATGGTGGATCAAAGACTGACGGGGAAACCTACGAACATGAGACCGAATCCGGGGTCATTTGAAGAATCAAATGGTCCCAAGCTTCGATAAAATCCTGATAGAAAATCCCCTCTAAGTGATTGAAAAAGTTGGCTCCCCAGGCTAGATTCGAACAAGCAACCCTTCGGTTACCTGCAGAATGTTCTGGGCTCGAATTGCGGTTCCGAAGTGAGGTCACTGACACCGCAGAGCTCATCCTATAGTTGGGTAGGTGTTAAGGGTCGTAGAATCAGCGTTGATTCAACGCCTGGGACCATTCTTGGGTCTTTTTCCGTCCAGAATTCGTTAATCAGGCAATGCACACCGTTCCTCAATGACACGGGCGTCCCCGCGACTGAGCGCATCCTCCCTCGACAACCCCACGATCACTACGTTATCGGCCTTGTGATGACCTCGGCTTCATCCTTCTGATTAGAGTTACCTTAGCAGCTACTTAAGCGCGATATAGTTAAAGCGATGAATATTAACTTGACTTCTTTCATTCGGAGGCATATAGCAATTCCCAATTTGGCACCAATTTGAGAGGTGGAGGTGAGCATGATCAGGAGCATCGCTGGTGTATTCGCATTTGCATTCCTGCTGTGCGTCTTGAGCGGCGGTCTTCTAGCCCAGACGACCTGCGTCGGGTACCAACAATACTGTCCCAGTTGTGGCGACCCTGGGATTGGATTTTTCAATTGTGTGAGCGAAGGCTCCTTCCTCGATGCGTGCCAGGTAATGACACCTCAATGTGCTCCCGCAGCCGCCGCCCAGGAAACCTGTCTCGCGTGCGCGCTAGTTGCCGCTGGGTGGCCCATATCCCTAGCCATAGGGAACACTTACATCGAAGAGACGGATGTAAGGCTACCTGGTCTATCGGGTGGTCTGTCGCTCAGGAGAACCTGGAACAGCATGTGGCCATCAACTCAAAGTGCGCTTCAAATTAGGGTGTTTGGCCCCAATTGGCGCTCCAATTTTGAAGAGCGTGTATTCCTTGGCAGCGACAATTACATGAAATATGCGCGCGGCGACGGTAGCTTCTGGTCCTTTGGATTTAGCGGGGGGGCATGGAGTGTGGCTGCTCCTGCCAATGTAGTAGCTACTCTGGTTTATGGTGCCACTTATTGGACACTGACCTTTCAGAATGGCGAGCAGCGCCTCTTCAGCAATTCGACCGGAAAGCTCGCCTCAATTATCGACCGGAACGGGAACACAACGCAGTTGTCATACGACTCTTTGGGCCGCCTCGTTACAGTCACTGATCCTGCTTCACGCCACCTGTACTTCGGCTACGGAAGCGGCTCTAGTTACCTCGTGACGGGCGTGACATCCGATGTCGGAATCTCTTTGTCCTATTCCTATGATAGCCAGGGACGATTGTCGCTGGTCACGATGCCTGACCTTTCAACGTTGTCTTTCCAATACAACAGCCAATCCTTAATCTCATCCGTCACGGACGCTAACGGCAAAATCCTTGAGGCGCACACATACGACAGTAGCGCCCGTGGTTTGACTTCAACGCGAGCAAATGGCGTTGACGCCGTCACAATCTCTTACCCCACTCAATAGCGGTTTTCACTGACCCATCGGTCCTGAAATTGGGACTGGCAAGTTTGGTTCCAGCTGTAGAGCCTGGGAGGCTACGTCAATGTCCCTGAGGGTCTGGAAAACAGCACTAATCCTCGTATTTGCCTTCTTGTTCGTCGCTGTCGTCCAAGTCTACGCTCAGGCACCGAGCATCACGAGCCTCTCGATCACGGCAGGCTCGGTGGGAGCTTCGGTCACAGTCAACGGCTCAAACTTTGGAGCGTCTCAAGGAACAAGCACGGCGACATTCAATGGGACAACCGCTCCTGTGGTTACCTGGGGCGCGTCGAGCATCGCAGTAACGGTGCCCACCGGCGCAACGAGTGGAAATGTAGTTGTTACGGTTTCAGGGACGGCCAGCAACGGTGTCAGCTTCACGGTTTCATCATTACCCCTTGGCTGGCTCGACGCAGATGTAGGTTCTGTTGGCGTAGCTGGAAGCGCGTCGTACGCGAGCGGCACATTCACGGTCACGGCTTCGGGGCAAGGAATTGACACTGGCTCTTCCGACGGCATGCATTTTGTTTATGAGCCGTTGTCGGGAGACGGCACGATCATAGCGCGAGTTGTGAGTCTAACTGGCTCCGACGCGACGACAGCGGGAGTGACGATTCGAGAGACGTTAAACGCGGGCGCGACGAACGTGTCCCCGGTCTACGAGTATCCGTACTTCTATCTATATGAGCGGCCGAGCACCGGAACAAACGGTTCTTACCAAGGTTACGTGGATGTCACGTTGCCCTATTGGATCGCGTTGGTTCGAAGCGGGAACACCTTCAGCGCTTTCACATCCTCAAACACAGTTGACTGGGTGCAGCTTGGAACGAGCCAGACTATCTCGATGGCTCAGAATGTCTACATCGGCTTGGCGGTGAGCAGTGATGTCAATACAACCCTCGCCTCAGCCAACTTCGACAACGTCTCGGTTTCTTCTCCCTCAAGCCTGGCGCCGGTGATTACGAATCTCTCAGGAACGACGGGATCAATGGGGAGCCAAGTGGTGATCACTGGCTCGAATTTTGGAGCCTCTCAGGGCAACAGCCTCGTGACGCTAAACACAGCGCCAGTGACAATCAATTCATGGAGTGCCACGTCAATTTCGATCACGATTCCAACAGGCGCGACTACTGGGTTTTTGGTGGTTTCGGTTGCTCCGAGCATGAACGACAGCAATCCATTTGTCTTCACAATTACCAGTCAGCCGCTTCCGACTTCTTGGCTGGATCAGGATGTGGGTGCTGTTGGCATAGCCGGAACCGCAACGTACTCGAATGGGACGTTCACGATTAATGCTTCGGGAGCAGGGATAGACTCCGGCATTGCCGCTGACGGGATGCATTTCGTATATCAGCCGTTGCCGGGCGACGGCACGATTGTGGCTCGGGTAGTGAGCAACCAAAGTTCGGACACGACGTTAGCCGGAGTGATGATTCGAGAGACTTTGAAAACCGGCGCAACAAACATGTTCCCCGGATACGACTATCCCTACTTCTATTTGTATGACCGCCCGAGCACCGGATCAACAGGGTCATACCAGGCTTACGTGAATGTGCCTTTGCCGTATTGGGTGAAACTGGTTCGGAGCGGGAGCATATTCACGAGCTACACCGCTCCGGACGGAGTGAACTGGGTACCGCTGGGCACGAGCCAGACAATTACGATGGCGCAGAACGTCTATATCGGTTTGGCAGTGAGCAGTGCTTCCAACTCCACACTGGCTCCAGCCACCTTCGATAACGTCTCAATCAGTGTGCCTTCAGGCCCGGCCCCGGCAATCACGAATGTTACTGCCACGACGGGACCAATCGGGAGTCAGGTGGTGATCACCGGCTCCAATTTCGGGGTTTCTCAGGGAAACAGTGCTGTGACGTTGAACGGGGCAGCCGTGACGATCAATTCATGGAGCGCTACAACAATCACCGTCACGATCCCAACAGGCGCGACCTCGGGGTACTTAGTGGTTTCCGTTGCTCCCGCCATGGACGATAGCAACCCGGTGGTTTTCACTGTGACATCGAATCCCCTACCCAGTCCGTGGCTGGATCAAGATGTAGGGCTCGTGGGACAACGAGGGAGTGCGACCTACTCCGGTGGGACTTTCACAGTCACAGGTTCGGGACTAGGAGTCTGGTATGCCGCCGACGAGATGCACTTCGTGTATCAACCGTTGTCGGGAGACGGCACAATCGTGGCACGCGTCGCGAGCTTGCAAGGCGGTTCGGGGCCACAGGCCGGAGTGATGATTCGAGAGACGCTAAACGCGGCCGCAGCAAATGCTTTTCCAGCTTACGATCCCCCGTACTTTTATCTGTTTTACCGTCCGAGCACCGGCGCTAATACAACCTACAACGGTTACATAAACACGTCCATCCCGTACTGGGTGAAGTTGGTTCGAAGCGGGAACACATTTAGTAGCTATACATCCCCCGACGGGTCGACTTGGACACAGATGGGTACGAGCCAGACGATCCCAATGGCGCAGACCGTGTACATCGGCTTGGCCGTGAGTAGTGCCGTCAACTCGGGCACCGCCACAGCTACCTTTGACAACCTCTCGCTTGTTCCTGGCTTGACGCCTCTCGTCACAGGCCTATCACCCAGCTCAGGCCCAGTGGGCACGTCTGTGGCGATCAACGGGGTGAGTTTCGGCAGCAGCCAAGGGACCAGCACAGTCACCTTTAATGGCACGCAATCTGCCACTGTGACAGGTTGGGCGAACACACAGATCCTCGCGACTGTCTCCAGTAGCGTCACGACGGGGCCTGTCGTCGTCACCGTAAATTCCATCGCCAGCAATTCGAATGTCATCTTCACCGCGTTCAACCCTGTGATCAACAGTCTGACGCCCCCTGCGGCTCAGGTCGGAGGTCAGGTTATCGTAAATGGTTTTGGTTTTGGCCCGGTCCAGGGAAACAGCACCGTAAAATTCAATGGCTTGGCGGCAGGCGTCAATTCCTGGAGCGATTCGAGCGTTACGGTCACCGTGCCTTCGGGTGCGACGAGCGGTCCCGTCACCGTAACTATGAACGGCGTGACCAGCAACGGTGCTCAATTTACCGTACTTGAGCCGATCACCATCACGTCCATTTCCCCGAATAGCGGAGCGATCGGGACGATTGTAACGATTAACGGCACCGGCTTCGGCTCGACGCAAAGCGATAGCGTCGCAGCATTTGACGGCGTGGCCGCTAGCATATCGAGCTGGAGCGACACGCAAATCCTGGCGATTGTATCGCCTGGAGACGGGACAGGTCCCGTAACCGTAAACGTGGCTGCCAATATCGCACAGGGACCGGTGTTCACGCTTACTTCGGGATCGCAGCTGACGGATTCGCTCGGCCATCAGACGAGTTACTCTAGTGCGCTGGTCGGTGGGAAGTGGTATGTCTCGAACGCGCAGGGGTCGGGGTGCTCAAGTTGCACGGTTCGCGGCAACCTCACGTATCAATACGACAGCTATGGAAATGTCCTTACGGCAACGGACGAGCTTGGACGGGTGACAACGTACACTTACGATTCCAATAACAACCTATTATCCGTCGCCGCGCCCGCCGTTGGCGGTGCGAATCCGACGACAACGTATACTTACAACAGTTTCGGCGAAGTCTTGACGGTAACCGATCCGCTCGGCCACGTCACTACGAATACTTACGACTCGCATGGAAATCTTCTCACAGTCACCTCGCCCGCGCCGGGCGGCGGCACTTCGGCCAGTGTTACGCAATTCGCCTACAACTCGCTCGGCGAGTTGACCCAAATCACCGATCCGCTCGGAAGGGTCACCACGCTCACTTACACGACGGCGGGACTGATTGCCACTATCACCGACCCGCAGAGTAACGTCACCACCTATGCGTACAATTCCCACGGTGACCGCACCAGCATCACCGACGCAATGAATAACGTCACTTCGTTTGCCTACGACTCTGGCGACCGGCTGACGACGATCACCTATCCCGGCGGCACCGTCACCTCGACCTTCACGTATGACTATCGGGGCCGCCGAATCACCGCTACGGACCAAAATGGCAAGACGACCACCTACGCCTATGACGATGCCGACAGGCTGACGAGCGTAACCGACGCTGCAACCAACATCACGCAATACGGCTACGACACGGAAAACAACCTGCTGACGATCACGGATGCGAATAGCCATGCGACCACGTTTGCCTACGACGCATTCGGTAGAGTCACCCAGACTACCTTCCCGTCGAACCTTTACGAAACGTATGCTTACGACGCGGCCAACAATCTGACCAGCAAGACCGACCGCAAGAGCGAGACGATTCAATATGTGTACGACGCGCTGAACCGCCTGACCGAGAAGAGCTATCCGAACTCGACTAATGTGAACTACTTCTATGACCTGGCCAACAAGATCACTCAGGTGAGCGATCCCACCGGAACCTACGGCTTCTCCTACGACAACATGGGGCGGTTGACCGGGACGAGCACGCAATACTCATTCGTGACGGGGACTTACACAAACTCCTACACCTACGACGCAAATTCCAACAGGACGGGATTTATGGCGCCGGACGGCAGCACGAACACATACACCTACGACACGTTGAACCGACTGAGCACGCTCGCGAATTCCTGGGCGGGTTCCTTTGGCTTCACCTACGACGCGCTCAGCCGTCGCACGCAGATGACAAGGCCAAATAACGTGGCCACGAACTATAGCTACGACAATCAATCGCATCTGCTCTCGGTGCTGCACCAACTGTCCGGGAGTACCATTGACGGAGCGACCTATACGGTGGATTCTGCGGGAAATAGGACGGCGAAGACCGATAATCGGGTGAATGTGACGTCGAATTACGGATACGATGCAATCTACGAGCTGCTGCAAACCACCCAGGGAGGCTCGACCACGGAGAGTTATACCTACGACCCGGTGGGGAATCGTCTGAGTTCGCTGGGTGTGTCACCGTACAGTGTCAATACGTCGAACGAGCTGACCTCGACGCCGAGCGCGAGCTATACCTACGAC